>NZ_AP043981.1:2562500-8072500 GCF_055391085.1 Chelatococcus sp. KU-N122 | reverse complement strand
TGAAAGGCAGGCAGACGACGCATGCGCGCCACGTGGATACCCAGGGTCTGGCTTCTCGTCGTCCTCGGCATCGGCGTGGCTGCCATCCCGGCACGGGCGGCCGGCTTCGCCAAGCACGAGGCGCCCATCCCGGCATCGACGCTGGCGGCAATGGCGGCGCGGGGCACCAGCGCCTCGGCGCCCATCGTCATTCGCGTTTACAAGAGGGAGGCCGAGCTGCAGGTGTGGAAGCTGGCGCGCAATGGCCGCTACGTCTTCCTCAAGACCTTTCCGATCTGCCGCTGGTCGGGACAGCTCGGGCCGAAGCGCCGCGAGGGCGACCGCCAGGCACCGGAGGGCTTCTATGCCATCACGCCCCGGCTGATGAACCCGAATTCCGCCTACTACCTCTCCTTCGACACGGGCTTCCCCAACGCCTACGACCGTGCCCACAATTATTCGGGCTCGGCGCTCATGGTCCACGGCACCTGCTCGTCGATGGGCTGCTACGCCATGACCGACAAGGGCATCGGCGAGATCTTCGCCATCGCTCGCGAGGCCTTTGCCGGCGGGCAGCAGGCGTTTCAATTCCAGGCCTATCCGTTCCGTATGACCGCCGAGAACATGGCCCGCCACCGCAACGATCCGAACATCGCCTTCTGGCGGCAGCTCAAGGAGGGCGCGGACCGCTTCGAGGCGACGGGCGCCGAGCCGGCGGTCGGCGTCGCAGGGGGGCGCTACGTCTTCGCTCCCTACAAGGACCCGGCCAAGGAGGCCCTGGCCCAGGCGCGCCTGAAGGAGGAAGCCGAACGAGCCACCACGCTGGTCGCCGAAGGCAGCGCGTCGGTGCGCACCACCTACATGGACGGCGGCACCAACTCGGCGTTTGCCGCGCTCGCCAAGATTGCCGCGCCGGCGCTCGGCGTGGTGAGCCGCCCCGAGGCCCTGGCCTTCGCCGGCCGCGAGGTGGTGATCATCCCGGCCCGCAAGCTCAAGCCGCCGGCCACGGAGGTCGCCGTGGCGCTGCGGCCGGCCAAGCCGGTGCAGGTCGCCTTCACGCTCGCCGGGCCGGCGGCTCCGGCTGCGTTCGTCGCGATGCCGTTCGCCGGCGGGCCGGCGATGGCGCCGAGCCGCATCGACATGGCGCACGCTCCGGCATCGGCCGAGCCCGCCCTGCTCGGCGCCTCGCGCTTCGCCGAGGGCGATGCGTCGCCGATGCCGCTCGTGGTGGCAGCCCAGCGCTGATGGACGAGTTGCACGTGCGTGGTCCCGCCGGCATCGACCGCTCCTTACTGGCGGCCGGCATCGTGCTGTTCGGGCCGGACCGAGCCCGGCTGGAGGCGCTCCTCGGCGCGATCGACGCCGACGTCGGCAAGGTCTTCGCGGTCGTCAACGGCCGCATCGACGCGGAGCTGCTGGCCGACCTTCGGCGGCGACCGCGGCTGGTGCTCATCGAATGCCCGGTCAACTTCGGTGTGGCGACGGCGCTCAACCTGCTCGCCCTGGCGGCCATGCTGGACGGCTTCGCGCGCCTGATCCTGTTCGACCAGGATTCGCAACCGGGGGAGGGGCTCGTGGCCCGCCTCTGGACGCGCTTCGTGTGGCTCGATCAGTCGGGCTGCCGCCCGGCGGTGGTCGGGCCGTTGATGGTCTCGCCGCCGCAAGGGGCTGCCTACAAGTCGCCGCGCCTGTTCCGGCGCGGGCCGGCCGGGGCGGACGCGGAGGCGGCCGTCGCCGTCGACGTGCTGGCGACCTCCGGTTCGCTGATCGATCTCGAGGCTTTTCGCTGCGTCGGCAAGTTCCGCGACGACTACTTCATCGATGCGGTCGACTTGGAGTGGTGTTTTCGTGCCTGGGCCCGCGGTTACTCATGCTGGATCGACCGCGACGTGACCATGGTTCACACCGTCGGCGACGGTGAGATCCGCATCGGTCCGGTGGCGACGCCGCGCCAGAAGGCGTTCCGGATGGGCGCCTATGTGCGCAACACCGTCTACGGCTTCAGGCTCGGCCACGTGCCTATCCGCTTCAAGCTGCGCCAGGCGGCCTACCTGCCGCTGCAAGCGATGCTGTTCTGGATCGACAGCGGCTTGCGCCCGTCCGTCGCTGTCGGGCTCGGCCGTGCTGCATGGGCGGGGCTGCGCGGTCGGCTCGGCCCGCCCGCCGGTGCGCCGGAGGTGTGAGCCTTTCCAAAGCTTGCTGCCGACCAGACGAGGTCATCCGGCCGGTGATGCGCTGCCTTACTTGCGCCTGGAGCGCCCGAGGCTGCGGATGAGGCGCGGGGCATCGGCGATGAGGAGGCCGGCGCCGCGGAGCACCTGGCGCCATTCGCCCGGCGCTCCGGCGATCGCCGCGCGCACGGTCCGCAGCGGCACCTGCACGGCAACCAGCAGCGCCAGCAGGCCGAGCGCCGTCGTTATGCCGAAGTGCTTGTCGGCGAACAGCACCTCGCTGCGCAGGATGTAGAACAGCCGCTTGTCCTTCACCTGGGCCGTCGTGCCCTGGCCCTGGTGCCAGACGCTCGCCCCGGCGAAATGCATGACCGCGGCACCGCTTTGCGCCGCCCGCACACAGAGGTCCAAGTCCTCGTAGTAGACGAAGAAGCGCTCGTCGAAGCCGCCGAGAGCCGCGAACAGCGGCCGACGAATGAGCAGGAACGCGCCCATCACCTGGGCCACCTCGCGCGTATCCTGGTGGTCCCATTCGGTCAGGAAATGCGGCGGCACCCAGGCCGGCGCGATCCGGTCCAGGGCGACCGCGCGGGCCAGGGTCAGCAGGGGCGACGGTGCGCGGGCGCAGGTGCGCTCGGTGCGACCGCCATCACCCAGCAGCTTGGCCCCGAGAACGCCGACGCGCGCGCCGGCCGGGCTCGCGAGAAACGCCAGGGCGTTCGCCAGCGTGTCCGGCTCGACCCGGGTGTCCGGGTTGAGGAACAGCAGCAGCGGCGCCTGGCCTTGCGCGGCTCCCTGGTTGCAGGCGGCTGCAAAGCCTCTGTTGGCCGCGTTGCGGACGAGCGTTACCGCCAGGCCGGGCGCCGGCATCGCGGCGCCGGCTTCTGAGCCATCGCCCGACGCATTGTCGACCACGACCACGTTGAGGTCCGGCGCCGTCGAGCTCGCCGCCAAAGCCTCGATGCAGCCGCGCAGCAGGTCGCCGGAGTTCCAGTTGACGATGACGATGTCGAGTCTGGCCGCGCTGGCGGGCGAGGGCTGGCCGGCGTCGGCCTGAAGGAGAGGGTCGTCGAACATCGCTCGCCCGCGCCGCCGGCACGCTCACCGGAGCATTTCGATCCGATCGGAGGGGCTCGTCCGATCGGATCGAAATGCTCCAATATCTCGAATGCGGAGCGCTAGCCGGCGTGACCGGCCGTCCTGCACCAGTTCCCCCGCGCCGCCCGCCTGCCGTCGAACCGGCTGCTGCGGGGCTCCCGCCGCTCCCGACATACGCCTCTTGGCCACCCAGTGCAGTCCCGTTCGGATTCTCGGACCGAACCTTCGCACCGTCCATACGCCAATATGGTGTCTGGACTCAACGGGACGCCGCCCCTCCTGATCTAACAACAGTTTGGATGACTTGCAGAATACTCACATGCTTGTGAGTGTCTATGAGGGGGATAGCAACGCGCTGCGGCTTGCCGGGGGACGAGCCGCGTATAAGCCACGTCACGAATTGTGAAAGGGCAAAATGACGGAAACCGCCACAGGCAGGGACAGCAATGACGTTCTTCTGACGATCCTCGTCGTGGAGGACGAATGGCTCGTCCGCGACATGGTTGCCCGGGAGCTATCGGACGTTGGCTATCGTGTCCTGCAAACGGAGACCGCCGACGAGGCGCTGACGCTGCTGATGCAGCAGCACGTCGACCTGCTGCTGACCGACATCCGGCTACCCGGGGAGCTCGACGGCTGGGATCTGGCCGAGCAGGCTCGCCTGAGGCGCGCAGAGCTCCATGTCATTTACGCGACCGCCTACTCCACCGAGCGGCCGCGACCGGTGCCGCGGAGCGTGATCATCCAAAAGCCCTATCGCCTGCCGGAAGTCGTTGCCGCGGTCAGCAAGCAGCTGCAGGCGTGAACCCGCCTCGCAGGGCTTCGGTCCGAGTGACTCCATCCGGTCGTGAACGGCTCCGGCAGGGTCGATGCGCATGCGCTCCTCTCGACATGGGAACTCGCGATCGATCTCTGCGGTTTTGCCGGCAGCTCGGTGTCGTGCTGCGGATCGGTGATGGCGCATCTGGAACAACCTGCCGGCCAAGGGCCGACGATCGGTGCCGGCGCGCCGGTGCTGCTGGCGATCGCGCTGGGCGCCTGGGCGCTGTGGCAGCGGGGATCGGCGCGGGATAGCGGGGCGGGCGAGCGACGATTGCCGCGGGCCTACCTTCTCCAACCGGCGGACGCCGTGGCCGGCGATCCGGCCGGCCTTGAGACTCGGCAAAGCACGCCGGCCAAGGCCGCCGTGCCGACCTGGACGGCGACGCTCTGGCGTCTTTACGAGGCGATCGGCACGGATCGCATCCTGGCGGTGGCGGCCGGCGTCACCTTCTATGTCTTGCTCGCCGTCTTTCCCGCCATCGTCGCATTGATCTCGATCTATGGGCTGTTCGCCGATGCGTCGACCGTCGGCCAGCATGTGGCACTGCTGGCCGGCGTGCTGCCGGACGGCGCCATCGCCATCATCCACGAGCAGATCACCCGCATCGTGGCCAAGGGCGCGGGCGTGCTGGGCTACGCCTTCGCCCTCGGTCTCGTCATCGCGATCTGGAGCGCCAACGCCGGCATGAAGGCGCTCTTCGACGCGCTCAATGTCGTCTACGGCGAGACCGAGACGCGCGGCTTCGTCCAGCTCACCGCTCTGTCGCTACTGTTCACCCTGGGCGGGCTGCTGTTCGCCATGGTCGCCATGGCCGGCGTCGTCGGCGTGCCCGTCGTGCTCAATCTCGTCGGGCTGGCGAGCGACGCGGATCGCATCGTCGACGTGGCGCGCTGGCCGGCCATGTTCGTCCTCATCACCCTCGGGCTGATGCTGGTCTATCGCTTCGGCCCGTGTCGGAGCCATCCGCCGGTGCGCCGGCTGCTGTGGGGCAGCATGATCGCGGCGCTCGCCTGGATCGGCGCGTCGATGCTGTTCTCCTGGTACGTCGCGCGGTTCGGCTCCTACAACGAGACCTACGGCTCGCTCGGCGCCGTCATCGGCTTCATGACCTGGATCTGGATCTCGACGATCGTCGTTCTCCTCGGGGGCGAGGTGAACCAGGCGCTCGAGGACCGTGCTTTGCACCGCCCGGCATCGTAACGCCTGCGTTCCGATCAGCGGTTGCCGATCACGCCGTCACGCTTGAGCTTGGCGATGCGCTCGGCGGCAAAGCCCCATTCGGCCAGCGCCGCCTCGGTGCCGGCGCCGGGCAGCTCCGGCGGCGTGGGCTTGCCGGGCACCGTCCGGCTGAAGCGCGGGGCGGGGGCCGGCTGCACCACGCCGTCGATGTCGATGAAGGTCTCGCGCGCGGCGATGTGCGGGTGCGTCGGCGCCTCCGCCATGGACAGCACCGGCGAGACGCAGGCGTCGCTGCCGGCGAACACCGCCTCCCATTCCGCCCGCGGCCGCGTGGCGATGCGCGCGGCGATGATCTCCTTCACCGCCGGCCAGTTGGCCGCGTCGTCGTCGTTGGGGAGGGCGGCGCGGTCGACGCCGAGCAGGCGGTAGAACTCCTCGCGGAACTTCTCCTCGATCGGCGCCACGGCGATGAAGCCGCCGTCCGAGCAGGGGTAGACCTCGTAGAACGGCGCGCCGCTGTCGAGGATGTTGGCGCCCCGTTCGTCCTTGTAGAGGCCGCCGCCGTGCAGGCCGAAGGCCGACGTCATCAGCGAGGCGGCGCCGTCGACCATTGCGGTGTCGACCACCTGGCCCTGGCCCGAGCCCTTCGCCTCGAGCAGCGCGCAGACGACGCCAAAGGCGAGGTAGAGGGCGCCACCGCCGTAGTCGGCAACCAGGTTGAGCGGCGGCGTCGGCGCCTGGTCCTTGCGGCCGATGGCGAACAGCGCGCCGGTGAGGCCCAGATAATTCATGTCGTGCCCGGCCGTCGGCGCCAGCGGGCCGGTCTGCCCCCAGCCGGTCATGCGGCCGTAGACCAGCCGCGGGTTGCGGGCGAGGCACACGTCCGGTCCCAGGCCCAGGCGCTCCATGGTGCCGGGACGGAAGCCCTCGATCAGGGCGTCGGCGCCGGCGATCAGGTCGAGCGTGGCGGCGATGCCGTCGGGGTGCTTGAGGTCGAAGGAGGCCGAGTGCCGGTTGCGGTTGAGCAGGTTGTAGCGCGGCGGCCGGGGCACGCCGAGGCCGCTCGGGGCCTGCCGCTCGACGCGGATGACGGTGGCGCCCAGGTCCGCCATCAGCATGGCGGCCATCGGCGTCGGGCCGATCGCCGCCATTTCCACGATGCGAAGGCCTGCGAGCGGTCCGGTCATCGGCTGTGATCCTGTGTCTTGGTGGTCGATACGAAGGTGGGAAAGCCGCCGGGGAACAGCGTCCGTGCCTGGCGCTCCAGGTCGTCGCGGAAGGCCGGGTCGGCGATGGCGATCATGCGCCGGGCGCGCTCGGCGAGTGGCAGGCCCTTGAGCTCGGCCACGCCGAACTCGGTGACGAAGGTGTCGGCGTCGGCCCGCGGGGTCGTCACCGGGCCGGCGAGCGCCGGCACGATGCGGCTGACCGCGCCCTTGCGGGCGGTGGCCGGCAGCGCGATGACCGAGCGGCCGCCCGGGGAGGCGAGCGCGCCGCGCACGAAATCGACCTGGCCGCCGACGCCGCCGACGTAGGCCCCGTCCACCACCTCGGCGTTGACCTGGCCGGTGAGGTCGACCTCGACCGCCGAGTTCAGCCCGACGAAGGCGGGGAGGCGCGCCAGCACGCCGTGGCCGTGGGTGTAGGTGGGCTGCGCCATCCGGAGCGCCGGGTTGCGGTCGGCGAAACGGAACAGCTTGCGGCCGCCGAACAGGCAGCCGGCGATGGTGACGCCGGTGTCGAACGGCTTGCGGGCGTTGGTGATGACGCCCGCCTCGATCAGGTCGACGGTGCGGTCGCTGATCATGCCGGAGTGGAAGCCGAGGTCGCGATGGCCCATCAGCGCCGACAGGATGGCGTCGGGCATGGCGCCGATGCCGATTTCGATGACGGCCCCGTCGGGCACCAGCGCGGCCACATGAGCGGCGATGGCCTCCTCGGTCGGGCCGACGCGGGCCGGCGCCAGTTCCACCGGCGGCCGCGTCGCCTCGACGCAGACGTGGACGCGCACGTCCTCGGGCAGCTCGCCGCCAAAGGTCCAGGGCTGCTCGCCATTGACCTGGGCGATGACGACGCGGGCGCGGCGCGCAGCCGCCACCAGATAGTCGGTGATCATGCCGAGGCTCGGCGGCCGTCCGTCGTCGCCGGGGGTCAACTGCATCAGCACCACGTCGGCGGGGATGATGCCGTCGGCGAAGAGGCCGGGCAGGGCGCTGTAGTGGGCAGCCACTGGGTCGAGCCGCCCGGCGCGGGCGATCTGGCCGGCGCGCGAGATGGCGCCGTAGCCGGAGAAGGCGAGCCCCTCCGTCCGGTCCGGCGCAAAGGTGTCGGAGAACAGCGGCCCGACGAACACCCGCGCCCCCGGATAGGCGCTCCGCTGGGCCACCAGGGCTTCGGTCAGCGCCTGGGGTTCGCCGGTGCCCTGGCCGACGACGACCGTGTCGCCCGGCCGCACCAGGCCGGCGAGGTCGAGCGCGCCAATGTCGATCGTCGCCGGCAGGCTCATGCCTGACCCGCCGCCGCGGCGAGGACCTTGCCGTTGACCGCGTCCGCCTTGGCCTGCGCCGGACGGCCTGTCACCCGCCCGATGTAGCCCATCACCTCCGGCGACTCGGGCACCAGCTTGAAGGCGGTCATGAACTTGAGCGCCGAGCCCCACAGCACGTCGGCGGCGGTGAAGCGCTCGCCCAACAGGTAAGGCCCCTGGCGCAGCTGCCCGGTGAGCGCGCCCAGCACCGCATCGGCGCTGCCATAGGGCGAGCTCATGGCCGGCCCCGGGTCGCGCTTCCCTGCAAGATCCGTCATCGCCGGCTCGAAGCAGGCGGCGTAGAACACCATCCAGCGCAGGTAAGGGCCGCGCAGCGGATCGGTGAGCGCAGGCGCCAGCCCCGCCTCCGGGAACAGGTCGGCGAGATAGATGTAGATCGCCACCTGCTCGGTCACGACCGCATCGCCGACGCGGATGGTCGGCAGCTTGCCCATCGGGTTGACGGCGAGGAAAGCCGGCTCGCGCTGCACGCCCTTGGTGATGTCGGTGACCTCGAGCTTATAGGGCGCGCCCAGCTCCTCCAGCAGCACCAGCGTCCCGGCCGAGCGCGAATGCGGCCAGTGGTAGAGAGTGACCTCGCGGCTGTCGCTCATGTGGAAACCTCCCGTTTGCCGGCAGCTGCCGCCGGCAGGCGGTGTTGTTGAGTGGATGGATGGCGGGGTCAAGTCCGCTCATCCATTTGTCAGGAATTAATTCCTGACGATATCAATACGACTTGATATCAATACGATTTGGGGAGGCCGAGCACCTTCTCGGCGATGAAGCAGAGGATGAGCTGCGGGCTGATCGGCGCGATGCGCGGGATCATGATCTCGCGCAGGTAGCGCTCGACATGGAAATCCTTGGCGTAGCCGAAGCCGCCGTGGGTCATGACCGCGGTCTGGCAGGCCTTGTAGCCGGCCTCCGCCGCCAGGAATTTGGCGCTGTTGGCCTCGGCGCCGCACGACAGGCCGTTGTCGTAGCGCCAGGCGGCGTTCATCGTCATCAGGCGGGCGGCTTCCAGCTCCATCCAGGCCTGCGCCAGCGGATGCTGGATACCCTGGTTCTGGCCGATCGGCCGATCGAAGACGATGCGCTCCTTGGCATAGTCCGACGCCCGCTCGATGGCGACGAGGCCGAGGCCGACCGATTCCGCCGCGATCAGCACGCGCTCGGGGTTGAGCCCATGCAGGATGAGATCGAAGCCCTTGCCCTCCTCGCCGATCAGGTCGTCGACCGGGACGGGCAGGCCGTCAAGGAACACCTGGTTGGAGTCCACGGCCTTGCGGCCCATCTTCTCGATCTCGCGGATCTCGACGTAGTCGCGGTCGATGTCGGTGTAGAACAGGCTCAGGCCCTGGGTCGGCCGCTTCACCTCGTCGAGCGGGGTGGTGCGGGCCAGGATCAGCGCCTTGTCGGCGACCTGGGCGGTGGAGATCCAGATCTTCTTGCCGCTCAGGATATAGCGGTCGCCGTCCCGCACCGCGCGCGTCTTCAGGTGCGTGGTGTTGAGGCCGGCATCCGGCTCGGTCACCATGAAGCAGGCCTTCTCGTCGCCCGCCACCAACGGCGGCAGCATGCGCCGCTTCTGCTCGTCGGTGCCGAAGACGACCACCGGGTTGAGCCCGAAGATGTTCATGTGCACCGCCGAGGCGCCGGACATGCCGGCGCCCGACTGGCTGATCGCCTGCATCATGATCGCCGCCTCGGTGATGCCGAGGCCGGAGCCGCCGAACTCTTCGGGGATGCAGATGCCGAGGAAGCCCTCCCGGGCGAGCGCCTGGTGCAACTCGTGCGGAAAGCCGCCGTCCTTGTCGTGCGCCAGCCAATAGTCGTCGTCGAAGCGCGCGGCGATGTCGGCGACCGCATCGCGGATCGCCTCCTGCTCCGGCGTCAGCGCGAAATCCATCGCAGCCTCCCATGACGGAATGGGGGCCCGGTCAAGCCAGGCCCTCCATCAAACCTATCCGAGTCCGGCGAACTATCCGACTTCGGCGAAGCGCGCCTTGCGCTTCTCCAGGAAGGCGCTCACGCCCTCGGCGAACTCCTTGCTGTCGAAGGCGATGGCCTGGGCCATGGCCTCGAAGGCGAGGAAGTCGTCGGTGCGGCTATAGGCATTGTTCAGCATGGTCTTGGTCAGGCCCAGCGACACGGCAGGCCCCGCCGCGAGCTCTGCTGCCAGCGCCAGCGCCTCCTCGACCACCCGGTCAGCCGGGACGATGCGCGAGGCGATGCCCATGTCGACGGCCTCCTGGGGCTCGACGCGCCGGTTGGTGAGCAGCAGGTCCCGGGCGCGGGCCATGCCGATGGCCCGCGGCAGCGTCATCGCCAGCGCCAGGTCCGGCACCGCGCCCAGCCCCGGAAAGCCCGCCTTGAAGAACGACGTATCGGCAGCGAGGACGATGTCGCACATCATGGCGAGCGAGAAGCCCGCACCGGCGGCCGCGCCATTGACGGCGGCGATGACCGGCTTCTCGCCGGTGAGGATCTTTTCGGCCCAGCTGTGGGAGCGCTGTAGGCGGGCGCGGATGACCGGGCCGCCGCGCTCCTTCATGTCGCGGATGTCGCCGCCGGCGCAGAAGGCGTTGCCGGTGCCGGTGAGGACCAGGGCGCGCACCGCCTTGTCCGCCATCAGCACGGGAATGTTGGTCTGCAAGCCTTCCTTGATCGCCGGCTCGAGCGCGTTGCGGCTCTTCTCCCGGTTGAGCCGGACGAGCGCGACGGGCCCGTGATGTTCGACCAGTACCGCGTCCATGAGATCCTCCCTTCAGATTCCGGATTCATATCGGCCCGCACCCCGCCGCAAGCGGAAGGGAGCAGTGGCGCAGGCGGGGGCCATTCGCCCCGCACATGCGCGCAGCCGCAAAGCGCTCTCCACATCCCGGAAACTTGCTCTATGGTGCGCGCCCGCGAATTGCGAAACTATATTTCGCAAGGTCCGCTCCAGTGCAAGCGCCGTCTGCCGCGACCGCCCATGGGCGGTCGGAGCCAGCCGGTTCCCGCGGACGGAGCGCGGCGACAAGCGAACGAGGCGAGGATAGCGTGAGCCTGACCAATGGAATCCTGAGTGGTGAGCGGCTTCTGAGCCCGGCGGCCTTCGACGAGCGGCTGCGCCGGGCGGCGAGCGCCTTCGCGGCGCTCGGCGTCGGGCGGGACGATTGCGTGGCGGTGCTGCTGCGCAACGACTTTCCGTTCCTGGAAGCGAGCCTGGCCGCGCAGCGGCTCGGCGCCTATGCGGTGCCGGTCAACTGGCACTTCAAGGCGGAGGAAGTGCATTACGTGCTCACGGACAGCGGCGCCAAGGTGCTCGTTGCCCATGCGGACCTGCTCGCCGGCCTGAGCGGTGCGGTGCCCGACGGCGTGACGGTGATCGAGGTGCCGACGCCGCCCGAGATCGCCCAGGCGTACCGGACCTCGCCGGAGGCGGCGCGGCCGTCGCCCGGGGCCCACGCCTGGGACGAGCTTCTCGCCGCGCACGCGCCGCAGGATGGGCCGCCGGCGCCCGCCAGCGACAGCATGATCTATACCTCCGGCACGACGGGCCATCCCAAGGGCGTGCGCCGCCGGCCGGCCACCGAGGAGGAGCGGGTCAAGGTCGAGGAAATGCGCAACCTGGTCTACGGCTTCCGCCCGGGGATGCGCACGGCCATCGCGGCGCCCATGTACCACAGCGCGCCCAATGCCTTTTCGCTGCGCGCCGCCCGCCTCGCCGAGCTGTTCATCGTCATGCCGCGTTTCGACCCGGAGGCGCTGCTCGCTGCCATCGACAAGGAAAAGCTCACGCACCTGTGGCTGGTGCCGACGATGTTCGTGCGCCTGCTCAAGCTGCCGGCCGAGGTGCTCGCCCGCTACGACGTGTCGTCGCTCGAGTTCATCATTCACGCCGGTGCGCCCTGTCCCCCCGATGTGAAGGAGGCGATGATCAAGTGGGTCGGCCCGATCGTGCACGAATACTACGGCGGCACGGAATCGGGTCCCGTGGTGTTCTGCTCCAGCGCCGAATGGCTCGCCCACCGCGGCACTGTCGGCAAGCCGATCCCCGGCTCGCACGTGGAGGTGCAGGACGATGACGGCAACGCTCTGCCGGTCGGCCAGCAGGGCGAGATCTTCATGCGGATCTCGTACTATCCGGATTTCACCTACCACAACCTGCCGGAGAAGCGCCGCGAGATCGACCGTAACGGACTGATCACCTGCGGCGACGTCGGCTACTTCGACCAGGACGGCTTTCTCTATATCTGCGACCGCAAGCGCGACATGGTCATCTCGGGCGGCGTCAACATCTACCCGGCCGAGATCGAGTCGGTGCTGGCCGCGCTCGACGGGGTGCGTGACTGCGCCGTGTTCGGCATCCCCGACGCGGAGTATGGCGAGGCGCTGATCGCGCTGGTGCAGCCGCTGGAGGGCCACACCCTCTCGCCGGAGGCGATCCGTGCCGAGCTCAAGCAGCATCTGGCCGATTACAAGGTGCCCAAGCACATCGAGGTGCGCCAGGAGCTGCCGCGGGAGGATTCCGGCAAGATCTTCAAGCGCGTGCTGCGCGAGCCCTACTGGAAGGGCGCCGGCCGGGCGGTGTAGCGCTCAGGCGGCCATGCGCGGGGCGTAGCGACGCAATCGGATGCTCCGGTCCGATTGCGACATGGCGGGGCGGCTACTACCGGCCGCCCAGCGCCCGGTAGATCTTGGTGCCGGCCCGGCCCGTGGCCGGCATGCCGGCGCTCTGCTCGGCCGCGGCGATGGCGGCGCGTGAAGCCTGGCCGATCTTGCCGTCGGCTTCGCCGATGTTGTAGCCGCGGGCGATGAGCAGCTTCTGCAGCTCCAGGCGCTGGATGCGGTTCAGGCCGGGGTCGTCGGTGGGCCACGGCGTGGCGAGCTCGGGTCCGCCCGCCAGGCGCTGCGCCAGATAGGAGATGGCGAGCGCGTAGGATTCCGCCTGGTTGTAGGCGTAGATCGCGTCGAAGTTCGGGAACACCAGGAAGCCCGGCCCGTTGCGGCCGGCCGGCAGCAGCAGCCCTGCGGCGCCGCCGCCCGAGAGCGCCTGGCCGTCCGCGCGCGTCACCCCGTGCTGGGCATAGGTTGCCAGCGCTACACGGTTCTTGCGGCCGGTCGGACCGCTATAGCCCGACGGCACCTTGACCTCGATCAGGTAGGGCTGGCCGGGCCGCCAGCCCGCCTTGCGGAGGTAGTTCGCCGTCGAGCCGAGCGCGTCGGCTGTCGACTTGACCAGGTCGCGGCGCCCGTCACCGTCGAAATCCACCGCCAGCCGCTGATAGGTGGTCGGGATGAACTGGGTCTGGCCGAAGGCGCCGGCCCAGGAGCCGTAGAGCTCGTTGAGCTGGAGGTCGCCGTGCTGCACCAGCTTGAGCGCCGCGATCAGCTCGCCGCGCCAGAAGTTGGCGCGCGGGTTGCCCGTGCAGATGAGCGTGGCGAGGGCGTGCGGAAGATAGTTGTCGCCGGTGTCCTGGCCGAAATTGGTCTCGACGCCCCAGACGCCGGCGATGACGTAGCGGCTGACGCCGAACTGCTCTTCCGCGGCCTTCAGCGTCGCCGCATGCTTGCGCATCAGCGCCTTGCCGTCGTCGACGCGCTGGTCGTCGACGAGGAAGCCGATGTAGTCCCAGATCGGCATCTTGAACTCGGGCTGCACCTTGGAGAGGCGCACCACCTTGTCGTCCGGCGCGGTGAGATCGAGCGCCTTGTCGGCAACGGCGGGGCTGACGCCGGCCGCCACGACGGCCGATCGCAAGCTGGCGACGCAGGACTGGAAATCGGCCAGGGCGGGACCGGTCCATGCGACCAGTGCGGCCGCGAACAGGGCTTGAGCCCGCATATGTCGTTCTCCCTCGGACTAGAGCATTTGCCGATCAGGTGGGGACCATCAGATCGGAAAGTGCTCCAACTCCTTGAATCCGGAGCGCTTCTCTCCGATCGGTCGACCCAACCGATCGGCGACGCGCGGCAGCGCCTGATTCGGCTCTGCACGATATTTGTGGCGGAGTATGGTTTCTATTTGCTTGCCGGATCCAGCGCGCAGCTCAGACGACCTGCCCCGCGCACCAGCCGGACGACCAGGCCCACTGGAAATTGTAGCCGCCGAGCCAGCCGGTCACGTCCACGACCTCGCCGATGAAATAGAGCCCGGGCACGCCCGCCGCCGCCATCGTCCGCGACTCGAGGCCGCGGCTGTCGACACCGCCCAGCGTCACCTCGGCGGTACGGTAGCCTTCCGAGCCGGCCGGCTTGAGCGTCCATTGGTTCACCGCGGCCGCGAGCCGGCGCAACTGCGCGTCCGGCCAATCGGCGAGCCTGGCCGGGCCGGGCACCGCCTCGACGATCAACTGCGCCAGCCGCTTGGGCAGAAATGCCGCCAGCGCGGTCTGCGGCGCCTGGCGGCCGTTACCGACGCGCGCCGCCTTGAGCTCGGCCAGGACGTCGATGCCGGGAGCCAGCGACAGCGTGATGTCGTCGCCCTCACGCCAATACGACGAGACCTGCAGCACCGCCGGGCCGCTGAGGCCCCGGTGGGTGAACAGGAGCCCATCGGCAAACTGCGTTCTGCCATGGCGCGCGACGGCTTCCACGGCAACACCGACGGCCGGGCGCAGGCGCTCCAGGGAGGGCGGATCGAGCGTCAACGGCACCAGCGCCGGGCGTGGCTCCACGACGGCGAGCCCGAACTGCTCCGCCAGTTGGTAGCCGAAGCCGGTGGCGCCCATCTTCGGGATCGATTTGCCGCCTGTCGCCACCACCAGCGAGCTGCAGCCGACGACCTCCACGCCATCCGTTGCGGTGCCGCCGTTCCGGCCCCGCCCAGCGCGCTGCAGCGCCACTGCGAAGCCCCCGCCGGCCGGCTCGACGCCCACCACCGCCGTGTCGAGCCGCAGCTCGGCGCCGTGGCGCTGCATTTCGCCCGTCAGCAACTGGACGATCTGGGTCGCGGAGCCATCGCAGAACAATTGGCCGAGCGCCTTCTCGTGGTAGGCGACGCCATGCGCCTCGATCAGCGCCACGAAGTGCCGGGCCGTATAGCGGCGCAGCGCCGAGATGCAGAAGCTCGGGTTTTGGGACAGGAAGTTCGACGGCTGCGCATTCAGGTTGGTGAAATTGCAGCGTCCGCCGCCGGAGATGCGGATCTTCTCGCCGGGCGCCGACGCATGGTCGACGATGAGCACCGAGCGACCGCGCTTGCCGGCCTCGATGGCGCACATCATCCCGGCGGCTCCCGCGCCGAGCACGATCACATCGAACCGGTTTGGTGAATGCCCTCCCGCCATGCGGCCTACACGCGGGGAGCCCGCGCGAAAGTCAACCGCCGCGGCACGCCGGTGCCTTGCGCATGCTCCCATCCGATCGGGCCGTCTGATTGCGTGGACATCATCCAACTCTTTGAGCTTGAGCCATTTTTCTTGCGATTTGGTGGTGCCCCGAGAGCGCGCGGCGCTCTCGACGGCACGCTCCGAAAGTGAGACGCTCAACGCCGTGCGGGGCCGGCTGTCCGCTGCATTGCGAAAAACAATTCCGCATGCGTTGACTTGCTCGTTTCGCCCGTGTCAAGGAAGACCAAATGCCGGGTTGGGCCAGATGCCGGCCCGCCAGTCCTCATTCAAGGGAGCGAGCGCGGATGGGATGCCTCGAAGGTAAAGTGATCATCGTCACCGGCGCGGGACGCGGCATCGGCCGCGACATCGCGCTGCTCGCCGCCAAGGAAGGCGGCAAGGTCGTCGTCAACGATCTGGGCGTGGACCCGGAGGGCGAAGGCGCCGACACCGGCCCGGCGGCCGACGTCGTCAAGGAGATCCGCGCGGCGGGCGGCGAAGCGATCGCCAACGGCGCCAGCGTGGCGGAGCCCGGACCGGCCGAGTCGATCGTCAAGGCGGCGGTCGATACGTTCGGACGCATCGATTGCGTCGTGAACAACGCCGGAATCCTGCGCGACCGCATCTTCCACAAGATGAGCGTCCATGACTTCGAGACGGTCATCAAGGTGCACCTGCTCGGCTCGTTCTACATGGCTCGCGCGGCCGCCCAGTATTTCCGCGAGCAGGAGAGCGGCAGCTTCGTCCACTTCACCTCGACCTCCGGCCTCATCGGCAACTTCGGCCAGGCCAACTACGCCGCGGCCAAGCTCGGCATCGTCGGCCTGTCGAAGTCGATCGCGCTCGACATGGCGCGCTACAACGTGCGCTCCAACTGCATCTCGCCCTTCGCCTGGAGCCGGCTGATCGGCACCATTCCGGCCCAGTCGGAGGCGGAGCGGCTGCGGATCGAGCGCATGAAGGCGATGGGGCCGGAGAAGATCGCGCCGCTGGCGGTGTTCCTGGCAAGCGACCTGTCCCGCGAGGTCACCGGTCAGATCTTCGCGGCACGCATGAACGAGATCTTCCTGATGGGCCAGTCGCGGCCGCTGCGCGGCATGCAGCGCTCCGAGGGCTGGACGCCGCAGACCATCGCGTCGCACGCTCTGCCGGCGCTGAAGTCGTCGTTCTATCCGCTCGACCGCTCGGCCGACATCTTCGGCTGGGATCCGGTCTGAGCCGCAACGGCCGGGCTTGCCCGGCACGGTCTACGCTCAAGCGCCGGGCTCGCCCGGCATCGACCGAAGGCTGATCCGCCGGGCAAGCTCGGCACGATCTGCGCTCAAGGGCCGGGCGCGCCGCGCCCGGCCTCGCCAGAATACGCCGCGGCACCGTCCGTCGAGCCCTCGGGCAGGGCCCGGAGCGGTCCGAAAGGAGGAAGCATGACGTACGGCATTCTGTCCTATGGGGCCTACATTCCCCGGCTGCGATTGCAGCGTAAGGCCATCGCCGAGGCCAATTCCTGGTTCAACGCCGCCCTGAAGAGCCAGGGCAAGGGCGAGCGCGCCATGTGCAACTGGGACGAAGACCCGGTGACCATGGCGGTCGAGGCCGGCCGCGACGCCCTGCACGGGCATGAGCGCGGCGGCGTCAAGGCGCTGCTGTTCGCCTCCACCACCTTCCCCTTCCTCGACCGGTTGAACGCCGGCGTCGTCGCCGGCGCGCTCAGCCTCTCGGAAGAGATCGCCTCCAACGACGTGGCCGCCACCCAGCGGGCCGGCACCTCGGCGCTGCTGCAGGCCCTGGCGAGCGGCGGTGAGGCGCTGGTCGTCGCTGCCGAGAAGCGCGATTCCAAGGCCGCGAGCCCGCTCGAGATGCAGGCCGGCGACGGCGCCGCCGCCATCCTGGTGGGCGAAGGCGAGCCGGTGGCCAAGCTGCTGGCGCAGGCGACGCGCTCCGCCGATTTCGTCGACCACTACCGCACCATCGACTCCGGCACCGACTACGGCTGGGAGGAGCGCTGGATCCGTGACGCCGGTTACATGACCATCGTGCCGCCGGCCATCGCCAGCGTGCTCGACAAGGCCGGCCTCAAGGCCGCCGACGTCACCCACTTCTGCATGCCGGCGGTGCTGCCCAAGCTCGCCAACACCATCGCCAAGGCCGCCGGCATCCCCGACGCTGCGGTGCGCGACAACCTGCATGCCGTGTGCGGCGAGACCGGCGCGGCCCATCCGCTGGTGATGCTGGTGGCTGCGCTCGAGCAAGCCAAGCCCGGCGACCGTATCCTGGTGGTCGGCTTCGGCCAGGGCGTCGACGCGCTGCTGTTCGAGGTGACGGCCGCCAACGCCAAGACGACCGGCCGTCTCGGCGTCAAGGGGCACCTGGCGCGCAAGCGCGAGGAAGGCAACTACAACAAGTTCCTGGCCTTCAACGACGTCATCGAGATCGAGCGCGGCATGCGTGCCGAGGCCGACAAGCTGACGGCGCTGTCCGCCATGTGGCGCAACCGCGGCGCCGTGACCAGCTTCACCGGCGGCAACTGCACCAAATGCGGCACGTTGCAGTATCCGCTGAGCCGGATCTGCGTGAACCCCAATTGCGGCGCCGTCGACACCCAGGTGCCCGAGCCCTTCGCCGAGAAAACCGGCAAGATCAACTCCTACACCGCCGACCGGCTGACCTATTCGCCCGATCCGCCGGCCTCCTACGGCATGATCCAGTTCGAGGAGGGCGGCCGCTGGATGATGGACTTCACCGACGTCGACGAGAGCGATCTGGAGGTCGGTCGTCCCATGCGGATGATGTTCCGGGTCAAGGATATCGACACGCAGCGGGGTTTCCGCCGATATTTCTGGAAAGCGGCCCCGGCTGGCGCTGCAGGGAGGAGCTGAGATGGCCAAGGGTATTCGCGACAAGGTCGCCATTCTGGGCATGGGCTGCTCGAAGTTCGGCGAGCGCTGGGACATGAACGCCGAGGACCTGATGGTCGAGGCCTATATCGAGGCGCTGGCCGATGCGGGCATCGAGACCAAGCAGATCGACGCAGCCTGGCTCGGCACGGGCATCGAGGAGCAGCACGTCGGCAAGTCGGCGGTCCCGCTCGCCGTGGCGCTGCGCCTGCCGTTCATCCCGGTGACGCGCGTCGAGAACTTCTGCGCCTCGGGCACGGAAGCCTTCCGCGGTGCGGTCTACGCGGTCGCCTCGGGTGCGGCCGACATCGCTCTGGCGCTGGGCGTCGAGAAGCTTAAGGACACCGGCTACGGCGGCCTGCCGCAGCGCGGGCGCGGCACGGTCAACAACATGACCTGGCCGAACCTGTCGGCGCCGGGCTCGTTCGCCCAGCTGGCCGCGGCCTACCGCGCCAAGCACGGCACGGCGCCGGAGGACCTGAAGCGCGCCATGGCGCACATCTCGGTCAAGAGCCACGACAACGGCTCGCGCAACCCCAAGGCGCACCTGCGCAACAAGATCACCATCGACACCGTGCTCAATGCGCCGATGATCGCCGAGCCGCTCGGCCTCTTCGACTGTTGCGGCGTGTCGGACGGCTCGGCTTGCGCCATCGTCACGACGCCCGAGATCGCCAAGAGCCTGGGCAAGACCAACCTGATCTCGGTCAAGGCCCTTCAGCTGTCGGTCTCCAACGGCACCGAAGCCCAGCACAACTCGTGGGATGGCAGCTACTTCGCCACCACCCGCATCGCCTCCAAGCGCGCCTATGCCGAAGCCGGCATCGACAACCCGCGCGAAGAGGTCAACCTCATCGAGGTGCACGATTGCTTCTCGGTGACCGAGCTGGTCACCATGGAAGACCTGCACATCTCGCCCGAGGGACGGGCCGTGCACGACGTGCTCGACGGCTTCTACGACTCCGACGGCACCATCCCCTGCCAGATCGACGGCGGGCTCAAGTGCTTCGGCCACCCGATCGGTGCGTCGGGCCTGCGCATGATCTACGAGATGTATCTGCAGATGCAGGGCCGGGCGGGCGAGCGCCAGCGCAAGGAACTCCCGCGCATCGGCCTTACCCACAACCTGGGCGGCTTCCCGCACCAGAACGTCTGCTCGATCTCGATCGTCGGCCACTACGAGGGCTGACCGGGCGTGGAGCAGTCTCGGCTGCTCCACGGCTCATGCCTCCGGAACCGGGCGTGCCCGCGTCCCGGCGCCGGATCCAAGGTGCGTTCGTCATGGCCGGGCTCGCGCCCGGCCATCTTCTTATGGATGGCGTCGTCAGGGGCCGCGCGTCTTCGCCTGCTCGCGATCCCAGGTCGCCGGCCCGATGCCCCGTTGGCGCAGCTCCGTCTTGCGCACCTTCTCGGTCGGCGTCTTGGGCAAGGCGTCGACGATTTCGATGTAGCGCGGCTGGGCGAAGCGCGGCAGCTCGCGGTCGGCGTGGCGGGCGATGTCGTCCGGCGTCAACGCCGCGCCCTGGCTGACGATGACCGCCAGCATCACCTCGTCCTCGCCGCCGCTCATCGTGGCCGGCACGGCGAAGGCGGCGACCTCGGCCACGCCGGGCAATTGCGCGATCGCCTGCTCCACCTCGAACGAGGAGATGTTCTCGCCGCGGCGGCGGATGCAATCCTTGATGCGGTCGACGTAGTAGAGGTAGCCGTCGGCATCGATGCGGCCGGCATCGCCGGTGTGGAACCACAGATTGCGCCACGCCTCCACCGTCTTGCCCGGCATGGCGTGGTACTCGGCCATGAAGCCCGACGGCAGCCTGGGCCGCACCATGATTTCGCCGACGAGCCCGGCGGGCACCTCGGCATCGGTCTCCGCGTCGCGGATGCTCACCTCGAAAAAGCGGTCATAGGGTTTGCCGGCGGAGCCGGGCCGCGTGCCCTCGGCCGTGCCCCAGGCGACCATATTGACCTCCGTCATGCCGAAGCCGGAGCTGACGGCTGGCACGCCGAAACGCTCGTGCCAGACCGGGACGTGGTCGGCCGGGTTGGGGGCGGCGAGCACGAGACGCAGCTTGTGGTCACGATCCTCGGGCCGCGGCGGTGTGTCGACGATGAAGGCGCTGACCACGCCGAGCGCGTTGGTGACGGTGGCGCCGGTGCGGCGCACATCGTTCAGCCATGCGGCGGCGCTGAAGCGCCGCCGCACCACGGCCGTCGCGCCGGCGATCAGGCAGGCGTAGAGCTGCATGAACAGGCCGTTGGCGTGGAACAGCGGCAGCACGATGTAATAGGTGTCGGCTTCGCTGACCTTCAGGCAGTCGACGGTGCCGAAGCCGAACAGGAAGCAATGGGCATGCGGCATCAACACGCCTTTGGCCGGCCCGGTCGTGCCCGAGGTGTACATGATGGCGGCGATGTCGTGCGCCTGCGGTAGCGGGCCGGCATAGGCCGTGGCGGCGCGCCAGCCGGAGAACGGCAGCAGGGTCCAGTCGGCCGGCCCGTCGGGTATCTCGTCGCTTTCGGCAACCAGGGCGGTCCGCAGCGTCGACAGGCGCGGCGCGATCTCGGCCAGCACCGGCAGCAGGTCGGCCCCGACGACGGTGATGGCCGCGCCGCAGTTCTCCAGCTGATGAGCGAGGAAAGCGCCTTTGAGCTCGGTGTTCAGCAGCACGCAGACGGCGCCGAGCCGGCTGATCCCCGTCCAGGCGCGGACGAAGTCGAGACTGTTGCGGACGAACACGGCCACCTTGTCGCCGGGCGCCACGCCCAGCGCCAGCAGATGGCCGGCGACCTTGTCCGCGTCGTGCGCGGCCTCCGCGAAGGTGAGGGCCTGGCCGTCGACGATCTCGATGAAGCGTTTGTCGGCATGGGTCGCGGCGCGGGCCGCCAGGACCTGAGGCAGCACCCACTGACGGCTATCCTCGCTGTAGATCGTCACCTCCGCGCCCTCGTTCGATCGGTCTCGTTGCATGGTGGGCGCGAGCGCCGGCGCGGCGCAAGCCCTCCAGATTCCCAAACCCTTCAAATTCCAAAGATTTGGAGCATGTCTATCCGATCAGGCGCCCCCATCTGACCAGAAGATGTTCCTGTCAGCGGCCGGTGCCGCCGAGCTGGGCGGCGATCTGACGGGCGGTGTCGGCGAGCATCGGCCCGTAGTGGCTGGCGATCTGCTCCTCGCTCAGCAGATAGGCCGGGCCGCCGAGCGCCAGCATATAGATGCCGCGGCCGTCCGGCATGACGATGGGGGCGGCCGCACCGTTGATGTCGCGCTGCCATTCGCCGATCGACGTGCAGTAGCCGTGCTCCGCCAGTTCGGCGATGGCGAGCTCGACGGCTTGCGTGAGGCGCGGCCAGTCGTCCGGCGTCTGGCGCCGCAGCGCGTCCAGCACGGTGGACCGCTCCGCCTCCGGCGCGCTGGCGAGCCAGGCCTTGCCCATCGAGGTGTTGCCGATCGGCATGCGCGTGCCCGGCGGCAGCCGCAGGCCGATCAGCGCCGAGCCCTCGCAGGTTTCGACCGCGAGGATCTGCAGGCGATCGCGCAGACTGAGCGAGATGTTCATGTTGCCGCTGTCGGCCAAGGTCTGCATCAGCGGCCGCGCGACCCGCCGGATGTCCAGGTTGGACAGCGCGGCGAAGGCCAGCGACAGCGTGCGCGCGCCGAGCTCGTAATTGGCGAGCCGCGGATTGTAGGTGAGATAGCCCAGCTGCATCAGCGTGTGGGTGATGCGGGAGATGGTGGGCTTGGGCAGGCCGGTGCGCTCGGCCAGCTCCTGGTTGCCCAACGCGCCGTCGCGGGCGCGGAAGGCGCCGAGCACATCGAGCCCGCGCGCCAGCGCGGCGACGAACAGACGCCCGCCCTCGGTGTCGGTCGCGCCCTCCCGCGGCCGCCGCGTCGCCGCCCGGCTGCCGCCGCCCTCGCGCACGGTCCGTGGGCTCGCCGGGGGCGAAACGCCGTTGATCGGACCGTCGTCCCCAACGGCCGATGCTGGTCGGGTCCGTCCGGATGCCTTGCTCGGCTTGGTCTTTGGCATTCGCTCCCTTTGCGCGTCGCCCTCTGCGCGCGTCTTGTACACATTTGCCGGCTCTGGCAACCATCGTCGCATGGTTGCGCACGAAGCCGGCTCCTGTTGCCCCATATCCTGCGCGGCGCCCGGTGCCGTCGGCTGGCTTTGCAAAAATCGTTTTCGCAGATTGATCGACAGCGGGCGCTGTGACAAGGTCCGGCCAAGAAGCATCAACAAACGGGCTCAAGGAGGAGCGCTCCGATGCCGATCGATCCCCAGCGACTGCTGAACTGGCCGTTCGAAGACCTCGAGCACACCTATACCGCGCGCGATACCATGCTGTACGCGCTGGGGCTCGGCGTCGGCGCCGATCCGCTGGACGAGGCCCAGCTGCGCTTCGTCTACGAGGAGAACCTGGCGGCGCTGCCGACCATGGCGGTGGTGCTCGGCTATCCGGGCTTCTGGGTCAAGGACCCGGCGACCGGCGTCGACTGGAAGAAGGTTCTCCATGGCGAGCAGGGCCTCCAGGTGTTCAAGCCGCTGCCGGCGGCGGGCACCGTCATCGGCCGCACCCGCGTCACCAACATCATCGACAAGGGCGCCGGCAAGGGCGCGCTGCTGTTCTCGGATCGCGATGTCATCGACAAGAAGACCGGCGACCTGCTGTGCCGGGTCAGCGGCACCAGCTTCCTGCGCGGCGACGGCGGCTTCGGCGGCTCGAGCGGCCCGGCGCCGGCGCCGCACCCGATGCCGGAGCGCGCGCCGGATCTCAGCGTCGCCATCCCGACCCTGCCGCAGGCGGCGCTGATCTATCGCCTCTCCGGGGACTACAATCCGCTGCACGCCGACCCCAAGGTTGCGGCCGCCGGCGGCTTCAAGGCACCGATCCTGCACGGGCTGTGCACCTACGGCGTCGCCGGCCGGGCGTTGCTGCAGGCGGTGGGCGGATCGCGGCCGGAAAGCCTGCGGCGCATGGACGTGCGCTTCACCTCGCCGGTCTATCCGGGCGAGACCATCGTCACCGAGATCTGGACGGGCGAGGGCGGGGAGGTGTCGTTCCGCGCCAAGGTCGCCGAGCGCGACATCGTCGTGCTCAACAACGGCCGCGCCGAGTTTGCGTAGGTCGTGATCTTGACGCCGGAGGCGGCTCGATCCGCATCGGGGGCGGGGCCGTCACGGCGCTGGCACCAGCCGCTGCCTGAAGAACGCGATCATCGACTGCTGAAATGTGCGCAGGAAGGCTGGCCGGTCGAAACCGTCCGCGTCCTTGCAGATGTGCGGTGCGCGCGCGGCCAGCGCCTCGCCGCAAGGGGCCAGAAACGCGTAGTGGCCGGCCCTCGCGACAAGGTGATCGTCGGGCGGGGTCGGTAGCAGCGATCGGAACAGCGCGGCGTTGGGTACGATCGTATCGTCGGCGGCAACCCAAAGCTGAACCGGCACCTTCACGTCGGCCAGGCCGTCCGGTGCGAAGGCGACGGCCAGCGCCGGGGCCGCCACCACGGCTGCCTTGATCCTCCCATCCGCGTGCACGATCAACGGCATGTCATGGCCGGGCGCTGCATCGGCATTGCCGCGCTGCCGGCCGTTGCGGCATCCCCAGTCGTCCGGCGTTTCCCGGCAGAAGGCGACGACGCGGCCCCAGTCGGCTTTGCCGCCGATGGCGATCAGCGCGGTCGTGCCGCCGGCCGAATGCCCGAAGATGCCGATCCGCGCCGGATCGAGGCTGCTGCGCCCGGGCCATCGGCCGAGCATATGATCGATGACTTGGCTGATCTGCTGCGCTCGCTTGGCGAAGTTCTGCGGCGTGAAGGCGCTGCTCCGCTCCTTGTAATTGTCGCCGCCGTGGGTGACCGCCGCGACGACGAAGCCGGCCTCGGCCAGTGCCATCCCGGTGTCGTAGGAGTTCAACGCCGATCCGCCGGTGCCGTGCGAGATGACGACGAGGGGGAGCGCCGTCCCTGCGACGGCGCCGTTCGGCGCGACGGTCAGCCGGAAGGGGCCGAACTGCTGGGGCGCCGCGCCGGCGTCGCTGGGGTACCAGATGGCGACCTCGAGCGATTGGCCGTCGCTGTCGGGAACCATGGCCCACTGGAAGCCGACGGCGCTCGCCGAATCAGCCGCGAACGCCAGCAGCACTCCAGCCAGGAGGGCCAGGAGATAGCGAGGGGTCATGACAGGCTCCCGAAGTCGACGATGTTGCGCAGATTAGCGGTCGGCGCGCACCTGGCGGCGGAGGCGCCTCGGACGAGTCAGGGGAGGCGCGTGCCGCGCCCGTGGGCCGGCGCGATCCCGTCCGGCGCCGCGTCGGAGAAGCCGAGCTCGGCGCTGACGAGGCTCGCCGCCCGCTTGACCAGAACCGCCACCTCGGCGACGCGCGCCTCGTCCATGTGCTTGACCGTGCTGGAGACGCTGATGGCGGCGACGATCTTGCCGCCGGCGGCGCGCACCGGGGCGGCGACGCACATGGCATTGGGATCGCTCTCCTGGCGATCGAGCGTGTAGCCGTTGTCCACGTACGTGTGGAACGCCTTGAGCCAGCTCTCCACGTCGACGACCGGGCGCATGATCTCGCCCACGGCTTCATAGTAGGAGCGCCAGGAGGACGCATCCTGGTCCAGCACCAGTGCCTTGCCGACGGCGGTCGGCGCGATCGGATAGCGTTCGCCCACGCGTGACCTGAATTCGAAGCGGCGAGAGCCCGACAGCTTGTCGACGAACAGCATGCTGCCGCCGTCGAGCGTCGCCAGGTGGACCGTTTCCCCGGTCTCGTGGCACAGGGCCTGGAGGAACGGCCTGGCGCATTTGACGATGCTGTTCTGGGCCTGGCCCAGAAAGCCGAGCTCCAGGAGCTTCGGCCCCAGCGCGTAGCCCTCTCCCAAGGTGAAGCTCAGGTAGCGCCGCTGCACCAGCGCGGACGCCAGGCGGTGGCAGGTGCTCTTCGACAGCCCGAGCCGGCTCGACAGCTCGGCCAGATCCCTGGGCCTGGCGCCGACCGATTCGAGCAGGTCGAGGGCCCGAAAGAGGCTTTGCGCGCCCTTCACCTCCGACTTGATGGCCTGCTCCAACGCGTTGTCCGGCGGCAAGGCGTTCTCCGCAACGTCCAAGATTGACTCTCCTCTGGAAGATTTCTAGCATCTCGCAATACGGAAGGTCATCCCATAATATGGGATATCCCGGCTCTTCGATAGTGGGAAACCAAGTCGGGACTCCCATATCTCCAACGACATGACCGCCACCGCTAACGGGTGCGAAACATGACAGCTCTCGCGAACGTCACGCTCGAGGACAAGTACACGCTGCCCTCGGGCCGCATCTATCTCTCGGGCATCCAGGCGCTGGTGCGCCTGCCGATGCTGCAGCGCCAGCGCGATCTGGCTGCCGGCCTCAACACCGCGGGCTTCATCTCCGGCTATCGCGGCTCGCCGCTCGGCATGTACGACAACGCCCTCTGGCAGGCGAAGAAGCTGCTCAAGGCCGAGCACATCCATTTCGAGCCTGGCCTGAACGAGGACCTGGCGGCGACCGCCGTCTGGGGCAGCCAGCAGGTCGGCCTGTTTCCCGGCGCCCGCTACGACGGCGTCTTCGGCATGTGGTACGGCAAGGGCCCGGGCGTCGACCGCTCCGTCGATGCGCTGAAGCACGCCAATGCCGCCGGCACCTCGCCGAACGGCGGCGTCCTGGCGCTGGCCGGTGACGACCACGGCTGCCAGTCGTCGACCCTGGCGCACCAGAGCGAGCAGGTGTTCGAGGCGGCGATGATGCCGATCCTCAACCCCGCGACCGTTCAGGAGTACCTGGATTTCGGCCTGATCGGCTTTGCGCTGTCGCGATTCTCGGGCTGCTGGGTGGGCTTCAAGGCGATCTCCGAGGCGGTCGAGAGCTCGGCTTCCGTGCGCGTCGACCCCGCGCGCATCCAGATCGTCCGGCCGGGCGATTTCGAGATGCCGCCGGATGGGCTGAACATCCGCGTCGGCGATACGCCGCTGGTGATGGAGGCGCGCCTGCACGGCGCGCGCATGGCGGCGGTGGCCGCCTTCGCCCGCGCCAACGCCATCGACCGCATCGTGCTCGACAGCGCGCCGGGCACGCCGGCCCGCTTCGGCATCCTCACCACCGGCAAGGCCTATCTCGACGCCCGCCAGGCGCTCGCCGACCTCGGCATCTCCGACGCCCAGGCGAGCGCGCTCGGCATCAGGATCTACAAGGTCGGCCTCACCTGGCCGCTCGAGCGCGAGGGCGCGCTGCGCTTCGCCGAGGGGCTCACCGACGTGCTCGTCGTCGAGGAGAAGCGCGGCTTCGTCGAGGACCAACTGGTCAGATATCTCTACAACATGGATGCCGCCCGGCGCCCCAGCGTCGTCGGCAAGCGCGACGAAGCCGGCTCCATGCTGCTGCCGAGCGAAGGCGAGCTGTCGCCGACGCTGGTCGCCGGCGCCATCGTCTCCCGGCTGAAGCGGCTCGGCCACCAGGATCCGGGCCTCGATCAGCGTCTGGCGCGTCTGGCCTCGTTCGAGCAGATCGGTGCGACGCCCGCGACCAAGACGGTGCGCTCGCCGTTCTTCTGCTCCGGCTGTCCGCACAACACCTCGACCAAGGTGCCGGAAGGGTCGCGGGCGCTGGCCGGCATCGGCTGCCACGCCATGGCCATGTACATCCCGGCCCGGCGCACCTCGATGATCACCCACATGGGCGCCGAGGGCACCAACTGGATCGGCCAGGCGCCGTTCACCAGCGAGCCGCACATCTTCCAGAACCTGGGCGACGGCACCTACACCCACTCCGGCATCCTGGCGATCCGCGCCGCCGTCGCCGCCAACGTCAACATCACCTACAAGATCCTCTACAACGACGCCGTCGCCATGACCGGCGGCCAGCCGGCCGAAGGCAGCTTCACCGTCGGTCAGATTGCGGCCCAGGTGGCGGCGGAAGGCATCAAGCGCCTCGTCGTGCTGTCCGACGAGCCCGAGAAGTACCCGCCGGCGGGCTACTTCCCGCCCCACACCGACGTCTTCCACCGCGATGATCTCGACCATGTGCAGCGCGAGCTGCGCGAGACCGACGGCGTCACGGTGCTGATCTACGATCAGACCTGCGCCGCCGAGAAGCGCCGGCGCCGCAAGCGCGGGCTGTACCCGGATCCGGCCAAGCGGGTCTTCATCAACGACTTGGTCTGCGAGGGCTGCGGCGACTGTTCGGTCAAGTCCAACTGCGTCTCCGTCAAGCCCCTGGAGACCGAGTTCGGCCGCAAGCGGCAGATCGACCAGTCGAACTGCAATAAGGACTATTCCTGCGTCAACGGCTTCTGCCCGAGCTTCGTCACCGTCCACGGCGGCTCGCTGCGCAAGCTGACCAAGCCCTCCGCCAAGGGCCGCCCGGCGGCGGCTGCGGATCGCGATCCGTTCGCCGCGCTGCCGCTGCCCCAGTCCAAGCCGCTGATCGAGCCCTATGGCATGCTCATCACCGGCATCGGCGGCACCGGCGTGATCACCGTCGGCGCCCTGATCGGCATGGCGGCGCACCTGGAGGGCAAGGGCTGCACGGTGCTCGACTTCACCGGCCTGTCGCAGAAGAACGGCGCCGTCATGAGCCACGTGCGGCTGGCGGCGCAGCCCGAGGACCTGGCGGCGGTGCGCATCGCGCCCGGCGGCGCCGACCTGCTGCTCGGTTGCGACATGGTGGTGGCGGCGAGCGCTGCCGCGCTGTCCAAGGTGGAGACGGGCGTCAGCCGCGCGGTGGTCAACGACTACCTGCAGCCGACGGCGGGCTTCGTCATCAATCCGGACGTCGATTTCGAGGCCGCGGCGATGAGGCGGTCGCTGCGCCAGGCGGTGGGCGAGAAGGGCATCGACTTCATCGACGGCACGGAGCTGGCGACCGCTCTCATGGGCGACTCCATCGCCACCAACCTGTTCATGCTGGGCTACGCCTTCCAGCGCGGGCTGGTACCCTTGTCGCTGGAGGCCATCGAGCGGGCGATCGAGCTCAACGGCGCCGCCGTCGACATGAACAAGCGTGCCTTCGCCTGGGGACGGCTGGCCGCCCACGCCCCAGCCGAGGTCGAGACGATCGCGCGGCCGCTGCTGGCGCCCGCGCCGCCGCAAGCGCCGAGCCTCGACGAGGTCGTCGGCCGCCGCGCCGGCTTCCTCACCGCCTACCAGGACGCCGCCTACGCGGCGCGCTACCGCGCGTTCGTTGCGGAGGTGGAGCGGGCGGAGGCGACGCTCGGGAGCCGCCGTGATCTCACCCAGGCCGTCGCCCATAACCTGTTCAAGCTGATGGCCTACAAGGATGAGTACGAGGTGGCGCGCCTCTACACCGACCCGGCGTTCAAGGAGAAGCTGGGCCGCCAGTTCGACGGCGACTACACGCTCAAGGTCTATCTGGCGCCGCCGCTGTTTGCGCCCCGTGATCCGCACACCGGCGAACTGAAGAAGCGCGCCTTCGGGCCATGGGTGTTCCGCGCCTTCAAGCTGCTGGCCCGGCTGAAGGGCCTGCGCGGCGGGCCGCTCGACATCTTCGGCTACACCCAGGAGCGGCGCACCGAGCGGCAGCTCATCACCGACTACGAGACCCTGGTCCGCGAGATCCTGTCGGGGCTGACGTCGGCGAACTACAAGACGGCCGTCGACCTGGCCAAGATCCCCGAGCAGATCCGCGGTTATGGTCACGTCAAGGAGAAGAGCCTGAAGACCGCCAAGGACAACGAGGCGGCACTGCTGGCCGTGTTCCGCAACCCGGCGCCTCAGCTGGCGGAGGCGGCGGAGTAGAGGGCAGGCGCCCGTCGTTCGCCGGCTGCGCGGCCGTCATCCGGAGCGCACGGCATCGCGGCGGGCTTCGGCCGGGCGGTTGCCTGGCCGCAGTGTCCAGCCCTCGGAGGCGGCACGGGCGTTGCGGAAGCTGGCGTAGCGGCCGCCCAAGGCGATCAACTCGTCGTGGGTGCCCTGCTCGACGATACGGCAGCCGTCGAGCACGGCGATGCGGTCGACGCGCGATAGCGTGTCGAGCTGGTGGGTGATCACCAGCATCGTGGCGCGACCATGCAGGCGGCGAAGCCCTTCGGTGACGGCCGCCTGGCTTTCAGCGTCGAGCGCACCCGTCGCCTCGTCGAAAAGCAGGATCGGCGCACGCTTGAGCAGCGCCCGCGCGATCGATACCCGCTGACGCTCGCCGCCCGACAGCTGCGCCCCGGCCTCGCCGACCGGACTGTCCCAGCCCGCGGGCAGGCGCGCGATCACATCGTCGAGCCGGGCCATGGCAGCTGCTTCGTGGAGCTCGGCTTCGTCGGCATCGGGACGGCCGAGCAGCACGTTGTCGCGCAGCGTGCCGGCGAACAGGTAGTCATCCTGGAACACCGGCGCGATGAGGCTCGTCAGCTCGGCGCGCTCGAGATCGCGCAGATCCACGCCGCCGACGCGGATCGAGCCCACGTCGGGGTCCCAGAAGCGCGCGATGAGCCGCAGGATCGTGGTCTTGCCCGCGCCCGAAGCGCCGACCAGGGCGGTCGTCGTGTGGGCAGGCAGCGTCAGGGCGAGCCCGTCGAGGACGCGCGCACCCGGGCCGTAGCCGAAGCCGACCCGATCGAAGACGACATCGTGGCGCGTCGGCAGCGCCACCGGGACGGCGGGCTCCGACAGGGGGCGGGCCGCGAGGATCTCCTCCACCGCCTCGATGTGAGCCGACGCCATCCGGATGCCCGCGCTGTAGGCGGCGACCTCCGTCAGCGGCTCGACGATGCGGTTGACCAGCACGAGCACGGCGACGAGGGCCGCGACGCGGCGGGGATCGCTATCCTGGAGCGCCAGGGACGTGGCGCAGGCCATCAGGCTCAGGAAGCTGAGCTGGGCGACCCAGGAGTTGGCGAGCAGCGGCGGCAGGACGGCCCAGAGCTGCCGCCGGCTGGCGCGGTTCTGCGCCACCAGGGCTCGGTCGAACACCGCGTGCCCGCGCTCGCCGCACCCGAAGGCCCGCAGGACGAACTGGCTCTGCGCGAACTCGACCATGCGCTCGCCGGCCTCGGCCGCCGCGGCGTGCGCGGACCGGTCGACGGAACGGCCGAGCCGCCCGGCCCACCAATAGACGGCTGCGACGGCGGGGGTGACGATCGTCGCCGCGAGCGCCATGCGCACGTCGTAGAGGGCGAGCGCCGCGACCAGGACCACCGGCGTGACCACGGCGCGCAGCAGGGGGGTGAGCTGGTGGGCCGGCAGGCCGAGGATGTCCATGACGCCCTGGCTCAGCGTCACGCCGAGGCGGCCGACGTTGTCGGGCGTGAACCAGCCCAGCGGCAGCGTCACCACGTGCTCGCCGATCCGGTGGCGAAGGGTATCCAGCAGCGCCAGCGCCACGTCGAAGCCACCTTGCGCGGCGGCATATTGCAGCCGCCACGTCACCGCGGTTCCGATCAGCAGCGGCGCGAGCCAGGCGGCGGCCCGCGCGATCTCGCCTTCGAGCAGCGCTCCGACGAGCGGGGCCGCCAGCGCGAAGGTCGCCCCTTGCACGGCGCAATAGGCGAGCGTCCAGCGGACGTAGCGGGTCAGCCGCGCGCCATCGTCCGCGGACAGCAGCCTGGACAAGCGGCTCAGGATCATGACGCTGCCGTTGGGCCGACGGGCGCCTCGAGCGCGCGCCACATCCGCGCGTAAGCGCCGTTCCGCGCCACGAGCTCGCCGTGGGAGCCGGTCTCGGCGATCGCGCCGTCCGCGAGCACCACGATCGCGTCGGCGCCGGCGATGCTGCGAAGCCGGTGCGTGATGATCAGGACGGTGCGGCGGCGCGGGCCGTCGGCGATCAGCGCGCTCAGACCGTCCTGGATCGCGGCCTCTGCTTCGGCGTCCGCCTGCGCCGTGGCTTCGTCGAGCACCAGGACGGGCGGATCGAGCAGAAGGGCGCGCGCGATGCTCACGCGCTGCGCCTCGCCGCCGGACAGCCGCGCGTCCTCCCCGTAGACCGACTGGTAGCCGCGCGGAAGCTTCAGAATGCGCTCGTGGACGTGGGCGGCGCCGGCGGCGGCTTCGACCTCCGCGTCCGTTGCATCGGGCCGCCCCAAGGCGATGTTGTCACGGATGCTCATGCGCAGAAGACGCACCTCCTGCGGGACGAAGCCGATCTGCCGGTGGAGATGAGCCGCGTCGACGTCCGTCAGGTCGGCGCCGCCGAGGGTGATCCGCCCGCTCTGGGGCCGGTCGAGGCCCAGCATCAGCTTGGCCAGCGTCGACTTGCCGGACCCGGAGCTCCCGACGAGCGCGGTCACGGTGCCCGGACGCAGCGTCAGAGACACGTCCCTCAGGATCTCGCGCTCGGCCCCGAAGGAGAAGCACACGTGCTCGAATACGACGTCGCTTCCCGGTGGGCGCAGCCTGCCCGTGGTTGTGGGCTGCTCGGGGATGGCGAGCAGCGCGTCGATGCGCGTGGTCGCGGCGCGCGCCACCTGCAGCGCCTGCGCGCCGCCGCTCAACGCGACGACCGGCACCGAGATGCCGAGGCCGATCACCGCGAAGGGCAGCACCCGCCACGGCTCGATCCAGCCGAGGCTCGCGAAGGTGATACCGAAGCCCAGCACGATGAGCAGCAGGGTGACGGGGGCGATGGCGATCGACGCCCGCGTCTCGGGCTCGATGAGGGGGCGGACCCAGTCGAGGAAGAAGCTGCGGAAATCGTCCACGGCGCGACGGTAGGCAGCGTGGGCCTGGCCTTGCCGGCCGTAGGACTTCACGACCGGAATGCCCTGCGCGAACTCGACGACGGCGTGGCTGACGCGCTCCAGCGCCCCGCCGTAGCGGGCCATCGTCTCGTCGTCGCACGCCGCCATGACCCGCCCGTAGAGCATGGCGAACAGCGGCAGCGGCAGCAGCGCGACCAGCGTCATGCGCCAGTCGACCCAGGCGAGGTAGCCGTAGACGAACAGCGTCGTCGCGACGGCATCGGCGAGATCGACATAGCTGTGCGCCACCAGGTGGTGGATCGCCGTCACGTCGTCCTGCATGGCCTGCCGGATGCGGCCGCTGCTGTTGGCCGTGAACCAACCGATCGGCGCACGGGAGAGCCGTTCGGCGAGCCGGCGGCGCAGGTGCAGGGACAGAACGCTGTCGGCGAGGTGGGTGATGAGCTGGACGAGGCCGCGCAGCGCCAGGCCGGCGCTCAGGGCGCCTGCGGACCAGGCGACGATATGCCAGGCGCGCTCACTGCGGCCGGCGTCGTCGCCGAGCAGGGTGCGCGCCAGCTCGGTCAGCCCGATGAGCGGTGCGAGGACGAGGGCGGACGATGCGACCTGCAGCAGGATGGCGAGGCAGAGCCGCATGCGGACCGGCTTGAGCAGGCTCGGTCCGCGGGACGGCCGGAAGGCGTCGACGAGCAGGCTCACCGTCGTCCTCCTGCCGGCTCGGGCCATCCGGCCGCGCGGCGGTGGAGCGCGAAGCCGAGCGCCAGTAGGGCGCTGAGGAGATAGCCCAGGCCGGCGATGAGCAGGGTGGAGCCATAGCCCAGCCGCTGCGCCACGACGCCGCTGGCGGCGAAGCCCAGCAGCGCGATGGCCGACATCATCGAGGTCAGGAAGGTGACGTCGGTGGCCGCCTCGCCGGCCTTGGCGAGTGAGAGGAACCACGTGGTGAACGCGACGTGCTGGATGGCGAGGGCGGAGAAGACGGCGGCGACGCTCAGCAGGGCATGCAGGCGCGCGGCCGGCCAATGCTCGGCCACCACCAGGAGGGCAAAGCAGACGGCGAGGAGCAGGCAACTGCCGACCACCGCCCGTCCTGGTGCGACCCGGGCGATGGCATAGCCGGCGAGGGGGCCGACCACCGTGAAGGTGGCGACGTTGGCGGCGGCGCCGATGTAGCCGATGTCGACGGTACCGAACTCGAGGTCGACCAGCCGCGGCTGGACCATGGCGAAGGCCAGGGCGATCCCGAACACGGCCGGCGCGATGACCGCTACGGCCGTCCAGAGCCGCGCGCTGGCGATGATGCCGAGCAACGGCGTCGGCGTGGCTGCACGCCGATCGTCTCGTTTGGGTTCCGGCACAATCAGGATGCCTGCGGCAAAGACCACGAGAAGTCCGGCGAAGCCGAGCAGGGCCGGGCGCCAGCCGACGGCGTCGATGAGCTGTAGGCAGAGGGCGCCGCCGATGGCGTTGCCGAGCGCGCCGCCCCAGCCGAACAGGGCGGTCCCGAGCGCCCGTTCGTTCTCGCCCAGCGCCTCCGCCAGGTAGCCGAGCGTGGCAATGCGCTGCGTGGCCGCCAGCCCGGCCAGGCCGAAGCTGAGGGCGAGGATCGGAGAAAAATCGTGCCGAGGATCACAGGCGGCCATCAGCGCCACCAGCGCGGCGCTGCCAAGCTGCATGGCGAAGATCCACGATCGCCGCAGTCCCAGCCGGCCCAGGCTGTAGCGGTCGACCACGGGCGCCCAGAGGAAATTGATCGAGAAGGCGAAGAAGACGGTGCCGAACAGGCCAATCAGCTCCAGCGGCGCGCCGCCCTGCCGCATGATGACGGGAACGGCGGCGTAGATCAGAGCGATCGCGAGATATTGCTGGCACGAGAGGGCCGCGACGACGACGAAGCGCATCATCCCCGAACTTTGATTGAGGCGGATTTCAAAGGCTGCGGCTTGAGCATTTCTATCCGATCAGATGACCTCACCGGCGCGGGTAGAAATGATACAATTTATTGAATATGAAGCGCTTTTCTTGAGATCTGGTTGGATCCGCCCGATCGCGAAGCGCTCCGCGCGTGGGTGAGAGATGCTCTAGATCGGGCGCTGCCGCGGAGCCAGGGAGGCGTCGTTTGGGCACGGCCGAAAGACCTATGCGGGAGGCCGGCTCAATGCCGGTGGACCTCCTTGGGCGGCACGCCGAACCGCCGTCGAAACGCCGTCGCGAAATTCGTCGGGTGCCGGTAGCCCACGTAATAGGCGGCCTGCGATACGGTCCAGCCGTCGCTGCGCAGACCGTCCCGCGCGCGGTCGAGCCGTTGTTCGCGGAGGAACTGGAAGACGGGCTGGCCGACGACGGCCGCGAACTTGAGCTTGAAGGTGCTCGCGCTCATGCCCGCCTCCCTGGCAAGGTCGCAGAGCCGGTGGTCCGCATCGAGGTTCGCGATCAGCTTGTCGCGGATCAGCATGATCTTGGCTTGATCGCGCGGGCGCACCGAAGCGCCCTGCGCGCCTTCGCCATCGCCGTCGTGCTCCGCCTCGAGCACCGCGGCGACGAGGTCGAGGGCACAGCTTTCGGCACGCAGCCGGCCCACCACGCCGCCCTGTGCCGGAGCGAAGAGGGCTTGCACGAGCCCCCGGGTCCGGCCGTTCAAGACGAGGGGGGCTATGCGCGCCGACCGAAGCCGGTGGTCCAGATGCTCGGCCAGTTCCGCGTCATGCAGGTGGTCCAGGCAGGCCTGCACGACGAGCAGGCGCGAACTCTCTCCGGTCCGGTAGCTCGACGCCAGGCGCGCCGCATCGCGGGTGGCGACGACAGCTGCGCTGCCGGGCGTCACGCGCGTCGCGGCACCGTCGTTGAGCGCGTAGTTGATCGCGGAGCCGTCGAGGTTGACGGAGATCAGCAGGGAGCGGCTGACGAAGCCGACCCTCACGTTGTCCTCCAGCGTGAGCAGCTCGCTGGCACAGACGTTCAGGCCGCAGGGGAGCCGGTGGGTGGCGATCATCCCTTCCGCCAGCGCGCAGCCGCGGCACGACATCTCGCAATCGTAGCCCCAGGCGCTGGCGATATCGGCGAGGATCGAGGACGAGTGCGTGCCGCCCCCACGCCACCGCTGATCGATTCCGGCATGCACCACTGTCCCACCGCCTTCCCGGGACGGCTCGCCCGCCGCCGCGCGTCGCATACGCGGCGGAAGTCTAGCGGTGGCGAAATTTCATTGCAAATGCAATAACTTAATCTGGTTCTAAACTGGCCGGGAGTGGACTCGCCGCAAGCCCGGCGGGGGTCAGAAGGACGCCTCGGCGCCGAGGCCGATGACCCGGCCGAGCCCGGGCGTCACCGCCAGGACCTGCGGCGAATAGGCCGTGCCGGCGAGCTCGACGGTCGCGTTGAACAGATTGCGCGCGAACCCGTAGACCTTGAAGCCCTCGGTCGCCCAGCCGAAGCGCGCATTGACGATCCTGTAGGGGCGAAGATCGAACGTGTTGGCGATGTCGGCGGTCCGCTGCCCCGCGACGAACTGCAGCTCGGCGCTGGAGACCAGATTGCCCTTCAGCCCATACGGTTCGAGCGGGAGCCGGTTCTCCAGGCCGACGACGCCGGACCAGGTCGGAATACCCGGCAGGCGGCCGCCGTTGCGGGCGCCGGTGGTATCCGTCGCCGGCACGTTGGCGAACGTGGCGTGGACGTAGCCGAGCTTGCCGTAGGCGGTCCAGCCATCCGTGATCTTCGTCCGCGCTGAGAGCTCGAAGCCGTAAGTGCGGTAGTCGAGCGCGGCGATGACGAAGGTGTTGGCGAGAAGATCGAACGAGTTGACGTGCCCCTTGGAGACGTCGTTGTAGAAGATCGTGCCGTCGAGCGACACCCGGTCGTCCAGCACGGTGGTGCGGCCGCCCAGCTCGTAGGTCCAGGCGTAGGACGCGGGATACGACGGCGCCGGCTTGCCGAAGACGGAGTAGATATTGAAATAGGGGAAGCCCGCGCTCGAATAGCCGCGCTTCACCGATCCCCAGAGCAGGGAACCGTCGTTCGGCTTGAAGCTCAGCGTCACGCCGCCGGCGGCGAAGGGATCGCTGACCTTGCCGAACTCGTTGAAGCTGGGGACGGTTCCCGCCGCGCCGTTGGACAGGTAGGAGCCGGCCCGTGAGATCGTATCGTAGCCGATGCGCACGCCCGGCGTTAGCGTCCAGCGTTCGTCTAACGGGATGCCGGCCTCGGCAAAGGCCGAATAGCTGTCGAGGTTGAGCTTGGCGTCGTAGAGACCGTTTTGCGTCGGGCCGAAGGAGCTCCTGTTGGTGCCACCCTGCTCGAAGCGCGAGCTGTAGATGCTGAGGCCCGCGATCCAGCGCAGCGGATCGTTCGGCTTGGAGCTGGCCCGAACCTCGCCTGAGTAGGCGCGCTCGTCGAAGCTGTAACGCGTGCAATCCGAGCAGGACGGGCTGGAGAACGAACCGAACGGCCGGCCCATCAGCTGGCCGTAGATGAGCCCGTCGGTGTTGTCCGATCGCATCTTCGCCTGGATGTTCTGGACGCCGAACGTCCCCGTCAGGTCGAACCTGTCGAATTCGTGCTTGACCTCGACATTGCCCAACGCAAGGTTCCGCTTGAACCCCAGTGGCTGGTCCAGCGCCGCGGCCGGATAGCCCGGGCCGTCGCGAAGTATGTAGTTGAACGTGTCGCTTCTGTTCTTCTCGTAGAAGCCGGAAACCGTGACGGTCGTGCGATCACCGAGGAAGAAGCGGAGCGCGCCGCGGGCAGCGCCGATCTCGTTGGCCGGCAGCTCCTGGCCGCCGATCAGATTCGTGACGTCGCCGTGGTTGCCGGTGAAGCGGATCGCCGCCCGCCCGTTCAGGACGCCGGGAACGATCGTGCCGCCGACGATGAGATCGCTGAGGTAGTTGCCGTTGCTGCCAACCTCGCCCCGCACCCTGATGTCGCGAACCCCGTCCGCCTCGGCGGGCACGATATTGACCGTGCCGCCTTCGCTCGAGCGCCCGTACAGCACGTTTTGCGGCCCGCGCAGCACCTCGACGCGCGCCACGTCGAGCAGCTGCTGCGTGCCCGCGTACATGGAGATCGGGGTGCCGCCGAGTGCGTAGCCGATGGTCGAGTCGAACGGGTTCTGCGGGAAGCTCAGCGTACCGATGCCGCGGATCGCGCCGAAGGCGAAGAGCGGGTTGCCGACGTCGGTCACGCTGTAGTTCGGCACGTTGCGCGAGATATCGACGGCGGCATTGCTCGGCGCCTCCAGCTCGATGTCGCGCGGCAGCACCAGTCCGACGCTGACGGGCACCTTGGTCAGCGGCTCCTCGCTGCGCCGGGCGGTGACCTCGATGACATCCAGCGTCAACGGGCTACCTGGCGCAGGAGCGGAATTGCCCGCGCCACTCTGTGACCACGCGGACGTCGCCGAACCGGCAACCAGCAGCGCGCCCGACACAATCGTCGCGATTTCGCCAAGCAAAGACGAGCGGGCCGTGCGCTCCGACATAGCTCGTGAGGCTCGTGCCATGATTATCCCCTCAGCCAATGCTGTTGCGCCCGGGCGATTTCTGCCTGGATACCTGTTCGGAATCTGTGCTCGGCGGTGTCGGGATTGCCGGCGGCGTGACGCCCGAACCTGAGCGGCGCATCAATAGTTGGCCGGGGTCGGATCGGCCAGCCCGCGGGCATTTGCAGACGGCCGAAATACGTATGCGAGCTGACAAGCATCCCAAGGGGGCGGGGCCGTCCTCAGCCCGCGGCGGAACACATCCTTCGTATCGGCGTTCACCCTCACAGAACATGCACGCCCGCTCCTTGATGAGCGGGATGCGTTTCACAAGGAGAACTCCATGTTCAGCTGGGCTCTAACCTTTTTGATCATTGCATTGATCGCAGCTGCGCTTGGCTTCGGCGGCATTGCTGGCACGGCTGTCGGCATCGCCAAGATCATTTTTGTCGTTGCGCTGGTGCTCTTCGCCATCTCGGCGCTGGCCGGCGTGCTGCGAGGGCGCAACCCCATCTAGCTATCGGCGCCCGCCGCCGAGCCGTCACGGAGCCCGCCGAAGACGATTCGGCGGGCTTTCGTTCGGTCGAGGGGGCTTCGGGGAGATAATCCCGTTCCGGCCGCCGGCGTCCCGCGTCGGGTGCGCGGCTCTAAACCGCTGCCGCCTGCTGTGTCGGCATGGTCACGGCGAGGATCGCGGCGACATCGGCGAGCGGGGCGGCACCGATCTGGTCAAGAAACGCCTTCTGAAAGCGCCCGCTCCTGATCTCCTCGGTATGGGCCGGCGCGGTGATGACGAGCGACATCGCCCGGTCGAACTCCTTGACCTCCACCGTGAGGCCGACGCGGCTCGCCAGCGGCGCCATCAGCAGCGGCCACAGGGTCTCGACCAGCAGCAGGGCCAGCGGAATGGCATGGTCGAGGTCGAGGAAGGCGCCGTTGTCGTGCTGGCGCAGCGTGATGGTGTTCCCCGGCAGGCCGGCCGCATGCTGGACGTAGGCCACGACGTCCTCGATGACCACCGGGACCGACACCAGCCGGATGTCGCCCTGGGCCAGCGCGAGCTTGTAGGCGGCGGCCATGGCGTGGACCCGGCTTTCGGCAAAGGCGAGCGCTTGGCGCGCCTCGCCGGAGCGCTCGCGCTTCATCAGGTTGAGAAAGCTCGCGATGACCTGAAAATTGTTCTTCACCCGATGGTGCAGCTCGCGCAGCAGGGCGCTGCGCTGCTGTGCCACCGTCGCCAGCTCGCGCGTGCGGGAGCCGAGCACCTGGGTCATCTGGTCGAAGGCGTTGGCGTATTGGCGCAGCTCCAGCGGCGCGTCGTCCGGCAGCTCCGCCTTGACGCTGAAGTCGCCGAAGGCCAGTCGCCGCGCCGTGGCGTCGAGCCGCCGGATCCAGTGCAGGAAGAGCCGGTCGATGGCGATCCAGGCAACCGCCAGCACGATCACGAACAGCAGGAACGGAAACACCAGGCCGATCGCCAGCTGCCGCTCCGCCGGACCGAACGAGATGCGTGGAAAGCCGGCGATCGCGGTCAAGGCCGCGTCGACGGGCTCGGACGAATAGGCGAAGGCGCGTCCGTCCCGGCTGTCGGCCTTGGCGAGGCCGAGGCCGTTTGGCGTGGCGAGCGCCGCCAGCGTCGACGGCAACCAAGACGGGGAGCGGCTTTCATCGCCGGCCGCGCCGATGACTTGGCCGTCGCTGTCGACGATTGCGACCGTGCCGCCGGCGGTCGGGGCGACGTCGGTGATCGATTTGCGCCACCAGGCCGGGTCGATGACGAAGGCGAGCACGGACGTCGGGCTCGCCCGCACGGAAACGGCGACGCGCGGCCCGAGCGGACCGCGACCGACCAGCACCGTGTCCGCCCGCCCGCCCGGCGGCCGGCGGGCGGCAGCGTCGGTCCCCGTCCGTTCGTCGGGTGGTTGCGATGCCAACGGCGCCAGCAGCGATGCCCGCGGGAACTGGTCGAGCTCCGCCAATTGCCCTGTGCCGCATGGGATGCCGTCATCGGCCACGACGGCAATCGTGCTGTACTGGCCATTGACTTCGGCGGTTTGGAGCAGACGGTTCTTGCAGTCGGCGCCGCCGACGTCGGAACCGGCGGCGGCAAGCAGGGTGTTGGCGATCCGCCGCGTGCCGCTGATGACACCGCGCGCCTGCCCGGCGACGTTCACCGCCGTCTGGCGATAGCCGTCCTCGCTGGTCCTGTTCGCCGTGCGGTAGACGTGCCACGACAACGCCAGGGCCAGGGCCACTGCCGGGAAAGTCGCAAGCGCAAACAGACAGATCAGGCGGGATCGGAACGTCGCAAAGCTGGCCATGGCCGCCGGGGCTACTCCCCGATGGGCGTGGAGAGCGGTCCAGAGCTGAGTACGGCGTGAGAGCGCGCGTCCGGTCCGAACTCGTCGCCCGAATCGACCGCGAGCAGGGCGACCAGGCGGGAGCGGGCGCGATTGATGCGGCTCTTGATCGTGCCCAGGGCGCAGCCGCAGATCTCGGCCGCTTCCTCGTAGGAAAAGCCGGAGGCGCCGACGAGGATCAAGGCTTCGCGCTGGTCAGCCGGCAATTGCGCCAGCGCCGCTTTGAAGTCGGTGAAATCCATGTGGCCGTCCTGCTCGGCATGTACGGCCAGACGCTCGGAATAAGTGCCGTCGTCCTCGACTTCGCGCGAACGCTTGCGGTATTCTGAGTAGAAGGTGTTGCGAAGAATAGTGAACAGCCAGGCTCTGAGGTTGGTGCCTTCCGTGTAGGCGTGCATGTTGCTCCACGCCTTCATCAAGGTGTCCTGAACGAGATCGTCGGCACGCTCCACGTTGCCTGCAATCGAAATCGCAAACGCTCTCAGGCTTTGCAGTTCGCCGAGCAAGCCGTCCTTGAAGCGTTGTGGATCCGTCACGCGCGCTTCCCTTCGTCGGGCTCGGCCGCGGCCTCGGCGTCGGACGCCTGCACACTGTCGAGCTTGGCCAGCAACTCCAGAAAACGATCGGGAACCGGCTGGCGCACCACCTCATCATAGGCCGCTTTGAGCTGCGACCCGATCACATGTTGCAGCGTCTCGTTGAGCGGCGTGCGCCCCGCGCGCTTGCCCTCGTCGTGCCAGCCGCTGCCTCCGGCCGACGGCAATCCAGCAGCATCCCCGTTGTTGGAGCTGTTCTTCATTTCTGTCTCTCCTGCGCCTCCTTCCGCGAAGCGCAAACGATCTATCCCCCGGGCGGGGCATGGGCGATCGATGTCAGCCAACGCCGTTTTTCCATGATTGTTCCGGCGTGAACGGAACATTTTTGCCATATCGCTGTTTCAGAACGACCGCACGCGCGAGACTTCAAGAGGTCCAGCAGATGTCCCTATCGCAAGAGATTGCGCCGCACCTTCCTTATCTCCGCCGCTTCGCCCGCGCCCTGAGCGGTTCCCAGGCGAGCGGAGACGCCTACGTGGTGGCCACGCTGGAGGCCATTGTCACCGACGCCTCGATCTTCCCCTCCGACGTGCGCCCCAAGCTCGGACTTTACCGCGTGTTCCTGTCGCTGTGGAACACCGTCGGCGACAACGGCAGGCTGACCCGGGTATCGTCGAGCCCGGCCGAGCGCAACCTCGATGCGATCACGCCGCGGCCGCGGCAGGCCTTCCTTCTGCGCACGGTCGAGGGCTTCTCGCTGGAGGAAGCGGCGAGCATTCTCGACGTGCCGATGGAGGACGCGCGCCAGCTGATCGACGAGGCCGGCCGCGAAATCGCCGAGCAGGTCGCGACCGACGTGCTGATCATCGAAGACGAGCCGGTCATCGCCATGGACCTGGAATCGCTGGTGGAGGAGATGGGCCACACGGTGACGGCGACCGCGCGCACGCATCGCGAGGCGGTTCTGGCCGCGCAGACGCACCGGCCCGGCCTGGTGCTCGCCGATATCCAGCTCGCCGATGGCAGCTCGGGCATCGATGCCGTGAACGAGATGATCACCAGCTTCTCGGTGCCGGTGATCTTCATCACCGCCTATCCCGAGCGGCTGCTCACCGGCGAACGGCCGGAGCCGGCCTTCCTCATCACCAAGCCCTTCCAGATCGACACGGTGAAGGCGGCGATCAGCCAGGCCCTGTTCTTCGACCGCAGGGCGGAGCGCAGGCCGGCGGCCTGATGGCCGGCGCAGGGGCGGGCGGTCTGCCCTCGGGCGGCCGCAACGCCTTCCGGTGGGGTGTGGACACCCTTGACCGGCAGCAAGCGCCGCACCTGCGAGCCCCCGCCCACTCCGGAATGCCCAGGTCCGTCCCCGGGACGGGCGCCAAGCACGGCAAAGGCCGGGCGATGCCCGGCCTGCTCGCGTGCGCCCGGCCTGCCCGTCAGCGCCGGACGGTCAGGCCGATCAGGAAGCCGATGCCGGCGGCGACGGCCAACGCCAGCGCCGGATTGCGCTCGACCGAGCCCCGCGCCTGCCGCCAACCGTCGTTGACTTGGCCTTCAGCCGTGCCGAGCCAGTCCCTGCTCTGGCCCAGCGCATTCCGCGCCGCGCGGCCCAGACGGTCCTGGGCCTGGCTGGCGGAGGGCATGCTGTCGCGCAATTGCTCGACATTGCTGCGCAGATTGTCCCCGGCCGCTCCCGCAACCCGAGAAATGCGGTTAGTAATGTTGCCGAGCTCCGATCGGATCGCGTCGATCTCGTCCATGACGTCGACGTTTCTACTGCTGCCGAACCAGGCGCCCATGTTCAACTCCTTGCATCAGGTCTCGTCTGACCAACGCCCTGCCGCAGGACAAGGTTCCGCCCCAGGCGACAGCTTGACAGCGGGCGGCCGGCGGCACGGCGCGCCGTTCGCCAGCGAGGGCCCCGCGTGAGCCTTGAAGCTGCGGCCGCCGGGCCTGGCGTGCGCCTCCTCGATGCGCTCGCCAACGCGCTGATCGCGCTTGCCTGCTTCGTCATCGTCCTCGCCATCGTGCAGATCGTGCGCCGCCGTGAGGATCTGGTCCTGCCGTACCGGCGCATTGCCTGGCGCGTGTCGGCCTTCCTGGTCGTGGTCGGCGCTTCGAGCGTGATCGGGGTGGCGGCGGCGACGGGCCTCGACGACGCGTGGCTTGCCGTGGCGCGGCTCATGATTGCCGTTGCCGGCCTCGGGGTGTTGGTCGCCATCTGGCGCATGCCGAACGTCATCGCGGCGATTCCCTCCCACGCCGACATCAGGCGCGCCAACGCGCGCCTGATCGCCGAGGCCGAGGCCCATGTGCGCACGCTCCGGGAACTCCAGACGGTGCGCGACGAGCTGGAGACGCGCGTCGGCGAGCGCACGCGGGACCTGGACGAGGCTCGCTACCGGTATGAGTTCGCGTTGCGCGGCAGCGGTGTCACGCTGTTCATCCAGGACGAGACGCTGACCTACATCTGGGTCAGCCGGCCGATCTTCGGGCTCGGGCTCTCCGAGGCGGAGACCGTCGGCAAGACCGACGAGGACATCATCCCCGAAGCGTCGCGCACGCGCATGCTGGCGCTGAAGCGCAGCGCGCTGCAGAGCGGCGGCACCCAGACCGGAGAGCTGTCGATCGAGACCGCCGAGGGCACGCGCTGGTGGGACATCCATGCGGAGCCGACGTTCGGCGACGAGGGCGTGCGGCTCTACTGCGCCGCCGTCGACATCACCGAGCTCAAGCAGGGCGAGCAGCGCCTGCGCTTCCTCATGCGCGAGGTGACGCACCGCTCCAAGAACATGCTCGCGGTGATTCAGGCGATGGCGCGCCAGACCGCCGCCGGCTCCGAAACCCTGCCGGAGTTCCTGCACCGCTTCGGCGAACGGCTGCAGTCGCTGTCGGCGTCGCAAGACCTGCTGGTGCAGGAAACCGGTGCCGGCGTGCCGCTCGCCGTGCTGATCCGCTCCCAGCTCGGCCACGCCGCCGATCTCATCGGCGGACAGATCAGCCTCGACGGGCCGCCGGTGACGCTCGGCGGCGATGCGATCCAGCACCTGGGCCTGGCGCTGCACGAGCTGGCGACGAACGCGGCCAAGTACGGGTCGCTGTCGACGCCCGAGGGCCGCGTGAGCATCGACTGGTCGATCGAGACGGCGGGCGACGGGGATCGCTTCCGCATGAGCTGGCGCGAGGAAGGCGGGCCGCCGGTCGCGCCGCCGAGCCGCCGCGGCTTCGGCCAGGTCGTGATCGAGCGGACCGTGGCGAGGACCCTGGAGGGCGAGGTCGAGCTGCGCTACGCCCCGAGGGCGTGCACTGGACGCTCGACGCGCCGGCCGACAATGTCCTGCTGCGGGAGGAAGCCTAGTGTGGCGAATCCGAAATTCGCACCACCCTGGGGCAGCGCTGGGAGCGAATTTCGGATTCCTAAGCCACACTAGCAACTCTATGATTCTAGTGTGGTTTAATAGATCTGAAGTTCCTGAACGCTGGTGCCGTGTGGGGGGCAGGAACTTCAGATCCACCACACTAGAGCATTTCGCCATTGGATGGACCCATCCAATGGCAGAGAAATGCTCATAGCCTTTTGAATCTGGAGCGCTTTCCCGCGATTGGGTGAGTCCACCCAATCGCAAAGCGCTCCAGCGTACCCCGCGGGTTACACCAGCGGCGCCTTGATCCCCGCGCTGCGCTCGAGCCAGCCCGGCACCGGCAGATCCTTGGACCGCAGGAACGCCGGGTTGAACAGCTTGGACTGGTAGCGGTTGCCGTAGTCGGCCAGGATGGTCACGATGGTGTGGCCGGGCCCCATCTCGCGCGCCAGCCGGATGGCCCCGGCGATGTTGATGCCGGAGGAGCCGCCCAGGCACAGGCCCTCGTGCTCGAGCAGGTCGAAGATGAGCGGCAGCGCCTCCTCGTCCGGGATCTCGTAGGCGACGTCGATCGGCGCATCCTCGAGATTGGCGGTGATGCGGCCCTGGCCGATGCCCTCGGTGATGGAGGAGCCGTGCGACTTGAGCTCGCCGGTGGTGTAGTAGGAATAGAGCGCCGCGCCGAGGGGATCGCTCAGGGCGATGCGCACGGCCGGGTTGCGCTCCTTCAGCGCGATGGCGATGCCGGCGAGCGTGCCGCCGCTGCCAACCGCGCAGGTGAAGCCATCGATCTTGCCGTCGGTCTGCTCCCAGATTTCCGGGCCCGTGGTCTCGATGTGGGCCAAGCGGTTGGCCACGTTGTCGAACTGGTTCGCCCAGACGGCGCCGGCGGCATCGGTGCGCGCCAGCTCCTCCGCCAGTCGGCCCGAGACCTTCACGTAATTGTTGGGATCGGCGTAGGCGACCGCCGGCACCTGCACCAGCTCGGCGCCGAGCAGCACCAGCGCGTCCTTCTTCTCCTGCGCCTGCGTCTCCGGGATGACGATAACGCTGCGGAAGCCCAGCGCGTTGCCGACGACGGCGAGCCCGATGCCGGTGTTGCCGGCCGTGCCTTCGACCACGACGCCGCCGGGCCTGAGCGCGCCGCGAGCGACCGCGTCCTTGATGATGTAGAGCGCCGCCCGATCCTTCACCGATTGGCCCGGGTTCATGAACTCGGCCTTGCCGTAGATCTCGCATCCGGTGAGCTCGGACGCGTGCTTGAGACGGATCAGGGGGGTGTTGCCGATGGCATCGACGACGCTGCTGAAGCGGTTCATGGCTCGTCCTGTGTTAGATCGGGGCTCACCCCACGGCATGGCGGCGACGGGACTCCACTTTTCGCGCGCACGCTCCAGATGCCTTGTGTCGGGCGCCTTTCCGGGGCGCGCGGGCGAAACCCCCGCTTCTCCTGTGGACGGTCGCGTGCCGCAAGGCAAGGGCCATGATGGTGGCATTGTTTTCATAATAACACATACGATATGTAAATTATACTATTTCACTTGCGCGCGCGTTGCTTTTGGCTAGTAAGGATGTGAACCCGGTCGCCGGAGACGTACCATGAACACGCGCATCGAAGCCCGGCTGTTCGGCCGCTTGCCGGCCCTGGGCCTCGCCCTCGGGCTCCTCGGCGGACCCGTCCTGATCGCCGGCTGCGGTCCGGCGGCGGCCGAGACGAGCATCCTGAACGTCTCCTACGACCCGACGCGCGAGCTCTATCGCGACGTCAACAAGGCGTTTGCCGAGAGCTACAAGAAGCAGACGGGCGAGGAGATCACCGTGCGCACGTCCCACGGCGGCTCGGGCGCCCAGGCCCGCACCGTGATCGATGGCGTCGATGCCGACGTGGTCACGCTGGGCATCCCCTCCGACATCGACGCGATCGCCAAGATCACCAAGAAGATTCCGGCCGACTGGCGCGAGAAGCTGCCGAATCGCGGCCTGCCTTACACCTCGACCGTGGTGTTCGTGGTGCGCAAGGGCAACCCCAAGGCCATCAAGGACTGGGACGACCTGGTCAAGCCGGACGTGCAGGTGATCACGCCCAATCCGAAGACCTCCGCCGGCGGCCGCTGGAACTTCCTCGCCGCCTGGGGCCATGCCCTGAACGCGTCGGGCAAGGACCCTGCCAAGGCCAGGGAGTTCGTCACCGCGCTCTACAAGAACGTCCCGGTGCTCGACACCGGCGCGCGGGGCTCGACCGTCACCTTCGCGCAGCGCGGTCTCGGCGACGTGCTGCCGGCCTGGGAAAACGAGGCCTATCTGATCGCCGAGGAGTTCGGCAAGGACAAGGTCGACATCGTCGTGCCGCCGGTCTCCATCCTGGCCGAGCCCCCTGTCGCGCTGGTCGACGGCAACGTCGACAAGAAGGGCACGCGCAAGGTTGCCGAGGCCTATCTCAAGTTCCTCTATGAGCCGGAGGCGCAGGCCATCATCGCCAAGCACCGCTACCGTCCCAGCGACACGGCTGCCGCCAAGGGCGAGGCGGCGCTGCCGCCGGTGAAGACGTTCCCGATCGAGGAGCTCCTCGGCAACTGGGACGTGATCCAGAAGGACTATTTCGAATCCGCCGGCGTGTTCGACCAGATCTACGCGGCAGCCCGCGGGGCCAAATGAACGCCGCCGTGATCGCCCCGGCTCCGGCCGGGGGCTGGCGCTGGAAGCAGCCGAGCGTGATCCCGGGCTTCGGGATCTCGTTCGGCTACACCATTGTCTACCTCAGCCTCATCGTGCTGCTGCCGCTGGGGGCGCTGGTGCTCAAGGCGTCCACGGTCGGGCTGTCCGGCATCGTGGCGGTGGCGCTCGAGCCGCGCGTCTTCGCCGCCCTGCGCGTCAGCTTCGGCGTCTCGGCCGTTGCGGCCCTGGTCGCCTCGGTCTTCGGCCTGCTCGTCGCCTGGGTGCTGACGCGCTACGACTTCCCCGGCCGCAAGTTCGTCGACGCCATGGTGGACCTGCCGTTCGCCCTGCCGACGGCCGTGGCGGGCATCGCGCTCGCGGCGCTCTACGCCCCGAACGGCTGGATCGGCGCCCCGCTCGCCGCCCTGGGTGTGAAGGTCGCCTTCACGCCGCTCGGCATCTTCGTCGCGCTGGTGTTCATCGGCCTGCCGTTCACCGTGCGGACCGTGCAGCCGCTGATCGCCGACCTCGACCGCGAGCTGGAGGAGGCAGCCGCGACCCTCGGTGCCAGCCGCTCGCAGGCGCTGCGCCAGGTGCTGCTGCCGCCGCTGCTGCCAGCGGTGCTGACCGGGCTGGCGCTCGCCTTCGCCCGCGCCGTCGGCGAATACGGCTCGGTGATCTTCATCGCCGGCAACCTGCCGTTCGTGTCCGAGATCGCGCCGCTGCTCATCGTCATCAAGCTGTCCGAGTTCGACTATACGGGCGCCACCGTCATCGCGACGATCATGCTGGCGCTCGCCTTCCTCATGCTGTTCGCGATCAACCTGCTGCAGGCCTGGAGCCGGCGGAGGTTCGGCCATGGTTGACACAGCCGGGCACAGCCCCCCGCGCGCCTCGGCCGGGGCGACCGACGTCACCACCGAGCGTCGGGCGACGCGTGTCATCGCCACCCTCGTCGCCGTCGCCTTCCTCGCCTTCTTTCTGCTGCTGCCGCTGACGGTCGTCTTCGTCGAGGCCCTGCGCAAGGGCATCGGCGCCTATCTGGCGGCGTTCCAGGAGCCTGACGCCCGGGCGGCCATCCGCCTCACCCTGCTGGTGGCCGCGATCGCCGTGCCGCTCAACCTGGTGTTCGGCATCGCTGCCGCCTGGGCGATCGCCAAGTTCGAGTTCGCCGGCAAGAGCTTCCTGATCACGCTGATCGACCTGCCGTTCTCGGTGTCTCCGGTGGTGTCGGGTCTCGTCTATGTGCTGCTGTTCGGGGCCCAGGGGCTGCTCGGTCCATGGCTGCAGGCGCACGATATCCGCATTGTCTTTGCGGTGCCGGGCATCGTGCTGGCGACTGTCTTCGTCACCTTTCCGTTCGTTGCTCGCGAGTTGATCCCGCTGATGCAGGAGCAGGGCAATTCCGATGAAGAGGCGGCGATGACGCTGGGCGCCGGCGGCCTGCGCGCCTTCCTCACCGTGACCTTGCCCAATGTCCGCTGGGCGCTGCTCTATGGCGTGCTGCTCTGCAACGCGCGCGCCATGGGTGAGTTCGGCGCCGTTTCCGTCGTGTCCGGCCACATCCGCGGCCTCACCAACACGATGCCCCTTCACGTCGAGATCCTCTACAATGAGTACAACTTCGTCGCGGCCTTTGCCGTCGCCTCGCTCCTCGCTCTCCTGGCCCTCCTCACCCTCGTGGGCAAATCCATTCTCGAATGGCGGTTTGGCGACGCCATATCAGGACGGACAGCCCATTGATCGGAGCCCCTCCTTGGACATCCGCGTGGCCGGGATCAGCAAGGATTTCGGAGCCTCGCCTGCGCTTTGCGATGTAAGCCTCGAGATCAAGGCCGGCGAGCTGGTGGCGCTGCTGGGCCCGTCCGGCTCCGGCAAGACGACGCTGCTGCGGGTGATCGCCGGGCTGGAGCGGCCGGCCAGCGGCCACGTCTTCTTCGGCGACACCGATGCCACGCGGCTCAGCGTGCAGGAGCGGCAGGTCGGCTTCGTCTTCCAGCACTATGCGCTGTTCAAGCACATGACGGTGGCCGAGAACGTCGGCTACGGCCTGCGCGTGCGCAGCCGCGACCGGCGGCCGAGCCGGACGGCGATCCGCCAGCGGGTGGCCGAGCTCCTGGATCTGGTGCAGCTCGGCGGCCTCGGCGGCCGCTACCCGGCGCAGCTCTCGGGCGGCCAGCGCCAGCGCGTGGCGCTGGCCCGCGCGCTCGCCGTCGAGCCACGGGTGCTGCTGCTCGACGAGCCGTTCGGCGCCCTCGACGCCAAGGTGCGCAAGGATCTGCGCCGCTGGCTGCGCGAGCTGCACGGCCGCACCGGGCACACCACCATCTTCGTCACCCACGACCAGGACGAGGCCCTCGAGCTCGCCGACCGCGTGGCGATCCTCAACAACGGCCGCCTGGAGCAGATCGGCACGCCGGACCAGGTCTACGACGCGCCGGCCTCGGCGTTCGTCATGTCGTTCGTCGGCGACACCACGAGCCTGCCGGCGATCGTCGACGGCGGCCGCGTCCGCCTGGGCGGGCTGTTCCTCGACGTAAACGTGGGGGCCAGCAAGGACGGTCCCGCCCAGCTCTACCTGCGCCCGGCCGACGTGGTGCTCACCCCTGGCGCGTGCGGCGGCGGCCTCGCCGGCACCGTCGTCGGACTGCGGCGCACAGTGGCCGGCCGCCGCGCCGAATTGACGCTCGACGCGACCGGGACGCGGGTCGAGGTCGAGGTGCCGAACCAGCAATCGCTGAGCGTCGGCGACCGCGCCGCCGTCCATATCGTGCGGGGAACGTTGTTCACGGATCGGACCTGATCGGTTATTTAACGATCATATAATGTTAAATAGCCGTATTTTCATTTTTTGTCGGAGAATTTCTTTCTCTCGCTCTTGCACCATGTTAAACGGTCCCTCACATCGGAATAGTTAGCGAGTGCGGGTTCACCCGCGTCAGTGGCACAGGGGATTTCTTCGCTATGAAGCGAGCGGCCAAGGGGCTTTCGCCGCAGGTTGTGACGGCCAATGCGCTGATCACGGGATCGGTGGTGTTCCTCACTGCCGTCGGTACCTGGTCGGGCGCCATTGCCGATGCGGAGGTGGCCGACGACCCGGCGACCGCCGAGCGCCTGCTGGAGCGCGGCAATCGCGATGTCCAGCGCGACGTGGTGGTCGAGCCCTACCTCATCGATGTGCTTCGTGAGGGCGCGACGGTGCGGCCGGTGCTCCTGCGCGAGCGCATCCGGGCCCAGGGCGGTCCCACGATCCGCGAGAACCGTACGCTGGTGCACGCCGCCGCATAGTCGAAAGCGACAACAACGGGCCGGCGGCGCACGTTCGCCCCGGGGCAGGGTGCGGGGATGCAGACCCGCAGGACAAGACCATGTATCGCTATGATGAGTTCGATCGCCGCTTCGTTTCGCAACGCGTGGAGCAGTTTCGCGACCAGGTCGGCCGGCGCCTGTCAGGCGAGCTGACCGAGGACGAGTTCAAGCCCCTGCGGCTGATGAACGGCCTCTACCTTCAGCTGCACGCCTACATGCTGCGCATTGCCATTCCCTATGGCGGGTTGGACAGTGCCAAGCTGCGCAAGCTGGCCCACATCGCCAAGCGCTACGACCGCGGCTTCGGCCATTTCACCACGCGCCAGAACCTCCAGTTCCACTGGATCGAGCTCAGGGACGTGCCGGAGATCCTGGGCGAGCTCGCCGAAGTCGAGATGCATGCCATCCAGACGTCCGGCAATTGCATCCGCAACGTCTCGGCGGATCATTTTGCCGGCGCAGCGGTCGACGAGCTTGCCGATCCGCGGCCCTATGCCGAGATCCTCAGGCAGTGGTCGTCGCTGCACCCGGAGTTCACCTATCTGCCGCGCAAGTTCAAGATCGCCGTCAGCGGCGCGGCCCATGACCGGGCAGCCATCCAGGTGCACGACATCGGCCTGCAGATCGTACGCGACAGGGACGGTCAACTGGGCTTCACCGTCTATGTCGGCGGCGGCCTGGGCCGGACCCCGCTCATCGGCAAGCTCGTCCGGGAGTTCCTGCCCGAGAGCGAATTGCTGAGCTATTGCGAGGCGATCCTGCGCGTCTACAACCAGTTCGGCCGGCGCGACAACAAGTTCAAGGCGCGCATCAAGATTCTGATCCACGAGGCCGGCGTCGACGAGATCCGCCGCCGCGTCGAGGAGGAGTACGCGGCGATCCAGGGCCAGGCGCTCACCTTGCCCAAGGCCGAGCTCGACCGCATCGCCGCCTATTTCGCGCCGCCGGCCCACGAGGCGCTGCCCGCCCTGTCCGAGGCCTACGAGCAGGCGCAGGCGATCGACGCGGGCTTCGCGGCCTGGGCCGAGCGCAACGTCACCCCGCATCGTGTTGCCGGCTACGGCATCGCCACGATCACGCTCAAGGGTGTGGGCGAGGTGCCCGGCGACATCTCGGCGGCGCAGATGGAGGCGGTGGCCGACATCGCCGAGCGTTACGCCTCCGACGAGGTGCGTGTCAGCCACGAGCAGAACCTGGTTCTGCCGCACGTCAAGCTCGGCGACCTGCCGCAGGTCTACGCCGAGCTCCAGCGGGCCGGCCTCGCCTCGCCGCATGCGGGGCTGATCACCGACATCATCGCCTGCCCGGGGCTCGACTATTGCGCCCTGGCCAATGCGCGCTCGATTCCCGTCGCCCAGCGTATCGCCCAGCGCTTCGGGGACCTCGACCGGCAGCGCGAGATCGGCGACCTCAAGATCAAGATCTCAGGCTGTATCAACGCCTGCGGGCACCATCACGTCGGCCACATCGGCATCCTCGGCGTCGATCGCAAGGGCGAGGAATTCTACCAGATCACGCTCGGCGGCTCCGGCGACGAGAACTGCTCCATCGGCGACATCGTCGGCAAGGGCTTCTCGTCCGCCGAAGTGGTGGACGCGGTGGAGACCATCGTCGACACTTACGTGCGCTTGCGCGAAAGCCCGCGCGAGAGCTTCCTTGAGGTCGTGCGCCGGCTGGGCGAGGCGCCCTTCCGCGAGGCGCTCTATGCCGAGGCCGCTTGAGATGGCGACGGCGTTGGTGGGCGGGAGCGCGCCCACGGGAGCGATCGCGTCGGCTGCGGACCTCGCTGGCCGCGCGCGTGCGCTTGACGCGCGGTACGGCCACCGGCCGCCACGTGACATTCTGCGGCTGGTGCTGGACGAGCAGGTCGCCGGCCGGGCGGCGCTGGTATCGAGCTTCGGCGCCGAGTCGGCGGTGTTGCTGCATATGGCCGCCGAGATCGATGCCGGCGTGGCGGTGGTCTTTGTCGACACCGGCCGGCTCTTCCCCGAAACGCTCGCCTACAAGGATCGGCTGGTGGCCGCGCTGGGCTTGACCGATGTGCGCACCGTCGGCCCCGCGGCCGCGGTGGCGGAGGCGCGCGATCCGCTCGGCGCGATGTTCGCGCTCGACGCGGATGCCTGCTGCGGCTTCCGCAAGGTCGAGCCGCTGGCGGCCGCGTTGCAGCCGTTCGACGCCTGGATCACCGGCCGCAAGCGCTATCAGGCCTCGACGCGGGAGCAGATCCCCGCCTTCGACGCCAGCGACACCCACGTGAAGATCAACCCGCTGGCGGCGTGGAGCATGGCCGACGTCGCGACCTATCTGCGCGAGCACCACCTGCCGGCTCATCCGCTGGTGGCGGCGGGCTATCCGTCCATCGGCTGCACCCCCTGCACCACGCAGGTGGCCGCCGGTGAAGATGCACGCGCCGGCCGCTGGCGCGGCCAGGACAAGACCGAGTGTGGCATCCACCTGCCGCAGCCGCAGACCGTCGGGAGGCCCGCATGACCACGCTGGTCAAGGACGGCCAGATTGTCGACGATCCCTGGATCACGCCCGGCGACGACGAGCGGCTGCCGGCCGATAGCCCGGCGCTGATCTCCAAGGCTCGCTTCCTGGCCGAGCTGGAAGGGGTGAGCGGTCGCAATGCGCCCCTCGGCCTCAAGCTCGAAGCGGGGGAGGGGCTCGACGGCATCGAGGCCGATCTCCACCGCTTCTCGCTGATCGTGCTGAGCTTTCCCAAGTACACCGACGGCCGCGCCTACTCGCTGGCCCGGCTGCTGCGGGAGCGCCATGGCTTCAGCGGCGAGCTGCGCGCGTCGGGCGAGGTGCTGCGCGACCAGATCCCGCTGATGCGGCGCTGCGGCTTCGATGCGTTCGCGATCTCCCACGCCGGCACGTTGAAGGCGCTGCTCGAAGGCCGCATCAAGGATGTCGACGTGCACTACCAGCCCGCCGGCCTCGACGAGGTGGAACAGACGCCGCCCGGCGCCCGACCGTGGCTGCGCGTTGCCAAATAAGTCTTCAGCTTGCCGTACTGGAGCGTTTTTGCGATTGGGCGGGCTTGCCCAATTGCGAAGGAAGTACTCCGGATCGAACGAGTTGGAGCATGTCTTTGCAACTGGATGACGTCATCCGGTCGAAAATGCTCTCAAGCGTCGGACTCGGACGCGGACATCGTTTTGAGCTTATTTCGATGCTAGGACAAAGAGATAGAGCGGCAGCTCCGATCTGATCGAGGTGTCCGCCGCTCTCGCGCGAAGGCTCATGGCGCCGCTGCCCCATTTGCCTCCAGGCTGCCAACACCGACGCTCGCCCGGCGAGCTCGGCCTCGGAATGTAAGAAGATGCACGCTTCCACTGCCGCGCTCGCCCGAACCTCCGACCTGCCTGCCGTCGAACTGCCGCGCCAGCCGCTGTCGCCGCATCTGGCGCGTCTGGAGGCCGAAGCGATCTTCATCATCCGCGAGGTGGCGGCCGAGTTCCGCAACCCGGTGATGCTGTATTCGATCGGCAAGGACTCTGCCGTGATGCTGCATCTGGCCCGCAAGGCGTTCTTCCCGGGGCCGCTGCCGTTTCCTCTGCTGCATGTGGACACCACCTGGAAGTTCCGCGAGATGATCGCCTTCCGCGACAAGACCGCGGCCGAGCTCGGCCTGAACCTCCTCGTCCACGTCAACCCGGACGGCGAGGCCTTGGGCATCGATCCGTTCCGCTCGGGCTCCGCCGTCCATACCCAGGTGATGAAGACAGAGGGCCTCAAGCAGGCGCTCGACAAGTGGGGTTTCGATGCCGCCTTCGGCGGGGCCCGCCGCGACGAGGAGAAGAGCCGCGCCAAGGAGCGCATCTTCTCCCATCGCACCAGCAGCCACGCCTGGGAGCCGCGCAACCAGCGGCCCGAGCTCTGGCATCTGTTCAACACGCGCATCGCCAAGGGCGAGTCGATGCGGGTGTTCCCGCTGTCGAACTGGACCGAGCTCGACGTCTGGCAGTACATCCTGGCCGAGGCGATCCCGGTGGTGCCGCTCTACTTCGCCGCGCCGCGGCCGGTGGTGGAGCGCGACGGCGCGCTGATCATGGTCGACGACGACCGCATGCCGCTGGCGGCGGGCGAGACCCCACAGACGCGACGGGTCCGCTTCCGCACTCTCGGCTGCTATCCGCTGACCGGCGCCGTTCCGTCCGACGCGATGACGGTCGAGGACATCGTGCGCGAGCTCACGCTCTCCCGTTCGTCCGAACGGCAGGGCCGGGTTATCGACCACGACGACCAGGCGTCCATGGAGCGCAAGAAGCGCGAGGGCTATTTCTGATGAACGCGCTCACGCCCACCAAGGCCGCGCTGGCGGATGCGCCGCACGGCCTGCTGCGCTTCCTCACCTGCGGCTCGGTCGACGACGGCAAGTCGACGCTGATCGGCCGGCTGCTGTACGACACCAAAGCCATCCTGGAAGACCAGATGGCGGCCTTGGAGAAGGATTCCCGCCGCCACGGCACGACCGGCGACTCGGTCGATCTGGCGCTGCTCGTCGACGGGCTCGAGGCCGAGCGCGAGCAGGGCATCACCATCGACGTCGCCTACCGCTTCTTCGCGACGTTGCGCCGCTCGTTCATCGTCGCCGATACACCCGGCCACGAGCAGTACACGCGCAACATGGCCACCGGCGCGTCCAACTCCGACCTCGCCGTGCTGCTGGTGGATGCCCGCAAGGGGCTGCTGACCCAGACCCGGCGGCACGCGGTCATCGCTTCGCTCCTCGGCATCCGGCACGTCGTCCTGGCCGTCAACAAGATCGACCTCGTCGGCTTCGACGAGGCGACGTTCCGCGCCATCGTGGCCGACTTCGGTGCTTTCGCCGTACCGCTCGGCTTCCGGACCATCGAGGCCATCCCGCTGTCGGCCCGGTTCGGCGACAACGTCACGGAGCCGAGCGCGTCGACGCCTTGGTACGATGGTCCGACGCTGCTCGGCCATCTGGAGCAGGTGGACGTGGAGACGGACCGCACCTTGCAGCCGTTCCGCATGCCGGTGCAGCTGGGCAACCGGCCCAACCTCGATTTCCGCGGCTTCTCCGGCACGGTGGCGAGCGGCCGCATCGAGGTGGGCGAGGACGTCGTCATCGCCTCATCCGGCCACACCAGCCGGGTGGCGCGGATCGTCACCTTCGACGGCGACCGGGCTGAGGCCGTCGCCGGGGACGCGGTCACCATCGTGCTCGCTGACGAGATCGACGCGCCGCGCGGCGAGGTGCTGGCAGCGCCTAAGGCGCGGCCGGCCCATACGACGCGCTTTCGCGCGCGGCTCGTCTGGATGGCGGCGGAGCCGCTCAGGCCGGGCCGCAGCTTCCTGCTCAAGACCGGCACGCGCACCGTCCCCGCGACCGTGTCCCAGCTCACCGGCGCGCTCGACGTGGAGACCTACACGGACCGAGCCGTCGAGGAGCTGCCGCTCAACGGCATCGGGCTGATCGAGGTGGAGACCGGGGCTCCGGTCTCGCTCGATCCCTACGCCGACAATCGGGAGATGGGCGCCTTCATTCTCATCGACCGCTTCGCCAACACGACGGTCGCCGCCGGCATGGTCACCCAGACGCTGGGGACCGCCAACGTCTATCAGCACGGCTTCGATGTGGACCGTTCGTCCCGGGCCGGGCTGAAGCATCAGCGGCCGGTGCTGCTGTGGTTCACGGGTCTGCCCGGGTCGGGCAAGTCGACCATCGCCAATCTGGTCGAGCGCAGGCTGGCCGCGGTCGGGCGCCACACCATGCTGATCGACGGCGATGCGCTCAGGATCGGCCTCAATACTGATCTGGGCTTCGACGCGGCGAGCCGGGCCGAGAACATCCGCCGGGCCGGCGAGGTGGCGAGGCTGATGATGGAAGCCGGTCTTGTCGTGCTGTGCGCCTTCGTCTCCCCGTTCCGGGCCGACCGTGAACGCCTGCGCGAGCGCATCGGCGCCGATTTCGTCGAGATCTTCGTCGATACGCCGGTCGAGATCTGCGCCGAGCGCGATCCCAAGGGCCTCTACGCCCGCGCCAAGGCCGGCGGCATCAAGGATTTCACCGGCATAGGCCAGGACTACGAGGCGCCACTGGCCGCCGATCTGGTGCTGAGCGCGGGGCAGGGCACGCCCGAGCAATTGGCCGAGCGGGTGCTGGCCTTCGTCGAGCCGCTGATCGCGGGCGACCGGCCGACCTCGGAGGACTCGGCCGCACTGTGAGCGGCGAGGGCGCCGAAGGCAGCGGCGCCCATGCAGCCGTTCATGGCCGGGAAAAATCGTTCTCGGTCGATCGTCCCGATTGTCAATATTTGGCGATTTAAGGCAAAATCGGGCTTTCCCTGGCCTTGAGCCTTTTGTTCCTTGACGGCTAAGTGTACTGAACAGCTTGTCAGCTGGATGTCACATGCGCATGCGCTACATCTAGCGGCGTAGAACGCGCCACGTCGAAGGAGTGAGCTATGGGACTGTTCAGCTTTATCAAGGATGCGGGTGCCAAGCTGTTCGGCACGACCGAGGCCCACGCCGCTGAGGCGCTGACCCCGGATGGGCTGAAGCAGCACCTCAAGGAAGCCGGGTTCAACGCGGACAACCACGAGATCACCGTCGACGGCGACAAGGTCACCATCAAGGGCAATGTCGCCACCCAGGAAGAAGCTGAGAAGACCGTGCTGACGCTCGGCAACAGCAAGGGTGTCGCTTCGGTCGACAACCAGCTGACGGTTGCCGCCCCGGGCTCGGAAGCCAAGTTCTACACCGTGGTGAAGGGCGACACGCTCTGGAAGATCGCCGAGGAGCACTACGGCAAGGGCCACGGCGACAAGTATCCGGAGATCGTCAAGGCTAACAACCCGCCGGTCAAGAACCCCGACCTGATCCAGCCGGGCTGGGTGCTGCGCATTCCGCCGCTGCCGGCCGCGCAGGCGTAAGCCAGGTTCCACGTTCCACGGTCGCGGATGCCGAGGGCCGACAGCCCTCGGCATTCGCTTTTTTTCAGCGCCCATCGGTGCTGGAAGCGGCGGCCCCCGATGGCTATTTGCCGGGTACGGAGCGACGATACCGAAGGGCGGACGTCGGTCCCGGATCGACGATGATCCGAGACATGAGGGAGCAGACAGTGAGCGACCAACCCAACGCGCCGATCGTCCATCTGGACCGCGAGGAGATCAAGCGAGGCCTCGCCGACGGCAGCATCCTGCTCGTCGACGTCCGTGAGCCGAATGAGTGGGACGCGGGCCACATCCCGGGCTCCGTGCTGTTTCCTCTGTCGACCTTCGATCCCGGGGCGCTGCCGGATCCGCAGGGGCGGCGCCTGGTGTTCTCCTGCCGCTCCGGCAATCGCTCGCAGACGGCCATCGCGCACGCGCTGGGCGCCGGTCTGCCGTATCGGGAGCATTACCGGGGTGGCTTCAAGGACTGGGCCGAGAGCGGCGAGCCGGTCGAGACCGACGCTTAGAGGGTCGAGCCCGAAAAAGTAGGCACCGACTTGAGCCACGTGGCACGGCGACCGGGTGAGTCCATCCCATCGCAACGCGCGCTGGGTTAGAGCACTTTGCGATTGGGTGGACTCGTCCAATCGCGAGAAAGCGCTCCAGATTCAAGAAGTTATGAGCATTTCCTGATCGGGTGGAAGCACCCGATCAGAGACAAGCGCTCCGGATGAAAGGACCTGGAGCATGCCTATCCGATCAGATGAGTCCATCTGACCGGGACCTGCTCTAGAGCATTTCGCCATTGGATGGACCCATCCAATGGCGGAGAAATGCTCATAGTCTTTTGAATCTGGAGCGCTTTCTTGCGATGGGGTGGTTCCACCCCATCGCAAAGCGCTCTAGAGGCTCTTGAGCAGGTTTTCTGCAGAGGAGACGTCGGCCTTGCCGGGCGCTTCTTCCAGGTTCAGTGCCTCGACGATGCCGTCGTTGACGACCATGGCGTAGCGCTGCGAGCGGGTGCCGAGGCCGAAGCCCGAACCGTCCATGGCGAGACCGATGGCCTTGGCGAAGTCGCCGTTGCCGTCGGCAAGGAACTGGACCTTCCCTTCGGCGCCCGAGGCCTTGAGCCAGGCGTCCATGACGAAGACGTCGTTGACCGCCGTCACGTAGATCCCGTCCACGCCCTTGGCCTTGATGGCGTCGGCCTGGGTGACGAAACCGGGCAGGTGATTGCGGTGGCAGGTCGGCGTGAAGGCGCCGGGCACCGCGAAGAGCACCGCCTTCTTGCCCGCGAAGATGTCGTCGGTGGTCTTGGCTGCAGGCCCCTCCGCCGTCATGATTCGGAACGTCGCCTGGGGGAGATGATCGCCGACTTTGATCGTCATCATGAGCTCCTGAAAAGGCCGTGGCGCGGACGTGCGCGGGCAGGCCGGCCGCATGTCACCGTGCTTAGAGCGTGTTGCGCCGTTTGTCACGGCGGACGCGGGCGCGACGCGTCCCGGAGCTGGCGCAAGGGCCTTCATCGCAAATTGGCCGTTCCGCGCCATGTCCTTATTTGGGCATGATCTTTTTGCAGTATCGGTGGTCGCCTCGGCGAGCCGGAGGTTCGGCGCGGGTGCGATCGTTCGGTCGGATTTGATGCGGCTTCGCCGCGTTGCTGCGCACGGCATCCTGGCCCTGGTTCGGCCCTAAGGGGGACCACGATCGAGCTTTTTTGGGTATAGGAAAAAGAGGCTGCTGGTCTTAGCATGGGCACTATGAGGATCCCGCGCGTCACCCTCGGCTCCGACTCCAAGGGGTATCTCGACGGCCAGCTGCTGGTCGCGATGCCGACGATGGAGGATGAGCGCTTTTCGCGTGCGGTGATCTACCTCTGTGCCCACTCCGACGAAGGTGCGATGGGCATCATCGTCAACAAGCCGGCGGCGGATCTCAACCTGCCGGATCTGCTGGTGCAGCTCGACATCATCGGCGCCGACACGGCGATCCGGCTTCCCCAGCGGGCCGAACGGGTCAAGGTGCTGCGCGGCGGGCCGGTCGACACCGGCCGCGGCTTCGTCCTGCACACGCCCGACTTCTTCATCGACAATTCCACCTTGCCAATCGACGACGGCATCTGCCTGACGGCGACGGTGGACATCCTCAAGGCGATCGCCCGCGGCGAAGGTCCCGAAAGCGCCATCCTGGCGCTCGGCTATGCCGGCTGGGGCGCAGGCCAGCTGGAGAGCGAGATCCAGTCCAACGGCTGGCTCCATTGCCCGGCCGAGCCGAGCCTGATCTTCGACGCGGCCGCCGAGACCAAGTACGACCGGGCGCTGCGCCTGATCGGCATTGACCCGATCATGCTGTCCGGCCAGGCCGGCCACGCCTAATCGCTCTGCCTAAAGGCTTTGACGCTTGGCCCCGCTTGCGGCTGCCATCCGCCAGCGTCAGGGCCGGGTCGAGCCCGGCCCTGACGGCGAGGGACGTGGGATCGTAGCGGGCGAGGCCCCGCTATGGTGAATGGCTGCACGGCACCAGGAGGCAAGCCCGCGCGCAGCCGTGCGAGCGGGCGCGGCGGCTTCCGGCCAGGGCCAACCGTCAAAACCTGTGTGCGGATCTACGACGGATCAGGCAGCCTCAGGCGCCGAGCCCACCAGGCGGCGCGCGTCGTAGGCGCTCATGGCGTCCCCGAAGGCCTGCCCCTGGGCGTAGTCGCAGCCCAGCTGTGACAGCTCGACCGAATCCGACTCGTCCTCGGCACCATCGGCGCCCACCTCGATGCCGAGATCGTGGGCGAGCGCGATGATCGACCGCAGGATCGCCGTGCGCGCCGCCGAGCCCTTGTGGCGGACGATCGAGGGATCGATCTTCACCATGTCGAACTCGAAGCGCTGCAGGTAGGTCAGCGGCGATTGGCCGACGCCGAAGTGCGCCAGCGAGACGCCCGCCCCCGCGTCGCGCACGCGCTGGAGCATGCGGACCGCAAACTCCGGATGCTCGGTCAGCAGCCGCTCCGGGATATCGAGGCGGAGCGAGCCGGGCAGGACGCCCGAGCGCTCGATCACGGCGCGCATCGGATTGAGCGTCTCCGGTCGCAGCAGCCGGCTGCTCGGCAGGCTGACGCCGGCGAACATCGGTGGGTCGACGTCGAGCACGTCCTGCCAGGCGGCCAGCTCCCGCGCCGTGCGCTCGACCGCGAAGGCGAACAAGTCGCCGAGCAGGCCGTTGTCGATGGCGATATCGAGGAATTCGGACAGGCCGAGACGGCCCTGGCGTGGATGGTCCCAGCGCAGCACCGTCTCGAAGCCGGCGACGGTGCGGTCCTCGAGGCGGACGATCGGCTGGAAGAACACCTTGATCTCGCCGCGGTCGAGCGCCTTGCCCAGGTCCGAGCCGAGCGTCAACGGCTCGGTCCTGAGCCCGCGCATCATCGGTCGGAACGCCTCTATCTGGTTGCCGCCCTGGCGCTTGGCGTAGGCCATGGCGATCTCGGCATTGCCCAGCAGCTCCTCGGCGCCGGCCTTCATCGTCGGGTCGTAGAGCGCGATGCCGATCGAGCCGGTCAGCACCGCCTCGTGCTCGCCGAGCGGGATCGGCGTGCTCAGCACCTCGCGGGCGCGCTCGGCGAAGGCGGTGATCTGGTCGGGCTCCACTTCCGAGAACAGGATGACTGCCAACTCGTCACTGCCCAGACGCGCCAGCGTATCCTGCGGCTTGACCAGCCTGGCCAGGCGTCTGGCGACCATCTGCAGCACGGAATCGCCCACCGCGGGCCCTGCGTCCTCGTTGATGGTGCGGAAGCGGTCGATATCGATGACCATGACCGTCGGCCGCACGAATTCGTCCCGGCGCGCCAGCACGAGGGCCGAGTCCAGCCGATCGAGGTAGAGCTGACGGTTGGGCAGGCCGGTCAGCTTGTCGTAGATCGAATCCTGCAGCAGCCGTTCCTCGGACACCTTGCTTTCGTTGATGTCCGACAACGTTCCGACGACGCGGATCACCTCGTTGTCGCTGCCGACGACCGGCCGGGCCTTGAGCTGGTACCAGAGGAAGTGCCCGCGCGCCGCCTTGAGCCGGAAATCCATGGCGATGCGGCCGCGGCGCTGCTCCAGCACGGCATCGAGCGTGGTGCGATAACGGTCGCGATCGAGCGGATGCAGCAGATCCAGCCAGTCGGCCGCTCCGCCGTCGAGCGTATCGCGCTTCAGGCCCAGCTGCTGCTCGAGCTCCGGGCTCACCGAGATGCGGTCGGTCAGCACGTCCCAGTCGAAGACGATGTCGCCCGAGCCGGCGAGTGCCAGGGCGCGCCGCTCGGTATCGCTCACCAGCCCCTGCGCCAGGGCGCCGCCGGCGAAGGCGTGCTGCATGACGGTGAAGCCGATCAGCATGACGATGAGCACCAGGCCGCCGATCAGCGCCGGCGAGACGAGGTCGCGGCTGAGCTCGCCGGTGATCGCCAGCGCCGCCGCGCCCACCCAGACCAGCAACAGCGTCCATGTGGGGATCAGCATCACCGCGCGATCGTAGCCGCGGCTGGCCAGGTGGACGACCAGCGCAAAGCCGATGGCCGCGACCGCGGCGATGGAGATCCGCGCAACCCCCGCGGCGACCGGGGGATCGATGACCGCGAGCCCCACCAGGGCGCCCAGGAAGATCAGCCAGGCGGCCGTGACGTGGCTGTAGCGGACGTGCCAGCGGTTGAGGTTGAGGTAGGCGAACAGGAACACCAGCAGCGTCGCCGCCAGCACCGTCTCCGCGCCGGCCCGGTAAAGGCGGTCGGTCCCCGCCGTGATCGGGAAGATGCGCTGGATGAAGCCGAAGTCGATGCACGTGTAGGCCAGCACCGCCCATGCCAGCGCCGCCGCCGCCGGGAAGATGACCGCGCCCTTGACGACGAAGACGATGGTCAGGAACAGCGCCAGCAGCCCCGATATGCCGATGATGATGCCCTTGTAGAGGGTGAGGCCGTTCACCTTCTGCTTGTAGGCATCCGGCTCCCACAGCGACAGCTGCGGCAGCTGCGGGGCGCTGAGCTCGGCAATGAAGGTCACCGTCGTGCCGGGGTCGAGCGTGATGGTGAAGACGTCGGCGTCGGCGCTGTCGTCGCGCTCGGGCTTGATGCCCTGGCTCGCGGTGATGGCAGCTATGCGCGAGGCGCCGAGATCCGGCCACACCACACCTGAACCGGTGAGCTTGTAGTGCGGCGCCACCAATAGCCGGTCGATCTGCTCGTCGCTCGGATTGGACAGCGCAAAGACGATCCAGTCCGGCCGCGTCCCGGTCTCGCGGGCCTTGACGGCGATGCGCCGGACGATGCCGTCGGGGCCGGGCGCCGTCGAAATCTGGATGACGTCCGCCTCGGAGCGATAGTGCTCGACCACGGAGGTGAGATCGAGCGCCGGCTGGTCGAGCGACACCCGCACCGCTTCGACCGCCCGGGCGGGGCCGGCAGTTGCGAGAATCGCAAGCACCAGCAGCGCGCACGGGACGATAAGGCGAAGGCGTAGCAGCGGGAGAGACTCTGACAGCAGCATGATCCAGTCTGAACAGGGATGTCGTAATCAGGCGCGCGGCGGAGGGCAACCGGTCAAGCCAAAGCCTGGAGCGGGAGCCTGGGCCAAGGTCATGGTCGAAGTAAGGACACTGACGATCCGGCCCGGCGGTGATCGGCCGCGTCGGCTGCCGCGCGGCCGCGCGGTCGGTTGCGCGGCTGTGCGCTGCGGCGCCGGAGATCGGCGCGCCGGTCGCTTGGATGGTCGATCATACGTTGGGATCGTCCCTCAGTCGGGCGTAGAGGAGGTGGTCCTGCCACTCTCCTGCAATGCACAAATAGCGGCGAGCCAAGCCCTCGCGGATGAATCCGGCCTTTTCGAGAAGCCTGATGGACGGACCATTGGTCGGCAGGCACGCCGCTTCCAGGCGGCGCAGCCCGAGCTCGCCGAAGGCAAAGCGGGCCGTCGCCTTCACCGCCTCGGTCATCAGCCCCCTGCCGGCATAGCGCTCGCCCATCCAGTAGCCGACGGTCGCCGACTGGGAGACGCCGCGACGGATGAGGCCCAGGGTGAGACCGCCGACCAGCACGTCGCCCGGGCTGGAGAAGACGAAGAGGGGGTAGGCGCAGTCGTTGCGGATCTCGTCGATGTAGCGCCGGATCCGGCGCCGGAACGCCGTCCGCGCCAAATCGTCGGCGGGCCACAGCGGCTCCCAGGGTTCCAGGAAGGCGCGGCTTTCGGCGCGCAGCACCGCCCATTCCTCATAGTCGGTCATCGTCGGCGCCCGCAGGTAGAGGCCCGAGCCGTGCACCCGGGGAAAGCTCTCGTTGGCGGACGTCAGTCGGAACAGGGCCATGCCATCACCCTCCGCCAGCCCCGCGTTGCCGGCCTCACGCCGCGATTCCGGCAACGGCGCGGGCGCGACCGCGAATGAAGTTTTCGATCGCCGCCTGGTCGTTGGCGATGACCGTGAACCGCTCCGGCCGGTCGAAGAGGTCCGCCAGATGCGGCGGGAGGGCCGGGCGCAGCCCGGTCGCGCGCTCTACGGCGTCCGGAAATTTGGCCGGGTGCGCGGTGCCGAGCGCCACCATCGGCACGGCGGGATCGCGCGCCAGCTCGCGCCGGGCGCCGCCGACGGCCACGGCGGTGTGGGGATCGAGCAGATATCCCGCTTCGCGCCAGACCCGACCGATCTCCTCCTGGGTCTGCCGCTCGCTCACGGCGTGGCCGGTGAAATCGGTCCGGATGGCCGCGAGCGGCTTGGCATCGATATTGAAGCTGCCGCCCTGCTGCAGGGCGCCCATCAGGCGACGGACCTGCTGCCCGTCGCGGCCATAGACCTCGAACAGCAGCCGCTCGAAATTGGACGAGACCTCGATGTCCATGGACGGCGAGGAGGTGGGCTTGACGCCGCGCACCTCGTAGCGGCCGCTCGCCAGGGCGCGCACCAGGATGTCGTTCTCGTTGGTGGCGATGGCGAGCCGGTCGATCGGCAGGCCCATGCGCTTGGCGATGTAGCCGGCCAGCACGTCGCCGAAATTGCCCGTCGGCACGGAGAACGACACCGGCCGGAACGGTGCCCCGAGCGCCACGGCCGAGGTGAAGTAATAGACCGTCTGGGCGGCGATCCGTCCCCAGTTGATGGAGTTGACGCCGGAGAGCGCCAGCTCGTCGCGGAAAGCGTGGTGGTTGAACAGGCCTTTGACGATGGCCTGGCAGTCGTCGAACGTGCCTTCCAGGGCGATGGCATGGACGTTGGGTGCATCCACGCTGGTCATTTGCCGGCGCTGCACCTCGGACACGCGGCCGTGCGGGTAGAGGATGAAGACATCCACCTGGTCCAGGCCGCCGAAGGCCTCGATGGCCGCCGAGCCGGTATCGCCCGAGGTCGCACCGACGATGGTGGCGCGCTGGCCACGCGCCTCGAGGGCGTGGTCCATCATGCGCGCCAGGAGCTGCATGGCCACGTCCTTGAAGGCGAGCGTCGGCCCGTGGAAGAGCTCGAGCACGAACAGATTGTCGCCGATCTGCACCAGCGGGCAGACAGCCGGGTGTCGGAAGCCGGAATAGGCGGCACGGACCATGTCGCCCAGTCGCGCGGGGGGCATATCGTCGGCGGTGACGAGCGCGCCCAGCACGCGCTCGGCCACCGCTGCATAGGGCTCCCCGGCGAACGCGGCGATGCCGTCGGCCGCGAGCCGCGGCCAGGTCTGGGGCACATAGAGCCCGCCATCCCGTGCCAGTCCGGCGAGCAAGGCGTCAGTGAAGCCGATGGCGGGCGCTTCGCCCCTGGTCGACACGTGCAGCAATGGTCCCTCCGACGGCGCAGGTTACGGCCCGCGCAGGACGGTTTCAAGGAATCGGAAGCCGTTAGGCGAGGTATTAGCCCTATTCTTCAATGTCATGGCTGAAATCAGCCCCCGGCGGGGCCGGCGCCGCGGATGTGCCGGCGCTACCTCCGATGCTCGCTCACGCGCCGGACGGCGAACGTGATGAAAACGCCGGCCAAGCCCGCCGCCAATCCAAACCAGGTCAACGCGTATTGCAGGTGGTCATTGGGAAAGCTGACCACGGTCAGGCCGCCGCGCGGGCCCTCGACCTGGCCGGGCCGGGCATCGGCATCGATGAGGAAAGGGGCGGTGCGCTGAAGCCCGCCGGCGGCGGCGATGGCTGCGATATCGCGGGTGAACCATTCGCCCCGCGCCGGATCATCCGCGGGTGTGAAGGTGCCGCGCGCCTGCGACGCCCGCATCAGGCCGGTGACGGTCACCGTCGGGTCGGTCCGCCGATCCAGCGCGGCCAGCGCCTCGCGCATCTCCTGGGCGATGAAGCCGCGGTTGACCAGTACGGTCGCTCCGGAGGCGAGCTCGAGCGGCGTGATGACCACGAAGCCGGCCACCACCGTGCCACGCTCGCGCGGGGAGTTGCCGCGGACCAGAACCTGCTTGTCGAACCGGTAGCGGCCGGTGGCCTCGACGTGCCGGTATTCGTCGGCCTCCGCCGTCCATTGCGGCCATTGCGCCTCCGGCGGAAGCGGGGCGGGTGCGGCGTGGATGCGGGCGTCGATGCGGGCCAGCAGGTCGGTCTTCCAGGCCCGCCGGTCGAGCTGCCACAGGCCCAGGCCGACCAGGATGGCGATGCCGATGACGGTCGCGACGGCGGGCCACAGGAGCCCGCGCAGGGGGCCGTGCCCGGCCGAATCGGGCGTGCGCGGCGGCGGATTGCCCGTATGCGGCGCGCTGCCCCGGGGGCGATCACGTCTGCCGCGGATCGCGACGAACCGGCGCGTGAGTCATCGCTCAAAGCGCCCTTCTTCGGCCTTGTTGACGTACTGCTGCGCGATCATCACGCCCTTCAGCGGCCTGAGCGGCAGGACGCACAGCAGGAATGCCAGCGGCAACGTGGTGATCAGGTGCACCCAGAACGACGGCTCGTAGGTGAACTCGAGCCACAGGGCGAAGCCCAGGACCATGACGCCGGCGATCGTCATGATGAAAAAGGCCGGGCCGTCGGCGGCGTCGGCGAACGAGAAGTCGAGCCCGCAGACGTCGCACGACGGCGCGACGCCGAGGAAGCCCTTGAACAGACGGCCCTGGCCGCAACGGGGACACCGGCCCGCGATGCCGGTGGAGATCGGATCTTGCGGAGGATAGTGGTCAGTGCTCATGGTCGGCGTTCTCGGTCGCAGGATGCCTCGTCGTAAGTCCCCCACGTTTCCGCGAGGGGGCGCATCCTGATCCGCGTGACGGGCGCCGACCTGAAGGCCGCCGCCCGCCGGGATGCACATCAGTGGCCGGCGATCGGCCCGGCGCCCCACACGTAGATGCAGGCGAACAGGAACAGCCAGACCACGTCGACGAAGTGCCAGTACCAGGCCGCGAACTCCAGGCCCAGGTGGTGCTTGGGCGTGAAGTCGCCGCGCAGCGCCCGCAGCAGGCAGACGATCAGGAACGTGGTGCCGACGATGACGTGGAAGCCGTGGAAGCCCGTCGCCATGAAGAAGGTGGCGCCGTAGATGTTGCCCGAGAACGCGAAGTGCGCGTGGGCGTACTCGTAGGCCTGCACCGACGTGAACAGCAGGCCCAGGATCACGGTGAGGATCAGGCCCTGCTTGAGGCCTTCGCGATCGTTGTGCAGCAGCGCGTGGTGCGCCCAGGTGAGCGTCGTGCCGGAGGTCAGCAGGATCAGCGTGTTGAGCAGCGGCAGGTGCCAGGGGTCGAGCGACTCGATGCCCTTGGGGGGCCAATGCCCGCCGGTCATCTCGGTGCGCGCGTACTGGATCGCCTCGCCCGGGAACAGCGCCGCGTCGAAAAAGGCCCAGAACCAGGCGACGAAGAACATCACCTCGGAGGCGATGAACAGCATCATGCCGTAGCGGTGATGCAGTTGCACCACGCGGGTATGGTGGCCCTCGTCCTGGGCCTCCCGGATCACGTCGATCCACCAGCTGGCCATGACGTAGAGCACGCCGATCAGGCCTGCCCCGAGCAGGTAGGGGCCGAGCTTGAGGCCGCCCATGCTGAGGCCCTTCATGGACATGACGAGCCCGGTCGCCATGACGAAGAAGGAGATCGAGCCGACCAGCGGCCACGGGCTGGGGTTGACCAGATGGTAGTCGTGCTGGGGCTTCGCGTGCGCGTCGGCCATTGAAGGGGTTCTCCTGCCTCAGGGAGTAAGGCGCTTATAGCCTCACAATTTCGATTTGTCCGTCGCACCTTCGGTCGCAGCCAGCGGCCGGCCGTCCTTGGCCGGGAAGACGGTGTACGACAGCGTGATGGTGGAGAGGGTCTTGAGGTCGCGGTCCTTGGCGAGGTCGGGATCGACGTAGAAGACCACCGGTGCGTCGATCGATTCGCCGGGTGCCAGCGTCTGCTCGGTGAAGCAGAAGCACTGGATCTTGACGAAGTAGGCGCCGGCCTGCTCGGGCTGGACGTTGAAGGTGGCGATGCCCGTCGTCGGCACTTTCGATCGGTTGGTGATCCGATAGAACACGGTCTTGGTCTGGCCCAGCGGCGCTGCGACCTCGGTCTGCTCCGGCGTGAAGCTCCAGGCCACGCCAGGCGCCACGTTGGCGTCGAAGCGCACCGTCACCTCCTGCTCGGCCTGGGCGGTGGATGGTCCGGTGCCGATCCGCGGCGTGCCGGCGAAGCCCGTCGCCTGGCAGAACAGGCGGTAGAGCGGCACCGCGGCAAACGACAGCGCCACCATGCCCAGTACGGTGGCGGCACAGGCGATCGCGGTGGCACGCCGCCCCCGCGACGAGGCCGTCGCGCCGGACAGGGCGCCTCGGCCTTCGGTATCCTGATCCGGGGTGGTGCTCATCGCGCCCTCCTCACAGGGGCCGGTTGAGGATGTTGACGCCGAGCTTGGCGACCGTGACCACGTAGAACAAGAGCGCCAGGGCGCCGAGGGCGAGGCCGATGGCGATGTTGCGCGCGCGGCGACGCTTGCGCTCCTCGGGCGTCAGCACGATGCCTGTATGCTCGTCGTCGGCCATCACAGCATCCGTACGGGCAGGACGCCGCCGAGCAGGTCCGCGAGGGAGGCCGCCTGGCCGCCGAGGCCCAGGCTGCGCTCGGCAAGCAACGTCGCGAACAGCAGCAGCAGGTACAGGATCGAGAAGCCGAACAGGTGCTGGGCGGCCCGCGTGGCCGCCTCGCCGGTCCGGCGCACGAACACCCGGACCGCGAAGGCCAGCATGACCGCGCCACACACGCCGGCAACGACGGCATAGGCCACGCCGCCCACGCCCAGCACGAACGGCAGCATGCCGCAGGGCACGAGCAACAGCGTATAGATGAGGATCTGCAGGCGCGTGGCGTCGGGGCCGGCGACGTTCGGCAGCATCGGAATGCCGGCCCGCCCGTAGTCGTCCGACTTGTTGAGCGCCAGGGCCCAGAAGTGTGGCGGCGTCCACAGGAAGATGATGAGGAAGAGCACGGCGGTCTGGGCGCTGACACCGCCGGTGACCGCGGCTTCCGCCACCATGGGCGGGAAGGCGCCCGCGGCGCCGCCGATGACGATGTTCTGCGCCGTCGCCCGCTTCAGCCACATGGAATAGACCACGGCGTAGAAGAAGATGGTGAAGGCCAGGAACGCGGCGGCAAAGAGATTGGTGATCAGCCCGAGGAAGGCGACGGAGCCGACCGACAGCGAGACGCCGAGGGCCAGCGCCTCGTCGGCTGCCACCCGGCCGGCGGGAATCGGCCGGCCCTTGGTGCGCGACATCTTCGCGTCGATGTCGGCGTCCCACCACATGTTCAGTGCGCCCGAGGCGCCGGCGCCGATGGCGATGGCGACTAGGGCGGCGAAGCCGATGACCGGGTTGACGTGGCCCTTGCTCACCACCATGCCGACCAGGGCGGTGAAGATGACGAGCGACATCACCCGCGGCTTGAACAGCTCGATATAGTCGCCGACGGTCGCAGTGGAGATGGCCGGGCGAGAGCCGAAGGCGGCGTCGGCCGTGCGTGCGTCGGTCAGTCGATCGCCTGTCATCGTCATACTGCGAGCGTCTTTCCTCGAGGGGCGGCGCGGGAGCGCCGCCCGGTGCGGCTGCGGGGGCCGGGGCGCGCCGCCGCTGCACGGTGATCGGAGCGAGCCGCCGGACGACGGACAGCGCCATGCGTCCAGCCTCGCTGTCGCGTTTCGCACGGCATCAGATTAGAGCCATTCGCGGAACGCGGCCGCTCGGTTCTAACCGCAACCGCCGCATACTCAAGAGCCGAGCCCGGGCCAGCGCTGTGGCGCTTTGTCCGCCTGGAGCGCCTCGTGAGCGGCGGGAATCTCCCGCTCGGACGGGCGCGCGCCAGATCCAAACAGTTGGCGCAGCCCAATCCGGGCGGATGAGCCCATCTGTCGGACTGCAACGCATCCGGAGCGGCGGCGAAGCCGACGCCCCTTTTTGGGGCCGATGCTCTGGCAGCGGATCCCCGATGTCTTAACGAACGAAGCCGGGACCAGGGTCCCGGCTCGACGTCCACCTCGGCATGACCAACCCTGCCGGGCATGGCCGGGGCAAGCCCGGCCATGACGCCGTTCAGTGATCGGAGCCCGTGATGCGGGGCAGCGTCTCGAACTGGTGGAACGGCGGCGGCGACGACAGCGTCCATTCCAGCGTGGTGGCGCCGACGCCCCACGGATCGTTGGCGGCGCGCTCCCGACGGCTGTAGGCGACATAGACGCCGTAGAAGAACACCAGCAGGCTGAAGGCGAAGATGTACGAGCCCATCGACGCCACCCGGTGCCAGCCGGCGAACGCGTCCGGATAGTCCACGTAGTGGCGCGGCATGCCGGCGAGGCCCAGGAAGTGCATCGGGAAGAACAGCACGTTGGCGCCGATGAAGGCGAGCCAGAAGTGCAGCTTGCCGATCCAGTCGGGGATGACGTAGCCGAACATCTTCGGGAACCAGTAGTACCAGCCGGCGAAGATGCCGAACACGGCGCCGAGCGACAGCACGTAGTGGAAGTGGGCCACGACGTAGTAGGTGTTGTGCAGCTCGCGGTCGACGCCGGCGTTGGCCAGCACCACGCCGGTGACGCCGCCCACGGTGAACAGGAAGATGAAGCCGATCGCCCAGACCATCGGCGCCGTCAGCCTGAGCGAGCCGCCCCACATCGTCGCGATCCACGAGAAGATCTTGATGCCGGTGGGCACCGCGATGACCATGGTGGCGAAGACGAAGTAGCGCTGCGTGTCGAGCGACAGGCCGACCGTGTACATGTGGTGCGCCCACACGATGAAGCCCACCGCGCCGATGGCGACCATGGCGTAGGCCATGCCGAGGTAGCCGAAGATGGGCTTGCGCGAGAACGTCGAGACGATGTGGCTGATGATGCCGAAGGCCGGCAGGATCATGATGTACACTTCGGGGTGGCCGAAGAACCAGAACAGGTGCTGATAGAGCACCGGGTCGCCGCCGCCCGAGGGATCGAAGAAGGTCGTGCCGAAGTTGCGGTCGGTCAGCAGCATGGTGATGGCGCCGGCCAGCACCGGCAGCGCCAGCAGCAGCAGGAAGGCGGTGACCAGCACCGACCAGGCGAACAGCGGCATCTTGTGCAGGGTCATGCCCGGCGCGCGCATGTTCAGGATCGTGGTGATGAAGTTGATCGCGCCCAGGATCGAGGCCGCACCGGCCGCGTGCAGGGCGAGGATGCCGAAGTCCAGCGCCGGGCCCGGATGGCCGGAGACGGAGAGCGGCGGATAGACCGTCCAGCCGCCGCCGAAGCCGGGGACGCCCGGGGCGCCTTCCATGAACAGCGAGGTGAACAGCAGCAGGAAGCCGGTCACCGTCAGCCAGAAGGAGATGTTGTTCATGCGCGGGAAGGCCATGTCCGGCGCGCCGATCATCAGCGGGACGAACCAGTTGCCGAAGCCGCCGATCAGGGCCGGCATCACCACGAAGAACACCATGATCAGCCCGTGGCCGGTGACGACCACGTTGTACATCTGACCGTTGGAGAAGATCTGCAGCCCCGGCTCCTGCAGCTCGATGCGCATCAGGATCGACAGGAAGCCGCCGATGAGGCCCGCCATCAGGGAGAACAGCAGGTAGAGGGTGCCGATGTCCTTATGGTTGGTCGAGAACAGCCAACGGCGCAGGCCGGTCGGATGATCGGCATGGGCATCATGCGGGGCGGTGGTCGTCGAAGCCATCGGTCAGCTCCCGGGTTCTTCTTGTCTTGCGATGTTCAGCGGGTGATCGCGTCGCGATCGGCGACCTTGATCGGCCCGGACGGGTTGGCGGCGAACTTCTTCTTCGCGTCGGCGAGCCAAGCCGTATACGCATCCTGGCTGACGACGCGGATCATGATCGGCATGAAGGCGTGGTTCTGGCCGCAGATCAGCGAGCACTGGCCGTAGAAGACGCCTTCCTTGTCCGCCTTGAACCAGGTCTCGTTCAGGCGGCCCGGAATGGCATCGATCTTGACGCCGAACGACGGCATGGCGAAGGCGTGGATGACGTCGGCGGCAGTCACCTGCACCTTGACGATCTTGTCCACGGGCAGGACCAGCTCGTTGTCGACGGCGAGCAGGCGGGGCTGCTTGTCGGCGGCCAGATTGCTGTCGAAGCCGAAGCCGCCCTGGTCGGCCGGATATTCGTAGGACCAGTACCATTGATGGCCGGTCGCCTTGACCACGATGTCGGGCTTGGGAATGACGAGCTGGGTCTTGAGCAGACGGAACGACGGCACCGCGATCACCACCAGGATGAGCACCGGCACCAGCGTCCAGGCCACCTCGAGCAGCGAATTGTGGGTGGTCCGCGACGGGGTCTGGTTGCGGCTCTCGTGGAAGCGCACCATCACGTAGACGAGCAGCGCCAGCACGAAGAGCACGATGGCGGTGATGATCCACAGCAGCAGATCGTGGAAATCGTGGATGGACTCGGCGCCGATCGCCGCCGGGGTCTGCATGCCGAGCTGCCACGGGCTCGGCTGCCCCATGGCCGCGAGCGCGTCGCCCGTCAGTGCCACGGCGAAGCCAGCCGTCGCCAAGAGCCGAAATGGCAATGTGTCGATTCGCATCGGAGGATCGGTGCTCCCGTACTCACTGGGCATCCACAGCGGCGCCGGCAGCGCGGGAGGAACCCTGCCCGGGCCGGCCACTCTCGCGCTGAAAGATCACAACGGAAGACGGCGCGCAACGCCATCGATTGGTCCATTTCTGCGGCATAAGGGCACGAGAAGCATTCTAAGGTGGGCGCGCCGGCTGCCGCGAACCGGCCACTTTGCCGTTTCATGAGCCATAGCCGCCGGCCGTTCTTGACATCGGGGAGGCCAGCGTGGTCCGAACCCGTAGAATGAGTCGCGTGAAGCCGGTCGGCGCAGCCGCGCGCAGGCGGCGGGCGGGCTATACGGGATATGCGGCGGGGCCCTGCACATGAGCCGGCGCTGCCGGCGCCAGTCATCTCACCCTTGATCGTCGAGTGGATACCAAGTTGACGTCTAAGAGCCCTTTCGAGATTTCGGATCGCCGATGGGCCGGCCCTGGTCCGGCGACTCAGGTGCAGGCGGGCCGGGCCGGGCGCGGCGCGCGCCTGCGTCGTCGCGGTGCGGCCGTCGGGCTGCTCGCCGCCGCCATCGCGGCCCTCGGCGAACCGGCCGCGGCGCAGGGCGTCGTGCGCAAGACCTTCGGCGAGTGGCAGCAGCGCTGCGAGACCCCGGCAGGCGCCAACAAGGAGCAATGCGCGCTGGTGCAGAACGTCGCCGCCGAGGATCGGCCGAACGTGACGCTGCTGGTGATCGTGCTGAAAACCGCCGACGCCAAGAGCCGGCTGCTGCGCGTGCTGGCGCCGCTTGGCGTGTTGCTGCCCGCGGGGCTCGGCCTCAAGATCGACCAGAACGATGTCGGCCGGGCCGGGTTCGTGCGCTGCCTGCCCACCGGGTGCGTCGCCGAGGTGGTCATGGACGAGAATTTGATCGGCAAGCTGAAGAGCGGCAAAATCGCCACGTTCGTGGTGTTCCAGACTCCCGAGGAGGGAATCGGCATTCCGGTCTCGTTGACCGGTTTCGACAAGGCCCTCGAATCCTTGCAATGAGAGGACAGATGGGAGCGAAGCGAATGGCCCGGCGGAGCTTTAGCGCAGGCCTCGGCGGCATGGCTCTGGCCATCGTCGCGGCCTCGACGGCGGTCCCCGCCAAGGCCGACATGATCAAGGACCTGCTGGGCCTCAATCCATTTTCCCGGGACGGGACGAAGTCCGAGGCACTGCCCGAGGCGAACGACGACGAGGAGCTGTCCTGTCCGCGCATCGACGTGCTCGAGGGCGGTTCGACGATCCGCCGGGGTGGCAGCGGCGATGATTCGAACACCCTGGCTTATCAGCTGGCCATCGGCGAAACGGCGCGCGAGTGCCGCAAGGGCCCGGGGGACAGCACCATCATCAAGGTCGGCGTCGAGGTGCGAGCCCTGCTCGGGCCCGCCGGCAAGCCCGGCACCTTCAGCACGCCGCTGACGGTCCAGGTCCGCCGCGGCGACAGCAACATCGTGCGCCGCACCCGGCAGGTGTCCATCTCCATTCCTGCGGGCGCGGCGAACGGTACGGCCACGGTGGTGGAAGAGGGCCTTGCGGCCCCGGAGGGCAAGGGCGACCTCTTGATCGAGATCGGCCTCGGTGGCGCCGCCGCACCGTCCGCCAAGACCAAATCGAGCAGCAGGCACTAGGGCGCTTCCCGATCGGGTGGAACCGCCCGATCGGAGAGAAGCGCTCCAGATGAAAAGACCTGGAGCACGCCCACCCGATCGGATGAGTCCATCCGATCGGGAAACGCTCCGGTGGGCCGTCGCGCGGAGACGATCCGGCGAGCGGCCGGACATGGTCCTGCTCGTCGAGCCCCGAGCCCTCGTCTGCGGCCGGGCGCGTCCGGGCAGGGGGCGCTCTCGCGTGCGACGTGACGCGCCGGTCGTTGACTCCACCCCGCACTGCGGTATCACTGCCCTCAGCCGATGATCCTCGCGGGAGAGTTCGTCGCGGGCCCGCCCCGCGCGACGCCGAAGGCGCAACCACCCCGGAAACGCTCAGGTCCAATGGACCGCGATGGAGCTGGCACTCTGGAAAGCGGACGACCTGACAGGCCGTCCCACCGACGGGGGTAACTCCGGCCTTGCCAGGCCGGGGGAAATCTCTCAGGTCCCGGGACAGAGGGGGTGCGTGCGGCGGGATGGTCCCGGCGGCGCCCTCGTGTCCGTAGGGGACCTGCCATGGCGACCGAATCGACCGGTCAGACGCTAGCGCTCAAGACGACCCCGCTGCATGCCCGCCATGTCGGGCTCGGTGCCCGAATGGTGCCGTTTGCCGGCTATGAGATGCCGGTGCAGTATCCGACCGGCATTCTCGCCGAGCATGCGCACACGCGGCAGGCCGCCGGCCTGTTCGACGTCTCCCACATGGGCCAGGCGTGGTTGATCGGCGCGGGCGGCCACGCGGTGACGGCGGCGGCGCTCGAAGCCCTGGTGCCAGGCGACATCATCGGTCTGACGCCCGGCCAGCAGCGCTATTCGATGCTGCTCAACGAGCAGGGCGGCATACTCGATGACCTCATGGTGTCGCGCTCGCCCGATCCGGCCGCCGACGGACGCTTGCTGCTGATCGTCAACGCGGCCTGCAAGAGCCAGGATTTCCAGCACATCACCGCCAATCTCCCCGAAGGGGTTCAACTGGCGCCGGCGCCGGAGCGGGCGCTGCTTGCGCTGCAAGGGCCGGCGGCGGTCAGCGCGCTGGCGCGCCATGCGCCGGAGGCGGCCGACATGCGCTTCATGAGCGTCCGGCCGCTCGCCATCGGTGCCATCGACGCGCTCGTCTCTCGGTCCGGCTACACCGGCGAGGACGGCTACGAGATCTCGGTTGCGGCGGAACAGGCCGTGGCCCTTTGGGACCTGCTCGTGGGCGAGCCCGAGGTGAAGCCGATCGGGCTGGGCGCGCGCGATTCGCTGCGGCTGGAAGCCGGCCTCTGCCTCTACGGCCACGACATCAACCAGGAGACGTCGCCGGTCGAGGCGGGGCTCGGCTGGGCTATCGGCCGACGGCGGCGCGAGCACGGCGGTTTTCCTGGGGCGATTCGCATTACCGGCGAGCTGCGCGACAAGCCGCTGCGCCGCCGTGTCGGCCTGACGCTCAGCGGCCGCGTGCCGGCGCGGGAGGGCGCCCCCATCCTCGACCAGGCCGGCGAGCTGGTGGGCGAGGTGACCTCCGGCGGCTTCGGACCGACCTTCGGCGGCCCGGTCGCCATGGGCTACGTGGTGCGGGATTTCGCATCGTCCGGAACCGGGCTGCTGGTCGTGGTGCGCGACAAGCGCATCCCGGCCGAAGTCGTCGACCTGCCGTTCGTGCCGCACCGCTACGAGCGCTGAGAAGCCACCATCACAAGGGGACAGTCATGGCCGAGACCCGCTACACCAAGGATCACGAGTACATCCGCGTCGACGGCGACGTCGGCATCGTCGGCATCAGCGACTACGCCCAGCAGCAGCTCGGCGACATCGTGTTCGTCGAGCTGCCCGAGGTTGGCCGGGCCATCACCCAGGGCGCCGAGGCGGCCGTCGTCGAGAGCGTCAAGGCGGCGAGCGAGATCTACGCGCCGGTCGCCGGCGAGGTCGTCGAGATCAACACCGCGCTCGAGGGCGAGCCCGGGGCCGTCAACGAGGATCCGCTCGGCAAGGGCTGGTTCCTGAAGCTCAAGATCGGCGACCCGGCCCAGCTCGCGAGCCTGATGAGCGAGGCCGAGTACGAGGACTTCCTCAAGACGATCGCATGAGGCTCCTGGTGAAGACGCACGCCTACACAGCCACGGTACGCTGGAGCCGCGACGGCGCCGTCTTCACCGACGGCCGCTTCAGCCGCGCCCATTCCTGGCGTTTCGACGGCGGCATCGAGCTCGCCGCCTCCGCCTCGCCGCACGTCGTGCGCCTGCCGTTCGCACGGGAGGACGCGGTCGATCCGGAGGAGGCGCTCGTCGCTTCGCTGTCGAGCTGCCATATGCTGACCTTCCTCTACCTGGCGGCCAAGGCCGGCTTCCTCGTCGACAGCTACGAGGACGATGCCGTCGGCGTCATGGAGCCGAATGAGCGCGGCAAGCTGTGGGTCTCGCGCGTGACCTTGCGGCCGCGCATCGCCATGGCCGGCGAGCGGCGGCCGACGCCGGCCGAGCTGGACGAGCTTCATCACCATGCCCACGACGACTGCTTCATCGCCAATTCGGTGAGGACCGAGGTCGTGATCATGCCCGCGGGCAACGAAGGACCGGCCTGAATGCGATACCTTCCCCTATCCGAAGCCGACCGCGGCGAGATGCTGGCGCGCGTCGGCGTGCACACGATGGACGAGCTGTTCGCCGATATCCCGGCGGCGATACGCGCCGACGGCCTGCCCGGGCTGCCGCGGCACCAGGGCGAGATGGAGGTGGAGCGCCGGCTGTCGCGGCTCGCGGCCCGGAACACGCCGGCCGGGGCAGGGCCCTTCTTCGTCGGTGCCGGCGCCTACAAGCACTACGTGCCGGCCACCGTCGACCATTTGATCCAGCGCTCGGAGTTCCTGACCGGGTACACGCCCTACCAGCCCGAGATCGCCCAGGGCTTCCTGCAGTACATGTTCGAGTTTCAGACCCAGGTCTGTCTGCTCACCGGCATGGATGTGGCGAACGCCTCCGTCTACGACGGCTCGACGGCGTGCGGCGAGGCCGTGCTGATGGCTCACCGGGTGACGCGGCGGCGCAAGGCGGTGCTCTCGGGCGGCCTGCATCCCCACTATGCCGAGGTGGTCCGTACCCTGTCGCGGCTCGGCGGCGACGAGGTCGAGACGCTGGCTCCGGACGTGAGCGCGGCGGAGGACCTGCTGGCGGCGATCGACGACACGGTCTCCTGCGTCGTGGTGCAGACGCCCGACGTGTTCGGCAACCTGCGTGACCTCAGAGCCGTCGCCGACAAGGCCCACGCGCACGGCGCCCTGCTCATCGCCGTCTTCACCGAGGCCATGTCGCTCGGCCTGGTGACGGCGCCGGGCGCCATGGGCGCCGACATCGTGGTGGGGGAGGGGCAGTCGATCGGCAACGCCCTCAACTTCGGCGGCCCCTACGTCGGCCTGTTCGCGACCCGTGCCAAGTTCGTGCGGCAGATGCCGGGCCGGCTCTGCGGCGAGACGGTCGACGCGGAAGGCCACCGTGGCTTCGTCCTCACCCTGTCGACGCGCGAGCAGCATATTCGCCGCGAGAAGGCGACCTCTAACATGTGCACGAGCTCGGGGCTGTGTGCGCTGGCCTTCTCGATCCACCTGTCGCTGCTCGGAGAAGTCGGCCTCAAGCGCGTGGCGCGCATCAACCACGCCGGCGCGGTCAAGCTGGCGGAGGCGCTGGCCGCCGTTCCCGGGGTGCAGGTGCTCAACACGACGTTCTTCAACGAGTTCACGGTGAAGCTGTCCAAGCCGGCCGCCGTCGTCGTGGAGGCGCTCGCCGCCAAGGGCATTCTCGGCGGCGTGCCGGTGTCCCGCCTGCTGCCCGATGCGGGGCTCGCCGACCACCTGCTCGTGGCCTCGACCGAGGTCAACACGGATGAGGATCGGGCTGCCCTGGCGGCGGCGCTTCAGGAGGTGCTGTGATGTTGAACCGTCAGGGGCGTCCGACCACGCCGGGCGCAGGCGGCGCCCAGACGCACACGACCTTCACCGGCAACCGCGCCATCCTGCAGGAGGAAGCGCTGCTGTTCGAGGTCGGCCGCCGCGACGTGACCGGTGTCGACTTCGACGAGCCGGAGCCCTTTACGCCGCGCCTCGGAGCCCTGGAACGGACCGACGAGATCGGGCTGCCGGGCCTGTCCGAGCCGGAGGCGGTGCGCCACTACGTGCGCCTGTCGCAGCGTAACTTCAGCATCGATACCGGGCCGGTGCCGCTCGGCTCCTGCACGATGAAGCACAACCCGCGCCTGAACGAGCGTATGGCGCGGCTGCCGGGCTTTGCCGACGTACACCCGTTGCAGCCGCTGTCGACGGTTCCCGGTGCGCTGGCGCTGATGCAGGAGCTCGCCTTCTGGCTGATGGAGATCACCGGCATGCCGGCGGTCAGCCTGTCGCCGCGTGCCGGTGCCCACGGCGAGCTGTGCGGCATGGCGGCGATCAAATCGGCCATCGCTGCCAAGGGCGAAGCGGCGACGCGAAAGATCGTGCTGGTGCCCGATTCGGCCCACGGCACCAATCCGGCCACCGCCGCCATGCTCGGCCTGCCGGTCAAGGCCGTGCCGGTGCGCGCCGACGGCACCGTGGACCCGGCCGAGGTCGCCAAGCTGGTCGGACCAGACATCGCCGCCCTGATGATCACCAACCCGAACACCTGCGGGCTGTTCGAGCGCGACATCGTCGAGATCGCGCGGATCGTGCACGAGGCCGGCGCCTACATCTATTGCGACGGCGCCAACCTCAACGCCATCATGGGCCGCGCGCGGCCCGGCGATCTCGGCATCGACGCCATGCAGATCAACCTGCACAAGACCTTCTCCACCCCCCACGGCGGCGGCGGCCCGGGCTCCGGGCCGGTGGTGCTGTCGGAGCGAGTCTCGGCCTTCGCGCCGCTGCCGCTGCTGCAAACCGGGGCCGACGGCGTCGAACTGATCGAGACGGTGGACGCCGGGGAAGCCCGTCCGTTCGGCCGCCTGTCGGCCTTCCATGGCCAGATGGGCATGTTCGTGCGGGCGCTGACCTACATGCTGTCGCACGGCGGCGACGGCCTGAAGCAGGCCTCCGACGACGCGGTGCTCGCCGCCAACTACGTCCGCGTCGGCCTGGCCGACCTGATGTCGCTGCCTTTCGGCAATCGCCCCTGCATGCAGGAGGTGCTGTTCGACGACGCCTGGCTGAAGGATACCGGCGTGACCACGCTCGACTTCGCCAAGGCGATGGTCGACGAGGGCTATCACCCGATGACCATGTACTTCCCGCTCGTGGTGCACGGCGCCATGCTGATCGAGCCGACGGAATCTGAATCCAAGGCATCGCTCGACCTGTTCGTCGCGACGCTGCGCGATCTTGCCCTGGCGGCCAAGCGAGGCGACGTCGAGCGGTTCACCGGGGCGCCCTACCACGCGCCGCGCCGGCGCCTCGACGAGACCCGCGCGGCGCGTCAGCCCGTCCTGCGCTGGACGCCACCCGCGCCGATTGCGGAAGCCGCGGAATAGGTGCATTCGGGCGGCGCTTGACCTCGCGCCACCCAGGATGCCGCCGATGCCGATCGAGAGCCCCACGCCCCCGAGCCCCTCGGTGGAGGACCTGCTGGCCCAGGAGTTCGGGCTGATCCCTGATCTCATCGGCAGCCATGCGCGCGCTCGCCCGGGCGCCACGGCCCTCGTGCATCGCGACGAGCAACTGAGCTACGGCGAGCTCGACGTGCTGATGGACCGGGTGGCGGCGAGCCTGCAGCGGGACGGGCTCAAGCGCGGCGACACCATCGCTGCCTGCGCCCTGTCGTCGCTGCCCTATGCGGTGACGTTCCTCGGAGCGCTCCGGGCCGGCGTCGTGGTCACGCCTTTGGCGCCCTCGTCCTCGCCCGAAAGCCTGGCGGCGATGCTGCTCGATTCGGGCGCGCGCCTGTTCTTCGTCGACCGGGGCGTGGCGCAGTCGCTGGGGCCATTCGACGGATTTTCCGGCGAGATCGTGTCGCTCGACGGCTCGGATGCCGGGCGGCCCTTCACCGACTGGCTCGCTGCGCCAGGCGCCAAGCCCGAGCCGGTGACCATCGAGCGCACGTCGCCGTTCAACATCATCTACTCCTCGGGCACCACGGGCATGCCGAAGGGCATCATCCAGTCCCACCGCATGCGCTGGGCGCACGTGCAGCGGGGCGGCATCTTCGGCTACGGGCCGGATGCCGTGGCCATCGTCTCGACGCCGCTCTATTCCAACACCACGCTGGTCAGCTTCTTCCCCACCCTGGCGCTCGGCGGCGCCGTGGTGCTGATGGAGAAATTCGACGCAGAGGGCTTCCTGAAGCTGGCCGAGCGCCACCGCGCCACCCACGCCATGCTGGTGCCGGTGCAGTACAAGCGCATCATGGACCTGCCGAGCTTCGGCGGCTTCGACCTGTCCAGCTTCCGCATGAAATTCTGCACCAGCGCACCCTTCGCCGCGGGCCTCAAGGCCGACGTGCTGGCGCGCTGGCCGGGCGGCCTGGTGGAGTACTACGGCATGACCGAGGGCGGCGGCAGCTGCGTGCTGGTCGCCCACCAGTTCCCCGACAAGCTGCACACCGTCGGCCGCCCGTCGGAAGGCCATGACGTCCGGCTGATCGACGAGAACGGGCAGACGGTGCCCCAGGGCGAGGTCGGCGAGGTGGTCGGCCATTCCCCGGCGATCATGAACGGCTATCACAACCAGCCGCAGAAGACGCACGAGGCCGAATGGTACGCCCCGGACGGGCGCCGGTTCATTCGCACCGGCGACGTCGGCCGCTTCGACGCGGACGGCTTCCTGACGCTGATGGACCGCAAGAAGGACATGATCATCTCGGGCGGATTCAACATCTACCCGAGCGATATCGAGGCGGTGCTGCAGACCAGCGAGGCGATCCACGACGTGGCGGTGGTGGGCCTGCCGTCCGAGCGCTGGGGCGAGACGCCGGTGGCGTTCGTCGTGCTCAGGCCCGGCCGCAGCGAGACGGCGGACGAGATCAGGGAATGGGCCAACGGCCGGCTCGGCAAGATCCAGCGTCTGGCCGCCGTGCAGATCCTCGATCAACTGCCCCGCAGCGCGATCGGCAAGGTGCTGAAGCGCGAGCTTCGGGACGACTTCGCGCGCGTGGCCGAGGTGGCCTGAAGCCGCCTTGGTCCGCGACGGAACGGCGGCTGCCGTCCCCTCACGACCGGGCGACCGTCCTGCACAGTGGCCCGGGAGATCATGCGAATGCTGGCGGAGTGAGCTCAGAGGGGGCGCTTGGCGAATTCCTCGGCCGCGATACGGACCGCCTGCTGCGTTGCGGGATAGCCGCTGTAGGGAGCGAGGTTGAGCAGTGTCTCCACGATCTCCTTGCGGCTCGCGCCAACGTTCAGAGCGGCGTTGACGTGCACCCGCAGCGGGGTTTCTGTGGTCGCAGAACCGACGGCGGCCAACGCTGCGCAGGCGCTGAGCTCCCGTGTCTTCGTGTCGATGCCATCGCGCGAGAACACCTCGCCGTAGGAATGCTCGACGATCATGCGCCCAAGGTCGGGCGCGACGTCGTCAAAGCTGCGGACCACCGCCTCGCCGGATGAGCCCGACGTTCTTGCAAGCGTGCCGCGGCCTCGTTCCAGTCGGTCCGCGCGGCTCTCGGCGCCGGAAGGCGGCGGCCTGTCGAGCCGAATCGGCTGCGGCGCGGCAGCGAAGACGCTGCGAGCGACGGCGAAGGCGTTGAGCGCCGACGGAAAGCCGCGATAGACGCTGAGCTGGATCAGGACTTCGATGATGTCCTCGCGCGTCACCCCGTTCGTGAGCGCACCAGCGAGATGAAGACGCAGCGCGTCGGCGCAGTTACCCCTCGCGGCGAGCATGGCGATGATCGCCAGCAGCTTCGCCTTCTGGTCGAGGCCGTCGCGCGACAGCGCTTCTCCAAACGCGAACTCGGTCGAGAGCCGCGCGAGATCGGGCGACGCGACGGCAAAGCGGTCGAAGTACGCCTGCGTGTCGCCCGCCGCGAGCCGGCCGAGTGCCTCCCTTCCCGTCTGTCCGCGTGCCGATCCATCGGTCGCTGCGGGCTCGATGGGCCCAAACGCGAGCTTGCGCTCCGCGAACACGGCACGAACGATGCCGACCGCATTGATGGTCGCCGGAAAGCCGAGAAGCGCCACCGACACGAACAGCAGTTCCACGAGCGTCCTCGGCTCGCCGCCGGCGTTCAGAAATCCGCCCATGTGAAACTTCAGTTGCGGCTGGGCGCTTCCATCCGCGAGCAGCATCGAGATGGTGCACAACTGCCGGAGTGGCAGTTCAAGGCCGGGGCGCGAGAGGACGTCGCCGTAGGGGTATTCGACGGTGAAGCGCGCAAGGTCGGCGGAGGTCTCGGCCAGACTGTTGATGGGCCCGTCGAAATTCTCCCCGCCGATCCGCCGCAATACGTCGAGGCCGCGCGAAAACCGACTCTCACAGGATTCTGACGCCACGGCGGCGGCACTCAGGCCGACGGTGAAGGAGCCAGCCGTGGCGACGAAGGCCGTCTCGATGAAGCGCCGGCGCGAGCCCAGCCGCTCCGTTGCTGCGGTATCCGGATCTGACATCGGCAATCTCCACTTGGTCCAGGCGTCGGCGCCCGGCTCCGTTCCCGCTCGGCAACATGCGGTGGCGATTGTGATAAATACAATTCATAATTAGCATATCAGCGATGAAAATGATTAATTTAGCGGCAGTCGATCTCAACCTGCTCGTGGTGTTCGATGCCCTTGTCAGCGAGAGACATGCGACCCGGGCCGCCGAGCGGATCGGCCTCACCCAGCCGGCCGTGAGCCACGCCCTCAACCGCCTGCGCAGTCTCTTCGGAGATCCGCTTTTCGTCCGCTCGCCACACGGCATGATGCCGACGCCCGCGGCCCTCGAAGCCGCTCCCGCGGTCCGCTCCATCCTCGAGCAAGTCCAGCACGTCCTGTCAGGGAGCCGGGGCTTCGAGCCGATGGAGAGCAAGCGGCGGTTCGTGATCGGGTTGTCCGACTATGCGGCATTCGTGTTGCTGCCGGGCCTGACGAGGCGTCTCGACAGCGAAGCTCCCGGCGTATCCCTGGTCGTGCGCAATACCAGCCGCGGCGTTGGCCTATCGATGCTCGACGACGACACGGTGGAGCTGATTGCCGGCAATTTTCCCGAACCGCCGCAGCACATGCGGGAGGAGTTGCTCTACGACGAGGACTTTGCTTGTGCCCTTCGCGAGGGCCACCCGGAGCTCGACAACCAGCTGGATCTCGACCGCTATTTGTCTCTTCGTCATCTTCAGGTGTCGATGAAGGGCGAGCCCCACGGCTACGTCGATGCGGTCCTTCGCGCGCGCGGCCTGAAGCGGAACGTCGCCGTTACGGTCGGTCACTTCCTGATGGCGCCGCTCCTCGTCGATACGTCCGACCTTGTGGCGACGGAGCCGCGGCGGCTCTTCGGCTCGTTGGCTGGTCGGCTGCCGCTGCAACTGCTGCGACCGCCGATCGACATACCCTCATTCCGCGTCGTTCAGACGTGGCATGCCCGCCACGATGCCGATCCGGGTCACCAATGGCTGCGACGTGTCATGCGAGAGGTTGGCGCGAATGCATAGTGCGGATTGGAGGCAGCGCGGTGCCGCGGACGCACCTTTCGCCGGAGCCGTTCGTGGCCGCGTCGGATCATCTGATCGCCGAGACGAGCTCCAGACCCAAAAAGTGAAGCGTTTCGATCCGATCAGATGAGCCCGTCTCTAGCGGGAGAGCGGCGCCGTCCCGGTGCCGCTGCCGGCGCGCAGGCGCACGAAGGCCCGCAGCGGCCCGGCCTCGGTCTGCGTGCGCACGTCCGCCTCGACCTGGCCCATGGCGCCCATGCCCATGGCGCCCATGCTCTTGGCGCGGCGGCCGGCGGCGGGGCCGCCCCGCGCCGTGCCGGCATCCACGGCCATGGCGGCGCGGCCGCCGATGCGGATGCAGGAATTATTGGAGCCGGGAAGCGCCTTGAAGCCGGGGCCATGGACGGCGCAGGCCGATTGCCAATCAGGAATGACGTAGGGGCTCGTCTCGGCCGCCGGCGCGGCGGTGCCGAGGACGGACAGGACCAGAGCGGCCGGCAGCACAGCGCGCAGCATCACGACACCCCGGAATGGCAGCCCCGCAATCGGTAGCAGAACGGGCGCAAAGCCGGAAGGGCCGGCCGCCAAAGAAAAAGGGCCGTGCCCGAAGGCACGGCCCAAGTCTAGGGAGGAAACGCCCAAGGAGGGCTGCAGCATCGCTGCTGCACTGCACGAAGTAAGGGTTGAGAGCCGGTTTCGCAATGGGTTTATGACAGCATTGCTGCCTTATTTTGTCGCAGCCCCATGCGCAGGCTGCATGCACTGCCTCTTGAACGGGACGTGTGGCCGCGTTCGGCACAGGGTCGTTGCAGTCGGGACCAATGGAAATGCGACGCGAGCCCAGACCTGGGCGCATCGGCCCGGGCGCTTTTCGGGGCCGCTCGCTCAGCCCCTGCTCGGCAGCGCGATCACCACCGACCCGGCGATCGACCGCGAGGTTCCTGCGGACTAGAGCATTTCGTCATCGGATGGGATCATCCAATGATGGAGAAATGCTCATAACCTTTTGAATCTGGAGCGCTTCTTTTGCGATTGAGTGGAGCCACCCAATCGCAAATCGCTCTCGTGCGCGTCGGCGGCTGAAGCGCCAACGGCCGGCAGCGAAGGTCGGGCCGGCGCATAAAAAAAGCCGCCCCGGAGGGCGGCTCTTATGCTGGCTGCTCCAGCGTCTCAGACGAAGGAGCGCTTGAGATCGGCGACACCGCGTTCGAGGATCTTGGCGGCGACCTCGCCCTTCACCTTGTCGCGCAGGATCAGCTCGGAGGCGCGGATCGCGGCGTCGGCTGCGGCCGCGCGCACCTCGGCGGTCGCCTGGGTCTCGGCCTGGGCGATCTTGGCCTCGGCAGACGCCGTGCGGCGGGCGACGAACTCGTTGAGGCGCGCGTGGGCTTCGTTGGTCGCCCGTTCGGCCTCTTCGCGGGCACTGGCGACGATCGCCTGTGCCTCCTTCTCGGCCTCCTCGCGCTTGCGCACGTACTCGTCGCGCAGCGACCGGGCTTCCTGGCTGAGCCGCTGCGCCTCGGCGAGCTCGCGCTCGATGCGCTGGCCGCGATTGTCCAGGCCGCTCGCCATCGCTTTGAAGCCGCCGGCCTTCCAGGCCAGGGCGATGAAGATGACGAAGGCGACGGCGACCCAGAATTCCGGTTCGGCGAACATCGGGTTGTCCTTATGCGGCGACGCGGTCGAGGGCGGAAATCACCTCGGACGGCGCCGGCGTCTCGCCGGCCAGCCGCTCGACGATGGCGGTCGCGGCATCAGCGGCAATGCCGCGAACGCTCGTCATGGCCGCGGTCGTGCTGGTGCGGATGGTCTCCTCCGCCGAGGCGATCTTGGCGTTCAGCTCGGCCTCGAGCGCCTTGCGGCGCGTTTCGAATTCGGCTGCGGATTCGTCGCGGGTCTTCTGGCCGATGGCCTGTGCGTTGGTGCGGGCGTCGTGCAGCGCCTTCTCGTAGGCCTGCATCGCCTCCTCCGATTCGGTGCGGAGCCGCTGCGCTTCCGCCAGATCGCCGGCGATCTTCTCGTGGCGGTTCTTCAGCACGTGCTCGATCCGCGGCAGCGCGACGCGGGACATGAGCAGGTAGAGCACGCCGAAGGTCAGCGCGATCCAGATGAGCTGGGACGCAAAGGTGGTCCCATCGAAGGGCGGGAAGGCGGCGCTATGGGCCTCGCGCGAGGCCTGCTCGGTGCCGGTCTGAGTGGGTTGGGCCATGCGACCTTATCCTCGGGGCGGGGTTGCGCCCCGCCGTCCCCCGGTTGCTTCGACGTGCGCCGTCCGGATGGAAGTCATCCGGACGGGCTACGTCAAGTCAGACGAAGCGCAGCCGCGAGGACGGACCCCGCCGGCGCACAGTGCGTCAGACGGCGAACAGCAGCAGCAGCGCGATCAGCAGCGAGAAGATGCCGAGCGCTTCCGTCAGCGCGAAGCCCAGGAGCAGGGTGCCCTGCTGGCCGGCCGCGGCAGACGGGTTGCGCAGCGCGCCGGAGAGGAACTGGCCGAACAGGGTGCCGAGGCCGATGCCCGCACCGGCCATGCCGAGGCAGGCGAGACCGGCACCGATGTACTTTGCAGCTACGGGATCCATGGAAGTGCTCCTTGATTCGCTTTCAATGGTGAAGAGGAGGTCTCGGGCCGGCCGTCAATGATGGCCGGGGTGCAGGGCGTCGTTGAGGTAGATCGTGGTCAGCGTGGCGAACACGTAGGCTTGCAGCACGGCGACCAGCACCTCCAACGCGGTGAGCGCGACGGCGAGCGCCAGCGGCAGCGGCGACAGCACGCTCCAGGCCCCGGCGGCGAGCAGGGTGGCGACGAAGCCCGCAAAGATCTTCAGCGCGATGTGGCCGGCCAGCATGTTGGCGAAGAGACGAACCGACAGGCTGAGCGGTCGCGACACGAACGAGATCACCTCGATCATCACCAGCAGCGGCAGCAGCCAGCCCGGCACGCCGGACGGCACGAACAGCTTGAGGAAGCCCAAGCCGTGCTTGAAGAAGCCGTAGAGGATGACGAGGCCGATCACCAGGGCGGCGAGCGCGAAGGTGATGATGATGTGGCTGGTCACCGTGAAGGCGTAGGGGATCATGCCGAACAGGTTGAGGATCAGCACGAACATGAAGATGGAGAAGACGAAGGGCAGGAACTTCATGCCCTCGGTGCCGGCGGAGTTTCGTACCGTACTGGCGACGAACTCGTAGGTCAGCTCCACCATGGACTGCAGCCGGCCCGGCACCAGCGCGCCGCGGCTCATCCCGCCGATGAGCAGCGCGGTGATCACCACCACGGCGCCGATCATGTAGAGGGCCGAATTGGTGACGGCGATCTCGTGGCCGCCGATATGGCCCAGCGGCACGATGTTCTGGATCTGGAACTGATGGATCGGATCGGCCATGGCCGGTTCGGTCCTTTCCCTGTCGCCTCGTGACGCCACCTCCCGGACCCCATGCCCGAAAGATGCGATCACACCAAAACGCAGCGGGGAACCGGACCCGAAGGCCGGCGATTCTCCACCGAGCGAAGCCCGCTGCCGCCGCCGCCGCTCCAGATCAGGCCGAAGGGCCCGGCCCTGAGCGCAGATGGCCTGCCGCGCGCAAAACATTGTAGATGCCGGCGCAGAAGCCGAGCATCAGGAGGACGATCATCCCCCAGGGGGACGATCCCAGCACCCGGTCCAGCAGCCATCCGAGGATGGCGCCTGCACCCACACCGGCAACGAACTCCGCCGAGAGGCGGAAGCCCCGCGCGAGCGGAGATGGGCCCGCCTCGGTGTCGGCAGCCGCCGCCTTGTCACGGGCGTCCGCCGCCCGCCGCTGACCGAGTTCCTGGTCCAGACGACTCAATCTCCGGGAGAGATCGGCGTCCGTGCTGGCAGCCTTGGCGGCGTCGGTGTTGGCGCCCTTGCCGTCCCGCGTCGTGTCACCGGTCATGGCGAACCCCGCGGAGCAAGGCAAGATGCTCGGTCCGAACCCCCCCTTGGCCGCGGGCACCATAATTTTTGCACCTTCGAGTGTCAAGACTCGCTGAATTCGCATAAGTCATTGATGTTGCTCCATTTCTGGCTGCGCTGGCGATGCCGTCCGTGGACCCGTCGGACGCGATTCCGCCGCAATTGCGACAGCGGGCCGCATGTCGGTGCCGGAGACGGCCGTCGGCTGATGCGCGCGGGCGCCGCTCAGACGGCTTCCTGGAGCGCCTCGGCTTCCCTCAGGTCCACCGACACCACCTGGGAGACGCCGCGCTCGGCCATGGTAACGCCGAACAGCCGGTCCATGCGCGCCATGGTGATCGGATTATGCGTGATGACGACGAAGCGAGTCTCGCTCCGGCGCACCATCTCCTGCAGCAGGTCGCAGTAGCGCTCGACGTTGGCGTCGTCGAGCGGCGCATCGACCTCGTCGAGCACGCAGATCGGCGAGGGGTTGGTGAGGAAGACGGCGAAGATCAGCGCTGTCGCCGTGAGCGCCTGCTCGCCGCCCGACATCAGGGTCATCACCTGGGGCTTCTTGCCGGGCGGCCGGGCGATGATCTCGAGCCCCGCTTCGAGCGGGTCGTCGGCCTCGATCAGGATGAGCTCCGCCGTGCCGCCGCCGAACAGGGTGGTGAACAGCGACTGGAAGTGGCCGTTGACCACCTCGAACGCCGCCAGCAGGCGCTCGCGGCCCTCGCGGTTGAGGTTGCCGATGGCTTGCCGCAGCCGCCTGATCGCTTCCGTCAGATCGTCGCGCTCGGCGACCAGCGCGTCGCGCTTGCCCTCGACCTCGACCAATTCCTCCTCGGCGCGCAGGTTGACGCCACCGAGCCGCTCGCGATCCGCCTTCAGGGCGGCGAGGCGCTCCTCGGTGGCGGCCGAATCGGGCGGGTCGTCGCCGGGCTTGAGCCCGGCCTGCTCATGGAGCGCGTCCGGGGCGGCCCCGGTCGAATCGGCGATGGCTTGCGTCAGTTCGCGCAGCTTGGTCCGGGCCGCTTCCAGCCGTGCCTCGGCGGCGGCCCGCGCTTCACGTGCCTCCGAGAGGCCCGCGAGGCTCTCCCGCGCCGCCCGGTCGGCATCCGCCAGCATGGCTTCGGCCGCCGCCAGGGCATCGGCCGCCTCGCGGCGCTTGGCCTCCGCCGTCTCGATCTCCGCCTGCAGGGCCCGACGACGCAGCGCGAAGGTGTCCGGCGTCTCCGCCAGCGCTTCCTGTTCCTCCCGCGCGGCCTCCAGGCGCCGCTCCAGGTCGGCGCGCCCCGCCTCGGCCCGGCCGGCGCGTTCGCGCCAGGCGGCGATGTCGCGGATCAGGCCGTTGCGGCGCTCGACCCGCATCTCCGCCTCGCGCAGTAGGTTCTGCAGCGCGGCGCGCGCCTCGGTGGCGGCGGTTCGCCGCTCGGCCACCTTGATTCGCTCGTGGCCGAGCTTGCTCTCGAGCTTGGGCGGCGCGGGCAGGGCGCCCAGCGCCTCACGTGTCTGCTCGCTGTTGGCGGCCGCTTCGCTCGCCGCGGTCCCGGTGCGGCTCAGCGCCTCCACGAGGCCCGCGCGCCGCGAGGCGGCTTCGCCGGCCCGGCGCTCGGCCTGGGCCAGGGTGTCGCGCGCCTGGTCGAAAGCTCGCCGCGTCGACCGCGACAGCTCGATCGTCGCAGCCTCCTCCTGCATGGCCTGGCGAACGGCCGCCTGGGCCGTGTCCAGCTCGGCGCGCGCCCGCTCGGCGGCGTGGCGCGCCGTTTCGGCGCTGGCGTCGAGCTCGGCCAGGCGGTTGCGCTCGGCCAGGCGGCGTGCCGCCGCCGACGGCGCGTCGGCGGCGGCGGTGAAGCCGTCCCAGCGCCAAAGGTCACCTTCGACCGATACCAGCCGCTGGCCCGGCGCCAGCCCGGGGCGGAGGGCCGGACCCGCCGCCCGGTCGACCACGCCGATCTGAGCGAGCCGGCGCGCCAGCGCCGCCGGCGCCCGGACGAGGTCGATCAGGGCGACGGCGCCGCCGGGGAGGGGGGGATCGCCGCTCGCCACGGTGGTCGACCAATGGACGGCGGCGGCCGTGTCGGTCGACGCCTCCAGGTCCTCCCCGAGCGCCGCGCCGAGCGCTGCCTCGTAGCCCTTCTCGACCCGGATCTCGTCGACCACGGCGGCGAAGCGCTGGCCCGGCGCCGGCGCGAACAGCTTGGCCAGCGTTCTCGCTTCCGTCTCCAGTTTCTGTGCCGTCCTCTCGGCCTCGGTCGCCCGTGCCCGCGCCTGGCCTTCGCCGTCGCGCGCCGCCGCCACGGCGCCGCGCGCCACGGCGGCCCGTTCCTCCGCCGCGAGCGAGCTGTCCTCAGCCAGCGCCGCCGCCTCGCGCAGTTCGTCGAGGCCGGCGAGGGCGTCGTCACTCTCATCCAGGGCGGCGAGCTGCCGCTCCAGCCCGGCGCGCTCCGTCTCGAGGCGCTGCGCGCGTTCGCTCGCCTCGGCCAGCGCCCGTTCGAGCGAGGCGCGGGACGCATTGAGGTTGGCGAGCTGCGCCTGGGTGTCGGTCAGTGCGGCTTCCGCCTGCGTCAGCTCGCCGTCGGCGTCGGCAACGCTAGCCTTGGCCGCGAACGTGAGGTCGGCCGTGTCCTCGTCGTCCCCCAGCGCTTCGACTTCGCCCGTCAAGCGCTCGAGCGTGGCGGCTGCATCCCGGGCTTGGGCGTTCTCGCGCGCGATATCCTTCTCGATCTCGGCGATGCGGCGCACCAGTTCGGCCGCGCGCTCCTGGGTGCGGCGTTCCTCGGCGTCGAGCTCGTTGCGCGCGAGGGTGAGCCGCTGCAGCGCTGCGGCGGCGGCCACCTCGTCCTGGCGCAGGCCCGGCAGGCTCGCCGCCGCGATGGCCTGCTCCTTGGCCGCCTGGGCCTGCACGGCGGTGCGATCGGCAACGGCGCGCACGTGCTCCTCGAGCGTGCGCTCCGCCGTGGCGAGCTGGCCGCGGGCCGCGCGGTAGCCGATCAGCATCAGCAGCGCATCCAGCCGCCGGATCTCGCCGGACAGGTTGCGGTAGCGGGCAGCCTGCCGGCTCTGCCGGCGCAGGCTGTCGACCTGGGCCTCGATCTCGCGCAGCACGTCTTCCAGGCGCTGGAGGTTGTCCTCCGTCGCCTTGAGCCGCAGCTCGGCTTCGTGGCGCCGGGTGTTCAGCCCGGCGATGCCGGCGGCGTCCTCCAGGATGCGGCGGCGCGCCTGCGGTTTGGCGGCGATGATCTCGCCGATCTGGCCCTGGCGCACCATGGCGGGCGAGCGCGCGCCGGTGGCGGCGTCGGCAAACAGCAGCTGCACGTCGCGCGCCCGCACCTCGCGGCCGTTGACCTTGTAGGTGGAGCCTTCCTCGCGCTCGATGCGGCGGGAGACCTCGAGCACGTCGGCGTCGTTGAAGGCGGCCGGCGCGGTCCGGCCGGCATTGTCGACGACGAGCGTGACCTCGGCCGTATTGCGGGCCGGGCGCCCCGACGCGCCGGCGAAGATCACGTCGTCCATGCCCGAGGCGCGCAGGGATTTGTGCGAGCTCTCGCCCATCACCCAGCGCAGCGCCTCGACCAGGTTGGACTTGCCGCAGCCGTTGGGGCCGACGACGCCGGTGAGGCCCGGCTCGATCAGGACGTCCGTGGGATCGACGAACGACTTGAAACCCGCGATCTTCAGTCGGGTCAGCTTCATCGCAGCCTCCGCCGCGCGCCAATCCGAGCGGCGCCAGCCGGCCTCAACCGGCCACTATCAGCCGGCGAGCAGAGGCGCCAGCGTCTTCTCCATCTCGTCCGGCTCCAGCGCTCCCCGGTAGACCTTGCCGTTGATGAACAGCGTCGGCGTGGAGTTGACGCCCAGCTTGGCACCGCGCTCGCGCTCGGCCACCACCGCGTCATAGATCTTCTGATTCTTCAAGCAGGCCTCGAAGCTCTCCTGTGTGTAACCGGCCTGCTTGACCAGCTGGGAGAGGCCGTCGAGCGGCTTGTCGGTGAAAGCCCATTGTTGCTGCTTGGAGAACAGCAGGTCGGTGATCGGATAATATTTGTCGTTGCCCTGGCAGCGCGCCAGCATGAAGCCGGCCGTGGCCAGCGGATCGAGGGGAAATTCGCGCAGGGTGAAGCGCACCTTGCCGGTGTCGATGTACTTCGACTTCAGCATCGGGAACGTCTTCTCGTGGAACTCGGCGCAGTGCGAGCAGGTCATCGACGCATACTCGATGATGTTCACTTTGGCGTCCTGGCTGCCGAGCGTCACGTCGCCGAGCGGACCGGGCTGGTTCAGCTCCTCGGGCTTGGCATCCTGGGCCAGGGCGGCCGGGGCGATCGGCATCCATCGGCCTGCCGCCGCCAGAAGCGCGCCCACGGCCATGGTCTCGAGCACGCGACGGCGTGTGATCATGTCAGTCTCCTGAGTTGCCCGTGGCGCTGGGAATCCAAGGCGTCATCGGCGTCTGGTCCGAGTTTCGGACATTGCGCAAGCAATTGTGGCAACATCAGCAGCCGTCAAGTGCGGCCGCTGATGCCGGTGCGGGGCGCCGACAGCACGGCTTCGCCGAGCCGCTGCAGCGCCGCGCGCAGGGGCTCCTGCTCGATGCCGGCCGTCAGGTCGTGGGCGGCGGCGATCGCCGCCGCATCCGGCGCGGCCCGCGCCGGCCGGGCGGCCGGGCGCGCGACCGGGCCCTGGCGGATGACGATGCGGCCGACGCAGCGCCAGCCGAAATGGGTGTTGACCCGCTCGATGACCACCGGAGCCATGTGCTGCAGCTCGAGCGCAAAGGCGCTGGTGGTGCGCACCACCAGCGCCGCCGGCCGGGCCGGTCCGTCGCCGTCGCGGGCCCGGCGCGGCCATTCGAGGCGCAGGGGCTGGGTATGGGCGGCGAGGCGTGGCCCGACGATGTCGGCCCAGGCGACGATCACGTCGCTGGCGGCAAAGCCCTGCGCCGCCAGCGCCGGCCCGAGGCAGACGTCGACCATGTCGGCGAGCGGCATGGCGCCGCGGGGGCGAAAGGGGGGCTTGCTCATGCGTCGGTCCGCCCGCCGGACCGGGAGCCGCAACCGCTTTGCGGCCCCGCCGGTCCGGGCTAGGTAGGGCTGATGGTAACCTCCGCCGCCGCCGCTTCAAAGGCCCGCCGGTCCGCCGGCGCCGCATCGGCTTCGAGCGGGCCGGAAGCCGCCGCGCTGCTCGCCTGGTACGACCGCCACCGCCGGGCGCTGCCGTGGCGAGCGCGGCCGGGCGAGCGGCCCGACCCCTACCGGGTCTGGCTCTCCGAGATCATGCTGCAGCAGACCACCGTCACTGCCGTCAGGCCCTATTTCGAGCGCTTTCTGGCCCGCTTCCCCACGGTCGAGCAACTGGCGGCGGCACCGGCGGAGGCGGTGATGCAGGCCTGGGCGGGGCTCGGCTACTACTCCCGGGCGCGCAACCTGCACGCCTGCGCCAAGGCCGTCGCCGCCCGTCCTGGCGGCCGCTTTCCGGACGAGGAGGCCGAGCTCCTGGCTCTGCCCGGCATCGGGCCGTACACGGCCGCCGCGATCGCCGCCATCGCCTTCGATCGCCCGGCCGCTCCCGTCGACGGCAACATCGAGCGCGTCATCACCCGGCTCTACGCCATGGAAGAGCCGCTGCCGGCGGCCAAGCCCGCCATCCGCGCGCGCACCGCCGCGCTGGTGCCGCACGCGCGGCCGGGCGATTTCGCCCAGGCCATGATGGACCTGGGCGCAACCATCTGCACGCCCAAGCGGCCAGCCTGCGCGCTCTGTCCGCTCACCGAGCCCTGCGCCGCGCGGCGCAGCGGCCAGCAGGACGTGTTTCCGAAGAAGACGCCCAAGCGTGAGGGTGTGCTGCGGCGCGGTGCGGCGTTCGTGTGCGTGCGGGCGGACGGCGCGGTGCTGCTCAGGACGCGGCCCCCGCGCGGGCTGCTCGGCGGCATGGCCGAGGTGCCGGGCAGCGATTGGACGCCCGAACCATCCCCGGTGGCCCCTGCCGCTCCTCCGCTCGCCGCGCGATGGCGGCGGCTGCCGGGCGTCGTGCGCCACGTGTTCACGCATTTTCCGCTGGAGCTCACCGTGGCGCGCGCCGACGTGGCGCACGACGCGCCGGCGCCACAGGGCTGTCGCTGGGCCCCGGCGGCATCGCTGGGCGGCGAGGCGCTGCCCAACCTGATGCGCAAGGTGCTCGCTCACGCGGGCGTCGAGGTCGGCCCGGCCGGCTGAACCGGTGCTTACGCGGCGGCCTTGAAGGTGGTGCGGAACGCGCTGCGCAACTCGTCGATGAGGACGCCGGCACCGGCGCGCTCGACGTGCCAGAAGGTCCAGCCGTTACAGGCGGGGAGCCCCTGGGCCAGGGCGCCGATCTTGTGGATCGATCCGACCGCCGGTCCCAGCATGAGGGTGCCGTCGGCCCGCACCAGCGCCTGGTGCCGGCCGCGCTGGTCCCTCAACATCTCGCCGGGCTGGATCAGGCCCGCCTCGACCAGAGACAGGAAGGGGATGCGCGGTTCGCTGCGCTTGGCGGGCGCGGTGGCGACGGCGGCCGGAGCCACCGGCGATGCTGCCGCGATACGCCGCTCGGCCGCGGCTGCATACACCGGGTCCCGCTCCAGGCCGATGAAGCGGCGGCCCAGCTTCTTGGCCACTGCGGCCGTGGTGCCGGTGCCCAGGAACGGATCGAGGATCACATCACCCGGGTTCGACGACGCCAGCAGCACGCGGGCGAGCAGCGCCTCGGGCTTCTGCGTCGGGTGAACCTTGCGGCCCTCGGCATCCTTCAGCCGCTCGTCCCCGGTGCACAGGGGAATGAACCAGTCCGAGCGCATTTGCAGGTCGTCGTTGCCACCCTTCAGCGCCTCGTAGTGGAAGGTGTAGCGCTTGGAGGTGCTGCGCGTCGCCCAGATCAGCGTCTCGTGCGCGTTGGTGAAGCGCCGGCCGCGGAAGTTCGGCATCGGGTTGGCCTTGCGCCAGACGACGTCGTTCAGGATCCAGAAGCCCAGGTCCTGCAGGATGGCGCCCACCCGGAAGATATTGTGGTAGGAGCCGATGACCCACAGCGACGCATCGGGCTTCATCACGCGGCGGCAGGCGGTGAGCCAGCGCCGGGTGAAGGCATCGTATTCGCCGAAGCTCGCGAACTTGTCCCAATCGTCGTCGACGGCGTCGACGAGGCTCTGATCGGGGCGCGTCAGCGCGCTCTCGAGCTGGAGGTTGTAGGGCGGATCAGCAAAGACCAGGTCGACGCTGGAGTCCGGCAGGCTATCGAGGCTGGCGATGCAATCGCCGACGATGATGCGGTCGAGAGGGGGCGGTGAGCCCAACCGGGAATCCGGCGCGGTCGTCCCGGTACGCGAGACCTGAATCCGGGAGACGGCGCCGGCGATTCCGGTATGCATGATACCCATGTCGCCTATACCGGTTACGCAACTTACGGATCCGGATCATGGGGGAATGGGGTAAAAACGAAGTTGCACGGCCCGCAGCGTCGGCGTCTCGTTTTGGCACTTCCGCTCCAGCAGCGGCGTGGGTGATGCTTTAAGGAACCAGCTCCGCCGCCACCGGCGTGGCGGCAGCTTCGACCAGGCGGAAGGGCGCGAAGCTCAAGCGGTGATAGGGGCAGGGGCCGTGGAGCTCGATGGCGCGGCGATGCTCGGCCGTGGCATAGCCGACGTGGCGGGAGAAGCCGTAGACCGGATAATGTCGGCACAGCCGCCGCATCAGCCGATCGCGCACGACCTTGGCGACGATGGAGGCCGCGGCGATGGAGGCGACCAGGGCGTCGCCGCGGACGATCGCCTCGACCTCGCACGGCACCGCCGGGCGGTCGCGGCCGTCGACGAGCGCGAAGCTGACGGGAACCGGCAGGCTCGCCAGGGCGCGGCTCATGGCGGCGAGCGAGGCCTTGCGGATGTCGGTGTCGTCGATCTCGCGCGCCGAGACGCAGGCGACGCCGACGAGCGCCTTGGCCATGATGACGGGATAGAGCGCCTCGCGCGTCTCCCCGTCGAGCGCCTTGCTGTCGTTGAGCCCGTCGGGAATATCGCGGGGATCGAGCACCACGGCCGCCGCCACCACCGGGCCGGCGAGCGGGCCGCGTCCGACCTCGTCGATGCCGGCGACCGGCCAGACGCCGCGCCGGCGCAGGCGCCGCTCCCGGTCGAAGGTCGGGCCTTCCGGCAGGAGCATGGGCAGCGAATCGGTCGTCGGGCGGCGGGCCATGGGCGCCAGCATGCCGTGTGCGCCTGCAAGCTCAAGCCCCCGACCATCGAAATGCAGTTGGCAAAGGGACCGCGGCTCGCGCCGAGAGCGCTTTCTGATCGGTGGACCCACCCAATCAGAGAGAAGCGCTCCAGATTCAAAAGGTTATGAGCATTTCCGCACCATCGGATGATCTCGTCCGATGGTGCAATGCGCTAAGCCGGCAGGACGATCCGGCCCCGCGCATCGAGGGGAAAGAACGGGTTGTGGGCCACTTCCCAGGCGTGGCCGTCCGGATCGGCGAAGTAGCCGGAGTAGCCGCCCCAGAACACGGGTTGCCCCGGCTTCAGCAGGCTGGCGCCGGCCTCGACGGCCGCTGCCAGCACCTCGTCGACCTTTGCCGGGCTCTCGACGTTGATGGCCAGGCTGACATCGCCTCGTCCCGGCCGCGCCTCGAGGAGCCCCATGTCCTCGGCCAGGCTCGCCCGTCCAAACAGCGACAGCACCACGTTGTCGAGGGCGAAGAACGCCACCGACGGGCTGCCGGCGGTGGCGGAGCGCCGCCAGCCGAGCCGCTCATAAAAGGCGCCGCTGCGGTCGAGGTCGTCGACGCCCAGGGTAATCAGGTTGACGCGCGGCGCGATGGTCATCGCTTTGCTCCGGGAACTGCGGATCGAAACGGTCAGAACAGGCTGAGCTGGCCCTTGTCGGACTTGGGCCTGGCGAACAGGTCGGTCTTCAGCCGTGCCCGCCGCTTGTTGAGGCCGATGCGCTCGCACGCCACCTCGAAGCGGCGCCCGATCATCCAGGCGTATGGGCCGGAACCGACCATGCGCTCACCCCAGGTGGAATCGTAGTCCTTGCCGCCGCGCGTCGACTTGACCAGCGAGAGCACATGGCGGGCCTTATCCGGGTAGTTCGCCATGAGCCAGTCGCGCACCAGGTCGCGGACCTCGAGCGGCAGGCGCAGCAGGACATAGCCGGCCTCGCGCGCGCCGGCCTCATGCGCCCGCTCCAGGATGCGCTCGATCTCCGCATCGTTCACCGCCGGCACCACGGGCGCGACCATGACGGTGGTCGGGATGCCGGCCGCCGCCAGCGCCCGGATCGTCTCGATCCGCCGTTCCGGGGTCGCCGCCCGGGGCTCCATCGTGCGCGCCAGCTTGGCATCGAGCGTCGTCACCGACACCGCGACCTTGGCGAGCCCGCGCGCCGCCATGCGCGACAGGATGTCGATGTCGCGCGCCACCAGCGCCGATTTGGTCACGATGCCGACCGGGTGGCTGAAGTGCTCGAGCACCTCGAGCACCTGCCGCATGATGCGGTAGCGTTTCTCGATCGGCTGGTAGGGATCGGTGTTGGTGCCGATGGCGATCGTCCTCGGCGTGTAGCCCGCCGCCGACAGCTCCTTCTCCAGGAGCGCGGCGGCATCGGGCTTGGCGAACAGCTTCGATTCGAAATCCAGCCCGGGCGACAGGCCCATATAAGCATGCGTCGGGCGCGCGAAGCAGTAGACGCAGCCATGCTCGCAGCCGCGGTAGGGATTGATCGAGCGATCGAAGCTGATGTCGGGCGAATCGTTCCTGGTGATGATGGTGCGCGGCTTCTCGATCGACACCTCGGTCGTGAACGGGGCAAGCGCCTCGAGCCCGCCCCAGCCGTCGTCCTCATCCTCGCGGTGGGTCGGTTCGTACCGCGGCGCCGGGTTGGTGACCGCGCCGCGGCCACGCCGCCGGTCCGGGTCGACCTGGTGGCCGACATGGGCCATCGGGTCGACCGGCGCCACCCGTACGCTGATCACTTCGTCGCTGACGTCCGTGCGCCGCCTGAGGGCGCTGCGCCTCGCCGCCGCCATGCCGAATCTCCACTCCCGATCATTTCTGATTATCAGAACAAACAGGGAACAAATGCAAGGGGCAAAGCGACAGGCGGTCTGACCTGTCAGGAAAGCTGCACATTTTCCGTGGATTAAGGGCAGGACGAGGCGACGCCGCGCCGAACCCGCCGCGGCGCCAGATTTGAGGCGCGAACACGGCTCTTTTAGGTTAAAACGTAGGCAGACGGTGATGGAGGGGTCCCATGGAACTCGATGCAGCGCTCCTGGCACGCATACAGTTCGGCTTCACCGTCACGTGGCACATTATCTTTCCCGCCTTCACCATCGGCACGTCCGCCTTCGTCGCGACGCTGCTGGCCCGCCATCTGTGGACCGGGGACGAGCGCTACAAGCACCTGGCTCGGTACTGGACCAAGATCTTTGCGGTCTCCTTCGCCATGGGCGTCGTGTCGGGCATCGTGCTGTCCTACCAGTTCGGCACCAACTGGAGCCGCTTCTCGGTCGTGGTGGGCAACGTCATCGGCCCGCTCATCGGCTATGAGGTGCTGACCGCCTTCTTCCTGGAGGCGACGTTCCTCGGGGTCATGCTGTTCGGCTGGAACCGGGTGCCGGACTGGCTGCACTTCGTGTCGTCGCTGATGGTGGCGCTGGGCACGCTGATGAGCGCCTTCTGGATCCTCTCGGCCAACAGCTGGATGCAATATCCCACCGGGCACGAGATGCGGGACGGCATCGCCTTTCCGGTGGACTGGCTGCAGATCGTCTTCAACCCGACCTTTCCGTTGCGCCTTGCCCACATGGTGATCGCCGCCTACCTCACGACCGCCGTCGTCGTGCTGGCGGTCGGCGCCCGCCATCTGCTCGCCGGCCAGTTCGAGCTGCAGGCAAAGACCATGGTGCGCATGGGCCTCGGTCTCGCCCTGATCCTGACGCCGACGCAGATCATCATCGGCGACTTCCATGGCCAAGCGACGGCCAAGTACCAGCCGGCCAAGCTGGCGGCGATCGAGGGCCACTGGCCGGCGCAGGAGGTGGCGCCGCTGGTGCTGTTCGCGTGGCCCAACGAGACGACCGAGAGCAACGATTTCCAGATCGCCATCCCGCACCTCGGCAGCTTTATCATCCTGCACGACTGGAACGGCATCTACCCTGGCCTCAAGGCCTTCGCGCCGCAGGATCGGCCGCCCGTGGCGCCACCGTTCTTCGGCTTCCGCATCATGGTCGGCATGGGCGTGCTGATGCTGGGGCTCGCCATCTGGGGCGGCGTGCTGTGGCTGCGCGGCCGGCTGTTCGAGAGCAGGCTGTGGCTGACGGCGGCGTCTTGGGCGTGGCCGCTGGGCTTCATCGCCATCGTTGCGGGCTGGTACACCACCGAGATCGGCCGCCAGCCGTGGATCGCCAACGGCATTCTGCGCACCGTCGACGCCCGGTCGCCGGTCGCCTTCGAGGCCGTGCTGGTGTCGCTGATCCTGTTCGTCGTGGTGTACTGCCTGGTCTTCGGCGTCGGCATCCTGTTCATCAACCGGCTGGTCAACAGGGGTCCCGACGAGGGCACGACGGCGTTGCCGGAGGGCATGCCGCACCGGCCCCTCTCGGCCGCCGAAGGCGCCGTGCGCCATGCCACCCAAGGCGCCGCCTGAGCGCTGCCCCCTCGCCGGCAACTCGATAGGGCTCGGAACCGATGGAACAGTATCTGCCGATCATCTGGGCGGCGCTCATCGGCACCGCCGTCGTGCTCTACGTCATCCTCGACGGCTTCGACCTGGGCATGGGGATCCTGTTCCCGACCACGCGCGACGAGCGCGAGCGCGACCAGATGATGAACTCGGTCGCGCCGTTCTGGGACGGCAACGAGACGTGGCTGATCCTGGGCGGCGGCGGGCTCTGGGTCGCCTTCCCCAAGGCCTACGCGGTGATCATGCCCGGCCTCTATCTGCCGGTCATCGTCATGCTGCTGGCGCTGATCTTCCGCGGCGTGTCGTTCGAGTTCCGCTGGGTCGCCAAGCCCAACCACCGCCGCTGGGACATCGCCTTCGCCGGCGGCTCCATCGTCGCGGCCTTCGCCCAGGGGGTGATCCTCGGTGGGCTGCTGGAAGGCATCAAGGTGGTCGACGGCAGCTTCGCCGGCGGGCCGTTCGATTGGCTGACGCCGTTCACGGTGCTGTGCGGGCTGGGCCTCATCGTCGGCTATGGTCTGCTGGGTTCCACCTGGCTGATGTTGCGCACCGAAGGCGCAACCGCCGCGCACGGCCGCCGGCTGGCGCGGCCGCTGCTCATCGCGGTGGCCTGCTTTGCCGCGGCGGTGAGCCTGTACACGCCCTATGTGCTGCCGCGCATCGCCGAGCGCTGGTTCGCCACGCCCAACATCTTCTTCCTGTGGCCTCTGCCCGTGGCGACGGCGCTGCTCGGACTGGGAGTCTGGCGCGGCGTCGCCCGCGCCGAGGCGGGCGGCGGCGTGCTCATGCCGTTCGTTTGCACCATCGGCATCTTCCTGCTCTGCTTCGCCGGTCTGATCGTGTCCAATTTCCCCTATCTGGTGCCGACGTCGCTGACGGTGTGGGAGGCGGCCGCGGCGCCCGCCTCGCAGATCTTCATGCTCCTCGGCACAATTTTCCTGCTGCCGCTCATCCTGGCCTATTCGGTGTTCGTCTACTGGACGTTCCGTGGCCGCCTGAAGGAGGGGGAGGGGTATCACTAGCTGGCGGCCGATTGTGAGGGAGCGCTTCGATTCGGCCGATACATCGGGGCGCAGTTCGGCTATGATCGCGCATGACCGACGCTGAGGCCCAGGCCCGCTTTTCGGTGCTGCGGCAGTCCGCCACGGCGGACGCGGCCGCAGCGATCGAGGCGCTCGTGCGCGACGGCTCCGATCGGGAGCTCAATCGCGTCAATGTGCTGGACTTCGCGGGCCGCTATGGCATCAACGAGGAGGGCGCCATCTCCGCCTTCCTGCACGCGGCGCGGCTCGGCCTCTTCGACATGTCGTGGAACGTGCTCTGCCCGGGCTGCGGCGGCGTGCTCGACTCCAACGCCACGCTGAAGACGCTCAACCGCGCCGAATACCATTGTTCGCTCTGTGCTGCCGGCTACGAGCCCAACCTCGACGATGTCGTCGAGGTGAGCTTCACGGTGAGCCCGCGCGTCCGGCGCATCGCCGCGCACGATCCGCATAGCCTGCCGATCTGGGAATACCAGCGGCAGGTGTTCTGGTGCTCGGGCATCGACCTGCCCGACGACGAGGCCTTCAATCGGCTGATCGACAAGGTCGTGCTCGACTCCGTCGAGCTGCCGGCGGGCGAGAAGGCGATCCTCTCCCTGCGCATGCCGCCCGAGTTCCTGATCATTTTCGATCCGGTCACGCACGCTTCCCTGTTCATCGACGTGAAGGGCGAGCCGACCAGCGAGCGGCGCGAGCTGTCGCTGGTCTTCAACCGGATGCAGGCGCCCAACAGCACGGTGACGCTGGCCCCCGGGCCGCTGCGACTCACGCTCGAAAACCGCACCGACACCCGGGTGCTGCCCGGCGTCTATATCGCCGGGCACGACCTGCACGAGATGGTGGGCAAGCGAAAGCGCTTCCTCACCGCCAAGCGGTTGCTGACCAACCAGACCTTCCGCGACATCTACAAGACCGACGCGCTCACGGTCGACCAACGTCTCAAGATCACCAGCCTGAGCTTCTTGTTCACCGACCTGAAGGGATCGACGGAGCTCTATGACCGGGTCGGCGACCTCGTCGCCTATGACCTCGTGCGCGCCCATTTCCAGGTGATGAACGACATCGTGGCGGCGGAGACCGGCGCGGTGGTGAAGACCATCGGCGATGCCGTCATGGCGACGTTCCCGTCGCCCGACCATGCGCTCGCCGCCGCCCTCAAGGTGCGCGATGCCATGGGCCGGATCAACGCCGAGCGTCGCAGCGAGGACCTGCTGCTCAAGATGGGGCTGCACGAGGGCCCGTGCCTCGCCGTGACCCTCAACGACCGGCTCGATTATTTCGGCCAGACGGTGAACATCGCCTCGCGCGTGCAGGGCTTTGCCGTGTCACGCTCGATCTTCGCCACCGAGCCGGTGGTGATGCATCCGCAGGCAGCGCAACTGCTGGCCCAGGCTGGACTCGTGCCCGTCGCCCAGCGCCGGGCGTTGCGTGGCGTCGGCGGCGAGATGACGGTCTACGAGATCCCCTGAAGGCGCAGGCATCCGCCTTCCCGTCCGGCCTATTCAAACTATTCAAAAGCGGCGGCGCGGCTGCTATCTGTGGGCCGAACGGCACGCTCCATCACACAGGACGGACCCATGCGCTGGGATGAATTCCGCACCTCGAGCAACGTCGAAGACCGACGGAGCGACGACGGCTATGGGGGCGGCGGCGGGATGATCCCCGGCGGCCGTGGCGGCCTCGGCATCGGCACCATCATCATCCTGGGCCTGGTCGGCTGGGCGCTCGGCATCAACCCGGCTCTGCTCATCGGCGGCGCCGAGATCCTCACCGGCGGCGGCAGCGGCCCCTCGTCCCAGCAGCAGCAGGCGCCGTCACAGACCTCTGGCGCGCCGCCCCAGGACCAGACCGGCAAGTTCGCCGCGGCGATCCTCGGCAATACCGAGGACGTGTGGAAGGCGGTGCTGCCGGCACAGGCCAATGTGCAATACCGGGAACCGCGCATGGTGCTGTTCAGCGGCGCCACCCGCTCGGGCTGCGGCGCCGCTCAGGCAGCCATGGGCCCGTTCTATTGCCCGCTCGACCAGACGGTCTACGTCGATCTCTCGTTCTTCGAGGAGATGCGGCAGCGCTTCCGCGCCGGCGGCGATTTCGCCTACGCCTACGTCCTGGCACACGAGGTCGGCCACCACGTGCAGAACCTGCTCGGCATTCTCGACAAGGTGGAGGATGCCAAGCAATCGTCGTCGAAGACGGGGCGCAACGCGCTTTCGGTGCGCGTCGAGCTGATGGCCGACTGCCTGGCCGGCGTCTGGGCCAACAACAGCAACCAGAAATACAAGTTCCTGGAGCAGGGTGACGTCGAGAACGCGATGAACGCCGCTTCGGCGATCGGCGACGACCGGCTGCAGAAGCAGTCGCAGGGCTTCGCCATTCCCGACAGCTTCACGCACGGCTCCTCGGCCCAGCGCACGCGCTGGTTCATGACCGGCCTGAAGAGCGGCCAGATCAACTCCTGCGATACCTTCAGGGCCGGCGATCAGCTGTAATCTCGACCAACACTTTGACATGATGCAGAATTTTCCAAGCCCGCCCTGCGCGCGGAGGTCGGAAATTCTGCATAGGCCGCGCATCGCGGCCCTGCGCATTCGAAGGGAGAACGATCCTGGCACGCCTCGACCTGACGCGACCGTTCCTGCCCGTGTCGATCGCCGTCCTGACGGTGTCGGACACGCGCGCGCTCGAGGACGACCGCTCCGGCGACACACTGGTCGAGCGGCTGTCGGCTGCCGGCCACCGCCTGGCCGACCGCGCGCTGGTCGCCGACGACGCGGCGCTGATCGGCGCCAAGGTGAAAGCCTGGATCGCCGATCCGGCGGTCGACGTGGTCATCACCACCGGCGGCACCGGCTTTACCGGACGCGACGTGACCCCGGAGGCGATCGAGCCGCTGTTCGACAAGCGCATGGACGGCTTCTCGATCGCCTTCCACATGCTGTCGCATGAGAAGATCGGCACCTCGACCATCCAGTCGCGGGCGACCGCCGGCCTGAGCGGCACCACGTTCATCTTCGTGCTGCCCGGTTCGCCCGGCGCCTGCCGGGATGCGTGGGACGGCATTCTCGCCAGCCAGCTCGACTATCGCCACCGCCCCTGCAATTTCGTCGAGATCATGCCGAGGCTGGACGAGCACCTGCGCCGCGGGTAGGGCCGCTGCGTCGCGCGGCCGGTGGCCAGGTCGAGCCCGGCCGCTCCCTCGTCTCAAGCCGTTTCCGATTCGGCCAGGGCCTTGCGGATGGCGCGGAAATCGCGCCAGGCGAGGCGCTTCTGCAGCGGCGAGCGCAGCAGATAGGCAGGATGCAGGGTGGCGATGCCGCGAATGATGCGGCGGCCCGTATCGTAATCCTGCCAACGCCCGCGTGCCCTCAGGATGCCCTCGCGGATACCGAGCAACGCCTGCGCCGACGGCCCGCCGAGACAGACCAGGATGTCGGGATCGGCGAGCTCGATCTGGCGGTCGATGAACGGCCGGCAGATCGCCGCCTCCTGCTGTGTCGGCGTGCGGTTTCCCGGCGGCCGCCACGGCACCACGTTGGCGATGTAGACCGTGGTCCGATCCAGCCCGATGGCGGCGAGCATGCGGTCGAGCAACTGGCCGGAACGGCCGACGAACGGCCGGCCGATGCGATCCTCGTCGGCGCCGGGCGCTTCGCCGACGAACATCACGCGCGCCGTCGGCGTGCCGTCGGCGAACACGAGCTGGCGGGCCGTCCGCTTCAGCGTGCAGCCGTCGAAGCCGGCGAGCGCCGCCTCGAGCTGCTCGATGGTGCTCGCCGCCTTGGCGAGGGCGCCGGCGAGGCGGGCCATGTCGTCGGCCGGCGCGGCGAGCGATTCGGGGCCGGCCGCCTGCGGTGGGAGCCGCGCTGCCATGTCGGGGGGCGCGTCGGAGCCACGGTGGCGGCGGCCGTGGCGGCGGGCGGCGCCGCGCGCGGCGCGGTGTCGGGCTCGGCGAAGCGGTCATGGGGCGCCTCGTCGAGGGCGCAGTCGACCCCTGCATCCGCGTAGAAGGCGAGAAGCGCCTCCAGCGCCGCCCGGTCGATCTCACCGCTCATCGTGGTCCGCTAAGTTTGCCGCCGTCGGCCGCGGACCATAGGCGAGAGCGCCCGCCGGCGCGAGGCCGATCCGGATCGCCGCAGGGCGTCACGACAACGGAGCCGCGGGATGATCGCAGGCATCAGCCATCTCACCTTCATGGTCCGCGACCTGGACCGGATGGAGCAACTGCTCACCGGCGTGCTGGACGCGCGCAAGGTCTACGACAGCGGTGCAGCGGCGTTCTCGCTGGCATCGGAGCGCTTTTTTCTGATCGGCGGCGATTCTGCACGGGAGGAGACGGCCGCGGTCTGGGTCGCCGTCATGGAAGGCGAGGGGCCTGCCGGCCGCACCTACGACCACGTCGCCTTCAGGATTGCCGACGCCGACTACGACGAGCGACTTGCGCGTGTCCGGAGCCTGGGCCTGGAGCTGCGCGCGAGCCGACCGCGCGTCGAAGGCGAAGGCCGGTCGATCTATTTCTACGACCACGACAACCATCTGTTCGAGCTCCACACCGGCACACTGCCGGAGCGCCTGGCGCGCTACCGGCGGGATGACCAACCGCCGGACCGTCAGGCCGTGGCCTGTCGCCGCGTCATACGGCTTCGGACCGTGGGCATCCGGACGGTTTGGGGCCCCGAGCGTCACGTCGGCGTCGCGGGCGTGGCGGCCGATGATGGCGGGTGCTGCGTCGTGCTGTCCACCCCGCCCATCCGGTTTGCGCGGGCGCTTGTTTGCTGCTGTCGAATGGTTCAAAAGTGAACCGTCCGGACCGGGCATCTTCCGCACGCCGAGATCATGTTGAGGGGCGCGGCCGGTGCCGACAGCAATGCTTACCGAGCTCTTTCGATTCGATTGGATCGGGGCGCGCGCTACATGACCGATCCAGGGGAGAAGGGGATGGAACTGCCTGAACGCGAGGGGATGGACTACGACGTCGTCATCGTCGGCGGCGGCCCGGCGGGCCTTGCGGCTGCGATCAGGCTCAAGCAGCTCGCGGCTGAAGCCGGCACCGAGATCTCGGTCGTCCTCGTGGAAAAAGGCTCGGAAGTCGGCGCGCACATCCTGTCCGGCGCCGTCATCGATCCGATCGGCCTCGACCGGTTGCTGCCGGACTGGCGTCAGGATCCCGATCGGCCGCTGAAGACCGAGGTCACCGACGACCGCTTCTATTATCTGGGCCCGGCGGGCGGCATCCGGCTGCCCAACTTCGCCATGCCCAAGCTGATGTACAACCACGGCAACTTCATCGGCTCCCTGGGCAACGTGGCGCGTTATCTGGCCGCCCAGGCCGAGGCGCTCGGCGTCGAGATCTATCCGGGCTTTGCCGCCTCCGAGGTGCTCTACGACGACAAGGGTGCCGTGCGCGGCATCGCCACCGGCGACATGGGCATTGCGCGCGACGGCGAGCTCAAGGGCGAGTTCACCCGTGGCATGGAGCTGCGCGGCAAGTACACGCTGTTTGCGGAAGGCGCCCGCGGCAGCCTCACCAAGCAGCTGACCGCCCGCTTCAAGCTGCGCGAGCACGCCGACTACGAGAAATACGGCATCGGCCTCAAGGAGCTGTGGCAGGTCACGCCGGAGAAGTTCAAGCCCGGCCTGGTGCAGCACTCGTTCGGCTGGCCGCTTCAGGACCGCACCGGCGGCGGCTCGTTCCTCTACCACTTCGACGATCACCTCGTCGCCGTCGGCTTCGTGGTCCACCTCAACTACGAGAACCCGACGCTGTCGCCGTTCGACGAGTTCCAGCGCTTCAAGACGCATCCGTTCATCCGCGACACCTTCGAGGGCGGCAAGCGCCTGAGCTATGGCGCGCGCGCCATCACCGAAGGCGGCTGGCAGTCCGTGCCGAAGCTCGTCTTCCCGGGGGGCGCCCTGATCGGCTGCGCCGCCGGCTTCGTCAACGTCCCGCGCATCAAGGGGTCGCACAACGCGGTGCTGTCGGGCATGCTGGCGGCCGAGCACGTGGTCGCGGCGCTGGCCGAAGGCCGCGAGGGCGACGAGCTCACCGCCTATGAGAGGGCGTGGCGAAGCTCCGACATCGGCCACGACCTGCGCCGGGTGCGCAACGTCAAGCCGTTGTGGTCGCGCTTCGGCACGCGCATCGGCGTGCCGCTCGGCGGCATCGACATGTGGATGAACCAGCTGTTCGGCTTCTCGCCGTTCGGCACGCTCGGCCACGGCAAGCCCGACTACGCCTCACTGAAGCCGATCGACAAGGTGAAGCCGCTCACCTACGGCAAGCCGGACGGCGTGCTGACCTTCGACAAGCTGTCGTCGGTGTTCATCTCCAACACCAACCACGAGGAAGACCAGCCGGTCCACCTCACGTTGAAGGACCCGTCGATTCCGATCAGCACCAACCTGCCGATCTACGGCGAGCCGGCACGCCTCTACTGCCCGGCCGGCGTCTACGAGGTGGTCTACGGCGACGAGGTGAAGCGGACCGATCCGCGCTTCGTCATCAACGCGCAGAACTGCGTGCACTGCAAGACCTGCGACATCAAGGACCCCGCCCAGAACATCAATTGGGTGCCGCCGGAAGGCGGCGGCGGGCCGAACTACCCCAATATGTGAGGCTCGCGCGGAGCATGCTCCCTGGTCGGATGCGCCCGTCCGATCGGGCGAGCTGCGCCGCGCTGCAGGTCCGGTGCGCGTCGCTGCGATCGGGCAGGCTCTCCGCTGGAGAAAGCGCTGTGGGGGAGGCGGGCGAATCAGCGGCGACACTGTGGATCCGGCCCGGAGGGCCGGCGCGGCGCGCCGCGCATCTGATGCGGCACGCGCTGGCAGCCGGCAGGGCTTCAGCTTGCTCCAGCATCGCAAATTAGCCATGGTGGGCGATCAGACCGAGCTGCGGAGGCGCTCATGCGACCGTGGCGCCTTGGTATCAGCGAGAAGCTCGTGACGCGTCTCTTTAGGCATCGACACCCGGCTGTGCGCCTTTTCAGCGCCACGGCTCTTGCTCTCAGTCTCACCTTCAGCCATTCGGCCGCGGCCTCCCGCGCCGAGGTGGACGCGGGCAAGCCGCCGGAGCCGGCGGACAGCGTCGAAGGCAATTATCTGGCGGCGGTGGTGGCCGGCTCGGCACGCGACGCCGAAGCAGCGGCGCGCTATTTCGGTGAAGCGCTCCGAGGTGATCCGCGCAACCGCGAGCTCCTGGAGCGTGCCTTCATCGCGTTCCTGGCGAGCGGCTCCTTCACCGAGGCCTTTCCTGCCGCCGAGCGGCTGATCGCGCGGGACCCGAGCAACGGCCTGGCTCAGCTGGCCCTCGGCGTTCGCGATCTGAAGGCCAAGCAGTACGCCAAGGCGCGCGCTCACTTTCAGAAGGGTGGGCGCGGCCGGGCCGCGGATATCACCGCAACGCTGTTGACCGCCTGGTCGTGGGCCGGCAGCGGCGACTACGCCAAGGCGATCGAGACCGTCGACCGGCTGAAGGGCGAGAGCGCCTTCAACCTGTTCCGCGACTATCACGCCGGCCTGATCGCCAACCTGGCCGGCGAGCGCGAGAAGGCCGAGGCCGACCGGCGCATGAAGGCGACCTACGCCCAGGAGCGCACGACGCTGCGCGTCATCGATGCCTACGGCCGCTACCTGTCGGCCGCTGGCGACAAGGCCGGCGCGCTCGAGGCCTACGAGGGCTTCGACAAGCTGGCGCCCCGCCACCCGTTGATCCGCCAGGCGATCGACGAGCTCAAGGCGGGCAAGACGCTGGCGCCGCTCGTTGCCGACGTGCAGGACGGCGGTGCCGAAGTGCTGTACGGGCTCGGTGCGGCCGGCAGCCAACAGGGCGACGAGCTCGCCGCCATGATCTACCTGCAGCTGTCGCTCTATCTCCAGCCGCATAATTCGATGGCGCTGGTCACCCTGGCGGACATCCTGGAGCGGCTGAAGCAGCCCGAACAGGCCATGGCCGTGTTCAAGCAGATCCCGGCCGACTCGCCCATGCGGCCTGCCGCCGACGTGCAGATCGCCATCGATCTGGAGACGCTCGGCCGCGGCGATGATGCCGTCGCGCACCTGGAAGGGATCGTCAAGGAACGGCCGGACGACACCGACGCGCTGACGGCGCTCGGCACCATCTACCGGTCGCGCAAGGAATGGTCGAAGTCGGCCGACGTCTACACCAAGGCGATCGAGCGCATCGGCACACCCGAGCCGCGGCATTGGACGCTGTTCTACTTCCGCGGCATCGCCGAGGAGCGCGCCAAGCAGTGGCCGAAGGCCGAAGCCGACCTGAAGAAGGCGCTCGATCTGGCGCCGGACAGCCAGGCGCGCGAGCGGGCGGTGGTGCTGAACTATCTCGGCTATTCCTGGGTGGATCAGGGCGTCAACCTGGACGAAGCCTTCCAGATGCTGCGCAAGGCGGTCGAGCTCAGGCCGCGTGACGGTTACATCGTCGACAGCCTGGGCTGGGCCTATTATCGCCTCGGCCGCTACGACGACGCGGTGCGCGAGCTGGAGCGCGCCATCGACCTGAAGCCGTCCGATCCGACCATCAACGACCACCTGGGCGACGCTTATTGGCGTGTCGGACGACGGCTCGAAGCCCGCTTCCAATGGAACCACGCGCGCGATCTGTCGCCCGAGCCCGAGGAACTGCCCAAGATCCTGGCGAAGATCGAGAACGGCATGCCCGACACGGCCCCGCCGACGGCGGCCGAAGTCGAGAAGCCCGAGCCTGGCCGCAACGGCGGCTGACGCGGGGGCGGCCCGGCTTGCTGTGGCCGCCTAGTGCGGTGGATCTGAGTTCCTGCTCCCCGCATGGCATCCATGTTCAGGAACTTCAGATCCATTAAACCACACTAGAGTCATAGAGTTGCTAGTGTGGCTTGAGAATCCGAAGTTCGCTCCCAGCGCTGCCCCAAGGTGGTGCGAATTTCGGATTCGCCACACTATCGGGATCTGCGGGCCGGTCCAGCCGTGCTGAGCGCTCGTGCTCCTGCCAAGGTCAATCTGACCCTCCACGTGCGCGGCCGCCGCGCCGACGGCTACCATGAGCTGGAAAGCCTGGTGGCGTTCGCCGGCGTGGGCGACTGCCTGACGCTGACGCCGGGGCCGGAGCTGTCGCTCCAGGTCGACGGGCCTGGTGCTGCCGCGTCCGGGCCGCCGAGCGACAACCTGGTTTGCAGAGCTGCGATGGCCTTGCAGCGTCGGCGGCCGAGCCTTGTCCTCGGCGCCTTCGGGCTCAGCAAACGGTTGCCGGTGGCGGCTGGGCTGGGCGGCGGCTCGGCCGACGCAGCCGCGGCGCTGCGCCTGCTCGCCGCCGCCAATGAGCTGCCTGTCGACCACCCCGACGTCTACGAGGCGGCGCGGGGAACCGGAGCCGATATCCCGGTCTGCCTCGCCGCCAAGGCCAGGATGATGCGCGGCATCGGCGAGGAGCTCGGCCCGCCCGTCGCCCTGCCGGCGCTGTTCGCGGTGCTCGTCAACCCGGGCGTGGCACTGGCCACCCGCGACGTCTTTCGCGAGCTTGCAGCCCCGTCGCTCGACAGCGCGGACCAAACGGCCGCGGAGGAGCCGCCGCGGGGAGGGCCTGCGCTGCTGGCCTGGCTTGCTGCGGCGCGCAACGACCTGGAGCCTGCGGCGCTGAGGCTCTGTCCGCAGGTCGGCCAGGTGCTGGCGGCGTTGCGGGCGCGGCCCGGCTGCCGGCTCGCCCGCATGTCGGGCTCTGGGGCGACGGTGTTCGGCCTGTTCGACGATTGCCGCGCCGCCGCCGCCGCCGCCCGGGTCGTCAAGACCGAGCAGCCGGCGTGGTGGGTGAAGCCGACAGTCTTGCGTTGAGGCTGATCAGTAGGCGCGGGCGATGCAGAACTCGACCGTCTCGGCGAGCGCCCGCTTCATCGGCCCATCCGGAAACGCGTCGAGCGCATCGATGGCCAGGCCGCCGTACTCGCGCGCCCGCTCGCTGGTGTCCGCCAGCGCGCCGTTGGCATGCATGAGCCCGATGGCCCGCTCGAGCTGCTCGGTGCCGGTTTCGCCCGCCTCCAGCGCGCGCTGCCAGAAGGCCCGCTCCTCGTCACCGGCGCGCTGCAGCGACAGCACCACGGGCAGCGTCAGCTTGCCCTCGCGAAAATCGTCGCCGACATTCTTGCCGAGATTGGCCGAGGTGCCGCCGTAGTCCAGCGCGTCGTCCACCAGCTGGAAGGCGATGCCCAGGTTCATGCCGTAGGCGCGGCTCGCGGCACGCTCGGCCGGGCTGCTGCCGGCAAGGATCGGGCCGACCTCGCAGGCCGCGGCGAACAGGGTCGCCGTCTTGGCGCCGATGACGGCCAGATAATCGGCCTCGGTGGTGGCGGTGTTCTTGGCGGCGGAGAGCTGCATGACCTCGCCCTCGGCGATCACCGCGGCGGCGGTGGACAGCACGTCCAGGGCACCGAGCGAGCCGACCTCCACCATCATGCGAAAGGCCTGGCCGAGCAGAAAGTCGCCGACCAGAACGCTCGCCTCGTTGCCCCACAGCATGCGTGCGGCGAGCTTGCCGCGGCGCATGTCGCTCTCGTCGACCACATCGTCGTGCAGCAGCGTGGCGTTGTGCATGAACTCGACGCTGGCGGCGAGCTTGACGTGGCCGTCGCTGCGGTAGCCGCAGAGCGCCGCGTGGGCGAGGGTCAGCATGGGCCGCAGGCGCTTGCCGCCCGATGAAATGAGATGGTTCGCCACCTCCGGAATCATCGCCACATCGGAGCCGGTCCGCGATAGAATCATCCGGTTGACGCGCTCCATGTCGGCGGCAACCAGGCTGACGAGCCGTTCGATGCTTGCCGGAGCGTCCTGGCGCTGTCCTACTGCAACGAAACCCAAACTGCTCTCCTCTGAGCCCCTTGCGCTGCGGCCGGGGCGGCCGCACGTTGCCTATTCCCTCTGAAGCCCGCAACGGGCTTCATACTGCACTCGCCCATGTTTCAGCGAATTGCAAATGATCGAGCTGCTGCGCACCAACGACCTGATCCTCATGGGGTTCGTACAGAGCCTGCTGGAAGGCGCGGACATCGTGCATTTCGTCGCCGACGCGCACGTGAGCGCGGTGGAGGGATCGATCGGCGTGTTCCCGCGGCGGCTCATGGTCGCGCAGGAGGACGAGGCGGAGGCGCGAAGCATCCTCGCCGACGCCGGCCTGTCGGCGGAGTTGCGGGCCGCGAAGCGGTGAGCCCGGCGCCGGGCGGCGAGCCGCGGGGCTTCGTGTCCCAAGATGCGGCGGCCCAAGATGCGGCGGCCCAAGATACCGCGGCCCAAGATACCGCGGCCCAAGACCCCGTGTCTAAAGACGCCCTGTCCCGAGACGCCTTTCTCGCCGGCCGCCTCCATCTCTCGCAGTTCCGCAAGGGCCATCACCGCGGCGGCACGGACGGTGTGCTCGCCGCCATGCAGGCGGTGAGCCTGGCGCCGGCGCGGCTGATCGATCTCGGTGCGGGGGCAGGCCTCGTCGGCCTTGCCGCCGCCCGTCTGCTGCCCCGGGCCGCGGTGACCTTGGTCGAGCTGAGCCCGGAGCTGGCGGCGTTGTGCCGCAGCAATGCCGCCGCCAATGGCTTGGCCGACCGTGTCCGGGTGGTCGAGGCCGATGTGCTGGCCTCGGGCGCCAGCCGTGCCGCGGCCGGGCTCGGGCGTGGCACTGCCGATTGCATCGTCACCAATCCGCCGTGGTTCGAGGCGGGGCGGGTGCGTCGCTCACCGGGCGAGGGCCGCAGTGCGGCCCACGTGTTCGGCGAAGCGGTCGGAGCCGCGCCGCTGGCCCGCTGGCTGAGGACGGCGAACGACCTTGCGGCGCCTGGCGCTCATCTGGTGATGATCCATCGGGCCGCGGCGCTGGGCGAGATCCTGGCGGCAGCGGCCGGCCGCTTCGGTGACCTGCGCATCAGGCCGGTCCATCCGCGCCGCGATGCGCCGGCCATCCGCGTGCTGGTGGCGGGTCGTAAAGGCAGCCGCGCCGGCATAACCATCATGCCGGCGCTGGTGCTCCACGAAGCGGACGGGAGCTTTACCGAAGAGGCCGCCGCGCTGCACGCCGGCCTTCTCCCGGAGCCCTGCGGCTGAGGCGCGGTGAAAAAAGGCGCTTCAGCCTATGGCGTCACCAGCGGCGGTGCCAATGACGGCCGCCCCAGCCGCGATGATAGTAGCGGCGATGATAGAACCCACGGTGATAGTAGACCGGACGCCGCCAGTATACGCGCCGATAGTAGACGGGCCGGCGGTAGTAGACAGGTCGGCGATAGTAGACGGGCCGCCGATAATAGACAGCGGGCCGGTAGTAGACCGGGCGCCGGTAATAATACACCGGCCGATGCCAGTAGACGCGGCGATAGTAGCGCCGTCTCACCACCCAATAGGCCGAGTCGATCTGTGGAGCGGCGGCCGTTGCCGCAGCATTTGGCGCGTTGGCTCCGGTCGCCGCTGGAAGAGCCGCGGCCGGCGTCACTCCGAGCGACGCGATGGCAACGGGCGAGATGGTGACGAAGAGGGCGGCCATCAGGCGGCGGACCGGCCGCGCTGTGAGAGCACGGCGAACTCGAGTGACAATCATCGCTTCCTCCTGCGCGGATGGGCGAACGACCCGTCAAGTTTGGGCACCCTGTATCAGAAATACATCATAGCACGCACTCGGTTCAGCCTGAACTCAGCACTCTGACGATACGTTCCGATCGGGCCACCGAAGACCTTTCAGACGGAGTGCCGGCTTGTCCATTCAATCCTGCGTGCCTATGTCGTCGCGATGCCCGAAGCTGCCCCGTCCCGGTTCAAGCCCCTCGCCAATCTGCTGCCGTCGCGATGGTTCGGTCGCGGCAGGCCGCTGGTCTCGGTGGTCCGCCTGCATGGCCCCATCGGCATGGCCTCGCCGTTCCGCAGTTCGCTGACCCTGGCCTCGCTGGCACCGCTGCTGGAGACCGCCTTCGCGCCCAAGCGATTGAGCGCCGTCGCCCTCCTGATCAATTCGCCGGGGGGCTCGGCCGCCCAATCGCATGCGATCTTCCAGCGCATCCGCAGCCTTGCGACGGAGAAGGGTGTGCCCGTCGTCGCCTTCACCGAGGATGTGGCGGCCTCGGGGGGCTATATGCTGGCAATCGCGGCCGACGAGATCTACGCCGATCCCTCCTCCATCGTCGGCTCGATCGGCGTCGTGTCGGCCGGCTTCGGCTTTGACCGGGTGCTGGAGAAGCTCGGCGTCGAGCGCCGCGTCTATTCGGCGGGCGACGACAAGGGCATGCTCGACCCCTTCCGCCCGGAGCGGTCCGAGGACGTGGCGCGGCTGAAGGCGATCCAGGCGGAGGTGCATGCGCATTTCATCGGCCTGGTCGAGGGCCGGCGAGGCGCGCGGTTGCGACGGGATTCGCCTGGCCTGTTCGGCGGCGCCTTCTTTTCGGCCGGCGAAGCGGCGCAATCCGGCCTGATCGACGGGATCGGCGACCTGCGCGGCAAGATGCGCGAGCGCTTCGGCGAGGAGGTGCGCTTCAGGCTGGTCCAGCCGCGCCGGGGCTTCGGACTGGGGCGGCTGCTGAGCCCCTCCGGCGCCGGAACGGTCGAGGCCGCGACCGCGGCCGTCGATCCACGCGCCTGGCTGGCGGCGCTGGCCGAGCGTGCGCTCTGGTCCCGCTACGGGCTGTAGCGCACGCACTTACCCGATCAGATGAGCTCATCTGATCGGGACCTGCGCTAGCTGTCCGACGAGCAGGCTTCGCCGTAGCCCGGGTAGACCATCCTCACGCCGACCGGCTTGCACGCCGGATCCGGGCTGGCGACGACCGCCGGGGCGACCGATCTTGGCGCCGTCTCCAGCGCCGGCTGCACCGGCCGGCTGGACGTGCGATGGGGGACAAGCTGCACCACCGCCAGGGCGGCAAGCGCCGAGACGATGGTCACCAGAATCATGGTGTTGCGGGTGTTCATCGAGGGGCGCGCCACCGACGCACGGGGGTGATTGAAACGAGACATTGGCGTCTACCTTCGCAAAACGCCGCGAGGTCAGACCTCGCCGATGAACTAAGCATGGCCGCTCCCGCGTCCCATGGATGTGTGGCCGGGCACACTCATGGTTAACGGGGAGGCGAATTTCGTTAATAAACGCGGGCGGGACCGTTTTGGATGCATGCCGCCGGCGGGATTCTTGACTTCGGCGGGGCGCGCCATCAGGGTGCGCCGCCGCGCCGGGGGTGGCCCTGGCGCAGCCAGCGCTCCCGATGCGATTACGAACGCAGCGGATCGCTGATCCGGCGCCTCCCAAGCCGAAATTTGCGGACCGGAACACGGTTCCGGTCCGCAAATTTCGGCTAAGATTTTTCAAATGCTGCGGTATTTCTCGGCCCGGCCGTCGGGCGGGCTCGGAAATTCTGCTTAGCCAGCCGAAGACATGAGATGACCGCTCACGATCCGCTCGCCCCACAACACTCGTTCCAGGGCCTTATCCTCACGCTGCAGCGCTTCTGGGCGGAGCGCGGCTGCGTCATCCTGCAGCCCTACGACATGGAGGTGGGGGCAGGCACCTTCCATCCGGCGACGACCCTGCGGGCGCTCGGGCCCAAGCCGTGGAAGGCTGCCTACGTGCAGCCGTCGCGGCGGCCGAAGGACGGCCGCTACGGCGAGAACCCCAACCGTCTGCAGCACTATTACCAGTTCCAGGTGATCCTGAAGCCGAACCCGCCCGACCTGCAGGAGCTCTACCTGCAATCGCTGGCCGCGATCGGGGTCGATCCGACCCTCCACGACATCCGCTTCGTCGAGGACGATTGGGAGAGCCCGACGCTGGGCGCCTGGGGCCTGGGCTGGGAGTGCTGGTGCGACGGCATGGAGGTGTCGCAGTTCACCTACTTCCAGCAGGTCGCGGGCATCGAATGCGCCCCCGTTGCGGGCGAGCTGACCTATGGGCTGGAGCGCCTGGCGATGTACGTGCAGGGCGTCGAACGGGTCTACGACCTCAACTTCAACGGCGGCGAGGGCGCCGGCAAGGTCACCTACGGCGACGTCTTCCTCCAGGCCGAACAGGAATACTCGCGCCACAATTTCGAGTACGCCGATACCGCCCTGCTGTTCCGCCATTTCAAGGACGCGGAGGACGAATGCCAACGCCTCCTGGCCGCGGGGGAGGGCGCGGACGGCCGCCATGCCATGGTGCTGCCGGCCTACGACCAGTGCATCAAGGCGAGCCATGTGTTCAATCTGCTCGACGCCCGTGGCGTCATCTCGGTGACCGAGCGGCAGAGCTACATCCTCAGGGTGCGCGAACTGGCCAAGGCCTGTGGCGCCGCCTGGCTGCGGACCGAGGCGGGCGGAGCCGGCGGTCGGTAACGGAGCGGTCGCCGCGCCCTTGGTCCGACGCGGCCACGGCGCCTGCAATCGGAGGATGACCTCCGGCATCCGTTGCCGGCGGTCCTGCGGCGGCCATCAACCCGCCTCCCCGGACGAATTGCACCAATCTTTGCCACCCCCTTGCGGGCGCAGGGCCGGCATTGGCTCTCGTAACGGCAGCCGATCCGCGTATAGATCACGTGCACCAGTCGATACCCAGTTCTTGGGTGCCTGGCGCGTGGGGGCGGGGGCCATGTACAGTTCAAACATAAGACGGCGGCGGCTTTCATATTGCGCGCCGCAGTTGCTCATCGCCGGCCTGGGCGTCTGGACTGTCACACAGGCGCAAGCGCAGACTGCATATACCACCCTGAATTACGGAACGACGAGCACATTTCTCACCGGCATTCGCGGCGACAATATCGTCGGCAATTATGTACTTCCAGGTACCAGCGACACCGGCGGCTTGTTCTATGATCTTGCGACCAGCAGTTGGACCGCGTTTCCGGTCGCGACGTCGAACGGCTCCAATTTTCCGGGCGCCGCGAGCTCGTCGCCGTACGGACCGAGCGTCGGCTCGCCGTCGGGCATCCTGCGCGCGGTCGGCAGCTACAAGAACCCAGGCTCGGCTCTCGACCACAGCTATATCTACGACGGTGCCGCCGCACCCGGCCAGCAGATCACGCGGCTCGACTATCCGAGCGCACCGGGCGCCCAGACGCTGAACACGATCGCGCACAGCACCTTCGGCAACCAGGTGGTCGGCAATTACGACACGCAGATCAAGACGGGCAACGCCCTCATCTACAATATCAGCACCGGAGCCTACGCCACCAACAACATGCCGGGAGCAATCAGCACCACGGCCTACGGCGTGTGGGGCGACAAGATCGCCGGGGGCTACGCCATGGCCGGGCGTGGCGGCGGCGTGGGCTTCGAGCACGGCTACATCTACGATCAGACCACGGCCACCTGGGCGACCTACGACCATCCCGGCGCCATCGTCACCCATCTGGAAGGCATCACCGGCGCGGGGCGCTCCGGCGAGTATAATATGGTGGCCGATTGGGTGACGCCGGACGGCGCGGTGCATGCCGGCGTACTGCATGTGGACGCGCTGGGCATTCCCACCTGGTATGAGATCAATATTCCGGGCGCCTCGGTGGTGTCCTCGAACTCCGCTTATGGCGACAAGGTGGTCGGCGTCTACACGATGCCCGGCTCTGCCGGGTCCATTGGCTACGTCGCCACCATTCCGGGCATCTACAACCCGATCCGCAACACCGGCACATTGATATCCAGCGCGACCAATGCGGCCGCCCTCTCCGGCCGCAAGGGCGATGACATCGTCAACAGCGGCACCGTCCGGGTCAGTGGCAACGGCGGCATCGGCATGCGCGGCGAGACCTATGGCGTGCTGACCAATACCGGCACCGTGGTGGCCACCGGCGTCGTCGGCGCGGCCGTGGAGATGCATGGCCTCTACGGCACCTTGCTGAATTCCGGCACCTTGCAGGCTGCCGTCGTCGCCGATGCCTTGCGCACCGGCCCCGACAGCTTCGGCAGCATGATCGTGAACACCGGCATCATCGATGGCCGCATCGCTGCGACGGCGGGTCCCGACAAGCGGTTCGAGAACAGCGGCTGGATCGGTGTCACCGGCACCGGCATCCCGGTGACCCATCTCATCAGCGGCACCTTCGTGCAGACCGCGGCCGGCACTCTCGCCTTGCGGGTCGGCCCCAGCGGCAATGACGCGCTGGGGGTGACGGGCGTGGCGCGACTGGCCGGCACCGAGCTTTCGGTCTTCCAGCCGAGCAATGGGTTGAGCAACACCTATACGCTTGTGGCGGTGACCGGCGGCTACACCGGCAGGTTCGATACGCTCACCACGGTCGGGCTGCCGAGCTTTGTCACCGCATCGCTCGGCTACGGGCCGAACACCGTGACGCTCAACCTCGTGTCCGGCATCGCCCAAGTGGGCGGCCTGGGGCGGAACCAGGCGGCGGTCGGCGGTGCGATCGACACGATGTTCAACAACGGCGGCGGCCTCACCAACGGGCTGGGCGCGCTCTATGGCCTGCCCGCGAGCCAACTGCCGGTCGCGCTGGGCGCGCTGTCCGGCGAGATCTACGCGGCCCTGCCGTCGACGCTCTCTACCGAGAGCGGGCTGGTGCGCGAGGCGATCCTCGGGCGCCTGCGCGGCAGCATCGCCTCGATGCCGCCGGTCGGCGACCCGAACGCGCCGAAGACGCTCGATCCGACCGTCTTCGGGCTGTGGGGCCAGGGTTTCGGCGCCTGGGGCCGCTCCGGCTCGGACGGCAATGCGTCCACGGTCGAGCGCCGCACCGGTGGCTTCATCATCGGTGCCGACGCACTGACCCCGGTCGGCCCGCTGCCCTCCGGCATTCGCTTCGGCGCCGCAGGCGGCTATCTCACCACCGACGTCGACATCGACCGGCTGCAGTCCCACGGCTCCACCAGCAGCGTGTTCGGCGCGCTCTATGCCGGCACCGAGATCGGCCAGCTCAGGCTATCGGCGGGCGCGCTGTATCTGGGCTCGCGGTTCAACACCAATCGCGCCATCCAGGCGGGCGTGTTCTCCGACTACGGCAGCGCCAAGCAGGATGCCTCCTCGCTGCAAGCGTTCGGCGAAGCCGGCTACACCCTGCTCGCAGGCCGCGGCATGCTTGGAAGCCTCGGCTACACCGCCGCCGTCGAGCCCTTCGTCAATGCGGCGGCGATCCGCATCCGCACCGACGGCTTCTCGGAGAGCGGCGGCAGCGCGGCCCTCGCGGGCTTTGCTGGGACCTATGACATCGGCACCGCGACGGTCGGGGCACGGTTCGTCGCTCGCTTCGGCGCGCCGACCGCCCCGGGCATGGCCGAGCCGTTCGTGGTGCGCGCGTCGATCGGCTGGCGTGCGGCCTTCGGCGACGTGGATCCGGCGACGCTGCTGGCCTTTCGCTCGGCGCTGCTGACGCCCGGCGCCCTGTCGCCCTTCGCGGTTTCGAGCGTGCCGATCGACCGCGGCGCCATCGCCGCCGACATCGGCCTCGACTGGCAGGTCAGCAACGCCATCACGCTCGGCGTCAGCTATGCGGCACAGGCCGGCAGCAATGCCACCGACCAGGCGTTGAAGGGCAAGCTCGAGGTTAGATTCTAAGCCCTCCAGCTCGGAGCCGGCATTCTCGAAAAGATTGAGGGCGGGGCGAAGCCGGCGTATGTCGTCGCAGGCGCCACCAGACACGTCCCCCAACGCGAGCAAAACGGCGAATGCCTGACCTTCTCCTCGAGCTCTTTTCCGAAGAAATCCCGGCCCGCATGCAGCGCACCGCGGCGCGGGACCTCAAGGCGCTGGTGACCAATGCGCTGGTCGACCGTGGCTTTGTCTACGAAGGGGCCGCGGCTTATGTGACGCCGCGCCGTATCGCCCTCAACGTCGTCGGCCTGCCGGCCGAGGGGCAGGACGTGCGCGAGGAGCGCAAGGGGCCGCGCGTCGGTGCGCCCGACGCGGCGATCCAGGGCTTTCTCAAGAGCGCGGGCCTGACCTCGCTCGATCAGGCGAAGGTGGTTGCCGATCCCAAGAAGGGCGAGTTCTACGTCGCGGTGATCGAGAAGCCCGGCCGGCGGACGCTCGACGTGCTGGCCGAGGTGCTGCCCCAGATCGTGCGCAGCTTCCCCTGGCCCAAGTCCATGCGGTGGGGAGCTGCCTCCGCCGAGCCGGGCGCGCTGCGCTGGGTCAGGCCGCTGCATGCCATCGTCGCCACCTTCGGCCCGGAGACAGAAGAGCCGGAGACCGTGCCGTTCGCCGTCGATGGCATCGTCGCGGGCGACAGGACCCGGGGCCATCGCTTCATGGCCGCCGCGGCCGGGATGCCGGGCCCGATCCGGGTGAAGCGCTTCGACGACTACGTGGCGGCCCTGGAGCGCGCCAAGGTCGTCCTCGACCTCGACCGGCGCAAGGACATCATCCTGACCGAGGCGAAGAACCTGGCCTTTGCCCAGGGGCTCGACCTCGTCGAGGACGAGGGCCTGCTGGAGGAGGTGGGCGGGCTGGTCGAATGGCCGGTGGTGCTGATGGGCACCTTCGAGGAGGAGTTTCTCGCCATCCCGCCGGAGGTGATCCGCGCCACCATCCGCGCCAACCAGAAGTGCTTCGTGCTGCGCCAGGCCGACGGGGCGCTCGCCAACCGATTCTTGCTGGTGGCCAACATCGAGGCGACCGATCACGGCGTCGCCATCGCCGCCGGCAACGCCCGCGTGGTGCGCGCCCGTCTCGCCGACGCGCGCCACTTCTGGGAGACCGACCTCAAGGCCTTGCCGGATTATCGCGCGCGCACCGACCTCAAGCCGCTGGATCAGCGCCTGCAGAAGCTGGTCGATTCCAGGTCGATCTTCCACGAGAAGCTGGGCACCCAGGGCGAGCGCGTGGAGCGCATCGTCACGCTGGCGCAGCGGCTGGCTGCTGTCGTCGGCGCCGATCCCACGCTCGCGAGCCGCGCCGCGCACCTGGCCAAGGCCGACCTGACCACCGAGATGGTCGGCGAATTCCCCGAGTTGCAAGGCCTGATGGGTCGCTACTACGCCACCGCCCAGGGCGAGGACACACGCGTCGCGGCCGCGATCGAGGATCACTACAGGCCGCTGGGGCCGTCCGACCGGGTGCCGACCGACCCGGTCGCCGTAGCCGTGGCCCTGGCCGACAAGCTCGACACGCTCGCCGGCTTCTGGGCCATCGACGAGAAGCCGACCGGCTCCAAGGACCCCTATGCGCTCCGGCGCGCGGCGCTGGGCGTCATCCGTCTCGTGCTGGAGAACGGGCTGCGGCTGCCGCTCGTCGCCACCTGTCACGAGGCCGAGCCGGAGACCGCCAAACGCAGCACGCCGCGCCTGCCCGAAGCGTTCGACGGTCGCATCGTCTCCGCCGACGCCGTCTCGCTGCTCGCCTTCTTCCACGACCGCCTCAAGGTCCATCTGCGCGAGCAGGGCGCCCGGCACGACCTGATCGATGCCGTCCTGTCCCTCGACGGCCAGGACGACCTGCTGCTGATCGTGCGCCGCGTCGAGGCGCTTGGGACCTTCCTTGCGACCGAGGACGGCAAGAGCCTGCTTGCCGGGGTCAAGCGGGCCGCCAACATCCTGCGCATCGAGGAGAAGAAGGACGGCCTGAGCTACGACGCGGGGCCGGACGTCACGCTGATCCTGGAGCGCGGCGAGCCGGCCGAGAAGGCCCTGGTCGAGGCGCTGCATGCGGCGCGCGAGCAGGCCGCCGAGGCGGTCGGGCGGGAGGACTACGCCGGCGCCATGCAGGCGCTGGCCCGCTTGCGCGGCCCAGTCGACACGTTCTTCGAGCAGGTCACGGTCAACGCCGAAGACCCGGCGCTGCGGCGCAATCGCCTGGAGCTGCTGGGCGAGATCCGCACCGCGACCCGAGACGTGGCGGATTTCTCGCGGATCGAGGGGTAGGCCTCGTCACGGGCGGCTCAGGATCTGGTACTGGGACAGCGCCAGCCGTCCCTGAGCATCCAGGTAGGCGCGCCCATAGCGCCCGGCGCGCAGGCCGTCGATCGGTTGGTAGAGCATCGGGCCGATCAGCGCCCGGGCGCCCGGCCGGGTGCACGGAACCTGGATGACGATGCGCTGGCCGCTGCGATAGGTCGTCCCCCGCTCCACGCGATGCACCGTGCCGGCGACCGCGCACTGGCCGAAGCCCTTCGGCTCAGGAGGAGCGCCGACGCGTGCCACCCGGATCACCACCACGTCCGCGGCGTTCTGCCGGGCCTGCTCGTAGAACTGTGGCGGCAGTATCGCAGCGGCCGGCACGACCGATCCTACCAGCGCGAGGAGCACCATCGGAGCCGCACGGCCGAGCCGAGGCAGGCCGCAGCGCGCCGGATACGACGGGCCGCCGCGCTTCCCAGCACAGGATTTCGGGCCCGGCGCCATGGCGGTGCGGGCAATCAAGGCGACAGCCCTGCGAGCTTCATCAGGAGGCGGAACAGGCCGGCGACGACGGCGAGCGCCGCCACGCTGGCGGCCCAGATCGCCACGAGCCAGCCGACGCGGCGGAGCCAATGGCGTCGCTCGGAAACGCTCTGGGACATCAGTGATAGCCCTCGCCAGCCCTCACCTTGCCGCGGAACACGTAATACGACCAGGCGGTGTAGGCCAGGATCACCGGGATGATGAAGAGCGCGCCCACCAGGGTGAAACCTAGCGCCTGCGGCGGCCCGGCCGCCTGCCAGATCGATATGGACGGCGGGATGATGTGCGGCCAGAGGCTGATGCCGAGCCCGCTGTAGCCCAGGAACAGGAGGACCAGCGCCAGCGCGAACGGCACCGCATGCGGTTCGTCGCGCAGGGCGCGCAGCATGAGCCAGGCCGCGATCAGCACCAGGAGGGGCACGGGTGCAAAGAAGATCAGGTTGGGCAGCGAGAACCAGCGCTCGGCCACGGCGGGATGGGCGAGGGGGGTCCACAGGCTGACGACGGCGATGGCGGCGAGCAGCGCCAGCGTGATCGGCCGCGCCAGCTCGATCATGTGCCGCTGCAAGATGCCTTCCGTCTTCATGATCAGCCACGTGCTGCCCAGCAGCGCGTAGGCGACCAGGAGCCCGAGCCCGGTGAACAGGCTGAAGGGCGTGAGCCAGTCGAGCACACCGCCGGCGTAGGCGCCGTCGGCGACCGCGAAGCCGTCGATGAAGGCGCCGAGCGCCACGCCCTGGAAGAAGGTGGCGATGCACGAGCCCCAGGCGAAGGCCTTGTCCCAGAACGGCTTGTGGGCGTCGTCCGCCTTGAAGCGGAACTCGAAAGCGACGCCGCGCCAGATCAGCCCGGCGAGCATGAGGACGAGCGGCAGGTAGAGCGCGCTCAGGATGACGGCGTAGGCGAGGGGAAAGGCCGCGAACAGCGCGGCGCCGCCGAGCACCAGCCAGGTTTCGTTGCCGTCCCAGACCGGCGCCACCGTGTTGACCATGGTGTCCCGTTCGCTCCGCTCGCGGATGAAGGGGAACAGGATGCCGATGCCGAGATCGAAGCCGTCCATGACGACGTACATCATCAGGCCGAAGGCGATGATGACGGCCCAGACCAGGGGAAGATCGATGCCCATGCTCAGCCCTCCGCAGGGGTGGTCGAACGCGGCGCGGGATCGACGTCGTCGGGCGCCGCGGACAAGGGACGCGCCGGGCGCTGGTCCAGCCGCTCCGGCGCGGCGTGCGCGGGCTCCGGCTGCGGGCCGCGGGCCACGAGCTTCAACATGTAGCTGATACCGGTGCCGAACACGGCGACGTAGACGACGATGAAGAGGGTGAGGGTGGCCGAGAGGGCCAGCGCCGAATGGCTCGATACGGCGTCCTTCGTGCGCATGACGCCGTAGACCACCCAGGGCTGGCGGCCGATTTCCGTGGTGAACCAACCCGCCAGGATGGCGATCAATCCGGCCGGCCCCATGGTGACGGCGAAGCGCAGGAACAGCTTCGACCGATAGAGCGTCGCGCGCCAACGGCACCACACGGCCCACAAGCCCAGCAGCAGCATCAGGAGCCCCAGCCCGACCATGACCCGAAAGCTCCAGAATACGATCGTAGCGTTGGGCCGATCCTCGGGGGCAAACTCCTTGAGCCCGGGGACGCGGCCGTCCCAGCTGTGGGTCAGGATCAGGCTGCCGAGGTGAGGCAGCTCGATCGCGTAGCGCGTGGTCTCCGCCGCCATGTCGGGCAGGCCGAACAGGATCAGCGGAACGCTCTCGCCGGGCTTGTTCTCCCAGTGTCCCTCCATGGCGGCGATCTTGGCGGGCTGGTGCTCCAGCGTGTTCAGCCCGTGCGCGTCGCCGATGGCGATCTGCAGCGGAGCCACGACGAGGATCATCCACATGGCCATGGAGAGCATCGTGCGCACGGCCGGCGTGTCGCGCCCCTTGAGCAGGTGCCAGGCGCCGGACGCGCCCACGAACAGGGCGGTGGCGAGGTAGGCGGCGACCGTCATATGCGCCAGCCGGTAGGGGAACGACGGATTGAAGATCACCTTCAGCCAGTCGACCGGCACGACGCGCCCGTCGATGATCTCGAACCCCTGTGGCGTCTGCATCCAGCTGTTGGACGCCAGGATCCATGTGGCCGAGACGAGCGTGCCGACGGCCACCATGATGGTGGCGAAGTAGTGCAGCCCCGGCCCCACCCTGTTCCAGCCGAACAGCATCACGCCGAGGAAGCCGGCCTCGAGGAAGAAGGCCGTCAGCACCTCGTAGGTCAGCAGCGGCCCGGTGACGGCGCCGGCGAAGGCGGAAAAGTAGCTCCAGTTGGTGCCGAACTGGTAGGCCATGACCAGGCCGGAGACGACGCCCATGGCGAAATTGACGGCAAAGATCGTCGACCAGAAGCGATAGAGGTCGCGGTAGACCGCCTCTCTGGTCCACAGCCACAGCCCTTCGAGCACCGCAAGGTAGCTGGCGAGCCCGATGGTGATCGCCGGGAAGATGATGTGGAACGACACCGTGAAGCCGAACTGGATCCGCGCCAGTTCCAGGGCCGTCAGTCCGAACATGCCAGCGCTCCTTTCGCCGTTCGCCGGGGCGGGTGGTGCGGCGCGAGCGCGTCGGACGGCAGGAAGGTGCTACGCCGACGCGTGAGACGCTCATCCATACATATCACGTCAATCGTCGCGCAATGACAGGATACGCTGGTCCGGGCGGCGGGAGGCAGCCGGCATCGGCCGTCGCCGGTGTCCGGCCGGCGCGCCCGCCGCCGCGACGGAGCCCTGAAGCTGGCTGGTTTCACTGCGAGCTCCTTCCTCTCCGGCTTGTCGTGCGGGCCTGACATCGTCCCAAAAGCCGGCGATCACGTCGGGGGATCATGCCCTGGAGAACTTGCTTGGCGATTGGGCGGAATGACCATGCGCCAAGGCGTGTCCCGATCCCAGGAGCCGAGCACGATCCAAGTTTTGAATTTGAAGCGTTATTCGCTCGGGCGCCAGCTCTCGTGTGTGTCTCGTTCTCTCTTATTGTATGCACTACAGAAGCATACAATTAAAAAATTGTATGGATGTAGTCGATCTGGTTCGTGCGCCGATGGGACGCAGGGTGGGGCGGCTGGCCGGTGCCCGCTCGCCCTGTGCGGCCGCTAGCGAAGCGGCTGCGATGGGTATATGTTACAGACGTTCATATTAACGTACAGAGACGCTATAATGATGTATTATACATCAAGTATGCGATGTCCCGCATACATGTCTCACGAGGACGGATGATCACCGCTGCCCAAATGCGCGCCGCCCGCGCCCTGCTCGGTATCGACCAGCGCCAGCTGGCCGAGATGTCCGGCGTCTCCCTGCCGACCATCCAGCGGATGGAAGCGAGCGAGGGCAACGTCCGTGGCGTCGTCGACACGCTGACCAAGGTGGTCGAGGCGTTCGATCGCGCCGGCATCGAGCTGATCGGTGAGCACGCCGTCAGCCGGGAGGGGGGACGGGGCGTCCGCCTGAAGCAAGCCAAGCCGCCGCAGAGCAGCGCCTGATGCCATCGCGCCTGCGCCGACGGCGGCGCGTGCGGGACTGATCCCGCCGCGTCTGCGCGAAAGAGTGGAGACCATGATTGCTCGGAGCCGTGAGCCCACATTCATAGAGCTTTACACACCCAAGCTCGTCACCCGGCTGCGTGAGCCGTACGGCCTCGGTGACCTGAAGGCCGACGCGATCGCCGGGCTGACGGTCGCGATCGTGGCGCTGCCGCTGTCCATGGCGATCGCCATCGCCTCCGGGGTGACGCCGGACCGCGGCCTCTACACCGCGATCGTCGGCGGCTTCGTCGTCTCGGCGCTCGGCGGCAGCCGCTTCCAGATCGGCGGGCCGGCGGGCGCCTTCATCGTGCTGGTCGCAGCGACGGTGCAGCAGCACGGTCTCGACGGCCTGATCCTCGCGACCTTCCTCTCCGGGCTGATGCTGCTGGCGGTCGGCGTGCTGCGGCTCGGCACCTTCATCAAGTACATCCCCTATCCGGTGACGGTGGGGTTCACCTCCGGCATCGCCGTCATCATCTTCGCCAGCCAGCTGAAGGATCTGCTCGGGCTCACCCTTGCCGGCCCGGAGCCCGGCCCGTTCATTCCCAAGCTGGAGGCGCTGGGCCAGGCGCTGCCGACGATCAACGCAGCCGCCGCCGGCGTCGCTGCGCTGGCGATCGGAACCATCGTCATCGTCCGCCGGCTGCGGCCGCACTGGCCGGCCTTCCTCATCGCCGTGGCCTTGGCATCCGTTCTGGCCTTTGCCTTCGGCCTGCCGGTCGAGACCATCGGCACCCGCTTCGGCGGCATTCCGCAGGTGTTGCCGGCGCCGCATCTGCCGGCGCTATCGCTCGCCAAGGTGGTGGCGGTGCTGCCGGCGGCGCTGTCGTTCACGCTGCTCGGCGGCATCGAGAGCCTGCTCTCAGCCGTGGTGGCCGACAGCATGAGCGGTAGCCGGCACCGGTCCAATGCGGAACTGGTGGCGCAGGGCGCGGCCAACATCGCCTCGTCGCTATTCGGCGGCATCTGCGTCACCGGCACCATCGCGCGCACCGCCACCAACGTGCGGGCCGGCGCGCGCGGGCCGCTGGCCGGCGTCTTCCATTCGTTGTTCCTGCTGCTGTTCATGCTCGTGGCAGCGCCGCTGGCGAGCTACATCCCGCTTTCGGCGCTCGCCGCCGTGCTCGTGGTCGTGGCCTGGAACATGGCGGAGAAGACCGAGGTCGCCACGCTGCTGCGGGCCTCGCGCGGCGATGCGGTGGTGCTGCTCGCCACCTTCCTGCTCGTCGTGCTGCGTGACCTGACCGAAGGCATTCTGGTCGGCTTCGGGCTCGGGGCGCTGTTGTTCCTGCACCACATGGCGCGGGCGGTGACGATCGAGCGTCCGCTGCCCCTGGTCGAGGACGATGTCGCCGACACCGCCAACGGTGACCGGCCACCGCGCTACGACCCGGCGCTCGCCTCGGATCCGGACATCGTCGTCTACCGGATCTCCGGCGCGTTCTTTTTCGGTGCTGCGGCGAGCGTCGCCGCGGCGCTCGACCGGATCGGCGAGCATCCCAAGGCCTATGTGGTGGACTTCTCGACCGTGCCGGTGATCGATTCGACCGCCGCCGCCACCATCGAGGGCTTTGCCCGCAAGGCGCACCGGCATCGGGCGTCCGTCTACATCGCCGGCGCGCCGCCGGCGGTGCGCCGCGTCCTGCTCGCCCACGGCGTTCGGCCGCCGGCCGTGCATTTCGAAGGCACGCTGGCGGATGCGCTGGCGGCCGCCCGCAAGGAGACCGCCGCGAAGGCCGTGACGTAGTCGGGGCTGTGCGGCTGCGGCGCGTTTCGCGCCGGCGGCAGGGCCGTCAGGTCGCGGAGCTGTGCTGCCTGACCTTGCCGAAGTGGAGCGACAGGTAGATGCCGATGGCCAGAGCGCCGAGCATCAGCGCACCGAAGCCGGGATCGAGGCCCGCCGCCACCGGATAGTCGGCCAGCAGCCACGCGCCGAGAACGAAGTTCAGGGCGCCCCAGAGGACATTGACCAGCGGAGACGACGGGCCCTTGCCGCGTGGCCTGGCGAACGGCGTCGGAAATACCTCGCCGCGCAGGCCGCACGCCAGGTGTGGAATGCAATTGCAGAGCAGGGCGCCGGCGAGAAAGCGAGCGACGTAGTCCATGATGGAGGCTCCGGTGTCGGCGCGATGCGACGTGCTGCGCGCGCTCTATCAGGTGTCGGACGGGGCGTTGCCGGTGCCGCTGCGGCTGGCGACGAACTGCGCCATGGCCGGCCCGGCGATGAGCACGACGATGGAGCGGACCATCTGCATCGTCATCACGAAGGGCACGTCGACGTTGCCGGCCGCGGCGATGATCGCCACGGAATCGGCGCCGCCGGGACTGGTCGCGAGATAGGCGGTCAGCGGCGTGATGCCGGCGCCGGCGACGAGCAGGGCGGCCAGGCCGCCGCAGATGGCGATCAGCGCCAGCGTGCAGGCCACGATGCGTGGCAGCGCCTTGGCCGCGTGGAGCAGCAGCGGCCGGGTGAAGCGCAGGCCGATCCGCCAGCCGATGCACGCATAGGCCATCGCCACCAGCCAGCGTGGCAGCGCCATCGTCATCCAGCCGAGGCGGACGAGGCAGATGCCGGCGATCAGCGGAAACAACAGGGTGAGCGCCGGCATGCGCAGGCGGCTGGCGAGCCACGGCCCGAAGGCGGCAAGCGCCAGCGTCTCGGCCAACGGCACCCAGGCGACGGCGGGAAACCAGGTAATGGCGGCGGACGCAGGCGTTGCGCCTGCACCCCACGCCTTGGCGACGACCGAGGCGATCGCCGTCACCATGATGACGCGCGTGTACTGCATGAGCGCGACCAGCTGCACGTCGGCGCCGGTGTTCTCCGCAAGCAGCGTCATCGCCGTCGCCGCCCCGGGACTCAGCCCCCAGACGGCCGTGGTGCCGGGCAGGGCACGCAGCCGCGTCATCAGCCAGCCGAGGCCACCGCTCGCCGCGATGACGGACAGCACGCCCACCGCGAACAGCGGCCAATCGTGGATGACATCGCCCGAGATCGATCCCGGCAGCATGCCCGCGATCATGCAGCCGACGAGGCCCTGGGCCAGGGCGAAGGCGTGGCCGGGAAGCTGAATATTGCCGCCAGCGGTGGTGAACGCGATGCCGGCCAGCAGCGGGCCGAGCAGCAGGGCGGCCGGCAAGCCGATCCAGGTCAGGAGAAGGGACAGCGCGGCGGACAGGCCGATCAGCGCGGCCCATTGCGGGGCCGGTTGCAGGCGCCCCAGGCGCGGCATGGGCAAGGACCGCCGGCGGACATCGATCATCGCATCCCCCTTACAGACTCGGACCGCATCATGCTAGAAATGAGAGGGTATCCTCTCATAACGAGAAACTAGAGGGCGGTCTCTCATATGTCAACGGCGCTCCCGACCAGGGGACAGGAGCCAAAGCGGCGGCGGGGGCACCTGCGCGTCGCCGCGATCATGCAAGCCGGCGTCGAGGTGTTCACGGAGAAGGGCTATGACGCGGCCACCATGGCCGAGATCGCCACGCGCTCCAGCACGGCGACCGCTTCGCTCTATCGCTTCTTCCCGTCCAAGGAGGCCCTCGCCGACGCGCTGCTGCAGCAGTACGTGAGCCATGCCCTGGAGGGGCTCGCCGCGTTGCGCGCGCGAGCCGGAACCCTGAAGCCGGAGGAGCTTGCCCAGGCGCTGGTGGACTTCCGGCTGTCACAGCAGACGCGACGCAGCCTGGCGATCGATCTCATCGATGCCCGCAGCGGCAGCGGCAGCGGCAGCGGCGACCGGCGCAAGGCGTTTCGCGCCGCCGTGCTTGCCGCCATGGCCGATACGCTGGAGGCGGCCATTCCCACGCTCACGCGGACGAAGGCCGAGGCCATGGCGTTCGTGCTGCTGCACATCCTCAAGGGGCTGACGCGCATCGAGGAGGAGGAGCCGGCCGTGCGCCCGCGGCTCATGGGCGAACTCACGGAGCTGATCGGCGTCTACCTCGCGTCGGCCCAGCGCGTGGCTGCGGAATAGCTCTCGGGCGCAAACCGTGCAGGAGCCGGTGGAGCCGCATCGCGGGAAGCGATACCCCACTCTCTGACATGATGCGCTCAGACGAGGTGGCGGCGTGCGTTTCCTGACCCTGAGGTATTTCAATGAAGTGGCCAAGCTGGGCTCGATCCGCAAGGCGGCGGACCGGCTGCACGTGGCGCCGTCCGCCGTCAGCCGGCAGATCGCCCAGCTCGAGCACGAGCTCGACGTCGTCCTGTTCGAGCGCTCCAAGCTGGGGGTCCAGCCGACCGCGGCCGGCGTCGTCCTGGCTCGCCAGACGCATCGCATCTTTCGGGATCTCGACCGCGCCCGCACCTCCATCGACGATCTGCGCGGGCTGCGCCGCGGCGAGGTCAGCGTCTGGGTGATCGAGGGCTTCGTGTCGGGGCTGTTGCCGGAGATTATCGCGCAGTTCAACGCACGTTATCCCGGCGTGTCGTTCAAGATCGTCACGGCCTCGACGGACCGGATCGTCGAGGCCTTGCTGGAGGACGAGGCCGATATCGGTATCGCCTTCAACGCGCCGCCGCGGGCGGAAATCCAGGTGATCGCCGAATACGCAGAGCCGATCTACTGCCTGGTGTCGTCCGCGCATGCCTTCGCAGGGCGGTCGCACGTGACGTTCGCCGACATCTGCAGCCAGCCGCTGGCCATGTCGGACCACAGCTTCGTCCTGCGGCAGATCTTCGAGCGGGCCGTCGCCAAGCGGCGGCTGGCGCCCAACATCATCGTCACCACCAATTCGCTGGAGCTGACCCAGCGCATGGCGGCGACGGGGCGGGCGGTCGCCTTCATGCCGGCCTTGACGGTGATCAAGGAGCTGGGCTCGGGCGCCCTCGTCGCCATCCCGATCGCGGAGCCGGAATTCGAGGTGGCGCGGTCCAGCATCAGCGTCCACCGCGACCGGCCGCTGCCACACGCGGCCGGCGAATTCCTGAAGCAGCTCACCAAGGAGATCAAAGGCTTGTCGCCGCCGCCGCGCGCGACGAACGATCCCCGGACGGGTTCGACTTGAACCGGACGTGTTGCCTTTTCGGCATTCCGTCATGACCAATTCTGAACTTTTAACAACGCCTGCCCATCCGTAGCCTCCCTTCATCAAATGCAAGGAGAGGTGAATGGCGGACCGCCACGAGACGCAGTTTCCCAAGCCGGCCCTGGCTTCGGCCAGTCGACGGACCGTGCTGCTTGGCGCCGGCGCGGCGGGTGTGGCGATGGCCCTCGGCCGGATGGGCAGTGCCTCGGCCGAGGGCGCCAAGGTGGTGAAGATTTCCGAGGCCATCCACCTCGGCATCTACGCCTCGATCTACGCGGCCAAGCAGGGTGGCTTCTTCTCCAGGCATGGCCTCGACGTCACCATCGCCTCGGCCGGCGGCATCGCCGCGGCGGTGCCGGTCGTGCTCTCCGGCAACGCCTCGTTTGCGGTCACCGGCACCGGCATGTCGGTCAACGCCGCCAATGAAGGCGCCAAGGTCGTCAACGTCGCCAAGATCGTCGGCGGCATGGCCATGTGGGCGGTGGCCAAGCCCGGCACCAAGGTCGCCGGCGTCGAGGATTTCAAGGGCAAGACCATCGCGACCCTGAAGTTCCCGTCATCGACGATGCAGGTGCCGACCTATGTCCTCAAGAAGAACGGCCTGACCCCGGAGACGGCCGGCGTGAAGTTCCTGCAGCTGCCGCAGGGCGCGCAGGCCCAGGCGGTGCTCGATGGGCGCGCCGATTTCGCCTCGATGTTCGAATGGGACGTGAGCATCGCCAAGGCGCAGTTCGGCCTGGAGCCGGTGCTGTCGCTCGGCGATTTCATCGAGCCGGCGGCCTTCACCTCGACCATCGCCACCCGCGCTCTGGTGGACAAGGACCCGGGACTGATCCAGGCCTATTGCGACGCCTTGGCCGAGACCCAGGCGGCGTTGCACACCGACCGCGAGCTGTTCGTCTCGTCGGCGCTGAAGGAGTTCCCGCAGCTCACCGAGGCGGTCATCCGCTCGGCGGCGGAGAACCTGCTCGTGCGCTCCAAGGCGATCCCCAAGAGTCCGACCCTCTCCAAGCAGGAATGGGATGCGGACCTCGCCTTCGAGCTCGACGGCGGCTCCATCAAGCAGGCCCGGCCGTACGAGGAGATGGTCGACAACAGCTTCGCCGAGAAGGCGGTGGCCAAGCTCGGCAAATCGGGCTGAGCCCTGACCGTTCGCAGGCCGGCGCGTCGCGGTGCAGTCGTCGTGGCGCCTGATCGGCCTCAGCAGAAATGGGCGGACCCGAACGCGGTTGCTGTTCGCAAATGCCAGCCAAGACCTTTTGAATACTTGCAGGAGTTCCGAATCCGTCGACGGGCGAACTTGGACGTTCTGCTGAGGGAGCGCAACCCATGTCGTTGAACCTGCCTGCCCGCCCGGAGGCGGTCGGCTTCGAGCTCAGCCGATCCGCCTTGATCGTCGTCGACATGCAGAACGGCTATTGCTCGCCGGGCGGCTACTTTTCGCATCTGGGCGTCGATCTTGCGCCGACCGAACAAGTGATCCCGATCATCCGCCGGCTCGTCGACACCGTGCGCGGCGCCGGCGTGCAGGTGGTCTGGCTGCAGAACGGCTGGGATCCTGCGCTCAAGGAGGCCGGTGGGGCGGGCTCCGTCAACCAGCGCAAGGGCAATTCGCTCAAGCTCATGCGCAACCGGCCGGAGCTGGCCGGCAAGCTCCTGACCAAGGGCGGCTGGGACTATCAACTCGTCGACGGCCTTACGCCGGAGGATGCCGACATCGTCGTGCCCAAGCCGCGCTACAGCGGCTTTGCCGGAACGGCGCTGGACAGCATCCTGCGCAGCCGCGGTATCGACACGCTGCTCGTCTGCGGCGTCGCCACCAACGTCTGCGTGGAGTCGACCATCCGCGACGCCTTCTTCAAGGAGTTCTTCCCTGTCCTGGTCCGCGACGCCTGCTACCAGGCCGGGCCGGACTTCATCCAGCAGGCGACGATCTACAACGTCGAGCAGTTCTTCGGCTGGACCGCCACGGTCGACGATATCGCCGCCGCCTGCAGGCCGGACCTCGCCGCCTAAACCAGCCCAGTCCTTCCCGACAGGAGACGTTGCCTTGCCGTTCGAGACGATCATCCCGCCCGGATCGCCGCCGCCGCTCGCTCCCTACAGCCCCGGCACCAAGGCCGGCGGCTTCATCTACGTGTCCGGCACGCTCGCCATCGGCCCGGACGGCAACGCCGTCGGCCCGGGCGACGCGACGGCGCAGACCCGGTTCGTCCTCGATACCATCAAGTCGGTGGTCGAGGCCGGCGGCGGCACGCTGGCGGATGTGGTCTTCAACCAGATCTTTCTGAAAGATCTCGCCGACTACGCGGCGATGAACGCAGTCTACAAGGAGTACTTTCCGACCAATCCGCCGGCCCGCTACTGTATCAAGGCAGACATGGTCCGGCCCGAGTTCCTGGTCGAGATCGCCACCACGGCCTATGTCGGAGGCTGACATGTCCTCGACCGACGCGATGGCGCCGCCGGCGCCGCGGGCGGCGAAGGCCGCCGTGGCCAAGCCGAAGCGCAAGGCCTCCCTGCGCGGCCGCATCCTGGCCTACCAACTCGTCCTGCTGGTGGCCTTCCTCGGCCTGTGGGAGATCGCCATCCGGGCGGAGTGGATCCCGGTCTACCTCTATGGCCAGCCCTCCGGCATCTGGCGCGAACTGGTCAAGGGGCTGACCAGCGGATCGCTGCTGCGCGACAGCTGGGTCACCGCCCAGGAGACGGTGATCGGCTTCCTGATCGGCAGCATCCTGGGGTCGGCGGCGGGCCTGCTGCTGTGGCTGTCGCCGACCGCGGCCGGCGTGCTGCGGCCGGTGCTGGTGGCCCTCAACGGCCTTCCCAAGATCGCTCTGGCGCCGTTGATCATCGTCTGGTTCGGCATCGGCATCGAATCGAAGATCGCGGTCGCGGCGATCATCACCTTCATCGTTGCCATGATCACCAGTGCTGCCGGCGCCCGGGAAGTGGACACCGACTACGTGCGCATGCTGAAGGCGCTCGGCGCCAGCCGCCTGCAGATATTCCGCATGGTCATCCTGCCCGGCTCGCTGCCGTGGATCGCCTCGGCGTTCCGGCTGAACATCGGCTTCGCCATGATCGGCGCCGTCGTCGGCGAGTATATCTCCGCCGAATCGGGGCTTGGATACTACGTCTATTATTCCGGAACTCTGTACAACCTCAATGCGGTCTGGGGCGGCATCTTTGCGCTCATGATCCTCGCCCTGGTGCTCGACTTCATCGTCGGGCAGGTCGAGCGCCGCATGACATGGCGATAGGGAGGAGCGTCATGCCGCTGGCCAAGCTTCCGGACATCGACATCCACTACGACATCATGGGCGTGGGCGAGCCGGTGCTGCTGGTGGCGGGCCTCGGCGGCGCTGCCTCCTACTGGGCGCCCAACGTGCCCGCCTTCGCCGAGCGCCATCAGGTGGTGCTGCACGACCATCGTGGCACCGCCAAGAGCACGCGCTGGGAGGGCCGCTACTCGGTCGAGCTGATGGCCGACGACCTGCTGCGCCTGATGGACGCCATCGGCATCAACAAGGCGCATCTCGTCGGCCATTCGACCGGCGGCGCCATCGGCCAGGTGCTGGGGGCCATCGCCCCGGATCGCATCGCCAGCCTGGTGCTCTACGCCACCTGGGCCGTGCGCGATCCGCACATGGCGCGCTGCCTGGAGATGCGCCGCCGTGTCGGCCACGCCATGGGCACGGCCGAATACCACCGCACTACGCCGCTGTTCCTCTATCCGCCCTATTACATCCGGGACAACGAGGCCGCGCTCGATGCGGAGATTGCCGCGAGCATCGCCAATTCGACGACGCAGGCGATCATCGACGCCCGCATCACCGGCATCCTCGCCTTCGACGGCATGCCGTACTACGACCGCATCCGTTGCCCGACGATGGTGCTGGTGACCGAGGACGACCTGCTGACGCCGCCCTACGCGTCGGACACGATCGCCGAGCGGATCGACGGTTCGGAGCTGGTGAAGCTGCCGCGCGGCGGCCACGCGCTGTCCCGCTCGGAGCCTCCCCTGTTCAATCGTCTGGTGCTCGATTTCCTGGCGAGAAACGCCATGGCGAAGGAGGCTGTCCATGAGCGGGCCTGAAACCGAAATCGTCCTCCGCGCCCAGGGCGTGGGCATGACCTTCGAGGCCGAGTCCGACGCGCCGGTCAACGCCATCGCCGACATCGGCTTCGAGCTCGGCAAGGGCGAGGTCGTCGCCATCGTCGGCCCGTCCGGCTGCGGCAAGACCACGCTGTTCAATATCATCGCCGGCCTGCTCGAGCCGACGCGCGGCACCATCCACGTCAACGGCAAGCCGGTCACCAGCGCCACCGGCCACGTCGGCTACATGCTGCAGAAGGACCTTCTGCTGCCGTGGCGGACGGTGCTCGACAACGTCATCATCGGCCTCCAGATCCGCAAGGTGCCGCGCAAGCAGGCCGAGCGCGTCGCCCGCGAACTGATCGAGGCCTACGGCCTGAAGGGCTTCGAGGACAGCCGCCCGTCGGCGCTCTCCGGCGGCATGCGCCAGCGCGTCGCCTTCATGCGGACGCTGGCCTTCAGCCCGGATGTCATCCTGCTCGACGAGCCGTTCTCGGCGCTCGACAGCCAGACCCGTCTGATCCTGCAAGCCGACATGGCCCGCATCATCCGCGAGCGCCATTGCAGCGTGGTGCTGGTGACGCACGACGTGGGCGAGGCCATCACCATGGCCGACCGCATCGTCGTCATCACCAGCCGGCCGGGCCGCGTGAAGTCGATCCACCACGTCGGCATCCCGTCCGAGCTGCGCCACCCACTGAAGATCCGCCAGCAGCAGCGCTTCAACGCCCTGTACGAGACCATCTGGGCCGAGCTCGGCATCGAGCTGGCGGCCTGAGGGGGGAAGCCCTGCGCGCGACCGTCGCCGAAAACGTCGCCGTCGCGCTCAGCCCCTGGGAGCGGCCCCGGCCGGCGCACACATTCGCCCCCGTCCCGAAGCTCTGGCCCCACGTCGCGTAGCGCTCGTCGAGCAGATCCGGCACGTTGGGCACCCGGTTTCTCGGCGTGGCGCCGGTGCTCCGTCGCCATGGATTCCTGCCCGTTGATCGTCCGCCCGTGGAACACCGCGCGGCAAGCTGCGGCGTGCATGCAGAAGGCATGGCTCCCGCATGAACGGAAGCGGCGCGCGGTGGTGCGGCCCCTGCATCCGGATCGGCGGACGCGCGTATGGATGGCTGACGGTCGACTGGACGCTTGCAAGTATCTTACGTCTGCCCGGCCCAAGCGCAAGCGCATACTTTGCAGGTCAGTGTAGAGAAATATGGAGTGTATTTTACTCGGCGGATCGAGGAGATGAGGCGGATATGCAGGAGATTGAGCGTTGCAATCAGTACAGAACGTTATCACGCCGCGAGGCCTGCCGATCGCTGAGGATATGGCTCGGCCATTTGAATCATTAAAAATAGCTCGAGATCTACTCAGAACGGGGCCGACGGCGTCGTTGGCAACACTCGATCCAAGCGGCTATCCCTACAGTACGGTGACCAATATTGCTGTCGAACCGAGCGGCACGCCGTATTTTTTCGTCGCAGGCCTTGCGCTGCACGCCCGCAATATCGCGGTGGACAACAGGGTTTCACTGACGCTTTTCGCACCCGGCAAATCCGATGTGCTAACGAAGCCTCGCCTGACGCTCGTTGGCTGTGCTGTGCGAATTGCGGATCGTGAGCTCGATCGCGCCAAGGATCGGTATGCGGCTCGCTTTCCCAAGGCAAAGCTTTATCTCTCCTTGCCGGATGCGCTGCTTTACCGCCTGCTGATCGAAGATCTGCAATTCAATGGCGGGCCGGCCAGGAACGCGGTGACGGACGTCACGCCGGAAACGCTCCGCACGGATCTGTCGGGCGCGGAGGCGCTGGTCGACGCTGAAGACGCCCTGGTCGACCGCTTGAATTCGACGGCCGGCCTCCCGGCTCGGCTCGCGACCCGGGCAGGCGCCGGAGCCGGCAACTGGGCCGTCTGCGGCATCGATCCGGATGGTATCGACTTGACGTGCACGCATTCGAACGCGCGCTTCTGGTTCGAAGCGCGTCTGACGACCCCGCAGGACCTGCGCGATGTCGTCCATGCTGCCGCGACAGAATAGGGGCCCCTTCTCTCTTGGAACGGTACATCCGAGCCGCCCGTGAGCGCCTGAAGCCCACTCAAATCCGGCTGTCCGCAGCCGCTCGTCAGCGGCATCCTCCAGCCGGAGCGAACAGTGAAGGGAACGAGCGTGGATCGGAATTGGCGAGCGGACTTCGAAACGGCGATGGGCGAGGCGTTCGCGGAGGCGGTCTGCCCGCCCATACCGTTCGCCCTCGCCTCACCCCACGAATGCTGCGAGGTCATTTGGGAGGTCGTGGGCGCCGACGTCACGCCGAACGCCCTGGCCGCTCTTTCGGGCGCGGAACTCGCTGGCCTGGCCGCCCGGTTCGGCAGCTATTTTGAAGCGCAGCCGCCGTCGCTTGCACAGGTGAAGGAAGCGATTGCGCGGACTCTGGCCCGATGGCCTGCGGCATCTGGATGAGGAAGGCGTTGACCGGCGCAATGTCGGCAGTGCGCACGCCGGCGCGGCAGGCCCATCTGGGACCATGATTCTTTGAGCGCGACGGGTGGTCGGGGCAAGCGCGGCCAAGACGTGATGGAGGCGGAAAGCCTTTATCTTCAACGTCATGGCCGGGCTTGACGCGACCGTCCATCCACTCGAGTGACCGGATCAGCCCCGGGCCAGCAGGCGCTCGATGGCTTCCGCGGCCCAGGCCAGGTTCTGGTCGATGCGGCCGCGCAGGTGGTCGAGATCGACGCCCTCCGCGCTCTTCTTGCCCTCCCTGTAGCGGGCGTAGACGCCGTGAACGATCGCCGCGGTCTTCCACCGGTTGAAACCGGCATAATAGTCGAGCCGGGACAGGTCCCGCCCGGTGCGTTCGGCATAGCGCGCGGCCAGCTCGCGGCGCAGCGGGAAGCCGGGCACGGCGGTCGCGCTATCCGGGACGACCGGGAAGCCCTGCTCGGGATCGGGCCAGGTGTTGAGCGCGTAGGCGAGATCGGCCAGCGGATCGCCGAGCGTGGAGATCTCCCAGTCGACCACCGCGGCGATGGTGTGCTCCGGACCGGTCAGGCAGTTGTGCAGGCCGTAGTCGCCGTGCACGACGCGGGCCGGTCCCTGGTCGGGCAGGTTCTCGAGGAAGAACTTCTGCAGCGTATGCGCCCTTGGATCGTCGTACTTGGCAGGCGCGACGGAGGCCGTCCACGACTGGTACCAGGTCTTGAGCTGGCGACCGACATAGCTGTCGCGCTTGCCGAGGTCGCCGAGACCGACCGTGTCTGGATCGAGCGCGTGCAGATCGGCCAGCACGTCGATGAACGAATGGGCGAGCTTGACCCGCTGGCCCTCGGGCACGAGACGGTCGGTGTCCTCGGCGGTGTAGAGCGGCCGGCCGTCGACATGACTCATGACGTAGAAGTGGGCGCCGGTGACGCTCTTGTCGTCGCAGAAGGCGATCGCCCGGGGCACCGGCACCGGCGTCGGCCCGAGCGCGGTGATCAGCTTCCACTCGCGGCCCATGTCGTGCGCCTTGGGCAGCAGCTCGCCAAGCGGCGGCCGGCGGATCACCGCCTTGCGGCCGTTCCTGTCCTCGATCATGTAGCTGAGATTGGAATGGCCGCCGGGCAGGCGCGTCCACGCGAACGGCGGCTCGAGCTCGCTGGTTTGGCGCGTCAGCCACGCGGTGACCGCCTGCGTATCAAAGCCGGGCGTTGCCCCGCCCTCGGTCTGCTCGGCGCTCGTCATTGCGTCCTCCCGGCCGGTTTATCGTATTGCAGCGTTCCACATCGCAAATGGAGCGGGAGCCGTCGAGTCCCGGTCGTCCTTAGCCGCGGCGGTTGAACAACGGGTTGGGAACCCGCGGCTGGGCCGCCGCTCCGCCGGCCGTGCGCTGCGTCACCAGGTGGTCGATCGGCTGCAGGATCTTGCCGGCCGCGATCAGCACCGCGTCCGGCGAGTACGCCTGCGTGAATTCGTAGCCCGCGGCCTTGGCCTGGCGGATGAAGCCGTCGAGCTTGGCGATGGGCTGCTCGGCCACGCCGCCGGGGTTCATGGCGATGTCGTGCAGCACCATGGTGGTCCATTCGCGGGTCGCCATGTCGGCGAGCGCACGCTTGTCCCAGTCACCGCCCTCCCAGTCCCGCGGCACCGAGTTGTACAGCACGCAGGTGTAGCCGCCGGCGAGGAAGGCCTCGACGTCGACGGGCTTGAACACGCGGCTGTCGAGCACGCCGCCGTAGCAATAGGGCCGCACCAGCAGGGCCGGATCGGCGAGGTCGCCGAGCTGGGCGAAGGTCGGCGCCACCTCGAACTCCACCGCATCGTCCCGGTCCACGTCGCCGAACGAATAGGCGTGGTAGTAGGTGTGGTTGCCGATGCGGTGGCCCTCGCTCTTGGCCCGCCGCAAGGCGGCGTGCGCCTCGGGCTTCAGCCTCAGATTGCTGCCGATGGCGAAGAACGTGGCCTTGATGCCGTGGGCGGCGAGCACGTCCAGCACGTGATGGGTGAACGGCGGCTCCGGGCCATTGTCGAAGGTCAGCGTCAGGCGCTTCATCGGGCTCTCCTCCGTGAATGGGCGCCCCGGGTGGCCGTGATGGCTCCGGGGCGTCTCGTTGCTTCAGGCGGCGGCCGCAGCTGCCGGCTCAGTCGCCGGCGGTGATGACTTCGCCGGTGGGCTTCCAGGTGGTGCCTTCGAAACGCGACAGCTGCATGCTCTTGATCGGCGGCGAGCCGTTGTCCGGGCTGGTCGCCGCCTTGATTCCGGGCAGCAGCATGCCGGGCGTGAAGTTGAGGTTGCGCGCCTGCTTCATGATGTTCTCCCGGGAGAGGTCGTCGCCGCACTGCTCCAGCACTTTCACCAGCCCCTGGGCGGCGATATAGCCGTAGGCGGCCCAGGAGTCCTTGTCGTCGACGGTGGGCGCGTACTTCTTCAGCAAGGCGAGATAGGCCTGATAATCCGGATCGTTCTGCCAGCGGCTGTCGCTCGGATCCTTCAGGATGAAGGCCGAGATCAGCCCTTGCGACTTCTCCAGCCCGGCGGGTGCGAGCGTGCCGGCCACGGTGTTGGTGTTGGTGCTGATGACGTGCAGCGGCTTCCAGCCGATCTCGTAGACCTTGCGGATCGCCTGGGCACCGAACTTGGGCGTGGCGTGGGTGAACAGCACGTCGGCACCCGACGCCTGCAGCGTCAGGATCTGGGAATCGACGGTCGCGTCGCTCACCTGGTAGCTCGCCTCAGCCACGATCATGCGCTTGGCGTTGTCGGCGCCGAGCCCGGCCTTGAAGCCGCGCAGGTAGTCGCGACCGGAATCGTCGTTCTGGTAGAGAATGGCGATCTTGCCGTTCGGCCGCTCCTTGAGCACGTACTTGGCGTAGATCTTGGCCTCGGACTCGTAGTCGGGCAGCCAGCCGATGGTCCAGGGGTAGGTCTTGAACTCGGTCCAGATCGTCGCGCCGGTGGACACGAACAGCTGCGGCACCTTCTTGTTGTTCAGATATTTGTGGACGGCGAGATTAGTCGGCGTGCCGACGCTGCCGAACACGGCCAGGACCTCGTCCTGCTCCACGAGGCGACGGGTCTGCTCCACCGTCTTCGGCGGCGAGTAGGCGTCATCAAGGCTGATGAACTTGACCTTGCGCCCGTTGATGCCGCCCTTGTCGTTGATCATGTCGATATAGGCCGCCTCGACCCGGCCGATGACGCCGTAGGCGGAGGCAGGGCCGCTGTAGGGCATGGTCTGGCCGATCTTGATCTCGCTCGGCGTTCCCTGGGCGTTGGCTGCGGCGGGCAGGCCCAGCACGGCGGCCAGGCCGGCCGCGCAAATCATCTGTCTCATCGTTTCCTTCCTCTGCTTGACTGTCCGCCGGCCCGCGCTCGCACCCCGGCGCGGCCTGACGTCAGGACGTCCTCACCTTTGTTTTTTCGCGCTCGCGCAGCTCGCGGCGCAGGATCTTGCCGGTGGTGGTCATCGGCATAGCGTCGATGAACTCGATCTCGCGCGGATACTCGTGCTTTGCCAGACGGCTGCGCACGGTCTTGCGGATGTCGTCGGCAAGCTCCGCACTCGGGGCGTGGCCGGGCGCCAGGATGACGAAGGCCTTGATCGTCTCGGTGCGCACCGGATCCGGCACACCGATGGCCGCAGCCATCACCACGGCAGGATGGCGCACCAGTGCGTCCTCGATCTCGCCCGGCCCGATGCGGTAGCCGGAGCTGGTGATCACGTCGTCGCCGCGGCCCTGGTACCAGAAGTAGCCGTCGTCATCCATGGTCGCCATGTCGCCGGTGATCATCCAGTCGCCGGCGTATTTCTCCGCCGTCGCCTCCGGTCGTTTCCAGTATTCGAGGAACATGGCTGGGTGGCCGCGACGGAAGGCGAGGTTGCCCGTCGTGCCCGGCGGCAGCTCCTCGCCGGCGTCGTCGACGATGGCCGCTGCCTGGCCCGGCACGGCCTTGCCCAGCGACCCCAGCCTGGGCGGCAGCACCTGCCAGCAATTGCCCATGGCCATGTTGCACTCGGTCTGGCCGAAGCCCTCGTTGATGTTGATGCCGAGGGTGCCGTTGGCCCACTCGAGCAGGTCCTTGCCGACCGCCTCGGAGCCCGACACGACGGCGCGGAGCTTGACGTCGCGCAGGTGGGCGGAGCCCGACTGGCGCATCAGCTTGAGCATGGTCGGCGTCAGCATCGCCGTGCGGACCTGGTGCTTGGCGATCATCCGCAGCGCCTCGTCGGCATCGAAGCTCGATGCGCGCCACGTCAGCACCGGCACGCCCGCGTACCAGCCGGGCATGAGGATGTTCATGAGGCCCGCCAGCCATGACCAGTCGGCGGGCGACCAGGTGATGTCGCCGGGCTGGGGAAAGAAGTCGAGCATGAACTCCACGCCCGGCATATGGCCTATGAGCACCCGATGGCCGTGCAGCGTGCCCTTCGGCAGCCCGGTCGTGCCGGACGTGTAGCTGATGAAGGCGGGCGTGTCGGGCGTGAGGGAGAGCGTGTCGAACCGGTCCGACGCCCGCTCGGCGCTGCCCCAGAGCGACTGCGCCCCGACGTCGTCGCCGTCGATCAGGAACACCGCCGCGAGACCCGGCGCCTGATCGCGGATTTCGGCGATCTTGGCGTAGTTCTCGCGGTTGGTGATGACGACCTTGGCGCCTGCGTCGTTGAGCCGGTAGAGCAGCGCATCCGCTCCGAACAGGATCGAGGTCGGGATCGACACGATCCCGGACTTCCAGCAGGCGAGGTGGGCGATGGCGGTCGCCGGGTCCTGGCCGAGCAGGATCATGACGCGCTCGCCCTGGCCGACGCCGACGTGGCGCAGCAGGTTGGCGATGCGGTTGGCGGCGCGCTGCACGGCGAGGAAGGTGTAGGTCTCGACCGTGCCGTCCGCCTGCTCATGGATGAGGGCGACGCCGTCGGGTGTCGCCGCCACGTGGCGATCGCTCACGTCGTGGGCGATGTTGTAGGCGGCGGGAATGCGCCAGCGGAACGCCGCGCACATCTCCTCGTAGGTCTGCTTGCGTTCGATCAGCATGGGAGATCTCGTCCGATCTGGCCGCGTGTGCCGGTCCCGACGCCGGGGCGGGCAACGGCCGGCCGATACGCTGGCCACGTCAGGAAAGGGGCGCCGGCCCCGCGGTCGCGCCGCCGGCCGGCGGGTCCCTCAGGACAGGGTGAGCCCGCCATCCACCGTGATGGTCTGGCCGCAGACGTAGGCGGCATAGGGTGAGGCCAGGAACAGGGCGGCGCCCGCCATGTCCTCCGGCGTGCCCATGCGGGCCATGGGGATCGCCGCCAGCGTTGCCTCGAGCCGCTTGGGGTTCTCCGTGGTGACCTTGGTGAGCTTGGTGTCGACCAGTCCGGGGGCGATGCCGTTGACCCGGATCCGGTCCCCGGCCCACGCAGCCGCCAGGCTCTTGGTCAGGCTGATGGCGCCCGCCTTCGAGGCGGCGTAGGCGGGATTGCCCAGGTTGGCGCGAGTGCCCGAGATCGAGCTGATGACGATCAGGCTGCCGTGCGCCTCCTGCAACAGGGGCTTGAACTTGACGGCGCAGGCCATGACGCTGTCCAGGTTGACGCCGATCACCCGGTCCCACCCCGGCGGCTCGAACTCGCCGCGCCGGTAGACCACCGTGCCCTGGCTCAGCACCAGCACGTCCAGCCGCCGGAACGCCGGCTGGCACTTGGCAATCGCCTCGCGGTCGCCGACGTCCACCTGCTGATAGTGCAGTCCTTCGAGGTCGCTGCCGTCCTCGGGCCGGTAGTCAGCGGCCGAGGAGCGCGTGCCCCAGACGTGAACGTCCGCCCCATGCGCGCGGAACTGCTGGGCGATGCCGTTGCCGATGCCGCTGGAGCCGCCGACCACCAGCACCGTGCGCCCCTGAAAATCAAAACCGCTCAACGCGCCATTCCCTCCGTCACCCTGATCCGACTTGGATCCGACTTGGCGGTCCCGCCCCTTTGACCGGCGGAGCCGATCTGTTAAGGGCGCTGGGAGCCGCCTGTCTCTCTTATCCAGGTGGCCTAACAATGGGCCGGAGCGGCGTCAAGTTGGCAAAGATGAACGAGCGGGTGCCGAAAGGCGCACGGGAGCAGATCAAGCAGACGGCCTGCCGGCTGTTCGCGCGCCACGGCATCGACGGCGTCACCGTGCGCGAGATCGTTGCCGCCTCCGGGCAGAAGAATCACGGCTCGCTCACCTACTACTTCGGCTCGAAGGAGGCCCTGGTTCGCGAGATCGTCGCCGATGGGGCCCGCGTCATCGACGAGCGGCGCAACGCCCAGCTCGACGCGCTGGAGGCGGCGGGCGGGCCCCGCACGATCCGCGAGGTCGTCGAGGCGCTGGTCATTCCCTCCATCAACCTGCCGGAGGAGCTGGGTGGCGACGAGCAGAGCTACACACGCTTCATCGCCCTGCTGTCGCTCACCCACCGCGACATGTTCATCGCCGCCCTGGAGGGGCGGCTGAACTCGGGCTACCTCAGATGCCTGCAGCACCTGCGGCGACTGCTGGCGGACATGCCCGAGCGCACCCGGAACCGGCGCATGGTCTTCCTGGAGGCTTATCTCAACAGCGTGCTGTCGCTGCGCGAGTGGGCGCTCGCCGGGCCGGCGAAGCGCTACCACATGTGGCTCGACGAGACCGCCATCCCTGACGTGGTCGAAACCATCGTTGCCATGCTCACGGCGGAGCAGCCGTGACGGCGGTCGTCCTGCGCCGCGTCCCGTTCGGCCGTTCTTATCCGATCGGATAAGAGTGGGCAGAAAACTCGCACTAGGCCGACCTCAGATCGCCTCCGCGCCGAGCGCCGTGCGCCAATGGGCGAGCCGCTCCTTCAGGATGCGATCGCGCACGTAGGCGATGGCTTCGTCCTCGATCCGCTCGACGTCTTCCATGACGAAGCTGTCGGGACCGTGCCGATGCCATGCGGCCTGCAACGCGTGGTGGCGATGGCTGCCGTGGCGCAGCGTGAACCACAGGCGGTTCTGCGCCGTGCTCAGATCGGGCGTGCGCCCCACCCATCGCTCGCCTGTGGCCGTACAGCGCACGGCAAAAATGCCGGGCGCCGCCTTGCGCTCCTTGTAAGCCGCGATGGCGGCCTTCCTTGCTTCACCTTGCATGGCATGTGGTCCTGCCGCTGACGTCTCGGAGTGACGAGGGGCCATGAATATCAACCGGGTTAAATTTGGCAATAGTTGTACCCGGGTAAATCTAACCGTGCGGAGAATGCGCGCCCTATTCGTCGCGAGGCGCGCGGCGATTATGACGGCCTCTCTCTCCATGATTTTCAGCGATAACCCGCCGCCTGCAGCTCGAAGAGCTCCGAATAGCGGCCGGACTGGGCGATGAGCTCGTCGTGCGTGCCGGCTGCTTCGACGCGGCCGTTGGCAAGGACGAGGATGCGGTCGGCCATGCGGACGCTGGAGAAGCGGTGGGAGATGAGGATCGCCGTCTTGCCCTGGCTGAGCTCCTTGAAGCGCCGGAACACCTCGAACTCGGAGCGGGCATCGAGTGCCGCCGTCGGCTCGTCGAGGATCAGCACCGCCGCCTCGCGCATGTAGGCGCGGGCGATGGCGATCTTCTGCCACTCGCCGCCGGACAGCTCGACGCCGTTCTTGAAGCGCTTGCCGATCATCTGATCGTAGCCGCTTGGGAGCCTGGCGATCACCTCGTCGGCCTGGCTGCGCGCTGCGGCGCGGGCGACGCGGTCGCGGTCGGCGCGCGAGGCGATGCGGCCGACGGCGATGTTGTCGGCGGCGGTGAGGCTGTAGCGGACGAAATCCTGGAAGATGACGCCGATGTTGGCGCGCAGCGCCTCCAGGTCGTAGGCACGCAGGTCGTGGCCGTCGAGCAGGATGCGGCCTTCGTCGGGGTCGTAGAGGCGTGCGATCAGCTTCACCAGGGTGGTCTTGCCGGCGCCGTTCTCGCCGACGAGCGCAACAACCTCGCCGGCATCGAGCGCGAAGCTCATATGGCGCACCGCCCAGCGCTCGGCGCCCGGATAGCGGAAGCCGACGTCCTCGAACACGAAACCCTGGCGGATGGGCTGCGGGAACGGCTGCGGGTTTGGCGGCGACAGGATCTCGGGCCTGACCTCGTAGAACGAGAACAGGTCGTTGAGGTAGAGCGCCTGGCTCGCCGTGGCGGAGAAACTCGACAGCAGCCCTTCGAACAGGGTGCGCAGGCGCCGGAACGAGCCGGAGAGGAACGTCAGGTCGCCGACCGAGAACGTGCCGGTCAGCGTGCGCCAGGCAATGTAGGCGTAGGCGAGATAGTAGCCGACGCTGCCGAGCGCGGCGAACAGGCCGCCCCAGCCCGCCCGGCGCACCGCGAGCCGGCGGTTGGCGGCATAGAAATCGGCGGCGAGCTTCCGGTAGCGGTCGATGAGGAAGCCGCTGAGGCCGAAGATCTTGACTTCCTTGGCGGTTTCGACGCTGGCGGCGGTCTGGCGGACGTAGTCGAGCTCGCGCCGCTCCGGCGTGCGCCCATAGTCGAGCGAATAGCTCTGGGCGTTGAAGTGCGCCTCCGCCAGAAAGGCAGGCAGCAGCGCCACCAGCAGCAGCACGACGAGCCAGGGCGAATAGAGCAGCAGCCCGCCGGCAAAGCTCGCCACGCTCACCAGGTCCTGCGCCTGGCTGAACAGGAGCGTCATGAGCGACATGCGCCCGCTGGTCTGGCGCCGGGCGCGCTCGAGCTGGTCCTGGAAATCTGCGTCCTCGAAATCCTCCAGGTCGAGGGTTGCCGCGTGCTCCATCAGGCGCACGCTGGAGGCGTTGGTCACGCGCTCGGCGAGCAGGCTGTCGATGAGCGAGACCAGGCGCCCGAGAACGTCCGCCAGCACTGCGACCGCAAATTCGGCGGCCAGCAACAGCCCGAGCCGATCGAGGCGGCCGCTCGCCAGCCATTCGCCGAAGGTTGCCGGCCGGTCCGGCATCTGCACCAGCGCCACGATGCCGTCGATGATCAGCTTGCCGATGAACAGGGTCGCCACCGGCAAGAGCGCCCGCACCAGCCGCAGCCCGAGCGAGGCGGCCGTGAGCGCCGGGCTGGTGCGCCAGACCATCGCCAGAAAGGGGCCGAGGTTGCGGAGCGCGCCGACCCGCTCCTTGAAGGATCGGATGGCCGGCGGCGGCGTCCGAAACGATCCCTGGCGTGGTGCGGTCATGCTCAGCCGTCTTAGGCTCGCAAATGCGGCGCCAAGGTGGACGGCGGCGGCTTGGCCGCGCCGCAGCGCCGTGCCGGCGGCCTCAGCTGCGCAGGCCCGGCGCCTCCTGGCCGGTGCGGGCCACGTACTCCGTATAGCCGCCGCCATAGTGGCGGACGCCGTCGGATGTCAGCTCCAGCACCCGGTTCGACAGCGCCGCGAGGAAGTGGCGGTCGTGGGAGACGAACAGCATCGAGCCGTCGTACTGCGACAGCGCCGCGATGAGCATCTCCTTGGTCGCCATGTCCAGGTGGTTGGTGGGCTCGTCCAGCACGAGGAAGTTGGGCGGGTTGTAGAGCATCTTCGCCATCACCAGCCGGGCCTTCTCGCCGCCCGACAGCACCCGGCAGCGCTTTTCCACGTCGTCGCCGGAGAAGCCGAAGCAGCCGGCCAGCGCCCGCAGCGAGCCTTGCCCGGCCTGCGGAAAGGCGTCCTCCAGGGACTCGAAGACCGTATGCTCGCCGTCGAGCTGCTCCATGGCATGCTGCGCGAAGTAGCCCATCCTGACAGTGCTGCTCACGGCCACGGTGCCGTGGTCGGGCTCGGCTGAGCCGGTCACCAGCTTCAGCAGCGTGGACTTGCCGGCGCCGTTGATGCCCATGACGCACCAGCGCTCCTTGCGGCGCACCAGGAAGTCCAGCCCCTCGTAGATGCGCCGGCTGCCGTAGCTCTTGTGCACGTTCTTCAGGCTGACGACGTCCTCGCCGGAGCGTGGCGCCGGCGGGAACTCGAACAGGATCGTCTGACGGCGCTTGGGCGGCTCGACCCGGTCGATCTTGTCGAGCTTCTTGATGCGGCTTTGCACCTGCGCGGCATGGGAGGCACGCGCCTTGAAGCGCTCGATGAACTTGATCTCCTTGGCGAGCATCGCCTGCTGACGCTCGAACTGGGCCTGCTGCTGCTTTTCGTTGAGCGCGCGCTGCTGCTCATAGAATTCATAGTCGCCCGCGTACGCCGTCAACGCGCCGGCGTCGATCTCCACCACCTTGGTGACGATGCGGTTCATGAACTCGCGGTCGTGCGAGGTCATCAGCAGCGCGCCGTCATAGGTCTTGAGGAAGTCCTCCAGCCAGATCAGGCTCTCCAGATCCAGGTGGTTGCTCGGCTCGTCCAGCAGCATGGCGTCGGGACGCATGAGCAGGATGCGGGCCAGCGCCACGCGCATCTTCCACCCGCCCGACAGGGCCCCCGTGTCGCCGTCCATCATCTCTTGGCTGAAGCTCAGTCCGGCCAGGACCTCGCGGGCCCGCCCCTCCAGGGCGTAGCCGTCCAGCTCCTCGAAGCGCCCTTGCACCTCGCCGTAGCGTGCCACGATCTCGTCGATCTCGTCCGCCCGGTCGGGATCGGCCATGGCTGCTTCCAGCTCCTTCAGCTCGCTCGCCACGGCGCTGACCGGGCCGGCGCCATCCATCACCTCGGCCACGGCGCTGCGGCCCGCCATGTCGCCCACGTCCTGGCTGAAGTAGCCGATGGTCACGCCCCGATCGACGGACACCTGGCCCTCGTCCGGATGCTCCTGTCCCGTGATCATGCGGAACAGCGTGGTCTTGCCGCTGCCGTTGGGACCGACGAGGCCGATCTTCTCCCCTCTCTGAAGCGCCGCAGACGCTTCGATGAACAGGATCTGATGGCCGTTCTGCTTGCTGATGTTCTCGAGACGAATCATGGGCTCACGATGTCAGGGCGAGGTGCGGCGCCCTTATGGCACAGGGCTGCGATCGCCGCGCTAGTGTGGCGGATCCGAAATTCGCACCACCTCGGGGCAGCGCTGGGAGCGAATTTCGGATTCCCAAGCCACACTAGCAACTCTATGATTCTAGTGTGGTTTAATGGATCTGAAGGTCCTGAACGCTGATGCCACGTGGGGGCAGGAACTTCAGATCCACCACACTAACGTCGGTTTGATGCAGTGGCACAGATGTGGCTCGTGATCGACGTCGCCGCGCCCCTGACCGCTTCCACGAGCTCGGTCTCAGGCAAAGCCGGCGGGCTATCCTGCCTGAAAACGATGACGATGCTTCCGATCACTGAAGCGTCTTCGTCGAAAACCGGCGCCGCTACGCCGACGACGTCGTCGTCGAGCTCGCCACGGGAAATATAGTAGCCGTCTTTCCTGTTTTTCTGCAGCGCGGCATTGAACGATGGCCAATCCTTGCCGATCCGGTCGCGATGCGGATCGCCTTCGCCGAGTTCGAACACGCGCCGCCGGCCACGCCGATCCATGGCGGCGAGGACGACGCGGGCCTCGGAGCCGCGAAAGAGCGGCACGGTCCGGCCGGGAGGGTAGTTGAGCTCGGCGTGTTTCGACGTCAGGAGCGAGGCCACGTTGACGACCCTGACGTCGTAGAGGCGCCCGAGCAGGATGTCGCATCCGGTCTTCTCGGAGAGGCACCGCATCGGCGCCTTTGCTGCCACGAGGAGCGGATCATACCGGGCGATGATGAACTCGAGCTCGATCATCTTCGGCCCCGGCATGAACTTTCCTGCGACGCGGGACAGCAACCCGGCTTCGTGCATCTCACGCAGGTAGCGGTAGGCCGTGGCGCGGCTGAGGCCCAAGGCCTCCTCGGCGTCGCCGAGCTCGATCTGCGGGCGCTCGTCGCTGAACAGGTTGAGGATACCTGAAATGCGCCGCACGACCGAGGTTTCGCGCGCGGTCTTGCGCTTGGGCGCCATGGCTTGGTCCGACGTGGAGGGGAGGAACGCGCACAGGTGCCATCGTTCATCGTCGAATGCAACAGACCGCTGAAGACCGCTGATCGCCGCGCTCCGCGTTGCTTCGCGTCGCGGCGCCGATCGGCGAGATCGAAGCCGTGGGAACACCGGGGGCGCGGTTGACCTCGCTCGGCGCCCGACGATCAGGAGCCTGCGCCAGCGGGCGACAAATTCCTTGACGCGCGCTGTCGATCGATACTACATAATTTGCATTATTTGATAAAAATGTCGAATTGAGGCGAGGGGATGAGGCTCGGAAGACGCTCAGGACGGCCTGCCAAATCACGACGTCGTCCCCGTTGGCGCTGGCACGCCGCGGCTCACGAACAGCATCTGCTGGCCTTTGGTTGCATCTGCGCTGAGCGCCCGGCCGAGGCCACGCGGCGATGGCGCGAAGGGCGAACAGGAGGAGGCCATTAGATCGGCCCCTTCAAGGTCAAAGATCTTGATCGTTTCGCCATTCGATCATCCAATGGCGCAGAAATGATCCTAATATTCTTGAGACTGCGGCGCTTCTTTTGCGATCGGATGACCTCATAATCGCAAACCGTTCCAGCGTTGCATCGATCCATCGCTGCCTTTATTTGGAGCCAAAGCCATGAGCCATGCGTTCGTGGACTATCCCTTCAGGGCGAAGACTTATGAAGCGCAACTGCCGGCGCTCGACCATGGCAAAGAGCGCGAACGCAAGCAGGTGGTGATCGTCGGGGGCGGCCCCGTCGGCCTGTGCGCAGCGCTGGGATTGGCCAACCACGGCATCCCCTCGGTGCTGATCGAAGCCGACAATTCGGTGTGCTTCGGCAGCCGCGCCATCTGCATCTCGCGTCGGAGCCAGGAGATCATCGAGCGCCTGGGCGCCTTGAAGAGCTTTGCCGAGAAGGGGCTGCCCTGGACCGAGGGGCGCAGCTACTACCGCGATGCCGAGGTGCTGCATTTCAGGATGCAGCACGACCAGAACCAGAAGCTGCCGCCGATGCTGAACATCGAGCAGTTCTATATCGAGCAGTTTCTGCTGGACGAGGCCGAGCGGCGGGCCGATCTCATCGACATCCGCTGGGCCACGCGTCTGACGGCGGCCCAGCCGGGCCAAGACGGTGCCACGCTCGCGCTCAGCACTGAAAAGGGCGGCTATGTCATGGACACGGACTGGCTGGTGGCCGCCGACGGGGGGCGCAGCCTGGTGCGCGAACAGATGGGGCTCGAGCTCAAGGGGGCGAGCTACGAGGGGCGATATGTCATCGTCGACATCGCACTCGAGAGCGATTTGCCCACCGAGCGTCTCGCCTGGTTCGATCCGCCGTCCAACCCCGGCTCGTCGATCCTGATGCACCGTCAGCCCGACGGCGTTTGGCGCGTCGATTACCAGATCGGCGAGGATGAGGACGCGGAGGAGGCGGTCAAGCCGGAGAATGTGATCCCGCGCGTGCAGAGCCACCTGGACATGATCGGACAGAAGGGCAGGTGGGCGCCGATCTGGATCACCATGTACAAGGCCCATGCCTTGACGCTCGACGCGTATCGCCACGGGCGCGTGATGTTCATCGGCGACGCAGCGCATCTGGTGCCGATCTTCGGCGTGCGCGGCGCCAACTCCGGCATCGACGATGCCGACAACCTCGCCTGGAAGCTGGCCTGCGTGATCAGGGGCTGGGCGACGGACCGCCTACTCGACAGCTTCTCCGAGGAGCGTGTCTTCGCAACCCGGGAGAACCTGAGCTTCGGGACCAAGAGCACTGAGTTCATGGCGCCGCCCTCTTTCGCCTACGAGCTCATGAGGCGCGCCGTTCTCACGCTTGCGCGCGACCATGCGGACGTGCGCTCGCTCATCAATCCGCGGCAGTCGGCGACCATCACCTACGGTACCTCATCCCTCAACCACCCCGACGCGGACGAGGTCTCGTTCGTCGGCGGGCCCGTGCCCGGAGCGGTGCTGGCCGAATGCCCGCTGGACATCAGCAAGCCGGGCGGAGTGTCGAAGGGCTATCTGACCGATCTGATCGGGCCGACGTTCACGTTGCTGGTCTTCACCCAGGGCGCCGCCCCGCCCGCCGGCGTCGAACGCGTGAAGGCCGATATGGCGGCCCGCCGCATCCCGTACCGGACGGTCGTCGTGAGCGCCCGCGCGGCTGGCGATGGCGAGGCCGACGCCTGGGACGAGGCCGGGCGCCTGTTTGCCCTGTACGGAGCGGCCGAGGGGACCTGCTACCTCGTCCGTCCCGACGGGCATGTCGTGGGACGCTGGCACGGCATCGATCCCTCTCGCATCGCCCTGGCGGTCGCAAACGTCCTCGACGGCAAACCGGAGCGCGCGGCATGAAGGCCGAAGACCTCGATCTCGCCTATACCGAGCTCTGCCAGACGATGACCGAGCTCGGGAGGGAGCAGACGGAGCTGTTCCTGGCGCGCTTCGCGCTGTTGTCGATCGTCTCCATGGGGGATCTCGACAGGGCGCGGAAATTGATAGCGCAAGCAGCCGCGATCGACGCACCTGCCGCCGGCGGTGCCGATCAGCGCCGTTGACCTGCCGAAGGGCCCGGTGAGCCTGCCGCCATTCGGGCTTGGACCTATTTCGCCGAGGGCCCGGCCTTGGCCCCACGCCGCCGCGGCCCGTCGCCGCTGGACGGCCTGCGGGCCTGTTCGGCCGGATCGCCGGCGTCCACGCCTCGCGGGCGACGCTGGCGATTGCCGGCCGATCCTCCTGGAGGCGCGCCTCCTTCATTCGGCTTCTCGCCGGCCGAGCCGAGGATCCGATCAAGCGCGCCGTTGAGCGCCTCGAGGTGTTCTCCCAGGAGCGCTTCGAGGCTGCGTTGATACGCGATCGCAATCGGCACCAGACGGGCCATCAGGGCCTGGCCCTTCGGCGTCAGGGAGAGCGCGACGAGGCGGCCGTCGCCCGGGTGCGGCCCCTTCTGGACCAGTCCGACCTCTTCCAGGCGTACGGCCGCGCGGCTGACCTTGGACTTCTCCATCGACACGCGCCGCTCGATGTCGCGGACGGATACGGAGCCGGCAGAGGCGAGATGGGCCAGGACCCGCCACTGCGGCGTGCTGATGTCTGCATGCGTGTGGTAGCAACTCGCCAGACCGCGGCTGAGCACGTTGGCTGCCTCGGCGACCCGATAAGGCAGGAAGCCGCTCAGATCGAATTCCGGGACAGTGCCCGGACCTTGAGGGTCGGATGTCATGCTTCCCCGTCTTCGCCTCGGACGCCCCGCGCCGTCTTCGAGCATGCTTGAACGATGGTTTCATTGCAATCGCAACAAAAATCCTTGACATCGTTGCATATGCAATGAACCGTGGTTCGGACGCGACCCTTCCCAGGAGTGACACATGAACCAGGTTGCTCAGCCGCACGGTATGATCCGCGCTGTCGACACGCAGGGAACCCACGCCGGCTATATGCCGGGGTTCGGCAACGATTTCGAAACCGAGGCACTCCCCGGCGCCCTCCCTCAGGGGCAGAACAGCCCGCAGAAATGCAACTACGGGCTCTATGCGGAGCAGCTCTCGGGCACCGCGTTCACCGCGCCGCGTGGTCAGAACGAGCGGACCTGGTGCTATCGAATCCGTCCCTCGGTCAAGCACACCGGCCGCTTCCGAAAGATCGATCTTCCTTATTGGCAGACGGCACCGAATATCGACGACGACGTCATCTCTCTTGGTCAGTATCGGTGGGACCCTGTTGCCGTCGGGGACGCGCCGTTGACCTGGCTGACGGGCATGCGCACGATGACGACGGCCGGCGACGTCAACACGCAGACCGGCATGGCGTCGCACATCTATCTCGTCACGCAATCGATGCAGGACGAGTATTTCTATTCCGCGGACAGCGAGCTTCTGATCGTCCCGCAGGAAGGCCGGCTGCGCTTCTGCACGGAGCTCGGGATCATCGATATCGAGCCCAAGGAGATCGCCATCATTCCCCGCGGTCTCGTCTATCGCGTCGAGGTGCCGGAGGGGCCGGCGCGCGGCTTCGTCTGCGAGAACTACGGCCAGAAGTTCGATTTGCCGAACCGGGGTCCGATCGGCGCGAACTGCCTTGCCAACTCGCGCGACTTCAAATGTCCCGTGGCGGCGTTCGAGGACCGTGACGCCCGCTCGCGCGTGGTCATCAAGTGGTGTGGGCAGTTCCACGAGACGTGGATCGATCACTCTCCGCTCGATGTGGTCGCCTGGCACGGCAATTATTGTGCGTACAAGTATGACCTGAGAACGTATTCACCGGTCGGCGCCGTGCTTTTCGATCATCCCGATCCGTCGATCTTCACCGTATTGACGGCGCCGTCGGGTCAGGAAGGAACGGCCAATATAGACTTCGTGCTGTTCCGGGAGCGGTGGATGGTCGCCGAGCATACGTTCCGGCCGCCATGGTATCACAAGAACATCATGTCGGAGCTGATGGGCAATATCTATGGCGTCTACGATGCCAAGCCGCAGGGCTTCGTCCCGGGCGGGATGAGCCTGCACAACTGCATGCTGCCGCACGGGCCGGACCGCAAGGCCTTCGAGCACGCGTCCAACGAGGCGATGTCGCCGGCATTCCAGGACAACACCATGTCCTTCATGTTCGAGACACGCTTTCCTCAGCACCTGACCAGGTTCGCGGCCACCGAGGCTCCGCTGCAGGACGACTACATCGACTGCTGGGACAGCCTCGCCAAGACGTTCGACGGCCAACCGGGATGCAAGGCATGAGGTTGAAGAGCTGGTTGTCATCCGCCAACGGCGATACGGATTTTCCCATCCAGAATCTGCCGTACGGCGTGTTCGACGATGGTCGCGGCCCGCGGATGGGCGTGGCCATCGGCGACGCCATCCTGGATGTCCGCAACATCGAGCACGGGCTCGACGAGGCGCTGTTCGCCGAGCCGGCCTGGAACGCGGTGATGGCTGCCGGGCCGGGCGCCTGGGCAGGGCTGCGGGCGCGGCTGACGGAGCTGATGTCCGATGAGCGTCACCGCCCCGCCGTCGAGCCTCACCTGCTCCCGATGCGCGGCGCGGATCTGCTGATGCCGCTGCGTGTCAGCGAATACACCGACTTCTACGCCAGCAAGAACCATGCATTCAACGTCGGCAGCATGTTCCGCGGGCCGGAGAACGCCCTTCCTCCCAACTGGCTGTCGGTGCCCATCGGCTATAACGGACGGGCGTCCTCCGTCGTCGTCTCCGGCACGCCGGTCACGCGTCCCTGGGGCCAGCTGAAGGGGCCTCAGGAGGATCTCCCGCACTTCGCTCCGTCGGCGCGCTTCGACATCGAGCTGGAGCTCGGTGCCATTGTCGGGCTGCCGTCCGACGGCATGGTCTCCGTCGCCCAGGCCGATACGATGATCTTCGGCTACGTGCTGCTGAACGACTGGTCGGCGCGCGATATCCAGGCCTGGGAGTATGTGCCGCTCGGCCCGTTCCAGTCCAAGGCCACCGCCACGACGATCAGCCCGTGGATCGTGCCGAAGGCCGCGCTCGAGCGGTTCCGGGCGCACGGCCCTGACCGAGAGCGACCGCTTCTGCCCTATCTTCGCGAGCCCGGACCGATGCTCTACGACATCGCGCTCGAGATCGGGCTGCGTCCCGCGGGCGAGGAGGAGGCCGTGATCGCGCGCACCAATGCGCGCGAGCTCTACTATTCGGCCGCCCAGCAGCTGGCGCACCACACGACGTCCGGCTGCTCGATGCGCGTGGGTGATCTGCTCGGCTCCGGGACGATATCCGGCGCTGCGAAGGACAGCTGCGGCTCGCTGCTAGAGCTGACGTGGGGAGGCGCGGAGCCGCTGGTTCTGCCGTCGCAGACGACGCGCCGTTTCCTCGACGACGGCGATACCGTGACGCTGCGCGGCGCGGCCCTCGGCGACGGCTACAGGATCGGCTTCGGCGAATGCGTAGGCCAGCTGCGGGCGGCGAGCCCATTGCCCGAGTGGGCGCGCGAGTAGACGGCCCGGCCTAGTCGGCCCCCCACGCAGGTCCGCCAGGAGCCGTGGCGGCGAGAAGGGTTGGCCGTCTACCCGGGCCGTCGTGTCTCGGCGCCGACGGCCCCGGCGAGCGCCGGCATCGTGAGAGGTGCCTCGAAAGCCCTGGTCGAGAGCGAGCGCGCGATGCCGAGGCTCGTGACCTCGGCGATCTGCGCGCCGGTCCACTCGCCCTCCGGCCTATACCAGTGGGTGGTCCAGTAGAGGATCCCGACGATGTTGAGCGACATCAGCTTGGCGTCGCACGGCACGATGCTGCCGTCGGCCATGCCGTCGCGGATCTGTTGACGCAGGTCCCGCTGGAGCCAGCGGCGGCGCTTGAGGATCTCCGCCTCCTGAGCCGGCGGCAGCACGCCCTCCTCGAGGGCGATGATCGTCGCCGCTACCGACTCGGTCACGGCCCGCACGTAGTTGCGCGCGATGAGGCGCACCCGGTCGAGCCCGTCGCGCCCTTCGGCGACGGCCGCGCGATGTCCGGCTTCGGCCACCTCCAGTGAGCGCAGTTGCAGGCGATAGAGCAACTCGCTCTTGTCCTGCACGTAGTTGTAGAGATTGGCCTTGGTGATCCCCAGTTCCGAGGCGAGATCGGCCAGCGACGTGCCGTGGAAGCCGTGCAGGCGAAACCAGTGGGCGGCCGTCTCGAGCAGGACCTCCTCCTTCATGAGCCGCAGCTCGGCCCGGCTTTGTGGCCGGGCGCCCCAGGGCGCCTTCTTTGCGGACGTCGTGCGCCGCGGCGGACGCTCCCCGGCTCGCGGAGCGGCGGAAGAGGGGGCTCGTCGTCGAATCGCCATCTGATCTGATCCCGGGTTGACCGCTGGGCGCCCCGGCGGCTCGGAGCCGCCACGTTATATCCGATTGTACATGCGGCGCGCCAATCCGCGCCTGCGTCCGCCGCATCGTCCCACCGCGCCAGCTCGGCGCGGCGCACGATCGCATTTCGGAATGACCTTTCGGAGGCCTGCGATCGTCGTCCGATCACGCCGTGGGATCCGGGCATAATCGGGGTTTGAGAGCCGGCGTTCTCCGTCTTCGCCTTCTCCTTGCATGATAATAGCGATCGTTCGGTATTTATAATAAACGATCGGTCATCTAGACATCCGATCGATAATCATATACCCAGATGCGCAAGACGGCGCCGACGGCAGTGCGCCGCCAGAACGTCCGGCGCCCGCCGGCCTGTTCGAGATCTGCTGAGCGCTGGGGAGGCCGCCGCCCATGATGATCCGTACACCCGGCCTTTCGACGCTGGGCGACCTCTACGTGCGTTCTACGCAGTGGCGCGGACGGGAGGAGCTGTTCGTGGACGCGCGGGAGCGCATGAGCGGCGAGGCGGCGCTCGACGCCTCCCGCCGCGTGGCGGCCGCCTGCGCGCGCCTCGGAGCCGGACCGGGCGAGGTCGTCGCTTGCCTCTGTCTCTCCTCAGCGCGTCATGCAGCGGCCTGGTTCGGTGTGACGCTGTCGGGGCGGATCGCGTGCAACTTGCACGCACGCGAGACCGCGCCCGCGATCGGCCAGGTCCTCGCCTGGCTCGATGCGAAAGTGTTGATCTACGACGCCGAGCTGGCGCCTCTCGCAGAAGCGGCGATCGCGGCTTCGGGCCTCGCGCCGCGGCGCCTGTGCCTTGGCGCGGACGAGGCGGCGGACGCGAGCTACGATGCCGTGCGCGCGGCCGAGGAGCCGTGGGACGTCGCGCCGGAACCGGTGAGCCCGGACGCCGTCGCCGCCATCATCCTGTCCTCGGGCACGACGGCCAAGCCCAAGGGGATCACCCACACGCACCGCTCGTTGCTGGAGGGCGCCAAGGGCGGCCAGGTCGTCTTCGGGCCGGTGACGCCGCACACGACGGCGCTGCTCTACATGCAGCCTTCCTTCGCCGCCTGGGCCATCGTCAGCCTGCCCGTCGTGGCGGGCAAAGGGCGTATCGTGTTCGGCGGCCAGTTCCATCCGCGCGACCTTCTGGAGACGTGCCAGCGCGAGCGCGGCACCATCATTCCGCTCGTGCCCACCATGTGGCGGATGGTGTTCGCCGAGGATCACGAGGCCTACGATCTGTCCTCGCTGTCGCTCGTGACCATCTCCGGCGAAGCCCCGGCGCAGAGCGACGTGGAGCGCCTGCAGCATTCCTTCTGCCGCAACATCTCCTGCCAGTACCAGTCGAGCGAGGCGTTCGTCGGCTCGGCGGTGTTCGCAACGACGCCGGATCTCGTCGCGCGCGGCAAGCTCGGCTCCTCGGGGCGGCCCGGGGTGGGCGTCGACGTGAAGATCATCGATCCCGCCGGCTCCTTCGATGACAAGCTGGCGACGGGCGAGGTGGGCGAGATCGCCATCTCGGGCCCATCCCTCGCGGCCGGGTACTGGCGCGATCCCGAGCTGACGGGCCAGCGCTTCAGCGGCGGCTGGTGGCGCAGCGGCGATCTCGGGCGCATCGATGCGGACGGCTACCTCTGGGTCGTCGGCCGCACCGACAACGTCATCAATAGCGGCGGCATCAAGGTATCGGCCGAGGAGATCGAGGGCGCCCTCATGCGCCATCCGCGCATCCGCCAATGCGCCGTGGTGGGGCAGCCGGACGAGCGGTTCGGCCGCCGCGTGGAAGCCTTCTGTGTGGTGGATGGCGAGCCGGTTACGACGGAGGAGCTCGACGTCTTCCTGCGCACGGCCTGCGCGCTCGCCGGGTTCAAGGTGCCGAGGAGGTTCCATTTCCTCGACAAGCTACCCACCGGCCCCACCGGCAAGGTGCTGCGCCGGGCCTTGCGCGCCGACGAGCGCTGAACGTCCGCTCCCGCCTCGAAGAGACCACCCATGTCCGTTCTTCCACGATCCCTGTTCGGCGAAGAGCACGCGCGCTTCCGCGAGGTCGTGCGGCGCTTCTGCGAGGCCCGTGTCGCTCTGGAGCACGCCCGCTGGGAGGCGGATCATCGGGTCCCGCGTGAGGTGTGGGCCGAGGCCGGGGCGCTGGGCATGCTGTGCGCCTGGGTGCCGGAGGCCTACGGCGGGATCGGGACCGACATCCGCTTCGACGTCATCGTCAGCGAGGAGCTCGGCCGGCTCGGCGCCACCGGTCCCGGATTTCCGCTGCACTCGCTGATCGTGGCCCCCTACATCGTCGATTTCGGCACGGAGCAGATCAAGCGCCGCCTGCTGCCGGAAATGGTGGCGGGCACCAAGATCGGCGCGATTGCCATGACCGAGCCGTCGGCTGGCAGCGACCTCGCCGCGATCCGCACCAGGGCCGTGCGCGATGGTCAGGGCTGGCTCATCAACGGGCAAAAGACCTTCATCACCAACGGCGTGAATGCGGACGTGGCGGTCGTCGCATGCGTCACCGAACCCACCCGCGGGGCCAAGGGCATCTCCCTCTTCGTCGTCGAGACCTCGGCTCCCGGCTTCTCGCGCGGCGCGCCGCTGCGCAAGATCGGCCAGCAAGCGCAGGATACCGCCGAGCTGTTCTTCGACAATGTTCACGTTCCGGCTGAAAACCTTCTCGGCGGCGAGAACGAAGGCTTCTTCTACATGATGAAGGAACTCGCCCAGGAGCGGCTGCTCGTGTCGATCCAGTGCCAGAGCCGGGCGGAGGCGGCGTTCGAGCAGACACTCGCCTACGTGAGCGAGCGCCGGGCGTTCGGCCAGCGCATCCTCGACTTCCAGAACACGCGTTTCGTTCTTGCCGATCTCAAGGCCCAGCTCATGGCCAGCCGCGCCTTCTGCGACCGGCTGATCGAGCTGCGGCTCGGGGATGGGCTGGGGGCGGCGGACGCGGCGGCCGGCAAGCTCTGGCACGCCGAGCTGCTCGGCCGCGTCACCGACGCCTGCCTGCAGCTCCACGGCGGCTACGGCTACATGGCCGAGTATCCGATCGCCCGGGCCTACGTCGATGCCCGGATCGAGCGGATCTACGGCGGCACGTCCGAGATCATGAAAGAAGTGGTGAGTCGCGCGCTCATCGTAGAGTAGTTGTTTTAAAATACAGGAGGAAATGTTCGTGCGGTATCGAAAGATATTGATGCGCGCGGGAGCTGCCTGGTGCCTGCTGGCAGGACCGGGGCTCGCCGCCGACCAAGGCCCGGTGAAGATCGGGGTGCTCACCGACTTGTCGTCGGTCTATGCCGACGCCTCCGGACCCGGCTCGGTGGAGGCCGCCCGCCTCGCCATCGAGGATGCCGGCGTGGTGCTCGGGCGGAAGGTCGAGCTGGTCGCCGCCGACCACCAGCATAAGCCCGACGTCGGCTCCGCCATCGCGCGCCGCTGGTTCGACGTGGACGGTGTCGACATGATCACCGACGTGCCGAACTCGGCGGTGGGGTTCGCGGTGTCGGAGATCGCCAGCCAGGCGAAAAAGCCCGCCCTGCTCGTCGGCTCGCTCAGCGCCGAGCTCACCGGCGCCAAATGTACGCCGTTCACCGCGGCCTGGAGCATGGACACCTACTCCCAGGCGAAGGTGCTGGGGTCGGTCGTCGTGCAGCGGGGCGGCGACAGCTGGTACTTCCTCGGCGCCGACTACGCCTTCGGCCGCGCGCTCGCCCGCGATGCGACGGAGAGCATCAAGGCGAACGGCGGCACGGTGCTGGGCACGACCTTCGCGCCGCTCAACACCTCCGACTTCTCGTCCTTTCTGCTCAAGGCCCAGCAGTCGGGCGCCAAGGTGATCGGTCTTGCCAACGCCGCGGCCGACACCACCAACGCGCTGAAGCAGGCCGACGAGTTCGGCATCCGGCAGGGCGGCCAGAAGCTGGCGACATTCGTCATCTTTCCCACCGACGTGAAGAGCCTCGGTCTCAAGGCAGCGGGCGGGCTGCTGTTGGCATCCCCCTACTATTGGGATCTCGACGAGGAGAGCCGCGCCTTCGCCAAGCGGTTCGCCGCGCGCATGGGGCGTCCGCCGACAGAAGGGCAGGCGGCCGTCTACAGCGCCGTCGCCCACTACCTCAAGGCGGTGAAGGCTGCCGGCACGACGGACGGCCCGACCGTCATGGCCAAGATGCGCGAGCTGCCCGTGAACGATTTCATGACCAAAGACGGGCGTTTGCGTCCCGACGGGCGGCTGCTGCGGGAGATGCACTTGTTCGAGGTGAAGTCCCCGGCCCAGTCCAGCGGCGAATGGGACCTCTACCAACTGGTCAAGACGGTGCCCGGGGAGGCGGCTTTCCGACCCATGGCCGAGGGCGGTTGCCCGCTGGTCTCGGGATCGCCCGACAAGGGCTGACGGGACGCGTCGAGGTGGGCCGTCGCCGCCGGGCGTCCCGGAACGCGTGCCGGTCCACGCACACCCCGCCGAATGGTGTTGGGCGCAGCCCAACATCGCGGTCCAAGGAACATCCGCATGGGCTCCGAGCCGTTGCAGCAAAACCCAGATCAGCGCCTGATCGGCCTGTTTCGGGCGGGGGGAGGCAAGCCTGTCGCCGTGACCTCGAACCCTCTCGCCGCGGCCCTCGCAGCCCAGATCCGAGCCGCCGATCGCGGCTCCGGCGTGGTCCTGGAGTTCACCCCCGGCCCGGCCTTCCTGCAAGGCGGCAACGTGCTGCAGGGCGGCATCGTCTCCGCCATGCTGGACTTCGCCATGGCCTTCGCCGTGCTGGCCGACCTGCCGGACGGCGACGATTGCACCACGGCAAGCCTCACCGTATCGTTCCTGCGGGCCGCTCACCCGTGCACGTTCCGCGCCGCCGGGACGGTCGAACGTCGCGGACGCAGCCTCGCCTTCGCCCGCGCGGCGCTGCACGGACGCGACGACGAGCTGGTCGCGACCGCATCCTCGACCCTTGCGGTCCGGCGCAGCATCTGATCCTGCCGCGAGAGATGCAGCCGATCCACACGCGCCCGTCGCGGCTCTCTTCCAGTCCATCGTGAAGCGCTCTGGGCAGTAGGGCCGCATTCGGCTAAGCCAGCCCGCTCGGCGCGATCGCGCCACACCACCGCCGGCGGAAAAGGTTGCACCGTGATTCCCTGGGTCCAGCTCGACACCGCGACAATGCCCGGCGGCGGCGAGCTGCGACTGAAGCGGCGCGGCGGCGAGTTCTCCATCATGTCCGGGGCGATCGAGCTGATGAACAGTCGCGTCAGCGGTTCCGAGCAGGCGCTCGCCACCGTCGCCTGTGACCGCATCCGCGACCGCACCCGGCCGCAGCTGCTGATCGGCGGCCTCGGCATGGGCTTCACCCTGCGCGCTGCCCTCGGCGCCGGCCTGCCGGCTGCGAGCCGCATCACCGTCGCCGAGCTGGTGCCTGCCGTGGTCGATTGGGCGCGGGGGCCGCTGGCCGAGGTCTTCGGCGACAGCCTGAGCGATCCGCGCGTCGACATTCGCGTCGGCGATGTGGGTGACTTGATCCGCGGCGGTCGCGCGGCATGGGACGCCATCCTGCTCGATGTCGACAACGGCCCCGAGGGCCTCACCCGCCAAGCCAACGACGGGCTCTACGATGTGGCCGGGCTCGGGGCTGCCAAGCGGGCGCTCCGGCCGGGCGGCATCCTGGCCGTCTGGTCGTCGGGGCCCGACCGCGGTTTCACCCAGCGCCTGCGCAAGGTGGGCTTCGCCGTCGAGGAGTTGAGGGCGCGCGCCGTGCACGGGGGAGGGGGTGCGCGGCACGTCATCTGGGTGGCGACGGCCGGTAGCCCCCATCCACGGCCGCCGGCGCCAGCCCGGCGGCCCTGACGAAGCCGGAGCGCGGCGTCCTTCGCCAAGATGCGCCAGGGGGCTGACGGGCGCCGAATTGGCAAAGCCCGGTGCATATCGGGCGATCGGATGATTGCATCCGATTGGGAAATGCTCGCGCCGATCCCCATCTAAAGAGGAGCAACGGAGGGCGCCCGAGCGTGCTCCATCGGCCGGTGCATCGTCCTGTCCTGTCGCTGGCGGCCGTCCAGAGGGGCGCCCGCAGCGTAGCGCGGCTGAGCGCGCTGGTGCTTGTCGCCCTCGGGCTGTCTGTGAGCCCGCCGCGCGCGGCTCACGCCCAGGCGGGCGGCGCGCCAGCGGCGCGCGTGGCACTGGTCGTCGACCTGGAAGGGGCCATCGGCCCGGCCTCCACCGAATACCTGCGGCACGCCCTCGCCACCGCCGCTGCGCGTGGGGCAACGGTCGTGGTGCTGCGCCTGGATACGCCGGGCGGACTCGTCTCAAGCATGCGCGACATGGTGCGCGACATCATCGCCTCTCCGATCCCGGTCATCGGCTATGTCGCGCCCAGCGGGGCGAGGGCGGCGAGCGCCGGCACCTACATCCTCTATGCCTGCCACCTGGCGGCCATGGCGCCGGGCACCAATCTGGGCGCCGCCACGCCGATTCAGCTCGGCGGCGGCAAGGAGGATAAGGGCGGCGAGCCATCGGCGGATGCCGCGACGGCAAAGGCCGTGAACGATGCCGCAGCCTTCATCCGCGGCCTGGCGGAGCTGCGTGGCCGTAATGCGGACTGGGCCGAGGAGGCGGTGCGCCGTGCCTCCAGCCTGTCCGCCAGCGCGGCACTGGACCGCCACGTCATCGAGATCGTGGCCAACGACGTCGGCGACCTCCTGGCCAAGGCCCAGGGGCGGCGCGTGGATGTCAACGGCCAGACGGTCGCGCTCGATACCGCGGGCCTCGCCCAGGTGGTCGAGCGGCCGGGTTGGCGGGCGACGCTGCTCGGCATCATCACCGATCCGAACGTGGCCTACATCCTGCTGCTCGTCGGCGTCTACGGCATCATCGTCGAATTCATGAGCCCCGGCGTCGTCGCCCCGGGCGTGGTGGGCTCCATCGCCATCCTAGTGGCGCTCTTCGCCTTCAACCTCTTGCCGATCAACTATGCAGGGCTGGGCCTGCTCCTGCTCGGCATCGCCCTGATGGTGATGGAAGCCCTGGCACCTTCCTTCATTCTCGGTGCCGGCGGCATCGCCGCTTTCGCGCTGGGCTCGCTGCTGCTGTTCGACCAGACGTCCGGGGTCGCCCTGTCACTGCCGGTGGTCGTGGCCGCGACGGTGATGACCGTCGCGCTGTTCGCGGTGATGCTGGCGGCCGTGGTCCGCGCCCACCGGCGTCGGCCGGTGTCGGGCAGCGAGGCCATGATCGGCGAGCCCGGCACCGTGCTCAGCTGGGCAGGCCGGCGCGGCGAGGTGCGCGTCCACGGCGAGCGCTGGCAGGCCCGCGCCGTGGCGTCCGTACCCCTTGCCCCGGGCCTGCCCGTGCGCGTGACGGGCCGCGACCGCCTGGTCCTCCTCGTCGCGCCCGACGACCGCCTGAAGACCGACGGAGATCGATCATGAGCCTCGCTTTGCTGCCTCTCGTGCTTGTCATCTTCATTATCCTCGCCATCGTGCTGACGAGCATCCGCATCCTGCGGGAATACGAGCGGGGTGTCGTCTTCACCCTCGGCCGCTTCTCCGGCGTGAAGGGGCCCGGCCTCGTCGTCCTCGTGCCCTTCGTCCAGCAACTGGTGCGGGTGCAGCTGCGCATGATTGTCCTCGACGTGCCGCCGCAGGACGTGATCTCGCGCGACAACGTCTCGGTGAAGGTGAATGCCGTCCTCTATTTTCGCGTCATCGAGCCCGACAAGGCGGTGATCCAGGTGGAGGACTACATGGTGGCGACCAGCCAGCTCGCGCAGACCACGCTGCGTTCGGTGCTCGGCAAGCACGACCTCGATGACATGCTGTCCGAGCGCGACAAGCTCAACGCCGACCTCCAGGAGATCCTCGACAACCAGACCGACGCCTGGGGCATCAAAGTGGCGAACGTGGAGATCAAACGCGTCGATATCGACGAGAGCATGGTGCGCGCCATCGCCCGCCAGGCGGAGGCGGAGCGCAACCGGCGCGCTCGCATCATCAACGCCGAGGGCGAGCATCAGGCCGCCGAGCGCCTGGTGGACGCGGCGTCGACCCTGGCCAGGCTGCCACAGGCCATGCAGCTACGCTATCTCTCGACACTCTACGACATCGCTGGCGACAAGAACTCGACCATCGTCTTCCCCATGCCCGTGGAGTTCCTGCGGGGCTTTCTGAGCGCGCCCGAGCGTGACGGCGCCGCGTCGGCTCCGGCAGCGCAGAGGCCCAGCGCGAGCACCGGCAAGCCCGACGAGGCTGCGTAACCGATTGGCGCGCGGCGGGTCGGCATTGCGAGCGGGGGCGCCCCGTGTTTTCCTGATGCGGGGAGAACTGGGAGTTCGACATGACCAGTGACGCCGGCTTTGTCGGGAGCATTCCTCAATACTACGATCAAGGCCTTGGGCCGGTGCTGTTCGTCGACTACGCCGACGATATGGCGCAGTGCGTTGCGGCCTACCAGCCGGCGCGCGTGCTCGAGACCGCGGCCGGCACCGGCATCGTCACCCGCCGCCTGCGCGATGTCCTGCCGGCTGACGTTCACCTGACGGCAACCGATCTCAACGCGCCGATGCTCGATGTCGCGCGTACGAAGTTCCGGCCGGATGAGCAGATCGACCTTCAGCCAGCCGATGCGACGGCGCTGCCCTTCGCCGATGGCAGCTTCGACGTGGTCGTCTGCCAATTTGGCGTGATGTTCTTTCCCGACAAGGACAAGTCCTATCGAGAAGCCTACCGTGTCCTGGCCGCTGGCGGCCACTATCTGCTGAGCGTCTGGGACGCCCATCGCCACAACCCCTACGGCCGCATCGCGCACGAGGTCGTGGCTCGCGTCTTCCCGGAGGATCCGCCCCAGTTCTACCGGGTGCCCTTCTCCTGCCACCAGATCGATCCGATCAAGGAAGCCTTGATCGAGGCAGGCTTCTCCGAGATCAGCGTCGTCGTGCTCAGACGGGAGAAGGAGGTGCCCGACGTGGCGGCCTTTGCCCGCGCAGGCGTCTACGGCAACCCGCTCATCGACCAGATCCGGGCGCGCGGCAGCGTCGATCCCGAACGCGTCGTCGACGCCCTTGCACAGGAACTGCGCGGCGAATTGGGCAATCCCGCCCGCGTGCCGCTGCAGACGATCCTGTTCTCGGCAAGAAGGCCGCTGTGACGTCAGCGGTGGCTGAAGAAGAATTTGAGGCACATAAAGTATTCAGACGTGGGGTCTCAGCTAATCACAGCCACTTCTTCCAGCGAAAGAGGAAGTAGGGGGCGATGGCCGCGACCACCATCATGCAGAGCGCCAGGGGATAGCCGAAGTGCCAGTCCAGCTCCGGCATGACCTTGAAGTTCATGCCGTAGACCGAGGCGATCAGGGTCGGTGGCATGAACACCACCGCCATGACCGAGAACAGCTTGATGATGTTGTTCTGCTCGATGTTGACGAGGCCGAGCGTCGCATCGAGCAGGAATTGGATCTTGTTGGTCTGGAAGGAGGCGTGCTCCTCGAGCGACTGCAGGTCGCGCAGGGTGCTGCGCACCTGCTCGCGCAGCTCCTTCGACACGCGGTTGGCGCGATACGCCACCGAGAGCGATAGCAGCACCCGCTCGATCGACAGCAGGCTTTCCTTGCTCTTGGAGATCAGGTCGCCGTAGCGGCCGAGCTTCTGGAGCAGTTGCTCGTATTCGGCGTTGCGCTTGCCGGGATCGGCCTTGTGCTCGAAGACCGTCCTGGAGATGTGGTCGATATCCTCGGCCACCTGCTGCAGCACCTCGGCGGCCCGGTCGATGATGGTGTCCATCAGCCCGGCCATGACCTCCTCCGCCGTCAGGCCGCAGCCGTTGGGCTTGGAAGCGCGATTGGCGAACATCTCGAAGGCCTTGGGCTCGCCGTAACGGACCGTGACGGCGACGCTGTCCTTGAGGATGAAGGTGACGCTGGTGAGCACCGGGTCGCGGTCGACCTTGTAGAGCAGGCGCGTCGTCATGAAGCGCGCCCCGTCCTCGGCGTAGATGAGCTCGGACGGCTCGATGTAGTCGGTGTCCTCGCGCGTCGGCACCGAGATCTTGAGGTGCTGCTCCACCAGCCGGTCCTCGTCGCGCGTCGGCTCGAGCATGTCGATCCAGAGGACGTCCGCAGGGATCGCCTCACCCGGGCCGAGCGTGTGCTGTTCGAGGCACGGGGCCCCCTCGCGGGTCGTGCCCGGCCGGTGAATCACGATCATGGGAGGCCTCCTCGCGGCTGCTTATGCGACCCGGCGACGTCGCCCGCATGACAGCTTTTGTTGTTCGCCGTCAACGACATGAATGGTCGCGCCGGCAGCCCCCGGGTGCGGGCGCGATCGTCTCGGACGGGAGTTCTAGAGTGCTTCACGACCGGGTGGAACCACCCGGCCGGAGAGACGCGATCCAGATTCAAGGAGTTGGAGAATTCCGACCCGATCAGATGTGTCCATCTGATCGGGACATGCTCTGGAGCGCTTTGCGATTGGGTGAACCCACCCAATCGCGAAAAAGCGCTCCAGATTCAAAAGACTATGAGCATTTCTCTGCCATTGGATGATCCCATCCAATGGCGAAATGCTCTAGCCGGCCAGGGCGACCGGGGCGGCCTGCACGGACTGGGCGCCTCCGAGCACCGCCTGTTCCAGGCCGGAGGCGGCCGGGGCGAGGTTCTCGGCGAAGAAGCGCGTCAGCGCGATGCGCCCGGCATGGGCGGGGTTGGCGTCGCCGCCGGCCATCGCCTCGTGCGCCGCGAGCGCCGAGGCGGTCAGCGCGCTCAGGCCCTCGGCCAGGCCGAACAGGCGCAGGTAGGGCGCCGCCCCCGCCAGCGCGTCATCGGGCGCGTTGCCGGCGAGTGCCTTCAGCATGTAGGCCGTGGCCCGGTCGAGCGATTCCGCCGCTTCGCGCAGGCGCGCCGCGGTGGTGCCGAGGGCGTCGGCGCGCGCGTTCATGGCGCGGGCGGCGGTGATGCGCATATCGGCGATGGCGGCGCGCACGGTCTCGCCGCCGGCGACCGGCAGCTTGCGGGCGACCAGGTCGATGGCCTGGATGCCGTTTGTGCCCTCGTAGATCGGGGCGATGCGCGCGTCGCGCAGGTGCTGGGCGGCGCCTGTCTCCTCGATGAAGCCCATGCCGCCGTGGATCTGCACGCCGAGGGAGGCCACCTCGACGCCGATATCGGTGGAGAACGCCTTGGCCACCGGGGTCAGCAGCGAGGCATGGGCGTGGGCCGCCGCCCGCGTCGCCGGATCGGGGCCGAGATGGGCGCCGTCGAGCGCCGCGGCGGTGCGGTAGCAGATGGCGCGGGCCGCCGCGGTCAGCGCCTTCATGGTCATCAGCATGCGCTGCACGTCGGGGTGGGCGATGATCGGGCTCATGGCGTCGGCGGCGCCGGCGGCCCGTCCCTGGCGGCGCTCCTGCGCATAGGCCAGCGCCTGCTGGAAGGCCCGTTCGGCGATCGCCACACCCTGGATGCCGACGGAGAGACGCGCGTTGTTCATCATGGTGAACATGCAGGCGAGGCCGCGATTCTCCTCGCCGATCAGGAAGCCGACGGCGCCGCCGTCATCGCCGAAGGCCATGACGCAGGTGGGCGAGGCGTGCACGCCGAGCTTGTGCTCGATCGAGGCGCAGCGCACGTCGTTGCGGGCGCCGAGCGACCCGTCGGCGTTGACCAGGAACTTGGGCACCAGGAAGAGCGAGATGCCGCGCGTGCCGGGCGGTGCGTCGGGCAGCCGGGCGAGCACGAGATGGACGATGTTGTCCGTCATGTCGTGCTCGCCGTAGGTGATGAAGATCTTCTGGCCGGTGATGCGGTAGCTGCCGTCGCCGACGGGCACCGCCCGGCTCCTCAGGGCCGACAGGTCGGAGCCGGCCTGCGGCTCGGTGAGATTCATGGTGCCGGTCCAGGTGCCGGCGACCAGCTTCTCCAGATAGATCCGCTTGAGCTCGGGCGAGGCGTGGGCGGCGAGCGCCTCGATGGCGCCGCTGGTGAGCAGGGGCGCCAGCGAGAACGCCATGCAGGCGGAGTTCCACATCTCGGCGCAGGCCACCTGCACCAGCATGGGCAGCCCCTGGCCGCCCCATTCCGGCGGTCCGGCGACGGCGTTCCAGCCCGCGGCCGCCCAGTCGGTGTAGGCTTCCTTCCAGCCGGGGGCGGTGGTCACCTCGCCGGCGGTGAAGGTGGCGCCGTGGCTGTCGCCCACCCGGTTCAGCGGCGCCAGTCGCTCGCCGGCGAAGCGGCCCGCTTCGTCCAGCACCTGCTCGATCAGGTCGGCGCCGAGCTCGCCGTAGAGACCGTGCGCCTGGGCGGCATCGAAGCCGGCGGCGTGGCGGATGGTGTCGATCATGTCCCGGACGGGAGCGCGGTAGGTCATGGCGTGCCTCAGCTCGGCAAATCAGCGCGTGGTTTGACGGACGATGTCCGCCGATCTAGAGCCAACTCGGCGCCAAAGGAAACAACGTTGTCGTCGGGGCGGTCCCGACGCGGGTGGCGCGGGCCCATGGTGCGTTCGCAACGATTGCCAGCAACGGCGGAAGGGATCGAGCGTGCCGCCGGACTCATCCGCGGCGGCGGGCTCGTGGCTTTCCCGACCGAGACGGTCTACGGCCTGGGCGCCGATGCGGGCGACGCGCGCGCCGTCGCGGCGCTCTACGCGGCCAAGGGCCGGCCGTCTTTCAACCCCCTCATCGCCCATGTCCCGACCATCGCGGCGGCCGAGCGCCTCGGGCGCTTGGGTGGAGCCGCGCGGGCGCTGGCCGAACGCTTCTGGCCCGGTCCGCTGACGCTCGTCGTCCCACGGCGCACGACGGATGAGGTGTGCGATCTCGCCACCGCCGGCCTCGACACCGTGGCGCTGCGCGTGCCGGCGCATCCGCTGGCGCTGGCCTTGCTCGAGGCCGCCGGCCGGCCGGTGGTGGCGCCGTCGGCCAACCGGTCCGGCCACGTCAGCCCGACCACGGCGAGCCATGTGCTCGACGACCTCGGCGGCCGTATCGACGCGGTCCTGGACGGCGGCGCGACGCCGATCGGAGTCGAATCGAGCATCGTGCTGGTGGACGGCGACGATGCTGTGCTGCTGCGGCCGGGCGGCCTGGCCCGCGCCGAGCTCGAGGCGGCGTTGGGCCGCAGGCTGGGGGAACTGAGCGGGGCCGGCACCGACCGGCCGCAGAGCCCCGGCCTGCTCGCCTCCCACTATGCGCCCCAGGCGCGGGTGCGGCTTGCGGCGACCGAGGTGAGGGCGGGCGAGGCGGCGCTGCTGTTCGGTGGCTTTGAGCCGGCCGGCCTGGAGCGGGCAGCGGCGATCGTCAACCTGAGCCCGGCCGGCGACACCCATGAGGCCGCCGCCGCGCTGTTCGGCGCCCTGCGGCGCCTCGACGCTTCCGGTGTTGCGGGCATCGCCGTGGCGCCGGTGCCCGACGACGGCCTCGGCGAGGCCATCAACGACCGGCTGCGCCGCGCCGCCGCACCACGACCCTGAATCGACGGCGGACGCCTAGAGCAGTCTCCTTCGAGCTCGCTCGTCCTCTTCCTCGGCTTCGCCTGACGCGGACGTGGCCGAGCCGGGCCCGGCCACGTTCGCGCGGGCCAAATCGGACCTCAGCCGGCGAGCTTGGCGGCGATCTGCGCCACGTGCCGGCCCTGGAACCTGGCACCTTCCAGCTCCACCGCCGAGGGCTGGCGGCTGCCGTCGGCGCCGGCGATGGTGGTGGCGCCGTAGGGCGAGCCGCCCTTGATCTCGTCCAGGCCCATCTGGCCGGCAAAGGCATAAGGCAGGCCGACGACCACCATGCCCTGATGCAGCAGCACCGTATGGAACGACAGGGTGGTCGATTCCTGGCCGCCGTGCTGGGTGGCGCTGGAGGTGAAGACGGAACCCACCTTGCCGACCAGCTTGCCCTGGGCCCAGAGGCCGCCGGTCTGGTCGAGGAAGCTCTTCATCTGCGAGGCCATGTTGCCGAAGCGGGTCGGCGTGCCGAAGATGATGGCGTCGTAGCCGGGCAACTCGTCGACGGTGGCGACGGGGGCGGCCTGCTCGAGCTTGAAATGCGCGGCCTTGGCGGCCTCCTCGGGAACCGTTTCCGGCACGCGCTTGACGACGGCTTCGCCGCCGGCGGAGCGGACGCCTTCGGCGACGGCCTGGGCCATCGTCTCAATGTGGCCGTAGGACGAGTAGTAGAGAACGAGAACCTTTGCCATCGACGGAACCTTCCAGCTTGGGCGCGCCGGCGCGGAAGCGTGGGCGCAGGCGGCGACGGCGGGAGAATGGGCACCTCGCCGCCGCAAGGGAAGGTCGATGATCGCAACCGTTCGATTGCAAAATTGCAAGCTGTGGGCTTAGTGGACGGATGGGCGGGGCGAGCCTCGCACCTCCATCACCCTGTGACGGTTGGGTAACGATGACCGCGGAAACGATCCTCAGGCCGCCGCCCCGCCTCGGCGCGCACGGCCTGGCCCTCGACGATTTCCGGCTGGTGCGGGCGGTCGCCACGGCCAAGGGCCTGGCGGGTGCGGCGGCCGAGCTCGGCGTCAACCATTCCACCGCGTTCCGCCGCCTGGGCCAGCTCGAGCAGACGCTGGGCTGCACGCTGTTCGAGCGCCATCGCACCGGTTACGAGCTCACCCAGGCGGGCGAGGAGATGGTGCAGATCGCGGTGCGCATGGAGGAGGACGCGGCCGCCTTCGTCCGTAAGGTCGAAGGCAAGTCGCTGTCGCCCTCGGGCGAGCTGCGTGTCGCCACCAACGACGGGCTGATGATGATGCCCCTGACGCCGATCTTCGCGGCGTTCAGCAAACGCTATCCGCTGATCCGGCTCGACGTGGTGCTGGGCAACGCCCCGCTCAACCTGTCGCGTCGCGACGCCGACGTCGCCATCCGCGCCACCGAGCGACCGCCGGATACCCTGGTCGGGCGGCGCATCGCCTCCATCGCCTGGGCCGTCTATGGGCGGCGCGAGGACTTTGCCGGCGTCGCCCCTGACGACCCGGCACGCTTCGCGGGGCGCGCCTGGGTCGGCCTCGGCGAGGACCTCGCCGCCATCAAGCCGGCGCGCTTCGTGCGCGAGCAGGTCGCGGCCGATCAGGTCATCTATCGCGTCAATGCTGTCGCGGGCCTGGTCGACGCCGTCGTGCACGGCATCGGCATCGGCCCGCTGCCTTGCGTCGCCGGGGATAGCAATCCGGCGCTGCTGCGGCTGACCGAGCCGCAGCAGGATCTATCCGGCACGCTCTGGCTGCTCACCCACCCGGATCTGCGCCAGGCGGCCCGCGTGCGCGCGTTCATGGACTTCGCGGGCAATGAGCTGGTGCGGCTACGGCCGTTGCTGGAGGGCGCGATGCCGCAAATCGGCTGACTACGTCCGGCGCGCGGCGTCCGCGCTGAAGCCACCGGCGCCGAAATGCGCGATCTGGAGCAGGCCGCCGGCGATCGCCAGGTTCTTCAGGAAGTGGATCGTCTGGTTCTGGTCGCCGAATTTGGCGTGGAAGCCGAGAGCCGCAGCGATGCTGAACACGGCCAGCACTAGGGCCGCCCAGCGCGCCTGATAGCCGACAAGCAACAGCAGGCCGCCGCCGAGCTCGACGATGACGGCGACCCAGTAGGCCAGCGTCGGCAGCGGCAGGCCGGCGGCGCTGATGTAGGCCTGGGCGCCCGCCGGCCCCAGCAGCTTGTTGATGCCGCTCATGATGAAGATGATGGCGATCAGGAGCCGGCCGAGGGCTGGCAGGTAGCGTGTGGCGTCGGTCAAGATGCGTGTCCCCAAATGGCGATGGCGGTAGCGCTCGACGAGGCTCACGCCTCGGCCGCCGCAGCAAAAGGAAGCTGCGTCGATCATGATCTGAAGGCAATGTGCAAGTTCGCAAGCCCGATCATATCCGAATGCAAGCTGATAGCCATTTGATTCGGTGAATCGCAACTGAACAGAAAAACTGTCCTAGTCGCACTTGGACGAGCATCATCCAAGTGCGAAATGTTCCATTTTTAAAAATCTGAAGCGCTTCTCTTGCGGCTGGGTGAGTCAACCCAATCACGAAGCGATTCAGGCGCTGCAAATCTTGCCTGGATTTTTTCTTATTTGTCGTGCCGCGACCGCTTCGGACGCGATCGCGGCCAGGATACGCCCGGCCGCGATCGGTGAAACCTGTCAGCCGACCGTCACGACCAGGCGTCCGCGCACCTTGCCGGCGAGGATGTCGGCCGCCGCCTGCGGCACCTCGTCGAGGCTGATGGTGTGCGTCAACTGCGCCAGCTTGGCCTTGTCGAGCTCGGCTGCCAGCCGGGTCCAGGCCTCCTGCCGGATCGGCTTCGGGCACATGACGCTGTCGATGCCGAGCAGGGCCACGCCGCGCAGGATGAAGGGCGCCACCGAGGCGGGCAGGTCCATGCCCCCGGCCAGGCCGCAGGCTGCGACGGCGCCGCGGTACTTGGTCATGGCGAGGACGTTGGCCAGGGTCTGCGAGCCGACCGAATCGACGCCGGCAGCCCAGCGTTCCTTGCCGAGCGGGCGCCCGGGGGCGGCAAGCTCGGCCCGCTCGATGATCTCGGCGGCGCCGAGGCCCTTCAGATAGTCAGCCTCGGCGGGGCGGCCGGTCGAGGCGATGACGTGCCAGCCCGCCCTGGCGAGCAGCGTTACCGCCACGGAGCCGACGCCGCCGGCCGCGCCCGTTACCACCACCGGGCCGTCGGCGGGCTTGAGGCCGTGGCTCTCGAGCGCCATCACCGACAGCATGGCGGTGTAGCCGGCGGTGCCGATGGCCATGGCTTCGGCCGCCGTCAGCCCCTCCGGCAGCGCGATCAGCCAGTCGCCCTTGACGCGGGCGACCTCGGCATAGCCGCCCAGATGCGTTTCGCCCACGCCCCAGCCGTTGAGGACGACGCTTCGGCCGACCGGAAAGTCCGGGTTCGACGAGGCCTCCACGACGCCGGCGAAATCGATGCCGGGGATCATCGGAAAGCGGCGCACCACCGGCGACTTGCCGCTCAGCGCCAGCCCGTCCTTGTAGTTCACCGTCGAGTGCGTGACGCGGACGGTGACGTCGCCGTCCATCAACTCCGCCTCGTCGAACTGCTCGAAGCCCGAGCTCTGGCCGCTGTCGGTCTTGCGGACGACGAGTGCCTTGAACGTGCCCATGGGTGCCTCCTGTGATTGCCGATCGGTGTGGGCGAGAAAACTTGGAGCATAGCCGATCGCGCCATGCTCCAATGGGCGCGTCGTTGCAAAGCGGCCGCCTCAGCTCAGCTGGTGGGCAAGGGCGTTGCGGACCGGCGCCGGTGAAATCGACATGACGCCGGTGAACGGGTCGCTCATCTCGACGATCAGGAACATGGCGGTGGCGATGGACAGCGCGCACATGGCCAGGGCTGCGAGCGCGAGTGCGTTGCGCGGTGCGAACAGCCCGAAGCTGGCGAAGATCAGGCTGATCCAGACGGTCAGCGCGGCGACGAGCAGCGGCGTGACGCTGCTGCTGTTGCCGACGATGACCTTCCAGCGCATGGCCACCAGATTGCGGTAGAGCTGCACCACCTCGGCCTTGAGATCCCTGCCGTCCTGGGTCGCAGGCTGGATCTGGTAGATCTCGTCCTCGACCCGCTGCAGCAGGCCCGCCGATTTCGGGTCTTCCACCACGATCCGGTTGGGATCGTCGGGCCAGGTGTCCTCGAGGGCCTGGCGTGTGTAGGTGACGAGGTTATCGCGCGCCGCCTGGCCGAGCGGCCCGAAGTGGCGCAGTGAGGCGTCGAGCATGATGACGTAGGTGGAGAACTGGCGGATGCTCTGGTCGGTCTCGTCGAACGACGTCTTCACCGACGAGATCAACAGGCCCAGGATCAGTGACGTCATCGCCGCGACCACGCCGACGCCGAGCTTCACCACGTCGCGCGTCTCGGACGACAGGTGGCGCTCGGGGAGCCTGGGGCTGAACGCCATGGCGAGCAGGGCGCTGCCCAGCACGCAAACGAAGATGGCGGCCGCTACGGCATAGGCGTTCATCGCTGGCGGATGATCCCGGAAAGTGGACGCCGCGTTCCGACCCGCGAATCCGTGCTCAGGTCTGCCCCGGCCTCAGCTTGTAGAAGATGTGTCGGCCGATGACATCCATCTTCTTGAGCTTGTTGGCCCATCGCGGGCGCACGTAGTCGGCGTGGTAGTGCGTGGCGCCGCCCACGTCGGCCAGGTAGGTGGTGCCGTCCAGGACCGCCTGGGCGATGCGCACCGCCGTCTGCCACGATTCGCGATCGTTGGTGACCAGCCGCTTGCCTTCACAGGCGAAGGAGAATTGGCAGGCGTTGTGCCGGTGGCGGTTCTGGTAGACCACGCCGCAGACCGTGGTGGGATAGAGGCCGCTCTTGACCCGGTTCAGCACGACCTGGGCGACCGCCGCCTGACCCGTCTCCGGCTCGCTGCGCGCTTCGAAGTAGATCGCCTCGGCCAGGCAGCGCTGCTCGCGCGCGACGCGGTCCGGGCCGATCAGGCTGGCGTAGTTGGGCCGGTCGGCGTCCGTCCTGAGGGCGACCGAGACACCGCGGCCGGCCGACAGCGCGACGGGCGCGGCAGCGATCGCCATGGGCGTCTCCGCCGGCACCGGCGTCGCCGAAGACAAGGCCACGGCGCGCGGCACGGCGGGCGTGGCGCCGTCGAGCGCGCCGGGCGGGCGCCGCGGGTCGATGGTGCCGTCGCTGCCGACCGCGCCCGGCGAGGGGGCGGCGGGCAGCTCCTGCTCCATGGACTGGCCGGAATCGCTGGCCCACGGCTCGAAGGCGGTCATGGTTTCGAGCGGCGGCAGCTCCAGCGATCCCTGCATCAGCACGGTCGGCGGCAAGGTCCGCTCGTCGCGCATGAGCACCAGGCGTCCGGCGTCGTGCGGCGTGGCGGCGGCCAGGGCGGCGGTCTGGATGCCGCGGCGGCTCAGGCTGGGCCTCAGGGCGACGATCGGGTCGCCTTTGCCCGTGCGGATCACCTCGGGAAAGGTCGGGGTCCGCGCCTGGCGCGCGTCGCGCTTGAGATCGTCCCGCGGCGGCGTGCCCAAGGCTTCCGGGTCGGGCGGCAAGGGATCGTCGACGGCGAGACGCGCCAGCTGCAGGCGCGCGCCCTCGGGCAGGCCGAGCGTGGCCGCGGCCAGGCCGGGCGCGTCGGGGATCAGCGACCCCATGTCGAGGAGGGCAGCCTTGACCGGCGTGGGGCCGGCACTGAAGCCCGCGTCGAGCGCCGGGCCGGCGGACGCCGTGAACGAGACGACGAGGCCGGCCGCGAGCGCCCATGGCACCGTGGTGGCCAGCGCCCATCCCATCGCCGTACGACGCATACGCAACTTCACGACGCCGTCCATCCACCCCGACGGGTCGACGCTGCATTGCACTTCGGCAACGCTCAAGCGCCGTTCCCAAACTGCTGGAGTTATCGTCGGTCAGCGTTGAGAAAGCGTAAAATCGGTCGCGGACGGCTGTGCCGGACCGGAACGCGAAGGCTATGCCGGAACGTGTCCCGATCAGACGAAGTCATCTGATCGCAGAAAAATGCTCCCGCTCTTTGAGCAGGAGCGCTTCTTCTGCGATCGAGGCGATGCCGCCGCATCGCGCGCCGGGTGGGAGCGCCCGTGGCGTCGTGCCGGTTCGCGCCCGGCCACGACGGCGGCGGCGTGGCGCCTCAGCCGGACTTGCGGCTGAGGGCGGCCTGGGCCGCGGCAAGGCGCGCGATCGGCACCCGGTAGGGGGAGCAGGAGACGTAGTCGAGGCCGGCCTCCTCGCAGAACGCCACCGAGGCTGGATCGCCGCCATGCTCGCCGCAGATGCCGACCTTGAGGCCGGGGCGGGTGGCGCGCCCACGCTCCGTGCCGAGCTTGACCAGTTCGCCGACACCGTCGCGGTCGATGGTGACGAAGGGGTCGGTGGGGAGCAGCCCGCCGGCGGTGTAGATGCCGAGGAAGGAGGCCGCATCGTCGCGACTGATGCCGAGCGTCGTCTGCGTCAGGTCGTTGGTGCCGAACGAGAAGAATTCGGCGCTCTCGGCGATCTCGCCCGCCCGCAGCGCGGCGCGGGGCAGCTCGATCATCGTTCCCACCTGGTAGGCGATGGTCGCCTGGCGCTCGGCCCCGACGGCCTTGGCCATGGCGTCGATACGCTGCTTCACCAGATCGAGCTCCGCCTTGGTCATGACCAGGGGAACCATGATCTCCGGCGTGACCGGCACGCCGGTCGCCGCTGCGGCGTCGAGCGCCGCCTCGAAGATGGCGCGCGCCTGCATCTCGGCGATCTCGGGATAGGCGACCGCGAGGCGACAGCCGCGGAAGCCGAGCATGGGGTTGACCTCATGCAGCTCCTGGGCACGGCGCTTGAGCTTGTCGACCGAAGCGCCGATCGCCGCCGCCACCTCGGCGATCTCCTCGTCGGTCTGCGGCAGGAACTCGTGCAGCGGCGGGTCGAGCAGGCGGATGGTCACCGGCAGGCCGCCCATCAGGGTGAACAGCTCGACGAAGTCCGAGCGCTGCATGGGCAGCAGCTTGGCGAGGGCGGCACGGCGGCCGTCGGTGGAATCGGCCAGGATCATCTCGCGCACGGCGAGGATCCGGGTCGCATCGAAGAACATGTGCTCGGTGCGGCACAGCCCGATGCCTTCGGCGCCGAAGTTGCGTGCGGTCTTGGCGTCGCGCGGCGTATCGGCGTTGGTGCGCACCTTCATGCGCCGGGCGGCGTCCGCCCAGCCCATCAACGTCGCGAACTCGCCCGACAGCTCCGGCTCGACCATGGGCACGGCACCGAGCAGGACCTGTCCGTTGGAGCCGTCGAGGGTGATGACGTCGCCCTTGCCGAGCGTGGTTCCCGCAGCGCTCAGCGTCTGTGCCTTGTAATCGACGCGGATGCTGCCGGCCCCGGAGACGCAGGGTTTGCCCATGCCGCGGGCGACGACGGCTGCGTGCGAGGTCATCCCGCCGCGGGTGGTGAGGATGCCCTCGGCCGCATGCATGCCGTGGATGTCCTCCGGGCTCGTCTCGACGCGCACCAGGATGACCTTGCGGCCGGCCTTGCGCGCCTCCTCGGCGTCTTCCGAGGAGAACACGATCTGGCCGCAGGCCGCGCCGGGCGAGGCCGGCAGGCCCGAGGCGAGGATCTTGCGCTCGGCCTTCGGGTCGAGGGTCGGATGCAGCAGCTGATCGAGCGCCTGCGGCTCGACGCGCATCACCGCTTCCTCGTGGCTGAGCAGGCCTTCATTGGCGAGATCCACGGCGATGCGCAGGGCCGCCTTGGCGGTGCGCTTGCCGTTGCGGGTCTGCAGCATCCACAGCTTCCCGTCCTCGACGGTGAACTCCATGTCCTGCATGTCGCGGTAGTGCGTCTCCAGCACGCCGTAGATGCGCACCAACTCGGCGTAGACCACCGGCATCGCCGCCTCCATGGAGGGGCGGTCGGAGCCCGCGGCGATACGCGCCTTCTCGGTGATGTTCTGCGGCGTGCGGATGCCCGCCACCACGTCCTCGCCCTGGGCGTTGATGAGGAACTCGCCGTAGAGCTCCCTGGCGCCGGTGGACGGATCGCGGGTGAAGGCGACGCCCGTGGCCGAGGTGTCGCCGCGGTTGCCGAACACCATGGCCTGGACGTTGACGGCGGTGCCCCAGCTCGCCGGGATGCCGTGCAGCTCGCGGTATTTCTGTGCCCGGGCGTTCATCCACGAGCCGAAGACGGCGCCCATCGCGCCCCACAGCTGCTCGTGCGGATCCTGCGGGAACGGCTTGCCCAGGGCCTTCTCGACGATCTCCTTGTAGCGGGAGACCAAGTCCATCCAATCGCTGCCCGAGAGCTCGGTGTCCAGGGTGTAGCCCCGGCGATCCTTGTGCAGCTCGAGCGCTTCCTCGAATTCGTGGTGCTCCACGCCTAGCACCACATCGGAATACATGGTGATGAAGCGCCTGTAGCTGTCCCAGGCAAAGCGCTGATCGCCGGTGACGCGCGCCACGGTTTCGACCGTGACGTCGTTGAGGCCGAGGTTGAGCACCGTGTCCATCATGCCCGGCATGGACGCGCGGGCGCCCGAGCGCACCGACACGAGCAGGGGATTGTCCCGGTCACCGAAGGCCTTGCCGGTGATGCGTCCGACCTCGGCGAGCGCGGCGGCGACCTGCTGCTCGAGCTCCGGCGGATAGCTCCGGCCGTGGTCGTAGAAATAGGTGCAGACCTCGGTGGAGACGGTGAAGCCCGGTGGCACCGGGAGGCCCAGATTGGCCATCTCCGCGAGATTTGCGCCTTTGCCGCCGAGGAGGTTTTTCATGGCGGCTTCGCCTTCGGCGCGTCCGTCGCCGAAGGAATAGACCCACTTGGTCATGCTTGGCACCGTACTTGGCTCCCCATCAGGGGGAGCGGACAACAGCCGAGCCTTGACCGATCGCGCGCCAAAACGCAATGGCGCGCGCCGCCGCGCCCCCCACGGGGACGGGCGCATGGTCGAGGCCGGCATTCGGCACGGGCGCAAGCGCCCGCGAGTGATGGTCAGATCCGCAGCAGCGGCCCGATCCGGTCGCCGAACAGCCCGTAGAGGCCGATCAGGATCAGGTAGAGCGCCACGATGACGTTGAGCAGGCGTGGCATCAGCAGGATGAGGACGCCGGCGATCAGGGCGATCAACGGCTGCAAGGTCACGCGCAGGTTCATGGGAGGGTCTCCGGGAGTGAGCCGGGTCGGCGCCGCGGGAGCGCGCCTGCGGGCTCGATGAGCAGATCGCGGGGGGCGGCCATGCCGATCGCTCAGAAGCGCCGGCCGAGAAACAGGCCGATGATGACGGCCGCGAGCGTCGCGTTGGCCAGCGTCTTGCGTGAGACGAGGGGTGAGCTTCGGCTGCCGGTCGCGGCGCCGGCGACCTTCTCGCCGATGCCACGGGCCTGCTCGCCGACCGCACGAGCGGCCTGGAAAGCTTGGGCGGCGGCGCTGTTGGCCGTGGTTCCGACCCGATTGGGCTGCGGCCGGTCGCGGGCGAAGGCGACGGCGAGCGCGACGACGGTGACGATCAGGGCCACGCCAGCCACCGCCAGATGGCCGACCAGCGGTCCCTGCCCCCATTGATAGGCAACGGCGACGAACAGGGCGCTGAGCAGCGCGACGAGCAGGATGATGGTGCCGGTGAGCGCGATCGCCAGCCCCACCAGCGTGCGGATGGCGCGCCGGCGCAGTGAGGCCAATTCGCCCGCGACGGCCGCGAGCAGGGAGCCCAGCATCAACGGCCCCGGGACATCATGCCGACGATCAGTCCGACCCCCAGCGCGGCGAGCACCGTGCCGAGCGGGTTGCGGCGAACGGTCGCCTCGACGTCGCTGGCGAAGTCGCCCGCGTGCGCTTTGGCCGAGCCGGCGATGTCGGCGCCGGCCGAATAGGCGTCGTTCGCCGTCGCATAGACGCTGTCCTTGACCGAGCGGACACCCTCGGTGACGCGCGAGGCCGCCGCGGCGCCGCGTTCGCCGGCGATGCCGGCCACCGTCTCGCTCAGCCGGGAGAGATCGTCGCGCAGCCTCTGGAGATCGGCGGAAATGTCGCTGCTCGCCGCGTTGAGGCTGGCGCCGATCTCGTCGGCACCCTTGCGCAGATCGGCTTTGGCCTTGCTGGCCTCGTTCGCAATCGTCTCGCCGACGCTCGGTGTGCCGGGAGAGGTGGGATCGTTGGCGGCCATGAAGAGGGTCTCCTTCCCGCGGCGGGGATGCTGGGTGGGCAGGGCAAGGGCGGCTTCGGCTTGCCGGTTCGGCGGATCTCGCTTGACGCCTGGCTGGCGGCGATCGGCCGCGCCCGCGCTCGTTCATCAAACGCACCGACCTTAGTCTGGTTCCTCGCGCACGGCCAAGGCGACGTTTCGCGCCCGTTCAAAAGCGAAGCCGATTGCGACTCCGGCGAGCGAAGCTCGAGCTCGAACGATATATCTTGCGATATAGTCGGTCGTGGTATATCTTACGATACATCAGAAGGAGGATATCCGATGTTCGGATCACATGGATGCGGCCGCCGTGGCGGCCCTTGGAACGATGAGCCCCACCGCCAGGAGTTCGGCGGCTGGGGCGGTGGCCCCGGCCGCGGCAGCCGCGGTTTCGGCGGACGTGGCGGGCGTGGCTTCGGCGGCCCCGGCGGCGGCGATTTCATGCGGATCGGCCGCATGCTGGCCCACGGCGACCTGCGGGTGCTGGCGCTGGCGCTCATCGCCGAGCAGCCCCGTCACGGCTACGAGATCATCAAGCTGATCGAGGAGAAAACGGCCGGCTGGTACAGCCCGAGCCCCGGCACGGTCTATCCGACGCTCACCTATCTGGAGGACGCCGGCTACATCGAAGCCACCAGCGAGGGCAGCCGCAAGCTGTTCACCATCACCGCTGAAGGCCGTGCCTATCTCGAGCAGAATCGCGCCTTTGCCGACCAGATCCTGACCAAGCTCGATCAGCTCGGCGAAAAGATTGGCCGCATGCGCCGCATGTTCGGCTGGGGCGACGAGCGCGGCGAGCACGGACCGCCGCCCCTGGTCAAAGCCGCCTTCACCAATCTGCGGGAGGTGGTGGCCCAGCGGCTGGAGAACGATCCGAACGCCGAGGCCAAGGTCGTCGAGGTGCTGGCCCGCGCCGCGGGCGAGCTGAAGCAGGGCTGAGGCCGTTACCGGGCGGCGCGAGCCCGATGCCGAGATCCGGCTGCGGCAGATGTCGTGGCCGGGCCCGCCCGGGCGTCTTTACCGTATCTGCGCTCCGGGGCGGAGCGCTCAACTGGAGGATTGAGCATGCGCTATGTTGCCGTTCTCGCCGCCGGGCCGAACGCCGTTCCCGGCCGCCCGGTGCACGAGCAGGACCCGGCCATCATGCACGCGCATCTGAAGCACATGCGCCGGCACTACGAGGACGGTTCGGTCCTGTTCGGCGGCCCGTTCCGCTCGAGCTTCGGCGGCGTCGTGCTGATCGAGGCGGGCGACCTCGCCGGCGCCCGCGCCATCATCGAAGCCGATCCTGCGGTCGCCGGCGGCATCATCGCCTTCGATCTGCACGGTGTGCGGCCTTATTTCGACGCCATCGCCGGCGAGGCATGGGAGCCGCGGGGTCGCGACGCGGTCGAGGCCTCGTTACGGACGCCGGCTCCGCACGTGCGGCCCGCATAGCCTGCGCGGCCCTCGGTGAGCGCTCGCGTCCGGCACGGCGTCGTGCCGCGATGCAGGCCAAGGCCCGCTGCTGGCGGGCGGACGGCTGGCCGGATCTGGCTCGGTCCTGACGGCAGGGCAGAGGTTCCAGCACGCCTCTTGCATGCATCCTGACCCGTTTGCCGGAGCAGGGCGCCGCACGAGGCTCAGCCGTGGATTTTGATCTCATCTTCCGCAACGCCTGCCTGGGCGACGGCGGGCCTGCACGCGATCTCGGCATCCGCGGCGGACGGATCGTCGCCGTCGCCCCCGGTCTCCTGGGCGATGCTCCGGCGGAGGATCTCGGCGGCCGTCTGGTCGTTCCCGGCTTCGTCGAGACCCATATCCACCTCGACAAATCATGCCTCCTGGGCCGCTGCACCTGCGAGCAGGGCACGTTGGACGAGGCGGTGGCCGCGGTCGCCGCGGCCAAGCGCGGGTTCACCGAAGAGGACGTCTACGCGCGCGGCGCGACGACGCTGCGCAAGTCCATCGTCCAGGGCACCATGCGCATGCGCACGCACGTGGAGGTCGATCCGCGCATCGGGCTCACCAGCCTGCGGGCGATCAAGCGGCTGAAGCGGGATTTCGCCTGGGCGATCGGCATCGAGATCTGCGTGTTTCCGCAGGAAGGCCTGCTCGACGACCCCGGCTGCGACGCGGTGATGGTCGAGGCGCTCGAGAGCGGCGCCGATGTCGTCGGCGGCGCGCCCTACATGGACAGGGATTCGCACGGCCAGATCGCCCGGATCTTCGAGCTGTCCCAGCGCTTCGGGGTGGATATCGACCTCCATCTGGATTTCGGTCTCGATCCGGCGCACCTCGACGTCGAGGAGGTGTGCCGGCAGACCGACGCCGCCGGCTGGGGTGGCCGCGTCGCCGTCGGGCACGTGACCAAGTTCTCGTCGCTGCCGCCGGAGCGCTTCGAAGCCGTGGCGAGAATGCTGGCCAACTCCGGCGTGGCCGTGACCGTGCTGCCGTCCACCGACCTGTTCCTCACCGGGCGCGACCACGACCGCGACATTCCGCGCGGCGTGACGCCCGCTCACCGCTTCCTGGCTCACGGCGTGAACTGCTCGCTCGCCTCCAACAACGTCCTCAATCCGTTCACGCCGTTCGGCGATTGCTCGCTGCTGCGCATGGCCAATCTCTACGCCAACGTTGCCCACGTCGGGACGCCGGCCGGCATGGCGGCCTGTTTGGACATGGTGACGTCCCGACCGGCGCGCCTCCTCAATCTCGACGACTACGGCATCGCCCCGGGCCTGCCTGCGGATTTCGTCGTGCTCGATTGCGACACGCCCGCGAACGCAGTGGCGGAGATCGCCCAGCCGCTGCTCGGCGTGAAGGCCGGGCAGCGCACCTTCACGCGGCCGCGGGCCGAGATCCACGAGCCGCAATAAGGAGCGGACAGGGCTGCTCCGATGCCGTGAAGCTCGAGCGCTTCCGTCGTGACCGGTGAGGCCGCCTGGTTACGACGCCCCCTCGGCGCCGACGACTTTGTTCCGTCCGGCTCCCTTCGCCCGGTAGAGCGCATCATCCGCTGTCTTGAGCAGGCTCTCGATCGTGGTGCCGGACGGGCTTGCCAGATGGGCCAATCCGACACTCACCGTGAACCGAAGCATCTGGCCGTTCGGAAGAGGAGAGTGGAGATCCTCGATCCGTGATCGGAGGCGCTCGGCTACGTCCGCGGCTTCTTCGCCGCTTGTCTGCGGCAGGAGGATCGCGAACTCCTCGCCGCCGATGCGGCCGAACAGATCCTGCTTCCGCAGCGTACCGGCAACGACCGCCGCGAATCCGACGAGCGCCGTGTCGCCGGCCGCATGACCGTAGGTGTCGTTGATGCGCTTGAAGTGGTCGATGTCGAGCAGCACAACCGCCAGAGGATCGGCGGCCGTCGCGATGAGCGCTTCGGCGCGCGTCACGAAGGCCGCGCGGGCGAGGACTCCCGTGAGCGCGTCGTAGGTCGCGCGGTGCGCGAGCTTCCTCATGAGCTCCGCCCTCGCCGTATTGATGCTGGCGACCGTGAGCGGGCCGAGGGTGAGGAGCATGATGCCGAGGCGGTCCGACATGGTCGTCTCGTCAATCTGAGCGACGTGCTGCCCGGCAAGCCCCAGCGACACCGTGATCAGGTTCCAGATGCTGACCAGCATCGCCAGGAGGACGGCGGGAAACAGAGGATAGGCGAGCGCGCACCACAGGAGCGCCGGCGACGGCAGGGCGAGCGCGCCGACGCCGCCGACGAAGAAGCCGATGAACAGGGAAACTGTGAGAGCAGCCACCGGCGCGGCCTTGGCGATGGCGATGCGTTCATCCCCGGCCCGTTGCCGACGCAGCGACAGTGAGAAGCGGCCTTCGGGTGCGGCGAGGATGACCGGCAGGACGATGATGCCGTTGACGAGCTCGGTCGTGAACCAGAACGCGGCGCCGGAGAGGAGATCCCGACCGAAGAAGACGGGAGCCGCTCCCGCCCCGACCACCGCCGCGGCCCCGGAGGCACACGCGAGAATCCCGAGGAGATAGCCGACCGAGAGTGGCCGCCGCATCGCGCGGTCGTCGGCGCCGAGGCGGCCGAATAGGAGCACGCCGGTGACGACGCCGGCGAGATTGGCCGCGGTCAGCCACGCGGTCAGCGCGAGGGTCCCGCCCGTCGAGAGGTCGGCGGTGAAGTAGCCGACGGTGGCGGCGATCCAGCCGGCCGCCGACGCGAGCCGCGGAAAGCGGACGAAGAGGCCGAGGAGGATGGCATTCGCAGGCCAGAACGCGGCAAGAAATCCGAGAGGCCGCGTGAGAATTCCGATGAGACACGCCGTGAGAGCCACTGCGAAGACGATCGTCGCGACCATGAACTCGCGACGCCAGCCCTGAAGCCCTCCTCCCTTCATGCGGTCCGTCTCCCGCCGACGCGTGATGCGCGCTTTTCCGCGACAGTGCCGCTGTTGGACATCGAGGTCTAGAGCATCGGACCCAAAGGGGGCCGCCAGCTTTGGGAAAACCCGATACCAAAAATAAAGAAAGGAGCCAGGTCGGCAGCTCCGATTCCGTCGTAGCGCCCCCCGCACCGACGTACGATGCCCTGAGCATTCGGCGCTTGCGACGGCGCATGTCCAGCCTGACGGAGACAGGCGCTCGAGCAGCGCGCCGTGGCGCGCTGGCGTTCTTGGCCCTCAAGTCTATCGCCAAGATGATCGAAGCAAAGCCGATGGCGTTGCTGCTCGATGCCCTCGCTGCCGAAGCAAGACTGAACACGGCACGATGGCGGCATTTGCCTGGAACAGCACGCGCCCGCAGGCGCCGTGGCCGGCGCCGCGGGTGCTCAACTATCGTGGACGCGCCGTCAGGGGCAGCGTCCACGATGTCGTCGTTGCGGGTACGGGTGTCGACATCGTCCCGCGTCTTGTCTCGACCGAGCGCAAAGCAAGCTTCGCCTGTGGCATTCGCAGCGGCAATGCCGGCCCCGGGCCGCCGGCTATGTCCTCTGCTTGTAGTACGTGTCCTTCTTGATCACCTTGTCGCCTTGGAACTCCCAGAGATCGCAGCCGAGCGTGTCGATGGCCGTGCCGTCGGGGGCGGTGCCGCGCACGCGCCACTCGGTCAGCCCCTTGTCGCCCATGAGCCAGCTCCGGGCTTCGGTCCATTGCAGGTCGGGCGAGGCAGCGAACCGCTTTGTCAGCGCCGCCTTGATCGCCTCCGGCCCCTTCAGGGTCGAGCCCGCCGGCTCGGGGCCCGCGGCGGCGAGCATGACGCCGTCCTCGGCGAAGAACGAGGCGACGGCCTCGGGCTGATGGTCGTTGAAGGCGGCCAGCAACTGGTTCAGGCGCTCCAGGGTCATGGATTGGGACACGGTCGTTTCTCCTTGTTGGGGCTTACGCGAGGACGAGCGCGGCGCACTTGCCGAAGAACGGGCTGTCCGGCTGGGCCAGCACGTTGAGCTCGTCGAAATGGTCGCTGTCCGGCACCGCGTAGCGCTCGATGGCGCGGCTCGCCGACGCGAAGGCGGCGACGTAGATGTCCGACTGGCGATGGAACTCCGCCGTCTCCGCGCCGCCGCAGACGACGAGCTGCGGCGCGTCCGTGCGTGGCGGATGGTTCATCGGGCTTTCGCGCTCGGCCTCCGCCGCGTCCATCCCCACCGCATCGTTGATGGAGGTGAAGCGCAGCGGCTCGAGCGCGTTGAGCGGCGAGATCGGCACGCCCGCCTTGATCAGGTCGCCCGGGATGTCGCCGGCCCATGTGGTCCAGTCGGTGCCCATCAGCATGCTGGTGATGTGGCCGCCGGCGGAATGTCCCATGACCGTCAGACGATCACGCGACACGCCGACCGTCGCCGCGTTGCGCCAGATCCAGACGAGCGCCTGACGGGCCTGCGCGCTGATGGCGGTGATGCTGACGGCCGGACAGAGGTCGTAGCCGGCCATGATCACCGAGATGCCGTTGGCCACGAACGGCTCGGCCAGGAAGCTGTAGACGGACTTGTCGCCGCGCTGCCAGTAGCCGCCGTGGAAGTACACCAGGGTCGGCGCGGTCGGCCCGGCCGGGAAGACGTCGAGCTTCTGCTTCGGCCCCGGCCCGTAGGAGAGGTCCAGCCGGCTCTCCAGGCGCTCGCGGGCCTGGAGGCTGCGCGCCACCCAGTCGGGGACGACGGCGGTCTCGTAGTCCGGCCGGCCTGCTCTCAGATTGTACTGCAGCTCGATTTCATCTCGCGTATATTGACCGTAGACCTTCATCAACCAACTCTTGCCTTGTTCTGATATCGGCTGCGCGAGCGCGGGGCGCGAGCCCGGCCTTATTTCTTCAGCAGCGGGCAGCGGGACTGCGACAGGGGCGGGAAGGCCTCCTCGCCGGGGATCGTCCTGAGCACGTCGTAGTAATCCCACGGGCCCTTGGACTCGCCGGGGCTCTTGACGCGCACCAGATAGAGATCGTGCACCATGAGGCCGTCCTCGCGGATCTTGCCGTTGCGGGCGAAGAAATCGTTGATCGGCATCTCCTTCATCGTCTTCATCACCGTGGCGGTGTCGTCGCTGCCGGCGGCCTTGATCGCGTTGAGGTAATGCATGGTGCTGGAGTAGACGCCGGCCTGGGACATGTTCGGCATCTTGCCCATGCGCTCCTTGTAACGCTTGGCAAAAGCGCGGGTCTCGTCATTCAGGTCCCAGTAGAAGCCGGTGGTGAACTGCATGCCCTGCGCCGCTTCGAGCCCGAGCGCATCGATCTCGTTGATATAGACCAGGAGGCCGGCGAGCTTCTGCTGGCCTTGCCCCATGCCGAACTCCTTCGCCTGCTTGATGGCATTGGAGGTGTCGGCGCCTGCGGTGGCGAAGGCGATGACGTCCGCATTGGCGCCCTGGGCCTGGAGCAGGAACGACGAGTAGTCCATGGCGTTGATCGGCACCTTCACCGAGCCGACGACCTTGCCGCCGGCCGCCACGACGGTCTTGGCGGTCTCGCGTTCGAAATCATGGCCGAAGGCGTAGTCGACGGTGACGAAGTACCAGGACTTGCCGCCGCTCTTGACCAGCGCCGTGCCGGTCGAGCGGGCGAGGGCATCGGTATCGTAGACGTAGTGGATGGTGTTGGCGTTGCAGGCCTCGTTGGTGAAGCGCGGCGAGCCGGAGATGTTGATCACGACGATCTTGTTCTTGTCCTTGGCGATGTCGCTGACGGCGAGGCCGGCCGAGGACATGTTGATGTCCATGATCGCGTCGACGCCGTCCTTGTCGAACCATTGGCGCGCGATGGCGCTGGCGATGTCGACCTTGTTCTGCATGTCGGCGAAGACGACTTCGATCTTCTTGCCCAGGACCTGGCCGCCGAAGTCCTCGACGGCCATCTGCGCGGCGGTGACGCTGCCCTTGCCGGCGACGTCGGAATAGTTGCCGGACATGTCCATGAGCATGCCGATCTTGACCGTATCGCTCGGCTGCGCCGCGACCGGCGCCGCTGTCGCGAGCGCCAGGGCGGTACACAGCAATGGGATGGCTCTCGCTTTCATGGTCTGCCCGCTCCTCTCGTGTGGTCTCGTGCCGTCCGCACCCACCGGAATGTTCCGTTAATCGAAACTTGTCTCGATTTATGGAAATATCCTCTCGACGCCCGGCGCTCCTGTCAACCGGGGCGGCCGCGACAAACTGGCCTTCGATGCGCATTTGTGCGACGAGGCCGGTCATGGGGCAGCGCCTGCCGCGAAGTCGGTCAAACGCCGATGGCAGGTCGTCATTCGGGCGCCTCGCGGCCGGGCGGGAACACGCCGGCCGCGCCGCAGCGGCCCGGCTTCAAAGCGTTGCGGCATGTCGCAATCGGACGACCGCGTCCCCTCGCGGCATGCATCGGCGGCTGGACAATCCGGCCGCCAGGGGCGATTGGGAGCGATGAGCGCGCCGAAGACTCCCGACGGACCCGGGCTGGACGAGCAGGGCCGGCACGCGCCCCTGGAGCGCTACTTCCGCATTCTGGAGGTGCTGGCCCTGAGCGGCGACGGCCTGACGCTGATGGAGCTCGCCCGCATGCTCATGCTGCCCAAGGCGACGGTGCACCGGCTGCTGACGACGATGCAGAGGTCGGAGCTGGTGGCGCTGTCCAACGAGGGGCGGGGCCGCTACGTGCTGGCGCAGCGGGTCCGCCGCCTGGCCTACCTCGGTATCGACAGCAACGCCGTGGCGTCGCTGTCGGACGCGCTGCTGCGTGATTTCAGCGCCAGCATCGGCGAGACTTGCTACATCGGCCGCCTCGAGGACGTCACCGTGCGCTCGATCGCTATCGCCTCGCCGGAGACGCCGTGGCGCGGCTACGTGCTGCCGGGCAAGATCCTCCAGCCCTATGCCACCGCCAGCGGCAAGGCGATCATGGCCTTCCAGCCGGACGAGGTGATCGAGCGCGGGCTCGACGCCGGCATCGAGCCGCTGACGCCGTGGACCAAGACGGACCGCCGGCTGATCCGCGAGGAATACGCCGAGATCCGGCGGACGCGCTTTGCCACGTGCATCCGCGAGGTCGAAGCCGAGCTGGCCGCATTCGCGGTGCCGATCGAGATTCCGCCCAACGGTGTGCAGTACAGCGTCGGTGTTCTCGGGCCCTATACGCGTATCGCCAAGCTGATCGAAGCAAAGCCGCGCGAACGGCTCGATGCTCTGGGCCAGGCGATCGGCGCCATCATCACGCGCCTGGGATCGCAATAGGCCCTAAAGCGCTTCGCGATTGGGTGGACGCATCCAATCGCAAAAAAGCGCTCCAGATTCAAAAGACTATGAGTCTCTCTCCGCCATTGGATGGGGTCATCCAATGGCGAAATGCTCTAGTGTGGTGGCGTGATGCGCGCGTCATGCCCTCGTCAGTCGCACACCCGCTGGCGCACCAGCCGGCAGCCGCAGGCGTCGTAGACGGCGACTGTGCGCCAGTGGCAGCGGCCGTAGACCGGCTGCGCGTAGACGACTCGGCCGCGGTTGGCCTCGGCCGCCATGGCGCCGAGCATCATGCCGCCGACCACGCCCGCAGCGATCGCGCCGGCCGGGGCGCCGCCCCAGTAGCGATAGCCGGCGGAGGCCTGCGACAGCGGCGCCGCGGCAATGGCTCCGGCCAAGGCGGCCAGCGCCAGCGGACGGCGGATGAAGCGGGTGCGGGAAATCATGGTCGACATGGTCGTAGCGTCCCTGGTTGCCTCGGCGCCGCTGCATTTGTCTTGCGGCTGAAAGTAACCATGCGCGTTTACCTCGATAGCCGATGTGCAAACTCGCACGCGAGGTTTCAGGTCAGGCATTCGCCCTTCGCCGCGCCGGCAGGGATCCAGATGGCCGAATGCTCGTCACCGAAGGCGCGGGCGTCGCCGCGCAGGACGCAGATGGCGACCCAGGCGCAGACGATCGCATCGAGCCTGTCCTCATAGGCCTTGAAGTCGATGGCGCGGGCATCGGCGGCCAGGGGCGTCAGCGCGTCCGCGACCCCTGCTATCCGCTTGTCCAGGGCACGCACGATATCGAGCCACTGCTCGCGGAGAGCCTGCTTCCGCTCCGTCGGAGCCAACTCCGGCCAATACTTGGAAATCCTCGACAACTTGTAGGGCAACCGCATCCGGGAGCCCGCCAGCTCGACCAGCGCCGGATGCGGATAGACCTCGATCACCCCCCGTGTCGTGGGTGTCCCCGTGTGCAGTGGATAGCCGGACTGCTCGAAACCCAGCCGCAGATCGTCGCTCAGGCGGCCCGGCCGCAGGGCGCTGGGCGAGTGGGTTGCGCATCGGCGCGCGCCATAGGCGGCCGACACCGCATTGTCCGAGGCGCGGCGACCGACGATCGGGCCGCGTGCCAACGGCATGTCGACGGCGACGAGATCGACAGGTCGTCCGCACAGGATCGCGGCGGCGTCGAGCAGCTTGGCCGGATCCGGTCGCGATCCGACGGGGCGTGCCTCCGCCGATCGACCGTCCTGGGCCAAGGCCTCGAAATGTCGGTAGGAGCCAGCTACGGCAACGAGGCGCCAGCCCTGTGCGTCCTCCGCGACAACCGCCACGCCGCTTGGATTGGTGATGGTCCAAGCGGCGTCGATGCCCAAGACGGCCTGCATCTTCCGATCCGCGCTGTGAGAGGACGAACGTACGCTCGCGCACGCTACGGTGGTCGCAGCACCTCGATCAAGCGCGCCGTTGCCTTGGCCCCGAACCAGCATCGACGGGCGCAGCGAAGCGATCGCCGTGCACCTGCGGCTACAGGCGGGGTCCTTCGGGGGAGGGCGCCTCGTCGCGCGCCTCGGACCTGGCGCCGTTCCGGCTGGCCAGCAGGGCAGGCTGGAACAGAGTGGCGGCGGCCATGGTGGTCAGCAGCGCGAGCGCCATCAGCTTGCCCATGCTCGAGGTGCCGGGGTGGTGCGACAGCCACAGGCTGCCGAACGCCGTGGCCGTGGTGCAGGCGCTGAAGAAGACGGCGCGTGTCAGGCTCGACTGCAGGAAGTTCGTCTCACCGGCCCGCCACGCCATCACGTAATAGATCTTGAAGGCGACGCCGACGCCGAGCAGCAGCGGCAGGGCGATGATGTTGGCGAAGTTCAGCTGCAGGTCGATCGCCGCGCAGATCTCCAGGGTGACGATGAGCGCCACCAACAACGGTACCAGCGTCAGCGCCACATCCAGCCAGCGCCGCAAGGTGACATAGAGGATGAGCGCGATCGAGACGACGGAGAACACGCCGGCCTGGATGAAGGCCTTCACGATCGTCGCGGCGGCCTCGGTGACGAGCACCGGCATGCCGGTGGCGTTGGGCGCGACCGCCCGGACCGCGTCGGCGAAGTGGCGCAGCGTCGCTTCGTCGTTGCCATCGCCGCTGGGCGCCACCTCGACCCGTGCCTTGCCGTCCGCGGTGACCCAGTCGCTCTTGAGCGTGGGCGGCAGCGAGGCGAGATCGACGCGCGCGGCAGAGAGCAGGTTCCTCAGCTGGGCAAGCGTGGCCGTGAGCGGGGCGACCAGGGCCTGTTCAGCCGCCGCCCGCGCGGCGGGCGGCCCCTTGGCCAGCGCTTCGAGCAGCCCGGCGAGGCGCCGAGCCTGTGCGGCTGCGGGCTCGGGCTGCTGACCGGCGACGTCGTGGAGCTCGCGCGCCGTGTCGGTAAGGGCGGCCTCGGTCTCCTGCGCCGTCGGCGGCTTGGCCGCGCTCGGATCGAGCATGCCCTGAAGCGCCGATCGTGCCTCGCCGATGGCGGCGAGCTTCTCGTCCTGCTGCTCGGGGACGAAGCTCTCCAGCGTCACCACTCGCGCCACCTCGGGCAGCTTGCGCAGCCGTTCGGCGAGTGCGGCCGCGTCCTTCAGGTTGTCCGTCAGGATGTCGATGGTGTTGGGGCTCGTCTGCGGGTCGCGCAGCAGGTCGAGCAGGGTCGACACGGCCTCCGTGCTCTTGGAGCGCAGGTCCAGGGGGTTGGAGTCGAAGCGCAGCTGCCAGAGCAGCGGCAGGGCAAGCACGGTGAGGCCGAGCGTCACCCCGACCACCCAGTTGCCGCGCCTGTTGAGGAAGCGATCGACGGGTGCCAGCGCGGGGTAGCCGACCGCTTCCGGTTCGCCCGGCGGCCGAAACAGCACGATCAGTGCCGGCAGCAGCGTCACCGTGGTCGCAAACGCGATGATCATGCCGGTTCCGGCGATCAGGCCGAGCTCCGACAAGCCGCGGTAGGCGGTCGGCAGGAACGAGTAGAAGGCCGCGGCGATCGACGCGGCCGCCAGCAGCAGCGGCCCGGCGACGATGCGGGCCGTCGACAGCAGCGCCCGCTGCAGGTCGCTCTCTTCGTGCCGCTCGGCCCGGTAGCGGACGCTGAACTGGATGCCGAAGTCGACGCCGATGCCGATGAACAGCACCGCGAAGGCGACCGAGATCAGGTTGAGCGCCCCGACCAGCCACAGACCGGCGGCGGCGGTGAGCACGAGGCCCACCGCCAGGTTGAGCACGACGGCGGCGATGATGCCCCATTGCCGCAGTGCCAGCCACAGCAGCAGCACCACGATGACGACGGTGGCGGCCGTGTTGAACTCTGCCCCCTCCGCCACGGTGGCGAATTCCTCGTCGGACAGGGCGACGGGCCCCGTCAGCCGGACCGTCACCCCCTGCGCGGGCGTGAGGTTCAGCTTGCCGATCGTGTCGCGGATCACGCGGGTGGCCTTGCCGCCGGGCTCCAGGTCGTCGAAATCCAGCACCGGCTGGATGTTCACGAAGCGCCGGAGCTCTGCTTTCGACGGCGGCTGGCCGCCGCCGATCAGCCGCCGCCACGAGAACGCCCCGTCCTTGCCCTGCGACAATCGCTCCAGGGCGTCGGCGATCGCCGTCATCGAGGGTTCGAGGTCGCTCAGCTTGGCCATGCCGAAGCTCACGCCCTGCAGCCCCTGCGACAACGTGCCGAGAATGCCGCGCAGGGAAGGGTCGGCGGCGAGGGGCGCGAGCAGCGGCTCGGACCCCTTGAGCTCGGCCATGTCGTGGCGCACCCGCTCGAGGTCGAGGAACAGGGCGCCGTTCTTGGCGAAGAACGGGCCGCCGTCGGGGCGGCGGATGCTGCGGATGAGGTCGGTGCGCGGGGAGAGGGCTGCGACCAGCGCGTCCGCGGCTGCCTCCGCCTTCTCCGGGGTCGCGGCGTCGATGACGGCGATGAGCTGGCCGGTGCGCTGCGGAAAGGCCCGGTCGAGCGCGATCTCCTGCTGGCGCCAGGGCAGCGAGGCCGACAGCAGCTTGTCGCTGTCGGTATCGATGGCGAAGTTGCGGGCAACGTAGAGCCCGCCCAGGAGCGTCACGGCGAGGAAGCCGAGAACGACGAGCCATGGATGGCGGCCGGACACACGCACGGCCTGCATGATGGCGGCGGTCATCGTGGGAGCATTACCGTCGCTGCGGGCATGAAGGGAGCGCTTCTATCGCCTTCCCGGGCGGTCCGGTCAACGTACGGCCGCGCGGCGCGGTGCGCCGCAGGCCGCTCGGCGCGGCCGGAATCCTCTCGGGAGGACTTGCCGGCAAGTGGCTTTCGGCGCCATCGGCGAGGTACGCCCGCCCCCGAGGCGATCGCGCGCGAGCGCCGTCCGGGCGCAAATCGCCGCAGCTTCCCCCAGGGCAGGTGCGAGGACTGCCCGTCGAGACCCGATGGCCGATGCGGCGCGGCGCGCCTTCGGGCGACCGGACGGGGGGCGAAATCCGAGACGGCGAGCGCGCCACGATCCTTGCTTTCGGTCGCGCGGATGTGCTGATCAGGCCGCATGGTGTCGTCGTCCGTTCTCGTCACTGGCGCCTCTGGCTTTCTCGGCTCGGCCATCGCCGCCGCGCTGAGGGCGCAGGGCCATGATCTGCGGGTGCTGGTGCGCCGTTCGAGCCCGCGCACCAACATCGAACCGGCCGACACGCTCTGCGAAGGCGATCTGCGTGACCGCGCCTCGGTCGCCGCGGCGCTCGCGGGGGTGCGCTTCCTGTTCCATGCGGCCGCGGACTACCGCCTCTGGGCGCGCGATCCGCAGGAGATCGTGCACAACAATGTGGAGGGCACGCGGCTCATCATGGAGGAGGCGCTGAAGGCCGGGGTCGAGCGGATCGTCTACACCAGCAGCGTGGCCACGCTGAAGCTGACGGACGGCGCTGCGGCCACGGAGGCGCAGCCGCTTGCCGAGCATGAAGCGATCGGCGCCTACAAGCGCAGCAAGGTCGCGGCCGAGCGTCTGGTCGAGGCCATGGTCCGGGACGGGCTGCCGGCGGTGATCGTCAATCCCTCGACGCCCGTCGGGCCGCGCGACATCAAGCCGACCCCCACGGGGCGCGTGATCGTCGAGGCGGCGGCCGGGCGCATGCCGGGCTTCGTCGATACCGGGCTCAATCTGGCTCACGTGGACGACATCGCCGCCGGCCACCTGGCGGCGCTCGCGCACGGCCGCATCGGCGAGCGCTACATCCTCGGCGGCGAGAACGTCTTCCTCGGCGACATGCTGGCGGACATCGCGCGCCTGGTCGGGCGCAAGCCGCCGACGCTCAGGATCCCGCGCGTCGCCGTCTATCCCATCGCCTATGGTGCGGAGCTCGTCGCCCGGCTGCGCGGCGTGGAGCCGTTCGTGACGGTCGATGGCTTGCGCATGGCGCGCCACCACATGTTCTTCGACGACGCCAAGGCACGGCGCGAGCTCGGCTACGTCTCGCGGCCGTATCGCGAGGGACTGGCGGACGCGGTGGTCTGGTTCCGCGCGCACGGCTATCTGCCATGACGCTCCTGGTGCTTGCCATCATCGCGGCCGCGATCTGGGCCTACCTTCTCGTCGGCCACGGTGGCTTCTGGCGCTGTAGCGAACGCGATGACCGCGCCGCCGCCGCGCCCGCCGGGGTGGGCTCCTGGCCGGACGTGGTCGCGATCGTGCCGGCGCGCGACGAGGCCGAGGTGATCGGGCGCTGCGTCGCCTCGCTCGTGCGGCAGGACTATCCCGGACGGCTGTCCGTCGTGCTCGTCGACGATCAGAGCACGGATGGCACGGCCCGCATCGCAGCCGATGCAGCAGCGGCGGCCGCCGCGGCGGACCGCCTGCATATCGTCGATGGCAGCGAGCCGCCGCGCGGCTGGACGGGCAAGCTGTGGGCCATGCGCCAGGGCGTGGCGCATCTGGACGCCCAGGCCTCGTCGGTCCCGCTGGTGCTGTTCACCGATGCCGACATCGCCTATGCGCCGCACGTGCTGCGGCGGCTCGTCGGCATCGCCTCGGCCAGAGCCACGGTGCTGACCTCGCTGATGGTGAAGCTGCGCTGCGCCAGCGCCGCCGAGCGCTGGCTGGTGCCGGCCTTCGTCTTCTTCTTCCAGATGCTCTATCCGTTCCCCTGGGTGAACGACCCGCGCCGGCGCACCGCAGCCGCGGCCGGCGGCTGCATGCTGGTGCGGCGCGACGTCCTGGCCGCGGCGGGCAGCCTCGATAGGGTGCGCGACGCGCTCATCGACGATTGCGCCCTCGGCGGGCTGATGAAGCGGCAGGGCCCGATCTGGCTCGGCGTGACGGAGGACGTGCACAGCCTGCGCGCCTACCCGCGCTTCGCCGATATCCGGCGGATGGTCGCGCGTTCGGCCTATGCCGAGCTGCGCTACTCGCCGCTGCGCCTCGCCGGCGCCGTCGCCGGCATGATCGTGACCTATCTTGCGCCGCCGCTGCTGGCGGTGCTGGCCCACGGCCCAGCACAAGCCATCGGCGCGCTGGCCTGGGCCTTGATGGCCCTGTCGTTCGTGCCGACGCTGCGCCTCTACGGCCGGCCGCCGATCGGCGCCCTGGCCTTGCCGGCCATCGCCGCCGTCTATACCGCATTCACGCTGGATTCGGCCCTGCAATACGTCCGCGGCCGCGGTGGCCACTGGAAAGGCCGTTTCCAGGCGAAGGCTTCGCCCGGCGGGACGAGGAGCGCATGACGACGGCAGCCGACACGCTCTCCGGCAAGACGCACAACGACGAGAACTTTCCCGTCGCGTCCTGGCTGATGAGCGCCCGCAACCGCGGGCCGATCCTCGCCTTCTACCGCTTCGTGCGGGCGGCGGACGACGTCGCCGACCATGCGGCCCTGGCGCCCGAGCGCAAGCTGGCGCTGCTCGACGGCCTGGGCGCGGCGCTCACCGGCGACGGACCGGCCGATCCGCAGGCGGAGCCGCTGCGGCACGCCCTGCGCGAGCGGGGGCTCTCGGCGCGCCATGCGCTCGATCTGCTCGACGCCTTCCGGCTCGACGTCCGCAAGAACCGCTATGCCGACTGGGATGAATTGATCGGCTACTGCCGGCTCTCGGCCATGCCCGTCGGCCGCTTCGTGCTCGACGTGCACGGGGAGGACGAGGCGACATGGGCCGCCTCGGACACGCTGTGTGCTGCCTTGCAGATCATCAATCACCTGCAGGATTGCGGCCCCGACTACCGCGACCTCGACCGCGTCTATCTGCCCCAGGATGTGCTCGCCGCCCACGGCGCCGGGCTGGAGATGCTCGCGGCTCCGCGCGCCGCGCCGCCGCTGCTTGCGGCCATCGGCGAATTGGCGCGGCGCACCTCGGGGCTCATCGCCCAGAGCAAGTCGTTGCTGCCGCAGATCCGCGACCTCAGGCTGTCGCTCGAGATCGGGGCGATCCACAACCTCGCCCGCCATCTCGCCTCCGGACTGGAGCGCCGTGACCCCCTGAGCGAGCCCGTGCACCTGGGCAAGGCAGGCTTCGCGCTGGTCGGCGGTGTCGGCGTCCTGCAAGGGCTGCTGGCGCAAGTGGGGCGCACCGTTGCCGGAGGAGCGGAGCGGCGATCATGACCGACGAAACGGCGGCGTCCGCGTCCGGCAGCTCCTTTTACCTCGCCATGCGCATCCTGCCGCCGGAGCAGCGCGAGGGGATGTACGCGGTCTACGGCTTCTGCCGGGCCGTCGACGATATTGCCGACGGCGCCGGCACGTCGGCCGAGCGCCTGGCCGGGCTCGACCGCTGGCAGGCCGATATCGCCGCCATGTTCGACGGCCACGCGCCCGCCCATCTCGGCGTGCTCGCCGCGACCACCCGTCGCTTCGGGCTGCAGCAGAAGGATTTCGTCGCCGTCATCGACGGTATGATGATGGATGCCGAGCGCGATATCCGCGCGCCGGATTGGGCCACGCTCGACCTCTACTGCGACCGCGTCGCCAGCGCGGTCGGGCGGCTCTCGGTCCGCATCTTCGGCCTCGGCGAGAGCACCGGCGAAGCGCTCGCCCACCATCTCGGCCGCGCGCTCCAGCTCACCAACATCCTGCGCGACATCGACGAAGACGCGGCGATCGGGCGCCTCTATCTGCCGCGCGAAGCCCTCGTGGCAGCGGGCATCACCATCGATGAGCCGCTCGCCGTGGCCGCCGACCCGCGGCTGCCGGCCGTCTGCGCCGAGGTGGCGGCCCGCGCCCGCCACCACTACGACAAGGTGCAGCCGATCTTCGCGGCCGGCCCGCGCCGCGCCATGCGGGCGCCGCGGCTGATGGCCGCCGCCTACGGCTCCATCCTCGATCGCATGGTCGCCGCCGGCTTTGCGGCGCCGCGCCCGCGGGTGCGCACCAGCCGTTGGCGTGTGCTCGGCGCCTATCTCATGCATGGCATCGTCTGATGCGTCGGGGAGCCGAGACGACGCTGCGGCGCAAGCGCCGGCCGGCCGAAGGCGCGCCATGACCGGCCGTACCGTGCACGTGGTCGGTGCCGGCCTCGCCGGCCTCAGCGCCGCCGTGCGGCTGATGGACGACGGCTGCCGCGTCGTCCTGCATGAAGCGGCGCCGGCGGCCGGCGGGCGCTGCCGCTCGTATCACGACCAGGCGCTGGGTCTCCTGATCGACAACGGCAACCACCTGCTGCTGTCCGGCAACGGCACGGTGCTCGACTATCTCGGCCGTATCGGCGCCGGCGACAGCCTGCGCGGGCCGGCCGCGGCGGTCTTCGACTTCGCCGACGTCGCGAGCGGGGAGCGCTGGCAGCTGCGCCCCAACGACGGGCGCGTACCGTGGTGGCTGCTCGACCCGTCGCGCCGCGTGCCGGGGACCCGTGTGCGCGACTACCTGGCTCCGCTCGGCGTGCTGCGTGCGCCGGCTGAGGCGACCGTCGGCGAGGCCATGCGCTGCTCCGGGCCGCTCTACGAGCGGCTCTGGCGGCCGGTGCTGCTCGCGGCGCTGAACATCGATCCGAAGGACGGCGCGGCGACGCTCGCGGCGAGCATCCTGCGCGAGACGCTGGGCGCCGGCGGCCGCGCCTGCCGCCCGCTGGTCGCAGCCAAGGGGCTTTCGGCGAGCTTCATCGACCCGGCGCTTGCCTTCATCGCGGCGCGCGGCGGGACGATCAGCTTCGGTGACCGCCTGCGGCGTATCGGCTTCGACGGCGACCGCGCCGCGACCCTCGATTTCGCCCTCACCGGCGCCGTGGCGCTGGCGCCAGGCGATGCCGTGGTGCTCGCCGTGCCACCTGGGGCGGCCAACGAGCTGCTGCCCGGGATCGAGGTGCCCGACGCGTTCTGCGCCATCGTCAATGCCCATTTCCGCATCGCGCCGCCGGTGGGCCAGACGACGGTGCTCGGCGTGGTGAACGGCCTCACGGAATGGCTGTTCGCCTATCCGGAGCATCTGTCGGTGACGATCAGCGGCGCCGATCGGCTGCTCGAGGTGCCCCGCGAGGCGCTCGCGGCCGATATCTGGCGGGAGGTCGCCGCCTTGACCTGTCTGTCGGATGAGCTGCCGCCTTGGCAGATCGTGCGCGAGAAGCGCGCCACCTTCGCGGCGACGCCGGCCCAGAACGCCAGGCGGCCCCAGGCGCTGACGCGCTGGACCAACATCGTCCTTGCCGGTGACTGGACGCAGACCGGCCTGCCGGCCACCATCGAAGGCGCGGTGCGATCGGGCTATAAGGCGGCTTCGATCATGTCACGATGAACGGTGGGGGCGCCACGGTTTCACGTGCTCGGGGAGCCATTGTGAATATTGCTTTCGACCATGCGCACGGTGCCCTCACGCCGGACGGGCTGGAGCGCCACATCGGCCGGGCCACGGAGGCGCTCGTCGCGCTTCAGCGGGAGGACGGCCATTGGTGCTTCGAGCTGGAGGCGGACGCCACCATCCCGGCCGAATACGTGCTGTTGCGCCATTTCCGCGGCGAGCCGGACGACCTCGAGCTCGAGCGGCTGATCGGCGTCTACCTCAGGCGCGTGCAGGGTGAGCACGGCGGCTGGCCCCTGGTCCATGCCGGCCCGTTCGACATGAGCGCCAGCGTCAAGGCCTATTTCGCCCTGAAGATGATCGGCGACGACGTCGATGCCCCGCACATGCGCCGGGCCCGGGAGGCGATCCTGGCCAACGGCGGCGCCGGCCGCAGCAACGTGTTCACCCGCTTCCTGCTGGCGCTCTTCGGCATCGTCCCGTGGAGCGCGACGCCGACCATGCCGGTGGAGATCATGCTCCTGCCGCGCTGGTTCCCCTTCCACCTCGACAAGGTGTCGTATTGGGCCCGCACCGTGCTGGTGCCCTTGCTCGTGCTGCAGGCGCTCAAGCCGAAGCCGGTCAACCGGCGCGGCGTCGGCGTGGCCGAGCTGTTCGCGGTGCCGCCGGAGCAGGTGCGCGACTGGCCGGGCGGCGCGCACCAGGCCTGGGGCTGGGTGAAGCTCTTCGGCGGCATCGACCGCGTGCTGAAGCTGGCCGAGCCGCACATGCCGGCGCTGCCGCGCCAGCGCGCCATCGCGGCTGCCGTCGCCTTCGTCACCGAGCGACTCAACGGCGAGGACGGGCTGGGCGCCATCTACCCGGCGATGGCCAATGCCGTCCTGATGTTCGACGCGCTCGGCTATCCGGCCGATCATCCGGATCTCGTCGCTGCGCGCCGCTCGATCGAGCACCTGCTCGTCATCGGCAAGGACGAGGCGTATTGCCAGCCCTGCCTGTCCCCGGTCTGGGATACGGCGCTGGCGTCGCACGCCCTGCTCGAGGTCGGCGATGCGGACGCCGCCGCCCGGGCCGGCGCCGGCCTCGCCTGGCTGAAGCCGCGCCAGGTGCTCGACGTCAAGGGCGACTGGGCGGTGCGGCGTCCCGACGTGCGACCGGGAGGCTGGGCGTTCCAATACGCCAACCCCCATTATCCCGACCTCGACGACACCGCGGTGGTGGTGATGGCCATGGACCGCGCCGCGCGCGAGAGCACGGGGAGCGCCACCGGCGAGGAGGCCGAGGCGATCGCAAGGGCGCGCGAGTGGATCGAGGGGCTGCAGAGCAGCGACGGGGCTTTTGGCGCCTTCGATGCCGACAACAGCTACCACTATCTCAACAATATTCCCTTCGCCGACCACGGTGCCCTGCTCGATCCGCCCACCGCCGACGTCACCGCGCGCTGCATCTCGATGCTCGCCCAGCTCGGCGAGACGCGTGACACCAGCCCCGTGCTGGCGCGCGCAATCGACGCGTTGCTGGCCGTGCAGGAAAAGAACGGCAGCTGGTTCGGCCGCTGGGGCATGAACTACGTCTATGGGACGTGGTCGGCGCTCTGCGCCTTGGGGGCGGCGGGTCACGATCTGGGATCTCCGCCGGTGAGCCGGGCTGTCGCCTGGCTGGAGAGCGTCCAGAACGCCGACGGCGGCTGGGGGAGGATGGCGAGAGCTACAAGCTCGCCTACGCGGGCTATGAAGGCGCGCCCTCCACCGCCTCACAGACCGCCTGGGCGGTCCTCGGCCTCATGGCCGCCGGCGCCGGGGACCATGAGTCGGTCGCGCGCGGCATCGCCTATCTCGCCGCGACACAGGGCGAGGACGGCTTCTGGGACGAGCCGTTCCATACGGCGACGGGCTTTCCGCGCGTGTTCTACCTGCGCTACCACGGCTATTCGAAGTTCTTTCCGCTGTGGGCCATGGCGCGCTACCGCAACCTCAGGCGCGGCAACAGCCTGGCCCCGCAGTACGGCATGTGACCGGCAGGGCCCCGCCATGAGCGGACGGGCGCCGCCGTCGCTGTTGGTCGTCTGCGGGCTCGCCCGCGAGGCCCGCATCGTCGCGGGCGAGGGCACGCAGGTCCTCTGCGGCGACGCGCCGACGCTGCGGGCCGGGCTCGACGCGGTGTCGGGACACCCGGATCTAGTGGTCAGCTTCGGGCTGTGCGGCGGCCTCGACCCCAATCTGAGGAGTGGCGATGTCGTGGTCGGCACCACGGTCGTCGCGGCAGAGGCCACGCTGGCGTTCGACGCGGCCCTTGGGCAGGAGCTCGTCCAACGCCTGACGGCGGCTGGCATGCGGGCGTGGACGGGAACCGTCGCCGCTGTCGAGGCGCCGGTCCTCACGCGCCAGGACAAGGCTGCCCTCGCCAACGCCACCGGTGCGATTGCGGTGGACATGGAGAGCCTGATCGCGGCCCGCTTCGCCGCCGAACAGGGTCTGCCCTTCGCCGTGCTGAGGGCGGTGAGCGATCCGGCCGACCGGAACCTGCCGCCCTTGGTCCTGAAAGCCACCAAAGCGGACGGCAGCCTCGACCTGAAGGCCGTGACGGCGGCGGTTCTCGGCTCTCCTGCTCAGATCCCGGGGCTGGTGGCCGCGGGGCGCGACAGCGCCGCGGCCTTCGCGGCGCTAGGCCGCGTTCGCCGCCTTCCTGGCCTTTTCCTCGGCCTCAGCCTTGCGGATCTCTGAGAGCTTCTGGGTCACGTTGCGCTGGAAGACGAACTCGGCCGGGCGCTGCCTGTCGAGCGCGATCTCCGGCGCCATCGGCCCCTCGGTGCGCACGCCGCGCATGGCGACGGCGAGCGCCTTCCAGGGCTTGGCCACGGTGTCGCGCACGGCGGAGGCTTCGAAGCCGCTGTGGACCATGCAGTCGGCGCACTTCTCGTAGTTGCCGACGCCGTAGGCGTCCCAGTCGGTCTCCTCCATCAGCTCCTTGAATGTCGCCGCGTAGCCCTCGCCGAGCAGATAGCACGGGCGCTGCCAGCCGAAGATGGTGCGCGTCGGGTTGCCCCAGGGCGTGCAGTGGTACGTCTGGTTGCCGGCCAGGAAGTCGAGGAACATCCCGGACTGGTTGAAGGCCCATTTGCGGCCGCCGTCGCCGCGCCGGAAGATGCCGCGGAACAGCTCCTTGGTGGCGGAGCGGTTGAGGAAGTGCTTCTGGTCGGGGGCGCGCTCGTAGGCGTAGCCCGGCGACACCGTGATGCCGTCGACGCCGAGCGCCGTCACCGTATCGAAGAAGGCGGCGACGCGGGCGCCGTCGGCGTCGTTGAAGAAGGTGCAGTTGATGGTGACGCGGAAGCCCTTGGCCTTGGCCAGCTTGAGCGCCGCCACGGCGCGGTCGTAGACGCCGGTCTGGCAGACCGACTTGTCGTGCATCTCCTGGTCGCCGTCGAGGTGGATCGACCAGGTGAAGTAGGGGCTCGGCTTGTACTGGTCGATCTTCTTCTCGAGCAGCAGCGCGTTGGTGCAGACGATGGCGAACTTGCGCCGCGCGATGACGCCCTCGACGATCTTCGGCAGCTCCTTGTGCAGGAGCGGCTCGCCGCCGGCCATGACGACCACCGGGGCGCCGCATTCGTCGACCGAATCCAGCGCGTCCTTCACCGAGATACGCTTGTTGAGGATGGCATCGGGATAGTCGATCTTGCCGCAGCCCGCGCATGCGAGATTGCAGCGGAACAGGGGCTCCAGCATCAGGACGAGCGGATAGCGCTTGCGCCCCGAAAGGTGCTGGCGGGCGACGTAGGCGCCGACCCTGACGATCTGTCTCAGCGGAATGCCCAAGAGGCGCTCCTTCGGCTGGTGAACGGGATGCCGCCGCGACGCGTGCGGCGGATCAAGGCACGATGTCGACGACCGCTAGGAAACGTCAATTCGATCGCCAATGTGGCGACGCTTCATATCCACCGCTAGAGCATTTCCCGACCAGATGAAATCGTCTGATCCGCCGGCAATGCTCCAAGCCTTTGAATAGGAGCGCTTCTGTCCGATCGGGTGGTCTTGCCCGATCGGTAGGCGCTCTAGGCCGCGTTCGAGTTGGCGCGCGCGGCCAGCTTCGCCGGCAGGCGGAAGCTGATCGTCTCCTTCGGTCCGTCGAGGACCGACAGCTCCGCCGGCTTGATCCGCATCAGCGTGCGCACGACGTCGTCGACCAGGACCTCGGGAGCCGAGGCGCCGGCCGTGACGCCCACGACCTGCGCATCCTTGACCCAGGCCGGATCGATCTCGCCACCGTCGGCGACGAGATAGCTCGGCAGGCCGGCCTCTTCGCCGATCTCGCGCAGGCGGTTGGAATTCGAGCTGTTGCGCGCGCCGACCACGATGATGACGTCCGCGGCGCGCGACAGTTCGCGCACGGCGCTCTGCCGGTTCTGCGTCGCGTAGCAGATGTCCCGGGTATCCGGGCCCTCGATGTCGCTGAAGCGCCGCTGCAGGGCGGCGATGATGCCGCGCGTATCGTCGACGCTGAGCGTCGTCTGCGTCACGTAGGCGACCGGCGTATCGGCGGCGATGGCCAGCTTGGCCACATCCGCTTCGCTCTCGACGAGGTGCAACTCGCCGTCGATCTGGCCAAGCGTACCCTCGACCTCGGGATGCCCGGCATGGCCGATGAAGATCAGCGTGCGGCCCTGGGCGACGTAGTGCCGTCCCTGATTGTGGACCTTCGTCACCAGCGGGCAGGTGGCATCGATGGTCGGCAGCCCACGCTCGCGCGCCTCGTCCTCGACCTTGCGGGACACGCCGTGCGCGCTGAAGATCGTCACCGCGCCGGCTGGAACCTCGCTCAGCTCCTCGACGAAGCGGGCACCCTTGGCCTTCAGCGACTCGACCACGTGGCGGTTGTGAACGATCTCATGGCGCACGTAGACAGGCGTGCCGTACTTCTCGAGCGCACGCTCCACCACATCGATGGCGCGTACGACGCCGGCACAAAATCCACGTGGTTGGGCGAGAATGATCTTCATCGTCGATGACCAGATCCTGACGTGCGACCGCCGCTCCATATTCGACAGCAGCATTCTCGGCCCGTCGACGGCGAAGCGGTCTCTTCGCTCCAACTTAGGCAGGAATGCGCCGCGGGCATATAGGTTGCGTCCTCAATTCGGCAGGCTGTCGCCGTAACCACACAGCTGGGCGCCGGAACGGCGTAGCGCCTCGGCGACGCGCGGGGACAGCAGCGCCGCCAGTTCCTCGTCGTGGCGGTAACCAGGTGCCGCTCCGGCGAAGCCGTCGTTCGTGGCGGGATGGGTGTAGATCTCGGTGAGGCCCGCAGGCAGCCGCGCGATCAGGCTGGCCATGCGCGCCTCCGTCATCGCGCCGGACCATGCCAGCCCCAGGACGCGATCGGCGGCGGTCAGGCCCGTGCTGCGCACGCGGGCTCGCATCAGGGCAGCCCAGGGCGCGGCGATACGCGTCGCCAGCCCGCGCCGGAGCGGCTCGACCGCCGCGAGCAACCGCGGCGGCTCACTGGGCACGCGCAGTGCCTTCATGCCGTAGTCGCGGCCGATGGCGAGGATGGCGCCGAGCACGGTGGGGTGAAGGTGGAAGTGCTGGTGGGCGTCGACGTGGTCGAGGACGAGCCCGGTGGCGCGGAAGGCCTCAAACTGGGCGCGGATCTCCTTGCCGACCTGACGCTGCACGGCCGGCCGGCTGAAGATGGCGAAGCCATAGGCCGCAAGGTCGGTGCGCAGCCGCCCGGAGGCATCGGTGAGGCCGGGAAGGTCGGCCGCGGGCAGCAGCGGCCAGTCTTCCACCAGGGTGAGGTGCAAGCCGACGCGCAGACCGGGCAGGCGGCGCGCCATCTCCACGGCGGCCGCGGCAGCCGGGGCGGCGACCATCAGACTCGCGGCGCTCAGCACGCCGTGCCGGTGCGCCTGCTCGACGGCCTCGTTCACCTCGGCCGCCAGCCCGAAATCGTCGGCGGTGACGATGAGGCGCTTCAAGCGGCGACGTCGGCCCGGCTGCGCAGGAAGCGCCAGAATTCGACGCCTTCTCGCAGGCGCCGCTTCATCATCTCCGGGCTGCGCACCATCTCGCCGACGATCGAGGCGATCTTGGGTGCCCGGAAATAGAAGCTTTTGTAGAAATCCTCCACCGAATGGAAGATCTCGGAGTGGCTGAGGTGCGGGTAGTGGAGCGGCGCGATCTGGACGCCGTCGGCGTTCACCAGCTCGGCATTGGCATCGTCGAGCCAGCCGTTCTCCAGCGCCTGCTTGTAGAGGAACGTGCCCGGGTAGGGCGCGGCCAGCGAGACCTGGATGGTGTGCGGATTGATCTCCTTGGCGAAGGCGATGGTCTCACGGATGGTCTCGGTCGTTTCGCCCGGCAGGCCCAGGATGAACGTGCCGTGGATGACGATGCCGAGCTCGTGGCAATCCTTGGTGAAGCGCTTGGCCACGTCGACCAGCATGCCCTTCTTGATGTTGTGCAGGATCTGCTGATTGCCGCTCTCATAGCCGACCAGCAGCAGCCGCAGGCCGTTGTCGCGCAGCACCTTCAGCGTCTCGCGCGGCACGTTGGCCTTGGCGTTGCAGGACCAGGTGACGCCGAGCTTGCCGAGCTCCCTCGCGATCGCCTCGGCCCGCGGCAGGTCGTCCGTGAAGGTGTCGTCGTCGAAGAAGAACTCCCTGACCTGCGGGAAGGCGGCCTTGGCCCAGCGGATCTCGTCGATCACGTGGCCGACGCTGCGGGTGCGGTAGCGGTGGCCGCCGACGGTCTGCGGCCACAGGCAGAAGGTGCAGCGCGATTTGCAGCCTCGCCCCGTGTAGAACGAGATGTAGGGGTGCTTGAGATAGCCGATGAAATAGTTCTCGATCTTGAGGTCGCGCTTGTAGACCGGCGTCACGAACGGCAGCTGATCCATGTCGTGGACCACCGGCCGCTCCTCGTTGTGGACGATCAGGCCGTCCCGATTGCGCCAGGATAGCCCCTTGATCGACGCCAGGTCGCGGCCGTCGGCCACGTCCTTGATGGTGAAATCGAACTCGTTGCGGGCGACGAAGTCGACCGCCGGCGCGGCCTTGAGGCTCTTGTCGGCCTCGACGGCGACCTTGGCGCCGATGAGCCCCGCCTTGAGCCCGGGGTTCACCGCCTTGAGCGCCTCGATGGTCTTCACGTCGCTGTCGAAGGACGGGGTGGACGTGTGCAGCACCACGAGGTCGTAGTCGCGCGCCTGCTTGGCCACGGCGTCCAGGCTGACCTTGTGCGGCGGCGCGTCGATCAGCTTCGATCCCTCGACCAGAGCCGCCGGCTGGGCGAGCCAGGTGGGATACCAGAACGACGCGATTTCGCGCTTGGCCTGATATCGGGAGCCGGCGCCACCGTCGAAGCCGTCGAAGGACGGCGCTTGCAGGAAAAGGGTCCGCATCACTCGTGTCTCCCGGCTCGCCGCAGGCTGCCGTCAGGGCGGAGTTGGTAGCTCTGCCCCCGCCAAGTCAAGGCCCGGCCGCAGAAGCTCCAGGCAAACACGCCGAAGGACAGAACGTCGCGGGCCGGAACCAGCCAGAGCGACGGCGCATCGGCATTGAAGCGGCGGGCCAGCACCAGCAATAGCATCATACGGGCGCCAATGGCGCCGATGGCCAGCGCCGCGCCGCCCGCCCACGCCCCTGTCGCCATTGCGAGCAGGGCCCAGCCGAGCGGATGGGTGACCAGCGATCCGAGGTGGCCGCCGGGATCGATGAGCCGGATGGTACGGGCCCACCGTATCTCGTGCCGCCACAGATCCCCGAGCGATGTTTCGGCGCAGCTGTGGCGCACGGCGAGCTCCGGCACCGCAACCCGCAGTCCCTGGGCGTGCAGGGCCGCGCCGACGGCATAGTCGTCGGCAAGCTGGTCGGCGAGGGCCCCGAAGCCGCCGATCGATGCGAGCTGCGCGCGGCTCAACGCGATCGTCGAGCCGAAGCACGGCCGTGCCAGGCTGGTCGTCAGGCCGACCAGGACGTTCGGCAGGAAATGCCCGTCGATGGCAAGGGCCGACAGGCGCGACCAGACTCCGGCGGCCGCGACGCCGCGATAGAGGCAGGTGACCGCGCCGACGCCGGGCTCCGCCAGCGCCGCGGTCACGCGGGTCAGATAGTCCGGAGCAACGCCGATGTCGCTGTCGGCGAGGACGAGGCAGTCGTGCCGCGCCAGCGGCAGCATGTTGATGAGGTTGCCGACCTTGCGGTTGGCCCCGTGCTGCGTCGGATCGACGACGAGGCGGATGTCGGCACGCGGAAAGGCGCCGCGCAGCCGCTCGACGATCGGGATGGCGCCGTCGTCGGGCGCCTGCACGCCGCAGACGATCTGGACCGGGGCCGAATAGCTCTGGGCGCAGAAGGAGGAGAGGTTCTCGAACAGGCCCGGCTCGGCGCCGTGCAGCGGCTTCAGGATGGTGACCGCGGGTGCCGACCAGCCCGCCGGCGGCGCAGCATCTGGCTGCCGTGCCGTCGCCGCTGCATACAGGGCATACAGCAGATAGACGCAGCCGGCCGCAGCCAGCAGGAGGAAGGCGGACGAGATCACGGGCTGCCGCTTTGGCCCACGGCGCGTCGCAGGCGCAGGTTCTGGCCCTCGACGAACTGCCAGCCGAGAAGACCGGGCACGCCGAGGACGACATCCGGGACGCGCTTCACCAACGACAGCGCCAGCGCTGCCTCGGCCGGCACGCCGAACAGGGCGCAGAGCGCGATCAGCGCGCCTTCCTGGGCACCGAGCGCTCCGGGGATGGCGAAGGCCGCCGCCCTGACCGCCTGCATGAGGCTCTCGATGACCAGCGCTTCGGTCCATCCGGCCGGATAGCCCATGACCGTCAGCACCACCCACACCTCCAGCACGCCGACGAACCAGCCGGAGAGATGGACGGCGGCTGCCGTCCACAGCGACCGGCGGTCGGCGTAGATCGCCGCGAACCAGTCGTAGAGCGCATCGACCGCACCGATGGAGAGCCATTCGCGGTCGCCGGCCAGCCGGGTGAGGGCTGCCTTGACGAGCCGCTGACCGGCGCCGCGCTGGAGCACGAAGAAGCCGGCGAGCGCCAGGGCGGCGCCCGCGACCGCCAGTCCGACGGTCCAGGCCAGCGTGCCGCCGACCCCCAGGGCAACCAGGGCGGCGATGCCGGCCAGGGCGAACACGATCTGGGTGGCCGCCTGCACGAGCACATCGACGATGATGCTCGCCGCCGCGAGCGAGGCCCGCGTTCCCCGCAGCACCAGCACGCGCGCACCGATCACGTCGCCGCCGACCTGGCTCATCGGCAGCAGCGCATTGGCACTCTCCCGGATGACGCGGACCAGGATGCAGCTCAGCGCCGATGGCCGTGCGGCGTGCGGAAACAGGAAGTGCCAGCCGACGCCGGCGATCACGATGGCGACGGTGCGCAGCAGGAGGACGGCGAGCACGGCCCAGCCGGCCGCCTGGACGGCGCTGAACACGGGCCCTGCGCCTTCCATGACGATGAGGCCGACGATCGCGCACGCACCGGCGATCCAACCCAGTCGGAGGACTGTCTTCATCGCGACGGTGATGGAGCCGACCCGGCCTCGCCCTTACGCGCCGGGTCGAGCCACTTCTCCATGTAGATGCGCTCGCCCTCCGCCATGCCGATGGCTTCGTAGAAGCGCACCACCTGGCGATTGTCGGCGCGCACGAGCAGGTTGAGCTTCCAGATGCCGCGCGCCTTGAGCCAGGCTTCGGCGCCGGCCATCAGGGCGCGGCCGAGACCTGCGCGGCGGCGATCCGGATCGACCGCCACGTAATAGACCGTGCCGCGGTGCCCGTCGTGGCCGACCATCACGGCGGCGGCGATGGGCTGCGGGCCGCCCGGGCCGTCGGCGGCGAGCACCAGCACCTCGCCGTGGCCGCTCTCCTGGCAGAAGGCGATGTCGGCGAACGGGTCGTTCCACGGCCGCAACAGGCCGGCGGCCTGCCACACGGCGACGACTGCCTCCTCCTCGCCCGGCCGCATCGGCCGGATCGTCGCCGCTTCGCCGACGTCGGACGTGTCGGTCGAGCTCACAGCACCGCCCCCGGGTTGAGCAGCCCCTGCGGGTCGAGCGCGCGCTTGAGCGTGCGCATCAGGTCGAGGGCCACCGGATCCTTGACGCCCGGCAGCAGGTGGCGCTTCAGGCGGCCGATGCCGTGCTCGGCGGAGATCGAGCCGCCGTGGTTGACGACGATGGCGTGCACGATGTCGTTCATGGCGTCCCAGCGGGCAATGAAGGCGTCCTTGTCGGCGCCCTCCGGCTGGCTGACGTTGAAGTGGATGTTGCCGTCGCCCATGTGGCCGAAGGGCACCGGCCGACAACCGGGCATGAAGCCGCGCACGGCCTCCGAGGCCTCGGCGATGAAATCCGGGACCTGCGCCACCGGCACCGACACGTCGTGCTTGATCGAGCCGCCCTCGTACCGCTGCGCATCGGAGAGGCCTTCGCGCAGCGTCCACAGGGCCGTGCGCTGGTCGAGCGATGCGGCGAGCGTGGCATCGGTGACCTGGCCGGCCTCGATGGCGCTGCCCAGCAGGTTCTCCAGCACCTCGTCGGTGCCGCTCTCCTGGGACGATGACAGCTCGATCAGCACGTACCAGGGCGAAGGGTTCGCAAGCGGGTCGCGCGTCCCCGGCTGATGGCGCGTGACGAAGTCGATGCCGATGCGCGGGATCAGCTCGAAGGTGGTCAGCGCCTGGCCGGCCTGCGCCTTGGCCAGCATCAACAGGTCCAGCGCCGCCTTGGGCGAGGGCACCGCGGCCATGGCCGTGGCGCGAGCACGCGGCTTGGGGAACAGCTTGAGCACCGCCGCAGTGACGATGCCGAGCGTGCCCTCCGAGCCGATGAACAGGTCCTTGAGATCGTAGCCGGTGTTGTCCTTGCGCAGCTTGTTGAGCCCGTGCCAGACGCGGCCGTCGGCCAGCACCACCTCGAGCCCCAGCACCAGCTCGCGCGTGTTGCCGTAGGCGATCACCGCCGTGCCGCCGGCGTTGGCAGCGATGTTGCCGCCGATGGTGCAGGAGCCTTCCGAGGCGAGCGACAGCGGAAACAGCCGGTCGACGCCATCAGCTACCTCCTGCGCCTTGAGCAGGGTGATGCCGGCCTCGAGCGTCATGGTGTCGGTCAGCGGGTCGACCTCGCGCACCTTGTCCATGCGGGTCAGCGAGACGACGACGGCGTCGATGTCGCCGGCCGGAATCTGGCCGCCGACCAGGCCGGTGTTGCCGCCCTGGGGCACGACGGCAAGCCGCGCCTCGCGCGCGAGCTTGACGACGGCCGCCACCTGATCCGTCGAACCGGGTTTCAGGATGGCGCGCGCCACGCCCTGGTAGAGGTCGCGGGCCTCCTTGAGATGGGGCGCCATGTCGCTCGGGTCGGTCACCACGTGATGGTCGCCGACGATGGCGGCAAAACGGGAGAGAAGCGTCTCGGGGGCGATATGCTGGTTCATCTCTTCGCCTTTTCGCGCGCGAACACGCCGACGATCTCGATATGGGCCGAATAGCGGAACTGGTCCACCGGGACGATGCGGCGCGGGACGAAGCCAGCGGCTGTCAGAATCGCTGCGTCGCGGGCGAAGCTCGCCGCGTCGCACGACACGGCGACGGCGAGCGCGAGGCTGGAGGCGGCCATCTGGCGGGCGAGCGCCTCCGCTCCGGCGCGGGGCGGATCGAAGACGATGGCGTCGAAGCGGTCGATCTCGGGCGGCAGCAGCGGACGGCGGTGCAGGTCGCGCTGCTCGAGCGTGATCGGCTTCAGCCCCGACGCGCCGCGCCTGGCCCGGTCGAGAGCGGCAAGCGCCGCCGGGTCGATCTCGACGGCGTGCACATCGGCGTGCTCGGCGAGACGGAGCGCGAACGGGCCGCAGCCGCAGAAGCAGTCGGCGACGCGCAGGGTCCGGTTCCGGCCCTTGCCGGTGCCCATGCCCATACCTTTGCCCTTGCCTTTGGCCTCGGCGACACCGTCGAGGACGAGATCGGCGAGGATGCGCTCGCCCGCTTCCGTCGCCTGCAGGAAGCCGCCGGGCGGCGGCACGACCGCGGCACGGCCCATGGCGAGCTGCGGCGGCCGCCGCTCGACCAGGATGTCGTCGTGCAGGGCCAGCCGGGCGAGGTCGAGCCGCTCCGCCGCTTCGACCAGGCTGAGGCGCGCCGCATCGATCTGCTTGCCCAGGGCTTTCTGGCCGAGGCCGCGAATATCCACGTCGAGGCCGGTGAGCGTCGCGGTCACCAGCAGGTCGAGCGGCTTGTCGAAGCGGGCGAGCAACTGCGCCAGCTGCCGGGCCACCTCAGGGGCGCGCGCCAGCGCGGGCGTCAGCACCGGGCAATGGTCGATGGCGATGAGGTCATGGCTGCGCGGTGCCATGAAGCCGACGCTGGCCCGGCCGCCGTTCGCTCGTCCATGCAGGATGACGCGGCGGCGGCCGCTGCCGCCCGCGTCGACCAGCGGCGCGAGCGGGGCGTCGATGCCGGCACGGGCGAGGGCGGTGGCCAGCGCCGCGGTCTTCCAGCGTGCATAGAGCGGCGCCGCCATGTGCTGGGCCGTGCAGCCGCCGCAGCGGTCGAAATAGGTGCAGACCGGCGTCGCCCGTTCGGGCGACGGCCGCAGGATGGCGAGGAGGCGGCCGCGGTCGCCGGCGACGTCGACCGAAACGACCTCGCCCGGGAGGGCGCCTTCGATGTAGATCGTCCCGCCGGCGGCCATGGCGACGCCGTCGCCGCGGCCACCGAGATCGGCGATGGTGAGCTCAGCGGCCATGCGTGGGCTCCTGCCGGTCGGCGGCGATGAGGTATTCGACATTGCCGTCGCCGCCGGTAATGGGTGAGGGCACGATGCCGCGCGCCGCGAAGCCCGTTTGCGCGAAGGCCGCCTCGATGTCGCGGCGGACGGCATCATGAACGCCGGCGTCGCGCACCAGCCCCTTGCGCACATGCTCCCGCCCGGCCTCGAACTGCGGCTTGATCAGCGCGACCAGCCGCGCCCCGGGTGCGCAGAGCGCCGGCACGACCGGCAGCACCAGCTTGAGCGAGATGAAGCTCACATCGACGACGGCGAGGTCGACAGGCCCGCCCAGCAGGGCGGGGGTGACGGTGCGCGCATCGCAGCCCTCATAGGCCACGAGGCGTGGATCGGCGGCCAGGCGCGGATGCAGCTGGCCGTGGCCGACGTCGACGGCGTGGACCCGGGCGGCACCGCGGGCCAGCAGCACGTCGCTGAAGCCGCCGGTCGAGGCGCCCAGGTCCAGGCAGACCAGGCCAGCGGGGTCGATGGCGAAATGGTCGAGCGCCGCTGCAAGCTTGACGCCGCCGCGCGATACCCAGGGATAGGGCGCGGCCGCTTCGATCGACGCCGCCGCGTCGATGAGCTCGGCGGGCCGCGCCACCGGCTGACCGCCAGCCCGCACGAGGCCTGCGGCAATGGCCTCCTGGGCCTTGGCGCGACTCGGGAAGAGGCCGCGGGCCACGAGCAGCTGATCGGCGCGTTGACGGGTCATGGGCGGGACGACATGGAAAGGTTAGGCAGGCAGGGCCGGCTCTACGTCCGTTCGAGATAGATCGCGCCCCTTGAACAACAGAGGCGCCTCGAGCGCCATGGCCAGCGCATAGGCCGCGCAATCGCCGAGGTTGAGCCGGGCAGGGTGGCCGGAGCCGCGGCCGAAGCGCCGGTAGGCGGAAAACGCGAGCTCGCTTTGCCGTGCATCGAAATCGGCGGCGGCGATCGCCAGGCCATCGATGAGCTCGGCCAGGTCGTCCGTCAGCGTCGGCTCCGCCGAGCGCCACAAGACCGTTCGGGCCTCGAACAGATTGAAGGCGGAGATCGTCAAACGCGAGGCCGAGAGCAGCACATCCTGCAGCCGCGCCGCCTCGTCCTCCTTCAGCAGAATGGCCACCAGCGCGGAGGAGGCGACGACAACCGTCACGGCTCGTCCTCGCGCGGCTCCCACAGGTCGTCGAAGTCCTTCTTGCCGATCGCGACAGGCCTGCCGGCAAGCTTGCGCGCCACGTTGTCCTGCACGCGGCCGAGCAGCTGCCGCTTGCGCGCGACCTCGAGCGCCCGCTCGGCCCGGGCCTGGGCAAGCCGCAGCTCCAGCGCCTTGCGCACGGCCTCGGTGATGGTGTCGCCGGTCAGCTCCGCGACCTCGCGAGCGAGCCGCTCGGTCTCGGCCGACTTGATGTTAAGCGCCATTCGTCTTTGTCTTCCTCTTCCTGCGTAGGAAGATAGTTATCCGAGGAAGACGAACCAACCTGCCCGCTGACACAGCCGTCTCCCGGGACCCCTCCGAATCGGCCCGCGGTCGGGCTCGGCGCGGGCCTCAGGGATAGATACACATCAAATATAGCCGCTTCTGTGGGACTCGCCTCACATGGCGTCGAAGTCGCGCTCGGTGAAAATGCCCAGAGGGCCAGGGCGGCGATCGTTTTCCTGCATGTGACGCAGCTGCGCCATCTTGGCAGCCACCCGGGCGTTGTGGGCGGCGCGTGCCTGCTCCAGGCGGGTCTCGAGCGATTTGCGGACCGCTTCGGAGACCGTCTCGCCGGTGAGCTCGGCGACTTCCAACGCAAGGCGCTCGGTCGTTACCGAGTTGATGTGGAGAGCCATCTTGTCTTCCTCCCTCAGCACAGGGAGATAGAGCGATCGGGAAGAAGTCGCAACCTCTGCTATGGTCAAATTCTAGTCAGGCGCGGCGGGCAGCGACTTCCTGGCCAAGGGCCGCGAACACCGTCGTGACGATGCCGGCCGCGTCCAGGCCGGCGGCCGCGTACATGCGCTCGGGCTTGTCGTGCTCCTGGTAGATGTCGGGCAGCACCATGGGGCGGATCTTGAGGCCGCGGTCGAGGGCGCCGCGTTCGGCCAGGAGCTGAAGCACGTAGGAGCCGAAGCCGCCGACCGAGCCCTCCTCGATGGTGACCAGCACCTCGTGCTCGGCGGCGAGGCGCAGCACCAGATCGGCGTCGAGGGGCTTGGCGAAGCGCGCGTCGGCGACCGTGGTCGACAGTCCACGCGCTTCCAGGTCCTCGGCCGCCGCGATGCATTCGGCGAGCCGGGTGCCGAGCGACAGCAGCGCGATGCGGGTGCCTTCACGGACGACCCGGCCCTTGCCAATGGCGAGCGGCACGCCTTGTGCCGGCATCTCGACGCCGACGCCTTCGCCGCGTGGATAGCGGAAGGCGATGGGACCATCGTCATGGGCCGCGGCGGTGGCGATCATGTGGACGAGCTCGGCTTCGTCGCTCGCCGCCATCACCACCATGTTGGGCAGGCAGCCGAGATAGGCGACGTCGAAGGCGCCCGCGTGCGTCGCCCCGTCGGCGCCGACCAGTCCCGCTCGGTCGAGGGCGAAGCGCACCGGCAGCTTCTGGATGGAAACGTCGTGCACCACCTGGTCGTAAGCGCGCTGCAGGAACGTGGAGTAGATGGCGCAGAACGGCTTGTACCCTTCTGCCGCGAGGCCGGCAGCGAAGGTCACGGCGTGCTGTTCGGCGATGCCGACGTCGAAGGTGCGCGTCGGGAACTCCGCCCCGAACAGATCGAGCCCGGTCCCCGAGGGCATGGCGGCGGTGACGGCAACGATGCGATCGTCGCGGCGAGCCTCGGCGATCAGGCCGTCGGCGAAGACGCGCGTATAGCTCGGCGCATTGGCCTTGGGCTTGGCCTGCGCCCCGGTGACCACGTCGAAGCTGACGACGCCATGGTACTTGTCGGCGGATTGCTCCGCCGGCCCATAGCCCTTGCCCTTCTGGGTGACGACGTGGATCAGGACGGGCCCGGCTTCCGAGTCGCGCACGTTCTTCAGCACGGGCAGCAGGTGATCGAGATTGTGGCCGTCGATCGGCCCGACGTAAAAGAAGCCGAGTTCCTCGAACAGCGTGCCGCCGGTGAGCATCCCGCGCGCGAACTCCTCGGCCCGCTGCGCCTTCTCGTAGAGGAACGACGGCATGCGCCGCGCGAGCTGTTTGCCGATCTCGCGGATCGAGCGGTAGGTGCCGCCGGAGACGAGGCGGGCCAGATAGGCCGACATGGCGCCGACCGGCGGCGCGATCGACATGTCGTTGTCGTTGAGCACGACGACCAGCCGTTCGCCCCGGGCGCCGGCGTTGTTCATGGCCTCGTAGGCCATGCCGGCGGACATGGCGCCGTCGCCGATGACGCAGACGACGTTGCGCTTCTCGCCCTTGAGGTCCCGCGCCACCGCCATGCCGAGGCCGGCGGAGATCGACGTGGACGAGTGGGCCGCGCCGAACGGGTCGTAGACGCTTTCCGACCGCCGGGTAAAGCCCGACAGGCCACCGCCCTGGCGCAGGGTGCGGATCCGGTCGCGCCGCCCGGTGAGGATCTTGTGCGGATAGGCCTGATGGCCGACGTCCCAGACCAGCCGGTCGTGCGGCGTGTCGAAGACATAGTGGAGCGCGACGGTGAGCTCGACGACGCCGAGCCCGGCGCCGAGGTGGCCGCCGGTGACCGAAACGGCATCGATGGTCTCGGCCCTGAGCTCGGCGGCCAAGCGGCCGAGATCCGCTTCCGGCAGGCGGCGCAGATCGGCGGGGACGTGGATGGTATCGAGGAGGGGGGTCTCGACCGGCAAGTTCAAACCCTTACGCACGCGCCGCACTGGACTAGGTCGGGCGACCTGGCGGCAAAGACCTGTTCGGCAGACCTCAACAACGCGTCCGCTTTGGGGCAGCGCGGCCTAAGGACATAGGCCTTCCGGCGGCGAGCGTCAAAAAACATGTCCATATCGATGGTCGCACCCGGTCAGTCCGGCGAGTCGAGCGGCTCGACCCCCTTGGGTTTGCCGTCGTTGCCCAGCGAGATCTTCTCGATGCGCGCCTCGGCGTTGCGAAGCAAGGTCTCGCAATGGCTCTTCAGGGCCTCGCCACGCTCGTAGATGGCAATGGATTCCTCGAGGTCGACCCGGCCCTCCTCGAGGCGCTTCACGATGGCTTCGAGCTCGGCCATCGCCGCCTCGAAGCTGAGCGTGGCGATTGCGGGGGGCGGGGTGCCCGTCATCGTCGTGTCCTCTCGTGCGCCGCGAGGCGAGGCTTATGGCGCCCTGCTCCGCCTCATGCAAGCTCGGGCGTGTCGCTGGGCGGGTCCGAGCGGGGCGGCGGGCGGCGGAGCAGCAGCTTCTGATAGGCGAGCCCGATGCCGACGAGCACGATGCCGAGGCCGATGAACGACAGCGCCCGCAGCATGCCCTCGAGGTTGGCGAGATCGATCAGGAACACCTTCAGCACGGCGGCGGTGACGTAGATGGCCGAAAGCAGGCGGGCGAAGCGGATGTCGCGCGCCAGGCCGACGGCGAGTGCCAGCACCCCGATGGCCAGCAGCACCAGCGAATAGGCCCACAACTCGGCGGAGCCGGTCGGACGCGCCAGGTCGATGTCCGGGCCCTGGAACAGCCGGCGCACTTCGGCGATCATATAGATGAACTGCAGGACGAGGGCCGCGCAGAGCGCCGCCCGCGCCCACCCCGCCGGCCGGACGGTGCGAAGCACCACGGCGAGCGCGGCGGCCGCCAGCGCCGGCAGCAGATAGCCCGGCAGCAGCGTGTTGAGAATGGCGCCACCCGCCACGGGGCCGCCGCCGGTCAGGGGATTGACCGTCGCGAGCAGCTGCTCGACGGCGATCGTCAGGGCCACGATCCCGGCCGCGAGCGCGCCGTAGCGGCGGACAGGCTCGCTGCCTGTGCGGTCGACGCGCAGAAGCGTCGCGGCGAAGGCGAGGGCCGCGGCCACCACCGTGCCGGCCTCGGCCAGGCCCCAGGTGCGGGCCAGGGGATTGCCGCCGTTGAACGCATGGCGCAGCTCGAAGAACACCAGCCCGAAGCTGAACAGGATGGCCAGGCCCTCGCACAGCGAGACGACGAGGTCGCGGCCGCGCTCGGCGAGCAGCCGCGCCGAGAGACCGAAGGCCAGCGCCGGCACGCCGTAGCCCCACAGCAGCCAGTTGACGATCGGGGTGGTGCCGAGCCGGCCGCCGACCAGCACCGGGTCCCAGATCAGCCGGGCGAGCACCAGGCAGCCCAGCGCGCCGACGGCGTAGCGCAGCGCCGGGATCTCCGCCCGCCGCGCGATCCAGGCGGCGGCGAGCGCGGTCACCGCGAACGACACGGTGAGCGTGCCCTGGGCGAACATGAAGGTGAGGCCGAGCGACAGCGCGCCGACGGCGCCGGCGGCGCTGGCGCCGAGGGCGAATGCCAGCGTCGGCGCCCCCTCCGCCTCCCGCTTGAGAACGCCGGCCGCGAGCGCCAGCAGCAGCGCCAGAATGCCGGCCACGGCGGCAAACGGGACGCTGGTGTCGAACGCCGCGACCCGCCAATAGCTGATGACGAGCAGCAGCATGGGTCCGCTCGTCATGGCGGCGACGTAGGGGGCGGCGGTCCGCAGGGTGAGCGCGCGGCCCAGGCGCAACCGCCAGAACGGGCCGGCCAGCAGCGCCAGGCCGAGGCCGGCGGCGAAGGCCAGGTAGAGACCGATGGCAGCGGGCAGTTGCGCCGGCGCCGCGGCGCTCGGCAGCACGGCCGACGGATCGCGCTTCGCCAGCTCCGTCACCGGCCACAGCGCCAGGGTGGCGGCGCCCATGCCGGCCGCGAGCAGGGCGGCGGGCGAGACGGCGGCGAACCGCAGGGCGAGCGCCAGTTGCATGAGCGCCAGCAGGCCCACCACGGCGGCGCGGGCGCCGCCCCCGGCGCTCAGCTCGGCGGCGAGCACGCCGAGGATCGCCAGCGCCGCCAGGATCGGCAGCGCGAAGCGGTCGAGCCGGGCGTCGGCGTCGGCATCGCCGCGGTGCGGATCGGCCACCAGGAACAGCCCGGCCAGGGCCGTCTGCGACACCATGAAGGCGACCACCGCGCCAAGGCCGGAGGAACTGGAGATGAGGATCAGCAAGAGGCCCCAGAGCGACGCCCCGACCGCGGCCGCCAGGGCCAGCCAGCGCCAGAGGCGCACGCGGGCGAGAGCGTAGGCGGCGCCCACCAGGAAGGCGAGGTAGAGCACCAACGGCCACGGCCGAGGATCGTCGGAGGCGACCAGGAGGGGCGTGGCCAGGGCGCCGACGAGGCCGAGGGCCGCCAGCGCCGGTCCGTGCAGGGCCGAGGCGAACATGGTGGCGACGGCGATGGCACCGAGCAGGATGAAGGCAGCGGCGGGGCCGATGAAGCCGTAGAGCGCGTAGGCACCGTAGGCGCTGGCGAAGGCGGCGATGGTGCCGGCCGCGGTCAGCACGCCCGGCACATAGGCGCTCGCCAGGCCGGGCAGGGCCAGACCGGGCTCGCGCCGGCGGAACCACTCGCCGGCGGCGAGCAGCGCGGCAGCGAACAGGGAGGCGCAGACGATGCGCGCTGCGGGCCCGAAATAGCCCTGCTCGATCGAGTAGCGGACCATGAGCACAGCGCCCAGCGCCAACGCCACGCCGCCCACCCACACCGCCCAGCGGCTGCCGAGGCGGTCCTCGAACGCGCCGCTCCTCGGCTCGGCCGCACCGGCGCGCGGTGGCTGGGCTGGTAGGTCGGCAGCCGGCGGCCGCGGCAGGTGAGGGGAAGGCCGGGCCGCGCGCTGCTCGGGCCCGTCTGCCGCAGCAGCAGGACGCGCGTGCTCCGGCACGTCGGTTGCAGCGGGCGGTTCCGGAGGCGGAGTTTCGGCCGGCCGAATTTCGACGGCAGCGGGGCTTGGCGCAGGTGCGGCCGCGGGCGGCACGGGGCTCGGCGCCCGCCGCTCGATGAGTGCCAGGCGCTCCTCGAGATGGCGCACCTGCCGGCGCAGGTTGATGACCATGATGATCGCCGCGAGCCCCAGGAAGGGCAGGGCCAGCACCAGCAGGCCGAGAAGAATGTACTCCATCGTCAACTCACTGGAGCGTCGCGGTCCATGTCGTGCGAGCCGCCGCTCCAACCTCCCTGCGATTGCCCCGGCTGATTCGGCAAGCCGCCGGCGCCACGGGTCAGCCTACTCCGTCATGTGAACGTCACACGCATCGATGTTGCGGGCAAAGCGGACGGGGGGACGTGTCGCGCCGCACCTGATCCGGGCGGCTGCTCAGGCGAACGGCAGCTCGAACGGCTCGCCTTCGAAGGCGTAGGAGCCGCGGCCGATGGCAGCGACGGCGTCGACCATGCGGCCGCGGCGCTCGAGCAGGATGTCGGCGGCTGCGATCAGGGCTGCGTTGGGCGTCGCGGTCGGCGATGCCTCGCGCAGCCGCTGGGCCAGCTCGGTCTCGTCGATGGCGGGCGCAAGTGCGCAGGCGGTGATGTAGGCGGCTGCGGTCGAGCGGCTCACCCCGGCATAGCAGTGGATCAGCAGTGGTCGGGCGCGGTCCCAGCGGCGTACGAAGCCGAGCAGCGCCTCGACGTGCGCGGCACCGGGCAGCACGTGGCCCGGCTGCGCCGAGACGATGTCGCTGACCGCCAGGTTCAGATGGCAGTCCGCCGCGATCGCCGCCGGCCGCGCCACCGCGACGCCGCCGGCGCTGAGCAGCGTCACCAGGTGGCTGGCGCCGAGCAGCGCCGCCGTCTCGGGGACGCGCGAGAGAGGGCAGACGTGCAGGGTCGGCATGATCTCTACACCTCCGTGACAACCGCCTCGAAGCGGGCGAGGAACGCCGCTTTGGCGGTATCGGCCTCCCAGGGCACGAGCATGGAATCGAGCCTGCGCGGCAGTGGGTCCGGCCGGCCGAAGACCTTGAGCGCCTCGTCGCGGGTGAAGCCGGCGAGACGCGTGGCTTCCAGATAGGCCGACACCCGGTCGGCGCGCTTCAGCACGCGGCGGATCGGCTCGGGCGTCTCGGGCGGCAGCCCGAAGCGCAGATGAACGGCCGTCAGCAGCCGGGCCTCGATCGTCTTGTAGTCGTCGCCCAGCACGGCCTTGAACGGCGAGATCATGTCACCGATGACGTACTCCGGGGCATCGTGCAACAGCACCATGAGCTTGGCGCGCGCCGGCAGCTCCGGCTCCAGCGCGCAGGCAATGGCGTCGACGAGCAGCGAATGCTGGGCGACCGAAAAGATCGCGGCGCCCACGGTCTGGCCGTTCCAGCGGGCGACCCGGGCGAGGCCGTGGGCGATGTCCTCGATCTCGATGTCGAGCGGCGAGGGATCGATCAGGTCAAGCCGGCGACCGGACAGCATGCGCTGCCAGGCCCGCGGCGGTGCCGAGCGGGCAGCCATCAGCCGACGCTACCGCTTCTTCGCCAGCGCCGCACAGTCCGCGTGGCGGCAGCAGCCGACGAGATGGTCGTTGACCATGCCCACAGCCTGCATGAAGGCGTAGGTGATCGTGGGGCCGCAGAAGGTGAAGCCGCGGGCCTTCAGCTCCTTGGACATGGCCTTCGACGCCGGGCTGTCCACCGGGATCTGGCTGCGGGCCGTGAAGGCGTTCTGCTGCGGTGCCCCGTCGAGGAAGTCCCACAGGAAGCGCGAGAAGCTGTCCGTCTCCTGGATGGCGAGATAGGATTTGGCGCTCTTGATCGTGCCCTCGATCTTGGCGCGGTTGCGCACGATGCCGGCGTCGCCCATCAGCCGCGCCACGTCGTCGTTGCCGAAGCGGGCGATCGCCTCCGGCTCGAAGCCGGCGAAGGCGTGGCGGAAGTTGTCGCGCTTGCGCAGGATGGTGATCCACGACAGACCGGCTTGGAAGCCGTCGAGGATGAGCTTCTCGAACAGCGCCCGGTCGTCGTACTCCGGCACGCCCCATTCGGTGTCGTGATAGGTGACATAGAGCGGATCGCTGCCGGGCCAGAAGCAGCGTTGCTGGCCATCCTCATGGAGAATCAGGTCGTCGGGCACCGGGCGGTCTCTCGGGGTTTGCGTCGCGAATCGGCAGGGGGGCAAGTCCCGCCGCCGCGCCGAGGGTAGCGTCATGCCGGTCGGGCGTCGCCATGACCAGAGCTCGAACGGGTCCGGCCCGGACACATCAGGAGGGTTGAGCCTCCGCCTGCCGCCGCTGCGGGAACGGGAACGTCGCCCATGCCGGCTTCTCGATCTCGACCGGCACGCCCGCCACCGTGATCGGCCGCCCGTCGGCCAATGCGTCTCCCAGCCGGTCCAGCCGGACGAGGGCGAGCCCATGCGGGCCGGCGGCCGAGACGAGCGTTCCCAGGCGCGTGTCGCCGGCAACGATGTCGCCGCCTGCCGTGACGGGCTCGGCGTCGAAGCGCACGGCGACGATGCGGGTGCGCGCCGTGCCCCGGTGCTGCATGCGCGACACCACCTCCTGGCCGACGTAGCAGCCCTTGGTGAAGTCGACGCCGCCGAGCTGGTCCATGTCGGCCTCGTGCGGGAACGCGTCGGCAAAGGCGTAGTCCCTGCCGCCTTCCGGTATGCCGAGGGCGATCCGGTGGGCGTGGTAGGTGTCGGCCTCGGCCGTGCCGAGGGCGGCGATGGCCTGGCGCTCGCCGATGGCGCGCCAGCCCAGCGCCGCCAGTCGCGGATCCTGAAAGACCAATTCCGCCACCGATTGCGCCCCTTGGGCCGACGCCTCGTCGCCCCAGGCGGCTGCCACGGCGAGCGCGGGCGAGCGGTCGGCCACCGTCACCTTGGCGCGCAGCTTGTAGAAACCCAGCCGCTTGGCGAGCTCAGCCGTCTTGTCGGCGGCGACGTCGAAGAGGTAGCGGGGCCCGTCGTGCGAGGGAGCAGCGGCGACCAGGAAATCGAAGAGTATCTTGCCTTGCGGCGCCAGCAGCGCGCCGAGGCTCGCCTGGCCCGGCGCCAGCGCGTCGATGTTGCAGGTCAGCAGGCCCTGCAGGAAGGTGGTGGCATCGGCGCCGGCGACCTCGATGACGCCGCGGTCGGCAAGGTGGGTGATGGGCATCGGCTGCGGCTCCCCGTCGGCATGAGCGCCCGGCGCATGTGACATAAGCCCAGGCGCGGCATCTTTAAACTGCGTGGGGCGACGCCCGCGAGCGGGCGCCGATGCGCACGGCAGTGCGCCCGCCGGTCCGCGCGCCCCACAGCGCCAGCCGCGCGACGCGCCGGGTCAGCGCCAGGAGCAGCAGCACGGCGAGCCATGCGTAAGCCAACGCCCCGGCCACCCAGCCGGCGAGCGCCAGCACGCCGGACGTCAGGACGATGGCCCCCCGGCCGAGGACCTTGAGCACGGCCCTGGTGCCTGTTCCATGGCGCTCGGCCAGGCGGGCGACCCGCCGCAGCTCGGTCGCATTGCGTGCGACCCCGAGCGCCTCCGAGGTGGCCCGCAGGCCGGCGCGGCGGCCGATCAGCGTCACGTCGGTGGCGACGCCGCGCAGGGCGCCGAGCGACGCCGGCCGGACCACGGCGCGCGCCGCCGTTCGCGCCGCCGCCAGATCCAGGCTCGCAACCGATCTGACCGCCGCCTTGGCGGCCTGCGAATCGACGGCCGCGTGGACGATGCGTCCGAGATCGGCGGCCAGCGGCTTGGCCAGCCGGCCGCCTTTCGCCGCCGCCTTGAGGGTCGAGACCCCGCTGCGGGCCGGCAGGGCCGCCCCGATCGACGCGACGGTCGCCCCGGAAATGGCAAGGCCGACGGCGGCAAGGCCCACCACGAGACGGTCCGGCTCCTCGCCGTTGGCGACCTTCCGCCCCTCGTGAATGAGGTCGCGCACATCGCCGACGCCCGAGAGATCGGCGGCGACGGTGCCGGCCAGGCCGGCGCCGGAGGTGCTCTGGCCTAGGATGGCCCCCTCGTAGAAGTCCACCGCCATGCGCTTGGCGGCTGCCGCGGTGCTGATCGCGGCGAGATAGCGTTCCTGGAGCGCGGCGGGCACGGCCAGGCCTTGCGCCTCGGCCAGGGCCATGAAGCTACCGGCGAGATCGACGTCGTCGGCGTCGAGGGCGCCTTGCAGCTCGGCTTGCAGCCGATCGGCGGTCAGCGCCGCCGAAAGCCCGCGCCCGGCCAGGGCGGCGGGGTCGTCCTGCGCCGCGAGCCAGCCCCACGCGTCGAGCGCGCGTGGCAGCAGCAGCCAGCCGGCCGCGATGAACGCGGCAACGAGCGGCAGGATCGCCAGCCGTCCATAGCGTGCCATGGGACGATCAGGCCGCATCAGACGACAGCGGAGCCGGCGGCCGGTCGTCTGCGCGCGCCGGCGATACGCACGGCGCGCCGATCTCGATGACGCTGCGAGCGACCAGCTGGGGTCGTGGGCATCGCGCTCTCCGCTCTGCGGCCGGTTGCGTGGCCGCTATACCTGACATAATCCCGCGCTAACTGTGTTTAAACCGCCGCGGCAACTGCTTCCTCCGCCGCGACAACGAAGGGCGTCTCCGATGGCCGAGGCCTACGATCTGGTTCTGAGCGGCGGCACGGTGGTCAACCACGACGGCGAGGGCACGCGCGACTTGGCCATCAGGGGCGGCGCCATCGCCCATATCGGGCCGGTCGACGCCACGCGCGCCGCCCGCATCATCGACTGCACCGGCCTCACCATCCTGCCCGGCGTCATCGACACCCAGGTGCATTTCCGCGAGCCGGGGCTCGACCACAAGGAAGACCTGGAGACGGGCTCGCGCGGCGCCGTGCTCGGCGGTGTCACCGCGGTGTTCGAGATGCCCAACACCGAGCCGCAGACCACGAGCGCCGAGGCCCTGGCCGACAAGGTGGCGCGCGGCCGCCATCGCATGCATTGTGACTTCGCCTTCTGGGTCGGCGGCACCCGCGACAACATCGATGCCATTCCGGAGCTGGAGCGGCTCCCCGGCTCGGCCGGCATCAAGGTGTTCATGGGCTCCTCCACCGGCTCGCTGCTGCTGGAGGACGACGAGGGCGTCGCCGCGGTGCTCAACCGGACGCGCCGGCGCGCCGCCTTCCACTCCGAGGACGAGGAATTGCTACGCCAGCGCAAAGACCTGCGCGTCGCGGGCGATCCGTCGAGCCATCCGGTCTGGCGCTCGGCCGAGGTCGCGCTGCGCTGCACCGAGCGGCTGGTGCGCATCGCGCGGGAGGCAGGGGCGGCGATCCACGTGCTGCACATCTCCACCGCCGACGAGATGCGCTTTCTGGCTGCCCACAAGGACATCGCCTCGGTCGAGGTCACGCCGCACCACCTGACGCTGGCCGGACCCGAGGCCTACCAGCGGCTCGGCACCTATGCGCAGATGAACCCGCCCGTGCGCGACGTGCACCATCGCGACGGCATCTGGGAGGGCGTGGCGCAGGGCGTCGCCGACATCCTGGGCTCCGACCATGCCCCGCATACCCGCGCGGAAAAGGACAAGCCGTATCCGGCCTCGCCCTCGGGCATGACCGGGGTGCAGACCCTGGTGCCGATCATGCTGGATCACGTGAACGCCGGCCGGCTGACCCTGCAACGCTTCGTCGACATGACCAGCGCTGGGCCCGCGCGCCTGTTCGGCATTGCCGGCAAGGGGCGGATCGCGGTCGGCTACGACGCCGACCTCACCATCGTCGACATGAAGCGCCGCAGCGTCATCACCAACGACTGGATCGCCTCGCGCGCCGGCTGGACGCCGTACCACGAGAAGGCGGTGACGGGCTGGCCGGTCGGCACCCTGGTGCGTGGCCAGCTCGTGGTGTGGGACGGCGAGCTGGTGACGCCCGCGCAGGGTGAGCCGGTGCGGTTCCTGCAGGCGCTGTGAGGAGCGCCGCCGGCTACTTGACGATGACCTTGGCGCCGACCGAGACGCGGTTGTAGAGGTCGATGACGTCGATGTTGCTCATGCGGATGCAGCCCGACGAAACCGCCCGGCCGATCTTCTCCGGCTCGTTGGTGCCGTGGATGCGGTAGAGCGTGTCCTTGTTGCCCTGGAACAGATACAGCGCCCGGGCACCGAGCGGGTTGCCGGGGCCGCCTGCGGTCTTCCGCACGTGCGGCCAGCGGGCGATCATCTCGGCCGGCGGGTTCCAGTCGGGCCACTCGGCCTTGCGCTGCATCGTGGCGGTGCCCGTCCAGCCATAGGCCTCGTCGCCGACGGCCACGCCGTAGCGGATCATCTTGCGGTTTGGCAGGACGTAGAACAGCAATCGCCGCTTGGTGTCGACCACGATGGTGCCGGGGGCCTCGCCGGTCTCGTCGTCGGTCAGGTAGCGGGCGAACTGGGGGTCCAGCTCCGCCTTGGGGACCATCGACATCCACTGGACGTCACGTTCGCCGACCGCCGGATCGGGGACGGACGCGAAACAGCCGCCCAGGGCCAATGCCATGGCAAGAACGGCCAGCTGTCGAGCTGCGCGTATCACGGAATCCCTTTGCCCCCGCCCGCTTAGACCGCGGAATCCCCATGAGGCATAGCGCGCTGGCCAAGGGGGAACAACATCGGCGGCGCGAGGCCGATGCACTCGGTGTGCATGTGATGCGGCGCCATCACACTTTTCGCAGGGAGCGGACACGGCGTGCGCCGGGATGGCGAAGGCCCGCCGCCGGTCGGCGCCTGCCAATCGCTTGTTTGGTGCTTGCGGCCGGGCGCCAGGACGATAGGCTGTGCAACCGTAAGAAGAGCGAGCTGCAAGAAGAGCGCCGCGACCGCCGAGCGAGTCGCCGGCGCGACGCAAAGGGAGGGATGTCTTTCGATGGGTACGATTGGGAAGCTCGTGGCCGGCGTTGTCGTCGTCCTGTGGTCGGTGCAGGCGGCGCAGGCCCAGAAGACCTACGGGCCGGGCGCGAGCGACAGCGAGATCAAGATCGGCCAGACGATGCCCTACAGCGGTCCGGCCTCCGCCTACGGCACGCAGGGACGGGCTGAGGTCGCCTATTTCGCCATGCTCAACGCGCAGGGCGGCATCAATGGCCGCAAGGTGACCCTCATCTCGCTGGACGACGCCTACAGCCCGCCCAAGACGGTGGAGCAGACCCGCAAGCTGGTCGAGTCCGACAACGTGCTGGCGCTTGTCAATACGATCGGCACGGCGACCAACGCGGCAGTGCAGAAGTACCTGAACATCAACAAGGTGCCGCAGCTTCTCGTGTCCTCCGGCGCGGCCAAGTGGAACGATCCGAAAAGCTTCCCGTGGACCACGCCCGGCGTCTGGTCGTATCCGTACGAGGGCAAGGTCTACGGCCGGCAGGTCGTCAAGACGAACCCGAACGCGAAGATCGCCATCCTGTCGCAGAACGACGACGCGGGCCGCGACTATGTGCGCGGCTTCAAGGAGGGGCTGGGCGACGCCGTCAGGAACGTCGTGAAGGAGGCGACCTACGAGGTCACCGATCCGACGATCGATTCGCAGATCCTGCAGCTCAAGGGCTCGGGAGCAGACACGCTCTTCGTGATGGCGACGCCGAAATTCGGCGCGCAGGCCATCCGCAAGGTCGCCGAGCTCGGCTGGAAGCCGGCGTTCTACATCTCGTCGGTGGCCGCGTCGCGGTCGCAGACGCTGGTGCCGGCGGGCCTGGACAACGCCAAGGGGTTGATCACCGCCACCGTGCTCAAGGAGGCGAGCGATCCGAGCTGGGCGAACGACCCCGGCATGCTGGCCTACAAGGCGTTCATGCAGGAGTGGTACAAGGACGGCGATCCGCTGAACAGCGGCAACGTGTTCGGCTACACGATCGCGCAGATCACCGCCCACATCCTGAAGAGCGCGGGCGACGACCTGACGCGCGACAACGTGCTGAAGCAGGCGACCAACATCCAGGGTCTGTCGCTGCCGCTGCTGCTGCCCGGCGTGACGCTGAACGTCTCGCCGACCAACTACGCCACCTACGATACGTTCCGCCTGCAGCAGTTCGACGGCGAGCGCTGGGTCGTCTTTGGCGATCCCATCAAGGTCGAATAGGCGGCGCCTGCCGCTGGCGGGGGCGGCGCGGCTGCGCATGGACATCGGCGCCAGCCGTTGTAACAGTTCCGGCTTTCGGCCCGGGGGAGCGCCTGCGGGCCGACAGTCACACCGAGGCTCCTGTGACCACGCTGTATCTGACGCACCCCGCCTGCCTGGATCACGAAACCCCCCTCGGCCATCCGGAATGCGCCGACCGGCTGCGTGCCGTCGAGCGCGCCCTGGAGCAGGAGAAGTTCGCGCTGCTGCTGCGCGAGCAGGCGCCGCTCGGCAGCCGCGAGGCCATTCACCGGGTGCATCCCGAGCGCTACGTCGACGCCATCGAGCAGGCGACACCGCGCTCCGGCATCGTCCACATCGACGGCGATACGTCCCTGTCGCCCGGCAGCTTCGAGGCGGCGTTGCGGGGGGTCGGCGCCGCGGTCAAGGCCACGGATGAGGTGATGGGCGGGACGGTCGGCAACGCCTTCTGTGCCGTGCGCCCGCCGGGGCACCACGCCGAGCGCGCCCAGGCAATGGGCTTCTGCTTCTTCAACAGCGTGGCCATCGCCGCCCGTCACGCCCGCGCCGTGCACGGCGCCGGCCGCGTCGCCATCGTCGATTGGGACGTGCACCACGGCAACGGCACGCAGGACATCTTCTGGTCCGATCCGGACGTGCTGTATTGCTCGACCCACGAGATGCCGCTCTATCCGGGCACCGGCGCCATGTCCGAGCAGGGCGAGCACAACACCATCGTCAACGTGCCGCTGCCGGCCGGCACCAACAGCCGCAGCTTCCGCGAGGCGTTCGACTTCGCCATCCTGCCGCGCATCGAGGCGTTCAAGGCTGATCTGATCATCATCTCGGCGGGCTTCGACGCGCACTGGCGCGATCCCCTGGCCAACCTCAACCTCACCGAGACGGACTTTGCCTGGGCCACCATGCGGCTGATGGCGATCGCCGACAGTCAGTGCAAGGGCCGCATCGTCTCGATGCTGGAAGGCGGCTACGACCTCGATGCCCTGGCCAAGTCGGCCGCCGCTCACGTCGAGGCGCTGTTGGGGGGATAAGCGCGGTCGGCGGGCCGCGGTCAGCGCTTGGCGCCCGACCGGCGCGGCGAGCGGCGAGCGGGCGGCGCCACCTCGATGTCCGGCTCGGCGGCCGACGCACCCTCGGGCGTCGACGCTGCGAGTTCCAGCGCCGGCTTGGCGATATCGGCCTGCTTCAACAGCGTGCGCAGATGGGCGGCAGCGGCCGCTCCCTTGACGGCGCCGCGCCACATCTCGTTGACGGCCTTCTCGTGCAGCGAGATGGCTTCCGGCGCCGACGTGATCATGGCGACGCCGAGCCGCACGTTGGGCTGCTCACCCAGTCGGAAGGGGCTGACGGTGAGCATCTTCCGATCGGCCATGCGGAAGATCTGGAAGCCCGTATGGGGCAGCGATTCGGTGACGAGGCCGATCTGGACGCCGATCGTCTCCTCCTCGATCACGTCGGCGAAGTGGGCGATCTCCGCATGGGCGAGCGCCCGCCGCTCCTCCAGCTCCCGGCCGGTGATGGACGAGGTGCCGACGAAGCCGCTCTGCAGCAGGCGGTTCAGCTCCCGCGCCGAGATCAGGTTGAGGATGCCCGGTTGGCGCCGCTTGTAGTTGCGCTTGCGCTGCGTCAGAATCTCCAGGATCTGGTCGACCTGGGCGACGGCCTTGGAGCGCTCCTGCAGGTCCGGCGGCAGGCTCTCCTTCAGCATGACCTCCAGGATCGAGATGAACTTGTCGGAGGCGAGCAGGAAGGAGATCGGCCCGGCGAGCACCATGATGTGCTCCGCGGTCTCCTCGAACTGGCGGATGCGCTCGAAATAGCTCACCGCGGACGGCATGTATTCGATGCCGACGCCGAGCAGCGTCGGCATGGACACCTGAAGCAGTTCCGACAGCTTCTCCAAGGTCTCGATCTTGGCCAGCTCACCCTTCTCGAAGCGGTAGAGCGCCGTGCGGGAGATGCCGACCCGCTTGGCCACCTCATCTGCGCTCAAGCCGGAGCCAATGCGGAAAGCACGAAGTCTGTCGGCGATTTCCTGGTACCGGATAGCCAAAACGAGCACCCTATCGGTCGTGAGATCCGCGACCTTCGCGGACCGTTCGATTCGTTTCAAGCGGCCTTGCGGCCGGGTCGGAGCAGCCTCGGCGGTCAGCCGGCATCGGCGACCTTGCTTGCGGGCACCAGGACGATGCGCCCGGCTGCCTGCCTGTCACGGATGCGCACGAGCGCATCGGCGGCTGCGTTCAATGGCATGACCGACGTCGGCGGCGGCGTCAGCTTGCCGTCCTCGAACAGCGTGAAAATCTCGTCGTAGCACTGGCGCATCAGCTCGGGCGTGCGCACGCGGTAGTCGCTCACCTGCAGCCCGCTGACCTCGATGTTCTTCACCAGGAGGTAGTTGACCTTGACCGACGGGATCTGGCCTGCGGCGAAGCCGACGACGACCAGCCGTCCGCGCCAGGCCAGCGCCCGCACCGCGGCCGCGAAGAAGCGGTCGCCCAGGGGATCGATGACGACGTCGGCACCGCGGCCGCCGGTGGCCGCGTGCACCTGCGCGCGCAGCCCGTCGTGCAGATCCTCGACCGAGAGGTCGATGATCGCATCGGCGCCCGCTGCGCGCGCGGTGTCCGACTTCTGCGACGTCGATACGCCTGCCAGCACGCGCGCGCCGAACGCCGTGGCGAGTTGGACGGCGGCGATGCCGACGCTGCCGGTGGCGCCGAGCACCAGCACCGTCTCCCCCTCGCGCAGGCGTCCCCGCTCCCGCAGTGCGAACCACGCGGTGTCGAAGGCAAGCGCCATGGCGGCGGCGTCGACGAAGGACATGGAGGGCGGCAGCCGATAGGCGAGCGCCGCCGGGGCCACCGCCCGTTCGGCATAGCCGCCCTTTTCCGCGCCCGTGAGCACGCGGTCGCCGACCGACAGGCCGTGCACGTTGCGGCCGAGCTTGAGCACGGTGCCCGCCGGGAGCTTGCCGGGCGTGAACGGGCGCGGCGGCAGGAACTGGTAGGTGCCGCCGATGACGAGGAGATCGACGAAGTTCGCGCCGACGGCGCCGACCTCGATCAGGATCTCGTCGTCCCCCGGCTCCGGCGACGCGACAGCCTCGATCGTCAGGTCTTCGGGCGGGCCGAATGCGTGGACGACGGCGGCGTGCATGCTGGCGGCGGTCGCCGGGGCAGGGGCGTTCATGCCGATACCTCGTCGCTTGGCCGCCAGCGCACCGGCCGGGGTGTCAGCGCGCCCGCCTCGATCTGGGCGGCGATCTCGCGTTTGAGGATCTTGCCGCTGGCGGTGAGCGGAATGTCGTCCACCTGAACGAAGTACTCGGGCATGTCGAAGCGCGACAGGCCCGCCTGGTCGAGGTGCGCGAGCAGCTCGGCGGCCTCAAGCGCCCGGCCGGGCCGGAGGGAGACGGCGATGCACACCTTCTCGCCGAGCCGCGCGTCCGCCACCGGCAGCGCGGCGGCCCGCGCGACCGCGGGATGGTGCATGGCGAGGTTCTCGATCCGCGCCGGATAGATGTTGTGCCCGCCGCGGATGATGAGGTCCTTCTTGCGGCCGGTAATCTGGAGATAGCCGGCCGCGTCGACGAAGCCGAGATCTCCGGTCATGAACCAGCCCGAGCGGTTGAACGCCTCGTCGTTGATCGCCTGGTCGTCGAAATAGCCCAGCATCAGGCTGGCGCCGCGGCCGCCGATCTGGCCGACGTCACCGACAGGCACCTCCTGGTCGGGGTTGTCCTTTGCCCAGATCCTGATCTCGTAACCGTCGCAGGCGCGCCCCGAGGTCTGGACGATGCGCTCGGGCGCGTCGTCGACGCGCGTGTAGTGGTGCGAGCCGGCTTCCGTCATGCCGTAGCCGCTCTGCGGCACCACGCCGTGGCGCAGCAGGTCCGCCACCACCTCGCGCGGCGCTGACGCGCCGGAGATGCGAAACCCCTTGACTACGCCCGGAGATGAGATGCCGCGGTCCTTCATCTCGGCGAGGAGGTCGATGGCGTGCGTCGGCACGCCCACGACGAAGGTGGCCCCCACCTCGACGATGCGGTCGAGCGTGCTGGCGCCGCGCGGCTGATCGTGGACGACCACCTCGCCGCCGGCAGCGATCGCCATGATCAGCGAGCCGATGCCCAGGTTATGGCTGAGCGGGCTCATGGTATAGATGACGCTGGACGGCCCGAAGCCCCAGTCGGTGATCATGCTGTGGGCGCCGGCCAGCAGCGTGTTGTCGCTGTGCATGACGCCCTTGGGCCGGCCGGTCGTGCCGGAGGTGAACGCCAGATAGACGACGATGTTGGGGTCCGCGTTCGGCGCCCCGGCATCCGCGTCGCCGGCGGGGAGGCCGCTTGGCGCCGCGGCGCCGGAGGGGGCGAGCTCGTACACGCGCTTCAGGGTGTCGATCTCGCCTAGCCGACCGGAGATGTCATGGCGCCCGGCGTCGGCGCCATAGCCGCGCTCGCCGACGAAGGCCGCCGCCCGCATGCGCCGCAGGAGCTCGATCACCTCGCCCGTGGTGTGGTCACGGTGCAGCGAGGGGCAGCAGATGAAGCCGTTGCGCGAGCAGGCGAGGAGGGCGACCGCCACCTCGTTGCGCGACGGCAGCCAGACGGCGACGCGATGTCCGCGCCGCAGCCCGGCCGCCGCCAGATCGGCGGCTAAGGCATCGGCGCGGGCGACGAGCTCGCCGTAGGATAGGCCGCCCGAGCGATCGCGGATCGCGACCCGGCTAGGGTTGCGGGCGGCCTGCGCTTTGGCCAGCGCATAGATCGTGTCATCGCGCCAGTGACCCGACGCGTAGGCTTCGACGAGCCGCGAATGGGACAGCAACGTCAGCACGCTGTTCGTCATCTGCTTGCCTGATCCCCCATGAGGGCCTCCAGAACCTTGCGATCGGCACCCGCTCCAGCGCTCGTCCGCGAGAGCGGGGCCGCTTACGCGCGAAACAGCCTCGCCAGGCTCGCCCACGCAGCCTTCAGGAGCAGCGAGAAGCCGCCGATCGGTTTGGCTGCGGCGGGGTTGGCCGCGGCGGGCTGGACCGTCGACGCCGTGGCCGCGCTTCGATCCACGTCGGCCGGCGCCGCGTCGACGATCGACGCGGACCGGGCGGCCTGGGTCTGGCTGATCTGCTGCTCCAGATTGGCCGCAAACTGCCCGATGAGCTGAGCCGCGATCGCCTGGATCACGCCGGCTCCGCGCCCGTACTGGGCGACGGCCCCGGTGAGGTTGAGATCGGTATCGATCAGCACCTTCGAGCCTATCGGCACCGGCTCGAGGCGAAAGTTCACCGTCGCGCCGGCCGATCCCCGGCCCTTGGCGTCCATGCCCTGGGCCTTCACCCGGGCGGTGTGCGCCGCATCATCCCGCGCCTCGAACCGCGCGGTGCCGACGAAGCCGAGCACGACCGGGCCCATGCGGAGCGACACCTTGCCCTTGTAGGTGTCGGCATCGACGACCTGGGTCAGTTCGGCGCCCGGCATGCACGGCGCCATGCTCGGAATATCGAGCAGCGTCGCCCAGGCCTGATCGGGAGGAAGTGGCACATCGAAGCTGTTGGAGAACTGCAAGGCTAGTTGTCCTGTCCTGTCGCTCGGGCCGCATGATCCGCTGTGCCGTCCATCGCCCAGGCCGCCGTGCGCAGCAGCCGCGCGTCGTCGTGCCGCCGACCGACGAGCTGGATGCCGAGCGGCAGGCCCGAGGCACCCGTCGCCAGCGGCAGGCTGATGGCCGGCAGGTGCAGGATGGTCCACAGCTCCTGGAAGGAGGTGTCGCCCGTGGACGCCAGCCCCTCCGGCGCCACGCCGCTGGCGGCCGGGGTCAGCAGCGCATCGGCGTCGCCCATGGCCGCCGCCAGCACCAGCCGCCCCTGTTCGGCGGTGTCCAGGGCAGCCAGATAGGCGTCGAAAGGCTGCGCCCAGCCGTTCTCCAGCACCTTGGCCAACTGCGGGCTGATGCGGTCGCGATGGTTCGCCCACTCCCAGCCCAGAGCGCGCGCGCGCTCATAATTGTTGATCACGGTACGGGCCGCGCTCAGCTCGCTCAGGCCGTCAGGCCAGGCGAGCTCGTCGACGACGGCGCCGCGGGCGCGGAACGCCGCCGCCGTGGCCTCGACCGCCGCTTGCATCTCCGGCGTCGCACGCGGCCAGTGATGGGTGCGGGCCAGCGCGAAGCGGGGCGGCTTGTCGGCCGCGCGAAGCGTGGCGGCGGGCCGGCCGACGAGAACCCGCCAGAAGAGATCGACGTCGGCCACCGTCCGGGCGATGACGCCGATCGTATCGAGGCTCTCGGCCGCCAGCTTGAGACCCGCGCGGTTGACCGTACCGAAGCTCGGCTTGAAGCCGACGGCCCCGCAGAAGGCGGCCGGCCGCAGGATGGAGCCGCCGGTCTGCGTGCCCACGGCGAGGGGCACCATGAAATCGGCGACCGCGGCGGCGGAGCCGCTGGACGAGCCGCCCGGCGTCCGGGATGCATCGAGGGGATGGGTGGTGGCCCCGGGCGTGATACCGGCGAACTCGGCCGTGACCGTCTTGCCGAGGATCACCGCGCCCGCCGCCCTCGCGGCCGCGACGCAGGCGGCGTCCGCCGACGGACGGCAGCCGTCGTAGATCGGCGAGCCCATGCCTGACGGCATGCCGTCGACATCGACCACGTCCTTGACGGCCAGTGGCACGCCGTGCAGCGGGCCCTTCGGTGCCTGCGCATCGCGGGCCTTCGCCTCCCGCATGGCGGCCTGGCGATCGAGATGAGCCCACGCCCGCACGCTGGGCTCGCGCGTGGCGATGCGTTCGAGGCAGGCATCGACCAAATCCTCCGACGTCAGCCGGCCCGCCGCAATGCAATGCGCCGCTTCGGTGGCGGATAGTCGGTTGGCTGCCTGGGTCTGTTCCTGTCGCATCGCGTCGGTCTGAGGGGCAAAGCCGAAAATGTGTAATAAAAAAGGATATCGTCGCAATTTTAGAACGATGCAAGCGCTTTTTTTGCTACCTATGCGTTCAATTGCCCTGACGGCAGGCGAGTCAAAGTCGGTATCATCGGCGCATTAGCGGTGATTTCCAGCCATTTGACGCGTCATGAAAGCGCCGATGGTGGTTCCATTCGCTGATATGCAAATTTTGCAATTTGTCCAAAATTTGGTTCATGATGCTAGCGGCGATCGACGCCGCGGCCTCTCGCGCACACCGGTAGCGCCCCCGAAGGACGGCTTCATGCAGCTCAAGCACCACGACCGCTACGACTACTCCCCCATCTGCGACCGTCCCGATTTCAGCTGGCCGGATGGCCGGAGGCTGGCGTTCTACGTGGCGCTGAACGTGGAGAACTTCAGCTTCGGCGAAGGGCTCGGGCACACGCCGACCGCGCTCGGGCCGCCGCCGGACGTGCGCAATTTCGGCTGGCGCGACTACGGCCTGCGGGTCGGCATCTGGCGTATCTTCGACCTGATGGACGAGCTGGGGCTGCCCATGTGCCACCTGCTCAATGCCTCGGTGTGCGAGCGCATGCCGCAGATCCCGGCGCGTATTCGCGCCCGCGGTGACGAGGTGGTCGGCCACGGCTACACGAACTCGGAGCGCCAGTCGGAGATGGACGAGGCGACCGAGGCGGCGATGATTCGCAGCGCCGCCGACGTGCTCGAAAAGCATTGTGGCCAAAGGCCTTACGGCTGGATGGGGCCGTGGATCGCCGAGACCATGGTGACCCCTGACCTGCTCCAGGAAGCGGGCTACACCTACGTGATGGACTGGCCGGCGGATGATCAGCCCTTCTGGATGAGGACGCGCAACGGCAGGATCCTCGCGGTGCCCTATCCGATCGAGATCAACGACAGCCCGACCATGCTGAGCCGCTGCCAGCCGGCGACCGACTTCAGCCGCATGATCGTCGATCAGTTTGAGGAGATGGTGCGGCTATCGGAGCGACAGTCGCTGGTCTTCGGGCTGTCCCTGCACACCTTCGTCGCCGGCCAGCCTTTCCGTCTCAGGCAGATCGCGCAGGCTCTGCGCCAGGTGATGGAAAGCCCCCACTTCCAGAACGTCTGGGTGACGACGCCCGGCCAAATCGCGCGTTATTCCGCCGGCCTCCCGGCGGGCGTTGTGTCTTAGGCCGGACGCGCCTGCCCAAAGAGTGGGCGTGTGAAGCGGGCTTGTCCTGGTGGATCGCAGTCCTCCACCCGCTTCCGCCCTGGCTGGGCCGCTGCCTCGAAAGCGGGCGTGGCGCCCAAAAATTGCGATTGTCCGCTTATTTGGTCAATCTGATTTAAAAAAATATCGTTAAATATCATTATGTTATGAATGATTCTGGGATCAATGCAAAAAACTGTCCTAAAAAGTTGACACGTTAGGGCTGGTCTGCAACGCTGATTGTCGACGGTGCGAGCACGCGCGTGGAGCTTTGAATGCCGGTTCGGGGTCAGGTGGTGTCGCAGGCGTATGGACGGGGCGTCATCCGGCCGGATGGTCGAGGGCGCCTGTCGGGCTCCTGGGGGGCCGAGCGGCAAGTCCGGCCGTGGCCCCGTGCGACCGGCTCGCGCCGCCGCATCGCCCCGACGCAGGCGCTCTGACCATGCCCGGCTTCGAGCTCGTCGAACCCAGGTGCCTCGACGAGGCCCTGCAGCTGCTGGACCAGGACGACCCATCCGTCCGGCCGATCGGCGGCGGCACGGCGCTCATGCTGATGATGAAAGCGCAGCTCTTCGCGCCGGTCCGGCTGGTGAGCCTCCGTCATGTCGAGCCCTGCCTCCGCGGCATCTCGCTCAGCGACGACGGGTCGTTTTTCCGTATCGGCGCCACGACCACCTTCGCCGAGCTGGAGCACGCGCCGGCCATCGCCGAACGGCTGCCGGTGATCGTCCAGACCATGAGGACGCTGGCGAACGTCCGCGTCCGCAACGTCGCCACCGTCGGTGGCAACCTGGCGCACGGCGATCCCCACCTCGATCTGCCGCCGGTGTGGGTGGCGCTGGGCGCGGAGGTCGCAATCGTTGGCCCCGGCGGCGCCCGGACGGTCCCCGTCGATGAGATTTTCGTCGGCTATTACGAAACCACCATCGCCGACGGCGAACTGATCACCGAGCTGCGGGTACCGGTGCGGTCGAGCTGGCGCTCGACCTACGTCAAGGTGACGACGCGCGCGGCCCACGACTGGCCGGCGCTCGGCATCGCCGTCTCCGCCAAGTTCGACGGCCGGCGCATCGAGGACATCAAGGCCGTGCTCAGCGCAGCACTCGATCGGCCGACCCGGCTTGCCGCGGCAGAGGGCGTGCTGCGCGGCGCCGAGATCGATGCGGCCGTGCTGAGCCGCGCGGGCGAGGCGGCCGCCGACGAAGCGGACATCGAGACCGACAACCGCGGCTCCGCCGCCTACAAGCGCCAGCTGCTGCGGGTGCATCTGGCGCGCGCCGTCGCGTCGCTCGCCGGGGGGCACTGACGATGAACGCGGTTCCGGTCAGTCACAACATCGGTCGTTCGGTGCCGCGCCTGGAGGCCAAGGAGAAGGTCACCGGCCGCGCCGAATACGTCCATCATCTGACGCTGCCGCGCATGCTGCACGGCAAGATCTTCCGCAGCACGGTGCCTCACGCACGCATCAAGTCGATCGACACCTCGGCCGCCGAGGCGCTCGAGGGCGTGTTCCAGGTCGTCACCATCGACGACATCCGTACCGTCATTCCCCATCCCTATTACGGTCCCGCCTTTCACGATCAGCCGATCCTGGCCGATGGGAAGGTCCGCTTTGCGGGCGAGCCCGTCGCCGTGGTGCTCGCCACTGACAAGCGGGTCGCCGAGGCGGCGCTGGGACTGATCACCGCGGACTACGAGGAGCTGCCGGCCGTCTTCGACGAGGTGGAGGCGATGACCTCCGACGTCTGCGTCCACGACGAGCTGAAACCGGCTGCGACCTTTCCCGACCTCAAGCACCTCAAGGGCCGGCGCGGCACCAATGTGGCGCTCGACTACAAGCTCAGGCGGGGCGACGTGGAGCAGGGCTTCGCGGCCGCCGACCACGTCTTCTCCCATACGTTCCGGTGCCAGCAGGTCATGCATACGCCGATGGAGCCGTTCGTCTCCGTCGCCGACGTGGCCGACGGACGGGTGACGCTCCATACGGCATCGCAAGGCCCGTCCTTCGTGCGCATCGAGATCGCGCGCCTGCTCGGCCTGCCCGAGAACCGCGTGCGCGTGAAGGTGCCGCATCTGGGCGGCGGCTTCGGTGGCAAGCTCTACATCAAGCTCGAAGCTCTGGTCACGGCATTGTCGCTGCTGGTCGGGCGGCCAGTGAAGATCTCGCTCACCATGGAAGAGCAGTTTTTCATGGTGACGCGCCACCCCTGTACCTTCAACATCAAGAGCGGCGTGACCAGGGACGGCAAGATCATCGCCCGTCACTGCGAGGTGATCTGGAACGGCGGCGCCTACGCCGACATCGGTCCACGCGTCACCCAGAAGGCGGGGTTCACCTCCGCCGGCCCCTACGACATCGACAACGTCCGCATCGAATCCTACGCGGTCTACACCAACCGCCCGCCGGCCGGCGCCCTGCGCGGCTTCGGCGCGCCGCAGACCGCCTGGGCCTACGAATGCCACATGGACCTCATCGCCGAGGCGCTCGGCATCGACACGCTGGAGCTGCGGCGCCGCAACCTCCTGCGTGAGGGGCGCCCGCAGGCCTCCGGGACCGTCGTCAGGGACGCGCAGCTGGAGAAGGTGCTGGATCGTGTGGCCGAGCGGCTCGGCTGGGGGCTCCCGTTCGACAAGGGCACGGGCACCATCCGCCGCGGGCGGGGCCTGGCCGTCGGCTTCAAGGGCATCACGGCGCCCACTACCTCCGTCGCCATCGTCAACGTCTACGGCGACGGCAGCTGCGGGCTCTACATCGGCACCGTCGACATGGGGCAGGGCTCCGACACCGTGATGGCCCAGATCGCGGCCGAGGTGCTGAACCTGGAGGCGTCGGCGATCCGCGTCATCCATCCAGACACCGACGTGACGCCCTACGACATGGGGACGCTCGGCTCCCGCTCGACATTCCACATGGGCACGGCCGTGCGTCTCGCCGCAACCGACGCCAGGCGCAAGATCGCGGAGCTGGCCGCCGAGCTCGGCCTGCCCGAGCAGAGCAACGTGCCGGTGAGCGAGCTGTTCCGCCGCAAGTACGGCATGCAGGCTGGCAACATCATCGGGGTCGGCAGCTTCATCCCGGACTACGAGAAGCCGGACACCGAAACCGGCCAGTCCCCCAAGGCGACACCGTTCTGGGGTGTGGGCGCCGCAGGCGCGGAGGTCGAGGTCGACACCGAGACCGGCCACTTCAGGATCGCCAAGCTGATCAACGTCGTCGACGTCGGCACCGCGCTCAACCCCAAGGCGGTGCAGACCCAGATCTCCGGCGCCGCCATCATGCAGCTCGGCTTCACCACGACGGAGAACATGGTCTTCCGCGATGGCCAGCTCACCAACGGCTCGCTGGCAGACTACAAGATCCCCGGTCTGCTCGACATGCCGACGTCGTTCATCAACGAATACGTCGAGGCCTATCAGTCCGACGGCCCCTTCGGCGCCAAGGGCGCGGGCGAAAGCAGCACGATCGCGCTCTCGCCGGCGATCGGCAACGCCATCGCCGACGCCATCGGCGTGCGGCTCATGGACCTGCCCCTGACGCCGGAGACGATCTTCCGCGCCCTCCAGGAGGCGAAGGGCACACCACTGGCAGGAGACGGCGCTTGACCGAGCCCCGCACCATCCGCTTCACGCTCAACGGCCGCCGTGTCTCGACGCAGGTGCTGCCGCAGGAAAGCGTCGTCGAGATGCTGACCCAGCGCTTCGACCTCACCGGCGCGCGCGAGAGCTGCGGCCAGGGCCTCTGCGGCTGTTGCACCGTCTACGTCGATGCCAAGCCCGTCTCGGGCTGCCTGCACCTGGCCTGGTTCGTCGACGGCGCCGAGGTGGAAACCATCGAGGGGCTGGCCCGGGGCGATGTGCTCGACCCGGTGCAGGAGGCCTTCATCGAGGCCGGCGCGTTCCAGTGCGGCTTCTGCACCCCGGGCTTCATCATGATGGTGCGCAAGTTGCTCGAGGCCCATCCGAGCCCGAGCGACGAGGAGATCCGCCACTACCTCGCCGGCAACCTCTGTCGGTGCTCGGCCTATCCCGAGATCATGGACGCGGTGCGCATCGCCGCGGCCAAGCGGGCCGGCGCCGCCGCTTCCGGCATGGTGGCGGCCCGATGAGCGCGAGCGTGGCCAAGCCGCCCCTCCTGGCGGTCTCCGGGCTCACCGCCGGCTACGGTGACGTCCAGGTGCTGTGGGGCATCGACCTGCAGGTGCCCGAGGGCGAGATCGTCTCCATCGTCGGGCCGAACGGCACGGGGAAGACCACGCTGCTGCTCGCCATCTCCGGCCTGGTGCGGGCACGGTCCGGCAGCATCGCCTTTGCCGGGCAGGAGATCACCGGCGAGAGCGCCGACCGCATCGTCCGCCGCGGGCTCATCCACGTCCCGGAAGGGCGGCGGCTGTTCCCGACGTTGAGCGTGCGCGACAACCTCCTGCTCGGCGCCTACACGCGCAGCGACGGCCACGAGGCCGTCGCCCGCGACCTCGACTTCGTCTTCTCGATCTTCCCGATCCTCAGGGAGCGCGCCAACCAGACCGCGACCACCATGTCCGGCGGCGAGCAGCAGATGTGCGCCATCGGCCGCGGCATCATGGCGGCGCCCAAGCTGCTGCTCATCGACGAGCTGTCGCTCGGCCTGGCGCCCAAGGCGGTGGAGCTCCTCGCCGACAGCCTGCTCCGGATCCGCGACCGCGGCATCTCCATCCTGCTCGTCGAGCAGGACGTGATGACGGCCTTCGAGATCGCCAGCACCGGCTACGTGATCGAATCCGGCCGCGTGCGCATGTCCGGCGACACGCAGGTTCTCATGCAGGATCCGGCGGTCCAGTCCGCCTACATGGGCCTGTGATGTCGGGCCCGAACGAGAGCAGGCAGGACGTCATGAGTGCCTCGTCCGACAAGAAGGGCATCGGTGGCTCGATCCGCCGGCTCGAGGACGAGCGGCTGCTCGCCGGGCGCAGCACCTTCATCGCCGACATTGCGCCGGCGGGCGTGTGGGAGGTGGCCTTCCTGCGCAGCCCGGTCGCTCACGCCCACATCGTCGGCGTCGAGAAGCCCGAAGGCCTGCACGACCGCGTGTTCCTCTACGACGAGCTGGGCGACATCCTGCCCATTCGCGCCGACAGCCAGGCGCCCAAGTTCCGCCGCTCCGACTATCCGGCCATCGCCAGGGACAAGGTCCGCTTCGTCGGCGAGCCGGTGGCCATCTGCATCGGCCGCAGCCGCAGCGAGGCCGAGGACGTCGCCCAGCAGGTGTTCGTCGAGTACGACGAGCTCAAGCCCGTCACCGACCTCTCCCAGTCGAGCGATCCGTCCTTCCCGCCGATCCATCCCGGCTGGAACGAGAACGTCTTCCTGGAGAGCGAGATCGACACCGGCGACATCGCCGCCGCCCGGGCTCAGGCTGCCGTCACCATCACCCGGCGCTACCGCATGAACCGGCAGGCGATCGTTTCGCTCGAGGGGCGGGGCGTCGTCACCTACCGGGACGAGCGCACCGGCGAGCTGGTCGTCTACAGCTCGACGCAGTTCCCGCACGTCATCCGCACTGCGCTCGCCCATTGCCTCGGCATGAAGGAGCGCGAGCTCAGGGTGGTGGCGCCCGAGGTCGGCGGCAGCTTCGGCGTCAAGAACAACCTGAACCCGGAGGAGCTGGCGCTCGCGGCCCTGACGCGCCGGACCGGGATGGCGCTGCGCTGGATCGAGGACCGCCGCGAGCACCTGATCGCCTCCGCCCACGCCCGCGAGCACCAGTACGAGGTGACCGTCCATGCCGACCGCGAGGGCCGCGTGCTCGGCCTGGAGGCGACTATCGAGGTCGACGTCGGCGCCTATTCGGTCTGGCCGTGGACCGCACCGATGGAGGCGGGCATGGCCGTCGGCTTCCTGCCGGGCCCCTACGCGATTCACAATTATCGGGCCGTGGCGCGCACCTGCGCCAGCAACAAGTCGCCTCTCGGTCCCTATCGCGGTGTGGGCCGGCCCGGCGCCTGCTTCGCCATCGAGCGCACCATGGAGGAGCTCGCCGCCCATCTGCGGCTGGACCCGATCGAGATCCGGGCTCGCAACTACGTCCGTCCCGACCAGTTCCCCTGGCGATCGGCCGGCGGCAAGACCTATGACAGCGGCACCTACGAGGCGAGCGCCCGGTCCGCCGCGGCGCTGATCCGCCCGGAGCGCGTCGCGGCTCTGCGGGAGCGCTACGCGGGCAGCGATCTCGCGATCGGCGTGGGCTACGCCACCTACCTGGAGCAGACGGCGCACGGCACGGCCGAGTGGGTGCAGCGCGGCCTGCCGGTGGTCTTCGGTTACGAGCAGGCCGCCGTGCAGATGACGCCCGACGGCATGCTGATCATCGACGTGCCGATCCAGAACCACGGCCAGGGGCTGGAGACGACGCTGGCCCAGGTCGCCCATGAGGAGATCGGCATCGATCCGGCCCAGGTGGTCGTGCGCCACGGCGACACCAGCCAGGCGCCCTACGGCATGGGCACCTTCGCCTCCCGCTCCATGGTCATGTCGGGGGGCGCCGTCGGCCGCGCCTGCGAGCAGCTCGGCGTCAAGCTCAAGCGCATCGGCGCCCACCTGCTGCAGGTCGCCGGCGAGGACGTGCAGCTTGCGGACGGCCATGTCTGCACCGCCGGCGGGGCGCGCGTCTCGCTGCACGAGATCGCCGTCGCGGCGTTCCTGCGGCCCGAGCGGCTGCCGGACGATGTCGAGCCCGGACTGTCGCTGGTCGCCTCCTACCGCACGTCGAAGGATACCGGCGCCTGGTCCTACGGCACGCACGCCGCGCTCGTCGCCGTGGACACGGGCACGGGGGTGGTGTCACTCGTCGACTACGCCATCGCCCACGATTGCGGGACCATCGTCAATTACATGATCGTCGACGGCCAGATGATGGGCGGGCTGGCCCAGGGCATCGGCACGGCGCTCTACGAGGAGATGCCCTACAGCCCCGAGGGGCAGCCGCTCGCCTCCACGTTCATGGACTATATCGTGCCCGGCGCGACGGAGATCCCGCCGACGCGCATCGAGCACCTGTCGACGCCGTCGCCGATCACCCGCTACGGCATCAAGGGCATGGGCGAGGGTGGCGCCATCGCGCCGCCGGCCGCCATCTGCAATGCGGTGAACGACGCGCTGCGGCCGCTCGGGGTCGCCGTCAACGAGACACCGATGACGCCGGACCGCGTCATCCGCGCCCTGATGCAGGCGGGCGAGGCAGGAGGGCGCGCATGAAGCCGTCGTCCTTCACCTACGTGAGCCCGACCAGCGTCGCCGACGTGGTGGCGCAGCTGGTCGACGGCGGCATGGACGCCAAGGTGATCGCCGGCGGCCAGTCGCTGATGCCGATGCTCAATCTGCGCATCGTGGCGGCCGACCGCCTGATCGGCCTCGGCCGGATCGAAGCCCTGCGCGCCGTCTCCGAAAGCGCCGGCGAGGTGCGCCTCGGCGCCTGCATCACCCACGAGGAGATCCAGCACGGCCGCGTTCCCGACCCGTCCAACGGCTTGATGCCGGCCGTCGCCGCGCGCATCGCCTACCAGGCCGTGCGCAATCGCGGCACCATCGGCGGCAGCCTGGCGCTGGCCGATCCGTCCGCCGACTGGGTGACGACCATGGCGGCGCTGGGCGCCACCATCGAGTGGGAGGGGCCGGCCGGGCCGCAGAGCTGCGGCGCCGACGCCTTCGTCTCCGCGGCCTACATGACGCGGCTCGATTTCGCCGACCTGCTCACCGCCATCCGCATTCCGCGCCTGCATGCCGAGGCGCGCTGGGGCACCTACAAGCTGTGCCGCAAGACCGGCGAGTTCGCCCACGCCATGGCCATGGTGATCCGCTCGCCGGGCCGGACGCGCGCCTTCCTCGGCGCCACCCACGGCGCGCCCATCCGCCTGCCGGCCGTGGAGGGCGTGCTCGCCGGGCTCGGCACCTGGGAGGCGTCCCACGCGCGGGTGCTGGGCGATGCGTTCGACGCCGATATCGCCGCCAGTGGTCGCGAGTTGACGGACACCCATGCCTGGCAATCGCGCACCTGCCTGGTGCGCGCCACGCAGAGGAGCTTCGGCATCGAGCCGGCGGGAGTCGAGGGCGCGTGATGCAGACGGTCGAACTCACCATCAACGGCAAGGCCGTCAGCGCCACCATCGAGGCGCGCACCACGCTGGCCGATTTCCTGCGCCAGAACGCTGACGCCCGCTCCGTGCATCTGGGATGCGAGCACGGCGTGTGCGGCGCCTGCACCATCGTCATCGACGGCAAGATCGCCCGCTCGTGCATCGCGCTGGCCGTGGCGCTGGAGGGGACCGAGATCTGGACCCTGGAGGGGCTCATCGCCGATCCGGCCATCCGCCAGCTCAAGCAGAGCTTTCACGAGTGCCACGGCCTGCAGTGCGGCTACTGCACGCCCGGGATGCTCATCACGGCCCGGGACATCATCGCCCGGCACGGCCGGCTCGACGAGCGGGCCCTGCGCGAGGCACTCGCCGGCAACATCTGCCGCTGCACCGGCTACGCCGGCATCGTCAAGGCCATCCGCCATGCCGCCGAACACCTGAGCGACCGACAAGAAGAGGCGGCTGCCTGAACGGCCGCATGCGCGTCAGCACGACGCTCCGTCAACAGTCGAACGAGGGGACAAGATGCGCAGAACCACGATGTTGATACTGGCCGCCGGCACCGCGCTCATGGCCGCCGCACCCGCCTGGTCGCAGGAGGTCATCCGCTTCGGCGCGCCGCTCGCCCTCACCGGGCCGCTCGCCGACGCCGGCCACAAGTCCAAGCAAGGGTACGATATTTGCGTCGATGCCCTGAACGCCAAGGGCGGCGTCGACGTCGGCGGCAAGAAGATGAAAGTCGAGCTGGTCGAATACGACTACCAGAGCGAGACCAACCGCGCCGTGCAGATCGTCCAGCGCCTGGTCAACGTGGACAAGGTACCGTTCCTGTTCTCGCCCTACGGTTCCGGCGACACCAAGGCGACGGCGGCGGTGGCTGAACGCTACGGCGTGCCGATGGTGGCGGCGGCGGCCGCGACCAAGAGCATCTTCGACCAGAATTTCAAGAACCTGTTCGGCGTGCTCTTCCCGAACGACATGATCACGGAAGCCGAGGTGGCCTACTATAAGAAGCATGCGCCCGACGTGAAGACCGTCGCCGTGCTGGCCCTGAACAGCCTGTTTCCCAAGGGCATCGCCGGCGAGCTCGTCACCAGCGCCAAGAAGGCCGGCCTGGACGTCGTCTACAACAGCATCTACTCGCCCGACACGACGGATTTCTCCAATGTCCTCACGCAGATCAAGGCGCTCAAGCCGGATTGGATCTATGTGACCGGATATACGCAGGATCTGATCCTCGTCCGCCGGCAGATGAACGACCTCGGGCTCGCGGCGAAGATCGTCACCATGACGGCCGGCCCCTCCTATCCCGAATACAAGGATAACCTGAAGGGGCTCGCCGAGAACATCACCACCAATTCATGGTGGCACCAGAACGCCGACTACAAGGACGCCTTCCTGTTCGGCTCGTCGCTCAAGTACAATGAAATGTTCAACCAGAAATACAAGCGCGACGCGACTTATCTGGAAGCCGCGGCGACAGTGTCGTGCGAGGTTCTGGCCATCGCCATCGAGGAGGCCAAGTCGCTCGCCCCCGACGCGGTGCGCAAGGTGCTGCACGAGAAGACATTCGACACCTTCTACGGCCCGATCCACTTCGGCGCGCTCGGCCAGAACGACGTCAACGCCGCCCTGGTCATGCAGATCCAGAACGACAAGCTGCTGGTGCTCGCGCCCGAGAAGCTGAAGCAGGGCGACCTCGCCCTCGGCGTGCCGAAGACGTGAGCGGGCGGTCCGAGATGCCACTGCGCGGCGCAACGGAACTGGAGCGAGCGCCATGATCGGCCAGTACATCGTCAACGGCATCCTGATGGGCGGGCTCTACGCCTGCCTGGCGGTCGGGTTCTCCCTGGTGTGGGGCGTGCTCAACGTCGTGAACATGCTGCATGGCTCGATGGTGGTGCTCGGCGCCTACATCTGCATCGTCTGTGTGCAGCAGCTGGGGTGGCCGCTCTATGCGGTCATTCCGCTCGCCTGCGCGGTCATGTTCGTCTTCGGCTACGCCGTCCAGCGGGGGCTGATCAACCGCGTGGTGGGGCAGCCGATCCTGATGACGCTGACGCTGACGTTCGGCCTGGAGCTGATCGTCAACAACGTTATCATCCAGGTCTTCACCGCCACGCCCCGTTCGCTCATCACCGACCTGGGCGCGGTCGAGTTCCTGGGTGCGCGCATTCCCACGGTGCGCATCGGCGGCATGCTGATGGCGGGGCTGCTGACGCTGCTGCTGTTCTGGCTGCTGCGCCATTCCAAGATGGGCCGTGCCATCGTCGCCGTGCGCATGGATCGCCATGCCGCCGCGCTGATGGGCATCCGCATCCCGCAGATCTATGCCGTCACCTTCGGCATCGGCGCGCTGATGGCGGGCGCCGCCGGCTGCGCCATCGCCCTGGTATACCCGGTGACGCCGATGATGAGCGGCGTCTTCCTGGGCAAAGCCTTTGTGATCTGCGTGCTGGGCGGCCTGGGCAGCGTCGCCGGCGCCATCATCGGCGGCCTGGTGCTCGGCATCGTCGAAGGCATCGGCACGCTGTCGCTCGGCCCGCAATGGGCGAACTCGGTGGGCTTCCTGCTGATGATGGCCGTGATCATCCTGCTGCCCAGCGGCCTGGCCGGGAAGAGGGGCTACGAATGATCGTCGATCGCGCAGCGCTCCTCAAGCTCGTCGTCGGGCTCGCCATCTTTGCCGCCGGCGCCCTGATGGCGCTGCAGCTCGACAACTACCAGCTCCAGGTCGGCACCTCGCTCGCCATGCTGTGCGTGCTCTGCTGGGCCTGGAACCTGGTCGGCGGCTACATGGGCTACCCGTCCCTCGCCACCATCGCCTTCTTCGGCATCGGCGCCTACGTCGACGCGGTGGCCCAGACGCAGGGACTGTCGATCTACTTGGCCTGGCTTTGTGCTGCGCTGGGCGGCGGCGTCATGGCCCTCCTCGTCGGCGTGCCGCTGCTGCGCCTCAAGGGCCATTACTTCGCCATCGGCACCATCGCGATGGTCGAAGTCTGCCGGGAGATCGCCAACAACTGGGAGGCGGTGACCGGTGGCGCGGTCGGGCTGAACCTGCCGCTGCTGCCGGGGAGCCCCGAGCTCGTCGGACGCTTCTTCTTCCTGGCGATGGTCGGGCTGGCGCTGATCGCCTTCCTGGTGACCTTCGTCGTCGACCGCAGCCGGCTCGGCTTCGGCCTGCGCTGCATCCGGCAGAACGAGCAGGCCGCGATCATGGTCGGCGTCAACGTGCTCGGCTACAAGGTGCTGGCCTTCGTGATCTCCGGCATGCTCTGTGCCGCGGCAGGCAGTATCTACGCCTCGATGGTGGCCTTCATCGAGCCCAAGGACGCCTTCAACCTGATCATGACCATCGAGATCCCGGTGATGGTGATGCTGGGCGGCCTGGGCACGCTTTTCGGCCCGCTGGTCGGTGGCGTCTTCTACGTGCTGCTGAAGGAGTTCGTCTGGGCGAACTTCATCAACTGGCACAGTGGACTTCTGGGCATCATCATCGTGGCGGTCATCTACTTCCTGCCCGCCGGCATCTTCGGTACCCGATGGTCGAAGCTGTTGAAGCTGCCGGCTCGACAGGGACGGCGCAGCGAGAGCGCGGGGCAGGCGGTATGAACAGCGACACGCCCATCATGGAGCTCCGCAACGTCTCGCGCGTGTTCGGCGGCATTCGCGCCGTCGACGACGTCAGCCTGACGTTCCGTACGGGCGAGATCGTGGGTCTGATCGGCCCGAACGGCGCCGGTAAGACCACGCTGGTCAATCTCATCTCCGGCTTCCTGCCGGTGAGCAGCGGACGCATCACCTACCAGGGGGAGCCCCTGACCGGGAGGAAGCCGCACCTGATCGCCCGCAGCGGCATCGCCCGCACGTTCCAGATCGTGCAGCCGTTCGTGCAGATGACGGTGCTGGAGAATGTCATGGCCGGCGCCGTCTACGCCGGCCGGCTGAGCATGCGCGAGGCCGAGGGCAAGGCGCGCGAATGCCTCGACTTCACCGGCCTGGCACCGTTCGCCGACTTTCCGGCGTCGGAGCTGGCGCTGGCCAACCGCAAGCGGCTGGAGCTCGCCAAGAGCCTGGCCATGAACCCGCGCATCCTCATGCTGGACGAGGTGAACGCCGGACTGAACTCGTCGGAGATCGACCAGGCCGTCGGCATGATCAAGCGCATCGCGGCCCGCGGCATTACCATCATCGTGATCGAGCACCTGATGCGTGTGGTCTCGGCGCTGGCGCCGCGCGTGGTGGTGCTCCATCACGGCGCGGTGGTGGGCGATGGCCCGACGGCCGATGTCCTGGCTGACCCCAAGGTGGTCGAAGCCTACCTGGGCAATCGCTTCGCCGAGCGGTTCAGGGCGAGCGCCTGAGCGACCGCGCAATTCCCGCTTTTCAGACCGGAGTCGTCCAATGGCTTTCACCATGCAGGGGGAGTTTGCGCTGCCCGCCGACCGTCGGACCGTCTGGGACAAGCTCAACGACCCCGAGGTCCTGAAGGCCTGCATCCCCGGTTGCGAGCGCCTGGAGAAGATCGGCGACGACGCTTTCAGCGCGTCGATCAAGATCAAGGTCGGGCCGGTCAGCGCGACGTTCAAAGGCAGCGTCACGCTGTCGGACATCGACCCGCCCAACGGCTACCGGATCTCCGGCCAGGGGGAGGGCGGGGTCGCCGGCTTCGCCAAAGGCGGCGCGCAGGTGAGCCTCAAGGACGCATCCGACGGAGGGCCGGGCTGCGTGCTCGTCTACGCGGTGGACGCCAACGTCGGCGGCCGCATCGCGCAGCTGGGCGGCCGGCTCATCGACGGTGTGGCCAAGAAGACCGCCGACCAGTTCTTCTCCAACTTCGCAGCCGCGGTGGGCGCCGGTCCGGCAGCCTGACCTCGGCGGTCAGAGGCATGTGCTGGAGCATCAGCCGGCGCCCTCCGTCACCAGCCAGTCGATGAAGGCTGCCAGCGACGAGGTCTTGTCCGCGTCGAAAGGAACCAGCGCGACGTAGCCGGTCCTCGGCACCCGGATGTCGGGGAACGGGGCCACGAGGCGCCTGCTCGCCACGTCGTCGGCGAGCACCGGCAGCGGCCCGACGCCGAGCCCGAGGCCGTCCTTCGTCGCCTGCAGCGTGACGAAGAAGTGGTCGAACATACGCCGGCGCTGGGCCGCCATGTGAGACAGGCCGGCGCGGTCGAGCCAGTCGTCCCAATCGCCCGGCCGTGTCTCCGTGGCGAGCAGCACGTGTCCCGCGACGTCTGCCGGCGCTTGCACCGGACGGTGGTCGAACAAGGCCGGGCTCATGATCAGCGTGTCCGCCTCACCGAGGAAAGACACGGCGCGGTGCTGCGGCCACGCCTCCTGCTCCGCCGATCCCCGCCGCACGGCAACGTCGAAGCCGCCGCGCAGCTCGTCGTGCAGCGTCGTCGTGGTGGTGACCGCCACTTCGACCTCAGGCCGCTCGCCGTGGAAGCGCTCCAGGCGCGGGATGAGCCAGCGCATGGCGAACGTCGATGGGGCGCTGACGCGCAGGATGCGGCGCGGGTCCAGGCGTCCGCAGGCCTCGGCGGCCGCGGTCATGCGGTCGAACGACAGGCTGATCTCGGCGGCGAAAGCGCGTGCCGCCGGCGTCGCCGCCATGCGCCGGCCGGCCCGTACGAACAGGCGCTGGCCAAGCCAGCTCTCCAGGGCGGCGATCTGCCGGCTGACGGCTCCGTGGGTGAGGCCGAGCTCCGCACCGGCGGCGGCGTAGCTGCCGGTGCGGGCTGCGACCTCGAAGATGCGAAGGGCATTGAGGGGTGGGAGGCGGCGCATAGGATCCGTGAGGAAATCAGACAGGTTGCGTGACGCAAGCCACTCTATTCGACAAAAACTCACGATCGTAGGGTTCGTCCACAAGGATGGGCCATCGTATGCACAGCACGGACACGGACGCTTCATTGCTGCCGCAGAGCAGGTCGCTCTCGCCGCAGCGACGCAGTCTCACCGGCGCGTGCGTGGCCCATGCGGTCCACGACGGCTACACGGATCAGCTCTACGTGCTGCTGCCGATCTGGCAGGCGGAGTTCGGCCTGTCCTACGCCGGCCTCGCCGTCGTCCGCGCCCTGTATTTCGGCACCATGGGCGGGCTGCAGGTTCCGGCCGACCGGATAGCCCGCCGGCTCGGCGCCCGCACGGCTTTGGCGCTGGCGACGTTCGTCGCGGCCGCCGGATACCTGGTGGTGGCGCTGCCGGCCGGCTTCGCGGGCTTGTGCGTGGGACTGGTCCTGGCCGGCGTCGGCTCGAGCGTCCAGCACCCGCGGGCATCGCTGCTGGTGACGCAGGCATACGGGGACGCCGCGCGAGCGCCGCTGGGGGTCTACAATTTCGCCGGCGATCTCGGCAAGGCCGTCTTTCCTGCCACGGCGGCGCTGCTCGTGACTTGTGTGGCCTGGAGGTCGGTCGTCGGTCTCATGGCCGGCGTGGGACTGGCGGTCGCCGTCGTCCTGCTGGCCCTCGTGCCGCAGCAGCCCCGCATGGCGCCGCCGGAGCAGGCGCAGGTGTCCGGCGGCCCGGGCGGCGGCGCGGGATTCGGCTTGCTCTTCGCCATCGGCGCGCTCGATACGGCGGTGCGCATGGGCTACCTGCTGTTCCTGCCGTTCCTGCTCCAGGCGCGCGGCGGCGCGGAGGCGACCGTCGGGCTGGGCCTGGCCCTGCTCTTCATCGGCGGAGCGCTCGGCAAGGCGGCCTGCGGCTGGCTCGGGCAGCGTCTGGGTGTCGTGTGGACGGTGATCACCACGGAAGCCGTCACCGCGCTGCTGATCATCGTTACCCTGGCGCTGCCGCTGGCGCCGCTGCTCGTCGTTCTGCCGCTGCTCGGCATTGCGCTGAACGGTACGTCGTCGGTGCTCTACGGGACGGTTCCCGAGTTGGCGCCGAAGGGCGACGTCGGCCGCGGCTTCGCGCTGTTCTACACGGGCGTCATCGGCGCCGGCGGGCTGGCGCCGATCGCCTACGGCGTCATTGCCGATCATGCGAGCCAGGCTCTCGGCGTCGTGGCGTCGGCCCTCACGGCCGTCGCCATCGTCCCCCTCGTCCTGGCGCTACGGCCGATGCTGAGGACGTGAGCGCTCGGACGGTCAGGCCGTGGCCTTGGTCCGGGTGTCGGCCGCGGGCTCTGCGGTCGCCTGCTCGAGCGTCCTGCGCTCCATGGCGTAGCGGACGAGAGCGGCGAAGCGGTAGAGCCCGTGGACGAACTTGCCGTAGGGCATGGTGACGAAGAAGCCGAAGACGAAGCCCAGGTGCACGGCGAGCATGGTGCCCATCGCCGGCGTCGCCCGCAGCACCAGCAGCGCCAGCCCGGTCAGCGAAGTGAAGAACAGCATGGCGAGGAACGCCACATCCATGCCGGCCTTCGATGCGTCGGCCAGCATCGGATCGCGGCGCCATTTGGCGTGCAGCAGGCCCGCCGGGCCGACGAGGAGACCGAGGCCGCCGAGCGTGCCCAGGACGACCGGCAGGTCCCACCACGGATAGGGCGCGGGGCGCCCGAGCAGGTAGGCGTAGAGCGTCGCGACGCTGGTGGCGGCGAAGCACAGCAGGAAGCCGTAGAAGGTGAAGTGGTGGTAGAGGCGCCGCCGGTCGCGCGGGCGCTCGTCCTCGTTCATGCAGCCGACGCCGCCGCCGTCGAGATAGCGCAGCCGGCCGGCATCCTTCATGGCCTGCCACAGCGAGAGGCCGTCCGGCAGGGCGGTGCCGCTTGCTGCCATATCCCGCCAGAAGGCGCGCAGGCCCATGGCCAGGGCGATGATGGCGTAGAGAAAGGCCGCGCCGAAGATGGCGACCATCATGTCGTGCGGCATGATGCGGTAGAAGGCGCCTTCGCCCACATGGCTGGCGAACATCACGTCCGGCCCCCGGATCGCCATGAAGCCGATCAGGTAGGCGGCGACCGCCAGCACGGCAACCAGTGCGATGGCCAGGCCGTTCCTGGCGAAGGCCCCGGCGAAGACGGACGGCCAGACGTATCGTGCGTAGGATTGCGTCCGCACCTGCGCCAGCGTCCTGGGTACGTTGACGTTGAAGGCGTGCGGCGGCGAGAACTGGCAGTCGTAGTAACAGGCGCCGCAGCTGTGGCAGAGGTTGGCGAGGTAGTTCAGGTCGCCGTCGTGGAACGCCCGCCGCATCTCCATGGCGGGGAAGACGGCGCACAGGCCCTCGCAATAGCGGCAGGAGTTGCAGATCGTCATCAGCCGCTCTGCCTCGCGAAGCGCTTCGGTCTGCAGGGCCATCGAAGATTCCTTCATCGGTTTGCGTTGCATGCGTCTGCGTGCAGACGTATGCAGCGATCGACACGGAGCGCCGATCGTTGCCGGGGGAGGGTGAGGTGGTTCAGGACAGGCCGGTCGACATGCCCGCCAGCGGCGGCGAGGCGGCGTGGCCATCGGCGCCCGACGACGCGCTCTCGCGCGCCGAGTGGGCGTATCGATCCCTGCGCGAGGGTATCCGGCTCGGCCATTGGCGCCGCGGCGAGCGGCTGCGGGAGGAGACGGTGGCCAAGGCGCTCGGCGTCAGCCGGACGCCGGTGCGCGAGGCGTTGTTGCGGCTGCAGGCAAGCGGCCTGCTCGAGGTGACGGCCGCCGGCCTCGTCGTGGCGACCATCAGCCGGCCGCAGACGCTCGAGCTCTACGCCATGCGCGAGATCCTGGAGGGGTCGGCGGCGCGCTTTGCCGCGCAGCACGCGTCGCCGAGCGAGATCGCCAGCCTCAGGCAGCTGGGCGCCACGTTCGCCGGCGCCGTGGGCGATCCCGGCCGCCTTGCGGCGGTCAACCGGCAGTTCCATGGCGCCGTACAGGACGCCGCCCACAACCGCTACCTGGTGCGCACCCTCGAGGAGCTGAACGATTCGCTGGCCTTGCTGCCAGGCACGACGTTCCAGCTGCCCGAGCGCGTCGCCGCGGCCATCACCGAGCACCAGGGCATCATCGCGGCGATCGAGAGCCGGGACCCGGATGCGGCCGAGCAGGCGGCGCGCACCCACATCCGCCGCGCCCAGCAGGCGCGCCTGGAGCTGATGCAACGCTTCGGCTGAGGCGCTCCGCCATGCCATCTCAGTTGCGCATGGAGGCTGCAGCGCCTTCGCCGGCGGTCTTGCCGAACACGCTGCCGATGGTCATGCCGATGCCGGCCGCATAGCCGCGCCCGAGCACGTTGCCGGCCATGATCTCGCCGGCGGCGAACATGTTGGCCGCCGGCCGGCCGTCGGTCATGATCATGCGGGCGTCGCGGTTCACGCGCACCCCGAGGTAGGTGAAGGTGATCCCGGGCCGCACCGGATAGGCGTAGAAGGGGGCCGTGTCGATGGCCCGCGCCCAATGGGTCTTCGGCGGCGTCAGTCCGGCGGTGCGGCAATCGTCCAGCACCGTGTGGTCGAAGCTGCCGCCGGGCACGATGGCGCCGTTGAAGCTCTGCACCGTTTCGGTGAGCTTCGCCGGATCGAGCCCCAGCTTTGCCGCTAGCTCGCCGACGCTGTCGGCGGCGATCGGCGGGTAGAGCGACGGCATGAACGAGGTCAGCGATTTGGCGTCGAAGACGATGTAGGCGATCTGGTCGGGCTGGGCGGCGACGAGACGCCCCCAGATGGCGTAGCGCTTGGGCCAGAAGTCCTCGCCCTCGTCGTAGAAGCGCTCGGCATTGCCGTTGACGACGATGCCGAACACGACGCAGTCGAGGCGGGTGATGATGCCGCCGTCGTACTTGGGGGCGCGCGCATCGATCGCCACCGCATGGCACTGGGTCGGGTCGCCCACCTCCTGCACGCCGCGCCCGAGCAGCAGGCGCAGCATCGTACCGCGGTTGTAGGGCGTGCCGCGGATCAGGAAGTTCTCGGCGACTTCACCCCAGTATTGCTTGAGCCACGCGATGTTGGCCTCGAAGCCGCCCGCCGCCGCGACCAGAGCCTTGGCGCGAACCTCGCGAGCGCTGCCGTCGGCCTTCTTCACCTGCGCGGCCAGGAACATGCCGTCCTCGATCTGGAGATCGATCACCTCGGCGTCGTAGGCCACCTCCACCCCGAGATTCTCTGCCGTCAGGTAGAGGGCGTTGAGCATCGAGCGGCCGCCGCCGAGGAAGAACGAGTTCGTCCGCCCGAGGCTGAGCGTGCCGCCGAGCGACGGCTGGAAGCGCACGCCCTGCTCGGTGATCCAGCTCAGCATGTCCTTGGACCGCGCGATCATGAAGCGCGCCAGTTCCTCGTCGGTCTGACCCTGGGTGACCCGCTGCAGGTCGTCCCAGAACTCGTCTTCCGTGTAGGGGCCGGTGAGATGGGCGGTGGCGCTGTCGTGGGCGCAGCGCATGTTGCGCGTGTGGCGGGTATTGCCGCCGCGGTAGAAGCGCGGCGCAGCCTCCAGCACGAGGACCGAGGCGCCGGCGCGGCGCGCACTGATCGCCGCGCACAGGGCCGCGTTGCCGCCGCCGACGACCAGGACATCCCAGTGGCGCTCGGCCTTCGTCATCGTTCACCCTCTGCATCACATGCGAACGCATGCAGTTGTATACAGAGACAGCGCCGAAGTCACCAGGCCATTTCGCCGGCAGGGTCGGCCCGCTGCGCACGGGAGGCTGGACCGAGGCTCGCCGCGATGCCCGTCGGCTAGCAGTACGGTCCGCCATCCCGCGGGAGAGGTCAGGTGCGGCCGGCGGTCTGGCGCTGCAGCGCCTCGCCGAGCACGACGAGGGAGATGCCGAGCAGGGCGACGTCCTTGATGATGAACTGTCCCAAGGCGTTGAGCCACGGGAAGCCGCCTGATTCGGCGTCCCAGATCGGCAACGCCAGAAGGATGGACAGCGTCACGGCGAACGTGCCGGCGCCGAGCGCGCCCGCCGCGATGCCGGCGAGCGGCCAGCGCAGCGAAGCGACGAACAGCGCCGCCGTCGCGACCTCGACCACGCCGAGGAGATACGACGCGCCAGCCGCGCCAAGGAGCGCCGGCAGCCACGCGAGCCACGGCGTGCCGCTCAGCAGCGGCTCGACGCCGTCGATCTCGCTCTGCGTAAACTTCGAGATGCCGATGAGGAAGAGGGGCAGGCAGACGCCGGCGAGCGCTATGCCGCGGCCGACGCGGCGGGCCAGGCGCCCCAGGGTCGCGATCGCGGCATCGGCTGCCATGCGTCACCCCCCATGTCTGCCCGGCCCATGGCGCCCGGCGTCCGGAGGGGCGCCTGGGCCTTTACGATTCCAGATGCTCGGTGCGCACGATCTCGATGCCGAAGCCGGCGAGGCCGACGAAGGCGCGTGGCGTCGACGACAGATGGACGATCGAGGAAACGCCGAGGTCCCTGAGGATCTGGGCGCCGAGGCCGACCTCGCGCCACAGCTGGGAGCGCACCGCTTCCGAGTTCGAGCCGCCTTCGCTCGGCACGGCGATCGGAACGCCGGCCGTGCCGTCGCGCAGATAGACCAGCACGCCACGGCCCTCGCGGGAGAAGCGCTTCAAGGCGCGGTGCACGACGGATGGGCCGAGGACATCGGTGACCACGTGGGCGCGGTGCAGGCGCGCCGGCACTTCCGTGCCGTCGCCGATGTTGCCCATGACGAACGCGAAGTGCTGCACCGGGTCGAACGAGGTCATGTAAGCGTGGCCGACCATCGGGCCCCACTCGGTGTCGACATGGAAGGTGTTGACGCGCTCCACCAGCTTCTCGCGCGCCTGGCGGTAGGCGATGAGGTCGGCGACCGATATGCGCTTCAGCTGGTGCTTCTCGGCAAAGGCTTCGATCTGCGGGCCCTTCATGACGGTGCCGTCGTCATTGGCCAATTCGCAGATGACGCCGACCGGGGGCAGGTTGGCGAGCTTGCACAGGTCGACCGCCGCCTCGGTGTGGCCGGAGCGCATCAGCACGCCGCCGTCGCGGGCAATCAGCGGGAAGACGTGGCCGGGGCGGACGAAGTCGGCCGGCCCCATGTTGTTGTTGGCGAGCGCCCGCACCGTGGAGGCGCGCTGCTCGGCGGAGATGCCCGTGGTGAGCCCGTGCTTGACGTCGACGGTGATGGTGAAGGCGGTGCCGAGCGGGGCGTCGTTGGCCGCCACCATCGGATCGAGCCGGAGCCGGCGCGCTTCTTCCAGGCTCAGCGGCGCGCAGACGATGCCGCAGGTGTTGCGGATGATGAAGGCCATCTTCTCCTGGGTGCACAGGGAGGCGGCGCAGACGAGATCGCCCTCGTTCTCGCGATCGTCGTCATCGGTGACGATGACGATCTCGCCGCGGCCGATGGCTTCGATGGCTTCGGTCACCGTGTGGGACATATGAGATCCAATCCCGATGGACAGCGCGCGTGTGCTCGACATGATGTTCCTGTTCAGCTTTTGCCTGTTTCAGTTCTTGCCTGTTTCAATTCATGGCATCGGCGTTCTGGAACGTCATGGCCAGGTTCGAATAGCGCCAGTTTGGCCCCTATGGCGGAGATAATGATCGGCGAGGACGCAGGCAACCATAGCTTCGCCGACCGGGACGGCGCGCAGCCCCACGCAGGGATCATGGCGGCCCTTGGTCAGGATGTCGGTCTCGTGGCCCTGGCGGTCGACCGTGAGTCGCGGCGTCAGGATCGACGACGTCGGCTTCACGGCAAAGCGGGCGACGATGGCCTGGCCGGTGGAGAGGCCGCCCAGGATGCCGCCGGCGTGGTTGGAGAGGAACAGCGCCTGGCCGTCGTTGCCGCGGCGGAGCTCGTCGGCGTTCTCCTCGCCGCGCAGGGCAGCAGAGGCGAAACCGTCGCCGATCTCGACCCCCTTGACGGCGTTGATGCTCATCAGCGCGGCGGCGATGTCGGCGTCGAGCTTGCCGTAGATCGGCGCGCCGAGGCCCGGGGGCGTGCCCTCGGCGACCACCTCGACCACGGCGCCGATGGACGAGCCGGCCTTGCGGATGCCGTCGAGATAGTCCTCGAGCATCGGCACCATGGCCGCGTCCGGGCAGAACAGGGGATTGCGGCCCACCTCGTCCCAGTCCCACCGGTCGCGGTCGACCGTATGCGGCCCGATCTGCACCACGGCGCCGCGCACGGTCAGGCCCGGCACCACCTTGCGGGCAATGGCGCCGGCCGCCACCCGCATCGCCGTCTCGCGCGCCGAGGCGCGACCGCCGCCGCGGTAGTCGCGCACTCCGTACTTCAGGTCGTAGGTGAAGTCGGCGTGGCCCGGCCGGTACTTGTCCTTGATATCGCCGTAGTCCTTGGAGCGCTGGTCGGTGTTCTCGATGAGGAGCCCGATCGGCGTGCCGGTGGTCACCTGCTGGCCGCTCGCCTCGTCGACGAAGACGCCGGAGAGGATCCTCACCTCGTCCGCCTCGCGCCGCTGGGTGGTGAAGCGCGACTGGCCGGGCTTGCGGCGATCGAGGTCGCGCTGGATCTCCGCCGCTTCGAGCGGAATCAGCGGCGGGCAGCCGTCGACGACGCAGCCGATGGCCGGCCCGTGGCTTTCGCCGAAGGTGGTGACGCGGAAGAGGTGACCGAACGTATTGTGCGACATGACGAGCCTTTAGCCGGTGCATTACGCACTGCCGCCGCCCGGGTCAAACCGGCCGGGCCATGCGCTCGAAGGTCTCGACGGCGGCGAGCAGCTGGCTGCGCAGCCAGACGTTGGCCGGATCGTCGTCCGTCCTCGCGTGCCAGTAGAGATGCATGCCCGAGCTCGCGGTATCGAGCGGGAAGGGCAGGATCTGGTTGTCGGTCCCGGCGTTCAGAACGGTGGCATACTGCTCCGTCAGCGTGAGCAGGTAGTCGGTGGCGGCCACCATGCGGCAGGCGGCGAAGAAGTTGCGGGTCCGCACCTTGATCCGTCGTTCGCGGCCCGCGCCGTGCAGCGCGTAGTCTTCCAGCCCCAGCCCCTTGCGCCGGGCGCTCACCAGGATGTGGCCCTGGGCCAGATAGGCCTCGAGGTCGAGGTCGGGCCCCACCGCGGGATGGCCGCGCCGGGCAACGACGGCGAAGCGGCGCACGGTGAGTGCCGCGCTGCGCAAGTCGCCCGAGACCGGGCGCCAGATGTCGACCACCGCATCGACCGAGCCGGTCGCCAGCTCGGACTTCATCTGGGCGCGATCGACCTTGACCATGGCGATGTCGACCGCCGGCGCCAGTTGCGCGAGCTGCGCCAGGAAGATCGGCATGGCCGTCGCCTCGAACGGCTCGGGCAGGCCCAGGACGAACGTGGTCGCCACCGTCGACGGATCGAAAGCGGTGCTGGAGGCAAAGGTCGTCTCCAGTCGTTCCAGCGCCGCGCGCACCGAATCGATCATCTGCCGGGCGCGCTGGGTCGGCACCATGGCCTGGCCCCGGCGCACAAACAGCGGGTCGTCGAACATCTCCCGCAGCCGTGTCAGCGCGTGGCTGATCGCCGGCTGCGACAGGTTGAGCCGCCGGCTGGCAGGCGTCACCCCGCCTTCGGTGAAGATCGCATCGAAGATGACGAACAGGTTGAGATCGACGCGCGACAGATGCACAGGATGCATGACCTTCGATGCGGACAAAGCATTTGCGCCGTTATAATCACGCCGCTAGCGTCCAGCAAGAACGATAGTAGATCCGGCCAATTCGAGCGTAAACCGGCGGAAGATCGAAGTATATCATGGAGGAAAACATGTCCCTCGACCGTCGGCGGCTGTTCGCCGTCGCGCTCCTCGGCGGCCTCGCCTCGACCCCGTCCGGCGCGTCGCAGGCGGCCGAGCCGGGCGTCTCCGCAGGCGAGATCGTCGTCGGCCAGACCATGCCCTACAGCGGCCCCGCGTCGGCCTACGGCACCGAGGGCAAGACCCAGGCCGCCTACTTCGACATGATCAACGAGCAGGGCGGCGTCAACGGGCGCAAAATCCGCCTGATTTCGCTCGACGACGCCTACAGCCCGCCCAAGACGATGGAACAGGTGCGCCGCCTGGTGGAGAGCGACCAGGCGTTCGTGCTGTTCAGCCCGCTCGGCACCGCCTCGAACATGGCGATCCGCAAATATCTCAACGCGCAGAAGGTGCCGCAGGTGTTCGTCAACAGCGGCCTCGGCACCTTCGGCGATCCCAAGGCGTATCCGTGGACCATCGGCTGGCAGCCGACCTACGAGGCGGAGGGCAAGATCTTCGGCAAATACATTCTCGACAACGCCCCCGATGCCCGCATCGGCGTGCTCTATCAGAACGACGATTTCGGCAAGGCCTATCTCGCCGGGCTCAAGCTGGCGCTCGGCGACAGATACGGGACCATGGTGGTGCGCGAGGAGCCCTATGCCGTCTCCGATCCGACGGTCGATTCCCAGATCGTCAACCTCAACGCCGCCGGTGCCGACACCTTCGTCAACGCCGCGACCCCCAAGTTCGCCGCCCAGGCCATCCGCAAGGCGGGCAGCATCGGCTGGAAGCCGCTGCAGGTCGTCAGCTACGTCTCGGCCTCGATCCCGACCGTGATCCGGCCAGCGGGCGCGGACAACGCGGTCGGCGTCATCACCACCCAGTTCTTTGCCGACCCGGCCGACCCGCACAATGCTGAATCGCCGGGCGCCAAAGAGTACTTCGCCTTCATGGACAAGTATTATCCGTCGGGCAACAAGCTGGAGACGATCAACGTCTTCGCCTACATGATGGCGCAGACCTTCGTGCAGCTCCTGAAGCAGTGCGGCGACGAGCTGACGCGGGAGAACGTCATGCGCCAGGCTGCCAACCTGGACCTCACCCTGCCCATGCTGCTTGACGGCGTGCGCATCAAGACCAGCCCGACCAACTTCCATCCGATCCAGACGCTTCGCCTGGGCAAGTTCGACGGTGAGCGCTTCGTCGTCTTCGGCAAGGCCATCGATGCCGGGTTGTAGGGCAGGGGCGTTCTGGGGAAGGGCATTGCGAGGAGAGCAGCCCAGATCGCGTCGGGATTGCCCGGCGCGCACGGAGCGATGACATTCGCCGGGCGGCAAGCCGCTCTTCATGCCCCCCGGCGGTTCGGGCGTCGCCGGGCAGTTGTGCTGCGGCTGGCGGCCCCGACGAGCCGGCGACCATCGTGGAGGGACGACGTCTTCGCCGCAGACGAACTCTTGGTTGCGCGCGGTCAGCGCCCACGGATCTCGATGCCCCCGGTCGCGTACGGGTTGTTGGCGCTGTCGCGCGAGTAGGGGCTGCCATAGCGGCCGTAGGGATTGTTGATGCTGTCGGGCGAATGGGGGCTGCCGTAGCGCCCATTGGGATTGGCGACGGAGTACGGATCGTACCGGTTCTTATTCAGGTGCCCGAGGAACTTGCCTTCCCTGCTGTAGAGGCTGGGCGAGTCACCGGCCTGGGCGGCGGAGGCCATCACCAGCAGGACGATAGATACGCAGGCAGGCCGCATCGCGGATCCTCCTCTCGGCCCAGGGTAGGGTTAGCCGGGTCGCTGATTTCGCTCAATCAGAGATTGGTGCCGCTGATTTTTCAATCTGTAATTGAATAAAAATGGCCGGGCTCAAGCCCGGCCATGATGCTCGTATCGGGTGACCGCCGCCGGTGGCCGAGCTCGCGCCCGGCTCCGTCGGATGCTCAGGCTGCCGATTTGAGCGGCGGCGGAAGTGCCTCCATCGGCGCATGGGCGACGGGCTCGGCCGGAGCGCCGGCCCACTCGCTGTGGCCCGGGATCGATTCGCCCTTCATGACGATGGTGAGCGGTCCGATGCGGGCGAAATCGCCGACCTTGGTATCGTAGAGCACAGTCGAGCCAGCACCGATGGTGACGCCGTTGCCGATCGTGACCCGGCCGACCTTCATCAGCCGATCCTCGTAGAGGTGCGTCTGCAAGGCGGCGAGGCTGTTGATGGCGACGAAGTCACCCACCTCGACGCAGTCGAACTCGGTGATGTCGGTGGTGTCCATGTAGACGCCCTTGCCGAACTTGGCGCCGAACAGCCTGAGCGTCCACGGCAGGAACGGCGTGCCGCGCAACTGGTCGAGCAGCACCTTGCCGGTCAGGCCCCAGTAGAGCACGGCGGTCGCCTCGGTGCGCAGGGACCAGAACGACCACATCGGCTTCATGGTGGGCTTGTAGGCGCCCATCATCAGCCATTTGAGGCCGATGACCACCAGCGTCATGGCCATCGAGATGGCGACGCTGAGGCCGATGAACTGCGGCGCCAGGACGGCGATGTCGCCGGCCAGGATCGCCGGCGCCAGCAGCTCGACCGCGATGGTGCCGAAGCTGATGAACAGCATTGTCGGCAGCGACAGGTTGAAGGCCTCGAACACCGCGCGGCCGAAGCGGCGCAGCTGTGACGGCTCGTAGGTCCAGTTGGCGGCGACGTCGCCGAACTTCTGGCGTACCGGCAGCTTGATCGGCGGCGAGCCGAACCAGGTATCGCCGGACGACATCGCATCGTTGGCCGGCGGCTTGGACTTGATGCCGATCAGCGCGTCGGCCGGGATGTGGGTGCCGGGCGGCACCACGGCGTCGTTGCCGACGAACACCCGGGCTTCCGTCTTGACCTTCTTCAGGATCATCCAGCCCTGGCGGATGTCCTCGTCGCCGAGCACCACCTCGTCGGCGATGAAGTTCTTCTCGCCGATCTCGACCAGGTCGTAGCGGCCCGACAGGTTGGTCGAGATCTCCGCGTCCTTGCCGATCTTGGCGCCCATCAGCCGGTACCAGCCGCGCATGTAGACGGTGGCGTAGAGCGTCGACAGGGTCTCCAGCGTCACCTCGGTGGCCAGCGAGACGATCCACTTGCGCACGTAGAACCAGCTGTGCACCGAGTAGATGCCCTCCGAGACGCGCGGCAGCACGACCCAGCGGACGGCGGCGATGAAGGCGATGGTGGCGAGCACCAGGCCGAAGGCGGTCGGCCAGGCGAGCACCGGCAGGTAGTAGAGGTAGTTGATGCCGAAGGCGCCGCTCAGGACGTCGTCCAGCCGGTCGAACAGGAAAAAGGCGGGAAAGATCGGCAGCAGACCGAGCGGCGGGATCAGCAGGCCGCCGGCGACGTAGGCGCAGTTCTGCAGCACGCGCCGGACCGGGCCGGCGGTCGGCCGCGGCGGCAGGTCGTCGTCGGCGACCGCGCCGACATGGCGGGCGGGCGAGCCGTCCCACTTCTCGAACGCGCCGATCGCGGTGCCCACGGGGACCGCCGTCAGGTCGGCGAGCTCGGCGCCTTCGCCCAGGCTGACGCCGCGGTCGAGCACGCAGGAGGTGCCGACGTAGGCATCCTTGCCGAGGCTGATCTCGCCGATGACCAGCTCGTTGCCGACCACCTCGGCGGTGGCGAACTTGGCCTTGCCGCCGACGCAGACGCCGTCGCCGATGGTGAGCAGGTCGAAGGCGCCGCACTCGATCTCGGCCAGGATGGTGTCCTTGCCGATGCGCGCGCCCAGGGCCCTGAGGTACCAGACGATCAGCGGCGAGTTCTGCATCCATTTGATGTGCGCCAGCGCCACCAGCCGCGACGTCAGCCACCAGCGGAAGTAGTAGGTGCCCCAGAGCGGGTAGCGGCCCGGTTTGGTGCGGCCGATGATCAGCCATTTGGCGGCGATGGAGATCGCCACGGTGACGATGTTGATGATGAGGTAGAGGCCGAGCAGCGCCACGATCTCGGCACCGATGCCGGACTCACCGCCGGACAGCAGCATGTAGCCGATGAAGACGCCGAGCCATTGCGCCGTCATCAACCCGATGATGAACGGCAGCGCCGCCGCCTGGGCCAGGCCGCACAAGACCCGGCGCAGCAGCGGCGGCGGCGTGAAGGAGAGGTCGCGCGGGCCGTGGCCGGATCCGGTCGCCTCCAGCTTGGCTGCCATGGCACGCAGGGTGCGAGCGCCGTAGACGTCCTGCAGGGTGATGCCGGCGTAGGCGTGGTTTTCGCGCACGGCCGAGACGAACCGGGCGGCGAGCAGCGAGTGGCCGCCGAGGTCCAGGAAGAAATCGGCATCGAAGGGGATGGCCTGGCCGGGGAAGACGCTCTTGGCGGCGGCGAGCAGGGCCGCTTCCGCCGGCGTGCGCGGCTCTTCCTCGGCCACCGCCTCGGCCGCGGTCAGCGACGCGGCCTTGAGCACCTTGCGGTCGATCTTGCCCGAGGTCAGCCGCGGCAGCGTGTCCACCACCTCGAAATGCGCCGGCACCATGTACGACGGCAGCCGGTCGCGCAGCCCCAGGCGGAGCGCCAGCCGGTCGATGGTCTCGCCGGGCTCGGGCACGAGGAAGGCCACCAGCCGGTCGAGGCCGTCGTCCTGGCGCAGCACCACGGCGACGTGGGCGACGTGCGGGAACGCCGCGAGCTTGGCTTCGATTTCGCCGAGCTCGACGCGGAAACCGCGGATCTTGACCTGGTCGTCGATGCGGCCGTGGAAGATGATGTTGCCGACCTCGTCCAGGCTGACGGCGTCGCCGGAGCGGTACAGCACCGGGTCGATCCCGGTCTGGTCCGGGAAGGGGTTGGCGACGAATTTCTGCGCGGTGAGCTCCGGCCGGCCGAGATAGCCGGCGGCGACGCCCGGGCCGCCGATGAGCAACTCGCCCTGCTGGCCGGCGGCCACCAGGTGGAGATCCTCGTCGGCGATGTAGCAGGTGTAGTTGGGGATCGGGCGGCCGATCGTCACCGGCTCGCCGGGGACGACCTCGGCCACGGTGGCGACGACCGTCGCCTCGGTGGGCCCGTAGGTGTTGAAGATGCGGCGGCCGGGCTTGGACCAGCGCCCCACCAGGGGCGCCGGCAAGGCTTCGCCGCCGAGCAGGATGATGCGCAGCGAGGGGATGTCGCGCGGCAGCATGGCGAGCAGGGTCGGCACCGTGTCGAGCACGGTGACGCCGGCCTCGGCCATCAGGTCCGGCAGGCGCTCCACGTCGCCGATCATCTCCGGCGTAGCGACGAAAAGCGTCGCGCCGACCAGATACGGCACCCAGATCTCTTCCATCGACAGGTCGAAGGCGACCGAGGCGCCCTGGAACACCACGTCGTCGGAGGCGAAGCCGTAGACGTCGTTGGCCGACCGCAGGAAGTGGCAGATGTTGCGGTGGCTGATGACGATGCCCTTGGGCGTGCCCGTCGAGCCGGAGGTGTAGATCAGATAGGCCGGGCTGTCGGCGGTCAGGCCGCGCGCACGGGGATTGGGCAGCGCGCCTGCCGGCGCGTCCGCTGCCAGCGTCGCGCTGGTCCACACGGCAACGCCGGTGTCCTTGGCGCGATCGGCCAAGGCCGCGCTGGTGAGGATGCCCTTGGCCTCCGCATCGGCGAGGCAGACGGCGATGCGCTCGACGGGCGCATCCGCGTCGAACGGCAGCCAGGCCGCGCCGGATTTGGTGATGGCGATCTGCGCCATCAGCAGCTCGACGCCACGCGCCATCCACAGCCCGACGATGTGGCCGGGGCCGACGCCCTTGGCGACGAGCCCGCGCGCGATGGCATCGGTCTCCGCCTGCACCTGGGCGTAGGTCCACACCTTGTCGCCGCTGACATAGGCGATGCGGTAGCCGCGGCCCTGCACGGTCGACTGGAAGATCTCACCCAGCACTTCGTCACGGCTCAGATCCGGGCGAACCGGACCATGCAGCACGGGCCCGGTCGGTACGGGTCGGGCGGCGCGGGGAAGGACGATAGAGGGCGCATAGGCGGCGGTGAGCGCCGAGTCGGTCGCTTGCTTCATGGTGTACGCCTCACTCGAGCTTGCTCGGCATGGCGCTCCGCAACGCGGCCGCGCCGAGGCAGCTCGGATACGTGAGTGGTCGGGAGCACTGTGCCTCGGCCACTCTGGAGCAACGACGGCCGCAGGCGCTTCCCCGGGGCCGGAGAAGTCGTCGCAACGGCAGCATCGTGGATTGCTCCGTTCGCCCCCGTCCGATGCCGCTCGCCTTTGCGGACGCGACGTCACCGGAATTCTTGCGGCAACGCCATGGATCGAGGCTGCAGACGGCACGGCCGCTGCGCCGGGATCATGGGCTCCCGTCGCGCTTCAAATGCGCCCGGATCACTGAACCGTTGATGAACAAAGCCGTCAGCAAGTCGCCGGAGGCGGCACTAAGCTCTTATATTGCATCGCAGAATCGATGGGCGGTGCGACACGATGGACGGCGCGTGTGCGCGGCGTGTGCGCGCACCTAGCGCGGCCGGCGCGCCTGTCGAGCCGTCCTTCCGGAGTAGGTCGCCCGCCCGAAGCGCACGCTCGCGCCATCCATCAAAAATGCCGATGCTCCAATTTGGGGAGGCACTCCCAAGACATGCGCTACGGGGCCTCGCTCCAGCGCAGCCGGCCCCCGGCGAAGACGAGGATCCGGCCCTGCCAGATGTCGAGCTTGGCCGCCGTCGCCGTGGGCACGCCGCCGAGCACGGCGGCGAGGGCGCGGGCGACGCCGCCGTGGGAGACGATGACGGTGTCGCGGGTCAATTGCTGCACGAAGAGGCTCACCCGCGCGGCGAGACCGGCGTAGCTTTCGCCTCCGGGTGGTGCGAACTCCCAGATGCGCGCTTGCCGCTCGCCGTGCAGACGTGGCTCCCTGGCGCGGACCTCACGCCAGGTCAGCCCCTCCCAGGCGCCGAAGGAGAGCTCCATCAGCCGGTCGTCGACGGCGTAGGCCCGGGGATCGAGCCCGATCGTGTCGCGCAACCCTTCCATGGTCGCGCGGGTCCGGCGCAGCGGGCTCGACACATAGGCGAGCCCTGCGGGCTCGGCGGCGAGCGCCTGCAGCACCCGTCCGCTGGCCTCCGCCTGGCGCCGGCCCTTGGCATTGAGCTCGGTGTCGCGCTGGCCTTGCAGCCGGCCCTCGGCGTTCCAATCGGTCTCGCCGTGGCGCACGAAATAGAGGGTCGGCCCAGCCGCCCCGGCGCCGGCCTCGGGCCCGCTCACTCCTTGCTGAGCACGATGTCGGGCGCGTCGGGGTTCTTCATGCCCACGACGTGATAGCCCGCATCCACATGGTGCACCTCACCGGTGACGCCGCGCGACATGTCGGAGAGCAGGTAGGCTGCGGCTTCGCCCACCTCGTCGGCGGTCACCGAGCGCCGCAGCGGCGAGTTGTACTCGTTCCACTTGAGGATGTAGCGGAAGTCGCCGATGCCGGAGGCGGCCAGCGTCTTCACCGGGCCGGCCGAGATGGCGTTGACGCGAATGCTCTGCGGCCCGAGGTCGGCCGCGAGGTAGCGCACGCTCGCCTCGAGCGCGGCCTTGGCGACGCCCATGACGTTGTAGTGGGGCATCCACTTCTCGGCGCCGTAGTAGGTCAGCGTCAGGATCGAGCCGCCGCCGCGCATCAGCCGCTCCGCCCGCTGCGCCACCGCCGTCAGCGAGTAGCAGGAGATCAGCATCGTGCGGGAGAAGTTCTGCTCTGTCGTCTCCAGGTAGCGCCCGGTGAGCTGGTCCTTGTCCGAGAAGGCGATGGCGTGCACCAGGAAGTCGAGCCCACCCCACAGCTTTTCGACCTCGGCGAAGACCGCGTCGATGGTCGGCCCGTCGGTAACGTCGCAATGGCCGGCGACGCTGGCGCCCAGCTCCGCCGCCAGGGGCTCCACCCGCTTCTTCAGCGCATCGCCCTGGTAGGTCAGCGCGATCTCCGCCCCATGCTGGCGCACCGCCTTGGCTATGCCCCAGGCGATCGAACGATTGTTCGCCACCCCCATGATGAGGCCGCGCTTACCGGCCATGAGGGAGGATTTGTGCGCGACGCTCTCTGCCATGATGCGACCGGGGCCTTGTGATCGTCGGAACGTACAGCCGACGCGGAGGATGCGGGCATCATTAGCTGAGGCGATGGGGGGACGGAAGCCCGCATCGGCGCTGCCCGAGCTGGCCAACCGTGTTCGCGCTTGCGCTCACGCCACCCCTTATATACCCCCGGGGCCTTCAGCCTCGTGCGAGAAGAACAGCATGCCAGCGGCCACCGCCCAACCGGCGGACCCACAGTCGGCGGGGGATGGCGATCACTCCGCCCCGGTCGCCAAGCCGGGGTTTTGGACCCTCGTCGTCGGCAGCGCCGGCGTCGTCTACGGCGACATCGGAACGAGCCCGCTCTACGCCTTCCGTGAGGCGGTGACGGCGGCGCGTGGCGGGACGGCGCCCGTGTCGGAGGCGGTGCTCGGCGTGCTGTCGCTGATTCTGTGGGCGCTCATCCTCATCGTCACGGTCAAATACGTCATCATCCTGCTGCGGGCCGACAACAACGGCGAGGGCGGCACGCTCTCGCTGATGGCCCTGGCCCAGCGGGCGCTGGGCGCGACGCGCGGGCACGTGGTGGCGGCGCTCGGCATGCTCGGCGCGGCATTGTTCTACGGCGATGCCATCATCACCCCGGCGATCTCGGTGCTGTCGGCGGTCGAGGGGGTCAAGCTGGTGACGCCGGTGCTCGACCCCTACGTGCTGCAGATCACCATCGCCATCCTGTGCGCGCTGTTCCTGGTGCAGAGCCGCGGCACGGCGCTGGTCGCCGCGTTCTTCGGCCCGGTCATGCTGCTGTGGTTCGCCGTGCTCGCCTTCGGCGGGCTGATCCACATCGCGGATGAGCCGGGCGTCTTCGCCGCCTTCGACCCGCGCCACGCGGTGTCGTTCCTCCTCGCCAACGGGCACATCGGCCTGCTCACGCTCGGCGCCGTCTTCCTGGCCGTGACCGGCGCGGAAGCGCTCTATGCCGACCTCGGCCATTTCGGCCGCGGCCCGATCCAATTCACCTGGCTCGTGGTGGCGCTGCCGTCGCTGGCGCTCAACTACCTCGGCCAGGGCGCGCTCATCCTGGCCCACCCGGACCGGCTGGAGAATCCGTTCTTCTTTCTCTATCCGGCCTGGGCGCTGGTGCCCGTCGTGGTGCTGGCGACGGTGGCGACCGTCATCGCCAGCCAGGCGGTGATCACCGGCGCCTTCTCGCTCAGCCGCCAGGCCATCCAGCTCGGCCTGCTGCCGCGGCTCGAGATCCGCTACACGTCGGAGGCGCACGCCGGGCAGATCTACCTGCCGCGCATCAACTTCCTGCTGCTCGTCGGCGTTCTGCTCGCGGTCGTCATGTTCCGCTCGTCAAGCGCGCTGGCCTCCGCCTACGGCATCGCCGTGACCGGCACCATGGTGGTGACGGCGCTCATGGCCTTCGTCGTCATCTGGAAGATCTGGCGCTGGCCGATGTGGGCCGCGGCGCTCGTCGTGGCGCCGTTCCTCGTCATCGACACCACGTTCCTGTTCGCCAATCTGCTCAAGGTGTTCGAGGGCGGCCTGTTCCCGATCATGCTGGGCGGCGCGATCATGCTGCTGATGATCAGCTGGCGGCGCGGCACGCGCATGGTGCTGCAGAAGACCCGCCGCACGGAAATGCCGATCGCCGAGCTGCTCGACGTGCTGGCCAAGAGCAACCCGCACCGCGTGCGCGGCACGGCGGTCTTCCTCACCAGCGACCCGGCCTTCGCGCCGACGGCGCTCCTGCACAATCTCAAGCACAACAAGGTGATGCACGAGAAGAACGTCATCCTGACGGTGACCACGGACGACCGCCCGCGCGTGCCCGACGCGGAGCGCGTCTCCATCGAGCCGATCAGGGATGGCTTCAGCCGCGTGCGCATGGCCTTTGGCTATGCGGAAACGCCCAACGTGCCGCGGGGGCTCGCCATCGCCCGCAGCCTCGGATGGCGCTACGATATCATGGCGACGTCGTTCTTCGTCTCGCGCCGCTCGCTCAAGGCGGGGCCGACCACGAAGATGCCCCTGTGGCAGACGCGGATCTTCCTGCTGCTCGCCCGCAACGCGAGCGATGCCACCGACTTCTTCCAGATTCCCACCGGCCGCGTGGTCGAGGTGGGGACACAGGTCACGATCTGAGCGCTGCCGTCCGAACGGCGTCGGATTGCCAAAAATTTGCCAAAGCACCTAGAGTGGCAGCTCCGATGGAAGCGGAACTGCCACTCTAGCTCTTTGTTTCAGCATCGGAATTATCCCAAAACCGGCGTCCACTTTTGGGTCCGATGCTCTAGATGGTGTGGCATGAGCACGATGAACATCTCGCTGCCGGACGCGCTCAAATCGTTTGTGGATGAGCAGGCCGCCAGCCGCGGCTACAGCACCAGCAGCGAGTATGTGCGCGAACTGATCCGCAGAGATCAGGAGCGTCAGGATCTGCGCAAGCTGCTCCTCGACGGCGCGTCGTCGTTGCCGACGCCCCCAGCCGATGCGGCCTATTTCGACGGCTTGCGCGACCGTGTGCGCAGCCGCAACTCGGAATGAGATCAAAGCCGCTCATCCCACGCGAGCAGGCCCGCCACGACGTCGAAGCTGCGCTCGATTCCTACGCACAGGATGCCGGCCGCGCACCGCCTTGGATTTCGTCGACATGGTCGAACAGGCCTTTCTCGCTATCGCCGGCAATCCGGCCGCAGGCTCGCCGAGGTTCGCCCGTGAGCTGAACCTGGAGGGCCTCCGCAGCCGATCGCTGAAGCGGTTTCCTTCCCTCGTCTTTTATGTCGAGCGCGACGATCACATCGATGTATGGCGGGTGCTCCACGCCCGTCGGGATGTTCCGGCGTCACTTCAGGACCCGGAGCCCATAGGCGCCTGACCTGCGAGGGCGCCAGCGGCGCACGCAGGCGATCGAAAGCCGGCAAGTCCCGCATGTGCCGCAGCGCACGCCGCTGCTTTCCCGCTTGCGCCACGGTGCGTGGGTGATCGGCGCCCGTCGCCCACTTGACCGTGTGGCGGCAACGGGAACGTTCGGTCTCGGGCGCCGGACGCGATGACTTCGCCAAGGCTCCGATGTTGCGCTGCAGTATTTGTCGACCGCGTCGGAGGTTCTCTGAAACATCCGTTAATCATTTGTTATCCAACGCGGGCGACATGCGGCAGCTATGGCCAGCTCGCCTCGAAATTTACTCAATCAGGCCTTTTGAACGGCCGGATTCAACGCCACGTTATAAGGCCGCTCCGGGCAGACGCGCCGGTGCGCGAGGCGACAGAGGAAGGATTGTATTCGCCATGACGACCCCCAAGACGACTTGGTTGACGGAGACTGCGCCCAACGCCGGTCCCCGTCGACGCGACCGCTCCGGCCTGACCTTCCGCGCCATCGGCATTCCCGCCGTGGCCGGTGCCCTGACGGCGTCCGCCAAGAGCGCGGGCGCGCGGCCGATGGCGCCAAGCGATGTCGGCCATCCTCACGATGAGCAGGCGGACGAAGACCGGGTGGCCGGCCGGGGCGCGCACGACTGATCGGCGCGCGCGGCGGCTTCAATCGCCGGTGAGGAAGTAGTGCCAGGTGCCGTCCGGACCGATGCCGAGGCGCCATGAGCTGTAGCGGCCCGTGGCGAGAGATGCCTTGAATTCGGCGGCGCGCAGGATGCGGTACACCTCGACGCGCTGCTCGGCGTCGAGCTTGTCGAGCGGGTAGGCCGCAAACCAGGGCCAGACGTACATCTCCTCGGCCGTGCCCGGCTTCAGGTGGACATAGGGCGCCTCGATCACATCGAGCAGAATTCCCATGGTCTCACGGCCATCGCCGTCGCCGGAGCGCGTCTTGAGCCCGGCGATCGGGTCGCCGGTCTGGCCCTTGCTGAGCAGCGGCGGCATCTCGTTGCGCTCCAGCGCCAGCCGAAGCTTCTCGGCATCCCCGCTCTTGGCCGCCTCGATGATCGCCTCGCGCATGCGGGCGACCAGCGGAGGTAGCTTGGACGCATCGGATTGGACCTCGGGCAGCGGCTGCCCGGTCGCTTTGGCGGGCGCGTCGACGGCGCGCGCCGGCTTGGCGGCGGATGGGGCGGCCTTGGACGATGAGGCCGTCTCGCCCGAAGCGGCTTGGGCCGGAGCGCTTTGGGCCGACGCCGGCGCAGATCCGGCGAACGCCAGGAGGGTGGCCAGCAGGATGGCAGATCGGGCGGACGCCCGGCTTCCGCTGCGCCGCCCCGGCAGATGATCAAGGAATGATGGCCGCTGCGGGCCAAGGGCCGGCACCGCCCTAAGCGAGCGCTCGAGCCCCCGCGTCAGTGCCGCGGCCCGGTGGAGAAGCCGCCCCCGCGCAGGCGCTCGGGCAGCGTCTCGGCAAAGCGGGCGACCGCCTCTTCGCCGTAGGCGTAGACGAGCTCGCGAAACGCCGTGAACAACGCCGCATGCGCCACACAATCGCCATCCAGCCCATCGAGCTGTGCCTCGGCGAAGGCCTCGGACAGATACGTCAGCGCCGCCCGCTTCTCGTCGGTCGATTCCATCAGATCATAAGAAAGCTGATTGTCGTTCATGGTCCGCGCCTGGCCCGACGAAACTGGGTCGCCCGCTTAGAATAGCGCCTAGCCCGAGGGGCGCTATGCGGTTCTTGCCGAAGAGTTAATCCAGGCGCAAAGGCTTGGCAAACGCGGCCGGCGGCTGCCGGCCGCGGGGCTGGCGCCGGGCGGTGTCGACCGAGCCTGCCGTTTCAGCCGCCGTAGCGCGAGGCGATGGAGCGCTGCAGCGTCTGTCCTTCCGTCAGATAACGTTCGATAGCCTTGCCGGCCGAAGGCGTACACTGGCGATAGGTGAGGGCGAAACCTTGAAAGCCCTTGTTGAAGGCGCCGGCGAGCCGGTCCCGGCGCTCCTGGGTCTGAGCCTCGACGTCGACCAGATTTTTCATGCGGGTGCGCCACTCGGCCGCATCCGGCGCCTTGCACAGGGCGCGCAGGAAGGCCAATGACCCCATCACCTCGGCGAGTCGCGTCAGATCGCGATCGTAGGGAACCTGCGGTTCCTTCGTCTCCTGTGGCTTGACGTCGCCCGGCTTGCTCTCCGTGGGCTTGGTGTCGGCGGGCTTGGCCTCCGTGGGCTTGGCGGCGGTCGCCTTCGGGTCGGTCCGGGTGGTCCGCGGGCTCGACTGGCCGCTCCCGGACCGCTGCTGCGCCAGGGCGACGGGCGGCACGGCCAGCATGAGCGCGGCTGCCAGAAGCACCTTGATCACGCCACCAGCTCCACGGCGCGGGCGGCGATCTCGGCCAGCCGGTCGGTGGTGGGGAGCGCGGCAATCTCAGCCGGTGTCGCCCAGGCGACCTCGGCGGCCTCCGCGCTGGTGACGGGCTCGCCGTCCCGCCAGCGGGCGGCGAAGGCGACGATGACGAAGTGCCGCCGCACCCGGCTGCCGCCCGGGCCGGCCGCATCCCATTCGATGTGCTCGACATGGCCGGCGACACCGCCGATCTCGGCACCGATGCCGACCTCCTCCATGAGCTCGCGCAGGGCCGCGTCGGCCAGGTGCTCGCCCACCTCGACCAGGCCGCCGGGCAGGCTCCACACCTGGGCCATGGGCGGACGGGCGCGCCGGGCGATGAGCACGCGGCCGTGGCGGACCACGGCGCAGCTTGCCGCCAGGATAGGCCGTGCCGGGTAGAGCCGGTCGTCGGCGGCCGCGGCTGGCGCGGCAGGCTGCGGCGCCGCCGGCATCACACGTGCTGGCCGCCGTTGATGTGGATCTCGGCGCCGTTCACGTACGAGCTCGCCTCGGTGCAGAGGAAATAGATCGCCTTTGCCACCTCGTCGGGCTGGCCCAGCCGGCGCAGCGGGATCTGGCCGATCATCTTCTCGGTGCCGGGCGACAGGATCGAGGTATCGATCTCGCCGGGCGAGATGGCGTTGACACGCACCCCGAGCGGGCCGAAGTCCGCCGCCATCTCGCGGGTGAGCGAGGCCAGAGCCGCCTTGGAGGTGGCATAGGCGGCGCCGGCAAAAGGGTGCACGCGCGAGCCGGCGATCGAGCTGACGTTGACGACGGAGCCCTTGACGCGGACCAGTTCGTCGACGAGGCCGCGCGCCAGCATGATCGGCGCGAAAAAGTTCACCTGGAACACGTGCTGCCAATCGGCGAGCGGGGTGTCGATGGTGTTGAGCCGCGCCCCGCCCGCTCCCTTGGGCGAAATGCCGGCGTTGTTGACCAGCGCGTTGAGACCGCCTTCCGTGGCCAGGCGCTGCTTGATCTCGGCTATGGCGGTGGTGGTGCTCGCCGGATCGCTGAGGTCCACCTGGATGTGGTCCTCCGGCCCCATGTCCCACGGACATTCCTCCGGGAAGGCATGGCGCGAGCAGGTGATGACGCGAAAGCCTGCTGCCGAGAACCGCTTCACCGTCGCATGGCCGATGCCGCGGCTGGCCCCGGTCAGCAGCAGCACGCGGCGGGTGGAATTGGATGAGGTCGACACGGATCGAAAATCCTCGGACGGCTAGGGTGGCGAAGCCGAAATTCGCATCACCTCGGGGGCGGCGCTGGGGGCGATCCCCGAATTCCTCAGCCACGCCGGCAATTCGATGATTCCAGCGTGGTTTAACGGACTTGAAGCTCCCGAACGCGGAGGCGACGTGGGAGCAGGAGCTTCAAATCCACCACGCCGGGGACCCTACGCCACGAGCGCCGCAGCGTCCATGCGCACGGCACCGCAGGTGGTTGTCGGATCAGCGGGCCTGCGATCCGTCAGGGAAACAGCCGTTGACGCGCCCACGGCGCATCCGGCGCGGCGCGCGAGAAGGCGACACGGTCGTGCAAGCGGAACGGTCGGTCGTGCCAGAACTCGATGCTCGCGGGCAGCAACCGGTAGCCGCTCCAGTGCGGCGGGCGCGGCACGTCGCCGCCCTCGGGGAAGCGGCGCTCCATCTCCGCGACGCGCCGGACCAGCGTTTCGCGGGAATCGAGCGGCTGCGACTGGTCGCTCGCCCACGCGGCGATGCGGCTGCCCCACGGCCGCGTGGCGTAATAAGCGTCGGCTTCCGCGTCGCTGACACGCTCGACGGGGCCGCGCACCCGCACCTGGCGTCGGAGCGACTTCCAGTGGAAGGCAAGGGCCGCCTTGCCGCCGCCGTCGAGCTCGCGGCCCTTGACGCTCAGCGTATTGGTGAAGAACGAGAAGCCGCGCGCGTCGACCGCCTTCAGCAGCACGATGCGCACGTTGGGCAGGCCATCGGCATCGACCGTGGCCAACGCCATGGCGTTGGCATCGTTGATCTCGCTCGCAGCAGCTTCCGCGAACCAGGCGGCGAACAGCGCCAGCGGGTCCTCGGCAAGTGTGAAGTCACCTGACGTTAACCGGTCCACAGCAATGTCCCTGTCGTCGGATGGAGACGGAGACCACGCGAGTGCAGCTTGTCGCGCGGCGGCAGAGATATAGATCGTCCTGCGCCGCGCGCGAAGGGGCAAGACGCGCCGCGTCGGTGCTGGCCTGCGTGCTGGTCGCCGGCCTCACCGGCGGTTGCGCCCTGTCGTTCCCCATCATGCCGCTGGCCAGCGACGATATGCCGACCGGCTCGATCAAGCCTGCGGTGGACCCGTCGCCGCTGTCGCCGCGGCTGACGGCCGAGGATTGGCGCCGGGCCAAGAGCTCTCTGGCGGTGGCGCTCGACCCGGTCGGCAACGGCTCGCGGGCCGTCTGGGACAACCCGGCCACCGGTCTTTCCGGTTCGTTCACGCCCGCGGGCGCCCCTTACGTCAAGGCCGACCAGGTCTGTCGTGCCTTCCAGGCCGAGCTCGCCGGCGGTGGCGACGATGACGCCCTGGAAGGCGTCGCCTGCCGCATTTCGGCCGAGGAGTGGACGCTCAAGTCGGTGAAGCCGCGCAAGGCTTGAACAGCGTCAACGCGGCTCGACCGGCGCTCGCCGTGCTTTCGCTTGATGCGCCGCCTGCGCGGCCCGGACGCGGGAGCGCGCGTCCGGTCGCCCTGACCTGGCGCGATGCATGGCTCACGACGCGCTCGCGCCCCAGTTCCCGCAGCCACCATCATCGAGGCGGTGCAGGCAAGGCGTCAGGCCGCGGGTGGTGCCATGCCGCAGCGCACGCCGATCAAATGCTTTCCGGCCAGAAGATCTATGCGGGAAAGCCCGTCTACGCGACTATGTTTGATAAGGCGCCCAAATTCACGGGCGACTGCATGTTCTATTGGACCGGTCCAAGCAGTTGATGGTGGTTGTCGGGTCGAGGATCGGCGCCGAAGGGCTGAATAGGGATATCTGTGGTAAGAGCGCCCGGCCTTGCGCTGCCGGGAATGGCGCGCACATCGCCGATTTTTCGCCTACACATAGATCGGACAGCCGCGGAATCGGGTGGGACGGAGCGTTGCAGAAACGCAACAGATCGCCCATATGCATCCGGCCGCCGTTCGCCCCGGCGGAATGAGGAGCCTTTCGACAATGCGTGACCCTTACGAGGTGCTTGGCGTCTCGCGGCAAGCGAGCAGCGACGAGGTGAAGAAGGCCTTCCGCAAGCAGGCCAAGACCTGGCACCCGGACACGAACAAGGATCCCAAGGCGAAGGAGCGCTTCGCCGAGATCAACGCGGCCTATGAGGTCATCGGCGACACGGAGAAGCGTGGCCAGTTCGACCGTGGCGAGATCGACGCGGAGGGCAAGCCGCGCTTCCAGGGCTTCGAGGGATTTCGGCCGGGCGGCGGCGGGGGGGCTGGCGCCGGCGGCTTCGAAGGGTTCGCGTTCAACTTCGGCCGCGGCGCGCGGGTCGATCCGGCGGACATCTTCGGCGACGTGTTCGGCGACGCGGGAGGCGGCACCCGTACCGGGCGGCGCACGCGGGCAGCCCCACGAGGCGCCGACGTGGAGGCCGAGATCACGATCAGCCTGAAGGAAGCGGTCCAGGGCGGTCATCGCCGCCTGGTGCTGCCGAACGGCCGTGAGGTGGAGATGACGGTCCCGGTCGGCGTGACCGACGGCAAGGTCATGCGGCTGAAGGGGCTCGGCGAGCCGAGCCCCTTCGGGGGCGAGCACGGCGATGCCCACCTCACCATCCGCATCGCGCCGCACGAGCACTTCACCGTCGACGGCAAGGTGCTGCGGGCCAGGCTGCCGGTGGCCCTGGAGGATGCCGTGCTCGGCGGCAAGGTGCGCGTGCCGACGCTCGACGGCGAGGTCGAGATGACCATCCCGCCGACGACCAACAGCGGCCGCAGCCTGCGGCTGCGCGGCAAGGGCCTGCCGGCCAAGGACGGCCCCGGCGACCTGATCGTGACCGTGGAAATCATGCTGCCGCCGGGCCCCGATCCGGAGCTTGAGGAACTGATGCGCAAGCGCCGCGCCGCAAAGGCCTGAAGGCCGGTCCCAGCCTGGCCGATGGCGGCAGGCTCGGGCCGCCCATCGGGGAGCGCGCCTGGCTACCAGGCGCCTCCGCCCGCGCTGCTGGCTGAGGTCGCCGACGGCGCTTCGCGGTCGGCGAGCAGCCGCTTCTTGCGGAACAGGCTCCAGGCCTTCGCCAGACGCTCGGCGAACGTGTCATAGCCCTCGTGCGCGAGGACGACCTTTGGCCACCGATGGCCATAGATGTGAAGCGTCAGGTACAGCTTGCGGCTGCCGATGAACTGGCCCCATCGCAGCTTGTCGCCTTCGCGGAACTCCAGCCTGATCTTGCCGCGGCCGTCGATCTTGAAATCCATCGGCCCCGCGAACGGCGTCTGGTCGATCGACGGCTCCGCCAGGACCGGCCAGGGCGACCGCCACGCCACCGTGTAGTGCGAGACGTAGATCGGAAACGGGCTCAGGTTCATCACGGTGATTTCGTCAGGCTCGTTTTCGAGGATGGTCAGCGACGCGTCCGCGACGAGCCGCAGCCGATCCCTGATGAATGCCTCCCACACCTTGAGCATCGCCAGTCCAGCCGAGAGCAGGAATCCAAGCGATGCGAGCCATGGCGTCAGCTCGATCATGCAAAGCCTCCCCTTGCCAACATGTCATCTTGGCGGTGTTCAGGTTTACGTTGGGTAAGGAAAGTTGGTTGACGGGATATGACTTGCGTCGGGCGTCACGTGCGGCCTGTCGTGCGTCTCGCCTGGCTCGTTCGGCGAAATCGTCCTACAACGCCGTGGCAGGGACGGAGATGAACTCCGCGAGCACGGGCAGGGAGCGCGACGATGGGACGGAAAAACGCCGGCGGGAACGGCGAGCTGTCGCGACGCGCCTTGCTCTCGGGGGCGTCCGGGCGCGGCCCGCGTGCCATGGGGGCCCTGCGCGAGCGGGCTCCGGGGTTCTGAGGGGAAGGCGCCAATGAGTCGCGAGCCGGCAGACAATCCGCCCGTCGCGCTGCCGCCGCTCGGCGAGCGCAACGTGGCCGCGGTGCTGAGGGGGGCGGCGGCACGGCACCCCGACAAGCCGGCGGTGCGCGATCCCGAGCGGGCGCTGAGCTATGCGGCGCTCTACCAGGAGGCGCTGGCGCTCGGCGGCGGCTTCGACCGCCTGGGCGTCGGCCGGCAGGAGCCGGTGCTGCTGATGCTGGACAACCACCTCGACTACGTCGGCAGCTGGCTCGCCCTGAGCCTCACCGCCCGGGTCGAGGTGCCCGTCAACACCGCCTACCGGGGCTCGATCCTCGCCCATGTGGTCAACAATTGCGGGGCCAAGGTCCTCGTCGTCGAGGCGCACTACCTGGAGCGCATCGCCGCCATCGCCGAGCAGCTCGACACGCTCGCGCTCGTCGTCGTCCGCGGCGAGGTGGGCCCGCTTTCGCTGCCGGCGCGACTGCGCACCGTCCGCTTCGCCGATCTCCGGGACGGGCCGCCGGCGGAGCCGGCCGAGCTTGCGCCCTCCGACCTCATCGGCATCATGTACACGTCGGGAACGACCGGGCTGTCGAAGGGCGTGCGGGTCACCCATGCCCACGCCTACGGCTATGCGGCCCCCAGCCTGTTCGGCGCCGCGGGGCCAGCCGACACGACGCTCGTGCTGCTGCCGCTGTTCCACGTCGGCGGCCAATGGCAGGGCGTGTACAATGCGCTGATCGCGGGCGCGGCGGCCGTCGTCCTGCCGCGCTTCAGCGCCTCCAGCTTCTGGGACGAGGTGCGCCGCTACGGCTGCACCTGGACCATGCTGCTCGGCGCCATGGCCAATATCCTCTATCGCCAGCCGCCGGCGCCCGACGACAGGGACCACTCGCTGAAGCGCATCCTGATGATCCCGGTCATGCCGGAGGTCGAAGCGTTCCGCAGCCGCTTCGGCATGGAGGCGATCGGCACCGGCTTCGGCTCCACCGAGGGCTCGACGATCATGCGGGCGCCGCCCGGCCACGCGGTGCCGGGCGCCGTCGGCTGGCTCCGCTCCGACTTCGAGGCGCGGCTCGTCGACGAGACCGACGCGGAGGTGCCGGAAGGGCGTGCCGGCGAGCTGGTGATCCGGTCGCGAGAGCCATGGTGCCTCATGGACGGCTACCACGGCATGCCGGAGGCGACCGTGGCCGCCTGGCGGAACCTGTGGTTCCACACCGGCGACGTGATGCGCAGGCTTCCGTCGGGCCAGTACCAGTTCGTCGACCGGGCCAAGGACGCCATGCGGCGGCGCGGCGAGAACGTGTCGTCCTTCGAGGTCGAGCGCGAGATCCTCGAGCATCCGGCGGTGCTCGAATGCGCCGTCGTCGCGGTGCCGAGCGAGCTGTCGGAGGACGACATCAAGGCCTGCGTCGTCTGCAAGCCCGGCATGACGGTTCGCCCCGACGAATTGCTGGACTTCCTGCTGCCGCGCATGCCCGACTTCATGGTCCCGCGCTATGTGGAATTCCTCGGCGAGCTGCCCAAGACGCCGACGGAGAAGATCCGCAAGCAGGAGCTGCGCGCGAGCGGCGTCACGGCGGCCACCTGGGACCGGGAGGCGGCCGGCTTCGTGCTGAGACGGCGCTCCTGACGGCGGCCGAGGAGCTTGTGAAGGGCGCCGACAGCGCGCCGGGCTAAACGGGGAGGGTACCCATGCAGCAGGTGGCGACCGGATTCACGCTGGTGGAGGGCCCGGTCTGGGACCCCGCCCACGGGCTCTACTTCAGCGACGTGCTGAACGGGGGCATCCATCTGCTGGATCGTTCCGACCAGGTGTCGGTCGCCGTGCCGAAGCGGCGCGGTGTCGGCGGCATGGCCCTTCACGCCGAGGGCGGGCTCATCGTCGGCGGCCGTGACATCGCCCACGTCGGCTTCGGCGGCGAGCCGGCGACGCCGCTGCTCACGACCGAGGCCATCCCTGGAGCGACCGGATTCAACGATCTGACGACGGACGCCGCCGGCCGTGTCTACGTGGGCTCGCTCGCCTTCCGCGTCTTCGGTGGTGACACGCCCAAGCCGGGGCTGCTGCACGTGATCGACCTCGACGGCACGACGCGCTCGATTTCCGACGGGGTGATGCTGACGAACGGCCTGGGCTTCTCACCGGACGGGCGCCGCCTCTACCACTCGGATGCTGGTTCGGCGCACGTGCGGGTCTACGACGTCAATCCCGACGGCAGCGTCGGGCCGTGGCGCGTCTTCGCCTCCCTGGCGCCCGGAGGCACGCCGGATGGGCTGAAGGTGGCGAACGACGGCTCGGTGTGGGTGGCCGATGCCCACGGCGGACGCGTCGTCGCCTACAATCCCGACGGTACCCACCGGGCCGACCTGCCCGTGCCGCTGCCGATGGTGACCAGCCTCTGCTTCGGCGGCGACGACCTGCGCGACCTCTACGTCGTCACCGGCTCGAACGGCGGCCCGAGCCAGGCCTGCGGGTCGGTGTTCCGTTGCCGGGTGGACGTGCCGGGCCAGCCGTTGCCGAAGGCGCGGGTGCGTATCGAGTGATCACTGGAGGCCGGCGCCCGGCACGGGCGTCTCCTCGGCGAAGCAGGCCCGGATGCGGTCCTTGAGCCAGGCCGTCGCCGGATCGCGGTCGATGCGGGCATGCCAGAGCACGGCCATGGGAAAGCGCTCCAGCGGGAACGGCAGCTCGCTGGTGGCGAGGCCGAACTGCGCGGCGTAGCGCCGGGCGATGCGCGCCGGCAGCGTCGCGACGACCGGCGCCGCCGCCGCCATGCCGGCGAGCGTCAGGATGTGGGGCGAAGCGGCGACCACGTCGAGCTCGATGCCGGCGCGCACCAGCGCTTCCTCCAGGCAGCCGTTGAGGCTGTCCTTCAGCGATACCAGCGCGTGCGCCGACGCCACGTAGTCGGCGAGGCGCAAGGGCAGGGCGAACGGCAGCAGCGCCGGGTTGAAACAGGCGAGGTGGGTCTCCTCGAACATCACCTCGGCGCGGTGCCAGGAGGCCGCCGGCTCGAAGCAGCCGACGGCGAGATCGATCGTGCCATCGTCCAGCATGCTCATCGCGTGCAGCCGGTCGGCGTTGCGTGCGAGCACCCGGATGCCCGGTGCGGCGGTGCGGATCGTGCCGATGAGCGGCGGCAACAGCAGCGCCTCCAGATGCTCGGAGACGCCGATGCGGACCGTGCGATCCTCGCGCGCCGCATCGAAGCTGTCGCGTGCCAGCAGTGCCTCCTGCGCCTGCTCGAGCGTCCGGCGGACCGATGAGGCCAGCGCCAGGGCGCGCGGCGTCGGCTCCATGCGCTGCCCCGAGCGGACCAGCAGCTCGTCCTGCAGCAGCACCCGCAACGTCGACAGGGAATGGCTCATGGCCGGCTGCCGCACCTTCAGCCGGGCGGCAGCGCGGGTGACGCTGCGCTCCTGCATCAGCGCGTCGAAGGCGAGCAGCAGGTTGAGGTCGAACGAGCGTAGATTGAAATGGTCGATGTAGGTCATTAGCCAGTTCGATTTGATCGATGGTTCGGGCCGAGCTTAGCTGCTCCCGGCGCCGGCTCAAGCAGCGTCGGCAAGACGCGGCCGCGCTCATGGGCACGGCGCTCATGGGCACGGCACAGCCGCTGGAGAGGCGCATGGTCACCGCAATCACCCGCACCATCGGCGACGTCACCGTGACTCGCGTCGAGGAGAGCTTCGGCCCGGGCTTCGCGCCCGACCTGCTGTTTCCCGATTGGGACCCCGCCGTGGTCGACGAGCACCGCGCCTGGATGGTGCCCGGCTGCTACGACGAAACGGCGGGGCGGTTCATCGCCAGCGTTCACTCCTGGGTGCTGCGCACCGCCCGCCACACCATCGTCATCGATACCTGCGCCGGCAACCACAAGCATCGCCCGGCGGTGCCGCGCTTCCACCAGCAGGATCAGCCGTTCCTGACGCGGCTCGCGGCCGCCGGCGTGGCGCCCGAGGCGGTGGACTACGTGCTGTGCACGCACCTGCACGTCGACCATGTCGGCTGGAACACCCGGCTCGACAACGGCCGCTGGGTCCCGACCTTTCCCAACGCCCGCTACGTCTTCTCCAAGGCCGAGCAGGAGCATTGGGCAGCGGGCGCCGGCAGCGAGGGCGTGCATGCCGGCGTCTATGAGGACAGCGTGCTGCCGGTGGTCGCGGCCGGTCTCGCCGAGGCGGTCGACGGCGCGGCCGAGGTGGGGGGCGGGCTGCTGCTGGAGCCGACGCCCGGCCACAGCCCCGGCCACGTGGCGGTGCGGCTCCTCTCCCGTGGCGAGGAGGCGGTGTTCAGCGGCGACATCATGCACCAGCCGATCCAGGTCTACCGGCCGGAGTGGAACAGCCGCTTCTGCGCCGATGCCGCGGCGGCGCGGGCCTCGCGCCGCTGGCTGCTCGATCACTGCGCCTCGTGCCGGGCAACGCTGTTCCCCGCCCATTTCCCGGGCACGCATGTGGGCCGCGTCAACCGCCGGGGCGAGCGCTTCACCTGGGAGTTCACCTGAGAGCGGCGTTCCTGCGCTGCTAAGGCCGCCAACCTGAAAGGCACCCGATGCTGAAGCTCATGCAGGCCGCGCTCGTCGGCGCGGCGACGCTCGTCCCTTGTCCGGCGCCGGCCGGCGAGGCCGGCATCTCGGACGGCGTGGTGCGCATCGGCGTGCTGACCGACATGAGCGGCCCGTTCTCGCAGAACACCGGCGAAGGCTCGGTGGAGGCGGCGCGCATGGCGGTCGACGACTACGGCGGCAAGGTCCGCGGCAAGCCCGTCGAGGTCGTCTTCGCCGACCATCAGAACAAGCCGGACATCGGCTCCGGGCGGGCACGCGAGTGGTTCGACCGCGACGGCGTCGATGCGGTGTTCGACCTGGTCAACAGCTCGGTGGCACTGGCGGTGATGAAGGTCGCCCGGGAGAAGAACCGCATCACCGTCGTGCTCGGCTCCGGCTCGACCCGCATCACCGGCGAGGATTGCACCGCGACCAGCGCGCAATGGACCTACAACAGCTACGCCACCGCCAACACCGCGGCGCGCGCCCTGATCGCCGAGGGGCGCGATACCTGGTTCTTCATCACCGCCGACTACGCCTTCGGCCATTCGACCGAGCGCGACGCCACGGCGGTGATCGAGGCGGCCGGCGGCAAGGTCGTCGGCGCCGTGCGCCACCCGGTGAACACCACCGATTTCGCCTCCTACCTGCTGCAGGCGCAGGCCTCCGGCGCCCAGGTGGTGGTGCTGGCCAATGCGGCGGCCGACACGGTGAATGCGGTGAAGCAGGCGGCCGAGTTCGGCCTGACCGGCCGCCAGAGCCTGCTCGGCCTCGCCATGGTGATCAATGACGTCGACGCCATCGGGCTGCCGTCCGCCCAGGGCATGTACCTCACCGAGGGCTTCTACTGGGACCAGAGCCAGGCGGCGCGCGATTTCGGTCGACGCTTCCTCGCCAAGATGAACAAGATGCCCAACATGGCGCACGCAGCGGCGTACTCGGCGGCGACGCACTACCTGAAGGCGATCGACGCGCTCGGCACCGACGAGGCCGGCGTGGTCATGGCCCGGATGAAGGCGACTCCGGTGAACGACCTCTTCACCAGCAACGGCACGCTGCGGCCGGACGGGCTGATGGTGCACGATATGTACCTGTTCCAGGTCAAGGCACCGGCGGAATCGAAATACCCCTGGGACGATCTCGTCGTGCGCCGCAAGGTGGCGGGGGAGGAGGCCTACGGCCCCCTGTCCGCCAGCCGCTGCCCCCTGCTGAAGCCGTGACGGAGACCGGCATGACGCAACCGTCGGCCGCCCGCGTGGCGCTCGTCGCCCGCATCGCTGCGGCGGAGCTCGTCACCACCGACGCCATGATCGCGAGCGACACCGCCGGGATCGAGCTCTTCGTCCGCAACAAGCGTCCGGCCGGGCTGACCCGTTTTGCACCGGGGCGGACGCTGCTGATGGTGCACGGCTCGACCTATCCGGCGGAGACGGCCTTCGACCTCAGGCTTGCCGGGCTGTCGATGATGGAGGCGGTGGCCGCCGAAGGGTTCGACGTGTGGCTGGTCGACGTGCGCGGCTACGGTCGCTCGACGCGGCCGCCGGAGATGGACGCTCCCGCCGCGGCGAACGCGCCCGTCGTGCGGACCGAGACGGCGGTGCGGGACGTCGGCGCCGCCGTCGATCACATCCGCGCCGTCCGTGGCCTGGACCGGCTCAATCTGCTCGGCTGGTCGTGGGGGACGACGCTGATGGGCGCCTTCACGGCGGCCCACCCCGACGTCGTCGCCAAGCTGGTGCTGCTGGCCCCGCAATGGCTGCGCACGACGCCGAGCCTGTCGGACCAGGGTGGCCCGCTCGGCGCCTATCGGACGGTCAACATGGCCGATGCCCGGGCGCGCTGGCTGCGCGGCGTGCCGGCGGACAAACAGGCGGCGGTGCTGCCGGCCGGCTGGTTCGAGGCATGGGCGGCCGCGACGCTCGCCACGGACCCGTGGGGCGCGGCGCAGGATCCGCCGATGGTGCGCGCGCCCAACGGCACCGTGCAGGACAGCCGCGACTTCTGGGGCGTCGGCATCCCCATCTATGATCCGGGCCGCATCGCCTGCCCGGTGCTGGTGGTGCACGGCGAGTGGGACCAGGACCTGCCGCTCGACATGGCGCGGGCCTACTTCGCTTTGCTCACCGGCGCGCCCTATCGCCGCTGGATCGAGATCGCCGAGGGCACTCATTCGTTGCTGATGGAAGCCAACCGCCTCCAGCTCTTCGCCGCCGTGACCGGCTTTCTCGGCGAGGATTTTGCGCCGGAAGGGGCGGCCTAGCGAGTGCCGCACGGCTCAAGCGAGCCGGCGAAGGCCGGTGGACGGAGAACCGTTCTTAACGCTGCATTAACGTAGCACGCCGATTGATGCCGACGGGCGGTTCACGCGGCGTCGACCTTTGCCGACCGGACGCCCCCGCCGCTTTGTCCGAGGATGGCCCGTTGCGGTCGCGCAGCCATCAACAGGCCAGGCGCTGGTCACCTGAATCTCTTGACTCTTTGTTCTCTATTTGTTCTTGTTCGTCATGGGACAGGGCAACGCCGCATGCGGATCACTTCAGCTGGCGCGGGACTGGCCGCATCAGGTGGCGTTGCCGTCGGTGCCGGTGGCGGCGCGCCATCCGGAGATCGTGGCGTTCTGCCGCCCATTGTCGATTGCGCCGCGGACCCATTCGGTCCGGCACGCCGACTGCGACTACACCGTCTTCTGCTTTTCCGATGCTGCCGACGCGGCCCGGTTCCGGGAGCGATGGGGCGGCGAGCCCTTCGACCCGCGCGACAAGGGCAAGGGCAACGAGTGGTTCAAATGGCACAAGGGGACCGCCGGCGGCCCGGCGTGATATCATCCAGATGGCTGAGATCATTATCTATTTCACCGCTGCGGCGCGGCTCAGGCGAACCCCGTGGCGGCTTCCACACAAGGCGGCCTGGCGCCCGGACGGTGTGACCGGCGTCGGAACCATGACGGCCCTGTCCGAGTTGCCCTCGCCCCGGGAGCGCTGCCGCGTGCTCGCATTTCCTGATGCGGATCGCGGTCGTCGATCCATGTGAACCGCGCTCCGCCGGGAAGAAGGAGTACCTTATGAAGCTTATGTCGATGATAGGGGCTGTCGCACTGCTGTCGGCGGTGAGCATGGGCACGGCGCGAGCCGCGCCGCTCAGCCCCGCCGGCGGGGCCATCCAAGGCCAGGACACGCTGGTTCAGCAGGTCCAGTATGGTGGGCGCTATCACCACAACCGCCACTATCATCACCGCAGGGCCTACGGGCATCGCCATCACTATCGCCATCATCGCTATCACCAGGGGCGGCACCATCACCACTGGCGCTGATCTAGCCGGTGCGGAGTTCTCCATAAATCCGTGATGTCGAAGTGGCCGCCGCGGCGACGTGGCGGCCACCGCCGTCGACCTGTCCGGCCAGCCGCGGGCCGCTGGTTCGAGCGGAGGACGAGGAGATGAGGCCATGAAAACAGGGGATGAATACCAGAGTACTTGAGTCAGTGCCATTTCAGCTGGTGTTGACGTCTGATCAGAGCGCTCTATTGGTTTCTACAAGAGCCGAAAGCTGGTAGGCTCGGTCAAATATTTGCTGGGAGCCTTGGTTTTCTCGGAGGGGCTTTCGAGCGTCGCCCCGCCACTCCGCTACGTCCCGTCGGGCGCCTCTCTAACGGTCGGCTGCACCGACTGCGGCAACGCCGACGCGCCCGCGCCGCTAGCATGGGGGAGGGAGGCCTGCTATCTTTTCCCAGCATCAGGGGCTGCTTCGTGGACGCACCGAGAGCACAGCACGAGATGGGGACAGTCGAGCGCGCCGCCGGTTGGCGCCGCATCGTCGCGACCGTCGTCGCCTTGCTGATGCTCGTCAGTTTCTCGAGCCCGTTGTTGCTGGCTCACGTCCACGAAGGTTCGGCCGACGATGCGGGTCCAGCCCTGGCGCTCGTGATCGACGACCAGGACGTATCTTCGAGCGAAGAGCACGGTCACGCGTTCGTCAGCCACGGCGCCCACTGCCCGGCCTATCCCCAGCCTTGTACCGCCTCGGATGTTCATCTCCCGAGAGCTGCGGTTGCAACCCGCTTTGGGTTCGTGAGCGACCCCGCCGTGTTGGGGCTCGCCTTGTCGCCGCTTCCCAGACCCCCCGCGCCTAGTCACGGCTCCGGCTCAGGCCCCGGCGACGGGAGCAGCGGTCCGCTGCGCCCGGCGCCGCGCATGAGCGCCCGCACGGCGAACGGCACGACGCCGTTCGTCAGTCAGTGACGTTTCGCGGATCGGCGAGAGATGTTCATTCGAGTTTCTGCCATCGCCCTGGCTGTCGCCGGCGGCGTCTTCCTCAGCATGTGTGCGCCAATCTTGCCCGGTGGGGCGGGAGGCGCACAGTCGGCCGAAAGCCTGGCGGCGCCGCCGGCCATGCCGAAAGGCAACGGGCCCGCGGGTGTTCCCGGGGCTCCCTCAGCTCGAGCGGCCGATCAGGCTCCGCTGGGCGCCGGCGACGCGCCGCCAGCGCGTGCGCAGGCCACCGAGAGCGACGGGAGGCATGCCATCGTCCTCTCGGCCGAGCAGATTGCAGGTGCCAAGATCGACGTGGCTTCTGCGCGAGGCGGCACATTGGTGCGGTCGGTGGCTGTCCCGGGCACGATCATCCCGAATGCCGACAGCATCGCGCGCGTCGCCTCCAAGGTCGTCGGGATCGTCTCGGAGATGCGCAAGCGTGTGGGCGATCCGGTCTCAAAAGGCGAGATCCTCGCCGTCCTCGAGAGCCGCGAAGTCGCCGATGCCAAGAGCGACTATCTCGCCGCGCAAGTGAATTTCGATCTCCAAAAGACGCTCTTCGAACGCGACAAGGCGCTGCGCGACAAAGGCATCTCGGCCGAGCAGCAGTATCTGCGCGCGCGCACCACCTATATTGAAGCTCAACTCCGGCTCGACGTGGCCCGGCAGAAGCTTGCGGCTCTCGATGTTGACGAGCGCGAGACGGAAAATTTGGCCAAGCAACCGATCTCGACGCTACGGCTCAAGGAGATCAGGTCGCCGATCGCCGGAAAGATCGTCGAGCGCCGCGTTGACCTGGGCGCGCCCGTCGGTGGCGACAAGAACGAGAACGAGCTGTTCGTCGTCGCCGACCTGTCGACCGTTTGGGTGGAGCTTGCGGTCCCGGCCGGCAGTCTGGGTGAGGTCAAGGAGGGCCAGCCTGTCGCGGTGAAGGGAGGCACGAGCGACAAGATCGCAACGGGCCGGATCGTCTTCGTCAGCCCTCTGCTCGACAACACGACGCGCTCCGCACGGGTCATCACCGCTCTCGACAACAAAGATCTTGCCTGGCGGCCCGGATCCTTCGTCACCGCCGAGATCAATATCGAGGAGCATGCCGTGCGGCTGCTCGTGCCGCATTCAGCGATCCAGACCGTCGATGGATCGCCAGCCGTCTTCGTCCGGACCCCGGACGGCTTCGAGGTGCGCGCGATCGTCACCGGTGGCCGCGACGCAGCAGGACGCGAAGTTGTGTCCGGGCTGCGGCCGGGCGAGCAGATCGCCATCAGCAATACGTTCGTTCTCAAAGCAGAGAACGGCAAAGCGAGCGCCGAGGATTGAGCCATGATTGCGCGCATCCTTGCCGTCTCGGTGCACCAGCGCTGGGTCGTGGTGCTCTTCACCGTCGTTGCCGCGGCGCTCGGCGTCTGGTCGCTGACACGGTTGCCCGTTGATGCCGTGCCCGACATCACGAACAATCAGGTCCAGATCAACGGCATCGCCCCGGCATTGTCGCCGCTCGAGATCGAGAAGCAGGTCACCTTTCCCATCGAGACGATTCTGGCCGGCACGCCGGGGCTCGAGTCCACGCGCTCGTTCTCGCGCAACGGCTTTGCGCAGATCACGGCTGTCTTCAGCGACAAGACGGATGTCTACTTCGCACGGCAGCAGATCAGCGAACGGCTGGTGGAGGCAAAACAGAGCCTGCCGCCGGATTCGGAGGTCAAGCTCGGGCCTATTTCGACAGGGCTGGGCGAGGTCTACTGGTGGGCCGTGGAATACAAGCCGCGGAGCCGCTCGGCGGCAAGGGACGGACAACCCGGCTGGCAGAGCGACGGCAGCTATCTGACGCCCGAAGGGCAGCGCCTGAGCGATGATTTCCAGCAAACGGTTTATCTTCGAACCGTCCAGGACTGGATCATCCGCCCGCAGATGAAGTCGGTCCCCGGGATCGCCGGGGCCGACGCGATCGGCGGCTACGTCAAGCAATATCAGATCCAGCCCGACCCGGCGAAGCTGATCGGGCTGGGGGTGTCGCTCGGTGACATCATCGACGCGGTGCAGGCCAACAACACCAGTCGCGGCGCGGGGTTCGTCGAGCACAATGGCGAGGGCGTCATTGTCCGGTCGGACGGCCGCATCGGCACGATCGAAGAGATCGGCGACGTCGTGGTGGCCACGCGCAACGGCATTCCCCTTCGGGTGAAGGACGTGGCGCATGTCGCGATCGGCAAGGAGCTGAGAACCGGCAGCGCGAGCGAGAACGGACAGGAGGTCGTTCTCGGCACGGCTCTGATGCTCATCGGCGGCAACAGCCGCACCGTCGCGGCGGCAGCCGACGAGAAGCTCCAGCAGATCAACAAGCTGCTGCCTCCCGATATCCAGGCCAAGACCGTCCTGAACCGGATCCAGCTCGTCGATGCCACGGTCAAGACCGTGGCGAAGAATCTGACGGAGGGGGCGGTCCTCGTCGTTCTCGTCCTCTTCCTGATGCTCGGCAATGTCCGCGCCGCCCTCGTCACAGCCCTGGTCATCCCGGTCGCCATGCTGCTGACCGCGACGGGGATGCTGGGCGGACGGATCAGCGCCAACCTCATGAGCCTTGGCGCGCTGGACTTCGGCCTGATCGTCGATGGCGCCGTGATCATCGCCGAGAACAGCCTGCGGCACCTGGCGGAGCGGCAGCATGCGTTGGGGCGCGTCCTGTCGACCGACGAACGGCTCGAAACGATCGTCTCGTCAGCGGAGGAGATGATCAAGCCCTCGGTCTACGGACAGGCGATCATCATGCTCGTCTACGTCCCTCTGCTCACCTTCACCGGTGTGGAGGGCAAGATGTTCGAGCCTATGGCGCTCACCGTCATCATCGCACTGTTGTCCGCCTTCCTGCTCTCCATCACCTTCGTTCCTGCGCTCACCGCAATCTGTATCACCGGGAAGGTTCAGGAGAAGGACAACGTCTTGGTCCGGAGCATGCGGGCGGTCTACGCCCCTGCGCTCGGCCGCGTCATTCGCGCCCCGCTGCCCGTGATCGCCGTGGGCCTCGTGCTGTTCGGCGGGGCCGCATGGCTGTTCCTGCAGCTCGGGCAGGAGTTCACGCCGACCCTCGACGAGAAGAACATCGTCATGGAGGCCCGGCGCATTCCGAGCTCGTCGCTGACGCAATCGCAGGCGATGCAGCTGGACATCGAGCGCGTCGTCAGCACGTTCCCGCAGGTCGCGTTCGTCTTCTCGCGAACGGGCACGCCGGATATCGCGGCCGATCCGATGCCGCCCAACGCCTCCGACGCCTATGTCATCCTCAAGCCGCAGGACGAGTGGCCGGACCCGTCGCTGTCCAAGCAGGAGCTGATCGCGCAGATCGAAGCGAAAGCGCGGAAGCTGCCGGGCAACGCCCTCGGCTTTTCCCAGCCGATCCAGATGCGCTTCAACGAGCTCATTGCCGGCGTGCGCGACGACATCGCCATCAAGGTGTTCGGCGAGGAGTTCGAGCCGATGGTGGCGGCGGCCAACCAGATCGCGGCGATCCTCCGCGGCACGGCGGGCGCCGCGGACGTCAAGGTCGAGGAGGCGGCGGGCTTGCCGGTGCTCGACATCAAGATCGACAAGGGCGAAATCGCCCGGCGCGGCCTGACTCTGGCGGCGGTCCAGGACGTCATCGGGACCGCCATCGGCGGGCGGCAGGCGGGCCTGGTGTTCGAAGGCGACCGGCGCTTCCAGATCGTCGTCCGCTTGCCGGACGCGATCCGCGAGAACTTCGACGCGCTGAAGAACTTGCCGGTCCCGGTATCCGGCAACGGCAGCAACACCATCGTTCCCTTGCAGCAGGTCGCCTCGTTTCGCCTGACGGAAGGGCCGAACCAGATCAGCCGTGAAAACGGTCGCCGCCGTGTCGTCGTCACGGCCAACGCGCGCGGGCGGGACATCGGCTCGCTGGTCGCGGAGGCACAGGCGAAGATCTCCGCGCAGGTGAAGCTGCCGCCGGGCTACGTCATCACCTGGGGCGGCCAGTTCGAGAATCTGGCTGCGGCCCGGCAACGACTCATGATCGTCGTGCCCGCCTGTTTCGCGCTGATCTTCCTGCTTCTGCTCGGCGCGCTCGGGTCGGCGCGCGACGCCCTTCTGGTGTTCAGCGCCATTCCGCTCGCCCTGACCGGCGGCATCCTGGCGCTGTGGCTCCGCGACATGCCGTTCTCGGTGTCGGCTGCGGTCGGCTTCATCGCCCTGTCGGGTGTCGCTGTGCTCAATGGCCTGGTGATGCTGACCAGCATCAAGCATCTCGAAGAAGAGGGACTCCCCGTCGACAGAGCGGTCTTCCAGGGGGCGCTGACCCGACTGCGGCCGGTTGCGATGACGGCACTCGTCGCATCGCTCGGCTTCGTTCCCATGGCCCTGGCGACCGGAACCGGCGCGGAGGTGCAGAAGCCACTCGCCACCGTCGTCGTCGGTGGTCTCATCAGCGCGACGCTGCTGACGCTGCTCGTCTTGCCCGCTCTCTACAGCCGCTTTTCGGGGGCGCGACGGTCGCGTTCCCGGCATCCGCCCGCCGCGCCGGAGCACAGCGGCGGCTGGGCCGGGCGGGCCGTCGCGGCCTCCCTGATACCCGCTGCGGCCAGCCTGACGCAGAACCCATCGGAACGGTCTGCACAATAAGGCTGCCGCTTCCACCATGACCTCCCTAACCCACTGATCGTGGGATGTATTCCGTTCGACGCGAACACCACTCTAGCCCGGTGAACAGATGACCATAGCAAAGGCTCTTCTCTTACTTGCGCAGCTGGCAGATCCTGACGCCGCCGGTGGCCAGCCCGACATCGTCTTCGTCATGACGTCCGAGGGGCCGCTGATCAGGACAGAGCGCGGGGTGTGCATCGACGGCCCCCATCACCCCCATCGGATCCGAAAGCTGCCGGGCTCGCCGGTGCACTCGGGGCGGGGCCTCGATCCGCTCCACGACAGCTATGTTCACTGCTCCGAGGAGACATCCAGAACGCACGGCGGGACACGAAGCCCGCTCGATCGGAGGCCGTAGTTTGCGACGGATTCACCTCGGCGCGGTGGTCGGCCTCGTCCTAATGGTGGCGCTTGGCGCCACCGCGACCGACGCATCCGGCAGAAATCTGTCGTCTCTTGCGAGAACGCTCTACGGGCCGTTCACCGCGGAACAGGGGGTCATGGTCTGCAATGCACTGGATCCCACCCTTCTCGCCGAAGTCGAGCCGAATAGCGGAGATTTTCGGAGCTATATCGCCCACATCAAGGGCGAGGTCATCGCGGGGCTGAGCGAGGCGGAGGCGATCCGCGTGCTTCGAGAGGCGGCAGGCGTCGCCCGTTCAGACATCGCTCGTGAGCTGGCGAAGATGAGCGCCGGCGATGCTGGCGCTCAGGCGGCAGCCCTCGCGGCGTGGTGCTCGGCCACGGTCCCCGCCTTGATGCGCCAGATCGTTTCGTCCCATGACGACGATTCCGCGCGATTCCACCGCGAGATCCATGTCGCCAAGGGCAATTGATCTGAACCGGCAAGCTTTGGCCTCGGCCCGCGCGCAACGGCGGCTGGGCGCCATCGCCTCCGGCACCACCGCCACCTACTTGGCCGGCCAGCCGCGGACGGACGCGCGCTGCAGGTTCGAGCGGACGATGAGCACGTGAAACGGCCGGATGGCGGCCAGGTAGATGCGGCCCAGCTGGTTGTGACAATGGACGACGGTGATAGCGACCAGCTCGGCCGGCGTCTCGCCGCGCTCGGGGCGCCGCAGCACCGAGGCGCGAAAGTCGAGGTGCCGGTCGTCCTCGCCGACGATCAGTTCGTCGTCCAGCCGCGCGAGCACCGGAAAGAAATCGATCCGCTCCGTGCCTTGCCGGCGGGCGTGCTGGCGGATCTGGCGCGAGGTCTTGACCCCGACCGTACCCATCACCGCGTCGCGCACGCCGAGCAGGCCGCGAACCCAGCCCGGCGGGTGACTGAGCACGGCTCTTGCCAAGCTGTCGATATCGGAGGTGGCCGCGGGCGGCAGGCGGATAGCGAAGGCGTCGACGAGGTCGGCGCCGTCGTACAGCGGCGTGAGGGCGCTGTCGCGCGGCAGCGGCACCGATCGAACCTGCCAGCGGTGGTCCCGGACGAGCATCGTGCGCCCCCGACGGATGTGAGCCGCGGCACCCGTTGCACATGATGGCAGGAGCCCGCAAGGGCCGTGCGGAATAGGCATCCGGATGCGGGGCATCGGCTCAAGGACGAATGGATCGCACTCGAAAATTCGCTCCGCCTGCCGGCATCTCCGGCCTGCGACATACCGGCATACTCCGGCCTCGCCTTCGCTTTGGGTGGCCGCGGCTAGAGCGCTTGCTGCTCGGGCGGAACCAGCTGAGCAGAGAGAAGTGCCCCAGATTCAAAGACTTGGAGCATGTCCACCCGATCAGATCAGTCCATCTGATCGGGACTTGCTCCAGGGGCGCGGTAATTTCTCCTGGTGCGATCAGGCCGCGCCGCGGCCGCGGCCGACGGCCGCGATGCCGAAGAGCGGCTTGACCGCGCCCGCGCCGCACCGCCAAATTGCGGTGGTGAACGAGGAGAGGATGACAGCCCATTTCGCGAGTGCCGTGGTCGTCGTCTGCCTGACGGTCGCTTTCAGCAGCCCGGCGCGTGCGTCGCAAGTCTTCGATTGGTGGGCCGATCTTTGGGACAAGGCGACCGATGTCCTCGAGCGTCGGCCGGGACTCGATCTCCTGTTTGATGACGACAAGTCCGAGGATCCGACGCCCGGGCGGGACGCCTCGGGCCGGCTGACCATTCGTGTGGTCAAGGCGCCGGCGAAGCAGGGGGCCTGTGTCCTGGAGGAGGGCAGTCCGGTCAGTTGCCGAGCCATGGCGACGCTCGCCTGTCGCCGGGAAGGCTACCAGACCGGACGCCCCCTGGAGGTCATGGCCTTCACGTCCTGCCGTGGGGTCATTGCCAATCTGACAAACGGCGGCGAGTGCAAGCTGAAGCGTCGCGTCAACACGGCGGTGTGCTGGTAGAGCGCATGCCTCGTCGGCGGCCGAGCCGTGCCGCACGAGGGGAAGCACGCGAAGCGGCCGGCGAAAAGTTTAAGGCGGCTTATATTCATTGCCTGTTCGATCATTTTCATTACCATCGGCGAAATGATGGAATGTTGATGATCATCGGCTGATCCGATCTACGGCGGTGTATTTGGTCGGCCGATTGGGCTTGCACTCCGTGTTGAAGCTCAAGTTGCCGCGCCGGACGTCGATATCTCCCTCAGGAGCGGGTCCTCTTGACCTTTCCCTGGTCGCCGCTATCTAGTCTTGGTCGTTGTTCTCTGGAGGGGGCTCAGTCGCGAAGAGGCTGGCCTGGTCAGCTTTGCTGGATCTCGCGATCGCCGTGTTTCTCATCGCCCTGAACGGCGTCTTTTCCCTGTCCGAGCTCGCCATCGTCTCTGCGCGCAAGGTGCGCCTCAAGGCCCTTGCCGACAGCGGCAGGTCAGGCGCCGCCGCCGCCCTGGCGCTGGCCGAAGACCCCGGCCGCTTCCTGTCCACGGTGCAGATCGGCATCACGCTGATCGGTATCCTGGCCGGCGCCTTCTCCGGCGCCGCCCTCGGTCAGCGGCTGACCGACATCGTGATCGGATACGGTGTTTCGCCGAACATGGCGGAGCCGATCGGCTATGGCGTGGTCATCGGCGCGATCACCTATCTGTCGGTGGTCGTCGGCGAGCTCGTTCCCAAGAACCTGGCGCTACGCAATGCGGAGGGCATCGCCTGCCTCGTGGCGCCGCTCATGTCGATGGTCTCACGCATCGGCGCCCCTCTGGTCTGGCTTCTCGATGCGTCGACGCGGCTGATCTTTCGGCTCCTCGGGACCTCCACGGAGCCCGCGTCCGCGATCACCGACGAGGAAATCCGCACGCTGATGGCGGAGGCCGAGACCGCCGGTGTCATCGAAGTGGACGAGCGAAAGATGATCTCCGGCGTGCTGCGCCTCGGCGACCGGCCGATCCGCGCCGTGATGACGCCGCGCACCGACGTCGATTGGCTCGATCTGACCGACGACGAAGCCGAGCTCAGAGCGCAACTGATCGCGACCCAGCACTCCCGCCTGCCGGCCTGTGAGGGGGACCCCGACCACATGATCGGCGTGCTGCAGGTGCGCGAGCTGCTGCCGGCCCTGCTCAAGGGGGAGACGCCGAGCATTCGTGCCCACGTGCGTCCCGCGCCGGTGGTTCCCGACAGCCTCGATGCCCTGGATGCGCTGAAGACGTTGCAGGGCGCGGAGGTGCCGGTGGCGCTCGTCCACGACGAGTACGGTCACTTCGAGGGGATTGCCACGCCGGCGGACATCCTGGACGCGATCGCCGGTGCGTTCCGCTCCGACGAAGGGCAGGAGGAGCCCGAGATCGTGGCGCGGCCGGACGGCTCCTACCTGCTCGCCGGCTGGATGCCGGCGGACGAAATGGCTGAGCAGCTCAGAATCAGCCTGCCGGTCAAGCGCAGCTACGAGACGGTGGCCGGGCTGGTGATCAGCGAGCTCCGGCACCTGCCACAGACCGGCGAGTGCGTGGATATCCATGGCTGGCAGTTCGAGGTCGTCGATCTCGACGGTCGCCGAATCGACAAGATCCTGGCGACGCCGCGCCGTATGGTCGACCAGAGCAGGTCCCGATCAGACGAGGTCGTCTGATCGGATAGACATGCTCCAGATCTTGAAATCTGGAGCATTTCTTTGGCGATCGCGGTGATTCCACCCGATCGCCATGCAGCGGCGTGCCGGATTCGCCGAAAGACGTTGGCCGCCTTCAAGTTCCGCCGCTCGTGATGTGGCGATCGCGCAACGCGCCGGCCCAAAGGTGCACGGCAGGCGGACTGGAGCACTTGGCGGAGTTGCCATTCCCGGCAATTTGGATTCAATCTAGGGACGACGCCAGAATACTGGCGCAGGTCTCAGGGGTCTGGGGTTTGCCGCGAGAGCTGCACACAATTGCAGCTCTCGCCGGCGCCTCACACGTCGGCTCTCAGCCGAGCGGTGATCGGCGCCTGTTCGGGCGCTCGCCAGTGCTGTCCGTATCACGACGAGGGGTCGGCGGCGCTGTCCGGGCGCCGGCCACCCAGTTGTGATCCCGTTCGGGCGCCCTGCCTGCTGATCTGCCGGGCGGTGCTCCGCTCGGATGTCGCAACCATCGACCTTGCGGGCTTGTGGCCGAGGCGCCCTTTCGGATAGATTGGGGTCAAGGGGTTACTCGCGATTACCCCGTGAGGCGGCAGCCCAAAGATCGCGTCCATGTCCCGCAACAGGGATGGACGCTCATGCCGTCGAATACGGAAATTACGCACGCGCAGCTCGCCCGCCTTGTCGGCCTGCCGACAACGCCGACGATCATTGATGTCCGCTCGCCGGACGACTTCGACGCGGACCCGCGGCTGCTGCCGACGGCGCACCGTCGTGACGCCCAGTCGGTCGCGAGCTGGGCGCCGGAGCTCGCCGACCGCCGCGCGGTCGTCGTCTGCCGGACGGGGCGCGAGCTCAGCCAAGGCGTCGCCGCCTGGCTGCGCGTCGAGGGGATCGAAGCCGAGACCCTGGAGGGGGGCTTCGAGGCTTGGCGCGCCGCCGGTGGCGCGCTGCTGAAGACCGACAAGCTGCCGCGGCGGGATGCGGCCGGGCGCACCGTATGGGTTACCCGCGCGAGGCCCAAGGTCGACCGTATCGCCTGCCCATGGCTGATCCGCCGCTTTGTCGATCCGGATGCGGTGTTCCTGTTCGTGGCCGCCGCCGACGTGACGGCGGTGGCGGAGCGCTTCGACGCGACGCCGTTCGACATCGACGGCGTGTTCTGGAGCCACCGTGGCGAGCGCTGCACTTTCGACACCATGGTCGATGAGTTCGGCCTTGCGTCCGGCGCGCTCGTTCGTTTGGCGACCATCGTGCGCGCCGCCGATACGGCGCGGCTCGATCTCGTGCCGCAGGCGGCCGGCTTCCTCGCCGTCTCGCTCGGTCTCTCCCGCATGTTCCGCGACGACCTCGAGCAGCTCGATGCCGGCATGCTGCTCTACGACGCCTTCTATCGCTGGTGCCGCGACGCGACCGAGGAGACGCACAATTGGCCCTCCGATCGGAAGCCGGCGTGATGGAGGCCGCCATGTCGATCAGCGCAAGCACGGATGCCGCGCCCGCCAGCCCGCCGGCCGCTCCGACACTCGCCGAAGCCACGAAGGTTTGGGCAAGGATCGGCCTGCTCAGCTTCGGCGGGCCGGCCGGCCAGATCGCACTGATGCACAAGGAGCTCGTCGAGGAGCGCCGCTGGATCGGCGAGACCCGCTTCCTGCACGCGCTCAACTACTGCATGCTCCTGCCCGGGCCCGAGGCCCAGCAGCTGGCCATCTACATCGGCTGGCTGTTGCACAAGACCAAAGGCGGGCTCGTCGCCGGCATCTTGTTCGTGTTGCCGGGCGCTATCGCCATCATGGCGCTGAGCTGGATCTATGCGATCTTCGGCAACGTCGGCGCTGTCCAGGCGCTCTTCTTCGGCCTGAAGGCCGCCGTCCTCGCCATCGTGCTCGAGGCCGTGACCCGCGTCGGCAAGCGGGCGCTCAGGAACAACGTCATGGTGGCGCTGGCGGCTGCCGCGTTCGTGGCGATCTTCTTCTTCCAGGTGCCGTTTCCGGTGATCGTCCTGTGCGCCGCCGCCATCGGCTACGTCGGCGGACGTGCCGGGTTGAAGCCGTTCCTGGCAGCGAGCGGGCATGGGCAAGTCGACGGCAAGCATGTTGCCGATGTAGACACGGCCCTCGGCGAGGGCATCCCGGCGCATGCGCGCCCCCCTCTCGGCTGGTCGCTCAAGATTGCCGCCGCATTCCTGGCCCTGTGGCTCGTCCCCGTGCTCGCCCTGGTGGTGCTGTTGGGGACAGGCAATGTCTTCAGCGACATTGCCGTGTTCTTCTCCAAGATGGCGGTCGTCACCTTCGGCGGCGCCTACGCTGTCCTTGCTTATGTCGCGCAGCAGGCGGTGGAGACCTACGGCTGGCTCAGGCCGGGTGAGATGCTGGATGGGCTCGGCATGGCCGAAACGACGCCCGGCCCGCTGATCATGGTCACGCAGTTCGTCGGCTTCCTCGGGGCGTTTCGTGCGCCGGGCAACCTCGATCCCCTTCTCGCCGGCACGCTCGGTGGGCTGCTGACGACGTGGGTGACCTTCACACCGTGCTTCCTGTGGATTTTCCTCGGCGCCCCCTATGTCGAGACCCTGCGCAACAACAAGGCGCTCTCGGCCGCCCTGTCCACCATCACGGCCGCCGTTGTCGGCGTGATCCTGAATCTAGCGGTGTGGTTCGCCCTTCACGTGCTGTTCGGCGAGCTGCGCGAGGTGCGTGCGTTTGGCATCTTACTCGAGGTTCCGGTGCTGTCGAGCTTGAACGTGGCTTCGCTGATACTGACGGCCGCGGCGCTTGTCGCGGTGTTCCGGTTCAAGATCGGCACGCTGCAGGTGCTGGCGACATGCTCGCTCCTGGGGCTCCTTTCCGGGCTGCTGACCGGACATGTCTAGAGCGCGACCGCGGCCGTGCGGCTCTGGTAGAGCATGATCCCAAAAGCGAACACCGGCTTTTGGATAAGATCATGCTCAAGACAAAGACTTGGAGCGGGATGATTCGAAGATAGATCATCCCGCTCTAGTTTAGCGGGCGTTATCGCGCGGCGAAGCGCCGCGCTCAGCGCCGGAACCATGTGGGTGCGAGAAGAGTTGCTACCGCCCCGGAGTGTTCGCGTGCTCGCATTTCCGCGCGCGGACGGCGAGCGGTGACGTGCGCTCCGACAAGAGGGAGGAGCACGCCCATGAAGCTTTTGTCGCTGATCGGAGCTGTCGCGCTGCTCGCGACCGTCGGCATCGGCGCGGCCGGGGCCGCGCCGCTCGGCATCGCCGGAGCAGCCATTCCGGGCCAGAACGAGCTGATCCAGCCTGTCCGGCACGGGTGGCATCACCACCACTTTCATCGCGGCTGGGCGTACGGCCATCGCCACCATTGGCGCCATCATTACTGGCGCCATCGTTACTGGTGGCACCACCGCCATCATTATTGGTGGCACCCCCGGTATCACTACGGGTGGTATTATCCCCGTTATTATTGGTGGCATCCCCGGCATCACTACGGATGGTATCATCGCCGTCATTACTGGTGGCATCCCCGCCACCATTACGGCTGGCATCATCACCATCGCTATTACTGGCGCTGAGCGGGGTGTGAGCTTGCGTTGAACCGGTGAGCCGCGGTGGCCGCGTCGGCGGCCACCGCCATGGGGTTGCTCGCCAGCGGCCGGCCGCGTGGCGTTGACCGCTGACGTTAGATCGCGCGGCCGGCGCCCTCCCAGAACGGCTCGCGCAGCTTGCGCTTGAAGATCTTGCCGGAATCCTCGCGCGGCAGGCCGGTCCGGAACTCGATGCGCCGCGGCAGCTTGTATCCGGCCACGACGCTGCGCAGGTAGCCACTCACGTCGGCCTCGGTCAGGCCGGCGCCGGGCTGCGCCTCGATGATGGCGCAGACGCTCTCGCCGAACTCCTCGTCGGGGATGCCGAACACGGCGCAGTCGGCGACCCCGGGCATGGCGTGCAACTGCGCCTCGATCTCGGCCGGGTAGATGTTGACGCCGCCGGAGATGATCATGTCGTTGGCGCGGTCGCACAGGTAGAGGAAGCCGTCGGCGTCGAAATAGCCGACGTCGCCCGGCGCGATCATGCCGTCGCGGTCGGCCTTGCGGCGCTTGGCGTCGTCGCCGTGATAGGTGAAGTCGCCCATGCCGTGCACGCGTGCGGCGACCTCGCCGATCTCGCCCGTGCCCAGCGGTTGGCCGTCGGCGCCGAGGATGCGGATTTCGGTCCCCGGCATCAGCGGCCGTCCGACGGTGCCGGGGTGGTCGAGCCATTCCTGCGACGAGCAGAAGGTGATGTTCCCCATCTCGGTCGAGCCGTAGTACTCGTTGATGACCGGGCCCCACCATTCGATCATGGCCCGCTTGACCGCCGGCGAGCAGGGGGCCGCGGCATGGGCGACGAAGCGCAGCGACGAGAGGTCATAGCGCTTGCGCTCCTCCTCCGGGAGCTTCAGCAGCCGGTTGAACATGATCGGCACCATGTTGAGGTGGGTGATGTGATGCCGCTCGATCAGCGCCAGCAGCTCCAGCGGATCGAAGCGCGGGGTGATGACGATGTTGGCGCCGAGCTTGTAGGAGAAATTGGCGTTGGCATTGGGGGCCGAGTGATAGATCGGCCCGACCACGGCCATGGTGATGTCCTCGGGCCTGTCCAGGTAGTCGGCGAAGCCGTACGAGATCGCCAGCATCCGCGTGCGCACCGCGGCCTCGTCGGCGCTGGCCCGCGGCCGGCGCACGCCCTTGGGCCGGCCCGTCGTGCCCGACGTGTAGATGATGGTGCTCGGCATGTCGGCCGGCGGCTCGTCCCGGGCCGGAAAGCCCTCGCGCCACACGTTCCAGTCGGTGTCGCCCGGCTCGACGCGGGCGCGCTCCGCGCTGATGCCGTAGGCGCGGGTGATGGCCTCCTCGACGGGAACGACCAGGACGGCGACGCCGGCGGGGATCGCCTCGCGCAGGCCGCGCAGCAGATCGGCGTGGATGACCAGGACCTTGGCCTCGCAGTCCTGGAGCAGGTAGCGGAACTCGTCGACCGTGTAGTGCCAGTTGACGGCAACGGGGTAGGCGCCGATCTGGCCGGCACCCATGCTGACCTCGAAGAAGGCGACGTCGTTGCGCAGGCACAGCGCCACCCCGTCGCCGGGGCCGACGCCCAGGCCGCGCAGGCCCGCCGCCGCCTGGGAGATACGGCGGTCGACCTCGGATTTGTCCAGGACCTGCGTCGCGGTGGTGACCGTGCTCATCTTGTCTCGCTCCCTTGTTCCGCGCACCATCTTCGGGCGGCTCGCGCCGTTCTACCTGTTTTGCCGCCTTCGGACAGGAGCTTGCCGGAGATACCAGCCTGGAGGCATCCGCAACGGTGCGGGCGGTAGCAGCCGGCTGAGGTGCGCGACTGCTTCCGCGAGGGCAGCTGATGGCATGGCGCTTGCGTTCCAGCGCCGGCAGTTCGGGGGATATGATGCAGGCAGGCCACGTGTCGGCGCTCCGGCGCTATCCGGTCAAATCGCTGCTGGGGGAGGCCGTGCCATCGGCGCTCCTGGCCGGCGCGGGCATGGCCGGCGATCGCGCCTTTGCCTTCGTCGACGTCGAGACCGGCAAGGTGGCGAGCGCCAAGCGGCCGAAGCTCTGGCGCGGTCTGCTGGCCTTCCAGGGTGCGACGGGCGCCGACGGCACCGTCGGCGTGCGCTTTCCCGATGGCCAATGGCTGAGCATCACGGACGCGGAGCTCGACGAGGCCATGTCGCAGGCGCTTGGCCGCGCGGTGCGGCTCGAGCAGCGCGCCACGGCCGGCCTGGCGCTGGACCGGGCCGTGCCCGAGGACGTCCTGGCGGCGGGGGAGGACGGACCGGCGGACTCGATCGAGCTGGTGCTGGCGCAGGGCTCGCCCGAGGGCGGCTTCTTCGATTTCGCGCCGTACCATGTGATGACGCGCGCCAGCCTCACGGCCATCGACGACGCGTGCCCGAACGACGCCATCGTCGCGGATCGCTACCGGCCGAACATCGTCCTCGACATGGATGTTCCGCCGTTCGCCGAGAACCACTGGCTTGGCGCCGAGCTCGCCATCGGGCCCGACGTCGTGCTCAAGATCATCGCACCGACCCCGCGCTGCGCCGTGCCGATGCTGGCCCACGGCGACTATGCGCGCGCACCCGGCGCGGTGTCCCAGGTCGCGGCGAGGAACAGCATCCCCTTCGAGCTGCTCGGCCCCGGGACCTACCCCTGCCTCGGCGCCTACGCGGTGCTGACGACGCCCGGCCGGGTGTCGGTGGACGATCCGGTGCGGGTCCTGGCCGTGCCGTCGTGACGAGCATCCCCTGCCGTCATCCCGGGCTTGACCCGGCCATGCATCAACCCAAGACTCGATCAGCAACGTCATGGAAGGCCCATGCTGCGACTGCACGGCATCGTCGGATACGAGACGGACGCGCCGTTTCGCGCGCAGCTGCATGCGCTGGAGCACCGGGGTGGGATCGAATTGCTCTTCGTGCCGCCGGAAGAGGCAGGCCGCAAGCGCTTCCGGCTGACGTCCGACCGGGGCACGGACTGCGCCGTCAGCCTTGACCGCGACGAGGAGCTCCGGGACGGGGCGCTGCTCCACATCGACGGCGAGCGGGCGATCATCGCGCGCTTCGGTCGCCAGCGGCTCTGGAAGCTGCGGCCCGCCGGCGAGACGGCGGCGCTCAAGCTCGGCTGGCACGCGGGCAATCTGCACTGGCGGGTGCGCTTCGAAGAGGGCTGCCTGGTCGTGCTGCTGGATGGCGACCTTGCGGGCTATCGCGCGCGCCTTGTCGATCTCCTCGGCGACGGCAGTGTCGTCGAACTCGCCGATGATTGACGTCGGCACGGTGCTGGCGCTGATGCAGTACGGCGACAGCGCCTATCCCGCCGGGGGCTTCGCCTTCTCCTGGGGTATCGAGGGACTGGTGGCCGACGGCCTGCTGGATGGGCGGCAGGACCTCGACGACTTCATCCGGGAACAACTGTCGTCGCGCTGGAACAGCATGGACCGGCCGCTGCTGGCACGCGCCTACCGGGCGGGCGATCTCTCGGCGCTCGCCACCGTCGATCGGTACATCGAGACCGCGACGCCATCGCAGCCCATGCGCGAGGGCTCCCGCCGCGCCGGCCGGGCGCTGCTCGGTGTCTCGGCCCGCACCGGCGGGGCTCTCTCCATCGACTACCGCGCCACGCTGGCCGACAATCCCCGCTGCGGCCATCTGCCCGTCGCCCAGGCCGTGGTGTACCGCGACGCCGGCCTGGAACTGCCGTCGGCCGAGCTGGTGTCCGGCTGGACGATGGTCAATGGGCTGGTCAGCGCTGCCGTGCGGCTCGGAAGCATCGGGCACGTCGACGCGCAGAGATGCCTCGATACGGCCCGGCGCGAGCTTGCGGCCCTGCTGGCGGAGCCCGTCCCCGACGACGCCATACCGTGGAGCTTCACGCCGCTCATCGATATCGCGGTCTCACGCGCCCATTCCCGTGCCACGCGCATGTTCACCACCTGAAGCCGAGGTCAGGCCATGATGAATCTATCGCCCACCGAGATGGATCGGCTGATCGTCTTCACGGCCGCCGAAATGGCCCGGCGGAACCGCTCGCTCGGCATTCGGCTCAGCCATCCGGAGGCGGTCGCGCTGTTGACCGACGAGGTGATGCTCGCCGCCCGCAAGGACATGCCCTACGAGGAGATCCGCGACATGGCGGGCCGCCTGCTGACCACGGACGACGTGGAGCCGGGCGTCGCCGACATGGTGTCCATGCTCTACATCGAGTGCCTGTTCGCCGAGGGCACCAAGGTGATCGCCCTGTTCGAGCCGATCGGTCCCGGCGAGAAGCCGGTGCCGGAGGGCGTCAGCCCCGGCGAGATCATCTCCCCGGATGATGACATCGAGATCTTCGCCGATGTGCCGGTGGTGACGATCGACGTCGTCAACACGGGTGATCGCGACGTGCAGGTCCGCAGCCATACGCATTTCTTCGAGGTGAACCGAGCGCTCTCGTTCGACCGGGCCGCGAGCTGGGGCATGAAGATCGATCGCCCGGCCGGACTGGGGATTCGCTTCGAGCCAGGCGTGGTCAAGTCGGTGCGTCTGGTGCCGATCGGCGGCGATCGCATCGTCCGCGGCCAGGCCGGCCTGGTGAACGGGCCGCTGGACGAGCCCGGGGCCAAGCAACGCGCGCTCGGCCTGGCCAAGGCCCGCGGCTACCTGGGCGTATAGGAGGCAATCCATGTCGACGACATTGAGCCGGCGGGCCTACGCCGAACTCTACGGGCCGACCAAGGGGGACGTCATCCGCCTGGGTGATACCGAGCTGCTCGCCGAGATCGAGCACGACTATGCGGTCTACGGGCACGAGCTGCTCGTGGGCGCCGGCAAGAACCTGCGCGACGGCGAGGCCGTCTGCGCCCACCGCACATCCGCCGACAAGATCCTCGACATCGTCATCAAGAACGCGACCATCATCGATGCGGTGGCCGGGATCGTCAAAGGCGACATCGGCATCCGTGACGGCCGCATCGTCGGCATCGGCAAGGCGGGCAACCCCGACACCATGCCGGGCGTGCATCCTGAGCTGGTGGTGGGCGCATCCACCTCACCGGTCTTCGGCGCCGGCTTCATCGTCACCGCGGGCGCCATCGAATCCCATGCCCACATGAGCTCGCCGGAGCAATCCGAGCACGCGCTTGCCGGCGGCACCACGACGATGATCGGCAACGGCTCGGGCCCCGTCTTCGATGTGGGCAGCGGCAGCGACGCGACCTTCGGGCGCTTCCTGCAGGCGACCGAGTTCTCGCCGCTCAACTACGCCCTGTTCGGGCGCGGCGCGTCGAGCGCGGCGGCGGTCGAGGCGGCGGTGGCGGCCGGCGGCATGTCGGTCAAGATCCACGAGGATTTCGGCGCCGCCCCGTCTGTGATCGACCAGAGCCTGGTGGCGGCCGATCGCAACGACTTCGCCGTCCACCTGCACACCGACTCGATCAACGAGTTCGGCTTCTGCGAGGACACCATGGCCGCCATCGGCGGGCGCACCATCCACATGTACCATGTGGAGGGCGCCGGCGGCGGCCATGCTCCGGATCTGCTCAAGGTCGTCTCCTACGACAACGTCATCCCGTCCTCGACCAACCCCACCAATCCCTTCACCGCCTATGGGCTGGAGGAGGGCGTGCCGATGGCGATGATCTGTCACCAGCTCAGCCCCAACGTGCCCGAGGACGTGGCCTTCGGCGAGGCGCGCCTGCGCGCCCAGACCATCGCGGCCGAGGACTTCCTGCACGACATGGGCGCCATCTCGATCTTCGGCACCGACACCCAGGGCATGGGACGGCTGGCGGAGAACGTGGCCAACTGCTGGCAGCTTGCCAGCGTCATGAAGCAGCGCGTCGGCCGCCTGCCGGAGGAGACGACGGCGATCGCCGACAACGAGCGCATCAAGCGCTATATCGCCAAGCTCACCATCAATCCGGCCATTGCCGTGGGCATCGACCACGAGGTCGGCTCGATCGAGCCCGGCAAGATGGCCGACCTGGTGATCTGGCCGCGCGCCTCGTTCGGCATCAAGCCCGCCATGGTGATCAAGAACGGCTTCGTCGTCTGGGCCGCCATGGGCGACGGCAACGGCAGCCTGCCGGTGGCCGAGCCGATGATCCAGCGGCGCATGTGGGGCTATCTGGGCCAGGCGCCGCAGCACCTGGGCGTCACCTTCGTGTCGAAGCTGGTGCAGGAGGCCGAGGTGAGCCGCAAGCTCGGCCTGCGCAAGGCCATGGTGCCGATCAAGAACGTGCGGGCCTTGCGCAAGCGCGACATGGTGCGCAACGATGCCCTGCCGGTGGTCGAGGTGGACCCGCAGACCTTCGAGGTGCGGGCCGACGGCAAGCTGCTGATGTGCCCGCCTGCCGCCAAGGTGCCGCTGGCGCGGAGGTACATGCTGCGATGACGCAACCAGCCAACGCGACGGCGCCGCGGCTTCCGGCGGCGCGGGTCGGCATCGGCGGCCCGGTGGGCTCCGGCAAGACCGCGCTGGTCGAGCGCCTGATCCCGGCGCTTGCGGCGCGGGGCGTCGACCTTGCCGTCATCACCAACGACCTCGTCACGGCGGAGGACGCCGAGCGCATCCGGCGCTCCGGCTTGATCGATCCCGCCCGGGTCTCGGCGGTCGAGGCCGGCGCCTGCCCGCACACGGTGATCCGCGAGGATCCGACCCTGAACATCGAAGCGGCCGACGAGCTCGAGCGCCGCTTTCCCGGCGTGGAGCTCATCCTGCTCGAGAGCGGCGGCGACAACCTGGCGTCGACCTTCTCGCGCGATCTCACCGACTTCTGGATGTTCGTCATCGACGTCGGCGGCGGCGACGACATCCCGCGCAAGCGCGGGCCGGGGGTCATCCGCTGCGACCTGCTGGTCATCAACAAGACGGATCTGGCGCCGCATGTCGGTGTCGACCTGAAGCTCATGCACGAGCAGGCCCGGGCGGTGCGCGACGACCGCCCCGTGCTGCTCACCAACTGCCGCAGCGGCGAGGGCATCGACGCCGTCGTGGAGATGCTTGAGCGCCAAGTGCTGTTCCGCGCCTGACAGTGATGGCAGATCCGCGGCCGCAGCTCGACCTTGTCTTCGCACGCCGGCATGATCGCACCGTTCTGGAGCGCCGCGTCTTTCGCTGGCCCTACGCGCTGACGCGGACGTTCGAGCTGGAGCGCGCCGCGCCGCAGGTGCTCTCGCTGTTCGTGCAGACGAGCAGCGGCGCGGTGCACGGTGAGGACAGCCTGCGGCAACGCCTCGAGGTGCGGCGCGGCGCAGCCGCCTACGTGACGACGCAGGGGGCCTCGCCCGTCCACCGCGCCGGCGCCGCGGAGATGGCGACGGAGGCCGTCCACATCCGCATCGAGGACCGCGGCCATCTGGAATACGTGCCCGAGCCGCGCATCCTGTTTCCCGGCGCGGCCCTGGATCAGACGATCGAGATCGACTGCGAGCCCGACGGCTTCGTCCTCGCCGCCGACGCCTTCACCACGCACGATCCGGTGGGCGAAAGCCGCGCCTTCCGGCGCCTGCGCTCGACCGTGACCCTGCGGCGCGGCGGCGATCCGGTGCTGATCGACAGGCAGGACATCCAGCAGCCGGCGCGTGGGCGCACGGCCACGTTCGCCGCCTTCGGCTCGGTCTACGTGCTGGTGCCGGGCGGCGGCGAAGCGCTGATGGCCGACGTGTCGGCGAAGCTGACGCGCATCCCGGGCCTCTACGGCGCGACGAGCGAGCTTCCCGGCGATGGAAACGGCTTCAGCGTGCGCCTGGCAGGACACGACATGCGCGCCGTACGCGCCGCGATCGCGATGGTGTGGACGCTGTCGCGGCAGGCCCGCTTCGGTCATGCGCCTGCGGGCCGCGGCAAGGGTGACGACCTGTTCGTTGGCTGTGACTCCGGCCCATCCTCCGGCTCCCGTTAAATCCAGGAGCCCGCGGCACGCCGTGGGGCTGCTCCTGCCCGCCGGCGGGAAAAGCTCGGTGGCCGCAAGTTTAGCCGAAAATGCATAGACGCTGACGACTGGGAGCGAGAGTTTCGGCGACCGTAGTGCACGGGAGGCGAAACAATGAAATTGGGTGGAATTTCCACGGGAGTCGCTGCTGCGACGTTGTCGCTGCTGACGATTTCGCCGATCGCTCAAGCCCAGACACCGCAAAGGCGGCCGAACATTCTTGTCATCATGGGCGACGACGTCGGCTGGTTCAATATCGGCGCCTACCACCAGGGCATCATGTCGGGCAAGACGCCGAACCTCGATCGCCTGGCGGCGGACGGAATGCGCTTCACCGACTATTATGCCGAGGCGAGCTGCACCGCCGGCCGTGCCAACTTCATCACGGGCGAACTGCCGTTGCGCACCGGCTTGACCACGGTCGGGCAGGCCGGCGCCGACGTCGGGCTGCCCGACCAGGCCGTCACGCTGGCCACGGTGCTCAAGTCGCAGGGTTACGCCACCGGGCAGTTCGGCAAGAACCATCTCGGTGACCTGAACAAGTATCTGCCGACCGTTCACGGCTTCGATGAATTCTTCGGCTACCTCTATCATCTCGATGCGATGTCGGACCCCTACTGGTTCGACTATCCGCAAGACTGGATCGACAAGACCGGTCCGCGCAACCTGGTTCACTCCTACGCCACGGATACCGACGACGCGACGGAGATGCCGCGCTGGGGCCGGGTGGGCAAGCAGCGCGTCGTCGATGAGGGACCGCTTGCGCCGTTCCCCAACATGACCGGCCGGCAGAACTGGCAGGAAGGCCGGAAAGCCAAGTACGACATGGAGACCTTCGACAGCGTGCTGGTCGATCAGAGCAAGGCCTTCATGGACAAGGCCAAGCGCGACGGAAAGCCGTTCTTCATCTGGCACAACACGACGCGCATGCACGTCTTCACCTATCTCTCGCCCAAGTATCAGGCGCTGATGAACAGCAGGACCAACTACGGCGTCGAGGAAGCGGGCATGGCCCAGCTCGACGACAACGTCGGTGATCTCCTGAAGCACCTCCAGGACACCGGCGAGGCCGACAATACGATCGTGATCTTCACCACCGACAACGGTGCCGAGGTCTTCACCTGGCCGGACGGCGGCATGACACCGTTCAAGGCGACCAAGGGTACCGTCAACGAAGGCGGCTTCCGGGTGCCGGCCATCATCCGCTGGCCCGGCACGGTCAAGCCCGGCACCGTTCAGAACGAGATGATGTCGGGACTCGACTGGCTGCCGACGCTGGCCGCCGCCGCCGGCGTTCCCGATATCAAGGAGCAGCTGCTGAAGGGCGTGAAGCTCGGCGACCGCACCTATAAGAACCATCTGGACGGCTACAACCAGATGGACCTGATCAGCGGCAAGGGACCGTCCGCCCGCCACGAGCTGTTCTACTTCGGCGGCCCGAAGCTCGGCGCGATCCGTCTCGACGACTTCAAGTTCCAGTTCTACCAGCAGCCCTATGGCTGGCCGGGCGAGAAGGTGACCACCGACATGCCCACCATCGTCAACATCCGTCAGGATCCGTTCGAGCGCACGCCGTCGATCCGGGGCGAGAACCTGAACAGCCTGGGCGGCGGCTACATGAACGACTTCTACGCCCGGGAGTTCTGGCGCTTCGTCAGCGTCCAGCAGGCGGTGGCGGACCTCGCCAAGACGGCGATCGACTTCCCGCCCATGCAGGACCCGGCCTCGTTCAACCTGGATGCGGTGAAGAAGCAGATCGACGACATGATCAAGAATCACCAGGGCCAGTAAGCTCGGCCGACGCGACGCGCCGCCGGGGGGCCGGCGCATCTACGGGGGACGGCTGCGCTCACTGTTCGGGGGGCCATCGCGGCCGGGTGTCCGCACCCGGCCGCGACGTGCGTCACGCCCCCAGATACGCCTTGGCGATCTCGGCATCGCCCTGGGCGCTGTGCCACTGCTCCGGCGGAATGGTGCGCGTCACGCGGCCCAGGCTCATGACGTAGGCGCGGTCGGCGGCTTCCGTGGCCAGCGCCACGTTCTGCTCGACCAGCAGGATGCCGACGCCCTGATGCCGGATGCGGGCGATGACGTCGACGAGGCTCTTGACGATCTTCGGCGCCAGGCCGGTGGACGGCTCGTCCAGCACCAGCAGGTCGGGCTGCAACAGCAGGGCGCGGGCAATCGCCACCATCTGCTGCTCGCCGCCGCTCAGGAGCTGGATCGAGGCACCGAGCCGCTCCCGCATGAACGGGAACAGTTCGAGCAGGCTGGCCTGGTCGAAACGGCGGGCATTGGCGGGGCGCTTGTCGCCTTCGCGGGCGGCGAGGTCCAGGTTGGTCTTGACCGAGAGCTCGCCGAACAGGCGCCGGTTCTCCAGCACGGCGGCGATGCCCGTCGCCGGGCGGCGGTGGGGCGGCAACTGCTCGATCGCCACGCCGTCCTTGACGATGCGCCCGGCGCGGGCGGCGGTCAGACCGCACAGCGTGCGCACCAGGGTGCTCTTGCCGGCCCCGTTGGGGCCGATGACGGCGACGCTCTCGTTGCGCGCGACGGCGAGCGAGAGGTCGCGCAGGACCAGGATATCGCCGTAGCCGGCGGATACGCCCTCGACGCTCAGCATCGTCGGAGCACCGCCGTTGGCAAGGAGGGCTGCGGCCATGCTCACGCCCCCAGGTAGGCTTCGCGCACGCGCGGGTCGGTCTTCACCGCCGCGAACGGGCCGCAGGCGATGGTCTCGCCGAAGCACAGCACGTTGACCGTTGCGGCGCAGCCCATCAGCTCCATGTCGTGCGACACCAGGAAGATGGTCATGCCTTCGTCGTTGAGCTGGATCAGCGTCCGCGCCAGCTGGTCGACCTCGTCGGCGTTGAGCCCCGACGAAGGCTCGTCGAGGCACAGCAGCTCCGGCTCGGCGATGGCCGCGCGGGCCAGCTCCAGCAGGCGCTGCTGGCCGACCGGCAGCTTGCCGGCCTTGACGTCGGCCACCGGCTCGAGGCCGAAGCGCGCCGCGGTCAGCGCCGCGCGCCGCCGCATCTGCGCCAGCTCACGTCGGGACACCGGCAGCCCCAGCATGTCGGCGAGCATGCCGCTGCGGCCGAGCTTGTGGCAGCCGGCGACCAGGTTCTCGCGCACGGTGAGGTGGGCGAACACCTGCGGCGTCTGGAATGTCCGCACCAGCCCGGAGCGGCTGCGGTCGACGACGCTGACGCGGCGCATCGGCCGGCCGTGGTAGATCACCTCGCCGCGGTCTGGCGCGAGAAAGCCGGAGACGATGTTGAACAGCGTGCTCTTGCCGGCGCCGTTCGGCCCGATCAGGCCGGTGATGCTGCCCGTGGCGATGGTGAGGTCGACGTTGCGCAGCACATGCAGGCCGCCGAACGACTTGGTGACGGCACGGACCTCCAGCAGCGCGACGCCGGGAGCCGCGGTCCGGGCGGCGGGGAGGGAGATGGCCGCGGCCGTCATGTCCCGCTCCCGGGCGCGGGCGGGGCGGGCGGCCAGAGGCGGTGCACAAGGTTGGTGACGAGCCCACCCATGCCCTGCGGCAGGAAGATGACGACGAGCACCAGCACGCCGGCGAACAGCAAGGGGTGCACGTCGCCGATCCGGCTCAACAGGTTGGGCACCAGGGTGACGAAGGCCGCGCCGAAGACGGCGCCGATCACCGTCTGGGCGCCGCCCACGACCGCCAGCAGCAGAAAGCTCACGGCGCGGTCGACGCCGAAGCTGTCGACGCTGACGAACGAGACGTAGTTGGCGAACAGGCTGCCGGCGAGCGCGCCGAGCAGGGCGCTCAGCACGAAAATGCGCACCTTGAGCCTGTGTACGTCGATGCCGAGCACCAGGGCGGCGGCAGGTGCGTCGCGCATGGCCCGCATGGCGTAGCCACTGCGCGAGTGGAGCAGGTTGTAGTGCAGCCAGAAGATCAGCGCCGCCACCGGCCAGACGAAATAGTAGAATTTCTGCGGCGTGTTCAGCACCAGGCCGAACAGCGAGATCTGCGGGATGCCGCCGACCCCGAGCGTGCCGCCGGTCAGCCAATCCCACTCGAGGAACAGCACGTGGCCGATGGTTGCCAGCGCCAGCGTCGCCAGCGCAAGGAAGTAGCCGGACAGGCGCAGGATCGGCCAGCCGATGACCAGCGCCGTGGCGCCGGCAATCCCCATCCCGAGAACGAGCGCCGCATACCACGGCCAACCCCAGGCGGTGCAGCAATAGGCCGTGGCGTAGGCGCCGATGCCGTAGAAGACGCTCTGCGCCAGCGAAACGATGCCGCACTGGCCGAGCAGGAAGGCCACGCCGAGGCCGGCGATCGCGTAGAGCGCCGTGAACACCAGCAGGTCGACCGTGCCGCGCGAGAGCAGTTGCGGCAGTGCCGCCCAGACGGCGATGCCGGCCAGGCCCAGCGCACCGACGACGAGCCGGCGGACGTGGCGGTGGGCGAGGGGAGGCGCCGGCGCCCGGATCGGTTCCACGCTCATCCGCCGACGCGCCCCCGGTGGCCGAGCAAGCCGTTGGGCATGGCGATCATGATCAGGATCAGCAGGCTCATGGCGATGACGTCCTTGTAGCCGGACGATACGAAGACGATGGCCATGGCCTCGACCAGGCCGAGCAGCAGGCCACCCATGATGGCGCCGAACGGGTTGCCGAGGCCGCCGACGATGGCGGCGGTGAAGCCCTTCAAGGTCAGCATCAGCCCCATCTCGTAGTGGATGGTGATCAGCGGCGCGACCAGCACGCCGGCGACGCCGCCGACGGCACCGCCCATCATGAAGGTGAGAGTGCGCATGCGCGGCACGTTGATGCCGATGGTGGCCGCGCCCTCCGGATCGATGGAGGCGGCCAGGATCGACTGGCCGAGCGGCGTGCGTTGGTAGAACAGCCTGAGCGCCACCACGACCACGACGGCGATGACGATCAGCCACACCGCGTGCACGCGGATGGCCGCGTCGAAGACATCGAGGGAGCGGTCGCCGCCGAAGCCCGGCATGGAGCGGGTGTCGCGGCCGAAGAACAGCAGCACCGCGGCCGAGACCGCGAAGGCGCCGCCGAGCGTCACCAGCAGCAGCGAGTCCTCGCTGCCGCCGCGTGCCTGGGTGGGCCGCACCAGCAGCAGCTCGACGGCCCAGCCGACCACGGCGCCGGCGACGATGCCGCCGAGGAAGCCCACGGCGATCGGCAGGCCGAGCCGGTCCAGTGCCAGGTAGGCGGCGATGCCCGCAACCAGGGCAAAGTCACCCTGCATGGCGTTGACCACCCGCGTGCCGCGGAAGATGACGGAGATGCCGAGCCCGATCAGCCCGTAGACGAAGCCGTTGGTCAGCCCCGACAGCAGCGACTGGATGAACAGGGTGGTGGTCATGGCTCGCCCCGCCGGTCCACACTGTCATGGTCGGGCTTGACCCGACCATCCATCCGCTGAGGAACGCCCCGTTCGGCCAGCCCTGGCGGGCTGACGTCCATGCGACGATGGATGGTCGGGTCAAGCCCGACCATGACGTGGACGTGACGGAGCGCGGTCACGAGCCGACCTTGAACGGCAGGCGGGTGAACTGGCCCTTGACCAGCTTGGAATAGACGTAGCTCGACAGGTCGATGCCGGTGAGATCGGCGGCCGAAAAGTCGTAGTTGGCCATGACGCCCTTGAACGGGGCGCGCATCGCTTGGGCGACGGCCTGACGGTCGGCGTTCGGACCGGCCTTGGCAAGCGCCTGCGCGACGATGTTGACCGCGTCCCAGCCGGCGGCCTCGTAGTTCTTCGGCAGGGCGTTGTGGGTCTTCTGGTAAAGTTCGACGAAGGCCTTCTGTTGCGGCTCGGGGTCCTCGCCGACGACGAACTCGGGGAAGACGATGTCGTCGCCGAACTCGCCCATGCCACGCACGTAGTCATAAGCCGAGGAGCCGATGGCTGAGATGATCGGCTGGCTGATCTTGACCTGGCGGGCGCTGCGGAACGGCACCGGCGAGGTGGCGATGACGTAGACGGCCTCCGGCTCGGCCGCCCGCACCTTGGCGGCCTGGGCCGAGACGTCTGAGGCACCGACCTCGAACTTCTCGACGGCAACGAACTCGACCCCGTAGGTCGGCGCCATGGTCTTGAGGTTGCTGAACACCAGCTGGCCGTAGCCGGAATCGTGCAGCACGCCGATCTTCTTGAATTTGCTTGCCTTGGTGTACTCGAGCATGGCCTTGGCGTTGAGGCTCTGCGGCGGCAGCACGTGGTAGACGGATTTGTAGGTGAGCTCGACCGCAGGCCCGAGGCCGGTCAGCGCCACTTCGGCCATCTGCTCGCCGTTGGTGAGCGCGGCGATGGCGCCGGTCGAGGCGGTGAGCGAGCCGCCGATCATGGCGACGACCTTGTCGTTGAAGATGAGCCCCTCGGCCTTCTGCTTGGCGATATCGGGCTTGGAGCCGTCGTCCTCGATCAGCACCTTGATCGGCCGGCCGCCCACGCCGCCGGCGTCGTTGATGGCCTTCTCGGCGAGCTGGATGCCGTTGCGCTCGGCCTGGCCGAGGCCGGCGCCCGGTCCGGTCAGGCACAGCACAGCGCCGATCTTGATCGGCTCGGGCGTCTGCGCCGCGGCCGGACCGGCCGCGGCGGCCAGGAGACCGGCGCCGAGCGCCCACGCCAGTGCCCGACCAGGCTCAGTCAATCTCGTCATCGTCTCCTCCCCATCTGCGCCGGCGTCTCGCGGCCGGCTGCCGGAACTTTGTTGCTACCAGTGTACCATGGGCAGTCCTGCCACCGGCGCGCGAAATGTCGGGATGCGCGTGCCGCGGAGGCTGCCGATGTAGACCGTCCTCAGGTCAGGTCCGCCGAAGGCGACGCTCGCGAACCATGGCGCGATGGTACCGCCGGCGGCGAGCATCATCTCGGGCGTCACCTCGTCGCGCGCGAAGGCGTCGTTGAGGATGCGGCTCGGCTCGGGATTGTCGTCGTCGAGGATGATGCGGAAGTCGCCGTCGGGGGTGATGGCGAAGATCCGGTCGGTCATCACCTGCGTGCCCCACAGGTTGCCGTGCGCATCGAAGGCGATGCCATCGATGAAGGCACCGGTGTCGCTCGGTCCGAAGGTTTCGCGCTGGCTCAGCGAGCCGTCCTCTGCCACCTTCAACCGGGTGATGCGGCGGCGGCAGGTCTCGACGACGTAGAGCCACTCCTCCTTGGCATCGAGCCGGATCTCGTTGGTGAAGGCGAAGCCGTCGGCGACGATGCGGGTGGTGCGGCCGTCGTAGAGCGCGACGAAGCCGTCGCTGACGCCCGGTCGCATCGCCTCCATCCAGTTGACGATGCGCGTCGAGACGGTGATCCACAATCGGTCCTTGCTGTCGCGCAGGACGAAGTTGACCTTGCCGATCGGCTCGCCGTCGACGCTGTCGACCACCACGGTGCTGGCGCCGTCACGGCTCAGGCGCTCGACGCGGTCGGTGCCGAAGTTGGCGATGAGGAAATCGCCGTTGGCCGCCACGGCGAGCCCGTTGGGCAACGAGCCCTGCGTGAACCGTGCGGCCTCGTCGACCGGCTCGGCCTGCGCCGGACCGTCGGTCCCTTCTCCGGCGGACTTTGCTCCCGCAGATCCGGGCGCGACCACGTGCTGGCTGCCGTCGGGGCGGATCAGCAGCACGCCGCCGCGGGCGTCCGCCGCCCAGATCGAGCCGTCGCGCTCGGCGAGCAGGCATTCCGGGCGCTGGAGATCATGGCCGACGTAGCCGACCGTGCGGGGATCGACCGCGAAGCCGTCGATCGGATTGGGGCGGGGCATGGGCAAGCGCTCCGGGTGCGGGGCTCGGGGCCGCCTATTCGGCAGCCGCCCGGTACTCCGCCGCGTCGAGCAGCGGCACCACTTCGCGCATGAACAGGTCGAGCTCCTCCAGCATCACCTCCTTCGGGCATTGGGCCCAATGCCAGATGAGGGTGATGTACTCGCACGGCACCTGGTCGTAGATCCTGCGCCAGACGTCCTTGTTGTCCTGGAGCGTGCCGCCGACGAAGAGGTCGCTCTGCTTCATGCCCTCGACGAGGGTATCGTCGTCGCCCTGCGGCAGCTGCGGGAAGAATGGGCCGTAGAAGTTGCGGTAGATGTCGAGGTCGTACTTGCGCAGGCGATCGTCGAACTCGGCCCGCGTCTTGGTGATGTGCGGATAACGCACCACGTTCTGCCGTTCGCCCAGCTTGAAGTCGAAGCCGTGCCGGCGGGCCACGTCGAGGTAGAAGCGGGCGCTCTCGGCGACCTGAGGCGTCGGCGAGAAGTAGGTGGGCACGAAGCCGCGCTTGGCGCAGAACTCCACGCTGTCCTTGCTCTTGGTGGTGGCGCAGAAGATCTGCGGATGCGGCCGCTGGTAGGGCTTGGGCACCACGGCGACGCGGGCGACGTTGCCCTGGTCGTCGACCTCGCCGGGAACGCCCGCGAGCTTCGCCGTCGTTGCAGCCGGATAGCCGGCGATGCCCGAGAGCGGGTAGGGGGCCTTGTAGGTCGGGCCGTCGAGGACGACGGAATCCTCGGTCCAGCACTTGATCAGCTGGTCGACGCGCTCCTCGAAGACGTCGCGGTTCTTCTGGTCGTTGGCGCTGCCGTCGGACACGGTGGCGACGGACCCCGCCCATTGGCCGAGCACGTTGGCCCAGCGCGACTGGTAGCCGCGCGCCACGCCCACCCAGTAGCGGCCCTTGGTCAGGTGATCGAGGATGGCGGTCTCTTCGGCGACCCGGATCGGGTCCTGCGTCGCCATCACGTAGCCGATGGCACCGACGTTGATCGTCGTCGTCTTGGCCGCCCAATAGGCGTTGAGGATGCCCGGGTTGGGGCCGACCTCGTAGCCCTCCGAGTGGAAGTGATGCTCGATGGTGGAGGCGCCCCACACGCCCATGCGCTCGGCCGCCAGCACGATGTCGGTCCACTCGTGCACGACCTCTTGATACATGGCGCGGTCGACGCCCATGGGGCGGCGCCTGATGCGATCCTCGAAGCCGTCGCTGGCGAACATGGGATAGAGCTGCAGAATGACCTTGGGCCGCGCCATGCGTGCCTCCCTCTTGCTCTTTTTCCGCGATGGTACGCTCAACCACCGGGCTGGGGATCGAGCGATTGCCTATGCGTGTTATCGGGCCAGGCTATAGCCATAGGGCTGCCACAGCTGTCCCGCCGTCGGTGCAGGCCTCGCCCGGCGCCGGCAATCAGTTTCACCGGTTTGATTTGCGGCGAAAGCTGATAAGTTGCGATGTCAGCTATAGGTCAGCGCTATAGCCAGGAGCTGATCGGATGGAGCTGCGCCACATCACGGCCTTCGTCGCAGTCTGCGAGGAGGGCAGCATCAACCGCGCCGCCCAGCGGCTGAGCCTGTCGCAGCCGAGCGTCAGCGCCATCATCCGCGACCTGGAGACGGAGGTCGGCACCGAGCTGCTGGAGCGGCTGGCGCGCGGCACCCAGCCGACCGCCTCGGGCGAGACGTTCTATCGCCATTGCCAGCGGGTGCTGGCCGAGGTCGACGGCGCACGCAAAGCGGTGGTGAGCGGCGTCGACCATGTCGCCGGCCCGATCAACGTCGGGCTGGCGCCGACCGCGGCCAAGGGACTGATGCCACGCTTTCTGGCCGGCTATCTCGACGATTACCCGGATGTCACCGTGCGCATCGCCGAGGCGTTCAGCGGCCCGCTGACGGAGTGGACGCTGTCGGGCAAGGTGGACTTCGCCGTCGTCGCCGTCCCGCCCGTCGACCGCCGGCTGATCATCCGCCGCCTCGCCGGCGAGCCGCTGGTGCTGGTGTCGTCGGCAGAGCACGGTGCGCGGGCGGTGGGCCCGATCGTGGACGGACCACCGCTCAAGCTGGTGTTGCCGGCGCCCGACAACGGCTTGCGCACCATGATCGACCGCTACATCCATTCGGTCGGCCTGCCGGTTGCCCGCGCCGTCGAGATCGACAGCTTGCACGGCATGCTCGAGGTGGTGCGCCGCAGCGACTGGGTGACGCTGCTCTCGGTCACCTCGGTCATCAACGAGGTCTCCCGCGGCGAGCTCGCCGTGCGCCGCACCGACCCGCCATTGGAGCTGGAGTTCTACCTGATCCACCCGGCCCGCCGTGCCCTGTCGGCGGCGGCCGTGCGGTTCATCGAGCGCCTCGACGACGCCTTCGCCCAGTCGCACCGCGACTGGGCGCGCATGTTTCCGGAGACGGGGCTGGAGTAGACTGTCGGCGTACTGACCCATGCCGACAGCGCAGTATCGAGCCCCCCGGGACGGATGGATAGTCGGGTTTCGGTCCGGCCATCCATCGGCTTGAAGCGCAGGCGCTCAGCTTGTCATGCCGCCGTCGACCGGCATGCCGATGCCGGTGACGAAGGAGGCGGCGTCCGACAGCAGCCAGGCGACCGCCTCGCCCAGCTCCTCCGGCCGGCCGAAGCGGCCGTTCGGCTGTGAGCCTTCCATGCCGCGGCGGACCGAGTCCCGCTCGTCGATGATCTGGCTGACCATCGGGGTATCGACCACGCCCGGGCAGACGGCATTGATGCGGATCGGCGACTGGGCCACCTCGAGCGCCACCGACTTGGTGAGGCCGATGACGGCGTGCTTGCTGGCGCTGTAGGCGGCCATGGCCCGCGCGCCCTGCAAGCCAGCCGCCGACGACGTGTTGACGATGGCGGCGGGGCCGCCCTGGGCCTGCATCTGGCGCAGCTCGGCGCGCATGCACAGCCAGACGCCCTTCACATTCACCGCCATGATCCGGTCGAAGTCCGCCTCGCTGCCGTCGAGCAGGCGGCTGAGGCGCCCGGGCACGCCGGCGTTGTTGAAGGCGCCGTCGAGCCGGCCGTAGCGCGAGACGGCGGCGGCCACGGCTGCTTCCACGTCCGCGCCGTTCGTCACGTCCGTGCGGATGGATGCGGCCGTGCCGCCGGCCGCGGTGATCCGGGCCCCCGTCTCTTCGGCGCCGGCCTGGTCGACGTCGGCGACCATCACCTTGGCGCCCTCGCGGCCCACGACCAGGCTCGTCGCCCGGCCGATGCCGGAGCCGCCGCCCGTGACCAGAATGACTTTTCCCTGCAACCGTCCGCTCATCGGTATGCCCTCCCTGTTGTGTGTGGTTCAGCCCCGCGAGGTGACCGTTTTCGCGTCGAGGCGTGTGATGACGTTGGGCCGCCCGGTCGTGCCGTAAGTGAAGCCGGTCAGGGTCGACAGGGCGCGATTGCTCGCCCTGGCCTGGAAGAAATTGCCGTGCGCCGCCGTCAGGCCGCCATCGACGGTCAGCGTCTGGCCGGTCACGAAGGCGCTCTGGTCCGACGCCAGGAAGATGAAGGCGTCGGCGATGTCGCGTGGCCGGCCCTGGTCCGGCCACGGCTGGAAGCTGCGGATCGCATCGACGGCACCCTCCTCGTCGCCGGCGATCCAGAGCTGCGTGAAGATCACGCCGGGGCAGATGGCGTTGACCCGAACACGGTGCGGGGCCAGTTCAATGGCGGCCGTCTCGGTGAGGTTGATAACGGCGGCCTTCGCCGCCGAATAGGCCTGCGGCCCATAGCCTGCCCCGGTCCCGGCGACCGACGCGGTGTTGACGATGACGCCGCCGTCGCCCTGGGCGATCATGAGCCGCGCGGCGTGCTTGATGCCGAGAAACACGCCGCCGACCAGGATGTCGAAGGTGCGGCGCCAGTCGTCGTAGCCGAGCTCGGTGATCGGCCCGACGGCTCCCCCGAGCCCGGCGTTGTTGAACAGGATATCGAGCCGCCCGAATTGATCGATCGCGGTGCGCATCATCCGTTCGACTTGCGCCTCGTCGGCGACATCCGCCGCCACGAAGCGAAGCTTGTCGTGAGCGAGCTCACGCAGTGCGTCCGCGCCGCGCTCCTCGTTCAGGTCCGCCATGACGACGCCGGCGCCCGCCGCCAGCAGCCGCTCCACCGCGGCGAGCCCGATGCCGCTCGCGCCGCCCGTGACGACCGCGACCTTACCCTCGAGTTGAGCTGTCATATTTTTCCTCCCGTGCCGCCATTATGGGGCCAAAGCACCCATCGTCCACCGCCCTCGATAACGGGGGGCCACAGCGGGTGGGGCAGGGCCTACACTGGCCTGGCCTGGCCTGGCCGGCAGACGGGCTGACGTTGCCGTCGCCGGCCCGCATAGTCGACGGCGCCGGACTTGCCCTCCGGCCCGCCGAGCCCTTCCACTGCGAGCGTGTGAGAGCCCATGTCCCTCGATCCCAGCATTCGCAGCACGTTGGTGCTACCCGCGATCTGCGCGCCGATGTTTCTGGTCAGCGGGCCGGACCTTGTCCGCGAAGCCTGCAAGGCCGGCCTGATCGGCGGCCTGCCACGCCAGAACGCGCGGACCTTCGCGCAGTTCGAGAGCTGGCTGAAGGACGTCCGCGAGGCGCTCGATCGGCACGCGGGGGAGACGGGCGCTCGCATCGGGCCGATCGCCGTGAACCTGGCGACGCGCCTGCCCGAGGACGAGGTCGCCGCGCACTTCGACGTCTGCAAGCGCTACGGCGTCGAGATCCTGATCACCGTTGGCGGTGATCCGACCGCGCTCGTCAGGCGTGCTCACGATGTGGGCCTCAAGGTGTTCCACGACGTGACCAGCCTGCGCTTTGCCGAAAAGGCGATGGCGGCGCAGGCCGATGGCCTGACCTGCATCGGCGCGGGCGGCGGCGGGCACTCCGGCACCATCAGCCATCTGGCGCTGATCCGGACGATCCGGGCCATGTACGACGGCACCATCATCATGGCCGGCGCGGTCTCCGATGGGGCGACGATCCGCGCGGCGGAGGTGCTGGGCGCCGACCTTGCCTATCTCGGCACCCGCTTCATCGCCACGGTCGAATCGGAGGCACCGGCCGCCTACAAGGAGCTCCTCGTCAGCCAGACGTCTGCCGACCTCGTCTACACCGGCAAGGTCGCGGGCGTGCCCGCCAACTGGCTGCTGGAATCGATCCGCCGCGTCGGGCTCGATCCGGACAACCTGCCCGAGCCGCTGGGCCGGGGCATGCGGCACGACCACCTGCCGGAGCACGCCCAGCCGTGGAAGACGATCTGGAGCGCCGGCCAGGGCATCGACCTCATCAACGACATCCCGACGGTGGCCGAGCTGGTGCGACGCCTGCGCCGGGAATATGTGGCGGCCTGCCAGGTGCCGGACATGTCCGAGGTCGCCCGCCTCGTCGATGAAGCGGCGGCCGCCCGCTGAGCGATTGCCGCCGGCGCTCATATCGCTCCGCTTCGGCTCAGATAGCCTATATATAGGAAAATAGGGTATATATATCCCCGGGCGGCGCGACGTGGCGGCGGCTCTGGCAGGACGACCGCTGTCTCCAGCACGTCGTTTGGTCTCGCGCTTATACGAAGGTGGAAGAATTCGAATGATTCACGAGCTTCGCATCTATCATTGCCAGCCCGGGAAGCTGAATGCCGAGCTGGATCGCCTGAAGGCGGCGGCAACGACGTATTTTCCCCGGCATGGCATCAAGGTCTTGGGATATTGGTCTGTGCTTGTGGGTCCCTCTAATCACGATATCTATTACATTATCGAATGGGGCTCGTACGACGAGCGAGAGGCGCGCTGGACCGCATTCCTGAACGATCCCGAATGGCGGGTCGTGCGGGAACAGAGCGAGGCCGACGGCGTGCTTCTCGCCTCGATCAGCAATATCCTTCTCAAGCCACTCCACTTCGACTGAACGGCCCGGGCTGCAGCGCTCTACATGAGCGACGCAATCCGCCTGCCACGGGTCGAGCGGTGAGATGCTTCGGGACGCTCGTGGAGCAAGGACGCGGGCTCGCCGCAAACGTGCGCTCGCCCATCCATCAGCGTTGGCATAGCCTGCCAGCGGGTCGACGACGATCGTCGGCCCGGAGCCGTCGAGGCTGACAACAACATAGGGTGGATCGCGCATGGCCATATCGTTTTCGCTCGAGGGGCAGGTGGCGCTGGTGACCGGCGCAGGCCGGGGCAACGGCCGGGCGATCGCCATCGGCCTCGCCGACGCAGGGGCCTGCCTCGTCGTGACCGACCGGGACGAGGAGGTCGCCGAGGCGACGGCCGAGACAATCCGCCGGGCCGGCGGGCGCGCCTGGGCCGCCGTGCTCGACGTCGCCGACCGCGAGGCCAGCGTCGCGCTGGCGCGGCGCACCCAGCGCGAGCAGCCGGTGTCGATCCTGGTCAACAACGCCGGCATCGCGGCGGTCGGCCCGCTCGAGAACGACGATTCCGCCGAGAAGTGGGACCGGACGCTGAGCGTCAATCTCACGGGCTCGTACAATACCGTGCGGGCCTTCCTCGCCCAGCTGAAGCAGACGAAGGGCACGATCATCAACATCGGCTCGGTGCTGTCTTTCGTCGGCGCGCGCGGCGCACTGCCGTATGTCGCCTCGAAGGGGGCGGTGCTGCAGATGACCAAGGCGCTGGCGGTCGAGCTGGCGGCGGACGGCGTCCGCGTCAACGCCATCGCGCCGGGCTTCATCGAGACGGCGATGACCGAGCGCACCCGCGAGGATCCCGAGCGGCTTGAGCGGGTGCTCGCCCATACGCCGATGGGCCGCATGGGCCAGCCCGAAGAGCTCGTCGGCGCCGCCGTCTTCCTGGCGTCGCCTGCGGCGAGCTTCGTGACCGGCGTGATGCTGCCCGTCGACGGGGGCTATCTGGCGGTGTGAGGGTTGCGGCAGGTTCTGCGGGCGTCGAGGTTCACCCCTCACCAGCCCCATCCGCTCCGCACGGGACAGCCTCGCCACAAGGGGGAGGCCGTTCGGCAAGCCGCCTCGCCCAACTTCTCCAAGCTTAAAAGGTGAGGCCCCCTCCCTCCCCCCGCGGCGAAGCCGTGGCGGGGAGGGGTAGGGATGGGGGGCGGTCCAGCTTGCGTTGCGCTTCCAGAACTTACGCCGCAGTCACGCATGCCGTACCGGGCCGAAGATGGTCCAGGTTCCGCCCTCGAACTTCATCAGCTGGAGCTGGCGGATAGGGTTGTAGTTTGTCTTCGATGTATTGACCAGGATGCCGGGAATGACCAGCGGCAGCTGAAGGTCCACGATGCTGGTGGCCTGGGCCATGATGTTCTCGCCGGAGAGGTCGTTGCCGCATGTCTCCAGCACATGGATCAGCGCCTGCATGTAGGTCGCGCTCAGCACACAGCCTGGTTCGGTACGATCGCCTTCCGGGTAGTACTTGAGCATGAACGCCCGCCACTCGTTCATCGCCGCGTCGTCGTCCCAGCGCTTGTCCTGCGGGTTCTTGTGCCACAGGCTCGATACGGTTCCATCCTGGAGTCGTGCGCCCGTGCCGGCCAGCACGCGGTCCACCGCCGAGCTGGTATTCAGAATGAACTGCACCGGCGTCCAGCCGAGCTCGTTCGCTTTCTTGGATGCCTGGGCACAATGCTTGAGGGTCGACGAATTGTAGAAGACCTCGACGCCCGCCGCGCGCAGATTCAGGATCTGCGAATCCACGGTGGTGTCGGCGACGTGGTAGGATTCTTCCTTCACGATCATATTGGCGCCGGCGCCCAGCCCGTCGCGCAGGCCCCGGCGGACGCTGTCGCCGATCTCGTCCTGCTGATACAGGATGCCGATCTTCTTGCCCGGCAAGTTCTCGCCGATGTACTTGCCGTAGATGCGGGCTTCCATGGTGGCGGTCGGCGCCAGCGGCATGGTGTAGGGCTGCGTCACCGGATCGGCGAAGCCGTCGCCGCTGGTGCCGCAGAACGGCGTCGGGATCTTGTTCTTGTTCAGGTACTTGACCACGGCGCGGTTGGTCGCGGTGCCGAACAGATGGAAGATCAGGGCGACGTCGTCGTCCTCGACGAGCTTGCGCACCTGTTCGACGGTGCGAGGCGGCTGGTAACCATCGTCGAGGCTGATCAGATTGATCTTGCGGCCGTTCACGCCGCCGCGGTCGTTGATCATCCTGGCATAGGCGAGCTCGAGGCGGCCGTAGATGGCGCCGTAAGAGGACAGCGGGCCGGTGTAGGGATTGGTCTGCCCGATGCGGATCTCCGTATCGGTCACCCCTCGCACCTTTCCGCCCCGGGCGCCGGCACGTGTTGCAACCAGAAGGGCGGCGCCTGCGCCCAGCCAGACGATCTCTCGACGGTTCATTCGATCCTCCCATGTCTTATCAAGTCTTATGGGCGCGCGTTCCCGCGCATCGAGCGAGCGCGGCGATGCGTCGTCACGGCGGCCGAAGCCGCCAAATCCTCGTCTGGTGCCGGGCGCTGCGCCTGACCTTACGGCGCCCGGAGGGTCCGCCGTGTCATGGCGAGGGCCATGGCGACGATGTCGTCGACGGAGATGCGGCCTGGGCCCCACCACTCGATCGTCCAGTTCAGCGCCCCGATGATCAGCAGGCGCAGCGCCCGGCGCTCCGCCCCGAGGCGCAGACGTCGTCGCCCGCCGCGTCGTCGACCAGCGCCTGCCAGAAGCGTCCATACAGCGCCTGCTCCGCCGCAATCGTCTTGCGCATGTGATCCGGCAACTGGCTGGTATTGCGGATGGTGGCTTCGCTATAGTGCGAAATTTCCAGAATATACCTGAGATGCGCCTCGACTGCCGTGCATAGCTTGTCGATCGGCGAGGCGGTCGGCGGCAGCGCGGCGACCGCCTCCTCGGTATGCTCCCTGACCCGCTTGCTGCCGGTCAGCAGCACGTCGAGGACGAGCTCTTCGCGGGACTCGAAATAGTAGTAAAGCGTCGAGATCTTCAGATCGGCTTTCTTGGCGATATCGGCCAATCGCGTCCCGGCATAGCCTTCGCGGCTCAGGACGTAGGCGGCGGCATCGAGAATGCGCAGACGCGAGCTGTCGCCCTTGCTGATCTCGGCCTCCTGCGGCTGCTCTCGCGGGGCACCGCGTTGCGCCGCAGCGCGCTTGGTCAGTTGCTTCATCGGTGAGCCCGCTCGCGCCATGCTGCTCAATGCACCCGCCGTTCGTGCCCGGACCAGAACGGCTCGCGCAGCGCCGCCTTGGCGATCTTGCCGGCGGCGGTCTTGGGCAGCGCGTCCGGCGAGATATCCATGCTGCGAGGGCACTTGTAGCCGGCGATCAGACCGCGGCAATGGGCCAGGAGGTCCTGCGTCTCGAGCCGCTGGCCGTCCCGCGTCGCGACCACCGCGTGGACGGCCTCCCCCCACATCACATCGGGGATGCCGATGACCGCGCATTCCAGCACGGCCGGGTGCTTGCAGATCGCGTTCTCCACTTCGGTCGAATAGACGTTCTCGCCGCCGCTCACGATCATGTCCTTGATGCGGTCGACGATGTAGACGAAGCCGTCCGCATCCATCCAGGCGGCATCGCCGGAATGCATCCAGCCGCCGCGGAGCGCGATCCTGCTCGCGTCGGGGTCGTTCCAGTAGCCCAGCATGACGTTGTCGCCGCGAATGGCGATCTCGCCCACCTCGCCCGGCGGAAGCTCTGCGTCGTCGGGGCCGACGATGCGCACCTCGCAGACCGCGCTGGCGCGGCCGGCGGCGGTGATCTTCCTGGCCATCTCGCCCTCCAGCACGTGGTAGCAGGCGGCGAGCGTCACCGCCATGCCCGCCGTCTCCGTCATGCCGTAGGCCTGGATGAACCGCCAGGTCGGCAGCCGCTCCATCGCGGCCAGCAGGAGCGCCTGCGGGATCGGCGAGCCGCCGTAGATGCAGGTGCGCACGGAGCTGAGATCGTAGGCGGCGAACGAGGGATGGGCGAGCAGCATGTTGACCATGGTGGGGATCAGGACGACGCTGTTGACCCTGTAAGCCGCGATCGCCCGCATCACCGGCTCGGGCTCGAATTTCGGCAGCATGACGTTGGTGCCCGCTGCGGCCGTCGTGTACCAGACGTAGGCCGCACCGGCGAGATGGAACAGCCCGGCGACGTGGAGGTGGACCATGGGCTCCTCGCCCGGCGGGTTGGCCGCCATCCAGCTCCAGGCCAGCGCCAACGCGTTCTTGTGCGACAGCATCACGCCCTTGGGCCGCCCCGTGGTGCCGCCCGTGTAGAAGATGGCGTAGAGCTCGTCGCCCTGGCGCTGCGCATCGGCCGCCGGCGCGGTGCGCGCGATCACCGCCTCGAGCGACCGGGCGCCGGCGGGCGCCTCACCGTCGTCCAGGTAGAGGATGTCCCGGATCGCCGGCACCCGCTGGCGCAGCTCCGCCGCGAGGCCGCCAAAGCTCGCATCCACGACGAGGATTGCGGCGCCGCAGTCGTTGAGCGCGTCGACGATCTCGGCGGCTGCCCAGCGGATGTTGAGCGGCACGATGACACCGCCGGCCCACGGCACGGCGTAGAGCAGCTCGACGTAGCGGTCGCTGTTCATGGCCAGGACAGCGACGCGCTCTCCCGCCGCGAGCCCCGCCTCATGGAGCGCCCCGGCCAGGCGCGGGGCACGCTGCATCACCGCCGACCAGGTGAGGCTGCGGCCGTCGCAGTGGGTGGCGATGCCGTCGGGGCGCATCCGCGCGGCGCGCTCCAGCGACTGGGTGATCCTCATGGCGTCCTCCTCTGAACGGTCGGTTTGCAGCGCCGTCACATGGTCGGCAGGTGCTGCACCTCCTGGTATCTTGGATAGCCGGCCGCTACCCCGCTCTGGATCGTGCCGTAGCCGACGTCGCCGTCGTCATCGAACGCGATCACCTGCTCGGCCAGGGTGCGAAGCTTGCGCCGCGTTGCCGGGTCGGCATGATCCCAGGCGTCGTGGGCGCAGTGCAGCACGCCGCGGTCATCGCCCTGGAACCAGCCGTCGAGGCCGCCATAGAGACCGGCCTTGAGGTAGAACCGTCCCGGCAGTGCGCGGAGCTTCAGGGTCTTCCGTGCGCCGTCGGCAAAGTGGAGCACGAAGCAGCCGCCCGCTATGTGCTGGCTGAAGGGATCGCCGGCCCATTCCAGCATGTGCTCGACGGCGGCGAGGGGGCGCGCAGGGCGGCCATCGGCAAAGGTCTCGTTGCCGACGAAGAAGCGGGTCTCGCCCGGCGCCGTCTCCTTGAGGAAAAAGTGGACGCCGCGGTCGGCGAACTGCGCGCACACCCAGGCGAAGAGCAGCGGCTTGAAACGCGTGACCGGCGGATGGGTTTCGTCGGTCCGTGCCTCCAGGCGCAGCCCCCACGACCGGTCCCGCGCGCCCCAGCACTGCGCCGCGTCGATGTCGAGGCGGCGGCCGTGCACGCTGATCCAGCCGTCGTAGCGGCCGAATTGCACGAAGCGCGAGACGTCGGCGACGATCTGACCTTCCCGCTCCAGGATGTCGCGCCCCTCGTCGTTGGGCGGCAGGCAGGCGCGGTAGGTGAGGTCCATCGACAGGCCGGACTGGTTCGGGTCCAGCTCGATCCGATGGGTACGCAGGCCCTCGGCGACAGTGATCCTGAGCGGCCCGACCGCGGGCGTCAGTGGCGTTGAGCCGGTGTGCCGGGACGCGCGGAAGCTGTACTGGACGCCCTCGATGGTGACGCCCGCGTAGCCGTCCATGACGCCGCGGTTGGGGTAGTAGCCGAGGCCCGCGCCGAAGACGACGTCGCCCTGCGGCACGCGTGTTCCCATGTACCAGAAACGCTCCGTGAAGACCGCACCGCCACGATCGGCGACCGCCGGCTGCGCCTTCGGCGCCGACGTCTGGTGACCGAGGGCATCGTCGTTGGGATGAAGAACGGAGGCCATGCCTTGCCTTTCCGGTGCGATCGGTGTGGCGCGCTGCTAGCTGCTACTGGTGAGGGCGCCTGTCTGGCTTCGGGGCGTCGTGTCGAGCTCCACGAGCGCGGCTGCCCTGCCGTAGGCGGCTGCCCAGCGCTCGATGCCGCGGCGCTGGTCCGGCGTGACGGCTGCCGGGTTATCGTCGAGCCAACGGATGAGGGACACGACGTAGGCGTCGGCATCGGTCAGGGCACGCTGCAACGCCACGACAGACGCGCAGGCCGGATCCGGCCACGAGATGGCGACCGCGGGCAAGGGCGGCAACGGCGCCGCCACCGTCGCCAGTTCGGTGAGGGCGCGGCGCCGCGCGGCCAGCGCCTCCGCCAGCGGAGCAGGGCTCCAGCCGGCCCGCAACGCCAAGAGATCGAGCACCTGCAGCACACTGGCTGCGGCCGCCCGTGCCGTTGGCTCGGCGAGATGCGGCAGCACATCCCGCCGCAGGGTTTCGGTGGCGCCGCTCAGGAGGCAATCGAAGGAATTGCTCACAGGACCTCCTCGAGCGCCTGCGCTAGCCGCTTCAGGTAGAGCGGGGCGAGAAAGCCCATGCACGCCATGCGCAGATCCCGGCCATCGTTCTCCATGCCCGAGATGCTGCCCAGGTTGATGAGGACCAGCTTGTAGAAGACGAAGATGCGGTAGTAGCGCAGCGACGAGGGCAGGACCTGAAGGCCGCTGCGTTGCCGGTAGCGCTCCAGGAAGCGGTCGAGCGGCATCAGCTCGGTCAGCTTGAGCTCGGGCAGCATCGCCCAGGCGAGATCCTCGTGCGGGTCGCCGACGTGCATCATCTCCCAGTCGAGGACGGCGCTGATGCGGCCGGCGTGGACCAGGAAATTGCCGATGCGGTAGTCGCCGTGCACCACCACGGTCCGTGCGGCTGCGGGGCTATGACGGCGCAGCCATGAGGCGGCGAGCTCCACTACCGGATAGGGCTTGTTGGCCCAAGCCTCGTATCTCTGCTGCCAGGCGTCGACCTGTTCGGCACCGCAACGCCTGGCCCGATCGTCCGACCGGCCCGGTTCGACCGCGTGGATGGCGCCCAGGATATCGGCAAACTGCGCGCCAAGGGCCGTCCGATCGTCGCCATCGGCCAAGGCGAGCCCTTGCACGAACGGGTTGAGCTCGGCTCCGTCGGCCTTGCTGGTGATCAGGAAGGGCGCCCCCAGGATCTCTGGGTCATCGCTGTGCCAGAACAGCTCCGGCACCGGCACGTCGGGACTGTCGGCAAAGATGCGGAGGGCCTCGACTTGGGGGTGCGTGGCATAGGGTGCCAGCAATCCGTACGGCGGACCGATCCTGACCACGAGCGCGCGGCCGTCGAGACCGTGGGGCGGCGTCACCCGCAGCACGAAGATGCCGGTGATCCATGACAGGCCGCCGGTCAGCCGCGTGAAGGCCTCGATGCGGACCGGCCGCCCGAGCTGCGCCGACAGAAATTCGGTCAGCCGGGCCACGATGGCCGCGGTGCCGAGGTCCGGCACCGCGGACCTCATGGCGCGCCGCCCCGGCGCGATCGTCACATGACCTTCCAGGTGCGCAGCAACGCCTCGGAATCCCAGTAGTCGGCGTGGGTCTGGATCTGGCCCTTGTCGTTGACGGTGCAGACCGAGACGCCGTCGATGCAGAACGTCGATCCGTCGCGCGGGCATTCGAAGCCGTGCAGGCGCAGCGGCCCGTCATTTGTGCCTTCCCATATCCACTCTGCGGCGAAGCCCTCGGGGGTCGGAAAGATATTCTTGAACGTCACCGTGCACTGGGGCGAGAACTGAAGATAGACCTTCATGAAGCGGCGCAGCATTTCCGGCCCCTTCACCACGACCTGAGAGGCCTTGTCGGTATACTGCCCGTCGGCGGCGTAGAAGCCGACGAGGGTCTCCTTGTCGCCCCAGGCGTCCCCATACGCCTTGAGGAAATCGGGGTCGCCATAGGGGACGACCTTGAAGACCGGCGTGGACCTCTTCACGGCTTGCGTCACGTCTATCTCCCTTATAAAATCGAATTTCGATTTGGTAGAGATAACACCCTCGAACGAAGAGGGCAACACCCTGTTAGGTCGTTGACACGTGCGGATTCATGTCAACGAGTTTGGAATCGTCGACGTCGTCTTATAAAAATAACCGGACAGATGGTTTATTATTAAAGGAAGATAAGGTAAGCGTCGTCGGGTGGGGTCATGCCGCCCAGGGGGCATGGTTCGGCATCCGCAGGGCAGAGGACCTCGAGCCGGAGGAACCGGCCGTCGCCAATCTGCTCCTCGGCAAATAGAACGGGAGGGAATAGATGCAGATGACAGACGTAAGGCGCGCCCGCCTTGCTGCCGCCGTCCTGGCGCTGGCCACGACCGGCGCCGGCGCGGCATTCGCTCAGGATCGACAGCCCGTCGGCGTGACCGCCACGGAGATCAAGGTGGGCAACATCGCGCCATACAGCGGCCCGGCGTCCCTCTACGGCGTGATCGGCAAGACCGAGGCAGCCTATTTCCGCAAGGTCAACGACGCGGGCGGCATCAACGGCCGCAAGGTGAGCTTCATCTCCTACGACGACGGCTACAGTCCGCCCAAGGCGGTCGAGCAGGTCCGCAAGCTCGTCGAGGACGACGGGGTTCTGCTCATCTTCCATCCGGTGGGGACGCCGTCGAACGCGGCGATCCAGAAATACATGAACCTCAAGAAGGTGCCGCAGCTCTTCGTCGCCAGCGGCGCTTCCCGATGGAATGATCCTCAAAACTTTCCGTGGACTATGGGCTGGCAGCCCAACTACCAGAGCGAGGGGCGGATTTACGCGAAATACATCCTGCAGGCGAAACCGGATGCGCGGATCGCCGTGCTCTACCAGAACGACGACTTCGGCAAGGACTACCTGAAGGGGCTGAAGGATGGGCTTGGCGCCAAAGCCTCACTGATCGTGGCGGAGGAGGCCTACGAGACGACCTCGGCGACCGTCGAAGCCCAGATCGTCAAGTTCAAGTCGTTGGGCGCCGACGTGTTCGTGAACGTCACGACGAACAAGTTCGCGGCGCAGGCCATCCGCAAGGCCGGTGAGATCGGCTGGAAGCCACTGCACATCCTCAACAACAATGCCATCTCGATCGGCAGCGTGATGAAGCCGGCCGGCCTCGAGAATGGACAGGGCATCGTCTCGGTCGCCTACCTCAAGGATCCGAACGATCCGCAGTGGCGGGACGACGCCGGCATGAAGGCCTATTTCGACTTCCTGGCCAAATACATGCCCACGGCGGACAAGTCCGACAGCCTGCTGATGTACGCCTACAGCGCGGCGCAGACCCTCGAGCATGTGCTCACCCAATGCGGCGGCGACCTGACGCGCGAGAACGTCATGCGGCAGGCGGCGAGCATCAAGGGCCTTCAACTGCCGGGATTGCTGCCGGGAATCCTCGTCAGCACGAGTGCGACCGATTTCGCGCCGATCAAGCAGCTGCAGCTCATGACGTTCAAAGGCGAGCGCTGGGAGCTGTTCGGCGACGTCATGAGCAGCGCGACGGCGGATTGAGGTCGTTGCCGCGTGCCGCAGTCGACGTGTTCTTATTGTGAAGGATGGCCGGGTCAAGCCCGGCCATGACGACATGGATAGCTTCCGTCCTACTTCAAACGTCATGGCGGGGCTTGACCCGACCATCCTTCAACTCAGGCAAATACGGTCAGTCAGGGAGAGAGACATGGATCCAGGCTCGATCATCCGCCGGTCGGCGCGCCTATACGCAGGCCACATCGCCGTGTCGTTCGAGGGGCGTCAGCAGACCTATGCCGAACTGTTCGAGCGCGCCACCCGTCTGGCAAATGTGCTGCGCGCAGCCGGGGCCGAGCCCGGAGACCGCGTCGCCGTCCTCGGCGACAACGCCTTCGAGACGATCGAGCAGGCGGCGGCGTGCGCCCTGGCGAACAACGCGCGGGCGACGCTCTATACGTACCACGCGCCGGCCATCAATCGTTATCTCCTCGAGCTGACGGGAGCCCGCGTTCTGCTGGTGCAGGCCAAGTATTATGAGGCGCTGGCGCTGCACGTGAGCGGCCTTCACGATCTGAAGACGGTGATCGTCTTCGACGGCGAGGCGCCGGCGGGAACGGTCGGCTACGACGCCGCGCTGGCGTCGGCTTCGCCCGAGGACAAGGTCGTGCCGGTCGACGACGACGACGTGCACATCATCCGCTTCAGCAGCGGCACGACGGGCAAGCCCAAGGGGATCTATCATTCCGTCGGCCGCTGGCGCGCCTACAACAGCGAGTGGCGCTGGGCCACGCCGATGATCGACGATACGAGCCGCTATCTCGTACCCTGTTCGCTCGCGCATCTGGGCGTCGGCTTCCTCTGGGGCTTCCTGACGGTCGGCGGACGGATCGTGCCGATGCCGGCCTTCGATGCCCGGCGCACCCTTGAGCTGCTGGAGCGCGAGGCCATCACGCATGCCGCCGTAGTCCCGGTCATGATCCGTGAAATGCTCGCCGATCCGACGGCTCGATCCCGGGACCTGTCGGCGCTGAAGTGCCTGATGTACGCAGGCTCCCCGATCGCCGCGGCGACGCTGCGGGAGGCCATTCCGATCTTCGGCCCGACGCTGTTCCAGCTCTACGCGCAGAGCGAGGCGATGCCGATGACCATGCTGCTGCCGCAGCATCACCGCGTCGACGGCACAGAGGCGGAGCTGCGCCGCCTGCGCTCCGCCGGCCGGCCGATCGGCAACAACTTCGTCACCATCCGTGACGAGGAGGGCAACATCCTCCCGGCAGATGCGGTGGGCGAGATCGCCTGCCGCGGGCCGGGCACGATGAGCGGCCTATGGAACGACCCGGAGGGCACCGCGGCGCGAACCCTGCCTGACGGCAGCATCCTGACGCGCGACATGGGCTTCATGGATGCCGACGGCTTCGTCTATCTGGTCGACCGCAAGGACGACATGATCGTCTCCGGCGGCTACAACATCTGGCCGTCGGAGCTGGAGGAGGCGCTCGCCGCCCATCCGGCGGTGGCGGAGGTCTCGGTCTTCGGGGTGCCGGACGACAAATGGGGCGAGACCCCCAAGGCCGTCGTCGTGCTGAAGGACGGGGCGACCGCCTCCGCCGAGGCGCTCATCGCACACACCCGGCAGATCGTCGGACCGGTCAAGAAGGTGACGTCGGTCGACTTCGCTTCCGTGCTGCCGCGGACGGCATCGGGCAAGGTGCTGCGCGGCGAGCTCAAGGCGCCCTATTGGAAGGAGCGAGCCAGCCGTATTGGCGGCTCCTGACCGCCGACGCTGGCGCCGGCGCGCTGCGCGACGGCCTGAATGAGCCTGGCTCGGCATGGCTCGTGATCCCAAGTGGTCGAATAACTAACAAACGTCAGTTACATCAGCGATCGCGTGTGGCAGGATGCGCCTCCCGGCGGAGGCGCAGAACGCCCCGTCAGCGGTGGCGGCCGACCGCTGCCGTGCGCGAACAGAACAAAGCTTGGGGAGCGAAATTGTCCGGTCAGAGCGCGGGGTTCGACTATATCGTCGTCGGAGCGGGTGCCGCGGGGAGCGTGCTGGCGGCCAGGCTCAGCCACGATCCCGCCGTCTCGGTACTGCTGCTGGAGGCGGGTGGTTCCGACCGTCATCCGCTTGTGCAGATCCCCGCGGGCTTCTTCTATCTGCTCAATCATCCGCGCTTCGACTGGGGCTATGCGACCGAGCCCGACGGTGACACCGGCGGCCGCGCCATCCCCTATCCGCGCGGGAAGGGGCTGGGCGGCAGCAGCTCCATCAACGGCCTGTGGCAATCCTGGGGTTTGCCGGGCGACTACGACGCCTGGGCGGCGGCGGGGTGCGCGGGATGGGCGTTCGATGACGTCGTGCCCTATCTCCTCGGCTCGGAATCCTACGTCGCCGCCGGTGTCGAGGGCCGCGGCCGGGAGGGCCCGATCGTGGTCTCGGATTTCACCGATCACCATCCCCTGACCAAGGCCTTCCTGCAATCGGGCGCGGCGCTGCAACTGCCCATCCTGCGCGACTACAACCGTGATCCCCGGGAGGGGGTGAGCCTGGTGCAGCAGACGCGGTCCGGGCGCTTCCGCATGAGCGCGTCGCGCGCCTACCTGCGCCAGGCGATGAAGCGCCGCAATCTGGCGGTGATCACCGATGCCCACGTCACGCGCCTCATCTGCGAGGGGCGAACGGTGACCGGCGTTGCCTATCGCCGCGGCGGCGGGACGGAGACGGCGCGGGCGCGGCGCGAGGTCGTGCTGGCCGCCGGCGCGATCAATTCGCCTCACCTCCTGCAGCTGTCGGGCATCGGCGACGGCCGGCAGCTCCAGGCGCTCGGCATCCCGGTCGTCCATGACCTGCCCGGCGTCGGCCGCAACCTCCACGACCATTACGTCGTCCGCGTCGTGCGCGAAATCCGCGGCCAGACGACGTTGAACGAGGAAGCCCGGGGCTGGCGCCTGATGCGGGCAATCCTCCGCTATGCGTTGTTCGGCGACGGCCTGCTCACCTATTCGGCCGGGAACGCGACGGGCTTTCTGCGCAGCGATCCGGCGCTCGCCACGCCGGATCTGCAGCTGGTCTTCACGCCGGGCAGCTATTCGCCGAAGCGGCCGGGAAAGCTCGACGTCGTCCCCTCCGCCTCATGCGGCGTCTGGCAGATGCGGCCGGACAGTCGCGGCGAGGTGAGAGCCAAGTCGGCCGATCCGCTGGCGATGCCGTCGATCCGGCCGGCCTTTCTCCAGGCGGACACCGATCGGCGGGCCATCGTGGCGGGGCTGCGCCAGTGCCGCCGCATCATGGATGCGCCGCCGTTCAGCGCCAGCGCCGGACAGGAGAAGGTCCCGGGCATCGCATTGCAGTCCGACGACGAGTTGCTCGACTACGCGCGGCGGACCGGCTCGACCACCTTCCATCCCGTCGGATCGTGCCGCATGGGCAACGGCCCCGACGCGGTCGTGGCGCCCGACCTGAAGGTCCACGGCATCAACGGGCTGCGCGTCATCGACGCGTCGATCATGCCGAGCATCACGTCGTCCAACACGCACGCACCGACGGTCATGATCGCCGAGAAGGGCGCCGCGCTCATCCTCGACGAGCTTCGGCGCGGCGGCCGTACCGTCGACTTGACGAGGAGCGGCGCCAGCGCTGCCTTCGCGGCGAGCTCGAGCGGGATGCCGGGCCCGACGGTATGAGCGCGCTTACGCGCAAGCCCGGCTCGTCGACGTCGCTATGCGGCCTTCTTGAACTTCGCCGGCGCCAGGCTAAGGTCGAATGCCTTCATGACGGCCAGGGTTGTCTCCAGGGTCGGGTTGCCGTTGCCGCTCAGGGACTTGTAGAGCTGTTCGCGGTTGAGGCCGGTGGCGTTGGCGATCTTGGTCATGCCCTTGCTGCGGGCGACGATGCCAAGCGCCTCGGCGATGTGCTTGGCATCGCCGGTCTCAAACGCGTCGGCAAGAAAGATCTTGATGCCGGCCTTGCTGGTGAGCAGGTCGGCGAGGTCGAGGTCCAGGATCTTCTCAGCCATTGTCGTCGTCCTTCCATTCCTTCGCCATCCGGATGGCCGCGGCGATGTCGGTCTGCTGGGTGCTCTTGGTGCCGCCGCAGAGCAGGATGATGATTTCGGCTCCACGCTGCTGGAAGTAGATCCGGTAGCCGGGGCCGTAGTGGATACGCAGTTCGCTCACGCCCGAGCCGACTGGCTTGGTGTCGCCGGCATTCCCCCTCTGAAGCCGCAACAGGCGGGCGGCGATAGCAGCCGATGCCTTGCTGTCCCTCAGCTTCTTGAGCCACTTGCTGAAGGTTTCGGTCTGCCTGAGCACGCTGAAACGTAGTTAATAAACTACAGTCTGTCAATCGAAATGGTGACCCATGACCTGGCGTAACCGCGTCCGGCCAGCGTCGTTCCGCAGGGCCCAGTTCCATGTCGAGGCCGGCGCCGATCGCTATTTCGAGGACACCGCGGCGAACGTCGTGAACAAGTCCGATGACGCGGCCGGCGCCGCATCTGGCCGCGCGGGGGAGGACCTGGCGCTGTGAGCGCCTCGGACGCAAGAGAGGCTGCCACGCTGGCTTCGTCCACCGCCCACATTCATGTCAATACGTTGACACATCTGGCGACCGTCCCTAAGAGATTCGCGCGGTACGCGACCACCCGCATCGGCTGCGCGCCGCGTTTTGACGGGTTCGCCGGCCAGCGAGGCGCAGGAGGCCCGTCGGCATCCGCACCCACCACGGGATGAAACCAGATGACGATAGCCAAGCTCCTGATCGCCAACCGGGGTGAGATCGCGGTGCGCATCGCGCGCGCCGCCTCGGAGCTGGGCATCGCCAGCGTCGCCGTGTTCGCCAAGGACGACGCCCGGTCGCTGCACGTTCGCGTGGCCGATGAGGCGGTGGCGCTGGAGCGCGAGGGCGCGCCAGCCTACCTCGATATCGAGGCGCTGGTGGCGGCGGCCAAGGCGTACGAATGCGACGCCATCCACCCCGGCTACGGCTTTTTGAGCGAGAGCGCGGCCTTCGCGCGGCGCGCGGCAGCGGAGGGGATCACCTTCGTCGGGCCCGCACCTGAGCATCTCGACCTCTTTGGCGACAAGTCGAAGGCGCGCGCCGCGGCGCGCGCGGCGGGCATCCCGCTGCTCGCCGGCACGGCGGGACCGACCAGCCTGGACGAGGTGAAAGCGTTCTTCACCTCGCTCGGTCCGGATGCCGCGGTGATGATCAAGGCCATCGCCGGGGGCGGCGGCCGCGGCATGCGCGTGGTCACGACGCTCGATGCCATCGACGCCGCCTACGAGCGCTGTCGCTCGGAGGCGCAGAGCGCCTTCGGCTCGGGCGAGCTCTACGTGGAACGCTACCTGCCCGCGGCCCGTCATATCGAGGTGCAGGTGGTGGGAGACGGCCGCCGCGTCACGCATCTGGGCGAGCGCGAATGCTCGATCCAGCGGCGCAACCAGAAGATCGTCGAGATCGCGCCCAGCCCGACCTTGCCGGCGGCGCTGCGGGAGGCCTTGTGCGCCGCCTCGGTGCGCCTGGCCGAGGAGGTCGGCTACCGCGGCCTCGGCACCTTCGAGTATCTGGTGCCCGCGGGTCCGGGCACACCGACCGAGTTCGCCTTCATGGAGGTGAACCCGCGACTGCAGGTGGAGCACACGGTGACCGAGGAGGTCTACGGCGTCGACCTCGTGCAGACGCAGTTGAAGCTCGCCGCCGGCGCCCGCCTCGCCGATGTCGGCCTCGCCGAGCGGCTTGCGCCCCGCGGCTTCGCCATCGAGCTGCGCGTCAACATGGAGACCATCGCGGCCGACGGCTCGGCCCGGCCTTCGGGCGGCACGCTGGAGGCCTTCGACCCGCCGTCGGGGCCGGGCATCCGCGTCGACAGCTTCGGCTACGCCGGCTACACCACCAGCCCGCGCTACGACTCCCTGCTGGCCAAGCTGATCGTCCACAACGCATCGCCCGTCTATGTCGACGCCGTGCGCCGCGCCTACCGCGCCCTGTGCGAGTTCCGCATCCAGGGGGTGGCGACCAACCTGCCGCTGCTGCGGGCGCTGCTGAAGAGCCCGGCCTTCGTCGCCAACGACGTGCATACCCGCTTCCTCGAGCAGCACATCGGCGCGCTGCTGGCCGAGGCCGACGGCGGCCACCGCGAGCTGTTCCACCGCGCGACCGCGGCGCCGGGCGCCGGGCGGCCCAAGATCCGCAGCTCCAGGGAGCTCGATCCACTCGCCGTGTTCGACGGGGAGGGCGGTGGCCCATCGGCGGAAGAGCCGTCGGCGCCGCCTGCGATGGCCGAGGTCGAGGCTCCGGAGGGCATGGTCGCCGTGGCGGCGCCGCTGCAAGGCACCATCGTCGGCATCGACGTCGAGCCGGGGGCGCACGTGCGGGCCGGCCAGCCGGTGCTCGTGCTCGAGGCCATGAAGATGGAGCACGTGGTGACGGCCGAGGTGGCCGGCATCGTCCGCCAGGTGCTGGTCGCAGCGGGCGACACGGTGTTCGAGCGCCATCCGCTGCTGTTCGTCGACCCGGCCGAGGTCGAGGGCGTAGATGCCGAAGGAGACGAGACGATCGATCTCGACGCCATCCGCGCCGACCTGGCCGAGGTGATCGAGCGGCATGAGGACCTATACGACGCGCGTCGGCCCGACGCGGTGGCGCGCCGGCGCAAGACCAACCAGCGCACGGTGCGCGAGAACATCGCCGATCTGGTCGATCCCGGCAGCTTCATCGAGTACGGCGCGCTCGCGGTGGCCGCCCAGCGCCAGCGCCGCTCGTTCGACGAGCTGCGCCGCATCAGCCCGGCCGACGGCATGGTCACCGGCCTCGCCTCGGTCAACGGCGACCTGTTTCATGATGAGGCGTCGCGCTGCGCCGTCATGGGCTACGACTACACGGTGTTTGCCGGCACCCAGGGCGTCATGAACCACCACAAGAAGGACCGGCTGCTCGGCCTGGCCGATCGCTGGCGGCTGCCGGTGGTGGTGTTCGCCGAGGGCGGCGGCGGCCGTCCCGGCGACGAATGGCCGACGCCGGCGGGCCTCGACACCACCACCTTCCTGCGCTTCGGCGCGCTCAGCGGGCTGGTGCCGGTGATCGGCGTCACCTCCGGACGGGCGTTCGCCGGCAACGCCGCCGTGCTCGGCGGCTGCGACGTCATCATCGCGGCCGAGAACAGCAACATCGGCATGGGCGGCCCGGCCATGATCGAAGGCGGCGGCCTCGGCATCTTCCGGCCCGAGGACGTCGGGCCGATGAGCGTGCAGGTGCCTAACGGCGTCGTCGACATCGCCGTGGCCGACGAGGCCGAGGGCGTCAAGGCCGCCAAGGCCTACCTGAGCTATTTCCAGGGGCGGCTCGACCGGTGGGACTGTGCCGACCAGCGCCTGCTGCGCCGCGCCATCCCGGAGAACCGGCTGCGCGCCTACGACATCCGCGCCGTCATCGACACGCTGGCTGACGCCGGCTCGGTGCTGGAGCTCCGCCCGGCCTTCGGCATCGGCATGATCACCGCGCTGATCCGTATCGAAGGGCGGCCGATGGGCCTGATCGCCAACAACTCGCGGCACCTGGGCGGCGCCATCGATGCCGATGGCGGCGACAAGGCGGCCCGTTTCATCCAGCTCTGCGATGCCTTCGACCTGCCCATCGTGTCGCTGTGCGACACGCCCGGCATGATGGTGGGACCGGAGGTGGAGAAGACGGCGCAGGTGCGCCACGTGTCGCGCATGTTCATCGCCGCCGCCAATGCCACGGTGCCCTATTTCACCGTCGTGCTGCGCAAGGGCTACGGGCTCGGGGCGCTCGCCATGGCCGCCGGCAGCAGCCACGCCTCGTTCTTCATCGTGTCGTGGCCGACCGGCGAGTTCGGCCCCATGGGCCTGGAGGGCGGTGTCAAGCTCGCCTACCGCAAGGAGCTCCTGGCCATCGCCGATCCGGTGCAGCGCAAGGCCTGGTTCGACGACATGGTGGCCAAGGAGTACGAGAAGAACAAGGCGCTGAGCAGCGCCACCTACCTGGAGGTCGACGACGTCATCGACCCCGCCGACACCCGCCGCTGGCTGGTCCGTGGCCTGCGCTCGCTGCCGGCCCCGGTCTCTCGCACGGGAAAGAAGCGCGCCAGCGTCGACGTGTGGTGAGCGGCGGGGCGCGAGGCCTCAGGGCACCGGGGAGTCGGGCGCGTCCGGAGGACGAGCTGGGCCGCTGCGAATGGGACGGTCATCGTCGAACAGCACGCGCTCTGCCGCGCCGTCGAGATCGTCATACTGTCCGCTGCGCAGTGCCCACATGAAGGCGGCGAGACCGACGAGGCCCAATCCCAGGGCGATCGGCACAAGATAGAGGAAGTCCGCCATCAGACGCGCTCACTCCACAGGGCTGAAGCGTGCTCCAGCCGCGCCGGATCGACGGTTCTCGCGCCGCCCGGCGTGCTTCGGGCTGGGGCCGGAAGCCGCAAGGCATTGGCAACAACGATGAGCGACGATAGCGACATGGCTATGGCGGCGACGAGCGGCGTTACATGGCCCAGGACGGCGATCGGAACGGCGATCACATTGTAGCCGACCGCGAGCATCAGGTTCTGGCGGACGTGGGCGCGCGCCGCGCGGGCGACCTCGACCGCCTCGGGCACCGCGCGCAGCGTCTCGTGCAGGAAGACGAGGCCAGCGGCATTGCGGCCGATGTCGGCGGCGGACGCGGGCGCCATGGACGCATGGGCGGCCGCGAGGGCCGGCGCGTCGTTGATCCCGTCACCGACCATGAGAACCTTGTGGCCCTCGCGTTCAAGGCCGGCGATGTGGGCCGTCTTGCCGGCAGGAGACATATGGGCGTGATAGGGAACGCCGAGACGTGCCGCGAGCTGCCGCACGGCGTCGTCACGATCTCCCGACAGGATCCCGACGGGCAGTCCCGCTCGACGCAGCGCGGCGACCGTCTGCACCGCGTCTTCGCGAAGCTGGTCGTCGAGGGCAAAGGCCGCGAGCAGCACGCCATCCTTGGCGAGGACGACGCTCGCCAGCGCGTCCTGCGCGCTCGGTTTGGCGAGCGCCCACGCCGGACGGCCCAGGCGGTAGGTGCCGGAGCTCAGCCGGGCTTCGAGCCCGGAGCCCGGGCACTCGGAGATCGTGGTTGACGTGACGGGCTCCGCGGTCCCCCTCGCGTCCGCTGCCGCCGCCAAGGCGCGCGAATAGGGATGGCGGGAATGCGCGGCGATGGCTGCCGCAAGGCTCAATGCCGCCGGATCGATCACGTCCCGGTTCGTGAGCCGTGGCATTCCAAGTGTCAGCGTGCCGGTCTTGTCGAAGATCACGGTATCGACATCCGCCAGGCGCTCCAGCGCGCCGCCGTCCTTGAGTAGGACGCCGCGCTCGAACAGACGCCGCGCCGCCACGACCTGGACCATGGGCACGGCGAGACCGAGTGCGCAGGGGCAGGTGATGATCAGCACCGCAATGGCGATCGTGATCGCCCGATAGAGGTCGCCCGTCGCCACCAGCCATCCGACAAAAGTCAACAAGGCGGCAGTATGGACGGCGGGCGCGTAGAGAGCGGCGGCCCGGTCGGCGATCCGCCGATAGGCCGAGCGGCTCGTCTCGGCGGTCTCCATCAGGCGGATCATCTCGGCCAGGAATGAGCACCGCGCGGGGGCTGTCGCCACGATCGTCAAGGGGGCCGTGAGGTTCAAGGTCCCGGCCTGGAGGATCGCACCTTCCGCCGCCTGCCGCGGTCGGCTCTCGCCGGTCACCAGCGAGCAGTCGAGCTCGGATCGACCGCTGACAATGCGGGCATCGACGGGCACGCGCTCGCCCACGGCGAGCAGAACCGTCATGCCCGGCTCGATCTCGTCGATCGGCAGGTAGGTGCGCGTGCCATCCGCCCGGGCCACCACGGCGCCACGGGCGGCGAGGCGCGCCAGCCCCGTGACCGCCGTCCTGGCGCGCTCCCGCATCATGTGATCCAGCGTCCGGCCGATCAGCAGGAAGAACAGTAGCGAAACGGCGGCATCGAAATAGGCGTGCTGGCCGTGATGGATGGTCTCATAGAGGCTCATCCCGAACGCGAGCAGGACGCCGATCGAAATCGGCACATCCATATTGGTGCGGCCGCGCCGGAGCACGGTCCAGGCCGAACGGAAGAAGATGCGGCCGGAATAGGCGAGGGTAGCGAGGGCCATCGCCGCGGAGAGCCAGTGAAATGCATCCCGGGTATCGGCATCCGCCCCCGACCAGACGGCAACCGAGAGCATCATGATATTGCTGGCCGCGAAGCCGGCGACGGCAAGCGCGCGCACCAGGTCGCCCAGCGTGCCATCCCTGCCATCGGCGGCGACGTCATGGAGGTGGCTGGGATAGCCCAGCGCGTCCAGCGTCGCGATGAAGGGGGGCGGCGCGGCGGTCGCCTGCCAATGCACCGTCACCCGCTTGGCCGAGAGGTTGACTCGCGCTGCCACGACGCCGGGCAGTGCGCCGAGGGCTCTTTCAATTGCCTGGATGCAGCCGCCGCAATGGATCGTCGGCACCGACAAATCCGTCTGCCGCAGGCCATCGCCGATGATCCGGCTTGCCAGCAGCACCTCGTCGGAACGGCACGTGGGATCGCTCCGGGGCAGGGTCTGCTCGTCGGCGGGAGCGCAACAGCTCATCGGACCCCTTCCTTGGACCTGTCAGGACAAGGCCGGCCGAGCCCGGCCTCTCCTCAACGCGATGGCGCCGTCGCGTCCCGCTTCAGCGCCCGATACGCGTGCCACGTGCCGTGCCCCAGGACCGGAAACACGACGATGAGGCCCAGGAGCCCGCTCGCCAGGCTGAGGAGAAACAGGCCGAGCACGATGGCGCCCCACACCAGCATGACCGGCAGGTTCTTGCCGACGAGGGCGAAGCTGGTTCCCATGGCGGTGAGCGCGTCGACCGGCTCTTCCATCAGCATCGGGATCGACAGGGCGCTGATCGCAAACGAAAAGGCGGCAAACAGCGCACCGACGCAGCTGCCGACGAGCAGCATCGCCCAGCCCGTTGGCGTGGTGAACAGCATCGGAACGATGTGCGCCAGGCCGGGGAAGGGTTGGAGCCCGAAGAACAGCGCGTAGACGATGACGGCCGCGCGCATCCACAGCAGCATCAGCAGGCACAGCAGCACGCCCGTGAACAGAATTTGCGCCCCCGATTTCGGTTGCACGAAGATCATCTGCGACAGCCCGACCGGCTCACCGGCCGCGAGGCGTCGGCTCTTCTCGTAGAGTCCGACCGCAATGACCGGCCCCACCACCATGAAGCCGGCGAGGGCGGGGAACAGAATGTAGTCGCGTCCAAACGCATAGAGGCCGCCGATGATCGCGGCAGAGACCAGGAACACGAGGGCGCCATAGGCGAGGCTCGGCGCCGGCTGTGTCCAGAGGTCCCGCCAGCCCTGTGCGAGCCACCGCACCGCCGTCCCCGGGGGCAGGTGGCGGCTCCACCGGTCCTCGTGCGGCAGCGGCGGCATGACCTCGGGGATCGTGACGGAAGGGTGGCCCGGCTCGCTCATCTCGCCTCCGCTCCGTCTCGATGGGGTGTGCAGGATGATTGCGCGGCGCTGAACACGCCGCGCCCACCTTCGCCCGTCCGGGTGTGGGGGACACAGTCCGGCTGCGACGTCGCGGCCACGTGGACGAGGTGCCAGTTCGCGGCGGCGAGAAGCGCAATTCCTGCGGCGACGATGAGCCAAATGGCGCCGCGGCGCCGGTCGATCGCGGCGCTCATGGCTGCTTGTCCCGCAGGTCGAACAAATAGAGCGCCAGGATCTTGCGGTCGACGGCGGACAGGCGCGCCTCCCATGTCGGCATGTGGCCCTGCCGGCCGTCCCAGATTGTCGTGAATATCGATTGGAGATCGCCGCCGTAGATCCAGACCTTGTCGGTCAGATCGGGAGCGCCGACGTCGGCCTTGCCCTTGCCGTCTTCACCATGGCACGACGCGCAATTGGCGGCGAAGATCACCTTTCCGGCGGCGAGCTGGTCGGCGGGCGCCTTCGTCGGGGCCGGATCCGAGAGGCTGAGGACGTAGGCCGCGACATTGTCAATGTCCTTGCGCGGCAGCATGCCGTCGCGCCCGAACGCGAGCATCTGCGAGACTCGGCTCTTGGGGTGGGCGGAGTTGATCCCGACACGGATCGTTTCAGCGATGGCGTCGGGCGAGCCTCCCCACAGCCAGGCATTCGTCGTCAGGTTGGGAAAGCCTCGGTTGCCCATTGCAGTGCGGCCATGGCAGGCGGCGCAGTTGTCGCCGAACAAGGTTCGGCCGGCCGACCTGACCATCGCCATCAGTCGCGGATCGCTTTGAATCTGCGCGTAGTCCTCCTTCTCGACCAGCTCCATCCAGGTCGCCCGGTCGAGCGCCGCCTGCTTCAGCGAGGTGCTGACGATGGCGCGCTGGTCATTGCCGAGGAGGCCCTTGGTATAGGTGACGCCGAGCGGCCACGCCGGCATCAGCACCCAATAGCCCAGCGAAAACAGCGCGGTCGCGATCAGGAAGACGTAGACCACGCGCGGGACCGGGGTGTTGAGCTCCTTGATCCCGTTCCACTCGTGGCCGGTGGTCAGGTATCCGGTCAGGGGATCGCGCTCTTCTACCGCCACGGCTTGTCCTCATCGGTCAAAATCGCGCTCGCTGCCTGATCGAACCGCTTTTTGTTGGCGGGCCAGTAAGCATAGAGGAGGACAATGCAGGACAGTCCGAGCAGATAGAACAGGCCTACGGACTTGGAAAGCCAGACGAGCGTGTCGTGTGCCAAGGGCATGGTCATTGTCCTGCTGCGGCAACCGGCTTGCTGGCGGCGTCGGTCAGCCGGCCAAGGATCTGCAGATAGGCGACGACGGCATCCATCTCGGTCAGTTCGCCGATGCGGCCGTCGAAGGCACGGACCGTGGTTGCGTCGCCATATCTCTTGGTCACGCCGTCGGCAAAGGGCGTCTCAGGCGCGGCCTGCCCGTAGGCATCCGACGCGGCGTTGGCGATCATCTCGTCGGTGTAGGGCACGCCGACGGCACGCTGCGCCTTGAGGTGATTGCTCAGATCATCCGTCCGTAGCGCCGTGCGCGCCAGCCAGCCGTAGCGGGGCATCACGGACTCGGGCACGACGTCGCGCGGGTTGATGAGGTGCGCGACGTGCCACTCGTCGGAATACTTGGCGCCGATACGGGCCAGATCCGGCCCGGTGCGCTTCGATCCCCATAGCATCGGGTGGTCGTATTTCGACTCGACGGCGAGCGAATAGGGGCCGTACCGCTCCACTTCGTCGCGCAGCGTCCGGATCATCTGCGAGTGGCAGGCGTAGCATCCCTCGCGGATGTAGATGTTGCGGCCGGCCAGCTCCAGCGGCGTGTAGAGCCGCATGTCCGGGGCGTCCTCGACCGTCTGATGGATGGTGAAGAGCGGCGCGATCTCGACGAGGCCGCCGATGCTGGCGACGCCGATGATGGCGAGCACGAGCCCGATGGACTTTCGCTCCAGCCGGTAGTGAAACCCGAACATGCGGCTCACTCCCCGGGCTGGAGGGCGGGGGTGCCGGTGAGCACCGGGTCCGGTCGGTCGATGACCGGCTCCGGCGCGGCCTGCGGCGCGTCCCGGATCGTCATCCAGATGTTGTAGCAGCCGACGATCGCGCCGGTCAGGAACAGCAGGCCGCCGATCGTCCGGGCGATATAGTAGGGATGCATCGCCACCAGCGAGTCGACGAAGGAATAGGCCAGGGTGCCGTTCTCGCTATACGTCCGCCACATCAGCCCCTGGATGATGCCGGAGTTCCACATCGCGAAGACGTAGACGACGGTGCCGGCGAGCGCGAGCCAGAAGTGTGCTTCCACCAGCCTTGCCGAATACATGCGCTCTCGCTTCCACAGCCACGGCACCGACGCATAGATCGAGCCGAAGGTGATCATCGCCACCCAGCCGAGCGCGCCGGCATGCACGTGCCCCACCGTCCAGTCCGTGTAGTGGGAGAGCGAGTTGACCGAGCGGATCGCCATGAACGATCCCTCGAACGTGGTCAGTCCGTAGAAGACGGCGGCGACCATCATGAAACGCAGCACCGCGTCGTCGCGCACCTTGTGCCAGGCGCCGTTGAGCGTCAGCAGGGCATTGCCTGCCGACGCCCACGAGGGAACCAGAAGCATCACCGAGAACGTCATGCCCAGTGTCTGCACCCACTGCGGCAACGCGGTGTAGTGCAGATGGTGCGACCCGGCCCACATGTAGAGGAACGTGATGCCCCAGAAGCTGATGATGGACATCCGGTACGAAAAGATGGGCCGTCCGGCGCGCTTTGGCAGGTAGTAGTACAGCATGCCGAGAAAGCCTGACGTCAGAAAGAAGGCGACCGCGTTGTGCCCGTACCACCATTCGGTCATGGCATCCTGCACGCCGGCGAACAGCGAATAGCTCTTGGCGCTGCCGAACGAGACCGGCACGGCGAGGTTGTTCACGATGTGCAACATGGCAACGACGAGGATGAACGCCATGTAGTACCAGTTGGCGACGTAGATGTGCGGCTCCTTGCGCCGGGCGAGCGTGAGCAGGTAGACGACAAAATAGGTCACCCACACGACCACGAGCCAGATATCCGTATACCACTCCGGCTCGGCATATTCCTTGGACTGGGTGACGCCCATCAAATAGCCGGTCACGGCGAGGACGCAGAACAGGTTATAGCCGAACAGCACGAATAGCGGCCCGAGCTGGCCGGGCAGGCGGGCCCGCGACGTCCGCTGCATGACATAGAAAGAGGTGGCTATGAGCGCATTGCCGCCAAAGCCGAAGATCACGCCGGTGGTATGGACGGGACGCAGGCGGCCGAAGCTCGACCAGGCGGCGTCGAAGGTCAGATCCGGCCACGCAAGAAGCGCCGCGACCCACACGCCGAAGAACATGCCGACGACCGCCCATCCCATGGCCAGGATGATGCCGATCTTGCTCGGCTCGTCGTAATAATGATCAAGCCGCTCCTCGCTCGGCTCCGGGGCGGAATAGCCGGAAATCAGGGCGAACAACCCGACGATCGCGGCCAGCATGACGAGTGCGCCATGAACGCCCAGCGGATCATCCCGACCGGTGATCGCCATCGCCAGACCCAGCGTGGCGAGCGCAATCAGGATGAAGAACGCCGACTGCCGTTCGGCCTTGGTAAGTTGCAGCAGCATTCTCGGACGCCCCTTCTACAATTCACCGTTGCCGCGCGCGACTAAAGCCACCTGAAGGCCTCGGCATCATTTGCGCCAATATCAAAGCTGGGGATTCGTGTGGTCCGGTTTCGCGTGTCCCACCCTAGCTGCCGAAGAAAAACGGACTATGACGCGCCGCGTGTTCGCGGCTTTTTGACGATCCCGGGATCATCCGAACAATGGCGACGCAATGTCAATCCTGCGGCGCCGGCCATGCGGGTGGTGCAGCGCGCGGGCGCAAAAGGCGCGTGCACCCACGAGGCACGATCGTCGCTATCGACGTCGAGCCGGAGGCGCGCGTGCAGACCGGCCACTGCTGCATGGGCCTGGAGGGCGGCGTCAAGCTCGCCTATCGCAAGGAGCTCCTGGCCATCGCCGATCCGGCGCAGCGCCAGGCCTGGTTCGACGATATGGTGGCCAAGGAGCACGAGAAGAACAAGGCGCTGAGCAGCGCCACCTACCTGGAGGTCGACGACGTCATCGACCCGGCCGACACGCGCCGCTGGCTGGTTCGGAGCCTGCGCTCGCTGCCGGCGCCGGTCCCGCGCGCGAGAAAGAAGCGCGCCAGCGTCGACGTGCGGTGAGCGGCGCTGAAGCGGGGTACGGAGTTCCGCATCCCGCTTCGGATCGTCCGCCTAGCTCTGCTTGAGCTTGGCGGCCTCCGCGTCGAGCTTGGCGCGGTCGTGGCCGAAGCGCTGGATCAACTCCCGCGCCTTGGCCGGGCTGATGCCATGGCGCTGGGCGAAGCTGTCGACGTCGTAGCCGGCCGTGCTGGTCAGCGGGTCGTGGCCATGGCCGCCACCCTTGCCGATGTCACCGCTCATGCTGTTCTCCTGTGCCGAGGAGCCCCCCGCTGAAGAAGTGGGGATCGCGGCCGGGCGGTTCCACGGCGCCGGCGATCCGACCTTTGGTGAGGGTTTCCCGCTGCGCCGGGGCGGGTTCATCCTATATAGGGCTCAGGCCCGAGATGGATGGGCCGGGAACGCCTCGCGCGGGGATGCGGAGATGAGCCGGTTTGGGATGGCGGCGACCGTGGTGCTGGTCATCGGCGCCTGCATCGTCGCGCAGACGGCCAATACGCCCGGCGTGCCGGTGCCGCGCACCGACGCGCCGCCGGAGCCGGCCAGTCAGCCGGCGCCTCCCGTCGGTGCGCCGCTCGCCGCCATCGATCCCTCTGCCGCTCCGCCGAGCCCCGGCCTGCCGGCCCCGCCAGCTACCGCCGGCGGTTCGCCGTCTACGGTCGCGCCGACGGGTGATCCTGCGCCGGCGCCGCAGGCGGCGTTGTCGTTCGCGGCTCCGGCCGCCCCCCTCGCGCCGCTGTCCCTGCCGGCGCCATTGCTCGAGGCGCGCGCCGCCGCCCGCGAGGCGTACGTGTATGGCGTGCCGCTGGTGAGCAGCTACGCCGCCATGCATGCGTTCTTCGTCGACAAGGGCGGGCCGGACTACAAAGGACCTTTCAACACGGTGCTCAACATCGGCCGGGTCTTCACGCCGGACGACAAGGCTTTCCTCAGTCCCAATTCCGATACGGCCTACACCTTCATCGGCCTCGATCTGAGGGCCGGGCCCGTGGTCCTCACCATCCCGCCCATCGACAAGGGCAGGTATTTCGCCTTCCAGCTGATGGACCTCTACACTTACAATTTCGCCTATATCGGCACGCGCACCACGGGCAACGGCGGCGGACGCTTCCTGATCGCCGGGCCAGGCTGGATGGGCACGCCGCCCGGCGACATCACCCAGGTGATCCGGGCGGACACGGAGCTGGTCAACGTCATCGGCCGCACCCAGCTGTTCGGGGCGCAGGACCTCGACAAGGTCAAGGCGATCCAGGCTGGCTACAAGCTCGAGCCGCTGGTCGCCGTGGGCGGCCAGACTGCGCCGGCACCATCACCGATCAACTGGCTGAAACCGACCCGGGAGCAGCGCTCCTCGCTCGATTTCTATGACGTGCTGGCCTTCGCCCTGCAGTTTGCGCCGCCGCCTCCCTCCGAGACGGCGCTGCGCGAGCGCTTCGCCGGCATCGGCATCCTGCCCGGCAAGCGCTTCGACGTCGCGGCGCTCTCTGCCGACATGAAGGCGGCGCTCTACACCGGCATGGCCGAAGGACAGCGGGACATCGATGCCCGGCGCTCCGCCCTGGGCGGCAAGGTCGACGGGCTGTTCGGCACGCGGGAGTTCCTGGGCGACGACTACGTGGCACGCGCCCTCGGCACCCAGATCGGCCTCGGCGCCAATTCGCGCGAGGAGGCGCTCTATCCGCTCTACGAGCTCGACGCCAAGGGGCTGCCCCTCGACGGCGCCGAGGGCCGCTACGTGCTGCGCTTCGCCAAGGGCAAGCTGCCGCCGGTCAACGCCTTCTGGTCGCTCTCCCTCTACGACAAGCCGGACCAGCGCCTGGTCGCCAACCCGATCAACCGCTACGTGATCAATGCCTCGATGCTGCCGAGCCTGAAGCGGGATGCGGATGGCGGCCTGACCATCCACATTCAGAATCAGCCGCCGGGTGGCGACAAGAACGCCAACTGGCTGCCGGCTCCGGCCGGACCGTTCATGCTGGCCATGCGCTATTATTGGCCCAAGCCCGATCTGCTGGCGGGCAAGTGGGCGCCCCCCAAAGTGGACAAGCTGCCCGAACCGAAGGTGCAGGAAGCGTCACCCCAGCGCTCGGCGGCGCGCCCTGCGCGCGCCGCCGGCCGGTGAGGGGGCAAATGGGAGGCTCCGGTGACAGCGGAGGAACGCGCGTTCTCGATTTCTGACCTGCGCCAGCAACCGGCGTTTCGCGATGTCGTCGCCGATCGCATCTGGAACGCCTGGTGGCGCTCCAAGGGCTTCCCCTTCGCCTCCATCGCCCGCCGGGTCGCCGAGAACCTGGCGTCGGAGGGGTTGCCGCTGGCGCTGGTGGCCCATCGGGGCGAGCAGTTTCTGGGCACCGCGTCGGTGATCCCCAGCGACCTGCCCGAGCGGCCGCTCTATACGCCCTGGGTTGCCGCCGTCTGGGTCGAACCGGACCAGCGCAGGCATGGCGTCGGCGCGGCGCTGGTGCGCGCCGCCGCCGAGGCGGCGTTCGTGCGAGGCTTCGATCCGGTCTATCTCTGCGCGACGCCGGGAAACTCGCCGTTCTACCGGCGGCTAGGCTGGCAGCAGCTCGAGGCCGACATCGGCGGCCTCAACCTGTTCTCCGCGTCGCCGGGGCAGTGGGACGCGCCACAGGCTCGTCGGCCGAATGGAGCCCGTCTGATCGGGACGTGATCGAAGCCCGCGCTCGTCGGGCGGCTCGGAATGGGCGCAGGCTTTGGCGTGGCACAGCGCCTCGCCTGGGGTCGCTTCCGCTACGCGACCGGCGTGGTCTAGACTGATCGTCACGGCTCGCGACAAGGCGGCCCCTGGGAGGACGTGCGCCGCCATGGATGGGCGCTTGCAGCTCAAGCTGTCTTTGTTGCGGGGGGAAAGCCCGTGCCCGATGGATGTCGCCGATTTCGGCCGGCTGTCGGCGATCCAGCTGCGCACCCAGGTGAAATCGGCGCTGTCCGACCGCATCGCCGTCGCCATGCTGGACATGATCGCCTCGGGCCGTCTGCCGCCGGGGTCGACGCTGCCGCCCGAGCGCCGCATGGCCGCTGCTCTGTCGGCCAGCCGGGTCTGCGTGCGCAGTGCGCTCGATCGGCTCAAGGTCGGCGGCTACATTGAGGCCGTGCAGGGCTCGGGCACGCGCGTCATCGAGAGCGAGCGCAGCGAGCGCGTCGCTCAATTGATCCGGGCCAACCAGGAGAACCTCCACGATCTCCACGCTTTCGTCGATTTTCTCGACCACTGCATCGTCGAGTGCCTGATCGACAGCGCATCGCCCATGGGCCGCGACGCCGCGGTCGCCGCCCTCGCTGCGTCGAACGGGGTCATGGCGCCGCGCGATCGGGCGGAGCAGGAAGCCCAGCTGCGCGTCGTGCTCGCCGACGCCTCGGGCAACCGCGTCTTCAGCCTGATCAGCGGCCAGCTCCTGCGCGGCATGCGCAGCCTCTTCGCCAGCCGCCTCCGCACGACCGACGAGGCGGCGTTGGCGCAGCTCGGACGACACGGCGCCGACCTCGCCGCGGCCATCGCGCGTCGCGATCTCGACGGTGCGCTGGTCGCCCTGGCCCGCCGCGGCGACGCGCTGTGGCATGCGGCGGACAGCGCGGACCATACACGGTCGGACGGACCGGCCGACGAAGCGACGATCCTGCGCGGCCTGATGGTCGCCAGCCCGGAAATGCTGACGACGCGTCTCACGCGCGAGATCACCCGCATGATCGTGACCGGCAGCGCCCGGGAGGGAGCCCGGCTGTTGAGCGAGCGGCGCTTTGCTGCCCTCTTCGGCGTCAGCCGTGCCTCGGTGCGCGAGGCGCTGGCGACGTTGAAGGCCGACGGCGTCATCGTCGCCGACGAGCGCTCGGGAACCCGCGTCTGCGACGCTCGAGCGGAGCTGGCGTCGCTGGCGGCCACCGATCTCGACCATCTCAAGACCATGGCGCGCCTGCGTGGCTATCTGGAGGTCTGGGCGGCGCGCCGGGCTGCGGTGCGCGGCAGCGAGGACGATCTCGCGGATCTGAAGCGTATCCTGAACGAGATGCGGCGCAGCCATCTCGACGCCCGCCGGCGCATCGATCTCGATCTGCGCCTGCACCTGACCATCGCACGGGCGGCCGGCAGCGCCGTTCATCTCTACATCACCGAAGTCCTGCGCGATCTCACCCTGGCCTACTTCGAGTATTCGCTGGGCGAGCCGTCGATCGGTGCAGGTTGCGACGAGATGGTGCTGCGCCACCACACCGCCATCGTCGCGGCCATCGCGGCGCGCGATGCGGACGGCGCCGGCCGCGCCATGCTGGAGCACTGCGGCGCCTTCAGCCTGCGCTACGACATCGGCAGCCCGGACCGGGATGTCTCGCTGGCGCTCGCCCGGCTGGGGTGATCGCGCCGGCCGGCGGCGGGCTCTATCCGCCTCGCCCGTTGAACACCGGCTGGCGCTTCTCCAGGAAGGCGGCGATGCCCTCTTTGGCGTCGGCGCTTTCGGCGGCCGCACGGGCCTCCGCCGCTTCGATGTCGAGGCCGGCGCGGGTCACCGTGTCGTCCGCCGCCTCGACGCATCTACGAATCCCGTTCACGGCAACCCTGCTGAAGCCGGTGACCGTCCGTGCCAGCGCCTCCGCCGCCTCCAGCACCGATTCGCCAGGCGCGACCACCCGGTCGAGCAGCCCCATGGCCAGGGCCTCGGCCGCCGGGACGGGGCGGCCGGTCAGCATCATGTCGAGCGCCCGGGCCCGTCCGACCAGCGCCGGCAGGAACTGCGTGCCGCCGTAGGAGGGCAGCACGCCCAGCTTGATCTCCGGCAGGGAGACGCCGACGTGCGGGGCCGCGACCCGGAAGGTGCTGCACATGGCGAGCTCGAGCCCGCCGCCGTAGGCGAGGCCGTTGATCGCCGCGACGCTGACGACGGGCGAGCGGCTGAGGCGCACGAACAGGTCACGCGCCATGTCGGTCTTTGCCGCCGCGGCCGAGTCGCTCAGCTGCTGCATTTCGGCGAGGTCGGTGCCGGCGCAGAACGCCTTGTCGCCCTGGCCGTGGATCAGCAGGAAATGCCCGCGGCCGCTCTCCAGCTCGGTCAGAGCCGAGGCCAGGCCGTCGAGCACGGCGCGCGTGATCGCGTTGAGCTTCGCGGGCCGGGTGATGCGGAAAATGCCGCCGCCCTCCAGCCACTCGACCTCGCAATCGTCGCTTGTCCGCAGGGCGCTGGCCGTCATGACGTCCTCGATGAGATGCCGATGGGAAGGGGCGGAGGTTCTCCCATTCATGGCATCTGCGGTGGGGACTTTCAAACCAGCCTGACGCCGGGGAACCGGTTCCGTGCCGGCGGTCGGTCGTCCTCGCGCCATCCAGTGGAGCCACCCCATGCAATGCCGAGGAATGTTTCTGTTCTGTTCTTGACCTTCGAAGCCGGTGACGGCACAGTCTTCGCTCCCGCGGTGGTTGCGGGCATAGCCGGCCGAGGCGACGAATGACCGACCTGCCGATGCAATTTCCGGTCCTGGCGTTGCAGCGCGATTATGGCCGCGATGCCCGGGAGGGCCGCGAGCGGCTCGAGTGGTTCGACGACGAAGACGCCCTCACGCGCCTCAGTCGCTGGGATATCAAGCACGCAACCCAGATGGGCGCACTGCTCGTCGATGCAAGGGGGCAGTGCTGGCGTGTCCTCGGTGTCACCGACATGGGAGTGTGGGGGAGGTCGTGGACCAGGATCTTCAACATCTTCCGTGATCCGCGGCGGGTGCGATACGAGCTGGCGGAGGGGCCGGCGCTGCCCTTCGACGTCATCAAGGAGCGTGTCTGCACCTCGATCCAGGCCAATCCGGACGACTGGCGCGATGACGAGGCGATCGCCGGCGAGTCAGGGCCGCCGCTCGACGAGCAGGAGATGCTCGACGACCTGTCCGAGCGGGCCAGGCGGGCGACCGACATGCGCGAGCTGATCGCCGTGCTGGAACAAGGCCACGAGGACGCTTAGCAGGCTGCTGAAGAACGTCGGATGGGCCTGGAAGCGCCGGGCTTTCGAGCACGCCAAGCTCAATGGTCCCGGCGGATCATGTCAGCGGCCTTCTCGGCGAGCATCACCACTGGCGCGTAGGTGTTGCCTGCAGGCACTGTCGGCATCACCGATGCATCCGTGACGCGCAGGTTATCCATCCCGCGAACCCTCAGCGAGGGGTCGACGACCGCATCCACGTCATCGGCCCCGCCCATCCGGCATGTTCCCGCCGGATGGAATAGGCTGCTGACGTTGCCTGCGATCCAGCGGTCGACCGCCTCGCCGCCGGCAACGTCGCCGCCCGGCACGATCTCGCTGCCGGCGGCCGAGAGCGCCGGCGTCCGTGCGAGGGCGCGCACGATCGAGACGCCGGCGCGCATCGCGCGCCGGTCGCGCTCAGTGGCGAGGTAGTTGAGGTGGATCATGGGACGCCTCCGGTCGCCGGGACGGAGCGCCAGGGATCCGCGGCTTTCCGGCCGGATGAGCACGACCTGCACCTGGAACGAATGGAAGTCGAACGGCTTCATCCGCGAGCGGTCCATGGCAAGATTGGCGAAGATGAACTGAAGATCGGGCCGATCGAGAGCTGGATCGCTGGGCAGGAAGGCGCCGACCTCGATATGGTTGCGCGCATAGGGCCCGCTGCGGGAGAGGAGCCACCTCAGCCCGTGCAGGACCTTGGCGGGCCCGGTGAGCAGCGGAAGCAGCGAGTCGTTCCCATGCGAGCGGAAGACCGTTGCGACGGATGGATGATTCTGGAGGTTGCGCCCGACGCCGGGAAGATCGACGACAGGCGCTATCCCTGCGTCCCGAAGGGCCCCGGCGTTGCCGATGCCCGACAGCATGAGCAGATGCGGTGAGGCGTAGGCTCCGGCCGCTAGGATCACGTCGGCTCCCTTGACGAGGAGGCGCTCGCCCGCGATCTCGACGCGGACGCCGGCGACTCGGCGGCCCGCGATCTCCAGCGACGATGCGGTCGCGTTCGCCGCGATGGTCAGGTTCCGTCGGCGTCGCGCTTCGCCGAGGTAGGCTCTTGCCGTGCTCGCTCTGATGCCCTGGCGTACTGTCTGGTCGTAGAGGCCGAAGCCTTCCTGGCGCTCGGCGTTGAAGTCGTCGGTTTGGGGGTACCCGGCCTCGATGCCGGCCTCCAGGAAGGCGCGCTGCGGACCGAACAGCATGGCCCGCGATGGCGTCTCGACGCCGAGCGGGCCGCCCGCAGCGTGGAACGGCGCATTCCGGGTCGCATGGCCCTCGGCCTTCCGGAAATAGGGCAGCACCTCGGAGAAAGACCACCCCGTACAGCCGGCCCGCGCCCAACCGTCATAGTCGTCAGGATGTCCGCGCAGGTACATCATGCCGTTGATCGCCGAGGAGCCGCCCACCGCGCGTCCCTGAAATTGGGCGACAGCGCGGGGATCGTCGCTCAGAAACGTCTCGCTGAAGCGCCCGCTGCCGATGGCGGCGGAGAAGCCCGCGGGCATGTCCACGACCATCGCATTCGCGAACGGACCGCGCTCGAGGAGGAGGACAGTGTTGCCGGGCACCTCCGACAGCCGCGCGGCGATCACGCAGCCCGCCGCGCCCGCGCCGACGATGATGTGCGAATAGGACCGGTCGGTTGAAAGGCGCGTCATCGTTCCATGCCTAGAGCGCTCCGCGATGGGGCGGACACACCCGATCGCAAGAGAAGCGCTTCAAATTCAAATAGTTGCGATCGTCAGAAGAAGAGGGGCGCCATCGCGGCCATCGGCGCGACGCTCAAGGTCTCCTTGCGCCGCCGAGCGACCGATGACGCCTGTGCTGCCAGGGTCGATTCCCACGCCCTTGCCGATGCTTGGGACGGGCGCAGGGCGATGACGCGGTGCTGGCGGCCGATGGCGGTTTCGAAGACGCCGATCGGTGGAGGGGCCGTGTTCTCGCCGGCGAGCGCCTCCCTCAGCTGCGCCCAGAAAGCCGGAAGCGTGCCGGGCGCGAAGTCGAGCGTATCCATTTCGACCGTCGTTGCCGCGTCCGCGTCCCGGCGCAGCCGCGGGCCGGCGGAGGGAAGCCAGTCGTTGCCGTTGCCGAGGATCGGGGTGAGGGCCGCGATCGGGGCCGGCGTCAGGACCGTATTGTCCTGACGGGTCATCAGCGCGCGGACCTTTGGGAAGTATTCGTTCAGCTCGGGCTTGCCGTAGAGGCCGTGCAGCCGCGCTAACCAGTCCTCGTGCCCGTCATAGCGCCACAGATGTATGACGCGGTCGTTCTCGGCCCCTGCAACGCCGAAATAGGAGACGAGGCGCTCCATGATCGGGCGCACGACCTCGAAGCCGCGTTCGGCCTGGATCGCCCAAAAGCGGTCGAGGCTACCTGGCTGCAGCGTGTATGTGCGCATTTCGATGAACATGCTCACCCTCCTGGATCGGCGGGGCGCCCTTGTCTGCGCTTCCGTGGCGGTCAGCTCGACGGCGGAAACCGCATCGCCGGCGCGCTCAGGCCCAGGCTCGTGCCGGGGGCGACGCCGTAGGGGTGGAGCGCTGCGTCGGGGAACCAGTCGAGCCGCGGCGGTGCGGCGAACTCGACGATGGTGCATTCGTCGAGATACCAGAATTGATGCCGCACGCCGCCTGGTATCAGCACGGCGGTCCCAGGCGCAATCCGGCGGCGCGGATCGTCGCCGATCTTCACCTCCATCGTGCCCGAGACGAGCCAGCTCGTCTGCTCCATCGGGTGGGAATGCTCCGGCGTTTCGGTGCCGGCGGCGGTCTTCAGCCAGAAGACCGTCCCCTGCCTGCCGGACAGCATCCTGAGATCGCCGACGACGACGCGATGGACGGGAATAGCGTCCACGTCGTGATAATAGTCACTCATCCCCGGTTCCTCCCGAAGCCACGGACCATGGTCGTCACGCGACGGTGCGACCGGAATCGATCTTGAGATGCACGCCGGTCATGTGCGGGGCCGCGTCGCTGATCGCGAACGCGACCAGCCGGCCCATCTCGTCCGGTTCGGCGATCTGGCGCAGCGGCAGGGCCGCCTCGACCGTCTCGCGATAGCCCTCCATCGCCTGGATGGGCGGTGTATTCGTCTGCCCCGGCACGATCGTATTCACGCGGATGCCGTAAGGGCCAAGTTCCAGCGTCATGGCTTGCATCAGCGCGTGCACGCCGCCCTTCGAGGCGATGTAGGCCGCGGCGTTGGGGAATGCGCGCACAGCCGTGGATGATCCCGTCGCCAGGATCGACCCGCCCTGACCCTGCCGCACCAGATAGCGTGCGCCGGCAGCCACCGTCAGGAAGGTGCCGGTCAAGTTGACCTCGAGTGCTCTCCGCCATTGGTCGACGGGCGTCTCGTGCGCCGGTCCACCGACTACCACGATGCCGGCATTGGCGACGATGGCGTCGATCCTGCCGAAGGCTGCCTCCGCCGCCGCGATCATCCGATCGACCTGCGCCTCGTCGGTAATGTCAGTGGTGACGGCGATGACCTTCGGCTGCCCGAGCGCCTTGACCTGCTCGGCCGTCTCGATCAGGCCCTCCGTGGCGAGGCCCGCAGCACAGATCATTGCGCCCGCTCCGGCGCAGGCGAGCGCGATGCTTCGGCCAATGCCGGACTCCGCTCCGGTCACGACGACGACTTTGCCCTCAAGCGAGATCAGCAAGCGTTTCCTCCTGTCGCGCTCTCCTAGGCGCTCTATAGTCGTGCAGATTATATATATTTATGTCAAGCGAGCGTTCGCCGATCTGTTAGCTGCGTGGCGCGGCCGGCCCCCGGATCGGGCGCAATTGGAGCGAGCTTGGACTGGCAGATCCGCCACTGTCTGGATGGCTGAGCCCTTCTCCAGCGGCGCGAAAGTGCGATTCCGTCCTTGATTTCTCGGCTTTCCTGGCGCGGCAAGGCGGACGCAGCGCATGCATCGCCAATGATTGTTTTCGATCCGGTCGAGGGGCGCGATCGCGCTCCTCGGCGGATAGCATTGAATGAACTTATCTCAATATCTATTATCATTTTATATATTTTGTCGTTGACCGATGGGTACCCCTCACCTATGGTCCGACCCAAGAGAGCTGTGGGCGGCGGACAATGGTGGACTGCCGGAGCTCATAGGGGAGGAGCGATATGGCGCCGCTGGTGCAGAGGTTGGGGTTTGTGGCCCTGAACGTGATCGATCTCGACGCAGTCATTGCGGATGCGGAGGCAATCGCGGGAGCTCGTCTGGTCGAGCGAACCAAGCATTCTGCCATTCTGACGTCGAACAAACGTCGCGCTGAGCTTGTGCTCTATCAGTCGGACGTCAATGCCGCGCGCCGGATCGGCCTTGAAGCCGTCCATCCGGACACCGTCGCGGACGTGCGCAGGGCCGCCGAGGCGGCTGGCGTCACCATTGTCTCGGACCGGCCTTCGCTGGAGTTCATCGACAAGTCGGTCACGTTCCTCACCAGCGAGGGCCACGTGATCGAAGTGCATTCCGCCGTTCCGGACGACCAGCCGCGCTGGTACGCGGGTCCGGGCATTCACCCCAACTGCATCGACCACGTGAATCTGGCGGCGGTCAATCCGCAGGCCATCACGCGCGAGTTGACAGCCGTGCTGGGTACCAAGCTTTCGCAGCGAACGTTGAGCGACGAAGTCTCATGGATCCGTGCCGCGGATCGCCGGCATCACACGATCGGCATGGTGAAGGGCCCCAGCTCCGGTATTCATCACTACAGCTGGGAGTTTAACGGCTTCGACGACTTCAAGCGGCTCGGCGACGTGCTGTCCGCCGAAGAACGACTTTTCATCTGGGGCCCGGGCCGGCACGGCGCCGGCGACAACGTGTTCGCCTACTATTTCGACCCGGCAGGCTTCATGGTCGAGTGCACCGCCGAGATGGAGGTCATCCACGACGACGACATGGAGCCCCGTATCAGTGACGTCGGCGCCGCGCTCGACAATCCGCGCGTGGTGAACCTCTGGGGCGCGCCGCCGCCGCGGGTCTGGCTCGACCATCACACCGACTTCGCCCCCTATGTTCGAGAACACGCCTGATACTGAGCGATTTCTTCAAAGACGCGACAGAGCGGAAGGACGACACATATGACTGTCCAAGTTGTGGGCCATTGGATCAACGGCAAGCTTGTAGCCGGGGCGGTGGGCACCAGGCCATCCACAACCCGGCCACCGGCACGGAGATCGGCAAGGTCGCCATGGCCGACAACGACATCATCGAGGCGGCCGTCGCGGCGGCGACCGCGGCCGGTGCGGCCTGGGCCGATACGCCGCTGCCGCGCCGGGTTCAGGTGCTCTATAAGTTTCGCGAAGTCATCATCCAGAACATAGACACCATCGCCGAGCTCATCACCGAGCAGCATGGCAAGACGCTCGACGACGCGCGCGGCGAGATCAATCGGGGTCTCGAAGCCGTCGAGGTCGCCTGCAGCGTTCCGGCCAACATCAAGGGCGAGATGACCGCGCAGACCGGTCCGAGCATCGATACTTACTCGGTCCTCCATCCGATCGGCGTCTGTCTCGGCATCACGCCGTTCAACTTCCCGGTCATGATTCCGCTCGGGATGCTGTCGATCGCGATCGCCGCCGGCAACGCCTTCATCCTCAAGCCGAGCGAACAGGATCCGGGCCCGGCTCTGCTGATCGCAAAGCTCGCCCAACAGGCCGGCCTGCCGGATGGTGTGCTGAACATCGTCAATGGCGGCCGCGATACGGTCGAAGCGCTGATCGATCATCCCGAGATCGGCGCGGTGTCCTTCGTCGGCTCGACGCCCGCGGCCCACGCCGTCTACATGCGCGGCGCGTCGGCTGGAAAGCGGGTGCAGGCGCTAGGTGGTGCGAAGAACCACATGGTCGTCATGCCCGACGCGAATCTCGATTCGGCGGCTGATGCCCTCTCGTCCGCTGCCTTCGGGTCGGCAGGGCAGCGCTGCATGGCGATCACCACGGTCGTCGCGGTCGGGCCGATCGCCGATCGGCTCATCGCCAAGGTCGCCGAGCGCACCCGCGCCGTGAGGATCGGCCGCGGCACGGACGATGGTGTCGAGATGGGACCTCTCATCAACGGCAATTCCCAGAGCCGTGTTCGCGAATTGATCCGCAGCGCCCGGGCGGCCGGCGCTACGGTCGTCGTCGACCGTAGCGAGGAGACCGTCGCCGGCTGCCAGGGCGGATATTTCGTCGGGCCGACGCTGGTCGACCATGTCACACCCGAGATGGACATCTACCAGCGGGAGGTGTTCGGCCCCGTGCTGATCGTGGTGCGCGTCAACTCGCTGGACGAGGCGGTGGAGCTCGTCAAGCGCAACAAATACGGCAACGGCGCAGCCATTTTCACCCGCGACGGCAATGCCGCGCGCATCTTCCAGCGTTACGTGCCGGCCGGCCAGATCGGCATCAACGTGCCGATCCCGGTGCCGGTCGCGAGCTACGCCTTCGCCGGCTGGAAGGCATCGGCCTTCGGCGATACCGGCATCCACAACGGCGCCTGGCGCTTCTACACGAGGCCCAAGCACGTGACCTCCCGCTGGTCCGACCCGCCCGTGGGCGTCGACCTCGGCTTCCGTCCCAATTGAACCATCAACAGGCAAGGGTCCGGCGGAGCCCGCGTGTCGCGCGGGACGGGACCGAATGAGGTGAACCATGCGGTATGTCGGTTTCGTGAAGGACGGGGAGCGCTACATCGGACGACGCGATGGAGCGGTGATCAGGTCGCTTGGACTTGTGGATGCGTTCTATCGCAGTCTCGCGGCGGGTAAGGCGCCGGTTGATGGCGAGGCCTATGAAGCCGCGAAGGTCCAGTATGCGCCGCCGGTGCCGCGGACGTCCCGGATCTTCTGCGTCGGCATCAACTATCGCGACCACGCGGTCGAATCCTTCAATCTGGCTGGGATCGAGGAGCCGAAGGTTCCCATGGTGTTCGGCCGTTGGGAAAACACCCTGGTGGTGGACGGCACGCCCGTGCCGGTGCCGCCGAAGGAGGAAGGCCTCGACTGGGAGGTGGAGCTCGCCGTGATCATCGGCAAGACGACGTGGGGAGCGACCGAGCAGAACGCCATGCAGGCGGTGGCCGGCTATACCGTCTTCAACGATCTGAGCGCTCGCGCCAAGCAGATGGCCACCCGCCAGTTCACGCTGGGCAAGAACGCCGATCTCTCGGGTCCGATCGGCCCCGTCGTCGTCACCAAGGACGAGATCGCCGACGTGAACAATCTGCGCGTCACGGCGCGCGTGAATGGCGAGACGATGCAGGATGCCAATACGCGGGACTTCATCCACACGATACCGCGGATCATCAGCTACATCACCGACACCGTGACGCTGCTGCCGGGCGACGTCATCGCCACCGGCACGCCGGGCGGTGTCGGTGTCGCCATGAGCCCGCCGCGCTTCCTGAAGCCGGGGGACGTGGTCGAGGTGGAGGTCGAAGGGATCGGCGTGATCCGCAACCCGATCGTCAGCCGCGAGCAAGTTCCGGCGGTCCAAACCGCCGCCTGAAGCCGGCGGAACTCAAGAATGGAAGCGCATCGGTCCGGTCGAGGGGCCGGACCGGGCGCTTCGCGTCGGCCGCGAACGGCCGGACGTTTAACGGGGAGGAATAGCTCATGTCGACAGGATTCCGCGTTGTCGCGGCTCTGCTGCTTGCGGGCACCGCCGGCTACACTCAGGCCGTGGCGGCGGAGGCCAAGGGGCCGCCGATCAAGGTTGGGGCCATCATTCCGCTGACCGGCGGCGGCGCGGCGCTCGGCCGGTCGGAGCTGGACGGCGTCCTGCTCGCCGAGAAGCATATCAACGCCAATGGCGGCATCAACGGCCGGCCCATCCAGATCATCCATGAGGACGACAACACCAATCCGGACACCGCCATCACCAAGGCGAACAAGCTCATCTATACCGATAAGGTGGTGGCGCTGATCGGCGCAGGCCAGACCGCCTCATCAGTCGCGGTGGGCGCAATCACCGATCCGCTCAAGATGGTGCAGGTCGCGTTTTCCGGTCTCGGCCCGGCCGTGGAGCGACAGCGCAAGTGCGTGCTTCACATCGCGCCGCCACAGGAGTTGAACGCGCGCGCTCTTCTGTCCTACGCCAGGGACAACGGGCTCAAGAAGATGGCCGCGCTCTACGACGCAGGCTATGGACGTGTCGTCCTCGCCGAGCTCCAGAAATACATCGGCGAGTACGGCATAGAAATCGTCGCCAGCGAAACCTTCGAAATCGCCGCGACCGACACCACGACCCAGGCCGCCAAATTGCGTGCGGCTAATCCTGACGGCTTCTTTGTCGTTGGCGTGACGGGCACGCCGGTGCGCAATCTGCGGGCGCTACGGGTCAAGCAGCCCATCCTGTCGGCGATCGGCCAGGCGACCTACCAGATCGTCGAGGCGATGGGCCCCAATGTCTCCGATGTCATCATCCCGGAGTTCCTCGTTGCCGAAGATCCGCTTCCGCGGCAGACGGAATTCGTCAAGCTCTTCAAAGCTGAATACGGTCGGGTTCCGAAGTCGGGCGAGGCGTTCGGCTGGGACGCGCTACGGGTCATTGCCAAAGGACTAGCGGCGACGGGGCCGGAACCGGCTGAAGGCAAGCTCTGCGAGGCCGTGCGCGGAAAATTCGCGGGCGTCAATGCAGACTATGACTTCTCTGCGAACGACATGACGGGGTTAAGATTGGCGGATTACGTATTCTCGCGCGTCGTCGACGGCAAGTTCACGCGCCTCGAATACCGCATCGGCGACTGAGCCAGGCCCATTCGCCCTCCCGCGTTCTCGACATGCCGGGATCGCGGGGCGGCGAGCTGAAGACGACGTTTGCATCGCCTTGTCGCCCATTGCTTCAGCCGAAGGCGACTGTGAACCCGTCGGATTCCATCGTTCCTTTGGAGCAGGATGATTTGTCTTGGGATCATCCTCCCGCTCCAAGTCTTTGTTTTGAGCATGATCTTATCCAAAAAGCGGTGTCCACTTCTTGGATCATGCTCCAGCGCAACGAAGGTGTTCCGTGACGCTTGGCCTTTTCGTTCAATCGATCATCGCCGGGGTGATGAACGGCTTCATCTATGGCTTGATCGGTCTCGGCATTGCCGCGATTTACAAGGGCAGCGATGTCGTCAACGCGATGCAGGGCGAGTTCGGCGTCGTCGGCGCGATCATCGCGTCAGCGGCTCTCTCGTCAGCTGGTTTCCCCTATCCGCTGGCGATCGCCGCCGGCATTGCGAGTGGAATGATCATCGGGTTGGTCGTCGATCTCGCCTTCGTGCGGCGCATGCGTGCCCGGGACGCTGCGCACGACTCCTACCTGCTGCTGACACTCGGCCTCGCCATTACGCTGTCGGCGCTCGTGCTGCAGCTGGCCGGTTCCGGCAGCTTCAGCCTGCCCGCCTATGAGCCGATCGATGTCTTCATCGTCTTTGACGCCGTGCTTCAGACGCAGGCGCTCTGGCTCATGGGGCTGGCGACGGTCACGATCGTCGCCGTGCGGCTGTTCTACCGTCATACCCTGCTCGGCATGCGCATGATGGCCGCCTCGGTCGACGAGGACGGGGCCACGAGCATCGGCATCGACGTGTCTCTGATGCGGACGCTCACCTTCGTGCTGGGCGGGCTGCTGGGCTCGCTCGCCGGCCTCTTGATCGCCACGGTGTTGCCGGTGGACTACCAGACCGGGCTGATCCTGACGCTCAAGGGGTTCGCCGCGGCGATTCTCGGTGGCCTGGCGAGCCCGATCGGCGCGGCCGTCGGCGGCATCACGATCGGGCTGCTGGAGTCCCTGTCCATCGCGACGATCTCGTCGGCCTACAAGGACGTGATCACTTTCTCCATGCTGATCCTGATCATGATCGTCCTGCCGAACGGCATGCTCGGCCAACGCATCCGGAGGGGCTGAGCGATGTCACTTCGTGTCGATCCGGCCGTCGCAGCCTGCATCGGTCTTGCCCTCGTTGTGCCGCTGTTCCTCGGCCGCGATATCGTCGATGTCTTCGTCTTCACGGGTATCTATTCGATCGCAGGGCTCGGCGTCGGGCTTCTGCTTCGGACATGCGGCATCATCAATGCCGGTCAGGCCTTGTTCTACGGCGTCGGAGCCTACACGACGGCTTATCTGTCGACGGAGCTTGGTGCGCACTGGCTCATCGGCATCGGCGCCGGCGCGGTGCTCTCCGCGGCGATAGCCTTCGTCCTTGGCTGGCCGATCCTGCGCCTGCACGGCTACTTCCTCACGCTGGCCACGCTCGCGCTCGGCATCGTCGGTCATTCACTGTTCTTTGAATGGACGGCGATCACCGGGGGCGAGCTCGGGCGCGGGGGCATCCCGAAGATCGGGATCGCCGGATATATGCTGAACACGCCGCTGAGCTTCTACTATCTCGTCGTCGTGGTGCTCGTCGTCTCGCTGTGGTTGGCCCGCAATCTCATCAACAGCCGTACGGGTCTGATGCTGCAGGGCATGCGCAACGATGCGGACGCCGCCGCGAGCCTCGGCGTCGACAATCGCTGGCTCAAGGTGCGCATGTTCCTGCTGAGCGCGATCCTGGGCAGCGTCGCGGGCAGCCTCTTCGCGCATTACACCTCCTTTGTCAGCGTGCACTCCTTCGACATCGTCAAGAGCATCACCTTCCTTCTGATCCCGGTGCTCGGCGGGGCGAGGCATCTGGCCGGGCTCGTTGTCGGCGCGTTGTTCATCACGCTGGCGCCCCACTATCTCGGCGCCTTCGGGCACATTCACCAGGTGCTCTTCGGTCTCGCCTTGGTGATCGTCGTCACCCTGATGCCGGACGGCCTCGCCGGCGCGGCGCGCCGCGTCATTGCGGGAAGGAGCTGAGACGCCGATGCGACACGACGTTCACCTCCACGACGGGCCGCCAGATCTCAGGATCGCGGACGTCTCGCTATCGATCGGCGGATTCAACATCCTGCAAAACGTCAGCCTCGAGATTGCGCGTAACTCGATCACCGGGCTGATCGGCCCGAACGGCTCGGGCAAGACGACGTTGTTCAACGTTGCGTCGGGCTACCTGCGGCCGCAGGCCGGCCGCATCGAAATGCACGGCGCCGACGTGACCGGCCTGTCCGTCCAGGAGCGGTGCCGACGCGGCATGGTGCGCACCTTTCAGACCCCGAAGGTCTTCGAGGAGATGACGGTGCTCGAGAACGTCATGGTCGGCACCTCGAAGATGACGCGCAGCTCCATGATCGGCGACATGTTCGCGGTTCCGAACTCGGCTCGACAGAGCCGGCAGATGCTCGACATGGCCGAGGGCGAATGCCGGCGTTTCGGGCTTGATCCGATCAGGTCGACGCTGGCGAAGAACCTGACGGGCGGCCAGCGCCGCATCCTGGAAATCGCGCGCGCGAATGTCGGACAGCCGCGGATCCTGATGCTGGACGAGCCATCGTCAGGGCTCAACATCGAGGAGATCGCCAGCCTCAGGGACTGGATCGTCCAGCTGAACTCCGACGGGATGTCGATCTTCCTGGTGTCCCACGACATGGATCTCATGAACGTCGTCGAATACATGTATGTGCTCAATTTCGGCAAGATCCTGACGAGCGGTACGGTCGACGTGGTCAAGAACGACCGAAAAGTCCACGAAGTGTATCTGGGGATCTGAGGATGCTGAAGCTGAACTCAATCCGTTCCGGATACGGGCTGCAGGAGGTTCTCCATGGGGTGTCCATCGCCGTCGCCGCCGGCGAATCCGTGGCGCTGGTCGGCGTGAACGGAGCGGGTAAGACAACCCTCGTCAGGACCTTGATGGGGCTGAACCGGGCGACGGCGGGGCGCATCCTGAAGGACGACAAGGACATCACGACGCTCCCGGCGCATAAGCGCCCCTCGGTCGGCATCTCCGCGCTCCTCGAGAATCGGCGTTTGTTCGGCCCGATGTCGATCCGCGACAACCTCCGGATGGCGGAGGCCGAGGGCAATGTCCGCGGCGGCACGCGTCGATTCTCGCGGGACGACATCTGCGATCTGTTTCCGCTCGTGCGCGAACGCCAGCATACGCCCGTCGGTCTCTTGAGCGGCGGGCAGCAGCAGATGGTCGCAACGGCCCGCGCGCTCCTGCTGCAGCCGGACGTCCTCATCCTCGACGAGCCTTCGACCGGCCTCGCGCCGCGCATCGTCAAAGAGATCTTCACGATCTTTCAGGGGCTTCGGTCGACCGGCCTGGGCATCCTGCTGGTCGAGCAGAACGTCCGCATCGCGATCGAGGCGACGAGCCGCGCTTACGTCATGTCGCTTGGTGAGATCGTACTGGAGGTCGGCGGCGAGGAGTGGAGGGCGTTCGATTCCGACAGCCGTCTCGTCGATGTCTATCTCGGGCGGACATCTGCCAGGGAAGCGGTTCCAGGTGTGACATGACCAGCCTCTCCGTATCCGGCCCCGCGCAGGCAGCCGGCCATGAGAAGGCTCCAAGCGACGTCGTTGCCATCTTCAGGGGCGCGCTCCTTCGACAGCCGGCAGGCCGTGCCGCTTGTCGTCGAAAGGCGCGGCGAGGTCTGCCGCTTTGCGGGCGCTAAAGCATTTCTCTGCCATTGGATGGACCCATCCAATGGCAGAGAAATGCTCATCGTCTTTTGAATCTGGAGCCCTTTTTCGCGATTGGGTGAGTCCACCCAATCGCGAAGCGCTCTAGCCGAAGCCCTTCACGGCTCGCGCATCTTCTTGACGAGATCGACGATGGCGCGAGTTGTCGCCCGGTAATGGGCGCGCAGCAGTGCGCAGGCGAGGTCGGCGTCGCGGGCAAGCGCTGCGTCGAGCAGCGCCTTATGCTCGCCGGCGATATCGCGCCGGATGTCGGCACGGGCAATCGCATAGGCGCCGATCTGGCGGTAGCGCGAGCTGTGCTCGATAAGGGTCTGGATAAAGCGCAGCAGCCATTTCGATCCGCAGGCGCTGACCAGTTGGAGGTGGAACTTGCAGTGCTGCGTCTCCCACTCCGCGTTGCTCGCCAGCGGCTGGTCTCCGAGCTTGGATTGGATATGGGCCAGTCGGTGGTGTGCTGCGATCAGGTCCACCTCCCACTGGACCGAGCCGACCTCGATGGACTTACGCAAGGCGATGCACTCGAGATCGGCGCGCTGGGTCTGGATGTCGAGCACCTCTTCCTCGGAGACCTCGGAGACACGGAAGCCGCGCTGGTCCTCGGCGGTGATGAAACCGGTCGAGGACAGGCGAGACAGGGCCTCGCGGAGCGGAATGGCGCCTGCGTCGTAGCGGTCGGCAAGTTCCTTGACCGTGAGACGAGAGCCCGGTTTCAGGACCCCGGCGAGCACATCCTGCCGGAGTTGCTCGGTGAGAATGGAGGCCATAGTCCGCCTGCTCGATTGCGAAGCGGAGTTCTCGGATGATGCCATATGGTCAGCTCTGCAGGCCGCAATTGATGGTTCTACCCGAAGGCGCCGCAGGCAATGGATCCTTTGGCGCAAGCTTGAAACGCGTGCTCCAAAGCGCGACTCCTTCCGCCTCCTCATGCTCCGAAATATTTATATCGTCAATATTTAGCGTTGAAATATATATAATTCTGTCGAAAGCCTCGTGCGGCTCGCGATGGGATGATCGCCGAGCCGACGGTGCGCCGGCCGTCCACCCGACGGCGCAGGCGTTGCGGCGGGATTCCGGCCACGATGCGCCGGAGGGCTGGCCGGCCGTGCGAAAGCTGTCCTTTGGGGAGGCGGTCCGGCGCGGTAGGTTGAGGCCGTCCTCTCCGGCGCCTTCAGGCGCCGCCCACCCACAGCTCGCTCGTCGCTCATGTGCAATCTCTACAGCGTGACCACTGCCCAAAAGGCCATTCTCGCTCTGGCGCGGGCGCTGCGCGACCTCACCGGCAACCTGCCGCCGCTGCCCGGAGTCTTTCCGGACTACGCGGCGCCGATCGTGCGGACCGGTGCCGACGGCGTGCGGGAGCTCGCCATGGCGCGCTGGGGCATGCCGAGCCCGTCAGGCGCGCTCAAGGGCCGCAATGCGGATCCGGGGGTGACCAACGTCCGCAATACGGCGAGCCCGCACTGGCGCACCTGGCTGGCGGCGGGCCATCGCTGCCTGGTGCCTTTCAACGCGTTCTCGGAGCCGGAGTACCTGCCCACCGGCAAGAGCCAACCGGCCTGGTTCGCCTTCGACGAGAGCCGGCCGCTGGCCTTCTTCGCCGGGCTGCATTGCCGCAGCTGGCGCTCGGTGCGCAAGGTCAGGGAGGGCGAGACGACGAACGACCTCTTTGCCGTGCTGACGACCGAGGCCAACGCCGAGGTCGGCGCCGTCCATCCCAAGGCCATGCCGGTGATCCTGACCACGCCGGAGCAGTGGGAGATCTGGCTCGCCGGCCTTCCGGCCGAGGCGCTGAAGCTGCAGCGGCCGTTGCCGGACGGCTCGCTCAGGATCGTGGCGCGTGGTGAAAAGGAGGATGGGGGCGGGGCGCTCGAGGCGCCCCGGCCGCCGCCTGCGCCGGCGCAGGGCAGCCTCTTCTGACGCTCGCGACGCCCTCAGCGATAGTTGCGCCGCCGCCGGCGTCGTCCCGGCGGCGGCGCTGTCTCCCTTAAGGCTGCGGCTTCGACGGCTTGCTGGCATTGGCGGCCAGCCACGCCTGCATGTCGGCGATCTCCTTCTGCTGATCGTCGATGATCTTCTGCGCCATCTCCCGGGTGCTGGCGTCCTTGGCGTAGGTGAGCGCCACCCGGGCCATGTCGATGGCGCCCTGGTGATGCGGGATCATGTGCGTGCGGAAGTCGACGTCGGCGTTGCCGGTGTAGGCGGCCTGCATGTTGCGCATCATCTCGCTGTCGGCGGCCTTGAACGCCTTGGTCGACGGCGCCTCGTCGGCATCGGCCGCGCCTTGGTGCATGCCCTTGTGCATCATGGCGGGATTCATGCCGGGCATGGCGTGGTCGTGGGCGCTCTGCGCCGCGGCCGTCCCGACCGATGCGGCGAGCACGGCCGCCGCGGTGAGGATCCTGATCGTCGAAGTCATTGGTCTGTCCATTGGTGTTGGATGTGGGTCTCGTGCGCCGGCACGGTCGTGCGCGCGTATGCGGCGCCCCGGCGCGGCTGCGAAAGCAGGTGCTGTAGGCGGGCGCGCCTTAAGGCCGCCGTCAGCCGGCGGCTTTGGGCGGCTTGGCGGGCGCTTCGGGATCGATCCCGGCGTAGGTCGGCCCCTTGGGAAGGGGCAGGGGGCGGCCGGACGCGGCCGGCGGAACGACGCCGAGTTGCGCCGGGAGCACCATGGCGATGCAGCAGGCCATGCCGGCCCCGCAGCACAGGGCGCCGCAGCCGGCTCCCGCTGCATGCGCGGGAGCGGTCGACAGCGCGGAGAGGGGTGTCGTCTTGCTTGCCGCCGCCGTGTGGTGGGCCGTCGCCGCCGGCTGCGCCGCGACCAAGGCAACGGCAGGGGCATCGGGTCCCGCAGGTCCGTGACCAGCGTGGGCGCTGGCCGACGACGGTGCCAGCGCGGCGGCGATCAGAACGATTGCCGCGACGAGCATCCCTGTCAGTTGCCGCTCGAGATAGGCCAACACCGGTCCGCCTCATGCCCCGCGGGACATGGCTAAAGCTTGCCACGCGGGAAGGTCAACAGGCGGCTTTGCCGCGTGCGGCCGCCGGTGGCCCTCTCGCAGGCTGCGCGCCGACCCGTGGCGCGCGGAGAATATCATGCTAGCAGATGGCCGGACGGGGAAATGGATTCCCCCGAGGCAACGAACAAGCGCCAGGGGACGGCTCGGCTCGCCGGGCACAGCACCAGGGGCATGGGGAGAGATAACATGACGACGATCTACAATTCCGACCTGTCACCGTTCGCCGGGCGTGTCCGCGTCGGCTGTCTCTACAAGGGGGTGCCGCTCGAGCTGGCCGATCCGCCGGGCGGCCTGCATTCGGAGACGTACCGCGCCATCAGCCCGATCGATAAGCTGCCGGTGATGGTCGAGGGCGATCTGGCGCTGCCGGAATCCCAGGTCATCCTGGAGTATCTGGACGAGACCCATGACGGGCCCTCGCTGCTGCCGGGCACGGCCGCAGACCGGGCGCAGGCGCGGCTGCTCGCCCGCATCGGCGACCTCTACGTCTTCCCGCCGCTCACCGTGCTGTTTGGCCAGCTCAACCCCAAGTACCGCGACCAGGCGGTGGTCGATGCCAAATTGGCGGAGCTGAGGAAGGGCCTGGGCTATCTGGAGCACCACCTGGCCGCAGGTCCGTTCGCTGCCGGCTCCGCCTTCAGTGTCGCCGATTGTGCGCTGCCGACCATGTGCTTCTTCGTCGACAATTTCGCGCCGGTGTTCGGTCTGGCCAAGCCTTACGAGGACACACCGAAGCTCGGCTCCTACCTCGCCGGGATCGCCGCGCATCCGGCCGTGGCGCCGATGCTCGCCGCACAGACCGAGGCGCTGCGCAAGATGCAGAAGCGGTGAGGGGCCCGGCCGGGTCCACGCGGTGACACGCTAGTGTGGTGGATCTGAAGTTCCTGCTCCCCGCATGGCATCCACGTTCAGGAACTTCAGATCCATTAAACCACACTAGAATCATAGAGTTGCTAGTGTGGCTTTGGGAATCCGAAATTCGCTCCCAGCGCTGCCCCAAGGTGGTGCGAATTTCGGATTCGCCACACTAGAGCATTTCGTCATTGGATGGGATCATCCCAATGACGGAGAAATGCTCATAACCTTTTGAGTCTGGAGCGCTTCTCTTGCGATTGGGTGAGCCCACCCAATCGCGAAGCGCTCTAGCACTGGCACATCGGGCCTTTTGCGAGTACATGAGGGCGCATGCAGCGCGGCGACCGCATGGATTCGACAGGTGCGACCGCTCGGTCGGCGGACCGGCCGGGCATCGTCGCGCGTCTGCTGCACCTGCTGATCGTCTGCTCGCTGGCGCTGGCCTTCGTCGCTCCACATATCGCCGCGTGCGGCGAGAGCGATGTCGTCCAGGTCGTGGAAAGCACCCACACGGCGCAGACCGGCGGGGACGTCGCCGATCTGCACACATCCGCGCAGCACTGCGACGGCCACCGGCTCGCCGCGACCAATGCCGCGAGTTCCTCTGTGGAGCCGCGCACGAGGGTGGTCGCCTATGCGCGCTTCGACGACCAGTCCGGGCCGCTCGCGGACATCGATCCCCTTCGCAAGCCTCCTCGCGCCTGACGTGAGCCGGTCGCCGCGTCGCGACCGGTTGCGCCCTCCAGATCCGTGCATGCTCTGGCGGCGCGCTCCGCGTTAGCCCGTCCGAATCCCGCAAGACCGCGCTTTCCCCGGCTCGTCCGAGCCGGCCGCCGCTCGTGGATTCGGGCCTTGAAGCCCGTCCGACCCGTGTGCCCGGCGCCATGAGCGCCGGACGCGTCGGCCGTCCTCGCGAAGGAGGATGTCCATGTCCCTTGCTCACGCATTCCTGCTCGCCGTCCATCTCGCCGGCCCGTCGCCGGCGGCCATCGCCCCGCCGCTGATCGTCCCGGCCGAGCACCGCATCAGGCGCGGCGCCACGGGCACCTGCGTCGAAAGCGATCACGATCCGCGGCGCATCCGCAAACTGCCGGGCGCACCCGCCGAGTCGACCCGCGTTCGCGACCCGCTCCAGGACAGCTGGGTGCACTGCGCCGACCCCGACAGTCCCACGGGAAGCATCGCTCCGTCCCGCGCCCCCACGCCGCGCTGAAGCCCGGCGCCAGCCCCTTACCGACCGAAGGAAAAATCCACATGAAACCCGTCATCCTGGCCGTCGCCGCGATCCTCGCCGCCGCACCGGCTCTCGCCCAGCACAAGCACGCCCACAAGGGGCCGAACGGCGGCGAGATGGAAGATGTCGCCGGCGTTCACATCGAGCTTCTGGTCAAGGACAAGAGCCTGACCTTCAACGTCTACGACGAAGCGAACAAGCCGCTGCCGACGATGGGCTTCACGGGCTCCGTGCTGGTCACGGCCGGCGGCGCCAAGGAAGCGCTCAAGCTGGCGCCCGTCGGCGAGGCGTTGAAGGGCGACGCCAAGCAGCCGGTGCCGGCCGACGCCGTCGTCACCGTGACGATCAAGACAGCAGCCGGAAAGTCGGGCCAGGCGGTGTTCAAGCCGCACAACGATCACTAGCGCTCCATGACGAAGATCGCTCTTGGTGTAGCCCTGGTCGGGCTCGGGCTGGTCGCCGGCGCGTTCGCGCCAGGCCTTGCCGATTCGATCCGCGCCCTGGTCGAGCTGGCCGTGCCCGCACCCGGCGCCGCAGCTCCGACCGGCGGCGAGACGGCCGGCCGCTCGCACGGCGCCCACGGCCATGCCGAGGGCGAGCACGAGGGCCCCGAGGGCCATGTGGCGATGACGGCGCAGCAGGTCGAGGCCGCGCGGATCGTGGTCGAGCCTGTCGCTGCCGGCATGCTCACCAGCCACCTCGTCGCCCCAGGGCTCGTCGCGCCCGACGGCGACCGCATCGCCCGCGTCGCCGCCAAGGTGATCGGCACGGTGGCTGAGATGAAGAAGCGTCTCGGCGACAAGGTCGACAAGGGCGAGGTCGTCGCGGTCCTCGACAGCCGCGAGGTCGCTGACGCCAGAAGCGAGTACCACGCCGCCCTGACGAACCTGGACCTGCAGAAGACGCTGTTCGAGCGCGAGCAGATGCTCTGGGACAAGCGGGTCTCGGCGGAGCAGCAGTATCTGCGGGCCCGCAACACGTTCATCGAGACCCAGCTGCGTGTCGATCTCGCCGCGCAGAAGCTCCTGGCGCTCGGATTGACCGACGAGGTCGATCCACAAACCCGCCGGCCCGTTGCCGCGCGCCCGCCATCGGCCGCGGCATCGGCGCCCATCAGCGGGCTGCAGCGTTACGCGCTGCGCTCGCCGATCGCCGGCCGCGTCGTCGAGCGCCGCGTCGATCTTGGGGCGCCCGTGGGGGGCGAGGGGCAGGAGAAGGAACTCTACGTCGTCGCCGACCTCTCGTCGGTCTGGATCGAGCTCTCGGTCCAGACCGGTGACCTCCCCCTGATCCGCGAAGGGCAGGAGGTCGCCGTGTCGTCCGGCGGTGGAGCGCCGGCGAAGGGGCGCATCGTCTTCGTCAGCCCGCTCCTGAACCAGGAGACGCGCTCGGCGCGTGTCATCGCCTCCGTCGAGAACAAGGGCCTGGCCTGGCGCCCGGGCACCTACGTCACGGTACAGGTGATGGTGGAGCAAGCGCCGGTCGACCTGCGTGTCCCACGATCGGCGCTGCAGACCATTGCCGGCGAGCAGGTCGTCTTCGTCCGCAACGAGGCGGGGTTCGAAAAGCGCCAGGTCGAGCTCGGCAAGACCGACGATGCGGCGGTCGAGGTCGTCTTCGGCCTCGAGCCCGGCGACCGGGTCGCCGTCACCAACTCATTCCTGCTCAAGGCCGAACTCGGCAAGGCCGAGGCCGAGCACGTGCACTGACGGACGGGCCCGATGATCAGCCGTGTTCTCGCCTTCTCGGTCCAGCAGCGCTGGCTGGTGCTGCTGCTCTCGCTCGCTGCCGCGGCGTTCGGCATCTGGTCGTTGACCAAGCTGCCGATCGACGCCGTGCCGGATATCACCAACAACCAGGTGCAGATCAACGCGGTCGTGCCCTCGCTGTCGCCGTTCGACGTCGAGAAGCAGGTCACCTATCCGATGGAGACCGCGCTCGCCGGCATCCCCGGCCTCGAATACACGCGCTCGCTCTCGCGCAACGGCTTCGCGCAGATCACCGCCGTGTTCAGCGAGGCGACCGATTTGTACTTCGCGCGCGCCCAGGTCAACGAGCGCCTGGCCGAGGCCAAGGCCGGCCTGCCGCCGGGCGCCGAGGTGCACATGGGGCCGATCTCCACCGGGCTCGGCGAGATCTACATGTGGACCGTTCATTACAAGGAACCGGACAAGGCCGCGATCAAGGATGGGCAGCCCGGCTGGCAGTCCGGCGGCGCGTACCTGACGCCCGAGGGGCAGCGGCTGAGCTCCGAGCTGGAGCGTGCCGCCTACCTGCGCACCATCCAGGATTGGATCATCAGCCCCCAGCTGAAGACGGTCCCGGGCGTGGCCGGCGTCGACGTCATCGGTGGCTACAAGAAGCAGTACCAGGTGCAGCCGGATCCGGCGAAGCTGATCGGGCTCAGCCTGTCGTTCAAGGACGTGGCGGAGGCGATCGAGGGCAACAACCAGAACCGGGGCGCGGGCTACATCGAGCGCAACGGCGAGAGCTACGTCGTTCGCTCGGGCGGGCGCCTGGACGGCATGGACGAGATCGGCAACGTGGTCGTCGCCACGCGCGGCGGCGTGCCGGTGCGTGTCCGGGACGTCGCCAGCATCGGCATCGGGCGCGAGCTGCGGACCGGCTCGGCGTCGGAGAACGGGCGCGAGGCGGTGGTCGGCACCGCCCTCATGCTGATCGGCGGCAACAGCCGTGAAGTCGCGGCGGCGGTCGACGCGAGGATGGGTGCAATCGCCAAATCGCTTCCGCCCGGCGTGGAGGTGAAGACGGTGCTGGATCGTACGATCCTCGTCGACGCGACGGTCAAGACCGTCGCGAAGAACCTCGCCGAAGGCGCGCTTCTCGTCATCGCCGTGCTGTTCCTGATGCTCGGCAACATCCGGGCGGCGGTGATCACGGCGCTCGTCATACCCGTGACCATGCTGATGACGGCGATCGGCATGGTGCAGGGCGGCATCAGCGCCAACCTGATGAGCCTGGGCGCGCTGGACTTCGGCCTCATCGTCGATGGCGCCGTGATCATCGCCGAGAATTCGCTGCGGCACCTGGCCGAGCGGCAGCATGAGCTGGGGCGCAGGCTTACCGTCGACGAGCGGCTCGACACGGTCAGGCGGTCGGCCGAGGAAATGGTCAAGCCGTCCGTCTACGGCCAGGCGATCATCATCCTGGTCTATGTTCCGCTGCTCACCTTCACCGGTGTCGAAGGCAAGATGTTCGCGCCGATGGCGCTGACCGTGATCATCGCGCTGGCGTGTGCCTTCGTCCTGTCGCTGACTTTCGTGCCGGCGCTGATCGCGATCGTCATCACGGGCCGGGTGCAGGAAAAGGACGTAGCCTTCGTCCGCTGGATGAAGGCGGCCTACCGTCCCGCCCTGGCGGCGTCCGTGCGGCGCCCGGCGCCCGTGCTCGCCGCCTCCGTCCTGCTCTTTGTCGCGGCGGCGCTGGTGTTCATGCGGCTGGGCCAGGAGTTCATCCCGCAGCTCGACGAGAAGAACATCGCGATGCATGCGATGCGCATCCCGTCCACCTCTCTCACCCAGTCCCAGGACATGCAGCTCGCTGTCGAGGCGGCTGTCAGCTCCTTTCCCCAGGTTGCCCTGGTGTTCTCCAAGACCGGAACGGCGGAGGTCGCGGCCGACCCGATGCCGGTCAACGTGTCCGACACCTTCATCATCCTCAAGCCTCAGCAGGAATGGCCCGATCCGTCGCTGTCGAAGGACGGGCTGATCGCGGCCATCCAGGAGCGCGTCGGCAAGCTCACCGGCAACAATTTCGAGTTTACGCAGCCGATCCAGATGCGCTTCAACGAGCTGCTGGCGGGGACACGCGGCGATCTTGCCGTCAAGGTGTTCGGCGAGGAGCTCGAGACGATGCTTCCGGTGGCCAATGCCATCGCGACCGTGCTGCGTGGCGTGCGCGGCGCGGAGGACGTCAAGGTCGAGCAGGTGACCGGCCTGCCGTTCCTGGACATCGAGATCGACAAGGTGGAGATTGCGCGGCTCGGCCTCAGCCGTTTCGCCGTCCAGGACGTGATCGGCGCCGCCATCGGCGGACGGGAGGCCGGCGTCCTGTTCGAGGGGGACCGCCGCTTCGACATCGTGGTGCGCCTGGGCGACGCCGTGCGCGACGACGTCGAGGCGCTGAAGAACCTGCCGGTGCCGCTGCCCGGCGCCGGCGGTCCGGGCCGGATCGCATCCGTGCCGCTCAAGCAGCTGGCGAGGTTGTCGTTCGCCGAAGGGCCCAATCAGATCAGCCGGGAGAACGGCAAGCGCCGCGTCGTCGTCACCGCCAACGTGCGCGGTCGCGACATCGCCTCGGTCGTCGCGGAGGCCCAGGGCGGGGTCGGGGCCCGCGTGGCGCTGCCCGCCGGGTCGTGGATCACCTGGGGCGGGCAGTTCGAGAACCTCGCCGCCGCGCGCCAGCGCCTCATGGTCGTGGTGCCGGCCTGCTTCTTCCTGATCTTCCTGCTCCTCTACCAGGCGCTGGGATCGGCGAGGGACGCGCTGCTCGTATTCAGCGCCGTGCCGCTGGCGCTCACCGGCGGCATCGCTGCCCTCTGGCTCAGGGGGCTGCCGTTCTCGGTGTCGGCGGCGGTCGGGTTCATCGCCCTGTCGGGCGTCGCCGTGCTGAACGGGCTGGTGATGCTGACCTTCATCAAGCAGTTGGTGCGGGAAGGGCTGCCGAAGCGCCGCGCCATCCTGGAGGGCGCCATGACCCGGCTCCGCCCGGTCGCGATGACGGCGCTCGTCGCATCCCTCGGCTTCGTGCCGATGGCGCTCGCCACGGGCACCGGGGCGGAGGTGCAGAAGCCGCTCGCCACCGTCGTGATCGGCGGGCTGATCAGCGCGACGATTCTCACCCTGCTCGTTCTGCCGGCCCTCTACGCCCGCTTCGGGGCTGCCGACCAGCGCAGCGTCGCGTCGCCGGAGGTGGAGCGGTCGCGGACGGCGGCGCTCTCCGAAGCGGCCAAGCAGGCCTCATGAAGGATCGTGCGTGTTGCGCTTGTCCATGCGATGCAAATTGAGCGGGGCAGTTTGCGGCGTCGTGCTGGCACTGACCTCGTCGGCACAAGCGCACCACGCCGCCACCGCGATCGAGCTGCTTGCTCCTGCCTTCGTCAGCATGCAGTACGCGATGGTCTGCACGTTGCTGATGCCCGACTTCCTGCGGGAGACCGGCGGCCCACGCGGATCGGTCCTGTCCTATGCCGAGCATGTGCGTGACGAGGTGCTGGCGGGCCAGCCCCAGGGACGGGCGGAGATTATCCTGCGCGGCGCCGCCGACCAGGCCAGGCGTGCGGTGCTCGACGAAGTCGGCAGCATCGGCGCCGCGCATCTCGGCACCCGCGACGTGGCCGTGGCTTGGTGGTGCCGCACCCGGGCCAAGGATGCGATCCAGGGCTTCATCACGCGCCATGATGGGGCGCACGACGAGTTCCTGACGCGCCTCCGCGACGCGACGCAGCCGCATCCGCACTGATCCGGCTTCGGTTGCGACGGCTTTGCCGAGCTCCACCGCAGCGTCGGCAGCTCGAGCACGGCGGCCGCATAGGGGGGGCGGCCGAGCGGGCCGGTGTAGGTCGAGAACCTCCCGCGTCGCCTTCACGTTATTCAATTGCGCGAAACACCTATCGCGACAGCGAAAGATGAGAGGGGCGAGAGAGGCTTGTCAACATGGCCGTCGAGGCCCCGTTGGCCGACCGACGTATCGCCGGCCAATGCGCTTCTCTGCTTGGCGCACATATTTAGGGCGCGCCAGGACCTCAGCGGTATCTTGCTTGTATCGCGTCATAAAAGCCTTAAGTCGATCCGCCCGAATCGCACTGCGCTGCATTTAATCTCCTGAGCGCAAGCTGCTTGCCTTGAGCCGCGCGCCAAGGGGCGCGGTGCTCGCGATATGACTTGCAGCTTGAGGTAGATGTCCTAAAATGGCGCCAGCGTGGCTGGTTCTGTATCGTCATTGGTCGAGGGGGGCGGTATGTTCGCTTTTTCGCCAATTACTACGAGTAATATGATATCTATCATTCAAATTGTTGTAGTTTTACTTGGATTTATATTATCATGGAGAAGTTTGCGGGCGACATACAAAAGTATTAAGATTGCAAGTGATAATTTCGTTACCGCTTCTAGTAATTTGAGGTTGGCGACTTCAAGTGCGCAGGCTCAATTATATAATCAAATTGTCATTCAAGGTCGTGATCTTCAGTATAAATTTATGGACATATATTTTGGAGAGGCTGATGCCGAAAGCCGTAGAAAGCGACAGGATCTATATACCGGGACTGTGCTTAGTTACTACGCAGCTTGTTTCGGGCTGAGGGGTATTTTGGATCTCCCTGAGGGTGTTACTAAGCTGCTTGATGACGAGCTGAAGCAACTTCTCCGTCAGGAGGCTTTTCAAAAGAAATGGAATGAAATAAGTCACGGATTTAGCAGGGAATTTATTAAATATGTAGACAGCCTCAGAGGAGTCTGAATCCATGACGTTTTTTGCTAACGCCGGAGTTAAATGGCCAAATGCCGAGCCGATAGCAGCTACGGCAGGGTCGTTGGCACTGGAGGCCGCCTCCGAGCTTTGGGCGATCTTTTCCGCACTTGAATCTCAGTTTGACAAAGATTCCGTGAGTCTGCCTTCTTCGGTGCTAGAAGTTGCTGATAAGTTCGAGGAGGCCGCAAGTCGATTTCGGAGAGTGCGTGATTTGATTGACGATGATGATGTATTTCCCTTATCTCCGGCCGAGTTAGATCTCGCATCGCTGAATTACTACTCCGAGCATGAAATTGGGATCGGCTATCCAGACGGGATAAATTCCACTAAGCGGTTATATGACGACTTGATCCTTAGGCTACAAATGTTGTCTGGGCGATTGCGAGAATTGCCGGTGCATGACAAAAGACGGGATGCTATGCGCGCTGTGTTTGAGCTCATGAGAGAGTGGGAGCAAGCTGGGCGTCTCGCTCGTGTCATAGCAGTTCTTAATCAACGGGAGTCCGCTGGATTGTCTCGTGCCAGGTAAGTATTTCGCGTTCGAGCAGAGCAGTGACGTAGAATTAGAAGTCAGCGAAGAAATATTGAGCAGCGCTATGCTGGGATGTTCGTTATATAGATTGGAATATAAAGAAAATTCATATCACGTCGACGTGACGACCGCTGGCGCCAACCGTCGCGGCACCGCCTTCTTGCGCTGCAGCTTGCTCATCAGCAGGTAGATCACCGGCGTCGAATAGAGCGTCAGCACCTGCGACAGCACCAGACCGCCGACGATGGTGATGCCGAGCGGCCGCCGCAGCTCGGAGCCGGCGCCGATCGCGATGGCCAGCGGCACCGCTCCCAGCAGCGCCGCCATGGTGGTCATCAGGATCGGCCGGAAGCGCGCCAGACAGGCTTCGAAGATCGCCTCGCGCGGAGCGAGGCCGCGCCGGCGCTCGGCCATGATGGCGAAGTCGACGAGCATGATGCCGTTCTTCTTCACGATGCCGATCAGCAGGATGATGCCGATGAAGGCGATGATGGTCAGCTCCGCGTTGGCGGCGCGCAGCGCAATCAGCGCTCCCAGGCCCGCCGGCGGCAGCGTCGAGATGATGGTGATCGGGTGCAGCAGGCTTTCGTAGAGGACCCCCAGGATGATGTAGATGGCGAGCAGCGCCGCCAGGATCAGCACCGCCTGGTTCGTGCCGCTCTGGGCCAGGGTCTTGGCGTCGCCGGCGAAATCGGCGTGGATGCTGTCGGGCATATGCAGCCCGTCGATCGCCTGCCGCAGCGCCGCGTTGGCGGTCTCGAGCGGCACGTTGGGCGCGTTCGCGTAGTTGACGGTGATGGAGGGGAAGACGCCTTGATGGTTCACCACCAGCGGCTGGGTGGTGCGCTCGACGCGGGCGATGCTGGCGAGCGGAATCTGCCGGTTGCCGGCGCCGCTCACGTAGATGTCGGTGAGATCTTCGGGGTCGCGCTGGCGCGACGGGGTGATGCCCATGACCACCGAATACTGGTTCTTCTGCCCGTAGATGGTGGAGACCTGGGCCTGGGCGAAGGCGGCGGCCAGGGCATTGTCGACGTCCTTCATGGCCACGCCGACGCGGGCCGCCGCCTGCCGGTCGACGACGACGTTGGCCTGGAGGCCGCCCTGTTCGCGGTCGGTGGAGACGTCTACGAGCTCGGGCACCTTGCGCAACCGGGCGAGGATCTGCGGCGTCCAGCTGTCGAGGTCGTCGAGGCTGGATGACCACAGGGTGAACTGGTAGGCCGACTTGCCCGGGCGGGCGCCGGCCCTGAGGTCCTGCACCGGCGTGAGGTAGACGGCGAGGCCCGGCAGCCTGGCGACCTCGCGGCGCAGCCGCGCGACCACTTGGGTCGACGTCAGCCGGCGCTCCGCCTCGGGCTTGAGGCTGATGAACAGCCGGCCCTGGTTGACCGAGCCCATGATCCCGCCGCCGATGAACGAGGCCGTGCCCTGCACCGCGGGATCGGCGAGCACGATGTCGGCCGCCTGCTGCTGGAGGGCGGCCATCTGCGGGAAGGACACGTCGGCGGAGGCGTTGGTGAAGCCGAAGATGAGGCCGGTGTCGTCCTCCGGGAAGGTGCCCTTGGGGATGTCCTTGAACATCTGCACCGTGAACGCCACCGTCGCCACCAGGACGATCAGCATGACCCAGGGGTGGCGCAACACGACGCGTAGCGAGCGGCTGTAGCCACTGAGCGTCCGGGCCATGGCGCCTTCGAACAGCCGCCCGACGAGCCCCGGCGGCGCGCCGCTGTCGGGCTTCATGAAATGCCCGCAGATCATCGGTGTGACCGTCAGCGACACCACCGTCGAGGTGATGACGGCGAAGGTGAGGGTCAGCGAGAACTCGCGGAACAGCAGCCCGCCCAAGCCGCCCATGAACAGCAGCGGGATGAAGGCGGCGATCAGCGACAGGCTGATCGAGACGACGGTGAAGCCGATCTCGCGGGCACCGGCGAGCGCCGCGGAGAACCGGTCGAGGCCGCGCTCCATGTGGCTGTGGATGTTCTCGATCATGACGATGGCATCATCGACGACGAAGCCGACCGAGATGGTGATCGCCATCAGCGACAGGTTGTCGAGGGTGAAGCCCACGGCCCACATGGCGGCGAAGGTGCCGGCGAGCGACAGCGGCACCGTGACGCCGGCGGCGAGCGTCGGCGTCAGCCGCCGCAGGAACAGGCACACCACCATCATCACCAGCGCGATGGTGACGAGCAGCGTCTTCTGGATGTCGTCGACCGAGGCGCGGATGGTCAACGTACGGTCGGACATGATGGAGACGTCGATGCCGGCCGGGATCCAGGTCTTCAGCTCCGGCAGCAGCGCCTTCACCCGGTCGACGGTCTCGATGACGTTGGCGTTGGGCTGCTTGGTGACCGTGATCAGCACCGCGGGCTTGCGGTTGTACCAGCCCGCCGCGCGCGTGTTGCGCACGCCGCGCTCGATCGTGGCGATGTCCTTCAGCTGGACGATGGTGCCGTTGGCTGCCGTCACCACCAGGCGCCCGAACTCCTCCGGGTCGGTCATCTGGTTGTTGGCGCCGATGGTCAGGCCCTTGCTCGGGCCGTCCAGCGTGCCGAGCGGCGACACCGTGTTGGCGGTGACGATGGCGTTGCGGACGTCCGCGAGGGCGATGCCCATGGAGGCCAGGCGCTGCGGATCGACGTTGACGCGGATCGACGGCTGCTCGGCCCCGGCGACCGTCACGTCGGCGACGCCCTCCACCTGGGACAGGCGCTGCAGCAGCACCGTATCGGCCGCGTCGTAGATGGCGCTCGGCGACATGGTGTCCGAGGTGAGCGCCAGGATGAGCACCGGCATGGCGGCCGAGTTCGCCTTGCGGAACGTCGGCAGGATCGGCAGGTCGCTCGGCAGGTCGATGGCGGCGGCGTTGATGGCCGCCTGCACGTCGCGGGCCGCGGCGTCGACCTTGCGCGACAGGTCGAACTGCACCGAGATCATGGTCGAGCCGAGCGAGCTCGACGAGGTGAGCTCGTTGACGCCGGCGATGCTGGCGAGGCTCCGTTCCAGCGGGGCTGCGACGGTCGCTGCCATGGTGGCCGGATCCGCCCCTGGCCGGTTCGCCATCACCCGCACGGTTGGGAATTCGATGGCCGGCAGGCTGGCCACCGGAAGGAAGGCATAGGCCACCGCGCCCAGCAGGAACAGGCCGACCGCCAACAGGGTGGTGCCGACCGGCCGACGGATGAAGGGCGCCGAGATGTTCATCACTCAGCCGCCTTGCGCACGGGGCCCGCCAGTTCGTCGGCGAGGGGCGGGCCGACCTCGGGCGAGCGGCCGCTCAGCCGCAGCCGCAGGCGCTCCACCGCCAGATAGATGACCGGCGTGGTGTAGAGCGTCAGCAGCTGGCTGAGCACCAGGCCGCCGACGATGGTGATGCCGAGCGGGACGCGCAGCTCGCTGCCGGTGCCGCTGGCCAGCGCCAGCGGCAGGGCGCCGAACAGGGCGGCCAGCGTCGTCATCATGATCGGCCGAAAGCGCAGCCGGCAGGCGCGCACGATGGCGTCGAGCGGAGTCAGGCCGTCGTTGCGCTCGGCGTCGAGGGCGAAGTCGATCATCATGATCGCGTTCTTCTTCACGATGCCCATCAGCAGCACGATACCGATGAGGGCGACGATCGACAGATCGTGGCCGGTGAGCATCAGCGCGAGCAGCGCGCCGACGCCGGCGGACGGCAGCGTGGTGAGGATCGTGAAGGGGTGGGCGAAGCTCTCGTAGAGAACGCCCAGCACGAGGTAGATGGCCACCACCGCCGCCAGCAGCAGCCATGGCTCGCTTGCCAGCGACTTGCTGAACTCGGCCGCGTCGGCGGTGAAGCGGCCGGTGACCGTGGCCGGCATGCCGATGTCGGCCTCGGCTTTCGCGATCGCCTGCACGGCGGCACCGAGTGCGGCTCCGCGCGCCAGGTCGAAGCTGATGGTGGCCGCCGGAAACTGCTCCTGGTGGGCGATCGACAGCGGCGCCGTGCGGTGATCGAGGCGCGCGAATGCCGCGAGCGGCACCTGCGCGCCCGTCGCGCCGAGCACGGACGACCCGATGGTCGTGTTGCCCGACGTGGTGCTGGTGTTGGTGAGGTACTGGTTGGAGCCGGCGCCCGGCACGTACAGCTTGGCGAGCTGGGACGGGTCGCGCTGATAGCGCGGATCCACCTCGAGGACCACCCGGTACTGGTTCGACTGGGCGTAGATGGTCGACACCTGGCGCTGCCCGAAGGCGTCGTACAGGATATCGTTGACGTTCTGCATGGAGATGCCCAGCCGGCCGGCCTTCTCGCGGTCGACGTCGACGAATAGCCTGAGCCCGTTCTGCTCCGTCTCGTTGGCGACGTTGCGGATCAGCGGGTCGGCGCGCAGCCTCTCCGCCAGGCGCTGGGACCAGCTGGCAACGGCATCGGGATCGGTGCCGGTGAGCGTGTACTGGTATTGGGAGCGGCTGGCGCGCGTCGTGATCTGGATGTCCTGCACCGGCTGCACGAAGGCCGTGGCGCCGGGCACCGCGGCCACCGCCTGGCGCAGGCGCTCGGCGATGGTTGCCGCGTCGTCGCTGCGCTCGTCCTTCGGCCGCAGCGTCACGATGAGGCGCGCCGTATTGGTGGTGGCGTTGAGCGGACCGATGCCGAGGACGGAGGCGACCCCGGTCACGTCGCCGTCCTTGCGGATGACGCTGACGGCCTTGTCCTGGAGTTCGCCCAATGCCCCGAAGGAGATGTCGGGGGCGCCCTCCAGCACCACGTTCAGCAGCCCGGTGTCCTGCACCGGCAGGAAGCCCTTGGGCACGCGCACGTAGAGCGCAAGGGTGAGCACCAGGGTCGCCGCCGTCAGCAGGAGCATGAAGCGCTGGTGCCTGAGCGCCCAGGCGAGCGTCACGTCGTAGAGACGCGCCATCCAGTCCCAGGGCTTCTCGGCGAGCCGCATGAGCAGATTGTGGCGCTCGCCGCTGTCGGCCCGCAGCAGACGCGAGCACATCATGGGCGTCAGCGTCAGCGACACCACCGCCGACACGACGACCGCGATGGTGAGCGTCAGCGCGAACTCCCGGAACATCCGGCCGACCACGCCGGTCATGAACAGCAGCGGGATGAACACCGCGATCAACGACACGGTGAGCGAGACGACGGTGAAGCCGATCTCGCGCGCACCGTCGATCGCCGCCTTGAACGGCGTCTTGCCGCTCTCGATGTTGCGGACGATGTTCTCGATCATCACAATCGCGTCGTCGACGACGAAGCCGGTGCCGATCGTCAGGGCCATCAGCGACAGATTGTCGAGGCTGAAGCCGCAGAACCACATGACGGCGAAGGTGGCGACGAGCGACAGGGGCAACGCCACGCCGGCGATGATCGTGGCCCGGGCGGTGCGCAGGAACAGCAGCACCACGAGCACCACGAGGCCCGCCGAGAGCACCAGCGTGAACTGCACATCGGCGATCGACGCTCGGATCGTATCGGTGCGGTCGTGCACCACCTTGAGGTCGACCCCGGACGGCATGGCTCGCCGCAGCGCCGGCAGTTGGCTCAACACGTTGTCGACGGTCGCGACGATGTTGGCGCCGGGCTGCCTCTGGATGTCGAGCAGCACCGCCCGTTCGCCGCGGAACCACCCGCCGACGCGCGTGTTCTCCAGGCCCTCGATCACGTTGGCGACGTCGCGCAGCAGCACCGGAGCGTGGTTGCGATAAGCGATGACGATGTTGCGGTAGTCGTCGGCCGCGGTGATCTGGTCGTTGGCGCCGATGGTGTAGGCCTGATGGGTGCCGTCGAGCGCACCCTTGGAGCCGGCCACGTTGGCGGCGATGATCGCCTGGCGCAGGTCCTCCAGGCTGATCTGGTAGGAGGCGAGGCGGGCCGGGTCCGCCTGGATGCGCACGGCGGGCTTGATGCCGCCGGCGACGGTGACGCGTCCGACGCCGCTCATCTCGCTCAGGCGCGGGGCGAGCAGCGTGTCGGCGAGGTCGCTCAGCTTGCGCAGCGAGACGTTGTCGGAGGTCAGCGCGATGGTGAGCACCGGGGTGTCCGCCGGGTTCACCTTCGCGTAGGTCGGCGGATAGGGCATGTTCTTCGGCAGCAGCGACGCGGCCGCGTTGATGGCCGCCTGCACGTCCTGGGACGCGCCGTCGATGTCGCGGTCGAGGCTGAATTGCAGCGTGATCTGGCTCAGCCCGAACGAGCTCTGCGACGACATCGCCTCCAGCGCCGGAATCTGGCCGAGCTGGCGCTCCAGCGGCGCCGTGACGATCGCCGAGATGGTGTCGGGGTTGGCGCCCGGCAGCTGCGTGGAGACCTGGATGGTCGGGAACGCGACCTGCGGCAAGGCCGACACGGGGAGCCAGAAATAGCCCAGCACGCCGCACAGCAGCACGGCGACGCCGAGGAGCGAGGTCGCGATCGGCCGTACGATGAACGGCGTCGAGATGCTCATCGCTTGCTGTCCGTCGCCTCCGATTGCTGCCGGTAGTGGCGCTGTCGGCGGTTCGGATCGCCTTCCGCCGCGGCCGGCCCCGCGGTGGGCTTTTGCGCCGCGGCATCGGGCGCGGGCGTCTCCGGCGCGGCCGTCACGCTCACGTGCGCGCCGTCGGTGAGGCGCGAAAACCCGGTGGTGACCACCCGGGCCGGCGGCGCCAGGCCCGATTTGACGACGGCCCGCGTCTCGTCCTGCCGTCCGACCACGACGTTGGTGAGCTTGACCGTGTCGTCGTCGTTCAGCACGTAGACGTAGGCGCCGCTCGGGCCGCGCTGCACCGCTGCCGTGGGAACCACCACTGCGTGGGCGATGGTGTCGACGAAGATGCGGACATTGACGAACTGGCCCGGCCACAGGCGCCGCTCGGCGTTGGCAAAGTTGGCCTTGATCTTGACCGTGCCGGTGGTGGCATCGACCTGATTGTCGATCACCTCGACGGTCCCGGTCGCCAGCACCGTCACATTGTCGGAGTCCAGCGCCTGCACCTGGACCGCGCCTCTCCCCATCGCCGCGTTGGCGGCGGCGAGGTACTGCTGCGGCAGATTGAAGACCAGGGCGATCGGCTGCAGCTGCGCCACCACGACGATGCCGGTGGCGTCCGACGCGCGCAGGATGTTGCCGGCATCGACGAGGCGGATGCCGGTGCGGCCGTCGAGCGGCGAGGTGATGGTCGTGCGGTCGAGCTGGACCTTAGCATTGTCGATGGCGCCCTGGTCCGCCCGCACCTGGGCCTGGTACTGGGCCACCAGAGACTTCTGCGTGTCCGCCTGCTGCTGCGAGCCGTAATTGGAAGCCGCAAGCCTGCTGTAGCGCTCGAGGTCGAGCCGCGTGTTGGCGAGCAGCGCCTCGTCCTGCGCCTTCTTGGCGACGGCCTGGTCGTACTGGGCCTGGTAGACCGCCGGATCGACATAGGCGAGCACGTCGCCGCGCTTGACGTCCTGGCCATCCTTGAACGCGAGCGAGAGCAATCGCCCGTCCACCTGCGTGCGCACCGTGACCGTGTTGAGCGCCTGGATGGTGCCGACCGCGTCGATGCTGACCGGCACGTCCTCATACCGGGCCGCCGTGGCGAGCACGGGTGTGGGCCCGCTGCCGCCGCGGCCACGCCGCCCGCCGCCCGCCGCACCATCGCCGCGGTGGCCGCCATTGCCGGCGGCGGTCGATTCGCCCTGGCCGCCGGCCATTCCCGGCAGGCTGTTCAGCCAGCCGCGCTCGTAGGCCTGCCAGAACGCGACGCCGGCAATGGCGAGCAGGGCGACAAGGAAGAAGCGGCTTCTCATGGGACACGGCTCGTTGCGGCCGCAGGCGTGGTCACTGCCATGGCCTTCGTGGTTTGGCCGATCCGGCCACTCCCCAGCAATGTAGGAATGGTCGGCGCGCGCGGCACGCCGCCGCAGCTCTTATGCTTAATTCGCTGATCCCGATGCGACGAACCGATCGTCACGCTAGTGCCTTTCCTGTCCGGCTTCGCTCCGGTCCGCTGCCGATGCCTGCAAGGTGGCGCTCGACTCCCGTCGTGCCCGCAACGACAACGGCTTAGAGGTCCCGGCGCTGGCATGAAAGTTACATTGCCGTAATGCAGGCTGGCGAGCGGGCGGGCCTCGTTGCGCCCCGAGGGAAACTGTGATGACGCCGACGGACAATGTGAATGCGCCGGATCATGCGGCCGGGGCTCATGGTGGACGGCTGCCGATGGCGCTCGCGCTGACGGCCGGCTATTTCCTCGTTGAGCTCGTGGGGGCCTACGTCGTCGGCAGCCTGGCGCTGCTGGCCGATGCGGCCCACATGTTCGCCGACGCCTCCGCGCTCGCCATCGCGCTCGCGGCGATTCGCGTCGGCCGGCAGTCCGCCGCCGACCGGCGGACGTTCGGCTATCGGCGTTTCCAGGTCCTGGCGGCGGGATGCAACGCGGTGCTCCTGTTCGCCGTGGCCCTCTACGTCATCTACGCAGGCGTGCTGCGCGCGCTCAGCCCTCAGCCGGTGGGGGTGCCCGGCATGGTGGCCGTGGCCGCAGGCGGGCTGATCGTCAATCTCATATGCATGCGCCTGCTGGCGGATGCGGCGGAGCCCGGGCGCACCGTCTGGGACGCCGTCATCGAGGTGCTCGGCTCCGTCGCTGTCATCGTGGCCGGCGTCCTGATCTGGCTGACCGGCTGGCCGTGGATCGACCCGCTCATTGCCATCGCCATCGCGCTTTGGGTCGCCCCCAGGGCCTGGACCTTGGTCGGCGAGGCGACGAACGCCCTGCTGAACGGCATCCCGACCAGCCTGTCGATACCTGAGATCCGGACGGCGCTGATGGACGTGGCCGGCGTCAGGGATGTGCACGACCTGCACCTGTGGGCGACGGACAACGCCGAGACGCAGGGCTCGGCGCACGTCGTGCTGACCGGCGCCGCCGATGCCGAGACGGCCAGGCTGGCGGTCGTCAGGGTGCTCAACGACTTCGGCGTGAAGCATGTGACCGTTCAGGTCGAGAGCCCGGCGAGCGCTCACGCCCGGCTGGGGCGGCCGTGAGACGGGCGGACGCTGCTGACGTAGGGTCATCGGGCTGTCGCGTGCCCGCGGGACGCTGCCGGCAACGGGAGGGCTGACATGCAGATCACGATCGACGTGAGCGACGACCGGCTCGCGGCCGCGCTCGCCGCCCTCCAGATCGGCCGCCCCGACGAGGAGGCGACGGCGAAGGCGCTCGCCGAACTGGCGTGCACGCACTTTCTCGAGTGGCTCACCAACGAGAGGCGCTTCGAGACGATGTCGCAGGCGACCGAGCACTGGGTCGCCAGCGTCGAGGAAACCCTGTTTCCCGACGAGGCGCCCAATCCGACGAAGCTCTACGGCCGCTACGCCCTGCCGCTGCCGAAGGCGCGCTATCTGGCGCGCCTGCTGCTGGCGCGCCGCGCCGGCCATTGGCGAGCCGGCGCGCGCCGCGAACTGCTGGCGCGCCTCGCCGACGTGGAGGCCGACGCGCGCAAGGCGGTGGACGACCGCCCGTCGCAGGAGTTCGATATCGTGCTGACCCGGCCCGCGTACGAGGAGCTGCAGGTGCTGTACGAGGATATCCGCACGGCGCCCGCCGACCCCGCCCGTCCCATACGGCCGCCGAAGCTGTTGTCGTCCTTCGTCCAGGAGGTCACCCTTCGCATACGCTGCCAGGTCGTGGTGGCGCTCCTCGATCATCTGGCGCAACAGGCGGGGACGGCTCGATGAATGCGACCAACCCGCTGTCCGTCGTCGGCCTGATGCTGACGCTGTCGAGCCTGCTCGGAAGCTTCTTCTATCTGCAGCTGAGCCAGTGGGTGCGCGACATCCTGGCGGTCAAATCCAAGTGCGACCTCAATTCCTACGCCGGCGTCACCGACGAGAAGAAGGCCATGCGCGAGTGCGCCGTGGAGATCGACAAGCTCCTCAACTGGCCGACCTACGTCGTCAACGTGGTCGTCGTCGGCTTCGTCGTCGCGGTGACGCTGATCGCCTTCAGGATGCTCGACAAGGCCTCCGCCGATCCGCTCTATCCCTTGCTGTGGAACGCCTTCGCCCTGTTCCTGGCGATCTTCGTAGCGCTCTCGCTGGTGCTGATCGTCCACGGCAGCAGGCAGGGGCTGGCGGTTCGCCGGGTCGTGGATCAGCTTAAACGGGACAAGAAGCTCGACTTCTGAGGCGCGCCACAGTTCTGTCTCGGCTGAGCATGGGCAGACGCGCCGCCCCGACGAGGGCCACCGACGGCGCCGACCACCTCGACATCCTGGTCGAACTGCGCCGCTCGGACGACGGCGGCTGGTGAAGGTCGTGTTGGCCCTGGTTCGAATGTCGGCGGGGCGAACTGCTCCCGGCGCCCGGACGCCAATGGCTGAGCCCTGGGCGCGTTCCCTATCGTCGTGGCCGCAGCGTCACACCAGCGGGCTGCGCGCCCATTCGATGCGCGGCGGGCGGTTGCGTCCGGCGATCGATGCGTTCGGCGGCGTGGCCTTCTCGGCGCGGCGCCGGGCGATCCAGGCCAGGGCCGCGTCCTTGGTGCTGTACGGCCCGATCACCGGCCGGTTCTTCTCCATCACCCACCATCCGGGCGGCATCCCCAGGTGGTGGGCCTCGTCAGGCTTGAAATGATGGGGCTTGTACAAGGCGCAATCCTCCCGGATGTCCACGGGGAGGAATGCCGGAGCGGAGCATTGGTTCCATCCGCTTTCGGAGCCGCGCACGAAATATTTCGAGTCCGCCTCGTCGTTAGAATAGTTCTTGATTGAACGAGATCATTCCGAGTGGATGAGCGTTGTTCAACTCCTTGAATCTATAACATGTCTTCCGAACCAGCGGTTTCGTCCGCGCGCGACGAGCTGCCGGGGGGCGGCGTGCCCCCCCTCGATCTGTACGGCCCCCCGACGGGCGGTCAGGCCTTGGCGGTCATCGGCTCGCCGAACGGCGACCAGGTCTCGCCTTCGAATTTCATGAGGTAGACGGTCTGCAGCGGATAGTGGTCGTCGGCCGACGTCTGCACCTTGACGCCCGGCAGCAGCATCGGCGCCGCAAGGTCGTGGATGCTGAAGGCCTGCTTCATGACGTTCTCGCGGGTCATCTCATCGCCGCAGGCGAGCAGCACCTGGTGCAGGGTGTAGGAGACGGCGAAGCAGAAGGCCGTGACGTTCTCCGTCTTCGACACCGACGTGTTGTAGGTGTCCATCCAGGCGAGCCAGGCCTTGTAGTCCGGGCTGTCGCGCCATTTGGCGTCGGTCGGGTCCTTCATGTAGTTGATCGAGATCATGCCCTGGCAATTCTCCAGGCCCGCGGCCCGCAGCGTCGGCATCGAGATGCTGGTGCTGTTCATGTAGTGGACGACTTTCCACTGCATCTCCGCCACCTTGCGGATGGACTGGGCCGCGAACTTCGGCGAGCTGATGTTGAAGAACACGTTGGCGCCCGAAGCCTTCAGCTTGACCATCTGCGAGTCGACGGTGGGATCGCTGATCTCGTAGGTGGCCACCTCGGCGATCCGGTCCCGGCCGCCGAGGCCGGCGACGAAGCCGTTGAAGTAGTCCTTGCCGAAATCGTCGTTCTGCATCAGCACGGCCACCTTGGGGTTGCCGACGGTGTCGAGCATGTGCCGGGCGATGATCTGGCCTTCGGCGCTGTAGGGCGGCTGGAACCCGATGGTCCAGGGATACTCCTGGGCGTTGCCCCACTTGGAGGCGCCCGACGTGATGAACAGCGACGGGATCTTGCGGGCCGTGAGGTATTTCGAGACGGCGCTGTTGGCGGCGGTGCCGACATTGTTGAACATGCAGAACACCTCCTCCTGCTCGACGAGCCGGCGTACCGCCTCCACCGTCTTGGGCGGCGAGTAGGCATCGTCGAGGGCGATGATCTCGACCTTGCGGCCATTGATGCCGCCCTGGGCGTTGACCATGTCGAAATAGGCTTTGTCCGACGTGCCGATGATGCCGTAGGCCGAGGCCGGCCCGCTGAACGGCACCGTGCTGCCGATGCGGATCAGGGTGTCGGAGACGCCCGGATCCTTGTAGGGGCGCGCCAGCGCCGGCCGCGCCACGCTGCTCGCCAGCAAAGCCGCTCCCGTGCCCAGCACGCCGCGGCGTGTGAGGTCCATCATCACGTCCTCCCGATGATCTTTATGTGAATGTGACGGGCAAGGGCCGCGGCCCTCGCCCCGCGTGCCGCGGCGCCCGGCTCAGGTCCGGTACGACGGGTCCTGCCGGTCGAGCAGACGCAGCAGCGCCGGCCATTCCAGCCTCCCGCCGATGGCGTCGCGGTTGGAGACCTGCCGTGTCACCGTCTCCTGGGCCGCCGCCGGCGGGAAATACAGGTTGTCGTAGCCGGCGCTGAGCGCAGCGATCTGCGCCGCGCAGGCCTTCTCGAGGAAGAACATGCGCACGAACGCCTCGGCCACCGAGCGGCCGACGGTGAGCAGGCCGTGGTTGCGCAGGATCATGTTGTTCTTGCTGCCGAGGTCGGCGACCAGGCGGGTGCGCTCGTCCATCTCGAGCGCGATGCCCTCATACTCATGGTAGGCCATGTCGTCGGTGTAGGTCATCGACGTCTGCCCGATCGCCAGCAGGCCCCACTTCTGCGCCGAGACGGCAACCCCGGCCGTGGTGTGGGTGTGCAGCACCGCCTTGGCGTCCTCGCGCGCCTCGTGCACGGCGCCGTGGATAACGAAGCCGGCTTTGTTGATGCCGTAGCCCGTGGGCAGCACGATCTCGCCCTGCTGATCGATCTTGACCAGGCTCGAGGCCGTCACCTCGGCGAACATCATGCCGAAGGGGTTGATCAGGAAGTGGTGCTCGGGGCCGGGAACCCGCGCCGACAGGTGCGTGTAGATCAGGTCGTCCCAGCCGAAGTGGGCGATCAGCCGGTAGCAGGCGGCGAGGTCGACGCGAACCGCCCATTCCTCGGCCGAGACGAGGTTTTTCACATCGGGGGCTTGCACATCAGCGGCTTGAGCCCGCAGGGCGCTCTGGGCAGGCATGGTTTCCTCCGTCCGGATCCGCTTATCGCGCGGCGCGTTCGCCCCGGCACGATCTTGGCTGGTCGCCGCACGAAGCTTCGCTGACAAAGGTAGCGCTATCTGCGGCGCAGACAGTCGCCTAGTTTACAATCTCTCCAATTTTTGCTCTCCAGTTCTTGCTCTTCCGCTCTGGATCGAAGGGGCGCGCGATGGACCTCATGTCCCAGCTCGGGGCCGACCGCTGGTTCGCCGGTCTGCCGTTCGCGCTTCAGACGATGATCGTCGAGCGCGGCAGGGTCATCCAGCGCCGCGACCAGGAGAACATCTACCTGGCCGGCGACGGCCCGACGGGCCTGTTCGCCATCCTGTCCGGCTCGGTGCAGATGTCCCATTTCAACGCCAGCGGCATCTGCGGCATCTATTACGTCAAGCAGGTGCCGAGCTGGTTCGGCGAACTGTCGGAGCTCGACGGCGGCCCACGCGTGCAGACCGCGACCGCCACCGGTGACACGCGGCTGCTGCACCTGTCGCACGATGCCTTCCGTGCCATCGTCGAGAGCGAGCCGCGGTTCTGGGAGTGCTTCGCCGCGAGGATGGCCGGCCACGCCCGTGACCTCTTCGCCCGTTTGGAGGCGCTCGCCACGCGCCCGGCCCGCGTGCGCCTGGCCGAAGCGCTGCTGCATATGGACTGGGAAGCCCGGGCCGCCATTCCACCACGGCCGGCGCCCGACATCACCCAGGATGCCATTGCCATGATGATCGGCGCGACGCGGCAGACAGCGAACCGGATCCTCAAGGAATTCGAGCAGCAGGGTCTGATCAGCTTGAGCTACCGCCGCGTCGAGATCGCCGACCGCGAGAGGATCAGGCAGCTGGTTCCCGTCTCGTAAGGTCAGCGAACAAGCCGGCCATCAAGACCCAGGGCTCTCACACGTCGAGGAGCAGACCGACGTGCCGCGCCGGGTTGGACACATATGAACATGTGTCGACCACAGTCTGAACATGTGTCGACCGCAGTCTAGAGCGTCGGGCCCAAAAGTGGCCACCTGTTTAGGGCCATCCAATGCTTAGACAAAGAGCAAGAGCGGCAGCTCCGATTCCAGCGAAGCGTCCGTCGCTCCAGGTGTAGGCACTGCTTCGAGAGGTGAGGGCGCTGCCCTTGCTCCCCGATCGGCTTGACGCACAAGAGGCCGCGTGCGACAGCACAAGATACCGCCCCAGTCATATGCCGTTTCATCTCGCATGAGCCAGCATCATCGCGATGCCTTGGTCGTTGCGGCCGTGCGCAGCTCCTCGCGGCGCTCATGGCGTATGGGGCCCGATGCCAAATGGTCGACGTCATGCGGGGCCTGCCCGATCGGACGCCTGCCGCGAAGGAACACGCGTCAATGAATCATCGCCAAGCCGAGTCCCGCGCGTTGGCGCATCTGCTCGCCCGCTACCGTGAGCCGAATGTCGCGCGCAGCGTATTCGAGCTGCTTGTCACGGCAGTGCCCTTCGCCCTCATCTGGTTCTTGATGGTGTGGGCGCTGGCCGGCGGATATTGGATTGCCCTGCTGCTCGCCGTCCCCGCCGCGGGCTTCCTCGTCCGTCTCTTCATCGTCCAGCACGACTGCGGCCACGGATCGTTCTTTCGTGGGCGTCTCGCAAATGATTGGGTCGGCCGCGTCCTCGGTGTCCTGACCCTCACTCCCTACGATTTCTGGCGGCACAGCCATGCGCTCCACCACGCGAGCTCCGGCAATCTCGATCGCCGGGGCATCGGCGATATCGACACGCTGACGGTGCGCGAGTTTCTGGCGCTGCCCCGCTGGCGTCAGCTTCTCTATCGTCTGTATCGGCATCCCGTCGTGATGTTCGGCGTGGGGCCCACGTATCTGTTCATCTTCCGGCATCGTCTGCCGGTCGGAATGATGCGGGGCGGCTGGAAACCCTGGCTGAGCACCATGGGCACCAACATCGGCATCGCGATCCTGGTCGCGGCGATGATCTGGCTGGTCGGCGTCGGGCCGTTCCTGCTCGTGCACCTGCCGATCACGGTTCTGGCCGCGTCGATCGGTGTCTGGATGTTCTATGTTCAACACCAGTTCGAGGACACCGTCTGGGCCCATGACGAGGCCTGGAGCTTTCACGAAGCCGCCCTGCATGGCAGCTCCCACTACGACCTGCCGGGTGTCCTGCGCTGGCTCACCGGCAACATCGGGGTCCATCACGTCCATCATCTCTGCAGCCGGATCCCTTACTACCGGTTGCCGGACGTGTTGCGGGATCACCCGCAGCTCGCCGCCGTCGGACGGATCACGCTGCTGCAAAGCCTGGGGTGTGTGCGAAGGACTTTGTGGGACGAGCGGGGGCGGCAGCTCGTTTCCTTCAAGGACGCGCGCCGCGCAGCGCCAGGTCGCGGCGAGGAGAGCCACGCGGCCGACCGACAGGTGCTCGACCGACAGGTGCCTTTGGCCGCCGCAAGATCGGGATAGCTGGTTCCTGTCTCATGCGGACGCTGGGGACATTCGGCAGCTAGAGCCCTTCCCGGTCGAGTGGAACCACTCGATCGGTGAGAAGCGATCCAGATTCAAAGACTTGGAGCATGTCTATTCGATCAGATGATTCCATCTGATCGAGACATGCTCTAGCGCCACATGCCGCGCATGCGGGCGCCGACGTCGACGCGCACGCCGGTTCCTGGCGCGCGCGGCGCAGGCGCGGCAGCAGCGAGCGGCCAGCTCACGCGCTCGAACAGCGGCGTCAGCGCGTCGGGGATGAAGCGGGTGCGCGTCGCCGTGACGTAGCGGCCGCCGAGCGCCGCCTGGCCGTGAACGAAGAAGCGCTGCGGCACGACGAGGGCGAGCTCATCCTTGGCCCGCGTCATGGCGACGTAGAGCAGGCGGCGCTCCTCCTCCAATTCGGCTGCGGTGCCGGTGGCGAGGTCCGACGGCAGGCAGCCGTCGACGACATTGAGCACGGTGACCGAGCGCCACTCCTGACCCTTGGCCGAATGGATCGTCGACAGGATCAGGTAATCCTCGTCGCGCAGCGGCGGGCCGGCCTGGTCGCTGGTCGCATCGGGCGGATCGAGCGTGAGCTCGGTGAGGAAGCGCTCGCGCGAGGGATAGCCGCCGGCGATCTGCTCGAGCTGGAGCAAGTCGGCGCGGCGCACCACGGCGTCCTCATGGCGCTGCTCCAGGTAGGGCTCGTACCACTGCCGCGCCCGCTCCAGCTCCGCCGGCCAGCCGGCGCCGCCGCTCCGCAGGTCTGCGATGGCGGAGACGAAGGCCGGCCAATCGGCAGCCGCGCGCGGCGGCGCGGGCACGCTCGCCAGCGCAGCCGCCGGATCGGCCGCGTCGGCCATCTGGTCGAGCACACGCTGGGCCGAGGCCGGGCCGATGCCCGGGATCAAGAGCAGCACGCGAAAACCGGCGACGCGGTCGCGCGGGTTCTCCGCCAGGCGCAGCAGCGCCAGCACGTCCTTGACGTGGGCCGCGTCGAGGAACTTCAGGCCGCCGAACTTGACGAAGGGCACATTGCGCCGCGTCAGCTCCACCTCCAGCGGACCGCTATGGTGGGAGGCGCGGAACAGCACCGCCTGCTGCTTCAGCGCGGTGCCGTCCTCGCGCTGCGCCAGCACGCGCTCGACCACGCAGCGCGCCTGATCGGCCTCGTCGCGCACGGCGACCAGCTGCGGGCGGCGAGACGACGCCCGCTCGCTCCAGAGGTTCTTGGTGAAGCGCTCGCGCGCCAGCCCGATGACGCTGTTGGCGGCGGCCAGGATCGGCTGGGTGGAGCGGTAGTTGCGGTCGAGCGTGACGACGTGGGCCGGCGGGCTGAAGTGGCGGGGAAAGTCGAGGATGTTGCGCACGGTGGCGGCCCGGAACGAGTAGATCGCCTGGGCATCGTCGCCCACCACGGTCAGCCCGTCGCCGTGGGGCTTGAGCGCCAGCAGGATGGAGGCCTGCAGGCGGTTGGTGTCCTGGTACTCGTCCACCAGCACGTGGTCGAAGCGGGCACCGATCTCGCCGGCGAGCTCCGCTTCACCGATCATCTGCGCCCAGTAGAGCAGCAGGTCGTCGTAATCGAGCACGTTCTGGGCCTGCTTGGCCTCCACGTAGGCGGCGAACAGCTGCTTGAGCTCGCCGGCCCAGGCGGCGCACCAGGGAAACGCCGCGCGCAGCACCTCCTCGACCGGCGCCTCGGCGTTGACGCAGCGCGAGTAGATGGCGAGGCAGGTGCCCTTGAGGGGAAAGCGGCTTTCCGTCCTGGAGAAGCCGAGATCGTGGCGCACCAGGTTCATCAGGTCCGCCGCATCCTCCCGGTCGTGGATGGTGAAGGCCGCATCGAGCCCGATGTCGGCCGCATACTCGCGCAGGAGGCGCGCGCCGATGCCGTGGAAGGTGCCGGCCCAGGCGAGCGCCTCGGTCATGACGTCGGCCCGCTCGCCCATGACCAGGCGGGCGATGCGCCCGACGCGCGCCCTCATCTCCACGGCGGCGCGGCGCGAGAAGGTCATCAGCAGGATACGCCGGGGATCGGCGCCGCCGACGATCAGGTGCGCCACGCGGTGGGCCAAGGTGTTGGTCTTGCCTGAGCCCGCGCCGGCGATGACCAGCAGCGGGCCGCCCCGCGCTGCGGCGTCGGCCGCCGTGCCGTGCACCACGGCCTGATGCTGTTCGGGATTGAGCTTGTCGAGGTAGGCGAGGGACATGGGCTCCGAATCGGCTGGCTGCTGCAGGCGACTGAATCATGTTTCCTGTTTTGTTCACAGCCGGCGCTGAAGGCGATGCCCTCGGAGCGGGATTGAGCGCCACCGCTCGACAGTCTATTGTGGTCACATGTGACCACATCAACGCGGAGCCTCTGTGTCCACCGTCAGTCTGAAAGACGCCAAGGCGCGCTTTTCCGGTCTCGTCGATGAAGCCATCAGGGGCGAGTTCGTGACGATCACCCGTCACGGCAAGCCTGCCGCCGTGCTGGTGTCGGTCGAGGCGGCGGACATCGCGCGCAAGGCACTCGGACGGACGCGCCCCGGCCTCGCCGCCTACTTGCGGACCTTTCCTGGTGGCGAATTTGAGCGCAATCGCAGCCCGTCCCGGGATGTCGAGCTTTGAGTGGATTCCTGCTCGACACCAACGTCGTCTCGATGCTTTCGCCATCGGCGCCTGATGCCCCGGCGCCATTCCTCGATTGGCTCGAGCGCATGGACGGCGAAGGCCGGATTTTTCTGTCGGTCGTCACCGTTCACGAAATCGAAAAGGGGATAGCCCTGCTCGATCACAAGGGCGCAACAGCGAAGGCGGCAGGTCTGAAAGCCTGGCTGGCCGGCCTGATCGCGGGCTACGGCGACAAAATTCTTGGGCTGGATGCAGATACCGCAGCTGTTTCAGGGAGGTTGGAAGCTCGTGCGGTAGCCAGCGGGCACGCTCCCGCAATGGCGGACGCCATTATCGCCGGGATTGCGCAAGCGCATGAACTCACGGTCGTCACGCGCAACAGCAGGCATTTTCTGCCTTTCGGGATCGGTATGTCGGCTCCCGAAGATGTCGCCTGCGCACCGGAGAGCGGCGGCCCGGGACCAGGCTAGGACAGCAGCGCTTCACGCCCGCCCTCGAGGAACGCGGCGATGTCGGCGAAGGCCGCCGGATCCTGCAGCAGGAAGCCGTGGCCGCCCTCATAGAAGCGCAGCGTGGCGTCCCGCAGGCGCTCCTTCAGATTGAGTTGGTTGGCCGGCGGCGCCTGGCCGTCGTAGCGGCCGGCGCAGATGAGCGTCTCGGCGTCGATGCGGTCGAGCCGCTCCCAGGCGTCGTGGCCGGCGCGTGCCGCGAGTTGCCGGCGCCGGCCGCCGGCCGCACCTGGCTCGTGGCCGAACGGGTCGGCGGCAGCCGCCGCGACAAGCTGGGCGAAGGCTTCGGGATTGGCCGAGGCCCAAGCGGCATCGCGGCGCGTGTCGGCGACCGCCACCATGCGCCGGGCACGAGCCAGCGGATCGAGGTGCGCCAGCTCGTGCAGCGGATAGGACGAGCCGCCGGCGCCGCCGGGCGACGCGCAGCACAGCACGAGGCGGTCGATGAGCTCGGGCCGGCGGATCGCCAGCTCCTGGGCGACCATGCCGCCGAAGGAGACGCCGATGACGTGGGCGCGGCGCCAGCCCGTCGCCTCGATCAGGCCGGCGGCGTCGGCCGCATAGTCGGCCATGGTGGTGGGGCCCGGCGGCTTGTCGCTGCGGCCGAGGCCGCGCTGGTCGTAGGCGAGCAGCGCGAAACGGCTGGCGAGCGGCCAGTCGAGCGGCGCCGGCCGCTTGCGCAGGTCCGCCCCGGTGCCCGTGATGACCAGCAGGGGCGCGCCGTGGCCGATGCGTTCCGTCCAGAGCCGGACGCCGCCGGCGGCGTCGACCAACGCCATGGGCTCGTCAGGCCGAGTCGGCCGGCCGGCCGGCTCGGTTCCAGCCGCGGCCATCGTCGCCGAAGGCGGCGCAGCCCGTGGCGGTGACGGCGAGCGTATCCTCCAGCTTGATGTAGCCGCGGCGCGGATGCAGCAGCGCCGCTTCCACCGAGATCACCATGCCCGGTTCCAGCGGCCGGTCGGCGTCGGTGGCGGGGTAGGGCACCGGGCCGTGGTCGGTGAGACGCGGCGCCTCGTGGCTGACGAGGCCGATGCCGTGAGCTGTGAAGTCGAGCGCTGCGGCGTGGGGCGAGCGGCGCGCCACCGCTTCGCCCGCCGCGACGATGTCGCCCCCCGGCGCCCCGGGCCGGATCGCGGCACGGGCCGCCTGCTGCACCTCGTCCACCACGGCGAGCAGGTCGACGAGCTCGGCGTCGGGCTCGCCCAGGATGCCCATGCGGGCGAGGTCGCCGATGTAGCCGCCGTAGGTGCCGCCGGAGTCGAGCGAGATGATGTCGCCGGGCGCGAGCCGCTGGGGCGAGGGCGCGCGGTTGTGGCTCGCGCCGGCGGCGATGAGGCAATACTCGAAGACGAGGTCGCGCTGCTGCTCCTCGCGGCGCAGCCGTGCCACGATGTCGGCCTTGCTCATGCCGGGGGCACAGGCGGCGAAGGCCGCCTGCATGGCCGCGACGACCCGCTCCGAGGCTTCCCGCACCAGCGCGAGCTCCGCTGGCGACTTGAGCGCGCGCAGGCGCTCCAGCGTGAAGGTTGCGTCGACAAGGGGCGTCGGGCCGGCAGCGTCGGCCAGCCGCCGGGCCGCGTCGGCCGGCAGAAAGCCCGGCTCCACGCCGATGGTGCGCACGCCCTGGAGCGTGGCGATGTGCTCGAGCGCGGTGCCGATGGCGTCGAGCGTGCCCCACGACGAGGTGCGCACGTGCGGCGTCCAGAAGCGCCCGTGCTCGCGCTCGAAGCCCTCCATGCGGTTGCCGACGTAAAGCGTCTCGTCCGGCCGGCCCTTCCGGTAGACGAACACCGGCAGGTAGCGGCTGAGGCCGATCGCTTCCATCACGTCGAAGAAGAAGAAGCGGTAGCCGCCGAGCAGGTATTGCACGTTGTGCCGCGAGGTGGCGACGAGCACGTCGATGCGGTGCTCGTCCATCAGTCGGTCCAGGCGGGCGAGGTCGAAGCTGGGCCCGCTGGAGGATTGGGTCGGCAGGAGCATCGGCGGCTCTCCTCGTTCGCTCGGATCAGGGATGGGCGGGCACGGCCGGCGCCGGCCGTGCCGGGCTCTCCGGGGCGGCATCGGCCTCGAACAGCGCGACCGGCCGGCCGTGCGTCTCGATGCCGAGCAGCGAATAGGCGAGACCGACCATGAGCCCGCAGGCGGCCAGGAATAGGAAGGCCGGCAGCACGGCGTCGGCGGTCGCCTTCGGCACCACGTAATTGTCGGCGCCGGCGATGAGGGCGAGGCAGAGTGGCCCGACGATCTTGCCGAGGCCGTTGGCGAGCTGCGACAGGCCGACGGCGCGCCCGCTGAGCTCCACCGGATAGACCTCGGCCGGGTAGGGCGCGAGGTTGGCGAAGCCGCCGTCGAAGAAGACGGCGCCGACCACGAGGCAGATCAGGAACACCGGCACGCCGCCGATGAAGGCGCCGTGGAAGATGGCGGCGAGCGCCAGCGCGATCGCCGTGCCGTAGCCCATGATCTGGCCGCATGGGCGGCGGCCGATGCGCTGGGCGAGCACGGCGAAGCCGGCGCGCGCCACAATGCCGGCGAGGCCCACGTAGACGAAGACGTGGGCCGCGTCCTTGGCGCCGACGCCGAGCAGCAGGGCGACGATGGTCGGCCCCCACAGGAAGACGCCGTAGTTGGCGGCGCTGGCACCGAGAAAGGTGAGCGCCACGAGCCAGAAGCGACGTGGCTCGACCAGGAGGTCGCGAAAGCGCCGTGCCGGCGGCGCGGCCGGTGGCGGCGGCAGCACGATCGCGTCGGCGTCGATGCGGTGCAGCCGGGCGATGGTCCGCCGCGCCGCCGCAGTGCGGCCGCGGCTGATGAGCCAGCGCGCCGATTCCGGCACGACGACGAGTGTCAGCAGGGCCAGGACGATGGGCAGGAAGCCCAGCGCGGCGAGCCCGCGCCAGCCGAGCGCCGGCAGCAGCAGCGCCGACAGGATCGAGGCGGAGAGGATGCCCAACGTCACCGGAACGGCGGCGAGGCTGGTGAGCAGCGTGCGGTAGCGGGTCGGCGTCATTTCCACCATCAGCGGCAAGCCGGCGGTGGCCGCAGCGGCGAGGCCGAAGCCGACGAAGAAGCGCAGCACGCAGAACAGCATCCAGGCGTTGTCCGGGATGAAGGCGATGGCGCCGGAGCTCAGGGCGCAGACCACCACACCCAGGATCGACAGGAGCTTGCGGCCGAAGCGGTCGGCGAGCGCCCCCCAGGCGACCGCGCCCGCCATGGCGCCCACGCCGGCGCTGAGCAGCATGATCGAGGTCTGGCCGAAGGTGAGATGCCACTGCGGCGCCAGCACCGCCACCAGGAAGGCGACGACGAAGAAATCGAAGAAGTCGACGACGCCGGTCAGCATGAAGATGACGATCGATGTCCAGAACCTGGGGGTGAGGGGGGCGGCGTCGAAGTCGCCCGACGAAGTCGTGGCCATGGTCTCCTCCCGTTTTATTTGTGCGATTTTTAGGTTTATTCGAAGTAGATGGATGGCCGGGTCAAGCCCGGCCATGACGGCTCAAAGGTGAGGCGCTAACACTTCCGGCGTCATGGCCGGGCTTGACCCGGCCATCCATCGACTAAGAAACAAAGCGTACGACACATCATCTGTTCAGGTTCACCGCGCTCCGCCCGACGTCAGGAGGCGGATGCCGCCATGAACGCCAGGATGGCCGCGGCCACCTGCGCCGGGGCCTGGATGGCGCCGACGTGGCCGACGCCGGCAAGCGCGCGCGCTTCGGCCTGGGGCAGCTCCGCCTGAAGCGCGAACGTGGCGGCGGGCGGGATCAGCCGGTCCTCGGCGCCGGCCAGCAGCAGCGTCGGCGCCGTGAAGCCGCCGAGCGGCGCTTCTGCCGGCGTGAGCGCCAGCGCCCCGCGCCGGGCGCGCTGGCCCTCGTCGCGGCCGCCGCTGCGGAAGATCTCGATCACCTCGGGCCGCGCCGCGGTGAATTCGGGCGGGAAGAAGTATTCGGCGATTTTCGGCGCGTTGGCTGCCGTATCGGCGCGCAACGCTGCAATCGTGCGGAAGGCCTCGGCATTGACCTCGAGCGGGCTTCGGCCCACGCGCCAGGTGCTGCCGAGGATCAGCCGCTCGACCCGCGGCCCGTGGCGCGCGGCGACCGCCTGGGCGATCAGGCCGCCGAGCGAGGTGCCGTAGACAGCCGCGCGCGACAGGCCGAGTGCCGCGATGAGGGCCGCCGCGTCATCGGCGAGGTCGGCGAGGCCGTAGGGTGCCGCCCCATTGCGCGTGGCGCCGCTGTCGCGCTGGTCGTAGGCGATCACCGTCAGATGCGGCGCCAGCTCGGCCGTGAGGGCGTCGAACATGTGGTGGTCGGCTTCGCCGCCGTGCAACAGCACGAGCGGCGGGCCGTCGCCGGAGCGCTCGTAGAAGGCAGCGATGCCGTTGGTCTCGACATGGGGCATGGCGTCTCTCCTCCGGCCGGTCAGTGCAGCAGGGTGGTGACGGCGGAGGCGAGCTCCTGCGCCGGGTTGGGCGGCGTCCACGGCATGCGCCAGGCCACATGGCCGTCGGGCCGCACCAGCGCTGCGCCGCGCAGGCCGATCTGGAAGCCGTCGGCCGGGTCGGCGGTGGGCAGGCGCTCGGCCTTGAGCGGAACCTGAAGCTTGCCGGCGACATCGCCGGCCGCCGTCATCCAGTCGTCGGCGGCGGGGCCCGCCACCAGCACGAAATCCTTGTCGAACCAGTCGAGGGTGGAGTGCTGGCGCGCCAAATCGAGCCACAGGTGCGGGAAGCGGCCGCCGGGCCGGTCGGTCGGCGTGTAAGTGCGGGAGTTCAGCGCCTTGCCGACGGTGCCGTCCGGGATCACGGCACCGTCCTCGTAGCAATGGCCAAGGTTCTGGCCGATGCTGTGCAGGTGGTTGTCCATGTCGTTGATCCAGAAGCGGATGCGGTCGGGGTTGCGCGAGCGGACGGCGTCGTCGGTGAGCCCGATGCGCAGCCGGTTGCCGAAGCTGAAGGCGGCGTTGGATTGCGCCACCGGCCGCCGCTCCGACGAATAGCTGTCGAGCAGCTTGTCGTCGGCCTTGCCCTTCAGCACGAAGGCCAGCTTCCAGGCGAGGTTGTGGGCGTCCTGGACGCCGGAGTTGAGGCCGAAGCCGCCGGTCGGCGGAAAGCGGTGGGCGGCGTCGCCGACGATGAACACGCGGCCCTTCCGGAAGGTTTCCGCCACCTGCATGCTGACCCGCCAGGTGGAGCGGTTGATCAGCGTCACGTCGAGGTCCGGGATGCCCGCGTGGGCGCGGGCGATCTCGACGAACTCCTGGTCCGTCCACGGGCGCGGCCGCTCGTCGGTTATCGTGCCGATCTGCGTGACGGTGAGCCAGCGGTCGCGGCCGTTGGTGTTGAGGATGCCGGCCCGCGGCACGTCGGGGCGATCGGGGACGACCATGAAGCCCGCTGCCTCGCGCGCCACGGCGAGGTGCGACAGGTCGGCCCGCCAGTATTCGTTGGACATCACCGCGAGCGTCGCCGGCCCCATCATGTCGATGCCGGCGGCGCGGCGGGTGCTGCTGCCGGCGCCGTCGGCGGCGATCAGGTAGCGTGCGGTCCACACCGTCGGCTCGCCCGAGTCCGCCGCCCGCGTCTCCACGCGCACGCCACTGTTGGTCTCCTCGAAGCCGACGAACTCGGTCGAGAACAGGACGCGCGCGTGGCGAGAGCGTTCGACGACCTTGAGGATCTCCTCCTCCACCGCATCCTGGGCGACCAGGCTCTTCCACGCCGGCGTGTGGCCGAGGTTCGGCTCGGGGCGGGTGCGGCCGTATTCGTGCCCGGCAATGCTGTCCAGGAACACGAACACGTCCGAGCTGTCTTGCAGCCCGCGGTCGCGGATCGCCTGCTCAATGCCCCACTGGCGGAAGATCTCCATGGTCCTGACCCAGCAGCCGCGGGACTTGGGGTGATCGGTCGTGGTGGGGCTCTTCTCGACGACCACGCTGTCGATGCCGAAGCGGTCGAGCAGCAGGGCGGTGGCGAGGCCGACAGGCCCGCCGCCGACGATGAGGACGGAGACAGGGGTGCTCTCCGGCATGGCGTTGTCCCTTGCGGGTGTTTTTGCCCGGCGGCGATGCCGACCCGCTCGGCGCCGCCGCCGCTCCGCGACCGGCGGGAGCGATTTGGTTATCAAACGATAACCGTCGGTTTGCAGGCGTGTCAATGGGTGGCGGCGGCAGGGCGTCGCCGGCCTTACGCCGGCGTGCTAAGAGCCGATGTCGAAGCGGGCCGGTGCGGCCTGCGACCGAAGGATGTCATGCCGAGGGTGAGGACGAAGGCGGCGCGCGAGGCGTCGCCGGCGGTGAGCTTCGACCGCGGGGCCGACCGGGAGCAGCGCGAGGCCATGATCCTCGACGAGGCCATCCGCTTCTTCGCCGACGTCGGCTTCGCCGGCCAGACGCGCGAGCTGGCCCGCCGGCTCGGCCTGACCCAGCCGGCGCTCTACAAGTATTTCCAGAGCAAGGAAGACCTGATCGAGAAGGTCTACCAGCGGGTATTCCTCAGCCGCTGGAAGAGCGACTGGGAGCGCATGCTGGCCGAGCCCGGCGTTGCCCTGGAGGACAAGCTCGAGCGCTTCTACCAGGACTACGCCCGCATCGTCGTCGAGCACAACTTCATCCGCATCAGCATGCAGGCGGCGCTCGCCGGCGACAGCCTGACCCACCGCTACGTCACGCAGGTGGGCGAGCGCATCGTGCCGCGCGTCTGCCACGCCGTGCGCGAGGCGGCGGGGCTACCCCAGGTGGCGGACAGCGAGCTCTCGGCGCGCGAGCTGCAGACCGTGTGGGACCTGCAAGGGGCGATCATCTACCTCGCCATCCGCCACCACATCTACGGTTTTGCGCCGCTGGAGCCGCTGGAGACGAGCGTGCGCGGCATCGTCGCCACCTTCATCGCCGGCGCGCCGCGCGTCTTCGCCGAGCTGGCGCGGGCCGAGGACGCACCGCCCGCGCGGCGGCGCTCTCGCGCGTTCCGCGCTCAGGAGGAGCCGCGCCGCAGCTGAGCGGGCAGATGCGCGCGGCAAGCGCTCGTTGCCAGCGCGTGCTGAGCGCATGCCGGAAGCGCTTTCCGCTTGACCGGCCGGTGCGATCCCTCAAGCTTGCAAGCAAGGGTAGCGGGGAGCGACGGCATGCGGGTTCGGGTGGCTCTGGTGATTTCGCTGTGCCTGCTCAGCCCTTGCGGCTACGCAGCCGAGGCTCGAGCCACCGGCGATGCTCTTGGAGCTGCTGAGATCTGGAAGAAACTTGACCAGAACAACCTGCCCGCGGAGCTACGCCGCCTCGAGGCGGCGGCCGCCGCCGGCGACCCCGCGGCCATGTACAAGCTGGGTGTGATCTACACCGAGGGCTATGGCGTCCCCCAGGATCTCGGCGCCGCCCGCGCCTGGTTCCAGAAGGTTGCGGACGCGGGCGCCCCGACCGGTTGGACCGCCCTTGGTTTCCTTTCGGCGAAGGGCAAGGGCGTGGCACAGGATTGGGCGGCTGCCCGCGGCTGGTACGAGAAGGCGGCGGCCCTCGGCGAGCCGGTCGCCATGTTCAACCTGGGCGCCATGCATCTCGCCGGCCAAGGCGTCGCAAAGGACGCTGCTGCGGCCTTCGGCTGGTTCCGCAAGGCGGCCGAGGGCGGGAACGTGAATGCGATGTTCAACCTGAGCTTGATGTATTTCAGCGGCGAGGGCGTGGCACAGGACGACGAAGCTGCGCGCGCCTGGCTGCGGAAGGCCGCCGATGCCGGCGATGCGGCAGCGATGTACGAAGTGGGTATCCTGTATTTGGAGGGCGACGGGGTGCGGCGGGACAATGCAGCGGCCCTCGACTGGTTTCGCAAGGCTGCCGCTGCTGGCCACGGCACCGCCATGGCCAATGTCGGTGTCTTCTACGAGAAGGGGATTGGACTGCCGCAAAACTACGGTGTGGCCCGCGAATGGTTCCTCAAGGCCGCCGATGCGGGCGATGCGACTGGCATGTTCAACCTGGGTGTCCAGTATGAGATGGGCCACGGCGTCGCGCGGAATGATGCTGCCGCGCGCAGCTGGTATGCAAAGGCGGCCGCCGCGGGTGACGAGGACGCAGCGAAGCGGCTAGAGGCGCTCGACAAGAAACGCAGGCGGTGAGCCGGCGGCCGCCTGGCGCGATCACCGCAGATGCCGCCGTAGGCTACGAAGTATTGTTGTGAGCTCTTGAGGCAATCGTCGCCGTTGCCGCCGTATCCTGAGCGAGGCGCTTTTGGCGTCTTGCAGTCATCTTCAGGTCGACCGCTTGCGGCGAAAGTATGGGGCGTACCACATGACCATGCGCAGATGTGGTGATGCCGGTGTGTCCGGGACGCCGCATCGGGAGCCTTGGCCGGGCCGGACCCACCCGTCCGCAGACATAGGCCGCTCTCTCAGGCCCGCACCCTGAGTACGATCTTGCCGCGCGGGTGGGGGCGGGTGCCCTCAAGCATCTCGTGGGCGGCCCGGGCGCTCGCCAGCGGCAGCACGGCGCCGACCTGCACCTCGAGCCGGCCGGCGGCGAGCATGGCGGCGATGCGCGTCAGGTCGGCCGTGGTCACGTCGACCAGGAAGAAGCGTGCTTCGACGCCGCGGCGCGCCGCCTCGGCCTGATCCGGCTGCGACACCGCCGAGATCAGGCGGCCGCCGGGCTTGAGCACGGCGAAGGAGCGCTGCTGGGTCTCGCCGCCGACGAGGTCGATCACCGCGTCCACGCCGTGCGCCGCGTCCTCGAAGCGCTCATGGTCCACGTTGACGACGACACCGGCGCCGAGGCACCGCACGAAGCTCGCATCCTTGCCGCGTGTCGTGGCGACGGCCTTGATGCCGGCCCGGCGCGCGAACTGCACCGCGAAGGCGCCGACGTTGCCGGCGGCACCGTGGATCAGCGCCGTCTGCCCGGCCTTGAGGCCGGCGTGGTCGAACAGCGCCTGCCAGGCGGTGACCGCGATGACGGGGACCGCCGCCGCGTCCACGTCGGCCAGGCCCGGCGGCTTGGGGGCGATCATGCCCGCTGCGGCCACCGCATATTCGGCATAGGCGTCGGTGAAGCGCACGTTGGTGACGCCGAACACCGCATCGCCCGGCCGGAACGAGGTGACGCCAGGTCCGACGGCGACGACGACGCCGGAGAGATCCGAGCCCAGGGTGAGCGGCAGCGGCTGGGGCAGCGCGCTCTTGCCCGACCGGATCCAGCCGTCCCACGGCCCGACGCCGGCGGCCGCCACCCGCACCAGCACCTCGCCTTCGCCGGGAACGGGCAGCGCGATATCCTCGAGCGTGATCACCTCGGGCGGCCCGAAGCGATGGACGCGGCAGGCCTTGACGGTGGCGGGCAGGGCTTCCGGCAGCCCGGCGAGGGGAGCGGTCGCGGTGGTCATGGGCTGGTCCTTTCGGGTGGGTGGATGCCGGCAGCATCGTCCGTGCCGGCGGCGGCGTTAAGCAGGGAAACGCGGGAAGGATCTTTCGGCCGCGGTGGACGATCCACGTTCCACCATGGTGGCGGCGGGGATCGCGGCTCGGCTCATCGCGGCTGGGCTCATCGCGGCGAGGCCGCTGCCGTCGCCGCGACCCGGCGTTCCGCCATCACCTCGGCCTTGGTGTCGATGCTCGGCTGCACCGACATGCCGGCGCGCAGCAGGCCGGTCCGCGCCGAGGGATCCAGCGTGATCTTCACCGGGATGCGCTGCACGATCTTGGTGAAGTTGCCTGTCGCGTTGTCCGGTGGCAGCAGCGAGAACTCCAGGCCGCTCGCCGGCGACAGGCTGTCCACATGGCCCTTCAGCACCACGCCGGGGAAGGTGTCGACCTCCACCTCGACGGTCTGGCCCGGCCGCACGGCGGCGAGCTGGGTCTCCTTGTAGTTGGCCACGATGTAGACGGCGCCGAGCGGCACCACCGCCATCAGCTGCGTGCCGGCGCCGACGTACTGGCCGACGCGCAGCGTGCGCGCGCCCACGGTGCCGTCGACCGGCGCCGTGATCGTCGTGTAGGAGAGGTTGAGCTCGGCCTGCAGCACGGCCGCGGCGGTGCGGTTCTTCTGCGCCTCCGCCTGGTCGCGCTGCGTCTCCAGCACGGGCACCTTGGCCTTCGCCTCGGCCAGCGACGCCTGGTCGCGCCGCAGTTGCGCCGCCGTCTCGGTGGCGGTCGCCTGCGTCTGCTGCGCCCGCTGCAGGGTGCCGGCGCCGGTATTGACCAGATCGCGGTAGCGGGTCGCATCGGCCTGGGCGAAGGTGAGGTTGGCCTGGGTGGCGGCGATCGCCGCCTCCGCTCCGGCGATCACCGACTGCTGCAGGGTGATCTGGGCCTTGAGGTTGCGGATGGCGGCCGCCGCCGCGTCGTCGTCGGCCCGGGCCTGCGCCAGCGCTGCGCGAAAATCGCGGTCGTCGATACGGGCGAGCACCTGGCCGGCCTTGACCGCCTCGTTGTCCGCCACGAGGACCTGGGCGATGTAGCCGGAGATCTTGGGCGCCACGATGGTGGAATCGGTCTTGACGTAGGCATCGTCGGTGGATTGCAGGTATTGCCCGGTGGTCCAGTAGGCATAGCCGTAGTCGGCCGCGAGCGCCGTGCCGGCGAGCAGCGCCAGCGCGATGGCGCCGCGCTTGAGCACGTTGCGGCGCGGGCGGGGGGCGGCCTTGGCTGCGTCGTCCCGAGCGGCGTCGGCGGCTGGCTGGAACTCGGCAGTCCGCGGCATCTCGACCATGGTATCCTCCTGCCTCGAAGCGGGCGGCGTTTGCATGGCCCGGAACATGGGACCGGGACGGCCTCGCGATAATTCGGCAAGGTCAGGAAGGATTATCAGGCAAGGGCGGATAATCGGGCCGCCGTCGTCTCGTCGCGCAGGCGGAAGCTGCTGGCCGCGCGAACCCCAAGCGAGCCCGGATTCCCCGGCAGGTTCGCGCCGCCGCCAAGTCCTTGATGTAGCAGCTCGCGTCCGGCTTGGGCCGCGCCCAGCGCGCCGCATCGAAGCCGCCGCGACCGCGGCTCGCGGGAGCGGACGTATTTTCGGAGCACCTGCAATGGATTAGACGGAGAGGGTCGCTCCCCGCGTGGGAGCGTGGATTGAAACGCACATCGGTCGGCGAGATGCTCGGTAATGGCATCGTCGCTCCCCGCGTGGGAGCGTGGATTGAAACAAGCTCACGCACTCCGACGACAACGCCAACTATGGTCGCTCCCCGCGTGGGAGCGTGGATTGAAACCTCGTCGCAATCCTGCTTCTGGCCATTGTCGCCGGTCGCTCCCCGCGTGGGAGCGTGGATTGAAACGCCAAATAGCGGCGGGCGAATGCTCAGATGGAGGTGTCGCTCCCCGCGTGGGAGCGTGGATTGAAACGTCGAAGCGGGGAAGGACTGGCGCTCGCTGAACAGTCGCTCCCCGCGTGGGAGCGTGGATTGAAACTTCAAGCAGATCCTGACGCTCGCCCTCCAGATGGGGTCGCTCCCCGCGTGGGAGCGTGGATTGAAACCTGTGCGCCTCCCTCCCAAACAGAGACGCCAGAGTCGCTCCCCGCGTGGGAGCGTGGATTGAAACCTGACATGCGTGACCTATCCGACCATCTCCGCCCGGTCGCTCCCCGCGTGGGAGCGTGGATTGAAACTCGACCTTCCGCTCCCGCCGACCGTCAACGGGTGGTCGCTCCCCGCGTGGGAGCGTGGATTGAAACACCGACCATGCGACGCCGTCCGGAGCCAGACAGAACGTCGCTCCCCGCGTGGGAGCGTGGATTGAAACTTCGCCGGTATCGGCGGCTGGTCACGGTCTCTCCGTCGCTCCCCGCGTGGGAGCGTGGATTGAAACTCGGCCTCCGCCGTCTCGCCCGCACGGATCGCCGTCGCTCCCCGCGTGGGAGCGTGGATTGAAACCTGTCAACGGAGTCATTCTGACGCGGTCCGGTGGTCGCTCCCCGCGTGGGAGCGTGGATTGAAACAGCGTCAAGCCGTCTGAAAGTGTGTGGTACTGCGTCGCTCCCCGCGTGGGAGCGTGGATTGAAACCCGTCGGTCGGCCGCATCGCGCAGGACACCGAGCTGTCGCTCCCCGCGTGGGAGCGTGGATTGAAACACGATGATGAAGCCACGGCGCAGCACGTCGGCGAGTCGCTCCCCGCGTGGGAGCGTGGATCGAAACGATTGGTACCCGCCGGCCTACAACGGCCGCGTCGGTCGCTCCCCGCGTGGGAGCGTGGATCGAAACTTGGCCTCCTGCACGAGGATGCGCACGCCGCCGTGTCGCTCCCCGCGTGGGAGCGTGGATCGAAACTCCGTCACCCAATAGAGGCGGGGGTGCGGGCGGCCCTCGTCGCTCCCCGCGTGGGAGCATGGATCGAAGCCGTTGCGATAGCGGGTCAGCGAGGTCCAGCGGGCCAGGGCATAGCGGATGGCGGTCGCCCGCTCGCTCTTGCCCGAGATACGGCGCAGCGTTGCGCCGAGCCAGGTCGATCCAAGGCGAATAGATCGAGGAGCAGGGCGAAGTTGCTCTATCGCATATGCAATGCTTGCGCCGTCGCTATTGAGCGATGACGCGGAGCCGCGATAACAAACAGAATACAAAACGAAGGCGGATGCCGGGTGATCGCTTTGGCCGACGCGTCAGCGCTGGTTGGGCTTGTGGTGGATCGGGCCGCTTCCAAGGTCGAGGGCGGGACGAATGGCAGATTATGTGATCGTTGGTGCGGGTAGTGCGGGCTGCGTCCTTGCAAACCGCTTAAGTGCAGATCCCAACGTCACGGTGGTCTTGATTGAGGCCGGCGGAAAAGATCGTCACTTTCTTTACCGCATGCCCGCGGGCTATTTTCCGCTCATGAAGTCGGGCCGGGGCAACTGGAAATTCGAGACGGTCCCGCAGGCCGGGCTTAACGGTCGCAAGATGTATGTTCCGCGCGGCAAAGTGCTAGGTGGATCAAGCGCGATAAACGGCATGGTTTACGCTCGCGGGAACGCCGGCGACTATGACGCTTGGCGACAGATGGGCAATACAGGTTGGTCCTACGACGACTGCCTGCCGTATTTCCGCAAGCTCGAAAGCTCTGCAGGCAGCCCCTCCGACCAGCGCGGGTCTGAGGGCCCGATCAAGCTCACATCCGGCCCAGCAAGGCATGCGATGAGCCCGATCGCCGATGCGTGGGTGGAAGCAGGCGTTGAGGCTGGCTTTACGTACAATCCCGATATGAATGGAGTGTCTCAAGAAGGATTCGGACCCGCGGAAGGAAATTTCGCCGACGGTGTAAGGCAGAGCGCATCAACCTCTTATCTTGAACCCATTCGAGATCGGCGCAACCTGACCGTGATCACGGACGCGCTCGTGACGCGGGTCGTGGTACAAGGCGGACGTGCCACGGGCGTCGAGTACGCCAGAAAAGGTTCACGGAAGACCGTCCGTGCCGAGATGGAAGTCATTTTATCAGGCGGCGCGGTAAACTCCCCACATATTCTCCAGCTTTCGGGCATCGGCGAGCCTTCCCTATTGCGGCGACATGGCATCAAGATCGTAGCCGAACTGGCTGGCGTAGGCGAGAGCCTGCAGGACCATTTGGCTGTCCATGTGGCACAGGAAATCACGCAGCCCTATTCGGCCTTGCAGTTCCTCCGTCCGGCCAAGTCACTTCGGATGCTGGCGCAGTATATCTTTTTTAAGTCGGGCATGATGACGACGAATGGACTTGAAGCGATGGCATTCGTGAAAAGTGCGGGTCATCTCGAATATCCAGATATACAGTATCATCTTCCGCTGCTCATGTATCATGATCACGGTCGCGAAATCGTGCAGCGGGAAGGCTTTCTAGCGCATGCGACGGCGTGCCATCCTCAAAGCAGGGGAACGGTCAAGCTCGCGTCGAGCGATCCCGCGACGGCGCCTGATATCGACCCGCGTTATCTGCAATCCGACGAGGACCTGCGTCCATTCCGAGCGGCTATCCGGATCGCGCGCGATGTGATCGGACGGTCGCCCTTTGATAGCTTCCGGGGAGCCGAATATCAGCCTGGTTCCGAAGTTACCTCTGACGAAGAGCTCAACAAATATATTCGAAATACCGCGACGTCTGTCTACCACCTCGTTGGATCCTGCCGCATGGGCGAAGATGATATGGCAGTTGTCGATCCGATGCTTCGCGTACGTGGCCTTGAACGCCTTCGTGTGGTCGACGCTTCGATTATGCCGCGGATACCGACCGGCAACACGAACGCGCCGACCATGATGATAGCCGAGAAGGCCGCAGATCTTATTCTTCGCGCCGCATAGGCGCGCTGCAAAAATGTGCAATACGGTGATAGTTTTGGACTGCACGCCTTGATTGAGACCCGGTATCCGCCACTGGACTGAGCCCCGAGCGCTCACGTCTTCGTCTGCATGCTCGCCTATCACCTCGAATGGCATCGGCGCCGGGCCTTGGCGCCACTGCTCTTTCACGATGCCGAGATCGCCGCCGCCCGCACCTCGCCCGTCGTCAGAACCGAGACGTCCCCTGACGCCCGCGACAAGTAGGCCACCAAGCGCACCAAGGCAGGCCAGCGTGTCATGGGCTTCGGCGAGCTCATGGCCCACCGCGGCACGCTGGCGCGCAACACCGTGGTCCTGCCCGATCAGGCGGGCCACAGCCTCACCCTTCACTCCAGCGCGTCGCTCACCCCCGCGGGAGCGGAGATCGAGACACGTGGCCGGGAAGGGCATCGCCGCAGCGCGGGCAGCTCGCCGGCACCCACCCGCGCCGCCGGTCGCGATTTCGCTTGATGCCGCCGCGCCGCTGCTGCAACCTGGCGCTGTAGGCTTCGAAGGGGGCGTGGGGCTCATGCGGCTTGGAAGCGTTCTGGCGATCGCGCTGCTTGGCCTGGTCGCCGGCGAGACCCGAGGCGCGCTCGCCGTGGGGAACGTCCGGCACGGCTTCGGCGCCGCCGCGATCGGCATCGACCGCGGCAACGTCTCGGAGGAGCTCCGCCGCCTGCAGGCGGCGGCCGCGGCCGGCAACGTCAGGTCGATGTACAACCTGGGCCTGCTCTATGCCGAGGGCGACGGCATTCTCCCCGACTATGCGCTGGCGCGAAGCTGGTTTCAGAAGGTGGCGGACGCAGGCCTCGCGCCGGGCATGACCGCCCTCGGGGCGCTCCATGCCAACGGCCAGGGCGTGCCGCAGGATTACGCCGTCGCCCGCCAGTGGTACGAGAAGGCGGCCCACGACGGCGAGCCGACGGCGCTGCTCAACCTGGGCCTCATGTATCAGCGCGGAGAGGGGGTGGCGGAGGACCATGCCGCTGCCCGTGGCTGGTTCCGCCGCGCAGCCGAGGCTGACAACGTGCCTGCCATGGCTATCCTCGGGATCATGTATGCCGAGGGCGACGGCATGGCGCGGGACGATGCGGCCGCGCGCGTCTGGCTGCAGAAGGCCGCCGACGCCGCCGATGCCAACGCCATGTACAACCTGGGGGTACTTCTCGACGGCGGCCGCGGCGGGCCGAAGGATCAGGCGGCGGCACGCGCCTGGTACCTGCGGGCGGCGGAGGCGGGTCAGGCCAGCGCCATGACCAACCTGGGCGTGATCTACGCCGCCGGCGAAGGCGTGGCGCAGGACTATGACGCCGCCCGCAGCTGGTTCCTGAAGGCCGCCGCCGCCGGCGGGGCACGCGCCATGACCTTCCTCGGCCGCATGTATGCCGACGGCGAGGGCGTGGCGCGGGACGCCGCCGTGGCGCGCAGCTGGTACGAGAAGGGCGCCGCCACCGGGGATGCGAAGGCCATGTATGATCTGGCCACGATCTACGTCGAGGGGGAGTGGGGCGCGCCCGACTACGCCGCCGCGCGCAACTGGTTCGAGAAGGCGGCGGAGGCGGGCAACCCGTCGGGCCTCACCGGCGTGGGCGTGCTCTACGCCAAGGGCCTGGGCGTGCCGCAGGACTACGGGGCCGCCCGCGGCTGGTACGAGAAGGCGGCCAGCCAAGGCGAGCCCGCCGCGCTCTACAATCTGGGCTTCATGTATGCCAACGGCCAGGGCGTCGCGCGAGATCCCGTCGCCGCATACGCCTGGTACCTGAAGGCGGCCGAGGCCGGCAGCGTGCCGGGCATGGGCAGCGTGGGGCTCATGTATGCCCGGGGCGAGGGCGTGGCGCCGGACGCCACGGCCGCGCGCCGGTGGCTGGAGGCGGCCGCCGAGGCGGGAGACGGAGCAGCCATGTTCAGCCTCGGCGTGCTCTACGCCGACGGCCTCACGCTGCCGCAGGACCCCGTGGCCGCGCGCGGCTGGCTGGAAAGGGCCGCGGCGGCGGGGAGCGTGCCCGCGATGGCCTACCTCGGCCTGCTCCATGCCGAGGGCGATGGCACGACGCAGGACTATCAGGCGGCGCGGGGCTGGTTCCAGAAGGCCGCCGCGGCCGGCGATGCGACCGCGCTCTACGGCCTCGGCGTCCTCTACGGCGGCGGCCTCGGCGTCAAACGGGATCTCCGCGCCGCCCGCGCTCTGTACGAGAAGGCGGCCGCCGCGGGTCACCCAGCGGCCATGTATAATCTGGGCATCCTCTACATCAACGGGGAGGGCGTGGCGCCGGACGATGCGACGGCGCTCGGCTGGTTCCGCCGGGCCGCCGCGGCCGGCGACGCGGAGGCCATGAACAGCCTGGGAATGCTTTACGAGCGGGGGCAGGGCGTGCGGCGGGACGCGGCCGTGGCCGCCGACTGGTACCGCAAGGGCGCCGACGCCGGCAGCGCGAGGGCCATGTTCAATCTGGGCGGCCTCTACGAGGCCGGCCGCGGCGTGGCCCACGACGAAGCCGCGGCCCGCGCCTGGTACGAGAAGGCGGCGGCCGCGGGCGACAGCGACGCGCCCAAGCGCCTCGCGGCGCTCGACAGGAAGCTCCGCCGCTGACGCGGCGGGCGCCGGCGCGAACCACAAGCGAGCCCGGATGCTCCGGGAGGTTCGCGCCGACGCCAAGTCATTGAGACATCTGCTTGCCTCCCGCGCGGGCCGCGCGCCGCGCCGTGCAATCCACGCTGCGGCCGCCCGGTTCGCGCTGCCGAAGGCGTTTTCTCCGCGTCCGGAACAGGTTAGACGAGGAGGGGTCGCTCCCCGCGTGGGAGCGTGGATCGAAACGTCTCCTGGCTCATGGGGTACCCGCCCGAGTGGCTAAGTCGCTCCCCGCGTGGGAGCGTGGATCGAAACACCGCCGACGGCGAGCAGTCGCCAATCAGACCGGGTCGCTCCCCGCGTGGGAGCGTGGATCGAAACGCCGTGATGGCGCGGTCACCACAGCACACGTTCGTCGCTCCCCGCGTGGGAGCGTGGATCGAAACTCTTCTCGGCGCCCATGGTCCGCGCTCTGCTCGAGTCGCTCCCCGCGTGGGAGCGTGGATCGAAACGCCTGGCAGCAGCAGGTTGAGCGCGAAAAACTCACCGTCGCTCCCCGCGTGGGAGCGTGGATCGAAACGTGCGCAGAGTAGCAGTTGATCAGCCGGCCCTCACGTCGCTCCCCGCGTGGGAGCGTGGATCGAAACGACGAGACAGTCCAGCCGGCGCAGGTCGGCGGCAGTCGCTCCCCGCGTGGGAGCGTGGATCGAAACACGGCGGAGCTCGAGGGCCGGCTGATGCGCAGGGTCGCTCCCCGCGTGGGAGCGTGGATCGAAACAGTGACATACAGGATGAATGCCATATAGCGAACCGTGTCGCTCCCCGCGTGGGAGCGTGGATCGAAACCTTGAGATTGGTCAGGCTCTTGCTGCCGCGTCCCTGTCGCTCCCCGCGTGGGAGCGTGGATCGAAACGTTGACGTCGCTTTGGCAATACCGGCAAAATTCGGTCGCTCCCCGCGTGGGAGCGTGGATCGAAACCAGATCATCGGCGACCTGTTTGTGCAGGCGCAGGACTGTCGCTCCCCGCGTGGGAGCGTGGATCGAAACATAGTATCAGCGATGAAATACATTGCATCCTCCCAGTCGCTCCCCGCGTGGGAGCGTGGATCGAAACCTGCTAAGGACGGCCTAGGAATGCTGATCATGGCAGTCGCTCCCCGCGTGGGAGCGTGGATCGAAACTCCAACATAGAGTCGAGACGATCACAGAATGCATGGTCGCTCCCCGCGTGGGAGCGTGGATCGAAACCTGCAACAGCCCGAAGTGAGAGATGCCGGTCTCGTCGCTCCCCGCGTGGGAGCGTGGATCGAAACTGTCGTCGTCGGCCCCAGCGGCTCGCTCGCGCGGAAGTCGCTCCCCGCGTGGGAGCGTGGATCGAAACCTCGAGTGGCACGGGCTCTCTGCACTGCCCGCCGGGTCGCTCCCCGCGTGGGAGCGTGGATCGAAACTCCTCCTCTGTCGCCCAACCGCGGGGCCGCGGGCGGTCGCTCCCCGCGTGGGAGCGTGGATCGAAACCAGATCAGTCGCCATGCCCTATGCCCCTGCCTGCGGTCGCTCCCCGCGTGGGAGCGTGGATCGAAACGCGTCGCGGCCTACTGGTACAAGAAGCCGTCGAAGGTCGCTCCCCGCGTGGGAGCGTGGATCGAAACGGCGACCGGGTGTCCCGCATCACCTATCCCGGGCCGTCGCTCCCCGCGTGGGAGCGTGGATCGAAACGTTGGTGACGTCGCGAAGCCTCTGAAAGATCTGCTGGTCGCTCCCCGCGTGGGAGCGTGGATCGAAACATCCAGGCTGTCCCGCAGGCGGCGCCGGTCATCGTCGCTCCCCGCGTGGGAGCGTGGATCGAAACCGCCTCGCCGACGGCAAGCTGATCGTCATGTCTGGTCGCTCCCCGCGTGGGAGCGTGGATCGAAACCCCCGGCCGCGGCAGGTTGCCGCCGCCGGATACGCGTCGCTCCCCGCGTGGGAGCGTGGATCGAAACTCGCTCGACCAGATCACGAGCGCTTTCCTCGACCTCGTCGCTCCCCGCGTGGGAGCGTGGATCGAAACACATCGGAACGGTTGCTGCTCAGATCTTGGCGGACGTCGCTCCCCGCGTGGGAGCGTGGATCGAAACGTCGCCAGTGCGGCGCCGGTGGCATCGACGCGGAGTCGCTCCCCGCGTGGGAGCGTGGATCGAAACCGCGATCTCAGCCTGGCCCGCACCGGCACGCCCGTCGCTCCCCGCGTGGGAGCGTGGATCGAAACAGCACGTGGTCGCAGGGCGAGCAGGATCGCGGCACCGTCGCTCCCCGCGTGGGAGCGTGGATCGAAACCTCGACGTAGCGGCGCACGAGATGGAGGGCTGCGTCGCTCCCCGCGTGGGAGCGTGGATCGAAACATTGATGCGGCCGAGCTGCCAGGTGCCGCGAACGCGTCGCTCCCCGCGTGGGAGCGTGGATCGAAACTTCTTGGACAGACGCATGAGCGAGGAAAACGGAGCCGTCGCTCCCCGCGTGGGAGCGTGGATCGAAACGAGAGCGCATTGACTCATCCGGCGGCGAGAACAAAGTCGCTCCCCGCGTGGGAGCGTGGATCGAAACGACGCCATGGCTGTGCTCGCCTGCCGTCAGCAGAGTCGCTCCCCGCGTGGGAGCGTGGATCGAAACCTAGACGGATGGCAGCACGAGCGGATCGAAGCCGGTCGCTCCCCGCGTGGGAGCGTGGATCGAAACGTGCTGTCGTCATCGCATGGGTCGCCTAGCAGATAGTCGCTCCCCGCGTGGGAGCGTGGATCGAAACCCATTGCGGGTATCGACCTCGTAAGTCTCGCCGTCGTCGCTCCCCGCGTGGGAGCGTGGATCGAAACGACGGGCATCGCCTACCGCATGTCGCTGTCGGGCGACGGTCGCTCCCCGCGTGGGAGCGTGGATCGAAACCGGCGAGCGCCAGTGCGGGGCGCGCTGGATCGGGGTCGCTCCCCGCGTGGGAGCGTGGATCGAAACACCTAAAGACCGACACGGCGGTGCGCAGCTTCCAACGTCGCTCCCCGCGTGGGAGCGTGGATCGAAAACTACCGCAACCTGGTGGGCGCCAAGCGGGATACGGCGTCGCTCCCCGCGTGGGAGCGTGGATCGAAACTGCCGCTTGCGGGAGGACGATCGCGTTGCCGTAGGCGCGTCGCTCCCCGCGTGGGAGCGTGGATCGAAACGTGGCCGACCGCCAGAGCAACCGACGGCACCAAGGGTCGCTCCCCGCGTGGGAGCGTGGATCGAAACGCCGAGGTGATGAGCAAGGCGACCGACCCGCGCAGTCGCTCCCCGCGTGGGAGCGTGGATCGAAACATCTACGGGGCCGGCGACGAGAAGCTGGGGCTGGTCGCTCCCCGCGTGGGAGCGTGGATCGAAACATCTAGGCCGGTGAATGCCGGCAATCCTCTCGTGCTTAGGTTGCGATCCGAAAGGCGCTGCGCATTGTCGCTTCCTGGGTGCGAGCGTGGATCGAAACTAAATCGGCTATCGGGCGGAAGAGCCGGCGCCATGTCGCTCCCCGCCCGGGAGCGTGGATCGAAACGCAGGTGCGCGGCGACTCGGGAGAGACGCTCCCCGCACCATGTGCCGCACAACCCATTGGCAGTGGCGAATGCTGCGCGTTAGACTACTGGATGAGCGAGTATTACGCACATTCCACGGAACGCGCCGACTGCTCCGACTGGCAATTGCTTGTCGATCATCTCCGTGGCGTGGCCGAGCGTGCGGCCGCCTTCGGCGACAAGTTCGGCGCGGCCAGGGCGGCCGCCCTGGCCGGATGGCTGCACGATCTCGGCAAGTATTCGGAAGCCTACCAGGCCTATATTCGCGGCAGCGGCGGTAGCGTCGACCACTCGACTGCGGGAGCGCGCGAGGTACTGCAGCTCGCCGGCACCCCGATCGACAGCATCATCGCGGAGCTCGTGGCTTATGCCATCGCCGGACACCACGCCGGCCTCCCGGACCGCAGCGGCCCCTCGGGCTCGTTGGAGCACCGGACCACGAGCAAGCCGCTCCAGCCACTCGCTCCAGCCTGGCAGCACGAGGTGACGGCAGAGGCGGCCGCCCTGTTTCCATCCGGGTTCAGGCTGATCCAGGATCAGCCTCGGGCCGCTTTCCAAATTGCCGTCCTCGGCCGAATGATCTTCTCATGCCTGGTGGATGCGGACCGCCTCGATACGGAGGCGCATTATGCGGCGACCGAGGGGAGGCAGGTCGACCGGACGTGGCCCGTGCTGAGCGAGCATGTCGACCGCTTCATCGCGGCCTTCGACGCTCACATGGCTGAGAAGCAGGCCCAGCTTCCTCGCGACCGCCGCAGCGCGCCGCTCAATATCCTGCGCGGCGACATCCTGGCCCAGGTGCGCGGCAAGGCCGGGATGCCGAAGGGGGTCTTCACGCTCGAGGTTCCCACCGGCGGCGGCAAGACGCTGGCGTCGCTGGCCTTCGCCCTGCAGCACGCCAGACGCTGGCGGATGGACCGCATCGTCTACGCCATCCCCTTCACCTCCATCATCGAGCAGACCGCCGCGATTTTTCGCGAGGTGCTGGGCGACGACAGCGTTCTGGAGCACCACGCCTCCATCGAGACCGGAAGGATACATCCCGAGGAGGCGGACCGGCACGGCGATCAGCAGCCGGAAGCCAAGCTGCGTCGCGCCATGGAGAACTGGGCGGCACCCATCGTCGTCACCACCAACGTGCAGCTTTTCGAGAGCCTGTTTGCCGACCGGCCCGCCCGCTGCCGCAAGCTGCATAACCTCTGCAACGCGGTGATCATTCTCGACGAGGCGCAGACCATTCCGCTGCACGTGCTGCGCCCCTGCGTCGCTGTGCTCGACGAGCTGGCCCGCAACTACGGCTGCACGGTCGTGCTGTGCACGGCCACGCAGCCGGCGCTGCTGGCGCCCAAGTTCGCGGGTGGGTTCGAGACCGTGGGCGAGCTTGCGCCCGACCCGGCGCGGCTGCACGAGGCATTCCGGCGCGTGACGCTGCGCATCGCCGGCGAAATGATGGACGAGGCGCTGATCGCCGAGCTGGCGGAAGAGGACCAGGGCCTCGTCATCGTCAACAGCCGTCGCCACGCGCGTGATCTGTATCTGGCCGGCAAGGCGGCGGGGCTCCCGGGGCTGATCCATCTGACCACGCGGCAAACTGCTGCCGACAGGCGCCGCATCCTGGCCGACATCCGGCAGCGCCTCGCGGCCGGAGAGCCGTGCCGGGTGATCGCCACCAGCCTGATCGAGGCCGGCGTCGACGTGTCGTTCCCGCGCGTCTGGCGCGCCGAGGCAGGGCTCGATCAGATCATCCAGGCGGCGGGCCGATGCAATCGCGAATGGAAATGGCCGAGGGAGCAGAGCTTCGTCATCGTTTTTCGCCCTGACAAAGCCAAGCCGCCGCAAGAGATCGCGGACTTCGCGGCGGCGATGCAGCGAACTGCTGCAGATCATCCCGATCTCTTCTCGAAAGCAGCGATCGAGCGCTATTTCGACGAGGTCTATTGGCAGCGCGGTGCCGGGCTCGATCGCATCGAGACGCAGCAAGCCGACGGCCGCGTCGCCAGGGCGGTGCTCGGCCTGTTTCAGATGAGCGCCGGCCGCACCGATTTTGCCTATCGGTCCGTCGGTGAGGCGTTCCGGCTCATCAAGGACGGCATGGAGCCGGTGATCGTCGCCGTCGAGGACGAGCCCAAGGCCGTTCTGGCAGCCCTGCGCCATGGCATGCCGGCCGCCGTCGCGGCTCGCAAGCTGCAGAGCTACATCGTGCAGGTGCCGCCACGCGACCGCCGGAAGCTCGTGGAGAACGGCCACGCCGCCTTCGTCGAGGGCTTCGAGGACCAGTTCGTCGTATTGAGGACGGAGAGCTTTTACAGCCCCGCGGAAGGGCTCGTCTGGGAGCAAGCGGACGAGCTGGGGATGGAGAATTTCATGGTGTGACGCTCAGCAACCTATATATTGAAATGGTACGCGAGATGGCCCATCTTGTGACCGGGGAGGCAGGAGGTCGAGATGCGCCTACCAAAATTTGTTGACCGAGAAATCTTGACGGACGTTGTCGCGATCATCTTTGTCGGCGTCGTCAAGGCCCTTCGGTGGATCGTATTTCACTGACTTCCTTCAGTCGCCATCGTTGGCGTGGATCGAAACAATATTCAGGTTGCTGATGCGAATAGGCGGTCGCCCTGGCAGGCCGCCTGTTCAGCTCCTCGTGCGATGTGCTCCTCTGGGTTGCGTGTGCGCGCCGAATCGCTTCAACCTAGCCTGAGCTTAGCCTTGCGATGGCTGCCGCATCGAGCCGCGCGGGCTGCTTCTCGGAGCCGGAGGAGTTGATGTCCTACGGAGTTCGCCTGCACGTCGGCGGCAAGTTCGCCTGCTTCACGCGCCCTGAGATGAAGGTCGAGCGCGTGTCGTACGACGTGATGACGCCATCGGCCGCACGCGGCATCCTCGAGGCGATCCACTGGAAGCCGGCCATCCGCTGGGTCGTCGACGAGATCCACGTCCTCAAGCCGATCCGCTTCCAGTCGATCCGGCGCAACGAGGTGGGTGCCAAAGCGCCGGCGCGCGCCGTCGGCACGGCGATGAGGACCGGCGACATCGGCGATCTCGTGCTGGTGGTCGAGGACAACCGCCAGCAGCGCGCCGCCACCGTCCTGACCGACGTCGCCTACGTGATCAGCGCGCACTTCGAGCTGACCGGCAAGGCCGGTGCCGACGACAACGTGGGCAAGCACCTCGACGTCTTCAACCGCCGCGCCCGAAGGGGACAGTGCTTCCATCAGCCTTGCCTGGGCACGCGCGAGTTCGTGGCGGATTTCGAGCTGATCGAGGCGGAAACAGCTGTCCCGAAGGCTCGCGAAGAAGATCAGACCGGAGATCTCGGCTTCGGTTCGCCACGAGACCTCGGCTTCATGCTCTACGACATCGACCATGCCCGAGATCGCGCCTCCCTGTTCTTCAGGGCTCGCATAGAGAATGGCGTCGTAGCCGTACCGCCGCCGAATTCACCGGAGGTGCGGCGGTGACTGTTCTCGCCTCCCTCGTTCGCGCCTATGACCGCATGGCTGCCCGTGGCGAGGTGCCGGCCTTCGGCTATTCGCAAGAGAAGATCGGCTATCTCATCCCCTTGCATCCGGACGGCACGCCGGCCGGAGCGCCCATCGACCTGCGTGTGGGGGAGGGGCGCAAGCGGGTCGCCCCGCCGATGGCCGTGCCTCAACCGGCCAAGCGCACGTCCGGTATTGCGCCGAACTTCCTGTGGGACAAGACGGCTTATGCGCTCGGCGTCACCGCGGCCGAGGGCAAGCGCACGGCGCAGGAGCATCTTGCCTTCGTCGACCGTCATCGCGAGTGGCTCGCCGGCACCCATGACGAAGGGCTGCTGGCGCTGCTCCGCTTCCTCGACGCCTGGAAGCCCGAGGCGTTCGGCGAGCGCGGTTGGCCGGACGAGATGAAGGACCAGAACGTCGTGTTCGCGCTGGAGAGCGAGCGGCTGGCCGGTGTCCATATCCACGATCGACAGGCGGCGCGTGGCCTCTGGTCCAGGCTGTCGGCCGCCGGTGACAAGACGGAAGCGATCTGCCTCGTCAGCGGTGAGCGCGGGCCGGTCGCGCGCCTGCACCCGGCGATCAAGGGCGTGTGGGGTGCGCAATCGTCCGGTGCCTCCATCGTCTCCTTCAATCTCGATGCTTTCACATCGTACGGCCACGAACAGGGCGACAACGCGCCGGTCTCCGAGGCGGCGGCCTTTGCCTACGCCTCCGCGCTCAACCGCTTCCTGGAGCGGGATAGCGGCCATCGCATCCAGATCGGCGATGCCTCGACCGTGTTCTGGGCCGACGCGTCCACCGCCGAGGCCGTGCAGGCGGCCGAGAGCATGTTCGCCATCCTGTTCGGCATCAACGAAGAAGCGGAAGCAAAAAAGGTCGGCGAGATCCTGGAGAAGCTGCGCACGGGGCGTCTCGTTCCCGAGTTCCAGCCGGCGCTGGCACCCGGCGTGCGCTTCTTCGTCCTTGGTCTGGCACCAAACGCCGCGCGCCTGTCGGTGCGTTTCTATGTGGAGGACGACTTCGGCACGATCGCCCGGAGATACGCCGATCATCACGAGCGCCTGCGTCTCGCGCCGCCACCGCGGGACGAGGCGTTGTCCATGTGGCGCATGCTGCTCGAGACGGCGGTGCTGCGGAAATCGGAGAACATCCAGCCCAATCTCGCCGGCGAATGGCTGCGCGCCATCCTCACCGACACGCCTTATCCGCTGACGCTGCTCAGCTCCTTGATCATCCGCCTGCGCGCCGACCACGAGGTCAACGCGCTCAGGGTCGCGGTTCTCAAATCCATCCTCATCAAGAACTTCAATGTGGGGGCGCCCGTGTCGTTGGATCCGAGTTTTAAAGACCCCGGCTACCTGCTGGGCCGCCTGTTCGCCGTCTACGAGCAGGTGCAGGTGGCGGCGCTCGGCACCGGCGTCAACGCCACGATCAAGGACAAGTTCTACGGCGCAGCCTCGGCCCAGCCCCGCAAGGTCTTCCATATCCTCGATGCGGGCTCGGCCAATCACCTGTCCAAGGTCGGCAAGCAGAGTCCGGGGCGGAGGATCAACCTTGAAAAGACCATCGGCGCCATCATGGAAATGATGGAGCCGGCCAAGGACCCGTATCCCGCCAGCCTCTCCGACAAGAGCCAGGCGCTGTTCGCGCTCGGTTACTATCACCAGCGCAACGAATTCTTCCGCAAAGCCGACAAGGCCGCGAATACCGACGAGACAGGGGAAGCCGCCTGATGACCGCTCTCGCCAACCGCTACGATATCGTCTTCCTGTTCGACGTCACCAATGGCAATCCCAACGGGGACCCGGATGCCGGCAACCTGCCGCGGCTCGACCCGGAGACGAGCCACGGTCTCGTCAGCGACGTCTCGCTGAAGCGCAAGATCCGCAACTACACGGAGCTCGCCAAGGGCGATCAGCCGGGCTACCGCATCTACGTGCAGGAGGGCTCCATCCTCAACGAGCGCCACCGCGAGGCCTACAAGGCGATCCGGCCCGGCAACGACAAGGTGGCCAAGGACGCCAAGCTAAACCCGCAGAGCGAAGGCGAGGCCAAGGCCATCACCGCCTTCATGTGCGAGAACTTCTATGACGTCCGCACCTTCGGCGCGGTGATGAGCACCGGCATCAACGCCGGCCAGGTGCGTGGGCCCGTCCAGGTCACCTTCGCCTCGTCGGTGGAGAAGATCCTGCCGCTCGAGATCTCGATCACGCGCATGGCGGCCACCAACGAGAGGGAGAAGGCGGACCGGGACAAGGGCGACGGCGACGAGCGCACCGAGAACCGCACCATGGGCCGCAAGTACATCGTGCCCTATGGGCTTTATCGGGCTCACGTCTTCGTCAATGCCAAGCTGGCGGAGCGCACCGGCTTCGGTGAGGAGGATCTCGGGCACCTGTTCCAGTCGCTGACCACCATGTTCGAGCATGACCGCTCGGCGGCGCGCGGCGAGATGGCCTCGAGACGTGTCATCGCGTTCAAGCACGCGTCCGCGCTGGGCAACGCGCCTGCCACGAGACTGTTCGACAGCGTGAAGGTGTCGCGCAAATACGGCGGTGACCTCTACGATCCGAACAGCGACAACGTCGACAACTTTCCGCCGGCCCGCCGCTTCTCGGATTACGACGTCGCTATCGATCGCAGCGCAATTCCCGACAGCGTCGAGGTGGTGGAGATCTTGTAGCGGGAGCGACCGGTGGTGCAGGAGCTCGACGACCCGATCCCGCTCTCGGCCCTGCAGCACGCCGTGTTCTGCCTGCGCCAGGCGGCGCTGATCCATGTCGAGCGGCTGTGGGAGGAGAACCGGCTCACTGCCGAGGGGCGCGTGCTGCACGAGGCGGCGCACGATCCGGGCCGGCGCACGCGCGGGCCGGTCCGCCGGGTCACGGCGCTGCCGCTCGCCTGCCGCCGCCTCAACCTCGCCGGCGTCGCGGACCTCGTCGAGTTCCGCACGGAAGGCGGCAGCGAGACCGCTTTTCCTGTCGAGTACAAGCGCGGCAAGGCCAAGCTGCACCGGGCCGACGAGGTGCAGCTCTGCGCCCAGGCGCTGTGCCTGGAGGAGATGACCGGCAGTGCGGTGCCGGAGGGCGCGCTGTTCTATGCCGAGACCAAGCGGCGGGTGGCCGTGCCGTTCGATGCCGAGCTGCGGCGGCTGACGGAGGAGACGGCGCGGGCCTTTGCCGTGGTCGTCGCCTCCGGGCGCACGCCGCCGGCGGAGTACCGCGCCAGCCGGTGCCGCGCCTGTTCGCTGATCGAGCTGTGCCGGCCCAAGGCGGGAGGCAGATCGGCGCTCGGCTTCCGCACCCGCGCCATCGAGGCGGCGTTGGCAGGCGAAACGGACAGTGCGCCGTGAAGAAGCTGCTCAACACCCTCTACATCACCACCGAAGGTGCCGCACTGCGCAAGGACGGCGAGAATCTGGTGGCCGAGGTGGAGGGTGCCGAGCGCGCCCGCGTGCCGTTCCACATGCTGGGCTCGGTCGTTGCCTTCGGCTCCATCTTCATCTCGCCGCCGCTGATCCAGGCGCTGGCGCCGCTCGGCATCACCATGGTGCTGCTCGACCGGGCCGGGCGCTTCCAGGCGCGGATCGAGGGACCGGTTTCGGGCAACGTGCTGCTGCGCCGCGCCCAGTATCGGGCGTCCGACCAGCCCGACGAGATCGTGCGCAGCATCGTCTCGGCCAAGATCGCCAACCAGCGCGCCGTGCTGCAAAGGGCGCTGCGCGACTACGGCGGCGAGATGCCGGCACCGCAGCGGGCCCAGGTGGAGGCGGTGGTCGAGCGGCAGGCGCGCATCCTGCGCCGGGTCGCCTTCGCCGACGATGGATCGGAGGCGCTGCGCGGCGCGGAGGGTGAGGCGGCGCAGGGCTATTTCGCCGTGTTCGGCGGGCTCGTGCGCTCGCCGGACGAGGCCATCCGCTTTACCGGGCGCAGCCGCCGCCCGCCGCTGGACCCGGTCAACGCGGTGCTGTCGTTCCTCTACACGCTGCTGACCCACGACTGCCGCAGCGCCGCCGAAGGCGTCGGTCTCGATCCGGCCGTCGGCTTCCTGCACCGCGAGCGGCCCGGGCGGCCGAGCCTGGCGCTCGACCTGATGGAGGAGCTGCGGCCGATCTTCGCCGACCGGCTGGCGCTGTCGCTGATCAATCGGCGACAGTTGCGCGCACGTGATTTCGAATGGCGCGACGGGGGCGCGGTGCTGCTGTCGGACGATGGGCGCCGTACGGTGCTGACCGCCTGGCAGGAGCGCAAGAAGGAGGAGCGCCGCCATCCCTTCCTCGACGAGGTGGCGCCCTTGGGCCTTGTGCCGCACCTGCAGGCACAGTTGCTGGCGCGCCACTTGCGCGGTGACCTCGACGCCTATCCACCGTGGGTGTGGACGTGAGCGCCCGATCGGGGGAGCCGCAATGCTGGTGCTGGTGACCTACGACGTGCGCACCGCCGAGCCCGGCGGCGAGGGCCGCCTGCGCCGCGTCGCCAAGGCCTGCCGCGATCATGGCCAGCGGGTGCAATACTCCGTGTTCGAGATCGAGGTCGATCCCGCGCAGTGGACCAGGCTGAAGGCCAAGCTGGAGAGCCTGATCGACCGCGAGCACGACAGCCTGCGCTACTACATGCTGGGCGCCAACTGGCAGCGTCGCGTCGAGCATGTGGGCGCCAAGCCCGCCAAGGACCTCAACGGCCCGCTGATCGTGTGAGCCTTCCCCCTGCGCGCGAACCATAAGCGAGCCCGGTTTCGCCGGGAGGTTCGCGCTGCCGCCAAGTCGTTGAAAACGCACGCACCTCCAGATCGCGCCCCGCCGCTACGGCGACGTGCTGGAGCTGTGGAGCCTACGTTCGCGCCGACGGCGGCGTTTTCCTATCGTCAGGAAGAGGTTAGATGTGGCCTGTCGCTCCCCGCGTGGGAGCGTGGATCGAAACAGCATTTCGAGCGTCGGCTCGTCCCATCGCCCCGCGTCGCTCCCCGCGTGGGAGCGTGGATCGAAACAATTCGTGCCCGCCAAGGTCGACTTCGGCACCTTGTCGCTCCCCGCGTGGGAGCGTGGATCGAAACCATCTCTGCGTCGCGGTGCTGCTCGCTGCGGCTCGCGTCGCTCCCCGCGTGGGAGCGTGGATCGAAACGGCGCTACTGGCTATGGGGCCGGCCGGACTGGAAGCGTCGCTCCCCGCGTGGGAGCGTGGATCGAAACCGATGGTGCATCTGCCGTGCCCGAGAATGGCAAGTCGCTCCCCGCGTGGGAGCGTGGATCGAAACCCTGCATGGCGCGCGCGAGCGCGTCGACCAATTGTCGCTCCCCGCGTGGGAGCGTGGATCGAAACCAATCCTGCGTGACCGGCACCATCCGCCAGCCGCGTCGCTCCCCGCGTGGGAGCGTGGATCGAAACATTCCGGCTCGCGCCAGCTTCGCCCGGCGTGCCTTGTCGCTCCCCGCGTGGGAGCGTGGATCGAAACTTTTCCACAAAGCAGGATGCCCGAAAGGTAGCCCGGTCGCTCCCCGCGTGGGAGCGTGGATCGAAACCATCCGGCTACGTGCCGCAGCAGGCCCTGCACGCGTCGCTCCCCGCGTGGGAGCGTGGATCGAAACTTGGTGAAGAGACCCTTCAGATTTTGAAGGATCTGTCGCTCCCCGCGTGGGAGCGTGGATCGAAACAATCGACCGAACGCCGGCAACGCCATGCGCAACGTCGTCGCTCCCCGCGTGGGAGCGTGGATCGAAACACCGAGAAGTTCGATCGGAAGGAAGCAGCATGAGCCGTCGCTCCCCGCGTGGGAGCGTGGATCGAAACACGGCCGCCCGAACGTCGGCGTCGCCCCAGCGTGGTCGCTCCCCGCGTGGGAGCGTGGATCGAAACTCTCGGGCAACGCTAAGATCTTTGCGCCCAAGATCTGGTCGCTCCCCGCGTGGGAGCGTGGATCGAAACCATGTCGAGGGCGGCGTCCGCGCTTCGGGCCGCCGTCGCTCCCCGCGTGGGAGCGTGGATCGAAACACGTCTGCCGACGATCTCCGCGGCGAACTTTTCGTCGCTCCCCGCGTGGGAGCGTGGATCGAAACTTCGCGACGCCTTTGGCCCCGCGCCGGACCTTGTCGTCGCTCCCCGCGTGGGAGCGTGGATCGAAACTCGATCTTGCCGGGCATGATGCGGCGGGCGTCATGTCGCTCCCCGCGTGGGAGCGTGGATCGAAACCTCGCCGGGCCCGTGGCGATTGCGTCGAGCCTGCGTCGCTCCCCGCGTGGGAGCGTGGATCGAAACGAGGTCACGGCCGAGGATGGCGGCACCGCCGGCAACACGTCGCTCCCCGCGTGGGAGCGTGGATCGAAACCTGCAGGACTTGGCTCGCAAGACGCACCGCGGGATGGTCGCTCCCCGCGTGGGAGCGTGGATCGAAACGTCTTGGCCGTCTGATAGACGCTGCCGTCGAGGTTGTCGCTCCCCGCGTGGGAGCGTGGATCGAAACGCGGCATCGACCGACACCCTGTCGCAGTGGCAGCGTCGCTCCCCACGTGGGAGCGCCGGGCGGGTTGAGACGCCATGGCCAAAATTTGGAGACGATTCGAGCACCGCGGCCGGACCGCGTCTCTCGATCGGATAGCCACTGCCGTGCTACCGGGTGAGCTCTAACAAGCGCGACGACCGAGGGGGACGCCATGTGCAGGGCCTGCAATCCGGGATTGGTCCGTGTGCTCGAAATGATGACGTCGCGGCGCGCGGTGCTGGGCGGCGGCCTCGCCGCGCTGACGGCGCCGCTGTGGGCCGAGCCGGTGCGCGCCCAGTCGGACCGTGCCGACCTGCTGTTCCGCAACGGCACCGTGCTCACCATGGATCCGGCCCGGCCGCGGGCCGAGACGGTGGCGGTGAGCGGCGGCAAGATCATAGCGGTGGGCAGCGAGAGCGAGCTTGCCGGCCTGCGCACGGCGCAGACCAAGGTGGTCGACCTCGCCGGCGGCACGCTGCTGCCGGGCCTGATGGACCCGCACATGCACACCGTGTTCGTGCTGTTCGAGAGCTGGATCGACATCAGCCCCTTCACCATGAGCAGCATGGACCAGGTGGTGGAGACGCTGCGCGCCGCCGTCGGCAAGGCGGCGCCCGGCGCCTGGGTCAAGGCCTGGCAGTTCGACGCCTCCATCACCCCCGGCAAGGCCCAGCTCGACCTGGCGCTGCTCGACCGCATCGCCCCTGACAATCCGCTCTTCGTCTACGAGTCGAACGGCCACATCGCCCACGTGAACTCGAAGGCGCTGGCCGTCGCCGGCATCACCCGCGACACGCCCGATCCGCCGCAGGGGCGCTTCGACCGCGACGGCAACGGCAACCTCACCGGCCGCCTCGACGAGTCGCCGGCCCTGCTGCCGTTCATCGCCAGGATCGGCGTCCCCAGCAACGAGGAGCTGACCGCCGGCATCGGCCGGCTGTTCGCCAAGGCGGCCAGCCGCGGCTGCACCGGCCTGTTCGACTGCGGCCTGGGCATCCGCGGCCCGGCCGACCTGGCGCTGGTGCAGGGCGTCATGGCGAGCAACCCGCCGATCCGCTTCGGCGGCGCGCTCGTCTCCACCCACATGAAGGCCTGGCGCGATGCCGGCCTGAAGCCCGGCTTCGGCAGCGACCGCTTCCGTGTCGGCGCCATCAAGGCCTGGGCCGACGGCTCCAACCAGGGGCGCAGCGGCTATCAACGCGAGCCCTACCTCAACTCCACGAGCCGCGGCGCCCTGAACTACACGCCCGAGCAGCTCACCGACGCGATCCGCGCCGCCCACGACGACGGCTGGCAGGTGTGCGTGCACGCCAACGGCGACGCCGCCATCGACACCACGCTCGATGCCTACGAGGCGGTGCTGAAGGACAAGCCGCGGGACGACCACCGCCACCGCATCGAGCATTGCTCGATCCTGCACCCCGAGCAGATCACCCGCCTCAAGGCGCTCGGCCTGTCGCCGTCGTTCCTCATCGGCCACGTCTATTTCTGGGGGCGGGCCTTCCGCGACGACATCCTCGGGCCGCAGCGCGCCGACCTGCTCGATCCCTGCGCCTCGGTGCTGAAGGCCGGCCTGCGGCCGACCGTGCACTCGGACTGGAACGTCACCGAGATCGGCCCGCTGCGCATGGTGGAGAACGCGGTGACGCGCACCATGCGCGACGGCGGCGAGGTGCTGAATCCGGCCGAGCGCGTGAGCCCTGAGGCGGGCTTGCGCATGGTGACCGCCGATGCCGCCTGGCAATGCCACCGCGATTTCACCGGCGTCCTGGCGGCCGGCAAGGCCGCCGACCTGGTGATCCTCGACAAGGACCCCACCCAGGTCGACCCTTCGACCATCAAGGACATCCCCGTGCGCGAGACCTGGCTCGACGGCGAGCGGCGGTTCCAGGGATAGGGCGGGCGCGGCGCTCGTCCGCATCGCCGCCGCAGGACCGGGAGGCTCAGGATGACGGTGTGGACACCACCGGCCAAGATCCGCGTCAAGGTCATCGGCCTGGCGTGGAACGGGCCCCGGTTGCTCGCGGCCGAGGTGGCGACGAGCCACGACACTATCAAGGGCGTGCGGCCGCTGGGCGGCGGGGTCCACTTCGGCGAGACCCGCGAGCAGGCGCTGCACCGCGAGTTCGCGGAGGAGCTGGGCTGCCGCATCGCCATCCGCTCGGCCTGGCAGGTGTTCGAAAACATCTTCGAGCATGAAGGCGCCGTGGGCCACGAGATCGTCTTCGCCGCCGAAGTCGAGCTGGAGGATCGATCGCTCTACGACAAGGAGAAGATCGAGTTCGCGGAGGACGACGGCCTGGCCTGCGTGGCGCGGTGGTTCAGCTTGGATGCCCTCGCGGCGGCGGGCCTGGCGCTCTACCCCGACGGCCTGCGCGAAGCCCTCGGCGGCTGACCGGCGCCGGCTTGGAGCGGCGCGGCCGGCTTCGCCCAGGGCTGCCAAGCCCGCCAAGGTCCTCAATGGCCGCTGATCGTCCAGCCGCGCGCCGCCGAGCGCGAACCACAAGCGAGCCCGATTTCGCCGCGAGGTTCGCGCTCGGGCAAGTCGTTGGGCCTGGCGGATCTGCGATGACCGGGGACTCGGAGCCGGGCAGACCTCGTTCGCGCCGGCGGCGGCGTTTTCCTATCGTCTGGAAGAGGTTAGGCATAGCCTTCGCGTGGGAGCGTGGATCGAAACCCGTCCCAAGTTACGGGGAAGCCCTCTTCCCGCGCGTCGCTCCCCGCGTGGGAGCGTGGATCGAAACATTCCGGAAGCACCAGGTCGAGCAAGACGCCGCCCGTCGCTCCCCGCGTGGGAGCGTGGATCGAAACCGCTGATGCCGATGTCGCCGCCCTGACCACCCAGTCGCTCCCCGCGTGGGAGCGTGGATCGAAACTCCTTCAGCAGCTCCAGCCCGCCCGCCGCCGTCACCGTCGCTCCCCGCGTGGGAGCGTGGATCGAAACGTGTGCGAGACAGTTTCGACCGCCGGCCCAGACCCGTCGCTCCCCGCGTGGGAGCGTGGATCGAAACATCGACGCGTGCGCCATGTGGGCGAAGGCCTTCGCGTCGCTCCCCGCGCGGGAGCGTGGATCGAAACGCTTCGAGCATGGCGGCGCAGATCCGCGAGGCATCGTCGCTCCCCGTGTGGGAGCGTGGATCGAAACTGACTGGGGCCGAGATCGATCTTGATAACGGTACTATAAAATGATACTGGATGCTCCATGAAAAAGCGTCAGAGAGCCACGCTGGAACTGATCTTCGCCCGCCCGGTCAACGGCTCGATCCGCTGGGCCGACATAGATGCACTGTTTGTAGCTCTCGGGGCGGAAGTCAGCGAGCGGGAAGGTTCGCGCGTCGGCGTGTTCCTGTTCGGCGAAGTGCGCGTCTTTCATCGCCCGCATCCATCACCGGATACGGACAAAGGTGCGGTTGCCAGCATCCGTAAATGGCTGGACGAACACGGAGTAAAGCCATGAACAATGTTGTTGAAATCAATGGCGAGAAGGCGGTCATCGCTTTCGATCCCGAGATTCAGATGCTGCGCGGCGAGTTTGTCGGCCTGAATGGTGGAGCCGACTTTTATGCCGAAAGCGTCCACGATCTGATTGAGGAAGGCCGCAAGTCGCTGGCCGTCTATCTCAAAATGTGCCGAGAAAAGGGCATCGAGCCGCGCCGGAAGTTCTCCGGTAAGTTCAATGTTCGCCTCACTCCTGACGACCATGCCGCAGCGGTCATTGCCGCAGCAGCAGCGGGCAAAAGCCTGAATGAATGGATCGTCGGGACCATCAGGGAGGCCGCTGAATAGCGGCAATGCTGCGCGTCGGCGCGCGCATAAGGCCGCGCTGTGTTTGAAGGAGACAGAACATGACCGCTTCCACCGTGCCGCTACACGCCGCCCTATATCTGCGCGTTTCGACGGCGCGGCAGGGGTAGGGCCGGAAGCGTGGGCCTCCACGCGGCGCAGGTGTGAGGCGGTCGGTCCGTCTGCGGCGCCGGGCCTTCCCTGACATAGCCCCGCGCCGGCCGTAGAAGCGGCGTGGGGCCGCATGGCGGCGCCACGCAAGATCCGCGTCGAGATCGAGCACCGCGGCAGGACGCGCGACGGCAGTCTGCGGGCCGCAGTGTTCAAGGGCGCAATATGAGCAAGCTAGCAAGACTAGTATTTAGAGCTGCATTTATACTTACCTCCTGCGTGTTGGCGCTCCTGCCAATGGCGTTGATGTTATCATTGTTGACGTTTGGCTTCCCTGGAAGCGAGAACGAGGCAGCGACGCAACTAATAACTATTATCAGCATGCCGTTTCTGTCCGTCGCGGTCCTGGCGCTCTCCGGCTCAATTCTTAATGGGTTTAAAAGGAAATCGATTATCGTGTTATCGGCGAGCTTCTTAATATTCGCCGCTCTCGAAACAATTACGTTTTTGATAGCACGCGGCTACATAGGCGCCGAGTCGATCGGGCCCTATCGTTGACCGTGTCACGGTTCCGGAGCGGGAACCCGCGACGGCAGCCTCAGGACGCCGGCCGCCACCGTCGGGCCGCCGAGAGGAGGAGCTATGACCGCCACGGACCGCCTCCGCCGGGCCCTGCGCGCCGAGGACTATATCCTCCGCCAAGCCCGGGAGATCATGGCCGAGCACATCACGTCGGATGCTCCCGACCGCGAGACGCTCAACCGGCTGATCGAAGTGCTCGACGGCTATCAGGCGCAGGCGGCGCGGGAGCTCGCGCGGCTGGCGTTGGGCCGATGACGACCTTCGCCGACCGATGTTCATTCTATCTCTGATGATTTGCGGGGATTATAGGGGGATGAGCACCGAGCTTTTTGGGCCACGTCCGGTCGCTAATGACCGAAGTCCCATCATCGAGGCGTGCGTTTCAGGGATGGCGGCCGGTGCTGCTGTCGTCTGCATCGCTGACAGAGGATCGTTGGGGAGGCTAGAGATGACGGTGTGGACACCGCCGGCCAAGATCCGCGTCAAGGTCATCGGCCTGGCGTGGAACTGCCCCCGGTTGCTCGCGGCCGAGGTGGCGACGAGCGACGGTGCCATCAAGGGCGTGCGGCCGCTGGGCGGCGGGGTCCACTTCGGCGAGACCCGCGAGCAGGCGCTGCACCGCGAGTTCGCGGAGGAGCTGGGCTGCCGCATCGCCATCCGCTCGGCCTGGCAGGTGTTCGAGAATATCTTCGAGCACGAAGGCGCCGTGGGCCACGAGATCGTCTTCGCCGCTGAAGTCGAGCTGGAGGATCGATCGCTCTACGACAAGGAGAAGATCGAATTCGCGGAGGACGACGGCCTGGCCTGTGTGGCGCGGTGGTTCAGTTTGGACGCCCTCGCGGCGGCGGGCCTGGCGCTCTACCCCGACGGCCTGCGCGAAGCCCTCGGCGGCTGACCGGCGCCGGCTTGGAGCGGCGCGGCCGGCCTGGCCAGGGCTGCCAAGGTCCTCAATGGCCGCTGATCGTCCCAGCCGCGCGTCGCCGAGCGCGAACCACAAGCAAGCCCGATTTCGCCGCGAGGTTCGCGCTCGGGCAAGTCGTTGGGCCTGCGTGTGTATCCGGCCGGCGGATCCGCGACGACGGGGGAAACGGAGCCGGGCAGACCTCGTTCGCGCTGGCGGCAGCGTTTTCCTATCGTCTGGAGGAGGTTAGACATAGCCCGTCGCTCCCCGCGTGGGAGCGTGGATCGAAACCTGCTGGAGCGGGGAAAGCCGCTGGTCGAACTGGTCGCTCCCCGCGTGGGAGCGTGGATCGAAACCGCGGCAAGACGCGGGCGGACATGGAGCGGGACTTGTCGCTCCCCGCGTGGGAGCGTGGATCGAAACCCGGAGACGGCGACCGTCGGTGGCGCACCGGCCGCGTCGCTCCCCGCGTGGGAGCGTGGATCGAAACCAAAAGACGGATTGCAGAGCAGGTCCGCGGCGCGGTCGCTCCCCGCGTGGGAGCGTGGATCGAAACACGACGATGGTGCCGCCGTTTGAGTTGGCGATCTCGTCGCTCCCCGCGTGGGAGCGTGGATCGAAACGCCTGGCAGCAGCAGGTTGAGCGCGAAAAACTCAGTCGCTCCCCGCGTGGGAGCGTGGATCGAAACCGTGCATCCTCTGCGGCGCGAACCCAGGCAACGTGTCGCTCCCCGCGTGGGAGCGTGGATCGAAACCATCGCTTCCATGCTCACAGGAAGTTGGGTCTTGGTCGCTCCCCGCGTGGGAGCGTGGATCGAAACATGACATCGACTAGCGTCTTGACCGCGCTGGCAGTCGCTCCCCGCGTGGGAGCGTGGATCGAAACGAAATAGATGTCGTCGATGTTGGCCGGATCAACCGGGTCGCTCCCCGCGTGGGAGCGTGGATCGAAACGTCGACCTTGGCTCGTCCGGGCTCGTCAAGCTCTTCGTCGCTCCCCGCGTGGGAGCGTGGATCGAAACCGCTACGAGGCCGGGAAGCCCAGCCACTGGATGCGTCGCTCCCCGCGTGGGAGCGTGGATCGAAACCGGCACAAGAACGTCTACCGATACCTGCTACAGGGTCGCTCCCCGCGTGGGAGCGTGGATCGAAACGGGACCCGCTACGCCGCTGCCACCGGGGTCAAGCGTCGCTCCCCGCGTGGGAGCGTGGATCGAAACGTTACAAGGGCCTCCTGCTCCAGGGCCGCAACCGTGTCGCTCCCCGCGTGGGAGCGTGGATCGAAACATCATCCGGTAGCCAGCACCGATGTCGCGGTACAGTCGCTCCCCGCGGGGGAGCATCGATCGAAACGCGCGCCGGCGTCCGCTCGCTGTGAGCTCGCCTGGTCCACCGCGTGCAAGCCACGCGAAAATCCCTAAGTGTCTGATCCAAAACTAAGGTGAGTGGTATCAGTGGGTTAGCTTGACGGCATCGCCGGCCGTTGATTCTTCGATGGGCTCAGTCGGATCAGTTCCTAATCGCGCGCAGCCTCGCGGCATCGCGCGCAGGGGGCGTGCCGAACATCCGCGTATATTCTCGACTGAACTGCGACGCGCTTTCATACCCGACCGCAAAAGCTGCGCTCGTCGCATCGGCATCGGCAATCAGTCGCCGCCTTGCTTCCTGCAGGCGGAGCGCCTTCTGATATTGCAATGGGCTCATGGCAGTGGCGGCTCGAAAATGGCGGTGAAAGGTTGCCGCGCTCATCCCGGTGATTTCCACCAATTCTTCAATTCTAACATGGCGATCGAAGTTCGCGCGCAAATGGGCGATCGTGTCCCTGACTTGCGCAATCCGGCTATCGGCTCTAGCGGCCTGGCGAAGCAGGGCCCCTTGTGGTCCCTGCAGGATGCGAAATAGAATTTCGCGCTCGATCAGAGGCGCCAGCATGTCGATTTCGTTCGGGGCATCGAGCAGCCGCAACATCCGTGACCAGGCATCAAGAAGCTCGGGGGTCATTGCGGCCACAGCAAAAGCCGCAGTATCGCCACGGGCTTCGCAAGGTATATCAACAACCAGGTCCGCGAGGACATCCTGGTCTATCGCCAGCCTCGCCGCGACGTAGGGCGCCTCAGGCGAGGACTCGATCATGACGCTCGTTGCGGGCACGTCGATAGAAGCGATGAAAAAATGATTGGCGTCGTAGTGAAGCGTGCGGTCACCGATGACGACGCGCTTAGCGCCGCGCAGCACGATGCCGAGCATGGGCTGGTACAGAGTTGGGATTGGCCACCTGGTCTCCTTCGCGACATGAACGCTCACACGCGGGATCGACGCCCCCCTGGCTGAGTGGCGTGGCGGTAAGCGAGACCGGCGAGAGTTTCGTGCATCGCATTCAATCCTTCGTGCCGCCCACGAAGGCAAGCTTGGTTAGTCATTAAGACGACATTTGATCGGATCAGGCAAGCGTTTGCGGCGATCCGGCGTGGAGAAGCTGCGGTCAGCCCCATATAAGAATGGAGGGAGAAGACTGTAGATCGAAAGGCCTGAAAAAGCGCCATCTCACAGTCTTTGGCGATGGACCACTCGGCTCGATCGCCTGATCCACCCGCCTGCCCGTTTCGTTCCAATCAGGAGAGTCCCCATGCGCTATAACATCCTCGGCCGCACCGGCCTGTTCGTTTCCGAACTCTGCCTCGGCACCATGACCTTCGGCGGCGGGAGCGGCATCTACAGCAGCATGGGCGGTCTACAGCAGAAAGAAGCTGACGGTCTGGTCAAGACCGCGATCGATGCCGGCATCAACTTCATCGATACGTCCGACGTCTATTCAAAAGGCCTTTCCGAACAGATTACGGGCCAGGCGTTGCGCAACCTCAGGATCGCACGGGAAGATGTGATCGTCGCCACCAAATTCTTCGGGCCTACGGGCGACGGTCCGAACGCGCGTGGCACGTCCCGCTCGCATATGCTCTACGCTCTGGAGGGCAGCCTCAAGCGCCTTCAGGTCGACCATATCGATCTTTACCAGATCCACGGCTTCGACCAGATCACGCCGATGGAGGAGACGCTGCGTGCGCTCGAAACGGTCGTCCAACAGGGCAAGGTCCGCTATATCGGCGTCTCCAATTGGGCCGCTTGGCAGATCGCAAAGGCGGTCGGTATTTCCAACCAGTTCAACCTGGCCCGCTTCGCTTCGCTTCAGGCACATTATACGATCGCCGGACGCGATCTGGAGCGTGAACTGGTGCCGATGATGGAATCCGAAGGCATCGGCCTGATGGTGTGGAGTCCGCTGGCGGGCGGTTTTCTGTCAGGCAAATATAGCCGCGACGGCGCTAAGGAAGGCGACAACCGCCGCGCCACCTTCGATTTCCCGCCGGTCAATGAGGAACGCGGCTACAACGTCATCGACGCGATGAAGCCGATCGCGGAAGCCAAGGGCGTCTCGATCGCCCAGATCGCACTTGCCTGGCTGCTCCACCAAAAGGCTGTCACCAGCGTAATCATCGGTGCCAAGAAGCCAGAGCAACTCGATGACAACATCGCCGCGACCAAGGTGGCGCTGACCGACGCCGAACTGAAAACACTCGATGAGGTCAGCGAGCTGCCCTCGGAATATCCCGGCTGGGTGTTCGACTTCCAGAGCAAGGTCCGCGGCGACCAGCTCAAGCAGGAACCGCGCGGGACCTGAGTGTTTGATCCGAAGTTAAGGTGAGCGGCATCAGTGCGTTAGCTTGATAGCATCGCCGGCCGTTGATTCAGGGGTTTCGCCAAGAACTACGTTGGATCAACGATGTGGACCGATACCACTCGCGCACAGCATGCGCGTACCGGGCTGGCCTTGCCAAGCGATTTGACCGATGCGGAATGGGTAGCGCTCGAGCCATTTCTTCCTCCGCCGTCTCTTGTAGGGCGCCCCCGGAAGTGGCCGCTGCGACGGATACTCGAGGCAATCCTGTACCTCCTGCGCGGCGGTTTGCCGTGGCGAATGCTGCCGCCATGCTTTCCGCCCGTCTCGACCGTACGGCGCTGGTTCTGCCTGTGGCGCGACAACGGGCTGTGGCTGACAATCAATCATGCGCTGCTGATGACCTCGCGCGAGGCAGAGGGTCGCGAGGGGTCGCCCAGCGCCGGTGTGATCGATAGCCTGAGCGTGAAAACCACGGAAAGCGTTGGCCCACGCGGCTATGACGCGGGGAAGAAGGTCAAGGGCCGCAAACGCCACATCCTCACCGACACTCAAGGCAATCTGGTTCACGCGGTGATCCACATCGCCGACATTCAGGATCGAGACGGCGCGCCGCTTGTGCTCGCAGAAATCCTTCACCGCTTCCCTTGGCTGCGGCACATCTTCGCTGACGGCGGCTATGCCGGGGACAAGCTCAAGGACGCCCTGCGCCGGATCGGCGAATGGACCATCGCGATCATCAAGCGACCCGATGCCGCCAGCGGCTTCGAGGTCCTGCCGCGGCGCTGGGTAGTCGAACGCACCCTAGCGTGGCTCAATCGCAATCGACGGCTTGCCAAGGACTTCGAGCAAACCATCGCATCTGCCAGCGCATGGCTGTTCCTCGCATCGGTCCAGCTCCTCGCTCGCCGCGTCGCAAGGCTCGCAAAATCAACTGCTTAGTTTTGAATCGGACACTAAGCGCGACGGGGCAAAACTCGGGCGCAAACCCGTCGCTTCAATGGGGGCGAGCATCGGCGCGCGAGGGGGCAGTGGTTGGAACTCTGTACCAAGGCGATGTCTTCGCAGATTACTTCCTCTTCGTCCGGACGCCTGGATGCGTCCGGCGGCCGCGCCGGGGCGATCCTCGTCCGAGCCGCGCGCCGATCGTAGGCCCCTGGCCGGATGCGCCAGACGCCGGCAATATCGCGCCGACTCATCGAGGAGGGCGGACGATCCGCGGCGACCATGGACCGATTGACCAGCCTGACGGTGTTCGCCCGCGTCGTGGAGGCCGGCGGCTTCTCGGCCGCGGCGCGGCGGCTCAACATGTCCGTCACCATGGTGAGCAGCCACGTGCAGGCGCTGGAGGAGCGCCTCGGCGCGCGCCTGCTCAACCGCACCACCCGCAAGGTGAGCACCACCGAGATCGGCCGCGCCTACTATGAGCGCACCAGCCAGATCCTGGCCGAACTCGATGACGCCGACCGGCTGGTGAGCGCGCTGCATGCGACGCCGCGTGGCACGCTGCGCGTCTACACCAGCATGCACCTGCTGCGCTTCCTGTCGCCCGTGGTCGACGAATTCCTCACGCTCTATCCGGCGGTGTCGCTCGACCTCACCGTGGGCGACCGCATGATCGACCTCATCGAGGAGGGGTTCGACCTCGCCATCCGCACGGTGGTGCCGGCCGATTCCAGCCTGATCGTGCGGCGGCTGACGCCGTGGCGGCATCTGCTCACCTGCGCGCCGTCCTACCTGGAGACGCACCCGGCCCCGATCGAGCCCGCCGACCTCGCCCACCACAACTGCCTGCGCTACACCTTCTATCCGTTCGGCGACGAATGGCGGCTGGAGGGGCCCGACGGCAAGCTGCATTCGGTCAAGGTCTCCGGCAACCTCGTCACCAACAGCGCCGACACCCTGCGGCACCTGGCGCTGAAGGGCCGCGGCCTGTTCCTGGCGCCCACCTTCATGATCGCCGACCATGTCGCTGCCGGCAGCCTGGTGCAGCTCATGCCGGACTACCGGCCGGTGGAGTTCGCGATCAACGCCCTCTTTCCGCACCGCCACAACCTGTCGACCAAGGTACGCAGCTTTCTCGACCTGGTGGCCGAGCGCTTCGCCGAGCATCGTCGCTGGATGAATCCGGGGGAGGGGTTCGGCAGCTCGGATGCGGACCCGTTGTACGGCTGATCAGCGCCGGGCGTCGTAGCTCGTGAGAAGAGTCTGGCACGTGGCGCCCGACTCTCCTGCTGTCTCGTTGATGCTGACGAATGCCACTTCGCGCCAGATGAAGGGGACGGGCGACCAGAAGCGGCGAAGATGCACCTCGTAGCCGCTGTCGGTGAACGCCATGCCCCATCCTCTCACGTCGCAGCTCAGTCCGCTCCTGATGAGCTCGGTGCGCCGTGGCGGCGCGAACTGATCCCCGCCGATAAAAACGAGGCCCATGATGCCGAACGTCGCGAAAAGGTAAGTGGCCACAATCGGCAGGACGGCAACGAGCAGGGCGGCGACGCGAAGCCAGATCGGGCGCAGGCCGAAGCAGGCCGCCGCCAGGACGCAGTAGGCGCCGTAGCCGACGAGCAGCCACCACAGGTTCGCCGGCCGATAGGCGAAGCTGATTTTCAGCGCCACGGCAACAGCGCTCACCAGAAGGATCGCCGAGGCCAGTCGAACCAGCATCGGCCGGCGGCTCGGCCGGAACCGGGTCGAGAGCCCGACAGCCAGGGCCGAAAGGGGAGGGACCGCGAAGACGCCGTAAACAAGCGTATAGATGACCTGCATCATGTCCTGCCCCTCATCGATGGCCGCCGGCCTTCGATGAGGCTCGATCGCTCGCGTGCAGGCTGTGTGACGATGCGATGACGGCGGAGGGCACCCGGCGTGGCTTGCGCTCGCGCGTAATCGGTCCTCTCCCTGTAAGCCAGGGTCGCAGACAAGTCGTACGTCACCCGCCGACGTCATGGCCGAGCTTGACCCGGCCACCCATCAAATTGAAAAACAATAGCATTCGGGCAGCCCTATCGGGCTGATGCTGTTCGTTTAGATGGATGGTCGGGTCAAGCCCGTCCATGACGTTGAGGATAAAGGCGTTCCGTCTCCACGCGTCATAGTCGGGCTTGACCCGACTATCCATCGACTTGAGAACTCGAGCGTTGTTTCTAGCGCTTTCAGTGCAGATGAGCTGAGGCGCCCCACTCGTTCTTTGTTATAGCACCGGCTTCGCCCCAAAATCGGCGTCCGCTTTTGCCGGTCCTCAAGCCGCGATGCGCACCGGCAGCGAGGTGTAGCCATGGACGAAGTTCGACGGGACCCGCTGGGGCTCGCCGACCACTTCGATCTTGCTGTCGAGCCCACGCCGCAAAATTTCCTCCCAGACGATCTTGAGCTGCAGCTCGGCGAGACGGTTGCCGACGCAGCGGTGGACGCCGAAGCCGAAGGCGAGATGGTGGCGGGGATTCTTGCGATCGATGATGAACTCATCAGGCTTCTCGATCGCCTCCTCGTCGCGGTTGCCGGAGATGTACCACATGATCACCTTGTCGCCGGCCTTGATGGGCTTGCCGCCGACCGTGGAGTCCCTGGTCGCGGTGCGACGCATATGGGACAACGGCGTCTGGTACCGGATGATCTCGGAGACGGCGCTTGGCACCAGGCTCGGATTGTCGCGCAGCTTTTTCAGCTCGCCGGGATTCTGATGCATGAACCAGAGTCCGCCGCTGATGGAATTGCGGGTCGTATCGTTGCCGCCGACGATGAGCAGGATGAGATTGCCCAGAAATTCGCGCGGCGGCATGTTCCGGGTTGCCGGAGAGTGCGCCATCATCGAGATCAGGTCGAACGCCTGCGGGTTGTTAACGCGCTCATTCCACAAACGGGTGAAGTATTCGAGGCATTGGAACAGGACGGCGTCACGCTTCTCCCACGTATCGATCTCTTCGCCCGATCGCGGCAGTGTGGTCGCAACATCAGACCAATAGGTCAGCAGCCGCCGCTCCTCGAACGGAAAGTCGAACAAGGTGGCCAGCATCTGGGTCGTCAGCTCGATCGAGACTTTGTCGACCCAGTTGAATGTCTCGTTGCGGGGCAGGTCATCGAGGATCGCGCAGACCCGCGTGCGGATCAGGCCTTCGAGGTTGGCGAGGTTGGCAGGCGACACGATCGGGCTCACCGTCTTGCGCTGCTCGTCGTGCTTGGGAGGATCCATCGCGATGAACATCGGCATGCGATCCTCCTGCCGGCGATCGACGATCGAGATGCCGCCCGCCTCCGACGAGAAGTCGGTGTGGTTGGTATCGACCGCCATGATGTCCTTGAACCTGGTCACCGACCAATACGGGCCGAACTGGCTCTCCTTGCAATAGTGAACCGGGTCTTCCGCCCTCAACCGCTCGAAGTAGGGCCAGATCGTATCGTTCTGGAATCGACTGGGCTCGCTGATGTCGAGCTGATCGAGAGGAGCCGCGTAAGCTGCCGTGCGGGCCTCCTGCATCACGTGCGTGTTCATGGTTGCTTCCTCCAAAGGTGATTTATCTGGTTATGTGCTCAGTGTTGCGCGGCTGGCATGCGCACCCGCAGCCCGTCCAGCGCGTCGGTCATTTTGATCTGACAACCAAGCCTGGAATTGTCCGCAACGCCGTCGGCGAAATTCAGGAGCTCGTCCTCGGTCGAGGTCCGCTCGCCGGTGCGCCCGAGCCAAGCCGGGTCCACGTAGACGTGGCACGTCGCGCAGGCGCACTCGCCGCCGCAGTCGCCGTCGATACCGGGAATGCCGTTGTCCACCGCGCCGCGCATCACGCTGGTCCCGCAGGGAACATCAACCGGATGCTCGGCTCCTGTCGCTTCGACATAGGTAATCTTCGGCATCTCTGGTTTCCTCCAATCGTTCTTTTCAGTTCAACATCCGTTTGGCCGGAATGCTGATGTCGGCGAGATCCGTCGAATAGGCGCTCGTCGGTCCGCGACAATCGATAGGGAAGGGGCGCCGGCCGAGCCGCAGGCATGGCGGCTCGAGGCTATGCCCGTGGCCGACGCTCGACACAGGGGTAAAGGCCCTGCTCGGGGTCTACGACGTCGCGACGTCGTCTAACGGATAACTTGTCGCAGGCCATCATGCTTTGCATTATGGGGCAGCAACTTTGCATTTTGGGACGTGGTCCCGGGGAGGTTTTGCGTTGGCGAAACCCGCCGTCCTCGTTCGGGTCGGGATGATTGCGGGCTATGTCGACCTCGCGCGCTCGCTGGGGCTCGACACGTGTCGGCTGTTGGACGGTGTCGGTCTCAACCGCTTCGATCTCTCAGCCGTGGACGCGTTGATCCCGGCTGCTGCCGTCAGTGAGCTGCTTGAGCGCTCAGCCGAGACGGCAGACGTCGAGGATTTCGGGCTCAGGCTCGCGACCAAGCGCAATTTCGCCCAGCTTGGCGCGATCGGCCTCGTGGTGCGCGAGGAGCCGACGGTTGGTCACGCAATCAGGGCCGCAGAACAGTATTTTCGCCTCCATAGCGAGACGCTGGCGCTGCGCCTCGAGGAGCGCGACGAGCTTGCGCTGCTCCGCGTCCAGTATCTGTCGATGACGCAAGGGCGCACGCGGCAGACGACCGAGCTGATCGTCGGCACGGTCTTCCACACGCTCGATGTGCTGGCAGGACCGGCCTGGGGCCCCGAGTGCGCCTGCTTCTCGCACCCCGCGCCGAAGACCCAAACGATTCACAGCACATTCTTCAGAACGCGTGCGCTATTCGACAGCACGTTCGATGGCTTCGTCCTCGGAGCAGGCAACCTTGACGCGCCGATCCGCTCCGCGGCGACCGCGATGGCGCGCTACAGCAGACGCTATGTCGATGGCGTCGTAGGGCGACCGGCAGTCAATATCGACGGGCGAGTCCGCCAGCTGGTTTTTGCGCTGCTGCCCTCGGGCCGCTGCAGCGGCGACCTGATCGCGCAGCATCTCGGTGTCGACCGCAGGACCGTCAACAGACGCCTTGCCGCACGCGGTGAGACATTCTCCTCCATCCTCAACGACGTCCGCGTCGAGCTGGCCCAGCGGCATATCAAGACTGAACGCCGATCGCTGACCGAGACGGCCCAGCTTTTGGGCTTCTCCGGCTTGCCGACCTTTTCGCGGTGGTTCCGAGGCGAATTCGGCGCCAGTGCTAGAGACTGGCGCCGGGCGCAGATCGGAACATAGTCGTCGTCATCTGGCTACTCCATTGTTTCGCGCAAAAGAAATAAATTCGCCGTATTGCCTCTTTTGTGCTTCGCTCAATTTTGCCGTGGCTGCCGCGTTGACGCTCGACCGCGTGCGTAATATGGCTCGATCTGAGCGAGCATCATCTAGTAATCTCTGTTCGAATCATTCATATATTTGTGGAAAGCGCTCGGCTCGAATAGAGTACCTCATGAATAGCTCTTGCGATATCGCACGCGTTGCCAGTGCTACGATCAACGCCAATAACATCATTTGGTTAAGTTCATATTATCTAAGAGACGTGCTATCGTGTCAGGAATCTCGACGTAAGTGATTTTGTTGCAATTTGGTAGTACGCGCATGCTCAACTGTACGCTTGCCGGGGCCGTCTGGCTTGACCCCATCGTGGGCATTAATCCCCCGGGGCCCGTTGCATTTTCGAATGCTGCCTTCGCGGCCGTATGGTCATGGATCCTTTTCGAGCATCTTTGTGGATAAAAGATCTAAAGTGCTCTGTATCCGAACTACCAAAAATTATCTAATAATTATCAAAATAATCGCCAAGTTTTATTCCTAGAAGCTTGCAATCATTTCGATCAACAGGAAAGATTTTATTATCTTCATCGCTCCAATAATATTTATCTAATCCGCCTTTTATAGCGGCGATTTGGTTCGAGTTGAACGATCTGCGTCCCCCAGCCGAGGTCGTCTCCGGCGGCGTCTCGCGATATAAATCCGAAGTACCTTATGTATACCCAGAAATCATACCCGTTCGAAGAGAATTGTATGTTGACAGTGAACCACAAGGTGTGTCCGGCCACTTCGAACCTGGAAACGCCCTGCCGACTGTCGTCCCAAGCTTGAACCGAACCATCCGGCGTTATCGTGGCTGCCATGAAATCCGGGTCTTGAAGCTCCATCATCCTAGCCCTCTCTAATCGAACGATTGCCTGCGCGGACAAGGTTGCGCCAGTCCGATCTGGTACGGAGGCTCTCGGACGTCGCCTCATCTCTCCCTCCCAGCTTCTGTCACCGTCTGAAGCGTCGGCGACAGCAGGCAATCGATGGCCCGGCGAATGTCTCGAACATCTTGCAACGTGTTTGCGTCGGCTGGAACTGATTCGGGGGGGCGTGTAGCCGTATATCATTTTGCCTCATTCATCTGAGAGGTTCGTTTATTTAGATAATTAAAATATATTCAGTAATTATCCAATGATCGCTATATTTTATTCCCAAAAATCGCGCTCTCGCTAAAGCAAAAGGAGATAGCGCTTTCACGGAATCTCCTTTAAAATAGGAGTCTATTGTCGATTTTATCGGTATTATCTGACTCGATTTAAACGATATTCGTCGTCGGCCGAGATTGTCGCCGGCAGATGAGCTTGATTTAAATCCAAAATGTACTATACGTATCCAGAAATCATCCCCGTTTTCGGCAAATTCTTCATGAAACGTAAACCAGCATTTTAATCCAGCCGCTTCGAATATGTTTGCTCCCTCCCGACTGCCGTCAGTAGCTTCAACCGAGCCATCCGGTACAATGCTGGCGGACGCGATGTCTGAGTCTTGGAATTTCATGTCAATGCCCTTCTGCATTCGAGCTTGAGTTGCAGTCCAGATTTACGAGGTCTACTTGCCTCTCCCTCCCGGCTTCTATCACCGTCTGCAGCAATGCCGCGGTGGCACGAGGACAGATGTTCAGCGGTCACATCCTGCCGCAGGCGGGATTCGACGGACGCGGCGAGCTCAGGCGGCAGGTCGCGGACGAGGCGCTCGCGCCAGAGCGCGCTCGTCTCGTCACGCATGATCTCCAGGGTGGTCGAGGGCAGGGCGTCGGGCGGCGCAAGGCCGAGGCCGTGGGAGATGGTGCGCAAGGTACCGAGGGGATCGGCCTGGAGGTCCTCGTAGAAGAGCGGGATCGGGGCCAATCGGCATTCGCCGAACAAGGCATCGAACTTCTGCTCGCTGTCGATCAGGAACGCGAGCCAGCTCACCAGGCTGTCGTGGTCATAGGCGACGGTGTCGAAGGCGCGCCGATGTTGGGCCGTGTTCTGGTAGCTGTGGAAGCGGCCGGAGGCAGCGCTGCGATAGAGCGAGACCGCCTGAGCGACGATATCGCGGCGGCGCAGATAGAACGAAGCCGTCAGCCAGGCGGGATCGATGGGCCCGTCCAGCAGATCGCGCAGCATCAGCGCCTGATAGACCGACAGCTCGAGCCCGGCGACGCCGGGGCCTTCGTCCACGATGGCGTCGACGTAGCGGTTGATATCGGCGATGCCGCGCCGGCGCGGCGGCAGGCAGCCCAGCGCCGGCTCGTCGGTATAGACCCAGCCGTCGTTGAACCACTCCTGCGGGGTGCCGAGCGTCGCCGTCTTCATGGCGAGCTCGGTGAGCCAGGTGCTTCCCGAGCGGGGTGTGAGGAAGATGACGTAGAGCTTGGCGCGCGCGGCGGCGCCGCGCACGGTGCTCGCCCGCAGCACGCCGTCGGCTGGGAAAGCTTCACGAAGCAGATTTTTCATCGGGATTCGCCACACTAGAGCGCTTCGCGATTGGGTGGAATCACCCAATCGCAGAAGAAGTGCTCCAGATTCAAAAGGTTATGAGCATTTCTCTATCATTGGATGATCCCATCCAATGACGAAATGCTCTAGAGCATGATCCCAAAAAGTGGACGCCGGTTTTTGGACAAGATCATGCTTAAATAACGACTTGGAGCGGCATGATGATTCGAAGACAAATCATCCCGCTCTAGCGCATCAGCTCCGCGCCAGCCGAGCCAACTCTGGTGTTTGCAAGACGCGGCCAGCCGTCGGCGCAGATAGTCGTCTGCGCCGCGCGACACGGTGCACGGGGTGGGAGGAGCCCGGCGGCGTGTGGGCGCCGCCGGACCGGGTCAGCCCGCGAGGGCGGGCCGCTGGCCGGCGGCCAGGACGAGGCCGGCGGCGGTCTGGGCTGCAGCGGCAGCGACCAGGTTCGCCGCGCCCGGGTCGGGCGCGAACGCAGCCATGGCGTCGATGAGCTGGCGCGATTGCGCTGCGAGGAGCGCGCCAGGGTCGAGCGGCGCCTGGCCGGCGTCGAAGCGCAGGTCCACGCCGGCGATGGCGCCGGAGGAGCCGTCGGTCCGGGTGAAGGTGCCGTCGGCCAGGATGGTGTTGCCCTGGTCGTCGCGCCGGGTCGCGGTGGCGTTCAGGTCGATGGCGGAGATGCCGAGCTGGCCCAGCGTGAACAGCTGGTCGGCGCTGAACTGGCCGGTGCCGGCGGGGTCGACCCAGACCTTGAGCTGGCCCCAGAGGGCGTCGCTCGCCGTGAGGGTGCCCGTGTCCGTTCCATCCGTCTGGAGGGCCAGCGCGTTCAACGCGTCGAAACCGGCCACCAGATTGTCGTCGTTGCTCACGACGCCGGTATTGCCGGGGTCGTAGACGAGGATGCCTTCCCCGGCCGTCGCCCATCCGGTGCGTACCGGCTGGCCGTCGTTGCGCATGTCGAAGGTCGCCGCGGACGAGGCCAGCCCTTGGGTCTGCACCGCGCCGCCCTGCAAGTTCAGGATGATGGGGTCGTCGTAGCCGCCGATTGGGCCGATGCCGAAGCTTCCAAACGGATTACCATAGAAGCCGCCGAAGGTGATCCCGCCGCCTGCGTTCTCTTCGTAGGTCGGAAGATCGTAAATGGGTGGCGCATAGATCGCGCCGTAGTTGATCAATCCGGAGTACCCGGACAGGTTCGGGTCGTAGTAGAGGGTGTTTTGACCGAAGTCGGGCGGTATCGTGATGTAATTGTCCGGATTGCTGCCATAGGAGATGCTTTGGCCCAAATTCACGGGCACCCCGAGATCGGTGCCGGAACCGGGAACCACCTGTACCGTATCATTGCCGGTTTCCAGCCAGCCGAAGCCTGCGTAGGGGTCCTGGCCGATGACGACCGTGTTGATGGGCGGCGGAGCGACGCTCGCGACGGGCGGCGGTGCTTGCACGGTCGGAGCGGCCGGAAGGCTCGGCTGGCTCGGCGGGTTCGCTATCGGTTGTCCCGGATACGATGCCGTCGAACCGCTACCCGTTGCCTGCGCAAAGCCGCCGCTGCCGGTCGCAACGGCCGACGCGTTGTTGCCCGAGGTCTCGGCGACGCCGTTGGCGCCGTGGGCGAAGGCGTTCGCATTGGCGCCGGTGGTGGAGGCCAGCCCTCCTGTGCCGTACGAAACCGCCGTGCTGCCGATGCCCGTGGTATACGCTCCCGAGCCGGGTCCATCGGCCTGGGCCAGTGCAGCGTCCCCATGCGTGGTGGCCGTGCTGCCCTGGCCGTTGGTGTACGCCTCCGCGGCGTATCCCCAGGTGGTCGCGCCGGCATTGTTGCCGGTGACGATCGCCTCGCTGCCCACGCCATGCGTGATGGCCTGGGCGCCATCGCCCGTGGCCGTCGCCGTGACCCCGTCATGAGTGGTCTCGGCCAAGCCGTAAGCGCCGCTGGCGAAGGCGTTCGATGCGCCGGTGGTCTTGGCCGCGCCATAGAGGCCAGTGGCGATGGCCATGCTGTTGTTGCCGGAGGTGTCGGCCTCACCCGCCGTTCCATCGGCGATGGCGACGGAATTGTCGCCGCTCGCGGTGGCCAGGCTGGATTGCCCGGTGGTGTGCGCCTGGGAGCCCGCGCCGGTCGCCTGCGCGGTCGCCGCTTGCCCGCTCGTCCAGGCGGCGCTGCTCTGCCCGGCGGCGTAGGCCATCGAGCCGTTGCCGCTGGTGATCGCCGTCGCGCCGTAGCCGGTGGTCAGAGCTTCGCTGTCGAGGCCGGTGGTGTAGGAGACGGAGCTCGTTCCGATCGTCGTGGCCGTCGACTGATAGCCCGTGGTCTCGGCGAGGCTGGCATCGCCGGACGCGTAGGCGGACGAGTTGGCGCCGGTCGCACCTGCCGTCGAACCATAGCCCGTCGCCTGAGCGTTGCCGCCTTGCCCGGTCGCGTAGGCCTGGGAGACGCTGCCGTTGGCCTGGGCCAGCGCATAGGCGCCCGTGGTCATGGCCAGGCTGTTCGTCTTGTTGGCGTAGGCCGCCGATCCCGTGCCGTTGGTGATGGCGGACGAGTATGCGCCGTCGGCGACGGCGGTGCTGCCGTCTCCCGTCGTATAGGCCATCGAGCCGGTGCCGTCGGCCTCGGCGGTTGCGTTGTCCGCCGTGGTGATGGCTTCGCTGCCGCCGGCCATGGCCAGGGCGGTGGAGCCGTAGCCCGCGGCAATCGCCATGGAGTTGATGCCGCCCGTGGTGGCCTGCGAGCCGACGCCGGTGGTATAGGCGGTCGACCCGGCTCCGGCCGCGGCGGCATTGGCATAGTTGCCGGTGGTCATCGCCAGGCTGTGCGCCCCGGCGGTGTTGGCGGAGGAGCCGAGGCCCTCGGTGACGGCCACGTCGGATTCGCCGAAGCCCGAGACCACGGCACCGGCGCCGGTGGCGAGGACGGCACTGTTGTTGCCGGTGATCGACACGGCGGCGTTGGCGCCGTTGACCAGGATCTGCGAGCCGTCCCCGACCGTCACGGTGTTGCTGAAACCACCGGTGTTCACGACGGTGCCGATGCCCGTCGTGGTCAGCGCCGCGTTGGACTCGAGGGTGATGCCATTGTTGTTGCCGTTGATTGTAACACTTGAGTTTTGGGAGAGCGTTATATTTGCATTATCCAATTCTGTTGCGCTTCCATGGCCTGATATTACCTGACTAAGCCCGCCGCTCTGAGTGACGGTTGTCACTTGGTCGGCCAACATAACGTTCGAAGAATTTACCCATCTAAAATCAGTTTGTTGTCCGGTGTTGTCAAATGCCATTGTGAGCTTTTCGCCGCTCTGACCAATAGTTTCTGATATCCGGACAATGTTATTTCCGTTCGCGTTTGCGTACTGAGTTACGCTTTGTGACGTATTATCTTGTTGGGTTCGCGACGTCGGAAGTATAATTCCTGAGGCTGGTGCGAACACTGGATTATCGGGAAGTGAAAATCCAGCCGCCTTTAAGGCTGTGCTTGCTGCGCTGTTTGAGTTGAGCGTTAGCGGGGAGTAGGAAAAATTGCCGGCGGAGATCTGTGCCTCGGTCTGTGCTATCGTTGTCCATGCCGAGCTTAGGTCTGAGCCCGTAGCAACGGTCACGGTCGGATTGTCGGGATCAAGCAAACTATCGAGGCCGTCTTGCTTCCAAGTTTGCAAGGCCAGCTGACTGTCGACCGCTGCAGTCGTGCAGCCAAGATTGCCCCAGCTGGTTGCCAAGCCGGTGGCTCCAGCTGTTATCTGCGACATCTGTGTCGAAGGATTACTAGGTCCGGCACCCGTGGCATAGCAGCTAGAAATAAATTGCTGTCCGGTTGAATTAGTATAGAGCAATGTTTCATGATAATATGGAGTTCCAGTTACTGGTATATCTCCGAGCTTCTCGTACACAATTTTGATTGATTCAGTTGCCATTTGAAGGGCCTTTCGTCAGTAAATCCGAGTTTTCGTCTCTCAATTTCGTCTCTGCGCGCGCTAGACACTCTCAATCAGAATGCTGCCCGTTATCTCGCGAACATGTGACCAGTCATCCGTCGGCACCAGACGAACATAGATCGTGATCGCGCCAAATAATTTTGGTCTGTAGCCAATTATTTTGGCGGTCTCTCGAGTTACTCCGTCGTACCCGGGGCCTCTTTTCCCAATTCTGAAGCCGGCGGCTTGTAAAACAATTTCAGCATCGGCGACAGAATCTCCTGCTTTAATATAGGTCTTGATGATGTCAGATATATCATTTGCCGGTGGCTTGAGGGCGCGGGCGCTGTCCAAGTGCGCATACTCCGCATCGATCGCTAGGCGTAGTTTTCTGCCTTTAGTCTCCAGCAAATTGTTTGGCGTGTTTGTATTGTCTTTTCCAATTTGGCTCACATCGATCACCGTCATAAATAAAGTTCTAGATTGACATAGAGAAGTATTAAATGCCACGAACCCCGCTGTGGCCGCCGATAGGGCGGTCATTTTACAGTAAAATGATCGCCGGGCTCTTCTTCGAATGCTCACCTCTCCCTCCCAGCTTCCGTCACCGTCTGCAGCACTGGCGACAGCAAATAATCGATGGCTCGCCGATCGCCAGTTTTGATCTCCGCTGACACGCGCATGCCGGGCTGCAGGCCCTCACGGCGGCCGTCGGCCTCGATCCAGTCGCGTGCCAGGGTCACCTTGGCCGGGTAAGACATGTCGGCCGCCGTAGCCGGAACCGCGCTCGTTGCGCCCTGCGGTGCCGTAGCGGTGGCGGCCTGCACCGCGTCGCGGCCGAGCCGCCGGAGGGTGCCTTTGATCAAGCCGTAGCGGGTGAAGGGGAAGGCGTCGACCTTCACCTCCACCTCCTGGCCTTCGCGCACGAAGCCGATGTCCTTGTTCTCCACCATGGCCTCCACCTCGATGCCGGTGCCGTCGGGCACGATGGTCATCAGGGTATCGGCGGTGGTGACCACGGCGCCAGGCGTGTGGATCTTCACATTCTGCACCGTGCCGGCCACCGGCGCCACCAGCCGCCGATAGCTCTCGCGCTGGCGCGTCTTGGCGATCTGCTGGTCGAGGCCGGCGAGCTTCTGCAACGCCTTGGTGCGCCGGTCGGCGGCGTCCGCCAGGAAGCCGGCGATGGTCTCCTGCTTCTTGCTGTCGAGGGCGCGGATCTCGGCCGCGGTCTGGCGGGTGGCGGCTTGCGCGGCCTTGAGCTCCGCCCTCTTCTCGATCACCTGCTGCTCCGCGTCCAGCACCGGCGGGCGGGCGCCGACGCGCTTGTCCCACAGGCTGGCGACGCTCTCGCGCCGCTCTTCCAGCAGCGGCAAGGTCGCCTTGGCGCGCTCGATCTGCGCCGCATTGCCGTCGAGGGTGGCGTTGCGCTCGTCGATGGTCGATTGCGTCTCGGCGATCTCGGCCAGGTGCTTGGTGATCTCGCTCACCGCCTGGGCGTGGTTGGCCTCGGCCAGCGCCGGGTCGACGCCGTCGACCGCCCGGAACGGCGCCTTGGGGTCGCGCGTCAGCAGCAGGCGCGCCACCTCCGCGTCGAGCGCCGCCTGGCCGCGGTCGTAGAGCAAGGATTGCAGGTCGGCGGTGAGATCCGTCGGGTCGAGATCGACCAGCGGCTGGCCTGCGGCCACGTGGTCGCCGTCGTCCGCATGGATGGCGCGGATGGCCGAGGTCTCCAGCGGCTGCACCACCTTCACCTGGCCGAGGGGCACGATCCTGCCCGGCGCCACCGCCACCTCGTCGATGCGGCCGAGGATGGACCAGGTGACGGCGCCGGCCACCAGGCCGCACAGCGCGAGCGCCGTGAGCCGGCGGGTCGGCGAGGCCGGCGTCTCCACCAGTTCCAGCGCGGCTGGCAGGAAAGCCAGTTCGTCCGCAGTGCGGCGCGCCGCCGGACGCGGCCGCTCCAGCGGCACGACGGTGCCGCGGGGCGCGGCCGCGGGGGCCGGCAGCGTCGTCGATCTGTCCGGGTTGCGTGCCTTCGCCATGGCCTAGCCCGCCGCCTGCCGCACGAGATTGGCATAGAGGCCGCCCGCGGCGATCAGCTCGTCGTGGGCGCCGGCTTCCGCCAGCTTGCCGCGCTCCATCACCAGGATGCGGTCGGCGGCCCGCACCGTCGACAGGCGATGGGCGACGATCAACACGGTGCGGCCGGCGCAGATGGCGCGCATGTTGGCCTGGATGGCGCGCTCGCTCTCGTAGTCGAGCGCCGAGGTCGCCTCGTCGAAGATGAGGATGCGCGGGTTGGTCACCAGCGCCCGGGCGATGGCGATGCGCTGGCGCTGGCCGCCCGACAGGTTGCCACCGCGCTCCTCCAGCACCGTGTCGTAGCCCTGCGCCAGCTCGACGATGAACTCGTGCGCGCCGGCAAGCTCCGCTGCCCGCACGACGGCGTCGAGGGGCAGGGCGGGGTTGGCGAGCGCGATGTTGTCGCGGATCGAGCGATTGAACAGCACGTTCTCCTGCAGCACCACGCCGATCTGGCGCCGGAGCCAGGAGGGGTCGAGCAGGCTGATGTCGATGCCGTCGACGAAGACACGGCCGCGCTCGGGCGTGTAGAGGCGCTGCAGCAGCTTGGTGAGGGTCGACTTGCCCGAGCCGGAGCGGCCGACGATGCCGATCACCTCGCCGGCGCGGATCTCGAGCGACAGGGCTTGCAGCACCTCCGGGCCGCCCGGCCTGTAGCGGAAGACGATATCCTCGAAGGCGATGTCGCCCTTGATCGGCGGCAGGTTCTGGCGGGCGCTGGCGCCCTGCTGCTCGGTCGGCGTGTTGATGATGTCGCCGAGCCGGTCGACGGACAGCTTGAACTGCTGAAAGTCCTGCCACAGCTGGGCGAGCCGCAGCACCGGGGCGCTGATCTGCCCGGCCAGCATGTTGAACGCCACCAGCTCGCCGATGGTCATGGTGTTGTCGATGACGGCCCGGGCGCCGAACCACAGGATCGCCGCGGTCGTGAGCTTGTTGATGAGCGAGATGATCTGCGAGCCGCTGGACGCCAGGGTGACGACCTTGAGCGACGCGCCGATATAGGCGGCCAGCTGCCGGTCCCAGCGCTCGCGCACCTGCGGCTCCACCGCCATGGCCTTGAGCGTCTGGATGCCGGCGAGGCTCTCCACCAGCAGCGACTGGCTGGTGGCGTTGCGGGCGAACTTGTCCTTCACCCGCCGCTGCAGCTCCGGCACGATCGACAGGGAGACGAGGGCGTAGGTGGGGATGGAGATCGCGACGACCAAGGTCAGCTGCGGGCTGTACCAATACATGACGGCCAGGAAGATGAAGCTGAAGGCGATATCGATCAACAGCGTCAGCGCCGACGAGGTGATGAACTGGCGGATGTTCTCCAGCTCGCGCACGCGGGCGACGGTCTGCCCGGTGGCGCGGCTCTCGAAATAGGAGATCGGCAAGGCGACGAGGTGGCGGAACAGCAGCGAGCCGAGCACCGCATCCATGCGGCTGGTGGTGTGGGCGAACGTATAGGTGCGCAGCCAGTTCAGCGTGACATCGGCGATGTTGACCAGGACGAGGCCGATGACCAGCACCTCGAGCGTGGTCAGCCCGCGGTGGACCAGGACCTTGTCGATGACCACCTGGGTGAACAGCGGCGCCACCAGGCCGACCAGCTGAATGAACACGGAGATCAGCAGGACTTCGGCCAGGATATGGCGGAAGCGCTTGACGACGGGCAGGAACCAGCCGAGCCCGAAGCGCAGGGCGTCGCCGCCGAGCGGCTCCCGCTTGCTGACGTAGAGCGCCTCGCCGTCCCAGACCTGGGCGAGGTCGGCCGCGGCGACCTCGATGACCGGTCGGCGCGGGCGCGCGATCAGGACCCGTTCGGCCGTGACCTTGGCGATGATGAAGTAATCACCGCTGCGGTCGATGCCGATGGCAGGCAGCGGCATGTGCGCAAGGCGGGTAACGGACGAGCGCGCCCGCCGGGCGCGAAAACCCTCCCGGCGCGCCATGCGGACCAGGTCATCGGGGGAGGCTACCCGGCCGGATGCCATGTATTCATGGCGAAGCTGGCCTGGATCCAGGCGCTCACCCAACACGGTCGCGAGCAGGCAGAGCGCCTCCACGCCCGTATCCGGCGCAGAATTTTCTGGTATCGGGGTATCGGCGGCATGGATTACGCTCATCGCATGACCCGGTATGCGGCGGATTCGTCCTGGAATCAGCGCGCCGCTGGAGGCATTTTATTTTCGGTTACTAACGAAGTCTGAAGCTTGTCGCCAAGCCGATCGCGTTTCGAGGGCAAGCTAGAGCATTGCGTGTGCGGGCGCCATGATACCAACCAGGACGCTGGAGCGGCTTTGCCATGCACATAATGCATGAGTGCAACTCGTGGGCGAGCTCGGGTTGCATCAGCGGCATGATGTATAACGTCTTCGATATGATCTCGACTTGATGGTCGCTTGCATGCAACTTCGCTCACGCGCAAGAACAAGTGCGGCAACGGGCTTGGTCATCGGGTGGACGGCCGAGCGAACCTGGTGATCAAGATCGATCAAGGCCGGCATATGTCGTGCAGTTGACATCGTCTATACGTGATTTGACTACGATCGTTGCCTATTGCCCGCGCAGCGGACGTGAATAGCGTGCCGCTACGCGATGGTTGTGCCTTGGTTGAGATGGGTCGCGCCACGCGCGCCGCCGACGCGCAAGCCGTCGTTGGCGTCGCGGCAGGCGCACCGGTTGGCCATTTGCTGGCTCCGACCGAGACGCGTATGCGACAGCCGCAGTCCAGCATTGCTTGGCGAGCGGGGGCGAATTGCTGGCCGCCTGCTGAGTGCGCCAAGTTGCTGGCGAGTCGAGATATGTATTCGAATATCCGTGGCGCCCCATGTGATGAATAGAACGACTCGACGACTTTCCTGGCCGGTCGCGAGCGCGCGCAAGGTCATTCCGATGGGTCCCTTTCAATCCATTCAGGCAAGATCGGTGCGCTATGCCGGGTAAATCGGGCGGTCGATGTCGGCAGGACGACGTATTGGCCTGGAGCAAAGAGCTCTTCTGGCGCGGGGAAAGCGTGATGCTCTGGCGTGGCGGCGCTAAGCTGCGTCCGTGCCGACGCCGGGGCGGCGGCGCGGGCTGCGAGGTGGCGGCGCACGGCGCGGCAGCTGCCGGATGAGGCGCCGCCAGCGGTGCCGGCTGACGCGCGCACGTCACCGGGGGCCGAGGGCGAGGCGGCTCGCGGCGCGGCCGCCCGTGCGCTCGTCAGGCCGTAGCGACGCGGGGGAACAACTTTGCCGTCGCCGTCGTTGTCTGCGGGGCTCTGTCAGGAGGCTTATATGAAGCTCACACTCACCATTGCCGCGGCGCTCATCGCCGCCGGTGCGTCCGTCGCCCTGGCCCAGGCGCCCGCCAGCCAGGGCACGCCGGGCGGCAGCGCCGCCAGCCCGGCGCCGGGTGGCACGACGAGCGGCGCCATGGATTCATCGGGCCAGACAAGCGCCCCCAAGGCCCACAAGGCCACCAAGAAGAAGACGGCCAAGAGCACGAAGGCCAAGCCGGCGGCGAAGCCGGCCGGCGGCGCGGCCGCTCCCGGTGCGGCCGCCCCCGCTGCCGCACCCAAGCCGCAGTAATCGGCGGCGTCGCAGCGGCCGTCGGGCCGCCGATCGGTCGCCCGCATCGCGCCGCTCGCGCCTTTGGATCGAGGCCCGAGTGGCCGGGCTCGGCTGCGGCCGCGCCGGCCATGGCGTCGCGTCGGGGCGGCGGCCGGGTTCAGGCGGCCCGGCGCTCCACCTCGACGGTCAGGTGCGACAGGTCGTGGATGTGGGCGAGCTTCTCGCGGTAGTGGGAGGGGGCCTTGGGGTCGTCCGACACCAGCGCGACGATGGCGCCGTGGTGGCCGGGTCCCAGCCGCCAGACGTGCAGATCGGTGATGCGGTCGCCGTCCCGCTCCACCACGTTGCGGATCTCGTCCGGCAGCTCCTCGTCCACCGGCACGTAGTCGAGCAGCACGCCGCCGGCATCGCGGATCAGCCCCCACGACCAGTTGGCGATGACGAGGGCGCCGACGATGCCGATCGCCGGGTCGAGCCACAGCCAGCCCCAGAGGCCGCCGGCCGTGAGCGCCGCGATGGCGAGCACCGAGGTGAGCGCGTCGGCCAGCACGTGCAGGTAGGCGGCGCGCAGGTTGTTGTCGCCGCCATGGGCGTGGTCGTGGCCCCCATGGCCGTGGCCGTGGTGCGCTCCGTGATCGCCGCGCAGCAGCCAGGCGCTGGCGAGGTTCACCGCGAGCCCCAGGACGGCGACGGCGATCGCCTGCGGGATGTCGATGGGCACCGGCGCGCGCAGGCGCATCACGCTTTCCCAGCCGATGAAAAGGGCGATGAGGGCCAGCACGATGGCGCTGGCGAAGCCGGCGAGGTCGCCCATCTTGCCCGTGCCGAAGGTGAAGCGCGGATTGCGGGCGTTGTGGCGGGCGTAGAGATAGGCAAGCGCGGCGATCAGCATCGCCGCCGCGTGCGTCGCCATGTGCCAGCCGTCGGCGACTAGGGCCATGGAGCCGAACAGGCTGCCGGCGACGATCTCGCCGACCATCATCGCCGAGGTCAGCGCGATGACGAGCCAGGTGCGGCGCTCGTTGCGCGCATGGCCGTCGCCGAGGAACACATGGTCGTGCCCGGCCGGGGCGGCATGGTCCGGGGCAGTGCTCATCGCAGATACGTCCTCACCACGGCGATCAACTCCTCGGCCCCGGCCTGCCGGGCGTCGGCGCCGGCCGCCTCCACCACATGGGCACGCAGATGGTCCTCGATCAGCTCGGCCGTCAGCCCGTTCACGGCGCCGCGCACCGAGGCGACGAGGTTGAGCACCTCGGCGCAGGGAGCCTCCGCCTCGAGCGCCCGCTCGATCGCCTCCATCTGCCCCTTGAGCCGGCGCACCCGCGCCAGCAGCTTCGGTTTCTCGTGCAATGTATGGCTCATAGGATAGGGGGGTACCCTATAAGGGGCACGGCGTCCATAAGAAGATGGCCGGGCTCTGGCCCGGCCATCCGTCGTCGCAAGCGTCGCGGACCGATCGGTTCAGCGCCGCCAGGCTGGGAACGGATCGGGCAGGCCGGCCCAGGCGCGCGGCTCGAAGCGGGGCGACGTGCCCGAGCCGACCAGGCAGGCATCCAACGCAGCTCGCATCGCCGCTTCGTCCAGGCCGACGCCGATGAACACCAGCTCCTGGCGCCGGTCACCGAACGCCGGGTGCCAGCGGCGTCTCAGCTGCGCCGCCCAGTCCGGATCCTGCGGCCAGCGCCGCTCGGGGATCGCCGACCACCAGAAGCCCAGGCCGGAGGTGCGGCAGACCGAGCCGGCAATGGAGAGCTCGCCGCACCAGTCGGGCCGCGTCGCCAGCCAGAAGTGGCCCTTGGCCCGCACCAGCCCCGGCCAGCTGCGGCCGAGGACGGCGTGGAAGCGGGCCGGATCGAACGGCCGCGCGGCGCGGTAGACGAAGTGGCCGATGCCGTACTCCTCGGTCTCCGGCACATGGTCACGGAAGCCGTAGAGCTCCTTGGCCCACAGCGGATGGCTCTCGGCCTTGTCGGGATCGAAGCGCCACGTGTCGAGCACGTCGGCGAGGGGGACGCGGCCGAACGCCGCCTCGACCAGTCGGGCGTCCGGGTTGAGGGCGCGCACCACCTGGCGTACGCGCTCGCGCTGGTCGGGCGCGACATCGTCGGCCTTGTTGACGATGACGACGTCGGCGAACTCGATCTGCTCGGTCAGCAGGTCGGCCAGGGTGCGCTCGTCCGCGTCGCCCGCGGTCTCGCCGCGGTCGGCCAGGCGGTCATGGCTGCCGAAATCGCGGAGCAGGTTGATGGCGTCGACGACCGTCACCATGGTGTCGAGGCGGGCGACGTCGCTCAGGCTGCGGCCATCCTCGTCGCGGAACGAGAAGGTGGCGGCGATCGGCAGCGGCTCGGCGATGCCGGTGCCCTCGATCAGCAGGTAGTCGTACTTGCCGCTGCGCGACAGCCGGTCGACCTCGGCCAGAAGGTCGTCGCGCAAGGTGCAGCAGATGCAGCCGTTGCTCATCTCGACCAGCTTCTCGTCGGTGCGCGACAGGTCGGCGCCGCCCTGGCGCACCAGGTCGGCGTCGATGTTCACCTCCGACATGTCGTTGACGATGACGGCGACGCGGCGGCCCTCGCGGTTGTTCAGGACATGGTTGAGCAGGGTCGTCTTGCCGGCGCCGAGGAAGCCGGACAGCACGGTGACCGGCAGGCGGTCCGGGCGGGGCGAGGGGGATGTCGTCGTGGCTGTCGTCAACGGGGCGCTCCTGGTTCGTCGGGTCGGATAGGTATGCAATGTTATAACATAACAATCCAGGACGAAACGGAAGACGGCGGGCAGGCGGCGATGCCCGTCCGGCCGCGCCGGTCCCTTCAGGCTGTCGGGAAGGCGGGCGTGGGCCCGGAGCCGGCGAGTCCGACAAAAGCCCCTTCACCGCGAGGTGAAGGGGCAGGTCCGTGAGTGAGTGAAGCCGTGCCGCGGGGCACGGAGTTCGGCAACGCGAGCGCGATGGTCACACCGGCTCGGCCGGGCCGGGCGCGGTGCCATGGTTGCCGCCGGCATCATAGCAGCTGAAACGGGCGACGGGGCCGATCGGGCGGGTCGGCGCTCCCGTTGTTGGGATCACGGTTAATGGGCAGGCCTCGGGCCGTTATCCGCGGCGCGCGGCGGCGCAGTCCCTACTGCCAGTATCCGTTCGGCAGCCGGCCATGGAAGGGCGTGTTGCGGCAGTTGCCCCACGGGCCGCGCCAGAAGCCCGGCGGGCAGCCGTTGTTGACCACGGCATAGCCGCCGTAGGGCAGGGGGCCGGTATAGGGCGTGTCGCGGCAGCCGCCCCAGGGGCCGCGCCAGAAGCCCGGCCCGCAGCCCTGGGCGGCCGTCGTAACGGCGGCCGGCGCCGCCATCGGCGCGTGCCCCGGCAGCGCGCTTGCGGAGGTCATGGGCCAGGCCGCGACGAGGGCTGCGGCAACGACGGCGGACTTCAGCATCGGTGACCTCCTGTCGGGCGCTCGTCATGCAGCGCGGCGCCCGGATCGCTCCGGGCGCCGCTGCGCCAGCCGACATTCTAGAGCTGCGGTCGGCAAAAGTGGACATCGGATTCGTGTCGGACATCATGCGCAAAGGAGATGGACCGGGGTGCCGGTTCCACGATAAGCCATGCGGCTCCGGGCGGTTCGGCGTCGCCGGACGGGCCGGGTGTGGCAGGGGGCGATGCCCACGGAAGGGGAGTTTGCGATGGGTCTCAGGATGAGAATCGGAGCGACCGCAGCCGTGCTGGCCGCGGCCCTGGCATGGGGGCCCATGGCCTTCGCCCAGCAACAGGCGCCAGCCGCGGCGCCGGGTGGTGGGGCGGCCCCAAACCCCGCGCCGCCGCCCGCGGTCGGCTATACGCCGGCCGACGCGCAGGCGGTGCTGAATGCGCGGCTCGCGGGATTGAAGACGGTGCTGGAGCTGACGCCGGAGCAGGCGAAGCTGTGGCCACCGGTCGAGACGGCCATCCGCGACATCGTCAAGCGCGCCATCGCCCGCGGCGAGCGGCGCGACGACAGGCCGCCAGCCAGCTTCCTCAACGCGCTCGACCGCATCGCCTCGGCCGAGGAGGCGCGGGCCAAGGACCTGCATCTGTTCGTCGAGGCCGCCAAGCCGCTGGCCGACACGCTCACCGAGGCGCAGAAACGCCGCGTTCCGGCTTTCCTCGGCCTGACCGACCACCCGGGGATGCCGCAGCCGAGCGCGCAGATCTGGCTGTTCGAGGAAGAGCGGAGCTGAGCGCGACACGCTTCGCAGCTGACGCCGGCGGGAGCGCTTCGCGATGGGGAAGCGCCCGGTCGCCATAGAAGCGCTCCCGATCCAAGGCGTTGAAGAGCTGGCGCGAATTCATGGATAGATTTCGCGCTCGAGCGGCTTCAGAAGGGTGATGTCCTCGCCCCTTCGCATCCGTATGTTGAGCCGAAATGAATTCGCGATCCTTTCGGATCGGTCGATGAAGAGCGCGGCGACATCGGGCGGGCACAGCTCCTCCGCGGTGTGACGGAAGAGGGCGAGCCAGCGCCTGAAATGGGCGTCCCCCAGCGCCGCGATGGCGAGATGTTTCTGCAAGGGCCTGCCATCGTAGCGGCTGCTGCCGAGCAGCATCGAGTTCCAGAAATCGACGATCGTGTCCAGATGCGCCTGCCATCGGTCCGCGGGGACGGCGCCCACGAAAACGGGCCCGATGAGGTCGTCCTCGCGCGCCAAGGCGTAGAACCGGTCGACGACCCGACGGACCATGGCCTCGTCGAGGCCACCGGACGGTCGTGAGCCGGTCCGCCGGAGCCGAGCTTCGGGAGCAGGACGAGGCGACATGCTCAAGCCTCCACCGGGCGGATGACGTAGGTGCAGCGGCGCGCGCCCTCGACGATATGTTCGGCGCGCTCGACCGCCGCCGCCGGCCCGAGCACCGCGCGAAACACTTGCAGCTCGGCGCGGCAGAAGCCCTGGCAGGATGTCGCCGCTGCGCAAATGGGGCAGTGGTTCTCGATCAGCAGGATCGATCCGTCCGGGGCCTCCTGCCAGTCGGCCATGTAGCCCTCCGCCGACCGCAGCTCGGCAAGTGCAGCGACCTTGTCGCGCAGGCTCGTGCGATCCGCCATCGAGGCTTCGTAGGCGGTGCGCGTCTCGTCTTCCCGTGTGGCGATGATGGCGTCGAGGGCATCCTCGCCCAGGCTCGTCCGCACGATGTCGAGAATCTGCACGGTCAAGGTCGCGTGCGTGTCGGGAAAGCGGGATCGCGCGGCGGGCGTCAGCGCCCAGTTCTGCGTCGGGCGGCCGACACCGGACGGCGTGCTGCTGGCTGCGACGAGCCCTTCATCCGCCAGGCGCACGAGCTGCTGCCGCGCCGCCTCGCCCGTGGTGCCCAGCTTCCTGCCCAGCGCCGCCGCCGTGAGAGCGCCGTGCATCTTGAGCATCATGAGCACGCGGTCGGCCGGGCTTCGGGGAGCCCGTGCATGATTTTCAAAGTCATCGCTTGACATATTATCGCGAATGATTTTCAAAGTCGTAACTTGGAAATTAATCATTCGCGCCGACGAACGCAAGCGTGGCGACGAGCGAGGAGCACCATATGGCCTTCGAACTGCCGGCATTGCCCTATGCCACCTCGGCCCTCGCCGAGCGCGGCATGGGCCAGGAGACCCTCGAGCTCCACCATGGCAAGCACCATCAGGCCTACGTCACGGCGCTGAACGGCTTCGTCGAGAAGAGCAGAGAGCTCCAGGGCAAGTCGCTGGAGGAGCTGATCGTCCTGACGAGCGGCAAAGCCGATCTGGCCGCCATCTTCAACAACGCCGGGCAGCACTGGAACCACATCCATTTCTGGAACGCGCTGTCGCCTGAGGGCGGCCGGCTGCCGGGCCGGCTCGAGGCCAGGCTGGTGGCGGATTTCGGCTCGGTGGAGGCCTTCAAGGAGTCCTTCAAGGCCTCGGCCGTGGGGCAGTTCGGATCCGGCTGGGCCTGGCTCGTCCTCGCTCCCGACGGCAGGCTCAAGACCACGCGGACGGCGAACGGCTCCAACCCGATCGCGACCGGCGAGGGCAAGCCGCTGCTCGGCCTCGATGTCTGGGAGCACAGCTATTACGTCGACTTCCGCAACCGCCGTCCCGACTATGTGACCAACTTTCTCGACAGGTTGGCCAACTACGAGTTCGCGCAAGCCAATCTCGGATAGGTTTTGACGCACCGCAGTCCGGTCTGCTGCACGGGCAGAGGCTGCGCCCTTGCCGTGCCGCGCGCGGCCGGTCGCTCTTGTCCAACTCCCGGCGGGAATGATTGGACATCGCTTCCGAACAAGAAGAGCGGACCCCCCCATGAGTGATATCAGCGTTGTGGCCGTCGTCGCGTGGCTGCTCGCCGCATTCTTCATCGTCGGCGCAGCCATCAACTTGATCGCCCCCGAATCCATACGAAAAGACTATGCCAGATGGGGGTATCCGGCCTGGTTCCACCACGTGACCGCCGTTCTCGAGCTGATGGTTGCCGTCCTTCTTCTGTTCCCGGCCAGCAGGGCGCTCGGCGCCGCACTCGCCGCGGCCGTCATGGCCGCGGCGGCCGGCACCACGCTGCTGCATCGAGAGTATGCGCACGCGATTGCCCCCTCGGTCGTGCTGCTCGTGGCGGCAGCTCTCGGCTGGGCGGTGCTGTCCGACGGATGAGGCTCTCGAGCGGCAATCGCCGGTAATTCCAAGATGTGAAGTGCAGTTATATTGAGTAATTCATGCATTCGCCAGTAGTCTGCTCAGCTGGCGAATATGGGCTGCGGGCGACAACACCCCCCTGTCGCCTGCAGCTTTCCCTGAACCGGCGCCGACGATCGCCAATGGTGATGGAAACCAGGCACCGCGGCCTCGGCAAAGCATGACCCCCGCGCCCGAGGGCCATTCGGCGCCGCGGGCCCTTCGTCGCCGTATCGACGGATCCGCGATCTCTCAGCTCGAAAGCCCGGCATGTTCCCCCATCTGCCCGTACGAAGGCCTGGCGCCCTCGCGACCTCCCTGACAGTCCTCGCCTGGCCGGCGTTCGGCCTCGCTCAAGGCGCGCCGCCAGCGCCACGCGTGGAGGTGGCAGAGCCCCTCGCCAAGCGTGTGACCAACTGGGACGAGTTCACCGGCCGCTTCGAGGCGAGCGCGCAGGTGGAGGTGCGCGCGCGGGTCTCGGGCTTCATCGACGCGCTCCACTTCCGCGATGGCGACCTCGTCAAAAAGGGAGACCCGCTCTTCACCATCGACCCGCGGCCCTACCGGCTGACGGCCGACGCGGCGCGTGCCGATCTGGCCCGCGCCAAGGCACAGGTCGAGCTGGCGCAGAACGAGGTCGAGCGGGCCGACGGCCTGACACTGAGCCGAACCATCACGGCCCGCGACGTGGACCAGCGCCGCGCTAACCTGAGCAACGCCATCGGCACCTTGCAGGCCGCCGAGGCGAACCTGAAGACTGCCGAGCTCAACCTCGAATGGACACACGTGCGCGCGCCGCTCTCGGGCCGCATCTCGAACCGGCGTGTCGACATCGGCAACCTGATCTCCGGCGGCCAGCCGGGCGCCACGCTGCTGACGACAATCGTCGCAGTCGATCCGATCTACTTCACGTTCGACGCCTCCGAGGCTGATTACCTTCGCTACTCACGCAATGGCGACAGTCTGCGCCAGACGTCCAATCGCCAGCAGGGGCCGCATGCGCAGGTGCGCCTCGCCGACGAGACCGAGTGGACGCGCAGCGGCAAGATCGACTTCGTCGACAACGCCCTGAACGCCCGCTCCGGCACGATCCGCGGCCGCATTGTCTTCGCCAACAAGGACGGCTTCCTGACGCCGGGCGTCTTCGGGCGCCTGCGCATCCCGGCCGGCGAGGCGGATGCGCTGCTGGTGCCTGACGCAACGATCGCCGCGGACCAGGCCGACAAGGTGGTGCTCACCGTCGGCCCGGACAACACGGTCGTGCCGAAGCCGGTCACCCTCGGCCAGATCAGCGCCGGATTGCGGGTCGTTCGCAGCGGGCTGGCGCCGAACGACAAGGTGATCGTCGGCGGGTTCGCCAACCCCATGGTTCGTCCCGGCACGTCGGTGGCCCCCATGCCCGGCGAGATCAAGGCCGCGGCGAACTGATCGCCTTCCGTTGAGCGCGACGGCAGCCGCCGAGGCCGGCCGTCCGATCGTTGGGCCAGGACATTGCCATGCTTCGCTTCACCCATTTCTTCATCGACCGGCCCATCTTCGCCACAGTTCTTTCGGTGTTGCTGACGATCGCCGGTGCGATCGCCCAATATGCGCTGCCGATCGCCGAATATCCCGAGATCGCCCCGCCCACCGTGGCGATCACGGCGACGTACCCCGGCGCCTCCGCGGAGGTCGTCGCCGCGACGGTCGCCACGCCGATCGAACAGGAGGTCAACGGCGTCGACGACATGCTCTACATCACCTCGCAGTCGACCGGCGACGGGCGCGTGACGATCAACGTCGTCTTCAAGGCGGGAGTCGATGTCGACCAGGCGCAGGTGCTCGTGCAGAACCGCGTTTCGGCCGCCGAGCCGCGCCTGCCGCCCGAGGTTCGCGCCTTCGGCATCCAGACCCGCAAGGCCTCGCCCGACATGATGATGGTCGTCAACATGATCTCGCCGGACGGGTCGCGCAATTCGCAATACCTGTCCAACTACACCACCCTGAACGTCAAGGACCTGCTCACCCGCATCGATGGCGTCGGCGACGTGCAGGTGTTCGGCGCACGCGATTTTTCCATGCGCGTCTGGCTCGACCCGGCCAAGACCGCCTCGCGCGATCTCACCGCGTCCGACGTGGTGGCCGCGCTGCGGGCCGCCAACGTGCAGGTCGCGGCCGGCGCCATCAACCAGCCGCCCGCCGCCTCGGACGGCGCCTTCCAGATCTCGGTCAACACCCTCGGGCGTCTTGCCGACACCGCGCAATTCGAGAACATCGTGGTGCGCGCCGATGCCGATGGCGGCATCATCCGCCTGCGCGACATCGCGATAGTCGAGCTCGGCTCTCAGGACTACACGACCAACGCCTATCTCGACAACCAGAACGCGATCGCCATCGGCATCTTCCAGCGCCCGGGCTCCAACGCCCTGACCACGGCCGACACCGTGATCAGCACCATGAACACCTTGGCGCGCGACTTCCCTTTCGGCGTCGAATACCGGATCATCTACAATCCGACCGAGTTCATCGCGGAGTCGGTCAAGGCGGTCGTCCACACGCTGTTCGAGGCGGTGGCGCTCGTTGTCGTGGTCGTCGTCCTGTTCCTGCAGAGCTGGCGCGCGGCGGTCATCCCGATCATCGCGATCCCGGTCTCGCTGGTCGGCACCTTCCTGCTGATGGGCGCGGTCGGTATCTCGTTCAACACCATCTCGCTGCTCGCGCTGGTCCTCGCCATTGGCATCGTGGTCGATGACGCCATCGTCGTCGTCGAGAACGTCGAGCGTTACCTTGCGGAGGGCTTGTCGCCCAAGGAAGCGTCGCACAAGACCATGGACGAGGTCGGCGGCGCGCTGGTCGCGATCGCGCTCGTGCTCTGCGCGGTGTTCATCCCCACTGCCTTCATCAGCGGCCTGCAAGGAACATTTTACCAGCAGTTCGCGGTGACGATCGCCGCCTCGACGGCGATCTCCTGCTTCGTGTCGCTGACGTTGTCGCCTGCGATGGCGGCGATCCTGCTGAAGCCCCACGCCAAGCATGAGGAGCCCGGATCGCACGGCCCCCTCTTCAAGCTCGGCGTGCCGGTGCGCGGCTTCTTCTTCTATTTCAACAAGAGCTTCGATTGGCTGTCGCGCAGCTATGGCGCGGTCACCGCGCGCTTGATCCGGTTCAGCCTGATCGTGCTCGTCGGCTATGCCGGCCTGATTGCGCTGACCGGACAGCGCCTGGCGGCGACGGCGACCGGCCTCGTGCCGCAGCTCGACCGCGGCTATTTCATCGCCGTCTTTCAGCTGCCGCCCGGCGCTGCGCTGCCCCGTACCGACGCCGCGATCCGGCGCGCAACCGACGTCCTCCTGTCGCGTCCCGGCGTGGTCCATGCGGTCGGCTTCGCCGGACTGGATGGCTCGACCTTCACCATCGCGCCGAACATGGGCGTCATCTTCGTCATGCTAACCCCGTTCGAGGAGCGGCGAGCGCATGGGCTCACGACGCAGGGCATCCTGGGCGACCTGCGCCAGCAGATGTTCGCCATCAGCGAGGCCTTCGCGCTGGTGATCGAGCCGCCGGCCGTGCCCGGCATCGGCACCGGCGGCGGCCTCAAGGGCTACGTTCAGGATCGGGCCGGCCGGGGGCTCCCGGCCCTGGAGGGCGCGGCCTGGATCGTCGCCGGTTCGGCCGGCCAGATGCCGGGCATTCAGCAGCCCTTCACGCTGTTCTCGACCAAGACACCACAAATCTACGCCGACATCGACCGCACCAAGGCCGAGATGCTCGGCGTGCCGATCACGCGTGTCTTCGAGACGCTCTCCATCTACATGGGCTCGTCCTACGTCAACGACTTCAATCTGCTTGGCCGCACCTACCGGGTGACCGCCCAGGCGGACAATCCCTTCCGCCTCGTTCCAAGCGACGTCGCCAACCTGAAGACGCGGAACGACGACGGACAGATGGTGCCCATCGGCTCGGTTGCCGCCTTCTCGAACGCGACTGGCGCCTATCGGGTGCCGCGCTACAACCTCTATCCGGCTGCCGAGGTGCAGTTCTCGCTGGCGCACGGCTATTCGACCGGCCAAGGGATCGGCATCGTCGAGAAGATCACGAGCGAGCGCCTGCCCGCGGGCTTCGGCTTCGAATGGACCGAGATCGCCCAGCAGGAGAAGCTCGCCGGCAACACCGCGATCATCGCCTTCGGCCTTGCGGTGGTGTTCGTCTTCCTGTTGCTCGCGGCGCTCTACGAGAGTTGGCTTCTGCCGCTGGCGGTGATCCTGATCGTGCCGATGTGCATCCTGGCGGCCATGGTCGGTGTCAACCATCAGGGCCTCGATCGCAACATCCTCGTCGACATCGGCCTCGTCGTCCTGGTGGGCTTGGCGGCAAAGAACGCCATCCTGATCGTGGAGTTCGCCAAGCAGGCCGAGGAGGATGGGATGAGCCGGCGCGATGCGGCGATCGCCGCGGCGCGGACCCGCCTGCGTCCGATCCTGATGACTTCGATGGCCTTCATACTCGGCGTGCTGCCGCTGACGATCTCGGCCGGCGCCGGCGCCGAGATGCGCCAGTCGATGGGCATCGCGGTATTCGCCGGCATGCTGGGGGTGACGCTGTTCGGCCTGATCTTCACACCCGTCTTCTACGTCGTGGTCCGCTGGATCGCGTCGAAGATGGCGCGGACATAGCGACCCGGCGAGGTGGCGCGGATGGCGCCGAGGTGGGCCGATCGACCGGTCCATCGGCGCGACGCGGCGGCGAATCTGCTATATCACCTGCCCAATCTCTGAAGGACGAGCATGCCATGGCCTTTGCCCGACGCTCTCTCACTCCGCTCGCAGTCGCGCTCGCCATGACGGGCGCGTCCGTTGCCTCGTCGTCCGCGCAAGAGAAGGCCCGCGTCGGCACCCTGTCCTGCGACGTGTCCGCCGGCATCGGCCTGATCCTGATGCAGAAGCAGAGCCTGAACTGCGTCTTCACACCTGACAGGGGCGGCGTGCCCGGGCGCTACGTCGGCTCGATCGCCGAATACGGCGTGGCGCTGGGCGGCGTCGAGGCCGGGCATCTGGTCTGGGGCGTCATCGCCGCCACCGCCGGCATCGGCCCGGGAGCGCTCGCCGGCACCTATGCCGGGGCCGGCGCAGAGGCGAGCGCCGGCGTGGGCCTCGGCGCCAATGTCCTCATCGGTGGCACCGGCCGCGCCTTCTCGCTGCAGCCGCTGTCGGTTGAGGGGCAGGTGGGCGTCAACATCGCCGGCGGCATCACGGCCATCACGCTCAACGCGGCGCCGTAGGCCCGATCGATCGCCCTCAGCGTGGCCGCTGGGGGCGCTGCGGGCGCTTGGGCGTCTTCGACTCCTCGGCGATGCTCTTGCGCAGCACCTCCATGATGTCGATGACCTTGGCCGGCGTCCCCGCCGGTGCGGCCTTCGTCGTCGGCCGCGGCCGACTGCGGTTCTTGGCGGCGATGAGCTCGCGCAGCCGCTCCTGCACCGGGTCGGTCACCATCGTCCGGTCCCAGGGCTTGGTGCGCTGGTCGATCAGCCGCGCCATCAGGTCGACCACCTTGGGGTCGGACGTTTCGTCGGGGATGTCGCCGAAATAGGGCTCGGCGTCGCGCACCTCGTCACCGAAGCGCAAAGTCCACAGCACGATGCCCAGGTCGCGGGGCTCGAGCATCACCGCGCGCTCGCGCCGGCCGAGCACCAGGCGGGAGATTCCGACGCGCCCCGTGTCCGCCATGGCGTCACGGATGACCGAGAAGGCCTCCTCGCCGACCGGATCGTCGGGCGCCAGGTAGTAGGGCGCGTCGAGCCACACCGGCGCGATCGAGCCCGCCGGCACGAATTTCTGGACGTCGATGGTGCGCGTGCTCTCCAGGGCGACGGACTCGAGCTCCTCGTCCTCCAGCAGGACGTAGTCGTGCTCGCCGCGCTGGTAGCCCTTGACCTGGTCGCCGTCCGCCACCGGCTCCTCGGTCTCGGCGTCGATGTACTGGCTGCGTACGCGGTTCTCGGTGCGCCGGTTCAGCGTGTGGAAGCGGACCTTCTCGGACTCCGACTGGGCCGGCATCATGGCGACCGGGCAGGTCACCAGCGACAGCTTCAGGTAGCCTTTCCAGTAGGGCCTTACCGCCATGTCGGCCTCTCCGTCGGATCAGGATGCCATCAGGCCGACTTGCGCCGCGACGCCGGGCGGGCGGTCGCCGTCGTCTTGGCGGTGGCCGTCGTCTTGGCGGCCGCTCGTGGCTTGGCCTCCGCCGCCGGCCGTGCGGCGCGGGCGCGCCGCGGCGGCGGCGCCGCGCCGGCGCTCTGGCGCAGCGCCTCCATCAGGTCGGAGGTCTTGGTGATCGGCGGGGCCTTCGGCTTGGGCAGCGGCTTGCCCTCCATCTTGGCGCGCACCAGGTCGGCCAGGGCGTTCTCGTAGCGGTCCTCGAAGGCGGACGGATCGAACTCGCCGCTCTTGGTGGCGATGATGTGCTTGGCGAGCTCCAGCATCTCGCCTTCGATCTTGAGCTTGGGAATGCCGTCGAAGGCGTCCTTGGCCGACCTCACCTCGTAGTCGAAGTTGAGCGTCGTCGCCAGCAGGCCGACCTCGAAGGGTTGGACGAGCACGGTGCGCACGCGCCGGAACAGCACCGCCCGCGCCACGGCGACCACCCCCTTGGCCGCGAGGCCGTCGCGCAGCAGCGCGTAGGTCTCCTCCGCCCCCGGCCCGGACGGGGCAAGGAAATAGGGCTTGTCGAAGAAGACGCGGTCGACCTCCTTGGCCGGAACGAAGGCTTCTACGTCGAGCGTCTTCTGGCTCTCGGGCATCACCGCTGCGATCTCTTCCGGCTGGAAGACGACGTAGCTGCCGTTGTCGGCCGGGAAGCCCTTCACCTGCTCGTCCGGCGGCACCACCTCGCCGGTCTCCTCGTCGACGAACTGCCGGCGCACGCGATGTCCGGTCTCCCGGTGCAGGGTATGCAGCGTGATGCGGTCGGAGGTGGATGCGGCCGTATAGAGGGCGACCGGGCAGGTCAGCCCCCCGACCTTCAGAAACCCTTTCCACTGGGCTCGAGGAGCCATGCCTGGCCTCCGCATCGACGATCGTTAACAGGACCTTAACGAATCAACGCGGATCGAGCGAGTCGGGGTCCCAGGCATCGTGTCTCAGGGTTAACGGCGGCGAGACGCAATCTTGCGCTCGCCAGCCAATGCCACGGATCTCGGGAAGGGTGCCGCCCTTCACCGCATCGCTGCCTCGGCGTCGATCAACTCGCCCTCCATCACCCAGGTGGTGCCATCGAAGCGGCCGACGTTGAGCTTGCGGAACGGCGTATAGCTCTGCGGCGTGGTGGTGATGGTCACCCCGGGCAGCAGCAGCGGCGCGGCCAGCGCGTCGATCGTCGTCGCCTGCTTCAGCAGGTTGTCGCGCGTCAGGTCGTTGCCGCAGCGCTCCAGGAGCTTGGTCATGACGTAGGCGCTGATGTAGGCGACGATGTTGCTGCTGTCGTCGAGCTTGCCGGCCGGGTACCAGCGCGCGAGGAAGGCCTTGTAGGCCACGACGTCGGCGTCGTTGGCCCAGCGCGGGTCCTCCGGGCGCTTGAAGGCGAAGGCGCTCATCACGCCGACGGCGTTGTCGAGGCCGGCCGGCTTCAGCACGGTCTCGATCGAGGTGGTGACGCTGGCGACGTAGATCTGCGGCTTCCAGTTGAGCTCGGCGATCTTGCGGATGGCCTGGGCGCCGAACTTCGGCGTCGCCATCATGAACACGGTGTCGGCGCCGGCGGCCTTCAGGGCGACGATCTGGGAGTCGACGGTGGGCTCGGACGGCTCGTAGGTCACCTCCTTGAGGATCAGCTTCGCCGCGTCGGCCCCGAGCCCCTCCTTGAAGCCCTTGATGTAGTCGCGGCCCGCGTCGTCGTTCTGCGACATCAGGCCGAGCCTGGCGTCGGGCTTGTGGCGCAGCAGGTGCTTGGCCATCGCCAGCGCCTCCAGGCGGTAGGACGGATAGAGCGGGGTGGACCAGGGGAAGGCGGTGGGGTTGTCCCACTTGGCCGCCCCCGAGATGATCAGGATCTGTGGCACCTTCTGGGCATTGAGGTATTTCTGCGTGGCCGAGTTGGTCACGGTGCCGACCGAGCCGACCATGGCCAGCACTTCGTCCTGCTCCACCAGGCGGCGCGTCTGCTCCACCGCTTTGGCCGGGGCGTAGGCATCGTCCAGGCTGATCAACCTGACCTTGCGGCCGTTGATGCCGCCCTGGGCGTTGATCATCTCGTAATAGGCGGTCTGCAGGCGTCCAACGGTGCCGTAGGCCGACACCGGCCCGCTGTAGGCCGTGGTGCTGCCGATCTTGATCTCCGTGTCGGTGACGCCGGGACTGGCGTCGGCGGCTACAGCTGCGCCGACGCCAAGAGTCGCGGCGAAGACCGGGGCCACGAGGCCTGCCATACGCTTGATCATCTGCTTCCTCCTTATTTTGCTTTGCTTGCTTGGATACCGCCGCGTGAGCGGACTTAGGGTCCGTGCGGCTCCGGCGCGGCCGCGGGCTGTTTCCTCCGTCTGCGGGTGGGCGCCGCCGGCCGCGGCGGATCGCTCGCCAGCGTGGCGACGTAGGCCTGGGCCACGGCGGCGAGCGACTGGCGACCAGCGGGCGCCCACCAGCGCGGCAGATGGTTGAAGGCGCCGAACAGCATGTTCGCCATCAGGAGGTCGTCGCAGGGGCGGATCGAGCCGTCGGCGATGCCGGCGCGGATCAGGCCCTGCACCTCCCGGCGTACGGCCCCCTGGCGGGCGCGGCTGACCTCGCGCAGCCCCGGCGGGATGTCGCTCGGGTTGGCGAGCGCCAGGCAGCGGCCGAAGTCGCTGACGATCAGCTCGGCGTAGCGGCGGAAGAAGATGGAGAGCCGCCCACAGCCGTCGGCGCCCGCGGTGCGGCCTTCCTCCAGCGCGGCGTCGATGGCATCGAGGCCGATCTGCCGGCAGTCGCCGAACAATTGGTCCTTCGACTTGGCGTAATAGTAGAGCGCGGCGGCCGTGGTGCCGAGCTCGGCGCCGATATCGGCCAGCGTCGCCGTATGGAAGCCGAGCCGGGCAAAGACGCGCCCGGCCGCCCGCAGCACCTCGTCCCGCTTGCTGTCGAAGCGCTGAGTCCGCGTCGCGGTGCGCATTCCTCCCCCGTCGATCGAGCCTCTTGACAAGTGCCAATGTAGTCGAAATTCTACTAAACGTTAAATAGAAAATCTGGGAAGGACGAGACACCCATGGGACAACTCGACGGCCGCGTCGCCATCGTCACCGGCTCGGGCCGCGGCATCGGCCAGCAGATCGCGCTGCGCCTGGCGCGCGAGGGAGCCAGCATCGTCGTCAACGACCTGGACGAGGGGCCGGCGCAGGAGACCATCGCGCTCATCGAGAAGCTGGGCGGCAAGGCGGTGGCCTGCAACGGCGACGTAGCGGCGCTCGATTTCGGCCCGCGCGTAGTCAAGACCGCGGTCGATAGCTTCGGCGACTGCCACATCCTGGTGAACAACGCTGGCTATACCTGGGACAACGTCATCCAGAAGATGACCGACGAACAGTGGGACGCCATCATCGGCCTGCACCTGTCGGCGCCGTTCCGCATCCTGCGCGCCTTCTTCGACCATCTGAAGGTGGCGACCGAGGCCGAGAAGAGCCGCGGCGAGCGCATCGTCCGCAAGGTGGTCAACATCTCCTCGACCTCGGGCGTCAACGGCAACGCCGGCCAGTCCAACTATTCGTCGGCCAAGGCCGGCATCGTCGGGCTGACCAAGGCGGTGGCCAAGGAGTGGGGGCGCTATGCCGTCACCGTCAATGCTGTCGCCTTCGGCTACATCCAGACACGGCTGACCAAGCCGTTGCAGGAGGGCGAGGCGGGCACCATCGAGGTGCAGGGCCGCGAGGTGAAGGTGGGCGTCCAGGGCGGCCGGCTCTCGGCCATGAACCAGATGATCCCGCTCGGCCGCGGCGGCACGCCGGAGGAGGCGGCCGGCTCCGTCTACCTGTTCTGCAGCCCCGACAGCGACTACGTCAGCGGCCAGTGCCTGGTGGTCAACGGCGGGCTGTGAGCCTCCGGCCTCGGCGCCGTCATGGCCGGGCTTGACCCGGCCATCCATCTACTCAGTAAAAATCTGATACAGGCGCAACCCGCAACGGTTCGTTCTAAGTCGATGGATGGCCGGGTCAAGCCCGGCCATGACGACCTGAGGTGTTTGCGGGCTAACGGCCAGTATTCGCGGCGCGGAACCGGGTTCATGAGCCGCTAACCTGCTCTTCGATATTGAACCCGCCGAGCCGACACAGGACGGGAGAACGAGCCCATGCAGCTGACGGAACCCCTCGCGCGGGCCGCGGCCCGCCGGCCCGGCGAGACGGCCCTGGTCTTCGGTGAGCGCTCCCGCACCTGGTCGCAGTTCGCCGACCGCGTCGCTCGTCTCGCCACGGTCTTGCGCCAGGCGGGCGTGGGCGAGGGCGGGCGCGTCGCCATGCTCGCCGCCAGCAGCGACCGCTACGTCGAGTATTACTACGGAACACTGTGGAGCGGTGGCATTGTCTGCCCGCTCAACACGCGCTTTTCCTTGCGCGAGATCATCGAGCAGACGACGGACGCCGAGCCCACCGTGCTCATCGTCGACGACGCCTTCGCTGCCCAGGCCGATCCCGTCCGGGCGGCTGCGCCGTCGATCACCCAGGTGATCTTTGCCGGCGACGGCGACACGCCGGCCGGGATGCTCAACTACGAGGCGGCGCTGGCGGCCGCGGAGCCGTCGGCCGATGCCGGCCGCGGCGGCGATGACATCGCCTGCCTGTTCTACACCGGCGGCACAACCGGGCGCGCCAAGGGCGTCATGCTCAGCCACGGCAACCTGATGTTCAACGCGACGAATACCGGGGCGCTGACCGGCTTCGACGAGACGCTGGTGCACCTGCACGCGGGGCCGCTGTTCCACCTCGCCGCCGGCGGCCGCGTGCTCGGCACCACGCTGGTCGGCGGCCGCCACGTGGTGCTGCCGCGTTTCGCCCCGGCGGAGGTGCTGGCGGCGGTGGCGCGCCATCGCATAACCGCGCTGACCGTGGTGCCCACCATGCTCGGCATGATCCTCGGGCAGCCGGATTTCGACGCGCACGATCTCTCCAGCCTGCGCGCCGTCACCTACGGCGCCGCCCCCATGCCGGAGGCGCTGCTGCGGCGGGCCATGGAGGCGCTGCCGGGCGTGCGCTTCATGCAGTCCTACGGGATGACCGAGCTGTCGCCCCTTGCCACCTTCCTCGGCGCCGACGACCATCGGCCGGAGGCCCCGGCGCACCGGCTGCGCTCGGCCGGCCGGCCCGTGCCGAACGTGGAGGTGCGGGTCGCCGATACGCAGGACCGCACGTTGCCGGCCGGCGAGGTCGGCGAGATCCTGGTGCGGGGCCCGAACGTGATGCGCGGCTACTGGCGCCGGCCGGAGCTCACGGCGCAGGCGCTGCGCGGTGGTTGGATGCACACGGGCGACGCGGGACGCTTCGATGCCGACGGCTATCTCTACGTCGTCGACCGCACCAAGGACATGATCATCTCCGGCGGCGAGAACGTCTATTCCACCGAGGTCGAGAACGCCCTGGCCGAGCATCCCGACGTGGTGCAGGGGGCCGTCATCGGCATCCCCGATGCCAAGTGGGGCGAAGCGGTGCACGCGGTCGTCGTGCCGCGGGCCGGCAGCGATCTCGATGCGAACGCCCTCATCGCCTGGTGCCGCGAGCGGATCGCCGACTACAAATGCCCACGCAGCGTCGACTTCGCTGCCGAGCTGCCGCTCTCCAGCGTCAACAAGGTCGACAAGGCAGCGCTGCGCAAGCCGTTCTGGGCCGGCCGCGAGCGCCAGGTGAACTGAGCGGGTGGGCGTGGCCGAGCCGTGTTCGGCTCGATGACCGCGCGCTGACCGAGGCCTGGCTGGTGGAGGCGCGGCGGTGCACCTACATCCGGGCCGTCGGGGTAGGCTGGATCATCATGAAAAAGATCGGATTCCTCTCGTTCGGGCATTGGACGCCCTCGCCGCAATCGCAGACGCGCTCGGCGGGCGACGCGCTGCTGCAATCCATCGATCTGGCCGTCGCCGCCGAGGAGCTGGGCGCGGACGGCGCCTATTTCCGCGTCCATCACTTCGCCCGTCAGCTCGCTGCGCCATTCCCGTTGCTGGCGGCGGTCGGGGCCAAGACCAGCCGCATCGAGATCGGCACGGCGGTCATCGACATGCGCTATGAGAACCCGCTCTACATGGCCGAGGATGCCGGCGCGGCCGACCTCATCGCCGGCGGGCGCCTGCAGCTCGGCATCAGCCGAGGCTCGCCGGAGCAGGTGATCGACGGCTGGCGCTACTTCGGCTACCGGCCGGCCGAGGGGCAGAGCGACGCCGACATGGGCCGGCGCCACACCGAGGTGCTGCTCGATGTGCTGCGGGGCGTGGGCTTCGCCGAGCCCAACCCGCGGCCGATGTTCCCCAATCCGCCGGGCCTGCTGCGCCTCGAGCCCCATGCGGAGGGCTTGCGCGACCGGATCTGGTGGGGGGCCGGCTCCAACGCCACGGCGGTGTGGGCGGCGAAGCTCGGCATGAACCTGCAAAGCTCGACGCTCAAGGACGACGAGACGGGCGAGCCCTTTCACGTCCAGCAGGCGGCCCAGATCCGGGCCTTCCGTGCCGCCTGGACGGAGGCCGGGCACGCCCGCGAGCCGCGAGTCTCGGTCAGCCGCAGCATCTTCGCGCTGGTGGACGACCGCGACCGGCTCTACTTCGGGCGTGGAGAGCAGGGCGAGGATCAGATCGGCTTCATCGACGAGAAAACGCGGGCGATCTTCGGTCGTGGCTACGCCGCCGAGCCGGACATCCTCATCGAGCAGCTCAAGGCCGACGAAGCCATCGCCGAGGCCGACACGCTGCTCCTGACCGTCCCCAACCAGCTGGGCGTCGCCTACAACGCCCATGCTATCGAGGCGATCCTGACCCACGTCGCTCCCGCGCTGGGCTGGCGCTGAGCCGCCTACCCGAAGGCGCCGATGTCGTGCTGGATGGCGCCCGAAATCTCGCGCACCAGCTCGAAGGCGCGGCGCATCGGCGCGAACACGTCGCGGTGCAGCGCCTCGTAGGTGCCGCCTTCGCGCGGCCCCGGCGGCTCGCCGAAATCGAGCCCGACCGTCGGATCCGGATTGAGCGGAAACACGTCGGCCAGCACTTCGAGCGAGCCCGGCACGTCGAGCCTGAGCAGGCGCTCGATCAACGCCTCGCGCGTGACGCCGCCCTGGGGGCGGAAATCCGGGATGTGCATGGCCAGCAGCCAGATGCGATGGATGGCGGCCAGCCTCAGCGCATGCATGGCGGCGAGCCGCGCCGGCATCCCCGGCGTCTCGCCCGCTGCCGCCTTGAGCTTGAGCCAGTCGGTGGCGAAGCGGCCGAACAGGCGGCGCAGCGACGGCGCGTGGTCGAGCTGTTCCAGCGCGACGGCGACGCCGATCAGCTCGTCGCGGCGGCCTTCGCGCGCGGTGCGCCGGGCCCGGTCGAACCAGCTACCCGGATCGAGCGTATCGAGGTAGGCGCGCAGCACGTCGAGGTCGCTCGCGCCCATGGCGTGCTCGGCCAGCCGCAGCGCCCGCCCGAAGCGGTCCGAGCGCTCGCGCATGGCGCGGAACAGGTCCGGCGCCCGCGAGGCGGCCTGGCCGATGCCATGCAGGCTGTTGGCCAGCCAGCCGAGCTGCTGGAGGATGGCGTTGTTGGGGATGGCCCGGAGCTCGCGCGGATGGCGGATGAGCGCGGGGCCGCCGGCGTCGGACTGGCGTGCCGCCGGGCGCGAGCCGGTCTTGTCCAGCAGCGACGGGCCGAAGGTGCCGATGAGCGCGGCATAGCCGGGGTCGTCGACCAGCGCGTTCATCTCCTGGCGCACGGTCTGGAAGAACTCGGTGGCGAAATCGGGCTCGTCGTAGACCGGGTCAGCCACGTCCGATGCGACGTCGGCGAAGCTGTGCTCGGCGATGCGGGCGATCGTCGCCGCGGCGAGCGGCCCGGTGCCGAAGAGCAGGTAGCCGTCGGTGCCCTGGAAGCTGGTCTCGTGCACGGTGCGGATGCCTGAACGCGCGAACATGCGCCGCGACCAGCGCGGGTCCAGGTAGGCGAGGCGGTCGGCGAGGCTCGCCGGGTGGGCGCCGCGACCGACGGATTCGCCGTGGGTGTCGAAGATGACGAGCTCGAGGTCGGTGAGGCCGTAGCGGACGAGGAGCTCGCCGATGCGGGCGCGCAGGCGCTCGACCCAGAAGGTGGAGGCGATCTGGCCGATGTAGCGGCCGGAATCGGAGTAGCCGAACTGGATGCAGAGCCGGCCGTGCTGCTTCAGGTAGCTGCGCCAATGGGGGCTGCGCAGCGCCTCGTCGATGATGCGCGGGCCCTGCTCGAGGGCGTCCGAGGTCTCGAACAGGGGCGAGATCTCGACCTTGTTGGCGATGCCGAAGCGGCGGGCCAGCCACAGCGCACTGAGCAGGGTGTAGCCGGTCTCCGTCTCGGCCACGAGGAAGCGCACCGGACGCGAGCCGTCCACGTGCTTCACGATCTGCGCGATGGTCATCATCATGCGCGCCGCCGAGGCCCGCTCGGCCGCCAACGCGCCGAAGTCGACAGCCACCGGCTCGACCGCCGCGAGCGCGCCGTTGACCGCGGCCAGGAAGGCGCGGCGCTGGGCGGGTTCCGTCGGCTCGGACTCGAGCCGGATGACGCCGCGCAAGGCGTTGTGAAGCTGGGAGGCGTTGAGCCGGAAGTGCGGCAGCGCGATCGAGGCGCCGTGGGCGGCGCAACCCGCCTTGATCAGGCAGAGTGTCAGCCGGGCTTCGTCGTCGGGGGCTGCGGCGATGGCCCGGTCGATGGCGGCGATCAGGCCGGATGCCTCGTGAATGGCCGTCTCGCGCTCGCCGACCAGGACCAGGGCGAAGTCGCGCAGCTCCTCCAGGGCCGGCTGCCGTCCCGACGCCGGTGCCTTGGCCAGCTGCCGCTCGACCGCGTCGAGCGCGGCCTGCACCATGCTGCGGACCTTTGCGGCCGCCGCGATGTCCGGCAGCTTCTCGATCATGCGGGTGAACTGGCCGCGCTTCGATTCGAGCCGGTAGCGCAGCGTGTCCCACCAGCCGATGTCGGTGCGCCCGTCGGTGTCGCAACCGACCCACGACGCCAGCGTGACCGGCTGCGGCGTGAACGCCGTCCACCGCTCCGGCCAGCGTTGGCGCGCGGCGGCGAGCAGCGCGGCGTTGAGCCGGTCGATCGCGTCGCGCGCGTGGCGCACGGCGAAGCGCGCCTGGGCGAACTCGTCCTGCAGCGTGATGCCCGGGTCCGGGCGGAACGACAGCGCGTCGGGGCCGAGGCGGGCGGCGCGGTCCGCCGTCACGGTCGCCATGTCGGCGATGGCGTGGGCCAGGTCGCGCCGCATGCCGAAGGTGGGATGGGCGGTGAACACCGCGGCGAAGCGGTTGCAGCCGGCCTGCGCGGCGAAGGCCTCGAAGCTCGGCGCCTCGCCGCCGGCCGGCGGCGCGGCCAGGCGCTCCGCCAGCGCCGCGAAGGGCGCGTCGGCATCGTCATCGAGCCCGACGTAAGCCCGCAGCCGGCCGGCGCGATCGACGACGGCGGCGCGCCCGAGATGCTGCAACAGCGCGCGCGCCGCGTCCTCGCCCAGCTCGCCGCGGTCCATGCGCCGCGTCAGCCACAGCGCCACGAACAGCACCGGGTTGCCGAACGGGTCCTCGCGGGCGTCGCCCCGCGCCGTCGCCACCAGCGCTTCGAGCTCGGCGGCGAGGGCGGCGGCGTCCTCCGCGGGATCCGGGTGGGCGGGCAGGGCGTTCATGGCGCGGTCTCCCTTGGTTTCCCCCACGGGACGCAAGATCCACGCCCGGGCGTCCCGCCGCGCGACGGCGAGACAGGTGCGCTCGGTCGTGACGCGCGTTAGATACGCCCGCGTTCACCTCCAGGAAACCCGCCATGCCGACCAGCACACCGACCCTCGCCTCGCTCGCCCACGCCCTCGCCGCCGGCGCGACCACCAGCCGCCAACTGGTCGAGGAGTGCCTGGCGCGGATCGACGATCCGGCCGGCGAGGGGGCGCGGGCGTTCGTCAGCGTCGCTCACGAATCGGCGCGGCGCGCCGCCGACGCCATGGACCTGTTGCGCCGGGCGGGAGCGGCGCCGTCGCCGCTCGCCGGCATTCCGCTCGCCATCAAGGACCTGTTCGACATCGCCGGCGGGGTGACCACGGCGGGCTCCAAGGCGCTTGCCGGCCGCCCTGCCGCCGCGCACGACGCCGCTGCGGTGGCGCGGCTGCGGCAGGCGGGGTTCATCATGATCGGCCGCGCCAACATGACCGAGTTCGCCTATTCGGGCTTGGGGCTGAACCCGCACTACGGCGACCCGCGTGCTCCCTTCGAGCGGGCGGTGGGGCGTGTCTCCGGCGGCTCCACCTCCGGCGGCGCCGTGGCCGTGGCCGACGGCATGGCCCACGGCGCGCTCGGCACCGACACCGGCGGCTCCTGCCGCATCCCGGCCGCCTTCTGCGGCATCGTCGGCTACAAGCCGACGGCGCGGCGCGTGCCGCAGCAGGGCTGCGTGCCGCTGTCGCCGAGCCTCGACTCGATCGGCCCGCTCGCCCGCTCGGTCGCCTGCTGCGCCGCGCTCGACGCGGTGCTCGCCGATAGCCCGGCAGCGTCGGTCGTGCCCCTCGGCCCGGCCGGGCTGCGGTTCGCCGTTCCGACCACCGTCGTTCTCGACGACCTGGATCCGGAGGTGGCGGCCGCCTTCGAGCAGGCGCTTGCAGCCCTGGAGCGGGCAGGGGCGCGCGTGTCGCGCATCGCCGTGCCCGAGTTCGCCGAGGTCGGCGCCATGAATGCCAAGGGCGGCTTCGCGGCGGCGGAAAGCTACGCCTGGCACCGCTCGCTCATCGCCGAGGCCGGCCCCAGCTACGACCCGCGCGTGCTGAGCCGCATCGAGAAGGGGGCCGCCCAGACCGCCGCCGACTACCTCGATCTGCTGGCGGCGCGGCGCGGCCTCATAGCCCGCGTCGAGGCGCGGTTCGCCCCCTACGACGCGATCGTCATGCCGACGGCGGCAACCTTGCCGCCGCGGATCGCCGACCTGGCGACCGACGAGACCTTCGGCCGGGCCAATACGCTGGCGCTGCGCAATCCCGCGCTGATCAACCTCATCGACGGCTGCGCCATCTCGCTGCCGATCGCGGCGGCCGGCGGTGCGCCGGTGGGCCTGAGCATCGCCGGTATCGCTAATGCCGACCATAAGGTGTTCGCCATCGCCGCCGGCATCGAGGCGCTGCTGGTGGGCTAGCGCATTTCGAGCGCCTCTCCTGCGATTGGGTGAGTCCACCCAATCGCGGAAGCGCTCTAGCGGCCGCTGCCCGATGGCGCGGCAATCCTGCGAAACATTGGGCAGCGCCGGGCATAGGGTGCGGATATTTGACATGGAAAGGAATTCACGCGCCCGCTAGCGTGACGCATCGTTCCGCCAGCCCAGGAGATGCCGCCATGGCCGACTATGAGCTCGTTCCGTCGCGCACCGCGCTCGTCAACGTCGACATGCAGAACGCCTTCGTCGAGGGCACGCCGCTGTCGGCGCCGGACGGGCCGGCGCTGGTGCCGGTGGTCAACAAGCTGGCGGCCGCCTGCCGCGAGGCCGGCATGATGGTGATCCACACCCTGCACGTCACCCGCAAGGACGGCACCAACCAGGGCACCATGGGCGAGCTGATCGAGCCGGTGCGTGCCGGCTACATCGCCGAAGGCAGCGAGACCGCGAAGCTGCATCCGGGCATCGAGGTCGGCCCGCACGACATCATGCTCTACAAGCCGCGTTACGGCTCGTTCACCGGCACCGACCTCGACCTGATCCTGCGCTCGAATGGCATCGACAGCATCATCGTCAGCGGCATCTGCACCAATATCTGCTGCGAGACCACGGCGCGGGAAGCCGGCATGCGCGACTACCACGTCTTCTTCCCCAGCGACGGAACCGAGACCTTCCCGGCCGGCGGCCTGAGCGTCGCCGAGATCAAGAAGGCGACGCTGGCGACGCTCGGCGTTGCCTTCGCCAAGATCCTCACCGTCGACGAGATCATCGCCCGGATCGGCGCCGCGGCTCCTGTGGCGCAGGCTGCCGAATAGCCACGGGCGACCCAGCAACTCCCACCGGGCCGTTACGGCCCGGCGGTGGCTGCCTTCTCCTTCAATCGACCTCACCCGGGAGGGCGTCGCCCTCCATGGGCGGGTTGTCGACGCCGGCGCGCGCCAGGATGTCGAGTACTCGCGGAATATCGGCGCGGGCGGCGCGCTCGGCAAAATAGCTTTCCGTCCGCAATGCCGAAAGCTTCTCCGCAACCGCCACATTGATGAACTGGTTCAGCGCCACGCCTTCAGCGTCGGCAATCTTGCGGGCTTCTTCGAGAAGAGAGGGCTGCAGCCTCAGCGCAAAATTGCTTTTCCTCATGGCTTGCCCTCCATCAGCCGCACGGCTTCGCCTGGCGGCAGCACTGCGATCCCAAAACGCCGTCCTACTTCGCCGAAATCGCGGATGTTGAACGTTACAATTGCGTCGGCCCGTCCGTTCACCGCGGCCTCCAGCACCATATCGTCGTTTGCGTCGCGAACAGCCGGCCGCCACAGGAAGGCGAGCCTCACGGGAGTTGCCACCGCCGCGATTGCGTCGAGCAATACGTCCACCTCTTCGACGGTCAGCCGGGCTGCTTGCAAATGTTCGCGCCGCGTCAAGACCGCCTGATACTCGATCATCAACGGCACCGAGGCCAACAGCGTGAGCCGCCGCTCCAAACCCGCGACCAGGAGGCGGCGGGATGCGCCGGCACTACTCCGCATCGCGGCGACCATTGCCGACGTGTCGAGAACCAACCTCATACGTCATATTGGATATCGCATGCGATATTGCAAGAGCGGTTGGCGGCCTACGGGGTGCCCTGATGGTCGGCCGGCACCTGCCGCCTTGTCACCCTTCGCTGCGATACATGAAGCTGGCCGATCGGGATATGTTCGAGCTTCGGGCGACGCTCGGTTCGGCCGGGATCGCGGCTGTGTCGACGGCGGACAGGAAACCCTCGAGGCTCCGTACCACTTGGTCGCGGGCGATCTCTTTGGTGATGAAGACGAGGAAGCCCGGCTGGCCACGATCGTCCTCGGCGTTCATGTGACGCGGCGGATAGACGACGTGCTGGACGCCGTGCACGACGAGCGGGCCGCGCGATGCGGTGGTCCGGATCAGTCCCTTGACGCGCAGGATGCGGCTGCCGTGGGCATGGAGCAATGCCGATAGCCAGAGCGTGAAGGCGGGCCAGTCGATCGGCCGGTCGAACGGCAGGACGAAGGAGGTCCACGCGCTGGCGTGGGCCGGGTCGTCGGCGACGAAGCCGGGTGCGGCCGCCCTGCCCATGCCGTCATCGCCGCTGAAGACCTCGGCGATATCGAACTCCGGCGCCTGCGCATCGAGGATGCGGACGTCGGGTGCAATCGCGTGAGCGGCGGAGGTGAGCGCCTCCAAGCGGGCTGCGCCGCGCATGTCCGTCTTGGTGACGACGACCGTATCGGCGATGGCGATCTGACGGCTGGCCTCCGGATGCGCCGCAAGGGTGCGCGGCCCGTTGACGGCGTCGAGCACGCAGATGACGCCGGCGAGACGGATATTGGCGCGCATCCACGGGTCCTTGCCGATAACCGAGACGATGGGGGAGGGGTCGGCGAGGCCGGTGGTCTCGATCAGCAGGCGGTCGAGGCCGGTATCCCCGCTCCGCCGCGCCTTCACGACGAGGTCGCGCACCGCGCGGCCGATGTCTGGGCGGCGGGCGCAGCACATGCAGCCGCCGTCCACCAGCTCGAGCTTTTCGTCGGCGTGCACCATCAGCGTGTGGTCGAGGCCGATCTCGCCGAATTCGTTGACGACGACGCCGGTGCCGCCCGCCGACGCGTCGCGCAGCAGGCGCTGGACCAGCGTGGTCTTGCCGCTGCCGAGGAAGCCGGTGACGATGAAGAGCGGCAGGCGCGCGTTCAAGGCTCGATCCCCCGGGCGAAGTGCGGTGCCAGAGGATCGATCGGGCGGCCGGTCAGCGTCTCGATCGCCGGCCAGAGGTCCGACAGGGTTTGTGCCACCCGCGACCGCCCGCTGCTGTCGACGATCAGCAACGCCTCGCCGTCCCAATCCTCGCAACGGCTGCCGGTCGGCGCCAGCAGCAGGTTGACGATGGCGATGCGGCGGCGGCGCTCGGCGCGATAGTGGCGGATGTCGGCGAAGGGAAAGCGCTCGTTGCGCATCCGCCCGAAATCGCTCCAGTGCTCTCCGGCGCCGAAGATGGCGCAGACCTCACACACGCTTGTCCTCCTTCGGTAGGTCGACGGAGAGGTCCATCGCCGGGCTCATCGATCCGGTGATGAATTCGCCGATGCGCTTGCGCGCCAGTTCGGTGTGGACCCGGGCCGTGATCTCGGCCTGGTCCGCGTCACCGGCGCGAATGGCGTCGGTCATCGCGACATGATCAGCGATGATGCGGTCGGCATGCGCGACATGGGCGGCGGGTGACGGGAACGATTCCGCGAACATGGCGTGCCGGTCGAGGCGCAGGGACTCGGTGAGGATCTGGCGGTAGACGCGGTCGAAGATGGCGTTGCGGCAACTGGCGCCGATCGCCGTGTGAAACCGCCAGTTGGCCTCGGTCATCTCGACGCCGTTGCGGGCTTTCGCCGCCGCCTCGAAGCTCAGGCGCTCCTGGTCGATGCATTTCATGTCGGCGTCCGAGCGCCGCAGGGCGGCCCACCGGGTGACGAGACGCTGGATCACGTCGAGCGCCTCCAGGTGCTCCCGCACCTCCTTCCAGCCCATCGGCATCACCCGGGCACCACGGTTGGGCAGCAGCTCGACGAGCCGTTCGCCCGCCAGCCGTCCGAGCGCCTCGCGCGCCGGCGTGCGTGACAGGCCGAGCTGGCCGAAGACCTCCTCGTCGAGCGCCGAGCCCGGCGGCAGCCGCTGGATGATCGCCTCGCGCAGGATCGCATAGGCGTTGGATGCGGCACTGCCCTTGGGCTCGCGCGGAGCCTGGCGCGATTTTGAGCGCGTCGAGACCATCTTTTCTCCTTTACATTTCATACACGGAATATGCAAAATTTCATACACAAAGTATGAACGAGCGCGGCGCCACGGGCATGTGGACTGCACCGCGCTCCCTCACGGAAGGCGCTGGATGGAACCCCTGTATGATCTGGTCGTCGAGAACGGCACATTAACGACGGCTGCGGCGTCGGAACCGGCGGACATCGCCGTTCTGGGCGGGCGCATCGCCGCCGTCGGCGGACCGTTTCCGGCGGCCCGCCGCCGCATCGATGCCCGCGGCCTCCACGTGATGCCCGGCTTCTGGCACGTCCACTGCCACTTCCGCGATCCCGGCCACACCTACAAGGAGGATTTCGCCACCGGCACGCGCGCGGCCGCGGCCGGCGGGATCACCTTCTGCATCGACATGACCAACAACGAGCCGCACCCGACGTCACTCGAGACATTCGAGCAGAAGAAGGAGATCGTGGCGCCCAAGGCCTATGTCGATTACGGCCTCTACGGCGGCGGGCTCTACCCGCGGACCGTGGACGCTCTGGCCAAGGCCGGCGCCATCGGCATCAAGGTCTTCAATACCCGCCACATCAAGGAGGTGTACCCCTACATCTCCGAGCTGGGCGTGCTCGACCATGGCATCCTCTACGAGCTCTACGAGGCGACGCGCGACGCCGGCCTGGTCGCGGCCGTCCACCACGACGACCCCGAATGGGTCAAGCGGCTGACGTTCAGGGACTATATCGACAAGGGCCGCACCGATTTCGCCGCCTTCGCCGAGTCCCACGTCAAGGGCTACATGTACGGCCACGGCATGGCGGCCGGGCTGGCGGCCTCGCTCTACTATGCCGGCATCGCCGGCGTGCGGCTGCATGTTCTCCACGTCGGGCTGATGCCCGTCGGCGCCTTCGAGATGATCCGCCACGCGAAGCTCGATCTCGGCCAGGCCGTCACGGCCGAGCTCGATTTTGCCACCATGCTCATGACGCCCGAGCAGCTTGCCAAGGTCGGCCCGCGCAGCTGTTTCGTGCCCTCCACCCCGGAGGCCAGCTGGGCGAGCATCGCCAATGGCGTCGCCGATGTTCTGGTGCTGGAGCACGCGCCGCACACCGCCGAGGAGGTCGAGCCCGGGTGGCAGGACATGTTCTCGGTCCCGCTCGGCGGAACCGGGGTCCAGGAGTTCGTCGCCCTCGCCATGAACGCCGTCAACGAAGGGCGGCTGACCCTCGGCGAGGTGGTGCGGCTGTGCTCCGAGCGGCCAGCTCAGATCTTCGGCATGTATCCAAGAAAAGGATCGCTTTCGGTTGGAGCCGACGCCGATATGACGATCGTCGATCTGAACAAGGAGATCGTATTCGCGGCCGACGATATGCACTCAAAGGCTGGATATACGGTGTGGGACGGCATCAAAGCCAAGGGTGCGCCAGTCTACACCATCGTCCGCGGCGAGATCGTCATGCGCGAGGGCAAGGTGGTGGGCGAGCCCGGCTATGGCCGCTTCACACCTGGCACCGCCGTCGCCAGGGACACGGCGTCGGCCAACGACGCGAGGACCGCATAACAGCCAACAGAGGGGCAATACACATGACGACGCTCGAAAACCTGACGGACCGCCTCGACCGGCTCCCGAGGTCGCGATTCCATACGAAAGTCCTGGTGATCGCGGCCCTGTCCCTGTTCTTCGACACCCTCGACACGGTCGTGACGGGGTTTGTGCTGGCCAATCTGCGCACGGCCTGGAGCTTCGGCGCCTTCGAGATCGGCATCGTCTCGGCCATCGGCCTCTTCGGCTATCTCATCGGCTCGTTCGCATCCGGGTTCATCGCCGACCGGTACGGGCGCAAGAAGGCCATCCTCTATACGCTGCTGCTCTATTCCGTCTTCTCGGCGTCGCGTGGCTTTGCCGATGATCTCGTCACCTTCGCGATCCTGAATTTCTTCACCTGGGTGTTCGTCGGCGCCGAGAGCTCGACCGTGCCTCCCTATCTCGCCGAGCTCTGGCCGTCACGCATTCGCGGCAAGCTGAACGGCTGGATGATGGGCTTCTTCGCGCTCGGCGTGGCGGCATCGCCGATCTGGGCGCTCTACCTCATCCCGAGCGTCGGCTGGCGCTGGGCCCTGTTCCTGACGGCCCCGTTCGCGCTGCTCGGCGGATTGATGCGGTCGGGGCTGCCGGAGTCGCCGCGCTGGCTGGTGGCGAAGGGGCGGCCGGCGGAAGCGGAGCGCGTCGTCGGCGAGATCGAGCGCACGGTCGAGCGCGAGGTCGGCGCGCCGCTCCTGCCCGTGGCCGCGCGGCCGGACAAGGGCTCCGCTCGGACCGCGCGACGCCTCTCGGCCTGGGCGATCGTGTCGCGCCAATATCTGCCGACGACGATCATGCTGTGGATCGCCTGGTTCGCCCAATATGGCGTGCTCTACACCTTCCTGACGGTGCTGCCGACCCTGCTGGCCTCGGAGGGATATCCGATCGCCCGATCGTTCCAGTTCTCGGTCGTCATCTTCGCGGCGTTCATTCCGGCCTATATCCTCGGCGGATACATCGTCGAATGGCTGGACCGGAAATACGCGGCGTTGCTTGCCTACGCGGCAACCGGCGTCTTCGGAACATTGTTCGGCCTGTCGACGGAGCCGGCGATGCTGATGGTGTTCGGCGGGCTGACCGCCTTCTCGCTCGGCATAGGTGCCACCTTCGTCTACACCTATACACCCGAGCTGTACCCCACCGACGTGCGCGCCACGGGCATGGGCATCTGTTCGGCATGGGGGCGCGTGGGCGCGATCCTGCTGCTGTTGGCCTTCGGCGTCTTCTCGGTCGTCCAGAGCAAGCTCGTGCTCTTCCTCCTCAGCGACGGCATGCTGCTGGCGGCCTTCCTTGCCGTGCTCGTCTTCGGCCCCTCGACAAAGGGCAAGTCTCTCGAGGCCAGCTCGGCGCCACCCGACAGAGCCGACGGCGCGCCGGCCATGTCGCTCGCTTCGTCCGCGGACGAGGCGTGAAGGGGTATGCCGCCGCTGCAAAATGGCCAGGTCGCGCAACGACCTGCCATCCGCCGGCAGAGGAAAAGGCCGCGCCTCGCCTTCGCCCGATGCCCGCCGGTTCAGTCCTCGCCGCGATAGGCCCGCTCCAGCGCTGCGATATCGAGCTTGACCATGGTGAGCATGGCCTCCGTCATGCGCTTGGCGCCGGCGCGATCGGAACCGGCGGCCATCTCCCCGAGGACGCGCGGCACGATCTGCCAGCACAGGCCCCAGCGGTCCCGCAACCAGCCGCACTGCTCGGCCGTGCCGCCGTCGGCGAGAAGCCCGTCCCAGATGCGGTCGATCTCGTCCTGGGTCTCGCACCGGACCTGGATCGAGAACGAATGGTTGAACGGATCGAGCGGGCCGGCCTGGAGCGCGACGAAATGCTGGTCGCCCAGCCTGAACTCGATGATCTCGACGCTCCCCGCCGGACCGCTCGGGGTATCGGCCGGCACCGTGGTCGTGCTGACGATCTCGGATTCGGGCACCAGCGACACGTAGAGCGTGACCGCGCGGCGCGCGTCCTTCTCGAACCAGAGATGGGAGACGATCGTGGGCATGCAGGACTCCTTTGCTGTGCGGACTGCGATCCGACGGCCAAAGGACGTTCCGCGCATGCTGGAGCCGACAGGCGACCAGATGTCGGTCAGCGAGGAGCTTTGCGCGGGCGTGCCGCTCGGGGCGGCGACGCCGGCCTGCATACGGCTTCGAAGCGCGCATCGAAGTCGCGCGCGAGGTCGCCCAGGGTGACCTCGCCGAAGCGCCGGAGCACCAGGTTTTCGGCCTCGTGCATGGTCGCGCCGAGCGCGCTGTTCACGGCCTGCTCCACCAGGCATTCCGGATGGTCGACCGAAAGCCCGATGGCGAACAGGTGGGGGGCGCCGAGCGCCTGGTAGATGTCGCGCAGGGTGATCTCGTCGAGCGGTCGGGCGAGGGCCCAGCCGCCGCCGTGGCCCTTCTCGGAGCGCACATAACCGGCGGTCCGCAGCCCCGCCATGGTCCGACGCACCACCACCGGATTGGTGCTCAGCATCTCGGCCAGCGCCTCCGACGTGGCCGTACCCGCATGCCGGTCCATGTGGATCAGGGCATGCAGCATGCGCGACAGCCGGCTGTCGTTTCTCACGGGATGGGCCTCCTGATCTCCACCGGCAGATCATAAGGCGAGCTGCTCACGTAACGAATAGGGTTGCGTGTCGGGAGCCAGGTTGGCATCATCATGTAACTTAATTAGATACGTGACTGCGGACCTGCTCAGGCCGCCGTCGCCATGAGACCGAGGAGCAGACGCCGTGTCCTATGACGCCATCATCATCGGCGGCAGCTTCGCCGGCCTGTCGGCCGCGATGCAGCTGGCCCGCGCCCGCCGCCCCATCCTGCTGGTCGACGCCGGCCTGCCGCGCAACCGCTTTGCCAAAGCCGCGCACGGCTTCCTGGGCCAGGACGGCGTGGCGCCCGGCGCCATCATGGCCGAGGGCTTGAGGCAGCTCCGCGCCTATCCCACGGTCGCCGCACATCACGGCACCGCCATCGCCGCCGGTGGCGAGCGCGATCGCTTCGCCGTCTCGCTCGACGACGGCAGCGTGGTCCAAGGCCGCCGCCTGATCCTGGCGACGGGCGTGCGCGACGAGCTGCCGCCGATCCCCGGCCTCGAGGCCCGCTGGGGCGAGACGGTGCTGCACTGCCCCTATTGCCACGGCTACGAGGTGGCCGGACGGGGGCTCGGCGTCCTGGCCAACCATCCCATGGCCGATCATCAGGCCATGCTGATCCCCGATTGGGGGCCGACGACCTTCTTCACCCAAGGTCACTTCGAGATCACCGACGAGCTCAGGGAGCGGCTCGCCGCCCGTGGTGTCGCGATCGAACCCACACCCATCGTTGCGCTGCTGGGCGACGCGCCGGCGCTCGATGCGGTGCGGCTCGCCGACGGGCGGACCGTGCCGGTCCACGCGCTGTTCACCGCGCCCAAGACACAACTGGCGAGCCCTCTCGCCGGTCAGCTCGGCTGCGCCGTCGAGGCGGGCCACACGGGTCAGCACCTGCGCGTGGACGAGTGGAAGCAGACCACCGTCCCGGGTGTCTATGCGGCGGGCGACGCTGCCGCCGCCATGCACAACGCCACGCTTGCTTCCGCTGCCGGGGTGCTGGCCGGCGTCGGTGCGCACCAGTCGCTGCTGGGGTAATCTTGCCGAAGCGTGTCGGGATTGAGCCGCCTCAGCCGCACCGCAAGCTCGCCGGCTACCTCACGGCTTCAACCGGACCACCGGGATCGGCTGCGCCGCCAGAGCTTTGATTGCGGCTGGGCGCTCGGTCTTCAGGTTCTTGAGGAAGGCCACGCGATCTCCGCCGTAGCCACGCCGGCTGAGGCCCATCATCAGCACGCCGTCCCGATGGGGAACGTAACGATAGGCGTTCCACTCGATCACGTCGCCGCCGTCGGCCGCCTTTCCGCTGAGAACGAAGTCGACGATGATTTCGCCCTTGTCGGCGTTGCGGATGACCGCGACGTTCGCGACCGGGTCTCGCGCCTTGCGCGCTTGGAGGGTGTCGACCTGCGCACCGGCCACGCGCGCGACGTCCGCGTCCGAAACCAGAAGGTCCAGCAACACCATGCGCTCGAACCGTTCGAGCGTCTGTCCTTTGGGAAGGTATTCGTGCTTGTAGTAGCCCGTGAACGGATTGGAGCTCCAGGCAAGGCGATGCTCGACGCCGCCGATGACGATCGGCCCCGCCACGGACAGATAGTTGGTCACAGCTTGGGCGCGGCCGGCGGCGGTCCCCGACAGGAGCCCAAAGACCGCGGCAATGAGGAGGCCGCCGAGAGCGAGCAGGCGTCGCAGTCCAGTCATGGCTTGCCCCATACAGGATGGGGGGTGCGGAGGCTACTACGCTGGCGTGTGGCCGGCGCGATGGTCGCTGGGACCTCGCTGCCGTTGCGAACAGCCATGGCGGCGGTTCGGCGCACTCGCAGTCGATGAGTTGCGGCTGTCCCTTGGCCTAGTGCATGTCCCTTATGGCCATGGAGCTAAGCTCCGCCACCAGACAGCGACTTGTCGGGACGGTACCCACAGCGTGTCGCCTCATCGGCGAGGGGCATGGTGGGGAGGACGGTAGACGTGCGGGCCGGCCGCGGCCCCTGTGCCAGGAATCGTCGAGCGCCGGCATGAGGGCGCACCCTCGCGTTGCATTCGGCTACGAGCTAACCATAGTGGAGTGGGGTAGCTTTGGGGCGTTGGATATGAGCGTGGGGGCTGCGTCTGGTGCACTTGGGGCCGGCTTACAGGCGCCATCTCGCGTGAGCATAGTGGCCGAAATTACGACCAATCACTTCGGTAGCCGTCAGCGGCTTGAGCAATTGATCCGCCGCTCGGCGGCCGCCGGCACCGACTATATCAAGCTCCAGAAGCGCGACGTCGCGACCTTCTACAGCGCTGACAGGCTCCGTTCGTCATACCAATCACCGTTTGGCAGTACATTCGCCGACTACAGGTTTGCCCTTGAGCTGACGGAGGACGATTTTGCCTTTGTTGACCGACTATGCGGCGAACTTGGCATTGGCTGGTTTGTGTCGGTCCTGGACGAGCCTTCGCTCGATCTCATTTCTCAATTCGATCCGGGCCTGATCAAGCTGCCATCCACGATATCTGAGCACACTGAATTTATAAGCGCGGTTGCGCGCCGACACCGGGGCTCGGTCGTGGTTTCGACCGGCATGACTGACCACCATTACGAGCAGTGGATCTTGCGGACGTTCGACCACTGTCCGTGCCTGTACCTCATGCACGCCAACTCTGCCTATCCGACGCCGCCTGCCGATTGCCATGTCGGCGTCGTCAGACACTACCGCGACCTCGCCCAGATCAACCCTCGCATCAAGCCGGCGTACTCGAGCCACGATCTAGGCGCTCTCGCGTCTGTGCTCGCGGTCGCCGCGGGCGCGCGCATGGTTGAGAAGCACGTAAAGCTCGGCGTGACCGACTGGGCGCATTTCGATGCGGTGGCGATGGATCTTTCGACCTCGGCCTTCGCCGACTACGTCGCAGCCATCCGCCAGGCGGAGACGATCCTCGGTGGTGAGCTGAAGCAGGTCACCCCGAGTGAGCATCACAAGTACCCGGCGCCCCGGGGGCGTGCCGAGCTCGCAGAGGCCGCATGCGCGTAGTCGCTGTTATCCCAGCCCGCTATCAGTCGACCCGCTTCGAAGGCAAGCCCCTGGCGACAATTGCCGGGGTGCCAATGATCGCCTGGGTCTACCATCGAGTGCGGCAATCGCCTCGGCTGGCCGATGTGCTGGTGGCCACTGATGATCAGCGCATCGCCATTGCTTGCGAAGCGCATCAGGTCAGGTACGTGATGACCTCTCCGGATCATGTCACGAGCACCGATCGAGTGCATGAGGTATCGCGAACTGTCGACGCGGACCTCTACATCTGCGTGAATGGCGACGAGCCCTTGATCGAGAGCGCTCAGGTGGAGCGACTGATCCCTGACCGAATGCCCGACGACGGGCCCTACGCTGCCAATCTGGTCGCGCCCATCGAGTCGGCTTCCGAGGTCATCGATCCGGCCAACATTAAGGTGATCTGGGGCCGAGACCAGCGCGCGATATGCTTCTCGCGTAGCCCGATCCCTTATCCCAAGGGCACGCTCGATGTGGTCTACCACAAGCACGTCGGGCTGCTGATCTATAACCGGCGAGCCTTGGAATTTTTCGCGTCAACGCCACGCGGGCCGGTCGAGATGGCCGAAGACGTCAACGAGCTTCGCTTCATTGAGCACGGAGTGCCGTTGACGCTAATCCCGGTGGCGCCCACGCGAGGACTTTCTGTGGATACGCCAAAAGACCTCGAGCGCGTCCGTGCGATCGTTGGAGCGAACGGGATCAGTCCACCAGTCGCGGCGTGACTGTCGGCGGAGATGGAGCGGAAGAGGCGTGCAGAGGAGCAGTTCTCCCGGCGGCGGTTCGCTGCTCAACAAGAAGGGTCTGCGCTGCCGCTTTTTGGTTTGGAACCGCTGGCGGGTAGTCCCTTTCCGCCCAGCGTCCCATCCACGCGATCCCATATTGCCTTACTTCTGTAGGCCTAGAACGGTGCCGCGCTACCTCTCCCCACCAAGATCCCCTCGAACAGCGGTCGCATATACAGCTGCACCGCATTGTCGCGTGTGACGCCGGGGGCCCAGCGCTCGAGCTCTGAGGCGGCGTTGATCATGCCGGCCACCTGCTGGGCGGCGATGGCCGGCTCCAGCGGCGCGATGCTGCCCTCCAGCATGCCCTCAACGATGAAGATGCCGAAGCGCTCGGTGAGCTGGTCGTGGCGCCGCTTGGCCTCGAGCCGCAAGGCTTCCGGCAGGGCGTTCCAGGCGGTCGTCAGCACCAGCGGTCCTTGCTCCGACAGCTGATAGAGCAGCAGCGCGCGCGTCGCCGCCATCAGCCGCTCCCAGCCGGACCCAAAGCTGGCCGCGGCGCAGAGCTGCGTCCGGCGCATCACGTCGAAGGTGCGCTCGAAGCAGGCGGTGATGAGCTCGTCCTTGCTCGTATAGTGGTGATAAAACGACCCCTTGGTGAGGCTGAGCCGCGCGGCGATGCGCTCCACCGAGGCGCCGCGGAAGCCTTGCTCGTTCACCAGCAGCGTGGCTGCCCGCAGGAAGGCCTCCGACATGGCCCGCTCGCCTGTGGGCGGCTGCAGCCACGCCAGCTCGGGGACCGTCCGATCGGTGCGGCAGCGGCCCTCGCGCATCAGCCCGCCGATGACGATGTCGCCCATGCGCTCGGCGGCATAGGCGTAGTCATCCGGCTCGAAGCGGCCGAGCCAGCGGCGCATCCAATGCACCAGCGACAGCAGCAGGTGGCCGCGCGCATTGCGTGCTGGCCGATCGGTCCCCTCCCTGGGCAGCAGGCGGCGCACGCTGCGAAACATCTCCGTGTAGGCGGCGATGACCGGGTCGGCCAGCGGCGGTCGCAGGCTGCGGATGTCGTTGAAGTTGACGAGATCGTCACGGCGGGCGGCGGCGATGTCGGCGAACACGGCGGCCTGGCCGCGGATCAGTGCGCGGATGCGCGCCTCCGGGGTCGGTGCGGCGAGCGCCGCCTGGGCCAGCGCGTCCACCGCCGCGATCGCGCGCAGCAGGCAGGCCGCGCTGAGCTCTTCCTTGCGGCGGTAGTAGTAGGTGATGCTGTTGGTCGTGAGGCCGACGCTCGCGGCGATGTCCGACAGCGTCGCCCCTTTCAGGCCATGGCGGTTGAAGTGGCTCGCCGCTGCATCGAGGATCGCCTCGCGCTTGGCGATGAACCTGGGTGTCTGCGCCGGCTTGCGATTCTCGATTGGCGCATTCAGCAGGGCCTCCGGCAGCATCACCCGTTCGCTTCGTTGAGATGGCACGCAACGGCCTGGCCGTCGCCGAGGTCGCGAAGCACCGGTACCCCAGTTCGGCAGCGCGCGAAAGCGTGCGGGCAGCGGGTGTGGAACGGACAGCCGAGGGGAGGGCTCGTCACGCTCGGCACCTCGCCGGAGACGATGACACGGCGGCGGCTCGCCTCGACCACCGGGTCGGCCACGGGCACGGCGGCGAGCAGGGCCTGCGTGTAGGGGTGCTGCGGCGATCTGTAGAGCGTGTCGCGCTTGGCGACCTCGACGATGCGGCCAAGGTACATCACCGCGATACGGTCGCTCACGTGGCGCACCACGGCGAGGTCGTGGGCGATGAACAGGTAGGCGAGCCCGAGGCGCTGCTGCAGCTCGACGAAGACGTTCACCACCTGCGCCTGGATCGAGACGTCGAGCGCCGAGACCGGCTCGTCGCAGACGATCAGGCTGGGCTCCAGCGCCAGCGCCCGGGCAATGCCGATGCGCTGCCGCTGGCCGCCGGAGAACTCGTGCGGATAGCGGTCCGCCATCGCCGGCAGCAGACCGACCGTGCGCATCAGCGTCGCGATCCTGTCGTCGTAGGCGCGGCGGTCGTCGGCGAGCCCGTGCACCACCAGCGGTTCGCCGATCAGATCGCGCACCTTCATGCGCGGATTGAGCGAGCCGTAGGGGTCCTGGTAGACCATCTGCATGCGCCGCCGCAGTGGCCGCATCCGCGTCTTGTCATAGGCCGTGATGTCCTGGCCTTCGAACTCGATGCGGCCGGCGGTCGGCGTCAGCATGCGCATGATGGCAAGCCCGGTCGTCGACTTGCCGCAGCCGCTCTCGCCCACGAGGCCGAGCGTCTCGCCGCGTTCGACCGTCAGCGAGACCCCGTCGACGGCGCGAACCGTTGCGGCCCGCTTGCGCAACAGCGCGCCGGATTGGACCGGGAAGTGCACCTTGAGATCGTCCACGCGCAGCAGCGGTTCGCCCATCAACAGGTCTCCAGGATGCACGCCACCTGATGCCGGGCGCCGACGTCGCGCAGCGGTGGCCGTGCGCGTCCGCAGGCGTCGCTGGCGTGGCGGCAGCGCGGCGCGAAGGCGCAGCCCGGGGGCAGCGCCGCGAGATCCGGCGGCTGGCCCTCGATAGGCACCAGCCGCGCGGTCGCGTCGCTGTCGAGCCGCGGCACCGACGCCATCAGGCCGCGCGTATAAGGGTGGAGCGGCCGGGCGTAGAGCTCGCGCGCCGGCGCCTGCTCGACCACGCGCCCGGCATACATCACCACGACCCGGTCTGCGTAGCGGGCGACGACGCCGAGGTCGTGGGTGATCAGGATCAGCGCCGAGCGGGCTCGCTGTGCCAGGTCCTGCAGCAGGTCCAGGATCTGGGCCTGGACCGTCACGTCGAGCGCGGTGGTGGGCTCGTCGGCGACGATGAGCTGCGGTTCGCAGGCCAGCGCCATGGCGATCATCGCCCGCTGGCGCATGCCGCCGGAGAACTGGTGCGGGTAGGCGCCGACGCGCGAGTCCGGGTCCGACATGCGCACCCCGGCCAGCAGCTCGCGCGCCCGCTTGAGCGCCGCGGTCCACGGCGCGCCACGGTGCTGGTTGATCGGCTCGCCCACCTGCATGCCCACGGTCAGCGCCGGGTTGAGCGAGCTCATCGGCTCCTGGAAGATCATGGCGATGCGGTTGCCACGCACGCTGCGGATCTCCGCGTCCGACAGGGTCAGCAGGTCGCGGCCGTCGAACAGGATCTGGCCGCCCTCGATCTCGCCCGGCGGGTCCGGGATGAGGCGCAGGATCGACAGCGCCGTGACGCTCTTGCCCGAGCCGGATTCGCCGACAATGGCCAGGGTTTCGCCGGCGCGGACGTCGAAGGAGACATGGTCGACGGCCGTGACGGGGCCGCGGTCCGTCCGGAACCGCGTGACCAGGTCGCGGACGCTGAGCAGCGGCGCAGCCTCTCCGGTCGCATCTGCGCCGGACGGCCCGGGCTTCACCGGCGCGTTCAATAGCCCATCGCCTTCTTCAGGTCCTGGTCGATCCAGATGCGCGCATGGATCGGCCCGGCTCGCTCGGCGCCGGCGCGCAGCTCGCCGCCGTAGTTCTTCACCCAGGGCCACCAAGCGGAATAGCCGTAGCTTGTCGGCAGATAGATATAGGTCGCCTTCTCCAGCGCCTCGCGCGTCAGCTCCTTCATGATCTGCTGGCGCTTGCTTTCGTCCCGCTCGAGATAGACGTCGGCCATCTTCTTGTCGAACGCGGGGTCCGAATACACCGATGGGTTATAGGGCTGGCCGGTGACAAAGTTCTTGCGGATCGTCGCCGTCGGGTTGGTGTGGCCGTTGCGCAGGAAGAAGCCGGGCGAATGGGTCTTGGTCGTCAGGGCCGAGATGAAGGCGCCGACCTCCGTCGGCTTGATGTTGATCTTGATGCCGACCTGCTCGAGATACGCGGCGACCAGCGGCAACAGCTCCAATTGCGCCGGCGAGCACGAGCAGACCTGGACATCGAAGGTGAAGCCGTTCGGATAGCCCGCCTCGGCCAGCAGCTTCTTGGCCTTGTCCGGATTGTAGACGAAGAGCTCCTTCACCGACTCCGGCATCTTGTCGAGCGGCTCGAAGTAGCCCACGTAATCGGGATGCTGCGGGTAGGCGAACAGCTCCGCATGGCCCGCGTAGAACGACGAGATGATCTCCTGCTTGTTCACGGCCATGTTGAGGGCCCGGCGCACGCGGACGTCATCGAAGGGCTTCTTGTCGACCCGCATGGCGAGGAAGGTGCCGCCGGAGTCGAGCCAGCGCGACCATTGCAGTTTTGGCGCGCTCTTCTTCAACTCGTCGACGGCGCTCCAGCGCACGCTCTCCAGGATGTCGAGCTTGCCGGTACGAAGTGCCGCAAGGTAAGCAGATTCGTCCTTGATGGTGCGGTAGACGATCTTGTCGACGAACGGCAGCTTATAGATTTGGCCGTCGATCGTCTCCTTGTCCCAGTAGATGTCGTTCTTGGAGAACGTCACGGCATTGCCTTGGACGTAATCGGTCAGCTTGAACGGCCCGGTACCGTTGACGTTGCGCCAATTGCCGGCTCCCGCTTCGAACACCTCCTTCGGCACGATGCCGGAATAATAGCCCCAGCCGAAGCGATAGTCCCATTCGGAGTTGTAGCTATTGAAGGTGAAGACGACCGTGTGCTTGTCGACCGCCTCAGCCTTTTGAATATAATCGAAGTAGCTGGCAACCTTCTTGGGGCTCTTGTCCAGCCTGTTGAAGCTCTCCACGACGTCGTCGGCCACCAGCTCGCGCGCGGCCATGATCCCGGGCTTGTCGGGGAACATCACGCCCTTGCGCAGCTTGATCTCCGCCCGGATCGGATCGTCCTTCAGCTCCCAGCTCTCGGCCAGCTCGCCGCGAATGGCATCGGCCGGCAGCCACGCGTCGGCCACGAACGGATAGGGGCCGCCGTTGCGCTTGGCTTTGCTGAGATCGGCGACGAACAGCTGCTCGTAGACCAGCGCCGTATCCTGGGAGAACTTCCACGGCCAGTCGACCGGATCCCATGACAGGGGCGAGAGAGTGAGGTAGATCGGGCCGACGTTGAGCGTGCCGCCGTACTGCGGCGGTTTCTCCGCCTGGGCGCCAGCGACCGAGGGCAGGGCCGCGAGCGCACCCGCCGCGGCTAACCCTCTGAGCGCTCTGCCGACGGCTCGTCCGACACTCATTGTTTCCCTCCCGTATTGTTCTGTTTCAGCCTGCACTTGGGTCGAAGCGGCTGGGGCCGGCGGTCCCGTTGCGCAGCTCGCGGGGAGAGGTGAACCCCCCGCTAGCGCGACCCGCGCATGCGCGGGTCGAGCAGGTCCCTGAGCGCGTCGCCGAACATGTTGGCGGCGAAGACGACGCTCGTCAGGCACAGGCCCGGAGCGAGGGCCAGCCATGGCCCCTGGAACATGTAGGTCCGGCCGCTGCCGGAGAGCAGGCCGCCCCAGGTGGGGGCCGGCGGCGGCACGCCGAGACCGAGGAACGACAGGCCCGATTCCGCGAGGATCACGGTGCCGACACGCGTGGTGAACAGCACGATGATCGGCGGCATGATGTTCGGCAGGACGTGGCGCCAGAGGATGCGGGCCGTCGAGGCGCCGATCGACTGGGCGGCGTGCACGTACATCTGCTCGCGCACCGAGACCACGGCGCCGCGGATGATGCGGGATCCGGCGATGCCCAGCACCAGGCTCAGGACGACGATGATCTGCGGCGTGCCCGGCCCGACCACCGACACCACGGTGATCAGGATGACGAGTTCGGGAAACGACATGTACGCATCCACGAAGCGCTGGGTGATCATGTCGAAGCGACCGCCCAGATAACCGGACAGCGTGCCGATGACGACGGAGATGACGGTGGCGAGCGCTGCCGCCGACAGGCCGATGATCACCGACAGCTGCGCGCCGTAGAGGCAGCGGGAGAGGAGGTCGCGGCCGAGATTGTCGGTGCCGAAGGGATGGGCCCAGGAGGGCGGCTTCAGCCGCTGGATCGGGCTGATCTGGTTGTAGCCGTAGGGCGCCAGCACATCGGCGAAGACGCCGCAGACCAGGAACAGCAGGAACACCAGGCCCGCTGCGGTGCCGAACGGCTTCTCGCGCACGAGGCGCCGCAGGAACGCCATGACGGGGGCGCGGGCCGGCGCGCGCGCGTCGACGGCGATGTCGGAGATGGCGCTCATCGGTGCCTCACACGCGGATCGAGCAGGCCGTAGCTCAGGTCCACGGCCAGGTTGATCAGCATCACGGCGAGGCCGACGACCAGAAATACGCCGGTGACGATGGGATAGTCGCGCTGGCTCACGGCCTCGAGCAGCAGCAGGCCCATGCCGGGGATGACGAAGATCTGCTCGATGATGACCGCGCCCCCGATCAGCAGCGGCGCCTGCAGGCCGACCAGCGTCACCACCGGGATGAGGGCGTTGCGCAAGGCGTGGCGCATGACCACGAGCCGGCCCGGCAGGCCCTTGGCCCATGCGGTGCGGATGTAGTCCTGGCGCAGCACTTCGAGCATCATCGTGCGCGTCATGCGCATCGTCACGGCCGACAGGGCGGCGCCGAGCACCAGCGCCGGCACGATCATCTGCTTGAGGTTCTGCAGCGGGTCGTCGCCGAAGCGCACGAAGTTCACTTCCGGCGACCAGCCCCACCAGATCGACGGGAAGACGGTGACCATCGTGGCCAGCCAGAAGCTCGGCACCGACAGCAGCAGGATGGAGAACGAGCGCGCGGCGATGTCGCCCGCCGTGTCCTGCCGGACCGCGGAATAGATGCCGATCGGCAGGGCGATGACGAGGCCGACGATCAACGCCAGCAGCCCCAGCTCGAAGGTCACCGGCAGGCGGTGGAGGAGCTCGTCCAGCACCGGCGTCGACTGCCACAGCGAACGCCCGAAATCGCCCTGCAGGATGCCGCCGATCCAGCGCAGATACTGCTCGGGCATCGGCCGGTCGAGCCCGAGAGCCTGGACCAGTTGCTCGCGGCTCAGCTTGTCCGCGGTCAGGTCATTCTGGTTGAGCATCATGTCGATCACGTCGCCGGGGATCAGGCGAACCGTGACGAAGACGATGATGCTGACGAACAGCAGCGTCGGGATCAGCGCCAGCAGGCGGCGTATGATGTAGGCGTGCATGCCGCTATTCGCCCCTCGCGGAGCCGAGCGACGACGCGGCGCGACCGTAGGCGCAGCCCCAAAGCCTCAATGCATGTCCTCCCGTGGGTGCCCACGACGGCCTTTGGCCGTTCGTGGCTGCCGTACCCCATTTTCGAGGATGATCGGCAGCAGCGTCACTCCGACGCAGAGCTTAACACCGCTCCTGTTGGTTGCAAGGGGGTGCGAACGTTCCTGGTCGGTAAGTCGGCCATACCGAGTTTACGAAATCGTCTCCGCGGGCGAAGCACGGCCGGGCAAGCACGAACCAGCGCTTCCACATGGCGCTTGCCCGGAGCGACGCCGTGAGCCACGCTTGCGGCATGAAGCGATTGGCCGCCGCTTGTGCCGCCCTCATTGTGCCGACGGTCCAGGCTGGCGCCGCAGGAGGCGGCGCGGCGGTTCCTCAGTTTCGCGACTATCCGGCGGCGGCGCGGCCGGTCCCCGCAGTGGTTCGCCTCGACCTGTCGGGCCCGGATGCCAAGGCCTTCCGCACCCGGCTCCAGGCCGCCGCCTCGGCGCCGCCGAACTTCGCCGGGACATACAGCATCGCGATCTGGGGCTGCGGCACGAGCTGCGTCGGCGGCGCCGCCGTCGACCGGCAGACCGGCCGCGTGACGTCCTTCCCGTTCTCGGTCTGCTGCCATGCCGGCCCGATCGACGACAAGTTCAACGCCGTCGAGTTCAGGCGGACCAGCCGCCTGATCGTGTTCACCGGGCTGCGCAACGAACAGGGCGCCGACGGCAGCCACTTCTACGAATTCGACGGCAAGTCGTTCCGGCTGATCAAGACCATCGCGAAGTAATCTCCGTCGGTGGTGGGCGGTCGGCTCGGCCCGGCCGCCATCCCGCCGGACGTCGTGATCAACCGCCCGCCGCCGGCGCCTCGGTATCCGGAAACGGCGCGCCCGGCAGGTAGAGCAGGATCGGGCGGATCTCGTAGACGGCGGTGGGGTTGGCGCGACGCAGCTCTCGCGCCGCCTCGACCGCCGCGTCGCGCGTGGGGCGATCGACCACGTAAAAGCCGAGCAGTTGCTCCTTGGTCTCGGCGAAGGGGCCGTCGATCACCACGCCAGCACCGGGGCCTCGCAGCGTGCAGGCCTTCCCGGTCGGCCCGAGCCGCGCCGACGGTCCGAGCGCCTGCTCCTGGTCGAGGCGGTCGTGGACCTCGAGCAGGCCGCTCATCACCGCGGCGTCCTCCTCCGCGGTCCAGGACGCGACCACCTCTTCCGCATGATAGGCCAGGATGGCATAGAGCATCGATCTCACCTCTTCGTCGTGCCGGATCAAGGGCAATACCCTAAAGACGTCCGATCCCGCCGGATGCCGACAGCGCGTGCTGCCCGGTGCCGCGACGCACGGCGCCGGGCAGCGGCTGCGCCCATTGTGGCGATGAGGGCGCAGATGCCCAGCCGAGTCGTCGCCATGGTCACCAGACGCATCCACATTCTGTCGCTGGCCGCCGGCGTCATCGAGACGGCGTTCTGGGTCTACACGCTCCTGCTGATCAGCAGGAGCGCCAACCCTATGGGCGACGGCATGGAGCTCGTCGCGCTGGTGCCGATGACGATGATCTGGGCCTGCCTCACCCTCCCGGCCACGGTGCTGTCGGTCTGGCGGCGCTCGGTGCCGCTGGCGCTCGTGCTTCACCTCGTCGCCATCGCCGCCTTCGGCTGGATCTGGGGCGAGATCTCGGCCGAGCTGTCGCGGCCTCAGACCGCAAGCCCGCGGACGCTGGTGATGGAGCAGCCGCCGCGCGCCATGGACGCACTGCGATACGCCTCGGTCTGATGGGACGCTCCCGATGGGGGCCGCGCCTGCGCGACAAGGGCAGGGGGTAGCGCAAGCCCCGGCCGATGAGGATGATACGCCATCGCTGAGATGCTCCAGGGAGGCCACATCATTGTCCACTCGGCTGCCGGGCCGGCGCGCGGCAAGCATCGTCGGCGCCGCCGTTGCAGTGGCCGCCGCGTCGGCGGTCGTCCACGCCTGGCTGGCGCGCCGGGCGGAGCGCCGGCATCCGCCGGCCGGGCCTTCATCACCGTGGCCGGCGTGAAGCTCCACTACGTCGAGCGTGGCGTCGGCCAGCCGCTGGTGCTGCTGCACGGCAACGGCGCCATGATCGAGGATTTCACTGCAAGCGGCCTCTTCGATCTGGCGGCGGCACGCTTCCGCGTGGTGGCCTTCGACCGCCCAGGCTTCGGCCATAGCACGCGGCCGCGCGGCCGCGTCTGGACGGCTGCCGCCCAGGCCGAGCTCATCGCCGCCGCGCTCGAGCGGCTGGGCATCTCGCAGGCGATCGTATTCGGCCATTCCTGGGGGGCGAGCGTCGCCATCCGCTTGGCCCTGGCCCATCCCCGGCTGGTGCGCGGCCTGGTGCTGGCCTGCGGCTATTACTATCCGACGTTCCGGCCCGACGCCGTGGGCGCATCGATTCCGGCCGTGCCGATCGTCGGCGACGTGCTCAGCGCCAGCGTCGTCCCCGTGCTCTGTCGCGTGCTCTGGCGCTCGATCGTGGGACGGATCTTCGGTGAGGTCGCCGTGCCGGCGACGTTCGCCGCCTTCCCGAAGGAGCTGGCGCTGCGTCCCTCGCAACTGCATGCCATGGCCGCCGAGTCGTTCCTCGTGCTCCAGGCTGCTGCGGCGGCGCGGCGGCATTACCCGCGCCTCGCCGGGCCCGTGGTCATCGTCGCCGGGGAGGGGGACCTGCTCGTCGGTGTCGAGAGCCACGCGGCGCGGCTGCACCGCGACGTGCCAGGCAGCCGCCTGCGGCGTCTGCCTGGGGCCGGTCACATGGTCCATTACACCGCAACCGCCGCGGTGATGGCGGCGATCGACGAGGCGGCCGGGATGGCGGCGGATGGGGCGCATGCTGGCCTAGCCGGCTGCGGCGGCCGTGGCGCGGAGGGCGGTACGCCGGCCGCCTGACGCCTTGGGGCGTCGATGCCGGTCCGGCGCAGCCGGCTGGATAGAGGCGCCGCTCAACGATCTGTTCTTGCCGTGGCAAAGCACGCGATGCAATCGATCTCCTGATCGTCATTGAAACCTAAACCGTATGACGTGACAATCGACCTCCAGATTTTCGGATTTTGACTATTTTCATGGTCGTTGTTGCGAGCGAAACGGCGACGTTACCGGCCGTTGCCGCAGCCGATATTGTCCAGGTTCGCTTGGCGTTGTGCTGGATGCTTTGGTCCGGACGCGCGTGGCGCGCCGTCGCTGGCGCCTCTTCATGGCCGCGGAGGACGGGCCGTGGTAGGACCAGCGCGGACGCGAACGGGAGCGTGGCAATGGCGTTGCGGACGCTGGAGGATCGGGCGACGCGCTCGGCGGAACACGGGACGCGGACGGGCGCCGTGCGCATCGGGCGCGCCATCCATGCCGCCCGCTGAGGCGCAGGAGCGGCCCACCGCCGCCGCGGAGCCGCCGTCGCATCTCGGCTGGCGCGCGCGCTTGCGGGCCATGGCGGCGGATCTCTTGGTCTTTGATCGGCATCGGCTGGCCTGGCCGCTTGCCACCCGCACCATGGTCGGCCTGCTGCTGCCGCTGCTGTTGGCCAAGCTGCTGGACGTGCCGTATCTGGTGTGGGTCGGCATCGGCGCCTACCTCGTCGCCATCGGCGACTCCCTCGACGACGGCGACCGGGCCCAGCCGCTGCGGCTCGTGGTGGGCACCGTGCTCGGCGCGCTGGCGCTGGCCACCGGCGTGCTGGCCGGTGGTCATCTGTTCACCGCAGTCGCCGGCATGCTCGTCTGGGGCGTGCTGACCGGGCTGATGGGCGTCTACGGCAGCGCCTTCGCCGTCGTGGCGTTGCCCGTGGCCTGGGCCTACGTGGAGCTTGGCCTGCCCGGCCGCGATCATTCGCTCGCGCAGGCCCTGTCGCTCGGCACCGCCTACCTGCTCGGCGGCGGCTTCACGTTGCTGCTCACCTTCGTGTTCAGGCTGGGCGGGCCCCATGCCCGGACGAAGACGCAGACCGCCACCGCCTACCGCGCGCTGGCGGACTACCTCGACGGCATCGCCGCCGCCGAGGGTGCGGGCAGCGCTTGGTCCGGCCACGGCCCGGTCGCGCCGGAGACGCCGGTGCGCGTCGCCATTGCCGAGGCGCGCCGCGTCGCGGCCCAGGGCTGGGCCAACCAGCAGGGCCCCAGCCGCGCCAACCAGCGGCTCCTGGTGCTGATCGAGACCGCCGATCGCCTGTTCGCGCTCGTCGCCATCAAGCGTGAGATGCCGGGCGGGCCGGGTCTCGCCTTCTTCGCCGAGACATGCCGGGTCGTCGCCGCGGCCCTGGTCCGCCGCAGCGCGCCTGCTCGGCTGCGCCCCCGGCTCGACGAGCTCTACCGGCTGGCTGAGGCGCCGGCGAACGCCACCGGCTTCGGCGTCGCCGCCGTCGACCGCCGCATCGCCGGCGAGCTGGCGCACGCCGTGCTGGTGGTGGCGGGCGACGCGCCGCCGCCCGGCGCGTCGGCGCCGGCCCCTGCGCCGAAGATCACGCTGACGCAGCTGCTCGAGCCGCTGGCGGCCTGCCTCGACCCGCGCTCCGTGGTGGCCCGGCACGCGCTGCGTTTCGCCGTCGTCGCCGCGGCCGCGGTGGTGGTGTTCTGGGTGTTCCCGCCGCCCTTCGGCTATTGGGTGCCGCTGACGGTGACGGTGGTGCTGAAGCCCTATGCGGGCATGACCCTGGCGCGCACGGTGCAGCGCATCGTCGGGACGGTCGCCGGCATTCTCGTCGGCATGGCGCTGATGCCGCTGCTCCCGGGCCAATGGGCCCTGGGCGCGGCCATGGCCATCGCCTTCTTCTGCATGATGGCCGTGCTGCCGTTCAACTACAGCCTGGTGGTGTTCTTCCTGTCGGCCGGGCTGATCCCGTTCGAGCACGTGCTCGACCCAGACATCACCCTGGACGTCGGCATGTTGCGGATCGTCGCCACGCTGATCGGCGCCATGCTCGCGGTCGTCGGGGGCCACCTGCTGTGGCCGTCGTTCGAGCGCAACGAGCTGGCGACCATGCTGCGTGCCGCCGTTCGGTCCATGGGTGGCTACGTGGAGGCGGGACTTCGGTCGGTGGAGACGGGGCAGGGAGCGGGTGCGGCCGAGGCGGCGCGCCAGCAGGCGGGGCTCGACCTCAGCAACCTGCAGGCGGCGCTGCTGCGCTCGCTGAGCGAGGTCGGCGGCGATCCGGCGCGCATGCAGGGCCTTGTGGGCGCCTCGGCCGCCCTGCAGCGGCTCATGCTGAACCTCAACGCCGTGCGTCAGGCGGCCCTGGCTCCGGCGCCCGTTGCGCTGGCTCCGGTCAGGACGGCGCTGGCCGCGGCGTTCGGCGAGATCGGCGAGGGCCGCGCGGTGACGCCGGCGGAGTCCAGCGCCCTGCGCGCCGCCATGCCGGCCGTCGATGGCGGCAGTCCGCCGGCGGCGCATTTCCTGGTGCGCGAGATCGATCGCATGATTGCCCAGACGGAGATGCTGTCGGTCGCGGTGGGCGATTTGACGTCGCCAGCCCTAAGGGGGCTGAGATGAGCTACGAGGATTTTGCCTGGATCGTGATGCCGCTCGCCGTGGCGGCTGTCGGCGTGGCCTATGCGCTGTATGTGGGCCGCGATCGCGAGCGCATGCACCCCGGCGAGTAACCCCTTACCGGCGCGCCTGACGCTGACGCCGGATCGTCCCCGCAATCTCCGGCACCAGCATCGAGGCGATGTCTTCCTTCGACACGCCCATCGGTGCCCGGGCAGGACCCGCCGCGCCTCGACCGCTGCGGAAAATCGGCACCGCCAGAGCGCCTCGCTCACCCCGCCGCGAGCCACTCCTGGGTGCGGTCGAGCGCCCGGGTCAGGCGGTCGAACATGTCGTTGACCTCCGCTTCGGTGATGATCAGCGGCGGGCACAGCGCGATGGAATCGCCGAGGTTGCGGACGATCAGTCCTTCCTCCAGCGCCAGCGCCGTGCAGCGGGCGCCGACGCCCCTGGTTACGGGGTGGGAGGCCTTGCTCGCCTTGTCGGCGACGATCTCCACCGCGCCCATCAGGCCCATGCCGCGCGCTTCGCCGATCAACGGGTGGTCAGCCAGCGCCCGCAGGCGCTGCTGGAACGGCACGGCGACGCGCGCCGCGTGGCCGACGATGTCGTCGCGCTCGTAGATTTCCAGCGTCTTCAGCGCCACGGCGGCCGCCACCGGATGGCCGGAATAGGTGAAGCCGTGGCCGAAGGTGCCGATCTTGCGGCTCTCGTCCAGCATGGCCTGGTACATGCGCTCGGGGATCATCACCGCGCCGATGGGGAGGTAGGCGGAGGACAGCGCCTTGGCCACCGAGATGCTCTCGGGCTTGATGTCGAGCGCGGTGGAGCCGAACATCGTGCCGAGGCGGCCGAAGCCGCAGATCACCTCGTCGGCGATCATCATCACGTCGTGCCGCTCCAGCACCGCCTGGATCTTGGGGAAATAGGTCTCGGGCGGCACGATGACGCCGCCGGCGCCCATCACCGGCTCGGCGATGAACGCCGCCACCGTCTCCGGCCCCTCGCGCAGGATCATCTCCTCCAGCTCCGCGGCGAGGCGCGTGGCGAACGCCTCCTCGCTCTCGCCGGTTTCCGCGAAGCGGTAGTGGTGCGGGCAGGCGGTGTGCAGGATGTTGGCGATCGGCAGGTCGAAGTCGGTGTGGTTGGCCGGCAGGCCGGTGAGCGAGGCGCTGGCGATGGTGACGCCGTGGTAGGCCTTGAAGCGCGAGATGATCTTCTTCTTCGCCGGGCGGCCCAGCGCGTTGTTCATGTACCAGGTGAGTTTCACCTGGGTGTCGTTGGCCTCCGAGCCCGACGAGCAGAAGAACACCTTGGAGATCGGCGCCGGGGCGATCTCCTTCAGCTTTTCGCCGAGCGCGATGGCCGGGTCGTGGCTGCGGCCGGCGAAGATCTGCGAGAACGGCAGCTTGGCCATCTGCTCGCGCGCCGCCTCCACCAGCTCGGCGTTGGCGAAGCCGAGCGAGGTGCACCATAGCCCGGCCAGCCCCTCGAGGTAGGGCCGGCCCGATGTGTCGTAGAGATAGATGCCCTCGCCGCGCTCGATGACGAGCGGCCCCTGGTCCCGGAACGTGGCCAGGTTGGTGTACGGGTGGACGAGGGTCTCGATGTCGCGGACGGCGAGGTTGCTGAGCATGGCGGCCTCAGGTCTGAGCGAGGATGGGCGGCGGCACGAAGCCGCCGGTCAGGGTTTCGAGCATGCCGGCGACGGCGATGGCGGTGCGGTCGGCGCCCTCGGCGGCGACGATCTGCACGCCGGCCGGCAGCCCGTCGTGCGAGCGCAGGACCGGCGCCACCGCGGCCGGCAGCTGCGCCACGGTGGCGAGCGACGACCACTTCAGGAAATCGAAATAGGGCAGGGTAGTGCCGTCGCCGAGGTCGAGGCTGCGGCCATGGATGTCGCGGCCGTGGTCATGGCGGATGGCGGGGACCGGCGCGGGCGGCATCAGCACCGCGTCGTAGGTCTCGAAGAACGTCTTCCAGGCGCGCTTGAGTGCGTCGCGGCGCCCCCGCAGGTCCTTCCACTCGGCGGCGCCGACCAGGGCGCCGCGCGATTGCAGCGCCTTGTGGCCGAGGTCTCCCGGCGCATAAGCGGCGGCGTCGGCGGCAAGGCGCTCTCTCACCTTCTCCGGCAGTCCGGCGATGGTGATGGCATGGTTCATGAGCGAATAGACCTCGAAGGCCTCGGCGAAAGCGAAGCCGGGCCGCCCCGTCGGGTCGACGGTGGCGCCTGCGCCGGCCAGCAGGCGGGCGGCTTCGCCCACCGCATCGGCCACGGCGCGCGAGACCGGCGCCATCGGCTCGTCGAGCCAGAGCGCCAGGCGCAGACCCTTGGGCTCCCGGGCCCGGGGCTGTGCGAGCCGTGGCTTGACGCCGTCGAGCGCGGGCGGGCCCGCGATGACGGCGAGGATCAGGTCGAGGTCGGCGGCGGAGCGGGCGAGGGGGCCAGCGACACCCAGGTCGTTCTCCGCATCGACGCCGGGGGGCGGCGGCACGTGCCCGCGCAGCGAGACCAGGCCCCAGGTGGTCTTGAGCCCATAGAGGCCGCAGGCGTGCGCCGGCCAGCGGATGGAGCCGCCGATGTCGGAGCCGAGCTCGAACGACGCCATGCCGCTGGCGACCGCCGCCGCCGCGCCGCCAGAGGAGCCGCCGGGCGTGCGCGTCAGATCCCATGGGTTGTTGGTGGCCCCGTAGACGGCGTTGAACGACTGGAAGTCGCCCGAGAACAGTGGGACGTTGGTCTTGCCGACGATCACGGCACCGGCGGCGCGCAGGCGCGCCACGGCGGCGGCATCGGTCTCGGGGATGCGGTCCCGATAGGCCGGTGCCCCAGCCGTGGAGACCAGCCCCGCCGTCGAATAGGCGTCCTTGATGGTGATGGGCAGGCCCTCGAGCGGCCGGGCCTCACCGGCCCGCCGGCGCACATCGCTTGCCTGTGCGGCCGACCGCGCGGCGTCGGCATCGACGGCGACGACGGCATTGAGGGCCGGGTTCACCACCGCGATCCGCGCCAGCGTCAGCTCCAGGAGCTCGACGGCGGAGGTCGTGCCGGCGTCGAGGGCAGCGAGCTGGGCTCCGGCCGATTGGGTCAACAGGTCCATCTTCGCCTCCACCGTGCACCTCGCTCATGGATACACTGGACCGGGGTGCCCGCAAAAGCATCATCACCGCGGATGGATTCGGCAGAGGCCGTGACTATGTAGCTGCACGGTGCAACGGAGCGGACGGCCGAGGTCGCCGCGAGTGGGGAGGATTTGCCATGGCCAATACCGGGACGGGGCTCGAGCTGCGCTCGCGGGTGAGCAGGGACGGGGAGCTGGAGCTGTCGCTCGTCGACGTGCCCGTGCCGACGCCGGGCGCCGGCGAGGTGCTGGTGCGGGTCGAGGCCTCGCCGATCAACCCGTCCGACCTCGGGCTGCTGCTCGGCCCGGCGGACGTTGCCACGATCCGCGGCGGCGGCACGGCCACGCATCCGGTGGTGACGGCCAAGGTGCCGGCCCAGCGCCTGGGCGGGCTTGCGGCCCGGCTCGACCAGTCGATGCCGGTGGGCAACGAGGGGGCCGGCGTCGTGGTCGCCGCGGGTGCCGGGGCGGAGCCATTGGTCGGCCGCACCGTCGCCATGCTGGGCGGCGCCATGTACGCGCAGTATCGCCTGTTGAAGGCCGCCGACTGCCTCGTGCTGCCGGAAGGCACCAAGGCTGCGGCCGGCGCCTCGTGCTTCGTCAACCCGCTGACCTCGCTCGGCATGACCGAGACCATGCGCATGGAGGGCCACAAGGCGCTGGTCCACACCGCTGCCGCCTCCAACCTCGGGCAGATGCTGGTCAAGATCTGCCTCAAGGACGGCATCGGCCTGGTCAACATCGTGCGGAACGCCGAGCAGGCGAAGATCCTGAAGGACCTCGGCGCCACCTACGTGCTCGATTCCACCTCGTCCGACTTCACGGCGGAGCTGACCGATGCGATCGCCGCCACCGGCGCCACCATCGCCTTCGACGCCATCGGCGGCGGCAAGCTGGCCGGCCAGATCCTCGTCGCCATGGAGGAGGCGCTGAACCGCAAGGCTGGCGCTTACAGCCGCTATGGCTCGGCCACGCACAAGCAGGTCTATGTCTACGGTGCTCTCGACGTGCGACCGGTCGAGATCGATCGCAACATCGGCATGGCCTGGGGCGTCGGCGGCTGGCTGCTCACCTACTTCCTGATGAAGATCGGGCCGGAGGGCAACAAGCGGCTCCGCGACCGGGTGGTGGCCGAGCTCCACACCACCTTCGCCAGCCACTACACGGCCGAGATCTCCCTCGCCGAGGCCTTGAAGCCCGAGGTCATCGCCGCCTACGCCAAGCGGGCGACGGGAGAGAAGTACCTGATCAATCCAAGCAAGGGATGATAAGGTATACATGCTTCAGATGTCATGGCCGGGCTCGACCCGGCTATCGATCTATACGCTGTAATCTGGCCGGGCGAGCTGCGTATAGGTAGCGTTTCTTAGCAGAGGGATGGCCGGGTCAAGCCCGGCCATGACGCTGCGGAGCGTTTCCACGCCGTCGAGCTTGCGCTGTCTCCCAGGCCTTCGCTTGCCGGCGACGCCCCGGGGGATGCGTTCGGCCGCAGGCTCCCGCCAGCCTCATTCCGCGGCCATGTGGTGCGGCCTTTGGCCGATGATGGTTGTCATGATCGCGGCGATGTGGCGGTCGATCGCTGCGATGCTGCCGTTCTGCGCCGAGATCTGCGCGCCCTCGAGCACGAAGGTGATATGCGCTGCGGCGCCCGCCGGGTCCGCGAGGCCGGCGGCCCGGCACATGGCTTCGAGCCGTTGCGCCTGCCCGGTCTTGTGCGCTTCGATCCGCTGCCGCCACGGATGCTCCCGATCGGCGATCTCGGCGATGGTGTTCACGTAGGGGCAGCCGCGGTGTGAGATCTCCGGCAAGTCGGCCGCGACCGCGTCGGCAAAGGCCCAAAGCTGCGCCCGCGGCTTGCCGGCGTAACGCTGCTCGATGACGTCGAGCATGCTCCGGTAGCGCGCGATGGTCTGGTCGAGCCAGGCCTCGATCAGCACGTCCTTGGACGGGAAGTGGCGATAGACGCCCATCTTCGTCGTCTGGGCGGATGCGGCGATCGCCTCCACCGTGACGTGCTGGATGCCTTGCGCATCGAACAGGCCGTAGGCGGCTTCGACGATGCGCTCACGCAGCGATGGCTTTCTCTCGATGGTCTTCACGTTGGTCCCGTTGACAATGATACCGTAAGGTATCATTGATACTGATGGGTATCGTATAGCGTTACGGGAAGGACGCCGCAATGCAACTGAGCGAATATGCCGCCTACGACGCGATCGGCCTTGCCGAGCTGATCGCCTCTGGCCAGGTCTCCGCAGCCGAAGTGGCCGATGCGGCCCGGCGGGCCGTCCAATACGCCGATCCGCAGGTCCACGCCGTCGTCGAGTTGTGGCCGGATGAGCCGGCAATCTCGCCCGAACATGGCTCGGTGCTGGCGGGCGTGCCGTTCCTGATCAAGGATCTCGGTGTCAGCCGCGCCGGCCGGTTGAGCGAGTTGGGCAGCCGGCTGGCCACCGGGGTGCGGGCGGCGGCCGATTCGACGCTGATGCAGCGCATTCGCGGCGCCGGCTTGCTGACGATCGGCCGCACGACGACGCCCGAGTTCGGCCTCAGCACGACCACCGAGAGCATCGCCGTTGGCCCCACGCGCAACCCGTGGGATCCCGGGCGCAGCGCCGGCGGGTCGAGCGGCGGCGCGGCGGCCGCGGTCGCCGCCGGCATGGTGCCTGTGGCGCACGCGACCGACGGCGGCGGCAGCATTCGCGTGCCGGCCTCCGTCAACGGGCTGTTCGGCCTCAAGCCGACGCGGGGGCGCGTGTCCAATGGCCCGGCCATCGACGAGATCTGGAGCGGGCTCGTCGTCCAGCTCGGCGTCAGCCGCTCGGTCCGCGACAGCGCAGCCCTGCTCGATGCCGTGCACGGCGGTGGTATCGGCGAGCCTTACGAGATTGCCGCGCCGGCCCGCAGCTTCCTGGTCGAGGCGGAGCACGACCCCCGGCGCCTGAAGATCGGCCTGATGCTCGATCCGCTGAACGGTGCGCGGACCGCCCCGGCTGTGGCGGAGGCCGTGGGGGCGACGGCGCGCCTGTGCGAAGGCCTGGGACATGAGGTGATCCCGGTCCGGCCCGACATGGGCGTGAGTTGGGAGGCCTTCACCTTCGCCAACACTCAGTTCTGGACCGTGAATACCGCCGCCTGGATCGAGGCGATCGCCGCCGCCACGGGCCGCGAGCCGGGACCTGACGTGCTCGAGCCCGCGACCCTCGCCGTCCACCAGTATGGCCGGACCGTCAGCGGCCTCGGCCTGCTCGGCGCCCTCGACGTGCGAAACACGGTGACTCGGGCCGTGGGCGCGTTCTTCCAGTCGTTCGACGTACTGCTGACGCCCACGGTGCCGGACCTGCCGCCGGTGATCGGCGCCTACAATGATGGGCAGGAGCGGCTCGACGCGCTGGGCTGGATCGACCGGGTGTTCGGCTTTTCGCCGTTCACCGCGCTGGCCAACGTCGCCGGCATCCCAGCGATGTCCGTCCCGCTGGGCATGGACCCGGCGAGCGGCCTTCCCATCGGCTCGATGTTCGCTGCCGGCTTCGGCCGAGAGGCGATGCTGTTCAATCTCGCCGGTCAACTGGAGCGGGCGCAGCCCTGGCAGGATCGGCGCCCGGCGGTCTGGGCCGGCAACTGACGCTACGCGCCTCGCCGAGCAGCCGTTACGCGCCCCAGTCGGTGACCATAAGACCCGGCACCCGTTCGAACTCGCGGCGGTTCAGCGTCACCAGCGCGGCGCCGCGGCGCCGCGCCTGGGCGGCGATCAGCACGTCATAGGGGCCGATCGGGGTTCCCTTGGCTTCCAGGGCTGCGCGGATATCGCCCGCCTCGGCGGCATCGTCCATGTCGAAGGTCAGGACATCAGGCGTTGCTGCGAGAAAGTCATCGAGACGCGCCTGGTTCCGTTCCGGATGGGCGCTCTTTGCGGCGCCATACCGCAACTCGAACAGCACCGCGGCGGGAATGGCGAGTTTCGTCCCGCGGAGCAACTCAGCCTTCAGCCGCTCGACGAGATGGAGACGGCGTGCAGTCATGACGCCGATGACGATATTGGTGTCGAGGCAGAACACGAAGCTGCTCAATCGAAGCTGATCGTGTCATCTGGTTCCAGCGGCGGATCGTCATTCTGCTCGGGAAAATCGATGTCGCCGTAGCTCTCCAGCTTGGCCCACCACGCCGCGACGTCGAATGGCGGCTTCCGCAGGGGCTCCAGGATCACCTTGTCCCCCACGCGGCTGACACGCACCTCGGTGCCTTCGAAGCGGAACTCCTTGGGCAACCGCACGGCTTGGCTGCGGCCGTGCAAGAACAGCTTGGCGGTCGTGGGCTTGTCGGACGGGGCCTGTGGCGATGGTTTGGCGGCTCGGCTGCTCATCAAGACGACCGGACAATGATATCTATCGTGGATAGATATCACATGGCGTGGCCGCCGTCGACAGCGCAGCCGGCGCGCGGCCGCCGGCATGGGGAGCTGGTCGAAGCGAGAGTTCCGCCAGTCATACACAGGTGTTAGTGCGCTGCTGCGATTCCGCTAACCTATAATTGGATGCATTCGAAGCAGCGGACCAGCCGGCCCGATGAATGACGGTCGGCTGCGGCCAGCCGGAGAACACGATGGCCTATACCCTCAAGATCAACGGCCGTAGCCAGACGGTCGATGTCGACGACGACACCCCGTTGCTGTGGGTGTTGCGCGATGTGCTCGGCATGACTGGCACCAAGTTCGGCTGCGGCATGGCGCTGTGCGGCGCCTGCACCGTACATCTCGATGGCCAGCCGATCCGCTCCTGCATCACCACCGTCGACAGCGTCGGCACCGGCGAGGTCACGACGATCGAAGCCATCGGCCGCACGCCGGCCGGCCAACGGATCCAGCAGGCTTGGGTCGAACTGGAGGTGCCGCAATGCGGCTACTGCCAGTCCGGCCAGATCATGTCGGCAACCGCCCTGCTGGCGTCCACCCCCCATCCGAGCGATGCCGACATCGATGGTGCCATGTCCGGCAACCTCTGCCGCTGCGGCACCTACGTGCGTATCCGCGAAGGCATCAAGCGCGCGGCGGCCGGCGGCACTGGCCGGACGGGAGGCTGATCATGGCCGAGACGGCAGACAACAAGCCCGCCGAGCAGGTCCCGACCCGGCGCGACATCATCAGGGCCGGCGTGGGCGCCGGAGGCGCGCTGTTCGTGGTCTTCGGCATTCCGTCGATCGCCAAGGTCATGCATACCGATCCAGGTCCAGCGGCGCATCCCGCGCCGGCACCGGCTGCGGCGGCGGTCCCGCCGTTCATGCCCGGCGGCTTCGTCCGCATCGACCCCACCGGCGAGGTCACGCTGACCATGCCGCAGGTGGAGATGGGGCAGGGCACCTATACCTCGATGCCGATGCTGATCGCCGAGGAGCTCGAGGTCGAGCTGAGCCAGGTGAAGCTCGCCGCTGCGCCGCCGGACGACAAGCTCTACGGCAACCCGCTGATCGGCTTCCAGGTCACCGGCGGGTCGACGTCGGTGCGCGGCTTCTACAACCCGTTGCGCGTCGCCGGCGCCACCGCGCGCGAGATGCTGATCGCCGGGGCGGCCAAGACCTGGGGGGTGGATGCCGCGAGCTGCCGGGCCGAGAAGGGCACGGTCGTGCATGACGCGAGCGGCCGCCGTGCGCGCTATGGCGAGCTCGCCGCGGCGGCTGCCGCCGTGCCGGTCCCGACCGAGGTGAAGCTGAAGGACCCCAAGGCCTTCAAGCTCATCGGCACGCCGGCCAAGCGCCTCGACGTGGAGGACAAGACGAACGGCCGTGCTCAGTTCGGTATCGATGTGCGCTTGCCGGGCATGCTGATCGCGACGGTGGCGGCCTCGCCCGTCATCGGAGGCAAGCTGCGCTCGGTCGATGAGAGCGCGGCGAAGGCCGTCAAGGGCGTGCGCCAGATCGTGCGTCTCGACGACGCGGTCGCTGTTGTCGCCGATCACATGGGGGCCGCCCGCAAGGGGCTCGCCGCCCTTTCCATCGTCTGGGACGAGGGCGCCAACGCCAAGGTCGGCACCGCCGACATTGTCGCGACGTTGCAGGCAGCCACCACGGACAGCGGCGTGGTGGCCGAGCGTAAGGGCGACCTGGACGCGGCGATGGCGGTCGCGACGAAGACCATCGAGGCCGTGTACGAGATGCCGTTCCTGGCGCACACGACGATGGAGCCGATGAACTGCACGGTGCACGTACGCAAGGACGCGTGCGACATCTGGGTCGGCACCCAGGTGATCTCGCGCGCCCAAGCCACAGCCGCGGAGGTGACGGGCCTGCCGCCCGAACGCATCGCCGTGCACAACCACCTGCTCGGCGGTGGCTTCGGCCGGCGGCTCGAGATCGACTTCGTCACCCAGGCGGTGCAGATCGCCAAGCAGGTAGACGCGCCCGTCAAGGTCGTGTGGAGCCGGGAAGAGGACATCCAGCACGACATCTACAGACCATATTATGTCGACCGCCTGAAGGCGGGCCTCGATGCCGCCGGGCGGCCGACGGCATGGCACCACCGCATCGCTGGTTCCTCCATCATCGCGCGCTGGGTTCCGGCATTCTTCAAGGACGGGCTGGACGCGGACGCGGTGGACGGGGCCGCCGGCCCTTACGATTTCGACAACCTGCTGGTCGATTACGTCCGCCGGGAGCCGCCGTCGGGCCTGTCCACCGGGTGGTGGCGCGGCGTCGGCGTCACCCACAACGCCTTCATGGTCGAATGCTTCGTCGACGAGCTCGCGCAGGCCGCCGGCCGGGAACCCGTCGACTACCGGCGCGCGCTGCTCGGCAAGCAGCCGAGGGCACGGGCGGTGCTGGATCTTGCCGCCGAGAAAGCCGGCTGGGGCACGCCGCTGCCGAAGGGCAGGGGGCGCGGCATCGCGCTGCTTTTCGGCTTCGGCACCTATGTGGCCCAGGTGGCCGAGGTCGAGGTCTCGGCCAAGGGGGAGGTGCGGGTGTCTCGCATCGTCTGCGCGGTCGATTGCGGGGTCAACATCAACCCCGACACGGTGCGGGCCCAGATGGAGGGGGGCATCGTCTACGGCTTGAGCGCCGCGCTCTACGGCGAGATCACGCTGAAGAACGGGCGGGTCGAGCAGAGCAATTTCGACAACTACCAGGCCGTGCGCATCAACGAGATGCCGGCTATCGAGGTCCACATCGTGCAGAACCTGGAGGAGCCGGGCGGCATCGGCGAGCCCGGCACGTCGGCGATCGCGCCGGCTCTGGTCAACGCCATCTATGCGGCGACGGGCAAGCGCCTGCGCAAGCTTCCGGTCGACGCCCGGCAACTGGCGGCGACGTGAGCGTGTGATCCGGCAGGGGCGGCGCGTGGCACCGCCCCTGCCGCTTATCCGCGGCGCCGGCCCTACGCGCGAGCGGCGTTGATGATTTGCAGCTGCGTGAACTCGGCCAGCCCCTCCTCGGCGAACTCGACGCCGAGCCCCGACTGCTTGGCACCGCCGAAGGGGATGTTCGGCGCCATGTCGAGGTGCTTGTTGATCCAGACGGTTCCCGCCTCGATGCGGCTCGCCACCTTGTGCGCGCGGTCGAGATCCGACGACCACACCGAGGCACCGAGCCCGTAGTTGGTGGCGTTGGCGCGGCGGATGACATCCTCGTCGTCCGAGTAGCGGATCACCGGCAGCACCGGGCCGAACTGCTCCTCGTCGACCAGGCGTGAGCCCTCCTTGATGTCGCGGACGATGGTCGGCTCGATGAAATAGCCCGGCCGGTCCATGGCGTTGCCGCCAGCGACGATGGTGCCGTCCTGCTTGGCGGCCTCGAGAAAGCCCTTCACCTTCTCGTATTGCATCTTGTTCTGCAGCGGGCCGAGCTTGGTCCCCTGCTTCAGCCCGTCGTCGACGACGGTGTTCTTGGCGATGCTGGCCAACTCGCTGCAGAGCTCGTCGTAGACCGTGTCGTGGACGTAGAGGCGCTTGATGGCGAGGCACACCTGCCCGCTGTTCTGGAACGCACCCTCGAAGATGCCGGGCGCCACTTTCTTGGGGTCAACGTCGTCGAGCACCACGCCGGCATCGTTGCCGCCGAGCTCCAGGGTGATGCGCTTCAAAGTCTCGGCGGCGCTGGCCATCACCTTCTTGCCGGTCGCCGTCGAGCCGGTGAAGGAGATCTTGCGCACGTCCGGATGCCGGGTCAGGGCGTCCCCCAGGTCGTTGGCGTCGGCGATGACGTTGAGCACGCCCTTGGGCAGCACGTCCGCGACCAGCGCGGCGAACTTGAGGGTCGACAGCGGCGTGGTCGGCGCCGGCTTCACCACCAGCGTGTTGCCGGCCAGAAGCGCGGGCGGCAGCTTGAAGCCGAGGATCATCAGCGGATAGTTCCACGGGATGATGGCGCCGATGACGCCGAGCGGCCTGCGGTGCGCCTCGACCCGCCGTCCCTCGCTCTCCTCGATGACCTTCATGTCGAGATTGAGCGTGGCGAAGTAGCGGAAGAAGCCGGCCATTCCGAAGACCTCGGCCGTCGCGTCGGCCAGCGGCTTGCCCTGCTCGCTGGTGAGCAGGCGGGCCAGCTCGCCGACGTTGGCTTCGATCACGTCGGCCATCGCGTTGATGGCCTCGCGCCGCGCCTCGATCGGCGTTTCGGCCCAGGTGGGGAACGCCGCTTTCGCCGCGGCGACGGCGGCGTCCAGCTGCTGCGTCGAGGCGCGCGGGCAATCGGCCAGCACGTCCTCCGTCGCCGGGTTGATGATAGGCATCGTCGAAGCGCCGGGGACCAGCGTTCCGTTGATCAGAAGTTTGAACTCGCTCATGGCAGTCCTCCCTCGTGCAACGACGGGCTCATGGTCGACCCGCTATATACAATCGTATATTACGATGTCCGCACTGACAACGCGTGGATGCCGTCCGCAACAGCTTGCGGCTGCGACCGAGGCATTGTGGCCGGTCATCGCCTTGCCGCCTCGAAGGGACCGGGCAGGGCGTTCGATATGGATGGGGACGCGCATGATCACCAGGCTGCATCTGCTCATGGGGCGATCGGCGGAGCGGCGGGCTGCCGGGCCGCGCTCGACAAGGCCGTGGGAAAGGCGCACGACACCGGCTAAGGCGTTGAGCGGACGGCGGTTCATTGCGCGTGCTGAGCCGGCCATCTCGGCCATGTGCGCGACGACGGGCCCAAGCCGGTCGGTTTGCCCTGCTGCATGAACGGCGTCGCGATGGTGTTCGAACCTGTGGCGGTTTGAGGACAGAGACCTCCGATGGCGCTTTTTCTGCTGGCCTATCTCGGCGGCGTGCTGACCATCGTCAGCCCGTGCATCCTGCCGGTGCTGCCTTTCGTGTTCGCTCGCGCCGATCGCTCGTTCCTGCGCAGCGGGCTGCCGCTGCTCGTCGGCATGGCCGCGGCGTTCGCCGTCGTCGCCACGCTTGCATCCGTCGCCGGCGGCTGGGCCGTGGCGGCGAACCAGTACGGCCGCTACGCGGCCCTGGCGCTCCTGACAGTGTTCGGGCTGACGCTGCTGGTCCCCAGCCTGTCCGACCGGCTGAGCCGCCCCGTCGTCGCCCTGGGCGCGTCGCTGTCGCGCACCGCCCAAGGGGGTGAGGCCGGGCGATCGCCGGTGTTGTCGTCGCTGCTGCTCGGTATCGCCACGGGCATGCTCTGGGCGCCCTGCGCCGGCCCGGTCCTCGGCCTCATCCTGACGGGCGCGGCGCTCGAAGGCGCCAGCCTGCGCACGACATTGCTTCTCCTCACCTTTGCGGCGGGCGCCGCTACCTCGCTGGCGCTGGCGCTCTTCGCCGGCGGCCGGGTGTTTGCAGCAATGAAGCGTGGGCTTGGTCTCGGCGAATGGCTCCGGAAAGGGCTGGGCGTGGCCACGCTGGTGGCGGTTGCAGCCATCCTGGCGGGCTGGGACACCGGCATCCTGACGCGCCTCTCGCTCGCCAGCACGGCAACGCTCGAGCAGGGCCTGCTCGACAAGCTGCGTCCAGCCGATGCGGCGGCGCCGCAGCCGTCCGTCGTCGTGTCGGGCGGTCCTGCCATGATGAGCGGCAACCCCGCCATGATGATGACCGGCAAGCCCGGCACCGAACCCGATGCGCTGCCGGTCGAGGGCCTGATGCCGCCGCTGTCAGGGGCGGTGCAATGGCTCAATTCGGCGCCGCTGACGGCCGACGGGCTCAAGGGCAAAGTCGTGCTGGTCGATTTCTGGACCTATTCCTGCATCAACTGCCTGAGGGCTATTCCCTATGTCCGGGCCTGGGCGGCGCGCTACAAGGACGAGGGCCTGGTGGTCGTCGGGGTGCATGCACCCGAGTTCGCCTTCGAAAAGACGATCGGCAACGTCGAGAAGGCCGTCAAGGACCTGGACATCACCTATCCGGTGGCGATCGACAACGACTATGCCATCTGGCGTTCCTTCAGGAACGAGTATTGGCCGGCTCATTATTTCATCGATGCCGAAGGCCGCATCCGCCATCACCATTTCGGTGAGGGCGATTACGAGGGTTCTGAGCGCGTCATCCAGCAATTGCTGGCCGAGGCGGGGCGACGGGATATCTCGGCAGGTTTCGTCAAGGTCGATGCGACCGGGGCCCAGGCCGCAGCCGATATGAGCGAGGTGCTGTCGCCCGAAACCTACGTCGGCCATGAGCGGGCCGAGAACTTCGTCTCGCCCGGCGGCGCGGTCCACGACGCTGCGCACGTCTACGAAGCCGGCACGCCGCGCCTCAACGAATGGGGCCTGACGGGCGACTGGACCATCGGCGGCGAGAATGCCCGGCTCAACGGTCCCGGCGGGGCCATCACCTACCGCTTCCATGCCAGGGACCTGCATCTGGTGCTCGGCCCGCCCCCCGGCGGCAAGCCCGTCCGCTTCCGCGTCTCCGTCGACGGCATGAAGCCCGGCGACGGCCATGGCATGGATGTCGATGCGGAGGGGTACGGCGTGGTCACCGAGCAGCGTCTCTATCAGCTCATTCGGCAGCAGGGGCCGATCGAGGATCGTACGTTCGAGATCCACTTCCTGGATCCCGGCGTGCAGGCCTTCGCCTTCACCTTCGGCTGACTGGCGCCGCGCCGGCGGGTGAGTTCCCGCGCTGGCGCACGCCGGCGGCCAGGATCCGGCCGACCACCAGCGGGCGCTGCCGGCCAAGCCGCCGCGGTCAACGCCATCGTCGCGGGGACGGGCTAACGGCCGCGCGAACTGCCTGTCGCCGTGCGGCTGCCGGCGGGGAGGTGACGCCCCGGCCATGTGCGCCGCGCGCGCAGGCACGCGCCGGAATGTCTGGCGCGGACCGCGCCGCGCGGACTACGCTCGGCCTGCCGCCAGCCGACGACGCGAGGAGACGGATCGATGGCTTGCACACACGCGCATGTCCCGCCGCGAGCGGGCGGCCTCGCGGCGTTGGCCTTCTTGGCCTCGATCGCCGGCGCGGCGGCCCAGTCTGCCGCGCCCCCGCCGCCGGTCGTGTCGGTCGCCAGGCCCGTGGTGAAGCAGATCGTCGAGCGCGACGATTTCATCGGCCGCTTCGAGGCGGTCGATACGGTCGACCTGCGGGCCCGCGTGTCGGGTTACCTGGACAAGGTGCACTTCCAGGACGGCGCGCTGGTCAAGGCTGGGGACCTGCTGTTCAGCATCGACCCGCGTCCCTATCAGACGGCGCTTCGCTCCGCCCAGGCGGCGGCCGCGTCAGCCACCGCCAGGGTGCAGTTTGCCAAGACCGACCTTGAGCGCGCTGCCAACCTGCGCCAGTCCGGCAACATCACCGAGCAGCTGGCCGACCAGCGGCGCCAGGCCCTGCTGACCGCCCAAGGCGATCTCGACAGCGCCAATGCGGCGATCGACAGGGCCAAGCTCGATCTCGACTACGCCCAGATCCGGGCGCCGTTCTCCGGCCGCATCTCGCGACGGTTCGTGTCCGCCGGCAATCTCATCAACGCCAACGAGACGCTGCTCAGCACGATGATCTCACTGGATCCGATCCAGTTCTACTTCGACGTCGACGAGCGCGCCTATCTCGCCTACCTGCAGGACTTCGCCAGCGAGCCCGGCCGGCCGGCCCCGCGCGATGCGACCGTCACGGTGTCGCTCACCGGTGAAGACAACGGCACGCGCAAGGGCAGGATCGACTTCGTCGACATCAGGCTCGACCAGCAGAGCGGCACGGTGCGCGGGCGGGCGGTCTTCGACAACAAGGATATGGCCCTCACCCCCGGCCTCTTCGGGCGCATCCGGGTTCCCGGCTCCCGACCCTACAAGGCCGTGCTGATCCCGGATGAGGCGCTTGGGTCCGACCAGAGCCGGCGCATCGTCTACACGGTCGGCCCCGACGACAAGATCGTGACCAAGCCCGTGCGCACCGGGCCCCGCATCGATGGCTACCGCGTCATCCGCGAGGGACTGGGGCCCGACGACATGATCGTGGTCAACGGCCTGGCGCGGGCACGGCCGGGCACGCAGGTCTCGCCGAAAATGACCGAGCTGCCGCCCAGCCGCGAGCCGTCGAACTGAGCGGAGACGCATCATGGGCTTCACTCACGCCTTCATCGAGCGGCCGATCTTCGCCAGCGTCATCGCCATTGTCATCGTGCTGGTCGGCGCGATCTCCTACCTGACCCTGCCGGTCTCGCAGTATCCGGAGATCGCGCCGCCGACGATCGTCGTCAGGGCGAGCTATCCGGGGGCCGACGCGAAGACCGTGGCGGCGACGGTCGCGACGCCCCTCGAGCAGCAGATCAACGGGGTCGAGGACATGATCTACATGTCCTCCTACTCGACCAGTGACGGCAACATGCAGCTCACCGTCACCTTCAAGCTCGGCACCGACCTCGACAAGGCGCAAGTGCTGACCCAGAACCGGGTGGCGATTGCCACCCCGCGCCTGCCCCAGGACGTGACGCGCCTCGGGGTCACCACGCTGAAGGCCTCACCGGACCTGATGATGGTCGTCCACATGCTCTCGCCGGACGAGACCTTCGATCAGCTCTACGTCTCGAACTATGCCCGCAACAACGTGCGCGACGAGCTGCTGCGGCTCGACGGGGTCGGCGACATCACGATCTTCGGCGAGCGCCAGTATTCGATGCGGATCTGGCTCGATCCCGACAAGCTGTCCGCCTTCGGCATGACCTCGAGCGACGTGGTCGCGGCCGTGCAGGAACAGAACGTCCAGGTCTCCGGCGGCGCCCTCGGCCAGGAACCAGCCCCCGACGACCGCGCCTTCCAGCTCACGGTGACGACGCAGGGCCGCTTTCAGGACCCCCGCGAGTTCGCCGGTATCATCGTGCGGGCGACCGACGACGGCAGGCTGGTCCGCCTTCGCGACATCGGCCGCGTCGAGCTCGGCGCCCAGGACTATTTCACCAACTCCTATCTGAGCGGCAAGCCGGCGGTGGCGCTCGCGATCTTCCAGCGGCCGAACACCAATGCGCTGCAGGCGGCCGAGCAAATCAATGCCAAGATGCGGCAGCTCAAGCAGGAGTTTCCACGGGGTCTCGATTACACCGTCGTCTACAATCCGACGGAGTTCATCGCCGAATCCGTGCGCGAGGTTTACAAGACGCTCTACGAAGCGTTGGCGCTCGTGGTCATCGTCGTCATCGTGTTCCTGCAGTCGTGGCGGACCGCGATCATTCCGATCATCGCCATCCCGGTCTCGCTGATCGGCACCTTCGCCGCACTCGCGGCGCTGGGCTTCACGCTGAACAATCTCACCTTGTTCGGCCTCGTGCTGGCCATCGGCATCGTGGTCGACGACGCGATCGTGGTCGTCGAGAACATCGAGCGCAACATCGCCGACGGGCTCTCGCCGCGCGATGCCGCCCACAAGACCATGGACGAGGTGGGCTCCGCGGTGCTGGCCATCGCGCTGGTGCTCGCCGCGGTGTTCATTCCGACGGCCTTCATTCCCGGCATCACCGGGCAGTTCTACCGCCAGTTCGCACTGACGATCGCCGTATCGACGCTGATCTCCGCCTTCGTCTCGCTGACCCTGTCGCCGGCGCTCGGTGCCATCCTGCTCAAGAGCCATGAGCACAGACAGACCGGCCGGCGAGGCGTCTTCGGGTTCCTCGGCCGGGGCGCCGACCTGTTCAACCGCGGCTTCGACCACACCTCGTCCGGCTACGCCAAGGCTGTCGGCGTGGTGGTGCGGCGCAAGCTCATCGTGCTGCCGATCTACCTCGGGCTGCTCGCCGGGACGGTGTGGATCGCCAATGCGGTGCCGCGCGGCTTCATCCCGACGCTGGACCAGGGCTACGCCATCACCGTCATCCAGCTCCCGGACGGCGCCTCCCTGGCCCGCACCGACGCCGTGACCAAGCGCGTCCAGGAGATCGCGCTCAAGACCCCGGGCGTGGCCAACGCGGTAGCCTTCGCGGGCTTTTCGGGCGCGACCTTCACCAACGCCACCAACGCCGCCGCCGTCTTCCTCCCATTCAAGCCGTTCGACGAGCGCGTGAAGCAGGGCCTTTCGGCGGATAAGATCATCAGGGACATCTTCGGCCGAATGCAGGAGATCGAAGAGGCGTTCATCATCGCCATTCCACCGCCGCCGGTGCGCGGCATCGGCAATTCCGGCGGATTCAAGCTGCAATTGCAGGAGCGCAACGGCGCGGAGGTCGACCGGGTCCTGGCCGCCACCTACGACATGATGGGCCGGGCCCGTGCCGACAAGAACCTGGCGGGCGTGTTCACGACGTTCTCGGCGGCGACGCCGCAGATCTTCCTGGCGCTGGACCGCCAGAAGGCGCGCATGCTGAACGTGCCGGTCGGCAACATCTTCCAGACCCTGCAGAACAACCTCGGCACGGCCTACGTGAACGACTTCAACGCATTCGGCCGCGTCTACCAGGTTCGCGCCCAGGCGGACCAGCGCTTCCGCCTGGACCAGGAGGACGTCAATCGCCTGCGCGTGCGCTCGGCGACCGGCGCGCTGGTGCCCCTCGGCACGCTCGTCGAGGTCAGGGAGGTCGCTGGGCCCGATCTGGTTCAGCACTACAACATGTATACGTCCGTCCCGCTGCAGGGCACGCCGGCAGCGGGAGTGTCGTCCGGCGCCGCGCTCGATACCGTCGAGCATCTGGCCAAGGCGACGCTGCCGCCGGGGATCGGCTACGACTGGACGGAGCTGGCCTTCCAGGAGCGGGGCACCGGCAATCTCGCGATCTTCATTTTCGGGCTGTCGGTCCTGTTCGTCTTCCTCGTGCTGGCGGCGCAGTACGAAAGCTGGTCGCTGCCGTTCGCCATCATCCTGATCGTGCCGATGAGCGTGCTGTCGGCCCTCGTCGGCGTGATGATCCGGGGGCAGGACAACAACATCCTCACCCAGATCGGCCTCGTGGTGCTCGTTGGGCTGGCGGCCAAGAACGCCATCCTGATCGTCGAATTCGCCAGGGACATCGAGGCCCGCGACGGCGTCGGGCCGATCGCGGCCGTCGTCGAGGCCTGCCGCCTGCGCCTGCGGCCGATCCTGATGACCGCCTTCGCCTTCATCCTGGGCGTCGTGCCGCTCGCCATCGCCACCGGCCCGGGCGCCGAGATGCGGCAAGCGCTCGGCGTCGCGGTGTTCTCGGGCATGCTGGGCGTGACCTTCTTCGGGCTGTTCCTGACGCCGGTCTTCTACGTCGCTATCCGCCTGCTCGTCCTGCACAGGGGCCGGGGAATACAGGCCGAAAAGGCAGCGGCCCCGTCGCGGCCGACGGAGGCCGCCGGGCCGACTGGCGCCTGATCCACCCAGCACGGCGGCCTGCTGTTCGTCCCCCGCGCCACGTGGAATTCGCGCGCTCAGTAAGCAGGCCGACGCCGATCATTGGCCGATGGTCAGAAAAAAGGAGCCCGGATCGCTCCGGGCTCCTCGCGCAGGGGGACGCGCTGGAGAAGGCTTATGCGGCGGCCGAGGACTTTGCGTCGGTCGGCACCGTTGCGATGGTCTTCAGCACCTGCGAGGCGATCGCGTAGGGGTCGCCTTGCGAGTTCGGCCGACGGTCCTCAAGGTAGCCCTTGTAGTCGTTCTTGATGAACGAGTGGGGCACGCGGATCGAGGCGCCGCGGTCGGCCACACCGTAGGAAAACTTGTTCCACGGGGCGGTCTCATGCTTGCCGGTGAGGCGCATGTGGTTATCCGGCCCATAGACGGAGATATGGTCGTCGAGATTCGTCTCGAAAGCGGCCATCAGCTCCTCGAAATAGGCCTTGCCGCCGACTTCGCGCATGAACTTCGTGGAGAAGTTGCAATGCATGCCCGAGCCGTTCCAGTCGGTGTCGCCGAGCGGCTTGCAGTGGTACTCGATGTCGATGCCGTACTTCTCGGTGAGCCGCTCCAGGAGGTAGCGGGCCATCCACATCTCGTCGGCGGCGCGCTTGGAGCCCTTGCCGAAGATCTGGAACTCCCACTGGCCCTTGGCCACCTCGGCGTTGATGCCTTCGTGGTTGATGCCGGCGGCGAGGCAGGCGTCGAGGTGCTCCTCGACGATCTTCCGGGCCACGTCGCCGACCTTGCTGTAGCCGACGCCGGTGTAATAGGGGCCCTGCGGCGCCGGGTAGCCGCTCTCGGGGAAGCCGAGCGGCCGGCCGTTCTTGTAGAAGAAATACTCCTGCTCGAAGCCGAACCAGGCACCCTCGTCGTCGAGGATGGTGGCGCGCTTGTTCGACGGGTGCGGGGTGACGCCGTCGGGCATCATGACCTCGCACAGCACCAGGACGCCGTTGGTGCGCTGGCTGTCGGGGAAGACGCGGACCGGCTTCAGCACGCAGTCGGAGCTGCGGCCCTCCGCCTGCATGGTGGAGCTGCCGTCGAAGCCCCACAGCGGTAGTTGCTCGAGCGTCGGAAGGCTATCGTATTCCTTGATCTGCGTTTTTCCGCGCAGATTGGGAACGGGCGTGTACCCGTCCAACCAGATATACTCGAGCTTGTATTTTGTCATCTGCGGCTCTCTCGTACGTGTAAGACGAAGTGTGAAGGACGTCCTGATGCGCGCCCGGCCCGCGAAGGGCGCACCTCGGCCGCCAACCACCGCAACTGCAAGCATGGAGCATGCCAGCCCTGTGCCAGGCATGAGGGAACAAGGCCCCGGCCGGAGCCGTTGCCACGTAAGCTGTTGATGCGCCTGCGGCTCCGGTTGGGTGGGTGTTCGACTTTGGTCGTGAGCGCCCCTCATCCTTGATCTGGTGGCGTCTACAAAGTGAGCAACGTGCCTGTCAATTGGTCAATTTCGGCTGGCTGCGCTTGAAAGAAGCAGATAAAATGCGGGGCGGAGTGGATGCTTTCCAAATATGCAAGTTAGATCGTGCACATAATGTATTCATTCGACGAATTTAAGTAAGGCATGTTGCGTAAGCCTGCTGCAGAACATAATTGCGGCTGCTAGGGTTGTTGTGCACGGAGGGCCAGCGCCCGGATTCGTAAGGAAAGAGACAGGCAATGACTACCAGTTTGGAGCGCCCGTCGGCGCAGATCTACCGCTTCCCCGTCGGGGGGCGGGCCGCGCTCGCCCGCCGCCTCGACGGCAGCCGCACGCCGGCCGAGCCGGCTCCGGCGCCTACTCCGGCGATCGCCGTGGGCAGTAGCTGGTACCACGAAGCGGCCATGCAAGAGGCCGACCGTACCCGCAAGAGCTGAGCGGCCATGCTCATGCTCGACGTACACTTGGCTGGACGGACCTTCGGTTCCGCCCAGCCAGCCCGCTCGGGCGACTAGCCGGGCCGACTGGCCGCTGGGCTCTGCCCGGGACGACTGGCCCGCACGTCGGCCGACGCTAGTGCGCCGTCGATTTCGACAAGAGATTCAAGACCAGCACGCCCGCGACGATCAGCGCGATGCCGGCCGGGGCCGCCAGGTCCAGCGCTTGCCGAAAGGCCACCCAGCCAAAGATTGCGATCAGCACGATCCCGGCGCCCGACCACACAGCATAGGCGATGCCGATCGGAATGGACCTGAGGGTGAGGGCCAGCAAATAGAATGACACCGCATAGGCGGCCACGATCACCGGTACATAGGCGGGCTTGGAGAAGCCGTCACTCGCCTTGAGGGCCATCGTGCCTATCACTTCGGTGAGAATCGCGCCGGACAGGTAGAGCCAGTTCATGGGGGGGCTGCAACTCCTAACGTGCTACGCGACGAGCGCCTCTGCGCGCAGGGAGAGGCATGCTGCGCGGTCGGTGGAGAGAACGGTTCCGCCTTTGAGGCCATGATCGGCCGCGGCGCAAGCCTCGCCTTCTTGTGGCATGGCCGTCCGGCGTGGGCGCAGTCCGGGGCGGTCTCTTGTTCCGGCCTTCTTGTTCAGCGCCGCGCTGCGCCGAATCCAGCGTCCGCAATCGGCCGGTACATGGAGAACACGTGTGAATTTTGAGCGATTTGTGCGGAGGACTGCATGAATTATTTTCGCTGAAATTCAAGGAGATAACGTAAACTAGCGACGATGGACTGTTCTTGCCGGAATTGTCGCGGTGCAAAATGCTGGCTTGGACGGATAGCTGACCAAGCGTGATGGGCCCTTGCGCATGCGCATCGGCGGCGATGCGCGAGCGGAGCCGGACGTCAGGCGCCGAAGATCGACCAGCCCAATCTCTTGGTCAGTGCTTCGAGCGCGATCCGCCCCAGGTGGGAGTTCCCCGCCGCGTCGAGGCCCGGCGACCAGACGGCGATGGAGGCCGTGCCAGGGGCTATCGCCAGAATGCCGCCGCCGACGCCGCTCTTGCCGGGCAGGCCGACGCGATAAGCGAACTCGCCGGAGCCGTCATAATGGCCGCAGGTCAGCATGATGGCGTTGATGCGCCTGGCGCGCTCGGGCTGCACCACAAAATGGCCGGTCGCCGGGTTGCGGCCGAACTGGGCGAGGAATCGTCCGGCCATGGCGAGCTGCCGGCACGACATGGCGATGGCGCAGTGGTGGAAGTACACGCCGAGCGTGAAGTCCACCGGGTTCTCCAATACCCCGAACGATTTCATATAGTTGGCCAGCGCTGCGTTGCGAAAGCCGGTGCGCTGCTCGGAGGCCGCCACCGCCTCGTCGATGGCGATCGATTGATCGCCGGTGAGAAACTGCATGAAGCGGAGAATCTCGCCCAGCGCCTCGCGCGGCTGATGCCCGGAGAGGATCAGGTCGGTGATGGCGATGGCACCGGCGTTGATGAAAGGATTGCGCGGGATGCCGCGCTCGCGCTCGAGCTGGACGATCGAATTGAAGGGGCTGCCCGAGGGCTCGCGGCCGACCCTCTGCCATACGCGGTCGCCGAACTTGCCGAGCGCCAGGGTGAGCGTGAACACCTTGGAGATGCTCTGGATCGAGAACGGCGTGTCGGCGTCGCCGGCGGCGGCGACGTGACCGTCGGCGTCGACGACGGCGAGACCGAAGGCACCGGCATCGACCCGGGCGAGCTCCGGGATGTAGGTCGCGACGGCGCCGCGGTCGGGCCGCGTGCGCATCTCCTCGACGATTTCCTTCACGACACGATCCAGATCGGGCACGGGCTTGCTCATTCTTGGGGATGGATTCCACGGCGCTCTGGGCAGGGCTCAGGCAGATCCCAGGCCAACCGTGCAACAGGTTGTCTCGGTCCAGACCCTAGATCGGCCGTCCGTATCCGCACTTTCGCTGCGTTGCAATAATTCCGCATCCGATCTACTACTTGCGAATCGATTGCGGGGGACGTGCCGATGCTTGAATCGCGACTTCGTCAGGAGCCGATCGAGATTGTGATCCTTGGCCCGACAGGGGAAAAGGACGAAGCGGATCTTGTGCCGACCCGCGTGCTCAAGAAGGCGGTCGTCGATATCACGCGGCGGCTGGCGAGCGACTTTCCAGGCGAAACGTTCAACGTTTCGAGGCCTCAGGCCTACGAGTCCGGCTCGCCGATCGCGACGGTCGTCGGCGGCATCGAGGACGCGGATCTGGTCGTCGTCAACCTCGGCGATCGTGACGGGGATGCGGCCTACGAAGTCGGCATGCTGCACGCGCTCGGCGTTCCGCATATTCTCGTCACCCCGGACCGTGAGCTTCCGTTCTACGGCAAGGACCTCAAGGCGGTGCCGGGCTTCGCCGTCAATCCGAGCCGCACCAGGGGCCGCTACAAGTTTGTCGAGCACAAGTTCGGCCTGCGCCTGGAGGCCGCGCTCAGGGATTTCATCGCACCTTTCCTCGCCGTCAGGGATACCACCCTGCCGCGCCAGCGCTTCACCGAGGCTGCGGTCGCGCTCGATGCCTATACCAGCAGGGCGGCCAGCGACTATTTCCAGCGGCCGATCGTGGACAGCGCCGGCCCGGAGGGCCTGGCGGCGGCGTACTACATGAACACCGTAGGCCCGTTCGTCTGCGAGAACGGCTATTTCTCCGGCCCATGCCACCTGGAGATGCCGCCGTCGAAGACCGATCCAGGTGGCCCGAGCACCCGCGTGCAGACCGCCATCGACCGCTACATCGGCGTGCTGCCGCCCGAGGACATGACCAACTATGATGCGGACAGCAAGCGCCTCGCGGAGCTGTTGAGCACCTCCGGCCTGCATCTCGAACAGCGCATCGTGCGGGCGCGCGGGGCACGCGCCTTCCGCACCGGCTTCCTGGCCCGGACGGACGGCAGCCTCGCCGACCCCGTGACCGTCGTCGAGATTCCGGCGGTCGTCTACGCGCTCGGCCAGACGCAGCGCTACAGCGTCTTCTGCCAAAGGCACAGCGGCAATGCGGAGCGCCAGCAGCGCAAGCTGCACGGCCTGCTCGGTAGCTTCGAGCGTGCCATGCAGCTTCGCCTCGCGGAGCAGTCGGCCCGGTGGACCGACAAGAAGGCGGTCGTGACCCGGATGAGCCACCTGAACGACACCCTGTGCGAGCTCGGCATCACGGCGGCTTGACCGGCCGCCCCGGCCGGGCGCAGCGACAGCGGGATTTGCGGCGCGGCGAGGCAAGCCGTTACCCGTCACCCGTCCTTCGGCCTGGGCGCCGTCTCGCCGCCACCCGCTTCGCGCAGCCTGTCGCGCCAAGCGCCGAGCGCGTGGTCGAGCGCGGCGATGTCGGCAGGCGCCAGCTGCCCGAGCGTGCGCGCCACGTAGGCGCGCTGAATGGCGAGGCCACGCGTCACCGTTGCGCGGCCTTGCGCGGTCAGGCATAGCGCGTGCGAGCGCCGGTCCCCGGCCAGGGGGCGCCGCTCGACTAGGCCGTTGGCGACCAGACGATCGACCAGGCCAGAGACGTTGCCCTTGGTGACATAGAGCCGATTGGCCAGATCCTGCTGGCTCAGGCCTTCCGCTTCACTCAGCGTCGACAGCAGGTCGAACTGCGAGATGGAGAGCTGCGCCGCCTTGAGCTCGGCGGTCATGGCGCTGTGCAATCGGCGGTTCAGCCGCACGAAGCGCAGCCAGACCCGCAGCACGTCGGGCGCGGGTGCCGACGCGTCGGAGGTCTCGGCGCGACGACGGTCTCCTCGGGTAGCGCCCTGCAGGGCCATGCGTGTGGTCTCGTCCGGCGGTGAGGCGTGATCGTTTAGGTGCGAACTATCGCAAACCCGGGCCCGGTTCGCAAACCTGCTGGCCGGCAGCTCGCGTCCCGCCCGCCAGGCGGTATGACAACCTGTTGATAAGCTTGGGACAACATCAGGAGAAGAGGTGTAGAATTAGGTGCGGAATGGCTTGGCAGGTCTCGTGCGCTGCCGTTATGGTCCGGCGCACACGCGCAGGCGAGACGGGAGGGTTCCCATGCAAGGCATGATGCAGGATTGGCCGCTGTTGATTCACCGGGTCATCGACTACGCGGCGATCCAGCACGGCGCCCGCGAGGTCGTGTCGCGCTCGATCGAAGGGCCGATCCACCGCACGACCTACGCCGAGATTCGCATCCGCGCCCTCAAGGTGGCGCAGCGGCTCGCCCGGGAAGGCATCCGCCCCGGCGACCGGGTGGCGACGCTCGCCTGGAACACCGCCCGGCACCTGGAGACGTGGTACGGCATCACCGGCGCCGGCGCAGTCTACCATACGATCAATCCGCGCCTGTTCGAGGACCAGATCGTCTACATCGGCAACCACGCCGAAGATAAGCTGCTGTTCGTCGATCTCACCTTCGTGCCGATGATCGAGAAGCTGCAGGACCGCCTGCCGACGATCGGCCGTTTCATCGTGCTGACCGACGCGGCTCACATGCCGGAGACCAAGCTGCGCGGGGCGGTGGCCTACGAGGACTGGCTCGCCGAGGCCGACGGCGATTTCGCCTGGGTGACGCTGGACGAAACGGCGGCCGCCGGCATGTGCTACACCTCCGGCACCACGGGCAACCCCAAGGGTGTGGTCTATTCCCACCGCTCCAACGTGCTGCACGCCATGATGTGCGTCGCCCCCGACGCCTTCGGCCTGTCGGTCAACGACTGCGTGCTGCCGATCGTGCCGTTGTTCCACGCCAACAGCTGGTCGCTCGCCTTCTCCGGCCCGATGTCCGGCGCCAAGATGGTGATGCCGGGCATGAAGCTCGACGGCGCCTCCGTCTACGAGCTGCTGGAAACCGAGCAGGTGACGGTGACCGCCGCGGTTCCCACGGTCTGGCTGATGCTGCTGCAGCACATGGAGAAGACCGGGCTGCGGCTCTCTTCGCTCAAGCACGTGCTGATCGGCGGCTCGGCCTGCCCGCGCGCCATGATTGACGCCTTCGAGACCCAGTACGGCGTCACCGTCGCCCACGCCTGGGGGATGACGGAGATGAGCCCGGTCGGCAGCATCTCTTCGATCAAGCCCGACTACGGCGCGCTCGAGCATGATGCGTTGCTCGACCTCAAGGCCAAGCAGGGCTCCGCACCGTTCGGCGTCGAGATGAAGATCACCGACGATGCCGGCAAGGCGCTGCCGTGGGACGGCAAGACGTTCGGGCGCCTCAAGGTGCGCGGCATGGCCGTCGCCAAGGCGTACTTCCGCGGCGAAGGCGGCGACATCCTCGATGCGGACGGCTTCTTCGACACCGGCGACGTCGCCACCATCGACCCCTACGGCACCATGCAGATCACCGACCGGGCCAAGGACGTGATCAAGTCGGGCGGCGAATGGATCTCGTCGATCGACATCGAGAACCTGGCCGTCGGGCACCCCGACGTGGCGGAGGCGGCGGTGATCGGTGTCTTCCATCCCAAATGGGACGAGCGTCCGCTGCTGGTCGTCATTCCCAAGGAGGGGCGCTCGCCCACTCGCGAGGACATCCTGGGCTTCATGCAGGGCAAGATCGCCAAATGGTGGATGCCGGACGACGTCGTCTTCGTCGACGCCATTCCGCACACCGCAACCGGCAAGATCCAGAAGATGCAGCTGCGCGAGCAGTTCGGCAATTATCGCCTGCCCGACGCGGCGGCGTGATGTGCGGTCGTTCGCCCACGGCCGCGTGCCGGATCGAGCCTTGCGCCGGCTGAGCGTTGTCGAACCGTTCAGCGCCTTCGCCCTGTGGAGCCCCCGGCTCGCCTGGTTTGGGGGGGCGGTGGCGCTGATCGGGGTGGCGCTGCTGCGGTTCGGCAAGGTCGAGACCAGTGCCGGCTTTGCCGTCATCGGCTCGGGCCTGTTCCTGGCGCTGGCGGCCGTGGCGCTCGCCGTCGCCGCCTTCGTGGCGATCTGGGCAGAGGGGCAGCGCGGCGCCGGCAGCGCCGCGTGGGGCTTCGTGCTGGCGCTGCTCGTCCTGGCCTGGCCGGCCGTGCTGGGCGCCAAGGCGATCACCCTGCCGCAACTCAACGACGTGACGACCGATATCGACAGTCCGCCGGAGTTCTCGCGCTCGCGTGCGGCGCTCGCCGCCCGCGGCGGCTTCAATCCCCCGGGGCTGCCGGCGGACCGCCGTGCCGCGCAGGCGGCGGCCTATCCGCTGGTGGCGCCGCTCTACCTGGATGTCACGCCGGAGCAGGCCTACGAGACTGTGCGCAGCGCCGCCGAGGGATTGGGCTGGCAGATCGTCGAGGGCCAGAAGCCGGGCGGCCGCATGGGGCAGGGGCGGCTGGAGGCGATCGCCCACACGCCGCTGCTCAACCTGCCTGAGGATGTGACCGTGCGCATCCGCGCCACGGCGGATGGCACCCGCATCGACGTGCGCTCGGTCTCCCGCTTCGGCGCCCATGATCTGGGCACCAACGCCGACCGCATCCAGACCTTCCTGGACGCCGTGTCCGAAGAGGTGTCGGAAGACGAATCGTAAGACGCCGATCTCGATGCCTGGAGCAGGCATCGGAGGGCGTCGTATGGCTCGATGCGGGATACGGGTCGGCGACAGGCATCGACGTCGGCAGATATGCGGCACCTGATCCGCCGAATTATATCGAAATTTTTGATAAAATCGCTCGTTTATGTGACGAAAGCGCCGTTCTGGCCAGGCGATGGTCTTGAGCGAACGGCTTCTCTGTGAAGCGATAAGTCAAAATAATATCTCACATTTTTCTATCGAAGGTGCGGTTCATCCCGGCGTCGAATATCGACGCAGGGCATGGCGGATCGTCGCGTTGATCGTCCAGCTTGTCATAATTTCGAAAATATCATTGATGCTTTGCAAGGGGCGGCCGACGCCGCTCGGCTACGCTTCCTTGATGGAGACTTCTATGAGCGCGGCGCTTTCGCGACGGCCCGGCGAGGACCCGGTTCACCTCGACCATTTCGTCGACGGGCGGTTCGTCTCGGCGCACGGGCGCCGGTTCGAGAATCGCAACCCGGCCACCGGAGCAGTGATCGCCACCGTCGACGAGGCCGACGCCGCTACCGTCGATGCCGCGGTGCAGGCGGCGCGACGCGCCCTCAAAGGGCCCTGGGGGCGGTTGAGCGAGCAGGAGCGCGCGGCGCTGCTGCGCAAGGTGGCGGACGGTATCATGCGCCGCTTTGACGAATTCCTCGCGGCGGAAGTGCGGGATACGGGCAAGCCGGCCGGGCTTGCGTCGCACATCGACATTCCCCGCGGCGCGGCGAACTTCAACATCTTCGCCGATCAGGTGCTGACCCTCGCCACCGAGACCTTCCGCATGCCGACGCCGGATGGGCGCGGTGCGCTCAACTACGCGCTGCGCGCGCCGCGCGGCGTGATCGGCATCGTGTGCCCGTGGAACCTGCCGTTGCTGTTGATGACCTGGAAGGTCGCGCCCGCCCTCGCTTGCGGCAACACGGTGGTGGTGAAGCCGTCGGAGGAGACGCCCACCACGGCCACGCTGCTCGGTGAGGTCATGAACGAGGCCGGCATTCCGCCGGGTGTCTACAACGTGGTGCACGGCTTCGGGCCGGACAGTGCGGGCGAGTTCCTGACCCGCCATCCGGGCGTGGACGGCATCACCTTCACGGGCGAGACGCGCACCGGCACCGCCATCATGAAGGCTGCGGCCGACGGCGTGCGTCCGGTATCGCTCGAGCTTGGCGGCAAGAACGCCGCCGTCGTCTTCGCCGATTGCGATCTCGACGCCGCCATCGAAGGGACGATGCGCTCGGCCTTCGCCAATTGCGGCCAGGTGTGCCTGGGGACCGAGCGCATCTATGTCGAACGGCCGGTCTTCGAGATCTTCGTCGCGCGCCTGAAGACCGCGGCGGAGCGCCTGCGCATCGGCGATCCGTTCGACGAGGCGACGACGCTCGGGCCGCTGATCTCGGACGAGCATCGCCGCAAGGTGCTGGCCTACTACGCGAAAGCCAAGGTCGAGGGCGCCACGATCGTCACCGGCGGCGGCGTTCCCGAGGCGCCGCCGGCATTGCGCGGCGGCTTCTTCATCGAGCCGACGATCTGGACCGGCCTGTCGGCGTCCTCGGCCATCCTCAACGAGGAGATCTTCGGCCCCTGCTGCCACATCGCCCCGTTCGACGACGAGGCAGCCGTGCTCGAAGCGGTCAACGACAGCCCCTATGGGCTCGCGACCGCCGTGTGGACGCAGAATCTGGCGCGGGCCCATCGCCTGGCGGCCGGCATCGAGGTCGGCATCGTCTGGATCAACTCCTGGTTCCTGCGCGATCTGCGCACGCCGTTCGGCGGCTCCAAGCAGTCCGGCATCGGCCGCGAGGGCGGCGTGCACTCCATGGAGTTCTACACAGAGCTGCGAAACGTTTGCGTAAAGCTCTAGAGCGGGACGATTTTTCTTCGAATCATCATCCCGCTCCATGTCGTTTTCTAAGAATGATCTTGTCCCAAAACCGGCGTCCACTTTTTGGGATCATGCTCTAACCGCGAGGCACCCATGTTGTCCGACACCGAGCGCCTGACGGCCGTAGACCGGCTTCTGGAGGCGCAGCGCACGCGCACCCCCGTCGTGCAGCTCTCCACGACGTTTCCACACATCGATATCGAGGACGCCTATTGGATCCAGAGCGAGGTGACGCGGCGCAAGATCGATGGCGGGCGCAGGCTGATCGGCCACAAGATCGGCCTCACGTCGAAGGCAATGCAGCAGTCCTCCCAGATCGATGAGCCGGACTACGGACACCTGCTCGACGATATGATCGTGCCTGACGGCGCCAAGGTCAGGCACGCCGACTACTGCGTGCCGCGGGTCGAGCCGGAGCTCGCCTTCGTCCTCGGCAAGCCGCTGAAGGGGCCGGGCGTCAACCTGTTGGACGTGCTGCGCGCCACCGAATACGTCGTGCCGGCGATCGAGATCATCGACGCCCGCGTGCAGAATCCGCGCAAGATTTTCGACACTGTCGCCGACAATGGCGCGGCGGCCGGCCTCGTGCTCGGCGGACGTCCGGTCGCCCCGCTGGACGTCGACCTGCGCTGGATCGGCGCGGTGTTCTACCGCAATGCCGAGATCGAGGAGACGGGCCTGGCAGCCGGCGTCCTTGGCCATCCAGCGCTTGGCATAGCCTGGCTCGCCAACAAGCTCGGGCCGTTCGGCATCACGCTCGAGCCTGGCCACGTCATGCTGTCGGGCTCCTTCACGCGGCCGGTGTGGGCCGAGAAAGGGGACACGCTGCACGCCGACTTCGGTCCGCTCGGCGGCCTCGCCGTTCAGTTCGTCTGACGGAGCAAGCGGCCGATGGAGCTTCGCCCCAACGCGTTCAAGGCAGCGCTCGCCGCCCGGCGACGGCAGATCGGGCTGTGGAGCAGCCTGTGCAGCAGCATCGTCGCCGAGCTGATCGGCGACAGCGGCTTCGACTGGATCCTGCTCGATACGGAGCACGCGCCCAACGAGCTGCCTGATCTGGTCGTGCAGATGCAGGCGCTGGCGACCGGCACGGCCACGCCGATCGTGCGGCCGGCCTGGAACGATCCCGTGCTGATCAAGCGCATCCTGGACGCCGGGGCGCAGACGCTCCTCGTGCCCTTCGTACAGAACGCAGCGGAAGCGGCCGCGGCGGTCGCCGCGACCCGCTACCCGCCCGAGGGCATCCGCGGCATCACGGTGAGCGGCCGCGCCTCCCGCTACGGACGGATCCAGAACTATCTGACGTCCGCCGCCCGCGAGCTTTGCATCCTCGTCCAGGTGGAGACGACGACGGCGCTCGCCGACCTGGAGGCGATCGCATCCGTCCCGGGCGTCGACGGCGTGTTCATCGGCCCCTCCGACCTGTCGGCGTCGATCGGCCATATCGGCCAGGCCGGCCATCCCGAGGTGCAGGCGGCGCTGCGCGATGCGGCGGTGCGGCTTGCCGGGCTCGGGGTGCCGGCCGGCATCCTGACCGGCAGCGAGGACGAGGCACGCCGCTATCTGGATTGGGGCTATACGTTCGTCGCCGTCGGTTCAGACCTGGGCCTGCTCAGCAGGCACGCCGACGCCCTGGCGCAACGCTTCAGGAGCTGAGACCGCCGTGCCCGCCCCCCATCGCATCGACACGCAGCACCACATTCTGCCGCCGCGCTACCTGGCCGAGGTCGGAGCGGATGCGATCGCCCGGACCCTGGTGTCGGGCCGTGCGCCGGACTGGACCCCGGAGCATTCGCTGGCCGCCATGGAACGCAACGGTGTCGCGGCGGCGGTGGTGTCGGTCTCGGCACCGGGGTTTCCGGTCGCCGACCCGGTCGGCCTTTGCCGCCATTGCAACGAATTCGCCGCCGCGATGGTGCAAGCGCGTCCGGGCCGTTTCGGCAGCTTCGCCAGCCTGCCGCTGCCGGACGTGGCGGCGAGCCTCGACGAGATCCGCTACGCGCTCGACGAGCTCCAGGCCGACGGCATCTGCCTGCTGACGAACTACGGCGGGCGCTACCTCGGCGATCCGCTGTTCGCGCCCGTCTTCGCCGAACTGGAGCGACGAGGCGCGGTCGTCTACGTTCACCCGAACGACGCGCCGGGCAGCCTCCAGCTCGGCCTCCCGCCGGCTTCCCTCGAATTCCCGTTCGATACGGTCAAGGCGATCGCAGCGCTCCTGTTCAGCGGCATGCTCGCGCGCACGCGGCATATTCGCTACATCTTTTCCCATGCGGGCGGCGGCCTTCCGGTGCTGGCCGAACGCCTGGCACGGCTCGAACGCCGACCCGACTTCAAGCAGCACGTGCCCGACGGTGTGCTGGCCGAGGTTCGCCGGCTGCATTTCGATATCGCGCTTTCGGCCGGCGAACTGACCCTCGGCGCGCTGCTGCGGTTCACCACGGCTGACCGCGTGCTCTTCGCCAGCGATTTTCCGCATGCGCCGGAGGACGCGATGGCCGGCACCGTCGCCGGTCTGGCGCGGGCGGAGTTGCCGGCTGAAGACCTTGCCCAGATCGAGCGCGACAATGCGGTGCGGCTGATGCCTCGCCTGGCCGCCGGATATCCTATGCCGGCCGATAGCGCCCCTTGAGCACCGGAGGCCCGTCGGTCGCGACCTTGCCGCGCTCCACCAGATCCTCCAGGTGAGCGTAGACCGACAGGCCGGCGGCCGGGATCAGCGCCGCGGCCAGGCCCTCGTAGAGCCTGGGCACGATCTCGCCGATGGTGGCGTCGCCGGCTTCCAGCCGTGCCAGGATCGCCGCTTCGCGCTGGCGCCGGTGGCCGGTCAGTGCGCGCACGAAGCGTTTGGGATCGCGGACCGGGCCGCCATGGCCGGGCCAATAGACGGCGTCGTCGCGCACCCTGAGCTTGTCCAGCGAGGCCATGTAGTCGGCCATGGCGCCGTCCGGCGGGGCGACGATGGTGGTCGACCAGCCCATGACGTGATCGGCGGAGAACAGCGCCTGCTCCTGCGGCAGGGCAAAGGCGAGGTGGTTGGCGGTATGGCCCGGCGTCGCCACGGCGATCAGTGACCAGCCGGGGCCGTCGATGCGTTCGCCGTCGGCGAGCTCCAGGTCGGGCCGGTAGTCCATGTCGCCGCTGGCGTCCAGGCGTGTCACCTCCTCGCCGGACAGGGGGCGGGAGGGTCGGTGCGGGCCGCAGCCGGCGAGCACGGCGCCGGTGGCGGCAACGAGCGCCTTGGCGCCCGGGGAGTGGTCACGGTGAGTATGGCTGATCACCACGTGGGTCACCCGCTCGCCGGCGACTGCGGCGAGGATAGCCGCGGTATGGCCCGCATCCTCCGGCCCGGGATCGATGATCGCCACCTCGCCACGGCCGACGATGTAGGTGTTGGTGCCGCGGAAGGTGAACGGCCCCTCGTTGGGCGCCAGCACCCGCCGCACCAGCGGCGTGAGCTCGGCGACAGCGCCGGGCGGCGTGTCGAACTCGCGGTTGAACGGGATCTCGTCTGCCATCGGCCTCTCCTGACCGATGACCTATGGCATAGAAGCGAGCCGCGGTCATGCGTCGCAAAGCATCGTCAAGCGCCTGTGGCGGAGGCGATTTTTCCCCTGGCAGGCTCCGAGCGCCGCTCCGATCTGGCTGATTCCCTCCGATCGCGCGCGCCGGCGCGCCGGTGTCAGCCTCACACTACTGGCACCCCGCCGGGGTGCTTGGCCTTCTCCTCCGGCTCCACGTGGATGGAGATCACGACATCCTCGATGCCGGCGCGCAGGGCATCCTCGATGCGGTCGCAGACGGCGTGGGATTCCGAAACGGTCATCGTGCCGGGCACGACCAGGTGGAACTCGATGAAGGTGACACGTCCGGCGTGGCGCGTGCGCAGATCGTGCGCCTCCAGCGCCCCTTCCGCATGCGACGAGATCAGCGCCCGCACGCGCTCCAGCGTCTCCGCTGGCGCCGCCTCGTCCATCAGCCCGCCGACGGATTCCTGCACCAGCTTCCAGCCCGCCCACAGGATGTTGACGGCGACCAGGGCAGCGAGGATCGCGTCGAGCTGAAGCCAGCCGGTGAGCGGCACCAGGGCGACACCGACAAGGACGCCGGCGGAGGTGACGACATCGGTCCACAGGTGCCGCGCGTCGGCCAGCAGCGCCGGCGAGCGCCAGCGCTTGCCCCAGCGGAACAGCACGGCACACCACGCCGCGTTGATTGCGCTGGCGCCGGCGTTGATGGCAAGGCCGAGGAACGGCGCGTCGAGCGGCTGCGGCGCCAGGAACCCGAGGTAGGCTTCGCGCAGGATCGTCAACGCCGCCACGACGATCAGCACGCCCTCCAGCACCGCCGACAGGTACTCCGCCTTGTGGTGGCCATACGGATGATTGGCGTCGGGCGGAATGGCGCTCAGGCGGACGGCGAAGAAGGCGGCCACCGCGGTCGCCACGTTGATGATGCTCTCCAGGGCGTCGGAATAGAGCGCGATGCTGCCCGAGACGTGGAACGCCAGGTACTTCAGCGCAAAAACGATCGTGCCAACGGCGATGCTGCCGATGGCCAGCTTGAGTGTTCCCGACATGACGTCACTCGGTTATGAACCACGTAGCGCCGGTCGAACGGGGCGTCGCGACGCCCATGCACGCCGACGACGACCCGGCTCAATACTGAAGCGCATGCTGCCGCGCGCTCGGTATAGCCATCCGTCGCATGTGGGCAATGCTTTTGTTTGCTAGTGAAAACTATTCGCAATACGAGGCGGGGAACCGGTGCGGCGCTGAGGCTCCGCTATTTCACCAGCGTGCGGCAGCCTGGGGCGTGGGTGATGGCGCAATCCATCAGCGCTGCCGAATCCCTGGCGCGCTTGATCAGCACCGCAGCCAGCACGACGAGTCCGATGACGAAGACAATGCCGATCAGACCGCGGAAGCCGGGATCCGGCGGCCGGTCCGATGGCTCCTCACGCCGGGGCGGCGCCGGCACCGACTCGTGCGGATTCGTTTGCTCCGACATGGCGCGATTATACAGGATGGGGTGGATGGCAGGTCCCGCAGAGCGGATACCGGTTCTGCGTGAACGGCATGCGTGCGTCAGGAGGCTCCGGGAACCTGGTCCACCGCCGGCGTCTGAATCGTGTGCGCCGCATCGGCGGCGAGGGTCGGTTCGCCGTCGGTTCGCCATGTGCGCCGGCGCACGTTCAAATTCCGCAGAGTGAGTCCATAAAGGCCCACCAAGGGTAATCGAGACCCCTTGAGACCTTGGAGACTGGGCCCTGCGCACGCCCCCCGCGCAGGGCCCTTTTCATGTCGACGGCACGCGAGCAAGCCGCTGCCGCGGCTTGCCCGTTCGATGCATCATGCAACTCGGCCGGATGGGGCCCGAGTGCATCAGCTGCTCGCAAAGTGCCCCAGATACAACGAGTTAGCGCTTCCTATCCGATCGGACGTGCCTGCCGCACAGGCCAGGACGGATGGGAAGGGCGGCGGCTCACGCGCTGGGTGTTTTCCGGCTCGTCCGGCTTTTGGCCGCGGGGGCAGGCGCCTTTGAGGGTGCCGGCTGCTTCGCCGCAGGCGCGGGCGCCTTCTTGGCCGCCACCGGTGCCTTCTTTGCCGCTGCTGCCGGCGCCTTCTTCGCCACGGCGGCCGGCGCCGGCTTCGCCGGTGCGGCGGGGGCCGGCTTCGCCGCTACCGCAGGGGCCGGCTTCGCTGCCGGCGCGGGCTGCGGCTGCTCGGCCGCCTTGGCCTGCTGCTTGGCGGCGAGCCCGATGGCACCGTCTATGGCGGCGCGCAGTTCCTGCAGCGCATGGGCGTTGCATTTGAGGTAGGCGACGGCGCCCACGACATTCGGGATGGTGCCGTTGCTGAGCGGGATCGGCCGCCCCGCCACCAGGCCGAACGTAAAGGTGCCGTGCGCGCTGCCGACGGCGCTCACCCCGTCGAAGGCAATGATGGGCGCGTGTTCGGCGCCCGAAATGACGGCACGGGACGGACTGGTTTCACCTTCAGACATCTGTGCACTCCTCTGGCTCGCGCGGACAATAGGCCGAGGACAATCGTCGCGACAAGCCGCGCTTTAACGGAAGGTTAACCGTGCCACGGAGCATCGCCGCAAGCTTACGTCGCCGCGCCCGCCCGCAGAAAGGTCTTCAGCATGCGTCGGGCATCGCGCTTGCGTGCCGCGCGCCACGCCGCCGTCGACAGATCCTGGTCGAAGATGAACGACAGGGTGTGCACATTCGACAAATGAAACTGGCACAACGCGACCATCAGGACGTAAATGCGCAGTGGATCGAGGTCTGCTGCAAGCTGGCCTTGCGCATAACCTTTCTCGATGAGCCGCGAGATCATCGCCAGAACCGGGGACGACATTTCGCGGATCTTGGCAGACGTCTTCATGAAGCGGGCCTTCAGCAGGTTCTCGTTGCGGAACAGACTGACCAGGGCCTGGTTCGATTCGAAATGATCGTTCATGAAGTCGAAGAGCTGCAGTAGCCCCTCGAGCGGATCGGCATGGTCGACGTCGAGCTTGAGCTCGTGGCGGCGCAGGTCCGTCAGCGCATCCTCGAGCACCGCCACGTAGATCTCCCGTTTGCTGCCGAAGTGATGGTAGAGCATGCGGGAGTTGGCGCCGGCCTTGGCCAGGATGCGGTCGACTCGCGCGCCGGCAAAGCCGTGCTGAGCGAACTCGGTCTTTGCCGATGCGAGCAGGCGCTCGCGCGTCGGTACGGCCGCCCTCCTGTTTCCCGATGGCCGCCCGACCTGCGTGGGTCGAGGCATCGGGCCGTCCGTCGGATCCGTCCGGTCCGGCGCCGTCTCAGCCGCACGCCGCATGATGCTCCTCGATGATGTGCGCGGCCGAGGTCAGCAGGGAGCGGTCTGCTCCGCGCGGCCCGATCAGCGAGAGCCCGATCGGTGCGCCCTCGACCAAGCCCGTCGGAATGGTGAGCTGCGGCAGCCCGGCGTGGCCGGCGATGCAGCTGAGCGTCAGCGCAGCGCGATGGAACGGCCCGAGCCCGTCGGGCGCGACCGTGCGAAGCGGCGCGATGGACGGGGACGTCGGCAGGATCAGCAGGCCGTCGTCGCCGAGGAGCGTGGCCATCCGCTCGCGAATGGCGAGCCGCAGGGGTTGCCAGCGGGCGGCATCGTCGGCGCCGTCCCGCGCCATCTCGAAAGAGGCTTTGTCCTCGTCTGTGCGTCCGCTCATGGCGATCCTGACCGCTGCTTCGACGAGCCCGACAGCAAGTCCCTTGCCATGGGCGGTTTTGCAGGCTCGCGCCCAATTGCGGTCGCGCCGCTGCCGTTCCTTGCGCCAATCGGCGTCACGCGCTGCCCAGTAAATAAACACTTACTTTTATATGTGATATATCACTCTGATAATATTTGACTTTTTTGATCCGCAAGCTTGGCATGTCGCGTGCTTGTGGTGGTCCGGGCCGAGGCCGCTGCCGCGCCGGTCCGCACGACGACACTGCGTTTGCGAGGACCACCCATGCTGCTCACCCGCCGCAACCTGCTCGTGACGGCCGCCGGACTGGCCGCCGTCTCGTTGGCCCGCCCCGGCCTTGCCGCCGATCCGATCAAGATCGGCATCCTCATTCCCGGCTCGAAGTCCGACAAGGGCTGGATGGAGTCCGGCTACGACGGGCTCGCGGCCGCGCAGAAGGCCTACGGTGACAAGATCAAGGTGCAGATGATCGAGAACATCAACTACGCCGACATGGAGCAGGCGCTGACCCAGCTCGCCAGCGCCAACCAACTGGTCATCGGCGTCGGCGGCCAGACCCAGGCGGCCGTGTTCAAGATCGCCAAGCGCTTTCCCAAGACCAAGTTCTCCATCGTCGGCGGCAATGCTGGCGACAGCCTGCCCAATGTCGCCGGCTACGACGTCAAGCAGGCGGAAATCGCCTTCGTCGCCGGCGCCGCCGCGGCGATGCTGTCGAAGACCGGTGCCGTCAGCTACGTCGGCGGCATGGAGATTCCATCCATCGTCAATGCGGGCAAAGAGTTCGGCAAGGGCGCGAAGTACATCAATCCCGACATCAAATACTTCGAGAATTACACCGGCGATTTCGACAACGTGGCCAAATCCAAGGAGGCGACCTTGGCGGCCATCGCCCAGGGCGCCGACGTGCACTACCACATCCTGAATTTGGGCTTGCGCGGCATGGAGCAGGCGGCCAAGGAGAAGGGCACCCACATCATCGGCAGCTACACCAACTATTGCGGCACCGACCCGCTCTATATCGCCTATTCGATCACCGGCGTCGGCTTCCAGGTGCGTTACGCCATCGACCAGATGGTCGCGGGCACCTGGGCGGCCGGCTACAAGCCGTTCGGCCTCAAGATGGGCCCTGAGGCATCCGACATCGTCGTCTGCTCGGGCACGCCCGAGATGAAGACCAAGCTCGACGCCATCAAGGCCGATATTCTCTCCGGCAAGATCAAGGTGCTGGAAGGGTGAGCGCCGTTGCGGCAGTGCCCGAGCCGCTGGACGGGCGCGGCGCAGGCGTGCTCGCCCTGCGCGGCGTCGGCAAGCGTTTCGGCGCGTTTGCGGCGCTGGCGGACGTCGATCTCGACCTTCGCGCCGGAGAGGTGCATTGCCTGCTGGGCGAGAACGGGGCCGGCAAGTCCACGCTGTGCAATCTGCTCTTCGGTATCCATCGGCCCGACGGCGGCGAGATCCGGCTCGACGGCGCACCCTACCTGCCGGGCGGGCCGCGCGATGCGCTCGCCGCCGGCATCGCCATGGTGCACCAGCATTTCAGCCTGATCGACGACATGAGCGTGGTCGACAACCTGATGCTGGGCCAGGAGCGCGGCGTGGTGAACCGCAGGGCCTACGCCGCCCGGCTCGGCGCGCTCGGCGACCGTTACGGCCTGACGCTCGCGCCTTTCGCCCGCGTCGGCGACATCTCCATCGGCGAGCGCCAGCGCGTCGAGATCGTCAAATGCCTCATGCGCGAGCCGCGCGTGCTCATTCTCGACGAGCCGACCGCCGTGCTGCTGCCGGACGAGATCAGGAGCCTGCTCGCGGTGATCCGCCGCGTGGCGGCGCAAGGCTGTGCCGTCATCCTCGTCACCCACAAGCTGGCCGAGATCCGCGATGTCGCGGACCGGGTCACGGTGCTGCGCCAAGGCCGTATCGCGGCGAGCTCGGACACGCCGGCCGACGACATCGGCGCCCTGGTCCGCGCCATGATCCAGCGCCCGATGGAGGGGCTCGACCCCGCCATGATGATCACCCTCGGCATGGCCCAGGGCTTGGGCCAGGATTTGGCGCAGGACGCGGCGCCACGGCCGCCCGCGCGTCCCCGGGCGGCACTGCCGCCGCAGGACATGCTGCAGCTCGACGGCATCACCGTCAGGGACGCCGACGGGGCGCTCCGCCTGGATACGCTGACCGTCACCGTCAGGCCCGGCGAGATCGTCGGCATCGCGGGGGTCGAGGGCAACGGCCAGAGCGAGCTCGGCGCCGTGCTCGCCGGGCTCAGGGCGCCCGACGAGGGGCGCGTGGTCGTCGACGGTGCAGACCTCACCGGCCGCAGGCCCCAGGCGTTCACGGCCGCCGGCGTCGGCATCGTGCCCGAGGACCGGCACCTGGTCGGCGCGATCGTCGACATGAGCCTCACCGAGAACCTGTTCCTCGACCGCGCCCGGGTGCCGACGCGCTTCGGCCTGCTGCGGCGCGGCGAGATGCGCAAGGTGGCGCTCGCCATGATGGAGCAGTTCGACATCCGCGCCGCCGGTCCGGACGCGGCTTTCGGCAGCCTGTCCGGCGGCAACCAGCAGAAGGCGGTGCTCGGCCGCGAGCTCACCACACCCGGCCTCAAGGTGCTGCTCGCGGCCCAGCCGACGCGCGGCCTCGACGTCGGTGCGGTGGAGGCTGTCTACGGCCTCATCCGTGCCGCCTGTGCCCGCGGCGTCGCCGTGCTGCTCATCTCCTCCGAGCTCGACGAGATCCTCGCCGTCGCCAATCGCGTGCTGGTGCTCTACCGGGGCCGCATCGTCGGCGAATGCCCGGCCGAGCCCGGAGAGCGGGAGCGCATCGGCACCCTCATGGCGGGGCAGGCGGCATGACGACGGAAGCGCCCTCGGCTCCCACGCGCCCGCCGCCGCAACCGCGTGCAGCCATGGTGCCGGCGGGCTTCGCCATCCCGATCGCCGCCGTGCTGGGCGCCTTCGCCTGCGGCGCGCTGCTGGTCGTCGCCACCGGCCTGCCGCTCGGCCAGGCCGCGGCCGCCTTCGTCGACGGCGCCTTCGGCTCGGCCTATGCCATCTCGGCCTCGCTCAACCGCTCGGTGATCTACGCCCTGGTGGGCTTGGGCTTCATCTTCGCCAACCGCGCCAATCTGACCAACGTGGGCGGCGAGGGCCAGATCGCCGTGGGCGGCATCGCTGCGACCGCCGTGGCGCTGGCTCCTGGCGTCGGCACGCTGCCGTTCGGCCTCGCCTTCATCATGCCGATGCTGGCGGCGACGCTGGCCGGCGCCCTGTGGGGCGGCATCGCCGGCGTGCTGAAGGCGCGCGTCGGCACCAATGAGGTGATCAGCACGCTGCTGCTCTCGTTCATCGCCACATGGCTGGTCTATTGGTGCGTGCAGTCGGAGCAGTTGCTGCGCCAGCCGATGACGACGGCAGCCACTCTGCCGGAATCGTCGGCGATCCCCGAGGCGGCCCAGCTGCCGCTGTTGACCGGCGACTATGGGTCTCCGGTCACCATCGGCCTGCCGATCGCCGTCGCGCTCGCGATCCTCGTCGCCATCGTGCTCGGCCGTTCGCGTCTCGGCTTCCAGCTCAAGGCCGTCGGTCTCAACCCGGTGGCGGCAACCCGCGCCGGCTTCTCCACGCCGCAGACCGTGGTGCTGGCCTTCCTCGTCGCCGGCGGCTTCGGCGGCCTCGCCGGCGCCATGATGCTGCTCGGCGACCAGTACTCCCTCAAGGCCGGCTTCTCGTCGGGCTACGGCTACGACGGCCTCGTCGTCGGGCTCCTGGCGCGCGGCTCGGTGGGAGGCGTCATTGCGGCGGCCCTGCTGTTCGGCTTCCTGCGCTCGGCCGGCATCACCATGGAGATGAGCGCCGGTGTGCCGACCGCGCTGGTCCTGGTGATCCAGGGGCTGATCGTCGTCGCCGTGGCCGGCGCCGCCTTCTGGCTCGACCGCAGGCAACCGGCGAGGGGCTGAGCATGACCGCGGAATTGCTGGCCGTCTTCCTGGGGTCGTCGATCCGGCTCGCCATGCCGCTGATGCTCGCCGCCATCGGCGAGCTGGTGAGCGAGCGCGCCGGCGTGCTCAACATGAGCCTGGAGGGCATGATGCTCACCGGCGCCTTTGCCGGCGCGGTCGCCTCCTGGGCGACCGGCAGCCCGGCGCTGGGCCTGTTGATCGCCATCCTCGCGGTGGTGCCGGTGGCGCTGCTCCAGGCCTTTCTCACCAACACGCTCAGGGCCAACCAGATCGTCTCCGGGCTCGGCCTCAATATCCTGATCCTCGGGGCCACGACGCTGGGCTATCGGGAGATCTTCGGCGCTCGCTCACGCGAGGCCATCCCCGGCTTCGACAAATGGAGCCCGCCCGGCCTGGGGCAAATCCCGGTGTTCGGCGAGGCGGTGTTCACCCAGGTCTGGCTCGTCTACGCCGCGCCGCTGATCGTCGTCGCCGTCGCCCTGGTGCTGCGTTCCACGGCGCTCGGCATCGCGCTGCGGGCGGCCGGCGACAGCCCGCGGGTGCTCGACCGCGCCGGGCTGTCGGCGCAGCGGCTACGCTACGGCGTGGTGATCTTCACCGGCATCATGGCAGCGCTGGGCGGCGCCTTCCTGTCGATCGGCGACATCCACACCTTCACCGAAGGCATGACCAACGGCGCGGGCTATCTCGCCATCGCTGCCGTGATCTTCGGCAAATGGGATATCGTCCGCACCGCCATCGCCTGCCTGCTGTTCGGCGCCGCCACGGCGTTGCAGTTCCAGTTGCCGGCCATGGGCATCGAGGTGCCCAGCGCCCTGCTGATCATGTCGCCCTACCTGCTGGCTTTCCTCTCGGTGGCCGGTCTCGTCGGTCGTCAGACGGCGCCGCGAGCGCTCGCGGTGCCCTATTGGCGGTAGCCGGCGGGGTTGTTTGTCCCGCGCACTGCATCGTACGCCGCCGCGCTCGCGGTGCGCGACGAGGCGTCGAGCCGGAACCTCGTCCTCGTCGACGGCGTCGGCGAGGCAGGATAATGGGGCGACCAGGATATCATCCGGCCTGTGCGCTCTCGCGCTCGTAGAGCCGGCGGCCGGCGCGGTACCAGTCCTCCTCATAGAACGGGAGGCCATAGGCTTCGATCCAGTCGCGCACCGCGCCGGGCGGCGTCGCCAGGCGCGTGAAGCTCAGCGCCGACATGAGCTCGGCGATCTCGGCGTCGGCGATCGCCGCGGTGCCCGCCGCCGGCTGGCAGCGCACCACGCCGATGATCCGTTCGTACTGGCCGTCGAAGATGTCGGCAGCGACGCGTTCGGCGGTGGCCGTCGCCAGCGTCGTCTCGGGCATGAAATCGCCATCGGCGTGGCCGAGGAGGACGAGGTAGAGGTCGCGATCGGCGGCAACCGGTGGCTCCGGGCGAACGGGCCGCGGCAGATCGCGGGCGCGGATGGACATATGCACAAGGGCCTCCCGCGGCGGCCGGTCCGCCACTCGTGAGACCCAGTGTTTCTCAAAATATGAAATTCATCAAACGCCGAATATTCTGATTATAAGAAATATCCAAACCGAACAGGCGCTTCAGCTCAGGCTTCGTACTTGCCGACGATGCGCAGCGCGCGCGCCCATGGGTTTCTGGCCAAAGCGAACTCGCGCTCGGGATTGTACTGTTTGACCCGCCACTCCTCCGGCGTCGCCTTGATCAGCTGTTTCACCGTCGCCTTGAATTCGCCGAGCACCGTCTCGGCCACGAAGATGTGCTTCTTGTTGGGCAGCGGCGGCAGGCGCGGGTTGACGATGACCATGTCGCCCGCCTCGTAGACCGGCGACATGCTCTCACCGGTGACCAGCACGGCAAAGCCGTCGCGCACGTCGCCCATGAACCACGGGCGCGGCACGTGGTCGATGGGATCGGTCGAGACCACCATCTCCCCGGGCCCGCCCTCGACGGCGGCGTAGACCGGCAGGTCCCGGGCACCCAACGCCGGCGGCGAGGGGCGTCCGGGCGCCGCAGGCATGTGGCCGGGTCCGGGGGGGGCGGATGGGGGCTCCAACGCCAGGGGCGACGGCACCTCCAGGTAGTCGGCAATGAAGGGGATTTCGGATGCCTTGAGCTGCCTGGCCCCCTTCAGCAGCGCGGTCACGACCGAGGGCTGCCAGCCCATGTGCGCGGCCAGCCCGGACCGTGTCTTGCCCGGCTTGTCGAGTCCGCGGCGAATCCAATCGACAGACATGATGATATATTTCTGTAAATCAGAATAAAAAGCAAGGGTAAAAATCTGAAATAAGCTTGACCGAAATTTCACGTTAGCAGAATGTTAACCCCATGGAACCGGCACGCACCATCATCAAGCGCCTGGGCGGCGAAGCCGCGGTCGCCGCGGCCACCGGCACGGCCTACACCGCGCCCTACCGCTGGCAGTATTCCAAGGCCAGGGGCGGCACCGGCGGCCTGATCCCGCAGCGCCATCACCGGCGTCTGCTGGATTTCGCCGCCAAGGTCGGGGTGGCGCTGCAGCCGGACGATTTTCTGCCGCGTGCCGAGCCGGCCGTGCCGCGCGCGACGCCCTGCCAGCGCGCGGAGGTGCGATGATGGCGCCCGTCGACGGCACGCGCCGGCGGACGCCGCGCCAGCCGACCGTGTGGACCGGCGCTCGCGTTGCGCGGCTCCTGGCGCTGCGCCGCCAGGGCGCCACGCCGGCGGAGATCGCCGCGGAGCTGGGCGTCACCGCCAACGCGGTCAAGATCAAGGCCTGCAAGCTCTCCTACGAGCCGCATCGGGCGCCGGCCCGCCGGGAGAAGCCGGTGCCGGGCTTTTCGACCAAGGTATCGGCCCAGAACGCCAAGGCGATCGCCGAACAGGCCCGGGCGTTCGGGCTGACGGCGCCACTTGCCGTCCGCGAGATGATCCGCCTGGCCGCCCAGCACGGCCTGGTGCGTGCCCTGCTCGGCGAGGCCTACGAGGCGTCGGCGGACGAGGTCTGGGACGAGCACGAGGCTGCCGTCCCCTCGACGCGACGAGGCACGCTGGCTCCGCTCAACCTTCCGAACACCCCACCCGCCCGGCGTGACGCGTAGCGGCCCGCCTCAAACCGTTCAGGAGCACGACCATGGCATCCGAAACCGACCGGACCGCCGACCAGGCCGCATCGCCGGCGCTCATCGACCACGTGGCCAAGGCGCTGCTCGACCACGATCGGCTCTTCGTGAACCCGTTCCGCAGCTGGGCCGACATCCATCGCCGGAGAGAGTACCGCGACCGCGCCGCGGTGGCGCTCGAGGCTGCGGCCGCCTGGCGTACGAACCAGCATTCCATTCCCGCCGGAGAAGGCCGATGAGCTCGAAGCGCGACGGCGAGGGCCGCTATACCGCCATCCACCGCGGCAGCGTGCCCGGCGAGCTGCCCAAGGCGGGCCAGCGCGGCTTCAACGTCCACATCGTGCACGGCATCGTCGCCGATCCCAACGCGGCACGGCCCGGCGACAAGCAGCGGGTCGCCATCAACGCCCGCACCGATGCGCTGGAGACCGAATACGCGCACAAGCGCATCGACCATGCGGCCTATGCGGCGGGCCTGCGCTACCAGCAGGCGCTGGAACGCACCGGCCTTCATGCGCTCGGCAGCGCCTGGGCGATGGAAGGAAGCCGCAGCGATCCCGCCGACCGCCGCGACGCGCGTATCGTGCAAGGCCTGGAGGCGGCGCAGGCGGCGGTCAGGCTGCTCGACGCCACCCGCCCGGTGGTGGGCATGTTGGGCGAGCGCGTCCTGGTCATGGTGCTGGGCGAGCGCCTCACCCTGGGTGATGCCGCCTACCGGCTCAGCGGCCGGCGCGACAAGCATATCACGGATCGCTATGCCTGGATGTTCCGCCAGGCGCTGGAACTCCTGGCCGAGCACTGGGCCGTCGTCGGCCGCTCCGCCAAGCGAGGGTGAGGGCGTGCCCGACGCCGGCGGGCCTGCGCCGGGCGGTCGTCATGGACCAATGCCCCGTCGGCAACACATCCGATGCCGATCTGACGTGCCATTGGATGGACCCATCCAATGGCAGCGAAATGCTCATCATTTTTTAAATCTGAAGCGCTTCTCTTGTGATTGGGCGAGCCCACCCGGTCGCGAAGCGCTTAAGGCTGAAATGCGAGATATTATGCTGTGCGCCTCTGCAAATAATGGGTCTGCCGATAAAGGCCTCAACTTATGCCGCGGGATCGGAATCGGCCTCTACATTGAGCTTGCCGCGACGAGCCTTATCATCGTTGCGATCCGACTCCTGACTTGACCGCGCCAGTGGTCGTTAGAGCATGATCCCCAAAAGTGGATCTCGGTTTTTGGACAAGATCATGCTCAAAACAAAGACTTGGAGCGGGATGATGATGCGAAGATAAATCATCCCGCTCCAGCGCGACGCTTGCGCGGCGGCGGGCAATCCCCGGAGGAGGGCGCGGGCCACGTCTCCGCCGACGGAACGGCCGCGTGCGCCTGCCGATCATCTCCGCAGCTTCTCGGCCGCCGCCTTCAGCTTCTCGCGATTGTTGCCCAGCTTCTGGAGGAGCCTCAGCGCCTGATCCTTCGAGATGCCGTGCTCTCTGGCGAAGTGGTGAGCCCCCGTGGTGAGTGTACCACGATCTGAGGCGGCCCGCGGCGTCTTGTCGTCAGGCATGCTGTCCCCCGCGCCGGACGCCAGCCCACCCCCGGGCTTCCCCTAGGGCATCCGGTTCAAGCGATCAGCTCAGCACGGCATCGGCCCGTGCACAAGGCCCATGAACGCACTGCGCCCCGTCGGATCGTGCCGTCTGCAACCGTGCCGGACCGCTTACTGCTGCCGAACCTCGATGCCGCAGGTCCTGAGCCATTCCATGATTTGTTCCGGCGTTTCCTTCACATGGAAATGCCTCTGCTGGGCTTTCGTGCCGTCGGCGAAGCCGAAGCTCAGCCTGGTCAAGGGGCCGGTCGTGGCTTGAAAATGCGTGACGCAATCCATGTTGACCGTCACGGCCTCATCGGATGTATTGGTGAGCTGAATCCAGGCCATCGTTCTCTCCCCAACCCAAGTTCTTTTGATTCACGAGCTGGAGCGTGAAGCCTCGGCCCAACACCGTCAAGATGGCCGAAATTGTTACTCCCGACATCGATCGCGTGCGCATCGCTTAGTGGAAGAGCGCCTCGTCGCAGCCGGCGATGACTCGCGTTCATATGTGCGGCCTGGTCGAAGCCCGTCCCGAAGCCGTTCCGTTGCAGGGCCGGCCCGGCACGCGTGTCCAGCCCCCTGAGCTGTCCGCGTGCAGGGGTTCGGGAACATCGGAACCAGTGACTTGCATGATGATAGTTGATGACTATATGTCGGGCTTAGCCGTTCTCGACGGAGCGTTCGCACGGTGAGGCGCAAGAGCTTCGATAACATGCAATGCCCGGTCGCCCGCAGCCTCGAGCGCGTCGGCGAGTGGTGGAGCATCCTTATCCTGCGCGATGCGCTGCACGGGCTGCGGCGCTTCGACGAATTCCAGGCGAGCCTCGACATCGCGCCGAATATGCTGGCGCGGCGGCTGAAGGCGCTCGTCGACGCCGGGCTGCTGGAGAAGCGACCCTACAGCGAGCGACCGCTGCGCTACGAATACGTGCCGACTGAGCGCGGCCGCGACTTCCGTCCGGTGCTGCAGGCCCTGCAGGCCTGGGGCAACGTCCATTTCGCGCCGGAGGGCCGCAGTGTCGTCACTGTCGACAGCCGCACCGGCCGCGAGGTCGAGGCGGTGCTCATCGACCGGGTCAGCGGCTTGCCGCTGACCGATCCGGTCTTCCGCACCATCGCCGGTCCTGCTGCCGATGCGGGCATACGGCAACGCTACGCCGGCGCGTCGCCGCGCCCGGCATCGGATCCCGCGGTCAGCTGAACTCGGAAAAGGAGCCATTCATCATGTCCACCGATCCGGTCGTCATTGTCTCCGCCGTCCGCACGCCGCTTGGCCGTTTCCTCGGTGACCTGGCCCCGGTCGCGGCGCCGGCGCTCGGCGCTCATGTCATTCGCTCGGCCCTCGAACGGGCGAAGCTGCCCGCTGACCGCGTCGACGAGGTGCTCATGGGCTGCGTATTGCCGGCGGGGCAGGGGCAGGCTCCGGCCCGTCAGGCCATGCGCGGCGCCGGGCTGCCCGATGCGACCGGCGCCACCACGATCAACAAGGTCTGCGGCTCGGGCATGAAGGCGACCATGCTCGCTCACGATCTGATCCGGGCGGGCTCCGCCGCCATCGTCGTCTCCGGCGGCATGGAATCCATGTCCAACGCGCCCTACCTGCTGGCCAAGGCGCGCGGCGGCTACCGCGTCGGGCATGAGCAGATCTTCGACCACATGATGCTCGACGGGCTGGAAGACGCCTACGAGCGCGGCCGCCCCATGGGCGATTTCGGCGAGGCTGCGGCCGAGGCCTTCCAGTTCAGTCGCGACGACCAGGATGTCTATGCGGCCGAGACCCTGACGCGGGCGCGCCGGGCCATCGCGGACGGCGCCTTCAAGGCCGAGATCGTGCCCATCGCCGTTCCCGGCAAGGGTGGCCAGACGCTCGTCGATACGGACGAGCATCCGCTGAAGGTCTCGCCCGACAAGATCCCCACCCTCAAGCCGGCCTTCCGGCCCGACGGCACGATCACCGCCGCGAGTGCCTCCGCCAACGCCGACGGCGCAGCGGCGCTGGTGCTGACCCGCCGCTCGATCGCCGAGCGGGAGGGGCTGCCGATGCTCGCCGAGATCAAGGCGCACGCCACCCACAGCCAGGAGCCGGCCTGGTACACGACGGCGCCGATCCCGGCGATCCGCAAGCTGCTCGACAAGGCCAACTGGGCCGTCGGCGACGTCGACCTGTTCGAGATCAACGAGGCCTTTGCCGTCGTCGCCATGGCTGCGGCCAAGGATCTCGGCATCGCGCGCGACCGTCTCAACGTCAACGGCGGCGCCTGCGCGCTGGGCCATCCGATCGGTGCTACCGGCGCCCGGCTGATCGTCACGCTGCTGCACGCGCTCCAGCATCGCGGAGCCGAGCGCGGGGTCGCGGCGCTCTGCATCGGCGGTGGCGAAGCGACCGCAGTTGCCATCGAGCGCCTGCACTGACTACGCTCCGCTCGGGCAGCAGCACGCGAGCGGGGCATGACGGCAAACTCGGAAGGATCGCGCATGCGCCGCGTCGTTGTGACGGGCTTGGGACTCGCCAGTCCGCTCGGGGTCGGCGTGGAGCTGGCCTGGTCGCGGCTGCTCGCCGGGCGTTCCGGCATCCGCCGCCTTGCCGACCCGGCGGCGGCCGAACTGCCGGCCAAGGTCGCCGGCGTGGTCCCCGATCGGGCCGACGACCCCGAAGCCGGCCTCGATGCGGAGCGCGTCGCCCCTGCCAAGGACCTGCGCAAGATGGATCGCTTCATCCTGCTTGCGCTCGCGGCCGCAGACGAGGCCATCGCGCAATCGGGGTGGGCGCCGCGAACGGGACGCGAGCAGGAGCATAGCGCAACGGTGATCGCCTCCGGCATCGGCGGCTTCCCGGCCATCACCGAGGCGGTCCGCACGGCCGACGCCCGCGGCATACGGCGGCTGTCGCCGTTCACCGTGCCGTCGTTCCTCGTCAACCTCGCGGCCGGACAGGTCTCGATCCGTCACGGCTTCAAGGGGCCGATCGGCGCACCGGTCACCGCCTGCGCCGCCGGCGTCCAGGCCATCGGCGACGCGGCCCGGCTCATCCGCTCGGGTGAAGCCGATATCGCCGTCTGCGGCGGCAGCGAGGCCTGCATCAACAATGTCAGCATCGGCGCCTTTGCCGCGGCGCGCGCACTCTCCACCGGCTTCAACGACACGCCGGAGCGCGCTTCCCGGCCCTTCGACGCCGACCGCGACGGCTTCGTCATGGGCGAGGGCGCCGGCATCCTGGTGATCGAGGCCCTGGACCACGCGTTGGCCCGTGGCGCCGCGCCGCTCGCCGAGATCGTCGGCTACGGCACCACCGCCGATGCCTATCACATCACCGCCGGGCCCGAGGACGGCGACGGCGCCCGCCGCGCCATGGCCATCGCCCTCGACCAGGCCGGGCTGGCGCCGCGCGACGTGCAGCACCTGAACGCCCACGCCACCTCCACGCCCGTGGGCGACCACGGCGAGCTCGAAGCGATCAAGGCGCTGTTCGGGGTCGAAGGCGGCATCGCGGTCAGCGCCACCAAGTCGGCCACGGGCCACCTGCTCGGTGCCGCCGGAGGCCTGGAGGCGATCTTCACCCTACTGGCCCTGCGCGATCAGATCGCGCCGCCGACGCTCAATCTGCATCGGCCGGACGCGGCAGCCGAGGGCGTCGATCTCGTCGCCCTCACCGCCCGGCCCATGGCCATGGAGCATGCCATCTCCAACGGCTTCGGCTTCGGCGGCGTCAACGCCAGCGTGGTCCTGCGGCGCTGGAGCTAGAGCGGCCGCCCCAGGACGAGGCTGACCTTGGAGTTGTTCTAAAGCCGAGACAAAGAGCTTCGATTCTGGAGCCCTTCTCCTGCGGCCGGGCGATTCCGGCCGACCGCGGTGCCTCCCAGCTGGGCGGCGCGGCGGTCTGGCACTGTGGCGGGGGGGCGTGCGTCTCGTCAGTGAGATCAACTTTTCGTGATCGCGATAGAGCGCTTGCCCGATCCCGGTCGGTGTCCCCTCCGGAGGGGTCTCCGAACGTCCTTCGCCTGTCGGGAATTCCCTCGACCGTATTCGTCGCGCCGCGGCAGAACCTTATCCGGCTTGGGATTGAGGTCCAGTTGCGAGCGGCCGAGAGGGCTCCACCGCTGACAATATCATATACCCATAAATGGGTACTCATATATCCATAAAGTTATATATGGGGCATATGTAGTATAGTCCCAACTTGGTAAGCGGTGCGCGATGTTGTGCCGTGCCCGCCATTGTTGCATCGCAAGAAATTCCTTGTACGCGGGTCGATCGATTGGTAGGACGTTCAACCGAATAGGACAGTCCTGGCTCTCGTTTCTTGCTGGCGTGCCGAGCCCGTACAGGCTCTTGGTTCGACGGGGACGCAATGACGACTTGAATATGCAGACAGGCCGCGCCGTGCTGCCGCACGCCGCCGTCAACGCCGACGTCTTGGTTGTCGACGTAGTAGCTTGTCTACATATGCGGTGAAGGCGCAGATCATCGTGTGGGTTGAATAGTAATAATGTATAAATTTGGTAATAGAAAATAGATCTGCTGATCCGAGGCAAACTGGAGAGAGAAATGGCTGACGTAACCTACTCGCGTCTTTTTACCTATGATATCGGCACGGGTATTATCACGGCTGAGGAGGGGACCGCCGACAACCGTCCCGTCCTTCATGCGCCGACGCCTCCCACCAGCTTGGCGGTGGGTGACACCGTCACCATTACATTCAACGGGGCCACGACGCCCTGGATCTACCAGGGCATGAGCGTCGACAGCCAGCCGTTCTTCACCAACGCCGACGGCACGCAGCATTTCTTTCTCTCGCCCAACGGCAATCTCGATCCGGGCGATCCGGTGCCGCCCTTCGACGAGGTCCCTTACTGCTTCCTCGCCGGAACGCTGATCGCCACGCCGGACGGCGAGCGCGCGGTCGAGAGCCTGGCGGCTGGCGACCTGGTGCTGACCGCCGATGGCGAGACCCGGCCCGTGCTGTGGATCGGCCGCCAAACGATGGCCGCCCTGTTCGCCGATCCGCTGCGCAGCTATCCCGTCCGCATCGGCGCTGGCGCACTGGCGGAGAACGTGCCGTCGCGCGACCTCTATGTTTCGCCTGACCATGGCATCCTGGTCGATGGCGTGCTGGTGCAGGCCGCGGCCTTGGTCAACGGCACCAGCATCACGCGGATGGCCCAGCCCGCGGCTACCTTCACCTACTACCACATCGAGTTGGAAGACCACGCCCTGGTGCTGGCGGAAGGCGCCGTCGCGGAGACCTTCGTCGACAACGTCAGCCGCCGCCGCTTCGACAACTACGCCGAGTACGAGGCGCTGTTCGGCGACCGCGAGGCACATATCGACGAGCTGGAGCTGCCCCGTGCCAAGTCGGCGCGCCAGCTGCCGCGGGCGCTCGTTGCACGCCTCGAGGAGCGGGCGGTGGCCCTCGGCTACGCCGCGGAGAAAGCGGCGGCGTAAGCTGCTGACGCAGCCGCCGATACGATTCGAGACAGGCGGGGGCGCAACGGCGCCCCCGCCTTTTTCGTGCGCAGCGCGTGGCGACGGCCTCGGTGTCCTTGATGCGGTTCGTTATTCTGGCATAGGACAGTCTAGGGCAACGCAACGTGACACGGCGGGATGAATCGTCCAGTAATTGAGCAGCCGGCTTATCAGCCGCCGCCCGGCGAGAACCCGGCATCCTGGATCCGCGCTACGGCGTCGGCCGGCATGAAGGCGTTGGAGCAGGGCGACTTCGAGACTGCTGCCGCGAGCTTCGCTGCGGTGCTCTCGGTCGAGCCGGCGGCGCCGCGCGCTTTGCATGGACGGGCGGAGCTGGCCCGCCGCCAGGGGGAGCCCCAACAGGCGTTCTCCCTCGCCATTGCGGCCCTCACAGGCGATCCTACCCACGTCGGGTTGCATCAGCTGGCCCGTGCCTTGATCAAAGATCTCGGCGGCCAGACCGGCTCATCGGAGGCCGTGCGGGTGCTGCTGCTCGCGCATCCGTCGGTGCCCAATGTGGCGCGGCTGTTCTGCATTCACGCCCGCCAGCACGGCGGCGCGGAGGCCATGCACGACGGCCTTGTGGCTGCCATGGCGGCCGCGCCTGAGGATGACGCGCTGCGCCTGCTCGCCACGCAGGAGTTGCTCCGCGCCGGGCTGGCGCGGGCGGCCAAGGATGTGATCGATCCGCTGCTCGCCGCTCGGCCCGACGACCGGGCTGCGCTCATCGCCGCCGGCGACGTTGCGCTCGCGCTCAAGGACGACGAGGCGACGGTGGCCTTCTTCACGCCGGCGCTCGCCGCCGAATCGGGGCCGGCCGACAACCGGCGGCGGATCATGCTGGCAGCGGCCTTGAAGCGCCTCGACCGCGTCGAGGCGGCCGAGGCGGCGCTGGCCCCGGTCCTGGCCCAGGCCGAGGTGCCGGCTCTGGCGCATGAGCAGGCCGGCCATCTGGCGCGGGCGCGCGGCGATACCGCCGCCGCGATCGGGCATTTCGGCGCTGCGGTAGCGGTGGAGCCCGCTTCGGTGCGGATCCGCATGCTGCTGATGCGGGCGTTGCGGGATGTGGGCCGGCGTGCGGAGGCCGCGGCTGTCGTTGACGCGATCCTCGCTGACGACCCGGACGTGGCCGATGCTCAGCTGCAGCGGGGCGAGTTTGCGCTCGCCGCCAAGGACCACACGCAAGCACGCGAGGCCTTCGAGCGGGCCTGCCTGCTGACGCCGACTGACGCGCGGCCATGGCAGCGGCTGGCGCATCTCGCCGGGCTGACGGCGGGGGCGCATGCGGCGCTCGAGATCATGGCGCAAGGCGTCGAGCAGGCCAAGGGACCGGAGCTGCTGCTGGCGCAGTCGGACCTGCTGTTTCGCCGGGGGCTCGACACGGAGGCAGAGGCTTCGCTCCGCGCCGCCGAGGCCGTGGCGCCCGATGCAACCGCTGTTCGCATCATGCGCATCAAGCGCGCCATCGCCACCGGTCAGCACGACCTGGCCGGCGCCATGACGGCGGTGCTGCCGGCGGATAGCAACCGGCAGCGCGCCGTTCGTCACGATCTGGAGGGCACGCTGGCCGAAGCGCAATGGCGCTTCGACACGGCGGCTGCCGCGTACGCCGCAGCGGCGGCGTACGACCCGCGTTCGGCGCCGCTGCAGGAGAGCCTGGGGCGCTGCGGGCTGCTGGGGCTCGATCCGCGCCAGGCGCGCCGGCACTTCGCCAGCGGACGGGACCTGAATCGCGTCACCATCCTCGGTCGCGGCGGCTCGCTCAATCCGTCACAGAGCCGCTACGGCGCTCTGGTCAACGACGCCTGGTGCGATGCCGAAGCTCTCGCCACGACGCGCCAGGCGGCGGACACGGCAGGCGAGACGGCGCTGCTCGATGCCGTCCACCACATGCCGCACTACACGCTCGCGGCCATGGCCCTCCTGGTCAAGCTGCGCCATGCAGGATGCCTGGATGCCGGGCCGCTGGCACCGGCGGAGTCGCCCGCACCGGACCGCCGCATTCCGCAGCTGATCCACCAGTATTGGGATACCCAGGCCGTGCCGGACGACGTCGTCGACCTCATGCAGTCCTGGGCGGCGCTCAATCCGGGTTGGCACTATCGCAGGTTCGACAAGCGCACGGCGCAGGACTATCTGCGCGAGCACTTCCCGCCGAACGTCGGCCGGGCCTTCCGGCGGCTGCGCGTCGCTGCCCAGCAGGCGGATCTCTTGCGCCTCGCCATCCTGGTGCGGGAGGGCGGCGTCTACGCCGATGCGGACGACCGCTGCCTGGCGGATCTGGCACCGCTGACCGCCCGCGCGGCGCTGGTGCTGCGCCAGGAGCACCTGGGCAGCCTGGCCAACAATTTCATCGCCACGGCGCCGGACCACCCGGTCCTGGCGACAGCTTTCGAGCTGGCGGTGGAGTCGATCGTCCGGGGCGATGCGGATTCGATCTGGCTGTCGACCGGGCCAGGGCTGATCTCGCGCGCCGTGGCTGGCTATCTCGCCGCCGACCGGGGGCGCCTCGCCGAATTGGGTCGCGACCTGCTGGTGCTGACCCCATGGGAGATGCGCCGCTTCACGGCGCCGGCCTGCCAAGCTTCCTACAAAGCCTCGCCGAAGAGCTGGCTGAATCAGGAGTTCAACGCCCGCGCCTCGTGAGCTCTTGGTCCGTGAGCTCTTGGTCTCTGTCGCGCGCCTGCCGCTTGAACGAGAGCCCAGTATAGGAGCCTCCACCGGATGTGGGCTGTTGCGAGCCCCGTTGGATGGTCGAGCTAAGGCTGAGCCGTTTTCTGTGTGAAATAGCTGAATGTCGTCCTCCAGGCCGTGCCCCGTGGGGCCACGCGGCTGGTCACAGCGGCAGGGTCAGCGAGGCGGCGAGCTTGACGAGGTCGGCCTGGCGCCGGCAACCGGTCTTGTCGAAGACGCGCAGCAGTTGCGTCTTCACGGTGCCGACCGAGAGACTGAGCTGGGCGGCGATGGCCGTCTGCGTGTGGCCGGCAGCGATCATCTCGAACACGCGCGCTTCGGCCGGCGTGAGGCTGTAGATCAGCGCAAGCGCATCCCGCGGCAGCTCCGAGGAGGCCGCGGTCGGGGCGATCACAAGCGCCGCGGTTGCGCGTTGCATGCGGCCGGTGAATGACGTGCGGCGGGTGCGCAAGGGCAGGACGTGGACGACCGCGGGCAGGCCGTCGGGCTGCCGCGCCGGGATGCCGACACCGCGGGCGCTGGGCTTTGCCAATCCGCTGGCGGCCTCGCGAACGGCGGCGCCCAGCGCCGCCGTCGTCGCGTCCAGGGGCAGCGCGATCCGACCGTCCTTGACCTGGATGGGAGCGTTGGCGGCCAGCATGGCGGCCGCGGCGCTGTTGGCGTGCACTGGCCGCATGTCGTCGGCGACCAGGACGATGCCGGCCTTGAACGTCTCCAACGTGGCGGCGAAGGCCCCGATCTCGATGGTCCGCAATTCCAGGATCTGGCTGATCGCCACGGCGCGGCGCAGGTGCGGTGCAATCAGACGCAGGCCATCGAGCTCTGCGCCCGTGATCTCGCCCGCTGATCCATGCCGACCCATAGCCAGGTTGGCAACGCTTGTCGGGCTGCGCTCGAGGCCGATGACGACCGCATCCATGATCCCCTGCGGTTGCGCCCACTCCGCGAAGTAGCGGTTTTGTCTCATGCGCTCCAGATTGTCCTTCGCGGCCAGCTCCGGCATGGCGCGCGATTGTACGATCGGCTCCTCGAGCGGATACTTCTGAATACGTTCAGGGCCGCCCCAGAGGTCGACGACGGCGCTGCCGAAGCTTCCCATGATGGCGAGCCAATGCGGCTCGACGCCGGTCGTTACATTGAGGATTGCGCTGCCGTCCACGAGGCCGTTGACCGCCAAGACGGCATTGAAAAAGTTGAACTCGGCCCGGATCGCGTCGATGACGCTGCTCCACTGCTCTGGCGCCAGCACACAATCGTAGATGGCGCCGATGAGGTCGGACAGCCGCTCCGGCGACGTCCGGATACTCTGACCCATGGGCGCTTCTCCTGCGTTCCGCGTCATCCAACTTCCGGGCCCGCACAACGCCCATACGAGGTATCGCACGGCACCATTTTGCACCGCAACAGCCGACGTCTACCAAACGGTAGACGCGCCCTGCGGAAAATCACGCTAATTGACTGTCCGGCCGCCGCCCACGAGACAGCCGGAGAGTCGCATGGCACTGACGATTGATGCAATCGAGACCCAGCTCGATCAGCTCTTTGGCGTGTTGAAAGACAATATTGCGGGCTCGGTTGCCAACCAGGCCTTGCCGTTGCTTGGCAAGATCAGCGATCTACCGGGCGGAGATGGCACTCTCGACCCGTTCGCGGCGCTCAAGGACGAGATCCTCGACGCGGTACAGGGAGCGACGGGCGACGACGTGGCCGGCGCGGTCGCGGCGGCGATCAACGCGCTCGATATCACCGGCGTGACGGCGACGACGGCGGACGGCGCGCTCGATATTGCCATCGACAAGAGCGCAACCGTCGATACCGGCACGGCCACGCTCGACACGGGCTCCGCCATCGGCGACTTTCTGACGTTGTCCGCGCAAGCGTCGGCGTCGTTCACCGCTTCTCTCAACGCCGTCGTGGAGTTCAGCGCCACCGGCGATGCGTCGCTCAAAGACAACGGCACGCCGGAGCTCACCGTCTCCGTCGGCGCCAATCTGTCGCCGCATGCGGCCGCCAATCTCGGCATTGCCCAGGTTACGGTAGCGGACAAGGATCCGGCGGCGCCCGAGCTCAGCGCGAGCTTTGCCTTCGATCTGGCGCACGACAATGGCGGCTTTACGGTCGCGGTGCCCACTGTGACGGGCTCGGCGGGTCTTGACCTCACGTTCGCGACCGACACAGCCCTCGGCGACCTCCTGCCCGGGATCAAGGGGGAGTTCGTCGTCGACTTTCCCTTCGACGGCATCACCTTCAAGCAGCCCACGGTCGAGGTGCGCGACCTCAAGCTCGATCTGGGCTCGCTGGTCGGCATCGTCGGGCACACGGTCGGCGACATCGCCAAGATCTTCAACTCCGGTCCGCTGGGGACGCTGATCGACATCGCCACGGAGCCGGTGCCGGTGCTCGACGATCTCGCAGGTGCGGTCCCGGGCCTTAAGTCCTACCTCGACACGGTCGGCGGTTTCGACGGCGATGGCGACGGCATCATTTCGCTCGGCGACCTCGCGGCTCGCATGTTCCCGCAATATGCGGACTCGATCACGGCCTGGTATCAGGCGGTCACCATCATCGATGAGCTGCGCGAGATCGGGGCGGTGGCCGGCGCCGGCGAGATCGATTTCGGCAGCGGCAGCCTGATCGGCGGGGCGATCACGTCCAACATCGACGCCGGCGCCGTCGCGCAATCCTTGAGCGACGCGCTGGGAACGTCGGGCCTGAGCGACCACGTCCAGGACTTCCTCGACGGCGGGACCGGCAGCTCCGGGTTCCGGTTCGAGCTGCTGGAGCATCCCGAGAAGATCCTGGATCTTCTGTTCCAGAAGGACCCCGATCCGGTCAGCCTCGTGCAATACGACATGCCGGCGCTCAATCTTCAGATCGCCTACCGGCAGTTCTATCCCGTCGTCGGTCCGCTCGGGTTCACCTTGGGCGGCAACGTCAAGGTCGGCGTTCAGCTCAATGTCGGCTACGACACCACCGGCGTGTCGACGGGCAACTTCCTTGACGGGTTCTACTTCGCGTCCAATCGCGACGACCCCAACAACGTCACGGGGCAGAGCCTGCGGGGGATCCCGTACGAGCCCATCGGCTGGCTCGGGACCGAGCTCTCGGGCGGGGCCGGCATCAACTTCATCGTCGGCACCGGCGGTGTGGAGGCGACCTTCGGCTTCGGCATCGACACCTACTTCGATCCGAACATCGTCAGCTACGATCCGGATTTCGACGACTACAAATACCATCCGTCGGACGAGAACTTCGGCTGTGTGTTCGACATCGCGGGCCGCGCCTACGTCGACGTGCACCTGTTCGTGCAGATCGGGTTCGGCCCGTTCTCGTTCACCAAGAACATCCCGCTGGCGCAGGCGACGCTCGCCGAGTTCGATCTCTTCAAGTGTCCGCCGGCGACGGTGGTGCCCACGGCCGAGGCGCCCGGTCTCGCCACCGCCGACGGCACGACGCTCCTGCTGAACGTCGGGGATCCCGACGGGGACCGCGGCCGGTACCGCCTCGTCAAGGACAACGAGGCCGAAGAGCCGGTCCATCTCGTCAATCCCGATGCACCCGAGACAGAAGCCTACGTCATCGCGCTCGCCCGCGACGGGAGCACGGTCGTCCCCGGCAGCCTCGACGTGACCGCGTTCGGCCTGACGCAGCGGGTCGACGTGCCGACGCTGATCGTGGCGGACTTCAAGGGCGGCAACGACACGCTGGTCATCCAGAGCGATGTCGCGGTCGACAGTGAGATCCACGGCGGCGACGGCAGCGACACCCTCGTGGGCGCCGCCGGCCGCGACCTGCTGTACGGCGATCGCGGCGACGACAGCCTCACCGGCGGCCGCGGCAACGACGAACTGTATGGCGGCGACGGCAACGACACCCTGGACGGCGGTGCGGGCGCGGACCACCTGGACGGCGGCGCCGGCTTCGATGCCGTCGACTATTCCAGGTCGAACCACGATGTCGGCATCGGCATCATCGTCAATCTGGGGAATCCCAACGACACCGGCAGCGGCGGCGATGCCGACGGCGACACCTTCGTCTCCATCGAAGCGTTGACCGGCACCGACTATGACGACCTCATCCGCGCCGACGGCGTGACTTCCAGCGTCTACCTGGATGGTGGACGCGGTAACGACATCATCTTCGGCGGGACGGGCAACGACCTGCTGATCGGCGGCGCCGGCGCGGACGTCATCAACGGCAACGTCTACGGCGGCGACGACCGGGATCAGACGAGCTACTACACGTCCTGGGGCGGTGTCGACGTGGACCTCACGCGCGGCAGTGCTGTCCGCCAGAGGGGTGGGGATGCGGAGGGCGACACCCTCGTCCACATCCAGGACGTCCAGGGCTCCATCAAGGACGATACCATCCGCGGTGACGACAAGGACAACGAGATCCACGGCGAAGCCGGCAACGACATCCTGGAAGGCCGCGGCGGGCGGGATCTCCTCTATGGCGGCGACGGCGACGACCTCATCTACGGGGGGGCGGACGGCGATACGCTCGACGGCGGCAGCGGCATCAACACGCTGAGCTATGCGCACGTCAACGGGCCGGTCTCGGTCGACATCGGACGAACGAACGGTGGCCCCGATACGATTGCCGTCGCTCTGCTGAACCCCTACCTCACGGGACGGAGCTACAGCACCTTCACCAACCTGATCGGTACGGCCTACGACGATACGCTGACGGGCGACCTTGCTGCCAACCGTATCGAAGGGGGCGCCGGCAACGATATCCTCAATGGGGACGCGGGCAACGACGTGCTGATCGGCGGGGCTGGCGCGGACCAGCTGAACGGCGGCGACGGCTTCGATTGGGTATTCTACGACTCGTCCCCCGTCGCCGTGAACGTCAATCTGGGGGGCGTGGGGTCCGGCGGCGACGCCGAGGGCGACACCTACGCGAACGTCGAGAACATCCTCGGCTCGCGCTTTGGCGACATGCTCAACGGCAATGCCGGCGACAACATCCTCGATCCCAATATCTCCAGTGTCGTCGGCAACGAGCGGGTCATCGGGGGTAGCGGCGTCGACACGCTTCAGGCGGATTATTCCATCGCCGGGGCCGACAAGGGCGGCGGCATCACGATGACGAGCAACACCGTGCGGCGGCTGGACGCCGACGGGCGGGAAGTCGATCGGGTCAACTACGGCTCCATCGAGCGCTTCTTCCTCACCGGAACCGCCCGCAGCGATACGATCTACGGAGGGGATCAAGCGCTCGGCGACCGGCTCATCGGGGGCAGCGGGGATGACGAGATCGACGCGGGATCTGGCGCTGACTACGTGGACGCGGGCGCCGGCAACGATGCCGTCTGGTACTGGTCGAGTGACGCGTCGGTCCAGTTCTATCTCGACGGTGGCAGCGGCATCGATACGCTCAATCTCGACCTGTCGACGGTCCGCGACAGCCTGTCCATTACGGGGCCGAGCGGCAGCGGCCAATTCAACGGAGTCGATGTCCGCCTGCCGAGCGGCGCATCCGCCAGCAACTTCGAAACGCTAGGGCGAATTGATACCGGTGCCGGTAACGACACGATCACGCAGCTGGGCAACCACGACAACCAGTTCTATGGGCACGCCGGCTCGGACACGTTCAAGCCGGGGCTCGGCTTCGATACCGTCAACGGCGGCTTCGACTTCACCGGCCTGGCGGCGGACGGCTTCGTGCAGGGCACCTACAGGAGCGCCGGCACGCTGAACACCGATCGGCTGGTGCTGGATTATTCCGGTCTGGCCGCAGGCGAGTACGTGTCCGGCTACGGCTCCATGGTCGACACCGGCATCGTCGTCAGCTACCGCGCAGGGGGAACCAACGAGTTCCCGGCGTATGCAACCCGAACCCTCTACACCAACAGCGGCTCTTACCGCTCGCTGTCGTCGGATGGGACGACGACAAACCAGGTCAACTTCTCCAACATGGAGGGCCTCGACGTAAAGGGCTCGCAGGGCAACGATTTCCTGGACGGCACGTACACGACATACGGATTGGCGCCCGAGTGGGGTAACGATGTGCTGGACGGCGGCGCCGGCAACGACGTGCTGACGGGCTCGACCGGCAACGACGTCCTGATCGGCGGAACCGGTGCCGACAGATTCGACATGGCAATGGGCGGTTTCGGCTACGCCTACAGGGTTTACGAGACTGTATTCAATCAAAGTCACTTCTACGCGGCCGGCAAGGCGACGATCACCGATTTCAACGCGGCCGAAGGCGACGTCCTCGTGCTACCGACCGGAGCCTCGGCCGGCTGGTCGCGAAGCATTTCCGACTATTATATCAGCGTGCACGATGGATCGACCGACATCGTCGCGCGCAACTACAATTCAGCCGATTCCGTCGTTGCAACGTTGCAGGGCGTCACCAACTTCGATCTGAGAGCACCCTATGTAAGCTACGTGTATGACGGGGCCGGTTTCTTCACGGCAACGGCAGAACCGCTATCGTCGGCTGCCGAACCGGTTGCCAGCGAGTCATTTCGCCTGACGAGCGAGGCGGAGGAGGCGCCTGTCATGCCGGCGGCCCAGGATGCCTCCTGGGTTCAGCAGTCGGGCGATGCCGACGTCCTGAGGCAGGCACTCGATGGGGACGCGGCCGGCACAACCTTGACGCTCGAGGGCGACGCCGAGGCCTTCGGCACCTTCAGCGGAGACCCCTTCGGGCTCGGTTCGGGCATCATCCTGTCGACCGGCCGCGTCGCCGATCTGCCGGGAGCGAACACCAGCGCCCGGCCGCCGTCGCTGGCCGGCGACATTCCGGTCACGTTCACGAGGGTCGGCACCGCGGGCGGGACGACGATCTACAAGGCGGATCTCTCGGGCCTGGGGATCGACCTTCAATCGATCAAGCTCGTCGACGGCAATTCGGGAACCGGCGGCAGCGGCGGCAAGTTCAGTGGTTTCGATCTCGACGCCATCGCGTTCAGCCACACCGATCTGGCAGTGGGCGAATACACGCAGGCGGACTTGAACGCCCTCCAGCAACTCGGTGTCTTCGATTACTCGACGGCGGGCGTCTTCCAGCTCAAGGCCGGCGACCAGCGTCCCGGCGGCACGCAGACGGCGGAAACCGACGGTTGGACCAATGGGCTGATCAATGCCAACACGACGCTCGGGATCTTCGATTCGACGGGATCGGCGAGCGAGGTCGGCCACAGCGTGACTTTGGGCGACGGCGGCGCCATCGGCTTCAATCTGCTGCAGCCGGTCAGCACGGCGGACGGTCCGCTGTACCTCTACATAGCCGAAGCTGGCTCCAGCGGCGGCGAGACATTGCAGGCCAGCATTTCGGCGTCGTCGGACAAGATCCAGCCGGCGAGCGATCTGTCCACCGACCTCGGCCCGGCCGGGCCCGCCGGCGACGACACCAAGCTCACCTACACCTTCACGCCCGAAGCCGGCGATGACAGCTTCTCGCTTCAGGCGGTGCTGTTCACCGAGGAATTGCCGGAGCACGACGGCACCGATCTGAGCGATCTCTTTTCGATCAAGCTCAATGGCGTCGAGATCGGCGCGCTGTCGAACGGCGCGGCCCTCGACCTGCAAGCCCTCGTCTATTCGGGCTCGGGCGACCTGATCGCCAACCCGGTCGGCACCGGGCCGCTTGCCGACAAGGTCAAGGCCGACGCCTATACCCGGCTGCTGACGATTTCCGGCACGGTCCAGCCGGGTGTACAGAACACCCTCACGATCGAGGTAAAGGACCAGGGCGACGCCCTTCTCGACAGCGGCCTGCTGATCAAGGCGGGCTCGTTCAAGACCTCGGCGCAGGGCGAGAACCTCGCTCCGACGGCCAGGGGGGACTTCTATGTGGCGGCGGAGGGGACGAAGCTCGCCGTGTCGGCCGCGCAAGGCGTGCTGGCCAACGACAGCGATCCCAACGGCGACAATCTCTCCACGCTCTTCATCTCGGCGCCAGCCCACGGCACGCTCGCTTTCAACGCCGACGGCTCTTTCTACTACACGCCGGTGGCCGGTTATGTCGGCACCGACAGTTTCATCTACCGGGCGAGCGACGGCAGACTCGACAGCGGCAATGCCAAGGTCACCATCGACGTGATGCCTTGCTACTGCCGCGGCACGCGGATCCTGACCGACAGGGGGCAGGTCGCCGTGGAGGATCTCGCGATCGGCGACACCGTCCTCACCACCGCCGGCGAGACGAGACCCGTGCTGTGGATCGGCCGGCGGACGGTCGTGTCGGCATCTGCCGACCCGCTGAGCAGCTATCCGATCTGCATCGGTGCCGGCGCGCTGGACGTGCAGGTGCCGACTCGCGACCTCTACGTCTCGCCCGATCACGGCATGCTCGTCGACGGCGTGATCGTACAGGCCGGTGCGCTCGTCAACGGCGCCAGCATCAGGCGCGTGATGCGACCCGAGCCCGAGTTCGTCTACTATCATATCGAGCTGGAGGATCACGCGCTGGTGCTGGCGGAGGGGGCGCCGGCGGAGACGTTCGTCGACAACGTCACGCGCCGCAGCTTCGACAATTATGCGGAGTACGTGGCGCTGTTCGGCCGGCGGTCCGCGCACATCAGGGAGATGATGCTGCCGCGGGCGAAGTCGGCCCGGCAACTGCCGCGGGCGATCCGCGCGCGGCTTGCCGCCCGGGCCGCGGCGCTCGGCTTCGCCACCGCCGCGGCGGCGTAGGGGCGGGGACAGGCCGTCACAGGGGCAGGGTCAGCGAGGCGGCGAGCTTGACGAGGTCGGCCTGGCGCCGGCAGTCGGTCTTCTCGAAGACGCGCAGCAGCTGCGTCTTGACCGTGCCGACCGAGAGGCCGAGCTGGGTGGCGATGGCCGCCTGTGTGTGGCCGGCGGCGATCATCTCGAACACGCGCGTTTCCGCCGGCGTGAGGCCATAGATCAGCGCGATCGCGTCCCGCGGCAGGTCGGGCGCGGTCAGAGCCGGCGCGATCACGAGCGCCGCGGTCGCGGGTTGCATGAGGCCGGTGAGCGACTTGCGGCGCGTGCACAGCGGCAGGACATGGACGACCGCCGGCATGCCGTCGGGCTGTCGGGCCGGGATACCGATGCCGCGCGCGCCGGGCTTCGCCAGCCTGCTGGCGGCGTCGCGGACGGCAGCGTCCAGCGCCGCCGTCGTCGCCTCCAAGGGGAGGGCGATTCTGCCGTCCCTGACCTGGACGGGGCTGTTCGCCGCGAGCATGGCAGCGGCAGCGCCATTGGCGTGAACCGGTCGCATATCCTCGTCTACGAGGACGATGCCCGCTTTGAAGGTCTCCAGCGTGGAGGCGAAGGTCTCGACCTCGATGGCCCGAAGCTCCAGGATCCGGCTGATCGCCAGGGCGCGGCGCAGATGCGGCATGATCAGCCGCAAGCCGTCGAGCTCTTCGTCGGTGATCTCGCCCGCCGAGCCATGCCGGCCCATGGCGAGGTTGGCAAAGCTCTCCGTGTTGCGCTCGAGGCTGACCAAGACCGCATCGGTGATGCCCTGCGGCTGGACCCACTCCGCGAAGTAGCGGTTCTCCATCATACGCTCCAGATTTCCTGGCTCGCGGAGCCCCGGCATGGCGCGGGACTGCACGATCGGTTCCTCGAGCGGGTGTGTCCGCATCCGCTCGGGGCCGCCCCAGAGGTCGAGAACGGCGGTGCCGAAGGTACTGATGAGGGCCAGCCACGGAGGCTCGATGCCGGTCGCCACATTGAGGCTCACGCGGCCGTCGCTGAGGCCGTTGACCGCCAGAACGGCATTGAAAAAATTGAACTCGATGCGGATCGCGTCGATGACCGCGCTCCATTGCTCCGGCGCGAGCACGCAATCGTAAATGGCGCCGATGAGGTCGGATAAGCGTTCCGCCGAATATGCGAATTTCTGGCTCACGGCTGTTTCTCCTAGGCCTGCGCCCCCATCTCGACGCAAGGAGGTCCGGCAACGACGCACTGTTGCTGCCCGCAGGTCCGACGGAGGCGAGGCCCGCCGCGGCACCGCACGCCGAACAGCGCACTACGCAACGGGATCATCGGGCCACGTTCTTTATTCCCGAGGCCACCACCTGACGCTCTGACGCCGTGGCGCGCCGCCCCCTTTAGCGGTGCTGCGGCCGCCTCGCCTCTGCCAAACGGTAGACGCCAAGCTCAACAAATTCCGCAACGAGAGGGGCTGGACGTGCAGGCACGAGATCCTACGGCCGCAGCACCGCGAAAGCGGTGCTGCATCCCTCCACCGAATGGTGGAGGGGGACGGCAAGGATACGGGATGCGGGCCGGCAGAATAGGGACATAGGGCCGGAGGAAAGCGCGCCAGATCAAAGGGTTGGTACATGTCCCCGCAGATCGGGAGATGCGCCAGCGGCGAGGACGGGGCGCGAGCGGATTATGGCGATCACGAACGGCGTCGACGGCGGCTCGACGGACGCTCAGCACCAGGGCTGGCTCGAGATCAGCGCCTATGACCTCCACGTCGCCAACCTCATCGCACAGGCGGGCGGTGGCGGCGCGGCGGGCAAGGCCGAGTTGAGGAGGCGCCGGCCGAGACCTTCGTCGACAATGTCACCCGCCGCCACGTCGACAACTACGCCGAGTGCGAATCCCGGTTTGGCGCTCGTCATGCGCGCATAGCCGAGCTGCCGCTGCCGCGCGTGAAAGCGGCGCGCCAGTTGCCTCGCGCGGTTCGCGAACGGATCGCGGCACACACCGCGCCGCACCGCAGCGCTGGGCTTTGCGGCGGTGCAAGCGGCGTAAGCGAAGGGCGCGGGCGATGGGCGGCGGCGGCCGCCCGTCGCTCAGCGGCTCAGGACGCAAGCCTGGGCGCCGCCAAGCCGCCCGAGTCCAGGCTTCTGGTGAGCAGCGCGACCTCGGTGCGGTTTTTCGCGTTGAGCTTGCGCATGATCGCCTTCACGTGGACCTTGACGGTGCTCTCGCGCATGGCCAGCGCGTAGGCGATCAGCTTGTTCGGCAGTCCCTTGCGGATCTCCCGGGCGATGGCGAGCTGCCGCGGTGACAGGAGCTTGGCCAGCTCCGAGGCGCGGGGCTCGTCGTCGCGGGCTGCGGTGGCCACCGCCGACAGCGCGCTCGCCGGGACGAAGGTGCCCCCGGCGCGCACGAGGGCCATGACCTTCACGGTCACGCCGATGCCCATGCTGGCCGGCAGAAAGGCGCGCGCGCCGCTGCGCATGACGTGAGCAACGCAATCGGCGCCCTCATGGTCCGACATCACTGCAACCGGTGGTGCGTCGGGCAGCTCCAGCACCTGCTGCAGCCGGTCGTCGAACCCGCCATCCTGCTGCGGCGCCGCCATCCAGAGGATCAGCAACGACGTGTTCAGAGTGTCGGCGTTCTGCGCCCACGCGTCGACGCTCCCGAAAGCCCGGAAGTTGTGGCCGGGCTCCATGGCTTGGAGCGACGACAATATGCACTCGCGCAGCAGGGTCCGCTCCTCGATCAGGACGGTGCACGGCCTCAACGGGGCGAAAGCGCCCGACGTGGAGGACCGCAGGCCGCCGCGAGGCTCGGCCCCGGCGGCCCGTGCGGGATGGTCTCTTGCCGAATGTTCGATGCTCACCCTTGTCACCCCTTCTTGAATCGTGCGCCCGACGGGCCGCTTGAAGGGGGGTGTAGATGCTCGACGCTGGCGATGACGTGCGCGAGCGCGCATGGCCGAGCGCCGTGTATCCGATCGAATCAGGTCATCGCGCCGCGCCGCCGGTCTGCCTTCGCGCTGTACTGGGTTCTGACAATAATGTGATCGGACGTTCCCAGACGTGTTGCTGTGTCGCCACGTTTCTTTCTGAAAAAGGACGCTTTTTGCGAAAGCAGTTTGCTTCCTGAATCGGAGCGTACAGGCGAGCCGCGTCATCCCGCCGCAAGTCGTTCCGCATCGGAAAAGTGTTTCGCAGCGTAGCTGGCTATGAGGTCGTGCTCGCGAGCCTCAGTTCAACAGGGGATAAAGTTGGGTACCGAAGCTTTGGCAGGCGACTATCGCTGGAATTCAAGCAGTTCTGGGCCGAGAGGCGACATGCCGCGGGCGGTGACGGGCCTGCCTCGTATCGCTCTGCCGGTCTCGACCGAGCCGCGCACGATCCTGATCGAGGACAGGACCTTTTTCCGCGAATGTGTCCTGGCGTCGCTTCGCGCCGCGGAGCCCGATCACGATTTCCAGGCCTTCGAGAGCGTCGCCGCGTGGGCGCAGAGCGGCGAGGCGGCCAGGACCTCGCTGCTGATCCTCTGGATGTCGGCGCCGTCCATGGCGCCGGAGCCGGACAGCGGGTTCAGCGACCGGCTGCGGCAGGTGCTGGAGCTGCCCGACGCGCCGCCGGTCGCGGTGATGTCGGACCATGAGGGCGCCGATTGCATTGCCCATGTCATGAGCAGCGGCGCGCGCGCCTTTCTGCCGGCAAGCATGGGCGTCGACATGACGGTGAAGGTTCTGGATTTGGTGCGGGCCGGGGGCACGTTCATCCCCGCAAGCACGCTGTCGGCGGTGGCAACCGCCGTTGATGCGACGCCTCGCGCCTCGGAGCTGGCCCAGCTCCTGTCGCCGAGACAGCTCGCGGTCGCGAGAGCCATGCGCAAGGGGCTGCCGAACAAGCTGATCGCCTACGAGCTGGCGATGTGCGAGAGCACCGTCAAGGTCCACGTGCGGACCATCATGCGCAAGCTGAAGGCGAGGAACCGAACGGAGGTTGCTCTCCTCACGCGGGATCTCGACGCGGCTTGCTCGGGCTAAAGCGCTTTGCGATTGGGTGGACACACCCAATCGCAAGAGAAGCGCTTCAGATTCAAAAGATTATAGGCATTTCTCTGCTACTGGATGGGTCCATCCAATAGCAGAGAAATGCCCTAACCCTGGATATCTTGCGGATCGGATGTGTCATCCGATCGAAGCGGGATGTTCCAGCTCTTGAAGCACAGCGTCCCGGCCTGGCATCGCCCGGCCGGGACGCGTGTTTTGCTTTGTGTGGATGCGGGCCTGCGGCGGGGCGGCCCACGTTCGCCGTGGCGGCCGGGGCTTCGCCCGGCCGGGCGTCAAGCCAGCGCGGGGATTACGCCGCCTTCTCGACGGCGAAGCCAAGCGCTGCGGCGCGCGCCGCGAGACGCTCGCGGATGGCGTGGGACAGCTGGCGCGCCGACTTCACGCGCGGCAGCTCCATCTCGTCGATGTGAGCTTCGCGGTCGCCGAACAGCGCCTCATACTCTGCATAATTGTCGAAGCGGCGGCGGGTGACGTTGTCGACGAAGGTCTCCGCCACGGCCCCCTCGGCCAGCACCAGGGCGTGGTCCTCGAGCTCGATGTGGTAGTAGACGAAATGCGATTCCGGCTCGTTCACCCGTGTGATGCTGGCGCCGTTGACGAGCGCGCCGGCCTGCACCAGGACGCCGTCGATCAACAGTGCGTGATCCGGCGACACGTAAAGGTCGCGGGCCGGAATGGCGTCGTCGAGAGCGCCGGCGCCGATGCGGATGGGGTAGCTGCGCAACGGCTCGGCAAACAGCGACGCGATGGTCTGCCGGCCGATCCAGAGCACCGGCCGGGTTTGCCCGTCGGCGGTCAGCACCAGGTCGCCTGCGGCGAGGTCTTCAACCCGCCTGTCGCCCGCGGGCGTGGCGATCAGAGTGCCGGCCAGGAAGCAGACGACGAGCGGATCGGTGGTGTTGACGGGAAGTGGCGCGCCGCTCGGATCGACCGTGCTGAACAGGAAAGCGATCCCGTAGGGGCCCGCAAGCACGATGCCGTCCGGCACGGAGCCGACGAAGATGCCGTTGAAGTCGAAGGGGCCGGGGCCATCCATATGCAGGGTATCACCCGGCGTAAAGCTGGTCGCATCGCCTCCGATTGCGGTGTATTGCACCGGAATCGAAAAACCGATCGGATCGAATACGTGAGTGAAGGGGTTGTAAATGCCAGCGGTGACCCAGGCTGTCTGATAAGTGGCCATCAAAGATTACTCACCTTCGGGGTTTCGGTGCAAACGTTTGACTTAGCGTAGTATTAGCAGATGAAAATTGTGCGCTTACTTGAACTAAAGCGCGCATTCTATCAAAATCACAAATTTTTGATCGATTGGATTTAAGTGATATTATCCAAATTACGCGGCGGAGGCGTGGATAGTCTACGTGGATATGGTCAAGATTCCGCCTATCATCGTCGCGTTATCGAGAACGCAGCGCCGGAACATTAGCGTTACAGTGGCGCTCTTGCTTCGGCCCAATTGGGGGTAGTGACCTAGCCCTTTGGAGGTATATCCACGTGCGAGCACCCTCTAAAGTGGTGTGCTTTACGGTGTGGAGTGGACGGCGGCGGCAGTCGTCGCCATGGGGCGTCGCCCATGCGCGGGGCGGTGCGGGTTGCTCTGCTGCCATATCGTGATCAGCGGGCTGGCCACGTCCTTCGGGCAGAGATATCCACGCCGCCCATTAGGCCAGATGGTTGCTCAAGCGGATGCGATGTCTTCGAAACGAGAGCGGATCGGTCAGGAGCCTCTGAAGCTCGCCGGCACGGGTGCCAGCGCCCAGGGCATCATCAAGGACATCCGATCGCGATTTCCGGACGCCAAGACGAAGGATGTCATGGAGGCGGCGTTTCACATGGTCATCGAGATCTCGTCCTCGGACCCGGACAATGCGCTGCGTCTGCAGGCGCTCGCTCTCGATCAGCGCGGACCGTCCGACGATTGACGGCCTACCGAGGCCTGCCCCGAAAGGGGTATCCTGTTGCCCTCTTCCGAATGTGGGGAGGCGCCGCGAGCTCATGTCCAGCCTGCGAGCCCAGCCCGTGGCGGCGCGGCTTGTGCCCGCCTGGCTCGACGTCCCGGAGCCCGGATGCCTCTCTGCCGGCCCGGACAGGCGATTGCGGAACAGTTGGTCCCCGTATGCGTCCGCTGCATGACATACGCATCAAAATGCCGCGGTTCGGCTCGGCCGGGCCCTAGACTCGCGCGCTGTAAGCCCGTGTCCCTCTTGACGGCCGCAGCCATAAGTCGCTTTATAGCGGGCGGGCGGCCCGGCTTCAACCAACGATTGGTGGACAGGCGAGGGAGGCGAGGGCTATCGACTTAGTCGACAAATCATCTGACCTAGGATGATTTGTGGTTCTCTTGGTCGCGTGCGCAACAATCGCGCGTTTGCCTCCATGTAGACGCATCGTCATCGCTTTATGTTCGAGAGGACAATTTTGCCCGCGGAGGATTTCGACGTTCTCGCTGTCTATCATGAACCTCGTGTCTCGCCGGCAACTTCGACTCACGCTGGGCATCAAGGCGCGCGAAACGTCACGTTCAGCGACGGTCGGCGGATCTCGCCGGTTCGCGTCGCGGCACCAAGGCTATCCGTGGCCGCGCGTGAAGCTGCTTCGTTTGCGTGGAACACAGATATACGCTGGAGCGTTGGAGCGAAGCTCCCGCTAGGACAGAACTGAACCTGTAATTCAGTTTGAAAATCGGGCATCGTGGGGGCGAAGCTCTATTTAAGTTGACCGTAGTCGGCACGGCCGGCAAGCGGCTCAGCGAGGGAACCGCCTTGAATACCGAAGCTTCGCCAAGCAACCGCGCCAGGCGATCAGTCAGTTCCGACCCGTGGGATGACACCGAGCCGATCGCGGTCAACGCGCCGCCGGTCTCCGTCCCTTCGGCCGAGGAGCCATGTACCGTCGTCATCGAGGATAGAACCTTCTTCCGCGAATGCGTCCTGGCGTCTCTGCAAGCTGCGGAGCCCGGCCACGATTTCCAGGCATTCGAGAGCGTGTCGGCTTGGACGCAGAGCGCTGCTGCGCGCAGGACCTCGTTGCTCATCCTCTGGATGTCGGCGCCGTCCATGCAGCCGGAGCCGGACGGCGTCTTTGCCGACCGTCTGCGGCAGGTGCAGCAACTGCCGGCTGCCCCGCCAGTCGCCGTGATGTCCGATCACGAGAGCGCAGACTTTATCGCCCACGTCATGAACAATGGCGCGCGTGCGTTTCTGCCGGCGAGCATGGGGCTCGACATGGCCGTCAAGGTCATGGACCTTGTGCGCGCGGGGGGAGCTTCATCCCAGCGAGCACCCTGTCGGCGATGACAAATGGCGGCCGTCATGACGCGCCGCGGAATGTGGACCTGGCGGCGCTGCTGTCGCCCCGCCAGCTCGACGTGGCCCGCGCCATGCGCAAGGGGCTGCCGAACAAGGTGATCGCGTACGAGCTGGCGATGAGCGAGAGCACCGTCAAGGTCCACGTGCGAACCATCATGCGCAAGCTCAAGGCCAGAAACCGGACGGAGGTCGCGCTCCTGACCGAAGAACTGGATGCCGGCCGATAATCGCTCGCGTGCCCAGGGCGAGCGCCCCGCAGCGCCGCCCGCCGCGGCGCATGCGGTGACGTGAGCGTGATCGATGTTCAGTTCGTCCGCGTCGAGGGCGTGGTCGAGCATGCGGAAGCCAGCGACGATGGGCTGAGCCTCGATATCAGGCTTGCCCGGCGGATGGAGCAGGGTTCGGAACGCTGCGTCGTCGATCCGAGCTTCGCCGTGGGAGCGGGCGACGAGCTCGATCTCTGGTACATGCTGGTCGAACGCCGCCCCGGAGCGACGCTCGGCCGTATTCTCAACCGCCGAACGGGTGAATCGATCATCTTCGACGCGCTCGTTCGGGAAGCCTGCGAAGCGCAAGCCCTCGTCGATCACCGCAACCGCGGATGTCTATTCGGCGGTGCCGGGACGCTGGTCGGAGGCGTCTGCTTCAGCGTGTTGATGCCGTGGTGGGCGGCGCTGCTGGCGTTGCCGCTCGGCTGGATCGTCGGCAGCCTCGTCGCGCTTCTGGTATTCCCGATCGGGGTCCGCCAGCGCGACATCGACGCCGTGAAGAACCGCCTCCGCGCTGGCGACGAGGATCTCGGCCGGCCATGACGCCGCTGAAACATACGGTCATAGTTCCGAAAAATGGAACTTGGTGCTGCCCGATTTCCGGATTCACACTGGCGAGGTTGCATTTTGGGGGATCAAAACGAGATTGAAAAATAAACAAAAAGAGTACGGTCGGGCCGATCGGTTGCAGCCGCAGGCAGCTGCTCCAGGCGAGCAAGGCTGCGCGTTCCTCACCGGTTGCGTGATGTGATCAGGCTGAAGGCGCAGCCTGACCGCTCCTGTCTACGGATGGGCGGGGCCCGCATGCTCCTCGTACTGCGGCAGGTCGTCGGCGATCGTGAACCATGACGCCTTGGACCCCACGAAGATGTGCTTGGTCGGGCGCAGGGTCGGCTCGTCGCTGAGGCTGCCCATGGCGACATGCGCGAAGGCACCGTCACGCACCACCGAGTAGAGCAGCGAGCCGCACCGGTTGCAGCGCGCGTCGTGGTTGCTCTCCGTGCCGAAGATCATCAGGCTGTCCTCGCCCCGGGTGACGACGAGCCTATCGCGCTCGATACCGGCGAAGGGCTTGAATGCGGAGCCGGTCGCCCGCCGACAACCCGAGCAATGGCAGTTCGCCGCGTAGCTGAATGCGTCTGCGACCGCGTAGCGGACCGCGCCGCAAAGGCATTGGCCGGCAAGCCTGCGCTCGCCGATCTCGTGTGCGTCGGTCATGGGCCCTCCAGTGGGCGCGGCACGTGACGCCCCCAGCGCCTGGAGGGCGTCCCGACCGGATGCGACCTTCCGATTCACGGGACCGGGACGGCCGTCCAGAGTGACAACGGAACAGCAGCTTCAAACAGGCGGAGCATTTCCCGATCAGATGAGCACATCTGACCGGGACGTGCTCCAGCCGCCGCCATCCGACGCCGAATCCCACCCTCTGTCCACCGCACTAGCTCGCTGTCATCGTCGATTGCAGGAGACAGCTCGCCGCCTGCAGCAGCTGGAATTCGTTCAGCGCCCCGCATTGCCCAAGAAAGTGAGCGAATACGGCCTCGTCGACACGCCCCGTATTGTCGATCACCTCGACGACCGCCTCCACAATGGCTGCCGTCGCCGTGTCAGGCGCAACAAATCCACCCAGATCCATCATCTTCATCCCTCCGCTCCTCGGCAGGGCCCTGCGCTCAGATCGCCGCCCGTGCCGCCGGACATTCGGATCTCGCCGCGCGGACCGCTGTGCTGAACGGCACGCGAATGCGGGCGTCGTCGCCCGACCGCGTGCGTGAGAGCACAGGGGAGAGCCCGTGGCCGCCGGACCAGGCGGCTGGCGGCGATTGATCGAGCGTACGTCCAGCCGGCGGCGGTCAGGGGCGGCTATCGAAGGGCCCTGAATGCTGGTCATCGGCCCAACTGAGGCACAGAAACGCCACAAGCTTGTGGGACGACATCAAGGCTTCGGCTTCGTCTGCGAGGGCAGCCGGCGGCGCGGAGCGTCACGCCGGCGTGCACGGTGTTCGGTCGACGCCCGCGACGCGATCGCGCTGGACCGTGCCATTGTCGCTGAGAGGCTTGGTGGGCGGCCGCTGTGGAGGAGGAGCCAGCCCCTTGCGCTGCGAGTTGCCGCGTTCAGTAGGAGCTTCGGTGCCCCAATCGTGCGGCCCGAGGCGCAACAGGTCTTCTTCTCCCCGCTGCCCTGGCCTCTTCGGCGTACTGATACTGATGAGCGCCGCGGTGATCTTGACCGCCGCATGGGTCCCGGCGTCCTGGGCAGCAAGCGAGAAGCCGCGGCAAGCCGAGATGGCCGCTTCGGACGGCGGCGCCGGCGAGAGCACGGCGCGCAGGTCGCGGGCGGTCAAACGGGAAGCCGGTCGAAAGCGCCGCGCGCCACGGAGCGATCGCGACGTCAGCCGATCGATCGGAAGTATCTGCTCCAATTGCTAGTGTGGTGGATCTGAAGGTCCTGCTCCCCACATGGCATCCATGTTCAGGACCTGGCGAATCCGAAATTCGCACCACCTCGGGGCAGCGCTGGGAGCGAATTTCGGATTCCCAAGCCACACTTGATGATGGTCGTTTCTGCCGATGCCGGCACGGCGGCAAGCGGCGAGGCGAATGCGGCCAAGGTCGTCAGGATAAGTGTGACCTTCATGGAAGTTCTCCGCAGTGATTGACCCGTGAGTGGAGAACAGTCTCGATTTAATTTTGCTTCCCTTGGCCGCGGATTTTCCAAAAACGAAGGCGAAATATCCTCAAGTTCATTCGATTTTGTCTTTCATTTGCTCACCAAGATCGCGAATTTTGCCGATCTATGTCGCCTTCAACGCCAATGGTGTGGATTTCCGCGGCCGATCCACCAGCCCCGGTGCAGTCCACGATTACCGTGTTGGTGATGGCCCCAGTGACCGTGCCAGCCTTTGACGCTCAACAGCATCGACGGAGGCGCCGAAAGGGGCTGCATGGGGCGGCAACCGCCGCCGGGACGGCCAGGACCAGGGTGGCGAGCGGCAGGGTGGCGAGCAGCGAGTGGTGAAGCCTCTTCATGTCGATCTCCCGTTCACAAGGCGCCGGCAGCAGGCACCTCGTTGATGAGCCGTTCGTCGGCCGCGGCGAGATTGCTTCTGGGCGTGGCGAGGGCCGCCAGAGCGAGGGGCTCGGCGCCGGCCGCAGCGGCCGCGACGGTGGGAGCGCGCGGCTCATGGTGAGCCGCCTGCGCGCACCTCAAGTGTTCAACGTGGTCGCGGGCGAATGGTTCTGCGGCCGCCCGCGGCCGGGTGGCCGCTCATTCTCGTTTAAGTGATAAGTTGAAGCTTGTGGTGTCGGCTGTCGGCGGCGACCCAAGGCATTTGGTGCACATGATGCTTGGCCTTTCTGGTGCGATGGCGGGAGCCCGTCGTGAGCCTCAACTGTGCAATGCCGCACGCCGTCCAACATGACTAGGCGGTTACTTGTAGTATAGACTTTGCATCTGACAGTACCGAGGGGGCACAGCTTCGCAGCTGCGGAGAGGCCTCCACGTCATCGGCATCGGGATCAGGGGGCACATGGCAAAGCCGACCAAACCGCCCTATGGCCGCTCGATCATCGTCGGGCTGAGAGCGTCGGCGATGGGCGCCGGCGCTGTGGGCAATGCGACGTCGCCGTGGAGCCTCGGCACGCCGGGCGAGGGCCGGCCCGGGCGGCACCGGGAGGCCGAGCTGCTCGATTGCGTCGCCGAAACCATGCTGATCCTTGCCGTGATCGGCAGCATCACCGTCGTCATCGTGGATGCGATCACCTGAGGGTGAGCGCGCGCATCGCCGGGTTGCGGCCGCTGCCCTTTCGCACGCTGCCGTCTTGCGGTCTACTGGCGCGTAAGGGGTCCAACCCCCAGGTCGGCAAGGGAGGAGCGCCGCGATGCGGTTCGGCATTTTCTACGAGCATCAGCTGCCCAGGCCGTGGCAGCCGGGCGACGAGGCCAAGCTGTTCCACGAGGCGCTGGCCCAGGTCGTGCTCGCCGACAAGCTCGGCTACGATTATGCGTGGGAGGTCGAGCACCATTTCCTCGAGGAGTACTCGCACTCCTCCGCCCCTGAGGTGTTCCTGTCGGCGTGCGCGGCGCTGACCAAGACCATTCGCGTCGGCCACGGCATCCGCCAGGTGATCCCCAACTACAACCACCCGGCCCGCACCGCCGAATGCCTCGGCACGCTGGACATCATCTCCAAGGGCCGGGTCGACTTCGGCATCGGTGAGGGCGCTACGCGGCTCGAGCTCGGCGCGTTCGGTATCCCGGCCAGGGAAAAGCGCGCCATGGCCATCGAGGCGGCCGAGCAGATCGCCAACATGATGGTGATGGACCCCTATCCCGGCTACGAGGGCAAGGGCTTCTCGATGCCCTGCCGCAACATCGTGCCCAAGCCGGTGCAGAGCCCGCACCCGCCGATCTGGATGGCCTGCACCAATCGCGACACCATCAAGGTGGCAGCCTCCATCGGCGTCGGCGCGCTGGCCTTCTCGTTCCTCGACCCGGAGGAGGCGCGCACCTGGGCCGGCATCTACTATGACATCATCAAATCCGACCGGTGCGTGCCCATCGGCCACGCCGTGAACGCCAACATCGCCATGGTCTCCAATTTTTCCGTTCATCGCGACCGTGACGAGGCGATCCGGCGCGGCCATGAGGGCTTCGAGTTCTTCGGCTATGCGGTCAATGCGCTGGTGGCGCACGACACCGTGCCCGGCCGCTCCACCCTCTGGCACGATTACATCACTGCGCGCGGCAATCGCACCCAGGAGGTGATCGACGCGGCCAAGCGGGCGGAGACCTATGCCTCCGGCATCGGCACGCCCGACGACATCCGTGAGCACATCAAGGGCTTCCAGGAGGCGGGCATCGACCAGGTGATCTTTCTGCAGCAGGCCGGCCGCAACCGCCACACTCACATCTGCGAATCGCTGGAGCTGTTCGCCGCCGAGGTGATGGGCGACTTCAAGGCCGAGGTGGCGGCGCGCGAGGCCAGGAAGGCCGAGGACTTGGCGCCCTACCTGGAGGCCGCCCTGAAACGCAAGCACTGGATGAAGCCGCTCGATGACGGCGAGATCCCCGTGGTCCGCGCGTCCGTGGCCCGCGCCCAGACCGCCAATTCGGTGAGCTGACATGAACATGATCGAACACGACATCCCGACGGGGCGGGTGGCCGGCCGTTGCGACCCCCGCTTTGCCGGCGTGCTGGACGCGTTCCTGGCGAACTTCGCCGACCGCAACGAGGTCGGCGCCTCCGTCTGCATCATGGTCGACGGCGAGCCGGTGGTGGACCTTTGGGGCGGCGCTCGTACCGCTCAGGGCGACCCGTGGGAGGCGGACACGGTCTCCATCGTCTTCTCCTGTACCAAGGGCGCGTCGGCGCTCTGCGCGCACATAGCCGCCGAGCGCGGGATGCTCGACCTCGACGCCCCGGTGGCACGCTACTGGCCGGAGTTCGGCCAGGCCGGCAAGGAGGGCGCCCGGGTCTCGATGATGCTCGACCATTCCGCCGGCGTGCCGGCCGTGCGCGAGGCGCTACCCAAAGGCTCCGTCTACGACTATCAGTACATGTGCCAGCGCCTGGCCGAGCAGGCGCCGTTCTGGGCGCCGGGCACGCGCAACGGCTACCACGCCATCACCGCCGCGTGGACCGTCGGCGAGATGGTCCACCGCTCGACCGGGCGGCGTCTCGGCCGCTTCTTCGCCGAGGAGGTGGCGGGGCCGCTCGGCCTCGACTTCTGGATCGGCCTGCCCGAGGACATCGAAGGGCGGGTGGCTCCGGTCATTCCCTATCCGGAGGACGACAAGACGCGCAATTCGCGGCTCGCCCAGGCGGTGCGTGCCGATCCGATGGGCCCGACCGGCCGCTTCCTGCTCAACGGTGGCGGCTTCAACCCCAACTCGCGTGACGGCCACGCGGCTGAGATCGGCTCCGCCAACGGCATCACCAACGCGCGGGGACTGGCCGGCCTCTATGCACCGCTGGCCAACGGCGGCAGCTGGCGCGGCACGCGGCTGGTTGCGGCGGATACGCTGACGCGCATGGCCCGCGTCTCGGTCGCCACCCATGAGGATGCGACGCTCATGATTCCGACGCGGTTCTCGCTCGGTTTCATGAAGTCGATGGACAACCGTGCGCTGGACAACGCCGACGATTGCTCCGTGATCCTGTCGGAGCCCGCCTTCGGCCACGTCGGTGCCGGCGGCTCGATCGGTTTCGCCGACCCGGAGGCGAGGATGAGCTTCGGCTACACCATGAGCCGCATGGGTTCCGGCATCCTGCTCAACGACCGCGGCCAGAGCCTGGTCGACGCCGCCTACCGGGCGTTGGGCTATCGCTCCAACGCCGGCGGTGCCTGGGTGGCGTAGCGTCGCGGCCCGAAGAGCCTTGCGATCGGCTCACCTCATCCGATCGCAAAATGGCCGCTCGAGCCTCAGTGAATGCGAGGTCCCGCGCGCGGATGTCCCATCTGCGCGCGGGACACGCGGCGCCTCCGTGATAGAATCTCTGCCGACGGCGAGTGGCCGAGCCACCGTCCGTCAGGACGTTGGGGCGCGGACCACGTCGAGCGCCCCTCCAACGCAGGGAGGCGCGCCGTGCCATATGCCCAAGCGATGATCTGCAAGGGGTGCTGGCAGCAGATGCATCTGCCCATACCCTTGCGCGGACCGGTCTCCCTTCCCTTCCGCGCCTTCGGCATCCGGCGGAGCCGGATGAACCCGAACACCTGCACGATTTGCGAGCTCATGTTCACGCGCGTGATGAAGGCCCGCAAAATTCCGGTCGACGTGACAGTCCTGTTTGCGGACCTGCGTGATTATACGGCTCTTTCGCAGTCGCTGCCGACCGATACGGTGTCTTCTCTGCTGGACGTCTTCTATGACGAGTGCGCCGACGCCATCTGGGAGTTCGATGGCCTGCTCAACAAGACGATCGGCGACGCGGTCATGGCGATCTTCAACTTTCCGATCCAGCACGCTGACCATGCCGAACGCGCCGTGTGCGCCGCACGCGCGATCCGGCAGCGCTGCCACGCCCGCCCGGAGTTCCATGTGGCCAGGAGGGCCGGCGACGGCGAGCAGGAGCTCGGTGTCGGTATCGGCATCGATTCAGGCGAGGCCAGCTTCGGCGAGTTCGGTCATTCGCATCGTGACCTGACGGCGATTGGAACGGTGGTCAATACAGCGGCGCGCGCCCAGTCTGTCGCCGAGCCCGGGCAAATCCTGGTCAGTCGCAGCGTTTACGATCGGGCCGGTCTACAGACGGGCGGTGGGCACGGTCGAGGCTACCAGTTGAAGGGCTTCGATAGGCCCGTCGAGCTCTTTGCCGCCTGAGCTCCGGTGGCGGTGATCCGGGATCGGGGGCCATCGTCGGGGGCCGCCTTGGCGACCGCCCGCGGGTCTCAGCGCAGCCGCGCCACGCAGGCGTCGACGAAGGCGCGCAGCTTGGGCTGGTTCCGGCTGCCGCGGGGGAAATAGATGAACAGGCTGTCCTGCGCCGGCGCATAGGCTTCGAGCACGGGCTCGAGCGAGCCATCGGCGATCTCGGCGGCCGTCTGCAGGCTGGACGTATAGATGAGGCCCATGCCCTGCCGGGCCAGCGCCCTGAGCAGACCGGCATCGTTGACCACCACCGATCCCGGCGGCTCGATGGCCAGAGCCTGGCCGTCGCGCTCGAACTCCCAGCGGTAGATGTCGCCCACGTCCGGGCGGCGGTAGCGGATGCACTCGTGCCCGGCGATGTCCTCCGGCGTTTGCGGCCGGCCGCGCGCCGCGAAGTAGGCGGGAGCGCCCAGCACCATCCAGGCGAACGGCGGCGTCACGCGCGCCGTCACCATGTCGCGATCGATGAACTCGCCGATGCGGATACCTGCGTCGTAGCCGCCGGCGACGATCTCCGCGTGCGTCTCGTCCACCGTGATCTCGACCTTCACGTCCGGATAGGCCGCGCAAAAGCCCGGCAGCACCGGCTCGATGACGTAGGGCAGGGCGACCCGGTGGACGAGCAGGCGCAACGTGCCGGCGGGCGTGGCGGCGAGCTGGACGAGATCGTCGAGGGAATCGGTGATGGTCGCGGCGGCGGGGCCGATGCGCTCATGCAGCCGCTCGCCGGCTTCGGTCAGCGCCACCGAGCGCGTCGTGCGGTGGAACAGCGGCTGGCCGAGCCGCGCCTCGAGGCTCTGCACCGCCTGGCTCACCGCGCCGGGCGTGACGCCGAGCTCGAAGGCGGCCCTGCGGAAGCTGCCGCAACGCACGATCGCCAGGAACTGCAGGAGGCCGTCGAAGGGATCGGCGCGCGCCATGGCCAACGGTCTCCGGGTTCGAAGCGTTGACTATATAGCGCAGCTAAACACTGTATGAAGCGCGAAGCGCCTAACCCTCAACAAACAAAGCGCATATCTGAACCTCTGTCCGTGCGGCGGACGATCCCGAAAGGTTGAGCACATGCGCTACAGGACTCTCGGTGACACCGGGCTTCTGGTGTCGAACATCTGCTTGGGCACCATGACCTTCGGCGGCAAAGGCTACTGGACCGCCATCGGCAACCTGGACCAGTCCGTGGCCGATGGCATCGTCGCACGGGCGCTCGATGCCGGCGTCAACTTCATCGACACGGCCGACGTCTATTCGGAGGGGCTGTCGGAGGAGATCACCGGGCAGGCGATCAAGAACTCGGGCCGGCCGCGCTCGGACATCGTGCTGGCCACCAAGGTCTACGGTCAGACCGGCCCCGGCCCCAACGAGCGCGGCGCCTCGCGCGGCCATATCATGGACGGCGTCAAGGCCAGCCTGAAGCGGCTCGGCACCGACTACATCGACCTTTACCAGATCCACGGCCTCGATCCGATCACGCCGATCGAGGAGACGGTGCGCGCCCTCGATGATCTCGTCCGACAGGGCCATGTCCGCTATGTCGGCCTGTCGAACTGGTCGGCCTGGACCATCATGAAGGCGCTCGGCGTCGCTGACCGGCACGGCTGGACGCGTCCGGTCACATTGCAGGCCTACTACACCATTGCCGGGCGCGACCTCGAGCGCGAGATCGTGCCGCTGCTGAACGCCGAGAAGCTCGGCCTCATGGTGTGGAGCCCGCTCGCCGGCGGCCTGCTGTCCGGCAAGTACGGCCGCGACGGCGGCGGCCCCAACAGCGCGCGCCGCGCCTCCTTCGACTTCCCGCCGGTCAACCGCGAGCGCGCCTTCGATTGCATCGACGCCATGCGCGCCATCGCCGACGCCCACGGCGTCTCCGTGGCGCGGATCGCGCTGGCCTACGTGCTGGCCAAGCCCTTCGTCATGTCGGTCATCATCGGCGCCAAGACCGCGGAGCAACTCGACGACAACCTGGCGGCGACCGGGGTTGCCCTCACGGCCGAGGAGATCGAGGTGCTCGACAAGGTGAGCGCGCTGCCGCCCGAATATCCCGGCTGGATGTTCGAGCGCCAGGGAACGGCGCGCGCGGCACAGCTGGCCTAAGGGAGCCCGATGTCCGATCAGGTACTGGAACGGCCGGCGGCCGCGGCGGCCGGCGAGCCGTCGGCTGCGCTGCTCACGGTGCTCTCGGTGGCGACCGGGGCGCTCATCGCCAACCTCTACTACGCCCAGCCGCTGGTCGCCGCCATCGCGCCGGCGATCGGCGTCACCCCCGATCTCGCCGGCGCGGTCGTGGGCGTTACCCAGATCGGCTACGGCATCGGCCTGTTCCTGCTCGTCTCGCTGGCCGATCTTGTCGAGAACAAGACGCTGGTGCTCACGTCGATCGCCGTCACCACGGTGGGCCTGATCGGCACCGCGCTGGCGACGGCCGCCGCTCCGTTCTTCGCCGCGGCCGCCCTCATCGGCTTCTGCTCGACGGGCGCGCAGATCCTGCTCCCCTTCGTCGCGCATCTCGTCCCCGAGGCGCGGCGCGGCCGCGTTGTCGGCAACGTCATGGCGGGAGTGCTGACCGGCATCATGCTGTCGCGCCCGGTCGCCCTGTTCATCGCGGCGAGCTTCGGCTGGCGCGCCGTGTTCTGGACCTCGGCCGTGCTGATGATCGGCATCTGCCTGGCGCTGGCACGCATGATGCCGCGCTACCGCCCGGCGCCGGGCATGCACTACGGCCAGATTCTCGCCTCCATGGGCGGCCTCTTGCGCGACATGCCGGCGCTGCGCTGGCGCGCGGCCTACCAGGCGCTGATGTTCGCCGCCTTCAACATGTTCTGGACGGCGGCGCCGCTGATGCTCGCCGACCGCTTCGGCATGGGCGAGCACGGTATCGGCCTGTTCGCCCTGGCCGGTGCCGGCGGCGCGCTGGCGGCGCCCTTCGTCGGCCGCCTCGCCGACCAGGGCCGCGGTGTCGCGGTGACGGCCATCGCCATGGCGTCGCTCGGCCTTGCCTTTTTCGCCTCCGGCTGGGCTGCGGCCGCGGCGGCGCTCGCCGTGCTGGTGGTGCTGGCCATCGTCATCGACAGCGCCATCCAGGCCAATCACATCATCAGCCAGCGCATCATCTTCTCCGTGCCGGCCGCGGTGCGAGGGCGCGTCAACGCGCTCTACATGACCATCACCTTCGCCGGCGGCGCCGGCGGATCGGTGCTGGGCACCATGACCTATCACGCCGGCGGCTGGAGCGAGACGGCGGTCGTCGGCGGCCTCCTCGGCGCCGCGGCGCTGCTGCTTCTGGCGGTTGAACGTCTGCGGGCGCGGGCGCCCGCGACCCCGGGAGAAACGCCTGCTCCATGACGGTGGGGCAGGGGGATCTGATTCCAAAGTGTCAAAAAGGCATGGAGTGGGCGCGTAATCGACGATAGTCCTGTTGCCACGGGCCCCGCCGGCGCGAGCCGGCGCGCCTCTGGACCTTCACGTCAGGACACCGCATGCCCACCCTGTTCGACCCGATCCAGCTTGGCGCCATCCGCGCGCCCAACCGCATCCTGATGGCGCCGCTGACCCGCGCCCGCAATACACGGGATTTCGTGCCGACGCCGGTCATGGCCGAATACTACGCCCAGCGCGCCAGCGCCGGGCTGATCATCTCCGAGGCGACCGGCATCAGCCCGCAAGGCCTGGGCTGGCCCTACGGCCCCGGCATCTGGAGCGCCGAGCAGGTTGCAGGATGGCGCCGCGTCACCGACGCGGTACACACGGCCGGCGGCCGCATCATCTGCCAGATCTGGCACATGGGCCGCCTGGTGCACCCGAGCTTCCTGGGCGGCGCGCAGCCGGTGTCGTCGTCGGCGACCACGGCGCCGGCCAAGGCACACACCTACGAGGGCCGGCACCCCTATGCCGAGTCGCGGCCCTTGCGCCTCGACGAGATCCCGGGCCTGCTCGCCGACTACGCCACCGCGGCGCGCAACGCGCTGGAGGCAGGTTTCGAGGGCGTCGAGATCCATGCCGCCAACGGCTATCTGATCGACCAGTTCCTGCGCGACAACTCCAACTTCCGCAACGACGCCTACGGCGGCTCGATCGAGAACCGCATCCGCCTGCTGCGCGAGGTGACCCAGACGGTGGCGGACGCCATCGGCGCCGACCGCACCAGCGTACGTCTGTCGCCTAACGGCGACAGCCAGGGCGCCAACGACAGCAACCCCGAAGAGCTGTTCCCGGCCGCCGCGGCGGCGCTCTCCGCCATCGGCATCGCTTTCCTGGAGCTGCGCGAGCCGGGCTTCGACGGCACGTTCGGCAAGGCCGAGCGGCCGCCGATCGCGCCGGCCATCCGCGCGGCCTTCGCCGGCCCGCTGGTGCTCAACTCCGACTATGATGCGGCCAAGGCGCAGGCGGCGCTCGCCTCCGGCGAGGCCGACGCCATTTCCTTCGGCCGCCCCTTCATCTCCAACCCAGATCTGCCGCACCGTCTCGCCAAGGGTCTTCCGCTCACCCCCGACGCGGCGTCCACCTGGTACTCCCAGGGGGCCGAGGGCTACGTCGACTACGCCGTGGCATCGTGAGGTAGGGTGCTGCGGTTTGTGTCATGGCAGCTCGGGCGGGATCCATCCGCCCGAGCTCCGTGCGCCGGGCTTGAATGCCTCAGCGGGCCGATGACGGAGATGTCGTTTGTCAGCCGCGTGATCGCAGCGATCGCATGGGATAGGCGTCGTACCTGGCTCCGATCCGAGCCTGGATCATCGGGTCTGCGCCGGTGAGCGCCTCGATATCCTCGCTGTCGTCGATCGCGAACAGCGAGAGCCCCCAGCCGCCCGCGGGATCCATGACCGGGCCGTGAGCGACGACCTTGTCGTCTTCGAGAAGGCTCTGGAGGTAGGCGCCGTGCTCCTGCATCAGCGCCGCCTCCTCAGCCGTCATCGTCGTGATGAAATCCGTGCGGGGCGGAATAAACCTGCAAAAGAAGTACTTCATGCCAATCGTCTCCCCGTTCGCCTGCGGTGATCGCCCCCCGTAGCGAGGGCTCGTTGCTGGGCGCCTCTTCGCCGAACCGACGGCCGTCCGAACCGCTCGTTCGCCGGGCTACGGTCCGGACGCTTCGCGGGTCGCTATCACACGAGGCCGGCGGTTCAAATTCTAGTTCTATTATAGAACTTACACCGTATGATAGGCTGACGTTGATATAAAGGCCACGCCGGACCGCTTATGGTATCGACGATGTGGTGTTTGGAACGGAGGCGCCGCGCCGTCGCGGGCTCACGTGATAGGTCAGCGCCATACCGAGGCAGATCGCCAGCGGCATGGTGGGCAGGGGCCTTGCACAGTCGAGCAGGATCGCCCGGTTACCGGCGAAGCTGAGCGCGTCGGCGAACTGCGCGCGAAAGCGGTCGACCAGCGTCGTGCGGCAGTTGAACAGCACAGCGGCCCGGTCGTCGGCACCGGCGACGCGGCCGAGGCGGATGGTGCTGCCGCTGCCGCTGGCGACGGTGAGATAGGCCGGCTCGCCCCACTTGAGGGTCTCGGTCAGCGGCCCCGCACCAGGCGTTGCGACCGCGGTTTCGAAGATCAGCGCCCGCACGGCCATGAGCTGCGCCCGGACGTGCACCGGCAAGCGGCGCATGGCGGCCGCGACTTCGGCGGGCATGGGGGGCGGGCTCATGTCTCCCTCACCGGTAGATGGATGTCGGTCAGGAGCTCCGGCGGCGGCACGTCGGGGGGCGCGTTGAGGTAGGCTTCGAACGCCGGCGCATCGGCCGCCTCCAGGCCCGATTGCGGCAGCCAGACACCGTACAGCCAGCGATATGCCCCCTTCATGTCGGCGTAGGGGCCCTTGTAGCGCAGCCTGGCGTAGCGTCCGCCGGGCACGACGAAACGCTCGACCGGCGGCGCCAGCGCAACGTCCTCGGCGACCGGCGTGCAGGCCTTGGCGCGCAAGGCGTCGGCCGGGACGAGGTCGGGGTCGTCGAAGAAGACGGCCAGCATCGGCTGGCCCGGCGCCAGCAGGTTCCGCGCGCCGAGCGCTCCGAACAGCTGGCCCATGGCCCGGTCGATCTGCATGTAGGGGCCGGTGTGAGCCACCGCCGCGCAGGTGCGCGGCGGCAACGTGTCCACGGTTACGGCGAAGCCGGCTGCATCATCTGCGAGGCTCGCCGCCTTGAAGGCGGCGTGGCTGCCGTGGGCACGGTAGTCCGCCGGCGGCATCCCGTACGCCTCTCGGAAGGCACGGGCGAAGGCGTCGGGCGAGCCGTAGCGCGCCCGTTCGGCAATCTCCCTGATGGCCATCTGCGAATTGGCCAGGCGATCGGCGGCGCGGGTGAGGCGCAGGCGGCGGACGGTGGCGGCGATCGTCTCGCCGCGCATGGCCGTGTAGATGCGGTGCCAGTGGTAGGCGGACAGGCAGGCGACATCGGCAAGCGTGTCGACGCGGATGTCCTCCTCAAGGTGGGCGTGGATGAAGTCGACCACCCGGTCGATGCGAGCTTCGTAGCTCGCCCGCGTCCGCGATCGTTCCATGGCTCCGGCCCCGTCGATTTGCCAACGGAGCGATCCTGGCACGGGTCGACCCGACAAATCCTGCGCAATGCGGGAGGGCCGGCGCCCGCAGCCTCATGGCCGGGCCAAGATGCTATGGGAGCCCGGCCATGACGACGTGGGGGACGAAAAGAACCTTACAGCGACACAGGCTTGGCGGAGGCCTCCCAGTCCGAGCCGTTGAAGGTGGCGATGAACAGCTCCGCGAAGGTGTTGTAGTCGTCGGGCGTGATCGCGTAGGTCAGGCCCGGCAGCAGGGCCGGCGCCGACATGCCCTTGAGGTTGGTCGCCTGCTTCAGCAGGTTCTCGCGCGTCAGCTCGTCGCCGCACTTCTCCAGGATGCGCCCCATCAGCACGCCCAGCGAGTAGCCCTGAAAGGCGATGTCGTTGTCGGCGTCGACGTTGGGCAGGGATTTTTCGCGCAGCGCCTGGAAGGCCTTCACGTCCGCGTCGTCGGCCCAGTGCGAGCTGCCGACGTGCTTGATGTAGAGCGTGCTGACCACGCCCTTCGCCGTCTCCGGCCCCGCCGCGTTGATGATCGAGCGGCCGGTCGAGGTGCTGACCAGAAGGTGGAGCGGCTGCCAGCCGAGCTCGTGCACCTTCTTGAGCGATTGCGACGTCGCCTTGCCGGTGCTGACGTTGTAGAGCACGTCGGCGCCGGACTGCTTCAGCTTGATGATCTGGGAATCGATGGTCGGATCGGTCAGATCGTAGGGCGCCTCGGCGACGATCATGGTGGCGGCCTTGTCGCCCAGCACCTCGCGGAACGCCTTGATGTACTCGCGGCCGAACTCGTCGTTCTGGTAGAGGATGCCGACCTTGCCGTCAGGCTTGCTCTGCAAGAGCCAGCGGCCGAGGATGCGCCCCTCGGTATTGTAGAGCGGCAGGCTCGACGTCGTCCACGGGAACTCTTTCGGGTTGTTCCAGCGCGGCGCTCCGGTATTGAGCAGGAGCTGCGGCACCTTCTTGCTGTTCAGATACTTCTGCACCGCCGATTGCGGCGCAGTGCCGAGCGAGCCGAACAGGCCCAGAACTTCATCCTGCTCCACCAGGCGGCGCGTCGCCTCGACCGCCTTGGGGGCGCTGTAGGCGTCATCGAGCGAGATGAAGTTGATCTTGCGGCCGTTGATGCCGCCCTTGGCGTTCAGCTGCTCGAAGTAGGCGGTCTGCGCCCGGCCGATGACGCTGTAGGGCGAGCCTGCGCCGCTGTAGGGGATGGTCTGGCCCAGCCGGATCTCGGTGTCGCTGGCGCCCGGATCGTAGCGCTTGCCGGCAGCGCGGGCGCGCGACACGAAGGGGGCGGCGAGCGCCAGGCCTGCGGCGGCCGTGAGGAGGTCACGCCTGTTCATATGTCTCGGTCTCCTTGGAAGTGCTTTGTCGTTGTCGACAGGCTCCTGATCGGCAGGGCTGCGCAACGTGCCGGGGACAAGCGGCGGTTTTGGCGGCAATCGCGCGGCCCGTCAAACGTGGACTGGTCCGCTGATCAGGCCAGCTGCGCCGATGCGCGTCAGGTGATCACGCTTTAGGCGACGCTGGCCTCGAGGATGGAGATCGGCGCCGGGGTCGGGATCACGCGCTCCAGCCGCAGCCCGGCTGCGGCAAGCAGGGCCGCATATTGCTCTTCGGTCCGCTCGAGGCCGCCGGTCACGGCGAGCATGGTGACGTCGATCATCTTGATCTGGGCCGGTTCATTGCCGGCGGGCACGATCGTCTCGGCGAGCAGGACCTTGCCCTCCGGCCGCATCGCCTCGCGGCAGTTGCGCAGGATCGTCATGGCACGCTCGTCATCCCAGTCGTGGATCACCTTCTTCAAGATGCAGACGTCGGCGTCCGGCGGCACGGCATCGAAGAAATCGCCGGCTATCAGTTCGGTGCGTGGCAGGCTGCCGCCGATGCCCGCGCGTGCGGCGGCGATGCCGGCGGGCCGATCGAGCAGCATACCCGACAGATGCGGGTTACGGGCCAGGATGGCCGCGAGCAGCTGGCCGTGGCCGCCGCCGACGTCGACGACGCGCGAGAACGGCCCGAAATCATAGGCGCCGGCGACCGCCTCGTTGGCGCCCTGGCTCAGCGCCACCATGGCGCGCTGGAACAGCTGCGCCTCGTCGGGATGGACGGCCAGCCAGTCGAACCTGGCCTTGCCGAACACCTTGTCGAAGGCGGGCTCGCCCGTGCGAACCGAATGCAGGAGCTGCTCGAAGGCGAGGTAAGGCTCGCTGTTGATCATTCGCACGAAGTCCCGCGGACCCGAGCCCGTCCCGACGCACAGCGCCGCCCCGATGTCGGTCAGAGCGAAGCGACGCGGCGACACCTCCCGAAACACGCCCTCCGCGGCCAGTAGGCGCATCACCCGGTAGAGGGCATCGGCATTGGCGCCGGCCGCATCCGCCAAGTCCTCGACGGAGCGCTCGCCGGACTCGAGGAGATCGGGGATGTCGAGCTCGGCGACGACGCGTAGCGCCTGGGAGACCGCGAAGCCGAAGCCAAGCCGCATGATCTGCTGCGATGGGCTGGGCATTTGAATGACCTCCTCGCCCTGTTGAAGCTAACACGAGCGCAAGCTCGACGCACGTCACGGGCGGGCTCGAGCCTCCACTCTCCCGGAGGCGGCCGGCCCGACGGCGCCACGGGTTTGCCAGCCCACGGCGGTCGCGCCACCATCGGCCCTTTGGAATCTCCTGCGGAGCCGGCGATGACAGGATTGGAGTCTCGTGACGAGGTGCTGCTACGGCGGGCGATCGGACTGGCCGAGGAGGCGGTGCGCCAGGGATGCCGGCCCTTCGGCGCCGTCCTCGCCGACGCCGACGGCCGTATCGTCGCCGAGGGGTATTCCACCCAGCAGCGCGATCGTGACTGGACCGCGCATGCGGAGCTCAAGGTGCTGCGGGCCGCCGGCCGAAGCCTCACCTGGGACGATCTCGGCCGCTCGACACTCTACGCGAGTAGCGATCCGTGCCCCATGTGTGCGGGCGCCCTGCATTGGTCCAACGTGCGGCGCCTGGTGTTCGGCCTGGGCGAGGCGGGCATGCGGCCGCTCAGGGCCGGAAACGCCCAGGGCCGCGGCCTCGCCCTGTCCTGCCGCGAGGTGCTGGCGCGTTCCCCGCAGCCGATCGAGATCATCGGCCCGGTGCTGGAGGAGGAGGCGGCAAGGGCCCATGCCGCCTATTGGTCCGTGCCACGTCCGGCGGAGGAATGGGCTGTCCGGGCCGCGGCCGCGCAAGATCCTGAAGGGGCTCGTCCGGAATAGGGCAGTGAGGGCCGTGTCGACCGTCCTCGACCGGTGTCTTTGTGTTCTCGATGAACCCTGTTAGAGTATCGCTAGATCTCAAACGAAAGCGAGTTTTTTGCCCCGCGTCTCCGAGGGTATTCGTAACCGCTTCCAACTCGTTTTGATCAAGCCGTCGCATTACGATGATGAGGGCTATGTCATTCGTTGGTGGCGGGCGATGATCCCGTCCAATTCGCTTGCAGCGCTCTACGGCATTGCCGCCGATTGTGCGGATCGCAACGTGCTGGGCGCCGGCGTAGCCATCGACATCACCGTTATCGACGAGACGAACACGCGCGTCGATATTCCGGCGCTGCTCGGTCGGCTTCGTCGGTACGGCGATTTCGGCATGATCGCCCTCGTCGGCGTGCAATCCAATCAGTACCCGCGCGCGCTCGACATCGCCCGGCCGTTTCGTGAGGCCGGGCTTCCGGTCGTCATGGGGGGCTTCCACGTCTCGGGCTGCTTGGCGATGCTGGACGGACAGGCCGTCGAGCTCGACGCCTGCCGCGCCATGGGCGTGTCCATGTTCGCCGGCGAAGCGGAAGGACGGCTCGACCGCGTCCTGCGCGACGCTGCCGTCGGCGAGCTGGAGCCGATCTACAACTTCATGGACGACCTGCCCGGCATCGGTGGCACCCCCGTGCCATTCCTGCCGAAGGACAATATCGAGCGGACGCTCGGCCTGTGCGCTAGCTTCGACGCGGGCCGCGGCTGCCCCTACCAGTGCTCGTTCTGCACCATTATCAATGTCCAGGGCCGCAAATCGCGCTTCCGATCCGCCGACGATGTCGAGCAGCTTGTGCGGATGAACTGGGCGCAGGGCATCCACAAATTCTTCATCACCGACGACAACTTCGCCCGCAACCGGGACTGGGAGGCGATTTTCGACCGCTTGATCGAGCTGCGGGAAAACGATGGCATTCCGCTCGGCCTGATGATCCAGGTCGATACGCTATGCCACAAGATCCCGAATTTCATCGAGAAAGCCAGGCGCGCCGGTGTGACCCGCGTCTTCATCGGGCTCGAAAACATCAATCCCGACAACCTTACGGCCGCCAAGAAGAACCAGAACAAGATCACCGAGTATCGCAAGATGCTGCTCGCCTGGAAAGCGCAAGGCATCATGACGCTGGCGGGCTACATCCTTGGCTTTCCCGCCGATACGCCGGCCTCGATCCGGCGCGACATCGCCATCATCCAGGACGAGCTGCCGCTCGATGTGATCGAGTTCTTCGTCCTGACGCCGCTTCCCGGCTCCGAGGATCATCAGACGCTCTGGCGCATGGGCGTCGAGATGGATCCCGACCTCAACATCTATGATGTCGAGCACGTCTGCACATCGCATGCGAAGATGAGCCGACGGGAATGGGAAGGCATCTATCGCGAGGCGTGGTCGCTCTACTACACGCCCAAGCATATGAAGACGCTGCTCAGGCGCGCGGTCGCCACCGGTGTGCCGCTAGCCAGCCTCGTCAAAGTGCTGATTTCGTTTGCAACCACGGTCCCGCTGGACAATGTGCATCCGCTGCAGAGCGGCTTTCTGCGCCTCAAGCACCCGTCGGAGCGGCGGCCAGGGCTGGCGCGCGAAAATGCTCTCAGCTTCTGGCCACGCTTCGCCTGGGCGACGGTCGGCAAGCACGCGGTGCTGGCAGGCGTGACGGCGCGCTTGGCGCTCGCGGCCTTTCTGATCTCGAAGGACAAGGCGTCCGGGACCTATATGGACCGGGCGATTACGCCGGTCGAAGCGGACGAGGACCAGAAGCTGGACCTTTTCACCAAGACGACCGGGGGCCGCGCAGCGGTGAGGCACGTCAAGAAGATCGCCCGGCTCACCGCGTCTTAGGACACTCCGCTGGCATCGGAACTGCGGCTCAATCGCCCAGGCGGGGGGATGAGCCAAGTGGCATCGCCGCGCGCCGAGCGCTGCCATCGACATCGCTTACGGACTTGAGCGCGACGAGCAGCGGGGTGGCGAGACCGGGCGCTGGGCCACGCCGACAATGCAGCCTACTTGTTCGCGGCAGGCTTCGTGTCCGAAGGCTTCGGCCGCTCCGCTCTCATCCGGTTGGTCGCTGCCGAGCGCGTGGCGCCTGCCGCGAGGTCGCCCATCTTGGAGGAGAGGTCCTTGGTCCGCTTATTGAACTCTTCTGCTGAAACAGCTTCCGACCGACCCGTCAGTTGTGGCCTGCTCATGGGAAACTCCATCGCCGTAACGATTCATCTGCACATGGAAAAAAGGTCGGGACTCGCCCGACCTTCCCCTCGTCACCGTCTCGCCATTGCCAGTACATCCGTGGTCAACGACCAGCGGCGACGCATCACGCGGCCTGAAGATTCTCGGCCGCGCTCTTGCCGGAGCGGTTGTCCTTGACGATGTCGAAGCTGAGCTTTTGACCTTCGCGGATCTCCCGCAGGCCCGCCCGCTCCACCGCCGAGATGTGGACGAACACGTCCGAGCCGCCGCCGTCGGGCTGAATAAAGCCGAAGCCTCTGTTGGCGTTGAAGAACTTCACAATTCCAGTGTTCATGACGATTCCCTTCAATCGACACGTGGGTTTGCAGCCGGACAATGCGCCACGCTGCATCTAATCGATTGAGTCAGGAACATCCGCCATAACGTGAAGCACGTCTGGACAAAGCTCTTCACGCAGTCTCGACTATCGACAAATAGGGCTTTATTTTCGTAAATTCAAGGCAGGGCCGCAGGTATTTTTAGCGGATGCCGCGTTTCACTTCCGGCCGGGGACGCCGCGAAGATGGCCCTCCGCCGGCGAGCGTGCTCGGGCTCGCTAACAAGGCCGGAGCATGTCCTAGAGCATTTCTCTGCGATCGGGGCGAGCATCATCCAATTGCGGAGACATGCTCCAACTCTGTGAGCCTGGAGCGCTTCTTTTGCGATTGGGTGAGTCCACCCAATCGCAAACAGCTCTAGTCGGACGACGCCATCCGATGGTTGATGCGGGAGCCATTGTCGGGGTGAGCGGCGGCGCCGGGGCGCGTACCAACCGCACGCGCTCACCCTGCGCCCGCTGCTCAAAGCGCATCGACGTAACCTGCGCGGCGGCTACGATTGGCTCGCGGCGCCGGGACGGAAGGGACGCGGTCCACCTGTCGAGCCAGGCCTGCCACGCGCGTCGTTGGCCGGTCGTTTCGGGCCTGCGATCAACCCTTCGCGGATGGCCTGCTTGCGGGCCAGCTTACGCATGCGGCGCACCGCCTCGGCCTTTTCCCGGACCCTGCGCTCGGACGGCTTCTCGTAGGCCTTGCGCATCTTCATCTCTCGAAAGATGCCTTCGCGCTGCATTTTCTTCTTCAGCACGCGCAGCGCTTGATCGACGTTGTTTTCTCTCACCAAAACTTGCAATGAGTTTCCGATCGATTGGCGGCCGAAGCCGCAGTGCATGCGCCGCCCAGGATGAGCGGCTCGATCCGACGATATTTGATTTCGGCGCTCAGCACAAATTGGCGTCCGGACGGGGCCTCGCAGCCCATGCCGGGCCGTCACGCGGGACGACGCGGCGCATCGCGTCGGTCGTCGTCGATCGCCGGTCCGCGAAGCCCCCTACATATGGCTTTGTTAGGCCAGTTCGCAAGGCGGCTTGGGCCTCGGACGTCGCTGACGAAACCTGCGGCAGGACATCACCCCCACCACACCGTGCGGCGGGCGATGACGGCGAAGGCGCGGTCGGCGAGCGCGGAGATGACGCCGAGCATGATCAGGCCGCCCATCATCTGGCCGATCTGCATGTTCTGATGCGCGATGTCGATGCGGTAGGCGAGCCCGGCGAAGGTACCGGCCAGCTCCGCCGCCACCAGCGTGTAGAACGAGACGCCGATGGCGGTGCGCAGGCCCACCATGATGGTGGGCAGCGCCGCGGGCAGGATCACCGTGGTCATGAGCTTGCGCTCGGGCGCACCGAGCGAGCGCGCCGCCCGCAGCAGCCCGACGTCGACGCGCCGGACCCCCATGTCAGCGGCCACCCAGACGGTGAAGAACACGCCCCAGAACACCAGGAACCACTTGCCGAGCTCGGAGAGCCCGAACCACAGGATGACGATGGGCACGAAGGCGATCGGCGGGATCGGCCGCAGCATCTGGAACACCGGCGCCAGCAGCCGGTCGATGATGCGGATGCGGCCGGTGAGCAGGCCGAGGAGAATGCCGGCCGCGGCACCGGCGGCATAGCCGATGGCGACGCGGCTGGCGCTCATGGCCAGGTCGATGAACAGCGGGCCGGATGTGGCCGACTGCCAGAGGTCCGCCGCCACCCGCGTCGGCGGGGGAAACAGCCGGGCGTTGACGAGGCCGGCCATCGACACGGCGTACCAGAGCCCGAAGAACAGCGGGATCGAGAGATAGCCGATCCAGCGCTCGGCTGCGGCGAGGCGCATCGCGCTCAATAGTCGGCCGAGAGGCTGACCAGGCCGGGCGCCACGGCCTTGAGCGGCCCGGCGACGATGACCTCGCTCCACGTCGGCATGGTGGCGCCGGGTGGATGGTTACCGCTCTCCAGCCGCCACTTGGCGTGGGCGTTCAGGATGTCGAGGGTGCGCTGGTCGAGCGCCACCTGGTAGTGGAAATCGCCCCAGATCGGTTCCAGCTCGGCGCGCGGCATGTTGATGGCCTGGGCGACGACGTCGATGGCCGCGTCGCGGTTGGCCTTCATCCACGCCTCCGCCTCGACGAGGGCGGCGAGAAAGGCATCGATCACCTTGGGCTTCGCCTCGAGGTAGGCGCGCAGGGTCACGATGTTGAACGTTTCGGAATAGATCCCGGTCGTCGGCAGCTGCTTGACGTCGTCGCCCAGCGCCCGCTTGCCGTTGATGATGTGCGGCTCCCACGTGTTGTAGGCGTCGATGCTGCCGCTCGCCATGGCGGCGGCCATGTCCTGCGGACGCAGGTTGACCAGGCTGACGTCGGCCTTGCCGAGGCCGGCCGCCGCGAGCAGCAGGTTGGTGTAGACCTCGCCGCCGGTACCGGCGGTGAAGGCAATGCGCTTGCCCTTGAGGTCGGCGAGGGCGCCGATCTTGGCGGCGGTCGCGGTCAGCGTCTTCAGGTCGGAGTATTCCGTGCGGGCCAGGAAGGCGATCGGCTGCCTGGCCATGGCGGCCGCGGTGGTGGGCGCCTCGGCCGTGGTGGCGATGTCGGCGCCGCCGCCGATCACCGTATCCAGGCACTGCTTGCCGGTGGTGAAGTTCGATACCTGGACGTCGAGGCCGTGCTTGTCGAAGAAGCCCTTGGCCTTGGCGACGATGGTCACGCCCGAGATGGGTGAGAGATTCTGCGCCAGCCGCACGGTCTCGGCGGCTCGCACCTGCGGGGCGACTGCGGCGCCTGCGACCAGCAGGCCGGCCAGCAGCAGCCGGCGCCGCGTCCGATGCAGCATCATGATGGGATCCCTCCGGGCCGCTTGCCGCGGCGATGTGGCAGCGCAACAGAGCTTGGCGGCGGGCAAAAGCAATTAGTTGCCTCGGCGCACGGCCGTCGAAGGCGTGGGCGCGAGCCGCGAGGCGATTATTCTCCTCCGGCGTGGCCGAACGACGTCTCTCGTCTCTGGCGCGGCGGCCGATCCGCGCTAATCTGGCGGCATGCGGCAGACCGGGGGCGCCGACGCGGACGCGGCCATCTTCCTCACCGAAAGCGAGGTGCTGCTGGAGCGCCAGGCGAGCCTGGTCGAGCGGCTGTCGGCCGTGGATCAGGCACGGGTGCGCGGCCACGGCCGGCTCATGCACCTGCGCGCCCACGAGCCGCTGTTTCGCCAGGGCGAGCGCCACGACGGCATCGTCGTCATCGAGAGCGGCCAGATCCGCAGCTTCTATACGGCGCCGTCCGGGCGCGAGATCACGCTGGCGTATTGGTCGAGCGGTCATTTCGTCGGCGGTCCGGATGTGTTCGGCGGCGGCGTCCATATGTGGTCCGCGGTGGCGGCGCGGCCGAGCACGCTGATCTTCCTGCCGGGCGAAGGCCTGCGCGCGCTGGCCCGGCAGGTGCCGGACCTGGCGCTGGGCCTGATCGATGCCCTGGTGTTCAAGGCGCGCTGCTATTCCGCCTTCGCCCAGATGCTCGGCACCCGCTCGATCACCCAGCGCCTGATGCAGCTCCTGCAGCACCTGGGTGCGACCTACGGCGTGCCGGACGACCGCGGCATCCTGGTGGCGGCGGCGTTCACCCACGCTGACCTCGCGGCGCTGATCGGCGCGACGCGGCAGTGGGTGACGGTGCAGCTCGGCCGCCTGCAGGCCGAGGGGGTTCTCACGCATCACCGCGGTCTGATGGTGATCCTGCGCCCGGACGCGCTCGCGGCCCAGGCCGCGGCGGAGAAGGAGGGGTAATTCGCTCGGCCGACGTGACGTGTGGAAGTGACGCGCTTTTGATGAAATGGATGGTCGGGTCAAGCCCGACCATGACGTTGGAATGTCTGCACGTTCATCGCACCCTCGTCATGGTCGGGCTTGACCCGACCATCCATCTACTGAGTAAATACTTGCGTTAGACGTCCGTCTACGCCGCCTCGCCCGTCACCGCCGCTCCGGCAACCCCCGGTGCCACGCCCAGGGCCGCGTGGAAGGCGGCGCCGAGCTCGGCCACCCGGGCGTCCTGCCAGGCCGGGGCGATGAAGGTGACGCCCATGGCCACGCCGCTGTCGGCGAGGAAGCCGTTGGGCACCGCCATGGCGCAGAGGTCGAGCAGGTTGACGAAATAGGAGAAGTGGCCGAAGCGGGCGTTGAGGGGCAGCGGATCGGCTAGCAGGTCGGCGATGCGGCACGGCGCGCCTGCGGTCGGCACCATCAGCGCATCGATGCGCTCCCAGACCGGCTCGGTCTGTCGCCGCAGGGCGGCCAGCCGGTAGATTTGACTGAACGTTTCCGCGGCGCTGATGTCCTTGGCGCCCAACACGATGTCGCGGGTGATCGGCAGCACCTCGTCCTGATGCGCCGCGATGAAGTCGCCGAAGGCGGCAAAGCGCTCGGCCACCCAGGCGCCGCCGAACATGAGCCGGCCGGCCTCGACGAAGGGCGTGAAGTCCACCTCCTCGATCTGCCAGCCCAGGCTCTTGGCCCGCTGCTGCGCCGCCTCGAACAGCGCGAGCCCAGCAAGGCCTGGAAAAGCGTCCAGGTCCTGCTGCCGGGGCACGCCGATGACGTGTGGTCCGGCGCCCCGCTCCGGCGGCGTCGCCGGGGGGCGGCGCGAGAACGGATTGTCCGCGTCGAAGCCCTCCATGGCGGCGAGGGCCGCCCGCGCGTCGGCGACGGTGAGGGCGAACACGGAGACGCAATCGATGGTGCGGCAGTTGGGCACCAGGCCGCGCGTCGACACCAGCCCGATCGTGGGCTTCAGCCCGACGATGTTGTTGAAGCCTGCCGGCACGCGTCCCGAGCCGCCGGTGTCGGTGCCGAGCGCGAACGTCACGAGGCCTTGTGCCACCACCACGGCGGAGCCGGAGCTGGAGCCGCCGGAGGCGTAATCGGCGTTGAACACGCTGACGCAGGCGCCGTGGGGCGAGCGGGTGCCGGAGAGGCCGGTGGCGAACTGGTCGAGGTTGGTCTTGCCGATCATGACGGCGCCGGCCGCGATCAGCCGGTCCACCGCGCGGGCGGAGTCCTCCGGCCGATAGGCGAATGCGGGGCAGGCGGCCGTCGTGGGCAGGCCGGCAAAATCGATATTGTCCTTGGCGGCGAAGGGCACGCCGAAGAGCGGCAGCTCCTCGCCGGCCGCCCGCCGCGCGGCCACCTGGCGGGCAGCCGCGAGGGCCTCCGCGCGCGGCACCACGCTGATCCAGTCCGGCTCGAGGGGGCCGGACTCGATGCGGTCGTAGATGGCCGCGACGACACTCTCGGGGGCCACGCCGGCCGCATAGGCGTCGTGCAGGTCGGCGATGGCGAGGGACTTGGGACTTGGGGATAATTTGGGACTCGGGGACAACTTGGGACTCGGGGACAAGATGTTGCTCCGCTGCGCCGCAGGTGGGTCGCAGCTATCCGACGGGAGCGGGCAGCCGACCGGCAAGCAATTAATGGCGCAATTCCGGCTGATCGTCGCCCGCGGTGTCAGGAGCGGCTGCGGGACCGCAAGCGTTCGGTTGGATGTCCTTGCCGCTCGGCAAGCAATTAATAGCGCTTTTGGATCGACGTCGGCCGTCGCTCAAAATCCCGGCCCCAAGATCACCCAGCAGACCGACGTTGACCGCCTGTTGATCGCTTGCCGCCCAAATGCAATTCCTTTGCAAAGGGAAAAATCTTTTAAATTCAACCATTCTTTTGGAATGGCGCGGGTGGCACCGGCCTTGCAATTTGCCGCGGCGTGGAGCGAGGACCCATGACGCGCGCAGCTGCTTTCAAAACCGATGCCACCCTGAGCGCCCGCGAGCGGGTGCTGGCGCATATCACCGAAGAGGCGTGGCTCACGCTGGCCTGCGAGCTGATACCGGCTGGCCAACCGGAGGCGGAGAACCCGCTCGACCCGGATCTGCCGGGCGGCCGCGAGGAGGGGATTGCCCGGCTCGTCGCCGGGAAGCTCGATGTCCTGGGCTTTGCCGTCGAGCTGGCGGCCAAGGTGCCGGGGCGGCCCAATGTCATCGGCGAGCTCGCCGGCCGCGCCAGCGGCCCGTCCCTCATCCTCAACGATCACCTGGACACCTACCCGGCCGGCGATTGGGCGGCCTGGACCATGACCGGCGGCCATCCGTTCCGGCCGACTCGCCACGGCGACCTGCTGTATGCCCGCGGCACCTCCGACACGCGCGGCAATCTCGCCTGCACGCTGTTGGCCGTGGAGGCGATCCGGGCCGCCGGCGTCGCGCTCAACGGCACGCTGAAGTGCATCTATACGGTGGACGAGGAGAAGAACGGCCCCGACGGCTCGATCTGGCTGCTCGACGAGCATGGCGTGAGCGCCGACTACACCATCGTCTGCGAGCCGACCGCATGGACCGCGCCGGACGGCACCTGGGGCATGGGCATCGCCGTCGCCAATTGCGGCAACTTCCTCGTCGAGGTGGAGACGCGGGGCGTCAAGACGCACCTCTGGCGCCCCGACACCGGCGTCAACGCGGTGAGCGCCATGGCGCGCCTGCTCGCGGCGCTGGAGGGCATGAGCTTCACCCACCAGCCGGCGCCGCGCCCGGGCGGTACGCCCCCCATGGTGACGGTGCTGCGCATCGCCGGCGGCGAGCCGCGCGAGATGCAGTTCACGCCGGATCGGTGCACCGCCGTGCTCGGCGTTGTCGGCATCGTGCCCGGCATGACCCGCGACAGCGTCATGGCCGATATCGCCGCGGCCTTGGCGCGAGCCGCGGCGGTCGACCCGAGCCTTCAGGCGACGGCACGGCCGTTTCCCGGCGCCCTGTTCGTCGACGGCACCGGCGAGCAGGACGGCGACGGTGAGCCGACGGCAGCGCTGCGGCGGGCCTACGGCGAGGTGCTGGGCGGCGAGCCGAAGCTCTACCGCAAGAACGCCTTCAACGACACCATCCGCTTCTCGGAGCGCGGCATGAAGGCCATCACCTTCGGCCCCGGCGAGGACGGCTGGTCGCCCGTCAACGAAAGCATCCACATCGGCAAGGCGGTCGCCGCCACGCGCATCCTGGCGCTCACGGTCATGGACCTGCTCGGGGTCGAGCCATGAGCGCGGTGCAGGGTCTCGAGCCTGCCGCGCCGCGGGCAGCCCCAGTGTGGCGCAGCCTGGCGCCCCGCCGCGACCGGGTGCTGACCGGGCTGACCGCCGCGAGCCTGTTCCTGGTTTGGTTGCTGGTGACGCGCTACGGCCTCGTCAACCCGCTGTTCCTGCCATCGCCGGGCGCGGTGTGGAGCGCTTTCGTCAAGACGGCGATGGAGGGCTACCAGGGCAGCCTGCTGCACGAGCACCTCGCCGCCAGCCTGTGGCGGGTGCTCGCGGGTTACACGCTCGCCTGCCTGATCGGCATTCCGCTCGGCCTCGTCATGGGGCTCAGCCGCGACGCGAAGGCGGTGTTCGATCCGATCATCGAGTTCTATAGGCCGCTGCCGCCGCTGGCGCTCTACACGCTCATCGTCATGTGGCTCGGCATCGGCGATGCCTCGAAGATCGCGCTGCTGTTTCTCGCAGCGCTGCCGCCGCTGACCATCAGCGCCATGCAGGCGGCGGCCGGCGTCGATGCCGGCTACGTCAAGGCGGCCCGCAGCCTGGGCGCCAATCGCCGACAGCTCATCCGCCATGTTGTCCTGCCCGCCTGCCTGCCGGGCATCGTCACCGGCATGCGCATCGCTCTCGGCTTCACCTACACCGTGCTGGTCGCCGCCGAGATCGTCGCCGCCACGGCCGGCGTCGGCTGGATGATCTGGGACGCCAGCAAATTCCTGCTCGGCGACATCGTCATCATGGGGCTGATCGTGCTGGCACTCACCGGCCTCGCCCTCGACTGGGCGATCCGCCGTTTCGAGCGGGCGCTGACGCCCTGGCGGTTCAAATAATGCATGGCCCGAATGCCCTGGAGATCGAGATGACGCCCGCCCGACGCCCGTCCCATCGCCGCATGGCGGCCGCCGCCTTCGGCCTCGCGCTCGCCGCCGTGGCAGGCGCACCCGGCGCCGTGGCGCAGGAGAAGCCTCAGGCCATCACCATCGGCTACCTCAACCTGGTCAACGCCCAGCTCGTCACCAAGGCGCTGGGCCTGCACGAGAAGGAAGCCGGGGGCGTGCCCATCAAATGGGTGAAGTTCGGCTCCGGCGGCGACGTCAACCGGGCCGTCGCAGCGAGCCAGGTCGACTTCGGTGGCGTCGGCAACCCGCCCTTCACCATCGGCGTCACCCGCGACCTGCCGTACAAGGGCATCTTCGTCCTCAACATGCTGGGACCGGTGGAGGCGCTGGTGGTGCGCCAGGACAAGGGCATCAAGAGCCTGAAGGATCTGGTGGGCAGGCAGGCCGCGGCGCCCTTCGGCTCGACCACCCACTACCTCTTCATCGCCGCGCTCAAGGAGGCCGGCGTCAAGCCGACCGACGTCAAGCTTCTCGACCTGGCGCCGTCGGATGCGGTGGCAGCCTGGCTGCGCAAGGACATCGACGCCGCCTGGGTGTGGGAGCCCAACCTCGACAAGATGGCCAAGGCCGGCGGCGAGATCCTGCTCGACAGCGGCGAGATGGCGAAGCGCGGCTTCCCCACCTGGGACGTCGGCGTTGTCATGAACGATTTCGCCAAAAAATATCCGGGCTTCGTGGAGAGCTACGTGCGGGCCGAATGCGCCGGCATCGACTATTGGCTCAAGCATCCCGACGAGACGGTGGAGATCGTCGCCAAGGAGCTGAGCCTGCCCAAGGAGGACGCGGCGCGCATGATCAAGGGCACCCGCGTCGTGCCCTGCGCCGAGCAGGTGACGGCGGGCTACCTCGGCACGGCGGGCAAGCCCGGCGCTTTCGCCGACACCATGCTGGCCACGGCGACCTTCCTCAAGGACCAGGGCCGCTTGCCCGCGGTGAAGGATATCGCCGGATACGCCGCCTTCATCGACCCGAGCTATCTGGAGAAGGCGGTGGGCAAATGAAATGGATGCCGTTCGGCCATGGCGGCGCTGCGGCGCCGCGCTCGGCGGCCCCTGCGACGGTGGCGGCACGCGCGCACCCGGCTCCGGCCCGCGACCGCGGCCATATCGCCATCGACAACCTGTCCGTACGCTACGGCGAGGGCGCCGGCGCCCGCACCGTGGTCGACCGCTTCTCGCTCGACATCGAGCCGGGTGAATTCGTCTGCGTGCTCGGCCCCTCCGGCTGCGGCAAGTCCACGGTGCTCAACGTGGTCGCGGGCTTCGTCGCGCCGGCGAGCGGGCGAGTGACGGTGGACGGCGACGTCATCGGCGCCCCCGGCGCCGACCGCGGCATGGTGTTCCAGCAGGCGACATTGTTTCCCTGGAAGAGCGTGCTCGACAACGTCGCCTTCGGCCCGCTGATGACCACGGGCAGCGCCAGCGTCGCCGAGGAGACGGCGCGCACGTTCCTCTCCCTGGTCGGCCTCGCCGCCTTCGAGAAGAGCTATCCGACGGAGCTCTCCGGCGGCATGCAGCAGCGCGTCGGCATTGCCCGGGCGCTCGCCAACTATCCGCGCGTGCTGCTCATGGACGAGCCGTTCGGCGCGCTCGACGCCCAGACCCGCGCGATGATGCAGGAGGCGCTGCTGAGCATCTGGGCCGAGTTCCGCACCACGGTCATGTTCATCACCCACGACATCGACGAAGCGATCTTCCTCGGCGACCGCGTGGTGGTGATGAGCGCAAGCCCCGGCCGCATCGTCGCCGACATCAAGGTCGACATCCCGCGTCCGCGTACGCCCGAGGACCAGTTCGGCGAGACGTTCGTGGCGGCCAAGCGCCAGTGCTTCGAGCTGATCCGCGCCGAGACGCTCAAGGCATTCGAGCAGCAGGCGGCCGCAGCCCGGGGGTAGGGGGCGCATTGGAACGTGGGCTCAGCGCTCCAGGGAACCAGCTGAGGGCAGGTCTGCGGCGGGGTACTCCGCATGCGCCGTCGATGACATCAAGCTTCAGCTGCTCCATTGGCTCCGTGGGCCCTTGTCAAGCCCGCCTAGATCGGCCCGATTCCTCTTCGTGTCATCACTCCGCTCCAGGCACTTGTATTGAGCGTAGGCGCCCCGAAAAGCGCATGTCTATCTTGGGGAGGGCGGTACTTTAGCCGGGCCCGATCCAGTAAGATCAGGCAAAGGGTCCGGCGGGGGGCGCCGCGCTCGCCGATCATCGAGCACGGGCTGCGCCATCTTAGTCTTTAGTATACATGGTTCGCCGTGCACCTCGATGTGACGCGTGGTCTCAACACAACGGGCTTCATGTTCGGCCGTCGCTTACATCGCTCCGGACCTATGATCGCCATCTCTTCAGGCTAAGTGCCCGCTTGACAAGATGCACATGATCTTCAAGCTCACGATCAATGAGGATCCCGGGGCCACCGCGGTACGAGGTTAGTCAGCAGACGGGCCGGGTCTTTGTGCGCGCGTGTCGAAGCTCGAGACGACGCGGCCGCACCGGCGCGCCCGCATGACCCGGCGACGAGACCAAATTGAAGGTGGCGATGGGCCGGCACGATGTCGGAGCCCGTTCAAATTGAGTTGAACAGGACGGCGGAGCTCGCACGACACGTCCGGCGCATCCGCAGCAAACGGCCGACGAAGCAGGCTGAACAAAAGAATTGGGAGGAGCCGGAATGGCGTCGGTCGGGATCGTCAATGTCCGAAAGTCCTTCGGCGCTCATCCCGTCATCCACGGTGTGAGCGTCGACATCGCGGACGGCGAGTTCGTGGTGCTGGTGGGCCCGTCGGGGTGTGGAAAATCGACACTGCTCCGGATGATCGCCGGCCTTGAAAATATCTCCGGCGGGCAGATCCTAATCGGCAACCGCGTCATCAACGATGTGCCGCCGAAGGAACGGGACATCGCCATGGTGTTCCAGAACTACGCGCTCTACCCTCATATGACGGTCGCGGCGAACATGGGCTTCTCGCTCAAGCTGCGCCATGCGCCGAAGGACGAGATCGAAGCGCGGGTCGAGCGGGCGGCGACGATCCTCGGCCTGTCCCACCTCCTCGACCGATATCCGCGCCAGCTCTCCGGAGGTCAGCGCCAGCGCGTCGCCATGGGCCGCGCCATCGTGCGCGATCCCCAGGTGTTCCTGTTCGACGAGCCGCTCTCCAACCTCGATGCCAAGCTGCGCGTGCAGATGCGCACGGAGATCAAGGAGCTGCATCAGCGGCTGAAGACCACGACGGTCTACGTCACCCATGACCAGATCGAGGCGATGACGATGGCCGACAAGATCGTCGTCATGCACGACGGCCTCGTGGAGCAGATCGGCGCGCCGCTCGACCTCTACGACAGGCCGGCCAACCAGTTCGTCGCAGGCTTCATCGGCTCCCCCGCCATGAACTTCATCAAGGGCACGGTGCGCGTCGACGACAAGCCGCGTGTGGAGACCGATAGCGGCGTGTCGATGCCCCTCCCCGAGACGGCCGGTGTCCAGGACGGCCAGCCGGTCGTCTACGGTCTGCGGCCCGAGCACATCAGGCTCGACGGGGCCGGCGTGCCGGCGCAAGTGGTGGTGACCGAGCCCACGGGCTCGGAGATCCATGTGGTGGCGCGCCTCGGCGAAGCGGCGCAGGGCCGAAACGGGCCGGGGCAGGAGATCAACTGCCTGTTCCGCGAGCGCTTGTCGTTCACCCCGGGCGAAACCATCCGCATCGCAGCACAGCCGGCCCTGGCGCATTTGTTCGAGGAGGCCACCGGACGACGCATCTGAGACATTGCAAGATGAGCTAGACGGTGCCGACGACAGCAAGGCGGCGCCCCGCAGCATCAATAAGCATGGGAGGAAACGATAAATGACCATTTCGAGACGTGATCTGTTGGCGGGCGGCGCCGGCCTCGCGGCTGGAAGCCTGGCCCTGCCGTTCATGGGAGGCGCTCCCGCGCTCGCTCAGGTGCCGAAGTTCGAGCCCGAAGCCGGCGCCAGCCTCCGCCTGCTGCGGTGGGCGCCCTTCGTCAAGGGCGAGGAGGATGCCTGGCTCGCCAACACCAAGAAATTCACCGAGGCCACCGGTATCGACGTGCGCATCGACAAGGAGAGCTGGGAGGACATCCGCCCCAAGGCGGCCGTGGCGTCGAGCGTGGGCTCCGGCCCGGACATCGTCTGGGTGTGGTTCGACGACGCCCAGCAATATCCCGACAAGCTGCTCGACGTGACCGACCTCGCGAAGGGCCTCAGCGCGACCTACGGCGGCTACTATCCGGGCAACGAGGGCTACGCCAAGGTGAAGGACCGCTTCGTCGGCCTGCCGCTTGCCACCATCGGCAATGCCGTGGTCTATCGCGACAGCTGGGTGAAGCAGGCGGGGTTCAGCGAATTCCCCAAGGATGCCAAGGGCCTGCTCGAGCTCGGCAAGGCGCTCAAGGCGATCAACCATCCCATGGGCTTCACGCTCGGCCACGGCGTCGGCGACGGCAACAACTTCTGCCACTGGGTGCTCTGGAGCCACGGCGGCAGGATGGTGGACGAGAACGGAAAGGTCGTCATCAACTCGCCTGAGACCGTCGCGGGCCTGCGCTACGTGGCCGAGCTGTACAAGACCTTCATTCCGGGCACGGAAAGCTGGCTGGACGTGAACAACAACCGCGCTTTTCTCGCCGGCGACCTGTCGGTGACCGCGAACGGCGTCTCCATCTACTACGCCGCGGCGAACGACCCCAAGCTCGCGGACATGGCGGCGGACATGAAGTCTACGAACTTCCCCATCGGCCCGGTCGGCCAATCGGTGGAAATGCATCAGACGACGACGGCGTGCATCTTCAAGTACACGAAGTTTCCGAAGGCGGCGCAGGCGTATCTGTCCTTCATGTTCGACGCGCCGCAGTACAACGCCTGGCTCACCGGCTCCAGCGCCTATTGCTGCCAGACGCTCAAAGCCTTCGCCAACAATCCGGTATGGACGTCGAAGCCCATCCACGCCGCCTATGCCAAGGCCTCCGACACGCTCCGCCCGAACGGCTATGCCGGGCCGCTCGGGCCACAATCGGCCGCGGCCATGGCGGATTGGATCGTGGTGGACATGGCGGCGGAAGCCGCCACCGGCCAACGCACGCCGGAGGAGGCGGCCAAGCGCGCCCAGCTGCGGGCGGAGCGGGTGTACCGCTGAGATGAAGGGTCGGCGGGGGTGCCCCGCCGACCCTGAACCTGTCCTTGCGCCGGGCGTTCGCTCCAAATGGGGCGTGACTGGCCCAGGCGGGCACCGGAGCCGTCGCGCGGGATGGCGAGGCGCGAGCCGGTGCAGCCCGGCCCATGGGCGGCGAGGGCAGCAACGAGCGACTTGCGGAGACCTAGTCCATGGCCAACGTCGCAGTGGTTGAGCCGACCGCACCGCGGTCCTTCTGGGCCGGCATCGGCCAGGGGCGCCATGTGCTCGGCATCGTCTTCATGCTGCCGGCCGCGATCTTTCTTCTCTTCTTCCTCACCTATCCGCTCGGGCTCGGTGTCTGGCTCGGCTTCACCGACACGCGGATCGGGCGGCCGGGCGTCTTCATCGGCCTTGAAAACTACGAGCTTCTCTGGGGCGACAGCCTGTTCTGGCTGGTCGTGTTCAATACGATCCTCTACACCACCGTCGCCTCGGTGCTGAAATTCGGCCTCGGCCTGTGGCTTGCGCTGCTGCTGAACCAGAACCTGCCGTTCAAGTCCTTCTTCCGCGCGATCGTGCTCCTGCCCTGGGTCGTGCCCACCGTGCTCTCCGCCATCGCCTTCTGGTGGATCTTCGACAGCCAGTACTCGATCATCTCCTGGGCGCTGATCAAGCTGGGGCTGATCTCGGCGCCCATCAATTTCCTCGGCGACGTGACCAATGCGCGGGCCTCGGTCATTGCCGCCAACGTATGGCGGGGTATTCCCTTCGTGGCCATCTCGCTGCTGGCCGGCCTGCAGACCATCTCGCCCTCGCTGCACGAGGCGGCGACGCTGGACGGCGCCACCTCCTGGCAGCGCTTCCGCTTCATCACCTTGCCCTTGCTGTCGCCGATCATCGCGGTGGTGATGACCTTCTCGGTGCTGTTCACCTTCACCGACTTCCAGCTCATCTACGTGCTCACCCGCGGCGGGCCGCTCAACTCCACCCACCTCATGGCCACGCTGTCGTTCCAGCGCGCCATTCCCGGCGGCCAGCTGGGGGAGGGCGCGGCCATCGCGGTGGCGATGATCCCGTTCCTGCTCGCGGCGATCCTGTTCAGCTATTTCGGCCTGCAACGCCGCAAGTGGCAGCAGGGCGGCGCAGACTGATGGCCGCGCGCCGTTCCTCCGATGCCAGCCTCATGATGGCGAGGACCCGCTGATGACCCAGGCTTCCGATGAGATGAGCGACCATTCCTCCGGCATGAGCTATCTCGAAAGCCTGCCGAGACGGCTCGTTACCACCATCCTGCCGCTGCTGGTGTTCGTCTTCGTGCTGCTGTTCCCGTTCTACTGGATGGCGATCACCGCGGTTAAACCGAATTTCCAGCTGACGGACTACAACAATTACTCGCCACTGTGGGTGGTGCAGCCGACGCTCGACCACATCAAGTATCTCTTGTTTCAGACGTCGTATCCCAACTGGCTGTGGAACACGATCTACATCTCGGTGGCCGCCACTTTCATCTCGCTCGTCACCTCCGTGCTCGCCGCCTATGCCATCGAGCGCCTGCGCTTTACCGGCTCGCGCTGGGTAGGGCTCGGCATCTTCCTCGCCTATCTGGTGCCGCCGTCGATCCTGTTCATCCCGCTCGCGATCATGGTCTTCGGGCTCGGCGTCTACGACACCAAGCTCGCCCTCATTCTCACCTACCCCACCTTCCTGGTGCCCTTCGCCACCTGGCTGCTGATGGGGTATTTCCGCTCCATCCCCTTCGAGCTCGAGGAATGCGCGCTCGTGGACGGCGCCTCCCGCTGGCAGATCCTCGTCAAGGTGCTGCTGCCGCTCTCGGTGCCGGGGCTGATCTCGGCCGGCATCTTCTGCTTCACCCTGTCCTGGAACGAGTTCATCTACGCGCTGACCTTCATCCAGTCCTCGGAGAACAAGACGGTGCCGGTCGGCGTGCTCACCGAGCTCGTGCGCTCGGACGTTTATGAGTGGGGCGCGCTGATGGCGGGCGCCCTGATCGGTACGCTGCCGGTGGTGATTCTCTATTCGTTCTTCGTGGACTACTACGTCTCGTCCATGACCGGCGCAGTGAAAGAGTGATGGCCGAGAGAGGCGCACCTGGCGGATCAGGTGCGCCCCCCGAATCGAAGCTCGGCTCAGGCCTTGACTGCGAGCCGTCCCAGGTAGTCGCGTTTGCCGATCGGCACGCCACGGTGGCGCAGGATGTCGTAGGCCGTCGTCGAGTGGAAATAGAAGTTGGGCAGCGAGAACGACAGGATGAAATCCCTCGCGACGAAGGGGATCTGGCGGCCGCCGACAGTGAAGACGAGGTCGCCGGTCTCGAGCTTGTCGAGCTCGTCCGGGCTCACCTCGCCCAGGACCTTCCGAGTCTCCGCCACCATCTGCTGCAGGCCGGCGTAATCGTGCGGCGCCGTGTCGGGCGGCGGGGCGAACTCGCCCTTGCGCAGCCCCTGGATGGCGCCGAGCGAGTGGTGCACCACCGAGATGAGCTGGAAGCGCAGCGGCAGCATGTCGTTGCAGAGGCGCGTGGTGACGAACTCCTGCGGGTCGATGCCCTTCTCGGCGCAGTAGGCGGCCCCCTTCGCCAGGCAGGCGTCGACGCTGGCGATGGTCTGCAAATAGCGCCCGACGCTGACGTCGTAGAACGAAATGCTCATGTCCGATCCTCCCGAGGCCTCTCTTGCTGCTGGCCCTGCTCAAGCTTATGCGCGGGCGGCGCGTTCGGCAAAGTCGCGCCTTCAGTCGACCGGGGTGTGACGGAGTCGGCCCGTCGCCGGCGCTGCCGTGGTCGCGCGGCGCTTCGGCTCGGCACTGGCTCGAGCGCGGCCAGCGCAGGCCGTACCATGCCCTCGAGCAACTCGCGCTCCGGCCGCGCCCGCGCCAAGACCCGGATGCCGAGCTGGACACCGAGCAACAGGCGCGCCAGGTCGTTGGCAGTCTGCGCCGTCGAGATGCTGCCGTCCCGCTGGCCTGCGGCGATGCAGCGACGGAAGAACGCCTCGATCTCCGAGAGCACATCGGCGATGAGGCGCTGGAATTCGCCATCGTGCGGCGCGACTTCGAGCGCCGAGTTGATCAGCAGGCAGCCCTTGCGGTCGCGGTCGGCCAGCGACAGGGCGATGATCTCGTCGAAGAAGGCAGTGATGGCGGCCCGCGGCTGCAGGCGGTGCTCGAAGCGCGCTACGCGGTCGCCGAAGCTGCCGGCGACGTAGGTCTCCAGCGCCCGGCGAAACAGCGCGCGCTTGTCGCCGAAGGCATTGTAGAGGCTGGCGCCGGTCAGGCCCATGCGGGCCGCCAGATCGCGCACCGACGTGGCCTCGTAGCCGTGTGACCAGAAGCACTGGATCGCGGCATCGATCGCCGCCGCTTCGTCGAATTCTCTCGGCCGCGCCATCGTCCGTCGTGTCGGGCTTTGCTTCTTGCAAGTTTTATATCGATCGATCTAAAACGCAAGTGGGGAAGCGACCTGGCGGAAGGGATGAGCGAACCATGACCGATCGAGCTGCCGGCGCGCCCGCACCGGCATCCGTCCCGGCGCGAGCCGATGCATCTTCGCGCCGCCGGGGGCTCGCTTGGGCGGCGATCGCCCTGGCGATCTTCTCCGGCTGGTTCGTGGTGACGCGCCTGGGACTGGCCCGGCAGGTGCAGGTCTGGGACGTCATCGCGCTCCGCTTCGGCGGCGGCGCGCTGCTACTGGGTCCGCTGCTGTTCAGGCGCTCTTATCGGCTGCCGCCGCACGCCTGGCGCCAGGGGCTAGTGCTGTCGCTGTTCTGGGGCGTGCCGTTCGCGCTGATGGTCAGCGTCGGGCTGAAGCTCACGTCGGCGGCGACGGCCGCGTCGATCACGCCGACGATGACCGCCTTGTTCACCGGCCTCGTCGCCTGGCTCGTGCTCGGCGAGGTGCCGAGCCGCTGGCGCCTGCTCGGCTACGCCTGCATCGTCGCCGGTGTCGTGGGCCTCGTCGTCAGCGAGGCGCCGGCGGGCGGCCGCATCGATCCACTGGGCGTGGCGGCCCTTGTCGGCGCCTCAGCCCTATGGGCGATCTACACGGCGCGGTTTCGAGCCGGGACGCTCAGCGGCGTGCAGGCCGTGGCCCTCGTCTCGATCATCTCCTGCGCCGCCTTCCTGCCGATCTACATCGGTCTCGGGCTGAGCGGCCTGAGTTCGCTTTCACCCGGCGAACTCGCGATGCACGCGTTCTATCAGGGCGCCCTCATGAGCGTGGTGGCGATGGTGGCCTACAATCGCGCCGTGGCGCTGCTGGGTGCGGGGGGCGCTGCGGCCGTCATGGCCCTGGTGCCGGTCATGGCGACCGCGGCAGCCGTGCCGGTGCTGGGCGAGGTGCCGACCCTTGGCGCAGCGCTGGCGATCTGCGTCATTGCCCCGGGCGTCGTTCTGGCACTCGCCGCTCCGGCCCGGCGCGCTGTCGGCGAGCTGCCGCGCCCGCGCGGGTCCTAGAGCATTTCGCCATTGGATGGTCTCATCCAATGGCGAAATGCTCTGGAGCACAGGCGCCCGTTCGCCAGCAAGCTGGGGCCGGAGCGTCGACAGGACGTCTTCATGTTGACTAGGCCTGAAGTCCTACCTACGGTACTTATCGGGTGAGGGAGGCCGAGGCATGAGGGCAGCAGTTTTCCAGGGGCCGGGCCAGCCATTGGCGATCCAGGATGTCCCCGAGCCCGTTCCCGCTGCCGGCCAGATGGTGCTGAAGGTCCGCCATTGCGGCATCTGCGGCACCGACCTGCATTCGACGGAATCAGGTCCCGAGTGCCTCCCGGCGGGCAAGATCCTCGGCCACGAGTTCTGCGGCGAGGTCGTTCGGCTGGGGACCGGCGCCGAAACCCGGTGGCGGGAGGGCGATCGCGTCGCCTCGCTCCCGACGATCGGCTGCGGAACATGTGCCGCATGCCTTGCGGGCACGCCGATCTGGTGCCGCCAGATGAAGGATCACTTCTTCGGCACGATCAACGGCGGCTTCGCCGAATACGTGCTCGTTGGTGCGAAGGAGAGCGTTCGGCTGCCGGACGCAGTGTCATGGCGCGAGGCGGCGCTCGTCGAGCCGTTGGCCGTCGGTCTTCACGGGGTCCGGCTGGCGAAGCTCGAACCGGGCGCGGATGTCCTTGTCGTGGGCGCCGGGCCGGTCGGCCTGGCCGTCGTCGTCTGGGCCCGGGCGCTCGGCGCGCGCACCATCGTGGTGACCGCCCGCTCCGATCGGCGCGCCGATATGGCGCTGAAGCTCGGCGCGACGGAGTTCGTCGCCGGCGACCAGGACCTGCGTAAGGCCTTTCGCCGGATTGCCGGCGGCCCGCCGGCGGCCGTGTTCGAGTGCGTCGGCGCGCCCGGGATGATCGAATACTGCGCCAGCCTGGCGGCCCCGCGCACCGAGGTGATCGTGCTCGGCTCCTGCACGAAGCCCGATACGATCAACCCGTCGACCGCCATGAACAAGGAGCTGACCTTCCGCTTCGCGCTCGCCTACAGCGTGAAGGAGTTCGAGACGGCGGTCGACATGATCGCCCGAGGGCGGATCGAGCCGGAGATCATGGTCACCGACGTCGTCGGCTTCGATGCGTTCCCGGCGGCCTTCGAGGCACTGCGCGAGCGGACCACCCAGTGCAAAGTGCTGTTCGAGCCGACGTGAGGGAGGCGGTGATGACGCGCGTAGCCATCGCGATCGAAGGCGGCGTCGCCGATGTGCGGCTGAGCCGGCCGGACAAGATGAACGCGCTTGACGAGGCGGCGTTCGAGGAGCTCATCGCGGCTGGGGAGGCGCTGAAGCGCGACACCACCGTGCGCGCCATCGTCCTCTCGGGGGAGGGCCGCGCCTTCTGTGCCGGCCTGGACACCAGCAATTTTGCGGCCATGGCGGGTGCCGAGGGGGTCTCCGGGCCGCCGCCGAACACGCCGCGCACCCATGGCATCTCCAATCGAGGGCAGCACGCCGCCATGATCTGGCGCGAGGTGCCGGCGCCGGTGATCGCGGCCGTGCACGGGACGGCGCTCGGCGCCGGCCTGCAACTGGCGCTGGGCGCGGACATCCGATACGTCGCGCCGGACGCCAGGCTGGGGTTGCTGGAGATCCGCTGGGGCCTGATTCCCGACATGGCCGGCATCCCCCTGTTGCGGGCCCTGGCACGCCAGGACGTGGTGCGGGAACTGGCCTATTCGGGGCGCATCTTCTCCGGCACCGAGGCGCTGGCCTATGGCTTCGCCACCCGTGTGGTCGATGATCCGCGGGCCGAAGCCCTGGCCCTTGCGCGCGAGATCGCCGACAGGAATCCCGACGCGATCCGTGCCGCCAAGCGCGTCTTCAACGAGGCCGAAGACAGCGATGCTGCCAGCCTGCTCCAGCGCGAGAGCATCGAGCAGGATGCATTGGTCGGCACGCCCAACCAGGTGGAGGCGGTCAACGCCGCCATGGAGAAGCGCTCGCCGCGCTTTGCCGATCCCGCCGCGCCGCGGTGAGATCGGCCGTGCCATGATGGCGAGAGCGGCGCCTCAGGCCCACTCGCCCTTGCGGAACACCGGCACGCGGCGGCCGTCGGCATGGACGCCGTCGATGTCGATCTCGCCCGAGCCGATCATCCAGTCGATGTGGATCAGGCTCTTGTTGCCGCCCTGCGCCGCGATCTGATCCGGCGTCAGCTCGGCGCCGCCGACGAAGCACTTGGAGTAGCACTGGCCGAGCGCGATGTGGCAGGCCGCGTTCTCGTCGAACAGCGTGTTGAAGAACAGCAGCCCGCCTTTCGAGATCGGCGAGGAATGGGGCACCAGCGCCACCTCGCCGAGCCGCCGGGCGCCCTCGTCAGTATCGAGCACCTTGTTCAGCACCTCCTCGCCGCGGGCCGCCTTGGCCTCGACGATGCGGCCACCCTCGAAGCGCACGGCGATCTTGTCGATCAGCGTGCCCTGGTACGACAGCGGCTTGGTGCTGGCGACATGGCCCTCGATGCGGTGGGCGTGCGGCGTGGTGAAGACCTCTTCGGTCGGGATGTTGGGGTTGCAGGTGATGCCGTTCTTCGCCGTCGAGGCGCCGCCGTGCCATTCGTGGCCGTCGGCCAGGCCGACGGTCAGCTCGGTGCCCGGTCCGGAGAAGTGCAGGGCGCCGAAGCGCTGGCCGTTGAGCCAGGCGCTGCGCCGGGCGAGCGCGGCATTGTGCTCGGCCCAGGCCGTCACCGGATCGTCGCCGTCGACGCGCGAGGCCGAGAAGATGGCGTCGGCGAGCTTGGCCACCGCGACGTCCTCCGCCTCGCCCGGAAACACCTGCCTGGCCCAGGACGCGCCGGGGAAGGCGACGATGTTCCAGTTGATGTCGAAGCCGGCGATCTTCTCCAGCGCCGGCTGGTAGGCGACCGAATTGGCCTTGTTGGCCCGTGCGACCTTGGCCGGGTCCTCGCCGGCGAGCAGCATCGGGTTGTCGCCGACGACGGCTAGCCGCGCGGTATTGGCCGAGAAGGCCTTGGCGATGCCGTCGTAGAGCCAGCCGGCAGCGCGGTCGAAGCTCAGGTCCGGGGCGGCGCGGTAGCGCGCCAGGGTGACCTCCTCGTCGGAGAGGAGCGGCGTGACCAGGCCGGCGCCGGCCTTATAGGCGTGCGCGGCGATGCGCCGCACCAGGGGCAGCGCCGCCACTGGCGCCGTCAGGAACAGATCCTGGCCGGGCTCGAGCCGAAGGCCGACGCGGATGGCGACCTCGGCCAGCCGGTCGAGCTTCACCGGGTCGATCGCTGCGGGAAGGGGGCGCTGTATGGTCATGGGGCTTCGCCTGAACGCGTTGGAAAAGCGATTCATAACGCGCGGACGCGGCGATCGCCATGGCGCGCCCGATCTCCGTCCATACCAGCCCTGCGCGCCCACTACCGAACGATCAGATCGGAACGCTTCTACAGCAGAACGTAGCTCGGTAACTGGCTGTCCTCAGTATGACACCCAAATCGCTCATTCAGCACTCAACAATTTTCGATAATCTTCAGATCTTGAGCCATCAGAGCTGATCACGCCGACAACCGCTTCTCACGGTTGTCTTATGGATTGCACCTCGTGGGCGCCCCATTGCCGACGGATTAGATCGAGCGAATTGCGGAGTGCCGGCAACTGCGCTGCGTCCGTACCGGTCGCGGTCCAATAGAGCGTATGCGTGAAGAAGCGCGGCGGAAGGACACCCCCGTCTCGCCGGATGTGCACCGGGACGTCGTCGATGCCCGGCCCGAACAAGGGGGCGACCGGACCCGCGATCGGGTCGCCGAAGACGATGCCGAAGGCCGGATCGTAGAGGTTCGTCCAGCGGACGGCGGCGAAGAGCGCGGCATGGTGAGCCCGCCATAGCGCCGGCTCGGTCGTCCGGCGTGGGCGATAGAGGAACCCTCCGCCTACCTCGGTGACGGGTGGGCTGACGGGGAAACGTCGATCGCGGATGCCGTCGTTCAGTTCGGCCTGGTTCGGCGCCAGGAGAAATGCCGCGTCGGTGAGCGGGCTGCCGATCGTCACGAAGTCCGAGATCAGCCAGGGACCTTGCTCTCGGGGTCGGTCTTGCATGGCCGCGAATACCCCCTGTTGGGCCGTGCGAAAGCGGGCCAGCCTTTCGGCCGAGCCGTCCCCTGCTTGCGCGAGCGCGGCGGCGACGTCGGCACAGGCACCATACGCGCGATGGAGCCTATCTCCCTCGACCATCGTGCGTGCGGCTTCGCGCTCGGCCCAGAACAGCTTGAGCAGATCATAGGCTATGATGCTGCCGAGACTATGCCCCACGAGAACCAGGCGATCGTAGTCGTGGCTGTCGCTGAGGGTGCGCAGCAACGCCAGCCCCCGTTCGCGGATAGCCCGCCGTGCCGCGATATTCGGCGGCTTCGCGCGGACGTAGCGCGCCACGTCGCCGAACGTGCGCAGCGCCGCGCCGATCGAGAGGCCGTAGAGCGTCGTGATGAGCGTGAAGGCCGCATTGACCCAGCCGGGCACGGTGACCCGGGAGATGCCAGCCAGGCCGTGCCACAAGGCCAGGCCGGCGAACGCGATCGTCAGCGTCCACAGCACGATCCAGGACGCCACCACCTTGGGCGGGACCTGGTGGGGCCGGCGCCAGAGCAGGGCCATGAACCAGTCTCGCAACTGCTCAATGGTGTTGGCCGCGGTCAGATCCGCCCAATAGAGCTCATAGAAATCGGTGCGGGGACCTTCGTATGGGCCGGCCGCACCGTGTCCCGCACGGGTGGTGATGCGTGCAAGCTCGAAGGATCCGGTTCGAGGGTCGGGCTTCCACCAGATCGGATTTCCGTCTTCCGGCCGGTCATCCCAGCGACGCGCGTCGATATCGGGATTGCGCACCCACATCGTTTCGACGAAGCCGCGCAGAGTTTCCATGGGGGTCTGCTCGCCCATGCCGTGCACAAGCACCACCGCCTGTTTCATGCGTGCAGCTGGCAATGGCGGGGCCGCAGTCATGACGCGACAATAATCCGTCGACCCCAGGTTTCAGGAAGGCCGCGCGCCCGCCTGCGGCCATCAGCGACGATCGCCATTGTCCCCCCTGTCACGCGTCGGCCAGCAGGGCTGCGTCAGCACGGACCGAGGCAGCGGCGCGCGACGGCAGGACGCGTTACGTGCGCGGGAGCTTCGTGGCCTCATGCTCGGCACAGTTCTAATTGTGATTAAAGCTCTGGCGGCCTGCAAGCCTCAACCGCCGTCCGGCAATCCGTCAACTCCCCGCGGGGATGTAGAGGCAGATGGTGCCGGCCGATGGCATGCCGCCGAGGGAGCAGCGGTGGAAGCGTCCGTCGCCGGACGGCTTGATCCGGCGGTCGCTGGCCGGGATGGTTTCGCCCGACGCCTTGATGCGCCAGCCGCCGGGGACGACTTCGATGTCGTCGGAGCTGATCTGATAGCAATCGGTGCCCGAGCAGCACTCGTATCCGTAGGTCCAGCCGGACGGAGCCTCATGGGCTCGGGCTGGCAACACGGCGCTCAGCGCCAAGACCGCCATGATCAGGCGTCGCACCATGACAGTAACGTAGGGAGGAAGACAGCCCGAGCCTAGAGCGGTCGAGTGCAAAATCTGTGCAGCAGCTGTGCGCGCCCGCCCCTTGTCGGGTCAGCAGGGGGATCGGGCGGATCTCGGCGATCAACCGGGTCGCCCGAGTACTGCGATGCAACGGTTGAAATTGACGCTACGTCAGCAGCCGGCTGCGCGCGATGCGAGAGCGATGGCATCGCAACGGACGACGAGACTGCCTAATCAATGGGCAGGGCCCACGTCAAATGTTCGTGCGCGCCGGCGGCGCGCTCCCGGCTGCACCCGCCAAGTAACGTGACGGTCAAGCTTGATCCTGCCGTCCAGCTCACGCCTCACTCTCCTACGCGCGCCTGGTAGATCGCCAGATGCGTGTAAGCAGCGGCAAGCAGCGGCGTGGTAATGCCGGCGCGGCTGCCGCGGGCGAGAAGGTCGCCGACGATCTGGTCGGCCTCGATCGGGCTGCCATTCACGAGGTCGCGGTACATGGAGGAGGTGAGGGGCGAGCCCTTGGCGGTGAGCTGGGTACGCACCTGGGCCAGAAAGGCGTCGCTCGGGGCGACGCCGACGGCGCCGACGATGGCGACCACCTCGTCGATCAGGTGCTCGGCGAAGGCACGGCCGCCGGGCGCGGCCTCCACCTCGCCGACGGTGCCCCGCATCAGGCAGGTGATGGCCCCGAGCGAGGAGAGGAACACCCACTTCTCCCACATCTCGCGCTCGATCGCCGTCGACAGGCGGGCGTCGAAGCCGGCGCCCTGCATGAAGGTGTCGAGCGCCTGGAGGCGCGGCGAGAGGCTGCCGTCCATCTCGCCGTAGCTGACATCGTGAAAAGGTGCGAGGTGCAGGATGCGGCCCTGCGGATCGAGCGTCGAGGCGATGCGGGCGACGCCGCCGACCACCGCTCCGGCGCCGAAACGCTCCCTCAGCAGGTCGACGTGGCGCATGCCGTTCAGCACCGGCACGATCATCGTCTCCGGTCCGACCGCCGGTGCGAAGTCATCCAGAGCCGCTTCGAGCGCATAGGCCTTGACCGTCAGCAGCACCACGTCGAACGGCGCCTCGATCCCGTCGGCGAGCGCCAGCTTCGGCTTGAACGTGAGGTTGCCGCGCGGGCTGACGACCTCCAGCCCCTCCGTGGCGAGCCGCGCCGCCCGCTGCGGGCGGACCAGGAAGGTGACGTCGCGCCCGGCAGCGGCGAGCCGGCCACCAAAGTACCCACCGGTCGATCCGGCACCCACGACCAGCATGCGCATGGCGCTCTCCTTGGCGCGTTTCGTGTATCCACACTCTTACATGGCCGACGCGGGCCTTGAAAGCGCGCGGACGCGTCGTCGTCATTCTCAGACCGCGACCCTGGCTTTCCCTCCGGTCAGGCGTGCGCGCCAGGCCTCCGTCTCGACCATGCCGGCGATGACCTCGGCCATGACCTCGGCGACGGCTGCGGCGCCGCGCGGGTTCAGGGTCCGCTGCGAGACGACCACGGACAGCCGCCACGACGGTGTCGGCTCGACGATGGGGACGGCGACCATCAGCCCCCGTTCCAGTTCCTCGGTGAACGCGAAGTGCGGCATGATCGTCGCTAAGCCCGAACGGCACACCAGCTTGACGATGGCCGGCAGGCTGTCGCAGTCGAGCGCCGCGAGCTCCACGTCGCCACGGCGCACGGCGTACTGCTCGATCACCGTGCGCAGCACGTTGGGCCGTCCCGGCAGGGCCAGCCGCAGCTCGGCGAGACGGGCGAAGCCGATGGCCGGCAGATCGGCCAGAGGATGGGCCGGGGCGACGAACAGCATGAGGTCCTCGACCATCATCTCGGTCCAGGCCACGTGCGCGAACGCCTTGTGGTCGTAGAGCAATGCCACGTCGAGCCGGCCGGCCTGGATGTAATCGTCGAGATAACCGGTCATCGCCTCCACCAGGTGGAGCGTGATGTTGGGCTGGCGCGCGGCCAGCGCCTCGACCAACGGCAGCGACAGGCCTCGGCATGCCGACGTCGGCAGCCCCACCGAGACCCGTCCGGACGGGGTGAGAGACCCCGTGCGGATCAACTCCTTGGCGCGGTCCGCCTCGGCCAGGATGCGGCGGGCGTGGTCGTAGAGCTGCTGGCCGAGCTCGGTCGTGGTGACGCCGCGGGGGTGCCGGCGCAACAGGGCGACGCCAAGCTCCTCCTCCAGGTTCTTCATCTGCTGGCTGAGCGACGGCTGGGCGACGTGCAGCACCTCGGCGGCGTGTGACACGTTTCCGCTTTCGGCGACCTGCACGAAATATTTGAGCTGTCGCAGGTCCATGCCACGAAATCTTACAACGGGCGGCAACGAAGGGCATCGGCCGATGTCCGGCGGCGCTGCCTGGATTGTCGCCATCTGCCCAAGCTATCGCCAGACAAACCTTGAAAATCCTTTGAAAGACAACTGATGAGGCCGCAGCAGAGGCGGGCCACCTGTTGCCGTGCAGATTGGCATAGGATTCCCCTATGGTGCCATTGGAAATCCCTCTTTGCCAGCCGCGGCGATCCGGCCGAGCGTGACGTCGTTCGACGCCAGAACAGGCCTGCGTCGGGCAAGTATCCGCGAGACGACGTCGAGGCGCCGGAGCGTTTGGCCTGACCACCGGAAGGAGCTGCCATGGCGCGCCAAGTGATCGACCTCAGCCTGCTTATCGAGGACAACATGCCGGCCCACAAGCTGTTTCAGCGGCCGGTGATCACCACGCACATGAGCCACCAGAGCACCCAATCGCTCGGGCTCGGCGTGCCCGGCGATGCCATGACCTTCCAGACCAACTTCATCGCCATGCTCGACCACGTCGGCACCCACGTGGACGCCTACCGCCACGTCAATCCGGCGGGCGCGCCCGTGGACGAGATGCCGCTCGAGCTGTTCATGGGCAAGGCCGTGTGCTTCGACCTGCGCCACATCCCCGATCTCGGCGACATCGGCGTCGCCGACATGGAGGCGGCGGAGGACAAGGCCGGGGTCAAGGTCGACGGCCACATCGTGCTGCTGTGCACGGGCTTCCATGAGCGCAACTATCCGAGTCTCGACAGCGTCTGGAAGAACCCGCTGCTCACCGTGGAGGCCACCCGCTGGCTCCACGATCGCGGCTCCCGGATGCACGGTGTCGAAGGTCCCTCCACCGACAAGCCGACCGACAACATCTTTGCCCAGCACCGCCTCTGCCGCGAGCTCAAGATGAGCCATTGGGAATGGCTGGTGAACCTGGAGCAGCTCGTCGGCAAGGGCGAGTTCGAGTTCTTCGGCGTGCCGCTCAAGTTCAAGGGCGGCTCGGGCTCGCCGGTGCGCGCCTTCGCCATCCTCGACGCGTGAAGGGGTTCGCTCTGCGGATGGATGGCCGGGCTTGACTCCACCATCCATCGCCCGAAGAGAAGCTGCCATGTCCGCCGACTTCGATACCATGAGCGCGCACGAGCTGCGCCGGCTGGTTGCCACCAGAGCGGTCTCGCCGGTCGAGCTCACGCGGCGGGCGCTCGACAAGGCCGAGGCGACGCAGGCGAGCCTCAACGCCTTCTTCGTGCTGCTGCCGGACGAGGCCATGGCCGCCGCCCGCGTCGCCGAAGAGGCGGTGATGCGGGACGCGCCGCTCGGCCTGCTGCACGGCCTGCCGTTTTCCGCCAAGGACCTGATGGCGGTGAAGGGCGTGCGCTACGCCTCGGGTTCGCGCGCCATGGCTGACAACGTGGCGGCCGTCGATGCGCCCGCGGTGGAGCGCGCCAAGGCCGCCGGCGCCATCCTCATCGGCAAGACCACCACCAGCGAGTTCGGCTGCAAGCCGGTCGGCGACAGCCCGCTCACCGGCATCACCCGCCACCCCTGGAACCTCGCCAAGACGCCGGGCGGCTCCAGCGCCGGCGCTGCCGCGTCGGTCGCGGCCGGCATCACGCCCTTCGCGCTCGGCACCGACGGTGGCGGCTCGATCCGCATCCCTGCGTCGTTCACCGGCCTGGCGGGCCTCAAGGGCCAGTTCGGCCGCGTGCCGGTGTGGCCTACGTCGGCAACTCCGACGCTCGCCCATGTGGGCCCCATCGCCCGTTCCGTCGCCGACGCGGCTCTCCTGTTTGCGGCTATTGCCGGCCACGATCCGCGTGACCCGGCCGGCGTCGCCGGGCCCGTGCCGGACGTGCTCGGCGCGGCGCAGGCCTCGGCCGTCGGCCTGCGCGTCGCCTACAGCGCGACGCTCGGCTATGCCCGCCCTGATCCCGAGGTGGTGGCCATCACCCGCGCCGCGGCGCGCCGCTTCGAGGAGCTCGGCTGTGCGGTCGAGGAGGTCGAGGCGGTGTTCGACGCCGATCCGGCCGACCTGTGGACGGCGGAGTTCTATGCCGGCGTCGGCACCCGCCTGCGCGGCGTACTGGAGCACGAGCGGCATCTGCTCGATCCGGCCGTGGCCGACGTGCTCGAGCCCGCGCTGTCGCAGGAGATGAAGGGCTACTACGCCAGCGTCTTCGCCCGCTACGCCCTGCGCGACAAGGTGAGGGCCTTCTTCGCGCGCTACGACATCCTGCTTGCGCCGGTGCTGCCGGTGACGTCGCTCGATGTGGGCGTGAACATCCCGCCGCAGCTCGCCGACCGCAATCTGGTGTCCTGGGTGTTCTACACCTATCCGTTCAACCTCACCGGCCAGCCGGCCGCTTCCGTGTGCGCCGGGGTCGCCGCCGACGGCATGCCGGTCGGCTTGCAGATCGTGGGTCGCAGCCACCGCGAGGACGACGTCGTGCGCGCCGCCGCCGCCTTCGAGCGCACCCAGCCGCCGGGCTACAACGTGCGGGTGTTTGCAGTGTAGGAGGCGTCGAGCATCATGCCGCCGCGAGCCAGCCGTTTTTGCGCAGCGTCTCGTAGGCGATGCCGATCTGGCCGGGCGAGAAGCGCTTCTTGCGATCGTTCCAGGCATAGACTTTAGCGGTCGCGGCCTCGGCATCGGCCGCATGCTCGCGTGTGGCGACCCAATGGACGGTCGCGAGCAGCTCGAGTCCAAACGGCGTCTCGAACCCCTCTACCAGCTTGCCGACGCGATCGAAGCGGTCTCTCGCGGCCACATCCTCGGCCAGGAAGGTTTCGGCATCCTTGACGGCGCCAGGCACCAGCTCGAGCCGCTTGTCGGGGGCGTCACCGCCGTCATGATATCCCGACACGAGATGCCCCTCGATCTTCGTCAGGACGTGGCGCAAGTTATCCGCATAGGGGCCGTAGTGATGCCTGACGTAGTTCAAGCTGAGCGGCTCGCCCGCCTCCTGCATGAAGTACATGAGCTTTTGAAGCTCGATCAGGGTCACGAACGGATCCATCAGCCCGCCGAGATAGCGGTTCATCAGTACGACCACCGCAGCGCGGCCCGCTGTCATCCGCGGCACGTCACGCGACTTCGTCGCCATCGGAGCGCCAACGGGCTCGTAGACGACGACGTGGAGGTCGTCGATCCCGCTTAGGGCCGCCTCGATGCGGGGGCGCACGTCGGCCCAGTTCAGGCCGCCCAAGCCGCTGCCGAGCGGAGGGATGGCGATGGAGCGGATGCCACGGGTGCGGATTTCCGCCACCAGCGCCCTCAGGCCGGATTCGATATCCTCCATCCGGCTCTTCCCCTTCCAGTGGCGTTTGGTCGGGAAGTTGATGACGAACTTGGGGTTGATGAGCGTGTGCGTCTCGAACACGAACATCTGGCCCGGACGTACCTCGTCACGCTTGCAAGCCGCCTCGTACGCCTTGAAGTTTCCGGGGAACTCGTTCTTGAACTGAAGGGCGATGCCCCGGCCCATGATGCCGACGCAATTCACCGTGTTGACCAGCGCTTCCGCGTCCGCCTTCAGGATGTCTCCGGTCGCGAATTCGATCACCGCCATTTCCCCTTCAGTAATACCACTCGCGTTTGATCTCGACCTTCGGCCGGTATGCAGCGCCCCGCATGGCGTCTGCCACCTTCGCCGCCGTGCCTCGGGAATACACGCCGACGCCCTCGATCAAGCTCCAAGGCAACGACCGCTGGACGAGAAACTCCGCCTGCTTAGCCTCCTTCACATCCGCTGGACGGAAATCGGTTGCTGCCACGGCATTCCAGTCGATATCGCCCAGTTGATCCAACCGAGCCCGGAACTGGGCATAGGCAGCTCCCGCATTCGACAGCGAGAATGCCCAGCGCCGCTCGTTGACCTCTGCCCATCGGACAACCTGATGCAGGTCGGCCGCCAGATGCACAATCGGTTGCTGACCGCCCCGATAGGCCAGTTCGGCGTGGTCCGCACAATGGATAACATACAGCATGATTGATCGAGAACAAAAATAGAACGGAACGCAGTCGCCCACCATCAGGCCGTCGTGGCAGGAGACGGGCAGGCGAAGCCGCCGCTGCTTGATCTTCGTCATGCCGATGACGATGCCACCCTGGCGTTGAACCATCGCCGCATCGGACCATAGGCAACCCGCCGCAATAATCGAGGCAAGGTTGTCGACGTGGACGATATGGTAGATCTTCGGCGCGGCGGGCACGGTCATACAGCGACTTTCTCATGCCCATCCTGCTGCCGCGACAGGTGCGCTGGCGTTTTGCAGTCGCGAGCCCGAATCGCGTGGCGTTCGACCGTGCCATTAAGTCAAAAAGGTCGGCTTTCAACAACGCTGGAAAGGGGCGGACTGCGAGCATTGGCGCCGGACCCGCACGGCGGCGAGCAGCACTCCGCGCAGAAGCAGTCGTTGGGTGCAGGACCAGGACGCCCTATCGCCTAAGCCGTCGTCGCCCCTCGGATCAGCTGGAGCATGGCCGATCTGAACGCTACCGGATCGCCTCCCGCCTCGATGGCCATGGCGGCGCGATCGAACGCCGCCGACAGCAGCACGGCCAGGGCCTGGAGCGGCAAGGCGGTGGCGCCCGACTCGGCCGCGGCAGCCGCCAGACCCTCGCGCAGGGTCCGCGCGGCGTTGGCGCTGTCCAGATCGTCGATCTCGGCGGCGCCGAGCACCGCCGGGCCGTCGATGAGCAGCAGGCGCGTCCGGCCGGGCACGGTCATGGCGTCGAGGTAGGCCTCGCTGCCGGCCAGCATGGCGGCGCCCGCCGACGAGGCGGCCGCGGCGGCCTCGATGGCGTCGGCGACGGCCTGGGCCTCGTGGTCGACCACGGCGCGGAACAGATCCCGCTTGTCCTGGAAGTGATGGTAGAGCGCGCCGCGCGTGACGCTGGCGGCGGCGGCGATCTCCGGCGTCGACGTCTCGGCATAGCCCTTCTCGACGAAGAGCGAGCGAGCCGCCGTGGTGAGCGCCGCGCGCGTGGCGTCGCTGCGCTCACGGTTGGGCCGCGGTCGTCGGGCTTCTTGCATACATTCAGCCTGTATGTTTGATTGATTCATACATGCAGCCTGTATGCTGAATCGAGGAGGAGCGCCATGAAAATCACCAGCTACTACCCCGTCGTCATGACGAGCGATGTGGCCGGCACGGCCGGCTTCTACGGGGCGCATTTCGGCTTCGTGCCCCTGTTCACCAGCGACTGGTACGTCCATCTCCAGGCGCGGGACGACGCCAGCGTCAATCTTGCCATCCTCGACGGCGCTCACGAGACCGTTCCGGAACAGGCCCGCGGCCGGGTGACAGGGCTCATCCTCAACTTCGAGGTCGAGGATCCGGACGCCGTCTACCACGAGCTGCGGGCGGCGGGGCTTCCCATTCTCGTCCCCCTGCGCGACGAGCCGTTCGGCCAGCGCCACTTCATCACGGCGGATCCGAACGGCGTCCTCATCGACGTGATCAAGCCGATTCCGCCCAGTGCGGAGTTCGCGGCGCAGTACGAGGCGTCCGCCCTGCAGGCGGACGTGGTGGCCGGGTGATGCCGCTGCCGATCGCCCGGCCGAAGCACCTCACGCTGCATCCCGTTGCACGTCCTGCCTTTCGCGCTGGTCGCGCTCGAGGAAGAAGCTCAGGAACGTGCGGATGACGGCGATCGCGGCGAGCTGTCCGATGTCGTCCCAATCCGGCGCTGTGGACGTGGCGATGATATCGGCTGCGAGCTGGAAGGTGAGGCCGGCGACCAGCCAGCGGGAATAGCGCAGCCACACCGCACGCGCCGCGTCCGGCCGCTCGGGCCGGGTGAGCATGACGCGAAGGCCGCTGGCGAAGGCCTCGATCGTTCCGCCGGCGATCACGACCAGAGCCATGAGCTCGATCACCGGCACGACCAGCCCGGCGAGGACTGTCGGCCATTCATGCAGCATCACGGGCGTCCGAGTGCATCGGCCGGCCGCCGGATGCAGCGGAAGCCGAGGTGGGAGATGGAGGTATCGACGGGCTGCGCCATGCGCGCCGCGGGCCGGTAGCGCCGGCAGTAGTTCGGCGCACACAGGTGCGAGCCGCCCTTCGTCACCTTGCGCGGGATCGCCAGCTCGGGCCGCTCCGGATCGGCGCTGGCCTCGCGCGCCGCTCCGCGCGGATTGGCCGCCGTGCAGCACGGGCTGTCGATCTTGCCGTGCTGTTGATACCAGTCGGCCGTCCACTGCCAGACGTTGCCGGCCATGTCGTAGAGGCCATAGCCGTTGGGCGGAAAGGACCCGACGGGTGCGGTGTATTCGTAGCCGTCGTCCATGGTGTTCCTGAGCGGGAACTCCCCTTGCCAGGTGTTGGCCATATGGCGGCCGCCCGGCGTGAGCTCATCGCCCCAGACGTATTCGGCGCCGTCCAGGCCGCCGCGGGCGGCGAACTCCCATTCGGCCTCGGTCGGCAGCTCCTTGCCGGCCCATGTCGCGTAGGCCTCGACATCCTCGTACGCCACATGCACGACCGGATGGTCCATCAGCTTGCGGATCGAGCTGGCCGGCCCGCGCGGATGGCGCCAATTGGCGCCGCGCACATAAACCCACCAATTGTAGTGGTTGCGCATGTCGACCGGCGCCGATGGCTTCCTGAACATGACTGAGGAGGGCGCCAGCATCTCCGGCCGGGCGCCGGGATAGTGCTCGGGATCGGCGGGCCGCTCCGCCAGCGTGAGATAGCCGGTTTCGTCCACGAAGCGCGCGAAGTCCCGGTTGGTGACGACGAAGCTGTCGATCCAGAAGCCGTCGACGCGCACGCGATGGGCGGGCGCCTCCTCGGGATAGTGATGGTCCGACCCCATCAGGAACGTCCCACCGTCGATCCAGACCATCCTGAGCGGGGTCGCGGCGCCGCGCTGCCGTTCGGCGCGGGCAAGAGCGGTGCTGTCGTCAGCGGACATCGTTCTCAGCCGGGGCAAATGCGGCGCGCTCGCGCCGCCAACGTACATAGGGAATGGCCACGAGCGTGCCGACGACAAGATGGTACAGCACGACGGCCGTCGCCGCCCTCTCACCGGGGAAGTTGATGCTGGCGATCGCGATGGCGATGCCTGGATGACGCGTGCCGGTTGCGAGCGCCAGCACGGCGCGATCGCGCGCATCGGGGCCGCCGAGCAGGTGGCCGACAAGGAGGCCGATCAGGGTGAAGGCGACCAGCACGATCGCCACGCCGTTGCCCACCAGCGCCCACACGGCCGGCCAGGCCGTGACGAGCGCCGGTAGGCAACCGGCAACGAGCAGTCCCGTCGCGACGGCGGATACGGGGCGGGCGATCCGCATCGCCGTGCCGGGCGCGAAGCGGCGGACCGCGATGCCGAGCGTGAGCGGCGCAATGATCGACAACAGCACGATCGAGGCGACCTTGCCGGGCGGGATGCTCGCCTGGAGACCGAAGGCTCTGCCGACGACACCGACGGCGAGCGGCGCCAGAACGATCGCGATGACGGAGGCGGCCACGAGCAGGCCGATGGCATAGGACGCCGAGCCGCCCGCCTTCTGCTGCTTGGTGGGCAGGATGGGCGGCACCGGCGAAATGGCGAGCGCCAGCAGCGCGATCTTGACCACGGGGGCAGATCGAAGAGCCCGGCGATCGCTGCGGCGACCGCGACCATGATCACGTTCATGGCGAGGATCGAGCGCAGCAGGACCGCAGGGCGGCGGAAGAGAGAGAGCGCGTCCTGCCGTTCGGCATCGAGACCGAGCGCGAAGACGAGAAGGATGACGCTGACGTTGATCGTCAGCGGGATCAGCTGCGCGAGCGTCATGACTCTCCCGTCGATCGGGTAGATCGGCATGGGCCGACGTGGGCGGTTCCCGCTTCGAGGAGGCCCACGCCGGCCTGGATGGATCGATTGTGGCCGCGAGCGGCGTCGCTGCAAACCTCGCCCCGCCTGGCGCGAACTGAAGCGCCGCGCCAGGCGGGTGAGGGCGGGCGCTCGGGGAGGTGCACGAGGCCCGTCCCCGCGGCCGTTCCCTCACCCCGCCCTCCTCGCGAGCGGGGTGAGAGCGCGCCGCGGCAACGTCGATGCCGACCGATCGAGGTCCCTGTGTAGTGCTGCTAGTTGTTGGAGGTCCGGCTGGTCTCGAGCCGATCCATGGCCGCCTCCAGCGCCTTGTGGAGGCTGAGCGTGTCGGCGCCCTGGCGCGGCGGATAGGCCTGCAGGCTCTGCAAGTGCTCCGCGACGAACGGCGTTGCCGCGGTGGGCGCCCACATCTTCTTGGCGAAGAACTTGCGGCCGATATAGCCCCACTCGTGCGACTCGATATCCATCTTCTCCAGTGGATCCATCAGCAGATTAAAGAGAACGGGTATGCTGGGATAATATTTTTCGTTGACCCAGCTGCCTTCCTTCTTGATGCCGATATGCATCTTCCAGCCGTCGACGCGGACGGCCATCAGATCGGTTTCATCGTAGTAGAAGAACGACCGGCGCGCCGACTTCGCCGATTGCCCGGTCCAGTGGGCCAGATTGTCGTAACCGTCGAGATGGACCCTATAGGTCGTGCCGTTCATTTCGTGGCCCTTGAGGAGATCGGCCTTCAGGCTCGGCAGGCCGGCTGCGGCCGCGAGCGTGACGAACAGGTCCTCGTGGGACTGGATGCCGTTCGACGTCGAGTGGGCGGGGATCCGCGCCGGCCACCGCACCAGGCAGGGAACGCGCAGGCCGCCCTCCCAGCTCGTGCCCTTCTCGCCGCGGAACGGGGCGTAGCCGCCGTCGGGCCAGAACATCAGCTCGTTGCCGTTGTCCGTGGTGTAGACGACGATGGTGTTGTCATCGACGCCAAGCTGCTTGAGCTTGTCGAGCAGGGCGCCGACGTGCTCGTCGTGCTCCAGCATCTTGGCGCGCGCCACGTCCTCCTCGGCGCGCCCTTCGTCGACCGCCATCTGGATGTACTTCTGCGGCGCATGGGACCAGATGTGAATGGCCGTGCTGTTGAACCAGCAGAAGAACGGCTTATCGGTCGTGCCGGCGCGGTCGAGGAAGTCGAGCGTCTTCTCCAGCACCTCGCCGTCGAAGGTCTCCATGCGCTTGCGGGTCAGCTTGCCCGTATTCTCGATCTTCTGCTTGCCGACGCGGCCGAAGGTGGGATCCTCTGTCTGATCGTCGACGTCCGTCGCCCAGGCATGCAGCACGCCGCGCGGGCCGTACTTTTTCAGGTATTCCGGGTTCTTCTGTCCGGGATAGTCGAGCTGCTCGGGCTCCTCTTCCGCATTCAGATGGTAGAGGTTGCCGAACCACTCGTCGAAGCCGTGGACGGTGGGCAGGAATTCGTTGCGGTCTCCGAGGTGGTTCTTGCCGAACTGCCCGGTCGTGTAGCCCTGCGACTTCAGCACCTCGGCAAGCGTCGGATCCTCCTTCTGAATGCCGCGCTTCGAGCCGGGAATGCCGATGGTGGTCATGCCGGTGCGCAGCGGGATCTGGCCGGTGATGAACGCCGCACGGCCCGCCGTGCAGCTGGCCTGGCCATAGTGGTCGGTGAAGAGAATGCCCTCCTGGCCGATGCGGTCGATGTTGGGCGTCCTGCCCATCATGCCATGGGTGTAGACACCGAGATTCCACATGCCGATGTCGTCGCCGAAGATCACCAGGATATTCGGCTTGTCCGTCTTCGCCATCTTCCCCTCCTTGACGTTGTGGGATCGCTGGATGTTGCTGTTGGGCGGCGCGGCTCAGAGCGAGCGCGTGAGCACCGCGAAGAACGCGAACAGGCCGATGAAGATCAGCGCGATCGACACGGCGTAGAGCGGCGTCTGCATGGGCGCGTCGTCCATGCCGGCGAGCGTCGTGAAGCTGCCGCCCCGGAGGTAGTTGATCACCTGACGGTACTGCCAGACCGAGATCAGCAGCGCCGCAACGCCCGCCGCAATCAGCGCGAGCCCCAGATAGCGGGGAGCCTGCGGTCCGAGCGCCGGAGCGACGCCTGCCATGCCGCCGAGCCGCTCGAAAAACTGCACGATGGTGAAGCCGAAGCCGATCAGCGACACGGAGGTGCGCACCCACGACATCAGCGTCCGCTCGAGACTGAGGCGCGTGCGCAGCCACGAGAAATGGCTGTCTGCGGTAGCTTTGACCGCGAATCTGCTGTCGACGCCGTCGATCTGTTCCATTGCCATCGGCGCACCCGTCATTGAGCATCTGGCCAATATTGTCGGGAACGAACTCCCGGCGGATCCTCGGGCCTCTCAGCGGTGGCACGTGGCGGACGCAGCCGACCGGTCGCACGAGCTGTACGTTCAGGTGGCGGCGCCAGCATATCGACACGGCAGATGGCCGCCGCCCGAGGGCAGGAAGGCGTTGGCCGGATTCTGCTAAAATGTGGCGGGCTTGCGAACGTGACTGTAAGGAAGGGACCGACTCGGACTCTGAAGCCTGGGCGCTTGGTACCGCTCCCAAGGTGCTGGCGAAGAGAAGCGGCGGCCAACTTGGAGGAGCGCATTGACAACGACCGCGACCGCGCTGCTTCGCCGCTTTCCGGCCATCCGCACGCGCAGCCCGGAAGAGCTCGGGCAGTGGCTGGCGCCCGTTTTCTCTGTGCGGGGCCTCGATATGCCGGATGGCGGAAGGGCGTTCGACAGCGTGCTGAACCACTGCGAGCTGCCGTCCTTCGGCCTGACCTATGCTCGCTACGGCGCTCCGTTCACGGCCCGCCTGTCGCAGAACGACTACTTTGTTCACGGCTTTCCGTTGTCGGGCTCGGGCGAAATCCGATGGAACGGACGCGCCGCCGTCGTCGACCGGGCGGTGGGCGGCGTCGTGGGGGGGCCCGGTGCAGAGGCGAAGCTCTCCTATGACGAGAGCTTTTCGCATCTGATGGTCAAGTTCTCGCCTGCGGCGCTCACGCGGAAGCTGTCGGCCCTCATCGGCCAGCCCATCGATCCGCCGCTGCGGTTCACCGGCGGCCCGGCCAGCGACCCCACCTATCTCGCCGGCCAATTCCGCTTGATCAGATTTCTGACCGAGGAGCTCGATCAGAGCGATGGCCCGCTGCCGCCGATCGCGCTCGCCGAGATCGAGCAGAGCGTCATCGTCGCCTACCTGATGGCGAACGGGCACAACTACAGTCACTGGCTGTCGGGAACCCCGCGCGCTGCGGCGCCTTGGCAGATACGCCTCGCCGCCGACTACATCGAGCAGCATTGGGATCAGCCGATCACGATCGAGGATCTCACCCGCGTGACAGCGACGAGCGCCAGGAGCTTGTTTCACCTGTTCAGGCGGACCTACAGCGTCTCGCCGATGGTGTTCGTGCGACGGATCCGTCTGCGACGGGCGAGGCTGATGTTGAGCAACCCGACGTCGGAAACGAGCGTGACGACGGTCGGCTTCCTATGCGGCTTCAGCAACATGGGCAACTTTGCCAAGATATATTATGACGCGTTCGGAGAGCGCCCGTCCGAAACCCTCAAGAGCCATCGCTAGAGCATTTCGCCATCGGGTGGACACTACCCAATCGCAAGAGCAGCGCTCCAGATCCAAAGGGATGGAGCATTTCTCCGCCATCGGAGGATGCTCATCCAATTGCGGAAGACTTTAGAGTGGTGGGTCCGAAGTTCCTGCCCGCCCATGACATCGATGTTCAGGATCTTCAGATCGATCGAACCACACTCGAAGCATAGAGTTGCTGGTGTGGCTTGGGTATTCGAAATTCGCTCCTAGAACGTCGAGAGCCCCGACGGCGCGAAGCCGTCGGGGCCGACCTATCGGCGCAATCAGCGCTGGGCTCAGGCGGCTGCCTGTTCGTCAACGAAACCGAGCGCCACCGCCCGCGCGGCCAGACGCGCCCGGAGCGTCTGCGGTAGCTGACGCGCGGACTTGATCCGCGGCACCTCCAGCTCCGCGATATGCGCCTCGCGGTCGCCGAACAGGGCCTCGTATTCGGCGTAGTTGTCGAACCGCCGCCGCGTGACGTTGTCGACGAACGTTTCCGCCGCGGCACCTTCGGCCAGCACCAGCGCGTGGTCTTCGAGCTCGATGTGGTAATAGGTGAAGGCTGCCTCGGGCTTCGCTACCCGCGTGATGCTGGTGCCGTTGACCAGCGCGCTGGCCTGGATCAGCAGGCCGTCGACGACCATGGCGTGGTCCGGCGAAACGTAGAGGTCGCGGGCCGGCGTGGCCTCGCCGAGGGCGCCTGCGCTGATGCGAATGGGGTAGCTGCGCAGCGGCTCGGCGAAGATGGCGGCCATCGTCTGGCGGCCGATCCACAGCACCGGACGGGCTTCGCCGGCGGCGGTCAGCACCTCGTCGCCGGGGACGAGGTCTTCGACCCGGCGGTCGCCCATCGGCGTGGCGATCAGCGTGCCGGCGAGGAAGCAGACGGCGAACGATCCGCCCGGATCGACCACCACGGGGTCCGTCGGCGCGTCGTCGAAGGAGACGTAGTAGTATTGGCCGTCCTGGGCGCCACCCTGGATCTGGATGACGAAGCCTGCTCCCGAGGTGCCGACGAAGATGGAGGAGATGGTCGCCGGGCCGGCGGTTCCCGTAATCGTTTCGCCGAGCGAGAAAGAATCGTCAGACGTCCCGTCGGAGTAGCTGACCGGCGAGGTTGATGGGAAGAAACCTGGAGTAAATGTGCCGTCACCGTTAGGCGTGCATTGCACCTGGTAGTTGGAGACGAAAGTTGCCATTCCTGCTCTCCTGCGATCTAGACTGTCTTCTGTGCCAGAGAAGCCTAGAGCGACGTCGAGCATCCCCCACAACGCCGTCGCCAAGCCCCTAGTGCGAGCGTTACCGCGGCGCAACGAACGGAACTATCCGAATAGCGCAGGATTTGGCTTGATTCTGCTAATTAGTACCTATTTTTTGGTATATCGATCCTTGTGTTGGTGTTGGAAATGTGCTGGCAGGGCGGCTGCCCGTGGCCCTGCCAAAAAGCGTTCCCTGGTGGTGGCTCCGTCACACGCCGAATGGTCGTCAGATTGCCGGCGAGATCGACCGCCTGGGATTGCAGGCTCTCGACCGGGCCGCCCACGCGGCCGTCATTGCCTTGAACCGGCAGCCAAGCCTTCCATCTGCTGGCGTCCAAGCGGCCTGGATTCGAAGACTTTGGAGCACGTGTACGCGATCAGATGAGTCCATCTGATCGGGACATGCTCATAACCTTTTGAATCTGGAGCGCTTCTCTTGCGATTGGGTGAGTCCACCCGATCGCGCAGCGCTCTATCCGATGCCGGCCAGCAACTCCGCGGCCGCCGCGATCGAGGCCTGCTGATGCGGCTGCAGCAACTGCCCGTAGTAATCCTGGAAGATCGGCAGGAACGGGTCGTCGATGGGGCTCTTGATGCCCGACAGCTGCTCCATCACCGCAAGGCCGCAATAGGGGACGTAGGAGGCGGAATAGCCGCCCTCGTGCGACATCATCAGCCGGCCGCCGCAGAGTGCCGTCGCGGCCTCCATCAGCAGCCGGGTCATCTCGCGATAGGTGCCGCTGTGCAGCATCATGCGGCCCAGCGGGTCCGCCACGGACCCGTCGAAGCCGGACGGCACGACGATGAGGTCGGGCTTGTAGCGGGCAAGCGCCGGCAGCACCACCTGCTCGAAGGCGCCGATATAGGCGCAGTGCCCGCTGCCCGCGGGGAGCGGGATATTGATGTTGTAGCCCTCGCCAGCGCCAGCGCCGCGCTCGCCACGGTCGCCGCTGTCGGGTGGATAGAGCCACTCCTGATGCAGCGAGATCGTGAGCACGCCCGGATCGCTCCAGAAAGCCGCCTGGGTACCGTTGCCGTGGTGGACGTCCCAGTCGACCGTGGCGATGCGTCCGACCTGATGCGTCTTGCGGTTCTTGAGGATGGCGACGGGGACGTTGCCGAACAGGCAGAAGCCCAGGCCCTTGTCGCTTTCGGCGTGGTGCCCGGGCGGGCGCACCAGCGCGTAGCCGTTGTCGATCTCGCCGGCGAGCACCTTGTCCATCAGAGTGGCAGTGCCGCCGGCGGCCAGGCAGGCGATCTCGTAGCTGCCGCGCCCGAAGGGCGTGAGGTAGCTCGCGTCGCCGCCGCGCGCATCACTGTCGGCCTTGATGCGCCGGATGTAGTCGCGCGTGTGGAACAGCGCCAGGTCGTCCTCGTCGACCGGCACGGCGTCGACCTTGACGAGCTTGTCGGTCAGGCCGGAGACCTCCATGAGATTCCGGAAGCGCCGCTTGGTGGCGGCGTTCTCTGCATGCTCGCCGGGCTCGATGGTCAGCCCCGCGGGGAAGAACAGCGCGGATGCCCCCGTGTCGTGCCAAAGGTAGAGCTCATGGAAGTTCCAGCCTGTTCTCACCGCGCCAAGCTCCCTGTTCGCCCGTTCAATTGCCGATGGTCATCCACACGCCCTTGCTCTGCGTGTAGGCGAGCAGGGCATCCATGCACTTGTCGCGGCCGTTGCCGGATTCCTTCCAGCCGCCGAAGGGCAGCTGCATGTCGCCGTTCATGTAGCTGTTGACGTAGACCATGCCGGCCTCGACATCGCGGGCGAAGCGGTGGGCCTTGCCCAGGTCGCTGGTCCAGATGCCGGCGGCGAGGCCGAACCTGGTGTCGTTGGCGACCGCCACCGCCTCGTCATAGCCCGACACCGGGATGACGCTGGCCACCGGGCCGAAGATCTCCTCGCGGGCGATGGTCATCGCATTGTCGACACCGGTGAAGATGGTGGGCGCCACATACGCTCCGTGCTCCAGCCCGGCTGGGATGCCGCCGCCGAGCACACATTCGGCTCCTGCCTGCTTGCCGATGTCGATGTAGTTCAGCACCCGCTTCTGCTGCTCGCGGGTGACGAGCGGGCCCATCGTCGTCCTCTCGTCGAGCGGATCGCCGGGGACATAGCCGGTTCTGGCCTGGGCGCTGAAGGCGTCGAGGAAATCGGGCACGATCGACTGCTCGACGATGATGCGGGAGCCGGCGCAGCACACCTCGCCCTGGTTGCCGAAGATGCCCATGGCCGCCCACCAGGCCGCGGTCTCCAGGTTCTCCACGTCGGCCATCACCACATGGGGCGACTTGCCGCCACATTCGGTGGCGACCTTCTTCATGTTCGACTGGCCTGCATAGATCAGCATCAGCTTGCCGACCTCGGCGGAGCCGGTGAAGGCGATCTTGTCGACGTCGTCGTGCAGGGCGAGGGCCTTGCCGGCCTCCGGCCCGAAGCCGTTGACGACGTTCAGCACGCCGGGCGGCCCGCCGGCCTCGGCGAACAGGCGGGCGAGCAGCAGGGCGCTCAGCGGCGACTGCTCGGCGGGCTTCAGCACCACGGAATTGCCGGCGGCCAGCGCCGGGGCGATCTTCCAGGCGGTCATCAGCAGCGGATAGTTCCACGGCACGATGCAGCCGACGACGCCGAGCGGCTGGCGCAGCACGTAGCTCAGCACGTCGCCCGTCGTCGATCCGACGGTGCCCTCGATCTTGTCGATGCATTCGGCGGTGAAGCGCAGGCAGGTGAGCGCCAGCGGGATGTCGACCGTCAGCATCTCCTGGATCGGCTTGCCCATGTCGATGGTGTCGAGCAGCGCGAACTCGTGGGCGTGCGCCTCGATGAGCCCGGCAAACCGCAGCAGCACCTCCATGCGCGCCCGTGGCGCGAGCCGGGACCAGGCGCCCGACTTGAAGGACTTGCGGGCGGCGGCCACGGCGCGGTCGATGTCGGCCGCATCGCCGCGCGAGACCGCGGCGATGACGCTGTCATCGGCCGGGTTGATGCTCTCGAACTTGGCGCCGGAGAGGGCTTCGCGGAACTCGCCGTCGATGAAGAGGCGGCCTTCGAACGCGAGCCTGGTGGCCTTGTCGCGCCATTGGCCCGCGGCGGGGGTGACGTTCATCTCGATATGACCTTAGCTGGCGAGGATCATCTTGGCGGCGCGCTCGGCGACCATGATCGTCGGCGCGTTCAGGTTGCCGGAGACCATCTTGGGGATAACGGACGCGTCGGCGACACGGATGCCCTCGAGCCCACGCACCTTGAGCGTCGCCGGGTCGGTCACCGCCATGGCGTCGGTCCCCATCCGGCAGGTGCTGGACGGATGATAGAGCGTCGTCATGTGGCCGCGCACGTAGTCGGCGATCTCGGCGTCGGTCTTGCACTCGGCGCTGGGGCTCACCTCGTAGTCGACGAGCTCCCTGACGGGCGACTGCTGCATGATCCGCCGGTTGATCTTGATGCCCTCGACCATGGTGGCGAGATCGAGGCCGTCGGGGTCGCTGACGAAGTATTTCGGATCGATGGACGGGTATTCGACCGGATTGGCGGAGCGCAGCTTGATCTCGCCGCGGCTGTTCGGCCGTTGCAGCGTCGCGTGCGCCGTAATGCCCGACTGGCCGCCGAGGAAGCGGGCGTAGTCGCGGTGGGGGCTGATGGCACCGTAGAGCTGGATGTCCGGCTCGACGCCGGGCCGGCTGCACACATGCCCGCCCGAGGCGACCCACGGCGAGGTGCGGATGCCCGTCCGCTGGTCCCGCCACTCGTCGAAGCTCGCCGCCAGGATCTCGTCGGTCCAGGCTCCGATACCCATCGGCTCCTTGGTGTAGAAGGTGATCGGAATGTTGAGGTGGTCCTGCAGATCCTTGCCGACGCCCGGCAGATCGTGCACCGGCGCGACGCCCGCCGCTTCGAGCTCCGCTGCGGGCCCGACGCCGGAGAGCATCAGGAGCTGGCAGGAGCCGACGGCGCCTGACGACAGCACCACCTCGCTCGCCGCGTACGCCGTCTCCGGCACTCCGTCGACGAGGTATTTGACGCCTTTGACGCGGCCCCCTTCGATGATCAGGCCGGTGACCAGCACGCCCGCCTTGAGCGTCAGGTTCGGCCGTTCGAGCGCCGGCCGGAGGTAGGCCTTGCCGGTGCCCCAGCGCTCGCCGTTCCTGATCGTGAACTGGAAGAAGCCGACACCTTCCTGCGTCTCGCCGTTGTAGTCGGGGTTGTAGGCGTAGCCGGCGGCCTGGGCGGCCTCGACCCACAGCTTCTCGTAGTGGTCGACATAGGGCACGTTGCCGATGTGCAGCGGCCCGTCATTGCCGTGGTAGAAGCTGTCCTTGATGTCCGCGTTGCCCTCGGACGCGAGAAAGACGGGAAACACGTCGTTCCAGCCCCAGCCCGGACAGCCCATCGCCTCCCACGCCTCGTAGTCGGACGGCAGGCCGCGGATGTAGATCATGGCGTTGAGGGCGCCGGAGCCGCCGATCATCTTGCCGCGCGGCCAGAAGATGCGGCGGCCGCGGCAACCCGCCTGCGGCTCGGTGTAGTAGCCCCAATCGGCGCCGGTGTTGAACATCGTCACCCAGTCGGACGGGATATCGGACGCCAAGGGGGCGGCGCGACCGGCCTCCAGCACCAGGACCTTGCGGCCCGGGTCGGCGCTCAGCCGGTTGGCGAGCACACAACCCGCGGAGCCGGCGCCGATGATGATGGTGTCGAACATGGGTTCCCCTATTCCCCGGCTTCGGCCGGGCTCTCCAGAAGCTTGGCGCCGCGCGGCGCGGCGCTGCGGCGGCCCAGCCACCGCACGAGGTCGCCCAGGCGCCCGACGAGGCCGCGCGGCATCAGCACGATGGCGAAGGCGATGATCAGGCCGAGACCCAGCGTCCGGAACTCGCCCGCCTCGCGCATCAGCTCGTCGGCCGCGACCAGCACGACGGTTCCCAGCAGCGGGCCCCAAAAGGTGCCGACCCCGCCGACGACGGTGATGGCAATGATGAACATCAGCTGGGACATGGACAGGATGCCGGGGCCGATGGCCTGGAAGTGCCCGGCATAGAGGCCGCCGGCGAGACCGGTGAAGAACGCCGATATGCCGAACACCAGCAACTGCGCCTGGAAGCGGTTGACGCCGCGGGCGACGGCGTAGCCGGGATTGTCGCGCAGCCCGCGGAAGGCGAGCCCGATGGGGCTCTTGATGACCGCGTAGGTGAAGATCATGGTGACGGCGAACAGCACCGCCGCGATGGCGTAGTTGGCGACCAGCCACTGGCCCTTGAACAGCGCCCGCGTGCCGAAGTCGCCGAAGCGGGCGAAGCCGACGGCGCCGCCGGTGAACTGGCGGCAGATCGACCCCACCATCTTGAAGCATTCGGTGTCGGTGACGATCAGCAGATACATGGTCTGCGCGATGGCCAGCGTCAGCAGCGCCACATAGACGCCGGACAGGCGCAGGCAGGCGAGCCCGACGATCAGCGAGAAGCCGACGGCGGCCAGCGCGCCGGGCAGCAGCGCGGCCCAGATGTTCCAGCCGAAGTAGAAGCAGATCATCGCCGTGGCGTAGCCGCCGAAGGCGAAGATCGCCATTTGCGCCAGCGAGAAGATCCCGGCGAAGCCGAACAGCAGGTTCCACTGCGAGGCGATCGTCGCGTAGAACAGCGCCAGCACCACCTGGCCCATGATGTAGCGGCTGTCGACGATGAACGGCAGCGCGACGGCCGCCGCCACCAGGAGCAGGCTGATGGCCAGATCGCCTTTGGCGGCGCGGGAGATGCCGGCGGAGGAGGAGCGGGTGGTCATGGCCATCCTCACATGCGGCGGATCAGGGCGCGCCCGAAGAGGCCCGACGGGCGCCAGATCAGCACGGCCACGACGACGAAGAGCAGCGCGGGAAAGCCCCAGCGGGCGCCGGCGGCGTATTGGACGAAGGCCTCGAACAGGGCGAGGCCGAAGGCGGCGGCAACGGCGCCGGGCAGATTGCCGAGGCCTGCCACCACGCACATGATGAAGGCCTTCAGCATCGGGTCGTTGCCGAGCGGCGGCGACAGCTGCGTCATGGAGCTCACCATGACGCCGCAGGCGCCGGCCAGGCCGCCGGAGAGCACGAGGACCTGGAAGTAGACGCGGTTGACGGGCACCCCCAACAGCTGGGCCGCGTCGCGGTTCTGCGCCGTCGCCCGGATGGCCCGGCCCATGCGGGTGCGGCCGAGCAGCAGGGCGACGAGCGCCATGACCGCGATGACCACGGCGATGATGAGCAGGTTCTGATAGGGCAGGGTCAGCCAGCCGAGATCGAGCGACCCCGTGGCGGAGATGGGCTGCTTCAGGGGCTGGCCGCCATAGGTCAGCAGGATGGCGTTCTCAAGCGCGATGCCGATGCCGACGGTCGCGATCATCACGTTGTACTCGAAGACCGTCTTGTCGCTCTTGAGCAGGTTGCGGACGATGAGGACATAGAGGAGGCCGCCGGCGACGGCGCCGGCGAGGATCGCGGCCAGGAAGCCGATGGCGGGCGGCAGGCCGAGCGCGGTCGTGGCGGTGAAGGCCGCATAGCCGCCCAAGGTCAGCATGGCGGCGTGCGCCATGTTGAGCATCCCCATGGAGCCCCAGACCAGGGAGAGGCCGACGGTCGCCAGCGCATAGAGCGCGCCCGTGGTGAGGCCGGCGACGACGATCGATGTCAGGATGTCAAGCAAGGTCCGTCAGCCTCCGAGATAGGTGGCGAGAAGCTCGTCGCGGGCCAGCAGCTCGGCCGCCGGGCCGGACCAGAAGATCTCGCCGTCGTCGAGCAGGTGGATGCGGTCCGCCAGATCGGCGACGCGGGCGGGGTTCTCCTCCACCAGCAGGATCGTGCGCCCGCTCTTGGAGAGCTCGGCGATGACGCCGTAGATCTGCTCGATGATGAGCGGGGCGAGGCCGAGAGATGGCTCGTCGATGAGCAGGATGCGGCCGCCCATCATCAGCCCGCGACCGATGCCGGCCATGCGCCGCTCGCCGCCCGAGAGGGAGGAGGCGATCTGATGGCGGCGCTCCGACAATTTGGGCAGCAGCCAGTAGACTTCCTCGAGGCGGCGCCCGACCTCGGCCTTGTTGGGCACCAGATAGGCCCCCATCAGCAGGTTATCGAGCACGCTCATCTCGGGAAACAACAGGTCGCCCTGCGGCACGTGCGCGACGCCAAGGGCAGCCACCGCGTGCGGCTTGGCCGGGAGCGTCTGGCCGTCGATGGCGATCGAGCCCTGCTTGAGCGGCACGAGGCCGGAGATCGTCTTCAGCAGCGTCGACTTGCCATGGCCGTTGGGGCCGACCACGGTGACGCACTCGCCGGCGGCTACGTCGAAGGAGACGCCCTTGAGGACATCCAGCTCCTTGTAGCCGGAGACGACGTGGGACAGGCTCAGGACGGGTGGGGGCGCGGAACCGGTCACGCGTGGACCTCGTCTTTGACGGCACCTTCCGCGAAGAAGGTCTTGAGCCGCTTCTGCGTGCCTTCGCCGAGATACGTCTCGACCACGATCGGATCTTCCGCGACCTTGCTCGGCAGCCCTTCGAAAATCTTCTTGCCGTGGTGCATGATCAGCACGCGGCTCGACAGCGCCAGCAGGAAGCGCATGACGTGCTCGATGAGTACGACGGTGAGCCCGTCGTCCTTGAGCCGCGAGACCAGATCCATCACCTGGCCGATCTCGGTGGTGTTGAGGCCGCCGACGGGCTCGTCGAGGAACAGGATCCTGGGCTTGGTGGCGATGGCGCCGGCGATCATCAAGAGTTTTCGATCGAGCACCGGAAGCTGGGCGACGGTCTCATCCGCCTTGTCGGCCAGGCCGACGAAGGCCAGCGCCTCCTCGGTATGCTCGCGGACGGCCTTGCCGAGGCGGAAGCCGGGCAGCGGGCGCCGCTGCCGTCCGAAGTAGGCGGCGATGTCGATGTTCTCGCGAACCGTCAGGCTCTCGAAGGCGGCGTTGAGCTGGAAGGTGCGCGCCATGCCGAGCTGGCAGATGCGGTCGGCGCCGAGCCCGGTGATGTCCTGGCCGTCGAAGCGCATGCGCCCCTCGGTCGTCGGCGTGATGCCGGTCACGACATCGAAGAAGGTGGTCTTGCCGGCGCCGTTGGGACCGCCGATGCCGACGATCTCGCCCGGCCTGACCGTCAGCGACATGCCGTCCACGGCGGCGAGCGAGCCGAACCGCTTCACCACGTTCTCGCAATCGAGCAAGGGGCCCGCGTCCATCATGATCCCGCTCCCTGTTGCCACGGCGCCGGTGGAGGCTGCGGCCGGCGCCGCGGCAGGCATGGCTCGCCCTGCGCGCTCACTTGATCCAGGGCGGCAGCACGAAGGCGTCGGTGGCATAGAGCGCCGGCGCGATCAGCTTGGGATCGGTCTTGTAGTCCTGGTGCTGCAGGAACTGGTGCGGCATGCCGAGCGAGGGATCGGCCACCTGGGTGGGGTAGCAATAGGCCGACTGGCCGGCCGGGTCGGCGCGGTAGGTGCCGTTGACGCCGCGATAGACGTTGCGGCGCATGACGGCGGCGACCTTGCTCACCTGCTCCTTCTTGAAGGGCTCGCCGGGGCCGCCCGCGATCGCGGCCGCGATGGCCCACATCCAGAGGCCATCATAGGTCTGCGAGCCCGTGATATAGGCCGAGGTCGGGCCGAACTTGGCGCGATAGGCCTCCCGGTACGACTTGGAGAACGCATCCGGCAGGCAGCCGATCACCGTCGAGTACAGCACGCCGTTGATGTTGGCGCCGCCGATCTCGCGGAAGGCCGGCAGCGACGGCCCGTACTGCATGTAGACCAGGCTGTTCGTCGGCTTCTGCAGGAATTGCACCATGAACTGGGCAAGGTCCTGGGGCAGGAAGTGCGTCACCAGGATCGCCGCCGGCGGATCCTGGCGCAGCTTGGCCAGCGTCGGTCCCCACTGGTTGGTCGGGAACGGCACCGTCTCGAACAGGCTGACCTCGAAGCCGTAGTCCTTGGCCTTGTCGCGGATGGCGTTGGCGATGACGATCGAATATTCGTTGGCCGATGGGATGATCGCGATCTTCTTGTTGGGCGCCTTCCACTGGCCGCCCTCGGAGAGGTTCTTGAGGAAGTTCAGACAGCCTGGGCCATACCAGTATTCCGGCGGATCGCCCTGGAACGATCCGTAGTAGCGGGCCGGATCGGTCTTGAACTTCTCGTTGTGCGAGATCAGCGTGTTGTAGTGCATCATGATGATGTCGTTGTCGGCTGCGACATCCATCTCGGCCATGTTGGTGCCGAGGTTGTAGCCGTTGATGATCGCCGGCGTGGCGTGGCGGTCGACGAGGCGCTGCATGGACTGGGTGACGAGGTCGGCGCCCATTTCCTTCGTATCTTCGATGTGCAGCTCGATCGGCCGGCCGAGAATGCCGCCGGCCGCGTTGATCTCCTGAGCGGCCAGCTCCAGGCCGTTCTTGAACTCGATGCCGTCGGCGGCGGCGATGCCCGACATCGGCAAGGCGGAGCCGACCGGGATCGGCTTGGCGCTTTGCGCCTGCGCCGTGCTGTTCAGCTCCGCGAGGAGCAGCCCGCCGGCGGCACCGGCTCCCACTGCTCCTTTGAATATGTCTCGTCGGTTCATCATCGTGGTTACCCCTCTTGTCGCCGGTTATACTTGCCGTAGATCGATCTATGCTGAGCTGGCGAGGATGCTTTCGATCGCTGCGGCCGCGGACAGGACGCGGGCGTCCTCGCCACGTGCGCCAACGATCTGGAGGCCGACCGGCAATCCGTCGGCCGTCACGCCGCATGGGATCACACAAGCCGGCTGCTGGCTGAGGTTGATGGGAAAGCTGAAGCCGGCCCATTCCGTCCAGTGCCGGTAGGCGCTGCCCGCCGGCACGTCCAATCCCGCGTCGAAGGCCGGCAGGGCGGTGCCCGGGGATACGATGTAGTCGAACTTGGTCATCAGCCGATCCATGGCCGATCCGAATTCGCCGCGGCGACCCTGTGCCGCCACGAGCTGGGGCGCGGTATAGGCCGCGCCGATCCGGGCGATCTCCAGAAAGCCGGGATCGATGCCGCCGCGCTCGGCCTCCGGGACCACGGCGAGCCGCGCTGCCGCGCCGGAGAACCAGTGGTGGTTGAAGACGTGGAGCAGATCGTCCGCAGGCAGCTCGATGGGCTCGACAACAGCACCGGACGCTTCAAGCTTCGCCGCCGCCGCGCCGACATGCGATGCGACCTCCGGCGCCACCGTCCCGGAGGCGGGCGTCGACCAGTAGCCGATACGCTTGCCGCGCAAGTCTTCCGCATCTCCGCCGAGCGGCGGCAGCACCCCGGGGCCTTGCGCCCAGTCACGCAGGTCGCGGCCCGCCATGGCCGCCAGCATGGCAGCAGCATCCGCGACACAGCGCGTCATGGGGCCGATATGGGCCACGGTCCCGAACGAGCTCGCCGGATGCGCCGCCACGCGGCCGTAGGTCGGCTTGTGGCCGACGATGCCGGTGAAGGAGGCCGGAACGCGGATCGAGCCGCCCCCGTCGGTGCCGAGATGCAGGACGCCTGCGCCGACCGCGGCGGCGACGGCGGCACCGCCGGAGGAGCCGCCCGGCGTCTTGGCAGGGTTCCAGGGGTTGCGGGTGATGCCGAACAGAGCGCTGTCGGTGATGGCTTTCCAGCCGAACTCCGGCGTCGTGGTCTGGCCGATGAAGACGGCGCCCGCCGCGCGCAGCCGCTGGACCGCCGGCGCGTCGTCGCCGTAAGGAGCCGCCGGCGTCGTGGCGCTGCCGTAGCGCACGCTCCAGCCCTTGACCCAGACGATGTCCTTCAGCGTCGTCGGCACGCCGTCGATGGCCGACAGCGGCGTGCCGGCGCGCCAGCGAGCCTCCGAAGCGGCCGCGGCGGCGAGCGCGCCCTCACGATCGACGAACGTAAAGGCGTTGAAGCGAGGGTTGGTCTCCTCGGCGCGGTCCATCGTGGCGGTTGCGATCTCCACCGGCGAGAGCGAGCCCATGCGGTAGGCATCCGTGAGCTCGGCTGCGCCCAAGCGGCACAGCTCAGTGGCCCCTGCAAGGGGCGTGCTGAAGGGCATTTCTGCGCTTTTCCTATTTTTGTTCCCAGCTTCGACTATCGGCAGGGGGCCGGGATCAGTTGCGAGTTTGATGCTTCCGGTCGCGCTTAAAAAATGTATTGTTTCACAGAACTTCATACATCTAATGTAAGAACAGGGTTGCTATGAACCTCACCGTCCGGCAGCTGCGCTATGTGTGTGAGGTCGCCCGGCAGGGCAGCGTGCAGGCGGCATCCAAGACCCTGCACATTTCCCAGTCGTCCATTCTCGCCGCCATCACCCTGGCCGAGGGCGAGATGGGCACGCGGATCTTCGAGCGGCGCCCGGCGCGCGGCGCGCGGATCACGCCTGCGGGCGAGCGCTTCGTCGGCGCGGCCCGGGTCATGTTGTCGGCGGCGACCGAGTTCAACCGGGCGATCGGGGATCTGACGGAGCGTGTGCCGAAGGTGCTGCGGATCGGCTGCTTCGAGCCTTTCGGGGCTCTGTTCATGCCCGAGATGCTGCGCAGGTTCGTCGACGATGTCGGCGATGTCGAGATCGATCTTCTGGAGGGCGACCAGGTTCAATTGCAGGCCTGGCTTGCCGAAGGGAAGATCGACCTCGCCATTCTCTACGATATCGGGCTCACCCACACCGGCAGCATCACGCGGGTCTGCAAGGTGCCCGCCCACGCGCTTCTGCACATGGACGACCCCCTGGCGAAGAAGGACGCCCTATGGCTGTCTGAACTCACCAGCCGCCCCTTCGTCCTGCTCGATATGCCGCGGACGTCGACCTACCTCGTCACCTTGTTCGACGTGGCGGCGGAGAGCCCCGAGGTGCGGTTCCATACCCGCTCCTACGAGACCGTCCGTTCGGCGGTGGCGTCGGGCTTCGGCATGTCCATCCTCAACATGCGGCCGGTCGGACGGGCGACGACGGATGGAGAGGCGATCGTGCGCCGGCCTCTGCTCGATGATCTACAGCCGCCGACGCTGCTGGTCGCCGATCTTTACGGAAACGCCAAGCCGCTGTTCGTGCGTCAGTTCATCGACACCTTCAAACGCTTCTTCAACGACATCGGCCCGTCAGGCTTCGCGGTCAGCGTCAAGGAGCGCGAGCCGACGCTGCTGTGGTCGTGAGCGGAGACCGCGCTTGCGGCTGGTTCAGAGCTTCCATGCGCCGGGTCGCTATCCCGGCCGCCGCGCCACGAGGTCGATCTCGATCCGCGCGTCGTAGGCGAGGCCGGTGACGCCGACGCAGGTGCGCGCGGGCAGGCGGCCATCGGCGAAATAGCTTCGGTAGGTTTCGTTCATGGCGGCATAGTCGTCCTTGAAGCGGGTCAGGTAGATCCGCGCCATCACCACATGCTCGAAGCCGAGGTCGAGGCCGGCGAGCACCAGGCGCAGGTTGGCCATCACCGCGCGGGTCTGGCCGACGATCCCCTCCGGCAGCACGCCCGGCGCGTGCGGAGAGTCGGGCATCTGGCCGGTCACGAAGACGAAGCCGTCGGTCTCGACCGCGTGGCTGAACGGCGCCACCGGCCGGGGCCCGCCGGCGATCATGTGAAACTGCAACAGGTTCTCCTATCTGGCGGCTCAAGCCTTTGTGCTGTTCCAAGTCTTTGTGCGGCTCCAAGTCTTTGTCTCGAGCACGATCTTGCCCAAGAACCGGTGTCCACTCTTGGGGATCATGCGCTAAACAGGCGCTTGCTCAGGATGGCGTGCACGCCCCAATTGCCGTCGACCACCTGGGTGATGCCGAAGTCGACGGCCGCCGACATCAGCGCGATCGCTTCGTCCTCGCTCAGGCCCCGGGTGCTCATCAGGAAGCGGCGCACCTTGCGGAAGGCATCCTTCATGGCGAGATCGAGCGACGACTTGGCGTAGACCTCGCTCTGTCCCTTGGCGCCGAACTCGGCGAGGTAGTTGGGGTGGCTGAATCCGGTCAGCACCCAATCCGTCTCGGTCTCGATCAGCGGATAGGTGAGGTCGGCGAAGGGGCGCCCGGCGAGGTCGGCCTTCTTGTGCAGCGTCACCTGGAACGTGCCGGTCATCGAGCACTCGATCGCCGTGCCGCCGAGCTCGCCGTCGCCCTGGGCGGCGTGCGGATCGCCGACCGAGAGCAGAGCGCCGGGCACCGACACCGGCAGATAGACGGTGGCGCCCTTGCCGAGGCGCCAGTTGTCCAGGTTGCCGCCGAAGTAGGACGGTGGCACCGAGTCGACCAGCTCCGCCTCCCTGGGGGCCACGCCGATAACGCCGAAGTGCAGGCGAAGCGGAATGCGGACGCCCTCGAGCACGGCCTGCCGGCGGGCCACGCTACCAGGCATGACGGGCACGCCGGGATAGTCGTAGGTGGCGTGGACGACACCGAACGGATCGGTCTGCGGCTCCCAGAGGAAGGCGTAGGCGGCGCGGGCGTGCGGCGCGGGGTCGTCGGCGAAGATTTCGTAGACGGTCACCGTCTCGCGCGGCCGGGGCTCGCTCAGCAGTTCGCCATAGTGGTAGCCCCACCAGGCCGCCGCGCTGCTGCCGAAGACGCGCCCCGCGAAGGCCGGGCTGCGGCTCGGGCGGGGCACGATATCGAGGATGCGCACCTCCAGCACGTCGCCGGGCTGCGCGTCCTTGATCGCGATGGGGCCGGTGCAGATGTGCACGCCGAAGCCCTCGCCGGCGCCCCGACCGTAGACCGACGCGTCCATGGGGCCGGCGCCGCGGCGGTCGACGGCCTTGGCCTCGGACGTCCAGCGGAACACGCTCTCGGCGCCGGGGTCGCCGGCGATCATCCGCTCGGGGTCGTCGGAGGCGTGCTGCGTCAACGTCTCGATGGTGACGGTGTCGCCGGAGGCGATCTCCATGAGCGGCTCGAGCGAGCGGCTGAAGAAGCCCCAATGCACGTGGGCGGCGTCGGCCGGCACGTGATGATGGACGGGGGCCGCGCCGGGCACCGGAGCCGGCTGCCGGCGGGCGCCCTCCGCCACGTCGGCGGCGACGCCGATCGGGCCGCGCAGAGCGCGAAGCTGCGTCAGGGCTTCCTGCGGCCAGCCGCGCTGGCCCAGCGGGCCGGAACTCGCGGCGAGCCGTTCGGCCTCCTGCTGGCGAAAGGCGCGCGGCGACAGCCCGAAGCGCTCGCGGAAGGCGCGGCTGAAGTTGGCAGCATCGGTGAAGCCGCAGCGGAAGGCGATCTCCGACACCGAATGATGCGCCTCGGCCGGGTCCGCCAGCTCGGCCCGGGTCCGGGTGAGCCGGCGCTCGCGCAGGTAGCTGGTGAAGTTGTCCCCTGTGCCCTCGAACAGCTTCTGCAGGTAGCGCTCGGAGATGCCCTCCATCTGGGCCACGCGGACCGGCGTCAGATCGGGGTCGTCGAGCCGGCGCTCGATGGTCTGGCAGATGCGGTGCAGCAGGGCCGCCCGGGCGGCGGTGCTCGCCGCGCCGGCGCCGTCCGGCGGCGGCAAGCGATGGGCCAGCGTCAGCAGCAGCTCGGCCAGGCTCTGGTCGACGGCGGCCCAGTCCGCCGGGGGCATCGTCTCCAGGTCCTGTGCGGCGGCTTCCAGCGCTCGGGCCAATACCGCCGCGAGCGCCTCCGCCGCGACGACGCGGGCACCGCCGAGCTGCAGCGGGCCGAGCTTGCGGCCGCGGAAGGCCAAAGCCGTCACCGACAGGGCTGCCACCCGCACGTCCTGGCGAATGACGATCCGCCAGGCCGCGCGGCGCGGCAGCACGACGACATCGCCCGTGGGAATGGCCGCCAGACCGTCGTCCTGCGCCAGGAGCGCGCCGTCGTCGGCGAAGACGAGCACGAGCGGCAGCTCGCCGCGCAGCGGCAGCGGCGACAGCATCTGCGCGCCCGCCGAGAGCCGCGCCACGGCGATGCCGTCGGCCGAGCCGCGCAGCACGGCGGTGGCGTGGGCGCCGTCCTGCGGCGGCGCCGGCGTGGAGCGCAGGCCCAGCGTGGCGAGCACGTCCTGCCAGGCATCGTGGCGCGTCTGCGCTGGATAGGATTCGCTGGTGAACTGGCGAAGGCTCATGCGGCGACCTGCAAAACTCGCCCGACGCGAGGCAATCGCCGTGCCACGCGGTGCCCGTGCAGGCAGGCGCCGCCGCCCGGCAGCCGGCGCGCTCACGCCGGCGTGCAAGTGAAGACGCTCTTGCGGATCGAGCCGTGCACGCCCCAATTGGCGTCGACCACCTGCGTCACGCCGAAATCCGCCGCCACGGACATCAGCGCGATGGCCTCGTCCTCGCTCAGCCCGTGCACCGTCATCAGGAAGCGGCGCAGCTTGCGGAAGGCGTCGCGCATGGCCTTGTCGAGGCTGGCGTGGTTCGCCACCTCCGTCTGTGCCTCGGCGCCGAGCTCGGCCAGGTAGTTGGGGAAGGTGAAGCCGTAGACCGACCATTGCTGGTCCGTCTCCAGCAGCGGATGGGTCAGCCCCTCCAGGATGGTGCCGCCGAGGTCGCGGTGCTTGTGCAGGACGAACGCGAAGTCGCCGGTCAGCGAGGTCTCGATGGCGGTGCCGCCGAGCTCGCTGTCGCCCTGGGCGGCGTGGGGGTCGCCCACCGAGAAGAAGCCGCCGGCCACTGCGACCGGGTAATACATCCGCGCCCCCTTGCCGATGCGCCAGTCGTCGATGTTGCCGCCGGTGTAGCCGGGCGGGATGGAGCTGACGAAGTCGGCCTCCGCCGGTGCCAGGCCCATGGTGCCGAAGTGCAGGCGCGCCGGCACCCTGACGTTGGCCAGGATGTTCTCGCGCTTGCGCACCAGGGCGTGGTTCACCGGCACGCCGGGATAGTCGATGGTGGAATGGACGACGCCGTCCGGGTCGGCCTGCGGCGTCCAGACGTAGTTGTAGACCGCGCGCGCGAAGGGCTCGCCCGAGGCGTCGAGCTCGAAGATGGTGATCACCTCGCGCGGCTTCGGCTCCTCGATCAGATCGTGGTAGTGGAAGCCCCAGTTGGCTGCGGCGTTGGAGCCGAAGCAGCGCCCGGCGTGGCAGGCGTGGCAGCTCGGGCGCGGACGGATGTCGAGGATGCGCACCTCGAGGACGTCGCCCGGCTCGGCGCCTTCGATGGCGACGGGGCCGGTCAGCAGGTGGACGCCGAGGCCCTCGCCGGCGCCGCGCAGGAACGGTCCCTCGGTCGGGCCGGCGCCGCGGCGGGCCACCGCCTTGTGCTCGCGGGTCCAGCGGAACACGCTCTCGGCGCCCGGGTCGCCGGAGACCATGCGCTCGTAGTCGTCGCCGGCGTGATGGGTCAGCGTCTCGATGGTGACGCGGTCGCCCGAGCGCACGGTGAGTGCCGGCGCCACCACCTTGCTGAAATAGCCCCAGTGGACGGTCGCCGGCGACACGGGAAGGGTGTGGTGCCTCATGGAGTGCCTCGTCGGGCGGGCGCGCCGCCTCAAGGAAGGATCGGGAACGACCGGAACGGGCTCAGGCTGACGATTGCAGCGGGCGCTCGGCGGCCATGGTGCTGAGGAAGCGGGCGGTGAGGGGGTGCTTGGGCCGGGTCAGCACCTCGTGCGCGGGCCCTTCCTCGCGGATGACGCCCTCGGCCAGAAAGACGACGCGGTCCGCCACCTCGTCGGCGAAGCGCAACTGGTGGGTGGAGATGATCATGGTGAGCCCGTCCTCGACGGCGAGGCGGCGGATCACCTCGAGCACCTCGCCGACGAGCTCCGGGTCGAGCGCCGAGGTCGGCTCGTCGAGCAGCAGCACGCTCGGGTTCGGGGCCAGCGCCCGGGCGATGGCGACGCGCTGTTGCTGGCCGCCCGACAGGTGGCGCGGCAGCGCGTCGGCCCGGTGGCTCAGGCCGACGCGGTCGATGAGCTCGCGCGCCCGCCGCTCCGCGTCGAGCCGCGACAGGTGATGCACCCAGCGCAGGGGGCCGGCGACGTTCTCGACTGCGGTGAGATGGCCGAACAGGTTGAACTGCTGGAACACCATGCCGACGCCGACGTCGGCGCGCTGCTGCGCCACCGCCCGCGGGCTCAGCAGCCGGCCGTCGTCGCGGTAGCCGAGCCGTTGCCCGCCCACCCGCACCAGCCCCGCATCCGGGGCCTCCAGGTGATTGATGCAGCGCAGCAGCGTGCTCTTGCCGGAGCCGCTGGGGCCGAGCAGCGCCACCACCTCGCCGATGGGCACGGCGAGATCGACGCCGTCGAGCACGGTCTGCTGGCCGTAGGTCTTGCGCAGGCCGGCGACCTCGACCGCCACGTTGTTGCCGGCAAGCATGGCGGCGCGCTTGCCGCGATCGGCGGGGGCCGTCTTGGCGGCTCGTGACGCGGCTGCGTCGTAGGCTACCCGGAGCGGCGCCGGCTCCGGCGCGGGTTGCGGCACCGCTGCCGGCGCGACGGCCTCGCGGTGCCAGGGCAACAGGCGGGCGAGACCGCCGCGCCGCGGCGCGCGGTCGAGATCGAGCAGCCGCTCCGCGATGAGCTGGATGGCGGCGATGCCGCCGGTGAGCACCAGGTACATCAGGCCGGAGGCGAAGAAGATCGAAAAGAAATCGAAGGTGGAGGAGGCGAGCTGGGTGCTGCGCAGCGTCAGTTCCTGCACCGAGATGACCGAGGCGAGCGACGAGTTCTTCAGCGTGCTCACCGCCTCGTTGCCGAACGCCGGCACCATGGCGCGGATGGCCTGCGGGGCGATGATCCGGCGCATCAGCACGCCGGGCGTCATGCCCAGCGCCTGGCCGGCGGCGATCTGGCCGCGGTCGACGCCGAGCACGCCGGAGCGCAGGATCTCGGCGATGAACGGCGCCTCGTTGGCGGCCAGCGCCAGACCCGCCGCGGCCATGGCGCTGAGCTTCAGCCCGATGTGGGGCAGCGCGTCGTAGGCGAAGACGAGCTGGAGGATGAGCGGCGTGCCGCGGAAGATGACCGTATAGGCCCGGGCGAGCGCCGCCAGCGGCCAGAAGCGGCTGAGCTGCATGGCGGCCAGCACGAGCCCCCCGATCAGCCCGCCGGCCAGACCGAGCGCGGTCACGGCGAGCGTGAACCAGATGCCCTGGATCAGGTACGGCAGGCTGAGGTAGTGGACGAACAGATCCATTAGCGCATGATCCCAAAAAGTGGACGCCGGTTTTTGGACAAGATCATGCTCAAGACAAAGACTTAGAGCCGGATGATGATTCGAAGAAAACCATCCAGATCTAGTTCGTGGTGAGGATACGGGGCTCTTCGAGGGTGCCGGCATCGAGCGACCACTTCTTCAGCAGCTCGGTCTCGATGCCCGCCTTCTGGATCTCGATCAGCGCCGCGAGGATGGCATCGCGAAACTCGGTCTTGCCCTTGGGCACGGCGATGCCGACCGAATAGGGCAGGGTGACCGCAACCGCCTTCTCCAGCTTGTCCGGGTAGGCCTTCACCGCCTGGTCGACGGTATTGACGTCGTTGATGTACGTATCGGCACGTCCGGCCAGGATCGCCTGGATGCAATTGGCGTTGTTGTCGTAGAGCTGGATCGTCGGCGCCGGCTTGCCCTCGGCCTTGCACTGCTCGGCCAGGGCCTGGATCAGGGGCACCTCCACATAGCCGGTATTCTCGGCGGCGGCGGTGCCGCACAGGGAGGTATTGATGCCGGTGATCTTCTTGGGGTTGCCCTTGGCCACCAGGACGCCGTCGAACACCTTGGAGTAGGTGATGAAGTCGGCCGCCTTGGCGCGCTCCTCGGTGGCGTAGATGTCGGAGATGACGATGTCGGCCTGGCCGCTGGCCAACGTCGTCAGCAGGGCTGCGAAGGTCACCGGCTTGTAGGTCATGGTGAAGCCCAGGCACTTGCCGATGGTCTCACCCAGGTCGATGTCGAAGCCGATGTATTTGCTGGGATCTTTCGGATCGAGCGCTTCGTAGCCGGGGGTGTGCGGGTTGATGGCGTTGACCAGCGTCTTGCCCTTGAGCGACGGATATTTCGCCTGCAATTGCTGGCATGAGGGCGGCGCCTCGGAGGCCTCCGCCCGGGCCTGCCGGGGCGCCGCCAGCGCCAGCGCGCAGACGGCGCCGAGCATCAGGAGGCCGCGGCCGGCCCAGCCACCGCGCCCGCACCGGACCTTGTCGAGATCGTCCCTCGCCATCGCACTCTCCCTCATGTTTGACCGCCGACGGACGCGCCGCGGGCCGCATCACAGGGGAGGAAGCCTAGGAGGGGAGATTGCGAGGCGACTTGTCGCCAGACGCACTATAACTTGCGACGGCCCCTGTTTGCTCGCACGGAGGCAGCATGCACATAAAATAACTCGATGTGCTTATGGTTTGATCAAGAATCGCCGCAGTTGTCGCAGCAGGTCAGCCGCGGGGTAGAGCCCCGTTCAGGAACAGGCTGACCGCCTTGACGAGGCGCTCGTCCTGGGCTGCGGCCGGCAGCTCCGCGCAATGGCCGTGATGGCGTGTCACCGGACCCAAGACGAGGCTCAGGAACAGGTCGGCGACCATCGCGGGGTCGTCGATGCGGACCAGGCCCCGGGAGGCGACGCTGTCCAGCATCCGCGCTGTCGCCGCCACCGCCTTCTGCCATCCTTCCTCGAAGGCGAGTTGCGCCAGCTCGGGAAAATGCGGCGCCTGGGCCGACAGGATACGGCTGAGCGCGATGGATCCGGGCGTCGAGGACAGCGCCACCATCTGCCGGGCGACATCCACCAGCATGGCTTCCAGGGCCGCTTTGTCGTGCACGTCGACCTGGGTGTGGGCGGCGGCGGACAGGGGCACCAGCCAACGTTCGATCTGCCGCTTGAGCACGGCGGCGAACAGCTCGCGCTTGTCACGGTAGCGCGCGTAGACGGTCGGCTTGCTGACGCGGGCGGCGTCCGCCAGCGCGTCGATCGACGTGGCCTCGAAGCCGCGCTCCATAAACAGGCTCGTGGCGATCTCGATGAGCCGCTCATCGCGCTCGGCCGCCTCGGCGCGGGTCGGCCGTCCGCCCTTGCGACAGGCGGGCTCGGCGGCCGCCGCTGCTTCGCTTCCCGACATCTCCGGCTCCTTGCCAAATCGCGTCGACGCCATTATTAAACCATACCGTATCGTTTAATAAAGCCCGGGACCCATTCCCGGGGCGTTCCCACCGCCGCGGCGGACCCGGGAACGTTGCCCGTTTCTATTTCGCGCTTCGGGGGCCCCGCTTGTCCAGCCGTCTGATCGCCATCCTGTTGATCGCCGCCGCGGGGGCGGGTGCGGGCTATTACTGGCTGCGGGGCGGCGCGCATCCGCCGCCGGCCCAGGCCTCCGTCGCCATGCCGCCGCCGGAGGTGAGCGTGCTGGCGGCGCGCGCCGAGGCCATCCCGCTGATCACCGTCTACGCCGGCCGGGTCGCCGGCTTCCGCGACGTGGAGATCAGGGCGCAGGTCGGCGGCCTGCTGCTCAAGCGCGAGTTCGTCGAGGGCGCGCCCGTCAAGCAGGGGCAGGTGCTCTTCCAGATCGATCCCAAGCCGTACCAGGCCGCGCTCGACCGGGCGAATGCGCAGGTCGCGCAGGCGCAGGCGGCGCTTCGCCAGGCTGCGGACACGCTGCGGCGAAACGAGGAGCTGCTGCGCCGGCAGGTGGCGTCCGACAAGCAGCGCGACGACGCGCTGGCGGCTCGCGATCAGGCGCAGGCCAGCGTGCAGCTGGCCCAGGCCGAGGCCGATACGGCCAGGTTGAACCTGGGCTATACGACCATCCGCTCGCCCGTGTCGGGCAACACGCGGCTGCTGTCGCCGCCCGAGGGCACGCTGGTGCAGGCCCAGCAGACGTTGCTGACCACCGTCACCGTGCTGGATCCGGCCTACGTGAACTTTTCCTTCACCGACGCCGAAAACCAGGCTTTTCAGAAGCTGAACGCGCGCCTGGCCAAGCCGATCACGGTGAACGACGTCACCGTCGAGCTCCGCTTCGGCGACGGCACGGTCTATCCGCGAGCGGGACGGATCGACGTGTCCGCCAGCCTGGTCAGCGAGCAGACCGGTACGATCCAGGTGCGCGCCCTCTTTCCCAATCCCGACGGACGTCTTCTGCCCGGCCAGTTCGTGCGCGTCGCCGTGAAGGGCGTGTCGCTGCCCGATGCCATCGCCATCCCCAAGCAGGCCGTGTCCCAGGGCCCGCAGGGACCGTTCGTCTATGTCGTGAACGACGCCAACAACACGGTGCCGCAGCCCATCCGGCTCGCCAACGATCTCGGCGAGCGCTGGGTGGTCGAGGATGGCCTGAAGCCGGGCGACCGCGTCGTCGTCGACGGGATCATGCGCGTTCGCCCCGGCAAGCCCGTCAATCCCGTCGCGCCGAACGCGCCGCCGCGGCAGGCCGCGTCCGCCGGCCCAGGCGCGGAGCGGGTGGCCGACCGCGGCTCCGACAAGGCACCGGCGACCACGGGCGCGCGCTGATGTTCTCGAAGTTCTTCATCGACCGCCCCATCTTCGCGTCGGTGCTGTCGATCGTCATCGTGCTGGCCGGCCTGGTCGCCATGCGGTCGCTGCCGATCGCGCAGTACCCGGAGATCGTGCCGCCAGAGGTCACCATCTCGGCCACCTATCCGGGCGCCACGGCCCAGACGATCGCGGAGACCGTCGCTGCCCCTATCGAGCAGCAGGTCAACGGCGTCGAGGACATGATCTACATGCGCTCGACGGCGACCGGCACCGGCTCCATGAACATGTCGGTGTATTTTCAGATCGGGACGAATCCGGACCAGGCGACGATCAACGTCAACAACCGGGTGCAGCGCGCCGTGGCGCTGCTGCCGCAGGAGGTGCAGCGGCAGGGCGTGACCGTCACCAAGCGGTCGAGCTCGATCCTCGAAGTGCTGGCGCTCTCGTCGAAGAGCGGGCGCTACGACGCGATCTTCATGTCCAACTACGCCCTCATCAACATCATCGACGACCTGCGCCGCACGCCGGGCGTCGGCGATGCGACGCTGTTCGGCCAGTCGGACTACTCCATGCGGGTCTGGCTACGCCCGGACAAGGTGGCCCAGTACAACCTGACGCCCAGCGACATCTCGGTGGCGATCCGCGAGCAGAACTCCCAGTTCGCTGCCGGCCGCTTCGGCGAAGAGCCGATGAGCGCAGGCCAGCCCTTCACCTATTCCGTGACGACGCCCGGCCGCCTCGCGGACCCGCGCGAATTCGAGAACATCATCATCCGCTCCGACGAGAGCGGCGGGGCGTTGCGGCTGAAGGATGTCGCGCGTATCGAGCTCGGCGCGCTCACCTACGGCCTGAAGGCGACGCTGAACGGCGCGCCCACGGTTCCGATCGCCATCTACCTCCAGCCCGGTGCCAACGCCCTGCAGGTCTCGGCCGCCGTCGAGGCGACCATGGAGCGGCTGGCCAAGCGCTTTCCCGAGGGCCTGGAATACTCGGTGCCGTTCAATCCGACGCGGTTCATCGAGGTCTCGATCGACGAGGTGGTGCACACCTTCATCGAGGCGATCGTGCTGGTCGTCGTGGTGGTGTTCGTGTTCCTGCAGAACTGGCGCGCCACCCTGATCCCGGTCGTGGCGGTGCCGGTGTCGCTGATCGGCACCTTCGCCGGCATGTATCTGCTCGGCTTCTCGATCAACCTGCTGACGCTGTTCGGCATGGTGCTGGCTATCGGCATCGTCGTCGACGACGCCATCGTCGTGCTCGAGAACGTCGAGCGCATCATGTCGAGCGAGCACAAGAGCCCGCGCGAGGCGGCCATCCAGGCGATGGGCGAGGTCAGCGGCCCGGTCGTAGCCATCGTGCTCGTGCTCTGCGCAGTGTTCATTCCGGTGTCGTTCCTGGGCGGGCTGGCCGGCCAGCTCTACCGGCAGTTCGCGGTGACCATCGCCGTCTCCGTGGTGATCTCGGGGCTGGTGGCGCTGACCCTGACGCCCGCTTTGTGCGCGCTGCTCCTCAAGCCCGGCCACAGCGAGCCGTGGCTGCCGTTTCGCTGGTTCAACCGCGGCTTCGACGCGCTGACGCGCGGCTATACGAGCGGCGTGCGCTTCATCCTGAGGAACGTGGCGCTCGCGCTGGTCCTCATCGCGGCGATGCTCGGCGTCACCTGGACGCTGTTCCAGCGCGTGCCCGGCAGCCTCGTGCCAAACGAGGACCAGGGCTACGTCTTCCTGGTCACCATCCTGCCGCCTGCGGCCTCGCTCGACCGCACGGTGGCGACCAACACCGTCATCAGCGACGCGGTCGGCGCCAACCCGGCGGTCAAGGACCTGCTCATGCTGTCGGGCTACGACTTCCTGTCCGGCGCCCTCAAGACCAACGGCGGCGTCGCCTTCTTGAACCTGAAGGACTGGTCCGAGCGCAAGGCCCCCGACCAGGATGCCCGCGTCCTCGCCAACACGCTCGGCGCCGTGAACGGCAAGTTCAAGGACGGCGTCATGCTCGGCTTCAACCCGCCGCCGATCCAGGGCATCAGCACGACGGGCGGCTTCGAGTTCTATCTGCAGGACCGCACCGGCGGCACGCTCGACCAGCTGGCGGCTGCCGCGCAGAAGGTGATCGCCGCGGCGAACGAACGCCCCGAGCTGCGCGGCGTCAGCACCACCTTCAGCACCGCCGTTCCGCAGTACCGGATCGATGTCGACAAGGAGAAGGCGAAGGCGCTCGGCGTCCCGATCTCATCCATATTCGAGACGATGCAGAGCACGTTCGGCAGTCTCTACGTCAACGACTTCACGTTGTTCGGCCGGACCTACCGCGTCAGCCTCTCGTCGGAAGCCAATTTCCGCGAGAAGCCGGACGACCTGCAATACGTCTATGTGCGGTCGTCGGGCGGCGCCATGGTGCCGCTGAGCGCGCTCGTCTCGGTGGTCCGCACGCTCGGCCCCGACGTGGTCGACCGCTTCAATATCTTCCCCTCCGCCAAGATCCTGGGCAATCCGGCTCCTGGCTACTCGTCCGGACAAGCCATCGCCGCCATTCAGGACGTCGTCGCCAAGACGTTGGGCAACGACTACACCATCGGCTGGACCGGCTCCGCCTATCAGGAGCTGGCGACCGCCGGCAGCGGCAACCTGGGCTTCATCTTCGGCCTGGTCATGGTCTTCCTGATCCTGGCCGCCCAATACGAACGCTGGACGCTGCCGCTGGCGGTGGTTCTGGCGGTGCCCTTCGCCCTGTTCGGAGCCATCCTGGCGATCGCCCTGCGCGGCATCGAGAACGACGTCTACTTTCAGATCGGCCTCGTCACGCTGATCGGCCTCGCCGCCAAGAACGCCATCCTGATCGTCGAGTTCGCCTCGGAGCAGCAGCGGGCCGGGCTGTCGGCCTTCGACGCGGCGCTCAAGGCGGCGAGCCTGCGCTTCCGGCCCATCGTCATGACGTCGCTCGCCTTCATCCTTGGCGTCGTGCCGCTGGCCATCAGCAGCGGCGCCGGCTCGGCGAGCCGCCATTCGATCGGCACCGGCGTGATCGGGGGCATGCTGGCGGCGACCTTCATCGCCATCTTCTTCATTCCGTTGTTCTTCCGTCTCCTGTCGAGGCGGCAGGCGGGGGCCGAGGCACCTACGGCCGACTCGTCTCCGTCGGTCGTCGTCGGCGCCGACGGACACGCGGCTCCAAGCCGTTCCTAAGCAGAAATTCGCGGACCAGAACTCCTGCTTCGACGAGCCCGCGATGTCGCTTGAGATCGTCCAGCCTTCGGGCTGGCGATGCGGCCGGTTCGAGGGTTAAACGCCCCCCAACCCTCGGACCGGCCGCTCACTGCGCGGCCGTTCGCCTGACACGGGCCAGGCATGCGCAAGGTGAGGGCCGCGGGGCCAACATGCGGCGGCTTCGGCCGCTATGCTGGCGCAACCGCAGCGATCACCGAAGGAGGCCCCTATGGCCGACCAAAGCAAACCCACGTGGTTCATCACGGGCTGCTCCACCGGCTTCGGGCGTGAGCTCGCCAAGCTGGTGCTGGCCCGCGGCTGGAATGCCGTGGTGACGGCGCGCAGCGTCGACCGCGTCGCCGACATTGCCGCCGGCGCCGGCGACCGGGCGCTGCCGCTCGCGCTCGATGTGACCGTGCCCGATCAGATCGGCGGCGCCGTCGCCGCCGCCGAGGCGCGCTTCGGCGCCATCGACGTGCTCGTCAACAATGCCGGCTACGGCTACCAGGCGGCCGCCGAGGAGGGCGTGGAGGCCGAGATTCGGGCGCTGTTCGAGGCCAACGTCTTCGGCCTGTTCGCCATGACGCGGGCCGTGCTGCCGGGCATGCGCGCCCGGCGCAAGGGCCACATCCTCAACATCAGCTCCATCGGCGGCCTCATCGGCTTCCCGGCCTCCGCCTATTATTCGGCCACGAAGCACGCGGTCGAGGGCTTCTCGGAGGCGCTCGCCGCCGAGGTTGCCCCGCTCGGCATCAAGGTCATCGTCGTCGAGCCCGGTCCGTTCCGTACCGATTGGGCCGGCCGCTCGCTCAAGCAGACGCCGCTCAAAAGCCCCGACTACGCCGAGACGGCGGGTGCGCGCATGCAGCAGATCAGCGGCCGCAGCGGCACCCAGATCGGTGATCCGATCCGCGCCGGGGAGGCCATGATCAAGGCGGTGGAGGCGGAGGTGGCGCCCCGCCACCTGGTGCTCGGCGCCTTCGGCTACGATGTGGTGACCAAGAAGCTCGCCGAGCGCCTCGAGCAGATCGAGGCCTGGCGCGAGGTGGCGCTGTCGGCCGACTTTCCACCCGGGCAAGGGTGAACGTCGCTGCGGGCGGGCGGCTTCCCCGGTCTCGAGAGGCCCGCCCCGCCCGCAAAGTCCTCTTCGCATGCCTATGGCGTGCCCGGCGCTCCGGCGGCGGGCTCTCGGTAGGCAAGCAGCTTGTCGATCCGCCGGCCGTCCATGTCGACGATCTCGAACCGCCACCCCTCGTAGCTGAAATGCTCGCCGACCTCGGGAAGGTACCCGAGTTGCGCCAAGGCGAACCCGGCGATGGTGTGGAAATCGCCGTCTGCCGACCGTAGCCGGAAGCCCAGCCGCGAGAAGGCGTCGTGCGCCGGCATCAAGCCGTCGATCAGCAACGAGCCGTCCTCGCGCTCGACGATGTCGGGATCTTCGCCCTCCGCGTCCGTCAGATCGCCGGCTATGGCTTCGAGCAGGTCGGTCTGGGTGACGATGCCGTCCAGGCTGCCGTATTCGTCGATGACGATCGCCAGACGCACCGGCGCCTTCTTGAAGTGATCGAGCACCCGGAAGATCGGGGTCGCCTCGTGAACGATCAGCGGGTCGCGGATGGCGGCCATCGGGTCGAGGGGCTTCCCGTCGAGAACCTGGTCGAGGAGGTCCTTCTTCAGGATCATGCCGAGCGGCTCGTCGATGCCGCCGCGACCGACGAGAAGCTGTTCGTGGCGGCAGTCGCGCACGGTGCGCAGGATCTCTTCCGGGCTGTCGTCGGCGTCGATCCAGTCGATATCGCGTCGCGGCGTCATGATGTCGGCGATACGCCGGTCGCCGATGTTGAACACGCGCTCCACCACCTCCTGCTGGGCCTGATGCAGGAGGCCCGCCTCCTGGCTCGCCGCAACGAGCAGCTTCAGCTCCTCGGGCGAGTGCAACGATTCCTCGCCGGCGCCCGGCCGCAGCCCGCACAGCCGCAGCACGAGGTTGCCGAGACCGTTGAGCGCGAAGATCGCCGGTCGCAGCAGAAACAGGAAAATCCCGAGTGGCCGCACGACCCAGAGCGCCGTCCCTTCGCTGCGCTGCAAGGCCAGGCTCTTCGGCGCCAGTTCGCCGAGCACGATGTGCAACGCGGTGATGATGACGAAGGAGATCACGACGGCGATCGTGTGCGAGCCGGCGGTCGCGAGCGATCCCGGCAAGCCGCTCAACAGAGGCTCGACCAGGTGCGCCAGCGCCGGTTCGCCGATCCAGCCGAGTGCAAGGGACGAGATGGTGATGCCGAGCTGCGTCGCCGCGAGGTTGGCGTCGAGATTATCGACGGCGCGCTTGAGCACGGAGGCGTTCATCCGGCCTGCTGCGACGAGCTCCGTGACACGGCTGCGGCGGACGGCCACGAGGGAAAACTCAGCCGCAACGAAAAAGCCGTTTGCGGCAACGAGAACTAGAACGGCGAGTATCCCGATCAGATCGGCGATACTACTGCCATCGGTACTAGGCATGGTCTCCTCTCGGGCGACTCCTGTCGCCGCGGCTGTTGATCGGCGATACCCTTCTACCATTGCCGCGTGACGACAGGGCAGGGCGTCGGCGCGAGAAACAGGCCGTGAACGATTTGCCCGATGACATGAGATTGCCGAGGAGACTCGTCCAGGCGGCTGCGCTGCGCGGAACGCCTTCGGCGATCCCGTCCGGCCGCACCGGCGGCGGCGGGCTCGCGACCGGGACGGGCCGCACCCGGCGGGCGCGCGGGCATTGCGGGGCTCGGGCGTAGCGGCCGCTTCCCTCGGATGGCGTCGGCTACCCGGTCCTGGTCGCCGACGATAGCGGTCGGCCGGGTATCGATCTCGTCGCCGACGGCGACCGCGGCCGGTTGCGAGGCTCTGCGCTCGGCTCAGGCCGTGTCGCGCAATGATGCCAAGGCTCGCGCCGTCTCGGTGCGGACGAGATGCTGCCGGTAGCCGGCAGAGGCGTAGTGATCCGCCAGGCATTCGGCCGCGGCAGCGACGAGGGCCGACGCCTGGTCGATGATGTCCGCCGAGAGCGGCTTGCCTGTGAGCCAGTCGGTGGCTGCGTCGGCCGCGAACGCCCGGCTCGCGGCGCCGGTGACGGCGATGGCGGCGCTCGATACCACGCCGTCGGTCATCCGCACCGCGACGGCGACGCCGACCACGGCGTAGCCGCTCGCCGGGTGGCGGATCTTGCGATACCTGAACTGCGTTCCGGATGCCGGATGCGGCACATGGATCGCCACCAGCACCTCATCGACGGCGAGCGCGGTGGTCATGATGTCGATGAAGAAGTCCGCGGCGGCGACGCGCCGACGGCCTCTCGGGCCTGCCAGCTCCAGCTCCGCCTTCAGCGCGACGACGACGGCCGGCCAGTCCGCGGCCGGGTCGGCATTGGCCAGCGAGCCGCCGATGGTGCCGCGATTGCGCACCTGCGGATCGGCGATCTGCTCCGCAGCCTGGCGAAAGATCGGCAGTATCTCGTGCAGGGGCTCGGAGGCGAGAAGCTCGGCATGGGTCGTCATCGCGCCGATCCTGATGCCGTCGCCGAACGCAATCCCCTTCAGCTCGTCGATACGCCCGATATCGACCAGCAGGGCGGGCGAGGCCAGCCGCAGCTTCAACGTCGGGATCAGCGTATGGCCGCCGGCGACAAGCTTGCTGCCGTCTGGATCGTGCGCGATGAGGCCGATGGCCTGCTCGAGCGAATGGGCGCGGACATAGTCGAACGAGGCCGGGATCATCGGCTTGCTCCGGCGCGGGCCTGCTGCACCGCGGCCCAGATGCGCGGCGGCGTCATGGGCATGTCGAGATGCGATATGCCGAACGGCGACAAGGCATCGAGCACGGCGTGCACCATGCAGGGGGGCGCCGCGATCGAGCCGCTCTCGCCGATGCCCTTGACGCCGATCGGATTGGTCGGGGAGGGCGTCTCCTGAAACGATGACCGGATGTTGGGCACGTGCTCGGCGCGCGGCACGGCATAGTCGAGCAGCGACCCGGTCATCATCTGTCCGCTGTCGGAATCGTAGCTGACCTCCTCGTAGAGAGCCTGGGCTATGCCCTGCACGACACCGCCGTGAATCTGGCCCGCGGCCAGGAGCGGGTTGATCAGCGTGCCGACGTCGTCGACGGCGACGTAGTCGAGGATGGCGACGATTCCCGTCTCGATATCGACGTCGACATAGGCCATGTGGACCCCCGACGGCGCGCCCATTCCGGTCGGGTCGTAGAACACCGTCTCGTCGAGGCCGGGCTCGAGGCCCGGCGGCAGCCTGTGCCCGACATAGGCCATGCGCGCCACGGTGGCGAAACTGACGGGCGCGATGTCGGTGCCGACGACGCCGAACCGGCCCGCGCGGTAGGAAACATCCTTGTCGTCGACCTCGAGCAGGCCCGCGGCGATTCTCCTGGCCTTGGCCACGATGCGCTCGGCCGAGACGTGGACGCTCGAGCCGCCGACCGCCATCGACCGCGAATTGAAGGTGCCGTGCCCGGCCTGGACCTGGCGCGTATCGCCCTGCACCACGTCGATGTTCTCGATGGGGATCTGGAGCACGTCGGCGGCGACCTGGGCGAGCGACGTGGCGTGCCCATGGCCCTGGCTCATGGAGCCGGAGTAGAGCGTGACGCGCCCGCTCGAATCGACGCTCACCCGCGCACTTTCCCAGCCGCCGCGGTCGAAACCGCTCGACGAGAGGCGACGCGACGGCGCCATGCCGCACATGTGCGTATAGGCGGCAACGCCGACGCCGCGGTAGCGGCTCTCCCGCCGCAGCGCATCGCGCTCGCCGCAACGGCCGGCATAGTCGAAGGCCGTGAGCGCCTTGTCCATCAAGCCCTGGTAATTGCCGCTGTCGAACATCACGCCCATGCTGCCGTAGGGCCGGTAGGGGAAATCCGCCGGTTGAATGAAGTTCCTGCGGCGCACCTCGACCTGGTCGAGGCCGAGGTGGCGCGCCACGGCGTCGATGGTGCGCTCGGCGATATAGGCGCCTTCCGGCCGCCCGTAGCCGCGGTAGGCGTCGACCGGCACGGTGTTGGTGACGACGACCTTGGAAATCGCTTCGTAGTGATCGATCTTGTAGGTGCCTGTGCCGTAATTCACAGTATTCACGGTCGGGCCGCCGCTCGCCATGTTGGACAGGTAGGCGCCGACGTTGCCTAGGGTCTCGACCTTCATGCCCAGGATGGTGCCGTCGTTGCGGATGGCCGCCTCGATCACCTCGGTGTGGGCGCGGCCGTGGCTCGTGGACTGGTGGCTCTCGGACCGCGATTCCCACCACTTGACCGGCGCGCCGAGCTCGCGGGCCAGATAGGCGCACAGCAGCTCTTCCGGATAGAGGTGCATCTTGGCGCCGAAGCCGCCGCCGATGTCCGGCGCGACGATTCTCAGCTGGTGCTCGGGAATGCCGACCGTCTCGGCGATCCAGCGCCGGTGCATGTGCGGCACCTGGCTCGGCAGGTAGACGGTCATGGCGCCGTCGGCGTCGGGATCGGCGACGATCGCCCGCGTCTCCATGCAGGTCGGGATGAGCCGGTTGTTGACGATGCGCAGGCGGATGACCTGATCGGCGTCGCGCGCCGCCTGGGCGTAGTCGCCGCCTTTGACCTTGTAGAGCGTGGTGACGTTGTTCGGCACGTTGTCGTGCAGTTGCGGCGCGCCATCACGGATCGCGGCGTCCTCGTCGACCACCGCCGGCAGAGGCTCGTACTCGGTCTCGATCAGCCCGACGGCGTCCTGAGCCAGGGCCTGGGTCTCAGCCACCACCAGCGCGACGCACTCGCCGACGAAGCGGGCTCGGTCGACGGCGACGACGGGGCGGTCGGGCACCTTGGTTCCGGGAATGATCCAGTTCGGCACGATCGAGCCGATCCGCCCGACAAGGTCGGCGCCAGCGAGCACCAGGCGTACGCCGGGAGCCGCCCGGGCCGCCGTGAGGTCGACGCCGTGGACGAGGGCATGAGCGTGGGGCGATCGCTGCACCGCCATGTGCAGCATCCCCGGCAGCCTGATGTCGTCGACGTAGCGGCCACGGCCGGTGATGAACTTGATGTCCTCCCGCCGCCGCAGCGGCTGGCCGACGTACCTGACGGTTGGCGCCTCACTCATGGCCGCGGGTCTCCTCCGCGAGGGACTGAACGGCGCGCACGATGTTGTGGTAGCCGGTGCAGCGACAGATGTTGCCGCCGAGGTTGCGGCGGATCTCGCCTTCCGTCGGGCTCGGATGCTGCCGCAGCAGCTGGCGCACGCTCATGATCATGCCCGGCGTGCAGAAGCCGCATTGCAGGGCGTGATGCTCGTGGAACGCCGCTTGGATGGGATGAAGCTCGCCGCGACCGGGGGCCAGGCCCTCGATCGTGGTGATCGACGAGCCGTCCGCCATCACCGCGAGGACGGTGCAGGATTTGACGGCTTGTCCGTCGATCTCGACGGTGCAGGCGCCGCATTGAGAGGTGTCGCAGCCGATATGCGTCCCGGTGAGGCCGAGGTCGTCGCGCAACAGGTGCACGAGGAGCGTCCGCGGCTCGACGGCAACGGTCTGCCGCGTGCCGTTGACCTCCATCGTCACCAGATGGCGGCGGTTGTCGGTGGCGATCATTCGTTTCCTCCGCTCGGCTCGCGCGCCGCGTCATGGCCCGGTTTGGACCCATCCGTCCGCTGGCGAACATCGCGTCCCGCCGGCCGTGCCGGGCTGACGTCGTCTCCGATCGAGGCCCGCGTCCGAGCCCGGCCATGACGCGGGCGACGAGGCGCAGCGTGGCGACGGATTGCGCTCGATCGTCAGTCACTCTAATTATAAGAGTAACTAGGAGGCAAGCGTTTTATGCGATCGAAAGGCTTCGACGGAATGGCGTGCTCGATCGCCGGCGCCCTGGCGGCGATCGGCGACCGGTGGGCGGTGCTGATCTTGAGGGATCTGTCGCTCGGACTTGCCCGCTACGAGGACCTGCGCCGGTCGACAGGCGTGACCCATGCGACGCTGTCCGATCGCCTGAAGCACCTGGAGAGCAGCGGGCTGATCGAGCGGCGGCGCTACCAGGCCAATCCGGAGCGCCATGAGTACCTGCTGACCCGGAGCGGCTGGGACACCGTCCTGCTGACGCAGGCGCTGGCGCAGATCGGCGACAAATGGGCGGTGACCGGCGCCGCCGGACCGCCGCTGCGCTTCGTGGATCGGCGCAACGGGCGGACGGTGAAGCTCGCCCTGGTCGATGCGGAGACGGGCGAGCGCGTCAGCGCCCGGGACGTGCGGCCGCAGGAGGGTCCTGGTGCCGATGACCTCATTCGTTGGCGCCTGAGGCACCTGCCGCCGCACGAGCCGTGACCGTCGCGGCCGCGCGCGTCGACGCTTGATCCGGCGGCACCTGCGCCCCATCTGCGCCGGGCGCAGTCCGGATTCGGGGAGACCAGCAGATGTCGACCATGTACGAACTGTCCGTTCCCGTGCTGATCCGGGGGCTTGCCGTCCTGTCCCGCTATATGGACCGGGCCGTCGCCTTCGCCGAGGCGCGCGGCATCGACCCGGCGGAGCTGGTCGATGCACGTCTGGCGACGGACATGCTGCCGCTGTCCGGGCAGATTCAGCGCGCCAGCGATACCGCCAAGAACGGCGTGGCGCGCCTGACCGGCACCGAGGCGCCGAGCTTTCCGGACACCGAGACGACGCTCGCCGAACTGAAGGCCCGGCTCGGCAAGACCATCGCCTATCTTGAGACGTTGACGCCGGAGCAGTTCAGCGGCGCCGACGAGAGGAGCATCGCGCTGCCGTTCCGCAATGTCAGCGCCGCCATGCCGGGGCGCGCCTATCTCACCCAGTTCATGCTGCCCAACTTCTTCTTCCACGTGGCGACGGCGCACGGCATCCTGCGCCAGCGCGGCCTCGACATCGGCAAGACGGATTATCTGGGCGGGTTCTAAGAACAGGTCGACTCGCCGCAGCGCGTCGGAAGTTGGACGCCGGCCGCCGCTGTCCCGATAATGGTGTCGGACAGGGCGGGTGAGCCGAGGACGAGATGACGTTTGCGCCGCAGGACCCGCCTGACGAAGCCGGCCTCGAGATCCCGCCGGCGGCGGCGATCCGCGGCCAGCTCGAGCGGCTGGCGCGCAGCCGCACCTTCGCCGGGTCGGACCGTCTCCTCGAGCTGCTGCGCTTCATCGTCGAGGAGACCCTGGCGGGCCGCGCCGCGGCCTTGAAGGAAGCCGTCATCGGCAACGCCGTCTACGGCCGCGAGCCGGCCTACGATCCGCGCATCGATTCCACCGTGCGGGTCGAAGCGCGGCGGCTGCGGCGCAAGCTGACCGCCTATTATGCCGACGAGGGCCGGCACGACCCGGTGCATGCGGACATGCCGACCGGAGGTTATGCCATCATGTTCCGCTGGGTCGGCGCCGCGGGCGCTCCGCCGGCGGGTGCTGCTGGCCCCATGTTCCGCAAGGGCGCGGGTGCTGCGCTCGCGGTCCTGCCGTTCCGGGCGCTGTCGCGCGAGCGGCTCGACGAGGACTTTGCCGATGGCCTGACCGACGAGCTGATCTTCGCGCTGGGGCAGGGGCCGGGCCTCCACGTCACCTCGCGCAATGCCGCTTTCCCCTACAAGGACAAGGCGATGCCGCCCGCCGCGCTGGCGGCGGAGCTCGGCGTCGACGCGGTGATGCAGGGCACGATACGGCGCGACGGCAAGCTCCTGCGTGTGACGGTGGAAGTCTCCGATCCGCGGGGCTTCGTCGTCTGGGCGGACCGCTTCGACGCGCCGGACGATGCGCTCATGCAGCTGCAGGAGAAGATCGCCGCGACGATGCTCAGCCGCATGCGGCTGGACAGCTCCAAGATGCGTGCCGACGAGATCGGGCCCGGCCCGGTGGCGCTCGATGCGCTGGCGCGTGTCATCAGGGCGCGGCAACTCGTTGACCGGCAGACGCCGACCGACCTCAGGCAGGCCATGCAGATCTTCGAGCGCGTGGCTCAGTCGGTCCCCGACTACGCCCGCGGTCACGTCGGCATCGCCGACTGCGCCTGTGATCTCCACCGGCTGGGCGTGCTCGCCCATGACGCTGCGTCGGCGCTGGCGCGTGGCGCCGCCCAACGGGCCCTTGATGTCGACCCGTCGTCGGTGGAGGCCCACGCGGCACTGGGCACCGTGGCGGCCTGGCTGGACGTCGACCGGGCCGCCGCCATGGCGGCCTTCGAGACGGCCCTGAGCCTGGGCGAAAGCGCCCGGGCGGCCCGCGTCTATGGCGTGTTCCTGACCATCGTCGAGCGCCACGACGAGGCGGCGAAGCTGTTCCGCGCGGCCCGCGCCATCGAGCCGTTCTCGTCGCAGCAGGACATCGCCGAGGCCATCAGCCACTATCAGTCGCGGCGGTTCCCGCTCGCGGTCCACGCCAGCCTGGAGCGCACCGGCACGACACCCGGCGAAGCGCGCTGTTACGAAGCGTTCGCCGATATCTTCGCCGGCGGCGGTGAACTGGCGCGCACGCTCGCCTTCGAAATCGGCGACGACGTGGCTTCGCTTCCCGATCTCGTCTTCGCGCGGGCGGAGATCGAGGCGCTCCTGGGCGAGCCCGGCCGCGCCGTCCAGCTCATCGGTGTCGCCGGCGGTATCGCCTCGCACTTCGCCAGGGCCACGCTGGCGGCGGCGCTGGGCGAGGACGAAAAGGCGCTGGCGGCGTTGGCGGCGTCGATCGAGCGCCGCGAGCTGTCGCGCTTCTGGATCCGCACGGACGCCCGTTTCGACCGCCTGCGCGGCTCGGCTGCGTTCGAGCGATTGCTCCAGCAGGTGAGCCCGGCGGCGACCGGCTAACTGTGAGTCCGGCATCGCTCACTGCCGCAATCGGCGCCTCGCCTATAAGCAGACTTGCGTCGGCAAGCCAACGCTTCGTCCGCTTAAGTTTTGGGCGTGGCGCAGGTTTATGCCGGAAAACCGCGGGGCACTTTTCCGAAACCTGCTCAGGGTCGGCGCGGTCCGGCAAGCAAGCTCGGCAAGTTCGGCGCAGCGGATGATGATCCCGCGGCGGCGGCTGGTTTCCACGACGCTCCGCACGACGTATGAACGGAGGCCGCAGTGTCGGATACGCGCCGCATGCCGGAGTCACAGGCCGGCTTCGACGTGAGGTCCGGGGCACGCTGGGGCACGGGAGCGAGATCGTGAGCGCTCAGACACCCCACCCGGATGACGACCGTTCGCCGGCGGCGCCTTCGGAGCCGCCGCCGGCGCCCCGCGACACGCTTGGCAAAGACACGCTTGGCAAACCGGCCTCGCCGCCGACGGCGAGGGCGGCCTTGCCGGCGACGCTGGTCGTCGCCGTCGCTGTCGCGGCCATCGTCGGCCTGTCGCTCTGGTATCTGGTGCAGCCCCAGCCGCTGCTGGTGCAGGGCGAGGCGAACGCGACACGCATCGATATCGCGGCGCGCGTGGACGGGCGGGTGAGCCGCAGGCCGGCAGCGCGCGGCGACGACGTCGCGACGGGCCAGGTGCTGGTCGAGATCGACAATCCGGAGCTGCTCACCAAGCTCAAGGAAGCAGAGGCAGCCAAGGCCGTCGCCGCGGCGGACCTGGCCCGTATCGAGGTGGGCACCCGCGCCGAGGTGGTGCGGGCACGACGGGCGGCGGTCGCCTCGGGCGAGGCCAATCTCAAGCTCCAGCAGCAGACCTACGACCGCACCAAGCAGCTGACCGAGCGAGGTTATGCGTCGGTGCAGAAGCTCGACGAGACCACGGCCTCCCTCGACGTCGCACAGCGCAGCCTCGAGCAGGCCAAGCTCGCCCTGCAGGAGGCGGTGGCCGGAGCCACGGCCGAGGAGCGCGGGGTGGCCAAGGCCGCCGTCGCCAAGGCCTCCGCCGCCATCGTCACCCTGCAGGCGCAGGTGGCGGAGTTGACCATCAAGGCCCCGGCTGCGGCCCAGGTCTACCAGGTCGGGGTCGAGCCCGGCGAATACGTCTCGCCGGGCGTGCCGCTGCTGTCGCTGGTCGATTTGGGCGACGTCTGGCTCCGCTTCGATCTGCGTGAGGATCTGGTCAAGGGCCTGAAGGTCGGCGACCGCTTCCAGGTGCGCATCCCGGGCCTCGGCGATCGCCAAATCACCGTCGAGGTCCGCACCATCGCCACCCGCGGCGAGTACGCCGGCTGGCGGGCGACGCGGGCCACCGGCGATTTCGACCTCCGGACGTTCGAGGTCCGGGCCTATCCGGTCGAGGCGATGCCCGCGATCCGGCCAGGCATGAGCGCCTATGCCGAGCTCGCCGGGCGGCGGCCATGACGCGGCCGCTTCGCCCGGGGATTGCGGCGGTCGCCGCCCGGGAGGTGGCGTGGATCCGGCGTGACCGGGTCGCCTTGCTGCTCGTCATCGGCCTGCCGCTCATCGCCTTCGGCCTGCTGGCGGGCACCTTCGCCAATGCCGTCATTCGCGACCTGCGGGTGGATGTGGTCGACCAGGATCGCACGCCCACCTCGCTGACCTTCGTGCAGGCGGTGCACGCGGCGCCCGGCGTCAGCGTGGCCCGACGCTCGTCGGATCTGGCCGGCGCCATGCACGCGGTGCGTTCGGGCGAGGCGATCGCGGCCATCTACCTGCCGCGCGACCTCGAGCGCGATATCGCCGCCGGCCGGCGGCCGCAGATCGTCACGTTCTACAACAAGCAGTTCTTCACGCCGGGCAACGTCGCCTCCAGCGCCATCCAGGCGGCCATCAACGCGGCCGTCGCCGAATTGCCCCGGCCGGCCGACAGCGCCGCCTACAGACCGGGCAGCCTCGTGGTCGAGCAATACGTGCTGACCAATCCGGCGCTCAACTATGCCCAGTTCCTGCTGCGCGCGATCCTGCCGACCGTGCTGCACGTGGTCGTCGCCATCGCCGGCGCCCTTGCGGTCGGCTCGGAGTTCTCGGCCGCACGCGGCGTGGGCGAGTGGCTGGCCACGGCCGGCGGCAGCCCGCTGGCGGCCCTCGTCGGCAAGCTTGCTCCGTACGCCGCCATCTTCGCCGTGATGATGGCGCTCGGGCTCGGCATCATCCATGGCGTCTATCAGGTCCCGTTCCGTGGCGACCCGGTGCTCGTCGGCGCCGCTGCCTGCCAGCTGATCGTCGCCTACCTGTCGATGGGGGCCCTGTTCGTCCTCCTCGCCCGCAACCTCGCCGTGGGCCTGACGTTGACCGGCATCGTCTGTTCGCCCGCCTTCGGCTTTGCGGGCGTCGGCTTTCCCGTGCTTGCGATGGGCAGCTTCGGCAAGGCCTGGGGCTCCCTGCTGCCGCTGCGCTGGTACATCCAGATCCTGTTCGATCAGGCCGCCCGCGGGGTGCCGGTCCAGGATACGCGCGAGCCGTACCTGTGGCTGTCCGGGCTGATGCTCGCGCTGTTCGCCCTGGCCTGGTGGCGGCTGCGCGTCGTCGTTCGCAGCCCGCCGGCACCGCCGGAGCCGGTTGTCCCGTCCGTCGAAGCCGGGCGCATCGGCGTGGGGGGCGCCTTCGCTGCAGAATACGGCCGCGTCCTGCGCGACAAGGGCGCCTTCGGCCTGATCGTCCTGGGGCCGCTCATCTACGCCGCGCTCTACCCGCAGCCCTATGTCGGCCAGCTTATCCGCGGCATCCCCGTCGCCATCGTCGACGACGACAACACGGATCTGAGCCGCGACATCGTCCAGGCCATCGACGCCGATGAGGCTACGCGCGTGGCGCTCAGGCCCGCCAACCTCGCCGACGCCCAGGCCGCCCTGGCGCGGCGCGAGGTGTTCGGCATCCTCAGCATTCCGCAGGGCAGCGAGCGCGATATGCTGAAGGGCCAGCCGGCGCGGCTGCCGGTGTTCGTGGATTCGGCCTATTTCCTGCTCTACAATCGCACATTGCAGGGCTTCCTGGAGGCCGCGGGCGCCGTCAACGTCGACCAGCAGGCCCGCTCGGCGCGCAGCGACGGCAGCCTCTACCGCGCCACGCTCGCGCGCAGCTCACCGGTCGAGCTGCTCAACCAGCCGCTGTTCAATCCCACGGGCGGCTATGCCAGCTACGTGGTGCCGGCGGCGCTATGCCTGATCCTCCAGCAGACGCTGCTGATGGGGGTGGCGACCCTCGGCGGGGTCGCCTTCGAGCAGGGCGGGGCCGCCGGCCGGCGGCGGCGCGGTGCGCCGGCGGCCGTGGCCGGCCAGACGCTGGCGCACCTCGTCCTGGTGCTGCCGGCCTTCATGCTCTACCTCGTCGTGCTGCCGCGGATCTACGGCTTCACCTCCAGCGCGCGCGTGCTCGACCTCCTGGCGCTGGCCATTCCCTTCGTCCTGTCGGTCAGCCTGCTCGGCCAGTTCGCGGGCTCGCTGTTCAAGCGCCGTGAAACCGCGGTGCTGCTGTTCATGGCGCTCGGCCTGCCGCTGTTCTTTCTCGTCGGCGTCGCCTGGCCGCCGGAGGCGATTCCGCCCGTGCTGCGCACCTTGAGCGCCGCCATCCCGTCGACGTTCGGCATCGATGGCCTGGTGCGGATCAACCAGACCGGGGCGTCGCTCGCCGACGTCGCGCACGATTGGTCGTCCCTGTGGCTGCTCACCGCGGTCTATGCCGCGCTGGCACTGCTGACGCCCAGGCTCGCATGGCGGAGGAGCGGCACTGATGGATAAGCTCTGCCGCGTCGCTCTTGCGGCCGCCGCGGCCGTCGTCGGCGGCTTCGCCATTGGTCGGCCCGCAGACGGGGCGCCGGCGCCCGCCGCGCGCCCGGGCATGGTGCGGCAGACCGAGATCCGCGTCGCGCCGGAAATCGGCGGACGCTTGGCGTCGGTTGTGGTCGCGCCCGGCCAGTCGGTGCGCAAGGGCGACCTCCTGGCCGTCGTCGACAATCCGGATCTGGCCGCGGCCCTGGGCGAGGCGCGCGCCGCCGCCGCCAGTGCCCGGGCGGAGCGCGATCACGTCTACGCGGGCGTGCGCGCCGAGGAGGTGGCCATCGCCGCCCGCGAGGTCAGCACCGCGGAGGCCAACCTGGTGCTGGCCCGCCAGCAGTACGAGCGCGCCGCCGCGCTCTCGACCAGGGACTTCGCCAGCCGTGCCGCGCTCGACGAGAGCGTCGCGTCCCTGGCCAAAGCGACGGCTGACGTCGATCTGAAGCGGGCGCAATGGGAGGCCGCGAAGGCCGGGCCCGTCGTGGAGGAGCGCCGCCTCGCCGACGCAAAGGTCGCGCTCGCGGATGCGACGGTCGCCGACGTGGAGGCCAAGGTCGCCAAGGCCCGGCTGACGGCGCCGGTCGACGGCACGATCGGCATCCGCGTCGCCGAGCCCGGCGAGATCATGGCGCCGGGCAAGCCGGTGCTGACCCTGAACGCCGGTGCCGGCCGCTGGTTCGCGTTCACCATTCGCGAGGACGAGCTGCGCGGCCTGGCCGTCGGCGCCAAGGTGACGTTGGTCGGCGACGGCGACCGCCGCGTCGAGACCGTGCTCACGGAGCTGCGGCCGCTCGGCGAGTTCGCGACCTGGCGCGCGGCCCGCGCCGTCGGCGACCACGACCTCAACAGCTTCCGGCTGCGCTTCGACCCGATCGCCCCGGTCGCGGGGCTGGAGCCGGGCATGACCGTCTGGCTGCCGCCGCCGCGCTGACCGGGCTCGTGCGTTTGGCCGCGACTGGCTGCCGTCAGGCCGGCGCGCCCTTCCCGCCGTCGGTGCGGAACTGAGCGGGAGTGGTGCCCGTAGCCTTGCGGAAGGCGCGGGTGAAGTTGGCCTGGGAGGAGAAGCCGACCGCGGCGGCAATCTCGGCGATCTGGCCGTCATCCGCGAGCAGGCGCCGCTTGGCGAGATCGAGGCGCAGGCCGCTCACATATCCGTGCGGCGTGTGGCCCGTCGCGGCCCTGAAGCTCCGCGCGAAATGGGCCACGCTCATGCAGGCGACCGAGGCGAGGTCGGCGATGGTGAAGTCCCGGTCCAGATTGCCGTCGATGTAATCGACGACGCGCGCGAGCCGCCGCCGGTCGAGCGGCTTGTCCATCGCATGGGCGGCCTTGGGACGCAGATCCAGCGCGGAGTATTTGTGGACGAGATGCGCTGACAGGGCGACGCCGAGGGCATCCACGAGCAACCGGCCCGCCGCGCTCTCCTCGCTGATCTCGCGCACGATCTGGGTGGCCACGTGGTCGATGAAGGGATCGTGGGCGATCGCTTCGTAGCGGAGCTCGACCCGGTCGGGATCGACGTCGAGGTCGCGCAGCATGCTCTCGTCGAACGGCCGGCCGGGCAGAAAGATGTGGAGGCAGTCGGCCATCGGGTCGGAGATGCGGATGAACTCCTCCTCGATGCCGGCCGGGCAGAGCCAGACCGTACCCGGCCGGCCGTGGGTCAGCTGCCGCATGCCGGAGCCGATACGGTCGACGACCGAGCGACCGTTGAGGAGGACCGCGATCTCGGTGTCGCGCGGGGTGAGGGAAGGAAGCTCGCCGGGCGCATGGCTCCAACGCTCGGCCAGGATGTTGTGCCAACGCCTGGCGTTCGACGTCTCGAGCATCGTCCCGGTGACGTATTTGTCGACCGAATGTCCAAGCATGGCGCGCATGGCACCTCCCGCCGCGCGGTACGGCAACGGCCGCCCGCTGCGTTGCGCGGAGCCCCAATCTCCTCTTGTTCTAATGTAAGCACGTTCTGTGCCAGGGGGCCAGGCGACGGTCGTTCCCGCCTTCGGCGCCGCGCCTTAGCAGAACAGGAATAGCAATTCGCAGCAATCGATAACGCCAGGCGCCGGGCCGCGCGGCAAGCTGCGCGAGGATTGGATCGCCTCGTTCGCCGGCCGCAGCGCGCCGGCACCCGCGGCGAAAGCCATCACCAGATCCTGCATTGGCCGGTGTGGTCCGGAGGCGAGCGCCAGCGCGCCGTGGCCGCCGGCCCGCCCGATCGAGGAGAGCGCACATGACCCGCACCGTCGTCGTCGGCGCATGCCCCCACGATTGTCCCGACACCTGCTCGATCCTGACCACGGTCGAGGACGGCAAGGTGATCGCCGTGCGCGGCAACCCCGAGCACCCCTTCACCAAGGGGCGGCTCTGCGTGAAGGTGAACAACTACCAGGATCGGGTCTACAGCGAGCAGCGCCTGCTCTATCCCATGCGGCGCGTCGGACCGAAGGGCAGCGGCCAGTTCGTCCGCATCTCCTGGGATGAAGCGATGACCGAGATCGCCGGACGCTGGCGCAACCTCATTGCCGACGAGGGCGCGCAGACGATCCTCCCCTACAGCTATCTCGGCACCCAGGGCATCATCAACGGCCTCAACGTCGGCGATCCGCTGTTCAACAAGCTCGGCGCCACCGTCTGCGAGCGCACCTTCTGCGACTCCGCCTCCTGTACCGCCTACATGATGACGATCGGCCATACGCCCGGTGTCGATCCGGAGGCCTTCGTCCACTCGAAGTACATCATCCTCTGGGCCTGCAACACGCTCAGCACAAATTCGCACCACTGGCCCTTCATCGAGCAGGCGAAGAAGAACGGCGCCAAGCTGGTGGTCATCGACCCAGTGCGGACACGGACGGCCCGCCTGGCCGATTGGCACGTTCCGATCCGGCCCGGCACCGACGGGGCGCTGGCGATGGCGATGATCAACGTCATCATCGGCGAAGGCCTGATCGACCGCGACTACGTCGACAACCACACCATCGGCTTCGACGAGCTGGCGGCACGCGCCGCGTCCTACACGCCCGAGTTTGCCGAAGCCGAGACGGGCATCCCCGCCGACGATATCCGCCGGCTGGCGCGTGAATACGCCACCACGCCGCCGGCCGTCGTACGCATCGGCGTGGCGGTCGAGCGCCATGCCGGCGGCGGCCAGACGGTGCGCGCCGTGGCCTGCCTGCCGGGCCTGATCGGCGCCTGGAAGCATGTGGGCGGCGGGCTGCTGCAGCTGCCGATCTGGGCCTTCCCGGTCAATTGGGAGGGGCTGATGCGCCCGGATCTGCAGCCCCCGGATATGCGCGTCATCAACGCCTGGCGCTTGGGCCCGGCGCTTACCGGCGAGCTCGGGCTCGACCCGCCGATCCGCTCCCTGTTCGTCTACAACGCCAATCCGATGGCCATGGTCTCCGAGCAGGCCAAGCTGGAGCAGGGGCTGGCGCGCGAGGACCTCTTCACCGTCGTCAGCGAGCACTTCATCACCGACACGGCGCGCTATGCCGACATCCTTTTGCCCGCCACGACGCAGCTCGAGCAAAAGGACATCATGTTCTCGTGGGGGCACCTCTATCTGTCGTACAACAACCCGGCGATCGAGCCGCTGGGCGAGGCCGTGCCCAATACCGAGCTGTTCCGCCGCCTTGCCGCCGCGCTCGGGGTCAACGATCCGTTCTTCGTCCGGTCGGACGATGCGATGATCGAGGCGTCGCTGGATTGGACCAACCCGGTGCTGGAGGGGATCTCGCTGGAGGTCCTGAAGCAGACGGGATACGCGCGTCTCAACCTGCCGCAGGCAGCCGATTGGGCGCCCCACCGCGACGGCAACTTCCCGACGCCGTCGGGCAAATGCGAGTTCAAGTCGAGCCTGTCGGAAGGAGGCAATTTCGTCGCGCCGCTGTTCCGGCAGGGCTACGGCGGCGCCCAGGACGGCCAGCCGGTCGATCCGCTGCCCCACTACATCGCCCCCAACGAGAGCCCGCGGACGGCACCGGAGCGCGCTGCCCATTATCCGCTGAGCCTGATCTCCCCCAAGAGCCACGCGTTCCTGAACTCCAACTACGGCAACCTGCCGGCGCAGCTCGCTCAGGCGGGCGAGCAGCAGGCGGTCATCCTGCATCCCGACGATGCGGGCGACCGCGGCATCGTCGCGGGCGCGCCGATCCGGGTGTTCAACGACCGCGGCACGTTCGAGGCCTTCGCCACCCTGTCGGCGGACGTCATGCGCGGCGTCGTCGTGGCGCCCGCCGGCTATTGGCAGCGCTCGAACCGCAAGGGCGCCACCGTCCATGCCGTGACGCCGGCGGCCTTCGCCGATCTCGGCCGCGCGCCGACCTTCTCCGACATCCTGGTGCAGGTCGCGACGGCGTGAGCGCCGTCTGCTGGAATGAAATCATGACCTATGTAGTGACGGATATTTGCTCCGGCTGTCGCTTTACCGAGTGCGCGACGGTCTGTCCTGTCGAATGCTTCCACATCGACGAGCAGATGGCCTACATCGACCCCGACAATTGCATCGACTGCGGCGGCTGCGTGCCGGTCTGCCCGGTGGGCGCGATCGAGGCCGGCTACCTGCTGCCGTCGGACAAGGCGCAGTGGATCGAGATCAATCGCCGGCGCGCGGCGGAGACACCTGTCCTGACCGGACGCCTGCCGCCGTTGCCCGGCGCGGACGAGCGGCGGCAGGCACTGCGGCCGTGAGCGTCGCGCGCGCGCTCGCCCCGGCGTCGGCGCCGGCTATGCCCGCATTCCGCGTCGCCGTGGTCGGCAGCGGCCCCAGCGGCTTCTACGCGGCCGAGGCGCTGCTGCGTTCGCAGCTGCCGGTTGCCGTCGACATGTTAGAGAGGCTGCCGGTGCCGTACGGGCTCGTCCGCTTCGGCGTCGCGCCCGACCATCCGAAGCTCAAGCTGGTGTCGGCCGTCTTCCACCGCATCGCCGGGATGGCGGGCTTCCGCTTCGTCGGAGGCGTCGAGGTCGGCGCCGATCTGCCCGTCGAGGCCCTGCTGCGCTGCTATCACGCCGTCATCCTCGCAACGGGGGCGGCGGTCGAGCGGCGCCTGGACATCCCCGGCGAGGCGCTGGCCGGAAGCCACCGGGCCGGCGACTTTGTCGCCTGGTACAACGGCCATCCGGACGCGCGCGACCATAACTTCGACCTTTCCGGCGAACGCGCGGTCATCGTCGGCCACGGCAACGTGGCGCTCGATGTCGCGAGACTCCTGACCAAGACGGCTGACGAGCTCAGACACACCGACATCGCCGCGCATGCGCTGGAGGTGCTGGCGGCCAGCCGGATCCGGGAGGTCCACGTGGTGGGGCGGCGCGGGCCGGACCGGACGCGCTTTGCCGCCAAGGAACTGCACGAGTTTCGCGAGCTCGAGGATTGTGACCCGGCGCTCGACATGAGTGACCTTGCGGGCGGCGCCGTTGCGGCGGCGGACGATGCCGATCCCGAGACGCGCGCCGCTGTCGCGCTGCTCGACACGTTCAGCCGCCGCGCCGGCGCCAAGCGCCGCCGCTGCGTCTTCCGCTTCAACCTCGAGCCGCTGGCGATCGACGGGGCCGCCCATGTCGAGCGCACGGTCTTTCGCCGAACGGGCGCCGCCGCGCCGCCCGTTGCGATCGATTGCGACCTGGTCTTCACCAGCATCGGCCGCCATGCGGCGCCTATCGCCGGGATCCCCCACGATCCGGCGCGCGGTGTCCATGCCAACGACGCCGGCCGCGTCGTAGCGCAGGGGAGGGTGCTTCCCGGCCTCTACGCCTGCGGGTGGAGCAAGCGCGGCTCGCAGGGCACGATCGGCACGAACCGCGCCTGCAGCGTCGAGACCGCCGACCACGTCATCGCCGACCTCGTCCGTGGCGGGTACGAGCCGCCCGATCATCCGGATGGGCTGATCGCGCGGATCATGCAGCGAGTCGGGCGGAGCATCGACTTTGCCGCCTGGGAGCGGATCGACGCCGCGGAGGTGGAGCGCGGCCGGCTCGCCGGCAAGCCGCGCGAGAAGTTCGTGACGATCGCACAGCTGATGGCCGCCGCCGGCGCGTGATCGCCGGTCACGTGCAGCAGCTTTCTGCCTTGGGAGATGCGGCATCGTCCGCATGAAAGGAGCGCCTCATGCCGTGCGCCTTGACGGATACGTTCGGGCGTCAGGTCCGATACCTGCGCCTGTCGGTGACGGATCGATGCGATCTGCGCTGCGTCTACTGTATGTCGGAGGACATGACCTTCCTGCCCAAGCGCGACGTGCTGTCGCTCGAGGAGCTCGAACGGCTCGCCGGCGCGTTCATCCGCAGCGGCGTCACCAAGATCCGCATCACCGGCGGTGAGCCGCTGGTGCGCAAGGGCGTCCTCGACCTGTTCCGGGCGCTGTCCGTCCATCTCCGCGACGGCTCGCTGCGCGAGCTCACACTGACCACCAACGGGTCGCGCCTGGCCCACTTTGCAGAGGATCTGGCACGGGCCGGCGTGCGGCGCGTCAATGTCTCCCTCGACACTCTCGACCCCGTCCGCTACCGGGCCATCACCCGGGGCGGGTCGCTGGCCCAGGTGCTCGACGGCATCGAGGCCGCTCGGGAGGCGGGCCTCGCGGTGAAGCTCAACGCCGTGGCGCTGCGCGGCGATACCGAGCACGAGATCGACGATCTGATCCGCTTCGCCCACGGCCGCGGCATGACGCTGACGCTGATCGAGACGATGCCGCTCGGCGATGTGGGCGCCGACCGCACCGGCCAGTACCTGCCGCTCGACCGGCTTCGGCGGATCATCGAGCGCCGCTGGACGCTGGCGGATCTGTCCGTGCGGAGCGGCGGACCGGCCCGCTATGCTGCCGTGGCGGAGACGGGCGGCCGCATCGGCTTCATCACGCCGCTGACCCACAATTTCTGTGAGGACTGCAATCGCGTCCGCGTTACCGCGTCCGGCGTGCTGCATACCTGCCTCGGCCAGGAGGATGCGGCCGACCTCAAGGCCGTCATGCGCAGCTCGGAAGGGGATGAGGAACTGCTGCGCGTCATCGACGCGACAGTCCGGCGCAAGCCGCGCGGCCACGACTTCGTCATCGGCCGCGAGGGAGCCCCGGCCGTGATCGCTCGCCACATGTCGGCGACGGGCGGCTGAGGATCACCGTCACGCCCGGAGCAAAGACATTCTGTCTGATCCGCGAGAGATCAAAGACTTGTTTGCATAAGGTCTACAATAGAAATTTTTATTCCGTTGTGCGGAATTGACAGTTCGCGTAGTCAGTATTCACCTCTTTGGTGAAGGTGAAGATGATACTCTCCAGGTTGACTGGCGTCCGTCGGGCGCCCCATTCGGACGTAGCAGCAGCGGGCCGCGCGCGGCCGCCTTTCGCGGCATGGCTGCGGATTGCCGTTGTCGCCTTCGGCAGTGGGCTCGCCACGGCGGCCACGGCTGCGCCGCTGAAGGTCGGCGTCGCCACGATGCCGACCAACGGCGTGCTCGAGACCGTGGTGGCGGAGGCCAAGAGCCAGGGCCTGGAGGTGCAGATCGTCGAGTTCAGCGACTGGAGCACACCCAATATCGCCGTCGCCAACGGCGATCTGGATCTCAACTATTTCCAGCATCTGCCGTTCCTCGAAAATTCCAACAAGAACCTTGGCAATAATCTGGTGCCGGTGGGCCTCGGGTATTCGACGACGAATGGAATCTATTCGAAGAAGATCACGTCGCTCGCCGAATTGAAGGACGGCGCGACGGTGGCCATCGCCAGCGACGCCATCAACACCGGCCGGGCGTTGCTGCTGTTGCAGGAGGCCGGGCTGATCAAGCTCAAGCCGGGCGCGGGCCACCGCGCGACCGTGCTCGACATTGCGGAGAATCCCAGGAGCTTGAAGATCGTCCAGGTGGATGGCCCGCAGATATCCCGCGCCCTCGACGATCTCGATGCCGCCGTGACCTATCCGGCCTTCGCCAAGCTGGGCGGGCTCGACCCGAACAAACCGGTCTTCCTCGAAAAGCCCAACAACCTCTATGCGCTCAGGTTCGTGACCAAGCCTGAGCGCGCCGACGATCCACGCATCAAGCAGTTCATTGCGATCTACCAGAATTCCCCGCAGGTGAAAGCGATCCTCAAAAAGTATTACGGGGACGTCATCTCCTTCCCCTGGGAGAAGGGGGCCGCGCCGGCGTCGGCCAGCAACTGACGGAACCGCCTGTCCCGAACGTGGTCCGGTGGGACAGGTCCTGATCGAAGGCGGCCGCGAATGATCGTCAACCGCCGCGCTGCTGCGCGGCGGTTGATTGCGTGCGTGAGCGATGCAACGTGCGTCTCGATCGGGCGGGCTCGCGGCTGATCCGGCTCAGGCGGAAGCCTCCAGCGAGATCCCCCTTCGCCTAGAGCATTTCGCCATTGGATGGACCCATCCAATGGCAGGAGATACTCCCTAACTTTTTGAATCTGGAACGCTTCGCGATTGGGTGCTTCCACCCAATCGCGAAGCGCTCTAGCGGAGGCCTGATCGGGGTCTTGCGAATCAGATAAGTAAGTGCTTATCTGTTGGCATGATCGAGAACGACGTATTCAGGGCCCTGGCCGATCCGACCCGGCGCGCGATCTTCGAGAAGCTGGCGACCGGCGGCATGAATGCCAGCGCTTTGCGGGATGGCATGGACATCAGCCAGCCGGCCATGTCCCAGCATCTTGCCGTGCTGCGCAATGCGCGACTGGTGCGAGAGGAGCGGCAGGGGCGTTTCGTGAACTACGAGGTCGATCCGGAAGGGCTGGGGCTCATCGGCGGATGGCTCGCGAAGTACCGTGCCTATTGGCCGGCACGGATCGATGCTCTGAAAGCCTTGCTGAAGGACATGGACCAATGAACGACATGGAGGTCGAGGAACAGAGCAAGGATCTGGTGCTCGAATACGACATCGACGCGCCGCCCGAGAAGGTCTGGCGCGCCATCAGCATCCCTGCCTTCCGCGAAAAATGGCTGCCGAACGAGGCGCTGGCTGACGCCGATCCCGTCGCGGCGGCGCCCGGCGAGGAGATCCGCTACAGAATGCGGGACGACGAGCCGCCCTTCCGCGAAAGCGTGGTGACGTTTTGCGTCAGCCCCAACACCCGCGGCGGCACCAGACTTCGCATTATTCACGGGCTCGTCGGCTCGACGCCGGCACAGCTGATGTCGTCGGCAGCGAACAGCAACCGGCCTCGGCTCGTGCGCGCTGCCTGACGCCTCGGTCTGGAGGCTTAAAGAGGGATGATGATCCGAATAAAAATCATCCCGACCTATTAGATTTGCTAAGTCATTTTAGGAAGTCGGTTCGCCGCAAAGCGTCGCGTTTCCACGTCGATGGATGGCGGGGTTCGACCCGGCCATGATGTTGAGAGTAAAGCCCTTTCCATCCCAGCCGCGTCATGGCCGGACTGGACCCGGCCATCCATCCCACTCAAAGAAGCAGGAGTTCGCCCATGCGCGAAGCGATGCAGCTCGTCCCGATGGTCATCGAACAATCCAGCCGGGGAGAACGGTCTTTCGACATCTATTCACGGCTGCTGCGAGAGCGGATCGTGTTCCTCAACGGTGAGGTCAACGACACCGTAGCCGCGTTGGTCTGCGCGCAGCTGCTCTTCCTGGAAGCCGAGAACCCCAAGAGGCCGATCAACCTCTACATCAACTCGCCGGGCGGCGTGGTGACCAGCGGTCTCGCCATGTACGACACCATGCAATTCATCAAGGCGCCGGTGCATACGTTGTGCATGGGGACGGCCCGCTCGATGGGGTCGTTCCTGCTGATGGCGGGGGAGCCGGGCGCGCGCGCAGCGCTCCCCAACGCGAGCCTGCATGTCCACCAGCCGCTCGGCGGCTTCCAGGGGCAGGCGTCGGACATCCTTATCCATGCCGAGGAAACGCAGCGGACCAAGCAGCAGCTCACCCAGCTCTATGCCAAGCACTGCGGACGTACCTATGAGGAGGTGGAGCGCACCCTCGACCGCGACCGCTTCATGACGCCGGAGCAGGCGTTGGAGTGGGGCCTGATCGACCGCATTCTCACCGAGCGCGAAATTCACACCGAGCGCGAGAACGGCGTCTGAGCCAACGCGAGAACGCCTCTGCTATCCTCAACCTGTGAACCGCACCTGCAGCTTGCCGGCGTGGGGCGTGCGGTAGAGGTCGACGATGGCGGCCGGCAACTGGTCGAAGCCCTCGACCACGTGGTTGATCGGCTTCAGCTGGCCGCTGCGCATCAACGCGGCGAGGCCGTCCTCGGCCGTGAGCCGCTCGGCGTAGAAGGCATCGACGATCCACGCCTCGGCGCGGAGCTCTCGGGCGGCGATGGTCGCCTCCACGGTCTCGGAGATGCCGAACATGCGGCGCAGCGACGGCCGCTGCTGCGGGCGATCGAGCCGGTCGGCGTAGTAGCCGCCGGCGCCACCATAGGCGAGCAGGCGGCCGCCTCGGTTCATCTGGGCGGTCACGGTCTCGGTGAGCTGACCGCCGATGCCGTCGGAGAAGACGTCGACGCCGTCGGGAAGCGCTGTTTTCAGCCGCTCGGCGAAGTCATCGCCGCGGTAGTCGATGCAGCCGTCGATGCCGAGGGTCTCGGTCACCCAGCGGCAGCGGTCGGCGCCGCCGGCGAAGCCGATCACCCGACAGCCGGCGATGCGGGCCAACTGGGCGACGATGGAGCCGACCGAGCCGGAGGCGCCGGCCACCGCCACCTGCTCGCCGGGCGTCAGCGGCCCGCATTGGCGCATGCCGAAATAGGCCGTCATGCCCGAGGTGCCGAACATATCCATCAGCACCTCCGGCGGCCATTCCCGCACCATCTCCGGCCTGAAGGCGTAGCACCATTGCGAGTTGGTGCGGTTCAGCGCCTTCACCCCGTCGTTCGGTGTGCCGTAGCCGACCGAGGCGTCGAGGCTGCTGATTACCTGATGGTCCTGCCAGCCGGCCTGGCAGGCGATGGTGTCGCCCTCGCGGAAGGCGGGATCGCGCGAGCGGATCACCTCGGCGCAGCCATAGTTGCTGAGGTCGGTCGCGCCGAGCCTGGTCATGCCGGTCGCCATGCGCGAGCGGGTGGCGGAGTGAATGTTGATCAGCTTGACCCGCACCAGCGCCTGGTTGGGCTCCAGGTCGGGGATCGGCAGCTCGCGCAGCTCGAACTGCTCGGGGCCGAGCACGTCGTTCACCATCGGCTTGGCGAAGATCCACTGGCGATAGGTCTCGGGCATGGCGGGCTCCGCGGGTGAGCGCTTCAGTTAATTTGCTAGTAGCACTGCATCGAGGCTTTGACTCTTTGAGCGGATGGATGGTCGGGTCAAGCCCGACCATGACGGGGTGGAGACGGAAAGCCTTTGTTCTCAACATCATGGTCGGGCTTGGCCCGGCCATCCATCCGCTTGAAAACCCAGGCCGTCGGCGACGGGGACAGGCCCGCTACGCCACCTCTTCGTCCCACGGCGCCGCCGGGCTGTAGAGCGCCTGGAGATGCCGGACGAAGGCGCTGACAGAGGCCGGCACCAGCGGGCCGCGCGGATGGACCGCATAGATGCCGACGTCGGCGGAGCCCTCGAAGGCCGGCAGGATCCGTTCCAGGCGGCCCGCGGCGATGTCCCGGCTCACGTCCCACAGCGAGCGCAGCGCGATCCCCGCGCCGGTCAGCGCCAGCTCGCGTACGACCTCGCTGGAGTTGGTGCGCACACGACTCTCGCCGCCGAGCAGGGCAGGGCCGTCGGGTCCGTCCAGCCGCCACGGCAGCTGTCCGGTGGCGGCCAGCAGGTGGTGGCCGGCGAGATCGGTGAGGCTCGTGGGCACGCCCCGGTCGGCCAGGTAGTCCGGCGCCGCGCAGAGCACGCGCCGGCTGGTGCCCAGTCGGTAGGCGGCGAGGCCGGCGTCGATCGCCGGCGCGATGCGGACCGCGAGATCGAACTTCTCGGCCAGGAGATCGACGAAGCCGTCCGACAGGTCGAGCTCGACATTCACCTTGGGGTGCTGCTCGAGAAAGGTCAGCAAGTACGGCGCCACATGCAGCCGCCCGAACGAGGTGGGAGCGGAGACCCTGAGGCCTCCCGCCAGCGTGCCCTCCTGGCCGGCGATGCGGGCCTCCGCCGCGTGGATGGCCGCCAGGATCGCCACGACGTCGGCGTGAAACACCTGGCCGGCGTCGGTCAACAGCAGCCGGCGCGTGGTGCGGTGCACGAGCCGTGTGGCGAGGCGCTGCTCCAGCCGCGCCAGCCGCTTGGACACCATGGCGGGCGAAATCTTCAGCCGACGGCCGGCGGCGGACAGGCTGCCCGACGCCACCACCTCGGCGAACAGCTCGTAGTCCGGATCCATGGCCTTGCTCTGAACGATCTGTTCTCAGGAGGAACAGGTGCCTTCGATATCGATCGTCTACCGAGGGGAAACCGGATCGTCTACAGTGAGGAGCGAGAGGGATGCGCCATGTCGCTCAAGATGCCGGAACCGGATGCTTCGGTCATCGCCCGCCGCGGCGAGATCGCAGCCGCCCTGCGCGCCATCGTGCCTGGCGAAGGCGTGATCGATGATGCGGCTCTGCTGCGCCCCTACGAGTCGGACGGGCTCACCGCCTATCGTCAGCCGCCAATGCTGGTCGTCCTGCCCGAGACGACGGAGCAGGTTTCCGCCATCTTGCGCTGGTGCCAGGCCGAAGGCGTGAAGGTGGTGCCGCGCGGCTCCGGCACCTCGTTGTCGGGCGGCGCACTGCCGCTGGCTGACGCCGTGCTGCTCGGCATGGCCAAGTTCAACCAGGTGCTCTCGGTCGACTACGAGGACCGGGTCGCGGTGGTGCAGCCCGGCGTCACCAACCTCGCCGTCACCCGCGCCGTGGAGGATGCGGGCTTCTATTACGCGCCCGATCCGTCGAGCCAGATCGCCTGTTCCATCGGCGGCAACGTGGCCGAGAATTCCGGCGGCGTGCACTGCCTCAAGTACGGGCTGACGACCAACAACGTGCTCGGCGTCGAGCTGGTGATGATGGACGGCGAGATCGTCCGCCTCGGCGGCCATGCGCTCGATCCGGCGGGGCTCGACCTGCTCGGCATCATCGTGGGCTCGGAAGGGCTGCTCGGCGTGGTGACCGAAGTCACGGTCCGCATCCTCGTCAGGCCGGAGACGGCACGCGCCGTGCTGATCGGCTTTGCCAGCGTCGAGAGCGCCGGCCAGTGCGTCGCCGACGTCATTGCCGCCGGCATCATCCCGGCCGGCATGGAGATGATGGACCGGCCGGCCATCCACGCCGCCGAGGCGTTCGTCAATGTCGGCTATCCCCTCGACGTCGAGGCGCTGCTGATCGTCGAGCTCGACGGGCCGGCGGCCGAATGCAACCATCTGATCGACGAGGTGGAGCGCATCGCGCGCGCCGACGGTGCCGTCTCCTGCCGTGTCTCGCAGGACGAGGCGGAGCGGCTGGCGTTCTGGGCCGGGCGCAAGGCCGCCTTTCCGGCTGTCGGTCGCATCTCGCCCGACTATTACTGCATGGACGGGACGATCCCGCGTCGCCGGCTGCCGGAGGTGCTGCAGCGGATGGAGCAGCTCTCGGCGCAGCATGGGCTCGGCGTCGCCAACGTCTTCCACGCCGGCGACGGCAATCTGCATCCGCTGATCCTCTACGACGCCAATGTGCCGGGGCAGCTGGAGCGGGCCGAGGCCTTCGGCGCCGACATCCTGCGCCTGTGCGTGGAGGTGGGCGGCGTGCTCACCGGCGAGCACGGCGTCGGTGTCGAGAAGCGCGACCTGATGCCCGAGATGTTCACCGAGGTCGACCTGGCGCACCAGCAGCGGCTCAAGTGCGCCTTCGATCCGGGCCTGCTGCTCAACCCGGGCAAGGTGTTCCCGACCTTGCATCGCTGCGCCGAGCTCGGCCGCATGCACGTGCACGGCGGCCAGGTGGCGTTCCCGGAGCTGCCGCGCTTCTGATGTCGACGCTCGCGCCCACCACGTCGGCGGAGCTCGCCGAGGCGATCGCCGGTGCCGCCGCCGACGGCACCAAGCTCGAGATCCGCGGCGGCGGCAGCAAGGCCGATGTCGGTGTCGGCGGCCGCCAGACGGCGATCCTCGACATGCGCGGCTTCGCCGGCGTCGTCGATTACGATCCGGCCGAGCTGGTGCTCACGGTCGGCGCGGGCACGCTGCTCGCCGAAGTGGAGGTCCTTGTCGCCGCCCAGGGCCAGATGCTCGCTTTCGAGCCGTTCGACCACGGGCCGCTGTTCGGTCGGCCGGCGGGCGCCGCCACCGTCGGTGGCATCGTCGCCGCCGGCGTAGCGGGCTCGCGGCGGCCGGTCATGGGCAGCGCGCGCGATCATCTGCTGCGGTTCGAGGCGGTGTCAGGCCGCGGCGAGCCGTTCATGGCCGGCGCCAAGGTGGTGAAGAACGTCACCGGCTACGACCTGCCGAAGCTGATGTGCGGCAGCTGGGGGCGGCTCGCGGCGCTGACGCAGGTGACGCTCAAGGTGCTGCCGGCGCCGCGCGAGACGGCGCTGCGCATCGTCCGCGGTCTGGGCCCGGCCGAGGCCCAGGCGGCCATGGCGCGGGCCATGGGCTCCCAGGCGGAGCCGTCGGCGGCCTTCCACTTTCCCGGCCCGTGGCGCGACGGACCCGCGCTCACGGCAGTGCGCCTGCAAGGCTTCGGCCCGTCGGTGGCGGCGCGCGCCGCGCTGCTGGAGCGCCTGCTCGGCGAGCATGGGGTGGAGACCCCCGACGCTGCGCTGGCGGAGGCGATCTGGTACGATGTCCGCGCGCTCGCGCCGCTGGCCGACGGCCGGCCGCTCTGGCGGCTCAGCCTGTCGGCCCGGGCCGCGCCTGCCGCGATCGCGAGGCTCGAGCCAGCGGGCGCCCGCTGGCTGATGGACTGGGCCGGCGGCCTGGTCTGGGTGAGCTTCGACGGCGATGCGGCGCTGGTGCGGCGGGTGGCGGCGGAAGCCGGCGGGCACGCCATGCTGGTGCGTGACGAGCGGGGCGTCTACGCGGGCGTGCCCACCTTCCAGCCGCCGGTCCCGGGGCTGGCGGCGCTGGAGGCGCGTGTTCGCCGCGCCTTCGATCCGGCCGGGGTGTTCGAGACCGGGCGGTTCGGGGACCAGACCCATGCAGACTAGCTTCTCGCCCGCGCAGCTGGCCGATCCGGCGATGGCGGCGTCGGAGGCGGTGATCCGCAAGTGCGTGCATTGCGGCTTCTGCACGGCCACCTGCCCGACCTACGTGCTCTTGGGCGACGAGCTCGATTCACCCCGCGGCCGCATCTACCTGATGAAGGAGATGCTGGAGACCGAGGCGCAGCCCACGGCCGAGGTGGTCAAGCACATCGACCGTTGCCTCTCCTGCCTCTCCTGCATGACCACGTGCCCCTCGGGCGTGAACTACATGCACCTGGTCGACCATGCCCGCGCCTATATCGAGGAGCGCTATCGCCGGCCCTGGCGCGAGCGGCTGATGCGCACGCTGCTGGCGGCGGTGCTGCCTTATCCCGGACGCTTCCGGCTGGCGCTGGCGCTGGCGCGGCTCGCCCGGCCGGCGCAGCCGCTCGTCGCCCGGCTGCCGGCCCTGAAGCCGATCGCAGCCATGCTGGCGCTCGCGCCCCCGCGCGCCGCGCCGCGGGCGCCGGCCGCCGCCGCACCCGTGGTCGGGGCCAGGGGCCGGGTCGCCTTGCTGCAGGGATGCGCGGAGCCGGTGCTGCGGCCCGAGATCCGCGCGGCGACGCTGCGCCTGCTCAACCGGGTGGGCTATGAGGCCGTGCTCGCCTCGGGCGAAGCCTGCTGCGGGGCGCTCGTCCACCACATGGGCCGCGAGGCGGCGAGCCTGGAGGCGGCGCGCCGCAACGTCGACGCCTGGACCCGAGAAATCGAGGGCAGGGGGCTCGACGCGATCCTCGTCACCGCCTCCGGCTGCGGCACCACGATCAAGGACTACGGCTTCATGCTGCGCGGCGAGCCCGCTTATGCAGCGAAGGCGGAGCGCGTCTCCGGCCTGGCGAAGGACATCAGCGAGTTCCTGGCCGGCATCGATCTGCCGGCAGCGGCCGGAGCGGCTCCTGGCCTCACGGTCGCCTACCACGCGGCCTGTTCGCTCCAGCACGGCCAGAAGGTGACGGAGGCGCCCAAGCGCCTGCTCAGCGCCGCGGGCTTTACCGTTCGGGCGCCGGCAGAAGCCCACCTCTGCTGCGGCTCGGCGGGCACCTACAACATCCTCCAGCCCGACATCGCCGGCCGGCTCGGCGCCCGCAAGGTCGCCAACCTGGAGCGGCTCGGCGCCGACGTCATCGCCACCGGCAACATCGGCTGTGCCATGCAGATCGGCCAGCGGACGGCGCTGCCGGTCGTCCACACGGTCGAGCTCATCGACTGGGCGACCGGCGGCCCGCCGCCAGTGGCGCTCAGCAACCAAACGACGAGGGCGTATTCATGAGCGAGATGATCGACAAAGCGGGCCTCAAGGTCGCCGCGCCCCTGGTCCGCCTGATCGAGGATCGCGCCCTGCCGGGCACGGGGATTGCGCCGGAGGCGTTCTGGCGCGGCACGGCGGACATCTTCGCCCGCTTCACGCCGGAGAATCGAGCGCTGCTGGCCAAGCGCGACGACCTGCAGGCGCGCATCGACGCCTGGCACGTCGCCCGGCGCGGCCAGCCGCACGACGGGCCCGCCTACCAGGCCTTTCTCCGCGAGATCGGCTATCTCGTGTCCGAGCCCGCGCCCTTCGCCATCGCGACCGAGAACGTCGACGAGGAGGTGGCGCGCCTGGCCGGGCCGCAGCTCGTCGTGCCCGTGCTCAACACCCGCTTCCTGCTCAACGCCGCCAACGCCCGCTGGGGCAGCCTCTACGACGCCCTCTACGGTACCGATGCGCTGCCGGGCGAGCCGGCACCCGGCGGCTACGATCCGGTCCGCGGCGCCCAGGTGATCGCCCGTGCCAAGGCCTTCCTCGACGAGGCCGTGCCGCTGGCCGAAGGCCGCTGGGCCGCGTTCACTGGCGGCACGCCGAAGCTCGCCGACCCGGCCCAGTTCGCCGGCACCCGCGGCGCGTCGCTGCTGCTGCGCAACCATGGCCTGCACATCGAGGTGGTGATCGATCATGCCCACCCGATCGGGCGCGACGATCCGGCCGGCATCGCCGACGTGGTCCTGGAATCGGCGCTCACCACCATCGTCGACTTCGAGGATTCGATTGCCGCCGTCGACGCGGAGGACAAGGTCGCGGCCTACGCCAACTGGCTCGGGCTGACCACGGGCGACCTTGCCGCCAGCTTCGACAAGGGCGGGCGGAGCACGACGCGCACGCTCTCGGCCGACCGCGACTACGTGGCGCCGGATGGCTCGGCCTTCACGCTGCCTGGCCGCACCCTGCTGTTCGTCCGCAACGTCGGGCATCTGATGACGACGCCGGCCGTGCGCCTGGCCGACGGCGGCGAGGCGCCGGAGGGCATTCTGGACGGCATCGTCACCAGCCTCATCGCCCTGCACGATCTCAAAGGCCGCGGCCGCTTCCGCAACAGCCGGGCGGGGTCGATCTATATCGTCAAGCCGAAGATGCACGGCCCGGAGGAGGCCGGCTTCACCAACCGACTGTTCGACGCGATCGAGGACCTGCTGGGGCTCCCCCGTCACACCGTGAAGGTCGGCGTGATGGACGAGGAACGGCGCACCTCGGCCAACCTGGCGGCGTGCATCGCCGCGGTGAAGGATCGCATCGTCTTCATCAACACCGGCTTCCTCGACCGCACCGGCGACGAGATCCACACCTCGATGCAGGCCGGCGCCATGGTGCCCAAGGGCGAGATGAAGGCGAGCGCCTGGATCGCCGCCTACGAAAGCCGCAACGTGCAGATCGGCCTGGCCTGCGGGCTGTCGGGGCACGCCCAGATCGGCAAGGGCATGTGGGCGGCGCCCGACCGCATGGCCGATATGATCGCGCAGAAGATCGGCCACCCCAGGGCCGGCGCCAGCACCGCCTGGGTGCCGAGCCCGACGGCGGCGACCCTGCACGCGCTGCATTACCACCAGGTCGACGTGTTCGCCCGCCAGCGCGAGCTCGCCGGCGAGCCGACGCCCGGGCTCGACGCGCTGCTCACCATCCCGCTCGCCGCCGGCACCAACTGGTCGCCGGAGGCGATCGCCCGCGAGCTCGACAACAATGCCCAGGGCATCCTCGGCTACGTCGTGCGCTGGATCGACCAGGGCATCGGCTGCTCCAAGGTGCCGGACATCAACGACGTCGGCCTCATGGAGGACCGGGCGACCCTGCGCATCTCGTCCCAGCACATGGCCAACTGGCTGCTGCACGGTGTCTGCACGGCGGCCGAGGCCGACGCGGCGCTCCGGCGCATGGCGGCGAAGGTCGATGCGCAGAACGCGGACGATCCGCTCTACCGGCCCATGGCCGGGCACGAGGACGAGAGCCTCGCCTTCCAGGCCGCCCGCGCGCTGGTGTTCGAAGGGGTCGCGCAGCCGAGCGGCTACACCGAGCCGCTGCTGCACGCGCTGCGCCTCAAGGCCAAGGCCCGGGCCTGACCCATCATCATCATCGATCGACGGAGAGCACAGTGAGCCGGATTTCGCTCGAACAGGCCAACACCATCGTCGCGGCGGCCTTGGCCAAGGCCAGGGAGCTGGGGCTGAAGCCGCTGAGCGTCGCCGTGCTCGACGCCGGCAGCCACCTGATCGCCTTCCAGCGCCAGGACGGCTCCTCGACGCTGCGGCCGCAGATCGCCGTGGGCAAGGCCGCGAGCGCGCTGGCGCTCGGCGTGTCGTCGCGCAAGATCGCCGACATGGCGGCGGAGCGGCCGAGCTTCGTCGCCTCGCTCGGGCCCGTCGCCGTGCACGGCATCATTCCGGCCGCGGGCGGCGTGATCGTCGTAGCGGACGGCATGCCGATCGGCGCGGTCGGCATCACCGGCGACACTTCGGACAACGACGAGGCCTGCGCCCTGGCGGGGATCGCGGCGGCCGGGCTCACGGCGCAGGCGTAAGGGGCGGTTCCCTCACCGCCGCAGCAGGAACCGCAGCATCGCGGCCTGCCGTTTGCCGAAGGGCGGACCCATCAGGTCGAGCGGGCTCAGGAACCCGACCTTGTGCACCGCCCGGGCGTGACTGAAGCGCTTGAAGCCGTCGCGGCCGTGGTAGGCGCCGATGCCGCTGGCGCCGACGCCGCCGAAGGGCAGGTCGTCCTGGGCCACGTGCAGCATGGTGCCGTTGAGGGTGACGCCGCCGGAGATGGTCCGGCGTAGCACGTCGGCCTGCTCGGCGCCGTCGTCGGAGAAGCAATAGAGCGCCAGCGGCCGCTCGCCGGCGGCCACGTGGGCGACGGCGTCGTCGAGCGTATCGAAGGGCAGGATCGGCAGCACCGGGCCGAAGATCTCTTCGCGCAGCAGGGCGCTGTCGCGCGGCGGATCGATGACGACGGTCGGGGGGATGATGCGGGCCTGGGTGCCGCCCGCGTCGCCCGCGGCGAGGATGCGGGCGCCGCCCGCCCGGGCCTCCTCGATCATGGCGGTCAGCCTGCCGTAGTGGCGGTCGCTGATGATCGAGCTGTAGTCCGTGTTGCCGGCGATGGTGGGATAGAGCCGCCGCGCCGCGGCGACGACCGCCTCGCCCAGGGTGTCGACTTGGGCGGCCGGGGCGAGCACGTAGTCGGGCGCCACGCAGGTCTGACCGGCGTTGAGAAATTTCCCCACGGCGACGGCGCGGGCGGCCTTGGCCGGGTCATAGCCGGGACAGAGGATCACCGGCGACTTGCCGCCGAGCTCCAGCGTCACCGGTGTCAGGTTCTCCGCCGCGGCCGCCATGACCTTGCGGCCGATGTGGGTGGAGCCGGTGAACAGCAGGTGGTCGAACGGCAGCCGGCTGAAGGCGTCGGCGACCTCGGGCCCGCCGGTCACCACCGCCACCTGGTCGGGGTCGAAGGTGTCCGCCACCATGCGGCGCAGCAGCTCGGAAAAGCCCGGCGTCAGCTCCGACGGCTTGATCATCACGCGGTTGCCGGCCGCCAGGGCATCGACCAGCGGCGAGATGGCCAGGTAGAGCGGGTAGTTCCATGGCGAGATGACGCCGACGACGCCGAGCGGCTGGTACTGCACCCAGGCCCGGGCCGGCTGAAAGGTCAGCGCCACGCGCCGGCGCTCCGGCTTCATCCACCGCTTCAGGTGGCCCCTGGCGTAGCGGATCGCGGCGAGGCTCGGCGCCAGCTCCAGGATCTCCGTCTCCGGCACGGCGCGGTGGCCGAAGTCGTCGGCGATGGCCCGCGCGATGGCGTCGCGGTTGCCGATCAGCATGCCGGCCACGGCATCGAGCGCGACGATGCGGGCCGCATAGCTCGGATAGGGATCACGCTCGGCGGCTTCCCGTTGCCGCGCCAGCATCTACGGCAGGGCCTCGGGGGAGGCGGGCGTGTCCGAGTAGACGAGGGTGGGCGCTATCGTTGCCATGGCACGTGCTCCCCGGGCTTGCAGCCGGTCGCTCAGTTGTGAACAGCAAGATGGCTCGGTAACCTGCCAACATCTTTCAAGTAGATGGATGGTCGGGTCAAGCCCGACCATGACGACTGAAAAAGCTAGGCCTCCAAGCTTGCAACGTCATGGTCGGGCTTGACCCGACCATCCATCCTCCAAAATAAACCTTGCCGCGTCGCGCTCCACTTGCGTTGCTGTGCGTATGGGCGGCTGGATCTACATGATGGCCAATAAGCCGCATGGCACGCTGTATGTCGGCGTGACGAACGGTTTGTGCCGCCGCGCGTTCGAGCATCGAGAAGGCCGATACGACAGCTTCACACGGCGGTATGGCTTGAAGCTCCTCGTCTACTACGAATGTTATCCTGATATCCGCGACGCCATACAGCGCGAGCACAATATCAAGCGCTGGCTTCGAGATTGGAAGATTGATCTGGTGAATAGGTTCAATCCCGATTGGGCCGATCTAGACGAGACACTTGCTCAGTAGATGGATGGTCGGGTCAGCCCGACCATGACGAGGTGGGACCGTCACGGTGGAGCCGACCATCCATCGCACTTGAAGACTCCGCCTACGGCTCGACAATGGCGAAATCGGGCGTGAAGTCGTCGAACAGGCCGTTGAGCTCCGCCAGCTTGGCCAGATTTCCCTCCATCTTGAGGCGGCCGGCCTGGGCTTCGGCGAGGAACGTCGTCTGGCGTGAGATCACCGTGTCGAGGGTGGCGCGGGTCAGCGTCAGCGTTGCGTCCGCATCCGGCCGCGTCCTGCCTTTGATGTAGCTGAGCGCGCTGTTCTCCAGCGTCAGCGCGTAGGCTGCAGCGGGCTCGGTGAACACCCAGTTGATGGTGAAGGCCTTGCCCTGCGCCTTGTCGCCGTTGAGACGCACGCCCAGGAAGTCGAACACCATGTCGATGGTCAGCGCCTTCAGCGGGTCGCCGCCGAGCGTCCGCCTGGCCGTGGTCGGCCCCTGCCTCAGCTCCTGGGCGGCGAACAGATAGGCATTGCGCCAGGTCGCCGCTTCCGCGAGGTAGCCGAGCTGCTCGAAGGCATCGGCGTTGAGCGCGCGGGCCTCCGCGTTGTCGGGCTCGGCGAAGACCACCTGGTTCATCACCTGCGCCACCCAGCGATAGCGGCCCGCGGCGTAGTCTTCGCGCGCCCGGTGGATCACCGCCGCCGCGCCGCCCATGTATTCGATCGTCTTGAGCGCTGTCTCTACGGGCGGCAGAGGATCGAGGTTGGCCGGATTGCCGTCGAACCAGCCCAGGTATTTCTGGTAGATCGCCTTGGCGTTGTGGCGGACGGTGCCGTAATAACCGCGGTTATGCCAGGGGAGGGCGAGTTCCGGCGGCAGGGTCAGCGCCTCGGCGATCTCGGCCGCGGTGAGGCCGTGGTTCATCAGCCGAAGCGTCTGGTCGTGCACGTATTTGTAGAGGTCGCGGGCCTGGCGCAGGAACGTCTCGAGGCGCGCCTGGCCCCACACCGGCCAGTGGTGCTGGCCCATCAGCACGTCGGAGCGTCCCGCGAAGAGCTCGATGGCCTCGTTGATGTACTTGGACCAGGCGAGCGGATCGCGCACCTCCGCGCCGCGGAACGGCAGCAGGTTGTGGAACAGGTGCGTGGCGTTCTCCGCCAGGTTGAGGGCGCGGAACGCCGGAAAGTAGATGTGGAATTCCGCCGGCGCCTCGCTGTTGGGGGCCATCTGGAACACCATCTCGACGCCGTCGACGGTGCGCGTCTCACCCGTTTCGCGCACCAGGTCGGTCGGGGCGATGAGGGTCACGGTGCCGCGCGAGATCGACTTGCCGAGCGCCGCGTCGACCTGACCTTGTGTGCCGACGTCGAGAAACATGCCGAACTGGTAGTGCGCCCGCCGCAGCATGGCGTTGCCGGCGATGACGTTTTCGGAGACCGCGTGCTCCATGAAGCCGTCCGGGGCGATGACGGCGACCGCGCCGCTCGCGACCGCATCCTCGTCGACGACGCCCTTCACCCCGCCCCAGTGGTCGGAATGGGTGTGGGTGTAGATGACCGTCTTTACCGGTCGCCGGCCGCGGTGCGCGCGATAGAGCTCGAGCGCGGCGTGCGCCGTCTCCGCCGTGGTCAGCGTATCGATGACGATGAGGCCGGTGTCGCCCTCGACGATGGTCATGTTGGCGATGTCGAAGCCGCGCACCTGGTAGATGCGCGGCGCCACCTCGAACAGGCCGTGGCGGCAGTTGAGCTGCGCCAGCCGCCACAGGCTCGGATGGACGGTGTCGGGAGCGCTGTCCGCCTCGAGGAAGCGGTAGGGCGCGAGCGACCAGATCACCCGGCCGTCGGCGGCGGTGACGGCAGCGTCGGGGATCGTGCCGACGAAGCCGCGCGCCGCGTCCTCGAAATCCTGCCGGTCGTCGAAGGGGAGCTCGGCGAGCGCAGCCCGGTGGGCGACGGCGATCGGCGGTTCGGCGCCCTTGCGGGCGTAGGCTTCGGCCATGAGTGTCCTCCGTTCAGGCGCGCGCCCGGATCATGTCGGCGGCCTTCTCGGCGATCATGATGGTGGGCGCGTTGGTGTTGGCGCCGACCAGGGTCGGCATGATCGAGGCGTCGACGACGCGCAGGCCCGCGACACCGCGCACCCGCAACTCGGGATCGACCACCGCGGCGGCATCGATGCCCATGCGGCAGGTGCCGACCGGGTGGTAGACCGTGTCGGAACGCCGGCGCAGCTCCGCCCGGATCTCATCGTCGGTCTCGACGTGCGCGGTAAAGACGTCCTCGGTGCGGTGCCGCGCCAGGGCCGGCGCATCCATGATCTGCCGGGTCACCTTGAAGCCTTTCATCATGGTCTCGAGGTCGACCGGATCCCCATAGAAGTGCGGGTCGATCAGCGGCGCGCTGCGCGGATCGGCATCGGCCAGGCGCACGCTGCCGCGGCTCCTGGGCCTGAGCAGGCAGACGTGGCAGGAGAAGCCGTGGCCGCCGAGGCGGTTGCGCGAATGATCGTCGATCATGCCGACGACGAAGTGCAGCTGGATGTCCGGTATCGGCTCGCCCGGATCGCTTTTCAGGAAGCCGCCGCATTCGGCGAAATTGGAGGTGATCATGCCCCGCCGCGAGGCCTTGTAGCGGACGGCTTCCCTGATCAGGCGGACGGCGCCGCCGAGCGTCAGGCCGAAGAGATCGCGCGAGCGGGCCCGGTACACGAAGATGTAGTCGATGTGGTCCTGCAGGTTCGCGCCCACGCCGGGTGCGTGGTGGGCCACCTCGATGCCGTGCTGCCCGAGCGCCGCGCCGTCGCCGATGCCGGACAGCATCAGCAGCTGCGGTGTCTGCAGGGCGCCGCAGCTGACGATGACCTCGGCCGCCGCCGACACCCACTCGTCCTCGCCGCCGCGCTTGAAGGCGACCGCGCGGGCACGCTGCTCCTGCACGATGATCTGGGTGACGAGGGCGTCGGTCACCACATGCAGATTGGGCCGCGACAGGTTGGGCTGGATATAGGCGCGAGCGGCGCTGCAGCGCTCGCCGTTGCGCTGCGTCACCTGGTAGATGCCGACGCCCTCCTGGCGCGCGCCGTTGAAATCCGCGGTCTCGCCGACCTGCACCTCGCGCGCCGCGTCGAGGAAATGGCGCTGGAAGGGGTTGTCGGTGCGCGGCAGCGAGACGGGGAGGGGGCCGTCGGTGCCGTGGAAGCCATCGTGGAAATCGGCGTTGCACTCGGCCTTCTTGAAGAAGGGCAGGACGTCCGCATAGGCCCAGCCGGCGTTGCCCAGCGAGGCCCAGTGGTCATAGTCCCAGGCATGGCCGCGGGTGTAGATCATGGCGTTGATGGCACTCGAGCCGCCGAGCGCGCGCCCGCGTGGCTGGTAGCCTCGCCGGCCGCCGAGGCCGGCCTGGGGCACCGTCTCGAAGCCCCAATTGTTGATCTTGGTCGGCAGCATCAAAGCCGTTGCGGCCGGCGTGTTGACGATCCAGCTGTCGCCGCGTCCGCCCGCTTCGATGAGGCAGACGCTGACCGACGGGTCTTCGCTCAACCGGCTTGCCAGCACGCATCCGGCGGAACCGCCGCCGATCACCACGTAATCGAATTCCGCCATCGGTGGCCGGCCCTCTCGCCGCTGTTGGGTATCGGGGGATGTCATGGCAGCACCTCGCTTGCCGGGGTCGGATCCGCCGCGGGCTCGGCGGCGAGCCGCGCCCGGTCCCGTTCCGGGCGCATGAACAGCGCGCCGACGAGGCCGCCGGCGATCATGACGAGGCCGCAGGTGACGAAGCCGCGGTTGAAGCCGTCGAGCGGGGTCGCCGCCCCTTCGATCATGTTGCCCATGACCACCGGCGCGATGACGCCGGCGGTGGTGCCGACCGCATTGCCGATGGCCAGCATGGCGCCGCGCTGCGAGGTCGGTGTGAGCTCGCTGACGACGGCGTGCGCCACGACGTAGATCACCGCGGGCACGGCGCCGCCGAGCACCGCCGCGGCGACCTTGAGCCCCGCCGTCGGCAGGAACGGCATGGTCACCAGGAAGACGCCGCCCGTGGCGACGGCAACGCCGCCGAGCAGACCGCGGGCGACCCGGCTCGAGACTCCCTTCAGCATCAGCCGCTGCGACAGCCAGCCGAGGAAGATGACGGTGAAGACGCTGAGGCCCCAGGGCAGGGCGGCGATCCAGCCGACCTCGCGCTGCGCGAACCCGAGTCCGTTGATGAGGTAGGGCGTCTGCCAGGCGATGCCGATGGAGAGCGCCCAATAGGCGCCGAAATAGGCGCACCAGCTGGCCAGCACGCTCGGCGTGGCCAGCAGGCGGGCGTAGGGAATGGTGGCGCCGGGCCGGCCGTCGGCGCTCGGCTCGTCGACCAGCGTGCCCTCGCGGCCCCAGATCAGCCACGCCAGCGTCCAGGCCAGGCCGAGGAGGCCGAGGACGCCGAAGGCCCAGCGCCAGGAATGGTTGACGATCACCCAGTTGAGCAGCGGCAGCGCCGCCATGACGCCGATGCTGGCGCCCTGGGCGATGACCGCCGTGGGCAGCACGCGCCGCTCGTTGGGGAACCATTTGTAGGCGGAATGCAGTGCCACCGGATAGGCCGGGCCTTCGCCGGCGCCCAGCACGATGCGGCAGGCGATGAGCGTGGCGAAGCCGATGTTGCCGAGCATCGGAAACTGCGTCAGCGCCCAGACCAGCCCCATGACGAGGAGGGCCCAACGGGTCTGGATCCGGTTCACGAGAAAGCCGGTGACGATGGCCGAGATCGAGAACAGGAAAAAGAAGCTCGAGCCGACCAGGCCGAACTGGCTGGGCGTCAGCCCCAGCTCGCGCATGATCGGCACGCCGGCGAGCCCGATGACCGCCTTGTCGACGAAGTTGATCAGCATGAACAGGAACAGCAGGGCCACGATGCCCCAAGCGCCGGGCTGGGCTGTGCGCGTCGTCATCGATGTCGGCCCTCGCTCGTCTCTGCGGGTCAAAAGCTCGGCCATGACGTCCTGGCTCTACTGTCGCGCCATCTCGGCCTTGCCGACGCCGTCGCCGTCGAGCTGCTGGCCGTCGTGCATCTCGACGACGACGCGGATCAGCTTGCCGGTGAAGGTGAACGGCGCGGCGTAGTCGGCGACCGGGCTGCCGCGGTCGCGGCCGATGTCGAGGCCCGACCACGAGATGAAGTTGACGAAGTTCAGGTTGCTCTCGGCGCTACCGGCGGCCTCGCCGTCGATGGTGAGGGTGCAGATCCTGAGCTGCGGCTGGCGCGGGTTCACCGGCACCGGCCTGGCCACGCGCACGCCCAGCCGGCAGGGGCCGGCCGGCACCGCCCGGTCCGACACCACCGTGCGGTGCTCGCCGCCCACGTTCACGTCGTAGACCAGGCGGCCGTCGCGCACGAACAGACTGTAGCCGGAGGTGGCATCGCCGTGAGCGATGAGCACGCCCTCGGTGCCCGCACGAGAGGTCTCCACCTCCGCCTCGATGCTGTAGTCACGGCTGCGCACGTCGGGTGCTACGTCGGTCGGCACGTGCCCCATCCCGGCATGGAAGACGAAGCGGCGGCGCGGCCCATGGAAGCGGGCGGCGTTCTCGGCGAAGCGGGGTGCGAAGCGGTCGTCGAGCGGCAGCACCTTGTGGCGTTCGGCCTCGTGCCACCACAGGTCGATCAGGGCCGCCAGGCGCTCGGGCTCGCGTGCCGCGAGGTCCTCGGTTTCCGAAAAATCCCGATCGAGGTGAAACAGTTCCCACCTGTCCTTGTCGAACGGGAAGCCGGACGGGTGATAGGCCACCGCCTTCCAGCCGGCCTCCCAGATGCCGCGGTGGCCGAACATCTCGAAGTACTGGGGCTTGGGCCGCTGCGGGGCGTCGGCGTCGGCGAGGCTCGCAGCAAAGCTCACGCCCTCCAGCGGCTGCTGGGCGATGCCGCCGATCTCGGTCGGCGGCTCGACGCCGACGAGCTCGAGCAGGGTCGGCACCAGATCGCAGGCGTGCACGAACGGGTGGCGCAGCTCGCCCCGCGCCTCGATGCGCGCCGGCCAGGAGATGACGAACGGGTCGCGGATGCCGCCGCCGTGGGTGTTCTGCTTGTAGCGGCGCAGCGGCGTATTGGCCGCCATGGCCCAGCCGTGCGGGAAGTTGGAGTGGGTGTCGGGGCCGCCGATGTCGTCGATGCGGGCGAGCTTCTCGGCCATCGGCTCAGGGCGGAAATTGTAGGGGCCCATGGCGTTGACGAAGCCGAGCGGGCCGCCTTCCTGGCTGGCGCCGTTGTCGGAGAGCACGAGGACCAGGGTGTCGTCCCTCAGGCCCGCCCGGTCGAGAAAGGCGAACAGCCGCGCCAGGTGTTGGTCGGCGTGGTCGAGCATGGCGGCGTAGGCGCTCTGCAGGCGTGTGAACAGGCGGCGCTCGTCCGCGCCCTGCTCCGCCCAGGGGCCGACACCGTCGTTGCGCGGTGGCAGGCGCGTGCCCTCGGGCACCACGCCCATGGCGATCTGCCGGGCGAGCCGCTGCTCCCGCTCCACGTCCCAGCCGTGGGCGAACAGGGCGTCATAGCCCTTGATCAGCTCGAACGGCGCCTGGTGCGGGGCGTGGCAGGCGCCGAAGGCGAGCCAGGTCAGCCAGGGCAGGTCCGGTCGGTCGGCCTCGTGGTCGGCGATGAAGCGGATGGCGCGGTCCACCAGGTCGGCGGTGAGGTGGTAGCCGCTGGCGAAGCTGCCGGGAGGATCGACATGGGAATTGTCGAGGATGAGCTCCGGCGCGTACTGGTCGGTCTCGGCGTCGAGGAAGCCGTAGAAGCGGTCGAAGCCGCGGCCGAGCGGCCAGCCGTCGAAGGGACCGGTGGCGCCGCTCTCGGTCAGCGGCGTGACGTGCCATTTACCCACCATGTAGCTGCGGTAGCCGTTGGGCTTCAGCATCTCCGCGATGGTGCCGGCCTCGCGGGCGATCTTGCCGCGGTAGCCGGGATAGCCGCTGTCGAAATTGGCGAGGCAGCCGACGCCGACGGAATGGTGGTTGCGGCCGGTCAGCAGCGCCGCCCGCGTGGTCGAGCACATGGCGGTGGTGTGGAAGCCGGTGTAGCGCAGCCCTGCCGCCGCGAGCCCGTCGATGGTCGGCGTGCGGATCGGCGAGCCGTAGCAGCCGAAGTCGGAGAAGCCGACATCGTCGAAGAGAACGATCAGAATATTGGGCGCGCCCGCAGGCCCCCGTTCGCCTTTGGGCCACCACGGCGTCGATTCGCCGATGGTCCGGCCGATGCGGCCGCCGAAGGGGGGCTGCTCATCCTGTGGCATGCGGTATCCTCCCGGGCGATGACGATGCTCTTTTATAGAATTCGAATTATGATTATCATATCTCGGCGCCCGCGGACAAGAGCCAGGCCATGACCGACGACCTGTTCAGCTTCGACCTGCCGGGGGTGACGCCGTCGCGACAGAGCCGCAGCCGCGAGACGACGGAGGCGCTGCTCAAGGCGGGCGAGCGGCTGCTGCGCACGCGGCACCTGGAGGACCTCTCGATCGCCGACCTGACCGCCGCCGTCGGAGTGACGGTCGGCTCGTTCTACGGCCGCTTCGAGAGCAAGGATGCGTATTTCAATGCGTTGCAGGTGCTCGCCATCCGGCGCGGGCAGGCGCGCTACGCAGCGCTGCGGGCCTCGGGCGCGCTCGAGGGGACGGATCTCACCGAGCTCTGCCGGCTGCTGGCAGACCACGCCGCGGCGTGGTTCCGGGAGCACGAGGGCGTGGCCCGGGCCGCCTTGCGGCACGGCTCGCATCCGGAGGGGTGGAGCGCCTTCAAGGAGCTCGGCCGTGTCTTCGTCGTGGTCAGCACGCCCGACATGCTGGCGCGACTCGGGCCGGGCCGACGGCTCGCCAAGACGCGCACCGTCGCCTTCGCCTTTCAGGCGATGTACGGCATCCTCGTCAACATCGTGCTCAACAATCCCGGCCCATGCGGCCTCGACGATGCCGACCTGGTGCCGCGCCTCGCCGCCCTGGTCGAGGCGGTCGTCCGCGCCGAGGCCGACGGTGGGGCGTCCAAGGGGCAGAGGCGCCCGCCGCGTGTCGGTTCGCCCAAGCCGTGACGGCGGGAGGGGGCTCGCCTGTTGCTAGAGCGGGATGATTTTTCCTTGAATCATCATCCCGCTCTCAGTCTTTGTTTTGAGCACGATCTTGTCGAAGAACCGGCGTCCACTTTTTGGGATCATGCTCTAACGTCTGCGGGGGCTGTTCTGCAGCTCGACCCGCATCGGGCAGAGGTCGCTCTGGGCGCCGGCGTAGACCTGGTGGTAGTTGGTGAGGTGCACGCCGTCCGGCTCGAGCGTGACGGCGGCAGCCGAGCGATCGGCGGCGGCGCCGAACAGGCGGATGAAGCGGCAGCCCGCGACGGTGCAGGCCGTCGCCAGGGCGCGATCGTAGTCCTGGATCGAGGCGTCGGAAACGAGCGGGTCCGTCGGCTTCATCGGCGGCAGATCGGTCACCAGGACGTCGCTCGACAGCGCGCTCAGCCGCTGCACCAGGTCCAGGGCTTGCGTCGCGAAGGGCGTGCCGCCAGCAGGCTGGCCGGCGGTTGCCAGCATGTTGTTGGTGCCGAAGCTGGCGATGACGGCCACCGGGGGCCGGATGTCCGCCAGGGCCGCGGCCAGGGCCGACAGCTCATTGGTGCCCGCGCCGCTGAGGCCGGCGTTCACCACCGGAACCCCGCAGAGCGACGGCAGGAACAGCCGCTCCACATGAGAGTCGCCGATGACCAGAATGTAGTCGCCGAAGATCTGGCCGATCTGGGCCTTGACCGCTGCCGCGCGGATCTTCACCAGGCGCGTGAACGTCCGCTCGGCAGCGGGGCGTGCCAACATCGCCCATCCGGCCAGGCCCGCGCCCGCCAACACCGCCAGCGCCAATGCCAGGCGCGCCAGGGTCCGCGGCACCCGCAGCTGCCGCCATCGCGGGCTCGCCGCCTCCAGGATCGTTTCGGCCATGTGCGGAGCTCACCTGTTCACTGGATGCGCTCGCGCCGCGCCGCGAGCTGCCGAAGCCATGTGTGCTCGCGAAAGAATTCACGGATCGGACGGGCGGGAAGCCCGCCCCAGCGCGCGCCGTCCGGCACGTCATGCATGACGCCGCTGGCGGCGGCGATCTGAGCGCCGGCGCCGAGGCGCAGATGTCCGGCGATGGCGCTCTGGCCGCCGATGGCGACAAAGTCGCCGATCGTGGTGGACCCGGCAATGCCGACCTGGGCCACCACCATGCAGTGCTTGCCGATGACGACGTTGTGGGCGATGTGGACGAGGTTATCGATCTTGGTTCCGTCGCCGACGATCGTGTCGCGGCCGCTGCCCCGGTCGATGCAGGAGTTTGCGCCGACTTCCACGTCGTCGCCCAGGATGACCAGGCCGACCTGGGCGACTTTGGCGTGGCCCCGGCGGGAGCTGGCATAGCCGAAGCCGTCCTGGCCGAGACGAGCGCCCGAGTGGATGATCACCCGCGCTCCGAGAACGGCATGAACGATCGTGGCTCCAGCCGCGATGGCGCAGTCGTCGCCGATGACCACCCCGGGACCGATGATGGCTCCGGCGCCGATGGTGACGCCTGATCCGAGCGACGCGTCGGCGCCGATGATCGCCCCGGATTCCACCGTGCTCCGGGGGCCGATCCTGGCCGTCGGGTGGATGGTGGCGCCGGCCGACAGGCCGCGCTCGCCCAGGATCAGCGAGGGTCGCGATGCTTCCGGATAGAGCCGCGCCAGCACGTCGGCGAATGAGCCGTACGGGTCGTCACAGACGAGAGCGATCGTTGCGCCGGGCACCAGACTGGCGAACCGCGCCGCCACCAGGCAGGCAGAGGCGCGCGTGACCGCCAGCGCCGGCGCATATAAATGGCTGCTGACATAGGCGATGTCGTTGGGCCCGGCGCGCTCCACGGCAGCCGCGCCGGTGATCTCGAGCGCCGCGTCGGCGCCGGCCGGCACCGGCGCGCGGGCGATGCGAGCGACCTCCTGCAGCGACAGGGACATGCCGGGGAAATGGGAGGTTCGCATGGATGGCCTTTTGCCCATGGGCTGGGAGGGCCGGATCAGTCCGGCACACGGTTGAATGCAGGCGTCGAAGGCAGACGTTGGAGCTAACCGACGGAGAGCATCCGGAAGCGCTCCGCCTCCACACCGCTATGACCCGAGCCAGCTAGAGCATTTCGGAATCGGGTGCGTCAACCCGACCGCGGAGCGCTCCAGGGTTGCCGCGAGACGTGGCGTTTGCCGACGGCGATATCGACGCGTGCGAAGCGCCGGCCTTCGACGACCTCGTCGTGAAGCTGTGAACCGCGTAGCCGTGACGCTCTGACGTCCATGTGCAACCTCTCCAGTCGAGATCGCGTTTATCGCCCATCCGCCGAGCCTTAAGATGGCCGGATGTTGTCTGGATGTTGCTGAAGTGCGGATTTTTCCGTGCGGTAGTTTAGAATAAGACAAAGTCCGATTCTTGCGGACGACGGATGTCCTGGGCGGGCCTGGTCGTGGTGTTGTCGATGAAACTATTTTCGCTTTCGCGACAGGATGAATAGACCTCGGCGTGTCTCTCATCAATTCGGGAATAGAGCTTTCGCCAGTCGACTCACCTATGAAAAGTACGTGCTCAGCAGACGGGCTGGCCGCCGACCGCGACCGCATTGACCGCACCGCGTGCGCGTTCAGCATTGCGGAATCATCAAGCGCGCCTCGAGCCCGCGCGGCCGGCGGGCGAGCAGGGTCAGCGTGCCGCCGTGGCTTTCGGCGATCGCTTTGGCGATGGGCAGGCCCAGGCCGAAGCCGGTGGGCTCGTCCTGCGATCTGGCCTCGTCGCCGCGCGCGAACGGCTCCATCAGCCGCTCCACCTCGTCGGCGGCGATGCCCGGCCCGTCGTCGACGACCGCGATGGTGACCCGGGTGCCGTCGGCCACGAGATCCACGCGCGTGTGATCGGCGAAGCGGACGGCATTCTGGACCAGGTTGGTGACGGCCCGGTGCAGCGCGTCCGGATCGGCGACGGCCACGACCTGGCCGGGCCCGCCGAAGCCGACCGTGTAGCCCATATCGGCGAACTGGTCGGTAACGGTTTCGATCAGATTGGAGATGTCGACCCGGGTGCGCGCCGGCGAACGCCCCTCGCGCAGGTAAGACAGCGCCGCGTGGACCATGGCGTCCATCTGCGTCAGGTCGCGCTCCATGGCGTCGCGCACGTCCTGCTCGGCGATGAACTCGAGCCGGAGGCGCAGCCGGGTGATGGGCGTGCGCAGGTCATGGCTCACGGCGGCCAGCATGCGCGTGCGCTCATTCACCATGGTGCGGATGCGATCCTGCATCTTGTTGAGGGCGCGGGCGGCGCTGCGGATCTCCAGGGGGCCGCGTTCGGGCAGCGGCGGCTGATCGCCGTTGATCGAGAAGCTCTCCGCCGCGTCGGCGAAGCGGCGCAGCGGCTGCGCCAGCAGGCGCCAGGCCCAGAGGGACAGAAATGCGAGATTGATCGCCAGGAACATCAGCGTGCCGATGACGGCGCCGGACCACGGCCGGTTGGGCGGCCCGTCGGGAGCGCCGGCAGTCGTGACGGTGATGGCGCTGCCGTCCCGAAGGGTGATGGCGAACTGCGGCGGGCGGGGCGGCCGTTGGCCGGGCGGCGGCGCCATCGCCGTCACCTTGAAGCCGGGGCCGAGCATCTCACGCAGCGCGCGCTGGTGCGGCGGCGCCCCTTCGGCCTCTTGCGCCGGCGGAGCCTCTGGCTTGGTGATGCTGTAGAGGCCGTTCCGAGCGTTGACGGCCGCGATCATGGCCGCGCGCTCCTGCGGCGGGGCCGCATCGATGAGCTGGGCGGCCGTGGCGACGGCCGCGACCTCCGGCGGCATGCGCATCTCCCGGCGCGAGGCCGTGATCCAGAGCAACATCGCGACGGACACGTGGAAAACGATGATGGCGGCCACCAGCAGCAGGGCGATCTGGCCGCCGATGCGCTTGGGCCAGCCGAGCGTGAGCCTCATGGCCGCTCGACGGTCGGCGTGAACAGATAGCCGCCGGACCGAATGGTCTTGATGAAGTCCGGGTCGCGCGGGTTGGCTTCGATCTTGCGGCGCAGCCGGCTGATGAGCACGTCGATGCTACGCTCGTAGGCTTCGATGGCGCGTCCCTGGGTAAGTTCCAGAAGCCGCTCGCGCGACAGCACGCGGCCGGGCTGCTCGCACAGCGCTTGCAGCAGGTCGAACTCGGCCCCGGTCACCGGGGTTCTGACACCCTGCGGGCTGGTGAGATGGCGGGCCGCGAGGTCGAGCCGCCAGCCGGCGAAGATGCGCACGTTGGACACGGGCGTCGCCGGGTGGTCCAGCCGCCGCCGCAGCACGGCGCGGATGCGCGCCAGCAGCTCGCGAGGGTTGAACGGCTTGGTCACATAGTCGTCGGCGCCCATTTCCAGGCCGATGATGCGGTCGATGTCTTCGCCCTTCGCCGTCAGCATGATGATCGGCACGTCGGAATGCGAGCGCAGGCGGCGGCAAATGCTCAGGCCGTCTTCGCCGGGCAGGTTGATGTCCATGATGATCAGGTCCGGCGGGGCGCCGGCCGCGAGCCTGTCGAGGTCCTTGCCGTTGGAGGCGGTCGTCACGTGGTAGTCGTTGTCGCCCAGGTAGCGTGCGACGAGCGTGCGGATCTCGCGGTCGTCCTCCACCACCAGGATATGAGCTGGCTTCAATCGCCGGACCTCTGACCTGTGCAAGGCCTCCCGCAAGAGGAGCTGCTGAATTTGGCCCTGGCACGGCCGCGGAATGACCGATGGCCGGTGGCGGCGCGAACGGAGCGGATCGCAAGCAGGGACAACGAGCAGCCTCCTGATGTGCTGCTGTCCGTATGTCGTTTGGTTTGAGGCGGAAATCTGGCTCAACTTGGGTGTTTTCAGCCGAGTTTGTGAGCGTTTGTGAACGTGTTCGCGCCAGGTGTGCCCGGATAACGGCTGGCTTGCCGGCCGCCATCCAACTGCGACGCCTCCGCTGTTGCCTGGATGGGGTGCCGACGGCATAAGGCCGGCAACGACGAGAGCGAGGACCGATGCCGCACCAAACGCATGCCTCCAACCCGGCCTGGTCTTGGGTTGCGCCGGTTGCTGCAAGCGCTCTCCTCGCCGCGAAATACGCCGGCGTCATCGACGTGACGTCGGGGCTGGCGCTGACCGTCGCCGCCATCTTGCTCGGCGGGGCGGTGTTCGCGGCGGTCCACCATGCCGAGGTGCTGGCGCTGAAGCTCGGTGAGCCGTTCGGCTCGATCCTGCTGGCGATCGCCGTCACCGTCATCGAGGTGGCGCTGATCGTCTCGATCATGGTGTCGGGGGCCGCCGGCTCCGATCAGGTGGCGCGCGATACGGTATTCTCGGCCGTCATGATCGTGCTGAACGGGGTCGTCGGCCTGTGCCTCGTCCTCGGCGCCCGGCGCCATTACGAGCAGTCGTTCCAGCTGCATGGCGCCTCCGCCGCGCTTGGCGTGCTGGGCACGCTGGCGACGATGGTGATGGTGCTGCCGAACTTCACGCTGGCGACGCCCGGCCCCGAGTTCTCCCTGACCCAGCTGCTGTTCGTCGCCGCGGTATCACTCGCCCTCTATGTCGTGTTCGTCTTCGTCCAGACCATCCGGCACCGCGACTACTTCCTCGATGCCGAGTCCGACGCCGTCGACGATCCCGACGTGATCAAGCCGACGGCGGGTGTGACGGCCGTCAGCGCCGCGCTGCTGCTGGTCTCGCTGACCGCCGTGGTGCTGCTGGCCAAGCTGCTGTCGTACCCGCTCGACGCGGCCATCACCTCGGCCGGCCTGCCGCAGGCCTTCGTCGGCGTGGTGATTGCCGCGGTGGTGCTGCTGCCGGAAGGCATCGCCTCGGTCCGGGCGGCGCTGCTCAACCGGCTGCAGAACAGCATCAATCTGGCGCTCGGGTCGGCCATCGCCAGCATCGGGCTGACCATCCCCGCGGTCGCCGTCGTCTCGTGGCTAATGGCGTCGAAGCTCACGCTGGGTCTCATCCCCGAGAACGTCGCCCTGCTGATGCTGACCCTCTTCGTCAGCACGCTGACCCTCGGGACCGGACGCACGACCGTGCTGCAGGGCGCCATCCACCTGGTGATCTTCGCCGTGTTCATCCTGCTGTCGGCCATCCCGTGAGAACCGTGGACGAACGTGCACCACGCGTCTTCACCGCGCAGCGTCATTTCCGCGCGAAAGTGCCGAGACCGTTCTCGTCCAGATAATCGATCGTCAGCGAGCGGAAGCCGGCGCGGCCGCCGTCCTTGAAGGTGGCCAGCGCCACCGAGCCGTCGGGCTGGTTCTCGCTGGACGGCACGAAGGTGAACGCGTTGCCGTCCCAATGGCTCAGCGGGTATTCCGTGCCGGCCGGCCCGAGCTTCAGCACCAGGCCGTCGCCGCGTGCCACGACCTGCGCCGGGCCGTAGTAGCTGCTGGCGTAGGCGCCCACATACCTGGCCGAAGCCGCGGCCAGCGCCGGATTGCCCGGCCGCGGCTTGCCCACGACACTGCCCACGGGGGCATAGAGCGGTTGCATCCGCGGCTGATAGGCGGTGAACCAGTCGCGCTCGATCCGGCCGACCTGCACCAGATCGGCGAAGTCCGCGGCCAGGGCCTCGGCAACGCCGATGGGCTGGGCGTTGGTGAGCACCACGATGCCGACGCCGAGCGAGGGGATCAGCGCAACGTGCGTGCCGGCGCCCATGGCGAAGCCGCCGGAATGGCTGACCACCACGCGTCCGGCCGGCGACGTGCCGACGTTGAAGCCGAAGCCGTAGAGCCCCGGACGGGCGTCGGCGGCCAAGGAATGCGATGAGATCACCTGCGCCGTGACGGCGGGCAGCAGCGCCTTGGTCGGGATGATCTCACGGCCCTCGAAGGTGCCGTTCGCCAGCAGCATCGCCATCCAGCGCGCCAAGTCGTTGACCGAGGAGCTGACGCCGCCGGCGGGCGTCTGCGCGTCCGGGCGGCGCTGGTACTTGGCCTGCCAGCCGTCGCCGACCCGCACATGGCCCATCGCCCGGTTCGGTCGCGTCTCGAAGTCGGCGAAGCGCGAGCTGGTCGAGCTCATGCCGAGCGGCTCGTAGAGGGAGGTTTCGGCGAGCGTCGGCCAGTCGGTCTTGGCGGCGGCAGCCACGGCCTCGGCGCCCGCGGTGAAGCCGAAATTGGTGTAGGCGTAGCTGATGCGGAAGGGCGTCAACGGCAGCAGCCGCAGCCGCTCCAGCACCTGCCGCTGGCCGAAGCCCAGATCCTCCAGCGCATCGCCGGCGTGGTCGGGCAAGCCAGAGCGGTGGCTCAGGAGATCGCCGACGGTGAGGTGGGCGGTGACCCACGGATCCTTCAGGCGGAACCAGGGCAGGTATTGCGTGACCGGCGTGTCCCAGGCCACGCGGCCGGCGCCCGCCTCCCGGGCAACGATGGTGCCGGTGATGGCCTTCGACAGCGACGCGATCTGGAACACCGTATCGGCATCGACCGCCGCCGGCTCACCCGCTTTGCGCACGCCGAAGCCCTTGGCATAGACGGTGCGCCCGTCGCGGACCACGGCCACCGCCAGGCCGGGAATGCCGGTCCTTGCCATCAGCTCGGCAGCCAGCCCATCGAGCTGGCCGATGGCCTTGTCGATCTGCCCGTCCGGCACCGGTACGGCGGACGTCTGTGGCGGCGTCGTCTCCGCCGCGCGGACCGGGGCGGCGAGCGCCAGGACCGCGACGATGGCGAGAGCGGCACCGCGGCGACGGGGGCAGCGCAGGAGGTGACGCATGACGAGGCTGGCTCCGATGGCAGCTGCCATCAAGGCGGTGGCCGCTGCCGCACGTCAAGCGTGCGCCGGCCGACCGATCGACGCCCGCAGAACGCGGGCGCGTGGGCTGCCGGCTTGCGCCCGCACCGGAAAGCGGACATTCAACCTCCGGATGCTGCGCCGACAGAGAGGAAGCACCGATGAAGCCCAGGATGCCCGGCCGGGCCGGACCGATCGCCCTTGCGGCCGTTCTCGGCTGCATCGTTGCCGCCATGCCTGCCCAGGCCGAGGTGCGCTTCGGCCGCAACGTCTACGTCGGCGGCCATGATTTCTCGCACCAGACCTACAACAAGAACCGCCGCGCCGTCATTCACCTCTACGATCGCACGCCGCGCAACGCCGGCTGCACCTGGCGTGCCGACGGCCGCGGCGGGAGGGTGAAGGTGTGCCACCTGCGGCGGCGGTGAACGTTCACCGCAATCGTGTGGACCAGATAGCTGGTTGAGTGAAAGCAACCGCCCGGCGGGCGACAGTGGGACTACGGAAGTCGCTATGAGTAGAATATACCCGTATCCAAGGTGGATGCGTCTCGGCCGCACGTCGATATTCGATCGTCCGCGCATCATGAGAGCGCGCGTCGTTTCGTCGTGGCGGCGATTCAGAGACAGAGTTTGGGATAAGTACTTCTATGTCCATACCCTGCCCGTTGTGCCAATTGGAACCGAGCGTCCTGGACGGTGGGTTCCGACCCCGGAGGGGGACGGCAGACAGCGTTTTGAGGAGCTGCAGGTCTGGCGGACCAAGCACGGGCCAGCGACGCTGATATGGCACTGGTTGGGCAAGTGGGATTTTGGCTCTGCGCGCAATGTGCGGTTGCCTAATGGGCGACGTGGCGAGGTCAAGAATTGTTTTGGGTTCCGGCGGCGCGGCGACGCCCCTCGGCTTTGGACGTATGGCGATCTGGATATTCGAGGCGATGACGTCGTGTTCCATGACAGGACTGAGCAGCCCACATACCGCCCCACCGCGGAAGATGCGTCCGAGCTCGAGCTCTCGCTCGCGGCGGACCAGGAGTTCGTCGCCGCACTTAAGGACGATGTCTTCGCCTATGTGGCGTTCGGATGCCTCGCACGCCTCGATTGGTTCAAAGTTGGCGACCGGGAAGCGACCGCTTTTCACAGCCTTGGCAGCATAGCCGCTATGGTCGCCGGACTTCGAGACAAAGGTGAGATCTACCTCGACTATAAACATGGCCCTGAACGTCCGCGTTCGTTCAGCGCGCGAAGGGCAAATCAATGCCGGTGGCGACTCGAGCAAATTCTCCGTGCGCATGGATGGCGCACCTACACGCCCGACGAGTTGCACGCCATGGCTAAAGCCGACTTCGATGAGCGCGTCGCGGGACGAGTCGCGCTGTTTCGAGATGTCCGCCGGTTGGAGCAACGTCCGGCGGGCCTGCACGTCTCGTCGAAGCTCTTCTTGCAGCGGGGGCCGCGGGCTTTGGATGCCTACGATACAGACGATCCAGCGTGGATGGGAGAGCTCTCCGCTGAGCAGCGCGAGGCCGCAGCGGGCGGGCTGGGTGAGCGCGTGCACGACCTGGCGGAGACCGGTCGCGTTTCGCCGCGGGAGGCCTACGACCTCGAGGGTCGGTTGGCCCCGTGGCTGAAGCTGCGGCCCCCGCCGCCGCAAGACGATTTCGATCGAGAAGAGGCGTGAGCGCTTGTCGCCATCCGGCCCGGCGGCTGGCGACGCCCAGCCATCAGAAATGGCCGCCGATGCGCAGCCGCACCTGGTGGCGATCGAAGCTGGTGAGGTCGAGCCGCTCGGCCGTGCCGGCCTCGCCGCCGGCGACCTGGGCGCTCCAGGCCACCGACACCCATGCGCCCGCGGGGAGGGAGGCGTAGAGCGTCGGCCCGACGTAGAGGGCCTGTCCGGCGAAGCGGTCGAGCCCCAGGCCCTCGTACGCGCGCAGATAGCGCGCTTCCGCCCCGACGAAGACGCCGGGCACCGGCTGGTAGGCCAGCGCGGCCGAGATGTCGGTGCCGGAGCCGCGCGTCGTCGGCTCCAGCGCGTGCAGGCGCGTGCTGCCCATGTCGTAGGTGAGGTTGAGCGCCGCCACCAGCTTGCCGGGGATGATCTCGCGGTCGAGGAACACGCCGAAGTCGGCACCGTAGCTCCTGGCGCGGCGTCCTGATGCGCCGTCGACGCCGCCGAAGCCGGGGGCCAGGCTGAGCGTCAGCCCGAACGGGGCGGTGGCGCGGTCGAGGAGGCGCAAACGCGTTTCCAGCGACGCGCCGTCGATGTGGCCGGCACGGAGGTCCGATAGCCCCGGCACGCCCTGGATATCGTAGCGGGAGAACGACACGGCGGGCGCCACCCGCAACTGGCTGCTCAGCGGCACCTTGAGCGCCAGCCCGCTGTCGATCGCCCGGAACCGGCCGCCGCGTTTGCCGAAGCGCCCGGTGGTCTCCGATTCGACCTCCGTCTCGCCGGGCTCGCCGATATCGGTGCCCTCCGTGAAGCCGAAGATGTGCTCGGTATCGATCGCCTCTGGCGGCGGCTCGGCGTCCGCCACGGCGCCACTGCGGCCCGCGGCCGCGACCTTCGGCTCCGATGCTTCTGCTCCGTCCAGCATCGCGCCGGAAATCAGCGCCGCTCTCAAGAAACCTCGTCCTCGCATCACCCCTCCAGCCGACCAGCACCGCAGCGCGGTCACGGTAATGTAGATGCAACTCATTGTCACTTGCATTTGCAGCTGGGCGGCGTCCGGGCGGGGCGCTGGCGATCATGACCACTGCGGAAGGGTGGAGGTTGGCATCGGCGCCGGTATGGCCGACACTTCGTTCCACGGGAGCCCGCTCCATCCACGAGAGCGGGGACCGACGGGAGGATGCACGTGTCGATGCGAACCGGATTACTGGCCGGGCTGCTGCTGGCTGCCCTGAGCTCGATTGGCCCTGCGCGGGCGCAGGCCACCTACGACACCGGCGCCAGCGCAACAGAGATCAAGCTCGGCAACACCATGGCCTACAGCGGGCCGGCATCGGCCTACGGCACGCTCGGCCGCGCCGATGCGGCGTACTTCGCCATGGTCAACGCCAAGGGTGGCGTCAACGGCCGCAAGATCAGCTTCATCACGCTCGACGACGGCTTCAGCCCGCCCAAGACGGTGGAGCAGACGCGGCGGCTGGTGGAGCAGGACGGCGTGCTGGTGATGTTCAACTCGCTCGGCACCGCCACCAACACGGCGGTGCAGAAGTATCTGAACAACGCCAAGGTGCCGCAGCTCTTCATCGGCGCCGGCGGCCGTAAATTCACCGACCCCAAGACTTTCCCATGGACGATGGCGTTCCAGCCCAACTTCAACATCGAGGCGCGGATCTACGCCAACTACATCCTCAAAAACTATCCAAATGCCAGGATCGCCGTGCTCTACCAGGCCGACGATCTCGGCAAGGACTACGTGGAGGGGCTGAAGGAGGGCCTCGGCGACAAGGCGAAGACAATGATCGTGGGCGAGGCGGCCTATCAGCTCTCCGACCCGACCATCGACTCGCAGATGGTGGCGCTGAAGGCGAGCGGCGCCGACGTGTTCTTCCACGCCTCGACTCCCAAGTTCGCCGCCCAGGCCATCCGCAAGGCCGCCGACATGGGCTGGAAGCCGGTGCACATCCTCAACGTCGGCGTGAGCTCGGTGGGGGCGGTGCTGAAGCCGGCGGGGCTCGACAACGCTGCCGGCGTGGTCAGCGCCACCTACTACAAGGATCCCACGGATCCCAAGTGGGCCGGCGATCCGGGCTACCGCGCCTGGCTCGACTGGATGCAGACCTATTACCCCGAGGGCGACAGGACCGACGTGCTCAATGCGCTCTCCTACAACTTCTCCGAGACGATGGTGCAGGTGTTGAAGCAGGCTGGCGACGACCTGACCCGGGCCAACGTGATGAAGCAGGCGCTGAGCCTGGACTTTCAGCCGTCGATGGTGCTGCCGGGCATCCGCGTCAAGACCGGCCCTGGGCAGTACGCGCCGATCCGGGCCATGCAGATGCAGCGCTTCGACGGCAAGAGCTGGCAGCTGTTCGGGGACATCATCGAGGCGGAGTAGGGGGCGTCAGCCCCCTCAATGCTCCAGCGGTCCGTTCGCCTTCTTCCAGGCGTCGATGCCCCTTGCAGGTGGCAGGACGACACGAGGCCCGCGTCCTGCGCCGCCTGCACCGCCATGGCCGAGCGCTCGCCGAAGGCGCAGTAGAACAGCAGCCGCTTGCCGGTCGAGCGGGCGAGCTCGTGCAGCATGCCGCCGGCGGCGAGGTCTTCCTGCAGCGCCGGGTAGGGCACATGCAGCGCGCCGGGGATGACGCCGTGCCGCTCCCGCTCGGCGCGCTCGCGCAGGTCGATCAGCGCAATGTCGGGCTGTCCTACGAGCGCCTGCGCCTGCTGCGCCATGACCGCCCAGCCGCGCCGCGCCACCTCCTCCTGGTGCAGCCCGACCTTCATGTTGGCCGGCACGGCGACATCCATCATCTTGGGATTGGCGAGCTTGAGGTTGTTCATCAGCTCGACGTATTCGTCGGCGGACTTCACCTGCAGGCGCGGATTGTAGGCCTTTTCCTCGCCGATGGTGGAGACGGTGTCGCCCTTATAGTCGTGCGCGGGAAAGACCAGTGTCTCGTTCGGCAGTTTGAGCAGGCGGCCGAAGATCGACTCGTACTGCTGCCGTGGATCGCCGTTCTGGAAGTCGGTCCGCCCGGTGCCGCGGATGAGCAGCGTGTCCCCGGTGAAGACGCGGTCGGCCATGACGAAGCTGTAGGAATCGTCGGTGTGGCCGGGCGTGTAGATCGCATCGAGGGCCAGCCCTTCGATGGTCAGGCTGTCGCCGTCCGCAAGCCGCATGGAGACCACGTCGGCCTTGGTCTGCTCGCCCATCACGGTGATGCAGTGGGTCCTGTCGCGGAGCGCGCCGAGGCCGGTGATATGATCGGCGTGCAGGTGGGTGTCCACCGCCTTGACCAGCTTGAGGTCGAGCTCGCGTACCAGCTGGAGGTAGCGGTCGACCTTCTCGATGACGGGATCGATGATCAGGGCTTCGCCGCCGCGCCGGCTCGCCAGCAGGTACGAGTAGGTGCCCGACGCCTGATCGAAGAGCTGGCGGAAGATCATGCCTCCACCTCTCGGCCCCGAGTGCCGGCGCGCCGGCCTCCGCCGCCTATCCGCGCGGCTGCGGCACGATCCGGATGTAGGGCTTGGGCGCCTGCCAGCCCTGCGGATACTGCTTCCTGGCGTCCTCGTCCGACACCGAGCCCGCGATGATGACGTCCTCGCCGGCCTTCCAGTTCACCGGTGTCGCCACCTTGTGCTTGGCGGTGAGCTGCAGCGAGTCGATGACGCGCAGCACCTCGTCGAAGTTGCGGCCGGTTGTCATCGGGTACACGAGGATCAGCTTGACCTTCTTGTCCGGCCCGATGACGAACACGTTGCGAACGGTCTGATTGTCGGCCGGGGTGCGCTTGGTGGGGTCGCCCGACACCGGCGCCGGCAGCATGCCGTAGAGCTTGGAGACGTTGTAATCGACGTCGGCGATCATCGGGTAGTTCGGGGCATGGCCCTGCGTCTCCTCGATGTCGCTCACCCAGCCGGCATGGCGGTCGAGCGGATCGACGGAGAGGCCGATGATCTTCACGCCGCGCCGGTCGAACTCCGGCTTGATCTTGGCCATGTAGCCCAGCTCGGTGGTGCACACCGGCGTGAAGTCCTTGGGGTGGGAGAACAGCACGGCCCAGCTGTTGCCGATCCAGTCATGGAAGCGGATCTTGCCCTCGGTGGTCTCCGCCTCGAAATCGGGGGCCGTGTCGTTGAGCGAGAGAGCCATGCGAACCTCCGTATCCTCTGGTCGAAGGGCAGCTTTTGGATACCCCTTATTGCCCGGATTCATGTGGCGCCAATCCGGCCGAATGGCAAGGCGCGCCTCGCGTCGAAGGCCTGGGCAATTGGCCCAGGCTCCTTGGGAGCGGCGTCGGCACATGGCGGCAGGCCGGCTGCCGCCCCGGCCGCAGCGCGGTTCAGGCGGCAGGCAATCCCGGCATGAGGCGGGGCAGGTCCTGCCGCAGGTCCTTGGCCACCGCCTTCTGCCGGTCGAAATCGGCCCGCCGCCGTGCGATCTCCTCCGGCGACAGGCGGGCGGCGTTCTGGTAGTCGCGCTTCCAGTCGATGTTCTGGCTCCACACCTGCGGTGACTGGACCGTGGTGCGCGCGGCCGGCGCCCGCTCCAGCAGGGCGAGCGCGAGGTCGAGCGTGGCCGCCTGGGACGCGGCGTCCTTCGGCCGGCCGGCGGCATTGCCCAGCGGGAAGTCCGAGAACAGCAGGCGCGGCACGCCCACGTATTCCACGATGTCCTTGGCGCAGCCCATCACCACGGTAGCAATGCCGGCGGCCTCCAGCTGGCGCGCGGCGAGGCTGACGCTCTGGTGGCAGACGGGACAGTTGGGCACGAGGATCGCCGCGTCGACCGCATCGGCCAGGCAGCGCGCGACGATGTCCGGACAGTCGACGTCGAGCGTGGTGGCGTGGCTGCGGTTGGTCGGCAGGCCGTGGAAGCGCGGCGCCAGCTCGCCGATCCGCCCGCGCGCGGCCGCCCGGCGCAGGGCCGCCAGCGGGAAGTAGCTGCCGCAGTCCTCCGCCGTCGTGTGGTCGCGGTCGATGGCCACGTGGGAAATGCGCAGATCGTGATCGGCCGAGGCGTCGCCTGAATAGACCGTGTAGAACTTCGCCGCCGCGTTGTAGGGCGCCCCGGGGCCCTGGTCGCCCTTGTCGGGTTGATAGGGCGCCGCGGTGGTGATCAGGGCGACCCGGCAGGCGGCCAGCGGCCTGGCGAGCGGCGTGAATGGCACGTGGGCGTAGTGCGCCCATTGGTACGGAGCGCCGTAGCCGAGCGCCTGGTAATAGTCGCGGGCCCTTTGCAGGTACGGGATGGGTGCGTCGTCAGCCGCCGCGAACCCGAACCGTGCGTCTCGATCGGTCATGGTCCGTCCGCCTCGTCAGGCCGAGTTGCTTAGACCCTCGGGTTCACTGCAGATGCGGCTTCCTGAAGAAAGCCGTCCGGTCGGCCGATTTGACCCGGAGCCAGGTCTCACGGCCCTCGCGCACCACCCGCATGGGGACCTCGGCGCCGGCAGGGCCGATCGCCCACACCTTGCGGTAGAAGTCGGCGAGGCCTTCGACCTCCCGGTCCCGGATGTCCGAGATGACGTCGCCCTCGCGCAGGCCGGCTTCGGCGGCAGGGCCGCCTTCGGTCACGCTCATGACCACGATCTTGCCGTTGCTCTCGGCGGCGAAGGCGCCGAGCCAGGGGCGCGGCGGCTTGTTGACCCGGCCGCGCGTGAGCAGATCGTCCAGGATCGGCGGCAACAGGTCGATCGGCACGGCCATGTTGATATCGACGACCTCGCCATCCTGGCTCATCTGCAGCCGCAGCGAGCCGATGCCCAGCAGCTTGCCGTTGGCGCCGACGAGCGCGGCTCCGCCCCAGGACGGATGGGCGGGCGCCGTGAAGATGGCATCGTCCAGCACGTATTCCCAATAGCCGGCAAACTCCTGCCTGGCCACGATGTTCGCCTGCACGGCCCGGCCCAGCCCGTCGGCAATGACGACGGCGTCGCCCGGCCTGGCGGCTGCGGCGTCGCCGAATGCCAGGCTCGGCAGGCCGAGCGGGCCGAGCGCCTGGACCAGCCCGAAGCCGGTCTCCTGGTCGAAAGCCAGCGCATGCGCCGGCACCACCTTGCCGCCGCTCGTCGTCAGCCAGACCTCCTCGGCCTCGGTGATGAGGTAGCCGATGGTGAGCACCAGCCCATCGTCGCGAATGACGACGCCGCTGCCTTCCCGGCGCGTGCCGAGGGTCTCGGCGGTGAAGGCGTCATCCGGGATCGAGGCTCGTACGGCAACGATGGATCGGAGGAAGGGGTAGGTACTCATATCGTCATCCAGGTCAGGCGATGTCGAGGCGCGACAGGCCGTCGGCGAAGAGGCCGCTGCCTATTGCGGCAGATATTGACGTGGTCGACCGGTCACAAGGCCTTCGGCAGCCACACCACCGTGATCCACCTTTCGTGAGCGCACCGCGTCCGGACGTCGGCGTGCCGACGGACACGCTTCCGCCTCTGCGGCGAGGCCGCGGCCGGCCACCGCACCCATACAATATAGGGAGCGCGGAGGACGAGCGGGATGCGCTACCCTACCGCTTGCTCGGAGGGGGCACCGCCAATGACCCATCATCAGCAGCTCGACAACCCGGTCACGGCGCAGGAGCACGACGCCTTCAACCGCTGGACGTTCAGCAAGCGGTTGGCCGATACAGTGGCCCGGTTCGATGCGCGGGAGGGCAGCCCGGTCATCGGCATCTACGGCAAGTGGGGCTCGGGCCAGAGCTCGGTGCTCAACTTCATCAAGAGCGAGCTCAGGCACTCCTATGCGGACGTGGCCGTGCTCGTCGAGTTCAACCCCTGGCTGTTCAAGGACACCGAGAGCCTGCTGCAGGGGTTCTTCGCCAGCCTGAGCCTGGCGATGACGAAATCGCAGGATGGGCTCGGCCGGAGCATCGGCGATCGGCTCAAGCGGTACAGCGGCGTCTTCGGGCTGATCCCGGTGGTGGGCACCGGGGCCTCCAAGCTGGCGGAGCAGATCGGCAAGGAGCTCACGGAGCAAGGCGTCGACAAGAGCCGCGATGAGGTGCGGGCGATGATGAAGACGGCGCCACGCAAGATCGTCGTGCTCATCGACGACCTCGATCGCCTCGACCGCGACGAGATCCTGCTCATGCTGAAGATCGTCCGGCTCGCTGGCAGCTTCCCCAATGTCATCTACCTGCTGGCCTTCGACGACGAGATGGTCGGCCGCGCCGTCGGCGAAAAATACGGTGGCGGCGACGGAGGCCGACAGTTCCTGGAGAAGATCGTCCAATATCCGTTCACCCTGCCGGCCGTGCCGCGCGAGCGGCTGCTGGCGTTCGTCGAGCAGCAGGCGCGCCTGGCCTGCGCCGAGGCCGGGCTCGACCTCGCCGACGACGGCTGGCAGACGTTCCGCGAGCTGGTGCGCGACTGCCTGGCCCGCCGGCTGGCGACGCCGCGGCAGGCCATTCGCTACGGCAATGCGCTGCGCTTCAGCCTGGCGATGATGCGGGGCGAGGTCGACGTGCTCGATCAGCTCGCGGCGGAGGCTCTGCGTATCCTCTACCCCGATCTTCACGCCATGGTGCGCGACAACAAGGAGCTGTTCACGCTCGGTGATTGGGGCGACCACCCGGTCTTCGACGCGACGGCGGACAGGCTGCGGGCCCACACCCGGATGAAGTCCGTCGACGACCTCGACGCCCGCATCAGGAGCGCCATGGCAGGTGCCAGCGAGGACGAGATCGCCGATGGCCGCCGCCTGCTCGAGCGCCTGTTCTGGCCCCGCAGGCCGCGCCCGCAGGGCATCGGGCTGACGCGCTATTTCGATCGCTACCTGACGCTGGCGGTGCCGGCGAACCAGATCGGCGATGGCGAGGTGGCGCGCCTGCTCGCCGCGGCCACGCCGCGTGCGCCGCGGGACAGGCTGCTGCGGGAGCTGGTGGAGCGCAACCCGCGCGAGCTCATCGACCTGCTGCTGAGGCAGGTGGCGCAGCTCGATCTGCCGCAAACGATCGCACTGGCGACCTTGCTGATCCGCAGCGCCGAGCGTCTTGACGCGGACGGTGCCGTCGAGGGGCCCAGGCTGGCGCACCTCTTGGCCCACCTCGCGCTCCACGCCGCCGACCAGAGCGAAGCCGTCGCCGGCACGGATGCCGAGGACGTGCTGAGGCTCGCCGTCGAACAGCTCGCGCCGGTCGAGCTGGCGCTCGCCTTCGCTGACGAGCTGGATCGGGCCGCCGGCCAGCGCAGGCGCCGTAGCGAAGGGAACCCCGGCCTGCAGGCCGCGCCGCTCGACGAGGCCGACTGGGCCACCATCCGGGACAGCCTGGCCACCCGCCTCGAGGCGGAGGCCGAGCGCGATTGGCGCGCCATGCTCGCCGATCGACCGGGGCGCTTGACCTGGCTGCGCGAATGGCAGCGGCTCGCGCCGGCCGATCAGCGCCGATGGCTGGCCGAGACGCTCGCCGCGCACCCGGAGGCGATCCCGGTGCTGCTGCGCTCCTATGTCAAGGACGTCAGCGAGCTCGGCTTCACGGTCAACCAGGAGGCGATCCGCGACACGACTGATGTGGACGCGCTCGCCAGTGCAGCCCGAGCCGCCGCCGCCGCGACGCCCGAGGACCGGCAGACGATTGCGACGTTCCTGGCCTGGTACGACGGGCTGGCGCGGCAGAGCGCCGCCGAGGCGTAAGCCCGCCGAGACACCCGCCCTCGGCCGCGAGCCGATCCTGCCATTCGCGGGCAGTGCGAGGGTCGATTCCCATCGCCCGAGCGACTGCGATCACCGTCGAGCCGCCGTGAAGGCCCTCAATGATGAGCATGCGACTATGAGGCGTCGTTCGGGCACGCGCGTGAGCGTCCATCCGGGGCTCCGGGAAGGAGGCTACAGGTCTGCCAACCACAGCTTCCCTCCCCAGCCTCGGGCAGACAATCTTCCTTAGCGCCGATATCTAGGGCGGAATGATTTATCTTCGAATCATCGGCCTGCTCTAAGTCTTTGTTTTGAGCATGATCTTATCCAAAAACCGGGTCCACTTTCTGGGATCATGCTCTAGAAGCGCCACGACACGCGGGCCGATCCTCCTTGGGACGTGTAGTCCTTGCCGAGCTGCGACTGGTATTCGGCGGTGAACTCGAAGCCCATTCCCGATGAGATCTGCAGGCCGAGGCTCAGGTCGAGCAGCTTGTCGGGGATGCGCGCAGCGGCGGAGAAGGCGCCCAACGTCGTCGGCGCCCCTGGAACGAGGCCTGGCTGACGAAGGCGTTGTCGGAAAGCCAGGTGAAGCCCGCCGAGCCGTAGGGCCTGAGCCAATAGCCGTTGGCCAGGTTGATACGGCCGCCGATCTCCACGTGCGGGCTCACGGAGAAGACCGTCTGCTTCTCGCCGTAGATGTTCAGGTTGAAGGCTCCGGCCCCGTGCTCGGCCATGAAGGGCGTGCGGACGTGCAGGGCATCGAGATCGACGTAGGGGCGCACGTACCAATCGGCGAATGCCAGTTCATAGGCCGTGCGAAAGCGCGCTCCAGCAGTGAAGACCCGGGCCTTGCTCATCGCCTGGCCGGTGTAGCTGCCGATCGAGAGGGAGCGGACGTTGTTCTCGAAGGCGTTGCCGATCGTTCCGGACAGCGCGAACAGCCAGGGGCCGACCTGGTGCTTGAGGGCGATCGAGCCGTCGTATTGATCGCTGCTGAAGCCGGTGAGGCCGTCATGATCCTTGGTGTTGCCCTGGCCATAGCCAAGCGAGCCACCGATGAACCAGCCGGGCATGAGCTCCTTCTGGCCGCCGACGCGGTAGGTGACGACGTCCTGCCTGAAGCCGCCTTCGTCGGCGGTCGTGCCCATGCGGGTGAGCGCCCCCCCGACGCGGCCCCATACGCACTCGCCCTCCTGAATCAGCATGCTCGCCCCCTCGAACGCCGGGCAGCTGAGAGCCGCCTTGAGGCTGGCGCGACTATTGGCGACTTTGACGGCGGCCGTGTAGCCGACGGACTCGTGGTTGCCTTCGTCGAGGGCCGCGGCATAGGCCATCCCGGAGGCGATGCCGAGGTATTTCTCGAACTGGGTCGCCATGGCTTGCGACCCGGCGTCCCATCCGTTCTGGAGCTGACTTGCCATCGACAGCTGATCGGTCGTCAGCGTGACCCCCGTCGGGTGCGCGAAGTCGGCCTGCGGCTTGACGGACATGGCATTGACCGCACCGGTCGGGCCCGTCGTGATCTGCCAGGAGACCGGTACCGCGACCTGGGGAACGTCGGTTACCGCCGGGGTTCCGCTGATCGAGCCGCTCGCCGTCAGGAACGTGTACGTCCCGGGGTGCAGCCAGACCACCGGGTTGAGATGCAGCTGCGATCCTGCCTTGAAGTCCACATCCCCGGTGACGTAGACCCAGTCCGCGGTCCGGCCTTGCGCATTTGGCAGGGCCGAGACGTCGACGAGCAGGCGGCCGCCGGCCTCGTTGCTCAGGTGGCCGTAGATGTCGGCGGTGCCGACGACCCCGACGCCTCCCGGATCGACGGCGCCGTGGTTGACGAAAGACCCGGCTGCGCCGCCGTGCGCGGCGAGCACGACGGCAGAGCCCCCGGCCCCCGAGCGGAAGGTCCCGGATGGCATGTTCACGAACTGGTTGACCTCGCCCGGGCGCTGTCCCGCGAGGACGTCGCTGCCGAGCTTCACGTCGCCGATGATGGTGCCGTAGTTGTTGACCGTGTCGCTCCCGAAGGTCGCGCTGATCGCCGTCCCCGATCGCGCCGAGATCGTGGAGCTCTCGGCAATCGTGATCGTATTGTTGGCGCCGCCGTCGACGCGAATGGCGGCACCGTTGCCCGACCCGCCGGTGATGGTGCCGGAGTGCTTGATGGTGATATCGCCGCCGATCCGCGCCATGTCGAGCGTTGCGTCGGCCGCCTGCACACCGCTCTGGGCGAAGATGCCGAAGGAGTCCTTGCCCTTGGTGTCGATCGTGCCGGCGGTATCGATGGCAATCGCCCCGCCGCTGCCGACGGCGCGCGTGCGCCCCTCGATGTTCGTCGGATCCGTCACCAGCCCGATACCCTTGTCGTTGAGAACGAGGCCGCCGCCGCCGCCGAGGCTCTGAGCGAAGATGCCGTGCGCGCCGACGCCTCGGGTGGTGATCTTCATCCGCGCGCCCGGATCGTCCGGATCCATCCGGACGGTGACCAGGCTGCCGTTGCCGCTCGAGCCGCCGTCGCGGATCGGCCTGAACAGCGGCCCGGTCATCAGCGCGATCTCGCCCTTGCCGCCATACCCGCCGCCGCCGCCGACCGATTGAGCAAGGATCGCCATGGAGCGATCGCCCTTGGTGTCGATCGATGCCTCGTTGCCGAGGTTGACGGTTACGGTTCCGCCGCCGCCGGCAGAGCCGCCGGCGCCGCCCAGCGCGAAGCCCAGTTGCCCCAGGCCGTTGCCGCCGCTGCTGCCGCCAAGCCCGCCGCCGCCGCCGAGAGACTGGGCGAAGATGCCGAAGGATGCCGCGCCTTCCGTCGTAATGGCCCCCCTGTGAAGAACGTTGACGCTGCCGCCATCGCCACCCGCCCCACCGTCGCCGCCGATGTTGACGTTCAGCGCCGCCTTGGGCAGCAAGGTCGCATCCTTGTTGTAGAACGCGTCCCCGGACGAGATGAGGTCGAGGCCGAGCCGTTTCAGGATCGCCGCCAGTTCGGCCGCGGCCTCCTTGTTCTCCGGCGTCGGCGGCTCGTAGAACTCGGCCTTCTTGTTGGGATCGGCCTGGTGGACGTAGACGACGCCGCCACCGCCGCCGATGCTTTGCGCCACGATGGCGTGCGCCTCTTCGCCCTTGGTGAGAATGGAGTGGGTATTCTCGACGGAGACGATACCGCCCTTCGAACTCGTTCCTGAGCTGCCGCCGATGGTGAGGTTGGCGGAGATCGAGAGGGTGTCACCGTTCGACGACGCGCCGCCGATCCCGCCGCCGCCGCCGACGCTCTGCGCGAGGATGCCGTAGGCCAGCGCGCCGCCGGTCTCGATGCTGCCGTAGTTGATCGCCGTCACATTGCCGCCGACACCGGCGTCGTTGCCGCCGCCCCCGATCGTTATCTTCAGGTTCATGGCGTTGTCGCCGGACGCATAGGCAGCGCCTCCGGCGCCGCCGCCGCCGCCGACCGACTGAACGAACATGCCGAACGAGCTCTCGCCTTTGGTCTTGATCGTGCCGGCGTTCTCGCCCCAGACGTCGCCGCCGCTGCCGCCCTTGCCGCCCTTGCCGCCGATGCTTACGTCGACGGAGGCACTGGGGATCGATACGGGTCGCTTCGTCTCGACGCTCGTCTTCCAGTCGTTGATCTGTTTCTTGTACTTGCCCTGGATCACGGCCAGGCCATAGACGAACGCGGAGCGGGCGAGGCGTTCCTCAATGCTCTTGTCGTCGTCCATCATCGTCTCGAGCAGCTTCGTGCCGGTCTTGATTCCCGACAGGAGCTCTTGAAGCCCGGCGTTTTCGGTGAAGAACACCTTCCGCCACTCTGTGACTTGCTTTTTCTTGGCTTCGTCCTTCAGGTCGGCGGTCGTCTTGTTGACGAACATCTTGTCGACGTCGAGCAATTCCTTCACGATCTGGAAGGCGCTTTTCATATCGTCGCCCGAGAAGCTCTTCTGCTTGCCCGTGAAGCCGCCGCCGACGCCGCCGCCGCCGCCGACGCTCTGGGCGTAGATGCCATGAGAGCCCGCCTGATCCGTCTCGATCAGCGCTCCGGCGAGGTTCTTCACGGTCACGCTGCCGCCGGCGCCCCCGTCGCCGCCGCGCGCGCCGACATTGACCTCTACCTTGGCCGTGACGTCATTGCTGCCGATGAAGCCGCCGCCAAGGCCCCCGCCGCCGCCGATGCTCTGCGCGAAGATGGCGGTCGCGTTGGTAGCCTTGGTGTGGATGGTCTTCTCGTTGACGACCTCGACGGCGCCGCCTTTGCCGCCTTTGCCGCCTTTGCCGCCGACACCGATGGCGGCGGCGACGGAATCCGCCGTCGGCAGGATGCCGATGAGGTCGTTGACGGACTCTCCCACCGACGAATCCCACGACAAGCCCACCTTGGCGGATGTCTGAATGGCGCCACCGGAGCCGCCGCCACCGCCGATGCTCGCCGCCGCGATGCCGAAAGCGAACTGCCCGCCAGTGGTGATGACGGCGCGGTTGGTGACCGAGACATCGCCGCCATTGCCGCCGCCGCCGCCGGTGCCGCCGATGGCGACCGGCACCGCCGTGTTCGACTGCAGGCCGATCATGTCGGAGGTGCTCACCGCGCTGCCGGCGGCACCGCCGCCGCCGCCCACGCTCTGCGCCTGGATGCCGAAGGCGCTCGTGCCCCTCGTCGTGATTGCCGCACCGTTGACCACCGTCACGGCGTCACCGGAGCCGCCGTCGCCGCCGCTGCCGCCGATGGTCGTCGTGACGGAAAAGGCGGGATAGTCGGGCGGCGCGACCGCCAGCGCATAGGCGCTGGAATTGCCGGCCCGGCCGCCGCCGCCGCCGACGCTCTGCGCGAAGATGCCGATCGCGTCGGACCCCTCGGTCGTCAGCACAGACGTGTTGCCGACATCGACCTTGCCGCCGTCGCCCCCCTTGCCGCCGCTGCCGCCGATCGCGACGGACACCGACGCGACCAGGCCTGCGGAATTGGCGGACGCGCTGCCGCCGACGCCGCCCGATCCGCCCACGCTCTGGGCGAAAATGGCGATCGCGTCGCTGCCGAATGTGGTGATGCTGGGAGCCGGCGCGCCGTCGGGCGCCGTGACGGCCCCATTCACCTTGACAGCTCCGCCGTGGCCGCCGCCGCCGCCGCCACCACCGAGAGCGACACTGCCGAAGCTGCCGAAGCTGCGTGCTACGCCCCCGTCACCGCCGCCGCCACCGATGCTCTGCGCCAGGATGCCGTAGGCGAACGGCTGCATCGTCGTGATGGTGCCGCCGTTGCGGACCTCGACGAGCCCGCCGTCGCCACCCCCGCCGCCTTGGCCGCCCGACCCGAAGAACAGGAAGCCGCCGCTGCCCCCGGCTCCCCCTCCGCCTCCGCCGCTTCCGCCCGAGGGCGTCGGCAGTTTGGCGTGGAATGCATCCAGCGCCTTGCCGCCGCCGATGCTCTGGGCCACGATCGCGGTCGATCCCTCCCACTCGGTCTCGATCGTCCCGGTGTTGGTCACCAGGACGCTCCCGCCCTTGCCGGCGCGCCCGCCATCGGCGCCCCAGACGCCGCCATTGCCGCCCCTGCCGCCGCTGCCACCGACCGACTGGGCGACGATGCCGTAGGAATAGTCGTAGAGCGTCGAGATCTTGCCGCGCTGCTCGACGACGACCGCCCCACCATTGCCGCCGTCGCCACCATGACTGGCGGCGCCCGTCGCGCCGGTCGAGTTTCCGGCGCCGCCATCGCCCCCGACCGACTGGGCGAGGACCGCGCTCGCCTGCGATCCGTTGGTCGATATCTCACCGTCGTTGGTCACGCGGACCGAGGGGTTCTGTGGCGTGTCCAGGAAGCCGCCGCCGTCGGTGCCGCGCACGTCGTTGGCGACGCCGGCCTTGCCGCCGCTGCCGCCGCGGGCCTCGGCGACGATGGCCGCGGAGTGGTCGCCGACCGTCGACACTTTCCCCGCCCGCCCGATCGTGACCCCGGCCGTGCCGCCATCGCCGCCGCGCGCGATGGCCCGCCCGCTGCTCCTGTCCGCGCCGTTGGCGCCGGAGGCGCCGCCCGTGGAGCTGACGCGGAGGGCGACGAGGTTCTTGCCCTGCGCGGCGATCGCGGAGTTGACCGTCGCAGACGCATTCCCGCCGGCGCCTCCGGCGCCTGCCGTGGCGACGAGGTACGAATAGGATGTCCCCTCGGTGGCCTGGGTTCGCGTCAGGCCGTCAGCGCCGGCGCCCCCCGCCGACTGGACCCACACGAGGGCGGTTCCCGTCTCCTGCGGAGCGTTCGCCGCGATGGTCCCCGAGCTGTGAACGAACGACGCCGCGCCCGCTGCACCGCCGTCGCCGGCCCGGGACGATCCGCCGTGCACGCCGCCGGAACCGCCGTGCGAGATCAACCAGATCAGTGGCACGCTCGGCAAGGCTCCGGCCGCGATTGTTCCGGCCTGCGTGAACTTGACGTTGCCGCCGTCGCCGCCGTTCGACGGTGGCAAGGTGCCGCGCGCGCCGCTGTCGCCGTCGCCGCCGTGTCCACCGGTCGAGCCGATCTGAACGGCCGAGCCGCCGGTCGCCGCAGACCCGATCGCGCCGCGGTTCGTGTAGTCCCGATCCGGACCAGCCTTGCCCGGGGTCGAGGCGGTGTCGTCTTCCCAGGGCCAGAAGGTCTTGCGCGCGCCCCGGCCGGGATCGCCCACAGGGGTGTCGACGAAACGATCGCGAACGCCAATCAGGTCCTGCGCGACGGCGGCCGGCAGCGCGCCGCCAAGGGCCGCGGTGAGGGTAAGCGTGCTGATGCTGCCCTTGAGAAGGCGCGATCGCTGAAGAAGCTCCCAGGTCCCGGCTGTGCCTACCAGGCGATCGACTGCCATCTCTGCCCCCCTTTGCAGACATACTGCGCGGCGGGGAAAACCGATGATCTTCGATCGAGCTAGATCAGGTATCTCGCCGCGCGAGGCTGCCGTAAAAGAGGCCAGATGCTAAGTAAACGAACATTTCGAAACGAAATGAAACACAATGGAACGTCGCGGGCCCGTGTTCGTTGAATTGCTCCTTCATGCTGTCTTTTGGTAACAGTCCGTCTGCGGCCAGTCATCGCGACGTTGCCGATGCCGGGCGGCGATGTCGTGGTCTGCGCGAGCGGTCGCCGACCTCACCGCGTCGTCGGCGCACACGTGTCGACGCTCCAGCTCCCGGCACGGAGCTTCTGAACCGTTGAGCGGACGAATGGCCGGCCAGCATGGCGCGGCCATCCGTCGGCTTGAAGGCGCCGGACCGTTGCCGTGGTCAACCGCCGTATCCTCCGTACAGCGCTGCTACTCGCCCTCGAACAGCCCCTTGAGCGCCCGCGGCTCGGAGCGCAGGTATTGGCTGGGCGCACGCACCCGGGCGCCGAGAGCCGCGGCGGCGTGCCAGGGCCAGCGCGGGTCGTAGAGCACGGCGCGGGCCAGCGCGATCAGGTCGGCGTCGCCCGTGGCGACGATCGCGTCGGCCTGCTCGAAGCCGGTGATGAGCCCGACGGCGACGACAGGCAGTTGCACAGCGCCCTTGACGGCCCGCGCCAGCGGCACCTGATAGCTCGGCGCCACCGGGATCCGCTGGGCCGGATGCAGGCCGCCGCTGGAGACGTGGATCGCGTCGCAGCCGCGGGCCTCGAGCTCCCGGGCGAAAGCGATGGTCTGCGCGATGTCCCAGCCCCCGTCGACCCAGTCCGTGCCGGAGACCCGCATGGTGACGGCGCGCTCGGCCGGGACAGCGGCGCGCACCGCATCGAACACCTCGAGCGGAAAGCGCATGCGGTTCTCCAGCGAGCCGCCGTAGTCGTCGTCGCGCCGGTTGGAGAGGGGCGACAGGAACTGGTGCAGCAGATAGCCGTGGGCGGCGTGCAGCTGGACCGCGTCGAGGCCGAGCCGGGCGGCGCGCGCCGCGGCCGCGGAGAAGGCATCGCGCACGCGCTTCAGCTCCTCCCGGTCGAGCGCCGTCGGCGCGGCCTGTCCGTCGGCGAACGCCACGGCCGAGGGCGCGTTCGTCTGCCACCCGTGCGGATCGCTCACCGGGATCTGCCCGCCGCCGCGCCACGGCACCTCGGTCGAGGCCTTGCGGCCGGCATGGGAGAGTTGGACGGCGATCGGGATGTCGGACCAGCGCCGGATGGCCGCGAGGGTGCGGCCCATGGCGGCCTCGGTCGCGTCGTCGTACAGCCCGACATCCGCCCAGCTGATGCGGCCCTCCGGCAGCACCGCCGTCGCCTCGATGGTCAGCAGCGCCGCCCCCGAGATGGCGAGCTGGCCGAGGTGGATCAGGTGCCAGTCGTTCATGCACCCGTCCTCGGCCGAGTATTGGCACATGGGCGCGATGACGATGCGGTTGGCGAGATCGAGGTTGCGGACGCGGAACGGCGTGAACAGAGCGGGTTGGGCCACGGGAGCCTCCTCATGCAAGGGACGGCCGGCGGTGAAGCCGGGCTCGGCATCCCGTCAGAGCATGCCTAGCCGATGCGATGGAACCATCCATTGGGATGGTATGCGCCGGCTTGTCGACGACTGATACATGTCGCTCCGCCGAGCGCCTGGGCCTGCCGGGCGCTCGGAGCACGCCGCGAGGCGCCGTGGCTCCGCCATGCAGAGGGCGGCCATGGCGCCCGCGCCGGGCGCCGACCGCCCGGGCTGGCCAAGCCCGCGCCGGGCTCCTACTTCAGCGGGGCGCATGCGCCCCGAGATGACTGGAGCTCTCCGTATGACCGACTCGTCCGCCTACACGCCCCCCAAGGTCTGGCATTGGAACAAGGAGAATGGTGGCCGCTTCGCCAACATCAACCGGCCGATCGCTGGGCCGACGCACGAGAAGGAGCTGCCGGTCGGCCGCCATCCGCTCCAGCTTTACTCGCTCGCCACGCCGAACGGCGTGAAGGCGACGGTGATGCTGGAGGAACTGCTGGCGCTCGGCCACGAAGGGGCCGAGTACGACGCCTGGCTGATCAACATCGGTGAGGGCGACCAGTTCGGCAGCGGCTTCGTGGCGATCAACCCCAATTCCAAGATTCCCGCGCTGCTCGACCGCAGCGAGCCGACCCCGGTGCGGGTGTTCGAGTCCGGCTCGATCCTGGTCTATCTGGCGGAGAAGTTCGGCGCCTTCCTGCCGACCGACCGGGCGAAGCGGGCCGAGTGCCTGTCGTGGCTGTTCTGGCAGATGGGCAGCGCGCCTTATCTCGGTGGCGGCTTCGGCCATTTCTATGCCTACGCGCCGGTCAAGATCGAATACGCCATCGATCGCTTCGCCATGGAGGTGAAGCGGCAGCTCGACGTTCTCGACCGGCAGCTGGCCGAGAGCACCTACATCGCCGGCGACGATTACACCATCGCCGACATGGCGATCTGGCCTTGGTACGGGGGCCTGGCCAAGGGCATCCTCTACGAATCCGGCGAGTTCCTGTCGGTGCAGGATTACAAGCACGTGCAGCGCTGGGCCGATCTCCTCGCCGCCCGCCCGGCGGTGCAGCGCGGCCGTATGGTCAACCGTGTCTTCGGCGACCCCGCAAGCCAGCTGCGCGAGCGCCACGAGGCGAGCGACTTCGAGACCAAGACCGCCGACAAGCTCGCCGCATCGAGCTGACGGCCATGCGGGCGGGCGGCTTGCAGACCGCCCGCCACGGCAGACGCGGCTGAGCGAGAGGCGCCCAGTCGACCTCAGGCTGTCGCGGCCTGCCGCATCCAGCGCAGGAAGGTGACGCTCGCGGCGATCGCCAGCGCCACCCCAGCGAGGGCTGCGTAGATCGCGGCGTGATCCGCGCCGTGGCCGTGGAAGGCGAAGTAGACCGCCCCGATCACCGCCACGCCCGCGGCATTGGCGATCTGTGTCGTGGTGCCGTAGAGGCCCGAGCCCGAGCCGGCGCTGGCCTTTGGCACGGTCGACAGCACCACGCCGGACAGGGGCGCCATGACCAGGCCCTGGCCGTAGCCGAAGACGGCCAGCGGCAGCATGATCAGCCACGGGCTGGGCGTGGCGACGAGGGCGATCGTCGCCGCGACGGCGGCGAGGCCGACGAGCTGGAGGGTGCAGCCTTCGATCAGCACCAGAGTGCCGCGACGCGTGGCACGGGCCGCCGCATGGCGGGAGGCGACGACGAAGGCCAGCGCCAGCGGCAGCACCGCGGCGCCCGACTGCAGCGGCGTGTAGGCGAGGGCCTGCTGCATGAACAAGGTCATCACGAAGTAGAACGACAGATTGGCGCAGAAGAAGCAGAACACCGCGCCGAGCCCGCGCATGAAGGTCTTGTCGTCGAGCAGGGCGAGGTCGACGAGCGGCAGCCCGCCGCGGCCTGCGACCCGGCGCTCGAAGCCGAGGAAGCCGAGCAGGATGGCAATGCCTGCCGCCATGGTGAGCCATACCCAGGCGCTCCAGCCGAGGTCGCGCCCGAACAGCAGCGGGCCGATGATGCAGAGCAGCGCGACGAACAGGATGGCGGCGCCGGGCAGATCGAGCCGCGTTCCCTCCTTGCGGGCGAGGGACGGCACCAGGACGGCTGCGGCGGCGATGATGGCGATGCCGCAGGGCACGTTGACGAAGAACACGGCCCGCCAGCCGAAACCGCCGAGGTCGAGCGTCACCAGCAGGCCGCCGAGCAGGAAGCCGGCGGCGCCGGCGAGCCCCAGTACGACGCCGTAGACGGCGAAGGCGCGCCCGCGAGCTTCGTCTGAGAACAGCACGTGCAGCGTCGCCAAGACCTGCGGCACCATCAGCGCCGCGGTGGCGCCTTGGGCGAGCCGCGCCACGATGAGCTCGGGCCCCGACTGCGCCAGGCCGCACCACAGGGAGGTGAGGGTGAAGCCCACCACACCGGTGATGAAGGTGGCCCTGGTGCCGAAGATGTCGCCGAGGCGGCCGCCGGTCACCACCAGGGTGGCGTAGCCGATCAGGTAGATGGCGACGACGGCCTCGATCTGGGCGGTGCTCGCTTGCAGCTCGGTGGCAATGGTCGGCAGCGCCACGTTGACGATGAAGGCGTCGACGCCGAACATGAACTGCGCGGCGACGACGGTCGCCAGCACCCACCAGCGCCGATCGGTGGTTGCGGCTTGGGCTAGGGCGAGCTGTTGCATGGGTTGGCCTCGGCGAAAGAGAATGCCGAGCCTTTGTCCCAGGTCGACGCGCCAGCGTCGATTACCTCGCAGGTGAACTTAGCCGCAGACCGACGTCACCATAACTGATGTACCAAGGCTGCCTGTGACGCGACCGGAAGGGGCGCCGACGATGGACGAGGCGAGCAGAGTCGAGATCTTCGACGGGCACAACGACGCCGTCCAATTTATGATGGAGTACCGCGACGGCGGGCGCGATTTTCTGGCGCGTTCGGATGCCGGGCACCTCGATCTGCCGCGGGCGCGCGAGGGCGGCCTGGTCGGCGGGCTGTTTGCCATGTTCGCACGAGCGGAGCGCCCGCCGCGGGGCGATTTTGCCAGAACTCAAAGCGGCTATGAGGTGCGCCTGGCGGAGCCGGTCGATTTCGCCCATGCGCGGACGCAGATCGACGCCCAGCTGAATGCGCTGTCCCGTCTGGAAACGCGCGCCGCGGGGCAGCTCCGTCGCGTATCAAGCGCAGATGAGATCGAAACCGCCGTGCGCGACGGTGTCTTTGCCCTTGTCCTGCACATGGAAGGGGCGGAGGCGATTGCTCCCGATCTCGACGGCCTCGAGCGTCTGCATGCATCGGGCCTGCGCTCGCTCGGTCTCGTCTGGAGCCGCCCGAATGCTTTCGGCTGTGGGGTGCCGTTCGCGTACCCGCGCTCGCCGGACATCGGGCCCGGTCTCACGCCGGCCGGACAAGCGCTCGTCGAGGCCTGCAACGGCCTCGGGATCATGATCGATGTCTCGCACCTCAACGAGCGCGGCTTCTGGGATGTGGCAGCGGCGACCACCGCACCGCTTGTGGCGACGCATGCCTGTGCCCACGCAATCTGTCCGTCGACGCGCAATCTGACCGACCGGCAGCTCGACGCGATCCGTGAATCCGATGGGGTGGTCGGCTTCAATCTTTGCGTGAACGACGTGCGTCCCGACGGCCATCGCGACGCGGACACGCCGCTCGACACGGTCGTGCGTCATCTCGACTATCTGGTGAGCCGCATCGGCGAAAGCCGGGTGGCGCTCGGATCTGACTTCGACGGCGCGATGATCCCCCGTCCGATCAAGGACGCAAGCGGCCTCCAACACCTGGTCGCGGCACTCGGTCGCCACGGGTTTGGGCCCGACACGATGCGAAAGATCATGCTCGAGAACTGGCTTCGGGTCTTTCGGCTCACCTGGCGGTAGATCTCCTCGTCAGGCTGCAGCTTCGTCCCGCAGCCGCTCCATTGCCATGTCGCGCAGCTTGGCCTTCTGGATCTTGGTGCCGTTGGCGCTCGGGGTGCTCGGGAATTCCTCGACGAACCACACCCGCGCCGGGACCTTGAAAGCCGCCATCGTGGCCTTGGCCGCGGCGATGATGCCGGCCTCGGTCGGCGCCCGGCCCGGAGCTCCGATGGCGAAGGCGACAGCGCGCATCTGCCCGGCGATCTCGACGGCGACGACCTGCACGTCGGCGACGCCCGGCACCTGCTTCAGCACGTCCTCGATCTCCGTCGGGCTGACGAGGAAACCGCCGAGCCGGATGGCATCGCCGCGCCGCGCCTCGTAGACGAAGGTGCCGTCGGGCCGCAGCCGGCCCACGTCGCCGCTGCGGAAGAAGCCGTCGGGACGTATGGCCTCGGTCGTCGCCTCCGCATTGTTCAGGTAGCCGCTGAAGTTCGTGGGCGCGCGGATCTCGATCTCACCGCTCTCTCCGGGCGGCAGCAACTCGCCGCTGTCGATGTCGCGGATGCGCACTTCGGCGTCGTCCGAGGCCGGCCGGCCGCCGCCCTCGATACGCTCGGCCACGGTCAGGTCGAGCGGCTGCATGGCAAACAGCGCCAGCACCTCGCTCGAGCCGTAGAGCCCCAGCATCGGAATGCGACGCGCCCATGCCGCTGTGGCCAGCTCCGCCGCGCCCGGCCCGAAGGCGGCAAAGCCGAAGATGCGGGCGGAGGGGAATGGATCGTGGCCGGGCACGATCTCACCGATGCGGCGGAACATCTCGTCGCTGCCGAAGGCGTGGGTGATGGCGTGGCGGCGGAGGAGGTCGGCCGCCACGCCGGCGTCGACCGCGTCGAGCAGGACGGAGGGGATGCCGCCGGCGAAGGCGGCCATCAGCGCCGCCATGCCGAAGACGCCGCAGAACGGCATGGCCGCCAGGAGCCTGGCGTCCGGCGCATCGAGCCCGAACGCCGCAGCGCAGCGATAGCCGTGCAGCGTCAGCGTCCGCTGCGGATGCACGACGAGCTTCGGCCCCTTGGTCGTGCCCGAGGTGGTGAACAGGATGAGTGGTGCGTCGGGCGTGGACGCGTCCGCCGGTGCCTCGGCCGGCCTAGCGAAGGCGTCGAAGGCCACCGCCGGCTTGCCGAGGATGGTCTGCGGGGCGCCGTCGGCGGCATCGACCACGGCGATGCGCTCCAGGGCCGGCAGCTTGGCGCTGTCGACCCCCGCGAGCACGGCCGGGAAGTCGATGCTGCGGAAGTTGAGCTGCAGCACGAGGAGGCGCGCACCGCTGAGGCCCAGGATGTGCTCGAGCTCGGCCGCGCGGTAGCGGGTGTTGACCGCGACGAGCGTGGCGCCCAGCCGGCCGAGGGCGAAGAACAGGGCGAGCCACTCGATCCGGTTCACCAGCCAGACGCCGACGCGGTCGCCGGGCCCGATTCCCTGTTGCTCGAGCCACGCCGCCGTGCGGTGAACGAGCTGGTCGAAGGCGGCGAAGCTCGTCGTGCGCTCGCCCTCGATGAAGGCCGGGGCGTCGGGGTGCGCGTCGACATGCTGCGCGAGCAGGGCGGAAAGGGTGAGATCCTGGGTCATCGTGGGTGTCGATCGTTCACCATCAATGCTTGACCAGCGGACATTTGGACTGGTCGAGCGGCAGGAAGGCCTGGTCGGCCGGAATCGTCGCGAGCTGCTTATAATAGTCCCACGCGCCCTTCGACTCGGCCGGCGTCTTGACCTCGAAGAGATACATGTCGTGCACCATGCGGCCGTCGTCGCGGATGCGCCCGTTCTTGGCGAAGACGTCGTTGACCGGCGTCGCCTTCATGATCTTCATGACGGCCGCTGCATCCGTCGTTCCGGCCGCCGCGACGGCCTTGAGGTAGTGCAGGGTCGACGAATAGACGCCCGCATGCGCCATGCCCGGCATCTGCCCGACACGCTTGGAGAAGCGCTGCGCGAAGGCCCGCGTCTCGTCGTTCGTATCCCAGTAGAACGCGTCGGTCAGCAGCATGCCCTGCGCCACCTTGAGACCGAGGCTGTGGACGTCGGAGACGAACACGAGCAGGCCAGCGAGCCGCTGGCCTGACCCCTGAATGCCGAACTCGGCCGCCTGCTTGATGGCGTTGATCATGTCGGCGCCGGCGTTGGCGAGGCCGATGACCTTGGCTTTCGACGCCTGGGCCTGGAGCAGGTAGGAGGAGAAGTCCGCCGTGTTCAGCGGATGGCGGATCTGGCCGACGACCTTGCCGTTCCCGGCCGTGACGACGGCGGCGGTATCCTTCTCCAGATCGTGGCCGAAGGCGTAGTCCGCCGTCAGGAAGAACCAGGTGTCATAGCCCTGCTTGACGGTGGCGAGGCCGGTGCCGTGGGCCAGCGCGTAGGTGTCATAGGCCCAGTGCACGGAATAGGGGCCGCAGGCCTCGTTGGTCAGGCGCAGGGCGCCGGGGCCGTTGAAGATGATGATCTTGCCGCGCGCCTTGGCGATCTCGTTGGCGGCGAGTGCGGTGGCGGAAGCGGCGACGTCCATGATCGCCTCGACGCCCTGGCTGTCGAACCATTCGCGGGCCGTGGCGCCGGCGATGTCCGCCTTGTTCTGATGGTCGGCGCCCAGCACCTCGATCGGTCGCCCCAGGACCTTGCCGCCGAAATCCTCCACCGCCATCTGGACGGCCGCCACGCTGCCCTTGCCGGTGATGTCGGCGTAGGGCCCCGACATGTCGACGATGAGCCCGAGCTTGAGCGGCGCCTGGCCCGTCTGCGCCAGCGCCGGCGCGAATGAGGCCGCCAGACAGAGGGCGGCGGCAATGAGGCGCCTCATCGGGGTTCCTTCCTCGGCGTTGTAGGCCCGGCTGTCGGCGCAGCCGGTGGGACGTGCGATGGTATTGGCCGCGACACGCGGGTGCAATCAGTGCAGCGCGGCGGCCGGGCCGGCGATCCGGCCGTCCTCTCCGGATTGATGCCCCTTTCTCCCCGCCGAGAGAGCGGGGCTGGATGCGTATGTGGGCGGGCCTTCCAGTGATACGTGTGGGTTGCGGAAACGCGATCGTGGGTGCTCGGTTGGGCCGGCCGGCTGACTCCGCGCGATCGTGGAAGCAGGAGGGATACGCCATGCCGAGCCCGACAATTGGCTTCGGCCTGCCGCGCACCTGCGTCGTGACGATCCAGGGCGGTGGGGCGCTCGGCGTGGAATTGATCGGCCAGCTGCAAGGCGTCGTCGGCAAAGCCGAGCTCGGCGACCGGCAAATGGATGTGCAGGGGATTGCCGGCACGTCTGCCGGCGCCATCATCGCCGTGCTCGCCTGGGTCGGCTATTCGCCGTTCCGGATCCTGGAAATCGTCCAGACGACGTTCTCCAAGAGCGAGCGCGACAAGTTCTTCGGCCATTTCGATCCGCGCGAGATCAAGGATTTCTCCGCGCTGCTGCGCTATCTCGCGTGGGCACAGCGGGTTCTCGGCGAGAGTGGGCCGCAGGCCGGGACGAGCTGGCTGTTGCGTCGATGCTGGTGGGTGGGCAAGTGGCTGGAGCGTCTGGGCCTGGCGTGGTCGGTTCTCTTCCGCCACCGTTGGGTCTGGCGCGAGAGGGGCATACTTGCAGCCGATCTCTTCGAGGCAAAGATCGACGATCTGCTGCGCGCCTCGCCGAAGCTCGAGGGTCGATTCCGGCACAACCGGGATCGGCATCTGACCTTCGGCGATCTGCGCGATGCCGGCGATCTCGGGCTGGTGCCGTTCTTTCTGATGGTCACGGATGTCGCCAGCCGTCAGCTCGTGTCCATATCGTCGAGCGATCCCAGCTGTCGCGATTTCGCGATTGCGCGCGCGGTCCGCGCCTCGGCGGGCTTTCCCATCTTCTTCCGGCCGGTTCAGCTCGGCCCTTACGCGGTCTGCATCGACGGCGGCGTGATCTCGAACGCCCCCAGCTGGGTCTTCGCCCGCGCCTTTCGCGCGCAGCTCCGGCGGGCGGGCCGCCAGGGCGACGCCTCGGCGGCGAGGCTTGCGGCCGCGCCTTGGCATCACGTCACCCTGCGCCTGTCGGCGGAGGGCCGGGCCGTCCCGCCGCAGACCGGCCGTGAGTTCCTGATGGCGCTCTGGTCGCTCCTGAGCGGCATCGGGCGGCGGACCTTGGAGGAGACGATATTCAAGCTCGTGGCCAGCAAGGGATTCATCGTCCAGCCACCGCACAGCTCAGATGCGGGGCCGACGGGCGTGCTCGATTTCGACGCCCTGTCCAACGCGGTGGTCGTCGACAAGAGCTTCGATCGTGGTCGGCAGGCGGCGCAGGCGGCGATCGACATCACGCGCTTCGATCCGCCGGACCCTGCTGCGGTCGGCCCGATCCTCGTCGACCTCGTGCTCCTGGCGACCGAGGTGCTCGAGCCCTACCTCAACGAAGGGACGTTGGTGCGGGCCAACATCTTCCTGCCCGTCTCCGCAACCCACATGCGCATCGCCTACGCCGTCAACATGGAGCACCATGCCGATCTCACGCTGGAGGTCGGCGCGCGCCGTTCCGTGACCTCGTTATGTTTCGAGACATGTGAGCCGTTGCTCGCCAATCTCGCTGACAGGCTGCTGGCGCCGCGCAGCGAAATCGAGGGCGCGGATCCTTTTGCGCCGATGCCGGAGCGAGACCGGACGTGGCTCCTCAGTGTTCCGATCCTCGATGCCTTCGACTTGAGCCCCCGGGTGCCGCGCGACGACGACGGCCCCCTTACCCTCGACTTCGAAGGGCCCATATTGGGGGTGCTGAACATCGACGCGAGCGTGGTATACGGTGAGGACGGCTTCGACCGTGATCCACGCCTCCAAACGACACACCCGGCGGTGCGCGCCACGTTCGATGCGGCCAAGGTCGCGACAACGCGTATCGGGATGCTGATGAACAAGGCTTGGTGGGAGACATAGGATGAACCGGACAGCGCGCTCGCGGGCACCGACGCCGACCTTTGGCTATTTCCGCGACGGCCAATACGAGAAGGTCGCGGTGAAGCCGACCGATCCCGCTCCCGATCGCGTCCTCCCCAACCCACCGGCGAAAAGCCCGCTGGAGATCGCGGCCGAATTCAGCGCCCTGCTGCGGGTGGATCCGCCCACCAAGTGAGTGAGCTTGCCGCAGCGGCGCGCGCGGCCGCTCTGCGCGCACACGCGCCATATTCGCGGTTCCGCGTCGGCGCCGCAGTGCGTGCCGGAGGCCAGGTCTACAGCGGCTGCAACGTCGAGAACGCGTCCTACGGCCTGACCATCTGCGCCGAGCGCGTGGCCATCTTCAAGGCGGTCGCGGCAGGCGCGCGTCGGCTCGAGGCGGTTGCGGTGGCCTGTATCGACGCGCCGCCCGACGGGCCGGCATCGACATTGATGCCGTGCGGCGCCTGCCGTCAGGTGATGGCCGAGTTCGCCGATCCAAGCCTGCCGGTCGAGGTCGTCGGGGTCGGAACGTTCGCGCTCGGCGAGCTGTTGCCGCAACCCTTCGCCCTGGGCGATGTCGCCGGCGCCGACAAGGATCCGGATTAGGCCCGCCGGATGCCGCGGGGCCGGGCGCTTCAGTCGATGCCGGGCCGGAATTCGACGCCGCCGCCCTCGCCAGCAGGGTAGGGGCTCCCCAGGGGTGAGATTCCATAGCGGACGAAGCGTTTCGTTGCGGAAGCGGTCTCCACCGGGTCTCCGCTCCGGTGGCCCAGGAGCTTGCCGGAACCGCTGTAAAGAGCTGAGGAGTCGCGGGGTGGGTCGGTGGGGCAGGCGCCGGCGGCACCAGGCAGCAGCAACGCCAGCGGGATTAGGACGCAGATGGTGGATCGGATCATCGCTTCTTGCTCCAGGGAGGCCGGGGCGCGCCACCCCACCCTCCCTCCTTGAAGAACGGTCGGGGCCTTCGCATGGGGGCGCCTACGTCTGCGCGCCGCCGACAAAGGCCGAGACGTCGAGGCTGGCGAGCCCTCGGACGGTCGCACCCGGCGTCTGCTCCACCGTCGTGATCAGCTGCGTGCCGCTGGGAAACCATTTAGCGTGGTTGGCATTCCAGCAGGTGTCCAGCACCTGCATTGCCGGGCAGGCGCCGGCCGAATCCTGGATGTAGATGGCATAGGGCCCTCCGGGATTGGCCCGATCCGATTCGAACGCCACCCATTGCCCGTCCGGCGACCACCACGGGGCACGGCCCTGGAAGGCCGGGTCGAACGGCCCGCTCGGCGGCGCATTCTGGTCGAGGGGGCGGATGGTCACCGGATCGGTCGTGGCGTCGACGAGCCAGATGTAGTTCAGGTCCTGATCGTAGGCGGATTGGCCCTGGATGAGCTGGCCGGCGAACACATAGCGGGCGCCGTTGATGGGATCGACCGCCGGCATGCCGCCCCACAGCGTATCGTTCGCCATCACCGGGGTGATGATGACTCCTGCGGTGGAAATCTGGCTGGTGCAGGGCCGCGGGCTTGCCGTGCTCTGCTCGTTCATCACCAGAAGGGCCGACCCGTCGGCGCACCAGGCGGGGTAGATCATCCCGGCGGTGTCCGGCAGCAGACTGGCGCCGGGGGTGAGCGGGTGGGGATTGATCCAGATCCCCTGCCCATTGTTGAAGGCCACCTCGCCGGTGGGCCAGCACCAGTCGGGCCGGGTCGACTCCTGCAGTTTCGGCGCGAACGGCGAAGGTTGTCCCGAACTGCCCAGCTCGTAGAGCTGCAGGGTGAAGGCCGAGCTGCCGGCCGGGGCACGCTCGAACACCACGTACTGTCCGCTCGCGTCCAAGGCGGAGCGGTAGTCGGTCACCGTACCGTCGTAGCTCATCAGGAATTCGGGGGCGACCAACGGTGGGCTTGCCATGATGCGCGTCTCCCTATGCCGGGCGGGAAAGATAGGGGCGGTTGGAAGCTCGGTCAGGCCGCGCAGCCGTCGTTGTCCGACCCGAGGAGCCTCGGAAGGGCTCCCGGAGCTCGGTGCCGAGCACGGGCCCCGGAAGCCGTCGTCGATCGAGGAGGGCATCCTGCCGGGTTCAAGCGGGCGGAGCCCCCCGATACAGGCCGCTCGGCCGGCTCAGCTGCCCTTCTTCTCGCTGCTCATGATCGGGCCGAACATCTCCCAGTGATCGCCCTTGAAACGCATCATCTGCATCTGCTCCAGCGGATAGAAGTCCGTCGCGCTGGTGTTGATGGTGACCCCCGGCAGCAGCAGGCCCGGGTCGAAATTATTGAGATTGGCCGCCTGACGCATGATATTCGCACGGCTCAGGTCCTCTCCGGCCTGGGACAAGACCTGAACCAGCGTCCGCGCCACGCCGTAGGCGTAGGCGTAACTGTTGTTCGTCTTGTCGACGCCTGGCAGGTACTTGTCGAGAAAGGCCTCCCATTCCTTGACATCAGGGGAATCTTTCCACTGCGGATCGGTTGGATCCTTCCCGTAGATGGCGCTCAGGATGCCTTGCGCGTTGTCGAACCCCGCGGGCTTCATGACGGCACCGACGGACGAGGACACATTGGCCAGAATGTGCACCGGCTTCCAGCCGATCTCGGCCATCTTGCGGATGCTCTGGGCGGCGAACTTCGGCGTGCTGATGTTGAAGAAAACATCGGCGCCGCTCGCCTTGAGCTTGAGGATTTCGTTGTCGATGGTGGGGGAGGCGATCTCGTAGGGCACTTCGGCGACGATCATGCTGGCGGCCTTGTCGCCGAGGCCGTCGCGCATGCCCTGCAGGTAGTCTTTCCCGAAGTCGTCGTTCTGATAGAGGATGGCTATCTTGGCGTCGGGCTTGTTCTTGAGGATGTAGGCTGCGTAGATGCGTGCCTCGCCTTGATAGGTCGTCTGGAAGCCCATAGTCCAAGGATTGTTCTTGGGATCGCCCCACTTGGTGGCGCCGGTGGCGACGAAGAGCTGTGGAATACCTTTGCCGTTCAAATATTTCTGGATCGCGGTGTTGGACGGTGTGCCGAGAGGGTTGAAGACGAGCAGCACGTTGTCGTTCTCGACGAGCTTGCGTACCTGCTCGACGGCCTTGGGCGGGCTGTAGCCGTCGTCATAGCTGATGAATTCGATCTTGCGGCCGTTGATGCCGCCTTCGTCGTTCACCTTCTTGAAGTAGGCCGCCTCGGTGGTGCCGATCACGCCGTAGGCCGAGGCGGGCCCGCTGTAGGGAATGATGTTGCCGATCTTGATCGTCGTGTCGCTGGCGCCGGGATCGTATTTCTTCTGCGCGACCGCCGTCGCGGAGGCGAGACATGGAAGCGAGGCGGCCAGGGCCGCAGTGAGCCATCGGCTGAGCATTTCGGTCTCCCTAGTATATTTTTTGCGGAGACCGGGGCGCGCCTAGCCTCCCACTCCGATCCTCACGCGTCCACCCGCTGGGCGCAAGATCGATTGCGGGTGTAACTAACGGATGTGGGAATGCGCTCGGGCTGCGGGGCGCTCAGCGTCGCGTGTGACCACGCTGCGGCGCCGGCCGGCGACGACGCGCGGGACGCTCCTCGCCGTTCGCAAGCCGGGGATCGTCGATCCATTCGCGATGCGCCCGGCTGAACGGGCGCGGCGCTACCGCACGCCGAGCCCTTCCGACGGGGGAGGGGCGGTGCTGCCGGCGGCGAGCGGCCGCTGGACCATGACGCTGTCGGCCCAGCGGCCGTACTTGTAGCCCACGCCCCTGAGCAGCCCGACGCGGTCGAAGCCGAATTTTTCGTGCAGGCTGAGCGACGCGGTGTTGTCGGCGTCGATGTAGCCGATCATCTGGCGGAAGCCCGCCGCCGCGCAAGCGTCGATCAGCGCCTGCATCAGCAAGCGGCCGACGCCGTGGCCCTGCTCCTCGTGGTGCACGTAGATCGAGTGCTTCACGGTGAAGCGATAGGCCGGCCGCTTGCGGAACAGCACGACATAGGCGTAGCCCACGACACGCTCGCCGCGCGTCGCCACCAGATGCGGGAAGCGGCGGTTGCGCAGGTTCTTGCGCCGGTTGCGCAGATCGTCCGGCTCCGGCGTGCCGCTGTCGTCCACCCCCTCCTCGATGCCCCGGCGAATATGGCGCCGGTAGATCGCCAGCATCGCCTCCACGTCGCCGTCGCGCGACGGCCGGACCACCACCGGCAATTCCTCGTCCATGTTTCTCCTGACCCGCGCGTGAGCGTCGTCCTACTCGGCGACCACGTAAGTATGCAGCCGAACACGCCCCGACGCATCCACCTCCCGGTAGATGCCCTGGACCTCCACCTCGAAGCCCGGGAAGGCGTTGAAGCTCGCCTCGAACATCTTCAGGTAGTCGATCATCGGCTGCGCCCGTTCGGTCAGGCGTTCGCCCGGCACGATCGTGGCGATGCCGGGTGGGTAGACCACGAACGGTGTCGTCGCAATCCGCCCCGCGATGGCGTCGATGGGCAGGTAGTCCACGTCGTTACGCACCAGCGCGCGGGCGGCATCGCGCGGTGTGAGCGCCATCTCCGGCAGATGCTCGGGCGCGAACTGCCTGGCCTGCAGCGCGCTCACGTCGGCGGCCCGGAAGAAGCCGTGCATCTCGGCGCAGAGGTCGCGCAGACGCACGCCGGCGTAGCGGCCGGGGCGACGGCGGACGAACTCGGGGATGGCCTCCTCCAGCAGCACGTTGTCGTCGTGCAGCTTCTTGAAGGCGGTGAGCGCGCTGATCAGGGTGCCGGCCTTGCTCGCCTCGACCCCCGGCGTGAGCAGGAACAGCAGCGAGTTCAGGTCGTTCTTTTCCGCGACGACGCGGTTCTCGCGCAGGTACTGCGCGACGACCGGGGCGGGGATGCCGTGCTCGGCGTAGCCGCCGGTGGCCCGGTTGAAGCCCGGCGTCAGCAGGGTGAGCTTGTTGGGATCGGTCATGGCGAAGCCGGGCGTCAGCTCGGCGAAGCCGTGCCAGGCCGCTCCCGGCCTGAGCTCCCAATAGGACGGGTCGGCGGCGAGCTGGTCGGTGCCGACCGCCTCCCAGGCGACGTCGTGCACCGCGCCGGGCCGCGCCGAGTCGGGGATCTGGACGCGGTCGGGCACGAACGGCTCGAAGAACCAGCGCCGCTCGGGCCTCGTCTCCTTCTCTTCGAACTCGCGGGCAACGGCGCGGAGCTTCTTGCGCAGCTCGATGCCGAGCCGGATGGTGTCGTCCCACAGCACTTCGCCGGAGCGGCCCTTCATCATCTGCGCGCCCACGTCGAGGGAGGCGAACAGCGGATAGAAGGGCGAGGTCGAGGCGTGCTGCATGAAGCTTTCGTTGAAGCGCCGGTGCTCCACGCGGCGCTTCTGGCCGCGGATGTGGCTGTCCTTGATGTGGATCTGCGAGGCCTGCGAGAAGCTGGCCAGCTGCTTGTGGGTGGATTGGGTGGCGATGATGCCGGGGGCGTCGGGGCCGAGCCCGGTGAGCCCCATGGCGAAGCGCCCGGCATAGAGCGGGTGGAACTTCATGAAGCCGGCCCAGGCCTCGTCGAAGACGATGTAGTCGCAGAGGTGGCCGATCTTGGCCAGGATCATCTGCGCGCTGTGGATGGTGCCGTCATACGTGCACTGCTCGACCACGGCCACGCGGAAGGGCCGCTCCCGGCGCCAGGCCTCCGGATCCTTGACCAGGGGGTGGGTGCGGATGCGCTGCCTGAGCGCCTCCTCGTCGAAGGCGTCCCAGCGCATGGGGCCGATCAGGCCCCAGGCGTTGCGCACGGTCGGCAGGTAGACCGGAATGCCACCGCCGAGCAGCAGCGCGCCGTGGTGGGCGGCCTTGTGGTTGTTGCGGTCGAACAGCACCAGGTCGCCATCGGTGACCAGCGCGCCGAGCGCCACCTTGTTGGAGGTGGAGGTGCCGTTGAGCACGAAATAGGTCTTCTCCGCTCCAAAAATCTTGGCGGCTTCCTTCTGGGCCGCGAGGGCCGGGCCCTCGTGGGTCAGGAGGTCGCCGAGGTCGAGCACGGAATTGTCGAGGTCGTCGCGGAACACTGCTTCGCCCAGATGCTCCATGAAGACGCGGCCGATGGGGCTGCGGCTATAGAACATGCCGCCGTTGTGGCCGGGGCAGGTCCACAGCTGGTTGCCCTCCTCGGCGTAGTCGACGAGGGCGCCGAAGAACGGCGTCTTCAGGGTCTCGGCATATTGCTTGAGGCGGCTGATCAGGTTCTTGGCGATGAAGGCCGGCGTCTCCTCGGAGAGGAAGATGTAGCCGTCGATGAAGTCCAGCACCTCGACCGGCACCTCCTCGAAACGCTTGCGCCGGATCAGCAGGATGATGGGGAAGTCGAGGCCGCGCCGGCGCATCAGGTTGATCAGCGCCGCCGTCTTGCCCTCCAGGCCTTTCTTGCCCCAGTCGACCACCATGCAGCCGATCGCGGCATCGGTCTGCACCGCAATCTCGGCATCCTCCAGCTTGCGTGCCTTCACCGTCTCGAAGCCGGAGCGCTCGATCTCGGCGATGATCTGGTTGAAGCGCACGCCCTCGAGATCGTCCTCGTCGAACGAGGGGGTCGAGAACAAGAAGGTGAACCGCCTGAAGTAATCCATGGAATCCCCGCCTTCATGACTGCCGCAAGGCCTCGACGGGTTCCATGACGCTAGCGTGACAAAAGGCCGATCCGCGCGCTGCCGCAGGCGTCCTCATGCGTGCGGACACGGCTTATCACCGCAGGCCCGCTCGGGCATCGCCTTCAGTCGTCGGACGCCTGCGCCGCCCGCACGCGGGCCGCCAGACGCTCGAGCTTGAGGTCTGGAACGCCGTGGCCGCGCAGCCCCTCGCAGGTCTGGAAGAGGTAGTCGGCGGCGCTGCCGAGCGCGCCGGAGGCCGTGGCGAGCCGGCGGACGATGACATCGAGCGCCAGCCCACCGGCATAGTGGTGTCCGCCCTGGTCGATGGTGAAGGCGATGGCGCTGCCGAAGCGCGTGCCATGCCGGTCGTGCACGTCGAGCCAACGGGGGACGTAGGCCCCGGCCAGCATCTCCCGCTTCCACAGCAGGGCGAGCTCGCTCTCCAGCACGTCGTCGGCGATGCGGAAGGCGACGCCGGTGCACTCGCCTCCCTTGTCCAGGCCGAGCACCAGGCCCGGATTGGCCGGCGAGCCCCGGCCGACCATGGTGGACAGGCAGAAGGCGCGGTGCCAGCCGTCGATGCGGGCGGTCCGTCGCTCGACGGTGTGAATCATCGGATTCCAGATCAGCGAGCCATAGCCGAACAGCCAGGCGTCGCCCGGTGGCCGGGCGTCGAGCATGTGGCGCAACGATGCCGCTCGCTCCGCCGCGCTCAGCAGCCGCAGCGCCGGCGCATCGCGGGCGACGATTTCGTCGATGCGGCCGGTCTCGATCAGTTCCCGGGTGAGAGCGTGCTTGTCCATGATGCGCCCCTGCGGCCCCGCATCATTGCATAAGGGGTTTTTCTTGCCATGCCAGCCCGTCCTCAGAGCATATCCATCCCCTCCGGGATGCCTACGCCCGTCCGGCATGGCGCGTGAGCCGTGGGGGAGAGAGACCGAGCGAGGGCTCGACCGCGGATCGCGGGGAGGGTGCTCCGGCCGCAGTCGCAAAGCGCTCGTCGGGCCCGGGTTGACGCCCTCCTCAGGCCCGGCTTTGATCAGGCGGGCAAGGCGTGACCTGGACGCGATACGGCCAGCGACAAAAATCGCCACGATTCATGGGCAGTTAACCGAATTGGGCCCAAATGGAAGCTCGAGCGCGGCTCCAGCCACCGGCGACTGGCATGTGAGACGCTCCGGCTTCGGGCCATGGCCAAAGGGCTATCGCGCGGGGGTCGAGTAGCGGGGATCGTGGGGCAGGAAGCGGGCAGTATGTTTCTTTTCCGAAAGCGCAGCCAATGACTTACGCGATCGGTGCGGATTACGAATACGACTTTATCCCTCTCCGCAGCCGACGCCGGCAGCGGAGTCTTTTCCTTCCGTGTTTCCTCGGCGGCATCGCGCTCGGCTGCGCCGGCCTGTTCGGCGTCTGGCAGTCGGGCCTCCTTCCCGACATGACGCCCAGGGCCATCATCGCCTCGGCGATGACCATGCCACCCCGAATCGGAACGCCGGCGCAGGTTCCGGCGCCGCAGGTCGCAAACGCACCTGCGGCTGCCTCGTCCGTCGACGCGGCGCCCGTCCTGAGGGGGGAAACGCCCCCGGGCCTGACAAGTTCCAATCCCGCGCTGGCAGCGCCCGCCCAGGACCAGCGCGTGCGCGCGTCGCTCGCCCCCCCGTCGAGCGCCCCGGCGTCCAATCGCGTCGCGATGGCCTACGCGGCCACGCCGAGCATCATGGCGCAGGCGGATCCCAACAGCCCGCTGTTCGACTCCGGCTTCTCCCTCGGCGCGGCGCCGACCACGCTCGGCCGGAGCGCGCCGCTGGCGCCGAACTTCAGTCCGGCGGCGCAATCACCTGTGGTGGTTGCAAGCGCGCCTGCCGACGCTCCGCCGGACGTGGCGGAGCTGCGCCCCGGCCTGGCCGACAGCGCGCCGCTGCCGGTGCCGCGCCCGCGCGGGCTTCGGATGCCGGAGGTTGCGGAGACACCCGTCCCGCCGGCGGGACAGCGGACGGTCCATCGCAGGCTGCCGCGGCGCACGCAGGTGGCGGTGGCGCCTCCCAGCCCTGCGCCCGACAACCGCAACTTCTTCCAGCGCCTGTTCGGCGTCGGCGAAGCGCAGCAGCAGCAACAGACGCGTGGGCCGCAACTCGCTTACGCGGCGCCGAACGATGGCGGCCTTGGCGGCTCCAGCACGGTGAGCAAGCTCATCCCGGAAACGCCGCGCTCGGCCGGCGGCGGCACCGCCATCTACGACATCTCGGCCAAGACGGTGTACATGCCCAACGGCGAGCGGCTGGAAGCGCATTCGGGGCTGGGCGACAAGATGGATGACCCCCGTCACGTCCACGTCCGCATGAGCGGCGCCACGCCGCCGCACACCTACGACCTGACCTTGCGCGAGTCGTTGTTCCACGGCGTGCAGGCGATCCGCCTTACGCCGACCGGTGGCTCGGGTGCCATTTACGGTCGCGCCGGCCTGTTGGCGCACAGCTACATGCTGGGGCCGAACGGTCAGTCCAACGGCTGCGTGTCGTTCCGCGACTACAACAAGTTCCTGCAAGCCTACCAGCGCGGCGAGGTCCGGCGGCTGGTGGTGGTGGCCCGTTCCAACTGAGCCTCAGCCGCCGGCTGCGGCGATGCGGAAGGCGCGCATCTCCCGTCCGTGGGCGGCATAGAGCCGCCCACCGCCGCGGCGCCGTCCACAGCTCGACGCCGTCCGGGGGCGAGCGCGTGGACGCTGCCGGAGAAGCTGCACAGATAGCTCCCGATCAACGGAGCCCCGAGCTGGCGGGAATTCCAATCCACCGCGCCTAGCCCGCGTCAGAGATCACCGGGCCGAACAGCTGCCAGCGCTCGCCGTCGAAGCGGATCAGCTGAAGCTGCCGCAGCGGCGAATGGTTGGTCGGCGACGTGTTGATGGTGACGCCCGGCAGGATGAGGGCGGGCGCGTAATTGCTGAGCGTCGTCGCCTGGCGCAGCACGTTCTCGCGCGAGAGGTCGCTGCCGCACCGGCGCAGCACCTCCGCCATGGCCTGGGCGGCGACGTAGCCATACACGGCATTGTTGTTGTTGGCGTCGCCATCGGGGTAGTAGCGGGCCATGAAGGCGCGGAAGGCCGCCACGTCGGCATCATCCTTCCAGGTCGGATCGGTGACGTCCTTCATCGACGTCGACGAGATGACGCCCCTGGCGTTGTCGAGGCCGGCCGGGACCAGCACGGAGGCCATGCTCGACTGCGGGTTGCCGACGAAGAACAGCGGCTTCCAGCCGAGCTCGGCCACCTTGCGGATGGTCTGAGAACCGGCACGCGGCGTGCCCAGCGACACCAGGACGTCAGCCCCTGAGGCCTTCAGCGACAGAATCTGAGAGTCGATCACCGGATCGGTCGGCTCATAGGACGCCTTGGCGACGATCATTGTGGCGGCTCTCGCGCCAAGACCCCGCTCCAGTCCCCTGACCTGGTCGCGGCCGGAATCGTCGTTCTGATAGATGACGGCGATCCTGGCCTGCGGCCGGGCCTCGAGGATGTATTTCCCATAAACTTCGGTTTCGGTCTCGTAGGTCGCATTGAAGCCCACGGTCCACGGAAAATTCTTGGGATCGTTGAAGCGGGAGGCGCCCGAGCCGACGAAGAGCTGCGGCACCTTCCTCACGTTCATGTACTTCTGAATGGCCGCATTGGACGGCGTGCCGATGGACTGGAAGATGGCGAGCACTTCGTCGCTCTCCACCAGCCGGCGTGCCTGCTCGATCGCCTTGGGCGGGCTGTAGCTGTCGTCGTAGGAGATGAACCTGATCTTGCGGCCGTTGATGCCGCCCTGGTCGTTGAGCATGGCGAAATAGGCGGCCTCGGTCCTGCCGATGACGCTGTAGCTGGAGGCGGGGCCGCTGTAGGGCATCAGGTTGCCGAGGCGAATCTCCTGCGCCGCGTCGCCGTCGGCAGCCCGGACGGATAGTGTCGATGCGCCGATCAGGCAGAAGGCCAGGCACAGGCGTCTGAAGGTCGTCGTCACGTTCGCTCTCCCATCGCGGGAATGAAGATGGGCGATGAGGAGCCGATCGACAGCGGTTAGATCAAGCTGGCCGATCAGATATCATATGCTTGATTGCAAGCTCATGCTGAAAAACGAAACGGCACGCGCGATGTTGACCATCGGCGCATGCTATGTATCGCTCTCTCGATTCTAGCTATTCTTGACCTAACCTCCGAGACGCCGAAGAAATTCGCCGACCGCGGCGTTGAAGGCGCACGGCTCCTCGGCATTGATCGAATGGCCGCCCTCGATGTCGACGACCTGGAGCGCGGGCAGAATCTGCACGGCCTCCCGGCGCAGCGGCTGAAAGCCCTTTTCCCAGGTGCCGTTGACGAGCAACGTCGGCACGCGCGTCTCCCCGAGGCGCTGAATGACGGATAGCTCCGCCGTGGTGATGCGGACCGACCGCTCGATGCCGACGGGCGAGATGAGGGCGGCGTCGGCGATCAGCTCGTCACGCACGGCCGGCGCGAAGCGCTTGGCGCGGCTGGGGTGGATCCTCAGTGCCTCGATCGCCGCCATGCCGTTCTGGCGGATCGCCTCGGCACGGAGGCGACGGTCCTCGGCGCGGCCGAGCGCGTCCGGGGCAGAGAGCGCCGACATGGAATTGGTGAAGATCTGGCCATCGAGACGCTGGGGATGGGCGAGCGCATATTGCAGAGTGAGACCAGCCCCGAACGACTGGCCGCCGATCACCCAGCGATCGGCCCCCAGCGTCGATCGCACGATCTCGAAAGCGTCGATATAGCCGCCGACCGTGTAGGCCTCGGGATCGTCGGGCGCGGGCGAGCGGCCGTGCCCCCACAGCTCGAGCAGAACAGGGCGGCAGACCTCGCGGAGCGCGGCGAGGTTGGAGCGCCATTGCGCCCGGCTTGACAGGAACCCGTGCACCAGGAGCAAGTAGGGGCCGCGCCCGTCGTGCACCTCCACGTACGGCATGACGAGACCAGGCCAGCTGAGCGGTTGGGCCGCCTGCGTCCGTGCCGCGCTCTCGTCGCTCGCCGCTGCGTCCATGCGTCCCTCTTAAGCGAGCGCCATCAGCTCGCCGATCCCGTCGTCGCCGCCGAGCGCCGCGATGCGGGCGCGCAGGCGTTCGCTGCGCGCCTGGCCGATCACCGGTGCCGCCAGGCTGCGGAACTTCGCCGTCAGCCGTTCACCTTGCCGCGCCAGGTCCGTGTCGGCAACGCCGACATCGACCTGGCTGACGTGGGCGGCACCGGCGCGCGTGGTGATGTGCGCCTCGGCGACGGCGTGTGCCGGCAGGTCGCCGTGCACGGTGATGCGCTCGCGCAGCGCCACCAGCGCCGGGTCGCGGGCGCACCGGTCGGTGTAGGTGGCGATTGCCGCGGTGTCGCCGCCGCTCGCCGCCAGCGCCGCCGTGTGGCGCAGGCTGAACTTCACCTCCAGGCCGGTTTCGGGGGAGGGGATGTTGCACACGCCCAGGTGCCCCGCCGGCACGTGGAGATCGATGGCGGCGATGTCGTCGGGCGCAAGCCCCTGCGTACGCCGGATGCCGTTGACCGCCTCGATGGTCGAATGAGTGAGGAAGCAGGCCGCGTGGAACTTGAACAGCGTGCCGGTGATCCGGCTGCCCGGCGGCGGAATGTCCACCGGCGCGGGCCCGACGCCGTCGCTCTGGGTGGCGACGAAGCCCTGGCCGACGTCGAGCACGCCGGGATGGGCGGTGAAGCCGCGGGCGGCGAGCCTGGCGGCGAGCACGCCGTTGGCTGCTGCCTTGCCGGCATGCAGCGGCTTGGCCATGGTGCCGAACATGCTCTTCAAGCCCGCCGCCTGGGTGCCGGCGAGGCCGAGCGCGATCGCCATCTGGGCTTCGTCGAGACCGAGCAGCAGACCGGCAGCGGCGGCCGCGCCGAAGGTGCCGACGGTGCCGGTGGAGTGGAAGCCGCGGGCGTAGTGGGAGGGCATGACCAGCGCCCCGACGGCCGCCGCCGCCTCGTAGCCGGCGACGAAGGCGCGCAGCAGCTCGGCCCCCGTCCGGCCTTCGGTCTCGGCGACGGCGAGTGCCGCCGGCAGCACGGCGACCGTGGGATGGCCGACCAGCGGGTGCACGTCGTCGTAGTCGAGCGCGTGCGAGGCCGTGCCGTTGATCAGGGCAGCATCTGCAGGGGCACAGCGGGCCGCGGTGCCGACGATCGTGCTGGTGCCCATGGAGCCTGCCGACACCTCGTCGCGCAGCAGGCACGCCACCGGCTCCTCGAGGCCCGCCAGGATCACGGCGAACCAGTCGAGGATGCACTGGCGGGCGACGGTCAGCGCGGCGGCCGGCAGCTCGGCATCCCGGTAGGACAAGATGTGGCGGGCCAGGCGCTGCGTATGCTGGCTCGGCTGATGTGCCGACATGGTGTGAGCCCTCCCTGTCTCGTTTTGCAGATGCGTGGCCGGGCTCGACCCGGCCTTCAGACATACGCCACGTCAGAACATGAACTCTCCGCCGTTGACGTGAATGACCTGGCCGGTCACGTACTTGCCGCTGTCGCCGGCGAGGTAGAGGCAGGCTTCGGCGATGTCGTCGACGTCGCCTGCGTGCTTGATCGCCAGCCGCGCCATCACCAGCTCGATGTTGACATGCGTGTACTGGCTGCGGTCGCGCACAGTGTCGATGGCGCCGGGCGCCACCGTGTTGCTGGTGACGCCATGGACGCCGTATTCGCGGGCGATGGCCTTGGTCAGGCCGTGCATGCCGGCCTTGGCGGTGACGTTGTGCGCGCGCTGGTCCATGTGGCCGGTGAAGCCGTCGTAGCCGGAGATATTGACGACTCGGCCCCAGCCGCGCTCGCGCATCTTCGGCAGCACATAGTGCGCCATGTAGAAGACCGAGCTCAGGTTATGGTTGATGGTATTGCGCCAGTCGTCGATGGTGATCTCCTCGAAGCTCTGGCGCAGGCGCCGGCCGACGTTGCTCACGGCGATGTCGACGGCGCCGAAGGCGGTCTCCGCCTCGGCCACCAAGCGCTTCACCTGGTCCGGATCGGACACGTCGGCCATGACGCCGATGGCCCGGCCGCCGGCTGCGGTGATCTCGCCGACGACGGCGTCGACCTTGCCCTTGTCCGCGTGGCCGTTGACGACCACTGCGGCGCCTTCGCGGGCGAACAGGTGGGCAATGGCGCGGCCGATGTTCTGGCCGGAGCCGGTGACGATGGCGGTGCAGCCCGCAAGCCGTCCTTCGGACATGATGCCTCTCCCTGCGGTGGTCAGGTGCGCGTGGCGCGGACCGGCTTGCCGAGCAGGCGGTCGGAGATGATGCGCTGCTGGATCTCAGACGTGCCTTCGAAGATCTTGGTGAGACGGGCGTCACGCCAGAAGCGCTCCACCGGATGCAGTGTCGTGTAGCCGGCCCCGCCGAGGATCTGCAGCGCCTCGCTGGTGACGCGCTCGGCCATTTCCGAGGCGAAGTACTTCACCATCGAGGTCTGCACCGTGGCGGGCCGGCCGGCGTCGATCTCGTGGCACGTGTGGTACATGAGCTGGCGCGCCGCCTCGATCTCGGTGGCCATGGTGGCGATCTTGAAGCGAATGGCCTGGAAGTTGGCGATCGGCTCGCCGAACTGCACGCGCTCCTGGGCGTAGCCGATGGCGTGGTCGAGGGCGGCCTGAGCCAGGCCGATGGAGCGGGCGGCGGTGTGGGCGCGAGCCACTTCGAGACTGGCCGCCGTCGCCTGGAAGGCGCGTCCATCGCTCTCGCGCGGGTCGACGGGGGCACGCACGCCGTCGAAGTAGAGCTCCCAGGTCTTCCAGCCGAAATAGCCGATCTTGGGGATGGGCGAGCCGGTGACCCCCTTGGGCAGCTCGCCCCTGGGCTTCTCCACCACGACGCTGACCGTGCGCGGCCGGCCCGAGGCGGGCACCGGCTCGTCGATGCGGCACAGCACCCGGATGAAGTCGGCGCCGTCGGCGAAGGTGCACCAGTACTTGTTGCCGGTAATGACCCATTCGTCGCCGTCGCGGCGCGCCCGGCAGGCGACGCTGGAGAGGTCGGAGCCGGTCTGCGGCTCCGACAAAGCGGCGGCGCCGAGGTAGCGCCCCTTGGCCATGGCCGCGATCTTGGCGCGACGCTCCTGCTCCGGCCCGCCCACCGCATGGTAGAAGCTGTTGCCGCGGGCGATGATGCTCGCCACGCTCATCCAGCCGCGGGCCAGCTCTTCCGCCACCAGGCAATATTCGAAGGCGCCGAGCCCGAGGCCGCCGAGCTCCTCCGGGATGAGGATGCCGAAGAAGCCGAGGTCCCCCATGCGCTCCACCAGTTCGCGCGGGATGTCGCCCTTCTCCGGATCGAGCTTGTTGGCGACGGGCAGCACCTCCTCGCGGGTGAACGTCCGCGCGAGGTCGCGGATCATCACCCGTTCATCGGTGAGGTAGCCGGGATGGCTGCTGCTGGCTGTCTGTTCGGTCATGGGCTTTGTCCTTGGCGCATGGCCGCCGCAGATGGCGGGCCATGGCGGTGATGATGGTGTCGCGGGCGCCGGCGATGCGCTCGGCCGGGCCGCCGACGCCGATGGCCATCGGCGGCCCATCCCCCTCCGTCGGCGCCAGCATGGCGATGACGTTGGCGCCGGGCGTCATTCGGCCCAGGCTTTCGGCATAGCCGCGCGTGCGGACCAGCCGGATCTCGGCCATGAACTCGCTCTCGCGGACCCGCTGGGCTTCGGCCACCTCGGCGTTGTTGCGGCGCGCGATGGCCCGGATCTCGGCGTCCGGCTTGGCGCTCAGCAGCACCTGGCCGATGGCCGACAGCGTCATTGGCCGAACCGTGCCCACGGCGACGGCGAGCTGCACGGCGTAGCTCGCCCCCAGGATGTGGACGTAGCGCATCGAGGCGTCGTGCTGCATGCCCAGCATCACCGTCTCGCCGGTGTCGCGCCGGATCGCCTCCATCAGGTCGGTGATGGCCTGGTGCTCGTCGTCCATCACCTTGATCCAGCTGCCGAGGAGGGTCACCCGGTAGGTCGGCACGAAGCGGCGCGTGGTCGGCCGGTAGTCGAGATAGTTCAGCGACACCAGGCTCCTGAGCAGCATCGACGTGCTCGACTGCGGCAGTCCGAGCGCCGTCGCGATCTCGCCCACAGTGGCGGGCCGCTGCCGGGCGCTGAAGAACTCCAGCACCTCCAGCGTGCGCGCCGCCGACTTGATGGCGGGGCCGGTCAAAGGCTCGTTCGGCCGCGGCATGCTACATCCCGATCAGGTCGGCGCGCCGGATGGTGTTGTTGAGGATGCGGATCGAGGCAGCGTCGACCATGTTGCCGCCGACGTTGACCGAGCCGACGCCCTCCGCGGTGGCCTTGGCGTAGGCGGCCGCCATCTCGCGGGCACGGGCGACGTCTTGAGCCTTGGGCGAGAACGTCTCGATGGCCGGCTCGATCTGGGCCGGATGAATCGCCCACTTGCCGACGAAGCCGAGCGCCAGCGCGCGCTTGCATTCGCGCCGGTAGCCGTCGTCGTCCTTGAAGTTGCCGAACGGCCCGTCGACCGGATCGACCCGCGCTGCCCGCGCCGCCATGCAGATGCGGAAGCGCGGGTAGTGCCAGATGTCGCCCGGATAACCCGCGTCGCCGCCGATCTCGCGCATGTCGATCTGCTGGGAGGCGGAATAGTCGCCCATGCCGAAGATGATGCATTCCACCCGCGGCGATGCCTTGGCGATCTCCTCGACGCAGGCCAGGGCCTCCACCTCCTCGATCAGGATCTCGATGCCGATGCGCTTGTTGAGCTTCAGCTTGGTCTCCAGCTGCGTCAGCAGCAGGTCGACGAAGTGCACGTCGGAGGGCCGCAGGGGCTTCGGCAGCATGATGGTGTCGAGGTTCTCGCGCGCCCCCTCGACCACGGTGATGATGTCCTCGTGGCACCATTCGGTGCCGACGTCGTTGATGCGCACGCAGCGCGTCTTGCGGCCCCAGTCGAGGCCGTTCAGCGCCTCCACGATGGTGTGACGGGCGCCGGGCTTGGCGGACGGCGCCACCGCATCCTCCAGGTCGCAGAAGACGTGGTCTGCGGCTGATTGCGCGGCTTTGGCCAGCATCTTCTCGCTGCTGCCGGGCACGGCGAGCTGGGAACGGCGCAGGCGCATGGGTTGTCTGGTCATGGATTGATCCCGAAGGTTACTTGATGATGCCGGCGTGCCGCCATGCGGCGAGGTCGCCCGGGGCGAAGCCCGCCTGCTGCAGCACGGCGTCGGTGTGCTCGCCCTGGCCCGGGCCGCGGTGTACGACCCGGCCCGGCGTCGCCGTGAGCTTGATGGGAATGCCGGCGATCTGCATCGTCTCGGGGATGCCCGGGCAATCGATGTCTTGCAGCATGCCGCGCACGGCGAAGTGCTGGTCGCCGGCGATCTCGTCCATGTTGTAGACCGGGCCGAACGGCACGCGGCCGCCCAGGCGCTCGGTCAGCTCCGCCTTGGTGAAGCGCGCCGTACGCGTGCCGACGGCGTCGATGACACGGCGCCGGTCGGCCCGGCGCCCGGCCAGGGTGGCGAGCCCGGCATCGTCGAGCAGGTCGGGCGCGTCGAGCTGGCGGCAGAGGTCGTGGAAGAAGTGATCGCTCGGACAGGCGATCGCCACGTGGCCGTCGCGCGCTGGAAAGATGCCGAACGGGGCGATGAACGGATGGTGGTTGCCCTCCGGCTCCGCCACCACCTTGGCGAACGAGCGCTGGTGGACGATGCGCTCGCTGACGCCGAGGATGGCGTCGAGCATGGCGACGTCGACGAACTGACCTTCGCCGGTGGCACGCGCCCGCAGCACCGCCGCGAGGATGCCGACGGCGAGGTAGAGCGCCGGCACCGTGTCGCCGACGCCGGGGCCGACCTTTACCGGGTGGTCGGCGTCGGCGCCGGTCACCCCCATCATGCCGCCCATGGCCTGCGCCACCACGTCGTAGGCGGGCCAGTCGGCGTAGGGGCTCGCGCCGGTGCGCCGGTCGCCGAAGCCGCGGATGACGGCGTAGACCAGGCGCGGGTTGCGCTCGCGCAGCAGCTCGTAGGGGAGGCCGAGCTTGTCCATGACGCCGGCCCGGAAGTTCTCGACCACCACCTCGAAGCCCTGCACCAGATCAAGGAAGATCTCGCGGCCGGCCTCCTGCTTCAGGTCGATGACGATGCTCTTCTTGTTGCGGTTGATGCTGTGGAAATAGCCGGACTGCCGGTGCTCCGTGTCGGCGGCGTGGAACGGCCCGGAGAGCCGTGCCATGTCGCCGGTCTCCGGCGGCTCGAGCTTGATCACCTCGGCGCCGTGATCGGCCAGGATCTGCGTGCAGAACGGGCCGGCGAGCGCCTGGGTGAGGTCGAGCACCCGCAGGCCCTGCAGCGCGCCGAAGGGCTGGTCGAGGCCGCTCACCGCTCGCCCCAGTGGCTGCGCCGCTTCAGCAGCACGCGGCGATCACCCTGAAAGATCTGCTCGTCGCGCTGGTTGACGCCATAGTGACGGAAGGTGACCTCGCCGGCGTCCTCGCGGTCGACGTCCTTCACCTCCAGCACTTCAGAATAGGCGTAGAGCGTGTCGCCATGGAAGACGGGCTGCATCAGCCGGATATTGTCGAGGCCGAGCTCGGCCAGCGCATTCTCGCAGGTGTCCTGGCTGGCCAGGCCCATGACGAGTGAGAAGTTGACGCCGCCGTAGGAGATGCGCTGCTTGAACGGAGACGCCTTCATGGCGTCCTCGTTGAAGTGCCCCTGGGCGGTGTTCATCACCAGATTGGTGATCAGCACGTTCTCCAGCGGCTCCATGGTCTTGCCGCGGGCATGGCGGATCACCAGGCCGACGGTGAAGTCCTCGAAGTAGTTGTTGCGGCCGGTGAGGGCGGACAGCTTCGTCGTCATGCGGATTGACCATCGGGGTGGCGGCGCCGCACCAGGTTGGAGCGCTCGAAATCGATGACGCGGCGGCCATCCTGGTTGAACCCTTCGGTGTGCCAGGTGACGATGCCGCTCGTCGGATTGCTCTGCGACAGGCGGCAGGCCACCGTCGTGCTGCGCGAGGTGAGCGTATCGCCGGGATAGACCGGCTCATGGTAGGTGAGCTTACCGACGCCGACGAACGGGCCGCCGATCTCGCTGCAATCCTCCACGCTCAAGCCCAGGATGGTATTGAAGACGAACAGCGGATTGACCACGATGTCGCGATGGCCGTGCGCTTTCGCGAACTCGCGATTGAAATAGATCGGATTGAAGCTCAGGGTCAGCGTGGTGAAGAGAGCGGTATCGCTCTCCAGGATCGTCCGGCCCCAATGGTGGTTCATCACCTGGCCGACGCTGAAATCCTCGTAAAGATGGCCTTTCGGCCAAAGAACTGCTTTGGATCTGAAGTCGTCTGCCATGCCGTGCTCGCGCGTTTCCTCGGCGCCAAGTTCGATCCGGGCGGCCGCGAGCGCAAGCCCAGGGTGGGCCTAAAGGGCTACAAATCACACATGTGATAACAGAACCGAGCGCCTGCTGGAGAACTAAGACAGTCGCGGCTCCGGGAGGGTCACTGCGCTGCGGCGGCGACAACACCAGCTGCCGCCCCTTTGTCCGTCCATTCGGGCGGTAGTCCAACCGCGCCGCCCACGAGCCCCGCCACCCCGGGTCCTCGCCCGAAGGGCTCGCACGCGGCATGTTTTGGCGCCCCTCCCGCCCAGGACTGGAGCCGCGCCATCGACGGCGGCCCAGGCAACGTCTTGAACGGGCTCTCTCCCGTTACGAGGAGCTTGCTGAAGTCATCGCCGAAGGCGCTCGCAAGCTCATACGCGTCACCGGAGGTCGAGACTCGCGCCGAGCCAAAAAGGGCGTTCGCTCCACGTGCCCAGATCATCGCCGCCTGTTGCTTGCCGTCCGGTCCATGGGCCTCTGCCTCCATCGACAGGCTGCCCAAGCCGATCGGTATGCGCGGCGTGGGAACCGGTATCCCTGGCAGGAGGACGGATTTGGCAACCGACGCAACTTTCGTCACCGCCACCGCCTTTTCGTCTGTCGGGGCCATATGGACGACGACGGCGTGCACCCTGAGATCCGCGGCCTCTGATGGTGAGACTACCCGGAAGCGCTCGCTGAGCCCTGCGCAGAGCGATCTGTCCACAGCGTTGGCAATAAGCTTGCGCTGATCATCTGAAATTGTGTCCTGCCGCGCCGACTGGGCAAAGACTGTGGGCACCAAGCGTACCGTTCTTGCCGCAAGGACGGCATCTTTACTGACGCGCATCTTTGATTTGGCCAGCAGGCCGTCGGCTTGGGCGAGATCATCATATGAGGTGAGAGATCCGGCTTCGTTCAGCGGTGCCGTTGCGCAACCTGCAAGTAGAATCGGCACGACGACAACATGGAGCGCCCCGCCGATTCTCTTCCGCGCCGTCATCACACCGCCCCCGATCGTTTCGCGCGCATTGGCAACCCTGCGGCAAGCGGGCTCAAGGCGGGCGACAGCGGACATGCGCGGCGGAATCGGGCTTATATGTGCAGCAAAGCAGCCATTTGTGCGGATAGAGCCCATGCATTATGTCGATTTGTTTCTGCACGCCACGCTCGGTCCAAGCGGAAGCGGTGCGGAGGTTCGGGGCCAGCACGGAGCCGGTCTCGATCACCGCCATCGCACACCGCGCGCACCAGGCTAAGCGCGGCCGGCGCGCCCATCGTCGATCAGCGCCGGCGCCATGGGCGAGGCGCTGCCTCCTTGTTCGCGGAGCAAAAGGCCTGGTCCGCGGGTTTTAGACGCAAGCTCGGGAGGAGGACGACCATGCCGACATTTCTGTGCAAAGCTTGCGGCGTCCAATACGCCGAGAGCGACGGGCCGCCCGCCCATTGCCTCATCTGCGAGGACGACCGGCAGTTCGTGCCGAGGGCCGGCCAGGCCTGGGTGACGCCGGAGCAACTGGCCGTCGACCACTTCAACGCCTTCCGCAAGGTCGCGCCGGGGCTCTACGGCCTCTGGACCATGCCGCAGGTCGGCATCGGCCAGCGGGCCTTCCTGGTCACCACGCCGGCGGGCAACATGCTGTGGGACTGCATCAGCTTCCTCGACGCCGCCACCTGCGACGTCATCCACGCCCTTGGCGGCATCAAGGCCGTGGCGATCTCGCATCCGCACTTCTACGGCGCCATGGCCAACTGGGGGCGGGCCTTCGATTGCCCGGTGCTGCTGCACGAGGCCGATCGGCGGTGGGTCGTCGATGCCGGCCCCCACCTGCGCTTCTGGGGCGGCGAGGCGCACGAGGTGCTGCCCGGGCTCACGCTGCATCGCATCGGCGGCCATTTCCCCGGCAACACCGTGCTGCACCTGGCCGAACGGCGCACGCTGCTCACCGGTGACACGGTACTCGTCACCTGGGACCGCCGGCACGTCGCCTTCATGTGGTCCTACCCCAACTACGTGCCGCTGCCGGTGGCCGAGGTGGAGCGCATCGGCGCGCGCCTCGCGGCGCTCGACGTCGACGCCCTCTATTCCGCCTTCTGGGACCGCGGCGCCATCGAGAGCGGTGCCCAGGCGGCCATCGAGCGCTCCGTGCGCCGCCACGTCGACGGGCCGGGGGTGGCTATGGATGTCCGGGCGAGCCACTGACGGGCGCGGACACGGCGCGCGCGGTGGGACAGCGGGCCGGGCTGGTGAATCGATGATCGATTATCTGAGCGGGGATGAACTGCGGCCCGGCGCCTCCGCCGAGCGGCTGGCGCAGCTGGAGCAGGACCTGGGCGTCCACTTGCCGGACGACTACCGAGGATTCCTCGGCCTGTCCGACGGGTACAACGGCGACGTCGGCGCCAAGGGATATGCTCAGCTCTGGTCCGCCGACGAACTGATCTCGGCTCACAGGGGTTACGAGGTGACGTCCCTAGTGCCGGACTTGGTGCTCATCGCCTCGAACGGCGGCCCGACGGCCTACGGCATCGACTGGCATCGGGGCGGGCTCGTCTTCGTGGCGATCCCGTTCCTGCCGATGCAACGCGAGGAGGTCAGGGTGTTGGGCGCCACCTTCGCGGCGTTCCTTGCCTCGCTGGCCGCGGGCGAAGGCTGGTGACGAGGGCCAGCCGTCGGGACCGCTTACCTTCAGCACCTCGAGGTGCAGCCGCCTCAGTTCTTGAAGGAGGCGCTCACCGGCGATCTGGGATGCTTGGCTTGCCTGGCCTCGAGGCACTCGGCGAAGAACTGTCGCAAACCGTCCTCCGCGGCCTCGGCGGCCAGCTGCGTCAGGTCGTCGGGAAGCCGGAACGCCTCGGCGCTTTCGCTGATATGCCCGATGACACCTGCTTCGATAGCCGCAATCTCATCGTTGGTAAGAGGTCCTCGCAAGGCCGCGGCAGCAAGCTCGCCATAGGCCTGGAGCAGCCCTGCGTTGACCATGGTGCCGATAGCTTCTGCCAAGCTCTGCTGTCTACTGTCCCGACGCAATATCGTATGCCTCGCTGCCCGCCATCCGTGCGCAGGTCGATTGGCCCGAGCGGAAGCGGGTGGCGATACACCTAAGCAGGCTATCGGCAAAGGGTCTGAGCGCTGCCGGCGTCGCAGATGTGCTCAGCGTCAGCCGCAGCGCTGTCTCTCCAACGACCGGGAGCGCGACCGTGCGCGACCTGTCCGACCATGAGAGGATCGCTGCGCTCACGGCGTTGGTCTCCCTCGTCGGCGAAGGCTGGCGGTGCGGGTCACCCATCGCGATCGCTCCGCCGGCGTCCGACCTCGATCCACCGTTCCACGCCGACCGCGTCCAAAAAATCCTCGTCGTGGCTGACGAGGAGCAGGGCGCCGTCGTAGCCAGCCAGGGCCGCCTCCACGCCTTCGATCGACTCGAGGTCGAGGTGGTTGGTGGGCTCGTCGAGGATGACGAGCTGGGGCGGGGCCGGGCCCATCAGCACGCAAGCGAGAGCCGCACGCAGGCGCTCGCCGCCCGACAGGGCTCCGGCGCGCTTGAGCGCCGCCGTGTTGCGAAACAGGAACCGCGCCAGTGCCGCGTGTGCGGCGTTGTCATCTGCCGCCGGGTTCAGGCGGCGGAAGTTGTCGAGCAGCGTCCGGTCGTCATCGAGGATGGCGGCGTGCTGGTCGAGCAGGGCGGCGCGTACGCCGCGCACGACGCGGCCGCCCGTAGGCTGGAGCTCGCCGGCGGCCAGGCGGATGAGCGTGCTCTTGCCGGCGCCGTTCGGGCCGGTCAGCGCCACACGCTCCGGGCCGAACAGGCTGAACGTGCATCCGGAGTGCAATGTTGGCCCGCCCGGCCAGGCGAAATCCACGGCCTCGAACGTCAGCACCTGCCGACCCGCCGCGAGGCCGGAGGGCGGCAGGCCGAAAGCGAGACGCCGCACCCGCTCCACCCGCGCGCGGGCTTCCTCCAGATCGCGCTGGGCGGCGTCGCGCTGTCGCTCGGCCAGCCGATCCTGCCGGGCGCCGGTCGCCTCCGCCCGGTTGGCCCGGGCGTCGAGCAGGATTTTTGGCGCGCCGCCCTTGGCCCTCGCCCGCCGCCCGGCCGCGTCGCTGCGCTCCTGGCGCTGGCGTGCGGCCTGACTGGCGCGTTCCACCTCGACGGCCTTGCGTTCGGCTGTCGCCAGCCCGCGCGCCGCGGCCGCCTGCTCCTCAGTCCGGCGCTCCACGTAGACGTCCCAGTTGCCGCCGTAGAGCTGTGCGCCGAGCCCCGACAGCTCGACGATCCGATCCATGCTTCGCAGCAGCGTCCGATCGTGACTGACCACCAGCGCGCCCGCGGTCCAGCCGTCCAGGAGCTCGACCACGGCGGCGCGCGCCTCGCGGTCGAGATTGTTTGTGGGCTCGTCCAGGAGGATCAGGTCGGGCTCCGCCACGAGGAGGGCGGCGAGCGAGGCGCGCGTGATCTGCCCGCCGCTCAGCGCCTCGGCTGGCCGGTCCAGCGCCAGGCCCGGCAGGCCGACGCGTGCCAGCGCCATGTCGACGCGCTGAGGCAAGGTCCAGTCCGCTGCGTCGAGGTCGCCGGCGCGCGCGTTGCCTTGCGTGATGCGCTCGAGCCGCTCCAGTTCCGCGGCGGCGCCGATCAGCCCGGCGACGGTGGCGCCCGACGGCGGTTTCGTCGTCTGGCGCAGCATGGCCACGCAGCCCGCCACCTGGACGGATCCGGCCGCGGGCGCGGCCTCGCCCAAAATGACGCGCAGCAGCGTCGACTTGCCGATGCCGTTGCGGCCGACGAGCCCGACCCGCTCGCGGCCGAGCGCCAAGGAGAGGTTGTCGACGAGGGGATGACCGTCAGGCGTGCGGAGGGCGACGGAATCCAGGGTGAGGAGAGCGGACATGAGGCGCCAAAGCTGCGAGGGCGAACGGGGCGACAGGCTGGTCGTTCGCGCGGCGCTTCATGGGAGCCTCCTGAGGGAAACGGCGTTTATAGCCGCCATGGGCGGCTGCGGTCCAGTCAGGGACGCTGTTTGGGCGGCCTGCCCAGCACCTTGCCGAGATACGCGCCCAGGCCCGCGTCCTGCCAGGAGCCGCCGCGCCAGCCGATATGGCCGTCGGGCCGGATCAGGACGGCGGCGGCTTCGCCATAGGCCGCCGCAAATGCACCGGCCGTGTCGTGCAGGATGACCAGGCCGGGGCGCTCTGCCAGTTCGACCGGCGCGATGGCGGCGACGCGCACCGCCGCGCCGCAGCTTGCGCGAAGCTCGCCAGCGAAGGCGGCGAGCGCCGTCGCGGCCGTGTCCGCGTCCTCGGTCGCAAGGCGTACGAGCAGCACGTGCTCGGTGCCCTTGAGCACGTCGAACAGCCGCAGCGGAAAGCCCAGCCCGGTGCGGCGCAGGCCGGGCACGTCGGGCGCGCGATCACCGGCCACGGGGCCTGCGGCGCCGGCGGCATCGTCGCGCACGAAGGGCGTGCCGCGGTAGGAGACGAGGACCTGCGCATCGACGAGGCGGCTGTCGGCGGCGCTGCCATGCTCGCGGCCGTAGCTCATGCTCGCCGCCTGGGTGCGCGCCACCACGTCGGCGCCCACCGGCCGGCGCTCCGCCTCGTAGCTCGCCAGCAGCGCCTCGGGGCGGCGCCGGCTGCGACCAGCGCCAGCTTCCAGGCCAGATTGTAGGCGTCCTGAATGCCCGTGTTCATGCCTTGCCCGCCGGTGGGCGGGTGGATGTGGGCCGCATCGCCGGCAATGAAGACGCGGCCTTCGCGGTAATGGGCCGCAAGCCGCATGCTGATGCGGAAGATCGACGACCAGCGCAGGTCGGTGAGCGTCGGGCGGCTAGGCAGCAGGTCGTTGGCCACCGCTTGCAGATCGGCCAGGCCCGGGCCCTTCAGCTCGGCCTGGATGCCGTGGTCGGTGCCGCCGGGTGGCGCCAGGGCCGCTGGCGCCAGCATGGAGACGCGGTAGCGGCCTGCCTCGGGCAGGGGGATGGCGATGAACATGTCGGGCGGCGCGTCCTCGTGCAGGCGCATCGCCCGCAACGCCATGCCATACGGCAGGTCCCAGCCGATATGCACGTCTCCTAGCATGAACGGCCACGGATAGGCGTCGCCCTCGAAAGCGATGCCGAGGGCCTTGCGCACCGCGCTGTGGGCGCCGTCGCAGCCCACCACGTAGCGGCAGCGGACGTCTTCCGTCGTGCCGTCGGCGCGGGCGAGGCCGACCGTGACGCCCGCTTCGTCCTGGGCCAGCGCCGCCAGCGCGACGCCGCGCTCCACCGCGATGCCGAACCCGGCCAGGTGCCGGGTCAGCACGCGCTCGGTGGTGTATTGCGGCAGGCCGAGCTGCGCATAGGGCAGCCCGAGGGGAGGGGCGGCGGCATCCTGCGGCGGCTGGCCGGCGATGACCGAGCGCAGGCCGGTGAGCCAGAGGCCCGCGTCGATCATAGCGGGGGCGACGCCCATGTCCTCCCAGACCTCGAGGGTCCGGGGCGTCACCCCGATGGCGCGGCAATAGGGCAGGGGTTTTGGCGCCTGGTCGACGATGCGGCAGCGCGCGCCGTGGCGCGCCAGCTCGCCGGCCAGGGTGAGGCCGACGGGCCCCGCTCCGACCACCAGGATGTCAATCATGAGGTATTCTCCCCTCCCGCTCGCGGTGATCTTGGCCGATCCCGTTTGCCGAGTCTCCCGCCTCCTCGCCTCGGCGCACGCAATGTAGCCGCAATGCTGGTGCGTTAGCGGGGCCGTTTATCCTCAGTCGTGCGAAGGACTCGTCCGCTTGCGCATCCTCCTGGTCGAAGACGAGCCCGAGATGGCAGAAGCGCTTCGCGCCGTGCTGCAACGGCACGACATCGTGCTCGACCACGTGGCGACGCTGGCCGAGGCGGAGGAGGCGCTAGCCGATCCGCTGCACGACGCCGTGCTGCTCGACCGGCAGCTGCCTGACGGCGACGGCCTGGCGCTGCTGCCCAAGCTGCGCGGCCAAGGCGGTGTCGGGAGCGCGCCGGTGATCGTGCTGACCGCCCGCGGCGACACGCCGGACCGGGTCGCCGGGCTCGATGCCGGCGCCGACGACTACATCGCCAAGCCGTTCGCGGTGGAGGAGCTGCTGGCCCGGCTGCGCGCGGTGCTGCGCCGGCCGGGCGCCGTCGCGGCGCGCGTTGTCCAGGTCGGGCAGCTGTCGTTCGACCAGGACAGCCGCGAGGCGAGCGTCGACGGGCAGCGCCTGGATCTGCCGCGGCGCGAGCTCCTGGTGCTGGAGACGCTGGTGCGGCGCGCAGGCCGCACGGTCATGCGCTCGGCCCTGGAGGATGGCGTCTACGGCTTCAGCGACGAAGTGCAATCGAACGCGCTCGATGCCCACGTCTCGCGGCTGCGACGCAAGCTGGCGGAGGCCGACGCCGGCGTGGAGATCCACGGCATCCGCGGCGTCGGCTACCTGTTGCGCGCCGCATGAGCCACGAGGCCACCTGCTCGCTCAAGTGGCGCCTCGTGTCGCGCCTGACGGCGCTGCAGGCCGCCATCCTCGTTGCTTTCATGGCGACGATCCTGGCCGCCCTATGGGCCTGCGGCTACCTCGTTCACCTGGAATCGGAGGATGCGGTCATCGCCGCGGTCGGCCGTGCCGTGGCGCGCGGCGACGACGGCGGCCTCGTCCTGCGCCCCACGCCGGAGCTGATGCAGTTGCGGCGCGATGCCCCTGGTCTGTGGTTCGCCGTCCGCGACCACAGCGGCCGATCGATCAGCGAAGGCGCCGTGCCGCCGGAATTCGCCGACGTCGGCGCGGCGCTCGACGGCATCGGCCAGGCGCGGCTCGGCTGGAACCTCGGCGATCCGGCCCGGCCGACCGGGCGACTCAAATGGATCAGGACGGCGGCTGCGGGCGACGTCCAGGTGCTGACCGGTCCAGGCGGGGAGGTCACTCTCAGGCAGATCGCCTGGGCCGCCTTCGTGATCTTCATCACCGTCATCCTGCCGACGCTGGCGCTGATGACGGCGGCGACGGTGATCGCCACGCCCTTCGTGGTGCGACGGGCGTTTGCCGGGCTGGACCAGGTTGCGGCGGGGGCGGCGCGCATCGATGCCGACGAGCGTGGCGCGCGCCTGCCCCTGCGCGACGTGCCGGCCGAGGTGATCACCCTGGTGAATGCGGTCAACGACGCCCTCGGCCGCCTCGACGAAGGCTACGAGCGGCGCCAGCGCTTCCTCGCCGATGCGGCGCACGAGCTGCGCACGCCCATCGCCATCCTGAGCACCCGCCTGGAGGCGCTGCCCGACGGCCCCGAGCGGACGCGGCTGCTCACCGACGTGGCCCGGCTGTCGACGCTGGCCGACCAACTGCTCGACCTCCAGCGGGTCGAGCCGCATCCCTCGCGCTTCGCCGCCGTCGACCTGGTCGAGCTTGGCCGGCAGGTGGCGGCGGACCTGGCGCCGCTCGCCATCGCGGCGGGCTTCGACATGTCCTTCGAGGCCGAGGCGGCGCCAGCCCGGGTGCTCGGCGACCGGCACTCGCTGGAGCGGGTGCTGACCAATCTCGTACAGAACGCCATCGAGCATGCCGGCCGGCGCGGCACCATCACCGTGCGGGTGGCGGGCAACGGCGTCATGGAGGTGGCGGACGAGGGAACCGGCATCCCCGAGCCTGACCGGGCCCGCATCTTCGAGCCGTTCCAGCGGCTCAAGCCGCGCCAGCGCGGCGCCGGCCTGGGGCTGCATCTCGTGCGCGAGATCGTGCGGCTGCATCGCGGCTCGATCGACGTGCTCGACGGGCTGAACGGCGGTGCCCGGTTCAGGATCACGCTGCCGGTGGCCGCCGCATAGACCGACACGGCGGCGCAATGCTCGCGCAATCCGCGCGCCGCAGAGATGGAACAAGCCGCGATCGGCAGCGCGTCATCCTTCCCGTGGGAGAGGGCACGCGATCGCGGCGATGCAAGGAACCTCCCCTCGACATGGCCCACAGCACCACACCCGATTCGTTCAACTTTCTGCGCGCCTGGACCGCCGATCCGCTTCGCATCGGCGCCATCGCGCCCTCCGGCTCCGCACTTGCCGATCTGATCACGCGTGACATAGGCCCCCATTCCGGCCCGGTGCTGGAACTCGGCCCTGGCACCGGCGTGTTCACCCGTGCCATCCTCGCCCGCGGCGTCCGCGAGGACCAGTTGACGCTGGTCGAGTACGGCTCCGACTTCGCGCGCATGCTGGAACAGCGCTTCCCGGCGGCCCGGGTGCTGTGGATGGACGCAGGCCGCCTCGCGCAACCGGCGCTCTATGCCGGTGCCCCCGTGGGCGCCGTCGTCAGCGGCCTGCCGCTGCTCAACCTGGGCCTCCGCAAGATCGTCGCGATCCTCACCGGCGCATTCGGCTATATCAGGCCGCGCGGCGCGTTCTATCAGTTCACCTACGGGCCGCGCTGCCCGGTGCCCCGGCCGGTGCTCGACCGGCTCGGCCTCAAGGCCACCTTCGTCGGCCGGGCCATGCTGAACATGCCGCCGGCAGCGGTCTATCGCATCACCGCCCGCGGCCGCCCGGCCGCCGCCCTTTCGACGGCGCCGGCCGAGCGTGCGCGCGAGGACGATAGCGGGCCGCTCAGTTGACGAGCCGCTCCTGCCCTTCCCAATAGGGCTTGCGCAGCTCGTTCTTCTGGACCTTGCCGGCGCCCGAGAGCGGCAGGGGCTCGGTGCGGATCTCGACCGAGCGTGGGCATTTGTACCCCGCGATGAGCCCGCGGCAGTGCGCGATGAGCTCGTCCTGGTCCGCGGCGGCTCCGTCCTTGAGCACGACGATGGCGTGAACGCGCTCGCCCCACTTGGGATCGGGCACGCCGATCACGGCGCACTGGGACATGGCGGCGTGGGCCGCGAGCGCGTTCTCCACCTCGGCCGAGAAGACGTTCTCGCCGCCCGAGACGATCATGTCCTTCAGTCGATCGACCAGATAGACGAAGCCCTCCTCGTCCATGTAGCCGGCATCGCCGGTGCGGACCCAGCCATCGATCAGGGTCTGGCGCGTGAGCTCCGGCTGGTTCCAATAACCGAGCATGGAGCCCGGGCCGCGCGCGGCGATCTCGCCGACCTCGCCCAGCGGCAGCTCCGCCATGTCGGGGCCGACGATGCGCACGTCGACATCGTAGAGCGCCCGGCCGGCCGAGCGCAGATAGGACTTGCCGTTCTTGGCCGGCCGGTGAAACCGCGGCTCGAGCATGGTCGCGGCGGGCGACAGCTCGGTCTGGCCGTAGCCCTGGTAGAAACTGGCGTTGGGAAACATCTCCATGGCCTGGCGCAGCAGCGTCTCGGAGATCGGCGAGGCGCCGTAGACGACGCGCCGGACCGAGGACAGGTCCGCCGGATGCAGGGCGACATGGTCGCGCAGCATGGCGATCATGGTCGGGACCAGCACGACCGCCGTCACGCGCTCCCTCTCGATCGCCTGCACCACGCTCTCCGGCGTGAAGAAAGGCACGACGGCGTGGGTGCCGCCCGTCATGGTGACGGAGATGATGCAGGCGGCGTCCGCCAGATGGAACATGGGCGGCGAGTGCAGGAAGACGGGATCGTCGTGATAGGGCGCCATGGCGGCGGCGCTGATCGCGTTGGAGATGAGGTTGCGGTGCGACAGCATCACGCCCTTCGGGCGGCCGGTGGTGCCGCCCGTGTAGAACAGGCCTGCAAGCTCGTCGTCCGTGCCGCAGGCGTCGGCCATCGGCGCCGTCCGGGCGATGAGCGCCTCGGCGCCGACGAGACCGTCCGGCACCGGATCATCGTCGAGGAAGAGGGTCGCCGCGAGCGGGCAGGCGGCGGCGAGGGGGGCGGCAAGGTCGGCAAAGGTCCGGTCGACCAGCAACAGGCGGGCGCCGCTGTCCTGCAAGGAATAGATATGTTCCTGCAACGCCCAGCGGGTGTTGCCCGGCACGACGACGCCGCCGGCCCAGGCAACGGCATAGTAGGTCTCGATGTAGCGGTCGCTGTTGAGGGCGATCACCGCCACCCGGTCGCCGCGTCGGAGCCCCAGCGATACGAGGCTGGCGCCAAGGCGCGCCACCCGGTCCTTGAGCTCCCCCCAGCTGCGCCGCCGCTCGCCGAAGACGGTGGCGACGCCATTGCGGTTGACCTGCACCGAGCGGTGCAGCCCCTGCGTCAGATACATGGAAGCGCCCCTCCCCGGGCAGGATGTTGTTTGTATTTGGAAGTTGTACCGACGTACTTGTCCGCGTCTTACGCGCAGGCAAGTAAGCGCCGCGTCCACCGCGCGTCATGGCCGGGTCAAGCCCGGTCATGACGCCGTAGATATTGCGTCAACTAAACGCTGATGCCACCGCCGACGAGCAAGACCTCACCGCTGACGTAGTTGCTCTCGGGAATGCAGAACAGGTACACGGCGCCCGCCGCTTCCTCCGGCGTGCCGGCGCGGCCGAGCGGGACCAGGCGCGGCAACGCCTGCCGCGTCGCCTCGGGCACGCCCACCTGCAGCTTGCGGCCTTCGATGGTGACCCGGGTTCCGTCGTTCTCCATCGCTTGCGTCAGCCGCGTGTCGATGAAGCCGTAGGCCACGCAATTGACGTTGACCTTATAGCGGCCCCATTCCTTGGCGAGCGTCTTGGTGAGGCCCACCAGGGCCGCCTTGGCCGACGAATAGTTGGCCTGGCCGGCGTTGCCGTTGGTGCCGGCCATGGACGAGATGTTCACGACCTTGCGGAACACCTCCTTGCCCTCCTGGGCCTCTTTCTTCGACAGGAGGCGGATCGGCTCGGCCGCAGCGCGCAGGATGCGGAAGGGCGCGGCCAGATGCACGTCGACCATTGCCTGGAATTGTTCGTCGGTCATCTTCTGGATGACGCTGTCCCAAGTATAGCCGGCGTTGTTGACGATGATGTCGAGGCCGCCGAACTTGTCCATCGCCGTCCCCACGAAGGTGTCGGCAAAGCCCGGCGCCACGACGCTGCCGACGCAGGCGACGGCCTCGCCCCCCGCCCGCTTGATGGTGTCGACGACTTCGGCCGCCGGCTCCGCATCGAGATCATTGACGACGACGCTCGCCCCTTCGGAAGCGAGCTTCAGCGCCAGCGCCCGCCCGATGCCGCGGCCGGAGCCGGAGATAATGGCAACCTTGCCTTTGAGCTTGGACATGTTTTCCCCTGTTTCCTTCTATCGAAGTATTTGTCGATCCGACGAGACAGCGCCCACCTCGCCCCGCTACGACGCAAGTCGGATCTATCCGACTTGCGCACTTTGAGGGCTGAAGAATGCGGCAAGCCGCATCCTTCTTGGAGAGGTGGGCTTGCGCGTCAGCGCAAGCCGGGTGAGGGGGCTTCAGGAGAAGACTCGAGGCCGATCGCGCTAGGCGGCGAGGCCCCCTCACCCTGCCCTCTCCCCGCAAGCGGGGCGCGGGTACGCAGCGGCACCGCCGACGCTAACGCCGTTACGGCAGCGCCACGATGGCGTCGCCTGCCAGCGTCTGCTGGCCCTTGTCGGTGACAGCCGAGATCGCGAGGCGGACGCGCTTCTCGCCGTCTTCCTCGAATTTCTCGACGACCTTGCCCGTGCATTGCACCTTGACGTGGATCGGCGTGATCGAGGTGAACCGCACGCCCCAGTGCCGGATCTGCTCCTGGGGCACCCACTTGGTCAGCAACTGCGCCAGGAACGCCATGGAGAGCATGCCGTGGGCGAAGACGTCGGGCATGCCGAACGACTTGGCGAAGTCGCTATCCACATGGATCGGGTTGTGGTCGCCGGAGGCGCCGCCATACAAGGCCAGCGTGTGGCGGGTAATCGGGGCGCTCGTGTGCACGGGCAGTGCGTCGCCGACGTTCACGCTGTCAAACATGATGGTCATGGCGGGCCTCACCCGTTCCTGACGACGATGACGCCGCGCATGCTGCCGACGCTTTCGCCGTTCTGGTTGGTGGCGTCGGTGTCCTGGACGATGAAGTCAAGTGCGCCGCCCTTCTTGTCGTACATGTCGACCACCCGCGTCGTCAGCGTGATGGTGTCGCCCGCATAGATCGCCTTCCCGGGCGTGAACCACTGCTCGCCGTGCAGGATCCGGCCGATGTTGATGCCGAGCTTGCCCAGGATGTTCTCCGTGTCAGGCGCGAGGCTCGCGAGGCAGAACAGGAAGGTGGGCGGCGCCGGCAGCGTCGGGTGGCCGGCGGCCGTGGCCGCCGCCTCGTCGAAGTAGACCGGATTGCTCTCGCCGGTCGCCTTGGCGAAGAACCGGAGCTGGCCCTTCTCCACCTCGACCGAGCGCGGCTTCGTGGTGGTGCCGATGAAGGATGGGTCGAGCATGGCGTCAGGCCCGCCCGTAGAGGGTGACGACGCAGGCGCCGCCGAGGCCGAGGTTGTGCTGCAGGGCGTGCGTCACACCCTCGACCTGGCGCTTGTCGGCCTGTCCGCGGAGTTGCCAGACCAGTTCCGCGCATTGGGCAAGCCCGGTGGCGCCGAGCGGGTGGCCCTTGGAGAGCAGGCCGCCGGACGGATTGGTCACGTACTTGCCGCCGTAGGTGTTGTCACCGTCCCAGATGAACTTTTCCGCCGTGCCTTCCGGCGTCAGACCGAGGGCCTCGTAGGTCAGCAGTTCGTTGGCGGTGAAGCAGTCGTGCAGCTCGACCACCTGCACGTCGTCGGGGCCGACGCCCGCCTTCTCGTAGACGCGGCGGGCCGCCTCCTTAGCCATGTCGTAGCCGATGAGCTTGATCATGGAATGATCGCCGAAGGTGCTCGGGCCGTCGGTGGTCATCGCCTGCCCCTTGATGACGATGCCGGCATCGATGCCGTGCCGCTTGGCGAAGGCGGGCGTGCAGACGATCGCTGCAGCGGCGCCGCAGGTGGGGGGGCAGCACTGGTAGCGCGTCAGCGGGCCAAAGATGTGCGGCGAGCCGAGCACCTCTTCGACCGACAGCGGATCCTTGAAGATGGCGAAGGGATTATGCGCGGCGTGGGCACGTGCCTTGGACGAGATTTTGGCGAAGGTCTCACGCCGTGTGTCATATTTCTTGGCGTATTCCTGGCCGGCGCCGCCGAAGAACTGAGCCGCACCCGGGGCCTGCTTGTCGAAGCCTTGCAGCTCCACCATCTCGCTGGAGAAACGCTCCATCGGGTTCGGCCGGTCGGTGAAGATCGAGCCGAGAGCGCCCGGCCGCATCTCCTCGAAGCCCAACGCCAGCGCGCATTCCACGGCGCCGGTTTCGACCGCCTGGCGGGCGAGGAACAGCGCCGAGGAGCCGGTCGAGCAATTGTTGTTGACGTTGATGATCGGCACGCCCGACAGGCCGAGCCGATAGACGGCGGATTGACCGGCGGTCGAGTCGCCGTAGACGTAGCCGACGTAGACCTGCTCGACCGCGTCATAGGGCAGGCCCGCGTCCTTGAAGGCGGCCGCGGCGGCCTTCTCGCCCATGATGTTGTAGGCCTCGCTGGCACCGGGCTTGGTGAAGGGAATCATCCCGACGCCGGCAACTCTGACTTCGTTCGACATGCTCTGCTCCTGTCTGGTTGAGATGATCGGTTACGCTGCTACAGTGTGCGCGCGATCAGAAGCTTCATCACTTCGTTGGTTCCAGCGTAGATCTTCTGGACGCGGGCATCGGCGTACAGGCGCGCGATCGGATATTCGGTCATGTAGCCGTAGCCGCCGAAGAGCTGCAGGCATTCGTCGACGACACGGCATTGCGTATCCGTGGTCCACCACTTCGCCATGGCCGCCACCGTCGGATCGAGCCCGCCGGCGAGCAGGCGGACCATCAGCTCATCGACGAAGGTTCGCGCGATCACCGCCTGCGTCTTGGCTTCGGCGAGCTTGAGCTGCGTGTTCTGGAAGCTCATCAGTGGCTGGCCGAAGGCCTGGCGCTCCTTCACGTAGGCGGAGGTGAGCTCGACCGCGCGCTCCATGGCGACGACGGCGCCGAAGGCGCAGGACAGCCGCTCCCAGGCGAGCTGCACCATGAGCTGCTTGAAGCCCTCTCCCTCGACCTCGCCGAGCAGGTTGTCCGCCGGCACGCGCACGTCGTCGAAGAACAGCTCGGACGTATCCTGCGCGTGCATGCCGATCTTCTCGAGGTTACGGCCACGACGGAACCCCGGCGCGCGATCCGCTTCGACGGCGACCAGCGATACGCCTCTGGCGCCGGCCGAGGGATCGGTCTTGGCGACGACGAGGATGAGGTCAGCATTCTGCCCGTTGCTGATGAAGGTCTTCTGCCCGTTGACGACATAGGCGTCGCCGTCGCGGCGGGCCGTCGTGCGCACGGCCTGGAGGTCGGAGCCGGTGCCCGGCTCGGTCATGGCGATGGCACCGATGAGCTCGCCCGTCGCCATGCCGGGCAGCCACCGGCACTTCTGCGCCTCGGTGCCGTAGGCAAAGATGTAATGAGCCACGATGTTGGAATGAACGCCATTGCCGGTGCCGAAGCCGCCGGCGAGGCCGGCCCGGCCGAGCTCCTCCAGGATGACGACGTCATGGGCGCGGGTGCCACCGCCGCCGCCGTAGGCTTCCGGGATGCTGGCGCAGAGCACGCCGGCCGCCCCGGCCCGCCGCCAGGCACTGCGGTCGACGACGCCCTCACGCTCCCAGCGCTCGCTGTGCGGCACGAGCTCGCGTTCGACGAACCGCCGCACCTGCTCGCGCAGAATGCGCAGCTCCTCCGTCATCCAAGGTGACTCGGTCTCTGCCACAGGGCGTTTCCCATATTTCTACTTTCTGGTAAGTAGAATAAAATCCCGGTGTGCGCGAGAGTCAAGCGCTTTCGCGGCGGGCTCCGGCCGCACTATGAGGGGCGCGGGCACGCGTGTTGGAGGCGCAATGGCAGGACGACCGAGAGGGAAGGCGGCGGCGAGCCCGCGCTACGAGCAGCGCAAGCTCGAGGTGCTGCGCGCCGCCGCCCGGACCTTCAGCAGGCTCGGCTACCACGCCGCGACGCTCGACCACGTGGCCGAGGAGCTCGGCGTGACCAAGCCGGCGCTCTACTACTACGCCGAGAGCAAGGAGGAGCTGCTGTTCACCTGCGGCCAGATGGCGGCCGATGCCCTGCAGGGCGTGCTCGACGGCGCCGACGATGCAGAGCTCAGCGGTCTCGATCGGCTCGTTCGCTTCTTCCGGATCTACGCCGATGTCATCTGCCAGGACTTCGGTCGGTGCCTGGTGCTGACCGAGCCGCGCGATCTTGCCCCGCCACTGCGCGAGGCGCACCTTTCCGGACGGCGCGCGCTCAATCTCGCGGTGCGCGGGATGATCAGGGACGGTATCGGCGACGGGTCGGTCCGGCCGTGCGATGCGCGCGCCGCGTCGATCGCCATGTTCGACGCGTTCAACGGGCTCGGGCGCTGGTTCGACGCGGAGGGGGCAGCGCCGCTGGCGCAGGTGGTCGATCAGTACCTGGCGATCGTCCTGCGCGGCATCGCTGGAACATCTGCCGATCGGATGTGATCATCGGATCCGATGGCCGCGTGAGCCATGGAGTGGACAATGATCAAGGCCTTCGTCTTCGATGCCTACGGGACGCTCTACGACGTGCAGTCGGTCGCCGCGCTGACCGACGCGGCGTTCCCCGGCCATGGCGACACCATCACCCAGGTCTGGCGCATGAAGCAGCTCGAATACAGCTGGCTGCGCTCGATGATGGGCCGCTACGAGGATTTCTGGACGGTGACGCGTGAGGCACTGTCCTACACCCTTGCCGCCCTCGGGCTCGATCCGCAGGAGCGCCTGCTCGATGACGTCGCCGAGGCCTACAACAACTTGCGTCCCTACGCGGACGCCGAGGCGGCGCTGCTCGGCCTCGCCGGCTATCGCCGCGCCATCCTGTCCAACGGCAGCCCGGCCATGCTGGCGGCGCTGACACGCAACTCCGGCCTCGACCGGCACCTGGACGCGACGTTGAGCGTCGACGCCAAGCGGGTATTCAAGCCGGACCCGCGCGCCTACGAGGTCGTACAGGAGCAACTGGGCGTGCAGCCGGGCGAGGTGGTGTTCGTGTCGTCCAACGGCTTCGACGTCTGCGGCGCCAAGAGCTTCGGCTTCCGCGTGGCGCGCATCGAGCGGGTCAGCCCGGAGGCGCTGCGGCAGGCGCTCGCCGACGATCCCGCTATCGGGCCGGCAACGCTGTTCAAGGCGCTACGCACCCAGGAGGAGGCCTGCGGCGAGGCGGCCGATACCGTTATCGCTTCGCTGGCCGAACTGCCTGCCCTGGCCGCGCGCTGGACCGCGGGCGGCGTTTAAGCTCCGTTCGGATCCGGTGGCCCGATCATGGCCGCCGGCACTGTGCCAATTTCGCATGATAGGCATCATGCGAAATTGACATGATGAGCATCATGCGGCTCAATGGCTGAGCCAATACGTCAGCCTGGGGACCGCGGGGCATGCGCAGACGAGACGCCAAAGCGAGCGCCCACGCCCGCATCCTCGAGGTGGCGGCGGCGCGGCTGCGCGATGACGGCGTCGAAGGCGCGTCCATCGCCGAGATCATGGCGGCTGCCGGGCTCACCCACGGCGCCTTCTACGCGCACTTCGCCAGCAAGCAGGACCTGCTCGTGGCGGCATTTCACGCGGCCCTGACCGAGGGGCGGCCCCTGTGGTTCCGGACGTCGCGCAAAGAGACGTGGCCCGAGCGCATCGAGCGGCTGGCGCGGCGCTATCTCAACCCCACCCATCGCGACGATCGGGCCACGAGCTGCGGTTTTTCGGCGCTCGCCAGCGAGATCCCACGCAGCGAGCAGCCGTTGCGGGCGGCCTACGAGGCCGAGCTGCTCAAGACGCTCGCCAGGCTCGCCGAGCCGTGCGAGCCGCCCGAGGCGGACGGTGCAGCACGCCAGGACGACGCCATCGCCTTCCTGGCGCTGTGCATCGGCGGGCTCACGATGGCGCGGGGCGTGACCGATCCCACTCTCTCGGACGCCATTCTCGGGGCCTGCCGCGCCGCCGCGGCGCGGCTGTCGTCAGGCCCAACACAGGGTGTCGCCTGAACACCTGAACCAAGAGCAGGAGGAGAGCATGCCCATCTCGGCTGAACGCTTCGGCGAGACCAAATACGCGACGGTGCTGGGCCGGCGCATGGCCTATATCGACGAGGGGGAGGGCGATGCCATCGTCTTCCAGCACGGCAATCCCACCTCGTCCTACCTCTGGCGCAACGTCATGCCCCATTGCGCGGGGCTCGGGCGCCTGGTGGCGTGCGACCTGATCGGCATGGGCGGCTCCGACAAGCTGCCGGACTCCGGGCCAGGGCGTTACACCTACGAGGAGCAGCGCGAGCATCTCTTCGCGCTCTGGGACCAGCTCGATCTCGGCGACAAGGTCGTGCTGGTGCTGCACGACTGGGGATCGGCGCTGGGCTTCGACTGGGCCCGGCAGCACCCGGATCGGGTGCGAGGGATCGTCTATATGGAGGCGATCGTGCAGCCGGTCACCTGGGCGGACTGGCCCGAGAACGCCCGCCGCGTCTTCCAGGGCTTCCGCGGCGACGGCGGCGAGGACATGATCCTGCAAAAGAACATCTTCGTCGAACGCGTCCTGCCCGGCTCGGTGCTGCGGCCCTTGAGCGAGGCGGAAATGGCGGTCTATCGCGCCCCGTTCGCGACTGCCGGCGAGGATCGGCGCCCGACGCTGACTTGGCCACGGCAAATTCCGATCGAGGGTGAGCCGGCGGCGGTCGCACAGGTGGTCGAGGCCTACGGCCGCTTCCTCGCGCAAAGCCCGATCCCCAAGCTCTTCATCAACGCCGAGCCGGGCTCGATCCTGGCCGGCCGGCCGCGGGAGTTCTGCCGCACCTGGCGCAATCAGACCGAGGTGACGGTGAAGGGCATCCACTTCATCCAGGAGGACAGCCCGGACGAAATCGGCCAGGCGACGGCGGCGTTCGTGCGCGGGTTGCCCGGCGCCTGAATCCGGGAGCCGCGCCGACAGCGGCCGCGGGGCGCGGCGCTTCACCGCTCCAGGAACAGCGCGAACATGTCTTCGGTGACGCGCTCGACGTGACGCCGGTAGGCGTCGTGACAGGGCGCGTCGGCGGCGACGCGGCCGAAGGCGGGGGTGCCGGTCAGCCGCGCCAGGGGCACCAGGGCGAGCGGCACCGCCACCGGCGTCAACTGCGAGCCGCGGCCGGCCTGCAGCGTCGTCAGGATGCCGTACATGGCGCCCTCGATGGTCGGCCGGCCGAGGATGGCGAGCCGGTGCTGGCCGTGCCGGTTGGTCACCAGGTAGATGTGGCCGGACTGGTGCGGGATCGAGACGAAGCCCACCTGGGTGAAGGCGGAATCGAGCCGCTCCGCCTCGCGGAAGGTGAGGCACGACGATCTGTCGTCCCAGGAGATCTGGGTGAGGTAGGCGTAGATGGCGCCGCGTAGCCCGAACGACGGTCTGAGCGTCAGGTAGCTGCCCTCGATCCACGACACCGCGGCGCGCGCATAGGCGCCGAGTTCATCCGCCGCCAGGCTGATGGTGGCGGGTTTGTCCGGCTGGGTGCGGTCGAGACCGTCGCGCAGGCGCATGCCCAAGGCCTCCTCCAGCCGGATCACCGTGGCGAGCGTGAACGGCCGGCGGCCCGACAGCACCTTCTCCAGGGTGGAGATACTGATCTTGGCCTGGTCGGCCAGGGTCTGGCGGGAGATCCGGCGCCGCGCCAGCGCCTCGCGCACCGCATCCGCCAGGGCGCGCCCCTGTGCTTCCGGATAGTCGCCGTCGGAAGAAGACATGCCCGCCTCGAACCGCACAAAACCTCACATAACCGGACGTAACGTGCACCGACAAGGCTGACTGCGGCGGTGCGCTGCCGAACAAGGCCGAACATGATCGTCGCGCCGATCGGGCTGCGGGCGGACCATTCCGGGAGAGCAGGCCCAGGCCCGCTCATCCTGGAGAAAGACCATGTTCGTCACCCCCACCAGCCCGAAAGCGCGCCCGGAGGCCGCCCGGTCTGTCGTGTATCAGGCCCTCCGCTTTGCAAGCTTCGCCTCCGCCGCCGCGGCCGCCGGTCTTGCCGTCGTCGCCTTCTTCGCCGCAAGCCATGGCGCGCAAGCCGCCAATCCGCCGCCGGCAGCCCCGTCGGCCAGCCCCGACACGGTCGGCAGCGGCTCACTGTTGATCAAGACCAGCAAGGGCTACATTGAGGCCGTCCGCGTCGACACCGACGTGGACATCAGCGTCAGCGGCCCGACGGCACGCGCTCGCGTCACGCAGGTGTTCCGCAATCCGACCGACGGCTGGATCGAAGGCGTCTACGTCTATCCGCTGCCCGAAGGCGGCGCCGTCGATACCATGAAGATGGTCGTCGGCAAGCGCGTCATCGTCGCCGACATCGCCGAGCGCACCAAGGCGCGCGAGGTCTACGAGGCGGCCCGTGCCGCCGGCCGCAAGGCCGCGCTGACCGAGCAGGAGCGGCCCAACATCTTCACCAACTCGGTCGCCAACATCGGCCCGGGCGAGAGCGTCGTCGTGCAGATCGAGTATCAGGAGCCGGTGCGCCAGGCCGACAGCCGCTTCTCGCTGCGGGTGCCTCTCGTCGTTGCGCCGCGTTACAATCCGGCCCCGGTCGCCCAGCAGGTCCGCTTCGACGACGGCGGCAGCGGCTGGGGCGCCGATCCGGTGCCCGACCGCGCCCGCATCGAGCCGCCGGTCGCCGACCCGCGTGACAACCCGCCCGGCAACCCCGTTACCCTGACGGTGCGTCTCGCCGCGGGCTTTCCCCTCGCCGACGTGGCGAGCGCCACGCACCAGGTGAAGGTCGACCAGCCTTCGGCCGACGCGCGCACCATCACCCTGGCGGGCCCGGTGCCGGCCGACCGCGACTTCGAGCTGACCTGGACGCCGGCCGCCAGCAAGGCGCCCTCGGTGGGCCTGTTCCGCGAGCGCGTCGGCGCTGACGACTACCTGCTCGCCTTCGTCACGCCGCCGGCGGTGGCCGCGGCGCCCAAGCCGCGCGACGTCACCTTCGTCATCGACAATTCCGGCTCCATGAGCGGGCCCTCGATGCAGCAGGCCAAGGCCAGCCTGATCTACGCGCTCGACCGCCTGCGGCCGGCCGACCGCTTCAACGTCATCCGCTTCGACGACACCATGACCCGGCTGTTCGACGATACGGTGCCGGCGGACGCCGATCACCTGGATCAGGCCAAGGCGTTCGTTGCGCGCCTGGATGCCGCTGGCGGCACCGAGATGCTGGCGCCGATGAAGGCGGCATTGACCGATACGCGCCCGGGCGAGACCAACTATCTGCGCCAGGTGGTCTTTCTCACCGACGGCGAGATCGGCAACGAGCAGCAGATCTTCGATGCCATCGCCCAGATGCGCGGCCGCTCGCGGCTGTTCATGGTCGGTATCGGCTCGGCCCCGAACGGCTACCTGATGCGGCGCGCCGCCGAGCTCGGCCGCGGCACCTTCACGGCGATCAGCACCGGCGGCCAGGTGCAGGAGCGCATGCAGGCGCTGGTGCAGAAGCTGGAGAACCCGACGGTGACCGACATCGAGGCGCGCGTCTCGACGGCGGGGGCCGACCTCACCCCCGGCGACGTGCCGGACCTCTATCGCGGCGAGCCGCTGGTGCTGGCGGCGAAGCTCGGCAAGGGCGGTGCTGCGGGCACGCTGGCCATCGCCGGCCGCATCGGCGACGCCCCCTGGAGCGTCAGCCTGCCGATCGACAAGGCGGCGGCCGGCCACGGCCTCTCCAAGGTGTGGGCGCGGCGCAAGATCGACGACGCCGAAGTCGCCCGCACCATGAACCGCATGACCAAGGACGAGGCGGACAAGGCGGTGCTGAGGCTGGCGCTCGACCATCACCTGGTGACGCGCCTGACCAGCCTGGTCGCCGTCGACAAGACGCCGAGCCGCGCGCTCGACGTGCCGCTGACCCGCGCCGACGTGCCGCTGGAGCTGCCCGCCGGCTGGGACTTCGACAAGGTGTTCGGAATCGATGGCGAACAACCCGAGCCGGCGCGGAAGCAGCCCGTCGAGCGTCGGGCGGAGCACGGTGATCCGGACGGCATCTTCGATGCACGCCGGCCGGCCCGGCCCAGCAAGGCGCTGCCGCCTCGCGCCACCGTCATGGCAGCCGTGGCCTCACCGTCCCAGGGCGTGGCGCTGCCGACGACGGCCACCGACGCGGAGCGCAAGCTCATTGCCGGCCTTGTTCTGCTGGCCCTGGGTCTTGCGGCTCTGGCCAGCGGCGGCTGGCGGCGGTGGCTGGCGTGACCGCCGTGGCAGCCCTAAAGCGCTTCGCGATTGGGTGGAAACACCCAATCGCGAGAGAAGCGCTTCAGATTCAAAAAGTTGAAGCATTTCTGCGGCATTGGATGATGTTCATCCGAAGGCGGAATGCTCTTGCGTCTCCGCGCCGCATCAGCCTGAGGGTGGCGCTTGCCGCCACCCTCATCCTGGCGGGGCTGGCGCTTGCCGGGCAGGGCCTGTGGATCCACGCCAAGGCGGCGCTGGCCCAGGTGTTGCTCAAGCGGGCCTTCGCTCAATCCCTCGCCAGCGGCCAGCCGGTGAAGCCGTGGCGCTGGATGGACACCTGGCCGGTGGCGCGCATCGAGGTGCCGCGGCTCGGCCAGAGCGCCATCGCGCTGGAGAGCGTCAGCGGCCAGGCGCTCGCCTTCGGCCCGGGCCATGTCAGCGGCACGCCCGCGGCGGGCGAAGCCGGCACTGCCGTCTACGCCGCCCACCGCGACACGCAGTTCGCCTTCCTCGGCCAGCTGGCGGCCGGTGACGAGATCCGCGTGACGCGCCGCGACGGCGCCGTCGTGCGCTTCCGCGTCACCCGCATGCGTGTCGTGATGTGGGACGCCTCCGGCATCGATGCCGCGGCGCCGGGCCACCACCTCGTGCTGTCGACGTGCTGGCCGCTCGACGCCGTCACCCCCGGGCCGCTGCGCTATCTGGTGGAGGCGGAGCGGGTGGGGGAGGCGCAGGGATGAACGATCAATTCCGATACGTCGAGAGGGGCGAATTTGCCTCAATGAGCGAAGCTTTGCGCGTATGGCAACGCGAGCGCAAAGAATATGCGAAGCGCATTGCTTCCATTCGCAGCCGGATCCCCCGTTCCGTCAATGACGGTGGGCCCGTTCTGACGAGCGACGAGGTCAGGAAGCGGCCCGCGGCTCCTCGCTTTTCGGTCCGATGCTCTAACGCGCGTGCGCAGCAGTTGGCATGAGTGCTTTCAAGGCCCTGCGCGCGCAGCGGTCGAGATCGTCCATCAGGGTGAAGACCGCAGGAACGTAGATGAGACTGAGGGCCGTCGAGCTCAGAAGGCCGCCGATCACCGCGATCGCCATCGGCGCCCGGAATTCGGCGTCGGCGCCGATTCCAAACGCCAGGGGCAGCATTCCTGCGCCCATCGCGACCGTGGTCATGACGATAGGCCGAGCTCGCTTGCGCGCCGCATCGAGCAGTGCCGCGTTTCGGTCGAGCTTCTGCGCGCTCCGGGCCGTGATGGCGTATTCGACGAGCAGGATCGAGTTCTTGGCAGCGATCCCCATCAGCATGAGCACGCCGATGAGGGCGGGCATGGACAGCGCTGTGCCGGTTGCGACCATCAGCCCGAATGCACCGCCGAGCGACAACGGCAGCGCGGTCAGAATCGTGACCGGTTGAATGAAGTTGTTGAACAAGAGGGCGATCACGAAGAACAGCAGAACAATGCCGGAGACGATCGCGAGGAAGAAGCCGCTGAACAGCTCCTGCATGTGTTCCGCATCACCCGTGGCCTGGCGCGTCACGCCAGCTGGAAGATTCTTGATCGAGGGCAGATTGGCAACAAGCGTCTCGGCTTGCCCCGTGGTCAGGCCGACGAGCTCCGCCTCGACCGTCGCGCTACGGCTGCGGTCGACGCGGTCGATCTGGTTGGGACCTGCGCCGAGCATGACGTCAGCGACGGAGGACAGCGGCACGGTACCTGTCGATGCCGGCACCTGCAGGCTGAGGATCCGCGAGAGGTCGGACCTTGCCCGCTCGTCGAGCATGACGCGGATGGAGATCTGGCGGTCCTTGAGGTTGAACTTCGGCAGGTTGTGATCGGCCTCGCCGAGGGTCGCGATCTTGACCGTTTGAGCTATGGCCTCGGATGAGATGCCAAGCGTGGCCGCCTTGTCGGCTTTGGGTACGATCTGCATTTCGGGACGTGCAAGACTGGCCGTCGATCCGGCGTTCTGAAAGCCCGGTGTCGCCTGCATCTCGCGCGTGAGAGACGACACCGTCCGCGACAGCAGATCCGCGTCGTCGCTTCTGAGCGTGACCTGAACCTTTGCTCCCGACCGGCCATCGGCGCCGAAACGCAGCCGCGCGCCCGGCACCGCAGCCAGCTGAGCGGCGACCGATGCCTCGAACTCCTGCTGCGTGATCGCCCGTTCGCCGCGCGGCCTCAGGTTCACCGTCAGGGTTGCCTTGCGAACTTCATCGGAGGAGGCCGTGGCGTCCATGGGGCCTGCCGAGGCTTGCGTTCCCAGAGCCGCGTAGACGGACTTGACCTCCGGCCGCGCTCTGAGAATGGCGATGGCCCTTCTTGCGGCAGCATCCGTGTCCGCGAGGCTGGCGCCGGGCGCAAGCTCAAGAGCGAGAACGGAGCGCCCCCGGTCGGTCGCGGGCATGAAGTCGGCCGGCATCAGACGGGTCAGGTTCACGGACCCGACGAAGACGGCGATGCCGGCCAAGACCGTCAGCCATCGCCACCGCAGTGTCCAGCCGAGAAGCCGAAGATAGGCCGGAATCCAGAACGCTTCATCGTCCCCCATCCGGTGCGGTTTCATCAAATATGCGCCCATGAGGGGCGTGAGCATGCGTGCGACGACGAGCGAGAAGAACACGGACACGCAGACCGCAATGGCGAACGCCTTGAAGATCTGACCGGGAATACCTCCCATGAAGCCGACCGGCATGAACACGGCGATGATTGAAAACGTCGTCGCGACAACGGCAAGGCCGATCTCGTCTGCGGCTTCCATCGCGGCCTCGTAGGCATTCTTTCCTGATTGCCGCATGTGGCGAACGATGTTCTCGATCTCGACGATGGCATCGTCGACCAGAATGCCGACCACGAGAGCGATGCCGAGCAGCGTGACGTTGTTCAGCGACTGGTTGAGAACATGCATGACGCCGAACGTGGGCAGCAGGGAGAGCGGCAGAGCCACGCTGGACACGAGGGTGGCGCGCATGTCGCGTAGGAAGAGCCAGATCACGAGGATGGCGAGCGCCGCACCGATCAGGAGGGCCTCGATGGCGGCGGCATATCCCTCGAGGACATCATCGGTCGAAGAGGTCACCTCGCGGATCGCGATGTGGGGGTGCTCGCGCGCGAACGACGCCACCTTCGCTCTTGCGGCTTTGGCTACGGCGACCTCGCCGGTGCCCACCGAGCGGTAGATGCTGAAGCCGATCACCTCCCGCTGGTCGAGACGCGCGCGTTGGCGGGGCTCCGCCCACGACCTCTCTATGACGCCGAGCTCCGACAGCCTCACCGTCTGTCCGCCTCGCAGGATCAGCCGCGTTTGCGCAAGCGTCTTGACATCGTCGGCACTCCCAAGAGTTCTGATCGCCTGCTCGGCGTGGCCGAGCGTCATGCGTCCGCCGAGCCGGTTGACGTTCTGCGTCTTCAGTTGCTCGGAGACGTCGGACGCCGTCACGCCGAGCGCCATCAGCCGATCGGGATCGAGCCGCACGCGGATGTCCTGATCCACGCCGCCCGCCCGCTCGATCTTGGAGACGCCGCCGACCGACAGCACGGCTTTCGCCACATCGTTGTCGATGAACCAGCTCAGGTCATCGGGGGCCATCCGGGGGGCATCGACGATGAAGGTCAGAATCGGCTGGCCGGTGGCGTCGACCCGCTGCACCGTCGGCTCCAGCACGTCCACCGGGAGGTTGGGGCGGATCGATTGTACGGCGTTGCGAACATCACCCGTGGCACGATCGATGTCGGTTCCCACGGCGAATTCGATGCTGGTCGTAGAGATGCCTTCGTTGATCGTGGAGCCGATGTGCAGGACGTTGCCGAGGCCGGAGACGCTGTCCTCGATGAGGCGCGTGATCTGGGTCTCCATCTCGGCGGGCGCGGCGCCCCTCCTGCTGACATTGACGGTCACGATTGGGATGTCGATGTCCGGCATGTCGTTGATACGCAGCTTCGACAGGCTCACAGCTCCCGACAGTGACAGCAGCAGAAACAAGACGATGGTGGGCACCGGATGGCGAATGGCCCAGGCCGACATCTGGTTCACGGCATGGCCCCGAGCGGTCGGGCGGAGGCCACCTCGACGCGGACCCGCTCGCCGTCGTTCAAGAGCCCCGCCCCATCGACGACAATGCGTTCGCCGGCAGCCAAGCCCTGCACGACCTCGACGGCGGAGCTCGTCGTGCGTCCGACGGTGATGGCCTTGAGGACCGCGGCTCCCTCGTTGCTCACGGTGAAGACGGCCGCCCTGCCGCCGCGCCAGACGAGCGCTCTGAACGGAATCGTCAGCGCTGCCGTGCCGCCGTCGTCGATTTCGACGCGGACAAACATCCCGGGCTTCAGTTCCGTGTTCGCGGACAGTGCAACGCGCACCGTCCCCAAGCGGGTCTTGGTGTCGACGACCGGAGCCACGAGCCGCACCGACGCGTGCGACACTCGTCCGATCGGATCGACGATGCGCGCGGACTGCTGCGGCAGGATCTTGAAGAGGTCCGCTTCAGGCACCAGCGCATTCACCTCGATGCGCCCGTCCTGAATGAGACGGAACAACTCGGTTCCCGTTTGCACGACCTGGCCGAGGGTGGCGCTGCGCGTCGCCACAATGGCGTTCGCGGGCGCCACGATCTCGGTCTGGGCCAACTTGGCTTTTGTTTCCTCCAGAATCGCCCGCGCGGACGCGAGCTTCGCCGTAGTGGTCTTGACGAGCGTTTCACGTTGCTCGATCGTTTGGCGGCTGATGACGCCGCTGGCGACGGTATAAGCTCGTCTCTGGTCGGACAGCGCGTTGGTGAGCCCAGCTTCGGCCTCGGCAACGGCTGCTTTATTCTGCTCGATCTGCGCCAGCAGCAGGCTTCGATTGAGGCGCACCAGGACTTGGCCTTTCTGCACCCTGTCGCCTTCCTCGGCGCGGATGTCGACGATCGCGAGCCCGTTCGCCTCGGAGCTGATCGGCATGTCGCGCCATGCGGCGACCGTGCCGGTTCCGACGATCGCGCGATCGATCCGGCTCTCGCGCACGGTGTCGACGGTAACTGTCAGAGCAAGGCGGCGGTCATCTTGGCGATCTGCTGTGAAAGCTGTGGCCAGCCCGGGAACAAGCAACGCAAAGGAAATTGACAGTCGTGCTCCTGCACGTAGCGGTGCTATCATGGTATTACTCTTAGCGGTTCGGTACATCTAGCGCCGGTCGAACCCTGCGATTTCGATGCGACGCCAGTGCATCGTCGGTGAGTTCTAGCGCGCCGCTTGTCGAGCCCCCCTGTCGGTCCATTCAGGTGGCAGTCCGAGCTGGCCTCCGACCATCCCGACAATTCCCGGGGCGCGGCCGTAGCTTTCGCATGCAGCGTGTTTCGGAGGGAGGCCCACGGTCGAGTTGATCTTTTGCAAGGACGGGAGGTCGATGCCCGAGTTGTCGAAAGGGCTGCGACCCTTGACGAGCAGCTGGCCGAAATCCTCACCGGCTGCGTCCGCCAGATCATAGGCGTCGCTCACCTTCGAGATCCTCGGCGAACTGAAGAGCGCGTTCGCTCCCCTGGCCCAAAGCATGGCCGCCTGTTGCTGGCCTGACCGGTCTATTGCCTCGGCTTCGATCGAGAGGTTGCCCAATCCGATCGGAATGCGGGGTGTGGGAATCGGGACGCCCACATCTACGAAATTCATGCCTATCGAAGCGGCGACCGATACCCCTGCCGCAAGCTCGTCGGTCTCTGTCGCCTGGGTGACGGAGGCACGTACCGTCAAATCCGCAGGCTCGTCCGGCGTTACCACCTTGAAGCGGTCGCTGAGGCTGACACACAGCGCGCGACTGACGGCGTTCGCCACAAGCTCGCGCTGTTGGTTCGAGAGCTTCGGCGCGACGGTGGCAGGGAACACGATCGATGCGATCTTGACCGTCTTGGCCGCCAGCACCTGCTCCTTCTTTATATGGATGCGCGACTTGGTGAGCAGCCCGTCGGAGGGAGCCATCGCGCGGTATGACGACAATCCGCCGCCTGGCACGAGCGGGGAGGGGGCGCAGGCGGACAAAAGGCCGGCGGTGGCCAGCACGACGATGGGCGCGGGACTAGACGGGGCTCGCATCGGACGCCTCCCGCTCAGCTGCTTTCACGGAAGCCTCGTCGGGCCTGCAGGCTGGCGCGACATCCGAGGGCGAGCCCTGCGGCGAAGACGTTCTTTCGGCGCCGTACGCGGCTGGCGCGCCAAGGAGCGTCGCCGTGAGGAGCGCTGCCCTCAGGACCAGAGATTGCCAGTGGAAGAACGCGCATCTGGCGTGCCGAGAGAACGCGCCGGGTGAGCTACGTCTGCGCAGACCGCCTTGCCGACTGAATGCAACGCTGTCGCCAGCCGCGAGTCGGCTGGGCCTTGTTGGAACGCGCATCGGAACCCTCGATCATTGACGCTGGGCTACCGATAGGGTGAGCTCGTTGCTCGAAATGCCACCCTGGATGTCCGAGCCTGTCTGACGAGCGGATTTTTATGTCTAAACATGTCTTGTCGGGGTTCAGAAAAACACTGACACAAAAAAGTCGGCCTTCCCCCCTACGGCCGAGCTACATCTATTCCGGTAAACATAGGTCATTCACAGCTGGCCATGACCACGAACGCGCAAGTTCTCGTAGTCGACGACGATGCCGAAATCCGTAAGCTCATCGCCCGCTACATGCGGGAGCAAGGTTTTCGCGTTTTGCTCGCGTCGAAATGCGCGGAGGTGCGCGAGAGGATCATCACAAATCAGATTGATCTCATCATCCTCGACGTGATGTTGCCGGATGGGTCGGGGCTGGACCTTTGCCGCGATCTGCGGGCATCGCGATCGCACATTCCGATCATCCTGCTCACGGCGCTGAAGGAGGACGTCGATCGGATCATCGGTCTCGAGATCGGTGCGGATGACTACCTGGGCAAGCCGTTCAATCCGAGAGAGCTTGTGGCCCGCATCCGCGCGGTTCTCCGCCGCGGCCAGATGGTCGGCTCCGAGGCTCGGACGACGGGAGTCTATCACTTCGAGGGCTTCCTGGCCGATCCGTCCACACGCTCCGTGACGGACCCGAACGGTGCCCATGTTCCGCTCACCGGTGCCGAATTCGACCTTCTTTTGACATTCCTGGACCGACCGGGCCGCGTGCTCAACCGCGATCAGCTCCTTGATCTGACCCGGGGAGGCGACGGCGACATTCTGGATCGCTCGATCGATGTCCTGATCAGCCGACTGCGGCGGAAGCTGTCGGACAGCACATCTCAGATCTTCAAGACCATTCGGAATGGCGGCTACCAGCTCTCCGTCAAAGTCCGCGTGCTGGACGAGTAGACATGAATACGCTTCGGGCGAAAATGGCCCTGCTGCTCGTGCTGTCGATCGTCTCGGTCGTCGCGTTGATCACGCTCACGATGATGTACGCGTTCAAGACGCCGACGGATGTCGTCGTCGACATGTTTGCCAAGCAGCTCATCCTCATGGAGCGGCTTGCAGAGCAAAGCCCCGAGCCGGACGTCCTGTCGCCACACGCCGCCGCGGGCGTGCCGGACCAGGATCAAACGGAGCTGCTTCGCGCTGCCGCAGCGCGGCTTGGAACGCCGCTCGACGTCTCCGTGACCTACAATGCAGCCGACAGCCGTATTCGCACCGTGTCGGTGCGTGTCGGGGCTCACGGCTGGCTGGTGGCGGACTTTGATCCCCCCTCGGATCCGGAATTATGGGGGTGGTTTGCACTCATCACCATCGGTGTCGGATCGATCGCGGTGTTCGTCGCCAATCGCATGAGCAAGCCTCTGGCGCTCCTCGAAAGCGCGGCAGAGTCGGTGAGCCCGGACGGCGTTCTCCCGGCGCTTGCTGAACGTGGGCCGGCGGAGGTACGCGCTACGGCGGCTGCCATCAACTCTCTTTCGGCTCGCCTGAAGCACGCCGTCGAAAGCCGGATGCGGCTCGTCGCGGCTGCCGGTCACGACTTCCGCACCCCGCTCACTCGCATGCGGCTTCGCGCGGAGTTCGTCACCGACGATGAGGACCGGGAGCTGTGGCTCAAGGACATCGACGAGTTGGACCGGATTGCCGACAGTGCCATCCAGCTTGTCCGCGAAGAAACCACGAAGACGTCGCCGGAAGTCATTCGCGTGGATGACCTGGTCAGGCGCGTCGTAGCGGAGCTGCAGGAACAGGATTTTGGGATCGAGGTGACCGATGCCGGCGAAGCGTACGCTAAGGCCAGTCGGCTGGCTCTGAGCCGCGCCTTGCGCAATCTCTTCATCAACGCCGCGACCCACGGCGTGCGTGGCCATGTGAACGTATCTGGTGGCGCGGTGACGCGGATCACCATCTCTGATCAGGGGCCGGGTATCGCGCCGGCCGTACTGGATCAAGTGTTCGAGCCGTTCTTCCGGGCCGACGGGGCACGTGGCCAGAGAGTTCCCGGTGCCGGGCTGGGCCTCACGATCGCCCACGAGATCATTCGGAGGGAGGGCGGTGATATTCGGATCACCAATCGGCCGGGCGGCGGCTTGATTCAGGTCGTCGAGTTGCCCACCGTTCCACTCTGATCCCCGGCGGCCAGGGTCACATGCCGAGATAGGCCCGCTGCACGTCCGCGCTGGCGAGCAGGTCCTGGCCACGGCCGCTCATGGTGATCGAGCCGGTTTCCAGCACATAGCCCCGGTCGGCGATGGCGAGCGCCGCCTGGGCGTTCTGCTCCACCAGCAGGATGCTCATGCCGCCGTCGCGCAAGCCCGCAATGACGCGCAGGATCTCCTCGACGAGGAGCGGCGCGAGCCCCATGGACGGCTCGTCGAGCAGCAGCAGCTCCGGCCGGCCCATCAATGCGCGGCCGATGGCCAGCATCTGCTGCTGGCCGCCGGACAACCCGCCCGCGGGCAGATCACGCTTGTCGCGCAGCACCGGAAAGAGGTCGTAGGCAAGGTCCAGGTCCGCCGGCGCGCGGCTGCCGTAGGCGCCGAGCCGCAGATTGTCGGCGACGCTCATGGGGCCGAACACCTGCCGGCCCTCCGGCACCTGGCAGATGCCGCGGCGCACGCGCTTGTCGGGGGCGAGCCGGCCGATGTCGTCGCCGCGGAAGCGGATGCTGCCGGCGGCGAGCGGCAGCAGGCCCGAGATGGCGCGCAGCAGCGTCGTCTTGCCGGCGCCGTTGGCTCCCACCAGGGCGACGAGCTCGCCCGGTGCCAGCTCCAGATCGACGCCGTGCAGGGCCTCGATGCGGCCGTAGCGGCAGCGCAGGCCGTGCACGGCCAGGATCGGCGTCGTCCGGCCGCAGCTCGCGGATGGCGTGACGAGGGAGGCGACGGCGCTCATCGGGCGTCGCTTCCGGCCAGCTGCGCTCGTGCCGGTTCGGCCGCCTTGCCGAGATAGGCCTCGATGACGGCGCGGTCGGCGCGCACGTCCTCGGGTGTGCCCTCGGCGATCTTCTGGCCGTGGTCGAGCACCACGACGCGGTCGGAGACGCCCATGACCAGCTTCATGTCGTGCTCGACGATGACCACGGTGACGCCACGCTCGGCGACGCGGCGGATCAGCTTGGCCATCTCCGCCTTCTCCGTCGGATTGAGCCCCGCGGCGGGCTCGTCGAGCAGCAGCACCGAGGGCTCCGCCGCGAGCGCACGGGCGATCTCCAGGCGTTTCAGGTCGCCGTAGGCGAGCTGTCCGGCCTCGGCTGCCGGATCGACGGCGAGACCGGCGAAGCGCATGTGCGCCAGCGCCTCCTCGGAACAGGCGCGCTCGCGCCGGCGCAGGGCGGGCAGGCGCAACATGCCGGCGAGGAAGCGCGTATCGAGACGCACGTGGGCGCCCACCATCACGTTCTCGAGCGCGGTCATGTTCATGAACACCTGCAGGTTCTGGAAGGTGCGGCTCAGGCCCAGCCGCGCCAGCTGCTCCGGTGCGAGCCCGGCGATGCGGTGCCCGGCCAGCAGGATCTCGCCGGCGTCGGGCCGGTAGAGCCCGGAGACGAGGTTGAGCACCGTGGTCTTGCCGGCGCCGTTGGGGCCGATCACCGCCTGCACGGTGCCGGCCTCGACGGTGAAGGAGACGTCGCGCACGGCGCTGACGCCGCCAAAGCGCTTGTCGAGTCCGCTGACCACTAGAGCGGGATGATTTTTCCTTGAATCATCATCCCGCTCTAAGTCTTTGTTTTGAGCATGATCTTGTCCAAGAGCCGGTGCCCACTTCTTGGGATCATGCTCTGGCGCCGGGGTCACGGGCGCACCCGCTTGAGCTGCTGCGCCAGGGTCGGCACGATGCCATCCGGCAACAGGATCATGGTGAGGACCAGGATCAGGCCGAACACGGCGGTCTCCCAATCCTCCACGGCCACAAGCAACTGCGGCAACGCCGTGAGCAGCGCCGCGCCGACGATCGAGCCGCCGATCGAGGCCATGCCGCCGACCACGACCATGGCGAGCAGCAGCACCGAGCGGCCGAAGCCGGCGTTGTCGGGGGTGAGGAACTCCAGGTAATGCCCCTCCAGGCTGCCCATCAGGCTCGCCATGACGGCCGACAGCACGAACACCTTCACCTTGAAGGCGATGACGTCGATGCCGGCGACGCGGGCGGCAGTCTCCGAGCCGTGGATTGCCTTGAGCGCCCGGCCGGCGGGCGAGCGCATCAGATTGCCGGCCGCGACGACGGCGAGCACCAGCAGGACGGCGAACACGGAGAACCAGGCGCGGTCGCCGGCGAGCGTGAGGCCGCCCACCGTGAACGGCGGCACCACGAGGCCGTCGGAGCCGCCGGTCCATCGCCGCTCGTTGCCGATCACGATAGTGATGATGATGCCGATGCCGAGCGTCGCCATGGCCAGGTGATGGCCCTTGAGCGACAGCACCGGCCGGGCCAGGGCGAAGGCGACGATCGCGGTGCCCGCCGCGCCGGCGACCAGCGCCGCCAGCGGCGGCCAGCCGAGCTGCGTGGTGAGGATGGCGGAGGCATAGGCGCCGAGGCCGAGGAAGGCGGCGTGGCCGAGGCTGATCTGGCCGGCGTAGCCGAACAGCAGGTTGAGGCCGAGCACGATGACGGCGCTGATCAGCGTGCGGATGGCGACGTCGAAGAGGTAAGGCCCCGGCGAGGCCAATGCGAAGCCGGCGAGCAGCAGCGCCAGCGCGACGGCGAAGCCGTGATTCACAACGACGCCCTTGATCGGATTGAGATCCTTGATCGGGTTCTTGACCATCACACGCGCTCCGTCACGCGGGCGCCGAAGAGGCCGCGCGGCAGCACCAGGAAGACGGCAATGATGACGACGAGGGCGAGCGCATCCTTGTAGGCGGAGGAGACGAAGCCCGCGGTCATCGCTTCCAGCACGCCAAGGATCAGGCCGCCGACGACGGCGCCGGCGCCGCTGCCTAGGCCGCCCAGGGCCGCCGCGGCGAAGCCCTTGAGGCCGAGCATGGTGCCGGTGTCGTAGCTGGCGAAGGTGAGCGGCGCGACGATGACCCCGCCCGCGGCCCCGAGCCCGGCCGACAGGGCGAAGGACAGGGCGAGCACGCGCCGGGTGTCGATACCGACGAGCTGCGCCGCCAGGCGATTGTGCGACGTGGCCAGGAAGGCCTTGCCCTCCAGCGTGCGGCCGAAGAAGACGGCCAATGCCGCGACGATAGCCAGGGTGATGCCGGCGATCCACAGGCTCTGGGGCAGCAGGGTGGCGCCGCCGACGGTGATCGGCGTCGCCCCGGAGAACGGCGGCAGGGCATGGCTCTCCTTGCCCAGCGTCACCTGCACGAGGCCGCGGATCAGCTGGCCGCAGCCCAGGGTGATGATGATCAGGGTGACCAGCGAGGTGCGCCGGGCCGGCTCGATGGCGAGCTTCTCCATGGCGAGGCCGGCGACGACACCCAGGACGACGGCGCCGGGCAGCGCCAGTGGCGGTGGCAGGCCGGCGCCGATGAGGCCGACGGCGGCCATGGCGCCCAGCATGATGAATTCGCCCTGGGCGAAGTTGATGACGCCGCTGGCGCTGTAGACGAGCGTGTAACCGACCGCCGCGAGCGCGTAGATGGCGCCGACCGTGAGCCCGGAGATGAGAAATTGAAGTAAGTCGGACATGGGGCGTGGGCCTCCCGTCGGCTGGTCGTCAGTCGGCGCGCACGAAGCGGCCGTCCTTGACCTGGAACATGTGCAGCGAATCGAGCGGTAGGCCGAGATGATCGGTCGGGCTCAGGGTGAACACGCCGTTCAGCGCCGGCAGCGCCCGCGTCTGCTCGATGGCGTCGCGCAGCCTGGCTTTGTCGGCGGAGCCGGCGCGCTTCAGCGCATCGGCCAGGATGATGGCCGCGTCGTAGGTGTTGGAGGCGAACGGTGGGGCCGGGGCCTTGTAGGCCTCCTGGTAGCCTCCGTAGAAGGCATCGATCACCGGCTTCTGCAGGCTGTCGGCCGGCACGGCGTCGGGCACGACGAAGATCGCCGAGGGCAGCCGCGCGCCTTCGGCGGCCGCGCCGGCGAGGCGGATGAACTCCGGGTTGACGGCGGCATGGGGCAGCCACAGCGGCAGCCCGATGTTCATCTGCGCATAGTTCTTGGCGGCGACGGCGGGGGCTGCTCCGGCGCCGGCGAAGATCAGCACGCCCTGCAGGCCGGCAGCGCCGCGCATCTTGGTGAATTGCGGGGTCATGTCGGTGTCCTTGGGGGCGAACTGCTCGTCGACCACCACGGCGATGCCGTACTTGGGCGCCAGCTCCAGCGTCTCCTTGCGACCGGACTGGCCGAAGCCGGCGCTTTCCGAGATCAGGCCGATGCGGCTGACGCCCCGCTTGTGCATGTCCGCGAGGATGCGCTCCGCGACCATGCGGTCGGTGTGGGGCACCTTGAACACCCATTTCTTCACCGGCTCGATGATCGACAGTCCGCCGGCGGCGGAGACGTAGGGCACGCCGGCCCGCTCCGCGACGGCGACCATGGCCATGCCCTGCGCCGTGGTGGTGCCGCCGACCAGCGCGTCGACCTTGTCGGATTCGATCAGCCGCTTGGTGAAGGTGTTGGTCCGGGCCGGATCGGAGGCGTCGTCGTAGACGACCAGCTCGACCTTGCGCTCGCCGATGCCGCCGGCGGCGTTGAGCTTGCCGATGAACAGCTCGAGCGCCTTCTGCTCGGGATCGCCGAGGAAGCCGAGCGGGCCGCTGGTCGACAGTACGGCGCCGATCTTGATGGCGGGTTCGGCGGCAGGGGCCGGGCCGATGGTCAGCGCCATCAGCGCGGCGACGGCAAGTGCCTTTGAGGTCGTGGTCATGCATGGTCCTCCCGAAGAATGGTCGTTGTCGTCCCCGGTCTGGTGCCGGGGTGCTGCTGCCGTGATCAGGCGGCGACGGCGAACTGCACCTTGACGTGCGCGGCCTCGCCGCGGCCGGCGACCAGGTCGGCGAATGCGGCGGCGCTCTCGCTGAACGGCGTGGTGCGGACCCAGCCGGTGTCGAGCCCGCGCACCAGGCCGATCGCGTCGACGAAGTCCTGCGGGGTGTAGGCGAAGGAGCCGCGGATGCTGCGCTCGCCGGCGACGATGGCGCCGCCCGGCACGACCAGCTCCTCCGCGTGCAGGCCGACGAGCACGGCCGTACCGCCCGGGCGGACGCGCAGGCAGGCGTCGCGCCGCGTCTCGACCGAGCCGACGCTGTCGATCACCGCGGCATAGTCGGCGGACGGCGCCGTTTCGGTGACGTCGGCGCCGAGCGCCGCGGCGATGGCAAGGCGCGCCGGCGCGATGTCGGTCGCGGTGATGCGGCCGATGCCGTGTGCCTTGAGCACGATGACCGTGCACAGGCCGATGGCGCCGGCGCCGAGGACCGCGACGTCGCCGGCCGGCTGCGGCGTGAGGCGCCAGGCGTGCAGCGCGGTCGCCACCGGCTCCGCCAGCGCAGCCTGAGTGAGGTCGAGGTCGGCCACGTCGACGACGTTGGAGGCGGGCACGGCGACGCGTTCGGCGAAGGCTCCGGGCCGGTGTACGCCCAGCACCTGGCGGCGGGCACAGATTTGCGGCCGGCCGGCGGCGCAGGCCGAGCAGGCGCCGCAGCTCAGGATCGGATTGACCACGGCGAGGGCGCCCGTGTCGGCGCGCCGACCAACGAACTCATGGCCGAGGGCGACCCCGGCGGTGAGCTGTGGCCGCCCGTTCCGCACCGCGCCGAGATCGGTGCCGCAGACGCCGACCCGCAGCACGTCGAGCACAATGTCGCCTGGCCCGGCCTGCGGCTCCGGCACCTCGGCCAGACGCACGTCCTGGCCGCCGGCGTAGACCAGGGCTCTCATGGCGCGGTCGCCGCTGGCACAGGGGAGGGTGCACGGGCGGCGAGGCTCGGGTAGCGCTGGGTCAGCGCACCGCCGTCCACGTAGATGGTGTCGCCGTTGATATAGGCGGCGTCGTCCGAGGCGAGGAAGGCGACGACGGCGGCGATGTCTTCCGGCTTCGCCGGCCGGCCCGCCGGGATGTTGGCCAGAAACTCCTGGCGGGCTTCCGGCCGCGCCAGCAGCCGCGCCACCAGCGGCGTCTCGGTGAGGCCGGGGCCGACGCCGACGACGCGGATGCCGTGCGGCGCGAGCTCCATGGCGGCGACGCGGGTGAGCATGGCGACGCCTGCCTTGGAGGCGCAGTAGGCAGCGAGGCCTTCGCCCGGTTGCAGCGCGTTGGTCGACGCGATGTTGACGATGACGCCGCCGCCCTGGCGCAACATCTGCCGCGCCTCATGCTTGCAGCAGACGAAGGCGCCGGTGAGGTTGACGTCCTGCACACGCTGCCAATCGGCCAGCGACTGGTCGACGAGGGCGGCGCTGAAGCCGACACCGGCGGCATTCACGGCGATGTCGAGCCTGCCGCGCACGGCGGCGGCGCGGGCCACGGCGGCTTCGATGGCCGCCTCGTCTGCGACATCGGCGGCGAGCGCCAGGCTCGATGGGCCGAGCTCGGCCACGGTGCGTTCCGCTGCGGCAAGATCGCGGTCGAGCCCGACCACGATCGCGCCCTCGTGCGCCAGGCGGCGGGCTACGGCGGCGCCGATGCCGGAGCCGGCGCCCGTCACCAGGGCGGTGCGTCCGTCGAGAGGCCGTTCGGCCATGGCTCAGACCTCCAGGATGTCGGCGTAGGGCACGCGCGCCTTGCCGCTGGGACCGCGCAGCCCTTCGGCGGCGAGACCCATGAAGCGCTGCGTGATCGGGTTCATCACCGGCCTGGTCATGACGTTGACGCAGGCCGGGCCGCCGGCGGCGAACGCCCGCGCCAGTGCCGGCGCGAGGTCCGCCAGATCCTCCACATGCTCGGCATGGACGCCGAAGCCGGAGGCGGCGATGTCGTAGCGGGTGGCGGCGAGGTCCGTGACGATGCGCCGGCCCGGGCCGTAGACCAGGTCCTGCCCATGCGCCGACATGGCCCATTGCTGGTCGTTGTTGACCACCACAACGACCGGCAGGCGGTGGCGGACCAGGGTGTCGAACTCGGCGAAATTGAAGCCGACGGCGCCGTCGCCGGTGAGGCAGACGACACGGGCCGACGGTGCGGCGAGCTGGGCGCCGACGGCGAGCGGCAACCCCTCGCCCATGATGCCCATGTAGCCGTGGCCGAGCCAGCGGTTGGGGGCGAGGCTCGCCGTGACGCCATCCGCCCACGCCGGCGTCTCGCCGCCGTCGAGCACGAAGATGGCGTCGTGCGGCGCCGCCTCGGCCACCGCCGCCGCCAGGCGGCCCGGCGTCAGCGCCACATCGGCGTCGCTCGCCGCGGCGGCCGGTGCGGGCGGGCCGACGAGGCCGGCGGCCCACGCCTGCCGGTCGGGCCACGGCCCGTTGCCGGCGGCGGTGACGAGGGCCTCGAGCATCTCGCGGCAGTCGGCGGTGATGCCGAGGTCGACGTCGCGCATGCGGCCGATCTCCTCCGGCCGGATGTCCACCTGGATGACCGTGGCACCGTCGGGGATGAACGACTTGCGCCGGCCGCCGGTGTAGAGGCCGAGGCGGGCACCGAGCAGCACCACCACGTCGGGGCTGCCGGCGCCGCGGCCGGCCGCGGCGGCGAGCGTGCCGAAGCCGCGGCCCCACAGCGGATGATCGGTGGGCAGGGTGCCGCGCGACTTGTTGTTGGTCAGCACCGGGATGCCCGAGAGCTCGGCGAAGCGCCGCAGCGGCTCGGCCGCGCCGGCGTAGGCGACGCCGCCTCCGGCCAGGATCACCGGCCGTTCGGCCCGCTGCAGCAGGCGCAGTGCCTCGGCCACCCCTGCCGGCGACGGCGCCGGGCGGGCGAGGGCGAGGGGCCCACGCGGATAGGTGATCTGCTCCTCGTCGAGGAGGGCGTAGAGCACGTCGCTCGGCAGGTCGAGGTAGACCGGGCCGGGGCGGCCCTCGCGGGCGATGTGGAAGGCGCGGCCGACCAGGTCGGGCAGACGCTCCACGTGGGTGATACGGTGCGCCCACTTGGTGATGCCGGCCATGACGGCGAGCTGGTCGTAGCCGCTGTTGACCGGCAGCGCGTCGTAGTCGCGCAGCGGCGGCGCGCCGCCGAAGAAGACGCTGGCGACGCAATCGGCATAGGCGTTGGCGACCGCGGTGACGACGTTGGTGACGCCGCCGCCCGCCGTCACCATGGCGACGCCGACCTCGCCGCTGACGCGAGCATAGCCGGTCGCGGCGATGCCGGCGGCCTGCTCGTGCCGGGTGTCGACGAGGCGGATGCCGGCGTCGACCGCCGCCCGGTAGATGCAGTCGAGATGGCCGCCGTGAAGCGTGAAGATGGTGCTGACGCCGAAGCGCTGCAGCGTCGCCACCAGCGCCTGGCCTCCGTCGATGCGCGCCATGGGTCCTCCCGATCCGCGTCTTGTCCAGTCGGCGCACCAATCGTGCGTCCGTTGTTAGCGACCATAAATGAACGCGTTCAAATAGCAACTGCAAATGAACACGTTCATTAAAATTGCTGGCCGTGAGCGTGGTCGTGCGATAGAGCGGCGCCAACCAGGAGGTGCTGCACGTGCCCAATCGCAGGGCTGATCCGGAGGCGCCGGAGCGTCGGGCGCCGCGCGCCATGCGCGGCCCCAAGACGCGCGCTCATTCAGCCGAGGACAAGGAGCAGGTGCGGGCCGCCTTCATCGCAGTCGGCCGGCAGCTGTTCGCTTCGGAGGATCCGACACGGGTGTCGCTGCGGCGGATCGCGGCCGCCGCCGGCTATTCACCGGGCACGATCTATCAGTATTTCCGCGATCAGCGGGGGCTCTACCTCGCCATCCGCGAGCAGGACATGACCGCTGCCGTGGAGCACTTCGAACGGCTCGCCGACGGCACCGCCGACCCCGAGCAGCGGGTGCGCGACGTCTTCCTCGGCGCCGTCGCCCACTGGCGGCAGCACTTCGACCACTTCCAGACGCTGTTCTCGATGCCGCCGCACCAGCCGCCGATCAGCGACCCGGAGGGGGTGCCGTTCGGCCGTTCGTCGATCGTCGTGCGCTCCTACGGCCTCTACGAGCGCGTGGTCGGCGAGCTCTTCGCCAGCTGGCCGCGCGCGCCGTTGCCGCTCAAGCTGGCGACCGACAGCCTGATCGCCGCCACCCATGGCATCGTGTCGTTCCCCGTCTACACACGGACGATGGACTGGTCCGATACGGGGACCATGGCCGCCTGCGTGCTCGACGCAATGTTGGCCGACTGGCGCCGGCAGGCGTATGCGTGAAGGGCGCGGCGTTTGCCGCTATCCTCCTGAGTCGGATCGGAAAAAGCGTGCCAGCTCGAAGAGATATTGAAGCATTCATCGAAAATTGGACGATCTGCTCTGCTTGGACAGCTCTTCAGCCAAATTGAGTAATTGCTCCGAGTTCTGTGGCGTATTACCCATGCCGTATCTTGGAGAGCTTCTATCCGATCGGATAGAAGCTTTCCAGCCATGCCCTATCCGGAAACGTCATGCCGAACGACGTCTATGCCGGCTATCAGGACTGGAAGGGCTGGTCGGAGGCCGACTTTTTCCGCGTTGGCGACTTCGAGCGGCACTACCTTCAGGGCGATTTCGAGGGAATCGATCTCGCCGGTAAGAACTTTCTCGAGATCGGCTTCGGCAATGGTGCGCTACTGGCCTGGGCGCGGGAGAATGGAGCACATCTATTTGGCGTGGAGATCATCGACGCGCTCGTCGAGCTTGCTCGTCAGAATGGCGTGACGACGATTCCATCGGATCTGAGCAGGAGCGTCGATACGTACGCGGAGTTCTTCGACGTCGCCGCCGCCTACGACGTTCTCGAGCACATGACGTTCGACCAGATCGATCAGACGCTGAACGGCATCGCCGCTATCCTGAAGCCCGGTGGCCACCTCGTCGTCCGCTTTCCCAACGGACGGAGCCCCTTCGGCCGCATCCCCCAGCACAGCGACTATACGCACCTGGTGACGCTGTCGGCGCCGATCATCGCCCAGCTCCTGCGCGGCAAGCCGTTCGCCATCACGAGAATCGGCAGCAGGACGAAGCGCGCCTACGGCCGCTCGTTCCGATGGATCGCCAGCGAGACCAAGCGCGGCGTTCGAGATCTCACCGAGCTCTTCCTGAGCAAGATCTTCGACCTCGACCGCGACTTGAGCGCCAATCTGGTCATGGTGCTGCAGCGGCAGCCGACGACGTCCATGGCGAGGGCCTGAGGGCCTGGAGTATTTCTGCGCCATTGGATGATCCCGTCCAATCGCCGAGAATCGCCCGTGCCCGGGGGGCCCTCGTTGGGAAACAGGGCCATGCGTCCTGCCTGATCGGCCGCGACCATGGACCGGCGCGTTCTCACCGGCGCCGCGCGATCAGCCACATGAAGTACGGGGCGCCGACCAGTGTCGCGACGATGCCGACCGGCAGCTGGTTTGGAAAATGCGCGACGCGCCCGACCCAGTCGGCGACCGCCATCAGGATGGCGCCGACGAGCGCGGATCCGATCAGCTGCGGCGTCGCGCGGGCGAGGCCCATGGTGCGGGCCATGTGCGGCACCATCAGGCCGACGAAGCTCAGCGGCCCCACCAGCAGCGTCCCCATGGCAGCCGCGACGGCGGCGAGAAGCAGGAGCGTGCGCCGGCTGGCGGCAACGTCGAGGCCCAGCCCCCGTGCTGCGGCCTCGCCCAACGGCAGCACGTCGAGCCAGCGCGCGGCGAGCGGGGCAACGGCGATGGCGAGCGCGGCACTGGCGAGCGCGGTCATCGCCTGGCCGGGCGTGGCCAGGAAGGTCGAGCCGGCCATCCAGCGCAGCAGGCCGAACATGCGCGGGTCGCCCATGCCGAGCAGGAGGCTGACGAGCGCGGCGAAGATCGTGTTGAGCGCGACGCCGGCCAGCAGCACCTGCTCCGGCCGGAAGGACGAGCGGCGCGCCACCAGCATGATGAGGCCGAGCGCCAGGACGGCGCCGAGCGCCGCCGACGCCAGCATCGCCGCCGTGCCGGGCGCAGCATCCAGGCAGAGCACGAGCAGCATGATGCCGCAAGCCGCGCCCGAGCTGACGCCGAGCAGCTCCGGCCCCGCCATCGGGTTTGCCGTCATGCGCTGCAGGATCGTGCCGGAGACGGCGAGCAGCACGCCGGCCCCCACGGCCACGCCCAGCCGCGGCCAGCGCCAGATCAGCAGTGGATCGGCCGGGTCGACGACGACGAACCTCCAGCCATGGACACCGGGGCCGACCGCCAGCGACATCCAGCAGAGGGCGACAAGGGCGGCCGCGCCGACGGCCAGCCATGCCAGCGGCCGGCCGAGGCGTCGCTGCGCGGTCGCCGCCGGCCCGGTGTGCGTCGGCCGCAGCCGTCGCAGCAGCACCAGCAGCAGCGGCGCTCCGAGCAGGGCGGTCGCTGCGCCGGTCGGGACCTCGGGCATGATGCGTGCGGCCTGCTGCACCGCCTCGTCGGCGACCAGCAGCAAGGCTGCGCCGATCAGCGCCGCCCATGCCAGGCGCCCGGCGAAGGACCGCGCGCCGGCGAGCCCCGCGAGGGCCGGCGCGGCGAGGCCGATGAAGCCGATGACGCCGACGGCGCTGACCGTGAAGGCCGCCAGCGCCACCGCGGCGCTCACCGCCAGCAGGCGCAGGCGAACCGGCGCCAGGCCGAGCGCACGGGCGCCGTCGTCGCCCAGCCCGAGCAGGGTCAGCGGCCTGATCAGCACGATCGCCAGCAACATGGGCGCCACCAGCCGAGGCAGCAGATAGGTGACCGCGGTCCAATCGTTCTGCACCAAGGAGCCGCTGCCCCAGATGAACAGGTACCGGGCACCGCTGTCGTCGAACAGGCTGATGGCGGCGCCGGCGGCGCTGCACATCAGCGTGACGACGAAGCCGGCGAGAATCAGCGCGAGCGGCGCCAGGCGCTGCGACCAGGCCATGGCGGCGACGAGCCCGGCGGCACCGACGGCGCCGGCGAGGCAGACCACGTCGCGGTGAGCTTCGGCCAGCCCGGGCGCCCACAGCGAGGCGGCGCCCAACGCCAGGAAGGCCCCGGCCGAGACGCCCAGCGTAGCCGGCTCGGCCAGCTCGGTGCGCAGAACCTGCTGGAAGATGGCGCCCGCCATGGCCAAGGCCGCTCCGCACAGCGGCGCGACGACGAGACGGGGCAGCAGGCTTTCATGGACCAGGAGCTGGGGGAAATCGCCGATCGCCGGCGCGGTGGCGGCCTGCCACCATTGCGCCGCGGGCAGCAAGGTCTGAAGGCGCAGCAGCAGCGAGGCGGCGGCGACGGCGACCAGCGCGGCGACAAGGGCCCGCGGGCCGGCCGCGGAGCGAGCCGGATCAACCACGGCGGCTCGGCACAGGGAGGGCATGCAGCGCTTCGCCCATCAGGAACGCGAAGCGCATGGCCGCCGGCAATCCTGCCGAGCCCAATACCGGTGCGATGCAGTGGATCCGCTCTTCGCGGACGAAGGCGAAGGCGCTCCACAGGCGGCTGCTCTGGATCCGCGCGGCCAGGCCTGGAGCTGTCGGCGAGTCGATGAGGAACAGCCGGCAGTCGGAGAACTGACGGAGCGCGTCGATGCCGACGACGATGGATTCGGCGACGGTCGCCGCCGGCAGCGCGCTGGTCAGCCCCAGGCTGAGCAGGACGTCGTGGTAGAGGCTGCCGGCGGTGAACAGCGCCATATGCCTGGTGTCGACGGGGCTGACGACGGCGATCGGCCTGTCGGACAGAAGGGTCAGGGTTGTGCGGGCCGCCGCCAGCGCTGCCGCTGCCTCCGCGACCAGGCGCTCGCCGCGTGCCTCCGCGCCGACGGCAGCAGCCAGCCGGACGGTCCCGCGGTTGGCCCGCGCCAGGGCGTTCGGGCCGGGCTGGAACAGATCGATCTCGACCACGGGCCCGGTGCGCGCCAGCATCGCAGCGGCTCGGTGCAGCCCCGGCGTGATGGCGATGAGGCTCGGCGCGAGCTCGGCGAGCACCTCGATATTGGGCGTGAACAGCAGGCCGACGTTGGCGACGCTCTCCGGCATCGTCGGCTCGACCACGCTGCGCCGATACCAGCGCGGCACCGGTGTGCCGAGCGGCGTCACGCCGAGCGCCAGCAGGGTCGCCGCCAGGCCCCAGTCGAGGGCGACGACGCGGCTGCCGTCCGGCGCCGGCGCCACGGCGCCGGCGGCCGCCCATGCCTGGCCGCCGGCGAGCGGGAACAGGGCGAGGCCGGCGAGGCACTGCCGGCGGGTCGCGCCGGTGCCCGGACCTGGATGATCGTCCTCGAAGCCATCCATCGCGATGTGAACCACGGCGCCGAGCCCGATCTACGCGCCGCCGCGGACCTGCGGTTCCGAGAGCCGCCGCCGATGCCCTGCGATCATGCCGCGCCTCACCATTGGTACTTGAGGCCGGCGACCACGGTGCGGCCGGGACCGTAGAGGCAGTTCAGCCCGTTCGAGCATTCGGAGACGTAGCGCTGGTCGAGCAGGTTGGTTGCGTTCAGCGTGAACGTCAGGCCCTTGAGCTCGGGCACGCGCTCGCCGATGTCATAGCGCACGGCGACGTCGACGAGCGTATTGCTGGGCACGAAGAACGTATTCGCTTGGTCTCCGGGTGTATTTCCGACGTAGCGGATGCCGGCGCCGAGGCCGAGGCCGAGGAACGGCCCGCTCTGCACCGTCTTGAACAGCCACAACGAGGCCATCTGGTTGGGAATGTTGACGGGTCGCTTGCCGAGGTCGGTCGAATTGCTCTTGGTAACCTCGACATGGGCGTAGCTGTAGGTGGCGATCAGATCGAGGCCATCGGCGAGGCTGGCCCGGGCCTCCGCCTCGACGCCGCGTGAGCGGATCTCGCCCGTCTGGATGCGGAAGGCGGTGTTGTTCGGATTGATCGTCAGTACGTTCTGCTGGGTGAGATCGAAGGCGGCGAAGGTGAAGAGGGCATTGACGCCCACCGGCTGGTACTTGATGCCGGCCTCGTACTGCTGCCCCGTCGTCGGCTTGAACGGGTTGCCCGAGACGTCGGTGCCGACGGTCGGCGCGAACGAGGTGGCATAGGCGACGTAGGGGGCGATGCCGTTGTCGAACACGTAGTTGAGCCCGGCGCGCCAGGTGAAGGCATCGTCGTTGGTGGTGACGGTGGTGCCCTTGAGATCGTTGGCGGTGTCGGTGGAGACCCAGTCCTTGCGGCCGCTCAGGGTCAGCACGAAGCGGTCGAACTTGATCTGGTCCTGCACGTAGGCGCCGAGCTGCCACATCGCCTGATTGGTGTTCGAGACGATCGGCGGCATCGGGATGATCTTGCCGTAAGCCGGGGCGAAGACGTCGATCGACGGCGCCACGGCCTGGCCCAGCGTATCGCTTTCGGACAGCCGCTGGAGGTCGAAGCCCAGCAGCAGGGTGTGGCTGAGCGGGCCGGTGGCGAAGACCGCCTGCGCCTGGTTGTCGAGCGTCAGGCCATTGATGTTGTTGGCGTCGTAGAGCGCATAGCGGTTGAGCGTGCGCCCGTTGACCAGCGAGGTCCCCAGCGGCAGCAACTGCTCGGTGATGCCCTCGGTATGCATGAAGCGGAAGTTCTGCTTGATGGTCCAGACGTCGTCGAACCTGTGCTCGAAGGCGTAGGAGATCGACTGCTGGTCGCGCCTGTAGACGTTGTAGTTGGGGTCGCCCAGGTAGCGGCTGACCGGTATGCGGCCGTACGGGTTCGGCAGGACCGTGCCGGAGGCGGGGACGAGGCTGTAGAGACCGACGTGGGGGTCGTGCTGGATGTTCGCCATCACCGTCAGGCTGGTGCTGTCGTCGGGCCGCCAGGTGAGCGCCGGCGCGAAGTAGAAGCGCTGCTCCTTGGTGAAGTCGACCTGCGAGTCCACATCCCGCACGAGGCCGGTGAACCGGTAGAGCAGCGTCTTGCTGGCGTCGGTCGGGCCGCCGATGTCGAAGGCCCCTTGCAGCCGTCCGAAATTGCCGGTCTGCAGCTCGACCTCGCGGAAGGCGGTGTCACGCGGCCGCTTGGTGACCGCATTGACCAGGCCTCCGGGGGAGGACTGTCCATAGAGGACGGAGGCCGGGCCGCGCAGCACCTCCAGGCGTTCGACGCCGTAGGGCTCGATCTGCGGCACCGTGTAGCCGCTGACGCCGCCGAGAAGCTTGGTGCCGTCGACATAGCGGTCGAGGATGAAGCCGCGCGAATACATGATGTCGAAGCCGCTGAAGGCGGTGCGCGTGTTGGAGGCGACGCCGGTCGTGTAGCCGAGCGCCTGCTTCAGGTTCTGCGCGCCTTGCTGGGCGATTTGGTCCTGCGTGATGACGGAGATCGATTGCGGGATCTGGATCAGCGGGGTGTCGCTCTTGGAGCCCGTCACCGTCCTGGTGGCGACGAAGCCGACGCCGGGGCCGTACGGCGACTGGCTTCCACCCTGCACGTCGATGGTATCGAGCACGATATCGCTGCCCGCGGCGGCGCCGGTCACCAGCGGCGGCGCGGCGCCGCCGGCACGCTGGATGGTGACGGTGTTGGCGTTGGTGAAGCGGAAGGTCAGCCCCGAGCCGGCCAGCAGCCGGTCGAGCGCTTCCGTCCGGCTAAGCGCGCCCTGCGCTCCGGGCGACTGGAGGCCGCGCACCAGATCGGCGTTGAAGAAGAGCTGCACGCCGGTGGCGTTGGAGAACTGCATCAGCGCCTGCGCCAGTGGCTGCGGCCGGATGTCGAACGAGGCTGAGGCTGCCAGCACGGGGCTCATCAGGCCGGGGATTGCCACCAGCCCGCTGGTGGCCAGGAGCGCCAGCGCCAGGGCCCGCCCTCGCTGCCGCGCGCTCCCGATGGTCGATCCGGACCTGTCCTGCCCCGCACGCACAACCTGCATCGCTTCAACCCGCTCTCTGGCCCGGCCCCCCGGGGGGTGGGATCGTCGATCCGCGAGGACGTCTGCATGAGGCCCTCAGGAGATCTGACACCGGAGCGGACCGGGCCAATGATCGCCGCGATGATTTTTTTTCGGCGTCGTCAGCCGCGGTAGACGATGGCGACGTAGTTGGTGGCATGGAGCACCCGGATCGCCAGCGTGTCGGCGATGGTCTGCAGCGCGCTCTCCGCTTCCCGGGTGTCGAACACGGCGGTCACCGGGATGTCGCCGATGCTGCGATCCATCAGGATGATGCGGCCGCGCCGATAGCGCTCCAGCTCGGCCAGCACCTGGCGCAACGGCGCGTCCTGGAACACGATGCGATCGCGCCGCCAGGCCTCGACCGCCTCCAGGTTCGCCTTCGAGGGCTCGCCCAGGCCGGCGCGGCCATAGCTGATCTGCCAGCCTTGCTCGAGACGGACCTCCGGGGCGGTGCCGGCGCGGACGCCCACCGCGTGGGCCTCGACGGCGACGGTCACGAGGTCGTCGACGTACTTCACGTCGAAGCGCGTCCCGAGCGCGCGCGTCGTGCCGCCACCAGCGTCGACGCAGAACGGGCGGCTCGCGTCCGCGGCGACGCCGAAGAAGCCTTCGCCGCGATGCAGCTCCACCCGCCGGCGTTCGGCGGTGAATGCCGTCGACAGGGCCGAATAGCTACCGAGCTCCACCATGCTGCCGTCGGCGAGGGTGAAGGTGCGGCGCTCACCCACGGCCGTGACGTAGTCGGCGAACAGATCCGAGCGGGCGATGGCGTAGAGGCCGCTCGCGCCCGCCGTGACCGCCAGGCCGCCGATGACAAGGTTGCGGCGCGTGCGGCCCTTGCCGGGGCGCTGCAGGCGCTCGAGCTCCGGCCGCACGATGTCGAAGCGGTTCCACAGGGCCTCGGCGCGCGCCCACGCGGCGGCGTGGCGAGGATCGTCGGCGAGCCACGCCTGGAACGCCTCGCGGTCCGCCTCGCTCACCTTGTCGTCGCGCATGCGGACGAACCATTCGAGCGCCTTGGCAACGACCGGGTCGGTCGCGTCGTCCGTCATAATCCCCCGCGCCGCACGTGCCTGGAGCATGTCTCCATCGTCTATGACACCCGGCGCGGCGGAGGTAACGATCGGGCTGCGCTATTTCGGCGCCAGCTGCCGGTCAAGGTCGACCAGGGCGCTGACGATCTGCGAGATGACGGTATTGCGCGAAATGCCTTGGCGGGCCGCGATCTCGTCGTAGCTCAGGCCCTCGAACTTGTGCAGCACGAACGCCTCGCGGCGGCGAGGGGGGAGGGCGGCGACCGCTGTAAGGACGCGGCGCAGCTCGCAGCGGTAGATGGCCTCGGTCTCGGGCGAGGGGCGCCCATCGGCGATGGCCTCGAGCTCCCCATCGGGCAGGCCCACTTCGGCCCGCCGCGCCGCATCGCGCAGATGGTTGAGCGCCAAGTTGCGCGCCGTGCGCGTGAGGTAGGCAGGGCAGTTGGCGAGATCGCCGTGGCCGGCGGCCGCCATCAGCTTGACGAATGCCTGCTGGACGAGGTCCTCCGCCGTCGCCCTGTTGCCTACCATGCGCTTGACAAGCCGCTTCAGCCGCCCCTGCTCGGACGAGTACAGGCCTGTCAGATCGATGGCGTGGACACTCATGCGAAGGGCTCGGGCCAGCCCGCGGCTGACAAGAGCGGCCCGCGGCCGCAGGGATAATCGTCGAGCAGCTAGAGGATTGCCGGTCGTCGTGCAAAGCCCATGGTTTAGAGCCCGTCTAAGTTGGCATCTCTCAGCTTAGAGTGCTTCGAGAGCATGGCGCTAAGTAACTGATATCAATTTATTGCTTCGAAATGCTCGAAACGCCGGCGGTCGCTCAATCGGCAGCTCCGTGACATTTTGGCAACTGCCGCGCCCTCCGGCGGAGGCGTCCGGACCGTCGAAGCCGTCGTAGGATGTGTTTCCAGGCGCATGGGAGCGGGTCGAGCCCGCCAGCCTCCGCTCGGGAGCCCGTGACGATCGCGTCCCCAGGCGAGCGGCTCAGGCGCTCTTGCGCGCGGCGACGACCAAGGTGGGCGCCGGCACGGCATAGGCGCCGTCCTGGGCGAACTCGCCGACGCGCCGGCGCAGGTGGTCCTTGATCCGCTCGAGGTTCTCGGGCGTCTGGCGACCGAGCGTCGCCGCCGCGCGGACCGTGCCGCCGACGATGCCGTCGATGAAGGCGTCGGGCGAGCTGGCGCGCCACGCCAACGGCACCTCGCGTATGCTGATCGCGCCGAAGCCGGCCTTGTCGAGCATGGCCCGGGCGTAGGCGGGCCGTCCGCAGTTGAAGAAGTCGGGGCCTGGCGGCAGTCCGACGTCGAGCGACCCGTGGGCACGGATGGCGTCATAGACGATGGAGAAGGCCAGGCACTGCTCCGGCGCGCACCATGACGCATAGGCGAAGCGTCCGCCCGGAGCCAGGACCCGATGGGCCTCCGCTGCGGCCCGGTCGGGATCGGGCACGTGCGGCATGCCGAAGGCATTGACGACGGCGGTGAAGGCGCCCTCGTCGAACGGCAGCGCCTCGGCATCTCCCTCGACGAAGCGGAGGCCCGGATACGTCGCTTCCGCGAGGCGGACCTGGGCGGCGGAAAAATCGAGGCCCACGGCAGCGGCGCCGCGGTCGCGGGCGGCAGCGGCGACGTACCCCGCCCCGCACGCCACATCGAGCACCCGGTCGCCGGGCCCGACGCCGGCAGCGTCCAGCAACGGCGGGATGCAGCCGGTCGTCACGTCGCCGAGATGGCGATGATAGGCCTGGGCGCGGGCTTCGTCGCCCCAGCCGGCCTGCTCGAATTCATGAAAGGTGTCTGCGGTCGCCATGACGCACTCCTTTCCTGAACGACGGAAGATGCCGGCGTTGGAGGCGCGATGCTCAAGCTGGAGAGCATCATAACGTGGCGGGCTTGTCCATCGTCACGTGGGTCAGCCGGGCTCGGCGGCGAAGCGGTCACGTCGCCACGATCGCCTCGGCCCTGGTGAAGAGCTCGGGCGGCACGACGAGGTCCGAGGCGGCGGCGTTCTCGTCGAGCTGCTCGGGGCGGCTGGCGCCGACGATGGCGGAGGCGACATTGGGCTGGCGCAGCACCCAGGCGAGCGCAAACTGGCTCATGGTGCAGCCGGCCTCCGCCGCGAGTGGCCGCAACCGCTGCACCTTCTCCAGGATCTCGGGCTTCAGCCAGGTCTGCATGGCGTTGCCCATGGTCTCGCTGGTCGCCCGTGTCGCCTCGGGCAGCCGCGCGCCGGGCACGTACTTGCCCGACAGCACCCCTTGCGCCAGCGGCGACCAGACGATCTGCGAGACGCCATGGGTGGCCGAGAGCGGGATCACCTCGGCCTCGATGCGGCGATGCAGAAGCGAGTATTGCGGCTGGCTGGAGACGAAGCGCGCGACGCCGGGCAGGGCGAAGGCGGCTGCGATCTGCTCCGGCTTCCACTCGCTGAAGCCGATATAGCGCGCCTTGCCCTGGCGCACGACCTCGGTCAACGCCGCCATGGTCTCCTCCAGCGGCACCTCCGGATCGTAGCGGTGGCATTGATAGAGATCGACGTAGTCCAGCTTGAGGCGCGTCAGAGACGCGTCGATCTGCTTGAGGATCTGCGCCCGCGACAGGCCGCTGTCCGTCTCGCTCATGGGAAAGAAGACCTTGGTGGCGAGCACGTAGGCGTGGCGCGGCCGCCCGGCCAGGATCTCGCCAAGCACCGTCTCGGCGGCGCCGCGGCCATAGACGTTGGCGGTGTCGATGAAGTTGATGCCGAGGTCGAAGGCGCGGTCGACGCAGGCACGCGCCAGATCCCGTTCGACGCCGACACCGTAGGTGAGCCACGAGCCCAGAGAGATCTCCGACACCTCGAGGTCGCTCGAACCGAGCTTGCGGTATTTCACGGTGGGGCTCCTCAGGGACGGGGGGCGGTCAGGCGGACGAGCTCGAAGCTGAGCTCGCGCAGGCGTTTGCGTGCCGTGGCGTCGTAGGCCTGGGCATCGGCCTTGGCCTCGGTGAGGACGTTGAAATAGAGGCCGCTGCGGCCTTCGAGCGCCGACCCGACGGCGAGGTTGAGGATGGCCGCGGCGCCGTCCTCGACCTTGCTCCAGGGCTCGACGCCGGCGAGGCGCACCATGGTGGTGTTCATGTAGCTCGACGGGTGCAACGCGTTGACGGTCACACCGGAGCCGGCGAGCTCGTCGGCCAGGTCGATGGTGGAGAGGATCTGGGCCAGCTTGCTCTGGCAGTAGGCGCGCACGCCGCTATAGCCGCGCGTCAGCATCACATCGTCGAAATCGATGGCCTGCTGGCCGGCGGAGGCCACGTTGACGATGCGCGCCGGCGTGCTCGATTTGAGCAGCGGCAGCAGCAGGCGCGTCAACAGGAAGCCGGCAAGGTAGTTGACGGCGAAGGTGAGCTCATGGCCGTCGGCGCTCAATCGCCGGTCTGGCCGGCCGCCGGTGCCGATGCCGGCATTGCTGACCAGGAGGTCGAGCCGGTCCGTCGCCGCGCCGACCGCGTCGGCGAGGGCACGCACGCCGACCAGCGACGAGAGGTCGGCCGCGAGGAATTCGGCGCTGCCGCCGGCCTGGCGGATCTTGGCGACGACCGCCGCGCCGCGCTCATGGTCGCGTCCGTGCACCAGGACGCGCCAGCCCCCGGCCGCCAATTCCTCTGCCACCAGCCGCCCGACGCCGTCAGTGCTGCCGGTAACGAGCGCGGTCCGCATCGTGTCCGCCATGGCGGCCTCCCTGTCCGTACGGCAGTAGTCTATGCGCTCGTCGCACGTGTGCCAGAGCATTTCGCCATTGGGTGAGCCCAAGCGCTTCAGTCGGGGGGGTCTCGGCGATCCACGCCCACGCGTCGTGTATGACGCTATATAGCGAGTGATGCGCTACAGGGGGCGACAGGACCATGGTCCGTGAAGACGAGATCCGCAGGGCTGAGCGGGCGGTCGAATGGCCGGACGCCACCGACGCCGGGTTGATCTACATCGGCGCTATCCATACGCCATGGACCTCGCGTCTCGATTGCCCGCGCCAGGGCCGGGCCGACGGCCCGCTGTGCCGCATCGAGGTGTTCGAGCCCTGGCGCGAGGCGCTCGCCGGCATCGCCGACTACACGCGGCTGGAGGTGCTCTACTGGCTGCACCGGTCGCGGCGCGATCTTGTGCTGCAGAGCCCGCGCGACGATGGCGCGGTGCGCGGCACCTTCGCGCTGCGCTCGCCGGTGCGGCCCAACCCGATCGGCACCTCGATCGCCACCCTCGTCGGCATCGAGGAGGGTGCGTTGCTCGTGCGCGGGCTCGATTGCCTCGACGGCACGCCGCTCCTCGACCTCAAGCCTGACCGCACGCTGTTCGTGCCGCTGGCGCCGCCGACGCCCGGCGACGGCCAAACCGGCGATCCCGCCGGCGGCCTTTGACGCGCCGCACATCGATTCCGCACCGAACGAGCGCTCCGGTGGCATGCCGCGGACGATCCGTGGCCGGACGGCGCTCGCCTGTCCTGCAATCCACTGGAAACGGACCGGCCTCGCCCCGCGGCGGTGGGCGGGCTTGTGGCCGCGGCGTCTAAGCTATTGATAAGTTGGGTGAAAGGCGAGGATAGGCAACTGCCGTGGCTGGTTCCGCCGGATCCGCACGTAACCAAAAAGTGTAGGGAGCGTTAATGACGAGCATGCGTCATTTGCTCGCTGAGGTAGACTGGTGCGGTAAAAGCGCGCAAGCTCCCTAAGGGAAGGTGTGGCAGAGGGGAGCCGGGGATGCCGATTTCGACCCGCGTGACGGAGCTGTTGCGCATCAAGCACCCGGTGCTGCTCGCCCCCATGGACGTGATCGCCGACGGCAAGCTCGCGGCAGCGGTGAGCAATGCCGGCGGCTTCGGCATCATCGGTGGCGGCTACGGCGACGAGGCCTGGCTCGAGCGGGAGATGGACGCGGCGGGCGACGCTCGCGTCGGTGTCGGCTTCATCACCTGGAGCCTCGCCAAGCAGCCGCATCTGCTCGACCTGGTGCTGAAGCGCCGCCCGCCCGCCATCATGCTGTCCTTCGGCGACGTCGGCCCGCACGCGCCCAAGGTGAAGGCGGCCGGTGCGCTGCTGATCTGCCAGGTGCAGACGCTGGAACAGGCCCTGCACGCTGCGGTGCACGGCGCCGATATCCTGGTGGCGCAAGGGGCGGAGGCCGGCGGCCACGGCATCTCGCGCAGCACCCTGCCGTTCGTGCCCGCCGTCGTCGACACCGTCCCCAGCGTGCCGGTGGTGGCCGCGGGCGGCATCGCCGACGGGCGGGGCCTCGCCGCGGCGCTGATGCTGGGCGCCGACGGCGTGCTGCTCGGCACCCGCTTCTATGCCACCCAGGAGGCGGCGGCGTCGGGCGCCGCCAAGGGCTGCATCGTGGCGGCGAGCGGCGACGACACCACGCGCGGCATCCTGTTCGACATCGTCCGCGACCGGGTGTGGCCGGCGCCCTACACCGGGCGCGTGCTGCGCAACGGCTTCTCCGAGACCTGGCGTGGCCGCGAGGCCGAGCTGATGCAGCGCCGGGAGGAGATCGGCCCCCGCTACGCCCAGGCGCGCGAGCACAGCGATTTCAGCATCGCCGCGTTGATCGTCGGCGAGGCGGTCGACCTGGTCAACGACGTGCCGCCGGCGGCCGAGGTGGTGCGGCGGATGGTGGCCGAAGCGGAGGCGCGGCTCACCAACCGCGCCGAGCGCTTCCGCATCACCCGCGAGCCGCGTCTCCCCATTGCCCACACCCTGGCCGCTGCCGAATGACGGCGCGGTCGGGCTCGACCCGGCGATCCGTCGGGGATGGACGGCCAGGTCAAGCGCTCGCCTGACGGAGATCGACAATTGCGACCAGGCGGGGCCGCGCTGGGCTCGTCGTCGAGCTTGTGATCTGAAGGTCGCAGCGCTCCTCGTCCGAGTGATGATGCGGCCGGTGAGTTGGCGGACGGCGTCCGCTGCTTTTCGCGCGGCATCGGGATCGTCAACGGCCGCAAGCGGGCGCCGAGCGCCCGGCGGCGAGCTCCGGGGCTGCCCGTCAGTTGCGCATCATGGCCTGACAGCGGGATAGGCGCTTCTCAAGCCGAGTAAATTCATCGCCTTGAAGCTCGCAACGGTATCGCCATTCTGATTGATCGCCTCGAGCAGCGAATGCACCATCCCGCGGTCGGGCTTGGACCGCGACGGCGTGGCATCGAGAACGGAAACACGGAGCAGCAGCGCGTCGTCGGGTCGAACGGGCTTGTACCAGCGAACCTCGTCGACACCGGGAGACGCGAGGCTCGCCACAGCGGAGAGATAGTTGTCGACGAAAAGGCGCATCATCAGGCCGATGGTGTGCCACCCGCTCGCGATCAATCCTTTGAACGGTCCATGCTCAGCCGCTTGCGGATCGATGTGCATCGTCTGCGGATCGAACCGCTCCGCAAAGGCAATGATCTCCGCTTCGCTTACGGATATCGGACCGTATTCGAACACTGCGCCTTTGACGTAATCTTCGAAATAGCGCTGCCCTATAGGGCCGGAGAACTCAGACAGACTCATCGACTCGCCTCCTTGCGTTCACGGTTGCCAAACATGAAAGCGCGCTTGGCTCCAAGCCTTGCCGAACCCCAGGTCGCCACGACCGCGCCGATCAGGAAGCCGACGCCGCTGGCAGTGTTCATCGCCCCTGCCTCGGTATAGCTCCAATTTAGCTCGGTCCGCATTTTCAGAAGCGGCCGCGCATACGTGAAACGCCCGAGCGCCATGCTCACGGCCGGCGCCATGGCCGCGCCGGCGGCGACCCATAGGGGCGTAACGGCATTGGCCGGCGCCCTGCCAATTCGGCCACCGTTCACGACGGGCGCCCCCTTCCGCGGTTCAATAGCCGTCCAGCCTTTGGCAAGTCCGCATGCCGAGGGCTGACGGATACGGCCCAGGCATCTTGGGCAGCATTGTCAAACTAGGCATCGCTGTCAAGAATGAACCGACCAGGGCAGGGAGAATGGCCACGCCACGACGCCGGCTATCTGGTCGTGGTCCCTCGGCTTTCGTCGTGGACGAGGACGCGAACGAGGGCTTTGGCGGCCGTTCGCAAGCTCGTCCAGTCCTGGTGAACGCGCTCCATCACCGCGAGCCCCCGCGAAAACGTCACGGCGATGTGGGCCGTCATCGCCGGGTCCAGGACAAGGCGCTCGCGTGCAGGCTTCGACGACAGCGCCGCCGTGGCAATCGCTTCCATCTCGTTCAGAAGCGCCTGCAATCTCTGTTGCACGGCGGAATTGAGCACGTCCGGCTCGGTGGCCGTCTTCGTTGTGAGGCATCCTCTCGGCGGAACGCCGTTGGCCATATTGACGATGCCAACCTCCAGAAAGGCCAGCAGAGAGCGGCGCGGATCACGGTTGGAAAATGCTTTGCGCACGGCCTGAAGCACGCGCTCCGCATAGCTCTCGAAGGCCAGCAGGAAAAGCGCCTCCTTGCTGCCGTAGGCGTTGTAGAGCGAGTTGCGCTGAACCCCGGTTACCTTGGCAAGGTCCAACATGGACGTGCCGCGCAGACCCTTCTGCCAGAAGAGGTCCAGTGCCTGCGTCAAGACCGCCTGTTCATCGAACTGTCGAACCCCGACCATCGTTGTCGTTAGCTCCAGCCTGCATGGGCCGTGCGGCCAAGATTGGCATGGCTGACAACGATAGTCTCCGAACCCGCTTCTGACGAGCCCGGCCGTCGGCTTTCGGAAGCGACGGCCGGATGCGGGACATCATCCTGGGGGCAATGCTCGTCATCGGCAGGCGTCGCCTTGCCCGAAGCCCGCGCGGCCAGGGTCAGGTGGAGGCGTCCGGCATCCAGTTGCCGTGGAAGCCTTGCGGCACGCGGCCGGGTAGCCGGACGCGGGCGACCGGCTTGGCCGCGATGGCCTGGGCGTCGAGGATGAGGAAATCGCTGGCGTTGCGGGCGCGGTCGTAGACGAAGCCCATCAGCCAGCCGTCATCCTCCGCGGCACCGTCGCGCGCGCCGACGTGTACGAATTCGCTCGGCACGCCGCCGGGGAAGACGTGCTGCTGGTAGCCGCCGTTCACCGTGTCGTACTTGCGCAAGCTGTCGAAGGCGCCGGCCACAAGTCCGCCTCCGTCCGCCCGCCCGGCGTCGATCGCGTAGACGTAGCGGTGGGGGGCGCCGGCGATGCGGTCGTCGACGCGCGGAAACTCGACCGCACGGTCGTCGAGGAACTGCTCGCTGGCCCTGGTCGCCCCGGGGGCGATGGTCCAGCGCTTCAGCCTGGCCGGCTCGAAGCTCACGTCCGATGGCCCGCCGCGCCACAGCTCCGCATACCAGGCGACGTCGATGACGATGCTGCCGTCTACCGCTTCGAAGGCATTGGCGACGTGGAAGACGTAGCACGGCTCGATCTCGACCCAGCGCAGGGCCTCGATGCCGGCGCCGCGCGGCAGGATGCCGAGCCGGGCGCCGTAGCTGTCGCTCCAGGCGAACGGCATGGTGCCTCGCATGGCCGAGGCCGGATCGAAGACGACCGGCAGGTCCATGAAGATCAGATGGTCGCGGGTGAGCGCGAAATCATGCACCATGGTCGCGCCCCTGACCGGGATCTCGACGCTGCGGCGCAGGACGCCGTCGGCATCGACCACGTGGTAGGTGAGGAAGGGCGGCCGCAGCGCGTAGCCGAAGAAGTGCATCTCGCCCGTCGCCGGGCAGATCTTCGGATGGGCGGTGAACGAGGTGGCGAGCTTGCCGCCGTAGTCCTCGAAGCCGAGCGTTTCGAGCTCACGGCCCATGAGCATCGGGAGCGCGTTCTCGACCAGCGCCAGGATGCGCCCGGCGTGGGAGATGACGCTGGTGTTGGCGAGGCTGTTGCGGATGTCGAAGGGTGACTCCGTCGTGCGTGGCGCGCCCTCGAAGCGCGGCGTTCGCACCCAGCGGTTGCGGTACCACTCGGCCTTGCCGCCGCGCAGCGAGACGCCATGTAGCATGCCGTCGCCCAGGAACCAGTGACCCGAGTGGCCCTCCCGGGGGTTGGCGCCGTTGCGGGCGTAAAGTCCGGTCAGCTCGTCGGGGATGGTGCCCTCCACCTCCAGGTCGAAGCTGGTGAGCTCCGCCGTCACGGGGCGAGGGTGTCCTTGAGCCAGTATGGCGCCGGTGACGGCGCGGCGGGGGCGGTTGCAGTCTGCATCGTCGGTCCTCCCACGGGGGCGGTGCGGGCGACATTTCGGGACGTGGTCGGCACCGCTACCGATCGGAACGCTAGGCCTGCTAAATCTGTTCGTCAACAAGATTGAATCGTTCTTATTTCACATTCAGTCAGAACGAGTTCGATAAAAAATATGTGTGTCGTGCAGATTTGGTCGAACGGGGGCTCAGGCGTCGCGGCCGCCGATGCCATGCACCAGAAGATCGAAGACGAGGGCGACCACGTCGTCCAGGCTGTCGGGCACCTGTTCGCCTGGGGGAATGCGCGAGCTGGTCAGGATGCCGGACAAGCCGTGCGCCACCGACCACGCGGTGAGCGCACCCAGGCGCACCGGCCGGCCCGTATAGTCGGCGACCGCCCGCCGCAGCAGATCGTAGCAATCCAGGCTGGCATTGGCGGAGGCCGGGTGGCGCTCGTCATCGAGGAAGCGCGCCTCGAACATGAACTGGAATCTGAGCGGCCGATGGCAGGCGAAGCCCACGTAGGCGCCGAGCAGGGCGCGCAGCCGTGCTTCTGCTCCATCGGCGCGGCGCGCCGCCTGCTTGAGCTCGCTCTCGAGCTCGCGGAAGGCGCTGGCGGCGATCGCTGCCAGCATGCCTTCCTTGTCCTTGAACGGATGCTGTACGGCGCTGGCGGTGACGCCGGCCCGCTCGGCCACGCGCTTGAGCGTCAGCGCGCCCGGGCCCTCGGCGTCGATCAGCTCGGTGCCGATGGCGAGGAGGGCCGTCTCCAGGCTGCCGTGATGGTAGGCCGCCTTCTTCAGGCGGGGGCGGGGCTTGCGGGAGGACACCGGCATGGACCGAACGGACTCGCTTCAATCAACGAGCCGTTCTGCCCCGAGCCGGGCCGCGCTCCAACCGGTTTGTGTCCGGCCTCACGCGCCAGCGGCGCGCGCCGGGCAGACTCGGCGCCGTGATGGCGCGAGAGCCTCAGGTGGCCTTGCGATAGCGGGCCGCCGCATGGGGCTGGCCGAGGTTCGGCAGCATGGCCTTGCGGGCGGCGTCGAAGGCCTCGAACTGGCCGGCGTCCGGCAGCGGCGGGATGGTGACGGCCTCGCGCCGGTCGAAGCCGACCAGGGCGGCGTCGACCAGCTCGTTCACATCCATCAGGTTCGCCACGGTGTTGATGTCGCGGCCCGAGCGCTCCCAGATCTCGGTGCGGGTGGCGGCCGGCAGCACCGCCTGCACGTAGACGCCCTTGGGCCCAAGCTCGAGCTGAAGCCCCTGGCTCAGGTAGAGGACGAAGGCCTTGGTGGCGCCATAGACGGTCAGGCCGAGCTCTGGCGCCAGCCCGACGACGGAGCCGATGTTGACGATGGCGCCGGTGCCTGCCGCGGCGAAGCGGGGGGCGACGGCGGCGGCGAGCCGCGTCGGCGCCGTCACGTTCAGGGCGATCAGATCGGCGACGGCGGCAGCGCCCTGGGTGGCAAAGGTGCCGGGAATGCTGGTGCCGGCGTTGTTGAGGAGGATGCCGATACGGGCATCGTCAGCGAGCCGCGCCTCCAGTCCCGCCAAGTCCGCCGTGGCCGTGAGGTCGGCCTTGATCACCTCGACGCCGACGCCCGCCTCACTGCGCAGACGCTCGGCCAGCGCATCCAGGCGCCCCTTGTCGCGTGCCGCCAGCACGAGGTCATGGCCGCGCCTGGCGAAGCGGTCGGCGTAGACGGCGCCGATGCCGGAGGAGGCACCGGTGATCAGCACGGCGGGACGGTCGCTCATGGAAAGCTCCTTGCACCCGGCGGTCGCGCTTATTCATGACCGCCATCATGTTTACCGCGACGATAGATGATGGATGTCAGGATTGGAGTCAAGATTGCACCGTTTGCCGGATCTCAGCGCCTTGAAATGGCGGACGGATCGATAGGGGGCCTGCGCACGGGAGAAGCAAGCGCGACGCCACTGACAGACATACCCTCGCCTGATAGGATTGATACATGCGTCGCGATGAAGCCCTGAAACGTCTGCGTGCACACCGCGAGAACCTTCTCTCGCTCGGGGTGGTGCATGCCTATCTGTTCGGCTCGGTCGCGCGAGATGTGGCCACCCCTGAAAGCGACATCGATGTGATGGTCGATCTCGATGAGGGGCCGACCGGCCGGAAGCCGCTGTTCAGCGCCTTCGACGTGGGCGGAATCCAAAGCGAACTGACCAGCATCCTCGGCCAGCGGGTCGATCTGGTCGTGCGCGCCGACGCACTCAGACCCGGCCGCCGCCTCAAGGCAGCGGCGGAAGACCAATTGGTCGATGCCTTCTGAACGGCGGGAGCGGATCGAGCGCGCCGTCGCCGAGGCGCGCGAGAACGTTCGGCTGATCCGCGAGTGGGCGGAAGGTCGCGACCTCGACGCCATCAGGGCCGATCGGAAGACGCGCTATGCGATCGAGCGTGCCTTCATGGCGATCGATGCCGCCATTCGCGACATTCCTGCCGATATGCTCGATGCCCACGGGATTCCGGCGAAGATGATCGCCGGGTTCCGCAATGTGCTGGCGCATACCTATGACGACGTCCTCGACGAGCGCGTTATGCTCACGATCCGGGACGACCTGCCGGCGCTCGACACGGCGCTCGCTAGGATGATCGCGCCGACATGAACGGTCTCATGAAGCTCTACGTCTGCGACGCGCCGCACCGTCTCGACCCGACGCCCGTTCGACGTCGACGTTTACGCCAATATCCGCAATTGGCCGGACAGGTTCATGGGCGATGCCTCCATGAGACCGCGGAAGCCGAGCTGGTAGGCCTGCGACGGATGCCGGCCGCCGAATGAGCCGTTGCGACGGTCTGGAGCATGGGCCCGACCGAATGCCGTCTTACCCTCTGAAGCAGTTCGCATTGTGCCAGTTAAAGGCTTCGCCGTCGGAACGATATCCCTCTGCCGGGGCGGTGATCACTTGGCCGTGCAGGTTATGACGCTCGCCATCAGGTAAGGATCCGACCGTCCGGCGGCCCATCGGTCTGTCGTCACCATGTCCGCTGAGCGCCGGAGCGCCTCAGAGATTGGCGATGCCCGGGAAGAAAAGATAGCAGGCGACGCTGATCACGATGAGATAGCCCAGCACCACCAGGCACCAGAAGAAGTTGTGCCGGATGACGTCGCCTTCGTTGCGCACGAAGCGCGTCGTCGAGACGCCGACGCTGGCCGTCTGCGGCGCGATCGGCTTTCCGATCTCGGCGCCGACCGAGTTCACGGTCGGCAGCAGCAGCGGTGGAAAGTTGAGGAGCTGCCCGACCAACGCCTGGAACTTGCCGAACATGGCGTTGGTGGACGTGTTGCTGCCCGACAGTGCCACCCCGATGAAGCCGAGCAGCGGCGCGACGACGATGAAGGCGGGACCGAGCGATGCGAACGCCTTCGCCAGCGACGACGCCATGCCGGAAAAGTTGTAAACGAAGGCCAGGCCGAAGATAAACACGCCGACGAGGCAGGCGCCCCACATCTGCGACCAGGTCTTGTTCCAGATGTCGGTCAGTTGCTGCCGGTTCACCCGTAGCAACAGGGCGACGATGATCCATGATGCCAAGATGGCCGAGCCGCCGACAAAGGGGGTCCAGTTGAAGACGGCCGGGATCGTCGCGCCCTCCGCGATCGAGGACGCCGCGGTGACCTGCATATGCAGCAGCACGATGCTGGGCAGCGTGGACCACGGTCCGGTCCAGGCGACGACGACGACGATCAAGATGGCGATCGGCAGCCAAGCCTGGACGATGTCGCGGGTGGACAGGCCATGATCGCTCGCCGTGGCAGGACCGGTCAGCGGCACGCCGCCATAACCGCGCACCTGGCGGGGCTGCCAGACTTTGAGGAGCAGCAGCAGGCAAGCAAAGCACACGATCGAGCCCGCCACATCCGGCAGATAGGGGCCGAGATAGATGCCGACCGGCAGTTGGCCGGCGATATAGGCGAGCGACCCCACCACCGCCAGCGGCCAAGCCTCGCGCATGCCGTCCTTGCCCGAGACGAGATAGAGCAGGATCCACGGCGGCAATAGGGCCAGGATCGCAACGATCTTGCTGATCGAACCCGACAGCGCCAGCAGCGGAAGACCGGTGACGGCGGCGAGCGCGATGATCGGTGCGCCGAGCGCTCCGTAGGAGACCGGCGCGTTGTTGGCGATCGCCGCGACCCGGATGGCGTCGAGGTCCGGAATTCCGATAGCGATCAGAATCGGCGCGACGAAGGCCCACGGGTAGCCGAAGCCGACCAGTCCCTCCAGAAGCGCTCCGAACGCCCAGGCAAAGAGGATGGTCTGGACGCGGACATCCTGCGTCGCCTGCGCCACCAGCCAGCGTCGCAACTTGTCGAATGTGCCGGAGATCACCAGCGTGTTGAACAGCATCACGCCCCAGAACGTGATCCAGTCGACATTCCAGATGCCCGTCGCAGAGCCGTAGAGATAGGCCCGGAGGCCGTCGCCAAGCGGCATGCGCCAGACCCACAGGGCGAGCGCAAGGGTGATCAAAGAGCCGACAAGCGTTGCAACCCAAGCCGACCAGCGCAGCGCAGCGAGCATGAACAGCAATGCCGCAACCGGAATGAGGGCCACGAGCCAGGTGATGAACAGGTTGCCGGTGGGATTGAGAATTTGGCTGAACATGTGAAAGCCGCCCATCTGAACGTCGGCGCAGGCCCGCGCGCAGACATTTCAGGTTCTCGCCAAGGCGAACAATCGACGGGGCCGAGGACCAGGGTGTCCAGTTGTCCCAAGGGGCACTGGTCTCGATCACAGGGCCTTCAGGGGCCTCCTGCACCGCCCACGTTTGTCTCCGGCAGATCAACCGATGCTTCAGGCAGATCAGCCAAGCTCCAAGATTAGCAGATCTTTGCCTGCAACGCTAACACGATACCGTGCGCGACGCTCACGACCTATACATGGGGCCCGGATTTCGCCGCGCCCCTGATGTGTGCTTTTCGCGTGCGCTGGGCGTTGGAGGAGGCGGGGTCTGCCCTACAACGTTCGCACATTGCCGTTGGCGGCCTGAATAAGCGCTAGGCGAGCGCATTCTTGTCGTTTCTTGTTAAAGCGGAAGCCTGCGAAACCAGAGTCTGGTACAGGGATGTCGTTCTCTGCTGGCCGTCCAGCAGCCGCTTCGTTGGTTCGACGTCGGCGACGTAGAGTGCGCGGTGGCCGAGCGTGCGGACCGGCACGGGGACAGTATAGCCGATGAACCGGCAAGACGTCGTCAGCCCACGATGTTGCGCGATTTCTTAGAACGCCGCGAAGAGCTTGCTTGAACGATGCATGCTTGAGGGATGCATGGCCGGGCGGAGCCCGGCCATGCCGGTGGTGAGACGGTGAAGCACTCGTCGGCAACGCCGCAACCGGCTTTGCCGGCCGCGGCGCCGACGGTCGTGCGCCGGCGGCTCAGGCCGCTTCGGCTCGCTCCGGCACGGGCAGGCCCAGCCAGTCCTTGTAGAAGGTGTCGACGTCCGGCTCGAAGTCGCGCAGCACCGGGTACCACGGGGTCGGCGCTTCGACGTCGTGCAGGGTGCCGCAGGCCGGGCAGTAGTATTCGCGCAGCACCTGCCAGGTGGCGGTCGGCGCCATCAGGCGAGGATAGATCTGCTCGAGCTGGTCCTGGGTGTCGCGCACGCGCACACGCGCATGCAGCTTCCAATTGTCCTTCCAGTCGCAGAAGTCGTGGCCGCAGGAGCAGCGGATGGTCCATTGCTTGGTCGCGGCGAGCTGCACGATGTAGAGCTTCGGGCCGAGCGGCAGGACGATGCGGTCGTCCCACGGCACGCGCTGCTGGAGGATGTCCACGTAGATCTGGAAGCGCTCCGGATCCTTGGGCGTCGACAGCATCTGGTGCAGCGTGTCGTGGTCGATCTTGCCGTCGATCAGGTCGGCAATCTTGGTGCGGGTGTAGGCCATGGTCGTGTCCTCGAATGGTGTGTCGTTGCAGGCGGGGAGGGGCGCCGGGCGCGCGCGGCCCGGCGCCCGCCGTCTCATTCCTCGACGAACTGGACGGTCTTGACGTCAGGCAGCTCGGACAGGTCCATGGAGTAGGTCGAGCCGTAGTGGGGGATGTCGAGCTCGTCCTCGGTCAGGATCCAGTCCTGGGGCAGGTCCCAGAACGCCTTGAAGTCGGCCAGGAAGCGCGGGCCGAGCTTGAAGGAGGCGGCGAACATCTGCTTGACGTGATCGCCGGCGCCCTGCTTGGCCAGGATCTTGGCGCGCTCGCCCCGCATCCACTCGCGGGTCGGCACGGAGGAGGCGATGCGCTCGTCGCGGATCGCCTGGCGCCGGGCCTCGGTCGCGGCCGTGTCCACCGTGTAGACCCCGTCCGCCTTGGCGACGACGACGCCGTAGACGCTGAGAGCGAAGCGCTCCAGCAGGTAGCCGCCGTTGAGGTCGTCGGCCACGGCCTGGGGCTCGCGGTCGAGGGGATCACCGAAGCCGGGGCCGCCGCGCATGTAGTTCAAGTAGAGGTCGTAGTCGGAGAACATCTCCTCGGTGGTGATCGCCTGCTTGTCGCGCTTGATCACCGCGCCCTCGATGAGGCTGTCCCAGACCGGGTGCTCGGGATCGGTGTCGCCGCCGAGCGGGATCGGCTTGCCGTCGGCGATGAGCTGCTTCAGCCCGGTGTTGTGGGCAGCGAAGCGGTAGCCGGAGGCGGCCGGATAGCCGCCCATCAGCCCCCAGTCGGAGGAGATGTGGCCGTTGCCCATGAAGAACATGGTCCAGTCCTTGGCGTTCCAGACCAGGCGAAGGCTCTCGAAGCCGCAGCCGCCGCGGTATTTGCCGGCGCCGCCCGAGCTCGCCTTGATCTGGCGGCCCAGGTAGACGAGCGGCTCGGCTAGCTCCCAGATCTCCATGTCGCCCATGTCGCCTTCCGGATTCCAGATGGCGGCGGCATGGCTCAGGCCGTCGCCCACGGCGGTGGCCCCGGTGCCGTTGGCGGCGCATTCGAACGAGTTGACCGCGTGGATCTCGTCGTACTGGTTGAAGCCGCCGCCCTGGAGCCAGTTGGAGGTGTTGGCGTTGCCGGCGTTCACCTCCTCCAGGTAGCCGCGCCCGAAGTAGGAACGCGACAGGCCGCGCCACAGCGCCGTCCAGGCGGAGACCAGGAAGTGCCACGAGTAGGAGAAGGCGACGCGGCGGTCGTCCGGGTTCATCCAGGTGCCCTTGGGCAGGCGGAACTCGGTGCCGTAGGCCGCGCCGTCGTTGATCATCTCGGACGGGATCAGCGTCTGCGTCATCATCACCCAGATGCCCGAGGTGAAGCTCACCTGATGGGCGTTGTAGGTGTGCCAGCCCCAGCGGCTGGAGCCCTCGAAATCCAGCCGCCAGGTGCCGTCGCCGCGGATGGTGATCTCCGAGGGGGCGTGCATGATGGTGTCGACCTTGGCGAAGTCGGAGGGCACGCGGACGTCGTCGTGGTTGTAGGGCACGTCGACGAAGCCCACCTGCCGGTAGGTGCCGGGGATGGTCATCGCCCGGATGCGGTTCTGCAGGCCGAGCCGGCCGTGCTCCACCGCCTCGTAGGCGAAGCGCCAGTAGGCATCGATGCCTTCCTCGGCGATCACCTCCTCCACCAGCTTGCGGATCATGTGGCAGCCGGCGATGCGGGTGCGCTCGTCGAGCATCCAGTAGCGGGTGGTGCGCACCATGCGCTGGCTTTCGTGCAGCCAGTCGCGGAACAGCGTGTCGTTCTGGCCCACCTTGCGGCAGGTGATCGAATAGCCGTCGCCGAAGCGCTGCACCTGGCCCGTCGCCATCGAGCCCGGCCCGACGGCGCCGGTGTCGATGACGTGGGTCACGCCGCCGACCCAGCCGATCAGCTCGCCCTCCCAGAAGATCGGCACGATGGTGTGGATGTCGCAGGGGTGGACGTTGCCGATCAGGGAATCGTTGTTGCAGAAGATGTCCTTGTCGCGCACGCCGGGGTTGGACTCCCAGTCGTTCTCGATCATGTACTTGATCGCCGCGCCCATGGTGCCGACGTGGATGATGATGCCGGTGGAGGTGAGGATGGAGTCACCCGCCGCGTTGTAGAGGGTGAAGCAGAGCTCGCCCTCCTGCTCGACGATCGGTGACGCCGCGATCTTCTTGGCGGTCTCGCGGGCGTCCACCACGCCGGCGCGCAGGCGCGAGAACAGCTTGTTGTAGAGGATCGGCTCCTTGTCGCGCAGCTCCATGCGCGTGAGCCCGGCGTAGTGCTTGGTGCGCTTGGTCGCCTCCATGAGGCGGTCGCGATGCTGCTTCAGCGTCTCGCCGCCACGGACGATGCCGCGCGTCGCCGAGCCCAGCTCTTTCTCTCGAACGTTGATGTTCATAAGTATTCTCCTGATGTTTCGGGTGCCAGCCGCGGCTCAGACTTCCTTGAGGTGGAAGAGCCGGTGGCCGTCGAGGAAGGTCTCGAAGCCGTCGGGGACGACGAAGGTGGTGGCGTCGGATTCGATGATGGCCGGGCCGCTCACGCGGTTGCCCGGGCGCAACGCCTCCATCCGGTAGAGCTGCGCGTCGACCCAGCGCTTCTTGCGGTAGAACTTGCGCGTGCCGAGGAAGGCTGTCTGCGGCGGCGTCTCGCCTTCCAGAGGCTCCTTGGGGATCTTCGGCTTCGGGATCGGCACCGTGCCGCGCATGATCGCCCCGGTGACGGAATAGCCCAGCTCGGGCGAGCGGGCCGACGCGGCGTAGACGCGGCCGTAGGTGGCGTTGAAGGCCTCGACCAACTGCTCCCAATCCTCCGCCGTGGCGGCGGACGGCAGCGGCGAGTCGATCTCCAAGTCATTGAGCTGGCCGCGATACTGCATGCGGTAGCCCGGCTGCAGCTTCACCTGCGCCGCCTCGTAGCCGTTGAGCTTGAACTCCTCCAGCACGTTGTGGGTGAGCTCCGCCCAGGCCGCTTGCAGCGTATTCGCCGCGGCCTCCCGCTGCTCCGCGGGCGCATCGGGGGCGAGGTTGATGTCGAGCGACTTGTCGTAGCGATACTCGAAGTCCGCCGCCGCGCAGCCGAAGGCCGAGAAGCCCGCAGCCCACGCCGGCACGATCACGTCCTCGAAGCCGAGCCCCTCGGTGTAGCCGTAGGTGTGCACCGGCCCGGCGCCGCCGTAGGAGAAGCAGACGAAGCTTTGCGGCGAGTAGCCCTTGCCCGAGATCATCGAGCGCAGGTAGTCGCGCAGATCGGAATCGAGCAGCTCGATCACGCCGGCCGCCGCGTCCTCGACCGAGAGCCCGAGCGGGTCGGCGAGCTGTGTCTTGATGGCATCGACCGACCGCTGCCGGTCGAGCTTCACCGCTCCGCCGAGGAAGTTGTCGGGGTTCAGATAGCCCAGCACCATGTGGCAGTCGGATACGGTGACCGTCTCGATACCGCTCTCCTTCCAGCACACGCCGACGCGGTAGCCGGCCGAGTCCGGTCCGAGCTTGATCGCCTTGGTGTAGGGATCGAGGCGGATGAAGGAGCCGGCGCCGGCGCCGACCGAATCCATCGCCACCAGCGGCAGCGACAGCACCAGCCGGGCCATGTCCGGATCGTTCTTGATGGTGAGCTCGCCCTGGGTGATCAGCGCCACGTCGAAGGAGGTGCCGCCGATGTCGGAGCAGGCGATGTTGCCGTAGCCCAGCACCTCGCCCAGATACTTGGCGCCGATGACGCCACCGATCGGGCCGGAGACGATAGTGCGGGCGAGCTCCTTGGCCTTCCACGAGATGGTGCCGCCGTGGGTCGCCATGACGCGGAAGTCGAACTTGGTGCCGTGCTCCTTGAAGGCGTCGGAGATCTTCTTCAGCGTCTGCCGCGACGGCTCGGCCGCGTAGCCCTCGAGAATAGTGGTGTTGGTGCGGTGGGTTTCCTTGCGCACCGGATAGTAATCGGCGGAGGCGAAGACCGGGATCGTCTTGCCGCTCTTGGCCACCTCGGCGAGCACGATGTCACGCACGCGGCGCTCGTGGTCCGGGTTCCGGTAGGAATGCAGCAGGCTGATGACGATGCCTTCGACGTCGGCGGCGATCAGCTCGCGCGCCGCCTCGCGGGCGCTCTCCTCGCGCAGCGGGATGACCACCTTGCCGGCCATGTCGATGCGCTCGACGACGCCGCGCGTCAGGCTCCGCGGCACCAGCGGCGGGTCGTAGCGGTGGGTGTTGAGGTGGATGCGATCCTCGTAGGCATAGCCGAGGTAGCACTGGATCGCGCGGCCCATGCGGTGGAAGTCTTCCATGCCGCGATTGACGATGAGGCCGCATCTGAGCCCCTTGCGCTGCACGACGCGGTTCAGCATCGCCGTGCCGGAATAGACGCCGGTCTGCAGCTGCTGGAGCGCCTCGTCGAGGCCGATGCCCCAGTTGCCGAGGCCGTCCTGGCTCGAGGCGATCAGCCCCAGCGCTTCGTTCTGCGGGGTCGACTGCGCCTTGCCGACGACGAAGTCGCCGTCGGAATCGACGAAGAACGTGTCGGTCATGGTGCCGCCGGCATCGATGCCGAGCACCTGCACGCTTCTCTGGTTCGGTGCGTGGATGTTCACTAGGCGTCCTCCTGGTGCGTGAGCCGGCTTGAACCAAGCCAGGCGAGCAGAGGAGGGCAGGGGCTATGCCAACGGCAGGGCCGCCAGGCGGATGTAAGTGTTGCCAATGACTTACCGCAGCGGCGAACGGCTACGTTCGCGTCCGCAACCGTCCGGAAACCGGTCGCTTCGACCGCTCGGGGCGTTCGATGGACGGACGGAGCGGCCGCTCAGGCGTCCCCGTCGCTGCGGTACTTGTCGCTGCGGTACTTGGCGAGCTTGAGGTAGAGGGTGGAGCGGGCGATGCCGAGGCGCCGGGCCGCTTCGGTGAGGTTGCCGCCGACGGCGTCGACCTGGGCGAGGATCGCGGCGCGCTCCGCCGCCTGCAGGCCGTCCTTGGAGGCCGGCATGGCCGCGATATCGGCGAGCACGGGCCCGGCGGCGACGGTCGAGGCTGCGTGGCGGATCTCGTCCGGCGCGTCGCCCACGTCGAGCCGATCGGTCTCGGCGAGGGCCACCATGGCCTCGACCACGTTGCGCAACTCGCGCACGTTGCCAGGCCAGCGATAGGCGTGGAAGAGCTCGAGCAGCGCTGACGAGACGGCCGGCGCCGGCCGGCCGTGCCGCTCGGCGGCGTGGGCGATCAGCTGGCGGGCGAGCAGGGCGACGTCGTCGCCGCGCTCGCGCAGGGGCGGCACGCGCAGCCGGACGGCGGCGATGCGGTAGTAGAGATCGCGCCGGAAGCGGCCGGCCTCGACCTCGGCGCCGAGGTCGCGATTGGTCATGGAGACGATGCGGATATCGACGCGCCGCGGCTCGTGTTCGCCGATGCGGTAGACGACGCCGTCCTCCAGCACGCGCAGCAGATACGACTGCAGGTCGAGCGGCATTTCACCGATCTCGTCGAGGCAGAGCACGCCACCGTCGGCCCGCTCGATCCGGCCGGCCCGGCCCTGCTCGTCGGCGCCGGTGAAGGCGCCCTTGGCATAGCCGAACAGCTCGCTGGCGATCAGCTCTCGCGGCATGCCGCCGCAATTGAGCGGCACGAAGGGCCCGTTGGCGCGTGGGCCGGCGCCCTTGATGGCGCGGGCGAACAGCTCCTTGCCGACGCCAGTCTCGCCCTCGATCAGCACGGCGAGGCCGTTGGCGGCGAGCTTGCGCGCCTTCTCGCGCGCCTCGCGCATGCCGGCGCTCTCGCCCACGATCTGGTCGAAGCCGACGGCGGCCTCGGCCGCCGCCGTTGCCGACGAAGGCGCGGCAGGCGCCCGCGACCGGCTCTTGTGCATGACGATGATGCAGCCGACGGCCTCGTCGTCGACCTTCACCACCTCCAGGCTGGCGTTGGGAAAACGCTCGCGGCAGTTCTGTTCCCAGGCGTCCTGGGCGGCATTGCCGATGAGGGCGCGCATGTCGCGCGCCAGCGCCTCCGCCGAGGGCGCGCTGAGCTTCTGGCGCGCGTGCTGGGTGCCATGGACCAGAGCGCCGCGCCGGTCCACGACCAGCATCTCCTCGCTGAGCCAGACCGATCGCTTGGACACGAACCTGCGCAGCAGCTCCTCATGTTCGGCCTTCGCCGCCCGGCCGAGCATGGCCTCGATCTCCTGGCCGATGGTGACGGCGAAGGCGAGGCTCTGCGGGTTGAAGGAGGCGACCGGGCCGGAGACGTCGACGACGCCCAGCAACTCGCCGTCGAGGGGATGGCGGACGGGCGTGGCGGCGCAGGTCCAGCGCTGCACGTCCTCGCAATAGTGTTCGGTGCCGCGGATCTGGATCGGCCGGCCTTCGACCAGCGCGGTGCCGATGGCGTTGGTGCCGATGGCGGCCTCCTCCCATTTGCCGCCGGTCTCCAGATGATTGCGTCGCCCGATGTCGACGATACGCGGATCGCCCGCCGTCTCGACGATGAAGCCGGTGGCGTCGGCCAGGATCATCATCGACGAGGCTTCGGCCAGGAACAGATGCGAGCGCTGGAGCGCCGGCCGGGCCGCGCCGATCAGCGCGCCGTTCTGCAGGCGCCGACGATGGATCTCGGGCTCGCCGGCGAGCGGCGCCTCGGTCTGGAAGCTGCCCACGCCCCACGTGCGCGAACGCTCCCACGACTGCACGAGCGCGGCTGGAATCTCTTGCGGCGGGCGTCCCTCGTTGAGAAACGCTTCCCACGCCATGCGAATTGCGTGCTGGCTCACGGGCGTCCTCCGGCAGGGCCGCCCCGTTCGGAGCCTGCCCTCACGACGGCGAAGGGCTCAGCCCTCGCTTCGGCCGGCGGACTCTTCGGTCCGTCCGGCCCGGCAGATTAGGTCGCCGCGCGCCCATCGGGCAAGCCACCCTGACGACCGTCTACACGCCGAGGTAGATCTGCCGGATGTAGTCGTCGTCGTTGAGAGCGCTCGCGGTCCGCTCACGCACGATGCGGGCTGGCTCCTCGTCGTGGCCCCTCACGTGACTTCGATCAGCGTCTCGCCGCGTTCCAGCGCGGCAAGTACATCCGGCAGGACGGCCTCGAACCAAACCAGCAGATGCCGCCGACGGGAATTCGGCAGCCTGACCCAGACCACGATCGGCCCCCGCTCAGTCAATACCTTCCGCTGCGCGAAGTCCTCGTCCTTGGTGACGATCACGGCCCGCTCCCGTAGCGCGTAGTCCCAGATCGCCGTGTCCGACGACGCCTGCATGCCGATATCGGCGACGTGCTCGGCCATATGCCCCATTGTGGCGAGCCACCGTGCGAGGGCCGGCGGCAGCTGTGCGTCGACCAGGAAGCGCATCAGGCGACGCGCAACACCGTATGGTCGCTTTGCCGCGCCGCGTATTCAAGGGCAGCGGTGATGTCTTCGGTTTCGAGCAGCGGATAATCGTCGAGGATTTCCTCGCGGCTGGCGCCAGCCGCCAGCAGGTCGAGCACATCGCGCACGCGGATGCGGAGCCCTCGCAGGCATGGCCGTCCCCCGCATTGGGCGGGATCCACGGTGATCCGGTGCAGTTCGCTCATTGCTTGTCTCAGGGAGCCTGACTTCGTTCTCGTTTGCTCAGTATAGCAGCTCGGACGCATGTCTGCTCGCAGTCGGCCGTGCCTGGCTGGCCATGCTGCGCCATACTCGCCCCGCCCCTCATACTCCTAGGTAAATCTGCCGGATGTAATCGTCGTCCTTGAGCACGCTCGCAGTTCCCTCGCGCACGATGCGGCCGTGCTCCAGCACGTAGACGCGATCGACGATGCCGAGCGTTGAGACGGCGTCCTGCTCCACCACCAGGACCGCGGTGCCGTCGCGGCGGATCTGCTCGATGGCGCCGAAGATCAGCATCTTGAGCTTGTGGGCGATGCCGACGGACGGCTCGTCGAGCAGCAGCAGGTCCGGCCGGCCCATCAGGGCCCGGCCGATCGCCACCATCTGCTGCTCGCCGCCGGAGAGCGTGCTGGCTTGCTGGCTGCCGCGCTCCCTGAGCACCGGAAACAGGGCGTAGACGCGTTCAAGGTCGGCCGCGATCTCGGCGCGGTCACGGCGCAGGTACGCTCCGAGGTCGAGGTTCTTGCGCACCGTGAGCTCCGGGAAGAGGCGACGGCCTTCCGGACAATGGCAGATGCCGCGCCCCACCAGCTCGTGGGTGGGCACGGCATGGACGTCCTCGCCCTTGAACACCAGGTCGCCGCGCGCGGGGACGGCGCGCGAGATCGCCTTGAGCAGGGTAGTCTTGCCGGCGCCGTTGGGGCCGAGCACGCCGACGATCTCGCCCGCCTCCACCCGGAGCGACACCGCCTCGATGGCCAGCGCCTTGCCGTAGCGCACCTCCAGATCGCGGACCTCAAGCAGCGACACCGTCGGACTCCGTGCGGCCGATATAGGCTTCGATGACGCGGGGATGGCGCACGATCTCGCCGGGCGTGCCCATGGCGATGATCTCGCCGAAATCCATGGCGATGACCCGGGAGACCAGGGCCATGAACTCGCGCAATTTATGCTCGATGATGAGGATGGTGAGGTTCTCCTCGCGGTGCAGGCGCCGGATCAGCTTGGCCAGCGGCTCGATCTCGCTCGAGCCCAGGCCCGCGAAAGGCTCGTCCAGCAGCAGCAGGCGTGGATCGGTGGCCAGCGCCCGGGCGATCTCGAGCCGGCGCAGATCGCCGTAGGGCAGCACCTCGACCGGTGTGCCGGCCTTTTCGCCGAGCCCGACCTGATCGAGGATGCGCCTGGCATGCTCCTCGCTCGCCATGCGATGGCGTACGCGCGGCGCCAGGCAGGCCACCAGCACGTTCTCCAGCACGCTCATGCCGAGGAACGGCCGGGTGAGCTGGAAGGTGCGGGCGAGGCCGCGGTTGACGATGCGATAGGGCGCCAGGCCCCTGAGCTCCTGCCCGTCCAGCCGCACGGATCCCGCGTCGGGCGTGATGAAGCCGGTGAGAAGGTTGAACAGGGTGGTCTTGCCGGCGCCGTTGGGGCCGAGGATGCCGACGATCTCGCCCGGCGCCAGGGTGAAGCTGGCGCTCTTCACCGCCACCAGTCCGCCGAAGCGCTTGCGCACCTCGTTCACCTCGAGCAGGGGGGCGCCAGCCGGGCCGGGCTCGCCTCTCGCCTGTCCCCGTTGCCTCATGGCCTCGCTCCGGTCAGCCGCCGCCAGAGGGGCGCAACCAGCCCGCCGGGCAGGAAGAACAGGATCAGCATCAGCACCAGCGTGTAGATCCAGAGACGGTACTCGCCGAAGCCGCGCAGCATCTCCGTGAGCAGCGTCAACAGGATGGCGCCGAGGGCGGGGCCCCAGATCGAGCCCATGCCGCCCACGTAGACCATGATGATGACGGTGATCGAGGTGATGACGGAGAACAGCGGCGGGCTGACCTGCAGCTGGTAGTGGGCGTAGAGCGCGCCGCCGAGGCCGGCGAAGGCGGCGCTGATCATCAGCGAGGCGATCTTGTAGAACGTCACGTTGATGCCGGCCGCCTGGCAGGTCGCCTCGTCGCCCTTGATGGCGCGCAGGATCAGTCCCCAATGGGAGCGGGCGAGCAGCATCAGCACGCCCGCGGTGACGACCAGCACCGCGAGCGCGAACCAGTAATAGTGCAGCGGCGAGTTGATCAGCGGCTCGAGCCCATAGAGCCCCTCCTCGCCGCCGGTCTGCTCCCAGAAGATCAGCATCAGCCGCTGCATGATGGCGGCGGCCGAGAGCATGGCCAGGGCGAAGTAGGGGCCGCGCAGGCGCAAGGTGGGGAAGCCGACGATGACCGCGAAGGCCACCGCCACCAGCACCGAGGTGGGCAGGCTCCACCACGGGTTGGCAAAATAGACGGTGGCGAGGAAGCCGGCCGTATAGGCGCCCGCGCCGATGAACAGCGAGTGGCCAAAATTCTCCCGGCCGGTCAGGCCGGACATGAAGTCCCAGCTCGCCGCCCAGATGGCGTAGATGACGCAGAGGGTCAGCACGCCGGTGAGGTAGCCGGAGTTGCCGAGCACGGGGGCGAGCGCGAGGAGCGCCACGGCGCCGACGGCGCCGGCGATGTCGATGGCCCGGATCGTCACGTCAGAACGCCGCCCGTCGGCCGAACAGGCCTGCCGGCCGGATGATCAGCGTCACCACGATGGCGACCAGGGAGACGAGCTCCGTCCACGACGTGGAGATGAGATAGGCCACGATGGTCTCCGAATAGCCGAGCATGAGGGAGGCGACGATGCTGCCGGGGATGGAGCCCAATCCGCCGACGATGACGATGGCGAAGGCCTTCACCATGGGCAGCAGGCCCATGCCGGGCTGCACCGTGAGGAAGGGAGCGACGAGCACGCCGGCGAGGGCGGCGGTGCCGGCGGAGATCGCCATCACGGTGGAGAAGATGCGGTCGGTCGGGATGCCCATGTAGCGGGCCGCCTCCGGATCCTGCGAGATGGCGAGGATGGCGGCGCCCAGGCGCGTCCGCTGGATGAACAGCCACAGGCCGAGCAGCACCAGCACGCCGACGACGAGGGCGAGCAGCCGCTGGCCCGAGATGTCGACGCCGGCGATCGTGACCTTGTCGGCGACGAACGAGGGCACGTTGCGGTATTCGGAGCCGAAGGTGATGAGCAGCGCCTGCTCCACGGCCAGCGACACGGCGAGCGTGATCATCAGCACGGCGAGCTGCGAGCTGCGCAGCGGCCGCACCAGATAGCGCTCCATGGCCACGCCGAAGGCAGCGACGAACAGCACGGCGAGGACGGCGGCCGGCAGCAGCGGCAGCCCGACCACGGCGGTCAGGAAAAAGGCGGCGTAGGCGCCCAAGGCGTAGAACGAGCCGTGCGCGAGGTTGAGAATGCGGGCGACGCCGAAGATCAGCGTGAAGCCGACCGACAGCATCGCGTAGATGGCGCTGATGACGGCGCCATAGACGAGGATTTGCAGCATCGAGGACCGGCGTGGCTGGCGGGATGGGGCAGCCCGCCCGCAGGATCAGGCGGGCTGCGGTGTCGGAGCGGGGCGTCGGTCCGGCCTACTGCACCTGCATCCACGGCGGCGGGATCATCTTGCCGGTGGCGATCTGCTTGGGCCACACGACCTCACGCTTGCCGTCGGCCTGCCACTGGGCGAACAGCAGGTTGACGAAGCCCGGCCCTGCCTTGACGTCGTGAGTGTCGTCGAAGACCACCTTGCCGGCGACGCCGGTGTAGTCGGTCTTCTCCAGCTCCTTGATGACCGCGTCGGGCTCAAGGCTTTTGGCCCGCTCCACCGCTTCGGCAAAGATGTGGACCGCGTCGTAGCCGCCGACGCCGGTGTAGACCGGGGCCGTACCGGCCTGCTTCACGAACCCGTCCCAGAACGGGAGGGTCTTGGGCGTCAGCGGCGCGCGCACGGCGAAGTTGCCGACCGTCTCGCTGATCGCCTTGCCGCCGACGCGGCTGAAGAAGTCCTGGTCCTGGCCCTTCACGTCGATGCCGCCGATCGGGATCGGAAAGCGCGCGTCGTACCATTGCTTGACGAAGATGTCGGACGAGGCGTGCGACAGGATGACGATCAGGTATTGCGCGCCGCTTTCCTTCACCTTGGCGAGCAGCGGCGAGAAATCCGACGTGGATGTATCGAAGAATTCGGCCAGCTTGACGTTGGCGCCCGCTTCGGTCGCGCCCTTCTTCAGGATCGGCACGAGATCCTGCACCCATTTGGCGTTCTCGCCGACGATGGCGATGTTCTGGATCTTCATCTCGTCCTTCAGCATGCCGCTGATGAAGTCGACGAGGCCGCGCGCCTGGTGGGCGGCGTTGATCGGAAAATTGCGAAAGATGTACTTGTAGTTGTCGTAATCAGCCTTGACGCGCTGGGTAATGGCGGGCGAGGCAGCGCCGACTTCCATGTAGATCGTCTTGGAGCGGGCGATGTGCGGCAGTTGTGCCAGCGTCACGCCGCTGGTGTAACCGCCGATCATCACGTCCACCTTCTCGTCGGCGGTCAGCTTCTTGATGGCGGCGATGCCCTGTTCCGGGTTCTCGGTCTCGTCGGCGACCACCATCTCCAGTTTGCGGCCGAGCAGGCCGCCCTTGGCATTGATCTCGTCGATGGCCATGCGCACGCCCGTCTGGGTGTCGCGGCCGATCTGCAACTGGATCGCCGTCGGCACGCCGATGCGGATCGGCCCCTTGTCCTGCGCCGATGCCGGCAGGGCGGCGGCCAAGCCCGTCAGCGCGACGGCAGGCACGACGATGCGTTTGATGAAACTCCTCATCATTTCTCTCCCATCTGCTGCCAGCCACAGCTGCGTGTGGTTTGGTATTTGTTATATTAAGTGGGAGAGTGTGCTCTGCGCGGTTGAGCTGTCAAGCGCCTGCCCGCTCCGCTGGCGCCGCCGCCTCGGCCCGGCCGCGCCGCGTTCCGGGAGGCGGCGTTCAGCGGTGTCCATGGGGTCGGCGGCAGCGTTGGCGAGCACGCCACCCCACCGAAAGTCTTAGCCTACGCCGGAAATATCCGACGACGCGTCAAATGGCGGCCGACGTGTCCGCGCCCGACGCAATCCCCACGCGACGGGAGGTCGACGCTGCGCCCTCCCATTTCGGGTAGCTTTGCACACCCCGCGCGCCTTCTAAGCTCAAGGCCATGCACCCGCTTTGCGAGCGGGGCCGCCGGCCTTCGGCCAGAGGGAATGACCATGATCACGAGCCTACACCGGTTGAAACGCGCGGGGGCGGCGCTCGCTTGCGCCCTGGGACTCGTCGGCGGACTGGCGGCCACGCCGGCAGCAGCGGCCAAATCGGACATCGTGGTGTGCACGATCGACGACCTGTCGGGCGACTTCTCGCTGATGTCGACGCCCAAGACCTACGGCTACAAGCTCGCCGTGAAGGAGATCAACGATGCCGGCGGCATCAAGGTCGACGGCGCGGTGAAGAAGATCAAGCTCGTCTCCTACGACGGTCAGTCGGACGTGAAGCGCTACCAGGAGCTGGCCCAGCGCTGCGTCTTCAACGACGAAGCGGACGTGGTGATGGCCGGCTACACCGGCGCCGAGCGTGAGGCCGCCCGCAAGGAGGTGGTGCGCAACAAGGTGATCTACTGGCACAACAACCAGGGCGAGGGCGGCATCGCCGACAAATACTCATTCTTCTCGGGGCCGACGCCAGAGCAGCAGGTGCTGCCGGCGCTCAAGTACATGATCAAGGAGATGGGCCCGCGCATGACCTTCATCGGCGCGGACTACAACTTCTGCCGCGCCATCGGCCAATGGGTGCGTGTCGCCGCCGGCCTCTACGGCGGCAAGATCGAGATGGAGGAATATTTCCCCTTCGGCGTCTCGCAGTGGCAATCGACCATCGACAAGATCAAGCGGGTCAAGCCCGACTTCCAGGTGCACTGCCTGGTCGGCGCCGAGCACGCGCAGTTCTACCCGCAAGCCCAGGCGGCGGGGCTGGTCACGCCCATGTGGTCGAACGTCACCATCTCCGACGGCTACGAGCACAAGCGCTTCGCGCCGCCCTCGCTCGCCAACATGTACGTGCCGCCGGGCTACATCGAGGACGTGCCGGGCGAGGCGAGCAAGGCCTTCGCCGCCAAGATCCGCGCCATGTTCCCCGATGTCGTCTACGTCAACGAGCACGCCGCCTTCGGCTACGTGGCGGTGAAGGCCATGGCCGAGGCCTGGAAGAAGGCCGGCACCACCGCGCCGGACGCCGTCATCAAGGCGCTGGAAAGCGACGTCTCGCTGCCCGACGCGCCCGGCGGCCCCTGGACCCTGCGCGGCTCGCAGCACCACGCGGCCATGCCGACCTACCTGTTCAAGGTCGACGACAAGCATCAGCTGCAGCTGATCACCGCGCTCGGCGTCAACGAGCCGACTTTCCTGACCGACGTCGGGGTCGACATGACCAAGAAGGCGCCGGGCCGGCAGTTCCTGCCCTCCGACAATCCGAAGTGGCAGATCTACTTCAAGGCGCCCTGAGGCCTGGACCGCTCCTTGCTTCCGCTGATGGATGGCCGGGTCGAGCCCGGCCATGACGCGGGGAGGGAGCGGCTCACGCTGCAACGTCATGGCCGGGCTCGTCCGGCCATCCATCAGAGAAACTGAGTACCGGAAACAGGCATGGAAACGGCAGGCCAGATCGTCAGCTGGATCTACCAATACTTCGACAATTTCGGCTTCCTGCTGCTCGCCGGCGTCGGCCTCATCCTGATCTACAGCATGATGGGCGTCATCAACATGGCGCACGGCGAGCTGATGATGATCGGTGCCTATGTCGCCGTCTCGGCTTTTCATGCGGGCGCGCCGGTGCCGGTGGCCGTCGTGCTGGCGGGGCTCGGCGCCGGGCTCGCCGGGGTGATCATCGAACAGCTCGTCATCCGCCATTTCTATAACCAGCTGCTGTCGTCCCTGGTGGTCACCTGGGGGATCAGCCTGATCATCAGCCAGGGCACGCTGCTGCTGCTCGGCCCGTCGGTGATGAACATGCCGACGCCGCTCGGCAGCTTCAGCGTCGGCCCTTTCGCCTTCGGGGTCTATCGCCTGGTCATGTTCGCCACCGCGCTGGCGCTGATCGGCGGCGTCTGGGCCATCTTCCGGTGGACCCGCCTCGGCGAGCGGGCCCAGGCTACGATGGAGAACCCGGCCATGGCGCGGGCGCTCGGCATCGACACCCGCCGCGTCTACATGCTGACCTTCGGCCTCGGCGCCGCGCTCGGCGGCATCGCCGGGGCCATGTTCGCCATGACGGCGACCATCTCGCCCTTCTTCGGCCAGAACTATACGCCGATGGCCTTCATCACCGTCGTGGTCGGCGGCGGCGCCAGCCCGATCCTGGGGCTCGCCTATGCCGGGCTCTACCTCGCCGGCGTGCAGACCATCTCGTCGAACGTCTTCAACGAATACGTGGGCTACGTGTCGGTGATGGCGGCCGCGCTCCTGGCCCTGCTCGTCATGCCCTCGGGCATCTCCGATTTTCTCGAGCGGCGCCGCACGCGCGCGACGCAGAGGTGAGCGATGCCTGAACCCGCCAAGCCGCTCATGCGCGTCCTCGCCCCCTTCAATGGCCAGCAGACGCTCGGCAACAGCCGCTTCTTCTGGGCCTGCTGGCTCATCGTCGTGGTGGCCCTGGTGGTGCTGCCGTTCGTCGGCACGCGCTATCAGGTGATCACGGCGAGCAACTTCATCATCTCCGCCATCCTGGCGCTCAGCCTGTGCCTGATCTGGGGCTTCTGCGGCATTCTCAGTCTGGGCCAGGCCGCATTCTATTGCGTCGGCGGCTACGCCTACGGCATCGTGGCGATGAACCTCATCGAGCGCCACGGCAACACCGACGTCGCCATCCTGGCCGGCATCGCCGCGCCGGCGCTGCTCGCCGCGGTCATCGGCGGATTGATGTTCTTCAGCCGCCTGAAGGGCGTCTACGTCGCCATCCTGATGCTGGTGACGTCGCTGCTGCTCGGCCTGTTCATGCGCCAGACCGCCGATCCCAGCTACACCATCGGCGCCGCCTATCTCGGCGGCATGAACGGCCTGAGCCCGGCGACGGCCAACGATCCCTCGCTGCCCAGCATCATCCTCGGCTTCGGCGAGGCGGTCACCGAGTTCGACGGCCGCGGCGCGAGCTTCTACTGGCTGGTGCTCGGCATCGGCATCGCCGTCTACCTGGCGCTCAGATGGGTCGTGAACTCCAGCTTCGGCTACGTGCTGGTCGCCGTGCGCGAGGATCCGGAGCGGGCCGAGACCTTCGGCTACGACGTGCGCCTGGTGCAGCTCGGCGTGTTCTGCCTGTCGGCGGCGATCGCCGGCCTCGCCGGCACGCTCTACACCGCCTGGGGCACCTACATCCATCCGGACGGCTTCAGCGTCGGCGCCAACATCCTGGTGGTGATCTGGGTCGCCGTCGGCGGCCGCAAGGACCTGACGGCCGTGGTGGTCGCCACCATGGTGCTCAGCTGGCTCTCGATCGAGCTCGCCACCTGGGGCGAGATCTCCCTTCTGGTGCTGGGCTTCGTCCTCGTGGGCGCCATGCTGGCGGCGCCGGAGGGCGTGTTCATCGCGCTCGGCACCGCCATCGGCCGGCTGCGGCTGCGCCTAAGCGGCGCCGTGGGGAAGAGGCCCCCGGTCTATGGCGTGCCGGAGATGAAGCCATGAACGCGATGCCGAAAACTGACAGCCTGGCGGCGGCGCGCCCGTCCGCGGCTGCCCTGCCGATCCTCGACGTGCGCGACGTGCACAAGGTGTTCGGCGGCATCCGCGCCTTGAACGGCCTGTCCATCGCTGTCGCCGATGGCGAGATCCACTGCGTGCTCGGGCCCAACGGCGCCGGCAAGAGCACCTTCTTCAAGATCCTGATGGGCACCGATCGGCCGACGTCGGGCACGATCCACTACCGGGGCAGCGACATCACGCGGCTGCCGGCGTTTCGCCGGGCGCGGCTCGGCCTCTCCGTCAAGTTCCAGAACATCCGCGCCTTCTCCGATCTCACCGTCTACCAGAACCTGTTCGTGCCGCTGCGGCGCCACCACGGGGTCGGCGAGATCCCGGGCCGCGTCGCCGCGCTGCTCGCCCGCATCGGCCTCACCGGCACGGAGGCGCGCCTGGTGCGAGAGCTGTCGCACGGCCAGCAGCAATGGCTCGCCATCGCCATGGCCATGGCCTCGGATCCGACCGTGCTATTGCTCGACGAGCCGACCGCCGGCATGTCGGTGGAGGAGACCGACAAGACCGCGGCCATCATCCGTGATCTCAACGCGCACGGGGTGACCATCGTCGTCATTGAGCACGACATGACGTTCATCCGGGCGCTGGCGGCGCGCACCAGCGTGCTCCACTACGGCCGGCTCTTCGCCCAGGGCAGCTTCGACGAGATCGCCGCCGATGCGGACGTGCGCCGCATCTACCTCGGCAGCCTGTAAGGGGGAGCCCTCGTGGAGCTCAACATCGCATCGCTGACCTCGGGCTACGGCCGCGTGCAGATCGTCAACAACGTCTCGCTGGCCGTGCGCCCGGCGGAGATCACGGCCGTCATCGGCCGCAACGGCGTCGGCAAGACCACGCTGATCAAGACCATCATCGGAGCGCTGCCCGCGGCATCCGGCAGCATCAGCTTCGGCGGCGCCGACGTCACCCGCCTCGGCCCGACCGAGCGCGCCCGCCTCGGCATTGGCTACGTGCCGCAGGGGCGGGGCATCTTCACGCGCATGACGGTCGCCGCCAACCTGGCACTGGGCGCCGGCGTCGGCCGTGCCGCCAGCCCCGACCTGGAGCGGGCGCTGACCTTCTTCCCCATCCTCGGCAAGCGGCTGTCGCAGCTCGCGGGCTCCATGAGCGGCGGCGAGCAGCAGCAGCTCGCCATCGGCCGCATCCTGGCCGGGCGCCCCGGCATCATGCTGCTCGACGAGCCGTCCGAGGGCATCCAGCCGAGCATCGTGCAGGAGATCGGCGTCATCGTCCGCCGCCTGCGCGACGAGGTGGGGCTCGCCATCATGATCGTCGAGCAGAACCTGTCGCTGATCCAGGCTGTCGCCGACACCTGCCTGGTCATGGACAAGGGGGCCATCATCGCGCGCATCGCCCCGGGCGAGCTGTCCGACCCGGAGGTGGCCCAGCGTTACCTGGCGATCTGATCCTCAGATCAGCCCGAGATGCACGGCCTTGGCGATGGCCTGGCTGCGGTTGGTGGCATCGAGCTTGGCGATGGCGTTCTTGATGTGCAGCCGCACCGTCTCGAGCGAGCGGTCGAGGATGATCGAGATGTCGCCGGAGGTCTTGCCGGCCGAGGCCCAGCGCAGGCACTCGATCTCGCGCGGCGTCAGCCTCGTGCAGCGGACGGTCTCGATCTGGTCCTCGAAGTGCATATCGTGGATGACTTTGGTGAACACGTGCATGAGGCGGAACAGCGGCTCGCGCGTGGCGTCGCGGATGTCGTCCCAATTGGCGGTCGAGCGGTCGACGATGGCGCTCATCACCGCGAAGCGTCCGAACGGCAGGTGCACGGGCACGGTGATGCCGCGCGACAGCCCGAAATCGCCGAGATAGCCGCAGGCCTCGCGCTGGGCCGGGCTCAGCCCGTCGCTCGCCTGCACGTCGGCCCAGTCGATCGGCAACGTCCCTTCGAAGCAGGCGCGATAATAGGGGTCGATGGTCATGAACCGGCTCCACCCCTCATCGAAACCGTCCGGAAAATTGCGGACATTGAGTTTCAGGGGCAGCCATTCGCCGTTCGGCAGCCGCGGCCGCAGCGGCAGGTAGGCATAGAGCACCTGGGTGAACCCCAGGTCGCCGGTCAGGTCCCTCAGCGTATCCAGCGCCTCATTGAAACACGTCGACGCGGCGATGCGATCCCTGAGGTTATCCGGCAGGCAGGCTGCATTGATCCTGAGCATGACGGCAGACTCCGGCTCCCTGGAAGCCATTCATCGAGCAAGATCCATCGGCTCGGTGGTGACGGGGGGCTGGATAAGAAGCCAGATCTTGGCACTCATTGCCGTCTTCTATCCGCCCGTCGACATCTACCGGTTGCATGCGGCAAACCGGCTCGCCGTGGACAGCCGTGAACATGCAAATCCGGTGCCATTCACTTGCAAATGAGGCGGTGGACGCCGCTCAACACTTGCGGATGGGGCGGGCCGGTTTGCCGGCCAGGTGCGGGCGCAGCACGCCCCAGCAGCGATAGACCGCCTCGTGGCAAACCCAGGCCTCTGATGCGAGGATGCGGCAGACGATGACGCTGCCCATGCGGCTGGCGCCGGATGTGGCGACGGAGCAGGTCGCGAGCGCCTGATCCAGCGCTCGTTCGATGCCATCCGGCAGGACGGGGCCGACTGCGACCACGGTCGCGAGATGGGAGGCGCCGCCCCACAGGCGCTGCAACGCGTCGACATCCTCGCCGTCCTCGGCGATGAGGCGGTCCAGCACGACGGGTCGACCGGCCACGCGAACCTCGAATTCAGAGCGCAGCGCCCTGAACTTGAACGCCTCGCCCGCGCCGTAGTGGACACGGCCGGCCGCGATCATGTCGGTGGCGAACAGGCGCGAGCTCGGCTCGAGGTCGATGACGGTGCGCCGTTCGACGCGCGAGTCGGCGAACAGGATCGCCTCGTCCGGATGGTACTCGAGCAGAGCCTGCGCGCCGACCTCGAGCCGGATCGTCTCGCGCGAGGTCGCCCCCTGCGGGCACTTGTAGAACTTGCTCGCTGCCGTCGTGGTGATCAGCGCGCGCGTGCCGGCTTCCATCGTGGCGTAGAGATCGGCCGCATCTCCTTCCACGAAACCGCCGCCGCTGTTGATGGTCAGCAGGAACGGCTGGTCGTCGTGATCCTGATAGTGGCAGCCCTGCCACTGATAGGGGATGCGCCAGCTCTTCGGATCGATCTCCGTGCGACCGTTGCGTTGCACGACATGCAGGTTGAGCAGCGCGTGCTTGCCGATGATCCAGTCGCGATCGGGAAGGACGACGTCCATGCCGGCCTCACGCCGCGTCCGACATGAGCACGCTGTGCTCGATCCAGGTGGTGACCGCCTCGAGGCCCGCCCCGGTCTTCATGTTGGTGAAGATATAGGGCTTGCCGGCGCGCATGCGCTTGGCGTCCCGGTCCATGACGGCGAGGTCGGCGCCGACGTGCGGCGCGATGTCCATCTTGTTGATCAGGAGCAGCGGCGAGCGGGTGATGCCGGGCCCGCCCTTGCGCGGGATCTTCTCGCCCTCGCCGACGTCGATGACGTAGATGTGGCTGTCGGCGAGCTCCGGGCTGAACGTCGCAGCCAGATTGTCGCCGCCGCTCTCGATGAGGATCAGGTCGAGGTCGGGGTAGCGCCGCGTCAGCTCATTGACGGCGAAGATGTTCATCGACACGTCCTCGCGGATCGCCGTGTGCGGGCAGCCGCCGGTCTCCACGCCGATGACCCGGTCCGGATCGATGGCACCGCTGCGCACGACGATATCGGCATCCTCCTGGGTGAAGATGTCGTTGGTGATGACGGCGATCGAGCACCGGCTGCCGAATTCGCGGCAGAGCTGGATGAGGAGCGTCGTCTTGCCCGAGCCGACGGGGCCGGCGATGCCGAGGCGGACGGGTTTACGCATGCTCTGCTCCTCTTTCGATTGGCTGCCGGGGACCCGACTCTCCGGTCATGAGATGCACAGCCGGGTCGGCAGCCGCTCGTGCCGCATCGATGCGGCATCCAACGCCGCATAGGCCGCCGCCATGGTGGTGAGGTTGCGCGTGCGGGCGATCTCGGCGCAGCGCTCGATCAGCGGGCCGGCGTCGGCGATGATGCGCTGCGCCTCCGCCTGGCCCAGCGGCAGCAGGCGCTGGACGACGCCCACCAGGCTCGACAGCCCCGACCAGAGATAGCTTACCACAGCCTGGTCCTCGGTCAGCCGCAGCTCGCTGGCGAGCACCCCGTAGACCATGGCGTGATGGCCAGCGCAGGCGCCGTCGGCGATCATACGCTCCACCTCGCTCATCCCTGGCAGCGCGAACACGGCGCGGCCGCCGGCGGCGAGCGCGGCACCGGTCATGGCCGACGCCTGGCGTGCCTCGCGGCTGAGCTTGAGGGCGCCGAGCTGGCTGTCGACGGCGGCGAGGCCTGCCCGGTCGTCCAAGGCGGCGCAACGGTAGGCGAGGGCGGTGCCGGCAGCGTCGCAGGTGGCCAGGTTGAAGCGCAGCCAGTCGCGGCAGCGCACCTCGGCCTCCGCCGCGGAGGCGACGGCACCGTCTTCGATCCAGGTCTCGAAGCCGAGGCTGTGGGTGAAGGCGCCGGTCGGAAATGCGGAGTTGGTGATCTGCAGCAGGGCCAGGAGGCCGTCACCGCCATTGCTGTTGCGGGGCGCGATCACCTGCGCCTCTCAGTCGTGCCGATGGGCGGCGTGGCCATGATCATGGGAATGGCCGTGGCCGTGATCGTGCGGCGCGGCGTCGTCGCCGTGGTGATGATGGGCGCCGGCGGCGCCGAAGCGGCGGCCGACGAAGGGCGCGAGCACGCGTTCGGCGGTGATGCCCAGGCCGCGCAGCATCTGGGCCGCCAGCGGGTCGTCGGGGGTGAGGATGCCGTCCGCCCGGAAGCGCGCCGGCCGGTGGAAGTTGCCGAGCTGATAGCAGGCCGCCCACCACAGGATCGGGTCCGGCCCCGGCCGCACCAGCAGCAGGTGCTCCGCCTTGGCGCGCACCGCGATGGCGGTGTCGCCGTCGAGGGCGAGCACGTCGCCGTCCTGCAGCTCGCTGCCGCGCGGCAGCGACACGCGCAGCGGCCGCCCCGCTTCGGTCTCGGCGACGAAATGGGCGCTGGCGCGCTCCTCGGAGGTGAGCTCGAGCCAGTCGACGCCGGCGCTCCAGTTCATCTCCGACAGACGGCCGACGATGGCGGTGATGATGGCCATGCCGTCACCGGAAGTAGAACAGCTGGGTCAGCGGCAAGGTTTTTGCCGGCTTCACCGTGATGCGCTCGCCGTCGATGTAGACGTTGTAGGTCTCCGGATCGATCTCGATGTTGGGCATGACGTCGTTGTGGACCATGTCGCGCTTGGAGATGGTGCGTGTGCGCTTGACCGGCATCAGCGTCTGGTGGGTGCGCAGCCGGCCGGCGAGCCCGGCGTCGAGCGCCGCCTGGGTGACGAAGGAATAGCTAGTGCGCGACGCGTTGGCGCCGAGCGAGCCGTACTGCGGCCGGTACTTCAGCGGCTGGCAGGTCATCAGCGAGCCCGCCGGATCGCCCATCACCGCATGCGAAATGAAGCCGCCTTTGACCGAGGTCTCCGGCTTGGCGATGAAGAACTTCGGCCGCCACAACACGAGGTCGGCGAGCTTGCCCGGCGCGATCGAGCCGACATAGCTGTCGACACCGAAGGTGATGGCCGGGTTGATCGTCACCTTGGCGAGGTAGCGCTTGATGCGGAAGTTGTCGTTGCCGCTGCCGTCCTGGGCGAGCCGGCCGAAGCGCACCTTATTGACAGCGGCCAGCTGGAAGGCGCGCTGGGCGCTTTCGGCGGCGCGGCCGACGCCCTGGCTGTCGGAGCCGATCATGCTGATCGCGCCGAGATCGTGCAGCACGTCCTCGGCCCGCATGGTCTCCGCCCGCGCCCGGCCCTGGATGAAGGCCATGTCGGTCGGCACCTGCTTGTTCAGGTTGTGGCAGGTGATCAACATGTCGATCTCTTCATCGTACGTGTTGATCGAGAACGGATTGGTCGGGTTGGTCGAGCTCGGCAGGCAGTTCGGCTCCATCACGCAGCGCATGATGTCGGGCGCGTTGCCGCCGCCGGCGCCCTCCGCGTGGTAGATGTGCATGACCCGGCCGTTGATGGCGGCGAGCGTATCCTCGTAATAGCCGGTCTCGTTCAGCGTATCGGCATGCACCTGCACCTGGAAATCGAGCTCGTCGGCCAGATCCATGCAGGTCTCGATGGCGGCGGGCGACGACGACCAGTCCTCGTGGATCTTCAGCCCGGTGGCGCCGCCGATGACGACCTGCTCGATCAGCGAGCCCTTGGTCGCGGCATTGCCCTTGCCGAAATTGCCGAAGTTCAGCGGGATCTCGGACATCGCCTCGAGCATGCGGTGCAGGTTGAAGACGCCGGGGCACTCGATGCCCACGGTCTTCGGTCCCGAGCCGCCGCCGATCACCGTGGTGAAGCCGGCCGACTGGTATTCGTAGAGCTGTTGGACGCTGTCGAAATGGGGATGGATATCGACGAAGCCCGGCGTCACGATCATGCCTTCCACCGACAGAATGTCGGTGTTGGGCGAGACGATGAGGCCCGGCGTGATGTTCATGGTGTCGGGGTTGCCCGACTTGCCGATGCCGACGATCAGGCCGTCCTTGATGCCGATGTCGGCCTTGATGACACCGAGCACGGGATCGATGATGACAGCATTGGTCACGACCAGATCGAGGGCGCCGTCGCTCGCCTTCCACTTGGAGGCTTGGCCCATGCCGTCGCGGATGGTCTTGCCGCCGCCGAACACCAGTTCGTCGCCGTAGGTGGTGTAATCATGCTCGATCTCGGCGACGAGGCCGGTATCGGCCAGATGAATCTTGTCGCCGGTGGTCGGCCCGTATTGCACGGCATATTCGGGCCGCGACAGCTTCATGCTCATGATATCGTCTCCGGGCGGTCCGCTGCGGGCCTCTAGGATTTCGAGGGGTCGGCCTTGGGCGTGCCGTAGCGCGTGTCCGGCGGCGTTCGGACGGGAAAGCGCTCGCCCTCGAAGCAGAAGCCGTTGGCCTTGAGCCGCTGGATCGCCTGCTGCTTGATCAATTCGGAGCGCACGGTGCCGTTGGTCATGTTGTTCATGCCGTAGGCGACCTGCCGGCCGACGTAGGTGGTGAGCTGCACCTTGCGGCTCTGGCCCGGCTCGAAGCGCACGGCCGTGCCGCTGGGGATGTCGAGGTGCATGCCGAAGGCGGCGGCGCGGTCGAAGGCCATGGCCCGGTTGCACTCGGCGATGTGGTAGTGGGCGCCGATCTGGATCGGCCGGTCGCCGGTGTTGACCATCACCAGCTCGAGCGTCGGGCGGCCGGCGTTGATCTCGATCTCGTCCGGGGCGAAATCGATGAAGCCGCACTTGCCGGGCTCGCCGACATCGAAGGCTTCCGCCGCAATCACCGACGTGGGCAGCGGCGGGCGGGTCCACTTGGCGGGCATGTCCGGGCTCCAGGATGCATGAGCGGAGGCTGATCGCGGGGCGCGATCGTCAGCCGCGGATCGGGTTCATGACGGTGACGAGCTTGGTGCCGTCGGGAAACAGCGCCTCGACCTGCAGGATGGTCAGCATGTCGGCCACCCCGTCCATGACGTGCTCGCGCTTGAGCAGGGTGGCGCCGTACTCCATCATGTCGGTCAGCATCGGGATGCTGCCTTCGCGGGCCCGTTCCAGGATCTCGTCGGAGATCAGCGCGACGGTCTCCGGGTAGTTGAGCCGGATGCCGCGGTCCAGGCGGCGGCGTGCCATTTCGGCGGCGGCCCAGATCTGGATCCGTTCCTCTTCGCGGATGGTCAAATGCATGGTCGGTGGTCCCTCGCGACGTCTGGCGGATGCCTGGCCGGCGGTGGCGTCGGGCGATGCTGCGTTGTGCTGCATGATTAAGGCCCTGCCGCCCCGCGCTGTGTACCTACCTGTCCGGGTAGGATGACCCTGCCGACGCCATCTGCTGTGCTCGCGTCGCCGGCTCGGGCTCGTCCCGTGCCCTGCCCACAGCCCTGCCGATTCCGACCCTGGAGAGCCGCCGATGCGCCGCCTCACCCTTCTCGCCCTCTGCGGCGCCCTGGTGCTCGCCCCCGGGGCCGCGTTCGCCCACGTCGGACCACACACGCCGGCGGACTTCATGACCGGGCTGACGCATCCGCTCTCCGGCCTCGATCACGCGCTGGCCATGGTGCTTGTCGGACTATTCGCCTGGCAGCTCGGCGGCCGGGCGCTGTGGCTGGTGCCCGCCAGCTTCGTGCTCGCCATGGCGCTGGGCGGCGCCCTCGGCATCGCCGGCATCGGCCTGCCGTTCATCGAGGTCGGCATTGCGCTGTCCGTCGTCGCGCTCGGTGCCGCGGTCGCCTTCGGGCTCAGGGTATCGGTCTCGCTGGCGATGGCCGTGGTCGGCCTCTTCGCCGTGTTCCATGGTCACGCCCATGGCGCCGAAATGCCGGCCGGCGCCGGTGCGCTCTCCTTCGCCCTCGGCTTCATGGCAGCCACGGCGGCGCTGCATCTCGCCGGTATCGGGCTCGGTTTCGGGCTGGGCCGCGCCGGCGAGGGGCGTGCCTCGGTTGTGACGCGGCTCGCGGGAGGGCTCGGCAGCGTGGCCGGGCTGCTGCTGCTGGCCACCGCATAGAGCGGCTGCGTCGGAGCTGTCGCTCACCGTTTCGCCGCCACATCGGGCTCATCCCCGGATCATCCCGTGCGCCGGCCGCCGCAGCTCTCTTGCTGCGGCGGCCGATGTCCTGGGCGCCCGGCGGGGAATCACGCTACAAGGGAAATCTCTGGACGCCGGTCTTGTTCTTGATATGTTCCAGATGCGGAGTCGCAAGACGCGGCGATCGGAGCAGGGTGGCGGCATGGGGGAACGGGCCAGCGTCGAGCGCGGGGCGGAACAGCGGTCCGTCCATGCCGCGACCATTCCCCGGACGATCGATCACGACATCGCCAGGGCACTGTCCAATCAGATCGCCGAGAGCCACCGTCTTGCCTTTGCCCGCAGCTTCACCTTGGCGGCGATGCGAGCCTGCCACGGGCTCGCCGGGCTGCCGCAGCCGGTGGCCCGCCCCCGAGGCGTCGAACTGCTGACGCTTACGCCGGAGGCCTTGGCCGCAGCCATCGCCTACGGCCACTCGCTGGCCGCGGCGGAGCCGCTTCAGGCCGGCTACCTCGCCGGCATTGTCTACACGACGGCTCTGCCGGCGCCCTACCGCGCCGAGCACGGCATCTTCTACACGCCGCCGCAACTGGTGGACCGTCTGCTGGCCATGGCGGAGGACGCATCGGTCGATTGGGGCTCGTCACGCGTGCTCGACCCGGCGTGCGGCGGCGGCGCCTTTCTGGCGGCAGCCGCCCTGCGCATGGCGGCGGCGCTCAAGGGCTCCGATCCCGCTTTCGTGCTTCAGCAGATCGGCGCGCGCCTGCACGGCTTCGAGCTGGACCCGTTCGGCGCCTGGCTGGCGCAGGCGGCGGTGGAGCTGGCGCTCGGGGATGTGATCCGGTCGGCAGGACGGCCGGCGCCGCAGATCGTCGAGGTCAGGGACAGCCTGGCCATCGCGCAGGCGGACGTCGGCCGCTTCGATCTGGTCATCGGCAACCCGCCCTACGGGCGTGTGACGCCGGCGCCCGAGCGGCGGGCGTTCTTCAGCCGCAGCGTCTACGGCCACGCCAACCTCTACGGCCTGTTCACGGATGCCGCGCTGCACTGGACGAAGCCGGGCGGGGTCGTCGCCTATGTGACGCCGACATCCATGCTGTCCGGCCTCTATTACAAGTCCCTGCGCGGACTGCTGGCCGCGGCGGCGCCGCCAATTGCGGTGGCGTTCGTCCATGAGCGCACCGGCGTGTTCGCGGACGTGCTGCAGGAAACCATCCTCGCCACTTATCGCCGCGGCGGGGCAGGGCGGTCGGGCAAAGTCGGCTTCATCGAGAACGGCGGGACGGCCTTCCACAAGGCCGGACGCTTCACCTTGCCGGCGCAGCCGCAGGCGCCTTGGCTGCTTCCGCGCCGGCCCGACCAGGTCGCGCTGACGCGGCGCCTGCGGGCCATGCGGCACCGGCTCGCCGATTACGGCTACGGCGTGTCGACCGGGCCGCTGGTCTGGAACCGCTTCAAGGATCAGCTCCAGCAATCGCGCAAGGCTGCCTGCCATCCGGTGGTCTGGGCCGAATCGGTGACCAGCGCGGGCCAGTTCGTGTGGCGGAGCGAGAAGCGCAACCATGCGCCCTGGTTCGCCGCACGGCTGCCTAAGGACAAGTGGCTGATCGTGACCCAGCCCTGCGTGCTGCTCCAGCGCACGACGGCCAAGGAGCAGGCGCGCCGCCTGATCGCCGCGGAGATGCCGGAGACGTTCATTCGCCAGCACGGGGGCGTCGTCGTCGAGAACCACTTGAACATGGTGCGGGCGCTCGGGCCGGATCCCCGCGTGCCGGCCGCGGTCATCGCGGCGCTGCTCAACAGCGCCGTGGTCGACGCCGCGTTCCGCTGCATCAACGGCTCGGTCGCGGTCTCGGCCTTCGAGCTGGAGGAGCTGCCGCTGCCGTCGCCCGCCGTGATGACCAGCTTGGCGAAGCTGGTTGCAGCCGGCGCATCGGCGAAGACACTCGACAGCCTGATCGCGGCTGCCTACGCACGGGACGATGCTGCCGTCGCTTCCTGATATCGGCGAGATCCATCGGCGCCTCCTGGCGATCTTCCCGGAGGGGACGCCGCAGCGCGGCTATTGCACCCGCGAGATGGCGGCGCGGACCGTGTTCGTGATGCTGTACGTGGGGGCGGTCGAGGGCGCCGGCCGTTGGATCGGCCCCAAGCACGTCTATCGCATGGGCGACGCGCAGGCGGCCCGGCACGACGGCACCGAGCGGCTGGCTTACATGGTTGCCGTCGAGAAGCCGGGCTTCGTGGCGCCGGCCGACCGCTGGTTCCAGGACAACACGCGCGAGCCCATCCGCGACGAGACGCTGCGCGACGGCCTGGTGCGCATCGGCGCCGTGGTGACCCGCCCGGGCCTCGCCACCACCTCCTCCAAGGGCCGCTACGCCTTGCAGGCCGGCTTCGCCGCGCTCTTGGATCCAGCCCTGGCGGACGAGCCGCTGGCGGTGGCGATCACTGCCTGGCAGGACCGATCTCTCTCCGCGGGCGCGCTGGCGCGCGTGCGCCTTCAGCAGCGCTCGCTCACCGCCGCACAGTCAAGGGTGCTGGTGACGCTGCCCAACGGCGAGTCGCGGCAGATGGAGGCCGGCCCGTCCTCCGTCATCACCAAGGCGGTGGTGGAGGTCTTCGCCCCCCGCTTCCTGCGCGATCCGGCGGTGCTGTGGATCTCGGAGAGCGGCAACAAGGTCATTCAGCGCGACGACGAGCTGGCGCAATCCCTGGGCCTCAACATCCGGACGGACAAGCTGCTGCCCGACACCATCCTGGTGGACCTGGCGCCGGCGGAGCCCCTGCTGACGTTCGTCGAGGCGGTGGCGACCGACGGGCCGATCACCGAGGCGAGGCGCAGCGCCTTCATCGAGCTGATGACGGTGGCAGGCTTCAAGGACCACCAGATCGCCTTCGTCACCGCCTTTCAGGACCGCAACGCGGCGGCGTTCAAGAAGGCCGTTCCGAATTTGGCCTGGGGCTCGTTCGCATGGTTCGTGAGCGAGCCGGAACATCTGATCGCGCTCGACGGCAGGCTGTCGGGCGGCGCCGGGCTGCTGAGCGATTTCGGCGGGGCGGGTTGAAGCAGCGCGAAGGAGGCCTGGCTAGATGGGTTCGTTCGTAGCGCTCCTGCGCGCCGTCAACCTGGGTGGCAGCACCACCCTCGCCATGGCCGATCTAAAGGCGATCTGCGAGGCGGCGGGCTTTGCGCGCGTGCGGACCTATATCGCCAGCGGCAACGTGGTGTTCGCAAGCGCGCTACCGGAGCGGCAGGTGAAGGCCGCCCTCGAAGCGGGCCTGAAAGCGCATGCCGGGAGGGCGATCGGCGTCGCCGTGCGCAGCTCAGCCGAGATGGCGGCGGTCGTCGCCGACAACCCGTTCCCGGACGCGCCGGGCAACCGCGTCGCCACCATCTTCCTCGACGAAGCCGTGACACCGGCGACGCTGGACGGTGTCAGCGGCCGCGCCGAAGACGAGGAGCTGTCGCTCGGCCGCCGCGAGATCTACGTGCGCTACGGCGCCGCCGGCATGGGCCGCTCGAAGCTGAAGATCCCCGCCGCCAAGGGCGGCACGGCGCGCAACATGAACACCGTGGCCAAGCTCGCCGCCATGGCGGCGGAGTAGGCTGGGCCTCACGCGGCCGGCGGCGTGAACCCGTCGACCAGGATGACGCGGTAGTCGGCGCCGCGCTTGCGGTGCTTCACTGCCTCCTGGTAGGCGGGCGAGTGGTACCAGGCCTTCGCCGCCGCCATGTCCGGGAATTCGAGGAGCACGACCCCGTCCGCCGCGAGGCCCTCGAGTGTCTCATGCGGCCCGTAGAAGGCGAGCGGCTTGGGAGGATTATCGCCGCGGGCCTTGCGGGCGAGCCCGGCGTAGGTCGCCATCTCATCCGGGTCGATCATACGGTCGCGGATGAAGATCACATAGGCGGACATGGCTTGCTTCCTCCCTTCATGAGGCGGTCTTGACGTTGGTTGTCTCCTTCATGGCATTCGCGCCCGGGAACTTCAAATCCATCGGGTTCATCCGATAGCCTATGTTGACGCCACGGTTCGGGCTGACGGAGACGTGGTCATGGACGCACGACGCATCTGGACCGCCGCCGTCGCGGCTTTCGCTCTAGGCGCAGCATTCGTCTGGTGGGCGCCGGCCGCCCGGGCCGAGGGCCTGAAGCCGGTGGCGGGGCCGCTCGAGGCCGAAGGCAGCTTCGCCTTCGAGGGGCGGCGGCGGGACGTGCGGGAACGGCGGCTGGCGCTCAGCGGCATCGCCTGCCCGAGGGAGAGGCGCGGCCCGCTGGGCTGCATCGTGGTCTTCGACGAAGGCATCGAAGCGCGCGCCGTCACGCTGAGCGAGCACAGCTACACGGCCGAGCCGACGCCCATCGTGCTGCTCGCCGCCGGTGTGGAGCTCGACGCCGAGGCGGCGGCGAGCGATGGGCGCTACGTCTACGTCACGGGCTCGCATGCGGCGAAGCGCGAGAGCTGTGACCGCAACCCCGACAGCGGCCACGTCATCCGCTTCCGCGTCGACCCCGTGACCTTCCTGCCGCTGCGCAGCCCGGCCGAGGAGAAGCCGACGCGGCGGCTCGGCGAGATCATGGCCGGCCTGCCGGCGCTTGCGCCGCACGTCGGCCAGTGCCTGGGCCGCGGCGGCGTCGACATCGAAGGGCTGGCCGTCAAGGACGGGCGGCTGTTCTTCGGCTTTCGTGGGCCCACGGCCGGTGACGCCGCCTACGTCCTGTCGGTCGACGCGCAGCAGTTCTTCGACGGCGGCGACGTGCGCCCCGCCTTGGCGTCGGTTCGTGTCGGCCAGGGACGCGGCATCCGCGACCTCGTCGCGGTGAAGGACGGCGTCCTCATCCTGGCGGGGCCTGACGACGACAAGGCGAACGAGGACGTCGGCTGGACCATCTCGCTCTGGGACGGCGCGGCGCCCGCCGGCGAAGTGGCAACGTCGAAGCTGCTCGCCGCTCTCGACCTCGACGGGATCGAGCGCCGCCGTTGCGACAAGCGGCCGAAGCCGGAGGCCATGGCCGTGCTCGAGGATGCGCCCGACCGCTACCGCGTCGCCGTCCTGTCCGACGGCCTCTGCGACGGCGGGCCGATGATCTTCGACCTTCCCCGCTGAGGCAGCCGGAGCGACGCCGCTTCCCACCGCTGCATAACGTGTTCTAGAAACGACTCCGACGAGCCGCGCGGAACAGACGGCAGGCGGAGGACCCATGGACACCATCGAGGGCAAGGTTGCGGTCATCACCGGCGGTGCCAGCGGCATCGGCCTGGCGACGGCCCGGTCGCTGGCCAGGGAAGGGGCCAAGCTGGTGCTGGCCGACATCGAGGCGCCGGCGCTGGACAAGGCGGTGGCCGAGCTGAAGGCGGCCGGTGCCGAGGTCGTCGGCGTCATCGCCGACGTCGGTGACCGCGCTTCCGTCGCCGCGCTGGCCGACGCGGCGTGGAGCCGCTTCGGTGCCGTGCACATCGTCTTCAACAACGCCGGCGTCGCCGTCTTCGGCCCCATGCAGGACATGACCCATGCGGACTGGGAATGGACCATGCGGGTCAACGTCTGGGGACCGATCCACGGTGTCGAGGTGTTCGTGCCGCGCATGATCGCGCAGGGGCAGGGCGGCCACGTGCTGTTCACCGCCTCGTTCGCCGGCCTCGTCAGCAATCGCGACCTCGGGCCCTACTCGGTGTCGAAGGCCGCCGTGGTGGCCATGGCCGAGTGCCTGGCCAAGGACGTCAAGCGCCACGACATCGGCGTGTCCGTGCTGTGTCCCATGCGCGTGGAGACCCGCATCGACGAGAGCTTCCGCAACCGGCCTGCCGAGCTCGGCGGTGCCGCGCCGATGGTCTATCCGGACAAGGAGAGCGGTTCCCTCGAAGGCCGGACCTTGCCGGTGGCCGGGGTGGGGGACTTGGTGGTCGACTCGATCAAGCGCAACGACCTCTACATCATCACCCACAAGGAGACGGAAACCTTTCTGGAGCGCCGTTTCGACCGGCTCAAGGCGGCCGTGGCGCACGCCCTGTAGGAGCTGGCCGTGGACGCAGACGAAGTCGCGGCGCTGGTCGACCAGAGCGCGCTGGTCGCCTGGCTCGATGCCGAGGGCCTGGGCGAAGGGCCGCTCACCGACGTGCGCCGCATCGCCGGCGGCACACAGAACCTCCTGCTGTTCTTCCGGCGGAGCGGACGCCCCTATGTGCTGCGGCGGCCGCCGCGTCATTCGGTGATGAACGGCAACGACATCTCGCGCCGCGAGGCACGCGTGCTGGCAGCACTCGCCGCTACCGACGTGCCGCATCCCCGCCTCATTGCCGCCTGTCCCAATGACGACGTGCTGGGCTGCGCCTTCTACGTCATGGAGCCGGTGGACGGCATCAACGCCGCCGGCACGCTGCCGGAGCCGCACGCATCGAACGCGGCCATGCGCCACCGCATGGGGCTGGAACTGGCCGGCGGCATCGCCACGCTCGGCGCGGTCGACCTGTTCGCGGTCGGTCTCGGCGATCTCGGCAAGCTCGACGGCTTCCTCGAGCGGCAGGTCGGCCGTTGGCGCCGGCAGCTGGAGAGCTACGCGAGCTACGAGGGTTGGCCGGGCTACGGCGACATCCCGGGCGTCGACGACGTCGGCCGCTGGCTGGAGGAGCGCCGGCCGGCGTCGTTCGATCCCGGCATCATCCACGGCGACTACCACCTCTCAAACGTCATGTTCCGCCCCGATGGGCCTGAGCTTGCGGCGATCGTCGACTGGGAGCTCGCCACCATCGGCGACCCGCTGACGGACCTGGGCTGGATGCTGGCCACCTGGCCCGACCCTTCAGGGCCGACGGCGGGGACGGTGGGAACCCAGCCATGGGACGGCTTTCCCACGGCCCGTGAGCTGGTGGCCCACTACGCCGCAAGCAGCCGCCGCGACACGTCCGGCATCGTCTGGCACGCGGTGCTCGGCTGCTACAAGCTAGGCATCCTACAGGAAGGCACCCATGCGCGCGCCTTCGCCGGCAAGGCCGGGATGGACGTGGGCTTGCGCCTGCACACGGCCACCATCGGCCTGTTCGAGCGGGCGCTGAGCTTCATCGACGGCGGTCTGAGGCTTTGAGGCAAGCGCGCGTCACGCCGACGAGGTTGCCGATGCTCCCCGTCGTGCCGGTTATGGCGCTTGCGATGGCCGCCCCGACTGCCAATCCTGACTGTGGCGCGGCTTGCCTTTGCTAGTCTAGCGCGCTGAGCGTGCATCAGCCGCGAACAGGTCGGCGGCCCAGTCGACGAACACCCGGAGCTTGTTGGAGAGGTGGCGGTTGGGCGGATAGACCACGTGGATGGGCGTGGGCTCGGTGGTCCAGTCGCTCAGCACGGGCACGAGCTCACCTGCCGCGATCAGCTTCTCGGCCATGAATGCCGGCGCCTGGGCGATGCCGTAGCCATGCACGGCCGCGGCGACGAAGGCGTTGCCGTCGTTAGTGGCGAAACGGTGGCGGCCGTTCACCGTGATGGGTTCACCGTCGCGGACGAACTCCAGGGGGTACGGCCGGCCCGTGCGGGCGCCAAAGTAGTTCACGACGAGGTGGTCGCGCTCGAGATCGAGCGGGTGGGTCGGCTCACCATGGCGGGCGAGATAGGCCGGTGAGGTGCAGGTCAGGAAGCCGAGCTGGCCGATACGGCGCGCGATCAGCGATTGGTCGGTGATCTCGCCGGCGCGCAGCACGCAATCGACGTTCTCGCTGATCAGGTCCACGGCGCGGTCGGTGACACCCAGATCGACCTGGATGTCGGGATAGCGGGCGTGGAAGTCCGGCAGCGCCGGGATGAGGATGTGGACGGCCACCAGAGCGCTGGTGTCGACCCGCAGGCGCCCGCTGGGCTTTGCCTGCTGCGAGGACATGGTGCTGTCGAGCTCATCGAGCTCGGCGAGGAGACGGATCACCCGCTCGTAATAGGCGGCGCCGTCGGGCGTGACCGTCACACGCCGTGTGGTGCGCGCCAGGAGACGTGTGCGCACGTGGGCCTCCAGGCTCTGGACCAGCTTGGTCAGCGTGGCTTTGGGCATCGCGAGCGAGGAAGCGGCCCGCGTGAAGTTGCCCGCTTCGACGACGCGTACGAAGGCGCGAAGCGCCGCCATCTGGTCCATTCAGCTCATCCCACGCACGTGAAGGCGATATTATTCCCGAACAGAAACAGTGTGGTCAAGAAAGGACCCTTTATTCAGCTGTGAGCGCAAATTAGCTCTGGCATCGTTATTCCGCACCGCACAATGGTTGGCGGTGGGCGGCGAGTACCCGGCCATGATCAAGTCCACCGACGAAGAGCTGATTGTCGACGGCATCCCCCTCGGCGCGCGCCTGCACCAGCCCAGCGACAATCGGGGCGCCGCGCCGGTCGTGCTGCACATACACGGCGGCTGCTTCGTCGGCGGATCCGCTGCGCAGGGCGACGGCGTCGCCCGGCTCATCGCCGAAGCCGGTGCCCACGTCCTCTCGGCCGACTATCCGCTGGCGCCGCACCACCCGTTTCCGCAGGCCCTGGAGCAGCTGTTCCTGGTGTTGAAGATGCTCGATCGCCTGCGCGGGCGCTTCGGCCGCCGCTCGTCGCGGCTCGTGGTCGCCGGTGAGGAGGCCGGTGGCAACCTTGCCGCAGCCCTCGCGCTGGTCACGCGCGACCGCCAGGGCCCCAAGCTCGCCGGCCAGATCCTCATCGGGCCCATGCTCGATCCCTGCCTGGGCACGCGCTCCCTGCGTATGGCCGATGCCGGCCCGGTGGGTTGCTGCTGGGCCGACGGCTGGGATGCCTATCTCGGCGCGCCCGAGCGGGCGGCCCACCCTTACGCGGCGCCCGGCAACGCCTCCCGCCTCGGCGGCGTTGCGCCGGCGCTGGTGGTCACCGCGGCCGACGACCCCATGCGGGACGAATGCTTGGCCTATGCCGAGCGCCTCCGCCAGGCCGGCGTCACGGCCGGGCAGGAGGAGATTGCCGGCCCAACCGGCTGGCCCGAATCCCTGCGCGCGCCCTCGCTGGCAGCGGCGCCGTTCGCGGCGCGGCTACGCGACAGTTTCGTTGAGTTCTTCAAGAGCATAGCCCCTGCGCCCGGCCGCTCCGCGGCGGCCGCTGGAGCCTGACCGATCGGAGCACCATCCATGGCCACCAATTCCCGTTTCCGAAGCCGCGCCGCACTCGCCGCCATGGTGGCGGCGAGCTTCGGCGCAGCCCAACTCACCTCTTGGCCGGTGGCGGTCGCGACCGCTGAGGAGCCCGCCAAGACCGAGCCGGCGACGCCGGTGTCGGTCGCAGCCGTCGAGCAGCGCGACGCCGTGACCTGGAGCGAGTTCTCCGGCCGGCTGGAGGCGATCGACCGGGTCGAGATCCGACCGCGCGTCGCCGGCGCCGTGCAATCGGTGCACTTCCGCGAAGGCGCTCTGGTCAAGCAGGGCGACCTGCTGTTCACCATCGATCCCGCCCCCTTCGCCGCCGAGGTCGACCGGGCCGAGGCGCAGCTCGCTGCCGCCAAAGCGCGGGTGACGTTGACCAAGAGCGACCTCGACCGCGGCCAGCAACTGCTCGGCGCCCGCATCGTCACGCAGCGCGAGCTGGACCAGCGCGAGAACGCCGCGCGCGAGGCCACCGCCAACGTGCGGGCTGCGGAGGCCGCTCTGCAGACGACCCGGCTCAACCTGGGCTACACCCAGGTGAGGGCTCCGGTCTCGGGGCGCGTCGGCCGCATCGAGGTGACCGTCGGCAACCTCGTCGACGCGGGCGCCAGCGCGCCGGTGCTGACGACGCTGGTCTCGCTCAACCCGATCTATGCCAGCTTCAGTGCCGATGAGGACGTGGTGGCGCGGGCCCTGAAGACGCTCGGCACGCAGAGCGCCGCGCAACTGGCCGATCCGCACCTGAACGTGGCCCGCATTCCGGTCGAGATGGGCACGGCCGCCACCGACGGCACGCCGTATCGCGGCAAGCTGCAGCTCATCGACAACCAGGTCGACGTCCGCAATGGGACCGTCCGGGTCCGCGCCGTCTTCGACAATGCCGGTGGGCAGCTGATCCCGGGCCAGTTCGCGCGGCTGCGCATGGGCCAGCCCAAGACCGAGCCGATGCTTCTGGTCGACGAGCGCGCGGTCGGCACCGACCAGAACAAGAAGTTCGTGCTCGTCGTCGGCAACGACCACAAGGCGGTCTACCGCGAGGTCTCCCTCGGCGCGTCCATCGACGGGCTGCGCGCGGTGACCGCCGGGCTCAAGGCAGGCGAACGCATCGTCGTCAATGGCCTGCAGCGTATCCGCCCCGGCGCGCTGGTGAACCCGCAGATGGTGGCGATGGACGCTCGCTTCGCAGCAGCGCCCAGGCCCACCACCGTCGCCCAAAGATAGCTTCCTAGAACCGGTCCGGGTCAACCGGACCGCAACAAATCCCCATCCGCGTCGAGCAGCCGCCGACGCGGGCCGGATCACCTCTGGCCCGCGATCGGGGAGGCTCTGCTCCGCGCCACCTTCGGCAGTGTGAGGCCGCGCCATGAACCTCTCGAAGTTCTTCATCGACCGGCCGATCTTCGCCGGTGTCCTCTCCGTTCTCATCTTCCTCGGCGGCCTCCTGGCGCTCCGGGTCATGCCGATCTCGGAGTATCCCGAGGTCGTGCCGCCCCAGGTGGTGGTGCGCGCGCAATATCCCGGCGCCAACCCCAAGGTGATCGCCGAGACGGTGGCGACGCCGATCGAGGAGCAGATCAACGGCGTCGAGGGCATGCTCTACATGTCGAGCCAGGCCACCACCGACGGGCTGATGAGCCTGACGGTGACGTTCAGGCTCGGCACCGACCCGGACAAGGCTCAGCAGCTGGTGCAGAACCGCGTCAGCCAGGCCGAGCCGCGGCTGCCGGCCGTGGTGCGCCAGCTCGGCATCACCACCATCAAGAGCGCGCCGGACCTCACCATGGTCGTGCACCTGCTGTCGCCCAACGACCGCTACGACATGACCTATCTGCGCAACTACGCCGTGCTCAACGTCAAGGACCGGCTGGCGCGCCTCGACGGCGTCGGCCAGGTGCAGCTGTTCGGCTCCGGCGACTATTCCATGCGCGTCTGGCTCGATCCGCAGCGCGTCGCCGAGCACGGGCTGTCGGCCGGCGACATCGTCAAGGAGATCCAGGCCCAGAACGTGGAGGCGGCCGCCGGTGTCGTCGGCGCCTCACCGAGCGTGCCGGGGATCGACCTGCAATTGTCGATCAACGCGCAGGGGCGCCTCGCCAGCGAGGAGGAGTTCGGCGATATCGTCGTCAAGACCGGCGCGGGCGGCGAGATCACCCGCCTGCGCGACGTCGCCCGCATCGAGCTGGGCGCGGCCGAGTACGCGCTGCGCTCGCTGCTCGACAACAAGTCGGCGGTGGCGGTGCCGATCTTCCAGGCGCCCGGCTCCAACGCCATCCAGATCTCCAACGACGTCCGCCGGACCATGGCGGAGCTCAAGAAGAACATGCCGGAGGGCGTCGACTACTCGATCGTCTACGACCCGACCCAGTTCGTGCGGGCGTCGATCGAGGCGGTCATCCACACGCTGCTGGAGGCGGTGGCCCTGGTGGTGCTCGTCGTCATCCTGTTCCTGCAGACGTGGCGCGCCTCCATCATCCCGCTGCTGGCGGTGCCGGTGTCGATCGTCGGCACCTTCGCAGTGATGCACGTCTTCGGTTTCTCCATCAACGCGCTGACCCTGTTCGGCCTGGTGCTCGCCATCGGTATCGTCGTCGACGACGCCATCGTCGTGGTGGAGAACGTCGAGCGCAACATCGAGGCAGGGCTGGCGCCGCGCGAGGCGACCTACCAGGCCATGCGCGAGGTGTCTGGCCCGATCATCGCCATCGCCCTGGTGCTGGTCGCCGTGTTCGTGCCGCTCGCCTTCATCAGCGGCCTGACCGGGCAGTTCTACAAGCAGTTCGCGCTCACCATCGCCATCTCAACGGTGATCTCCGCGATCAACTCGCTCACCCTGTCGCCGGCGCTGGCGGCCCTGCTGCTCAAGGGACATGACGACCCCAAGGACGGGCTGACGCGCCTGCTCGACAGGCTGCTTGGCTGGTTCTTCCGCCGCTTCAACCGGGCCTTCGCCCGCGCTTCGGACGGCTACGGCGCCGGCGTGCGAGGGGCGATCTCCCGCAAGGCCGTGGTCATGGGGATCTACGTCGTGCTCGTCGGGCTCACCGTGGTGTTGTTCAAGCAGGTGCCCGGCGGCTTCGTGCCGGCGCAGGACAAGCAGTACCTCGTCGGCTTCGCGCAACTGCCGGACGGGGCCACCCTCGATCGCACCGAGGAGGTGATCCGCCGCATGAGCGACATCGCGCTCGCCCAGCCCGGCGTCGAGAACGCCATCGCCTTCCCGGGCCTGTCGATCAACGGCTTCACCAACAGTTCCAACTCCGGCATCGTCTTCGCCGGCCTGAAGCCGTTCGCGGAGCGCACGACACCGGAGCTCAGCGGCGGCGCCATCGCCCAGCAGCTGAACCAGAAGTTCGGCGCGATCCAGGAGGCCTTTATCGCCATGTTCCCGCCGCCGCCGGTGCAGGGGCTCGGCACCATCGGCGGCTTCAAGTTGCAGATCGAGGACCGGGCGGGCCTGGGCTACGACGCGCTCGATCAGGCCACCAAGGCGTTCCTGGCCAAGGCGAGCCAGGCGCCGGAGCTCGCCGGCCTGTTCTCCAGCTTCCAGGTGAACGTGCCGCAGCTCACAGCCGACATCGACCGCACCAAGGCGCGCCAGCTCGGCATTCCCGTGACCGACGTGTTCGACACCCTCCAGATCTATCTGGGTTCTTACTACGTCAACGATTTCAACAAGTTCGGCCGCACCTATTCGGTGCGTGTGCAGGCCGACGCCAAGTTCCGGGCGCGTTCCGACGACGTCGGCCAGCTCAAGGTGCGCTCAGCGTCGGGCGAGATGGTGCCGCTCGCGGCGCTGCTGAAGGTGCGCTCCGGCGCCGGGCCCGAGCGCGCCATGCGTTACAACGGCTTCCTCTCGGCCGATATCAACGCCAACGCCGCGCCGGGCTTCTCGTCCGGCCAGGCGCAGGACGCGGCCGCGCGCATCGCCGCCGAGACGCTGCCCAAGGGTTTCGACTTCGAATGGACCGAGCTCACTTACCAGGAGTTCATCGCCGGCAATTCGGCGGTCTGGGTGTTCCCGCTGGCGCTGCTGCTCGTCTTCCTGGTGCTGGCGGCGCAGTACGAAAGCCTGACCCTGCCCATCGCCATCATCCTGATCGTGCCCATGGGCCTGCTCGCGGCCATGACCGGCGTGTGGCTGAGCAAGGGCGACAACAACGTCTTCACCCAGATCGGCCTGATCGTCCTGGTCGGGCTGTCGGCCAAGAACGCTATCCTGATCGTCGAGTTCGCCCGCGAGCTGGAGTTCGCCGGGCGCGCCCCGGTCGCCGCGGCGATCGAGGCTAGCCGCCTGCGGCTGCGGCCGATTCTGATGACGTCGCTCGCCTTCGTCATGGGCGTGCTGCCGCTGGTGCTGTCGACCGGGGCCGGTGCCGAGATGCGCCATGCCATGGGCGTCGCGGTGTTCTTCGGCATGATCGGCGTCACCGCCTTCGGCCTGATCCTGACGCCGGTGTTCTACGTGCTGCTGCGGCGGCTGACCGGCAACCGGCCGCTGACGCAGCACGGTGATGTCAGCCATCCTCCCGTTGTGGCGCCGGTCGTGCCGCACACGGCTGCGCGGGAGCTGGAGCACGCCTGACGCTACAAAAGTTGGGCTCGAGCGGCGATCCGCTCACGGCTGCACCTCGTCGTTGCCTGCGCCGGCGAGTGGCGCTGTCATGGCATCGTAGCCGAAGAACCAGTCGGTGTCGGCGTCACGATGCATCCAGCTGTTTTCCAGCGAGATGCGCTGCACCTCGGCGACGCGCGGGACGCGGGTCGCGGCATAGCAGCGGAATGCGTCGGCCGGCTCGGCGAACGCCGCGAGGCAGCGGCTGAGCACAGCCGCGTCCTCGATGGCCGAGGCGCCGCCCGCGGCCATGTAGGGCCGCACCGGATGGCAGGCATCGCCCATCAGCACGACGCGGCCCTCGCTCCAGCGATCGTTGCGCGGCCGGTCGCAGATCGGCCAGACCATGATGCCGGGTGCCGCCTCCACGGCGCGCCGCAGATCCGGATGGAAGTCGCAGAACGCGTCGAGCAGCGCCTCGCGCGTGCCGGGCACCGACAGCTCGTCGAAATCCCACGACGGCGCGGGGACGGCGCCCATCAGATAGAGCTCGTCGCGCCGGCCGGTCATGAAATAGGCAAGCATGTGCCTGTCCTCGCCCCACCACTTCGTACAGTCGCGCGGAACGGGGCCAGCAATCCGCTCCGGCGCGAAGATGGCGCGCTGGGCGATGCGGCCGGTGTAGCGGGGCGCCTCCACCCCGAACAGGGCTTCGCGCACCTTGGAGTGCAGGCCGTCGGCGCCGACGACGACATCGGCCCGGGCGGTGCGGCCGTCGGCGAAGGCGAGCGCCACACCGTCGCCGACCGGCTCCAGCCCGACCAACTGGTGATCGAAGGCGATGGTGCCCGGCGCCAGGGCCTCCTCCAGCACCGCGTGCAGGTCGGCGCGGTGGACGTTGAGGAAGGGGCCACCGAAGCGTTGCTCCGTCTCGGCATCGAAGGTGAGCTCGTAGAGGGTCTCGCCGGTGTCCCATGCACGGCTGACGAAGGCATCCGGCGCAATGGCCGCCGCGCGCAGTCTGGCCTCGAGGCTCAAATGCCTGTGGACCTTGACCGCATTGGCGCTGAGGATGATGCCGGCGCCGATGCGGGCGAACGCCGGCGCCCGCTCGTAGATGCGGACGGAAAAACCGTCCCGCTGCAAGAGGCCGGCAAGCGTCATGCCGGCAAGGCCGGCTCCGACCACGGCGATCGTCATCGGGCGTTGCTGCATCGTGCGACCGATCCCCCCTGACTATCCTCGTTCTGATGCTCGTGCATCCGCGCTGGGAAGCAAGCCGCGGGCCGAGCCCCCCTGCGCCATGCTCGACGGCGCCGAGCATGGTGGAGCGTGCTGGCGCTTGCTGGGCACGTCAGAGTTGTGTATGTGAACATACAGCGAACGGAAGCCCGCATCACGGCCATAAGATCGCTGACGGTGGGGGCACATGCGAATACATGCATTGCTGTCTATTATTCTGGCGGTCGTAAATTTCAGCAGTCCGGCCAAAGCTGGTCTCGAGTATCGAAATTTGCCGCTGCTCGCCTTCGGCGTGGAGAATTCGACCCTCGATCTGTTCGTCGAGGAGGATATGATCGCGTCATCGTTGGCGCAAAAGCGATTGACCCAGGCCGACGCGTCATCCGTGTTGTTTTACGAGGGCGCCGACCGGGCATCCGAGATTGACGCGGTTCTCAAGGGGCAGCCCGGTCTCAGCCTCGGTCACGCCATGCCGTACGTCTATGTCGCCGTCAATCACGCCGTGGACAGTATGATGCGCAGCGTGATGGCGGTGCCTCACTCGCGGGAGGAGGCACGGGCGGCGAGCTTCGGCGTCGACCCCGACGGGGACGGCTTCAAGAACCTGCGCGATCTGATCCCTGCCAAGGCCATCCGCGGCCAGCGCTTGCGCGTCGAGGCGTACTTCACGCGCAAAGCCTTCGAGGCCGCCGCCGGCGGCGGCCGACGCGACAGCGGCGCTCACGCCTTCTGGGATCCCGGCAGAACGAGGATCGGATTTTTTGTCGACGGCTCTGTGTTTCGCTGGCTTCCGTACAGGGCCGCTCAAGACCAGCAATCGTCAGAACGCGCTGCAATCCAGATCAGGGACTATGTGAACGGCCGCACCATCGAAGCGGCTGGACGCGATCTCTTCGGCTTTGTTCAAAGCATCATCGGCGCTCCCGTCTACGCGCACCCGTTCCTGGCGGCGGCGACGGCGCGCTTTGTTCAGGAGAGCTCGCTATCGCGGGAGGAAATGCGCCAGCTGGAGGAAGCGCAGAGCGTTCGGGGCCTGCCGCGCACGCTGCCCTCTACGTCCCTCTGCGGCACTCTTGTCGAGACAGCGCCGCCGTTGGGGCTGGAGGCCATGTACCGGCTCTCTCGTACTGCGCCGCGCGTGAGTGCCGGGCTCGACATCGAGAGCTTGCTGCTGGCGACCGCCGCTTCCGCCGATCGAGGGCGTGTACCTGGCTCGGACGATGCGGATGCCTTGGGGCCTGCGGTGCTCCTGTTCGTCTCGACTCTGCCGCGCGAGCGCTTTCTGGCGCATTTCGGGCCGCTCGCAACAGGTGCCGGGGCGGACGAGGCCCGTGCTGCCATCCGCGGCGTGAACCAGCTGTTCGGAACCTGGTGGTCAGCTTTCGCCGGACGATGGTGGGGCGATCCGCGCGGCGCGCAGATCTATGAGCTTGTGGCGAACAGCGCCACCAACTGCCTCAACAACAGGTATTACACGGCGGCACTGGCGGGAGCGCGGCTGATGGGCGCCATGCGGCCGGAATCGCCCACGCCCCTCGTCTACGCCGGCGACGCATTCTGGCGCGTACAATATCCGATCTTTGCCCTTGACGATTACACCAGGGCGCTCAGGCGAGCCGAGACGTATGGCTACGCGGACGAGCCGCGGAGCCGTCCGGCGTCTCGGTTGGGGGATGTCTACGAAACCCTTGGGGATCTTCCGGCGGCGATCGAGGTGTTTTCGCGGTTCGATCGCCCTTCCACAGATGAGCAAGATCCCGGAGCGCTGATAATCCTCCTCCGGTCGCGACTGAAGGGCGCGTTCTACAAGCGTTTGCTTCAATTTCATCGTGAGCAGAGCGCGGATGCGCTTTCATTCGTGAACGACTATGTTGCGTTGCTCCAGTTCGGCGGTTGCCCGGACGCTGCCGAGCGAGCGCGCATCGAAGAGCTTCGAGCCCTCGTTCAATCGGATCAACCCGCCTTCCTGATCGCATTTGCGAAGCACTTCGAGGCGCTGAAAACCAGGATGACGGACTTCGATGCGAGCGCTGATTTCGCACTGTTGCTGGAGGCGCGGCGATCCTACTGCAGATAGTCATCTAGACTGGCCGCGCTGCTCCAGCAACTGCCGCAGCGCGGTCTTGAGGATCTTGCCGTTGGCGTTGCGCGGCAGGGGCTCGTCGAGGCTCGTCACGGTGTCGGGAACCTTGTAGTCGGACAGGCGCTCGGCGCAGAAGCGCTTGATGTCGGCAGCGTCGAACGGCCGGCCGTCGGCAAAGACGAAGGCATGTGCGCGCTCGCCCAGCACCGGGTCGGGGGCGCCGACGACGGCGGCTTCGACCACCGACGGGTGGTGCGTCATCACGCTCTCCACCTCGATGCAATAGATCTTGAAGCCGGCGCGGTTGATCATGTCCTTCTTGCGGTCGAAGACGTGCAGGTAGCCGTCGGCGTCGATCGAGCCGATGTCGCCGGAGATCCAGTAGCCGCCGACGAAGCCCGTCCGGTCGCCGTCCGGGTTGTTCCAGTAGCCGGGCACCACCATGGCGCCGCCGATGAGGATCTCGCCGGTCTCGCCCGGCGCCACCTCCCGTCCCTCGTCGTCGACGATGACCACGTCAGCGCAGGGCAGCACCTTGCCGACCGAGGCCGGCTTGCGGGCGATGTCGCCCAGCGGCAGCAGGGTGACCGGCGATGAGGTCTCGGTCGAGCCGTAGATGTTGCTGAGCGCCAGATTGGGCAGCGTCTCGGCCAGCCGTTCGATGGTGGCGCTCGGCATCGGCGCGCCGCCGAAGCCGGCCACGCGCCAGGCCTCGAGGTCGAAGGTGGTGAATTCTGGATCGAGCAGGCAGAGGTTGTACATGGCCGGCACCATGAGCGAGAATGTCATCCGCTCCTTCGCCGCCAGCTCGAGGAAGGTGCGGGCCTTGAACGCCGGCATGATGACGGTCGTGCCGCCGACGGCAAGCAGCGCCAGGAAGACGGCGACAAGGCCGGTGACGTGCGAGACCGGAACCGCCAGCACCGAGACATCCGACGAGGTGAGGCCCAGGCCCTGCTCGAAGTGGATGAGGGAGTGGATGGTGCTGACGTGCGTCAGCATCGCCCCCTTGGGCTTGCCGGTGGTGCCCGACGTATAGAGCAGGCAGAGCGTGTCTTCCTCGACCACCGCCGGAAAGGCCACCCGGGCGCCGGGGGTGAGCAGCCCCGCGAACGGCGTCGCCCTGCCGTCGCCAACCACGTAGGCTTGGCGCAGCGACGGCACGGTGGCGCGCTCGGGCAGGTTGGCCTCGTGCGCCGCGTCATAGATCAGCGCCGCCGCTTCGCACTGGTTGAGCACGAACTCGATCTCAGGCCGCCGCTGGCGGATGTTCATGGGGACCGCGATCAGGCCGGCCCGCGCCGCTGCCAGGAAGGCGTAGAAGAACTCCAGCCCGTTGCCGAGCAGCAGGGCGACGCGCGCGCCGGGCTCGAGCCCTTGACGGACCAGGTTGGCGGCGACGCGCTCCACCGTCTCGTCGAGGGCGCGGTAGGTGACGCGGGTGCCGTCCAGAACGAGGGCGTCGCGATCGCCGAAGCGCGCCACGGCGGCGCGGAACAGGGCGTCGAGCGAGCCGGGGCGATCGGCGAAGCAGCGCACCACGCGGCTGCCGTAGCGGATCTCGTGCCGGATCGCATGACGCATCGTCGTCGGGCCGCTCATCTCAAGGTCTCCCCCGGGCCAGTGTCGGATAGGTCCATAGCCCCTGCCGGGGAGACCGCAAACCCGCTTTGATGCCGGCAACGGATCAGCAGGCCAGGTAGCCGCCGTCGACACTGAGTTCGGCGCCGGTGATGTAGGAGGCTTCGTCCGAGGCCAGGAACAAAGCGGCGGCGGCGACTTCCTCGGCCCGGCCGGGCCGTCCGAGCGGGATGCGCTCGAGCAGCCTGGTGCGGAAAGCTGGGTCCGCTGAGCTGACAGAGGTGCGCATCGGCGGCAGCATGCCGGGGTGAATGGAATTGCAGCGGATATTGTCGGCGCCGAACTCGACCGCCGTGGACTTGGTCAGCAGCCGCACCGCTGCCTTGGAGGCGTTGTAGCCCATGTGGACGCCACGCTGGCCGATGTGCGAGGAGATCGATGAAACATTGACGATGGCGCCGCCGCCTGCAGCCCGCATCACGCGGGTGGCGTGCTTGGTGCCAAGGAAGGCGCCGCGGGCATTGATGTCGATCAGCCGCTGCCAGCCATCCGTGTCGAACACGTCGGTGAACGACGTGCCGCTGATGCCGGCGTTGTTGACGAGGATATGGAGCGCCTCGAAGGCCGCCCGGGTCGCCGCGACGGCCGCCTCCCAGTCGGCCTCGCGGGCCACGTCGAGGTGACAGAAAATCGCCGTGCCGCCACCTGCCGCAATCTCCGCCGCAACCGCTCGGCCGTCGTCGTCGACCACATCGGCGACGACGATCTTGGCGCCTTCCTGGGCAAAGCGCCGGGCGATCGCGGCGCCAACGCCGGACGAGGCGCCGGTGACCAGCGCCACTTTGTTCGCGAGCCGCATCGTGCGTCAGAGCCTCGCCGCAGCCCGATCGTCGGGAGCGTAGGTTGCGTGGAGCACCGCCTCGTTCTCGGCCATGAACGCGTCGAAGTCGGCGATCGGCGACAGCTTGGCGATGGCGCGAACGCCGTAGGTGTCGGCCCGTCGTGTCGCCTCGGGCACGGTGCCCGTCTGCAGGTCGCGCGCCATCTTGATCAGGCGGCGGCGTGCCGCGACCGTGGGGGCGTCCGAAGCCACCAGATGCTCTCCCGACCGGTCGACGATGCCCGGCGGCTCGCCCGGTGCCGCCGGCATCGACTCCTGAAGCCCGCGGTCCTGCTCGTTGATGCCGAAGATGCCGGTGAAGCTGTGCATGCGCTGGATGTCGCGGTCGATCAGGTAGTCGTTGCCCTTGTTGGCGGTGGGCACGAAGGTGTCGATCACGTAGCCATGCGGCAGCTGTACCGCCCCCCGCGTCATGCGCGGCGGGAACGAGACGCCGTCACGGATCTCCGCCATGTCCTCTTCGCCGAGCGGCCGGTCGACCCGGTAGCGGTAGGCGAAGGTGGTCGTCATGTAGTCGTCGATCGGCGTCCAGCCGCGCCCCTGCCCGAAGTAGAACTCCGGTGTCGCAGGAATGGCGCTCCACATGGGCAGCATCCAATGGCTGACGCGCCAGTAATACTGATCCTCAAAGCGGCGGCGGGCGCCGTAATAGAAGCCGTACGGCGTTTCCTTGATATAGATCAGCGGCGCGCCATCGTCGGCGATCGACGCGCCGCGCGCCAGGCTGTCGCTCATGTCCTCGGATTTGTGCAGGAAGCTGATGTGCGAGGTGTCGATCTCGCCTTCCATGCCCTGCACCCAGTTGGAGCGCTGGATCCAGCGCGAGACGTGCACGTACTCCGGCGGCAGGTCCATCCATTCCATATGCGGCAGATCGGGGATGGCGTCCTTCGGCCCCATGTAGATCCAGATGATGCCGCCGGCTTCGCGGGTCTCGTAGGCGGTGATGCGCATGCGGCGCACCAGGCTTTCGAAGTTGTCGGGCGGGATGATGTTGGGAATGTCGACGCAATGGCCGTCGACATCGAATTTCCAGCCGTGATAGACGCAACGCAGTCCGCACTCTTCGTTGCGGCCGAAGAACAGCGGCGCCCGTTTGTGTGGACAATAGGCGTCGACGATGCCGACGCGGCCCTTGCTGTCGCGGAAGGCGACCAGGTCCTCGCCGAGAACGCGTAGACGCACCGGTGGGCTGTCGGGCCTGGCGATTTCCTCCACCAGCAGCGCCGGCAGCCAGAAGCGCCGCAGCGCGGCGCCCATCGCGGTGCCGGGGCCGACCCGCGTCAGGATCTCGTTGTTCTCGCGCGCCAGATCACGCACGCTGTTCGACTGCGATGGCTGCAATCCAACCTCCCATTGTTTGACCGCGCGGCGCCGTCGAGGGCTCCGATTGAAGCTGGAACGAGTGTAGTAAAAAAATATATTACGTCAACGAAAGTAAATCACTTTGACGTGCTGGATGGGCGTTCGCCTCAGGGGCGCCGCACACCCGATCGAGCAGGCCATCCACGTCCGCTGGCAGCCGGTCGCCGCGCCACGCGATATGCTGATCGGGACGCACCAGCACGTGGTCGACGCCATAGAGCGCATGCGCTTCAGGGTGGGCGACCTGCAGGCGGGCGAGGGGGATCCCCTTGCGTTCGGCCGCCACCTGCATCCGGGCCGCCGCTGCGCCACCATCGACGAAGGTCAGCAGCGTGAAGCCGGGACCGAGGCGGTCGAAGAGCGACGAGCTGCGTCCGCGCCCGGAGTCGAGCCAGACATGCGGGGAGCGTCCCCCGGGGATGCTGCTCGGCGTATAGGCGAGCAGATCGTCCGGCGGCGGGGCGGCGTCGCGCACGACGATCGGGGAATCGTCGTAGCGGGCACCGAGCTGCGTGCCCAGCGAGGCGTATTCCTCGCCAAAGCTGTCGAGGAGGGCCCCCAGCTCGCGCCGTGCGTCCGCGCCGTCCGGCGTGTCGTCCTCGACGCCGGCAGGGAGGTCGACTGCGCCGACGCTCTTGGCGAGCTCGCGGGCGGCGTGGGTGTTGCGCAGCGCGACCGGCCGACGCTCCTGCTCATAGGTGGCCAGCAGCCCAGCGCCGCCCCAGCCGTTGACCGCAGCGGCGAGCTTCCACGACAGGTTGGCCGCATCATCGATGCCGGTGTTCATGCCGAAGCCGCCCGTGGGCGTGAACAGGTGCACCGCATCGCCCGCGAGCAAGACGCGGCCGCGCCCAAAACTCTCGGCGACGAGCGCGGCGCCGGCGGTCCATGGCTCCTGGGAGATGATCTCGACCGGCAGGGCCGGGTCCCCGGTCGCCGCCCGGATCTGGGCGATGACCTGCTCGGGGCCGACATCGGCGGGGCTGCCGGTCGCCTTGGTCATCACCAGGAACTCGTCGGCCCCGTTCAGCGCCGTGAGGATGCTGCGCACATCCGGGTTCAGCGCCCAGGAGTGCCACGCCCTCCGTGAGCCGAGATAGTCCCGGTAGAGGGTGGGCGCCCGCACGTAGCTCGACATCATGGCGCCGCCCAGGAAGGCCTGCTCGAGGCGGTCGAAGCCGCCGTAGCGGATGCCGAGCACCTTACGCACGAAGCTGCGGCCGCCGTCGCAGCCGACGGCATACCGGGCCCGATAGGTGACCTCGTCGCCATCGGCGCCCGTGGTTGCGAGGGTAACGTGGCTGCCTTCGTCTGCCATGGCGGTCACCGTGCGTCCGAACGCCAGCGCGATGTGCGGCCGGGTCGCGGCATGATCGAACAGGAAGCGTTCGACATACATCTGGTTGCCGCGGTGGATCGGCTCCGGCACCTGGTCGGTGGCCGCCGATGCGGCCATCGTCCGCAGCTTCTCGGCGCTCGTCGGCATGCGGCAACGCGCCAGCTCGAAGCTGCCGTAGCGGGTAAAGTAGGCGACGTCGGTCGGGTGATCCTGTGGCAGGCCGATCTGCCGGATCGCCTCCGACAGGCCGAGCCGCCGGTAGTGCTCCATGGTGCGAGCGTTGTGGGTGCTGCCCTTCGGGTGCCACCGGGTCGTCGGCGCGGCGTTGAGGACGACGCAGTCGATGCCGTAGAGGTCGAGCAGCAGCGCCAGCACCAGCCCGACCGGGCCGCCGCCGACGATGGCCACCGGGACCTCCCGGACGGGCTGATCAGACATGTCCAAGCTCCGGCCGGCAGCTCATCGGGCGGGAGCCGGGGCGGGGAAGTGGAGCCCGGCTTCGAAGAAGGCAGGAGCGGGCGGACCGCCCCAGAGGTTGATCCAGCGGCCGGACAGCCCCTCGCTGACATCCCAGCTGCGCGGCTCATAGGTGTTGTCGTTCTCGATGCGGTCCATCTCGACCGAGCTTTCGACGACGCAGCCGTTGCGATCGAGAAAATACGTGAAGATGTTGCCGCCGGCGCCGTGGCGTCCGGGCCCCCACAGCAGCGACCGCTCGCTGCCGGCGAGATTGTCGGCGATCGACGAGAGATCGCTCAGGGCGTGCATGTCGAAAGCGTAGTGATGCAGCCGGCCGTCGCCGGGACCGATGGCGACGGTGTGATGATAGCCGTCATGGCCGCGATACCAGCGGAATTGCCCGTCGTTGGTGCGGTCCGACAGCTTCATGCCGAGCACGTCAACGAGGAGCACATGGGTGCCCTCGGGGTCGTCGACGTGGATGTTGATGTGCTCGATCCGCCGCGGCCGTGGCCGCGCTCCGGCCGGAGTCGGCCGGCCGATCCGCGGCACCGCCGTGTGCACCTCGAAGATCGGCCCGCTGGGCAGCCGGAACGTGACCGACCGCTCGATTTCGGGGCAGGACGGCTGGTCGGCGACGATCTCGATTCCCGCATTGGCGAGCCGTCGGGCGGCTTCCGTGACCGCGGCGGCGTCCATGGCCTCGAGGCCGATCGACAGCGCCGCGGGCCGCGGGCCGCGGCGGATACGGACATCGTGGTGCCGGTCCAGGCACGACAGGAAGGTCGTGTCCTGGCGTTGCTCGGTGACACGGAGGCCGACGATATCCGTCAGGTCCCGCGCCAGCGCCTCGGGATCCGGCGACTCGACGGCGACGTAGCCCAATTGGCGAATGAGATGGCTCAACTTTGCTTCCTCCCGACAGGCCGCTCGGCGGCGCGGCCTCACCAAACGCGACGGTCTGCCCTCATGCCCGGCTCAGGCTGCTGCCTTGGGCGTCGCCCGCACCTCGGCGCGGATCGGGTTGCTCAGGACCCCGATGCCGTCGACCTCGACCTCGCAGACGTCGCCATCCTTCATGAACAGCGGCGGCTTGCGGGCGAGCCCGACACCCGCGGGCGTGCCGGTGACGATCAGGTCGCCTGGCTCCAGAGTGACGGCATCGCTGATCTGGGACACCAAAGTGGCGACGTCGAAGATCAGATCGTCGGTCGAGGCGCTCTGCACCACCGCCCCGTTCAGCCGCGTCGTCAGGCGCAGGCCGCGCGCCCCGGCCGGCAGGCTGTCCGCCGTGACGAACACCGGGCCGAAGGCCCCGGTTGCGTCGTAGTTCTTGCCGAGCGTCCACTGCGGCGTCCGCAACTGCACGTCCCGAATCGAGCCGTCGTTGAACAGGGAATAACCGGCCACATGGTCGAGCGCGCGGTCGCGCGAAATGCGCCGGCCGGCCCTGCCGATCACGGCGACCAGCTCGCCTTCATAGTCCAGCTGCTCGGAATCGATCGGCAGGATCATCGGCGCGCCGGCCCCGATCAGGCTGGAGGCAAAGCGGGCGAAGATGGTCGGATGGCTGGGCGGCTGGGTGTTGGTCTCGCTGGCGTGATCGCGATAGTTCAGGCCGACGCAGATGATCTTGCCGGGCCGCGAGATCGGCGGCAGCGTCTCGACCGTCGCTAGATCGATCTCCGGCGCACGCTCTAAGGTGGCGCCCGCGTCGGCGAGCCGGGAGGCACCGGCGGCGATGAGCGCCAGCAGCGAGCCGGGGTAGCCGGGCTCGCCCTCCCGCAGCCCGAAGGCGCGGCCGCCCGATTGCACGATGGCCAGGCCCTGACGTCCGGCGTCGGCGAACTCAAGAAAATGCATGCTGTTTCCTGATGTTGGACGGCGCCTCGACAGCGCGGCAGCCTTGACAGGGCTGGACCTCTACTGCCTTTAAATGTATGATGTCAATTAAAATATATTTATTTGGCCAATGCGCGTGTGATGCTCGCGCCAGACGAGAGACGAGGAATGGTCGGAGACGCCATGACCGGGGATCTGCCGAAGAGCCTGACCGAGCGCACGTATCGGACGCTGCGGTCCGACATCCTATCCTGCAAGTACCCGCCCGGCGCGCGCCTGCGCATCGCCAACCTGTGCGGCGAGCTCGACGCCAGCCTGGGCGCCGTGCGCGAGGCGCTGTCACGGCTGGCGGCCGAGGGCCTCGTCGTCTCCGAGGCACAGAAGGGGTTCAGCGTCAGCGTGGTGTCGCGGAAAGACCTGCTGGACCTGACCGTCGCGCGCTCCACCGTCGAGGGGATCTGCCTCACGCGGGCCATGCTGCACGGCGGCGTGGAGTGGGAGGCCGCGATCGTCGCGGCGCTGCACCGGCTCTCACGCCTTGAGCGAGTGTCGGGAGACCTGGCACCGCGCATGTCCGAGGATTGGGCCGCAGCCCATGCCATCTTCCACGCGGCGCTCGTCTCCGCCTGCGACAGCGAGTGGCTGCTGCGTATTCGCGCCATGCTGTTCGAACAGTCCGATCGCTACCGGCGGCTGACGGCGGCCTTGGTCAAGGAGGAGCGTGACGTCGATGCCGAGCACCAGGCCATCGCCGACGCGGCGCTGGCGCGCGACGCCCAGCGCGCGACGGCTCTGCTGGAAGATCACTTCCGCCGTACCGCCGAGGCCGCCAGCGAAATCGTCGACACCCTCATGGTCAGGCCGGCAGCCCGACGCAAGCCGGCGAGCGCTGATCCAGCCACAGCTCGATCCCGGCTGATCGTCCCCTAACAACAGCGTCAGGCACGTGCGAGTTACAAAGCTGGCCCGTTTGCGTCCCGCCATGATAATACATTTTAATTGACAATATACATTTTATGACTTAATCGTGGGAGAATGATGAGCAGGCTGCGGTCCCGGACTCATCGGCGGCAGGTCGGGAGTGATCTCTGGTGCTAGGGTGCGCGCAGGGCGAGGCGGGATGGGAACCGGAGCACGGTGTGACCGCCGATGTGATGCCGGCTCGGTTGATCGCCGAGCGCTATGCCGCGCGAGACATCAATCTCTACGAGTTCGCCCCCGTCGGCGGCGGGGTTCTGCCGGAGGCAGTGCCGGGCGCGCACATCGACGTGCATCTGCCCGGCGCCGTGGTCCGGCAATTCTCCGTGGTGGTGCCCGAGGCCCGGCCGTTGAGCTACGTGGTCGGCGTCAAGCGCGACCCGGAGGGGCGCGGTGGCTCCCTCTACATGCACGATCAGCTCCGGGTCGGCACGGTGCTCAACATCAGCCCCCCTCGCTGCCATTTCGCCCTCGACGAGGCGGCACCCCATAGCGTGCTCATCGCCGGCGGCATCGGCATCACTCCGATCTGGAGCATGGTGCAGCGGCTGGAGCGCCTCGGGGCCTCCTGGTCCTTGTCCTACGCGAGCCGCTCACGCGCCGATGCGGCATTCCTGGCGGAGCTGGAGCGCCGGTCCGGCGTCGCGTTCCATTTCGACGACGAGGCAGGCGGGCGCGTCCTGGACGTCGCTGCCGTCGTCGCCGCGGCGCCGTCGGGCGCGCACCTCTACTGCTGCGGGCCCAAGCCGATGCTGGGCGCCTTCGAGCGCGCGACCGCCGGCCTGCCGGCCGGCCGCGTCCATGTCGAGTACTTCACGGCCAAGCAGGAGGCCGCGACCGCCGGCGGCTTCCGGCTGAAGCTGGCCCGCAGCGGCCTCGAGCTTGCCGTCGCGCCTGGCCAGTCGATCCTGGAGGCGGTACGTGCCGCCGGCATCGACGTGCCGTCGTCGTGCGAGGAGGGCATCTGCGGCTCGTGCGAGACGCGGATCATAGCCGGGCTGGCCGACCACCGCGACAGCATTCTCAGCGAAGCGGAGCGGGCCGCCGGCGAGACCATGATGATCTGCTGCTCCGGCGCCAAGGGCGACGAGCTCGTCCTCGATCTCTGAGCACGCGTCGCCGTCTACGCGGCGCGGGGGAAGTCCTCGAATCCTGAGGGCAGCAAGACTTCATAATCCAGGGGAGGAACGCCATGCCTTTCGACATTTCTCGCCGTGCGCTGGTCGGCGCTGCCGCAGGCCTCGCCGTCGGCTCGCTGACCGGCGCACGCGCGGCGGACGCGCCGGTGATCCGCATCGGCCTGCTGACCGACATGAGTGGCCCGTCGGCCAACATCACCGGCGCCGGCTCCGCTGCCGCCATCAGGCTGGCTATCGAAGACTTCCACAAGGCGCATCCGAACTTCGGCAGCAAGGTCGAGCTCATCGTCGGCGACTTCCAGTCCAAGCCGGATCTGGCGCTGGGCCTGGCGCGGTCGTGGCTGGAACAGAACGGCGTCGATGTGATCATCGGCCTGCCACTGTCGGCGGCGGCGATCGGCACCATTCCGCTGCTCGAAAAATTCGACAAGGTCGGCTTGCTGACAGAATCGGGCGCGTCCGACCTGACGGGTAAGTATTGCAGCCCCAACCACGTGCAGTGGACTTACGACACTTACGGCATCGTCTCGCCGACTGTGAACGCCCTGGTGCCTGACGGCGGCGACAGCTGGTATTTCATCACGGCGGATTTCAAGCTCGGCCACCAACTGGTCGAAGACACCACCGGCTTCGTCCAGAAGGCAGGCGGCAAGGTCGTCGGCAAAGTGAGCTTTCCTTACGACACCAGCGAGTTCTCGAGCTACCTGCTGCAGGCGCAGACCAGCGGCGCCAAGGTCATCGCCCTGGCCACGCCCGGCAACGCGGCGACCAATTGCATCAAGCAAGTGGCCGAATTCGGCATCGCCAAGGACGGCCGGCGCATCGCGTTGCTGATCTCGCTGATCAACAACATCCATGACGTCGGCCTGCCGGCGGCGCAGGGCCTCTATATTGCCGAAACCTTCTATTGGGACCGGGACGAGGGCACGCGCGCCGTCTCCAAGCGCTTCGGCGCCCAGATGGGCGGGGCGATGCCCAACATGTGCCAGGCGGGCGACTACTCGGCTGTCACCCACTACCTCAAAGTCGCGGCCGCCATGGGCGTTGCCGAGGCCAAGCGCAGCGGCCGCGCCACGATCGCAGCCATGAAGGCGACGCCGACCGACGATCCGCTGTTCGGCAAGGGCTCGATCCGCCGGGATGGGCACAAGATGCACGACGTCTTCCTGTTCAAGGTCAAGTCGCCGCAGGCATCGAGGTATCCTTGGGATTACTACGAGCTGGTCAAGACGTTCTCGGGCGAGCAGGCGTTCCGTCCGCTCGACTCCGGGGGCTGCACCATGTGAGCGGTCGGCTGCTCAGCGCAGAGCGGCGAACTCGGCGAAGCATCGGAACCAAGACATCGCGCCGCGAGCAGATCGCGACGATCACGTAGAGCTGGCGCGAGGCGAAGCTGAACGGTTTCGCTCCAACGCCCTCTTCGGTGGAGACGTTCGTATGGATGGGCCCTATAGTGACGAACTGGAAGCTTTTCGCCGTACCGTGCGGGCTTTCTTTGCCAAGGAGCTCACGCCGCGGCTGCCGGAGTTCGAAGCTCACGGCCTTGACCGGTCGTTCTGGCGGGCCGCAGGCCGGGCCGGCATCCTGGGCACGGTCATCCCCGAGGCGTTCGGCGGCGCCGGGGTGAGCGGCCTGGCCGCGATGATCATCTCGGAGGAGCTCGGCCGTTCGCCCGAAGCTGCCATGACCGGCTCCTCTCTCAACAGCGACGTGCTGACGAGCACCCTGGTCGAGCATGGCACGGCCGAGCAGAAGCGACGCTGGTTCCCGGGGATCCTTTCCGGGGATCTGATCCAGGCGCTGGCTGTGACGGAGCCCCAGGCCGGGAGCGACGTCACCCTGCTGCGCGCGACGGCGGTGCGGGACGGCAGCGCGTACGTCATCAACGGCAGCAAGAGCATGATCACCAACGGCGCCAAGGCCGATCTGATCTATGCCGTCGTGCGGGTTCCCACGGACACCGGTTCGGCGCTGACCATGATCGCGGTTCCGGGCGATGCCGCGGGCGTGACGCGGCGGCGAACCCGCACCGCGGCCTTCAAGGCGTGCGACACCGGCGAGATCTTCTTCGACGATGTGCGGGTGCCGCTGGAGAACCGCATCGGCGCCGAAGGGCAGGCGCTGCGGATCTTTCGCAGCATCATGTCCACCGATCGGCTGCAGATGGCGGCGCGCTCGCTCGGCGCCGCCGAGTCCGCCTTCGACATGACACTCGACTATGCGCGAGCGCGCAAGATCTTCGGGCAGCGTCTGATCGACCTTCAGAATACGCAGTTCGTCCTGGCCGAGGTCGAGACGGAGCTGGCGGTGGGACGGGCTTTCCTGCACGGCATGATCCATCGGCTCGAGCAAGGCACGCTCACCGGTGACGATGGTGCCGCGGCGAAAATCTGGCTGCCGGAGATGGAGAGTCGCGTCGTCGACAAGTGCCTTCAGCTGTGGGGCGGCAGCGGCATGATGGAGGATATGCCGATTGCGCGGCTCTATGCGGCTTCCCGCGTGCAGCGGATCTACGCCGGCGCGACGGAGCTGATGAAGGCGCAGCTGGCGCGAAAGTACCTGTCGGCCTGAGCGCGCGCTGCCGGCGCGGAGGGGGCGTCCGCGGCGGGCGGCAGCTCGGCGTTCCCGGTCCGAGGCCGGTCGCGCCGGGCGCGAGGCTGCATTCCTCCTGGTCTGTTGATCGACGTCCGGGAAGCCATCGCTGGGGAGTATTGACATGAACGCAAAGGCGCGGATGCCCCTGGGCGGGATACGGGTGGTGGATCTCACTCAGGTCGGCCTTGGTCCTTGGGCGACGCAGATCCTCGGTGACTTCGGGGCCGACGTGATCAAGCTGGAAGTGCCCGGCCGCGGCGACCTGAGCCGCACCTTCGATCCCTACTTGACCGAGCCGAACGGCCAGAGCGCCTACTTCATGGCGTCGAACCGCAACAAGCGTAGCGTTACCATCGATCTCGACCGGCCTGAGGGGCGCGATCTCGGCCGACAGCTGGCGCAGCAGGCCGACGTCGTCGTGCACAATTTCCGTCCCGGTGTGGCGGAGCGGCTCGGGCTCGGCTACGAGGCCTTGAAGGACGCCAACCCTCGGCTGATCTACGCCTGGGGCTCCGGTTTCGGCTCGGGAGGGCCGTTGGTCGACAGGCCCGGCCAGGATTTCTTGGCGCAGTCGGTCTCGGGCATCGCCGCGCGCAACAGCGATCTGAACGGAACGCCGAAGATCCTGCCGGCCACGGTGTCCGACTACGCCGGCGCGATGCTGATCGCACAGGGGATCTTCCTTGCCCTCTACGACCGTGAACGTACGGGCGAAGGCCAATGCGTATATGTGTCATTGCTCGACACGCTGCTGTCCATGCAGCAGATGGAGGCGGTGCAGCTGATGCTGCGCGACAAGGACACGGACTGGATCCGGGACACTTTGGTGGGGATCGTCAAGACGCGCGACGGCGCCCTGACGCTCGCCGGCGTGTTCCGCCCCAATCCGCTGGCGGACATCTGTCGCGCGCTGGAGCTAGAGGATCTTTCGCAGCGGCCCGAGTTCGCCAGCCTGGCGCTCCAGCGCAAGAACAAGCCGCTGCTCTGGCCGCTGATCGAGGCGGCGGTGGTGGCTCTCACGACAGAGGAGGCGCTGCGGCGCTTCGAGGCGAACAACGTGCTGTGCTCGCCTGTCTACGACCTGCGACAGGCGCTTCAGCACCCGCAAGTGGCCTACAACAAAACCATCGTCAGCCTGGAGGATGCCGTGCATGGCACGGTGCGGGCGATCGGCTCGCCGCTGACGCTGTCGTCCGTCGCTGAACCACCCTTGCGGACGCCGCCTCGCCTGGGCGAGCACACCGATGACGTGCTTGCCGAGTTTGGCGTCCGGCCCCAGGAGATCGTGGGCTTGCGCAACTCCGGCGTCCTTGGATAGTGGGCACTGCCGATGCCGGGCACGATCGATGGCGGCATCTCATACCACCGGCGCCGACTCTTGATCGACGCCGAGAGGGTTTCGCGAGGCTTATCCAAGGGCGGAACGAGTAAACCCGTCCGCCCTCCTTTCAGATCAGGTAGATCTGGTCCATGACCTGGGCCGCTGTCGCGCCGACGATGATGACCCCGGTCATGTAGCCGGAGTCGATCGTGGTCAGCACAGTGTTGCCGTCCACGTCGACGGCAGCCGGCTTGGCCGGGCTCCAGCCTTGCAGGTAGATCAGATCCTCGCCGTCCTGGAAGTCGGTGATGACGTCGAAGACGCCAGCCGTGTTGTCGGCGACGGCGAAGTAGAAGATGTCCGCACCGGCGCCGCCGACGAGAGTGTCGGCATCGGCCCCGCCGGCCAGCACGTCGTTACCGAGGTCGCCGAGCAGCAGGTCGCTGCCGGCGCCGCCGCTCAGCAGGTCGTTGCCGGCAAGGCCCGCCAGGACATCGTCGCCGTCGCCGCCCAGCAACTGGTTGTCGCCATCGTTGCCGAGCAGCGCATCGGCGAAGCCCGATCCGACCACGCCTTCGATGCCCGTGAAGAGGTCACCGGTGGCGTCGCCGCCGAGGCCGGCACCGATGTCGAGGCGGACGGCGACGCCCGCCGCCGAGGTGTCGTAGAGGACGAAGTCGAGGCCGGCGCCGCCATCGATCCAGTCGCCGTCGCTGCCGCCGCGGAGAAAATCGTCGCCGGCGCCGCCGAGCAGCGTGTCGTTGCCGCTGTCGCCGGAGATGAAATCATTGCCGTCGCCGCCGTCCATGGCGTCGCCGCCGTCGTTGCCCAGGAGGACGTCGTCGCCGGCACCGCCCGCCATCGCATCGGCACCGCCGAGGCCCATGAGCGTGTCGGCCCCGTCATTGCCGATCAGGACATCGTCGCCGTTGCTGCCGATCAGCGTATCGGCGAAGGCCGAGCCGATCAGCCCTTCGATGTTGACGAGGGTGTCGCCGGCGGCATCGGCGCCTGCGCCCGTGCCGAGATCGAGGCGGACGACGACGCCGGCCGGAGAGGTGTCGTAGAGGGCGTAGTCGACGTCGGCGCGGCCATCCAATTCGTCGGGACCGGCTCCGCCCCGCAGCAAATCGCCGCCGGCTCCGCCGAGCAGCGTGTCGCGGCCGTCGTCGCCGCTCAGCAGGTCGTTGCCGGCGCCGCCGCCGAGGGTGTCCGGACCGTCGCCTCCCATCAGGAGGTCGTCTCCGTCCCCGCCCGACAGGCCATCGATGCCGGAGCCGCCGTACAGCGCGTCGTTGCCGCCGCGACCGACGAGTGCATCGTTGCCGTCATTGCCGAACAGCTGATTGCCGGCATCGTCGCCATACAGCTCGTCCGTGAAGCTTGACCCGATAACCCCCTCAATGCTGTCGAGAAAGTCGATGCTGGTCGGCCCGGATATGCCAAAACCCTCAGCGAGGTCGACCACGACGCCCATCTGGGCGAGGTCGTAGGAGACGAGATCGAAGCCACCGCCGCCGGAAAGCGCGCCGCTGGACCCGCCGGGCAGGACGTCGTCCCCGTCGGTACTTGCCGGCGCGTCATCGTTGATGAGCGTGCCAGTGGCCGCGAGCGTGGCGGCTCCGCCGGCGAAGGTGGCTCCCTTCGGCGCGGAAAGGACAAGCGCAAAGGTTTCGTTGGGCTCGGCGACGCCGTCCCCGAAGACGCGGACGGAGATGGTGCCGCTCGTGCTGCCGGCCGGGATGATCAAGGTGCCCGAGGTGGCCTCGTAGTCGGATCCGGCTACGGCGGTGCCGTCAGCCGTTGCGTAACTGATCTTGACCGCCGTCGAGGACGTCGCATTCAGGGTCACCGTGAATCGGGCGTCCGTGACGCCGGCGTCCTGCTCAACGATGTCGACGCCCCCGACGGAGACCACTGGCGCCAGGTGGTCGCTGACCCCCACGACAAAGACGTCCGGCTGGCCGTTGGTGTCGTCCGCAACCAAATTGCTCGCTTCCGACAGGAACGCGACATTGCTTCCGTCAGCTGAGAACGACGGCCGGTAGCTGGCGCCGTTGGCTTGGCCGCCGTCCCCGTCAACGGACAGGCGTGTGATGGCGCCGGTGGTCAGGTCCTTGATGAAGATATCGCCTTTGTTGTTCGTATCATCGGCGACCAGATTGCTCGCTTCCGAGTAGAACGCGATCTTTGTGCCATCTTCCAAGAACACAGGGTCGACACTGAACGAGTTCGCCTGAACTCCCAAGCTGCTCGTCGATACCCGCGTGACCGCGCCAGTAACGAGATCCTTGACGAAGACGTCGGACGCCTTGTTGGTATCGCCGGTGACGAGCGTGCTGTCGATGGCATAGAAGGCGATCTTGGTGCCATCCGGCGAGAAAACTTGCCAACCGCCCACATCCATGGCCGCGGTTCCGGCCGCGTTGGATGACGCGAGCGTGACGACGCCGGTCGTCAAATCCTTGACGAAGATCTGACCTCGGGACGTTGAAATCCCGTCCACGAGATTGGTGGCGACGGACCAGAAGGCGATCTTCGTTCCGTCCGGCGAAAGTACCGGATTGTGGCTCTCTGCGTTCGCCTGCAGCCCCGCTGCACCGGTTGATGCGCGCGTGACTGCCCCCGTGACCAAGTCCTTGACGAACACGTCGGTCCAGCCGTTGGTGTCGCCTGCTACCAGATCCGCGGCGGTGGAGCTGAAAGCGATCTTGGTTCCGTCCGGAGAGAACACCGGTCGGCCGAAGTTGGCCTTGATCTGACCACCGAACTGGTCCGTCGAGACGCGGGTGACGACACCTGAGCTCAGATCCTTGACAAAAATGTCGGTGTCGTCGTTGGTATCGCCGGCCACGAGATTGCTGGCGTCCGATAGGAACGCGATCTTGGTGCCGTCCGGAGAGAACACCGGATTGTAGGCGCCGCCGTTTGCCTGCTCGCCTGTGCTGCTGGTGGAAATCCGCGTGACGGCACCGTTCGCGAGGTCCTTGACGAAGATGTCCGGCCGACCGTTCGTATCGCCGTCCACCAGATTGGTGGCATAAGATAGGAAGGCAACCTTGGACCCGTCCGGCGACAATGTCGGGGCATAGCTGCCGTCGTTCCCCTGGCCGCCGGCGGAATCGGTGGACACGCGCACGATTGTGCCGGGCGCGTTCTCAGGCATTGACATGACATGACCTCCCGCCGTCGCGAGGTCGGCGATGTTGCGAGATGCAGCGAAAGCGGAGAACTGGCGTGATTAGGCCGCTAGGCGGCGAGCATGCGGGCCGTATTGCGCAGGATCAAATTATCTTTCGTCGAACATGATCCGGCGAAGCTCCGCATAAGGTCGTTCGTTCCAATCGCATGCCACCCGACGGTTTCCGGACGGCCTAAGCGAGACAGTAGCGGCCGCCCGATTGCCGTCAAGCCGGAATTCGCGCGCGGATTGTCCTCGCTCTCCTCGTGAGGCGCCGCAGTCACACGTGAGGAACGAGGGGGCCTCCGTGCAGGTGTGTGCCCCGTCGGCCCGTCGGCCAGCCGGATCTCAGACGAGATGGACCTGGTCCATGACCTGGGCAGCCGTCGCGCCGACGATGATGACCCCGGTCATGTAGCCGGAGTCGGTCGTGGTCAGCACGGCGTTGCCGTCCACGTCGACGGCGGCCAGCGTGGCCGGGTTCCAGCCGATCAGGTAGATCTGGTCCTGGCCGTCCTGGAAATCGGCGATGACATCGAAGACGCCCGCGGCGTTGTCGGCTGCGGCGAAGTAGAATTGGTCGGCCCCAGCGTCACCGTAGAGCGTATCGGCTCCTGCGCCTCCGAGCAGCAGGTCGTTGCCGTCGCCGCCGAGCAGCAGATCGTCACCCCCGAGGCCCGAGAGCGCATCGGCGCCGCCGTTCCCGATCAGTTGGTTGCTCGCGTCGTTGCCGAGCAGTGTATCGGCATACCGTGATCCGACGAGGCCTTCGACATTGGTCAGAATGTCGATGCTGTAACCGCCCTCCAACGCTACGCCAATGTCGAGACGGGCAACAACGGCGGAATCGTAAAGGGCGAAGTCAAAGCCCGCTCCTCCGTCGAGCAAATCGCTGCCGAGACCCCCACGTAGAAAATCATCGCCATCGCCGCCGAAAAGAGCATCGCTGCCGGCATCACCGGAGATGTAATCTTGGCCTGCACCGCCATCGATCGCGTCATCACCACCTTGGCCGAAGATCTGATTGTCGAAATTGTCGCCCGCCAGTTGATCGCCGAGGCGCGATCCAACGAGCCCTTCGATACCGGTCAGCACGTCGCCGGTGGCATCGCCGCCGAGCCCGGCGCCGATATCAAGCCTGACGGCGACGGCCGAGTCAGAGCTGGTGTAAGTCGCGAAGTCAAAGCCTGCGCCGCCGTCAATTCTGTCGCCGTCGGCGCCGCCGCTCAGCGTATCGCTGCCATCGCCGCCGTAAAGGATGTCAACTCCAGCGCCTCCGAACAGAATATCGCTGCCCTTGTCGCCAGACATAAAGTCGTTGCCATCGCCTCCATACAACCCGTCGTCGCCGTCATTGCCGAACAGCTGATTGTCGGCTGAATTGCCAATCAGCTCGTCATTGAATTTCGAGCCGACTACACCCTCGATTCCGTCGAGCCTCTGCACGAACGTGAGGCTTGCTCGGTCACCGATTATACCGTAGCGATCAAGTTCAAGTGCGACGCTCGCGGCGGCGAAGTCGTAGGTGACGAAGTCGAACCCGTCTCCGCCGTCGAAGTTACCTTGGGTGCCCCAGAGAACATCGTCGCCAGCGCCGCCGTAGATGCTGTCAATGCCGCCGCTGCCGCCGTAGAGAATGTCATTGCCTCCCCCGCCGGTGATCGTGTCGTCCCAGGCGCTGCCGTAGATCGTGTCATCGCCATCGCCCCCGACAAGTCTGTCGTCGTCGCGGATCGTGACCGTGGCCGTCAGCGTCGTGGCTCCGTCGGGGAACAAGGCGCCGCTCGGGTCCGACAGAATGACCCCGAACGTCTCGTCGTCTTCCTTGAGTTGATCATCGACGATTGGGATGAACACCTCAGCGCTCGTCGTACCCGCGGGAATGGTCAAGATGCCCGATGCTGCCTCGTAGTCCACGCCGGCCTTCGCCGTGCCGTCGACCGTCGTGTAGGCGATGGTCGTTGCAACAGGTGCAACCTTATCCAGCCAGGCGATAAGACGGGCGAAACGGGATATCTCTTGGCCGACCCCGTCAACAGCCGTGACGACCGGTGCGGCGGAGGGGACGCGTTCATCCATCGTGGGCAAATTTCTGACTCCTGGCAGATCAAGCATCTGCCGGCTCTATGCTGGCGAGAGTGCGTGCGAATTTTCAGGTGAGCGTGGCTTCGGCCGACCTCGAGAGGTCGAAGACAACTACGAACGACATCGATGGAAGTTCAAAGCTAAAAGTAGACTATGAATCTTTCCATCTCTCCAGCATTCGCCAGTCTCCAATATAGGTCCGCTCGCTTGTCGCCGTCTGCAGCCGCCATGTTGCATTCCGACAAGGATCAGGACCATACCGGCCCAGCGGTTGCCGTCAAGCCATGGCTCGCGTGGCGATTGTCGTGATCGCCTCTGTGCGGCAGCACAGTCACAGTCGGAGCAATAGGGGGTCCGATGGCCGCGGCGGGATGATCGGCACGCTGTCCGCCACCGCCCTCACGGCGGCGAGCCGCGGCGGACCCAGGCGGCGATGAACAGCGACAGGGCGATGACAGCGCCGGTCTCGGCCCAGAAGAAGACGAGCACGTCGGCGCGGATGCCCAGCGGCGGCGTGCCGGGCAGGGCGTTGCGCAGCGCCGGCAGGGCGAACACGATGGCGCCCATGGCGCCGACCAGGGTGGCCTCGATCTTCCGGACGCCGGCGAAGACCAGGCCGCCGATGGCGAGCGCGCACAGCGTGAGCACCACCATCGCGCCGTAGATGGTGATGCTGAAGAATTTCACCGCTCCGGTGCGGCGGATGCTGAAGCTGAGCTTCCGCTCCCGCGGATCGGCCGGCGCCAGCTCGTGGCCACGAACGGTGAAGCCGAGGATGCCCTCCCACATCCTGACGCGGATCGGCAACGCCGCCTCGTTGCCGTCGGCGGCTTTGCCGACGACGCTCAGATGCACCGACGAGGTGAAGCGGTCGAGGGGGTAATACCGGATGCTGCCGTTACTGAGATCGAAGTTGCGGGTGACCTCGGGGAGGGGCTGGCTGGCTTGGATTGGGATGTGCTCGACGAAGGCGTCGCGGTGGATGCGCAACACCAGGTCGCGTTCGGCAACGGCCGCACGTGGCTGGCCGCCGGCCGGAGCAGGCAGCACGCTGATGCGCAGCTGCATCGTCTCTTGCGGAGAATCGACTGCCACGGCCTGCAGGTAGAGCACGAGCGCGGCCTCGCCGGGCGGCGCGCCGAACTGCGCCTCAACCGGCTCTTCCGAGATGTCGAAGCGCTGCAGCACCACGCCGTAGCCGATGGCGCAGACCACCAGGAGGGCGGCCAGCAGCAGGACGCGCCGCAGCTTCGCCCCCGCCGACCGATCCGTTCCCGGGGGCTGAGCCTCGCGCCCGGCCTCGCCCGAAGCTGCTTCCCTGACGGCCCCGCCCATCGCCTCACGCTCATCGCCGGATCGTTCGGCGCCGCTTACCACGTCCGGCTGGCGTTTGCATGGCGCGCAGGGCCAGCCGCGGGCCACCGCAGGCGCGACGCCACCGCCAGTGCCAGGCTCACTCGCGCGCCTTTCGGCGCCTCGCCGCGCTCGCCCGCGGCGGAGCAATGGCCAGCCGATCGTCGCGGGCCGCATCGCCGTCGGCGACGTGCCGGGCCAGGTAGCTGCCGATGATCTCCCGCCACACCCCGTAGAGATGCGCAAATCGCTCCGGATCGTTGTCGATGAAGGTGCGGACGGCAAAGCCGCGGACGACGCTGAGCGTCAGCGTCAGCACGTCACGGGCGACATCGCGGGGGATGCCGCGCGCCACGAGGGTGTCGAGCCATGCCGCCTCCACGGCAAAGCGGCTGGCGCGCGATGTCTCATAGGCCTCGCGGCGCACATCCTGAACGTCCGCATCGCCCATGGCCACGGCCAGCTCGACGAAAAAGAAGTCGCTGAAGAAGAAGTAATGGGCATCGTCGATGACCCGGGCGATGGGGTCGTCGGAGGCCTCCGCCTGCTTGGCGCGATGCTTGCTGTGGAGCGCGAAATTCTCGTTCAGGTGGCCCAGCGCCGCCACGAACAGGTCCCGCTTGGTCGGGAAATGATGGAGCTGCGCGCCCTCGGACACACCGGCGAGCTCGGCCACCTTGCTCGTGCGCAGCCCGCTGAACCCGCTCTTGCGCAGGATCTGGATCGCGGCGTCGAGCAGCTTCTTCTGCGTGGCCTCGCTCCGCTCGGCCTGCGTGCGGCGGGGGCGGGCGGTCGCGGCGCGCACCGTCGCCGTGTCGGCGCTCTTTACTTTGGATTTGGAAGCGTTCTCGATACGGGTGGCGGCGGCGGCCGATCGTGACTTGGAGGCAGGCTTCGCCGACACGGTATCAGACTTCGACATAGACATTCCCGTTGACCGCTCCGGGTGGCGAGCGGCCAAGCATGATACACCGCGTCGCCGCGGCTCCGGCACGTCATGCCAAATCGCGGGAAGTCCCGCAAACTGCACGTCGGCGTCCGCCCGAGAGCCTCTCGGTCGGCGCAAACGGCGCTTGCGGGCCATCCGAACGAGCGGAAATATCCTAACGGCTGCGGTCGCTTAGCCCTTCTCCGGTGGAAGCGGCCGGACGGGCCCCGCCGCAGCCGGCGGCCGGGCCGGGATCACCGGCGCGGCATATGTCAGATTGTCGCACGAATTTCATGCGCGGTGCACAGGTTTGAGCGATTCTCGAATAGTGGACCTCAAGCCGCCTCGCGCTCGAGCTGCTGGACGATCTCCTCCCGTTGCTGTGCCGGCGGTCCGAGCAACTCCGCGTTGCAACGAGCCCGCTTGTAGTAGAGGTGGTTCTTCATTTCCCAGGTGAAGCCGATCGCCCCGAACACCTGGATGTTCCGGTAGGTCGCGTCGCGATAAGCCTCGCTGGCGTAGCTCTGGGCCATGGCTGCCGCGAGCGGCGCCCGGGGATCGCTTTCGGTCAGCGCCCACGCGGCGTAGTGCACGGCGGCGGCGGCACACTCCGCCTGGCCGGCGATCTCGGCCAATTGATGCTTGATCGCCTGGAAGGCGCCGAGCGGCCGGCCGAAGGCCAAGCGTTCCTTGGCGTAGCCCACCGCGTCGTCCAGAGCCGCCCGCGTGCCGGCCGCGCTCTCCGCCGCGAGCACGAGGTAGAGACGGTCCCGCACCCAGGGCCAGGTGTGATCGTCGCTGCCGGTAAGCAACTCGCCGGGCACGTCGGCGAGGGTCACGGTGCCGACCTGGCGCGTGACGTCGCGCCAGTCGAGCAAGGTGACGGAGACGCCGGCCGCCTTGGCGTCGACGACGAAGAAGCGCGTCGCTCCGCCGACACGGGCCGCGACGATGATCTGGTCGGCGGCGGCGGCATCTACGACGTACCAGGCCGTCCCGGTCAGCCGGTGGCCGCCGCCGGCGGCTGTCGCCGTCACACCGTCGCCGATACCGCCGTCCTGGCCGGCCACCGCCAGGGCGAGCTTGATCTCGCCGCCGGCGACGCGGCCCAGTAGCCGCGAGCGCTGGTCCTCGGAGCCGGCCTTCAGCACCGCCCAGGTACCGGCGAGCGTGCCGAAGAAGGGGGAGGGGGCCAGCGTGCGCCCCATCTCGCCGACGACCATGGCGAGGTCGATATAGCTCATGCCGAGCCCGCCGTAGGCCTCGGGCACGATGAGCGAGGGCCAGCCGAGCTCGGCGATCTTGCGCCAGAGCGGCTCGTAGGCGGCCTGCGCGACCGTCGCCCCCGGAACGAGGAGGGGCTTCAGGTCGACTTCCTTGTCGAGAAACACCTGGGCTGCGTCCCGCAGCGCCAGATGGTCGTCGCTGAGCGTGAAGTTCATGGGCGTCTCCTTGCGATGGCAACGGGGCCGGTCGAGCGGGGTCGCTCGCCGTCCGCTGGAGCATTTCGCCATTGGATGGGATCATCCAATGGCAGAGAAATGCTCATAACCTTTTGAATCTGGAGCGCTTCCTCCGCGATTGGGTGAGCCCACCCAATCGCGAAGCGCTCTAGCGTTCGGCCGCGGCGCGAGGGCCGGTGGCCTGCTGCCTGTTGATCTGGTTGAAGGGGGTGGCGGCGGTGGGATCCAGATCCCGCGGCAAGCCCAGGATCCGTTCGGCGACGGTGTTCTTGAGGATTTCCTGGGTGCCGACGCCGAGCGTCGCCGCCGGGCTGAACCAGTAGGCATAATCCCAGTTGTCGAACAGTCCGTACGGCTTGTCGGGCAGCGGCAGCACGTCCCTGTCCTTGATCATGCCCGCGGTGCCCTGGCTGCGCTTGGCCAGATCGCTCAGGCGCTGGCCGTGCGGCGAGGCGATCATCTTGCCGAGATTGCCCTCGACGCCGGCGGGCTTGCCGTTGATCTTGTTGCTCAGGTGCCGGTAGGTGAGCAGGCGCAACAGCTCGCCCTCGACGAACAGCTTGGCCGCCTCGTCGCGGATCAGCGGGTTCTTGATGCGACCGGTCTTGATCAATCCGTCCATGAGCTCGCGCGCGGTCGGGCCCGACCCCCACACCGCCCCCGGCATGGTCATGCCCTGGCGCTCGGTCTGCAGCTGCTCGACCACGATGCGCCAGCCGTCGCCCTCCTGGCCGAGCCTGTTGGCCGCAGGCACCCGCACGTCCTCGAGAAAGACCTCGTTGTACTCGTTCACCTCGCCGCTCATGTCGACGATCGGACGTACGGTGACGCCGGGGGTCTTCATGTCGATGAGGAAGACGGACAGGCCCTTGTGCTTGGGCACCGAGCTGTCGGTGCGCACGACGATGACACCGATCTGGGACAGATCGGCGTGAGAGTTCCAGATCTTCTGGCCGTTGATGATGTAGTCGTCGCCGACCCGCCGCGCGGTGGTGCGGAGATTGCCGAGATCGGAGCCGCCGGAGGGCTCGCTGAACAGCATGCACCACCGCTCCTCGCAGGCGAGCGCCGGCGGCAGGAAGCGCTGCCGCTGCTCGTCCGTGCCCCAGGTCAGCAGCGACTGGCCGCACTGGTTGAGCCCGATCGGATTGACCCGATGCGGATGGGTGATGCCGGCGCGCTCAAGCTCCTCGTCGAGAATGAGCACCAGCTCCGGCCCCGCCGACAGCCCCCACGGGGGCGGCCAGTTCGCGGCTGTCCAGCCGCGCTCGGCGAGCTGGCGGTAGGTGGGCTTCGGATTGGCCTCGAGCCAGGCGCGGATGTCGATGCGGCGCGGGTCGTCTTCGCCGGGAAGGTTGAAGTCCATGATGGCCTCTCGTTGTTTCAAGCTGACGTTGTTTCAAGTTGACAAGGTCTGCACGCGCTCGAGAGCTACGGCGTAGTCTTCCATGAATTCCTGCACGACACTGCGGGCGGACTTGATGCCGTCGAGCATCCCGACGCCCTGGCCGACGTAGTAGTTGACGAGCTGCCGGGCGCTGTCGTTGCCGGCTTCCGCCGCCTTCGTGGCCCGCTGCATGACGGCCGCCGTCAGCATCGGCTGGAACGGCATCTGCAGGTAGCCGGGGCTGTCCGGCTGCTCCCAGGCCTCCGTCCAGGCCGAGCGGAGCTGCCGTGCCAGTTTGCCGGAGCTCGCGCGCGAGCGCACCGTGTCGCGGGATCTCGCCGCGACGAACTTCTCGCGCATGACTTGGGAAATCTCGGATTCCACCGTCGGCAACCAGACCGAGCCGGTCCAGACACCGTCGGCGCCCATGGTCATGGCCGCCGCCATCTGGCGGCCGGTGACGATGCCGCCCGCCGCCAGCACCGGCGTGTGCTTGCCGCCGACGCCGGCGAGCGCCTGGATGACCTCGGGCACCAGCACCATGGTCGAGACCTCGCCGCAATGGCCGCCCGCTTCGGTGCCCTGCGCGACGATGACGTCGACGCCCATCTCCACCTGGCGCACCGCATGCTCGGCGGAGCCGACCAGCGCCCCGACCGGAACGCCCGCCGCCCGCCCGCGGTCGATCATCGACTGCGGCGGCAGGCCGAGCGCCTGGACGATGAAGCGGATCGGGTGGCGGAACGCCACGTCCATGCATCGCTCGGCGGTATCGTGCATGAGGCCCACGGCGCGGTCCTCGTCCGACGGCACGGTCGAGTGGGGATCTATGCCGTGCTTGACGAGAAGGCTGTCGACGAAGGCGTGATGCTGCGGCGGAATGCGCTGCTTGAGCCTGCCGCTGGTGAGTCCCTGCTCGTGCTTGATGGACATGTTCTCGGGAATGGCGAGATCGACGCCGTAGGGCTGGCCGCCGATCCGGTCGTCGATCCACCGCAGCTCGGCCTCCAGCTCGTCCGGGCTGTAGCCCACGGCGCCGAGCACGCCGAAGCCGCCGGCCTTGCTGACGGCGACGACGACGTCGCGGCAGTGGCTGAAGGCGAAGAGCGGGAAGTCGACGCCCAGCAGGTCGCAGACGGGTGTCTTCATGGTGGTTTCCTCCCTCGATCAGGACCGGCGGCGCGGACCGGGCCGACCGCGCGCGGCGCAACCGTCGCGGCTCAGGCCTGTGTGCGGTTTCTCGTGCTGGCGGCGGCCTTGCCGTGCGCGAAGTGCTGCGGCCCGAGCTGGGCCATGTGCGCCGCGGCGCGGCGGCGTTCGAGGGCCAGCGCATCGGCCAGATCCATGCCGTAGCCCTCGTCGATGAGCTGCTTGTAGGCCAGCATCACCTGCCGATCGGCGTCGGCGAAATCGCGGGCGAGCCCGAGGGCTGCGGGCATCAGCTCGGCGGGCGCCACCACGCGGTTGACCAGGCCGAGCTCGAAGGCGCGCTCCGCCGTGATGAAGTTGCCGGAGAGCGAGATCTCCTTGGCGCGCTGCGGCCCGATCTGCCGCGCCAGGCGCTGCGAGATGCCCCAGCCCGGCAGCAGCCCGACGCGCACGTGCGTGTCGGCGAAGCGTGCCGTGCGCGCAGCGATCACGACGTCGCAGGCGAGCATGATCTCCATGCCGCCTGTAATGCACAGGCCGTTGACCGCGACGATGATCGGCTTGCGGCAGCGCTCGATGGCGACGGCCGGGTTCTCGTCGGCCGCGGCGGGCCCCTCGCTCAGCCGTTCCGCCTCGGTCAGGTCGAGCCCCGCCGTGAAGGCCCGCTCACCGGCGCCGGTGAGCACGATGGCGCCGACGTCGTCGTCAGCGTCCAGCGTCGCGAGAGCCGCGTGCAGCTTGCGGCGAAGCTCGACCGACAGCGCGTTGAGCTTCTCGGGCCGATTGAGCGTGAGCACGGCCACACCGGCGTCGCGCTCGACCAACAGAATCTCGGCCATCGTTCGCTCCTCCTTCCCCGGCTGGCTATGCGCTCGAGCGGGGATCGCGCAGGCGCGCAGCGCCGCAGCTGTGGCCGCCCGCATGGTGGGGCGATCGCTTCCTCCCGCTGCTCGTCGGCAGCATGCGCAACGCTATAAACTTATTTATCGGAAAGCAAGTTAATGATTTGGTGGAGGGCGAGGCGAATGCTACCTTCGCGCCTATGACCAGCATCACTGCGCCGTCCCCCAAGCGCCGTACCCAAGCCGCCCGCCGCGAGCAGTCCGACCGGCGCATGCTGCGGGCGGCCGCCTACCTGATCGGGCGCCGGGGCCTGCATGTGACCACCCTGGCGGAGATCGGTGTGAGAGCCGGCTACAGCAGCGGCCTGCCGGTGGTTCGCTACGGCAGCAAGCTCGGGCTCGTCGACGCGCTGCTGGAAGCGATGGACCGCTGGTGCGAGACGACGGTCGCCTCCATGACGGAGGGGCGGCAGGGGCTCGATTCGCTGAAGGCGCGGGCGGAAGCGTACATCGTGGGCGCGCGCACCATTCCGGACGGTGCCGCTGCCTTGCAGACCATCATCGTCGAGGCGCGCTATGCCTTTCCCGAACTGCAGCCGCGTATCGAGGCGTTCCTGGAGCGCTGGCGCCTCGGCTTCCGCGACGACCTTCTCGATGCCCGGCGCCTCGGCGAGGTTCGCGGCGACCTCGACTGCGAGGCCTACGCCAATCTGATCCTGGGCGCCATGCGCGGCATGACCATCGGCCGGTTCGGCGAAGAGCTGCGGGAGGTGCAGCGCGAGCTGCCGCCGCTGCTGTGCGAGATGGTGCGCCAGCCGGCCGGAGCCGGGCCCGACACGCCGCCGAAGCGGGCCGGTTGAGCCCCACGGCGTCGGCAGGCGGCGATGCGTGGACGGACGCGCGAGAGCCGAGATCATCGTCATGCGTCGAAATCGATGCATATCTTGCCGAAATGGCTGCCCGAGCGCATCGCTGCGAATGCGGCCGGCACGTCGATGAACGGGAACACCTGATCGACAACCGGCCTCATGCCATGGTGCTCGATGGCCCTCACCATGTCGTCGAAATGGCTTCGACTGCCGACCGAGATGCCGAGGAGCCGCAGGTTCTTGCCGAAGATCGCGGGCATCAGGAGCTCCTGTGATCGTCCGCCGAGCACGCCGATAATGAGGATGTTGCCGCCGGTGCTGGCGGCGACCAGCGATTGGTTGATCGTGCCCGCGCCACCGACCTCGACGATATGGTCGACGCCCTTTCCGCCGGTCAGCTCGAGGGCCGCCTTGCCCCACTCCGGCGTCTCCCGGTAGTTGATGGTGTGATCGGCGCCGAGCCGCCTGGCGCGCTCCAGCTTGGTGTCGCTGCTGGACGTCGCAATCACCGTGGCGCCGTGCATCTTGGCGAACTGCAGCGCAAAGATGGAGACGCCACCGGTTCCCTGCACCAGCACGGTGTCGCCGGCCTTGAGCTGGCCTTCCGCCATCAGCGCCCGCCATGCCGTCAGGGCCGCGCACGGCAGCGTGGCTGCTTCCAGCGGCGAGAAGCCGGCGGGAGCGCGGCTGACGGTCTCTTCGCCGGCGACAAGGACCTCCTGCAGCACGCCCGGTGCGGCCGCCGCCCCGCGCGCCCGGATGCGGTTCTCGGCGGTGGGCGGGCCCTCCACCCAGTCGAGGAAGAAGTTCGGGCAAACGCGATCTCCGACCTGGAAGCGCTTCACGCCTTCACCGATCGCGACCACGTCGCCGGCGCCGTCCGACAGGGGGATCTGCGGCAGCCGGCCGAACGGCGTTTGATTGGTGACGATCACGTAGTCGCGGTAATTGATGGCGCCGGCGCGCATGCGTATCGCGATCTCGCCTGCCGCGGGCGGGGCCGGGTCGGGTTGCGCGACCAAGCGCAGGTGATCGATACCCCAGCCATCCTGGACTTGCCAAAGCCTCATGCCGCTCTTCCATTTCGCTGGTGAAAGGCATCCGTCGATGTGGTGCGGATATCAGCTGGACCTGATGAGCCCGTCGGCGCGCAGGCGCTGGAGGTCCTCCTTCGATGTGCCGATCTCGGCCAGGACCTCGTCGGTATGCTCGCCGAGCTTCGGCGCCCGCCGCTGCAAATCGAGCGGCGTGCCGCCGAAGGCGGCGAAGAAGTTCAGTAGCCGGATCGGACCGAACTCGGCATCGTCGATATCGAAGTAGGTCTTGTTGAGCTTGACCTGCGGATCCTCGAAGAACGACGCGAGGTCGTTGACCGGGGCAAAGGGCACCTCGTGTGCCCGGGTTGCCGCGATGAACTCGGCGGTGGTGAGCCGCTCGATATCCTTGGCCAGTTCCCCGTTGAACTCGCCGACGTTCACGACGCGATCGGCCGGCCGCGCGAAGCGCGGATCGTCGAGCAAGTCCGTCCGGCCGAGCGCGCGGCAGATGCCTTTGAACTGGTTGTCGAGCAGCACGATGCCGATCACATGGCCGTCCCGCGTGGCGAAGACGCGGTACATGTCGCGCGGTGGAGTGACGGGCGCGTCGGGGTTCAGGAAGGTATTGTTGTGAATTTGCTCCTGGAGGACGAAAGCAGCCCAGGCATCGAGCATTTTCACGTTGACCCGCTGTCCGACACCGCTGCGTTCTCGCGCCAGGAGGGCGGCGAGCGTCGCCATCGCGGCCGACATCGCGGCGATCTTGTCGACGAGCGGGGCGCGGACTGCGGCCGGAGGCCCGTCGCCGCCCTGGGCCGGCATGAATCCGGTCAGCCCCTGGATCACCATGTCGTAGGCCGGTTGATCCCGATAGGGACCATCGTCGCCGAAGCCGTTGATCGAGACGTAGATCAGCTTGGGGTTCAGCGTCTTCAGGGCCTCGTAGCCGAGGCCCAGCCGATCGGCGACGCCAGGACGGAAGTTCTCGATGAGCACATCGACCTCAGCCGCCACCGCCTTGACCAGGTCGCGGCCCCGTTCGTCCTTCATGTCGACGGCGGCGCTGCGCTTGTTCCGGTTGAAATGCTGAAAATACGCGGCGACGCCTCGGTAGACAGGCGCAACCGTGCGCAGCATGTCGCCGCTCGGCGGCTCCAGCTTGATGACGTCCGCGCCGAGGTCCGCCAGGATCTGCCCGGCCATCGGGCCGGACACCATGGTGGACAGATCGAGCGCTCTGATGCCGACACATGGGCCTGAACGGGCCCGCTCGCGCGTTTCCGTCACGTCGTCCTCCCCGATTAGGCTGTCGTTCTTGGCTCCGGAGCCGGGCCCGGCCGTGGCGGCAATGGCCATGGTCAGGACCTGCCGCCGCCGATGGCGATGGGCGCGCCGAGGGGGCTCCAGCCCGTCCCGTTGAACTGGGCCAGCTGGAGGGCGTGGTAGGCGAGGTAGTCGGTGGGCGAGTTGTAGACGGAGATGCCGTCGAGCACCATGGGCGGCTTCATGATCTTGAGGCTCGTCGCCTGCTTGAGCAGGTTCTCGCGGCTCAGATCGTCGCCGCACTGCTTGAGGACCTGCGTGATCATATAGGCGTTGATGTAGCCCGGCACGGTCGTATTGTCCTCGATATTGTGCTTCGGCAGGTAACGGTCGAGGAAAGCTTTGTAGTCCTTCACATCCGGGTCGTTGGCCGTGATCGGATCGGTGGGGATCTTCTCCCAGCGGCAGGTGATGACGCCCTTGGAGTTCTCGAGGCCGGCCGGAACGAGGGTTGCGCCGATCGCCGAGGCGACGCTTGCCAGCACGTACATCGGCTTCCAGCCGATCTCGCCGGCCTTGCGGATGCCTTGGGCGGCAAACTTCGCGGTGGTGAACTGGCAGAACACGTCGGCGCCGGCGGCGCGAAGCTCGACGATCTGGTGCTCGATCGTCGGCTCGGTCAGCTCATGGCTGATTTCCTTGATGATCATCGTCGCGGCCGAGGCACCGAGGCCCTTCTTCAGGCCGCGCACGAAGTCCCGCCCCAGATCGTCGTTGATGAACTGCACGGCGATCTTGGCGTTGGGCCGGTTTTGCAGGATGTACTTGCCGTAGATCTCGCTCTGGTCCACGTAGGTCGGATAGAAGGGAACGATCCACGGGAAGTTCTTCGGGTCGTTGAAGCGTTCCGCTCCCGACGTGAGGAACAGGCTCGGCACGGCCTTGGAGTTGAGGTATTTCTGCACCGAGGTGTTCGGCGCCGTGCCGAGGAAGCCGGCGATGGCGAAGACGTTGTCGGATTCGACCAGCCGGCGCGTCTGTTCCAGCGCCTTGGGAGGATTGTAGGCGTTGTCGAGCGAGATCAGGTTGATCTTGCGGCCATTGATGCCGCCATTGGCATTGACCATCTCGAAATAGGCGCTCTGGGCCAATCCGTAGACGCCGAAGCCCGACGCCGGCCCGCTGTAGGGCGAAGTGGTGCCGAGCTTGATCTCCGTATCGGTGACCCCGGGGCCGTAGCTCTTCGCCTCCGCCTTGCGCGGGCCGAGTCCGTAGAGCGCCGCAGCGCCGGCGCCGAGAAGAAGCTTACGTCTGTCGAATCTCGCGGTCATCTGGTCTTTCCTCCCTCCGCAGGACGTTTCGTCCTTGTCGAGCCGAGCTCAGTCTTCGATGTCGATAAATCTGATCAGGTTTCCCGCCGGGTCGGCGACCGCGACCTCGTCTCCGTGGGACGAGCGCGCCGGCACTGCCTCGCCGGGCAGGAAGCCGCCTGCGACCAGGTGGGCGAGCAGCGGCCGCAGGCCATGGACGTGGAAGGCGAGGCCGGTCGCCCGCGCGGCGCCGTCGGCGCGCCCCGGCACGATCGCCAGGGTGTGGCCGCCGACGGCGAACACGTCGTCCGCATCCGGGGCCAGCGCCAGGAACTCGCGATAGAAGCGCACCGTGGCGGCGATGCGGTCCGGCGGCGCGAACAGGTGCAGCGCGTCCGCCGTCATGGCTCTGCCCCGGCTGGCGCCTCCGTCTGCCGGGCGAGATCGAGGGCGACGTCGACGATCATGTCCTCCTGGCCGCCGACCATGCGCCGCCGGCCGAGCTCACCCAGGATGGTGCGGGCGTCGATGCCGAAGCGGCTGCTCGCCGTCTCGGCGTGGCGCAGGAACGAGGAGTAGACGCCGGCGTAGCCGAGCGAGAGCGTCTCCCGGTCGACACGCACAGGCCGATCCTGCAAGGGCCGCACGAGATCGTCGGCGGCGTCCATGAGGCGAAACAGGTCGCAGCCGTGGGCGAGGCCGGAGCGGTCGGCGGCGGCGACGAACGCCTCGAGCGGCGTATTGCCGGCGCCGGCCCCCATGCCGGCGAGCGAGCCGTCGACGCGCACTGCGCCCTCGTCGACGGCGACCAGCGAGATGGCGACGGCGAGCGACAGGTTCTGGTGGGCGTGAATGCCCACCTGGGTCTCCGGCCGCAACGCCTGCCGGAGCGCGCGGACCCGCTCGGCGGCACCGGTCAGCGTCAGGGCGCCCGCCGAGTCGGTAACGTACACGCAGTGCGCGCCATAGGCCTCCATCTGCTGCGCCTGGCGGGCCAGCCCGGCCGGATCGTTCATGTGCGCCATCATCAGGAAGCCGGCGACGTCCAGGCCCAGATCGCGCGCTGCCGCGATGTGCTGCCGGGCGATATCGGCTTCCGTGCAATGGGTGGCGATGCGGACGGAGCGAACGCCGGCGGCGGCCGCCTCGCGCAGGTCGTGGATGGTGCCGATGCCCGGCAGCAGCAGCGTGGTGAGCCGGGCCTGGCGGAGCACGGAGGCGGCGGCCTCGATCCATTCGAGGTCGGTGTGGCGCCCGAAGCCGTAGTTGAAGGAGCTGCCCTGGAGCCCGTCACCGTGGGCCACCTCGATCGCATCGACGCCGGCCCGATCGAGCGCCTCGGCGATCCTGCGGACATCGTCGAGGCCGTAACGATGGCGGATGGCGTGCATGCCGTCCCGGAGCGTCACATCCTGGATGTAGAGGCGCGCGCTCATGCGGCCGCTCCCAGCGTAGGAGCCGCGGCGAGGCGCTCGGCGGTCGCGAGCGCGGCCGAGGTCATGATGTCGAGGTTGCCGGCATAGGTCGGCAGGTAGTGCCCGGCACCTTCCACCTCGAGGAAGACACTGACCTTGAGGCCGTCGGAGACGAGCCCGACCCCGGGGATGCGCAGCGGGTCGTTGTGGCCGATGGGCTCGAACTGCACCTCCTGCTTGAGGCGGTAGCCCGGCACATAGCCTTGCACGCGCGCCACCATCTCCGTGATCGACCGGCTGAGCGCTGCCGTGTCCGAGGTGCGGGCCAGGCAGAACACGGTATCGCGCATGATCAGCGGCGGCTCGGCCGGATTGAGCACGATGATGGCCTTGCCGCGGGCGGCGCCGCCGACCGACTCGATGGCCCGCGCCGTGGTTTCGGTGAACTCGTCGATGTTCTCGCGCGTGCCGGGGCCGGCCGATTTCGAGGCGATGGAGGCGACGATCTCCGCATAGGGCACCGGGGCGACGCGGCTGACCGCGGCGACGATGGGAATCGTCGCCTGGCCGCCGCAGGTGACCATGTTGAGGTTCGGCGCGTCCGCCAGCGCATCGAGATTGACCGGCGGCACGACGTAGGGGCCGACGGCGGCCGGCGTGAGGTCGAGCACGCGCTTGCCGTCGGCGGCGAGGATGGGGGCGTGCCGGGCGTGCGCACCGGCCGAGGTGGCGTCGAAGACGAGCGCGATGTCGGCGTAGACCGGCGCGCGCCGCAGGCCCTCCAGGCCCTCGTGCGTGGTGAACACGCCCAGGCGTCGGGCCCGCTGCAGTCCGTCCGAGCCGGGGTCGACCCCCACCATGGCGGCCATCTCGAGGGCCGTGCCGTGGCGCAGGATCTTGATCATCAGGTCGGTCCCGATGTTGCCCGACCCGATGATGGCGACTTTGATCTTGCTCATCCCCGTCCTCGTCAGCTGAAGCGCACGCCGACCGGCCCGAAGCCGGAGATGCGCGCTTCGTAGGTCTCGCCCGCTGCTGCCGGCGCGACGGGGCCCAGCGCTCCGCTCAGCACCACGTCGCCGGCCGCGAGAGGGGCCCCCGCGCTGGCCATGGCGCGGGCGAGCCAGACCGCGGCCAGCAAGGGGTGGCCGAGGCAGGCGGCGCCGGAGCCGATCGAGACCACGGTGCCGTTGCGGGTCATGGCCATGCCGCAGGCTTCCAGGTCGACGTCGGTGATGCGGCGCGGCGTGGTGCCGAGCACGAAGCGGGCGCTGGAGCCGTTGTCGGCGATGGTGTCGAGTATGCTGATCTTCCAATCGGCGATCCGGCTGTCGACGATCTCCAGCGCCGGCAGCGCGAAGGCGACGGCGCGCATCAGCTCCGCCATGGTGGTGTCGGGCCGCGGCAGGTCGCGGTCGAGGACGAGGGCGATCTCGGCCTCGATGCGCGGCTGGATCAGTGTGGCCGCCGGGAGCTCGCCACCGTGCGGGATTTCCATGTCGGCGAACAGCGCCCCATAGTCCGGCTGATCGACGCCGAGCTGCTGCTGCACGGCCTTGGAGGTCAGGCCGATCTTGCGGCCCACCAGCCGGCGCCCCGCGGCGAGGCCGCGGCGCGTGGTCTCCGCCTGCACGGCGTAGGCGGCCGCGAGATCGCCGGCCGGCAATTCCGGCGCGATCGGCGGGATCGGCCGCCGCCCGGCTTCCGCCGCGAGCAGCCGGTCGGCAAGAGCCGGTGCGAGGTGCACGTTCATGCCCGCCCCAGGAAATCGGCGACGAGGGCGTTGAACTCGTCCGCCTTCTCCCATTGCGCCCAGTGCCCGCACTTGGGGAACACGTGCAACTGGGCGTTCGGGATGCTCTTCAGCAGCAGGAAGCTCGAATCCAGGGGCACGACGCGGTCTTCCCGGCCCCAGACGAGCAGGGTCGGATGCTTCAGGCTAGCCAGATCCTCGCGCCACAGGTCGCCCCAGACCGGCCGGTGGAACACGGAGTTCGACTGCAGGTCGGGTCGGCTCGCCGCCTTGAGCCGCTCTTCGAGCAGGGCAGGGGTGATGCTCGAGGGATCGAAGACCAGATGGTCGATGACCGCCTTGAGCTTCTCCATGCTGGGGCCGCTGCCCAGGAAGAAGCTGCGCATGCGTTTCAGCCCCTCGGTCGGCATCGGCGTGAAGACCGCCTGGCTGCCGCCGGTGCCCATCAGGATGAGCTTGCGGGCGCGCTCGGGCGCACGCAGCGCGACGTTGAGAGCGGTGCCGCCGCCCATGGAATTGCCGACGAAATCCGCGCTCTGGACGCCGATCGCGTCCATGAAGCCGCGCACGAACTGGCCCATGGCGTCGAAGACGGCGCCCGGCGCGAGCTTGTTCTCGGTCTCGCCGAAGCCGGGCAGGTCGGGCACGATTGCCCGATACCCCTTGGACAGGGGGCCGACGTTTCTGCGATAGTTGCTCAGGCCGGAGGCGCCGGGGCCGCCGCCATGCAGGAAGATGACCGGGTCGCCTTCGCCGATATCGTAGTAATGGGCCTTGATGCCGTCGAATTCGACGAATTTGCCTTCGTAATCCACCTGAGCTCTCTCCACTGTCAGTCTCCGCTGTGATGTCTCGTGTCGACGCGGCGCTAGCCGGCGGCGGCAATTCTGTTGAGGTAGGCTTCGCGGACTTTCCGCTTGATCAGCTTGCCGCTGACCTCGCGCGGCAGCTCCGCGTAGAACTCGAAGATCCTGGGAAGCTTGTAGCGGGCCAGCCGTTTGCCCATGTGGGCGAGCATGCCGTCGATCGTTGGCGGCGCGCTCGCATCGGGCTCGACCGCAGCGACGAGCGCTTCGCCGAACTCCGCGTCCGGCACGCCGAACACCGCGCAGTCCCGCACGCCCGGGCAGGTCACCAGGACGTTCTCGATCTCGGCGGGGTAGATGTTGACGCCGCCGGAGATCACCATGTCGCGCCTGCGGTCGCAGATGTAGAGAAACCCGTCGTCGTCGACGTAGCCGACGTCCCCGCAGGTGATCAGGCCGTCGCGCTCGACCTGCCGGCGCTGATCCGGCAGGCGATGATAGGTGAAATCGGCGTAGGCCTCGGTGCGCAGATAGATCTCGCCGACCTCGCCCGGCGGCAGACGGCGGCCCTCGTCGTCGTAGATGCGAACGGTCGTCCCGGGCATGGGGCGGCCGACGCAGCCGCGGTGATCGAGCCATTCGGCCGAGTCGCAGCCGACCGCGGGGCCGGTCTCGGTAGCCCCATAGGTCTCGTGGAGGACCGGCCCCCACCAGGCGATCATCGCTTCCTTGACGTCGACGGGGCAGGCGGCACCCGTGTGCGTCACCCAGCGGATCGACGACAGATCGTAGCTGTTGCGGGTGGCCTCGGGCAGCCGCAACAAGCGGACGAACATGGTCGGAACCATGGTGAGATGGCTGATGCGGTGCCGCTCGATCGTCCGGAGAAGGTCTTCGGCGTCGAATTTCGTCTGCAGCACCGTCAGCGCCGCATGCTGAAAGGCCTGGCGGGCGAACGCGCCCGGCGAAGCGTGGTAGAGCGGGCCGCAGACCAGCGCCCGCATGCCCGGCGTCACGCCGTAGATCTCTTGCAGCAGGCGCGCGTTCGCTTGCACCTGCTCAGGTGCCATCGGGCCGCGGCGCACGCCCTTGGGCCGTCCGGTCGTGCCCGAGGTGTAGATCATGGTGCCGCGCGGCGCCCGCGGCGGCGCCGACCACTGAGCATGCCCGTCGCGGAACACGGCCCAGGATGGTGCGGCGCCGTCCTGCGTACCGTGCGTCGCGGGCTCCGCGGGGACGGTGAAGGCGGGCAGGCCGTCGCCGATCGCGGATCGCGCCCGTGCGATGAGGTCATCGTCGCCGACAAGGGCGCGCGGCGCCGCATCTGCTAGAATATAGGCGATCTCGTCCGCAGTATTGTGCCAGTTCAGCGGCACGACGTAGGCGCCGAGCGCGTTCGCCGCCTGGAAGATCTCGAAGTAGACGGGGTCGTTGCGGATGAGCAGCGCGATGCTGTCGCCCTCCCGCACGCCGATGCCGTCGAGCGCCGTCGCGGCGCGCCGGCCCTGCTCCACCAGGGTCTGCCGCGGCACCGTGCGATCACCGGCGATGACGAGCTGAGCAGTGGCATCCATCGGATTGTCCTGCGGTCACCTCCAACGCGTCCCATTCGGGACGCGCTGCGGATACAAGAAAGCGGAGCATGTCTGTCCGATCGGACGAACCCGTCCGATCGGGGCATGGCCCGGTCGTGCTGTCCGACGCCCGGGCCGGACGTCAGTCGAAGGCGATGTGCGATGTCGCCCGCGCTGCGGGCAGCGAGACGCTGTCGATGGCCTCGAAGGCCTCGGCCGAGAGGTCGATCTCGGCCGTGAAAGTCATCGGATCCATGTGGCCGCTGAGGACATCGGGGAACAGCCAGCCGACCTGCGCCAGCACGCGCGGGCCGGCGCGCAACTCGACCAGCAGGGGATCGGCGCCGCACGACCCCCGGCCGCTCTGGTAGCCGTCGCCGATGCAGTAGAGCTCGAGCCGGCTCTGGCCCGACGACGCGCGTTGCACCGCGATCTCGATGTCGAGCAGGCCGAAGGCCGGGTTATCGCGGCCGCCGGTCTCGTAGAAATACACATGCGGGATGCGGCCGTAGCGGCTGCGCCCGGCGTCGAGGTCGATCGGCACCTGAGCATCGGGCCGCCCCGGCGTGCGCGGCGGAATCGGGCCGAGCAGGCACAGCTGAGGATAGGATCGGCACTCAACTATATTCACTGCAACGGCATGCGCGTGCAGATCGAAAGCCGGTCGCAAGGCGCTCTGCAACAGCTTATCCTCCCAAGATATCAGTCGAAATCGACTTCGGCGGCTATCCGTTCGAGCGGGGCTCGAGCACCCCACATCCCGCTTTACAAACAAGGTGCATTGTTTTTAATGTGGCTGTCAAGACGTCAGCGAGCGCGCCGTCGCCGGTCCTCGCCAGTGGGAGAAACGCCGATCTGGTCGCCCGCATGCGCCGTTCGTTTCCGGGCTGGGAGAGCCCGCCCGACGATCCGCGGCCCGGGTTCACGGCCTGAAGAAGCTGAGGGAGGACATCATGGAACGCGGTGAGCAGCCTGCCATCTGGGTCGACGAGCGCCAGCAATTCTTCAAGGTGGCGCGGCGCAACTTCGTCGATCAGGAGATCTGGCAGGCGGAGAAGGAGCGTATCTTCGAGCGCTGTTGGCTCTACCTCGGCCATGAGTCGGAGCTGCCCAAGCCCGGCGATTTCCTGACCCGGGTCGTTGCCGGTCGCAGCATCCTGTTCACCCGCGACAGCAAGGGTGAGCTCCGGGCGCTGCTCAACACCTGTCCGCACCGCGGTGCCCAGGTCTGCCGCGAGCGCAAGGGCAGCGCCAAGTCGTTCCAGTGCTTCTACCATGGCTGGGTGTTCGGCGCCGACGGCAAGCTGCGCAGCCAGCCAGGCGAGGCCTCCTACGCGGAGGGCTTCAAGAACCGCGAATCGTCGAACATGACGCCGGTGCCGCGCTTCGAGAGCTACCGCGGCTTCAACTTCGTCTGCTTCGATCGCAACGTCGCGCCGCTCGACGCGTACCTCGCCGGCGCCAAGGAATATCTGGATATCGTCTGCGACCAATCCGAAGCCGGTATGGTCATCGTTTCGGGAAGCCAGGAATATTCGATCCGGGCGAACTGGAAGCTGCTCACGGAGAACAGCATCGACGGCTACCATGCGTCCACGACGCACGCGACCTACTTCGACTACCTGATGAATTCGACCGGGAGCACGACACAGGTGCCGGTCGCCGGCGTCGGCCGCGATCTCGGCAACGGCCATGCCGTCGTCGAGGGGACGGCGCCGTGGGGCCGTCCGATCGCGCAATGGATTCCGGCCTGGGGCGAGGAGGGGCGCAAGGAGGTCGATGCGGTCTACAGCCGGCTGGTGGCGCTCTACGGCGAAGCGCGCGCCAACCGCATCGCCCGGATGAACCGCAACCTGTTCATCTTTCCCAACCTGGTCATCAACGACATCATGGCGATTACGGTGCGCACCTACTATCCGCAGGCGCCCGATTACATGCTGATCAACGCCTGGGCCCTGGCGCCGAGGGACGAAAGCGCCCGCGCGCGCAAGGACCGGCTGCTCAACTTCCTCGAGTTCCTGGGGCCCGGCGGCTTTGCCACGCCGGATGACGTCGAGGCGCTGGAGCACTGCCAGCGCGGCTTCGCCAACAACAAGGAGGCGGAGTGGAACGACATCTCCAAGGGCATGGGCAAGGATCAGCCCGCCGCCGATGACGAGCTGCAGATGCGGGCGTTCTGGACACAGTGGAACAAGCAGATGTTCCCGGCGCCGGTTCCCGCCAGACGCGTCGCCGCAGCGTAGGCGATGAGCCAAACGCTTACAGAGTGCGCGTTTCAATTATTGACGTAGAGAGGACGGACGATGGAACGAGGCGAACAGCCTGCAATCCTGGTCGACGAACGGCAGCAGACCTTCAAGGTGGCGCGGCGCAACTTCGTCGATCCCGAGATCTGGAGGGCGGAGAAGGAGCGTATCTTCGAACGCTGCTGGCTCTACCTGGGGCATGAGTCGGAATTGCCCAAGCCGGGGGATTTCGTGACCCGTCTCGTCGCCGGCCGCAGCATCCTGTTCACCCGCGACAGCAAGGGCCAGCTGCACGCCCTGCTCAACACCTGCCCGCATCGCGGCGCCCAGGTCTGCCGCGAGCGCAAGGGCAGCGCCAAGTCGTTCCAGTGCTTCTACCACGGCTGGGTGTTCGGCGCCGACGGCAAGCTGCGCAGCCAGCCCGGCGAGGCCTCGTATGCGGAGGGCTTCAAGAACCGCGAATCGTCCAACATGACACCGGTGCCGCGCTTCGAGAGCTACCGCGGCTTCAATTTCGTCTGCTTCGACCGCAACATCGAGCCGCTGGTCGACTATCTGGCCGGCGCCAAGGAGTTCCTCGATCTGGTTTGCGACCAGTCGGAGTCCGGCATGTCGATCGTCGCCGGAACGCAGGAGTATTCGATCCGGGCGAACTGGAAGCTGCTCACCGAGAACAGCATCGACGGCTACCACGCCACCACCACCCACGCGACCTACTTCGATTACCTCATGAACACCACGGACGGCATGAGTGCCGGTGGCCGCGGCGGCGTGGGCCTCGATCTCGGCAACGGCCACGCGGTGCTCGAGTACGGGGCGCCGTGGGGTCGTCCGGTAGCACAGTGGATCCCGGCCTGGGGGGAAGAGGGGCGGGCGGAGATCGACCGGCTCTATGCCCGGCTGGTCGCCGATTTCGGTGAGGAGCGGGCCAAGCGCATCGCGCACAAGAACCGCAATTTGTTCATCTTCCCCAACCTGGTGGTCAACGACATCATGGCCACCACCGTGCGCACCTATTATCCGGTGGCGCCCGACTACATGACGATCAACGCCTGGGCGCTGGCGCCCAACCAGGAGAGCGCCTGGGCCCGCAAGTTCCGCCTCTACAACTTCCTCGAGTTCCTCGGCCCCGGCGGCTTCGCTACGCCCGACGACGCCGAGGCGCTGGAGCATTGCCAGCGCGGCTTCGCCAACAACAGGGAAGCCGCGTGGAACGACATCTCCAAGGGCATGGGCAAGGCGCGACCGTCCCACGACGACGAGCTGCAGATGCGGGCGTTCTGGACGCAGTGGAACAACCGCATGTTCCCGCCGCCGCTCGTGAACAAGACCCAGGCCGCGGCGTGAGGAGGGCGACATGACTGTAACCGCAACCACAACCCGTGTGACCCGGGCCGAGGTCGAGGACTTCCTGTTCGCCGAGGCCGACCTGCTCGACCAGTGGCGGCTGCCCGAGTGGCTCGGCCTGTTCACCGACGACGCCACCTACGAGGTGCCCTGCACCGACCTGCCGGCCGACGCCCGCTCGGACGAGAGCCTGTTCTACATCGCCGACGACCGCTTCCGCCTGGGCGAGCGCGTCAAGCGGCTGATGAAGCGCACGGCTCACGCCGAGTTCCCGCATTCCAAGACGCGGCGCCTGATCGGCAACGTGCGGGTCCTGGCCCAGCAGGGTGAGCAGGTCGACGCCAAGGCGGTGTTCGCCACCTACCGCAGCAAGGACGGCGTCACCGATCTCTATGTCGGCACGGCCTATTACGAACTGGTCGCCACCGACGACGGCCTGCGCATCCGCTCCAGGCGCTGCGTGCTCGACAGCGACAGCCTGCGGCCGAGCGGCCGCATCTCGATCGTGCTGTGAGGCCGGCCATGGCAGACGCACAGCGCAGTGAAGCAGCGCCGGCGCGGGGCCGGCCGCTCGAGGGGCGCATCGCGCTGGTCACCGGCGCGGCCGGCGGCATCGGCGCGGCCATCGCGCGGCGGCTGGCGGCGGACGGGGCGCGGCTGGTGCTGGCCGACGTGCCCGGCTCGGCCGTGACCGATGTGGCGGCGGCCATCGCCGACGCCGGCCACGGCCACGGCCGCCCGGTGGTGGAGACCGGCGACCTGGCGCAGGAGGAGGCGGCGGGCCGCCTCGTCGCCGCCGCGGTCGCGGCGCACGGCGGCCTCGACATCCTGGTGAACAACGCCGGCGGCGGCATCATCAAGCCGTTCCTGAGCCATACGCCGGAGACGCTGCGGACGACCATCGACCGCAATCTGTGGACGACGCTGTGGTGCACCTGGCACGCCATCCCGGTGATGAAGGCCCGGGGCTACGGCCGCATCGTCAACATCGGGGCCGACTCGGTGCGCAACGGGCTGTGGGACCATGCCGCCTACAACGCCGCCAAGGGCGGGGTGCACGCGCTGGCCTCGGGGCTGGCGCGGGAGTTCGCGGCCGACGGCATCACGGTGAACGTGGTGGCGCCGTGCATCGTGGAGACGCCGCAGGTGACGGCGGCGCGCCAGACCGCGCCGGAATTCGTCGACAAGTTCGTGAGCGTGGTGCCGCTGGGGCGGCCCGGGTCGCTGGCGGAGGTGGCGTCGATGGTGGCGTACCTGGCGTCCGAGGAGGCGTCGTTCGTGACCGGGCAGGTGATCAGCGTCAACGGCGGCAGCACGATGCAATGACGATCGCGGCGATGGACAGAGTGCATATCGGCAAGGTGTCGGACTATCCGGCCGGCGAGATCCGTCCGGCGGAGCTGTCCGACGGGACGGCGCTCGCGGTCTACAACGTGGACGGCCGCCTCTACGCGACGGCGGACCTGTGCACGCACGGCGAGGCGTCGCTGTCGGAGGAGGGGATTCTCACCGGGTGCACGGTGGAATGCCCGTGGCACTTCGGCACCTTCGATGTCACCAATGGCCGTGCCACGGCCATGCCGTGTACCATCCCGTTGAAGACCTACGCGGTCGAAATCGTCGACGAGGATGTGTATGTCCAGGCCTAGGGTGCCGCGGCCCGAAGCCTGGCCCATGGCCGAGCCCGTCGTCCCGGCGGCGCGCGCCGTGCTGCCCGCGGGAGCAGACGGCGACCGGGGCGGGCGGCCGCGGCGCACCCAGGCGGAGCGCCGCGAGACGACGCAGAAGAAGGTGCTGGACGCGACCATCCAGCTGCTGCGGCGGCGCGGCTACGGCGGCCTGCGCACCAGCGAGGTGGCGGAGCTGGCCGGCGTCTCGCGCGGCGCCCAGCTGCACCACTTTCCGACCAAGCATGACTTGGTCGTCGCCGCGCTCCGGCACCTGAACGAGACGGCGGCGGCTCGGAGCCGCAAGCGTGCCCGGACGGCGCAGACCGGCGGCGACGTCGTCGGCGCGATCATCGCCGACGCGCACGACTTCTTCTTCAGCGATTCCTTCTTCATCCAGCTTGCCGTCACCTTGGGTGACGAGGCGGAAAGCTTGCGCGAGGAGACGCTGCACCTGTCCCGGGCGAACCGCTTCGCCGTCGAGGTGGCGTGGTGCGAGGCGCTGGTCGCGGCCGGCGTGCCACCCAGGCTCGCCGGCGACGTGGTGGCGCTGACCATCAGTATCGTCAGGGGCTTTGCCATCCGCGCCCTCATCGAGGACGACCCGGAGCGCTTCAGTCACCTCTACGAGGTCTGGCGCAAGATCATCGGTCAGCATCTGGCAGCTTATCTCCGGCCGAAGCCGGCCGCCGACAGACAAGCACAAGACAAGGAGATGAATGTTGGGCACGATCAGGATCGTCCAGCTGTGCTACGTTCGCCTGGGCACCGACGACCTCGAAGCGAGCGCCCGCTTCGCGACTGAGATCCTCGGCCTCGAGCGCGTCGCCGGCCGTGCCGGCGACATCGTCTTCCGCTCCGACCAGCGCGCCCACACGCTGGCCCTCTCCGGCGACGGGGGCTCCGCCATCGGCGTCGAGCTCGACGACGAGGCCGCCCTCGACGCCGCCGCCGCCGCCCTGGAGCGGGCCGGTCATGCCTGCCGCGAGGCCTCGGCGGAGGAGTGCGAGCGCCGTTTCGTGCGCCGCGCCCTGATCTGCGCCACCGGCCAGGGCACCGCCGTGGACCTCGTGCTGCGCCCCGCCGTCAGCGGCCGCCGCTACTTCGGCAGCCGCGACGCCGGCATCACCGGCCTGCAATGCGTCGGCCTGCGCAGCACCGACCTCGCCCGCGATACCGCCTTCTGGACCGCCATCCTCGGCGCCACGGTCAGCGACCGGGCCGGCGACGTCACCTACCTGCAGCTCGACGACGCCCATCACCGCATCGCCCTCTATCCCGCCGCCCGGCCCGGCATCCTCTACGTCACCTACGGCGTCGAGAGCTTCGATGCGGTGATGCAGAGCCACTACTTCCTCCAGGAGCACCAGGTGCGCGTCGTGCACGGCCCGGGGCGCGAGGCCGCCTCGGGCCAGGTGTTCGTGCGCTTCACCGCGCCCGACGGCCAGATGTTCGCCTACGGCTACGGCATGACCGACATCGACCCGCGCCGGCACCGGGCGCGCCAGTTCGCCGCCGAGCCGACCTCGCTCTGCGCCTGGGGCAGCACCAGCGACCTGCCCGAGCTGGCGCTCGCCGGCGCCTGACCCGACACCAAGGAGATCCCCCATGATCGAGCTCAAGGACGTCAGCTACGCCCGCCTGGGCGCGCCGGACCTGGAGCAGGCCGAGGCGTTCGCGACGCGCTGCCTCGGCCTGCAGGTGGCGGAGCGGACGGGCAAGGCGCTCTACCTGCGCTCCGACGACCGCGCCCACACGCTGTGCTACTTCGAGGGCGATCCCCAGGACCAGACCGTGGCCTTCGAGATCGAGGACCAGGGCCAGCTCGACGCGGCCGCCGGCACGCTGGAGGCGCTCGGCCACCCCGTGCACCTGGGCACCGACGGCGAGTGCGCGGCGCGCAAGGTCAAGGCCTTCATCGCCTTCAAGGACCCGACCGGCAACCAGATCGAGCTGGTGGTGCGGCCCGACCGCAGCGGCCGGCGCTACTTCCCGACGCGCGATGCCGGCATCACCGGCTTCAGCCACATCGGGCTGAACACCACCGACCCCAGGCGCGACGAGCGCTTCTGGACCCAGGTGTGCAACGCCCGCGTCAGCGACCGCATCGGCGACATCGCCTTGATGCGGGTGAATGCGATCCACCACACCATGGCGCTGGCGCCGGGGTCCGGCCCCGGCATCCAGCACATCAACCACCAGGTGACCAGCAACGACGACGTGCTGCGCTCGTTCTACCATCTGTCGGAGCAGAACGTGCCGATCGTGTTCGGGCCAGGCCGGCATCCGACCTCGGGCGCCCGCTTCCTCTACTTCCTCGGCCCCAACAACATGGTGTTCGAATACTCCGTCGGCGTCGACGAGATCGAGGACGAGGCCACCCACCGCCCCCGCCAGTTCGGCTTCGAGCCCTCAAGCCTCTGCATGTGGGGCTCCAAATCGAGCATGCCGCGGCGCTGAGCGGCCGGTCGAGCCCGAATTGACAGCGGCGACGGCCGCTCCCTATTGTTTCGGTTAAGTAACGGCCGGGCGCTCCCGCTCCCGAGTCCCGAAACAGGGGGAGCATCATGCCGGCAGCCGGGCTCAGCGGCTCCGTCCTCAGCGCGGGTGTCGACTACCGGGCCGGGGACTGGGCGGCGGTCGCCGCCGGCGGTTCGCTCGACTTCGATCTTTCGGCTGAGCTCAACCGCGGCTTCGACCTGGCGCTCGGCGCCGAGGCTCTGGTCTCGATCGACGCCGCCCTGAGCCGCTTCCTCGCCGCCGACCTGACCGGCGAAGCGCATGCGGCGGCGCGCGTGCGCGCCCAGGTGCAGATGCCGCTCGACCTGTTCGGTGAGTTCGGCCTCGCCGTGCGGCTGCAGGCGATCGCCGAAGCGGCGGCTGCCGTCGATCTCGCCATCGGCCTTTCGGTCCGCGATTTCATCGCCCTCGCCGAGCAGGACCCGCGATTGCAGGGACTGGGCGCCCGCGTGCTGCGGGTACTGCTCGAGGAGGCCGTCGTCCAAGGCGGTGTCAAGGCCAAGGTCGCGGCCTCCGCTATGGCCTACGCGGGGCTGTCGCTCACCGGCACCCTGGTCGCTGCCGGCGGCGCGGCGCCTGGCTTCACCGTCGCGGCGGAGGCCGGTCTGGGGCTCAAAGCCGGGGCGGGCTATCGAGTCTATGCGCAGTTCGCCGTCGCCGAGCCGCGGCGGCTGGTGCGGCGCGCCGTCGACCTGACCGTGGACGAGGCGCTGGACGAGCTGCTGCGGGCTGCCCCGGCAGCCGACCAGGCGCTGCTGCGTAACCTGGGCGTCCCCACCAAGATCGCCTTCCGGGCCTGCCTGGAGACCGGCTTCGCTTTGGCCCAGACCAGCGTCTTCGACGCCGCGTCGGCTGCCATCCTGGCGCAGCGCTGCGTGCAGGTGTCGCTGGAGGAGGCGCAGCGCGGCGTGCTCGCGGCCATCCACGACGCCGCCGACGCAGCCATGCGGGCGAGTTTTGCCGCCGCGGCGCTGCCGCAGCAGGTCTGGCGGGCGCTGCGGCCGCAGCGGCTGGCGCTCGCCGCGCGCCTGCGCGCGCTGCCGGACAACCCCTTCGACGTCGACGCCGCGGGTACCGTCCGCGCCGCCTGGGCCGATGCCTTCGACGCGGGCGCCGCCCTCGTCGCCGCGGCCGCGGCCCGCCACCCGCCGGCAGCGCGGCTGGCGGAGCCGGTGGCCCAGCTCTGGGCCGCGACCGAGCTGCTGCTGGCGCTGGTCGAGCGCATATCGGTGGCTTCGGCGCGCGCCTCGGTCATCGGTCTGGCGCCGACGGCGGTGGCGCAGGCCTTCACCGGCCCGGTGCCGCAGCCGCCGCCCCTCATCGCCGACGCGATCCGCGCCGCGCTCGGCAGCGGCGCGTCCGGGCAGCTGGCGCGGGAGCACCTGGTCGCCTTCCTGCTGCGGCCGGCGATCGTCGATCCGCTGCTCGCGGCTCGGCCCGAGCTGCGCGCCGTCATCGCCCTGTTCCGCGCGGCCGGCGTCGGCGAGGCGCAGACGCTGCAGCTGATCTTCGCCAATGCCAACGCCATCGGCCTGGGCGGCCAGCCCGACCCCGAGGCGGCGCTGGTGGTCATCCTGGACGGCTTGCGCCGGCTGCTCGACCAGACCATCGGCCGCGACCTGCGGCCGGCGCTCGAGCGCGCGCTGGCACGCGCACCGGAGTGGGTGCGGCCGTATGTCGACGAGGTCATGCTGCCCGGCCTGACGTTCGCCGTAAACACCATCCTGGTCGCGGTGGGCGACGGGGTGCGGCGGGGCGCCGTGGCGCCCAAGCCGCTGCGCGAGGCCTGCTCGTGCGTGGTCTTCCAGCTCCTCGGCCGGTCGCTGGTGGTGTCGGCCGATGCGCTCTCCAACTATGCGCTCGATCGGGTCGGCGGGGCGCTCAGGGATCTCGCGGCCCATGCCAACGATGGGGGCGGCCCGGTGCAGGTGCTGGCGCGGCTCACCGGCATCGATCGGGCGGCGCTGGCCGAGCTTGCCGCCGAGATGCTGGACATCGCCGCCGACGTCTTCGCGCCCCTGCCGGGCGATCAGCGCGCGCACCTGCGTGGGCTCTGCTTCGAGGCGCTCGATGTCGCGCCTGGGGCGGCCGGTACGGATCTGCTGGCGTCGCTCGCCAACAGCGCCTTCGTGCCCAACGCCGAAGCGGCGACGGCCCTGGCGCTGGAGTTCGGCGGGTTGGTCGCCGGCCGCGTCGGCCACGCCGTGGCGCTGCTCCTGGAGCGAGCCGCGCGCGCTGCGCTCGACGCGCTGCAGGCGGCCATTGCGGCGGTCGAGGCCGAAGCCCGCGCCTGGCTGGCGGAGCTCGATGGGCTCGTCGATGCGCTGGCGGAGCAACTGCGAGCGCTCGAGCGCGAGCTCGCCCAGCGCCTCGCCGAAGCGGAGGCGGCGTGGAACCGCTGCCTCGACTCTGCGCTCGACCTGCTCGGCCGCCTCGATCGGCGCAGCGGCCGGGACGATCTGCGGGCGGCGCTGGTGAACATGGCCTACGAGGCCGGCAAGCGGGTCCTCAGCGGCATCGGCGTCTATCAGCACCTGCCGAGCGGCGCCCGCCGTGCCGCCCGCGCCGCGCTGAACCAGGCGGTCGAGGCCTTGATCGACAACGCCATCGCCGACGACGTGCTCGACGCGGTCGCCGCCGTCGCCCAGGGCGTGGAAGGGCTGGTCGCCGATCTGCGCGCCATCGACCCGGCGGACGATGTGGCCGAGGCAGTGATGGAGCTGCTGCTCGACCGCCTCGATGACGCGGTGCGCGACCGGCTCGGTCCGCGGCCCGGCCTCGATCTGGAGCTGCGCATCCATGTCGGCGTCGACATTCGCATCCCGCTCGGGCGCATCGATCTGCCCGCCGACGACATCGTCGATGCCCTGCGCGCGGCGGTGCGCAATATCGGCGCCGTCCGTAACGCGGTCGACGGGTTGGCCCACGACGTGGCCGAGCTGCTGGGCCTGGACGCGTTGCTGGACGAGACGGCGGACGAGCGTGACGGCGTCGCAGCCGCCCACGGCCGCGCCAAGGCAACCGCTGGCGAGGCGCGGCTCGTCGCTCCGGCCATCACGATCGTGGCCCCCGGTCCCGGCGCCACGGCGCGCCGCGAAGGCTCTCAGGAACCCGTCGTGGCCGAATTCAGCCTGAGCGGGGTGCCGCGCTCCTATCTCGGCCTCGACGCCGGAGACTTGCCGCGCGTGCTCGTCTTCGTCAACGAGGCGCCGGTCACCATTGCCGCTGCCGCCGTCAGCGAGGCGCCGGTCGGCATCGCCGCGGCCGTCGCCCCGCTCCTAGGCGGGCGAAGCACGGCGGTGCGTGCGGCCACCATCAGCCGCGGCGCCAGTGCGGCGAGCGCCGTCGCCGGTCGCGGCGCCAAAGGCTCGGTCGGCAGCCCTCGCTCCGGTGCGGCAGCCCTGCGCGGCGCCGGCCTCGTCGGAGGGATCGGCGCCCAGCTTGCGACGTTGTCGCACGAGGGCCGCATCGGCCAACTGCCGGGGCTCGTCGGGCGCGAGCCGGCCGCTACGGAGCCCATGGCGGCCTTGCGGGTTCGCCTGGCGCTGCCGCCTGAGGCGCTCCTGACCGGGCCCAATACGCTGACCATCGCTGTCGTCGACGGCGACGCGACGCGGCGCTGCACCGCCTCCGTCTGTTTCCTCGTCCCGGAGGCCGGCAACCTGCGCCAGCGGGCGCCTGGCGGTAACGCCATCGCCGCGCCCGGCCGGCCACGGCCGGATTTCGTCCGCGATTTCAGCGGGCTCGGCCCACTTGCCGCGTCGCCGGTCCGTCCCGCAGCGGCGGCAGGGGGCGCCCCCCTTGGTGCCGACAGGCCGGTCCCGGCGCGATTGCCGCGGCTCGCTCCGGCGATCACGGCAGACATCGTCCGCAAGCCGACCAAGCCGGCCGTCCGACGACCACCGAGCGCTCCCACGCAGGCGATCGCCGGCGTGCGGCTCGAGCGCGAGCGGCTGGCGACGGCGGCCAGAGGGCAGGCGGCGCTCGCCGGGCGGAATGGCGAGGTGCTGCTGCTGTTGCGCCGGGCCCGTGACGATGCGGCGCTGCTCGGCGCCCGCCGCAAGGCGCGCGACGCGCGTGCCGCAGCCTTGCGCCAGGCGGCCGTCGTCCGTGGGGGAGGGGCGTGATGGCGGTTCTGCTGGCCCTGGCGCAGTTCCTGGAAGCGGAGACGCTGGGCGTGCCGTCGCCGGTGCCGGCCGGCATGATGAGCGCGACCGCCCGGAGCCCGCAGGCGGTCGGGCTGCTGCTCATCGCCAACGGCTACCAGAGCTGGAAACTGCCGGCGCTGCTCGGCCTCGGCAACGGCGTCGCCATCCTGCGGCCCGACGGCAGCGTGCGCCATGGCGCCCCTGCCGTCGACACCGGCATCGAGCCCGACGAGCTCCTGGTGTTTCCGCCGCCGGACCGAGCCAATGCGGCAACGCGGCAGGAATGGCAGCGGCTGGCCAACGCGGAGGCGCGCGACTACGTCCTGATCTCGGGCACCGATGCCTTCGGCCGGCGGGCCGCCGGCTTCTACGGCGTCATGCCCGCGACGGTCGCCATCAACGAACCGGCGACGACGGTGCAATGGCTCATCGCCGGGCTCAACGCCCGGGTCGCGACCGCGCAAGCCGCGACCCGGCTCGACGTCGCCGCGCCGGTGCGCAATGTCGTCCTGGTCGCACATGGCAGCTACGGCGGCCGCCTGCAGCTCAGCACGGACGACAGTGTTGTCCTCGACTATGCCCGGCTGAAGCAGCAGCTCGGCTCGCCCGCCGGCGATGCCTGGCGGCTCGACGCCGCGGCCTTCGACCCGCGCCCGGTGGTCGCCGGCGGCCGCGCCCCGGCACGCGTGGTCATCGTCGGCTGCAACATCGGCCGGGCCGATGGCTTCACCGCCGCGCTGCGCCAACTGCTGAACGTCGACGAGCTCGCGGCCATGCGCCATTTCGTGGGGATGTGGCCGGGACCGGACGGCAAGACCTTCACGCTCTTCGTCATGCTCGACCTGCGGGTGGCGCGGCCGCAGCGGCTCGCCAATGCAGCTGCTGTCATTGCCGCCCTCAACGGCGCCGGGCTCCAGGACCTCGACGGCCGGCCCGTCGCGCTGGGCGCAGCCGACCTGACGCTCGCCGATGGGCTGCTGCATCGCAAGGCGCTCCCCGACGGCCGCCCGGCCCCTCGGGAGCCCGGCTTCGACGAGCGGGTCGAGCACGTCGATGCCGGCGCGGTCGCGAGCTATGACGTGCCGCTGGTCGGGGCCGCCGGCTTCGGCAACGCCCCGCTCGGGCCACGCTATCGCTACGTCAAGCAGCGCCTGCTGGCGGCGCCGCGCCGGCTCGGAGGCGATCCCGGCAGCGACGCGGGGCGGTTGGCCGCGGCGCTCGCCGATCTCAAGTCCATGGACCTGCACGACGCGGCGTTCCCGATCTGGACGCGCTGGTCGGAGCCGGACGAGGCGCGCTTCGCCGCGACCTGGGACTGGCAGTTCAAAGCGGTGCGCGGCGGCTTCACCTACCAGCCGATCCGCCACGAATACCGGCTGCTGTACCCGGCGACGTGGCGCCGGCCCGGCGACGGCCATCGCCTGCTGGTGGCGCAAGTGGCGACGTCCAGGCAAGGCCTCGGCCCCGACATGCGCATGACCGAGCTCGGCCAGCTCGCCGCCGACGGTTTCCCGCCGCCCGGCAGCGCCGTCTACGATCGGTTGTTCAGCACCGTGAAGCGGTAGGCCGATGGCTCAGCGCGCCCGCCACAGCGCTGCCACCAGTCCGACATTGGCGAGGGCGAGCACGGCGAGCAGGCCGAACAGGGTGTCGGCGCCGCCGTGCGTGAGAACGAAGGCGCCGAGCAGCGGCGCGAGGGCCGCCGCGACCAGGTTGGGCCGGGCGAGGCGGCCGAGGAGCGGCGCGTAGCGCTCGGGGCCGAACAGCGCCAGCGGCACGGTCCCACGCGCGATCGAATAGATGCCGTTGCCGGCGCCGTAGAGGATCAGCGCCAAGGCGACGGCGGGGAGGCCGAACGCCAGCATCAGCACGCCGATGGCGACCAGCGCCATGGCCGCCGTCAACGTCCACAGCGGATGATGACGCCCGCCGCCGGCCATCTCGATCAGGCGCGCGCCGACCTGCGACGGGCCGATGAGGGCGCCGAAGCTGACCGCCGATGCCAGGGGGACGCCTCGCGCCTGCAGCAGCGTGAGCAGGTGGACGGAGACCAGGGTCATGACGGTGCTGCCCAACGTCAGGACGCCGGCCATCAGCACGAACGCCCGCCGTTCGCCCGGCCGCAGCGCCGTGCTGGCGGCGGCGGCCGCAGACGTTTCGGCCTGACGGGCCGGCTCCGGCGGGATGAGGACGGCGATCAGCGGCAGTGATACGCCGATCTGCAGAGCCGCATAGGCGAGGCACGCCCCGCGCCAGCCCACGTGCTCGACAAGTATGGCCGACAGGGGCCAACTGACCGTGCTGGCGAATCCGCCCCACAGGGTCAGCGTCGTGATCGCCGGCCGCGCCGCCGCGCCGTAGAGCCGGCCGAGGGTGGCGAAGGCCGCGTCATAGAGGCCCGTCCCCATGCCGAGGCCGAGCAGCACCCAGCCCGCCACATAGATCGGGAGCGACGGCGCCGAGCCGAGCACGACGAGGCCGATCGCCAGGAAAATGGCCGACGCGGCCAGCACGGGCCGGCCACCGTAGCGGCCGATGAGAATGCCGACCTTGGGCGACACCACGCCGGCAGCCAGCAGGCCGACCGACAGGCCGCCGACGATCCAGGCAAGCGGCCAGCCGGTGTCCGCCGCGATCGGCTTGGCCAGCACCGCCAGCAGGTAGAATGACGAGCCCCAGGCGAGGATCTGCACCACGCCGAGGGCGCTGACCACAGCGAGGCGATGGTGGCGCGCGATGGCGTCGGCCGGGGACGCGTCAGGCTTCACGCGACGCCGGGCGCGCGCGGCCTTTCGTTCGCATGGCGCCGCGCTCGTACCAGCCGCGGCTGTGATTGACGATCCAGACCACGCTCAGCATCACCGGCACCTCGATCAGCACACCGACGACCGTCGCCAGCGCCGCCCCGAGTTGAAGCCGAACAGGCTGATGGCCGCCGCCACGGCCAGCTCGAAGAAGTTGGAGGCGCCGATCAGGGCCGACGGCCCGGCCACGCAGTGCTCCTCGCCGGCCATGCGGTTCAACAAATAGGCCAACCCCGCGTTGGCATAAACCTGGATCAGGATCGGCACGGCGAGCAGCGCGATCACCAGCGGCTGTGCCAGGATCTGCTCGCCCTGGAAGCCGAACAGCAGCACCAGCGTGGCCAGCAGCGCCACGAGAGATACCGGTCCGAGGGTCTTGAGCAACCGATCGAGGGCCTGCTGGCCGCCCGCGGCCAGCAATTGCCGGCGCAGGAGTTGCGCCACGATGACCGGAATGACGATGTACAGCACCACCGAGAGCACCAGCGTGCCCCAGGGGACCGTGATGGCCGATAGGCCGAGCAGCAGCCCGACGATCGGCGCGAACGCCACCACCATGATGGCATCGTTGAGCGCCACCTGGCTCAGCGTGAAGTGCGGCTCGCCGCGCGTCAGGTTGGACCAGACGAACACCATGGCCGTGCACGGCGCCGCGGCGAGGATGATGAGGCCGGCGATGTAGCTGCCCACCTGATCGGCTGGCAGGTAGGGCCGGAACAGCCAGCCGATGAACAGCCAGCCGAGCAGGGCCATGGAGAACGGCTTCACGGCCCAATTGATCAGCAGCGTCACACCGATGCCGCGCCAGTGGCGGCCGACCTGGCCGAGCGCGGCGAAGTCGATCTTGAGCAGCATCGGGATGACCATCAGCCAGATCAGCACGGCGACGGGCAGATTGACCTTGGCGATCTCGGCCGCGCCGACGGCATGGAAGACACCCGGCATCAGATGGCCGAGCGCCACGCCGGCGACGATGCACAGCGCGACCCACAGGGTCAGGTAGCGTTCGAAGCTGGACATGCGGGCTTATCCGATCGCGACGCGGCGGCCGTGCTCGTCGACCACGCGCTCGCCGTCTTCCTTGACGAGCTCGCCCTGCTGCGGCGGCAGCAGATCGAGCACCAGCTCGGACGGACGGCAGAGCCGCACGCCCATGGGCGTCACCACGAGCGGCCGGTTGACGAGGATCGGGTGCGCCATCATCGCGTCGAGCAATTGATCGTCGCTCAGCGACGGATCGGCGAGGCCAAGCTCGGCAAAGGGCGTGCCCTTTTCGCGCAGCACCTGGCATACGCTCAGGCCGGCGCGCTGGATCAACTGGCGCAGCAGCAGGCGCGTCGGGGGATCCTTGAGGTAGTGGATGATGTGCGGCTCGATGCCGGCATTGCGGATCATCGCCAGCGTGTTGCGCGAGGTGCCGCAGTCTGGGTTGTGATAGATGATGACGTCCACGGCCGGCCTCATGCCACATTGGGCCGCGGGGACGAGGCCCCCGGCAATTGGCCGATTTCGCGAAGCTTGGCGTTCAGGGCCAGGCCGTCGAGTGACCGCAGGGGCAGGTTCGCGAAGGCGTTGATGCGGTTCTTGAGGTAACGAAGCGCCGTGACGAAGGCCGTTTCCCTCTCAAGGTCCGTGCCCTCGACCGCTGCGGGATCTTCGATGCCCCAATGCGCCGTCACCGGCTGACCGGGCCAAAGGGGGCAGGCCTCTCCGGCGGCGTTGTCGCAGACGGTGAAGACGAAATCCATCACCGGGGCGCCGGGCGCGGCGAACACCTCCCAGGACTTCGATGCAAGTCCTTCGGTCGGATACCCGGCCCGTTCGAGCACCTTGAGGGCGAATGGGTTGACCTGTCCCTTCGGCTGGCTGCCGGCCGAATAGACGCGGAAGCGGCCGGCTCCGTCCTTGCTCAGAACGGCCTCGGCAATGATCGATCGGGCCGAATTGCCCGTGCAGAGGAACAGCACGTTGAAGACGTGATCAGGCATGGGTGCGCTCCGGATCGGGGGTGCAGTTGCAGGCCGACAGCGCGGCGACGGCCGGGGCGCAGACCTCCGGGTGGCCCTGGCAGCAATCGCGCATCAGGAACTCCACCAGGCCGGACAGCGCCGTGAACACCACGCTGTAGATGATCGAACGGGATTGCCGGCGCGAGCGGATGAGACCGGCGTGCTCCAGCTCCTTCAGATGAAACGACAGGTTGGAGGTCGACACGCCGAGCGCGTCGGCGATGGCACCGGCCGCCAGACCCTCGGGTCCCGCCATCACCAGGATGCGAACCAGGCGCAGGCGCGTCTCCTGAGAGAGGGCTGCGAAGGCGGCGAGAGCTTGCTGTTCGTCGATCATCGATTTAATATCTCAATTGATTTTGAATCATTAAATGAAAGTATGCCCATGAGCAAGCCCCTTCCGAGCGTGGCCGACGGTCTGCCCAACGTGGTCGACGCCGTGTTCCAGGTGCCGACGCGCGAAGGTGTGCACGCTGCGGTGCCGTTCGCGCATCCGCCGCGGTTCCTGATCCTCTACGGCTCGCTGCGGTCGCGCTCGTTCAGTCGCTTCCTGGCCCACGAGGCGGCGCGGCTGTTGGAGCGCATGGGCGGCGAGGTCCGCATCTACGATGCCCACGGCCTGCCGCTGCCCGACGACAGCACTGCCGATCATCCCAAGGTGCAGGAGCTGCGCACCCTCTCGCTCTGGTCGGAAGGGCAGGTCTGGGTCAGCCCTGAGCGCCACGGCAACCTGACCGGAGTCATGAAAAGCCAGATCGACTGGCTGCCGCTGAGCGAGGGCTCGGTGCGGCCGACCCAGGGGCGCACGCTCGCAGTCATGCAGGTGTCCGGCGGTTCGCAGTCGTTCAACGCGGTGAACTCCCTGCGCGTGCTCGGCCGCTGGATGCGCATGCTCACCATCCCCAACCAATCCTCGGTGCCGATGGCGTTCAAGGAGTTCGACGAGGCCGGACGGATGAAGCTGGGGCCACTCTACGATCGCGTCGTCGATGTCTGCGAGGAACTGATCAAGTTCACGCTGCTGACGCGCGAGCGGGCGGGCTACCTGGTCGACCGCTACAGCGAGCGCAAGGAGCGCGCGCCGGAGGGCTGGAGCTCGATCGGCGCCACCATGGAGATCGTTCCGGCCGAGCCGAAGGATCGGCCGGACAGCTCCGGAGGTTCGGCGCCGGCATCGGGGCCGCGGTGAACCAGTAGATCCGCCGGCGTCCCAGCATCCGGACCTATTCGCCGTCCTCCGCGAAATATGCTAGGCCTTCGGCCGATGGCATTCCACCGGCCTTTCCTGCGGCTCTTGGCGCTGGCAATCGTGATGATTGCCGCGAGCCTTGTGCCGACGCTGGCCGAAGCGCATGCCGGACATGGCGAACCGGGTCACGCAGTCCGCGTGACGCCAGCGTCACCTGTTGCAGCAGTAGCCGGTGATTCGCTGTCCTCAACCGTGCCGCCGGCACAGGTCGAGGGCGTCTTCGTACGGTCGGCCGCCGGCGCCCCGTCCGACGCAACGGGTTGCAGCGGCCTCTGCTGCGGCATCGGCGCGGCCTGCTGTTCGCTCGCCACGCTTCCCGTTGCCACCGGCATGTGGCTGCCGGCGAGCAGAAGGTGCGTCGTCGCTTGGATGGCGGACCCCCCGCACCCCGGCGTCACTCCCGAAGCCCTCCCCGAACCTCCTCGATCCTTCGCCTGACACCGGCGTTCCGAGGGCCCGCACTGGCGGTGTCCTGACGGAACGCCTTTGTTCAACGGCAAGGGATTCCAGACATGCATGCGAGATTTGCCGCGGCGCTGCGCGCCGTGGCGTTGGGCGCCGCCCTGTTCGCGGGGGCGGCGGCGGCCCACGAGGGGCATGATCACGCCGAGACCGCTGCACCCGGCCCGCTCGTCGCAACGCCGCGCGGCGAGGCCGCCAGCGCGACAGCCGAGCTGGTCGCGGCGGTGCGCGACGGTGTGCTGTCGGTCTACCTGGATCGGTTCGCCAGCAACGAGCCGATCGAAGGGGCGAGCGTCACCCTCGAGGCACCCGATGGGCCGGTGACGCTCAAGACCGACGCCGGCGGCAGCTATACAGCTCCGGTCCCCTGGCTCGCAGCGCCCGGCCGGCACGACCTGCTGTTCACCCTTGCCATCGACGGGGCGGCCGACGTGCTGCCGGTCACGATCATCGTTCCGGGGGCGCCCGGCGAGGTGTCGGCGGCGCCAGCGACGGCACCACGTTGGCGCGAGCGTCTCACCCACCCCGACCCGACGCTGCTCGGCGTTGCCGCGCTCGCCTTCGCGTTCGGTGTCGCCGCGACCGTCCTGGCCCGCCGGCGGCGCGCTGCGCCCGCCGTCGCGATGCTGGCGCTGGTCGCCCTGCTCGTGGCGACGACCGCGTTCGCGCACGAGGGAGACGATCACGGCAACGGTCGCAGCGCACCGCCGTCGACGGCGATGGACAGCGATCTACCTCAGCGCCAGCCGGACGGCGGCGTGTTCGTGCCGAAGCCGGTCCAGCGCATTCTCGCCATCCGCACCGTCGTCACCGAGGCGGCGAGCTACGGCCGCATCACCGAGCTGCCAGGACGCATCGTCCCCGACCCTAACGCGAGCGGCGTGGTGCAGTCGTCGGTCGGTGGCCGCCTCTCGGCACCGAGCGGCGGGTTTCCGCGGCTCGGCACGGCGGTCAGGACAGGCGCCGTGCTCGCCTACGTGACGCCGCCGGTGCAGCGGGTCGACGTGTCGGACATGCGCCAGCGTCAGGGTGAGCTGGATCAGCAGATCGCTACGGTGGAGCGGCGGGTCGAGCGCTATCGACGGCTGGTCGGCTCCGGCGCGGTCGCTCAGGTCCAGCTCGACGACGCCATGGACGAGCTGCGGGGCCTGCGCGATCGACGGGCGGCGCTCGACACGGCGCGGCAAGAGCCGGAGCCGCTGGTTGCGCCCGTCGACGGCGTCATCGCGGAGTCGACCGCGGTGGCCGGCCAGATGGCGGCGCCCGGCGCCGTGGTGTTCCAGATCATCGATCCGAAGCGCCTTTGGGTCGAAGCCCTCAGCTTCGACGCAGTGGCCGGCACCGGCGCGGCGACGGCCCGCCTGGCGGATGGCCGTACGCTTCAGCTCGTCTATCAGGGGGCCGGGCTGGCCGACCGCAATCAGGCTGTCCCGATCCAGTTCGCCGTCCGTGGCGAGACGTCCGGGCTGCGCATCGGCCAGTTCGTCACCGTGCAGATCGCCTCGCCCGTGCAGGCGCAGGGGCTGGCGCTGCCCCGCGCCAGCGTCGTCCGCAGCAGCGGCGGCCAGGAGGTCGTCTACGAGCATGTCGCGGCGGAGCGCTTCGCGGCTCGCCCGGTGCGGACGACACCGATCGACGGCAACCGGGTGCTGATCGAGGCCGGGCTGCCGCCCGGCAAGCGGATCGTGACCCAGGGGGCCGAGCTCCTCGACCAGGTGCGCTGAGGAGGGCGGCCATGTTCACGTTTCTGGTCACCCAATCGCTTCGCAACCGGATGCTCGTGCTGGCGGCTGCGGCCGCGCTCGTCGTCTTCGGCGCTTTGACGGCGGCGCGGCTGCCCGTCGACGTCTTTCCCGACCTGAACCGGCCGACGGTCACCATCATGACCGAGGCCGAAGGCTATGCGCCACCGGAGGTGGAGCAATTGGTCACCTTTCCCATCGAGACCCAGATGAACGGCGTTCCGGGCGTGACCCGGGTGAGGTCGGTGTCCGGTGTCGGCCTCTCGGTCATCTACGTCGAGTTCGACTGGGATACCGACATCTACCGCAACCGCCAGCAGGTCGCGGAGCGCCTGGCGCAGGTGCGCAGCCAGTTGCCGCCGAACGCGGTGCCGCAGATGGGGCCGATCAGCTCGATCATGGGCCAGATCGTCATGGTCGCCGTCACCAGCGACCGGGCCTCTCCCATGGAGGTGCGTGAGATCGCCGATTTCGTCATCCGTCCTCGCCTGCTGACGATCCCCGGTGTCGCCCAGGTGATCCCCATGGGGGGCGAGGTGCGCCAGTACCGGGTGAGCCCGGACCCGACGGCGGTGCGCGCGCTGGGGCTGACCTACGACCAGATCGAGAAGGCCCTGGGCCAGTTCGGCGTGAACGCAGGCGGCGGCTTCACCGACCAGAATGCGCGCGAATACCTGATCCGCAACATCGGCCGCACGACGCGCCTCGACGACCTGCGCAACATCGTGGTGGCCGCCACGGCCAAGGGGCCGGTCTACCTGCGCCAGGTGGCCGACGTCGCCTTCGCCGCCAAGAGCAAGCGGGGCGACGCCGGCTACAACGGTGCTCCCGCCGTCATCGTGTCGGTCGAGAAGCAGCCGGACGTCGACACCGTCAAGCTGACGGGCGAGGTCGAACGCGCCCTGCGGGAGATCACCGCCGGAACGCCGGGCCTGGACGCCGATCAGATCGTGTTCAGGCAGGCGGACTTCATCGAGACCTCGATCCGCAACCTGGAACGCGTGCTGGTCGAGGCGGTGCTCGTCGTCGCGGTCGTGCTGTTCGCGTTTCTGCTCAACGTGCGCACCACGGCGATCTCGCTGACGGCAATCCCGGTCTCGGTGCTCGCGACGGCGGTGGTGTTCCACATCGCCGGGCTCTCCATCAACACGATGACGCTCGGCGGCCTCGCCATCGCCATCGGCGAGCTGGTCGACGACGCGGTCGTCGACGTGGAGAACATCTTCCGCCGGCTGCGCGAGAACCGCGAGCAGGGCCATCCGCGCTCCGTCTTCGCCGTGGTGGTCGGCGCCTCGCAGGAGGTGCGCTCCGGCATCGTCTACGCCACCGTCATCATCGTGCTGGTGTTCGTGCCGCTGTTCGCCCTCTCGGGCATTGAGGGCCGCCTCTTCGCCCCCTTGGGCAAGCCTACATCATCTCGATCCTGTGCAGCCTGCTGGTGTCGATCACGCTGACGCCGGTCATGGCCTACTACCTGTTGCCGTCGCTCAAGCGGCTGGACGAGCATGACAGCGGCCTGGTGCGCTGGCTGAAAGCGCGCAACGCGAGCCTGCTCCAGCGCGCCTTTCGACATCAGGGCCTGCTGTTCGGAGCCGTCGGGCTCGCCGTCGCGGCCGCGGCGACGGCAGCGCTCCAGCTGCCGCGCGCGTTCCTGCCCCCTTCAACGAGGGCTCGTTCACCATCAACATGACGTTCAACCCGGGGATCTCGCTCGCCGAGTCGAACCGGGTCGGGCTCATCGCCGAGCGACTGCTCGCCGCCGTCCCCGAAGTGGCGGCCGTCGGGCGCCGCACGGGCAGGGCGGAGCTCGACGAGCACGCCGAGGGCGTCCACTCGTCGGATCTCGAGGTGGCGCTCAAGCCCGGCGGGCGCCCCAAGCCGGAGGTCGTCGCGGACCTGCGCCGCCGCCTGGCCGTGCTGCCCGTGTCGGTGAACGTGGGGCAGCCCATCTCGCACCGACTCGACCACATGCTGTCGGGCGTGCGCGCCGAGATCGCGCTCAAGATCTTCGGCGACGACCTCGACACACTGCGGACGCTCGCCGAAGACCTGCGCGGCCGCCTGGCCCGCATCCCGGGCCTCGTCGACCTTCAGGTCGAAAAGCAGGTCCGCATCCCGCAGCTGGACATCCAGGTGGACTATGGGCGGGCTGCCCTCTACGGCGTCCCGCCCGCGACCATCGTCGAGCAGCTGAGCAGCCTCTCCAACGGCCGCGCCGTCTCCACGGTCGTCGACGGCAACCGCCGCTTCGACGTCACCATCCGCCTGCCCGAACGGCTGCGGACGACGCAAGGCCTCGGCGACCTCCTGATCGAAACCCCGTCCGGATGGGTGCCCGCCCGCCGGCTCGCCGACATCCGCGAGACCAGCGGCCCCAACCAGATCCTGCGGGAGAATGCCCGCCGCCGTCTGGTCGTGCAGGCCAATACCGACGGCCGCAGCGACATGGCGGAGATCGCCGCGCAGATCCGCCGGCAGATCGCCGCCGCGCAACTGCCGCCGGGCTATTCGGCGAGCCTGGAGGGGACCTTCCAGGCGCAGGAGGACGCGAGCCGGACCATCGGCGCGCTCTCGGCGCTGTCGCTCGTGCTCATCTTCGCCATCCTCTACAGCCGCTATCGTTCGGCGGCGCTCGCCCTGATCATCATGGGCAACGTGCCGCTGGCGCTGATCGGCAGCGTCGCCGCCCTCTGGCTGGCGGGGCAGCCGCTGTCGGTAGCCTCGATGATCGGGTTCATCACGCTGACCGGCATCGCCACCCGCAACGGCATCCTCAAGATCAGCCACACGCTCAACCTGGCGCTGCACGAAGGCGTGCCGTTCGGCCGCGACCTCGTCGTGCGCGGCAGCCTCGAACGGCTGACGCCGGTGCTCATGACGGCGCTGTCGGCGGGCGTCGCCTTGGTGCCGCTGCTCGTCGGCGCCGACGCGCCGGGGAAGGAGATCCTGCACCCGGTGGCGGTCACGATCTTCGGCGGCCTGATCTCCGCCACGCTGCTCGACGCGTTCCTGACGCCCGTCCTGTTCTTCCGGTTCGGCCGCAAGCCGCTCGAGCGCCTTCGTTCCACCCAACCCCCAGCCTCGGCCGGAGAGAGCGCCGCGACGGCTCCGGCCGAGGCATTTTGAACAGGAGAAGCCTTCCATGAAGATCGCACCGATCGCGCTTGCCATCATGATCGCCGCGGGCCCGGCGGCCGCCCACGACATCGCCCATGGCCCGAACGGCGGCCGTGTGGCGGAGGCCGGGGCGTATCACGTCGAGCTGGTGGCGAAGGGGCCTTCGCTCGAAGCCTTCGTCACCGACGCTGACGCGAAGCCTGTTGCACCACGGGGATTCAAGGGTGTCGCCCTGCTGGTGGTGGACGGCAAGGCCCAGCGCATTCCGCTCGCGCCGGAGGGGGGGCGGCTTGCGGGGCAGGCGCAAATCCCGCTCCCGCCAGCTCCGAAGGGCGCCGTGCAGCTCATTGCTCCGGACGGACAGACAGCCAGCGCCCGCTACGATTAAGCGCAGCGGGGCGGCCTCTGACGGAACCGGAGCCGTCCTCCCATTTGTCTGGCTGTCGCGAGTCCGCGGGGCTCGCTCTTGCCGGAGAGGTACAGTCATGGGCGCGGTGCTGGTCACTGGAGGCTCCGGGTTCATCGGCAGCCACGCCATCCTGGCGCTGCTCGCCGCCGGACACGAGGTGCGCGCCACGGTCCGCAGCCTTGCCCGCGAGGGCGAGGTGCGGGCCATGATCCGCCAGGGCGGTGCCGATCCGGGCGACCGGCTATCCTTCGTCGCCGCGGACCTGGCGGCGGATGCGGGCTGGCCGCAGGCCGTCGCGGGCTGCGAGTACGTGCTGCACGTGGCGTCCCCCTTTCCGGTGGCAATTCCGGACGACGAAAACGAGCTGATCGGCCCCGCCCGCGACGGCACGCTGCGCGTGCTGAGGGCGGCGCGCGACGCGGGCGTCAAGCGCGTGGTGGTGACGTCCTCGTTCGCGGCGATCGGCTACGGGCATGAGCCGCAGACGGCGCCGTTCGACGAACGCGACTGGACCGATCCGAGCGGCAGCGACGTGCAGCCCTACATGAAATCCAAGACCCTGGCCGAACGCGCCGCCTGGGACTTCGTCGCCAGGGAGGGCGGGGCGCTCGAGCTCGCCGTGATCAACCCGGTCGGCGTGTTCGGTCCGGCGCTGGGGCCGGACCTGTCGACCTCGATCGCCCTGGTCAAGGCGATGATGAACGGCGCCATGCCGGCGACGCCGCGGCTCCACTTCGGTGTCGTCGACGTGCGCGACGTCGCCGACCTGCACGTCGCGGCGATGACGCATCCGGATGCCAGGGGGGAACGGTTCATCGCCACGGCCGGGCCGAGCATGTCGCTGCATGCGGTCGCCCAGGTGCTGCGGGCGAGGCTGGGCGCGCAGGCGCGCCGCGTGCCGCGCCTGGAGCTGCCGGACTGGCTGGTGCGCCTGCTCGCCACCTGGGTGGCCCCGGCGCGTGCCGCGGTGCCCCACCTCGGCTTCATCAGGAGCGCGACGGGCGACAAGGCCAGGCGTATGCTCGGCTGGGCGCCGCGCTCGCGCGAGGAGGCTATCGTCGCCACCGCCGAGAGTCTGATCCGGCTCAAGCTGCTGAAAGGCCAGCCGCCTGCAGCTTGAGCCGATGCCTGCTAAGCCGCCGGAATGACGGGTAGCAGCAGAGAGGGGCGGTGGCCCTCGCCGAAATGCAGGGTCGTGCGGCCGCCGAAGACCGACGGCGGCCGGTCGGCTTCCTCGTCGTGTACGAACGGCCCGCAGCCCTTCATCGGGTTCTTCATGTTCGAGAGCGTGGCGGCGTCGCCCTCATGCTCGTAGTCGCGCCCCAGAACCGTCAGCGCCAGCCGGTGGCCCTTCGGCACGACGATGCATGTCGGCCAGATCTCCACATCGAGCTCGACCGGCACGTTGGGCGTGAGCGGCTGGATCTCGTCGTGGGTGTGATAGGGCCGATAGGGCGTGCTCAAGGCCGGATCGAGCTTGCGGTGCGACGCCCGCAGCCAGCCCTGGGCGATCGGCGTGCGCGGATCGAGCGCTCCGTTGAAGGTCACCTCGGTGCCGTCGGGCGCGAAGACGCGAACGACGAGGAACAGGTCCGCGTCGCTCGTCGACGACGAGACGAACAGCTTGGTCATGCTCGGCCCGGTGATCTCGGTATCGTGCTCGACCGGCGGCGCGGTGAAGGTGAGGCCGCGGCCGAGCGCGTCGAAGGTCAGTTGCGCCGGCTGTTCCGCGGGAGCCGCGGCGCCGAGTGTCAGGTTCGCAGCGTGGAGATAGAGCCGGGTCCACTGCGTGCGGGCGAGCGGCCATTCCGACTCGTCACGCTGCGTGAAGTGCTCGCCCGGGCGCCGGACCTGCAGCTGAACGCGCGGCTGCTGGTCCCAGCCGTTGGCCTCACCCTTGAGGAAATGGCCGAAGAACCGCTTCTGCAGGGCGACGCCACGGTCCGTATAATAGCTCGTCCAATGTTCGCCGCCGTGCATCTCGAGCCACTTCTGCTCGGAACCTGCGCGCACGAAGCCCTCGATGTTGCCGCGAAGATGAAGCCCCTGACCGCCCCAGTTGCCGGCGGACAGCAGCGGCGTCCGGATCCGGGCGAGATCGCCGGTGCGGGCCTGGTAGAACGCGTCCGCGAGCACGCGGCCCGACAGGTCCGTCCACTGCTGAGCCCGGTTTTCGGCGAGCTGTTGGTCGGTCAGCGTCTCCGGTCCGCAGACAAGCTCGCCGTTCATCGAGCTGACCGGGCCGTTGCTGCCGCGCCCGTGCTGGACGGTCATCACCTGGATCTCGCTCCAATGCTTGGCGAAGGTGCACAGGATGCCGCCGTGGTGGAAGGCCTCCCGATAGGAGTCGGAGTACCCTTCCCAGATGCAGAGCGCCGCCAGGTGCGGTGGCTCGAGCGCTGCGACCCGCCATTGGTTCGCGGCGTAGTAGGAGATGCCGCTGAGGCCGACCTTTCCGTTCGACCAGGGCTGGACGGCCGCCCACTCGATGCAGTCGAACAGGTCCTGGGTCTCGCGCGGCGAGCTCATGTCGAGGTAGCCCGGCGAGCGCCCGGCGCCGCGCGAATCCACCCGCACGCAGACGTAGCCGTCCGGCACCCACTTCTCCGGGTCGACCACCTCCCAGTTCTGGTACTTGTTGGAGGTGCCACTGACCGTGTCGGGATATTTGGCGGCCATGATGTCCCACGCGGTTCTGTATCCGGCCTCGAAGGACAGCCACTTGCCGTACGGGCCGTAGCTCAGGAGCACTGGATAGCTGCCGTCGTCCACCGGACAAAACACGTCGGCGCGGAGCACCAGTCCGTCGTCCATGGTGATCGGCACGTCCCAATCAATGCGCATGCCATCGGCGATCTCGGACCGGAGCGCTCCGGTCCCCCGCGCCGGCATTTCGGCTTTCGCTGACATAGTCATGGCTGGCTTCCTCTCGTGATGCGTGACAGAGGGCGGAGACGCCCGCGCCCGGTCAGACCGTTTGCTTGGCCGGCTCGATCGCCGGCGCGCCGGCGGCCGGGTCATCCATGACGAGGTCGAGCGTCCGCCCATGGGTCTCGATCGCGATCAAGGTGAAGACCAGGCCGATCGCCAGCCCGCAGGCGGCGAGAAAGAAGAAGGCGGGGCGAACGGCGCTCGCCGTGGCCTGCGGCGTGACGTAGTTGTCAGTGCCGGCGATCACAGCCAGGATCAGAGGCCCCAGGATCTTGCCCACGCCGTTTGCGGCCTGGGCCAGCCCGACGGCGCGTGCCGCGAGGTTGACCGGAAACAGCTCCGCCGTATAGGGCGTGATATTCGAGTAGATGCCGTCGAAGAAGATGGCGCCGATCACCAGCATGATGATGAAGACGGGCACGCCAGCGTAGACCTGATCGCTCAGCAGGCCGGCGGCCGCCAGGGTGACGGCGATGCCGAAGCCGCCGATCTGCCCCGTGCGGCGACGCCCGAGCCACTGCGGCAGGAACGAGAACAGCACCTTGCCGCTGACACCGGCCAAGGCCACGACGACGAAGGCCTTGGCGGCATCCTTGACCGGCACCTGGAGCAGCACCGCGACGATCGTCGGCCCCCACAGGTAGACCCCGTAGTTCGCGATGCTCGCCGCCAGCATGGTGACCACGGTGATCCAGAAGCGTCTCGGGTCGGCGAGCAGATCGCGAAAGCGGCCGCCGTCGCCAACGCCCGACGTTCCGGCGATGGCGGGCACGGGTCGGCGCAGGATCTCCGATGCCAACACCCGGGCGCGCTCGTGCCGGCCGGACGCCAACAGCCAGCGGATGGACTCCGGCACCGCGAAGGCGGAGACGATGCCGAGCAGGACGGGCGTGAAGCCGATCGCGGCTACACCGCGCCAGCCGAGCGCATTGAGCAGGCCCGCCGCCGACGCGGATGCGACGAGGACGCCGATGGTGGCGAAGACGACGACCAGGCCGGAGATGACGGTGCGATAGCGCAGCGGGCTGTGCTCGACCATGAGCGCGATGGATGGCGTCGCCGCGCCGGCAAGGCCGAAGCCGACGCCGAAGCGCAACAGGGTGAAGGTCAACCAGTCGCCCTCATGAACGAGCGACACGCCGCCGGCGCAGAACCCGCAGACGAGCGCACCGAGCACCAGCGCGACCTTGCGACCATACCTGTCGGAGAGCAGGCCCCACAGCAGTGCGCCGGCGATCGACCCGAGGCCGGCGCTCATCAGCATCAAGGAGGACTGCCCGAACGTCAGCTTCCATTGCGGGCCGAGCACGGCCACCAGGAAGCCGACGATGTAGAAGTCGAAGTAGTCGATCGCGCCCGTCAGGCACAGCAGGGCGATCATGACCCAATACCTGCGCCCCGCAGGGGCATCGTCGAGCAGGCGCGCCAATTGGTTGGGCGAGATGTGATTCATGTTCCGCTCCCTCGATCGCCTCCGGTGCCGCCCCGGGGTCGCTTGTCGAGCGCCGTTCAGCGCGACATTGATTATCGATCGATAAATTAAAAGTCGCGTTCACGCCGGTGTCAACCTTAATTATCGGCCGATCATCGACGTCGAAGGGCTCGGCCGAGCGACAACGGCAGACCGCCTGTGGACGCCGGCCCCTGGTCCCCCGAAACGTCGGCGTTGCCGATTGGAGCGTTGACCGACTGGCGTGAATGGCGATATTTATCGATCGATAATTATTGTCCAGGGACGGACGTACGGGGCAGGGCGTGCGGGCCATCTTCGCCAGCCCGCCTGCCTCTCATCAGGCGTTGAGGGAGACGGACAGCGTGACGGCAGTCATTGAATACGAATGGCCTGCGGCGCCGGCGCACTGGCCCGAGGCGTTGCGCGCGGAGTTTGCGACGAACGCCGGCGACGGCCGGGTCGGCAGCCGCCTCGTGTCACAATCCGACCGGGTGCGCGTGTGGCACCTCCATCTGAAGCCCGGCGAACGCATCGGCTTCCACACGCACGTGCTCGACTATTTCTGGACGGCCCTGACCGACGGGCGCGGACGATCCCATTACGCCGATGGCCGTACCGCGGACGTGACCTATCGGGCGGGCGACACCAGGCACCAAGCCTACGCGCGCGGCGCGTTCATGATCCACGACCTCGAGAACGTGGGCGACACGGAGCTCGTCTTCACCACGGTCGAGTTCCTGGACAGCGCCAATCCGCCGCTGGCGCTGCCGGCCGACGCCGTAGAGGCCGCGCGGGCCTGATGGCCTCTTCGGCCCCGCATCGGCCGTCCTACGGGCGCCCGCTGTCCCCCGTGGGCGTGCTCCGCCGGTCGAGGAGCGCGGCGACGTTGCCGCTTTCGATGGCGGCGAATTGCGTGGCCGCATCACCGCCGTCGAGCGCGAGGTCGGGATCGAGCCCGTCCCCGAGGCGCTGTATCTGGATGTTGCTCCAGGGCAGCACGTGCAGCGGGCTCAGCGACTGCACGATGCCCGGCGCGGCGTCGACTGCTCCCGACAGGAGGCGTTTCGGCAGCTCCGGATCGGCGATCATCGGCCGGCCCAGGCCGACAAGGTCGAGGTCGCCATTGTCGAGCGCCTCGCGCATCGCGGCCATCGTGCGGAAGCCGCCGGTGACCATGACCGGCATGCGGGCCGCTGCGCGCACGGCACCGGCGAGTGCGACGAAATAGGCCTCTCGCTTCGCGGTGCTTTCACGCGGCGCGTCTTCGCCTTCGTCCTTCACCGTGACGCCGACCAGCTTGGGCTGCTCGAGCGACCCGCCGGACAGCTCGATCAGGTCGAGGCTGGTGCCGTTGAGCATCCCGACCAGCTCGACGCACTCGGCGTTGGTGAAGCCACCCTTGAGGAAATCGGACGCGTTGAGCTTGATGCCGATCGGGAACGTAGGCCCCACCGCCTCACGCACCGCGGCGAGCACCTCCAGCAGAAACCGCGCGCGGTGCTCCAGAGAGCCGCCCCAGCGGTCCGTCCGCCGGTTCGTGCGTGGGCTCAGGAACTGGGAGATCAGGTAGCCGTGCGCCCCGTGGAGCTCGATGCCGGTGAAGCCGGCCGTGTGCACGCGGCGGGCGGTGGTGGCGAATTGCGCGATGGCATGCGTGATGTCGGCCTCGGTCATGGCGCGGGGCCGCGCAAAGGTGGCGCCGATGCTACGCATGACCTCCAATCTCGACGATGGAGGGCGCCAGCGGCGCCCCGTTGATGGCCGCGATCACCTGCCGGCCGGTGTGGCTGAGCTGGGCCCAGAAATGGGCACCCTGTGACGTGCCCGCCGCGGCCAGGCGTGAGAGCTCGGCCACGCCGCTGTCGTCGTCGACGACGAGGTTGAGCGGACGCTCCAGATGCCAGCGATCGACCTGGATATTGCCCGACAACAGCAGACCCGCGCCCGAGCCCGCCCAGCGGCGATAGAGCCGCTCGAGCTTCGGGGTTGCATGGTTGGCGGCGTCGGCCAGGCCCTCGCTCATGGCCGCCTTGCACAGGCGATTGGCGAGGACGGCTCCGCACGGGAGCTTCAGCGGCGTCGACAGCGTGATGGTCATCGGCTCACCTTGAATTTGACGCGCGCAAGGGCAGCCTCCGTGCCGGCTTGCGGCCCCGGAGCTCTCAGCTTACGCTGCACACGACAGCGATGACTGTCGTTTGAAATGACAGTGATCGCTGTCGTATTGATTGTCAAGGCGAGGACACGGGGACGCGGGATGATCAGGACGTGGTCCGAGGACGATCCGAAGGCGGGGCTGATGGCGCGCAAGCGCGCCAAGATCGTCGATGCCGCGCTGCAGGCGTTTCTCGACGAGGGGTACGCCGAGAGCTCGGTGAACCGCATCGCCGAGGCGGCCGGCGTCTCGATCAAGACGCTCTATCGACACTTCCAGACCAAGGACGAGCTGTTCAGCGCCGTGATGCAGGCCGCCTGTTCACCTGCCGGAGAGACCGAGGGAGACGGGGAGGCGGCGGCGCAGGATCCGCCCTGGTTTTCCGAGCCCCCTAGCACCGCGTTGGTCTTGGCCGGCGAGGACTATCTGCGACACGTGCTGTCGCCCGAGCAACTGGCGCTCTACCGCGTGGTGACGCGCGACGCAGCGCGCTTTCCGGAGCTCGGGCGTCGCTACCGCGACGAGGTTGTCGGTCGAAGCAAGGCGATCTTTGCCGCATACCTCGACCGGTGGCTGCCACGTACGGGATGGGCGGTGGCCGACAAGCAGGCGGCGGCAGCGGCCTTTGCCGGCTTGCTGAAGGCCGGCCTGTTCGACGAGGCGCTGCACGGCATCCGCCGGCCGGACGATGAGGAGATCTCCTGCCAGGCTCGCCGGGTCGCCGCGCGCACGGTGGCGTTGCTGGAAGCCGGGCTACTTTGACGGCGCCCGCCGTGGGCGAGGCTTGGTCGCCTGGCGCGCCTCGGCGAGCACGAGCTCGATGCCGCCGAGGAAGCCGTCGATCTTGGTGGCGATGGCGTTGCCGAGATCGGACGGCACCGGCAGGTGGTAGATGTGCTCGCGGACCCCGAGGTAGAAAATCGACGCGTGCAGCCCCCACACGATCTCCAGCTCGTCTTCCGTGGCCGGCAGTGTGTCGATCGGCGGGCGGCCGTAGGTGCGCCGCAACTGGTCGATGACGGGCAGGAAGATGCGCTCGCGCAAGACGCCCAGATAGCGGGCATTGAAGTCGAGGCCCTTGAGGCCGGCGAACATGAACAGCCTCACCCACTCGTAGGAGAGGATAATCTTCGCGTAATCCTGGTAGAAGGCAGTCAGTCTCTGCTTCAGGGGCGTCTTCTCATCGTCGATCCACTGTGTCCATTGCGTATTCCAATGGCCAAGGAAGACTTCCTGATAGACCCTTTCGATGAGCGCCTCTTTATTGGGAAAGTAGCGGTACAGGAGCGGCTGCGTGATCCCCATCTGCTTGGCGAGGTCGCGCGTATGCCCCTCGAAGCCGTGCTTGGCGAAGAAGGCGACGGCCTGCGCCACGATCTGCTGCTCGCGCTCGTCCGGCGCCAGCCGCTTGCGTCCCTCGGGGCTCGGCCGCGGCTTGCGCACGCGTTCGGCCGCCTGCCTGGACTGCGCGCGAACCCGCCGCGGCTCGCCGATCTCGCTCATAGGATGCCAGTCTCTCCGCCGGTGCCGGTGCCCATGCGCGATGGCACCGGCTGTCGCCGACATTCATTGATCAGTCGATAAATATCAAGGCGGCCAGCCGTAACGGCAGGGTATCATCCGGCGCCGGCGGGAAGACTATCCCGCGCGAGAGGCATAGAACAGGCTGCCGATTCAAGCCGGGCTAGATCCAGAGGCACGCCATGACCACCGTCGACACGGACCGCTTCATCGCCGATCTGCAGGATCTCCGGCGCATCGGCACCTTCAAGACGGGCGTCGACCGGCCGACCTACGGCGAGGCCGACATGGAGGCGCGCCGGTGGTTGATGGCGCGTCTAACCGAAGTCGGCCTGGCGCCGGAGATCGACGGCATCGGCACGGTGATCGGCCGCAATCCGGCCCCGGGGCCAAAGCTTCTGGTCGGCTCCCATATCGAAAGCCAGACCGAGGCGGGCTGGCTCGACGGCGCCTATGGCGTCGTCGCCGGGCTCGCCTTGGCCCGGGCCGGCCTGCCGGTCGACGTCATCGCCTTTGCCGACGAGGAGGGGCACTACGGCCCGTTCCTGGGCTCGCGCTCGTTCACCGGCCTGCTCGCGGACGAGGAGATCGACCGGCTGGCCAACCGCACCCACGGCAAGCCGCTGCGCCAGGCGCTCGCCGACGCCGGCCTTGCCGGCAAGCCGCGCATTCGTCTCGAGGAGGGACGTTACCGTGCGTTCCTGGAGGCCCACATCGAGCAGGGGACGACGCTCGAGGCGGCCGATCACCAGATCGGCGTCGTCACCGGCATCGTCGCCATCTGGCAGTACCGGATCCGCTTCCAGGGCCAGCAGGATCACGCCGGCGGCACCACCATGGTCGAGCGCCGCGACGCCGGCCTCGCCGCAGTGCGGACGCTCGCCTGGATCGACGCGGAGTTTCCCAAGCAGTGTGGCGAGCGCACGGTGTGGACCTGCGGCCGTATCACGCTGAAGCCGGGCGACCCGCACATCATCCCCGGCGAGGCGGAGGTGATCTTCCAGTTCCGCGACATCTCGGAGGAGGTGCTGGCACGGCTGGACACCTTGCTCAGGCGCGCCGTGCAGGAGAGCAACCGCCGCGACCGCACGGTCGCCGTGCTCGAGGTGGTGGGCCAGTCGAGGCCGGCGCCCTGCGACGTGGAGGTGCAGCGGGCCTTCGCCACCGCGGCCGAGGCGCTGACGCCGGGGCGCTGGATGAGCCTGCCCTCCGGCGCCGGGCACGATGCCCAGTACATGGCGCCGCACCTGCCGACGGGCATGCTGTTCGTGCCGTCGATCGGCGGCATCAGCCACCATTGGAGCGAGGACACCAAGCCGGAGGACCTGGCCATGGGCCTGCGCGTCCTGGCCGGCGCCGCCGCGGATCTGCTGCGCGAGCCGAGCCGCGAGGTGTGAGCAAGGGAGAAGGGGGACAAGAGCTCCCTTCCTGATTCCGCCGATGGATGTAGGTCGTTGTTTTAAATTGATATTTTCCGATAGCGGCGCCCGCGTCCTGATGTTGTGCTTTAAGCGATGCCCTCGATGCGACGCAGCGCCGGGACGGCGAAGTCGATGAAGGCGCGAACGGCCGGGCGCAGGAACTTCGACGACGGATACGTCATGTAGAGCTCGGTCGACGCGATCTCGTAGGCGGGAAGGACGCGGGTGAGCCGGCCGGCCGCCAAATCGTCGGCCACAAGCAAAGCCTGGGTCGTGCCGATGCCCCGTCCGGCCTTCATCGCGTCGACGAGAACCTGGGCGTTATTCGTCGTCAGCACCGGGCGGACCGGGATCTCGACCGGAGCATCTGCTGCGCACAGGAGGAGCGTCTTGCGGTCGGAGAGGACGGCGTTCGTGACGATCAACCGGTGATCGCCGAGGTCGGCGGGGCCGAGCGGCGTGCCGTAACGGCTGAGATAGTCGGACGAGGCGACCAGGATGCGCTCGATCAGGCCGACCTTCCTGGCCACCAGGTCCTGACCGGTAGGCCGGCCCATGCGGACCGCGAGATCGATATTCTCGTCCACCAGATCGACCGGCCGATTGTCGAGGGTCAGGCCGACGGCCACCCCCGGGTGGAGATCCTGAAACGCCATGACGATGCGGTGAAGATGCCGCTCGCCCAGGCACACCGGCGCGTGCAGGCGCAACTCGCCGCCGATCGCACCGGCGGCCCCGCGGATCTGCTCCAACGCCGTGTCGAGGGCGGACAGCGCCTGCTGCGAATCCTCGTAGAGGCGCAGGCCCTCAGCGGTGGTGCGCAGGCCGCGCGAGTTCCGCTCGAGCAGCTTGACGCCGACGTGCGCCTCCAGCTTGCGGACAAGCTTGCTCACGGCCGGCTGCGAGATGCCGAGATCGCGCGCGGCGAGCGTCATCGACCTCCTCTCGACGGTTCGAACGAAGGCCTTCAGCGCTGTCGTGACGTCCATGAATAACCGACGGTTATGAGAACGATGTCGGCACGACCGTAGATGTACGGCGGCCGCTCGACAATGATCCGCTCCGGACAACCCGGTGGGACGAGATGGATATCAGGCGCCGCGCATTGTGTTTCGGGGCCGTTTCGGCGGCGATGGTCGGATCCGCATGGTCCGTGGCGGGCCACGAAGGCGGCACGGTTCGGGCGACGCCCTCGCCGCTGCCGGCCGGGGCGGCGAGCCGTTTCGCGCGGATCAACGGCATGGATGGCCACTACGTGATCGCTGGATCGGGGCCGCTGGTGATCCTGCTCCACGGCTGGCCGCAGACCTGGTTTGCCTGGTCAGACACCATCGTTCGGCTGTCGAAGGCTTACACCGTCGTCGCGCCGGATCTCAGAGGAACGGGCCTCTCCGAACGGACACCCGGAGGGTACGACAAGCGCACGATCGCCGAGGATGTGAGGGCTCTGATGGCGCATCTCGGGGCGGCGCAAGCCCATGTCGTGGCGCATGACATGGGCGGCAAGGCGGCCTACGTGCTGGCTCATGTGGAGCCCGCCTGCGTCGCCAAGCTCGTCCTCGTCGACTGTCTCATTCCCGGGACGGAGAACACCGACTCATTGCGCGGCGGCGCCTGGCACTACGGCTTCCATATGGCGCCCGACGTCCCCGAGATGCTCACGAAGGGTCGGGAGCGCGACTACATCCGCGCCCAGATCCGCAACTGGTCGTACCGGAAGGACGCGATCTCGGAGGACGCAATCACCGAATACGCTCGCTTCTATGCTCTGCCCGGAGGAATGACGGCGGGGTTCAACTACTATCGTGCCTTGCCGCAGGACGCGGCGCTGGTGGCGAGCTTCGGTGACAAGGCGCTGCCGATGCCGGTCCTCACCATCGGCGGGCAATATAGCGCCGGCTCCAGACTGTTTGACGCGCTCGACGGACGGGCTGTGCGGTTGACGGGAGCCATCGCGCCCGACAGCGGGCACTTCGTGGCGGAGGAGGTGCCTGACGTGTTCAACGATCTCGTGCAGCGTTTCCTCGCCGGGTGAACCTCCCGTCCTCCTCGGCGCGAGCGATCGCGCCGGGCCGCCCGTCCCGATCAATCGATGTCGAACGAGACGCCCTGGGCCAGCGGCAGCGCCTTGGAATAATTGATCGTGTTGGTGGCCCGCCGCATGTAGGCCTTCCACGCGTCCGAGCCGGATTCGCGGCCGCCGCCGGTCTCCTTCTCGCCGCCGAACGCTCCCCCGATCTCCGCGCCGGAGGTGCCGATGTTGACGTTGGCGATGCCGCAGTCGGAGCCCTCGCTCGAGAGGAAGCGCTCGGCCTCGGCGAGATCGCGCGTGAAGATCGACGACGACAGGCCTGCGGCCACGGCATTGTGCTTGCGCACGGCGTCGTCGAAATCGGCGTAGGGCATGACGTAGAGGATCGGCGCGAAGGTCTCCTCCGGCACCGGCCCCTGCTGATCCGGCATCTCGACCAGCGCCGGCCTGACGTAATAGGCCTCCGGCCGCCCGAGATCGACGCGTTCGCCGCCGGTGACGGCGCCGCCGGCCGCCCTGGCGGCGGCGAGCGCCGTCTGCATGCCCTCGTACGCCTGCCCGTCGATCAGCGGCCCGACCAGGGCTGACGTCTCCAGCGGGTTGCCGACGGCGACGCTGCCGTAGGCCGCCTTCAGGCGCGGCACGAACTCGCCATAGATGCTCTCGTGCACGAAGAGGCGCCGCAGCGTGGTGCAGCGCTGGCCGGCCGTGCCCATGGCGGCGAAGGCCACTGCCCGCACGGCCATCTCCTGATCGGCGGATGGACAGATGATGGCGCCGTTGTTGCCGCCGAGCTCGAGGATGGCGCGCGCGAAGCGCCTGGCGAGGCGCGGGCCGACGTCGCGGCCCATGCGGGTCGAGCCGGTGGCCGAGACGAGCGGCACCTTGGGATGGTCGACGAGGACTTCGCCGACAGCCCGATCGCCGATGAGCACCTCCGCCAGACCGGCCGGGGCGTCGCCGAACCGCGCCACCGCGCGCGTCAGGATCGCCTGGGTGGCGAGCGCCGTGAGCGGCGCCTTCTCCGAGGGCTTCCACACCACCGTGTTGCCGCAGACGAGCGCCAGCGCCGCGTTCCATGACCAGACGGCCACCGGAAAGTTGAAGGCCGAGATGACGCCGACCACGCCCAGCGGATGCCAAGTTTCCATCATGCGATGGCCAGGCCGTTCGGTCGCGATGGTGAGGCCGTAGAGCTGGCGCGACAGGCCGACGGCGAAGTCGCAGATGTCGATCATCTCCTGGACCTCGCCCAGGCCCTCCGACGGGATCTTGCCGACCTCGATCGAGACCAGGCGCCCGAGATCGGCCTTGGCGGCGCGAAGCTCCTCGCCAAGCAGACGCACGAGCTCGCCGCGCCGTGGGGCGGCCACGGTGCGCCAGACCTGGAACGCCCCGTGCGCCGCCTCGATCTTGCGGGCGGCGTCGATGGCGCTGTCGATACGAACGTCTCCGATGCGGCTGCCGTCGATCGGGCTCACCGCCGCCAGCTCGCCGCCTTCGTAGGCGGCCTCGGGTACGCCTAGCCTGTGCAGGATCTCGCGCGCACGCCCGGCAAGGCTAGCCTGGTCTGTTGCGGCTGGCATCGGCAGCTCCTGGTCATCGACACGGCTGCAGATCGTCCGGCGCAGCCGCTTTGACGATAGCACGTTGCCAGGGCCTGGAGCTGCTTGGTCAGCTAATGGTGGCTCGCCATGTGCTCGCCGATGACGTGGACGTCGGCCTGGGCGATCGGCGTCTCGTAGACGAGGGCGCCGCCGGCCATCACCAGGATGCGGTCCGACAGCTCCAGGAGCTCGTCCAGGTCCTCCGACATCAGCAGCACCGCCGTGCCGCCGTTGCGCGCCTTCATGATGCGGGCGCGGATCTCGGCGACGGCGGCGAAATCGAGCCCGAAGCAGGGGTTCGACACGATCAGCAGGTCGACCTCGCCGGTGAGCTCGCGGGCCAGCACCGCCCGCTGCACGTTGCCGCCCGACAGCGCCTCGATGGGCGAGGCGAGCGAGGCGGTCTTGACCTTGAATTGCTCGACCAGTCTCGCCGCATAAGCCTTGAGCGCGCCGGCATCGATCCAGGCGACCGGCTGGCCTTTGGGCCCGAGGTCGAAGGTGCGCAGCCCGATGTTCTCCGCCACCGTCATGCGGGGCACGCAGGCGTTGCGCAGCGGCTCCTCGGGGATGAAGCGCACGTGGCGCTCGCGCGACTGGGCTCGGGTGGCCGCGTACGGCGCGCCCTTGACCATGACCACACCGGCCTCCCGCGCCCGCTGGCCCGCCAGCACCTCCAGGAACTCCTTCTGGCCGTTGCCGGAAATGCCGGCGATGCCGACGATCTCGCCCGCCCTGACGGTGAGGCCCTCGATGCGGATCGACTTGAGGCCCGACCGGTCCTTGGCCCTGAGCCCGGTCACGGTCAGCACCTCCGCGGCCTCAGCGGCGGTGGGGCGGCGTGTATCGATCGCGGCGATCGGCTGGTCGCCGATCATCATGGCGGCCATGGCCTTGCGGTCGAGATCGGCCACCCGGCCCGAGCCCACGAGCCTGCCCTTGCGCAGCACGCTGACGTCGTCGGCGAACCGGGTGACCTCGTGGAACTTGTGGCTGATCATCAGCACGGTCAGCTCGCCGCGCTCGGTCATGCCGCGCACCAGGCCGAGCAGTTCCTCCGCTTCGCCCGGCGTCAGCACCGACGTGGGCTCGTCGAGCACGAGGAAGCGGCGGCCCAGGTAGAGCTGCTTGACGATCTCGAGCTTCTGCTTCTCGCCGGCGGCGAGCTCGCGCACGGCCGCATCGAGCGGGATCTTGAACGGCATGCGCTCCATGAAGGCCGTGAGCGCCTTGCGCTCCCTGGCCCAGTCGATGATCCGCGGCACGTCGGGCCGGGAGATCACCAGGTTCTCGGCGCCCGTGAGCGAGGGCACCAGGGTGAAATGCTGGTAGACCATGCCGAGCCCGAGGCGGTCGGCATCCCTGGGGCTGGCGATCGTCGCCTCGCGGCCGCCGACCAGCATCTGGCCGTCCGTGGGCTGGTAGAAGCCCATCATGCACTTGACCAGCGTCGACTTGCCCGCGCCGTTCTCGCCGAGCAGCGCATGGAAGGTGCCGGCGGCGACCTTGATCGACACGTCGTCGAGGGCCGTGAAGGCGCCGAAGCGCATGGTCATGCCGACGGTCTCGACGCCGACGGCCGCGGAGGGCTGCATCTCCATAGCCGGTCAGGGCAGCTGCGCGACGAGGGCCTTGGAGCTCGACACCGCGCCGAACACGCCGCCCTGCATCTTGATCATGGCGATCGCAGCAAGGTGGTTGGCGTAGTCGGTGGCGCCGCAGCAATCCTCCAGCATGACGCATTCGAAGCCGCGGTCGTTGGCCTCCCGCATGGTCGTGTGCACGCAGACGTCGGTGGTGATGCCGGTGAGCACGATGTTGTCGATGCGCCGCTGCCGCAGGATCATTTCCAGGTCGGTGGCGCAGAACGAGCCTTTGCCGGGCTTGTCGATGATCGGCTCGCCCTCGTGCGGATAGAGCTCGGGAATGATGTCCCATCCCGGCTCGCCTCGCACCAGGATGCGCCCGCACGGCCCGGCGTCGCCGATGCCCGCGCCGATGCGGCGCGAGCGCCAGCGCTTGTTGTCGGGCAGGTCGGCCAGGTCGGGACGATGGCCCTCGCGCGTGTGCAGGATGTGGTAGCCCTTGGTCCGCATGGCGGCGAGCACCGCCTTGATCGGCTCGATCGGTGCGCGGGTGAGTGACAGGTCGTAGCCCATGCTGTCGACGTAGCCGCCCGGGCCGCAGAAATCGGTCTGCATGTCGATGATGATCAGCGCGGTATTGTCGGGCCTGAGATCGCCGTTGTAGGGCCAAGGGTAGGGATCGGCCTCGATATAGTGCTCGGCGACGCGGGCGGGGCCATTCATGGCGAAGCTCCGGCTTTGCGAAAAATCATCGGGTGATGGAGAGCTCGCCAGGCGCGCCGGCGAGGGAGCGGCCCGGCGAGGAGGTCGCGATCATGATGGCCAGGGTGAGCACGTAGGGCGCGGCGTAGAACAGATAGTAGCCCTGCGTGACGCCCGCCGATTGCAGCGCCGGGCCGAGCGCGCCGGCGCCGCCGAACAGTAACGCGGCGGCCAGGCAACCGAGCGGATTCCAGCGGGCGAAGATCACCAGCGCCACCGCCATCAGGCCCTGGCCGGAGGAGAGCCGCTCGTTCCAGCTGCCGGGGTAGTAGAGCGACAGATAAGCGCCACCGACGGCGGCGAGGGCGCCGCCGGCCGCCGTCGCCAGCAGGCGTATGGTCGTCGGGTTGAGGCCCATGGCGCGGGCGGCATCGGCGCTGTCGCCGACCACTCGTACGATCAGGCCGGCGCGGGTGGTCCTGAAGCCCCACCAGAGGGCGATGGCCAGGGCGACACCGGCCAGGAACAGCACGTTGATGCTGAGGGCCGCCTGCACCTGCGGGATGTCCGACCAGGCCCCGAACGGGATCGACGGCAGGTGCGGGGCGGTGGGCTGGATGTAGGGCTTGCCGAAGAAGAAGGCGAGGCCGATGCCGAACAGCATCAGGGCGATGCCCACGGCGATGTCGTTCACCTTGGGGAATGAACAGATCCAGCCGTGCAGCAGGCCGAAGCCCACCCCTGCCACCATGGCTGCGAGCACGCCGACCCAGGCCGAGCCGGTCTCCACCGCGACGGCATAGGCGGCCATCGCGCCGAACACGAGCGTGCCCTCGAGCCCCAGATTGATGCGGCCGGAGCGCTCGGTGATGGATTCGCCGAGACTGACGAAGATGAAGGGCGTGGAGACGCGGATGGCGCCGCCGAGCATGGCGAGCGGCACGCTCCACAAGCCGATGTCGATCGTGGTCATGGCGTGCGCCTCCAACGGTCGGGATCGAAGACCTTGAAGCGGCCGTAGAGCGTCTCGCTCAGCAGCACGACGATGAACAGCATGCCCTGCAAGACCAGGATGGTGGCGTCGGGCAGGCCCATGCGCCGCTGCACCAGGCCGCCGGCGGCGGCGATGCCGCCGAGCAGCACGGACACCGGGATGACGCCGAGCGGGCTCTGGCGGGCCAGGAAGGCCACGAGAATGCCGGTATAGCCATAGCCGGCTGCGAGCGACGCGTTGGCATTGCCCTGCACTGCCGCGACCTCGATCATGCCGGCAAGCCCCGCCAAGGCGCCGGCCAGGGCACAGAAGCCGACGATCAGCGGCCCGACCGCGAGCCCCTGGATCTGCGCCGCTCGGACATTGCCGCCGGCGACACGGGCGGCAAAGCCCCAGCGCGTTCGCTCGATCAGGAGCCAGCAGGCGAGGCAGGCGACGATGCCGACGACGATGCCCCAGTGCACGTCCGTGCCGGGCACCGGGCCGATACGGTCGGCTGCGGCGAGCGGAAAGGTCGACGGCTTGTTGAGGGAGGCAGGATCGCGCAGCGGCCCCTCGACGAGGTGGTTCATCAACGCGATGGCGATATAGGCCATCAGCAGGCTCGAAATGGTCTCGTTGACGGCGCGATAGTGGCGCAAGGCGCCGATGCTGCCGATCCACAGGCCGCCGACGATGGCGGCAGCGAGCGCCATGGCGGCGATGACGGCGGCGGCCGGCAAGCCCGCGCCCCAGTGCCCGACCGCAGCTGCAGCGACGCCGCCGAGCACGATGGCGCCCTCGCCGCCGATGACGACAAGGCCGAGGCGGGCCGGCAGGACCACGCACAGTGCGGCCAGCAGCAAGGGCGCGGCTCGCAGCAGCGTGTTCTGGATCGAGAACCAGCTGCCGAAGCCGCCGCGCCACATGAGCTCGACGAACTGCGCCGGAGACTTGCCGAGCACCAGTAGGAACAGGCTGAACAGGGCGAGGCCGGCGACGAGCGCGCCCAGGGGGATGAGGAGGCCCTCGGCGCGCCGAGCCAGGGTCTCCAGGGCGCCCCCCGCGGCGGGGGCGGCGAGGGTGGGCGCCGCCGTTGTCGAGGCGTCGGTCATGGCGGCGTCGACTCCGCGCCCGGCCTCAGCCCTGAACGCCTTCGACCAGGTAGTTCATGCTTTCAAGCTCGATGGCGGTTTCCGGGAAGGCCTGTCCGGCGGCCGCGACCTGATCGCCCTTGTTGCTCTTGAGCGGGCCCTTGATGACAGCGAAGCCGCCCTTCTTCATCTCGGCCAGGGTGGCGTCGAACTGCTTGCGGGCGGCGTCGCCGACGGCAGGCCCGAGAGGGCTCATCTTGACGAAGCCTTCGGCGATGCCGCCGCGGACGAAGTTGTCGAGCGGCTCGCCGGCAAGCATTTTCTTGGCGAAGCCGGTATAGACCGTCGACCAGTTCCACTCGGCGCCGGTGAGATATTTATCCGGCGCCAGCGGGCTCTGGTTGGCGTGGTAGCCGCAGACGTAGGCGCCACGCCCGGCCGCGGTCTGCACAACCACCTTCGGCCCGTCTACGTGGCAGGTGACGACATCGACGCCGCCGTCGACGAGGGCGTTGGTAGCCTCCGCCTCCTTGACGGCGAGCGACCACTCGCCGGTGAAGATAACCTGGCAGACGATGGTGGGATCGACGGCGCGGGCGCCGAGCAGGAACGAGTTGATGTTCATCAGCACCTGCGGGATCGGTTTGGCGGCGACGAAGCCGATCTTCTTCGACTTGGTGCTATGGCCGGCCACGATACCGTTCAGGTATTGCCCCATGCCGATGTAGCCGAAGTACGAGCCGGTGTTTGCCGGATGCTTGGCCTTGTCCCACAGGCCGCCGCAATGGCGGAACTGGACGTTGGGGAACTTCTTGGCCATGGCCAGCATGTGCGGGTCGAAATAGCCGAACGACGTCGGGAAGACGAGCGACGCGCCGTCGAGATTGATCATCGATTCCATGGTCTTCTGGACGTCGATGGTCTCCGGCACGTTCTCCTCTTCGACGATCGTCAGCCCCGACAAGCCCTTCAGCGCGGCGGCGCCCTCGGCGTGGGCCTGGTTGTAGCCGTAGTCGTCCTTGGGCCCGACGTAGATGAAGCCGACCGTGGCCGCCGCCGCTCGCGCCGGGCGGGCGCCGAACGGCAGGCCAACGGCCCCGAGCGCGGCACCGGCAGCCGTGCTCTTCAGCAGCGTGCGGCGGGTGATCGTCTGTGGTGCCTTGATCATCGCAAGCCCTCATCGCGTTCAAACGGTGCCGGTCGCCGACCACCGGATCGCCGGCGCGAACGGTCCGCCGCCCGCGCCTGCGCGCCGCGCATTCGCGCCGTTTCGGCACAAGCGCATTCTCGAAGAATTCCGGCCACCTCGTGCGACCAGATCCGCAGCAGCTCTTCGCGCTGCCGCCGCCCGATCGGCCGCATCCAAAGATTTGCATACAATTTAAATGATTTGCATGCTTAAATAGGAGACATGAATGCACAAAGATTGGGAGGCAATCGACCAAGCTTCGGGCGGCCGAGGCAGATGGCACGTCGCGAAGCGGATCATTGCCAACGGCATGAAGGCGAATTTCAGCGCGCTGAACGTCAGGAGCGCGTCGGTCGATTCCAAGTTCAGCACAGTGCCGGAGGAGGCGAGGCTCGCCGAAACCATCGAGCGTGCGCGCGAATGCGGATCCCGGAGCAAGTTGATGGGAACGCAGGAGTTCGACGACGACCGCCGCGACATGTCGACGGCGCTCGTGAGCGAACTTGAAGATCTTTCCAGGTCGCCGTTGCGACAGGAGATTACCTGATCAACGGTGACGTTGCTTCTGTCATCTCCAGGGATCGCAACGCCATTTCACGTTGACCACGAATGCAACTTCGGTTTTTGCACCGGTGCGGCGCTTGCAGTCGCCTCTCGCGCTGGCGATCAGCCCTGTCGTCAGGTGCCGTCCCGGGCAGCCTGGAGCCGCTTGATCAGCGCCAGGACGGCCTGGTGGTCGTAGGGCTTGGTCAGATCGGGGCCATCCCGGCAGAGCTCTCCGGCCTTCTCCGCCGCGCGCGCCGCGCTGCCGGCCATCACGATGTCGAGCCTTGGGAAGCTGCGGCGCGCCCAGCCGGCCAGTTCGAAGCCGGCGCCGCCGAGCTGAGCGAGGTCGAGCAGCACGGCCGAGACCGAACCGCCTCGTTCGGTCAGCAGTTGCCGCGCTTCGTCGGCGTCGGCGGCCTCGAGCACGCGATAGCCGCAGTCGCGCAGGAACTCACCGAGCGGATGGCGCACCAGCACGTCCGTTTCGACGATGACGATCAGCGGTGCGTTCACGGACGGCCTGACCGCAGGGCGAGGGTCCGCCGCGCCAGCGCGACGATTGTGTGGAAGGCATAAGGCTTTGATATGAATGTGAACTCGCCGTCGACGAGGTCGGCACGCATGACCCCCGAGGTGAGGATGATGGGGAGGGTAGGCTGCCCCTGACGCACCTGGCGAGCCAAGTCGATGCCATCCAATCGGCCACCCATGTGCACGTCGGAAATCACCAGGTCCACGGGTGCGACGACCATGAGCAGCGCCAGCGCCTCCTCCGCGGAGGCCGCTTCGACCACGACCAGCTCCGCCGCCCGCAGTTCGTCGGCCAGCGCTGCCCGCACCAGGACGTCGTCCTCGACGACCAGAACCCGCGCGGCGCCGGGCTCGACCGCTACCCGCGCCACAGAAACAAAGCGCACGGCCTCCATACCGAATCCCCAGCTGGCTTGCTTGCTGGCTCGACAACCGGGCGCCTTGGATAAAGTTCCGCGCGAAGCGGGCCGGCCGATGCGGCCCCGATCAGACGCCGTCGGCGTAGAGAGCGCTGGTCACCGCGTAGCGCGCCCAAAAGTCGTCGGGCGTCAGCCCCGCTACGCGCTCGACCAGCATGTCGAGATGGGCATGCCAGCCGCCAGCCACCTCACGCATCGCGGCGGAGTCGACGAGACCGTTGTGGGTCATGAGCAGCCGCGTGCCCCCGTCGACGGCCTCCAGCGTGAAGCACACCTCACCGTGGCCGCCCCAGGTGAACGCAAGCAGCCGGGGCGGATCGTAGGCGGTAACCGTGCCGTTCAGCCGATGCAGGCCGTCACCCTGATAGCGCAGCGCCGCCGCGTCCGGCGGTAGCGACAGCGCTGCATGATCGAAGGCGAGCGCCACCCGGCCGCCGACGCGCGGCTCGATCTCGCCCGCCGCGAGCCAGAGTGCCCGCAGCTCCGGCCGCACCAGGTAGTCCCAGACCCGGTCCGGCGCAGCGGCGAAGCGGCGCTCGGTTCGCACGTCATGGGCGCCGACGCGGATGATGCGGCCGCCGCTCACGCCGGCCGCTCGTAGATCATGATCCAGTTGCCGCAGCCGTCGTCGAAGGTCGCCATTAGCGGCATGGCGGCGTCACCACCGGCCGGCTCACCGCGAAACGTCACGCCGAGGCCCTTGAGGCGCGCGTATTCGGCACGCACATCGGCGGTCGCGAAGGCGGTCAGCGGCACCCCGTTCGCCTTCAACGCCGCCTGATAGGTCGCCACGAAGGGAAAGCCGTTGGGTTCCAGCGAGATCTGCGCGCCGTCGGGGTCCTCGGGCGAGGCGAGGGTGATCCAGCGCGCTCCGCCCGCAGGCATGTCGGTCTTGACCACGAGCCCTAGCGTATCCCGGTAGAACGCGACCGCCTTGGCCTGATCGTCGACGATGATGCTCGACAGCGTGATCCTCATGTCCTCCCCTCCGCTTCGTCGTTCAGCAGCATGTCGAGCCGCTCCAGCCGCCCGTCCCAGAACCGCTGCCACTGGCCGAGCCAGGCCTGGGCTTCGGCGAGGGGCTCAGGCCGTAGGCGGCAGAGCTGCGTGCGGCCCACCTTGCGCCGCGCGACGAGACCCGCGCCCTCGAGCACCTTCACGTGCTTGGCGGCGCCGGCGAAGCTCATGGCGAACGGCCGGGCCAGCTCGCCGATGGAGCGCTCGCCCAGCGCCAAGCTCGCCAGCATCGACCGTCGGGTCGGATCGGCCAGGGCTTGAAACGTAGCGTCGAGTTGCTCAACCATGAGGTTGAATATTGCCCCGAGGCCCAATTGTCAACCGATCGGTTTAATGATCGGGCCTCGCGGTCCGATCCGGCCGACGGCACATGAGCTCAGGCGCCGGCCTCGGCTCCGCTGCGCCATAGCCGTTCCAGCCGGTCCCACTCGCCCAGGACATGGGTGTCGAAGCCGTAGGCCAGGCCCAGGCTGGCATCGGACGACACGGCCTCGGGCGTGACGAGCACATCGAGGAGCACGGGGCCCGCGGTTGCGAACGCGATGTCCAGCGCCTTGTCCAGGTCTGCCGCCCGTTCGACGCGGATGGCGGCGACGCCGAGGGCGCGCGCCATCGTCGCATAGTCGGAATGGGCCAGGCGGGTACCGACGACGCGATGGTAGTTCTCGATCTGGTCGTGCACTTCGATCTGCCAGGCGCCGTTGTTGGCGACGACGAACTTGACCGGCGCGTTGAAGCGGGCAGCGGTATCGAGCTCCATGGCATTGAAGCCGAACGAGCCGTCGCCGGACACCACCACCACCTGCTCGTGGCGGCCGGTCAGCGCCGCGGCGATGCCAAAGGGGACGCCCACGCCGAGGCAGCCGAACGAGCCGGGATCCAGATAGTACCGGCTCGTCAGTGCCACACGGGCGAAGCTCAGGATGTCGCCGCCGTCCGCGATCACCAGCGCGTCGGGCGCCAAGCGCTGCTGGAGGGCGCCGAGCATGCGGTTGGGGTGCATGAGGCCGTCGCTTCCGTCGGCCGCCGTCGCCAATTTCGTCGCCAGCGCTCGGCTGCGCTCCTGATGCTTGCGTCGCAGCCCGGCGACCCACTCCGAGCCTTGGGCCGGTGCGTGGGCCACGCCGAGCATGGCTTCCAGCACGGCTCCGGCATCGGCCAGGATCTCGACCGCGCCGCGCCGGTTGTCGCGCAGCTCGCCGGGGCTGTCGGCAATGCGGATCCATTGCGCCGACGGAAACACCGCCGGCGAGCCGTAGGCCAATTGGAAGTCCAGCTTGCGCCCCAGGGTGACGATCACGTCGGCCTCGCGCATGGCGGTGCTGCGCATGGCGGCCACGACCGCGGGATGGTCGGGCGAGATCAGCCCCTTGCTCTCGCCGGTATCGAGGTAGGCGGCGCCGAAGCGCTCCAGGAACAGCGGCAGTGCGGCGGCCGCCCGCCTGGCGCCCCGGCCGGCGATCACGAGGGGGCGCTCCGCCGAGCGCAAGAGGTCGACGGCGCGCGCCACGTCCGCCGTGGCCGGGTATTGCAGCGGCCGGCTGCGCACGGCCAGCCGCTCCGGCAGCAGCAGGGCGGGGGGCACCTCGGCGCGCAGGGTGTCGAGAGGAAAGTCGAGAAAAGCCGGCCCGGGCTCGTTGCCCTCGCCCAGCGCCCGGCACACGGCCTCGTCGAGCTCCTGCAGCACCAGCGTGGGCTCGCGTACGGTGCGGGCGTAGCGCGTGACCGAGCGCAGCAGGTCGGGATGGTCCAGATCCTGGATACAGCCTCGATTCTCCTGCTGGCGTGGGGCCGTGCCCGAGAGAACGAGCACCGGCGCCCGGCTGACCGAGGCATTGACGATGCCGGTCATGGCGTTGGTCACGCCGGGGCCGGCCGTGACCAGCGCGACGCCGATCTCGCCCGTCAGCTCGGCGTGCGCGTGCGCCATGTGTACCGCCGCCCGCTCGTCGCGCACGTCCACGATCGGGATGCCGGCGAGGTCGCACCGCATCATGATCGGCATGATGTGGCCGCCGCAGAGCGTGAACAGCCGGGTGATCCCTTTTGCCTTCAGATAACGGGCAATGACGGCTGCGACGGACTGGTCCGACAGAGCTTGCGCGGCCATGGCGCTCCTCCGCTCGAATGATTTGCGTTCGAATGATTTCGGCTTCGCCGGCGCGAAGTGGGCAGCGCGGCTCCCGTGGCGCCCTGGGAGCCGCGGACGGTCAGACCAGCGTGCGCTCGCGCCCCTGCCAGAAGCGCGCCCGCACGTCGCGCCGGAGCACCTTGCCGACCGGCGAGCGGGGCAGATCCGGCCAGAACTCGACACTCTTGGGCGTCTGCACCCCGCCCAGCTGATCGCGGCAGATGCGGATGATCTCGTCGGCGCTCGCCTGGCCGCCGGGGCGCAGCATCACCACCGCCTTGACGGCCTCGCCCCATTTCTCGTCCGGCACGCCGACGACGGCGCAATCCTGTACCGCCGGATGGGTGAAGATCGCCTGCTCGATCGGCCCTGGGAAGACATTGAAGCCGCCGGTCACGATCATCTCCCGCTTGCGGTCGACGATGTAGACGAAGCCCTCGTCGTCCTTGCGCCCGATATCGCCGGTCAGGACCCAGCCGTCGCGGCGGGCCTGCACGGTGGCCTCGGCGTTCTCATAGTAGCCGATCATCTGGAAGTCGCCGCCGATGGCGATCTCGCCCGGCTCGTCGGGACCGAGCTCGTTGCCCTCGCCGTCGACGATCTTGAGCGAGGTGAAGGGCGTCGGGCGGCCGCAGCTCGCCAGGCGCTCGGGCCGCTCCCGGAGCGCCCGCGCATGCTCCTGCTTGGAGAAATACGTGCCGATGAAGTGGCCCGCCTCGGCCTGGCCGTAGGTCTGCACCATGACCGGGCCGAACACCTCCATCGCCTGCCTGAGCTTGGTGACCGACATGGGCGCTGCCGCATACACGAAGTATTCCAGAGACGAATAGTCGTGCTCGCGCACGCTGGGCTCCGCCAGCAGCATGTAGACGGCGGTCGGCGGCAGGAAGAGATGGGTGACGCGATGCCGGCCGATCGCCTCCAGCACGGCCCGCGCGTCGAAGCCGTGCATGATGACCTGCGTGGCGCCCACGGCCAGCAGGGGAAACGCGAGCGCCCCTGCCGCGTGCGTCATCGGTGAGACAATGAGGTGGACCGGCGGCGTCGCCGTCGGCATCGACGCCAGCACGTTCGCCGCGCACATGGTCCAGGTCAGGTGCGAATGAACCACGCCCTTGGGCTTGCCTGTGGTGCCGCCCGACCCAAAAATCGCCGCGGCCCCCAGCGGGTCGTGCACCAGGGGCGGAGCCTTCCGCGGCGGCGCGGCGAGCCAGTCCGCGACGGATAGATCCATGCCGGCGTCCGGCTGGCCGTCGATCAAGACGAAGTGGCGCAGCTTCGGGCATTCGCTGCGAATCGCCGCGATGTGGCCGGTTTCGTCCGAGTGATAAAGCAGGACTTCGACATCACTCTGGTTCAGCTGATAGATGATTTCGGCAATGGCGTTGCGTGCATTCATCGGCGCCCAGACGGCGCCGCTGCGCCACACCCCCATGATGACCTCAAACGTCGGCGCGGCGTTCGGGCTGAGGGTGGAGACCTTGGTGTCGGGGCCGACGCCGAGGTCGAGCAGGCCGCAGGCGATCTGATGCGAGGCGGACTGCACCTGGGCGTAGGTGCGGCGCAGCTCGCCATCCAGGAGGCAGGTGCGGCCCGGCCAGAGCGCGGTTCCGCGATCGAGAAAGTCAATCAGGCGCATCGCATCCTCCATCCGATGTGCGCGACAATTGTAGACTAAAATGTCCTACATTTATGCCCTTCATAAATGTCTTTAGGCTTGAGTCAAGGCGGGCTGCCGCCTATGGTCGGGCCAGCTCGACCGACGCCGAGCACGCATCCGCGCAACGAAAATTCGCACAGAGAGGGAGGACGCCAGATGTCCGAGCAGATCAGCCGGCGGCAGTTCGGCCGCACCGCAATCGCCGCCGCGGCCGGCGCGCTCGCCGCCCCTGCGGTCTGGAGCCGGCCGGCTCGAGCCGCCGAGTTCACCATCCGCTACGCCAACAACGCGCCGATCAACTTCCCGACCAATGTTCGGGCTCGCGAGGCGGCAGCCAAGATCAAGGCGGCGACGGACGGACAGGTCAACATTCTGATCTTTCCCAACAACCAGCTCGGCGGCGACCCCGAGATGCTGTCGCAGGTACGCAACGGGGCAATCCAGATGTATGCGGTGCCCGGCCTTCTGGCGCAGAGCATCGTGCCCGATGCCGGCATCCATTGCCTGGCCTTCGCCTTCAGGAGCTACGACGAGCTCTGGCCGGCCATCGACGGCGACCTCGGGAAGTTCATCTGTGCGTCGATGGACAAGATGGGCATCAAGACGATGACCACGGCCATGGACAACGGCTTCCGGCAGGTGACGTCCCGCGACCGCACCATCACCGTTCCCTCCGACCTCGCCGGCTTCAAGATCCGCACCGCCGCCTTTCCCATGATGATTTCGCTGTTCGAGCACCTTGGTGCGGCGACGACGACCGTGAGCATCAAGGAGACCTACGCGGCGCTGCAGACGAAGCTCGTCGACGGCCAGGAAAACCCGCTGCCTGCCATCGACGTGCTCAAGTTCTACGAAGTCCAGAAGCGCTGCGCCCTGACAAATCATACCTGGGACGGCTTCTGGTACGGCATCAACGCCGAGTACTGGGACAAGCTGCCGAGCAACGTTCAGAGTGTCGTCGAGGCGCGGCTGAACGAGGCGGCGAAGCTGCAGCGGCAAGACATCGCCGCGCAGAACGACAAGGTCCGCAAAGATCTCACGGCGCGCGGCATGGTGTTCAACGATGCCAAGGTCGACGATTTCCGCGCCAAGCTGCGCGCCGCGGGTTTCTACGAGAAATGGCGCGGCTCCTACAGCCAGGAGGCCTGGAGCAAGCTCGAGCAGGCTGTCGGCAAGCTGACCTGAGGCGGATGCCATGGACACACGCGTCGACGTGAACGCGGGCCACATCGGCCCGCAGCGGCGGGCCGACGAGCTCGCCGGCGCCGTCGAAACCGGCCTGTTTCGATGCGTCGAAGCCGCTGCCGCAATCCTGCTCGCGTGCGAGGTCGTGCTGCTCTTCGGCGGCGTGCTGGCGCGCTACGTGTTCAAGGCGCCGCTGCTCTGGTCCGACGAACTGGCGGTGCTGCTGCTGCTGTGGATCGGTATGCTCGGCGCAGTGATCGCCGTGCACAGAAACCAGCACATGCGTCTCACAGTGCTGATCGACAAGGCCGGCCCACGCTGGCAACGACGCCTGGAGGCGATCGCGGGCGTCTTCTCCATCGCCCTGCTGGCCATCCTGTTCGTGCCGTCGCTGACGCTGATCCACGAGCATTGGGATGTCATGACGCCGACCTTGCGCATCCGCGACGGCACGCGGCTCGTGGCGCTCACCGTCGGCATTGTGCTGCTCGCCGCGGCGTTCGCGCTGCGGCTGCTGCGCCAGTCGAGCGTACCGGACATCGGCGTGGCGTGCCTGGCCGTCGCCGCCGTCGCCGGCGGCGTCTGGCTGGCGCAGCCGGCGCTGGCGCTCATCGGCAATTGGAACCTCATGGTGTTCTTCGTCGTCGGCGTCTGCGCGCTGATCCTGATCGGGGTGCCGATCGCCTTCGCCTTCGGGCTGGCGACGGTGGCCTATCTGGCGAGCACCAGCGCGGTGCCCCTGACCATCGTTGCCGCCCGCATGGATGCCGGGATTTCGGATCTGCTGCTGCTGGCCATCCCCCTGTTCGTGGTGCTGGGGCTGCTGATCGACCTGACGGGCATGTCGCGGGTGCTGGTCAATCTGCTGGCCAGCGTGCTCGGCCATATCCGCGGGGGCCTTTCGTTCAGCCTGATCGGCGCGGTCTTCCTGGTGTCCGGCATCTCCGGATCGAAAGCCGCCGACATCGCCGCGATCGCGCCGGTGATGGTTCCGGAAATGCGCAAACGCGGCTACCAGCCGGGCGAGTTGATCGCCTTGATGAGCTCGTCGGCGGCGGCGTCGGAGACGATTCCACCGAGCCTGGTGCTGATCGCGCTCGGCGCCGTCGCCGGCGTGTCGATCGCCTCGCTGTTTGCCGCCGGCCTGTTCCCTGCCGCCATCGCCGGCCTGTTCCTGGCGGTGGTCGCCTATCTGCGCGCCCGCCGCATGGATACCGACCTGCCGCAGCGAGCGTCGCTGCGGGCGATCGGCGACGCCTTCCTCAAGGCGCTGCCGGCGCTCATCCTGCCGTTCGTCATCCGCGCCGCCGTCGTGGAGGGGATCGCCACGGCGACGGAGGTGGCCACCGTCGGCATCGTCTACGCACTGGCCGTCGGCTTGCTCGTCTACCGGGTGCGCGAATGGCGCCGCATCGTCGAGCTCCTGGTGCTCAGCGCCAGTCTCAGCGGCTCGATCCTGATCATCCTCGGCATGGCGACGGCGATGGCGTGGGCCCTGACCCAGTCCGGCTTCGGCCAGGAGATGATCGACCTGGTCGCGGCCGTGCCGGGCGGGCGATTCGGCTTCCTGCTCATATCGATCATCATCTTCATGCTGCTCGGCAGCCTGCTGGAGGGCTTGCCGGCGCTCGTCCTGCTCGCCCCCCTGATGTTTCCCGCGGCACAGGCGATGGGCATCGACGACGTCAACTATGCGATGGTGATCATCCTGGCGATGGGATTGGGGCTGTTCGCCCCGCCGTTCGGCGTCGGCTATTACATGACCTGCGCCATCGCGGGCCTGCCGGCCGACGCGGGCGTCAAGGCGGTGTGGCCGTACCTCGGAACCTTGCTGCTTGCGATCGTCGCGGTGGGGCTGCTATGCTAGGGTATCTATCTGATTTACGAGCATTTTCTTGTCCCGGTCCGTTCGTACGATTGCACCTGGAGCCCCATCGCGCGCGCTCCGTTCCGACGCTGCATCGCAATCCGCCAAGCCGCTTCGTAAGAAGACGGACGGTGCGGCCAATGCCGGGCAGAACGGCTCAGGCTCTGAAGGCGAACCGAGCAGTGCGCCGGATATCGTCTACGAGCATATCCTGGAAGGGCTCTATCGCGGCCAGTATGCCCCGGGACAACGGCTGATCGAGGCCGACATTTCGAGGCGCTGCGGGGTCAGCCGGGGGCCCATACGGGAGGCCTTCCGACGCCTGGCCGGAGAGGGGCTGCTGTCGCTCACGCTCAACCGTGGCGCCTATGTGCGATCGCTGACGGTGGCCGAGGCGCTGGACACGCTGATCGTGGTCGAGGCGCTGCTGCGCACCACGGCGCGGCTCGCCGCCGCGCGGATCGATGAAGGCAACAACCGGGAGATCTACACACGATCGGCCCGCGCTTTCCTCAACTTCCAGCGGACCGGGGACCTGAGGGCCTATATCGAGGCGCGCGCGACGTTGACGACGAGCATGCTGGAGGTCGCCGGCAATGCCGAGCTCACGCGCGTCATGTCCGTCATCAACATGACCTTGCTGCGCGTACACTTCATTCCGTTCGGCGGGGAGTTCGAACAGCGGCGCGCCGGACAGTACCAGGCGATCGTCGAGGCCGTGCTGGCCGGCGATCCCGCGGCGGCGGAACGGGCTGTCAGCCGGCACGTGCGAAGCGTATCGGCGGATATCGTCAAGATGTTCGGCTCAGGCACCGGCAACTAGGTTCCGGCCGTCTCGCCGGATGGCCGGGCCAAAGCCCGGCCACCATGGGTGCCAGCGGCTCAGGCGCGCTCGAACACCGCGGCGATGCCCTGGCCGCCGCCGATGCACATGGTCTCGAGGCCGTAACGGCCGTCGCGGCGCTTCAGCTCGCGCAACAGATTGGCCAGGATGCGGCCGCCGGTGGCGCCGATCGGATGACCCAGGGAGATGCCGGAGCCGTTGACGTTCAGCCGCTCGTGCAGGGGCGACTGCTCGGGCCAGTGCCAGCCCTTGAGCACGGCCAGCACCTGCGAGGCGAAGGCCTCGTTCAGCTCCACCAGGTCGATATCGTCCCAGGTCAGGCCCGTGCGCGCGAACAGGCGCTCCACCGCCGGCACCGGGCCGATGCCCATCCGCGAGGGCTCGCAGCCTGCCGCTGCCCAGGCTACGAACCAGCCCATGGGATCGAGGTTCAACTCGGCGAGCTTGTCTTCGGCGACCACCAGGCAGGCGGCCGCCGCGTCGTTCTGCTGACTGGCGTTGCCGGCGGTGACGACGCCGCCCTTCTCGATCGCCTTCAACTGGCCGAGGCTCTCCGGCGTGGCGTCGGCACGGATACCCTCGTCGCGATCGAACACGATCGGGTCGCCGCGGCGCTGCGGCACGCTGACCGGCACCAGCTCGTCATTGAACTTGCCCTCCGTCCAGGCCGCAGCGGCGCGCCTGTGGCTCGCCGCGGCGTAGACATCGCATTCCTCGCGGGAAATGCCGTAGTCCTTGGCTAGGTTCTCGGCCGTCTCGATCATGCCGGTGATGACGCCGAAACGGCTGACCGGCTGGCTCATCACCCGGCCGCGCGTCAACCGGTCATGCAGCGTGACCGATCCCGAACGGGCGCCGCCGCGCATGTCGGTCGAGTAGTACTCGACGTTGCTCATGCTCTCGACGCCGCCGGCGACGACCACGTCGGCGGCGCCGGTCTGCACCATCATGGCGGCGTCGATGATGGCCTGCAGGCCCGAGCCGCAGCGGCGGTCGAGCTGATAACCGGGGACGGAGATCGGCAGGCCCGCGGCCAGCAGCGACCAGCGCGCGATGCAGGGCGCCTCGCCGCTGCCGTAGCCCTGGGCGAAGACGACGTCGTCGATCCGCTCCGGATCGATCTTGGTGCGCTCGACCAGCGCCTTGAGGATCACGGCGCCAAGGTCGCCCGCGGGCATGCTGGCGAGACCGCCTTGAAACTTGCCGACGGCGGTGCGCAGCGGCGTCACGATCGCGGCACGACGAAGACCATTGGGCTGAGGACTCATGATGGCTGTTCCCATGCGGGCTCGCCGGAACGCAGCGCCGGCGGCGAAGGACATGCTGGAATCTGCCCCGTTTCGTCTCGGGGTCAAGGCGACGGCGTCGATCCGGCAGGCTCGGCGCGTACTGCCCGACGGCACCGGGGAGGTCAAGCGGCAGCCCGGCCTGGCAGCGGCCGGGCTGCTGCTGTCGGCGGAAAGTCGCCACCTTCGCGCCGTATCTCCGACGGCAGCCGTCCCTGCCGGAGTGCGACATGAAGAACCCCTGGATGAGTGCGTGGCTGAGCGGCGCCAATGCGATCGCCGGCCGAGCCCGTGGCGTCTGGATGAGAGAGGCACGCAAGCAGCAATCGAAGGCTGCCGCCGACGCTCGCAAGCGCATCGCGGCATTCTGGGGCCTCGCGCCCAAGAAGAGGCGGCGCAGCTGATCGAGCGAATGCGCCCCTCCATCGCACCCGTCGGAGGCGCGCGCAGGGCGTAATTCGGCCGAGGGCCGCCATGTCCGGACGGTCGACGTTGCAGTCCGGAGACCGGTCAGACCGCGGGGCGGCCGCGGCATGACACGCCCTCGATGTTCTGAAAGCCGCTCTGGGCGTTGCGGAAATGCCGCACCGTATCGCCCAAGCTGCACGTCCGGCTCCAACCATGTTGACGACGGTCCTTTGATTGCAACGTAATAACATTGCATTTGGAGGTATCGATGTCGTTCAGCAGGTTTCACCGTCTCGGTCTGGTCGCGTCGCTTGGCGCACCGTTCAGCTGCGCCGCCGGCGTGGCACTGGGCCAGGACGTTTCGCTGCCGGAGATCACGGTGAGCGCCCCGAGCCCGGTCGTGGCGCCGTCTGCAGCGCTGACGTCTCCGGTCGAGGTGCCGGCGGGCCTGCTCGTAGTGCCGAGCCGCACGTTCGCGCCGGTGACGGTGGTTGAGCAGGACGAGATCGCGCGTAACCAGTATTCGACTCTGGGCGACGTGACCTTCAGCAAGCCGGGGACGACGTCGACCACCTTCGCCCCCGGCGCGAGCCGGCCGGTCATCCGCGGCCTCGACAATTTTCGCGTCCGGCTACAGGAGAACGGGCTCAACGCCTTCGACGTGTCGAGCTTCGGCGAGGACCACGGTGTCCCGATCAATCCGCTGACCGCCGACCGGATCGAGATCATCCGCGGGCCGGCGACGCTGCGCTTCGGGTCGCAGGCGATCGGCGGCGTCGTCGACGTCGCCAATAACCGGGTGCCGAGCGCGCTGCCGCCGGGCGGCATCACCGCGCGCGCCACCGGCGGCGTCAACTCGGTCAACCGCGGCTACGATACGGCCGGCACGATCGATGCCGGCGCGGGCAACGTCGCCGTTCACGCCGACTATTTCGCCCAGAAGGGCGGCGACTACCGCATCCCCGGCGGCACCCAGGCGAACTCGGCCTACGACACGCGGGGGGCGGCCATCGGCGGCTCGGTGATCCTCGACAGCGGCTTCGCCGGCGTGGCCTATTCGCACGTGAACAGCATCTACGAGGTCCCGGGCGGTGAAGCGGCGGCCAATCGCACGCGCATCGACATGGTCCAGGACAAGGTGGTGGCGAAGGGCGAGATCCGGCCGCCCAGCGAGTATATCGACGCCATCCGCTTCTGGGCCGGCGCCTCCAACTATAGGCACTACGAGATCGGCGCGGCGCACGGGGGGGAGGGCGGCCACGACCACGATCACGACCACGACCACGAGGAGGGACCGCTGGCGGCCCTCGGCGACCAGATCCACAGCACGTTCAAAAACCAGGAGCAGGAGGCGCGGGTCGAGGTCCAGCATAAGACCTTCACTACGCCGTTGGGCGCACTCAGCGGCTCTGTCGGCGTACAGATGGCGCACCAGAGCCTCGGCACCTCGGGCGAGGCGGGCGGGCTGATCGCGCCGGCCCAGACCAAGACCGGAGCCCTCTACCTGTTCGAGGAGCTGGCGCTGACCGATACCTTGAAGCTGCAGGCAGCCGGCCGCATCGAACGGGCGAGCATCAGCGGCACCGCCGACATCTTCCCCGGCGACTACCTGCCGACGGGCGACGATCCGCTGCCGACGCAGCACCGCAACCGCGAGTTCGCGCCCAAGAGCGTCAGTGCCGGCATCCTCAAGGTGCTGCCGTGGTGGAACATCGTGGCGACGCTGAACGCCCAGTACGTGGAGCGGGCGCCCGCCGCGCCCGAATTGTTCTCCAAGGGGCCGCACGAGGCCTCGGGCACCTTCGAGATCGGCAATCCCAACCTGAATATCGAGCGGGCCCGAACCGTGGAGTTCAGCCTGAAGAAGGGTGACGGCCCGTTCCGTTTCGAGGCGAGCGTTTACTACACGAAATTTTCGGGCTTCATCTACAAGCGCCTGACCGGCATCAGCTGCGGCGAGACCTTTTCGAGCTGCGGCATCGAGGACGAGTTCACCCAGGTCGCCTACTCGCAGCAGAACGCCACCTTCAAGGGCGCCGAATTCATCGGTCAGTACGACGTGATGCCGCTCGGCGCCGGTGTCGTCGGCGTCGAAGGGCAGTACGACATCGTGCACGCCAAGTTCGCCGACGGCACCTATGTGCCGCGGCTGCCGCCGCAGCGGCTGGGCGGGGCGGTCTATTTCCGCAGCGAGGAGTGGTTCGCCAAGGTCGGCCTGCTGCACGCCTACGCCCAGAACGACGTGGCGCCCTACGAGACACGGACGCCGGGCTACAATCTGCTGAAGGCCGAGATCAACTATACGCGCAAGCTCGCCGCCAATCAGCTCGGCCTTACCGAGGTCAGCTTCGGCGTCGTCGGCGACAACCTGCTCAACGACGACATCCGCAACAGCGTCTCCTTCAAGAAGGACGAGGTGCTGCTGCCCGGCCGCGGTGTGAAGGCCTACGCGTCGGTGCGGTTCTAGAGCATTTCGCACTTGGATGAGATCATCCAAGTGCAGAGAAATGCTCATAACTTTTTGAATCTGAAGCGCTTTTCTGCGATCGGGCGGAGCCGCCCGATCGCAAGGCGCTCGCGGGGCCGCTGCGGCCGCCGGCTCAGAGGCGTGCCTCGAGCACCATGTTGAACGGCGTGCTGGCGGCGGTGCGGACCTTGCCGAAGCCGCCGCTCGCCATCACCTGTCCCAGGCGCGCGGGGCCGGCCTGGGCGCCGAGCGCCAGCCCGACCTCCTGGGCCATGGAGGCGGGCGTGCACACCATGGTGGACGCGGCGTAATACACCCGGCCGATGGGGTTGAGGTTATCCTCGACACGGTCGCCGGCCTGGGGCTCGACGATCATCCAGGTTCCGTCGCCCTTCAACTGCGAGCGGACGTGGGAGGCGACGCCCACGGGGTCACCCATGTCGTGCAAGCAGTCGAAGCAGCAGACGAGGTCGTAGCCGCCGCCGTCGAAATCCTTGGCGGACGCTTGCTGGAACTCGACCCGATCGGCGAGGCCAGTCCGCGCGGCGGTTCCCCGCGCGACCTCCACGGAGGGGAGATGGTAGTCGAAGCCGCGGAACCGCGACTTGGGGAAGGCGGCCGCCATGATCATGGTCGACGCCCCGTGACCGCAGCCGACGTCGGCGACGAGCGCGCCGGCCGCAAGCTTGTCCACCACGCCGTCGAGGCTCGGCAGCCACTCCTGGACCAGAAAGGCCCGGTAGGTCGTCTTGAAGAAGCGCTCAGTGCCCCGGAACAGGCATTCGTGGTGCTCGTGCCAGCCAAGGCCGCGGCCCGACCGGAAGGCCTGGGCGACCTTGGGCTGATCGCGATAGGCGGCGGCCACGACATCGTAGGCGGCCGCCAGGAACGCCGGTCCGCCCTCGTCGGCCAGCACCATCGCTTCCTCCGGGCCCAGCAGATAGGTGCCGTCGACCGGATTGAACCCGACGTACCCCGACGCGGCCTGGGCGGCGAGCCACTCCTGCACCATTCTCGCGTTGGTTCCGGTACGGCGGGCGAGCTCGACAGGGCCGATGGGGCCCGACCGGGCCATCTCGCGATAGAGCCCGAGCTCGTCGCCCAGCATCACCAGCGCCCCCGTCATGCTGGCGCCGACGTCACCCAGCATCTTGCCGAGGAAGGCTTGCAGTTTGGCGTCGTCCACCGGTGCCGTTGCCGTGGCGGTCTGTTCCGTTGCCATGGTGTCCTCCCCTTTGTCGGGCCGATCGTGCGGCGACCGGCCTGGATGCGAGAGTGGAACGGGAAAGCGGCGCCCGTCGGGCCGCGGACGGCGGCGGAACGCACCTTCGAGGTTCAGCTCAAGCGGCTGAGTGATGGTTTCGCGCCGAATGCTCCCGGGCGGAATATCGTTGCGGCATTGATCAGCGTGCCGCTTCGATGCAATTCGCAGGAGCAAAGTCGTCATTCACAGTCGGTGCATGTGCCGAAGAGCGAGCGTCCAGCTCGTCATTAGAGGGCATCTGCCCTCCGCTGCGGCGCCTGGTTCACCGCGACGGGCGGACGTCCGAGATGACGACCCCGGCGGTTTGCGCCGTGGCGCGCGGGGCTGGCGTCCAACTGCTGAGCGCCTCGCAAGGCAGGCAGAGCACAGCTGTAACTAAAATGGCTCAGTCGACCAAAACCCCAGGCCGCAAACCGGCCGACAATTCCAAACCCATGCGGCTCATGGCAAATACTTGCATCGGATGATCCTGAAGGCTGCCGCGTCGTGACAAACTCCTGGAACGAGGCCCGTCAGAGGCCGAGCAGACTGCTCAATTTGTCTCGACTGATATGTGCTGTGGTTGCGGGCGTCGTGATGGCGGCCGCCCTGGCGCCGGGCGCCGGGCGTGCGGCCGACCTGCCCGCCGTGCAGGAGCCCGCACCGCTGGCGCCCGCAGCTCTGGGCACGGGCTGGGTGTTCTCCGTATCCGCCTACGGCTGGGCGTCGGGGATCGACGGCCGGATGCGCACGCTGCCGCCGCTGCCGACCGCCAACGTCCATATCACGTTCGATCAGGTGCTGAAGAACTTCGGCGGCGCGCTCATGGGCGTCGCGGAGTTGCGCAACGGCCGGTTCATCCTGTTCACGGACCTGATCTTCGCTCGCATCCATCCTGATGGCAATTTCAGGTTCCGCGGCTTCCCCGGTGAGGCCAAGCTCGACAGCGTCACCTTCTCCGCTCTCGGTGCGGCTGGATATCGGGTGTTTGACGATCCCCGGTTCTTTTTTGATGTTTTTGCCGGTGTCAGGGGATTTTACGCGGACAACGAGCTGAAGCTTCGGGTCGGCCCGTTGCCGAACATCGGCTACGGCAAGGACGAAACCTGGGCGGTGCCTGCGGTGGGCGCCCGGCTGCGCGTCAACTTCGACGAGCACTGGTTCATGAACGCGATCGGCTTCGTGGGCGCGGCCGACGTCAAGTCTAATTACTACTGGGACGCCTACGCCGGGCTTGGCTATGCCTTCAACGAGCGCTATTCGGCGTTTGCCGGCTATCGCGTGATGAAGGTCAACTATGAGCACGGCAACTTCATCTACGACGTCGTGCAGAGCGGCCCGCTCCTGGGTGTCAATATCCGTTTCTAGCACCGCGGCGGGGGGCCTCGTCAGGCGGCCTCTGCCGTCGCGAGCGTTCGCGCCAGCAGGGCAATGCCGCGCTCGATCTCGGCTTCGTCGAGGGCTGCGTAGCCGAGCACGAGCCCGGCCCTGGGCGGCGGCTCGACATAGTAGGATGTGACCGGGTAGACACCGACGTCGCTCGCCTCGGCACGGGCGACCAGAGCCGGCAAGTCGGCGCTGGTGATGCCGTTCAGCCAGAGCACCAGGTGCAGCCCGGCGTTGGCGCCCTGCATCTCGACGCGGTCGCCGAACTCGCGTTGCACCGCGGCGATCAGGGCGGCGCGCCGGCGGCCGTTGCGCGTGCGAGCCCGCCGCAGGTGGCGCTCGAAATGGCCTTCGGCGATGAAGTCGGTGAGCACATCCTGCTGGAGGGTCGAGGTGTGCCGGTCGGCGAGCAGCTTGATCGCGCGCAGCGCCCCCACGAGCGGCGGCGGCACCACGAGATAGCCGAGCCGCAGCGCCGGATACAGCGTCTTCGACAGGGTGCCGAGGTAGATCACCTGGCCCGAGCGGTCGAGCGCCTGGACGGCCTCGATCGGACGGCCGTCGTAGCGGAATTCGCTGTCGTAGTCGTCCTCCACCACGTAGCAGCCCGCCGCCTTCGCCCAGGCGAGCAGCGCCAGCCGGCGCGCCAGCGGCATCACCGCGCCGCTGGGGAACTGGTGCGAGGGCGTGACGTGGACCAGCCGGGCGCGCCTGGCCATGGGCGGCAGCCCGTCGGGCCTCAGGCCATCGGCATCGACGTCGGCGAGAACGAGGCGGGCGCCGGCCGCGCGGAACACCTCCCGCGCCCCGGGGTAGCTCGGCTCCTCGAGCACCACCACGTCGCCAGGGTCGAGCAACGCCCGTGCCACCAAGTCGAGCCCCTGCTGGGAGCCGTTGACGATGATGACCTGCTCGGGGCTGCAGCGCACGCCGCGCGCGCGGCCGAGGTAGTCGGCAATGGCGGACCGCAGCGCGACGCGGCCTTCCGGCGCGCCGTAGGCAAAGGTGTCGGCGGGAGCATCGCGAGCCCGCCGCGTCAGCAGGCGGCGCCAGATCGCGAAGGGGAACTCGTGGATGCCGGGCAGCCCGTAACGGAAATCGTAGCGTAGGGGCCGGGGGCGCGGAACGAGCGGCGATTGCCACATCTGCGCGCGCTGGGCGTAGGCGGAGAGCCCGAAGGCGGTCTGGTCGGCCGGCGCTCCGCCGGCGTCGGGCGTTGGCCCGCGCAGCTCGATCGGCCGATCGGGCAGTTCGTCGGCGACGAAGGTGCCCGCGCCGACATGGCCGACGACGTAGCCTTCCGCCTGCAACTGCTCGTAGGCCTGCAGCACCGTGTTGCGCGCCACGCTGAGCTCGCGCGCCGAGGCGCGCGTGGACGCGAGCCGCATGCCGGCTGGCAGCGTGCCGCTCAGGATCATCTGGCGCACGGCGCGGTAGATCTGCTGATAGGTGGGACCGACCCCGTCGAGCGCCACGAGCACCGGAATGGCTCCATTGTTTGGCCGGTAATCGGCTCTTTCCTGGGGCCGCTCCAGCCGGCACTGTCGCTGCATCGAAAACCGCGCCAACGGCGCGCCTTGATCCGCGAATGGTGAACCATGGACCGCAGCACGTACAAGAGGGATGGCGAGCTGAGGACGGACAGAGTCACCGTTCGACGCAGACCGCAGCGGGGCTTCTACGACTACGAGACGGTGGCGGCGATCCTCGACGAGACCTTCCTCTGCCATCTCGGCTTCGTCGCAGACGGACAGCCCTACGTCATTCCGACGAGCTTCGGACGGGATGGAAAGCGGCTCTACATTCACGGCTCGGCAGCCAGCCGCACGCTGCGCCACCTGAGTCGCGCCGTGCCGGTGTGCGTGACCGTGACCCTGCTCGACGGCCTGGTGCTCGCTCGCTCGGCCTTCAATCATTCCATGAACTACCGGTCGGTCGTCATCCTCGGTCAGGCGGACCTGGTCGAGGGCGAGGAGAAGCTGCGGGCCCTGGAGATCATGTCCGATCACATCATCCCGGGACGCTGGGCAGAGGTGCGCGGGCCGACCGAGCCGGAGATGCGGGCGACGAGCGTCCTCAAGGTCGACGTCGCGGAGGCCTCCGCCAAAGTCCGCAGCGGGCCGCCGCTCGACGACGAGGAGGATCTCGCTTGGCCATGCTGGGCCGGCGAGCTGCCCTTCACGGTCGAAAGCCGTCCGCCGATCCCGGACCCGAAGCTGTCCTCCGCTGTGTCGGCGCCGGCCTACGTGACCCGCTACGCTCGCGTCGCGCGGTCGGATAGTGCCGGGTAGCCGCTGCCCCGCACCGGCGGTCAAGCCGTCGCTTGCCGCCCCGACAGGCTCGGTGACGAGGCGAGCCGACTGCATCCGCAGAGGTAACGGTGCTGTCCCACTACGTCTTTTTGGCGATATTAAATAACTGTTGTGCGGCTATGCCTTATCGAAGGTGCTGAATTATTACTTCACAATGCAGGTTTCGCTGGATCTAATTCCCGCGCAAATTCCACAAACCACGTTTCAGGGGAGGCGGCGATGCGGATGAACGCCGGCGCATCCGGATGACGGTGCGCAGCAATTCAAGAATCGTGCTGAAATGCCCCAGATGCGGGCGTGAAGGCGTCGCGCGTCTCTCTCGCGCGGACGCCTTGGCGTATCTGGAAGGCGACACGGAAGCGAGCATCGGTCACGTGCCGCAGGGTTTCATGATCGTGCTTCGCGAGAGCTGGCACGCCGAGATCGATGTCGTCTGCGCCGCGGACGATGTGTCGGCCATCGTGACGCCGCTCCGGCCGGTCGCTCTCGCCGGCGAGGCGCCGGGCAGCCTGCGGCGCGGCTAGAGCGCTTTGTGATTGGGTGGAATCACCCAATCACAAGAGAAGCGCTCCAGATTCAAAAGTTTAGGGGCATTTCTCTGCCATTGGATGGGCCCGTCTAATGGCAGAGAAATGCTCTAGTGGGGCTCGGGCAATTCGCTTCTGCGGCGCCCCGCGGTGGTACGCATCTCGGGCCGCTCCATGCCCATCCCGGCGGCAACCTGCCGTATGGCTGCGTCGGCGTGGGCGCCCTGTGCGGCGGTGCCGATGAAGACCGCCTCGTCATGAACACGGACATCACCGCCGGCCAGAGCGGCCGCCACGGCTGAGCCGGCCCCGTCACGCCCGCTGATCGGGCGGCCTTGCGACCCTATCTTCGAATTGGGGCATGCCGAAGCCGCGGCGCGGCCGGCCGAGGCGGGCTCCCTCGGACCAGCGCTGCCGCGGGGTTGCGGCCTCGTCGGAACAGCTCAGTCCGGTCATGCCTGGCTTTCGGTAGCGAACGATCGCGATCGGCGATAAGAGCGGGGCATGAAGAAGCCCGATCCTGCCCGCCTCGACCCGGCGATCTACCCCCACGCCGTCGAAATCAGCACGCGTTTCGGCGACATGGACGCCAACCGCCACCTGAACAACGTTGCCTATGCGCGGTTCTTCGAGGAGGCGCGGGTGCGGTTCAACGCCGACCTACTCAACGGCCCGGACGGCGAGCGGCTGCCGGAGCTCGGACAGCAGCGGATCATGGTCGCCGCGGTCCAGATCGCCTATCTGCACGAGGGCCGCTACGGACCGCTGGTGAGGATCGGTATCGGTGTCAGCCGAATCGGCAACAGCTCGTTCGAGATGGGCGCGGCTGCCTTCCAGGACGGGCGATGCATCGCAACCCACGATGTCATTATCGCCGCTAGCGGCCGGGATGGCGGCTTGCCGCAGGTGCTGAAGGCAAGGCTCGAGGAGCGGATGCTGCGGCTCTAGCTGCCGTATCGGCTGCAGGCGCGGGGCGACCGACCTTCGCCCGCACACCGACGTGACCGCGGTTGCCGGCCTATGCGGGCATTGGTGTCCGACGGGGCGACAGCTGTGACGCTGCTTGTGGCGCGCCTGCCGGGCGAGGCGCGGTGCAGGACGAGGGCCGAACGACACGGCCCGCCGGCAGACGCGAGGCGTTCTTCCCGACCGACGGCCGATTGTTGGCGCGGCAAAATAACGCGTGGAAAACTAGGTCCGTCGCCTTATGTCCATTGTTTCGTGTTGAAGGCGGGCGTGCTGCTGCCTACGACCACACCCGTGTTGTCCTCATGGATTGTCGAATCGAGTAACGCAAAATGTGATTTGAGTTGTGATTTTTGTTGAGTATAATATACACTGGGGTGAACTTTTAATCGTTTTGAGTGTTGCTGGATGGCCACTTTTTTCAGAGCGCGCCTCTCGACGCTCGGCTTGACTAACGATGCCAATCCGCCGGGAACGTGCACGGCTCTGATCGAGGATCGGACTTTTTTTCGCGAGTGCGTGCTGGCCTCACTTCGGGCCAATGAACCGGAGCGCGAGTTCGTCGCCTTCGAGAGTGTGGCCGAATGGGTGCGGAGCGCCGACGCCGCGAGGACATCGCTGCTGATCCTGTGGACGTCGGCGCGATCGGCGACCGCGGATGCGGTCTTCAGCGAGCGGCTGCGCCAAGTGGTGGAGCGGCCGGGGTCTCCGCCGGTCGCCGTCATGTCGGATTGCGAAGATGCAGAGCTGATCGCCCACGTCATTAACGGCGGAGCGCGTGCCTTCCTGCCCACGGCCAGCATGGGCCTCGAGATCGCCGCCAAGGTGCTGGAGCTCGTACGCTCAGGCGGAACCTTCATCCCGGCGAGCACGCTCGTCGCGGCGCCGGCGACCGGCAACGGCGACACGGCCGCCAGTTCCTCCGAGGCGACCCAGCTTCTCTCCCCGCGCCAGCTCGCGGTGGCGAAGGCCATGAGCCGAGGGCTCTCGAACAAGCTGATCGCCCATGAGCTGGCCATGTCGGAGGGCACGGTCAAGGTGCACGTCAAGCACATCATGCGGAAGCTCAACGCCAGGAACCGGACGGAAGTCGCCATCCGGATACGTGAGGCGGATGACGGTCTTGCCGAACGGGCCGTGGGCTAACTGCCGGGGGCCAGCGTGCAGAGACGGCCTGAGCTGATCGGGTCCACCCGATCAGGACGCGCTCGAGCCGCAGAAGTGGATCTGGTCGCTCACCCGCGCGGCGCTCACACCGCTGAACCGGATGCGCCAGGAGCTGTTGCGGAAGTCGTAGGCAGCAGGTCGTCGCTGCCGGCATTGCTGCGCGGCGCGTCGGCGCTCTGGGCGCCCTCTTTGATGTAGTCGCTGCCGCAGCCGTTGATCATGTCGTTGCCGACCTCACCGCAGAGGCAGGAAACAGCGACATAGCCGTCGGGCAGGATCCAGTCATCGCCGTCGCCGCCCAAGGCGTCCATGTAGCGGGTATCAGCCTGCTACAGATGTCGTCGCCGCCGCCGTAGGCGACGAAGCCGGCGTTGTTCTTGTCCAGACGGTCGCTGGCCGGACGCTGTACTGGTCGAAGTTGGCATTGCTATGCTGGTCGCCGTTTTCGGCGCCACCATAGCAGGTCATAGGCTCCTGCTCCGCAGAGAGCATCCGGTCGCACGGCTGCATCAGGCGCCGCTAACACTTCTGCCGGCAGATATCGTTAGCCACGCACGGGCGCAATTGATCTGGCGCAATGTCCGGATCGATCGGAAATGTACATGTGCGTACTTGCGTGTGGCCAGGAGGCTTTCGCTGGGACAGCTTGGGCACGCGCCGATCGGAGGCTGCCGTCGCGAGGGTAGGGGTAGTGACTGAAGCTTCGGACGGCGACCATGGCGTGCAAACAGGGCCAGCCGTGGAGAATAGCGGAGCGCGTCCGGCGATTCTCGGACGGCCGTGCACGGTTCTCATCGAAGGCCGGCCCCTCATTCGCGAATGTGTCCTGGCCTCGCTGCGTGCGCTGGAACCGGATCACGACTTTCTGGCCTTCGACGGGGTCGATGCGTGGGCCCGAAGCGCAGATGCGTCCAGGACCTCACTGGTCATTCTATGCATGCTCGCGCCGCCCACCCAGCCGGCCGCGGACGTCGTGCTCAGTGGCTGGCTGCGGCAGGTCCTGGAGCGGCCCAACCATCCGCCGGTCGCGGTCATATCCGACTATGAAAGCGCTGATTTGGCTGCCTTCGCTCTGACGAGCGGGGCATGTGCCTTCCTGTCCGCCGCCATGCTCCCGCAAGTGATGGTCAAGGTCCTGGCCATCCTGCGAGCCGGCGGAACCTTCGTCCCGACCAGCGTGCTCTCGGCTATGGCGCCGGATGGCCGCGGTCGCTCGCGCGCCCAAGACTTGGCCGAGCTGCTGTCTCCGCGAGAGCTCGCCGTCGCGAGCGCCCTCAGCAAGGGACGGCCGAACAAGGCCATCGCTCATGAGCTCGGTCTCACCGAGAGCTCCGTCAGAGGACACGTGAGAACCGTGCTGCGCAAGCTCAAGGCAAGGAACCGCACGGAAGCAGCCTTTCTCCTGCGGGACCAGGCAGGGCGCTCGCGGCCGCACTGACGCTGGCAGCCGCCGGCTGATCTCGCGCAGGAGAAAGCTGACATCATCGCCAGGACGATGCCGGCGCCCCAAACTCGCCGGGTCCACCGGCCGCTTCGGAAGCGGCCGCGCAGGCAATTGACTGCATGTGCGCCGGTGCGTCAGAGGCCCACATTGATCCATTCATTCATCCATACGATATGGTGCAATGTCGTTAGCTTGAATGGAACGTGCGCAAGGTGAGCCTTGCAGGAGGCATCGATGCAGGTGGCAAGATCCGCTTTTCAGGCAGATTGGCCCGTCCTGTCCCCACTCCGGACGGGTTTGCGCGGGCGGTGTCCGCGGTGTGGAGAGGGGCGTCTGTTCCGCGGGTTCCTGAAGCTGCGCGACAAATGTGAGGTCTGCGGCCTGGACTACGGGTTCGCCGACCCGGCCGACGGCCCTGCATTCTTCGTCATGATGTTCGCCTGCATTCCTTCGGTCGTGTTCGCGCTCTGGATCGAGACGCAATACGAGCCACCGCTGTGGGTGCACCTCGTGACCAGCCTGCCCGTGCTGCTACTCACCTGTATCCCGCCGCTGCGGCCATTGAAGGGTTGGCTTGTTGCAAGTCAGTTCTTCTACAAGGCGGAGGAGGGGCGCCTGGCCGTGCCGGTGCGCAAGGCGACGGCAACAGAGTAAGGGGCTCACGACGTCGGCGGTCATGCTGGGCAGCCAGCCGGCGACGGCGCGCCCACGGCCAGCGTCAGCGCGTGATGCTCGAACTCGATGGGGCGACAAGTGAAGCGCAGTTCGGCTAGGCAAGACGGGAGATGGCGGCGCCGTTGACCAGCGCGCCGGCCCGCCCGATCGCGCTTTCGGCCGCCGTGACGTGATGGGGCGAGACGGAGAGATCCTGGGTCTGGCCCCCCGCGACCTGAGCGCTGGCTGGCGTGGCGGCTACTTCCCGCTCATCAGTTCCAGCGCGCCTGACATGCGCGTCGCAAGGTCACCGAACGTCGCCTCAATCGTCTTCCTGGACAGGCCGCCTGCCTCGGCCTCGGCCAGGCACGCGGATACGAGCCGCTGCGTGTCCGGCGTGCCGGGCCGGGGCTCGTGGAACAGTGGGTGAACATTATCGGAGATCCAAGTCTCCACGAATTCGGCTGCCTTGTCGCTCATCGGTTCCCCCGTTGCTTTGCTGGCTCGCCGCCCGGCGTACGAGCCCCCCTCGCAAAGTCTGCTCCCAACCTGGGAGCGGATCGACAGGGTACCCGCGTAACGGACGTTCGCAGGCCCCAAGATCAAGTGTACCGCCAACGCTGCGATGCACAATCGTTTTGATGCGTTGCGAAGCGAATTTCGTGGTCGTCGCCAGCGCCTGGGGTTGTGCAGCCGGGCCCGCCGCCGCGCTCCATAGCTGGGCATGGGCCGCGCGGTAAGGCGCGGAGCGCGATCGGGCGCCGGCGGCCACCTCCAGCTCTGCCGGTCGCGGCTCCCCTGCCGGTCTCGCGATCAGCCGCGCTGCGGAGACTCTCGGCCCACCGTCGCATGCAGCCGGCGGCAGCCGAGCGCCGCGAGCGGCCGAGTACAAGCTAGTCGTTTAACCATCGTCAATAGCCAACGAAGAGTTGCATTCGGCTTGATCGATGCGTTATTGTTACAAATCTCAGCAAGAAGGCCATAGAGAGGAGGTGCAGAATGCAGCGCGTGTCCTATGCGCAGACCGGCCAGGACGTTTTGACCGAATATCTCCTTAGGAAGCATCGCAGGATTCCTCAAGAAAAGGACTATAAGGGTACTTACGTCGATGTCGGCGCTTGTTATCCGGTTCGTGTATCAAATACATATTACTTTTACGAGCGGGGATGGAACGGGGTTTGCGTGGACGCCAATCCGGACGCGGCAGACGAATTCACGGCAAAGCGGCCCCGAGATTACTTCGATACTGTTGCCATCAGCGATCGGGAAGCCGACCTGCCGTTTTATATCTTTCGCAACCCGCAGCTCAATTGCTTCGACGCGAACCGGAAGCGAAGGATGTCCGATCATTTCGTGCGAGAAGTTACTGTCCGATCGCGCCCCTTGTCGGCCGTCATTGCCGATAGCCCTCTGTCTGACAGAGAGATCGATTTCATGTCCATCGATACCGAGGGCCACGAGCTGAACGTGTTGCGGTCGTTGGACTTCGAGCGGCACGCCCCGACCCTCATCCTGCTCGAGTGCATTGCGGACGTGGGACAGGCGCCGTCGTTGCCGCAGATCAAGTATCTTATCGACAAGGGCTACAAGCTGATCGCCCATACGGGGCATGATGCCTTCATGCTGCGCAATCTGGACGGATGATCGGGCAACCGTGCGGCCTTGGATCTTGGGCGGCGCGTGGCCGTTCTGAGGTCGCTCGCGTCGTCAAAGGGCGGTAAGGTCGCTTGTTTGCGAAGAGCCTGGACTCAGTGCCGGCTGGCGTTTCTCGACGGCTGACAGCGCCTGCCGCGCGACCAGCACGGGGTCATAGACCCCGTTGGCAATCTGCATGAGGGCCGCGTGGCAGAGCGCGAGGTTGGCCGCCTGCGGTTCGATGTTGTTTGGTGTGTCGCTTGCTGGCTCGGTCAAGCTTGGGCCGTTGGTGCGGTAGATGGTCATGTTGGGTTCCCCGCGCTCGTGCCGGTGCAACACGGCCATGCGCTTGTCTCAACCCGGCCGTCGTCAGCTTGTTCCTAGGTTTAGAATACGGCTGACGGTTCGACGTAAGCGGACCCCGCGCGGGTGGCTCCGCGCCCGGTTGGTAAAGCACAAGCCCCACCATCGGTGACGAGGCCGGTCGGGCCTCTGCCTCGTCGTTTTTTGCCACAGCTCGGGAGTTGCGCAGCCGGCTCCACCGAAAAGCCGGTCGCCGCCCGCATCGCCCTTCGCTCGCGCGCGACAGCTGGCCGGCCGACTTGGCGCCCGGCGGCTCCAGTTCCCGATGCGGCCGTCGCGCCCTCCGAACAGGGCCTCATCCGCGGCTCAGGTGTCGCAGCGGCTGCGGGTGACATTCGATGGCGGGCGGTCTTGCGAGGCCCTTGACAGTCCGGACCGAATCTGCGTATTCTAACCACGATGAAGATTTGCGCCCGGGACTGAATGTCGCCGGGCGTTTTGATTCTGACGCCTGAGGCGGCGGCGGAGGCAAGCGTGAGCCATGCCGCCGGCGCTCGTGCGGCCATCGTCTCACGCCGAAGCGTGCGCCTCTGGAATATGCTCTTGTCGGCCCCATCTCATGGCATAGAGGAGGAGAGTCCCATGCGCATTTTCGGAACCACGGCCGCTGCTCTGGCCCTTGCCTTGTCCACCTCGGCTGTCATGGCGCAGTCGGTCGCGTGGCGCGCACAGCAGCCGACGTGGTCTTACGACAGCTATCAGCGGGTCTACCCCAACGGCCAAGTTTGCGAGCGGATCTGCCCCGGCGACACCCAGCCGTGCGATCCTATCAACTTCAAGATCGCCGACGGGCGTTGCAACCCCAACATCCCCAGCAGGTAAGCTCGATCGGGTCGCGGGCCCGGCCGCTCGCGACTGTTGAGGTGTTGAACGAAGGGGCTGCCATCTCCCGGTGCCGGCCCCCGTTCATGTGGAGGCCGGGGCTGCACGCAGTCCCTCGGCGCCACGACGATGCCATGACCGCCCGCTGACTGGATCCCGCTGCGCCATCATGCCCCCACTCCCGAATCGCCGTCATGAGGGCTTCGCTCAGGCGCTGGCTCGGGGACGGAACGCCGCCGAGGCTTACTCCGAAGCGGGCTACAAGACTCGTGACGAGACCATGGCGGCCAAGCGCGGCGCATGCCTCGTCGGTGACGCCACCGTCGCGCGGCGCGTCGCCGAGATCAAGGACGGGGCGGCCACCAGCGCGGACACAGCAGCCGCACCCGACATGTCCGCCCCAGTCACCGTCGATACTCTGATTGCAGAGGCCGAACACGTGCGCCGCCTGGCGCTCGAGGCGGGCCGCTTCGCTGATGCGATCGCCGCCATCAAGGAGAAGGGGGTGCTCGCCGGGGTCCGCGTCGAAAAGCGCGACGCCGGGGCTCCGGTCGATCCGAAGTCGCTGAGCGACGAGGAGCTTGCGCTCATCGCCCGTGGCGGCTCCGACAATGCTACTCCGCCTGCGACGGCGAAGGAGATCCCGGACTGACGGGCATACCTGTCGCTTTTGCGACCGCGCAGGCGAGCCGCAGGTCGTCAGGCTCCGTCGTCTGGGCCTCGTCGCTGAACGGCGCGGCGCCTACGCTGCTTGTTCTGCGACGAAGCCCAGAGCGGGATGATTTATCTTCGAATCATCATCCCGCGCTAAGTCTTTATTTTGAGCATGATCTTGTCCAAAAACCGGTGCCCACTTTTTGGTATCATGCTCTAGTGCCGCGGCGCGGACCGCGAGGCGCTCGCGGATGGCGCGGGACAGCTGACGCGCCGATTTCACGCGCGGCAACTCCATCTCGTCGATGTGAGCCTCGTGCTCGCCGAACAAGGCCGCGTACTCGGCATAGTTGTCGAACCTCCGCCGGGTGACGTTGTCGACGAAGGTTTCTGCCACGGCGCCCTCGGCGAGCACCAGGGCATGGTCCTCAAGCTCGATATGGTAGTAGGCGAAGTGGGCGTCGGGCGCGCTCACGCGCGTGATACTGGTGCCGTTGACGAGGGCGGCGGCCTGCACCAGGACGCCGTCGACCAGCAGCGCGTGATCGGGCGAAAGGTAGAGGTCGCGGGTCGGCACGGCTTCGTCCAGCGCGCCGGCGGCGATGCGGACGGGGTAGCTGCGCAGAGGCTCGGCGAACAGCGCGGCGATGGTCTGCCGGCCGATCCAGCGCACCGGCCGGGTCTCGCCGCCTGCGGTCAGCACCAGGTCGCCGGCGACGAGGTCCTCGACTCGCCGATCGCCGATCGGCGTGGCAACCAGAGTGCCCGCCAGGAAGCAGACCACGAACGGATCGCTTTGGACTGGAAAATCCCCCGACGCCTGGCTGTTGGAGAAGTAGAAATACTGGCCGTTGCTCGCGTGGGCAACAAAGCCGTCGGCGGTGTGCCCGACATACGTCATATTGTCGAAGCTCGGGCCCATGCTGAGCGCCGTGGCGTCGATGCTGTCACTCGCCGCGAACGTATTGCTGCTGCTATCGCCGTCGGTCGATGAATAGCCGCGCGCGAAGTTGGCGTTCGTCACGTGAAAGGTGCCGTCACCGTTCAGGGTGACGCGCGCGATATAGTCGCTGCTGAATGTAGCCATCTCGTACCCCCTGAACGTGGTGACAACGCAAGCAGACGAACCCCCTCGCTGCTTGCCGGGTAGACTTGGTTGGAAGATTTCGTGAAAGATTTCGCCCGGGCTGGGTCACGCGACCCTTGCGCACAAGCAACGTGTGTTCGCCGATGACGTATCGTGACCTATCTCAGGTCGCATACGTCCTGCAAAATTCATTCAAGCTCAGGCAGTGTTGCCGGACATCGAGGATTAGAATTCTTCGAAGCAATATAGCTGCCGGATAGGATCTCGCCTTCTCCCGAAATGGGGGTATGACCTGGGCTTTGTTTGGTACCTCGGAGGAGATCATCGGCAGCGGATTGGCTGCCTCGAAGGTGGTAGCCGATGCTGACATGCCGGGCCTCCCACCGGCACCAACCCCAACGTGGCAGGGCTTCGTCGCCCGGGCCATGTCGCGCGAAGCCACGGGCGCAGGTCACGGGACCTGAGGCGGGCGCCGCGCCACAAGAAACGAGCGACGATGAATTCACCCCTGTCGCCCGCGGCGGCGGCAACAGAACTGCTGTCTCGGCGCCGGGCCAGGGGCTCGCTGACCGAGTGGTGCCGCGCCTGCGGCTTCGCACCGGCGCTGCATCACCGGCTGATCATCGGCGAACTGGAGCGGATCGCCCGCGGCGAGATCGATCGGTTGGCGCTGTTCCTGCCGCCCGGATCGGCCAAGAGCACCTACGCCAGCGTGCTATTCCCGCCGTGGTACCTCGCCCACGATCCAGCACGCGCCGTCATCGTCGGCTCGCACACAGCCGAGCTTGCCGAACGCTGGGGGCGCAAGGTGCGCAATCTGGTGGTGCGGCATGCCCCGCTGCTGGGCTATGGCGTGGCGCGCGACAACAAGGCCGCCGGCCGCTGGGAGACCACGGCGGGCGGTGAGTACTATGCAGCCGGCGTCGGCGGCGCCATTACCGGCCGGCGGGCCGACCTCGCCATCATCGACGATCCCATCCGCTCGCATGAGGATGCCGATAGCCGCGCCGTTCGCGACGCCCAGTGGGACTGGTACAGGTTCGACCTGACCACCCGCCTCAAGCCCGGCGCGGCGGTCGTGCTGATACAGACGCGCTGGCACGAGGACGATCTCGCCGGCCGCATCGTGGCGGAGGAGGGCGGCCGCTGGCGGGTGCTCTCGCTGGCCATGGAGGCGCTTGCGGGCGATCCCCTCGGCCGGCCCGTCGGCGCGCCGCTGTGGCCCGAGTGGTTTACCAGCGAGATGCGGACCGATGCCAAGCGCGAGCCGCGGCTGTGGTCGGCGCTCTACCAGCAGCAGCCGACGCCCGACGAGGGCGCCTTCTTCAAGCGCGACATGTTCCGCACCATGGTGCCGCCGTCGAGGGCCGAGATGCGCGTCTACGGCGCATCCGACTACGCCGTGACGGCGGGCGGCGGCGACTACACGGTACACCTGGTCGTCGGGCTCGACGCCGCCGGCCGCATGCATCTGCTCGACGTCTGGCGGCGCCAGGCGGCGTCGGACGAGTGGGTCGAGGCCTGGTGTGATCTCGTGCTCAAGTGGAAGCCCATGGCCTGGGCGGAGGAGACCGGCCAGATCAAGGCCGGCGTCGGGCCATTCCTCGAGCAGCGCGCCCGCGAGCGGAAAGCGTACTGCTACCGCCAGCAGTTCCCGACGCGCGGCGACAAGGCGGTGAGGGCCCAATCGATCCGCGGCCGCATGGCGATGGACGGGCTGTTCATCGATGCAGCGGCGCCCTGGCGGGCGGAGCTGATCGGCGAGTGCCTGCGCTTCCCGGCCGGCGTCAACGACGATCAGGTCGATGCGCTCGGCCTCGTCGGGCAACTGCTCGACCAAATGACGAATGGGCCGCCGGCCAAACGCGACGCGACGAAGCGGTCGGACCCGGGCTACGGGCCGCGGCCGTCCACCGGATCCACCGATATCGGAATTGTCTGATGAACGCAGCAGAGGTTTCCCCCACGGACGCGGCCGGAGCGCCGCGGCCCGATGACCGCGCGCTGCAAGACGATGCCGCGCCGCTGGAGCGCCTGCGCACGCAGTTCCAGGACTACCTTGGGCTGAAGACCGGCGAGACCAAGGAACAACGCCAAGCCCGGCTCTACTACCATGGCTCGCAGTGGAGCGCCGAGCAGCTGAAGGAGCTGAAGAAGCGCAAGCAGCCGCCGACCACGACGCCGGCCTTCGCCCGCAAGATCAATGGCTTCGTCGGCCTGGTCGAGCGCCTGCGCCAGGACCCGAAGGCCTATCCGCGCACGCCCAAGCACGACCAGGGCGCAGAGCTGAGCACGGCGGCGCTGCGCTACGCGCTCGACGAACAGGAATGGCCCGCGCGCTCACCCCTCATCTCCTATAACGGCGCCGTCGACGGCATCGGCGGCCTCGAGCTCAGTCTCGTCGAGGGCGATAGCGGCGTTCCCGGCGATTTCGATATCGAGATCGAGGTGGTCGACCCCGAGACCTTCTTCTACGACCCGCGCTCGTTCCGCCACGATTTCTCCGATGCGCGCTATATGGGCGTGTCGAAATGGATGGACGTGGGGGAGGCGGCCGAGCTGTTTCCCGAGCACGAGGAGGCGCTTCGGGCGCTCTCCGCCGCGTCCGGATCGGAGCTCACCATCGAGTCCGAGCGCGAGACCAAATGGGTGAATACCCGAGAGCGCCAAGTCCGTATCGTCGAGCATTGGTATAGGCGCGGCGGTGGACGCTGGCTCTACTGCTTCTATACCGGCAACCTGAAGCTCTCCGAAGGCCGTTCGTTCCTGCAGGACGAGAAGGGCCGGGACATCTGCCGCTTCATCATGTGGAGCGCCTTCGTCGACCAGGACGGTGACCGCTACGGCTTCTTCCGCCACATGAAGTCGCTGGTGGACGAGATCAACCATCGCAACTCCAAGGCCCTGCACCTGCTCAACATGCGCCGCATCAAGGCGCCGCGCGGGGCCTTCGACGACATCGAGCTGGCCCGCCGCGAGAGCGTGCGGCCGGACGGCGTCATCGAATACAACCCGGGCGTCGGCCCGGTGGAGTTCGACGACGCCAAGACGATGGCGGACATGCGCGGCCAGCTGGAGATGCAGGAGCGCGCCAGGACCGAGCTGGAGAACTTCGGCCCCAACCCGGCGCTGGTGGGGCAGGGGGTGGAGGCGAGATCCGGCCGCGCCATCGCCCTGCTGCAGCAGGCCGGGATGGCCGAGCTCGGGCCGTTCATCATCGCCTACCGCGGCTGGAAGATCCGCGTCTACCGGGCGCTATGGAATGCCATCCGGCAGCACTGGACGGCCGAGCGCTGGATCCGCGTCACCGACGACGACGGCCTGATGCAGCAGGTGCAGATCAACGGCCGGCAGGTCGACCCGCTGACGGGACAGATGCAGATCGTCAACAGCCTCGGCGCCCTCGATGTGGACATCATCATCGACGAGGGCCCCGATGCGGTGAACATGCAGGCCGATGCGCTCGATGTGCTCCAGGCCGCGGCGGCGCAAGGCCAGCAAATCCCGCCGCAGATCATGATCGAGCTGCTGCCGTTGCCCGACAGCTTGAAGAAGAAGCTGCTGGGGCTGCTCCAGCAGGCCCAGCAGCCGGCGCCGGCAGCGGAGCAGGCGCAGCAGATCCAGCTGGCCGGGGCCGCGGCCCAGGTCGAGGAGCGGCGGGCGGGCGCGGAGCTGAAGCGGGCGCAGGCGGCAAAGGCCATGCAGCCCGAGGCGCAGCCGGCACAGGCGGCGCCGCAGGGCCCATCGTGGGTCGACCAAGCGGCGACGATCGCCAAGGCCCGCAGCGATGCCGCCGCCGCGGAGCTGAAGCAAGCGCAGGCGCGGAGGACGATGACAGAGGCCGCGCTCGCGCCGCAGGAGCTACGGCACGAGATGGAGCTGGCCCGCGTCGGAGCGCCGGCGCGGCTGCAAGACACCTACGAATAGAGGGGCCGAGCCCCTGCGTGGACCAGCCCCGGTTGGAAGCGCGTTTGGGGGCCTCATGCGCCTAGGCTGTGGTCTCCGCCCATCCCTGCATACAGCCGATCCAATGACCAGGAATGCGACAGGGCCCGCATCGCCCCAAGCCGCCCTCAAGGACGAGGATGAAAGATCCATGGCCTCGATCAATAATCTCCTGACCACGGCAGGGATGGCACAGCAGCCGCAGACCATCGCGGCATTGGGTCAGTTCGATCCGCGCCGCTTCGACATGGCGCCGGCTGCCAATATGGGCACGGACCGGCTCTATGCGGCATCGCGCGGTTTGCCGCAGGGTGTGAGCATGGGCGGCATCGACGAGATGCGTGCACTCGAAGCAGCCGCTGGCCGTGGGCTGCCCGGCCCCAACGGCCAGATGTGGCCGAGCCCGCTACCCAATCCGGTCGATATGGGGGCTGGAGCGATCAGGCTCGGGATGGAGGCCGCCGCGCCCTCGATCGTCGGGACGGAAGCCGGACAGCGCTACGATCGGACGATTGGCTCGGAGCGCCTGAAGGACGCCATCGCGGCGAGCGACAGCCCGTGGACGTATTACGGCTCGGCAATGGGCGGTGGTGCGGCGGTTCCGATGGGCACGGCCCGGACGGCCGGCCAGGGCCTGCGGCAGGGTGCTATCATCGGGGGGCATCGGCGGTTTTCTGAGCGGGCAGGGCAGCCCCTCTGAGCGCGCCACGAGCGCCGTAATCGGGGCTGGTGTTGGCGGCGCCGTCGGCGGCGGCCTTGGTGCGATGATGCCTTCGGCACCTGCTGCGGGGCCCGCCGCTAACTCTGTTGTTGAGGCGGCAGATCGCCTTGGCGTTGACATCCCGCGCGGTATCGCGAGCGACAATCGAGCCGTCCAGTCGACCACGCAGGCGCTGCGGGCATCTCCGCTCGGCGGCCCGGCGATCGAGAATGCGGCAGATCAGTTTTTCAAGGGTGTCGAAGGGGCAGCCCAGCGCACCGCTACAGAAGCCGCCGGTCGCGCGCCGGGATCAGCCGCACCGGCGCTAAACGAAGCCGGTGCGGTCGTGCGGCAGGGCTTGGACGACGTCGTCAGCGGCAACCAGGCGCTGCGTGACGCCGAGGTGCAGGCTGCGCAGAGCTGGGCAGCCCGCGCCGCGTCGGACGCGGGTGGCGAGCTGAATGCCGCAAGAGGGGGGCTTGACACGCTGGCGCCAGGTGCGCCGACCACGCGCACTGCTGTTGGCGATGATGTGGCTGCGTCTCTGCAAGCGAGGATCGCGCAGAACCGGCAGGCGCAGGAGGCCGGATACACGGATCTGAGGCGCGTGATCAACGCTGATCAGCCTGTTGACGTGTTCGACCAACTGGCGCCGACGCTGTCGCGCATTGTGCAGGAGCGGACGGCGTCGGGATCCGGCGGCTTGCCGAACGATCTGCGTGCCGCGCTCAATCTCGCCACCAACCCGCAGGGCGCGACCTTCAATGGTCTCCAGCGAGCTCGCACCACGCTTGCCGAAAGGATCGATTTCGAGCAGTCACAGGGCTTCGGCGCCCGTGACCTTACGGCGGGCTATGGGGCTCTGACACGGGCCATGCAGCAGGCAGCAGAGCAGTCGTCGCCTAACCCGGCGTCGGCGCGAGCCCTGCTCGATCGGGCCGAGACGCAGTTTGGCCGGCTCGCCGAGACCAACAACATCCTTCGGCAGGCCGGCCAGGGCAGCCGCGAAGGGCTTGTTGACCGCCTCATCGGGGCTGCGAGCGACCGCAGCGGCGGCAACATGCAGCGGTTGTCGCTGTTCCAGCGCGAGTTGCCGCCCGATGTCATGGGACAGGTGGCGCGACAGGCATTCGACCGGTTGGCACAGGGGCCCGATGGCGCGTTCAATGTGAGCTCGCTGGCGCGCAACTGGGGGCAGCTGAGCCCACAGGGCCGAGCCGCTCTATTCGGCGACCGCGTGCCGATGGTCGAAGCCGCGATCCAGCGCGTTATTCGCGCGGATGAGCGCGCCGGGCAGGTGGGACAGATCGGCGATGCAGCCGTCAGGAGCGCGACCGGTGCCGCAGAAAAGCGCCTCGCCGCCGCGAACCGTGAAAGCTTGTCCCTGCTCGGGAAGAGCGATGAGCAGATCGCCGGCACCCTGGCTGCGTGGGCTCAGAACAAGGGCGACCTCGGCAGCCTCGCCCACATGAGCAACATGCTCGGACCCGACGCCATGAAGAACCTTGGCGGCGCCATGCTCCAGAGGATGTGGCAGAATAACAAGGGCGATTTCTCCGCTCCCTATCTGGTCAGCCGGTAGGAGCAGATTCAGCCCGGGGCGAAGCAACTTCTCTTCCCCGATGCGACGGTGCGGCAATCGATCGACGATCTGGTGACGGTGTCGCGCCGCGTCGCAGAGGTGGAGCGGCGCTTCAACAACAGCTCCGGCACCGCACGATCCGGTCGCCTACTGGCGGCGGCCGCCGGCATGATGACTGCTCCCACCACGACGCTGGCGAGCGTCTTCGGAACCTACGGGTTGGCGAAGATTCTGTCGGCGCCGGCTACGGCTTCTAGCGCGGCGAAATGGGCGCGAGCGTATGAGGCCTGGGTCCGTGCACCGACGGCGGCGACGGTTGCATCACTCAGCCGGTCGACGCGCAACCTCTCTGCGACGATCGGCGACAAGCTTGGCGCGGCGATAAGCCCGGAGCAGATCCTTAGCGGCTTGGGCCGTTCCGTCCCAAGTTATGGCGGAGACGATAGCAGGAGCCAGCCATAGCGGGGGAAGAATCGCCCACGCCATACGACGCATCAACGGCCGCCGGCCTCGTTGATGAGCTTTTGCTTGAATCTGATCTTTACGGCTGAGAGATACATGACCGCACTTCGTTGGTCGTCAAGCATGCTCAGCATCAGGGCTTCTTCTGATTGGCATTGGGCATAGGCAATGTTTGCTGACGTGCTCCCGTCAGCGCCTCTGCTGCGTGCCTTAGCTGCCTCGGCCTTTACGCAGTTGATCCAGAGTTGGGTTGCTGTCTCGATCGGCGAGGGACCAGTGCGCGCTGGCTGCGCAGGTGCGGCGGGGGTGGAGGCGGGGGCGGCTCTGCCCGTACACACGCACCCAAGCAGCTTGCCAACGCAACCACGACGTACCGCATCATCAGACCCCCTTGCGGGCGCGGACCATACCACAGCCGGGCCGGATGCCGAGAGGCGGGGCCGAGACAGGAGAGCACCATGGCATTTCCGTTCCCGAAGTCGTCGGCTCGGGTCGAGAGATCCTTCGCTCAAATCGGCAATGGCCCCGACCGCTTTGCTCTAAGCAGAGACCCAGATGGAGTTTATCGCATCGAGGGGCGGGTGATCCCAGTTCGTGACGATGGCGCCAAGCGCTTCCGCGCAGTTGATCACAGCGAGGCGGTCGTTCCGATCGAGCGTCGCTTGAACAAGGTGGAACGCCTCGACTGGGGTATGCTGGGTGTGAACGTAAATAGCGAGTACTGAAACTGGTACCACACACCGAGCGACTTTATGGCGTCTCTGACAGCGTCGTAGTTCTGACCTGGTGACATCAGGTCGTATGCGATGAACAGATTGTAGGCCATCCCCAGCCCTCCCCATGGACGGGCAATCGAAACACGGCCGCAACCGTGAGTCCATGGGCTCGGCGCGGCGCTGACTTATGTCGGGAGTTTCATTCGTGGCAGCGTCCGCCCAGGCTCCGCAAACCATCGCCAACCTGACGGGCTCGACCCTCGATCCGCTTGATGAGATGTTGGCAGCGGCGCGGCGCGCCAACGGCCAGTTGCCAACGCAATACACATCGCCCATCGGCCGATCGGTCGACAACACCAAGCCGGTCAGCAACCGCACGCCCTACATCCTCGAGCCGACGTTGCAGGAGCAGGTGCTCGGCATGCAGCTGCCGGGAGATGTGGTGGTCGACGATGCCGGCTGGCCGCGGTACCGCGACAATGGCGAGAAAGTCCCGGTCGTCGAGCGCCCAAACGTCTTTCCCATCGCGAGAGCGCCGGATGGTGAGAGATTCCTGGCTTGGCCGCACATCCTCGACTACATCCCCAGCGCTGGAGCTATTAATGGGCTGCGCGTGGGCGGCCAGGTGGCGCGGACGGCACAAACGATCGAGGCCCTGGGTGGCGCCGGGCGGGATGCGCGCCCCGTTGCGCAGACGCTGGAGCAACTGGCGAAGGCTGCGCCAAGCAGGCCAGTTGAAATGCCTCAAACCATTGCCGCGCTTGGTGAAACGGCACCGAATGTGCTGGCATCGCGTTCGAGCTCGATTTATAATCCGACACCGAGGCCGGTGCGGGATTTCTCGCAGGATTATAAGGAGGTGGGCACCGATGTCGCCGACGAAACCGGACGTCTCCTGCGAAACATTGACGGCAAGCACTTCGACTTCAGCAAGCCAATCGTTGGAAGGCAGACCGTCGGCGGCGTGGACGTACCGTTCGACCCAGCCGGGTTTGACGCCCTTGCAGAGGCAGCAATTGGCTCAAAACCTCAGGGCGTTGCGAAAAGTAGCGTCCCTGGAAAGGGAGCTGGGGCGTATGTCCACACCCGAGGAAAGGACGGCCCTGTTAGGTCCATATACTACGATAAACAGCTAGCGGGGCAGACCAAGGAAATGGTTGTAGGGCACGAGATTGCCCACATGAGCGACAAGGGCTCGACCGGCCGCGGTATCGGCGCCTGGGATCATCCAAAGAAGGTCGAGGGCCAGCTCAAGGACATCTACCACGAGCTCAACAAGGGCGCGCCTCGCGCTAAGGGCGAGCGGGCGTTTGGCCCAGCGGATGCTGGATACCGGGGTACGGATATCCAGGACGAGTATTGGGCCGAGGCGATCCGCGCCTATAACGCTGACCCCAATTTCATGAAGACGGTCGCCCCGGACGTGGCGAAAATCATCCGTCAGAACGCCAATTACATCCAGTTCAACTCATCTGCGCCACCAGGCTCCATTGCCGGTCTGCTCAGAGATGAGCAGGGGCAGTAGCCGGAGGCGGAGGGGCTCATGTCCCCGGCATCAATGCAACTCGCCCGGGTTCTCCGGCGGCTCGTAGTGCGCCGGCAGATCCAGCTGGCCGGGGCTGCGGCCCAGGTCGAGGAGCGGCGGGCGGGCGCGGAGCTGAAGCGGGCGCAGGCGGCAAAGGCCATGCAGCCCGAGGCGCAGCCGGCACAGGCGGCGCCGCAGGGCCCATCGTGGGTCGACCAAGCGGCGACGATCGCCAAGGCCCGCAGCGATGCCGCCGCCGCGGAGCTGAAGCAAGCGCAGGCGCGGAGGACGATGACAGAGGCCGCGCTCGCGCCGCAGGAGCTACGGCACGAGATGGAGCTGGCCCGCGTCGGAGCGCCGGCGCGGCTGCAAGACACCTACGAATAGAGGGGCCGAGCCCCTGCGTGGACCAGCCCCGGTTGGAAGCGCGTTTGGGGGCCTCATGCGCCTAGGCTGTGGTCTCCGCCCATCCCTGCATACAGCCGATCCAATGACCAGGAATGCGACAGGGCCCGCATCGCCCCAAGCCGCCCTCAAGGACGAGGATGAAAGATCCATGGCCTCGATCAATAATCTCCTGACCACGGCAGGGATGGCACAGCAGCCGCAGACCATCGCGGCATTGGGTCAGTTCGATCCGCGCCGCTTCGACATGGCGCCGGCTGCCAATATGGGCACGGACCGGCTCTATGCGGCATCGCGCGGTTTGCCGCAGGGTGTGAGCATGGGCGGCATCGACGAGATGCGTGCACTCGAAGCAGCCGCTGGCCGTGGGCTGCCCGGCCCCAACGGCCAGATGTGGCCGAGCCCGCTACCCAATCCGGTCGATATGGGGGCTGGAGCGATCAGGCTCGGGATGGAGGCCGCTGCTCCGGGGTTGGTCGGCACCGATGCGGGGCAGCGGTACGACCAGACCATCCAGTCGGAGCGCCTGAAGAACGCCATCGCGGCGAACGATAGCCCATGGACGTATTACGGTACGGCAATGGGCGGCGGTGCCGCGATCCCGATGGGCACGGCGCGCACCGCCGGCGAAGGGCTTCGGCTGGGCGCCATCCTCGGCGGCATCGGCGGCTTTCTGAGCGGCCAAGGAGGTCCTAGCGAGCGCGCCACGAGCGCTGTGATCGGCGCCGGCGTCGGCGGCGCTGTCGGCGGCGGCCTTGGCGCGCTAGCCGGCCTGTCGCGGTCGGCGCGACCGATGTCACAGACAATCGAGGCACTAGACGCGCAGCGGGGTACCCAGCCGGCGGGGCAGCCGCTGGAGGAGCTGGCTCTGGCGGCGCCAACGACGTCCGTCAAGATGCCACAAACCATTGCAAATATTGCTGAAATGTCTAATGTGAGGTCTGCGGGCATGCACGACCCGCTCCCGCGCGACGTCCGCAGTTTCGCGACGGACTACGCGAAGACGGAGCCTCTCGCAGATGAAGCCGGACGCCTCCTCGTCAACATCGATGGAAAGCCCCTTAGGCCAGACCTCCCCATCGTCGGACGGCAAACCGTCAACGGCCCAGATGTCCCGATGGGCGGCCCGGGGCTTGACGCCCTTGCAGAGGCAGCAACAGGCAAGGCAGCTCAAGGCGTTGCGAAAAGTAGTGTGCCTGGAAAGGGAGTTGGGGCGTATGTCAACGAGCGAGGAGAGGGAGGCTCTATTAGGTCCATCTATTATGATCGTAACGTAAGCGAGGCTGATCGTTATCGCATTATTGCCCATGAACTTGGGCATGCCATCGACAAATGGTTCCTCGGAATTCGCGAGTTGTCCGGAACGGACCTGAAGCCCAAGGCGCTCAATCAACTCAAGGACGTTTATCACGAGTTGAACCGCGGGAAGCCGCGAGGGAAGGGCGAGCGTGCCTATGGCCCCGCCGATCGCGGGTACAAAGGTAAGGAAATAGACGAAGAGTATTGGGCGGAGGCTATCCGCGCCTATTTTCAAGATCCAAACTATATTAAGACAGTAGCTCCGGATGCCGCACGCGCCATCCGCGAAGTTTCCCCGCGCTTCGTTCAGTTCAACTCTTTGACGCCAATAGCCATAGGGGGCGGGGCTGCTGGAAGCGCCGCCAGATCTAACGACATCGGAGACGAATAGGGCTCAATGCAACTCGCCCGGGTCCCCCGGCGGCTCGTAGTGCGCCGGCAGATCCAGCTGGCCGGGGCCGCGGCCCAGGTCGAGGAGCGGCGAGCCGGCGCGGAGCTGAAGCGGGCGCAGGCGGCAAAGGCCATGCAGCCCGAGGCGCCGCCGGCACAGGCGGCGCCGCAGGGCCCATCGTGGGTCGACCAGGCGGCGACGATCGCCAAGGCCCGCAGCGATGCCGCCGCCGCGCAGCTGAAGCAAGCGCAGGCGCGGAGGACCTCGGCGGAGGCCGCGCTCGCGCCGCAGGAATTCGGACACGAGATGGAGCCGGCCCGCGCCGGAGCGCCGGCGCGGCCGCAACGCGCGCGCGAATAGAGAGGCCGAGCCCCTGCGGGGACGAGCCCCGGTTGGAGGCGCGTTTGGGGGCCTCATGCGCCTTGGCCTTGGTCTCCGCCCGCCCCTGCATGCAGCCGATCCAATGACCAGGAATGCGACAGGGCACGGCATCGCCCCAAGCCGTCCTCAAGGACGAGGATGAAAGATCCATGGCCTCGATCAATAGTCTCCCGACCACGGCAGGCATGGCACAGCAGCCGCAGACCATCGCGGCATTGGGTCAGTTCGATCCGTGGCGCTTCGCCCCGGACAACGCGGCAAGCCCGCAGACCATCGCCAACTTGGCGCCCGGCATGGAACTCGCGGCGCGCAAGACGCGGACGCCTTACATCGTCGAGCCGACGCTCTCGGACCAGATAGCGTCGTCGATTGCTGCCTCGATCCCAGGTGGCGTGTTCGGGATGGGCATAAGCTTGCCTGACGATGCCGAGTTGAAGATGTACGATTTCGGAAACCAAATCGTGTATAAGGGCACGGACACGCCCGTTCCGATCGCCCCGCGCAACGGCGTGGTTCCGATATCGCGGGCGCCGAACGGAGATCTGGCAGCGACGCTCCCCGCTGGCCTCGACGTCATCGGCAACTTGATGCCAGGCCCGAAGGGGGCCGTTATGGCGGCCAAGACAGCCGGGCCGGCTGTGTCGCAGACGATCAGCACTCTCGGGCGCCTGGCGCAGGACGCGCGCCCAGCTGGCCGGACGCTTGAGGATCTGGCGAGGGCGGCGCCAACGACGGCCGTCAAGATGCCTCAGACCATTGCAAATCTTGCAGAAATGACCCATCCGTCGCAGACGATCGAGGAATTGACACGCGCCAGTCGCTCAATTGGCGGAGTGGGGACAAGCAGCAAAGCATTGCCGCCCAAACCACAAAGGCCCTTCGCGGATGACTACAAAAATGGTACTGTCGGGCTCGCGGACGAAACGGGGAAACTGACGCATGACATCGACGGGAAGCCGCTCGGAGCCGAGTTCGTCGCCGGACGACGCGTCGTCGGCGGGCCCGATGTTTCCGTCAGCCCAGACGCTTTCGACCCTATCACCCGAGGAGCAATCGGCACTCCTCCTCTCCCAGTTGCGAAAGCTGAACTCCCTTCAGGAGCGTCTGGGGCGTACGTTGACAAAGCAGGAGCAGATGGCCGAATTCGGCGCATACTTTACGATCAGAACCTGACCGGCGCGAAGAAGGACAACACGATCTCGCATGAGGTCGCGCACATGGTCGACGAATTGTCGGGGAAGATCCCGACAAAGGGGATCGCGAACGACCTCAAGCAATTGTATTCGACCCGTCTCGACGGGCGAGAGCGGACAAGGCACCTGACCGGGCCGGAAGCTCTGAAATACAAGGGCGACGACATCCCACGTGAGTACATGGCAGAGGCCATACAAACCTACATCGACAACCCGAACTACATCAAGACGATGTATCCAAAGGTTGCCGAGCGGATTCGCGCCTACGCCAACCGCAACCCCAAGATCAATCGATATATCCAGTTCAACGCCAACGTCCCAGCCGGCCCCCTCGCCGGCCTGCTGCGAGACAATCAGAGCCCCTAGTTCAGCTCGCCCTGATCCCCCGGCGGCTCGGGTGCACCAGCAGATCCAGCTGGCCGGGGCCGCGGCCCAGGTCGAGGAGCGGCGGGCCGGCGCGGAGCTGAAGCGAGCGCAAAAAGGCCATGCAGCCTGAAGCGCCGGCCTCCGTCAGCGTCTTGGCTGCGGTCTCCAGCCGTTTCCCCATGCAGCCGATCCAATGACCAGGAATGCGACAGGGCACGGCATCGCCCCAAGCCGCCCTCAAGGACGAGGATGAAAGATCCATGGCCTCGATCAATGATCTTTACTCCATTGCCGGTACGGCGCAGGAGCCGCAGGATACCAGCCGATCGTTCACAGCGTGGCAGCCGTCGCAGTTCGATGTGATGGCCCTTGGCGACAAGAGGCCGCCACCTCAGACGGCCGCGTCCCTTGGCTGGCCGGCATTCGCCGCTTGGCGCTTTGCCCCGGACAATGCCGCGAGTGAGCAGACCATCGCCAATTTGGCGCGTGGCATGGATCTGGCGGCGCGCAAGATGCGGACGCCGTACATCGTCGAGCCGACGCTGTCGGACCGCATTGCGGACTCGATGCCCTATCCCATGTGGCGTATGGGCACGGTGCTGCCGGACGACGTGGTGCAAGATGATGGCGGAGGCATTTTCTACAAGGGAGTTTCCAAGGGGCGGGCAACGTCCGTGCCGGTGCCGATCGCCCGCCGCAATGGTGCCCTGCCGTTCTCGTGGACGCCGGACGGTGGCGCTCCCCCAACCATGCCCGGCCTGCTGGACGCCCCGGGTAACGCGATGCCGGGCGGGAAGGGGCGACCATTGGTCCGGCTGTGGTGCGGACCCTCAGGGCGCCGCAGGTGAGACAGGCCGGCCAGACGCTGGCGGAGCTGGCGAGGGCGGCGCCGACGACAGCCGTCGAAATGCCTCAAACGGTTGAGTTAATTGATAAAAATCGAAATCTGACATATTATACTTCGATCAGGCCGCGGGTTCCTACGCCGGCCAGACACGTGGGGATTGAAGATGGAATGCCACTCCTCAAGACCATCGACGGTGCTCCGCTTAACGATCGGTACGTCGCCGGCCGTATGGTGGCGGGCGCCCAGGACAATACCCTCGGTAAGGACGCGCTCCGATCAGCTATCGAGGCGGTCACAGGTAAGAGAGTGGAGGCTGTTCCGCGTGCGTACGTCAACAACGATCCGCTCAATCTGACTGATCCGTCGGGGCTGGCGCCGGATCGTCCGAGCGGAGGTGGAGCGGGATGGACAGGAGCCTTTCTGGCGTCGGTGCCTTCAGCTTCGGAAATAGGCAGCATTGCCGCCAGCGCTTCGCTAAGGGCTGGAGCCGTGGCCGCGGCCATTCCATCTGCCCTTGCCGCCGGAATTCTTGCGGTTACATCCACGCCGACTGCGGACAGGTCTAAGGACGAAGTTCAGTTTGTTGTAAGGGGTGGAGCTGGCGCGGCACGTTATTTCGAAGAGGGTACGAAACTCTCGCCAAACGGCTATGGCTTCTCGGTGCAAACTGCTCCGGGCGTTCCCATAGATGAGCTGGCTCGAGGTGGGTACTTTCGTAACCCCCAAATTAGCGTGAGTACCGCACAGCGATTGCGAGCGCTTTCCGGCGTGTCAGTCAATTCCCCCACTCCTGGGAGAGGCGACTATCACGGGACTGTAAATGTTCCAAATCCTCCACCACAGGGGTTTTTCGATACTATCAGTCGTTCATTTGCTCCACGGCCGAATCCATTTCCTGTCAGTCGGTAGATAGATACCAATCACAAGGAGGCGATCATGCTTAGAATATTTACCGACTTTAACACTAGAACTCAGGATGATGAGTACGTCGTCTTAATTTATAAAGATAAAGATATAGCAGATATTGCTTCTGATCTCAATCTGGTTAAGGGGCAGCGTGTTATTCTTTATCAGGACGAAGATGATTTTGACGTGACGGCGACCTTGGATTTTCGGTACATCGAATACTTGCAACAGAGCTGCTGGGTTGCAATCCCGGATTGGGATACGCTTGTAAGAAAATAGCCAGGAGGCGAGGATCAGGATTGTCGACAGCCGATCCAACAAGATGTTGGTTTGGAGTACATGCGCCTTGCGATCGACGACGATCCGCTTTTGAGCCTTTGGATTCAGTTCAACGCGGCCGTGCCCCCGGGCGCGGCGGCGCGTGCAATCTTCGGCGATCCGTGGCACTCTTCACGTGAAGAAGCGCGTTGATCCGTTCCCATTGCGCAGGGCCCGCCATGCTTAGAATATTTACCGACTTTAACGCTATGACTCCGGATGATGAGTGTTGGATTTTAGTTTATCAAGGTAAAGATATAGAAGACATTGCTTCTGATCTCAATCTGGCTAAAGGGCAGCGTGTTATTCTTTATCAGGACGATGATTTTGACGTGACGGCGAATTTGGATTTTCGTTACGTCGAATTCTTGCAACGGAACTGCTGGGTTGCAATGCCGGATTGGGATACTATTGTATACAGATAGCCAGGAGGCGAGGACCAGGATTGTTGAGAGCCGATCCAACAAGATTTTGATTTGGAGTACATGCGCCTTGCCGTCAACGACGATCCGCTTTTGAGCCCTTGGATTCAGTTCAACGCGGCTGTGCCCCCGGGGCGCGGCGGCGCATGCAATTCTCGGCGAGCCATGGCACTCTTGGCGTGAAGAAGCGCGTTGATCCGTTCCTATTGGGCAGGGCCGCGCCATCGCACGGCACGTGGACGTGGACCAAGCGAGAGTTCGAAGGGGGCGCCGCCGCCGAGAAGAGGGCTGCATAAGAAAGACCACCGACGGACGGCGAGACCGCCTGTCGTCGTAGCCGCATAGCCTGTCAGCTTGGCGCGGCAGGTATCCCAGGGGGTGCCGCATGCGTCGCGCGAAGAAGCGATTGAAGGTGAGGCGGACGATGCCGTCCGTTCGTACGCCAGCGGAGCAACCGCGCAGGGACGACGAGGCGAGGAGGCTGCGGCACAAGCGGGCGCTGGCCCAGGAGATAAGACGCTCTGGAGGCACCCTTTCAGCCAAGAAAGCCCGCGAGATCAACGAACGATTTGGGTTTATGGCTTTCCGGGATCCGCCACTCAAGGATGACGAATAACGTCCGAGCAATGGCTCGTAGTTTCCGCTGGTGATCCCGCAACGGTATCGAGGGTGAGCCGGGGACCGTTCGCGGATCAACACGCGAGCGGCCGTCGGGACACAGCGCGGTCGACATCTGATCGTCGCGACTCTCTGATGGTCGCGACCCTTGGACGAGGAGGCCGCTATAAGCTTGCGTCCAAACATACGCGCCAAGTGTTGCTGTTCGTATCGGCGCGTCCGTCAACTCCAGTTCGAAGCCGCGAGATACAACCCAGCTCAACGCCGCTGCCCCAGCGTCTTGAACGGCGAGCAATAGCTTTCGTCCGCGCCACGACACGGCGCCACGCGCATCGCCCCGGCGAGACAGGGGCTCACGTCGCCGCACGACACGCGGAAAGGACCCAGCATGAGCATTGAAACCGCCGACGTCGGCATGACCGACGCCGACCTGATGGCGCATGCCATGGCCGACGATCCGGCCACACAGCTCGCCGACGCCACGATGCCCGACACGGGCGCCCCGCTGCGCGAGCCGGGTCAACCGATCGGAGAGCCGTCCGAACCCTTCGCCGCCGAGCCGCGCGAGCCGCCGCCGTATCGGTTCCGCGAGGTCTCGGAGGCCCGCCGCCAGGCGGAGGAGCGAGCCTATCACCTGGAGGTGCAGAACCGCGCCCTCATGGACATGATGCAGCGGCTCCAGCCGCCGGCCGACGCCTCGCAGCGCGATCCTCGAGCCCAGCCCGAGGCGGACGACCCGGTGACGGCCCTGCTGAACGACCCGGAGGCGTTCGTCGGCAGCAAGCTGGGCGGCGTCGTCGAGGCGCTGCTCGAGCAGCGCGAGTTCTACTCGCGCCGCGACGCCGAGCGTGAGCACGGCGGCGAGAAGGTCTCCCAGGCCTACACCGCCTTGCAGCAGATGATCGGCGCCGGCGCCATGGACGGGCCGGCGGTGATCTCCGCGCTCCGCCAATCCATGGATCCGTATACGGAGATCATGGACTGGTACGAGCAGCACCTGGAGCAAAGCAACCCGGACCTGGCCGAGCAGCGGGCCATGGAACGGCTGCTCGCCGACCCGGGCCGGCGCGAGCGCCTGATGGCGATGCTCGCCGGGTCGAACTCCGGGGCGGCGCCGGGCGGCGCCCGCTCGGTCGTCAAACTGCCGCCGTCGCTCAACCGCGCCACCGCCGCCTCGTCCGACCGGGCCGGCGGCGGCGACATGAGCGACGCGGCGCTCTTCGCCTACGCCACCCAGGGCTGACCGCATCACGGCCGGGTTCGCGCTGCGCTAAAGCGCTACAGATTCAAAATGTTATGAGCATTTCTCTGTCATTGGATGATCCCATCCAATGACGAAATGCTCTCGCAACGCCAGCCCGGCCCGGTGGCGGTTCCCACCACCATAGAGGATGAACAGACATGGCCGTCACTGCGGTTCAGGACAACAACAAGCTTATCCAGTATACCAAGCAGATCAATCGCGAATACGTGCGCGAGAACCTGTTCTCGCCCTACATGTCCGCGGACCTCAACGCCATCATCCGGCTGCGCATGGAGCTGAAGAACGGCGGCGAGCAGATGAACATTCCGTTCGTCACCCGCCTCAACGGCAAGGGCCGCGGCACCGGCACCCTCGTCGGCAACGAGGAGAAGATCGATAACTACGGCATGCGCGTCTGGCTCGACTGGGCCCGGCATGCGGTGGTGACCAACAAGGCCGAGAAGCACAAGGACTCGGCCGACATCTTCGGCGAGGCCCGCCCGCTGCTCAGCGACTGGGGCAAGGAGCTGCAGCGCGACGAGCTGATCGAGGCGCTGCTGGCCTTGCCGAACGAGGCCTCGCCCACCAACCTGGGCAGCGACGACGGCGACCGGGTGAACGGCCTGCGCTACGATCTGGCCACGACGACGCAGCGCAATGTCTGGAATGCCGCGAACAGCGACCGCGTGCTCTACGGCAACGCCGTCGGCAATTACAACGCCACGCATGCGACAGCGCTGGGCAACATCACCACATCCACCGGCAAGCTCGGATCAGCATCCCTCTCGCTGATGAAGCGCATCGCCAAGAACGCTTCGCCCAAGATCCGGCCGTACAAGCTGACCGACGGGCGTGAATACTTCGTGGCCTTCGCCGGCTCGTTCACCTTCCGCGATCTCAAGATCAACCTGGACAGCATCAACCGCGATGCCCGGCCGCGCGAGGGCAACGGCATGGAGAAGAACCCGCTCTTCCAGGACGGCGATCTGCTCTACGATGGCGTGATCGTGCGCGAGGTGCCGGAGATCGGGGTGATGGTCACGGACAAGTGGACCTCGCTGCTGACGGCGGGCGGCAGCTCGAGCCGTGTCGAGCCGGTGTTCTTCTGCGGCCAGCAGGCGGCGGTGTTCGCTTGGGGGCAGATGGCCAAGCCGACCTTCCGCAAGGAGGACGATTACGGCTTCATCGACGGCGTCGGCACCGAAATGGCCTACGGCGTGTCGAAGATGTTCAAGAAGCCGCAGGGCGGCAGCAACCTCGTTCAGTGGGGCGTGCTGACCGGCTTCTTCAGCGGCGCCGCCGACGCGTAAGCGCACATCGACCCGGCTGGGCGGCCGCCGGCCGCCCGCTTCCCTGTTCACGAACCCGCCTCTTCACAAACCTGAAAGGATCCTGGCCATGGCCGCAAGGACCGTGCCGGCGCGCGACGTCGGCTACAACGTCAAGCAGTTCCTGACCAAGCGCATCGGTTTCGCCGATGGCGCCTCGGGCAGCGTCACCGTCGGCGTGCTGCCGCCCAAGGCGCTGGTCACCGCCGTCACCGTGGCCGTGACCACGGCGTTCAACGCCGGCACGAGCAACACCGTGAACGTCGGCACCGCGGGTGCCGCGACGGCCTATGGCAGCGCGATCGCAACCGGCACCGCCGGCCTGATCGCGGCCGGCGGCATGGCGACGTCGACGGCGCTGTACTCGCCCGGCGAGGTGACGGTGACGGCGACGCACGCCCAGACCGGCACGGCGGCGACCGCCGGCGCCGGCATCGTCTGCGTCGAATACGTCGTCGTCCCCTAAGGGCTCGGCACGATGTCCTTCACCCTCGCGGACGCCACGACCGTAGCTCTGCGCGAGCTGCGCAAGCTCGGTATCGCGGAGATGCCGACGGCTGCGGATGCAGCCGCCGCCGGCGTGCGCGCGGCGGCCCTCTTCAATGAGCTGAACGCCCGCCGCATCTGGACGGTGGTGGACGGCAATGCGATCCCTGACCAGTATTACGAACCGTTCATTGTGGTGCTTGCCGAGCACCTCAGACCAGGGTTCACGAACGATAGCCAGCCGGCCGATATCCAGCGCCGGCAGGACGCGGAAGGCCGCCTCGCCTCCATACACCGACTGCTCCGGGGCTCTGTCTATACGGCCGTCGTCAAGGAGGTCCTGGAGCGGCTGGAGAGCATCGGCCTCTCCACGGAGGCGATCGACAACGTCGCGGTCACGGATGCCATTCAGAGCGCACTCGACGATCTGGCGCAGCGCCGCATCATCGTGATCGGCGATGAGGGCGATATCCCCACGTGGGCCGTCCCCCATATCGTCACGCTGACCGCCGCGCGTGTCCAGCCGAAGGCCTATGATCAGACGGCCAAGGACAACGCCGAGCGGCAGTTGGCATCAGGTGCCAGGCTCGATCGTACGTCGACGGGCTTGGCGCAAGCCGTTCTCGAGCGGCTGGACGCTCTCGGCGCAACCACAGCCGCGATCGACTTGACGGCTGTCGTCGGCGCCATCCAGGGCGTGCTGGACGACCTGGCGGCGCGCCGTGTCGTCGTGATCGCCAACGAGGCGGCGGTGACCAGCGCGCAGACGCCGGCTCTGGTGACGCTCATCGCCGCGCGCGTGCTTCCCCGGGCCGTCGATTCGACCGCAGTGCAGGCCGCCGAGCAATCGCTCGCAGAGCTCGCCCGGCTCGATCGCGCCGCATCGACTGCGCTCGTGCGGGCGGTGCTCGAGCGGCTCGACGCGCTCGGCGCCACGACTTCCGCCATCGATGCGACGGCCGTCGCGGGCGCGGTGCAATCGCTGCTGGATGATCTGGCGGCCCGGCGCGTGATCAGCATCGCCGATGAGGCCTCGATCACCCAGGCGCAGTTGCCGAGCATCGTCACGCTGCTGGCGGCGCGGGTGCAGCCGAAGGCCGTTCCGCCCGACGCCGCTGCGGCTGCGCAACAGGCCCTGGCGGATATCGCCAGGCTCGACCGCACGGCGTCGACGGCGCTGGTGCGCAGTATCCTTGGGCGGTTGCGGCTGAGCTATCCCCAGGCCGGCACCGTCGCTGACGCGCAATTCGTCGCCGACGAGCTGCCGGGCATCCTGGCCGACCTGAATGCCCGGGTGAACGTCTACATCCCTGATGTGGACAGCGTCGAGGCCGGCATGGTGGCCGAGCTGACGCGGTTCGCGGCGGCCTCGATCGCCGGTGATCGAGACGGGATGGCGGCGAGCGAGCGAGCCTTCAAGGTGATCATCGGCACGCGGCCCTCGTTCCTCACGCTGGCCGATCCCGACGGCACCTGGCCGCACCTGGGCGGCCACTTTCCGGACTACCGCTGATGGTTGCGCTGCCCATTCCCCGCTCGTCGACGCCCGGCAGCCGCGCCGGCGAGGGCGAAGGCCGGCTCGTCAATTGCTACAGCGTGCGCGAGGGCGACCGCGACTATGTGCGCCGCTGCCCGGGGCTCGCCAATGTCTTCACGACACCCGGCAGCGGCTTCCGCGGCATGATCGAGGCGAACTTCGCCTTCTACTTCGTGTTCGCCGACATGGTCGTCTACGTCAGCTACCCCGGGCCGACGGTGACGGTGCTGGCGGGCGCGATCCCGGGCAGCGATCCGGTGACGTTGGCGATCAACAACCGCACCACCGCGGGCGTGCCGACGCCGGATGTCGTCGCGGTGCGGCGCAACGGCGGTGCCTACGTGCTCACCCCCACCGCGGTCGGCGCCTATCCCGACGCGGACCTGCCGGCGAACGTCAATTCCGTGGCCTTCCTGGACGGCTACTTCCTGTTCACCGTGCCGGACGGCCGCATCTTCGCCAGCGAGCTGAACTCGACCGACATCAGCGCGCTGTCGTTTGCGACGGCGGAATCCCGCCCCGACGGCCTGCTGCGCGGCATCGTCTCGGGCGCGCTGTTCTATGCCATGGGCGGCTCGACCATCGAGCCGTGGCAGAACGTCGGCACGAGCCCGTTCCCGTTGCAGCGGGCGCAGACCATCTTGCCAACCGGTGTGCGCGGCACCATGGCCGCCGCCGGCGATGGCGCGGGCTGGGACCACGGGCTCTTCTTCGTCGCCTCCGACGGCAGCGTGCGGGCGCTCGACGGCTACACCGACGCGGTGATCTCCACGCCGGACGTGGAACGGTTCATCGCCGCCTCGGCGCCGAGCGAGCTCGACATGATGGTGCACATCGCGCGCGGCCGGCCGTTCGTGACGGTGTCGAGCTCCGTCGGCAGCTGGTCGTATGATGTCCGTGGCCAGGCCTGGCACGAGCGGCTGAGCGCCGGCCTGACGCGGTGGCGTGCCGGCGGCTCGATGTTCACGGCGTCGGGCGCCTGGCTCTTCGGCGATCGGCTGAGCGGCAACCTGCTGACGCCATCCTCCGACTTCCTCGAGGTCGGCGCCGGCGTGCTGTGGATGGTGGAGAGCGGGGCGCTCAGGCAGTTCCCGGCGGGCACTACGAGCCCGGACCTGTTCGTCGATGTGTCCGAAGTCGATGGCGCCTTCCTCGGCATTTCCTGGAGCATCAACGGCGGCAAGACATGGTCGACGCCGGCCGCGCAATCGATGGCAGAGAGCGACCTCTATCCGGTGCGCGTCAACGGGTTGGGGCAGACCACGCACCACGGCCTGCGGGCGCGCTTCACGTGCACGGATAACGTCGACTTCTCGTTCATGGGCGCATCGGTGCCCGACCCGCAGATCCGAGCGCAGGCAGCAACCTGATGGCCGACCTGACCCCGTACATCGACCCGGCCGCCTCGCCGGTGGTGATGCCCGTGAGCGTGGCCCGGGTGGACCCGGCGACGGGCAAGCCGACGCAGGCGCTGCTGAACTGGGAGCAGGCGCTCCGCAGCTACACGATCAAGACCGTCGTCGACCTTCAGACGAAGATTACGGACGTCAGCTCGGAGAGCGGAGACAGCGCGGCGAAGGTGACCGAGCTGATCAAGGCCGTAACCGGCGTGGACGGCGCCTATTCCGCTTACCTTCTGGATCTGCGCTCGGACACCAACGACAACACGGCGACGGCCAGCACCATCATCGAGTCGATCACGACGCCTGGAGGCGCCTATTCGGGGCGGATCGACAACATCGCCGCGACGGCCAACGGCGGCACAGCCAACGGCGAGGTCTATTTCGTCGCCGCGGCGACGCCGGCGGGCTGGACCTCAGCCTATTCGATCCGGCTCAACGTGCCGGGCTACACCGTCGGCATGACGATGCTGGCCGACACGGCGAGCGGCACGTCGGCCATCGCCTTCGAGGCCAACCGCTTCATGCTGACGGACCCGTCGTACAACGGCGGCGACCCCGGCAACGTGTTCGCCTACACCTCCGGCGCCTTCCAGTTCAACGTGCCGGTGCGGGTGCTGAACCAGGACATCGGCGCCAACGCGGTTACGAATTCAGACAGCAACACGGGCGCGCCGGCGGTCATCAATATTGATCTGCGCGCCAATTCGCGAGTGGCCATCTGGGGCACCTATGATGGCGATCCGCTGCCACGCGCTTCGGTGAGCCTGTTCAACGTGCGGCTCCGCGAGGTGACCTCAGGCACGACGCTGAAGGTCATTCCCATGGTGGTGAGCCCGAATGGAACGGGCACCAGCACGCAGACCACCTACAACGCCACGCCGATCATCACGCAGTACGTGGCCCCGACAGCCGGCACCTACCAGTTCGTGTGCGAGGCCGTGGTGAGCGCCGGCGTCGACCCCGGCATCTCCAAGACGTGCTCGATCATCGTCATCGAGCTCGCGGACAACGCGTAAGGCATTTGCATGGCTCGAATTTTCGGTAGCTCGTCGGCGCGCAACGCCGCCATCGCCAATGCGCAGACGGCGACAATCCAACATGATCGGATTCTGCTCTAGATCACGGCAGCCGATAGCGATCGATGATCTGTCGCGGCATGTCAAAGTATATTTGAAGTAAACGAGCGCGTCCGCATTTTCCGGATCGTCGTCTCGCAATGCCGGCGTCGTCAAATTCCTAGAGCGTCGAACCCGAAAGTGGGGGGGCGGCTCTCTGGCCGATACTCACTGTACAACTACGCTACAGTTATCTTCACATACCTTTTCAGAACTCGGAAATACTTGAATTCGATCGGGCCACTGATGTGGACATATTCGAGGTAGATCATGGCATCTCCATTCTCGGGCTCCGGTAGCCGCAAGGCCGCCGTCTGGGGCGCGCAACAGGCTGTGCAGAATGCGCAGCTGATCCAGAATCTGCTCGGCGATGCAAAGGCCTCCGCGCTCGATACCGTCGCGAGCGCGCAGCCGCAGACCATCGCGGCGCTCGATCAAGGCTACGCTGCGGGCCGCAACGCCTATCAGGGCGCGATCGACCGCTACCAGCCCTGGACCGACGCCGGCACCCGGGCGCTCGGCCTCTACGGCGACAGCCTGGGGCTCAACGGCGCCGGCGGCAATGCCAACGCCGTCTCGGCGTTCCAGGCCTCGCCGGGCTACCGCTACCAGGTGGACCAGGCCACCGACGCCGTGGCGCGCAAGAACAGCGCCCTGGGCATCCTGGGCTCCGGCAACACCCAGCAGGCTATCGGCGACCGCGCCCAACAATTGGCCAACCAGGACTACGGCAGCTGGCAGAGCCAGCTGAACGGCCTGTCCAACGCCGGGTATCAGGCCGCCGGCGCCCAGGCCGGCCTGCAGAAGGGCATCGGCGATCTCGACGTCGGGCGCGGTCGCGACGTCGCCGGCATCTATTCGACGGACGCGGAGCGCCGCGTCAACACCATCAACAACTACGCCAAGCTCGGCGCCGACAACCTGTCGAGCATGGGCCAGACCATCCAGGGACTCGGCACCAAGGCTTTGACCGCAGGCGACGACGCCGCCGCCAACCGCCTCAACTTCGGGCTGAACAGTGCGGGCACGCTGATCAACGCGCTGAAGCTGATCCCCGGTGTCGGCAACCCGGGAGGCAAATGAGCCATGACGGTCTACGATTTCGCGCCGGCGTTCCAAACCCTGAACAAGGGGATCGATTCCCTGGCCACGGCCCTCGAGGAGAGGCGGAAGGCGCAGGCGCGCCCCGCAGCTGCGGCGGTGACGGCCGCGGCGCCCAGGCCCCAGCCGTCTGTGCCGCCTATGGCCGCGTCCGGAACAGGGGCGGCTGCCCCAGGCCCGACGACGCCGTCGTGGCCGCCGGTGACGCCGCGATCGCCGCCGACTCAGGCGACCCCATCCGAGATGGCGGGCCCCCAAGCGCCGGCTCCGCAAGTGGGCTCACCCCGCGCGGTCCCGCGCCAAGATGCGCCGCTCCCCGGGCGCCCAGAGACGCGCGGCCCCGCGGCCGTGCCCCAGGCCGCGCCGGGCGCGCGCGCCGACAGCGCGCCCCCTTACGCTGCCGCCATGCGGAGTATCGAGAGCGGCGGCAATTACGGCGCCGTCGGCCCGACCCACCCACGCTACGGGCGGGCGCTGGGCGCCTACCAGGTGATGGAGGCCAACATCGGCCCCTGGACCCGGGAGGTGCTGGGCCGGCAGCTGACGCCGGAGCAGTTCCTCGCGTCGCCGGAGGCGCAGGACGCGGTGTTCGAGGCCAAGTTCGGGCAGTCGCTGGCGAGGTACGGCAACCCCTATGATGCGGCCTCCATCTGGTTCACGGGCCGACCTGTGGCGCGGGCCGCCAACGCGCGGGATGCGCTCGGCACGACCACCCCAGTCTACCTCCGCCGATTCGGTGCGGCTCTCGCGCGTGCGAGGCGAAGCCCGGTTGCCGCGACGCGGCCGGCGACGCCGCAGGCTCCTCCGCCGCGCCCCGGCGCCGCGGACATCCTCGGGCAGGTGCTCGCCGCCAATCCCTCCATGCCCCCAGCGCTGCGGCAGAACGTGGAGACCTATCTTCAGCAGTTGCAAGATGCGGAAGGCCAGGCGCGGGATGTGGAACGGCTGCAGCGCCAGCTCCCGACCTATGCGGTCGCGCAGCCGCCGGGCCGGCCGATGCAACTCTCCGCGCCCTACGATGATATTCTACCGAACCCCGCTGCTGGGCCGCTCTTCAGCCGTTACATGCCCTTCGCGCCTGACGTTCGGCCTGACGCGTACGAGCTACGGGGCATCGCGCCTGCCGCGCCCTCTCCGGTGAACCCAGGATCGCCCGCGGCTCCGCCGCCGGAGGTGCAGGGCGACGCCGAAGCTCCCCCCATTCCAGGCGCACAGCGCGCCCCCGACGGCCGCTTCTACGTCCTGGATCCATCCCGCCCCGGCAAATACCTGATGGTGCAAGAGCCATGGCCTTCCGCACGCCCTATCTGATCGAGCGCGGCCCGGCCAACCCGGACTTCAGCTACGAGCTCCCCCCGGACGTCCTGCCCGGCGACACCGGCGGTCCGCGTTATCGCGACACCAATGCGCGGACCCGGATGCCGCGATACATGACCGCCGATCGGCAGTACACCGGCGCCATCGACCCGAGGGACCGGCAGTGGCTCGCGGCGCCGCTGGCGCCACCCGTTGCAAGCGACGCCTGGGGCCTCGAACCGGCGCAGCGGGCGGATGTTGCGAGGGGCCACCGCGTCTCGGATCCCTGGGGCATCGAGGCTGCTCGGCACGCAGACGCCACCGCGGGAGACCGTATCATCGGCGCCTGGGACACCGAGACCGCCCGGCAGAGGGAGGCCCAGTGGGCCGCTGAGAGCCGCCTTGCGGACCCCTGGCGCCTCGAGGCCGCCCGCCAGGCGGACGTGGCGCGCCGCCACGTCGCCGATGCCTGGCGCACTGAAGCCGCACGGCGGGCCGCGCTCGTCCCCGTCGATCATGATCCGTTCGAGCCCGTGGATCCCACTGATCGCCGTTGGCTCTCGGTGCCTCGCGATCGGCCGCCGAAGCCGGCGGGTTGGCCGTTGCTGCCGAAGGAGCAGCCGCTCGGCGCGTGGGGCGTGGCGGAGGATCTCGTGCGGTCGGCCGGGGCCGGAGTGCAGAGCGGTCTCGCCGCCCTTCCCGGGTTTCCTGGCGATGCGATCCTCGCCGGTCGCGGCGCCTGGGACTATGGTCAGTCCTGGCTACAAGGGCGCCCGCTGGAGGAGGTTCAGGCCGAACACGAAAAGATCATTTCGACGGCGTGGGCGAAGCGAAATAACTCCGAGGCGTGGGACGAATACCTGCCGCTTCATTATACGCCCAAGACGGCAGCTGGAGACTACGTCAGGCGAGCCACCGAATTTGGCACTGGCGCTGCCATAGGAGGCGCTGGCGGCGCAGCGGGCAAGGCCATCTGGGCGGGCGGGCGGGAGCTGATGAGACAGGGCGGCCGCGGGCTGATGAAACAGGGCGGCCGCAAAGCGTTGCAGCAGGCCGGACGGGCCGGACAGGCCGCGTTGGCCGAGACGCCGCGCCAGGCGTTCTGGCTCGGCGTCATGCCCGGTGTGGCGAGCGAAGCGGCCGGCCAGCTCACCGCCGGAACTCCATGGGAGCCGTACGCTCGCGCCGGCGCTGCGGCCGGCACCGGTCGCTTCGCGGGCGCGAGTCCCCTTGGGGTCGTCTCGTTGGCGAAGAAGGGCTGGGGCGGTGCGGCAGACGACGAGGAGGATCGCGTCCCGCGATGGAGGTCTATCGTCGTGCAGGGTCGCCCGCGGCCGGGCCTCGACGTGGGCTTCGAGCCTTAGCCGAGCGGCCTCTGGAGCGGGCGCCTCCCTGCGGCGGGTCTGGCGGACAAGATCGCGGCTCGACGTTCCTTGTCCGACTGGCTCGGGAGAGCCATGATCGACAGCCCTTGGCTGGTCTTTCACGGCGCCATCCACGGCGAGGCGATCAGCACCGAGATCGGCGGGCCGCCGCGCACGCCCGAGCAGATGCTCGGGCTCGTCGACCGCAAACCCGGCGGCGCGCGCGAGGCACCGGCCCGCATCCGCCGCATCGAGCCGGACGGCCCGGTGCAGACCTGCCACTACTTCGTCGAGACGGCGCTGGAGGAGTTGGCGCTGCCCTCTACGGCATCGTGGTGGTGAGCTTGCCCGCCGGCGAGATCGCCGTGGCTCACGCCAGGGTTATGCGCTGGCCAGCCTGTTCCCGACCAGCGACCACGATTTCGCCTCCCGCTTCAACCGGGAGCGGCGACGCATCGCCGATGCCGAAGCCCTTGTGCTCGCCCGTCGCCAGGTAACTCTCGCGGCCTATGCCAAGCGGGCCATCAAGGGCGAGAGCGACGCGCGAGACCTGGGGATAAAGCCCGTCGGCGAGGAGATCCTCAGGGTGCGCAACGGCCGGCCGCAGGCCCGGCTGAAAGCGCGCCTCGACGAGATGATCGCGGCCCTGGAGCGCTGAGCGCAGGCTCACGGGCGCCGGCGGCCACCGCGCCGGTCGGATGGAACTAACTGCCAGCTCGCGCGGCCGGCATCCCGCCTGCAAGGCCAAACGGCGGATGCCGGACAGCGAGCCTGCGGCCCAGCTTCGGATCAACCAAAGGCGCGCGCCGTGACGGGAGCAGGCCAATGGAACGCCACCAGCTACGCATACTACACTGGAGACAGCCATGAGTGCAGCGCCATTCGGCGCCGATTTCGCCTTCAGCGTCGGCGCCACCGTGCAATTCACCGGCGACTTCGCCCAGGCCGACGGCTCGGCGTGGCCGGCCGGCGACTACGACCACGAATGGGCCGTCTGGGACGCCAACGGCTGCAAGATCTACACGGGCACGCTCGACAACGGCGGCATCATCATCTCGCCAACGGCACCGCCGCCCGAAGACAACTGGATCACCTTCAACATGGGCGATCAGCAGCCCTGCGCCGGCACCTACACGCACGCCTACCGGATGCAGCACCGGGCGACCGGCGAATACGTCGTGTCGCTCGATGGCGTTATCACGATTTCGGGGAACACCTTCTGATGGCCATCACCTCGAGGGCGCCTGCATCCTTCAAAGTGCGGGCTCAGGTAGGCTTGCGCGGGCCTCGCGGGCCGATCGGCGACGTCACGCCCGAAGCACAGGCGGCGGCATCCAAGGCGCAGCAGTGGGCGACGCAGACCAACGCCGAGGTTGAGCCGGGCCAAGGCTACGGCGCTTTGAAATATGCCGATGACGCAGCCCTTGACGCCGACAGCGCCAGAACCGAGCGGCTGGCCGCCGAGGCCGCGCGTGATGCTGCCCTGGCCGGCGGCGAGACCTATCCTAACGTCGCCACCGGCCGGGCGGCTGTGGCGGACGGCGAATACTTCAAGGTCATCGGCTCCGGCGACGTATCGTTCTACCTCTACCGGCGCCTCAGCTCTTCGACCGAGACGCTGATCCTGACGCAGCCGTCGAGCCAGGCCATCAACAAAATCGACCAGAAGGTCAACCTGATCGGCGCTAACTTTCTCTACGCCGATCCGCCCGAGGCGCTGGTGATCGGCGGGTTCGCCGATGCCGCCAACAAGGTGCTGGCCTACATTTTCGCGGACGCCACCTTGGCGTGGCTCCGCGGCATGCGCATCGATCCGAACTTTGACCCGGATCTTGGCTTCGGCGCGCTCGTCCAGTTCAGCAATGGCGGCATCGTCATCGGCGTCGGCAAGGACGGGAAAATCCGGGCCAGGCTCGATCGCGACAGCGCGCAGCGCGCGATGAACATCATCTCCTATACGACCGATCAGGCCCGTGCGCTCCTGCCGGACAATGCCTGGGGCTCGACCGACCTCAGCGGCTTCATGGACATCAGCCCGACGCTTACACGCGGGCAGGTCTACTATCGTGGCCGCACCGTCAATGTTCTGATCAATCGGCTGTATCGCAGCGCCGCGATCGACGAAAGTTGCTTGTTCCTCGAATATGCGCCGAGCGACGGTCAGTCTCTGAACCAAGGCGTAACAGACGGGGTGCAGCTACCGAGCCTCCCGGCCCCGGTCGCCCACCACAATGCCTTCTGCTTCAACACCGGCACTTTGGGATCGTTCGCACTCCCGGGCGACGGATCGTTGCAGGGCGATGAGCTCGACCCGAACTCGATCACGAGCTTCATCCCTTGCCGCGAGCAGATGACCCTGCGCGGCTTGTCTGAAACCATGGGCACGGCCTTCACGGGATCGCTATTCGAACGGGAGGTAGCGGCCGGCGCTCCCCGCGGTGTCCGCTTCTACATCGCTCACGGCAAGGGCGGCCAGTACATCGCGCAGCTGAGCAAAGGAACGGGATGGTGGGACAATGCCCTGATCTACGCCAACAAGTTCAAGGCCATCGCCACTGCCCAGTACCCGAAGGCGGTCGTGCATCGCTCGCTGCATTGGGAGCATGGACAGGCTGATCGCGGCCTCGTGGCCGCGGGAACCCAGACGCGCGCGGGCTATCGAGACGCTCTGCGCCAGCTGCGCGCTGACTACGACATCGACATTCGTGTGGGCGTTTTCAACGGCTCGCGGCCCATCCTGCTCACGATCGGCCAGTTGACGGCGAATGGCAAGATCAGCGGCGATGGCGACAATCTCGGCGCCTCCGATATCTCCCTCGCTCAGCTCGACCTTGTTGAGGAAGACGAGGCAGCAGGACAGACGACGGCAGCGACGCAGCAGGTCTCCATCACGACCGCGGACTACATGCTTAAGGGAGACGGAACCGGCTACCTTCCAGGCGGCGGCCCGCACCTCTTCCCGAAGGCCTACGATACCAAGGCCGAGTACAAGGCCAAGGTGCACGATTGGGTGTTCCGCCAAGGCAAGTGGTGGACCGGCCTGCGCCCATCTGGCGCGCCGACGCTCGCCAGCAACGTGGTCACGCAGCCGTTCCGCGTTCCAGTGGCTCCAATCGTGCTGGATACGACATGGTTGCCGGAGTTCACCGCCTTCAGCGGACGCATGGGGTTCGTCGTGCGCGACAAGGCCACCGGCACCCCGATCGCCATCACCAGCGTCACCATCGCCGACGACGGGACAGGGAGCACACCAGGATCGACCAAGGACATCGGCAAGGTCGACATCACGCTCGCGTCCACGCCGACCGGCCCGATCACCCTTGAGTACGCTTACATCGGCAACACCAACATGACGGGGCAGTTCAGGGCGAGTGCCTGGGGAAACCTGCGCGACAGCGACAACGACCCGTCCAGGTACGTGGCCGGCGTCACGCTCTGGAATTGGTCCGTGATCTTCAAAAAGGAAGTCGTCTAAAATGGTCTCGTTCCTCACTATGTCCGGCGTCAGCACGGACAACACGCTACCGGTGCTCGCCAACTATGATCAGAGCATCGGCGAGGATCCTCGCCTGATAGGCTGGTGGAATTTCGAGCTCGAGCGCACCAGCGTCATCAATGGGCAAGCGAGCGCGGTCATTCAGCGTGCGCCTGTCGGCGTTGCCAATCGACGGCTCGTTCAGGCGACGGCGGCTAAGCAGCCGCAGTACGTCTCGGCGCATGCGAGCTTTAACAGCCGGCCGGCGCTCTATTTCGACCAGCTGGCTTCGGTCGACACGCTCGTGTGCGAGTCCAGCATCATCCCGGTCGATCCGAGCAACGCCCTGCCAGGCGGCATCGGTGGCGTCCCTGTCGCGACCGCCGAGTGGACGAAGGTCATCATCGGGATGGCCAATCTCCAGAGCAACACGGCCTGGATGGCGGGCAGCAACCCGCAGGCAGCGGGCACGCACCAGATGACCGCCGGCATCGCTTCCGGCACGCCAAACCTTGGCATCCGCGTGGGGAGTTCGGGGGCGCAGGCCTCAACTGGCACGCCGTTCCCGGCCGATACGCCGTTCATCGACGTTGCCTGCTGGGAAGGCGACACGGGCACCGTCGCACTCAGCATCAACGGAGGCACTTGGGCCACCGCCACGAACGCCAACGCGGTCTGCATGGAGCCGACATTCGGGCTGATCTTCCCCGGCGGAAGCGGCACGGCGGTCAAGCTGACGGCGGTCGATGTCTTCATCTTCAACGTGTCGCTGCGTCGGGCGCAGCATGCCGACGTGCTCGGCCTGGTCAAGCAGTACGCCCGGGACACGTCTAAGCTGACGGTTATTTAATCGTCCGTGAAGAATCCTGATCAGGGGATCTGAGTGAGGGCGTTGCGCGTGTTGGCTCGGTCAGCGGTTGCTAGCATGAGAGCGCAAAGGCATCGCCGAGGGATCCGGCGAGGCGGTTACGCGTCATGAGGTGCTCGTTCTTGAGATGGCCGATGACGGGCTCGACGGCGACGCGGCGCCCGAGCTGGCGTTTGATGGCTTGGGGGACCCGCCGCTTCTGGCCCTGGATATAGACCTTGAAGCGGCAAGGTTCGGGGGCATTGTGGCCCTTGTAGCCGCGATCGACGAGGATGCGCTGGATCGGCGCGCCGGTGCTCGCCTCGATCGCTGGAATGACGGTGGCGAGCGTGCGGTCGTCGTAAGGGGCTCCCGGCATGGCCTTCACATGGGCGACTAACTGACCGCCCTTGCAGCGCAGGAGCGGTGTCGCCACCGAGACCTTGACGCCGAACTCGTAGGGCTTGTGGGCCTTGCCCCTGTCTCGCGCGCATGCAGCGAGTAGATCTTCTTGCCCCGCTGGCGCCGGTTCTGGGCGTGGACCTGACGGGCGAGCGACAGCGGCAGGGCGAAGGCGTCCGGCCAGCTCCGGCTCGCTGCGGATCTGCCGGCCGATGTCGCGGATGACACGGCCGAGCATGGTGCGGATCGCCTTGAGCGCCCGGTTGGCCCGGTTGAATTGCTTGGCGGGGCGTAGCGCTGCCGGGCGATCAGGGCATGCTTGCCGGCCCGCGCGTAGCTTTGGCGCAGATCGACGCCGACCTTCTTGGCCAGGCGCACCGGCCGCTCGCGCGCCCGGTGCATCGGCCGGGCATCGGTCGGGAAGCTGATCGCCTTCTCCTGCACGGTGGTGTCGATGATGACGCGAGAGAAGTCGGCCGGCTTGGCCGCGCCGGTCTTGACGGCGACCGCCAAGCTCTCCTGGACGAGCGCGGTCAATCGTTCCTCGCCCATGCGTTGGCGCCAGCGCGTCAGCGACGAGCGATCGAAGGTCCGCTCATGACGCAAGAACGCCTCGCCGCAGAAGAACTGGAAATAGGGGTTCTCGACCCAACGCTCGCCCAGCGCCTCGTCCGACAGATTGTGCATGTGCTTGAGGATGGCGAGCCCCTGCCATCAGCCGAGTCGACAGCGGCGGCCGACCGGGGCGTCGGTGTAGACCGTGCCCAAGCTGCGCTCCAGGAAGCCCCCAATCGATCGTCCACGCCAGCCTCACCAGAGCATGATGCAGCGCGACGATCTGGTCCAGCCGCGCCCGGAACAGATCGTTTTGACCATCTTCGGCAGTCTCTCTCGGCCGCATCCAAGCCTCCCCATCGCCCCTTCGACGGCGATAGAATCACGACAACGCGGCAAGCGCGAATTGCAAGAAAGCTGCGGGTCGTCAACACTCCAAAACCGGCAAACTTCATCACCTGCCGGCGCCGCTTCCGACTATTTTGCCGGCGACGCACTCCCTACGGATTAGCATAAAGAGCTCGCTACCCAAGCGGCATTGCGAATTGCTGGCGCAGGACGCTATACGCGCGGTGTCTCGTCGTCTTGGTATAATGGCCGGCGAAAAACGGCCAAGTAATTCCGAAGCGGCTCTTCGGGCCTCACGATGGATGGCGTCTCATCGCTGTCGCAAATATTGCCCCACGCACGGGGGCGACCGGCCCCCGGCGCACCGCCGCCAAATGCATAGTCAAGCGCCGCGTGCCGTTCCGGAACGCGATCTAAACAAATTTCGATGTGCTGCGGGCCGACTACGGCGACGCTCTCGATCTTTTCGCCGCCCACGCGGAATCCCAAGTTCCTAGCTCTCGCTAGCTTCGATAGCTCGGGTGCAATCGGAGGCTCTGGCACGTAAAGTTCAAGTTGTATCGTTCGGCCGATCAAGGTCAAGGACTTCGGACGCAAGCCAGTCCAGGTATGCTTGTCAACGAATAGCGCTTTCCACGCTTTCGCTTGATACTCGCCTAATAGCGCAGTCGCCTTTGGCCGGAGGTGAACGGTGTCCACCAAGCCAAATACATCTCCGGAAAATATATACTTTGGTGTGCTGAGAAAAAAGTGTGCATCATTCTCAATCAAATCTAGTTGCGCAAGCGCAATCTCGGAAGCGTCGTATCTATAACTCGCTGCGAGCTGATCTATCAACAGTGCGACCGGCCGCGCCGATCCAAGCGCACGCTGTATAACCGCCTCGTAGGCCCACCGAAGGCTGCGAAGCGCTTCAGCGTACTCTAGGCGCCCCGTATTGTTACGATCAGCCTCGCCTTGCGTCCATAGAACTGCTGGAATACTGATGTCCTGCGATCTCTCCTTAGCTATCTGTACCGCGGCCTCAACCTCCCTCTCAAAGTTGGCGAAGGGCGGGTTGCCTTGCGATAGTCGCGCTATAGGGCGGCCACCCTTGGCGTGAGTTCTATATAGAGCATTATCCCATGTGTTACCGGCACGCTCGAGCTCGGCAATCAGCCAAGCCATGAGGGCAGTCCCCGGCGTTTCTCCGTTGAACGCCGAATAGCGTTCGTAGGCTGGCTCTATGCTAGACAGCGCCGATTGACTCACAGCTTCGTCTCCCGCGCCACGTGTTCCGCTCACAAACATCAGCCCTCGATTTGTTGGCGGCGACTTCGAATAGATTCGATCTTCCACGGGAAGCCCTTTCGCGCCTGCTCCCGCTGCCAACGATTGACCGCCATGAGGGATAAAGTGGAGTGTGGTGCGCCGAAATTTCTCGGGAACGCTGCGAAACGTCTCTCCGCGGCTCCAAGCGATGTTACTCCGCACTTTGCGTGCCGGAGCTCCTGCATAAATGCTTCGCCCGTGAAGGCGGCCAGAAGCGATAGAATTCTGACCGACAACAGATCCTCCGCCGATTACGCAGCCCTTAGACACGCGAGCCGAATTGCCAAGCCAAACATGCTCATGGATAACGACCGAATCGGGCTTGTTAATTCGCTCTCCAGTTGAGAGATCGAAGATGCCATGCCCATCTGAGGTTCGAATCATAACTTTATCGGCAAACATGCATTCATTTCCAACTAAAACATGAACGTCGTTGCCAGTACAGAAGAGCATGCCGCCGCGCCATGCGAGCTTCTTTCCAAGTACAACTGTGCAGTTGCTATATCTAATACCTAAACGAGCATTTCTAATGGTTGAATCATCGCCGATTATAACGAGACCTGAGTTACCGTCGATTCCGATCTGCGCCTTCTGAAGGAAAACATTCCTGCCAACGACGACAACATTTCCCGTACCTTTGATCGAGATGTGCCCAGGCTCTACGTTCGCTCCTTCTCCGACCAACAGCAGGTTATCGCCGGGAATCTCAACAGCGCTATGGGGAACATCTGGCAGCTCTGCAGCTACGCCGCGCTCGGCGATCAACGACCGAGCCCGGTCAAGCATCCCTAGAACATCTGGAACTGTCATAAACTGCCTCAAAGTTTGCAAGATAATCGGCGTAGCCGAGCGGTAAGCGAATTCATTGGTGCTTTGTCAGTCGTCCCAGAGCGTGGCCGCTAGCCAACGGCCACGTCCGGCCCCGTTGACGACAGCTAGAGCCCATGTTTGGGCCGCCAATTATTTCGGCGGGGTCGTCGACGGCGCTGCATGCCGTCACTCCGCGGCAGCTCTCGGCAGCGCCGAAGGAAGCCCGAGTCCGCGCGCTAATTCGAGGAGATTTTTGAACAGTGCGTGGTAAACGGACCTGTCTAGATGATCGCCGGCCGGCCGAGGCAAGCCTAATTCAAACAGCGATTCAATCTCAACAATAGTTACATTTGGAAAGTCCCTGCAAATCTCCTTGGTCCATTTGTTGTTATGAATCATGCTGTTTCGCGGAGTCGGTTCGCCGGCATTGTTGCGCCCAGACTCGTTGCCGAGGATCACAAACATATGCCCATCTGCTGGGACAGATTCGAATATTTTGCGCCGCACGGCTTTGAAGCGCTCACCGCGTAGGGGGCCCCTAAACTCGAACTCGGCCCGGAGGTGCTGAACGGCTCGCTCGATGGCTTCTACGCGGTCCTGCGATAGACGAAGGGGCGCGACAAGAGTTGCTAGCTTGTCGGCGTCGATGGTTGCGAAATTTGCCGGAATGCCGGGAACGTTGAAGGGAACTTCGATTCCTGTTTCCCTATGGCGGTACACACTTAGCTTCGCATCGCCCCAACCGCTGAAGACCCAGATTGTACCAGGAGGGGCATCTTTGAACATGGCCGTTTTGAAATCCTCGGGTTCGAAGCCAATTGGCTCGACGGCCTTCTGTTGAGCATGCGATGCGCCGCGGAGGGCGTGATAAAAGAGCAACGAGTGATCCAGTCTGACGGACATGCCATTGCGGGCGAACATTAACTCGGAGAGATGCTCGTTCGCGTGAAGCCTGAAGTAGTGGGCAACACTGTCGAGATCACAGCCGCCCCGTAGGCGAACTGAGGGCAGCTTTGTCTGTGGGCCATCAGCGACTCTCCCGGCGTCATTGGCATCCTGAGCTGTGATCCAATCGACGCCGTGTTCGACGGAGAGATCGGTAAGTACTTCGCCGACGACGTTCAGCTCAGGTCGACCTAGCCAGTCATAAACCCAGGATTCGACGTACATGCCAAGCGTGCGGCACGAAAAGCAAAAATGTTCGAGCTTGTTCCGCCTCACTAGGAAGAAGCCGATGAAACCGTAGTCGCCGTAGTTGTCGATGACGCGTATCAGGCCGGCGCGAATGTTGAATTGGTCGAGCTCTGCCACGATGGCGGCTTTAGCTGCCTCGGCATCTTCGGGTAGCCGCCTCTTGGTGTAGTTGAGCTGATTGGTTCGATTGATCAGTTCGATGACACGGTCTAGGTGATTGTGCACGTCGAATTCGAATATGACGCGAATGTTGCTATTCTTTAGAAATTCCCTGTTGTCTCCCGAGGAATTTTTCTGGTCGAGCCACCGTTGCTCCAGGAGCTTGTATTGCTTCAACCGGGTCTGTGCGCGATCGTCTTTTCCCTTGAAGAGTGGGCTGGCAAGTATCTTAGATGGAAAGGTTTCGTCGGCTGTCTGAATACCCGGAACGAGAGCTTCAACCTCTCCGCGATTGCCGGGATTGTCATCGATGAACATGACCGTGGGCGCCCGGAGTTGCGCGGCCTCAACGATTTCGCGCACGCGGTGAGATTTTGGTGTCCAGTCGATGCTGGGGAATATAAAGTAATCCCAAATGCCTTTTTCGACAAGGATAGCCTTTACAGTCTCAAAATCGTTCTTGGAGCAGATGGAGCTCATGATACCGCGTGCTGCGAGCTCCTTGACTATGTCATGATTTTCTTGGATATACTCAAGAATTCCGCCTTCTGTTAGGGTGCCGCGCCAGAAGGTCTCATCCAGATCCCAGATAATCAAACGAACGGCTTCCTGCATGGCGTCGTCTCTCTCTAGCGTCGATCGTGCGACCGTCGGCAGACAATGCCTTCTCGGCTGCCCTTGACGGATCGGATGGCGGTCGTATTCTTACAACGAATTGCTACCCTGGGATAGCCGTGAGACAGACTGCAAGGCACTTTGGGCGCTACGTCGCTGCATTTGTGGGCGCGTTGGCGGCGCTGGCTATCGCGTCGTCCGCGTCGGTGGGCCAGCCCAATACGGCTGCCCGGCCGCAAGTGGCGGCTACTCAGCCGGCAAATCTTGAGTTTGGGATTGCCCTGTTTAATCCCGCGGTCAACGCGGCGCTGGGGCCAACTCCGCGGGTGCCAGATCACTTCACTGGTGCGTTCGCCCTAAACCACGATTTCGAAGAAGGGAAGAGGACTGAACCGCTCTTTTATCAACAGCGCGTAGGCGGTCGATGGGTGCAGATGGGTTTGGTGCGGAACGATCCATCCTTGCGTCATGCCGGCTGGAAAGCCCTGGAATGGGGTTTCAATTTGCAGAGGCCAGACGGCAGCTTTGACGACATTCCCGGCTCGGTTCTCGGGATTGTTGCGATCGTCGAGAACGGCGCATCGGGTTTGCTGGCAGAGCGGCAGCTCGGGCTCAAGAGCGAGGGAGAGGCGCTGCTCGGCAAGATGAGCAAGAGCGCGCAATATGTCGCAGGGCTCGATTTCAGAACGCATAAGGGGGTTCGGGCTTTTGCGCGCTACGTACACCGCTACTGGGTTGCCGCCTCAGCGCTTGGAATGATAGCCGAGCTGACAGGAGACGAGGCGCTACGATCAAAAGCGTATTTTTACGCGCGTGAGGGCTTCTCGAAGCAAACGGCAGAAGGCATTAACCCGGAGGGCGGCGGGTATGATGTTGGCTATCATGCGGCCGGTCTGATAAACGCTGCGCATTTCTATACTGTGTGTCACGATCCAGCGACGCGGGACATGGTCAGCACGATGCTGCTGAAGGGTGCAACGTGGCTAGCGGGCTTCGTTAGAGAAGATGGGTCCATCGATGCCGGGCGCAGCACGCGCGTACTCGTAGAATCGACTCGTAGAGGTGGAATAAAGCGACTGCCGCCGCTTCAGGTGGCGTCGGCATTAGCGTGGTCGGCGCTGATAACTGGCCGGAGCGAGTTTCGCGACGCATCTGAGCGTATTGTAGCGGCGGAAAAGGTCCGCGAAGCCTCAAAAAAGTTGGAGGATGTGCGGCGGCGACCGTAGTATTTTGCAGCGAGCAGTGAATTGGTCGTCGTCATCCATAGTTGACTGGCCCCTTACATATACGAAGAAAATATAAAGCAGTGCGGCCACGAAGAGTGCCGCGCCCATATAATAAAACTTAAGCACTAATTGGCTCCGCTATTTCCTGATGCAGATAGACGGCCGGCGAATAGCACGGATCGGAGTGAATTGCGATCTAGTGCACTGCGGTCAGCGATCCTTATGCTCTCTTGCCGAGGGCGATCGAGGGTGGGCCCGGTTCCGTCGTTCAGTCAGTGCGTCGAGACCGCGCTGGACGTGGCCCATAGCGACCATATGGCAGCTCGACAATCAAATCCGTTGCCAAGTGGTGGACTTCGTCGCCAACGGCGTCGAGGCCTTCAAGTTCAGGGCCCAGCGCCGATCTGATCCCCGCTTCATTCGCGAGCGCCGCGAGAATAAGGTCGCCAGTGGCTATGCTGCCGAGCGGTCCACCTCGATGTTCCGTGACGCGGCAAAGTAGGATCTTCAGGCCCGCCGCTGATTTCGAGCAGTTCGGCTCTGAGCGCATTGAGGAGCTTAGGCGGCGTCGCATTGTAGCGCTCAAACGGACCGAGCTTGCGCCGCGCCGTGAACGGCCAGCCTACTGCTTGGGCCCACCGACGAGCACGGTTAGAAGGATGAGGAAGGCGAAGTACAGGCAGCTTCCAATGATATCGGCGGCGAAATTCAACAGCGTCGTGTCACCGTTGCCGATGTTTCGCCAGATCTCTTGCATCGGACGACCCGCCGCGCTCCGGGCGCGGCTTTGGTGAAGCCGGCCTTTATGAGATCTTTACACCGCGTCGGCCTCGTTGCCAACGTCGGCTGCGGTCCAAGGCGGAGCCTTGGCTCACTCCTTGTGGTTGCTAAATGGCTTGGCTAATCATCCCAGGCCACGAGGGACGCCACGGCGAGATCGGAGTAGATGCCCAGGGCGAGAATGGCGAGCACAGCGACCACCGCAACAGCCAACGCGAACGCTTTCATGACGCTCTCCACGATCTGCGGTGGCTCAGGTTAGCCTATCGGGGCCGCTTCGGCCAACCGGCGCGCTGTGGCAGCTCCGTTGTCGCTCGAGAGAATGCCGGCTTGAAGCGGCGCTTGGATACGAGGTGATCTCTTTGCGCAGCGCTACCGCCCTGTAACGAGGCTTAGGGTTGAACTTTATCAGGCTATCGCAGACAAAGCCAGTTGGGCCGAGCTGCGGCCGCTACGCGGCGGCCGGGCGAGCTGGCTCGGTTCCCAATTGGCGCTCTGGTCATCTTTGCCGACCCGCTTGGTGGCCAACTCTTTCCTGGAGACGGCAAGAGCTGCCGGAGAGAGGCAGCGTATCGGTCAGTCGTCATCATGCATTTGACGGGTGTAGAAGCGGACCAACAGGAAAAGCAAAAGCGCTACCACGGCAACGAAGCCAGGCAATATCAGAGTGTTTACAACCATCTCCCGCTCTCTGAGATCCGCCTGGGCCTCGCACAGGCGACTGTACGCCTAGTTGGTTCTGCTGCTCATCGCAATACCGTCTCTCGGCCGGACGTCGTCGGGCGCATTAGGAGAGCCGTCCGCGCCCGCCTGATGCCCTGGCCTGTCCAGCCCGGCTGTCGCTGCATCTGTTCTCGGCCCAAGCCATGAGGCTTGAGCTTCAAGGAAGGCCTCTCGAGTCATCAATCGCGGGCGTTCGCGGGTGGGCTCGCCAGCTGGCTCTCGGGCGGTGGGGATCGTCGAGGGGGACATCTTTTCGCGCGACCGTCGGCGTAGGCGATGGCGCCCGACCGTTAGTTCGGAAACTTCCGACTGAAGTAGGCGGTCACGCCAAATATCAGGATGACGACGAGCAGGGCGCCGACGCCGAGGCCACCAAAGACGTACATGTAGCCTTCGCCGCGCACGCCAAAGATATGGTTGAAGAAGTCCAACACGCCTTGCCCTTCGGTCGCCGTTGCCGGGCACGGGATAAGCCTGCTGCGCTTTGCTCGCAAGCCCCGTTGGCCGGGGCCGCTGACCGGCGCAGGCTTTGGTCAAAGCGGGCGCCCCAGCGCAGCGAACGCTCCGGTCGAGCCGGAGCCTAACCCGGAGCCACGCGGACGTACGCGGCAGTTCGCCGCGGGGCCCGCGATTGCGCGCTGAGCCGAACGGCAGCGCGCTGAGTAAGGCTAAAGCCCGGCAGCCAGAACCAGTGTGATCGCGATGATCACGAGCCAGACGATGCGATCGTTCATCGCTTTCGTCCTGGTGCCTTCCGGCGACCGGATAAGACCTCCCGATCGGAGCGCTCGCATGGGCGAGCCCTAGCGGGGCCGCAGCATGCGTTCCTCACAAGACTAGCTTCGGCGATGCCCCGCCATCGGCGGGCGCACCCTCATGGAGAACCTGCATGCAAGAGAACCAGGCCAAGGCCCTGGCGCGCGTCCTCGTCTACGAGGGCGGCAAGGTCGACGATCCGCGTGATCCGGGCGGGCGCACCAACCAGGGCGTGACCCAGCGGGTCTACGACGCCTATCGCCGACGCGCGGGGCTAAAGACTCAGGACGTCTACAGGATTACGGCCGGCGAGGTCGCGGCAATCTACGACGGCCAGTACTGGGACAAGATCAGGGGGGACGAACTGCCCGGCGGGATCGATTTCGTCGTCTTCGACGGCGCCGTGAACTCGGGCCCGGTGCAGGCGGTCAAATGGCTCCAGCGCGCGCTCGGCGTCAAGGCCGACGGCATGCCGGGCTCCATCACCTTGCAGGCGACCCGCGACCATCCGGATCACGACCGGCTGGTTGCCGACATCTGCGCCCGCCGCATGGCTTTCCTGAAGGCGCTGAACACATGGCGTACCTTCGGCGCCGGCTGGACGAAGCGCGTCGTCAATGTCAGGGCGGCCGGCCAGGCCATGGCGTCGGGCTCGGTCGGTCCGCAGCCAGTCTATTCCGCGGCAGGCAGCACCAAGGCACCGATCGAGGCGGCGAAGAGCGGGCCGCCCAAGGGCGTCGCCGATGCGCTCTCCGGCGGCGGCATCGTCACCACCACGCTGTCCCAGGTCACCGACGCGGTGACGCCTCTCGCCGACCGGCTGCCGGGGATGGGCGTCATCGTCACCTTGCTGACGGTGCTCGGCACGCTCGCCGTGGTCGGCGGCATCGCCTACCGCCTGTGGGCGACGCGCCGCCAGAACGAGCTCGCCGACGCGCTCGACCTGCCGACGACGGCGGAGGCGCCTGGGCCGGCGGCGGCCCCCGTGTCCGACATCGTGGGAGCACCCGCATGATCGCCTTCCTCATCGACTACTGGCACTGGCTCGCCATCGGTGCGCCGATCGTCGCCGCGCTCGCCATCGTGGCCTGGACGACGCGGGACTGGCGTCTGGCGGCCGCCGCAGGGGCCATCGTAGCGGCGCTGCTGCAGCTGGCCCGGGTGTTCCAGGCCGGCCGCGATGCCCAGCGCCGGGAACTCGAGCAGGCTAACCGCGCCGCGGTGCAGACACGCGACGAGGTGGACCTGACCGCGGCCGGCAAGACGCGGGCGGACATGGAGCGGGACTTCGAGCGCTGGGGCAAGCTCGTGCTGGCCTTCGCCGTGTTGGCGCCGGCCGTCGCGCTGCTCTGCGGCTGCGTCACTGTCTCCGGGGGCGGCGCCGGCGGCGCCTTCTGCGAGACGGCGCGGCCGATCCGGCTCTCGGCTGCGGCGCGTGCGAGCCTGTCCGATGCCGAGCTGCGCCGTGTGTGGGCCCACAACGATTTCGGCGAACGCCAATGTGGGACGCGCTGGACCGGGAGGGCAGGCGAGTGATGGCCGACGACCTGGGAGACCGCGCCACCCGCGAGCGCGTCGCTGTGCTCGAGGTTGAGCTCGATCATCTCGAAAGGAGGCTGGAGTCGATCGACAAGAAGGTGACCGAGATGCACGCGCTATTGCTCCAGGCGCGGGGTATGCGCTGGCTGGTGCTCGGGCTCATCGCCGTCGGCGGGTTCCTCGCCGGCAAGCTCGGTTGGCTGCTATCATTCTTGCCACCGGGAAAGCCATGATGGCTCGCTTGGCCGCGGTCATCCTAATACCAGCCGCCGCACCACGCGAGGTAGAGCGGGCGGTGGAGGGGGCGGCCGGCTGACGCTCCATTCGCGCTGCGCCGACCGGTTCGTGACGTATCCGATTCGGCGCGCCGGGCCGCGACCTCTTCGTTTCGCCGGAGCAAACGATGCTCGTCGATGGGCCTCATCGGGGGGCGCTGCGTGTGACGGCTATGCGTGCCGCCGTCAGCCCGTGCGGAACCAGTCGGTCAACTGCTTGGCCGTCGAGGGGGGGAGCTCGAACGCCATCCAGCCGTAGCCCGGGTGGCGGATGTTGAGCACAATTGCTCCTGTCGGGGTGCGCTGGACTTGGATGGCCGGGTCGTTGACCGGCGCTGGCAACGTGCCCGGCCGGTTCGGAATGGGCTCCAGCAGCTGCGATCGCAGAGCCGCGAAGACCCCGACGAGCTGGGATACCTGGTCGGGCTCAAGCTTCGCCGTGGCCACCGCTCCGTCGTCGACCAGCGTTTCAAGCGAGGCGGAGCGGCGGTCGTCGGCAAGCTTGGCGCGGTATTCGACTTTTGGCATACGCAACCTCCCGTCTCCGGAACCTCAGCATGCCTTGCCGGGTTCAGTCGAGCCTCTTCTTGCATAGCCGGCATCACCACGCCGCTTCACCCGGTGGCATCCAGGTCGCGCGTCAGGAAGGCGAGCTCCGTCCGATTCCTCGCCTTAAGCTTGCGCATGATGGTCTTTACGTTGACCTTCAGGGTGCTTTCGCTCATGGCGAGCTCGTAGGCGATCGCCTTGTTCGACAACCCCCTGCGTATGGCCCTCGCGATGGCGAGCTGCCGAGGCGACAGGAGCCTGGCCAGTTCGGCAGAGCGCTGCATGGCGCTGTTACCGGGCGTAGCCAGTGCCGCGAGCGCGCTCGCCGGGATGAAGCTTCCGCCCGACCGCACGATGGCCAGCACCTTGGCAGCCACGTCCACGCTCATGCTGGTGGGCAGAAAGGCGCGTGCACCGCTGTTGATCGCATGAGCGACACAGTCGGCGCTTTCGAGGTCGGACATCACGGCGACGGGCGGCGGCGCCGGCACCTGCAGCACTTGCGTCAGGCGGTCGGCAAAGACGCCGTCGGGTATCGACGGCGTGGCCGGGGCCGACATCCACAGAATGAGCAGCGAGGTCCTACGGACCTCGGAGCTCTGCGCCCAGGCCGCCACGCTCTCGAAAACCTGGAAGCGATGGCCGGGGTCCATGGCCTGCAGCGAGGCCGCGACGCATTCCCGGTAGAGCGCTCTATCCTCGATCAGGACCGTGCATGGCCCCATCGTGTCGGCGGCGGTCCGCGGCGCATCGAGCACCGTGGATCGCGCCTCGCTCGAAACTGAGGCCTCCGACCTCCTGCGATGATCGCTTACGGACGTTTCGGTATCCATGGTTGTCCTCCCATCGAGCCGTGCGCCGGAGGAACGACGCGATACCGATGCAACAGGAGCTTGCGGCAGGCCGATGTGCGCGGGCGCGCGCTACGCAAAGGGGTTGCCGCGAATCCGACGTCGACGGGAGGCGGGCGAGGGCGGCCGCTCGAGCCAGATGGTGCCCTGGCGGACAGCCTGAGGCCGTCGGCACCGCCCGGTAGCTGCATTCGCCGCCCGGCAGGCCCGAATTGTCGCCCACAGACACCTGCACGCCCGGACGAAACGGCAGCGGCGAACCGGATGTGCTGGTTTGCACATCGCGTCTTTGCATGCCGCGTCACGGCCCCGCCTCCTCATCGGTGGCGGGGCCCTTTGCGTTCCGGCGGCCGCTGTGCGCAGCCAGCGCCGGCAGCAGCTCCGGCCGGTCCGCCGCCACCATCACGCCACCCGGATCTCGGCGGAAGCGCGCATGGCCTCGAGTGAGCGCATGAGCCAGCTGCGGACAAACTCGATCCGTGTCGCGAGCAGGCAGGCCTTGGATGAGGACCAGCCCCAGACGATTCCGGTGACCTTGGCGTCCTCGGGGGTCCAGATCTGCCCCCGCGTGCGCGCCTCGGTGTAGCCGGTGTTCCACACCAGCGAGCCGCTGAAGCCCTTGGGCGCCGGGAGGCCCTGATCCGTGTTCGGCTCCGCATCCAGATCGCCCCAGTACTGAAGCGCAAAGTGAAAGCGCTCGTCGCCATATTCGGGAGGGACGGGGGCTTCCTGCGTGACATGGGCAGCCATCCTGTCGGGCAGCGTGGCGTACGCCAAAACCTGCCCCTCTCCCATGTAGCCCCCGAAGAACAGGAGCTCGTTTTCCACCGGGTCGTGGGCCAAGGCCAGCTTGGCTTCGGCGATCGAGGCATTGGCATGGACATGCCGCCCCGCCTGCGTCCACACGGCCGGCGCGATGCGCGACAGGGCGCAATCGATGGGATAGCCGACCGAGTAGAGGGAGTTGTGGACGTGGTAGAATAACGAGTTGCCGGAGAACATGATGGCCAGGTCTTCCGGAGCGCGCGATTTGCCCTGGAAGTCGAAATTGTGGTCGTTGGTGACGAGCATGGTCTGGCCGAGCGCGGACATGTAGGCCCCCGTGCCGTGCAACGCGCCTTCCGTCTCATTGATGTTGCGGCAGATCGGCGTCACGCAAGCTTTGGTATAGTTGCGCATCTCATCTGTGACGCGCCGGCATTCTTCTTTCCAGTCGACGACGTCCGGCAGCTTCATCATCCAGTCTCCAGCTCTACCATGTTGACGGCTGTCAATGCGGTCAAGACCGCGGTTGGCCGCGGTCCGGCTCCTCGGGGTCGAGGCGACGACGGCTTCGTGTACCACGCGGGTCGTGCATTTTCCGGGGGGAATCGACCGACCTGGACGCATTTCCGATCCAAATCCGGACACCACGCTCAAGCCACGCATTTCGCCGCAGCTTGGGCCTTCGCTCCGGCGGCTCGACGGGCGCGGCTGATCGGAGATGCGCTGCGCGCGAAGTTCCGTGCCAGTAGCATGATGCGTGCCGGAGGCAACTGTCAGATATTGGTTCTGATCCACGCCAGAGTCGCCGTCCAGCGCCCGCCTTCGGCAGCCGCGTCGCGTCCGGCGTCGACATCGGGACGCCTCCCCGTCGGGCGGCCGGGCACCATCGCCGCCGCCGCGTGAAATCGATGCTTCGCCCGATCCAGCGGCAATACGGTGAACGAATTTCAGCCGCCAAGAGCGGTATCTGAGCGGCATATGAGCGATATCCGAGCGGCGCCCACGCGGCGCGCCGGGCCATCGAGAACCAATGCCACGAGCGGAACCTTTGCATCGCAGCGGCGTTCGGCTGCCGCAGGGCCACAGCGGCCCGTCGCCGGCTGCGGCAGCTTCATGGGAGCGCTCCTTGACCCATGCATCGTGGTTCGACGCGACGTTTGCGAAGTTCGCGAGCGTGACGGCCCGGATCGCCGGCAGCCCGGCCACCTTCCTCGTCTGCGTGGTCATCGTCGTCGGTTGGGCCCTATCCGGTCCCTTCTTCGGCTACTCGGAAACCTGGCAGCTGATCATCAACACCGGTACCACGATCGTAACGTTCCTGATGGTGTTCCTCATCCAGAACACCCAGAACAGGGACGGCGCGGCCCTGCAGACCAAGCTCGATGAGCTGATCCGCTCGTCCGAGGCGGAGAACGAGTTCATGGGCATCGAGAAGCTCACCGACGCAGAGCTCGAGGAGCTGCACGCCCGCTGCGAGAGCACGGCAAGGCGGTCGCATGCGGCGCTGGAGCAGACGCGTGCCGAGCGAGAGGCCCGCCGCAGCCGCGGCTGATCGCGCGAGGCATTCGATCCGAAGGAATGACGCCATCACGGTTTCGCCGCGGCGGCCGGCCCACGTCGGCACCACACGTGGTGGGTGTTGCATCCAGGACCTTGCCTGGAGGGCGATGGGTCGAGTCTAATGTCGGCCTATCGGTTCTTCGTCGGGCGGGGGATTGTTTGGCATCGCGCGAGCGCTTTGTGGCTCTGGATGGCCTGCGGGGAGCAGCGGCCGTCTACGTCGTCCTCTTCCACGTCAACTGGCAGACGCATCTCTCCTGGACCGTGTTCATCGGCAACGGCTTTCTGGCCGTCGACCTGTTCTTCGTGCTGTCCGGCTTCGTGATCGCGACGGTCTACGGCAGCCGGGTCGCCAATGGGTTGGACTTCGCGCGGTTCCTACTGCGCCGGTTCTTCCGGCTCTATCCGCTGCATCTGTTCGTCCTGGCCTGCTTCCTGGCGCTGGAAACGGCGCGGGCGGTGTGGGTCGCGATGGGCCACCCCGCCAATGGGCCGCTGCCGTTCGCCGACGAGCGTGGGCTCGACCTCGTCGTGGCGCACCTGTTCCTGGTGCAGGGGCTGGGCTTCAACGGCACCGTCGGTTGGAATGCGCCGAGCTGGAGCATCTCGTGCGAGTTCGCCGCCTACATCGTGTTCGGCCTGCTCATGCTCAGCCCCCTATGGAGCGGCAACGGGCGGGCGGCAACGCCCCAAAGATCCGGGCGCAGTTCATGGCCCACAGCCGGCCGCCGGCCCTCGCATACGGGCTCGGTCGAGGCACGGCGCGGGCCGATGCCGCAACTGGCCGCGCTGGCGGCGGTGACCCTCTATTGGCCGATCGCCGTGGGTGCCTTCGGTACGTTCAGCGGCTCGGCGCGGTGCGCCGCGGGGTTCACGCTCGGCGTCTGCATCGCGAGCTTCATCCGGCAGCCATCGTGGCGCAGGTTTGCGGACGGGATCGGCCGCGGCGGGCTCGCCGCAGCGCAGCTCGCCGTTGCCGCAGCGGTGCTTGCGGTGCTTGCGCTCGTGAGCGGCCCCTGGGCTTTTGCGGTGGTTCCCCTGTTCGGCGTAGCCCTCGCCCTCCTGGTCGGCGACGTCGGCCCGCTGGCTACGCCCTTGACCTCGGCGACGGCACAGTTTCTCGGCCGCATCTCCTACTCCGTTTACATGGTGCACGTATTCCTGATCATCCCGATCACCTTCTCGCTGAAGCGGCTATCCAGCGGAGCGGGCTTCTCGCCGATGCCGGACGGCCGCCTGCTGATGATGTCCGATCCCTACCTCGGCGATGTCCTCGTAGTGGTCTTCGTGGCGCTGGTGCTGCTCGTCGCTACCGTTACCTATCGCTACGTCGAAGCGCCCGGGCGAGAACTGGGGCAGCGGCTCGCTGCCGAGCTGGGCTCGCGGCGGGCCGACGCCACGGCGCGAGATGCAAACGGAGCGATGGCATCGAAACCCTCGCTGTCGCCGTCACGACACGACATGTAGGGCAGGTTTAGTCGACGAGCACCGGCTGCGGTCGGTGGACCATGTCGTCGTCAGCTCTGTCGTCGCGTCCGATATTGTCGTTGCTCGCCTCGGGCGGCGACATGCTCTTGCCGCGCTTCTTGGTGCGGCGCCTGCCGCGCCGCTCGCCCGACTTGGCCTGCTTGCCACCGAGCTGGCGCGCAAAGCTCTCGATCAGGACGGCGAGGCCCGGCTCGTCGACGATCAGCGCTGCGTCGGCCGCCGACAGCCAGCGGGATTGGCGCTGCTGCTTTTCCGGCCAGCTCTTGCGCTGGCGGGTGACGCGCAGGGGGTAAACCGACACGTCGACCAACCGGAAATGATCGTCGAGCCGCTTCCAATATTCGTAGGTGCCGAACGGCCGCTTGTCGATCTTGCCGGTCAGACCGGCTTCCTCCAGTGCCTCCCGGGCGGCCGCGGCGAAGTCTTTCATGCCCTTGATCGGCCAGCCCTTGGGGATCACGGCCCGCCGCGTGCTGCGCGAGGTGAGGATCAGGATCTCGATCCCTTTGCCGGTGCGATAGGGCAGCGCCGCGACCTGCTTACGCTTCAATGCTCACCTCCGGTTCCCGCACCTGAAGTTGACGACGACGCGGATCGGCGGCGCGGCCGCGCCCACGCCCGATCATGTGGCCCACTGCGCACTGCAGCAAATCCGTTTCGGTAACGGGTAAAGGCGTTGATAGGTCCGCCGTCAAGGGCGATCGCTTGAATCATTCGGCTCAGACTCGATGCGTTCCTGCGGTTACCTGCGGGCGCGCATGCGGCCCGCGCGCCTGGCTCGGGCGCTCGACGTCACGGTAAACGGACAACGCTCGGGTTGGTTCGATTCATGTGGCTGCGGCCGCAGCCGCAGGCGGACCAATCGCATCGGATGGTGCCGGCCGGCTGGCGGTGGTAAGCAGGTGCCCATTGCCGCGCACCGGATCCGGGGAGCGCAGGATATGCTCGCAGCACGACATAACTCTCGCCTTTCCAAGGCGGCCGTATTCGGTGTGCTGGTCACATGCATGGCGACGGCGGGGCCGGCTCGGTCCTGCGGCTACGATGGCGCTGCCATGGATGGGCCGGGCGAGCCCTGGCGATCGACGCCGGTGGGCGCCGCGGTGCTGGTGGCGGTGGAGGACGATCTGGTCGACCCGCGCGACGTCGAAGTGCGTCCCGGCGACATGTTCGCCTACCATCGCGTCGTCGCCGAGCTCGGGCACCTGCGCCGGGTCCTGGCCCGCGCCGTCGAGACGGAGCCTGGCCTGCCGCTCACGTTCTCCGTGCTGCTGGTCGAATCGGGACTGCGCAGCCGCTTCGTGATCGATGGCGGCAGCGTCGCCATGACCCCTCACGTCGCTGCCGACCCGGCCGAGGCGCTCGTCAGCACGGCCCACGCGGTGATCGCCGCCATCGCCGCCGGCCGCCTCTCGGCTGACGACGCAATCCGCCAGGGCCTCATCGAGGTGAGCGCCCCCCACGACGTTTCGCCTCGTCTCGGGCGCCTGCTCGATGCGGCGCTCCGCGGCCTCGCGGGCAAGGCTGGCCTGTAGTCGGGGGCAGAAGCGCCTTGCGATCACTCCAGCCGTGCGTTCGCGCGTCGCAGCGGGTCCCCATTGTCAGCGCCGCGAAGCCCTGCGATTTTCAGCGCGGCCGAAGCCGTGGGGCGCCTCAGGGAGACTCTCCACGCTTCGGGTCGATGTGGAGGTGAACGGTCCGCCCGAGAGGGGCGGCACCCGCCGCGACCACGCAGGCGCAAGCGAGCAGGGCAGGCCGTGAACAAATATCTCATAGGCGCGCTGTTCACCGTGCCGTTCGTCGGTGTCATCGTCGTCGCCTACTTCAGTGTCAAATCCACATGTGACAACGTTCCCCAGATCAAGTCGGCGGCTCTGGGGGCCGTCAAGGCGCACGCGATCTTTCCGGAAATGGCCAAGTTCAACGACGATCTGAAAATCACCGGCGTCGGCTCTCTCGACATCGAGGTCACGGGAAGCGTCGACATTCGCGACAAGCCCGGCGCCGTCGTGCAGAAGGATTTCGTCGTCAAGCTCAGGTGCAATCCCGGCGCGCACACGATCGACTTCATCGACGACCTGCTGTCGGATCGCTCGGCCCCGGGGCCGGCACAGAGCAAGGCCGGGCAGGCTGCGACGCCCGATTAGCCGCCAGCTCTTGCCTGCGCGAGGCTTTGCTGCGATCATTTCCCGCCCAAGCAGACGGTGCCATCGTGGATGCATTCATCAAGTCGACGCTGTTCGGCGGCCTTATTCTAGCCATCGCGGCAGTGGTCTACTTCCGGATACCATCCGTTTGCACGAGCTATGACATGGCCCACAGATCGGCGCGCGGGGCCGTCATGGCGTTGCTGCGCTCGCCGGGGCTCGCCAAGTTCCATGAAGGCCCGGACGTGTCCGGGCTCGGCTCCGAGCACGTCCACGTCTCGGGCGTGGTGGACACCAATGAGCCGTCGCGCGCGACCGAGAGAAAGCGCTACTATGTGAAGATGTCCTGCGCCTCTCAGCAGTATATGCACATCCTGGAGGCGCATGTGTCGGATCACCCGCCGGGACCGCGCGAGCTGCCGGTCAGCGACGGCTGAGTGCCGCTATCCGCGGGGACTGGCGCCGCTGCCCCGTTGGGGTGGCGAAATGGGGCTTGCGCTCAGCCGTGCCCGCGGAGCAGCTAGAGCATTTCGCAATTGGATGAGATCATCCAATTGCGAAATGCTCATAACTTTTTGAATCTGGAGCGCTTTTCTACGATTGGGTGGTTCCACCCAATCGCAAAGCGCTCTAGGCGCGGTCGGGTGCGACCGTTATCCAGTGCATTCCCGATCTGCTATGGTCGGTGCGCGTAGGCACCGCGGGTTTCCGCGGCCCGGGCGAGGATCCGGCTACCGATTGATGCGCCTTGTTTTCGCTCTCATTAACCCATGTGAGCGACAAGAAGGCTGGCTAACCGGGGCGCGCACTTGGGGAATCGTCCCCGAGCACGGGCGCCGGTCGAGGCAGGAGAACACGATGCGAGTGCTGAGAGCTTGGGTTGCCGCCGGAGCGCTGGCCGCAGTGGCCGCATCGTCCGGGAGTGGCCTGGCCGCCAAACTGGAGAAGGCCGAGAAGCCGACGCAGGCCGCGGCGGGGCAGGCAGGCGAGCGCGATCTCGAGGCTTTCATCGCTCGCAACAAGTCGCGCCAGGACGTGGAGGAGCGCAACTTCGTCAAGCGGGACGCGGAGCTGAAGCGCAAGGTCAACGGCATCTGCTCGAATTGCTAGAGCAACGGCAGCTCCGATCGAATCGGCGCTGCCACTCCAGCTCTTTATCTTGGCATCGGCCTCGTCCCCGACCGGCCTCATGCCCCTGCTAGGTGGAGCGTGAGGACGGCCCTGGTGCACGCCCCAGTCGGCCCATCGCCTTCACAGCGCGCGAGTTCGGGGCGCTCTTAGCCGAGCCGCCGGACCCGCACGAGACGGCGTCGCGTTGATCAGGGCGGCCGGAGCCGGTTGCGGCGGACAGGGCCCTATGGCTCGCCGGTTGCCGAATCGCGAAAAAGACGCCTTGTCGGAGAGGGCAGCGGCGGACTACCTTGCCGCTGGCTGATCTCAAGTGGCGGGCGTCATGAGTATTGCGACCAGAGTAGCATCGGGCGATCTCTCGCTCTTTTCGGTGGAGACGCAGACCTCACCGAACGACCGGCGGTCCCTGCTGCTGCTGCAGGATATCGTTGCGTCGTACTACGGCGAGCGAGGCTACAAGTACTTCGAAATCGGGTCCTACAGGGGCGGCAGCATCTTGCCCCATCTGCTGGACGAGCGCTGCCGGGGCATCGTGTCCCTCGACTCTCGTACGCCGATGCAGCCGGACGAGCGCGGTGTCGCATTTCGCTACAATGAAAATACCACCGCGGCGATGATGGCCACCCTGGAGAAGGCTGCACCAGGAGCCGCCTTTGCCAAGATGAAGACCATCGACGGCACCTCGGCTCAGCTTACGCCTGCTGCGGTCGGGACGGACATCAGGCTGGCGCTGATCGACGGCGAGCATACGAATCGGGCGGCGTTCACCGATTTCCTCAACGTCCTCAAGCTGGTCGAGAAGGACGCCATCATCGTCTTCCACGACGCGAACCTCCTGGTCGACGCGCTTTGGAATATCCCGCCTTTCCTGTCGTTCATCGGGCGTCCCGGCGAGATCATGCTGCTGCCCGACGTCGTGGGATTGGTTGTGCTCGGGGATCTGATCGCGCCGACGAGGGCTGCGACACGCAACACACGCCTGCATGCGGAGAATTTCTACCAGAATTCCAAGCGCTGGCTGGTGGACTTCCACCAGACTTTGCCGAAGCGCGCTCCGGCGCAGGGGCTCGGCACACCGTTGGTGATGAAGCAGCCAGTCGACAAGCCGGCGCCCGATCGGCCGGCATCGGAGCAGCCTGCGGCTGAGCCAGCCGCGCCGCAGCGGCCGTCAGCGGTTGGGCCGTCGGCCCAATCCGCGCGGGCCGACAGGCCGTTGCTCGACAAGGGCGTGCCGGAGAGTCCGTCCGAACGGCCGCGTCCGGCGCGCCCGGCGGCGCCGGCGAGACCCGGAGCAGCCGCTTCGATGGCGGAGCGCCCAGCGCCCGAGCGACAGCCGGCAGGAGCGCAGACGCCCGACAGGGGCCAGCCCGAGCGACGGCGACCTGCGGGGCCCGCGGCGCCGGCGAGGCCCGCGCCCGCCAAGCCGGTGTCGGCGCAGCCGGTGGCAGAGCGCGCAGCGCCCGAGCCACAGCCGGCGGGCGGCCCCACGCATGATAGGCCGGCGCTCGACAAGGGCACGCCCGAGCGACCGGTGTCAGCTGCGCCGACGGCGGCGCCGAGGCCGAGGCCTGAGCGGCCGGCGGTGGAGCGCGGGGCGCCCGAGCGGCAACCGACCCTTGAGAAGGGCGCGCCCGAGCCGGCGTCGCCGGAGAGACCAAGCCCCGGCAGGCCGGTATCCGACCAGGCGGTTGCTGCGAGGCCGACGCCTGCGCAGCCAAGGCCGGAGCGGCCAGCTGCCGACAGGGCCGCGGTGGCAGGGCCCGCATCTGCGGCGCCAGTCGCCGAGCGTACGACGCCCTCGGCGCCAGAGGTCGAATTGACGAGCCCGGCTCCCTTGGCCGAATCAGCCGCGTCGACACCATAGTTCTCGGGAATCCAGTCAATCTCAGATTGATTGTAAGCCGTCGCCGAAGTTGCTAGGCTTGCCGGCGTGAGGGCGCTTATGGCAAGCATGGCGGACGAAAGCGACGAAGCTGAGCGCCTATGCCGATGGCGCGTCGAGCGTCGTCTGCCGCGCGAGGCCGAGGCTCTGTCGCTCTATCTGATCGACGAGACGGGCAGAGGCCACGCGCTGCAGCTGTCCGGCGAGCAGGCCGAGCAATTGGCCAAGGACCTGATCGCCGGCGTCTACGCGCAACGGGAAGCGTATCGCCGGTCGCGCGCCCATTGACACGTCGCATCGAGCTCGGTGGGACCGGATCGATCCGAGCCTGCGACTATGCCCGTCCCCAATAGTGCGCAAGTGCATCTGGCCGGATGCCAAGGTCAGTAACGGCGGTCTCTCGCCGAGCGCGCTTTAATTCCATGAGCCGCCAGTCGTCGACCCACACTCGACTAAAGAATGGGGGTATATCGCGGCGTTCGAGCATTCTCCCGCCGGATTGGGACGTATAATCTGAGAATCAGTTCGGTATCGGGACGAAGCACCCGGTGCCGGTGCGTACGGGCGGCGAGGGGCGCCCGGAGCGTGAGTCCCGCGGCAGTGACAGCGGGACGGCGTGTGGGCCTGGCGGCCCGCTCCAACTCTTTGGTTGAGCACGATCCATTCGCTTGCGCGGTCGCTCCGCAAGGACGGGCGCTGAGTCGCGCGCGAATCAGCGCGGGCCAAGCCCTCTTCCCCAGCGAGAGCCGATGCTCGCTTGGAGATGACGATGGAAGAACCATCGAACGACCACGTGACGGTCACCATCAAAAGCCTCGTCAACATGATCCGCCTGTTGGCAGCCGAGCTCGTCGTCGGCCGTCACGACGACGATATCGGGCTGCTCGCGCAAGCCATGCGGCTCAAGCTGGGCGCTATCGACCGGACGGACTTTACGCCCGCTGTTTACGACAGGGGGCTTGCGGAGGCGCGCGCCTACATCGAGCAGGTGCTCGTGCATGTGCGGGCGCAGCTGAACGCGAAGCTCCAGGAGATGCAGCCCGAGCCCGTGCAGACCGAGCCGACGCCCAAGCCGCGGAAGACGGTCACGATGCACTGATCGCAGCCACCATAAACCCGGCGATGCCACGATCGTGCCGGTCAAGCCATCCGGCGTCTCGGGACCGGATGCGCTGAGTACTGGTCGGAGTGGCAGGATTTGAACCTGCGACCCCCTCGTCCCGAACGAGGTGCGCTACCAGGCTGCGCTACACTCCGACAGCGCCGGGCGTGGCCCGGCGGAGGCGGACTTATAGCGACGTCGCCTCGGCATCGCAAGCCGCTTTACGGGCAAGCCGAAGCTCCTGTGGATAGGATGGGTTCGGCGGCCCGGTTTGCGACATGCCGGAGGAGCCCCGGGCGCGGGGACGGACGACGATGGGTGGCCGGCGCGAGGCGCTGCAGACGCGGAGACCTCGAGCTTGTCCGTGTGGTCGGAAGACGGCCTCCGACGGACGGTGGTCGTGAGGCGGCCACCCGATCGGACGGGCGCGTCGAACCAAATAAATATATACAGTTCAAATGGTTATGTAGACTTAGCAACTTGCGGATAGCGACCGATCGGCAAGCCATGGTCTAGCCGGCCAGCCCGGCGGCTCTAGATATCTGCGCAGGGACCCGTGCGCCGATTGCGACGGATGCGCGAGGGCCAAGGTAACCGCGGAGGCCGAAAGCTTGACCATCACCGTGCTGACCCATGCGCTCGTGACCATCCTCATCGCTGGCCTGATCATCTGGCTCATCAGCTTCCTGCCTTTCGACGGGCGCATCAGGATGATCCTGCGGGTGGTGGTCATCGTGCTGGCGCTGGTGTCGATCATCCGCTCCCTGGATCTGCTGGCGATCTCGTCGTCGACGCCGCCCGCACCGTCGACGAAGATCACCGAATAGGTCGGGCCGCGCCGTCGCCGCAGCCGGCTTCCCCAGGGATATGCACAGCCTGGTCCCGTTGCTTGCGCCGCGCATTGCATGCGGCCGTCCACGCCATTATGGTCCGCGACGCTTTGGGGCGTCGCCAAGTGGTAAGGCAACGGTTTTTGGTACCGTCATTCCCAGGTTCGAATCCTGGCGCCCCAGCCATTCTTTAGTTATTCAATTGAATCAATAGGTTAAGTGATGGACGAGATCCATCGCCAGAGACCAAATGCAACAGTTTGGCGTGTGCCACGGGTGGGCAGGGCGCTTTTGCGACTGCCCGCGACGGTCTGTCGCAAAGCCTGATTCGAGCCGCGCATCGAAAAAAACATCGCCAGAACGGAAGCTTGATTCTGGCTAAAGACACCCGGCACTCGCCCGCCGCTCTACCCAGACCTCATCTTGATCGCCGATGGCCTGGGCCGCGCCTAGCTTGCGACGGGACGGCGCGCGCGAGATCTTGGCAAGTGGCTAGCGTTAAGGCTAGGCTTTTCCCGTTGGGGGATGCTATGCGAACCACAGCCTCCGCCTGCGTAGCGGCACTTATTTCATTTTTCGTGTTCTAGCGAAACACAGAACCGCTGCCGGGCGGGATCTTGAACTGGTGACATGGCAAGGCGGCGCCGCCCAATGAAGGCCAGTGCTTAGTTTGGGCAATTCTTCTGCTGCCAATCTTCACCATAAGCCCCAGTAATGCAGGGGCCCCAAGGCCCCTTATAGCCGTCCTCACTCGGGGGGCCAGTGTAGATGCCTCCGCCAGGGCCACTGTAGAGACCCCCGCCTGGCCCTGTGTATAGCCCGCCGCCGGGGCCCGAATACATCTCACCTCCCGGGCCACTGTAGAGCCCCCCGCCCGGCCCAGCGTACAGCCCGCCGCCCGGCCCAGTGTACAGCCCCCCGCCTGGCCCGGCGTACAGCCCGCCACCTGGTCCAGTATACAATCCACCACCCGGTCCCGCGTATAACCCACCACCAGGGCCTGAATAACAAGGACCGCCGGGGCCTGAGTAGCCCCGGCATTCTGCAAAAGCAGGCGAAGGGGAAGTCACGATAAACAAAATAACAAGCCATTTCCGAAACATGGCGCCGTCCTCGGTTCGATCATCGTTGACAGCGTCAAGCGCCTGGGGCGGCCGACGGTTGACCATGCGCAGTCTACGGCCGCCGCTTCGATCTACGCCCAACGTAAATCGTCGAGGAGGTCTTGAACAGTCGCGCTCCCGCTCCAACCCGTCGCCCGGGTCGCGCTCGTTGGCGCGCTGCAAGGCCTCGATTTCGGCGCGCATGAAGCCCGAGGCCATAGCCTTGTATGGAGCGCTACCGCGCTCAACCTCACGCCCCTTCGCCTCAGCCGCTCGCATCACCTCGGCACGGGCTGTTGATGTATCGCCGTGGCCAAGATCGAGCTTGAGCTTCTCCAGCCGGGGCGCCCGCTCTTGCCGCTCCATCGCGTGCCGATCGCGGACGTATTCATAGAAGCGATAGGCCTCTAGGTCGTCGTCCCCGAACTCGGCTCACAGCACGGCCCACACGTCGCCGAGGTCATCCTTATCGGGCAAGCCGGCGCGGAACTGCTCACCAGCGCTGGTCAGCTCGACATAGCGGGTCCACAGCGCTTCGCGGATTTCCTGCTCACTTATCTGCCGACGCTGGCGGAACTCGGCGAACTCGTTCTCCCACGACGCCAGGACGGGGCGGGCGCGTGTCTTCTCCTCTCGCGGGTCGCTCGTGCCCAGCGAGCGCCAAAGCTCACGCTTCGGCTTCCCATCGAGGCCTAGATGGTGCTGCCGAACGTCGAGCGGGATGCCGATACGCGCGTAATAGCGGCTGCTCCTGGAGCGCCGTGTGATATTGGTTTGCGAGTGCCATTAGAGACTGTCCGTCGAGACCCAAGGCGTAACAGTTTTCGGTGAAAACAAAGTAATACCAATTATTTACGAGTTTTCACAAGACCCTGGCGCCCCAGCCATAACCTCACCAGCAGCGGCGTCGGAAGCCACGCTCCGTGCCCCATGATCGGCCGGCGGTGGCCGTCATGGTGCGTCGGCGCTGACCAGCGTCATCGAAAATATGGCGCCACCGCCTGGCCGCGGCTCATGGCGCAGTTCCCCGCCCATGGCGGCGGCGAGCTTGCTGGAGATGTACAGCCCCAGGCCTGAGCCGCGCCCGCCCCGCTGCGGTTCGTTCGAGCCGCGGCGGAACTTGCCGAACAGATGCCCTTGCTCGTCCGCCGGCACCCCTGCGCCTGTATCCATCACCGATATGACCGCGTGGTCATCTTCAGTGCCGCACGCAACGACGACGACCGCGTCTGCCGGCGAAAACCGGACGGCGTTAGAGAGCAGGTTGTCGAGGATCTGGGCCAATGCGTCCTGCTCCGCGAGCGCCCAGATGGGGGTGGACGGCAGGTGCGGCTCGATGGTGATGCGAGCGCTTCGGGCGAGCACGGCGTTGCGGCGCGTGGCGGCCAGCGTGGCGCTGCGCAAGTCTTCGGCGCGGACGGCGATGCGAGGCAGACCCTCGACCTCGTGCGCCTTGAGCAGGCGGCCGACCAGCGCCAGCATGGTTTCGATGCTCCGGCTGCCTTCGTCGAGCACGCTCCGGTAGAATTCGGGCGACGCGGCTTCGCGGCTGCGCGCCAGGTCCAGCAGGTTGCGCAGCCCGAACAGCGGGCTGCGCAGGTCGTGCGCGGCGACGGCCATCAACTCGTTGAGCTCGCTGTTGTGCGTGGCAAGGACCGTGTTGGCGCGCAGCAGCGCCTCGTTCTGCTCGGCGATGATGCCCAGCTGCCGTCGCTCCCGCTGTCGGAGCTGGTAGAGGATGATGCGGATCACGACCGCGCCGAAGACAGCGAGCCCGGTATTGAAAGCGGCGACGATGCGCTCGAAGACGTCGTGGTCGAGCGCCAGGAGCAGCGCGAGGTAGAAGACGAAGGTCAGCCCGGCGATGGCTGCGAAGCGCCGCGGCGGCACCATGAAGATGGCGGAGATCGCCAGGATCAGCATGGCGTAGCCGGCGGGCAGCCGACCGCCCAGCGCGATGAAGTAGCCAGCCATCGCCGACATGGGGAGAAGGAACAGGATGTAGGCGGTGGTGAGACGGGGCTCGACGGTCGGCGCGACACCGCCCGTGCGGACAGCGCGGGCGACGGCGATGAAGCCGGCCAGCCCGATCAGGGCGACCGTCCACAGGACGACCAGGGGCGCGCTGGAGCGAACGACGGCGAAGACGAGCTCGACTGTGGCATCGACCAGGCCGATGTACCCGGTCAGCTCGATGCGCACCGGATTGAGACGACCGGCCGTGTCGTCCGCCGGCGCCCCGGCGGAGCTCTCCAGGCCATCCACGAGAGCAGCCCTGGCCCACTGGACCTGCCGGCGGAGCCAGATCATGCGGTGGGATCGGACCGGGCGAAGGTGGTGGCGATCTGCTCCAGCGCTCTGGCCCGGTCCAGACCGAGCTTGACCTTGATGCGCTCCCGGTAGGTGCCGATCGTCTTGATCGACAGGTTGAGCTCCGCTGCGATGTCCTGCGAGGAGAAGCCCGCGCCGATCATCCTGAGCACCTGCAGCTCGCGGTTCGAGAGGGAGTCGTAGGGCGACACGGACGGGGACGCGTTGCGCGCAAAATCATGCAGCAGCATCTGCTGGACGGCGGCGCTGACGAACAGCTCGCCCGCCGCCACCGCATTCACCGCCGTGGCGACCACGGACAAGCTCTCGGACTTGGCGACATAGCCGCGGGCGCCCGCCTGGAGCGCGCGGCGGGCGAAGTGGCGCTCGTCCTGGCTCGAATAGACGATAATGCGGGCCGCGGGGTGGATCTTCAGCAACTCGCTGATCAGTTCGATGCCGTCGCGGCCGCCGAGCACGAGATCCAGGACGATGAAATCGGGCCTATGGACTTCGGTGAGCTGGCGCGCCGCGGCCACGTCCTGCGCTTCGCCTTGGATCTCCACGCCCGGGTTGTCGGAAAACAGCAGCCGCAGGCCGAACAGCACCACCGGATGGTCGTCGATGATCAGGAGGCGGAAGGGTTGGGGCACGGGCGACATCGTCCGGGTTCGGGCAGGCTCGCAGCGATACGCCGATTATGGGCCAGTCCGCCCGCAAATATGTAGGTGCGCGACCTACACGATTATCAGCTTTGCCGCCTGACAAGCCACGCGCCGGCTTCGGCTAAAAATCGCAAGACCGGGGTGATCTCCGTCATATCGTGCCGAGGGGGGCGTCATGATATCCAGCACATCAGGCCGGCGCCGGCCACGCGTGCCGTCGCTGCTGCTCGCGACGACCGCCCTGAGCTCCGTAGTCGTGGCCGCTGCGGCGACACCGAGCCTGGCGCAGGCCGTCGCTCCCTGCGGCACGACGAACGGCCAGAACTGCTTCGTCTATTTCTACCCGGGCGTTGCCGATCATACCACCGGCGCCAGCAATCCCGACATCACCACGCCCTTTCCCGCTAGCGCGAGCTACGTCGGCACGGACGCCAACGGGGCGATCGGGATCACCATGCTCGGCGGCACGGGTGGAGATGCCAGGGGCGACGGCGACGCGGGCAGCCCTGGCGGCTATGCCGGCGGCATCTATGGCATCAACGTCGGTTCCGGCGTGACTGCGACCGGGATCGCCCCTGGCAGCGCGCTGGTCTCGTTCTTCAGCCAGGGCGGCACCGGCGGCTCAGGCTCGCAGAGCTCGTATGGCTCGGACAATACGGGCAATCCCGGGACCGGCGGCAACGCCGGCAATGTCATCGTGCAGAGCTTCAACGGCACGGTGGCAACGGCCCAAGGCGACACGTCCACGGTCGTTGCGCTGCGGCTGTGGAGCTGGGGCGGCACGGGTGGTCCGGGGACCGACGGCGGCTACGGCCACTATGCCTCCAACGGCGGCAACGGCGGCAACGGCGGCAACACCAGCCTGACCCTGGGCGGCAGCGTCACCAGCGCCAGCAACTGGTGGGGCGTGCAGGTATCGAGCTGGGGCGGCCAGGGGAGCAACGGGGCAAACGACATCACCGGCGCGGTCCAGATCATGGGCGGAGATGGTGGTACCGGCGGCAATGCCGGCAATGTCAGCATGACCCTGGCGAGCGGCGCAACGATCACGGCGGGCGCCGGCTACGGCCTGCTGCTGGAATCCTTCGGCGGCAATGGCGGCAACGGCGGCAATGCCTACAAGTGCAGCCCGACCAATCATGACTGCGGCACGGCCGACAGTGGCAGCGGCGGCAACGGCGGCAACGGCGGCACGGCCGGCACGATCACGGCCACGCTCAACGGCGCGATCACCATAGGCGGGGGCCCTGGCGTTATGGCCGTGTCCGCAGGCGGCAGTGGCGGTGCAGGCGGCACGGCCGACGGCTTTACCGGCGGCGGCGGCGGCGGCGGCACGGCAGCTCCCGGCGGTGCCGTCACGATCACCGGCAGCGGTGGGTCGATTTCAACCGCAGGTGCGGATTCGATCGCTGTCCTGGCGCAATCGCTCGGTGGCGGCGGCGGCGGCGGCGGCTCGGACAGCGGTGGCGGCTTCGCCGTGGGCGGCAACGGCAACAGCGGCGCCAGCGGCTCGACGGTGTCGGTCACGTTGGGCAACGCGATCAGGACGCTTGGCGACCGCTCCGCTGGCATCGTCGCGCAATCGATCGGCGGTGGCGGCGGCAACGGCGGCAATGCAACCGGCAGCACTGCGATCGTCAATTATCTGGTCGGCGGCTCCGGCGCCGGCGCCGGCAGCGGCGGTTCGGTGCTCGGCGGCAGTTCAGGCACCATCCAGACCAGCGGCCAGCACTCGTCCGGCATGGTGTACCAGAGCATTGGCGGTGGCGGCGGCGTCGGCGGATCGGCGATCGGCTACACCACGTCGGTCTTGTGGGGATCGGCCGTCACCATCGGCGGTACGGGCGGCGGCGGCGGCGACGGCAGCAATGTCGGCGATACCGCCGCCAACCGGATCGTCAACAGCGGCACGATCTTCACCACGGGCGCTGATTCCCACGGGATCCTGGCCCAGTCGATCGGCGGCGGCGGCGGTGTCGGCGGCGCCTCGGTCGCGCAAGCCTATACGATCGCGGTGAACTCAGACGACGATCCGCCGCTGGTCAACTTCTCGCTCGCCGCCGCTATTGGCGGCGCGGGCGGCACCGGCGGGGCGGGCGGCAACGTGTGGGCCGGCAACAGCGGCCTGATCGCCGTCTCGGGCGCCGGCTCGTCGGGCCTCGTTGCCCAGAGCATCTCCGGCGGCGGCGGCGCCGGCGGCGATTCCAAGGCGAGCTCGACGATCAACGGCCAGGGCTATTCCATCAACACGAGCCTCTCCATCGGCGGCAGTGGTGGCGGCTCGGACGCGGCGCAGACAGCGGACGCGGAGAATTCCGGCGTGATCATCGCTACCGGCGAGAGCGGCAGCGGCATTGTGGCTCAGTCGATCGGCGGCGGCGGCGGCGCCGGCGGCAGCGGCGACGGCAATGCGGTGTCGAAGGGAGGCAGCACCACCGGCAACACCTCCATCGGGCTCGGCGGCACCGGTGGTGGCGGCGGCAACGGTGGCACCGCCAACGCCACGAATACCGGCGGCATCCTGACCCTCGGCGACGCCGGCTACGGCCTGCTGGCGCAGTCGATCGGCGGCGGCGGCGGGGCTGGCGGAGGCGCTGCGGCCACCCAGTCGGGCGGCACCCTGGGCCTCGCCGTCAAGACCGGCGGCAGCGGTGGCAGCGGGGGCGCCGGGGGCAGCGTGACCGCGACCAACAGCGGTTCGATCGTCACCTTCGGCGCCGATGCGACGGCCATCTACGCTCAGTCCATTGGCGGCGGCGGCGGCGCCGGCGGCAAGGCGGGAAGCTCGCTCGGCGGCAAGACAACCGACAACGCCGGCGGCAACGGCAACGCCATCACAGGTCTCCAGAGCGGACTCAACCTCGGCGTCGGCGCCCTCGTGGATCAGAACGGCAACGTCAACTCCAACGCCGCCGCGCAGGTCGCCGGCAAGACCGACATCAACAGCCTGATCAGCATGGCCAATTCGCTCGTCGGCAGCGGTGGCACATCGACCGGCAACGTGGCGAACGACCTGGACAGCCTGTCGGAGGACGGCGGCGGTGCCACCGACGGCAGCGCCATCGGCAGCTTCAAGCTCACGATCGGGGTCGGTGGCAGCGGCGGAAGCGGCGGCAACGGCAACACTGTCACCGTGGCCAACAGCGGCCCGATCGGCACCGTCGGCCAGATGTCGGACGGTATCTGGGCGCAGTCGATCGGCGGCGGGGGCGGTTCTGCGGGCGCTGCCTCGGCCTCCACCGGTGGCCTCGATCCAACGTCGTCCTTCGGCGTCGGCGGAACCGGAGGAAGCGGCGGCAGCGGCGGCGTCGTCGATGTATCCAATACCGGCGGCAGCATCACCACCACCGGCGGGCTCGCCAACGGCATCGTCGCCCAATCGATCGGCGGCGGCGGCGGCAAGGGCGGCCTTTCCGGCGCGAAGACCGGGCTGCTGGGCGTGGCGATCTCGATCGGTGGTGACGGCGGTGCCACCGGCGCCGGTAATACCGTGACGGTCGACAACGGCGGCGGCACCATCCTGACCCAGAGCCATCGTTCGATCGGCATCGTGGCGCAGTCGATCGGTGGCGGCGGCGGCTTCGTCAAGACGCTGTCGACCGACACCAACACCGGCGGCGGCGCAGACCTCACCGGCGACACCTACCAGATCGGGCTCACCTTCGGCGGCTCGGCCGGCACCTGCCAGACGAGCGGCTGCGCCGACGGCGGCATGGTGAACGTGTTCAACGGCAGCACGCAGGGAGCCGCGAGCACGCAACCTGGCACCATCGCCACGGCAGGACGCGACGCCTATGGCATCGTCGCGCAGTCCATCGGCGGCGGCGGCGGCCTGCTCACCGGCGGAACGCCCACGGGAACCTCGTTCTTCGGCTCGGGCACGTTCGTGGGCAATGGCGGATCGGTCAACGTCGAGACGCTGGGCAGCATCACCACCAGTGGCGATGGCGCCATCGGCATCGTGGCGCAGTCGATCGGTGGCGGCGGCGGCTTCGGCGGCGACCCGGCGGCGGCCTCCAACCTCGTCGGCTTTACCGGTGGCGGCACCCGCATCGGCAACGGCGGGCCGGTCACGGTCACGGTGGACCAGGGCGGGTCGGTGGCGACGAGCGGCGTCAATGCTCCGGCGATCCTTGCCCAGAGCGTCGGCGGCGGCGGCGGCCGTGTCACCACGGCAGCGGGCGCCGTCAACGGCTGGTCGGGAGCGGGCGGCAGCGGCACCGGCGGCTTGGTCGACGTCAACGTCGATGGCACGGTGACGGCGACCGGGAGCGGCTCGCACGGAGTCTACGCCCAGAGCACCGGCACCAACGGCGCGGGCTCGGTGATCACGATCAACGTGGGCTCGGCGAACAACACAGCTGCCTCGGTCACGGGCGGCTCGGGCACCGCCGCCGGCATCTTCATCGACAGCGGCGCCGCCGGCACGACCGCCGGCTCCATCAATCTCGTCACCAACTACGGGACGATCTCGGCGGCCAGCGGCATCAGCGTCGCGAACACCGTGGGCAACGTCGACGTGGAGAACTACGGCACGATGGCCGGCGGCACCTCTCTCACCGCAGGCAGCATCGTCCACAACTACCCCCAGGGCACGTTCAACGCCACGAAGGCCGTCCATCTCGGCGGCAGCGGCCAGTTCGTCAACGACGGCAAGCTGATCGTCGGCGGCATCGGCCGGACGGCGACGGTGCAGCTCGACGGCAAGCTCACGCAGACCTCGACCGGCACCCTGGTGCTCGACGTCGATCATGTGGGCCGCACCGCCGACCTGCTGCACGTCACTCAGGCCGCCGTGATCGACGGCACCATCAAGGTCAACCCGCTGAGCCTGAGCAAGACGCCGGCGACGGTGCTGCAGGCGGACGGCGGACTGACGCTGGGTCCGAGCCTTGGCGCCAGCCCGCAGCTCGCCGGCAGCCATCTGTTCAGCTATGCGGCGAGCGTCGTCGGCTCGACCCTCCAGGTGGCGGCAAAGCCGCACCTGCAGGACGACAACGCCGTTCTTGGCGTGTCCCAGCAGGCGGCGGCGAACTATCTGCAGCGGGTTTGGGATACGGACGACGCCGGCCGCATGAGCGGCGCGTTCCTCAAGCTCGCCAATGCGGTGGGCGATACGGCGAGCTACGCCGGCGTGCTCGGTGGGTTGGCCGGCACCGCAGCCACGCGGGTCGGCGCGCTGCAGCCGCAGGCGAGCGTGGACTTCGTCGCCAACATGAACAACTGCCCGACGCTCGAGGGGCAGGGACCGGCCTGGCGCGAGCGCGATTGCGTGTGGGGCCGGGCGGGTGCGAGCCGCGCCAGCGTGGCCTCATCCGGCGGGCTCGCCGGCTTCGGCCAGAACCGTGCGGTGCTTCAGGTCGGCGGCCAGAAGGAGATCGCCGACGGCTGGTTCCTCGGCGGCTCGTTGGCCTACGGGTCGACCACGCAGTCGGCGGGCGGCGCCATCACCGACCTCGACGGCAACACAGGCGCCGCCGGCCTGGTGTTGAAGCGTGAGTGGGATCGCTGGCAGTTCGCGGTAGCGGTGGACGGCGGCTTCGGCCGCTACGACAGCTCGCGCTACCTCGGCGTCAACGGCGCGGCGGACATCACCAGCGCATCGTTCGGCGCGCAGTACGCCGGTCTGCATGGCCGCGTGGCCTATGCACTGCCGTTCGGCGATTGGTACCTCAAGCCCTCCATCGATGCTCACGCCATCTACGGCCATACTGACGGCTACACGGAGGTCGGCACGGCCCTGAACATGCGCGTCAAGGGCGAGGGTGCCGTCCGCTTCATGGTCGCGCCGATGCTGGAGGCCGGCACCCGGATCGCTCTCGGCACGGGCTCGACAGTGCGCCTCTATGCAGCGGCAGGCGCGCTGCTGGCCAGCGACAACGGGTGGACCGCGGATGCGAGCTTCGTCAACGCGCCCATCGGCGCCGGCAGCTTCCGGACGCAGACGGTCCTGCCCAGGCAGATGGCTCTGGTCAATGTCGGCGCCCAGGTGATGGACAGCGGCCCCTGGAGCGCGAAGCTCGAATACACGGGGGCCTACGGCGACGGTTACCAGTCGAACGCCGGCTCGCTGAAGGTCGAATACCGATTCTGAGCGATGCGACGGCCACAAGGCCGCTCGCCGCCCAATGTGGGCGCGTGGCCCCTGGCCCGATCAGCTCACCTCTCAGACGCCATACGATCAATCCATCAAAGGAGCACTCTCGTGAACATCGGTGACACGTCCCGGCGCGACTTCATCCGCCTTGCCGCTGTCGGCGCAGTGGCGACTTCCGCGCTCGCGGCGAGCGCGCCCGAAGCGGTCGCCTACCAAGGCAACATGGAGCGCGCCCTGGCTTCCCTCAGCGATGCGCTTGTCTCACTGCGCGAGGCCACGCCCGACAAGGGGGGACACCGGGTCAACGCCATGCAGCTGATCCAGCAGGCCATGGGCGAGGTTCAAGCCGGCATCGACTATGCCGCCCGGAAATTCGGCGATTGACCTGCGTCAGCCCCAGCAGTGCTGCGACGCAGTCCCCGTCGATCACGGCTTGCGAAGCGTCTAATTCGCCCGGACCGCCGGTTGCGGCTCGGGCGGTGCGGCGAATGCCTCGCTCAGCGCCTCGGTCTCCGACCTGGGCACGGCGAAACAGACGCTGAAGCCGTCCGGCGTGCGCAGTGTGATCATGCAGATGCCGGGGTCGGCCGACTGTTCGAGGTCCCACGAGCCCAAGGGAAATGTGTAGCGCAGGCTGGCATCGCGATAGCGCAGGCGCAGCGCCTTCTCGATCAGGCGGGGCAGCGTCATCGCCAGCGCGCCGATCTGGTCGACCGGCATGCGCAGATGGCTGGCGACGCCGGCACCGTCGATCAGCCCGAGCAGGATGTCGCGGCCGTCGTTGGTGACCTCGCAGGTGGTCAGGGCTCGGCTCTCGATCTCCAACGCACGCCTCACTCGCTATATTCGATCGTATATAACGATAGGACGCTTTCCCGCGCTTGTCACCTGCCGCATGCAATGCAGCCCATCATCCGCCTGCGAGCTGCACACGCGGTTGGGGCCTGCCGCGCACGCCGATGTCGAGGAGGAAGGTCTGGCCGTGATGCGGGTCAGCAGCGCGGGCCTCTTCGTCCATATCCTGCCAGGCGGAGGTGACGAGCACGAGGTCGAAGTCCGGACCGACGAAGATCGGGCAACTCGTCTGCCGGGCCGACGCGCGGACCGAGCGGATGAGCTGCCCTCCGGGCGAATAGGCGTTCAGCCGCGTGCCGCCCCAGACGGCGCACCAGATCACACCTTCGGCGTCGGTCACGGCACCGTCGATGCCGCCCTCGCCCATATGTGTGTGGAGAACGCTGGGCGCTTCGAGCGGCAAGCCCGTGGCGGGATCGAGCCTCACGCGGTTGAGCCGGTTCGTCGGCGTGTCGGCGAAGTAACCCCAGGCGCCGTCGGGGGAGAAGCAGATGGCATTGGGAATGGTGACGCCGGTGAAGAGCGTCGTCACGGTCCCGGCGTGAAAGGCGTAGATCGTTCCCGCACCGGGCTCCGCTCCGCGGCCCATCGTGCTGATCCAGAAGGTCCCGCTCGGATGCACCCGCGCATCGTTGGAGCGCGTTCGTGGATTATCCGCCTCCACGTCCGCGATCGGGTCGAGGTGTCCGGTGACGACGTCGCGGAGCACCAGGCCGCGCTCGGTCCACAGCAGCTGGCGGCGGTCGCCGCACGGCGCGAGCGCGCTCGCCATGACGGGCAGCACATGGACCTCGGGCGTCCCGCTGGCGAGCCGGCACTCGTAGAGCCGGCGCTCGACGATATCGAACCACCAGGCGGTGTCGGTCGCCGGGTCATAGCTCGGACCTTCGCCGAGATGACAACGCTCCTCGCATAGCAACGAGACCGGAACCGTCTCCGGGGTGGGAGACGCCGCGCCGGGAGCGCGACCGCTAGTGGTTGTCACGGGGTATCCCCTTGGTCTCGGCGATGCGCTGATAGCGCACGGCCGGCTCCAGCACCGCGCCCGTCTCGAGCTGACCCACGAGGCCGCGCTGGATCTCCTGCCAGGGCGTCTGGTGCGCCGGGTAGGCGTAGCCGCCCGCCGCCTCGAGGGCGCGCCGGCGCTCGGCCAGCTCGTCCTCGGGCACCAGCATGTCGGCCGTGCCGCGCGCGAGGTCGATGCGCACGCGATCGCCTGTGCGCAGCAGGGCGAGGCCGCCGCCGGCGGCGGCCTCCGGCGAGGCGTTGAGGATCGACGGTGAGCCCGACGTGCCGGACTGACGGCCGTCGCCGATGCAGGGCAGGGCGTGGATACCCGCCTTGATGAGGTGGGCCGGCGCGCGCATGTTCACCACCTCGGCCGCGCCGGGGTAGCCGACCGGCCCGGCGCCGCGCATGAACAGGATGGTGGTTTCGTCGACGGCGAGCGCAGGATCGTCAATGCGGGCGTGATAGTCCTCCGGGCCGTCGAACACCACGGCGCGGCCTTCGAACGCATCGGGATCGTCGGGGTTCGAGAGGTAGCGGGCGCGGAACTCCGGTGAGATCACGCTCGTCTTCATGACGGCGGACGAAAACAGGTTGCCGCGCAGCACACGGAAGCCGGCTTTCTCCTTGAGCGGGCGATCGTAGGGCCGGATGACCGCCTCGTCGGCGATGGCGGCGCCGCGGCAATTGTCGCCGATCGAACGGCCGTTGACGGTGAGGGCGCCCTCGCCGATGAGGCCCGCTCCCATGAGCTGGTTGACGACGGCCGGCACGCCGCCCGCGTGATAATAGTCCTCACCGAGATAGTCTCCGGCCGGCTGCAGGTTGACCAGCAGCGGGACGTCCTCGCCGTAGGTCTGCCAGTCGTCGATGGTGAGCTCGACGTCCATATGCCGGGCGAGCGCATTGAGATGGATCGGCGCATTGGTCGAGCCGCCAATGGCGGAGTTGACCCGGATGGCGTTGAGGAAGGCCTCGCGCGTGAGGATGTCGGAGGGCTTCAGGTCCTCGCGCACCATGTCGACGATGCGCAGCCCGGTGCGGTAGGCGATCTCCTGCCGGTCGCGGTAGGGGGCGGGGATCGCGGCCGACCCCGGGAGCTGCATGCCGAGCGCCTCCGCGAGCGAGTTCATCGTCGTGGCCGTGCCCATGGTGTTGCAGTAGCCGGTCGAGGGCGCCGACGAGGCGACCAGTCTGACGAAGCCCGCATAGTCGATCTCGCCGGTCGCCAGCAGCTCGCGCGCCTTCCACACGATGGTGCCGGATCCCGTCCGCTCGCCTTTGAACCAGCCGTTCAGCATCGGTCCGACCGACAGCGCGATGGCCGGGATGTTCACGGTCGCCGCGGCCATGAGGCAGGCCGGGGTGGTCTTGTCGCAGCCGATGGTGAGCACGACGCCGTCGAGCGGATAGCCGTAGAGCACCTCGACGAGACCGAGATAGGCGAGGTTGCGGTCGAGCCCCGCAGTCGGGCGCTTGCCGGTCTCCTGGATCGGGTGGACCGGGAATTCGATGGCGATGCCTCCGGCCTGACGGATCCCTTCGCGCACCCGCTTCGCCAGCTCGAGATGGTGGCGGTTGCAGGGCGACAGGTCGGACCCCGTCTGCGCGATGCCGATGATGGGCCGGCCGCTCTGCAGCTCCTCCTGGCTGAGCCCGAAATTGAGATAGCGCTCGAGATAGAGCGCCGTCATGTCGGCATTGGTCGGATTGTCGAACCAGGCCTTCGAGCGGAGCTGGCGACCTGTCTTCTGTACATTGTCGGGCATGGCGGCGCTCCCTGCGGTTCAGGCGACGGAGAAGCGATAGATGGAGACGTGCCGGTAAGTCCGACCGGGGTCGAGCCGGGCCGAGGGGAAGTCGGGCCGGTTTGGCGCATCGGGCCACGCCTGCGGTTCGAGGCAGAAGGCGTCCGACTGGCGATACAGCCGGCCGAACTTGCCCGCTGCCGAGCCGTCGAGAAAATTGCCGGAATAGAACTGGATGCCGGGCTGGTTGGTGAACAGCTCCATCACCCGGCCGGACAAGGTGTGCTCGACCCGGGCGGCGACGCGCGGCTTGGCGGTGTCGCCGTCGGCAAGGCAGAAGGTGTGGTCGTAGCCGCGCCCGAGCCGAAGCTGGTCGTGCGCCTCCCGGATGCGGGCCCCGATCAGTTCGCCGCTGCGGAAATCGAACGGCGTGCCGGCGACCGGCGCGGGCGGCCCGAGCGGAATGGCGTCCGCGTCGACCGGCAGGAACCGGTCGGCATGGAGCGTCAGGCGATGGCCGAGCGCGTCCACGTTCGTCTCGACGCCGGCAAGATTGAAGAAGCCGTGATGGGTCAGATTGACGATGGTCGGGCGGTCGGTCGTCGCCTCGAAGGTGATCGACAGCTCGCGCGGGCCGCTGAGCGCGTAGGTCACGCGGTTGTCGAGCGCCCCCGGATAGCCTTGCTCGCCGTCGGGGCTCGCGTAGGCCAGCCTGACCCAGGGCAGCGGGGCCTCGCCCATCGTCTCGATGCTCCACAGCTTCCGGTCGAAGCCTTCAGTCCCGCCGTGGAGGGAGTTCGGCCCGTCGTTGACGGGTACGTTATAGGCATTGCCGTCGAGAGCGAAGGTTCCGCCGGCGATGCGGTTGGCATAGCGCCCGATCGTTGCACCGAAGAAGCGGCGATCGCTGGCATAGGGCGCCAGCGTGTCGTGGCCGAGCACGACGTCCGCCAGCCTCCCGCCCCGGTCGGGCACGTAGAGCGCCTGCACCGCGGCGCCGTAGGTGATCAGCGCGACCTCGAAGCCATCCGCGCCGAGAAGCCGGACACGCTCGACCTGTCGTCCGTCGGGCAGGGTGCCGAAGATCTCGCGCAGAAGGCCGGCCGGCATGGCGGAGCTCATGGCCAGGACTCGAAAGGCTCGACGTCGCGGCGTCGGCCGAGCAGGAACGCGTCGGCCACCAGGGCCAGAGGCGCGAGGTCGACATCCGAGGCGCCGCATCCGATCAGCTCGACGAAGCGCCTGTAGATGCCCTCGTACTCCGTCTCCTTCTCGTCGATGAGCGTCTGGCCGTCGTGAACCAGCTTGGCGCCACCGGAGGAGAGGGTGAGACGTCCGGAGTCCGTCTCGACGTGGATGTCCCACGTCTGCGGGCCGGTTTGCAGGAAGTCGAACTCCGCCCGGATGGGCACGCCCGCCGTGTCGGCGAGGTCGAGCTTGGCGGCGATCGGCGCATCACGGTTCGCAGGGAAGGCGAGGCGCGCCCGGACGACGAAGACCGGGCGGGGAAGGATGCGCGTCAGGATCGACAAGGCGTTGATGCCGGGATCGAAGACGCCGAGCCCGCCCGGCTCCCAGATCCATTGCTGACCGGGATGCCAGACACGCACGTCCTCCTTCCAGGCGATCGTCACCGATCTCGCCGCATGCCGCGCCAGGAAGGCCCGCGCTGGCTCGACGGCCGGTGCGAAGCGCGAATGCCAGGTGGCGAAGAGCGTCTTGCCGTTCGCTTCGGCGGCGGCGACGAGCGGGGCAAGCTCGCTTACGGTCGCGCCGGGCGGCTTCTCCAGCAGCACGTGCAGGCCGGCATCCAGGGCGGCGGCGGCTTGGGCGCGGCGCGCCTGCGGCGGGGTGCAGAGCGCCACCGCGTCGATCTCAGGTTCGCGCGCGATGAGTTCGTCGAGGGTCGCCGCATGCACGATGCCATCGAGGGCCGCGTTGCGGCTGGCGACTGCTGCGAGCACGATGCCAGGCGTTGCTGCGACGGCGGGGATGTGCTGGTCGCGGGCGATCTTGCCGAGGCCGACGATGGCGAGGCGGATCGGGCTCATTCTTACCACCCCCAGTGCAGCACGAGCGGATCGAGACGGCGCGCGATCTCGACCAGCCCGGCGCGTGTGGCGGGATGCAGGGCCGGCAGTGGGGCTCGAAGGGTCTCGTGGGCGATGACCCCGCCCTCCTTCATCAGCGCCTTGCAGGCGGCGAGCCCGCATTGCCGGTTCTCGTAATTGATGAGGGGCAGCCAGCGCTGATAGGCGTCCATCGCGGCCTCGCGCTTCCCGGCGACATACGGGTCGATGATCTGCCGGATGCCGTCAGGATAGCCGCCTCCGGTCATGGCGCCGGTGGCACCCGCGTCGAGGTCGGCCATGAGGGTGATGGCCTCCTCCCCGTCCCACGGCCCTTCGATGGCGCCGCCGCCCTGCTCGATCAGGGCGCGCAGCTTGGCGGCGGCCTGCGGCACCTCGATCTTGAAATAGGCGAGGTTGTCGATCTCCTGCGCCATGCGCGCGAGGAAGGGCACCGAGAGCGGGGTGCCGGCCACCGGCGCGTCCTGCACCATGATCGGGATCGAGATGGCCTCGGAGACGGCCCGGTAGAAATCGTAGATGGCGCTCTCCGGCACCCGGAAGGTGGCGCCGTGGTAGGGCGGCATGACCATGACCATGGCTGCGCCCAGGCCTTGTGCCCGACGCGAGCGCTCCACGCACACATGGGTGGCGAAATGCGTGGTGGTGACGATCACCGGCACCCGCCCGGCGACGTATTCCAGCACGGTGGTCATGACGAGGTCGCGCTCCTCGTCGGTGAGCACGAACTGTTCCGAGAAATTGGCGAGGATGCACAGCCCGTGCGAGCCGGCGTCGATCATGAAGTCGACGGCACGTCTCTGGCCCTCGAGGTCGAGCCGGCCGTCCGCGTCGAATACCGTCGGCACGACCGGAAAGACCCCTCTGTAAGGTCGGGCAGTGAGCGAGCTCGGCATCGGATCTCCCTCCTCAGCCCGCCGCGCCGTGCCGGCGCAGGCCGTTGTGGATCACGTCGATCATCGCCGCGCTCGCGGCCTCGTCGTCTCCGGCGGCGATGGCCTCGACGATGCGGCCATGGGCGTTGACGGTGATGGCATGCTCGCGCGCGTCGGATGGGGCGCTGAGCAGGAACGAGGCGCGCAGCGCGGCCTCGATGACCGCGCCGATCGAGCGCATGAAGGGGTTGCCCGAGGCCGCCGCCACCGCGACGTGCAGGGCGAGATCGGCTGTGGCGAACGCGTCGGAGGCGCCGGGCTCGTCCTTCATGCGAGCGACCGCCTTGCGCATGACCCCGAGGTCGGCCTCGCTCCGCCGTGCGGCCGCGAGCGCGGCGGCCCGCGGCTCCACCGCGAGGCGGATTTCAGCGAGATCGCGCAGGAAGCGCGTGTCGATGCCTGCATCGAGGTGCCAGGCGAGCACGTCCGGATCGAACATGTTCCAGGCGGCGCGCTCGCGCACCACGGTACCGACGCGCGCCTTGGTGCTGAGCAGGCCCTTGGCGACCAGCGTCTTCACGCTCTCGCGCAGCACCGGGCGGGAGACGCCGAAGAGCAGCGTGAGCTCCGCGTCGCCCGGCAGCTTGGCGCCTTCCGGGTAGCGTCCGGCGATGATGTCGATGCCGATGGTGCGCGCCACCTCCGCGTGGTTGGAATGCGCGCGGCGTGCGGGAATGACGATGACCTGCGGTGTCATGGCAGCGCAACTCCTGCGGGACGCAGGCGCGGGCGGCGCGCCACGTGGAGCGTGATCTGCTGGAAGGCGATGAAGGCCAACAGCAGGAGGCCGGTGGCGATCTTGGCCCACCAGCTCGACAGTGAGCCGTCGAAGCTGATGTAGGTCTGGATCAGCCCTTGGATCAGCACGCCGAGGAACGAGCCGATGACGAAGCCGTAGCCGCCCGAGAGCAGCGTGCCGCCGATCACCACCGCCGCGATGGCGTCGAGCTCGACGCCCACGGCCGACAGCGAATAGCCGCTGGACGTGTAGAGCGAGAAGACGATGCCGGAGAGCCCGGCCAGCACGCTGGAGAGCGTGTAGATCAATACGGTGGTCCGCGCGACGTTGATCCCCATGAGCGCCGTCGCGGCGCGGCTGCCGCCGAGCGCGTAGACATTGGCGCCGAAGCGGGTGAGGTGCAGCAGCACCATGCCGGCCGCGACGACGGCCAGCATGATCATCGCCGGCACCGTGAGACGGGCGCCTCCCGCGAGGCGGATCGCATGATCGGAGAGGTGGGCATAGAGATCGGCCGTGATCGGGATCGACTCCGTGGAGAGCAGGAAGCTCGCCCCGCGCGCCAGGAACATGCCGGCCAGCGTAACGATGAAGGGCGGCAGGTCGAAGTACTGGATGACCGCGCCCATCAGCGCGCCGAAGGCGGCGCACAGGGCGAGGATAGCCACGAAGGCGACGAGCGGCGGCACGCCCCAGCGCTCCATGGCCAGGGCGAGAAACACCGTCGTGAAGCCGATCACCGAGCCCACCGACAAGTCGATGCCGCCGGAGATGATGACGAAGGTCATGCCGACCGTGACGATGCCGAGGAAGGCGTTGTCGGTCAGCAGGTTCATCACCACCCTGAGCGAGGCGAAGTTCGGGTAGGCGAGCGTGCAGAACAGAAAGCCGAGGAGGAATACGGCGGCCGTGGCAAAGACCGGCATCAGCCGGCCGGACTGGCGTGTCATGGGCGGCTCCTGCGGAAGAAGATGCCGAGGCCGGACAGACGTGGCGATTGCGCGAGCAGCACGGCGAGCACCACGACGGCCTTGACGACGAGATTGGTCTCGGGGCGGAAGCCGGAGAGCAGGATTCCGGTGTTGACGGCCTGGATGATGAGGGCCCCGACGACGGCCAGAACCACGCTGAAGCGTCCGCCGAACAACGAGGTTCCGCCGATCACCACCGCGAGGATCGCGTCGAGCTCGAGCCACAGGCCGGCGTTGTTGGCGTCCGCGCCGAGAATGTCGGCAGCCGCGACCACGCCGGCCAGCGCAGCGCACAGCCCGCTCCACATGTAGACGGCGACTGTGATGAGCCGCGTGCCGATCCCGGCCAGCGCGCTGGCGCGCGGATTGCCGCCGGTCGCCTCGATCATCAGGCCGAGCGCAGTGCCGCGGACGATGAGAAGCGTGAGCGCCAGCATGGCGAACGTCAGCACGACCGGCGTCGGCAGACCGAGCACCGAGCCCCCGCCGAGGAAGGCGAGGCCGGGGGAGGTGAAGGTGACGATGCGTCCCTCGGTGATGAGCTGGGCGATGCCGCGGCCCGCCACCATGAGAATCAGCGTCGCCACGATCGGCTGGATGCCGAAGGCTGCGACGAGCAGGCCGTTCCACAATCCGCACAGAAGACCCGTGCCGAGCGCCGCGGCGAGCACGACAGGCAAAGCGTGGCCATCGGCCAGGCTGGCTGCGATGGCGCCGCAGATGGCCATGACCGCTCCGACCGACAGGTCGATGCCACGCATGGCGATGACGAGAACCATGCCGATCGACAGCAGCGCCACCGGCGCGCCGCGATTGAGCACGTCGATGAGGCTGCCGAACAGCCGGCCGTCCTGCAGGCGGATGTCGAAGAACTGCGCCGACACCAGCCAGTTGGCGGACAGGATCAGCAGCAGCGCGACGATCTGCGAGGTCCCGGCGCGGGGCAGGCGGAGCAGCATCCCGTTCCCCCTTACGCGTGTCCGGTCGCGGCGGCGCCGGCGAGTGACCCGTCGGCGGCAATGGCGGCGAGGATGGCTTGCACGTTGACCTGCTCGCCCGTCAGGTGAGCCACATGGGCGCGGTCGCGCAGCACCACCACCTCGTCGGCGTAGGCGATGATCTCCTCCAGTTCGGACGAGACGACGAGCAGCGCCATGCCCTCTGCGCACAGGGAGCGGATCAGCGCGATGATCTCGGCGTGCGCGCCGACGTCGATGCCGCGGGTCGGCTCGTCGAGGATGAGCAGGCGCGGCGCCGTGGCGAGCCAGCGGGCGAGCAGGGCTTTCTGCTGGTTGCCGCCGGACATGAGCCTGATCGGCCGTTCCGGGTCCGGCGGGCGGATGTCGAGCAGCCGGATGAAGCGGCGAGCGATCTCGTCCTGCTCGCGGCGCGACATCGGATTGGTCACGCCACGCCTGGCCTGCAGCGCCAGGACGATGTTCTCCCGCACGGTCAAATCGGCGACGATGCCCTCGGTCTTGCGCTCCTCCGGGCAATAGCCGAAGCCGAGCCGCATGGCTTCGCGGGGCGAGCCGATGGCGACCTCCGTCCCGCCCACGGCGGCGGTGCCGCAGTCGGCGCGCTCCGCGCCGAAGACGAGGCGGACCGTCTCGGTGCGGCCGGAGCCGAGCAGGCCGGCGAGGCCGACGACGTGGCCTGGCCGCAGCGCGAGATCGAAGGGCGCGACGAGGCCCGCTTTGCCGTAGCCCTCGAAGGCGGCGATGGGCGCAACCCTGGCCGTCGGGGGCAGCTGTGGTCCCTGTGCGGTCGCCGCGCTCAGTTCGCGCCCGAGCATCAGGCGCACGAGATCGAGGCGGGGCAGGTCGGCAACGCGCGCCGTGCCCGCGAGGCGGCCGTTGCGCAGCACCGTGATGCGGTCGCAGATCGCGTAGACCTGGTCGAGGAAATGGGTGACGAAGACGATACCGATCCGGCGCATAGCGAGCTGGCGCATGACGCTGAAGAGGATCTCGACCTCGTGGGCGTCGAGGCTGGCCGTCGGCTCGTCGAGAATGAGCACACGGGCGGACTGATCGACGGCACGGGCGATGGCGACGATATGCTGGATCGCGACCGAATAGCTCTCGAGCGGTGCCGCGACGTCGATGGACAGGCCGAACTCTGTGAGCAGCACTTCGGCGCGCCGTCGCATCTCGCGCTCGCGCACCAGCCCAAGGCGGGTCGGCTGGCGGCCGAGGAACAGGTTCTGGGCGACCGACAGGTTCGGCGCCAGATTGACCTCCTGATAGACCGTGGCAATGCCGGCCTTCGTCGCCCCCGCGGCCGAACGGGGCGCGATCTCCTCGCCTTCCAGACGCATGGTGCCGGCATCGCGGGTGACGACGCCCGTCATGGCCTTGATGAGGGTGGACTTGCCCGCGCCGTTCTCGCCGAGCAGGGCGTGGATCTCCCCGTGCCACAGCGTGAAATCGACGTGGTCGAGCGCGACGACGCCTGCGAACGACTTGGAGAAGCCGCGCACGTCGAGCAGCGCGGCCGCGTCGGCCGACGAATGGGCCGGTGTCTCAACTGGGCTCATGGCGATCTCGGCGTTGGCATGCGGACCACCGGGGGAGCGGGCGCCGGGGGCGCCCGCAGCTCCGGCCTCAATAACCGAGGTCCTTCTTGCCGTTGTAGATCGCCTGGGGGTTGTCCGCTGCCGTATAGAGCTTGGAGTCCGTCTGGATCCACTTTGGCGGCACCGTGCCCTTCGTCTTGTAGGCGACGATGGCATCGAAGGCGGGGCCGGCCATGTTCGGGGTCAGCTCGACGGTGGCGTTGGCTTCGCCGGCCACCATGGCCTTGAAGATATCCGGCACCGCGTCGATGGAGACGGTGAGGATGTCCGACCCCGGCTTGAGGCCGGCTTCCTTCATCGCCTGGATCGCGCCGACCATCATGTCGTCGTTGTGGGCGTAGACGGCGCAGATGTCCTTGCCGCCGCCTTCGGCCTTGATGAAGCTCTCCATCACCTCCTTGCCCTTGGCGCGGGTGAAGTCGCCGGTCTGGCTGCGCACGATCTTGATGTTCGCGGCGTGGGCGATGCCGTCTTCGAAGCCTTTCTTGCGATTGGTCGCGACGCTGGCGCCGACGGTTCCCTGCAGCTCGACGACCTTGCACGGCTTGGAGCCGACGCTCTTGACCAGCCATTCGCCGGCGACGCGACCTTCTTGGACGCTGTCGGACGTCACCGCCGTCAGATAGAGGTCCTTGCCGGAGGGATCGATGTCGCGATCGAGGAGCACGACCGGGATCTGCGCCTCCTTGGCCTCCTTGAGCACGGCATCCCAGCCGGCGGCGACGACGGGAGCGAGGAAGATCGCGTCCACGCCCTGAGCGATGAAAGAGCGGATCGCCTTGATCTGGTTCTCCTGCTTCTGCTGAGCATCGGCGATCTTGAAGTTGATTTTGCGCTTCCCGGCCTCCGCCTTCGACACGGTGGTCTCCGCCGCGCGCCAGCCCGACTCCGAGCCGATTTGCGAGAAGCCGATGGTGAGGTCGGCCGCCCGTGCGCCAGCCGGGCCGAGCGCGCCCGACAAGGCGATCGCAAGCAACAAGGCCTTGAGATTCATTGGCGTTTCTCCCTTGGGATCCTGCCGCCGCGCCGCTCGCGGGCGCTTGCCGGCAAGCCCTTTATGCCACAGGGAGATGCGGCTTAATAGTCATACTATTTGACTTTTTGTGGAGTCGTATAGCCATCCCGGGAACCTCCATCGGTCCCGGACGACGCGCGTCGGCAGCCCGCAGGGCGCCTCAGCTGCCGAGGCTGCGATAGGTACAGATGGTACCCCGGTCTTCGTAGCCTGCCGGGCACGACTGGACGCATGCGCCAGCCGCGAACTTCAACCCGCGGGGACAGTAGGACGAGATCGGGCTGGCATAGGCCGATCCATCGGCCAGCGCCAATAGCATCAAGGCCGCACCGGAAGCTTTCGCCGAACCGGCGATGCTCCGGCGGAATATCCGTCGCCGCACGAGCGTGTCTCCAAGGTAAACAGTCATGGCGCCAGCCTCATCTATTGGTCGATCGATAGGGTCCGCGATCGGCGCAACATGCGGCCGCTCGATCGACTTGTGATGACATACGTGGGTATTATCCGCGGCCGCGAACGATCGCACACGAGAACGTGTCAGCGTCGGCGCCCATTCCGCGCCCACGATCAGCGATCTGCGCAACCCGCGTACAGCCATTGAGGAGGCCGCATGAGCGCATTCCTGGGTGGGGAGATCGAGCGGCAGATCGCGGATCTGGTGGCCGTGGTGCGCACCGCAGCGCCGGAGGTCGATGCCGAGCGGCTGGCCCGGCGGGTGCGCGACGGATACGACGCCGCCTACCGCGGCAACCTGCATCGGCAGCGGACCGAGCAGGATGCCTTCCTGCTGTCGCTCTGCTCTGCCGTGCTCGCCTGCTGGCGGGCGCTGCGCGAGGACGTGGGCTCGGACGAGCGAGCGCTGGCTATCCTGCGGCAGAGCTTCGTCGAGCCGCGGCGCCCGCACGTGCGGGAGTGGCTGGCCAGCCGCATGAAGATTACCCGCGAGGACGCCGGGCACGCCTTCGAGCGCGCCGCCGAGAATTTCAAGTCCGGCGGCGAAGTCGTGTTTGGCGAGAGCTTCGTCTACACCCAGGAGGTGCAGGACGACGAGCGCAGCTTCATCAATGTGGAGCGCTGCTTCTTCAACGACTTCTTCCGCGGCAATGGCGCGCCGCAGGTGACGCCGGTGTTCTGCGCGCTGGATACGGTGTGGGCCGACGAACTCAACGACGGTCCCTACAACGTCAGCTTCGAGCGGCCGTCGGTGCTCTCCGGCGGTGCCGACAAGTGCCGCTTCCAGTTCCGCCGGAGGGCGTGAGCGGAGGCTAGAGCATCTCCGCGTTTCCCTGAATCGCGGAAATGCTCTAGCTGTTTGTTTTATCGCATTTTCTTCACGCGAACCCGTGTCCACTTCGCTTGAAAATGCTCTAGTCCCCCGCCCAGGTCACCACCTCGGGTAGCTTGGCCCGGGTGGTGCGGAAGCTGTTGGCGGGGTGCTCCTCGTCGGGGTAGCCGAACGAGATGCCGCACACCACCTGGCGATCGTCCGGCAGCGCGAAGTACGACCGGATGAAGGGCGAGTGGGAAGCAAGCGCCGCCTGGGGGATCGTCGCCACGCCGACGCTGGTGGCCGCCAGGCAGAAGTTGCTGACGTAGGCGCCGCAGTCGACCGCGCCGTAGGGGCCGAGCGCCTCGTCGGACGTGACGATGGCCACATGCGGCGCCCCGAACAGGCGAAAGTTCTCCATGGCCTGCGCCGCCGAAGCGACGCGGTCACCGCGGGCGATGCCGACGCTCTCATACAGGGCGAAGCCGCATTCGCGCCGGCGGTCGAGGTAGACGCCGCGATACTCGCGCGGCGCCGGGATGTCCGACCGCGGCGGGTTGGACGAGGCATAGTCGAACAGGGCCGTGCGGAAACGGTCGGTCTCCGCGCCGGAGGTGATGATCAGCTTCCAGGGCTGGGCATTGCACCACGACGCCGTTCGCTGGGACAGGGTGAGGATGCGCTCGATGACCTCGCGCGCCACCGGCTCGGTGCGATAGCCGCGGCAGCTGTACCGGCGGTTGAGCAGGCCCTCGAGGGCTTCCGTCTCGCCGGATCCGGTCCGCGCGTTACCCCAAGCAGCATCCATTCCTCGTCTCCCGTGTCGCCGCTACAAACGCAGCGTTCAGCTGTTGGTGTAAACCGGCTTCCGCTTCTCGATAAAGGCCTTCAGCCCCTCGGCGAAGTCGTTGGAGCGCGCGCACATGACTTGGTTGCGGTTCTCGATCGCCATGGCCGCCTCCAGGCTCGCCGCGTCGACCGCCATGGTGAGGCCTTCCTTGGTCATCCGCAGCCCCATGGGAGACGTGGCCAGCATCTCGTCGAGATAGGGCTGGGCCGCCGCCTCCAGTTGATCGTCGGGGACGACCTCGGACACGAGGCCGGTGGCCAGCGCCCGCTGGGCATTGATGAAGCGGCCGGTCAGCATCAGCTCGGAGGCCACCGACACGCCCACCAGCCGCGGCAGGAAGTAGCTCACGCCCATGTCGCAGGACGACAGGCCGAGCTTGATGAAGGCGGCGTTCATGCGCGCGCTCTCGCCGGCGATGCGGATGTCCGAGGCCAGCACGAAGGCGAAGCCGCCGCCGGAAGCGGGGCCATGGACCAGCGAGACGATCGGCTGCGGGGCGCGGCGCATCTTGATGTAGACGTCGGCGAGAAAGCCCTGGAAGCCGAAGCCGCCCCCGAACGGCACCTCTTCGTTGCCGCGCTGGCTGCGCTCCTTGATATCGAGGCCGGCGCAGAAGGCGCGGCCGGCTCCCTTCAGCACCACGATGCGGGTGTTTGCGTCATCGTAGAGCGCGCCGAAATAGGCGCCGAGCTCGCGCACCATGCCGGTGGTGATGGCGTTGAGCGAATCCGGCCGATTGAGCGTCACCCAGTCAACCTGGCCGCGCTTCTCGACCCGGATCGTCTCGAATTGGGCATGGGCCGTCATGGGCGCGCTCCTCTCGCGTTCGGCTTGAAATTTGTAACGCGTTCATGGCACCGGCGCCCGCGGACTGCAAATGCGAAAACCGCCGCATCGGGCCCGCGCTCCCGAAGGTGCTGCGGCCGCCGCGCGGGGCGCGGGCGACCGTCAGCGTCGCTAATCGCCCATGTTGCGCAGGCGGCAGTAGCTGCCCTGGTCCGAATAGCCGGCCGGGCAGGAGGTGACGCAGGCGCCCGCGGCGAACTTCTGCCCGCGCGGACATGAGCCGGAGTAGTATTGCGCCATGGCCGGCCCCGCGCCCGACAGCGTGAGCAACATCAGGATGATTGCCATGTACGCACAGCCACGCCAGGTCATGCGATACATGACGACTGGCGTGGATGTACGGCCGATCGAAACGGACATGCTTGGAACCTCGTCTGAAGGTTCCGATAGATTGCGCTATCCGAGCCGGAAACGGAACCGGCCCATCGATCAATTTGCGTATGCGGGGAGGGCAGGCGCCATAATCCGTGCCTGCCGCTCCGCTCCATGCGGGTTGAACGACGTCCGGACCGCTCGGAACCTATGCTCCCAGGCCGGTGCCGAGGTTGCGGCGCGAGGCGTCGCCCAGCTGCGAGCCGCCGTCGCAATCGAGGATCGTGCCGCTGATGTAGGAGGCTGAGGGGCTCGACAGGAAGACGGCGCACTCGGCGACCTCCTCGACCTCGCCCCACCGGCCCATGGCGATACGCGCGTAGTGAGCATCGCGCGTCGCCGGGTCGGGCGCCAGCCGGGCCATGCCCTCGGTGTTGGCGATCGGGCCGGGCGAGATGCCGTTCACGCGCACGTCAGGGCCCCATTCCATGGCGAGCACACGGATCACCTGATTGATGCCGGCCTTGGCCGCGCAGGCGTGGATCTGGAGGGGGACGGCATTGACGGCCTGGCCCGCGGTGATGGCGATCAGCGAGGCGCCGGGGCGCCGCAGCAGATCGTAGCTGCCGCGGAAGACGTTGAAGGTGCCGTTCAGGTCGATGTCGACCACAGTGCGGAAGGCGTTGGCCGACATGCCGTTGGCCGGCGCCAGGAAATTGCCCGCAGCGCCGGAGACCACGATGTCGAGCGGTCCGAAGGTCTGGGCGACCTGCTCCATGGCGCCGCGGATGGCGCCGTACTCGCGCACGTCGGCAGACAGGCCGAGCGCACCGCCGCCGATCTCGCGGGCGGCGTTCTGGGCCTTCTCCGGATTGCGGCCGACGACCGCGACCTTGGCGCCGAGTGTGGCGAAACGCTTGGCGATGCCGAGGTTGATGCCGCTGGTGCCGCCGGCGACGAAAGCGGTCTTGCCGGCGAGAAGGTCGTCCTTGAAGGCGCTGGTCATGGGTTCCATCCTGCTGAACACTGTTCAGCACTTGCCTACTGAACACCGTTCGGTATGACAAGGGGGTGCCACCGCTGCTGACAGACGATCAGGTTCGCGATGCCCGCGAGCGCATCCGCGCCGTCGCCGAGCGGCAGTTCGCCGAGCGCGGCTTCGCCAAGACCTCGCTGCGCTCGATTGCCGGCGAGCTCGGCTGGAGCGCCGCCTCGCTCTACCGCTACTTCCGCGACAAGGACGAGTTGCTCGCCGCCACCCGCACCGCGGCGCTCGATCGCTTCTCCGATCGGATCGAGGGAGCCTATGCCGGGCCGGGTGACCTGTGGGAGCGCTCGCGCGCGTTGGGCCAGGCCTACGTGGATTTCGCCTTCGCCGAGCCGGCCGCCTACAAGCTGATGTTTGCGCTCGAGCAGCCGTCCGATGCGACGTTCCCCGATCTGGCGCGGGCGGAGATCCGTTCGCGGCGTACGCTCACCAGCTATGTGGAGGATATGGTCGCCGCCGGCATGCTGGAGGGCGAGCCCGAGGTCCTGAGCCGGGTCTACTGGGCCGCCCTGCACGGGCTGATCGTGCTGCAGATGGCGGGCAAGCTGAAGGGCTCGCCGCCGTTCGACCTGCTGCGCCACGAGGCGGCGCGGCTGATCACCCGCGGCGCCCGGCCCGACGACGGCCCCCGCTGAGCCGCCGCGACGGCCGCCGCGGGCGTGCGGCGTCACGGCGCCGTAAAAGTTGCGCCTCGCTTGCGCCAGATCAAGGGATGATCGCCGCACAGTGACAAGCTCCTCCAAACAGGAGGAACGGTCATGCCGCTGATCAATATCGCCTTTCTCACGATCGTCGTCGGTGCGTTCGTCGTCTTCGGGCTCGCGCTGGGCTGGGGATCGCGGGCGACCGAGCGCTTGGCCGAGACCCGCAAGCCGCTGGCGCATTAGGGCTGCTGGACGTGCGGCCGGGAGGGCGTAGCCTGCCGCGTGTGCGGTCACCGGAGGCCATGCCATGCGTGCGATGATGCTGCGTAGTCCCGGCGAGCGCTTGTCGGAGGTCGAGCTGCCCGATCCTGTCCCAGGACCGGGGGAGATCCGCATTCGTGTCGGCGCCTGTGGCGTCTGCCGCACCGATCTGCACGTGGTCGACGGCGAGCTGCCGGACCCGGTGCTGCCGATCGTGCCCGGCCATGAGATCGTCGGCGTCGTCGACGCCTTGGGCCCCGGCGTCTCGGCGCCGGCGCTCGGGCAGCGGGTCGGCGTCGGCTGGCTCGGCCATGTCTGCGAGCAGTGCAGCTACTGCCGCAGTGGCCATGAGAACCTCTGCGACGCGCCGCTGTTCACCGGCTACACCCGCAACGGGGGCTTCGCCACCCATGTGGTCGCCGAGGCGCGCTTCGCCTATCCGCTCGAGGGCACCGGCGACGATGTGGCGTCGGCCCCGCTGCTGTGCGCCGGGTTGATCGGCTGGCGCTCGCTGGTCATGGCGGGGAGCGGCAGCAGGCTCGGCATCTACGGCTTCGGTGCCGCCGGCCACATCATCCTGCAGGTGGCGCTCTGGCAGCAGCGTGAGGTCTACGTCTTCACGCGTCCCGGCGACATGGCCTCCCAGGACTTCGCGCGGTCGCTCGGGGCCGCCTGGGCGGGCGCTTCGGGCGAGCCGCCCCCCGAACCGCTCGACGCGGCGATCATCTATGCACCGGCGGGCGAGCTGGTGCCGATGGCGCTCAAGGCGGTGCGCAAGGGCGGCCGTGTGGTGTGCGCCGGCATCCACATGACCGACATTCCGTCGTTTCCCTACCGCTGGCTGTGGGAGGAGCGGCAGATCCTGTCGGTCGCCAACCTGACTCGCGCCGATGCCGCGGAGTTCCTGCGGATTGCGCCCCAAGTCGGCATACAGACCCACGTCACGCGCTATCCGCTCGTCCGGGCCAACGAGGCGCTCGACGACCTGAGGGCCGGCCGCCTGCAGGGCGCGGCCGTGCTCTGCCCTTGAGGCGTTCGGCGCGGCACTCATCCAAAACCTGGAGAAGCAACATGAAACTCAGAATTCCGCACGACGCGTGGGTCGTCGTCTGCGACGGCCGCAAGGCGCTGTTCCTGCGCAACGAGGGCGATGCGACCTACCCGAACCTCAAGGTCGAGTGCGTGCGTGCAGCGCCCGAAAGCGAGCGCACCGCCGCGCTGGGCACCGACCGGCCCGGGCGCCTGCAGAACGAGCGCGGCCCGACCAGCGCCATCGAGGGGACGGACTGGCACGCCCTGGCCGAGCAGGCCTTCGCCGAGCAGACGGCGCGCGAGATCGAGGCGCGGCACCTGGCCGACCGCCACCGGGGCTTCATTCTCGCGGCGCCGCCGAAAACCCTGGCCACGCTCCGCGCTGCCATCGGCTCCCGGCTCGGCTCCGCCCTGCTGGCCGAAGTGGACAAGGACCTGACGCGGCATCCGACCCACGAGATCGAGCGGCTGCTGACGGCCGCCTGACCGCGTCGGGCTTGCCGTGGCGGCCCGGGGGCACCCCGGCCGCCACCGTCAGCCCAGTGCCGCGACCGTGCTGCGGAAGCGGGTGAGGGCGATGGCGAAGAGCAAGGCGCCGATCGCAAAGATAGCGAGCAACTGCGGCCAGACCACGTCGATCCCCGCTCCGCGGAACAGGATAGCCTGGGCGAGCGTGACGAAGTGCGTGGTCGGTGCCGCCAGCATGATCGTCTGCACGAAGTCGGGCATGCTCTCGCGCGGCGTCATGCCACCGGACAGCATCTGCAGGGGCAGCAGCACCAGCACCAGCAGCAGCCCGAACTGCGGCATGGACCGCGCCATGGTCGCGAGAAAGATGCCGAGCGACGTGGCAGCGAAGAGGTGCAGTGCGGCGCCGACCAGGAACAAGGCGATCGATCCCTCGATCGGCACGGCGAGCAGGCCTTGCACAACGATGAGCAGGGCGGCCGCGCAGGCGGCCAGCACCACCAGCCCATCGCCCAGATCTTGCTGGTCATGATCTGGAACGGGGTCACGGGCATGACCATCAGGTGCTCCAGCGTGCCGTGCTCGCGCTCGCGGATCAGCGCGGCCCCGGTCAGCACGATCGCGAGCATGGTGACGTTGTTGATCACCTGATTGATGGCGCCGAACCAGGTACGGTTCAGCTCCGGATTGAAGCGCGAGCGCTGGACCAGCCCCACCGGCAGATCCTGGACGGAGCGGTAGCGCTTGGTGAACTCGCGCACCTCGTCGGAAATGATGGTCTGGATGTAGCCGCTGCCGGTGAAGGCCTGCGACATGCGCGTGGCGTCGACGTTGAGCTGCACCGCCGGGCTTCGGCCCGCGAGCACGTCGCGTTGGAAGTCGGGCGGGATCACCACGGCGAAGGTGTCGCTGCCGGCATCCATGCGCTGGTCCATGCCCGCGAAGGTGATCAGCTCAGGCGGCTTGAAGTAGGGCTCGTGAAAGGCGCGCACGATGCGCTCGGACAGCTGCGAGCGGTCCTCGTCGACGATGGCGATGGGCGCGCGGTTGAGCGTCTCCGGCATCGCCTTGGCCCCGGAGTAGACGGCGATGGTGAAGGCATAGGCGATGAGCAGCAGCATGGCCGGATCGCGCCAGAGGCTGCGCAGCTCCTTGATGCCGAGATGGAAGATGTTGGCCATCTCAACGCTCCTGCTTCGGGAGGAGGGCGGCGGCCAGCCCGAGCAGCACGGGAATGGCAATCAGCAGCGGTACGAAGTAGATGGCGAGATCGCCGAGGCCGAGCGCTTTGGAAAAGGTGCCGCGAGCGATGATGAGGAAGTAGGTGGCAGGGTAGAGCTCGCCGACGAGCCGGCCCGCGCCCTCCAGCGACGTCACCGGGTCGATCAGGCCGGAGAAGTTCACCGCCGGCAGGATGGTGAGCACCGCCGTGCCGAAGATGGCGGCGATCTGGCTCTTGAGGAACGTCGACATCAAGAGGCCGACGGCTGTCGCCGCGGTCAGGTAGCACAGCGCCGCGAGCGCCAGCGTGAGAAAGCTGCCTTTGAGCGGCACCTGCAGGACGATCACTGCGAACAGCACCAGGGTGAGAAAGCTCAGGAACGACAGCGCAATGTACGGCAGCTGCTTGCCGAGCAGGAACTCCAACCGCGTCGTCGGGGTGACGTAGAGGTTCACGATCGAGCCCAGCTCTTTCTCGCGCGCCACGCTGAGCGCTGCCAGCATGGCGGGGATCAGCATCAGCAGAACGGGAATGACGCCTGGCACGATGGCCACCAGGCTCTTGACGTCCGGATTGTAGCGGAACCGCGTCTCGATCGTCGCCAGCGGCTGCAGCAGTTTGTCCTGGCCGCGCGCCGTGGCTTGCGCCGAGAGCCATTGCGCATGCATGCCCTGCACGTAGCCGTTGATCGTCTCGGCGCGCGTCGGCATGGCGCCGTCGACCCAGGCACCGATCGACGGCTTGCGGCCATGCGCGGCGTCACGCGCGAAGCCCGGCGGGATCTCGATGGCAAGGCTGATCTCACCCCGCCGCATGCGCCGGTCCATGTCCTGGTAGCTGGTGATCGGCGGCCGCTCGACGAAATAGCGCGAGCCGGCGATGTTGAGCGCGTAGTCGCGGCTGGCCGTGGTCTGGTCCCGGTCGAGCACGGCGAAGGTCAGGTCCTCCACGTCGAGGCTGATGCCGAAGCCCATGACGAACATGAGGATGACGCTGCCGAGCAGGGCGAGGGTGAGCCGCACCGGGTCGCGCCGCAGCTCCAGCCCCTCGCGGTTGGCATAGCTGGCGATCCGGCGCGGATCGAAGCGCCGCCGCATCGCGGCGTGCGCCGGCACGGTGGCCGCCGCCGGCGTGGGCGTCGTGGCAGCCGCTTCACCCGGCGCTTGGGGCGGGTCGCCGGCGCCTGCATCCTCGAGATAGAGAATGAAGGCGTCCTCGAGGGACTTGGCGTCGCGCCGCGCCACCAGCGCATGCGGCTGGTCGGTGACCAGGACGCGGCCGGCGTGCATGAGCGAGATGCGGTCGCAGCGCTCGGCCTCGTTCATGAAGTGGGTGGCGATGAAGATGGTCACCCCGCCGCTGCGCGACAGCTCGATCAGGATGCGCCAGAAGGCATCGCGGGCCACCGGATCGACCCCGGAGGTCGGCTCGTCCAGGATCAGGATCTCCGGGCGGTGCACGAGCGCGACCGCGAGCGACAGGCGCTGGCGGTGGCCGAGGGGAAGAGCTTCGGGAAACTGGTCGGCGAGGGAGGCGAGATCGAAGCGGTCGAGCATCTCCTCGACACGTCCGGGCATCTCGTCGACGGGCAGCTGGAACAGGCGGGCGTGCAGTTCGAGGTTCTGGCGGACGGTCAGCTCGCTGTAGAGCGAGAAGGCCTGCGACATGTAGCCGACCCGGCGCCGGCTGTTCAGGTCGGCGGAATCCACCGGCTGCCCGAAGATCCAGGCCTGGCCTTCGCTCGCCGGCAGCAGGCCCGTCAGCATTTTCATCGTCGTCGACTTGCCGCAGCCGTTGGAGCCGAGAAAGCCGAAGATCTCGCCGCGCGTCACACGGAAGTCGACATGGTCGACGGCCGTGAAATCGCCGAAGCGCATGGTCAGGCCACGGGCTTCGATGGCGGCTTCTTCGTTGCCGTCCGGGGCGAGCGGCGGGATCACCAGCGGCCCGTAGCCGCCGCGCTTCTGCTCCGGCAGGAGGGCGGCAAAGGCCGCCTCCAGCGTGTCGGCGCCGGTGCGCGCAAGCAGATCCTGGGGCGAGCCGCTTGCCAGCGGCCGGCCTGCATCCATGGCCACGAGCCAGTCGAAGCGCGCCGCCTCCTCCATGTAGGCGGTGGCGACGATCACGCTCATGCCGGGCCGCTCCGCCCGGATGGTGTCGACCAGCTCCCAGAATTGGCGGCGCGACAGCGGGTCGACGCCCGTGGTCGGCTCGTCGAGGATCAGCAGGTCCGGGTCGTGAATCAGCGCGCAGCACAGGCCGAGCTTCTGCTTCATGCCGCCGCTGAGCTTGCCGGCGGGGCGATCGCGGAAGGGCGACAGCCGCGTGCTGGCGGTCAGCGCCGCGATGCGCCGCTCGCGCTCGGCCCTGTCGTGGCCGAACAAGCGGCCGAAGAAGTCGATGTTTTCCGCGACCGACAGCACGGGATAGAGGTTCTTGCCGAGGCCTTGAGGCATGTAGGCGATGCGGGGGCAGACGTCGGCGCGGAAGGCGGCGTTCGCCATGTCGCCGCCCAGCACCTCGACGGTGCCCGTCTGGATCATCCGTGCGCCGGCGATCAGCGACAGCAGGCTCGACTTGCCGACGCCGTCCGGACCGATGAGGCCCACGGTGCAGCCCTGCGGCAGCTCCAGGCTGACACGGTCGAGCGCCGTCACCTTGCCGTAGCCCAAGGTGACGTCGACGAAGCGCGCGACCGGGCGCTGCCGCGCCTGGCCCTCGTCGCCGGCCGTGCCGGTCACTTGGGCAGGCTCACGTTCAGCTGCGCCGGCCAAGCGGCCGTCTGGTCCAGGCGCACATAGGCGGTGCCGGGCAGCCCGGTCTTGACGTACTTCATGTATTCCCTGAGCAGCTCGGGCTTGATGCGCGCCTTGATGCGGAACATCAGCTTCTCGCGCTCCTCCTCGGTCTCGACCGTCTTTGGGGTGAACTGGGCGACGTCGGCGACGAAGGAGATCTCGGCCGGGATCACATACTGTGGCACGGCATCGAGGACGATGCGACCGTCGGTCCCGAGCGCGATTCGGCCGGCCTGCCGCGTCGGCAGGAAGAAGGTCATGTAGACGTCGCTCAGGTCCACCAGGTCGAGCACGACACCGCCGGCGCTCACCACCTCGCCGGGATGGGCGACGATGTACTGGACGCGCCCGTCGCGCGGCGCGCGCAGCGTGCTGTCGTCGATGTCGGCCTTGATGCGCTCGATCGTGGCCTTGGATGCCTCGACGGCGGCGCGGGCCGAGACCACTTCTGCGCGCGCGTTGCTGATGGCGGCGTTGGCCGCGGCCACCTGGGCCTGGGCGGCGGCGAGCGCCGCCTTGCCGCCCTGGAACGCCGCCGTGGTGTCGTCCAGGCGCTGAATCGAGCCCGAGCCGCTGCTGGCCAGCTCCTTGGCCCGCGACAGGTTCTTCTCCGCTGAGTCGAGCTCGGCCTGGCGCTGGGCCACGAGCGCCGTGGCCGCCTGCTGCTGCGCCTCCTGCTGCTTGACGGCGAACGTCGCGGTCTCGACGCTGATCTGGGCTCGCTGCCAGTTGGCCGTGGCCTCGGCGAGCTGGGCCGTCAGCACGGCGGTGTCCATCTTGGCCAGCACCTGGCCGGTGGTGACGAACTCGCCCTCGCGGGCCATGAGCTCCGCCACCCGGCCGGCGATCTTGGCGGCAACGTTGATTTCCGTGGCCTCGATGCGCCCGTTGCCGCGGGCAAAGCCATCGGGCAGATCGGCGGGGCGCAACCGATCCCAGAGGCCGTAGCCGATTGCGGCCAGGATGGCGACGATCGCCAGCAGCCGAAGCGCCCTCGATGCAGTCATGGGTTAATCTATCCTCTGCTGGGAGCACCCGGCGGGACGGAGTGCGGCCGACTTCGCGCCGACCGACGCCATAGCTCGCCGATCAGCGTCCGCCAAGGCGGGCGATCAGCCGAGATGAGCAATCAAAAGGCGAGCAATCAAAAGGCGAGCGGTCAACTGCGCCGTCGTGGCGGCGAGACCTGAATCCGCACCGGGACCCGGGCCGCTGCGTTCTCGGCGGTCATCGATCGCGTGAGCGCAGCCAGAAGAAGGACGGCCGGGATGCTCAGGAGCCCCGATATCAGCATGTAGTCCATGGTGTCCTCCGCGTCGCGATCGACGCTCCACTTGGCCGCCCACCGCCGTTGGCGCGTTGAGCTGAATCAAAGGAGCTGCGAGACTGCCGCCGGAGCTTGACCTCGGTCAATGCTCGTCGCAGCCGGACATGCAACCTGCTCCGAGAATGGGAGCGCTCCGATGTCATACCGAAGCGTCATGGTCGCGGTGGACCTGGGCTTGAGCGCGGCGGATCGCGTGCAGCTTGCGGCCGAGCTCGCCGAGCGCTTCGGCGCGGTCCTGATCGGCGTCGCCGGTCGGCAGAGGGATTTCTTCACTGTCGACCCGGAGGGCTGCCGCGAGAATTCGGCCCGCCTGGAAGAGCACAATATCGCCGCCGACCTGGAGAAGGTGGAGCACATCTTTCGCGATCGGGCGGGGCAAGCCAGGAGCGAGTGGCGCGCCGGCGTCGACGTTCCCGTGAGCTTCGTCGCCAGGCAGGCGCGGTGCGCCGATCTGGTCGTGCTCGGTCAGAACGGTATCTACGACGATCCGGGCCGGGCCTTCCGGATCGACCCGGGCGAGGCGGCGCTGACGATCGGCCGGCCGGCGCTCATCGTTCCCGCCAGCACCCGCTACGTCTCCGGCCGGCGCATCGTCGTCGCGTGGAAGGACACCCGCGAGGCGAGGCGGGCGGTCCTCGAGGCCTTGCCGCTGCTGAAGGCGGCCCACGCCGTCTCGGTGCTCTCGGTCGGCGACCCCGGCGATATCGAGAGCGCAAAGGACGTCGCCGCCTACTTGCAGAAGCACGACGCCAAGGCGACGGCCGTGATGCGCCAGGGCAACGACGCGGACGCGGCAGCGCTGATCATCTCGGAGGCCGAGAATTTCGATGCGGACCTGGTGGTCATGGGCGCCTATGGCCACAGCCGTGCGCGCGAGTGGATCTTCGGCGGCGTCACGTGGGACCTGCTGCGCAACGTGCCCTTCTGCTATCTCGTGGCCCATTAGCGCGGCGCGGCCGACGCCCCGCGCTATTTGACGCGCATCAATTCAGCCGGCGCCACAAGGGGGATAATCAGTAGGCAACGAAGGCCCATCAACTCAGGCGGCGAGGGGACGAAAATGTTCAGTCATGTCCTGATCCCGACCGACGGCTCTCCGCTCTCGACTGCCGCATTGGACAAGAGCATGGAGCTCGCCAGAGACGCGGGTGCGAAGGTGACCGTCTTGACGGCCGTGGAACCGTTCTACCTCCTCTCCGCGGACCCCGAACAGCTGCGATGGACGCGCCCCGAGTACGAACGCCATGCCCATGACCAGGCTGCGGCTATTCTCGCGGATGCCGAGCGCAAGGCTAAGGAGCTGGGTCTCGATTGCGAGACGGTGCAGGTCGAGCGGGACGAGCCCTACCGAGCCATCGTCGAGACGGCCGAGCAGCGCGGTTGCGATCTGATCGCCATGGCATCCCATGGGCGGCGGGGCGTGGCCGCTGTCGTCCTCGGCAGCGAGACCACGAAGGTGCTGACGCATTCGAAAATCCCGGTCCTGGTCTATCGTTGAGCCCAGGTAGCTTCATTCCCGTCAAGCGCACTGTCGCCTCGGCCGAACGAACCGACGGTGATACCAAGGAGGCGACACCATGCAGGTGAGCGACGTCATGACCCTGGGGGCGGCGACGGTCCGCTTCGAGGCCACCGTGCTGGAAGCAGCACAGCTCATGCTGCGCAACCGCATCAGCGGGCTACCGGTCCTCGACAAGGACGAGCGGCTCGTCGGCATCGTCACCGAAGGCGATCTGATCCGGCGGGTCGAGCTCGGCACCGAGCGCAAGCGCGCGCGGTGGCTCGAGTTCCTGACCGATCCGGGCCTGCGCGCCGACGAGTACGCGCACGCGCATGGCCGCACGGTCGGGGACGTGATGACGCGCGCGCCCGAAGCCGTCGGCAGCGAAACACCGCTCCACGAGGTCGCGGACCTGATGGAGAGCCGCGGTTTCAAGCGGCTGCCCGTGGTCCGCGACGGCAAGGTCATCGGCATCGTCAGTCGGGCCAATCTGCTGGCGGCGCTGGTGCGGCGGCTCGAAGCCATGCCGACGCCCGTCGAGGACGACGCGGGCATCCGCGGCCGCATCGTCGAGGAGGTCGACCGGAGTGGATGGGCTGCGAGCGATGCGATCGACGTCGTCGTCCGCAACGGCAACGTGGAGCTGACCGGCACCGTCGGCGACGACCGTGTGCGCAGTGCCGTCCAGGTGGTGGCCGAAAACGTGGCGGGGATCGGACGGGTGACGAACCGGATCGAGGTCATTCCCATCGTTTTCGCCTGGGCTTGAGCGCGGTGGGGGCGCCTGCGCGGCGCCGTCGGTTCTTGGTTGGGCTCGCGCGGCGTCCGAGCGACGCCCGCTCGGCGCCGTAGGCATTAGACAGCGGTTTGGCCGGACTGCGCTGCTTCGGCGGCAGGGCTGACCCCGACGTCGTCGCCGGGGACGAAGATCGGCGGCGGCGTGCCGTTCAAATGAAAATCCCCAATGCGCCGAGCCTTGTAGAGATGGGGATTGTGAGACGATACGGCGCGCGCGTTGCGCCAATATCGATCCAGCCCCGCTTTCGCGTCGATGGCCGAAGCACCGAGCGCATCGAAGAGCTGCGACGTCGCGCCGAGGACCAGGGGAATCAGAACCACCTGCGCCGAGGAAATGGCGATATCCGATTTGATGTAGGCCTCGTCCGTCGTGGCGGCGTGTTCACCGTCTTCATTCCACCGATGCCAGGCGTCTTCGAGAGACGCCGCGGCGCCCAGCACTATGGAACGCGCGGCGCCGGCCACGGCGACGATCTTGCCGACTTCGGCCTGAATGATCGGATCATTGCGTGCCAGGTCGCCCGATCCGGTCGAATAGATACGCCGGCGTGCCGCGACCCTTTCTGTAACGTCGCGCGCCGCCGCGGCCGCGATGCCCGCAAGTGTCGCGAGATGGACCAGTTGCGGGAAGTTGCTTCCCGCCCTCGTGATCCCCTTGTCCCGTCTCAAGATTTCGTCGGTGTGAACGACGACGTCCTCGAAGATCGACGTGCCTGTGGCGGTCAGGCGCTGACCAAAGCCACCCCAGTCATCGACGAGCGTGACCCCCGTCCTGTCCGCGGGAACAATCACCGTGACACGCCTGCCATCATGATCGACCGCCGCCACGGGAATCCATTGGGCATATAGACTGCCGGTCCCGTACGCCTTGCGGCCGTTCAGCCGGTAGGTTCCGTCGACATGGGGCACGACCTTCGTCCGGATCTCCCCGATCGGAGCGTCCGGCGGCTCGGTCGTCGCATTGCCGAACAGATCGCCGCGCGACACATGCTCGAGCCAGATCTTCTGCTTCGCCCCCTCCGAATTGAGAACCAGATGCTCGACATGATGAAAATGAAGCCGCAACGACTGCGGCAAGTTGGAATCCGCGGCACCCAGCTCGATCAGCAACTGAAACAGTTGCACGAGCGAGGCACCATAGCCGCCTCGATCTACGGGAATGCGCAGCGCACCAAATCTATGGTCTCGCAACCATCCCATCTGCTCGAAGAGCAGGGTTCGCTCAAGCTCTCGCGAGACCGCCTTCCGCCGTATTTCTTCAAATACCGGCTTGAATTTATCAAGTAGTTCAGCGTCGCTTGGCCGATGATGATTTAATGTCACTCACTGTCTCCACGGTTGGCTCGCAGAGTGCATTCTTGAAGGCCGACCTGTGCTCGAATGGCCGATCTCGCCCAACCGAGCGGGCGCGCCCAACCGACTGTTGCTTCTCACGACAACCCGCTTGCACGGAGACCATCACCCAGCCTGCCGGGAGCAGCCTCCTCGACCGATCGGGGCGAGTAGCGGAACCGCTTGCCATAGTGGCGCGCCGACAGCAGCGGGCCCTGGCCGGCGAACAGCTTGTTCCGGAGGGTGCCTTCGGCATAGTCCTCCTTGTAGACACCGCGCTGCTGCAGCTCGGGAACCACCAGGTCGACGAAATCCTCGTAGCTTTCCGGTGTCACGACCCGCATCAGATTGAAGCCGTCGACGTCGGTCGCGCGCACGAAATCCGTCAGCTGATCGGCAACTTGAGAGGGCGAGCCGACGATGGGCGTATTGCGCGCGCCGAGCTTCATCAGCTCGAGCAGGCGCCGCACCGTCCAGGGCCGGCCTGGATTGTATCGCGTGATGGATTCCAACGCGGCCACCATGGCCTGGGTGCCCTGCATTTCGATGGGCTCATCGAGACCGTAGCGGGACAGGTCGACGCCGATCGAGGCGCAGAAATGCGTCAAGCCGGCCGCTGGGCTTGCATGGCGCTGGTACTCGAGGAATTTCTCCTGCGCGGCCTTTTCGCTCCTGTCGACGATGACGATGGCGCCGGAGAAGATCTTGATGTCGTCCGCGGCCCGGCCGTTGGCCACGGCGCGCTCGCGCAGATCGGCGACGATGGCCTTGGTCAAGTCAACGGTCAGCGAGTTGGTGAAGACGCATTCCGCATGCCGAGCGGCGAATGCCCGGCCGCGCGGCGATCCGCCGGCCTGATACAGGACGGGCGTGCGCTGAGGCGACGGCTCGCTCAGATGGATGGCATCGAGCTGATAGAAGGGGCCATCGTGCCGGATCCGATGCACCTTGGCCGGATCGGTAAAGCGCCTGTCGTTCCTGTCCCTCACGACGGCGTCGTCTTCCCAGCTTCCCTCCCAGAGCTTGTAGGCGAGATCGAGATAGTCATCCGCCATATCGTAGCGGTCGTCATGACGGATCTGCTCCGTCAGTCCCATTGCGCGCGCGGCGCTGTCCAGATAACCGGTCACGACGTTCCATCCGATACGGCCGCCGGTCAGGTGATCCAACGTGGAAAAGCGCCTCGCCAGGAGATACGGGCGCTCATAGGTGAGGTTGGCCGTCACGCCGAAGCCGAGGTGTCGCGTGGCATGGGCCATGGCCGAGATCAGAACGATCGGATCGTTGATCGGCACCTGAACGGAATCGCGCAAGGCCGCGTCCGGCGACGCGCCATAGACATCGTTGGCGCCGATCACGTCCGCCAGGAACAGCCCGTCGAATTTGCCGCGCTCCAGCGTCTGCGCCAGCTTCACCCAGTAATCCAGCCGGGTATAGTCCGGCGACTGGTCTCGCGGATGGGTCCACATGCCGTGGCAGATGTGCCCGACACTGTTCATGTTGAACGCGTTCAGAAGGATTTTCTTGTCGGATCCCATGGGGGCCTTTTGACCGTGTGACGGCGCCGTGCGGCTACCAGGCAAAGCCGATTTGTCCGCTGTAGAGCTTGGTCAGGATGGCCTTCACCTCCGGGTCGCCGTTGTAGATCTTGATGAACTGCGCGACCCGTGGATCGTTGGCATCTTCGGTGCGCGTCACCCAGTGAATCGCATAGGTGTTGCTCGGCTTCTCGAACACCAGCGCGCCGGCCGGATCCTGGCCGGCGAGCTTGACGAAGGACGGAAACGTCAATCCGAGATCGACGTCCGGCAGCGAGCGCACCACCTGCTGAGCCTCGACCTGGACAATCTTGATGTTCTTCGGGTTCTCCACGATGTCGTGCAAGGTCGCGTTGACATCGGCGCCGTTCTTCAGCTTGATGATGCCGAGGGCCTGCAGGAACAGCAGCGCTCGGCCGGTGTTGACCGGATCGTTGGCGATCGAAACCTTGGCTCCGTTCGGCAGATCGTTGAGCGACTTCAGCTTGGTCGAGTAAGCACCGAGCCAGGAGATGTACCCCGGAGCGACGGGAGTAAAGTTCCAATTGTTGGCTTTCTTGGCGTTCTCCAGAAAGGGAATGTGCTGGAAGTAATTCACGTCGGCATCTTTGTTCGCCAGTATCGTATTGGGGGCGACCCAATCCGTCAGTTCGATGATCTTCACGTTCAGCCCCTGCTGCTCCGCCAGTCGCGCGGCGTGGCGGACTGCTTCGTTGGCTGGACTGGAGGCCAGCGCGATGCGCAGCGGCTGGTCGGCTGCGGCCGCACCGGAGGAGAGGCCGAGCAGCAAGGCCAGGCCGAGGGGCAGACCGAGGAAGCGCCGACGAGAATGCATGGTCAGAAGCCCGATTGGTTATAGGCGGTTTACGGGGACGCGACGCCGAGCTGCCTAGCCGGCCGGCCATCGAAACTGGACGGTATCGTCCTGCGGCACGCTGTGACCCAGCCCACGCTCCCACCTGAGATAGTCGCGGAATGGCTGTTCGCGCTGCGCCTTGACGCGCATGGGCGAGCCCCAATCGTCATCGAAGGGCGAGAGCAGCTGCTCAGGCTCGTAACCGGCCTCTACCGGGAGGCCCGCCGCGCGCCATGCCTCCGTTCCGCCTTCCAACGCATAGGCGTCGATGCCGAACAGGCGACGACTCTCGGATGCCGCATAAGCCGCGTTGATTCCGTCGGGCGATGTAAAGAGCGCGGCCTTCGGGGCGGTGTGCGCTTCAAGCCAGGTGGGCAACGCGGATCGCAAGACGAAGCGCGCTCCCGGAACATGTCCCTGCTCGAAGGCCAGGCTCGGTCCCACGTCGAACGCCTGTAAGCCGCTCCCGATACGAGCCGCGGCCTCGGTCGGCGTCAGCCACCGGACGTCGTCGGGGAGGGCGGGCGTCGGCGCGCCGGCCACCGCCGCATCCGCATCCAGGGGCAGGATGTGGACCTCCGCATCGTCGAAATGAGACAGCCAGTATGCCGTTACCGCCGCGCGCTTCAGATGACCGTCATCGACGAGAACGACGCGGGCCTGTCGCACGGCGACCTGCACGTCGTACGTCATCACCAACTGTCCTCCAGGCGCCGACAAGGCGTCCGGAAGATGCCCCTGCACGTACGCGGCTTCCGGCCGCACATCGAAGACGTAGAGCGCGCGCTCCTCTCGTTCGGCCAGGAAGGCGAGGTATTGCGCTTGGCCTATGATGGCCAGCCCATGGCCGCGCACAATGCTTTCAGCTTGCCGTCGGAGCGTATCGTCCGAGGCCAAGGGGGCTAGCGGCTCGTGATGGTCTCCCGGACCGGTCGGCAGTCCATGCAGGACGGCGGCCATGATGCCGTCTTCGAGGAAGGCGACGTTGGCCTGCCCATCCAGACGGGCCAGGGTCGTCGTACCGACGATGCCGCGCGTACGACTGAAGCAGCTCACGACCCAAAGGTGATCGGGGTCGGTGTTGCTGTCCAAGTCGTAGAGCGCGAGCTCCACGCCGGGCGCGTTGCGGGCGCCGGCGAGGGAGAGGTTCCGGTGCTCGTGCGCCGGGCGGCAATCGATGAGCGTGGTCGCCCGGCCATCGTCCAAGCGGGCCTGAAGCTGCTCCGGCGTGATCGTGGGCGTTTCATAGCGCGCGTGCGCCAAGTCGGCGAACGTCTTCACCAGGGTGTTGTATCCCGTGCCGAGCGCATAGCCGCCGGCCGCCCACGCCGCGATCCCGCCGGCAAGGACGCGCACATCGCGATAGCCCAGGTTGATCAACTTGGTTCGCGCCTCATCGGCCAAGTTCTTGCCGTCATCGTCGATGACGACGATCGGCACGGACCTGCGCGGAACGGTCCGCGATATCTGAGCTTCGAGGCTGCTCAACGCCTGATGCGACGAGAGGTTGATGTGGCCTTGCGCAAACGCCTTCGCCTCGCGGACATCAAGAAGCGCGATTTCATGACGCTGAACTAATTCCTGATGGAGGCGAGTTGCGTCGATCTGTATGTTCGAGGCGAAAATAGAAGGCGTGTGCTGCACTCGCTGTATCTCCATGGTATCTTATGCGTACCATTGGAAAAACAGCGCCTTCAATAGAATAGCATTTCATTTTTGCAGCTAGCGGGAACTGCAATTTCTCAAATCGTGTGCCGCGTGCGGGTCATCTGTCGGGAAACATCATCCCCCGTAGCGTAGCCGTCGCGGCAGTAGCGGCCTAGCTCAAGGGCGTGGTCTGGTCGCGCAGCAGCAGGGTGCCCGCTGGGAAGTCGACCCAGTCCGCCTTGCTCTCGCACCACGCGACGACCTGCGGGCGCTGGAACGTCGGATCCGCGAAGGCCCCGACGGGAATGCCGATCATGCCGGGCATCGCTTCCAATTCCGTCGTGATGGTCGAGCCGCATGCCGGACAGAAGGTAAATTTGACGCGTCCTCCTGAGCTGCCCGTTCGGACGAACGTGGCGGACGATCCCTGACGTGCCCTCACCTGATCGTGTGCCCAGCGCGAGGCCACCGCGAAGACGCTGCCGGACCGCCGTTGGCAGCAGGTGCAGTTGCAAGCGGATACCAGAGAGGGTTCTCCCGCCACGGTGACGGTCAGCTCTCCGCACTGACACTTGGCCGTCCGCTCCATGGTCCGCTCCCCGTGTCTTGCGCGCCTGCCATGGTGAAGCCCAGGGGAGATCAGTCAAGCCCCGCCCGCCGACGGCGCAACGGTGGCGACGACCGAGCGGCTCTACGAGACCGGCCCGGCCCGGCGCGCGTCCGGTGCAATCCGCGGCAGCGACAACAGCAACTGCTCCCAGTAGCGCTCTAGCCCCAGGTTGCCGAGGCCGAGCGCAATAAACTGCGCGATGCAGTGGAACCGCCAATCGTAGAGCTCGACCATGTAGGCGGAATGGTCGTCGGCCCCGAAGCGCGTGACCCAGGCCTCTTCGATCTCGCTATGGTCGAAGGACAGGGTGCAGCCGCCGGAGCTCACCAGGATGAGCGCGTCCGAACGCCGAACCGTTTCCAGCGCGGCCTGGTGGATCTGGATGGCGCCCGCGTTGCCGACCGACTGCGCCAGCGGCATCCGGACGTCCGCCGCCAGGGTGAGCATCTCGAAGACCATCTCGGGCGGCACCCGCCAGGCCCAGTTCCGGCCCCAGTCGGGGAGGGCGGCCCGCCGGGCGAGGCCGTGGTCGCCGAACACGCTGTCGATCTGCCGCGCGCAATCGCCGGTCGGCTCCGGGGCCGTCGTGGACAGAAGCCGCGCGTCCGTGATCGGCTGCTCTTCCGCTTCCCATCTGTGGATCAACCGCATGAACGCGAGATCGTCGGGGCATTCCGTCAGGAACGATTTGTGCAGAACCGCGCCCGTATCGCTGAAGAATTGCACCGAACAGGGCAAGCGGTTCGATTTCGTGCGCTCGACCGCGAGCATCGTCTCTACGGCCGGTCCATAGAGCCGAACGCAGGTGGCGCCCTCCTGCGACAGCAGCGGCCCCCCGGCGAATTGCGGCGCGGCATATCGGCCGATGCGCGTCATCACCGCCGCCGTATTCATGGTGACAGCGAGAGCCATGCCGAGCTGCTGGAGATCGTCGGCGATGCGCTCCACCGGCGCGAACAGGCGGGTTCCGCAGAAACCGGGCTCCGTCGTCAGCGCGTCCAGTTCGCTCACGACAGGGCGAAGGCAGCCTCCTCGCCCGCAGGCTGACGGCATGATGTCTCGATCCTCGCGATGGGCCAGGGCGGTCCGCGATTGGGCGGGCTCGCCCGATCGCCGAGAAACGCCCAGATTCAGAGAGTTGGAGCTTCTCGCGATCGGATGGTCACATCCGATTGCGAAAAGCTCCAGGTCAGTAGACGTCCCGTTGGTAGCGCTTCTCGCGCCGCAACGTCGCGACGTAGTCGGCGGCCGCCTCGGCGGACAGGCTGCCATGGGCAGCGACGATCTCGTGGAGCGCGTCATCGACGTCGCGCGCCATACGGCTGGCATCGCCGCAGACATAGAAGTGGCCGCCATCCTCCAGCCAGGCGAAGAGGTCGCGGCCGTTCTCGTGCATGCGTGTCTGCACGTAGATCTTCTCGGCCTGATCGCGGGAGAAGGCGAGGTCGAGGCGGGTCAACAGCCCGTCGCGGCTCATGGTGGCGAGCTCGTCGGCATAGATGAAATCGCTGTCGCGGTGCTGGTCGCCGAAGAACAGCCAGTTGCGCCCGCCGGAGCCCTGGACGCGGCGCTGGTGCAGGAAGGCGCGGAACGGCGCGATGCCGGTGCCCGGCCCGACCATGATCATCGGCGCCTGAGGATCGGACGGCGGACGGAAGGCCTTGTTCGGCGAGACGAAGATGCCGGCGCTGGCGCCTTCGCCCAGCCGATCCGCGAGAAAGGTCGAGCACACCCCGCCATGGGCGCGTCCGTTGTCGTGCCAGCGAACGGCGGCGACGGTCAGATGCACGGCGCCCGGATGGGCGAGCGGGCTCGACGAGATCGAATAGGCCCGGTGCTGCAACGGCTTCAACCAGCCCAGGACCTCGGCGGCATCGAACCGAAGCGCGGGATTGAGATCGAGCAGGTCGAGCACGTCCTTGCCCCAGAGCCAGGCGTCGAGCGCCTCGCGGTCGCCGTGGCGCAGCACGTGGGTCAGGCTTTCGTCGCCGGCGCGAGCCGCGATCGCCGCGATCAGCTCGCGCGACGGCGTCACGATCTCGCGGGCGCCGGTCAACACCTCGCCGAGCAGCGCCTCGGTGCCGGGCGCCGGATCGTCGAAGGCAGCGCCGAGGCGGGCGAGCAGCGCCGCGACGAGGGCGGGATCGTTGCGCGGCACGACGCCGAGCGCATCGCCGGCCTCATAGCTAAGGCCACTGTCGCCAAGGGCGAATTCATAGTGGCGGATGTCCTTGGCCGAATGCTCGCCGGAAAGCCGCCGGTGAGCCGTAAGGGGGGCGGGGTAGGGGGCCTTGCGGGTCCATTCGGACCGGGACGGCGACAAGGGAGCCGGCGTCGGCTGGGTGGCCGTTGCGGTCGCCGCGCCGCTCTCGCCCCTCGGGAACAGCGGCAGGGTGCAGGCGATCCAGTCGGCCGCTGGCTGGTCGTAGTCGACGTCGCAGTCGAGGCGGGCGGCGACGCGCCTGGCGCCGAGCTGCTCGAGGCGGGTATCGATCAGCTTCCCCGCCTGGCAGAAGCCGTCATAGGCGGTGTCGCCCAGCGCCAGCACGGCGTAGCTCGTCGCCTCCAGGCGCGGCGCGTCGCCGGCCGAGAGCGCGGTCCAGAAGAGTTCAGCATTGTCCGGCATCTCGCCGTCGCCATAGGTGGAGGTGACGATGGTGACGCGCTCCATGGCCGCGAGGCGTGCCATGTCGACCTCGTCGAGGCCGAGCACCATCGGCTCCAGTCCCTGGGCGCTGGCAGCGGCGGCGGCCTCCTGCGCGAGAAGCTCGGCATTGCCGGTCTGCGTGCCGTAGAGGATGTGCACGACCGGCCGGGCGGCTTGGTCCGGCGACGCCGCTGTTGCCGCAGCCGCGGCAGGCGCGCCGGCGAGCCGCGAATGCAGGCCGGCGAGAAAGCCCGCGAGCCAAACGCGCTGCTCGCCACTGAACGGCGCATCGTCGGGAATGGCAGGGATCTTCATGGCATGGCTCGGGAGAAGGCGACGAGATCGGGCACGGCGGCCCGCGCGAACAGCTCCTCGTAGCTCGGCACCCGCCCGAGGATGTCCCGGTTCTTGGCGCTCTGGCGGAGGATCCAGCCGTAGGTGCCGGGGCTGTCCATCGACAGCACGTTGCGTTGGCTGAGGGCGCTCTTGTAGTCGCCGAGCCGCTTGTCGGCGACGAGGGCCGCCAAGTCCTCGTCCGGGTAGTGCTGCAACGCCTCGCGTGCGTGACGCTGGATCTTCTGCATCAGCGCGAAATCTTCGGTCATGACGAGCTTGCGCACGCCGCTGACGACGGCCGGGTCGGCCACATCGGTCGTGCCCGGCCGCCGCGCGAGCGCGAGCTGCTGGGCCATAGCCAGCACGGTGTAATTGTTGAGCAGGAGGAGCATGTCGGCGTTGTCCGCCGCGCCGTCGGGCGGGACGGCACCGCCGAGGATCGGGCGGCCGTCACGATAGGCGAGCTTGAACTTGCGGAGCTGGTGACCCGCGACCGCCACCGCCAGCTCCTCCAGCAGATCCTTGCGTGTCTTCGCCGTCAGGATCGCCCCGCTGTCCTGGTACTGCAGCAGCGCCACGGGCAGGCCGTAGACGAAGTTATGGCGCTCGGCCTCCCAGTTCTCCAGCAGCCAGGCCGCCTTGCGCGAGCCGGCCGCGGCGAGGTGCCATTCCAGCAGGAGGCGTATCGCGCCGGCATGGATGGCGGCCTCCTCCGCTTCGCCTTCGCCCTGGCGCTGGCCCGTCACCGGGAAGAGCAGGATGGAATCGTGGCTGGCCTTGGCGGCGAGGTCGCCATAGGGATCGTATTGATAGACGAAGCCCCCGCTCATGCCGTTGCCGAAGCCCTTGCCGAAGGCGCCGAGATTGAGCACCGCGCCGTTCGTCATGTATTCGCAGCAGAAATCGCCGACGCCCTCGACCACGGCCGTGGCGCCTGAGTTGCGCACGGCGAAGCGGTCGCCGGCCTGCCCCTCCACGAACAGCCGTCCACCGGTCGCGCCGAACAGCGCGAAATTGCCGATCAGCACATTGCCGCCGGCCTCGTCGGCGCCGCCGCCGGGCGAGCGCACGGCGATCGAGCCGCCGCACTGGCTCTTGCCGACGCCGTCGTTGCAGGTGCCGATGTGGCGCATGACCATGCCGTCATTGCAGAAGGCGCCGTAGGACTGGCCGGCCGAGCCCGTGGTGGAGACGACGACGCTGTCGGGCCGCAGATAACGTCGGCCGCGATCGTCCTCGCACACCGCGGGCAGGGCGCGTGCCGTCGCCGCCGGCAGCTCGTGGTTCAGCAGCCGCTCGATGTCGATCGCGAGCCGGGCGCCGACGCTCTTGTTGCGGTTGCCGAGCCGCGTGTCGGCGAGCGCGACGCCCTCCTGCGCGCCATCGATCAACGCCGCCCTGACCTGGGCGCCGAAGCCGTCGTCTAGCAGGTAGTCGGCTTCCATGTAGACCGGCTCGTCGACGCGGATCGCGTCGATCACGGCCAGCATGGCGGTCAGATCGAGCTGGCCCACGCTCGCCGGATGGTCGAGCAGGTGCAGGAGGTCGCAGCGCCCCCGTGCCTCCGCCAGCGAGCGCAGGCCGAGCGAAGCCAGAATCTCGCGCGTCTCGTGCGCGATGTTCATCAGGTACTGTGCCAGCGCTCGCGGATCACCGTCGAACAGCTCGGAATTGGTGGTGAGGCCGGCGGGGCACTTGATGTTGCAGTTCTTGGCCATGACGCATTTCAGCATCATCAGCGCCGTGGTGCCGAACTCGAAGGAATCGCCGCCGAGCAGCGCCGATTTGACCACGTCGCTTGCCGTTTGATGCGCACCCGAGCAGCGCAGCGTCACCTTCTGCCTGAGCCCGTTGGCGCAGAGCGCCTGGTGCACCTCGGCGACGCCGATCTCGGCGGCCCGGCCCGTGTACTTCAGGCTGGTGACGGCTGCGGCACCGGTGCCGCCGGTGTTGCCCGCGACATTGACGACATCGGCGCCGGCCTTGGCAACGCCGACCGCGATGGTGCCGATGCCCTCCGACGAGACCAGCTTGACGATGACGCGCACCCGCGCCGCCTTGCAGTCGTGGATGAGCTGGGCGAGATCCTCGATCGAGTAGGTGTCGTGATGCGGCGGCGGCGAGACCAGTTCGACGCCCGGCGTGCCGCCGCGGGCGGCGGCGATCTCGACGGTGACCTTCTGGGCTGGAAGCTGTCCGCCTTCGCCCGGCTTGGCGCCCTGGCCGATCTTGATCTCGATCTCCTCCAGCGCCGGGTCGGCGAGATAGCCGGCCCAGACGCCGAAGCGGCCGGAGGCGAGCTGCTTGATGCGGGAGGCGCGGATGCTGCCGTAGCGCGAGATGTGCTCGCCGCCCTCGCCCGAATTCGACAGGCCGCCGACCATGTTGGTGCCGTGCGCCACCGCCTCGTGCGCCGGAGCGTTGAGCGCGCCGTGGCTCATCGCGCCGGCGGTCAGGAGCCGCGTGATCGCGCTCGCCGGCTGCACCTCCTCGAGCGTGATCGAGTCGGGGGCGCTGCGCAGCAGCGCCAGCCAGTCCTGCGCCTGCCCCGTCACACGCACCGCCAGGCCGCCAGCCTCGAGCCAGTGGCCGAGGATGTCCGCCCTGAAGCGCGTCAGCAGCGATTGGCCGAGCGCGGCGAGCCGGCCGGGATCGCCACCGAGCGGGCCGGTCAGCCCGAGCAGGAACGTGTCCGGCGCCATGCGCTCGCAGGTCAGCCCGCGCACGAGGAAGCCGGTGTTGCCCCGGCGCGAGAACCTGCCCATCTCGCGCCTGAAGTCGTCGGCGTGGCTGACGAAGGTGACGTCAGCCGGCAGCGCCAACACGTCGCGCAGCGCGGCGGGGCGGCGCATGCGCTCCTCCGCCATCAGGCGGCTGAAGGCGCGATAGCCGGGTGTGATCCGGAAGCCATCGATGGCCTCGGCCGTCAGCGCTTCGAAGCTGGTGGCCCGGTAGGCCGTCGCATCGAGCCCGAAGGCATCGGTCAGCCGATTGAGCGGCAGGAGGCGCAGCGGCCCGGCATCGTCCTCCTCACGCCCCGTCGCCACCCCGAAGGCGAGCGTCTCCTCGGTCATGTCGACGAAGCCGCGCACCGCGGCGGTGCCGAAGGAATGGCCGGCGCCTTGGGCCCGCTCCTTGAACAGGCCGAGCAGGGGGATGTCCGCCTCTCCCTGGACCGAGAGGGCCTTGGCGTGCCAGTCGGCGACGGCCTGCGCGATCACGGCGAAGGTCACCCCGCCGACCGGCGTGCGCATGCTCGGGAAATAGCGCTTGAGCACCGGATCGTTGGTGTCGAGGAAGTTGGGCTCGAAGAACTCGCCGCCGATATAGCTTTCCGCCGTGCAGAGCCCGACCTTGCCCATGGTCTTCATGAGCGATTTTTCGGCCGCCTTGGCGAAACGCTTGAACGCCTTGTCGGCGTTCGTGCCGTGCTTTTCCTCGGCGCGGAACTGCACGCAGAGTGGATAGACCGCCGATGCGCCGAAGCCGAGCGCGGTGGCGATATGGTGCGAGGAGGCGATCTGTCCGCTCTCGGCGATGAGCGAGACCCGCAGCCTGAGCCCCTCGGCGATCAGCCGCTGATTGACCGCCGAGATCGCCAGGATCAGCGGCAGAGCCGCCCGCTCTCGCGCCACATGCCGGTCGGTGAGCACGGCGATGCCGCCGTGCTCCCGGGCGAACGCCGCGACGGCATCGCAGAGCGTCTCGATGGCCTCGACGAGCGCCTCGGCGTTGGCCGGGGCGTCGCCGAAGACGGGCTGATAGAGCATGTCGAAGCGTTGAAACGGCGTCGCCCGCTGCTCGCGGATCTTCAGCATCTCCAGGTGCGTGAGGATCGGCGAGCGGACGACGATCTGCGGTGCCGTGGCCGCGCTGGTGTTGGGCTTGGCGCCGAGCGCCACGCGCAAGGTCATGCCGTCGGCCTCGCGCAGCGAGTCCAGCGGCGGATTCGTCACCTGCGCGAAGCGCTGCGAGAAATATTTGGCGACGCCGCCCTCCTGGTCGGAGAGGGCGTTGATGGCGTTGCCGTAACCCATCGCCGAGATCTTCTCGGCGCCGTTCTCCAGCATCGGGTCCATCAGGAACCGGAAGCTTTCCTGATTGTGCGAATAGGCGACATAGCGTTGGTGGCGCTCGAGATCGCCGCTATAGCGCAGCGGCGACCCCTGCGCCTCGGCCGGGATGTCGGGCAGCGCTTCCAGGGTCACGCGCGTGGCTTCGACCAGCGCGGCGTAGTCGCGCTGCGCCGCCAGCATCTCCAGCGCCTCGACGGTGCCGCGAGCGCGCTTGGCACGGTGGTCCCAATAAAGCATGCCACCGGCCTCGATGCGGCCGCGCCGCAGCACGCTCTCGGGCGGGAAGTCGATCTGACCCGCTTCCGACATGACGCACAGGTAGTCGGCGGTCTCGACCGTGCGCAGCGGACGCAGGCCCAGCCGGTCGAGCCGTGCGCCGACGATCTCGCCGTCGCCGAAGATCAGCGCCGCCGGACCATCGTTCTTCTCCTCGTAGAGCGAGAAATATTCGAGCATGGCCCGCACGGGAGGCGACAGGGTCTCGTCGTTCTCCCACGCCGGCGGCATCATCGAGACCACGGCGGTGACGAGGTCGAGGTCGTCCTGCATCATGCGGCTCTGCAGCGTCTGGTCGAGCCGGCAGGAATCGGACTGGCCCCTCGGGGCTACGATGCGCCCGTTGCGGGCCCTGGCGACCGCGGCCTCCGAGAGGCGGTTCTTCTTGTCGGTATTGAGCTCGCCATTGTGGGCCATCAGCCGGAACGGCTGGGCCATGGAGGGGTGCGGGTCGGTGTTGGTCGAGAAGCGGGTGTGGAAGAACAGCGTGTGGACGGCATGGTCGGGATCGGCCAGGTCGCGGAAATAGGGGATGACCTCGTTGGAGTTCAGCCGCCCCTTGAGCACCTGCGTGCGCGCCGAGACCGAGAGCGGATAGAAGCCGTCCAGCGCTGGATCGGTGAACGCTTCCGCCTCGATCACCAAGAGCGCCCGGTGGATCGCTCGGTCGAAGGCGTCGAGCGTCCGGCACGAATCAGGGGCGGTGAAGACCCATTGCCGGATGGCGAGCTGGTACCGGGACGCCGCCGGCCGGAGCGCCGCCAAGTCGACCGGCATCTCGCGCTCGAGCAAGATCGCCAGCCCTTCGTCGGCAAGAGCCGCCATGATGATGCGCCGTGCCGGCTCATGCTGGGCGCCGTCGCGCGGCATGAAGAAATTGCCGACGCCGAAACGGCCGGCCTTCAGCTCAGGGCGCCCCGTCAGCCTGCGGAAGAAGGACAGCGAGAGGTCGATGCAGACGCCGGCACCGTCTCCGACGCCCTCCGACGACATCCCGCCGCGATGCGGCACGGCGCAGAGCGCCTCGTGTGCCTTGCGCAGCACGTCCGCGGTCTGGTTGCCGTCCTTGCGCGTGATGAAGCCCACCCCGCAGCTGCTCTTGTCGAGCTCCGCATCGTAGAGCCCAAGGCTGGTGTCGGGCGTGCTCAAGGACGATGGGCCTCACAAACGCATGACTGCGGGAGCCCGGTTGTTCGCTGGCCACGGCGATGGGCGGCATCAACTATCCGAGCATTCGAAGTCTCTCCATAAGTGGCGATCGCGCACGGCGCAAGTTATTGATCGTAAAGTATAAATAGAACTATTTTAATTCAAGTTCAGCTTGGGATGTTTCGGGCTGGATGCCCCGCCCATAGATTGCGGACGTGGAGCCGTGTTGCTGCGACGGAGCGCGTGCCGATGGCGCGGCGGAGCACCCTCACTGCGGGGGCCGGGGCGGACAGATGCTGGAATGTCGAAGCCGCGACGCGAAGACGCTCCCTGCAAGCGGGTAGGCGAGGCCTTGCTCTGAGCCACGGGCGGCGGGCGATTGCGCCGTCCCGGCTGCCGCGCCTTCCGCTACCGGGGTTCCGTCAGGCGATTGACCAGCCCGTCGCGGGCCGTTTTGCCCTTGCGCACCGCTCCGAGCTTCACGAGCTCGATGGCGTCGGCGTGGAAGGTCCAGTGCGGAATGCGGCGCTGGCGGCAGAATTCGCCCTTGGCGAGACGAATGGCCTCGTCCTCGTCGCCGGCGTCGATGTCGACGTCGCCCTGGTAGGCGACGCAGCCGTGTCCCGTATCGTTGCACACGGCTTTGGTGAAGCGGACGTTGTAGCGCGGCATGATCGGACCTCCGTCGTTCGGTGATCTCCCCAAGCCCCCCGTTTGTGTGCGGCCGCTCAGTCCTCGACGGCCTGCTGCATCAGCGGCCTGTTCAGGACGAGGCGGCGGGCACCGGCAAGCGTCACGGCGCGCCGGCTTTGCAACTGCGACATGGAGCGGGACACGGTCTCGAGCGTGAGGCCGAGGTAGTCGGCGATGTCGCGGCGCGTCATCGGCAGCTCGATGCGGCCGGAGCCGCCGAGCCGAGCGTCCATCTCCAGCAGGAACGCGGCCACCCGCTCGAGCGCCGTCCGCCGTCCGAGCAGCAGCATGTGGTGCTCGGCGTGCTGGAGGTTCTTGGAGGCCGTGGCCCACAGCTGGCAGGCGACGGCGACGTTGTGGGTGGCGATGCGTTCGAGCTGGCGGCGCTTGAACATCAGCACGTGGGTGTCGACGATCGCCTCGGCCGTGAGCCGGTGGGTCTCGCCGGTCTCCAGGCCCAGAAGGTCGCCCGCCACGTGGAAGCCGTTGATCTGCCGGCGTCCGTCGCTCAGGATCTTGCAGGTGCGCACCGCACCGCTGACGATCTTGTAGACGTACTCGGCGTCCTCCAGCTCCCCGTAGATCTCCTCGTCGCGGGCATAGGCGAAAGGCGAGCCGATCAACTCCGGGCACCCCTCGAACAGGCTGGTCTCACCGTGGCCCGGCGCGCGTGCCGGAGCCGCGCGGGACGGGTTGAGGATGATGGCCTGGGTCGTCATCGGTGCTCTCCTCGCATCGCGTTCGATGACCAAGGGATACCGAGCCGCTGCCGCCGCCGAAATTCGGTGGCATCTCTTAAGGGCATTCCCCTAGGGGAAACTACGTAGCCGTCGCTATGCTCGCGCGCCGCGCCGGAGGCTTGACTTCCATCAAGCGCATCCCGCATCGGCCACGCTATCGTGGCGCCAGCCTGGGAGAGCGTAATGATCGCCAATCTGAAGAACGTGCTGATCGGCTTCAGCGCCGACGACAAGAAGCGGAGCTCGGCCGTGCCCTACGGCCTTGGGCTCGCCCAGGAAGCCGGGGCGCATGCCAGCATCCAGGTTCTGTCGTGCGAGCTGCCGGTTCCCCATTCCGTCTTCAGCAGCTTCGGCTCAGGCCTCATCCGCGAGGAGAACACCAACAGGATCAATGCGGCCCAGGCGGCCTGCGAGGCGGCGCGCCAGGACGCCGGGGCGCAAGGCGTTCCGTGCACTGCCCAAGCCGTGCAGCGGCCGTTCCCGGATGCGGTGAGCGCCTTCGGCGCGCAGGCCCGCGTGCATGGGCTCGTCGTCCTCGACAGCCGGCCCGACCCGCTCTCGCTGGAGCGCGCGCTGGCGGAAGAAGTGCTGTTCAACTGCGGGCGTCCAGCCCTCATCGTGCCTGACGGCCGGCAGGCCTTCCGCCTCGACCATGTGATGGTGGCGTGGGACGGCAGCGCCCGCGCGGCGCGGGCGTTGAACGACGCGCTGCCGCTCCTCGCCGCCGCGAAGACGGTCAACGTGGTCAGCATTGCCGAGGACGGCAAGGGCGACGCGCTGCCGGGCGCCGAGATTGCGCTCCACCTGGCTAGGTACGGCATCAAGGCCAAGCTGCTCGCGCTCGAGGCCGGGCCCGACGGTGCGCTCGGCACGCTGCGCGAGCAGTCGCATGCGCATCGGACCGACCTGATCGTGATGGGCGCCTTCGTTCATTCCTGGTGGCGGCAGGTCACGCTGGGCGGCGTCACGCAGTCCTTCCTGGCGGAGCCTCCGGCGCCGCTGTTCCTCGCTCATTGATGCGCACCATGTCAGCAAGAAACGAGCTTCAGGTCGAGCCGTCGGCCGCGCGGGCCCCGGCGTTGCCGCGGACTGCCGAGAACCGCGCTATCGGCGCGGTCGGTACGGCTGTCGTGCCGGCCGCCGCTGGCGGCGACGGCCGCCCATCGGCCAATCCGCCGCCACCGCCCGCCGCGCCCGTTGCCGGCGGCGACGCATCGGAGCGGGAGCTGCCCGGCTTCAGCGAGGCCCTCGACCAGATCGCCCACGCCCTGATGGCGCGAGCCACGGGCGGACTGTCACCGGCCGGATTGGCCGGCGCGTTGTTCGACTGGGCGGCGCACCTGGCCATGTCCCCCGGCAAGCAGGTCGAGCTCGCCACCAAGGCCAACCGCAAATGGGCCAGGCTCGCGACGTACACGCTGGGCCGTCTCGGCGGCCGCGAGCCGGAACCGTGTATTCAGCCGCTGCCGCAGGATCGCCGCTTCGTCGCTCCGGAATGGCACCGCTGGCCCTACGATGTGCTCTACCAGGCGTTCCTGCTGAACCAGCAATGGTGGCACAACGCGACCACGGGCGTGCCGGGCGTCACCAAGGCGCACGAGCGCGCAGTCGAGTTCGCGGCGCGGCAGGTGCTCGACATGGTCTCGCCGGCCAATTTCGCCGCCACCAACCCGGTGGTGCAGGCACGGACGTTCGCGACGGGGGGCGCCAACCTGCTGCAAGGGCTCGATAACCTGCGGGAGGACGCATGGCGCGAGATCGCCAACCTCAAGCCGGTCGGCGCCGAGCGCTTCGAGGTGGGGCGCGACGTCGCCGTCACGCCCGGAAAGGTGGTCTACCGCAACCACCTGATCGAGTTGATCCAGTACGCGCCGGCGACCGCGCAGGTGAGGCCCGAGCCCATCCTCATCGTGCCCGCCTGGATCATGAAGTACTATATCCTTGATGCCCTGCCGTCGAACTCGCTGGTCCGGTATCTGACCGAGCAGGGGTTCACGGTGTTCATGATTTCGTGGCGCAATCCGACTGCCGAGGATCGGGACACAGGGCTGGACGACTACCGCACCCAGGGGCTGGGCGCGGCGCTCGATGCCGTATGCGAGATCACCGGGGCGCAGAAGGTGCACAGCGTCGGCTATTGCCTGGGCGGCACATTGCTCGCCATCGCCGCCGCCACCATGGCGCGTGACGGCGACGACCGCCTCGCCTCCATGAGCCTGTTCGCCGCGCAAACCGACTTCACCGATGCGGGCGAGCTCACCCTGTTCGTCAACGAGAGCGAGGTGAGCTTCCTCGAAAGCCTGATGCGCAGCCAAGGCACGCTCGGCTCCAAGCAGATGGCCGGCGCCTTCCAGCTGCTGCGCTCGAACGACCTGATCTGGTCTCGCGTCGTCAACAGCTACCTGATGGGCGAGCGGCCGCCGATGAACGACCTGATGGCCTGGAACGCCGACGCGACGCGCATGCCCTACCGGATGCACTCGGACTATCTGCGCGGCCTGTTCCTCGACGACGACCTGGCGGAGGGCCACTTCGTCGTCGGCGACCGGCCGATCGCCCTGCGGGATATCCGCGTCCCGATCTTCGCCGTGGCCACCGAGCGGGACCACGTGGCGCCGTGGCGGTCGGTGTTCAAGATCCATCTCTTCGTCAATGCCGACGTGACCTTCCTGCTCACCACGGGGGGCCACAACGCCGGCATCGTATCGCCGCCGAGCCGGACCGACAGACGCTATCGGGTGCGCACGGAAAGCGGGCGCAGCCGGTATATCGATCCGGACGCCTGGCTCGCCGCAGCCTCGGCGAAGCAGGGGTCGTGGTGGCCGGAGTGGACGGCATGGCTCGCCACGCAGTCCGGCCCGCCGATCGCCCCTCCGGCGATGGGGGCGCCGCACCTGCCGCCGCTGACGGACGCGCCGGGAACCTACGTGCGCCAGACCTGAGCCCTGCGGCCGCATGCCGAAGGGCCACCCAAGAGCGTGAGAGGAGTTCAGAATGGACGTGCGGGTCGGCCAGGGGGGAGCGCGTGCCGGAGCCGCGCCTGCCGCGGCGAATGAGACGGGACCGATCGACGGCGCGGCATTCTACGATCGCCTCGTCCATATGGCGCAAGCCCTCGCGCCGGCGCGGACGGCGGTCGTGCATCCCTGTGACGTGCCTTCGTTTCAGGCGGCGCTCGAGGCCCAGGCCTGCGGCCTCATCGAACCCGTGCTGGTCGGGCCGCGGTCGCGGATCGAAGCGGTGGCACGCAGCCTGGGGCACGATCCCGCGGGGCTCGACATCGTCGACGCACCGCACAGCCACGCGGCCGCCGAGACTGCCGTGGCGCTGGCGCGCGCGGGCAAGGTCGCGGCCCTGATGAAAGGTGCCTTGCATACGGACGAGATCATCGAAGCGGCCGTGCGGCGGGATGCGGGCCTGCGCACGGAGCGGCGGATGAGCCATGTCTTCGCGCTCGATGTGCCGCACCACGGCAAGCCGCTGTTCATCACCGATGCGGCGATCAACATCGAGCCGACGCTCGAGGAGAAGCGCGACATCGTACAGAACGCGATCGATCTCTGCCGGGCCCTCGGTATCGCCGAGCCCAAGGTCGCCATCTTGTCCGCCGTCGAGACCGTGTCGTCGAAGCTGGCGTCGACCGTGGAGGCGGCGGCGCTGTGCAAGATGGCGGAGCGCGGCCAGATCGTCGGTGGGCGGCTCGACGGCCCGCTCGCCTTCGACAACGCCGTGTCGAAGGAGGCGGCGGCGACCAAGCACATCGTCTCGCCGGTGGCGGGCGATGCGGACGTGCTCGTCGTGCCCAACCTGGAGGCCGGCAACATGCTGGCCAAGCAGCTCATCTGGCTCGCCGGGGCGGACGCGGCCGGCCTCGTCCTAGGCGCCCGCGTGCCTATCGTGCTGACCAGCCGCTCCGACGATCTGAGGACCAGGCTGGCCTCGTGCGCGCTGGCGCAGATCTTTGCCCACAGCCGTAGCGCGCCGCGCTGACCGGATGGCGGCAAGCCTGACGAGAGCGCTTCGCGATTGAGTGGGCTCACCCGATCGCTGAAGAAGCGCTCCAAATCCGAAAGGTTATGAGCATTTCTCATCCATTGGATGGTAATCATCCAATGGCGAAAGGGTTGGCATCGGCGTAGCTGCCTCACTAATCGTCGTGGCCGAATCAGGCCCGGCCACGGCGTAGAAGATGTGAGGTATTGTGCTAATTCGATTGCCGACAACCTGCCAGGTCGCCGTGAAATACGCCAAAAGCGTCGACAACCTCAGTGCGACATCAGCACCGGCACGGTCATGCTCTCCAGGATGGTGCGGCTGGCGCCACCCAGGAGCGCTTCCATGAAGCGAGAGTGGCCGTAGGCGCCCATGACCAGGAGATCGCTCTCGTGGTCGGAGACGTGTGACAACAAGGCATCGGCCACCGGCATGGGGCTCGGCAGAACGTAGAACGTGGACTCGATGCCATGCCGGCCGAGGTAGCGGATCAGCCGCTTATGCGGCTCGTCGGCGACAGTGTGCTCGGGCGCGACGTGGACGATCTGCACCTGGCTCGCGCGCTGCAGCAGGGGGATGGCGTCCCGCATGGCGCGCGCCGCGGTCGCGCTGCCGTCCCAGGCGACCGTGACTTTGCCGAACGCGACCTCCCTGACGCCGATGTAGGGCACGATGAGCGTGGGGCGGGCCGAGTGGAGCAGGAGCGTTTCCAGGTGCTCGTCGGACGGCTTGATCCGGTCGGGCTGGCGCTGCTCGATGACGACGAGGTCGCAGGCGCGTGTCACCCCGAGCAGGCGCCGGCGCACGAATTCGCTCGAATCGCAGATGACGTGGCTGTCGATCTCCACGTCCGCCCGCGTGGCCTGGTGGGCGAAGGCCGCCACGGTCGCGCGCGCCTCGTCGTTGGCCTTCTCGCGTGCCGCGGCGATCATGTCGTAGCGCACTTCGGCGTTGGCGAATGTCGCGAACGGGGTGTCGGGCGCCACGCATACGGCGGTCAGATAGGATCTGAGCTCCTTCGCCAGCGTCAACGCGTACGGGGCCGCCTTTTCGCCGACGTCGTCGATGATGACGACAATATCCTTGAACATCGGTTGGCTCCGTTCATTGCAAGCCACGAACGACCGTGGGCGAACGTCTCGCTGGACGGCCGCTCGTCTGCATTGTGCCGGAGACGCCGAAACGATCCTTGATCTGCCGCAAGCGCCGAACCATCCGCTTGACTTCCATCAATGAAGCGCCCGTTCCAATATCTCATACTCAGTCGAGCGACGTGGAGCAGACGCGATGACGATCAGGACCATCATGGTTTCGCTGGACCTCGGCCCGAACGCCGGCGACCGGGTGAAGCTGGCGGCGGACCTGGCCGACCGTTTCGATGCGACGCTGATCGGCGCCGCCGCCCGCAAGATCGACTACTTTTCGATCGATCCCGCCGGCCTCCGAACCAACTCGCCGGTGATCGCGGAAGAGGAGCGGAGAATTGCCGCCGATCTCGACAAGGCCGAGCAACTCTTTCGCAGCGGGGCCGGCTCGTACGGCCGCCTCGAATGGCGTTCGGGCGTCGGCCTGCCTGGGCGGTTCCTGGCGGAGCACGCCCGCGCTGCCGACCTCGTCGTGGTTGCGCAGAACTGCGACCATGAGCGGTGGGGGCTCACTTTTTCATCGATGCGGGCGAAGCGGCGCTGGTGACGGGCAGGCCCGTGCTGGTCGTGCCGCCCGGCATTCGGCACGTGTCGGCGCGTCGCGTCGTCGTGGCCTGGAAAGACGTCCCGGAGGCGCGGCGCGCGGTGAAGGATGCGCTGCCCCTGCTGAGGAAAGCCGAAGAGGTCGTCGTGCTCACGGTCGGCGAGGGGGCGGACGGGGAGGGCGCACGCGACGTCGCACGCTACCTGCAGCGGGCCAATGTCGCGGCCGGCCCCGTGATCCGGCAGGGCAGCGAGACGGCGGCTGCGGCGCACATTCTCGAGGAGGCGGCGAAGTGCCGCGCCGATCTGATCGTCGCCGGCGCCTACGGCCACAGCCGGATGCGCGAGCTGCTCTTCGGCGGGGTGACGCACGAACTGCTTCACAAGGCTCCATTGTGCTGCCTGATGGCGCACTGATCGTGAACGAGGCGCATGCGATGCTGAAACATATTGTCCTCCATCTGGCACGATGCCCGGATTACCCTGCTGGCAGCGATCAGCACGGCTATGACATCGTCGCGCCGCTCGACGAGGATGGACATCTCGATGCGCAGGAGTGGGCGCACCAGCGAGCCCGGTGCCGGGTGCGCCGCTTCCGGGTGGGCGAGCCCGATCAGGTCGGGCAGCTCGTGCACCGCGCCGGCGGCGCCGGCGGCGCCACGTGGCTGATCGACTACGATGTCGATCGGGCCGACGACGATGAGGCCGGATATCGGCTGGACCGGCATCGTCTGATCGAGGGGGAGTACGTGTCGATTCGTGACGAGGACGACGACCGCACCTATCGTGTCGCTCGCGTCCAGGCGGAGTAAGCCAACCTGACGGCCTTCCCGGCGGCTCGGGCGCCGTCCGCGGCACCTTTACCCCCGGCGGGGCGGCCGGCTTGACCGCCTCGCCTTACGGCTCAAGGATGGGGCGCGCCGCGGCCGGGTTGATTTTTCCGAGACTTTTGCCCGATACACGGAGGGTCGGCTCAATCCGGGCGACGACGGTGGAGAGCAGAGCCTCGTTTTGCCTCGGACGATCAATCCCACGGCCATGAGCGAGCGATCGGACGTCGGGCCCGGGGCCAATCCGGGCAAGGTGTCCGACGATCTGCGGATGACCCTCGACGGGGCGGGGATCGGCACCTGGTCGCTGAATCCCGCGACGGGCGAGATCGTCCTGTCCGCCACGTGTGCCGAGCTCCTCGGCGTGGCGGACGGGCAGTGCCACACCTTCGACAGCACCCAGGCGACCGTGCACCCGTCGGACCGGGACACGAGGGCCACCGTGATCCGTCGGGCGCTCGTCCAAGGCGGGCACTACGAAGTCGACTATCGCGTCATCCGCGCCAACGGCGAGACCTGCTGGCTGCGCGCCAGGGGGCAGGCCCGGTCCGACGCGGACGGCCGTCCTGTCGAGCTGCGCGGCGTCATCTTCAGCATCGACGAGCAGAAGAGGGCCGAAGAGGACCTGCGGGCCCAGCGCGAGCACCTGCGGTCGATCCTCGACACGGTGCCCGAGGCCATGATCGTCATCGACGAACGTGGCATCATGCAGTCGTTCAGCGCGGCCGCCGAGCAGCTGTTCGGGTACCGGGCGGACGATATGGTCGGCCAGAACGTGAGCGTGCTGATGCCGGCGCCAGACCGCCAGCGCCACGACGGCTACCTCGAGCACTACCTGGCGACGGGGGAGCGGAAGATTATCGGTATCGGCCGGATCGTCACCGGGCGGCGGCACGACGGCTCGCATTTTCCGATGGAGCTCACCGTGGGCGAGATGCGCTCGGGCGAGCGGGTCTTCTTCACCGGCTTCATCAACGACCTCACCGAGCGCCAGCAGACCCAGGCCCGGCTTCAGGAGCTGCAGTCGGAGCTCGTCCATGTCTCCCGCCTCACGGCGATGGGCGAGATGGCGTCCGCCCTGGCCCATGAGCTCAATCAGCCGCTCGCGGCGATCAGCAACTACCTGAAGGGCAGCCGGAGGCTGCTGGATCAGGCCGAGCCCGAGGCCCTGCCGCGGGTGAAGGAGGCGCTGTCGAAGGCCGCCGACCAGGCCGTGCGCGCCGGTCAGATCATTCGCCGGCTGCGCGAGTTCGTCTCTCGCGGTGACACCGAGCGCCACCCGGAAATCGTGTCGCGCCTGATCGACGAGGCCAGCGCGCTTGCGCTCGTGGGTGCACGGGAGCATAGCGTGACGACGCGTTTCGACTTGGATCCGGCCGCCCAGCAGATCATGGCCGACCGTGTCCAGATCCAGCAGGTGCTCGTCAACCTGCTGCGTAACGCCCTCGACGCCATGCAGGATTCGACTCATCGGGAGCTGACGGTCTCGTCGCGGGCCGCCGGCGGCCAGGTCGAGATCACCGTTGCGGATACGGGCCCCGGCATCGCACCGGAAATCGCCGACAAGCTGTTCCAGCCGTTCATGACGACGAAGGCGAACGGCATGGGCGTCGGGCTGTCGATCAGCCGGACCATCGTCGAGGCGCATGGCGGCCGGCTGTGGGCCGAGCCCAATCCGCGGGGCGGCGCCTCGTTCCGGCTGACCCTGCCGGCCGTGGAGCAGGACCAGGACCAACGCGGCGATGTCGACTAAGCCGCTCATACATGTGGTGGACGACGATTCCGCGGTGCGGGAATCCGTCGAGTTCCTGCTCGATTCGGCAGGCTTCGCCGTCCAGCTCTTCGACGGTGCACAGCCGCTGCTCGACGCGCTCGATCACGTCACGAGCGGTTGCGTCCTGTCCGATATCCGCATGCCCGGGATCGACGGACTGGAGCTGCTGCGCCGCATCAGGGCCAGCGGCAAGCCGTTGCCGGTGGTGTTGATGACCGCGCACGGCGACGTGGCGCTTGCGGTGGAGGCCATGAAGCTCGGCGCCACCGACTTCATCGAGAAGCCGTTCGACGACGAAGACCTGCTGAGGGCCGTCCGCTCCGCGCTCGAGCCGCCGGCTGCCGCGCCGGCCGACCCCGCGCTCCAGGACTTCGTTCTGCGCCTCGATCGGCTGAGCCAGCGCGAGCGCCAAGTGTTCGAGCGCCTTGTCGCCGGAGACCCGAACAAGGTCATCGCGCGGCGCCTGGAGATCAGTCCGCGAACGGTCGAGATCTACCGCGCCAACGTCATGACCAAGATGCAGGCGAGCAGCATCTCCGAGCTGGTCCGCTCGGCGGTGCGAGCGGGCCTCGCCTGATATTGAGGGAGATCAAGCCGACGGGGCCGCGTCAGCGTAACATTCGTGGAACAGGCCCGCGTCTCGATCATCGAGCACGTCCTGGTCGGGCGGCGGCCGATCGGAGAGAAATGCCCCAGACTCAACGAGTTGGAGCATTCCTGTGCGACCGGATATGGCGATCCGATCGAGACATGCTGGCGCGCGCGGGGCGCGGAACCGCTTCATGACAACAGTCCCCGGCCCCCGGCCCATCTTCATCGTCGATGACGATCCCGGCGTTCTCAGCTCGCTTCGCTTCCTGCTGGAGAGCGAGGGCTACGACGTCGTGTCGTTTCACGACGGGGGCGAACTGCTGTCGACCGTGCCGCGATCGAACCCCGGCTGCCTGATCATCGACGTCAAGATGCCGGGCATGGACGGCATCGACGTGGTGCAGCGGCTGCGCGCCCTCGGCGTCGACGCGCCCGTCGTGTTGATCACCGGGCACCCGGATCCGGGCATCCGGACGCGGGCGCAGGCGGCGGGGATCGACTTGATCGAGAAGCCGTTGTCGCAGGATGCGCTGTTGTCCGTCATCGAAAGAGCCCGCCACCCGCCGCACATGGCGAGTTGACAACAGGGGGCGGAGGGGCCGGCCGCGGGCCGCATCAGAAGGCTTGCGACCCGAGCATGGCGAGCCCCCCGGCGCAGAAGGCGCCGAGGGTGGTGCCGGCGAGCCGCAGCGCCAGAGGCCCACGCTCGACGAAGCCGGCGTAGCAGGCGCGCGCCAAGGCGTTGGAGGCGAGCGCCACGAGGATGGTGCCAGCCGCTATGGGAACGCCGATGCTCCCGCCCGCTAGGCGGGCCGCCGACACCGACACCGCATCGACATCGATGAGCCCCGAGATCGCGGCCACCGGATAGAGGCCGGCCGCGCCGAAGCGGCTGTTGACCCAGGCCGCAGCCAGGCTCACGCCCGCCAGCAGCAGCGCGAAGACGAGGACCGGCGCCAGATCGAACGGGTTGCCCAGCTTCATGTCGACCGCCTCGCCCTTGGCGGAGCGCACGACGGTGAACACCGCCGGCGCCAAGAGAACCGCTGCGGCGGCCAGGACCGGGGCGGCGATGGCGACGGCCACGGCCGGCTTCAGCACAGCGACGACGACGAGCACCCGCACCAGGGACACCGCACCCGCGCTAGCCGCGCCGGCAAACAGGATCCGCGCATCCTCCCCTGTCGCAGCCCGGCGCGCGAAGGCGAAGGTCACGGCCGTCGACGACACCAGCCCGCCGGTCAGGCCGGTGACGATCACGCCCGTCGACGGCCCGAGCACCCGCATGGCGACGTAGCCGGCATAGGAGAGGCCGGCGACCATGATCGTGAAGAGACAGATCTCCCGCGGATTGACGACCCCGAGAGGGTCGATCGCGCGGTTCGGGAGAAACGGCAGCACGATCGCCGTCATGGCGAGCAGCAGCAGGGCGGAGCGGAGTTCCGCCCAGGTGATCCGCTCCAGAAGCGCATGGAGCCGCTCCCGGCTGGCGAGCAGCGCTGCGGCGGCAATCGCGACCATGGCCGCGAGCTGCATGTCACCGACCACGGCGCAGGCGCCCAGGCCATAGACGAGCATGGCCGCAATGGTGCCGGTGACGCTGTAGTCGCGGTCGCGCTCTGCTTCCGCACGGCTGAACCAGGCAAAGACGGCGCTAAAGCCGATGAAGCCGACGCCGATGAGCACGGGAGCGCCGGTCGCGCTGCCGAGGGCGCCGAAGACGCCCCCGAGCAGCCCGATGAGGCTGTAGGTGCGGATGCCCGCGGTGCGACTGCCGGCTGCTTCGTCCCGTTGCTGCCAGCCGCGCTCCAGGCCGATCACCAGCCCGATGGCCAGTGCGAGGGCGAGCCTGAGTGCCAGATCGGTGTTCATGATCCCTCGCGCCCGAGAAACGCTTCGAGCCGGTCGAGCAACGGCTGCTGGCTTGCCAGGATCTTCTCCCGCGCGGCGGCGAGCGTGAACCAGCCGGCGCGGTCGACCTCGGAAAAGGCCTGCCGCCGCCCGCTGTGCGGCGGCCATTCGATCTCGAAGGTGTTGCTGCGCAATCGCTCGACGTCGACATCGCCTTCGAGCGCGAAGGCCTCGACCTCCTTGCCGCCCCGCTGGCGCACCGAACCGAGTGGCCGCAGGGGCCCATCGGCGGCGACCCCGAGCTCTTCCGCGAACTCGCGCCGCGCCGCAGTTTCGGCATCCTCATCGGCGCCGCGCAGTCCCTTGGGGATCGACCACGCGCCGAGATCCTTCCGCTGCCAATAGGGGCCGCCCGGATGGACGAGAAGGACGAGGGTCTGGCCCTGGTCGCGCTTGTACATGAGGATGCCAGCGCTCTTCATCGTCCCCGTCGCCCGATCGCACCTCGCCTGAGGAGGTCACGACCGGCGGCTCGACGCAAGCGGCTGGAGTGACGGGACGATCACGGCCGCTACCGCCGGCGCCGATACATGAGGACCATGGTCCAGGGCACGCCGACGGCCGCCGCCAGCAGCCCCGCTGGCGCTTGGCGCGGAAACAGCAGGTTGCGGCCGAGCCAGTCCGCCAGCACCATGATCAGCGCGCCGAGGAGCGCCGATGCGAGCAGGTGCGGCAGGGCGCGCCGGATGCCCATCAGGCGCGCCGCGTGCGGCGCCATCAGGCCGACGAAGCTGAGGGGGCCGACGATCGTCGTCGCGGCCGCTGTCGTCACCGCGGCCAGCAGCAGGATCAGTCGTCGGCTGGCGAAGAGGTCGAGGCCGAGCGCCCGTGCGGCGGCGTCGCCCAGCGACAGGATCTCGAGCCGGCGCGTGCAGAGCGGGACGGCCGTTGCCGCCGCTGTGGCCAGGGTGCAGGCGACGACGGCGTCGGACGCCGTGACGCGATAGGTCGATCCGGACACCCAGCTCAGCAGCGTGCCCAAGCGCGGATCGCCAACCGCGATCAGCATGGTGACTAATGCGCCGAACGCCGTGCCGAGCGCGACGCCGCCGAGCAGCATGCTGTCGGCGGCGAACGAGGCACGGCGGCCGAGCACCAGTACGAGTGCCAGCGCGGCGGCCGCCCCGCCCGCAGCCGCCACTGTTTGCGCGAGGCGATCGGCTTCCGGGGCGACGACGGCGAGCAGGATGACGCCCAGCGATGCTCCGGCGCCGACCCCCAGCAGTTCCGGGCTGGCCATGTCGTTGCCCGTCATCCTTTGCATGAGGCCGCCCGCGATCGCCAGCATGGAGCCGGCGGCGAGTGCCGCCGCCAGACGCGGCGCGCGCAACTCCAGCAGCCGCGCGTCGGTCAGGCCCCAGCTCCAGCCGGTCAGGCCGGCGCCGAGGTGCAGGGCGACGATGACGGCGACGGGCAGCGCGACGAGGCCGGCGCCGATGACGGCCCATGGCCGACGAAGTCTCCACTCCCGGTCGCCCGAGGGCGCGGCGCGAGGCGGCGCGCCCTTCAGCCGCGGCACCAGCCACAGCATGAACGGCGCGCCGAGCAGCGCGACGAAACTGCCGGTCGGCCAATCCCTGAGCGGCGAGTTGACGAATTGGACCATCTGATCGGCGAGCCACAACGATGCGGCTCCGAGCAGCGGCGACCAGACGACGCGCTGCCGAAACGTTCGGGCGCCCGCCGTCCGCACCAGCGCCGGGGCAGCCAGTCCGACAAAGCCGAGCACGCCGACGGCACTGACCACGACGGCCGCGAGCGCCACGGCGACGAGCAGGCCCGCCAGCCGGACGGCATCGACCGGGAGGCCGAGGCTGCGGCCACCGTCGTCGTCCAGCGTCAGCAGCGACAGCGGACGCAGCAACGGCACCAGCATAGCGACCGCCGCAGCAAAGCGCGGCGCGAGGCCGGCTGCGACGTTCCAGCCGTTCTGGGTCAGCGACCCCGATCCCCAGATGAACACGCTGGTCAGCGCCTCGTGGTGGAACAGCGCGAGAAGGGAGGTCGCCGTGCCGCACGACAGCGTCACGATCAACCCGGCCATGATCAATGTGGCGGGCGACAGGCCCCGACCCACGGCTAGGCAGAAGACCAGTCCGATGGCGGTGGCGGCACCCGTGAGGGCGACCAGGTCGGGCGCTGCTGCGAGCAGGCCGGGCGACCAGAGGGCGGTGAGGGTGAGGGCGAGAAGGGCGCCCGAGGACACGCCGAGCGTCGTCGGCTCCGCCAGCGGGTTGCGGAGGGCCTGCTGGAAGATGACCCCTGCGAGCGCCAGCATGGCTCCGGCCAGCCAGCTCACCACGATCCGCGGCAGGTAGCTGGCGTGGAAGATGACCTGGCGGATGCTCGAACCATCAGGCCCCCACGAGGCCTGCCACCACTCGCCGGCCGGCAAGCGTGCACAGGCTCCCGCTACCGTCATCACCGCTGCCACGAAGGCCACGGCGCTTACGGCGAGCAGGAGCGTGGATGGGCGGGAGCGGGCCATGCCGCTACCGGCCGTCATCGGAGCGGCGCTCCATCGCGACGACCAGGCCGCTGGCAAACCGCGCCACCGACGGCAGGCCGCCGAACATCCAGGTGGTGGGCAATGCGACGACGTTGCCGCGACGCACGAACGGCAGAGCGCGCCAGATCGGGCCGGCCGCGGCGCGAGGGGAGATCTCGCCGATGTGAACGAACACCGCGGCTTGATGGTCGGCGAGCGATTCCACGGCGATATCGACCGAGCCCCACACATTGCCCGGCACGTCGACGGCGTTGTCGATGCCGAGCGCGGCGAGCACGCCGCCGAGGAGGCTCCGCTTCGTGTAGAGCCTGGCCCGCCGCTCGGTCAGGAACGTGAAGAGGCAGAAGGTCTCGTCCCGGCAGGCCGAGAGTCGCGTGCGCGCGCCCTCGATGATCGTGGTGACCGCGTCGACATAGTCGTCCGCACGCCGTGCGGCCCCGATCGCCTTGCCGATCATGCGCGTCGCGTCGACGGCACAGTCGAGGACGGACAGTGCGCCGGGCGCGTAGATCGGCACGGCGAGTGTCGGCGCGGCAATCGTGATGGCCGTGGGCGGGCGGCCGAACTCGGGGCAATACAGGATGCGGTCGGGACCGAGTTCGCACAGCGCCTCGATGTTCGGCTCCGCCCGCGAGCCGATCTCGATGACATCGGCCGGCAGGGGCGGCTCGATCACGAAACGGACGTAGAAGTCGCGGTCGGCGATCGCCACCGGAACCGTGCCCAGCGCGAGCACCGTCTGGGTCAAGGCCGCGTCCAGCGTCACGAACCGCCCGGACGCCGCGCGGAGCGCCGATGTCCCGAGGAGAGGACAGGAGGTAGCCGCGCCGGCCAATAACAGCCTGCGCGAGATCCGAGGCGGGTTCGCGGCCAATTGCCGGGTCTCAGAAGGTCGCTCTCAGCGAGAACGTTACGTTGCGCGGCGCGCCGAAGTCGTTGAACCAGGTGGTCCAACCCACGCGCTCGAAGTATCGCTCGTCGAAGATGTTGTTCACCGTCAAGGTCGCCTTGATGGTGTCGTTGAACTTGTATCCGATTTGCGCGTCGGCGACGGCGTAGCCGGCCTGCCTGATGATGGGGGCGCTGTCGCTGCGCATGCCGCTGGCGAGGCGGACCCCGCCGCCGATGCTCCAACCGGACAGGGCCGCGTTCTGGAACGCGTAGGTGGTCCACAGCTTGCCCATCTGTTCGGGCTGGCGAGGGTCGTAGCGCTGCCCGACGAGCTTCGGATCCTTCGAATACTCCGCGTGGGTGTAGGAATACCCGGCGTAAAGGTTCCAACCTTCGGTGACGGTGCCGCTGATCTCGACTTCCAGGCCATTGCTCTCGACCTCGCCGGCGGCGACGTAGTAGCCTGGGTTGAACTGATCGACGAGCGGCCGGTTGCGGTCCTTGATGTTGAAGACGGCGAACGAGGCGTTCAGCCGGCCGTCGAGGAACTGCCCCTTGATGCCGGTCTCGAGCTGGCGGCCTTCCTCCGGCGGCAGGGCCGCTCCGCCGACCGTCAGCTGCGTCTGCGGGATGAAGATGTCGGAATAGCTGGCGTAGACGGTGATCTCCTTCGTGACGTCATAGACGATACCTGCATAGGGCGTGAACTTGCCATTCGTCTTGGACGTCTCCTTCCACGCCGTCGTGGTCGGCAGGTAGTTCCGCGTCTCACCTTCATAGTTCGTGACCCGGCCGCCCAGCACCAGCGTCAGCGGGTCGAACAGCTTGATGCGCGCCTGGCCGTAGGCGCCGTATTGCACCGTGCGCGTGTCGGTGCCGTCGGTGACGGCCAGCTGCGGGTCGGCCAGGCTCGGACCGTAGATGTTCCAGTCCGGCAGCGTCGTGAAGGGCGACGTGCCCACATGGGCGAGATAGTAGCTGTAGTTGGCGCCGAGGACGAGCTGGTGCATCCGGCCGAAGAGCTCGATCGGACCGCCGACGTGGGCGTCGGCGATGTTCCAGTCGTAGCGTTGATCCATCGTTTGCGTGGCGATGGTGGTGGTGTTGGTCACCGGATCCAGCGTGCCGAAGACATAGGCCTGCTTGCCGGTGACCTCCAGGTCGCGATGGAGGAAGCTGCTCTCGAGCACCCAGCCGTTGTCGAAGCGATGCTTCAGGTCGACGTAGGCTTCCGTCGTCGGGTACTTGGAAATTCCCCAATCGGCGCCCGGGAATACGCTGCGGCGGACGTTCACCATCCGCCCGTCCGGATAGGTGCCCCAGCCGTACACGGGAATCGAGCGGCTATCCTGATGGGCCGCCGAGAGCGTCAGGGTCGTGGCGGGGCCGAGGTCGGCCTCGACGATGCCGTATCCCATCCAGCGCTGGCTGAAGGCCGTCTTGTAGAAGTAATCCTGATCGGTGCCGGCGACGATCGCGCGGCCGCGGATGGCGCCGGACTCCACCAGCGGACCGGTCACGTCGACCTGGCCGTGGTAGTTGTTCCAGGAACCGACGTCGACGCCGCCGCCGATCTTGAAGACGTCCAGAGGCCGGCGCCGCGCCAGGTTGACGATGCCGCCCATGTCGCCGGCGCCGTTGAACAGGGCTGCCGGGCCGCGCAGCACCTCGATGCGGTCGTACATGGCGAGGTCGAACTGCGGCATGCCGCGGATGCCGGTCGATACCGCCATGCCGTCGTACTGCGTGCCGAGGCTGAACCCGCGGGCGTAGTAATGCCCATCCATGTTGCCGCTGTAGGGCAACGCGACGACCCCGGTCGTCTGCTTCAGCGCATCCTGGATGGTGACCATGTTCTGGTCGTCCATCCGCTGGCGCGTCACGACCGATATCGAATTCGGCACCTCCTTGACGTTGGCCGGCAGCTTGCCCGCCACGGTCACCGTGTCGCTGGTGTACGAGCCGGTTCCGTCCGTGCTCGCCGACATGGGGCGTCCACGAACGTCGATCGTATCGAGGACGACGGCGCCGGGCGCCGCCGCCGCCACCTCCGGGGCGGGCGGCGCGACGATGGTCACGGCGTTGGCACCGACCGCGCGGACGGCGAGGCCGGTGCCGTCCAGCAGCGCGGCCAGCGCGTGCTGCGCCGACATGCTGCCGCGGACGCCGCGGGTCGTCTTGCCGTTGGCCAGATGGGCATCGAAGAGGATCTGCAGCCCGGTCTGGGCGGCCAGGCGGTTCAGGGCCGGTGTCAGCGGGCCGGCGGGCACCGAGATCGACCGCGCCGCGGTGCGGGCCTGAGGGGGATCCTGCGCCATGACCGGTGCCCCAGCTTGCAGAGCCATCATCGCGCCGGCCAGCATGGCCGGACGGGAGACGGCCGCCGCTGGCCGTCCCTTGCACAGTCGCCGTCCGTTCGTCGTCATCAAGCCCCCGCTTCCGCGACGCGCGAAGCCGCCGCGATTCCCCATCCGTCGCGGCTCCCAGGAGGCCGCTCACTGTGGTGACGAATGGGGCTCGGCGTTCGGGACTGTCCGTCTCAAAGAAAATATCGGCGCCGCCCGCGGTGAACCCGAAATCCACATCGCGTCGGATGCCCGGTGAATCTCGGAGTCGGCGTGGCCGCCTCACCCCCGGATGATGATCAGGGGGCCGAGCCGCATTGCGGTGATGCCCAGGCTCCGCTCCAGCAGTGCCAGGGCGGCCTCGGGCTCGCCGATGGCGAAGGTGCCGCTCACCCGCCGGTCGGCGACACCGCTGCCGACGATCAGGATGCGGCCGGAGAAGTGGCGGCCGATCTCGGTCACGACATCGGCCAGGGGGGCATTGTCGACGACGAGTTGGCCGCGCCGCCACGCCAGCGCCACGGCCGGGTCGAACGGCCGAACGCTCTTGACCCGGCCGTCGCGGCCATAGGCCGCCTGCTGGCCCTCGCGCACCCGGTCGGCGGCGCCCCCGGTGGCGAGCGGTGTCACGGCAACGGCGTGCTCAGTCACCGCGACATCCGTTTCCGTGTCGCCGAGGCGCACGTTGAACGCCGTTCCGAGGGCCGTCGTGCGACCGCCCTGCGCCTCCACAGAGAACGGTCGTTGCGGGTCGGGCGCGACCTGGAAGAAGGCCTCGCCGCGCAGCAGCCGCACGGTGCGAGCTGTGGCGGAGACGTCGTAGGCGACCGCGGAGGACGCATTGAGCTGAATGGTCGAGCCATCGGCGAGGTTGATGACCGGCATTTCGCCGGGGCCGGACACGGCGTCGGCCTGCATCCGCACGAGGCCATCGGACAGGACGAACCAGGCGCCGAGCAGGCCGGCGGCGCCGACCACAGCTAGGGTCGGCTTGACGGCACGCCGGCGGCTCGGCCCGAGCTCGCGCAGGGACGGGTCGGTCAGAATGGCGCGGCGCGCCTCGCCCATCAGCCGCTCGGCCGCTTCGTAAGCCGCCCGGTTGGCGGGGTCGCGCTCCAGCCAGGCCTCGAACGCCCGCTTGTCGGTCGGAGACAGCTGCCCATCCCGGTTCCGCAGGAGCCAGTCCGCCGCCTCCGCGTGGCGTCGGCGTTTGCTTCGCGCCGCTTGCTTCACCGCCATCACGGCTCCCGACCGCTCGCGGGCAGATTGGAAGGCCCCGTCGCTGCCGCGGCGAGGCAGCCTCGAAGGCCCGATGCGAAGAACCCCATCCCCGGACGGGGACGGCGATTCCGCGCGAATCCCGTCCCGCTTTATTCGATATCGAGGAGGCGATCCAGGCAATGGGCGAGGGCCCGCCGCAGGTGGCGATCGACCATGTTGCGCGAGATGCCGAGTTTGCAGGCGATAGTCTCCGGCTCCATTCGATGCAGCCGGTGAAGCACGAACACGGCGCGTCGGCGCGCCGGCAGCTCCGCGATCGCTTGACGCAGCACCGTCAGCCTCGCCTCGACCTCCAGTCCGTGGTCCGGTGCCGCGGTGGCCGCATGCACCGCCAGGGCCTCGCTCGCCGTGCCCGAGAACAGCCGCTCCTCGAACCGGGTGCGGCGCAGGCGATCGATGCCCATGTTGATCGCCGCGCGGCAGAGGAAGGCGCCGATCGACCGCTTCCCGCGCAGAGCGTCGGGCTGCTCGGCCAGCTTGATGTAGAGGTCGTGAACGATCTCCGAGGCGACGGACTTGGAATGTCCGCGCCGGCGAACGGCCGCCTTGATGTCCGCATAGTGCGCTTCGATCGCCCGGTTGAGCAGATCGTCGTTATCGAGAGTGATCGCCTCGGACACGTTCCGAACCCAGGTCGTTGCCGTGTCCGCTTTACCGCGATCGTCATAAGTCCTGCAAGTTCAATAGCTTGGAGGGATTCAAAAGTAGCCGTCCAGGGTCTGGACCGCGCCGTCCCAGGCCCCGCGATATCAGACACATAGCGGCTGATGGCGGCCGTGCGGAGGCCCGCGTCAGACGATCCGGCTGGTGCGGTTGCCCCAGTAGCGGTCGCGCAGCAGGCGCTTGTACAGCTTGCCGGTGGGCAGGCGCGGCATCTCCTCGATGAAGTCGACGGACCGCGGGCATTTCTGCCGCGCCAGGTGCTCGGCACAGAACGCCATCAGCTCGCGGGCCAACTCGTCGTCGGCCTCGATCCCCGGCATGACCTGCACGACGGCTTTGACTTCCTCGCCCAGGTCCTCGTTGGGCACGCCGAAGACGGCGGCGTCGGCGACCTTGGGGTGGGTGATCAGCAGGTTCTCGCACTCCTGCGGATAGATGTTCACCCCGCCGGAGATGATCATGAACGTCGCCCGGTCGGTCAGGTAGAGGTAGTTGTCGTCGTCCACATACCCGACGTCGCCGACGGTGGTCATCGTGCCGTCGGGCGAGCGGGTTTCGGTCGTCTTGTCCGGATCGTTGAAGTATTCGAACGGGCTCGCCGTCTTGAACCAGATGGTGCCGGGCGTACCCTTCGGCAGCGGCTTCATGTCCTCGTCGAGGATGTGGACGTCACCGAAGACGATCTGGCCGACGGTGCCGTGATGGGCGAGCCATTGGTGGCTGTCGCAGATGGCGAGGCCATTGGCTTCCGTCGCGCCGTAGTACTCCTGCAGGACGGGACCCCACCATTTGATCATCTGTTCCTTGACCTGGGGCGGGCAGGGGGCGGCCCCATGGATGGCAATCTTGTACGACGACACGTCGTATTTCAGGCGGACCGCCTCGGGCAGCTTGAGCATGCGCGAGAACATGGTCGGCACCATCTGGGTGTGCGTCGGCCTGTATTTGTCCGTCAGCGCGAGGAACTGCTCGGCATCGAACTTCTCCATGATGATCGTGGTGCCGCCGCTGCGGATGCACAGCGCCAACGCCCCAAGGGGCGCGGAGTGGTAGAGCGGGGCGGGCGACAGATAGATCGGGCTGTCGTGAAACTGCCACGTCGCCTGCAGGAAGTCGAAGACCGGGAGCTGCTGGCCCGGCGGCTGTTCCGGCAGGGGGCGCAGGATGCCCTTGGGCCGGCCGGTCGTTCCGGACGAGTAGAGCATCGCCGTGCCGAGCGACTCGTCGGCGACCGGCGTGTCCGGCAGGCCGGCCGTCGCCTCGTCCAGGTTGAGGATGCGGTCGCCATCCCCCGGCCCGTCGACGACGATGGCGAACTCCACCCGGGGGCATTGGCGCAGCGCCGCAATGGCCGTCTCGCGCTTCGCCTGCGAGAAGATCAGCGCCCGCGACTCGCTGTTGTTGACGATATAGGCCACCTCGTCGGCCGTCAGAAACGAGTTGATGCACGTATAATAGAGCCCGGTGCGCTCGCCGGCGACACAGCATTCGGCGTAGCGCACGTGGTTTTCCATGAAGATCGAATAGTGGTCGAGCCGCTTCAGGCCGCGGCTGCGCAGCAGGTGCGCCAGGCGATTGCTGCGGTTCTCCAGCTCCCCATAGGTCACCGTCTCGCCGGAGGAGGCCATGATGATGGCCGGCTGGTCGGCACGGGTGGTCGCATAGCTGCCAGGGTACATGCGAGCGGTTCCTCCGATGTGGTCGATCCGCGTTGGGCGGTATCGCGTTCTGCCGTCAGCACAGCGCAGAATAGCGGCCGTTGGCAACAGGTTTTCGCCAGGACGTCCCGCGGCGTTGCGGCGACGGCCCCGATGTCCGGACGGCACGGACGCGTCGCCGGACCGGCTACACGATCCGGCTGGTCCGCTCGCCCCAGTAGCGGTCGCGCAGCAGGCGCTTGTAGAGCTTGCCGGTGGGCAGGCGCGGCAGCTCTTCCTCGAAGTCGATGGAGCGGGGGCACTTCTGCCGCGACAGGTGCTCGGCGCAGAACGCCATCAGCTCGCGCGCCAGCTCTTCGCCGGCCTCGATGCCCGGCACGACCTGCACGACCGCCTTCACCTCCTCGCCCAGATCCTCGTTGGGCACGCCGAAGACGGCGGCGTCCGCCACCTTGGGGTGGGTGATCAGCAGGTTCTCGCACTCCTGCGGATAGATGTTCACCCCGCCGGAAATGATCATGAAGGTGGAGCGATCGGTCAGATAGAGATAGCCGTCGTCGTCGGCGTAGCCGACGTCGCCGACGGTGCTCATGGACCCATCCGCCGAGCGCGACTCGGCAGTCCTCGCCGGGTCGTTGAAATACTCGAACGGCGTCGCCGTCTTGAACCACAGGGTGCCGGGCTCGCCCTTGGGCAGGGGCCTCATCTCCTCGTCGAGCACGTGCAGGTCCCCGAGCACGATCTTGCCGACGGTGCCGCGATGGGCGAGCCACTGCTCGCTGTTGCAGGTCGCGAAACCCATGCCTTCGGTAGCGCCGTAGTACTCGTGGATGATCGGACCCCACCACTCGATCATCTGCTCCTTGACCTGCGGGGGACAGGGGGCGGCGGCGTGGATGACCACCTCGAGCGAGGATACGTCGTAGGTCGTTCGCACGGCGTCCGGCAGCTTGAGCATGCGCGAGAACATGGTCGGCACCAGCTGGCTGTGCGTCGGCCGGTAGCGCTCGACCAGCTGGAGATAGTGCTCAGGGTCGAAACGCTCCATGATGATCGCCGTCCCGCCCTGGCGGATGGTGAGGTTCACCGCCCCCTGCGGGGCCGAATGATAGAGCGGCGCCGGCGAGAGATAGGTCATGCCCTCCCGGTAGAGCCATGCCTTGACGAGGAAGTCGAACAAGGGAAGCTGCTGCGAGGGCGGCTGGTCCGGCAGCGGCCGCACGATGCCCTTGGGCCGGCCGGTGGTTCCGGATGAATACAGCATGGCCGTGCCGAGCGCCTCGTCGGCGACCGGCGTGTCCGGCAAGCCTGCCGTCGCCTCGTCCAGGTTGAGGATGCGGCCGCCGTCGCCCGGGCCGTCGACGACGATGGCGAACTCGACCTTGGGGCATTGGCGCAGCGCCGCGACGGCCGTCTCGCGCTTCGCCTGGGAGAAGATCAGCGCTCGGGACTCGCTGTTGTTGACGATGTAGGCGAGCTCGTCCGGCGTCAGAAACGAGTTGATGCAGGTGTAATAGAGGCCGGTGCGCTCGCCGGCCGTACAGCATTCGATGTAGTGGACGTTATTCTCCATGAAGATGGAGTAGTGATCGAGCCGCTTCAGGCCGCGGTCGCGCAGCAGGTGCGCCAAGCGGTTGCTGCGCTTCTCGAGCTCCCCATAGGTCACCGTCTCGCCGGAGGAGGCCATGATGATGGCTGGCTGGCCGGCTCGACTGGCGGCGTAGGCTCCCGGGTACATGTCCACCCCCTTATGTCTTGCTTGTTCTATTCGACGCCCCTCGGGGCCGCGCAATCAGCATATCATGACGGCTGCTGAAGTCGGCTTTCGCATTTGGTGCAACCCCTCACGACAGCCACCGGCGCCGCTGGCGGTAGTGCTTGACCGCGGCGTAGTCGACCTGGTGGGCGCTGCCGAGGTAGGCCGCCTGCACGTCGGGATTGGCCTTCACGGTCTCGGCGGTGCCCCCCATGACGACGCGGCCGTTGTCGACCAGGTAGGCATGGTCGACGAAATCGAGAGCCGCGGCGGCGTTCTGCTCCACCAGCAGCACGGCGACGCCGGCCTCCGCGTTGACCTTGCGCAGGATGTCGAAGATTTCGTCCACAAGCAGCGGCGACAGGCCCAGGCTCGGCTCGTCGAGCATGATGAGCGCGGGCTCGGTCATCAGGGCGCGGCCGATGGCCAGCATCTGCTGCTCGCCGCCGGAGAGGTAGCCCGCCTTGGCCTTGGCGCGCTCGGCGAGGCGCGGGAACCAAGTGAAGGTGCGGTCGATCAGGGCGTTCACGTTGCGCCGGCCGCCGTGCATGGAGGTGGCGGCGATCAGGTTCTCCCGCGGCGTCAGGTGCTCGAACACGCGGCGCCCCTCCAGCACGTGCACCAGCCCCAGGCGCACCCGGTCTGGCGGATCGAGGCCGAGGATGCCGGCGCCGCGAAAGGCGACGCCGCCGCGGGTGACGAGGCCGCGCTCCGGCTTCAGCAGGCCGCTGATCGCCTTCAGCGTCGTGCTCTTGCCGGCGCCGTTGGCGCCGAGGAGGGCGACGAGGCCGCCCTCCGCCACCTCGAGCGACACGCCCTTCACCGCCAGGAAGACGTTGTCGTAGACCACCTCGATGTTGTTCACCACCAGGATCGGGGGCGGCTCGGCGGTGGGGGCAGGCGTGTCGCTCATCGCTGCCGCGCCTACTTGCCCGTGGCCTTGAACTCGGCCGATTGCTTGCGGATCATCTCCCAGATGATGTCCTGGTCGGCCGCGCCCCAGTCGGTGATGGTGACCCATTTGCCGCCGTCCCAGCGGGCGATCTTGCCCTGGCCGCCGCCCTGATGGTCCTCGGGCGTGATGGTCACCGGCGGCAGGAAGCCGCCGAGGTCGAACTTGGAGATGCTGGTCAGCCCGGCGTTGAGCCACTCGCCGGTGAAGGGCCCGGCCGGGTTCTTCTCCAGCGCCTTGCGCGCGCCCTCGGTCGCAAGTGCGGCGGCCATGACGCCGACGTTGTAATAGGAGGTGCCGACCTTCTCCTTGGGGCCGGCGCCCTTGCCCTTGTCGATGACCTCGGCGACGATGTCCTTGATCACCTTGCTGTCGGCGCCCTGCTCGGTGGCGGCGAACTTCAGCACCCCTTTGGCCTCGGCGCGGCCGACCACGTCCATGTCCGATTCCGACAGCCACACCCAGGAGGCGATGCGGTCGACGCGGATGCCGTTGCGGATCGCCTCCTTGATCGAGACCGGCTGGCCGACACCGCCGCCACCGATGAACACCCAGTCGGGCCGGAAGCGGCGCACCTGCGTCCACACCGCCGACTGCTCGTTGCCGGGCGGCGCGTAGGGGAAGGTCTGCAGCTCGAAGCCGTCCTTCTTGGCCAGCGCCTCCCACAGCGGCAGCGACTCGCGCCCGAACGGCGTGTCGATATAGACGTAGGCCAGCTTCTTGCCCTTCAGGTCCTTCTCCTCCTGCCGGATGTAGTCGACGACGCGGGCGACCTGGGACCAGTAGCTCGGCGACATCGGCAGGATGTAGGGGAAGACGGTGCCGTCGGCGGCGTCGCTGCGGCCCGACACGGTGGTGATCAGGTTGATCTTGTCCTGCAAGGCGCGCGTCACCAGCGCGCGGCTCACCGGGGTCGACAGCGGATCGACCAGGACGGCGCCGTCGCGGACGAAGCGCTCGTAGGCCTCCATGCCGCGCTGGATGGCGTTGCCGTGGTCGGACACCAGCACGTCGATCCTGACGCCGCCCAGGCCGCCGCGCTCGTTGATCATGGTGATGTAGTCGCGGTAGCCCTGGTTGTACTCGGCCGTCACGAACGTATAGACGACGGTGAAATCTTGCGGCGTGGCGAACTTGATGACTTTATCCTGTGCTGATGCGGCCGATGACAGCAGGGATACGCCGGCGAGCACGGCCCATGCGGCCGCGCGGATGCTTCTGTGCATGACCTTCCTCCTCGATGAGCCCCACGCTTCTTGGCGACGCGGGTGCGGTTAGCTGCGGGCGTGGCGGAACGGCCAGACCAGCAGGTAGTTGCGGGCGTTGTCGTAGAGCTTGGCGAGCCCCAGCGGCTCGGCGATGAGAAAGCCGACGATGAGCGCGCCGTAGAGCACCAGCGGGATGTGGGCGCGCAGGTCGGCGCCGATGGGCAGTCCGCTGTCGGCAAGGCTGGTCACCAGCGTGTTGAGCACCAGCGGCGCGAGCAGGATCAGCGCTGCGCCCAGGAAGGTGCCGAGCACGCTGCCCAGGCCGCCGACGATGACCATGGCGACGAGCTGGATCGACGTCTCCAGGTGGAACTGCTCGGGCGAGACGCTGCGGTAGTAGCAGAACACCAGCACCGCACCGGCGACGCCGCCGATGAACGAGCTGGTCCAGAACGCCGTCAGCTTGTAGCGGAAGGCGCTGATGCCGAGGATCTCGGCAGCGTAGTCCTTCTCACGGATGGCGGCGAGCGCCCGCCCCAGGCTGGTGCGCCTGATGTTGAGCATGAACAGCGTCACCACGATCGCCACCGCGAGCGCGATGTAGTAGCCGCCGATCGGTCCCTCGACCGGCAGCCCGAGGACGCGCGGCACCGGCGTCGCCAGCGTCGCCTGGGTGCCGCCGCTGATCGCCGGGATGTGGCCGATGGCGAAATCGACGATGTACTGCATGGCGAGCGTGGCGATGGCGAGGTAGAGGCCGCGGATGCGCAGCGCTGCGGCGCCGAAGATGACGCCGATGACGGCGCTGGCGAAGCCGGCGACCAGCAGGCTGAGCTCGAACGGCAGACCGGCGCGAGCCGCGTGGGTGGCGCTGTAGGCGCCGATCGCCATGACGGCGGCGTAGCCCAGGTGGATCTGGCCGGCGCCGCCCATCAGCAGGTTGAGGCCGAGCGCCGCCGTCGACCAGATCACCCACGGCAGCAGATAGCTGGAGAGCAGCAGCGGGCTGAGCAGCACCGGCGCCAGCAGCGCCAGCGCCAGGATCAGGCCCATCAGCACGCGCTCGACCGTGAGCGGCCACAGCTGGCGCTCGGCGGGGTAGCTGGTGTAGCGGATGCCAGCCTGGCGATAGAGCATGACTACACTCGCTCGATGTGTTCGCGGCCGAACAGGCCCTCGGGCTTCACCAGCAGCGTCGCCAGGATGATGATGCAGGCGACGATGTCGCGGGTGCCGCCGCCGACCAGCGGGTCGAACAAGCCCGAGGCGATGGCTTCGGCGATGCCCACGATCAGGCCGGCGACGACGACGCCGACGATGCTGTCCAGGCCGCCGAGGATGGCGATGGCCAGCGCCTTGATCAGCAGCAGCGACAGCGTCCAGTCGACGCCCTGGGAACCGCCCCACAGGATGCCGGCCGCGGTGCCGGTGACGGCGGCGAGGCCCCAGGCGAAGGCGATGGCCCATTCGACGCGGATGCCGACCGACCACGCCGCCGTCTGGTCGTCGGAGACGGCGCGCAGCATGATGCCGAGCCGCGAGTTGAACAGTGCCAGCGTCGCCAGGATGATCGCCAGCGCGATCCCGGCGGAGATCAGGTAGGTACGGTTGACCAGCATGTCGCCGAGGAACAGCGGTGCGTCGGAGATGCCGAGGTCGAGCCGCTTGACGCCGGAGCCGAGGAGGCCAGGCACCAGGCCGCGCAGCAGGATCTCCAGGCCGATCGTCAGCATGATGATCATGATCACCGGCTGGCCGATGAGCGGCCGCAGGGTGGTCCGCTCGATGCCGAGCCCGACGGCGAACATGACGACCATGGCGACGAGCGCCCCCAGCAGCGGGTTGAGCCCGAGCCAGGCGATGGCGATCCAGCCGAGATAGCCGCCGAGCATGGCGATGGCGCCCTGGGCCAGGTTGGCCAGGCCCGACGTGCGGTAGACCAGCACGATGCCGAGCGCAGCGAGCGCATACATCAGCCCGACCAGGGCGCCGTTGATGATCAGCTCGCCGAACAGCACGAGGTCCATCAGCGCTCCTCCTTCGGCAGCGGCGCATCGCCGACGTCGGCCAGCGCGAGCCGGCGGGCGAACACGCCGGTCGTGCCGTTCTCGTAGGTGATGGTGATCTCGACGTCGGCGTGTCCGGCGCCCGCGTAGAGGGTCTCGATCAGCGGCGCGTAGCGCTCCTCGACGACGGTGCGGCGCAGCTTGCGAGTGCGCGTGATCTCGCCGTCGTCGGCGTCGAAGTCCTTGTGCAGGTTGACGAAGCGGCGGATGCGCAGCGGCTCCGGCAGGTGCCGGTTGACCTCCGCCAGGCTGTCGCCGACGAGGCGGCAGACCTCCGGCCGCTGCGCCAGCTCGGCGTAGGAGCCATAGGCCAGGCCGCGCTGCTCGGCCCAATGACCGACAGCCTCGTGATCGATGCAGACGATGGCCGCGAGCCACGGCTTGCCGGCGCCCAGCACGGCCACGTTGCGGATGTAGGGGCTGAACTTGAGCCGGTTCTCGATGTAGTTGGGGATGTAGCGATCGCCCGCCGCCGTGTGCACGACCTCGCTCACCCGGCCGTAGACGACCAGGTGGCCGTCCGGCTCGATGGCGCCGGCATCGCCGGTGCGCAGCCAGCCGTCCGCGGTGAAGGCCTTCGCGGTCGCTGCCGCATCGTCGAAGTAGCCGTCGACGGTGGACTGCGAGCGCGCGAGGATCTCACCGTCCTCGCCGAGCTTGATCTCGACCCCGGGCAGCGGGCGGCCGACCGTGTCCAGGCGGACGTCGTCGGCGAACTGAATCGCCGTCATGGCGCAGGTCTCGGTCTGGCCGTAGAGCTGGGTCAGCTTGATGCCGAGGGCCCGGAAGAACAGGAAGGTGTCCTCGCCCAGCGCCTCGCCGCCGGTGAACGCGTGCTGGGCCCGGGACAGGCCGAGATAGTCCTTCAGCGGCCCGAAAATGACGACCTCGCCGAGCCTGCGCATGATGAGATCGCTGGCCGATGGCGTCTCGCCCGCCAGGCGCTTGCGCTCCATGGCGATGGCCCGCGGCATGAACAGGTTGAACAGCGCGCGCTTGAAGCGGGTGGAGTCGGCGACGCCGACCTGCACCCGGGTCAGCATGGCGTCCCAGGCGCGGGGCGCGGCGAGGTAGAGGGTCGGCGCCACGGCGCGCAGGTCGTGCAGCGCCGTCTCCTGGCGTTCGGGGATATTGACGGTGAAGCGCAGCACCAGCGCCGCGGCGACGCTCAGCAGGTAGTCGCCGACCCAGGCAATCGGCAGGTAGGCGAAGGTCTCCTCGCCGATGGCGAAGGCGCCGGCGCGGCCGCCACTCCACGCGGCCGCGACCGCGTTCCGCTGGCGGACGGCGATGCCCTTGGGCGTCCCCGTGGTGCCGGAGGAGTGCAGCAGGATGGCGATGTCGTCGGGGCGGCTGCGGCCTTCCAGGTCCGCCGCCAGCCCGGGCGTCGCCGCCAGCCGCGCGCGCCCCTGCTCGACCAGTGCGGTGTAGGCGACGAGGCCGTCCGCCGCGGATTGCGCCAGGCCGCGTGGGTCGTCGTAGACGATGAGGCGGGGGCGGCCGCCGGCGGCCCGCAGGTCGAGCAGCTTGTCGACCTGCTCCTGGTCCTCGGCGAAGGCGACCGTCGGCGCGCCGTGCCGCGTGTAGAGGGCCAGCTCGTTCGGCGGCACGTCGGCAAACACCGGCGAGGGGAAGGCGCGCAACACGTTCGCCGCCAACATGGCGGCGTAGAGGCTGGCGCGGTTGTCGCCGATGACGGTGACAGCGGCATCGGCACCGACGCCCAACTCCTCCAGGCCCGCCGCCAGCGCCAGCACCTCGCCGTGGAGCTCGCGCCAGCTGCGCTCGCGCCAGAGCCCGAGCTTGCGCTCGCGGACGGCGATGGCGTCGCCGTGGTCGTGGGCATTGCGCGCCAGCGCAGCGATCAGCGTCGCGGGCCGTCCGTCCGCCGCCGCCTCGGGCGTCATGGCGGTGGGAGCGGCGGGGGCGTTCATGACGCTGCCCGCAGCTGCCGCTGGGCGGCGCTGCGGCCGAGATAGGCCTCGACCACCTTGGGCGACGCCATGGCCTCGGCCGGCGGCCCCGAGGCGATGGCCTCGCCGTAGTTGAGCACCAGCACGCGGTCGCAGATCGCCATCACCACGTCCATGTGGTGCTCGATGACGAGGACGCTGACGCCCCGTTCATCGCGCGCGTCCAGGATGAAGCGGGCGATGTACTCCTTCTCCTCCTGGTTCATGCCGGCCATGGGCTCGTCCAGGATGAGGCAGCGCGGTTCGGCGGCGAGCGCGCGGGCGAGCTCGACGCGCTTCTGCAGGCCGAGCGGCACGACCTCCACGGGCTCGTTCCGGATCTCCTGCAATTGCATGAACTCGATGATCTCTTCGACGGCGGCCCGGTGCGCCGTCTCCTCGCGCACCGCCGCGACCCAGTAGAACAGGGTGCCGAGCACGCTCGGGCGCATGTGGATATGGCGGCCGACCAGGATGTTCTCGAGCACGCTCATGCCCTTGAACAGGGCCAGGTTCTGGAACGTGCGGGCGATGCCGTGGCGGGTGATGGCGTGCGGCTTGCGGCCGGTGATGTCGTCGCCGAACAGCGCCACGCGGCCCGCGTCCGGCGGATAGAAGCCGGTGATGACGTTGACCATGGTGGTCTTGCCGCTGCCGTTCGGCCCGACGAGCCCGACGATTTCCCCAGCCGGCACCTCGAGGTCGACGCCCTTGAGCGCCTTCAGGCCGCCGAACGAGCGTTCCACCCCGTGGCAGGAGAGGGCCGGAACGTCCGATGGGGCGAGGCGCGGCATCTGCTTCCCTCACATTCGGAAGACGCCGTAGTGCGGCGGCGGGATCGGCGCGTTGAGGGCGGCGCTCAGCGCCACGGCGAGCGCGTTGCGGGTATCGACGGGATCGAGAATGCCGTCGTCCCAGAGCTCCGAGGTGGCATAGTAGGCGCTCGACTGGCGCTTGTAGTCGGCCAGGATCGGGTCGCGGATCGCCGCGATCTCGTCGGGACTCAGGCTGCGCCCGTCGCGGGCGATCTGGCGCAGCTTGACGTCGGTCAGCACGCCGGCCGCCTGTTCGGCCCCCATCACCGACACCTGGGACTGCGGCCAGGAGAACATGAAGCGCGGATCGAAGGCGCGGCCGGACATGCCGTAGGTGCCCGCGCCGTAGGAGCCGTTCACCACCACGGTGAACTTCGGCACCGAGGCGCCGGCGACCGCCATGATCATCTTGGCGCCGTCCTTGGTGATGCCGGCGCGCTCATAGTCTCGCCCGACCATGAAGCCGGTGATGTTCTGCAGGAAGAGGAGCGGCGTGCGGTTCTTGTCGCACAGCTGGATGAAGTGCGAGCCCTTGAGCGCGCTGTCGTTGAACAGCACGCCGTTGTTGGCCAGGATGCCCACGGGATAGCCGTGCAGGTTGGCGAAGCCGCAGACCAGCGTCCTCCCATAGCCCGGCTGGTACTCGTGGAAACGGCTGCCGTCGACGATGCGGGCGATGATCTCGCGCATGTCGAACTGCACGCGCGTGTCGCGCGGCAGGATGCCGTAGAGCTCGTCCGGGTCGTAGGCCGGCGGCTCCGACGTGCCCCGTGCGATCGCCTTGGCCGGGCGTTCGAAGCGCCCGATGATCTCGCGCGCCATGGCCAGCGCCTCGAGCTCCGAGGCGGCGGCGTAGTCGGCGGTGCCCGACACCGTGGTGTGCATGTCGGCGCCGCCCAGCTCCTCGGCCGAGACCTCCTCGCCGGTCGCCGCCTTCACCAGCGACGGACCGCCGAGGAAGATGGCGCCGGTGCCGCGGGCCATGACGCTGTAGTCGCTGAGCGCGGGCACGTAGGCGCCGCCGGCGGTGCAATGGCCGAGCACGATCGCGACCTGGGGCACGCCCAGCTTCGACAGGGTCGCCTGGTTGCGGAAGATGCGGCCGCCATAGTAGCGGTCGGCGAAGAGCTCGGCCTGCAGCGGCAGGAAGCCGCCGGCGCTGTCGCACAGGTGCACCACCGGCAGGCGGTTCTCGATGGCGATGTCGAGGGTGCGGACGATCTTCTTGACCGACAGCGGGTACCAGGCGCCACCCTTCACGCTCGCGTCGTCGGCATGGATGATCACCTCGCGGCCGGCAACGATGCCGATGCCCGAGACCTGGGCGGCGCCGGGCACCTCGCCGTCGTAGGCCATGTTGGCGGCGAGCGTGGAGAGCTCCAGGAACGGCGTCTCCGGATCGAGCAGCGCCTCCAGGCGCTCGCGCACCAGAAGCTTGTTCTGTCGCCGCAGGCGCTCGACGTCGCGTTGCGGGCGATCGTGGCGGGCGACACGCTGGCGCTGCCTGAGCTCGTCGGCCAGCGCGCGGTTGTGGTCGCGGTTGGCGCGGAACTCGGCGCTCGCGGTATCGAGGAGGCTCTTGATGCGCCGCATCTCAGGGCTCCCCCTCGGTGAGGGCCAGCGTGACGAGCACGGCGTCGCGATCGAAGCTCTGGCCCTGGCTTACGTGCACCGCGGCCACCTCGCCGGCGGCGGTGGCGCGGATGGTGGTCTCCAGCTTCATGCTCTCGATGACGATCAGCCGGTCGCCGGGCGTGACCGCCATGCCGGGCTCCGCCGGGATCTCCAGCACCGTGCCCGGCATCGGCGCCCGCACCAGCGCCTGGCCGTCGACCTCGGTCTGGCCGCCGGCCTGCACCGGATCGTGGTAGCGAACCGCATAGGTCGTGCCGTCGACGAAGACGTGCACGGTATCGCCGACGGCGGCGAGCAGCACCGGCCGGCGGACGCCGTCGATCTCGAGGGCATAGCGATGGCCGCCGAGCGGCTCGAGGTGGACGGGGTGGCTGCTGTCACCGAGGAGCAGCCGGTAGCTGCCGGGCTTGGCGTCGGTGCCGCGCGCAAGCCAGAGGCGGTGGTCGGCGCCGTCGATGTCGAAGCGGTGGCGCATCAGTTCCTCCACCCGCCGATCGCGGCATGGAGCGCCGGCACCGCATCCGCTGCGTCGACAACCGCGCGGCTGGAGAGCGCTGCCGCGGCCAGCACGACGGCGAGGCGCTCGCCGTCGAGCGGTGGCTCGGCGGCGAGTGCGGCATTGCCGTCGAGGTAGCCGGTGTGGACGGCGCCCGCCCGGAAATCCGGGTCGGCGAGCACGCGGCCGAGGAAGGCGGCATTGGTCTCGCAACCGAGCAGCGCCAGCTCCCTCAGCGCTGCGGTGGCGGTGGCGATGGCCGCGTCGCGGTCGCCGCCGTGGGCGATCACCTTGGCCAGCATCGGGTCGAAGGCCGTGGTCACCGCCTGGCCCTCCCGGACGCCACAGTCGATGCGCAGGCCGGGGGCCTCCGGCAGGTCGAGCACGTGCACGCGGCCGGTGGTCGGCGCGAAGCCGCGCGCCGGCGCTTCCGCATAGAGCCTGAGCTCGATGGCATGGCCGCGCGTCGTCACCTCTCCTTGCGTAAACGGCAGCGGCTCGCCGGCGGCAATGCGCAGTTGCAGCTCCACCAGATCCAGGCCGGTGATCATCTCGGTGACCGGATGCTCGACCTGGAGCCGGGTGTTCATCTCCAGGAAGTAAAAGTCGCCGTTGCCCCAGATGAATTCGATAGTGCCGGCGTTGACGTAGCCGGCGGCCGCGGCGATGCCGCGCGCCACGTCGCAGATGCCGCGGCGCTGGTCGGCGGTGAGGGCCGGGGAGGGGCTTTCCTCGATCACCTTCTGGAAGCGGCGCTGCACCGAGCATTCGCGCTCGAAGAGGTGCACGACGGAGCCGTGGGCGTCGCCCAGCACCTGCACCTCGATGTGGCGGGGCCGCTCGACGTAGCGCTCCACGTAGAGGCGGCCGTCGCCGAAGAAGCGCTGCCCTTCGCTGCGGGCGCGCGTCGCCTCCTCGGCGAGGTCCGCCATGTCGCGGACGATGCGCATGCCCTTGCCGCCGCCGCCGGCGGAGGGCTTGATCAGCAGCGGCGCACCGAGCGCCCGCGCCCGGTCGAGGAACGTCGCGGGATCATCGTCCTCGACCGCCGACGGAGCGACGGGAAAGCCGTGCTCGGCGACGAAGCGGCGGGCGCGGACCTTATCGCCCATCAGCTCCATGGTCTGCGGCGTCGGGCCGACGAAGGTGAGCCCGGCCTCGGCGCAGGCGCGGGCGAAGCCGGCATTCTCCGACACGAAGCCATAGCCCGGGTGCACGGCGCCGGCGCCGATGCGCTGCGCGGCGGCGATGATCTGGGCGCCGTCGAGATAGGCGGCGACCGGCGTCGGGCCGTGGATCTCGACAGCCACGTCGGCGGCGGCGACGGCCGGCGCATCGGCGTCGAGGGCATGGTAGACGACGCCGCTGCGCAGGCCGAGCGCCTTCACCGTGCGCAGAATGCGCAGCGCGATCTCGCCGCGGTTGGCAATCAGCACGGTGTCGAAAGGGAAAGCCGGCGCGCCCATGTCAGCCGGCCCTAGCGCTGGCACGGCGCTTCACGGGCGGCACCAGCAGGCCGCGGGTGAGGAGCGACGTGAGCTCGTCGGTGGTCTCCTCCACGTCGAGCGCGCCGCGGCTGTTGACGAAGCGCCAGGCGCGGTGCTCGATGGCGCCGAAGATGATGTCGCGCAGCAGCCGCGGGTTGATGTCGCCGCGCACCGTGCCGGCTGCCACGGCCTGGTCGACGATCTTGATCAGCACCGAGGTGTAGGCGCGGTTCAGCTCCTGGATGGCGGAGCCGTGGTAGTCACTGGCGACGCGGACCTCGGAGATGAACAGCCGGCACAGGTCCGTGTCGGCGACGAACACCGCGAGGTGTCGGCGGATGAGCTCGCGCAGCTGGGCTTCAAACGTGGTTTCGGCCATCACGTGCCGCTCGAGATCGACGAGGATGCGCTCGTAGAAGACGCGCAGAACGTGGTAAAGCAGGTCTCGTTTATTCCTGAAGTAGCGGTAGACGAGACCGTCCGAAACGTCGGCGGCGCGCGCGATATCCGCAATGGATGACCCCTCGTAGCCTTTTTCGGAGAAGACAGTCTTGGCGGCGCGCAGGATCGAGTCGGACCGATCCTGCATCCGCTTTGCGCTGATTACAGGCATAGTTACCGTCAGTTGTAAGGATTGACCTGCGTGGCTCGGCTCCCGGCATCCCTCCCGCCGCGCGTTGTTTCGACCGCGCTTGCGACAGCCATAGTGAATATTATTCATTTAAGCTTGTCAACACGCCGCGATCCGCTCTCCGCGCGTGCTCGGCCCACGTACGAGGGCAAGAGCGGGTTCGCACGCTCGATCGATGCGCAGGACGATCGTCGTGACCTCGCGCCAATCGGTCCCTCGCCCTCCAGGCGATCGCTCCATCAGCGGATGTCCGACGGGACGTCGATGGTCACGGTCTCCGGTCCGGTGTCCCCTGCCTGGCTGTAGACCAGACTAGGAGGGTCCGCTGCCCGGTTGTCGCGAATGTAGGTCAGCTTCAAACGAAACTGGCGGGCCTGAGCACCCGGCTCGGAACCTTTGGGCAGCAGGAGGAAGAATCCTGTGCCGTCGGCCTTACGCAGCAGGCGTGCGGCAATCGGGGCGTAATCGCCATCCGGCAGGAACCAACGGGTGTGTTCTTCCTCTCCCCGTGGCGGCGCCAGCCGCAGGCCGGCGCCGGCGGCTGGCAGTCTGAGGTGTCCGGACGCGTCGGGCGGCGCGGCGAAGCGCTGAATAACGTGTGGCTCGACGGCGGCCGCTGCCGCCGGGTTCCCCGCGAATACCCGCACCCGCGTCCCGGCCGGCAGTAGATCCTCCGTCGCGAAACGATAGTACGGGGTCCACATGGGTGCGACGACGCGCACTTCGCGGAAGCGCGCGGCCTCGTTCGCCCAGCAGTAGAGCCCGATCCGGCCGGCCATAAGACTCGCATCGTCGAGGGAGAAGAGCTCCACGCCGTCCAGATAGCCGGTGAGGCGCTGGCCCAGGCAATCCACCGTGAACACGTATTCGCGTCCCGCGGTGTAAAGCACCGCGTCCTCCCAGAGAGTTGTGACCGTACCGGATGCTCTCTTGACGAGTCTGCGGAAGCTGCGGGCCCGGTCCATGGAGAACCGATAGTAGTTGTCGTCGTCCTGGTATCGGAAGAGCACGCCGATGCCCCCATCGGCGTCGGAGAGCAGTCGAACGCTCAGGCGATAGTCGTCCCAGGTCGCCTCGCCCGTCGTGATGTGGGTCCCAGGCTTGTCCGGCACCGCCGCGTCCGGATCACCACCCTCGATCTTGCTGGTTTGCCGGAGCTCGCCCGCGGTCACGGCCCATTGCGATGGACCGTCCCGGTCGCCGTCGTCCACGGTTTGCCAACGACCCTTCGGCAATAGGGCGAAGCGGTCATCCAGCAGCCATGTCTGGTTTGCTTGCGTGGCCGGATACACACTGACGTCGGAGAACCGGGCATCGGTATCCGCCCAGCAGTAAAGCCCGATGCGACCGTTTCCTTGATCGCTGTCTTGTACAACGAACAGCGGCACGCCATCGAGGAAGCCGCGCAGAACCGAGCTGCTAGCGGTCACGGTCAACTGGTAGGCCCGACCGACTTCGGTGGGGATCGAGTCCTCCCAGAGCAAGGTGAACACCCCGCCGACGTTCTTGACGAGCCGTCGGTAGCCCCGCTGACGGTCCATCGAGAAGCGATAGTAGTTTGCCGCATCCCGGTATCGGAAGATCAGGCCGACGGCCCCGGCGCCAAACGACTGCACGCGGACATCGACGACAACGTCGGACCAGCTCGGATCGCCGGCGACGCTCTGGGTTCCCAGTTTAGCCAAAGTGTCGCGGTCGTCGGGCGGCGAGAAGATGCCGCTTGTCTGGCGCAGCGCACCCTGGTCCGTCGCCCAGCTCGACGGGGCAGACGTCGTCCCCTCGTCCACGACGCTCCAGCCCACCGTGTCCCCGACGACGAAGCGATCGCGCAGAAGCGCATACGCCTCCAGCGGTGGCCGCAGCACCTCCACCTGCTCGAATCGCGCGCCCGCATTGCCCCAGGCATAGAGGCCCACCTGACCGCCCGGCAGGTCGACGTCGTCGACGGAGAACAGCCGCGCGTCGTCCTGATACCCGGTCAGCCGCCCACCGACGGCGTCGATCATCAGGGCCGTGCTCCGTCCGACGACGTAGCTGCCTGTATCCTCCCACAGCGTGGTGACGGTTCCCGCTACCTTCTTGATCAAGCGGCGGTAGCTTGGCGACCGAGCCATGGAGAAGCGGTAGTAGTTGTCGTCGTCCCGGTACCGGAAGACCAGGCCCAGCGCCTGGTCTGTATCGGAGCGGAGCAGGGCGGTGAGCCGGTAGTCCGTCCAGGCCGGGTCGCCTGCAGTGGCCATCGTGCCCGGATAGGCCGGTCCTGCGCCACCCTGGATGCCGCTCGTCTGCGTGAGCGCGCCGCCGGAGCTCCGCCAGACCGACGGGCCCGCGACGGCGCCCTCATCGTGCACCAGCCATTGGCCGACGCTGCGGCTCGCATCTGCGACCACGATCCGCTCGAATCGGGCGCTGGGGTTCGCTGCGCAATAGAGCCCGACGCGCCCCCAGCGCAGGTCGTCATCGTCGACCGCAAACAGGATCTCGCCATCCATGCTGCCGGTGAGGTGGCCGCCGACGGCGCGCAAGGTGACCTCATGGCTGCGGTCCGTGGCGTAGGCCATCCCGTCTTGCCAGATCACCGACACGGCGCCCGCGACCTTCTTCACCAGCCGCCGGTAGCTCGCGGTCGAATCCATGGAGAAGCGGACGTAGTTGTCGGCGTCCTGGTAGCGCAAAATGATGCCGATGGCTTGGCCGGTCTCCGAGCTCAGCCCGACGGAAATCTGGATGTCGCGCCAGCTCGGGCTGCCGCCGACGATGTAGGTCCCCGGCTGATCCGGGGAGATGCCCACGGCGTGAATGGTCGACGACTGCGTGAACGTCCCTGCCGCCACGGCCCACCGGGATGGTCCCTCCACCGTGCCCGGCTCGTCGACGACGTCGATATCGTCGAGGCTGTCCGACGTCGGCTGCGACAGCACGATCGGCGCCGCGACGGTTTCGACGGTCAGCGCTTCGAAATGGGCGCCATGATTTCCCCAGCAGTAGAGCCCCACGCGGCCTGCTTGCACACCCGGCTCCGCGACGCTGAACAGCAGGTCGCCATCGAGGTAGCCGAGGAGCTGGGTGCCTGCTGCGACGATCTCCAGGCGGTAGGAGTGGCCGACGTCATAGGCGGTCGCATCGTCCCACAGCACGTCCACCTTCCCGTTGACGCGCTTGGCGAGCCGGCGATAGCCGCCGTGCCGGTCCATGGAGAAGCGGTAGTAGTTGTTGGCGTCCTGGTAGCCGAAGACGATGCCGATGGCCCGGTCTGTCGTCGAGCGCATCCCGGCCCGGATGCGGACGCCATTCCACGCTGCTGAGCCGGTGACGGCCAGCGTGCCTGGCTTGTCCGGGTCCTTCGGCGAGACGCTCCCGCCATAGATATTTGTGGTCTGGATAATCTGACCGCCCGTGACCGACCAGGAGGACGGCCCGAGCTGCTTGCCCTCGTCCACGATCTCATAGTGGTCGAGGGCGTTGGGCCCGAACGTCTCCTGGAAGAGCAATCCCGCGTCGGGGCCGGCAAAGTCGTCGACAAGCAAGGTCGGATCGCCGGCGCGTTCGGCAAGGGGATCCGGAACGTGCAGGTGCTCCACCCTGTAGCCCGTCAGGTCCACTGCGTCCCGCAGCAGGAGCGTGACCGATTCATCGTTCGGCTGTGCGTTGCCGAAGGTGACGTCGGTGAGCTTGACGGTCTGGGGCCTCTTCGGCGTGGGCACCCAGCGGTCGACCGCGAACACGTCGAGCAGCGTCCGCGTCCAGTCGATGGGCTCCGGGCTCTGCACCAGCAGCGCAAGGAGGCCGCCGGCCCGCCCGACCTGCGTCACCTGGACCTCCGGCGGGACAGCGGTAGCCGCCTGTCCGAGGGTCTTGCTGGCGAGGGAGTCGAAGGCGCGCACTTCGGCCTCGGTCGGCGGTGCGTCAGGAGCGACGGCCTGCGCCACGTCGGCCGCGACGTCGGTGCCGTCCGGCAGGCTCAACGGCCAGACTTCGTCCTGATAGCTGTGCACATGATGGAAGAAGTTCACGAATTCTGACGTGGTAAACTTGAACTGGTACACCACCGGCGCGGTCGCACTGTAATCATCGACGCGCACGTCGCTGAAGCGGGCGCCCTCGTTGGCCCAGCAATAGAGACCGATCCGGCCGTGGTCCATGGAGCTGTCGGTGGCCGAGCACAGGGGCGTGCCGTCCAGGTCGACACGAAGCGAGGCGCCGATGGCCTCGACGGTGATGCGGTAATCGGTGTTTTGCTGATAGACGAAGACGTCGTCCGCCAGAACGGTCGTGATGCCGCCGACAACGCGGACCAGGCGCCAGTACCGGCGCTCCCGATCCATCGAGAAACGGTAGTAATGGCTGGCGTCGAGATAGCGAAACACGACGCCGACCGCGTCGTCGTCAGCGGAGCGGACATAGACGCTGAACCGATAGTCGCTCCAGTTGCCGGGTTGCTGCGGGTCGGTCGAGGCGAGCGCCGGGCTGTCGCCGTAGAGCAAAAGGCTTCCCGGCTTCACCGGGTCGGCGCCATCGACGGTTCCGCCCCAGATATTGGTGGTTTGCGAGATGAACTGGCTCGGCGGCACGCCGTCCGCGCCGACCTCCCACCGGGAGGGGCCCTGGTTGGTCCCCTCGTCGCGCACCTGCCAGCGTCCCATTTGCCCGGCCGGACCGGCCGCGACAGCCCCGACGGCGTAGCCGGCGAACGCTTCATGCAGGAGGAGTGGGACGAGGCGTCCTTCATAGACGATATCGGGATCCAGCACGTCTCCGTCGGTCCCGTTCAACGTGGAGGCGTGCGGGATGACGGTCGTATCCAGGGCGGCACAATCGCTGCCGTTGATCACGCTGATCCACAGCTTGTCGCTCTCGGTGAGCGTCAAATCCTCCGTCTGGCCCCAACGGTTCTCAAGAACGACCAGCCGCCCCAGAGCATCGCGGATCGGCTCGTTGTTACTGTTGTAAAGATAAAGCCCGAGGTCCCGCCCGGCTTGCCGATACATGAGGTCGACGTAATCCTCATTGAACGCAACGCCGACGTCGTACCCGCGGTACACGGGACGTGGAAGCGCCGGCGGCTCGCCGGGCGGCGCTACGGTCGCGGGGACCGTTTGTCCCACATAACGGCTGAGGTCATCCAGGCCGCTCCTGAACTGGTCGGGATTGGGCGAGCCGGTCGGCACCGAGAGGGCCGCCAAGCCGGGCGGCCCCTTGGTGCGGAAATAGGCGAATTCGGTCACCTCGACGTCGCCGATCGGCGCATCCGCGGTCTCGACCGTCGTCACCATCCTCAGGCGATACTGCGTATCCGGCTCGAGCACGGCTCCGACCTGCGACCAGCGCGCCAGCTCGTCGCGCAGATGCTGGAGCATCTCTGTATAGGCGATGACCTCGGCCGGGTCGGGGCCGATCGTGACGCACACCTTGGCCATGCAGAAGCCGCGCGCGCCGTGCAGCTGCACCTGCACCATGTCGTTGCCAACCACATCGATGACGCCGTTTTGTGGAGAGAAGGGCCCGAAGGGCTGGTTGCTGGCCGAAAACCCGACCGCCTGCACATCCAAGCCGGCGCCGGTCGCCGTGAGGGCAAGAACGACGCGGACCCGCTTGGCCGGTTCCGGCGGCACGATGGTGACGATGTTGGGCGTGACGGGCGAGAACACGCCTTTCGCCGTAGCCGGGAAGCAGAGAGCGTGGCTCAGGCCGCTCTCGGGTGTCGGCAGCACGACCACCGACTGCGCGACCGGCGCGAGCCAGGCGATATTGAAATCCGGGTCTTTGGAACAGGACCAGGGCGACGGGAACTGCTCATCCGGGTCGATGGCCTCGAAGTCGCAGCAGATCTCGCGGTCGGTCGGCAGCGTCACACAGGGGTAGCTGCCGAAGCGATCGGTGAACCATTCGTCCCAGCTGCCGCTGGTGTGCCGCGTATAGTCGAAGGCGGACTTGGACCAGAGCCAGAGCTTGACCTGGCCGGTGTTTGCGCCACCGCCGTCCGGCATCGCCGGGACCGGCGCCCATGAGCCGAAGAGGTCCGGCACGCCCGTGGGGTTGGCCGACGTCGCCTTCCGCGCCGCGAGCTGCCAGGCACTCCCGTCGTACGTGTGCAGCGCGACCTCGGTCAGCGAGTATTTGACTTGAACGGGCCCCTCGTTCTTGGCTGGGTCCCCGATGCGCTCCCACTCGGGAACGACCGGCTGGGCGTTCACCCCGACCAGCGCGGCATCGTGGACCGAACGGCCGAAGGTGAGGTGCGGACGGGCATCGAGCGGCACGACCGGGGCGCCGCCTGGCGGTGGCGCGAGCTCCTGGACGGCGACGGGAATATCCGGCGTCTGGAGGAAGCCGTCCGCGTCACTGTCGAAGTTCGGCAGGAGAAGCGGCTGGGCGCCGCCACGCGGCAGCGGCCAACTCGTCGTCACCTTGAAATGCTCGATCGCAACGTCTTTGAGCGGCAGGGGCAAAGGCGGATTCGTCGGCTCCGGACCCCACTCCAGCGTGATGTCCTCGTCGAAATCGGGCAGCGGCCAGGGCAGGCCGATGCCGACCGTGAACTCGGCCAGGATATGATAGGGATGGAAGACGTCGGCGGCGAAGCGCGCGTCCACGGTGAGGCCGGCGCCGAACCCGAAGACCTTTAGGTCCGCCTTGCCGTGGAGCCAGAGATCGCCGTGCAGTTGGACCGGCTTTCGGCTCAAGACCGCATTGCCCTCGATCCAGGCTTCGACGGTCACGCTCAGTGGCCCGAATGACCAGTGCTTAGAGTAGCCGACCCAGGCGCCGAGCGCGAGCTGGTGGCTATCGAGCATGAGATAGCTGTCGGCCTCGAACAGCTTGAAGATCTTGGCACGGATCCGCTTTTCCTTGGGATCCTTCAGGCCGAGATAAAGGTGCCAGGCGTCGGCATCGTTGAGATTGTAGAAGGCCTCGACGCCGCCACGGATGTCGATCAACTCGCCGCCGCTGCCCTGCTTGTATTGGGCGTCCAGCCCGACCAGGATGGTGCCTGCAACCGAATCCAGCACGGCCAAAGCGCGGAAGATCGGTTCCTGGTCGAGCTTCGAGCGCTCTCTGAGGAGGTTCGCAGCGCCCTGCAGCAGCAGCACCGGCCCTGGAAAGCTGATCACCAGCAGCACCCGGCCCGAGAACGTATAGCCGTTGTCGGCGAGCGTCCCGATGGTGACGCCGGCGCCCAGCGCCCGGGCCGACGGCTCGTTCGTCCACTTGTGCTGGAGATCGGTCACGCCGACAGGAGCGCGATGGTACCAATCGGTCGTGCCCGCGATCTCGTACCAGGCATCGGCGGGCGCCTTGTCGGGCTTCATATTGAGGGCGAAGAGGCCCGACATGCCGTAGAGGGCGAGGCCGCTGCTCCAAAGCGGGAGGCCGGCCGGGAGCTCGGTGTCGAGGTAGATGGCGAAGAAGTTGCCGCTCGGCGCGGTGCCGATGACCAGCGTGCCGTCGATCTCGAGGTTGAGAGCGAGCAGGTTCAGCTTGATGCTGCCGTCGAAGCGATGCACGTCGTCAGGCAGCTCGCGATAGGCGACCGAGCCTTTGAACGTGAGGACTTTGGGTATAGCGAACTCGACGCCGACGCCGTTGAGCGTGATGTCGACCGGCCGTCCATCGTCGTACCAGGTGAGCCGCAGCCCTTCCACCGACGCGCCCGCGGAGATGCCGTCCACTAGCTTCAGGCCGCCGGAGAAGCCGATCCATTTGCCGCCGTCATCGCTTTTGCCAAATCCGAGCTTGGTGATCTCGAGCTTGAAGCCATGAAAGTCGAGGCTGTACTGGCTCGGCAGGTTGAGCCAGCCGCCGTCCAGATGGACGTTGCCATCGGAGTCGATGGCCAGCGCTTTGATGTCGAAGGTCGGCCAGTCCAGCCCGGCGACGTCCGGCCGGACCTTGCCAGCGACGACCGCCGTGAAGACGCTGGAATCGAACTGGAAGCCGAGGCTGTCCACCGTCAGGGTGAGGATGCCTGGCTTGGCCAGGGTCAACAGACCGTTGCTGGCCGTCAGCTTGGCGGTGAAGCCGCCGCCGAGGCTGAAGCCGAGCTCGACGTCGACCTTCTCGTCGAAATAGGGCAGGACCAGGCTGCCGGTGATCTGCGATTGGCGGAAGGCGTTCTGGTGAATATCGAGGACGACGTCGGCCAGCGCGAAGGCCATGCCGAACAGCGTCCCCGACCCGTGGCCCGAGAACGTCTTGCTCGTCGGGTCGTAGACCGGGGTGTAGTGGAACTCGAGTTGTCCGCTGACGCCGCCGGTGCCGATGGCGCAGTTGCGCAGCACCAGGTCTTCCGGTGCCGCATCGGGCAGCCCCTCAGGAAGCTTGACCTTGGCTTCGCCGATGAAGATGCCCATGAAGCTTTCGTCGAAGCCGGCGGCCGCGATCTCCGGCAGCGTCTCGGTGCGCGAGAAGTCGAGCTTGACGTCATCAGCGGAGATGATCACGCCACTGTCGCCGATCATGGCGGGCTTCAGTGACAGCGCATCGAACCCCTGCAACGAAAGGTCGCCGTTCTCGAAGACGAGCGAGCCGTGCACTTCGATTTGGACGTAGGGGGGTGGCGTGGCCCCGGGGGTCTCGGGCACCGGCTTCAGGATGGTGGGCGGAAAACGCAGAGCGACGGTGATATTGTCGAGGCGCGCGCTGAATCCGTCGGACGTGACGAAGATGGTGGCGTCGATCAGCGTCGCGCCGTCGCCGTCGCTACCGACGACGAAGGCGAACCCGTCGAGCCCAGGGAGACTGACGGCCGCTTCGCCGGCCACGACCAGTTGGATTGCTATGCCGGCCCCGTCCGGGCTCAGGATGGGCGCAAAGCTGGTGAAGAAGAGCTTGTCCAGGACGGGCGCCAGCGCGCCGTCGGGCGAGGCCAGGAAATCCAGAGGGAGGTCCGACTCGCTGATCAGTTTTCGAATGGGCGTGGCATAGCTGATCATGGTGTTGCTGCCCCGCTTGAGCGCTGTGCGAATGGGTGGCATCACCCATTCGCCAAGAAACGCTCTAGATTCAAAAAGATATGAGCATTTCTCTGCCTTTGGATGGGGACCATCCAAAGGCAGAGAAATGCTCTGGGCTCAACGTCCGTCGGGATCGACGACGTTGTTCCAGGACGTGTCCGTGTGAATCAGTTCCAGGTCCGCGTTCTCGTCGTATGGCGTGATGTGGGCACCGGAGCCGGGGTGCAGCCAGAACTGGAGGGCGTAGGTCGGGTCGTCGAGGAGGCGTCGGTTTGGCCCGGTCAGGTCCAGGTGCTCGGCCCACAGGTCCATGCGGTAGTTCCTGGCGAAGGCGCGAGCGCCATTCAGGATGCTGCCGTCGATGACGTGGAAGTCAGCCTCGGTATCGTGGGTGTAGCCCCGGCGATTGCTGTTGCAGGAGCCGATCTTCACGTACACGTCGTCAATGATCCATGACTTGGTGTGTACATAGATCTCTTTTGGACGGCTCGGTCCGCCCGAGGAGCCCTGGATGTCGTCGGCGCCGCTCGAGGCGTAAACGAGGTCCTCGTCAGGATCGACCTCGGGCTCGTCAGGATCGGGAAGCGTCGTCGCCGCGGATGCGCACGCCTGTTGTCGCTGCAGGTAGAAGACGTGGACCTTGTCCGGAAAGGCGTCCCGCAGGGGGCGGATGAAATTGCGGCGCCGGTACCGGCCCTGCGGCTGGCCACTCTTGTTGGTGATGACGATGATCAAATACTCGAAGGACGGTTGAGCCAGTACCGCCAGCAGATCGGTCAGGACGCCCACCGTGTCCTGGCTGGCGTCATAGGGATAGTCGCCGGGGTAAGGCGTTGCATATTGATCTTCGAGGTAGATGAATCGCCGCGCGCGCTGGAGGGCGCGTCTCACCGCGTTGAGCGTGCCGAGGTCGCCGGACGGGGCGAAGGGGTAGCCGTGGATCGGCGCGTAGGTGCGCGAGACCTGCACGAAATGAGTTCCCGGGCTGGCCGCGAAGGGAGGTGGAGACGTTGGCAGCGGCGGCGGCGCCGAGGGATGGGTGTTCCAACGCTGCACGAAGGTCGTGTGCAGGTCTGCGACCGCGGGACCTTCGATCTTGGCATGGATATCGTGGTACGGTTTCTTGGCGCAGTGCCGCGGATCATCGCGGCGATTCTTGTTGATGTCGATGCCACCACAGAACGCGACGGCGCCGTTGCTGCCGTTGACCACCAGCAGCTTCTGGTGATGCGAGCCGAACGTGGGCACATTGTCGTCCAGTATGGCCTTGCCGTTGCCTCCGGGCAGGCCGTTGATGTGCCACACGGTCGGATTGTTGAAGGGGCCGGGCTGATCCCAGAGCATCGCCCGGACCTGTCCGCCAGCCTGTGCCATCGCGATCGTCAGCGCCTCCACGGTGGTGGTGGGATCGCCCGGCACTAGCTGGAAGGATTTGAGGATTCTCCAGCCGAGCAACAGCCAGTAATGGTCCGATGCGGTGACGGTGCGTGATGCCGCCACCATCTCGGCAAAAGTCGGGAAACCGTCAATCAGTGGGGTGACCTTGTTGTCGCTGGTGAACCGCGGGAGCGTCGGCGTATTGGAGACGAACCAGTTGGCGGCGTCGTCCACGTCCGCCATGAAGACCGTGCTGAGCGACCAATGCACGGGTGCGGTGATCGTCGCGCTCGGCTGGGCGCTGAAGGTCTGCCCCGTCGGCAGCGCGCTGAAGATGGTGTTCAAGAGAGTCAGGTCGTAGGTCGACGTCGGCGGCGTGCCGCCCTGGGGCGTGACAGCCAGCTCGACGGTGCCCTGGTTGGCCGCCGTGAAGTTGAATGGCGTGGTCGTCCCCGCGCTGCTGTCCCCGACCGTGATGGTGCCGACGAAAGGCTGGTCGTATTCGTCCCGCAACGAGAGCAGCGTGCGGCGCGTGGGCTCCGTCAAGAGCGGGTGACCGGCGTGCAGGGGTGTGAGGGTCACGCCCGGCCCACCTGCGGCGACGGCGGTGTAGAAGCTCATCGGGTCGAGCCGCCGGGTTGCAGCGTTGCTCGGCTTGATCAGGTCGAGCAGCCGCAGGAAACCGTTGGCCCCGGCCAGCGCGCTCGAGACGTAGGCGATCTCGAAACCGATCCTGGCAAATCCTCCGTGGCCGCCGACCGTGCTGGCCTGCCCGAGCTCATCGCCCTCGTCGACCCAGACACCAAACCCCCGTTCATGTATTCGTCGACGCGCGCTTCCAACGGCTCGTTCTGGAGGAACGGCTTGTCGCCGAAATCCTCGATCAACGGCGTCATGGCCGTGCGGACGCTCGTGAGGTCCATGTTGCGATAGATAAAAACGACGACGCTCTGGCCGACGACGAAGCCCAGGTCCGTGATCGCCGTCGGACTCGGGATGAGCAGCATCGATGCCGTCAGCGGCACGGTCGGGTTCGGTATCAGGTAGATCAGGCCGGGCACCACCGCCAGCGCCGGGCAGTTGGCGATCTCCGCCGGATTGATCTCGATGCCGAGGTCGGTCTGAAAGCCGGTCGCATCGGGCCCGAAAGGGTAAGCCTCGCGGTACACGCCGGAGGCGTTCGGAGGGGGCAGGAACAGGAAAACCTCGGTTGCCATGTTCCGCTCCGTCAGACGGTCAGCTCGATGTACGTATTGTTGCTTCGTCCAGCCGTATCCAACACCCTCAGCCGGTAGACGTACTGGAGGCCGAGCTGTCGGCTCTGGTCGCTGTAGCTGTAGACCCCGCGCGGCAGCCAGCTGCTTGCGTTCTCCCAGGTGGTCGCGCCGGCGATGTGGCGCTGCACGAGGCAGCGCAGATCGGCGATCGGCGACGTCCACTGCAGTTCGACTGTGGCGCCCGGTCCGGGCACCGCAGCGCTCCAGGTCGGGTGCGCAGGTCGCGAGTCGTCGAAGGCCCGCGCGACCACCAGCTGCGACGGATCCGAAGCGTTCCCTGCATCGTCGAGCGCCACCAGTCGGTAGTAAAGCGTCACGCGGCCCGGCACCGGCGCATCGACCCAGCTGACCTCGGCCGGCCTCGCCAGGGGATCGCCCGGCGAAACAGCCTCGGTGTGGAGAAGCGTCATCGCCCGCAGATCGCGTGCGCCCTCCGGGCTGTCGGCCCGATAGACCCGGTACGCGACGAGATCCGGCTCCCGGTTGGATGTCCACCGCAGCGTGATCTCGCGGTCGCCGCCCAGGGCCTTGGAGAGGATTGGCGCGCGTGGCGGCACCACATTGGGCAGCCAGATCGGCGGACTGGAAACGCTCAGCGCGCCACGATTGTGCGCGCGGTCCACGTAAGCGCAGCGGTAGAAGTACCGGTTGGTAGATCGTCCATCGAGCGTGTCGATAGTGGCGCGCAGTGCCGGGTCGATGGGGAAGTCGGGCGGGTTGTCCGGCCCCAGGCGGTTGACGTTGGCAGGATCGTCCGGATCGAGGGGCTGGATCGTGATCTGGGTGAAAGCCCGGTCGTTGCCTGCAAGTCCGGCCAGCACCCGCAGGCCGTCGTTCGAGAGCCCGCGATAGAAGGCGGCTGCCTGCGTCGCTCCGTTCGCATCGTGGCCGAAGCCGTTCACTTGGTTCAGCTCGGCGGCCACCGCCTGCCGCTTGGCGGCAGTCCAGCGTGGCTCCGCGGCCTCGTCCGGGAAGAACTGGAGCTGCGACGCGTCGAGGACGGCGCGCGGGCGCTGGTCCCAGTCCGTCTTGAAGACTGCGTCGTCGAGCGCCCGGAAGATGTGCGCGTCGAGATGAGCCACCGCTTTCCATCTGTAGGTGTAGAAGGAGCGAGCGTGGTAGTCGGCCGGCGTCGCGAAGACGCGCTCGGCGTCCGGCGGAACCGTGGGAGCCGGCGGCGGCTCACGCTGCACCCGGAAGATCGTGGCCCGCGGACCGACCGGCCCTTCGTTGCCGGGCCGGCCGCCCCAGCGGCCCGCCGTCCATTTGGGGTCGTCGGCCGTATGCAGCTTGTCGTCGGCCGCGCTGATGACAATTTGGGCGTAGACGATCGGCTCGGCGGGCGACGTCACCAGCGGCACGCCGCCGCGGAAGACGTCGCCGGGCGCCGGAAGCAGGACCTCGTACACGCGCAGAGGCCGACCCGCCGCATCGGTCGTGACCGTGACGTGGTCGTCAAAGCCGACGACGTCATACCGCTCGTCCCAATTTGTCGCCGAGCTCAAATCGGCGAAGAGCGGGTGAGAGATCGTGTAGGCGATGCCCGAACCGGAATCGTCTGTGTAGTTCCGGTCGAGAACAAGCTCCGTCGGCGACGTGACGGCCTGGATGACGTATCGCCCCAGGGCACCATCTGCCCGGAAGGTCTGCCCGACGAGGCTCGCGTTCCAGCCGGCGCCGATGCCGCTCACGACCGGCGAGCCCTGGGTCAGGGTCACCGTGCCGGCGCCGTAGGTCGGGGGAATCACGACCGTGCACGGCGTGCCGGGGCTCGGGCGGATATCGAAAATGGCGTAGCTGTTGCCCGCGCCGGACGTCCCGGCGTAAGGACGGCTCAACCTCAATTGCGTCGGAGATTGTACGCTCTGGATCGCATAGACGGCCGGGTCCCCGGTGACCTGGAAGGATTCGCCTATCATTCCTGCGTGCCAGGTCCCTGTTCCGGTCACGGCGGCGGAGCCGGCCGTCACAGTGACCGTGCCTGCGGCATACGTTGGTCCGAGGTTTCTGACCCGAAGGCGCAAGGGGCTGCCGGCTTGGCTGCCGATGATCGGGAAGCCGTGTCCGCCGACCTGCAGCCAAGCGCCGGCGCCGGCGTCGGCCGCATAGTTGGCGACGATGTCGGTCGTGACCTCGCTCTCTGTTGCGCCCGCCGGCGCCACAGTCTCGATCTGACCGACGAGAGCGTTGGGCCGCCCAGGCGAATAGTAGACGCGGAACTCGCGGGTGTCGGGCGCCTGACGCTGATGGGAGTCCGGCCACTGCCAGCGTAGGCGCAGACCGATGAGGGAGCTTTGCTCCGTGGGATCGAGGCTGCTCCACCAGGCGTCGTAGCTCGCATCCTTGACCACCGTGGGATCAGCGGGGTCGAGCGCAAAGGCCTCGACCCCCGTTGGCGGCGGTGGAGGCACCTTGTCCAGCAGTCGAACCGCGGACGGATGGATCGCCCGATCGTCCGGTGGATCCTGGTAGTACCAGGGGCGCGGATCGGGGACCGGCGCCCACTCGTACCAGGGCGCAGCGGTGCTGTTGGCGCTGTGCCGGCCAAAAATGTCGACGCCGCTGACCTGGTAGCCGTACCAACCCTCGCTCAGCCGAGAATCGATGTAATGCAGTGGAAATGGCGGCCAATCTTCGGCTCGCTGTGGCACGGCGCCCGGCGGCAGGTGGGGCTTGGCGACGAGCACCGCCCCGTCCTTCGTCAGCAGATCGTAGCCGCCCGGCGTGGCCGGCGTGTCGGCATCGCCGAGCTGAGCGCGCCAGATGTTGTACATGATCGCGCGGCCGGGATGGAGGATGCCGAGCGTGGCACCTAGGTCCCATCGCAGTCCCGCATTGTTGGTGGCGTCCTCGATGCCGCCACCTTGCGTCTCCCGCGCGCTCCCCGGCAGGGCATACGCGCGCGCTTCGTCCGGCGGCGAGAGGGGAGCCGCTGTCTCCTCCTTGACGTTGAAGACGATGTATCCGTCGATGTCGGCGAAGCCGTTTTTCTCGATCAACGACAGCAGCCGTCCGGGCTCCCGTCCGCCGCGCCCGGCGTAGTCGGCCACGATCAGGTAGTCGAACGCCACACCGGGCGGCGCTTTCCGGTCGACCCAGTACAGCCCGACCATCTGTGCGAGAGCCGGATGCAGCGCACTCAGCAGGACCAGGTCGAGGGGCGCCAGACCTGGGATTTTCGGCGCGTCGGCGTCAGGGTTCGGCGGCGCGGGCGTGCCCATGATGGCGGGAAGGCGCCGACTGGCCATCGGCAGGCTGCCGGGGCCGCCCACCACGAGGCGGACGAGCTCCTGATGCAGCTCCGCGAAAGGGGAGCCCGCGAAGGCAGCGGGTGGGCCGTAGACGATCCGGGAGAGCGCCCGCACCTCCGCTGCCGCTTCGTTCACCGGCTGCCCCCCACTGCAGGGATAGTCGGGATGGGTAACGGGCAGGCAAAGCGGGTACGAGAACTCGGGAATGAGCGCCCAGCCGGACGCCGCATTCTGCGAGACCGGGACGTAGCAGACATCGATCAGCGCCGCCGCTCCCGATGTCAGCTCGATGGCGGAGATGGCGTCGAACGCGATGCTGGCCGTCGTGGTTTGCCCCGCCTCGGCGTGCATGACGACCTCCCCGACCGGCTGGTCGCCCAGGAGTGCCGTGACGGTGATCGAGGTCGGACGGCGGGGGCCCGCTTGGTCCCTTCGCATGCCGACGCGGATCTCAACCAGGTTTGCGACCTGTCCGGCAGGCAGCGTGAAACGGAGGTACCGGCGGCCTCCCAGATCCAGCTCGGGGGCGCCGCTTGGTGAAAAATCGTTCGTCAGAACGAGTTGCTGGTCGCTGCTGATCTCTCCCAGGGGGGTGGAGAGATGGTTCGACGTAGGGGGCACCGCCAGACTTTGAAGGATCGGCGACAGGCAAACCGGCTTGCCGCGCTGGTGCCGGCGCCGGAAGAGGTAGAAGCCATACCAGGGAAATCCGAGGTCTTGCCTGAACGCCCAGCGCAGATGGACCCCGTCCACCAAAGGCGGCTGCACGTCGTTGGGCGGATTGTCGCCCAGGACGCCGAGGCCGATCATCACCAGGTTCTGCGTCTGTAGCGGCATTGCTGTCACTTCGCGACCGGCCTGGCTGCGGCGACTGGCGAAGCTGCCCACACATGCATCAGCGGCGACGCCAGCCACGAGAGGCGCCGGCGGCGATCATGCGATGACGCGCATGACTACTGGCTGCTGTGGGAATTGCCTCGCGTGAGCTCGCTCACAACGTCCTCCAGCCGCGCGTTATTCGATCGCGCTTGCAACGTTCATAGTCAGTATCATTCATCTAAACTTGTCGATACGCAAGCAGCCACTATCGCGTGCAGGGACGGGCTGACCGGGGGTGCCAGGCGTCGTGGTCGCCACCCCTTCCGCGTTGCGGCGACGACCGCCTGCGCCCTCCAATCCATTTGACATCCGGCCGGCGACACGCGCAGCCTGGAAGGGCCGCTCCGAGAAGCGGCTTGGCCTGCGATTTGCAGTAGCGGACATCCGTGGCCGCTCGCGTCGTCGGTCGATCCAAAAGAACGAGCAGCCGCGCCTTCGGCGAGGTTCTCCTGGGGTGGACGTTCACATGCAGGCCAACCTGACGCGCTCCCTGCCCGCGTTCGATGCGAAGACCATCGTGCCGGCGCAGCGGCTGTCCGCCTGGACGGACAAGCTCAACGAGTTCTACTACCCGCTGGATACGGAAAATCCCGGGACCGACTTCTCCGTCGGCTATCTGTTCAGCACCGATGTCGGGGGCTTGCGGGTCGGCACCGTCGATTCGGATCCGGTGCTGATCCACCGCAGGCGAACGCACGTGTGCACGCATGCGAGCGACTACTACCTGATCCCCATGCCGGCCGACGCGCCGCTGCGGTTGCATCAGCGGGGCCGCGAGGCGCTGGTGGTGCCCGCGAGCCTCGGCATCGTCGGCACCGCCGACGTCTACACCTACGAGCAGCGGACCCGCAGCGGCTCCAGCACGCTGCGGATTCCCGGCGCGCTGTTGCGTGACCGGGTTCTCGGCATCGACGACTGGACCGCACGGAGCTTTTCGGCCCGGCAGCCCTCCGTCGCCATGTTCCTCGATTTCGCCCGCTCGTTCTGCCGCCATGGCCCGAAACTCGGCGGCGAGGAGGGGATGTCGATGGCGCATCACCTCATGGACCTGCTGACGTTGGCGTTGACCAGCTCGAGCGAGATGGGGGAGGGGCAGGAGACGGCGGTGCGCGAGGCGCACAGGCAGCGCGCCTTGCGGGCCATTGAGAACCATCTGGCCGAGTACGACCTCACGCCGTCGCGGGTGGCGGACGTGGTGGGCGTGTCGGAGCGGCATCTGCAGCGGATCTTCGCCGAGCGCGGCGATACCTTGAGCGCCATCATCCGCCGCCGCCGCATCGAGGAGGCTCGCCGGCTGCTGGGCAGCACCAAGGCGCGCGGGCGCTCCATCGCCGCGATCGGCTATCAGGTCGGTTTTGCCGATCCGGCCTATTTCAGCCGCGTCTTCCTCAAGGAGACCGGGCAGAGCCCGGCGTCGTTCCGCAACGAGGCGGCTGCAACCGAGGATTGAGAAGGCGCGGGCCGCGGGCTCCGCCCTTCGAGGTCAAATGGCGGGAGTGCGATCGTGAAATCAATCGAAGAGCGGCTGGCGGATCTGGAGGCGGTTCAAGCCATCCGAACGCTGAAGCATCGCTACATGCTGGAGTGCGACCACGGCTATCCGCCGGCCAACCTGGGACCGATGTTCGCCGACGACGCCGTCTGGGAAAACGCCCAGCTGTTCGGTCGCCATGAAGGGCGGCCGGCCATCGAGGCCTTCTTCGCCGGCGTCTCGGCGCAGATCGTGTTCGCAGCCCATCTGGCGCTCAACGACGTCATCGAGGTCGACGGCGATACCGCGACGGGCAAGTGGCGCATGCTGATGCCGTGCACGATGGACGAGGGCGGCAAGAAGGTCAGCCGGTTGATCCTCGGCGACTATGAGGAGGCCTATGTCCGGAAGAACCAGATCTGGCTCTTCCAGCACCTCAATTTCTTCATCAACTTCAATACGCCGATTGCCGAAGGCTGGGCCGGCACGGAGGCCGTGCGGGCCCGCTGACACATCGAGCCGGAGACGCAGTCGCCGCTATCCGGCGGCGATCGACCGGCGCAGGTCCTGGCGACGCCGCCGCGTCGCTTCGCGGTCGACGGCGAGCGTCTCGTCGGCGACGTCGCCGGTGAAGACGACGCCGTAGATCGTTTCAGCGGCCGTGCGGCTGACCCAGCGCTCGATCACGTCCTCGCGCACCCGGTCCACATCGCGCTCGAGGGGGTCGCCGTAGCCGCCGCCGCCGTTGTCGACGCCGATGACATGCTCGCCGGGCGCGATCTCGAACATGGCCACGTTCGGCATCCGCTCGCGGCGACCGTCGGCGTGGACCTTGTAGGTGCGCGCCGCAGCGCCGTCGTGGCCGCCGCGCACGCCGCGCGGCGGGTTGTGCTGGCCGTCCGACGGCACGACGATGGTCATCGGCAGGCGCTTGGTGCCGTACATGACCTCGCTGCCCGGCGCGCCGCGCAGCCGTCCGGCGCCGCCGGAATCGGGCACCAGCCGCTGATAGCGGATGTCGAGCGGATGCTTGATCTCGTCGAGCTCGATGGAGTCCCGGTAGATGAGGCCGCTGCAGCACGGCAGCAGATAGGTGACCCAGCCGTCCGCCTGCGGGCTCGCCGGGCCGCCGTTGGTGCCGAGGAAGAGCTGGTTGATGTAGGGCGCATCGCCCCGGCGGGCGTCGAGGCCCGACACCACGGCATTGGGCGCGCCGATGGCGTTGCCGCCCTGGGCAAGCCCAAAACCTTCACCGAACTCGGCGAAGGCCGATTGCGTCACGTTGATGATGCGGTCGGCCAGGTTGGTCGTCGCCATCGAGCACGAATGGGGGAACTCGGGAATACCGACGACGCAGTTCTCCCGCAGCTTGATGTCAATCCGCCGGATGCTGCCGGAGTTCTTGGGCACGTCCCAGTCGACGCAGTTGAAGACGCCGGTGAGCGTGTTGTTGACGGCGCAGGCTTCCGACTGGTTCAGCCCGCAGTCGAGGCAATCCGGGTTGTCGCGCAGGTCGATCTCGACGCGGCCCGCCTCCGGGTCGGTGGTGACCGTCACCTTGATCGGGATGCCCGCGGGCACCGCCGGGGTCGGATCGTGCGCCGTGGTGTTGACGACGCGGCCCTTGGGCAGCTTCGCCAACGCCATGCTCATGCGGCGCTCGGAGTAGTCGAACCATTGCTCGATGAACGCCTCGACCGCGCGCCGCCCGTAGGCCGCCACGAACTCCTTCAGGCGTCGCTCGCCCGTCCGCGCCGCGCCGACGCCGGCCAGATAGTCACCGAACCACTGGTCCGGGATGCGGATGCGCGACCGGCACATGCGGATCACATCGGCGATATCCTCGTAATTCTCCTGCACCTTGACGCAGGGGAAGATCAGCGAGCCTTCCTGATAGACGTCCTTCGCCTCGGCGAAATAGGTCGTCGGGATCGAGTTGCCGATGTCGGCCTGGTGGGCCTTGGCCGAGGTCGTGAACAAGTGGACGCCGTCCACGAAGACCGGCACCAGGATGGTGTGGTCGGCCGGATGGGTGTTGCCGAGATAGACGTCGTTGTGGAGGTAGGCGTCGCCGTCCCTGGGCACGTGGAACTGCTGGATCGAGGCGGCCTGCAGGTGGGCGCCGAAGATGTGCACGGGGAGCCCCTCGGCGACCGAGAGCAGCCGGTTGTCCGCCGTCACGATGGCGTTGGAGAAGTCGCGGGCCTGGTTGATGACGGCCGAGCGGCCGGCCTTCAGCAGCGTGTTGGACATTTCGCGCACGATGCCGTCGAGGCGGTTCGCCATCACCGCCAATGTGATGGCGTCGAGCTCGGGCGAGACCACCGCGGGCGCTCCGAGCGTCGCGACGGCCGCGGGCGAGGGTGCTTCCCCGAAGACGTCGATGACGTAGCTGCCCGACGGCGAGACTCGGGCGACGGCGCCCGGGTAGACGACGAGCGTGGTCGTCGGCTCCTCGATGATGGCGGGCCCCGCGACGACGGCGCCGCGCGGCAGCTCCGCTCCCAGGTGGACCGGCGCCGACGTCAGGCCGCTGCCGGCGAAATAGACGTCGCGGCGCTGACGGGCCTCGGGACGGCTTGGGCTCGCGGTTTCGACCCGCTCCGGCGGCGGGGTCTCCAGTTCGCCGCTGTAGCGCGCCTTCCAGTTGAGGCATTCGACCGGCTGGCCGACCTGCTTGACGGCGAAGGCCCGCTCATGGACCAGATGGAACGCCTCCTCCAGGGCGGCGACGTCGGCCGGGCCGTCGAAGCGCCCCTTGGCCAGGGGCACCTCGAGCTCCCACACCTGGAACAGATAACGCGCTTCGACGAAGAACGAGACCTTGGAGCGGCTGACGCCGCGTTGGGCCGCCCCGGCCGCAAAGCGCGCAACCTCCGCCTCGATCGCAGCCAGCGTGCCGTTGACCTTGTCGTAGTCGAAGGCATCGCTGCGCGTGACGGCGCTGCCGCCGTGCTCGAAGGCGATGTTGGAGTAGTGGGCGCCGCAGGCGCTGAGTGCCGCGGCGGTGCGGGGCAGGATCACGCGTTCGCAGCCGAGCTTGCGGGCGATCTCGACGGCGTTGAAGCCGCTGGAGCCGCCGCCGGCGACGATGACGCTGCGCTTGGGGTCATGCCCCTCGTTGACGGTCAGCTCCTGGATGGCTTTCACCATGTGCTCGCTGGCGAGCGACAGGATGCCGGCCGCGGTCTCTTCGACGCTCTTGCCGAGCGCCTGCGCCACTTTGCCGACGGCCGCCGTGGCCGCAGCGACGTCGAGCTGCATGCGGCCGCCGAGGAAGTAGCTCGGGTCGATGTAGCCCAGCACCAGCGCCGCATCGGTCACCGTCGGCTCGGTGCCGCCGCGGCCGTAGCAGGCCGGCCCGGGCACCGAGCCGGCGGAGTGGGGCCCGACGCGCAGCAGCCCGCCGGAATCGATCCAGGCGATCGAGCCGCCGCCGGCGCCGATCGAGCGCACGTCCACCGACGACAGTCCGAGGCAATCGCCGGTGAACTGGCCGCCGAGCCACGTCTCGCGAGTGTATTTCACGTCGCCGTCGCGCACCAGCGACACGTCGAAGGTGGTGCCGCCCGCATCGCAGACGATCACGCTCTCCCCGAGGCCTTCGGCCGCCGCGTAGGTGTAGCCGGCCACCGGCGCCATCGCCGGTCCCGATTTCGTCATGTAGACGGTGCGCTCGATGATGTCGTCGAGGTGCATGACGCCGCCGAACGAGGTCGACACCAGCAATTCGCCCCGGTAGCCGTCGCCGCGCAGGTCGGCTTCCAGATCCCGCAGGTGCCGGCGCATGATCGGCGCCAACGAGGCGTCGATGGCGGTCGCCGACGCCCGCCGGTATTCGCGCAGGATCGGGTTGACCTGGTGCGACAGGGAGAACGGCACCCCCGGCAGCAGCTCGGCCAGAAGCTCGCCGACCCGGCGCTCGTGCCGCGGCTCGACGATGGACCACAGGAAACAGACGGCGACCGCCTCGAACCTGTCCTGGCGCAGACGATCGATGATCGCGCGCACGGCCGCCTCGTCGAGCGGGGTGTCGACCGTGCCTTCGGAGGTGATGCGTTCGGGGACCTCGAACGTGTAGCGACGGGGGACGTAGGGCTTGGGATAGTCCATATCCCATTTGTGCGGGTCGAAGCGGCCGCCCTCCTTGAGCACCAGGATCTCTGGAAATCCTTCGGTCACCAGCAGCGCCGTCTTGGCGGCCTTGCGCTCGACGATGGCGTTGGTCGCCCGCGTGGTGCCGTAGGTGAAGAGGGAGGTGCGGGCCAGCAGCTCCGGCCGCGTCAATCCGAGCGCCCGGGCGGCATCGTCCAGCGAGGCCGACAGGCCTTCGTAGGCGCGCTGCGGCGTGGTCAGGGCCTTGCCGATGTGCAGACGCCCGGCGGGGTCGGCGACGACGACGTCCGTGAAGGTACCGCCGGTATCGACGGAGATCCGGTAGCTCATGAAGCAACTCGCGTGTGACTGTGCGGAAGGCGACCGCAGGTGCGTCGCGCGGCCTGCACGGCTGATGAAGGACGGGGCAGTCTTCGTGCGACTAGTAGCTCTGCACGGAGATCTTGAAGCTTCGGCGTCAACGGAGCCGCTGGACACCCCTCTCCCCGCTTGCGGGGAGAGGGCAGGGTGAGGGGGGCTCGCCGAGTGCCGTGATCGGCATCGAGCACGCTTCTAATCTGCGATGCTCATCTCGGATACTTTGTAATACTGGGTGGTGAACCACTTCCAGCCGGACAGCTTCGCCGACATGGCATTGACGTAGTAGGGCTCGGCGATCCAGCCGATGGCCGCATCCTTGCTGATCTGTTCCTCGGCCGGCGCATGGAAGGCGTTGCGCTGCGCCGTGTCGACGATGCTGGCGCCCTCCGCCAGGATGCGGTCGACCTCGGCGTTGTGGTAGTTCTGGTAGTTCACGGCATTGCCGCTGCCGTAGATCAGCCCCAGCGAGTAGTTCGGATCGGGCTGGATGGGAAAGTCGATCCACAAGGCGAAGTCGGCCTTCTTGGACTGCACCAGATCGGACTGGGCCGCGACCGGCATCTTTTGCAGGCTGACGTCGATGTTCAGCGGGGCGAGCACCGACTTGAGCAGGATGGCGACGTTCTCCTGGACGGGATCGCCGGCGCTGAACGCCAGTGTCGTCTTGAAGCCGCCCGGTGATTTGGATTGCGCCAGGATCTGCTTCGCCTTGCCGACGTCGAAGCCGTAGCGGTTCATGGGCACATAGCCGGGATAGGTGCTCGGCATCACCCCCTGCCACGGCTCCGCCAGGCCGCGGTAGATCTCCTTCACGATCTGTTCGCGCGGGATGGCCGTATCGATGGCCTGGCGGACCAGCGGATCGTCGAAGGGCGGCTTGGCGTTGTTCATGACCGCGTAGATCGACTGGTTGCCGCGCACGGCCGCCACCCGCAGCGATGCGTCCGAGGCGAGTGCCATGGCCTCGTCCGGCGACAGGCCCTCGACCAGGTCGACCTTGCCCTGGCGCAGCAGCGCCAGTCGGTTGGTGGATTCGGGCACGACCAGGTAGATGATCCGCTTGATCGCCGGCGCTCCCTTCCAGTAGTTCGGGTTCGCCTTCATGACGACGCGCTTGCCGGCCTCCCAGCTGTCGATGACGTAGGGGCCAAACCCGACGCCGGCGGTCGGGACCCACTTCGTTGCCCAAGGATCATCCGCCGTTGCGTGCTTCTTGGCTTCGCGCGAGTCGAACCAATACCAATAGAGATTGGTCAGGATCTTACAGACGAGCGGCATCGGCTTGCTGGCTGAGATCTTGACCATGTGGTCGTCGACCTTCGCCCACTGCTTGGGATCGTTGGCGTTGGCGGCGTTCTGCAGGAAGGCGCCGATGGCCTTGAGCGCCTGGGCGCGCTCGACCCGCCAGAGCACGTCGTCGGCGGTGAACTCGTTGCCGGCCGCCGACTTGACGCCTTTGCGCAGCCGATATGTCGCCGACAAGCCGTCCGGTGCCAGCTCGCAGCTCTCGACGATGCCCGGCGTCATCGCCTGCTGGGCGAAATTGGGGTAGCTGAAGCCGGGGATCTTGGTGGGATCGGCGCCTTCGACACCTTTGTAGGGATAGGGAACCGGCGCCCATTCTGCCCCCAGCTCGATGACCTGGCCGGCCATGCTCCAGCTCTGCGGCCCGGCCTGGCGATCGAGATCGATGCCCTGCGGCGTGCCCGGGATGGCGATCACGATGGTGTCCTTGGCGCAGGCGGCGCCCGCACCGGCGGCAAGCCCTGCCAGAAGGCCGAGGGCGACAGCAGCGGATCGCTTGGTCATTGGCTTGGCGTCCTTTCCCATCTCGCATCGACACGTCCGGGCGAGCGACGCGGCGAGGCGTCGCTGACGCTCCAGGCTCCGGCGGCGCCCGCTATGTGACGGCATGGATGGGATTATAGGCATTCCGGCGCGACGGACCCGACCAAAACATTGGACTGGAGCGTCAGGGTGCGCCGCCGGACGCAATCGGTGCCATACATTTGCCGTGGGGCTTGCGCGCGACGGATGCCGCGGCGGCTCCATGCCTGGGCACACGAGCGAGGTCGCCATTGCGCAGCCTTATCTATATCGGCCGACGCCTGCTGCTGCTGGTGCCGCAGCTCCTCCTGATCTCCATTGCCACCTTCGTGCTGATCCGCGCGCTCCCCGGCGATCCGGCGCGCCTGGAGCTCGGGCCGCTGGCGCCTCAGGAGGGGGTCGAGCAACTGCGCCGGCAGTTGCGTCTCGACCAGCCGCTGCCGCAGCAATACCTCGCCTATGTCGAACGGCTGGCGCAGGGCAACCTGGGGCGCTCGTGGGTCGGCTCCACCGAGGTGTCGGCCGATCTGGCGGCCCGGCTGCCCGCCACCCTGGAGCTGATCATCGGCGGCATGCTGCTCGTCGCCGTAGTCCTCGTGCCGCTCGCCATGGTCTCGGCCATGCCGGGGGGCGGCATCGCCGGCGCGGTCGCCCGCAAGCTGTCGTTCGGCTATGGGCTGCTCGCCGGCGCCCTGCCGGATTTCTGGCTCGGGCTGGTGCTGATCTTCGTCTTCTTCAGCCTGCTCGGCTGGGCTCCCGGTCCGGAGGGCCGGCTCGGCATCCTCGATGTCTCACCCGACACCGTGACCGGCATGTACACGGTCGACGCGCTGATCGCGGGTGACCTGCCGACGTTCTGGTCGGCGCTCTCACATCTGGCGCTGCCCTGTATCACGCTGGCCTTCGTCTACGGCGCGCCGATCTTCAAGATGGTCCGCTCCAGCCTCGAGGGCGCGCTGAAGGCCGACTACACCCTCTATGCGCGGGCCGTCGGGCTGCGCCCCGGCACGGTGCTGCGCTATGCCATGCGCAACGCGGCGCCACCGTCCATCGTGATGGCCGGCGTCGTCTCGGGCTATCTGCTCGGCGGCGCCGTCCTGATCGAATCCGTCTTCAACCTCAACGGCCTCGGCCAGTACGCCGTGCAGGCGGTGACGACCGCCGACTATGCGCCGATCCAGGCCTTCGTCCTGATCTCGGCGGTGTTCACCATGCTGGTCTACCTCCTGGTCGACCTGGCCTATTTCGCACTCGATCCGCGCGTGTCGCGCGGGGCGACGCGGTGATGGCGTTCGTGGCGTCGAAGGGGACCGCCCGCCGGCTTCACCGCCTGCGGCGCTTCTGGGCGGGCCTGTCCGCGGCCGACAGGGTCGTGGTCCTCATGTTTGCGCTGATCGTCGCCGTCGCTGTCGCCGGCCCCTGGCTTGCTCCCTATCCGACGATGACGGCGGATCCGGCCCAGCGGCTGCTGCCGCCGAGCCTGGCGCACTGGCTCGGCACCGATGACAACGGCATCGACGTGTTCTCGCGGCTGCTGGCCGCGCCGCGCACCGACGTCACCATCGCCCTCGTCGCCACGCTCCTGTCGGTGCTGATCGGCGCGCCGCTGGGCGTGCTGGCCGGCCTGTTCGAATCCCATCCCCGCCGCGTGCTCTCGCTCACCGGCGAGGGCATGCTGCGGCTGCTCGACGTGCTGCAGGCGTTTCCGGTGTTCATCCTGGCGATGGTGCTGGTGGCGATCCGCGGCACCGGCACCGAGAACGTCATTCTGGCAGTCGCCTTCGTGAACTTCCCGGTCTTCCTGAGACTGGTGCGCTCCGAGCTGCTGTCGCTCCGGCAGCAGCCGTTCGCCGAGGCGGCGCGGGCGATCGGCCGGTCCGATCTCGCTGCGGCGTTCGTACATCTGCTGCCGAACGCTCTGCCGACGGTGGTCGTACAGCTGTCCGTGACGGTCGGTTTCGCCGTGCTGCTGACCGCCGGGCTGAGCTTCGTCGGCGCCGGCATCCGGCCGCCGACGCCGGAGCTCGGCGCCATGATCGCCGGCGGCGCCAAGTTCATGGCGCTCGGGCAGTGGTGGGTGTCGCTGTTTCCGGGCCTTGCCCTGGGCAGCATCGTCTTCGTCTGCGGCCTGCTCGGCGAGGTGATCGGCCGTGCGCTGGTGCCGGGGGCGGCGCCGCAGCCCGGCCGGCGGAGAGGGCGCCCAGCCGCCACGGCCGCGCCGGCTAAGGCCGCGGTCGCCGATGCGCAGGCGTTGCTCCGCGTCGATCGGTTGTCGCTTGTGGGCGACCAGGCGCCCAGCCCGCTCCTCGATGACATCTCGCTTGCGGTGCGGCCCGGCGAGAGGCTCGGCATCGTCGGCGTCGCCGGCGCCGGCAAGTCGCTGCTGCTGAGGACGATCCTGGCGCTGCCGCCGGCCGGCACCATGGTGCGGGGCCGGGTGTGGTTCGAGGGCCGCGACCTGGAGGCGATGGCGCCGGCGGAGGTTCGGCGCCTGCGCGGCGCGACGCTCGCCGCCATCCTGCCGAACGCCAAGGCGCAGCTGAACCCGCTGGTCCGCATCGGCGACTTCATGGCGGCGCAGATCCGGGCGCACGTCCGCTGCTCCGACGCCGAGGCGCGCGGCCGCGCCGCTGCCATGCTCGCCGCCGTGGGGCTGAGCGATCCGGAGCGGCGCCTCGAGGCCTATCCCCACGAGCTCAGCGGCGGCATGGCGCAGCGCATCTGCATCGCCATCGCGCTGCTGCACCGGCCGCGCCTGGTGGTCGCCGACGAGCCGACGGCGGGCCTCGACGTCACGGTGCAGCGCCAGGTGCTGGACCTGATGCTGAAGCTGTCCAGGGAGCAGAACGTGGCGCAGATCATCGCCACGCGCGACCTCGGCATCGTCGCCCACTATTGCGATACGGTCGCCGTGCTGGAGCAGGGTCGCATCGTCGAGATGGGCCCGGTGGCCTCGGTGCTGACCGCGCCGTCGAGCGTGGTGACACGCCGCCTCATCGCCGCCAGCAGGGGAGCCGCCGCATGACCTTCGCGCCGCTCGTCCAGGTGGCCCATCTGAGCAAGCGCTTCCAGCTCGACCGCCACCATTACGTGGGCGCGGTCAACGATGTCAGCTTCACCATTGGCAAGGGCGAGACCCTGGGCCTGGTGGGAGAGAGCGGATCGGGCAAAACCACCGTCGGTCGTTGCCTGCTGCGCCTGATCGAGCCGAGCGCCGGCACCATCACGTTCGCCGGCCTCGACCTGAGCGGCGCCTCCGCCGCGGAGCTGCGGGCGTTGCGCCCCCGGCTGCAGCTCGTCTTCCAGGATCCGCTCGCATCGCTCAATCCGCGCCGCACCGTCGGCCAGACCGTGGAAGAGCCGCTCAGGCTGCACACGCGGCAGGGCGCTACGTCCCGCCGTGCCGCCGTGATGGAGATGGTCACGCACGTCGGCCTCGACGCGCACCACCTCGACCGTTATCCGGTCGAGCTCACGGCGAGCGAGCAGCAGCGCGTCGGCATCGCGCGCGCCTTGGTGACGCGGCCGGATCTGGTCGTGCTGGACGAGCCGACGTCGACCCTCGATCCGATCATGCGCGCCGAGATCCTCGACGTGCTGGCCCGCATGCAGACGGCGCTCGGCGTGTCCTACCTGTTCATCTCCCACGATCTCACGGCCGTGGAACGGCTGAGCCACCGGATCGCGGTGATGTACCTGGGGCGGCTCGTGGAGGTGGGCACCACCCGCGCCCTGCTGGGCCAGCAGGATCATCCCTATACGCGCGCGCTGCTATCGGCGGTGCTCGATCCCGACCCGACGAAGCCCACCTCGCCGCATGTGGTGGAGGGCGAGATCCCCAGCGCCGTCAATCCGCGTGACGAATGCCCCTTCGTCGGGCGATGCCCCATCCACGTGCCCGTGTGCCGCGAGGCCATGCCGGCGATGGTCGACATGGGCGCGGCGCATTTCGCCGCATGCGTGCGGGCCCGGGAGCTTGCGGGGGGCGCCTTGTGACCGGAGCCGCGGACGCTCTTCTACGCGACGCCGTCGCGGCCCATCGCGCCGGGCGCGCGGCGGAGGCGGAGCGGGGCTACGCGCTGGTGCTGGCCGCCGATCCGGGCAATGCCTGGGCCAACTACTTCGTCTCCGTCCTGGCCGACGAGCGCGGCGACGGGGGGCGCGCGCTCGACCATCTTCGGCGCAGCGCCGAGGCGGCGGCTCCGCCGGTCGCAGCGCTGGTTGCGCTCGGCAACAGGGAGCTGGCGGAGCAGCGCTTCGAGGCGGCGCTGGCGGCCTACGGGCGCGCCGAAGCCCAGCGCCCGGCCATGGTCGCGGCCGTGACGGGGAGGGCGCTGGCGCTGAAGCGGCTGGGGCGGCTGGAGGAGGCCGTGGTGGCATCGCGCCGGGCGCTCATGCTGCGTCGGTCGTGGCGGCCGGGCCTGGCGCAGCCGCCCGGCGAGCTCGATCCCGCGGATGCGCGCGAGATGCGTCGCAGCAACCGCGTCAAGCTCGAGCACGATGCCGCGCAGCTGCGATACCTGCACGCCAACGGCCGGGTCGGCGCCGACTATCTTGCCATCGCCGCGGCCTACGAGCGGCTCGCCGCCGACCTGGGGCGCCGTCAGAGCGAGACCGCGATCACCGTGCTCGACGATGCGGCCCTCGCCGCCACGTCGTTCGCCTACAACCGCCTGCTCCATCTTCCCGAGGCAGAGGCGGTGCCGGAGGCGGTGCTGTCGCCGGGCACGGACTTTGCCCACGCCGACGCGGCCTTCGTCGACACCCATCCGCTGCCCGTCGTCATCGACGACGTGCTCCAGCCGGATGTCCTCGCTCATCTGCAGCGCTTCTGCCGGGAGGCGACGATCTGGTTCGAGGTCAAGGACCACGGCGGCCACCTCGGCGCCTATTTCGAGGAAGGGCTCGGCTGCGAGCTGCTGGTCGAGGTCTCGCGGGCCTTGTCCCGGGCTCTGCCGCGCAGCCTTGCCGGCCTCTCGCTGGCGCAGCTCTGGGCCTACAAGCATGTGCAGGGCGGCAGCGGCACGGACTATCACGCTGACATCGGCCGGGTGAGCGCTAATCTGTGGATCACTGCTGACGAGGACTGCCTGGATCCGGACGGCGGCGGATTGGAGATCTGGCCGGTCGAGATGCCGGCGGGCTGGGATTTCCACAAAGCCAATGTGGATCGGGCCGGCATCCGCGCCATGCTGGCGGCGTCGTCGGCGCAGCCGATCCACATTCCACATCGCTGCAACCGGCTGGTCCTGTTCGACGCGAACCTGTTCCACCGCACCGGCGAGGGGCGGTTCGCGCCGGGCTACGGGCGCCAGCGCATCAACATCACCTTCCTGTTCGACGCGGCGCCCCGCGGAGCTATCCGCCCGTCTTGAAGGCGGCCGGCCGCCGCTCGATGAAGGCGCTGATGCCCTCGCGAAAGTCCGCCGTTCCCGCGAGCGCGACGAAGCTCTCCTTTTCCAGGTCGAGCTGTCGTTCGAAGCTGCCCTCCATCGCCTGCTGCACGAGGCGCTTCACGGCCGCGTCGGCGCCGGCGGCGGTCCGCGTCAGCCGCTCGGCGAGCGCCGCCGCCGTGGCCAGCAGGTCGGCCTTGGCGACGATGCGGTTGACCAGGCCGAGGCGCAGGGCCGCCTCGGCGTCGAGCGGCTCGTTCAGGAGCATGAGCTCCACCGCGCGCCGCGGGCCCAGCAGGCGCGTCAGCGACCATGTGGTGCCGCCGTCGGGGCTCGTGCCGAGCTTGGTGTAGGCCGAGAGCAGGGTGGTGTCGTCCGCCGCGATGACGAGGTCGCAGGCGAGCGCCAGCCCGACGCCGCCGCCGGCGACCGGCCCGTGGATGGCGGCGATGACCGGCTTGGGCATGCTCTTGATGCAGCTCATCACTGCGTGGAACTGGTCGATCAGCCGGGCCGCCGTGGCCGGCGCGGCCCCCAGGTCGGCGTGGAAGCGGGTGAGGTCACCGCCCGCCATGAACGAGCGGCCAGCTCCGGCCAGGACGACGGCCCGTACCTCGGGGTCGTCGGCGATGCCGCGAAACGCAGCGGCCATGGCGTCGGCCAGCGTCTCGTCGAGCACGTTCAGCATGCGGGGCCGGTTCATCGTCAGATACGCCACGCCCTGGCGCCGCTCGATCAGCAGGGCATCGCTCGAGGTTGCTTGTGTCATGCGTGCGTCCTCCTGCCGGGCGCTACTTGGGTTCGAGGGGGCAGCCGGTCTCGCCGACAGGGCGGAAGGCCTGTTCGGCGGGGATGGTGGCCCGCCGCTCGTAATAGTCCCAGGGGCCCTTCGACTCCTCGGGCTTCTTCACCCTGAAGAGGTACATGTCGTGGATGGTGCGGCCGTTGGGCCGGATACGGCCTTGGCCGAACAGCGGATCGTCGGTGGGATTGGCCTTCATCCAGGCGAGGACCTTCGAGGTGTCCTTGTCCTTCAGCGCATCGACCGCCTTCAGGTAGTGCAGGACGCCGGCATAGACGCCCGCGTGGATCATCGTCGGCATGCGCCCGCCGCGCCGTTCGGCGAAGCGTTTGGCGAAGGCCCGCGTGCCGTCGTTCAGGTCCCAGTAGAAGGGCGAGGTCAGCACCAGGCCCTGCGCCGCCTTGAGGCCGAGCGCGTGGACGTCGCTGATGAAGATCAGCATGCCGGCCAGGTTCTGCCCGCCCTGGGCGATGCCGAACTCGCCCGCCTGCTTGATGGCGTTGATGGTGTCGCCGCCGCCGTTGGCGAGGGCGACGACCTTGGCCTTGGAGCTCTGCGCCGTCAGCAGGTAGGAGGAGAAATCCGCCGTCCCCAGCGGGTGCTTGACCGCGCCGATGACGCGCCCGCCGGCCTTCTGCACGAAGCTGGTGACGTCGCGCTCGAGCGAGTGGCCGAAGGCATAATCGGCGGTGATGAAGAACCAGGTGTCGCCCCCGGCCTTCGCCAGCGCCGTCGCCGTGCCGTTGGCCAGCGCGTAGGTGTCGTAGGTGAACTGGATCGTGTTCGGCGTGCATTGCGTGCCGGTGAGCTCGGCCGCACCGGCGCCGGAGTTGATCTGGATCTTGTTCTTCTCACGGGCGATCTGGTTGACCGCGAGCGCCACCGACGAGACCGGGACGTCGAGGACCACGTCGACGTTGTCCTGGTCGAACCACTTGCGCACGACGGCGGCGCCGATGTCCGCCTTGTTCTGATGATCGGCCGAGACGATCTCGACCTTGATGCCCTTCGCCGCGGCCTTGAAGTCCTCCGCCGCCATCTCGGCGGCGATGACGGAGCCGTCACCGGCCAGATCGACGAACTGGCCGGAGCGATCGTTCAGCACGCCGAGCTTGACCGACACCTGCGCTGCGGCGCCGGTCGTGAAGGCCGCCAGGACAGCGGCGCACAAGACTACGCTCTTCACCATGATGATCCCCCCTGTGTTGGTCGACGGCCATCGCACGAGGACGATGGGCGTCGTCTGCTTGCGGTTCTCCGGGCGCCGCCTTCGACGGTCTTCTCGCAGGTCTCGTGATCAGCGCGGCTCGGCCGCCGCGCCGGACCGCTCCAGATGGCTCGGCCGAACCACCCGCACGTCGTCGACGGTGCGGGCCAGAACCGTCTCCACGACGGCCGCGAACCGATCGTCGAGCCGCCCCGCGCGGATCGCGGCGCAGAGCTCTCGCGTCGTCGGCTCAGGCTCGTCGGCGTCTCGGCCGAGCAGCTCCGTCCAGGCCGTGCGGTCGGCCTCCGGATGGCTTTGCCCGATGGTCAGCTCGCGCTCGCAGATGCCGACCACATAGGAGGCGACCTGCGCCTTGTAGCGTGCCTCCCCCTCGAGCTGGGGCACGAGCTGGTCCAGGGCCTCCCGCACGCTGGCGAGCAGGTTGTCGATCGCCGGACGATACTGGCTCATGACCGCCTCATTGGTAGGAGTTGCGCAGCGTCATCAGCAGATCATGTTCGATCAGGCTGGTGTTGCGGCCGCAGGCCGCGAAAATGACGTCCCGCCGGCCGCCGAAGACGTGGCCGTGCGCTTGCATGATGTTGAGAATGGCCCAGCGGACCAGGCCGAAGATTTGCCAATAGCGCACCTCGTCCGGTTCGATGCGCCGGCCGCCGTGGGCCGCGTAGCTGTCGAGCAGGTCCCGGAGGTCGCCGAAGCCGCCGACTACGAGGTCGGGGCGGTTGAAGCGCCACGATCGCGTACAGAGCCAGCCGAGATCCTCGGCCGGGTTGCCGAGGTGCGAGCACTCCCAATCGAGCACCGCCGTGATGCCTCCCGCGCCGACCATCAGGTTGCCGGTGCGGAAGTCGCCGTGCAGCAGCGCCCGGGGCTGCGGATCCGGGCGGTTGAGCTCCAGCCAGCGCAGGCCGAGCTCGATCGCCGGGTGCGGCTCGTCGTAGAGGTCGTAGCGCCTGACCTGGGCGGCGAGGGGATCGATGCTGTCCCGGGTGGCAGCGAGCTCCGGCGCCTGCGCCGGATCGATGCGGTGGAGCAGGGCCAGCAGCTCGCCGACCTGGGCGGCAAGGCGCGGCCGCACGGCCTCGAGCTGCCGTCCCCCAATGATCCGCGACGGCATCGTCTCGCCGTCGACGAACGCGGTGACGAAGCCCTCGCCCAGGCCGTCGCCAGGTTCGAACAGGAGGATGGGCTCCGGCACCGGAAAGCCATGCGTGTAGGCGAGCCGCATGACCCGGAACTGCGCGGCAGCCGGCAGGAAGGGATTGTCGTCGCCGTCGTAGGTCGCCTGGCGCGAGACCATGCGCCGGCGGCTCGCGCCATCCACGAGATCGAAGATGATCGTCCGGTTGCTGCCTCCCAAGGTCGGCACGACGACGTTCTCGATCGATGCGGACGCGCCGACCTGGCGCGCCAGCGCGTGCGCGAGCTTGTCGCGCACCTCGTCGGCTGGAGCGCTCATCGCCATGGCGAGCCCGGAGCGGCCGGACCGCTATGACGGCCGGCCTCGGTACCGATCCGCAAATCAGGATCAATCATGCTGGTTCCCATGTATTTTGCAGGCACGTCGAGGTGCGCCCTTTTACTTGACCAGGTAACAACCGCCTTCGCTCATCGGGCGGAAGGCTTTGTCGGCGGGGATGGTGCCGACGAGCTTGTAGTAGTCGTAGGGGGCAACGGATTCCGACGGCTTCTTCACCTGGAAGAGATACATCGGGTGGATGTGGCGCCCGTCGGGGCGGACCTTGCCCTCGCCGAAGAGCGGGTCCTTGCTCGGCATGGACTTCATCATCTCGACGACGGTGGTGCCGTCGTCGGTCTTCGCCGCCTCGATCGCCTTGAGATAGTGCAGGACGGCCGCGTACACCCCGGCCTGCACCATGGTCGGATACTTGCCGCCGCTGCGCGCGACGAACCGCTTGCTCCAGGCGCGGGTGTCGTCGTTGAGATCCCAGTAGAATGCCTCGGTCAGGAGCAGCCCCTGGGCCGCCTTCAGCCCGAGCGCGTGCACGTCGGTGATGAAGGCGACGAGCGCGGCGAGCCGCTGCCCCTTCTGCTCGATGCCGAACTCGCTTGCCTGCTTGACCGCATTGCCCATGTCGGCGCCGGCGTTGGCGAGCGCGATCACCTGGGCGCCGGTGCCTTGCGCGCGCAAGAGAAAGGAGGCGAAGTCCGGCGTGTTGAGCGGATGGCGGATCGTGGCCAGCACTTGGCCGCCGCCGTCCTGCACCACGCGGGAGGTGTCGCGCTCCAGCTGATGGCCGAAGGCGTAGTCGGCGGTGACGAACGCCCACGTCTTGCCGCCGGCCTCCATCAGCGCGCGCCCGGTCCCGTTCGCCAGCGACCAGGTGTCGAAGGTCCAGATGACGCTGTTGGGCGAGCACTTGGCGCCGGTGAGATCGGTCAGCGACGTGCCGGAGCCGAGCAGGACCTTCTTCTTCTCGCGGGTGATTTCGTGAACGGCGATGCCGACGCCGGAGTTGGGCACGTCGGCGATGGCATCGACCTGCTCGGTGTCGTACCAGGCCCGGGCGATGGCCGAGCCGATATCCGGCTTGTTCTGGTGATCGCCGGCGACGATGACGATCGGCTTGCCGAGCACGCTGCCGCCGAAATCCTCCGCCGCCATGCGCGCGGCGATGACCGAGCCCGGCCCGGCGATGTCGGCATAGAACGACGTCATGTCGCCCATGACGCCGATCTTGACCACGTCATCGCTGATCTGGGCGTCTGCGGCCCCCGCCCAGGCCGTCAAAGCGGCTGCGGCGAGCAGCCTCAGTATGGATCTCGTCATCATCTTCCTCCCCCGGCTGGTCGTCAGCCTGCGCTCTTGTGTTGTTGCAGGCGCTCACTTTTCAGGACGAGGCCCGCGGCCTCGCGGTCCCAGAGCTCCGCCTGGGAGGCCTGGGCGCGAAGCACGGCCTTCTGCACCTTCTGCGTCGGCGTCCGCGGCAGCTCGGGCACGATCCAGACGAAGCGCGGCACCATGTAGGTGGCCATTCTGGGCACCAGAAACCGGATCAGCTCGAGCGGATCGAGGCTCGCGCCCTCGCGCAGGGTCACCACGGCCAGGACTTCGTCCTCGCCGTGCTCGCTCGGATAGGCGACGGCCGCGGCCTCCTGGACGGCGGGATGTGCGGCGAGCTCCGTCTCGACCTCGAACGACGAGATGTTCTCGCCGCGGCGACGGATGGCGTCCTTCAGGCGGTCGACGAAGTAATAATTGCCGTCGGCATCGACACGAAATCCGTCGCCGGTATGGAACCAGCCGTTGCGCCAGGCGGCCGCCGTGGCCTCCGGCGCGTTGGCATAGCCGTGGTTCATCGCCCAGGGACAATCCGTCCGGACGATGAGCTCGCCCGTCTGGCCGACCGGAACTTCGCAATCGTTCTCGTCCACGATGCGCAGATCGACCCCCGGGCGCTTGCGGCCGGCGACGCCCGGGAGGCCGGGGTTGGGGCCCGAGCGGATCGGCATCGAGATCTCGGTCATGTTGAAATGGGTGTGCACCGCGCAGCCGAAGCGCTCGGCGAACGCGAAGGACGGCTGGCCGTAGGGCACCATCAGGACGGTCCGCAGCGGATGGCGTCGCTCGTCGGCAGCGACCGGCTGGCCGAGCAGGAAGCTCGCCATGGAGCCGAGCACGATGCAGGTCGTGACCTCGCGCTCCCTGACGATCGTCCAGAAGCTCGACGTATCGAAGCGCTCCGCGACGACGATCGATCCGCCCCTGATCAGCATGGCGTAGGTCGGAAAGAGACCGCCCACATGGAAATACGGCAGATTGACAAGAAAACGATCGCTCTCGGCCAGGTAGTCCGAGCCCGAGGCCATGGCGTGGAGATGCGTATAGGACGACAGTACCGCTTTCGACGGCCCGGATGTGCCCGACGTGTAGACGATGGTCTGCGTGTCCCAGGGCGTGATCGGGCGGGCGAGGGGCGGCGGAGCCCCGTCGTCCGAGCTGAGGGCGGCCGGGCCCAGGACCGTGAGGCCTGGCACGGCCTCGTCGGCCGCGCCGATCGCCACGACCACCGTCGTCAGCCGGGAGGGCGCGATATCGGCCAGGCGCTCCAGCAACTGGCCGTGGATGACCATGAGCTTGGCGTCGGATATGCGGACGACGTGCTCGAGCAATGTGCCCCGATAGGCAAGATTGATCGGAACGTAGACGGCGCCGAGCATGTTCAGGCCGAACCAGAGGCGCAGCGCCTCGGGGCCGTTCGGCAGCCACGACAGCACGGTGTCGCCCTGGGCCACGCCGAGCCCCCGCAGCGCGTTGGCGGTCCGGATGGCGGCGTCGAGCGTCTCACCATAGGTCCAGCGCGTCCCGTCCGCGAATACTGCGAAGGTCTTGTCGGGACTGGCGGCAGCGCGCCGCTCGAGCAGGGGCCGCAGGACGCAGTCCTCGACGGCGGGCATGCGCGGATCCGTGTGCAACGGCGTCTGCGCCATCTGAGGGCTGTCGACCACCGGTCCCATCCTTGGTCGTGACATGAGGGGTGTTCTCGCCGGCTCGCGCAGGGCTAGGCGAGGATGGACGGGCGGCCGGGCGTCGCGCAGATCATTTGTTTCCTCCATATTGAATATCATTCAGTTTGGACGTAACGTAGTCCAGTGCGAGCTATGGAGCAAGCGTGAACTGGATCGCGGTGCGTGAATTTTGAGGCATGGCGGCCGCCGCGCTGTCCATCGCCTTGACGTCGACAGCAACGGAAGCGGCGGGCACGCCGGTCATCCAAACAATGGAGGAGCAAGGTGGGGTATAAGCTCGGTCGCGACGACGAATACATGCATCAGCCGACGGCTGAGCCGCACTTCAACGAGAGTGTCTATGGCAACGGCTTCGACTTCGACACCGGCGTCGGCGGCTGGATGCGGCTCGGCAACCGCGTCAACGAGGGGTATGCGGAGCTCTCGGTCTGCCTCTATTTGCCGGACGGGCGCATCGCCTGCCAATTCCAGCGCCCGTCGATCACCGCCAACGACCGCTTCGACGCCGGCGGGCTGCGCTATCAGGTGGAGGAGCCGCTCCGGCGGGTCAGCATGACCTATGAGGGCGAGCTGCTGCTCCTCGACGACCGCGACCTGTTGCGCGACCCCAAGCGCATGTTCGCCGCAGCCCAGCGCGTGCCCGGCTTCGTGCGGCTTACGCAGGAGGCGGATTCACCGGTTCACGGCGGCGTGCCGGTATCGGCCGACCACGAGCCCATGTACGGCTGGGACTTCTCGCTCGGCCACTTCAACCAGCACACGCGCGTGACCGGCGAGATCCGCTGTGGCGCGGAGACCTTCCCGCTGGCAGGCGCCGGCTGGCGCGACCACTCCTGGGGGCCGCGGCTGTGGCAGAACATCTATTACTACCGCCTGTTCATCGCCAATCTCGGGCAGGGACGGGGCTTCATGCTGCTGAAGATCACCGATGCCAAGGGGCGGACCCGCCGGCTCGGCGTGCTGCTGGTCGACGGGCAGTACGAGGAGGTCGAGGAGTTCGATCTGATCACCGACTGGGATGCGCGCCAGGACCCCAAGGTGGTCCGGCTCGCGGTGCGGACGGCGCAGCGCGCGGTGCTGATTTCCGGCGAGATCGTGTCGCTGGCGCCGCTGCGCAACCGGCGTGAGATCGACGGCCGCACGGTGACCTCGCGCATCGCCGAGGGCCACACGCGCTTCACCTGGGACGGCGTCACCGGCTACGGCATGACCGAATACATCGAGCGGCTCGACGGCGAGCGCTTGGTCGGCTACCCGCTCTGAGCGGCGGGGCTTTGCGGGCGGCGCTCAGGCGGGGCGGCCGTCCGCGCCATGTTCGTCCATCCAGCGCACGATGTTGCCGACCGTATCGCTGTAGAAGGTCCGGTAGACCTCGCGCGAGACGTAGCCGATGTGCGGCGTCGCCAGCAGGTTCTCCTGCGTGCGGAACGGGTGGTCGGCCGGCAGCGGCTCGATATCGAAGACGTCGATCGCGGCACCCGCGAGCCGGCGCGCGCGAAGCGCGCCGAGCAGCGCTGCCTCGTCCACGATCGGTCCGCGCGAGGTGTTGATGAGATGCGCGGTCGGCCGCATCAGCGCCAGCGTGCCGGCGTCGACGAGGCCGCGCGTGTGTGCGCTCAACACTAGGTGGATGGTGAGGAAGTCGGCCTGCGTGAACAGCTCCTCCTTCTCCACGCGGGTGACGCCGCGCGCCAGTGCTGCCTCCGACGTGAGGTTCTGGCTCCAGGCGATCACCCGCATTCCGAACGCCTGGGCAATACGCGCCACCTCGGCGCCGATGTTGCCGAGGCCCAGCACACCGAGCGTCTTGCCCTTGAGCCCGGTGCCGACCGTGCGCTGCCAGCCGCCGTTGCGGACCGCCATCGCCTCCTCGACCAGGGAGCGGGCGCTGGCCAGCAGCAGGGCCCAGGTCAGCTCGACCGTGGAGGACGACGATCCGCCGGTGTTCGTGACCGTGATACCCAGTTCGGTCGCTGCCGCGACATCGATCGCGGCGTTGCGCCGGCCGGTGGAGGCGATGAGCCGCAGCCGGGGTAGCCGCTCCAGAACCGCTCGCGTGAGAGGCGTGCGCTCACGCATGACGCAGATCACGTCGAACGGCGCCAGCCGATCGACCGCCGCGTCGGCGTCACCGAGGTGATCGCGAAACACGGTGATCTCGGCGCGGGCGGAGACGGGCGACCAGTCCGCCATCTCCAGGGCCACGCCCTGGTAATCGTCGAGGATGGCGACACGCATGGGAAGCTCCGCTGCGTTGGCCGGCGGCGGCACCGCCAGGTCGATGGGACGTCGGCCATCGTCAAAGCACCCGATTTGCGGCGCTTCGGCGGCGTCGCCGCGGTGAGCGGGCAGGGAGCGCTGCCGCCTACCTCTCACTCGATGGCGGCGATGGGCTCGCGCGGTTTGGCAGTGCCGCCGTGCGCCGGAGCCGTCTCCGCCTCGCCGACCAGGAGGAACGTGGCGAGCCCGGCTGCGGCGGCGACCAGCGCCGCCAGCAGGCTCGCGGCGGCGAAGCCGTCGCTGAAGGCAGCCTGGCCCGCGGCCCGGATCCCTTCCCGCAGCGCATCCGGCATCTCGGCCAGCACGCCGACCGTGTCGCCGGAGGTGACGCGCCGCGCCGCCAAAGAGGCGAGGGTGGGCGTCAGGCCCGACCGGCCGGCAGCCACGACGAAGTGGCTGACGGCCACGTGGCTCAGCACCGCGCCGAGGCCCGCGACGCCGAGCAGCAGCCCGACGAAGCGCAGGGTGGCGCCGAGGCCGGAGGCCATGCCCGCCCGCTGCGGCGGCACGGCGTTCATCATCACCTTCGCCGTCTCGCTGTTGAGCAGGCCGGCGCCGCTGCCGGCGACGAGCATGGCCGCGATCAGGGCGGGGTAGGCTGCTCCGCCGCGGGCCAGCGCCCAGAACAGCCCATTGCCGACGACCGTGATGGCAAGCCCGAAGGTGAGCAGCGCGCGGCCCGAGTAGCGGTCCGCCAGCGCCGCCCCGACACGGGGCGCCAGGAACATGGGCAGCGCGAACGGGATCATCGCCAGTCCGGCCGTCATGGGGGCGAAGCCGTAGGCGTTCTGGAGGAACAGCGGCAGATAGAAGATCATCACCTGGGCGCCGGCGGCATAGCCCACCATGGCGACGGACGCGCCGACGACGGTCGGCCGTGCGAACAGGGCCAGATCCACCATCGGGCGGTGCTGGTTCAGTTCGGCGACGGCGAAGGCCGCGAACAGGATCGCTGCGCCGGCGAGCCGCAGCAGGATGGCCGGGCTCGACCAGCCCGCGCCGTTGCCGTCGATCAGCGCCCAGATCAGCAGGAAGAGGGCGAGGCTGAAGGTGACGATGCCGGCGATGTCGAGCCGCTTGGCCTCTGGATCCGAGGATTCGGCGATATCCCGATAGGTCGCGACGAGCAGGACGGCACAGACCGGCACGTTGACCAGGAACACCCAGCGCCAGCCGAATGTATCGGTGATGACGCCGCCGATGATCGGGCCGGCGGTGATCGCGATACCCAGGCAGGAGCCCCAGAAGGCATAGGCGCGGGCTCGCGCAGCGCCGGTGAAGGCATGGCCGATGACGGCCAGCGACGCCGTCAGCAGCAGGGCGCCGCCGACGCCCTGGGCGGCGCGGGCGAGATTGAGCGTCAGCGACGAGGCGGCGAGGCCGCAGGCGCCCGATGCTGCACCGAAAACCGCGAGCCCGATCAGCATGCCGAGCTTGCGGCCATGGCGGTCGGCAAAGGAGCCGGCGGCCAGGAGCAGCGCCGCGAAGCTCAAGATGTAGGCGCTCACCACCCATTCGATCTCGGCGAAGGTCGCGCTCAGGGAGCGCGCGATCGCCGGCAGGGAGACGGCGACGATGTTGGAATCGAGCATGATCAGCGACGAGACCAGCGAGGCGATGAGCAGCACGCGGAACGTTGCCGGCGCGCTGCGGCCGTCGGTCGGAGGCGTCGCCATGTCGGGTCTCCATGGGTAATTATCGGTATATGCCGATATTATTCATTAGGGGCATATGCTAGTATCCGTCAAGCGACAAGAAGCGGAGGGTGGGAATGGCGACGCGCGGATCCAGGGCGGACAGGCAATTGGACAAGGCATCGCAGGCCGGGGAGAGCCGGCGGCCGCTGGCGGCGGTCGGCGCGTGCAACGCCTCGGCCCTGCGTAAGGCCACGCGGCGGGTGTCGCAGATCTATGACGCGTTGCTGGCGCCCAGCGGCTTGCGCGTGACCCAGCGCTCGATCCTGGTGCAGATCGCCCGTCTCGGCACGCCGACGATCGGCGACCTGGCCGACGCGCTGGTGCTCGACCGCTCCGCCTTGGCGCACAACCTGAAGCCGCTCGAGCGGGACGGCTACGTGGCCGTCAGGGTCGACCCCGTGGACCGGCGCAACCGGTTGGTCGAGCTGACGGACGCCGGCCATGTCAAGCTCGACGAAACGTTCGCGCTCTGGTGCGCGGCCCAGCGGCGCTTCGAGGCGGCGTTCGGTCCGGCGGAGGCGGCGGCCCTGCGCGCGGCGCTCGGGGTGATCGTGTCGCCGGACTTCGCCGCCCGGTTCGGCGAGGTCCCTGAGGACTGAGCGCCGCGCCGCGCCGCGCCGCGCCGCGGCGGACGGCCAGGACGGCCGTCGGCCCGTCGTGACCGTGTTCGACGCGGCCCGCCCATTCCTCAACCCAGCGATGTCCTGAGAAAAAGCCTGCTCGGGCGGCGCCCGGCGGCGACGGACTCCGTCTGCGTCCGCGGCGCAATACGGAATAATCATCCCTTGATGGGGAAAGTTCTTATTCATAAGCTCCGCGCCGAATATAAGACTTAGGTGCCGATTTGGGATCTAAATAAGTTCCAAATCGAATGGATAAGAGATCTCAGATATGCTTTCCAGGACGACCGTGGCCGCCGTGGGCTCGGCGGCGCTCGGGCTGCTGCTCGTCGCCGGGTTGGTGGATCGGCCGCGGGCCGTGGCGCAGGACGGGCCGCCGCTCACCGTGGTGCGGATCGCCGCCGTGTCCGGCTCGGTCATGCCGCAGGACTTCCGGGCCGGGATCCAGAAGGGCTTCTTCAAGAAGCACGGGCTCGACATCAAGATCACCGAGCTCGCCACCGGCGCCAACAACATCACGGCGGCGGTCCAGGGCAGCGCCGACATCGCCTATGCGGACATCTTCGCCGGCCTCTCCTCCATCAAGAACGGCTTCGACATCGGGCTCGTCGCGCCCCACAACGGCGCCGGGCCCTACCAGTTCCTGCTCGTCCGCGAGGACAGCGAGCGCAAGGCGTTCAAGGACCTTGCAGGCGCCACCATCGCGCTCGGTGCGCCGCCGCAGTTCAAGGCCATCACCTCGGCCGTGCTGGTGTCGCAGGGCGTCGACCCCAAGGCGGTGAAATTCACCATCGTGCCCGACCAGACGACGTTCGGGGCGGTCCTGCAGAGCCGGCAGGCGGACGTCATCTCGACGTCGAGCGCGGTCAACGCCTACCAGTGGCTCAACCAGTACAAGTTCCACGCCATCGGCGATTCCGACAAGACCAAGTTCGAGCTGGCGAAGGACAGCCCGATCGCCGGCTGGTGGTCGACGAGCGCCTGGTTCGGCGCCAACAAGCAAGTCGCCACCCGCTTCCGTGACGCCCTGCGCGAGACGATCGCCTGGTACGCGACATTGAGCAGCGAGGAGCGCGCCGCCTTCGTCAAGGAGCAGACGAAGATCGACCTGATCGCGCTCGACAAGCAGACGCCCGGCGTGCTCGCCGCCGCCACCGTCTACTTCGGCTTCGGCAAGCCCGTCGATCTGGCGCGGCTGCGGGACTGGATCCGCACCGGCAACGAGTACGCCAACGTGCCGACCGGCGTCGACCTCGACAGGCACATCTTCGAGACGTCCCTGAAATAGGCGCCGGCCGCGCGAGGGCAGGGAGCGGCGCCCGCGCCTGCCGTCGAGCGCCACGAGCAGCATCGGAACCATGTCATGAGCAGCAGGAAGCGCAGCCTCAAGATCGCCTATTCGGCCTGGCCGACCGGCCGCCATGCGAGCGCGTGGCGGCTGCCCGAGGCCTTCAACGGTGGCACGGTCGACCCGGTCTACCTGGCCGATACCGTGCGGACGGCCGAGCGCGGGCTGTTCGACTACTACTTTGCCGGCAACGCCATATCGAGCACCGCCGATGCCCAGCGCAGCTGGCACAACGACGTGTTCAAGATCGAGGGCTTCACGCTGGCGTCCTATGCGGCGGCGATCACCCGCCACATCGGGCTGGTGGTCACCGTCAACAGCACCTATGCCGAGCCCTACGACACCGCCCGCGCCATCGTGTCGCTCGATCATCTGAGCGGCGGCCGGGCCGGCCTCAACATCGTCACCGGCGTCGAGGGCATCGACGCGCCGGCGCAGAACTACGGCCAGGCCAAGCATCTCGGCCGGGCCGACAAGTACGGCCGCGCCGAAGAGTTCCTCGAGATCATCCAGAGCCTGTCCGACAGCTGGGAATCCGACTATTTCGTCGACGACCGCGACGGCGGCGTCTTCATCGATGCGACGAAGGGCCATCCGATCGGCTTCGAGGGCGTTCACTACTCGGTCAAGGGCGCCCTCAACGTGCCGCGCCCGCCGCAGGGCCAGGTGCCGATCGTCCACGCCGGGAGCTCGGAGCAGTCGTTCGCCTACGGCGCCAAGCACGCCGACATCCGCTTCAGCCCGTTCGTGTCGACGGACTGGAACCGGGACTACTACAAGCGGATCAAGAGCCTGCTGCCGCAGTACGGCCGCGATCCGGACGACCAGTTCATCATTCCGGGCATCACCTTCTTCGTCGCCGGCACCTCGGCGGAGGCGCACGCCAAGTTCCGCGAGGTGCAGAACCTCGTCGTCAACCAGTACGCGCCGGCACAGATCGGCGAGCTCGTCGGCCAGGACGTGCGCTCGATCTCGCCCAAGGAGAAGATCGTCAGCGTCTTCGACGAGGCGGTCTTCGCCAGGCATCCGTGGCTCGGGACGGCGCTCGCCGCCTTCGGCGACGAGAACGTGACGCTCCAGGACCTGTTCCACTACATCTCCAACAAGGGCCACCTCAATCAGCCACCCGTCGTCGGCAGCGGCAAGCAGGTGGCGCGCTGGATCGCCGATAATTTCGAGGCGCGGGCATTCGACGGCGTGAAGCTGTTTCCGCCCTATGCGCGCACGCCGCTCGACGCTTTCGTCGACCTTGTCGTGCCCGAGCTGCAGCGTCTCGGCGTCTACAAGACCGCCTACGAGGCCTCCACCCTGCGCGGCCATCTCGACCTGCCCGTGCCGCCGAACCGATATGCGGCGCGCCGCGAGGCCTCCGTGCGCGTCAAGGTTCCGGCCTGACCGACGGCGGAGTGAGCATGACCGCCGTTCGCGCCACCCGGGTCGGCAAGCACTACCTGTCCGCCAGCCGCGAGACCGTGACGGGCCTGTCGCCGGTCGACCTCGCGGTCGAGGAGGGCGATTTCGTCTCGATCGTCGGGCGGTCCGGTTGCGGCAAGTCGACCCTGCTGCGCCTGATCGCCGGCCTCGAGCAGCCCTCCGTGGGCTCCGTGGAGGTGGACGGCACGCGCGTCACTCGGCCGCCGGACAGCGTGCGCTATGTCTTTCAGGACTACAGCCAGTCGCTGCTGCCCTGGAAGACGGTGGGCGACAATATCCGCTTCGGCCTTCGCCACGCCTATGCGCTGACGGAGCGTGAGGCGCGTCGACGCGACTGGGATGTCCTGATCGAGACGAAGCTCCGCGAGGTCGGGCTCGCCGGCGTCGCCGACCGCTATCCGTCGGAGCTGTCGGGCGGCATGCAGCAGCGGGTGGCGATCGCCCGGGCGCTCGCCGCCAGGCCGAAGATCCTGCTGCTCGACGAGCCGTTCTCCGCGGTCGACGCCCTCAGCCGGGCCATGCTGCAGGACCTCATCCTGGAGATCTGGCACAGCCACCGGCTGACCGTGCTATTCGTCACCCACGACATCGACGAGGCCATCTACCTCTCCGATCGGGTCATCGTGCTCGGGCCCCATGGCCGGGGCATCGACGAGGACGCCGCCGTGCGCCTGGCGCGTCCGCGCCACCAGGTCGCCACCAGGTCGAACGGCGACTACCTGAGGATGCGCGGCGAGATCTTCGATCTCGTCATGCGCGACCAGCGCCCGGCGCGCCGGGCGGGGGCCCTGCAATGACGGCCAACGTCTCCTACCTGGAGCCCGCCGCGGCCGGCGAAGCCGAGCCTGGCGATGCGGCTCCTGCCGCACCCCGCAAGGCGGGGGCGTTCTGGCGCTCGTTCGTCCGCAGCCGCGCCCTGGGCTGGAGCGCCGTGCTGGCGCTGCTGGTCGCCTGGCAGGTCGTCGCCACCCTGTACACCATGCCCGAATTGCCGCCGCTCGATGCCATCGCCGTGGAGTGGCTGGATCAGGTCGAGAACGGCGACCTGTTGCAGGCGCTGCTCGAAACCTTGCGCATCACCGCCATCGGCTTCGTCGTCGCGACGCTGGTCGGCGTGTCCCTGGGCTTTCTGATGGGACGGGTGCGGGTGGTCTGGGCGCTGGCCGAGCCGGTGGTCGAGCTGCTCAGGCAGATCCCGGTCTCCGCCCTGCTGCCGCTGCTGATCCTGTATCTCGGCATCGAGGACCGGCTGCGGGTCACCGTCGTGGTCATCGTGGCGACATTCCCGATCCTGCTCAACGCCTTTGCCGGGGCCCGCAGCATCTCGCGCACCATGCGGCTGACGGCGCAGACCTTTCGTCTGAGCTGGTGGCAGACGCAGGTGGAGATCGGCATTCCGGCGGCGCTGCCGTTCATCCTGATCGGCATGCGCCAGGCGCTCGGCATGACGCTGGTCATGGCCGTCGTCACCGGCATGCTCGCCGGCAACAGCGGCGTCGGCTACTTCATCCTGCAGGCGCAGCAGGTGCTCAACGTGCGCGCGCTGTTTGCCGGCATCCTGACCATCGCCGTCGTCGGCTATGCGCTCAACGCGCTGTTCCTGCTGCTCGACCGGCGCCTGACCCGATGGCGGACGCTCGGTGCCGCCGACGATTGAGCGCTCCCGCTTCCCCGTAAACGTCTCGACGAGGCCGGCATGACCGCGCGTGACCGCAGCCCCTTCATCGGCGCCGACGAGCTGGCGGCGGAGCTCGCCGGCGGCAGCCGGCCCGTGCTGCTCGACGTGCGCTTCGACCCGGGCCAGCCGGGGGCCAGGCAACGCTACCTGGCCGGCCATGTGCCGGGCGCCATCTACGTCGATCTGCCGACCGAGCTGGCCGACGGCGCCGCCGAGGGGCGCGGTAGCAACCCGCTGCCGGACCCGGCCAAGCTCGAGGCGGACGCGCGGCGCTGGGGGCTGTCCAATGCCAGCCGCGTCGTCGTCTACGACGACACCACCGGCGCGCCGGCGGCGCGGGCCTGGTGGACGCTGACCTGGGCAGGGCTGCCGAACGTGCGCGTTCTCGACGGCGGCCTGGCCGCCTGGAGGCGCCGCAAGGGGGCGCTGGCGAGAGTCGACGAGCAAGCCCCCGACGGCGGCGACGTCACCGTGCGGCCAGGCCGCAAGGCCTCCGTCGATGCCGACGGCGTGCTGCCGTTCGTGGCGCAGGGCGCGCTCGTCGATGCGCGTCCCGCCGCGGCCTATGCGGGGGACGGCATCCGCACCGGCCACATCCCCGGCGCCAAGAGCGTGCCCATCGGCTGGCTCGTCGATGCCGACGGGCTGCTGCTGTCAGCAACTGAGCTGAAGAAGCGGCTCGCCGACAGCAGCGTCGACCTCGGCGCGCCGATCGCCGCCTATTGCGGTGGCGGCGTCGCCTCGGCGTTCTTCGCCCTGGCGCTGAGCACCCTCGGCATCGGCGTCACTCTCTATCCGGGCTCGTGGTCGGACTGGATCACGGACCTGCGCCGGCCGATCGAGGCCTGACCATCCGTCGCGAGGGCTCATCATGACCATTCAGGACATCTTTTCGGTTCGCGGCAAGCGCGCCATCGTGACCGGCGGGGCCAGCGGCATCGGCCTCGCCATCGCGGAGGGGCTGGCGGAGAACGGCGCTCACGTCGCCATCATCGATCGCGACGAGGCGAGCCTGGCAGAGCAGAGCCAGGCGCTGCGGGATCGCGGCCTGGCCATCCACGCGCTGAAAGCGGACGTGGCCGACGCGGGTGACATCACCCAGGCGGTCGCCGCCGCCGTGCAGCAGCTCGGCGCCCTGGATATCGTGTTCGCCAACGCCGGCGTCACCGGCGGCTACGGGCCGATCTCGGGCCAGGGTGGCGCGGGCCGGCTCGAAAGCCTTGATCTCGCCCTCTGGCAGCGGACCATCGACATCAACCTGACAGGCGTCGTCCATACCCTCAGGGCGGCTGTGCCGGCGCTGAAGGCGAGGAAGGCGGGCAAGATCATCGTGACGTCGTCGATCGCCGGCCTGCGCGCCAACCCGGCGATCGGCTATCCCTACACGGCGTCGAAGACCGCGCTGGTCAACCTTATCAAGGAGCTGGCGCTGGAGCTCGCCGAGTTCGACATCCAGGTGAACGGCCTGGCGCCGGGCCCGTTCAAGACCAACATCAACGACCGCCGCTTCCACGATCCGGTCAACGCCGCGGTGGAAACGGCGACCGTGCCCCTGCGCCGGCTGGCGGAGCCGGCGGAGATCAAGGGCCTTGCCATCCTGCTCGCCTCCGGCGCGTCGAGCTTCATCACCGGGGCGGTCATTCCGATCGACGGCGGCAAGACCGCGGGTAGCTGAGTAGCGGTGGTCCGGCTCTGTACCGGCGACGCACAGATGTTTTCAGCATATGCCGGATCAAGCCGAGTGCAATTGCGTGCCGACGAGTGTTGCATTGCAGTAAAGATACCATTTGATAGCATAATTATCTATTTTGACGGGCAATTTGGTATGTTTTGCTGGGTTAGGCGCATGACAGAGGCCGTCTTCTCGCGGTAGTATGACACGGCAGACGGGCGCACCCGTGCGAGTTTTGCCATGATCGAATTGTCGGAACTGAAAGCGTTCGACTCGGACAAGGTCAACGTTTTCTACAAATTTGTTGCCGAGTATCGATTTTATTTGAAATGGCAACAGGAAATTCAGCAGATCAGGATACGCATCGACGAGGACGCTACCGGATATTTCGTATTCTCTCAGAGCCATTACATCCAGACGCCGCTGCACCGCGCCCCGATCGTCGCCGGCCGGGCGCACGACAGCTCGGCCGAAGAGGCGCTGAAGCGGGCAACCGAGACGATCGTGCCCCATTTCGAGGAAGCCGTGGCCAGGGGGTTCGCGCCGTCGCGCGGGTGGTTCGTGCTCAACGAAGCCTATTAGCCTTTACGTCGTCGCGTGGGGATGAATGGACCGGTCAAGCCGGGCCATGGCGCTGAAATGTAACGCACTTTCGTCATGGCCGGCCTTGATTGCGGTCATCCTTCGGCAAAGAAAGAATGCCGCATGCGTAGTATGTGTTCCTACATTTTGCGAATAATGAGAAATAAAAATCTAATAACATCAATACAATAACGAGTTGTTGTCATTGACGGTCAGGGCAGGGATTGGGAATGATCGCCGCCAATTCCTGTCGAGCGGCTGAGGAGGGGTAGTATGGCCGATGCGTCCGATCTGAATGCATATCTGGTGCAGAAGCGCGCGGCGCTCGGCGAGCGGGCGGCGCGGATCGCCGATGGCTCGCTGACGGTCACGCCTCTGGCTGCGTCCGTGCGGGCCGAGGGGCGTTCCGGCGTGCGGCGCATCCGGGTGCGCGATTTCCAGGTCATCACCGACAGCCCGCCCGACTTCGCCGGCTACGACCTAGGCCCGAGCTCGCCCGAGCTTCAGCTCGGCATCCTCGGCAGCTGCCTGACGCACAGCTTCCTGATCCAGGCCGCCCTGCTGCACGTGCCGATCGAGGCGATCGAGGTCGAGGTGTCCGGGCAGATCGACGCGCGCGGCGCGCACCCGGACCATCCGGACGTGCCGGTCTACCCGCATGACATTTCCTATGTGGTCCATATCACCTCGCCCGTCTCGCGGGAGGAGATCGCCGCGCTGGAAGACCGGGTCGACCGCACCTGTCCGATCCTCAACCTGCTGCGTAGCCCGCAGAGCATCGCCGGCTCGGTCGCGCATCGCGTCCCCGGCGCCCCGCGGGCCGAGACCTCCGCATCAGCCGCGCCGCGCGCCGCCTGAGCGGCCGGCACCCATCATCCAGGATTTGCAGGACACGCCATGACCACCGTAGCGACCACGCAACGCCCCGAGACCATCGTCCTCCACGCCGGCTGGCGCGCCGACCCCGCGACCGGCGCGGTGGCCGTGCCCGTCTACCAGACGACCTCCTACCAGTTCCGCGACACCGAGCACGCGGCGAACCTGTTCGGCCTCAAGGAGCTCGGCAACATCTACACCCGCGTCACCAACCCGACGACGGCGGTGCTGGAGGAACGGCTGGCAGCGCTGGAAGGGGGGGCGGCAGCGCTCGCCGTGGCCTCCGGCCAGGCGGCTTCCGCCTTCGCCGTTCTCGCCCTGGCGCGGGCCGGCGACAATATCGTCAGCGCCACCGACCTCTACGGCGGCACCTGGGCCCTGTTCGCCAACACGCTGAGGGAGCAGGGCGTCGAGGTGCGCTTCGTCGACCCCATCGACCCGCAGAATTTCGCCCGCGCCACCGACGAGCGCACGCGCGCCTATTACGCCGAGACGCTGCCGAACCCGAAGCTCGCGGTCTTCCCCATCGCCGAGGTCGCCGAGATCGGCCGGCCGCTGGGCATTCCGCTGATCGTCGACAACACGGCGGCGCCGATCCTGGCGCGGCCGCTGGACCACGGCGCCGCCGTGGTGGTCTATTCCACCACCAAATATATCGGCGGCCACGGCACCTCGATCGGTGGCGTCATCATCGACGGTGGCAATTTCGATTGGGAATCGTTCCCCGAGCGGCAGCCGACGCTCAACACGCCGGACCCGAGCTACCACGGCGCCGTCTGGGTGCAGGAAGCCAAGGCGCTGGGGCCGATCGCCTTCCTGCTGCGCGCGCGCCTGCGCCTGCAGCGTGACTTCGGCGCGCCACTGTCGCCCTTCAACGCGTTCCAGATCCTGCAGGGGTTGGAGACGCTGCCGCTGCGCATCGAGCGCCACACTGAGAATGCCCGGGCCGTAGCCGAGTTCCTGAGCGGCCGCCCCGAGGTGAGCCGGGTGATCTACCCTGGCCTGCAGACGGGCGTGACGCGGGCCCGCGCCGACGCCTACCTCAAGGGCGGCTATGGTGGCCTCGTCGGCTTCGAGCTCGCCGCCGGCCATGCAGCCGGCCGGCGCTTCATCGACAGCCTCGAGTTGTTCTACCACGTCGCCAACATCGGCGACGCGCGCAGCCTGGCCATCCATCCGGCCAGCACCACCCACTCGCAGCTGTCGGTGGACGACCAGCTCTCGACCGGCGTCTCGGAGGGCTATGTCCGCCTGTCGGTCGGCATCGAGCACATCACCGACATCCTCGCCGACATCGAGCGCGGCCTCGACGCGGCCGGCCGCCTCGCCGAAGCGGCCTGACGCCGCGCGGCCGCAGCACCCGATCCGAGCCGGCGCCACGGCGCCGGCTTCGATGTTTCGAAGACAAGGACAAGCTTCCATGAACCTGCGTGTCGTCACGCTGAACGGACTGCCGCTGCTCGACCTGTCGAGGCTGGAGCAGAGCAAGGCCGAGCGCGACAGCTTCCTGGCCGATCTCAGGCGGGCGGCCCGTGACGTCGGCTTCTTCTACGTCGCCGGGCACGGCATTCCCGACGAGCAGATCGAGCGGGTGCTGGAGCTGTCGCGCCGCTTCTTCGCGCTGCCGGAGGCGGACAAGCTCGCCATCGAGATGGTCCATTCTCCCCATTTCCGCGGCTACACCCGCGCGGGACTGGAGATCACCCGTGGCCAGGCGGACTGGCGCGAGCAACTCGACATCGGCGCCGAGCGGCCGGCGCTGCCGCGCGACCTCGAGGCGCCGCCGTGGACCCGCCTGCAAGGCCCGAACCAATGGCCGACGGCGTTGCCGGAGCTGAAGCCCGCCCTGCTGGCCTGGCAGACGGCGGTCACGGGCGTCGCGGTGCGCCTGCTGCGCGCCTTCGCCGAGGCGCTCGAGCAGCCGGCCGACGTCTTCGAGCCGATCTATGCGGACGCGCCCAACCAGCACATCAAGCTGATCCGCTACCCCGGCCGCGACCAGACCGCCTCCGACCAGGGCGTCGGCGCCCACAAGGACAGCGGCTTCCTGACGTTGCTGCTGCAGGACACGCAAGGTGGGCTCGAGGTCGAGAGCGAGACCGGCTGGATCCCGGCCGAGCCGCTGGCGTCCACCTTCGTCGTCAACATCGGCGAGCTGCTGGAGCTCGCGTCGAACGGCTATCTGAAGGCCACGGTCCACCGCGTCGTGACACCGCCGGCGGGTACCGAGCGGCTCTCCGTCGCCTTCTTCCTCGGCGCGCGCCACGACGCGGAGGTGCCGCTGCTCGCGCTGCCGGCGGCTCTGGCGGCCGAGGCGCACGGGCCGGAGAGCGACCCGGCCAACCCGTTGTTCCACCAGGTCGGCACCAACTACCTGAAGGGGCGCCTGCGCTCCCATCCGGACGTGGCCCGGCGCCACTACGCCGATCTGCTGGAGAGGCCCGTCGGCTGACGCTGACCGGAACGGCCTTCATTGAGGATGATGCCATGAACCAGATCACGCCGCGTCCGAAGCAGTACTCCCTGGTCGAACGGCCGCCGGCTGCGAGCTTTGCGGAGGAGAGGCTGCATCGCAAGCAGCGCCTGGCGGCGACGTTCCGCCTGTTCGCGCGCTACGGCTTCGATCAGGGCCTGGCCGGACACGTGACGGTGCGCGACCCCGAGTTCTCCGATCGCTTCTGGATCAATCCGCTCGGGCAATTCTTCGGCCAGATCAAGGTCTCCGATCTCCAGCTCGTCGATCACGACGGCCAGATCCTGGTGGGCAACCGGCCGATCAACCAGGCGGGCTTCGTCATTCATTCGGCCATCCACGCCGCACGTCCCGACGTGACGGCTGCGGCCCACACCCACTCGACCTATGGCAAGGCCTGGTCGACGCTCGGCCGCAGGCTCGATCCGATCACCCAGGACGCCTGCGCCTTCTACGAGGACCACGAGGTCTTCGATCCCTTCAGCGGCGTGGTGCTCGATGCCGACGAAGGCAAGCGCATCGGCGAGACCATCGGCAGCAGGAAGGCGCTGATCCTCCAGAACCATGGCCTGCTGACCGTCGGCCCGACCATCGAGGCGGCGGCGTGGTGGTTCATCAGCATGGACAACGCCGCCCATGCGCAGCTGCTGGCCGAAGCCGCCGGCACGCCCAAGCCGATCGCCCCCGACATCGCGCGGCTTACCGCCTCCCAGGTCGGCACCCACAAGGGCGGCTATTTCAGCTTCCAGCCGCTGTGGGACTGGATCGTGGCGGCCGAGCCCGACCTGCTCGACTGACGGCGGAGGAGCAAGAATCCATGGCGCGTCTTCCCATCCGCACCATCGAGGATGCCCCGGAGGCGGCGCAGCCGTTGCTGACGGCGGCGCAGAAAGCCAACGGCTTCCTGCCCAATCTGCTCGGCATCCTGGCCAACGCGCCGGCGGCGCTGGAGGCGTATCTCACCCTGTCGGGCATCAATGGGCGTGCGTCCCTGACGCTCGCCCAGCGCGAGGCGGTGCAGATCACGGCAGCGGCGACCCACGGCTGCGGCTTCTGCGTCGCCGGGCACACGGCCGTGGCGTTCAAGAAGGCGGGCCTCGACGCACCGGTCGTCGAGGCGCTGCGCGGCCGCTCGCCGACCGGAGACGCGGCTCTCGACGCGGTGGTCACCTTCACCCGCGCGGTGATCGCCGGCCGCGGCGCGGTGACGGACGACGAGCTGGCCGCCTTCCGCCGCGCCGGATTGGGCGATGAAGCGGCGCTGGAGGTGGTGCTCGGCGTCAGCCTGGCGACCCTGTGCAACTTCGCCAACAACCTGGGCCAGCCACCGCTCAACCCGGAGCTCGAGGCCTACCGCTGGAACGGCCCGGCGGCCATCGCCGCCGAATGACACACGTCGCCGACTCGTTGCCAGCGCAGCGGCTCGGCGCCGCCACGGCCGCATGGCTCGACGCCGCGGCCGACTCCCTGGATCGCGGTGCCGACCTTGCGTCCGCACTGCTGCCCGAGCTGGCCGCCGCCGGCCTGCCGCGGGTCGGCGTCCCCGCGGACCTGGGTGGCGAGGGCGGCGACGTCGTCGATGCCGTGGCGGCGATTGCCGATGTGTCGGAGCGCTCGCTGGCGGCAGGCTTCGTGCTGTGGGGGCACCGCACCTATATCGAGTACCTGCTGCAGAGCCCGAACGCCGCGCTGCGCGAGGCGCTGCTGGGTGAGCTCCTGCACGGGCGCCTCGCCGGCGCGACCGGCCTGTCCAACGCCATGAAGTTCCTGGCGGGGCTGGAGGAGCTGCAGGTCGAGGCCACGCCCGCGGCGGAGGGCGGCCTACATTTCGCCGGCAAGTTGCCGTGGGTCACCAATCTTCGCCCCGCCGGCTTTCACGTGGCCGCGGCGGTGGCACGCCCCGGCGGCCGCGCGCTCGTCGTCTCGTTCGCGGCAGCCGATGCGGGCGTCGCGCGCTCGCCTGACCTCGACCTGATGGCGTTGCGCGGCACCAACACGGCGGCCGTTGCCATCGACGGCGTGCGTCTCGGGCCGGAGCGGATTATCCATCCCGACGCCCAGGCGTGGCTGCCGCAGGTCCGGCCGGCCTTCCTCGGCCTGCAGTGCGGCATGGCGATCGGCCTTGCGCGCCAGGCGCTGCGCGAGGCGGCGGAGGCCGCAGGCCCCGGCCGCGGCGTGCTGCGGACGCCGATCGCCACGCTCAAGGCCGCGCTGGACGCCGAGCAGGACCGTCTGTTCGTGGGCTTGCGCGGGCCCGCGTTCCAGCAGGATGCGCGGCCTCTGTTCGCCCTGCGGATCACGCTGTCGGACATCGTCGCCGAAGCCGTGGCGCTGGAGCTCAAGGCGTCCGGCGGCAAGGCCTATCTCACCGGGCCCGGTCGCGGCTTTGCGCGCCGCTGGCGCGAGGCGGCGTTCATCCCGGTGATCACGCCGAGCGTCGTGCAGCTGACGTCGGCCCTCGCCGACGCTGGCCGGAGCGCGGCATGAACGCCGCCGCGCCGCCGGCGCTGGCCGCCCAGGGCATCACCCTGCGCTATCCGCGCGCCGCGGGCCCGGTTCTCGCGGGCTTCGACCTGGCGGTGGGGCAGGGCGAGGTCGTCACCATCGTCGGCCCGAGCGGCGTCGGCAAATCGAGCCTGCTGCGGGTGCTCGGCGGCCTCGAGAGGCCCACGGCGGGTGAAGTCGCCGTCGCCGGCGAGCCGATCCGCGACGTGCACCCGCGCGTCGCCGTCGCCTTCCAAAACCCGTGTCTGCTGCCGTGGCTGACGCTGGAGCGCAATGTCGCCTTCGGGCTCGATTTCAAGCGGCAGGCGCGGCTGACGCGCACGGAGGCGCGGCGCCGCGTCGATGCGGCCATTGCCGAAGTCGGCCTCTCCCACGCCCGCCGCCTGCATCCGTCGGCCCTGTCCGGCGGCATGGCGCAGCGCGCGGCCCTGGCGCGCTGCCTTGCGCGCACCCCGCACGTGCTGCTGCTCGACGAGCCCTTCGGCGCGCTCGACGAGGTGACGCGCGCGGGTATGCAGCAGCTGCTGCTGAAGGTGGTCGCGGACTTCGGCACGGCGGTCGTCCTGATCACCCACGATCTCGACGAGGCGCTGCTGGTGTCCGACCGCATCGTCCTGATCGGCGGCGCTCCGGCCGGCGAGGTCGGCCAATGGCGCGTGGATTTGCCCAAGCCGCGGGACGACGAGGTCGCAGCTCTGGGCGGCCTGCGCGTCGAGATCCTGCGGGCTCTCCGCCAAGCCGTTCCTCATCAAGCCGTTCCTCACCAAACCATCCCCCGTCACTGATCGGAACCTCCGGCATGCCCGTCGACGCCTTCTCCCGCCGCGACATCATGAAACTGTCGGCGCTGCTGACTGCCGGCGGCGCGGCGCCGTTCCTGCGCGCCTACGAGGCCCGTGCCCAGGAGGCGGACGCGCCGGTGCGGATCGGCTACCTGCCGATCACCGACGCCACGCCGCTCCTCGTCGCCCACGGCAAGGGCTTCTTCGAGGCCGAAGGGCTTAAGGTCGACAAGCCCGTGCTGTTCCGCAGCTGGGCGCAGATCCTGGAAGCGTTCATCGCCGGGCAGGTCAACGTCGTCCACCTGCTGTCGCCGATCACCGTGTGGGCCCGCTTCTCCAGCAAGGTCCCGGCCAAGGTCGTTGCCTGGAACCACACCGGCGGCTCCGGCCTGACCGTGGGGCCGGGCATCGGCGACGTGAAGCAATTGGGCGGCAAGACGGTCGCCATTCCGTTCTGGTACTCGATCCACAACGTCGTGCTGCAGGTGCTGCTGCGCGAGAACGGCCTCAAGCCGGTGACCAAGAAGGCCGAGGCGGCGCCGGACGAAGTCAATCTCGTCATCATGGCGCCGTCGGACATGGTGCCGGCGCTCGCGGCCAGGCAGATCGCCGGCTACATCGTCGCCGAGCCGTTCAATGCCGCCGCCGAGGCGCTGGGCGTCGGCAAGGTTCTGCGCTTCACCGGCGACGTCTGGAAGGACCACGCCTGCTGCGTCGTGTTCATGCACGAGCGCGACCTGGAGCAGCGTCCGGAATGGGCGCAGAAGGTGGTCGACGCCCAGGTCAAGGCGCAGCTGTGGACGCGGGGTAATCACGCCGAGACCGCGGCGCTGCTGTCCAAGGACGGGGCCAACAAGTACACGCCGCACACGGTCGAGGTGCTGCGCAAGGTGCTGGCCCCACCCGCCACCGACGAGGCGCTCTACGTGGCCTCCGGCGCCATCCGCAATCCCGCCTGGCGCGAGCGCCGCATCGATTTCCAGCCGTATCCGTTCCCGAGCTACACCGAGGAGCTGGTGCGGCGGCTGCAAGGCACGCTGATCGACGGCGATCATCGCTTCCTCGATACGCTGGATCCGTCCGTGGCTGCGCGCGAGCTCGTCGACGATCGCTTCGTCAAACGAGCCGTCACCGCCGCCGGTGGGCTGACGGCCTTCGGCCTGACGGACGACAGCTTCGCGCGCCAAGAGCTGATCGCCGCGTGAGCGCCGCCGCGGGCGAGCGGTCGGCGCCGCCGCCGGGCACCGAGGCCGTCGCGCCCGCCGAGCGGCTGCCGGATGCGGCCGCGGTGCGCCGTTGGCGACGCGGCGTGCGCGTCGCGCTCGGTGTGGCGGGCCTTGCCGTCACCGCGGTGCTGTGGTGGCTGGGGACCGAGGTGGCGCCTGCGCCGGGCAGCTTCCTGCGCCGCTTCGCGCCCGATGCGGCCGTGGCCGCGCTGGCGGAGCTGCTGCTCCACTCCGATCTTCCCGTGCATGCGCTGGTCAGCCTGCGCCGCGTGCTGGTCGGGCTGGCACTGGCGGTCGCGGTAGGTGTGCCGCTGGGGCTCGCCGTCGGCAGCGTCAGCTTGCTGGAGGCGGCGACGACGCCGGCGTTCCAGTTCCTGCGCATGATCTCGCCCCTGTCGTGGATGCCGATCGCGGTCATGCTGTTCGGCGTCGGCGACCGGCCGATCTATGTCCTGCTGGCCTTCGCTGCCGTCTGGCCGATCCTGCTCAACACGGCGGCCGGCGTACGCCAGCTCGATCCGCAATGGCTGCTGCTGGCGCGGAGCGTGGCCGCCACCCGGTGGGAAACGCTGTCGCGCGTCATCCTGCCGGGCGTCGTCGCGCCTATGCTCACCGGGTTCCGCCTCGCCATCGGCATCGTCTGGATCGTGCTCGTGCCCTGCGAGATGCTGGGCGTCTCGGCCGGGCTCGGCTACTTCATCCTCGATACGCGCGACCGCCTGGCCTATTCGGAGCTCGCCGCCACAGTGCTGCTCGTCGGCGCCCTCGGCTTCGCGCTGGATGCCGCGGCCCGCGGGCTGTCGCGGCTGTGGTCGGGCACGGGCGAGGGCGCGTGAGAGGGCGTTTGCAATCGGAGCGGGCGCAAGCGAATAACAATCTTTCGTGGCCGGCCAACGAGAATAATTATTTCTGCGAATCCGCAGTATTCGAAAATAACGTTCTATTGCAGACAGCCTGACGTGGACGTAATTTACGCCGCGGTCGATAAAGTCGACGCATAATCATCCATAGAGCGGATTTAGCTGGACCGATGATCGTCGTTCGGGCCGTTCAGCACTGAGAGTGTGCCGTCATGAGTTTCGTCGTAGGGGCGCACCCGCAGAACCTGTCGCTGTCGATTCTCTACAGGCGCCCGCGAGCGGTGGCCGAGCTGCGCGAGCAAGGAATCGAGTTCTTCAACTATGATGCCGGCTCGCAGACCATCCCGCTGCTGAAGGCGGGGGTCCTCGATCTTGCCGGAACCGGCGCCACGCCGCCGATCCTCGCCGAAGCGGAGGGGCTGGCGACGGCGGTGTTCGGCATGTCGGGCTCCCGGCCGGAGCGGGGCGGCCTGCTCGTGCGCGCCGACTCCGACATCCAGTCCATCGCCGATCTCAGGGAGCGCGGCATCGGACTGATGCCGATCTCCTGGCACACGCAGTTTCTCGCCGCCGAGCTCGATGCCGCCGGCATCGGCTGGCGCGAGGTGCGCGCCGTCGAGATCGTCCCGGTGACGGCCGCCGATGCCTTCGTCCGCGGCCTGCTCGACGCCATCGTCGCCACCGATCCGCTCTATGCCAAGATCGCCGCACGCGTCCCGGTCCGCATTCTGGCGTCGCCCGGCCAGGCCTTTTCCAACCGCTCGGTCTACTGGGCGCGGCGGCAGTTCCTGCGCGACCAACCCGACGCCGTGCGGGCGTTGCTGGACGCGCTGATCGCCTCGGACCGCGCGACGGCCCAGGACCCGCGCGAGGCGGCGTCCCTGCTCGACGGCGTGAACGGCAACACGGCGGATGCATGGCTGCCGGCGCTGACCTCCCGGCCCTGGGGCGTCGAGGCGCCGGACGCCGGCTTCCTCGCGGAGCAGCAGGCGCACGCCGATATTTTCGCACGCTTCGGCCTCATCCCGGCACGGATCGACGCGCGGCCCACGGTCGACGCATCGTTCCTCGCCGCGCTGCGCCACTGATCGACGAAGGACGTTTGTCATGGAGGTTCTCTGGTATCTCACCGGGCCCGACGGCCATTATCCCTGGCGGCCGGACGGAGCGCGCGAGCTCAGCTACGCGTATTTCCAGCAGCTGGCCCGGGCGGTCGACCATCTCGGCTTCACCGGCGCCCTGCTGGCGACCGGCTCGCACGATGCCTGGGTGCAGGGCTCGTCCCTGATCCCCTATACGGAGAACTTCCAGCATCTGATCGCCGCCCATCCGCCGATGCTGTCGCCGACCTTGCTCGCCAAGATGATGACGACCTTCGATCAGTTCTCGAAGGGGCGGCTGCGCGTCAACATCGTCAACGGCGATGCCAAGCTGATGGCGCAGAGCGGCGTGCATCTCAGCCATGACGAGCGCTACGCCTATACGGACGAATACCTGACGGTTCTGACGGCGCTGCTGCGCGGCGAGACCGTCAACTTCAAAGGCAAGTACATCCATATCGTCGATGGCGGCCTGCCGCTGCCGCCGACGCAGAAGCCGAGCATCCCGCTGTGGTTCGGCGGCTCGTCGGACGCGGCCCACGAGGTGGCGGCCAAGCACATCGACACCTACCTGTCGTGGGGCGAGACGCCGGCGCAGGCGGAGCAGAAGATCAGGCACGTCAAGGCGCTGGCCGCCCGCTACGGCCGGGCGGACAAGATGCGCTTCGGCATCCGCCTCTACGCCATCGTGCGCCGGACCGAAGCCGAAGCATGGGCTGCGGCGCAGGATCTCTACGACCACATGGACGAGAAGGCCGTGGCCGGGGCGCAGGCCTACGTGGCCGGCATCGATTCCATCGGCCAGCAGCGCATGTCGGCCCTGCACGGCGGCCGCAAGCCGGCCGACCTGCGCGAGCTCGAGATCGCCCCTAATCTGTGGTCCGGCATCGGGCTGGTGCGGCACGGGCCGGGCACCGCCCTGGTCGGCAGCCCGGAGCAGGTGATCGACCGCATCCACGACTACCGCGCCGCCGGCATCGACGTGCTCATCGTCTCGGGGATGCCGCTGCTCGAGGAGGCCTATCGCTTCGCCGAGCTGGTGCTGCCCCGCATCACCGATAAGCGCGGCGCCGACAAGTCCATCACGTCGGCGTGGACCAAGGACCGGGACGCGGCCTGGAAGAGCGTCGCCTGAACCGCGGCGCTGCCGCCGCCGGCGCCGCGAGCGCCTGAGCAAGGATCGAGGACCAGCAATGTCGGCCGATACCGCACCATACATCGACTTGACGCCGGTGCAGGACGCGACGGGAGACCTCAAGCGTCTCTACGACGACCTCGAACGGGTCCGGGGCAAGGGGCGCGTCTCGAACCTGTTCAAGGCCTACGGCAAATTCCCGGCGCTCGGCGAGGCGAACTTCCGGCGCCTCAACATCCTTCTCGGCCAGGGCCAGCTCTCCAACAAGCTGAAGGAGGCCGTCATGGTCGCCTTGGCCGAGATCAACCATTGCACCTACTGCGTCGCCTTCCACGCCACGGCCATGCACGCCCACGGTGCCTCGCTCGACGAGATCTCGGCGGCGCGGACGTTCGATCCCGCCGGGTTGGGCCTGTCCGAGAAGGAGACGGCACTGTTCGAGTTCGCGCTCAAGGCCAACGGTGATCCGCACGGCATCACCCGGGCCGACGTCGACGCCGTGCGCGCCGTGGGTGCCAGCGACGCCGACCTGGTCGAGGTGCTGGAGACGGTCAACACCGGCAACAGCTTCAACCTGTTCGCCGGGGCGCTCAACGTCGGCGCCGACGACTTCCTCGATTATTCGCTCGAGGAGCGGCGCTTCCTGTCCGACACCGGATCGGCTGCGGCATGAGCATCCCCATCGTCGCGTCGGAGGCCGAGTTCGCGCGGGCGGTGGCTGCGCCGGGACCGACGATCGTCGAGTTCACCGGGCCGAACTGCATCATCTGCCGCAAGCTGAAGCCGATGCTGGAGGCCGTCGCGGCGCAGGCGCCGGTGTCGATCGTCGAAGCGGACGCCTCGCGTCTGCCGGCGCTGGCCGAGCGCTTCGCCATCCGCAGCGTGCCGACGCTGGTGCTGTTCCGCGCCGGCGAAGCGGCAGGGCGCAAGGTCGGCTTTTCGACTGCGGCGGAGCTGCGGCGCTGGGTCGAGGCTGACGGCGCGGCGTCCGGTGGCCACGCCGCCGAAGAGAGCAGGGCGTCATGACCATCAAGCTGATCGACGTCGCGGAAGCGCCGCGGCCGCCCGGCCCGTTTTCCCATGCCACGACGGTCGGGCCGTTCGTCTTCACGTCCGGCATGGGCGGCCTCGATCCGGAGACCGGCCAGGTGGTGTCGGACGACGTGATCGCCCAGTCCGAGCAGGCGATCCGCAATGTCGAAGCCATTCTCGCCGGCGCCGGCTGCAGCCTCCAGGACGTGGTGAAGGCGACCGTCTACCTCACGGACATGGCCGACTATGAGCGTGTGAACCGTGTCTACGACGCGGCTTTCGCGCCGCACAGGCCGGCCAGGACCTGCGTGGCCGTCTCCAGCCTGCCGGTCCGCGAGCGCATGAAGATCGAAACCATCGCCGTCAAGCCGACGGTGGGATGAACCCGCGCGGAAGGCCGGCGCGCCGTCCGTCCTACGTTGACGAAACCGGAGCATTGACATGTCGCCCCTAGAGCATGATCCCAAAAAGTGGAGACCGGTTTTTGGAGAAGATTATGCTCAAAACAATGACTTAGAGCGGGATGATGACTCGAAGAGAAATCATCCCGCTCTAAATCACCGCCTCGCAGGCATCCTTCTGGCGAGCGCGCTCGCGTTCGGCGCATCGGCGGCCGCGGCGGACACGGTGACGATCGGCCTGGCGCAGTCGGTCACCGGCGGCTCGCCGGCGCTCTACGGCATCGAGCAGAAGAACGCCGCCGAGCTCGCCGTCGACGAGGCCAATGCCGCCAAGGTGCTCGGCGACCGCAAGATCGAGCTGGTGCACCTGGACGACGGCGCCGATCGCGGCCAGACGGTCAACGTCTTCCAGCGTCTGATCGGACGCGACAAGGTGGTGGCGATCATCGGGCCGACGCTGTCGACGGGCGCCTTCGCCGCCGATCCGATCGCCCAGAAGGCCGGCGTGCCGGTCGTTGCGGCGTCCAACACGGCGTCGGGCGTCACCGACATCGGCGACTACATCTTCCGCGTCAGCCCGCCGGAGGATCGGGTCACCCCCGGAGTCCTCAAGACCGTGGTCGATCGCTTCAAGGTCAAGCGCGTGGCGCAGATCTACGGCATCGACGACCAGCTGACCAAGTCCGCCTACAACACGCAGAAGAAGGCGCTCGAAGCGCTGGGCGTCGAGATCGTCGCCACCGAGACATTCCAGCGGGGCGACGTCGAGTTCTCGGCGCAGCTCACCAAGATCAAGGCGGCCCAGCCCGATCTCATCGTTCTCGGCAGCCTGGCGGAGGAATCGGCCGGCATCCTGCGTCAGGCACGGCAGCTCGGCATCCCGAAGGAGGTGGCCTTCGTCGGCACGCAATCCTCCATATCGAGCAAGTTCTTCGAGCTGGCAGGCCCCGCGGCCGAAGGCCTGATCGCCGGAACCGCCTGGTACATCGATTCACCCGAGCCGAAGAACCAGGAATTCGTCAAGAAGTACGAGGCCCGCTTCGGCCGCAAGCCGGACATCTATTCCGCCTATGGCTACGACGCGGCGTCGCTCGTCATTCAAGCCATCAAGGAGGCGGGTTCCGACGACCGCAAGGCGGTCCGCGATAACCTGGCCAAGATCAAGAACTTTCCCGGCGTGCTCGGGCCGATCGGCTTCGACGCAGGTCGCGAGCCGCTGATCGATCCGAAGATCCTCGTCGCCACCGGCGGCCGCTTCGTCATCTTCAAGTAGCCGGAGCCGGACCGCCGATGCCGCGATCAGCACACAGGGATCCTGCGATCGTCTTGCAGCGGCCGGGAGACGGGGCACTCCTCTCCCCGCAAGCGGGGCGAGGTGCGCGGCTGCGCAGTCGGCTGCGACGGCCCAGCCTGTCAGCATCGCGGGGCGCGGATACCAGATGAGCGTCTTCCTTCAGCAGACCTTCAACGGCCTGTCGCTCGGCAGCGCCTATGCGGTCTTCGCCGTGGGCTTCACGCTGCTGTTCGGTGTCCTGAACGTGCTGAACCTGGCCCAGGGGGCGGTGTTCATGGTGGGCGCGTTCACCGGCCTCGAGCTCGTGCGCCTCGTCGCCCTGCCGCTGCCGCTCGCCTTCCTCGTCGCCATGGTCGTGGCCGGGGCGGTGTCGGTGCTGACGCAGGTCGCCGTGTTCGGCCCGCTGGAGCGGCGCGGCGGCAACCGGTGGATGGGGCTGATCGCCAGCCTCGCCGTGGCCCGGCTCCTTGTCGCCATCGCCCAGGAGGTGTTCGGCACCCAGGTGCTGCGCTACCCCTCCGAGCCCTGGATGGAGGCGAGCTGGACCATCGCGGGGGTCCGGATCCAGGGCCTGCAGGTGATCGTGCTGATCACGGCGCTGGTGGTCATGGCGGCGTTGGCGGTGCTGCTGCGCGGCACGCAGACCGGCCGCGCCATCCGTACCATGGCGTTCAATCCCAACGTCGCACGCCTGGTCGGCGTCCCCGTCCAGCGCATGACGCTGCTCACCTATTTCATCGCCGGGGCGTTGGCAGGGGCCGCGGGCGTGCAGCTCGGCGTGCTCTACAACGCCGTGTCGCCGTTCATGGGCGAGACCATCCTGCTCAAGGGCCTGACGGTGCTGATCCTGGGCGGCCTCGGCCATGTGCCCGGTGCCGCCCTGGCCGGCCTGCTGCTGGGCCTGACCGAGGTCTACAGCGTCGCCTATCTCAGCTCGTCCTTGCGTGACGCCGTCGGCTTCGGCCTGGTCTTCGCCATCCTGCTGATCCGTCCCCACGGCCTTTTCGGCCTGACGACGAGGCAGCGCGCATGAGCGATTGGCTGGCCTCCTACGAGAACGTCATCGCACTGGTGCTGCTGAACGGTATCGTCGGCATCGCCGCCTACCTGATGCTCATCGTCAACCGGTTCTCGCTGGCAACCGGCGGGCTCATGGCGATCGGCGCCTACGTCAGCGTGCTCGCCACCATGAATCTGGGGCTGCCGTTCGCGCTGACGCTCGTCCTCGGCGGCGTCGCCGCGGCGCTGATGGCGCTGCTCCTGGGCGCTCCGGTGCTGCGCATCGAAGGCGACTACTTTGCATTGGCGACGCTGGCCTTCACCGAAATCGTCCGCATCATTGCGCTCAACTGGGAGAGCGTCACCGGCGGCGCGCTCGGCATCGTCGGCATTCCCACCGAGACCCGGATCTGGCAGCTCGCCCTCGCCCTCGCGGTGCTGGTCGTGGCGGTGCTCGCCGTCCACCGCTCCGCGGCCGGCCGTGTCCTGGCCGCCGTCCGCGGCGACGAGATGGCGGCGGCCGCGATCGGCATCGACGTGGCGCGCGCCCGGCTCGTGACCTTCGTCGCCAGCGGCGCCATCTGCGGCGTCGCCGGCGCCTTCGCCGGGCACCTGAACTTCTTCATCGGTCCGTCCGACTTCGGCATGATCCGCAGCATCGACGCCATCGTCTACGCCGTGTTCGGCGGCCTCGGCGGCGTGTTGGGCCCCGTCGTCGGCGCGCTGGTCTACACCGTGCTGCCGGAGACGCTGCGCTTCTCGGCGCAGGCGCGCGAGATCCTGCTGTCGCTGGTGATCATCCTGGCGGTGTTGTTCATGCCGCGCGGCCTGATCTCGATCAACCTGCCGCTGCGGCGATGGCTGCCGCGGCCCCGTGGGCGACAGGAGAAGCTCGCGGCCGGGCAGGGGGTGGCGGCGGAATGAGCGCGCTGCTCGAGATCAGTCACGTGGCCAAGCGCTTCAACGGCGTGGTCGCCCTGGACGGCGTATCCGCCCGCGTCGGTCGTGCGACGATCACCGCGGTCATCGGCCCGAACGGCTCGGGCAAGACCAGCCTGCTCAACGTCATCACCGGCTTCTACGAGGCCGACCGCGGCAGTGTCCGCTTCGACGGTACCGAGATTGCCGGCCGGCCGCCGCACTGGATCGCCCGCCTCGGGCTGGCGCGCACCTTCCAGCACATCCGCCTGTTCGAGGGCTTCTCCGTCTTCGACAACGTGCACGTGGCCGCCGAGCGGCGCGGCGCAGGGCAGGCGCGCCGGCGTGCCGAGCAGGCGCTGGAGGTGGTCGGGCTCGCAGCCGTGGGGCAGCAGCCGGCCGATGCCTTGCCCTATGGGCACAAGCGGCGGCTCGAGATCGCGCGGGCCCTGGCGACGGAGCCCAAGATCCTGATCCTCGACGAGCCGGCCGCCGGCATGAACGCCACCGAGAAGATCGAGCTGCGCGAGCTGTTGTTCACCATCCGCGGCATGGGCAAGACCATCCTGCTCGTGGAGCACGACATGGATCTCGTGATGGGCATCAGTGACTATGTCATCGCCCTCAACTTCGGCTGCACGCTGGCCGCCGGGGTCCCCGCGGTCGTGCGCGAGGACCCGCAGGTGATCGAGGCCTATCTGGGCCGCCCCGAGGCTGCCGATGCCTGAGCCCGCCCATGAACGCTCCGCCGTGCCGTTGCTGGCGCTCACCGGGCTCGAGGTCAGCTACGGGCAGGTGGCGGCCGTCCGCGGCGTCGATCTCACGGTGCACGAGGGCGAGATCGTCGCGCTGATCGGCAGCAACGGCGCCGGCAAGACCACGACCTTGTCGGCCATCGCCGGCCTGCTCAAGCCCAAGGGCGGGTCGATCATGCTGCGCGGCCACGCCGTCACCGGGCAACCGCCGGAACGGCTCGTCGGCCTCGGCGTGAGCCTGGTGCAGGAGGGGCGCCAGGTGGTGCCGCAACTGACCGTGCAGGAGAACCTGCGCATCGGCGCCTATCTGCGGCGGGACGACGTCGACGCCGACATGGAGCGGATCTACGGCATCTTCCCGCGGCTCAAGGAGCGGCATCGCCAGCCCGCAGGCTCCCTGTCCGGCGGCGAGCAGCAGATGCTGGCCATCGGCCGCGCGCTGATGGCGCGGCCGAGCCTGCTGCTCCTGGACGAGCCGTCGATGGGCCTTGCTCCGCTGGTGATCGAGCGCATCTTCGAGGTCATCCGCCAGATCAACCGCGAAGACGTGACGATCGTCCTGGTGGAGCAGCAGGCCGTGCAGGCGCTGCGCGTCGCCCATCGCGCCTATGTGCTGGAGAACGGCAGCATCCGCCTGTCGGGCCCCGCGGCGGAGATCCGCGCCAACCCGGAGGTGATCGATGCTTATCTGGGCGGCCGCCGGCAAGCGGTTTAGCGCGCGAGTTCTAGACGTAGGGCATCGGGCCAGGGGTATTATTTCTAGTAGCCCGTAGAACATTGGAATTTATTCGCGCCGCGCCCGGGTATCATTGTCATGTTGACACGCGGATCTCGGCCGCAAGGCGCGAACGAATGACGATGGACTTCAACCCCTCCGACGTGGGTGGCCATGGGGGCCTGGGCGAGCTCGCCAGAGCCGTGCCCCTGCGCGACACGAGCCGCAGCACGGACGAGGCCGAGGTCTGGCGCGAGCTGCGGGCCGAAGCGGAAGCCGCCCTGATCGAGGAGCCGCTCTACGCCGGCCTCGTGCAGGCGACCATCCTCGATCAGAAGAGCCTCGCCCACGCCTTCGCCTACCGGCTGGCCCATCGCCTGGGCGACGGCGACCTGTCGCGTCTCGCCATGCGTGACCTCTGCCTGTCGGCCTTCGAGGCGGACCCGCTGGCGGGCGCCCACGCGGTCCGCGACCTGGTCGCTATTCGTGAGCGGGACCCGACCTGCCGGCGCTATCTCGACCCGTTCCTGTTCTACAAGGGCCTGGCGGCGCTGGAGGGCTACCGGGTCGCTCACTGGCTGTGGCAGCAGGGCCGGGTGACGCTCAGCCTGCACGTGCAAAGCCGGATCTCCGAGGTGTTCGGCGCCGATATCCATCCGGCGGCGCGGATCGGCTCGGGGGTGTTCATCGATCATGCGACCGGCGTCGTGATCGGCGAGACCACGGTGATCGCCGACGATGTGTCGATCCTGCAATCGGTGACGCTGGGCGGCAACGGCAAGGAGAGCGGCGACCGCCATCCCAAGATCGAGCGCGGCGTGCTGCTGAGCGTGGGCGCCAAGGTGCTCGGCAACGTGCGCATCGGGGAGGGCGCCAAGATCGCGGCAGCCGCGGTGGTCCTGCACGACGTGCCGGCGCACGCCACCGTCGCCGGGGTGCCCGCCAAGGTCGTCTCCCGCGCGCTCAACGGCGAGGATCCTGCGCTCAGCATGGACCAGTTCTTCGGCGACGGCATTTGAGAGGCGTCGACGTCCGGGCGGTGCAGTCCGCGGCGGCCCGTCAACAGGGAGTGTGCGATGAAAAGTTTATTCCGCAGCCTGCTGGTGGCGGCTGCGCTCGCCGGCGGCGCCGCGCCCGCCGCGGCCGAGGGCGTCATCCGCATCTCCGAGCAGTTCGGCACGCTCTATGTCCCGTTCCATATCCTGCGCGACCAGAAGCTCATCGAGAAGCACGGCAAGGAGCTGGGCCTGGACATCCGGGTCCTGTGGCACAAGCTCTCGGGGGGCAGCGCCGTCAACGATGCCCTGCTGTCCGGCACCGTCGACATCGCCTCCGCCGGCATCGGGCCGTTCTTGACGATTTGGGATCGGACCAGGGGGGCGGTGAAGATCATCGGCGCCTTTGGCGCACAGCCGAGCTATCTCCTCACCAACAAGCCGAACATCAACAGCCTGAAGGACTTCGGCCCCGACGACCGGATCGCCACGCCGGCCGCCGGTGTGTCGGTGCAGGCGCGGACGCTGCAGATTGCCGCGGAACGGGACTTTGGCGAGGGCAACCAGGGCAAGCTGGACGCCATCCAGGTGTCGCTGCCGCATCCGGATGCGACGGCGGCGCTGCTCTCGGGTTCCACGGAGATCACGGCGCACCTGTCGAACTCGCCCTACCAGGAGCGGGCGCTGAAGGACCCCAAGATCCACAAGATCTGGTCGTCGTACGATGTGCTGGGCGGACCGTTCACCCCGACGCTCGCCTATACGACGGTCAAGTTCCGCGCCGAGAACCCAAAGACGTATGAGGCCTTCTACCGCGCCTTCGCCGAGGCGACGGAGATCGCTGGCCGGGACCGGAAGCTGGCGGCTGAAACCTACGTGAAGATCGAGAAGTCGAAGCTGGATCCGGTCTTCGTCCAGGAGGTCATCTCCAGTCCGGAGGTCCAGTTCACGCTGACACCGCTGCGGACGGAAAAGTTCGCCAACTTTCTCTTCAAGACGGGAGCCATCAAGACCAAGCCCGATAGCTGGAAGGACTACACCTTCCCCGAGCTGCACGGCCAACCGGGCAGCTGAGCCGATGGGCGTCGCCGCTTCGCCGCTTGATCGGGTGGGGCCCGTCTCCTCGCCCCCGGTGCTGGAAGCGGACGGACTGACGCTCGACTACGACAACAGCGGCGCAACGGTTCGGGCGGTCGACAACGTCAGCTTCTCCATCGGCGAGGCGGAGCGGCTCGTGCTGCTCGGCCCTTCCGGCTGCGGCAAGTCGTCGATCCTGAAGGCTGCGGCCGGCTTCCTCAAACCGGCGGCTGGCATGCTGACGGGCCGGCCGGTGACCGGCCCCGGACCGGACCGCATCGTGGTGTTCCAGGAATTCGATCAGCTGCTGCCCTGGAAGACGGTGATCGACAATGTCGCGTTTCCGCTGCGTCTGGCGCGCAAGCTGCCCCGGGATGAAGCGCGCGAGCGCGCGGCGACGGCGCTCAGGCGGGTCGGACTCGAGCGCGTGCTCGAGCAATTTCCGCATGCGCTGTCCGGCGGCATGAAGCAGCGCGCCGCGATCGCCCGCGCGCTCGCCACCAATCCCGACATCCTGTTGATGGACGAGCCGTTCGCGGCGCTCGACGCCCTGACACGGCTGCAGATGCAGCGCGATCTCGTGGAGATCGCCGACGAGATCGGCATCACCGTGCTGTTCGTCACCCACGCCATCGACGAAGCCGTCATCCTCGGCACCCGCCTCCACCTGCTGAGTGCCCATCCGGGACGGACGATCGGCATCTTCGATACGGCCGGCTTCGGCGCCGCCGACATGGGCTCCGCTCCGTTCCAGCGGGTGCTGCGCGACGTGCATGCGGCCCTTTTCGACCGGGACGCGTCGCCATGAGCGACGTGACGGTCGAGGCCGAGCGCGAGGGCCACGCCGGCGCGGCCGCACCGCCGGCCTCCGGTCGGCAGTGGTGGCCGCGTCTGCTGCAGTCGCTGGCGTTTCGGCGGCTCGTGGTCCTGGCCGCGCTCGCCGCGATGTGGGAGATCGCCGCGCGGCTCCAGGGCAACCCCATCCTCTTCCCCAGCTTCGTGGAGGCGGCGCGGGCCTTTGTCGATGCCAGCCTGAACGACGGCCTCCTGTGGTCGGCGGCGGGCTCGCTCGTCCTGCTGCTGAAAGGCTACCTCGTGGCGCTCGCCATTGCCGCGGTGCTGGTGTCCCTGGCCGTCGCCAACGGCTTCTTGCGGGATGCGCTGCAGACGGTGGCGGCCATGCTGAGCCCCTTGCCCGCCATCGCGCTCCTGCCGCTCGCCATGCTGTGGTTCGGCTTGGGCGAAAAAAGCCTGCTGTTCGTGCTGGTCAACGCGGTGTTGTGGCCGTTCGCCGCCGCCGCCTTGCAGGGCTTCGAGGGCGTGCCCGAGACGCACCGCCTCGTTGGGCGCAACTATGGGCTCAAGGGGCCGGCTTACGTCTGGCATATCCTCGTGCCGAGCGCATTGCCGTCCCTGATCTCCGGCATGCGGGTCGGCTGGGCGTTCGCCTGGCGTACGCTGATCGCGGCCGAGCTCGTCTTCGGCGTCAGCTCAAGCTCCGGCGGGCTCGGCTGGTTCATCTTCCGGGCGCGCAACGAGTTGTTGACCGACCGCGTCTTCGCCGGTCTCGCCACGGTGATCCTGATCGGCCTCCTGGTCGAGGCCGTGGTGTTCCGCGGCCTCGAGAGCATGACCGTGCGGCGGTGGAAGATGCTGCGGTGAGGCCGACCGCGGCGCTCCAACATGATCCCCAAAAAGTTGGCCCCACACGTGCGCGCCGGATGCAACGTAGCGGTAGGGGGCGCTATTAAAATAGAAATTCGCGGCGCCCCGTAGATATAGACGTATTTGCCGCGTGCCGATGAAATATAGAAGATTAAACTGTACCGAACAGGGTGGTCGCAATGCTAATGCGGACCAGGAGCTACGACTGGCGTAGCCTCCCTTCATCGATCGCGCCTGGGCACAGCCCGCGTGTCATCACCTGCCGGAGTGCCTGTCTTGAAGAGCCGAGTCGTTTCCGCCCTGTCCGTCCTGCTGCGCGGCCTGACTCGGCGCCGCGGAGAGCACCGCCGGCCATCCGGCGCCGGACCGCTCGCGCTTGCATTCGCGGTGGCGCTGGCCGGGGCAGCCTCGGCCGAGGAAGCGCGGCCACAGGCGGCTGTGACGGGGCAGCCGGCGGTGCTGCGGGTGGGCGTCTCCGCCGGGCCCTACGGCGATATCCTGCGGGAGGCGGCCAAGCTCGCCGCCGCGCAGGGGCTGAAGGTCGAGGTCGTCGAATTCTCCGACTGGAACCTGCCGAACGCGGCGCTCCAGTCGGGCGACATCGATCTCAACAATTTCCAGCACCGGCCGTATCTGGCCAACCAGGTCAAGGCGCGCGGCTACCGGATCGTGGCGCTGGATCCCTCGATCGTCGTGCCGGCCGGCATCTATTCGTCGAAGTACGCCAAGGCGTCCGAGATCCCTGCCGGCGCCGCCGTGGCGATCCCGAACGACCCGTCCAATGCGGCGCGGGCGCTGTTCCTGTTTCAGCAGGCGGGTCTGATCAAGCTGAAGGCCGGCGCCGGCGCCGATGCTACGGTCGCAGACATCGCCGACAACCCCAAGGGGCTGAAGTTCACCGAGATCGATGCGGCTCAGCTCGCCCGCTCGCTCGACGACGTGGCGGCCGCGTTCGTGTCGAACAACTACGCCTTCCTGGCCGGCCTCGACCAGAAGAAGGCGCTGGCGCTGGAGACTGCCAGCTCGGAGTGGTCGCTGGTGTTCGCCGCGCGCGACGATCGCAAGGACGACCCGCGCGTGAAGCAGTACATCGCCCTGTATCGCTCCGAGCCGGTCAAGCTCTTCATCGCCGACAAGTTCAAGGGCACCATCCTGCCCACGTGGTAACGGCGGGCCGAACGACCCGTTTCATCCTGCGGCGCCGGCTGCCACGGACGCCCCAGTCCGCGGCGAGCGCCTGATGGAGGGCAGGCGGCTCATCGCGCTCAGCAGATCGGTCTGCGAGATCAGCCCGAGCACGCGGCCGTCCGGAGCGGTGATGATGACCGCATGGGTTCGGCCGTCCGTGAGCACCGGCAGGAGGTCGACCGCCGGTGACCCAGGGGACGCCATTGCCGGTGCGGAGAGCGCATCGGCCAGGCGGTCGCCAGCGCCGACCAGCTCGCGCAGGCCGACCGTGCCGAGGAGATGGCCGCCATCGTCCGTCACCGGCAGGACGCGGACATTGTGTCGGATCAGCAGCGACACCGCTTCGTCCCGCGTCGCGTCGGACCGGATGGCGATGACGTCCCGCGACATGATGTCGGCGCAGGCGAGATCGCCGTGCGAGCGGGCGACGGCCTGCAGCTCCACCTCGCGCAACAGGCGCTCGATGTCGCCGCGATCGATGTCGAAGCTCTCGTCGAGCTTGGCGAGCGCTGCGTCGATGTCCTCCCCATGGACGCCGACCCGCAGCGGGGGCGGCAGGTCGGCGGTCCCGTGCGTATTGACGGGGTGCGGCGGCGCGGCATGCGGATAGCTGCGCCGTGACAGCCGATGAAACAGCAGGCCGAGCCCGACCAGCATGCAGGAGTTCAGCGCGACCGGCACGAGCGGAAAGAGCACGCCCCAGCTCGCCACCGCCGGTCCGCCGAGAACCGCCGTCAAGGCGGCCGCGCCGCCCGGCGGATGCAGGCAGCGCGTGAAGGACATCACGGCGATGGCAAGCGCGACCGCCGCACCCGCCGCCGCGACCGGATCGTGCACCGCGCGCCCGACCAGAAAGCCGCTGAGCGCGGACAACGTGTTGCCGCCGATGATCGACCATGGCTGGGCGAGCGGGCTCGACGGCACTGCGAACAGCAGCACGGCGGATGCGCCCATGGGGGCCACCAGGAGCGGGACATGGGGACCGTTGCCGAGGATGAGGCCACACAGCAGCCCGGTCAGGCCGATGCCGATCAGCGCGCCCAGGCAGGCGATCATGCGCTCGCGCAGCGTCGCGCCCGCAAGGATGGGTGCAAAAAGGCGCAGGCGGGCCTTTGAGGAGGCGGAGGGAGGCCGATCGGGCACTTTGGACATGGGAAACCTCTCCCGCGGTCCACGGCCGGACGGCAGGTCACGAATAGGGCGGTCGAACGGGCGTGCCGCGCCGAGCCGGTTGGAGGCAGGCCGGGATGCGATCCGTTACGGCGGTGCGGTCAGGGCATCCAGAAAGGCATCGAAGGCCGGCGGACGGTTGCTCCGCCGGCGGATGAACAGCGTGTCGACGTCGCCGAGGCTGTACGTCTTGAGCGGCGCCGGCTGGGGCATGAGGTCGAGGACCGAGCGCGGCATGACGCCGACCGCCTCCCGCGCCGCGACGCTCGCCAGGATGGCGTGGTAGGAGGCCACTTCGGCGGTGTGCAGCCCGGGCGATTGACGCCCCCAGGTCTCGGCGATGCGCCGGTAGGTGCACCCCGGCTCCAGCGCGACCAGCGTGTCGACCTGCAGATCTGTGGCGTTGCTGATGTCGGGGTGGTCGCCGGGCATGACGATCAGCAACTCCTCGGTGAAGACGCGCTCGGCGTCGACGTCGCCGAAGCCCGCCATCTCGTCGGCCGGTCTGGCGATGAGCGCGCAGTCGAGCTGGTCGTCCAGCACGTCGCGGACGAGCTCGCGGGTCGCGCCCATGGCGAGCTTGACCGACACCGATGGCCAGCGCGCATGAAACCGTTCCAGAGCACCGGGCAAGCGGCTTGCGGCGGTGCTTTCCATGCTGCCGACACGCAGGTTGCCGGCCGGCACGAGCGGCCTGACAGCCTCGCGGGCCTGCTGCGCCAGGGCCAGCAGACGATTGGCGTAGGTGAGGAAGGTCTCGCCCTCCCGGGTCAACGTCATCCGCTTGCCGTCGCGGCTGAACAGCGACACGCCGAGGTCGCGCTCGAGCTGCTGCACACGGATGGTCACGTTGGAGGGCGCGCGCGCCAGCACCTTGGCCGCGCGTGTGACGCTGCGTTCGGCCGCGACCACACGCATGATCTCAAGTGACGGAAGGTCCATGAATTCCAAATCAGAAATGATGCACGCATCTCATTTCCCGATTTGAAATTAAAATCAAGCTGGATCCGCCAAAATTGGCGAAAAAGTAGGCTTATGGCCGAAATATGCGCCACTGGCGACCTGCGGGGCGCGGCGACCGGCCGCCGCGGGCTTTAGCCGGGACGGACGTGAGCTGATGGTGGCGTCCGACGCTATTTGCCGCGCGCCGCAAACGGCGACCGAGCCCGGCACAATAATCGCTCTTGGATGAAATCGAGACGCCCGCCATCGCACCACCGGAGGCGTTATCGGTATCGAGACGGACGGGGCGGCAGAAGGGCCGGGATTGGCGGACGATCTACACCGGATGTTCTTGGGCGAGGCACATTGGCTTGTTGCTCGACTTGCGATGCTCGCGAAACGCGGCCGTGATCGCGCGCAGGGTCTCCTTTGTCCTCGGATCGGAGAGGGAGGAGTGAAGCACCAGCGACAACGAGGGAAGCGGCGGCAGTCCCAGCGCGTCGCCGACGTCGACCACATCGACAGGGGCGAGGCGGCGCGGAAAGGGAGCGACTGCCAGGCCCGCCGAAAGCGCAGCCGCTATGGCGGTGGTTCCGCCAATGAACACCTCCGTCCAGGGAATCGCAGCACGAGCGAGCAGCGGGGTCGCCAGGTTACGAACCAGGCAGCAGGGCGACAGCCCCGCCATGGGCAGCGGTTCGTCGGCGCGGTGCACGAAATCCGGAGACGCGAACCAGCCGAAATGTTCCGGCCCCAGCACTTCGCCGTCACGCCGGTCGTCGTCGCTGCGGATGATGACGGCATCGAGCCGGCCTGCCTCGAAAGAGTCGAGCAGCGCGCGGGAGGTGTCGAGCAGAACTTCGATCGTCAGCGCCGGGTCGAGTGACTTCAGCCGTGCCAGCAGCGTGGGGACTTCCGGTCCCATGACATGGCTGGCGATTCCAAGCCTGAAGCGGCGCCGGGCCGTCGTCAGACCAGCGATGGCCCGCTCATGGGCCGCCAGAAACTCGCGTGCCGACGGGAAGAAGATCTCGCCCTGAGCCGACAGGCGAACCTGCCGTGGCGTGCGTTCGATCAGCTTCTGGCCGAGGCGCTCTTCGAGCCTTTTCAGCTTCACGCTCACTGCAGCCTGAGTGATGCCCAGAGCTTCGGCCGCGCGGGTGAAACTGCGATGATCCGCAACCATCAGAAAGGCGCGAACGCAGTCGACCTCGAGCGTCGTCATGATCGTCATCCGGATCCATTATCACTGAAATAGCCTGCCATAGAATTGCATTATAATCAACGCGACGGCACTTTGGCCAAGATAATCGCGGCCGCTCAAACGGTGTCATCACAATAAAATAAGTAAGTATGAAACTTATAGACCACCTTGCGGCGGCCGAGTGAAGCAAGGTTAAGGCATGATTCTGAATAAATCCTCAGCGAATAAAGTTGCTCTGGCCGCGGTGTGCCTTTCGGCGCTGATGTTCGGTCTCGAGATATCGAGCATCCCGGCCATCCTGCCGACTCTGGAACAGGTCTTTTCCGCGGATTTCCAGCAGCTCCAATGGATCATGAATGCCTACACCATAGCGATGACCGCGTGCTTGATGGCCTCGGGCGCCTTGGCGGACCGCTTCGGACGCAAGCGTGTGTTCATGGCGGGAATTGCCGTCTTCGGTGTCTCTTCGCTGGCCTGCGGACTGGCGGCCAACGCTCCCATCCTGATCGCCGCGCGGTTCGTCCAGGGAGCCGGGGCGGCCGCCATGCTGGCCTGCCAGATCGCGGTGCTCTCCCATCAGTTCCGGGACGGGCGGGAACGCAGCGTGGCATTCAGCTGGTGGGGAATCGTCTTCGGCAGCGGCCTGGGATTCGGCCCGCTCGTCGGTGGCCTGACGGTCGTCGCCTTGAGCTGGGAATGGGTGTTTCTCGTCCACGTGGTGGCGGCGATCATCGCTCTTGCCCTTGCCCGCGCTGGTGTCACGGAGTCGTCCGATCCCCACGCCGTTCGCATGGATCTTGCCGGTATGCTCACGTTGTCGCTGGCCGTCTTCTGCCTGGTCTATCTGATCACGCGCGGACAGGCGCTTCGCTCCGATGATCCGATCGGGCTCGGTGTCGCCACGCTGGGCACGGTCAGCTCCCTCGCCTTCGTCGTCGTGGAGATGAAGGTGACGCGGCCAATGTTCGACTTCGGCGCTTTCCGCTCCCCGAGCTTCTCGGGCGCGCTGCTCGGCTCGACTGGCATGAACTTCAGCTTCTGGCCCTTCGTCGTCTATCTGCCGATCTATTTCCAGGCCGTCCTCGGCTACGACAGCGTGGTCGCAGGGCTCACCTTGCTTGCCTACACGCTGCCGACGCTGATCGCCCCGCCGTTCGGCGAACGACTTCTCCTGCGCTATGGTCCGCGGTTCGTCATTCCTTTCGGCCTCTTCGTCATCGGGACCGGCTTCGTGCTCATGCGGCTTGCCGCGACCAGCAACCATGCGGGCTGGGCGACGATGCTACCGGGCTGCATCATGGCCGGGACGGGGATCGGACTGATGAACACGCCCGTCACGAATACCGCGACAGCTTCGGTTCCGATTGAACGGGGCGGGATGGCGTCAGGCATGGACATGAGCGCGCGCATGATCTCGCTCGCCATCAACATCGCACTGATGGGCTTCATCCTTCTTCAGGGCATTCGCGCCGATCTCGGGCCGGCTGCTCCACGAGGCGGGGTCGGAACGACGATCGACGGGCTTGTCGAGACGATTGCAGCCGGCAATCTGCAAGCGGCCGAGGCCGGCGGCATCTCCCGCTTGCTGGCCGGGCAGGCACTCGCGCATGGCTTCAGCTGGGTGATGCTCTACGCCGCGCTGTGCGCGTGGGCGCTCTCGGCGTTGAGCTTCGTCGTCCTCGGTCGGAGGCAGCTTGCGCCGGCGCAGTGAACAAGCGGACCGGCGAGCGCTCTACGCTTCGCCCGTGCGCCACTGGTACGGCGGCGGGGTGCCGTTGACCGAGAAGTCGCCGACGATGCGATCCTTGTAGATGCGCGGGTTGTGGGACGCGAGCGTCCGCGCGTTGCGCCAGTGGCGGTCGAGGCCTGCCGATTTCTTCGTCGCCGAGGCGCCCAGCGCGTCGAAGGCGATGGTTGCGGCCTCCAGGACCAGGTCGGAGACGACGGTCTGGGCCTGCGCCACCTCGAGCTCCGCCGTCGCGTTGGCCTCCTCGATCTCGTCCGCGTCGTCGGAGATGCGCACGGCAAAGGCGCGGTCCAGGGCGCGCGCCGTGTGGAACACGATGGCGCCGGCGGCGTAGGCCGCGCTCCGGACGCGGCCGACGACCTGCAGCACCTGCGGATCCTCGCTGGAGCGCGCGGCCGCCGCGTGCGTATAGGTGCGGCGCCGCGCCGCCACCGCCAGCGACAGGTCGCGGGTCAGGGCGCGGCCGACGCCGGCCAGGGTCGCCAGGTGATAAAATTGAAAGAACGCCGACGCGTAGCGGAAGCGCTGGTCGGCGGCCACGATATCGTCGGGCGAGACCGGCACGTTGGCGAACACCGTCGTGCCGCTGGCGGTCAGCGTTTGCCCGAAACCGTCCCAGTCGTCCTCGATGGTGACGCCGTCGGCGTGCCGCGAGACCGCGACGGCGATGCGCTCGCCGGCGGGGCTGGTGGCGCCCACGTCGATCCAGTCGGCGAAGAGCGAGCCCGTGGTGTAGTATTTCGTCCCGTCGAGAAAGAAATGCCCGTCGCGTTCGGTGATGCGGGTCAGGAACGCGGCAATGCGGGCGTCGCCGATCTCGGTCCAGGCGTTGCCGGTGATCTCGCCGCGCGCGAAGCGCTCGGCCCACCGCCGCCGCACAGCGCCCGGCCGGCGGTTGATCACGTCCTCGACGAAGCCGAAATGGCCGCGTAGCGCCTGGGCGACGTTGGAATCCGCTTCGGCCAGCTCGATAATCAACGCCGCCAGCTCGGCGAAGCCGACACCCTGGCCGCCCTCGTCCTCGGCGAGCCGCAGGGCGCCGAACCGCGCCTGCTTCAGCAGCGCCAGCGGTTCGTGCGGCAGCGTGTGGGCAAGCTCGCGCGCCAGCGCGCCCTCCGCGATGTGCGCGAAGACCGGCCGGAAGGGCGCGGCCAGACGATCATACCGCGGGGTCGGATCCTGACCCCATAGTCCCTGCAACCCCATCGTGACCTCGCTCGTCGATTACATGGCGAATCCGCATTTCGGATGCCGCAGCCACAACGGAAACTCTTTGATTCTAGCGTGGTTCAATGGATCTGAAGTTCCTGAGCGCGGATGTCGTGCGAACGGCGGGAACGTCGGATCCACCACACGAGGCCCTTACCACACCGGCACGAGGTAGCGGCCGTATGTCTTGACGATGTAGTCCTTGACCTCGGGCGATCTGTAGATGTCGATGAACCGCTTCAGCCGCGGATCGTCGGCGTTGGCGGTCTTGGTGACGAACTGCAGCGCATAGCGGGCCTCGCCGAAGCCGTCGGTGATCAGCGCCGCGTCCGGGTCGCCGCCGGCGGCGATGAGATAGCTGATGCTGACCTGGGCGAGCTCCACGTCGTCGAGCACCCGCGGCAGCTGTGGCGCTTCCACCTCGATGAACTTCAGCTTCTTCGGGTTGGCGACGATGTCGGTCACCGTCGCCTTCTCGCCGGCGCCGGCGCGCAGCCTGATCAGGCCGGCCTTCTCGAACAGCAGCAGGCCGCGCGCGCCGTTCACCGGATCGCTGGCGATGGCCACGGTGGAGCCGTCCTTGGCGTCCGCAAGCTTCTTGATCTTCTTGGAATAGAGGCCCACGGCCAGCACGTAGGTCGGCGCCACGGCCTTGAAATCGTAGCCGCGGGCAGCGATGGCGGCGTTGAGAAAGGGCACGTGCTGGAACAGATTGGCGTCGATATCACCGTTGCGCAGGGCCTCGTTCGGCGTCACCCAGTCCGAGAATTCGATGATCTTGACGTCGACACCCTTGTCCTTGGCCCGGGCGGCCGCATGCTGGATGATGTCGGCGATCGGGCCGCTCGTGGTGCCGACCTTGAGCGGCTCGGCGGCATGCGTCGCCGCGGCGCTGACCAGCTGAAGCCCGAGGGCGGCGAGGACGGCGAGGGCGGCGACCGGCAGGATCCGGGTCGCGCGCTCGATCACGGCGGTCATGGGCGTTGGTCCTTTGCGTCTGGATCCATTTCGGCGGCGTGCGCGGCGCGAACTCACGCGGCAGCCGGCTGCGCGGAGATCGTGCCGATGCCGAGGTGCTCGCGCAGGGTCGAGCCGGCGTAGGCGGTGCGGAAGATGCCGCGTCGTTGCAGCAGGGGCACCACCGTGTCGACGAACGCTGGCAGGCCGTCGGCCTGGACGTCCGGCATGATGTTGAAGCCGTCGGCGGCGCCCGCCTCGAACCATTCCGCGATCGACGCGGCGATCTGCTCGGGTGTGCCGCAGATGACGCGGTGGCCGTTGCCGCGCCCCTGGGCGGCGCTGGCGATCTCGCGCACGGTCCGCCGTTCGCGGATGAGGTGCTCGATGGTCTGGAAGAAGCCGTGCGGCACCTTCACGTCGTCCCGCGACGGCAGCAGTTCCTCGGGCACCGGCCGGTCGAGGGCCAGCGCGTCCGCAGGTACGCCCAGCTTGGCGGCAAGCGAACGGATCGTGGTCTCGCCGTCGATGAGCGCGTCGAGCGCCTGGCGCCGCTGGTGGGCCTCCGCTTCCGTGCCGCCGATGATGGTGACGAGACCCGGCATGATCAGCGGCACCTGCGCGCGGCCGAGCCGCCGGGCCGCGACGCGGACCTTCTCGGCCTCCCGCAGCGCCAGCGGCAGCTCCACCGCGGCGGCGAACACCACGTCGGCGCTCTTCGCCGCGAGCCGCTGGCCGGCCGCCGATCCGCCGGCCTGCACGATGACCGGATAGCCCTGCCGCGAGCCGGGCAGGGTCAGGGGACCGCGGACGGAGAAGTGCTCGCCAGGCCGCTCCACCGGGCGGAGCCGTGTGGTGTCCACATAGCGGCCCGATGCCTTGTCGGCGACGATCGCGCCATCGCCCCAGCTGCGCCAGAGGGCGCGGACCAGCTCGACGAACTCCTCGGCGCGCCGATAGCGTGCCTCGCGCTCCAGCTCGTAGCCGCCGAAGTTGGCCGTGGCGCCCGGATTGTAGGTGGTGACCGCGTTCCACGCCGCCCGCCCGTCGCTGATGACGTCGAGGGACAGGAGCCGCCGGGCCAGGTTGTAGGGATCGTTGTAGGTGGTCGAGGCGGTGGCGATGAGGCCGATCGACGAGGTGGCCGTCGCCACCGCCGTGAGCAGCACCGTCGGCTCGAACCCGGTGGTCGGTGGCTGCACCGCCAGGTCAAGCTGCACCGCCGGCGAGTCGCCGACGAAGACCACGTCGAACAGGCCGCTCTCGGCGATCTGCGTGCCGGCGATATACTGCTTGATGTTGATGAATGCGTTCGGATCGGACGACGGCCAGCGCCAGGCGCCCTCGTGGCCGCCGGGCCCGTGCAGATTGGCCCCCAGGTGCAACTGCCTTGCAATCATCCTCGGCCTGACCCTTTGTGTGAACATCGCGCGAGACCGGGGCCCGGCTGTCGGAAGACAAGCCCTGCGGCGTCGAAGCGACGACAGTTATCGGCAAAGGATGCTGGTCACAAGAAAATCAACTACTTTATTGAAGGCTGGAATAGAAAATATAATTCTCAGATCAGCTGGTCATGTGGACTCTGTTTCTGTGGGATGCGCCTGCACAAACACAACGTCCGATACCCCGGCGGCGATTGAGCCAGATCAACGAGAGGAGCCCCGATCCGTGCTGGTCTGCTGCCGTAAATCCGAGGGGGCGAGCAGGCGGGCTCATGTCTGAGCAGTATCGTTACGGAACGGTGGCGATCATTCTCCATTGGTCGATCGCCCTGCTGATCGTGATCGCCTTCGGGCTTGGCCTGGCAGTTGACAGCTTTCCGCAAGCGTGGACCGGCGCGGCCGTGAACCTTCACGTCCTCGTCGGCCTGTCGGTGCTGCTCCTCAGTATCGTCAGGCTCGTCTGGCGGCTCGCGCACAGGCCGCCGGCGCTTCCCGCTACGCTCGGAACGCTGACGCGGCGGGCCGCCCTCGCCGTCCATGGTCTCCTCTACGTGCTGATGATCCTCATCCCCGCGATCGGCCTTCCGACGCTCTTCTTCCGTGGGCGCGGCATCGACTTCGGGCTGTTCCATGTGAGTTCGCCTTTCGCACGCACGCCCGAGCTCTTTCGTCCCCTGACGGCGGCCCATGAGCTCGCCTCATACGCGCTGATCGCGCTGGCCGTCGGCCACATGCTCGCGGCGATCTATCACCAGTTCGCGCATCGTGACGGCATCGTGCAGCGCATGCTGCCGGCTCCGCCGCGGCGGGCGTAGGGCCTTGCCGAAGCAGGACCCCGCACACGCGCCGTGGCAGGGATGGCGGGCGGGCAAGCGCCTTCTCCTGCCGGCGGTGGCGGCAGCGCTCCTGGCGGGCGGGGTCGCCTGGCTCGCCGGGCGGGCGGATCTCGCCGCGGACGTCTGGTCGGCCGGCACCGGAGCCGCCCTCGCGGTCCTCGTCATCGATATCGGGATCAGCCTTCGTCGCGGCGAATTCGGCCTCGATCTCCTTGCCGTCCTGGCGATGGGCGGGGCGCTCGCGTTCGGTGAGCACCTTGCCGGCATCATCGTCGCACTGATGTTCACGGGCGGCCAGGCACTGGAAGACTTTGCACAGCAACGGGCCCGGCGCGAGATGACGGCGCTGCTGAGCCGCATGCCGCGCAGTGCCGCCCGCTACGCGGCCGCGGGCCTCGAGGAGGTCGCGCTGGCCGATCTGGCGCCCGGCGACCGCCTTCTCGTGCGCCGCGGCGAGGTCGTCCCCGTCGACGGCACTATCGTGGCGGGGGTCGGCATACTCGACGAATCCGCGTTGACCGGCGAGGCGCTGCCGGTGCGGCGCAAGGCCGACGAGCCCGTACTGAGCGGCTCCACGAATGCTGGCGACGCCTTCGATCTCCAGGCGACGAGCGCGGCGGCCGATAGCACCTATGCGGGCATCGTCAGGCTGGTCGAGGCGGCGCAGGACGCCAAGGCGCCGATGGCGCGGCTGGCCGATCGCTTCGCCCTGCTGTTCCTGGTCCTCACGCTGGCCATAGCAGGCGCCGCCTGGGCACTGAGCGGGGAGGCTGTGCGCGCCTTGGCGGTCATCGTCGTGGCGACGCCGTGTCCGCTGATCCTCGCCGTGCCGGTGGCGATCATCGCGGGCATGTCGCGCTGCGCGAAGCGGGGCGTGGTCGTGAAAGGCGGGGGCGCGCTCGAGCGGCTCGCCGGCGCCAGGACGGTTCTCCTGGACAAGACGGGCACGGTCACCGACGGCCACGCCCGCCTCGTCGAGACCAAGACGTGCGCGCCGTGGGACAGCCTCGAGCTGCTCAGGCTGGCCGCGTCGTTGGACCAGAGCTCGCCCCACGTGGTGGCGCAGGCCCTCGTCGCCGCTGCGCGCGAGCGCGGCCTGGCGCTCGCCGCGCCGACTGATGTGCGCGAGGTGCCGGGATCGGGCGTCGTCGGGCGGGTGGGGGACCAGGAGGTGCGCGTCGGCGGCTGGGATTTCGTGGCGGCAAAGGCCGACCTCTCGCCGTTCGCCCGCGAGGTGGGCCAATGGATCCGCCGCGACGGCACGGTCGCCGTGGCGGTTGCCGTCGACGGAGCGATCGCCGGTGCCCTGCTGTTGGCGGATCAGGTCAGGCCAGAAGCCGGCGCGGTGTTGCGGCATCTGCGCGATGCCGGTGTCCGGCGCATCGTCCTCGTGACCGGCGACCGCGCCGATCTGGCTGCCGGCGTCGCCGCATTTCTCGGGGTCGACGGCGTCATCAGCGATATGAAGCCGCAGGACAAGGCCGTTGCGGTGGCGGCCGAGCGGGCCAACGGCCCGGTCCTGATGGTGGGCGACGGCGTCAACGATGCCCCGGCCCTGGCGGCCGCCGATGTCGGTGTGGCCATGGGGGCTCAGGGAGCCGCGGCGTCCTCCGAAGCCGCGGACGTGGTGATCCTGGTCGATCGGCTGGACCGGCTGGTCAGCGCCATCCGCATCGCCCGCCGTTCGCGCGGCATCGCGCTGCAAAGCGTCTATGTCGGCATGGCCTTGTCGCTCGTGGGGATGATCGCGGCCGCATTCGGCTATCTGGCGCCCGTCGAGGGCGCGCTATTGCAGGAGGCTATCGACGTCGCCGCCATCATGAATGCGTTGCGTGCCTTGGGAGGACCGGTCCGGTTCGGCGCGCGGCATCGACTCGGCCAGGAGGACCTGCTGACGCTCGAAGCCGAGCATCGCGCTCTGGCCGATGTCGTCGACGACATCCGCATGACGGGCGAACGGATCCGCCATTTGCCGCGGCTCGAGGTCCAGAGCCAGCTCGCGCAGCTCGAGGTGGCGTTGCGGGAGCGGCTCCTGCCGCATGAGACGCACGACGAGCAGATTTACGCCCGCCTTCGCCGCACGGACGGTGGGCCGGACGCCTTGGCAGGCATGAGCCGAACCCATATGGAGATCCAGCGTCAGGTCCACAATTTGCGCGCCCTCCGCGAGGCCGTCGCCGAAGCCGGGCCGGACGACGCGCAGCGCTACGAGATCCAGCGCCTGCTCCACGGCCTCGAAGCGATCACCCGGCTGCATTTCGCCCAGGAGGACGAGATCTACCGGTCGTTGGAGGCGGATTGACGTCGTCTTGCCATAGCTCCGGCCGCCAGCCGCAGCCTCAATTGTAGAGCGGGTTCGGCGCGATGGTCCCGGTGAAGGCGTATTCGGCGACCTCCCGGGCCTTGTAGGCGACGGGATCGTGCAGCGTATGAGTCCTGACGTTGCGCCAGAACCTGTCGAAGCCGTAGGCGGCGCCGGTGGAACGGGCGCCCATCAGGTCGAAGATGCGGGAGGTCACGTCGAGCGCCACCCGGGTGCTGTGCACTTTGGCGGCGTAGACGGTGGCCGCCGCCGCGTCGCGTTCGGCTCGGGTCAGCGCCGCGCCCCTGTCGTGGGCCTCCTGCAGGGTCACGGCTGCTTCGTCGGCGAGCGCCAGGCCGGCGCGGACGTCGGCGTAGAGCAGCCCGTAGTGCTCGCGCACGTACGGGTCCTCATGCGCAGCCCGCACGCCGGAGGTCTGCCACGGCCGGGCGTGGGCCGTGACATAGGCCTTGGCCTCGGCCAGCGCCCCTTCCGCGGTACCCAGGTAGAAGTTGACGAAGTAGAGCTGGTGGGTCGGCACCACCAGCGTGGCCGACGGCGGCACGTCCTTGGCCTGAGGCGGCGGCAGCGGCCCGAGCACCTCGCTGCGGGCGATGGCGACGTCGCGGAATTCGACGCTGCCGCTTTCGGTGAGGCGCTGGCCGAAGGCGTCCCAGTCGTGCACATGGGTGATGCCGGGCGCTCGGCCCGGCGCGGCGATGAACACGACGTCGTTTCCGAGCTGGGCGCGCAGCGTAATCCGGTCGGCGACCGCGGCGTTGGAGGCGAAGGTCTTGCGGCCGTTCAGGCGGAAGCCGTCACCGTCCGGCGTCAGGACGGGCGTCGCGTCGCGCGGGTTGGAGGCGCCGCCCCAGAACCACTGGTCGGCGACGGAGCGTCGGATCAGGGCGTCGCGCTGCTGGGGCAGGGCGCGGGTGAAGGCGCTGGCCGACAGCAGGTAGTGATAGCTGAGCAGCTGGCCGACGTTGGCGTCGGCCCGCGAGAGGGCGCGGACGACGCGGAAGGAATCGATGAACCGGCCGCCACCGCCGCCGTGCTCGGCCGGATTGAGCAGCGTGAGCAGGCCCGCACGCCGCAGCAGCTCGATCTCCGCCACCGGCGCAGCGCCGGCGCGCTCGCGCGCCACCGCGCTGGCGTGCAGCTCGGCCGCGACCTCCTCGGCGATCGCCGTCCATACCGCCGCCGGGCGATGGCTCGCAATGGTCACAGCCTCGGCACGATCGGACACGGCTCACCTTCGGCATTGTCGGCGCGACCGCGCCGCGGGCAGGGCAGTACCGCGGTCGGTGCGGCTCCACCTGCCTGTATATCACCGCCGCAGCGGGCCGTTATACAGATGCCGTTTTCATATTTTGTTGCTGTCGGAGGACTGATATCTTAATTTATAGGATTATCCGAAAATTATTTCTCGGGACGGCGGTCGCGACGGGCGTGGCGGCCTCTCCTCGGAGGCTGTGACATCCGCCCGAGGGAGGAGGCCGCCCGTCCGGCCTCGGCTCTGGAGGGGCCTTGGATGTGCCTGTTCCGGTGCGCACGCGGGGAGAGGCACCTCGCGGAGCGCGCCGCGGCTGCCCCGCCTCCCTGCTAGGCCCTGGAGCGAGCCGACGACGATCGCGTCACGCAGCTTCGGCGATAAGAAAAAGATTTATGCCGGTCTCGTCGGCAATAACGCGCGCCTTCGATCGCTCGAACCCTGCATGAGCCGCGAGGCGCATGAGATCTGCTGGTCCGCGGTGAATCAAGAACCAGTCGCCGACGACTTCCATGTAAGACCGTGAGGGGTTGTCGTGGGCGAAGTTGCCGACAGCGATCGTTCCGCCTTGCCGGAGACTTTCGCGCAAGCGCTTCAGCAGGACCGCGGCCGCCTTATCGCTCAGGTAATCGAACAAGCCCGACGACCAAATCAGATCGTAGTTCGCTCCAGCGCGAAAGCGAAGTGCGTTCTTATGTATAAAATGTGCTTCTATGTCCGGGCTGCATAGAAGATTGAAATTCAGCCTGGCGCGGGAAATTGCCTTTTCGTCATTGTCGAGAAAAGCGATCGATTGTAAGTAGTCTGCTTGCTGAGCGGCCATGCAGACGTCCAAGGCGGGCCCACAGCCGACGGAGAGTAACGTCTTCGGGCGCATTTCTTTCAGTATCGAGGAAAGAACGTTGGATCTGTCGCGTACGGCTTTTGATCCTGCGCTTTCATGAAAGAAGGTGTCCCATTTGACCAGGTCGCTCCTCTGGGATGCGATCTTCGCGTAGATGCGTTCAATGAGCTCGAAGTCGCCGGCGTAGCCGTGGGGCTTGGCGTGGACGAAGCCCTGCATCGTCCATGTCGTCCTGAATACGTCGCGGTGCTTGCTGAAGAAGGACGGCACGGCCGAGTCGCATTCGGCGCGATTGGATATCCCGTGCTCCACGACGAAGAGAGTCCGATGGATTCGGTCGAACGCCGCCATCAGGTCGGCATAGTCGCCGGGCCCTGGACCTTGGCCTTCCACGACGCTCGCGATGTACCCCAGTTCAGCGCCAACCATTGCCTTACCCTCTTGCTGTCGTGGCACGAGTGGCCAAGCTCGCCTTGCCCTTAAGTGTAATGATATAATTTATAAGTCAAGATGGTGAATTGTGACAATCATGTTATTGATGTGCGAATTGTTTCATTAATATATCGATTTTCGTTGATCTTATATCGATGATATCGTGAGTTAGGCGACAAATTATTTCATGATTTTATGATCGGATTCTTATAGAACGCCTGAACTGATCCGCGTTGGGCGGGGCATCGACCTGCGCGACGCGAGTGTTTTGCTCCCGCTTTGCTGTCGATGGAGCGCGCGGTGACGGGTCGACCTCCAAGCCGGTGAAGCGCTTCGGCAGCGCCCCATGGGGCGGCCTCCGTCGAAGTCCCGCGGGCGGTGATTTTCCGATACGTCACACTAGCCCTGTTCCGTGCGATCGCTGATATTGCGGCTTCCTCGCAGGGGGCGTGAGGCGATCGGGGGAGGCGAGTGGCGCAGGACGAGCTTCTGCTGACGACGGATCTGGTGGAGCCGGGCCTGCGCAACGAGGTCTGGCGCGAGATCACCCGGCCCGTCTTCGAGACCACGCTGCCCCCTGACGATCGGGATAGCGTGCTCCGGGGCTCGGTGCGGTCACGGGGGATCGGCTCGCTGCTGATCGGCCCGACCAGCTTCAACGCACAGCGCTACCGTCGCGACCGGCGCGTGATCGCGCAAGGCGGCCTCGACCACTATCTGGTTCAATTGCTCGCCGCCGGCTCCCTCAGCGGTGACTGCGACGGCCGGACGGTTGCCGCGGCGCCCGGGGACATCTTCGTCCTGGATCTCGCCCGCCCGCTCGTGACCCACGTCAGCTCGGGCTCGCGCATCTCCGTCGTGCTGCCGCGCCAGCGGGTCGACAGGGCGGCCGGCGGGCGCAGTCTGCATGGGCTCGTGCTCGAGGCGGGGGCTCCCATGACGCAGGTGCTCGCCGATTTCATCGTCAGCCTGTCCCACATGACGCCGGGCCTCGACCGGGAGGACGCCCTCGCCATCGAGGAGGCGGCGATCGACCTGATCGCTTCCGGGCTCGCGCGGCGCGCTCCTCTGGGCTCAAACGCCGACCCGGTGCTGGCGCCGGTGCTGCGGCGGCACGTGCTGGCCTTCGTCGACGCCCATCTTGCCGATCCGGACCTTGGTCCCGTCGTGCTCATGCGCCGCTTCCGCATCTCTCGCGCGCATCTCTACCGGATGTTCGCCGCCGATGGCGGGGTGGCCAGGCTTGTGCGTGAACGGCGGCTGGATGCGGCCTGCCGGGAGCTCCTGCGCGGCCAGCGCTCGATAACCGACATCGCCCTCAGCCTCGGGTTCTCGAGCAGCAGCCAGCTTCTGCGGGCCTTTCGCGCCCGCTTTGCCATGACGCCGACCGAAGCGCGCCGGGAGGGGATGGCGCTCGCGCTGGCATGTCAGCCGCTGGGCCACCTGCAAGAGCATTTTGCGGCCTACGCGGAGCGGCTGCGCGACCGCTGACGGCGTCACCCGCCAGCGCCGGCGTGGCGGGGGCGCCATGCGCGCGGAGACGGCGCGACGAGCCAAATGAGACGGAATGAGGATCGCGGGACCGGCGCCCGTGCTAGGCGGCGCATGGGCCGTCACGCGTTGGCGGAAGGGGGGCTTGCGACTGCGTCCCAGTGCGGCGGGGACGTGGATCGGCACGAGAGGGGGACGATGATCCATGCGATTGAAGCCAAAAGCGCCGTGGCACGCCGCCTTGCGGAGCAAGCCGCCCCTCCCGAAGCCGTGATCGACAGGAGCGGATCATGACATGGGTCAGACTCTGCGCCGTCGCCCTGACCGGGTGCTTGACGGCGGCCGGCGCGGCCGCCGCTGCCGATGCGGTATCGGTCGCGATGCCGCCGCAGGTCCAGGCGGCTCAATCCGATTGGGCCATCGTCGTCAGCCCCTATCTCTGGGCCTCGTCCCTGAACGGCGACGCGGCGGTCTTCGGCATTCCCAGGCACGTCGACGTGCCGTTCGCGGATACCCTGAAGAACCTCGACTTCGGGTTCATGGGCGCGGTCGAGGTGACCAACGGGCGGTTTGGCGCCTACGTGAACGGTCAGTACGCCGACGTGTCGTCGGACGAGCAGGTCAGGTCGTTCGATGCCGGTGTCGGCATGACGTCGACGATCGTCAGCGCCGGCGCGTTCTACCGCATCTACGAGGCCGACCTCGGCGGCAACACCGTGTTCGGCGCGCCGCGGACCTTTGCCATCGAGCCGACGGCCGGCGTCCGCTGGACGCGGCTGACCGGTCGCGTCCGCGTCGCCGGCTTGGACGTCTCCGAGAGCGAGCATTGGGTCGACCCGTTCGTCGGCGCGCGGATCAACATCGATCTCACGGACCGCTGGAACCTGCTGCTCGAGGGCGATGCCGGTGGCTTCGGCGCCGGCTCCCGGCTGAGCCTCAACGGTCAGGCCTACCTCGGCTATCGCACCATGCTGCTCGGCTACCAGACCCTCGTTCGCGCAGGCTACCGGGCGCTTTACCAGGACTACGAGAAAGGCGGCTTTCGCTGGGACGTCATCCAGCACGGGCCGGTGGTGGGCGCGTCGATCCGCTTCTAGGGGCGGCAGCGCGTTCGCCCGTCAGCGGGGCAGCAATACCCGCCTAAAGGAGACGACGATAGAGATGGATCTGAGCGATTTTACCGTGTCGGACACCCCGACGGCCGCCATCGTGGAAGCAATCGGCAAGGTCATCGATCATGCCGACCAAGTCGACCCCGTCGTCCTCGCTGACCTGCTCAGCCGATGCGAAACGCTGAACGAGTTTCAGCTGTTGCAGGCGGCGAGCTCGCTTCTGCAGGCGGCGATCGCGCAGGGCGAAGGCATGGGACCTGAGCGTGAAAAGCGGCTCGGGGATAGCAAAGGCTGGCGCCGGAGCCGAGCCGGATAGCGCCCCGCATCAGGCGCCCGCGGCGGCCAGGCCCATCTGCCAGAAATCGGCCTCCAGTCGTGACGCCTGGCCGAACAGCGCGGCAAGCGCGGGGAAACGTCGCTCGGTCATGGCTCTCGCCGCCAGATCGTCGAGGTGACGGCGCGCCGCGACGGCCACGTCCTGATAGGTCTCGCCGGCATACTCGCCGATCCATTCGCGATAGGGATGGTCGCCGAGCGCATCGACGCCGCGCGGGGCAAGGTTGCGGCCGATCTCGGCATAGCCGACGACGCAAGGCGCCAGCGCAACATGCAGATCGAGGAGGTCTCCAGCCGCACCGCAATCCAGCACGAAACGCGTATAAGCGATCGTCGCTCGATGCTCGGGGGCAGCCTCGATCTGGTCCGGCGAGAGCCCCCAACGGCCACACAGCCGGATATGGAGCTCCATCTCGCTGAGGATGGCGGCAAGCCCCCCGTGCGCCGCCTGGATGTCGGCCAGCGCGCGGCCCTTGTAGGCGGCGAGCGCGTAGGCGCGGGCGAACTGGATCAGGAACAGGTAGTCCTGCACGAGGTAAGCGCGAAACGCCGCCTGCGGCAGCGTGCCCGCGCCCAGTTGGCGCACGAACGGGTGGTCGACATAGTTCTGCCAATCGGCGGCGGCCGCCGCCTTCAGCCGGTCGAAGACGTCCATCCCAAAAACGTGCCTTTTCCGTGATTGTCCTGTCAACAGTAGACGAGATGTCGCTTGCCAATGAGCCGGGGGGCTGTAGTGCGATGAAGCAGCCGGCATGCGCCGTCACTCGGCCGCTTGATCGGAGTTGGTGATGAGAGTTGCGTCCAACGGATCAGTGTCGATCGTGAAGCACGCGCGAGCCAGGTGATGGAAGCGTCCCGCCATTGGGCGTCGCGCCTGCCGTTCTATTACGGCTGGCTGATCATCGGCATCGCGTTCGTGACGATGGCCGTCAGCGTGACCGCGCGCACGGCTTTCTCGCTGCTGCTGCCGCCGCTCATCGACGAGTTCGGGTGGGACCGTGGCCTTGCCGCCGGAGCGTTCTCCTTCGGCTTTCTCGTCTCTGCTGCCCTGAGCCCGATCGTCGGCCGGCTCATGGACCGCCATGGCCCGCGCGTCGTCATCGAGAGCGGCGTGGTCCTGTTGACCGTCGGGCTGCTCATGGCGCCGGCGATCGAGAAGCCGTGGCAGCTCTATGCGACGCTGGGCGTCCTGGTCGGCGGCGGCGCCAACCTCATGAGCTTCACGGCGCAGTCGCTGTTCCTGCCGCATTGGTTCGTGCGCCGCCGAGGGCTGGCCATGAGCCTTGCGTTCTCCGGCGTCGGCGTCGGCGCCATCGTGCTGTTGCCCTGGCTGCAGTCGATCATCGGCCGCGACGGCTGGCGGGCATCGTGCTGGGCCATGGGGCTCCTCGTGTTGCTCATCGTCGGCCCCTTGAATCTGCTGGTGCGGCGGCGGCCGGAGGACATCGGCTTGCTGCCCGACGGGGCGTCGCGCTCGGCCGCGGCCGATGCGGGCCGCAGGATGTCGAACGTCGTCGATCCGGCCTGGGCCGCCGTCGACTGGACCCTCGCACGGGCCATGCGCACCAGCCGCTTCTGGTGGATCGTGCTCGGCTACTTCTGCGCTCTCTTCGCCTGGTATGCGGTCCAGGTTCACCAGACGCAGTACCTCATCGAAGTCGGCTTCACGCCGCTCGTCGCGGCCTGGGGCCTGGGGATCGTCAGCGCCATCGCCATACCCGGGCAGATCGGGCTCGGGGCCTTGTCCGACCGTATCGGGCGCGAGTGGGTGTGGACCGTGGGATGCTGCGGCTTCGCCATCTGCTATGCGGCCCTGATCGGCCTCGAGCGTGCGCCGTCACCCGCATTGCTGTACCTGATGGTGGTCTCGCAAGGCTTTCTGGGGTACGCGCTGACGTCGGTCATGGGCCCCATCGTCGCGGAAATCTTCGAGGGCCCGCACTACGGCTCCATCTTCGGCGTCATCACGGTCGCCTTGATCGGTGGCGGTGCCGCCGGCCCGTGGGTCGCCGGCGTCATCCGCGACGTGACCGGCAGCTATAGCCTTGCCTTCATGCTGGCCATCGCCTGCTGCGTCATATCGGCGGCGGCGATCTGGATCGCGGCGCCACGCAAGGTGCGGCTCGTCCCCGGCCGCCTGCCGCGCGCGTGAGCGGGCTTGACTAGAACGTCTCCACCCAGGGCCTGACCTCGACCTCGAGGGACCAGGCGCTGCGCGGTTGCCGGAGCACGTCCAGGTAGGTCTGGGCGATGGCATCCGGGTCGAGCGTGCTGTCGGGGCGGTCGGTCGGATCCGCGCGCGCGGCGCTGCGGACGCCTCCGTCGATGACGAAATGCGCCACGTGGATGCCCTTCGGCCCCAGCTCCCGCGCCGCACTTTGTGCCAGGCCGCGCAGGGCGAACTTGCCCATGGCGAATGGTGCCGACAGGGCGAAGCCCTTGACGCTCGCCGACGCGCCGGTGAGCAGGATGGCGCCGACGCCACGGGGCAGCATGCGCCGTGCCGCATGCTGCACGACGAGGAAGCCGCCAAACGCCGAGACCGCGATCGCCTGGGCCACCTGACCGGGATCCAGCTCGGCGATGGGCCCGCGCAGGCGGCCCGAGGCGTTGTAGAGCACCACGTCGGGTTCGCCGAGCTGCGCATCGGCCTGATCGAACAGCCGGGCGACGGCCGCCGGATCGGCGGCGTCCACGGCGAAGGTCGCAGCACCGATGTCGGCCGCGAGCGGCGCCAGCTTGCCTGGGCTGCGCGCCGCCAGGCCGACCTTGACGCCAGCTGCCGCCAGTTGCCGGGCGACCGAAGCGCTGATGCCGGCGCCGGCACCGACAATGAGGGCCGTCTTGTAGGGAATGTGGGGCATGATCCTCGGTCCGTTGCTGGCTGCGGCCGCACCGCTACGACCTGCGCAGACGCAGGCCGCGGCGGTCGGCGCCCCGCGAGCGGGCTGCGATCACGCGCCAACGCGGGGGGGCTCTAACACTGGGCATGGCGATGCCGTTTACCAAGGGGCGGGATCATGCGCGTGCAGGGCAGGGCGACCGCGGCGACGTCTCAGCGATTGCCCGATGCGCCCTGCGGCAAGCCGTCCGGTTAGCGCGTCTCCAGGGGCCCCCGTCTGGCCTGTATGCGCGCAATCGCGTATACCACGCGATCGTGTGCTCGGCTTTCAGCATGCCCGAAGAGGCGGCCGGCCCCCCGTGAGCCGACTGTGCCGGATGGCGCGGCATGTGAGACAGGAGGCTTGCCATGGTTGGTTCGATGATTGCTGAGGCGGGCGAGGCTCGCCAATCCCGCGAGGCCTACTTCGAAGCCGGCAAGAGGCTTCGCGCGGAGGTGCCGCGCGAGAGCCACGCCGACTACAAGGTGACCGAGAAGCGCGACCCGGTCGCCATCCTGGAAGAGACGGGCCGCACACGCATCGCCAGCCTCCTGCCGATCCGCTACGAGCGCATGGCGGCGTCTGCATTCGCGTTCCTGCGCGGCGCCGCGGCGATCATGGCGACGGACCTGGCTGGGGCGCCGCGGGCGGGCATCTCGGTGCAGGCCTGCGGCGACTGCCATCTGATGAATTTTGGTGCCTTCGATACACCGGAAGGCAAGATTATTTTCGATATCAACGACTTCGACGAAACGCACCCAGGCGTCGACTTTACCGTCGATATCAAGCGGCTGGCTGCCAGCGTCGCCGTGGCGGCGCTGGATGCCGGCCTGTCCGACAAGAAGGCCAGGGCCACCGCCCAGGCTACGGTCCAGGCCTACCGCGAGTATATCGCCGAGCTCGCCGCGATGTCGCCGCTCGAGATCTGGCACACGAGCATCGAGCTCGATCGCGAGCTCAAGCGGATCGACGACCCGAAGCTTGTCGCCAAGATCGTCGAGACGTTGGACAAAGCCGAGCGGAACCTGGCCAAGGATGGCAATTTCCCGCATCTGGCGACCACCGAGGGCGGCGTGACCCATATCGCCGACCGGCCGCCGCTCATCTACCATCTCGACGAGATGGCCGATGCGCACGCGCGCGCCACCCTGGCCGCCTATCATAGTGCGCTTCGGCCTGACGTGCGCCTCCTCGTCGACCGCTATGCGCTCGACGACGTCGCCTTCAAGGTGGTCGGTGTGGGCAGCGTCGGGACCTTCTGCGCCATCGGCCTGTACATGACCCCCGATGGGGAGCCGCTGTTCCTGCAGATCAAGGAGGCTCAAGCGTCGGTGCTCGAGAGGCTCGGCAACCTGCGGGCGTTCGACGGCCAGCAGGGCGAGCGGGTTGTCGAGGGCCAGCGCATCATGCAGGCGGCGAGCGATCTGTTCCTCGGATGGTGCGAGGACGAGAACGCCGCCCGCTTCTTCTATGTCCGTCACCTCAAGAACCCGCGCATCGGATCGCTCGGCGAGCTGATCGAGGGGAGCGCGCTGCCGGCCTACGCGACGCTGTGCGGACGCTGCCTTGCACGTGCCCACGCGCGCTCCGGCGATGTGGCGGCCCTCGCCGGCTACATGGGCAAGGCCGACGTCTTCGACGACGCTCTCGCCAGTTTCGCCATGCTCTACGCCGAGCAGACGAAGCGCGATTATGCGCGCCTGGTCGCCTGGCAGCGCAGCAAGACCAAAGCGACCAAACGCGCGTCGTGAGGCGCCGGCGCAGCTCGGCCGTCCATATAGGGGTAGGTATCAGATGGCCGATGGCACCTTGGTTGGTCAGGTTTCCCTCGCGGAAGCCGCGCAGTACGCGCGCCGAAAGATCGAGGAACGTGAGAGCGAGCGCCTGACGATCGCGCTCGTCGGACGCGGCGGCGCCGGCAAGAGCTCCCTGATCAATCGGCTCGTCGGCCGGAAGGTCTGCGACGTCGGCGTGTCGACCGACAAGACGCGCACGGCGCAGCGGCATGAATGGGGCCAGGTGATCTTCATCGACCTGCCGGGCTACGGTACCCGGGAGTTCACGCTCGACCGGGTGATGACCGAGTTCGGCGTCGAGACATTCGACATGTTCCTCTGGTGCGCCAGCGGCAAGTTCCTGGAAGAAGACCTGATCATCTATGAGACGATCGCCAAGACCGGGAAGCCCATCATCTTCGTGCGCACCCAGTGCGACACCCTCTACGACGACGAGAAGACGGACGAGGAGCTCGAAGCGGAGATAGCGGAGGACTTGCAGCGCCTCCTGAAACGCCGTGTCGATCTTTTGTTCGTCAGCTCGAACAGTCGCTACGGCAAGTTCCGGGAGCGGCTGGCGAAGCTGACCGAGGCCATCGTCCATCACGCCCGGGACGCCGGAAAGGCCAAGGCCGAAATCGTCTACCGCGACTTCCAGGCCTTCACCGAGGGCTTCCTGAAGAAGAAGCGGGACGCCGTCGAGGAGATGGTGACCATGCATTCCCTCATCGCCGCCGCCAACGGCATCAATCCGGTGCCCGGCATGAACGTGGCGGTCGACGTCGCCAACGTCACGGCGATGCTCAATCGGGTGTCGACGGCCTACGACATCGACCAGATCGCCAGAATCAAGGTGCTGGGCGACCCGCCGACCTGGCTGCTCGGCGCGCGCGGCATCGTCCATACGTTGGCGTCAGGCGGTGTCATGGCGCTGCTGAAGGCCGCCGGCGGCCCGGCGCTGATCCAGCAGGTGGGCCGCTATGTCCCGATGTTCGGGATGGCCGTGTCCGCCGGCCTCGGGTTCCTCATCGTGCGCCGCGCCGGCCTGAACTTCGTCGAGGAGTGCCACAAGACGGCCGAGGAATACCTCAACGCCTCCGGTGGCACTCAGTCGTGACGCCGTCGAGCGGCTGCCGACATCAGGCGTCGGCGCCAACCCGCTCGAAGAGAAGCGCGATCAGGGCCTCTTGCGCAGCGCCCGGTTGGGCGAGGAACTCGTCAACCGTGAACTCGTGCTTGCCGCTGTCGCGCGTCGTCTGCCATTCGTGGCGCACCACGAGGTGCAGGCGGCGCGGATCGAACACGAGGCGCCAGGCATCTTCGTCGGCCGGCGCCGGGCCCCTGGCGCTGCGGTAAAATTCGCGTTCAAGGATTGCCATGATCGCTGTCCTATCCTCTCCTCCCTGCGAGTGTAGCAGCGACGTTGGGGAACGCCGAGCAAAGCCTGCGGCAAGCCGTCCAGGACCATGATCGTCCAGTCCTGCCGCATCGGGCCGGTTGGGGAGGCGAAGCCGCGATGGTCATCAAGCAGCTGATCTATCTCGACGCGCTGGCGCGCGAAAAGCACTTCCGCCGCGCCGCCGATGCCTGCCACATCTCCCAGCCGACGCTGTCGACCGCCATCGTGCAGCTCGAGGAGGAGCTGGGCGTGCTCATCGTCGAACGCGGTCGGCAGTTCAAGGGGCTGACCAAGGAGGGCGAGGTGGTCGTCGCCCACGCTCGCCGCATCCTGGCCGAGGCCGAGCTGCTGCGCCAGTCGATCGCCGAGCTGCGTCAGGGGGTCAGCGGGCGCCTGCGGCTCGGCGCCATCCCGACGGCGCTGCCCATGGTCGCGCACATCACCGCGCCGTTCTCGGAGAGCTTCCCCGCGGTGTCGCTCACCGTGCTGTCCCTGACCTCGCAGGAGATCCAGAGCCGCATCGACCATTTCGAGCTCGACGTCGGCCTGACCTACCTCGACAACGAGCCGCTCGACGGCGTCATCTCCAAGCCGATCTACCAGGAATCCTACGTGCTGCTGATGCGCGAGGACAGCCCGCTCGCCGGGCGCAGCGAGATCACCTGGGAGGAGGCGGCGCGGCAGAAGCTGTGCCTGCTGACCTCGGACATGCAGAACCGGCGCATCATCGACGGCATCTTCCGCTCCGTCGGCCAGGCACCGGTGCCGGCGATGGAGACCAATTCGATCTTCAATCTGTGCTCGCACGCCGGCCTGCTGGGCATCTCCAGCATCGTCTCGCGCCAGCTGCTGGAGTTCTTCGGCATTCCGATCGGGACGCGCGCGGTCAAGCTGGTCCGGCCGGAGGCGCAGCGCACCATCGGCCTGATCGTCGCCGACCGCCAGCCGATCGCTCCGCTGGCGCGCAACCTGCTGATGATGACCGGTCCGATCGGCGCCCTCGGCCCGGTGCGGTGACCGGTTGCAAACGGACGCCCGGCCGGACCGGTTAGACGCCTGAGGGGCAGCCGCGTGTCGGTGCTCCTGGCGGCTGACCGCGGCCCTCGCGTGATCACATGTGAAGGCCCCGCCGGCGCGGGCCGGCGGGGCCAAGTTTCGGCAGGGAGCTGTCGGAGAGGCCCCCGAGGCGGCTCGGGGGGGTGGGAGAGGCGATGTGGTCGCCCCTCCCGAAGGCCTCAGACGAAGTGGAAGTCGCTTGCGCTCAGGCTGCTCGCCTTCACGCCCATGAGCGTCAGCGTCGAGCCGTCGGCATAAGAGATCTGGGCTCCCAGGTAGCCGTTGTGAAGGCCAGTCGCCTGGAGAGCGGCGAAGTCGGAGAAGCCCTTCGCCGACAGCTCGATGACATCGTCGCCGGTCTGGAAGTCCAGAATGGTGTCGAAACCGTCGCCGAGCCGGAACACAAACGTGTCGTCGCCCAGATCGCCGTAAAGGGTGTCGTTGCCGGCGCCGCCGACCAGCCTGTCGTCGCCCGCGCCGCCCAGCAGCCTGTCGGTACCTGCACCGCCGAAGATGGTGTCGTTCCCGTCGCCTCCGAGGAGAACGTCGTTGCCGTCCCCGCCGTAGATCCCGTCGTTGCCGGCGAGCCCCTGGACGACGTCCCCGCCGCCCTTGGCATCGATCCGGTCGTCACCGTTCGACCCGATCAGCAGATCGTTCTTCTCGGTACCGGAGATCTGGTTCAGGCCGCCTTCCCCAATGCCGTCGAGCACCGTGTCCTCGCGGAAGTCGAGGTTCTGGATGCGCGTGTCGTCGGCCGGGGTCGTGTCCGTCTGGGCGTAGGGCGTCTCGGAGTAGAACTCGTGCATGTACTCGGCGAAGGCGTCCTGCTCCGTCCCTTCGGCCGCGAAGTTCGCGACCTGGCCCGCATCCGGCACGATGTCCGGCGTCAGGTTGACGACATTCGCAAAGCTCGGATCCGCATTGATGAAGTCCTGGAACGGATAGCCGTCGCCGCCTTGCAGGAGGAAGCTGAGGGTCACCATGCGGATCGCCTCCGGCGCATCGTCGGTCACTTCGCCGTCGCGCACGATGACGGTCGTCGGACGGCCGTTCTCGTCGATGAGCGCGGCCGACACGACGCGGTCCCCGGCCGGCAGGTCCTTGTCGAAGCTGAACGAGATGCCGCCGATCTGGGCGAACTGGCCGGGCGTCGCGCCCGGCGTGGTCGCCTCGACCGCATGCTCGAGCACTTCGAGCAGCTGCTCCGGCGTCACCGTGACCAGCGACAGGGCGTTGTTGAAGCGCAGCGAGTTCGCGATGTCGAGCTGCGAGATCTCGCCGGCGTCCTTGCCGACATCCGGGTTCGCCGTCGGGGGCAGCTCCTGCGGGTTGTTCGGGTCGGGATTGATCGTGCCGATCGAGTCGCGGATGCCGCCGCCGTTCTTGATCGAGATGAGGACGGCCTGATCGACCTGCTGCGCGTACCAGAGATTGGCGTCGGCGGAGAGGTTGCCGAGATTGGTCTCCTCGGTCCGCACCTCGCCGCGCCGGCCCTCGAGATAGACGTCCGTGCGGCCGAAGATGTTCGCGTCCTGCTGCTCGATGATCGCGCCGACGCCCTGGGCGATGTCGCGGACGAGGTCGCCGCGGCTGCCGTCCTTGAACGGATCGGTGTCCACCTGGCCGTCGCCATCGATGTCGATCGGGTTGGCGTACAGCGCTGCTACCCCGGCGTCGGTGGTGGCGAAGGCGCCGCTCACGTTCGCGTCGATGCTGTCGGCGATGACGTCGCCGTTCTGGTCGAAGTCGACCACCAGCCGTCCGACATAGGAATACTCGTTGTCGGTGTTGACGATGACGGTGGTCTTGCCGTCGGCGTTGGCGGTGACGATCGGATAGGTGCCGCCGGGGGTGTCACCCGGATGAAGCCCGCGCGACACATCCTCGTCATCGGCGAGGAGGGTGTGCGAGCCACCCGCCACGATGATGTCGACACCATGCAGGAGCGGCGCCAGCGCCTTCTCGAGGCTCAGCTGCTGGAGGTGAGAGACGACGATGATCTTGTTGATGCCCTGCGCCAGGAGCGCGTCGATGGTGGGCTGCAGGACGGCCGCGAGCGCGGCCATGTCGTCCTCCTTCGGCCCGATCACCTCCACGCCGCCGGTCGAGGAGATGCTCTCGACGATCTGGGTCGTCGCGCCGACGACGCCGATCTTCTCGCCGTTCTCGGTGATGATCGTGGCCGGGGCGATCTTGGCGCCGATGCCCCCGAAGGTCTCCGCGCCCCTGATCTCGCTCGTGTAGAGCGGGTTCAGGTTGGCATCCCCCGAGAAATTGAGATTGGAGGCCAAGTAGGGGAACTGGGCGCCCGGATATCCGGCCGTCTGCCGGATGATCGCGGCCAGCGGGTTGGTGCCGGCGTCGAATTCGTGGTTGCCGATCGCCGAGGCCTGCACCCCGATGATGTTGAGCATCGAGATGTCGGCGGTGCCGAAGCCGGGCGAGATGTTCAGCGTGCCGGGCGCCAGGTGGTAGTAGCTCTCGAGCGCCGTCTCGTAGACTTCCTTCAGCGCCGGATCACCGCCGGCACTGAAGAACGGGCTCGGCAGGAAGTTGTCGCCCGAGGAGAGCGTGATCGAGTTCGTCTGCGTGTCCTCGAGGTAATCGACGATCGCGGCGAAGTTGCCGGCGCGGTCGACTGCGTCGAGGCCGGCCTCGAAATCGGAGCCGTGCAGGACTTGCAGCCGGTAGATCTGGGGCTCCGGCGGGGGCAGGTCGACCAGGTAGGCGGTCACGGTGCCGCTATACTCATTGGCCGTGAACAACATGCCTTGGCCCGTCGGGCTGTCCTGGCCCGACACGTACTTGATGATCTCCGGCCCCCGGTCGCCCGCGGCGGGCGCCAGGTACTTCACATAGGTGGGGTTCTCGGCATCCGTGACGTTGTAGATCATCACGCCGCCCTGGCGCTCCAGGCCGATGAAGGCGTAGACCTGATCGCCGATCTGGGCGACGTCGATGCCCTCGGGCTCGCCCGCCTTGTTGTCGGACCGCGTGTCGAAGCTCGGGGTCTCGCTCTCGCCGTTGTTGTTGAAGATGATGCCCGAGCTCGGATCCTGCGCCAGCTGGGCGATGATCTTCTCGAACTCGCCGCCCGTCTCGGACACCTTGGTGATCGTTCCGTCGTCGTTCTGCCGGAAGATCGACATGCCGCGGCCGCCGAAGGTGTAGATGTCCTCGTAGCCGGGCGCGTTCGGATCGGTGTCGCCGTCGATGGCGGAAACCGTGAGGCGACCGGCGTAGTCCTCGCTCTTCAGCAGGGCTTCGTTGGCGCCGAAGACCTCGTCGTTGAGGTCGAGGCTGCTCAGCCGCGCCTCGTCGCTGCCGTCGACGCGGGAATCGCCCTCGTTGGCGGTCGCGAAGTAGGTGATGCCGCCGACGGTCCAGGTTGCGATGCCGTCGGGCATCAGAAGGCCCTTGATCGGCGCCGTGACGATGTTGATCGCGCCCGCGCTGTTGCCCCCGGTCCCGGGGCCGTCCCGGTCGGAGAAGTCGCCCTCGTTGCCGGCGAGCGCATGATCGACGTAGCCGAGCGGCAGGATCGACTTCAGCACCGGGGCTGAGCCCGAGATGTCGAAGGCGGCGACGGCGTTGTTTTCTTGCAGCGTGACGTAGGCCGTCGTGCCGTCGGCCGAGACGTCGATATACTCAGGCTCGAAGGCCATCGACGCCGAGAGCCCCTCGAAGATGCGCACGCCGGCCTCGCGCAGGCCGTTCTCATAGCCGTCGAGCGCGTTGAAGCCGACCGTCGTTACGGTCGCCGCCGCGGCGCCGGCCGACAGGTCGATCATGGAGATGGATCCGGGCGACTCGACCTCGCCCTCGTCCGGGTTCTCGCCCTCGTTGGCGACGAGCAGCTTCATCCCGTCCGGCGTGAACGTCAGCATGTCGGGCAGGGAGCCGACGGTGAGCGTCTTGATGAGGCTGCCGTCCGCCGTCGAGAACAGGGCGACGGTGCCCGGGTCCGACTTGGTCGGCGCCTCGATCGCGACGGCGAGGATGCCGTTCGCGACCGCGATCGAGTTCATGCCGCTGCCGTTCTCGGACGCGTCATAGCCGGCCACCAGAGCCGCCACGTCGATCTCGCCGATCTTGGTCGGGCTGGCCGGATCGGCCAGGCTCACGATCTCGATACGGTCCGTCACGTTGTTCATGACGAACAGCCGGTCGGTGGCGGCCTCGAAGGCGATCACCTCGGCCGAGCCGGAGCCGCTGCCGGTGACGTAGGTGCCGAGGACAGCCGTCGCCAGCTCACTCGTTCCCCCGAGGGGACCGGTCGACCCGGCCAGCGTCGGGTCGGCCTGTTCCAGGATGTCGATTCCGTCGATTTCGGAAGGCATGATGGTAAAGCTCGCAAGAAGAGGGTCGTGGTCGCTCGTCTGGTTGGCAAACTCAGCGTTGATGTGCACGACATCAAACTGCGCGCCGGTGAGGCCCTGAGTTGCCAGGATATGATCGAGGGTCTCGGAGTTGCCCTCGAAGACGTAGTCGTAGCGCTCGTCCGTCGGCAGCAGATCCATGAGATCCCACAGGACCTGGGTGCCGCCCGGTACGTAGTCGGCCATGGCGGCGTACGGGTCGTCGCCGGGGACGTCGTAGTTGGAGACGCTGCCGAGGCCCTTGACGACCTGCATCGGCTCCTCGGAGGGGAACTCGTTGAGGTCGCCCGCCACGATGACCTTCGCCTGGGCATCCTGCCCCAGCAGATTGTCGATGAAGTTGTTCACGGCCTGGGCTTGGGCCGCGCGCTGCACCTCGCCGCCGTTGAGCGGCGGCTGATCGGAGCCGAGCAGCGGCCCGCTGCCGCCCTTGGAGGTGAAGTGGTTGTTGACGACCGTCACGTCCTCGCCGTTGAACGTGAAGGTCGCGACGAGCGGCGGGCGCGAGTCGAAGAAGGGGTTGTCGGGGTTGGTCTGCTGGTCGACGTAGGAGGTCGCAAGCGCGCTGCCGTCGGCCGCGATCGTGGCGAGCGAGCCCTCGACGAAATCGACGCGGTCCGTGCGATACAGGAAGGCGTTGCGGATGTTGCCGCCGCCTTCGCCGCCGTTCGTGTCGTCACCGATGAAGGGATTGTCGACCCAGGCGTAGGTGACGCCGCTCGGCGCCACCTTGTTGAGCGCATCGACCAGCATCTGCAGCGTGGTGGAGGCGGAGGTCACGGACGAGCCGGCCGCATTGCCCGGCCCATCGTTGTCCTGGACCTCCTGAAGCGACACGATGTCGGGCGCGTTCAGCGCGCCGAGGATCTCGCTCGCGATCAGATCGAAGCGCGCCGCGCCGTCCTTGGGATCGAGGTTCTCGGCATTGTAGCTCGCGACCAGAAGCTGGTCGGCGCTGCCGTGCAGCTCGCCCTTCTCCTTCTCGATCGGGCTCGCCTGGGCAACCGAAAAAGCTTGCGTGGGGGTGATCTGGTAGTTGCCGAAGTCATAATTGACGACGCCGGTCACGTCGCCCAGCCGCGCGCCGACATCGACCTTCGGGCTCGCGAATCCCGCCAACACCCCCGAATCATCGTCGATCTGGATGCGTTCGGGATTGAAGTCGCCACCGGAGGTGTTCTGGTCGCCGAAGTCGCCGAACCCCGGCGTCAGCAGGAGGTTGCCGCGATCCGTGTCGCCGGTCGCGCTGGTGCCGTTGGTCGCGTCGCCATCGTCGACCACCGTGAAGATCTCGCCGAAGTTGTTCGTCGGACCGACCACGACTGCGTCCTTGACGGTCACCAGCATGCCCTCGAGGCTCTCGAAGAACTTCGCCCCGGCGATCAGGCTCTCGGTCGGGGGCAGGAGGCCGCCGGCACCGCCGATCTGGACCGGCGTGATGGTGGGCGCGGTGCCCGCATCCTGAAGGACCTGGACCGCGCTGCCGCCCGTGGCCACGATCTCGGTCGTGGACAGGCTGCCCGCGGCGGCGCCGTTCGGAATGAACTCGTCCACCCGGCCCGCGACCTGCACGAGCTGCCCGACCGAGACGGTCGGCGCGGAGCTCGTGAACACGAAAAGTCCATCCGAGGTCGCGGCGTCGCCGTCGCCCGTCGGATCCTGGATGTAGAAGCCGTTGGTATCGACGGCGGTGACGACACCACGGGTGGTCACCGTCGAGCCGGTCAGCTCGGAGCGATGGCCGCTGCCCTGGATCGTATAGATCCGGGTGAAGTCGTCGCCCGCCATGGCGTGCACTTCGTCCCCGGCGCCGCTCGCCGCGATCAGGCCTTTCTGGGACCCATTCTGGCCGAGAGAGCCTCCCGTGAGGTCGAAGTACACGTCAGACATTGCATCCTCTCTATCGATCTATGAGACAAGCGTTGCCGACTTGCCCCACAATGCGCGAGGCAAGCTGTAATCGTTTCAGCGAACGCAATTGAACTGTCCTTTCAAGAGCGCAGAGGCATCTTGCTCAGGCAGAACCATCTGTGTCTTAGGACTGATCGGGACCGATGGTTAACCAGCCGGGATGACAGGTATGTGAACATCGCCGGCTTTCAAAATTGATGACACCGGGCCGAAGGGCGGCCGATGACTTCGGTGACTTGCGAATGCGTCGGTGCCGTCCGGCGGCCGACACGCTGTCTGATAGCTTCGCTATATCGCGGCTGGCCGACCGCCAGCGAATCGAAGAGCTCGAGCGAGGCGGCAAGACGGGGCGCTGCTGCGTCGGCATTGCGGGACGAGCACGAATTACCTGCTCCTCGATGATAGACAAATCCTATCAAACATTCGTAACAATCAATTTGAATTCGTTCCAAGGACAGGCACGATCCCGCAAGCACCGGTCGTACGGCTCGGCTTCGGACCGACGATTTGAAACAGGGGCGTCGTCCGCCCAGATAGGAAGGGGTGGACGCGTCGACGGAGGAACAATGGGCGGCTACGCGCCTTGGGATACGGACGTCGCGCAAGAGTTGGTCGGGCAGCTCGCGGGCCTCGAAGGCGCCATGCTGCCGATCCTGCATGCGCTGCAGGAGGAGTTCGGCTACATTGATCCGGCCGCCGTGCCGTTGATCGCCGAGGCGCTGAACGTCTCGCGCGCCGAGGTCCACGGCGCCATCACCTTCTACGACGATTTTCATGACAGCCCGCGGCCCGGTCGCGTCATCAAGCTCTGTCGGGCCGAGGCGTGCCAGGCGCTGGGCTGCGAAGGCCTGGTGGCCGAGCTCGCCCGCAGCCGCGGCATCGTCGCCGATCAGCACGGGGCGGCGGACGTGGTCGTCGAGACCGTCTATTGCCTGGGTAATTGCGCGCTGGGGCCTGCGGCGCTGGTGGACGGCGAACTGATTGGCCGGCTCGACGCCCAGCGTCTGGCGGCTCTGTGCGATGGCGCCGCGCCGACGCGCGTGCAGGAGCTGGCACTCGCCACCGGCGGGAGGGCGGCGCCATGAGCACCGCGGCCACGCGCATTTTCGTTCCCATCGATGCGGCAGCCCTCTCGGTCGGGGCCGAGGCCGTGGCCCGCGCCATCGCGGCCGAGGCGGAAGCCCGTGGCCTCGCCGTCGAGATCGTCCGCAACGGCAGCCGCGGCATGCTGTGGCTGGAGCCCTTGGTCGAGGTGGAGGTCGCCGGCCGGCGCATCGCCTACGGGCCGGTTGCCGCTGGCGACGTGCCGGGGCTCTTCGACGCCGGGCTGCTCGCCGGCGGCGCACATCGGCTGCACCTGGGGCCGACCGAGGCTCTCGGCTGGATGCCGCGCCAGGAGCGGTTCACCTTTGCCCGCGTCGGCATCACCGATCCGCTGTCGTTGGCCGATTACCGCGCTCACGGCGGCTTGGCCGGCCTGACCAGGGCGCTCGCCATGGCGCCGGCCGACATCGTCGAGGCTGTGCGCGCCTCCGGCCTGCGCGGTCGGGGCGGCGCCGGCTTTCCTACCGGCATCAAATGGAAGACGGTGCTCGAGGCCGAGGCCGAGCGCAAGTACATCGTCTGCAACGCCGACGAAGGCGACAGCGGCACCTTCGCCGATCGCATGCTGGCGGAGGGTGATCCCTTCGTGCTGATCGAGGGCATGGCGATCGCCGCCGTCGCCGTCGGTGCCTGCCAGGGGTACATCTACATCCGCTCCGAATATCCTCACGCCGCGCTTGCGCTTCGCCGCGCCATCGCCGCGGCGGAGCGGGGCGGCGTGCTGGGCGCCTCCGTGCTGGGCTCGCCCCACGCCTTCCGGCTGGAGGTGCGGGTCGGGGCCGGCGCCTACATCTGCGGCGAGGAGACGTCGCTGCTGGAGAGTCTGGAAGGCAAGCGCGCCATCGTGCGGGCCAAGCCGCCGCTGCCGGCGGTCGCCGGCCTGTTCGGCAAGCCCACGGTGGTCAACAACATGCTGTCGTTGGCGAGCGTGCCGTGGATCCTGGCCCATGGCGCCGAAGCTTATGCCGGTGTCGGCATGGGACGCTCGCGCGGCACCATGCCGATCCAGCTCGCCGGCAATATCAAGCGCGGCGGCCTGATCGAGCTCGCCTTCGGCGTGAGCCTCAGGACGCTGATCGAGGACTTCGGCGGCGGCACGCTCACCGGCCGGCCTATTCGCGCCGTCCAGGTCGGCGGCCCGCTGGGTGCCTATCTGCCTGAGCACCTGCTCGACACCCCGCTCGACTACGAGGCGCTCGCCGCCGTCGGCGGCATGCTCGGCCACGGCGGCATCGTCGTCTTCGACGACAGCGTCGATCTCGCCCGCCAGGCGCGCTTCGCCTTCGCCTTCTGCGCCAAGGAGAGCTGCGGCAAGTGCACCCCCTGCCGCATCGGCGCGGTGCGCGGCGTGGAAACCATGGACCGCATCATCGCCGGCCAGGACCGACCGGCGAACATCGACGTGCTGCGAGACCTTGGCCAGCTGATGACCGACGCGTCGCTCTGTGCCATGGGCGGCCTGACGCCCATGCCGGTGATGAGCGCACTCAAGCATTTTCCCGAAGATTTCGACCCGCCGGCCGTGCCGATGGCGGCCGAGTGAGGAGCGCCGCATGACCCTGATGAAGGAGATCGATTTCGGCACGCCGATCCGGGTGTCGGAGCAGCAGGTGACGCTCACCATCGACGGCGAAAGCGTCACGGTGCCTGCCGGCACCTCGGTCATGGCCGCGGCCATGAGCCTCGGCACCAAGATTCCCAAGCTGTGTGCCACCGATTCGCTGGAGCCGTTCGGCTCCTGCCGCCTCTGCCTGGTGGAGATCGAGGGGCGGCGCGGCACGCCGGCCTCCTGCACCACGCCCGCCGAAGAGGGCATGGTGGTGCGCACCCAGACCGACCGGGTGCGGGGCCTGCGCAAGGGGGTGATGGAGCTCTACATCTCCGACCACCCGCTCGATTGCCTGACCTGCTCGGCCAACGGTGATTGCGAGCTGCAGGACATGGCCGGCGCCGTCGGGCTGCGCGAGGTGCGCTATGGCTACGACGGCGCCAACCACGTCTTCCCCGGCGAGACGCCGGCCGCGGCGGCGGGGGCAGCCAACCCGCTGTTCCTGGGCAAGGACACGTCCAACCCGTACTTCACCTACGATCCCGCCAAGTGCATCGTCTGCAATCGCTGCGTGCGGGCGTGCGAGGAGGTGCAGGGCACTTTCGCGCTGACCATCGCCGGCCGCGGCTTCGACAGCCGCGTCTCCGCCGGCGGCACGGATTTCCTGGGCTCGGAATGCGTCTCCTGCGGCGCCTGCGTGCAGGCTTGCCCGACCGCGACGCTGATGGAGAAATCGGTCATCGAGCTTGGCCAGCCGGAGCACTCCAAGGTCACCACCTGCGCCTATTGCGGCGTCGGCTGCTCGTTCAAGGCCGAGATGCAGGGTGACCGTGTGGTGCGCATGGTGCCCTACAAGGACGGCAAGGCCAACGAGGGCCATTCCTGCGTCAAGGGCCGCTTCGCCTGGGGCTATGCCACCCACGAGGACCGTATCACCAGGCCGATGATCCGCGAGCGGATCACCGATCCGTGGCGCGAGGTCTCATGGGAGGAGGCGATCGGCCACGCCGCCAGCGAGTTCAAGCGGATCCAGGCCAAGCACGGCAAGGATTCCGTCGGCGCCATCACCTCCTCGCGCTGCACCAACGAAGAAGTGTTCCTGGTGCAGAAGCTGGTGCGCGCGGCCTTCCGCAACAACAACGTGGACACCTGCGCGCGTGTCTGCCATTCGCCCACCGGCTACGGGCTCAAGACCACGTTCGGGACCTCGGCCGGCACCCAGGACTTCAAGTCCGTCGCCAAGGCCGATGTGATCCTGGTCATCGGCGCCAACCCGACCGATGGGCACCCGGTGTTCGGCTCGCGCATGAAGAAGCGCTTACGCGAGGGCGCCCGCCTCATCGTCGCCGACCCCCGCCGCATCGACCTCGTCAAGTCTCCGCACGTCGCCGCCGAGCATCACCTGCAGCTCAGGCCCGGCACCAACGTCGCCCTGGTGAATGCCATGGCTCATGTGGTGGTGACCGAGGGCCTGGTCGCCGAGGACTACGTGCGCGAGCGCTGCGACCTGGCGGACTTCGAGGTGTGGGCCCGCTTCATTGCCGACGAGCGCAACTCGCCCGAGGCGACGGAGGGCTTCACCGGCGTCCCGGCCGCCGACGTGCGTGCCGCCGCGCGCCTCTTCGCCACCGGTGGCAACGGCGCGATCTACTACGGCCTCGGCGTCACCGAGCACAGCCAGGGCTCGACCACGGTCATGGCCATGGCCAACCTCGCCATGGCGACCGGCAACATCGGCCGCGACGGCGTCGGCGTGAACCCGCTGCGCGGCCAGAACAACGTGCAGGGCTCGTGCGACATGGGCTCGTTCCCGCACGAGTTCTCAGGCTACCGCCACGTGTCGGACGACGCGACGCGCCAGGTGTTCGAGCTGATGTGGGGGGTGCCGCTCGACGTCGAGCCCGGCCTGCGCATCCCCAACATGCTGGACGAGGCGGTCGGCGGCACCTTCAAGGGCCTCTACGTGCAGGGCGAGGACATCGCCCAGTCGGACCCCAACACCAAGCACGTGACGGCGGGCCTCGCCGCCATGGAGTGCGTCGTCATCCAGGACCTGTTCCTGAACGAGACGGCGAAGTACGCCCACGTCTTCCTGCCGGGCTCGTCGTTCCTGGAGAAGGACGGCACCTTCACCAACGCCGAGCGCCGTATCAACCGCGTGCGGCAGGTGATGGCGCCGCTGTCGGGCAAATCGGAATGGCAGGCGACGATCGACCTCGCCCGGGCGCTGGGCTACGAGATGGGCTACACCCACCCCAGCCAGATCATGGACGAGATCGCGCGCCTGACGCCGAGCTTCGCCGGGGTGTCCTATGAGAAGCTCGAGCGGCTGGGCTCGGTGCAATGGCCTTGCAACGACAAGGCTCCGACCGGCACGCCGCTGATGCACGTCGACCGCTTCGTGCGCGGCAAGGGCCGCTTCATGATCACCGAGTTCGTGCCGACCGAGGAGCGCGCCGGCCCGCGCTTCCCGCTGCTGCTGACCACCGGCCGCATCCTGTCGCAGTACAACGTCGGCGCCCAGACCCGGCGCACCATGAACAACGTCTGGCACGGGGAGGACGTGCTCGAGATCCACCCGTTCGATGCGGAGAACCGCGGCATCCGCACCGGCGATCTCGTGGCCCTGGCCAGTCGCTCCGGCGACATCTCGCTGCGCGCCGAGGTGTCCGAGCGGGTGCAGCCGGGCGTCGTCTACACCACGTTCCATCACGCAGCGACCGGCGCCAACGTCATCACCACCGACTTTTCGGACTGGGCGACCAATTGCCCGGAATACAAGGTGACGGCGGTCGAGGTGCGGCGCACCAACCACTATTCCCCGTGGCAGGAGCGCAACCGTGAAGAGGACGTCACGCTCCGGCGCATCGCAAGGCCCTTGGCGGATGCGGCAGAGTAGCTCGCCGGCCCAGCCGCCCGCCTCCATCGCCGTCTCGGCCGAGCCGATCGGCTTTGCCGGCGTGAGCGCGGCCGCGGCGTGTGCTGAGCCGCGCCACGCGGCGGACGTGGCGGTCGAGACGCCGGTCAGCGTCGTCTACGGCACTGTGCCCTACGCGGTGATGATGGCGAGCCCCACGGATCTCGACGATTTCGTCACCGGCTTCAGCCTCACCGAAGGTATCATCCAGGCGGCCGCGGAGATCCGGCAGATCGCGGTCGAGCCCCAGCGCGACGGCGTCGTGGTGACGGTGGACCTGGCGCCCGACCGGTTCCGCCAGCACTTGGCGCGTCGGCGCAACCTGACCGGGCGCACCTCGTGCGGGCTATGCGGCGTCGAGGACCGGTCCGAACTGCCCATGGCGGAGCAACGGCCGGTCGGCGGCGCCGCTATCGCTCCGGCCGCCATTTCGACGGCGCTCGATGTGTTGTCGCGCTACCAGCCGCTCAATGCGCTGACCCGCGCCGTCCACGCGGCGGCTTGGTGCGACCCGGACGGCGCCATCTTGGCGGCGCGCGAGGATGTCGGCCGTCACAATGCCCTCGACAAGCTGATCGGCGCCTGCCTCGGCGCAGGCGTCGACCCGACCACTGGCTTTGTGCTGGTCACCAGCCGCGCGTCGTTCGAGATGGTGGAGAAGACGGCGATCTTCGGCGCCGCCACACTGGTCGCCATCTCGGCCCCGACCTCGCTCGCCATCGAGCGGGCGGAGCGTCTCGGCCTCACCCTGGTGGCCATCGCTCGCAACGACGGCGCCGTGGTGTTCGCCGGCGCTCTGGCGGAGCCCGGCGACGGGGGCAGGGCGCCTACGGGACAAAGGAGCGGACACGAGGTGATGCAGCGATGAGCGACGGGACCGCGGCTACGGCAGGGACGGGCGGGGCGCTCCACGCCAACGACAGCGCCAAGCTGGCGCGCATGGCCGGCCAGATCGCCGATTTCTTCAAGTCCTATCCGGAGGAACAGGCGGCTTCGTCCATCGCCGACCACATCAACCAGTTCTGGAACTGGCGCATGCGGGAAGACTTCCTTGTCGCGTTCGGGCCGGACGACACCAGCCTGCCGCCGTTGGTGCGCAAGGCGCTGCCCCATATCCGAGGACGACAAAAGCAGGGCGCGAGCTCCTAAGCGAGCCGAACTACAAAGGGGGAAACCATCATGACTGCTGCGCAAGGTGTGGGGCAGGCTGCCCCGCAGCCGGGGATGCTTGACCGCGAGCGCATCATCGCCAAGGCCGGCTTCAACCGCTGGCTGGTGCCGCCGGCGGCGCTCGCCATCCATCTCTGCATCGGCATGGCCTACGGCTTCAGCGTGTTCTGGCTGCCGCTGAGCCAGGCCATCGGCATCACCAAGCCGGTCGCCTGCCCGGCCGACATGGGCCTCATCGCGGCCCTGTTCACCACCGCCTGCGACTGGAAGGTGGCGGACCTGGGCTGGATGTACACGCTGTTCTTCGTGCTGCTCGGCTCGTCCGCCGCCATCTGGGGCGGCTGGCTGGAGCGGGTGGGGCCGCGCAAGGCGGCCTTCGTCTCGGCGCTGTGCTGGTGCGGCGGCCTGCTGATCTCGGCCGTCGGCGTCTATATCCACCAGCTCTGGCTGATGTGGCTGGGCTCCGGCGTCATCGGCGGCATCGGCCTGGGGCTGGGCTACATCTCGCCGGTGTCGACGCTGGTCAAATGGTTTCCCGACCGGCGCGGCATGGCGACCGGCATGGCCATCATGGGCTTCGGCGGCGGCGCCATGATCGGCTCGCCCCTGGCCGACATGCTGATGAACGCCTTCAAGACGCCCACCTCGGTCGGCGTCTGGGAGACGTTCGTCGTCATGGCGGCGATCTACTTCGTCTTCATGCTGGCCGGCGCCTTCGGCTACCGCGTGCCGCCGACCGGCTGGAAGCCCGACGGCTGGACGCCGCCGGCGACGCAGAAGGCGATGATCACCGCCGGCAACGTGCACCTCAGGAACGCGCACAAGACGCCGCAGTTCTGGCTGATCTGGGCCGTGCTCTGCCTCAACGTCTCGGCCGGCATCGGCGTTATCGGCATGGCCTCGCCCATGCTGCAGGAGATCTTCGCCGGCTCGCTGATCGGCAAGCCCGAGGTGACCTTCGGCGCACTCGATCCCGAGCAGCGTAAGGCGGTGGCGACGATTGCCGCGGCCTTCGTCGGCCTGCTGTCGCTGTTCAACATCGCCGGACGGTTCTTCTGGGCGTCGCTGTCCGACAAGATCGGCCGCAAGATGACCTACGCCACCTTCTTCGGCCTGGGCATCCTGCTCTACGCGCTGTCGCCGTGGGCGGCGCACGCGGGCTCGCTGGCGCTGTTCGTGGCCTTCTTCTGCATCATCCTGTCCATGTACGGCGGCGGCTTCGCCACGGTGCCGGCCTACCTGGCCGACATGTTCGGCACCCAGTTCGTGGGCGCCATCCACGGCCGGCTGCTCACCGCCTGGTCGACGGCGGGTATCATCGGCCCGGTGGTGGTGAACTACATCCGCGAGGCGCAGATCGCCGCCGGGGTGCCGCGGGCGCAGGTATATGACCGCACCATGTACATCCTGGCCGGCATGCTGGTCGTGGGCTTCATCTGCAACCTGCTGGTCCGGCCCGTGGCCGCGCGCTGGTTCATGAAGGATGCGGAGATGGCGGCGCTGCAGGCCCAGGGGGTGAGCGCAGCCAGCGCCGGGCCGTCGGGCTCGTTCGGCATCGGCCGGGGTGGCTTCGACGCGACGGCGGCGCTGGCCTGGGCGGCCGTGGGCATCCCGATCGCGTGGGGCGTGTGGATCACGTTGTCGAAGTCGCTGTTGCTGTTCCGCTGACGCGGATCGCTGGATGGCCGGAGCAGACGGCCCGGCCATCCAGCGGGGTCATTTCGCAATCCCCGATATGACGATGCCGCGCATGGCGCGGACGAGCTTGAAGCCGTCGAGCTCGTGGCCGCGGCGGTACCACTCGAGGAACACGCCGTCGTGGTTGGCGACGATGACCGAGACCAGCTCCCGGGCCGGCACGTCGACGCGAAACTCGCCGCCCCGCTGACCGTCCCCGACGACCGCTTCGAGCCCGTCGTACAGCTTCCTGTAGAGGGACCGGACCTTTTCGGCGACGGGCCCGTCCTCGAACTCGAGCGACATCAGGATGATGAGCAGCATGTTCTCGCGGTCGGTCACGCCCAGCTGCGACTGATGGTGCAGGAAGGCGACGATCTTGTCGGTCGCCGGTCCGCTCGATGTGCTGATCGACGCTAGGACCGGGTCGATGACGACCTGCTCGGCTCGCTTGAGCAGCTCGATCAGCACGGCTTCCTTGCTGCCGAAATGGAAATAGACGGATCCCTTGGTCATGCCGACCGAGGCGGTGATCTCGTCCAGCGTGGTCGAGGCATAGCCCTTCGACACGAAGAGATGCCGGGCAGCCGAGAGAAGCTTCTCGATGCTCTCCTCGCGCTGCTCCAGCTTCGTCCTCTTCCGCGTCGTGCGTTCCACCTGCGCCACCAGGGCCTCCACCTGCGATTCAGCCGTTTGTATCACGCGCCCGGGCGGGAGCATGTAAACGCGTCGCCGCGGCGCGCTGCCGAAGGGCGGCGGCAGACTTGTTGACATACTATACGGATAGTATTATTCGTCGGCATCGATCGGAACGGTGCGAGAGCAGCCGGCATCGTTCGCCGAAGGCTTGTTCGTGTGGGTGGCACGGCCCGCGCCTGGATATCGGGCATCATTAAGATACTATCTGGATAGTACGTATCAAGAACTGAACGATGGGAGGCGAGATGGACCTGCACCTGAAAGACAAATCCGTCGTGGTCACCGGCGGCGCCTCCAACATCGGGCGCGGCATCGCCTTGGCGTTCGCGGAGGAGGGGGCGGCAGTCGCCATCGCCGACCTCGACGAGGCCCGGGCACGGCAGGTTGCCGACGAGGCTCTGGCCCGCGGCGCGCGCGGCGCCCTGGTGACGCGGACCGACGTGTCGCGGTGGGACGACGTGGAGGCCATGGCGAAGCAGGTCGAAGACGCCTTCGGCGGCATCGACATCCTCGTCAACAACGCCGGCTGGACTGTGGACCGCCTGTTCGTCGAGAAGCCGCGCGCCGAGTGGGAGAAAGAAATCCAGATCAACCTCTGGGGGATGATCAACTGCACGCGGGCGGTGCTCGACGGCATGATCGCCCGCGCCCAGGGCGCGGTCGTGAGCATCGCGTCGGATGCCGGGCGCGTCGGCGAGTTCCGCGAGGGCGTCTACGGCGCCTGTAAGGCTGGCGTCATCGCGCTGAGCAAGACGCTGGCGCGCGAGAACGGCAAGCACAACCTGCGCTTCAACGTGGTCTGCCCGGGCACGACATTGCCCGCTCCCGGCGCCGACGTCGGCCCCAGCAGCCTGTGGGCCAGCGATGAGATGAAGCCCTGGCTCACGGACGAGATGCGCGGCCGCATCAGCAAGGCCTATCCGCTCCGCCGTCTCGGCACGCCAGAGGATGTCGCCAAGGCGGTCTTGTTCCTCGGGTCGGATGCTGCATCCTTCGTCACCGGCCAGACGCTGAGCGTCAGCGGCGGCTACTCGATGGTCTGACGGCCGCACCTGCAGGAGGAAACGACAGTGGACAATACCGCACAGCACGACCGTTACGGCCGCTACCAGCGGCTGGTCATCGACCGCCCGGGCGATCGGGTTCTCCGTATCACCATGTCGAACGGCCGTATGAACTCGGCCGACTCCATCATGCATGCGGAGCTCGGCACCATCTGGCGCGACATCGACGCCGATCCCGACGTCTCCGCCGTCATCCTGACCGGCGCCGGCGAGGTGTTCTCGGCCGGCGGCGATTTCGGCATGATCCGGCAGATCATCGACGATCACGAGACGCGCCTGCGCAATTGGAAGGAGGCGCGGGACATCGTCTACAACGTCATCAACTGCTCCAAGCCCATCGTCAGCGCCATCCGCGGCCCTGCCGTCGGTGCCGGCCTCGTGTGCGGGCTGCTCGCCGACATCTCCATCGCGGCCCGGCAGGCGCGGATCATCGACGGCCACACGCGCCTCGGCGTCGCCGCCGGCGATCACGCGGCAATCGTCTGGCCGCTGCTCTGCGGCATGGCCAAGGCCAAGTATTATCTGCTGCTCTGCGACACCCTGAGCGGCGAGGAGGCCGAGCGTATCGGCGTGGTGTCCCTCTGCGTCGACGATCACGAGCTCGACGCCAAGGCGCTGGAGATCGCCGGCCGCCTGGCCGCGGGTCCGCCGAGCGCCATCCGTTGGACCAAGTACGCGCTGAACAACTGGCTACGTCAGGCCGGCCCGACCTTCGATACGTCGCTCGCACTGGAGTTCCTTGGCTTCACCGGGCCGGAAGTGAAGGAGGGCCTCAAGGCGCATCTGGAGAAGCGCCCGCCCTCCTTCTCCCAGGACTGTCCGCTGTGACGGCGCTGGCCGGTCCCGTCGCGCTGACCAAGCAGCTCGCCCGTGCGGGCTGTGACCTGGGCCTCGCCGACGGCCTGCGCCGAGAGCGCGAGGACGGACTGAAGGTGCTCGCCGGCGACGACGTGGCGGAGGGCCTCGCGGCCTTCCGTGGTCGGCGCAAGCCCGCATTCGGGGGATGACATGCCTGTTGCAGTCCAAGCTCAAGAAAACGCGTTGCCGCCCCGCTCGACCGCCTACCCGACGCTGTTGTCGCCCATGCGCGTCGGTGCGCACCGGCTGCGCAACCGGGTCATCATGGGGTCCATGCACACGCGCCTGGAGCATGCCGATCAGCCGATACGGCGGCAGGCCGCCTTCTATGGCGCCCGCGCGGCCGGCGGCGCGGCCCTCATCATCACCGGCGGCTTCGCCCCCAACGAGGCAGGGCGGCTCGAGCCCGGTGGCCCGATCCTGACCGAAGCCGACGATCTCGTGCCGCACCGCGTGGTGACCGACGAGGTTCACAAGCATGGCGCCAAGATCCTGCCGCAGATCCTGCATTCCGGCCGCTACGCCAAGCACGACCTGATCGTCGGCGTGTCCGACATCCGCTCGCCGATCAACCCGCTGGTGCCCAAGCCACTCGGCGATGACGAGATCGAGCGGACCATCGACGATTTCGTCAGCTGCGCGCTCCTCGCCGCCGCCGCCGGCTACGACGGCGTCGAGGTCATGGGCTCGGAAGGCTATCTGATCAACCAGTTCACGGCGCCGCGGACCAACACGCGCATCGACCGTTGGGGCGGCTCGCCGGAGAACCGCATGCGGTTTCCCGTCGAGGTGGTGCGCCGTGTCCGCGCGGCACTCGGACCCTCGTTCCTCATCATGTATCGGATCTCCGCCATCGATCTCATCGAGGACGGATCGACGGCAGCGGAGATCGACGCGCTGGCCCGGGCGGTCGAGATGGCCGGGGCCGACATCTTCAACACCGGTGTCGGCTGGCACGAGGCGCCGGTGCCGACCATCGCCTTCAGCGTGCCGCGCGCCGCCTTCGGCTTCGCCGTCGAGCGCCTGCGCAAGTCGATCTCGATTCCGGTCGTCGCCTCGAACCGCATCAACATGCCCGATGTCGCGGAGCAGATGCTGGCGGAAGGGCGCTGCGATTTCGTCTCGATGGCGCGGCCGATGCTGGCCGATCCGGATTTCGTGGTGAAGGCGCAGGAGAACCGCGCCGACGAGATCAATACTTGCATCGCCTGCAATCAGGCCTGTCTCGACTTCATCTTCTCCGATCGGATCGCCACCTGCCTCGTCAATCCCAAGGCCGGGCGTGAGATCGAGTTCGAATCGCCGCCCGTGCACGGATCCCGGCGCGTTGCCGTCATCGGCTCCGGGCCTGCGGGGCTGGCCGCCGCGGCGGCGGCCGCCAGCCGCGGCCACGAGGTCGTGCTGTTCGAAGAGCAGAAGGAGCTCGGCGGCCAGATTCATCTGGCGCGCCGCATTCCCGGCAAGACCGAGTTCAACGAGATGCTCAGGTATTTCACGCGTCAGCTCGATCTGACCGGGGTCGAGGTCCGCCTCGGCGTTCGCGCCACCGCTGACGGCCTGGCGCGTGAGGGCTTCGACGAGATCATTGTCGCGGCGGGCATCACGCCGCGCAGGCCGGCGATCGACGGCATCGATCATCGAAGCGTGCTCGCCTACGCCGACGTCATCCTCGGTCGCGCCCAGGTGGGGCGGCGGGTCGCCATCATCGGCACCGGGGGCATCGGCTACGACGTCGCGGAGCTGCTGACCCACGGCGGCTCCGACGGCGATCCGATCCGCCGCTTCCTCGACGAGTATGGCGTCGATCCGACCATCACCTCGCCCGGCGGTCTGAAGCGGCCGCAGCCGACGCCGTCGCCTCGCCAGGTGACGCTGTTTCAGCGCCGCCACGACCGACCCGGCGGCCGGCTCGGCGTCTCCACCGGCTGGATCCTGCGCAATCGCCTGCGGACGCGCGGCGTGACGGCGGTTGCCGGCGCGTCGTACGAGCGCATCGACGATCACGGCCTGCACTACGTCGCCGCCGGCGAGCGGCGCTTGCTGCCGGTCGACAACGTCGTGATCTGCGCCGGGCAGCTGCCGAACACGGGGCTTGCGAACGAATTGGCGGCACGCGGGCTGAAGGCGACCACGATCGGCGGGGCGCGGCATGCCGATGAGCTCGATGCCTTGCGCGCCATTCAGGAGGGCGTGCGGCTCGCCTACGATCTCTGACGACGGGCAGCAGGTCCGAGCGGTTAGCGGCGCGCTGTGTCTCAGCGGGTCATCGTCCGGCTCCAAGTTATTGTCTTGAAGGCGATCTTCTCGAAGTTTCGGTGTCTGCTTCGAGGGATCTGTGCTGCCCGTACGGCGGCGGTGCTCGTTCAACGCACCGGCCAGCGATCAGAATCGCCAAAGCGCCGCCCAGCCGGCCCGACTCGGCCAACGCCTTCAAGGGTGGGACCGCAGCCGGGATTGTCGCGTATTCGTTTTTGCTTATATTGAAGACAAGAGCAGGAGCTTCGCAGGGAACACGCTATGTCCCGAACCACGACGATGACGGTCCGCCTCAGTGGCGCGCTCAGTGACTTCGTGGCAGCGAATGTCGGCGAGAGCGGGTCTTACGAGAACGTCAGCGAGTACATTCGGGACCTGATCCGCCGCGACAAGGAGCGGGTCGAGAAGGAAGCATTCGAGCGGCTGAAGGCTGAGCTTGCCCACGCGTTCGCGGCGCCCGAGGGGAGCTACAAACCGTTGACCGCTGCCGAGGTGATCGCGCGGAACAGGCGTTGACTACATGGCGGCTGTCCGCGTCCAGGAGGCCGCCTCCTTCCGTCTCGACGAGATCTACCGCTACACCCGCGATCGCTGGGGCGCAGAACAGGCGGATCGCTATATTGCGGGCCTTTTCGAAGCCTTCGACAAGATCGACGGCCACGGCGTGATATCGAAGCCCGTCCCGGCGGAGTTCGGGGTGGAGGGATATTTCTTTCGGCACGAACGCCATGTCGTCTATTGGCGGCGGCTGTCGAACGGTGACATCGGCATTGTGACGATCTTGCATGAACGGATGCATCGGATCGACCGCCTTCGCGACGATGTTGGACTATGAGCGTCGACCCCAGAGCATTCCCGACCGGATGGACTCATCCGATCGGCGAGAAGCGCTCCGGGGTCGGCACGTCGTGGCGGTTGCCGTCACCGTCCCGAGATCAGGTCGCCCATCATCTCCCAGGACTGGCCATTGAAGCGCATCATCTGCATGGCTTTGAGCGGGCCGTGGTCGTCCTTGGTGATGGTGGCCTTCACGCCTGGCAGCAGCATCGGCACCTCCAGGTCGCGGATGCTGTCCACCGCCGCCATCAGTGACTCGCGCGTCAGGTTGGGGCCGGCCTTCTCCAGCGCCTGGTGCATGGCGAAGGCCATGCCGTAGGCATACGGGTTGAGCCAGTCGCTCTTGGCTCCGGCGGGATAGTACTTGTCCATGAAGGCCGACCACGTCTTGAAGTCCGGCGCGGCCTGCCATTGCGGGTCGGTCGGCTGCTTGACGTACGACGACGAGATGATGCCCACGGACTTGTCGAGGCCGGCGCCCGTCAGCACCGGGTCGACGGAGTTGCTGACGCTCGGCAGGATGAACAGCGGCTTCCAGCCGAGCGCATCGACGGCGCGGATCGATTGCGCCGCGAACTTCGGCGTCGTGGCGCTGATGAACACGTTGGCGCCGCTGCTCCGCAGCTTCGAGATGGGCGAGTCCACGGTCGCGTCGGAGAGCTCGTAGGTCGCCACATCGACGATCGCCTTGGCCTGCTCGCCGAGGCCTTCCTTCAGGCCGGCGAGGATATCCTTGCCGTAGTCGTCGTTCTGGTAAAGGACGGCGATCTTCGGGTCCTTGACGTTGGCCAGGATATACTTGGCGTAGATGCGCCCTTCGGTCGGGTAATCGACGTTCCAGCCGACAGTCCAGGGGAACTTCTGCGGCTGGTTCCATTTCGAGGCGCCCGACGACACGAACAGCTGAGGCACCTTCTTGGCGTTCAGATAGGCCTGGGTGGCCGAGGAGGTCGGCGTCCCGATGGGCAGGAAGATGGCGAGGACGTCGTCGCGCTCCACCAGCTTGCGGGTCTGCTCGACCGCCTTGGGCGGCGTGAAGCCATCGTCGAGGCTGATGATCTCGACCTTGCGGCCGTGAATGCCGCCCTTCTCGTTCACCATGTCGAAATAGGCGATCGCGGCCTTGGCGATGGTGCCGTAGGCCGAGGCGGGACCGCTGTAGGGTGCGGTGTTCCCGAGTCGGATGTGGCTCGCGCTCACACCGGGAACGGGTTCCTGCGCCATAGCCGGCGCGGCAATCGTCAGTCCGGCCAGGCCGGCCACGACCATCAGTGCTCGCTTCATTCGGTTCCTCCCCCTGTTGTGGTCTGCTGTCGCATCGCCGCATCACAGATGCCGCGCGATGATCTCCTTCATGATCTCGTTGGTACCGGCATAGATGCGCTGGCCGCGGGCGTCGGCGAAGGCGCGTGCGATCTTGTATTCGCGCATGTAGCCGTAGCCGCCATGCATCTGGACGCATTGGTCGACGACGCGGCCCTCGAGCTCCGTCAGCCAGTACTTGCACATGGCGGCTTGGTCGGCGGGCAGGGCGCCCCCCTGAAAGCGCGCGATGCACTGCTCGAGGAAGGCGCGGCCGATGGCGATCTCGGTCTTGAGCTCGGCCAGGCGGAAGCGCAGGTGCTGGAACTGCGCGATCGGCTGGCCGAAGGCTGAACGACCGTTGGCGTAGGCCAGGGTTTCGGCGAAGGCGGCCTCGGCGCCGGCGACGGCGGCCATGCCGACCATCAGGCGCTCGCGCGGCAGCTGCGCCATGAGGTAGCGCAGGCCCTGGCCCTCCTCGCCGAGGCGGTTGGCGGCGGGAATGCGGACATCGTCGAAGAACAGCTCGACCGTGTCCTGGGCCTTCTGGCCGACCTTGTCGAGCAGGCGGCCGCGAGAAAAGCCCGGCCGGTCGGTCTCGACGAGAAACAGCGTCTTGGCGCCCGGATTGTCCGGGTCCGTGGCCGCCAGAACGACCACGAGGTCCGCATGCAGGCCGTTGGTGATGAAGATCTTCTGGCCGGTGACGAGAAAGTCGCCGCCGTCCCGCCGCGCCACCGTGCGCGTGCCCTTGAGGTCGCTGCCGGCTCCCGGCTCGGTCATGGCAATGGAGAGCACGGTCTCGCCGCTGACGCAGCGCGGCAGCCAATGGGCCTTCTGCTCCTCGGTGCCGTAGTGGAGGATGTAGGGCGCGATGATCTCGGAGTGGGTGTAGAACCCGGGCAGGGCGACGAAGGCGCGGGCGAACTCCTCGATGACGACGAGCGCGTGCCCGATGCCGGCACCCGGGCCGCCGTAGGCCTCCGGCATCGACGGGCAGAGCAGGCCGGCGTCGCCCATCCGGCGCCAGAGGTCGCGAGGAACGGCGCCGGCGCGCTCCCATTCGTCGTAGTGAGGCAGGATCTCACGCGAAATGAAGCGCTGCGCGGTGTTCCGCAGCGCCGCCAGCTCGGCGTCAGTCGTCAGGGTGTCGGCTGTCATCGGGTCACCTCAGGGGCCGCCGTAGGCGCACCAGCCGCCGTCGACCGGCAGGGTGACGCCGGTGATGTAGGCGGCGGCATCGGATGCGAGGAAGGCGACCGCATTCGCGATCTCGCCGGCTTCGCCCAGCCTGTGCATGGGCAGCCGGCGCTCGATGGCGGCGCGGTCGACGCGGATGTCGGCGAACATTTCGTGGGCCATCGGCGCATCGATGTAGCCGGGGGCCACGCAGTTCACGCGCAGGCCGCGGGCAGCCCACTCGCACGCCAGGTTCTTCGTCAGGTGGACCACCGCCGCCTTCGAGACGCCGTAGCCGTTGGAGCTGGGGATGCCGCCCAGGCCTGCCACCGAGGCGATATTGACGATGGCGCCCGGCACCTTCCGGGCCAGGATGTGGCGGGCCACGGCGCGGCACATGAGGAGGGTGCCGCGCAGGTTCACGTCGATGACGCGCTGCCAGTCCTCCAGCCGCTGGTCGATGGTGCGGGCAATCGGCTCGGCGATGCCGGCGTTGTTCACCAGGATGTCGATGGCGCCGAGCGCCTCCGCGGCGCGGGCCGCGAGCGCTTCCGCGCCCGCCTCGGTGCCGATGTCACCGGCCACGCCGACGGCCGCTCCGCCGAGGCTCTCGACCGCCCGGGCGAGCCTGGCTTCGTCCCGGTCGGCGAGCGCCACCTGCGCGCCGAGGCTCACCAGCCGGCTCGCGATGGCGAGGCCGATGCCGCCTGCGGCCCCGGTCACCAGCGCGGCACGGCCCTCCAGATTGACGAGCGGGGCGGTCATGACCGCCTCCGTGCCGACGCCTCACGGAACTCCTCGACGAGCCGCTGGTGGTCGGCGCTGACGTTGGTCAGCGCCTCGTATGCGAGGCCGGTGTCCATCATCGCTGTCGCGAGCTGCTTGAGCGCGATGTTGGTGGTCACCTTGGTCCAGCGGATCGCCTTGGTGGCGCCCCCGGCCAGGCGGTCGGCGAAGGCGTCCACGGCGCCGTCGAGCTGATCGGCCGGCACCGCGTGGTTGATGAGGCCGATGTCGGCCGCCTTCCGCGCATCGATGCGATCGCCCGTGAACAGGAGCTCCTTGGCGCGGGCGAAGCCGATGAGCTGCGGCCAGATCACCGCGCCGCCGTCGCCGGCGACCATGCCGATGGAGACGTGCGGGTCGGCGATATAAGTGGTCTCGGCGGCGAAGCTCACGTCGCAGAACAGGGCAAGCGTGGCGCCGAGCCCGACGGCCGGCCCGTTGATGCGCGCGATGGTCGGCTTCTCGCAGTCGATGAGCGAGAAGACGATGGCCTTGGCTTCGGCGACCGTCGTCTCGAAGCTCGCCGGATTGTCGATGGCATCCTGCATCCAGTCCACGTCGCCGCCGGCGCAGAAGGCGCGGCCGGCGCCCGTCAGCACCACGATGTCGGATTGCGGATCCTTGGCGGCGTCGACGAAGACGCGCGAGAGCTCCTCGTGCAGCTCGGCGTTGACCGCGTTGAGGCTCGCGGGCCGGTTCATGGTGAGCGTGAGGATGCGGCCGCGCCGCGTGATCTCGATGCTCCGATAGTCGTTCGGGTTCATGGGGCTGCTCGCTTTTCGCTAGGGGGTGGTCGCCTGCCGGCGCAGATCTGCTTTCAGCACCTTGCCCATGGGGCCGCGGGGCAGGGTGGGGGTGAAGGTGATGCGGCGCGGAACCTTGTAGTCGGCGAGCTTGTCCGCCAGGAACACGCGCAGCTCCTCGGTGGTGGTGGTCTCGCCCGGGTGCAGCACCACGAAGGCGTGGATGTCCTCGCCGAGCTTCGGATGGGGCACGGCGACGACGGCCGCCTCCTGCACCGCCGGATGCCTGAACAGGTTTTCCTCGATCTCGAGCGAGCCGATGTTGTGCCCGCCCCGGATGATCATGTCCTTCTTGCGGTCCACATGATAGAGGAAGCCGTCCTCGTCCAGGTAACCGATGTCGCCCGTGTAGAGCCAGCCGTCGCGCAGCGTGCCCTTTGTCAGTTCGGGCTCGTCGAAATACTCGCGCATGACGCTCGGGCTGCGGATCAGGATCTCGCCCGGCGTACCCGCGGCGGCAGGGCGATCCTCGTCATCGACCACCCGCACCTCGGTCAGCGGCCACGGGCGGCCCACCGAGCCGAGCTTGGCGGGCGGGTCGTCGCCGTGGGCGACGGTGCCGGCGGGGCCGCTCTCGGTCATGCCGAAGGTCTGGCGCAGCTCCACATGGGGGAAGACGGTCGCGAGGCGCCGGATGACCTCGACCGCCATCGGCGCTCCGCCGTAGTCGAACAGCCTCATGCGCGAGAGATCGTTCGATGCCGCGTCGTAGGCTTCGAGCAGGAAGATGTAGAACGACGGCGCGCCGATGTATTTGGTCGTGCGTTCCCGCTCCATCCGCCGCATCACATCGTGGATGTTCAGTTCGGGATCGAGCACCGCGGCGGCGCCGGCCCACCACGACGGCAGCAGGACGCAATGGAGCGACGCCGTGGTGAAGAACGGAAAGAAGCTCTGGTAGACGTCGTCGTCCGCGAGCGACAGCGCGGCGGCGAAGCCGTAGGCCGAGACCAGGCTGCGCGTGTGGGTCATGACGGCGCCTTTGGGGTGCGCCGTGGTGCCCGAGGTGAAGAGGATCTCGGAGATCGCGTCGGCCGAGATCGACGGCCAGCCGCCGTTCGAGGCGCGGCCTCGGGCGAACAGTTCGCGCCAGTCCACGGCGTCAGTCGCCCCAGAACCTCCGACCGCTACGATCTCGGTCACGCCGGGGAGACGCGGGCGCAGCGCGGCCACCCGCTCCAGCAGGTCGGCCATGACGAACAGAGCCCGACAGCGCGCCTTGTTCACCACGTAGACGATCTCTTCCGGCGCGAAGCGGGTGTTGACGGGAACGACCACGACGCCGAGGCGGTGCAGGGCAAGCATGGTCACCACCGCCTCGAGCCCCGCCTCGTTGTTGAGCATCAGCCCTGCGTGGTCACCGGGGCCGAGGCCGCGGCCGCGCAAGGCATCGGCGAGCGTGGCGGCCTGCCAGCGCAACTGCTCATAGGTCAGGCGATGTTCGCGGCCGTAGCCCGAGGTGGCGGTGAGAGCGTGGGCGTTGGGCCGCCGGGCCGCCCGCTCCTCCACCATGTCGATGATGGTTCGTCCCGCGACCTCGTCAGGCAACGTGAATTCCGCCACTCCCATCCCCTCCCTGCGCCCCGCCGTCCGCGTGGGTCGACATGTGACCCACCGGTCAAATTCGATTTTCGACTCGATAGTCATTTTTGTTGACGTCGCCAAGCCCCCCTCGTATCGATTTCGCGAAGCACCGCTCACGGGTGCGGGCTCAGGGAGGGGAGCAATGAAGTTTTCAGGTCTCGCATTGGCGCTCGCGGCAGGGTTGCTCGCCGCATCGCCCGCGCTGGCGCAGTCCGACACCAAGCCACTGAAGGTCGGCGTGCTGACCGACATGACGGGCATCCTGTCGTCCGGGCTGGGCGCGGGCTCGGTAGACGGCGCGCGCATGGCCATCGAGGATTTCGGCGGCCAGATGTTCGGCAAGCCGATCGAGCTCGTCTTCGCCGATCACCAGAACAAGCCGGACATCGGCTCGGCCATCGCGCGGCGCTGGTTCGATCAGGACGGCGTGGACGTGGTGGCCGACGTGGGCAATTCGGCCGTCGCGCTCGCCATCCGCGAGCTGGTGCAGAGCCAGGGCAAGGTCGCGCTGTTCGTCGGCACGTCGAGCTCCGACCTCACGGGCAAGGCGTGCTCGCCCAATACGGTGCAGTGGAGCCAGGACAGCTATCTGTGGGCCAACCCTCTGCCCGCCCAGCTGCTCCGCGACGGCAAGAAGAAATGGTTCCTGATCGTGCAGGACTGGGCCTTCGGCCACGCCCTGCAGCGGGATCTCACGAAGGTGATCGGCGATGGCGGTGGCCAGATCGTGGGTAGCGTCCGGCATCCTCCTGGAACGGTCGACTATTCGTCCATCCTGGTGCAGGCGCAGAACTCCGGCGCCGACGTGGTCGCCTTCCTGAATGCGGTCCAGGACTTGTCCAACTCGGTCAAGCAGGCCCACGAGTTCGGCCTCGGCGCCGACGGCAAGCAGCAGCTGGTGGCGCTCGCCTTCCTGCTCACCGATGCGCATGGGCTCGGCACCGCGACGGCGGGCGGCATCACCTTCAGCACGGTCTGGTACTGGAATCTCAACCCCCAGGCGCGGGCCTGGTCGCAGCGCTTCTTCGCCCGCAACAAGGTGATGCCGGCGGAGGCCCACGCCGGTACCTACAGCTCCGTCATGCACTATCTGAAGGCGGTACAGGCAGCCGGCACCACCAAGGCCGACGTCGTCATGGCCAAGATGCGCGAGTTGCCGGTCACGGATTTCTACACCGACGGCGCCAGGCTGCGCGAGGACGGGCGGCTGATGCGCAAGGCCTATGTGGCGCGCATGAAGACGCCGGAGCAGTCGAAGGAGCCTTGGGACTACTATGAGATCCTCTCCGAGATCCCGGCGGAGCAGGCGTTCCGGCCGGCCAGCGAGAGGGCATGTCCCCTGCTGCCTTGAAAGATGGTGCGGGCGGCCCTTTGACCGGCACGGCGGTCTGTCATAAGCCGCTCGCGGCTCTTCCTGCCGACGCGGACGACTCGCGACCGCGTCGGTCAAACCGGGTGGCGAAGCCCGCCGAGGACCACTGCACTTGGACAGCAAGACACGAACGAAGCGTCGCTCCATCCCGCCCGCGAGCCTGGACGCCGAAGGTGCGGCCACCATGCACGGGAGCGGTCACGTCCAAGAGCCCACATCCGCACCGGCTGGCCTTCGGCGACCCCGGCGCAAGCTGACGCGGGTGGAGAAATCGGAGCTGACCCGCAAGGCGATCTTCGAAGCGGCGGCCGAGATCATCGGCGAATACGGCTACGTCGAAGCCTCGATCTCCCGTATCATGGAACGTGCGGGGCTCGGCCACGGCACCTTCTATGCGTATTTCGAGAGCCGCGCCGAGCTCTTTGACCAGCTCCTGCCGATGAAGGGGCTCGAGGTGCTCGATTTTCTGCACGACCGCGTGACGGGTTCGGCCGACTTCGTCGACATGGAATACCGCGGGTTCATGGGCTTTCTCGAATACGCCAACGCCCACCCCTGGTTCTTCCGTCTGCTGCACGAGGCCGAGGTGGCGGCGCCGCGCGCCCATCGGGAGCACATGGACAACATCATGGCGCGCTTCCGCAAGGCGCTCCGGCGCAGCTGGGAACGCGGCGAGCTGCCGGGCTACGCCGAGACGGAGCTGGACACGCTGGCCTACCTGCTGATCTCGGCGCGTGACTACGTCTACTCGCAGCACGTGGGCCGCAGCAGCGACATCCCCGCTGCCCTTCAGGATGCGGTCAAGACCTACCGCAAGTTCATTTCCTACGGCCTGCGCGGGACTGCCGACGACCAGTCGGCGCCGCGCGCGCGGCCGGGCGGCGTCCGCGGCCGGGCTGGAGCCGACGTGTTCGCCAAGGCGGCTCCCCCGGCGCGGCGTCGTGCGCGCTCCGCCGATTGAGCGCGCCGTGGCACCGTCGCCGATCTCGGCGGCAACGGGGATGACCACCTGGACAAGCGGGCGACCGCCTGTCCATCGAGCTGCGATGTCGCCGCCGGCGTGAATCGTCGGACGCGGTCGGGATCGCCATGAGCGAGCCGCGGCCGGGAGGCCCGATCCGAGGGGTGGACAGCGGTCGCCAGAGGTATCTAGCTTTGCGGAGCCATCGAGAGCGGGGCGACGCTTCGACGAAGGATCATCCCGCCGTAGCACCGGGGAGTTCAGCCATGGCCACCGATCCGAACGACGATCTGCCCGACGTCCTCAAGAGCGTAAGAACCCGGCCGCTGTTCGTTGTCCGCTTCGACGTCCGCCAAATCTTCCCCGTGGGCGGGGCGCCTGGAGCGGAGCGCCGCGTCGCCGTGGTCGCCGGCGGCTCGTTCAAGGGGGAGCGACTCGCCGGCGAGGTTCTGGACGGCGGCAGCGACTGGCTGACGGTCCGCGGCGATGGCGCCACCGTGCTGGACGTCCGTGTCGTCCTCAAGACCGACGACCAGGCCCTGATCAGCATGGCCTATCGCGGCCTGCGCCATGGGCCGGCCGACGTCATGGCGAGGATCGCCGCCGGCGAGGTCGTCGACCCGGCGAGCTACTATTTCCGCATGACGCCGACGTTCGAGACGGGGTCGCCGCGCTACGACTGGCTGAACCGCGTGGTCGCCGTCGGCGTCGGTCATCGCCGCGCCGACGGGCCGGTCTACAGCGTCTTCGAGGTCCTGTAGGCGGAGAAGGCAGCCGCGCCTCAGGCGGCAGGCGTCACCACCTGGCGCTGCCGGCCCAGTCCGGCGATGCCGAGCTCGACCACGTCGCCGGGCTTGAGCCACACCGGCTCCGGCTTGATGCCCATGCCGACGCCGGGCGGTGTTCCCGTGGCGATGATGTCGCCCGGAAGCAGCGTCATATAGCGGCTGCAGTATGAGATCAGCGTGCGGACGCCGAAGATCATGGTGCGCGTGTTGCCGGCCTGCATGCGCACGCCGTTCACGTCGAGCCACATGTCGAGATCCTGCGGGTCGGCGACCTCATCCGGCGTCACCAGCCAGGGGCCGACCGGGCCGAAGCTGTCGCAGCCCTTGCCCTTGTCCCACTGCGACGACTGCATCTGGAAGGCGCGCTCGGAGACGTCGTTGACGACGCAGTAGCCCGCCACGTGGTCGAGCGCCTCGTCCTCCGACACGTACGATGCCTTGCGGCCGATGACGACGCCGAGCTCCACCTCCCAGTCCAGCTTGGTCGAATGGCGTGGCTGGATGATGGGATCGGCGGGGCCGGTGAGCGCGCTCGGCGCCTTCAGGAAGATGATCGGCTCCGTCGGCACGGCCATGCCGGCCTCCGCCGCATGGTCGGAGTAGTTGAGGCCGATACAGACGAATTTCGACAGGCCGGTATAGGGAACGCCGAGGCGCGGATCGCCGGCCACGCGGGGCAGCCCGGCCGGGTCGACGGCGGCGAGCTTCGCCAGGTTGTCGGCCGACAGCGTGGCGGCGTCGATGTCGGCGCAGACGCCGGACAGGTCACGCAGACCGCCATCGCGATCGAGGAGGGCAGGCTTCTCCTGTCCGGCGGCACCAAAGCGGCAGAGTTTCATGGGTCACGTCCGGTTGGTCTGGGGTGGATGCCGGGTCGTTCGGCGGCGTAGCGATTAGAGCATGATCCCAAAAAGTGGACACCGGTTTTTGGAAAAGATCATGCTTGAGTAATGGCTTAGAAAGGGATGATGATTCGAAGAAAAATCATCCCTCTCTATGCGATGGTCGAGCCGGCGTCGACCGTCCAGGCGGCGCCGTTCACATGGCGGGCATCGGCTGACAGCAGGAAGGCGACGACGGCCGCCACGTCCTCGGGCCGGCCGTAGGCGGTGCCGGCCCCCGCCCGCCGGATGCCGCCGGCCGCCTGGGCCTGGGTGTCCAGGGCATGGATCATGCGCGTGTCGACCGGTCCGGGCAGCACCGCGTTGACGCGGATGGCGGTGCCGGCCACGTCGAGCGCCGCGACGCGGGTGAGGCCGAGCACCGCGTGCTTGGTGGCCACGTAGCCGGCGAGCCCGGGGCGGCCGCGGATGGCCGACGTCGACGCCGTGTTGACGATCGCCCCGGCGTTGCGCCGGCGCATGCGCGCCAGCACGTGCTTGAGGCCGAGGAATACGCCGCGCGCGTTCACGGCCAGCAGCCGGTCGAAGACGTCGTCCGGATACTCGTCGATCGGCGCGATCACCCCTTCGATGCCGGCATTGTTGGCGAAGGCGTCGATCGGCCCCAGCCGGTCCTCCGCCGCCGCCACGAACGCCTCGACCTCGGCGCCGACGGAGACGTCGGCCTTGAGGAACAGCGCCTTGCGGCCGGCCGCCTCGACCTGCCGGGCGGTCTCCGCGCCAAGGGCCTCGTCCATGTCCACGACGGCGACGTCCGCACCGGCCGTGGCGAGCCGCAGCGCGATGGCGCGGCCGATGCCGCCGCCACCACCGGTGACCAGGGCGACGCTCACAGCTTCACGAACGGGCAGCCGCCCTCGGCCAGGGGGCGCCAGACCTGCTCGGCCGGAATGGTCTTGAGCACCGTGTAGTAATCCCAGGGATACTTCGATTCCGCCGGCGTCTTGACCTGGAACAGGTACATGGGGTGGATCTTGCGGCCGTCGGCGCGGACGCTGCCCTTGCCGAACAGCGGGTCGTCGGTCGGCAGCTCCTTCATCTTGTCGACCACGGCCTTGCCGTCGGCGGCGCTGCCCACGGCCGCCGCGGCGCGCAGGTAGTGCAGCACCGAGGCATAGGCGCCGGCGTGCAGCGCACTGGGATAGCGGCCGTCGTTGCGCGGCGCGAAGCGCTTGGTCCAGGCGCGGGTGTCGTCGTTGAGGTCCCAGTAGAAGGCCTCGGTGAACTGCAAGCCCTGGGCGATGGGAAGCCCGAGCGAGTGCACGTCGGTGATGTACAGCACCGTCGCGACCAGCCGCTGGCCGCCGGTCGGGATGCCGAACTCAACCGCCTGCTTGATCGAGTTGATGGTGTCGCCGCCGGCGTTGATCAGGCCGATCACCTGCGCCTTGGAGACCTGTGCCTGCAAGAGGAAGGAGGAGAAGTCCTGGGTGTTGAGCGGCGTGCGCACGCCGCCGATCACCTGGCCGCCGGTGCGCGCGACCACGTTCTTGACGTCCTGCTCCATGGCATGGCCGAAGGCGTAGTCGGCCGTCAGCGTGAACCACGACTTTCCGCCGGATTCGACGACCGCGGTCGCCGCACCGGTCGCCAGCGCATAGGTGTCGTAGGTCCAGTGGATGGTGTTGGGCGAGCAGGCCTTGCCCGTGAGGTCCGAGGACGACGGGCCCGAGGCCAGCATCACCTTGTTCTTCTCGCGCACGATGTTGCCGACGGCGAGCGCCACCGCCGAGTTGGGCACGTCGACGATCACGTCGACGCCGTCCTGGTCGACCCACTTGCGCGCGATCGCCGCCGCGACGTCGGCCTTGTTCTGGTGATCGGCGCTGACGACCTCGATCTTCAGCCCCTTGTTCGCGGCGCTGAAGTCCTCGACCGCCATCTGGGCGGCGAGCACCGAGCCCTTGCCGGTGACGTCGGAATAGAGGCTCGACATGTCCGTCAGCACGCCGACGCGGATCGCCCTGCCGTCCTCGGCCAAGGCCATGGCCGGCGCGCCGGCGGCGAGCGTCGCCAGCGCCGTCAGCATCAAGCTCCGCCGCGACAGTCCGCTGCCGGCCGTGAGTCGATCCATTGTCATGTGAACGATCCTCCCTGGATGTCTTGGTCTAAGCTCTTGTTCTGACAGCGTTGCGGTTCACCCCCACCCCTCCTCACAAGCGGAAGGGAGGCGCCGCTCTCTTGAAGCGCGGAGAAATTGGGGCGAGGCGGCCTAACCAACGGCCTCCCCCTTGTGGGGAGGCTGTCCCGTGCGAAGCGAAGCGGAAGGGACTGGTGGGGGTGAAACTCGACGCCCGCAGAGCCTGCCGTCCGCTTAGCTACGGGATGAGCCGCTTCAGCAGGCGCCGGTCCTCCACCGCGAAGCCACCGCCGTAGACGTCCGACACCATGAACTGGGCTGACAGGATCTCCGGCTCCAGCTCGGTGAGCGGGTCGAATGCGCTGGGGTGGAGCGTCATTGCCGCGCGGCCGGCTACCGGTGCGGAATAGGCGAGGGGCGTGCGCCGGTAGACGATGTCGGCGTAGGCGGTCTCCAGCCGCTCCGGGTGGGGCAGGCGCCGCACGTGGATCTCGCCGCCCGGCTGCTCGGCGCCGTCGACGAGGCGCACCACCGGCGCCGACGGATCCGGCGTGAAGGAGAAGTCCGCGAGCTGGACGCCGCGGCGGTTGACCCAGCCCGCGATCGCACCGTCCGCCGCCTCGTCGAAGCGGTAGGTGCAGTCCTTCTTGGTGTAGCCGAACAGCTCGCGGCCGGCGGCGATGCCCATGGGATCGCTGCAATACATGTAGATGTGCGTCTGGGTGAACAGGTCCTCGTAGCGCACGGCGACCGTCACCATCAGGTCGAACATCCGCCCCTGGTGCACCGCGAGCGTATGGCCGGGTGAGGCCATGAAGCGGAAGGCGACGCGGTCGTTGACCAGCTCGAACGGCGTGTCGGCGAGCAGCGCGGCAACCTTCCGCTGGTCGACCCGCGTCATCACCTCCAGGGTGCGCAGCGCGCATTCCCATTCCACCGGATAGGCCGGCGAATAGGGCGGGTTCACCCCGCTGTTGGGATGCATCTTGTAGTCACCGAACATCGCGTTCACTCCCTTGATCGATAGCCCCGGGCCGCCGCGTGCGTCACGCCGGCCGGGCGAGACGGCGCTCCGGCGTCGGACGGTCCGCGTTGGCGAGAAGCGCACGCTCGGCGTCGGCGACATCGGTGATGCCGCAGAGCGCCATGGTCACGTCGAGCTCCTTGCGCAGGATGTCGAGGCAGCAGGTGACCCCGTCCTCGCCCAAGGCGCCGAGGCCGTAAAGGAAGGCGCGCCCGATCATCGCGCCACGGGCGCCGAGGCCGAGCGCCCTCAGCACGTCCTGTCCCGAGCGGATGCCGCCGTCGAACAGCACCTCGATGCGGTCGCCGACCGCGGCGGCGATCTGGGGCAGCGCCGAGATGCTGGACGGCGCGCCGTCGAGCTGCCGTCCGCCGTGGTTGGAGACGACGATCGCGTCCGCGCCCGTCGTCGCGGCGAGGCGCGCATCCTCCACGTCGAGGATGCCCTTCAGGACGAGCTTGCGGTCCCAGAGCCGGCGCACCCAGCGCACGTCGTCCCAGCTCAGCGTCTGGTCGAACTGGCCGCTGATCCATTGCGCCAGCGACGACACGTCGTCGATGCCGTCCACGTGGCCGACGATGTTGCGGAAGGTGTGGCGCCTGGTGCCCAGCATGCCCAGGCACCAGCGTGGCTTGGTGGCGAGGTTGACGAGGTTGCGCAGCGTCGGCTTGGGCGGCGTCGACAGGCCGTTCTTGATGTCCTTGTGGCGCTGCCCCTGGATCTGCAGGTCGAGGGTCAGCACCAGTGCCGAGCAGTTGGCGTCGCGTGCGCGGGCGATCAGGCGCTCGATGAAGGCCCGGTCCCTCATCACGTAGAGCTGAAACCAGAACGGACGGCTGGTGTGGGCCGCCACGTCCTCGATGGAGCAGATGCTGACCGTCGACAGCGTGAACGGCACGCCGAACCGCTCCGCCGCGCGCGCCGCGAGGATCTCGCCGTCGGCCCACTGCATGCCGGCGAGTCCGGTGGGCGCCAGGGCCACCGGCATGGTCACCGGCTCACCCAGCATGCGGGAGCTCAGGTTGCGGGCGGCAATGTTCACGCCGACACGCTGGCGCAGCGGGATCCTGGCGAGATCGTCGGTGTTGGCGCGATACGTCGCCTCGCTCCAGGAGCCGCCATCGACGTAGTCGTAGAACATGCGCGGCACGCGCCGTTCGGCAAGCCGGCGCAGGTCCTCGATGTTGGTGATGGCGCTGCCTGACACGGGGCGAAAACCTCTGTTACGTACATTGCATCCAAAGTACGTAATGGGGTTAAATGACATCCGTCGGCCGGAGTCAAGGCGGTCGTCGCTGCGGCGGGCGCTCTTGCCGGCGCGGCGCCGTGTCGGATAGGCGTCACGATCCGCGGCAACGTCGGACGTCAGGGGACAGAGCAAGCAGGATCGATGACAGAGGCCGAAATTCCCGTTCTGACCGAAGGCGGTGAGCCCGCCGCCTCGCTGCAGGAGCAGATCTACCTGATGCTGAAGGGCATGATCGAAGCGGGGCAGATCAAGTCGGGCGAGCGCCTCCTGGAGGCGGAGCTGGTCCGCGCCTTCGGCATCAGCCGCTCGCCGGCGCGCCGGGCCCTGAGCCGGCTCAGCGAAGACGGCCTGGTCGAGGAGCTCGCCGGGCGCGGTTACCGGGTTGCCGGCGCCGGCGACGACGAGGACGGCGGCCTCGCGGCGCTCGAACCGGTCGCCATCTCGGCGCCGCGGCAGTGGGAGCGCATGTACAAGGAGGTGGAGCAGGAGCTGTTCGTGCGCACGCTGTTCGGCTCCATGCGCGTCAACGAGATGCGGCTCGCCCAGCACTTCAACGTCAGCCGCACCGTGACGCGCGATCTGCTGGCGCGCATGCACGGCGTCGGCATCATCGCCAAGGACAGCGCCGGCCATTGGATTGCCGAGCGCGTGACGCCGGACCGCATCCGCCATCTCTACGAGATGCGCTGCCTGCTGGAGCCGACGGCCCTGCTGCAGGCGGCAGCGGCCGTGCCGCGGCCCGTGCTCGAGCGCATGCGTGACCACATCGTGGCGGCGCGGCGGACGACGCCCATGGACAGCGCGCTGTTCGACCGGGCCGAGGCCGACATGCACATCGACCTCTTGGGCCATTGCCCCAACGACGAGATCCTCCGTGCCCTGAAGCGCACGCACCTGCTGTTCGGCCCGACGCGCTACCTGTTCGATCCGTTCCTCGGCATTCCGATCGAGCTGATCGAGGCGGCCTTGCGCGAGCATCTGGCGATCGTCGACCGCCTGCTCGCGGGGGAGGCCGAGCGCGCGGCGGAGGCGCTGCGGGCCCACCTGGAGGACGCCGTCAGCCGCTGGCTCCGCCGCTTCGACGTCACCGCCCGCATCAAGCCGCAACCGCTGCCGCCGTATCTGGCCGCGGTGTGAGGCGCGGCGTCACCGACGCGGAGCGAGCGCCGCCGGGCAGGGCGAAGGGCGCAAGGGCGGCGTTTTGCGGATCAGGCCGTGCGGGCGCGATCGGGATCACGAAGAGCGGCGGGTTCGAATCCCGCATGGCCCGCCACTTCAGCCAAAACAGCCAGTTTTGCGAACGACTTACCGCCGATCGCCACCGTTCTCCCTCCACCCGAAGGGCCAGACTGCGGGGGGCGTCTATTGAGTGACGTCGATGACGATCTTGCCAAATGCTCCTCGATCCAAGTGGTCGAAGGCTGCGGGAAGATCGGCCAGTGAATAGCGAGAATCGACAACGGGGACGATACGGGTCTGATCGATAGCTCTGACGAACCGCTCCAGCGCCTTTCTGCTGCCGGTTCCGATGCCATGGATTGTGATGTCTTTGAGCATTAGCGGCATAGCGGGCGCTGTGATGTCCCATCCGTCAAGCGCGCCGATCTGACAAACACTGCCGCCTACGGCAGTGACTTCAACAGATTGTCCGAGATGCCTACCGCCAATGACGTCCAAGACGACGTCTGCACCTCGTTCGGACGTGAGCTGGTAGACGGTTTCCATCCAGTCGCTATTGGCGTCGATAAAGTGGTCCGCACCGAGTGCCCTCGCGCGTTCCTCATGTTCAGGCTGGCTGCAGACAATTACCTTAGCACCATTGGCTTTGGCAATTTGCACCCCGAACAGGGCGACCCCGCCTGTGCTGGGAATGAGAACTGTATCGCCAGCACGAATTCCCGCCCTTTCGACGAGAGCAAACCAAGCCGTTAGCCCTGCAATTGAAAGCGTGCTGGCCTGCCAGGCCTCCAGCGACGTCGGTGCAAGGACAAACCAGTCTTCCGGCATCGCGACATACTCTGCGAGCACACCCGGATAGAAGCCTCCCAGTGTCTGATAAGCCGGTGTGCGTGCGGTACCTGCGCGCAGGCCGTCGATCCAGTCTGGTGTCGCCGTCGAGATTACGTTCATGCCCAACTCGAAGCGGGCAGCGCCTTCCCCAAGAGCGACCACCTCTCCGGCGAGGTCGGAGCCAGGCGTGAACGGGAACTTGAGAGGAAGTCCCCGGCCGGTCTCGACGACCATCTTGTCGCGGTAATTCAGCGCGACTGCGTTCACTTTTACCAAAACCTCTCCCGTAGCAGGTCTTGGGACCTCGACATCATTCAGCGTGAGGTGCTGCCTGCCTATTGCATCAATTTCCCAGCGTCTCATCGTCGCCATTCTCCGCTTGTTGCTGAACGACGAGTGCGTTCCCGATATCGCACCGGATGCTTCCCACGCGTCTTCCGGCATAATATGCAGTATGGCGATTATGTCTGAGTATGGTATAAATTCGGCATGAAGTATTGCATTTAGGGATCACAATGGACGGGGCGGAGTTTACCCGGTTGAAGGCCTTCGTCGCAGTCTGCGACGAGCGGGCATTCGGGCGCGCTGCAAAACGGCTGGCGATATCGCCGTCGGCGCTGAGCCGCACCGTCCGCTCGTTGGAGAGCCGTCTCGGGATACGCCTCCTCAATCGAACAACTCGCAGTGTCGGTCTGACGGAAGCGGGAAGTGTCCTCTATGATCGCATCAAGCCAATGATGATGGGTATGGACGAGGCTGTGATGGCGGTCGGGGCCTATCAGGACAAGCCGAAAGGCGTGGTTCGCGTCAATTTACCAAGCATTGCTGCGCAGATCGCGATCCTGCCGAGATTGCAGCAGTTTCGTCTTGCCTATCCGGAGGTCCGCCTCGATCTCGTGATAGACAATGACATCACGGATGTTGTTGCCCAAGGTTTCGATGCGGGTGTTCGGATTGGGGGGCAAATCAGCCGTGATATGGTCGCCGTGCGCATTACACATGATCTTCGAATGGCGGTTGTCGGAGCACCCTCCTATTTTGCGGACCGGCGGCTGCCTCAAGCTCCGGCCGATCTGAATGACCACTTCTGCCTTACCTACAAATGGAAAAGCACGGGAGCCTTGTATCCGTGGCGGTTCGAAGGTGTAGATGGTGCGATCGATGTTGATGTCGAGAACGTACTCACCGTAAACGACACGGATCTGCTGCTTTCAGCGGCGCGTCAGGGGCTTGGATTGGCTTACCTCATCGAAGACCTGGTCGGGCCCTTCGTGGAAAACAAGGAACTCATCCGGGTCCTGGAACCTTGGTGTAAGGTTTTTCCGGGGTTCTACCTCTATTACTCGGAGCGCACGCACATGGCCGCATCCGTGCGGGCGTTTATCGACTTCATGAAAGTGGTGGGCGTCTAAGAGCCCAAGGCGCGACGCAACGCCGCCGTCGAGGACATCTGGAAACGCGTTTCCGGCGTCGAACCGTCGCGCTTGTCGCCTGAGTGACCGCAGGATCAAGGAGAGCCCATGCACGCAGAACGACTGAAGGTCTTGGAAGCGGCGATTTCGACGCTATCTCCGGGGGAGTTTCATTTTCCCGAAATCTACGGGTCGGACTGGAACGAGCTTTATGTCGGCGACAAGGTCAAGCTCGGTCGCGAATTCATGAACCTCGTCCAAAAGGGGAGGTTCGCCAATGTCGCCGACACCGGGAAAAAGAAGGCGGGCGGACGCGTCTACCTCAAGGCTTAGTGAGGCTTGCCAAACGTGGCCACGGCGCCGACCGAATGCCGGTGGTGTGCGAACAACCTGCGCGTCGCCTGATCGCCGTCGTGCAATCGGCATAAGCGCGTATACAGGGCGGGTCATTGGCAGTGTATCCGCCCGGAGGTGGAAATCTCTAATGCCCCCCGTACTCCCAGGCGGCGTTAGAGGGCTATAGCGTAGGCGTAGTTCTCATCTGGTTCCCGCGCGGCCCGCCACGCCGTTTTACGCCAAACTACAACAAAACCCTATCTCATCGCAAATAATCGTGTCAATTAAGTTGATTAGACTGATCGCTAACTCTTCTTCGATGTCGCACACATGCCGCGAGATAATGGATTGATTGATGCGTGGCCGCGGTGCCGCACGGCGGAAAGTCGGCTCTTCCGCCGCTACGACGAAGTGCGCAGGGCGCGGAGGTCCATAGCTCCATTTAGGAATGCAGTTGTCGTGATACACTCAGCTCCCAGCCTTACCGGCAGGCGCGGAAGCTGCTGCCGGTTCGCCTGGCAACGTGAGGGATCGCCGCTGCGTGATGGCTACGCCCGCGATGCAGATGGTTGCTCCCGCGACGAGATTTGCAGTCAGTGGCTCGTTCCGCAAGATCACCCCGGCGGTGACTGCGAAGGCCCCCTGCAACAGCGTGTAGGGCGCGACCCGCGCCATAGAGCAGCGCGCGACCAGCCAGAACCACAAGCCAAAGCCGACGATGCCGCCGAGAATCACCGTGTAGGCAAACGACAGCCATGCCGAGAGACCCGCAGTTGAAAGTGCGGTCATCTGTCCCGCCTCGGTGATCACCGACACGACCAGAACCTGCGGAACCGTGAATAGCGACATCCACGCCATTAGTTTCAGCGGATCAAATGGACCGTATAGCTTGGTCAGAACGCTTCCGGTGGCAAGCGCCAGGGCCGATCCGACGACAAAAAGTGTCGGGACGACCGGTATAGCGACCTCGGGATTGGCAATAGCCAAGATCACCCCGGCGAGGGCGATCAGGACCCCGAGAACAACGCGCAGCGGCGGTCTTTCACCGAGGAGAGGCCAGGCGAGAACCAACGTGAATGGAGACCACAGCTGATTCGCTATGCCGGTCACGCTAGCGGGTGCCTGTGTGAGGCCAACGAACACGAGGCCGAAGTTGAGGCCACCGATGAAGATCGAAATGACGAAGAATGCGCCCAGCTCACGTTTCGTTGGTCGTCCAACGAACGGTATTAAAACCGCAGATACAACTGCGAAGCGCAAGCCTACGAAGAACAATGGCGGGAAGGCTGCCAATCCAACCTTGATGACTGCGTATTGCACGCCCCAGATCAGCGGCACAAGCACGGCGCAGAAGACTTGAATCGGCGGCATAGCATCCTCTTTTTGGACCTTTTGGTCCATAAATCGACATGACGCGGGCGCGCTCGGCTGCGTGGCAGTTTACTTTGCGAGGCGCTCGACGAATGTCAGCACGGAAGCCGCCGACCTGCTCGGCTCTTGGCCTGTTTTGCCCACAACACGCAGGCCTTCGAGCAAGCAGAGCAGGAGGTGGGCCGCGGACGCCGGTTCAATGCCCTCAGCCAGTTCGCCCTCGACCCGCGCGCGCGCCAAGGCCGCGGTCATGCGCGCCTCCATAGCCTCGAAGAAGCGTCGGACGCGCTGGGCCGCCTCCACGTCGTGCGCCGCCAACTCCATGGCTGTCGCTACAACCAGGCATCCACGCCTGCCGGCTGTACCACTGGTGCGCGCGACATAGCCCGCCAGGCAGTCTCGAAGACCCGCGAGTGCCGGCTTTCCTGGATCAAGTTCCCGCTCGATCCGCTCCAGTGCATCGTCGATGTAGCGGTCGAGGGCGCAAAGGAAGAGCCCGTGCTTGTCGCCAAAGGCTGAATAGAGGCTTCCACGCGAAAGGCGCGTCGCTTCCAGAAGGTCTGGGAGCGACGTACCATGATAGCCGCGCGACCAGAAAACATTCATGGCGCATTCGACGGCCACATCGGCATCGAATTCGCGGGGGCGGCCACGCGGCATCCGCGATAAAGTTTGTGCCCGCATTTCACATTTATGGACCTTTCGGTCGTGAAATGCAAGCCGCACCAATCCCAGGATACGTCGGCGTACTGGGTCGCGAAATGCGGGTCACGCTCGACCTGAAGGCCGAGCTTATTCAACCTGTCGGATGCAATCGCGTCCTTCGTAGAGCGCGCGGTCGACACGATCCATCAACGCCGGAAGGCCCTCGTCTTCGCGTGCAACCGTGATCCCGAAGCTCGCCGTCGGGCTGAATTCGTCCGAAACGATACTGGGCGCCACGTCCTTGAATGCGGACCGAGCAGCTTCGGCCAAGAGGTGCGCAGCGAGGGCCTGTCCCGATGGAAGCAGCACCGCAAATTCCTCGCCGCCAAGGCGGGCGATGATCGCATCACGAGGAGCGTTGTCCTTGAGAGTTTTTGCGAAGGTTCGGATGATTCTGTCGCCGCTGATATGTCCGAAGCGGTCGTCGATCGACTTGAAGTGATCGAGGTCGCTCAGGATCATGGCGACCTGTGCGTCGGTCGTTTGCCGCGCCAGCGTATCGCGCGCGCGCTTCGAAACCGCGGCGATTGAGCAGTCCAGACAACACATCGGTCTGCGCTTCCGACTTGCTGCCCTCCATGACATCCTCGGGGAAGCGCACCATCGCGTAGACTTCGTCGCCCACGCTGAAGCCCTCCACGCCGTCTGCGACCGCCTCGACCACGCCGGACACGTCCGATCCCAGGATGAGCGGAAACGAAGGCTGCGGTTGCCACTCGGGAGGAAGCGAGCGGTAGCCATCCCGCAGATACCAATCCGGCGGGTTGAGACCGACCGCATGGACCCCGACCAGCACATCGCCCGCCGCCAGTGAACCTCCGCTATCAAAGCAACGGCCAGATGTTGCGCTGGCCGTTCCGTGTCGGGGATCGCGAAATCGTGCCCCCATCCGGCATTGTCATGGACGCCAGCGAAGCGTTGATGGCAGCGCTGGTGGCCGGTGGCGGCATCGGCATCAGCGCGGACTTCGTCGCGGCGCCCCATGTGGTGCGCGGCGACCTGGTGCCGGTTCTCTCCGACTATGCGGTCGAGCGGCACAACATCACGGCCGTTTGGCCAGAAAGTCGCCGGGCCAATCCTGCCGTGCGTGCCTTCCTGACCCAATTGCAGAACGTCCTTCCGGGCCGAGTGGCGACGACGAGCAGACTATCTTCGCCGATCGCATAGAGGTCGCGGTGGTGCGAGCGGCCGAGGCGTCACTTGCCGATATAGGCGGCCAGTTCGTCAGGCGTTCCCATGGGAAAGGCTTGCTTGAGATAATCGAGAAATGTCGAGACGCGAGCGCTCAGCAGGCGCCTGGATGGGTAGAGAGTCCATAGGGCTATGTCGGGCTCGTCGATCTCTCCCCATTGCACCAGGGTGCCGTCCGCCAAATCGTGGCTCACCAGGGACACGGGGAGACGGCCGGCGCCGACACCCGCGCGTACGGCATCCCGCACCATGACGAGCGAGGACAGAGCGAGGACCGGCGTGACCGCGATTTTTCCGGGGCCGTCCGGCGTCTTCACGTCCCACGTCGGTCTGTCGCCCGCCGAGCGCACGACCGCACGAGCGGGTTCACCCGCGATCGGTCGAGGCAGGCCGGGACTTGCCACGACCACCAGCCGATCGCGCAGGAAAGCTCGTCCAACCAGGCTTTCGTCCGGATCCGGATTGACCCGTATCACCAGATCGAATCCCTCCTCGATCATATCGACGGCCCGGTCTTCCGTGGTGACCTCGAGCCGCACCTCCGGGTATTTCAGGGAGAACTCTGCGGCGATCTTGCCCATCGCGGTCTGTGCAAACAGTAGCGGAGCGCTTATCCGCAACCGCCCCCGTGGCCGTTCTCCGCCCGAGGCGATCGATGCGGCTGTCTCCTCCAGCTCAGTGAGCAGCAGGCCAGCGCGCTCGAACAACGCCCTTCCTTCCTCGGTCAGCTTCAGAGCCCGCGCGCTGCGCTCGAACAGGCGTATGCCGAGGCTCGCCTCCAGTTCTCCCACGCGTCGGGACAAGGTGGCTTTTGGGCGCCCGGATGCGCGAGCCGCCTTGCCGAAGCCCTCGTGTCGCGCGACCAGGTTGAAATCAGCGAGAGCGAGCAGGTCCATGCGTGTTCCATCGGTGAGACGGTCTGTCCAAATATAGCGTCTATTTGCGCAACCATGGATCACTACCTTGGCCAATGCCTCTGTTGGCCCAAACAAGGAGTGACCCCCATGACCATTCTCGTGACAGGTGCCACCGGCCGCGTCGGCCGCCATGTCGTCGACCAGCTCGTTCAGCGCGGCGCCAATGTGCGCGTGCTCACCCGCGACCCCTCGAAGGCCAAGTTCCCGGCCGGCGTCGAAATCGCGCAGGGCGAGCTGCTCGACATTGATGCGCTGCGCAGCGCGTTCAACGGCGTCAGCACCCTGTTCCTGCTCAATGCGGTCACCGGCGACGAATTCACCCAGGCGATCATCACCCTCAACATCGCCCGCGAGGCGGGCGTCGAGCGGGTCGTCTATCTGTCGGTGATCCGCGCCGATCGCTTCACAAACGTGCCGCACTTCGCGGTGAAGTCCGGCGCTGAGCGGATGCTCGAGCAGATGGACTTCAGCGCCACGATCCTGCGCCCGTCCTACTTCATCGACAATGAGGTCATGATCAAGGACGTCATCTTCAACCATGGCGTCTATCCGATGCCGATCGGCGGCAAGGGGGTCGCCATGGTCGACGCCCACGACATCGCCGAGGTCGCAGCGATCGAGCTGATCCGTCGTGACCGGGCCCCGGGCAAGCTGCCGCTCGAGACCATCAACCTGGTCGGCCCCGATACCCTGACGGGTTCGGACGTGGCCGCGATCTGGTCGGACGTCCTGGGCCGCCCCGTGGCCTATGGCGGCGATGATCCCAGCGGGTTCGAACAGAACATGGCGAGCTTCATGCCGAAGTGGATGGCCTATGAAATGCGCCTGATGGCCGAGCGCTATGTCAGCGATGGCATGATCCCGGAAGCCGGCGACGTCGAGCGTCTGACCAGGATCCTGGGCCGTCCGCTGCGCTCCTATCGCGACTTCGCGGCGGGGCTCGTCTCGCAGCAGAACACGACGGCCTGAGCGCCAGATCTGAAGGTCCCGAACATTGATGCCATGCGGGGAGCAGGAACTTCAGATCCACCACACTAGTTTCCCTTGGCTCGCTTTTTCCTGAACGCGCGCCAGGTCATTGCGCGGCTGGCGGGGTCGTCGGTCGCCCCGGGCTTCAGGCGGTGGATTGCCTGGTTGTGCGGCGAGGTCTTGACGATCTGCGGGTTGGAATAGGCTTCGTCCGAGATCCGAGCGAGCACGGCGATCCACCGGTCGAGCGCTTCTTTCCCATACATTTCGCCCGCTTCAGGGGTGAAGGGTTCGGGCAGCAGCCACGGTTCGTGGCTGGACCACATGGCGTCTATGCCGAAATCAGTCATCCGGTTCTGGACGTCGTGAACGTCGACGCCGGTTTCCTCCTTCATGGTCTGGAGACTGTAGCGCGTCATCTCGAGCCGCGGCGTTCCGGCGTCGGGGTGCGAGCGCGTGACGCCGCGGATCGCGAGGAGCCCCTTTTCCATATAGTTGTTGGCGAGCACCGAGATGTCGGACGCTTGCCCGATCCCTTCGACGCCCATGGCGCGCGCCCAGCCATAGGCCTTTACGATGACCGGCACATTGCCCCAGAACTCGCGGATCTTGCCCACGCTCTGCGGCCGATCATGGTCGAGGCGGTAGTGGCCGTCATTCAGCGTCACGAGTGGCGAGGGAAGGAAAGGCGCGAGCTCAGCGGCGCAGCCATATGCGCCCGTCGCCGGGCCGCCGACGCCGCTCTTGGGGGCGCCGAAGGTCTTGTGCAGCATGAACATGCAAGCGTCGAAGCCGATCTCGCGCGCGCGGATCTTGGACATGACGCCGTTGAAGTTCGCATGGTCGTAGAAGCACAGGCCACCGGCCTCGTGGACGATGCGGGTCCACTCCTTGATCTCGGGATTGTAGACGCCCATGTCGTCAGGATTATTGACCATCAGCGCAGCCGTGCGATCCGAAACGGCCGCCTTCAGCGCGTCGAGCGACGGATAGCCGTTCTCGTCGAGCATCAGCGTGATGACCTTGAACCCGGCGGCGGCGGCGGTCGCTGCGTTGCACGGGTGGGTCTGGATCGTCGTGATGATCTCGTCGCGCTGGGCCAGTTCGCCGCGCGAGGCGTGGTAGGCGCGCGTCACCGCGCAGTGCGTAAAGGCCGCCTCGGCACCGCCGCCGGCCTGAAACACGAACTGGTCCATGCCCGATAGCTCGCGCAGGATCAGGTCCATACCGTGCACGATCTCCAGCGCGCCCTGCATCGTATTCTCATGCTGATGCGGGTGGAGCTGGGTGAGCTCCGGGCGCCATGCCATCTGCTCGTTGATCTGCGGATTGTATTTCATCGTGCAGGTGCCGAAGAGGCTGATGCCCATCATGCCGAGTGTCTGCTGCGACAGCCGCAGGTAATGGTAAAGGACTTCCGGCTCCGACATCTCCGGCAGTGCGGGCTTGTCGTGGCGGCGCAGCGCGGCGGGGATCAGATCGGTGGCGTCCCCGATCTGCTCCCGGATCGCCGGTTCAGCCTGCGGGTGCAGCAGGCCGCGGCGACCGGGATGGCCCATCTCCATGATGATCGGCTCGTTCCAGACCGGCGCATGATATTCCTTCAGCTCGACGGTCATCGCGCAATCGCCTTCTTCAGGGCGCCGGCCAGGCGCTCGATGTCGGAAAGGGTGTGGATCTCGGTCACGCAATAGAGCGCGCTCTGGCCCAGCTCGGGGAAGTCACTCGATAGATCTTTGCCGCCGAAGATCCCTTCATCGCGCAAGGCGTCGTTGATCTCGGCGACGCGTTTGCCGGTGCCGTCGAAACTGACGACGAACTCCTTGAAGAAGCCCGAGGGGAAGGTCACGCGGACGCCGTCGATCGCGGAGAGCAGTCGCGCGGCATGATGGGCGCGCTGGAGGATCAGCTTGCCGACCTCCGCGAAGCCATGTGGTCCCATCATCGCCATGTAGGCGGTGGCGGCAATCGCCCACATGTAGACGGAATGTCCGGTCCAATCGTTGCCCTTGTCGCGCAAGCCGTAGGAAGACTGATGGAACAACCCGAGGCCAAAGCCATGCTCACCCGGCTTCAGCGTCTCCGAAATGCTGATGAACAGCGTCGGATATTCTTCGGCGTAGCGTGGTTCATCGCGCGAGGCGATGAAGCCGCCGACGCCGCCGCCTGCGTGGAGATGGACGCCCAGCGGCTGGATGGTGCCGACCACGAGGTCGGCGCCATATTCGGCCGGTGCAGCGAGCACGCCAAGCGAGATCGGATCGACGCCCACGACCGTCTCGGCACCCGCCGCGCGGGCGATAGCGGCGATTTCGGCCGCTTGATGCTCGATCACTCCAAGATAGGAAGGCACTTCGAAATAGACCGCGGCGGTCCGTTCGCTCACGGCGGCGCGCAGGTCGTCCATGTCGATCAGGCCGGTGGCCGGATCATAGTCGACGAGACGGATGGCGATGTGGTTCGCCATCTCGGGAGGCTCGCAATAGTTGCGGATCACCGACAGTCGTTCGGGGTCGATCGCACGGACGATCGCCACTTCGTCACGGGCCGTCAGGCGCGACGCCATGCGCATCGCGTGACCGGCAGCAGTGCCCCAGCTGCGCACGGGCAGGCCGACGAGGTCGAGGTTCAGCAACTCGCCGAGCTGGCTGCAGAATTCGAACCATGCCTGGTTACGGCCATGGTCGGAACTGGGCTCGCCGAAGATCGATGTCAGCCATTCGTTGCGACGAACGATCTCATCGACAGCAGCGGGGACGTGATGCTGCCAGATGCCGGCGCCAAGGAAACTCAGGTTTTGCTCGGTGGTGCGATTCTTGGCCAGGGTCTCGACAAGATGGCGCCGCAGCTCGCGTTCGCTGAGCGCCGGCGGTAGGTCGAGCGGACGCGCCAGGCGATGATCTGGGGGGATCTGGACGAATAGTTCCTCGATGCTGCCGACGCCGACGGCGTCCAGCATCTTCTGCTGGATCGCGGGCACCGAGTTGGCCATGTAAGGGTGGGCTGTCGGCGGTCTCATGGAAGGTCTCCTGGATTGAATTGACGATGGCGTGCGGTCAGGCCGCGACCCTGAAGCGCGTGCTTCGACCGGGGGCGGTCTCGACGCGGATGTGGCCCGCGAGCATGGCGTCGATCTCGTCATCGCCGGTGTCGACGCGCAGCGGTGCGCCGTCGAGTGCGATGAGCTTTTCCAGGGTAGCGATCACGGTGATCCGTTCGCGACCGGTCCGACGTATGACGTCCGCGCTGATCTGTTGATTGCCGCGGCCGAACAGGCTTCCTTGCCCGCCCAGAACGCCCACGATGATGTGAGCCTCACGGCCGTCCATGTGCTGCAGCAACGCCCGTTCATCGAGGTCCAGGCCGACCGGTGTGCCGTCCAGCACGGCGTCCACGCCGAGCAAAGTGGAGGGGATGCCCAGCGCTTCGGAGACGCGGCGGGAGGTGGTGCCCGGTCCCAAGATGTAGAGACATCCCGGTCGCATTGCGGCGGCGATCTGCCGGGCGATCGCGTCGAGCGTCGCGTCTTCGCCTGGGCGCGCTCCAGCCTTGGCGTTCTGTGCCAGTTGGCGCTCAAACGGGCTGCTCGCATAGCCGAACAGGCGCGCCGACACGCGGTCTTCGCGGATGGCGGCTTCGTCCAGGTCCATCACCTCGGCTTCGCGCAACGCTGCGGCCGGGCTACCGGCGAGGAATAATTCCGCAAGCAGGCCGGCGTTGTTCGGGCTCGTCCCGAATACGGCCGAATGCATCTTCACGCCGGCCGGGACGCCGAGGAGGGGAACGCAATTGCCGACAGCGCCAAGAATGTCTCGCGCGGTACCGTCGCCCCCAACGAACAGAAGCAGGTCAACACCACGATCCGCCATCGCCGCGGCCGCTGCTCGTGTATCGGCGCTGGTGGATGACGCAGCTTCTGGTCGATGCAATACGACGGGTGCAAAGCCGGCGTCGCGCGCGACGTCCTCACCCATGGCACCCGCGGCGGTCAGGATCCGAAGCACCGGAAACGATGCTGCCACGCGGGAGAGTGCACGAGCCGCTTTCTGTGCGGCAAGCGGGCGTGCTCCGCGACGCAGCGCCTCCCTGACGATGCCGTCACCGTCGGTGCCCTTCAGGCCAACGCGTCCGCCCATCCCCGCGAACGGATTGATGACGAGACCCAGAAGCGGGTCCTCGCGGTCACGGGCGGTCAGATTGAAATCGGCCATGCTGCCCCGACGAACTTGTCCTGGTACAAGGGTTCACATACATTATGTACGTGAAAGGCGTATCGACATACATTGTGTATGTCAAGTCAGATGCGCTTTGTATGTGAAATGGAGATCGTATGGGGCGTACCCGCGCTGAGACGATGGCAGAGACGCGCGAGAAGCTGATCGCTGCCGCCCGCAAGGCATTTGCGGTGAAGGGCTATGCCGAGAGCGCGATGGAGGATCTGACCGCCGAGGCGGGTCTGACCCGCGGGGCGCTCTATCATCAGTTCGGAGGTAAGAAGGGGCTCTTGGAGGCCGTGATCGAGCAACTCGACGCGGAGATGACCGAGCGCTTGTCCGTTATCTCGAAGCGGGCCACATCGACATGGGGCGCATTGATCGACGAGCTGGTGGCCTATGTGGCGATGGCGGCCGAGCCGGAAATCCAGCGCATTGTCCTCCTTGATGGTCCCGCCGTGCTGGGCGAGCCGTCGAGTTGGCCAACGCAGATCGCCTGCGTCCGCAATACGAGGAAACAGATCGAGCTTCTCATCGAAGAGGGTGTCGTTCAGCCGGTCGATGCCGAGGCAACCGCACGTCTGGTAAGCGCCGCCGCCCTCGGAGCGTCGCTCTGGGTTGCGAATGCCGAAGATCCGCACGAGGCGTCACGCAAGGTGGCCGAGAGCCTTCCTGTCCTCCTGTCCGGTCTGCTGACAACACATCCGTCTGCGCTTCCGACTTGATGCCGTCCATGACGTCGACGGCGATGATCGCAACAATCGCCACCGCCAGCGTCGAGCAAATGAGAGCATCCGGGATCGAGACAATCAGCCAATAAGCTCCTTCGATCTGGCCGATGCGGGCCGGCCTCGAAGCGGTCGCTATCGGGACGCTCCTTGCGGCAGCGTGTCGAGGAGCGGACGTGACAGATGGGCAATCTGGTAGGCGACACCGCGCGCGTTTGCGTCGGGCTGCTCCTCCGACACCAGCACACGCGCGAACTTCCAGTTGTGCGAGTCCAGACCGATCACGGCCGAGACGGCATCCGGCCGGGTGGCGCGCTCTCGGGCTTGCTCGATTTCTCGCGCGATGGCTGCCGTCAGGTCCGCATCGAGCGGGATGTCCACATCCTCCCGATAGAGGAAGCGAGGCTCACGTCCCTTGCCTCTGAAGGCATCGAGCGCGAGGAAGGTCTCGATCGCGGCGCGCCCAAACGAATCCGTGACGATCTCGTAGCCGCCACGCACCAGCCAATCGCGAAGAGCTTCGTCGCGACGCCACAGGTAGAGCGAGGAGAAACTGTTCGCGGACGCCCCGAACCGGCCGGTCTCGCGCAGCAGAAAGCCCTTGAAGTAGAGCTCCGGCGCGGTGTCCCAGACAGGACCGCGTTCCCGCACGCGGGTGCGGATCAGACCGACATCGTAGTCGGCGGGCAGATGATGGGCGTAGTGGACGATGATCATGTCGGGGCTCCTGGTCCGCGTGGTCCGCGCTCACGGCTTTTCACGTCAGAGTAGGTGCTGTCCGGTCATTGGAAAGCGGTATGATATGCTATTTCAGTGATGCTGATCTGTAATGGATGTCCGATGAGGGCCTCCATGTCGAAGCGGTGCAGAGGCCGTTGAGCGCTCGCCATCGCCTTCTGCGATGGTCGCATCGAGGCAGTCACCTCGGTGGCCGGATACGATCGCGATCGCAAGGCCACGACCTATTCGTGATTGCGGCCGGCGTCACGGAAAGCCCGTTCGATCCGGCGACGGCGCCGACGCGTGAGCACCTGGAGGCCGCCCGGCGCCTCGGCGTGCACGCGCTCGTGATGCGAGGGCGCGCTAGTGTGGCGAATCCGAAATTCGCACCACCCTGGGGCAGCGCTGGGAGCGAAATTCGGATTCCTAAGCCACACTAGCAACTCTATGATTCTAGTGTGGTTTAATGGATCTGAAGGTCCTGAACGCTGATGCCGTGTGGGGGGCAGGAACTTCAGATCCACCACACTAGAGGCTGCTGGTGAGCTCGTGTACAAGCCTCTTGTTGCTCCCGAGTTCGGCGAGCGGGAGCCTGGATGCGGGCCTGCCGGGCCCGCTCGTGTGGAGCTGGTACGGACCGTGGACGCTCAGGCGATGGGAAAGCTGCTGCACCATCATGAACGATCCCGGCACGGCGGCAATTCGAGCCGATCCCAACCCCGGACAAGACGCTGATCCGGGAAAACGGGACCAAGCATCTCCAGTATTACGATCAGCCCGACGTGGTCGACCGCAGCATCGGCCATGTGGCGGGCTGGTTCCGCGTTTCACGAGACCCGACAACAAGGAGCAATCTGCACATGTCAGCATCGGACCTGAAAGTCGAAACCCGGAGCGGCATGAAGCGCAAGCCGCGTCGCATCCTGTCGATCGCCTCCAACACGACGCAGCTCAAGGGCTTTCCGGTCGGCTTCTTCGCCGAGGAAATGACGCGCGCCTTCCTGATGTTCACCGAGGCGGGACATCGGGTGGATCTGGCCTCGCCGAACGGCGGCGAGGTGATGTTCGACACCCATAGCGATCCTCGCACGCCCGGTGGAGCCTATGCCGACGATCTCATCAGCCTGGGCTTCGTCCATCATCACACATTCGGAGCGATGCTGAAGGACACCCTTCCCATCAGCGCGGTGGCGGTGAACGACTATGACGCGGTCTGGGTCGCCGGCGGCGGCGGTCCGCTCCTGACGTTCAAGGACGACACGGCGCTGCATGCGCTGATCGCGTCGTTCTATGAGAAGCAGAAAATCGTCGCGCTCATCTGCCACGGTTCGTCGCTCCTGCTTTGGACCCGCCTGTCCAACGGCAAGCTGTTGGCCGAAGGCAAGAAATGGACGGGATTCACCGACGAGGAGGAAGAGGAGGTCAATGTCGCCTTCGGCATGACGCTGAATGAATACACCATTCAGAGCGAGGCCGTCGGCATCGACGGCACGAGCTTCCTCTGTCGCGGCGCCAATGAGCCGTTCGCCATCCGGGACGGTCGCCTGATCACCGGCCAACAGCAATACAGCAGCGGGATCACGGCGGATCTCGTGCTGGAGGCCCTTGACGAATACTGATGGTGTCTCGGTTCTCGTCGCTGCATCGCAGTATCTCGCACAGCCGCGACGGTCTCGAACCAGTCGAAGGGCCGGAACATGAAAACGGAACAGGGCGTCCTTCGGATTTCGATCGCCGTGACCGCTGTGCTGGCCGGTCTCGGCATCCTGTTCGGCCTGCTGTCGGGTTCGTCCGCAATCGTCTTCGACGGCGTGTACTCCCTGACGGATGCCACCATGACCGTGGTGGCCCTGCTGGTGTCGAGCCTGATCGCCGCTTCGACCAGTGGCAATCCCACCGGGAGCAAGCTGGTCGAGCGATTCACCATGGGCTTCTGGCATCTGGAGCCCATGGTTCTCGGGTTGAATGGTGTCTTGTTGATGGGTGCGGCAACCTATGCGCTCATCAATGCCGTCGGAAGTCTTCTGGCGGGCGGGCGTCAACTCGCCTTCGATCAAGCCATCATCTATGCGGCGGTCACGCTTCTCGCGGCAATCGGCATGGCGATACTCGATTTCAAGGCGAACCGGACGCTGCGATCGAATTTCCTCGCGCTGGATGCAAAGGCGTGGCTGATGTCGGCTGCGCTGACCGGGGCGCTCCTCGTCGCCTTCGTCTTCGGCTACCTGATCCAGGGCACCGGCCTCGCATGGATGTCGCCCTATATCGACCCCGCCGCACTGGCGCTCGTGTGTCTTGCGGTGATCCCGGTGCCCATCGGCACGGTGCGCCAGGCGCTGGCCGACATCCTGCTGGTCACGCCCTCGGACCTGAAGCGCCATGTGGATCAGATCGCGCAGACGATCGTGCATCGCCACGGGTTTGCCTCCTACCGGGCCTACGTCGCCAGGGTCGGCCGAGGCCGTCAGATCGAGCTTTATTTCATTGTTCCTGTCGGCTGGCCTGCCAAAAGGCTGGAGGAGTGGGATCATCTTCGCGACGAGATCGGCGAGGCAATCGGCGGGGATAGTCCGGACCGATGGCTGACGATCGTCTTCACGACGGACCCGGAATGGGCGGACTGAACAAGGCCACAGAATTCTTGCGCCAGGGGAAGGCGATAGTCTGGTGCTCGTCCCTTCTGCGCGAAGGCCTCGGCGGCGACGGTCTCGTCGGCGACCGCCTCGAGGCCGCGCCCGGCCGACGCCCGGAATTTGGAAAGGAAGCGCAATGACAAAGCAGGAGCCGCGGCCAGGGAGCGCCACGCTGGCACTGCATGCCGGCGAGAACCGGCGCGGCACCGGCGAGCCCGTCGCCGCACCGCCGATCCTGTCCACCAGCTTTCATACCCACCCCGACGCGGTGGGGTTCTCGGCGAATGACCTCGCCGAGGACGCGCCGCATTTCTATACGCGCTGGAGCAACCCGACCCTCCAGCTTCTCGAGACGCGCCTCGCCGCCCTCGACGGCGGCGAGGCGGCGCTGACCTTTGCCAGCGGCATGGCCGCCCTGTCGGCCCTGCTGCTCGATCGGCTCAATGCCGGCGATCACCTGGTGCTGTCGAACGTCTGCTACGCCGGCGTCGCCGAGCTGGCGCACGATAGCCTTCCCCCCAAGGGCATCGCCGTCACCACGGTCGACAGCTCCGATCCGCAGGCGGTGGCGGCCGCCATCCGGCCGCAGACACGGCTGATCCATATCGAGACCCCGGCCAATCCGATCCTGCGGCTTGCCGACATCGAGGCGATCGCCGCCGTCGCCCGCTCCCATCCCGGCGTCGCCCTTTCGGTCGACTCCACCATCGCCACGCCGCTCGGCATCAAGCCGCTGGCGCTCGGCGCCGACTATGTCGTCCACTCGCTGACGAAATACGCGTGCGGCCACGGCGACGCGCTCGGCGGCGCCATCATCGGTCGCCGCGAGGCGATCGACGCCCTGCGCAAGACGGCTCTCATCCATCTCGGCGGCGTCCTGTCACCCTTCTCCGCCTGGCTCATCCTGCGCGGGCTGGAGACGCTGGCACCTCGCATGCTGCTGCACGAGGCCAACGCGCGGCAGGTGGAGGCTTTTCTCGCCGATCACCCTCGCGTTGCCGCGGTCTATTGGCCGGGCTCCGCGCGGCATCCGCAGCACGACCTCGCCTGGCGGCAGATGCGGAACTTCTCGGGCCTCCTGTCCTTCACCGTCCGCGGCGACGGGCGGGAGCGTGCCCGCCAGATGGCCGAGCGGCTGCGGGTGATCGCCTACGCCGTCTCGCTCGGCAAGACCAAGAGCCTGATCTTCCACATTCCGACCGACGACATCCTCCGCTCGTCTTTCCATCTGGAAGGGGCGGCTGCGGCGGCCTATCGCGCGTGGGCGAGCGACGGCGTCTTCCGTCTCTCCGTCGGGCTGGAGGATGCAGGCGACCTGATTGCCGATCTCGACGAGGCGCTGGCCTAGAGCCGTTCGCAATTGGATGAGATCATCCAATTGCAGAGAAATGCTCGTAATTTTTTGAATCTGGAGCGCTTCAGCTTATTTGCCGGGAGCACTGCACCGAGGCTTTAAGTCTTTGAGTGGATGGATGACCGGGTCAAGCCCGGCCATGACGGCATCAAGGTCAGCCGCAAGCCTTCCAGCGCCCTGGCCGAGCTCGACCCGGCCATCCATCCACTTGAAAATCAAGCATTCGTCGTGGACTATATTTGAAGATGCAGATGGTCTTGCGCAATCGTAGGGCACGCGCTGCTCGGCTGAACCTGGCTTCGCTCCGTCCGGCCTCCGGGGAGGCTAGAGCAGCGACCCTCGCCACACGACACGGCCGACGATGTCCATCTCGTCCGCATCGACGGAAAAGTGCTGATGCCGCTCGTTGTCGGCCAGCGCCCGGACCACGTTGCCGTTTTCGAGGTACAGGCGCCTCACCAGCAGATTGCCGGAGTCCCTTAGAACGTAGATGCGGCCATCCTCGATGTCGCGCCCGAGGGTGTCGATCAGGATCGTGTCGCCTCCTTGCAAGGTCGGCGACATGCCGTCGCCCTGCACCAGCATGACGGCGAGGTTGCTGCTGTCCAGACCGTGGTCGTTGAGCCACTTGTAGCAGAACGCCTGGGCGGTGAAGTCGGGCACGTCCGACGCAGCGGCTCGGCTCGATAGCGCCTGCGGCCGCGTGAGCAGCGGCAACAGGCGCAGGGTGCTGCCGGGCAATTGCGCGGCCTCGCTGTCCCGCATGGGGCCCGTGCCGCTCGCCAGCCAGTCGACGCGCACGCCGGCGGCGTCGGCCAGAGCCACAAGCACGCGACGCGAGGGATCGCTGCCGGCCAGATAGCGGCTGAGGCCGCTGTGCGAGATGCCGGCCTTGCGCGCCAGCGTGCTCCCTCCGCCCACGATGCGCACGAGCTCATGCAGACGCGCGATGAAGCTGGCGTCGGCCTGTCCGGCGCCGGCGTCCAGGCTCTTGTCGGCGCCTGATCCGTCCGCACTCTCGATCTGCGTTCGTTCGATGGCTTGCTTTGCCCGTCTCATGAAACTTTCGTCCCTGGACTCTGCGCTAAAAAGAAAATTTCATCCCTGGAAGTTTCGTATTGTCTCGATAGAAGATGGGCGCGTTCGCTATCGCGAAGTCAATATGCTGGATAGCGAAAAATCATCGCGCTTTCAAACGTCGCATGAGCAGGGGCGAACTTGCGAAACGATCCTCTCGCCATCGGCCTGCGCCTGACGGTGCCGGCGCTGCTGCTGGCCTTCTGGTCGGCCGGGGCGGCGCTGGGCTTTATTCCGGAGGGCGTCATGGCTTCGCCTTGGCAGACGGCCGACACCGCCTGGACGCTCGCGGCCGACGGGACGCTGCTGGAGGCGCTGTCCGCATCGTTGCGCCGTGCCGTGCTCGGCTTTGCCGTCGGCGGCGGCCTCGGCCTCATCGCGGGCGTGGTGTCCGGCGCCTGGCGGCTCGGTGAGGACCTGCTCGACGGCACGTTGCAGATGCTGCGGACGATTCCGTTCGTGGCGCTGGCGCCGCTCTTCATCGCCTGGTTCGGCATCGCCGAAACGTCGAAGATCGCGCTCGTGGCCTTCGCGTCGTTCTTCCCGCTCTACCTCAACACCTTCAGCGGCATCCGCGACATCGACGCCCGGCTGATCGAGGCCGGCCGCGTCGCGGGCCTCGGCCGGTTGGGGCTCATACGGGACGTGCTCGTGCCGGGTGCGCTGCCGTCGATCCTCGTCGGCCTGCGCTATTCGCTGGTGATGTCGGTGATCGCCCTCGTCATCGCCGAGCAGATCAACCTGACCAACGGGATCGGCGCTCTGCTCGGCGATGCCCGCCGCTTCGTGCAGACCGACGTCATGGCGTTGTGCATCGCCATCTACGCCGTTCTCGGCTGGGCGGCGAACCAGGCCGCCTATCGCCTGGAGCAATGGCAGCTGGCCTGGCGGAACGGGGTGCGCGCGGCATGAAGGCGCTGGCTCTCGGCCTGCCGGAGGCACGGTCCCGGCGCGCCTTCGCGCTGCGTGCCGCCATCCGCTGGCCGACGTCGGGCTGGCGGCGCGCCGTCGTCCCGCTCGTGCTGCTCGGTCTGTGGGAGGTCGGGGGGCGGGCAGGGCTGGTGTCGCCGGCGGTGTTGCCGCCGCCTTCGGCGATCGCGCGCGCCGCCGTGCGGCTCGCCCTCGACGGAACGCTGGCGCCGGCGGTCGCCATCTCGCTGGTCCGTCTGCTGCTCGGCTTTGCCCTCGGGGCGATCGCCGGGCTCGGTCTTGGTGTCGCGGTCGGCCTGTCGGCGCGCGGCGAGCAGTTGTTCGACGGCACGATGCAGGCGCTGCGCGCCATTCCATTTCTGGCGCTGGCGCCGATGTTCAGCCTCTGGTTCGGGGCGGACGAGGCGGCAAAGATTGCGCTCGTCGCCTTCGGCGCCATGTTTCCGCTCTATCTGAACACGGCCGCGGGCATCCGCGCGGTGGACGCGCGGCTTGCGGAGGCGGCACGCACGTTCGGTGTGGGCCGTGTCGGCATCGTCCGCGACGTGGTGCTGCCGGGGGCAACGCCCTCGATCATGGTCGGTGCGCGCCTGTCGTTTTCCTGGGCGCTGGCCGCGCTGGTGTCGTCCGAGATCGCGGGCGCGGCAACCGGGATCGGCGCCTTGATCGCGCAGTCGCGCGAGTTCGTGCAGACCGACGTCGTCATCCTGTGCGTGCTGATCTACGCGCTGCTCGGCCTTGCGGCCGACGGCCTCGTGCGCTTCGCAGAATGGAGATTGCTGACATGGCGTCGGTCGTTCGCGGGGAACTAGAGCATGATCCGGCGAAGCCGCTCGTGGCGGTTCGCGCGGCGACGCGGCGCTTTGGTGGCCGCGACGTGCTGCGGCAGGTCGAGCTCGCCATCGCGCCCGGCGAGTTCGTGGCGCTGCTCGGCGCCAGCGGCTGCGGCAAGACGACTCTGCTGCGGCTGCTCGCGGGGCTCGATCGGCCGGACGAGGGGCAGATCGAGGTGCCGTCACGCCGCGGCGTCGTCTTCCAGGACGCCCGCCTGCTGCCGTGGCGCCGGGTCTGGCGCAACGTGGTGCTCGGCCTGCCGCGGGATCGCGGCCGGGCGGAGGCCGCGCTCGCGGAAACCGGGCTGAAGGCGCGCGCCGACGACTGGCCGGGAACGCTGTCCGGCGGCGAAGCGCAGCGTGCCGCTCTGGCGCGCGCGCTGGTGCGGCAGCCGGACCTGCTGCTGCTGGACGAACCGTTCGCGGCGCTGGATGCGCTGACGCGGCTCAAGATGCAGCAGCTGGTGCTGGATCTGTGGCAGGCGCACCGCCCAGCCGTTCTGCTCGTCACCCACGACGTCGACGAGGCGCTGGTCCTCGCCGATCGGATTCTGGTGATGCGCGAGGGGCGCATCGCTGTCGACATGCCGATCCGCTTCGAGCGTCCGCGCACGCGCGCCGCCCGAGATTTCGAGAAGTTGCGACAGACATTCTTGCGTGAGCTCGGCGTTGAAACGGCTCAGCCGCAAGGCGAGATCAATCTTATGGCTGAGGCGTCCTAGTGCTGGAGAAATTTTATCTGGGTCGCCCCTCATGTCAGTTATCCCGTGACCGCGACCTTTGAAAATAGATCGTAATTTCCTGGAATAGTTCCCGATCCTTCAACTTCGAGGGCATCCTCATGCACGACGCGGCGGCGACCGTCCGTTCCGATGAAGACGTCTGGTATTCCCGGTGCCCGGTGCCGACACCCTTCGCGGTGGCGCTGAAGCTCGGCTGGCTGCACGAGGCCCTTGCGGGGCACGACGGCGGCGCGCCGTTCGCCTGGCGATCGCTCGGAGACTCGCGCGACGACGCCATCCGCAACGCGCATTTCACCCACGCCAAGGCGGACGTCTTCCGCCACGGCGGCAACATCCCGCCGCTCTGGGCGCGCAGCGAAGGTGCAGAGACCCGGCTGCTCGGAGTCTCCTGGGTCACCATGCGCCAGCAGGTGCAGGCGCTGCCGGAGAGCGGCATCCGCTCGCCGAAGGATCTGGCGGGTCGGCGGTTGCTGATCCAGCGCAACCCGACCGCATCGATCGACTATTGGCGCGCCTCGACCCTGCGCACCTACGAGGCCGCTCTCGCGTCCGCCGGCCTCGGCTTGGCCGATGTGACGTTCGTGGAGCAGATCTCACATGTGGGCAGTCAGCCGGGCGCGACGGCGAAGCTGTCACCGGACGGCTCGCTGTGGACCGCCGACCGCAGCCTCGCCCGGCGACGCGAATTGCTGCTCCCCCTGGTGCGCGGTGAGGTCGACGCGATCGCCACGCAGGCGCACTACGGCGTCGAGTTCGAGGGGCTGATTGGTGCGCTGACGATTTTCGATCGATCGGCGGCCACAAGCCGCCTCGACCGGGTCAACAACGACACGCCGGACGTGCTGACGGTGAGCGCGAGCCTGGTCGAGCAGCGCCCCGAGATCGTGACGCGGGTCCTGCTCCAGCTTCTGCGCGCACGCGACTGGGCGCGCGATCGCCGAGCCGACATCGCGCGGCTGATGGCGCAGGAGTTCAAGACCTCCGAGGCCCTGGTGGACCAGAGCTGGGGGCCGGACCTCGTCGACGGGCTCGATATCGATCTGTCGGACGAGAGCCGCGCGGCGCTGCAATCGCAGCACGACTTCCTGCTGCGGCACGGCTTCATCCGCAAGCCGGTCGATATCGAGGCATGGATCGACCCGCGCCCCTTGCGCGCGGCGCGCGCCCGCTACGCCGAACAGCAAGCAACCAACAGCTGATCACTCCGCGAGAGACGACGATGGAAGTCTATTGGTACGTATTCTATGTCGACGGCCAGTATCCCTGGAACGTGGCGAAGACGCGGCACGTCGATCGCCGCTATCTGAAGGCGCTCGGCACGGCGATCGACGCGTCGGGGTTCCACGGGGCGCTGGTCGCGACCGGGGCCGGAGGCGGATGGGATCCGTGGGTGATCTCCTCGACCCTCGCCGCGCACACCGAGCGGATGCGCTTCCTGATCGCCGTGCACCCGTCGCTCCTGTCGCCGACGCTGCTGGCGAAGCAGGCGACGACCTTTGACCACCTGTCCGGGGGACGGCTGGACATCAACATCGTCAACGGTCATGCGGGGCTCGGCGCAGCGGGCGTCCACCTCCAGCACGATGAACGCTACGCTTACGGCGAGGAGTATCTCGACGTGTACCGGCGCATCATCGGCGGTGCTCCGGGGCCGATCGATTTCAAGGGCAAGCATCTCGACATTCGCGGTGGCCAGCCGGTCGGCGCGCCGATTCAGTCGCCATACCCGCCGATCTGGATCGGCGGCTCGTCCGACGTGGCGATCGACCTCGCGGCCAGGCACGGCGACGTCTACGCCAGTTGGGCGGAGCCGCTGGACAAGCACGCCGCCCATATCGCGGCGTTCCGCGCGGTGGCGGCCAGGCACGGCCGCCACGTGGAGACGGCGATGACGGTGCACGTTGTCGTGCGCGATACCGAGGCGCAGGCCTGGGCGGAAGTGGACACGATGCTCAGGTACGCCGACCAGGGCGCGGTCGATGCCCTGCAGCGGGGCCTGCGCGCCGGCCAATCGGTGGGCCAGGAGCGTGCCTCGTCCCTGCACGGCGGCAACCTGCCCAAGCACGCTCGCGACCTGGAGATCGCCCCGAACGTCTGGGCCGGCTACGGCCTGCTGCGCGTCGGATCCAGCATCACCCTGGTCGGCACGCCGCAGCAGGTCGCGGCGCGGCTGATCGAGTACCACGACATCGGCGTCGACAAGTTCATCCTGTCGCATCATCCGCTGCCGGAGGAAGCCTTGCGCGTCGCGGACGAGCTGTTGCCGTTGCTGCCGCTCAGCCCGGTGCCCTCGCAGCGAGAGCCGGTGGGACGGACCGTGCGCACCTTCAACAATCAGCTGAACGGCGTGGGGGCGAAGTGATGGCCGTGCGTGTCGGCATTCATCCGCAATCGCCGGCCGGGCCGGTGCTGCTGCGAGCGCCGGCGTTCGCCGATGTTCGCGAGGAGCTGAGAAGCGAGGTCGAGTGGGTCCCCTACGGCCACGGCACCGAGACGCCGCGGCGGTTCGCGGCCGGTGAGATCGACGTCGGGCTCACCGGCGCGACGCCGCCGATCACGATCCAGTCCGCCGGCGGCGACATCGTCTATCTGGCGGTCGGACAGCCGCGCCCGGATTCCGGCGCGATCGTGGTGCCCGAGGCATCGCCCGTGCGCGCCGTAGGCGACCTCGTCGGGCGCCGGGTCGGCTTTGCCGTCGGCTCATGGCACACCGCGTTCGTCGCGCTGGCGCTGGCCAAAGCCGGCCGCTCCTATGGCGACATCGTTCCGGTGAGTTTCGTGGACACGCAGGGCCGCGTCGAGACGACGCTCGTGGACGCCTGGGTCGCGCGACCGGAGGAGATCGACGCGCCGGGCCTGCGCGTTCTCGTCCGGGCCGGGGAGGTCTGGAGCAACCGGAGCGTCACCTTCGTCCGGCGGGAGGTCGCGGAGCAGGCGCAGGCAACGCTGGCGCGCGTGGTCGCCGCCCTCGACGCCGCCGGCCGCTGGCTCGGCGCCCATCCGGCGGAGGCCGCCGCGCTGCTCGAGGACGGCAGCCCCGTCCCGCGCGACGCGCTGGAGCGCGGCATCCGCCGCCAGGCCGGAGCCGAAGGCCTTTCGCCTGCGGATGCCGCCTTTGCGGCCGAGCAGCAGGACGTTGTCGATGCGCTCGCGGCGGCCGGCATCGTGCGCGCGGTCAGTATCGGAGACACCGTCGACGATCTCAGCCGCGCGATCTGGGCCCGCGCGCAATCGCGCCCGCTGCAGCTCGATCTGTCCTCTGTCGTGCAGCCGGCCTGAGCCTCACCTCCATCCAGCTCCCAGAACCAGGAACAACCCGATGGCCCGCATCCTCCTCCGCGCCCGCGCGCGACTGTCATTCGCCGTCCTTGCCGGGGCCCTGTCGGCTGTGGCGATCCAGCCTGCCGCAGCGCAGAGCGAAGCGTCCTACGACCTGCAATACGGCGTCATCCGCGGCCTGACGACCTCGAACCTGGCCAAGGAGAACGGCACGTTCGAGCGCAAGCTGACGGAGGCCGGCTCCAAGCTGGTCTGGCGCGGCCCGTATCCCGGCACGCCCTACGAGGCGTTGAGCGCGGGGCAGGTCGACGTCACCTTCACCACGTCCACCAACGCCGCGCCGGCGCTTCTCGGCAACGCGAAGTTCAAGATCTTCGCCTACCAGGAGCCCGATCTCGATGGCGAAGGCATCTGGGTCAAGAAGGATTCGGGCATCAAATCGCTCGCCGATCTCAAGGGACGCAAGGTCGCGAGCGACAAGGGCGGGTCGGGACACCACGTTCTGCTGAAGGCGCTGGACAAGGCCGGCATCAGCCCCAAGGACGTGCAGATCAGCTATTTCGATCCCGCCGATGCGCTGGCCGCTTTCAACGGCGGACAGGTCGAAGCGCTGGCGACCTGGCGCACCTTCGGCGCATCGGCCGAAGCCAAGGGCAACGGCGAGAAGCTGGTGAGCGGCCGCGACGTCGGCTCGGAGAACCTGCTGATCTACATCGCCCGCGAGCCGTTCGCGAAGGACCACCCAAAGGCGCTCAAGGCGATCTTCGAGGCGCTGCGCGAGTCCGCCGCCGAATCGGCCAAGGATCCCGGCGCCACCGCGCGCCTGTGGGAGAAGCTCGGCAACCTCGATCCGAAGATCGCGCCGCTCTTCGTGCCACCGGCCTCCCGGGTGGTCCACGCGGTCACGCCCGATATCCTGCCGACCCTGCAGAGTGCCGCCACCCTGTTCGTCAAATACGGCGTCATCCCGCGGGCTCCCGACTATTCCAAGACGCTTCTGGATGTCCGCGACAGCCGGAGTTGAAGGAGGCGCGGCCGGGCGGTCTCAGAACAGGCTGAACTGCTGCGGCTGCCGCGGCCGCCGCTGAGTTCGCGCCCGCGTCGTGGTCAGGTCCGCAGCGATGGCGCCGAGGAACGGGGAGGGCGGCAGCGATCGCGTCGCACCACGCCAGAACCGCTCGGCCGCGCGGGTGAGGAACAGCCGGTCCCTGGCCCGGGTCACGGCGACGTAGAACAGGCGCCGCTCCTCGGCCAGCCGTTCCTCGTCCGGCGGGTCGGCCGAGCCCCACGAGAACGGCAGCAGCCCGTCCTCCAGGCCGACGACGAAGACGACCGCGAACTCCAGCCCCTTGGCCGCGTGCATGGTCATGAGCGAGACGCGGTCGGCGCGGGCGTCGCGAAAGTCGGCCTCGGAGGCGAGCGCCGCCTGTTCGCGCAACGCGGCGATGTCGCCCGCCACCGTCTCGGACGCTGCGAGGGCGATGAGCCAGCCCCGCGCCTCGGCCAGTGCCGCCGTCTCGGCCTTGTCCTGCCGCCGGGCCGTTTCGGCTGCCGCGGCGAGACGGCTGGGCAGATCGAGCGCCGCAGTCTCGTCGCCCTGATCCGCGAGCGCGGCGAGGATCGCCTCCACGCCCGCATGGCCGGCGATCGGGGCGGGTGAGCTCTTCTTGAACGGAATGCCGGCCCGGTCGAAGGCGTCCCTGAGCGCCGCCGACTGCGCATCGGTGCGGTAGAGAACGGCGAAATCGGCGAAGCCGAGCGCCGCATCGCTGGCCGTCCGGCGGGAGCCGTCCCCGTTGGCGGCGAGCAGGTCGTGTCCGCCCAGAAGCTCTTCGATCGTCGCGGCGACGAACTCCGCCTCCGCCTGCTCGGTCGCGGCGGCGTGCAGCACGATCGGCTGCCCGGCCGGCCGGACGATGCCGTCCGTGCCGGTGCCGGCGAGCTGGGCGGCCGCTGTGACGATGGTGCCGGTCGAGCGGTAGTTGCGCGTCAGCCGCGCCATGCGCGCCGACGGATAGTCGCCCGCGAAACGCTCGAAGCAGGTCGCATCGGCCCCACGGAAGCCATAGATCGCCTGGTTCGGGTCGCCGATCACGCAGAGCTTGCCGGCAGGGCCGGCGATGAGCCGCAGCAGGCGGTACTGCTGCTCGTCCACGTCCTGGAACTCGTCGGCGGTGATGTGGGCGAAGCGCCCCTGCCACAGCGCCGCGATATCACCATCCCGTTCCAGTAGGTCCACGGCCCGCGTGACGAGGTCGTCGAAGTCGACCCAGTTCTGCTCCCGGCCCAGCCGCTCGAGCGTCGCCAGCGCTTGGGCCTCCTCGCCCTCGGCTGGCTTGCCGGTCCGCTTCAGCACGGAGACGGCTCTGACCAGTCGCGTGGCGCGGCTGTCGGTGACGGCGAGCGCGGCGGCCAGCGCCGCCCGTCGCTCCGCTTCGCCGGCGATGCGGAAATCGGCGTCCAGGCCGAGCGCGGCGCCGTGGGCGCGCAGGATCGCCAGCCCCAGCGAATGGAAGCTGTGCACCACCACCGCGCGCGCCTGGTCGGGCAGCAGTGCCGCCAGGCGGCTCCGCAGCTCCTCCGTTGCCTTGCGCGTGAAGGTGACGGCAAGGCATGAGGACGCTGGCACGCCGCGCTCGCGCACCAGGTGCGCGATGCGGTGGATCAGCATGCGCGTCTTGCCGGAACCGGGGCCGGCGATGACCATCAGGGGATCGCCGGTCATCGCCGCGGCGTGCGCCTGATCGGGGTCGAGCGCTGCGAGCAGTCCGGCCTGGCCGGACGGCAGGGTCGCGGGCGGCACGGGGTCGGCCGCGGCATCGCCCGGCGCTGGCGCTGCCGCCTGTCGCTTCTGCGCTCGCGTCCGCCGGTGCAACGGCGCCTCGAACAGCAGCGCGCCCCGCGTGAGCCGGTCGAGCTCACCCTCCTCGAACAGCCGGATCACGCCGTATTCGCCATCGTAGCCGGCCTGGCGGACCACTGTGCCGGCGCGCAGCCGCGTGATCGCTTCCGCCAGCAGCCCATCGGTCCGCCTGACGTCTTCGACCGGCACCTCGCCCAGCAGCGACAGCTCGGCGCCGAAGGTCGCGGTTGCCCGGTCGTAGGCCTGGCCGACGGCTTTCGAGGCGACGCCGCTGCCGATGATCTCGGCGAGGATCTCGGGCAGGGGCACGAAGCTCGATATCTCGCCGGCGGTCGACGGCGGCACGGCCTCGTCCTCGCTGCGGTCGGCCAGCATCTCGATGCGGTGGGCGACGCCGACGGTGACGCGGTTGCCGCACACCGGGCAATGGCCGTCGAGCGCCAGTGTCTCCTTGGGCGCCAGCCGCACGCCGCAGGCGCGGTGCCCGTCCATGTGGTACTTGCCTTCCTCCGGGAAGAACTCGACCGTGCCGCGATAGCCTTCGCCGGTCTCCAGCGCGCGGCGGATGGCGAAATAGTCCGGATCGCAGGAGAAGCGGGTGGCCTCGCGCCCGAGCTTGCCCGGAGAATGGGCGTCCGAATTGGACGTGAGGCGATAGCGGTCGAGGAACGACACGCGCCAGTTCATTTCCGGGTCGGAGGACAGCCCGGTTTCCACGGCGAAGATGTGGTGCGCGAGGTCGCCGTAGCAGTCCGCGATCGAATCGAAGCCCGACTGCGAGCCGAGTGCTGCGAACCACGGCGTCCAGATGTGCGCCGGCACCAGGTAGGAGTGGGGCCCGGAAGCGAGCGCGACCTCGAGCAGATCGCGCGAATCGAGCCCGAGGATCGGCCGCCCGTCGGACGCGATGTTGCCGATGCGCCCCAGGCTCGCCGCCAGCCGGTCGGCGGCGTCGAGGTCGGGCACGTAAATCAGGTGATGGATTTTCCGCGTCTTCTCGCCCTTCTTGTAGATGGTCGAGATCTCGGTCGAGAGCATGAAGCGGACGGGCGTGCGGCAGGCCGGCGGCAAGGTCCGCTCGACCTCCGCCGCGATCTCGGGCCGCAGGCGGAACAGGCCGGCGGAGGTGGGATCGGGCTCGAGCTTGTCCTTGATTTCGGCAAGCCAGCCCGGGTGCACGCAGTCCCCCGTGCCGACCACCGCGATGCCCTTGCGCGCCGCCCACCAGGCGAGATGTTCCAGGTCGAGGTCCCGGCTGGTGGCGCGGGAATACTTCGAGTGGACGTGCAGGTCGGCGTGAAAGGTCATGGTGCGCGTGGGCGCCCTCAGGCCGCTTCGGAGAGTCCGTCGCACGGCAGGATAGAGAGCCGCCAATCGAGGCGCTACGGCGCGGGACGTCTTACCCACCGCTATTGATCGCGGCCGGTTCGGGCCGGTGACGCCGTCGGAGGTTTGCTCAGGGTTGCGTCGGCGTGGGCATCTGACTAGTTATATAACTAGGTATCTTTCGCAGAGAAGGACAAGACCGTGAAGAGCTGGTCAGTTCAGGACGCGAAAGCCCGCTTCAGCGAGCTGCTCGATACCTGCCTGAGGGAAGGGCCGCAGGTGGTGAGCAAGCGGGGGGCCGATGCGGCCATCCTCGTTCCCTTGGAGGATTGGCGGAGGCTGCAGCGCGCCGCACGGCCCACGTTGAAGCAGCTGCTGCTGGCGGAAACGGGACGAGGGGAGTTGAACGTCCCTGACCGGGGCGGACGACGGCGGCGTGAGCCGCAAGAGCTCACCTGACACCGATGTATCTGCTCGACACCAACGTCGTGTCGGAGCTGCGCCGCGTCCGCCCCCACGGCGCCGTCGTCGCCTGGCTGCGAAGCGTGGCTGACACGGACCTGCACGTGTCTGCCGTGACGATTGGCGAGATCCAGGCCGGCGTCGAGATCACGCGGGAGCAAGACGGAGACAAGGCGGCCGAGATCGAAGCCTGGCTGGAGCAGGTTGTGCAGACCCACAACGTCCTGGTCATGGATGCGCGCGCCTTTCGGTGCTGGGCACGTCTGATGCACCGCAGGCCGAATGAATTGATCGAGGACGCGATGATTGCGGCGACCGCAATCGCTCACAATCTCACGGTTGTTACGCGCAACGTCCGAGACTTCGAGCGGCTTGGCGTTCGGACCTTGAACCCCTTCGACAACAATGCACGATGAGACGTGCTGTCGTGGCCGGCGCTGCCCGCTTTTTCGAGCAGGGTGCCTATGGCCGTGCGGCCGTGTCGTTCCACCCCGCTGCGGCCTGCGCCTGCAGCGCGCGCCAGTCGACCTTGTGCGACGCGCTCAGGGGCAGGCTGTCGACGAAGGCGACCTGGCGCGGCACCTTGAAGACGGCGAGGCGCTCGCGCGTCCAGGCGATGATGTCGGCCTCGCTCACCTTGCCCCTGGCCTCGGGCTTAAGGACGATCACCGCTTTCACCGTCTCGCCGCGGTAGGCGTCGGGTGCAGCGATCACGCAGCATTGCGCCACCGCCTCGTGGCCGAACAGCAGGCCTTCGACCTCGGCCGGCCAGACCTTGAAGCCGCTGGCGTTGATCATGCGCTTCAGGCGGTCGACGATGTGGAAATAGCCGTCCGCCGTGCGATAGCCGAGGTCTCCGGTGCGCAGCATGCGCAAGCCGTCGACGACGGCGAACGACTGCCGGTCGGCGTCCGGGTTGTTCCAGTAGCCCGCGATCACCTGCGGGCCGGCGACGAGGATCTCGCCGACCTCGCCGTCGGGCAGCGGTGCCAGGGTCTCCGGGTCGACGATGCAGGAGATGGTCTGCGGGACGGTCACCCCGACGCTGCCGGCGCGCGGCGCGTCGATCGGGTTGATGTGGGTGGGCGACATGGTCTCGCTCATGCCGTAGCCCTCCACGTAGACGAGGCCGAAGCGGCGCTCCAGCTGCTCGGCCACGGCGACCGGCATCGCCGTGCCGCCGCCCGAGACGACCTTGACGCTTGCGAGCGCGCTCTCTGAGAACGAAGGCTGCGACAGCAGGTCCACGACCATGGTCGGCGGCGCGTTGAAGAAGGTCGGCCGGTAGCGGCTGAACAGCTCGACGGCGGCCGCAGCGTCCCAGCGGGCCATGATCAGCAGGGTCGCGCCGGCGTAGATGCCGCCGTTCAGGGTCGCCTGCATGCCGGCCACGTGGAACAGCGGCTGCACGGCGGTGGCGACGCTCGCCGCCGACAGCCCGTACCATTCCGCCTGCAGTGCAGCCGTGTGCATGACGCTGGCGTGGGTGTGCGGACAACCCTTCGGCTGGCCGGTGCTGCCCGACGTGTAGGGCATCACGCAGAGCGAGCCGGGCTGGTTGAGCGGCACCGTCCGGCAGTCCGTCGCGATGGCGTCGGCCCAGGCGACGAGGCGCGGATCGGCCGCGAGGTCGGGGGCGGGGAGGTGCATGAAGGCCGGCGTCGGCGCCGCCGGCCGGGCGGGCAGGGCGTCGGCGTAGCGGCCAACGATGAGGCGCAGCCGCTCGGCCCCGGGCCACCCCGAGAAGCGGTCGACGAGGTCGCCGGCCACTATGGCGATGGTGACGCCGCTGTCGGCGAGGATCTTCGCGACCTCGTCGGCCCGGTACATCGGGTTGAGCGGCACCACCACGGCACCGGCGCGCAGAATGGCGTAGTAGGCGGTGACGTACTGCGGGCTGTTCTGGAGGTCGACGGCCACCCGGTCGCCGGGCCGCACGCCCAGCGCGCGCATGAGGAAGCCCGCCAGGGCCTCCACGTCGCGCCACAGCGCTGCATAGCTCAGCTCCCGCCCATAGAAGACGATGGCCGTATGGTCCGGGCGAGCGTGGGCCTGGAGCTCCAGGTTCTCGTCGATGCCCCGCTGCGGATAGGGCGATAGGAGGGCGGGCGGCATCTGACCTCGCGGACGAGCGTGACGGCGTGGTGGCAGGTTAACGCCCCCTGGCGCGCCACGATAGCGATTTTCGGAATAAGATTGCAAAAAGCTGAATTTCGTGGTCTGAACAGCCCTGTCAGCCGCCGGGCCTCGTGTGGGCCGGCCCTTGCAATTTGCGGTCCAGGGAGCACCGGCCCGATGAAGCGTCTGCTCAGCACCGGCCTCAACGCGGGCTCGGAAACCGTCGTCTCGGTCCTCGGCGGCAAGGGGTCGTATTTCGAGCTGGACGATGGCCGTCGCGTTCTCGACGGCAGCAATTCCGCCGGCGCCCTCGGCCACGGCCATCCGGAGATCGTCGCGGCCATCCGCGAGGCTGCCGCCTATCCCGCCATCAGCGAGGGCTGGTCGTGGCGCGAGCGCGAGAAGGCGGCCGAGGACCTGATCGACGTGGCCTTCGCCGGCGAGCACGGTTGGGTCGGCGCCGTGCGCTTCGGCCTGAGCGGCAGCGAGGTCAACGACCTGGCGCTCTCCCTCGGCCAGGCGCTCACCGGCCGCGCCGCGATCGCCACGCGCGAGCGCGCCTATCACGGCCTCACCGGGCTCGCCCGCGACGTGACGGTGCAGCCGCAGTGGCACGGCGGGCTGTCGCACATGGACGGCGGCGTCAGCCGCGCCGCCGCGGGAGCGCCGGTCCGCGTGCTGTCGGCGCCGATGGGCTCGCTCTACGGGGAGCGCGTCGTCGAGCTGCCGGAGGACTCGCCCGAGGCCATGCGGGCCAAGCTGGCGGACGTGTCGTCCGTCATCATCGACTATACCCAGGGCGGCATCTACCACGACGGCGCCTACCAGGACCGGGTGGCCGCCGCCGCCCGTGAGGCCGGCGCACTTTGGATCGCCGACGAGGTGGTGACGGGCGCGGGCCGCAGCGGCCGCTGGTTCGCCTTCCAGGGTGGCGAAAGCCGGCCCGACATGGTGACCATGGGCAAGGCGCTGGCCGGCGGCGGCGCGCCGATCGGCGCCGTGATCCTGTCCAAGGAGCTGGTGGAACGGCTGGACCGGACCAGTTGGCAGGCCTACAGCACCTTCCGCGGCCATCCCATCGCCATGGCCGCGGTGCGCACCTACCTCCGGATCATTGCCCGCGACAAGCTCCTCGAGCGGGTCGCCCGCCTCGGCGCGCGCGTCGGCGAACGCCTGGTCGCCATCGCCCAGGCCCATCCGAGCGTGGCGCGGGTCGACGGCCGCGGCCTGCATTGGACCATCGAGCTGCACGGCCCGCACTGGAAGGACTGGAAGGCGGACACGGCCGCGGAGCCGGTCGCCAGCAAGGTGGCGGCCCGGGCGCTTGCCCAGGACGTGGTCATCGGCACCAGCGGCGAGGAAACCTCGCTGTTCCTGGCCCCGTCGCTGCTGATGGAGGAGGCGGAGCTGGAGCTGCTACTCGATGTTCTCGACGACGCGCTCGGCGTCGCCGATGAAGAGTTCGCCCGCCGCGCCGTCTGACGGCGCCGACCGATCCGGAGAGGGGAGCATCATGCCCGACATCACGTCCGACGAGGCTGCCGTCAGGCAGGTCGTGCAAGACTATTTCGACGCGCTCTACGAGGGCGACGTCGCCAAGTTCCGCGAGGTGTTCCACCCCGCCTGCCGGCTGTTCACGCTGAGCGAAGGCAAGCTCCTGACCCTCGACTACGAGCCCTACATGGCTCGCGTCGCAGGACGGGCATCGTCCGCCTCGCAGGGCGATACGCGCGACGACGAGATCGTCCTGCTCAGCGTGGCGAGCCCGACGACGGCGTTCGTCCGCGTGCGCGACTGCTATCTGCCGATGCACTTCGTCACCGACTTGTCGCTCCTCAAGGTCGACGGCCGCTGGCGGATCGTATCGAAGCTCTGGCACACGCTGGATTGACGATTCGTGATGGTCGGGCTTTCGACCCGGCCATCCGCGCAGAACAGCGCCGGGCCCGGAGCACGATGTCCGCATGACCGATGAAGCCGACGACTCGCCGATCGGCCGCTCGTTCCGCATCCTGGAGGTGTTGGCCGGGGCGCCCGAGGGGCTGAGCCTGAGCGAGATCGCCACGGCAACCGAGCTCGTCGTCGCCACGGTCCACCGGCAGCTCGCGACCCTCACCGGGGTGGGGCTGGTGCGCAAGGTCAATGCGCGCTCCTTTGCGCTCGGCGAGCGCATGTGGCGGATCGCGGCGGTGATGACCGGCGATGCGGACGTCACCTCGGCCGCCAAGCCGGTGCTGAAGGAACTGGCCGACACCTTCGGCGAGACCGCCTTCCTGGCCCGGCTGGTCGGCAGCCAGGTGGAGATCCTGGCCATCGGCATACCCGAATCCCAGGGCCAGTCCTACGTGCAGCCGGGGCGCGGCATGCCGCTGCACGCCGCCGCCTCCGGCAAGATCCTGCTGGCGTTGCAGAGCGACGAGTTCGTCGACCGCTATCTGAAGCTGCCGCGGCAGGCCTACACGCCGAACACCAAGATCGACGAGGCGGAGATCCGGGCCGACATCGCGCTCGCCCGCAAGCGCCACATGGCCATCTGCGACAACGAGTTCGACCCAGGCATCCTGAGCTATTCCGGCGCCGTGCACGACCGGCGCACGGGGCTGTCCTACGCGCTGACCATCTTCGGCCTCGCCGATCGCTTCTCGCAGATCAAGCCAGCGACTGTCGAGACGCGCCTGCTCAGCGCCTGCCAGCGCCTGAGCCGCGCCCTGCGCGACCGGGGCTGACGGCTCCTTTTCCTCTCCTTCCTTCAGCTGCGGCGTGGCCCCGATCGCCTGAGACATGGGCGGTTGGCGGCCCTGCATGCTCAAAAACGCGCCACGGCCGGGCTTGACCCTGTCACCCGGATTTCCGTAAAAAGAGATTAGTTTTCGTTTTTCGAAATCGAGTGGAGAAATCCGGTTGGCTGGCTGGCGTCTGGGAATCGATATCGGCGGCACCTTCACCGACGTCATCGCGGTGGCGGGCGACGGCTCCGCGCGCCGCTCCGCCAAGGTGCCGAGCCGCCCGGCCGAGCCGGTGCGGGCCATCGTCGACGCCATTGCCGCGGTGGATCTCGCCTGGGACGAGGTGGAGGAGATCGTCCACGGCACCACCATCGTCACCAACGACATCGTCGAGCAGCGCTTCCGCCCGTGCGGCCTGATCGCCACCCGCGGCTTCAGCGACACCATCGAGATCGGCCGCGGCTCCCGCCGCCATCTCTACCGGCTCGACCTCATGCCGCGCGCCGCGCCGCTGGTGGCGCCGGCCCACCGCTTCGAGGTGAGCGAGAGGATGGCGCATGACGGCCGCGTCGTCGCGAAGCTCACGGAAGCGGAGATCGAGCGCGTGGTCGCCGAGGTGCGGGCCGCCGGCCTCGACACCGTCGCGGTCTGCCTGCTGCACGCCTTCACCAATCCCGAGCACGAGCTGCGCCTCGGCGCTGCGCTGCGCCGGCGGATCCCGAACGTCAGCCTGTCGCATGAGCTGAGCCCGGAGTTCCGGGAGTTCGAGCGCATGAGCACCACCGTGCTGAACGCCATGATGATGGCCAAGATCAAGCAGCACCTGGCCCGCATCGCCGAGCGCAAGCCGGAGGCCAGCCGCGTTCACCTGATGCACTCGGCGAGCGGCATGGCCTCGCCCGAGCTGATTGCCGAGCGGCCGCTGATGCTGGCCATGTCCGGTCCCGCCGCAGGCGTCTCGGCCAGCTGCCGCACCGCCCGCGAGCTCGGTATCACCCATGCGCTCACCTTCGACATGGGCGGCACCACCACCGACGTCTGCCTGATCGTCGAGGGCAAGGCCCAGATTGCGGCCAACCGCGACCTCGGCGGCCAGCGCATCCGCATGCCCATGGTGGCGGTGGATTCGATCGGCGCTGGCGGCGGCTCCATCGCGCGGCTGGTGAGCGGTGCCCTCGTGGTCGGGCCGCAGAGCGCCGGCGCGAGCCCCGGGCCGGCGTGCTATGGCCAGGGCGGCGAGCAGCCGACCGTCGCCGATGCGGATCTCCTGCTCGGCTACCTCAACCCCGACCGCACGCTCGGCAAGTCGGTGACGCTGTCCAGCGCGCTCGCGGCCGAGGTCGTCGGCCGGCTGGCTGCCGACATGGGCTTCACGCTCGTCGATGCCGCGGTAGGCATCGCACGCGTGGTCAGCGCCAACATGGCGCGCGCGCTGCGCCGGGCGACGGTGGAGCGCGGGCTCGACATCCGCCAGTTCGACATGATCGCCTTCGGCGGCGCCGGTCCCATGCACGCGGCCGAGGTGGCGCGCCTGTGCGGCATCGGCCGGGTCGTCATCCCGGCCTTCTCCGGCGGCTTCTCCGCGCTTGGTTGTGTCGATGCGACAATGTCTTATGCGCGCCAGCTTACGATCAACATGAGATCGACGGCGTGGGATCGGGCGCGCCTCGACGGTCTGCTCGCCGGGCAGATCGAGGCACTCGCCGCATCGCTCACCGCCGCCGGCCACGCCCGCGAGACCCTCGTGGTGCTGCACACGGCCGGTGTCCGCTACAGCGGCCAGAGCTACGAGACGCCGATCGCCGCGGCTGCCCTCGACGACCCGCAGGCGCTGGGGCGCCAGTTCGACGAGGCCCACCGCGCCCTCTACGGTTACGCCACCGGCGAGCCGTGGGAGCTCGTCTCGGTGCGCACCGAGGTGTCGGCGCCGGAACGGCAGAGCCAGCCGCACAGCATCGCCGGCGCGGGCACTGCACCAACGGCAGCGGGCACGCCGCGTATCGTGACCTTCGAAGATGGCAGCAGCGCCAGCGTGCCGGTGCTCGACCGCGACAGCCTGCCCGTCGACGTCCGCATGCCGGGCCCGCTGGTGATCGAGGACGAGTGGTCGACGGTCATCGTGCCCCCCCGCGACACCGCCTGGATGGACGGGCGCGGCAACCTCCACATCACCGTGAGCCTTGCCCGATGAGCCTCGACCCGGTCTCGCTCGAAGTCATCCGCAACGGCCTCGCAGCCATCGCCGAGGAAATGTCGATGGTGGTGATGCGGGCCGCCCGCTCGCCGCTGCTGCGCGAGGCGGGCGACCACTCCTCGGCGCTCACCGACCGTCACGGCTACCTGGTGGCGCAGGGCCAGGACGTGCCCGTGCATCTGGGCGTGCTGAGCTTCACCGTGCGCGAGTTTCTCCGCGTCGTGCCGCCTGAGCGGCTGGCGCCCGGCGACGTCTGGATCGTCAACACGCCGGAGGTTGGCGGCAACCACCTGCCGGACGTCAAGCTGATCCGGCCAGTGTTCTCGGGCGCAACCCTCTACGCCTTTGCCATCAGCCTGGCGCACTGGGCCGACATCGGCGGCGCCATGCCCGGCAGCTATTACGCGGCGGCGCGCGATGCCTGGCAGGAGGGGCTGCGTATCCCGCCGGTCCGCCTGGTCGCGGCGGACGCGATCGACGAGGAGAAGATCGGCTTCATCCTGGCCAACGTGCGCGGCCCGGACGAGCGGCGCGGCGACATCCTCGCCCAGATCGCCGCCACGCGGGTGGCTGCGCGGCGGCTCGACGAGCTCGACGGCCAGTACGGCGTCGATTTCCTGATCGCCGCCTTCGATGCCATCCACGACCGTGCCGAACGCCAGATGCGCGAGGCGATCACGGCCATTCCCGACGGCACCTACACCGGTGTCGACTACATGGACGACGACTGCAACGGCGGCGCCCCGGTGCCGATCCGCGTCACGGTGACCATCGCCGGCGACGCGGCGACCTTCGATTTCACCGAGAGCGCCGACGCGGTGCCCGGGCCGCTCAATACCACGCGCTTCATTGCCGGGGCGGCGGTGTTCTACGTCATGCGGGCGCTGTTCGGGCCGGAGATCCAGGCGAGCGCCGGCTGCTATCGGCCGCTCAACGTGGTCACGCGGCCGGGCTCGATCCTCGACGCCGGGGCCATGGCGCCGGTGGTCGGTGGCAACCACGAGACCTGCCAGCGCGTGGCGGACGCCGTCTTCGACAGCCTGATCCCGGTTGCGGTGGATCGCATGAGCGCGGGCGGCCCCACAACCGCCGGTCTGCTCATCTTCGGCATGCAGCGGCCGGATGGCGCCTGGTCGACGTTCTACGAGGTGCACTCGGGGGCGAGGGCGCCCGTATCGATCGGGACGGCATGGCCGCGACCCGCGTGCACCTGGCCAACGTGATGAATACGCCGGCGGAGGTGATCGAGATGGAATATCCGATCACCGTCGAGTTCCAGGCCATCCGCCGCGCTTCCGGCGGCCGCGGTGCGCACCGCGGCGGCGACGGCATCCGCCGCGGCTACCGCATGCGCGCCGACGACGTCTCGCTCACCACCATGTTCGAGCGCGCCGTGGTGCCGCCCTACGGCCTGGCCGGCGGCGAGCCCGGGCTGCCGTTCGCCGTCAAGCTGCTCACCGCGTCGGGCCACGAACAGGTGCTCAGCGGCAAGCAGAACATCCGGATCAACGCCGGCGATCTGGTCGTCGCCGAGACCTGCGGCGGTGGCGGCTACGGGCCGCCGCCGGGAGATTGAGACGCAGCAGCAGTCCGTCCAATAAGAGGGGAGCACAACATGCAGAGACGTGAGTTCCTGGGCGGCACCATCGCCGCAAGTGCGGCGCTGTTCGGGTTGCGCCTCGGCGCCGGCCCAGCCTGGGCACAGCAGAGCCGCAGCGACGTCATCCGTGTGCTGCTGGAGGACGGGCCGAACACCTTCGATCCGGCGGGCACCGGCTACAATACCGCTGCGGTCAACATCACCTGGAACGTCTACGACCGGCTGGTGACCTTCGCCAGCAAGCCGATCGAGGGCGAGCCGGGCGCCTTCACCTACGATTACGACACCATCGTCGGCCAGGCGGCCGAGAGCTACACGGTGTCGCCGGACGGCCGCTCGATCACCTTCAAGCTGCGCCCCGGCGCCGTCTTCCACGACGGCAGCCCGGTGACGGCGGCGGACGTCAAATGGTCGCTCGACCGCTGCATGGCGGTGCCGACCGCCAAGGCGCAGTTGGGCACCGGCTCGCTCCGCGATCCGGCACAGTTCGTCGTCGTCGACGACATGACCATCCGCGTCGACACCGAGAAGGCCGACCGCTTCACGCTGCCGAACCTGGCCATCGTCTTCCCGGCCATCTTCAATTCCAAGGTTGCCAAGGCGCACGCCACCGAGAGCGATCCGTGGGCGCAGGAATGGCTCAAGGCCAACACCGCCGGCGGCGGCCCATTCAAGCTGGCGAGCTACCAGGCCGGCCAGCAGTTCGTGCTGGAGCGCTTCGCCGATTGGAAGAATGGCGCCATCGAGAGCAAGGCGCGCATCCTCTGCCAGGTCGTGCCCATCGCCTCCAGCCGCCGTGCGGCAGCCCAACGCGGCGAAGCGGACCTGGTGCGCGGCCTCGCCGGCCGCGACATCGAGAGCCTGCTGACCGGCGGGCAGACCCGTGTGCTCGGCATCCCCAATCCCAACGGCATCACCTTCATCGCCATGAACAACCAGATGGCGCCGTTCGACAACGTCAAGGTGCGCCAGGCCGTCGCCTACGCCACGCCCTACCAGCAGATGTTCGAGTCGGTGCTCTACAAGCGCGGCCGGCCCCTGTTCGGCGGCTCCTCCGCGACTGACGGCACCGCCTGGCCGACGCCGCTGCCTTACGCCACCGATCTCGACAAGGCCAAGGCGCTGCTCGCTGAAGCCGGCCTCGGCAGCGGCTTCGAGACGGTGTTCTCCATCGATGCGGGCGACGCCACGCTGTCGGAGCCGATCGGCATCCTGATGCAGGAGGCGCTGGGCAAGATCGGCGTCAAGGTGACGATCAACAAGGTGCCCGCCGGCCAGATCGGTACCCTGCAGACCGAGAAGAAGCTCGCCATGTTCATCGGCGTGGGCAACGCCTGGCTGCGTAACCCGGATTACTTCTTCCGCATCTTCTACAACGGCACCACCCGCTGGAACTACGGCAACTTCAAGAATCCCGAGATGGAAAAGCTGGTGGCCGAGACCCGCTTCGAGGCCGACCCCGCGGTCTACGCCGCCAAGGTCAAGCGCATGATCGAGATCGCCAAGGCGGAGGTGCCGATGATCACGCTGTGGTCGCCGTTCCAGGACACGGCGCTGAGCAAGGCCGTCGGCGGCTACACCTACATGTTCCACAATGCGCTCGAGCTCAGGCATCTGACCAAGGCATGACGCAGGCCGCACCGCTCCGGATCGTTCCATGCGCCACAAGGGACTGAGAGTCCTCATCGCGCGGATCGCGACCACGATCCCCATCCTGTTCGGGGTGATCGTGGTCACCTTCGCGCTGATCCGGTCGCTGCCGGGCGATCCGGCGGTCTACTATGCCAGCGGCCCCAATGCCGGACCGGCGGAGATCGAGGCGGTGCGCCGCCAGCTCGGTCTCGACAGGAGCCTCCTCGAGCAGTTCTGGCGCTACCTCGTGGAGCTCGGCTCCGGCCATTTCGGCAATTCGCTGCTGACCGGCCAGCCGGTGCTCGCCGACTTTGCCCAGCGGCTCCCGGCGACGCTCGAGCTCGCCATTCTGGCCTTCGTCATGGGGGTCGGGCTCGCCATCCCGCTGGGCATCCTTGCCGCCGTCCATCGCGATGGCTGGATCGACCAGCTCTGCCGCGTGCTGTCGTCGACGGCAGCCGCGATGCCCGGCTTCTTCTTCGGCCTGATCCTCATCTACCTCTTCTACTTCCTGGCCGGGGTGGCGCCCGAGCCGATCGGCCGGTTGCCCGGATGGGCCTTGCCGCCGCCAACGGTCACCGGCTTCATGACCGTCGACTGCCTGCTGGCGGGCGACGTCGAGCTGTTCTGGGCGGCGCTCGGCAAGATGGTGCTGCCGGCCGCGTCCATGGCCATCTTCGCCATCGCGCCACTGCTGCGCATGATGCGCGGCGGCATGATCGACGCGCTCGACAGCGACTACGTCACCGCCTCGCGCGCCTTCGGCCTGTCCAGGACGCGGGTGCTGCTGGGCTACGCGCTGCCCAACGCGCTGCTGCCGGTGCTCGCCACCATGGGCATGGTGCTCTCCACGATGATCGGCGCCAACATCATGATCGAGAAACTGTTCGCCTGGCCGGGCATCGGCGCCTACGCCATCAATGCGCTGATCGGGCTGGACTATGCGCCGGTGCAGGCGTTCGTGCTGATCGTCGCCATCCTGTTCGTGGTCATGACGCTCGCCATCGATCTCATCTCGTCCGCGGTCGACCCGCGCTACGGCCAGGGCTGAGCGATGCGCGCCGCGGCCTTGACCTTCATCGTCCGGCGCAACCTGGTGACGGCGGTTGCCGCGGTGCTGATCGTGCTGCTGGTCCTCGTCGCCATCGTCGGCCCGGCGCTGGTGCCGTACGACCCGCTGGCCACGAGCGCCACCGAGGTGCTGATGCCGCCATCGGCCCGGCATTGGTTCGGCACCGACGGCCTCGGGCGCGACATCTTCAGCCGCGTCATCGTCGCCGCGCGCCTCGACATCGCCATCGCCGTCTCCGCGGTGGCGATCTCGGCGGTGGTCGGAGTCTCGATCGGCGCCGTCAGCGGCTATGTCGGCGGCGCGCTCGATCGCATCCTCAGCAGGGTCGTCGACGTCATGATGGCCTTTCCACTGTTCGTGGCCGCCATGGCGCTGGTCGCCGTCTTCGGCAACTCGGTAAAGAGCATCGTGCTGGCGACGGCCATCATCAACCTGCCGTTCTATTTCCGGTTGATCCGCGCCGAGATCATGGCGCGCCGATCGATCGGCTACGTGGAGGCAGCTGTCATCACGGGCAACAGCGCCACCAACGTCATCTTCCGCTTCCTGGTGCCGAATTCGCTGCCGCCCGTCATCGTGCAGATCTCGCTCAATCTGGGTTGGGCGATCCTCAATGCCTCCGGGCTCGCCTTCATCGGGCTCGGCGTGGCGCCGCCCACGCCCGAGTGGGGCATCATGATCCAGGAGGGGGCGGCGCTGATGCTGTCGGGCGAGTGGTGGGTGGTGGTCTTTCCGGGCCTCGCGCTGGTGTTGTCGGTGTTCTGCTTCAGCCTGCTCGGCGACGGCATCCGCGACGTCATCGATCCGAGGCGCCGCAGCTGATGGCCGCGCAGACCGCAACGCCGCAGCCTTCGAGCCCGCAGCCTTCGACCCCGCTCTTGGCCATCGAGCACCTGACGGTGGGGTTCGAGACAGCGGCGGGGACGGTGCATGCCCTCGACGATGTCTCGTTCGCCATCGGCCGGGGCGAATGCGTGGCCCTCGTCGGCGAGAGCGGCTCGGGCAAGTCGATCACCGGCCTGTCCGTGATGCGCCTGCTTGGCCGCCGCGCGCTCATTCAGGCCGGGCGCATCGTCTTCGACGGCGCCGATCTGCTGACGCTCTCCGACAAGGCCATGCAGGCGACGCGCGGCAAGCGCATCGCCATGATCTTCCAGAACGCCAAGGCGAGCCTCAACCCGATCAAGACCGTCGGCGACATCCTCGTCGACATCGTGCGCACCCACCACGGTGGCCTTTCGCGCGCCGCCGCCAGGGCGCGCATCGTCGCACTGCTCGACCGCATCGGCATCAACGAGCCGGCCGAGCGGCTCAGGGCCTATCCCTCCGAGCTGTCGGGCGGCATGTGCCAGCGCATCATGATCGCGGCGGCCTTCGCCTGCGAGCCGGACCTGATCATCGCCGACGAGCCGACCAGCGCGCTCGACGTCACCACCCAGCAGCTGGTCATGGACCTGCTCATGACGCTGTGCCGCGAACGCGGCGTGGCCGCGATCTTCATCACCCACGACCTGGCGCTGGCGAGCGAGTATTGCGATCGCGCCGTCGTGCTGCACGCCGGCCAGGTGCTGGAGCAGGGCCCGGTGAGCGAGGTGCTGGCCAGCCCGCGCCATCCCTACACGCGGATGCTGCTCGACAGCCTGCCCTACGGCAAGGAGGACATCGGCGAGCTCAAGGCCATGGGCGGTGGCCTGCCCGACCTCAGGCGCAACGACCTGCCGCGTTGTCGTTTCGCCGAGCGCTGTCCGCGGGCCGCGGCCGCCTGCCGTGACCAGCCGCTGCCGGAGCGCAGGTTCGGGCGGGCACATGTCGTGCGTTGCCAATGTCCGCTGGAGCCGTCGTTCGCCACGGCGCCGCGAGCCTCAGCCGCGAGGGTCATGTGATGGCAGCCAAGCTGCTCGAGCTCTGCGCCGTGAGCAAGGTTTTCGACTTTGGCGGCGGCGCCCGGCTCACCGCCGTCGATGCGGTGAGCCTCGACGTGCTGCCGGGCGAGATCGTCGGCATCGTCGGCGAGTCCGGCAGCGGCAAGTCGACGCTCGCCCGCATCGCTGCGCGGTTGATGCCTCAGACCAGCGGCAATGTGATCTTCCGCGACGAGGATGTGAGCGACCTCACCGGCGTGCGCTTCAGCCGCCAACCGGCCCGACGCCGGATGCAGATGGTGTTCCAGGATCCGCTGGCGAGCCTCAACCCGCGCTTCACGGCCTTTGCGGCCATCGCCGATCCGGTGCGGCAGCTCGGCACCGCCGACGAACGGGCCAACACCCGCACCCTGGTCGAACGCGCAGCGCAGCGGGCGGGCCTGCCGGCGGCGCTGCTGGCGAGCTACCCGCACCAGCTCTCCGGCGGTCAGCGGGCGCGCGTCGACATCGCCCGCGCCATCGTGCTCGAACCCGAGCTGCTGATCCTCGACGAGCCCACCTCGGCCCTCGACGCCTCGTTGCAGGCCCACGTGGTGCAGACCCTGATGCAGCTCCGGCAGACGATGGGCATGACCTATATCTTCGTCAGCCACGACCTCAACCTGGTGCGGCTGATGAGCGACCGCATCCTCGTCATGCTGAAGGGCAAGGTGGTGGAGAGCGGCTCGACCGCCGCCGTGTTCGGCGATCCCCAGCACGCCTACACACGCACGCTGATCGCCGCGATTCCGGTGCTGGGCCGGCGGCGCGCGGCACCTGGCGACCTGCGGGCCTGATTCCGCCGACTACTGTAAGCCGTTGGAACGGCTTATCTTACGCTATTCCGTCCCGCCGCCTTACGCCGACGCCGGCCCGGCCGGCAGAGGCGGGTGCATGGCGGTGGCGACGGCGCGGATAGTGCGCGCGGCGGCGTCGGGCTGGGTGACCAGCAGCATATGGCCGCCGGGCACGAGCTCGAGCGCAAGACCGGGGATCTGCTCCTTGGCCTTCAGGCCGTGGACCCGGTGGTCGAGCAGATTGTCCTCGGTGCCATAGATCATGCCGACGGGGCCGCTCAGCGTGGGGTAGCGCTCGACCAGGGCAGGCAGGTCGTCGCCGGCGACCACCATATCGGCGGAGGAGTTCCAATAGCTCTTGGGGCGCAGCGACAGCACGCCGCCACCCCTGCTCGCAAAGTCGTCGGGCGGGCGTTCGGGCGCAAAGGCGGCGTCGGCGACCTCCTTGCCGCGCAGCACCCCCATGGGCACGGCGGCCGTCCAGGCGATCAGCGTGCGCAGGAGCGGCGAGCGCACGTCGAGCGCCCGGAACATCGGCGGCACGTCCTGCTGCGGCTGGGTGAACGGCGCGATCAACGCCAGCCCGCCCACCGCCTGCGGATGGTCGACGGCCATGGCGAGCGCGATGGCGCCGCCGAGCGAGTGGCCCACGACGAGCGGCCGCTCGAGCCCGAGCGCCGCGGCCACGCCGGCCATGGTCGCCGCCTGGGCCCGCACGTTGCAGCGGGCGTCTGCGGGACGCGTCGAGTAGCCGGATCCGGGGCGGTCGACGATGATCAGGCGGAAGTCGTCGGCGAGGCGGCCGGCCAGGCTGTAGGTGAAGTTGCCCATCTGGCCGCCGAGGCCGTGGATCATCAGGATCGGCGGGCCGCTGCCGACATCCAGGTAGTGGATGCGCTGGCCGCTCACCTCGAGGAAGCGGCCGCGCGGCGGTACCGCCCTCTCGACGCCGCGCTCGACCACCCAGGAGAACAGCGCCAGCCCGCCGCCGACGACTGCGATCACGACCACAATGCCGACGAGCCAGGACATCATCTGGGCCCCAGTTTGGACAGCAGCTTCCAATAGCTCACGGGAACCAGCCGCTCCACCGCTGCGACGATCCTGGCGTCGGTGCCGATCAGCACGCGGGCCTGGCGCCGCTCGATGGCGTTGACGATGGTTTCGCCGGCAATCTCGGGCGGCAGCCGCAACATCTTTGCTGCGCGCTCCTGCCCGACGGCGATCTCCTCGGGGGTCAGCGACTGGGCCGAGCGGGCGCTTTTGGCGATGGCGGTGGCGATGCCGCCGGGATGCACCACGGTGACGCCGACGGAGGTGCCGGCGAGCTCATGGGCGAGCGACTGGCTGAAGCCGCGCACGGCGAACTTGCTCGCGGCATAGGCGGTCTGGCCTGGCGGCGCCACGATGCCGTAGATGCTCGAGAGGTTGACGATGCGGGCGTCGTCGCTGGCCTTCAAGGTGGGCAGGAAGGCGCGCGTCATGCGCACCACGCCCCAGAAGTTGATGGCGAACAGCCATTCGAAATCGGCTTCGCTGACCTGCTCGAAGGAGCCGCCGAGGGCGACGCCGGCGTTGTTGACGAGCACGTCGACGCCGCGGTGCTCGGCCAGCACCTCGCCTGGAAAGGCGATGATCGCCTCGCGGTCGGCCACGTCGAGCCGATGTCGGCTGACCTTGACGGCGCCGTCCGGCCCCGGGGGGAGCAGACGCTCCGTTTCGGCCAGCCCCGCAGCGTCCAGATCGGCGAGGGCGAGGTCGGTGCCGCGTCTGGCGAGCGACACCGCGACGGCGCGGCCGATGCCGCTCGCCGCGCCGGTGATCACCGCGGTGCGGCCCTTCAGTGTCATCAGCCCGGCCATCAGGCGGCCCGCACCTGGGCCGGAGCGCGCGTGAACTCCATGGCACCGTCGTCGATGGCGCCGAAGCGCATCGCCACGAGGTCGCGGGCGTAGCTCTGGTGGACCTGCCACGGCGCCGCGTCACCTTGCTTGGGCAGAAGCCTCGCCGCGCGCTGGATGTAGCCCGAGGTCAGCGCCAGGGCGGAAGGACCGTCGACTGGCGCACCGCGCCAGCGCGGCGTCGCCGCAACGTACCCCTTGGCGTCCATGTGCGCGAGCAGCCGGCAGACGTAGCGGGCCGACAGCTCGGCCTTCAGTGTCCACGACGCGTTGACGTAGCCCATGGCGAGCGCGAAGTTCGGCACGCCGCTGAACATCATGCCCTTGTAGGCCATGGTCTGGCCGAAGTCGACGCGCGCGCCGTCCACCGTCACCTCCGTGCCGCCCATCAGCGCCACCTTGAGGCCGGTCGCCGTGACGATCACGTCGGCCTCCAGCGTGCGGCCCGACCGTAGCGCAAGGCCGGTCGGGATAAAACGCTCGATTTCATCGGTGGCGATCGAAGCCTTGCCGGTGCGGATGGCGGCGAACAGATCCCCGTCCGGCACCAGGCAGAGCCGCTGGTCCCACGGCGCGTAGCGTGGCGTCAGGTGGGTCGCGGCGTCGAAGTCGGGTCCGATCTGCTGGCGCGCCAGCGCGATGAGCCCCGCCTTGGTTCGCTCCGGGTGACGTCGGGCGTAGTTGTAGAAGTACATGCCGAACAGCACGTTCTTCCAGCGAACCAGCCGGTGGGCGAGCCGTTTCGGCAGCCGCCGATAAAGCCGCGCTGCTGCCGGATCGCGGGCCGGCCGCGCCACGATGTAGGTGGGCGAGCGCTGCAGCATGGTGACGTGAGCAGCCGTCTCGGCGAGCGCCGGCACCAGGGTGACGGCCGTGGCGCCGCTGCCGATCACCACGACGCGCTTGCCGGCATAGTCGAGATCCGCCGGCCAGTGCTGGGGATGCACCCGCGTGCCGGCGAAGCGGTCCATGTCGGGCCAATGGGGCAGGTAGCCCGCGTCGTAATCGTAGTAGCCGCTGCACATGAACAGGAAGCGGCAGGTGAAGCGCACGGGCACCCCCTGCGGCCCGCGCAGCGCGTCGACGGTCCACAGCGCCCGGCTCGACGACCAGGCGGCGCGCACCACCTTGTGGCGGAAGCGGATGTGCCGGTCGATGCCGGAGGTCGCAGCGGTGTCGGCGACGTAGGCAGCGATCGAGGCGCCGTCGCTGATGGACACCTCGTTCGGCCATGGCCGGAAGCTGTAGCCGAGGGTGTGCATGTCGGAATCGGAGCGGACGCCGGGGTAGCGGAACAGATCCCAGGTGCCACCGATGGCGTCGCGCCGTTCCAGGATCGCGTAGGTCTTGCGCTTGTGGCGGGCCTTGAGATGCCATGCCGCCGCGATGCCCGAGAGCCCGGCGCCGACGATGAGCACGTCGACGTGCTCGTCCGGGATCGCCGTCCGTGCTGGACCCGGCGGGGCCGCCCCGATGCCGTCGGTCATGGCCGATCCTGCTTTCTGACAACAGCCATTGTCATGGTTGTCTCTGACAATGCGCCATGTCAAGCATGCAGGCATGGGCGAACATCGGGTGGCGCGGCGCAGCAATGCGGGTGGTGGCGTGGCCGGGGCGGAGCGGGCCGACGGCGGCGGCGCGCGGCTCTATCGCGGTGTGCCGCTCGGGGCGCGACGTGCCCGGCGCCGCGAGGCGCTGATCGGCGCTGCGATCGAGGTCTACGGCGCCCGTGGCTATCGTAATGCCACGGTGAAGGCGATCTGCGACGCGGCCGGGCTGACCGAGCGCTATTTCTATGAATCGTTCGAGAACGGCGAGGCGCTGCTGGTGGCCGCTTTCCGGGTGGTGACGCGGCAGACCCTGGCCGACATCGAGCAGGCCGGGGCGGCGCTGGAGGCGCCCCACGACCGCATGGACGCCGTCCTGCGGGCCTATTTCAGCTTGTTGCAGGAACGTCCGCAGGGCGCGCGGGTGTTTCTCGTCGAGATCGTCGGCATCAGCGCCGAGGTCGACGCCATGCTGGCCTGGGCCGTGACCAGCTTCGGCGACCTGTTCGAGCGGACCCTGAACCCGGACGCCGCCGCCGACGACGGCGCCGGGCGCACGCTGCTGCGGGCCGGCGTGGTCGGTGGCGTGTTCAAGATCGCGCTGAGCTGGATCGGCCGCGGCTACCGCGACGACGTCGACCTCGTCGTCGCCCAGGCGCTGTGCCTGACCGAGCTGTTGCAGCGGCGCTGACGCCACGAAAAACGCGTCACCCCTTCTTCAAGGCCTTGGCGGCTTGGTCGAGCTTGGCCCAGTCACTGCCGTGCTCGCTGACGAGGCCGCGGGCCTGCGACAGGGTGATGCCGTGGCGCTTGGCGAGATAGCTGATCTCGTAGCCCTCGCGACGGATCGGAGTGGCGTGGCGGTCGGCCTGTCTGGCGTTGGGGTCGTCGGGCATAACGTCCCTCCCTTTGCTTGTTGCCGCAGCGCTTTCCGACGGGGTGGACCTGCCCGATCGGGGAGAAGCGCTCCAGATTCAAAAAGCTTGGAGCGTCTCCCGAGCACATGGCCTCATCTGATTGGGGGACGCCTTAGAGAGATAGGATGAGCCGGGTCTCAAGCAAGGATGCTCACGTGCCGCAGAACGTCCGTAGCACCCGTTCGTCCGGCGCCGGTGGATCGGCGTAGGCGGCGAAGCGCGGTTGCTCGTCGAAGGGGGTGGCGAGCACCGTGAGCAGTTCCTCGAAGGGCCCGAAGTCGTCGCTGCCGACGGCCGCGGCGATCGCCGCTTCGATGCGGTGGTTGCGCGGGATATAGGCTGGGTTGACGGCGAGCATGGCCGTCCGGCGCGCGCCCTCGTCCTGCGTTTCGTCGGCTAGCCGCTTGCGCCATGGCTCCGCCCAGCGGTCGAATAGGGTGGGGTCGATGAACAGGTCACGTACCGCCGCATCGCCCTCCGGCGCGCCGGCTGCGTGGCTCAACGCGCGGAAGGTCTGTGTGAAGTCGGCCTTGTTCTCGGCCATGGCCGTCAGCAGCTGGTTGAGCAAATCGAGGTCGCCCTCCTGCGCCGTGGCGAGGCCGATCTTGCGGCGGAAGCCGGCCAGGTAGTTGGCCTGGAAGCGGCCGGCGAAGGCGTCCAGCGCGCCTTCTGCGATGGTGACCGCGGCCTTGTCGTCGTCGGCCAGCAGCGGCAGCAACGTCTCGGCGAGCCGCGCCAGGTTCCACAGGGCGATCGACGGCTGATTGGCGTAGGCGTAGCGGCCCTGTTCGTCGATCGAGCTGAATACCGTGGCCGGGTCATAAGCGTCCAGGAAGGCACACGGCCCGTAGTCGATGGTCTCGCCGGCGATCGACGTATTGTCGGTGTTCATCACGCCGTGGATGAAGCCCACCATGAGCCAGCGCGGCACCAGGTCGGCCTGGGCCGCGATCACTGCCTCCAGGAGCGCGAGGTAGGGCGCCGACGCCTCCGCGGCGTGCGGGTAGTGGCGGGCGATGACGTGGTCGGCAAGCAGCCGCAGGCCGTCGACGTCACCGCGGGCGGCGAAATACTGGAAGGTGCCGACGCGGATGTGGCTCGCGGCGACGCGCGTCAGCACCGCGCCGGGCAGGAAGGTCTCGCGGGCCACCATCTCGCCAGTCGCCACCGCGGCAAGCGAGCGGGTGGTGGGGATGCTCATTGCCGCCATCGCCTCGCTGACGATGTATTCGCGCAGCACGGGCCCCAGCGCGGCGCGGCCGTCGCCGCGGCGCGAGAAGGCGGTGGGGCCGGAGCCCTTGAGCTGGATGTCGCGGCGGCGGCCCTTCGTGTCGATGACCTCGCCCAGCAGGTGGGCGCGACCGTCGCCGAGCTGCGGCACGAAATGGCCGAACTGGTGGCCTGCGTAGGCCATGGCGATCGGCTCGGAGCCGCCCGCGACGCGCTTGCCGGCCAGCACCTCCACCCACTCCGGGCTCGCCAGCAGGTCGGGATCGAGGCCAAGCTCGCGCGCCAGGGGGCGGTTGAGGCGGATGAGCCGCGGCGCCTTCACCGGCGTCGGCGCCACCCGCTCGTAGAAGCGCGGCGGAAGGCGCACATAGCTGTTGTCGAAGAGCACGTCCTGCATGAGCCCGCCTTCTTGCAAAGGGTTGTCGGCAAACCCTATCGCGTCGGCACGAAGCGATCCGAGCGTGCCGTGACGTCGTTGGCGTCATCGCGCAGCACGAAGACGACGGGGCCGGCCAGCCAGTCGGGCAGACGGACGGTTTCATCGATCGTGCCGGTGGCCGAGGTGCGCGCGGCGGTCAGCACCGCGTAAGCCCCTTGCGGCGGACCGGCGCCGATGACGATCTCGCTGTCCTTGGGCAGCCCCTTGGCCGCGATCCTGACAGCGCCGGCAACGGCTCCCGCGGCAGCCGTGGCCGTCACTTCGGCAGGGGGCACGTCCGGCGCCGCGGTGCCCACCCCAAGCTGGCCGGCAAAGCGGTCGAGGCGTGATTTGAGATCCGGGTTCCTGTCGACCAGGTCCTGCATGGACGTGTCCACCGCGCCGGCGACGCGGCCCAGGGCCGTCGCCGTATCGCTGGCCAGGTCGTTGAACCGCTTGGCGAGCTTGAGCGTCACTGCCGCCGGCCCGCTGACGCGGACCGTCGCGCCGATCTGCAGGTCGCCGGAGCCGAGGATGGCCGGATTGGCGGCGATGATCACCGCCTCCGCCACGTTGCAGCGGGCCGCGATGCTGCTCAGGGTGTCGCCGCGCGCGACGGTGGTGCTACCGCCCGGACAGTCGGTCGTGGCGGCGTGCGCCGGCAGCGCCGCGAAAGCCACGGCCACGAGTGCGGCCGCTGCACCGCCGCTCCGTGCCCGCCTCGCCGTGTCGGTTCGATCGCTCACGCTCATTGGCCTCGTTTCACCGGTGTCTCCATGCCCTTAATCTATGGCCGCTATGCCGTCGGCGGAAGGGCCTCCAGGCCGCCGTCGACCTGCGCCAGGCGCGCCCTGAGGCGCGGGGCGGCGAAATCCAGGAAGGCACGCAGCTTCACCGGCAGCAGCCCCTGGCCGACGTGGATCAGATGGACGGGCCACGGCGCCAGCTCGAACGGCTCCAGCACCAGGGAGATGAGGCCGACCCGGCGCGCTGCGGCGACCTGGTAGGAGAGCACGCGGGTCAGCCCGATGCCGGCGATGGCCGCGTCGATGGCGGCCTCCGCGGTGTTGACGGTGAGGCGCGAGCGGATCGGCACGGCGACGTCGCTCTTGCCCGCGGTAAAGCGCCAGGCCCGTGGCGAGCTCAGCCCCTCGTAGGTGATGCAATCGTGCCCGACGAGGTCCTGCGGCCGCTCGGGCGCGCCGCGGGCGGCCAGATAGGCCGGGCTCGCCGCTACGACCCGGCGGATCTGGCCGACGCGCGCGGCGATCAGCCCGCTGTCCGGCAGCGGGCCGATGCGGACGGCCACGTCGATATGATCCTCCGCGAGGTCCACGAGGCCGTCGGAGAGGCTGAGCCGCAGGGCGATCTCCGGATAGGCCTCGAGAAAGGCCACGGCGATCGGCAGGACGTGCAGGCGGCCGAACACCACCGGCGCGGTCACGGCGAGGTCGCCCCTGGGCGCGATGTACTCGCCGGCCGCGGCCCGCTCGGCCTCCTGCACCTGCTCCAGGATCCGGCCGGCGGCGGCGGCGTAGGAGCGTCCGGCGTCGGTGAGCGTCACGGCGCGGCTGGAGCGGACCAGGAGCCGGGTGCCGAGGTGCGCCTCCAGCTCCGAGACCTTGCGGCTCACGGTGGCGAGCGGCATGCGCAGCCGGCGGGAGGCGGCCGACAGGCTGCCACCCTCCACGACGGCGAGCAGCACGGACATGGCATCGAGGCGGTCCATTCGGGTTCCGATTTATGGAAGGCCCACGCCGACAAGCGGCTGGGCACCACAAATTCCGGGTGATCGCGTCGCTGGTCAAGGTATCGGCGCGAGCCCGAAGGATCATTGGCGAAGCCCCCCGTTTGAAAGCTATAATCCGGCCTGTGAGGGGAGAGGTTATGGCCGTCGGCTCAATGAGCGATCCGATCTTGTCGCGTTTCCGCGCCGAGCTTGATGAGATCTACGGTGATCGGATCGAGCGCGTCGTGCTCTTTGGCTCGCGCGCGCGCGGCGAGGCGCAATCGGATTCAGACTATGACGTCGCCGTGTTCTTGCGGGAGCTGCCCGACCGCTGGTCGGAGTTGCATCGCCTGGCCGACCTCCGCGTCAAGCTGATCGACGAGACAGGTGCATTCTTCGACATCTTGCCGTATCCCGCCGCCGCCTACGCGGAGCGCTCTCCGCTCATGCGCGAAATCCGCAGCGACGGCCGCGACCTATGACGCCGGAAAGTGCGCAGTTTCTCAGCAAGGCACAGCGCCTGCTTCAGGAGGCTGAAGCCATGTTGAGCATCAACCTCAATGAGGCGGCGGGACGCACCGCCTATCTCGCCGGGTTCCATGCGGCGCAAGCGCTTATATCCGAGAAAACCGGCAGATCCGCGAAAACCCATAAAGGCGTGCACACCGAATTCCAGCGCTTGACCATGGATGATCGAGATCTGACGCCGGAGCTGCGGGCTTTTCTATCCCACGCCTATAATTTGAAAGCCATCGCCGACTATCTAACCGGCGCAGGATCGGACGTGTCGGCGGAGCAAGCCGCGCAAGCTGTCGCCGCGGCAAAGCGGTTCGTCGGGTATTTCGCGCGGCTGCTCGCCGCCGACGATTAAGTCGGGAGCGGAGCGACACCGCAGCTAGTTTGTCGCAGCGTCCCCTTCTTCCAGTTTTCGAAAGGCCGGTTTCAAGTATCGGACTATGCTCCTTGCGGGTGGAAGGATCTACATTGCGGCTGGTCCACCAGCATCCAGCGAGCCAAAGCCATGCACCGCCCGCCGCCACAGTCGTCTGCCGACACCCCGGCGCGCACCTACGCGAGCGACGTCGCCTTCACACCTACGGTCAAGGCCGTGCAGGCCCGCAAGGGGTCGCGCGCCGGCTATGCCCGCATGGAGGAGAACGGCTCCTGGCAGACGCGCATCGGGCCGGACCTGGCGCAGTTCATCGAAAGCCAGATCAGCGTCTTCCTGGCCACCACCAACACGGACGGGCAACCCTACATCCAGCACCGCGGCGGCCCGCCCGGCTTCCTCAAGGTGCTCGACCCGTCGACCATCGGCTTTGCCGATTTTTCCGGCAACCGCCAGTACATCACCCTGGGCAACCTTGCCGACAATCCCAAGGCGTTCCTGTTCCTGATCGACTACGTCAACCGGCGGCGGGTGAAGATCTGGGGTGAGGCGAGGGTGGTCGAGGGCGACGCCGAGCTGATGGCGCGGCTGATGCCCGAGGGCTACAAGGCCCGGCCGGAGCAGGTGATCCTGTTCACGGTGGCGGCCTACGACATGAACTGCCCGCAGCACATCCCGCAGCGCTTCGATGCCGCGGACGTGGCGGCGGCGCTGACCGAGCGTGAGCGGCGCATCATCGTCTTGGAAGCGGAGGTCGAGCGTTTGCGGGCGGAGGTGGACGGCTTGCGGCCGGATGCGACGCCGGTCGGCTCTACGTAGGCTGCGGCGCGAAACGCTTCCGATACGCCGCGGGCGGCACGCCGGCGTGCCGCCTGAAGTGGTGGCGCATTGCGGCCAGGGAGCCGAAGCCGCAGATCGCGGCCACGTCATCGAGCCCGGTACGGCCGCCGCGCTCGAGATGGTCCTGCGCGAGCCGCACGCGCTCGGCGATCAGCCACTCGCCCGGCGCAAGTCCCGTCGCCTCCTGGAACCGGCGCTGGAAGGTTCGCGCGCTCATGCCTGCCCGGCGGGCCAGCGAGGCGATTGTCTGGGGCTCGCTCAGATGGCCGCGCATCCAGTCGATCACGGGCCCGAGCCGTGAATTGTCGCGAGCAGGCAGCACCGGCCGTTCGATGAACTGGGCCTGGCCGCCCTCGCGGTGAGGTGGAACGACAAGGCGGCGCGCGACCGTGTTGGCGGCCTCGGCGCCAAAGTCCTTGCGCACCACGTGCAGGCAGAGGTCGATGCCTGCGGCGCTCCCCGCTGCCGTGAGGACGTCGCCCTCGTCGACGTAGAGCTTGTCCGTTTCGAGCCGAATGTCCGGAAAGCGCGCAGCGATGGCGGGCGCGTAGCGCCAATGGGTCGTCGCCCGCCGCCCGTCGAGCAGGCCGGCCGCGGCGAGCACGGTGATGCCTGAGCAGAGCGACATCAGCCGCGCGCCGCGGCGGTGCGCGCGGATGAGCGCCCTGATCAAGGGTTGCGGCACCGGCGCAGCGATGCCGCGCCAGCCGGGCACCACGACCAGATCGGCTCGGCCGAGCCCGCGCAGCCCGACCGGTGCGGTCACCGTGAGGCCGCCGCCGGCGCGCAACGGCCCGGCTTCGATGGCGCAGACCGTGTAGCGGTACCAGGCGTCTCCCATCTCGGGCCGGCACAAGCCGAACACCTCGTAGGCGATGCCGAACTCGAAGGTGCACAGCCCGTCGTAGGCGAGCACGGCGACGAGCGGACCGGACGTCGAATGAAGGCGAGCGTCTGACATGATCTTCAAAGACCATGGCATTCGTGCCAACGCAGCACAACGGCCGCGTTTGGCACGATATCGACGTACATTGGCTGTTGCGCCACTAGGCGGCCATGCCGTCATGCCTCAGCTTGAACCGGCCGAACAATGGAGCCCGCTGATGAGCTTGGTCACCGATATCCCGTGCGCCGCGCCCGAGCAGGTCGAGGCGCGCTACGCCGAACGCCTCCGCTTTGAGACCGATTGCTGGGATGTCCAGGACGCGCTGCGCGCCGGCCGGCCGGACTTCGTGCTCCTCGACGTGCGGGGGCCGAAGCTCTACGAGGCCGCGCACGTTCCTGGCGCCGCCAATGTGCCCCATGGCAAGATGACCGCGGCGCGGATGAGCGAATGGCCTGACGATACGGTATTCGTCGTCTATTGCGCAGGCCCGCACTGCAACGGCGCGGACCGCGCAGCTCTTCGGCTGGGCAAGCTCGGCCGCTCGGTCAAGGTGATGATCGGCGGCGTCACCGGCTGGGCCGATGAAGGCTTTGCCTTTGCCACGGGCGCCGGCGGGCAGGGGACGGCGGCGGATTGACGATCCGGCGATCGGGCCGAGCTCACGGAGCGCGCCGACGAGGAGCACGCTGCACAGCGACCGTCGGCCGTGGACATCGGCGGTGGCGGGAGTGCGGCTGCGACGTTCGGCTGGGTCACCCCCGCGGCTTGAACGGCTTGAGGTTGAGCTTGGTCTGGTGCCGGTCGAAGGCCGCGTCGCCGGCGACGTCGCGGCCGGCGAAATAATCGCGCTGCCAGGGCGCGTCGGTGCGTCCGCCGAGCGCGTCGTTGAAGCTGCGCCGCGATTCCGCCCAGGCGCCGTGCTGGGCGGCGAGCTGCGGCTCGTCGGTGAGTGGCACGATCGTCGGCGCAAAGCTTTCCAGCTCGCCGCGCCGCATCGGCGCGATGAAGGCGATCGGCTCGCCCGCCGGGAACACGATGCGCTCCAGCGGCCGCGTCACCTTCCAGTTCATGGTGAACGTCGCCGTCGCCCAATCGGTCTCGACGATGCCGTCGAGTGCGGTCACGCCATCCTTGGGCCAGTTCGGCGGCCCCCGGACCAGCAGGTTGTAGCCGGGCGGCGTGCGGAACAGGTAGGGAATCGAGAACGTCAGGATGCCCGAGCCGAAATGGCTCATGGCCATGGGCGGCCCGGTGCCGACACGCTGGCGCACCAGGAGGTCCTCCGGCGCGATGCCTCCGGTCCACCAGACCTCGAACTCCTGCTGCACGATGATGAACCAGCCGGCCTGGTTGGCGATGAGCAGCGGCAGGCAGCGCTGGGCGAACTGGTGCGGCGTCGCCTTCATCCAGGCGCGTTCGACGCTGGCCGGCACCAGCGTCAGATGCTCGACCGGACCTGTCGCGTAAGCGATCAGCTCCAGCGTCGGATGCCGCTCATGGGGCACGGCGGCGGTCGCGGCCGCATCGGTTGACGGGGTGTTCAATCGGGCGCGTCCGCTATGGTGGCTTCGTCCGGCGAATCTACATGCAGCCGGATACGTGTGGCGAATCCGAAACGCGTGCGGAGACGATCGGTCCTGTGTTCAGATTGCCGCGACGTCAAAGCTCGGGGCGGCCCCGGGCCCTGCTGGCCTGGGAGCTCGGCGAGGGCCGCAACGCCGTCGCCGCGCTCCTCGGCGTCGCCGCGCACCTGCGCGCGGCCGGCGTGGAGTGCCTGGCTGCGCTGGCGGACACCCGCTACGACCAGGCGTTCCTGCCCCTCGGCATCCGCACCGTGCAGACCATCACCTGGCCCGCAGGCGACTTCGCCGACGCCGCCTGGGGGCGGCGCCCCGTGCTCGGCCTGGCCGACCTCATCGCCAACCGCGGCTTTGCCGACCCGGCGAGCCTCGCCGGCGCGGTCGGCCATTACGAGGCGCTGTTCGGGCTGTTCAAGCCTGATGTCGTGGTCTGCGAGAGCGCCTTCGGCGCCGTGCTGGCCGCGCAGGGCCGGGTGCCCGCCGTGGCCTTCGGCACCTCCCTGCTGCTGCCGCCGGTCGTCAGCGGGGTTCCTGCCCCCATCCACGGTCCAGGTTCCGTTCCGAGCTGGCCGTTTGCAGAGGTCCTCGACGGCATCAACCTGGGCCTTGCCCGCGCCGGGCGCCTGCCGTTGGAGCACCTCGGCGACGTGCTCGCGGCGGAGGCGGTGATGCCCTTCGGCCCCGAGGCCTTCGACGTGTTTGCCCGTTGGCGCAGCGCGCCGTGCCTGCCCGCCTACGCGCCGGGCGGCCTGGCGAGCGCCGACGCCGACGCGCAGGAGACCTTCGTCGCGCTCGACGGGGGCATCGCCGCGACGCCGCAGGTGGTGGCCGGGCTGATGCGGATGGACGGCCCGGTGCGGGCCCATGTGCCGGACCTGCCCGCCCGCGAGCACCGCCTGCTGGCCGAGTGCGGCGCCGAGGTGAGCGCCGGCCCAGTGCCGCTGCCGGAGCTGCTGCGGCGCTCGCGGGTGGTCGTTCACCACGGCGGCTCGGTCCTCGCCGGCGCCTGCCTGGCCGCCGGGATACCGCAGGTGATCCTGGCGCAGGCGGATGACGACCATGTCAGCGGCGCCTATGTCCGCGACCGCGGCCTCGGCGCCTACCAGGACGTGGCGCTGGCCACGACCACCTGGCTGGTCGACGCGGTGTGCCGTTGCCGCACCAATGAAATCGCTGCGGCCTGCCGCGCCTTCGCGCCGACGGCACGGGGCTGGTACGGCGAGGATCCGACCGAACTGGTGGCGCGGGCCGCGGCTCGCCTGGCAGGAGTCGCGGCGGAGCGGGCCGGCCGGTGAGCCGCCGCGGAACACCAGGCAAATGACCGTATAATCGGCCGCGGCGGACGGCCCGAACGTTGCTTTGGAGCCGAGGCAGCGCGCGCCGCCGCCCTTCCGCGATCAGGGCGGATGGTCGCGCGCTGCGGCCCCCGGCCGGCGAGGCGGGGCCTGGTCCACGCCGCGCACCGGGATGTGTCGATGTCCGCTCAAAGGTTTACCGCCGCTGCAGTCCAGTTCGAGCCGACGCAGTTCGAGAAGGAGCGCAACATCGCGCGCCTGCTCGAGCTCGTCGAACAGGCGGCCGTGGGCGGTGCCAGGCTGATCGTGACGCCGGAGATGGGCACGACCGGCTATTGCTGGTTCGACCGGACCGAGGTGGCGCCGTTCGTGGAGCCGATCCCCGGGCCGACGACCGAGCGGTTCGCCGCGGCGGCGCAGCGGCTCGGCTGCCACATCGTGGTCGGCATGCCCGAGGTCGATCCGGCCACCAACCTCTACTACAATTCGGCGGTGCTGATCGGGCCCGCCGGCGTCATCGGCCGCCACCGCAAGTCGCACCCCTACATTTCCGAGCCCAAATGGGCGGCGTCGGGCGACGTCGGCCATCAGGTGTTCGACACCGAGATCGGCCGCATCGCGCTGCTGATCTGCATGGACATCCATTTCATCGAGACCGCACGGATCGTGGCGCTGGCCGGTGCGGACGTGATCTGCCACATCAGCAACTGGCTGGCCGAGCGCACGCCGGCGCCGTACTGGATCAGCCGCGCCTTCGAGAACGGCTGCTATCTCGTCGAGGCCAACCGCTGGGGGCTGGAGCGCACGGTCCAGTTCAGCGGCGGCAGTTGCGTCATCGGGCCGGACGGCAAGCTGCTCGCCGTCATCGACCGCGGCGACGGCATCGCCGCAGCCGAGATCGACCTCGGCCGCACGGCCGTGAAGCAGATGTTCGGACAGCCGATCGCCCAGCGCCGTCGGCCGGAGATGTACCTCAACCTGGCCACCAACACCTACAGCTGGAACCCGCGGGACTTCTTCACGCTCTACGGCCATACCCCGTTGCCGCCGGGACGCGTCTCCAGGGTCGCCGTCGGCCAGTTCCGACCGGGCGAGGACGTCGCGGCGAACCTGGAGGTCATCGCCGGCCTGGCCCGGGAGGCGGCGAAGGAGCAGCAGGCCGACATCCTGGTGCTGCCGGAGCTGTGCGTGACGGGCCCGTTGGCCGGCGGCCGCAATGCCGAGCCCGTTCCGGGCCCGGCCACCGCTCGGCTGGCGTCGATAGCGCTCAAGTCCGGCCTCTATCTCGTCGCGGGCCTGGCCGAGCAGGATGGAGCCGCCAGGTACAACACCGCCGTGCTGGTAGGGCCTGAAGGGCTCGTGGGCTCGTACCGGAAGGTGCACCTGGGCGATGACGACCTGGGCTGGGCCAGCGCCGGCGACGAATGGAAGGTGTTCGACCTGCCGCTCGGCCGCGTCGGCCTGCTGATCGGTTACGATGCGGCGTTTCCGGAGGCCGCGCGCAGCCTGAGCCTGCTCGGCTGCGATCTCGTGGCCTGCCCGGCGGCGCAGGGCGGCGAGTTCGTCTGCGGCCACGGCGGAACCGCGGTGGCGCAGAACTATCCCATTCCCACGGGCGCCGATCCGTACCACTGGCACCATTATCGGGTGAGGGCCGGGGAGAACAATGTGTATTTCGCCTTCGCCAACGTGAAGGACGACGCCCGCGGCCTCGCCGGCCAGAGCGGCGTGTTCGGGCCGGACAGCTTCGCCTTTCCGCGCAGCAACGCGATCCTGGCCGAGGACAGCGGCGTCGTCACCCTGGCCATGGACACCACCAACCTCGACACGGTCTACCCGACCAACGTGGTGCGGCGGAAGGACCTCGTGTCGATGCGCCTGCCGCATCACTATACGTCGCTGATCCTGCCTCTGCCCGGTCAGGAGCGGCGTTCGGGGGCAGGCTGAGGGTTGGTATGGCAGCCCGCAGGCGCGCCTCTCATCGAGACAACAGGCGCTTCGTCCACGGCGTCATGGCGGGCTCGACCGAGCCATTCGTGCAGCGACCTGCGCGGCCAGTTGGTGGGACGCCTGGAGGCGTCCCACCGTTCGCGCTGCTACGCGTGATTGCTCACGTGTGAGGGGTGCTGTGGCCGTCCGGACCGTCGAAAAGCTTGCCCAGGTCGCCGAGAGCGCCGCCCAGCAGGCCGTCCGGTCCGGAGCTGACGCCCACCGGGTCCGGAACTGAGTCCACGACGTCTGGAATGGTACCGGCGACCTCCGAGGTGGCATCCGACACGTGGTCGGCAATGCGTGCAGCGTCGTCGGTGATCCCGCTCGCGAAGTCGTCCCAATGATTGGTCACTTGGTCGATCAAGTCGAAGACATGCTGAGCATTGCTGGCAAAAATGGCGCCGAGATCCCCGCCCGGAACGTCGTCCGCTCCGGAGTTGACGCCCGCCAGGTCCGGAATTGAGTTGGCGATGTCGGAGATGGAACCGGCGGTCTGCGGAACGGGGTCCGATACGTTGTCATCGGCGTCAGCAGCGTCGTGGGTGATGCTGCTCACGAAGTCGCTCCGATGATTGGTCACCTGGTCGACCAAGTCGAAAACATGCTGAGCGTTACTGGCAAAAATGGCGCCGAGATCGCCGCTCGGAAGCCCGTCCGGTCCGGACTTGCTAACGATGTTCTCACGGGTTTGGTTATCAATTCCAGTCATCTCAGTCTCCAGCGCGCGGGTTCGCACATTGGCGGGAGCGCGCGCCCAACTCCCGCCATGTCGCTGCGCCCCGCTGCAGCTTGTGCAGCGCTCTGACAACAGGGCGCCGTCGATCATCCTCGATCGCGTCGAGGTTGCAATTGTTCAAAGATTACGGAAAGCTAAACCGCAACCGTATAGGGAATCATGGCTTAAATTCCATCATATTATGTGGAATGTGTCTACGATAACAATGTAACGAGATAATGTCGACCGCGACGGAGACGCTGCGAGGAGGAGATATAATCTTCTGAGTGCTGAGGTTACGCTTGCGGATTCGCCCTGATTATAAGGATTTTTGCCATTTGATGGGCTCATAAAATGGCTGAGACACGCTCATAATTCTTTGGATCTGGAGCGCGTCTCTTGCGCTTTCGCCTCAGCCTAGGCGGCGTTTTTCCCCATCTGGTGGAAACGCCGGACTGGATAGAAATGCTCCACGGTTATTGAGCCCGGAGGCGTTTCTTTACCATTGGGCGGTTCCACCCTATGGGATGCGCTCTAGACACGAGCGGACGTCGGCCCGTAGCCGGCAGGTGAGGGTGCGTCGGTCCGCGGCGCTCAGCTGAAGCGCTCCCAGGCGGTTTGGCGGGAGACACCGAGCCGTTTGGCGATCACCGCCCAGCTCACCTCCTGGGCGTCAGGGCCACGCTTGGGCGCCGTCGAGAGGCTCATCCAGCTCAGCCGAGCGAGTCGATGCCTGTCGTCCGCAGTTCGTCGGCGGAGGTCGCCTCTTTGCTTCGGCCGAATCCGTCGGTGCCGGAGTTGCGAATCCGCTACTTACGCGTGTAAAATTGCGTATATCCAGCTTTTGATAATAGTACAATCTGTGTGAATCGTCGGTATATATGAAATATGTTTCTATTGTGCGTCGTCAAAAATTCTTGTTTTAATTCGATTAAATTATCGACCGTGGCGTCTGATCGATGAATAATGGTGCGTACTTTAGCTTATATCTCTGCGAGAGACGGGTTTTGGCAAACTAGGCCTACGTTTCGCCAGCACTCAGGGTGGTGTTCGTTCTTCATGCGCGTTGCAGGGTATGTCGGGGTCTTTCACGGACGACCACTGTGGCGCGCGTTCGCGCCATGGATGAGCGTGATCGCCATCGTCGCCGTGTGGTTCGCCGCGTCGCGGCTCGGCTATCTGGATGAGCAGATTTTGCCCGGACCTGGTGCGGTCCTGCTGGCCGGATGGGAAGCTGCCGATGACGGGACGCTCGGCGATGCGCTCGCGGCGAGCGCGTTCAGGGCCGTCACCGGCTCCGTGCTCGGCCTGCTGCTGGCGCTGCTGGTCGGCATGACCGCCGGCTTCTGGAAGGCCGGTGAGCTCGTCTTCGACAAGCCCGTGCAGATGCTGAAGGCGATACCGTTTACCGCGCTTGTTCCTCTTTTCATCCTCTGGTTCGGTATCGGTGAGGAAGCCAAGATCATTCTGGTCGTCTGGGCAGTGTTTGTGCCATTGTATCTGAATATGTTCAGCGGAATACGAAACGTCGACCGCCGGTTGGTCGAGGTGGCGAAGATCTACAAGCTTTCTCCCTTCGAGATTTCGACGCGCGTGCTGCTGCGCGGCGCGCTTCCGTCGGTGCTGGTCGGACTGCGCTATGCCCTGGGACTGGGCTGGGCGGTTCTGATCGTCGCGGAGTCGGTCAACGCCAAGAGCGGGATTGGCGCCATGCTGTCGGCCGCACGCCAATACGCCAGAACCGACGTCGTCCTGCTGTGCATTTCACTGTACGCCCTGCTCGGTCTGCTGACGGACGGCCTGGTGCGGCTCCTCGAGCACAGGCTCCTGCGTTGGCGGCAGGGCTTCATCGCACAATAGTTCTCCCCCTAGCCAATCGGAAAGACTGAAGGGATGTTGCCGAGCAACCGTACGTATCTCAGGATAGCCCATCGGATTCTATCGTCGGCTGTGGCGCTGATCCTCGCCGGCGCGGTTCACGCCGCCGATGAGAAATCCACGTTCGATGTCCGGATCGGCCAGCTTCCCGCCGCAAATGCGCTGACCATACAGTCGCTTGGCGGCGACGACGGCACGTTGCGCGAACCGGTATCGAAGGTCGGTGGCAAGGTCGTATGGAGCGGTCCCTTCGCCAGCTATCCCGCAGCATCGGAGGCTGCCAAGGCCGGCAAGATCGACATCACGTCGAGCGGCTTCGCCAGCCTCATCAACGAGGCCAAGGCGAAGAGCGACATTCTGCTGTTCGCCATCGAACGGAACCATCTCGGCGAGGGGATCGTCGTTCGTGGCGACTCCGGAATCAAGACGATCGAGGATTTGAAGGGAAAGAAGATCGCCGTCAATTTCGTCGGTGGCACCGGGGAATACATACTGTTCCGCACGCTTGAGGAGAACGGCATAAGCCGGGACGGTATCACGCGGATCAACATCAACAACCCGGAGGACGGCGTCGCCGCCTTCGTCAGCGGCAACGTCGATGCCATCGCCACGTGGGATCAGTATCTTGCCGCGGCCATCAACGTGCCGGGCGCGCGGCTGCTCGTCGACGGCAAGCAGATACGGTCGCTGAACAGCTGGGTGCACTTCGTGACCCGCGATTTCGCGACGAAGCACCCGGAAGCCGTCAAGGCGGTGTACGAGGGACTGCAATCGGCGGCCGCGAAGATCGGGGAAGATCCTTCGATCACCTCGGCGGCATACAAGAGGCAGGGCGCGCCGGCGAAGGTGATCGAGACGATCGCCAGCTGGAAGCTCAAGCCCGTGATCGTGCCGATCGATGCCGAGGGCTTGAAGCTCGTCCAGGAGATGGCGCGGCAGACCCATAGCTATGGCTTCCATGACCGCGTGGTCGACGTGCAGAACAACGTGTTCGACGTGACGAAGGTCAAATAGATGCCATTGGTCGCGAGGATGACGTCGGTCCGGCGGGCCTTCGGCGGCGCTGCCGTGCTGGAGGGGATCGACCTCAGTCTTCGTGCCGGGGAGTTCGTGTCTTTGCTCGGACGCTCCGGGTCCGGCAAGAGCACTCTGCTGCGGATCCTGGCCGGTCTGGATCGGCCGGACGAGGGTCAGGTGAGCGTCGCCGGACACCCGGCGATCGCGTTCCAGGAGGCGCGCCTGCTGCCTTGGGAAACGGTTGCCCGCAACGTTGCGATGGGATTGCGCTCGAGAGAGGCGCGGGGGCGGGTCAAGGACGCTCTCGCCGAGGTCGGCCTCCAACACCGGGGCGATGCCTGGCCGGGGACCCTCAGCGGTGGAGAGGCACAGCGCGCCTCGCTGGCGCGGGCCCTCGTGCGCGAGCCGGACCTGCTGCTGCTCGACGAGCCGTTCGGCGCGCTCGATGCGCTGACACGCATCGCCATGCATGATCTCGTTCTTGACCTCTGGGCGCGGCATCGGCCTGCCGTGTTCATGGTGACCCATGACATCGACGAGGCGATCAAGCTCTCCGATCGTGTCCTCGTCATCGACCGCGGCCGCATTGCTCTCGAACTGTCGATCGCGCGGCGCGACGACGGATCGATCGCGCACGATTTCAGTGCCGCAGTCCGCGCGCGTCTGCTCGAGGCGCTAGGCGTCTCGCGCGAGTCGACCGGCCAGGGCCGCACGACCTCCCGGCCGCTCCGCGCATCGGCGTAGGCAGGCACGACATCGCGTGCATTTCCGATCCATCGACGACACACCGCATGAGTTCATTGCCATGACTGCCGAACGTATCAAACAAGCACTCGCGCGCCGGGCATCCTTACGCCATTCGGTGAGCACCGAGGAGTGGGAGGCGCGCGTCGATCTGGCCGCCTGCTATCGTCTGGCTGTCCACTATGGATTGACCGATCTGATCTACAATCATATCTCGCTTCGTATACCCGGCACGGACCACTTCCTCATCAATGCCTTCGGCCTTCTGTACGAAGAGGTGAGCGCGTCGAACCTCGTGAAGATCGACATCGACGGCAATGCGCTCGACGACGAGCCGCTCGACGTCAATCCCACCGGCTTCGTGATTCACGCCGCGCTGCACAAGGCGCGGCCGGACGCGGCCTGCATCTTCCACACCCACACACGGGCCGGCGTTGCGGTGTCGACGCAGCGGCGGGGGCTGCTGCCGATCTCGCAGCACGCGCTCAGATTCTACAATCGCGTCGGTTACCACGCGTTCGAAGGCCTGGCGCTCGACCTGGCGGAGCAGAGCAGGCTCGCCGCGGATCTCGGCTCGAACAACGCGTTGATCCTCACCAACCACGGTCTCCTGACCTGCGGCCGCTCGGTGCGGGAGGCCTTCGAGCACATGTATTACCTGGAGATGGCCTGCCGGATTCAGATCGACGCGCTGTCGGGAGGTACCGATATCGTCGTTCCGCCGGGCGACGTCTGCGAGCGCACCGCGCAGCAGTTCGAAGGCTTCGCCGGCTTTATCGACAACCGAGATTGGTATGCGTTGCGTCGGCTGCTCGATCGCCGCGATCCGGGATATCGGGAGTGAGGCCCGCCGGGCGACCGTTCACCTTGACCTCGAAGAGAGGCCTTTCAAGCTCAAGATAGTGGCGCACCGCCCTGATCGGGCGGTCGTAACCGATCGGGGCGGTGCGCGATCGACGCCCGCGCCTATATGTCGGCGCCCTCGATGATGTTGCCGAAGCGCTTCCAACCGGTGCCGTCGAAGCGCTGCAGCTGCACCTGGCGCAGCGGGTGATAGTTGGTCGGGCTGGTGTTGACCTTGATGCCCGGCAGCATGGTAGGCACTTGCAGGTCCTTGAGGTTGGTCGCCTGCTTCATGATGTTCTCGCGCGAGAACTGGCCGTCGCATTGGGTCAGCACCTGCATCAGCACCTTGGCGACGGTGTAGGCGTAGGTGTTGTAGGACTCTTGCGGATTGCCGTCCGGGAAGTACTTCTTCATGAAGGCGAGGTAGTCGGCGATCCCCGGGTCTGACGCCCAGGTCGGATCGCTGGCGTCCTTGACGTAGGCCGAGGAGATCACGCCCGTGGCGCGCTCGGCGCCGGCGGGGATGAGGACGCCGGTGATCGAAGCGCCGCCGCTGGCGATGAAGTGCGTCGCCTTCCATTGCAGGTCGTAGGCCTTGCGGATCGACTGGGCCACGAACTTCGCCGTCGTTCCCGACAGCAGCATGTCGGCGCCGCTGGCGCGCAGCGACACGAGTTGGGAATCCACGGTCGGGTCGGCGGCCTCGTGGGCGATCGCGGTGACGCGCTTGTCGAAGTCGGCGCCCAGCACGTCGCGCACGCCGCCGACGTAGTCCTTGCCGAGATCGTCGTTCTGGTAGAGGATCGCGATCTTGGCGTCAGGCTTCTGCTGCAGCATATACTTGGTATAAATCTGCGACTCGATGCGCGCACTCGGCGCAAAGCCCATGGTCCACGGGTTTTCCTTGTAGTTCCCCCACTTGTCACCGTTCACCGACAGGAACAGGTGCGGCACCTTCTTGGCGTTGACGTATTTGACCACGGCCGAGTTCGGCGCCGTGCCCAGCATGTTGAACAGGAACGACACCTGATCCTGCTCCAGCAGGCGGCGCACCTGCTCCAGGGTCTTGGGCGGGCTGAAGCCGTCGTCGTAGTAGATGTAGGTGATCTTGCGCCCGGCGATGCCGCCGTTGTCGTTGATCATGCGGAAAAAGGCTTCCTGGCAGCGGGCCTGGACGCCGAGCGCCGAGACCGGGCCACTGAGCGACGTGGTCGAGCCGATCTTGATCTCGGTTGCGGTGACGCCGGTCATGTCGTCGGCGCGGGCGCCTCGCGCCGCGAGCAGCGCCACCGCGGACGATGCCGATCCCGTGAGCAGTGTGCGGCGATCCATCGTGACCATGAGTTCCTCCCATTCTGGATTCAATACAGGTGTTTTGTTTGTCCCCTTGTACACGATCCGGCCCAGGCTCCGCTAGCTGACAGGCGGACAATCGCCGCGCCGCTCAAAGGTCCTCCCGCACGCCCTTGAACGCGGCATGCCGAAGCTGGCCGTCTGGCGACCGGTCGCGAAAGGTCACCTCGACGCGCATGTCAGGCCGGACCCATACGGTGGTCGTCGAGCTCAGCCCGGCGATCGGGGGATCCGGGGTGACGATGGCGTCGAGGCGCTGCTTGACGGCGGCGGCGCTGGTGATCGTGAACCCGGTTCCCACGCGGCCCGCCGGCATGAGCTTGTCACCAATCTCCTCGGCCACGCGCAGGCTGCCGAGCGCGCGCCCGGACGGCTCGTAGCCGATAACGGTGAAGGTGCCGGAGGGGATCCGCTCGGTCTTCAGCCAGTCCTCGCTGCGGCCCGAGCGGTAGGGCGCCAGCCGCCGCTTCGAGACGATGCCGGCGAGCCGATGGGCGCAGGCCATGCGGTAGACGTCAGGCCCGTCGCCGGCGATCTCTTCGCTGAACATCAGTGTTGCATTGCCGGGCGCAATGACGGCGGCGAGCGCGTCGCGCCGCTGGGCCAACGACCAGCTCCGCAGGTCGAGGCCGTCGAGGAACAGCAGGTCGAAGGCGACCAGGGTGACACCGCCCGTGGCGCGGCGTCCGAAGGCCAGCGCCGCCTGCAGGGCCGCGAACTGGGAGATGCCCCGGGCGTCGAGGACGACCGCTTCGCCGTCGATGACGGCGTTGCGGACGGGCAGCCGGGCGAGCTCGGCGGCCATGCCGGGAAAGCGCGCGGTCCAGTCGGCGCCACGGCCGGTGCGGATGGCGACTTGTGCGCCGTCCACCTGGACGTAGACACGATAGCCGTCCCACTCGACCTCATGGCTCCAGTCCGGCCCGCTCGGCGGCTGGTCGACCGGTACCGGCCGGCATGGCGCGATCCATCCGGGCAGCGGCTGGGCGAAGAGGTCCGGCTGGTTCGGATCGCCCCGGCGCGGCGTGACGGCGCGGCTGCGCAGCGGCTCCGCCGCCGGCATCGCGCGCTGCGCCGATCGTGGCTTCCGAGGCTGCCTTGCCATTCCGTCAGCCTATCAGGACCGTATGAAATCGCGATTGCAGCCGGCTGGCGTCTGCCGGCCCGCGTCCCACATCTTATGGGCGACCTGCGCATTCGAGCAGCGGCTTTCCGCTCGGCGGTCGCCAGGATGCGCGCAGCAAGACGTGGGCATGATCATGGCCGAACCATCCACCCCTCGACCGAGCGCCGGCGACTATGTCGTCGTTCCGGGCTCGCAAGGCCCGCGCCGCGATTTTCGCATCAGTGTCGGCCTGCGCGAGGGCTGGGACCCGGAGGGGCGCGTCTTCGATGTGTCGGAGGCGGTCCGCACAGCCCGTGCCTGAATGAAGCGGCGCGTCGAAGCGGGTCAGCCGGCCCTGTCCGGCATGTTCACACGGGCTGAGGTGACCTATGCGTGGCCGCGCCCCGACGGCACCGTCGGCTCCGACCGCGAGCCGGTGGCGCTGTTCACCGGCGAAGCCGTGCATGCCTACCTCGGCCACCTGCCTGATGCGGATATCGAGGCCATGCTGAACGAGCTCGCGATGGAGCTCGGGACGGCACTGGGGCAGGAGCGCATCTATGTGGCGTTTGCTGACAGGACGTGGATTCTCGACGCTGGGGAGCGGTAGCCCCGACGCGTATCGATCGTCCGGGGGCCAGGACGATGCGGTCGATACCTTTGCGATCTCCTATGGCGGCCAGAGGCTTGAATACCTGCTCGACGGACAGCCGCGCCGCGAGTGAAACGCGCCGGCGCGGCCTACTGGTCAGAGCGGCTGGCCGACGTCGATGCGGTTGCCGTCCGGGTCCTCGAAGACGAAGGCGCGCAGGCCGTAGTCCTTGTTCTGCAGCCGCTTGATGATGCGCAGGCCGTGGCGCTCGCACAGCGCATAGAGCGCGTCCACGTCGTGCACCATCATGTGGGCAACGTTGAACGGCGGGCTCTTGTGCTGCGGCTGTAAGGTGAGGTGCAGCTCGGCCTGGTCGCGCTTCAGGATCATGAAGCCGACGGGGTCGCCGTTCTGGAAGGTCTTGGTGAAGCCGAGCACGCCCGCATAGAAATCGTGCGCCTTCTGCATGTCCTTGACGGGCAGCATCGCCGCGATCCGCCCGAAGCGGATGCCGTGGTCGCCACTGTCGCTCATCTCATAACCTCACGCTGGGAGGATGCCGGCGACGATACGGGCGGTGCCGATACGCTGCTGCGCTCCGATGTCGGGGAAGGCGAGGCGGTGCTCGTCTTGTCATGTTAGCGCCGGCGCCGCGATCGGGGAAGGCGCAGCCGATAATGGTATGTCGCCCTTCAGGATCGTCGTGTGTCCGTCTTCCGGCAGCCGGCCCAGGGGACGTTCGCGCTCTTGGCGGCGGGCCTTATCGCTCCGGGTGCGCCGGCGGCTGTGGCTGGTCGCCGGCCTCGTCCAACCCGGGCTCTTCCGCGCGGTCCCAGTCGAGGATCAGCGTGTAGGCGACGGCGATCAGGGCTGGCCCCAGGAAGACGCCGACGAGCCCGAACGTCAGGATTCCGCCGAGCACACCGAGGAAGATCATCACCATCGGCATGTGGGTGCCACGGCTGATCAGATAGGGGCGCAGGACGTTGTCGAGGCTTCCGACCACGAGCGCGTTCCACGCCACGATGAACAGGGCCCATGCCGGGTGTCCCGCGGACATCAGCCACAGGGCGGCCGGCAGCCACAGCGCCGCCAGGCCGAGCGGCAGCAGGCTCAGCACCACGGCGATGGCGCCGAGGACGACGGCGCCGGGCACGCCGGCGAGCCAGAAGCTGGAACCGAGCAGCAGGCCCTGGATCAGCGCGGTGCCGAGCACCCCGTTGACCACACTCTTGATCGTCGCCGCGGCGGCTTCCAGAACGTGGCGGCCGCGCCAGCCGCCGAGGCGCGACATCGCCGCCTCGAGCCGGCTTCGCGCTTGCACGCCTTGGCGATAGAGGAAGAAGGCCAGCACGATACCGAGGGCGACCTGCAGCGTGCCCGAGAGCAGCGTGGCGCCCTGGCGCAGCGCCCAGTCCCGCAGCGGCCCGAGATAGGGCGCCACGATGGGCGCCAGTCCCTTCCCCTGCGCCCAGGCATCCTGCCATGCGCGCTCGGCGTCCCGCCCGACGAGCGGGATCCGGCCGAGCCAGTCGGGAGGCGGCAGTCCCTGGTCGACGACGGTGCGGACGCTGGCGCTCAGGCGGGCGACATCGTCGGCGAGGTTGGCGCCGAGCGCAACGAGGGGCAGCACCACCAGTGCGGCGACGCCCAGCGTCATGATCAGTGCGGCGGCGCCCGAGCGTCCGCCGAGAGCCCGCTCGAGCCGCTGGAACAGCGGCCATGTCGACACGCTCAGGATGACCGCCGTGAAGATAGCCGTCAGGAAGGGTTTGAGCACCAGGAAGCAGGCGACGGCCAGCAACAGGAGCAGAACGAGGCCAAGCGCCCTCTCCACGTAGGCGGCGCCATCCGGGGCGGGTTGTTGCAGGGGCTCGCGCGGTTGCATCGAACAATCGCCTCCCTCCCGGGCGGCAGGGGCTCCATCCGGTCAGGCCATGATGCTGAGCCCGCCGTCGACGTAGGTGGTCGTGCCGGTCAGCCGCCGGGCGAACGGCGTGGTGAGATAGGCCGCGGTCAGGCCGACGTCGTCGATGTCAACCAGTTCGCCGATCGGGGCCCGGTCGATCGCTTCCGACAATAGCACGTCGAAGTCCTTCAAGCCCGAAGCCGCCCGGGTCTTCAAGGGGCCGGGCGAGACCGCGTGCACGCGAATTTGCTTGTCGCCCAGCTCGTAGGCGAGATAGCGAACGGCGCTCTCCAGCGCCGCCTTCACCGGTCCCATCAGGTTGTAGTTCGGGACGACCTTGTTGGCACCATGATAGCTCATGGCCAGCAGCGTTCCGCCGTCCGGCATCAGCGGCTCGGCGAGCCGCGCCATGCGGATGAAGGAATGGCACGAGATGTCCATCGCCAGCTTGAAACCCTCCGCCGAGCTGTCGGCAAGCCGGCCCTGCAGGTCCTGCTTGGGCGCAAAGGCGATGGAATGCAGCGCGATGTCGAGGCCACCCCAGCTGTCCCCGATCTGCTGGAAGACGGCTTCGAGCTGGCCGGGCTGGGCCACATCGCAGGGAGCGAAAATCGAAGCTTCGAGCTCCTGGGCAAGCGGCTCCACATAGCGCCGGGCGGTCTCGTTGAGATAGGTCACCGCCAGCTCCGCCCCGAGCTGACGGAACACCCGGGCGCAGCCGAAGGCGATCGAGTGCTCGTTGGCGATGCCGATCACCACGGCCCGCTTGCCGCGCAGCACGTCGGAGCGAAGCGCGGCGTTGGTCGGTTCGGTCGCTGGTCGGTTCATGCGCTCGTCCTCGCCTGTCGGTTGCCGCGGCCGGTGGCTCCCCTTGCCGCGACCGGCCGCGCGGCAACAGGAGCCGGCTCGCCCCCCATGGCCGCCGTATCGGGCTCTCCCGCCGATGGCGGCGCAGCCGGGGCCAGGATCTGCCGGATCTGGGCCGCCAGGGCGATCTGCTCCGCATTGGCCTCCATACGGGCTTCCAGGCGGTCGAGCATGTCGATCAGCTGACGCCGATCGTCCGGCGTCGGCAGCAGCTTGGGCAGCGCGGCGAGCGCCTTCGCGGGCTCCAGCTCGACGATGTAGGACTGCTCACGGATGATCGCGCGCGCCGTCTCCACCGGCATGTCGAGAAGGCCAAGATCCTTGCCGCCGATCTCGCGGGCGCGCTTCATGGCCGACAGCCGGCGCCGTCCGGTGCCAGCCTTCATCAGCAGCAGCACGGCCCGAACCATGGCGTTGGTGCGATCGCCCGCTTCGACCCGCGCCAGCGCGGCTTTGATCACGGGGAGATCGCGTACGTCCCCGGTTGGCTCGGCGCTGCCGGCGTCGGGCGCGCCGAGGCTCGCCGGTGTGTAAGCGCGGAAAAAGATGGTCTCGACCGTCCCGTCGCGCAAGTCGCGGTAGAGATCCCATGTGGCGGACACCGCTGCCGCGGACCCGTGCTCCAGCGTGGCCATCGGCCCATCGTCGTCGCGGGGCGCGCGGCTGGCCCTCACCATGTCCGCCCAGCTTTGGAGCGGCCACAGCAATGGATTGAGGTCCGACACCGCCCAGCGTTGGGCCCGCTGCGGATGGAGCGCTCGGGCCGCGCTCGCCGCGGGGGGGCTGATCCACGGAGCGATCCACGGATGCACGAAGGCCTCGTAGCCGGCAGCGAGCGCCCGCGACGTGGCCTCCACGGCCTGGAAGGGGATCTCGTCCCTCCGGCCGTGCTTCTGGAGAGCCTGCAGCGTTTCCACGGGCAGCTCGTTCAGCACGACGTCATAGACGACCTTGCCGTCGGCCTCCCGCTCGTCGACCTGCATGCCGTAGAGGCCGGGAGGCAGATGCTCGATATACTCCATCAGATCGGTGATCTGGGTGTATTCGCGCTTGGCGATCTGCCCCGATACGAAGATGCCGAGGTGGCCGACGCTCTTGTGCATCAGGCCGACGATGACCTGGCCGTTGGCCTTGAGCGCCTCGGTGGTCGGATAGACGTCGGCGATCCAATTGAACGCCTGCTGCGGCGGCGTGATGTTGTCCCCCAGCGATGCGAACAGCACGATCGGCGACTTGATCGCCCGCAGATCGAAGGCCCGTCCCTCCGACCATTCCGCCTCGCCGTCAGCGAGGTTGTTGCCGACGAACAGGTTCTCGACGATCCACTTGATCTCCTGCCGGTTCATCAGGAAGAAGCCGCCCCACCAGCGCTCGAACTCGAGGAAGCGGGGCGGCTCGGTGTCGATCCTGGAGAACAGCGTATAGTATTTGTCGAAGTAGGTGTTGGCCGGGTTGAGATACTCGAAGTTCTCGACCAGATAGGCCCCGTCGAACTTGCCGGCGCCGAGATCGCTGGCCAGCAGCGCCGGCCACAGGCCGCCGAGGATGCCGCCGGCGTAGCGCATCGGGTTCTCGCCGTCGTTGCCCGCCCAATAGGACATCGGCGCCCCGTTGATGACGATGGGGCCGACGACATCCGGTTCCAGCGCGCCGACGAGCATGGAGGCCCACCCGCCCTGGCAATTGCCGAAGACGACCGGCTTGCGCGTCGCGGGGTGCCGTTGACCCACGATGCGGAGGAACTCCGCCTCGGCCTGGGAGACGTCGGCCAGGGTCTGCCCCGGCATCGGCTCCGGGAAGAAGATCACGACATAGACGGGATGCCCCGCCCGCAATGCCACGCCGACCTGCGAATCCGGCTTGAAGCCGCCGATGCCCGGCCCATGGCCCGCCCGCGGGTCGATGATGACGAAGGGGCGGCGCGCCGGGTCGGTCGTGATCCCGTCGGGCGGAATGACACGCACGAGCGCATAGTTCGCCGGCCGCTCGAAGGTACGGGCGTCTGCGATCATCTCCCACTGGAACGCCAGCAGCGGCGGCTTGCCGGCCTTCTCGTGCGCGATCCAGTTGTTGCCGCGCTGGCGCAGCGTGTCCCAGAAGAGTATCGAGCGCTGCGCAAAGTCGAGCCAATAGGAGCTGGCGTCTCTCCAGTAGTCCAGCGGCGTGCACTGGCGCTTCATCTGCTCCATCAGCGGCTCGCGGGCCGCCGTCATGGCGTCCGCATAGCGCTGGCACGCGTTCGTCCACCGCTCCCCGTACACGCCCGCCAGCTTGACCTGAGCGCGGGCAAGCTGCGGAAATCCGATCGGGGGGCCATCGGTGTGCGCCATCGGGTCCGGTGTGGGCCCAGGACGAGGCGCCTGTTCGGGGGTGCTCTCCAACGCTCCCATGAGTCGACCTCCAGGCTCAGGATGCCGGCGGCGGAACGGCCAGCGCGCTCTGCGTCTGCCGTGCGATCACCAGTTCCTCATTGGTGGGAATGACCCAGGCGGAAGGCCCCGATCCGGTGGAGATCAGAGGGCCGCCGCTCTGGTTGGCGGCGTCGTCGAGGGCAAGTCCCGTCCAGGCGAGCCCGCGGATGACCTCGGCCCGGGTCGCCACGTCGTTCTCCCCGATGCCGGCGCTGAACACGAGCCCGTCGATCCCGCCCAGCGCGGCGACGAGAGACCCGATCTCGCGGGTGATGCGGTACACGAAGAGGTCTATGGCCCGCCGGGCATCGGCGTTGGTGGCCGCATTCGCCCGCAGCGTGCGCATGTCGTTCGAGAGTCCCGATACGCCGAGCAGGCCGGACTTCGTGTAAAGGATGCGCTCGGCCTCGTCCGGTGGCAGCTTCATCTCGCGCAGCATGTAGAAGACCACCGCGGCGTCGATGGTGCCGCAGCGCGTGCCCATCGGCAGGCCGTCGAGCGCAGAGAACCCCATGGTGCTGGCCACGCTCGCCCCCTGGGCCAGGGCGCACAGGCTCGCGCCGTTGCCGAGATGGGCCACGATCACCCGCCCGGCCGCCAAACCCGGGTCATAGCTCTTGAGCACCGACGAAACGTAGTCGTAGGACAGCCCGTGAAAGCCGTAGCGGCGCACACCGCGGGCGCGCATGCCGGCCGGAAGCGCGAACAAGGTCGCCAGCTCGGGCTGTGTGCGGTGGAAGGCGGTATCGAAGCAGGCCACCTGTGGGATCTGCGGCAGGTGCCGGCGAGCAATCCTGATCGGCTCCAGGTTATGGGGCTGATGCAGGGGGGCCAGGGGAGCAAGCTTGTCCAGCGCCGCGATCACCCCGTCGTCGACGCACACCGGCCCGGTGAAGGCCTCCCCGCCGTGGACGACGCGGTGCCCGATGGCCACGAGCTCGCGGCCCTCCCGATGCTGGCGCAACCACGCCACGAGATGGAGTAGGGCCCCCTCGTGGTCGAGCCCGTCGCCGGCTGGCCAAGTCGTCTCGCCGAGACAGCTCCCGGCGGCATCATTGACGACGAAATGCGTGGCTCCCCCGAGCCCTTCGAACTGTCCCTTGAGCGCGACGTGCGGCTCTTCGGGTTCGGCCACCGCGAAAACCTGGAACTTGAGGCTGGACGAGCCCGCGTTGAGAACGAGGAGGACCGGAATCATGGTCACACTCCCGGCACCGCGAGCGCGCGGCGTTGCGCCTCGGCGATGAGGGAGGCGACCGCGCACGAGGCCAGCCGGGTCAGCCGCGAGTCCGCCCGGCTCGTCAGGACGATCGGCACCCGCGCGCCCAGCACGATGCCGGCGGCGTCGGCGTCGGCCAGGAAGGTCAAGCTCTTGGCCAGCATGTTGCCGGCCTCCAGATCCGGCACCACGAGCACGTTGGCCTGCCCGGCCACCGCCGAGTGAATCTGCTTGATCTTCGCCGCGCCCAGATCGATGGCGTTGTCGAGGGCGAGCGGCCCGTCGACGATGCCGCCGGTGATCTGGCCACGCTCCGCCATCTTGCACAGCGCCGCCGCCTCGATGGTGGACGGCACCTTGGAGTTGACCGTCTCCATGGCCGACAGGATGGCCACGCGGACCGGATCACTGCCGAGCGCCCGGGCGAGATCGATGGCGTTCTGCACGATGTCCACTTTATCCTCGAGCGTCGGCGCGATGTTGACCGCCGCATCGGTGATGATGAGCGCGGTGTCGTGCCCGGGAACGTCCATGACAAAGCAGTGGCTGATGCGCCGCGCGGTGCGCAGCCCGCCCTCGCGGCTGACCACGGCGCCCATCAGCTCGTCCGTGTGCAGGCTGCCCTTCATCAGCGCCTCGGCCTCGCCGGCCTTCACCAGCGCAACGGCCTGCTCGGCCGACGCATGGCTGTGCGGGGCGTCGACGACGCGCAGCGTGGAGAGATCCTTGCCGAGCACCTCGGCCACGGCCCCGATCTTGCCCTGGGGGCCGACGACCACCGGGTCGGTGAGACCGAGCTCCGCCGCTTCGAAGACCGCCCCCAGCGAGGATTGATCGCACGGATGCGCCACGGCGACCTTGAGCTTCGGCAGGGCCTGGGCCGCCGCGACGAGCCGGTCGTACTTCTCGTGGCGCCTCCGCCTCTCGTTGGGGGCATCCTGGACCGATATCACGGACGTCATGACTGCCTCCACGCTCGCCTTGCACACGCTCGCCTTGTGCTTGGCTAAGATCGGCCGCAGTAGAGCTTAAGGCTCGCGTGCTTCATTGGTGGTACGCCCGCCGGCCGCGGATGATCTGGCTCCACCAAAGATCATATGCTTTGCTTAAACTATGATCGAGATCAATGACGGGCGCAAGACGACGAGACTTGCAGGCCTTCGTCAACTTGTGATGTTTCCGGACGGCGCCCAATCTTTCCGGGTGCCTGCGCGGTCAGAATCAGAATATTGGCAGCATTAAGCGTAAAATTTGCCGGCTTTCCAACTGCTATGGCTGTAAAACTGCTTCAGAGTGGGGTGCCCGTGGCCGGCGTTTCAGTGGGCTTGATCTTCTTGGGCTTGCCCTTGAGCCGCTCGCGCAGGCCCTGGAAGGTCACATAGAGCGCCGGAATGACGAAGATGCCGATGAAGGAGGCGGCGATCATGCCGCCGAACACCGGCGTGCTGACGTTGCGCCGCGCCAGCATGGCCGCACCAGTCCCGAGGACCAGCGGCAGCAGGCCGAGGATGAAGGCGAACGAGGTCATCATCACCGGTCGGAAGCGCAGCCGCGCGCCTTCCGTCGCCGCCTCGAGCAGCGGCACCCCGTGCTCGCGCCGCTCCTTGGCGAACTCGACGATCAGGATGCCGTTCTTGGCTGCCAGCCCGATGAGCACCACCATGCCGATCTGGGCATAGAGGTCGAGCGTCAGCCCGGCGAGCACGATCGACGCGAAGGCACCGACGATGCCGACGGCGACGGAGAGCAGGACCGGCACGGGTATGGTCCAGCTCTCGTAGAGAGCGACGAGGAACAGATAGGCGAAGAGCAGGGCGAAGCCGAGGATGACGGTGGTCTGCCCCTCGGCCCGCTTCTCCTGGAAGGACACGTCCGTCCAGGCACCCCGGTAGCCGGCCGGAAGCGCCTTGGCCGCCACCTCGTCCATAGCCCGCAAGGCCTGGCCGGACGAGACGCCGGGGGCAGGGCTGCCCTGCACCGTCACCGCGAGCCGGTTGTTGTAGCGGATGAGCGCCTGCGGCCCGACGACGACGCGGGCCTCGGCGAGGCTGCGCATCGGCACCATCTCGCCCGCGGCGTTGCGCACGTTGATGCGGTTGATGTCGTCGACGGTCTTGCGGTCCTGCGCCTCCGCCTGCACCTGCACCTGCCAGGTGCGGCCGTACAGGTTGACGTCGTTCACGTAGATGCCGCCGAGCGAGGCCTGTAGGGCCTGGAAGATGCTGCTCGTGGAGACGCCCAGGATCTGGGCCTTGTCGCGGTCGATGTCGAGGAACACCGAGGGCGTCGTCGCGGAAAACGTGCTGAACACCCGCGTCAGTCGCGGATCCTGGTTGGCGGCGATCAACAGCCCGCGCAACGCCTGGGCCATCGCCTTGGGGTCGCCGCCGGCGACGTCCTGCACCACGTAGCTGAAGCCGCCGCCGGTGCCGAGGCCGATGATCGGCGGCGGCGCCAAGGGCAAGGCGCGCGCGCCGCGCACCGCTGCGAACTTCTGGCCGAGCCGCGCGATCACCGCCGGAGCGGCCATGGAGGGATCTTCCCGTTCGTCGAACGGCTTCAGCGTCACGATGATGAAGCCGGCATTGGGCTGCGAGTAGTTGTCGACGAAGTTGAGGCCGATGATCGAGGAGTAGTCGGCGATGGCGTCCTCCTGCTTGAGGATCGCCTCGACCTGCTGGATCGCCTCGCTGGACCGGCCGATGGAGGCGCCGTCCGGCAGTTGCACGACAACGAAGAAGGCGCCCTGGTCCTCTTCCGGCAGGAAGCCGGTTGGCGTGATGCGGGCGAGCGCATAGGTGCCGCCGAGGGCAGCTGCCACCAGCACGAGGCCGATGACGGCGACGCGCACGAGGCGGGCGACGATGGCGCCGTAGCGGTCCCGCACCCAGTCGATGCCGCGCATCAGGGCGCCGATCGGTCCCCGCCGTGGTCCGTGATGCGGCTTGAGCAGGATGGCGCAGAGCGCCGGAGACAGCGTCAGCGCGTTGATCGCCGACAGGAACATGGAGACGGCGACGGTGACGGCGAACTGGCGGAACAGCTCGCCGGAAATGCCGGGAATGAAGGCGACCGGCACGAACACCGACAGCAGCACCAGGGTGATGGCGATGATCGGGGCGGTGATGGTCTTCATCGCCTCCTTGGTGGCTTCGGCCGGCGTGAGGTCCGGCCGCTCCTCCATCTTCGCTTCGACGGCCTCCACCACCACGATCGCGTCGTCGACGACGATGCCGATGGCGAGCACCAGAGCGAGCAGCGACACGGTGTTGGCGGAGTAGCCGATGGCGTTGAGGACGACGAAGGTGCCGATCAGGCTGACCGGCACCGCGATGGTCGGGATCAGCGTGGCGCGGAAGCTGCCGAGGAACAGGAAGACGACGAGCACGACGAGCACGAACGCTTCCACGAGGGTGTGCTCGACCACCTCGATCGTGGCCTTGACGAAGGTGGTCGGGTCGTAGGTCACCTTCCAGGCGAGCCCGTCCGGGAACGACTTGGCCGCTTCGTCCATGCGCTTCTTGACGGCGTCGAGGGTCTTCAGGGCGTTGGCGCCGGGGCTCTGATAGATGCCGATGAGGGTCGCCGCCTGGCCGTTGAGCCGCGTCGACCGGTCGAGGTTGGACGCGCCGAGCTCGACGCGCGCCACGTCCGACAGCCGCAGCACCGAGCCATCCGGATTGGTGCGCACCACGATCTTCTCGAACTCGGGGATCGAGGTCAGCCGCCCCTTGGTCTGGATGTTGAGCTGCAGCTGCTGGTCATCGGAAATCGGGCGGGCGCCGATGCGGCCGACCGCGGCCTGCACGTTCTGGCCACTGACGGCGTTGATGATGTCGCCGCTGGTGAGGCCGAGGCCGGTCAGGCGGTCCGTCTGCACCCAGACGCGGATGGCGTAGTCCTGCGGTCCGAAGAGCTTGGCGTCGCCGATGCCGGGTGTGCTCTTGATATCGTCGAGCAGGTTGATGGTGGCGTAGTTGGAGATGAACAGCTCGTCGTAGTTGCCTTTGGGCGAATAGAGCGCAATCACGCCGAGCAGCGCCGACGATTGCTTCTTGACGCGCACGCCCTGGCGCCGCACGTCCTCCGGCAGCTTGGACAGGGCGACCTGGACGCGGTTGTTGACGTTGACGGTGTTGATGTCGGGGTCGGTGCCGAGCTCGAACGACACGAGCAGCGAATAGCTGCCGTCGTTGCCGTTGACGCTCTTCATGTAGATCATCTTGTCGACACCGACGACCTCGCTTTCCAGCGGCTGGCCGATGGTCGACTCGACGACGGCCGCCGAGGCACCGGGATATGTCGTCGTCACGGATACCTGGGGCGGCACGATGTCCGGGTACTGGGCGATCGGGATCGACAGCAGCGAGATAATACCCGCGATCACCGTGACGAGCGCGATGACGACGGCGAGCCGCGGCCGGTCGACGAAGACGGAGGAGATCAAGGCGTCAGCTCCGCGAGGCGAGGGGCGTGACAGGGCTTGCCGTCACCGACGCGCCCGGACGTAAGCCCTCCATGCCCTCGACGACGACCTGCTCGCCGCCCGTCAGCCCCGACTGGATGACGGAGTTAGCGCCTCGTTCGCCTCCGAGCGTGACCCGGCGCACCGCCGCCTTGCCATCCTCGACGACGAAGACATAGACACCCTGCTGGTCGGCGATCAACGCGGACTGTGGGACGAGAACCGCCTCTTCCGCTTTGCCGCCGGCGATCTGCGCTCGCACGAGCTGGCCATCGATGAGGACGCCGGTCGGATTCGGCACGCTGGCGCGGACGGCGACCGTGTCGGTTCCCCGATCGACGCTGGTATCGACGAAGTTGATCTGGCCGGGCTGATCGTAGGTCGCGCCGTTGGGGAACGAGATCGTGACGGCAAGCGCCTTGCCCGCAGCCTTCCGCTCGTCCGCCTGGATATCGAGAAATTCCCGCTGGCTCACGGGAATGATCACGTACATGGGGTCCTGGCTGACGATGGTGGCGAGGGCGCCGCTGTCCGGTCCGACGACGTTGCCCTTCGTGACCTTGGTCCGGCCGATCACCCCATTGATCGGCGCGGTGATGTCGGTGTAGCCGAGGTTGATGTTCGCCGTGTCAAGCGAAGCCTGGGCGATCGCGGCATCGCCTTTGGCCGTTTCCTCCTCGGCGACCCGCTGATCGCGGACCGCAGCAGACCCCGACTGGCTGCGCAACAACTCCTCGGCGCGCTTGCGCTGGGCGCTGGCGTTCAGCACCTGTCCCTTGGTCTTGGTCAGCGCGCCTTCCGCCTGCGCCACGGCCGCCTCGAACGGAGCTTTCTCCAGGCGATACAAAGGCGCGCCGGCCTTCACCTTGTCGCCCTCCTTGAACAGCACCGCATCGATGAAGCCGGTGACCCGGGCCCTCACTTCGACCCGCTCCACCGCCTCCACGCGGGCGACGAAGTCCAAAGCTCTGGTGACCGGCTGCTTGGCCGCGATCACCGTGCCCACGCGCGCGCTGGCCGGGGCTTGGGCCAGGGCAGGCCCGACACCGGTGACCGAGATGAGGAGAACCGTCAGCAGCGCTGCGGGCCGTGCCGTCCATGCGTAGGACATTGCATTCCCTCGTTGCTCTCCGGCGAAAGCCGGTCGTCGACTTTGACTTGACCGTAAGCACCACCCGTCCGCCTCCGTCAAGCGGCATCGGCGCTCAATACAATTCCGGCACTTTGTGCTTAGCGTAATCCGCCTGCTTATAGCCTCCCGCCCTTTGACGTTTAGGTAGTTTGATCTCGTCGCGCGGCACCTCCTTGTAGGGGATCTGGCTCAGCAGGTGGGAGATGATGTTGAGCCGGGCGCGCTTCTTGTCATCGGAGCGTGCGACGAACCACGGCGCCCACTCAGTATCCGTGGCAGCGAACATCTCATCGCGGGCGCGCGAATAGTCGAACCAGCGCGAATAGGATTCGAGGTCCATCGGCGAGAGCTTCCACACTTTGCGAGGGTCGTCGATGCGACTCTTCATTCGCCGGGTCTGCTCTTCTTCAGATACTTCGAGCCAATACTTGAGCATGATAATGCCCGATTCCACGGCGGCGCGCTCGACCAGGGGCGTGCCGACAAGAAATTTCCGGACCTGCTCGTCGCTGCAGAAGCCCATGACCCGCTCCACGCCGGCACGATTGTACCATGACCGGTCGAAGATCATGATTTCGCCCGCGGCCGGGAAGAGCGGCAGGTAGCGCTGGATGAACATCTGGGATTTCTCGCGCTCCGTGGGGGGCGGCAATGCCACCACCCGGAAGACGCGCGGGCTCACCCGTTCCATGATCGCCTTGATCACGCCGCCCTTGCCGGCGCCGTCGCGCCCCTCGAAGACGACGCAGACCTTGGCGCCCGCGTGCTTCGCCCAGAGTTGCAGCTTCACCAGTTCGACGTGGAGCTCCTTGAGCTTCCGCTCGTAGGCCTTGCGCGTCAGTTGCGCCGGCATGTCCATGGCGCTCCTCCCTTGGCCAAGATTTCGTGTGATGGGATTGCGGTTTCGCTTCGCACCCGGCAGCGGCAACTCCCATGAGGCGCGCGGGGTCGTATGAGCTTCATGGCAATCGAGCCCCAGCTCGCCTGCGGCGCGAAATGATCCGCAACCTGAACCTGGCGTCAGTCCCAGTTCAGGAAGAAACCGACATCGCCCGGCAGGCCGCCCGGCCAGTCGATGATCGTCGCCTTCAGCCTGAAGTGCGCCGGTTGAAGCTGGTCGCGCCAAAGCTCGTAAGCTTGACGGGGACGGCCGGTGAGCGTGTCCGGCCAGCCGGCTTCTGCATTGTTGATGGCGCGGCCTTTGTCGCTGCACAGCGCATTGGGGAAACGCATCACCATGAGCTCCGTCTCCCCCCGTTCTGCGGCACGGCGGAGGCGGCCCATCAGATTGTGGACGATCTCGCCAAGCCGCTCCGGCGTCGCGTCGATGGGTTGCGTCAACGTCTTGACGAGCTCGGCCCGGGCTCGATCGGCGCGCTCCATCGCCGACACGGTTTGCGCCGCCTTGGCCATCTGCATTTCTTGCATGTAGCTGCGAAGGTCGTCGGCGGACATGAACGTTTCGTCGCCAAGGACCGCGGATTCAGGCGCTTGCGATGCCATTGTTCTCCCTCCGTTTGGCTCCCGGTGTGTCGACCGTCAAAGATCGCCCCGTGTGCACCTTTTGTAGATGCTGCCTGCGGTGTCCGCGAGGCTCGTGTAGCGGCGCAGTTCTGCGGCGGACCGTGGCGCGAGGATGGCCTTCATATCCTCGCTCGCGACAGCATTGGTGCAGGCGAGCTGCAGCACCCGACGGTCGCCCGCCCGGTTCGCGCCCTTGATGGTGCAGGACGCCAGCGGTGTCCTGAGCTGCTTGCCGGCTACGATGAAGGCGGGGGTGAACGCATTGGTGCCCGCGCTGAACGAGAGCCCTTTGCCAGCCGCGACGAATACATCGCGACAGGAGCCGCCTTGCTCCATCCAGGCGCCCTGGAACTCGCCAGCCTGGGCCATCGCGGCCGTGGGCAAGCTCACGGCGATCAGCATTTGAGCGAGCAGCCGAATACTGCTCCGCGTCGGTCCGTTCACGGCGTCGCTCCCCTCTCCGCTTCGCGTCCGGCCGCCTGACCCCGGTGCCCGAGAACAGCCCCGATCCACAGGGTCCCGGGGCGGGCTTGCCGGATAGCGATCGGCGCTCTTACAGTTGTGAGCTTGTCAAATTTTCAAGCTTGCCAACATGCCAAATCGGTCAATGATGGCCAATAGTTCGAACGACTAATGGGCGTCGCAACTTGCACGGGTAGCATCGCCTCAGGGGGGCTTACGAAGCGGCGTTGAACTGCATCAAGGACAGGCGGGTGGAGTCCTGTCGCTCCGGTCGGGCTGGGGCCGGGGACGCGCGTCCGACGGCCTCCGCCGGGCTTGCCGCTGACGGGGCACGCAGGCCGGGCGGCTGGCGACCGCTGCCCGGCGGTCAAGCGCGCCAGCCGTCGCCGCGCCTTCGCCGGCCTTGCATGGCGGCCACTCGCATGGCATTCACGGCACGTGACCAACGCGACGACATCCGCTCGAGCCTATTGGTGGCGCTCCGTCTAAGGAGCGGCACGTCGTCATGTCTTTTCACCTGACCGCTGCCGCCGTGACACGGTAGGCAGCATTTCCTTCAAGCGACACGTCTCCCGTCCGCGGCGGCTCCCAACCGGAGAAGCCGAATGCTTGCACATCATCCTGAAAAGCCGATCATTCTGACCGGCGACCGGACAACCGGGCCGCTTCACCTCGGCCACTACGTCGGCTCGTTGAAGAGCCGGGTGGCGCTGCAGAGTACGCACCGCCAGTTCCTGCTGCTGGCCGACATGCAGGCGCTGACCGACAACGCCCATGACCCGGACAAGGTGCGCCGCAACGTGCTCGAGGTGGCGCTGGACTACCTTGCCGTCGGCATCGACCCGGAGAAGACGACGATTTGCGTGCAGTCCGGTCTGCCTGCCCTGGCCGAGCTCACTACGCTCTATCTCAACTTCGTGACCGTCGCCCGCCTCGAGCGCAATCCGACGATCAAGGACGAGATCCGCGCGCGCGGCTTCGGTCGCGACATCCCGGCAGGGTTCCTCTGCTACCCCGTCTCCCAGGCCGCGGACATCACGGCGTTCAAGGCCACCGTGGTGCCCGTCGGCGAGGACCAGGCACCCCTCATCGAGCAGACCAACGAGATCGTGCGTCGCATCAACACGCAGACCGGACGGGAGGTGCTCGTGGAGGCGAGGGCGGTGATCCCCCGCGTCGGCCGGCTGCCGGGCGTCGACGGCAGGGCGAAGATGAGCAAATCGCAGGGCAACGCCATCGCGCTGTCAGCCAGCCCCGACGACATCCGGCAGGCCGTGCATCGGATGTACACCGATCCCAACCATGTGCGCGCGAGCGATCCCGGCCAAGTCGAGGGCAACGTGGTCTTCACCTATCTCGATGCGTTCGACGAGGACGAGCAAGCCGTCGCCGAACTGAAGGCGCATTATCGCCGCGGCGGGCTGGGGGACATGGCGCTGAAGCAAAGGCTCGCATCGATCCTGCAAGACGTGCTCGCGCCGATCCGGGAGCGCCGGGCCGCCTATGCACGCCATCCCGACGAGGTCCTCGATCTCCTGCGGGAAGGAACCGCGCGGGCGAGAGCCGTCACACAGGCGACCCTCGACGAGGTGCGCTCCGCCCTCGGGCTGTTCCGGCTCGCGGGATGAGGCGAGGCCCGGCCGTCGATCATGGGCGCCTCGGAGGCATGCCCGGCTCCAACGGCTACGGGGCGCCCGAGGCCACTGACCAGGACCATGGCGTGCAAGTGGGCGCCAAGGGCAGACGGCCGGGTCAAGCCCCGGCCATCCATCCGCTCAAAGGATCAAGATCTTTGTGCAGAGCTGGCGGACGGCGAACCGAGGCCATCGGATGGGGCGGTTTGCTGAATGGAGTTCAAGAGTATCGCGATCGACGTCTCCGTCAGCTCCGGCCTCCATTTCAAGCCGATCGACCGGGCTACGTCGAGATCAACGATCGGCCTGACGACAACGTCCGTTGTCGCCAGGCTCCGCGGCGCGATGGCGATGCCGAGCCCCGCGGCAACGAGCCGGAGCGCCAGTTCATCCCGTTCGGCCCGCGCCGCCACGTGCATCCGCACGCTGCTGGGCCACAGCTGGCCTCGCGGCACTTCGCATGCGCCGCGTAGGACGATCCGTTCTCCGTCCAGATCCGAGAGCGAGATGCTGGATCGGAAACCGACACCGAAGCGATGGGTCGGGCCGACAAACGCAACGAATTGCTCTCGCCACACGATACGGGCGTGATCGCTATCGCTCTCGACGTTGGTCCAGGCGGCATCAATGCGCCCCTGCCTGAGCCATTCCTGAAGGCGCAGCGAGCTGCCCTCCCACAGCTGCAGCTGGGCGTCGGGCCTGTGAAGCGTCAATGTCGCTGCGAATGCGCTCACCTTGCTGCCGGAGATCGTCGGCAGAACGCCGACGCGAAGCTTCGCTGGCTTCGAGCCCGCGCCGTGGAACTGCGCGCTTGCCGCATCGCATTGCCGCAGAATCTCGACGGCGTTGCGATGAAAGGCGACGGCGTTCGGTGTCGGCCGCAAGCGCTTGCCGCCCGATCGGGTGAACAGCGCTTGCCCCAATTCCAGTTCGAGAGCTTTGAGGCCCGCGGAAATCGTCGGCTGCGAGAGGCGAAGGCGCTCGGCAGCTTTGACCACGCCGCCACAATCCACCACCGCAACGAAGAAGCGTAGGTGCTGAATCTTCATCGTCGGCCATCGACCTTTCCTATGATGCGACATCATCATAATCTATTATTTCTATGACGTCCTGCGAAGCTACATTGCTGCCGGTCGCTAGGCGATGCGCCGTTTTTTGGAGGAACCGTCATGGACTACCAATATCTGCTGAGTGAGATTCACGGTGGAGTTGGATTAATTCGGTTTAATCGGCCCGATGTTCGCAATGCACTGTCTGCCGCGATGATCGCAGAGCTTGGCGTTGCGCTGAATGCATTCGAGCAGGATCGTGAAATTCGCGTCATTGTGCTGGCAGGCGATGATCGCGCTTTTGCTGCCGGAGCCGACATCGGGGAGATGGCCGCGCTGGAATCCTTCGCCCAGGTCTATCATGACGATTTCAATGCCGGCGATTGGATACGCCTCGCCGCATGCCGCAAGCCGACGATCGCCGCCGTCGCAGGCTATGCGCTCGGCGGCGGCTGCGAGCTCGCCATGATGTGCGATTTCATTCTGGCCGCCGACACCGCGAAGTTCGGCCAGCTCGAGGTGACGGTGGGTATTCCGCCGGGTGGCGGTGGAACCCAACGTTTGATTCGATCGGTCGGGAAGTCGAAGGCGATGGAAATGTGCTTGTCCGGCCGCCTGATGGACGCGTCCGAGGCGCAGCAAGCCGGTCTGGTGAGCCGTGTCGTGCCGGCGGGCGAGCTCATGGCCGAGACGTTGCGAACGGCGCAGAAAATTGCGACCCTCTCGCAGCCCGTCGTCATGATGATCAAGGAATGCGTCAACCGGGCCTACGAAACGCCGCTGTCCGAAGGGCTGCTGTTTGAACGGCGAAGCCTTCATGCCGCCTTTGCGCTGGCTGACCGGAAGGAGGGCATGACGGCGTTTCTCGACAAGCGGGCACCGACGTATCAGGACCGCTGACGGGCGGGAGCTCCTTGCGCCTGCGGCGCGGGGGGCGCGCTGCGAGGTCGAACGGCTCGGACGAGCGAAAGCTGCTCACATCCGATGACTTCGGGCCATCGAAAGATCAGCGATCAATGCGCCTTGGAAGGCGTAGAGGGGAGGCGAATTGGCAGAGAACACCGATCGCTTTGTGGTTGTCACCGGCGGCCCAGGGGCGGGCAAGAGCACGCTGCTCGCCGCGCTGGCGATGGATGGCGTCGCGGTCATGCCCGAGGCGGGGCGCGCCATCATCCGCGATCAGGTGGCCATCGGCGGGGCTGCGTTGCCGTGGGCCGACCGCGCGGCCTTCGCCGAGCTGATGCTCGCCTGGGAGATGCGCTCGTGGCGTGAGGCGGAGCGCTGCGCCGGGCCGGTGCTGTTCGACCGCGGCGTCCCCGACGTGATCGGCTACTTCGAGCTATGTGGCCTCGCCGTGCCGGCTCACGCGGTGCGCGCCGCCCAGCTCTATCGCTACAACGTCCGGGTGTTCATCGCGCCGCCGTGGCCGGAGATCTACGCGCAGGACGGCGAGCGCAAGCAGTCGCTCGACGAGGCTGCGCGCACTCACGACGCGATGGTCGCCGTCTACGGCCGCCTGGGCTACGAGCTGGTGGCGCTGCCGCGCGCCTCGGTCGAGGAGCGGGTCAGCTTCGTGCGGGCCTCGCTGGGCCCGGGCGGGGGCCACGCAGCGATGTCGGCCTAGCGACCCCCGGCGACGCGCAGGATGGCGCCTGTCACGTAGCTCGCCGCGTCCGACAACAGGAACAGGATGGTGCTCGCCACTTCGTCGGCACTGCCTTCGCGGCCGATGGGGACGTTGCCCTTGAGCCGCTCCAGCCGGTCCGGCGCGCCGGCCGTGGCATGGATCTCCGTATCGATCAGCCCGGGCGCCACGGCGTTGACGCGGATGCCGTCGGGGCCGAGCTCCTTGCTCAGCCCGATGGTGAAGGAGTCGATCGCCCCCTTGCTCGCCGCGTACCAGACGAAATCGCCGGGGCCGCCCAGCGTGGCAGCGGCGGAGCTCAGATTGACGATGGCGCCGCCGGCGCCGCCCTGGCGCGTCGACAGGCGCGGAATCGCTTCGCGCGCCACCAGGATGGCGCCGGTGACGTTCACCTGGATGCAGTCCGCGATCATGTCCGGCGAGGCCGCTGCCAGCGGCCCGACGCGGCCGGTGACACCAGCGTTGTTGACCAGCGCCGTGATGCGGCCGAGGCCCGCGTCCACCTCGGCGAACATGCGGAGGATATCGCCCGGGCGGCCGGTGTCCGCCTGCACCGCCAGTGCCCGCCGGCCTTTGGCGCGGATCGCGTCGGCCACCCGGGCGGCGGCCGCCGCGTCGTGGCGATAGGACACGGCCACGTCGAACCCGTGAGCCGCTGCCTGGAGCGCCGTCGCGGCGCCGATGCCGCGCGAGCCGCCGGTGATCAGTACAATCCTGCTCGTCGCCTCGGTCATCGTCTGCGCCTTCTCTCGACGGCTCGGCCACCGAGGCCGGAACCTTATGCCCGGATCGCGGATTTCTACTCTGGGAACATTATAAACTGCGCCGCAACCCGGACGCAGCCCCTTACCATACCCGCAGGATCGTCCCCATGCTGCAGCGAACCGATGCCTCGCAGCGAGGCGAATTGCACCGGGTCAAGCTCGCCATCAACGGCAGCGCTCAGGAGATCGAGGTCGCGCCGTGGGTCACGCTGCTCGATCTGCTGCGCGAGGGCCTCGGCCTCACCGGCAGCAAGAAGGGCTGTGACCACGGCCAGTGCGGCGCCTGCACGGTCCTCATCGACGGCAAGCGGGTCAACTCCTGCCTGCTGCTGGCCGTCACCTGCGACGACAGGGCGGTGACGACGATCGAGGGCGTGGCCGGCCTCGACCTGGCGGGAGCAGGGCCGGACGCTCTGCATCCGCTGCAGGAGGCCTTCGTCGAGCACGACGCCTTCCAGTGCGGCTACTGCACCCCCGGCCAGATCTGCTCGGCCGTCGGTCTGATCGCCGAAGGCCACGCTCACAGCCGCGACGAGGTGCGAGAACTGATGAGCGGTAACCTCTGCCGCTGCGGCGCCTACAGCAACATTGCCGATGCCGTCTGGGAGGTCGTCCAGCAGCGCGGCGCGGCCGGGGAGGGTGGGCGATGATCCGCTTCGACTACGTGCGGCCCGCCAGTGTGCCCGACGCGGTGAAGGCACTGGCGGCCAACCCCACGGCGCAGGTCATCGCTGGCGGGACCAATCTCGTGGACCTGCTGAAATACGACGTGGCGAAGCCCTCGCGGCTCGTCGACATCAATCGCCTCCCTTTGAACGCGATCGAGGACACACCCGGCGGCGGCCTCAAGCTCGGCGCCCTGGTGACCAACGCCGATGCCGCCTACGATCCGCGAGTGGTGCAGCGCTTTCCGCTGCTCGCCAGCGCCATCCTGGCGGGGGCTTCGGCGCAGCTGCGCAATGCCGCGACCACCGGCGGCAACCTGCTGCAGCGCACTCGCTGCCTGTATTTCTATGACCCCCAGGTGCCCTGCAACAAGCGCGAGCCGGGGAGCGGCTGCCCGGCGAGGACCGGGGCCAACCGCAACCTGGCGATCCTCGGCACTTGCGAGCATTGCATCGCGACACACCCGTCCGACATGTGCGTGGCGCTCGCGGTCCTCGACGCGGTCGTGCACGTGACCGGCCCGGCCGGCGACCGGCAGATCGCCTTCGCCGACTTCCATCGCGTACCCGGCGACCGGCCTGACCTCGACAATACTCTGCAGCACGGCGAGATCATCACCGCGGTGGAAGTGCCGTTCACCGATTTCGGCCGGCATCACACCTATCTCAAGCTGCGCGATCGCCTGTCCTACGCCTTCGCGCTCGTGTCGGTCGCAGCCGCCGTGCGGCTCGACGGCGGCCGCATCGGCGAGCTGCGCGTGGCGCTCGGCGGCGTGGCCCCGAAGCCCTGGCGCAGCCTGGACGCCGAGGGGCTGCTGGCCGGTGCGGCGCCTGGGCGAGCGGCCTATGCGGCCTTCGCCGACCGGCTGCTCGCCGGCGCGCAGGGCTTTGGCGACAACGATTTCAAGATCGAGCTGGCGCGGCGCGCCATCGTCAGGGCCCTCACGCAGGCCGTCGCCGGCACGCCGCAATCGCAAAGCGACAAGCGCGTCGCCTGAGACGCTCCCGCACAGCACGGAGGAACGGTCATGCCGCCAACGGCGATCAGCCAGGCCCCCGGTTTCGTCGGCCGGCCGACGCGGCGCGTCGACGGGCCGCTCAAAGTCACCGGCCGGGCCAGGTACGCGGCGGAGTACGATGCGCCGGGCCTGGCGTACGGCTATGTCGTGTCGAGCGCCGTCGCCGCCGGCCGGGTGCTGGCGATCGACACCGACGCCGCACTCCAGGTGCCGGGCGTCGTCCGGATCTTCTCCCATGCCGACCGGCCGGCTACGGCCCGGTCGGACGAGGCCTGGCAGGACGAGGTGGCGCCGCCCGGCCACCCGTTCCGTCCCTTCGGCAGCGATGAGATCTACTTTGCGCTCCAGCCGATTGCTTTGGTCGTGGCCGAGACCTACGAAGCGGCGCGCGATGCGGCGTCGCTGGTGACCGTGCGCTACGAGGTGGCGCAGCACCGCACGGACCTGCAGCGCGAGCGCGGGAGCTCATACGACCCGCCGGAGAAGCGCGCCGGTATCCCGCCGCCGCCGGCCCCACGGGGCGACTTCGCGGCGGCCTACGCCGCCGCACCGGTCAAGATCAGCGCCGACTATGTGATGGCGGCGGAGTACCACAATCGCATGGAGATGTTCGGCACCACCGTCGTCCGCAACGATGACGGCAAGCTCATGGTCTTCGACAAGACGCAGGGCTCGCAGAACGTCAAATCCTACATCACCGGCGTATTCGGCCTGGCCGACGACGACGTGCGCGTGGTGAATTCCTATGTGGGCGGCGCGTTCGGCACCGGGCTGCGGCCGAACATGAGCGCCGTCCTCGCGGTCATGGCGAGCCTCGCCCTGGAGCGGTCCGTGCGCGTCACCCTCACGCGCGAGCAGATGTTCGCCCTCGGCTACCGGGCGCACATGATGCAGACCGTGTCGCTCGCGTGCGATCGCGACGGCAGGCTGCTCGCCGTGCGCCACGACGCCGTCTCCGGCACTTCGCCGTTCGAGGACTACCAGGAACCGGTCGTCAACTGGTCGGGGATGCTCTATGCCTGCGACAATACCAGGCTGAGCTACGAGCTCGCCAAGCTCAACACCAACACGCCCTGCGATATGCGCGCGCCGGGGGCGACCAGCGGCGTCTATGCGCTCGAGGCCGCCATGGACGAGCTTGCCCACGCGGCCGGCATCGATCCGCTGGAGCTGCGCATCCGCAACTTCTCGGACCGCGACCGCAACACCGACAAGCCCTATTCCAGCAAGGCGCTGATGGCCTGCTACCGGGAGGGCGCGGCGCGCTTCGGCTGGTCGCGGCGGCAGGCGGCGCCCCGGTCCATGCGTGAGGGCCACGAACTCGTCGGCTTCGGTATGGCAACCGGCGTGTGGGAGGCCATGGTGGTTCCGGTGACGGCCAAGGCGGCGCTGTCGGCGGACGGCGCGCTGGAGGTCTCCACGGCATCGTCGGATATCGGCACGGGCACCTACACCATCCTGGCCCAGATCGCCGCGGACGCCTTCGGCCTGCCGCTCGATCGCGTGACGGTGCGGATCGGCGACTCCGCGCTCTCCACCCACCCAGTCGAGGGTGGCTCGTGGACGGCGGCGTCGGCCGGTGCGTCCGTCAGCCTGGCCTGCGAGAAGCTGAAGCAGCAGTTGCTCGGCCGGGCGCGGCGGATGACCAATTCGCCTCTGGCGCAGGCTGAGATGGACGAGGTCACATTCACCGGCGGGCGGATTGCGCTTGCCGGCGACGCCGGCCGCGGCGTCGGCCTTGTCGACATCATGGGCGCGAACGGCCTCGGCCATCTTGAGGAGGAGGCCACCTTCACGCCCGATCAGGACATGGCCGAGCGCTATGCGAGCTATTCACACGCCGCGGTGTTCGCCGAGGTTCGTGTGGATGAGGAGCTCGGCGTGCTGCGCGTCCCGCGCCTGGTCAGCGCGGTCGCTGGCGGCAGGATCCTCAATCCCAAGACGGCGCGCAGCCAGATCCTCGGCGGCGTCGTCATGGGCCTCGGCATGGCGCTGCACGAGGAGGGCCTCTTCGACCACGACCTCGGCCGCCTCATGAACCACAACTACGCCGAGTACCATGTGCCGGTGAACGCCGACATCGGCGATATCGACGTGCTGTTCGTGGACGAGCGCGAGGACAAGCTCGGCCATCTCGGCGCGAAGGGCCTGGGCGAGATCGGCATCGTCGGCGGCGCCGCCGCCATCGCCAACGCGATCTTTCATGCGACCGGCAAGCGCGTGCGCGATCTGCCGATCACCCTGGACAAGCTGCTCGGCTGAGCCGGCAGGCGTGCTTTAGACGAAGCCCGCGAACAGGTCGTTCAGCCGCTTGCCGGGTGCTCCGGCTGCCAGGCCGGCGAAGGATCCGGCCTTCATCTGTTCCGCCGCGGCGATGGCGCCGGCCCATGCGACCCGAGCCAGGCCGCCGCCGATGCTGAGGCGGCGCACGCCGAGCTCGGCCAGTTCGGCCATGCCGAGCTCGGGCCCCATGATCAGGACGTTGAGCGGCTTGGGCGCCACGGCGCGGACCATGGCGGCGATGTCCGCCTTGTCGCGCACGCCCGGCGCGTACAGGCAGTCGGCGCCGGCTTCGGCGAAGGCGACGAGCTTGTCGATGGCGGGCGTCATCGCCTTGGGATCGCGCAGCAGGCCTTCGGTGCGTGCCACCAGGATCACGTCGGCGCCCGACGCGTCGATGGCGGCCCGGGCGGCGCGGATGCGCTCCACGGCCAAGCCCTTGTCGTAAAGCTCGAATGGGGCGTCCACGTTACGATCCTCGATCGACAGGCCGGCCACCCCCGTCTCGATGGCCAGCGCGACGCTCGCCGCCACGCCTGCGGGCGCGCTGGCGAAACCCGACTCGAAGTCGGCGTTCACCGGCAGATCGACCGCCGCACAGAGCGCGGTCAGATGTTGCAGCACGTCGGCGCGGGTCACCGCATAGTCCGGGCGGCCCGTAGTCCAGGCGAAGCCCGAGCTGGTCGAAGCGAGTGCTGCAAAGCCCAGGTGCTGCAGCATGCGGGCGCTGCCCACGTCCCACGGGTTGGGCAGGACGAAGCAGCCTTCGGCGTGGAGGGCGCGGAAGGCGGCTCGTGTCTCGGCGGCGGGTCGGGTCATCGGAGCCTCGTCTCGTCTGGGGCGGCCGCAGGGCAGGCGTCGCGGTGGGCACAGGATAGCGCATCACGGCGGCGATCGCCGCGGGCCGTCGTCGTCCACGGCGACACGCAATTGCGAAGCAAGAGGCGGAGCGCGCGCCCGACGATCATGGTGATATCTGATGGGACGAGCATCGCCGCAGTCGACAAGGAGCCATGCCATGAACATCAAGCCCGCGCTCGTCGCCCCAGCGTCGTCCTTGAACGAGATCGAAGCGCGGGTCGGGCGCTACGACTGGGATACGCTCACGACCGAGCTGCACAGCTACGGCTGCGCCGTCATCACCAAGCTGCTGAGCCCGGCCGAGTGTGTGGGGATCGCTTCGCTCTATCCGCACGAGGAGCACTTCCGCAGCCACATTCATATGGCCCGGCACGGCTTCGGCAAGGGCGAGTACCGCTATTTCAGGTACCCGCTGCCCGATCTGCTAGGCGGCTTGCGCACCGCGCTCTATCCGCGCCTGGCGCTGATCGCCAACGACTGGAATGAGCGCATGGGTCGTGGCGAGCGCTACCCCGACGTGCACGCCGATTTCCTCAAGCAGTGCCACGATGCCGGGCAGACCCGGCCGACGCCCCTGCTGCTGCAATACACGGCCGGGGACTTCAACGCCTTGCACCAGGATCTCTACGGCGATCTGGCGTTCCCGTTGCAGGTGGCGATTCTGCTGTCCGAGCCGGGGAGGGACTTCACCGGCGGCGAGTTCGTGCTGACCGAGCAGCGGCCTCGCATGCAGAGCCGCGCCGAGGTCGTGCCCCTGACGCAAGGCGACGCGGTGGCCTTCACCGTGCACGACCGGCCGGTGCAGGGCACCAAGGGCACCTATCGCGTCAATCTGCGCCACGGCGTCAGCCGCGTGCGGTCAGGCCTGCGGCACACCGTCGGCATCATCTTCCATGACGCCAGATGAGCTGCGCAAGAGCGCGTCGCAGACAGCAATGCGCCGCCGGCATTTGCCGGCGGCGCATCGGCGCCCTGCGCGCTCCGTACGGCGGGACCGAGGCTCCCGCCGTACGGGCGTCAGATCGGCACGCCGTAGTAGTCGTTGACGCGGCGGCTCCAGCCGGGATCACGCGCATAGTCCCGCGTGATGGTCGGCGCCTTCTTCAGCCGGTCGGCGCTCTCGTCGACCACGTAGCCGCCGAGACCGATGTCGTAGTGCAGCTTCTGCCAGGGCAATGGGTGATAATGCCCGCCCATTCCCAGGACGCCGCCGAACGACATGATCGCGTAGGTGACCTGGCCGGAGCGCTTGTCGAGCATGACATCGTAGATCGATCCCATGCTGTCGCCGTCGCTGTTGTAGACGCCGGTGCCCTCCACCTTGCTCGCCGGGATCAGGTTGGCGGTTTCGTCCATGACGACGTGGCCGCCCATGTGGGCGTGGGCCATAGCTATCTCCCTGTTGAACCTCTGGGAGAATCAACGCGCCAGCATCAGGCTCTGTTTCAGCTTGGCCGCAAAAAGCGTGGGGTCGGCTGGTCCGGCGGCGCCGTCCGGACCAAGATCGGCCCTTCGCCCTCCCATCGGTCGGGCGGCGTCCACGGCGTGATGCCCGATGGCGCTACTCCGCCGCCTCGGCCGTATAGGTTGCATAGTCCGTGTAGCCGGCCACATCGCCGCCGTAGAACGTCGGCCGGTGATAGGGCGTGAGCGGCGCGCCGATGCGCAGGCGCTCCGGCAGGTCCGGGTTGGAGATGAAATAGCGGCCGAAGGCGATCGCGTCGGCGTGGCCTTCGGCGACGGTCGTCTCCGCGCCGTCGCCGGTGAAATTGCCGGCGGTGATCAGCACGCCCGGCCACAGCGGCCGGAAGGTCTCGGCCCCCGGCGGCACATTCTCGTGGTTCACCTCGCGCTGGCCGGCGCCGCTGGCGCGGGGCTCGATCAGGTGCAGGTAGGCGAGCCCCAGCGGCGCCAGCTGGCTGACGACGTGGTCGTAGAGCGGCATCGGCTCGGCCTCGCCGCTGTCGTTGGCGACGCCGAACGGCGACAGCCGGATGCCGACGCGGTCGGCGCCCCAGACATCGCAGACGGCGCGGGCCACCTCGAGCGGCAGGCGGGCCCGGTTCTCGATCGAGCCGCCGTAGGCGTCGGTGCGCTGGTTGGTGCGCGCCTGCAGGAACTGCTCCAGCAGATAGCCGTTGGCGTTGTGGATCTCGACGCCGTCGAAGCCGGCCGCCATGGCGTTCTGGGCGGCGGCTCGATAGGCCGCGACGATGCCGGGGATCTCGTCGGTCTCCAGCGCGCGGGGCGTCTCGAACGGCTGTGGCGTCCAATCGGCGGTCATCGCCTTGCCCTCCGGACGCACGGCAGAAGGGGCGATCGGCAGGCCGCCGCCCGGCTGGTGCGAGCGGTGCGAGATGCGCCCGACATGCCAGAGCTGCAGGAAGATGACGCCGCCCTTGGCGTGCACGGCATCGACGACGCCCTTCCATCCGTCCGTCTGCTCGCCGGAATGGATGCCCGGCGTCGCCGGCGCGCCCTGACCGTGCGCCGCCACCTGCGAGGCTTCGGCGATGATCAGGCCGCCCGGGGTCGCGCGCTGGCCGTAGTACTCGGCATTGAGCGGACGCGGCACGTTGCCGGGGCCGGCGCGCATGCGCGTCAGCGGCGCCATGATGACGCGATGGGCGAGATCGTACGGGCCGATGCGAAGCGGCGTGAACAGCGACGGCCGGACCGTGTCGACCATGTGTTGCTCCCTCATGTAGCGAACGGCTTCTGCCGTCATTGCTGCCGTGTGACTGCTCGTGCGGCTCCGATCGCCATGATAACGCAGGTGGCTGCTTCGAAAAGCAGGCCGGGCGGGGTGGGCGCATGCAGTCGCTGCGGTGCTCGTGCTGCCGTGTGCTTTACGAGGGCCGCATGCCCGCCTCTTGAGATGCGAAGCACACGGGAGAGCCGATGACCCAGCAACCGATCACCATCTACGTCGATGCCGACGCCTGCCCAGTGAAATCAGAAGTCTACCGCGTGGCCGAGCGCTACCGGCTCAAGGTCTTTGTCGTCGCCAACAGTTTTATCAATGTGCCGCGCGACCCGCTGATCGAGCGCGTGACTGTGTCGAGCGGCTTCGATGCCGCCGACGATTGGATCGCCGAGCGGGCGACGCGCGGCGCCATCGTCATCACTGCCGATATTCCGCTGGCCAGCCGCTGCCTCAAGGCGGGCGCCGACGTCATCGGGCCCACCGGCAGGCCGTTCACCGAGGCCTCGATCGGCATGGCGCTCGCCACCCGCAACCTGATGGAGGATTTGCGCGCGGGCGGCGATGTCATCGGCGGCCCCAAGCCGTTCTCCACCCGCGACCGCTCAGCCTTCCTGTCGGCGCTCGACCTCGCTATCGTGCGCCTGAAGCGCGCCGGGTAAGTGCGAAGCTTCCAGCGGTGCATGCAACACGCGCGGCCGCAACCTGATCGGCCGGCAGTGCGAGAGGGCCGACGTTGCGTCGCGGCAGGCTTTCAGCTAGTCCAGCCTCGCGTTCTATTGCCGACCGGGCGGCTGTGGCCTTACGGCAGCGGCCATTCCGCGTCGAACGAGGAAAATGATGTCGAAGCGTTTTCTGGTGACGGGGGGAGCCGGCTTCATCGGGTCGGCGGTGGTGCGGCGGCTGCTTGGCGCCACCGATCACCATGTTCTCGTCGTCGACAAGCTGACCTACGCCGGCAATCTGGATTCGCTGAAGCCGGTGGCCGACCAGCCGCGCTATGAGTTCCTCAAGGCCGACATCTGCGATGCGGCGGCCATGCGGGCGGCGCTGGAGCGCTTCAAGCCCGACGTGGTCATGCACCTGGCGGCGGAGAGCCACGTCGACCGCTCCATCGACGGCCCGGCGGCCTTCGTCGAGACCAACGTCGTCGGCACCTTCACCCTCTTGCAGGCGGCGCTGGACTACTGGCGCACGCTGGTCGGGGCCAAGCGCGACGGCTTCCGCTTCCACCACGTGTCGACCGACGAGGTCTACGGCACGCTGGGCGCCGACGGCCTGTTCCACGAGGACTGGCCCTATCAGCCCAACTCGCCCTATTCGGCCTCCAAGGCGGCCTCCGACCACTTCGTGCGGGCCTGGCACCACACCTACGGCCTGCCGACGGTGGTCACCAACTGCTCCAACAACTACGGGCCGTATCACTTCCCCGAGAAGCTGATCCCGCTGATGATCCTCAACGGCATCGAGGGCAAGCCGCTGCCGGTCTACGGCAAGGGCGAGAACGTGCGCGACTGGCTGTTCGTCGACGACCACGCCGATGCGCTGATCCTGGTGGCCGAGCGCGGGCGGCTGGGCGAGAGCTACAACATCGGCGGCTGCAACGAGCGCCGCAACATCGACGTGGTGACGGCGATCTGCGGGCTGCTGGACGAGCTGGCGCCCGACCGCAGCAACGAGAGCCGCGAGCGGCTGATCACCTACGTGACGGATCGGCCGGGCCACGACCTGCGCTATGCCATCGACGCCGGCAAGATCGAACGCGAGCTCGGCTGGCGGCCGGCCGAGACCTTCGAGACCGGCCTGCGCAAGACGGTGCAGTGGTATCTCGACAACCGCACCTGGTGGGAGCGGGTGCGCTCCGGGACGTACCGGGGCGAGCGCCTGGGCATCGCCGTCTGAGCGAACGCCGGCGCCGGCCCCGCATCGGGCTGAGCGGCCCCCGGCAACTGCGATAGCGCCGTATGGAGAGGAGCTGATGGTAAGCATTGAGGCGACGGCCATCGCGGACGTCAAGATCGTGACCCCGAAGCGCCACGGCGACCATCGCGGCTTCTTCAGCGAGACCTTCAACCTGCGCGACTTCGCCGAGGGCGGGATTGCCGGCAGCTTCGTGCAGGACAACCATTCGCTGTCGGGGCCGGTGGGAACGGTGCGGGGGCTGCATTTCCAGTCGGCGCCGTTCGCGCAGGACAAGCTGGTGCGGGTGGTGCGTGGCGCCGTGCTCGACGTGGCCGTCGACCTCCGGCGCTCGTCGCCGACCTATGGCCGGCATGTGGCGGTGGAGCTGTCGGCGGCGAACTGGCGCCAGCTGTGGGTGCCGGTGGGGTTCGCCCACGGCTTCTGCACGCTCGAGCCGGACACCGAGGTGGTCTACAAGGTGACCGGCTACTATTCGGGCGAGCACGACCACGGCGTGCGCTGGGACGATCCGGAGCTGGGCATCGCCTGGCCGGTGGCCGGCGAGGCGGCGCTGCTCTCGGCCAAGGACGCGGCGCAGCCGCGCTTTGCCGAGCTGCCGCCCTACTTCGCCTGAGCGGCGGGGCAGGCGGCATGCGCATTCTCGTCACCGGCACCGAGGGGCAGGTGGTGCGCTCGCTCGTCGAGCGGGCCGGGCCCCTGGCCGACGTGGAGATCATCACCGTCGGCCGGCCGAGGCTCGACCTGGCGCAGCCCGCGACGGTCGCGGCGGCGCTCGATGGCGTGGCGGCGGACGTGATCGTCAATGCGGCGGCCTATACCGCCGTCGACCAGGCGGAGAGCGAGCCGGAGCTGGCGGAGGCGGTCAACGGTGCCGGTGCTGGCGCCGTGGCGGCGGTCGCGGCGCGGCGCGGCCTGCCGGTGATCCAGATCTCCACCGACTACGTCTTCGATGGCACGTCCGAGCGCCCCTATGGCGAGGACGATGCGACCGGGCCGGTGTCGGCCTACGGCCGCTCCAAGCTCGCCGGCGAGCGGGCGGTTCGGACGGCGAACCCGAACAGCGTCGTGCTGCGCACCGCCTGGGTGTATAGCCCGTTCGGCAAGAACTTCGTCAAGACCATGCTGCGCCTGGCGGCGACGCGGGACGAGGTGTCGGTGGTGGACGACCAGATCGGCGCACCGACCTCCGCACTCGACATCGCCGACGGCATCCTGGCGGTGGCCGGGCAGCTGGTGGCGCGGCCGGCCGAGGACGCGTTGCGCGGCGTCTTCCACATGAGCGCCGGCGGCCGCGCCTCGTGGGCCGACTTCGCCGAGGCCATCTTCGCGGCGTCGCGGGCGGTGGGAGGCGCCACCGCCCAGGTCAAGCGCATCACCACGGCCGAGTTCCCGACGCCGGCCCGGCGGCCGGCCTATTCACGCCTGGATGGCGCCAAGCTGGCGGCGACCCACGGCGTGGCGCTGCCCGACTGGCACGCCCCCGTGCCCGCGGTCGTCGCGCGTTTGATGGCCGAGGCCGGCTGAGACGCAGCAGGCCGCGAAGCCCGCGCGCATAGATGAGGAGCACATGAAGGGGATCATTCTCGCGGGTGGCAGCGGCACCCGGCTGCATCCGATGACCAGCGTCATCTCCAAGCAGCTGCTGCCGGTCTACGACAAACCGATGATCTATTATCCGCTGTCGACGCTGATGCTGGCGGGCATCCGCGACATCCTGATCATCTCGACGCCGCACGACCTGCCGCGCTTCCGCGAGCTGCTCGGCGACGGCGCGCGCTGGGGGATCAAGCTGAGCTATGCCGAGCAGCCGCGGCCGGAGGGGCTGGCGCAGGCCTACCTCATCGGCGCCGACTTCGTGAACGGCGAGCCCTCGGCGCTGATCCTGGGCGACAACCTGTTCTACGGCCACGGCCTGACCGACGTGCTCAAGAGCGCGGCGACGCGCAGCGGCGGGGCGACGCTGTTCGCCTACCGGGTCAACGACCCCGAGCGCTACGGGGTGGTGGAGTTCGCCGACGGCAAGGCGATCTCGCTGGAGGAGAAGCCGGCCAAGCCGCGCTCGAGCTGGGCGGTGACGGGGCTGTACTTCTACGACGCGCAGGTGGTGGACATCGCCGCCCGGCTGAAGCCGTCGGCGCGCGGCGAGCTGGAGATCACCGACGTCAACCGCGTCTATCTGGAGCGCGGCGCGGTCGACGTCGAGCTGCTCGGCCGGGGCTTCGCCTGGCTCGACACCGGCACGCCCGACAGCCTGCTGGAGGCCGGCGAGTTCGTGCGGGCGCTGGAGAAGCGCCAGGGCTTCCGCATCGCCTGTCCCGAGGAGGTCGCCTTCGAGCAGGGCTGGATCTCGCGCGAGGAGCTCATCGCCCTCGGCACCGCCCTCGGCAAGAGCACCTACGGCCAGTATCTGCTCGGCATCGCCGGATCGTAGCTCAGCAGAGCGATCTCGACGGCTTCGTTGGGCAGCCAGCGGTGCAGCCGCGCACCGCTCCCCTCACGCGCCCGATGATCTCGCTGTCGAAGTGATCCCGGCTGTCGCGGCGCCGCATCCGTCCCTGAGTCGGTGACGACACGAAACAGCGGGCGCAGCCGCGTTCCGCCGGCCTTGCGCGGCACGGTGGGGCGCCGCGATCAGTCGTCGCCCGCCGGCGCGGCACGTTAACCGCCGATTTCTGTTAGTCTTTTTGATGACTGGAGCATTCTCCGATCAGATGCGGTCATCTGATCGGATAGAAGTGTTCCAGCGAAGCGCCTCGGCCAGAGGCTCTTTGCTGCTAAAGGTTGCTGTGTGGGCCGTCAGCGCGGCTCGAGGGAGCAAACGCGAGGCCGTCGGATGCGGCTGCGGCTGAGCCGCCGGCCAGCAGCATCACCGGCGCGACCGGAGCGCTGCAGCGGGGAGAGGGAGAGGCGGAATGGGGCGAATCCTTGTGACCGGCGCCGCCGGATTCATCGGATCCCACGTTGTTCGCGGCCTGGTCGAGCGGGGTGAGCGCGTCGTCGGCATCGATAATCTGAACGCATACTATGACCCCCGTCTCAAGCAGGATCGGCTCGACGCCATCCGGACGCTCCCGCAAGGCGAATATTTCGAGTTCATCAAGGCAGACCTGAGCCACGCGGACGAGGTCATTGCGCTGATCGCGGGCAGCGACATCGATCGGATCGTCCATCTTGGGGCCCAGGCCGGCGTGAGGTGGTCCCTGGAGGCCCCCTTTGCCTACACCGCGGCCAACGTCACCGGCCATCTCGCCGTGCTGGAAGGCGCGCGGGCGGCAGGCGAGCGGATCAGGCACCTGGTGTATGCGTCCACGAGCTCCGTCTACGGCTCGCGCTCGGATGGGCCGTTCCGCGAGAGCGACCGCACGGACGATCCGGAGTCGCTCTATGCGGCGACCAAGCTCGCCGACGAGCTGATGAGCTCCGTCTATGCCAAGCTGTACGATATGCCGATCACCGGCCTGCGCTTCTTCACCGTCTATGGCCCCTGGGGCCGGCCGGACATGGCCTACTGGATGTTTACCGAAGCCATGCAGAACCAGGCTCCCATCCGCCTCTTCAACAGCGGCCGCATGGAGCGTGACTTCACGTACGTGGACGACGTGGTGGCCGGCGTCCTGGCGGTGCTTGCGTCACCGCCGAGCGCCGGGACGCATCGGCTCTACAACATCGGCAACAGCCGGCCGGTCGCCCTGTTGGAGATGGTCCGAATCCTCGAGAACCTGGTCGGCGTCGAGGCGGAGAAGATACTGGAGCCGATGCAGCCCGGGGACGTCCCGGTGACCTACGCGGATGTTTCGGCGATCGAGAGAGACTTCGGCTGGCGGCCGACCACCGACCTGGCCACCGGGCTCGGGCGCTTTTTCGAATGGTGGCAGTGGTACGCCCGCGTGCGGTCCGCACGGCAGACGTGAAACGAGACGGCTGCGGGCCGTGAGACGGGAGGGCAGGCCTAGAGCATTTCGCCATTGGATGGACGCATCCAATGGCAGAGAAATGCTCATAGTGTTTTGAATCTGGAACGCTTTTTCGCGATTGGGTGAGTTCACCCAATCGCAAAGCGCTCTAGGCCTGTCCTCCCCCTCATTGTCAGCTCACCGGCGAACGGCCGCCGCCGCGGCGGAGCCGGCGGCTTGCCGAGTGGAATCGCGCGCTTCAGCTCGCCGGGGCCGGCGGCACCGAGGTCGTCGGCGTGGCGGCCGGGGCGCTGTCGGCCGGGGCCGCGGCGGGAGTCTCGGTTGCAGCATGCGCGGCGAGCGCATCGCGGAGCGCGTTCTCCTTGGTGTGGTCGAGCGAGGTCTTGAGCACGACGCCGCCGGTGCCCTTGAGCTCCTCCAGCACCTTGTCGGCCGTCATCTTCTTGATCAGGACGAAGAGGGCCGCATTGCCCGGCTGGATGCTGGCCGCCAGGTCCTTCATGAACTTGTCGTTGATGCCGAAGTCGCTGAGCGCGCCGCCCAGCGCGCCAGATGCCGCGCCGATCGCGGCGCCGACCACCGGCACCAGGAACAGGGTGCCGATCAGCGTGCCCCAAAAGGTGCCGGTCAGGGCACCGGCGGCGGTGGCGTTGAACAGCTGGTTGAGCTTCACGTGCCCTTCCGCCGACTTGGTGGCGATGACGGCGTCGCCCAGCTCGATGAGATACTCCTTCTGCATCTCGAACAGGCGCTTGCGCACGGCTTCGGCCTGGCTCTCGGACGGATAGACGATGACGACGAGGTCTGACATGGCTCTCTCTCCCCTGGGGCACGATGCCGGCGATGGTGACGCGAAGCGCTGACGCCTCACGCCGTCATCGATAGGCCAGAGCGCCGCCCCCGCGCAACGCACAGTCGCACGGCGGAGGAGGCTCTGCGGCCAACACACGAAAGTCGCGTGACGAGGTGATGACCGGCCGCACGATCGCCGGGCCGCCGGCGGGGCTTGCCAAGGCCACGCGGATCACAGCACTGTGCGGCGGCCGCAGCGGCGAGGGCCGCCAGAAGCAGGATCATTGTCGATGAGCATCTATCGCCTCGACAAGCTGTTTGCACCGGCGAGCGTCGCCGTCGTCGGCGCGAGCGGCCGGGAGGGCTCGCTCGGCCGCATCGTGCTCGGCAACCTGCAAGCCGGAGGCTTCGCCGGCCCCCTCTATGCGGTCAACCCGAAATTCGCCGATCCGGCCCGGCATCTGGAGCAGCAGGGTGTCGTCTGCGTGCCGGCGCTGGCGGCCATCGGCTCCGCGCCGGAGCTGGTCGTGGTGGTGTCGCCGCCGGAGACCATCGTCGATATCGTCGGCACGGCCGGACAGGCGGGCACTGCGGCCGCCGTGCTGATGACCCCGGGCCTCGGCGCCGGCGACGGCTCCATCGCCGAGGCGGCGCGCCGGCAGGCCCGGCGCTACGGCCTGCGCCTGGTCGGCCCCAATTGCATGGGCGTGATCACGCCCCATGCCCATCTGCACGCCTCCCTCGGTGCCCGCCAGGCGCGGGCCGGCGACCTGGCGCTGATCTCGCAATCCGGGCCGATCGCGGCCGGCATCGTGGAGTGGGCCGCGCGCCGGCAGATCGGGTTTTCCGGGGTGGTGGCGCTGGGCGACCAGGTCGACGTGGATATCGCCGATTGCCTCGACTATTTCGCCCGCGACGAGCACACGCGCGCCCTGCTCATGTATGTGGAGACGGTGGCGGATGCGGCGAAGTTCGTGTCTGCGGCCCGCGCCGCGGCGCGGGCCAAGCCCATCGTCGTCATCAAGTCCGGCCGCCACACCCAGACTGCTGAGCTCGCCGCCACCCACACCGGCGCGTTGGCCGCCGTCGATGCCGTCTACGATGCGGCCTTCAGGCGCTCCGGCCTGCTCAGGGCGCTCGATCTCGACGAGCTGTTCGCGGCGGCGGAAACCCTCAGCCGGCAGCGGCCATTCCATGGCCGGCGGCTGGCCGTGATGGCCAACGACCACGGCGTCGGCCTCCTTGCCGTCGACCGGCTGGTCGATCTCGGCGGCACGCTGGCCGAGCTATCGGAGGTGACCCGGGCCAAGCTGGCCGCGCTGATGCCGGGGGCGAGGGGGCCCGGCAACCCGGTCGACATCACCGGCTTCACCGACGCCGGGAGCAACGCCGCGGTGCTCACGGCGCTCCTCGACGACAAGGGCACCGACGCGCTGCTGGTCGTCAACATTCCGACCGCCTTCTCCGATCCGGTCGCGCTTGCCCGTTCCACGGTCGACGCGGTGGCGGCGCAGCGTCGGGGGCGGGCGCTGCACAAGCCGGTGTTCGTCGTCTGGCTCGGCCAGAACGATGCGGCCGAGCAGATCTTCGATACGGCTGGCATCCCGCACTATGCGACCGAGGCCGAGGCGCTCGCCGGCTTCATGCACCTGGTGCGCTACCGCGAGGGCCAGGCGCTGCTGATGGAGACGCCGGACGCGCTGCCGCGCGACTTCGTCCCGGATACGGCGGCGGCCCAGCGCATCGTGCGGCGGGCGCTCGCCGAGGGCCGCGTGTGGCTCGACATGGCCGAGGCGCAGGAGCTGCTCGCCGCCTACGACATCCCCGCGCCCCAGGCGGCGATCGCACACACGGCCGACGCCGCGGCGGCGGCGGCGCGCCCGATCCTCGCCGCCGGCGGCACGGTGGCCGTCAAGCTGCTGGCGCCGCAGGTGCTGCAAAAGTCCGATGTAGGCGGCGTCCGGCTGGACCTCGCCGGCGAGGCGGCGGTGCGGCAGGCCGCTTCGGCGCTGCTCGCCTATCGGGGCACGCCGGAGGCGCCGGTGGAGGCGCCGGCGGTGATGGTGCAGGCCATGGTCCGCCGGCACGGCGCCCGCGAGCTGATCGCCGGCCTCGCCGACGACCCGACCTTCGGCCCCGTCGTCGTCTTCGGCCGCGGCGGCACGGCGGCGGAGCTGATCAACGACAAGGCGCTGGCGCTGCCGCCGCTCGACATGAAGCTCGCCGAGACGCTGATCGCTCGCACCCGGGTGGTCCGCATCCTCGGCGCCTTCCGCGACACCGCGGCCGCCGACCAGCACGCCATTCGCCTGGTGCTGGTGAAGCTGTCGCAACTGGCGACCGATCTGCCCGAAGTGCGCGAGCTCGATATCAATCCGCTGCTGGCGGACGCCGACGGGGTGATGGCGCTGGATGTCCGGGTGCGTGTCGCGCCGGTCGAGCGAATCCGTCCGGGCGCTCGCCACCCGCGCATGGCCATACGGCCTTATCCCAAGGCCTGGGAGCGCACCATCACCGGCCGCAGCGGGCGGGCGTTCTTCGTGCGTCCGGTGCGTCCGGAGGACGAGGGGCTGTTCATCGATTTCGTGCGACGCGTCAGCGAGGCCGACGTGCGGCTGCGCTTCTTCGCGCCGATCCGCGATTTCAACCATGCGTTCATGGCGCGCCTGGTCCAGGTCGACTACGCCCGCGCCATCGCCTTCGTCGCCATCGATCCGGCGAGCCGCGAGATGGCCGGCGTCGTGCGCCTGCACGCGGACGCCAACCACGAGCGTGGCGAATACGCCGTGCTGATCCGCTCCGACCTCAAGGGCGTGGGCCTCGGCTGGGAGCTGATGCGCCTGATCATCGACTGGGCGCAGGCCGAGGGCATCCGCGTCGTCGAAGGCCAGGTGCTGCGCGAGAATGCGGCCATGCTTGCCATGTGCCGCAAGCTCGGCTTTTCGGTCAGGCCCGATCCGGTCGACCCCTCGGTCATGATCGTCGAGCTGCCGTTGCAAGCGGCCGAGGCGGCGACGCCCGGCTGATCAGCTGACGAACAGCGAGATCACCACGGCATTGATGATGTCGATAAAGAAGCCGGCGACCAGCGGCACGATGATGAACGCCCGGTGAGCCGGGCCATATTGCTGGGCGACGGCGGTCATATTGGCGATGGCCGTTGCCGTCGACCCCAGCGTGATGCCGCCGAACCCGGCCGCGACGACGACGGCTTCATAGTCCCGTCCCATGGCCGGAAAGACGACGAACAGGGTGTAGAGGACGGTCATCACGATCTGGAGGGTCAGGACGGTGATGATGAAGGCGAAGATGCCGCCGAGCTCCCACAGCTGCATCCCCATCAGCGCCATGGTCAGGAACAGGCCCAGCGACAGATCCGAGATCAGCGACAAGCCGCGGCCCACGCCAGGCCATAGCCGCCGGATGGCTTCCCCGGCGGCCAGCGGGGTGAGGTTGCGGATCAATATGCCGGCCATCAGGCAGCTGACGAAGGTCGGCATCTTGAGCGGCGTCAGTGCGATCAAGGAGGCGAGGCCGGTGCCGATGACCACCGTGACGTTGAGGATCAGGATGGCCCAGAGCACGCAGAAATAGTCCAACGCCGGCTCCGCCTCGTCGTGGGGAGCGCCGATGTCGAGATCCGCGCCGGCTGCGGTGACGATCCGGTTCCGCCGGATGAGAAAGGCGGCCATGGGGCCGCCGATCACGCACGCCGCGATCAGCCCCACGGTGTTGCTGGCGATGCCGAGCTCCATGGCATTGGAGATGCCGAGCCTGTCGACGAAGACCGGGACCCAGGCGACAGTGGTCCCAATTCCGCCGGTCAGCGCGATGGACCCCGCCAGCAGGCCGGCCCTGGGGTCGAGGCCGAACAGCGAAGCGACGCCCATCCCGGCGAGGTTCTGAAAGATCATGAACAGGCTGGCGAGCACGATCAGGATGACCAGTGGCCTGCCGCCTTGCAGCAGCGTCCTGACATCCGATTTGAGGCCTATGCCGGCGAAGAACAAGAGCAGCAGGAAATCACGCGCACCGAGATCGAACTGCACCTTTCGACCGAACAGACCGTAAATCATGCCGACCGTGGCAGCGCATAGAAAGCCGCCGACGACCGGCTCGGGTATGGAATACTTGCGCAGCGCCGCTGCGTTCATGGTCAAGGCCTTGCCCATGATCAGCAGGATGACGGCGATATTGAATGAGTGAAACGCGTTGATGGAGATCATTGGAGACATTGACGCTCTTGTTTCGACGCGCGGCGCGACGCAGCGCATTCCAATAGACGATCCGGCTCCGCCTGCAATTGCGGCGCCGCACGGAGGGCCTCCCGGTCCTGCCAACCTCTCCGGCGAGATCATTGCGGGCCGGCATTATCCGATTGAAGGGCGCCCCCTCGGCGATTGGGCGACTCGCCGGCCATTGCGAAGCGCTCTAGAGCATTTCGCCATCGGATGAGATCATCCAATTGCGGAGAAATGCTCCAACTCTTTGAATCTGGAGCGCTTCCTTGCGATTGGGTGATTCCACCCAATCGCGAAGCGCTCTAGGCTCCACGACTCGGTCGAGGGAGCCTCGACGGCGCCAGCGACCGACGTTGCATCAAGGGTTTAGCCAAAATGTTCGATTCGACGGCGCTGGAGCACACGCTCGATAAGGAGCAGTACCGGGAACTGGTCGGGCCGCTGCGGGACGACCTGTTGCGCCTTCAGACCGAGCTCGCCGAGCGCAAGTCCCACCTGGTCCTGGTGCTGATCAACGGCGCCGACGGCGCCGGCAAGGGCGAGGTGCTGAACCGCCTGTACGAGTGGCTGGACGATCATTTCCTCGACACGCTGAGCTACGATCCGGGCGAGGAGGACAATCCCAAGCATCCGTCCGCCTGGCGCTATTGGCGCGACATGCCGGCCAAAGGGCGCATCGGCCTGGTGCTGGGCTCGTGGTACCACGGCCCGATCCGCGCCCGCGTGACCGGCGCCAGCAGCCGGGCCGAGTTCGAGCAGGAGCTCGCCCGGATCAGGAGCTTCGAGACCATGCTGCACGCGGAAGGCGTGCGCTTCGTCAAGCTGTGGCTGAACGTGGACGAGAAGGAAGGCCGCCGCCGGCTGAAGCAGGCCCGCCACGACAGTGGCTTCGGCCGTCCGCTCGTCGAGGAATGGCCCAACATCGACACCACCAAGGAGCGCAAGTCGCTGACGGCGACGGCCTTCGAGGCGATTGAAGCGACCTCGTTCGGCAGCGCGCCGTGGACCGTCGTTTCGGCCGGCGACGGGCGCTACCGCGACGTCGCCGCGGCCAGCGCGCTCGCCCATGTGCTGGAGAGGGCGCTGGAGGAGCCGGCGCCGGAGACGGCGCGGCCGCCGGTGGCGGCCGCCGCCAGCGCCGACGCGGCGGCGTTGCCCTACCGCTCCATCCTGTCGACGGTCGATCTGAGCCAGACGCTGGGTTCGGACGCCTATCGCGAAGGGCTGGCGCAGGAGCAGCGACGCATCTTCGAGCTGACATCGTCGGACGACTTTAGGGATCGCGGGCTGATCTGTGCCTTCGAGGGCAATGATGCGGCGGGCAAGGGGGGCTGCATCCGCCGCCTGCGCGCCGCCCTCGACCCGCGCGATTTCCGGGTGCACGGCATTGCCGCGCCCACCGAGGAGGAGCGGGCGCACCCCTATCTCTGGCGCTTCTGGCGCCACGTCCCGCGCAAGGGCAGGACGGAGATCTTCGATCGCAGCTGGTACGGCCGCGTGCTGGTCGAGCGGGTGGAAGGCTATTGCTCGGAGGACGACTGGCTGCGCGCCTACGACGAGATCAACGAGTTCGAGCGCCAGCTCGTCGAGGACGGCTATGTCGTCGTCAAGTTCTGGCTGGCCATCAGCCAGGAGGAGCAGCTCAGACGCTTCCAGGCGCGCGAGGACACCTCGTTCAAGCGCTTCAAGATCACACCGGACGACTGGCGCAACCGCGACAAGTGGAGCCTCTACGACCGGGCCGTGACCGACATGGTCGACCGCACCTCCACCGAGCGTGCGCCGTGGACGCTGGTCTCGGCCGAGGACAAGAAGTTCGCCCGGGTCGAGGTGCTGCGCACCGTTGCCGACCGGCTGGAGGAGGCGCTCTGAACCGGTCGCCGCCGGCGTTGCGTCGTGTGGACGTCACGGTCGCACGCGACGGTCGCCGCCACGCGAGTCGACGGGTGCCCGCCGCGGTGGCATGAGGGGCGCCGAGAGCGCCTGCGAACCAGGGGAGTCCGTCCATGACCGCCAGCCCGTCCGCCCGGCACCCGCAACGCTGGTCGCTGCCCACCGAGGAGGGGCTGGGCCTGAAGCGCGTCCAATCGGCGAGCGGGCTGCGCGCCGCGGTGCTGCCCAACGGTGCCCTGTTCGCGCTGGAGCACGAGACGGCGGCCGGCCGCACCATGATCAGCCAGATCCTGGGCTCGCCGCTCGACGGCCCCATCGGCCGCATCCTGCTGCGTCTGGGCGCCGAGGGCACGCAACCGGTGGAGATCGTCGGCCCCGGCGCCACCGTGGAGCTCGGCACCGGCAGCAGCGCCATCGTCTGGGCCGGCGAGACGGCGGGCGTGCGCCACCGCGTCACGCTCGGCCTCGACGAGGCCCAGCCGCTCTGGCACTGGCGTGTCGAGCTCGTCAACACCGGCGCGGCGCCCGTCGGCCTCGACGTGGTGCTGCTGCAGGACCTCGGGCTCGGCGACCGCGGCTTCCTGATGAACAACGAGGCCTATGCCTCGCAGTACATCGACCATTGCATCGTGCAGCACCCGCGCTTCGGCCCGGTGATCCTCAACCGGCAGAACCTAGACCAGGGCGGGCGCCACCCTTGGGTCGCGCACGGCTGCCTCGACCGCGCCGTCGCCTATGCGACTGACGCGGCGCAGGTGTTCGGCCCCGGCTATCGGGATGCCGCGGCGGTCGCGCTGCCCGTGGGCACCGCGCTGCCCAGCGTGCGCCTGCAGCGCGAGGCCGCCTGTCCGGCGCTGCAATCGGCGCCGCTGACGCTGGCGCCGGGCGCGTCCGCCGCCGTCACCTTCTTCGGTCTCTACATGCCGGATCACCCGGCGGCATCGGGCACAGCCGATCTCGCCGCCGTCGACGCGGCGGTCGCGGCCCTGCGTCCCGCGGCGGCGGTGACCGCCACGGCGCCCGCCGCGCGCAGCGTCGTCCAAGGCGTGGCGCCGCTCGTGGTCCGGCCGCTGGCCACCGCGGCGCTCGACACGCTCTATCCCGCGCGCACGGCGGAGGAGATCGTCGACGGCCGCTTGCTCTCGTTCTTCGTCCGCGACGGCAGCCTCAACCGGCACGTCGTGCTCAAGGCCAAGGAAGAGCTGGTCGAGCGCCGCCATGGCCTCATCCTGCGCACCGGCCAGGGCGTCCTGCCCGACGACGACATCCTCTGCGCCACCTGCTGGATGCACGGCGTCTTCGCCGCGCAGCTGACGTTGGGCAACACTTCGTTCCACAAGCTGTTCTCGGTCTCGCGCGATCCGTTCAACATCACCCGCTCCAGCGGGCTCAGGATCTACGTGGACCAGGGGGCGGGCTGGCGCCTGCTCACCGTGCCGTCGGCGTTCGAGATGAGCCTCAGCGCCTGCCGCTGGATCTACGAGACCGAGGCCGGCCGCATCACCATCGGCGTCTTCGCCTCGGTGGACGGGCCCGGCATGCGCTGGCGCATCGAGGCCGAGGCGGCCTGTCGCTTCCTGCTGGTCGGCGCCCTGGTGATGGGGGAGCGTGACCTCGGCCAGACGGCCGAGATCACCTTCGACGCCGCCGGCGGCCGCATCGGCTTCCACCCCGATCCCGGCTCGCTCTGGGGCAATCACTACCCGCACGCCGCCTATGTGCTGGCCGCCGACGCTCCGGAGGCCGTCGCGGCAATGGGCGCCACCGATCTGCTGTTCGGCGGCGCCGGCGGCTTCGAGGCGCCCTTCATCGCCGTCGAGACCGTGCCGGTGAAGGCCTTCGCCGTCGCCATCACCGGCGACCTGGGCGACGCCGCGGCCGCCGAGCACGCGGCCGATCTGTTCACCGGTGGCTTCGACGAGGCGGCCGAGCAGGCCGCGGCGGCGAGCCACTGGTCGCGCTTCACCCGGGCCGCCAGGCTCGCGGGCGTGCCTGCCTACGACGACCTCGGCCTGGTCCTGCCGTGGCTGGTGCAGGATGCCATCATCCATGTGTCGGTGCCGCATGGGCTGGAGCAGTACACCGGCGCCGCCTGGGGCACGCGCGACGTCTGCCAGGGCCCGATCGAGATGCTGCTGGCGCTCGGTCACGACGCGGCCGCCCGTGCCGTCATGCTCACGGTGTTCGCCGAGCAGTACGAAGGCCGCGGGGACTGGTCGCAATGGTTCATGCTGCCGCCCTATTCCTTCATCCGCGACCGCTCCAGCCACGGCGACGTCATCGTGTGGCCGCTCAAGATGGTCTGCGACTACATCGAGGCCACCGGCGACGTGGAGTGCCTCGACGAGGCGGTGCCGTGGCGCCGCTATGACGACGCAGCCGCGTCCGAGACCACCGACACGCTCGCCGGCCACATCGACGTGCTGCTGGCCACGGTCAAGGCACGCTTCCTGCCCGGCACGCACCTGATCCGGCTGGGCGAGGGCGACTGGAACGACTCGCTGCAGCCCGCCGACGCGACGCTCAAGGAGCGCATGGTGTCGAGCTGGACGGTGGCGCTGCTGTTCCAGCAGGTGACCCGCTATGCCGCGATCCTCGACCGTCTCGGCGATCCCAAGGCGGTGGAGCTGGCTGCGATGGCGCAGACCATGCGCCGCGAGTTCAACGACCTCCTGATGCGCGACGGCGTCGTCGCCGGCTACGGCATCTTCGAGGACGACGGCAGCCCGCCGCGGCTGATCCTCCACCCCAGCGACGACCACACCGGCGTGCACTATTCGCTGCTGCCCATGGTGCGCGCCATCGCCGCCGGCCTGTTCACGCCGGACCAGACCGAGGGCCACCTCGACCTCATCGCGGCGCACCTTACCTTCCCGGACGGCGTGCGGCTCATGGACAAGCCGCTGCCCTACCACGGCGGGCTCGAGACCATCTTCCGCCGGGCCGAGTCCTCGGCCTATTTCGGCCGCGAGATCGGCCTCATGTACGTGCACGCCCACCTGCAATACGCCCAGGCGCTGGCCGCGCTGATGGAGGCGAGCGCTCCCGGCAGCCCGACCGCGGAACAGGCCGCCGCCTCGCTGCTGACGGCTCTGGCCCAGGTCAATCCGGTGGGGGTGACTGACGTGGTGCCGAACGCGTCGCTGCGCCAGCGCAACACCTACTTCAGCAGCAGCGATGCGGCCTTCCGCGACCGGGCCGAGGCCAGCGCCGAATGGTACCGCGTGCGGACCGGCGCGGTCGCCGCCGACGGCGGCTGGCGCATCTATTCGAGCGGCCCGGGCCTCTACCTCAACCTGGTGATCGGCGACCTGCTCGGCCTGCGCCGCCGCAACGGCGCGTGGCAGACGGCGCCGCGCCCGACGGCGCTGGCCGGCGCCGAGGTCGCCATGGTGGTCGACGGCACGCCGCGCCAGTGGCGGGTGGGGTAGGGCTGGGACGGGAAGCGCTGGCGCGACAACGTCAGTTTCCTCAAGGCAAAAGCTCTTTCGTTCCGCCACCGACATGGCCGGGTCAAGTCCGACCATGACGTTGACGATAAAGACTTTTCGCCCCCACCCGTCATGGCCGGGCTTGGCCCGGCCATCTCCCGACGACGATTGGGAAAGCTCAGGCGGCTCGTCGTGGTCCAGGCAAAGCCAGCCAGCGTGGCCGCCCTACGCCTTTGGAGCCGCCGCGGATGAAGTCTTCTCGTCGCGGGATAGAGCTGTACCTCTTCTCGCCCTCGTGCCGCGAGGAGACATTCTCGGCGCTGACCGCGGACCTTCAACCGCACGAGGCCCAGGCGGAATACCCTGGCCGCAGACGATCGCCGCGCTCGGCCGGAGCGGCGCAAAGCGCCAGCAGGAGCAGCCGGCCATCTTGGATAGAACCGCGTTTGCCCGCTCGGTGCAGGACGACCGGTTCTCCGATCTCTTGCCGCAAGATGATCCTAGTGGGATGGCCTCGTCGCCATCAGCCGCTCCTTCGCCGGAGGAGCGCGTCTGGCGGAGCCCGGACCATCACGCAGCGGGTATCAACGCTCGCTTGCCGGATTCTCTGACCTGGCTGGACGAGAGCCCCGTGGCGAAGGTGATCGGCGGCTATGCAGCACGGCGCGTCGGCAATGCCGCCGGCGCTGCACGGGGGGCGTGGAACACGGCGAAGGGGACTGTCGACGGCGTGCAATTCTTGCGTCGCCTTATGGACCCCGAAGACAAGCTGAAGAGCGCGCCTGGAGAAGCCGCGAGGGACCAACTCAAAAATGCGGGGAGGAGTATCGTTGCGTATGCGCGAAGAGGTTGGGCAGATCCTCAAATCGTGGTCCGTGATCTCAAGGACACGGCGCGCCAACTGAACATCGACCTGAGTCCTGCGGCCACGCCTCAAGCGGCCAGCTTCTTGGACGAGCTTGGTCGCAACTTGAATATTGGACAGAACCAGGGAGAGCTTGCGTTTGAAGTGGGAACGCTCGCTGCTGGCGGGCCTCTCGTAAAGGGCGTCTCCAGGCTGGGTCGACTGTCCACGGCATCCACGATCGAGAAATATCTGGCGCAAGGCTTTACGCCGAGGCAGGCTGCGTATTTAGCCACTCCTTATGAGGGAAAGGGGCACCACTTCTTGCCTCAGCGCGATATTAAGAAGCGCGGCATACCTTGGCTATACGGCGATGGAATTCTCAACGTCCTAAAACCAGGCGGCATTACCCGAGGTGATTTCTATGAGCTTCACTACAAGGTGGACCCAAGTTTTCATGCCGCTAATATAGGATGGAAAAACGGCGGCGGCGCATGGGACGGAGCAGTTCTCGGGCTGCAGAAGTACGACAGGTTGGGTCGCCTCTGGCATGGTGCCCCGACAAAGCTCAGGGGGTTGCTGGGGAGCGCAGCGGCGAGCACGTCTCCTGGCGCGGGCGGCGCGGCCTACGATTTCTGGAATCGGGAGAGAACAAGTGAAGGTGAGACCCTGGGCCGAATTCCGTTCGGATCTCCCTACGGACGCTATTGAGGACGAACACGACTTCATTCAGCACGGTGGGCGTCCGGTGGCGGAGGCGATCGCCGAGATCCTGCGGCGGATGGGCTCCGAGGTCGACCCGCCGGACGACAATGGCGAGCAGGGATGGAATCTCTACGTTACCTTTCGTCGACGCAGCTTCTGGTGCCAGATTCAGAACTGTGGTCGTGACCATCGACGTGACGACGGGTACAACTTGCTGTGCGAGCCGGTCGTGCTCATTCCCAACCCATTCCGGAAATATCATCCGGTCTATATGGATCTATTGAGGGAATTGGCGTTCGAGCTGAATCGCGATGCCAGGTTTAGCGATGTGCTATGGTACGAGGAGCCGTTCGTGAAGGCTCCCGGATCGACAACGCCCGTCAGCGACGACGCGTGACCGCGATCGACTGGCAGGACTGTGACGCGGAAGGCGATGGTGGAAGGCGTCGGTTGCGCCGCTCGCTAAGATATCAGCGAGACATAGTTGTCGCTGCGGCATTAAGGCAGGGTAAAGGGCCGAGGAGAGCAGGGGCATCGTGATGCAGGTCGGACCCCGGGCCAAGTTCCGGGCGGACTTTCCCTTCGACGAGATCGAGGAGGATGGCGATGTCGTCCAGTTCGGCGGGCGGTCCGTGGCCGATGCGATTGCGCAGATGTTGAGCGAGCTGGGATGTGAGGTCGAACCTCCCAACGACGTCTCCGTGGCGGGATGGGAGCTTTATGTCTATGTCAAGAACCGGTCTCTCCGATGTCGGGTCGCACAGCAGTCCGACTGTGACTATCACTTCTTGTTCAAGAAGAACGAGCTATTTCGGAACCCCTTTCGATCCTATCACCCTATATATACCGGTATGCTGAAGCGGCTGGCTGATGCGCTGAAACCAGACCCCCGCTTCCACGATATCGAATGGTATGCGGCGTGCTCAAGCCGAGAGGGGGTTGGCACGGAAAGCCCCGTTGCCGAGGCTTGATCACCAGTTCGTCGGCCAGTCCGGCGCCCGGTAGTCCACCGGATAGGCGTAGGCATAGTCGAGCGGCGGCTTGATCACGTACTTGCGGTCGAAGGGCACGAGTTCGACGGGATGGCCGCCGCGCACCATGGCCGGCCAGTCCGGATTGGCAAACATCGGCCGGCCGATGGCGACGAAGTCGCCGGCTCCCGAAGCGAGCGCCTCCTCCGCGTCGGCGCCCTGGGCGATGCCGCCGTTGACGATGACGGGCAGCCCGCTCGCCTGGCGCAGGGCCACCGGCATGGGCACGGCGGAGCTCGGGTCGCGGTTGTCTCTCCAGCCGAAGCTCGACCAGTGCAGGGCGTCGACCGGCGCGCCCTTCAGCGCCGCACCGATGGCACGGGCCGTCTCGACGCCTCCCGCCCAGACACCGCCGAAATCGTCGACGCCGTCCTGGGACAGCCGCAGCGTCACGATCTTGTCCGACCCAACGGCCTGGCGGACCCGCTCCATCACCATCAGCGGGAAGCGCACGCGGTTCTCGGGCGCGCCGCCGTAGGCGTCGGCGCGGTGATTGGTGCGGTCGTGGATGAACTGGTAGAGCAAATAGCCGTTGGCGCCGTGGATCTCGACGCCGTCGAAGCCGGCTTCCATGGCGCGCGCGGCGCCGGCCGCGAAGCCGTCGGCGACGGCGCCGAGCTCGGAGGCGCCGAGCGCCCGCGCCGGACCGAACGTCACCTTGGGCCACGGGCCGGCGATGCCGCGGATCTCGGCCTCGTCGCGGCTATCGGTATAGAGCACCCAGCCCTCGCTGCGCGTGGCGCTGGCGCTGACCGGCGGCACGCCGGCGGCGAGGCAGCGCGGATCGGTCACGCGGCCGCCGTGCATCAGCTGCAGGATGATCGGCGCCCCCTGGGCGTGGACGGCATCGGTCACCTTGCGCCAGGCGGCGATGTGCTTGGCCGTGGCGATGCCGGGCTGCGACAGGTAGGCCCGGCACCCCGCGCCGTCGTCCGGGTAGGTGCCTTCGCTGATCAGCAGCCCGGCGCCGCCGCGGGCCCGGCGCGCATAATAGGCGACCATCTCATCGGTGGGCGTGCCGTCCGGCTCGGCCATCTGCCGGGTCAGCGGCGCCAGCGCAATGCGATTGCGAAGTGGGACGCCCGCGAGCCTCGCCGGCGAGAACAGCTTTGGAAACGCTTCGCCCACGGTCGTCTTCCTCCACGTCAGCGGTTCAGCCACGCGAGCTCATCGGAGCTCGGCCGATGGCCATGAGCAAGAAGAGGGCCATTCGGATCCCAAGAGCGCGAGCACATCCTCAGCAGATTTGCTGATGCGTTGGCGGCCGACCCGCGGTTTCATGACGTCGGCTGGCATGACGAAGCGCAGACGCGCGATGCCGGCACGCAGCGGCCGATCCTGTTTTACGAATAGCGCGAGCTCCCTTGCCAACCGGCGCCTCGATGCGCTCACAGTGGGCACGGGCCGGCGGCCGGCGGGATGTCGCGGACGCAAGCGGCGCCGGCCGCGCTGCCGGTGCCGTCGAGATGTTCGGCATCGTCAACTGCGATTGCGGCTGAATCGACTGGAACTTGGCCTCAGCGCGTCGCCATGGCATGCTCCTTCGACTTGAGACGTCCGGGACGTTGAGCGAATGGGACTGTTCAAGGCGAGCATCATCGCCACGGGCATCTTCGCCGCTTCCTTGTGCCACGCGTCCGCCGAGGAGCAGCGGCCCGCGCGGATCGGCATCATGGTCAACGGCGGCCCGGGGCCAGCGGTCGACGGGCTTCGCCGCGATTTCGCCAGGCTCGGCTACGTCGAGAACCAGACCGTCGTGTTCGAGGCGCGCTACGCACGTGGCGACCTGAGCCGGCACAAAGAAGCCGCCGCCGACCTGGCGCAACGGCAGGTGGACGTCATCCTCACCCTGGGTGGGCCGGCCTCGCGGGCTGCCAAGGATGCGACTGCGACAATCCCGATCGTCTTCTCGATCGTCACCGATCCGGTCGCGCTGGGGCTCGCCGCAACCATGGACCGGCCGGGCGGCAATGCGACGGGCGTGACCAATCTCGATCCCGATCAAGCCAGACTGCAGTTCGAGTTGCTCAAGGAGCTTCTTCCCAAGCTGGCGCAGGTTGCCATCCTGAGTGATGCGGGCATTCCGGGCGCCGATGCGAGCGGCCTGGCGCCGATCGATCGCGCCAATGACGCGGCGGCGCGGTCTGTCGGGTTGACGCCTCACATCATCAAGATCAGGGGACCCGATCCCGACTTCGAAGCCGCCTTCGGGGCGGCCGCGAGCGCGGGCGCAGGGGCGCTCGTGGTGCTCGAGGTGCCCGTGGCCCTGGCCCATCGCGGTCGGATTGCGGAAATGGCGGCGGCCCGGCGACTTCCCACGATGTTTCCGGGCGGGACGGGCGATGCCGGCGGGCTGGTCACCTTCGGAACCACCGTTGCCGACACCTGGCCGCGGCTACCTGTCATCGCCGACAAAGTGCTCAAGGGCGCCAAGCCGGGCGAGATTCCGATCGAGGTGATCTCCCGGCGCGAGCTGGTCCTGAACCTGAAGACCGGCAGGGAGATCGGCGTCGAGATTCCAGCTGAGCTAAAAGCCAGGGCGACGCAGCTGATCGACTGATGCGAGGCCCGCGTCCGCTGCCATCGGCACACCGGAGCAACAGTGGGCTTGTCCCTGCTTGTGGGCGCAGCCAGGTGCACGCGCGACTGCGGGAACCGCGTCCGAGAGTAGATGTGGACGGGATCGAAACATCGCGTTCCGCTCGAGTTCCTGCGGATCAACTGACCGGCTCCTCCACGAGCGCTCGCAGTTGCCCCTCCGGCGCAGCCGAGGGTTAGGGCGGCTGGGCCTGACGTATGGCTCGTTCGAGCCGTAGCCGGCGAGCGCTCGCCCGCCAGTGCGGAACGAGCTGGCGGCCGACGCGCCAGCCGCCAGCTCCGCCCCGGCGAAATCCGGAGCGCGAGCAGCGGCCGGGCGGCGCTGTGCATGCGCATTTGAGAGGAGAGCAGCGCGGTCTCCCGCACCGGGCGTTCGCCCTCGTCGCTCACGGTCACCTCGACCTCCACCGTGTCGTCGTGGCCGTGCGCCGCCACGCTGAGCCCGTGATAGCGCATGTGCCCGTAGGAGATCACAGTTTCGCACCGCGCCGGCGAGCTCACGAAGGTTTTCGTTCGCGTTGAGCTGAGAAGTCCTGTTTTGTCCACATAATGTTCTTCTTATGTTCTTGATTTTTCGGTGTCTGCAAGGCATAGTTGTATCCGTGTATCGGAGCAAAGGGCCGGCGCCGGCGAACGCGGGAGCGAGCAAGCTTATGGCGGGACTACAGTCGAAACGTGATCGCGCGGGTGCAATCCCGATCGGCGGTTCAGGAGGCCGGCGCGGCGGACTGACGCCGCTGGCATCCCCCTGGGAACGCGGCCAGCGCCTGAGCACGCTGGCGGAGCCGGCACAGACGCTCGATGCATTGGCCGGACCAGCACCGTTAGATCCGCCGGAAGCGACGGAGTCGCCCACACGGGTGCGGCCCGTTCCTCAAGCGATCGACGCGCCCCCTACTCAAAACATCGCTGATCTGGCCGGCGAAAAGGAGCCGGCTTACTTCGACGTGTTCCTCAGGCCGAACGCGCCGAGCCGAACCGAAGGGCATCCTTGGCCGGGCGAACCGGCGGCCGGCGCGCCAGCCGGCCAAGCCGGATTACTGCGATGGCTGGATCAACACCCGACAGCCAAGGCGTGGGCGCCTTCTGCCGCACGACGGGCAGGGAATGTCGCCGGGCTCGGCAGAGGGCTGGTACACAACGTTTTGGGAGTCGGCGAAGCGGGACTCTTCCTGGCCAGGCTTCAGAATCCTGTGCTGGATCGTCTGCTGCCTGGCGAATCTGCTCGCACGACGCTCTATAACACCGGCGAGCAGGTCGGGCGTTACGTTGCTGCCGGCCTTCGTGATCCACAAAGAGTCATTGATGGTGGCAAGAAGATATACCACCAGATGCTGGTGGACTTGGATCCAGGTGCAAGCCCCGCCGCTGACACCCTCGGTGGTGAGCTGCGACGTAACTTTGATATTGGGATGAACCAGGGCGAGGTCGGCTTCGACATTGGAACGCTATTTGCTGGTGGGGGCTTAAAGCGGCCGGTCTGATGAGCAGGACGGTCCGGCCGTATAGCGCCGCCCATTTCATGGATCAGGGTTTCTCCCGGTGGTTGGCAGATTATTTGGCTCAGCCTTACACCGGCTGGGGGCATCACTACATTCCTCGACGCTGGGCAAATTGGATCAATCCCGTTACCCAACGGTGGCTCGGATTCTCTATTTTGCCGAAAAGCTATATGGATGGCCCCTTCAACGTCTGGAAGCCGCGAAATATAGCGCGCGGGCAATTCTATGAGGGGCACTTCGCAATCGATCCGATGTTCTTTGGAACCAGGCTGCCGGGTGCGGGACGCGGCCAGGGTTGGAGCGGCAAGAAGCTGGATCTCGACAAGTTCGGTTGGTTGGAGCGCGCGTGGTCCGGCGCTCCGGCGCCTCTAAAGGAGGCAGTGGGCACGGGTTTGGGCGTCGGGACGGGTGTGGGAGGTGCGTCGCACGGGCTGCGGAATTCGGGGCCGCCTGAAGATGATGAGGCAATCGAGGTGGCGCCCTGGCGCAAGCCCACCGGTTGGCCGCTCGCCCCGTCGTGGGTCACGCCGCCTTTGCGCGGCATGCCGTAGAGCTCCGTAGGCGCAAGAGCGGAGGTCATCGTGCCTAAACTCAAGCCGTGGGTCGAATGCCGTTCGAGCCCCCCTTTGGACACGAAGAGCCCTTCTTGGCACTTCCCGGATCGCAAGCGTCGGCCGGCGACGACGCGTGACAGTGACCGCATGGCGGGGGCGACATAGAGGGGCAGCACCGGATCGCCGCCTTCGACAGCCGTGCTAGGCGTGCGTGCTCATCAAATGTTCCTTCTATGTTCTTGACGGCGCTGACTCGGCAATTCATGGTTGCGAGGGTCGGCTAACCGGCTAGCAGGGCAGGAGATCTCGACGTGAAGGTCAGGCCGTGGGCGGAGTTCCGTTCGGATCTCCCCACCGATGTCATCGACGATGGGGAGGGCATCCTCCAATATGGTGGCCGGTCCGTTGCAGACGCCATCGCCCAGGTGCTGCGGGAGCTGGGCTGCGACGTCAGCCCGCCGGATCCCCAGGGCGAACAGGGCTGGAACCTCTATGTCACGTTCGAGCGCCGGAGCCTCTGGTGTCAGATCTCCCATTTCGGCCGCAATGAGGATCGCGACGACGAATATCTGTTTCTGTTCGACCAGAACAAATTTATCGGCAACCCGTTCCGCCGCTACCATCCGGCCTACCTCGACATCCTGAGCAAGCTCGCCGTCGCGTTGGCCAACGATCCGCGCTTCCATGATGTCCTGTGGTTCGAGCAAGGTATGGAGGAGGCTCCCGGGGCTAAGACGCCGGTCGACCCCTAGTGTGGTGGATCTGAAGTGTCCGTCCCCCCACATGGCATCCATGTTCAGGACCTTCAGATCCATTAACCCGCACTCGAATCGCAGAGTTGCTAGTGTGCCTTGAGAACCCGAAATTTGCTCCCAGCGTCGCCACGAGGTGGCGCGAAGTTCGGATTCTTAAGCCACACTAGAGCAGGATGATTATATTCGAAGAATTCTGTGCTAGGACTTTGTTTTGACTATGATTTTGTCCAGAAACCGGTACCTCCTTGTTGGGGTCGTGTTGGAGGACAAAGCTCTCTGCTGCCGAAACGTGATAGCCGGACTTGTCCGGCGCTTCCTCAGCAAGAAAGCAGGGTGTCGAACGCGGGCTGTTCGTTCGCCTCCCGCAGATTTGAGCGTCAGCCGTCTCCGAGCGTCCCGCCGCCAAGCGGCGGCGGGACGCTGGTCTCTGCTCCGTTCGGTGCAGGGTGATCAGTTGTAGATCTCGAACAGCCCCGCGCCGCCCTGACCGCCGCCGATGCACATGGTGACGACGCCCCACTTCGCCTTGCGCCGACGGCCTTCCTGCAGAAGGTGGCCGGTACAACGCGCGCCTGTCATGCCGAACGGATGGCCGATGGCGATCGAGCCGCCATTGACGTTGTACTTGGCCGGATCGATGCCGAGCTTGTCGCGGCTGTACAGGCACTGGCTGGCGAAAGCTTCGTTCAGCTCCCAGATGTCGATGTCGTCGACCTTCAGGCCCTGGCGCTGCAGCAGCTTCGGCACGGCGAACACCGGGCCAATGCCCATTTCGTCGGGCTCGCAGCCCGCCACCGCCCAGGAGACGAAACGTCCGAGGGGCTGCAGGCCGCGGCGTTCGGCCTCCTTCGCTTCCATCAGCACGACGGCGGCAGCGCCGTCGGACAGCTGGCTGGCGTTGCCGGCCGTGATGTACTTGCCGGGACCCTTCACCGGCTCAAGCTTGGCCAATCCGTCCAGCGTCGTCTCCGGACGATTGCACTCGTCCCTGTTCACGACATAATCGACGATCGTCTCTGCCTTGGTGGCCTTGTCGACCTGCTTCATGCGGGTCGCCATCGGCACGATCTCGTCCTTGAACAGTCCGGCCGCCTGCGCCGCGGCCATGCGGCGCTGCGATTCCAGCGAATACTCGTCCTGATATTCGCGGCTGACCCCATAGCGCTCGGCCACGATGTCGGCCGTATCGATCATCGCCATGAAAATGGCCGGCGCGATTTTTGTAAGCTCCGGATCGATCGACTCCGTCGGCACGCCGCCGCCGGGAACGGAGATGCTCTCCACGCCGCCGGCCACGACACAATCGGCGCCGTCGCCGCGGATATGATTGGCTGCCATGGCGATGGCCTGGAGGCCGGCCGAGCAGAAGCGGTTGATCGATACGCCGCCGGTCGTTATGGGCAACCCGGCGAGCAGCGCCGCCTGGCGGCCGATGTTCGGCGCGCCGTGCGCGTTGTTCCCGAGATAGCAATCCTCGACGAACTCAGGCGCGACGCCGGAGCGCTCGACCGCATGCTTGATCGCATGCGCCGCCATCGACATCGGCGGGGTGATGTTGAAGCCGCCGCGGCCGGCTTTGGCCAATCCGGTGCGGGCATACGATACGATGACGGCTTCTCTCATTGTGCGCTCCTTGGGCTGCTGTTGAATGTTGCGTGGCGATCCGGTCATGTCGAGACGAAAACGACCGAACTGCCCCGGGGAATCGGACGTGTTCGAAGCACGCGTCGGATACGACCGTCTTGCCGCCGACGCGAGCCTCGACGAGGACGCACCCTGCGCTCTCGCTCCAGGCCTGCAGGGTCGGGATCCGCGCATTCGCGACGTCCGATGGCACGGCGCGGCCGCGACGCGCGATGCCGGCACGCAGCGGCCGATCCTCCACTACGAGTAGCGCCTGTGCCCGTCAGCCGACCGGCACCTCGACGCGCGCCCGCAACTGACCTTCCGGCGCGGCCGAGGGGCCGACGACGACCTCCAGACGGCTGGGGCTGACGTAGGGCTCGTCCGAGGTGCAGCTCGCGAGCGCCCGCCGGCTCGTACGGAAGGCAACGACGGTCGACGCGCCGGCCGCCAGCTCGGCCCCGGCGAACTCCCGGAGCGCCAGCAGCGGCCGGCTGATGCCGTGCGTGCGCACGTGGGCGAACACGAGCACGGTCTCCCGCGCCGGGCGGTCGCCGTCGTTGCTGACGGTGACCTCGATCTCGACTGCATCGTCCGGGCCGTCGCCACGCGCGGCGACGCGAAGCCCATGATAGCGGAAGCGTCCGTAGGAGAGGCCGTGGCCGAATGCGAACTGCGGCTCGATCGCCAGGTCCGCGTACCCCACCGTGTAGCGGTTGCCGGCCTCGTGCGGCCGGCCGGTGGCGGTCACGGCGTAATGTACCGGGATCTGCCCGACGGCCCGAGGCCACGATACCGGCAGCTTGCCGCTGGGGCTTACGGCGCCCGAGAGCAGGTCGGCCACGGCATGGCCGGCCTCGCTGCCGAGGAACCAGGTGGCGAGCACGGCGCAGGGCGCCGCGAACAGGGCAGGCGCCACCAGCGGCCGGCCGCACGACAGCAGCACCACGGTCGGTGTTCCGGTGGCGAGCACGGCGTCCAGCAAGGCCTGCTGGCCCGCCGGCAGGGACGGATCGGAGCGGGCCGCCGCCTCACCGCTCATGGCCGCGGTCTCGCCCAGGCACAGGATGACCACGTCGGCGTGGCGGGCGGCTTCAACCGCCTCCGCCTCCAGCCGCGCCGGGTCGCCGACGCCGACGATCTCCACCTGCGCCTCCGGCCAGGCCGCTAGGATCCCTTCGGCGAAGGTCACCACGGTGGACGTGTCACCGGTTCCGGCCCACGGCCCGAACATGTCGGCCTTCGAGACGGCCAGGGGGCCGACGACGGCGATGCGGCCGAGATCGGCCCGCAGCGGCAGCAGATCGCCGGGATTGGTCAGCAGCACCGCCGAGCCGCGCGCTGCCTCCCGCGCGATCCGGCGGCGCCGGGCGACCTCGTCGGCGGCGGAGGGCGGACAGGCGCGGACCGGGTCGTCGAACAGGCCGAGCCGCTCCTTCAGCCGCAGCAGGCGCAGCACGGCCTCGTCCAGATCCTCCAGGGCGGCCGCGCCGGCGTCCAGCGCTCCGGGAAGCCCCGACACGTAGAGGCCGGAGACCATGTCGATATCGTTGCCGCTGCCCAGCGCCAGCGCGGCCGCCTCCGGCCCGCTCTCGGCGGCGCCGTGGGCGATCAGCTCGGCCACGGCGTTGTAGTCGCTGACGGTGACGCCCTCGAAGCCCCAGCGGTCGCGCAGCTCGCCGCGCAGCAGCGCCATGTGAGCGGTCATCGGGATGCCGGCCACCGTGATGAAGGCCGGCATCACGGCCGCGACGCCGGCCTCCACCGCAGCCCGGAACGGCGGCAGGTAGACGGCGCGCATGGCGGCGTCGGAGATGTCGGCGGCATCATAGTCGCGGCCGCCGGCCACCGCGCCGTAGCCCGCGAAGTGCTTGGCCGTGGCCGCAACCGTGCGCGGATCGGCGAGGTCGTCGCCCTGGTAGCCGCGCACCTTGGCGCGGGCGACGCGCTCGGTGACGAGGGGATCCTCGCCGCAGCTCTCGCTGATGCGCCCCCAGCGCGGATCGCGGGACACGTCGAGCATCGGCGCGAAGGTCATGGTGACGGCATCCTCCGCTGCCTCGCGGGCTGCCTCCGCCGCCGTTTGCCGCCAGATTCCGTCGTCGAAGCACGCCGCCTCCGCCAGTGGAATGGGGAACACGGTGCGGTGGCCGTGCAACACGTCGAGGCCGAAGATCAGGGGGATGCCGAGGCGCGTCGTCTCGGTCGCAATCCTTTGTAGGGCGCGGGCATCGTCACCCCAGATGTTGAGAACGCTGCCGACGCCGCCGTGCGCGAGGCCCTTGAGCCCGTCCGGTGCGCCGGCCGGCCCGGTTATCACCGCGTCGGCGCTCACCATATTGAGCTGCCCGATCTTCTCGTCGACCGTCATGGCCGCCAACAGGGCGAGTGACCGGTCCACGGGCCGGCCGCTCGCCGTGTCGGCGGCGGGCGGGATCTGGGCGAGGAAGGACGTGAGTTTGGACACACGAGGCTCCGGCGGCTCTGGACAGAAGGCGACAGCCCCACGCATGAATGCGTTCGACGCCGGAGTCTATCGTACCCGCTCGGATGAAACGATCGTTTGGCTCCTGACCGAATTGGCCTTAGACGCCGGTTCAAACGTTGGGGAGAGACGGCAGGTGGCGGGCCAGGGCGCGACGACCGGGATCGGTATGAACATGGTGTTCCTCGACGGTGGCGCGCTGGCAGCTGCCGTTGCGGCTGTACGCGGCCAGCGGATGAGGGCAGGATGAGCGGTGCGACCGGGCCCGAAGGCACCGACCAGGAGTATTCGAACCGTCGGCTCGCCGCCGACGTCAACATGCTGGTGAAAGCGGCGATCGCGTCGCCGGAGCGCAACCAGCTCGGCCTGCTGTTGATCGGCGTCGTCATCGTCGTCGGTGCGGTCGCCTACATGCAGATCGTGCTCAACGCCTGGAACCAGCCGTTCTACGACGCCCTGTCGGGCCGCAACTTCTCCGCCTTCATGCGCCAGCTCGGCGTCTTCGCCGTCATCGCCGGCGTGCTGCTGTGCCTGGTCGTGGCGCAGACCTGGCTGCAGGAGATGCTCAAGCTGGTGCTGCGCAAGCAGGCGACGCGCGACCTGCTGGACCAGTGGCTGGCGCCGGGCCGGGCCTTCCGCATCAGCCGAGCCGGCAACATCGGCGTCAATCCGGATCAGCGCATGGCCGAGGACACGCGCCACCTGACCGAGCTCTCGGCCCAGCTTGCCATCGGCCTGTTCCAGTCGACGCTGCTCCTGATCAGCTTCGTCGGCGTGCTGTGGGGCCTGTCGAAGAGCGTGGTGTTCAACTACAAGGGCACCGAGTTCGCCATCCCGGGCTACATGGTGTGGTCGGCGCTGTTCTACGCCGGCACCGCGTCCTGGCTCAGCTGGCTGTTCGGCCGCCGCCTCATCGCCTACAACGGCCAGCGCTATGCGCGCGAGGCGGATCTGCGCGTCGCCATGGTGCGCGTCAACCAGCACGTGGATGCGGTGGCGCTCTATGGCGGCGAGGCGGACGAGCGCCGCCGGCTGGACGCGCCGCTCAACAACGTGCTCGGCGCCATGCGCCGGCTGGTCTCGGCGTTGGCGCGGCTGACCTGGGTGACCTCGGGCTACGGCTGGTTCGCCCTGGTGGCGCCGATCATCGTCGCCGCGCCCGCCTATTTCAGCGGCAAGCTCACGTTCGGCGCGCTGATGATGGCGGTCGGCGCCTTCAATCAGGTGCAGCAGGCGTTGCGCTGGTTCGTCGACAATTTCGCCGTCATCGCCGACTGGCAGGCGACGCTGTTCCGCGTCGTGTCCTTCCGCCAGGCGCTGCTGCGCATGGACGAGGCGCCGCCGACCAAGGGCGAGGAGCAGATCCAGCGCGAGCGGAGCACTGACGACACCCTGTCGTTCGCCGACCTGGAGATCGACTGCAACAATCACCGGGCCACGCTGAGCAAGCCCGACATCACCCTGCATCCCGGCGACCATGTGCTCATCGCGGGAGAGCAGGGGGTCGGCAAGACCAGCCTGTTCCGGGCCATCGCCGGCCTGTGGGAGATCGGGCGCGGCACCATCCACCTGCCGCCGCGCAGCGAGATCATGTTCATGCCGACGCTGCCCTACCTGCCGCCGGGCACGTTGCGCGACACGCTGCTCTATCTCGCGCAGGATCCGGCCAGTGACGATGCCCTGCGCAAGGCGCTGGCCCGCGTCAAGCTCGACCATTTCGCCGCCAACCTCGACCGCTATGCCGAATGGGACCGCGAGCTGTCGCACGACGAGCAGCAGCGCCTCGCCTTCGCCCGGGCGCTGATCCAGCAGCCGCGCTGGATCATCATCGACGAGGCGATCGAGCAGATCGACATCCGCTACCGCAACGACGTGGTCTCGATCTTCGAGGACGAGCTCAACGATTCCGCCATCGTCAACATCACCACCCACGCCGAGCATCAGGACTTCTACGACCGCAAGTACCGGCTGGAGCGGGTGAAGGCGGAGGCCGAGGAGCCGGTCGCCGTGGCGTGAGCTGCCGCGCAGTCGAGCGCGCGGGCGATGCGGATGCCCGTGTCCGTCGGCGTTGTCGATGCCCCAGCCGACGGTCACATGGTGGGCGATGGCCCCTCAGCCCGCCGCCTCTTCCAGCACGGGATAGTCGTTGTAGCCCGTCTCGTCCGCCGTGTAGATCGTCTTGGCATCGACGGCGTTGAGCGGCGCGCCGCGGCGAAAGCGCTCGACGAGGTCGGGATTGGCGATGAAGAGCCGGCCGAAGGCGGCTGCGTCCGCTTCGCCGTGGGCGATGGCCTGCTCCGCCGTCTCCTGCGTCAGGCCCTCGTTGACGATGAACGCGCCCTTGAACAGGCGACGCACGAGCGGGCCGATCTGCTGCTCGCCGCGCCCAAACTCCTCGCGGGCGAAAATGAAGGCGAGGTGGCGCGCGCTGAGCTGCTCGGCGACGTAGGAGAACAGGGCGCTGGGATCGGAATCGTGCATCGCGTGCGAGCTCGACGCCAGGTTCAAGTGGACGCCGATCCGGTCCGCCGGCCAGACGGTAAGGAGCGCATCGACGGCCTCGAGCAGGAAGCGCGCCCGGTTCTCGATAGCGCCGCCGTAGCGATCGGTCCGCTTGTTCGATCCGTCGTGCAGGAACTGGTCGAACAGGTAGCCGTTGGCCGCGTGCAGCTCGACGCCGTCGAAGCCGGCACGGAGCGCGTGGGCCGCTCCGACGCGGAAATCCTCGACAATGCCCGGGATCTCGTCCGTGTCGAGCGCACGCGGCACGGTATAGGGACGCTGGGGCCGCAGGACGCTGACGTTGCCGTCGAGCGCAATGGCGCTGGGAGCTACGGGCGGCTTGCCGTCATGAAAGATCGGGTCCGACACACGCCCCACGTGCCAGAGTTGCGACACGATCCGTCCGCCCGCGGCGTGAACGGCGGCGGTGACCTCCGCCCAGCCGCTCACCTGCCGGTCGGACCACAGACCCGGCGTGTTGGGATAGCCGACGCCTTGCGGGCTGACGGAGGTGGCCTCCGACAGGATGAGACCGGCACCTGCCCGCTGGACATAGTGCTTCACGTTCATCGGGCCGGGACTGCGCTCGTCGAAGGCGCGCATCCGGGTCAGCGGCGCCATGACGATGCGGTTGGGCAAGCTCAAAGCGCCGATCTGGACCGGGTCGAACAGCGTGGGCATCGGTCTACCTTTTTGCGGAGGGTGGTCTTTTCGCGGAGGGTGGTCTTGGGCGGGGGCGATCTGCCGCGGGCCGGCCGATCGAGTGGAAAGTTGCGGCCGCGCCGTCGTGCGGTGCTGCCTCGGTCGGGGGCGCATGCAGCTTGCCCCACGCGATGAAAGCCTCCAGGACGGATTGGAAGTCGCGGCCCGATGCGGTCAGCACATATTCGCGCCGGTTCTGATGGCCCGCACATTCGCGGCGCTCCAGCAGGCCCTGAGCGACCAGCCAGTTGAGGCGGCGCGTCAGTGTGTTGGAGCCGATCCCGAGACTCTTCTGAAATTCGTCGAAGCGCGTCGTGCCGCGCCATGCATCGCGCAGGATCAGAATGCTCCACCACTCGCCCACCTTCTCCAGGCTGCGCGCGATCGGGCAGGGCATGGACTTGAAGCATTTGCGTTGCATCGCATCGCACCCGATGAAGCCGTTTAACTTCCATGATGGAAGTCACGAGTCAATAGCTTCCATGATGGAAGCTATCTTGTGGCCGAAGATCCTGGATTTTCGGGGCGGTGGCTTGAGCGGCCGTTCAATCGAGCGAGCAGGCGACGCGGAAGCCGGTGTAGATGAACCGATGTCCGGCCGGCAGGCTGCTGCGGTAGGCGCTGCGGAGGTACTTGGGGGCGCTTCCCCAAGAGCCGCCGCGGACCATACGGCGGCGGCAGTCGCCGGTGTCACGCGCGCTGCCGTCGCCGGAATTGCCGGCATTGCTGTCCGTCCAGCAGTCGGCGCACCACTGCCAGACGTTCCCGTGCACGTTGTGAAGCCCCCACGCGTTGGGCGGGAAGGCGTCCGCCGGCACGGTCCCGGGCTCGCGGCTGTCGCGATAGACGGCTGCAGCCGGCGAGATCGACGGCCCCCACCAGAACGCGGTGACCGTGCCGGCACGGGCGGCGTACTCCCACTCCGTCTCGCTCGGCAACCGATAGGGACGCTCGGTCTCCGCCGCGAGCCAGGTGACATAGGCCATGGCATCGTGCCAGTTGACGGCCACCACCGGGTGGTCGTCGTCCTGCGGATAGCCCGGGTCGGCCCATGACGCGTCCGGGTCGACCTGCCAGCCGTCGTCGACCCAGCGGCGTGCGCCGGGCTCGACGACATAACCGGCGCTCTCGACGAACGCGGCGAATTCGCCGCGTGTCACGGCGAGCCGGCCAATGGCGAAGGGGCGGGCGATGGCGACCTCGATCCGCGGGCTTTCGGTACCCGCCTTCCAGGGCTCCCGCTCGGCTTCATCGGGCGGAGATCCCATGGTGAAGCGTCCGGCGGGCACGACCACCATCTGCGGGCCAAAGGCTGCGTCCTGGAACCACTCGGTCCCGCCGGTGCAGGGCCGAGGAGGGCGGTCGGTCGCGTGCATCGCGCTACTGGTTGGTGAGCACGGCCGTCGCCGCCGCGCCGAACATGCCGCCGACCCCGTGCACCACGGAGATCTGCGCGTCGGGCACCTGGGCCGCGGCGGTGCCGCGCAGCTGCCGCACCCCTTCCTGCAGCGCGTACATGCCGTAGCGGCCGGAGTGCATGTAACAGAGGCCGCCGCCGTTGGTGTTGGTCGGCAGCTCGCCGCCGGGCGCGGTGCGCCCCTCGGCGATGAAGGCGCCGGCCTCGCCGGGCGCGACGAAGCCCAGATCCTCCAGGCCATAGATCGGCAGGTGGGCAAAGGCGTCGTAGATCATCAGGTGATCGACGTCGCCGTGGCTGATGCCGGCGCGCTCGAACGCCCGGCTGCCGGACACGCGAAAAGCCTTGCTGGAGGTAAAATCCTCCATCTGGCTGATCATCGGCATCTCGAGCGCCTCGGCGCTGCCGAGCAGGTGGACGGGCCGACCGGGCCTGTCCTTGGCGCGCTCCGCCGACGTCACCACGAGCGCGCCGCCGCCGTCGGTGACGAGGCAGCACATCAGCTTGCGAAAGGGGTAGCAGACCATGCGCGAGCTCAGCACGCCGTCCACGTCGATGGGGTCGCGCAGGGTGGCGCGTGGATTGAGCGCTGCCCATTGCCGCTGCACCACGTGCACCATGGCGAGCTGCTCCTCGGTCAGCCCGTAGGTCTGCATGTAACGAAGCACCGGAATCGTGAACAGGCTCGGCGGACCCCAGACGCCATAGGGCAGCTCGAACTGCCGGTGCATGTCGGTCCACTTCATGTCGAGCGGGCCGACGCCCACCTGCGAGCGTCCGCTCTCGCCGTGGGTGATGAGCACCGTCGTGCACAGGCCCGCCTCGATCGCCGCAGCCGCATGGCTCAGGTGCATGATGTAGGAGCAGCCGCCCACGTCGGTGCCGTCCACCCAGACGGGCGTGATGCCCAGGTGCTTGGCGATGAGCCAGGGCATTTCTTCGGCGCAGGCGATGCCGTCGATGTCGGCGGGCGTCAGTCCCGCGTCCGCGATGGCGTTCAGTGCCGCGTCGCAGTGCAGCTGCAGCTGCGACATGGTCGGGACGGTGCCGAGAAGCGTGGTCTCGGCTGCGCCGACGATGGCTGCGCGGGGCTTGCTCATGGCCGCGCCTCCGCCGGCCGGAACTGCGGCAGCCAGATCGTGTCGCTGATCTGGCGGAAGGTCGCCTCCAGCGGCATGTCGAGCCGCAGCGCTTCCGGCGTCTGCGGACAATCGACGATGTTGCTCATCATCCGTGGGCCCTCGTCCAGCTCGACGACGGCGATGGCATAGGGCGCTTTGTAGCCCGGCACGTCGCGATGGCTGATGGTGTAGCTCAGCAGGCGGCCGCGGCCGCTGGCCCTGCACACCGAGACCTGACGGCTGGCGCAGGCCGGGCAGAACGGCCGTGGTGGGAAATACACTGAAGCGCAGGCGTCGCAGCGCTGCAGCAGCAGCTCGCCGCGCGCCGCTCCTTCCCAGAAATGGCTGGTTTCCGGCGTCGGCACCGGTACCGCTCGTCCGTCCATGTGAACTCCATCGCTTGTCGGCAAGCCTCGGCCGTTCGCCCGCTTGGCACGGGGCGCGGCACAATCGTCGGTCATGGGTGGCGCGGGCGCGCAGCCCTGCGCTGCTTGGGCGCCCGGTCAGGGATCGGGCGGCTTATCCGGCGCCGGGCTGAGCGCCGGCGCTTTGGCCGCCGGTGTTTCCGCCAGCGCCCGCACGATCTTGAGGTAGGTGCGCAGCACCCACTTCGGCACCTCGCCCCGCTGGTTGTAGTGCTCGTAGATCAGCGTGCGCGCTGCGATCAGGATCAGGGCCAGCACCTCGAGCTCGCGCGCGCTGAAATCGGCGAACTCGCCGTTCTCCTTGTTGGCGCGCAGCGAGTCCGTGTAGTGGCCCAGCACGTTGGCCATGTGCTGCTCGTAGGCGTCGGGTGCGAACACCTGCGCCTCGGTGAACACCCGCAGCGTCGACGGATTGGCCTTGGCGTAGTCGAAGTAGGCGCGCGTGCCGCGCTCCTCCACTTCCACGGCGGAGCTGGCGCCGCGGATCTCCTGGCCGAGGGCACCGAGCATGCGCCCGCCCACCTCGGGCAGCAGCTTGTCGAACAGGTCCTGGCGGCTTTCGAAATACTGGTAGAACGTGCCGAGTGCGAGCCCGGCGCGAGCGGTGACGCGCGCGATGTTGGCGCCCCCGTAGCCATCCTCGCCGACGATCTCGGCGGCGGCGTTGATGAGGGCATCCCAGTTCTGGCGCGCCCGCTCCTCGCGGCTCACGCGCTGGCGACGGGGCTTCTGGATGGGCTGGGCGGGGATGGCGGCGTCCTCTCAGGTTCGGGTCTTGTCAAAATCGGGTCTTGTCAGAAACGGGCTTTTTCATAAACGGGTCTTGGCGATGATATCGGGCAGTGCCCTGGCGATGATCTGCTTCATGATCTCGTTCGTCCCGCCGGCGATGCGCTGCACGCGGGCGTCGGCATAGGCCCGGGCGATCGGCGTGTCCCACACGAAGCCGTAGCCGCCGTAGAGCTGCAGGCAACCGTCGACGACGCGGCCTTGCAAGTCCGTGCACCAGTATTTGGCCATGGCCGCGGTCACCGGGTCGAGGCCGCCGCGCACGACGAGCTCCAGGCAATGATCGACGAAGACGCGGCCGACCTTGGTCTCGGTGGCGAGCTCGGCCAGCCGGAACTGGGTGACCTGGAAGTCGGCCACCGCCTTGCCGAAGACGCGCCGATCGCTGGTGTAGGCGTAGGCGTCGTCGATCGCCTTCTCGCAGACGGCGAGGCCGAGGGTCGCCATCTGCATGCGCTCCCAGGCCAGCTCCTTCATCAGATAGCCGAAGCCCTTGCCCTCCTCGCCCAGCAGGTTGCTCGCCGGCACCCGCAGGTCGTCGAAGTAGAGCTCGGCCGTATCCTGCGCCCGCAGCCCGAGCTTCTTCAGCAGCTTGCCGCGCCGGAAGCCGGGCCGGTCGGTCTCCACCAGGACGAGCGAGATACCCTTGGCGCCGGCCGCCGGGTCGGTCTTGCACACCAGGATGACGAGGTCGGCGTTCCAGCCGTTGGAGATGAAGGTCTTGGAGCCGTTGATGACGTAGTCGCAGCCGTCGCGGACGGCAGTGGTGCGGATGGCCTGCAGGTCCGAGCCCGCCCCCGGCTCGCTCATGGCGATGCCGAGGATGGCCTCGCCGGTGGCGAGGCGCGGCAGCCACGTGCGCTTCTGCTCCTCCGAACCGTAGGCGAGGATGTAGGGCGCGGCGATGTCGGAATGGACCCAGAAGCCTGGGCCGCTATCGCCGGCGCGGCCCTGCTCCTCCAGCATGACGGCGGGGTAGAGCCGGTCGGCGCCGGCGCCGCCGTAGGCTTCGGGGATCGCCATGCAGAGGAAGCCGAGTTCGCCGGCCTGGCGCCAGACCTCGCGGTCGACGTAGCCCTGCTCCTCGAAGCGGTCGCGGTGGGGCGTCACGTGCTCCGCGTAGAAGCGGCGGACGGAAGCGCGGAAGGCGTGGTGCTCCTCGGCGAAGATCGGTCGTGTCATGTCGCCCCCCGCCTCAATGGATATGCTTGTCGTGGGCGCGCCAATAGGGCTCGCGCAGCATGGTCTTGAGGATCTTGCCGGCCGCCGACAGGGGCACCTCCCGATCGGTGACGTCGACGCTGCGCGGACACTTGTAGCCGGCAATGTGGCGGCGGCAGTGAGCGATGATGTCGTCGCCCGTCACGTTCGCGTCCGCCACCGGCCAGACCACCGCGTGCACGGCCTCGCCCCAGCGCTGGTCCGGGATGCCGATCACCGCGCACAGGCGCACGGCCGGGTGCTGGGCGATGGCGTTCTCGACCTCGGCCGAATAGACGTTCTCGCCGCCCGAGATGATCATGTCCTTGAGCCGGTCGACCACATAGAGGAAGCCGTCCTCCGCCAGATAGCCCACGTCGCCGGTGTGCATCCAGCCGTTGCGCAGGGTCGACGCGCTGAGTTCCGGCTGGTTCCAGTAGCCCGCGGTGATGTTGGGGCCGCGCACGACGATCTCGCCGACCTCGCCGGGTGGCAGCGGCCGATCCTCCGCGTCGACGATCTTGAGCGCCACGTGCGAAGCCGGGCGACCGGCGGAGCGCAGCTTGCCGGCGTTGGGGCCGCTCGTGACGTGAAAATCCGGCTCCAGAATGGTGGCGATGGCCGACGTCTCGGTCATGCCGTAGGCCTGCACGAAGCGCACCCGGGGCAGGGCCGCGATGGCGCGCTCGAGCAGCGCTTCCGCCATGGGCGAACCGCCGTAGAAGATGGTCTCGACCGAGGCCGCCTTCCCGGGCGAAAAGCCCGGGTGCTCGATCAGCATCTGGATCATGGTGGGCACCAGGAGGAGGTGCGTGGCGCCGCTGTCGGCGATGGCGCGCAGCACCTCGGCCGGATCGAAGGCCTCGACGAAGACGTGCGTGCCGGCGACCGCCGTTAGGGCGAAGCCCGCCGCGGCGTCGGCCAGGTGGAAGCTCGGCGCCGCGTGCAGGTAGGACGAGCGCTGGCGCATGTTGAGCCAGATGGCCTCCGCCATGCCGTTGGTGACCAGGTTGCCGTGGCTCAGCATGACGCCTTTGGACCGCCCGGTGGTGCCGCCGGTGTAGAAGATGCCGGCGGTATCGTTCCAACCGCGGACGGCGTCGCGCACCGGCTCCGCAGCGGCGATCAGGCTCTCCCAATGCAGCGCGCCGTCAGGCGCCGAGCCCGCGCCACAGAAGATCAGTGTCCGAACGTCCGGCGCGGCCGCCAGCAGATCGGGCGCGAGCGCGGCGAAGTGATCGTCGAGGATCAGGATCCGGGCACCTGAATCGGTCAGCGCGAAGGTGATCTCGGGAACGGCCCAGCGGGTATTGAGGGGTACCGCGATGCCGCCGGCCCAGAACGTCGCGTAGTAGTATTCGAGGTAGCGGCTGCCGTTCTTGGCCAGCATCGCGACGCGGCCGCCGGGCTCGATCCCCGAATTCAGAAAAGCTGCGGCGAGCCGTTCCACCCGCGCGACGAATTCGCGCCAGGTGAGGGACTTGCCGTGATCGATGGTTGCTATGCCGGTGGCGTTGACCTGCAAGGCTCGCTCCAAGGAGCTCGTCAGATTCATATCCTCCCATCCATCTTTATCTTGTCTTGCCGGGAAGTATGAGCGGCCGCCGGGTCGAGTCAATCATATTTTGAAAATTGAACCGATTTTCATTTTGTTGACTCGGGTCGGCTTTTGACGGAGGCTTCGGGCAAGCGGGACCCGGCGCAGACCGACGCCCGCATCAAGCAATGCGATCGGGAGGAACGGGATGCGAAGCTCTGGACGGGCCGGATGGGGCGCGGCCCTGGCCGCGATGCTGCTGGCAGCCGGGCAGGCGGGCGCCGAGCCGGCAGCGATGCCGGACGAGATCCGCATCGGCGTCCTGACCGACATGGCGAGCGCCTACGCGGATCTGGTCGGGCCAGGCTCGGTCATCGCCGCGCAGATGGCGATCGAGGATTTTCAGGCGCAGGACAAGCCGTCGTTCAAGGTCCGGCTTTACTCGGCCGATCACCAGAACAAGCCCGACATCGCGTCCAACATCGCTCGCCGCTGGTTCGACGAGGACAAGGTCGACATGGTCACCGACGTGACCGGCGCCTCGGCCGCGCTCGCCGTCTCGAAGCTGGCGCCGGTCTACAACAAGGTCATCTTGATGACCTCGTCGGGCCAGCCCAGCCTCACCAGCGAGGACTGCCAGCCAACGGTGCTGCACTGGACCTACAACACCTATGCCATCGGCCGCTCGACCGCCGAGATCGTCACGCGCGCCGGTAAGGATACCTGGTTCTTCATCACCGCCGACTACGCTGGCGGCCGCTCCATGCAGGACGGCGCCACAGCCGGCGTGCTGGCCGGCGGCGGCAAGGTGATCGGCGCGGCGAAGCACCCGCCCGCCTCCGGCACGGACTTCTCGTCACAGCTGCTGACGGCGCAGGCCTCCGGCGCCAACGTCATCGGCATCGCCAATGCTGGCGCCGATGCCATCAACACCATCAAGCAGGCCCACGAGTTCGGGATGAGCAAGACGCAGACGCTGGCCGCGGCGCTGCTGTTCATCACCGACATCCATAGCCTCGGCCTGCCGGTGGCGCAGGGCATGTACCTGACCTCGGCCTTCGACTGGGACCTGAACGACGCCAGCCGTGCCTGGTCGCGCCGCTTCTTCGCCCGCCACGGCAAGATGCCCACCATGGTGCAGGCCGGCCTCTACTCCGCCACGCTGCACTACCTGAAGGGGGTTCAGGCGGCGAAGACCGCCGAGGCCAAGGCCGTCGTCGCCGCCATGAAGGCGGCGCCGGTGCGGGACATGTTCACGCCCGACGGCCGCATCCGCGAGGACGGGCTGATGGTGCACGACCTCTACGTCTTCAGGGTCAAGACGCCCGCCGAGTCGCGGGAACCCTGGGACCTGCTGAAGCTCGAGGCGACGATCCCCGGCGACAAGGCGTTCGCGCCTCTGTCGGAGAGCAAGTGCCCCTACGTGACCACGCGGTAGCGGGGACGATTCCCGCGAGCGCTGCCGCCCGCCCGACCCCTCGCACATGGAGCTCGGCATGACAGCCAGCGCCCCCTCGATCGATACCTCGGCGCTCTGGTCGGCCTATGTCGACCAAGCCTACGTCGACCGACTCCGAGCCTACGCCCGCGAGGTCGTGGCGCCGGAAGGCGAGCGCATCGACCGCGAGGACATCTATCCCGTCGCCATCATGAAGGACCTGGCTCGCCACGGCTACAGCACCGTGGTGCTGGAGCCGGAGCTGGGCGGCGCGGGCCTCAGCTATGCGCACGCGGTCGCGGTCTGCGAGGAGCTGGCGGTGGCGAGCGCGGCCGTCGGCATTTCGCTGATCACCATCTTCCAGGCGCAGACGATGATCCGCAGTTTTGGCGCCGACAGCCTGAAGCGGCGCTACCTGCCGGCCTTCGCCGAGGGCCTGCTGTCGTCCTACGCATTGACCGAGGCGAGCCACGGCAGCGACATCCGCAGCCTGGACACCAAGGCCCGGCCGCAGGGCAGCGAGTGGATCCTGCACGGCGAGAAGCACTTCATCACGTCGGGCTCGGCGGCCGAGTTCTTCATCATCCTGGCCGAGACGGAGAACGGCGTCTCGGTGTTCGCGGTGCCGCGTGATGCAGCCGGGCTGTCCATTTACAAGGGCGCCAACTCAGCCACCTGGGGCCTGCGCAACGGCCCGCACATGAACGTCGTGCTCGACGACGTGCGCCTGCCGGCCGACCACCTGATCGGCGTAGAGGGCAAGGGGGTGCGCCAGGCGGTGACCGTGCTCAACCACTCGCGCACGCTCGCCGGCGCCATCAGCCTCGGCGTGGCGCGGGCGGCTTTCGAGGGCGCGCTCAGCTTTGCCCGTGACCGCGTCGCGTTCGACCAGCGTGTGCTCGAGTTCCAGGGCATCCAATGGTACTTCGCCGACATGCTCACCGAGATCGACGCCGCGCGGCTGTTGATCTACCGGGCCGCCGGGGCATTGGGCGATGGCGAGCAGATCGCCCGCTGGGGCAGCGAGGCCAAGTACAAGGCCTGCGCCGTGGCGACCGAGGTAGCCGCCCGCTCCGCCCAGATCTGCGGTGCGTACGGCATCATGGAATCGAGCCCGTTCGGCCGCTTCCTGCGCGACGCCAAGGCCTATGAGGTCGCCGGCGGCTCGGCCGAGATCCTCAAGAACACCATCGCCAAGTTCCTGCTGCCGGTGGCCGGGCTGGGCGGGGCCCCGGGCCGTCCATGAGCGCGACGCTGCCCGGCCGGCTCATCCACCAGGCGCAGGCGCGGCCGGATGCCCCGGCGCTAGTCTTCGACGACGGTACGATCACCTGGGCCGAGTTCGCCGACCTGGTCCTGCGCACCTCGACCCTGCTGCGGAGCCGCGGCGTCGGCCCAGGCGATCACGTCGCCTTGCTGTGCGGTAACCGGCCGGCGTTCGTCGTCGCGTTCTACGCCCTCGCTAACATCGGCGCGGTCACGGTCTCCGTGAACACCGGGCTCGTGGGCGAGGGCTTGCGCCATTCCATCGCGCAGTCGGGCGCGTGCACGGTGCTCGCTGAGCAGGTGATCCTAGACCGCGCGGCGGCGGACATCGCATCCCTGCTCGCCGATCGCCTTGTCGTTGCGTTCGCCGGTGAGGCCGATCTCTTCACGGCCGCCTGCACGTGCGAGCCGGACGTCCTGTTCGACGGGCGGGGCTCCGATCCGCTCAGCATCATCTACACGTCGGGCACGACGGGCCTGCCCAAGGGCGTGCTCAACTGCCACGAAGCCTATCTGGCGAGTGGCCGGTGGATGGTGAAATCGCTCGCCATCACGGCCGACGACCGCATCATGGTCTGCCTGCCGCTGTTCCACGCCAACCCGCAGATGTACGCACTGATGTCGGCGCTGGAGACCGGCTGCGCCGTCGTGATCCGGCCCAAGTTCTCGGTCGGCAGCTTCTTCGACGACGCGCGAACATTCGGCTGTACCCTGTTCACCTATGTGGGCACGCTGCTCGCGATGCTGACCAGCCGCGTCCGCGAGCCCGACACGGCTCACCGGCTGACACGCTGCGTCGGCGGCGGCTGCCCGCCCGAGGTCTGGCGGGCCATGCAGGACCGCTTCGGCATCAAGCCCTATGAGCTCTACGGCATGACCGAGGTCGGCGGCTGGGTCACTGGCAACAGCACCGAGGCCTACCGCTTCGACACCTGCGGGCACGTCCGGCCGGACATGGAGGTGCTCGTCGTCGATGCGCAGGACGAGCCGGTGCCGCCGGGAACGCCGGGCGAGATCGTCGTGCGCCCCAAACGGCCGTTCACGCTGCTGCTCGGCTATTGGGACAATGCGGAGGCGTCCTGGCAGGCCGCCCGCAACTTCCTGTTCCACACCGGCGACCTCGGCATCTTCGATGCGGACGGCTTCCTGTCGTTCCGCGGCCGGCTGAAGGACACCATCCGACGCGGCGGCGAGAACATTGCGCCGGCCGAGATCGAAGCGGCGCTGCTGGCCCACCCGGATATCGACGAGGCCGCGGTCGTCGGCGTCGCCGATCCGATCTTCGGCGAGGAGATCAAGGCGGTGGTTGTGGCGCGGCAGCGCCTTGAGCCCCGCGATGTCAGGCGGTTCCTCGAGGGGCGCGTCGCCCGCTTCATGCTGCCCCGTTACGTGCAGTTCGCCGCCAGGCTGCCCAAGACCGAGACGGCCAAGGTCATCCGGCGCGAGTTGCTGACCTTGCCGGACGAGATCTTCGATCTCGCCGAAGCGGGCAGCGACCGCTAGTGCATCGGACCCAAAAGTGGATGCCGGCTTTAGGACAAATCGGATGCTGAAACAAAGAGTTAGAGCGACAGCTCCGATTCCATCGGAGCGTCCGTCGCTCCAGCGAGGGCTTGACGTTCTAGGACGATTTGGTCGAGCAACGATGGGTGGCCGGGTCAAGCTTGGCCATGACGAAAGTGCGTTACATTTCAGCGTCGTGGCCGGACTTGACCCGACCACCCATCGGATAGGGCAAAGGGCAGGTCCACATGCGCACCATCGGTTCGGGTTTCCATTTCGAGGACTTCACACCCGGCGACGTGTTCCGGACCGTGGCCCGCACCATCACCGAGACGGATCTGGTCAACTTCATCACCTGCGCCGGCATGCTGGAGGCCCTCTTCATCGACGCCCAGTACAGGGCTTCGCAGGCAGCGACGAGCGGCCGGCTTGTTCCTGCGGCCCTCGTCTACGCTGTTGCGGAGGGCCTGGTGCTCAACGCGACGGCACAAGCCACCGGGCTCGCCTTCCTGCACATGGAGCTCAACGTGCTGAAGCCGACCGTCGCCGGCGACACCATCCACGTGGAGGTCGAGGTCATCTCAGCCGAGCCGGCTTCCCGTCCCGGCCGCGGCAAGGTCCGGACGCTGAACCGGGTGGTCAACCAGCGCGGCGACGTGGTGATCGAGTACAACCCGCTGCGGCTGATGGCCGGGCGCAGCGGCTGATGCGCGCCACGGCCCCGGGCCTCAGAGCGGCGGCGCGCTGGCCGGCGGGCGGCGGTGCGACGTGGCCTGCTCGAAGGCGTAGCCCAGCTTGAACAGCTCCGGCTCATGGTAGGGCAGCACCACCATCTCGATGCCGACCGGCACGCCCGCAGGCGTGAACCCGGCCGGCAGGCAGATCGACGGCAGCCAGGTCTGCGCCGCGATCAGCGTGTTGGTCGGAAAGGCGAGCACGGGCCATTTGCCGGCGCGCAGCTCTTCGCGCTTGGGCGGCAGCACCTGGGACGGCGGGAAGCAGATCGACACCAGGCCGTTGTCAGCCATGATCTTGACCACGGCGCGCTGGAAGGCGTCGCGGGCCGCGAGCTTCCGGTAGTACTCCGGGTCGTCGGCCGGGTGCAGCGGCCCCGTCATGATGTCGTCGATGAGGTCCATGCCCTTGTGGTACTGGCCGTCCTTGTAGATGGCGTCGAGCGACGAATAGGGCAGGGCCGGGCGCGAGGCCAGGAAGGCGTTGATGTCGTGGCGCGAGTGGGTGATGTAGAGCGAGGTCTCGACCACGAAGTCCATGAGGTTGGGCAGGCTCACCTCGACGATCTCGGCGCCGGCTGACTTGATCTCGCCGATGGCCGCGCGCACCACGGCGTTCACCTGGGCGCAGTCGGGATCCTCGTCGCTGCCGAACGCCTCCTTCAGCACGCCGACGCGTGCGCCCTTCAGCCCGCCGACGTCGAGGTTCTGGGTGTAGCTGCCCGTGTGCCCGGCGATGACGTAGGCGGTGGTGTAGGGGTCCTTGCCGTCGTAGCCGACGATGGCGTCGAGCAGGATCGCCGCGTCGGTGACGGTGCGGGCCATCGGCCCGGCCGTATCCTGGAACACCACCAGGGGCGACAGACCGCTGCGGCTGATCAACCCCGGCGTCACGCGCACGCCGACCAAATTGTCGAAGCTCGACGGCAGGCGGATCGAGCCGCCGGTGTCCTCGCCGATGCCGACGGTGGCGAGATTGGCGGCGATCGCGGCGCCCGTGCCGGCGCTCGAGCCGCCAGGGTCGCGGTCCAGGTCGTAGGGGTTCTTGGTCTCGCCGTTGACCGAGGAATAGCCGAACCAGGAGGTGGCGAAGTCCGGCATCGCCGTCTTGCCGAGGATGATGGCACCGGCCTGCTTCAGCTTGGCGACCACGGTCGCGTCCTCCTCCGGCACGTAGCCGGAGAGCCCGACGCAGCCGAAGCGCGTCTCGATGCCCTTGGTCTCGGCCTGGTCCTTCACCGCCACGGGGATGCCATGCAGCGGGCCGCTCAGCGTCCCGCTCGCGGCGAAGGCCTTGTCGAGGGCGGCGGCCTCCGCCAGGGCGTTCGGATTGAGCTTGACGAAGGAATTGAGCGCCGGGCCGCCCTGGTCGTAGGCGGCGATGCGGTCGAGATAACCCTGCACCAGCTCGACGCAGGTCAGCGTTCCCGCCAGGTAAGCGGCGTGGATATCGCGGATGGTGGTCTCTTCCAGGGAGAAGCTCATGGGGTCACCTGATGCTGGTCACGGGAACAGGACGCTCGCTGGCCGCTCACTGGGTGATCGCTCAGCCGGTCATTTGGCGCGCACGAGGCGGGTCAGGCCGGTGTCCAGGGCGAGCGCCGCGACGATGATGGAGCCCTTGATGATCGATTGATAGTAGGGGCTGATATCGAGCAGCACGAAGCCGTTCGAGATGGTGGCGATGATGGCGAGGCCGACGGCGGTGCGCCACATGGCGCCGGAGCCGCCGGACAGTGAGGTGCCGCCGACGACGACGATGGTCAGCACGTCGAAGATGATGCCGGGGTCGAGGTTGGCCTGCGCCGAGCTCAGCTGCGAGGCGGCGATGCTGCCCGCCAGCCCGACACAGCCGCCGAGCAGCACGTAGGTGCTCGCCACCACGGCGCGGACGCGGATGCCGGACAAGCGGCTCGCCTCGTAATTGCCGCCCACCGCATAGACGGCCTCGCCGTAGACCGTGCGGGCGAGGATCAGCCCGAAGACGACAAGGAAGGCCACGAGCAGCATGCCGGAGTAGGGGATGCCGTGCCAGCGGCCGGCGCCGAGCACCCCGAAGCCCTCGTTGTCGACCAGGAAGGCGGCGTTCTGGGTCATCACCAGGGCGACGCCGTTGATGATGAAGCCGCTGCCCACCGTGGTGATGAACGGGTTGATGCGCACCACGGCGACGAGGATGCCGTTCACCAGCCCGAACAGCAGGCCGACGGCAATGGCCGCGGCGAAGGCGATCCCGGGCGCCTGGCTCTGCCCCACGTAGGCGGCGACGACGGCACACAGCGAATAGGCCGAGGCGACGGAGAGGTCGAAGCCGCCGGTCAGGATGACGAAGGTCATGCCGACGGCCATGATCCCGGCCGGCGCCCACTGCGATGCCATGTTGAAGATGTTCTGCTGGGATAGGAAGGCGGGATTGCCGATGGTCACGACCGCCAGCAGCAGCACGAGCGTCAGGATGATGCCGTAGACGCGGATCAGCGTCGGCAGCTGCGCCCGCCAGGCGGGCACGGCCGGCGGTGCGCTGGTGGTGGCAAGGGCGTCGGCGTTGCTCATCAATCGGCCCCGGTCGCGGTTGCACGGTCTTCGACCGCGAAGATCAGGTTCAAGATCCGTTCCACCGTGGCGTCGTCTCCGTCGAGCAGGCCGATCTGGCGGCCGCGAGCCATCACCAGCACCCGGTCGGCATGCTCGACGACCTCCTCCAGGTCGGACGAGACCAGGATGACGCCCATGCCTTCGGCGCTGAGCCGCCGGATGGTCTGAAAAATCTCCTGCTTGGCGCCCAGGTCGATGCCGCGGGTCGGCTCGTCGAGCAGCAGCACGCGCGGCTTGCGGTTGAGCCATTTGCCGAGGACGAGCTTCTGCTGGTTGCCGCCGGAGAGCGTCAGGGCCTCGACATCGAGGCGCCCGGGGTCGAAGCCCAGCTGGCGCGCGAGGGCCTCGCCACGGGCGCGCGTCGCGGCCCGGTCGATCACCGGCCCGACGGCGACGCCGCCGAGGTCGGCGAGCATGAGGTTCGACAGCGCCGGCCGCGACAGCACCAGCCCTTGGCGCTTGCGGTCCTCGGGCGCCAGCACGATGCCCTGCCGGATCGCCTCGCGGACCGTCCACGGCAGGGCTCGTTCGACGCCGGCGAGGCGCAGGGTGCCCTGGGCGCCGGCCTCCGCGCCGGCGATGGCGCGCAGCAGCTCGGTGCGGCCGGCGCCGACCAGCCCGGCGATGCCCAGCACCTCGCCGGCGCCGAGCGTGAAAGAGATGTCGGCGACGCTGCCGGGCAGGGTGATGCCGCTGACCCGCAGCAGCTCGTCGCGGCCGCCGGCCCGCGCCAGCTTCGGCGCAGCAGTGATCTCGATGTCACCCAGCATGGCCTGGACCAGCGTGTCCTTGCTCCAGCCGGCGGCCGTCCTGGTGGCCACGAGCAGCCCCTCACGCATCACCGAGACCCGGTCGCAGAGGCGCAGGACCTCGTCGAGGTCATGCGAGATGAAGATAATCGAGACGCCGCTCGCCTTGAGGCGGCCGATCAGGTCGTAGAGCCGGGAGCGCTCGTAGGGGCCGAGCGGCGCCGTCGGCTCGTCCATGATGAGCACGCTCTGCTCGGCCTGCACCGCCCGCATGATCTCGAGCATCTGCTGCTGGGCGACCGACAGCGTGCCGGCCTTGGCATGGGGCGCAGCCTTGAGGCCCATCCACGCCGCGAGCTCCTTGAAGCGCCTCTCCATCCGCCGCCGGTCGGTGAAGAAGAAGCGCGACGGCACCTCGCCGAGAAAGGCGTTCGACAGCGCCGACATCTCAGGGATGATCGTCAGTTCCTGGTAGATCGCCGCGATGCCGGCGCTGCGCTGCTGGCGCGGGTTGTCGAAGAACAGCGGCGAGCCCTGCACCTCGATCTCGCCGGTGTCCGGCCGGCTCGCCCCCGAGAGCATGCGGATGAAGGTCGATTTGCCGGCGCCGTTGGCGCCGACCAGGCCGTGCACCTCGCCGGTGAGCAGCTCGAAGTTGACGCCGCGCAGCGCCTGGACGCCCGGGAACGCCTTGGAGACGTTGCGCACGCGGATGGCGACGGTCGACTTCAGGTCGCGCCGAAGGGCCGGCGCCGGCTGGCCGGCAGGCGCCTCGGGTCCTAGCGTGGATTCTCGCATCGCTTCAGTGCCTCAGCCGACGCTCGGGCGCGGGCGCCCGAGGCATCCGGCGGCTCCCGCGGCTGTTCAATAGTTCGGCGTGTACTTGTCGGCATTCTCTTTGGTGATGATCACGGTGCCGGTCGTGTTGACGATCTCCGGCAGCAGCGCCTCGTCGATGTAGGCGTTGATCGGCTTGCCCTCGAGCGCCATCATCAGCGCAGCGGCGCCGTAGTAGGCCTCCTGGTAGGGCAGGTAGGCGTAGGTCGCCGCCCATTTGCCGGACTTCACCTTGTCGACGCCGACCTTGGTCGCCCCGCCGGAGAACACCATGATGTCCTTGCCGGGCACCTTGCCGGCGGCGACGATGGCCTGCTCGACGCCGCGGGACATGTCGTCCCACGAGGACACGATCAGGTTGATCTTCGGGTGGGCGAGCAGGGCGTCCTGGATCTTCTTGAGCGCGATGCGCGGGTCGAAGTTCGCCGGCTCGTCGACGACGACCTTGACGTTCGGGTACTTGGCCGCGGCCTTCTTGATGGCCGCTTCCCAATAGGTGAACAGGTCGGAGCCGACGAAGCCGCCGACGGCCGCAGCCTCGCACGTGCCCTTGCAGGACTTGAAGGCGTTGTCGAGGAAGGCGTCGAAGTGAGCAGGTCCCTGCATGGTCAGGGTGGCGGCAAGGCCCGGCGTGTAGTCCGGATCGCCACACATGGCGATGTCGATGGAGACCACCGGCTTGCCCGTCGGCTTCAGCAGGCGGTTGTAGAGCCCGCAGCCGGGCTGGGCGGCGGCCGGCCCGAACAGATAGCCGTCGAAGCCTTCGGTGACGGCGTTCTCGACCACCTTGGCCTGGGTCGCCGGGCTGAAGTTCGCGTCGAAGATCTTGAACTCGAAACCGTACTTGGCCGCTGCCGCCTTCAGGCCGGCGAGCCGCGCCAGGCAATAGGGGTTGTCGACGCACTCGGTGAGATAGGCGATGCGGAATTTCTTGGCAGGCGCCTTGAACGCTTTGTCGTAATCCACCACCGCTTTCGCCGCCGCCGACATCTCCGCGTGCGCCGCCGACGCGAGGCCGGAGAATCCGATCATCACACCGAACACCGCCGCGAGCATGCGCCGGCTCGACAGGCGGTGTTTGGCTTTCGCAGGCGACCCGAACATTCAGCTACCTCTCTGCGGCCCACGCCGCTACGGCCGGCCCTGGTTCAGGCCCGGCTCTCTGACATTGTCCGGTGCACCACTGCGCTCCGTCTCTGCCGTATCGCCTCTGTCCTGCAATCCAAGACGACGCATCAGTAAAGATGGCCGATCGATGCAATCGGTTTTCGATGTGGCGTGTATTGCAACCGTGACGTACGAAGCGAGGCCGGTATCATCTCAATGACAAGCTTGGAGGAGCCAAAAAATATTGTAAACTTGCATTTTATGAATTATGATATCGGAAATTCCGAATACACATCGACTAATAATTATGCAGATGTGCAGAAATTTGCTGCATCAATAGGCCGATGACGAAGAGAATGTCCCCCGCCACGCTACAGCTCGGCTCCGACCGCTTCCTTACCGCGGTCACCTTTCGGCAAATCCGCTACTTCGTCGCCGTGGCCGAGACGGGCAAGATCAGCACGGCCGCCACCATGGTCGGTATCTCCGCCTCGGCGGTCACCGAGGCGGTCGGGGAGCTCGCCGCCGTCTCCGGCATCAAGCTGTTCGAGCGGCATCCGCGCGGGCTCACCCTCACCTACGAAGGGCACCGCTTCCTCGCCCATTGCCGCAACATCCTGTCGGCGGTCGAGAGCGCCGGATATGCGCTGACGCGGCCGAACAACGATCTCGCCGGCACGATCACACTGGCGGTGTCGATCACCGTCGGCGGCTATTTCCTGGCGCCGCTGCTGTCGCGCTTCCGCCAGCGCTTTCCCAACGTCGAGGTGGTGATCCGCGAGGCCAAGCGGGTCGATATCGAAGCGGGCCTGCTCAGGGGCGAGTTCGATATCGGCCTGCTGCTCGTGTCCAACCTCGCCGACCGGGTCAATCTCGCCAGCCACACCCTGGTGCGGTCCATGCGCCGCCTCTGGCTGCCGCCGAAGCACCCCCTCCTGAAGGAGGACATCATCACGCTCGCCGACGTGGCGCGCGAGCCCTACGTTCAGCTTCTGATCGACGATGCGGAGGCCTCCACCAGCTCCTACTGGCAGGCCCACAAGCTCAAGCCCAACATCGTCGTGCGCACGGAATCCGTCGAGGCTGTCCGCAGCCTGATCGCCTTCCGCAACGGCGTCACCATCCTCTCCGACATGATGTACCGGCCGTGGTCGCTGGAGGGGGACCGCATCGAGGTGCGCGAGGTGGTGGCCAACATCCCCACGCTCAACACCGGCGTCGCGTGGGCACGCGACCGGCCGCTGAGCGTTGCCGCCCACACCTTCTCCGAATTCTGCCGGATCGAATACGAGAGCGGCCGCCTCGATGGCCGCCGGCACATGCCCATCGAGCGGGAGTGAGTGCCCACAATGGCACGCGGTTTGCTCAAAGCTGCGGCAGCAGTTTCAGGAGGATCGCGACATGTCGACAACCGCCATGGCCAAGGCCGCGCCGCTACCGGATGTGGATCGCACCCGGCTCGGCACCGGCGCCTATGCCTGGAAGGTCAGCCCCACGCACGTGGACCTGTCGACGCCGCCGCCACCGCCCGTGCTGGCGACGATCGCCGCCGAGCCGCAGACGATCACCGTCGATCTGGCGCGCTCGGCCATGATCGTCGTCGACATGCAGAACGACTTCTGCGCGCCGGGCGGCTGGGTCGACTGGCTGGGCGCCGATCTCAGCCCCGAGCGTGCGCCGATCAAGCCGCTGCAGCGGCTGCTGCCGGCGCTGCGCGCCTGCGGCGTGCCCATCGTCTGGCTGAACTGGGGCAACCGGCCCGACCGCAAGAACCTGCCGCCCACCACGCTCTACGTCTTCAATCCCGACGGCAACGGCATCGGCCTCGGCCAGCCGCTGCCCAACGGCGCCCATCTGCTGGAGAAGGACAGCTGGTCGGCCGCCGTCGTCGACGAACTCGAGCAACTGCCCGGCGATATCAAGGTCGACAAGTATCGCATCAGCGGCTTCTGGGACACGCCCCTCGACAGCATCCTCAAGAACCTCGAGGTGAAGACGCTGTTCTTCTCGGGCGTCAACACCGACCAATGCGTGCTGCACTCGCTGACCGACGCCCACTTCCTCGGCTACAATTGCGTGCTGGTCGAGGATTGCTGCGGCACCACCTCGCCGGACTACTGCCGGGAGGCGACGATCTGGAACGTGAAGAAGTGCTTCGGCTTCGTCACCGACACGGAGAAGGCGGTCGAGGGCCTGCCCAAGTAGGACGACAGCCCGGCGTGAAGGAATGGCCGCGGCGAGGCGGCCGTTCCATCCGCGCGCCGGAGCCGCCGGCGCTGGCATCCGGATTCAACAAAACGCGCCAAGCCCATGACGACGGACTCCATTCTCGCCGCTGGCACGCCGGACCGCGGCCGTGCCTTGCCCGTCGTTCCTCACCTTTTGAATCAGGTCCACGTTGATTCAGGCCCATGGCGCCCGACCTGATTCAGATAAATCGCGCAAGTTACTGCCGAGGCACATGATTTCGCGGTTCGCTCCGGCGCACCTAGCTATCCCCTGAAGCAGGCGCTATGCACGGCCGGCGTTGCGGCCGCCAACGGGCCGCCGTCCGGCCTTGGCTCTGTCACCAATCCGACGTGGTCGACGGCCTATTGGGCTTGGCGATAGAAGGGGGAGCCATGGCCGCCATCAAGACGACGCCGAACCTGTCCGACAGCGCACTGCTCGACGAGGTGCAGCGGCAGACCTTCCGCTACTTCTGGGATTTCGCCCACCCGGTGAGCGGCCTGATCCGGGAGCGCACGGACTTCTTGGCGACGCGGCCTGATCTCGTCACGATCGGCGGCTCCGGCATGGGCGTGATGGCCATCATCGTGGCGGCCGAGCGCGGCTTCATCACGCGCGATGAGGCGGCGGAGCGCGTGCTGCGGATGGTGCGCTTCCTCATCGCCGCGCCGACCTACCACGGCGTCTTTCCGCACTGGATGAACGGCGCGACCGGCGCCACCATCCCGTTCAGCCGCAAGGACGACGGCGGCGATCTGGTCGAGACCTCCTACCTGATGATGGGCCTGCTCACCGCCCGCCAGTACTTTTCGCGGTCCACTCCGGCGGAAAGCGAGATCCGCTCGACGGTCGACATCCTGTGGGGCGAGGCCGAGTGGGACTGGTACGCCAAGGGTGGCCACGCGGTGCTGTTCTGGCACTGGAGCCCGAACCAGGGCTTCGTGCTCGATCACGAGATCCGCGGCTGGAACGAATGCCTGATCACCTACGTGCTGGCCGCCTCGGCGCCGCGCTATCCGGCCGATCCGCGCACCTACCATCGCGGCTGGGCGGAGGCACGGGTGTTCGAGAACCGCCGCAGCTACGAGGGCATCGAGGTGCCGCTCGGCCCCGACTACGGCGGGCCGCTGTTCTTCGCCCACTATTCCTTCATGGGCATCGATCCCCGCGGCCTCACGGACAAGTATGCCGACTACTGGCGCCAGAACGTGGCCCATTCGCAGGCCAACCGCGCCTACTGCATCCGCAACCCGAAGGGCTACGCCGGCTACGGGCCCAACTGCTGGGGCCTGACCGCCAACGAGACGGACGACGGCTACCGCGAGATGTCGCCGACCTCCGACCTCGGCGTCATCGCGCCGACGGCGGCGATCGGCAGCTACCCCTACGTGCCGGACGAGTCGCTCGCGGCGATGCGCTATTTCTACGAGGAGCGCGGCCGGGACCTGTGGACCGAGTACGGCTTCGTCTCGTCGTTCAGCGATGCACGCCAATGGGTCTCGCCGACCCATATCGCCATCGACCAGGGCCCCATCGTCTGCATGATCGAGAATGGCCGCTCCGGCCTGCTCTGGGACCTGTTCATGAGCTGCCCGGAAGTCCGGCAGGGGCTCGGGCTGCTCGGCTTCTCGACCAAGGTTGCGTGAGGGCGGAATGGCGGAGGGACCAGCGGCATCCGGCGCCGGCGAGCTGACCGACGGCGGGCTCTCGGCCTGGATCGACGGTCAGTACGCCCATGCGTCGGCGAAGATCTTCGGGGCCATTTCGGCCACCCACCTGCTCAAGGACCGCCCGGGCTTCGGCCGCACGATGCGGCCGGTGAAGGGCTCCGTGCTCGCGTCGCCGGAGCTCTCCTCCTACGATCCGGACCCCGACTATTTCTTCCACTGGCTGCGCGACTCGTCGCTGACCATGGACGCGCTGCGCCACCTCGTCGGCGATCCCGTGCACGGGGAGAGGGCGCAAACGGCCTTTGCCGAGTATATCCGTTTCAGCCTGGGGCTGACGCGGCTGAGCGGCGCAGCCAGGCTGGCCCAGGGCGACCCCCGTGAGGGCGTCAGGCCCGACTTCCTGCAATTCGTGCGGGCCGCCGAGGACATCGCCAGGGCGGAGGGCGACTATGTCCTCGGCGACACGCGCTACAACCCGGACGGCACGCTCGACACCATCTCCTGGCCGCGGCCGCAGTTCGACGGCACCGCGATGCGGCCGCTCGGCCTGCTGCGCTACCGCGCGCTGCCCTGCGCCGCGGCGAGCCATGCCGAGATCGACCAACTCGTGACGATCGACCTCGACTGCACGGCGCGGCGCTCGGCGGAGCCGTGCTTCGACCTCTGGGAAGAGGAGGTCGGCCACCATTTCTACACGCGCCTGATCCAGTTCGCGGCGCTCGACGCCGGTGTCGGCTGGGCCCGCGCCCGCGGCGACGGCGGGCGCGCCGAGCGCTATGCGGCGGCGGCCGAGGTGCTGTCCACGAGCCTGCAGGCTTACTGGTCGGAGCGCGACGGCTTCTACCTGAGCCGTCTGCCGGGGCCGGACACCAGTGCCGACAAGGCGCTCGACGCCGCGGTGATCCTCGGCGTGGTGCATGCCGAGCGGATGGCGGCGGATGGCAGCGTCCTCGACGTGCGCGCCCAGGCGACGCTGCTGAAGCTCGAGGCGCTGTTCGCCGAGGACTACGCGATTAACCGTGATCGCCCGGCCGGATGCGGCCTGCTGCTCGGCCGCTACAAGAACGACCGCTACTATGCGGGCGGCGCCTATCTGATGACCACGCTCGCCGCGGCGGAGTTCTATTACCGGCTGGGGGAGGCGGTGGTGACCGCCGGCCCGTCCGCCGCGGGCGGCCTGCATCCCCAGCTTGCGGCTGCCGTCGGGACGGCGGGCGGGCCGCCTGCGGTGGTGCAGGGGCTGATCGCCCGCGGTGACGCCATCCTTAACGCCGTACGCCGCTTCACGCCCGCGGATGGCTCCATGGCCGAGCAGATCGACCAGACCACCGGGGCGCCGGCCTCGGCCAAGAACCTGACCTGGAGCTACGGCGGCTTCATCACCGCCGTCGCGGCGCGCCGGTCGGCCGAGGCTGTACTGGCCACAGCGTAAAGCGCCAGAGCGCTTCGCGATTGGGTGGACTCACCCAATCGCAAAAGAAGCGCTCCAGACTCAAAGAGTCAGAGCATTTCGCAATTGGATGGATTCATCCAATTGCGAAATGCTCTGACGCGACCGGGTTCGTCGGGCTCACTCCATCCGACACTGGCGATGCTGCAGCATCGCCATCGAGCCGCCGCCGCATTAGCGCTACCGCGCTCGCGCCGACGATCGAATCGCCCGGCCGGCGGGCGCTCTGCCGATTCAACGAGTTGGAGCATGGCCTTTCGATGGGACGAGGCCAGCCGACGGCTCATGCTCCGCCTGCCCGCGAGGGGTAGGCGATTTTCGCTGCGCGCGGCGATTGCCCGCCGGGTTCATTTAGATTAAAACGATGATCAATGTGATTTTGTATAAATCACGCGTACGAAATGTTTAATCTCTGACCCGAGGCGGTCCCCCATGACTGCGAATACCCTGGAGCGGCTCAAGCCCGGCACGGGCGACCGGTCGGTCAAGCTCGACGCCATCGATCGCAAGATCCTGCGCGGCCTGCAGCGCGATGCGACCGTGACCATCGCGGCGCTCGCCGACGACGTCGGCCTGTCGCCGACGCCGTGCTGGAAGCGCATCCAGCGGTTGGAGGCAGCGGGCGTCATCCGCAAGCGCGTGGCGCTGCTCGACCAGGACATGCTGGGTATCGGCATCACGGTGTTCGTCTCGATCCAGCTCGGCGAGCATTCCGAGGCGGAGATCAACCGCTTCGCGACGATGATCAGCGCCTTGCCCGAGGTGACCGGCTTCTTCCGCATGGCCGGCGACATCGACTATATGGCGATCGTCGTCGTGCCCGACATGGCCGCCTACGACGACGTCTACCGGCGCATCATTACCGCCGGCAACCTCAAGAACGTTGTGGCGCGTTTCGCCCTGGAGCGGCTCAAGTCGGAGACGGCAATTCCGATTCCGTGAGGCCGCCATAGGCACCTATGCCTCGGCGAGGTGCTCCAGGAGCCAGCGTGTCGCCGGGCCTCTGGGCCGATCGGGCCGATGCACCAGCTGCGCCGGAAGGCGTGGCAATCCCTCGGCGCCGTCCCAGGTGGCGAAGCGGAGCTCGTGAAGCCGGCCCTCGGCGATATCCGCCGCCACCATATGGCGGGGCATGCTGCCCCAGCCGAGGCCGGCGCGCAGCATCGCATGCTTGGCGCCGAGGTCCGCGAGCCGCCACGTGCGTAGAGCGATCACCCCGTGGTCGCGCCCCTCGGTCAGCGTCGAGCGGTCGGTCAGGACGAGCTGCAGGTGGTCGCGCACGTCGTCGGCCGTCAGCGGCGGCGGAACGGCGGCGAGCGGATGCCCGGGGGCCGCGACGACGACCAGCTCGAACTCGCCGAGCGGTGTCTGCACGAGCCCCTCGGCGCGAACGGCGAAGGTGACGACGATGCCGATGTCGACCGTGCCGTCCAGCACCCGCGCGGTTGCGGCGCCCAGCGCCTCGACGAAGAGCTTGGTCGCGACCGTCGGAAACTCCTTCTGAAAGTGCTGCAGCACGGCGACCAGGCGCGCCATGGGGAACATGGCGTCGACGACGATTGCGATCTCGGGCTCGAGCCCTCCGGCGATGCCCCGCGACTCGGTGCACAGCGCGGCCGCCTCTTTCAGAATGCGTTCGATGCGTGGCAGCAGGGCGCGTCCGGCGTCGTTCAGGACCGGCCGATAGCCGCTGCGGTCGAACAGGGTGAGGCCGAGCTGGTTCTCCAGTGTCTGCACCGCATAGGTGATCGCCGATTGCGCCCGGCCGAGCCGCTTTGCAGCTGCCGAGAAGCCGCCATGCTCGACGACGGCGGCAAGGACGCGGAGCTGATCGAGTGAGGGGCCGTCGAAGTTCATCAGATTATCCGATCGTGATGATCAAGACATAGCCTATTTCTTCGATCGAAAACAGCGGGCATAGAGTCCGGCGCTCGAGCCTGGATGGGGATCTTTCCGCGCCGAGCGCGCCCACCGCATTGGCGCCGCCGCTTTGCTGCGAGACCACGCCCTTCTCTGCTTCCGTTGGCGGACGCCGCCGTTCTCAGGAGCTTGCAATGACGACACCCGCCCGGCCGCGCCTTCTCGGCCTCTCCGGCAGCCTGCGAAAAGGCTCCTTCACCAGCACTGTCCTCGCGACCCTTGCCGAGGCGGTCGCCGATCGCGCCACCATCCAGCTCTTTCCGCTCAACGACGTGCCGCCCTATGACCAGGACGCCGATACGGCGACGCCGCCTGCCGCTGTCGCGGGGCTGCGCGCCGCGATCGCTGCGGCCGACGGGATCGTCGTCGGCACGCCGGAGTACAATTACGGCATCTCGGGTGTGCTCAAGAACGCTCTCGATTGGGCATCGCGGCCCTACGGCAAGTCGACGTTGACCGGCAAGCCGGTGCTCACCTTCACCGCCTCGCCTGCCGTCACCGGCGGCGTCCGGGCGCAGGCGCAGCTGAATGAATTGCTGCTGGCCATCGCGACCCAGCTCGTGCTGCGGCCGCAGGCCGTGATCGGCGCGGTCCACGAAAAAATCACGGATGGACGACTCACGGACGAGGCCACGCTCGGCTTCCTGAAGGCCGGTGTCGACGATCTTCTCCGCGATATCGCCCGCAACGCTTCGGTGATCCGGCAGGAGGCCTGATCGTGCCGTCGGAGGTCCACATGTCTATTGCTTTGGTCGGCGCGACCGGACATGCCGGTTCGCGCATCCTCGATGAATTGGTCCGCCGCGGCCATACGGTCACGGCTATCGTCCGTAATCCGGACAAGGTGCCGGGTCGCCCCGGCGTCACCGCAAGAGCGGGTGATGTCGCCGATGTGGACGGACTCGCTGCGCTCATCGCCGGCCACGAAGCGGTGATCAGCAGCGTCCATTTCACCGCCAGCGATCCGGACAAGCTGATTGCCGCCGTCCGCAAGGCGGCGGCGCCGCGCTATCTGGTGGTCGGCGGCGCCGGCAGCCTGGAGGTCGCGCCGGGCACGCGGCTGATCGATACGCCGGCTTTTCCAGAAGCCTATCGCAAGGAGGCCGGCGCCGGAGCCGTGTTCCTCGACCGGCTGCGCGGCACGACGGACGTCGATTGGACGTTTCTGTCGCCCTCGGCCGAGTTCGTGCCCGGCGAGCGGACCGGCTCGTTCCGCCTGGGGGAGGACACTCTGCTGAGCGACGGCAAGGGCCGCAGCTGGATCTCGTTCGAGGACTATGCCGTGGCGCTGGTCGACGAGATCGAGAAGCCCGCTCATCGCCGCCGGCGGTTCACGGTCGGGTACTGACGGCCCGAGCCTGCGCAGCCATTTGGGAGCATGAGATGATCGATACCCGCACCGCGCCGTGGGCGGCGCTGCTTTTGCGCGTCAGCCTGGGCGTGCTGTTCCTGGCCCACTGGGCGCTCAAGGTGTTCGTGTTCACCCCCTCCGGCACGGCCGCCTTCTTCGGCAACCTCGGCCTGCCGGCCGCTGCGGCCTATCTCGTGATGGCGGTCGAGCTGGTCGGCGGTGTCGCGCTGATCCTGGGGATCTGGACCCGTCTGGCGGCGCTGGTGCTGTTGCCGGTGCTGCTGGGCGCGATCATCACCGTGCACGGGGCGGCCGGCTGGCTGTTCACCAACCCGCATGGTGGCTGGGAGTACCTGGCGTTCTGGTCTGTGGCGCTGGTGGTGCAGGCGCTGCTCGGCGATGGCGCGCTGGCCGTGGCGCCGACGCCGACGCCGGCCCGCGGCACCGCACACCGGCTCGATCTGGCGCGGTAGGTTAAGTCGCTCGCTCCTGTCGATGGACGCCGGGCTTGACCCGGCGTCCATCAAACCCGGAAACGCCGGAGCGTCCTTACGACTTGGCGCGCTCCACGTAGGAGCCGTCGGCGGTCATGATGACGATCTTCGTGCCGACCTCGATGTGGGGCGGCACCATGGTACGGGCGCCGTTGGTCAGGATCGCCGGCTTGTACGACGAGGAGGCGGTCTGCCCCTTGGTGGTCGGCTCGGTTTCGGCGATCTCGACGACGATGCGTGCCGGCAGCTCGATGGCGACGGCCTGGCCCTCGAACACCGACACCTGGCAGGCCATGCCCTCCTGCAGGTAGATCGCCTGGTCCCCGATCACGTCGGGCGGCACCGGGATCTGCTCGTAGTTCTCGGTGTTCATGAAGATGTAGGACTCGCCCTCCTTGTAGAGGTAGCTGTGCTCGCGGTCCTCGACGAAGGCGCGCTCCACCTGCTCGGTGGTCTTGTAGCGCTGGCTCGTCTTCACGCCGTCCGAGAGGCGGCGCATGTCGATCTGCGTGGTCGGGGTGCCCTTGCCGGGAAAGAAGCTTTCCGCCGAGAGCACGTTGTAGAGCTGTCCGTCGACCTCGAGGATGTTCCCCTTACGGACCGAGCTCGCGATAACCTTCACGTTCCAAACCTCGTCTAGCCTTGAGCGCTCCGTCCTGCCGGATCGGACGGCGCTCCGTCAATATGGGATGTCGAGCCTTTGCGGTCCGGAGCGTCTGGCGCCCCAGGAATCGAGGTTCGTACGTCGTCCGGCGGCGATCCCGCGGTTGCGCCGAATGCGTGGGCACCATAGTGGACTTGGCGAGAATGAGAACCCCCGACCCATCCTGCACGCGGCCGGTTCCCACGACACCGGGACGCGCCGCATGAACGAGCCCCGCTGGTGGCAGCCGGAGCGGCATGCGGCGCGGCGACCGCGGCTGCTGGCGCGCGCCCGCGTCGTCGCGGCGCTGCGCCGCTATTTCGAGGCGGAGCGATTCCTGGAGGTCGATCCCGCCGCTTTGCAGGTTTCGCCCGGCAACGAGACGCATCTGCATGCGTTCCGCATCGACCGGGCGGACGGCGGCCCGGCCTATCTGCATACCTCCCCCGAGTTCGCCATGAAGAAGCTCGTGGCTGCCGGGGAGGAGCGCATCGTCGCCTTCGCCCACGTCTTCCGCGACCGCGAGGTCAGCCCGCTGCACCACGCCGAGTTCACCATGCTCGAGTGGTACCGGGCGCGGCAGCCCTACGAGGCCCTGATGGCCGACTGCGCGGCGATCCTGGCCCTGGCGGCGGACGCGACGGGGCATGAGCCCTGGCAATACCGAGGCCGCAACGCTGATCCGCGGCGCGCGCCGGAGCGGCTCAGCGTCGTCGAAGCCTTCGCCCGCCACGCCGGCATCGACCTCCAGCCGCTGCTGCCGGCGCCGGACGAGCCGCTCGCGGCGGGGCAGGGGGCGACGCCCCGCTTCGCCGCCGCCGCCCGCGCGGCCGGGATCAGGACCGCTGCCGACGACAGCTGGTCCGATCTGTTCAGCCGGGTGCTGTCGGAGCGCGTCGAGCCGCGTCTCGGTGAGGGGCGCGCGACCATCCTCCTCGACTATCCCGCCTCGGAAGCCGCCTTGGCGCGCACCAAGGAGGCCGACCCGCGTTTCGCCGAGCGCTTCGAGCTCTATGTCTGTGGCATCGAGCTCGCCAACGCCTTCGGCGAGCTGACCGATCCGGCGGAGCAGCGCCGCCGCTTCGAGGCGGACATGGACGAGAAGATGCGCATCTACGGCGAGCACTATCCCCTCGACGAGGACTTTTTGGCGGCGCTGGCGCTCATGCCGCCGGCGAGCGGCGCGGCGCTGGGCCTCGATCGGCTGGTCATGCTGGCCGCCGGCGCCGAGCGGGTTGCCGACGTGATCTGGACCCCGCTGGCGGAGGGAGCGGCGCCATGACGAGGCCGCAGCGCTCCATGACGTCGCCGGCGGACCTGGCGGCAGCCGGGCTCGTGCCGCCGGAGCGGGTTGCGGCGCTCACCGCCGTCGCCGCCCGCTACGCCGTGGCGGTGACGCCGGCCATGGCCGAGCTGATCGATCCGGCCGATGCGGCCGACCCCATCGCCCGGCAATTCGTGCCGGACCCGGCCGAACTCATGACGACGCCAGAGGAGCGGGCCGACCCCATCGGCGACGAGCCGATGAGCCCGGTCAAGGGGCTGGTGCACCGCTATCCGGACCGGGTGCTGCTCAAGCTCGTCGCCGTCTGCCCGGTCTACTGCCGCTTCTGCTTTCGCCGCGAGATGGTGGGGCCGGGCGGCGCCGGGATGCTGTCCGAGGCGGAGCTCGACGCGGCCATCGGTTACATCGCCGGCCACCCGGAGATCTGGGAGGTCGTGGTCAGCGGCGGCGACCCGCTGATCGCCAGCCCCCGGCGCCTCGTGGTGGTGATGGCGCGCTTGCGCGCGATCGTGCATGTCAAGGTCGTCCGCTTCCACACCCGCGTGCCGGTGGTGGCGCCGGAGCGGGTCGGTGTCGAGCTGATCGACGCGCTCAAGGCCTCGGGCAAGACCACCTACGTGGTGCTGCACACCAACCACGCCCGCGAGTTCTCACCCGCCGCGCGGTCGGCGCTCGCGGCCCTGGCCGACGCCGGCATCCCGCTGCTCGGCCAGACGGTGCTACTCAAGGGCATCAACGATGAGCCGGCGGCGCTCGAGGCCCTGCTGCGGACCTGCGTCGAGAATCGGGTGAAGCCCTACTACCTGCACCACGCTGACCTGGCGCCCGGCACCTCGCACCTGCGCACGTCAATCGCCACGGGCCAGGACCTGATGCGCGCCTTGCGCGCCCGGCTGTCCGGCATCGCCCAGCCGGTCTATGTGCTCGACATTCCCGGCGGCTACGGCAAGGTACCGATCGGGCCGTCCTACCTGTGCGATGCGTCCGACAATGCCGACGGCCCGGTCGACGTGATCGATCCCTCCGGCATCCGCCACCGATACCCGCCGGCGTGAGCTGCAACAGCCAAGAAGCCCTGCTTAAAGCAAGCCCTACCCCAAGAAACCTCGAGGAGACCCCATGGCCCGCATTCCCTATTTCGATCCCGCCACCGCCACCGGCCGGCTGGCCGAGACCTACAAGAAGCTGCCGCCGCTCAACATCTTCCGGATGATGGGCCATGCCGGGCCGATGATGGACAAGTTCGTCAAGCTCGGGAACCAGATCCTGATCTTCTCGGATCTGGACCCGGTGCTGCGCGAGATCGCCATCGTGCGCGTCGGCGTGTTGTCGAAGGCCTCCTACGAGGTCTACCAGCACGAGGCGATCTGCCGGGAATACGGGATGTCCGAGGACAAGATCCGGGCCATCCACGAGGGGCCGGACGCGGCCGCCTTCAACGATCTGGAGCGTCTGGTGATGCGCTTCACCGACGACGTGGTGGCCAACGTGCGCGCCTCGGACGCCACGTTCAAGCCGTTGGTCGACAAGCTCGGCTTCCAGCAGACCCAGCACCTGGTGCTGGCCATCGGCTACTACATGATGGTGAGCCGCTTCCTGGAGACCTTCGACGTGGACATTGAGGATGACGGCCGCCCTGCCGGCCTGAAGCTGCCCGGCATGGGCTGAAGCAGCTCGTCGATCGGGGGTTCGAACGCGCTGAAAGACAGGAGCCGATGCCTACCCGTCTTCGGCGAACTCGTTCGCAAAGTCCCGGCCGCCATAGAAAATGCCTATGATCTCCACCACGCCGGGGAGCGGACGGAAGACAATCGACACCCGACGCTCGAAGCCGATCACACGCACGTTCTGCCCCATCGTGGGGCGGAGCGTGCCGCGCTCGGGAAAGGAGGCGAGGCCTTCACATGTGACCCGGATACGACGGACGTAGCCGATGGCGATATCCGGGCTGCCGGTCTTGTCGAGGATATAGGCGAACAGCTGCTCCAGCGCGGCGTCGGCCGAAGGCCGGAAAACGACCTTATGCGCCACGCTTGCGGGCCTTCACCTCCTCCGCGTAGCGGCGTTCGATCCGGGCAAACACCTCTTCGGCCGGAATGCTTGGGCGGGGATCGGCGAGGGAGCGCCGCACTTCCTCGTGCATGTAGGCATCGAGGGCCGCCTCCTCGCGGTCGAGCGCACGCAGACCAGCGCGGATGACCTCGCTGGCGGAGCTGTAGGTGCCGGATTTGACGCGCTCTTCCACCCGCTTGAGATACTTCTCCCCAAGGGTCACGCTGGTGGGCTTGGACGTTCTCATGGTCTATCCGTCGGCTCAGCACCTTCTCATGGCATAGTGTACTACATCGTCATACCGGCTGGCGATGATCTTCCGGCGCTGCGCCTCACCCCTCCTTCAGCATCTGCCGGGCGATGACGATCTGCTGCACTTGGCTGGTGCCCTCGTAGAGGCGGAACAGCCGCACGTCGCGGTAGAAGCGCTCTACCGGGTAATCGGCGACGTAACCCGAGCCGCCGTAGATCTGCACGGCACGGTCGGCGACGCGGCCCACCATCTCGCTGGCGAACAGCTTGCAGCACGAGGCTTCCATGGAGATCACCTCGCCCGCGTCGCGGCGGCGCGCCGCGTCCTTCACCATGGAGCGGGCGGCATAGGTCTCGGTGCGGCTGTCGGCCAGCATGGCCTGGATCAGCTGGAACTCGCCGATCGGCTGGCCGAACTGCTTGCGCTCGCGCGCGTACCTGACGCTCTCCTCGATCAGCCGCTCGGCGACGCCGACGCAGATGGCGGCGATGTGCAGGCGGCCCTTGTCGAGGGTCTTCATCGCCGTCTTGAAGCCCTGGCCCTCCTTGCCGCCGATGATGGTGGATGCCGGGATGCGGCAGTCCTCGAAGATCACGTCGGCGGTGTGGGCGCCGCGCTGGCCCATCTTGCGGTCACGCTTGCCGATGCGGATGCCGGGGGTGTCGGCCGGCACCAGGAAGGCGGAGATGCCGCCCGCACCCGCTCCGCCGGTGCGCGCCATCAGGGTGAAGACGCCGGCGTGCGGCGAGTTGGTGATGAAGCGCTTGGTGCCGTTCACCACATAGTGGTCGCCGTCCTTGCGGGCGGCGGTGCGCAGCGAGGCGGCGTCGGAGCCCGCCTCCGGCTCGGTGAGCGCGAAGGAGGCGATGGTCTCGCCGCTGGCAATTTTGGGGAGCCAATAGGCCTTCTGCTCCTCGGTGCCGTCGATGACGATGCCCTGGGAGCCGATGCCCACGTTGGTGCCGATGGCCGAGCGGAAGGCGGGCGACGTCAGCCCGAGGCGGAAGCAGACCTCCACCTCTTCGCTCATGTTGAGGCCGAGACCGCCGTAGGCCTCCGGCACCGACAGCCCGTAGAGGCCGAGCTCGCGCATCTCGGCGAGGATCTCCGGTGGGATCTCGTCAGTCTCGGCCACCTGCTCCTCGGCCGGGATCAGCCGCTCGCGCACGAAGCGCTCGACCGTGTCGAGCAACTGGCTGAAGGTATCGGGCTCGAGCGCCATGGAAAGTCTCCTCCGGATTCGGATGGGCGGGCGGCCGCCGCTGCGAAAGCCAATTTCGCATTTGCCCATACGCCATCAGCCGGCGCAGGCAAAGACCGCGCACGCGTTCGGCGCACGCCGACTGTGAACACGGCTGATGGACCGACTCAAGAGCGGCGGCCTCAAGAGCGGCGGCGCCCGCGCCACCGCTTCAGCGGGAGGGTGGCCGACTCGTCCGGCGAACGGTTGGCAGCGAAGCTGGGCGCCGGATCAGCCATCCAGGCGGTAGACCCGTCGCGCGGTGTCGCGATAGAGGGCCGCCTTCTCCGCGGCGCTCGCGCCCTTGGTCACGCGCTTGAAGGCGTTCCAGAGCGTCGCATAGGTGCAGGAGACACCGTCGACCGGAAAGTTGCTCTCCAGCATGCCGCGGTCCGGCCCGAATGCCTCGATGCAGGTCTCCAGGTACGGCCGCCAGGCGTTGGCGAGCTCCTCGGAGCCGGGCAGCACATCGCGCTTGTGAAATTCGAAGCCGCAGATCGCCATGCCGAGCCCGCCAAGCTTGACGACCACGTTCGGGCAGGTCGCCAGCTCCCTGATGTCCCGTGCCCACGTCGCAAAGATCGCGTCGCGTCGTCCTGCATAAGGGCCGATGCCGAGCGGCCCGCCGACGTGGTTGAGCACGATATCGGCCTCGGGCACGGCCCGCGCCAGCGCGATCAGGTCAGGCAGCTGGGGGTGATACTGCCACGCCTCGAACGACAGCTTGCGCTTCGCCAGCTCTCTCAGCCCGTCCCGAAAGCCTGGCTCGGCATAGAGATGCTGAGGCGGGCTGGTGTGGCTGTCGCGGACCTCGGGGCTCGCGTCCCAGCCGGCGGCGTGGCGTATGCCGCGGAAGCGACCATTGCCGGCCGCGATGTGTGCGTCCAGCACACGGCCGACCGCGGCGCCCGTCGTGAGATCGGCGCGGGAGACGATGCCCTCGCAGGCCATAACCTTGCCGTAGCGTCCGCTCGCGGCCATGGCGGCCTGGCCGTTGACGAACTCCGTCTCGCCGATGAAGCGCAACTCCTCGGGACCAGCGGCGCGGTAGAACGCCCCGCATTCCACGAAGACCGTGCTTTCGACAGCGTGGCCTGACTGCACGTCGGCCAGCAGCTCAGGCAGGAGATAACGCCCGGCTGGAAAATCCCATAGGTGATGGTGCGGATCACAGATCGGCAGATCCGGCTCAAGGATGTCTTCCATCAGGCTCGCCGCGGTCATTTTCGTTCTCTCCCTAGGGTTCACGAAGCCACGGTGCCAGCTGCGCAGGGCAACCGGCAAGGCCTGGGCGCAGAGACACCTGGCGCGCCTGACGCGGATGCCATGCAAGGGGGAGGAGCAGGACCTAGCGACGATGCCGAGGGCATCTAGGCACGCTCGAAGGGACCTCCGAGGGCTTCGATAGCGTCTGCCGCGGCGGGAGCGCCTCCGGCCTCGGCGAAGGCTCTGGCGATGCGTTCGGCTCCTTGCCGGCAGTCGATGGTCCGCTCGATAGCCGCGCGCAGGTGTTCCTCATCCAGGGTGTCGGCCGGAAGGCGGACGCCCGCACCTGCGACCTCGACCCGGCAGGCGACCTCGAGCTGGTCTCGCCCGAACGGCACGGCGCAGACGGGAACGCCGGCAGCAAGCGCCTTCTGCGTGATGCCCATGCCGGCGTGGCATACGACGGCGAGGGCTCGCGGAAGCACCTGACCGTGCGGAACGAACTGTTCGATGCGGGCATTGGAAGCGCTTCCGTAGGCGGCCGGATCCCCCGCAGGCACGGTGGCCAGCACAAGGAGGTCGTTCCGGTCGCGCAGCGCGGCCAAGGTCGTGCTGACCAACCTGCCGTCGTCCTGAAACTCGGTGCTGGTCGATACGAGAACGATTGGCCGGTGCTCCTCGCTCAGCCACTGGGGTGGGGCGGCTGGTGGCTCCCAGGGACATGGCCCGACGAGCAGGAAGGAGGATGGCCATGACGGGCGCCGGTACTCGAACGGTTCCGCTGTCAGACACAGCAGGAGTGACGGCCGCAGCAGGAGATCCTCGGGTTTCTCGATTGGCGCAAGCCGTGCGGCGGCGCGCCCGATGTTCGCCGCTGCGGTGAAGTTGCGCGCCGGCTCCGCAGCGAGATGAGCGATCGCGGCGTCTCGGGCGCGGCCTTCGGCCCCGTGCAGCGGGGGGAGACCAGGCCCGAAGGGCGCCAGCCCTGGGCCGCCGAGCCACGCGGGCGAAGGCAGCCAACTGCCCCAGGGCAGGGGCGACGCCTCAGCCACGGCCATGGCTCCGAACGCCATGATGTCGACGAGCAAGGCGTCCGGCTGTTCCTCCTCCATGGCGGAACGCAGATCGGCTGCGTCGAGCGGGGCTCGCCGGCCAAATATCTGCATGGCGCGGGCCTGGGCGTCATGGGGCGTCGTCGCCTGCCAGTCATCATGGGCCAGGGAGGCGATGCCCGCCATCAGCGCCGTCGCGTGCAGTCCCAGCGCGCGTAGGTCGCCCACGCACTCGGCCAGCGTGCGCACTGCGACGCGGTGGCCGCGAGCGTGCAACTCCAGCAGGGTGGGGACGATGGGGAAGAGCTCGCCCCGCGATGGACCGGTGTAGGCGAGGATTCTCATCGAACCGCCTCCAGCAACTCGAGCACCACATCTTGATAGTCGAGCTGGCTCAGGCCCTGCTCCAGCCGCAGCACTTTCCAGGTCAGGACATCGGTCACCGCAACCAGGAGCGCTACGCGTCGGTGGCGCGCGTGGCCGGCATACGGTTCGAGCAGCGGCGCCAGCACCCGCTCGACCCAGGCCCGATGCATGTCCCGCCCACGCTGGGCGATGGGCGCGACCTGGAGCGCCGTGTCTTCGGCGGCGAGCATGCGCAGCACCATCGGCCCGGCCTCCTCATAGTGTCGGCCGAGATAGGCGGCGATAGCGGGCAAATCGCCGGCGGGGACCTGATCACGATCGTCCGTCACCCGCTTCAGACCGCGGCGTGCTGCCGCCTCCAAGAGGCCGGCCTTGCTGCCGAAATGCCGGAGAACAGTCTGGACTGTCGTGCGCGCCCGCTCGGCCACGGCGTCGAGCAGCAGTTCGACCCCCGGCCGGCTGAGGAAGAGCGCGTCAACCGCATCCAGAATCGCCGTCCGGGTCTCTTCCGTCGACACGGCCCTCGCTTGCTGGCGATAGACCCTCGAATTCATATTAATTAAATTAACGCCAATATTCCCCAGCGTCAATCTCGCTGTTCGAACGGTATAGACGCCGGCGCCGGATCCCTCGGGGCAGGTCGTGATGATGGCATCCGGACCGGCGCGCCAGCCGACGGGGGCTGGGCTCGTGTCGGCTCGCTGCGGAGGCGGAGGCCGGCCGGGCTTTGGTCCGCCTTTAGCCGCGAGTCGCGCTCGTCCCTGGGTCATGAGTCCCGCCCCACTGCCGCCAATGGGTCGGGTGGACCGGAACACGTTTGTTGGTCAGGCCGTGCAACCATCCTTCTTTGGTGCGACGGCAGGGAAAAACGAGCGAGTGAACCTCACCATCTTTGATGACGCTGAGTTGCAGGTCTTGTCCAAAGGGAGCAGAGTCGATCGGCTGCCAATTCATCGCAAATGGTCCTCCCTCTAGAAGGCAGCCGGACTATCGCGGAGTTTCACTACGTGCCTGTCTGCGCATCGTGTGCATGACTGCCTCCGCAAAAGCCGTTGCCAGCCAGCTGCCTGCGCGGCCGCAATCAGCTCAATCAGCGAAAGCAGCTTTAGTCGACCCGCGCAGCCGGATGTTGAGGAAGGTCAAGCTCATGGGATCGCAATGCTGGCCGGCGGCAACGTTTCATGTTCCATCGGGCCCGATGGCGCCGCTCGATGGACAGCCGGACACAAGATTTTGCTGCTTGATAAGTTTAGCCAGCTTGATCTTCTCCTCGGCTAGTAGTCTTTCGACAATCGTGCGTGTCTGTTCATCGAGCGAAGTCCGTAGCAATTTACTGTAATGCTCGACGTTGAGCTCGGCAATCTCACGTGGACTTGTGAACTTGTCAGCCATGATCGAACCCCTGGGGACCGGAGCGACCATGGGGACTTGAGCCGCCGGTTGCCACCTTCCAAACCGGCCAAAATTTGACCGCGATCAATTTTTCGCCTGTTTAAAGGGGTGTACCTGCCTCGCCGAAGATAGGATCATGACACGTGTCAATTGAAGCGACGCGCTTTTCGGGGCCGGCAATCTACGCCGTGCACCCGTGGGCTTCTGGCAATTCCGGAAAAACCGTGCGGCATCAATTGCTCAGTGAAGAGGAGCGTGCCCGCCTCGCAAAAGTCGCCTTGATCGTGCGCTTCGGCAAGGGCGACCAGATCTATAGGGAGGGCGACGCCGCCGACGCGGTGTTCAACATCATAAGCGGTGTCGTCACGGCTTACCGAGCGCTGGCATGCGGAGAGCACATCGCTTCGTTTCTTTCTCCCGGCGATCTCTTCGGATTGTCCGAGGAGGGGCGTTATACCAATGCAACCAGGGCGGCGACGCCCGTCGTTGCTTACAAGATGCCATTGCCGGCGGTGCGTCGCATCTTGGAGACGAGCGCCCATCTGGATGTCGACGTCATCGTCAAGCTCTGCGAAGAGCTCCGCGGGACGCAGCGGCACGCGGTTCTTCTGGCTCAAAAGCGCGCCGCAACGCGGCTTGCGATGTTCTTAGATCTTCAGGAGCACTTGCAGGTCAGCCGAGGCGAGCCGGCTTCGGAGATATATCTCCCGATGGATCGTTCGAGTATTGCTGCCTATCTCGGGGTGACGCTCGCCGCCCTCGGCCGCGCCTTTCGAACGTTGATATCGGCCAAAGTGATCGCCTTCCGTGACCGCCGCCACGTGAAGATCCTCGATAGGGATGCCTTCAACAGGCTTGCCGATATGACGCCGGTTGAAGCGATCAAGACCGCAGGCGGCTGAGGTTACGGCTGGGTTACGGCGATAGTTTACGTGTCGGCGAGCGCGAGTTGGTCGTCGTGGCTGCACCCGGTGATGTCATCATCGCGGTGCTTGCCGTAATTCAATAAACTGTCCCATAATTCCTTTGGGTCCTGCACATTCCGCTGGCGAGGCTTCCATGCTGCCCGAGCGCGCGGACGGGTGTCTGCCTGCTGGCGGGCCCGGGTGGCTGCTGACCGGGGACGACGGCGGTGAGAGGTGAGCCGTCGGTGCGACGAGGAGCCAGAGAAAAGACTCAAATCCCGCATAGGTTGCGATATCTGGCCAGGGCTCGGCGCCGACGACGAGGCAGCTCGCCGGCGCGCCGGGCCAGCGTGGAAGGGTACGCCCATGGAGACCTTCGTGTCACGGAAGCCGTTTTCGGCCAGGGCGATCACGGCATTTCCCCACGCGTGCCGGGGGATCGCCAATGAAGCGGTGCGCGAGTTGGCGCCGTTCGTGGATGACAGCCTCCGGAAGCGGATGATCTGTCTGGCCGTACGGGGAGAGAGGGTCTGTGTTCCTGCCCGCATCCACGTGCTCGACAACCTCGGATCGACCGAGGGGTTGTCGCTCGGCGCCCAGTGCCTCCTCACCCGAAGCACCGATGGCTATCTGAGACAGAGGGCGCTGAGGGCGATCCTGGGCTCGCCGGCGGTATGGGTGGTTCCGTTCGTGGTGCTGCTCGCGGGCGAATATGTCGTCGAGATCGCGCGAGACATACAGTCGGCGGTGCCGACCTTTGACCGCTCCGCTTACGCCATGTTCGCGCTCGAGAACCGGCCGGCCATGCGCGCATTGCGGGAGAAGGCGGCGCGCTATCGGAAGGAGCGCGACCGGGAGAGCTACCCGCAGCGGATGTCGTACCCTGGCTTGGCGGTTCTCTATGAGCTGGAAGCGTGGGCGAGCTGATCGAGGCCGCCGGCTCGCACAAGCACGCGCGGCGAGACGGCAAGGGCGTCACCACCGTCCTACTTGCCCGCCGCGGCCCGCTCGTAGGGCGCGAAGTCGAACAGCCCATCCGTGTCCGGCGCCTTTGGAAAGTCGCCCAGCTCGGCCTGGAAGGCCAGCATCTGCCGCGTCGCCGGCACGATGACGCGCGGGTCGACGAGGAAGCTGACAGCCGGCGAGGCGAGCGCCTTGGCCATGACGGAGACGTCGACGAGGCCGCCGCCCAGCGCCTGCTGCACGTAGGGCGCGGCCTCGGCCGGCGTGCTGCGGATGAGGTCGGTGGCGCGGATCGCCAGCCTCAGCAGGGTATCGAGCGCTTCCGGGTGGCTGCGGGCGAAGGCGCCGGTGGCGGCCAGCACCACGCCGGGGATGTCGGGGAACATCTGCGGGGCGGTGAGGAGCGGCTTGAAGCGGGGATCGCGGCTTTGCACGATGGTGGCGGCCGGCTCCAGCACCTGGCCGCCGTCGACGGCGCCGGCGAGCATGGCCTGCTGCGTGGCCTCGATGCCCATGGTGACGATCTCGAGGTCGTCGGCGGCGACGGCGTGCTGCTTGAGCCAGTACTTGAAGGCGGTCGTCGGCACCGCGCCGGGCGGCAGCGTGGCGATCTTGGGCTTGCGGCGCTGGCCGGCGCGGAAGGCGGCGAAGGCCTTGGCCGGGTCGCCGTGCTCGGCGAACGCCTTGGCCAGGGGCTCGCCGGCGACGAACACCGAGCCGCCGATGCCGGCGGCGGAGACCACCTTGACGTCGAGGCCCTTGGCGTAGGCGACGGCGACCGGGGCGACGCCGATGGCGAGGACGTCGAGCGTGCCCGAGGCCAGGGCCGAGATGGCGGCGGGCCCCGAATCGAACTTCGTCGTGGCGATGGCGAGCCCGGCGTCCGCGGCCCAGCCCGCCTTGTCGAGCACGTAGAGGGCGCTGGCGCCGATCACCGGCACGAAGCCGACGCGGACCGGCGTGCGCGCGCCCTGCGCCCGCGCCGCCCTGGATGCGGCCGATGGCGCGGCGAGCGTGGCGAGGATGGTGGCGGCGAACGAACGGCGGCTCAGCATGGATGAAATCCCCCTACAGCGCGGCCGATCCGGCGGCCAAGTCGGCGCGCAGCCGCTGCACCAGCGCTCCGAGCCGGGCATCGCCCCGCTCGCGCGGCCGCGGCACGTCGACGACGATGGACGAGCGCACCTCGCCGGGCGCGCCGACGATGGCGATGACCCGGTCGGCGAGATAGACGGCCTCGTCCATGTCGTGCGTGACGAACAGGATGGTCCGGCCGGTCGCCTGCCAGACGCGCAGCAACTCGTTCTGCAGGTTCTCGCGCGTGATCGCGTCGAGGGCGCCGAACGGCTCGTCCATCAGTAGAATGTCGGAGCCGACAGCCAGCGCACGGGCGAGGGCGACGCGCTGGCGCTGGCCGCCCGAGAGCTGGTGGGGCCAGCGGTCCGCCAGGTTGCCGAGGCCGACGAAGTCGAGCGCCTCGCGTGCGCGGCGCTTGCGCTCGGCGGCCGAGATGCCGCCATGCTCCAGCCCGAACGCGACGTTCGACAGGACGCGCCGCCACGGCAGCATGCGCGCATCCTGGAACACCAGAGCCGCCGGCACCGGTGCGTTGCCGCGGCTCGCCAGCCTGACGGTGCCGCTGCTCGCCTTGGCGAGGCCGATCAGCACGCGCAGCAGGGTCGACTTGCCGACGCCCGAAGGGCCGACGATGGCGACGAACTCGCCGCGCGCGACGGTGAGGTCGAGCCCGCGCAGCACCTCTGTGGTGCGCCCGTCCTGCCCGAAGGCCAGGCCGAGGCCGGAGATCTCGATTATGCTTTCCATCGCAGCAGCCAGTCCTGCAGGCGCACGAAGCCGGTGTCGATGAGCCCGTAGAGGGCCGCGATGGTCAGCATGTAGACGACGACGATGTCGGTGGCGAGCAGGCTCGAGGCCTGCATCATGCGCTGGCCGAGGCCGAACACGCCGAAAATCTCGGCCGCCACCACCGCCATCCAGGCCTGGCCGAGCGCCGTGCGCAGGCCCACGAGGATGCCCGGCGTCGCCGCCGGCAGCACGATCTTGGCGAGCCGTGCCGGGCCGGAGCGGAAGCCGAACGCCTCGGCGACCTCGAGCAGGTCGCGGTCGACGGCGCGCACGGCGCCCAAGGTGGCGAAGTAGACGATCCAGAACACGCCGATGGCGATGATGAAGATCGCCGCCGGCGCATTGACGCCGAACCAGATGATGGCGAAGGGCACCCAGGCGAGCCCCGGGATCGGCCGCAGCAGCCGTACCACCCAGGCGATGGCTTCCTCGGCCGGCGGCGACATGCCCGTGAGGATGCCGAGCGCGACGCCGCAGCCGGCGCCGATGGCGAGGCCCAGGAGGTAGTGCGACAGGCTGCTCACCAGGGCGCTGAACCAGAGGCCCGAGGCCAGCTCCCGGCCGAAGGCGGCCGGTAGCGCGCTCGGCGGCGGCAGCAGCATCGGGTTGATCACGCCGATCAGCGGCACCAGCTCCCAGAGCGCCAGGAAGGCGACGAGGCCGGCGGCGCCGAGCAGCAGCGGCCGCGACCGCTTCATGTTCATGCCGGCGCTCCGCCGGGGGACCCCGACAGACCCATCGAGGCGGCCATGTCAGCGCGCCTTGGCCGCGGTCTCGTAGAAGGTGGTGTCGAACAGCCCGTCGAGCGGCAGCTCCTTGTCGAGGGTGCCGATCGAGAGCTGGAACGCCTGCATCTGGCGCGTCGGCTCGATGATGATGCGCGGATCGGCCTCGAGCTTGGTGGCCGGGGAGGCCAGCGCCTTCTTGATCGTCTCGTCGGTGACGATGCCCTTGCCCAGCACGGTGCCGATCAGCGGCGCGGCGGCGGCCGGGTCCTTCTTGATGAAGTCGATGGCGCGGATGTTGGCGTCGACCAGGGCCTGCACCGCCTTGGGGTTCTTGGCCAGGAAGGCGCCGGAGACGCCGATCACCGTGCCGGGCTGCGTGGGGAACATGGCGCCGCCCAGCGCGATCAGCTTGATGGCGGGGTTGCGCTCCATGACGATGGTGTCGGCCGGCTCGCGGATGGTGGCGCCGTCGACCGCACCCGCCAGCAGCGCCTGCTGCGTGGCGTCGATGCCCATGGGCACGATCTCGACGTCGGCCTTGTCGGTCTTGGTGACGCGCTCCAGCCAGTGCCGCAGCGTCGTTTCCGGCACGGACCCCGGCGGCTGGGTGGCGAGCCGCGCCGGCTTGCCGTTGGCGGCCTTGAAGGCCTTGAACGCCTCGGCGGCGGGCTTGCCGCCCTCGAAGAAGGGGGCGAGCTTGGGCGATGCCACGAAGGTCATTTCCTCGATGGCGGTCGCCGCCACCACCTTGACGTCGATGCCCTTGGAGCGTGCCACGGCCAGCGGCGCCACGCCCGCCACGTAGATGTCGATGGTACCCGAAGCCAGCGCCTGGATCATGTTGGGGCCGGACTCGAACACTGTGAATGTCGGCGCGAGACCTGCGTCCTTGAGCCAGCCCTGCTTGTCGGCGACCACCACGGGGGCCGCCCCGATGATCGGGATATAGCCGATGCGCACCGGCACGGTCTGGGCCCGAGCCGGCGCGGCCAGCGCCGTCGCCACGAGCAGGGCTGCCGCGGCGCCCGCGGCGCGGCGGGTCAATCGGGCGGCGAGCGACGTGAAACGGGACACGCGGTGATCCTCCATGGGTTGCGCGCTGCGGACCTATCAGCTTTTTCGGCGCGCGACAGTGAAAAACGAGAAATCCGGGAGGCGAATGTGGAAATCGCGTCGGCGCCGCCCCCTTGTTCCGGCCGCGATCAGGACCTATGCCGCCTGCGCGAGAGATCAAGAAGGAGGCTTGGGACATGGGACGCCTGGAAGGCAAGCGCGCCATCGTGACCGGAGCGGGCAGCGGCATCGGCCGCGCCAGCGCCATCCTGTTTGCCAAGGAGGGCGCCCGCGTCTTTGCCGTCGACAAGAACCCGGCTGGCGTCGAGGAGACTGTCGCGGCCATCACGCAGGCGGGCGGCACGGCCTACGCCAGGGCTGCGGACGGCGGCTCCGAGCCCGACGTCAAGGCGTTCATCGCCGCCGCGGTCGAGACCCTCGGCGGCCTCGACGTGCTCTTCGCCAATGCCGGCATCAGCGGCGGCGTGGTGCCGCTGTTCGAGCAGACGGTCGAGCACTGGCAGGAGATCCTGCGCATCAACCTGATCGGGCCGTTCCTGGCGATCCGTCACGGCGCTCCGCACATGGTGGCGCAGAAGCACGGCTCGATCATCTGCACGGCCTCGGTGGCCGGGATCAGGGCCAACGCGGGCGGCAATCCCTACAGCGCCAGCAAGGCGGGCGTGATCTCGCTGGTGCAGACCAGCGCCTATTCGCTCACCGGCACGGGCGTGCGCGTCAACGCCATCTGCCCAGGCCTGATCGAGACGGGCATGACCAAGCCGATCTTCGAGAGCGCCCGTGAGCGCGGCACCGATCACAAGATCGGCCAGATCAACCCGTTGCAGCGGGCCGGCGCACCGCCGGAGATCGCCGCCATGGCGCTGTTCCTGGCGAGCGACGAGGCGTCCTACGTCAACGGTCAGGCGTTCGCCGTCGACGGCGGCCTCTCCGCGTCGCACCCCTATACTGGGCGGATGCGCCTGTCATAGGCGCGCTCGGCCGCAGCGAGCAATCTGAAGACGACCACGACGGCCGGCGGGCGCAGCCGGCCTGGGAGGAGGCGAAGCCTTGAGCATCGCCTTAACCTGCGATGTCGCGGGAATGCGCGGCCGTCACCCCCGCATTGTTCAGTGACATCTTCCGCGCATCGCGCGGGGACATGCCGAACTCGTTCCGGAAGATGCGGCTGAAGTGGGCGCCGTCATTGAAGCCCCAATCCAGCGCGATGTCCGTGACCGAACGGCCCCCGTTGGGGTTGGCCAGCAGCTTGCGGCACTGGTCCAGGCGCTGCTGCCGGATCCAGCGGGAAACCGACAGTCCGCGCTCGGCGAAGAGCTTGTGCAGATAGCGCAGGGACATGCCGTTCGCATCCGCGATTTTTCGCGGCGCAAGCCCGGGGTCCGGGAGGTTGGCGAGGATGTAGCTCGTGGCCCTCCCGAACGCGGCGTCGGCCGCGCCGGACGTGCCCTCCGTTGGGCCGATCCCGGCCGAAATCAGCTCCAGCAGCGCGTCGAGAGCCGCTTGCAGCGATGTGTCGTCCAGCCGTGTCACCTCCCGTGCGAGTTGGCCGAGGTAGACGTTGATCAGCGGGCCCAGCTGCCCGTCGCGTCCGACGTGCAGGCTCGTGAGCCGCTCGAGGTTGGGCTGGAAACGCCGGATCACCGACTTCGGCACGAAGACGGTGAGCTTGTGCAAGGGCTCCAGCACGCGGAACTCGACGTCCCAGGCGCTGTCCCAGATCACGAAGTCGCCGGGGTGCAGTGTCACCTCGCTCTCGCGCCTGCGCAGCACCTCCCGCCCGGAGATCCCGAACAGGATGCCGATGCAGTCCGGATCGTGCCCGTCGATCTGATGCGGCCCGCGGATACCCAGGCAGGGGTCGCAGCGGCATTCGACCAGGCTGAGCCGGCCCACGTCGCGCCTGGTGACGACCGCGTCGAAGCATGCGCCGCCGCCCACCAGCTCCCACCCGAGATGCGTCGCGTTCAGCACGTCACGCCACGCGCCGAAACGCTCCTGCGGCGGCAGATCCGCGGTGTTCCAGGACTGAACGTGCATGGCGTGTTTCGGCGCCCGGCCGGCCCGATCTGCGACGGGGTTTCCCGCACGCGCGCCGCCTCCCTCTGGAAACGGTAGTTCGCCATGCACGCAGCGTCAATTTCGATGCGCGGGCCGGCAAGACGCACCTCGGCCCGCGTGGAACACTGGCGAACAGAAGCACGGGCCGCGGCGGCGGTCCGAACGGTCGGCCAGTCCGGCCGGACAAGAAGAGGGAGAGAAACATGCGCAAGGACATCGCGTTCAAGACGGACGACGGCGTCACGCTTCGCGGCTGGCATTACGTGCCGGACGGGGCCTCCGGCCGGTGTCCGACCGTCGTGCTGGCCCACGGCTTCTCCGCGGTGAAGGAGATGTATCTCGATGTATATGCCGAAGCCTTTGCCGCGGCCGGGCTCGCCTCCATCGTGTACGACAACCGGAACTTCGGGGCCAGCGACGGCACGCCCCGCCAGGAAATCGACCCGTGGGCGCAGGTGCGCGACTATCGCGACGCCATCACCTATGCCGAGACGCTGCCGGAGACCGACGCGGGGCGGATCGGCATCTTCGGGTCGAGCTATTCGGGCGGCCATGTCCTGACCGTCGGGGCCATCGACCGGCGGGTGAAGGCCGTCGTCTCGCAGGTGCCGCTGGCCAGTGGCCACGCCAACGTCCGCCGCCTGATCCGCGCCGACAAGCTCGCGGCCGTGCGCGCTGCGCTCGACGAGGATCGCCGCGCCCGCTACCGGGGCGAGCCACCGGCCATGATCCCCGTCGTGGCGGAGGATCCGGACGCGCCGAGCGCGCTGCCGACGCCCGATTCGTGGCAGTGGTTCACCGCCACCCACAAGGCGCGCGCGCCCTCATGGAAGAACGAGGTGACGTTGCGGTCGGTCGAGATGTTCACCGAATACGAGCCGGCATCCTATGTGCCCTTCATCTCGCCGACGCCGCTCTTGATGATCGTCGCGCGCGGAGACCATCTGACCGTCGTGGACGAGGCCCTGAAAGCCTACGAGACGGCCTTGCATCCCAAGAAGCTGGTCGTGCTCAAAGGCGGCCACTTCGACGCCTACGTGAACGACTTCTCGCAGTCGTCGGGCGCAGCCGCGGACTGGTTCGCCGAGCACCTCGGCGGCGCGTGACCCGCGCCCTGCACCGCAGCCGGCCCTCGGCTGATCTCCGCGGCGGCCTGCGGGATGCGGCGCGTGCCTCTCCGCCGCGCACCCCTGTACTGGACGGATGCGCCTGTCATAATCGTCCGGCGGAAGCCGGACGATATCGGCGCGAGCGATCCAGCGCCGCGGACGGGAACGAGCTCGCCTGCGGTCGAAGAGGGAGCTGAAGCCTTGAGCATCGCCATCGCCGAGCATGTGACGAAGAGCGCGCGCCACACGACCTTCTACCTGTCGTGCGGTGCGCCGGCCGCGACCCCGATCATCTTCGTCCATGGCTGGCCGGAGCTGTCGATCTCGTGGCGGCACCAGCTGCCCGTCTTCGGCGGGCTCGGCTTCCATGCGATCGCGCCCGACATGCGCGGCTACGGCCGCTCCAGCGTCTATGCTCGGCATGAGGACTATGCGCTGGAGGAGATCGTCGCCGACATGATCGAGCTGCTCGACTCGCTCGGCGCGCCGAAGGCGATCTGGGTCGGCCACGACTGGGGCTCGCCGGTGGTCTGGTCGATCGCCCAGCACCATCCCGACCGCTGTCACGGCGTCGCCAACCTCTGCGTGCCCTACATGCCGGACGGCTTCGCGCCGGAAACGATCATTCAGCTGGCCGACCGTTCGATCTACCCGCAAGAGCAGTATCCGGCCGCGCAATGGGACTACCAGCTGTTCTACCGCGAGAATTTTCCCGCTGCCTGTGCAGCTTTCGAAGGCAATGTGCGGGCAACCGTCAAGGCGCTGTTCCGCGCCGGCCGCCCCGAAGACAAGGGCAAGCCCGCGCGGTTCGCGTCGGTGCGCGCCAACGGCGGATTCTTCGGCCCGGGCCGGACGGCACCCGAGCTGCCCCGCGACGAGCGCGTGATCACCGAGGAGGACGAGAACCGCTACACCGCCGCCCTGCAGCGGAACGGCTTCTTCGGCCCCGATAGCTGGTACATGAACGGCGACGCCAATGTCGCGTACGCCGCCCGCGCCAAGGACGGCTGGCACCTCCCCATGCCCGTGCTCTTCCTGCACGCGGCGCACGACTACGTCTGCGAGACGATCGATTCGCGCTTGGCCGAGCCGATGCGCGCGCATTGCACCAACCTCATCGAGGGCACCGTCGCATCCGGCCATTGGATGGCGCAGGAGAAGCCGATGGAGGTGAACGCGGTGTTCGCCAGGTGGATCGCGACACAGCTGCCGGGGGCTTGGCCGTCTGCGTGAGAAATTCAGAGTAAAGCCGGCGAGCGGCCGGCCTATGCGCGCGTCCGGTCGGCGTGAGCTCGGTGAGAGCGCCGACGAATACCCCCGCGCCCGGTATCCGTTGCAGGAGTTGCGGTTTGATGTCGATGCTGCTTGCGGTGGTGACAAGCGATGGTGTACGCATGAACATGGTGACGCGGGGGCGGCGACATGGAGAACTCGTATAGTGGGGACCGCGCCGTCGCGGTTCTGGTGCCCTGCTATAACGAAGAGGCGGCGATCGGGCAGGTGATCTCCGATTTCCGCCGCGCTCTTCCCGATGCTGTCATCTACGTCTACGACAACAATTCGTCCGACAGGACTGTCGATGTCGCGCGGGCCGCGGGGGCGATCGTTCGCGGCGAGACCCTTCAAGGCAAGGGCCACGTGGTGAGGCGCATGTTCGCCGACGTCGAGGCGGACATCTACCTGCTGGTCGACGGCGACGCGACCTATGACGCGGCCAGCGCGCCGGCCATGATCGCCAGGTTGCTGGACGGCAATCTCGACATGGTGACCGGTCGGCGGGTCAGCACCGAACAGGCGGCCTATCGGCGCGGCCACCGCCTCGGCAACCGCCTTCTCACCGGACTTGTATCCTACGTATTTGGAAGCCGCATCGGCGACATGCTCTCAGGCTATCGCGTCCTGTCGCGGCGCTTCGTCAAATCCTTCCCGGCGATGGCGAGAGGCTTCGAAACCGAAACCGAGCTCACGGTCCATGCGCTCGAGCTGCGGATGCCGACCGTGGATGTGAAGACGCCTTACTTCCCCCGGCCGGAAGGGTCCCAGAGCAAGCTGTCGACCTACAGGGACGGAGCCCGCATCCTTCGTATGGTCGGACTGCTCGTGAAGGAGGAGCGTCCACTGGCCTTTTTCAGCAGCGTCGCCGGCGTCCTGTTCGTTCTGGCCCTGGCGCTTGGCATTCCGCTCGTATTCGAATTTCTCGAGACGGGGCTCGTGCCAAGGCTGCCGACCGCAATTTTGGCAACCGGCTGTGTGCTCCTGTCGTCGCTGTCCTTGTCCTGCGGCATCGTGCTCGACTCGCTTGTGTTGAGCCGCAGGGAGGCGCGCCGCTTCATCTACCTCGGCCATCCCGCGCCTCAGTGCATCGCCCGGACGCCCGGGCCGGCGCTGCGCGACGGTGGCGCGCAGCGGATTGCCGCGTGACGGCTCCCCTCGAATAGAGGAGGCCTGGCACCGCAAATCCCAGACACCTACGGGGCGGCGCAGTCGCACACCGCCCGCAGACGTCACCTGGGCTATTTCCGGTCTTTCAGTAGTATGTTTGTGTGCAATCATTCCGACGCAGCGATCGATGTCGACCTGGCGCAATATCAAAATGAACTTCCGCGAAGTTGGTCCTTTCGCGCCGACGCCGTATGATCGAGGAGCCACCTCTGCGCCCGGCCGCGCCATTTCGCTCCGCGAAATAGGTGTTGTTTCTCTCGTCGCATTGGCAGCATGCGCAGTCTATGCCTTCAGAGCTGGCCTCGACTTCAACTTCGACCTTAGAAACTATCACCTTTATTCCGTATATGCCGTTCTCCATGGACGGCATTCGATCGATGTCGCGCCGGGGCAGATGCAGACCTGGTTCAATCCCGCTGGGCAAATTATCAGCTACGTCTTGATCAGCTATATGCGGCCATGGTTGGCGACGTTTGTGCTGGCCGCGCTTGCTGCTCTCAATATCGTCGTCGTCTATGCGATCACCAAGCTCTCGCTGCATGCCAAAGTGAGGGAGACTGCGACGGCCGTCGTGATCGCGGCCCTCGCGGCGACGCTGGCCTTCGTGGCGCCCCTGTTCCTGTCGGAAATCGGCACGACGTTCAACGACGTCAATATCGCCTTTCTCGTCCTGGCCGGCATCCTGTTGCTTTTCGCGTCGGATTTTTCTCAGAAGGGATTGTTCTGGTGCGGATTGCTCGTGGGCGTGGCCACGGGTCTGAAGCTGACGAGCATCCTGTTCGATATCGGCGTCGTCGCGGCCCTTCTCACCCAAAGGCAGACAAGAACGATCCGCGCGATGTTGTTTCTCGGCCTCGGCATGGTGGCCGGTTACATGCCGACTGGCGGAATTTGGAATATATACTTGTGGGTACGCTACGATAATCCTGTGTTTCCACTCTTCAACAATATCTTCAAATCTGATCTATACTTTGCGCAATCCATGGCGGATCTGCGATTCAGGCTGAACGGCATTTCCGACTTTCTGGCTCTCGCTCCGAAATTCGCGCTCCAGATGTATTCGACCGCCGAGTCGCCGTTCCGGGATACGCGGTTCTTGATCCTGCTCGTGTTGGCCGGGGTCCTGCTGCCGGTTCTCATTGGAAAAGGGCAGTCGACGGACGTCCTGTTCGATCATTCGCGCGTGCGCTTCCTGGCCGTGTTTTCGATCATGACGGTGCTGATATGGAGCGTCAGCTATGGAATACAGCGCTATATCATCGTCATCGAGCAACTGGCGCCGCTGCTCATTTTCGCCGTCATCGACCGTGCGATCGGCCATCGGCCGTACAAGCTTGTCTCCTATGCCCTGGTGACGGCATTCATCGTTGCCACGACGTCGCCGGCCGACTGGGGGCGGCTGCCGCTCAACCAGCGGATTTGGAAGAAGAACCGGGTCTGGATGCAGGCGAGATTTCCCGACAGCCTGATCGATCGCGACGTGATGTATTTCATGCTGGGATACCATCCGATGTCTTACGTGATCGCCAGCGCGCCGCCCGGCCACTCATTCATGCGCACCGAGGGAAACATGCCGATCGGTGGCGCAACTGGCCTTGCAGGGACGATTCGCGATCGAATTGCTGAGCACAAGGGCGAGTTCAGGACCATTGGGTCCGCCCCGCTGGTCGAGGACGAAGTCGTGGCGCTCGGGGCCTATGGGCTGAGGCCCGGCGCGGGGGAGTGCCTCCCGATCGAGGCGCTTTTTGAGCGGCTGCTGACATGCAGGCTCGAAAGGCTGGAGGGTCCGCTGCCCAGCGCGAGCGAGCCGCCGAAGAGCCAAGAGGTCCCCCAGGCGGCGCAGCCATAGAGCAAGGGCTCACCTCTTGCGGAAAACGACCGAGCTCGCGCCCGCATAGTTGACCGCGAGGGCAACGGCCGAAGCGACCGTCAGCGCCACGGCCGGCATGGCGAACGGGCCTGAGCCGTAAGCGATCAGCGCGGCGTAGATGGCCAGGTTGACCAGAAGGCCGACGATCTGGACCGAAAGGTACGAGACGAATTCACGCAGGGTCGGCGTCGTCGTCGTGCGGAACGTCATCGTGCGGTTCAGCAGCCACGTCACGAGAACGGCCGCGCTGAACGAGGCGGCCCGGCCGCTGAGAGCGCCTGCGCCTAACGCCATGACGGCGAGGAGCACGCCGAGGTCGGTCAGGAAGCCGAGGCCACCGACGACGCAGAAGCGCAGGAACCGTCGGATTCCCGCGGCGTGCGCGGGGGCGGTGGTGTCAAAGCCCGTCATCGAAGACCGGAATGGCGAGGTAGGCGAGCCGCATCATGTTGTGCCGGGTCTTGGTGACCATATCCAGGATGAGCCCGGCGACGATGCTCAGCACGCCGATCATGACGAGGCTGGCCGCGAGGACCGCCGTGGGTAGCCGCGGGACGAGGTGGCTCTCGAGGAACTCGTAGATGACGGGGACGCCCAGGACGAGGCCGATGAGGATGGCGAGCAGCCCGACCGCGCCGAAGAACATCAGCGGCCGCTCGTCCTTCACCAGGCGGGCGATGAGCCACAGGATGCGCATGCCGTCCCTGACGGTGCGCAGCTTGCTCTCGGAGTTTTCCGGCCGTTCCTTGTAGCGCGCCCGCAGCTCCAGCGACGGCATGCGCAGCTCGAGGCAGTGGATGGCGAGCTCGGTTTCGGTCTCGAAGCCGCCGGAGGTCGCCGGAAAGGATTTGACGAAACGCCGCGACAGCACCTTGTAGCCGGACAGCATGTCCTCGAACTGCCGCCCGAACACGGTCTGCACGATGCCGCTCAGGACCTGGTTGCCCCAGCGATGGCCGGGCCGGTAGGCGGCCCCGTCGGCCGCGTCCCGCGCCGCGTTGACGAAGTCCGCCCGCTCGGCCAACAGCTTGGCGACGAGGTCGGGCGCGGCTGCCGCATCGTAGGTGTCGTCGCCGTCGACCAGGATGTAGATGTCCGCCTCGACGTCGGCGAACATGCGCCGGACCACGTAGCCCTTGCCCTGCCGCGGCTCACGGCGAACGACGGCCCCCGCCGCCCTGGCGATGGCCGCGGTGTCGTCGGTGGAGTTGTTGTCGTAGACGTAGATGACCGCGTCCGGCAGGTGCGTGCTGAAATCCCGCACCACCTTGCCGATGGCCGCGGCCTCGTTGAAGCAGGGGACGAGCACGGCGATCCGCGGATGCCCTGTCCTTCCTGCGCCGGTCATGCCGTCTGAGGCGAGAGGCCGATTCATCGGCAAGCCCTTCCGATCGCAACACAACGGAACTCAGCCGGGAGCGCCTGCATCCGGCGCCGGGTTCCGGCATGAGCCCGGCTCTAAGGACAGGGTCTCCAAGGCAAAATCAAGCTGTCTCGGATCGCGCCCGCGGCCCAGCTCACGAGGCGAATAGGAGCGATCGGCCTGGAATGTCAGACGAATGACGCCGTCGGCCGGGATCTCGGCAGCGGGAATGCAGATCGCCTGCTCGCCGCGCGTGCCCCCCAGCGCGAGCTCGACCAGCGGCCGGCCTGCCAGCGATACGCGCACCGGCTTGCTCGTCACCGTGTCCGGCAGGACGGACCACATGGAGAGGCGTAGGCGGGCATCATGGCCTACGAGCGAGGCGGCATCGAGCCGGAGGGTGAGCTCCGACCGGGTGCCGAGGGCCCAGGTGCCCCAGTCGTCCGGTTGCCACCAGCCGGTCGACAGCATGGCGGGGCCGCGCGCGCCGGAGCCGAAGCCGACGGTCTCGCCCGCGCTCAACGGCTGCGCCGGGGCGTCGGGCAGTGGCCGCGCGGTGATGCGCCGCCACGTCGACGAGGCGAGGTCGAGGGCGCACAGGCCATCGGCAAGCCCGTGGCGCTGGGCGTAGTCGTACACGCGAGTCTCGTAGCCGCCGTCCAGCGGATCGTAGAGGTCCCAGCCGGGAGGCAGGAAGCTGTCGACCCCGAGCACCGTCGGCAGCCCGGAGGATGTGGCGTACAGCATCGCTTCCACCGCGTGGACGTAGTAGCGGCGCTGCATCTCGCTGTTCGTCGGCTCCACCTTGGGATTGACCGTGTAGAAGACGCGGCACTCACGCGGGGGCGGTGCCGGCGGTCGCCGCAATACGGCGAGGTCGGCCGGTCGGAGGCCGGCGGTGGACCACAGATTGTGCTGCTCGACCAGGACGACGCCGCCGACGAGCGCTGCGGCGAGCGGCCGCCAGCCCGCGCGCTCTGCGGTTCGGCGGCCGGCCAGCCGCTCCAGGGCAACCGCGACCAGGATCGAGCCGAACGTCACCAGGACGAGCTGCAGGCGGGCGACGACGCGCAAGCCGCGGGCACCCGGCACCGTGTGGTAGACGAACGCCCACAGCGTCATGCCGCCGACCTGTACCTCCAGCAGCACGCCGACAAAGATCGCCATCAGCAGGCTCTTGTAGACCAGCGTGGGCTGGTCATGCGGCCGCCCGGACCGGCGGAACGCGACCATCAGCGCGACCGTGAGCGTCGCCAGCATGATCGGCGTGAAGCCGCGGGCGAGCTCGCCGACGCTCCAGCTGGCGAGGCCCCCCCACACCAGATTGCCGGCCCCGACATTGATGAGATCGATCGGCCGCGGCAGGTATTGGTAGACATCGGCCAGGCGATGCATGCCGGTCGACCGGGCCGTCGGCCCGTAGGTCAGCGCGAAAGGAACGAGGCCGAGCGCAAAGACGGCCGCCCCCGGCAGCAACGCTCGCCAGCGGCGGTCGCGCATGAAATCGCCCGCGAGTCCAGCGAACGCGGTTCGGTCGATCACCGCGGCGCACGCCAGCGCGATCAGCGCGAACAGGCCGGTGAACCAGAACGTATAGAAAGCCGTCATCGCCCACGCTGCGAGCATCAGGCCGAGGGCGGCGCCCCAGGCGGCGGCCGCGCCGCGCCGCTCAGCTGCCAGCAATTCGTGGATGCGGGCGATGAGGCAGCCGAGGAGCGGCGCGAAGGCGACCGCCGCGAGCTGGGTGTGGCCGGTGACGTAGAAGGCGTTGGCGCACGTGACCAGCGTCGCGCCGAGGGCGGTGGCCCATAGCGACAGCCGGAAATAGTGCCGTATCAGGATCCAGGCGGCGAAGAAGCCCACCGCACGGACGACGGCCACGGTGAGCTCCATGGCGGCGAGCTGGCTGGCACCGAGGTGGCGAAAGCCGGAGTAGATCAGCCCGTAGAGGACGTATCCGTCGTTGTAACCAAGGGCGTGCGGATGCGGGTAGAAGAAGATCGGATCGCGCCAGCGATACCACCCTCGCAGGACGCCGTACCAATGCTCGAGCCGGGCGGCCTGGATGACGGGGTCGAACCGGTCCCCCGTGTATATGTCGGGACCATACCAGAGGTGGGCGCGGTAGAAGTAGAGCAGCGCCAGCGCGCAGACGAGCACGCTGACGAGGACATCGGTGCCGGGAAAGCGTCGCGGCGGGCGCGCCGCTTCTGAGCCCTGCATCCTGTCGCCCTCCCAGCCGCGCTTCTTGTCGTCCTCGGATGGGGGACGTGACGCGATTCGTGTGCCCACACCGTGGCCATCGGCCGCCCTGCGCGGGCGCTTGCGGACCTCGGAGGCTCTGCGAGCGAGGGGAGCTAGCCGTCGAGCAGCCGGTTCATGGCAGCGGCGAAGCCATCCGCTTCGTTGCCCTCCGCCATCACCATGTCGGCGGCGGCCTTGGCCGCTTCGCTGCCATTGCCCACCGCAATGGCGTAGCCGGCCCGGCGGAACATGGGGATGTCGTTGTCCATGTCACCGATGGCGACGATCTCGCTCGCCGGGATGTTCAGGGTGCGGCTGATGAACGCGACTGCCGTGCCCTTGTCCACGCCGGGCGGGGTCACATCGAGGTAGTAGAGCTGCGAGCGGCCGGAATGGGTGAGGCCGTGCAGCTCCTCCGCCATGGTCCGCTCGACGGCGGCGAGATGGTCGTGATCGTCGCTGGCGCCCACGATCTTGCCACCCTGTGCCAGATAGGGGGTGAAGTCGGACACCACCGTCGGCTCGGTCAGGATGGTCCGCCGCTCGTGCTCCACGTGGGGGCCGTGCGGGTCGGTGATCAGCCATTGGCTCGCGGTGAAGAACCAGGTGCTGATCTTCTCCCGGCGGAACAGGTCGATGGCGACGCGGGCGGCCTCCTCCGGGATGAGGGTCTGTTCGATCACGCTCATGTCCGGGCGGACCATGGTGCCGCCGTTGAAGCCGCCGACCGGGTCGGTGATGCCGAGCGCGTCCACGATATAGCGCATGCCGAACGGCGGCCGGCTGCTGGTCACGCTGAAGCCGATGCCGCGCTGCTTGAGCCGGGCCACCGCCGCCTGGCTCGCCCGGGTGACCCGCTTGTCGTCGGTGACGAGGGTGCCGTCGACGTCGGAGAGGACGAAGGAGATGCGCTTCGGAAGGGGGCGTCTCACGTCAGGGGCGCGCGCGGCGGCGTTCATGACGGGCTCCTCGCGGCTTCGCCGGCCGGCGCCCGCAGCCGCAGGCGCCGGATCACATCGGTCGCGATGTCGTCGGGCGTTGCCTCGATTGAGATGGCGACGGCGCGCTCGGCGGGACCGGGTGGCTGCAAGGTGTCGAGCTGGTCCTGAAGCAGGCTTGCGGGCATGAAATGGCCGGTCCTGTGGCCCATGCGTGCGGCGATCAGGGCTGCCGGGCCGGTGAGATACACCACCCAGATGTCGGATGCGCCGCGGACGAGGGTGTCACGGTAGGCGCGCTTCAGCGCCGAGCAGGCCAGCACGGATCGCAAGCCGGCGGCGCGCTGCCCGTCGATCCACGCGACCAGCGCCGCAAGCCATGGAGCGCGGTCGGCGTCGGTCAGGGGGAGGCCGGCATGCATCTTCGCGACGTTGGCGGCCGGATGCAGTGCGTCGGCGTCGAGGAAGGCCCACCCGAGCCGCTCGGCCAGCAGCGTGCCGATCGTGGTCTTGCCGGAGCCGGAGACGCCCATGACGATGATGATCGCCGGTGCGTCGTCGGGCGCCGCGCCGGTCAATCGACGTCGTCCGGGTGGGCGGCGCGATCGACCAGCCAGGTGAGCTGCTCCTGGGCGGTGATGTGCGCGGCCGGCAGATCTTCGCCGGCGAGCACGCGCGCCAGGATCGCCTGCTTGTCGGCGCCGGCGACGAGGAAGGCCGTCGATCGGCACGCGTTCAGGGCCGGGAAGGTCAAGGTGACGCGGGGCACGTACGGCGATTGGCCGGCCTCGGGCACGCCCACGACCCAGCGCGTTGTCTCGGCCAGGGCGGGCTTGCCGGGGAACAGCGATGCCGTATGGCCGTCGAGGCCGATGCCGCAGATCATGACGTGGAACAGGGGCCGATGCGGATCGAGGGTCTGCGCGCCGTAGAGGCGCTGCAAGGTCTCCTCGTAGGCGCGGGCACTGGCTTCCGGCGTGTCGAGGCAGGGGATCGGATGGATGTGGTCCGGCGGAATCGGCGCGTGGTCGAAGAGGGCGAGACGCGCCATGCGGGCGTTGCTGCGCTCGTCACTGGGCGGCACGAAGCGATCGTCGCCGAAGAACCAGTGGATACGCCCCCACGGCAGGTCCTCGAGGAACGGCGGCTTGGCCAGGGATTCGTACAGCTTCTGAGGCGTTGAGCCACCGGAGAGGCAGACGAAGACCTCGCCCGGCGTCGACTCGATCTCCTCCTGCAGCCAGCAGGCGGCGGTGTGCCGGAGCGTCTCGGCATCCTTGGAAACGATGGTTTCGATCGTCGTCATCGCCGCCTCGCGTGTTCAGCCGATTGAGCCGGTCGCCAGCCCACTCCGGCTACAGGTGCCGCCAGCTACGCCCGTCGCGGTCGATCAGCGCATCGGCCTCGGTGGGGCCGGTCGTGCCGGCAGGGTAGGTGAAAAGGCCGTTGCCCTTGGCATCACGCCACGCCCGCTGGAACGGCTCGACCGCCCGCCACCCGGCCTCGACCGCATCGGCGCGCTGGAACAGCATGGCATCGCCGATCATGCAGTCGTAGATCAGCGTCTCGTAGCCCGTGGACGGGGCCGCCTCGAAGAAGTCGGCGTATTTGAACCGCATGTCGACGCCGCCGATGCGGATGGCGGGGCCGGGGACCTTGGCGTTGAAGTGCAGCCGGATCCCCTCGTCCGGCTGGATGCCGAGCACCATGAAGTTCTGCGACAGGCGCTCGACCGGCGTCTCCCGGAACATGCTGAACGGGGCGGCCTTGAATTTGATCGCCACCTCGGACTTGCGGGCCGAGAGCGCCTTGCCGGTGCGCAGGTAGAACGGCACGCCGGCCCAGCGCCAGTTGTCGATATGCAGTTTCAGGGCGACGTAGGTCTCGGTGGTGCTGGTCGGCGAGACGTTGGGCGCCTGGCGGTAGCCGACGACCGATTCGCCGTTGACGGTTCCCGGCCCATAGCTGGCGCGGACGGAGTTCGCGAGCGCCTGCTCCTCCGTGTAGTGGGAGATGGCATCCAGCGCCTCGGCCTTCTCGGCCCGCACCGCGCCCGCCTCGAAGCGGGACGGCGGCTCCATGGCGACCAGCGACAACAGTTGGAACAGGTGGTTGGGCACCATGTCGCGCAGCGTGCCGGTGGCGTCGAAGAAGGCGCCGCGCCGCTCCACATTCACCGTTTCGGCCACCGTGATCTGCACGTGGTCGATGTGGTTGCGGTTCCACAACGGCTCGAACATGCCGTTGGCGAAGCGCAGCATCATGATGTTCTGGACCGTTTCCTTGCCCAGGTAATGGTCCATCCGGTAGATCTGGTCCTCGTGCAGGACGCTCACCAACTCGCCGTTCAGCGCGCGAGCCGAAGCGAGGTCGGTGCCGAACGGCTTCTCGACGACCACCCGACGCCAGGGGCCGCCATCCTCCTCCCGCACCAGCTTGGCGGCGCCGAGCGCCTTGACGATCGGCGCAAACCCGGTGGGCGGCGTGGCCAGGTAGAAGATGCGGTTGCCCTGCGTTCCGTAGCGGTCCTCGACGTCGAGCACACGGGCGCACAAGGTGTCGAAGCTGCCCTCCAGGCTCGGGTCGGCCTGGACGTAGCTCAGGTTGGTGAACAGCTTCCTGGCGAGCTCATCGTCGACGGGCCGCGTCGCGAACGTCTTCAGGCCGTCGATGAGGCCCTTGCGGAAACTGTCGGCCGTCTCGTCGGCCCGGCCGACGCCGATGACGGCGAAGTGGTCCGGCAGCAGGTTGGTCGCCGCCAGGTTGTACAGCGCCGGCACGAGCAGCCGCCGCGTCAGATCGCCGGTGGCGCCGAAGATGACGAAGCAGCAGGGGTCGGGCCGTCTGACGCTTGAGGTCTCCGTCTGGATCATCGTGCCCCCTTGCTCGAGGCCGCAGCAGGCGATGGTGCGCCGTGCCCGGGCTCGACGTGGCCGCCGAAGCCCTTACGCATGGCCGACAGGATCTTCTCGGCGAAGGTATGCTCCTGGCGCGAGCGGAAGCGGGCGTAGAGCGCCGCCGACAGCACGTCCGCCGGCACCGCCTCTTCGATGGCGGCCTGGATGGTCCAGCGGCCTTCGCCGGAATCCTCGACGAAGCCGGAATAGCTCGCCAGCGTCGGCTCTTCCGCCAGCGCGTCCGCCGTCAGGTCGAGCAGCCAGGAGCTGACGACGCTGCCGCGGCGCCAGACCTCGGCGATGTCGGCGATATCGAGGTCGTACTGCTCGGCCGCCGGGCGATCTTTGCCGCCGGCGTTCTTCAGGATGTCGAAGCCCTCGGCGTAGGCCTGCATCAGGCCGTACTCGATGCCGTTGTGCACCATCTTGACGAAGTGGCCGGCACCGTTCGGCCCCGCGTGGATATAGCCGCGCTCGGCGCGCGGGTCGCGGCCTTCGCGGCCGGGCGTGCGCGGCACGTCGCCGAGGCCGGGCGCCAAGGTCGAAAAGATCGGATCGAGCCGGTCGACGATCTCCTTGTCGCCGCCGATCATCATGCAATAGCCGCGCTCCAGGCCCCAGACGCCGCCGCTGGTGCCGACGTCGACGTAGGAGATGCCCTTGGGGGCGAGCGCCTGGGCCCGGCGGATGTCGTCCCGCCACATGCTGTTGCCGCCGTCGATGATGGTGTCGCCCGGCGACAGCAGGTTGGCGAGCTCCATCACCGTCTGCTCGGTCGCGGCGCCCGCCGGCAGCATCACCCAGACGTGGCGCGGCGCATCGAGCTTGGCGACCAGGGCGGCGAGATCGGCCGCGCCGGCGGCCCCTTCGCCGACCAGCGCATCGATGGCGGCCTGGGCGCGGTCGTTGACGACCGCCTGATGGCCGTTCTGGAGCAACCGCCGGACGATGTTGCCGCCCATGCGTCCGAGGCCGATCATGCCGAGCTGCATTGTGCTCCCTTTCTAGTCGTTAAGATCGCCTTGTCGTGAAGACCGCTGCCGGCGGCGCACGCCGCCGGCCGGCCGATGGAACGGCTGTTCCTGTCGCCTGCGCCGCCTGCCGCCGGCTTCACGCCCGCGCCAGGGCCTGCTCGACGGCGGCGGCGATGGCGGCGAGCCCCTGGGCCACGTCGCCTGCGATGTGCAGGCGCAGGTAGCGCCGGCCGCGCTCGGCGAGCACGCCGAGGTCACCCGCGGCCTGCGCTGCCTCGACCTGCCCGAAGCTCAGGTTGCGGCCGGGGATGGCGATGTCGTGGGCGGCATCCGCGGTGATCTGCACGAAGACGCCGGTGTTCGGTCCGCCCTTGTAGGCCTGGCCCGTGGAGTGCAGGAAGCGCGGGCCGAAGCCGAGGCAGGTCGCCACATGGCGGTCGAGCAGCACCGCCTTGCGGGCCCGCTGCAGCACCGCATGGTGCGCTTCGTTGCGGGCGACGTAAGCCAGGATGGCGACGTAGTCGCCGGCCTTGATGTGGCCGAAGTGGGCGTGCAGCACCTCGGCCAGGCCCCCGGCTTCGGCAGCGAGGCCCAGCCTCTCGCGATTGGCCGCGCTGCTGAAGACGCTGACGGCGCCGATGGTGGCGGCCGGCGTCTCCTGCGGCAGACGGCCGGTCTGCTCGATGGTGGCGCTGAGCTCGCGGGTCTTGATCTTGCTCGCTTCCACGTCGGGCTGGTCGAAGGCATTGATGCCGATGACGGCGCCGGCAACGGCGGTGGCGATCTCGAAGCGGAAGAACTCCTCCGCCAGCCGGTCGCGCGAGGCGAGGTCGATGCGCACCACCGGGTGGCCGGCGGCCTGCAGCGCCTCGGCGAAGGCGTCCTGGGTCCCGTTCGAGCCGTCGGTCAGCCGCAGGTAGATGAAGACGCGGTCGCTGCCGTAGGCGTCGATCGGCGCCTCGGGCTCGCCGTCCACCGGGATCAGGCCCTTGCCCTGCTTGCCGGTGGACTCGGCGATCAGCTGCTCGGCCCAGGCGCCGAAGGTCGAGATGCCGGGCGACGCGATCAGGGTCACCTTATCGCGGCCGGCATTGGCCGCGCTGCCGAGGATCAGGCCGAGCGTAGCGCCCGGATTGTCCGCCGGCGGCACGTCGGGTCCGCAGGCGTAGACCATTTCGAGCGCGGTCTTGAGGAAGGCCTCGAGGTCGATGCCGATGGCGGCGGCCGGAACCAGGCCGAAGCGCGAAAGGATGGAGTAGCGGCCGCCGACGCCGGGCAGGCCGTAGAAGATGCGCCAGAAGCCATCCGCCTTGGCGGTCTTCTCCATGGACGAGCCGGGATCGGTGACGGCGACGAAGCGGCTGCCGGCCTCGTCGCGGCCGAGCGCCTTGCCGACCTTGTCGAAGAAGTAGTCCTTCAGGATGTTCGGCTCGAGCGTGCTGCCCGACTTGCTGGAGACGATGAACAGCGTCCGCCGCAGGTCGAGCTTGGCCTCGGTGGCGGCGATCTGCTCGGGGTCGGTCGAATCGATGATGGTGAGGGCGGGATAGCCGTCGGCGGCGCCGAAGGTCTCGGCCAGCACCTCCGGGCCCAGGCTCGAGCCGCCCATGCCGATCAGCAGCACGTGGTCGAAGTCAGCCTCCGCCACCTCCCGCTGAAAGGCCACGAGCTCGTCGACACGCTTGAGCTCTTCCGGCACCAGGGTCAGCCAGTCGAGCCACTTGGCCTCGTCCTTGCCGGTCCAGATCGCTGCATCGCGATGCCACAGGCGGCGCAGCGACCCTTGTGTGCGCCAGGCCTCGCTGGCGTGAGCGACGCTGTCCTCGAGCGTCTTGGGCAGCGCTGTCGTCTGGGCGTTGAGCTGCGCACCGAGCACCGCCGTGCGGCGACGGGCGACAGCGCCGAGCAGCTTGTCGGCGGCATCGGCGAACAGGCGGACACCGTCGGCGACGAGCTCGTCGGCGACCTCGTCGATGGAAATGCCGGTCTTGGCCAGCGCCGCCATGATCTCTTCGGCCTGGCCGACGTTCTCCTCCAGCGCGTTGCGCAGCTTACCGTGGTCGCGGAAAGCGTTCATGGTGGCGGGCGGCATGGTGTTGACGGTGTTGGGCCCGATCAGCTCGTCGACATACAGCACGTCGCTGTAGGCCTTGTTCTTGGTGCCGGTGGAGGCCCAGAGCAGGCGCTGCGCCCGGGCGCCCTTGGCCCTCAGCTGCTCGAAGCCGCCGTTGAACAGACGCTTGTAGCGCTGGTAGGCGAGCTTGCCGTTGGCGATGGCGACCTTGCCCTTGAGGCCTTCCAGACGTGCCTTCTCGTCCGGGTCGTTGGCCTTGGCGATGGCCTGGTCGAGCAGCTTGTCGACGGCGACGTCGATGCGGCTGATGAAGAAGCTCGCCACGCTCGCCACCTTGGAGACGTCGCCGCCCTTGGCGGCCAGCGCCTCGAGGCCGGCGATGTAAGCCTTCGCCACCTCCTCGTAGACCTCCTGGGAGAACAGCAGCGTCACGTTGATGTTGATGCCGTCGCCGATGAGGGTGCGGATGGCGGGGATGCCGGCCTGGGTGGCAGGCACCTTGACCATCAGGTTGGGCCGGTCGACGTCCTTCCAGAACCGACGGGCCTCCTCGATGGTGGGCTCGGTCTCGAGCGCGAGGTAGGGCGACACCTCGAGGCTGACGTAGCCGTCGGCACCGCCCGTGGCGTCGTAGACCGGGCGCAGCACGTCGGCGGCCTTGCGGATGTCGGCCATCGCCAGGTGCTCATAGAGCGACATGACGGAAAGGTCGGTCTGGCCGAGGAGGTCGGCAGTCGCCTGGGAATATTCGTCCGTGTCGGCGATCGCCTTCTCGAAGATGGAGGGATTGGAGGTGACGCCGCGCAACCCGTCCTCGACGACCAGGTGGGCCAGGTCACCCTTCTCGATGAAACCGCGGGCCAGAAAGTCGAGCCAGGCGGCCTGGCCATAGTCGGGAAGGGATTTCAACGGGTTCATGGCGGTCTCCTGGCGGACTTCTATCCCGGTGCCCAAAGGGCGAGCGTCGTTGCGCGACGGCTGCCGCTTCGTCTGCGTGCCGCTCGCGCGGCCGGCGGATCGGGCCGCAGCTCGCAGGCTCTAGCAGGCGATTGTGACAGGTCGCAGCCATTCATGACGTCCTTACGTCACTCGCGTCTACAACGATTGGCGACGTTGACCGAGGAAACTGAACCGATCAATCTCAAATGCAATCGTTGCAGCCCGGATCTGCGCCTGCCGCAGCGGGTCGGCGCCCTGAGCACGTGCCGCTCGGATGAGCTCATCCGAGCGGACGGAAATGCTCCAACTCTTTGAATCTGAAACGTTTGATCCCGGGCGGCCGAATCCGGCCGCCCGGGACGTGCTTCGATGCAGACAACCGACGTCCACTGGAGGAACGCCCTTGCACATGAAACAGTTCATGCTCGGAGCCGCGCTTGGCCTCGTTCTGGCCTCGGCGGCCCAGGCCCAATCGCCTATTCAGGTCAAGATCGGCGTGCTGAACGACCGCGCCGGGCTCTATGCGGACATCACCGGCGAAGGCTCGGCCGTCGCGGCGCGCATGGCGGTGGAAGACGCCAAGGTCGCCGACAAGGGCGTCAAGGTCGAGGTTCTCACCGGTGACCATCAGAACAAGCCGGACGTCGGCTCCTCCATCGCCCGCCAGTGGATCGACCAGGACGGCGTCGACGTCATCGCCGACGTGCCGACCTCCTCGGTGGCGCTGGCCGTCAACCAGGTCGTGCGCGAGAAGAACAAGGTCTTCCTCAATTCGGGGGCGGGATCGTCGGACCTGACCGGCAAGCAGTGCTCGCCCAACACCGTGCACTGGACCTACGACACCTGGGCGCTGGCCAACGGCACCGGCGGGGCCATGGTCAAGCGCGGCGGCGACACCTGGTTCTTCGTCACCGCCGACTACGCGTTCGGCCAGGCCCTGGAGCGCGACACCAGTGCGGTCATCACCCACGCCGGCGGCAAGGTGCTGGGCTCGGTCAGGCACCCGATCAACACCAGCGACTTCTCGTCCTACCTGCTGCAGGCACAGTCCTCGAAGGCCAAGGTGATCGGCCTCGCCAACGCCGGCGGCGATACCATCAACGCCATCAAGCAGGCGGGCGAGTTCGGCATCACCCAGGGCGGCCAGGCGCTGGCGGGCCTGCTGATCTTCTCCAGCGACATCTATTCGCTGGGGGTCAAGACGGCGCAGGGCCTGGTGCTGACCGAAGCGTTCTATTGGGACCTGAACGACAAGACCCGGGCGTTCTCCAAGCGCTTCGCCGAGAAGAACGGCGGCAAGATGCCCACGAGCGTGCACGCGGGCGTCTACAGCTCAGTCCTGCAATATCTGAAGGCCGTGGCCGAGCTGAAGAGCAAGGACCCGGAGAAGGTGCTGGCCAAGCTGCGGAGCGCGCCCATCGAGGACGAGCTGTTCGGCAAGGTGGTGGTGCGCGAGGACGGCCGTGCCGTGCACGACATGTATCTGTTCGAGGTGAAGAAGCCCGACGAATCCAAGGGGCCGTGGGACCTTTACAAGACGCTGACCGTCATCCCCGCCGACCAGGCCTTCCGGCCGCTGAAGGAGGGGGGCTGCCCGCTGGTCAAGAGCTGAGCGGCGACAGCGCGCTGGCCGGTGGCGGGAGCTGACGGCTCCCGCCCTTCGACTGCCCCGCCGGCGCGCGCCGGCGTCTGCCGCCGCAAGCGAGAGCGACCGTTTTGCCGCGTGGAGGCCGGCGCGTGCGGCCTCGCCGACGGCCGATGCGAGCGCCTTGGTCCCCGCTGGACCTCCCGTCTTGTATAGAATATCAAATCCCGGCTATGGCCTTGGGGCCAAGATGCATATACACATTGATGGAGCCTGGGCGGGCGCGGCCGTCGCGTGCGGGGCGGGGGCCCCGAAGCGGGCGAGGCTGGCGGCAACCATCGGGCCGTCGAGGGAGCGAACACATGAGCAGTGCTGCGGCTGAACGCGTCGACAATTCCAAGGCCAAGGTCGAGCTGACGGTGGACGAGCTGAAGGCCAAGGTCGGCCAGGAGGTCGGCGTGTCCCGTTGGTTCGAGGTGGACCAGAAGCGCATCGACGCCTTCGCCGACGTGACCGAGGACTGGCAGTTCATCCACGTCGATCCGGCGGCGGCGGCCAAGACCCCGTTCGCCTCGACGATCGCGCACGGCTTCCTGACCACGTCGCTGCTCGCTCCCATGGCCTACGATGCGCTGCCAGGCATCACGGGGCGCGCCATGGGCGTCAACTACGGCTTCGACAAGCTGCGCTTCATCGCCCCGGTGCGCTCCGGCAAGCGGATCCGCGGACGCTTCACGCTGAAGGAATTCACGCAGAAGGGCCCGAAGGAGCTGCTGCTGAAGCACGAGGTGGCCGTGGAGATCGAGGGGGAGGCCAAGCCGGCCCTCGTTGCCGAATGGCTCGGCATGTCTTTCCTGGCCTGATCGTTCGGCTATGACGTGGGTGCGTCGGCCTGCTGCGGCCGACGCGTAACCTGTTAGAGACGCCGACGGCGCCGCCTAGAACTTCAAGGACAACAAGATGAGCATACGTTTCGACGATCGCGTCGCCATCGTGACCGGAGCCGGCAACGGGTTGGGGCGCGAGCACGCGCTCGGCCTGGCGGCCCGCGGCGCCAAGGTGGTGATCAATGACTTCGGCGGCGCGCGCGACGGCAGCGGCGGCAGCTCCGAGGCGGCCGAGAAGGTCGTGGCCGAGATCAAGGCGGCCGGCGGCGAGGCGATCGCGGACGGAGCCGACGTCTCCAACGCCGAGCAGGTCAAGGCGATGGTCGAGCGCGCCAAGGGGCAGTGGGGCCGCGTCGACATCCTCATCAACAACGCCGGCATCCTGCGCGACAAGACCTTCGCCAAGCTCGAGATCGCCGACTTCTGGAAGGTGGTGGACGTGCACCTGATGGGCACCGTCAACTGCACCAAGGCGGTGTGGGACACCATGCGCGAGCAGAACTACGGCCGCATCGTGCTGACCTCGTCGTCGTCGGGCATCTACGGCAACTTCGGCCAGGCCAACTACGCCGCCGCCAAGGCCGCCATGGTCGGCCTGATGAACGTGCTGCACATCGAGGGCCAGAAGAACAACATCCACGTCAACACCCTGGCGCCCGCCGCGGCGACCCGCATGACCGAGGAGCTGATGCCGCCGGAGGTGCTGGCGCTGATGCAGCCCGGCATGATCTCGCCCGGCGTGCTGTTCCTGGTGAGCGAGAACGGCCCCTCGCGCGTCATCCTCGGCGCCGGTGCCGGCGTCTACGCGCAGACCCATATCTATGAGACCGAGGGCGTCTACCTGCCGCCGGCGGAGAACACGCCGGAGGGTGTCGCCGCCAATTTCGCGCGCATCTCGGATCCGGCCGGCCAGCGGGAGCTGCAGGGCGCCTTCGAGCAGACCGGCCACTTCGTCGCCAAGGCGGCCGCGGCCCAGGGCGTCAAGCTGCCCGCGCGCTGACGATCCGATATCCGACCACCAGGAGGCCGGCGGCTCGGCGCCGGCCTCGCAGCAGATCCACGGGAGGACCCCATGAGAGAAGCGGTCATCGTCTCCACGGCCCGCACGCCCATCGGCAAGGCCTATCGCGGCGCCTTCAACGACACCCAGGCCCAGGCGCTCGGCGGGCACGTGATCAAGCATGCCGTGCAGCGTGCCAAGATCGACCCGAGCGAGATCCAGGACGTCGTCTTCGGCGCCGCCATGCAGCAGGGCTCGAGCGGCCTCAACATCGCCCGCCAGTCGGCCATGCGCGCCGGCCTGCCGACCTCGGTCGCCGGCATGTCGCTCGACCGCCAGTGCGCCTCGGGCATGATGGCCATCGCCACCGCCGCCAAGGAGATCATCTCCGACGGCATGGACGTGACCGTCGGCGGCGGCCTCGATTCGATCTCGCTGGTGCAGAACGACAAGCAGAACAACTACCGCGCCCGCGATCCCTGGCTGGTCGAGCACCTGCCGGCCATCTACATGTCGATGCTGGAGACGGCCGAGACGGTGGGCGCGCGCTACAACATCTCGCGCGAGCTGCAGGACCAATACTCGGTGCAATCGCAGGCCCGCACCGCCGCCGCCCAGCAGGCCGGCCGCTTCGCCGACGAGATCGTGCCGCTGCCAACGACCATGAAGGTGCAGGACAAGGCGACCGGCGAGGTCAAGGACGTGGCGATCACCCTCGACAAGGATGAGGGCAACCGTCCCGGCACCAGCTACGAGAACCTCGCGGCCCTCCAGCCCGTCTTCAAGGACGGCTTGACCATCAAGGAGGGCAAGTACATCACCGCCGGCAATGCCTCGCAGCTGTCGGACGGCGCCTCCGCCGCGGTGCTGATGGAGGGCAAGCTCGCCGAGAAGCGCGGCTTCCAGCCGCTCGGCATCTACCGCGGCATCGCGGTGGCCGGCTGCGAGCCGGACGAGATGGGCATCGGCCCGGTGTTCGCCGTGCCGAAGCTGCTCAAGGCCCATGGCCTCAAGGTCGAGGACATCGGGTTGTGGGAGCTCAACGAGGCGTTTGCCGTGCAGGTGCTCTACTGCCGTGACAAGCTCGGTATCCCGGATGAGCTGCTCAACGTCGACGGCGGCGCCATCTCCGTCGGCCATCCCTACGGCATGTCGGGCGCCCGCATGGTCGGCCACGCGCTGATCGAGGGCAAGCGTCGCGGCGCCAAGTACGTCGTCTGCACCATGTGCGTCGGCGGCGGCATGGGCGCGGCGGGCCTGTTCGAAGTGGCCTGACCGGGTTCGTCCGGTCTATCGGGAAAGCCCGTCGCTCGGCCGAGCGACGGGCTTTTTTTCGCGCGGCGAACGTGGTCTACGGGAAACGTTCCAGCCGGGGCGCATCCGTGATGCGCCGGGGCGTCAACGTGGTGGGCAAGGCGGGGCCGGCGATGAGCGACGTCAGTGACCAATCCGGCACCAGCCGCAGCCGGTTCTGGCTGGCGCAAGCCCCCTATATCGCCATGCTGCTGCTGGTCTTCGGCGGCATCGCACTCACCAGCCTGCTGCCGTCGCTGACCGCCGTGTACTGGCAGATCATCGCCATCGCCTTCGCCATCATGTGCATTCTGAGCGAATGGCGCCGCCACCCGCCCGGCCGCGCGCGCTGGCGGATGGCGGTCGCGCAGATCTTGCATTGGGCGGTGATCCTGATCGCCATGCGCATGCTGTTCGTGCACGACGTCGCCAACATGCTGAACTCCGACGCCATCGGGCTTTCGGTACTCGCCATACTGGCGCTCGGCACGCTGCTCGCCGGTATTCATATCGGCGCCTGGCAGATCGGCCTGGTCGGCGTGCTGCTGGCGCTCGGCATCCCGGCGATCGCCTGGCTCGAGCAGGCGGCTCTCCTGCTCACGGCCGGCGCCATTTCGATCATCGCCATCGCCGCCGTCTACCTGTGGCAGCGGCATCGCGGCGCGGCGGCGGATGTCTAGACAGGTTCCAGAGTTGCGGGTGCCGCTCCCAATATTGTGAGCTGGTTAAGCAATCGAACGTCTTGAAGAGCGCCTTGGCGATCGAACATCTTGGCGAAAACTTGCCTCTTGTGCCAATGAGGGGCTGCCTTTCGCGTGAATTCGCGGTAGGTGAGATCGTCGGGACGCAGCTCTATAGCCGGCTCGGTTGCCGGCGTCGTCTGCTTCCATGTCGGCGAAGGGGGAAATTGCCAATGAAGCACACTTGGTCCCTGTTGGCCGCGGCTGCGATGGGCACCGCGCTGGTCACCGGCTCGGCTTGGGCGCAGCAGCCCGCCGCAGCCCCATCGGCGGGGCAGAGCACGGCCGCCCCGACGGCCGGACAGCCCGATACTGGCGCAGCCGCCGGTCAGGCGATGCCGCCGGCCTACAGCGCCGACGATGCGCGCGCCATCCTGAACGCGCGCCTCGCCGCGCTGAAGGCGGTGATCGACCTCACGCCCGAGCAGGAGAAGCTCTGGCCGCCCCTGGAGACGGCCATCCGCGACATCGTCAAGGATGCCGCCCAGCGCCGGGCGCAGCGCAGCCAGCAGCAACCGCCGGCGACGTTCCTCGACGTGCTCAGCCGCGTCGCCGACGCCGAGGAGACGAGGGGCAAGGACCTGCGCCGCTTCGTCGACGCGGCCAAGCCCTTCGTCGCGTCGCTGAGCGATGCCCAGAAGCGCCGCGTGCCGGCCTTCCTGGGCATGACGGATCACCCCGGCGGCCAGCAGCCGAGCGCCCAGATCTGGCTGTTCGAGGAGGAGGACGACCAGTCCTGACGGGCGGCGACCGAGGGAGGTGAATACGATGCGAAAGACATTGTTGCTGACATGGGCGGCCACGGCGGGGCTGCTCGCCGGCGCCGCCGGAGCGAGCGCCATGCCGGTCGACCGGGGGCCGTCCTTGGCTGCCCCGGTGGAGCGGGTGGCCGGGGGCTGCGGCTGGGGCTGGCACCGCGGACCATGGGGCGGCTGCCGCCCCAACGGCGTCTACGGCCCCGGTCCCGCCTTCGCCTGGGGCGGGCCTGCGCCCTATTGGGGCGGGCCGGTCGTCGTTGGCCCGCGCTGCTGGTGGCGGCCCGGGCCCTGGGGGCCGGTGCGGGTCTGCAACTAAAACGCAGCTCGGCCGTTCTCCCAGGCTGATCGTTCTAGATCGGCGTCAGTCAGGGAGAATGTCCGATGCGTAGCACACTTGCGGTCGTCGCCGTCGCCGCGGCATGCGGCCTCTTCGGTGCCGTCGAAGCCCAGGCGTTGCCGGGGGCGCCGCCGCCCGCGAGCGACGATGCGATGGTGCAGCAGGTGCGAGGGGGCTGCGGCGCCGGTTGGCACCGCGGCCCTTACGGCGGTTGCCGCCGCAACACCGCGCCCTATGGGCCCCGAGGTGCAAACGCCTGCTGGTTCCGCGGCGGCGTCAAGGTCTGCCGGTAACTCACACGAGCCGATGGCAGAACGGTTGCCGACCGGGGCGCCCGGCCGGCTGCCTTCTGCGCGCGGCTTCGGTCGCCGTCTGATGCCAACCTCAGCCCGCGGCTTGAGGATGGCTCGTCTCGGCGAAGAAGCGATTGCGCGGACGCGGCAGCCCGAGATTCTCGCGCAGGGTCCGGCCCTCGTACTCGCGGCGGAACAGCCCGCGCCGCTGCAGCTCCGGCACGACCTTGTCGACGAAGTCGTCGAGCCCCTCGGGCAGGTAGGGGAACATGATGTTGAAGCCGTCGCAGGCGTCCGTCATCAGCCACTCCTCCATGCCGTCGGCGATGGTCTGCGGCGTGCCGACGAAGGCCGAGCCGGCATAGCCGCCGAGCCGCTGCGCCAGCTGCCGTACAGTCAGATTGTCGCGGCGCGCCACCTCGACCACGCGCTCCTGAGCGCTCTTGCTGGCATTGCTGGGCGGAACGTCCGGCAGTGGTGCATCGGGATCGAAGGCCGAAGCATCGTGGCCCAGCGCGATCGACAGCGCGGCGATGGCGCTGTCGTAGTGCACCAGGCTGTCGAGCTTGAGCCGCTTGGCGCGGGCTTCCTCCACCGTATCGCCCACCACGACGAAGGCGCCGGGCAGGATCTTCAGGTGATCACGGTCGCGGCCAAGCTTGGCCATGCGGCCCTTGACGTCGGCGTAGAAGCGCTGCCCGTCGGCCAGGCTGCCGCCGGCGCCGAAGATCACCTCTGCCGTTTCGGCCGCGAGCTGCTTGCCTGCTTCCGAGGCGCCGGCCTGGACGATGACCGGCCAGCCCTGGATCGGCCGCGCCACGTTGAGCGGGCCGCGGACCGAGTAGTAGGGGCCCTTGTGGTTCAGCACGTGCAGCTTGGTGGGGTCGAAATAGATGCCGCTATCCACGTCGCGGATGAAGGCGTCGTCGGCGAAGCTGTCCCACAGGCCGGTCACCACGTCGTAGAACTCGCGGGCCCGGCGGTAGCGTTCGTCGTGCTCGACATGGTCGTCGAGGCCGAAATTGAGCGCGGCATCCGGGTTGGAGGTGGTGACGATGTTCCAGCCGGCCCGGCCGCCGCTGAGATGGTCGAGGGAGGCGAAGCGGCGCGCCAGGTGATAGGGCTGCTCGAAGGTGGTCGATCCCGTGGCGATGAGCCCGATCCGCTCGGTCACCGCCGCCAGCGCCGGCAGCAGCGTCGGCGGGTCGAACGAGGTGACCGTGTGGCTGCGCTTGAGCGCATCCATGGGCATGTTCAGCACGGCCAGGTGGTCGGCCATGAAGAAGGCGTCGAACTTGCCGCGCTCGAGCTTCTGCGTGAACGCCTTGAGATGCCCGAAGTTGAAGTTCGCGTCCGGGTAGGCGCCCGGATAGCGCCAGGCGGCGGTGTGGATGGTCGTGGGCCGCATGAAGGCGCCGAGGCGAAGTTGACGGGCTGGGGCCATGGGATCACCTGAAGAGCTCTGCCGAACGGCCGCGTCGCCGTTCGAGCTGGAGGCCGCCGACCCGCCGGCACGGCGCCGCCGGTGACGGAAGCTGCGGCGGATGTAAGCACGCCGCGGGCCATTGGAAGGGAGGCGCGGACCGGCGTCGTCATGGCCGCCGCGCCCCGGCTGGAGCGCTTCGCGACCGGGTGGACTCACCCAATCGCAAAGCGCTCCAGATTCAAAAGGGTTATGAGCATTTCTCGGCAATTGGATGATGCTCATCCAATTGCGAAATGCTCTAGCTCGGCGGCTGCCAGATGCGGGCGGCGGACGTGTCGAGCTGCTTGGGAATGAGCCCGTCCTTGGTGAAGGCGTCGGCGATCGTCTGTTGCTCGGCCAGGCCCGCCCTGGTCACCGGCGCCACCGCGTAGGAGCGATGGCTGTTGGCCTCCTCGATGGTGGCGGCATCGATGCCCCAGAGACCGGCCAGCAGCTTGGCCGCCTCGGCCGGGCGCTGCTTCACCCAGAGGCCGGTCTCCTTGAGCTTGGCGAAGAGCACGGCGAGCACGGGTCCGCGCGCGTCCTGCGTCGCCGCCGAGGTCAGGTAGTAGCGCTTGTAGCTCGCCAGCCCCTGGCCGTCGGCGAGCACCTTGGCGTCGGTCTGCCGCCGGGCGCTGGTCAGGAACGGGTCCCACGCCACCCAGGCGTCCACGTGGCCGGCGACGAACGCCGCCCGGCCGTCGGCCGGCGGCAGGTAGGCCGGCCGGATGTCGGCGAAGCCGAGGCCTTTGCTGGCCAGCGCCGCGAGCAGCAGGAAGTGGCTGCCGGCGCCCTTGGTGACGGCGACGCGCTTGCCCTTCAGATCGGCGATCGTGGCGATGGGCGAATCCTTCGCCACCAGGATGGCCTGCGCCGCGGGGGAGGGGCCTTCCTCGGCGACGAAGACGAGGTTGGCGCCGGCCGCCTGGGCGAAGATGGGCACGGTGTCGGCCACGTCGGCGCTGAAGTCCACGTTCCCCAGGTTGAGCGCCTCCAGCAGCGGCAGGCCGCTGGTGAACTCGTGCCAGCTGACCTTGGCGCCGAGCGGTGCCAGCGCCTTCTCCAGCTCGCCGTTGGCCTTCAGGATGGCGATCAGGGTCGACGATTTCTGAAAGCCGATGCGGAGCGTATCCGTCGACTGCGCCGCGGCGCTGGTCACCAGCCCGACAGCCAGAGCCAGCGTGCCCACGATCGCCCACAGGCCGCTGCGCGCCCGCGCGACCACTGTCGATCGGGGCGTACTCATGTGCTGAAACGTCAACGTGCTGCTCCTGGAGCAAGGCCGGACGCTCGCTCCAGCCGCTTCGCAGCAAAGCATCCTCCACGGCCCGACACGTGTCGATGAGACAGACTTCCGTTCTTCAGCGCGTATGGAGAATGAAATTCTCAGTGGCGCCTTGACGGAGATCGGGCGACCGCAACTGGCCATGGCCGGGCTTGACCACGTCCCTTCGTCCGCTCAAGGAATTCGGAGACGCTGGCGAGCGCTCTCAGATCCGGTGCCTGGTCGGGCGGTCTACCCCGCGAATGGAGTGGCCGCGAATGGAGTGGCTATGATCGATAGGGCGATATCGGCGGCGGCCGCCGTCTGCCTCAGCGTGCTCGTGGTTGGCGCGGTCCAGGCCCAAACCGCAACCAACCTCGCCGTTCTCAAAGGATTGGCGCCGCTCACGGTTCTTCCGCGATCGGACGCGGGCAAAGCAGCTCTTGCGGCGAATTTCACGGTCACCGGCGGCATCCAGACGGGAAGCGTCCGGCAGCCGACGCTTCTACCCTTCGCCGAGCAGCAGCAGCAGGCGTTGAAGGACGCCTTCATCACCGACGGGAATCTCGCGGCCCTTGCCGATGGCCTGGGCACGACCCTCGGAGCCGCCTACGTGGCGCGCGCCCACTACAGGGACCGCGAGCATTTTACGAGCATCTCTCCAACGGTCGCCGAACTGATCGTCTACACGAACGCCACCACCCGCGACGACTCCAATTCCGGAAAGTTTTTCTTCGCCAACGGAACGACGAACGGCAAGACGCCGGTGTCCGACGCCGCCGCAGCCATCCTGAAGGCGACCGGCGGCACGCTTGATGTGTTCGGGAAAGACTATGGTCGCCCGGCGGGCAGTGCCGGGGCCGACGCGTTCGGCGACTCGCGTCCGTTTCAAACGGAACCCCGTACCGTGCCGATCGTGGGACCCGACTACTTCAACATGCCGGCCGACAATACGGTCTACAACCGCGGTCCGATCATGAATTTGATCGACAGCCCGTCGTTCCGAGCGGCCACACGACCTATGGCTACATGGGCTCCCTGCTGCTCGCCGCGTTGGTGCCGGAGCGCTATCAGCAGATGGTCGCGCGCGCGTCAGAATACGGGAACGACCGCATCCTGATGGGCGCCCACTATGCGATGGACGTTCTCGCCGGACGGACGCTCGCCACCTACGATCTGGCTCATCTGCTGGCCAACGACGCCGCTTATGTGGGGCGTGTCTTGAAGGGCGCGCCTGCCATCAAGGACTACCAGGCCGCGGTGAAAGCCGCGCGTGCGGACCTGACCGCGGCGCTGCAAACGGGCTGCGCCGACACGATCCAATCCTGCGCCAAGGATGATATCGGCCGGTTCAGCAATCCGATCATGAATGAAGCGTTCTGCGAGACCACCCAGACTTATGGGCTGCCGGTTGTGTATCCCCAAAACGCCGGCAGGCTTGAAGACGTGGGCAAGCTGGCGCCCGAGGCCGGATATCTGCTGACGACAGCCTTTCCGTCTCTCACGCTCGAGGAGGCGAACCAAATCCTCACGGATACGCAAGGGCCGGGGGGCGGCTTCCTCGACGACGGCTCGTCCTTCGGCGTCTATTCGCGCCTCAACCTCTACGCCGCTGCTGGCCGGGCGGCGCAGTTCGCCGCTCGCAAATAGGACGGCGCGGCCTCGGCCATCAAAAGCGAAGCGGATCCAGGCGATGACTGCGACCAGGATGTATCGTTACGGGGTGGCGAGCGAAGACGAGACCGGTGGCAAGAGCGGCCGTGAGGCGCTGCAGGCGATCGTCGACGGCACGCCGCCGCAGCCGCCGATCTGCGAGACCCTATCGTTTCACCTGGTCGAGGTGGGCGACGGTTTCGCCGCGTTCGAGGGCGCCCCAGGGCCGCAGCTCGCAAACCCTTTGGGCGGGGTGCACGGGGGCTGGGCGCCGACCCTGATCGACAGCGCCGCCGGCTGTACGGCCCATTCGGTGCTCGGGCCGGGGCAGGGCTTCACGACGATCGAGACCAAGGGCATCTTCTCTCGCCCGATTACCGCGGCGACCGGTCTCGTCCGCGCCGAGGGCCGCATCGTCGCGCGCGCCGCACCATCATCTCGACCGAATGCCGCGTGCCGGGGCCGGATGGCCGGCTGCTTGCCCACGGCACGTCGATGCTCCTTGTGCTCGGGGGGTGAACGCCGCAGCCCACGGTTCGCGCGCGGCGACGGGGCGGAGCGGGCCCAATGCAGAAACAGTCTTCGGCTAAGATGGGGGCGAACTGTGGGAGATCAGCGTCTCCACCTTTGCGACGAAATGAGAGGCTATCTTGAGCCTCTCGCGCCTCGTGGCCGCCTGTATCACAGGTCGGCGCCGTCAACGCCGCAGTTCCATCATGAGGCCTGTTTCACGGTTGTAAGAGCCTGCCTTGAGCGCCATGGCGTCGATGACGGCGCAGGTTTCGTTCAGGATTTCGGTTTCGATGACGCCTAGTCGGCGTGCCTCCCGGCCGAAACTGTCTTTCAGAAAGACCGCGACGTCGTAGTCGGAGTCCGGCCGCGCGTCACCGCGCGCCCGGGAGCCGAACAGCACCCCCGCTCGGGCCGGGCGCCGTAGGCTTCATCCAGCGCTGAACGAAAATCGGCTCAGGAATTAGGTGACTTTGGGGGTGATGGCAGGCGCGTGTTAGGCGCCTGCCATCACCCCCAAAGTCACCGTAATTCATTTGGACGACAGCCAAGCGCACCCGAATGCCGCCGACGCCAGGTTTGTTCCCTACGTGGCCGCTCTAGCCTAAGCTGCGGCCCGGACTGCGACGAAGCCCAGCATCGCGGCTCGCGTGGCAAGGCGTTCGCGTATGCGTCTCGGAATTTGGCGCGGCGACTTCGCGCGAGGAAAGGCAAGCTCAGTGATGTGCGCCTTGCGTGCGCCGAACAGAGCCTCGTATTCCTCGTAGTTGTCGAAGCGCCGTCGGGTCACGTTGTCGACAAATGTTTCGGCCGGAGCCCCGTTGGCCAACACCAAAGCATGGTCCTCAAGCTCTAGGTGGTAGTAGCTGAAGATCGGCTCCGGCTCCGTCATGCGCCTGATGCTCGTGCCGTTCACGAGAGCCCCTGCTTGGATGAGAATGCCGTCAACCAACATGGCATGGTCAGGCGAGACGAACAGGTCTCGCGCGGGAATGCCTGCTGCCAGAGCACCGGCGGAGATGTGGACAGGATACGTGGCGACGGGGTCCGCGTTGCCAGCGAAAACGGTCTGCCGGCCGATCCAGAGCACGGGGCGGGTATCGCCGTCCGCAGTCAATACGACATCGTCGATCGCAAGGTCCTCAACCGCGCATTGGCCCCCTGGCGTCGCGATCAGTGTGCCGACGCAATAGCAGGTAACCGCGATGTTGGTCCCGCCGGCTCCGTCGTCGCTCAAGCTAAATTGGTAGCCCTCGAAATTCTCAGCCGGATTGAGCCTGAAGGTGTAGACGCCACCCTCAATCTCGGTGACCTGCAGCAGGTTGCCTGCCGTGAGCGCTACCGTGTCGCCGACGTCGTAGTGGACGCCGATCAGGTTCAACAAATCGCTTAGATCGTTAAAGTCGTTGATCTGCCCATCGAAGGCGGCCGGCTCGCTCAGGCGCAGCTCTCCATCGATCAATGCTACGACCTGCTCTTCCGCGGTCCCAGCGTTGAGAGTGACGCTGCCACCGGTGCCGATCTCCAATATACCGTCGCCGCTAAGCGCTTTCTGCACGATCAGATCGCCGCCTTGGACCTTGATCGAACCCTCGTTGGCCAGCCCCTCCAACGCCTCGAAGGAGCCTTTCGAGGTGATGGTCAGGGAGCCGTGATTGTCGAGCGCATGTCCGGAATTCTGAACAGCGCCCATGATGTCGATGGTACCCCTGTTCTCGAAGGCACCGACCAAGGATCCCGAGTCGAAGCGCAGAGCCATCTTGGAGCCCAGGATGACCTTTCCATCCAAGGTTGAGAGCGAGCTTTTGTCTATATTCACTATGGCGTTGTTGAAGGTTGATTCACCTTTATTAACGAACGTAAGAGAACTTCCGTTCGTCATATTGATTACGCTTCGAGTGGAATGCTCAAGCGGAGCGCTATCGCCCTTGACTGTAAATTCGCCACTAACTAATATCGAATCGCCGTCTAGATTGATATTCCCGATATAAGTTATGTTTTGGAATTCGACATTTTTGTACTCAACCCTGCTCGTGACCGGCGTAGAGTAGCGATAATCTGATATCGTCCCATTTTTGATCGTCGCTCCCTCAAAGACGAGAGGCCTGACTATGTACCCTGGTATTAGATATATATCGAGCGCTTGTTCTCCGCTAAGATCTACCGATGTGTTCGATCCGAAACGCATCGCAGCTCCGTAAAATAGGGCATTGTCAATGTCGGTTCCCGTGATGTCTATCTGATCAAAGTTAATGTTAGCCAAATTTTGCGCAAAGATGGGATATATGGTATTAAGCTGTCCAGAAATATTCAGCGTAGCGCCGTCAGAAACGTTCACGTAGTCAGTTGTAATTCCGCTTCCGGAAACATTTAGCGTTGCGCCTTCGGCTACCCCAACAAACCAGTAGGCCTTGATTCCGTTTAGAGCAGTAAATTTGAGGCCGGCGGTCACCGTAAAGGGGGAAGCGCTCTCCAGTGAATTCACCGTAGCGTCAACGTCGAGCCCGACGAATGCGGACGCTGGCAGAACGACGTCATCATTGGCCGTCGGCACCCCAGGAGGCGACCACCTGTTTGCGTTACTCCAGTTCCCGAAGCCAGCGCCCGTCCACGTCTTCGTTACCATGCGATCCTCTGGCTCTCTGGCCCGCTCTTTGACCCGGCGGAAGCTTGACTCGACTTGCGGTACAACCGCTGCGACATAGAGCAATGAGCTACGACCCGGCGTCAACGGCGACCAAGCGCGAGCGCTTCAGTGAGGGTCTCTGTGTAGCGGTTCAGCCACATACGGCGGCGCCGCAGTCCGACGCTTTCGTCATCGGCGGCCGGGGAAGTTGTAGCCGGCTGTAACTTCGGATGGCGAGACATGAAGCCGATAGCTCGAGCGTTGCGGCTGCGCCAAAGCGGTCACAAAGCGGGTATCGCAGACGGCTGAAGGTCAATCAGCGCTTGATGGCCAAGACGCGCTCGGGCAGCGTGCGCCAACGAAGCCGCGAAGCTTGAGTTCGCCGGAACTGCGTGGCGAGCGACGGTGGCGCGAAACAGGTGCCGCTCGCAAGGCGCGGGCTGCAGCGGGGAGGGCGTTGGAGGAGCGCGACGATCGCGCAGTTTAGTAAACTGTCGCCATAGTTCGGCGAGACGCTCATGCTGGTGGTGCCCAAGGCCGATGCGCTCACCATCGAGGCCAAAGTGCAGCCGCAGGACATCGACCAGGTGAGCATCGGCCAGCGCGCGACGGTGCGCCTGTCCGCCTTCAGCCAGCGCACCACCCCGGAGCTCGCCGGCACGGTGACGGTCGTCTCCGCCGATCTCACCAAGGAGCCGCAGCAGCCGCAGGCTGCCGCGACGGCCGCCGCCTCCTACTACACCGTCCGCGTCGAGCTGCCGCCGGCCGAACTCTCCCGCCTCGGCAGCCTCAAGCTGGTGCCGGGCATGCCGGCCGAGGTGCACATCCAGACCGGCGAGCGCACCGCCATGAGCTACCTGCTCAAGCCCCTCACCGACCAGATCGCCCGGGCGTTCAAGGAGGATTGAGCGCCCCTCCGCGCCATGTCGGAGCGGGGCGCGGCCCCGCCCGCCGCGCAGTCCTCTTCACCCCTCCCGAGCAAACATCACCGTGGCCAGCGGCGGCAGGGTCAGCGCCAGGGATTGGTGCTGGCCGTGGCTTGCGATGGTGTCGGTGGTGAGGCCGCCCTGGTTGCCGATGTTGCTGCCGCCGTAGACGGCGGCGTCGGTGTTGAGGATCTCACGGTAGAAGCCCGGCAGCGGCACGCCGAAGCGGTAGCCCTCGCGCGGCACCGGCGTGAAGTTCGACACCACGAGGATGATCCGTTTGGGGTCCAACCCCTTGCGCGCCCAGATGATCACCGAATTGTCGCGGTCGTCGGAGACCAGCCATTGGAAGCCGGCGGGCTCGGTGTCGCGTTCGTGCAGGGCCGGGTAACCGCGGTAGATGCGGTTGAGATCGCGCACGAGCGTCTGCACGCCGCGGTGCTCGGGCTGCTCGAGCAGATGCCAGTCGAGGCTGGCGTCGTGGTTCCACTCGCGCTCCTGGCCGAACTCGCAGCCCATGAACAGCAGCTTCTTGCCGGGGTGGCCCCACATGAAGCCCAGGTAGGCGCGCAGGTTGGCGAAGCGTTGCCAGGCGTCGCCCGGCATGCGGCCGATGAGCGAGCCTTTGCCGTGCACGACCTCGTCGTGGGAGATCGGCAGGATGAAGTTCTCGGAAAAGGCGTAGAGCAGGCCGAAGGTCAGGTCGTCGTGGTGGTAGCGGCGGTGCACCGGGTCGTAGCCGATGTAGCGCAGGGTGTCGTGCATCCACCCCATGTTCCACTTGAAGCCGAAGCCGAGGCCGCCGGTGTAGGTCGGGTGTGAGACGCCGGGCCAGGCCGTCGATTCCTCGGCCACGGTGACGACGCCCGGGCTGTTGCCGTAGGCGACCTCGTTCATGCGGCGCAGGAAAGCGATGGCGTCCAGGTTCTCGTTGCCGCCATAGCGGTTCGGCACCCATTCGCCGGGCCGGCGCGAATAATCGAGGTAGAGCATGGACGCGACCGCGTCGACGCGCAGCCCGTCCAGATGGTAGCGCTCCAGCCAGAAGCGGGCGTTGGCGATGAGGAAGCTCGCCACCTCCTGGCGGCCGTAGTTGTAGATGTAGGTGCCCCAGTCCTGGTGGAAGCCCTGGCGCGGGTCGGCGTGCTCGTAGAGGTGCGTGCCGTCGAACAGGGCGAGGCCGTGCGGATCGTTGGGGAAGTGGCCGGGCACCCAGTCGAGCAGGATGCCGATGCCCTCCCGGTGCGCCACCTCGACGAAGTGCGCGAAGTCTTCGGGCGTGCCGAAGCGGCTGGTCGGAGCGTAGAGCGATACCGGCTGGTAGCCCCACGAGCCGTCGAACGGGTATTCGGTGATCGGCAGCAGCTCGATATGGGTGAAGCCCAGGTCCTTCACATAGGGGATCAGCCGGTCGGCCAGCTCCCGGTAGCTCAGGTAGCGGTAGCCCTCCTCGGGCACGCGCGCCCACGAGCCGAGGTGGCATTCGTAGATGGCCATGGGCGAGCGCCGCGGCTCGACGCGGGCGCGCGCGGCCATCCACTCGCTGTCGTGCCAGGCGACGGTGGGTGGCTCGCCGAGCATGGAGGCGGTGGCCGGCGGCCGCTCGGCGGCGAAGGCCACCGGGTCGGCCTTGAGGTGCAGGCCGCCGTCGGCTCCCTTGATCTCGAACTTGTAGCGTTGCGCTCCGGCGAGGTCCGGGATGAACAGTTCCCAGGCGCCGGCGCCGTGGCGCAGGCGCATGGGATGGACGCGGCCGTCCCAGCCGTTGAAATCCCCCACGACGCTGATCCGTCGCGCATTCGGCGCCCAGACCGCGAAGACGAATCCGGAGACACCGTCGACGGTGCGCGCATGGGCGCCGAAGACGGCGGGAACCGCATCGCCGCCGACATCGCGGGCGCTCGCCAGCTCGGCGTCGCTCCACATCGGCCCGAAGCGGTAGGGATCGTGGCGGACGAGGCTGCCGTGATCGCTTTCCACGCGCAGGCGGTAGGTGGGCGCCTCGCGCGCCGACAGGCGCACGACGAAGAAGCCGGCATCGTGACGGCGCTCCATCGGCTTGATCTCGGCGTCCCGGTCCGGCTCGATCAAGGTGATGGAGCGCGCGCCAGGGAGCAGCACGCGGATCTCCCAAAGCCCCGGGGCGACGCGGTGCGGGCCCAGAACGGAGAACGGATCGCCATGCTCCGCCCGCACCATGGCGTCGACGACCGCCTGCGGCAGCGCCGCCTTCTGCGCCGACGGCCATGCTGGTTCGCTGTGGGGCGGAAGCTCGTCCGTCTTCATGGGGCGCTCATTTCCTGATCGAGAATGGAAAGAACGCCCTGGACCGGGATTTCGATCCAGTCCGGCCGGTTGTTGGCTTCGTAGTTGATCTCGTAGAGCGCCTTGCCGATCAGCGCGAGCGCCAGCAGGCGCTGCTGCGTCGCAGCGTCGTCGGTCCACACCGCGCTGCCGCGGCAGCCCGCCTCGTAGGCGTCGAGGAACGATCGGCTGCCGAGCTGCTCCCATTCCGCGGCGATGGCGCGCGCCCGCGCGCCGGTTTCGGGCAGGGTCGTGGCCAGCTGCCGCACCGCGGTCTCGGCCATGTAGGAGAACGAGCGGAGCATGCCGGCGACGTCACGCAGCGGCGTCGTCTTGGCGCGCCGCTCATGCGCGGGCCGCGACGGCTCGCCCTCGAAGTCGACGATCATCACGTCGTCGGCGACGATGAGCACCTGGCCGAGGTGGTAGTCGCCGTGAATGCGCGTCTTGATCGCGCCCACCGGCGCCACTTCCAGCCGGTCGATCAGCACGAAGCAGTCGGCCTCGCGCTGCACCAGCGCCTCGATCAGGGCGCGGGCCGCATCGCCCATGGGGGCGGCGGCGTCATCGTCGGCGGCCTCGCTCAGCGTGCGCTTGAGGGCGGCAAAGGCATGGGCGGCCTGGGCGCGGGCGTCGGCGGCCATCGCCTTGACGTCGTCGCCGGACAGTGGCTCTGCCGCGAAGGCGGGATCGTTGGTCGGCGTGGCGAAGGCCAGATGCATCTCCGCCGTGCGCTGACCGATGATGACCGCATAATGGGCGATGATGCCGAAGGCTTCGGTGACCGACGGCATCTCGTCGGGGGGGAGGATGACGAGCTGGTCGATCTCGCGCTTGGTGGCCTCGACCGCCAGCCGCCAGGCGTCGCCCTGATTGCGCACGAAGCGCTGCAGCACCGCGAGCGCCGTCGTCGTGCCTTCGCTGTCGATGTGCTCCATCCAGCCGAGCAGGGCCGGGGTGTTCTTGAACCCCGCGACATCGGTCAGGAAGTGGCCGACCTCGATCTCCGGATGCGGCCCGTCCTGCAGCCGCCGGTACAGCTTGAGCACCATGCGCGAGCCGAGCGCGACGGAGGTGTTGCTTTGCTCGGCCCCGAGCCGCGCCACGTCGTGCGGATCGATCTCCCCGTAGACGTCCAGCAGCTTGGTCCCGATGAAGCGGATCTCGCCGCCGTGCTGGGTCGCCACGGTTTCGCCACGCTTCATGGCGGCCACCACGGTCAGCGCGAACTCGGCCGAGGAGGCGGCGCCGAAGAGCAGGCCCATGCGGGGCCCGCGCCGCAGCCGCGCCACCGCGTAGGGCAGCAGCGCCTCGTCCTCCTCGTCCTCGTCGATCGCCAGCGGGGTGAAATAGTCCTGGGTCTGGCCATCGCGCAGTTTCACGTCGAGGCGCGGCAGCAGGAACTTGTCCTTGCCGTCGCGGCTGACAATCACTGCGGTATCGGCGATGGTGACCGAGACGATCCGCGTGGTCTTGCCGCCGAACCATCGCCGGCTGGCAACATAGGGCGGCATGACGTTGCGCTCGAAGGCGATCCGTTCCCGCCCGGTGAGCACGTCCTCCGGCGGCCCGGCCAGCACCAGCGTGAACAGCTCCGGCGCCGCGCGCGGGCCGAAGCGGTCCTCATCCGTGCTCGGCGCGTCCAGCTTGAACCAGTAGAAGCCGTAGCCGGGCAGGGTCAGCAGGTAGGACAGGTCGCCGATGCGGGGGAACACCGAGCCCGCCGTCATCTCCACCGGGCGCACCCCCTTGTACTCGGACAGGTCGAGCTCGACCGCCTGCGGGCCGCGCGACAGATTGGCGACGCAGAGCACGCGGTCGCCGTCCAGCTCGCGGATATAGGCGAGGATCTTGCGGTTCTCCGGATAGAGGAAGCGCAAGGCGCCGCGGCCGAAGGCGCGGCTGTTGTGGCGCACGGCGATCAGCCGCTTCAGCCAGTTGAGCAGGCTCGACGGGCTGCGGCGCTGGCTTTCGACATTGACCGCGTCGAAGCCGTAGATCGGATCCTGGATGGCGGGCAGGAACAGCCGCGCCGGATCGGCCCGGCTGAAGCCGCCGTCGCGATCCGGCGACCATTGCATGGGCGTGCGCACGCCGTCGCGGTCGCCCAGGTAGATGTTGTCGCCCATGCCGATCTCGTCGCCGTAGTAGAGCACCGGCGTCCCCGGCATGGAAAGCAGCAGGCTCACCAGCAGCTCGGTCTTGCGCCGGTCGTTCTCCAGCAGCGGCGCCAGGCGGCGGCGGATGCCCAGGTTGATGCGCGCGCGGTTGTCGGCGGCGTAGAACTTCCAGAGATAGTCGCGCTCCTTCTCGGTCACCATTTCGAGGGTCAGCTCGTCGTGGTTGCGGAGGAAGATCGCCCATTGGCAGTTGGCCGGAATGTCCGGCGTCTGCCGCATGATGTCGGTGATCGGGTTCCGCTCCTCCTGCGCCACCGCCATGTACATGCGCGGCATCAGCGGGAAGTGGAACGCCATGTGGCACTCGTCGCCGTCACCGAAGTACGGCGCCGTGTCCTCGGGCCACTGATTGGCCTCGGCCAACAGCATGCGGTCGGGATAGCGCTCGTCGAGGGCGGCGCGGATCTTCTTGATGACCGCGTGCGTCTCCGGCAGGTTCTCGCAATTGGTGCCCTCGCGCTCGATGATGTAGGGGATGGCGTCGAGGCGCATGCCGTCGACCCCCATGTCGAGCCAGAAGTGCATGGTGTCGATCACCGCCTCCAGCACGCGCGGATTGTCGAAGTTGAGGTCCGGCTGGTGCGCGTAGAAGCGGTGCCAGTAGTAGGCCTGGGCCACGGGATCCCACGACCAGTTCGATTTCTCCGTGTCGAGGAAGATGATGCGCGTGCCGCTGTACTTCTGGTCGGTGTCCGACCAGACGTAGAAGTTGCGGGCGACGGATCCGGGGCGGGCGCGGCGGGCGCGCTGAAACCAGGGATGCTGGTCCGACGTGTGGTTGATGACCAGCTCGATGATGACGCGGATACCGCGGTCGTGCGCCTCGCGCACGAACTTGCGGAAGTCGCGCATGCTCCCGTAGCTCGGGTTCACGCTGCGGTAGTCGGCGATGTCATAGCCGTCGTCCCGCAGCGGCGACGGGTAGAACGGCATCAGCCAGATCGCGGTGGCGCCGAGCTCCTTGATATAGTCGAGCTTCTGCGTGAGGCCGATGAAGTCGCCCATGCCGTCGTCGTCGGAATCGAAGAACGACTTGACGTGGACCTGATAGATGATGGCGTCGCGGTACCACTGGGTGTCGCTGCGGTCGATCATGGAGACCTCGTCGGATGAAGGGCGGCGGCTCCGGTTCGCGGGCGGGTCCACACCCGGTGATCCCCGGACGAGCCCGCTCTGTATCGGATAAGAAGGGCAGGACGATGCAGAAGCTGACTGATCTTACCGCTTTTGCACGCTCGGGACGGTTGTTGAAGCGCAGGTGGCCCCGGTCATGATCAAAATCGCTTGACGCGCGCGGCCGGCGGGCCCGCGCCTCAGCCGCCCGCGTCCGGCGGCTTGAGGCGCCAGACCACGACGGGTTGAGTGTCGGGCTCCAGCGCGATGCGATGGGTCTTGCCATAGAGGGTGAAGCTGCCGCCGGCCAGCAGGTCGTCCGCGCCGATCGAGGCGTCGTCGGGCAGGCCGAAATGCCACAGCGGCACCTCGTAGTCGCACTCCTGGCGATTGTGCGGGTCGAGGTTGATCAGCACCAGCACGCAATTGTCCCGCTCCGGCGTGATGCGGGCAAAGGCCAGGATGTTGTCGTTCCAGGCGTTCAGGAACAGCACGTTGCGGAAGTCGTGCAGCGCCCGGTTGTCGCGGCGGATGACGTTGAGCTTCGTGATGAAGTCGCGGATGTGGCCGGGCCGGTCCAGGTCCCACGCCTTGATCTCGTACTTCTCGCTGTTCAGGTACTCCTCGCGGCCGGGCAGCGGCTCGGCCTCGCAGATCTCGAAGCTCGAGTAGACGCCCCACACCGACGACAGCAGCGCGCCGAGCGCGGCCCGCACCATGAAGCCGGCCCGCCCGCTGGTCTGCAGATAGAAGGGATTGATGTCGGGCGTGTTGACGAAGAAGTTCGGCCGGTAATACTCGGCCATCTCGCTGGTCGACAGCTCGACGATGTAGTCGATGATCTCCTGCTTGCCGGTGCGCCAGGTGAAGTAGGTGTACGACTGCTGGAAGCCGGCCTTGGCCAGGGCCCGCATCATCTTGGGCCGCGTGAACGCCTCGGCCAGGAAGATCACGTCCGGATGGCGCTCGTTGACCGAGCTGATCAGCCAGCGCCAGAACGGCAGCGGCTTGGTGTGCGGATTGTCGACGCGGAAGATGCGCACGCCTTGATCGCACCAGAACAGCACGACGTCGCGCAGCGCGTACCACAGCGACGGCAGGCCGGCGCGGTAGAAGTCGACGTTGACGATGTCCTCGTACTTCTTCGGCGGGTTCTCGGCGTATTTCAGCGTGCCGTCGGGGCGCCAGTCGAACCACTCCGGATGCTGCGCGATCCACGGATGGTCGGGCGAGCACTGGATGGCGAAATCGAGGGCAATCTCCAGCCCCTGGCCGAGGGCCGCCGCGACGAGGGCGCGAAAATCCTCGAGGGTGCCGAGATCCGGGTGCACCGCGTCGTGGCCGCCGGCGGGCGAGCCGATGGCGTAGACGCTGCCGACGTCGCCGTCGGCCGCCGTCAGCGAATTGTTCCTGCCCTTGCGATGGCTCGTGCCGATCGGATGGATCGGCGGGAAATAGAGCACATCGAAGCCCATTTCCCGCACGTAGGGCAGGCTGCGCACGACGTCGCGGAAGGTGCCGTGGCGGTTGGGGTCACCCGACTGCGAGCGGGGAAACAGCTCGTACCAGGCGCTGAACTGCGCCGCGAGCCGGTCGCCGATCAGCTCCAGGATGGGATGGGTCGACACCTGGGCCCGCTCCGCGTGGCGGGCGATCAGGGCGGCATTCTGCGGGTCCATCAGGGCGTCGAGCTGCGCCGGCGCTCCGTCCTGGTGCTGCTTCAGCTGGGCGAGCAGGGCGGCGAGCGCCGGCGCGTCGGCGGCGTCTGCTGCCGCCGCGGCGGCGTGCTCGGCCATGTGCAGCCCCTCGATCGCTTCCAGCCGCACGTCCTGGCCGGCGGCGCGCTTGCGCTCCACCTCCCACAGCCACGAGGCGAACGGATCGCGCCAAGCCTGGACGGTATAGAGATAGCGAGTGTTCTCCTCGACCGGGAAGCGGCCGGCCCAGCGGTCGTTGTCGACGAAGTGCATGGGCGCGCGGCGCCAGCCCGGCTCGGCCTCGGTTCGATACAGCACCTCGGCGGCGATCTTGTCGTGGCCGTCGCTGAAGATGTCGGCGCTCACCTCGACGACCTCGCCGACGATCCGCTTGATGGGCGTCGCGCCGCCGTCCACCTGCGGCGCGACGCGCTCGATGATGACGCGGCCGTCGCCGGCCGGTGCTGCTTCGGCATCCGCCGCGTCGCGGCCATCGGCTGCCCGCGCCGGCTTGGCGGCGCTGAGCAGTACGACGTCGCCCGGCGCCAGGGCGAGCTGCTGCGCCGCATCGACGGGCTCTGGGGTTGCGGCCTGCCCTCCGATCCGCAGCGCGGAGAAAGCGCCGAAGACGCCGCCGGCGGCGCTCATCAGCGGGCCGACGCCGGTGTGCACATCCCGGCCACCCAGATTGGCGACGACGACGGCGACGCTGGGCGCCACCAGCGGGTGCGCGCCCTCGTAGCGCGCCAGCACCAGCAGCGGCTCGTCCGGGGCGGACAGACGCACCAGCGCGCCCTCCACGTTGAGCGCCGGCACGGTCGCGCGCAGCCGGTTGAAGGCGCCGATGAAGGCGGAAATGTCGATCCCGGTGGTCTCCGCGTCGCTCGGCCGGGTCTCGACCACGTGCAGCGGCCGCCGATAGCCCCACTCGTAGCCGATCGGCATCAGCACGCCGGTCGAGAAGCAGCCGGCCAACGCGTAGCGGAGCTCGAGGTGACGCGCGACGCCGGCGGTATCGCTCGGGTCGTGCTCACTCGCCAGCCGCGCCATGTCGTGGTTCTCGGGGAAGGCGATGGACGGCGCGAGCGTCCGCAGCGCCTGGTACTGCTCGAGCGCCCAGGGCTCGCGCAGGTCCCACCAGGCGAACGAGTTGAAGAGGTAGTCGAAGCCGGCGCCGGCGACCCGCTTCGTCTCGTCGAACGTGCAGCCCAGCGTCTCGGCGGCGAAGGTCGCGGCGGGATCGCGCGCCTTGGCGTCAGCGATCAGCTCGGCCCAGACCTCGGGCGGCACCTTGTAGGCGGCGTCGCAGCGGAAGCCGCTGACGCCGAGGCCCTGCATGTGGGCGACATAGCGCTTCCAATAGGCCAGGAGGTCGGCGCGGGCGGCGTCGCTGTCGTAGTCGAGCTCGGCCAGATCCGTCCACTCGGTGCGCACGCTCGGATCGACCGGATCCACGGCGAAGGGGCTGACCAGCTCGCCGGTTGCCGTCCGCCTGAAGGCGTGGGGCAATTCCTGGACGAGCAGCGCGTCCTTGGACGTATGATTGATGACCAGGTCGATCATCACCCGGACGGACCGGCCGGCCGCATCGGCGACGAAGCCTGCGATCTGCGCGTCGTCATCCGCCTCGTCCGGATCGCGGAAACGCTCGTCCAGGCGCCACGGGTCCCGGATGGCATAGAGGCTGCCGGAGAACCCGGACTGGTGGAACGGGTTGAGGTAGACCCAGTCGAAGCCCATTGCGGCAATGCGCGGCAGCTCGTCGCGCCAGGCCCGCACCGGGCCGACCAGCAGAGGAAACAGGTTGTAGATGCGCGGCCCGACCGGTGCCCGGCCGGCCGTGCTTGCGGCCGCGGCCCGGCCGTTGCCGGGGGAGGTGGCTGCGGCGGCCGAACCGCGGCGGTCGCCGGGACGGATGTCGCTGCGGATGTTCATGGCAGGCTCAGCCCTCATCGATCGTCCTCAGCACAGCAATCGGCAGAGTCTGGACAAGTTCCCCGACGGCGATGCCGCCGTCCGGGCCTGGCGCGGCCTCGCGCCCGGTGAGCACGTCGCGCCAGCGGCCAGGCGGCAGCACGAGCCGCGTGCCGGTCCAGACGTCGGTGCCGACGGGCAGGGGGCCGTCGCCCGCCAATGTGGCGACCAGCCGTGGCACCACGACGACACGGTGATGGCCGCCGGCCGAGCGGCGGAAGGCGAGACAGTGGCGGGCCTTGGGGCCCGTTGCCGGCAACGGGTGATAGTCGCCGTCGGCGTAGAGCTGCGGCGCGGCGGCGCGGTCGGCCAGCAGACGGGCCAGCACGAACTGCTTGATGCGTCCGTCCGGCCAGCGGGCGAGCAAGGCCGCCGCGTCAGGCTCCTGCTCCGCCGTATCGAGCGCACGCAGGCGGGCTGGATAATCGACCGGCCGCCGGTTGTCCGGATCGACCAGCGACAGGTCCCAGAATTCCGTCCCCTGGTAGATGTCCGGGACACCCGGCACCGTGCACTTGAGCACTGTCCGCGTCAGGCCATTGATCATGCCGAGGGCCGCGAGGCGGGTCAGCAGGGGCGCGAAGACACGAACGAACGGGCTGTCGGCGACGACGACGCCGTGGACCAGGTCGAGGGCGGCGCGCTCGTAATCCTCGTCCGGGTTGACCCAGCTGGTGTAGCGCTTGGCTTCGCGCAGCGCCTTGACGACGAAGGCCTCGAGACGGTCCCGGAAGCTGTCCCAGGCTTCGGCGTCGCCGCCGGCGGGCGCCAGCAGCTCCGTCGGCCAGGCGCCCAGCAGCGCCTGCAGCAGCATCAGCTGATCGTTGTCGTCCGGCTGCGGGCCCTCGTCGGCCTCGGCGACGAAGGGCCGCGCAATCTCCTGCCAGTCGGCGACCGCCCGCTCCCAGGCCCCGGGCATCTCCGACAGCGCCAGCAGGCGGGAGCGCGCGTCCTCGCCGCGCTTGGTGTCGTGGGTCGCGGTGGCGACCATGGCATCGGGCCACGACCGGGCGCGCGCCCGGTTCTGCTCGTGGAAGGCCGCTACGGTGATGCCGAAATGGCCGGGATCGCCGCCCACCTCGTTCAGCGCCAGCAGCCGCACGTAGCGGTAGAACAGCGTGTCTTCCAGGCTCTTGGCCATGACCGGGCCGGTGAGTTGCTGGAAGCGGCGACGGAAACGGCGGATCAGATCCGGATCGGGCCGGCCCGGTCCTTCGGCGTCGATCTCGTCGAGCAGGGCCGAGCGGATGAAATCGTGCACCGTGCGGTCCGGAAGCGCGCTGCGCCGCTTGGCGCTGTCGACGCTGCCGTCGATCAAGGCCCGGTCGTCGGGCGCCGGCTCGTCGTCGGTCAGGTAGCTGCGATAGACTGGAAAGCGGGTGATGATCTCCGTGAGCGCCAGGCGCAGGGCCGTCACGGGGTAGTCCCGCGTGCGGCGGTCGGCGTCGGCCGTGCGCTTCAGGTCGGACACCAGGCCCTCGAGCTCGCTGGCAAACGAGTTCTGGATGACCTCGCGCTTGGCGCGGCGCAGCAGGCGGTCATAGGGCCCCTCCAGGTCGGAATGGGCCCGGTAGATCCGGCTGAAGCGTTCGCCGTCGGCCGCGGCGACCAGCACGCCGTCGAGCGCATTCAGCGCGTCGTAGCCGGTCGTGCCGGCGATCGGCCATGGCCGCAGGCTTTCGCCCGGCTCCAGGATCTTCTCCACGACGATGTAGAAGCCGGGGCCGACGGCCCGCTGGAGCGCGCGCGCATAGCCTTCCGGGTCGGCGAGCCCGTCGATGTGGTCGATGCGCAGGCCCTGGATGCGGCCCTCGCGAATGTAGCGGAAGACGGTCGCGTGCATCGCGTCGAAGATGTCCGGCTTCTCGATCCTCAGTCCCGCCAGGCCGTTGATGTCGAAGAAGCGGCGGTAGTTGATGTCGCTCGCCGCCACCCGCCAATGGGCGAGGCGGTAGGACTGGCTTTCCAGCAGCCGGTGCAGGGTGCCGAAGCTCTCCGGCACCCCGGGGACGCCGTTGATCAGCGTCACGGCGCGGCCGATGGCCTGGGCGAGCGCCGGCGAGGCGGCCACGGCCGCAGCGAGACGCTGCTTCAGCTCCTCCGCCTCGGCGAGGAATGCCTGGCGCCGCTCGGCAACGGTCTCCTCGCCCATGGCCCGCAGGCGCTCGCTGATGGCGAGCACGTCCGGCGGCACCTCGCCGGCGGCGGCCGCCAGCGCCCGGTCCAGGACGACCGGATAGTCGAGGGGGCGGATCGGGAAACGGTGCTCGACGTGCCAGACGCTGAAGCTGCCCTCGCCGGCGTCGAAGGCGAGCCTGAGGTCGCCCTTCTCCAGGGCCTCGCCGTAGCGGTCGCCGAGGAACGGCACCACGACGCGGCCGCCGGCGCCCAGGCGCTGCCAGTCGATATCGAAGCTGTCGGCGTGCGGCGACAGCTCGCCCCACTCCAGCACCGAGAGCCACCAGCCGTTATCGGCACCGCCGACGCCCATGTGGTTGGGCACGATGTCGAGCACGAGCCCCATGCCGTGCGCGGCCAGGGCGTCGGTGAGGCGGACGAACCCGTCTTCGCCGCCGAGCTCGGGATTGATGGCCGCATGATCGACGATGTCGTAGCCGTGCGTCGAGCCCGGCCGTGCCGTGTGGATCGGCGAGGCATAGACATGGCTGATGCCGAGGCGGGTGAGGTAGGGGACGACGCGGACGGCGTCGTCGAAGGTGAAATCCTTGTGGAACTGGAGGCGATAGGTGGCGCGCGGCGGCGGTGCCGCCAGCACGCCCGGCCGCGGCTTGGGCCCGCGCCCCTCGGCGGCGATGGCCGAGGCCAGCTTGGCGAGCTCGCCGCCGGGGCCGGTGAGCGTTTCGATGTCGACGGCGAGCCGGCGGCGCCAGTTGGGGTGTCCCTGATCGAGGCCGGGCAGGTTGGCCTGGTTGAGCTCGAGCGCCGCGTCCTCCAGCTGCAGGCCCATCAACGACGATTGCGTGCGCGCCAGGTAGCGCACCGCCGCTTCGATCGGCGGCTCGCCGGGAGGCTCGGCATCGGGCAGCAGCTTCGCCTCGGCCAGCGCCTGCGCGAAGGCCGCGATCTCGCCGGTCCGTTCCGTCCGAGCCCGGTCGGCGGTCTCGCGATCGTAGAGCGCCAGCGTCTGGCGCAGGTCGATGTCGAGCCCGCGCCACCAGCCGGCGAAGGTCGGCAGGTCGTGGGTGGTGAGCACCGAGAGCGCCCGCGGCGGGTAGTCCTCGGGCCGGCGGAAGCGGCCGTCGCCCTCGCGCTCGAACCACAGCACGCGATAGCTGAAGACGCCGGCGTCCATGATGGCATCGGAAAAGCCCGGCGGGCCGTTGCCCAGGTCCTCGGCGATGACGAGGCAGCGGTGGCGATGGCTCTCCAGACGCAGCACCGCCATCATCGCGTCGAACGGGAAGTCGACGTAGGTGCCGGCCGAGGACGGCGCGCCTTGGGGGATGAGGAACAGCCGCCGGAGCTGGAAGGCGTGGTCGATGCGGATGGCGCCCGCATGGCGCATGTTGGCGGCGACCAGGGCGCGGAAGGCGGCGAGCCCCTGGGACGCCAGGGCGATCGGGTCGAACGGCGGCAAGCCCCAGTTCTGGCCGCCGACCGCGATCGGATCGGGCGGCGCGCCGATCGACAGCGTCGGCCCGAAGCGCTCGGGGGCGCTCCACACCTCCGAGCCGCCGCGGTCGGCGCCGACAGCCAGGTCCCGGTAGAGCCCGATGCCCATGCCGGCCGCCTGGGCCCGCTCGGTTGCGTCGGCGAGCTGCAGGTCGGCCTGCCATTGCAGCCAGGCGTGGTAGGCGACCTCCTCCGCATGATCACGGCGGAAGGCGGCGACGTCCGGCGACCTGGCGCTGCGCAGACCCTGCGGCCACTCGCCCGACCATAGCTCGCCGGCCGCGAGACGGGCGGCGAAGATGGCCTCGAAGGTGGCGTGGGCCTCCAACAGCTCGCCCTGGCCCCGCTGGAAGGTGGCGAAGGCGCGGCCGGCGCGGCGGCCGGTCTCGCGCCACAGTGCTGCCAGCAGCGGCGCCTTGACGGCCCAGACCGCCGCATGATCGATCAGCGGGGCAGCGCGCTGGGCGGCGATCGCCGCGGCAACGTCGGGCTCCGCCGCCAGCCGCGCCGCCTCCGAGCCGGCGAAGCCCTCGATCGCGGTCGGATCGATGAAGAGCGGATCGACGAACAGCCGCGACGACGGCGCGTACGGCGAGATCTTGCTGCGGTCGGCGGCGAACAGCGCGTGCAGCGGGCTGAGGCCGAGGAAGGAGGCGCCGAGCTTGCCGGCGGCGGCACCGGCGTCCCCGACATCGGTGAAGTCGCCAATGCCGAGGTCGTGCTCCGAGCGCAGGCCGTAGACCTGGGCCGTGATGCCCCAGAGCTTGGCGCCTTCGGCCAGGTCGGGCGCTTCGAAGCAGCGGCGCGGCGCGGAGATGACGGTGGCCTCGTGGTGCCCGTCCACGGCGTCGACCGCAAGATGCCAATAACCGGTGACGAGCGCCGGCAAGGCGAGGGTGGCGCCCTCGGTGCCGCCGCCGATGACGGTGCGGGCCTCGTGCACGGCGCCGCGCTCGTCGGTCAACCGGCAGGTCACCGTGCTGCCGGCGGGGTAGCGCACGGGCACCACCGTCGGCCTGGCCGCCACGGTCGGGATCAGCGCGGGCAGGGGGCCGCGCAGCAGCCGCTCAGCGCGTTCGAGGCTGTGGTGCGCCTCCGCTTCGGTCGCTGTCGGCAGGCCGAAATCGGCCAGGATGGCGCGCTGGGTGTCGATCGGCGCGGTGTTGGACTTGCCGAAGGCGTCGACATACTGCGGCCAGATGCCGACGAGCTGCGCCAGCTGCGCGACGATGGCGTCGCTCATGCGGTCGTTCCGATCAGCGCGAGCCCACCCCACGGCGCCAGCGTGGCGCCTGTTCCTCCGTCGCCGCCCTCTGCGGCCGTCTCCACCCGGCGCGACCAGATCGGTCGCGCGCCATCAATGGCGATGGTGACCGGACCCTGGCCGACATTGGCGAGGAACCGCAGCACGCCGGCCTCGAAGCGCCAGGTCACGTCGAGCAGGCCCGGCACGGCGAGGCCCTGATGGGAGCCATGGAAGCGCGATTCGATGAGCGGCTGCACGTCGCGTCGCCGCAGCGCCAGCAATTGCCGCACCTCCTCGCGCACCGTCCGGTGGCCGGGCTCGTCCGCCTCGCCCCAGTTCAGCACCGAGCGGCGGAAGGTCGCGTCGCTGGTCGGATCGGGCAGGCGCCCGCGCGCTTCGGGATCGCTGAAGGCCCTGAATTTGGCGAACTCGGCGCGTCGGCCCTCGCGCACCGCATCGGACAAGGCGGGGTCGTCGGCGAAATCGACGAAGAACTGGAACGGCGAGGATGCCGACCAGTCCTCGCCCATGAACAGCAGAGGCACCTGTGGGCAGAGCAGCAGCCCGGCCCGCGCCAGCGTCAGCTTCTCCTCCGGGACCAGTTGCGCGAGCCGCTCGCCGAAGGCCCGGTTGCCGATCTGGTCGTGGTTCTGCAGGAACGACACGAACGCCGTGGGCGGCAGATGGGCGGACGGCTCGCCGCGCGGCGCTCCGCCTTTGTGCGCGGCCGGCTCGCCCTGGTAGGCGAAGCCCTCGGCCAGCCCCCGCGACAGCCGCTCGAGCGGCCGGTCGGCGTAGTCCGCGTAGTAGCCTTCGGCCTCGCCCGTCAGCAGCGCATGCCAGCTGTTGTGGATGTCGTCGGCCCACTGTGCCGTATGCAGCACCGGCCGGGTGCGGGCGTCCCGTTCGAGCCAGCGGGCCTGGTTGGCGTCGTTCTCCAGCACCAGATGTACGTGCCGGCCGTGGATGGTATCGCGGATGCGGCGCGCCAGCTCGTCGATGAAGTGGGGGCGGCTGTCGTCCAGGATGGCATGCACGGCGTCGAAGCGAAGCCCGTCGAAATGGTACTCTTCCAGCCAGTACAGGGCGTTGTGGATGAAGAAGTCGCGCACGATGCCGCCGGACGCCCCGTCGAAGTTGATGGCGGCGCCCCACGGCGTGCGGTGCCGGTCGGTGAAGAAGGCCTCGGCATAGGTGTGCAGGTAGTTTCCGCTCGGCCCGAAGTGATTGTAGACCACGTCGAGAACCATCATCAGCCCGAGCCCATGGGCGTGGTCGACGAGGCGCTTCAGGTCCTCCGGGCTGCCGTAGACGCTGTCCGGGGCGAACGGCAGCACGCCGTCATAGCCCCAGTTGCGGCGGCCGGCGAAATCGCCGACGGGAAGCAGCTCGACGGCGGTGATGCCGAGGTCCTTGAGCTCGGCGAGCTTGGGCATGAGCGCCGCATAGGTGCCCTCGGGCGTCGCCGTGCCGACATGCACTTCGTAGAGGACGGCTTCGTTCCAGGGGCGGCCGCTCCAGCCGGTGTCGGTCCAGGTGTAGGCGCGGGGATCGACGACGAGGCTCGGCGCGTGCACGTCGTCCGGCTGGAAGCGCGAGGCTGGGTCGGGCACCTCGAGCCGGTCGTCGATGCGGAAGGCATAGCGGCTGCCGGCCGCTGCCCGCGAGGCCGCCAGACGATGCCAGCCTTGCTCGGCCGTCATCATCTCCTGGGCCTCGCCGTCGACGACGAGCTCGACCTTGCCGGCGTTCGGCGCCCACAGGGCGAAGCGCACGCCCTCGTCGGACAATTCCGCCCCGAAGGGCATGGCATGGGTGCGGTACATCAGTGCGTCTCGCCCGCCGCGTGCTGCATCAGGAGAAGCGAGCGCGGCGGCAGTTTGATGGTCTCGCCGGCGGCCAGGACCTTGGGGTCCTTGACCAGGCCGGCGGCGACCATGGTGTCGAAGATACCGACCCAACGCTCACCCGGCAGCTTCTCATCCAGCTTGAAGGGGATTTCGCGCTCGTCGGCGTTGAGCAGCAGGAGGAAGCGCTTGCCGTCGTCGGCGTCGTTGCCGAGCTGGACGCCCAGGGTGCGGCGCAGACCGTCGTTCCAATCGTCGATCGTCATCTCGCGGCCGTCCGGCGCCAGCCAGTAGACGTCGCGCAGGCCGTGGTTGCGGGCGACCGGCTCGCCGGTCAGGAACCGGCGGCGGCGGAAGGCGTCATTCTGCCGGCGCAGGCGGATCACCGCCTGGGTGAAGGCCAGCAGCTCCGGATCGAGCTTGCCGGCGCCGCGCCAATCCAGCCAGCTGATGTCGTTGTCCTGGCAGTAGGCGTTGTTGTTGCCGTCCTGGCTGCGCGAGACCTCATCGCCCATCAGCAGCATCGGCACGCCTTGCGACAGCATCACCGTGGCCAGCATGTTGCGCTTCTGGCGGGCGCGCAGGGCGTTGATCTCGGGATCGTCGGTCGGCCCCTCGACGCCGCAGTTCCAGGACAGGTTGTGGGAATGGCCGTCCTTGTTGTCCTCGCCGTTCGCCTCGTTGTGCCGCTCGTTGTAGCTCACCAGATCGTGCAACGTGTAGCCGTCGTGGGCGCAGATGAAGTTGACCGACGCCCACGGCTGCCGGCCGGTGTGCTCGAACAGCTCGCGCGAGCCGGCCATGACGCGGGCGAGCGCCGGCAGTTGCCCGGTGTCGCTCTTCCAGAAGCTGCGGAGGACGTCGCGGAATTGGTCGTTCCACTCGCTCCAGCCGGGCGGGAAACCGCCGAGCCGGTAGCCGCCGGCGCCCACGTCCCATGGCTCGGCGATGAGCTTGACCTTGGACAGCACCGGGTCCTGGCCGATGGCGCGCAGGAAACCGGCGCGCTCGGAAAACTCGTTGGGGTCGCGGCCCAGCACCGGCGCAAGGTCGAAGCGGAACCCGTCCACGTGGTAGGTCTCGACCCAGTGGCGCAGCGAATCCATGACCATTTGCAGCACGCGCGGATGGCTGATGTCGAGCGTGTTGCCCGTCCCCGTGCAGTCCCAGTAGAAGCGCGGGTTGTCCGGCGCCAGCTTGTAGTAGCTGGCGTTGTCGATGCCCCGGAACGACAGCGTGGGCCCCAGGTGATTGCCCTCGGCCGTATGGTTGTAGACCACGTCGAGGATCACCTCGATGCCGGCGTCGTGCAGGGTGCGGATCGCCGTCTTGAGGCCGACCACGCCGTCGATGCCCAGGTAGCGGGCGTCTGGAGCGAAGTAGCCGTAGGTGGAATAGCCCCAGTAGTTCTTGAGCCCCTTCTCCACCAGGAACCGGTCGTCGGCGAAGGCGTGGACCGGCAGCAGCTCCAGGCCGGTCACGCCGAGCTTCACCAGGTGCTCGACCACCGCCGGATGTCCCAGCGCCGCGTAGGTGCCGCGCTGCATCTCCGGCACGCGCGGGTGGCACTCCGTCAAGCCCTTGACGTGGGCTTCGTAGATCAGCGTGTCGCGCCAGGGGTGGCGAGGCGCGCGATCATCACCCCACTCGTGGGAGGGATCCTCCACGACGCACTTGGGCATCATCGGCGCGCTGTCGCGCCGGTCCGGGGTCAGATCGCCGCGCTGCGCGCCCGTCCGGTAACCGAACACGGCGTCATGCCAGCGGATCGAGCCCTGGAACTGCCGGGCATAGGGATCGAGCACGAGCTTGTTGGGGTTGAAGCGGTGCCCCTGGGCCGGATCATACGGGCCGTGCACGCGATAGCCGTAGAGCTGCCCCGGCCGGACGCCGTCGAGGTAGCCGTGCCAGACCTGGTCGGTGCAGCAGTTGAGCCTGATGCGCCGGATCTCGCGGCGCCCCTGGGAATCGAACAGGCACAATTCGACGGCCGTCGCATGGGCGGAGAACAAGGCGAAGTTGACGCCACGGCCGTCCCATGTCGCGCCGAGCGGCTGCGGCGCGCCGTCTTCCAGTTCATGCATGGCAATGGGTCTCAGCGAGGTGAACCGGCCGTCCGGAGGATCGGTGCGGGGCGGGATGCGCCGTGGGGATACGGCGCGGGTGGACCGCTTTCGGCGCTGTGGGCGCAGGGCCGACGAGCGTGGCGGCGGCATCCGGTCGGCGCGTCGCCACGGCATAGCGGTCGCGCCGCGACCACCGGCCGGCGTGCGCGTTCCTCTCTTGCCATGAGCAGCCCCCACTTGCCCGCATGCGAACGGAAACCATTGCGCTTCTGAAATGTTCCCCGACAGGCCCAACCGTAGCTAAGCCAAACCATTATCACGAGAGGTTGACGATGCGCTGCGCACGACGGCCGGCGTGGGGGTGGATCGCCGGCGCGGCGCTGGTGCTGGTGCTCGCGGCATCGCGAGTCCACGCGGTCGAGCTCGGCCCACGGGCGCGGGCGCTGTTCGAGCGCATGACGATCGCCGAGAAGGTCGGCCAGCTGACGCTGGTCTCGGCCGGGCCCACCTACGACGGCGTGATGCTGCCGGCCGGCCGCGTCGGGGCCGTCATCAACTTCGACGGCGCCGATGCCATCGCCGAGGTGCAGCGGGCAGCCCGCAGCTCGCGGCTCGGCATCCCCGTGCTGGCCGGCCTCGACATCCTGCACGGCTTTCGCACCATGTTTCCGGTGCCGCTCGGCGAGGCGGCGGCCTTCGATCCGGGCCTGGCCGAGCGGGTGGCCGCCTTTGCCGCGCGTGAGGCCCGTGAGGTGGGCATCCGCTGGACCTTCGCGCCCATGGCCGACCTGGCACGGGATGCGCGCTGGGGCCGCATCGTCGAGGGCTTCGGCGAAGACCCTTGGCTCGGCGCGACGCTGACGGCGGCGCGTGTGCGCGGCCTGCACGCCGGGGGGCTTGCCACGACGGTCAAGCACTTTGCCGGCTATGGAGCGAGTGTCGGCGGCCGCGACTACGACGTGGCCGAGATCCCGCCGGCGGTGCTGTGGGACGTCTACCTGCCGCCCTTCGAGGCGGCCGTAGCCGCCGGCAGCGAGACGGTGATGGCGAGCCTCAACGCGCTGAACGGCGTGCCGGCCACCGCCAATCCGCTGCTGCTCGATACGATCCTGCGCCGGCGCTGGGGCTTCGACGGCTTCGTCGTCTCCGACTGGGGCTCGATCGCGGAGCTGATCGCCCATGGGGTCGCCGCCGACGGCGCCGAGGCGGCGCGCAAGGCGATCCTTGCCGGCGTCGACATGGATCTGGCCAGTGGCCTCTACGATCGTCATCTTGCCGGCGAAGTCGAGGCCGGGCGCGTGCCGCTGGCGGTGCTGGACGAGAGCGTGCAGCGGGTGCTCCGCGTCAAGGAGCGGCTGGGCCTGCTCGATGAGCACCCGGTTGCGGTCCACGACGCGCCCCGGCAGCCGGCGCCGCTGACCGCGGAGGGGCGCGCGCTGGCGCGGGAGGCGGCGCGGGACGCGGTCGTCCTGCTCGCCAACCGCGGCGAGACGCTGCCGCTGGATGGCAACGGCAGGCTCGCCGGGCGTCGCGTTGCGGTGATCGGCGGGTTGGCGGCGAGCGCCGTCGACCAGATCGGGCCGCATGGTGCCGACGGACGGGAAGCGGACGTGGTGACGCCGCTCGAGGGCCTGCGCCAACGGGCCGAAGCGGCCGGAGCCGTCCTCGCCTATGCGCCGGGCTGCGATCCCCTATGCCGCTCGACGGACGGCTTCGCCGCAGCCGTCGCCGTGGCTGCGTCCGCCGATGTGGTCGTCGCCATGCTGGGTGAGCCGCAGGAAATGACGGGGGAGGCGGCCTCGCGCACGACCCTGACCCTGCCGGGCGACCAGGCCGAGCTGCTCGACCGCCTGATCGCCACCGGCCGGCCGGTGGTGCTGCTCCTGGCCGGAGGCCGGCCGCTCGAGCTCGGCCCGGCTGCCGACCGGGTCGCGGCCATCCTGATGACCTGGTTTCTCGGCTCCGAGGCGGGTCACGCCATTGCCGACATCCTGTTCGGCGACGCCGCCCCCGGCGCCAAGCTGCCGCTCACCTGGCCGCGCCGGGTCGGGCAGGTGCCGATCTACTATAACGCCCTGCCGAGCGGCCGGCCCCACCAAGCGGACAACCGTTTCACCATGCAGTATGTCGACGGCGACCGCACGCCGCTGTTTCCGTTCGGCTGGGGCCTCAGCTACGGCGCCATCCACTACGCCGACCTGCGCGTCGCCCGGACCTCGCTGTCGCCGCAGGACACGCTGCGCGCCACCGTGACCGTCACCAATACGGGGCGGCGGGCCGCTCGCGAGGTCGTCCAGCTCTACGTGCACGACCTGGTGGCGAGCCGGAGCCGCCCGGTGCGCGAGCTCAAGGCCTTCGCCAAGGTGCTGCTGGCGCCAGGCGAGAGCCGCGACGTGGCGCTGTCGACGCCGGTGGCGGCGCTCGGCTTCCACGACGACGCCGGCGCATATCGGGTCGAGCCGGGCGAATTCGACGTCTTCGTCGGCGGCAATTCGCTCGCCGATCTGGCCACCCGCTTCGTTGTGACGCCGGCACCGTGAGCAGGCTCCAGGCGCTCGCCGGCAAGCTGCCGGCGCAGGGCGGCCAGTTCGGCCATGACGTCGGCTCGAGGACGACAGATGAAAAGACCAGGAGCATGTCCCGATCAGATGCGTCCATCTGATCGGGACATGCTTGCCGGGTCTTGCCATGGATCAAAAACCGCCATGGACGCTTCTGAAAGAATGACTGCTCCGAAATGCACTTGGGGTTGCAGCAATGCCGCTCAAGCTGAGGACACCGCTGGGGCCTGCGCCAGCCGATTTCCAAATGACCGACGCCACGTCCGGTCGGATGGTCCACGTCGTTCTGGAAGCGGGCGCAGCCGCCAAAGCCCGCCAGCGGGGGCTCGACGAATGCGACATCGTCCATATCGCGAGTGGCAAATACGACCGCGGGCATCCCGCGGATGATCGCCTCGTGATCACCGCAGACGACATTCCCGGTTAAAGCATTTTCGCCATTGGACGAGATCATCCAATGGCGGAGACATGCGCCAACTCTCCAGATCTGGAGCGGTGCCTGCGCCCGAGACCAAATCCGGCCCGAAAGCAAGCTCCCGGGCAAGGGTCGCTGCGTCCGTCGGCACCGGTATCACTTTCTGAGTAGCTCTCTCACTACAGCGCTAAGCCTTTGTGAGAATTGCGTCATTTAGGTAGCGGCAACACCCTCTCACTGCTTCGCATGCAGTCCTGGGGGGAGAACCACATGCCGCTCGAGCCGACAGCGAACTCGATGGAGATCGGGCTGGATGGCCCATTCCTGATGAGGGATACCGAGAGCGACCGGTCGTATGTCGTGACCTTCAGCCGGGACGCCTGCGCACGCATGCGGGAGCTGAACTACACCAGCGAGGACGACATCGTCCGTATCGCCAGCGACAAATTCGACCACGTGCCTACGAACTGGAGCGCACTGGAAATCCTGCCCAACGACATACCTGGTCGGGTCATCACCCTGGAGCTGCCGTTGCCCGGCGCCGCGTCGACCCCCGACACGCGCCGGTGACGATGGAGCGGACTCGCTCATTCAACGCGCAGATCTCTTTCCAAGGCATCGGTCGGTCCTCCCGGCCGCCGACTCCAAGAGAACTGTCGACCATCTAACCGGTCTCGTCTGGGTTCGGTCCGGCTGGGACGCACCGGAACCGCGTTCCTCCGCTCGCCGTTGGTTCCCACAACGGAGACCGCGATGAGCCCACAGCCCAACTCGCCCTACGATCCCCAGCCTTCGCCGCCGCAGCCGGCGCCGCCGCAGCCCCCGCCCGGGCATACGCCCGAGGAGATCCCGGCGCCGCAGCCGATCGAGGTACCGGTTACCGATCCTGACCAGCCGCCGGCGGTTCCGGAGCCCCCGGACCCGGGTCCACGGGCGAGGTCGTTCGATTGAAAAGAGTGATTACAATTATTTGAGCCTGAAGCGCTTCTCTTGTGCGCTTCTGGCGTGATTGTGTGGTTGCAGCGCCGGCCACAATAGAGATGATCTAGTATGGTGGATCTGAAGCTCCTGCTCCCGCATGGCATCAGTGTTCAAGATCTTCAGATCGATTAAGCCACACTCGAATCATAGAGTTGCTAATGCGGCTTGCCGCGGCCCCGGCCGGCACTCCCGGGCGGGGAAGTGGGGGCGGCCCCTCGCCGCAGCACATCGGCGGGGTCGAGCGGGTCTCGCGAGGGCTCGATGTCCTCGATCTCGCCGAACAGCGTCTCGTCGCCGCGCACCTCGCAGCCGTAGCGGAGCAGCGTGACCAGCAGGCCCTGTTCCCGCGGCTCGAGTAGCACGACGCGCTCGCGGCCGTGCAGCATCGTCCGGCCGACGGCCGCGACATTGCGCCGGCGCATGGCCTCGCACAGGATGGCGAAGGTCTCGGCGGCGGCGGGCCCATCCGGTGCCGCGTGGTAGGTGCCGCCGAGGTAGGCCTCATCGACCTCGCCGCGTGGCACGAAGCTTTCGATGACGAGCACCTCGTCGCCGTCGAACGTCGTCTCGGACAATTCGATGGTGCGGCCGCGCCGAGCATTGTCGCCGCGGATCCGCCTGACGACCTCGGCCAAGTCGCCGCAGTCGCCCTCGGCTCCCTCGCGGCGCAGATGGTGACTGGTCTGCTCGTCGCGCATTCGAAGGGCGATACGCTCGCTCCACGTCGACGTGGGATAGAGCGCGACAGCGCAGCTCACCTGGGACAGTCTGAGGTAGCCCTTCCAGCTTGCACGCAACATGGCGCGTCCCTTCCACCGGTAGCGAGACCTTGGCGGCGGCCTCGCCAAGGGAGCGCTCGAACCCGTTCCGGCGCAAGGAACATAAACGTGTGCAGCCGCTTTAGCTGGTGCAGGATCGCACGCCTTCGGGCCGCGCCGCGCCAACTTCATCGATTGCTGCTGACACCTCCGGCGGTCACCCGTCGTTGCCGTCGCGCGCCCGGCGCTCGGACGATCCTGCGCCCATCGCACGAGGAGGCCGTCTTGAAAGATCTGAACGAGCTGTTTCTGCATACCCTCAAGGACGTCTACCATGCCGAGAAGCAGATCCTGCGCGCGTTGCCCAAGATGGCGCGCGCGGCGTCGTCGCCCGAGCTGAGGGCGGCGCTGGAGCACCACAAGGAGGAGACCCAGGGTCAGGTCGAGCGCCTGGAACAGGTCTTCGAGCGCCTCGACAAGCGGGCGCGCGGTGTGCCCTGTGAGGCCATCCAGGGTATCATCGAGGAGGCCAAGAGCCTCATGGAAGAGGCCGACGAGCCGGAGGTCCGAGATGCCGGCATCATCGCCGCGGCTCAGGCTGTGGAGCACTACGAGATCGCCCGCTACGGCACGCTGTGCGAATGGGCGGCCCAGCTCGACCACAACGACGCCAAGACCCTCCTCGGGCAGACCCTCCAGGAGGAGAAGAACGCCGACGCGGCGCTGACCAAGCTCGCCACCGCAAAGGTCAACAGGAAGGCAGCCTGACCCGTCGCATCACCGCGGGCGGAGCATTGTGCGATCGACGGTGATCGGCGATGCTCCGCCCCTCTCCGTTCCGGACGGGCTCGCGAGGGGGTAGTCCCCGGCCCGCCGCGGCGGTGCCTTGCGTGAGACGGTGAAGAGGCTGCATGACGCAGATTGTCTACGACCTGGATGCGGTCGGGCTGTTCCTGGATATCGACGGCACCCTCCTGGATATCGCGGCCAAGCCGAACGAGGTGATCGTTCCCGACGATCTCGTCGGCGATCTGGCGACCCTGTCCAAGCAGCTGGATGGGGCGCTGGCGCTCGTGAGCGGCCGCACCATCGCCGACATCGATTCTCTCTTCGGCGACCTCAAGCCCCGGGCCTCCGGCGCCCATGGCGCCGAGCTGCGCATCAATCCCGGCGGCCGCGTCGAGGTTGCGACTCGGCCGGTCCCCGACGCCCTGCGCGAGGACCTGGACGACCTGGCCTCGCGCAACAAGGGGGTGATGATCGAGGACAAGGGCGTGTGCATTGCGGTGCACTATCGCGAAGCGCCGACGCTGGGCACCGCGCTGCACCAGGCGCTCGCGGCCATCCTCGATGGCCTCGGCGATCCGGGCCTCGGCATCCTGCCCGGACGGCTCGTCTACGAGGTCAAGCACGTCGGCCACGACAAGGGCACGGCCGTTCGCGCCTTCATGGCGACGTCGCCGTTTCACGGCCGACGTCCGATGTTCATCGGCGACGACGTCACCGATCAGGCCGGTTTCTCCGCAGCCCAGGCCTGCGGGGGCTTCGCCTATTCGGTCGGGCGCGACTATCCGGGCGTGAAGCGCGGCTTCGACACCCCGGCCGACGTGCGGGCCTGGATCGGCGCCACCGTCGGAAAGGCCCGGGCGGCCTGAAGACAATGCGGCAGGATGACGTCCCGGGAAGGAAGCCCGTGACAAAGGCGGCATAACCGAGGCATCATCGCGTCACTCCGATGTTGCGTTGCGGTGGAACTTTGGTCGCGAGAGCACGTTTGTGTCGTGGAGGGGTGGACGGCGCACAGGCTCGATGAGCGTCAGGCGGCAGGTCCGATCCGGGGCAATCGAAGGCTGGCCACCCCCCGTCGCAAGACAGGAGAGTGGCATTGTCGCGCCTCATTGTGGTGTCCAATCGCGTCGCGATTCCGTCCCGGGGCAAGCCCCAGGCGGGCGGTCTCGCCGTCGCGGTGAACGCAGCCCTTAAGCATCGGTCCGGCGTATGGTTCGGCTGGAGCGGCGATGTCGTCGACCCGCCGGAGGCGCGTCCGCGGCTGTCGACGCGGGGACAGATCACCTACGCAGTTACCGACCTTTCGACCGCCGATTTCCAGGAATATTATAGCGGCTTCGCCAACCGGGTGCTGTGGCCGATCCTGCACTATCGGGTGGATCTGGCGGAGTTCACACGCTCGGATCTCTCGGGCTACATCCGCGTCAACGAGACGTTCGCCAACCAGGTCTCGACCATCCTGGAGCCCGACGACGTCGTCTGGGTGCATGACTACCATCTGATGCCGCTGGCCCGGTATCTGCGGGCGCGGGGGCACACCAACAAGATCGGCTTCTTCCTGCACATTCCGCTGCCGCCGCCCGACATCCTGCGCGCGCTGCCGCATCACGCCGAGATCGTCGGCGCCATGGCCGACTACGACCTCGTCGGCTTCCAGACCGAGAACGACCGCGACAATTTCGCCCGTTACCTCATGGTCAACGGCGGCACGGTCGGGCCCGACGGCAACACCTACGACGTCCATGGCCGCAGCGTCTCGCTGGGCGCGTTCCCCGTCGCCATCGATACGGCCGGCTATGCCAAGACGGCCCGGCGGGCCAGTCGGTCACAGTTCATCGCCACCATGAAGGCAAGCCTGGGCCACTCGCAGCTGATCATGGGCGTCGACCGGCTGGATTATTCCAAGGGCATCGGCAACCGGCTCGAAGCGTTCGAGACGTTTCTCGACGATAATCCGGATTGGCTGGGGCGGGTCAGCTATCTGCAGATCACGCCCAAGAGCCGCTCGGATATTCCCGAGTACATCGAGATGGACCGGATGGTCAGCACCCGGGTCGGGCAGATCAACGGCACTTACGGCAACGTCTCCTGGACGCCGATCCGCTACATCAACCAGACCTATTCGCGCACGGCGCTGGCCGGCCTCTACCGGCTCGCCCGCGTGGCGCTGGTGACGCCGCTGCGGGACGGGATGAACCTGGTGGCCAAGGAGTTCGTCGCCTCCCAGGACCCGGAGGATCCCGGCGCGCTGATCTTGTCGCATTTCGCCGGGGCGGTGTCCGAGCTGAGGGACGGCGCACTGGTCGTCAACCCGCACGAGACGGAAGGCATGGCCGCCGCCATCCGCCGGGCCCTGGAGATGCCGCTGGAGGAGCGCAAGGTCCGCCATGCGCGCATGATGCGGGCGCTGGCCGCCAACGATATCGACAGCTGGGCGCAGGGCTTCCTGAAGGCGCTCGAGGATGCGCGCCCGCGCAGCAACCCGGTGAACAACATCCGCAGCCTGTTCGCGCTGTAGAGACTTGCTTCAGCCAATCCCAGTTGGCTGCTTCATCTCATTTGCGAGGAGCTCCGCACTGAGGTTTGAGTCCTTGAGTCGATGGATGGTCGGGTCAAGCCCGACCATGACGTTGAGAATAAAGGCTTTCCGTCTCCACTCGTCATAGTCGGGCTTGACCCGACTATCCATCGACTCAAAGACCCGGGCCTTCGGCACCGCCTGACGTCTACAGCGCGCCGTGGCGAGGCGGCTCGACGTCGTTCAGGAAGAAATTGCCGACGTGATGGTACTTCCAGCGCACCGGATCGTGCAGGGTGTGGGTGCGTGCGTTGCGCCAATGGCGGTCGAGCCCGAGCTCCTGCAAGGTCGAGCGCGAGCCGGCCAACTCGAACAGCTTGGTGCCCACATGGAGTGAGACCTCGGTGGCGTAGGCCTTCGCTTCCGCCACCGCGATCGACGCCTCGGCGACCGTGCGCTCGGTCGGGTCGGCGGTGGCGGCATCGGTGAAGCGGCCCGCCCTGGCGAGCAGTGCATTTGCGGCATCGACACGGATGGCGAGCTCGCCGACGGCATGAATGACGTGCGGGTCCTCGTAGCCGTGCTGATAGCTCGTTTCGAACCACGGCCGCGCGAACTGGCGCACGTAGGCGATCGTGTCGTCGAAGGCCGCGCGGGCGATGCCGACATCCACGGCGGCGTGGATGAGCTGCGCGACCGGCCCCTGCGGGGTCGGCACTTCGAACACCGGTTCGTGCGGAACGACCTGGAAGGCCGACACCTGGATATCATCGAAATAGGTGGAGCCCGACCCGGTCGTGCGCTGGCCGAACCCCGACCAGTCGTCGATCAGCGTCAGCCCCGGCATGTTGCGCTCCAGGAAGACGATGTGCTGGCGCTTGGCGTCGTCGATCGCCACGACGACGATCAGGTGGGCGAAGAGCGCGCCGGTCGAATAGAATTTCTGGCCGTTCAGCACGAAGCCGTCGCCGGCCTTGACGATCTTGGTCTGGTAGTCGACCGGCGTTCGCGTCCCGATCTCGACGAAGGCGTTGCCGAGGCGGTCGCCGTCGAGCACGCGCTGAAAATAGTGGCGCTTCTGCTCCGGCGAGCCGCCGAGCCGCAGCGCCTCCACCATGTAGAAATGGTTCTGGGGGATCTGGCCGATGCTGGCGTCCGCCGCGGCGATGGTGGCGACGACCTCGGCGAGCGTGACATTGGAGACGCCGACGCCGCCGAACTCCTTCGGCACGGTGATGGCCCAGAGCCCACTCTGGGAGAAGCGGTCGAGCTCGGCGATCGGCAGGCGGCGCTCGCCGTCGCGCTCCACGGCCCCCTCGCGGAACACGGCGGCGAGCGCCCGGGCCGCGTCGATGGCCGCCGCGTCGGACTCGATCCGGCTGGCGGGCTCGCGGCGCGGCGAAATGTGCGGCGCCGGCCGGCCCCGCTTGGGGGCTGCGGCCTGGTGCCGCTCGCGGTCGAGGTTCGCCATCGCCGTCAGAGCCAGGGGTGGCGCGCGGGCTTGACCCCGTTCAGATAGTAGTTGCCCACGTGAAAATACTTCCAGCGCACCGGGTCGTGCAGCGTATGGGTGCGGGCATTGCGCCAGTGGCGATCCAGGCCGTGGGCGGCCAGGGTCGAGCGCGTGCCGCCGAGCTCGAACAGCTTGTTGGTGGCCTGGATGGCGACCTCGGTGGACAGCACCTTGGCTTCGGCCGTCGCGACGGCCGCCTCGGCCACGGTCTCCTCGTCCGGCGCGACGAGGGCGGCGTCGATCAGCCGGGCGGCCTTTTCGAGGATCGCCTCTGCGGCGTGCAGGCGGATCTCCAGGTCGCCGATGGCGGCTATGGTGAAATGGTCCTCGGAGGCCTTGCTCTGCCCCGAGTCCACCCAGGGCCTCGCTGTCGTGCGCACGAAGGCGATGGTGTCGGCGATGGCGCCTTTGGCGATCCCCGTGTCGACGGCCGCCTGGATGATCTGCGAGATCGGCCCGGCCGCGGTCGGCCGGTCGAAGGCGCGGTGGGCCGGGAGCAGGCGCTCGGCCGGCACGCGGACGTTGTCGACGATGACCGTGCCGGATGCGGTGGTGCGCTGGCCGAAGCTCGACCAGTCGTTGACGATGGTCAGCCCAGGAGCGTCGCGATCGGCGAAGGCGAGGTGGGGTTGACCCTGCGCGTCGACGGCCACGATCGGCACGATATGAGCGAGCAGGGCGCCCGTCGCGTAGAACTTCCTGCCGTTGACCACGTAGTTGTCGCCGTCCTTCGTCAGCTTGGTCTCGAACTCCGTGACGACGCGGCTGGCCGCCTCGGAAAAGGCGTTGCCGAAGCGCACGCCCCTCAGCACCTCGCCGAACAGGAAGCGCTTCTGCTCGTCGGTGCCGTCGGCCGCAATGTGCTCGATGATGGCCAGGTGGTTCTGCGGGATCTGGCCGAGCGACGGGTCCGCCGCGGAGATGATCTTGATCACCTCGGTCACGGTCACGTAGGAGACGCCCGCGCCGCCGTAGGCCTTGGGCACGGTGATGCCCCAGAGCCCGCTCTGCGAGAAGGCGTCGAGCTCGGCGAGCGGCAGCAGGCTCTCGCGGTCGCGCAACGCCGCGTCCTTGGCGAACTCGTCGGCGAGCTGATGGGCGATGCGGATCGCCTCGGCATCGGTCTCGATCACATGGGCGGGGCTGGCGGGTCGCGGCCGGGCCGGAAAGGCCACGTCGGGCGTGTTGACACGCGGCGCCTTGTGCAGATCGTGAACGGTCATGGGAGCTCCCGCTGGATCGTTATGATCGGACAGCTCGGGCGCACGGTCTCGCGTGGACGGCCGCCGCCGCCGACCGAGGTATGGCGCGCTCGTGCAAATATTATAGGTGTGAAATGAATGATATGATTCATATATTCTGTCTATTTCGATTAGAGTATTGAATATAGAATAATATTGTCTATTCGCCTGCTTGCCGGCCGATTGGGCTGGGCCCTGCCGCGGCGCCGAGATAGAGCGCCTCGACGCCCTGGGCGGCCAGGTCGGGAGCCGTGCCGGCGGCGGCGACACGGCCGGTCTCCAGCACGTAGGCATGGTCGGCATAGCGCAGCACCAGGGCGGCGTTCTGTTCGGCCAGGAGGAAGCTCACTCCTTCGTCCTCGTTCAGCGTGCGGATGATCTCGAAGATCTCCTGCACGATGATCGGCGCCAGGCCCATGGACGGCTCGTCGAGCAGCACAAGCGTGGGCCGCGTCATCAGCGCCCGGCCGATGGCGATCATCTGCTGCTCGCCGCCGGAGGTGAGGCCCGCCCGGGTCTTGCGCTTGTCCTTGAGACGCGGAAACCACCTGTAGATCCGCGCCAGATCGTCGCCGATCTGCGCCCGGCTGGGGCGGCGCAGATAGCCGCCGGTCAGCAGGTTCTCCTCCACCGTCAGCTGCGGGAACACGCGCCGCCCCTCGAGCACCTGCACGATGCCGCGGGCGACGAGCTCGGCCGGGTCGAGCCGCGCAGTCGGCTCGCCCTTCCAGGAGATGGAGCCGCGGGTGAGGGCGCCGCGCTCCGACGCGAGCAGGTTGGAGATCGCCTTCAGCGTCGTCGTCTTGCCGGCGCCGTTGGCGCCGAGCAGGGCGACGATCGCCCCTTCCTCGACCTGGAGCGACACGCCGCGCAGCGCCAGGATCGCGTCCTCGTAGAAGGCCTCGATGTCGTTGACCTCGAGAAAGGCCGCGGCGGCCATGGCGATCTCCCGTGCGCGCTCAGTTCGACGTCGGGTCGGGGCGGGGCGTGATGCCCTTCTCCTTGGCGTAGGCGGCCGCGCGTTCGTAGATCAGCGGCAGCAGCAGCTCGCGGTCCGACTTGACCCAGCCGTTGCTGACGATGGTCCACGCCTCGCCGTCCCATTGCAGCACCTTGCCGGCGCCACCGCCTTCATGGTCCTTGATCGACAGCTTGAGCGGCTGCTGCAGGCCGTAGGCGCCGATCTCCTTCAGCCGCGCGTCGTCCAGGTTGAGGTTCTCGAGCCCCCACTGGCCCTCCTCGCCGTTGATCGGCCGCACGCCGAACTTCTTCTGTGCGGTACGGATGGCTTCGACCGCGATGATCGCCTCGTTGACGCCGGAGTTGTAGTAGACCGAGCCGAAGCTCTTGAGGTCCTTCAGGTCGCTCTTGCCCTTGTCGACGATGTGCTCCTTGATCTTCTTCAGGATCTCGAAGTCGGCTCCGGCGGGGAACGGTGTGATGGCGAGATAGCCCTTGCCCACCTTGCCGGCCGGCCGCACGTCCTCCTCGGACCCGGACCAGACGCCGCCGATGATGTGGTCCACGGGGAAGCCCACCTTGGCGGCGGTCTTGATCGCCACCGGCGTCATCACGCCCCAGCCGCGCAGGAACACCCAGTCCGGCTTGAGCTGGCGGATGCGCGCCCATTGCGCCGACTGGTCGTTGCCCGGATGCGGCACCGGGATCTGGATATCCTCGAAGCCGTAGGTCTTGGCGAGCAGCGCCAGCGGCGTCTGCGTCTCCTTGCCGTAAGGGCTGTCGTGATAGACCGTGGCGATCTTCAGGCCCTTGAGCTTGTCCTTGCCACCCTCGCGCTCGGCGATGAAGTTGATGGCGGAGGAGGCCTCGCTCCAGAAGGTGAACACGGCTGGGAAGCTGTAGGGGAAGACGCGGCCGTCGATGGCTTCCGTGCGGCCATGGGCGATGGTGACGAGCGGGATCTTGTCCGCCACCGACTTCTCCGTCAGCGCCTTGGTGATCGGGTCGCCGTGCGGCAGGAAGATCGGCACCGGCGAGCCGTTCTTGCCGCCCTTGACGCGCTCGTAGCACTCGACGCCCTTCTCGACCGCCCATTCGGTCTCGCATTCGTCCCAGAACAGCTTGATGCCGTTGATGCCGCCTTCGACCTCGTTGATGTAGCGGAGGTAGTCGATGGTGCCGGCCCACACCGGGATGCCGCTCGACGCATAGGCGCCGACGCGGAACGTCGCGAGCGGGAAGTACTGCTGCTTGGCATCGTCCGCGGAGGCCGGAAGGGCTGCGCCGATGCCGGCGGCGACAGCGACCAGTGCCGCCGCTCGTCGGATGCGGTGTCTAAGAATGCTCATGGATGTTTCCCCTCGATAGAGCCGTGGACGGGCGAGGTGCAGGGCCTAAGCAGAATTTCCGAGCTCGCCCAACGGGCGGGCTCCGAAATTCCGCAGCGTCTAAAAACTCTTAGCTGAAACTCCCGAACCGGAACCGTGTTCCGGTTCGCGAATTTCTGCTTAGGCGCCGCCAGGCGCGTTCGGCCAGCGCTGCAAGGCCGTTCGGCTCCTTGATCAGGAACCAGATGATCAGCGCGCCGAAGACGACACGCTGGAGGTTGGCGAGCTGGCCCGCGTCAACCGCGCTGCCGAAGAGGCGGTCCGAGACCTGGGAAAGCAGGATCGGCAGCAGCACGATGAAGGCTGAGCCGATGAAGTTGCCGACGATGCTGCCCATGCCGCCGACGATGATGATGAACATCACCTGGAAGGAGCGATCGAGGCCGAAGCTGCGCGCATCGACGGTGCCGAGGTAGGCGAAGGCCCACAGCGCGCCGGCGACACCGCACACGAAGGCGCCGACGAAGAAGGCGCTGAGCTTGCTGCGCGCGACCGGCACGCCGATCACGGCCGCCGCCGTGTCCATGTCGCGGACCGCGCTCCAGGCACGGCCCGTCTGGCTGCGCACCAGCCGTGCCGCCACGGCGGTGACCGCAACGACCGCGGTCAGCGTCAGTAGGTAGCGGCCGACCGGCGACGTGAGGTCGTGGCCCAGGATGGCAAGCCGCGGCGCCGAGATGGAGCTCGAGGTCGAATAGTTCGAGAACCAGCCGTACTGGTTGAAGATCCACTCCAGCAGGAACTGCGCCGCCAGCGTGGATGCCAGCAGGTAGAAGCCTTTGATGCGCAGGCTCGGCAGGCCGACGACGACGCCGATGGCGCCTGCGATCAGGCCGCCGAGGACGAGGCTGATCGGCAGCGGGATGTCCGGCAGCCGCAGCAGCAGGTTATAGGTGGCGTAGGCGCCCGTTGCCATGAAGGCGCCGGTGCCGAGCGACGCCTGGCCGGCATAGCCCATGAGCAGGTTCAGTCCGAGCCCCGCCAGCGCCATGATCAGGAACGGAATCAGAATGGCGTTGAGCCAGTAGTCGGTTCCGGTCAGCGGGATGGCGACGAAGGCCACCGCCAGCAGCAGGCCGAGCGGCAGCGCCCGCGTGAGCCCGCGCCAGTCGCGCGCCGCCCGCGGCGCAACGAAATCCGCGGCGGCTTCCGATTCGGCCGACGACATCGGTCACACCCTCTCGATGGCGCGTTCGCCGAACAGTCCGGCGGGGCGGATGAGCAGGAAGGCGACGGCGAGCACGTAGACGAACCACGTGGAGACGCTGCCGCCGAGCAGCGGGCCGACATAGATCTCGGCGAGGGCGTCGGCGGCGCCGACGATCAGCCCGCCGACGATGGCGCCGGCGATGGAGGTGAAGCCGCCGATGATCAGCACCGGCAGGGCCTTCAGCACGACGAAGGTGAGCGAGAACTGGACGCCCTGCCGGGAGCCCCAGAGCAGGCCTGCGACCAGCGCGACGAAGCCGGCGACGCCCCAGACGATGCGCCACAGCCGCTGGAGCCGGATCCCGACCGACAGCGCCGCCTGTGGATCGTCGGCGATGGCCCGCAGCGAGACGCCGATGCGGGTCAGGTTGAAGAAGACCGAGAGCGCCACGACCAGTACGCCCGCCGTCGCGGCAGCGACGAGATCGAACTGGCTGACCAGGATCGGGCCGATCTCGACCGGCGTGTCGACGATGCCCAGGTCGAGCTCGTGGACGCTCGCCCCCATCAGGAGCTGCGCCATGCCTTCGATGACGAAGCTCAGGCCCAAGGTCGCCATGAACAGCGTGATCTGCGACTGGTTCATCAGCGGGCGCAGCACCACCCGCTCGACCGCGATGGCCAGCACCACCATGATGGCGAGGGTGACGAGGCCGGCGAGCCAGAAGGCGAGGCCTTGGTCGCGCAGGGTGACGAAGGTCAGCGCCGCGCACAGGACCATGGCACCCTGGGCGAAGTTGAAGACGCCGGACGCCTTGTAGATCAGCACGAAGCCGATGGCGACGAGCGCGTACATCACGCCCGACAAGAGCCCGCCGACCAGCGTTTCGATCAGGAAGGCCATGGCCGGCTCAATGGACCGTGCCGAGGTAGGCCGCGATGACGCTGGGATCGTTGCGCACCGCCTGGGGCGTGCCGTCGCCGACCTTGCGGCCGTAGTCGAGCACGACGACGTGGTGCGACAGGTCCATGACCACGCCGATGTCGTGCTCGATCAGCACCACGGTGGCGTCGAGCGTCGTGTTTGCTTCGGTGATGAAGCGGCTCATCTCGCGTTTCTCGTCATGGTTCATGCCGGCCATCGGCTCATCGAGCAGCAGCAGCGCCGGGCGGCCGACGAGCGCGCGGGCCAGGTCGACGCGCTTCTGCACGCCGTAGGGCAGGGTCGACACCACCGTGTCGCGATGGGGCGAGAGCTCGAGGTGCTCGATGATGGCCTCGGCCCGCGCCCGGAACGTCCGCGCCTCGGCCAGGTCGCGCGGTAGGCCGAAGGCGTGCTCGATAAGGGTCGTGCGGCTGTGGCGCGTCAGCCCGGCGAGCACGTTGTCGATGACGCTCAGCCGCTTGAACAGCGCATTGTGCTGGAAGGTGCGGCCGACGCCCCGGCGTGCGGCCTCGAGCGGGCGGATGCGGCGGAACGGGGCGCCGTCGAACACCACCTCGCCCGCATCGGCGCGATAGACCCCGTTGATGATGTTGAGTAGCGAACTCTTGCCGGCGCCGTTGGGCCCGATCAACGCGCAGATCTCGCCGCGTGTGACGGTGAGGCTCAGGCTGTTGAGCGCTTTGACGCCCTTGAAGGACAGCGAGACGTCGCGCAGCTCGAGGATCGGCCCGGCCACTGGGGCGCTCACTCGCCGACCGCTTCGAGCCGGCGCGGCTCCGCCTGGCGCGCAGCCGCTTCAGCGCGCTTGACCGCCTCGATGTCGCGGAAGCCGGCCGCCGGATGGCTCGCGGGCAGATAGGGGCCGTCGCCGAACAGCTTCTCGCGCAGCGTGCCGGGGCGATAGGCCGTCGGGTAGACGCCGCGCTTCTGAAGCTCGGGGACCACGAGGCCGACGATGCTTTCGAAGGTCTCCGGCGTGACCGCGTAGGCCAGGTTGAAGCCGTCCACGTCGGTGTCGTCGACCCACTCCTGCAGGATGTCGGCGATGGTCGCGGGCGAGCCCACGAACACCGGCCCGAGGCCGCCGATGCCGCCGAACTGCGCCAGCTCCTCGATGGTCCACGCCTTGCCGCCGCCCGCCAGATGCTCGACGGCCGAGACGATGGCGTTGGTCTCGACGCGGCGCACCAGGTCGGTCGGTGCGTACTGGCCGAAATCGATGCCGGTCCAGCCGGACATGAAGACCAGGGCGCCGTCGTAGGAGGCGTAGGACTTGTACTCCTCGAACCGCGCCTGGGCCTTGGCGTCGGTCTCGTCGACGATGATGGTGACGAGGTTGTAGGTCAGGATCTTGCGCGGGTCCCGGCCCGCGGCCTCTGCCAGCCGCCGCACGTCGGCGACGTAGCTCTTCAGCACCGGCTTGATCGGCGCCGCCACGAACACGCATTCCGCATGGCCGGCGGCGAACGCCTTGCCCGGCCCGGAGGCGCCGGCCTGGTAGAGCAGGGGGGTGCGCTGCGGCGACGGCTCGCACAGGTGATAGCCCGGCACCTCGAAGTAGCGGCCCTTGTGGCCGATCTCGTGCACCTTGCCGGGGTTGGTGAAGATGCGCCGCTCGCGGTCGCGCACGACGGCACCGTCCTCCCAGCTGCCCTCGAACAGCTTGTAGAGCACCTCCACGTATTCGGCGGCGACGTCGTAGCGGTTGTCGTGCCGCTTGAGGCCGCCTTGGCCGATGTTCTTGGCGCCGCTCTCCAGGTAGGAGGTGACGATGTTCCAGCCGACGCGGCCTTTGGTGTGATGGTCGGCGGTCGAGAGCCGGCGGGCAAAGGTATAGGGGTGCTCGAACGAGGTCGAGGCGGTGATGCCGATGCCAAGATGCTCGGTGGCGAGCGCGATCGGGGCGGCGAGCTGCAGCGGGTCGTTGACCGGAATCTGCGCCGCCTGGTGGATGGCGTGGTAGTTCGAGTCCTTGTAGACGTCGTAATAGCCGATCACGTCGGCGATGAAGATCCCGTCGAAGATGCCGCGCTCGAGCGTCCGCGCCAGGCCCTGCCAGTAGTCCAGGTCCTTGTAGGTCCACGAGCGGTCGCGCGGATGGGCCCACAGGCCTGGCGACTGGTGGCCGACGCAATTCATGTCGAAGGCGTTGAAGTGGATCTGCCGGGCCATTCGCGTCTCACCTCAAGTTGTTCGGCTGTTCGCTGTGCTCGTCAATGATGCGGCGCTTTGGTGTCGTGCATATTTGGCAATTAGAGCGTGTTTAGGTAAAATATAACGCTATCCGAGACAATAATGTTCGATCGCGGCGGCCGGTGCGATTGCCGGCGCTGCCGTCGTTTCGTTACATTGTGTGTTGAGGGCCGCAATCATCACATATCGGTGATAAATGACTACGATGTTGGCCTTGATTTTGTCAATGCGCCCGCAGTTGAAAGAAATAAATGACTATGTTGCTTGTGCAGCGGGTGCTGATGTCGCTCGTTTTCGTTCGCGACAGAGAAAAACATCCTGTATTCGCCGGCCTGCCGTGGATTGCTTTGTCATCCGCGAAGACCGCCCATCGCGGACGCCGGTGAATCAGGCTGTGAACGCGCTGAGAGAGGCGCCCGTCAGCGGCGCCAGAGGCGGTCCAGCAGGGACGGCCGCTTCGGCGGGAGGGGCTCGCCGGCGATGAGCCGCTCGATGCGGGCGATGCGCTCGCGTGCCGGGCTTGCATAGGTCTCGAGCCGGTCCGCGAGCGGCCATGCGAGGTTCATCAGCGCCCACGTGGTGACCGCCTCGGCGGAACGGAGCGAGGCCAACTGCTCCAGCTCGAACGAGGCGTGCCGCAACCGCTCGCGGACGGCGGCGTTGTCATGGACGTAACGCGTCAGCTTGTCCTTGAGCGCGTCGACCAGGTCCGGCGGGCACGTCATGTCCGGCTTGGCGAGGGGGGCGATCGCGACGGCCTCGAGCGGCTGCGGCGTGCCACCCTGCACGATGCGCACGACATGCTTGCCCTGCAGGCCCAGCGTCGGCTTGTCGTGCATCCGGGACAGGCCGTTGGCCCAGCTCAGGGCAGCGAGGCCGTTGCTGCGGAACGAGGGCGCTGCGACGAACATCTCGCTACGGTCGCGCCGGTCCTGCCGGTCGGATGGGAAGGCCGCCTCCGCCACCGCCTCGCTGACCGGCAGCCTCGCCTGCTGGCGCGGCAGCAGGGCGACGGTCTCGTCGACGATGAGGGCCGGCAGCGAGGCCGGCTCGGGCGCCGCGACTGGCCATTCGAAGGCACGGTCCCCGTCCACGCCGGGCGTGGTCCTGGCGGTCCAGTCGCGCAGGCCGCGCAGGTCCGGCGGCATGTCGGCCGCGGCTATGCCCGAGATGTCCGGCACCGGCGTGAAGACGACCACATAATTTGGCAGCGGCTCGGACGGCGCCTTGCCGTCGCGGTCGACGCCGGGCTGGGCATCCCAGGCGATGGGATGGACGGTGACGCGATAGGCGCCGTTGGCGAGCTCATACCAGTCGTCCGACGAGTCCGGGTCGGTCATCTGCTCCTCGCCCGGCAGCGCATCGGTGTTGTCGAGGAGGACGCGTCCGTGCCGCACGATCAGAGGAAAGTCCCACGGCGGGCAGGCAGACGCCTGCTCACGCGGCGTGAGCCCCTCGGTGGTCAGCCGCACGGAGTAGCCTCCGTCGGAGCCGGTGCCGAAGGCAACGAGCCGGCCTGCAGCGGACTCCCTGCGATAGACGAAGTCGTAGCTGTACCAGGCAATGGGATCCTCGTGGCGGTGGGCGAGGTCATCCGGGTGGAATAGGACGAGCGTGGCGACGTCGGTGCCGAGCCTCATCGTCTGGCTGCTCATGGGGATCCTCTCATCAGCACACACGGGGTGCGCATGGTCGCACCACCGCATACATCGACCGTGACAGCGCCATTGTTCCGTCCAGGCTGCAGCCACGCACGGTTGCAGCCCGCGCGGGTCGCCGTCTCGTCAGCCGGTTTCGGCCGCCGAAACGGTGTGTCACGATCGTTTGTATGGGAGCGCCAGAGCGGTTTCCGGTCGGATGAGCGCCGTCCGATCGGATCAAGAATGCTCAGCTGCGAAATGAGGAGCGTCGCAATGCTGGACCACGTCACCATCGGCGTCGGCGACGTCGAGCGCGCGAAAGCCTTTTACGACATGGCGCTGCGGCCGCTCGGAATCGAGCGGCTCGCCGGTGACGAGACGTTCGCCGGCTACGGCATCGGCCCGCGCGCCTTTTTTTGGATCGGCCACCGAGAGGCGCGGCAGACGGGCGCGCATGTCGCCTTCGCCGCGCGCGACAGGGCCACGGTCGACGCCTTCCATGCGGCCGCGCTGCGGGCTGGAGGCGTCGACAACGGCCCGCCGGGCCTGCGGCCAAAGTACCATCCGGACTACTACGGTGCCTTCGTGCTCGACCCGGACGGGCACAATATCGAGGCCGTCTGCCGCGCCAAGCCAGAGTGACGACGGGCGGGTCGACCGAGCCGATGCGACCGCCGCCGGAACGATCGTCTAGAGGGCGCGCCGTTCTCGCCTACCGCGACCGGTCAACGCATGAGGGACATGCCTGACGGTCAAGATAATGTATTAATATCAAATATTTAAGTCGCTGTTTGACGAACGGTTCATGTGGCTTGCTTGTCGGCCGAGAGGTCCGTCGCAAGCTGCGAGGCCAAAGTGACGAAGCGGCGGCGTACGTCCGCCGCGAAGGGGTTCGAGCGCTCGATGGCTTGGAACACTTCTGGCGCATCGTGTCGGACCATGCTGACTGCCTGCATGATGAGGTCAAAGCTCCGCGTGGTCATGTTCGTCGGTAGCGGCTCCATCGCCACGAGGACCTTGGCGATGAGGTGGGTCAACCCCTGCGCCGTCGCGGCCTCGCGGTCATGGGTGTCCGGGGTCGTGAGAATAGTCTCCAGGCCAAGCACTTTCCGGAGGAATGCGGCGGCACGCATGCCGCGCCGACCGCGGATCGGGCAAACCGCGATCTTTAGGCCGCGAATGCCGCCACGGACACTCTGCGGCCCGAAAAGCGGGTGCGTCGCGAGGATCTCGACGTGAGGCGGCAGCCCATTGCGCATGATCTCCACCGGGATCGTCTTCACCGACCCGACGTCGACGACCAAAGTGTCCTGCCGCAGATGGGGAGCAATCGCATCAACGACCTGGGCGAGGCTGGACACCGGCGTCGCGAGGATCACGACCGAGCACCGGGCCGTCTCCGGGAGGTCGGATTTCACCGCATGGCGTCGGTCGAAGGCGCCCGCAGCCGGCGCCGGATCGTAGGCCTGTAGCGGAAAGTACGGCGAAAGGTGCTCGGCGATCAGACGGCCGAACGCGCCGAAACCGATGATTCCGACTGATGGGCGCAGGTCGAAGGGGCTGGAAGATGACACGCGAGGACCTCTAGCGAAGCGAGGCCGACGGTCCAGACAATCTCCAACCGCCGGCGAGGCAGCGGCTGGGCATGACAAGCACTCCGCCGCTAAGGGAGCGGCGCGTAATACAGTCCGGAGGCGAAGATGGTGCTCGTCATGATGACGGGTCTGTAGGCGGAACGGATGTCGCGGTCAACCAATCGAGAAGGCACCCGTCATCGTCCGAACGACCACAGTGCCTTCGTCCTCGATCCGGACGGCCACAATATCGAGGCCGTGTGCCGTTCAAGGCCGGGCTGACGGTCCTCACGCCGCCGTGGTGGCCGCACCGACGGGACGATGATCATCGCGACGAGCGCGGCCGAGACGGCGTGATCCGCGACGGGCGCGGATCACGCATCCATCTACCGTGACCGCGGCGGTCGGCCGCGACCGGCGCGCATGAACGACATCTGCGACAGGTCCGCGCTGCCGGCCTCGGCCGGAGCGCTGCCGTGCGGGCGGGGGGCGGGCCGGCGCCCCTGCGGGCGGGCGCGGCCGCGGGCCTGCTCGCCCTCGTGCGGCCGGGCCGGGTGGGCGCCCCGCGGCGCCGGGCGGCGCTGTTGCTGCTGGGGCTGGCGCGGCGGCTCGGCCGGCGCGTCCGGCCCCGACGATTGGCGCGGCACGACGTCGATCTTCTGCCGGATCAGCCGCTCGATGCCGGCCAGCAACGAGCGTTCCTCGCTGGCGCAGAACGAGATGGCGGCGCCGCTGGCGCCGGCCCGCGCCGTGCGGCCGATACGGTGAACATAGGTCTCCGGCACGTTCGGCAGGTCGAAGTTGACCACGTGGGTGACGCCGTCCACATCGATGCCGCGGGCCGCGATATCGGTCGCCACCAGAATGCGGGTCGAGCCGTCACGAAAGCCGTCGAGGGCGCGCTGGCGCTGCGACTGGCTCTTGTTGCCGTGGATGGCGGCGGCGGTGAGGCCCACTTGGTCCAGGTGCTTCACCACCCGGTCGGCGCCGTGCTTGGTGCGGGTGAACACCAGCGTGCGGCCGTCGGTCTCGTGGGCGAGCACGTGGGCGAGCTCGTTGCGCTTCTGCGCCGTCTCGACGAACACCACGCGCTGGGCGACCTTTTCGGCCGTCGTCGCCACCGGCGTCACGGCGACGCGCTCGGGATTGTCGAGCATCTCGCCCGCCAGCGCCGCGATCTCCTTGGGCATGGTGGCCGAGAAGAACAGCGTCTGCCGCGCGCGCGGCAGCGCCCGCACGATGCGCCGGATGGCGTGGATGAAGCCCAGATCGAGCATCTGGTCGGCTTCGTCGAGTACCAGGATGCGGACGCCGTCGAGGCGCAGCGCACCCGTGGACATGTGGTCGAGCAGGCGGCCGGGGGTGGCCACCAGCACGTCGACGCCGCGATGCAGCTGCTGCGCCTGTGGCCCGGCGGAGACACCGCCGAAGACGACGCAAACCGAGAGCTTCACGTGCCGCGCATAGGCGCGGAACGAGTCGGCGATCTGGCTGGCGAGCTCGCGGGTGGGCGACAGGATCAGCGTACGACAGGTCCGCGGCTGCGCCCGGACGTTCTCCTCGGCCAGCCGATGGATGATCGGCAGCGCGAACGCCGCCGTCTTGCCGGTGCCGGTCTGGGCGATGCCCATGAGGTCGCGGCCCGCGAGCACGAACGGGATCGCCTGACCCTGGATCGGCGTGGGCGTCGTGTAGCCCTCTTCGGCCAGCGCCGCAAGGATGGGCGCCGACAGGCCGAGTTCGGTAAACTGTGTCAAAATGGATACTTTCGCCGCCGGCTCGGGAGGTTGAGGCCGGCCTTTGCGGAGTGCCCTGCGTGTCGGGGCCCCCAGGTCCTATTGGGCGTCGGCGGGGTGGAGCCTTGTCGCTCCGCACGCGCGGCACGCACGCCGTCGGCATGTCCGAACGCTCGGGCCGGAGTTACCGATTCCCAAGCGGTCCATCGACCGCCGTGGCGGCATGTGCGCGTTCGATGCGGCGAAGTCAAGGCTGATGTTGCATCGCACCGGGATCGCGCGCCGAAGCCCGGGGACCGCGCGCCGACGATTCCGTTGGCGTTCACGGCGATCCGGCGGCCCCGCACTCGACGGCGACCAACGCCGGAGCCCAGGCGGCGGCGATGGCGCCGGTGGTGAGCTCATCGGCTGCGGGCCCCGTGGCGGGCCCGGGAGGCACGCCCGCGTCACCGAGGAAGGCTGCGACGGTCACCGCCGGCACCACGGCGTAGCTCATCTGCGGCACCACGCCGGCGACGCGGCGCGGCGGCGCCGTTGCCGCGGCGACGATGCCGACGAATTGCCCCGAGCGGTCGACGACCGGGCTGCCGCCCGCCTGCGCCTGCAGGGGCGCGACGATGCGAAGCGCGGGGTGGGGCGCGGCCACCGTGGCGCTGACGATGCCCAGCGTGGGCGCCGAGGCGCCGGCGTTCGGCGACGCCTCGGTGAACCCCGGCACCGCAAAGCTGTCGCCCGCCGCCGCACCGCTGGCCGGGTTGAACGGCGCGGGCTTGGCCGCGTTCGCCTCCAGCAGGGCGAGGCCGCTCTCGTTGTCGCTCTTGATGACCTGCGCCTTGGCGCGTCCGACCAGCGGGGCCGGGCAGGCGGCCGCCGCCGCGGCCGTGGTGAGCACGCGCCCCGGCGCCACCGTGAGAGCGGTGCCGACGAGACGAGGGCCGGCCGGGGGCGGCGGGGCCGGTGGCTGGGGTGCCGGGGTGACGGCCGTGGCGGTCACCGCGGCGCCGCCCGGCTTGGCCGGGAACGGGTCGAAGCTGTTGGCTATGGCAATGGTCAGCCGGTCGAACGCCGCGCCTGCGTCCTCCGGGTAGGTGAAGGTGAACCCGCGCAGGCCGGGCTCGCCCGTCTTGGCTTCGCCCTTGGCAACGCGCGTGAAGAAGCGGCGGTTGTTGTCGGTCCCGGTCACGACGAGGAAATCCGGCCGGAGCACCTTGTAGCTGACGCGTCGCGTCGGCGGCCCGTCGCCCGTGAGCTTGTCGAAGAGCCCGGAAAGGGTCGCCGCAGGCTCCGGAACGAACAGCGCCAGCGACATGCGATCTCGGCTGCTGGCATAGATAGTGCCGGATTTGGCCTGGGAGGACTTGTCCAGGAAGCGGGTCGGCACACCGATGCGGATGCCGCTCGCCGGGTCGGTGACCGCCTTGAAGGCGACGGCGTCCCGCGCCCGCTTGGCGGCGTCGGTCAGATAGGCCCGCTCGCTGGGCTCGAGGATGCCGTCGGCCGTCAGCTTTGCCCGGGTCTCGAAGGCGGAGATCGCGTCGTAGGTGCGCTTGCCGAACGAGCCGTCGGTCGCGCCGTTGTAGGTGCCGACCCACACCAGCGCGTCCTGGATCGCCTTGCGCTCGGCCTCGGGCAGGGCCTCGAACGCCTTGCGCGATGCCTCCAGCCTCGGGTCCGCGGCCGGCGTCTGGGCAGAGTGCGGGCTCTGCGCGCCGGCTTCGCCGCCGGCGAGCAGAAGCATGGTGCAGGCGAGAGTCGCCCGGGCGAAGGCGCGGATCGGCAGGGCGGGGCCAGCTTGCGCGGCAGGCACCATCGTCATGCGAGCATCGTCATGCAAGGGACCCCCGAAGGCGCTTCCTCTCCACGCCCGTTCCGGCGCGATGGTAGGCAGGTTATCGCCGAACTTCCAGAATCCATGATCCGTGCCGGGTTTTCGCACGGCGCGGCAGGCCCTAAACAATCGGCCATGCCGCACGTCCCACCCGCCACGAACGCAGCCGGCCCGGACGCGCTGGGCGTGATTCTTGCCCAGCTTCGTGCCGCCCCGTCGCGCACCTGGTCGATCATCATCACCGTCTACGGCGACGCCATCGTGCCGCGCGGCGGCAGCGTGTGGCTCGGCACGCTGCTCAGCTTCTTCAAGGCGCTCGACGTGGGCGAGGGGGTGGTGCGGACGGCCATGTCGCGCCTCGCCTCGGACGGCTGGCTGGAGCGGCGGAAGGTGGGCCGCAACAGCTTCTATCGCCTGGCCGACAAAGGCCGCGCCACCTTCGCCGAGGCGACGCGGCACATCTATTCCGACCGTCCCCGGGCGTTCTCCGGCCATTTCGATCTGGCGCTGCTCGGCAACGGCACCGAGCGCCCGGCGAGAGCGGCGCTGGAGGAGGCCGGGTTCGGGACCCCGGCGCCCGGCGTCTGGTTGGCGCTCGCCGGGCAGCCTCTGCCCGCGCCTGTGAGCGATGCGCTTCGGCTCGAGGCGCACGGGGACCTGGACACGCTGCGGAGGCTGGCCGCCCGCAGCTGGCCGCTGACGGCGACGGCGGACGGCTACCGCCGGTTCATCGCCACGTTCGCGCCCATGCGCGCTGCGCTCGGCCGTGACCAGGTCCTCGGCGACGTCGATGCCCTGGTGGCGCGCGTGCTGCTCATTCACGAATACCGCCGCGTCGTGCTGCGCGATCCGCTGCTGCCCGCCGAGGTGCTGCCGGACGACTGGCCCGGCGAGACTGCCCGCAGCTTGTGCGCCAGCCTCTACCGGGACCTCGTCGGCCCATCGGAGCGCTGGCTCGACGCCCATGCGATCGACGAGGCAGGGGCGCCGTTGCCCCCGGCTCCCGAGGTGTTCCGGCGGTTTCAGGGCGACGCCTGAAGCGGCAGGCGGGGTTCGCAGCGATTGATGCGGTGCAATATGTTACAGAATTTTATTGCCGACTGATTTTATGTAACATATAATGATTCAAAATCGGGAGGAGCCCATGTACACACAGGCTCTCAATGCGGGTGCGGTCGGGGCGGGGCAGGGCGTCGAGGACGCGGCTTTGCTGGCGCGCTTCCAGGAGCGGGTCGACGCGGATGAGCGCATCGAGCCCAACGATGCGATGCCCGAGGCCTACCGCCGCACGCTGATTCGGCAGATATCCCAGCACGCCCATTCCGAGATCATCGGCATGCAGCCGGAGGGCAACTGGATCACCCGCGCGCCGTCATTGCGGCGCAAGGCGGCACTGCTGGCCAAGGTGCAGGACGAGTGCGGGCATGGCCTCTATCTTTACGCGGCGGCCGAGACGCTCGGCATCTCGCGCGAGGAGATGGTCGAGCAGTTGCTCACGGGCAAGGCGAAGTATTCGTCCATCTTCAACTACCCGACGCTGAGCTGGGCCGACATCGGCGCCATCGGCTGGCTGGTGGACGGGGCGGCGATCATGAACCAGATCCCGCTCTGCCGTTGCTCCTACGGGCCCTACGCCCGCGCCATGACCCGGGTGTGCAAGGAGGAGTCGTTCCACCAGCGCCAGGGCTACGAGATCATGCTGACGCTGGCGCGCGGCACGGCGGCGCAGAAGGACATGGCGCAGGATGCGCTCGATCGATGGTGGTGGCCGTGCCTGATGATGTTCGGTCCGCCGGATACCGCCAGCCAGCACTCGGACACCTCCACCCGCTGGAAGATCAAGCGCTTCTCCAACGACGAGCTCCGGCAGAAGTTCGTCGACGCTACGGTCCCGCAGGCCCATTTTCTAGGGCTTGCGGTGCCAGACCCGGACCTTCGCTTCAACGACGAGACCGGTCATTGGGAGTTCGGCGCCATCGATTGGGATGAGCTACGCCGCGTCATTGCCGGCGACGGGCCGTGCAATGCCGACCGCATGGCGGCCCGCCGCCAGGCCCACGACGAGGGCGCCTGGGTGCGCGAGGCAGCCCTCGCTTATGCAGCGAAACGGCGCGCCAGGATGGCCGCCTGAGCTAAGCAGAAATTCGAGGAGCGGAACACGGTTCCGGTCCGCGAATGTCAGCCAAGGTCTTTCTGGCGCAGCAGGATTTTCGAGTCCACCCGTCGGGCGGATTCGGACATCCTGCTTAGGAGGTGCCCGTGGGAGAACCCAATAGTCCGCTCTGGGAGGTGTTCGTCCGCTCGCGCAACGGTCTCGCCCACAAGCACGTGGGCTCGCTGCACGCGACCGACGTCACGCTGGCGCTGCAAGCGGCGCGCGATCTCTTCACGCGGCGCGGCGAAGGCCTGTCGATCTGGGTTGTGCCGTCGCACGCGATCACGGCATCCGATCCGGCCGACAAAGGCATGATGTTCGAGCCAGCGGCCTCGAAGATCTACCGCCACCCGACCTTCTACGACGTGCCCGACGAGGTCGGACACATGTGAACGTGCCGCTCACGCACGAGGGGTGAACGCCATGGCCACAGGTTCTATCCGCGTGAGCGAGACGCCGCTCGTTGCCTATGTGCTGCGCCGCGCCGACGACGCGCTGGTGCTCGGCCACCGCCTGTCGGAGTGGGCGGCCCGCGCGCCGACGATGGAGGAGGAGATGGCGCTGGCCAACATGGGCCTCGATCTCCTCGGCCAGGCGCGTGCGCTCTATGCCTACGCCGGCGAAGCCGAAGGCCAGGGTCACGACGAGGACGCGTTCGCCTATTGGCGAGACGAGCGTGGCTACCGCAACGTGCTGCTGGTCGAGCAGCCGAACGGCGATTTCGCCGTCACCATCATGCGCCAGTTCCTCTATGCGGCGTTCGCCGAGCCGTACTGGCGGGCCATGATGGCCTCGCGCGACACGACGCTGGCCGCCATCGCCGCCAAGGCCGAGAAGGAAATGGCCTACCACGTGCGCCACTGCGGCGAATGGGTGGTGCGCCTCGGCGACGGCACCGCCGAGAGCCGGGCCCGGGCGGCGTCGGCCCTCGCAGGGCTGTGGCCCTTCACCCACGAGCTGTTCGAGGTGGGCGACACCGACCGGCAGATGATCGCCGCCGGCATCGCGGTCGACCCCGAGACGTTGCGCGAGCCGTGGCGGCGCACGGTCATGCAGGTCCTGGCGGAGGCGACCTTGGAGCCGCCGCCGACGGGCTTCATGCGCCGCGGCGGGCGCAGCGGGCGCCACAGCGAGCACCTCGGCCATCTGCTCGCCGAGATGCAATACCTGCAGCGCGCCAACCCGGGAGCGAGCTGGTGACGGGCCGTCACGCCCCGGCGCCGAAGCAGCGCGCCTCATCCGCTGCGCCGGCGACGCGCGTGGCGGACGCTTGGCGCGCCGCGGCAGCGGTCGTCGATCCGGAGATCCCGGTGCTGACCATCGCCGACCTCGGCGTGCTGCGCGACGTGCGGCTGAGCGACGAAGGGGTCGAGGTCGACATCACGCCGACCTATTCGGGCTGCCCGGCCGTGAACATGATCGCGTTCGAGCTGGAGGTCGCGCTCCTCCAGGCGGGGTTCGCTCACGTCAAGATCAATACCGTTCTGGCGCCGGCCTGGACGACCGACTGGATGAGCGAGGAGGGGCGGCGCAAGCTCCGTGACTACGGCATCGCTCCGCCGCGGCAGGGAGCTGGCCGCCGCGCTCTGTTCGGCGTGGACGAGGTCGCCTGCCCGCGCTGCGGATCGATCGACACGGACGAGATCGCGGCCTTCGGCTCGACCTCATGCAAGTCGCTCTGGCGCTGCCGCGCGTGTCGCGAGCCGTTCGACTACTTCAAATGCCACTGACCGGCGCATCGACAGGTGAGGCCATGGTTCCCCAGATCATCACCGCCGCGCCGGACCTTCCCTTGCAGCCGCCGCACGCCCCGGCGAATGCGGCTCCGCGCTTCCACCGTCTCGTCGTCGCCGACGTCCGGCGTGAGACGCGGGATGCCGTGTCCATCGCGTTCACCGTGCCGGCGCATCTGGCCGAGGCGTTTCGCTTCTCCTCCGGCCAGTACCTGACGTTGCGCACCATGCTCGACGGCGAAGAGGTGAGGCGGTCCTACTCGATCTGCTCCGGCCCCGATGACGGCGAACTGCGCATCGCCGTGAAGCGGGTCGACAGCGGCCTGTTCTCGGCCTGGGCGAACGCCGAGCTCAACGTCGGCGACGCGGTCGAGGTGATGAGCCCGGCCGGCCGCTTCGGCCTCGCCGCAACACCGGGCGACGGCCGTATCCACGTCGCCTTCGCGGCGGGCTCCGGCATCACGCCGGTGCTGTCGATCATGCGCGGCGTGCTGGCGTCCGAGCCGTCGAGCCGCTTCTTCCTGTTCTACGGCAACCGCTCCACTGCGGACATGCTGTTCCGGCGCGAGCTGGAGGAGCTGAAGGACCGCTTCCTCGGTCGCCTGTCGGTGTTCCACGTCCTGAGCCAGGAGGAACAGGACCTGCCGATCCTCAACGGCCGGCTCGACGCGGAGAAGGCGCGCCGCCTGCTCACGTCGCTGGTGCCGGCCGCCGCGGTCGACCATGCCTTCCTCTGCGGCCCCGAGACGATGATCGAGGATCTGACCTCGACGCTGGCCGAGCTCGGCATTTCGCCCGAGGCTGTTCACGTCGAGCGCTTCGTCTCCGCCTATGGCGGGCGCCCGCGGGTCCAGGCGCCCGTGCAGTCCGACGCGCCGGCGAAGTGCCGTGCCGAGCTGATCATCGACGGCAAGCGCCGCGGCGTGCCGGTCGCCGACGGAGAGACGATCCTCGACGCCGCCCTGCGGGCCGGACTGGACCTGCCCTTCGCCTGCAAGGGCGGCATGTGCTCGACGTGCCGCGCCAAGCTGGTGGAGGGGGAGGTCGAGATGGAGGTCAACTATTCGCTGGAGCCATGGGAGCTCGCGGCCAATTTCGTGCTGACCTGCCAGTCGCGGCCGAGAAGCGCACGTGTGCTCGTCGATTTCGACCAGGTCTGAGCTTTGGATGGCCCTTTCGAAGGAGGTGCCCTGATGCGATCGCACTGTTTGCGCCGTGAGCCAGGCGCCGGGCCGACGGCACCGATGGCCGGGAGCGCGGCGCGATGACCGATGCGCCCGAGCCGCAGGCGGTACCCGAGGGTATCGCCGAGCGCAGCGCCCGGTCGATGTGGGCGACGGACCGGGCCAGCCAGGCCCTCGGCATGACGCTGGAACGGGTCGGACCCGGCGAGGCGGTGATCTCGATGCGCGTGCGCGAGGACATGACCAACGGCCACGGCATCTGTCACGGCGGCTTCATCTTCACGTTGGCCGACTCGACGTTCGCTTTTGCCTGCAACTCCCGTGGCCAGCGCACCGTCGCGCAGCACTGCGCGATCACCTTCGTCTCGCCTGTGATGGGCGGCGAGCTGCTCCGGGCCCATGGAGTCGAACGGTCGCTACAGGGCCGCAGCGGTATTTACGATGTCACGGTGCGCGACGGTCGCGGCGAGGTCGTCGCCGAATTCCGCGGCCATTCCCGCACGATTGCTGGCCGATTGGCCGGGGAGGGCTGACGACAAGCCCAAGCCAAAGAGCCAAACCAAGCCAAAGAAAAGAACAACAAAACCAAGCGGGAGGATGAGATGTTGGAGATTCCTCTACGAAAGCTCGAGCAGCTGGCGCCGCAGGCGGTGGACCTCGACCCGTTCGAGATCTCGTCCGTCGACCGCCTGCGGGCCCACCAGTACGAGCGCCTGCTGTGGACGTTGCGGCACGCCTATCGCAACGTTCCTCACTACCGGGCGGCGTTCGATGCCGCCGGCGTCCACCCGGACGACTTCAAGTCGCTGGATGACCTCAAAAGGTTTCCGTTTACGGGCAAGGCGGACCTGCGCGACAACTACCCCTTCGGCATGTTCGCCGTGCCGCGCGCGCAGGTGGTGCGTATCCACGCCTCGTCCGGCACCACCGGCAAGCCCACCGTCGTCGGCTACACCAAGGCGGATATCGATGCCTGGAGCGACGTCGTGGCGCGATCCATCCGCGCCGCCGGCGGCCGGCCGGGCATGATCGTGCACGTGGCCTACGGCTACGGGCTGTTCACGGGCGGGCTCGGTGCCCACTACGGGGCCGAGCGGCTCGGCTGCACGGTCGTCCCGGTCTCCGGCGGCATGACCGAGCGGCAGGTGCAGCTGATCGACGACTTCAAGCCCGACATCATCATGGTGACGCCGTCGTACATGCTGGCCATCCTCGACGAATTCCGGCGGCAGGGGCTCGACCCGCGCAAGTCGTCGCTCCGCATCGGCATCTTCGGCGCCGAGCCGTGGACCAATGCGATGCGCGAGGAGATCGAGGAGGCCTTCGATCTGCATGCGGTCGACATCTACGGCCTGTCCGAGGTCATGGGCCCCGGCGTCGCCAGCGAATGCGTGGAGACGAAGGACGGCCTGCACGTGTGGGAGGACCATTTCTATCCCGAGGTGATCGACCCGATCAGCGGCGAGGTGCTCCCGGACGGCGAGCAGGGCGAGCTGGTGTTCACCTCCCTGACCAAGGAGGCGATGCCGGTGATCCGCTACCGCACGCGCGATCTGACCCGGCTGCTGCCCGGCACCGCGCGCCGGCTGCGGCGCGTGGAGAAGATCACCGGCCGCTCGGACGACATGATCATCGTCCGCGGCGTCAACGTCTTTCCGACCCAGATCGAGGAGAAGCTTCTGGGCATACCCGAGCTGTCGATGCACTATCAGATCGTGCTGACGCGGGCCGGGCGCCTCGACGAGATGGAGGTCCACGTCGAAGCCCGGCCGGAGGTCGTCGAGCTCGCGGCACGCGAGGCGGCGGCCCACCGGCTGGAGCGCATGGTGAAGGACACGATCGGCATCACGGCGAGCGTGCGCGTGCTCGATCCCGAGAGCATCGAGCGCTCGCTGGGCAAGGCCAAGCGGATCATCGACCGCCGGCCGAGGGCGTGACGAGGCGGCATCAGCGAGTCGAACATAATCAGCACGGGAAGCTGGTGGAGGAGGAAGCGATGATTCAAGTGATGGTGATGTATCCGGCGGACGAGAAGACCAAGTTCGACCTCGACTATTATCTGAAGACACATATTCCGTTGCTCAAGGAGCGTTGGACCGAGTTCGGGTTAAGCAACGTGCAGGTGCTGCGAGGGGCGGGCAAGCCCGACGGCAGCCCGCCGGACTATCGCATGATCGCGCTGCTGACCTTCGGGTCGGTCGATGATTTCAAGAAGGCCGGCAAAGCCCACGGCCGCGAGATCTTCGCCGACGTCGCCAAGTTCACCGACGGCCCGGCCGTGGTCCAGATCAACGACGTGGTCGGGTAGCTCCAGCCGTCATGGCCGGGCTTGACCCGGCCATCCATCCGCTCAGGACACGACATCCGGCCAGCCCTGTCGGGCTGACGTTTTCTTCGGCCGACGGATGGCCGGGTCAAGCCCGGCCATGACGGCGGGGATGCGGAGGCCGATTGCGTCGCATCGGCAGACCGAGGCAAAGGCTCATGATCGCGCAGCCTGAATCCGTTACGGAAGCATTCCCGGGCGCAGCCGCCGTCGCGGCCTTTTCCCTGCAGAACCTGCCGGCGTCGTTCTACGACGATCCCTATCCCACCTACCGCGCCCTGCAGGAGGACGACCCGGTCCATCGCATGCCGGACGGAACGCTGTTCCTCACCCGCTACCGGGACCTCGAGGCGATCTACAAGGACACGACCCGGTTCAGCTCGGACAAGAGGGTCGAATTCGCGCCCAAGTACGGTGTGGGCTCGGCGCTGTTCGAGCACCACACCACCTCGCTCGTGTTCAACGACCCGCCGCTGCATACGCGCGTGCGCCATCTGATCGCCGGCGCGCTCAACCCGCGCGCCATCGCCGAGATGGAGCCGGCCCTGATCGCCCTCGTCGATCGGCTGCTCGATCGCATGCAGGCTCTGGGCGATGTGGACCTCGTCGACGATTTCGCGGCCGCCATCCCCGTGGAGGCGATCGGCAACCTGCTCGGCGTGCCCCACGACGAGCGGGCCCCGCTGCGCGGCTGGTCGTTGGCGATCCTCGGCGCGCTGGAGCCGGTCCTCACCGCCGAGGCGCAGCAGGCCGGCGAGCGGGCCGTGGCGGACTTTCTGGATTACCTGCGCCGGCTCGTGGCCGACCGCCGGCAGCGGCCGGGCGATCCGGAGCACGACGTGCTGACGCGCCTCATCGCCGGCGAGAGCGATGGGGGCCTGCGCCTGAGCGAGGTCGAGCTCCTGCAGAACTGCATCTTCATCCTGAACGCGGGCCACGAGACGACGACGAACCTGATCGGCAATGGCCTGGAGCTGCTCCTGCGCTATCCCGACGAGCGGCAGCGCCTGATCGACGATCCGGGGCTGATCCGCACCGCCGTCGAGGAGTTCCTGCGCTTTGAGAGCTCCAATCAGCTCGGCAACCGGCGTGTCGTGGAAGCGGCCGAGATCGGTGGCATCCCCGTGGCGGAAGGAACGCTGGTGACGCTCTGCATCGGTGCCGCCAATCGCGATCCCGAGCAGTTCGCGGCAGCGGATCGCCTGGACCTGGGCCGCAATCCTAACCGGCACCTGGCTTTTGCCTCGGGGCCTCACATCTGCGCGGGGCTGAACCTGGCGCGGCTCGAGGGGCGGGTGGCGATCGGCCGGTTTCTGGCGCGCTTCCCGCTCTTTGTCGCGAGAGGCCCGGCGCAGCGGGCGCGGCGCGCGCGGTTTCGCGGCTTCACGTCACTGCCGGCGCGGCTGGCGTGATCGAGGTTCATGACGATTCACTTGGGGGATTCATGAGTTCGTTTGACGAAGCGGCCGGCAAGGACCTGCTGGCGACGGTGTTCGCCGGCTGGGTGCAGGATCTCGGCCTCACGGTCGAGGAGATCCGGTCGGACGGCGCCGTGCTGCGCCTGCCGTTCTCCGAGCGGTTATGCCGCGACAACGGCGTCGTCTGCGGGCAGACGCTGATGAGCGTCGCCGACACGGCCATGGTCCTGGCAGTGTCCGCGGCCGCGGGCGGCTATCTGCCGATGACGACAGTCGACCAGACCATCCACTTCCTGCGGCCGGCCGCCCGGATCGACCTCCTCGCCGACGCGCAGATCGTCCGCCTCGGCCGCACCATGGCGTTCGGCAGCGTATCGATCAGCGCTGCCGACGGCGACCGCAAGCCGGTCGCGCTGGCGCAGACGGCCTATGCGCTGATGCGCGAAGGCAAGTAGCAACGTGCACTCGGCGCCGCGTCGGGCTGCGGCGCCGCGTGCCATGACAATCGCTATAACATGTTATAGGTTGCTCCCAACCGTTCGCCGCCGGGCAGGACGGAACAATCGGGAGGAACACGAATATGCGCGTACACGCTCTTGCCGCGATCGCCGTTGCGCTGGCGCTCGGTGCGGCTGGCCCCGCCCGGGCCGCCGAGAAGACGTACGACCAGGGCGCCAGCGACACGGAGATCAAGCTGGGCCAGACCATGCCGTACAGCGGCCCTGCCTCCTACGTCGGCATGGTCGGCCGCACCCAGCTCGCCTATTTCCGCATGATCAACGAGAAGGGCGGCATCAACGGGCGCAAGGTCACGCTGATCTCCCTGGACGACGCCTACAATCCGGCGAAGACGGTGGAGGCGACGCGCCGCCTGGTGGAGGGCGACGGCATCCTCGCCACGGTCTCCGCAAACGGCAGCGTGACCCAGGCGGCGGTGCAGAAATACCTGAACAGCAAAGGTATTCCGCAGCTGCTGATCGGTTCGGGCTCCGCGCGCTGGAACCTGCCGAAGGAGTTCCCGTGGTCGACCGGAGCCATATCGCTCTACGTCACCGAGGGGCGGATCTTCGGCCGCTGGTTGCTGAAGAACAAGCCCGACGCCAAGCTCGGCATCCTGAGCCAGAACGACGACCTCGGCCGCGACTTCCTGCGCGGATTGAAGGAGGGCCTCGGCGACAAGGCCGCGACGGTGATCGTCTCCGAGCAGACGTATGACCTGACGGAGCCCACGGTCGATTCCCAGATTGTCACGCTGTCGAAGTCGGGCGCGAACGTCTTCTTCAACGTCACCACCGGCAAGTTCGTCACCCAGTCGATCCGCAAGGTGAAGGAGCTCAACTGGCCGGTGCTGCACTATCTGATGAGCGCTTCGGCCACCTACTCGCTGCTCTCGGCGGCAGGGCTCGAAAACGCCAAGGGCATGATCACCGTCCAGTCGGTCAAGCACCTCGCGAGCCCGCAGTGGAAGGACGATCCGGACGTGAAGGCGTACGAGGAGTTTCGCGCCAAGTGGGCGCCCGATATCCCCCCGGAGGAGGAGGTGGGCTTCTACGCCTACTCGAGCGCCGTGATCATGACCCGCATCCTCGAGGCCTGCGGCGACGACCTGACACGCGCCAACATCCTCAAGCACGCCACCAACCTCAACGGCCAGAAGAGCCCGATGCTGCTGCCAGGCATCACCCTCGCCACCTCGCCGGACGATTATGAGCCGATCAAGGTGTTCTATATGGGCGTCTTCGACGGAAAGGACTGGCAGCTCTCGAAGGACCCGATCCAGTAGTCGCGTGCTTCGGCTCATTCGCCGGGAGCTCTGCGTCGGAGTATCTGGCTTCTTGAGCGGATGGATGGCCCGGCTCGACCCGGCTATCCATCAACTTGGAAATTCAAGCCGTCGCCTTCCACGCACACTTCATCGCACGTGAGCTGAAGCGCGGCGAGGCGCCTGCCGGCGCTCCGTGTGGCCGCTGGCCGCCGATTCGCGTATGATCCTGCGAAGACCTCGGGCGCCTCTCGTCGTCCGATGGCCGGCGGGAGGATTCGATGAACGGCGTGCGACTCTCATCTCTCCTCCGCCCGAGGATGCGTGCCTGTCTGCTGGCCGCGGCCCTGGCCATGGCCAGCCTGCTCGGCCAGCCGGCGCTGGCCGAGAAGAGCTTCGTGCGCGACGATCTGGCGAGCGGCGCGGTGCGCCTCGAGACCACCCTGAAGAGCGAGAACGGCCGTGCCGCGCAGGCCGCGCTCGCCGCCGGCCGCGACGCCGACCTGCTCAAGCGCGAGTCCGCCGCGCAGCTCGGGCGCGATCCGCGCGTCGCCCTGGCCCGGGCCGCCGAGGCGATCGCGCTGACCGGCAAGGATCCCGGCGCCTGGCTCGCCTACGCCAAGGCTGCGCTGCTCGTCCAGCGCGACGGGGTGCGCGACCGCTACCTGCTGCGCGAGCGGGCAACGATCGCCGCTTATGCCGCCTACGAGGCGGCGGCGACCAAGGCGGACGAGGCCGCAGCCCTCGCCCAGCTTGGCGCTGCCTTTGCGGAGCGGGAGATCTGGCGCCCGTCGCTCGACGCTTATGCCGCCTCGCTCGCCCTCGCCGACAATGCCCCGGTGCGCACGACCTATGAGGAGCTGCGCTCCAAGTATGGTTTCCGCATCACCGACTACAAGGTCGATTCCGACTCGGCGAGCCCACGCGTCTGCTTCGAGTTCTCGGACCCGCTGGCACGCAAGACCGATTTCACGCCCTTCGTCGCCCTCTCGGGCGCCGCCAACGCGGCCGTCTCCGGCGAAGACCGGCAGCTGTGCGTCGATGGCCTGAAGCACGGCGAGCGCTACGCCATCGTGGTGCGCCAGGGCCTGCCGTCGGCCGTCGGCGAGAACCTGCTCAAGAGCGCCGACTACGAGATCTATGTCCGTGACCGCTCCCCGCAGGTGCGCTTCACCGGCCGCAACTACGTGCTGCCACGCACCGGGCAGGAGGGCATCCCGGTCGTCTCCGTCAACACCGCGACGGTGAAGGTGGACATCGCCCGCATCGGCGACCGCAGCCTGTTGCCTACCGTGCGCTCGGAGGACTTTCTCTCCCAGCTCAGCCAGCAGGGCATCGACGCCATCCTCACCGAGAAGGGCTTCAAGGTCTGGAGCGGCCGGCTCGACGTGAAGAACGAGCTGAACAAGGACGTCGTCACCGCCTTTCCGATCCTGGACGCGGTCAACGGCAAGCTCGACCCGGGCGTCTACGTGATGACGGCGTTGCCGGCGAGCGCCGAGGGAACGGCCGACGGCAACGACGACTACAGCCAGCGTGCCACGCAATGGTTCGTGGTCTCCGACATCGGGCTGACCGCGATGACCGGCAACGAGGGCGTCGACGTCGTCGTGCGGTCGCTGGCGAGCGCCGCGCCGCTGGCGGGCATCGAGATCAAGCTGGTGGCGCGCAACAACGAGGTGCTGGCGACCAGGAGCACCGACGCGACCGGCGTGGTGCGGTTCGATCCGGGGCTGGCGCGCGGCGACGGCGGCCTGGCGCCGGGCCTCGTCGTCGCCAGCGGGCCCGACAACGACTACGGCTTCCTCGACCTGCAGCAGAACGCCTTCGACCTGACCGACCGCGGCGTACGTGGCCGCGCCGCGCCGGCGGCGCTCGACGCCTATGTGTTCGCCGAGCGCGGCGTCTACCGCTCCGGCGAGACCGTCTATCTCACCAGTCTGCTGCGCGACAGCAAGGGTGTGGCGGTGCCGCGGGTGCCGCTGACGCTCGTCGTCAAGCGCCCGGACGGCGTCGAATACAAGCGCGCCCAGGTCGAGGACCAGGGGCTCGGCGGCCGGGCGCTCGCCATCCCGCTGCTGTCGGGCGCGCAGACGGGAACGTGGCGCGTGCAGGCCTATACGGACCCCAAGGGCAAGCCGGTCGGCGAAACCAGCTTCCTGGTGGATGACTACGTGCCCGAGCGGCTGGAGGTGAAGCTGACGCCGAAGGCGGCGGTGCTGCGCCCGGGCGAGCCGGCGACCATCGACGTCGACGCCCGCTACCTGTTTGGCGCGCCCGGGGCGGACCTGGCGGTGAGCGGCGAGGTGGCGGTCTCGGAGGCTGACGAGACGGCGGTGCCCGGTCTCCAGGGCTATGAGGTCGGCGTCGCCGACGAAGAGTACGAGGACGGCAGCTCGGAGATCGAGGCGGACGTCAAGACCGACGCCAAGGGGCATGTCAGCATCGACGTGCCCATGGACGAGCTGCCCCAGGATCGGCCGTTCCAGGCGACCATCACGCTGCGCGTGGGTGAAGAGGGCGGCCGGGCGGTGGCCCGCTCGGTGACGCTGCCGATCCTGCCGCGCGACCCGGTCATCGGCGTCAAGAAGCTGTTCTCGCAGCTCGCCGAGGGCGGCACGGCGAATTTCGACGTGGTGGTGGCGGACCCGGACGGCAAGCGCCTGGCCAAGCCGCTGCAGTGGAGCCTCTACCGCATCGACCGTCGTTACCAGTGGTACAGCAACGACGGCCGCTGGACCTCCGAGCCGGCCGAGCAGCGCCGCCGCGTCGCCGACGGCACCATCGACGCGACGGCCGACGCACCGGCCCGTATCAGCAGTCCGGTGGAATGGGGATCCTACCGCCTGGACGTGGCCATGGCTGGGCCGCAGCCGACGCTGACCAGCGTGTCATTCACCGTCGGTTATTCCGGCGAGGTCTCGGCCGATGCGCCCGACGTGCTCGATGTGAAGCTCGACAAGGCCGCCTACCGGGCGGGCGAGGATCTCACGCTTCACATCAATTCGCGCTTCGCCGGCAGCGCCACGGTCGCCATCGTCGGCGACCGGGTTTACCAGGAACGCACCGTCGCGCTCGCCGCCGGCGGCACGACGGTGAGCCTGCCCGTCGACGCGGGCTGGGGAGCGGGCGCCTATGCCATGGCGTTCGCCTACCGGCCGCTCGACCGGGCCGCCAACCGCATGCCCGGCCGGGCCATGGGCCTGTCGTGGTTCTCCATCGACCGGGAGGCGCACGAGCTCAAGGTGGCGCTCGATGCGCCCGCCACCATGCGTCCGCGCGGCAAGCTCACGATCCCCGTCAGCGTGACGGGGCTGGCGTCGGAGGAGGAGGCCTTCGTCACGGTCGCTGCCGTCGACGTCGGCATCCTCAACCTGACCCGCTACGAGGCGCCGCAGCCGCAGCAGTTCTATTTCGGCCAGCGCCAGCTCGCGACCGAGATCCGCGACCTCTACGGCTTCCTCATCGACGGCATGCAGGGCACTCGCGGCGCCATCCGCTCCGGCGGCGATTCCGGCATGAGCCTGGCCGGCGATGCGCCGACCCAGCCGCCGCTCTCCCGCTACTCCGGCGTGGTCAAGGTCGGTGCCGACGGCAAGGCTACCGTCACCTTCGACATCCCCGACTTCAACGGCACCGTCCGCGTCATGGCCACGGCTTGGGCCGGCGGCAAGGTCGGCAGCGGCACCCAGGACGTGACGGTGCGCGACCCCGTGGTGCTGACGCCCACGGCGCCGCGCTTCATGGCCATCGGCGATCGCTCGCGCGTCTTCGTGCAGGTCGACAATGTCGAGGGGCCGGCGGGCGACTACACCTTCGACCTCGACGTGCGCGGCCCGGTGGTGGTGCCGGCCGACGTGGCGCACAAGCCGCTCAAGCTGGCCGCCGGCGGCCGTGCCGCGGTGGCCATTCCAGTGACGGCGGCCGGCACGGGGACGGCGAGCTTCGAGGCGCGCCTCACCGGCAACGGCGTCGATGCCCGCCAAGCCGTGCAGTTCCGCGTCCAGCCCGGTACGCCGGCCCTGGTGCGGCGCACGGTGCGGCCGCTGCCGCCGGGCGCCAGCGTCAGCCTGTCCAACGACCTGTTCGCCGACATGATCCCCGGCTCCGGCAGAGTCTCGGTCACGGTCGCATCCAACGCCGCCTTCGACGTGCCGGCGCTGCTGGCCGCGCTCGACCGCTACCCGTACGGCTGCACCGAGCAGACCGTCAGCCGGGCCCTGCCGCTGCTCTATGTCAACCAGCTGGCCCAGGCCCAGCAGCTGGCTGTCGATCCCGACGTCAACCCGCGCATCGCCGAGGCCGTCGCCCGCGTGCTGTCGCGGCAGGACAGCAACGGCTCGTTCGGGCTCTGGTCGGTCGGCGGCGACGACATCTGGCTCGATGCCTTCGTCAGCGATTTCCTGACGCGGGCGCGTGAGCGCGGCTTCGCCGTGCCGCAGCGGCCGCTCGACCTGGCGCTGGAGCGGCTGCGCAACACCGTTGCCAACGCCGGCGACTTCAACGCCGCGCAGTCCGACGGCCTCGCCTATGCGGTCTACGTGCTGGCGCGCAACCGCCGCCCGGTCATGGGCGACTTGCGCTATTTCGCCGACACCAAGCTCGGCGACTTCGCCACACCGCTGGCGCGAGCCCAGATCGGCGCTGCGCTCGCCTTGCTGGGCGACCGCGGCCGTGCGCAGACGGCGTTTGCCGCGGCGGCCGACGCCCTCGCGCAGGCACGCGACCAGGGCGTCTCGCGCCCCGACTACGGCTCGCGCCTGCGTGACGGGGCGGCGCTGATCGCGCTCGGCTCCGAGGCCGGCGTCGCGCGCGATGCCATCCAGAAGGCGAGTGTCGTCGTCGACCAGGCGCGCGCCGCGGTGCAGTACACCAGCACCCAGGAGAATGCCTGGATGGTGCTCGCGGCCGAGGCCGCCGGCCGGGATGCCAGTGCGCTGTCCGTCGCCGTCGACGGCCAGGCGAAGAGCGGACCGCTGTTCCGCAGCTTCAGCGAAGCCGAGCTCGCCCAGCCGGTGACGATCGCCAACGCCGGGCAGGAGCCCGGACAGCTGGTGATGTCGGTCGGCGGCAACCCCGCCACGCCCGAGGGGCCCGCCGCCCAGGGCTACACGGTGGAGCGCAGCTACTACCGGCTCGACGGCAGCAAGGTCGATCCGGCCAAGGTGCGGCAGAACGATCGCCTCGTCGTGGCGCTGAAGATCACCGAGGCAACGGCCGACTATGCCCGGCTGCTCGTCGTCGATCACCTGCCGGCTGGCTTCGAGATCGACAACCCCAACCTGGTCGACGGCACGTCCATGGAGGCGTTCGCGTGGCTCAAGCAGGACGGCGTCGCGCCGGTCGCCACCGAATGCCGCGATGACCGCTTCGTCGCCGCCTACAATCGCGACAAGGGCCAGCCGGCCTTCATCAACGTCGCCTATATCGTGCGCGTGGTGTCGCCCGGCCGCTTCCTGCATCCGCCGGCGACCGCCGAGGACATGTACCGGCCAGACCGCTACGGCCGGACCGGCTTTGGCGTCGTCGAGGTGGCGAACGCGCCGTGAGCGGGCCGCGGCCCGCCGCACCGGAGCCGGCCCCGCGGCCGCGGAGAAGGTGGCGGCGGCGCCTCGCCTGGGGTGCCGGTGCGCTGCTGGCGCTCGGCGTCGTCGCCTGCGCGGCGCTCGCCCGCTTCGTCGACGCGCTCGGCCCGCTCGACCTCACCCCGCTCGAGCAGCGCTCCACCGTGGTACTCGACAAGGAAGGGCGGCTGCTACGGCCGTTCACCACCGCCGACGGGCGCTGGCGGCTGCCGGTGGCGGCGGCCGACGTCGACCCGCGCTACCTCGCCGTGCTCGAAGCCTTCGAGGATGGCCGCTTCCGGCGCCATCCCGGCGTCGATCCGCTGGCGCTCCTGAGGGCCGCCGGACAATGGCTGAGCCACGGCCGCGTCGTCTCCGGCGCTTCGACGCTCACCATGCAGGTGGCCCGGCTGCTCGAGCCGCGGGAGGACCGCTCGCTGGGCGCCAAGCTGCGCCAGATGGTGCGCGCCATCGAGCTCGAACGGCGGCTGTCGAAGGTCGAGATCCTCTCCGCCTATCTGACGCTGGCCCCCTACGGCGGCAACATCGAGGGGGTGCGGGCCGCGAGCTTCGTCTATTTCGGCAAGGAGCCGCGGCGGCTCTCGGCCGCGGAGGCGGCGCTCCTGGTGGCGCTGCCGCAATCGCCGGAGACGCGCCGGCCCGATCGGGCACCTCGCCTGGCCCGCGCCGCGCGCGACCGGGTGCTGGCGCGCGCCGTGCGCGCCGGCGTGCTGACCGAGGCCGAGGCTGCGGCGGCGCGGCTGGAGCCGGTGCCGAGCGCCCGCCGGCCGCTGCCGATGCTGGCGCCTCACATCAGCGAGCAGGTGGTTGCCGCCGATGCGCGGAGCCGGGTGATCCGCCTGACGCTCGACGCCCGGCTGCAAGCGAGCCTCGAGGCGCTGCTCGCCGACCGCGCCGCCGCCGCCGGGCCGCGGCTCTCCGGCGCGATCGTCGCCGTCGACAACGCCACGGGCGAGGTGCGCGCGCATGTGGGGTCCCCCGATTATTTTGCCGCCGAACGGGCCGGGGCGGTCGATGCTGCCCGGGCGCTGCGCTCGCCGGGGTCGGCGCTGAAGCCGTTCATCTACGCGCTCGCCTTCGAGAACGGCATCGCCCATCCGGAGACGATGATGGACGACCGGCCATCGCGTTACGGCAGTTATATGCCCGAAAACTTCGACATGGCGTTCCAGGGTTCGGTGACGGCGCGCAAGGCGTTGCAGCAGTCGCTCAACCTGCCTGCGGTGGAACTGCTGTCCGAGCTCGGGCCGGCGCGGCTGCTCGCGCGCCTGCGTGGCACCGGCGCCGACATCGTCGTGCCCAAGGAGACGCCGCCCGGGCTCGCCATCGGGCTCGGCGGCCTGGGGATTCGCCTGGTCGACCTGGCCCGCCTCTACGTGGCCTTCGCCCATGGAGGAGCAGTGCTGCCGCTGCGCTGGCGCGCCGACCGGCCGGGCGAGGAGGGGGCCGAGGCACGCCTGTGCGATCCGGTGTCCGCCTGGTACATTGCCGATATCCTGCGCGGCGCGCCGCCGCCGCTCAATGCCGCGCCTGGGCGAATCGCCTACAAGACCGGCACTTCCTACGGCTATCGCGACGCCTGGGCGGTGGGCTTCGACCGCCGCCATACGGTCGCCGTCTGGATCGGCCGGCCGGACAATGCCGCCGTGCCCGGCCTGGTCGGGCGCCTGGTGGCCGCGCCCATCCTGTTCGACGCCTTCTCCCGGATCGGCAGCGACCCGGAGCCCATCCCCGCGCCGAAGGGCGTGCTCATCGCCACCAACGCCAATCTGCCGCCGCCGTTGCGCAGTCTGCGCCGGGACGAGCCGAAGAGCGCAGCCGCCTCGCTGGTGGGGCCGCTGCACATTTCCTTTCCACCGGACGGCGCGCGCGTGGATCTGGGGGCATCGCGACCGGCGGACGGGCTATCGCCGCTGGCGCTCAAGGCGACCGGTGGCGTACCGCCGCTGACCTGGCTGGTGAACGGCGTGCCGATCGGAGCCCCCCAGGCCCGGCGCCAGTCGGAGTGGACGCCGGACGGCGCCGGCTTCGCCCGTGTCTCGGTTATCGATGCTCGCGGCACCACCGACAGCGTCTCGGTACGCATCGATTGATACGGCGCGACGCGTGGCGGGCTTGCTGCGCCCGGCATAGTCAAGCTCATGGGCTATAAATTCGCTCTGCACAGCTTGGGCTGACGCCTTGTCTCCGCCCGCGACGATGTATTTCCTCGCGAAGGTGTTGCTTAATGCGCGTTCTTTGATCAATTGCCTAGATCGGCGAATTGTTCGCGCGGCGTTGTGAATTTCGTGTTCGGCAGAGCCTATGCGGCCAATTAGGCCGCGGTTTATGACCGGCCGCCTCTGTGGCTCACCTGATGCTCGACAAGATCGCCCGGCGCAATGCTTCGCGGGGGCGATCCGTCATATGCCGTGCGCGACGAGACACCTAGACCTCTCTTCAATACAGGCGCGCTTCCATCCGATTCGTTGACATCATACTGGCGCGCGCTAAGCTTGGAATCTTGTAACAACGGGGCTCGCGATGAATGTGCTCCTCGTGGTCGTGGGCGGAAACGCGCGCAGACGGGCAGTTGTTGCAGCTTCGGCACTGTTGGCCTTCGTCTCGCTGGGCGCCTCGGCATGGGCGCAGAGCCAACGCGATTTGGTCGGAACTTGGAGGCTCGTTTCATCCGTCACGGACAAGGACGGAACCAAGACTGATCAGTTCGGGCCTGGCGCCAAGGGCATGTTGACCTTGGATGCGGACGGTCACTTCATGTTGACGATCCTCGGAGCCGATCTGCCAAAGTTCGCGTCAAATAATCGGGCCACAGGCACGCAGGAAGAAGACAAGGCCGTCGTGTCGAAGAGCATTGCCATGATCGGCACCTACTCGTTCAATGCCTTGGACAATACTTTGGCATTCAAGGTCGAGAGTTCCACATTTCCCAACTGGAACGCGACAGAGCAAAAACGACTGGTCTCCTTTCTCGACAAGGACGAGCTGAAGTACGTCACACCATCCGCATCGAGCGGCGGCGTTGGGACGGTGACCTGGAGGCGTGCGAAATAGGTCACGCGACGGCTAGAGCATTTCGTAATTGGGTGAGATCACCCAATTACGAAATGCTCATAGTCTTTTTAATCTGGAGCGATTTGCGATTGAGTGATTCCACCCAATCGCAAAGCGCCCTAGTGTGGTGGATCTGAAGTTCCTGCCCCCACATGGCATCCACGTTCAGGACCTTCAGATCCATTAAACCACAATCGAATCATAGAGTTGCTAGTGTGGCTTGAGAATCCGAAATTCGCTCCCAGCGATGCCCCGAGGTGGTGCGAATTTCGGATTCGCTACACTAGCCAATCGTCGGCAGGATACGCCTGACTTCGTCGAGGAATTCGGGGATCGCCGTCTCGTCGTTGGCGAGATGCCTCAGCAGCGCATTCTGGAACAGGCCATCGAACAGCGCGTACAGTGCGGCCGGTGATGTCGCCAGCCGCTTGCCGTCCAGTTCGGCATAGCGCGACGCGATCCGCCAGATCATCGCTTCCAGGCTCTTGTCGATCTCGAGCACGTCCTTGCGAAACGCGGCCTCGAACATCGCCTGCGAGCGCAGATCGTACCACAACCGGTGCATGCGGGCGTTCTCTCGCAGCGTCGTCGCAAGCTTGGCGAGAAAGCCTTCCGTCAGCTCCTTGCGAGTCTTCGCCGTCGCGACGACCTCGTCGTAACGCGTCACGCATTGCGCCTTGTAGTGACGCACGCAGCAGCAGATCAGGTCGAGCTTGTCGTTGAAGTAGTAGTGAAACACGCCGTGCGTGAACGCGGAGTTCTGCGCGATCTCGCGCAGGCTGGTGCGCGCGAAGCCGAGCTCGCCGAGCGTTTCCAGCGCGGCTTCCGCAAGCTCGATTCGCCGCGCGTTGAATTTCTCGTCGCGCAGCGCTTCGGCCGCTACCGCCACCCGCTGGGCCGTTGCTTGACGCGCCATCTCCTGCCCTGCCTCTATCCCGTCTCTTCAACGTCTTATAGCGCGCCGGCAGCGGCGCGCTCCATCTCCTCACAATCATTCTCTTGGACACTTGTCAAATTTCATCTTGACAAGTGTCAAGTTTCTGACGGAGGCTCGGCGCAACGATTTGGACAGTCGTCAAGACGCCAAACGGGGGAGGAGATGCGTCGCCGGAGCGCCTACGCTGCGCTCGGCCGATAGCCGGACCTGACTGCCACGCCCGAAGGCGCCCAGTCCGCCGGTATGTGCTGCCCACCGCCGCAGCGCCGATCAATCACCAACAAGGGAGGAGCACACCATGAGTGGCAAGAGCCTTGACGGCAGGAAAGCCCTGGTCACGGGAGGCGCCCGGGGTATCGGTGCCGCCATCGCGAAGGCATTGGCGCGGTCCGGCGCCGCGATCATGATCGCGGACATACTCGATGACACCGGAAAGGCCAGCGCTGCCGAGATCGGCAAGGCCGGCGTGAAGACCGGCTTCGTGCAGCTCGATGTCACCGACGATGCGCAATGGGAAAAAGCCATCGCGTCCACCATCGCAACGCTTGGCGGCTACGACATCCTCATCAACAACGCCGGCATCGAGATCACTTCGCTGGTCAGCGAGATCAAGGCCGAGGACGCGCGGCGGATGTGCGACGTCAATATTGTCGGCACCGTGCTCGGCATGAAGCACGCCTTCCGCGCGATGCGGCCGGGCGGGCCGGCCGGCAAAGGCGGTGCGATCGTCAACATCGCCTCCGTCGCGGCGACGATCGCTTTCCCGAGCATCGCAGTCTACTCCGGCACCAAATCCGCGGTCGATCGCATGACGCGGGTCGCGGCGATGGAAGCCGGCAAGCTTGGCTACGGCGTGCGCGTCAACTGCATCTATCCCGGCCTGATCCCGACCGACATGGGGATGCAGCTCGCTAACGACATCATCGAGGTCGGGCTCGCGCCCGACGTCAATGCGGCCGTGGGTTCGGTGGTGGAGCAGACGCCGCTCGGCCGGCTCGCCGAGGTCGGCGACATCGGCGACGCTGCAGTGTTCCTGTGCTCGAACGATGCGCGCTTCATCACCGGCATCGGACTGCCTGTCGATGGCGGCATGGGCATGTAGCAACACACGCAACAGCAATCATTTCGGAGGATCGCCATGAGCGAGAAGAAGCCTGTCGTCGTCTACGGTGTATCAGGCTATACCGGGCGCCTGGTCTGCGAATATCTGCGTGAGTACAATGTCCCCTTCATCGCGGCCGGCCGCGACGCCGCAAAAGTGAAGGCGGTGGTGGAAAAAATCCCCGGCATCGAGACTGCCGACTACGAGGTTGTCGGCGTCGAGCACAATGTCGAGGCGCTGGCGAACCTGTTCCGCGGCTCGCGCGTCGTCAGCAACATGGTCGGCCCGTTCATCAAGCATGGATCGGAAGTCGTGGAGGCCGCGCTGCAAGCCGGCTGTCACTACACCGACACAACGGGCGAACAGGACTGGGTGCTGCTCGCGCAGGAGAAGTGGGGCAGGCAGTTTGCCGAGAAAGGCCTGCTGCTGTCGCCGAATCTCGCGCAGATGTATACGACCGGTGAGATCGCCGCCAACATCTGCCTGGAGACGCCGGGCCTCGACACGCTCGACATCCTGGTGTTCTGGAAAGGCTTTCCGACCTACGCCTCGACGCAGACGATCTTCACCATCCTCAAGGCGAGCTGGTACTACCTGGAGCAGAACAAGTTCGTCGAATGGGACGTCACCACGCGCGCCGACGTCGTCGTGCCCGGCCAGCACGAGACCGCGATCGCGGTGCCGTGGGGCGGCACCGCGCATCCGGTGTGGTTCAGAAACGATCCGCGCGTCAGCAATTGCCGCGTGCTCGGCGGCGTGCTCTCCCGCCCGGTGATGGAAGGCGTGGTGCAGACCACGCAGATGGTGAAGGAGAAGATCAAGCCGTTGCCGCCGGCAGAGCAGGAAAAGGCGCTGGCCGACATCGCCGCAACCCTGCAGGCCTCGATGCCGCCGCGCGAAAATCCACGCATCAACACCTCGATCGACTCGGTCCACGCGTCGGGGCCGCTCGGCCGCGCGCATTGCGTGATCCACGGCAACTGCAACTACAAGCAAACCGGCATGCTGCAGGCCTATGCGGCGTTCGCTCTGCTGCAACAGCCGCCAAAGCGCTCTGGCTTTGCCTCGGGATGCCAAGCGTTCGGCCACCGCGAGCTGCTCGGGCAGCTGCGCAGCTTCGGGCTCGTCAGCAAGCCCATTTTGACGGTGTACGACTGAGCCACTCGCCGCCTGCTTCGGGATCGACCATGCGCTTGCTCGATTATCTCGACAAGGGCGCCTCGCTTGGTGCCGACGCGCCGCGCCTCACCATGGACGGACGCGACCTGAGCTACGGCGAGGTGCAGCGGCTGAGCTACCGGATCGCGCGCGGCGTCGACCGATCGGGCATCGCTCCTGGCAAAAAGGTCGCGATCCTCTCGGGCAACGATCCGCGCGCCTTCGCCTGCGTGTTCGGCATCTCGCGCGCTGCTGCTGTGTGGTGCCCGATCAATCCGCGCAACGAGGCGGCCGAGAACAAGTTCATCCTCGACCAGTTCGATTGCAGTCTGTTGCTGTTTCATTCGAGCTTTGCGCCGGTGGTCGAGGCTGTCAGGCAGGACCTGCCGAAGCTGGGTTCCCCTCGACATTCTCAGCCATGAGCTTGCCGGGGGGAAGGCGACTGCGCTCGGGCGAATGAGGCGTGCGCAGGAGCAGGCCCTCGCCAAGCTGCGGGAGTTCGATGCAACTCGCCCGCGCTCGGACGCGGCAGCGTCAACCCAGCAGGTTCGGCGCATCCTGGTCAGGGAAGCCGGCCACGCGCTCTGGATGCTCGTGGTGCAGCGGGGCCTCGACCCGAGACCGAAGCTTGGCTGGACCGGCCCGTGCGCACCGCGACGTTGAGCTCCTGGTTGACGCCCGCAGCACCATCGACCATGTCTCGCCACGCACCAGCTGATGCGGTGTGGAGCGTGCTGCCGAGTTTCGGATCTCAGTGTAGTCAAGCTTATCGGCGGTATAATCGATTTTATTTGCCCAAGCTGTAGCTTGATTTTTGCTGTATATAATATGTTTTTATTATGATGGCATCGATATGCGCATTTATGGCTCAAATGCGGCGGAACAATTACGCATATTCGCGAATTGTTCTGGAAGCGCATCTATGCGCTTAAGATTTTGCATTCGACGGAGCATGAATATGCGTAAACATCTGATCCTGGCGACGACGATGCTGACGCTGGCGGGTGCTCCCGCTTTCGCTCAGGCGACGATGACGCCCCCTCCCGCGGAGCCCAAGGCGGTGGAACCAGGCGCCGCCCCCGCGGCGCCGGCCCCGAGGGCGGGCCATCTGTCGGAGCAGGGCGCCAGCCAGTGGATGGCGTCCGACATCATCGGCGCGTCGGTGGTGGGTACGGACGGCAAGACCGTCGGCGCCATCAACGACATCGTGCTCGAGCAGAGCGGTTCCGCCCAGGCGGCGGTGATCGGTGTCGGCGGCTTCCTGGGGGTCGGCGAGAAGCGGGTCGCGGTGCCGTTCTCGCAGCTCCAGGTCGCCCGTGACGGCAATGGCGCGATCGACAAGATCACGCTCGGCATGTCGAAGGACGAGCTGAGCAACGCCCCGACCTTCCAGACGATGGCCGAGAAGAGCGCCGCGAGCCGCTCAGCCGCCAAGCCGGACACGTCCGGCATGACCACCGGTTCGACCCGCCCGGCGCAGTAAGACGCCCGGCGATGAGGAAGGCCCGCTTCGGCGGGCCTTTTTCATGGGGGGCGTCAGATGCTTCACGGGGCACGAGCCGGCGAGAGCGGGCGCGCGACGGTCGCCGCGAAAGCCTGCGCGATCACCCGAGAGCGGCGGCGCGCACCACGCTGAGCAACAGCCGCTCGCGCCGGGGCGAGAACGGCTTGGCCTTCATGCGCGCCCTGAGCCGCATCAGGCGGCCCGCTTCGAACGCATCGATGACGCTGGCGTGGATGTAGCTCTCCCGGGCGACGGCCGGGGTGTTGGACAACTCTTCGGCGACCTGACGAACAGCGTCCAGGATCTGCGATTTGCGGCGTCGTTCGCTCGGCGCCGGTGCCATCTCGGAGAGCGCCTCGACCGCCTCGGCCGAGGCGATCAGAGTGCGGAAGTCCTTGAGCGAGATCACGCGGCCGGCCGCACGCCGCAGGTAGGCGTTGACGTCGCGCGGATCCAGCGAACGCACCCGCCCGTTGTCGTCGCGATACTGGAACAGCCGCTCGCCGTCGAGCTGCATCAGGCCGCGCAGCGATGCTGCGAGCACCTCGTCCTCGAAGCTCCGCTTCGTCGCCTTGCCGCCCTTGGCGCTGAAATCGAGGCTGATAAGGTCCTTGCGCAGCCTTACGTTGGACTTGCATAGGGTGATGGCCCCACGGCTGCCGCTGAGCCGCTCGTAGCTCTGGTGACCGGCGCGGATGGCGCTGCGTTCCACCAGGCGGACCACGCTCGCCAGTGCGCGCTCGCGGCTCGGTTGCTCGTCGGCGATATCGCGCTGGGCCTGGCGGCGAATGGCCGGGAGGGCCTCGACCAGGTGGACCAGGCGCCGCGCCTTGAGGGCCTCGCGCACGTCGGTCCAATCCGGATGGTAGCGGTATTGCAGGCGGCCGGCGGCGTCGGTGCCGATGGCCTGGATGTGGGCGCGCGCATCGGCGGCGTAGAACACGTTGGCGTAGGCGGGCGGAACGGCGAGCTCGTCCAGGCGCCGGCAGGTGGCGCGATCGCGCGCGGCGGCGGCGTCCAGACGACGCCCGGACTTCAGGAGGTAGACGAAACGATCGCCCTCGCGCACGCGCTCGATGGTCAGCTCGCCGGGCGTGACGAGGTTGAGGCGCGCCGCCGCCGCCAGGCGGGCGATCAGGTTCTTGCGCGCGCGACCGGGCTTGGCCGTCGTCGATGGCCGGGCGGGGCTTGACCGGCCGATCGGGCGGATGTTGCCGAGGTGGCGGGGCGTCCCGTCCGTGTCGCTTGCAGGTGCGCTCGTGTCGGACATGTCGCGACCTCGATCCTGCGCCGGGCCGGGCATGGCGCCGGGCAGGGGACAACGCGGCAGCGCCCGTTCGGTTCAGGCCCGCCCGTCCATGCACGTTGGCCGGTGGGCGGACCGCTGCCGGCCCCTGCTGGCTGTCACGTGCCGGCCAGCGCGTCGGAGAGGTGAGGCTCCCGCTCGATCAGCACCCGGCGCAGCGCCTCGCCGACCGGCACCGTCTTGTGAGTGCGCTGGTCCGTATAGACCCAGACGATCTCGCCCGTCGTATAGAGGTCGTCGGTGCCCTTGCCGAAAATGGCGAGATCGAAGCTCAGGCTGGAGCGGCCGATACGGCCCGTGCGCACCGCCACGTCGATCTCCTGGTCGAAGACGACGGGCGCCTTGTATTCCACCAGCGACTTGACCGTATGGAAGTCGATCCCGGTTTCCCGCGCTTCGGCGGTGATGTCGTGATCGAGCTCGCGAAAGTATTCGGTGATGGCCGTGTCGAAGAATGTCAGATAGTGGGCGTTGAAGACGACCATCTGGCCGTCGATCTCCGAATAGCGGATGCGAAACGGGTACCAAAATGTAAAATCGGAACGCTTCATAATTCCTCCCGGCGTGCGGCGATCAACCCGCATTATCCAACCAGATCCCAATTGTGGGTCGACCGCGGTCAGAATCAAGGGAGCGGCGCAACGACGGTCGCCGCGGCGACATTGTTCTCATGGTCGCGGTCACCTCTGGCCGGCGGCCTGACGGACTGCCGCGCGGCCGGGTCGAGCCGGGGCTATGACCCGTGTCCCGGCACGGCGGCCGCCGGCGGTGCTACATCGCGGTCGAGCGTATGGCGGCGGACAGGGTTCGCAGCGAGCTGCGGGCCTGGCGATCGGTGAGGCCGGTGTAGAGGATCACGTCGCGTGCGGGCAGCGGCGGCAAGCCGAGCCGCGGGCCGATGTCGACGGTGCCTCGCGGCGCCACGCGGCGGCCGAGCGCCGCCACCGCGAGACCGGCCGAAACGGCCGCGCCGATCGTCGTGATGCCGCCGCCGACGAACACCTCCGTCCATGGGATCGCCGCCGCGTCCAGCGCGGCGATGGCCATGCTGCGGACGCTGCAGGGCTCCGCCTGCGTCGCCAGGCGCAGGGGCTCGCCGGGCCGGTGCTCGAAATCGGGGTCCGCCATCCACCCGAACGCCTCTTCGAGGATGACCTCCCCATCGCGGCGCTGATGGTCGTGCCGCAGCACGATGGCCGCGTCCAGGCTGCCGCGGTCGAAATCCGCCAGGATGTCACGCGAGGCGGCGACGTGGAGCTCCACCACGAGGCCGGGCTCCGCGCGGTTCATGCGCTTCAGCAGAAGAGGCAACTCGGCTCCGACGATGTGGTGGCTGATACCCACGATGAGCCGGCGGCGCTCTGCCTCGAATGCGGTCATGGCGCCCTGATGCGCAGCCACCAGCGCCCGTGCCGCGTCGAGGAATACGGCGCCGTCCGCCGACAGCCGCACCAGCCGCGGGGTCCGCTCGAGCAGGCGGCGGCCCAGCCCCTCTTCCAGACGCTTGATCTTGAGGCTCACGGCCGACTGCGTGGTGGCCATCGCCTCGGCGGTGCGGGTGAAGCTCTTCAGGTCGGCGACCAGCACGAACGCCTGCACCGCCTCGACGTCGAGCGCTTTCATGGAGCTACCATTCAAGATCATGATCGCTGAAATATTCTGGCATGCGATTTTTCCATGATCAACGGCACGCTACGTTCCCCGGCGCAGCATGAAGGGGAAAGCCATGATCGTCGCCGACGACGGCCAGCATTTGGCGCAGGAGCCCGAGCCGTGGCGCCGGGGTCCGGACGGGCGAAGCTGCGCCGCGGGCGCTCCTGCCGCAGGCGTCGGCATGGATGCGGAGCGCGTCTTGGGCGCCTACCTCCTCGGCATGGCCTTCGCCGCCACGCTGATCCTCGGCCTTACCGGCGCCGTCGCCGTTGCGCTGCGGCTGTTGCTCTGACGGGCCCAGGCATGCGGTTCCCCGATCCGCGCCGGTCCGCTCGTGGCAGGGGCGATGTCGTGGTTCTCAGGACTCATCGGCATGCAACATCGCCAGGGTCTCCGCCGAGGGCGGGCAGGTCATGGTCCCTTCCAAGGTATCGAGAATGTTCTCGACCGTGAAACGCTGGTCCCAAAGCCTATTGCGCCTGACCGTGCGCGATTCCAGCGCCGCGTCCTGGGCCGAGAGGATGGCATTGGCGTAGATCGAAACGATCGACAGCCGCTGCTCGACCAGCGGTGCCGGCAGCGGCAGCATCCGCTTCAGATGGGCGAAGCAGGCGATGTATCCCGCGTTCCAGCGGCCTCCGAGCGCCTCGCGCAGCGCCTCCCGGTTGGACGCCTGCAGGTTTGAGATGAAGCGGATATAGCCGCGCCATCGTTCGTCGTTGCTGAGCTCGACGACGGGCATCACCAGCACGAGCAGCACCTCGCGAACGGTCGTCGGGCCACCCCGCGCGTCGATGGCGCGCAGCATCTCCTGTCGCCGCTCGTCGAGCACGGCGGCGCCGTCGACGACCAACTGCCGGATCAGCTCCTCCTTCGAGCCGAAATGATAGTGCAGCGCCGCGTTGTTCCGCTGGCCGGCCGCCGCGACGATCTGCTGGATGGTCACCCCATCGACGCCGTGCCGCGCGAACAGCAGCCGCGCGGCCGTCTTGATCTGGCCTTTCGTGTCCGTCGGTGCTGCACCCGCGGCCGACCGCATTCTGGTTGACATGGTTTCGACGTCCGTCCAATTTAAGCGAAATCACTTAATCGAGGAGGAGACAGGTCATGCGCGTTCTCGTCGTCGGCGGCGGCATTGGTGGACTGACCGCTGCGATTGCACTGCGTCACCACGGTATCGACGTGCTCGTGCTGGAACAAGCCGAGGTCATGACGGAGGTCGGCGCCGGAATCCAGATCGGCGCCAATGCAGCGATCGTGCTGCGGGAGATCGGTGTCGAGGACGCGATTCGGGCCGTCGGCGTGAAGCCCCTGTCTTATGACTATCGCGATCTGCATACGGGCCGCCTGCTGTTCCAGGCGCCGCTCGGCGACGAGGCGGCCGTGCGCTACGGCGCCCCGATGTACAATGTTCATCGCGCCGATCTCGTCGACATCCTGCGCGAGGCGCTGCCCGCGGAGGCGATCCGGCTCGGCGCGCGATGCGTCGCCGTATCCCAGACCGCCGACGGCGTCGAGGCTCGCCTGCAAACTGGGGAGACGCTGCAGGCGGACGCGCTCGTCGGCTGCGACGGCATTCACTCCGTCGTTCGCGAGCATCTGCGTGGGCCCGAGGAGAAGCATTTTGCCAACATCCTGATGTGGCGCTCGCTGATCCCGGCGGCGCAACTCGACGGTCTCGGGCTCGAGGAGCGGGGCAACTACTGGTTCGGCCCCGGGCGAACCCTGATCACCTATTGGGTGCGCCCGGGGAACCTCTACAGCATCCTGGCGTCCGTTCCCGCCCACGAGGTTCATCGCGAGTCGTGGAGCGAGAGCGGCGATATCGACGAGATGCTGCGCTCCTTCGAGGACGCCGAGCCGCGGGCCCGGGCCATGCTCGAGCAGGCGAAGACCGCGTTCGTCACCGGCATGTACTACCGCGACCCGATCGACGGCTGGACGTCGGGCCGGATCACCTTGCTCGGCGATGCCGCGCATCCGATGGTGCCTTTCTTGGCCGCGGGCGCAGGCCAGAGCATCGAGGACGCCTGGACGCTGGCGCGCGTGCTGGCGCGACGGCAGGGCGACGTGCCGGGCGCGCTGCTGGAGTACGAGCATCGGCGCCTGCCGCGCACCACGCGCATCCAGGCCGGCGCGCGCGCCGTGGTCAAGCTCGTGCATGAGACCGAGCCGCGGCGGCTGCGCGATCGCAACGCCCGATGGAAGGGCATGGCCCGCATCGATCCGCTGGCCGAGACGAGCTGGGGGCTGGCCTGGGCCTACGATGTCGTCCGGGCGACGGAGGGGCCGCCTGGCGAGGTGCTCAACGTCACCGGCCTGCGCGAGGGCAAGCGGTTGCGTCGCCCCGAGAGCCAGCGGGCCTTCGACCTGTGGAAGTATGCGTTCCGGCCGGAGGACGTCGCCCGCGGCCACGACGGCTTGCGCGAGGCCTACGACCGGTTCCTGACCACCAACTTCCCGCTGCCGGAGGGCGTGGCCGCGGTGGAGCAGGAGCTCGGCGACGTGAGGGCCTGGCGGGTGGCTGCACCGGGCGCGGACCCTGCGCACGTGGTGCTCCATTTTCACGGCGGCGGCTATCTGATCGGATCGGCGAAGGGCTCGCTCGAGTATGCAAGTCGCCTGGCGGCGGCGGTCGGCGGCACCTGCTACACGGTCGACTACCGGCTGGCCCCCGAGCATCCCTATCCCGCGGCGATCGACGACGCGGTCAGCGCTTATCGCGCGCTGCTGCGGCAGGGGATTCCGGCCGGATCGATCCTGCTATCTGGAGAGTCGGCCGGTGGCGGTCTCGCGCTGGCGTTGGCGCTCGCGCTCCGCACCGCCGGCGATCCGCTGCCCGCAGGCATCGTCGCCGCAGCCCCGTTCACCGATCTCACACTGTCGGGTGCGAGCGTGCGCGCCTTCAGCGGCGATGATCCGGCCGCCAACCGCGACCTGCTCACCTTCATGGGCGCCTCATACTTCCAGGGGCACGAGCCGACGGATCCCCTGGTCTCGCCGCTGTTCGGCGATCTCGGCGGCCTGCCGCCGCTGTTCCTCACGGCGGCGCAGGGCGAAGTGCTGTTGGACGACACGACGCGGCTGGCGGAGAAGGCGAGCCGGGCTGGCGTCGACGTGACGTTGCGGCTCGTCGAGGATTCCGTCCACGTCTACACGGTCTTCCCGTTCCTGCCGGAGACGCAGAGCACGATGGAGGAGATGGCCGCGTGGGCGAAGCGCCGGTTGGGACGCGACGACGCCGGGTCGCGGGCGGCTGAATAGTTACGCCGCGTTTGATGGCCGGGCCCTGACCCGGCCATCAGCGTTCTCTACAGCGGGATGATTTATCTTCGAATCATCAGCCCGCTCTAAGTCTTTGTTTTGAGCATGATCTTATCCAAAAACCGGGTCCAGTTTTTGGGATCATGCTCTAGTGATACGGGTCCGCCGCGTCGCGCAGGCCGTCACCCATGAAGTTGAAGGCCAGCACCACGATGACCACCGGGGCGATCGGCGCCAATAGCCACGGGTAGAGGTTCACCGACGCCAGGTTCTGCGCCTCGTTGAGCAGCACGCCCCAGCTGGTGATCGGCGGCCGCAGGCCGAGGCCGAGGAACGACAGCGCCGTCTCGCCCAGGATCATCGACGGAATCGACAGGGTCGCCGAGGCGATGAGGTGGCTCATGAAGTTCGGGATCAGGTGCTTGCCGATGATGCGGGCGCGCGAGGCGCCCATCAGCTCCGCTGCCTTGACGAAATCCTCCTCGCGTAGCGCCAGCAGCTTGCTGCGGACGGCGCGCGCCAGCCCGGGCCAGTCGAGCAGCCCCAGGATGATGGTGATGCCGAAGAAGACGAGCAGCGGGCTCCAGTTCGCCGGCAGCGCCGCCGACAACGCGAGCCACAGCGGCAGCTCCGGCAGGGAGCGCAGGATCTCGATGACCCGCTGGATGAGGTTGTCGACCCAGCCGCCCAGGTAGCCGGCGAGGCCGCCGAAGAACAGGCCGAGCGCGAACGAGACGGCGATGCCGAAGAGGCCGACGGTGAGCGAGATGCGCGCGCCGTAGATGATGCGCGACAGCACGTCCCGGCCCAGCCGGTCGGTGCCGAGCAGGAACATGGTACCGCCCTCCGGCGGGCAGATCACGTGGAAGCTGGCGTCGAACATCCCCCAGAAGCTGTAGGTGTCACCCTTGCAGAAGAAGCGGATCGGCTGCGGCTTGGTGCGGTCGACCTCGTAGTCGCGCGTGAAGGTGTCGAGGTTGAACTTGAAGCTGTAGGGATAGACGAAGGGCCCGACGAAGCGGCCTTCGTGCATCAGGTGCACCGGTTGCGGCGGCGCGTACAGGAAGTCGCCGTGGCGCTTGGTGAGCGGGTAGGGCGCGATCACCTCGACGAACGGCAGCATGGCGTAGAAGGCCAGCAGGACGATGGCCGAGGCGAGCGCGATGCGGTGGCGCTTGAACTTCCACCAGATCAGCGTGAGCGCCGAGGCACGCCAATAGCGCTCGTCCTCGTTGGCCATCGGCTCGCTGGCGCCGGGATCGAACGGCCTGGCGTCGACGAAGTGCGGCGTGCCGGGACCGCTCGGAGCCTTGGTTTGGGTGATGAGGTTCATGGCGGTCTACCGTGCCCCGAGCCGGATGCGTGGATCGAGCCAGGCCAGCAGCAGATCGGAGATCAGCATGCCGACCACCGTCAGGATCGCCACGAACATGAGGATGAAGGCGGCCAGGAACTGGTCCTGGCTGCGGAGCGCGCCCAGCAGGATCGGCCCCACGGTGGGCAGGCTCAGCACCAGCGACACCAGGATCGAGCCGGATACGAGATGAGGCAGGATGTTGCCGATGTCGGCGACGAACGGGTTCAGCGCCATCCTGAATGGATATTTGAGCAGCGCCTTGGTCGGCGGCACGCCCTTCGCCTTGGCCGTCACGTAGTACTGTTTGCTGAGCTCGTCCAGCAGGTTGGCGCGCATGCGGCGGATCATGGCCGCGGTGCCGGAGAGCCCGATCACCAGGGTCGGCACGATGAGGTGCTGGCCCAGCGACACCACCTTGCCCCATGACCATGGCGCGTTGGCGTATTGTGGATCGTACAGCCCGCCGATGGAGATGCCGAACCAGCGGTTGGTGTAGTAGAGCAGGATCAGCGCCAGCAGGAAGTTCGGCACGGCAAGGCCGATATAGCCGATGAAGGTCGCCAGATAGTCACCCCACGAGTACTGCCGGACCGCCGAGAAGATGGCGATCGGGATCGACACCACGTGGACGAAGATGAGCACGGCGATGTTGACCAAGAGGGTCAGCCACACCGCATCGCCGACCACCTGATCGACGGGCCGGTCGTATTCGAACGACCAGCCCCAGTCCCCCTGCAGCAGGCCGGAAAAGCCGTTGGGGCCGGGCCAGATGCCGAGCCATACGAGGTATTGCTTCCAGACCGGCAGATCGAGGCCGTACTGCTTGATGAGGAAGGCCGCCTTGGTGGCCGCAGCCTCACCCCCCTGGGCGCGCAGCTCCGCGATCTGGTTGGTCAGGAAGTCGCCCGGCGGCAACTTGATGATGGCGAAGACGAGCGCGCTGATGATCAGCAGCGTGCCGACCATGGTGAGCAACCGGCGAGCGATGTAAGCGATCATGGGGCTTTGGCGATCCGGCGGTCTTGACGGTCCCAGAAGACTTCGTCGATGCGGTAAATGCCGAGCAGCGATGTCGGCGCCCAGCTGTAGAGCGCCTCGGCCGGCAGGTTGGTGAGGCCGTCGCGCAGCACCACCGGCTGGATGGCGCCGGCAACGGTGCCGATGATCCACTGGTTGTCGGCATGCAGCGCCAGCATGGCGTGCCAGGCAGCCGTCTTCTGGGCGGTGTCGGTGGAGCCGAGCCAGGTCCTGTAGTGGTCGAGCAGCTTCTGCGCTTCGGGCAGATCCACCGCTTCGCCGCTGGCGCCCTTCGTCTCGATGTACTGGCCCCACCGCGGCCAGGCGAAATTGTCCTGGTGGACGGGGGCGAGCTCGTCCGGCACCATCTCGGCGGTGGGAATGGCGTTGTCGAGGCCCTGGCTCGCCACCATCACCGTCTGCCCGTCGTAGGCGCGGTTGCGCAGGATGGTGCGATCCTGCGGCTTGATGAACAGCTTGACGCCGACCTCCCGCCAGAACTCGGTGATCAGCTCCAGCGTGTCGACGGCCAAGCCGGTGTCGCTGTCGACCTCGACGACGATCTCCACCGGCCGGCCGTCGGGCAGGTTGCGGATGCCGCCGCGGCCCTTGGCGAGTCCGATGCTGTCGAGCAGCCCGGCCGCGGCAGCGTCGTCGTACTGGGCCCAGCTGCTGCGGTAGTCGGGCTTGAACAGGGCCGAGCCCTCACGCACCGTATTGTTGCCTTCCTGGCCGAGGCCGAAGAGCAGCGCGTTGTTGATGGTGTGGCGGTCGATGGCCAGCGACAGGGCACGGCGGAAGCGCACGTCGCGGTTCAGCTGGCGCCAGAGCGGATCGGTCGCCGTGAGGTTGGGATAGAGCGCCACCTCGGAGCCGCGCGCCAGCCGCCAGAGCAGGGTCTTGTAGCCCTGCGCCTTCTCGCCCTGCTTCAGCACCGGAATGTCGTTCATGGCGAGGCCGCGGGCGAGGAAGTCCACCTCGCCGGCGTTCGATTTGGCTGCGAACAGGCTGGCCGAAGCCACGTCGGCGAACACTTGGTCGACGTAGGGCAGCTGTTGGCCGGCCGTGTCGATGCGATGGAAGTAGGGGTTGCGCTCGAAGACGATCCGCGCGCCCGAGCTCGACGGCATGGCCCGCCACGGGAACAGCGTCGGCAGCTCCGGGTTGGAGTTCTCCAGCATGCTGTCCATGCGGTTATGCAGCGGCGCCCACGAGCGCACCTTGGCCTTGGCAACCGCCTGGTCGAGCTTGTCCTTGTCGGCGTATTTGGCGTGGTAATTCTTGAGGAAGTGGGCCGGCCGATAGATGAACGGGTCCTGCGGGGCCGCCAGCGTCGGCAGGAACAGCGGGTTCGGCGTCGCCCAGGTGTAGCGCACCGTATGGTCGTCGAGCACCTCGAACTTCGGCGGCTTGCCGTCGGCGAGCATGTAGGTCGGCACGCCCGCCGGGCTGAGCTGCTTGTTGTTGACGATGTCTTCCCAGTAGTAGCGAAAATCCTCCGCCGTGAACGGCTGTCCGTCCGACCAGCGATGGCCCTCGCGCAGACGCAGGGTGAACGCCCGGCCGCCCTCGTTGTCGAGGGCGGCGAGAATGTCCGGGCGCAGCACGAGCTTGTCGGTGTACCCCACCAGCCGGGTATAGGCGTTGGCCGAGAGGTAGCGGACATCGCGCAGCCTGGCGATCAGGGTGGTCATCGCGCCGCCCGGCTTGCCGACCGTGCGGCCGTTGGCCGCGAGGTCGGAAATGAAGGGCTGCTTGGGCACGCGCTGGGCGATCGGCGGCAGCTTGCCGCTGGCCACGCGGTCGGCGAAGACCGGCGCCTCCTGCAACCCGATGTCGGCGAGCGCGCGGGTCGCCAGCGGCAGCACCGCCAGGGCGGCGCCCGCCTGGAGCAGCAGGTCGCGCCGGTTGAGCACGTGGGTCATGCGGCGGCCTTTTTGCTGGCGGTGGTGCGGACCCAGTGGCCGGGCTCGATCTCCTCCATCTGGCTGGGGCGGTCGTTCCCGAGCCCGAACGGGTGCGGCCACGCGGTAGGGTCGGAAAAGCGGCCGGTGCGCAGCGTGTCGAAGTCGAGGGGATGGTCGAGGTCCGGATCGGGCACCGCCGCCAGCAGGGCCTGCGTGTACGGGTGCACCGGGTTGCGGAACAGCGCCACCTTCGGCGCCTGCTCGACGATATGGCCGCGGCACATGACGGCAATGGTGTCGGCGATATAGTCGACGACCGCCAAGTTGTGCGAGACGAACAGGTAGGAGAGCCCCAGCGCCGATTGCAGATCCTTGAGCAGATTGAGGATCTGCGCCTGCACCGAGACGTCGAGGGCCGACACCGGCTCGTCGCAGAGCAGCACCTTGGGTGACAGCGCCAGCGCCCGGGCGATGCCGAGGCGTTGGCGCTGGCCGCCGGAGAACGAGTGCGGGTAGCGACGCAGGTGGCGCTTGTCGAGGCCCACCATCTCGATCAGCATCTTGGCCTTGGCGAATTTCTCCGCCTCGCTGCTCTGATCGTGAATGCGCAGCGGCTCGGTCAGCAGCTGATAGACGGTCATGCGCGGATTGAGCGACGAGAACGGGTCCTGGAAGATGAACTGGACGGCGCGCCGGTAGCGCAGCAGGTCGTCGCCGTCGAGGGATTGGATATCGCGCAGGCCGGTGCCGTCGTCGAAGCGGATGCAGCCCGAGTCCGGCTTGAGCGCCCGCATGATCATCTTCGAGACAGTGGTCTTGCCGCAGCCCGATTCGCCGACCAGCCCCAGCGTCGTGCCCGGCATGAGAGTCAGGTTCACGTCGGAGACGGCGCGCACCTGGCGCAGGTTGCCGGAGAACCAGCCGGCGCGCAGCGTGAACACCTTGGAGATGCCGGCCACGTCGAGCACCGCCCCCTTGGGAGGGGGGCCGGCCGCGACGGGGGCGGCGGCGATCATCTCGGCGGTGGCGATCTCGCGCAGCGGCGTCAGCCGTTCTCCCGGCTGCATGTCGAAGCGCGGCACGGCCGCCATCAGCGCCCGCAGATAGGCATGCTGTGGGTCCCGGAAGATGGCCTCCCGATCCCCCGATTCGACGATGCGGCCCCGGTACATCACCACGACCTCGTCGGCCACGTTGGCGACGACGCCCAGGTCGTGGGTGATGAGGAGGACCGACATGCCGGTCTCGACCTGCAGGTTCTTGATCAGCTCGAGGATCTGCGCCTGCGTGGTCACGTCCAGCGCCGTCGTCGGCTCGTCGGCGATGAGCAGCGCCGGCTGGCAGATCAGCGCCATGGCGATCATGGCGCGCTGGCGCATGCCGCCGGAGAGCTCGAACGGATAGGTCACGAAGACGCGCGCCGGGTCGGGCAGGCCGACCCGGGCGAACACAGCCTCGGCCGCCTTGCGCGCTTCGGCCCGCGAGCCGCCTTTGTGCAGCAGGTACGCTTCCGTGACCTGATCGCCCACGGTGTGCAGGGGCGAGAGCGAGCTCATCGGCTCCTGGAAGATCATGGCGATGCGGCCACCGCGCAGGCCCAGCATCTCGCGCCCGGACGCATCGAGGCGCGTGATGTCGACCGCCTCGCCGCCGCGCGGATCCTGGAAGACGATCGAGCCGCCGGCGATGCTGGCGGCCTTGGGCAGGATGCGCAGGATGGCCTGGGCGGTGACCGATTTGCCCGAGCCGGACTCACCCACCAGCGCGACGGTCTTGCCCCTGGGAATGGTGAAGGACACGCCATCGAGGGCACGTGTCGTCGAACCGTGACTCGCGAAATTGACCGCAAGATCGCTGACGGCAAGCAGCACCGGGCCGCTCACACCCATGGGCCTCTCCCTGACCGACCATGCTGCGGACCCGCGCGGCCCACCGCATTTCTTCTCGTTGCCTGTTCATGCAGCCGCGACGGCGGCAGCATCATGGCGACGTTTGGCGATAGCACCGGTCGCGCAGGCCGGCTGTGCTCGGTAGCACCCATCCACGGGGTGCTCGGCCTCATATTACATCGGCTATGCGCAAGATGGGTCATTAAAAAGGTTCACTCCGCCCGTTATCGACGACACCAGTATCGAAGGGAGCCGGTCCGGAAACGGACGCGGCCGCCACAAACACGGACCGCGTCCTAGCAATCCGCGCGCCAGCATGGCCGGCGAGCGTGGCCAGCAGTTGCTCGACGAAGGACCAGATCACATCATCGTGCACCAGATGGTGGGTGAGCAGGCCGATCGGCTCAGGCATGGTGGCGCCGCCGCGGCGCTCCACCGCACGGGTCAGGTCCGCGACGATCCGGTCGGGATCGGCGAGGCTGCGCGTGCCGTGCCAATCGATCGGATCGACGTGGGTGTTGACCTGGCGAAGCCCCGGCACCGGCTCGACGGCGCCGCGATCGTTGGCGGTCGACAGGCCGATGTAGCCGAGGCCTGGCAGACGGTCGACGAGGGCGGGCGCGACGCGGTTCCACGGCGGCACGAACACCGGCAGCAGCGCCGCGCCGAAGCGCCGCCGGGCGAGGGCGAGTGCCTCGGCGGCATCGGCGACCAGCTCGCCGATCGGGCGGTGAGCCCCGAACTCCATCTTCTTTTCGCTCGCTGGGGCGTGATTGGCGTGGGTCAGGCCGTGCACGAGCACGTCGACGAGGGGGGCGCCGGCCAACGCCTCGGCCAGCTCCGCCTGGGCCCGGCCGGGGATCGAGGCGATGGCCAGCGGCGCGTCGAAGCGGCGGGCGATGGCGAGCAGGCGCGTCAGCGCGCGGGTGGTCACGATGGCGTCGTCGTCGCGCCACCAGAACGGCAGCGGGCTCGCGCCGGCATGCCGGTCGAGCGCCGCGGTGAGTGGCGTGAAGTCGAAACGACGCATGGGCGCCGGCGATCCGGGCGCACGGGCGGCGGCCCACTCTTCGACGATCTCGGCAGTGCGCGTCGCGCCCTCGATGGCGATACCGGCTGCGTCGGGGGAGGGGCGCCGCAGCGCTCCATCGATGGCCGCGAGCAGCGTGTCCGGGGTGAGCGCCTCGGCGTCGAGCGTGGTCACCAGCCCGCGCGCGGCGAACAGCAGGGCGCGATCGCTCTGTTCCGTCTCGCCGCCGTCGGCGAAGGGCACGACGACGGCCCGAGCGCGTGTGGCGATCAAGTCCAGGGCGGTGTTGTAGCCCAGCTGGCTCACCGAGACGGCGCAGCGCCCGAGCAGCGCGCGAAAGTCCGGCCGGGCCCGCTCGACGGCGACGTGGGGAGCCTGTGCCTGCCAGGCGGCGAAGAGGTCCGCACCGACGCCCTGGCCCACGAGCAGGCGCCAACGGCGGGCGGTGTCGCGGGCCGCGGCCGCCAGGGCCGTGGCATAGAGCGCCTGTCCCGCAGCGCTGCCGCCGCCCGAGACGATGATCTCGCCGCTCGGCAACGCCTCCGCGGCGATGGCGTCCGGCGGCGGGTCGTCGACATAGCCGGTATAGCGCAGGCGATCGGTCAGGTCGGCGGCGATCGGCCAGGACGCGGTGAGCGGCACCACCGCCGGATCGGCATGGACGAGGACGCCGTCGTAGAAGGTGCGCAGGATCTCGTGTGTCTGCGCCAGCCGAGCGGGCTTGCTCGGTGCCGCCAGGATGTCGCGGACCGAGGCCAGCACCAGCGGCCGCTCCGAGGCGGCACGGGCGGCCTCCAGCAGTACCGTGAACTCGTCGGCGAGCGCGCGGCGACCGAACGGGAACAGCTCGGTGATGACCACGTCCGGCTGCGTCGCCTCGTAGGCCGCCCGCAGCGCTGCCTGCCGACGCTGCGTGGCGTCGGCCGTCAGCGGCTCGCCGGCCTCGTCGAGCAGGGCGGAGAAGGCGGTGCCGCGTACCTGCACCGGCTCGAGCTGCACCAGCCGCAGGCCGTCCATGCGGACGAGCGGCGCCCGGCGGCCGCCGGAGACCAGTGTCACTGCATGGCCGCGACGGGCAAGACCGCGCCCGACGGCGGCAGCCCGGGTCAGGTGCCCGACCCCGAGCAGGTGCGTGACGGCGATCAGGATACGCAGGCTCATGATGGGCTCCTGCCGATGAGACCGAGCAGGCTCTCGCGCAGTATGCGGGCCGAGGCCTCGAGGCTGCGCTCGCGCGCCACGAAGCTGCGGGCGGCTCGGCCCATGGCCCGGCGCTCGTTGGGATCGGCGATGAGCGCCGCCACGGCAGCGGCGAAGGCCGACGTGTCCCCGGGCGGGGTCAACCGGCCGGTGACGCCGTCGCGGACCACGCCGGCGACGCCGCCATAGCCGCCGGCGACGACCGGGCATCCCGCCGCCTGGGCCTCGAGCAGCACCATGCCGAAGGCTTCGTTGACCGCGGGCCAGACCAGCAGGTCGTGGCTCGCGTAGGCCGCGTCGAGCGCCGGCCCCGCCATGGCCCCGAGTAAGGCGACACGGTCGCCGAAGGCCGCGAACAGGCGCTCGACCGTGGGCCGGGCCGGACCGTCGCCGACGATGTCGAGGCTCCAGCTCTCGGGCGCCAGGCGGCCGAGCGCATCGGCCAGCAGCCGATACGAAGCGAGCTTGTCGCCCTCGCGCATCATGGCGACGGCGAGCAGCCGCACCGGCCCTGCCGCGCCCGTCCGGTCCGCGGGCTCGGGGGGCAGGAGGGCGGTGACGAACGGCGGCAGCGCGACGAGCCGCTGCCCCGGCGGCTGCGCCTGCACCAGGCTGTCGCGGTCGGCCTCGTTCAGCACCAGGACCAGTGCGGCCTGGTCGAGTGCCGCCTCCGCGCCGGCGTGGCCCAGTCGCCAGGGACCGTCGGCGCGCTTGCCGGCCCGCGACCCCTCGGCGACGACGTAGGGCAGGGCCATGGCGCGCGCCACGGCCGGACCGATCCAGTCCGGCGCTTTGTAGTAGACGTGGTAGGTGAACCAGAGCCGCGGCCGGCGGTGCGCCGGCGCCGTCCGGCAGCGGGCGACGATGCCGTGCGCCTCGGCCTGGGCCTCGGCCTGGATGGCGTGCTGCCGCCGGCTGTCGCCGACCGGGTCGTGCGACCGGAGGCGCGAAAAGATCTCCGGCGCGAAGCCTGCGGCCTCGAGCCCGCGCAGCAGGTTGCGCGCCACGGTGCGGTCTCCCGACGGCACCGGATGGTCCGGCGCCTTGAGCGGCGCGTAGAAGGCGATCGGGATCGGCGCCGTCACGGCGCGGCGTCCGCGGTGCGGGGCGGGGCCGGCACCGTCGCCGCGGCGGGCTCGCCCAGCGCTGCCCTGAGCTTCGCCTCGATGACGTCGATGCCCTCGGCCATGCCGAATCGGCTTTGCAGGCGGCCGAAGGCCGACCGGCCCAGGGCCTCGCGCCGCTCGGGCTCGCGTGCGAGCAGATTGACGGCGTTGGCGAGCGCTTCCCAGTCTCCGGGCGGCACGAGAACGCCGTCCTCGCCGTCGCGGACGAACTCGGGAATGCCGGCAAAGGTGGTGGCGACGATGGCAAGCCCCTGGCTCGCCGCCTCCATCAGCACGTTGGGCAGGCCGTCCTGGTCGCCGGACCGGGCTCGCTTGGCCGGCAGCACGAAGATGTCGGCCTCACGCAGCAGGCTGATCACGTCCGGCTGGGGGCGCGCGCCGAGGAACACGACCCGGCTTGCGATGCCGAGCTCGGCGGCCTGCGCCTTGAGGTCGTCGAGCAATTCGCCGCCGCCTACGTGGGCGAACTGCCAGTTGAGGTCGGGCGGCAACGCCGCCAGGGCTCGCAGCAGGTCGGCGAAGCCTTTCTTGGCGACGGCCCGGCCCACCGACACGAGCCGCACCGGATCGGCCGGATCCGCGCCGGTGCGGGGCGGGCGCGCCACGGGCGGCTCGGGAAAGCGGGTGAGATCAAGGCCGTGATAGGCGAGGACCACCCGCTCCGGCTGCGGCGCCAGCGCCGCCAGCACGCGATGGCCGGTGGCGGTGCAAGTCACGCCGAAGGCGCAGGCGGCGATCTTCTCCCGCTTCTCCCAGTCCGGCGTGGTCCAGATGTCCTTGGCGTGGGCGGAAAAGCTCCAGCTGAAGCCGCGCAGCAGGGCTGCGTAGCGCACCACGGATGCGGGCGTGTGCAGGTAGTGGACGTGCACGTGGAGTGCCGTCGCCGGCAGCTCACGGGCGAGGACGAAGGCCTGGCCGAGCCGTCGCACCCGGTTGACGGTGAGATCGCGCCTGAGATCGGCGAGAAAGGTGCGCAGCAGCGTGCCGAAGCCGGGGCGGCGCGCGGACCAGGCGGCGCCGCGCAGCACGCGCAGGGGCGCCCGGTGCAGATACTCGGGCAGGTAGGTCACGGGGGCCGATATCTGCCGGTGCATGGGGTGCACGGCCTTGTCGGTCGGTTGCCGCAGAGACCAGATCGCCAGTGTCAGCCCGCGCCGCTCCAGCTCGAGAAGCTCCTGGGCGATGAAGGTCTCGGACAGGCGGGGATAGCCCTTGACGACGACGGCGACGTGCGCCTCAGGCGGTGCGCGCATGCTAGAGCACGATCCCAAAAAGTGGACGCCGGTTTTTGGATAAGACCATGCTCACACCGATAACCTGGAGCGCGATGATTCGAAGACAAATCATCGCGCTCTAGTACGCGGCCCGCACGTGACGCGAATGTCGACTCCACCGCATGGACCCGGTTACTCCGCCGCGTGGCTACGGGCGAGCGGCGGCTGGCGATGGGCGAGCCACCGGGCGAAGTCTCGCTGCACCGCGTCGGTGCCGTCGAGCAGTCCCGGCACGATGGCATCGCCGGGGCGACGCTGGTCCGGCAGGCGCAGCAGCGCCTCCGCCATGCGCAATGGATCGCGGCGGCCGCTTTCCTCGACGATCATGCTGACCAGGCCGAGCCGCTCGGCGGCCACGGCGCGGATGTATTGCTCCAGCCGCGGTTTGCAGCGCGGCACGATCAGGGCCGGCTTGTTGAACGACAGGACCTCGCAGAACGTGTTGTAGCCGCCCATGGCGACCACGGCGGTCGCCTTGTTCATGAGGGTCTCGAGCTTGCTGTCGAACGACAGCGCCTCCAGCTTGGGGTGCCTGGCGACGCGTTCCAGGAACGCTTTGCAGCGCTCGCGCGCCATGAACGGGCCGAAGACGATGAGCGCCGGCACGGTGAGTCGCGGATCGGCTTCGTAGGCGCTGATCACCCAATCCAGCATGTCCTCGCCGTCCCCGCCGCCGCCGCCGGTGACGAGGATGAACGGTCGCCTGGTGATCTTCGGGTGCGGGTTGAGCTCGGGATCGCGCGGCAGGGCGCGGCGCAGGTAGCCCGTATAGGTGATGCGGTCGAGGACGTGCCTGGGCAGATTGAAGGCGGCGAGCGGCTCGTAGATATCCTTGAGGCCGTAGACCCAGATATCGTCGTAGTAGGTCTGCAAGGCCTCGACCGCGCCTTTGCGCTCCCACTCGGGCACCAGCCGCGATGGCTCGTCCATGATGTCGCGAATGCCCAGCACGATGCGGGCGCCGCGGGCCTTGGCCCGGTCCAGCGCGTCCATGACCTCGCCGCGAAAGCCGGTCGGCTCCTTGTCGATGATCACCATGTCGGGCCGGAAGCTCTCGACCGTCTGCCGGATGATGTCGCCGCGGAGCATGGCGGCTTCGTCGATCCCCATGCCGAGATTGAGGGTGCGGTAATCGCCGTTGGCGAGCTTCACCACGCCGGGGATGCGGACATAGTCGACGCCGGAGCGAAACTCGAAATTGCCGATGACCGGCGAGCCGGAAATGATGATGACGGAGACGCTGGGCTGGCTCGCGACCAGCGCGTTGGCGATGGCGCGGGAGCGCCGGAGGTGGCCGAGCCCGAACGTGTCGTGGCTGTAGATCAGAACGCGGGCAAGACTCGTTGCATCCACGGGAAACTCTTCGGGCAAGACGACTCTTCGGGCAAGACGAACGGAGCTCTCCGGTTACGGCGTGCGGTACGGACCAGGCTGGACGCATGGACGCGCGCCGGCCGCCGCACGGCCGCTCGAGGCCGGGCCACGCCTCGTCCCTCCGACGATATCAGCGTTTGCATGGCAGGATAGACGCCATGCCCGATGGCTCGGACACGTCCATCCGAGCGCACGCGCCCCTCGTCCGTCGTCCGTCATCGCGCCCCCCGCGTGCTGTTCGGATCGCGGAAGCATTCGGCTCCCGTAGCTGGCGCTACGTTAGCACGTCTCCCGACCGACGCATCCCCCCTGAAGGGGGCCCTTTGCATTCGTCGATTTTGCCATTAACTCAGCCTGTCGGCTGTCGAAACCCGCGGAGAGGGCTTTGGAGCGAAGCCTGTTCCGGTACATCTGGCGCCACTCTCGCCGCGATCAGCTCGTCATCTTCGCGGTCGTGCTGGCGTCGTTGCCGTTCTATTACTGGTCGCTCGATCTGCCCAAGCGCATCGTCAACGAGGCGATCCAGGGCGGCGCGTTCAAGAGCGGCAAGACCTCCACCACCTTCTTCGAGATCAGCTTCAACCTCCCGGGCTTTCTCGGCGGCCGTCATGTGGAGCTGTTCCACGGCTTCGATGTCGGCCAGCTCGCTCTGCTGTTCGGCTTGTCGAGCCTGTTCTTGTTCTTCGTGCTGATCAACGGTGCGTTCAAGTACTGGATCAACGTCGCCAAGGGCGCCCTGGGCGAGCGCATGCTGCGCCGCCTGCGGTTCGACCTGTTCTCCATCACCCTGCGCTTCCAGCCGGAGACGCTGCGCACCGTCAAGTCGTCGGAAACGGCGACGATGATCAAGGACGAGGTCGAGCCCATCGGCGGCTTCATCGGCGATGCGCTGGTCGCGCCCATGCTGCTGGGCTCGCAGGCGCTGACCGCCATGGCCTTCATCCTGATGCAGAGCTTCTGGCTCGGCGTCATCGCCGGCGGCATGGTCGCCATACAGTTCACGGTCATTCCCAGGATGCGCCGCATCCAGCTGCGCCTTGGCAAGCAGCGTCAGATTCTGTCGCGCCGACTCGCCGGCAGGGTGGGTGAGGTGGTGGACGGGCTGGAGGCCGTCCACGTGCACGACGCCACCGCCTGGGAAAAGGCGGAGATGGGGCAACGCCTCTACGAGCTCTTCGACCTGCGCTTCCGCATCTACAAGTGGAAGTTCATGGTCAAGTTCCTGAACAACCTCCTGGCGCAGATCACGCCGTTCTTCTTCTACGCCGTCGGCGGCTACTTCGCGCTCAAGGGGACGCTCGACATCGGCCAGCTCGTCGCCGTCATCGCCGCCTATCGCGACCTGCCGCCGCCGCTGAAGGAGCTGATTGACTGGGACCAGCAGCGTCTCGACGTGCAGATCAAGTACGATCAGGTGGTCCAGCAATTCTCGCCGGACCGGCTGTTCCCGCCCGAGATGTTCGAGCCGGTCGAGGAGCCGCCGCATCTCGTCGGCCCGGTCAAGGCCGAGGACCTCCGGATCACCGATCCGCACGGTTCGCCCATTCTCGATCATCTGAGCTTCGAGCAGCCGCTGCCGGTGCATCTGGCCCTGGTCGGCGACGCCAGCCAGGCCCCCAGCGCCGTGGCCCGCGTGCTGGCGCGCCGCATCACCGACTACGGCGGCCGCATCCTCTACGGCGGGCAGGACCTGTCCCGCGTATCCGAATCGGTGATCGGGCGGCGCCTCGCCTACGCCGGCCCGGACCCGGTCCTGTTTCCGGGCTCGCTGCGCGACAATCTGATCTACGGGCTGCGCCGGCAGCCGAGGCTCGGGGACGATGTCGAGAGCAATGCGGAGCGCATCCGCCGCAGCGAGGCGCTGCGGACCGGCAATCCGCTGCCGACGCCGAGCGGGAACTGGATCGATTTCGCTGCGCTCGGCGTCGCCAACGAGGGAGAGCTCGACCAGTATCTCATCAAGATCCTGGACATGGTCGGGCTGCACGACACGCTGTTCCGCTTCGGGCTGCTCGGCCGGGTCGATCCGCAGCGCTACCCGGAACTGGCCGAGCGCCTTGTCGAGGCCCGCCATCAGCTGCGCGAGCGCATGGCCGCTGCGGACGTCGCCCATCTGGTCGAGACATTCGACATCGACCGCTACAACACGCAGGCGACGATCGGCGAGAACCTGCTGTTCGGCGTGCCGCTCGGGCAGCCGTTCAAGGGGCGGGGCCTTGCGGCCAATCCGGTGGTCCGCAAGGTGCTCGATGCCGGCCGGCTGACGCCCGACCTGCTGCGCATCGGCGCACGCATCGCCACGACCATGTCGGAAATCTTCCGCGACCTGCCCTCGGGCCATCCGCTGTTCGAGCAGTTCTCCTTCATCGCCGCCGATGAGCTCGACGAATACGACGAGATCGTGCGCCGCTGGACGGCACGGGGCGAGGCGGGCCTCGTCGGCGACGACCGCAGCCGGCTGATCGCCCTGCCGCTCGACTATATCGAGCCGCGCCACCGTCTCGGCATGCTGGACGACGGCTTGCGTGAACGCGTGCTCAAGGCCCGGCATGCCTTCCACAAGGCGCTCGAGGACAGCATCTGGAAGGGCATGGTCGAGTTTTACGACGACGCGGCCGTCTGCGGGGCGGCGCCGCTGCGCGACAACCTGCTGTTCGGCCGCGTCGCCTACAACGTCGCCGACGCGCAGCCGCGGATGACGGCGATGATGACGGCGCTGATCGACGAGCTCGGGCTCAGGCTCGACGTCGAGCGCGTCGGCCTCGACTATCAGATCGGGCCGGCCGGCCGGCTGCTGTCGCAGCAGCAGCGTGCCGCGGTCTACCTCGGCCGCTGTCTCGCCAAGCAGCCCGACGTGCTCATCCTCGACGGCGTCTTCTCGGCCTTCGGCGACACGCAGATCAAGCCGATGCTCGAGGCGATCGTGGAGCGGCTCCGCGACAAGTCGATCGTCGCTGTGCTGCAGCGGGAGGACCTTGCCGATCCACGGCATTTCGAGATGCTCGTGCGCTTCGAAGGAACGCAGCCGCACATCGTTCGCGGAGGCCGCGCCTCCCAGGGCGAGCAGAGCGGACAGGACGAGCCGAGACGGCAGGACGAGCAGGACCGGGGGAGCGCCCCGCGCGAGCCCGCCATTGTGGGGAATGGGACATGACCCTCGAAACGGAAGTGCAGACACTGCGTCTGGTGCCGATGTTCAAGGACATCGATGCCTCGCGCCTCAAGCTGCTCGCCTTCACCAGCGAACGGGTGAATTTCGCGCCCGGCCAGCGGTTCTTTTCGCAGGGGGACGCCGGCGACGCGGCTTACGTGATTCTCGACGGCGTCGCGCACGTGCTCCTCGAGACGCCGAACGGCCAGCTCAAGGTGGCCGAGTTCGGCCGCAACGATCTCGTCGGCGAGATGGCCGTGTTGGCCGAAACGCCGCGCTCGGCGACGGTCACCGCCCAGGGCGAGGTCATCGCGCTGCGCATCGACAAGCACGTCTTCATCGAGCTGCTCAGCCAGTTCCCGCAGATGGCCATCGCCGTGATGCGCGAGCTCGCCAAGCGCCTGGAACGCACCAACGCGCGGCTGGCACGGCAATAGCGTTCGCCCCGCCAGGTCCTCTTCGCGGCCGAGCGGGGTCGGCGAGGCGTTTTAGACCTCACGGGTGCGCAGATAAGACCGAGGTTCTTGTTTCGCTCAGTTGAGCAGCCGGCCGATCAGCCGATCGGACGTCGTGCCGACCTCGCGCAGGGTGGCGATGCCGGAATCGACGAGCGCGCGCGGCGACACCGCGTCGAGGTTCAGCCGGAAACCGCCGTCGCGGCGACGCTCACGATCGGCGAGGGCGACCGGTCCGGGGATCGGGCGCGGCGGCCTGAGGGCGGTGCTCGACCCCTCGAGCGTGAGCCGCGCCGGCGCGGCCGGCTGGCGCGGCGATGGCTTGCCCGGACGGACCTGGTCCTCGATCATGGCCAGGATCCGATCGGTGAAGTCGGTCAGGGTATCGGGCTCGGCAGGCTTGGGCTCGAACATCCGCTGCGGCGGCAGCGGCGCCAAGGTCAACGACGCGGTGGTCAACGACGCAGTGGTCAGCGGCATTGCGGCCGGCGTCCGCGGCGCGGTCGGCGTGGCCTTGGCGCGTGGCGTCGTGGCGGCAACGGGGGCGTCGGCGATCGGCCGCGCCGATGCGATCCGCACAACTTGGACGGGGAAGTCGCGGCCGCCGAGATCGGCTGCGAAGCTGAACGTGCTCGGCGGCTGTGGGATCAGGTTGAGGCCCCGCCCCACGTCGAAGGCCAACGTGCCGTTGGACCGGGCTTCGAACTTGCCGTCGGCCGCCATGGAGGTGAACGACGGCAGCGTCCGCGGCGGCTTGGCGGCGCGCGTGAGATTGTGCTGCACCATCGCAGCCACGAACAGCGCCGACGCTCCGACGAACAGGTGCACGGCAAACCGCGGTGTCTCAACCTGAATACGATGTGCCAGTTCGAGCACGGGAACCTCGCCAGCGGTACCACGTCGGGTTGGGCGCTACTCTGCCGAGCTTTCGGGCAGAAATCAGGCCCGCGCGAGGCGGCAACAGGCCGTGGCGCGGGCCGATTCAGGCGCCGGAGCCGAATTGTTGCTGCAGGCGTGTCAACTCGCAACGCCAGGGCATCCGCAACCGGCACCGCCTCGGGCCCCGTCCAAGGGCGGTGGCTGGCCTTGGGGTGGCGGCCGCATCAGCCGTCGCGGTCGACGCGCTCCATCCAGCGGATCAGGGGCAGCAGCGGGATGATCCAGGCGAGGCCGGCGACGAAGAAGAACGCCGTCTGTGCCAGCTTGGGCGCGTCCTGGATGCGGCCCTGGGCGACCACCATTACGACCAGGGCGTAGACCACCACGAAGATGATCATTCCGATCGAGCCGATGAGTTTGCGCTGGCTGCGGGGCATGGTCTCTCCTGCTTGCGCTCCGGCCGCCGGTACGGACGACTCCTGATCCGGCTGCGGCGGTAGCACGCGTTGCCCTGGATGCGCCACAGACCTAATTCCGGTCCATGACCATGTCCGTCCTGTCCCAGTCGTCCGCGGCGCCGGAGGCCGCAACTCCCGCCGCGGATCGGATGGGAGCCGTGCGGGCGTGGCTCGTCGTCGTGGCGCTGCTCGTCGTTGCGATGGTCGTCCTGGGCGGCGCGACGCGGCTCACCGGCTCGGGCCTCTCGATCACCGAATGGAAGCCGGTGACGGGTGCCATTCCGCCCCTGTCGGACATGGCCTGGGCCGAGGAGTTCGCCAAGTACCAGGCGACGCCGCAGTACAAGCTGCTCAATGCCGGCATGGCGCTCTCGGAGTTCAAGTTCATTTTCCTGTGGGAATGGACGCATCGCCTGCTCGGCCGGCTGATCGGGCTGGTCTACCTCCTGCCGCTCGTCGTCTTCGCCATGCGCGGCACGGTGCGCGGCCGCCTGCTGTGGATCCTGGCCGGCATCGGCGCGCTCGGCGGGCTGCAGGGCGCCATCGGCTGGATCATGGTCCATTCGGGCTTGCAGCCGGGCATGACCGCCGTTGCGCCGGTGAAGCTGATGCTGCATCTGCTCGCCGCCTGCCTGGTGCTCGCCGCCGTGCTGGCTGTCTGGGTCGGGCTCAGGCCGCGGGCCGAGCCGGCGGCTTCCCCGCGCCTGCGCGCCACCGCCTGGCTGCTCGTCGGGCTCGCGTTCGTGCAGATCGGCCTCGGAGCGCTCGTCGCCGGGCTGCATGCTGGCCTGATCTACAATACGTGGCCGTTGATGGATGGCCGCTTGATGCCGGGCCCCGAGGTGCTGCTGCCGCTCACGCCGTGGTGGCTGAACCTCGTCGGCACCGTGGCCACCGTGCAGTTCGACCATCGCGTCGGCGCCTATGTTCTACTCGCGCTCGCGCTGCTGCATGCCGTCGATGCGTGGCGCCAGGCGGCCGGCGGGCCGGCAGCCCACCGGGCAGCGATGCTTGCGCTGATCGTCGGCCTGCAGGCCGGGCTCGGCATCGCCACGCTGCTGCTGCAGGTGCCGCTGTGGGCCGGCCTGCTGCACCAGCTGGGCGCCGTAGCGGTGCTGGCCGCGGCGGTAATCCATGCGCGGCGCACCGGCCTTGCCGGAGCCGGGCTCGCACCACGCACGTCAGTCCTGCCGGCGCACTGATTCGCGCGTCAGCGGTTGTCCGGGCCGGGTTGGCTCAGATTGCCGTTGGCATAGCTGTCGGGGCACACCGTCGTCGGCTCGCCGTAGCCCGCGTACACGACACGCACCGGCTTGGTCGGGCAGGCGCCACCGGCCGCCGTGCGCTGTGCCGTGGCCGGGCCGACGTAGAGCTCGTGCACCGAGGCGACGCGATCGGCCGGCCGGATCGGCTGGCCCAACGCCGGCGTCATCGCGAGTGTCAGCGCTGCGGCCGCAATTGCTCCTCGCGGCCCGGCTCGCCGGCGCCACCCCTGCTCGTTCGTCACGCGATCATCCCCGACCATATTTGCCCGGCGGTGATCCGCTGAGCTTTTCGACCTAATTCTATCAGCACGAGGAACAAAGAGGAACGCCACGGTCTTTCGCGTGCGGTCGGACACCGCGGCGGGCGGTGGCCCGGGGCAATCTTCACGTCGCGCCGGCAGCGGCGTCGGCAAGGTGGGGCAGGCTTCGTCAAGCCGACTGCACCGAGCTGTAACGGCGTGCGGGCGAGCGTTTCGCCCGGGCGCATGTGCTTGGAGCACGTCATGGTAACGATCATCCAGCCGGCTGGCGTTCCGATCGGGGTAGTGGCGACCGCTATCGTGTCCACGACCGTCGCCCAGAAGGCCTCCCCGGCGGTGGTGCTTCGGCGCCTGTTCAAAGCTCCGGCGCAGGAACAGCGTCTGGTTCGACGGAACCCCCGGCGCATCTGATTTGCGTACGATCGCGGGGGGCGGCCAGGCCAGGGCGTGGCCGGGCGGGAGGGACGGGCAAGCTCCGCCCCTCCCTGTCCGTGTCAGCCCTCGCTTAACGCCCGGTCCAAGTCGGCGATGAGATCGGCCGGATCCTCCAGGCCGATCGACAGCCTGACCACGTCCGGGCCTGCGCCCGCCGCGATCTTCTGGGCATCCGCCAGCTGCCGGTGCGTCGTCGACGCCGGGTGGATGACCAGCGAGCGCGTGTCGCCGATGTTGGCGAGGTGGGAGAACAGCTCCAGCGCGCCGACCAGCTTGACGCCTGCCTCGTAACCGCCCTTGAGGCCGAAGGTGAACACGGCGCCGGCGCCCTTGGGCACGTATTTGCGGGCCAGCGCATGATAGGCGTCGCCGGCCAGGCCGGGATAGCTGACCCAGGACACCGCGGGGTGCCGGGCGAGGTGCTCGGCGACGACGAGGGCGGAGTCCGACTGGCGCTGCATGCGCAGCGGCAGGGTCTCGATGCCGGTGAGGATCTGGAAGGCGTTGAACGGTGACAGCGCCGGGCCGAGGTCCCGTAGCGACAGCACGCGCGTGGCGATGGCAAAGGCGAAGTTGCCGAAGGTCTCGCCCAGCACCATGCCGCCGTACTCGGGCCGCGGCTTGGAGAGCATGGGGTAGCGCTCGTCGCCGGCCCAGTCGAAGGTGCCGCCGTCGACGATGACGCCGCCGATCGAATTGCCGTGGCCGCCCAGGAACTTGGTCGCCGAATGGACGATGATGTCGGCGCCGTGCTCGAACGGCCGCCACAGGTAGGGCGTCGCCATCGTATTGTCGACGATGAGCGGCACCTTGGCCTTCTTGGCGATGGCGGCAATCGCCTCGATGTCGACGATGACGCCGCCGGGGTTGGCGATCGACTCGACGAAGATCGCCTTGGTGCGCGGGCTGAGCGCGCGCTCGAAGGCAGCGGGATCGTCGGGATCGGCCCAGACCACGTTCCAGCCGAAATTCTTGTAGGAGTGATTGAACTGGTTGATCGAGCCGCCATAGAGCTTGGTGGCCGAGATGAACTCGTCGCCGGGCTGCATCAGCGCATGCATGGTGAGGAACTCGGCGGCATGGCCGGACGCGACGGCGAGCGCGGCGGTGCCGCCCTCCAGCGCCGCCACGCGCTCCTCGAGCACGGCGTTGGTCGGGTTACCGATGCGCGTGTAGATGTTGCCGAACGCCTGCAGGCCGAAGAGCGAAGCGGCATGGTCCACGTCGTCGAAGACGAACGAGGTGGTCTGGTAGATCGGCGTGGCCCGCGCTCCGGTGGTCGGATCTGGCTGCGCGCCGGCGTGAACGGCGAGCGTGGCGAAGCCCGGGCCTTGTTGCGTCATCGTGTGATCCTCCCCTGATCAGCCGCGGCAGCCGCGTGCCGGAGGCGCCCTCTTAGAGCATCCCACGTGAAGCGGGAACCGGCTTTCGCCTCGCCGTGGCCGGTGCCGGACGCCGGGACGGCGCAGTCGAACGAACGATACCCGGCCGCGTCGAGCGCCATGGGGATGGGCAGCGCAATCGGGGCAGGCGCCTCAGGCGTAGCGCGCTCTGGCTCTGGCGCGCGCTTTGGCCGCTTCCGTCTCACGGTCGCGGGCCGGCTGCCCGGTCTCCAACGACGTCAGCAGGCGGCGAGCCGCCTCCGAGACCTCGTCGACGGCACGATCGAAGGCGGCCTCGTTGACCTTCGAGGGGTGCGCAAAGCCGCTCAGCTTGCGGACGAACTGCAACGCCGAGGCGCGGATCTCGTCCTCCGTCGCGGGCGGCTCGAAGTTGAAGAGCGTGCGGATGTTGCGGCACATGGTGAGCTCCAGAGAGGGGACTGCCGACGTGGTTCCGGCCGAGGCGTCCTCATGCGGCGATCCTGCTGCGCACGAGCAGGTCGCCCTTGCTGGTCAGGACGCCTGTCTCCGTCAGATGTTCCAGTCTCTCCACCAGGACCGTCCGGAGTTGGGCGCTGGTGGCCGAGAAGCCGAACAGGCGCGAGACGGCCTGGACGAGCTCGTCCCGCCGCGCGCCGAAATTCTCGTCGACGACGCGTCCGATCGCGGCATCGATCTCGGCGGGCGGCAGCATGTCCGGCTTCCGCAACGTCTGCGAGGCGACCTGTGAGCGATCGCGAGCGGTAATCTCCTGCCCTGGCGCTTGGTAGAAGGGGCCGCCTTCGATCAGCCGCTGCGCCACGGCCGCGTTCACCGCCTTCTCGACGGCCGCCCGGATGCGTGAGCCGGCGCGGGCAAGGCCCCACAGGATACGGATGCGGGCGACGATCTCGTCCAGGTGGATCGGGCCCTCCGTCTCGACCACCACGACCACATGGGCCGTCATGTCCGCCAGCGATGCCTGATGGGGCTCGATGCTGCGGTCCACGGCAAAGTCGGCTTCGACATAGCCGCGGCGCTCCGCGACGAAGGCCGTCCGCGCGTCGATGACGGCGGTCATGGCCTCGGGCTCATCGGCGGGCTCGATCGCGAACAGCGGCGTCGCGGCGGGGAGGCGCTCGACGCCGGCTTCGTCCCTGGCCGCCCACTCGGCCCGGGCTGCGGCAATGGCATTCTCGAGCTTCGTGAGCTCGGCGCGCGGCCGCAGGTACCAGTCGGCGCTCCACACCCGGTGGATGATCCAGCCATGCGCTTCCAGCACCTGCTGACGCAGCCGATCGCGGTCGCGGGCCGAGCGTGAGGCGTGGAACTGCGCCCCGTCGCATTCGATGCCGAGAACGAACCGGCCGGGCTTGTCCGGATCGCAGATCGCCAGGTCGACACGGAAGCCGGCGGCGCCGATCTGGCGCCGGACGTGGTAGCCCCGTGCCTGGAGGCGCTCGCAGACCTGGATCTCGAACTCGCTGTCGAAGTCCTCGCCCGTCGCCTCGCCCAGACCGAACTGGCCGGTCTCGGCGAAGGTGAGGAACAGCTTGAGCGCGGCGACGCCGCGCGCCCGCGAGCGCTCCAGGTCGATGTCGGCGCCGGTGAAGTTGCAGAACACCTCGCAGCGCAGCTTGGCGCGCGAGATCAGCACGTTCAGGCGTCGCTCGCCGCCTTCGCCGCTGAGCGGGCCAAAGGCGTGGGCGAGGTAGCCGGTCTCGGTCTTGCCGTAGCCGACCGAGATGAAGATCACGTCGCGCTCGTCGCCCTGGATGTTCTCCAGGTTCTTGACGAAGAAGGGCTCGTGGGAGGCGGTGCCGAAGAACTCCTCCACGTCGGGGTGGGCTCGCCGCAGCAGCTCCAGCTCCTTCAGAATCGCCTGGCGCTGGGCGACCGAAAAGGTGGCGACGCCGAGGGTTTGATCGGGATGGGCGCCGGCGTGGCGGATGACGGCCTCCGCGACGGCGCGCGCCTCCTTGGGGTTGGTCCGCGTGCCGCCCCGATCGTAGGCCGTGTCCGTCAGCAGATTGAACTTCAGCCCCAGGCCGGACACGGCATCGAAGGGGCTCGGCACGATGAACAGCTTGTTCTCGTAGAACTCGCGGTTGGAGACGGCGATGAGCGACTGGTGCTTGGAGCGGTAGTGCCAGTTCAGCATCCGATATGGCACGCCCTTGGCTAGGCAGAGCTCGAGGATGCTCTCCGCGTCCTTGGCCTGGATGGTGATGCCCTCATCGGTTTCCTCCGGATCCTCCTCGCCGGTCAGTTTCCTGAAGAAAGTGGTCGGCGGCAGCTGCCGCTCGTCACCCACCACCACGATCTGGTCGGCGCGGGCGATGGCGCCCAGGGAGTCGACGGGCTCGATCTGGCTGGCCTCGTCCATCACCAGGAGATCGAAATGGACGCCGCCCGGCTTCAGGAACTGCGCCACCGACAGTGGGCTCATCATGAAGACCGGCTTCAATTGCTGGACAGCCGGACCGGCCCTGTCCAGCAGCGCGCGGATCGGCAGGTGCCCACGCTTCTTGGCGATCTCGCCGTTGAGGACGCCGAGCGGCCCGATGCCCGCCGCGCCGTGCGGGCGGCTGTCGGCGTGGGCGGCGACGATCTGTTCGCGAGCGAGGCCGATGCGGCTCACGTCGAGCTCGCGGAACGCGGCCACGAGGGTGTTGTGACGGTCGCCGTCGAAGCTGCGAAGCTCAGGCCACGCCTTGAACAAAGCCTGGCGCAGCACCTCGGCGTAGGCGCGCTCGAACGCCGGCGCCAGGGTCTCATGGTCCAGGAGTCCGTCATGCACGCCATCGGCCAGCGCCGCCGCGCCGAGGCTGGCCAGCTCCCGCGTCCGAGCGGCGAAGCCGATGAAGTGGCTGAGCCCTTCGAGGTCGCTCCGCCAGGCCCGCAGCCGCTCCGACAGGGCGGCCAGCGGCACGCCGGCGATGTCGGCGCAGCGGAAGGCGCGGCCGAGATCCAGATCGAGCTCGGAGGCTAGCGCGGTCAGCAACTGGGCGAGCTCCGCCAGGGATCGGGACAAGCCGTCGCGGGCGGTCTCGATCGTGGCAAGCGCGCCGGTGCGCGCCAGTACCGGCCAGACCTCCGCGGGTAGGGCGGCGTGCGCGATACGCCAGGTGGCGACGGCGTCGAGCTGGTCCCAGTCCGAGCGCGCCCCCTTCCAGAGTGCGCCGAAGGCCGCGCCGTCGGGCTCGGCCGCGGCAAAGGCCGCCTTGGCGGCCTGGGCCGCGATCATGCCGTCGATGAGCGCGAGGCGCTCGGCCTGCTGGTTCGGCAATGGCTGGGTGAGGTAGGATCGCAGGAGAGCGATCTGTGCCCGATAGTTGCCGTCCAGGAAGCGAAACAGGCTCCGGCCCTTGGTGACGACGGCGGTGCGGATCGCGGCATAGTCGGCCGTGCGGCCGACCCCGTTGAAGGCGCGCTGGGCGTCGGCGTCGCGCAGCGCATGGGTCCGGCCTGCGTCCACGAGCCTCTTGAGCGCGTCGAGGTCCGCCCAGCCGGGGTGCGTCAGCGCCGTGCGATCGACTCCAGCGGGCAGCGGGACGGTGAGCAGAAAGGCGAGCGCCGTCGCCAGATCACCGACCGTGCGGGCGGGCGGCGCGCCCAGGATCTCGGATGCGATCTGCGCATGAGCCTCCGCCGTCGTTTGGACTTCGCCGAGCTGGGCCATCCGCACGCCGAGCGCGCTTCGCTCGGCCGGATCGAGGGCATCGCAGCGCACGCCGCGCCAGATGTTGTCGGGCACCGAGCCGAGAGCGCGGCGTCGGGCAGACACGTCCGCGACGACGGCGCGCCGCTCGGCAACGGCGATTCGGTCCCAGTTCTCGGCGCCGACCAGCGCGAAGCCGTCCGGGGCGCCGGCGTCCTCGGCCTGCACCAGCTGGCCCAGCACCGCCCGCGGCGTCAGCCCGCTCGGCGTCAGCGGCGTGTTGAGCCGCCGTGCCAGGTCATTGAGCGCAGCGCCGGTGTCGCCCAGTTTCTCGATCACCGCGGGGTCGCCCCGCGGGGCACGCGGCTGCATGTCGCGCGTCCGCCTCAGGTCGTCCAGCACCGCGCGCTTGTTCGCCTTGTTGGAGTGCAGCTCGAGCGTCAGCGGCCCGAGGCCGACCTGGTGCAGACGCCGGTGGACGACGTCGAGCGCCGCGAGCTTTTCCGCGACGAACAGCACCTTCTTGCCGCGCGCCACGGCGGCGGCGATGATGTTGGTGATGGTCTGCGACTTGCCCGTGCCCGGCGGGCCCTTGACCACCAGCGAGCGGCCACCCGCCGCTTCGGCGATGACGACCGTCTGCGAGCTGTCGGCATCGACGACATGGGTGAGATCGATGGGCTTGATGACGTCGTCGATGGCTGCGTCATCGGCGATCAAGGGGGCGCTCTCGGGGAAGCCGTCGCGCAGGAGCGCCGTGACCGTCGCCTGCGTATCGATGCCGGCCCCCGGGGGCCAGTTGTCCGGATCGAGATCGCGGTACATCAGGAATTTCGAGAACGAGAAGAAGCCCAGCACCATGGCGTCGGGCAGCACCTCCCACCGCTTCTGCGTCGCGACCGTCTCGGCCATCTGGGCGCAGTAGGCCGCCAGATCGATTTCGTCCTCGTCCTTGAAACCTTCGATCGTGAGGCCGAACTCGGCCTTCATCTTGGCCTGGAGCGTCAGGTTGGGCGAGGGCGGCTCCTCGCGCCAGCGCAACCTGAACTGGTCGGCGGCGCTCGCCCGCTCCAGCTTGACCGGCAGGAGCACCAGGGGCGCGTGGCGCGCGACGTCGGAGTTGTTGCTGTCGAACCAGCGCAACAGGCCGAGTGCCAGATACAGGATGTTGACGCCCTGTTCCTGCTCCAGCGTCTGGGCATCGTACCAGACATCGAACAGCCGCTTCTGCAGACCCTCCGAGGTGAGCCTGGTCTGCAGGCGCGTGTCGGCATGCCGGGAGGCCACGCCCCGCTCGTCGAGCGCCTCGTCGTCAGGCTGCGGGATGCCGCCGGTGACGTCGTCGTCCGGGTCGAGCTCGGCGCGCTCCTGCTCTGTGAGGGGCACGCCGGGCAGGAAGCTCAAGGCCTTGTTGGCCGTCAGCAGCCGGAAGACCTCCTCGGCCTTCTCGTCGACAATCTCGACGGCGCGATTATTCCTGGTCCGCAGCGGCGTGTTCAACAGGCGGTTGCGCGTCGACAGATCGAGCAGCGCATGACGTTCCTTCAACAGCCGCTCGCGAATCGAGACGACCGCTTCCCCATCGACCATTCCGGCCCCCAAGGGTTGTGCCGGAAGACCCTATCATCCCTCGAGGCCGCGGCGCCAACGCGTCGTTGTCGCCGAGATCGGCCTCAGAGGAACATGCCGCCCGAGGCCTCGATGCGCTGTCCGGTGACCCAGCGGGTTTCGTCGCCGAGCAATGCGGCGATCATCGGGCCGATGTCATCGGGCACGCCGGCGCGGCCCATCGCCGTCACCGAGGCGACGAAGCGATTGGCTTCGGGGTTGTCGCGCACGCCGCCGCCGCCGAAATCGGTCTCGATGGCGCCCGGCGCCACCGTGTTGACGGCGATGCCGCGCGGCCCGAGCTCCTTGGCCAGGTAACGGGTCAGCACCGCGATGGCGCCCTTCATGGAAGCGTAGGCGGAGAAGCCGGGCAGGCTGAAGCGGGCCAGGCCGCTGGAGATGTTGACGATGCGGCCGCCGTCGGCGATCAGCGGCAGCAGCTTCTGCGTGAGGAAGAACACGCCGCGGAAATGAACGTTGAGCAGCCGGTCGAATTCCGCCTCGGTGGTCTCGGCGAACGGCGCCATCACACCGATGCCGGCGTTGTTGACCAGATGGTCGAACCGGTCGCGGCCCCAGGTCGCCAGGATGCCCCTGACGTCGCCCACGAAGCCGTCGAAGCCGCCCACGTCACCGGCGTCGAGCTGAAAGGGCGCGGCCTTGCGGCCGAGTGCCTGGATCTCCGCCACGACCGCATCGGCCTCCGTCCGATTTGCATGATAGGTGATGATGAGATCGACGCCGCGCCGCGCCAGCGCGATGGCGGTGTTGCGCCCCAGCCCGCGGCTGGCGCCGGTGACGATGGCAGTCTTGGTCTTTGATTCGTCTGCGGATTGATGGGCCACGGCGGATCTCCTGGACGGCGTTGGCGTGCGCCCGGTATGCGCGCCGTCCGGCCCGGGCTGAATGCCAAAACTCTCGAATTTCTTGCCTGATTCTCCAGCCGCCTTTTGCGCGATGGGGAGGCGGCCCCTATAATCAGCGTGAGGGGCAGGGCGGCCTGCGGGGAGACCGGCGATGTCGAAGGCGTTGAGGCATGCGGTCCTTCGCTACATGGATGCGAACGGCGGCAAGGACGGCCTCTACACGACGGCCATCGACGGCGTCGGGCTCATGCGCTCGACGAGCGAGACGCTGCCGCATCCGCTGATCTATCGGCCGGCGCTGTGCGTGGTGGCGCAGGGCGCCAAGCAGCTGGTGCTCGGCGACCAGGCGTTCGACTACCGTGAAGGCCAGGCGCTCGTCGTCAGCGTCGAGCTGCCGGCGTTCGGGCGGGTAACGCAGGCCAGCGCGGCCGCGCCGTTCCTCGGCATCACCGTGGAGCTCGACGCCGGCATGATGCGCGAGGTCCTCGAGCAGATCGAGGCTCCGCCCAGGCCGAGCGGCGACCTGGGCGTCGGCGTCTTCGTGGAAGATCTCGCCAGCCCGCTCGTCGACTGCCTGTTGCGGCTGATCCGCCTGCTCCATACCCCGGGGGCCATCGCCGTCCTCTCGCCGGCGGTCCTGCGTGAGATCTGCTTCTGGCTGCTGAGCGGCGCCAACGGCGGCAAGGTGTGCAAATTCGTCCTGCCGAGCGGCCATGCTCAGCGGATCGCCGAGGCGATCTACGTCCTGCGCGACGATTTCAAACGGCCGGTGCGGATCGAGGAGCTGGCGGCCACGGCGCGCATGAGCCCGTCCTCCTTCCACCAGCACTTCAAGTCGCTGACCTCGATGACGCCGCTCCAGTACCAGAAGCAGCTGCGCCTGCTGGAAGCCCGGCGCCTGATGGTGGCGGACGCGGCCAACGTGGAGAACGCCGCCTATCAGGTCGGCTACGAAAGCCCGTCCCAGTTCAGCCGCGAATATGCCCGCATGTTCGGCGCGCCGCCCAAGCGCGACGTGGCGGGGCTGAAGGCGTTATCCGTCTGAGGAGGCCGTAGGCCTCACATCGCGAAGGAACGACCATGGTCCAGATACTCGGCCTGTCCGGCAGCCTCCGGCGCCATTCGTTCAACACCGGCCTGCTGCGGGCCGCCGTGCCGCTGATGCCGGCCGACGCAAGCCTCACGGTCGTCACGCCCGAGGGCATTCCGCTCTACAATGCCGACATCGAGGCGGCCGAGGGCCTGCCGCCGGCGGTCGTGGCGTTGAAAGACGCGATCGTCGCCGCGGACGGCCTGCTGCTGGCGACGCCGGAATACAACAATGGCCTGCCCGGCGTCTTCAAGAACATGATCGACTGGGCTTCGCGCCCCGCCGACGACATCGGCCACATCTTCGGTGGCAAGCCCGTGGCGCTCATCGGCGCCTCGCCGGGCGGTTTCGGCACCATATTGGCCCAGGACGCCTGGCTCGGGGTGCTCAGGACGCTCGGCACCCGGCCGTGGTTCGAGGGCCGGCTCCTGGCCTCGCGGGCCGGCGGCTTGTTCGACCACGACGGGCAACTGACGGACGAGCCGACACGGGAACGGCTGCGCGCCTTCCTGGCGGGCTTCGTGCGCTTCATCGAAAGTGCGCCGGCCTGAGCGACCAGCGGCCGCGCGCGGTCAGCAAGGCCGCCGATCGGCCGCGTCCATGAGGGTGAGCGCTGCGGCAGCGGCGGTGTCGGCCATGGCCTGATCGCCGGTGACCATCGCCGTCACCGTCGCGCCGTCCGCGAGAACGGCGATCTGGTTGGCCAGCGTGTCGGGATCGGCCACGCTGCTCCCCTGCAGCAGCCGCCTGATGTAGTCGACGTTGGCTTGACGGTGAGCCTTGGCGATCGGCCGCACGCAATTGTCGAGCGGGTGCTCGCCGACGGCGTTGATGAACGAGCAGCCTTTGAAGTCGCTGCGGGAAAACCAGGTGCCCAGCAGCGCGAAGAAGGCGACGAGGCGCTGGCGCGGCTCGCGGTCCTCGACCCTGGCGAGCTCACAGTCCAGCCACTCGAACCACGCCTTGCTCTCGCGCTCCATGACGGCGCGCACCAGCCCTTCCTTCGAGCCGAAGTGCTTGTAGAGGGTCATGCGCGCCACGCCGGCTTCGGCAATGACCCGATCGATGCCGGTGGCGTGAATGCCGTTCTCGTTGAACAGCCGCGTCGCGGCCAGCACCAGGCGCATGGCCGGGCTCTCCGCATCGCGCGGAAGGCCCGCGGGCGTCGCGCTGCCACTGCGCATCGAGGCGCTCGTGCGGCGCGCCTGCACCTTTCCGTTCATCGCATGACCCGCAGCTGCATAGACCGGTATGTATCGTCCGGAACGCCAGCCCAATCAAGACGATAGGGCGCGAAGTGGGGCGCCGGCCGTGGTCGATATTCAGGCAGCGCCTGCGCCAAGTTTAATCTTGTATAGACCGATCTGTCTATCTAGCGTCGTTGCTGCGGGTGCGAGATGGAGTGGTCATGCGCACGAAGTACGACGTGGTGGTGGTCGGCGGCCGTGTGGCGGGGCTCAGCCTGGCCATCCAGCTGGTCCGCCGGGGGATGTCGGTTGCGGTCTTCGATCGCGCCGAGCTTCCGAGCGACACGATGTCGACCCACGTCATCTACCCGAACACGATCGCGCGGCTCGATCGTCTCGGCGCGCTCGATCGGATCATGGCGCACCGGCCGCCGCCGCTCTACACGGCCTGGTATCACCAGAACCGGATGTTCGTGGCGCCACACACGCCCGAGGAGGGGCGCGACTGGGCGCTCTGCATCCGCCGCTCCACGCTCGACCGCCATCTGCTCGAGGTCGCGCGCGAAGCGGGCATCGACGTCTTCGACCGCACGCCGGTGAAAGCCCTGCTGGGCGTCGGCCGCGAAGGCGATCCCGTCAACGGGATCGTGGCGACGGCGGACGGCCAGGACGTCTTGATCGAAGCGGGCCTCGTCGTCGGCGCCGATGGCGTGGCCTCGACGGTCGCCAACCTGGTCGGGGCTGGGCGCGAGCGGGTGATGCCGACCCGCACCATGCTCTACTATGCCTATTGGGTCGACGCGGACTCCCGCAACACGCAGGATTTCTTCTTCGAGCCGCCGTGGATCTGCGCGCACTTTCCCGCTGACGACGGTCACCACGTGGTGACCATGAACGGGCCCGTGGAGGCGCGGCAGGGGATCGCCGACCTCGAGGCCTTCTATCTCGATCGGGTCCGCGCGATCCCCCAATTGTGGGGCCGCCTGTCGAAGGCGCGCAAGGTCTCGAGGGTCCGCGGCACGCCGCGGCTCGAGGGCTTCTATCGGCGCCAGGCCGGGCCGGGCTGGCTGCTGTCGGGGGACGCCGCCCACTTCAAGCATCCAGCCTCGGCGCAAGGGATCGGCGATGCCCTTCACGCAGCCGAGGCGCTGGCGCCGATGATCGCCGACGGCACGTACGGGGAGGCGTACCCGCGGTGGCGCGAGGACGCGTCGCGCGATCTCTACGCCTTCTGCGAGTTTCTGGCTGACGTGCCCACGGACGACGGCATGAGGCAGGCCATGGACGTGCTGATCCACGATCCCGCGGCGGCGCGGGCGGTGGTCGACATCTGGAGCCGCAGCATACGTCCCTGGGATGCCCTGCGCCTGGTGCCGCCGATGCTGGCGGCGGCGGGCGGCTCGCCCGAGGCCGTGCTCGCCAAATATGAGGAGCGGCCGCAGGCCCTCGTCCACAGCAGTTCAGCGGCCTGACGTGCGGCCGAGCGCGGCCCCTCGCGTCAAATAAGGAGCAATGCGATGCAAGCCGATTTGGTGCAAGCCGATCTGGTGAACGACAAGCCCGGCCGCGGCGCAGCGTCGTCGCCGACAGCTCCCGCGCCGTCCCGGCGCAGCTTCATGAGGTCGTTCTGCGCCTGCTGCGCCGGCCTCGCCATTGCCCCCGGCGGCCTGTCGCTGCTCGCTGCGGCGGATCGGGCCGAGGCGGCGACGGCGCAGGGCACCATCCGCGTCGGCCATCTGCCCGCCGGCTGCGTCTCCCATCTCCTGCTCGCCAAGGCGCGGGGCATGTTCGAGAAGGCCGGCATCAATGCGCAGCTGATGCAGTTCAACGGCCCGGACAAGAACATTCTGGCGCTTCAGTCCGGCAACGTCGACGTCGCCCACAATCCCTGGACGACGACCATTGCGGCCTATGCCGACAATTCGAAGAACCTGCGCATCGTCGGCGGCTCCGGGCTCGCCGGCATCGAGCTGGTGGCCCGCGCCGGCTCGGTCAAGAACGTCAACGAATTCATCGCCGGTGCCGGCAAGGGCTTGCGCGTCGGCACGCTGCGGCTCGATACGCTCGAGCTCGTCACCTACGGCACCATGGCGATGCGCGGCAAGAAATACGACGACTATTCCATGCAATTCTTCCCGAGCATGGTCGGCATGGGAGAGGCGATCGCCAGCGGCGCCGTCGACGTCTGCTCGCTGGCCCAGCCCTACGCCGAATCCGTCGTTGCCCAGAACAACGCGGTCTATATCGCCAACTCGAACGACGTGTGGGGACCGGCGGCACCGGACTGCGTCATCAACTCGACCGATGACTATATCGGCAAGAACGCCGAATTACTGACCGCGTATCAGAAGGTGCTTGTGGCTTCCGCCAGGGATTTTTACAACGACTTCGACGCGGCCATCAAGGATCTGCAGCCGATCTACGGCGCGCCCAAGGAGATCCTGGCGGTGGCGCTGCGCCGGCAGGCGCCCAATCCGGTCATCGGCGACGCCGGTGCCGCTGGCATTCGCAACGGCGTGAAATACCTCATCGATCTCGGCTATCTGAAGACCAATGTCGCCGATGAGGTTCTCGACCTGACGTATCAGCCCGCCTGATGATGCTGGAACGAGCTGCATCGTGCGAGCCCATCGTCACGGGCCTGGTCAGGGCTCGCGATTGCGGGCTTGCGGACCACACCCTGTCCCATGCCGGGGCGCCGTTCGCCGATCGGGCGTCAATTCCCAAGCCGGTGCTGCATGCGCTCGCCGGCGCTGCGATGATCGAGGGCTGGGTGAGGCGCTTCGACGACGGTGTCGCTGCCGTCCAGGCAGGTGATATCGCGCTCGTCGCCAACCACTCGCTGGCGATCGTGTCGCCGATGGCTGGCGTGGTGCGGCCGTCGCAGCCGCTGTTCGCCGTTCGCGATAGAGGCGGCTCGGGGCGCGTGGCCTATGCGACCCTGGCCGAGAAGGGGCGCCGAACGTTGCGGTTCGGCTGCTGCGACGACCAGGCGCTTCGCAGCCTGGCCGCCTTGGAGAACGACGTCGCCCCGGCGGTCGCGGAGGCGCTGCCGTCCGGCGGCCTGCCGATCCTGCCCATCCTGGCCGAGGCGGTTGCGCTCGGCGACGATGTGCACCAGCGCAATGTCGGCGGCCACCTGGTGCTCCTGCGGTCGCTGCCGCAACTGGACGTCGCGACGAGGCTCTTCCTCGCCGATCATCCGCAGTTCTTCCTGAACTTCGCCATGGCGTCCGCCAAGCTGACGCTCGACGGCTGGCGGGGCATCGCCGGCTCGTCGCTGGTGACCGCGATCAGCCGCAATGGCTTCACCTGCGCGATCCAGCTGGCGGGAACCGGTGATACCTGGTTCGAGGCGCCCAGCGTGGTGCCGGTGGGCGGCATTTTCGCGCCTTACACGCAGGAGGACGCGCAGGCCGATCTCGGCGACAGCGCCATCATGGAGGCGTTCGGCCTGGGCGGCTGCATCGCGCATCTGGCGCCGGAGCTCACCCGCGCTTTGGCGGTCGATCCGGCGGAGGCGGTCGCGGCCGGGCGTCGGCAGCGCCGGTTCTTCGCTTTCCGCAACGACCGCCTCAGCCCGGTCGCGTCGGGTGAAGCCGGAATAGGTCTCGGGCTCGACGCGCGGCGCGCGCTCGCGTCGGACGACGAGGTCCGCATCCACACCGGCATCGCGCACAAGGATGGCCACTCCGGCTGGATTGGCATCGGAGTTGCGAAGGTTCCGCGCAGCTGCTTCGAGCAGGCCGTTGCGGCCCTCGAAGCTGAGGCAAGTGCGACGGAGACCGCAGTTGAGCGCGCCTAGATGGCCGGCTGCCGCACCTCTTCCATTCACCACCGCGCCGGGCCGCGGTGACGACGTCCGCATCGCCAGCGTGCCTCCGGACGTCACGCCGGCAGGCGCTGCGCCCATGGCGGCCGCGCGCCCGCGCGGCGGCTCGGCGCGGCTCGCCGCCATCGTGTCCTTTCTCATGGCATGGCTCGCCGTCGGCCTGCTGTGGGAGCTGCTCGCCGCGCGAGGCATCCTCAACGGCCGCGTCCTGGTGCCGCCGTCGAGCTTCATGCCGTACCTGATCGAAGGGCAGGGGGCGGCCGGCATCGGCTACAACAAGGTCACCTTCGACGCCGCCATCCTGGCGACGCTCACGCGGGTGACCGCCGGCTTCGTCTTGGCGCTCGCCGCTTCGCTCATCGGCGCCATCCTGATCTGCGCCGTCCGTCCGCTCAGGCTGGCGCTGCTGCCGCTGGCGCAGACCATCGCCCCCATCGCGCCGGTCGCCTGGATTCCGCTGGCCATCACCGTGGTCGGCCTCGGCTCGGGCGCAGCCGTCTTCGTCGTCTTCATGGGGATCATCGGATCGGTGACGGTGGCTGCCGTCGCCGCGCTCGACGACGTGCCCGACGAGTACCGCAAGGTTGCCCGGCTGCTCGGCGCCCGCGGCGCCAGCTACTGGCTGCGGGTGATCGTGCCGGCCGCGGCGCCCGCCCTGGTCACCACCATGCGCATGAGCTTCTTCGGCGCCTGGATGGCCGTGCTCGCCGGCGAGATGGCGGGCATCAGCTCCGGCCTGGGGCATTGATCATCCTTGGCCAGCAGCAGTTCAACATGAAGCTGGTGATGGCTGGCATCGTGGTGATCGGCGTTCTCGGCTTCGCCGTCGATCAGCTGCTCGCTTGGCTGGGGCGGAGGCTGGTGTGGTGGGAGGGCCGTCAGCGACGGTGGAGCGTGCCGCGATGACGGACCTGCAGTTCCAGCATGTCAGCAAGGCCTTCGGCCCGACGCTGGCGGCTCGCGACGTCTGCTTCCGGATCCCGTCGCAGTCCTTCGGTGTCGTGATCGGACCATCCGGGTGCGGAAAGTCGTCGCTGCTGTCGCTGGCCGCTGGCCTCGATGAGCCGTCGAGTGGCTACGTCTTCCTCGGCGGACGCGAGGTCCGCGGCATCCGCGACGACGTCGCGCTGCTGTTTCAGAACTACAATCTGTTTCCCTGGATGACGGCGCAAGCCAATGTCGCTTTCGGCCTGATGATGCGCGGCATGGAGCGGAGCAGGGCGAAGGCATTGGCGCTTGCCTACCTCGACGATGTCGGGCTCGGTGCCTGCGCCGGCAAGATACCGGTGGAGCTGTCCGGCGGCATGAAGCAGCGGGTGGCGCTGGCGCGCGCCCTGGCGTTGAAGCCGGGCCTGCTGTTGATGGACGAGCCGTTCGCGGCGCTCGACTACCAGACGCGGAAGATCATGCAGCGCTATGTGCTGTCCACGCGGGAGCGGACCGGCGCGACGGTGCTGCTGGTGACCCATGATCTGGCCGAGGCGCTGACCCTGGCGGATCGGCTGGTACTCATGTCCGGGGCGCCCGGCACGGTGCAGGAGGTGATCGACATCGTTGCCCCCCATCCGCGCGATCTCGCGCACCCGACGCTCGCCGCCCTGATGCGAAAGCTCGAAGCACACCTGGAGGCCGAAGCCGCGGCGAGCGAGCTCACCGCCGACGAGCGCAGCCGGACATGGGCCCACGGGTAGCCGCGCATGGGCATGCTCCACATCCGCGTTCCCGCCCGGGAGGGCGTCGCCGTCGACCTCCGCCAGGGCGACCGTGTCAGTGTCATCGACCTGGCCGGGCACCAGGGCGCAGATTGCGTCGCGGTTGCCCGGCAAGGCGCGATCTCGTGCACCCGCACCACGCGTGCCGCCAACCGGCGGCTCTTTCCCGCCGTCGGCCAGTGCATCTACGGCGACGACGAGGCGGCCATGCTGACGCTCGTGGACGACACCAGCCCTGGCCCGCACGGGCTGCTGGTGCCGCCGTGCGACCCGACGATGTATCGCCTGCGCGGCGCCGGCTGCGCCCATCCCTCGTGTCACGACAATATCCACCGGGCGCTCGCCCAGAAGGGCATCCGCCTCGGCCGCACGCCGCCGTCGATCTGCCTGTTCCAGAACCTCGCGGTCGACGACGCGGGCGCCATCGCCATCGCGATCAACCGCAGCCGGCCCGGCGACCGGGTCACCTTTCGGGCCGAGCGCGACCTGGTTTTCGTGGTCTCGGCCTGTCCGAACGACATCTTCAAGCAGCCGCCGCTGCAGCCGACCGATCTCGAAGTGATGCTCGACGCAGCGGAGGCAACCTGATGCCCTCCGCTCCCCCGTCGCCCGTCCGCACGCTGTTGTTCCCGGCCCAGACCTGGCTGGACGCGGTGCCGGCCGGCGCGCGCCTCGGCTTCACCGCCGGCGGCCTCGGGGCAGGGGCCGCGCTCTTCGCCTGGTCGCTGGCCGACCCCTACGAGCAGCTCAGCGATGCCTACACGTTCATGGAGCTCAGGCGCATCCAGCCTGGCGTCGGCGACGACCTCTACTCGACGCTGCGCCGGCCGATGCTTCTGGTCGTGAGGGACGATCCAGGCCGCAGCGTCGATCTGTTGCGGCACGACTGCTGGCTGGCGCGGGCGCGCTGCCTGGACGGGCTGGTGGACCTGACCCGGGCCAGGTCCGTGCGCGCGCCGCTGCGGCCGGACTGGCCTTATGCGGTGAACGTCTTTGCCCGCACGCGCGTGACCGGCTACGGCGATCTGCTCGATGAGCCGGTCGCCGTCGAGGCGGGCCAGCGCATCGAGCTCGTCGCCCGGTTCGACATGGTCGTCGCGGTCATGGCCGCCGCGACGTCAGCGTCGGTCGAGGTCTGCGTCGACCCGCGCATCGGATAGCGCTGCGCTGCGGGCTCACGCGGCGGAGATGATGACCTTGAGCGCTTGCGTGTCCGCCGCACGGCCGAAGGTGTCGTAGGCGTCGAGGATCCGATCGAGGCTGAAGCGATGCGTGATCAGGCGGCTCGGATCGAGCTTCCTGGACTGTACGGTCTTCAGCAGCATGGGCGTGGAGACGGTGTCGACGAGCCGCGTGGTGATCGCGACGTTCTGGGACCACAGCCGTTCGAGGTGAAGGTCGGCCTTATGGCCATGCACGCCGACGTTGGCGATGATGCCGCCCGGCGCCACGATGTCCTGGCAGAGCTCGAACGTCGCCGGAATGCCCACGGCTTCGATGGCCGCGTCGACGCCGCGCCCCTCGGTCAGGGCCTTCACCGCCTCCGCTGCTCCGCCGTCGGCGCTGTTGATCGTCTGCGTCGCGCCGAACTGCCGGGCCATGGCGAGGCGGCTGTCGTCGAGATCGATCATGATGAGCTCGGCCGGCGAATAGAATTGCGCGGTGAGCAGGGCGGCGAGGCCGATCGGCCCCGAGCCGACGATCGCCACCGTGGACCCCGGGGCGACCTTGCCGTTGAGCACGCCGCATTCGAAGCCCGTGGGCAGGATGTCGCTCAGCATCACCAGCGCCTCCTCGTCGGCGCCGGCCGGAATGGGATAGAGGCTGGTATCGGCATGGGGCGTGCGGACGTACTCGGCCTGGGTGCCGTCGATCTCGTTGCCGAGGATCCAGCCGCCGGTGGTGCAGTGCGAATACATGCCTCGCCTGCAGTATTCGCACTTGCCGCACGACGATATGCACGAGATCAACACGTGGTCGCCCGGCCGGAAGGCGGTCACGCCGGCGCCCACCGCGTCGACGACGCCGACGCCCTCGTGGCCGAGGATGCGCCCGGGGGTGCAGGTCGGCACGTCGCCCTTGAGGATGTGGAGGTCGGTGCCGCAGATGGTGGTCTTCAGAATCCTGACAATGGCATCGCCCGGCGCCTGGATTTCGGGCTTGGGACGGTCCTCGACGGCCTTCAGGCCGGGCCCGCGATAGACAAGAGCTTTCATGGTATCGCTTCCTGATGGATGGTGTTCCGAGCGTCGGTCTCCCGTGCGCTCAGGCCATGTACTTGCCGCCGTTGATGGACAGCGTTTCGCCGGTGATGAAGCCCGCGTCGTCGGAGGCGAAGAAGACCACGCCCCGCGCGATCTCCTGGGGCGTGGCGAGCCGCTTGGCCGGAATACCGTCGACGATCTTCGCCAGGATGTCGGGCCGGACCGCGGCGACCATGGCGGTATCGGTGTAGCCCGGCGCGATCACGTTGACGGTGATGCCGCGCGAGGCCCCCTCCAGCGCCAGGGCCTTGCTGAACCCGATCATGCCCGCCTTGGCCGCAGCGTAGTTGGTCTGGCCCGCCTGGCCCGAGAGGCCGTTGACCGAGCTGATGTTGACGATGCGGCCGAAGCGCCGTTCGCGCATGCTGTCGATGACGGCCCGGCACATGTTGAAGCAGCCGCCGAGGTCCACGTCGATGACCGAGCGCCACTGGTCGGCGGTCATCTTGTGCAGCATCGCATCCTGGGTGATGCCGGCGTTGTTCACGAGGATGTCGACCGGGCCGTGCGTGGCCGTGATCTCGGCCACCGCGCGCATGCAGGCGTCGAGATCGGCCACGTTCCAACTGTAGACGGGCAGCCCGCTCGAGCTGCGGAAGGCCTCCGCTTCGGCGTCGTTGCCGAAGTAGTTCGCGACGGCACGATAACCCGCCGCCTTGAGGGCGAGGCACGTGGCCGCGCCGATGCCCGTGGCGCCGCCGGTGACGAGCGCGATCCGTTCCATGTGAAGCTCCGAATCCTGCAATCGATGTCCTGCAATCGATGGCGGCGCCATATTGCACTGCGAAAGCACGGCCGATTTGGCCTGGATCAATCCGGCGGCGTCGATACGCCAGCGCCTGTCGGTGGGGACGTGATCGAGATCAATGAAGGTCGAGGCGATCGGGGCTTGGCTCCCACGCCGCGGGTGCGCCTCCGATCTCGGGACGCCGACGGAGCTGCTGGTTGATGGATGCCGGAACAGACGGCGACGGGCGGGTGATCGCAGTCCGCGGAGCAGTTCTCGATATCGCCTTCGCGACCGGCGGTGCGTTGCCGCCGCTCGACGATGCGCTCGCGATCGAGGACGTGCAGGGCGGCACGGTGATCGCCGAAGTGCAGGCGCATGTCGACGAGCAGACGGTTCGCGCCATCGCGCTCGCGGCGACCACGGGCCTGCGGCGCGGCGCCCGCGCCAGCCGGGTCGGCGGACCGATCAGCATGCCGGTCGGCGACCAGGTGCTCGGTCGCCTCCTCGATGTCACCGGGCAAATCGGCGACCATGGCGAGGCGCTGGCGGCCGACGTGCCCCGGCGACCGATCCACCGTCGGCCACCGCCGCTGGCGCTGCAGACCGGCGCGTCGAGCCTGTTTGCAACCGGCATCAAGGCTATCGATCTCCTGGCGCCCCTGGCGCAGGGCGGCAAGGCCGCCATGTTCGGCGGCGCCGGCGTCGGCAAGACCGTCCTGGTGATGGAGCTCATCCACGCCATGGTCGCCACCTATGAGGGCATCTCGGTCTTTGCCGGCGTCGGCGAGCGCTCGCGCGAGGGCCACGAGATGCTGCTGGACATGGCGAGCTCGGGCGTGCTCGACCGCACGGTCCTGGTCTACGGGCAGATGAGCGAGCCGCCCGGCGCCCGCTGGCGCGTGCCCATGTCGGCGCTCACCATCGCCGAGTACTTCCGCGACGAGCGCCATCAGAACGTGTTGCTGCTCATGGACAACATCTTCCGTTTCGTTCAGGCCGGCGCGGAGGTGTCGGGGCTGCTCGGGCGGCTGCCGTCGCGGGTCGGCTACCAGCCCACGCTGGCAAGCGAAGTCGCCGCCTTGCAGGAGCGGATCGCCTCGGTCGGTTCCGCCTCGGTGACCGCGATCGAAGCCGTCTACGTGCCGGCGGACGACTTCACCGATCCGGCGGTCACCACCATCGCGACCCACGTGGACAGCATGGTGGTGCTGTCCCGCGCCATGGCGGCCGAGGGCATGTACCCGGCCGTCGATCCCATCGCCTCGTCCTCCATTCTGCTCGACCCCCTGATCGTCGGCGACCGGCATGCCCAGGTCGCCATCGAGGTCCGCGCCGCCATCGAGCACTATCGCGAATTGCAGGACGTGATCTCGCTGCTGGGCATGGAGGAGCTGAGCACGGAGGACCGCCGCCTGGTCGAGCGGGCCCGCCGGCTGCAGCGCTTCCTGACCCAGCCGTTCACCGTGACCGACGCCTTCACCGGGGTGCCGGGCCGCTCGGTCGCCATCGCCGATACCATCGCCGGCTGCCGCGCCATCCTCGACGGCGCCTGCGACCAGTGGAGCGAGAGCTCGCTCTACATGGTGGGCACGCTCGACGAAGCGCGCCAGAAGGAAGAGGCTGCCCGCAGCGGCGCTGGCGGTTCGCAGGCAGCGACCGCAGGAGCGCCGCGTCCATGAGCCGGATGCTGCATCTCACCATCACCACGCCGGACGCGATCCTGGTCGATGCGGACGACGTGCTTTCGGTGCGCGCCGAGGACGAGAGCGGCGGCTTCGGGATCCTGCCGGGCCACACCGACCTCCTGACCGTGCTGCCCGCGTCGGTGGTGCGCTGGCGCGGTGCCGGGCACACCCGGTATTGCGCCTTGAGCGGCGGCGTCATGACGGTGACCGGGGGGTCGACGGTCGCCATCGCCTGCCGTCAGGGCACGGTGGGCGACGATCTGTCGGCCCTGGAAGCCGCCGTGCGCGCGCTGCGCGCCGCCGAGGTCGACGCCGGGCGCAAGGCGCGGGTGGAGCAGACGCAGCTCCATGCGCGTGCCGTCCGCCAGCTGATGCGCTATCTGCGGTCCGACTTGGCCAGCGCGCCGCGGCGCGCCGAGGGCGAGCCGCCGTGACCGCGCCCGGCGCCGACGAGGAGGGCAACGGGCTCGCCGCCGCGGCCCGGCGCGCCGCCGAGCGGGCTCGGGAGGGCGAAGCGACGCCCGAGCCGTCGCTCGGAGCGCGGTTGGGCCAGATCGGCGCGCTCGGCTGGGCGATCGTGGTTCCGATCCTGCTCGGCATCGTCGTCGGGCGCTGGTTGGACCGGACCTTCGGCACCGGCATCTTCTTCTCTGCGCCGCTGATCATGATCGGCGCCGCCTTCGGCTTCTGGTCCGCCTGGAAATGGATGCACCGCGCATGACAGGCCTGCCCTTCACCGAGACGATCATGGCCGTCGGCGGCTTGGCGGGGCGCGTCGTCCCCAGCTTCGTGGCCGGGGTGCTGCTCGGCTTCGCGCATTTCGGCTCGCTGTGGTGGAATGCCAGGCTCTATGCCCGTGGCGGCAGCGTGGGCGCGCTGGCCTTGCAGGCCCTGCGCTTTGTCCTGTTGCTGGTCGTCTTCGGCGTGCTGGCGCGGATCGGCGCCGTGGCCTTGCTTGCCGGCGCGGTCGGCCTGCTGGTGGCCCGCGCCGTGACGCTCCGGCTGGCGGCGAGGATGTCATGAACGCCTCTCCGCTGACCCTGGCGCCGCTCTTCTTCGTCGGGCCGGTTCCCATCACCGCGCCGGTGCTCGTGACGTGGGCGATCGTGATCCTCGTCGCGGGCGTCTCGATCGTGGCAAGCCGGCGCCTCTCGCTCACCCCATCGAAGCTGCAGGCCGTCCTGGAGCTCGTGGTCGGCAGCATCGACGATCAGGTGCGCGACACCATGCAGGTCGAGCCCGCACCCTACCGGGCGTTGATCGGCACCATCTTCATCTACGTGCTGATCGCCAACTGGTCGTCTTTGGTGCCGGGCGTCGAGCCGCCCACGGCGCATCTCGAGACCGACGCGGCGCTGGCGCTCATCGTGCTTGCCGCCACCGTCTACTACGGCGTCGTGTCGCGTGGGGTCGGCGGCTACCTGAAGACCTTCGCCGAGCCCACCTGGGTGATGATCCCGCTCAACATCGTGGAGCAGGTGACGCGCACTTTCTCGCTGATCGTGCGGTTGTTCGGCAACGTCATGAGCGGCGTGTTCGTCGTCGGCATCGTGCTGTCGCTGGCGGGCCTGCTGGTGCCCATCCCGCTGATGGCGCTCGATCTGCTGACCGGCACCGTGCAGGCCTACATCTTCGCCGTGCTGGCGACCGTGTTCATCGGCGCGGCCGTCGGCGAGGGCAGCAAAGCGTCCGTGCCGTCAGCGCTCAAGGAGCAGAGAAAACAATGAACTGGATCGAGATCGTCAGCATTGCGGCGGCGGCGCTCGCCGTGTCCTTCGGAGCCATCGGCCCGGCCCTTGCCGAAGGGCGCGCCGTCGCCGCAGCCATGGATGCCATCGCCCGCCAGCCGGAGGCGGCGGGGACCCTGTCGCGGACGCTCTTCGTCGGCCTCGCCATGATCGAGACCATGGCCATCTACTGCCTGGTGATCGCGCTGCTGGTGCTGTTTGCCAACCCATTCATCAAGTGAGCGCGACCGGCGATGCGGATCGACTGGTGGACCCTGGGGCTGCAGGCGATCAACGTCCTCGTCCTCATCTGGATCCTGGCACGCTTCCTGTTCAGGCCGGTGGCGGCCATGGTCGCCGCGCGCCAGGCGCAGGCGGCCCAGCTGCTGAGCGATGCGGCGTCCGCCAAGGCGGATGCCGCGGCGGAGCGGCAGCAGACCGCCGACGAGGCCGCCCGCCAGGCCGCCGAACGGGGCAAGGTGCTGGAGGCGGCGGCCCAGGACGCGGCAGGACAAAAGGCGTCGCTGCTCGCTGCCGCCCGCACCGAGGCGGACCAGTTGCGCGCCGCCGCCCAGGCCGACATCGCCCGCCTCAGGGCCGGCGAGGCGGAGGAGCTGAACGATCGGGCCGGGCGGCTCGCCGTCGATATCGCGGCCAGGGTTCTCGCCGGCCTGCCGGATGAGGTGCGCATCGCCCCGTTCGTCGACGGCCTCGCCGCGGCCGTCGCGTCGCTGCCGGAGACGACGCGGGCCGAGGTCGGCGCCGACGGCGCGCCGCTCCGGCTGAAGGTCGCCCGTGCGCTGAGCCCGGCGGAAGCCGACAGCTGCCGCACCAGGCTCGCCGGCGCCCTCGGCCGGCCGGTGTCCATCGATCCCGAGCCGGACCCGGGCCTGATCGCTGGCCTGGAGCTGGAGACCCCCCATGCGGTGGTGCGCAACAGCCTTCGCGCCAACCTGGACCGCATCACAGCGGAGCTGACGCGCCATGACCCCGCCGGACGATGAGCGGGCCGTCTGGCTCGCGCGCAGCCGGGCGGCAGTCGCCCGGGCCGATCTTGCGCCGGAGGCGCAGGCCGTGGGGCGGGTCGAGCAGATTGCCGACGGCATCGCCCGCGTCTCCGGATTGCCGGACGTGCGGCTCAACGAGCTGCTGCGCTTCGAGGGCGGTCGCCTGGGCTTCGCCCTCGCCCTCGACGCGGCGGACATCAGCGTCGTGCTTCTCGACGAGGCGACGACGATCGAGGCAGGATCGCGCGTCCTGGGGACCGGCGAGGTGGTGCAGGTGCCGGTCGGCCCCGGGTTGCTCGGCCGCGTCGTCGATCCCCTCGGCCGGCCGCTGGACGGCGGGCCGATCGTGGCGGCGGCGAGCCATCCCGTGGAGCGCCCGGCCCCGGCCATCATCGAGCGCGATCTGGTGTCCGAGCCGGTTCAGACGGGCATTCTCGTCGTCGACGCGCTGTTCGCTCTGGGGCGCGGCCAGCGCGAGCTGATCATCGGCGACCGGGCGACGGGCAAGACCGCCGTCGCCGTCGACGCGATCATCAATCAGAAGCACTCGGACGTGGTCTGCGTCTATGTGGCCGTGGGGCAGCGGGCCAGCGCGGTGGAGCGGGTGATCGAGGCCGTGCGCCAGCGCGGCGCGCCGGAGCGGTGCATCTTCGTCGTCGCTTCGGCAGCCTTCGCGCCCGGCCTGCAATGGATCGCGCCCTTCGCCGGCTTCACCATGGCGGAGTACTTTCGCGATACGGGCGGAAACGCGCTCATCGTCATCGATGATCTGAGCAAGCATGCGGCGACCCACCGCGAGCTGGCGCTGCTGACGCGCGAGCCGCCGGGCCGGGAGGCCTATCCCGGGGACATCTTCTATCTCCACGCCCGCATGCTGGAGCGGGCCGCCAAGCTCTCGGCGGAGCGCGGCGGCGGCTCGCTGACCGCGCTGCCGGTGGCGGAGACCGATGCCGGCAACCTCTCCGCCTACATTCCCACCAACCTGATCTCGATCACCGACGGCCAGATCGTGCTCGACTCGCGCCTGTTCGCCGCAAACCAGCGCCCGGCCGTGGACGTCGGCCTCAGTGTCAGCCGCGTCGGCGGCAAGGCGCAGAAGCCGGCGCTGCGCCAGGTCTCGGGCCGCGTCAGGCTCGACTACGCGCAATTCCTGGAGCTCGAGATGTTCACCCGCTTCGGCGGCATGTCCGATACGCGCGTCAGGGGGCAGATCACGCGCGGCGAGCGCATCCGCGCGCTGCTGACGCAGCCCCGCTATGCCACGCTTCGGCTCGTCGACCAGGTCGCGCTGCTGGCGGCGCTGGGGGAGGGGGTCTTCGACCAGGTGCCGGTCGATCTGCTTGCGGCCCTGCGGGCCCGCCTGCCGGCGTTTCTCGACGCCCAGGAGCGCGAGACGGTGGATGCCGTCGAGGCGAGCGGTGCGCTCGACGCCACGGCGCGCACGCGCCTCATCGCCGCGGTGCGCGCCCTCGTCGCCGACCTTGCCGCCGATGCGCCGACGGAGCCGGCCGGATGACGGAGCGGCTCAGCGACGTCGAGGCGCGCATCGGCACCGTCCGCCAGCTCTCGGCCGTCATCACCGCCATGCGCGGCATCGCCGCATCCCGCTCGCGCGAGGCCCGCGCCAAGGTGGACGGCATTCGCGCCTACGCCGGCACGATCGCCAACGCCATCGGCGAGGCCCTCGTCGTCCTGCCGGAAGGCGGCCGTCCCGGTGAGGGCAGGGAGCCCGGCGGCACCCATGCCGTCATCGCGCTCTGTGCCGAGCAGGGCTTTGCGGGTGCCTTCAGCGCGCGAATCCTGGACGCCGCGCGGCGCCACGCCGATGCCGCTGCAAGCGGCACGATGCTGCTTCTGGTCGGCGACCGCGGGCTCGCGACTGCGGCGGAGCGCGGCGACCGGGTGGCATGGTCGGCCCCGATGGCGGCCCATGCCGGCGAGGTTGCGGCGCTCGCCGACCGGCTCGCCGACGCGCTCTATCAGCGGATCGACAGCGGGCACGTCGCGCAGGTCAGCATCGTTCATGCCCTACCCGGCCCTTCGGCGACGCTCCAGATCGCCGAGAGGCAGCTCATTCCGTTCGATTTCGACCGCTTTCCGCCGCTCCGCGGCGCCGCCCCGTTGCTCACCCTGCCGCCACAGGTGCTGTTGCGGCGTCTGGCGGAAGAATACGTGTTCGCCGAGCTGTGCGAGGCGCTGATGCTCTCCTTCGCCGCCGAGAACGAAGCGCGCATGCGGGCCATGATCGCGGCACACGCCAACGTGACCGACACCTTCGACCGGTTGGTGGCCCGCTCGCGGCAGCTGCGGCAGGAGGAGATCACCAGCGAGATCCTGGAGCTCGCCGGCGGCGCCGGCGCCCGGTAGAGCAGCAGACTCAAAAGCGCGTCTTTTTGAAAAAAATGTGCAAAAACAAATAGATATATTGATATCTCGGATTCCGTCGGAGCGTCTGCTGTTCCAGAGGTCCCGCGAAGAAGGATTGACATTCTGGTTTGTTCATGTTTTGTTCTTTTCGCTGCTCCTGCCATCGGGGGTATCAAAGATTGCAATTTCCAGCACTGCCTCTTTAGATGTGGCACGGCTCGGCTCTAGCCTTGCGTCGCACCCAGGGAGGGGGGAATGGGGTTTCTGACAGATGAGGAGTCCGCTGCGCTGCGGCTGGCGCGGTTAAGCTTACATATCGTGGGAGGCGAGGACGAATTTGAGCCACAGCCAGAGCTACCGTTAGAGCACGACGACTTTCTGCTGCAGATCATCCGAGATATCGCCTCGGACAGCGTCTATCGATTTATGGAGATATCCACCGCCCGGAGCACGATCGAGTCCATGGCCGCCCGAAGCGTCGGCTTTCAAGAAGGTGCACAAGCCCTGGCTGCTGACTTTTGCAGGTTGCACCGTGGCGGCACGAAGGACGGCGCATTCTTTGTCTTTGAACTTGCCGTGGCCGAAGACGATATCAATATTTATGCACTCGTGAAGTATGACTACAGTCAGGCCTTGGAGATCGTGCACCAGCATGGCGCGACCGGTCTTCGGCGGATCGTGGAGGCCTTCGTTGGCAACAAATCCGCCATACAGAAGTCGGCTATTATCCGCACTCGCAACGGTGTCGCCGACTCGGCCTTGTCGACGCGTGATCGGATGGGGCGGCCTGCGCCGACGGTCACAGACTTTTTCCGAGACTATCTACAGATCACGCGCGAGCGGGGCGATCAAGAGCTGACTAGCGACGCTAAGGAGGTTGTTCGCGCTGCGTTGATCGACAATAGGGAGTTCCTTCCTAAGGGCGGAGTCGCGACGTGCGTGTCCCGGGCGAATGGCGTTCTGCGTAATGCTGCGGAGATTAGCGAAGCAGTAATCCAGCAGGCCGTCTGGGTTGGAGCGGGCCAACCCACAGATGAGGGGATCAAGAGTCGGTTCGCCAATTCTGTGAGCCGGCTCGTGCGCAAAAGGAAGTTAACGGGACTGACATTCGCTCCCGCCGCCTCGGTATTGCCGCGCTCGGTGAGACGGACCATTACGACCGAGGAAGGCGTGAAGCTCGAGTACAACACCGCCCTCGAAGGCCAGACCGTTGTCGAGGAAAAGCTCTCGGACGGACAAATCAGGTTCTTGGTCACCACTAGGGGCTATACGGATGCCGTTGACTCCGATCGAACTAGGCGCACTTCTTGATGGTTGGGCGACATCCGGCCGCGTCGGCATAGTCGAGACGGCTCCAGCTGTCACCGTGAGTCGTCTAGATGCTGCAATGGCGCGCGAACTCATCGAGGCCGTCATGCAGCTAGCATGGACCGTTGACGTGCAAGACCACGCTGGGGAGCCGACGGGGGCCGATGAGGTCCATGAAGATCTTGGGCCCTTCGTGGCTACAATTACGAAGGTTACCAACGGAGCGGACCGCCGTGTATTGACCCGGGTTGGCTTCAGTCAGGCCCTCGGGGAAACCAGCGGCGGTGGCGTTTGGCAAATTGCTTGTGCTCACGTGACGTTTGCCACGGGAGCGGCGTCGTTCAATCCCTGGGGCAGGGGAGATGTATTTTCGCCAGCAGCTCCCACGAAGAGTCCGCTTGATATCGTCAGGGAGGCGAGCGAAGCGCGGCTGGTACCTATCGATATCAGAAAGTGGCTGCTACGCGTCGATGTGACGGAGACGCTTTGGCGCGACGCGGCTTTTCAAACATTCGCGATTGTGAGCGCGCCAGCCCTCATCCGCAGCATTGCGTCGGAGGTGGTGGGCCGAGAAGTGGTTGTTTTCAGCGGCCCTCCCAGGCTGAACGTCCCTTTGTCTGACGAATTGGTCCGGGAGCTCGAGCTCGAGGGTTACCGAAATCTCCGATCTGCGGCGGCTTGGGTCTACGAGGACACCCGCTCAACAGAGCAGCGTCATGCTCTCTTCGCAGCCGAGTTCGCACGTTCCGTCATCCGGGACGAGCCGATTGGGCGGGCGTTCCGGGCGGCGGGGCGCGACATACTTGAGGGTTCCAGGTTGGCATTTCAGTTAAGCCAATCGGATCTGAGTCGCGAAGCAATTAAGGCGCAGGGTGACCTTCGCAAAGCCATTGCGGAGGACACATCGAAGGCGGCTGAAGGGACGCGAGCCCTGTCGGGAGCGATCGCCGTTGCAATCGCGACAGGAATTACGCTGGTCGCAGCCAAGTCAACAGGCACGGCGGAGCCATGGGTATTGTCTCTCGTTGCATGCGTCGCTGCTGCCTACCTCGTCGCGGTGGCGGTGAGCGGCTGGGCGCATCTGTCGCTTCAGAGACAGCTGCGCGATCAATGGCGGCGTCGATTCTACCGCTTTATCCCAGCTGATGACTACGAGGCAATGGTCACGAAACCTGCACGATCCGCAGAGAGACCTTATCACATCGTTGGCGCAATTGCGATTATTGTGGCCATCGTTCTTGCCTGCACAGCGTACGCCATCTGGCGGTCGTAGCCGTTACCGAAGTTGATGTTCAGTGCGCTTCGTTCCGGGCCGTGGTGGCCTCGGAATCATTTGGCCGTCGCGGCGCCGGCAGGGTCAGACGAGGTCCGCCATCGCACCCCGCGCGGCGGAGCGCAGCAGCCGCTTCTCGGCCTCCCACCGGTCCGCGCCGTCGAGCGGGGTGAGGAACTCCACCTTGTCGCCCGCGACGGTGGCGACCGGCAGGCCGTCCCGGTAGACCAAGCGGTTCGCGGCCAGCGCCGGCAACCTCGCGCCCGGCGTCAGGATGCCGACGAGGTTGAGCGGGTCGGCGGCGGACAGCGACACCCACTCGTCGGCGCCGGCCCGGCGCCGCGTCTCGCGCAGCAGGCCGACGGCGTCGGGGAGCGCATATTGCTCGCCTGAGAAGCCGGCCACGAAGCGGCCGCCGCGGATCTCGCCGCGCGCCTCCAGCCGGCGATAGACGCGCAGCAGCTCGCGCCATGGCGGCAGCCAGGCGGCCTCACGGGCGAGGAGGCGCCAGAAGACCACCCCGTAGCGGCGCAGCAGGGCGCGGGCCACGTGCTCGACGGCCGCGGCCCTGGCTTGCTCGTCGTCCTGCGGGGTGCCGCGCCGCAACAGCGCCCAGCGGCCGCCGCTCGCGATGTCGAAGGCGATGATGCGTCCGCGCCGCTTCACCCCGGCGATGGGCGTGCGCTGGCTCGACGGCACCAGCAGCGCGCGCAGGCCCGCGAAGCTGTCCGCGGTCACGAGGCCGAGTGCTGCGAGCTCGGCCAGTGCCTCTTCGGCCTGCGGCCGCAGCAGGCGGGTGGCCTCGGCCAGCTCGTCGAAGAACAGGGCGCCCTGTGCTGCGAGGACCTCGAGCACCGCCTGGGCCCGCGAGCTCGGCGACGCCGCCTGTCCCGGCGGCTGAAGCGAGGTCCAGAGCGGAAGGTGCCGGCGCTCGACGAGGGCGATCGGCGTCGAGCGCACCGGCGCCGCGACGCGGCTGCGGCCGTTGGCGGGCGAGGCCGGCGTCAGCCGCGCCCAGGCGGACCGCCCGGCGAGGCATTGGGCGTCGAGCCAGGCGGGCTCGTAATCAGCAAGCCGGGCCGGCAGGATCTCCGTTTCCCATGCCTTGGCCGGCGCCTCGAAGCCCTCTAGCGCGGCAAGGACGGCGGCAAGCGCATCCGGCCCCTGCGGGCACGTTGCCTCCGTGAGGCCCTGCCATGCGAACAGGAAGCGCAGAAAGTCGCGCGCCGCGACCGGCTCGATCTCCGAGCGCAGGCGCCGGAGCGTGTAGCCGTGGACGCGCGCCAGAAGCCTGCGGTCGCACCATTGCTCGTCGTTGGCGCCGGGGACGAACTGGCCGCGCAGGATCGTGCCTTCCGCCTCCAGCGCCACGAGCGCTGCACCGATCGCCTCCGGCTCGAGCCCCAGCGAGGCCGCCAGCGCGGTCCGCGTCACCGGGCCGAGGCCCTCCAGCCGGCCGCGCAGGATCTCGACCAGCGCCTGGTCTTCGGGCCACGTTGCCGGGCCGCGGCCGGCGGGCTGTGCTATCTCGGGCCGAAGGCGCGCCTGCGGCCAGATGGCCAGGAACTGGTTCAGCCTTTCGGCCGGCACCCACAGCACGGCGTCGGGCGCCGCCAGGCGCGTCACGCGCCCGTGGCGGGCCAGCCCGTCAAGCCAAGCGCTCCAGGCCGGCGCCGCTTCGGCCTCGCGGTCGGTCAGGCAGCCGAGCCAGAGCAGCGCATCGTGCAGCTCTTCCGCGTCTGTCGGATCGGGCCACGCCTCGGCGCGCACCCGGGCGATCGCCTGGGGATCGAGGCGGCCGAGGTCGGAGGCGCTCTGCGGATCGTGCCAGCGTCGGGCCATGACGGCCTGAGTCCGCCGTTCCTCCAGGGGGGCGTCGTCGAGGAAGGCATAGGGGCGCGCCGCCAGTACCTCCAGGGCGAGCGGCGAGGGCTGGGTCAGGTCGCAGGCGACGACGCGGATGTCGCCGGCCTCGATGCGGGTGAGCAGGTGCTCCAGCCCGTCGATGTCCATGGCCTCGTGCAGGCAATCGGCGATGGCCTGCTCGGTCAGCGGGTGGTCGGGGATCTCCCGCTCGCCCGCAAGGTTCTCGGCGCAGGCGATCTGGTCGGGGAACACGGCCGCGATCAGGTCCTCCGCCTGCATGCGCATGAACTGCGGCGGCACCTTGCGGCCGCCGCGGAAGCGCGGCAGGGCGAGCGAGGTTCCCGCCACCCAGCGCCAGCGCGTGATGAACATGGGTGAGTCGAGGAGAGCCTGGACGAGGACGGGCCGCACGCTCGCGGCGTTGAGATAGCGCACCACCTCGGCGAGCTCGAAGCTGTGCGCCGTCGTCAGCGACAGCACGATGTTGTCTTCCGTCGCCGCCGCCTGCAGCTCGAAATTGAACTTGCGGCAGAAGCGCTTGCGCAGCGCCAGCCCCCAGGCGCGATTGATGCGGCTGCCGAACGGGGCATGGATCACGAGCTGCATGCCGCCCGCTTCGTCGAAGAAGCGCTCCAGCACGACCGTGTCCTGCGTTGGCATGGCGCCGAACGCGGCGGCGGCGGCGGCGAGATAGGCGACGAGCTGGTCGGCCGCCGCGGCATCGATGCCGACGTCCTGCGTCAGCCAGCGTCGGGTGCCGGCGCCGGTCGGGTCGAGGCGCAGCCGCCGGGCGATCTCGCCGCGCAGGCGCGACACCGATGCCGACAGCTCGTCGGTGCGGCCGGGCGCCTCGCCCAGCCAGAAGGGAATGTTGGGCGGCTGTCCGTGGGCATCCTCGACGCGGACGGTGCCGCGTTCGACCCGCTGGATGCGATAGGAGGCGTTGCCGAGCTGGAAGATGTCGCCCGACATGCTCTCGACGGCGAAGTCCTCGTTGACGCTGCCGATGATGTGGTTCTCGGGCTCGAGCACCACCTGGTAGTCGGCGGTATCCGGGATCGTGCCGCCGGAGGTCAGCGCCGTGGTCCGCGCTCCGCGGCGGCCGCGGAGCATGCCGTGCACCGCGTCGTGGTGGATGAGCGTGCCGCGGCGGCCGTGGCGGCCGGCGAAGCCTTCGGCCAGCATCTGCACCACCGCATCGAACGCCTCGCGCGGCAGGTCCCGAAACGGCCACGCCCGGCGCAGCCGCTCATAGAGGGCGGCCTCCGGCCAGTCCTGCGCCGCCACCTCCGCCGCAATCTGCTGCGCCAGCACGTCGAGTGGCTTGTCCGGAATGCTGAGACGGTCGAGCTCGCTGCGGCGGACGCTGTCGAGCAGGGCCGTGCACTCCACGAGATCGTCGCGCGACAGCGGGAAGAGGCGCCCCTTTGGGGTGCCGCCGACCGCGTGGCCGGAGCGGCCGACCCGCTGCAGGAAGCTCGCGATCGACCGTGGCGAGCCCAGCTGGCAGACCAGATCGACATCGCCAATGTCGATGCCGAGCTCGAGCGAAGCGGTCGCGACCAGCGCCTTGAGCTCGCCCCGCTTCAGCTGTTGCTCGGCGGACAGGCGCTGCTCCTTCGCCATGCTGCCGTGGTGCGCCGTGACGGCGCCTTCGGGCAGGCGGTCCGACAATGCGCGCGCAACGCGCTCGGCCATGCGGCGCGTGTTGACGAAGACCAGGGTGGTGCGGTGCGCCTCCACGAGCGCGGCGAGCCGGTCGTAGACCTGCTGCCACACCTCGCCCGACATCACCGGCTCGAGCGGAGCATCGCTGAGCCCCAGCGCGAGATCGCGCGGGCGCCGATGGCCCGTGTCGATGATCGCCACCTCGCTGTCGCGCGCGGCATCGGGCGCCGCGCCGACCAGGAAGCGGGCCACGGTGCCGATCGGGTTCTGCGTGGCCGAGAGGCCGATGCGCAGCAGGCGGTCGCCGCACAGGGCCGCGAGCCGCTCCAGGGACAGCGCGAGGTGGGCGCCGCGCTTGTTGGGCGCCACCGCATGGATCTCGTCGACGATGACGGTGCGCGTGGTCGCGAGCATGCGGCGGCCGGACTCCGAGCCGAGCAGGACGTAGAGGGACTCGGGTGTCGTCACCAGGATATGCGGCGGCCGGCGCCGCATCTGCGCCCGTTCCGTGGGCGGCGTATCGCCGGTGCGGACCCAGGTGCGGATGTCGACGTCGGGAAGGCCGCTGCGCCGGAGCTCGTCGCGAATGCCGGCGAGCGGCGCCTCCAGGTTGCGGTGGATGTCGTTCGAGAGCGCCTTGAGCGGCGACACGTAGACGATCTGGGTCTCGTTCGCGAGCCGGCCGTCGAGCCCCTGGCGCACCAGATCGTCAATCGCCGCGAGGAAGGCGGCAAGCGTCTTGCCGGAGCCCGTGGGGGCGGCGATCAGGGTGTGGCGCCCCGCCTTGATCGCCGGCCAGGCCTCGGCCTGCGCGGGGGTCGGCGCCGCGAAGCGGTCCCGGAACCACGCCGCGACCGCGGGATGGAATAGATCCACGGGCGTGGCCGCAGCAGGGGACCGCTCCGAGCCCGCAGGAGACACCAGCCTCGCCCGGCGCGACGCCCCAGGCGACCGCCGCTCCGGCGGCGCGTCCGCGGACGATGAGCTCGAATGGCGCACGGTCGTTTTAATCCCCTGTCGTCGGCACCGAACCGCCGGCCTGTTGTCAGAACGCCGAGATGGGCCGGCGCATCGGCTGCTTGCGTGGCGCATCGGCTGGCCGCCCCGCCGGCATATGGGGATCGGGCGGCCTCGTTGCGAATGGCGAGGTGCGGCCGCTGCTGCCCGCCGCACCCCGCCATACGTGGACGTCGGCCGCGGGAGCCGAGGGACGACACCTCGGATTTTGGACGCGAGCATTGACATGAGACATGCGTCTCATTAAAAGATCATTATCTAATATGGCATCGCGAGGATGCGTGATGGCGCTGACCCGGGAGCAGATGGACAGGAAGATGGATGAGCACTTCGCCTTCGAGCGTCGCGATGACGTCGAAGGCGTGCTCGCCACCCTCACGGATCATGTGGAGCACGATATCGTCGGCTGGCCGCTCGGCCTTTCGCGGGGCCGCGAGGGCGCCCGCGCGTTCTATGAGACGTTGTTCGCGGATCTGACGGACAGCCAGGTGCGATGCGTGAAGCGCCTCTACGGCCACGATTTCATGGTTGACGAGTCGATCTGGACGGGGCGCGCGCCGGGCACACCGTTCGGACTGGACGGCCGCAACCGTCCCCTCGCGTTCCGGCTGCTGCATGTCGTGGAGTTTGCAGACAGCGGCGACATCAAGCGCGAGAACGTATGGATCGATCTCGCTGCCATCATGCGACAGCTGCCACAGGACTGACGTGACGGGACAAGCACGGATCGGGCGCTCGAACCAGAAGACGCGGACCCGGAAGGACCTGCTCCAGGCCGCGTCCCGGCTCATCGAGCAAGGGCGCACCCCGACTTTGGAGCAGGTCGCCGAGGAAGCGCTGGTGTCGCGGGCAACGGCGTATCGGTACTTTCCGAGCATCGAAGCCCTCGTGGTCGAAGCGGCGGTGGATGTGGCCGTGCCCGAGGCGAGCGAGTTCTTCCGCGATGACGCTTCGCGCGATCCCGTGGCGCGTCTGCAGCGCGTCGAGACCGCGCTCCACGACATGGTCCTCGCCAACGAGGCCCTGCTGCGCACCATGCTCGCCTATACCATCCAGCAGGGCATCCAGGCCGACGAGCGGGGCGGGCTGCCCAGGCGCCAGAACCGGCGCACGCCGCTCATCGAAGCCGCCCTCGAGCCGGCCCGCGATCAGTTCAAGCCCGGTGCCTTGAAGATGCTGACGGGCGCCCTCGCATTGATGATGGGGCCGGAAGCTGCCATCGTCGTGAAGGACGTCCTGCGGCTCGGTGATGCCGACGCGCGAAAAGTGAAGCGCTGGGCGATCCGCGCGCTGGTCGAGGCAGCGAGAGCGTCCGCGATACACGACTGACGACGCCGACAAGTGGCCGCGCGGCAGCATTTGGGATGTGCGCGTGCGTGTATTCATAAGACGAGGTGCACGTTGCTTCACTAGATACGTATGTGCCGCCACGTTGGCTCGCAAACCGTGCGGGAGGCAGTGATGGAGACCAGTATCGACGAAATCGCCGACGGCATCTTCCGGCTATCGACCTTCGTGCCGAATATTGCGCCGCCGGCCGGCTTTACCTTCAATCAGTTCCTCGTTCTCGGGGACGAGCCGCTCCTGTTCCACACCGGCTTGCGCAAGATGTTTCCGCTCACCCGCGATGCGGTGGCCCGGCTCGTCCCGGTCGAACGCCTGCGCTGGATCGCCTTCGGCCACTTCGAGGCGGACGAGTGCGGCGCGCTGAACGAGTGGCTCGCGGTTGCCCCGCAGGCCGAGCCTGCGCACGGCCACACCGGCTGCATGGTGTCGCTGAACGATGCGGCCGACCGCGAACCCCGCATGCTCGATGACGGCGAGATCATCGAGCTCGGCCGGGGCAGGAGGGTCCGCTACGTCGACACGCCGCACACCCCCCACGGCTGGGACGCTGGCGTGATGTATGAGGAATCGACCGGGACGCTGCTGTGCGGCGACCTCTTCACCCAGCTCGGCAATGGCCCGGCGCTGACCGCAAGCGACGTTGTCGGGCCCGCGATCGAGGCCGAGGACCTGTTCGCCTACTCCTGCCTGAGCCCGAACATGGGATCGACGATCCGCGCGCTGGCCAAGCTCTCGCCGCGCACGCTGGCTTTGATGCATGGCCCATCCTTCTCGGGCGACTGCGGAGCCGCCTTGCGCGCGCTAGGCGATGACTACGACCGGCGCGCGGCCAGGCGCAGGCTCGAGGCGGCATCGGCTTAGCAGGAGCAGCGCCCCGGCGAGAATTGCCTGCGCAGCGGAGGGGGATATGAGCGTCCGGTCCAGGGCCTGCGCCGGGAAGCGGCGCGCATCGTCGGCGGTCCGGCGGGCTTCTCGGACTGCCGTCGTGATGGCGGTCCTGTCGGCGGCGTCGACGCCGATCGACTTGCGCGCCGCTGAAGCGGCCGACCGGCGGCTGCTGGAGCGTGGACGCTATCTGGTGGCGATCGGCGGGTGCGGCGATTGCCATACGCCGGGGTACTTCTTCGGCAAGCCCGACACGACGCGTACGCTCGGTGGCTCGGAGGTCGGGTTCGAGATCCCGGGTCTCGGCGTGTTCCACGGACCCAACCTCACACCGGATCACGCGACCGGGCTCGGGAGCTGGAACGAGGCCGAGATCGTCACGGCGCTTCGAACCGGCACGCGTCCCGACGGGCGCGAGCTCGCGCCGATCATGCCGTGGCGGGCGTTCGCGAGCCTTACCGATGCGGATGCCCGTGCGATCGCGGCCTATCTGAAAAGTCTGCCACCGGTCAGCAACAGGGTGCCGGGTCCGTTCGGGCCAAGCGAGACGCCGACCTCGTTCGTGATGAGGATCGTGGCGCCGCAAGCGCAGTGAGCGCAGAGCCCCGACGACGCGTCCATGGGCATCTCAGCTTCGCAGAGCATAGGCTTCGAGCCCGTCGTCGAAGCCCGCGACCGGATGCATGCCAACGAAGTCGAAGCGGTTGGGAACGGGCGCTGCGAACGACGCCGAAGCCAGCACGGGGCGCCCCAGTTGCTTGGTCAGCCCCTGCAGCCGCGCCGCCTCGTTGACGGCGCGGCCGATGACCGTGAAGTCCAGCCGCTCGTCGGTTCCGACGTTGCCGTACATGACTTCCCCCACATTCAGCGCGATGCCCACCTCCAGGGGCCGGCCGAGCGCATCGAGGGTGCGCACGTCGCGCAACGTCCTGACCGAGGCCGCCAGAGCGCGCTCTCGCAGGTCGACGTCGCTGTCCGGGCGGTCCGACCGGAAGATGCCCATGACGGCGTCGCCGATGAACTTCAAGACTTCGCCACCCGCGTCCATGACAGCGCCGACGGTCACGTCGAAGTATCGGTTGAGAAGAGCGATGTAGTCGTCCAGGGGCAGATGCGAGACCAGCTGTGACGAGCGCCGCAGGTCGCAGAGCCATATGCCGCAGGAAATGCGGTCGGAATCGCCGCGCGTGATGTGCCCGTTGATGACTTGGGAGCCGCATGAACGGCCCAGATAGATGTCGAGGAGGCGGGCGCCGGTCTCGAAATTCGTTCGCGCCTTCGCTGCCAGGGCCAATGTCGGGGAGATCGACCTGAAGCAATCGATGTCCGCGTCGGCAAAGCCGCCTGCCCGGCACGTCGCGAACGAGCCGACGACGCAGGGAACGAGACCGATGCGGCGGGCGAACGGCGAGATCGCCCCCGCCCCGTCGGTGGCATGGAAGAAGGCGAAGTACTCGGTGTAGCCCTCGGCGGCGAGCCGCGCGAGCAGCGGCCTGTCCGTCTCGACCGCCGGGTCGCCAAGAGGGAAACGCTTGTACGGGAGCCTGCTCAGAGCGAGCTCGGTATAGGGACCGCGCCGATTGTCCGGATCTTCCATGAGCTGCGGCGTGTAGTAGGTGCTGGTGATGCCGTCGTCGTCCGCGCGCCAGGTGACCTCCCGGGAAACGATCTGCGGATGCAACGTCAGAATTGCGCATCCCGCCCGGTCCACCGCGACACCGCCGGCTTTGAGGCGGCGGCACAGGCCTGCGACGAGCTCCGGCACGTCGCTGCCGCCGAGCCCGCTCTCGACCAGCCAGTCGATCGCCGCGGCGGCCGACGCCGGCGCCTCAGAAGCCGAAAGCGCGTCCTTCAAGCCCGGCTCCTCCTTCGCAGTCCCCTGGAGCATTTCACAAGTCGATGACATCATCCAATTGCGAAGACAGGTCGTTGCTCCTTGAATCGGGAGCGCAGCTCTCTCGGCGATCCGGTGTGCCTCGCCGATCGCAAAGCTCTCGCTGGCAACCATGCCGTGGAAGCTTCGTGCGGGGAGGGGAATGATGGCGAATGCGGGCGATGGCACAAGGAAGGACGAGAGGCCTGCCCTGCCGACGAAGCGGCTTCCATCGGACACCCAGCTGGACCATCTGAAACAGCAGGCGCGGGACCCTCTTGGCTGGTTGCGGCGCCGGCGAGCCCGCGGCCTGCCAACGGGTGCGCACCTTCCATCCACGGTTCGCGAGCGACGCGGGCAGCGCTATTGCCGGCGCCCGTCTGATGTGGAGCGACGCACAGTTTGTCATTGCACGCGAGTACGGCTTCGCGAGCTGGGCACGCCTGAGGGCCAATGTCGGACCGGATAATCCGGGCCCTGCCGAGCCTCCGCTCCGGGACCGGATCGAGGATCCGATTCTCCGAGAGGCGGTAACGGCCGTGGACGACGGCGACGTCGAGGCGCTGCGGCGGCTTGTGACGGCCCACCCCGATCTCGCGACCCGCAGGGCACTGTTCGAGGGCGAGAGCTATTTCCGGACACCGAGCCTCCTGGCCTTCGTGGCGGAGAACCCCGTTCGCAACGATTGCCTGCCGCCGAACGTCACCGATATTGCGGCACTGATCCTCGATTGCGGACCAAGCCGCGCCGATGTCGAGGAGACCCTCACGCTGGTGGCCTCCGGCCGGGTCGCCCGCGAAGCCGGGCTGCAGCCCGATCTGATCGCGTTGCTCGTCACCTCTGGCGCCGAGCCGCGCCAAGCCCTGCTGGCAGCGCTGGCGCATGGTGAGATCGCCGCCGCTGACGTGCTGTTGCGGCTGGGCGCACCCGTCACGCTTCCGGTCGCCGCGGCCCTCGGCGATATGCCGGGCGCCGCCCGCCTGTTGGCTGGATCGGACGCAGACGATCGTCACCTGGCGCTCGCCTTCGCCGCGCAGCACGGCCACGCGAGCGTCCTGCGTCTCCTGCTCGGCGCCGGCGAGAACCCGAACCGGTTCAATCCGCACGGCGCCCACGCCCATTCGACGCCGCTGCACCAGGCGGCCTTGCAGGGCCACGACGAGGCGGTCCGCGCCCTTCTCGCCCATGGCGCGCGATGCGATCTCCACGACAAGGTGTGGAACGGAACCGCCATCGACTGGGCACGCCATGCGGGCAGGGCATCGGTGCTCGCGCTGCTGACGGAGCACCGGGACTGACGCGCCTGCCGGCAACGCCTACTCTCAGGCAGCTTGGAAGCGCCGCCGGTAGGCGCTCGGGCTCACGCCGACGAACCGGTGAAACCGGGCGCGGAAGGTGACGGCGGCCTCGAAGCCCGCGGTCACGGCGATCTCGTCGATGGAGCTCGAGGTCGTCTCCAGCAACTCCTGCGCCAGCAGCACGCGCGTGCGCAGCAGCCATTGCAGGGGCGTCGTGCCGGTTTGCTGCCGGAAGCGGCGCGCGAATGTCCGGGGGCTGAGGCCGGCGCGCGCGGCGAGCGTGGTCACGTCGAGGGACCGATGCGCATTCTCGCGCATCCAGTCGAGCAGGGGTGCAAGGCTCGCGCTCGAGCCCGGCGGCTCGCGACGGATGTACTGCGCCTGGCCGCCCTCGCGGTCGAGGGGCGCGACCGCCAGGCGCGCCGCATGCGCAGCGGCCGCCTGGCCGTGATCGAGGCGGACGAGGTGCAGGCACATGTCGAGGCCGGCCGACGCGCCGGCGGACGTGATGATGCGGCCCTCGTCCACGAACAGCACGTCGGGATCGACCTCCACGAGCGGAAAACGTTGGGCGAGTGCCGCGGCGCCCAGCCAGTGCGTCGTGGCGCGGTGGCCGTCGAGCAGCCCCGTCGCGGCCAGGATGAACGCGCCAGAGCAGATGGATGCGACCCGTGCCCCGTTCGCCCAGGCGGCCCGGATCGCCGCCAGCACGGCCGGCGGCACCGGCTGCGACGCATCTTCGATGCCGGGAATGATCACGGTCTCCGCCCGGACCAGCCGGTCGAGCCCGGCCGCGGCGCGCAGGGTGAAGGCGCTGGCGCGCACGTCCTCGGCTTCGCCGCAGACGCTCACCCGGTAGGCGGCCGCCCCTTCAGGCGTCTGAACGCGGCCGAACACCTCGCAGGGAATCGCGAGGTCGAACGGCACGAAGCCGTGCATGGCCAGAACGGCGACGTGATGCATCGCGCACCTCAGGACGTGTGCCGGCAGATGCGGCGCCGATGCCTTCTACCTTGCCGCGGGGTGGCGGTAAACGAGCGCTGATTGTCATTTCTGCCACTCACGGCTTCGCAGCCGTCTCGATAGACGGGGCGCGCCGGACATGGAGAGCAGGAATGATCGAACCACGGGGCCGCGATGCGCGAGGCGGTCTGCCTCGAGCAGAGGGCCGGCCGGTTGCCGACGCGGCCGCCGAGCGCGCGCAGCTGCGGCGTCTGGAGATTGCCTCCGTCGCCGAGGCCATGACGCTGCTCGTCCTGGTCGTCCTCGCCGTCCCGCTCAAGCATCTCGGTGGCTGGGAGCTCGGCGTCAAGGTGATGGGGCCGGTCCACGGCCTGGCTTTTGTCGCCTATGCGTGGACCGCGGCGCAGACCGTGGCGGGCGGCGGCTGGAGCCGCGGCGAGATCGTCCGTCTGTTCGGGCTCGCCTTCGTGCCGCTCGGTGGCTTCCTCAATCTCGGGCTGCTGTCGCGCCGGGCCGCGGACCTGGGGCGCGAGGGCGCCGGACGATGAGCCTCGCCGAGCTCTACCCGTGGCTGAAGGGGCTGCACGTGGCGTCTGCCATCACCTTCACCGGCGGTCTCCTGGCCCTGTCCGTGTTCCTCGCGGCCGCCTCTCCCGCCCGCGAGGGTCCCTCTGCCATGGCGCAGGCGATGCGCCGCTGGGATCGGGTGGTGACCACGCCGGCGATGCTGCTGGTGTGGGCTCTGGGCCTCTGGCTGGCCACGACCGGGCATTGGCTGGCCGACCTCTGGCTTCAGATCAAGCTCGCGATCGTCGTCGCCTTGTCCGGCATTCACGGCATGCAGTCCGGCCGGCTGCGGCGGCTTGCCGGCGGAGCGACGGTGTCGACGTGGCGCGTGGCTCCCGTCATCGTGCTTGGCATCCTGGCGATTGCCGTACTGGCCGTCGTCAAGCCCTGAAGACAACGCCTCGCCGTCAGCCGCGAGGAGCTGCCGCCTGCCTCAGCCAGTCGTCGAGGTGCGTGGGGCCGCTCTCGGGAGCGTCCGCCGCTCCAGCGAACGGCATCGATCAGCGCTTCTTCGCGATCTCGTAGACCCGCGAACGCTCGCGCTTCCCAACGGCCACGACGACGACAGTTATTCTCTCGTCCTCGACCCGATAGACCAACCGGTAGCCAGCGGAACGCAGCTTGATCTTGTAATGGTCGGGCAAGCCGCGCAACGCATCCGCCCGCACGTGCGGATGTGATAATCTCTCGGCCAGTTTCTTCTTGAACTGCTCGCGTAGCGTTGCGCCGAGCCTGTCCCACTCCTTCCGAGCCGAAGGCAGGAACTCGAGCCTATAGATCATCGAGGTTGACCGGCACGCCCTTTTCGGTGGCGCGCGACCTTGCGATCTCGATGAGCACCTCGTCATCGAGGGCATCGATCATTGCTTCATAGGTCGCCGCCGGCACCACGTACGCCATGACCCGGTTGTGATTCAGGATCGCAACCGCACCGCCGTGCGCTCCGTCGACAATGGCAGTCGGGTTCTTCTTCAGGTCGGACACGCTGACCGCGATCTCGGCTTCAACGCGCTGCATGGCTTGTCCCTTCGAACGGCGGCACTCAAATCGGAGCCGATTTCAGTACGAAATTTCGAGCTATATAGCGCGTTGTCTCGACGCATGCGAGCGTTGCTTTCGCCCCGGCGGCGACGGGCGGCCTCGACATCACCTCACCGGCTGCTGCCGCGGTTCTCCGGGATGCCTCGACCAGGCGTTCGGCGCAGCCGATGGTTTCCCGACAAAGAAAAGCCCCCGTGCGGGGGCTTTTCTCCGAAGCGCTTCCTGACGGCTTCTGTCGCCGCAGGATGGACGACGTTCTGTGTGCTGCTCGACCTGCCAGGCCGATCAGGCCTGCAGATCGAAGCGATCGAGGTTGGTCACCTTGGTCCAGGCGGCGACGAAGTCGTTGATGAACTTCTCCTTCGCATCCGAGCTGGCGTAGACCTCGGCCAAGGCGCGCAGCACCGAGTTCGAGCCGAACACGAGATCGACGCGGGTGCCGGTCCACTTGGGCTCGCCGGTCTTGCGGTCGCGGCCCTCGAACACGTCGTTCGCCTCGGAGACCGGCTTCCACTCCGTGCTCATGTCGAGCAGGTTGACGAAGAAGTCGTTGGTCAGCGTGCCGGGGCGATCGGTGAGCACGCCGTGGCTGGACCCGTCGGCGTTGATGTTGATCGCGCGCAGGCCGCCGATCAGCACGGTCAGCTCCGGCGCGGTCAGCGTCAGCAGTTGCGCCTTGTCGATCAGGAACACCTCGGCGGGCGCCGTAAGCCCGGCCTTCTGGTAGTTGCGGAAGCCGTCCGAGACCGGCTCCATCCCGGCAAAGGATGCGACATCGGTCTGATCCTGCGAGGCGTCCGTGCGGCCGGGCGTGAAGGGCACCGTCACGTCGTAGCTGGCAGCCTTCGCCGCCTGCTCGATGCCGGCGTTGCCGGCCAGCACGATCAGGTCGGCCAGCGAGACCTTCTTGCCGCCGCTTGCCTTGTAGTTGAAGTCCCGCTGGATGCGCTCCAGCTCCGCGAGCACCTTGCCCAGCTGCTCCGGCTGGTTGGCTTCCCAGTCCTTCTGCGGGGCAAGACGGATGCGCGCCCCGTTGGCGCCACCGCGCTTGTCGCCGCCGCGGAAGGTGGAGGCGGAGGCCCAGGCGGTGCCGACCAGTTCGGACACGCTGAGACCCGTGGCCAGGATCGTGGCCTTGAGGGCGGCGGTGTCCGCGGCGTCGATCAGCGGATGATCGACGGCCGGCACCGGATCCTGCCAGATCAGCACTTCCTTGGGCACTTCCGGGCCCAGATAGCGCGAGCGCGGGCCCACGTCCCGATGGGTCAGCTTGAACCAGGCACGGGCGAACGCCTCGGCGAAGGCCTGCGGGTTCTCCAGGAAGCGGCGCGAGATCTTCTCGTAGATCGGGTCGAAGCGCAGCGACAGGTCGGTCGTCAGCATGGTCGGCTTGCGCTTCTTCGACGGGTCGTGCGCGTCAGGGATGACGGCCTCGGCGTCCTTGGCCTCCCACTGGATGGCGCCGGCCGGGCTGCGGGTCTGCACCCATTCGTACTTGAACAGGTTCTCGAAGAAGAAGTTGCTCCACTGCGCCGGCGTCTGCGTCCAGGTCACCTCCAGGCCGCTGCCGATGGCGTCGGCGCCACTGCCGGTGCCGTAGTTGCTGACCCAGCCCAGGCCCTGCGCTTCCAGGCCGGCGGCTTCGGGGTCCGGCCCCTTGTGGGACTCGGCCGAGGCGCCGTGGGTCTTGCCGAAGGTGTGGCCGCCGCCGATCAGCGCGACGGTTTCCTCGTCGTTCATCGCCATGCGGGCGAAGGTTTCACGGATGAACTTGGCGGCGGACAGCGGGTCGCCGTTGGCGCCGGGGCCTTCCGGATTGACGTAGATCAGGCCCATCTCGGTGGCGCTCAGCGGAGCGTCGAAATTCTCGAGCGTGCGGTGGGTCAGCCAGGCGGTCTCTGAACCCCAGTTGACGTCCTGATCCGGCTCCCAGGTGTCCTCGCGGCCGGCGGCGAAGCCGAAGGTGCGGAAGCCCATGGTCTCCAGCGCCACGTTGCCGGTGAGGATCAGCAGGTCCGCCCAGGAGATCTTCTGGCCATACTTCTGCTTGATCGGCCACAGCAGGCGGCGTGACTTGTCGATGTTGACGTTGTCCGGCCAGCTGTTGAGCGGAGCGAAACGCTGCTGGCCGCGACCGCCGCCGCCACGACCATCGGCCAGGCGGTAGGTGCCCGCGGCGTGCCAGGACATGCGGATGAACTGCGGCCCGTAATGGCCGAAGTCGGCAGGCCACCAGTCCTGCGAGTCGGTCATCAGCTTGCGCAGGTCGTTCTTCAGCGCCTCGTAGTCGAGCTTCTTGAACTCTTCACGGTAGTCGAAGGCCTTGTCCAGCGGATCGGACTTGGACGAGTGCTGGTTCAGCAGGTCGACACGCAGCTGCTTGGGCCACCAGCCGCTGTTCTGAGTGCCTCCGGCGATAGAAAATGGGCATTTGGCTTCAGTCGTCATGGCTTTTCATCCCTTGTTCGGATTGAGTGTCGCATTCTTGGCAAATGCCGCGAAAGACAATGCTGGCTTCGACAATGCGCATGCCATGCGTATCGCCGGGATCAAGGCAGGGGGCGTGACCGACGATACAATCCACATCTTCGATGCGCCCGCATTGAATGCATTGGATGTGGTGGTGATTATCTTCGATACGCGTTTCGTACCGTGCGCTGGCCGAATCCGGCAGGCTGATCCGTCGGATCAGGCCTTTGCCCGACAGATCCTGGACGATCAGGTGGACGGCTTGCAGGGAGATCGTCGGCAGAAAGCACCGCACCGCCTGAAAGATGGCCTCGGCATCGGTATGCGGATGATGGTGCAGAAAATCCAGAAGCGTGACGCGCTGTGCGGTGGCGCGAAGCCCTCTGCCCCTCAGGGTTTGAGCCCAGTCATGGGGAGATGACGGACGGACAGGCGGCTGATGCATGGCCGCAGCATAGCTTCTGTTTTGACTAATTCAAGATAGCTAGCGACTAAAATTTCCGGGCTCGGAGGCTGTAGAACGGCTGGCGCGGCTGGCGTGATTCACGTGCGTGGAGGTGGACGGCGAGCCATCCCGGCAGCCCGCTGAACGGCCTGTTCGTCGGTGCCATAGCCGAGAGTCTGACACTGACCAACGACGCCTTCATGAACCCGCGCAGGACAGGAGCATGACCGGGGGCGGGCGAGGGCGGCTATGCGAGAGCCCGCTCATGCCCGATAGCGCAGGGCGTCGACCAGGAGCCTGAACGCCGCGGAGGCCTGCCGGCGACTTGGATAGTAGAGGTGGTATCCGGGAAAGGGCGGGCACCAGCCTTCGAGGACGCGGACGAGCCGGCCGTCGGAGACCAGCGAGCCGAGCTGATCCTCTGGCAGGCAGGTCAGACCCAGGCCGTTCAACGCCGCATCGATGATCATCGGGACGTCGTTGCAGATGAACTGGCCTTCGACGCGGACGTTCACCGGACGGCCCTTCTTCTCGAATTCCCAGGCATAGAGCCCGCCGAGCGTGGGCAGGCGCAGATTGATGCAGACATGGTCGGTGAGGTCATGGGGCGTCATCGGCTTGGGATGGCGCGCGAAATAGTCGGGCGCACCCGCCACGGCCATGCGCAGGTCGGGGCCGATCCTGACCGCGACCATGTCTTTTTCGACCTGTTCGCCGAGGCGAATGCCCGCATCGTAGCGCTCCGCGACGATGTCCGTCAGCCTGTGATCGACGGAGATCTCGACCTTGATGTCGGGGTAGTCCGCCATCAGCCGGGTGACGGCCGGCATCAGGATGGTGACGGCGGGCTGGCGGCTCGAGGTCAGCCGGATGGTGCCCGCCGGCTTCTGGCGAAGCGCGCGGATCGCGTCGAGCCTCGCTTCGATGTCGTTGAACGCTGGACGGAGCGTGCCGAGCAGCTGATCGCCCGCCTCGGTCGGCGCGACGTTGCGGGTGGTGCGCGTCAGCAGACGCACGCCCATGCGTTCTTCCAGCCGCCGGATCGTGTGGCTGAGGGACGACTGCGATGTCCCGAGCCGCGCGGCGGCGCGCGTGAAGCTGCGCTCGTCGGCAACGGCCAGGAAGGCAGTCAGATCACCGAGCTCGTCGCGCCTCATTTATGAACTCGGAATATAGGTTCATGCCGAACTGGCACCATAAATCACGGGAAACGCGAGGGGTAGAGTGACGTCAACGGCGCGATCCGGCCCCCGCCGCCTCGCCCGTGCATGACCCTGAAAAATAAGATCACGACGGACACCAAACTCATGAAGACCACTGGCTTTGCCTGCACGTCGGCCGACGTGCCGCTCGAACCGTATCGGTTCGAACGCCGCGCGCCGCGGCGGAACGACATCGTGATGGAGATCCTTTATTGCGGCGTCTGCCACTCGGATCTGCACTGGGCGCGCAACGACTGGGGCTGGACCGTCTTCCCGGCCATTCCGGGCCATGAGATCGTCGGCCGCGTCATCGACATCGGCAGTGCGGTCACCCGCTACAAGGTCGGCGATCATGTCGCCGTCGGATGCATGGTCGACAGCTGCCAGCAGTGCGACCAGTGCCGGAAGGGCGAGGAGCAGCTCTGCCGCGAGGGCAACACCGGCACCTATGGCGGCTTCGACCGCTTCACCAAGGAGCACACGCTCGGCGGCTATTCCAAGCACCTCGTGGTCCGAGAGGAATTCGCCCTTCGCATGCCGGACGGGCTCGATCTGGCCCGCGCCGCACCGCTGCTCTGCGCGGGCATCACCACCTATTCGCCGCTGCGCACCTGGAACGTCGGCCCCGGCAGCCGCGTCGGCGTGATCGGGCTCGGCGGCCTCGGCCACATGGCCGTCAAGCTCGCCGCGGGCATGGGGGCGCATGTGACCGTGCTCAGCCGGACGCCCGACAAGGCCGCGGATGCCCGCGCGCTCGGCGCCGATGCGCTGCTCGTCTCGACCGACGAGGATGCGATGGCCAGGGCTGCCAGCAGCTTCGACCTCATCATCGACACGGTTCCGGTCAAGCACGATCTCAATCCCTACATGCCGCTCCTGGATGTCGACGGCACGCTGGTGATCGTGGGGCAGATCGGACCCGTGGCCGAGCCGAGCACCGTGCCCATGGTGCTCGGGCGCCGCAGGATTGCGGGCTCGCCCATCGGAGGCATTCGGCAGACCCAGGAAATGCTGGATTTCTGCGCCGCCAAGACCATCCTGCCGGACGTCGAGATGATCCGGATGGACGAGATCAACCGTGCCTTCGAGCGCATGGAGAGGTCCGACGTACGCTACCGCTTCGTTATCGACATGGCTTCGCTTGCGGCGTGAGCGGACGCTGCGCCACCGGGCCTGTCCACGCGCCCCGTTATTGAGGCACCCCTGCGCACCGGCATCGGCTGTGCGCCCGGCGCGCGCCGCTCATCAAGGAGAGAACACATGCAAAAGCGCAAGCTTGGAAACAGCGGCCTCGAGGTGTCCGCCCTCGGCTTCGGCTGCATGGGATTGAACTTCAGCTATGGCCATTCGCTCAGCAAGGACGACGGCATCAGGCTGATCCGCCAGGCGGTGGAGCTCGGCGTCACCTTTTTCGACACGGCCGAGGTCTACGGCCCCTTCACCAACGAGGAGATCGTCGGCGAGGCGCTTCGTCCGGTGCGCGATCACGTCGTGATCGCCACCAAGTTCGGCTTCTCCATCGAAGGCGGCAAGATGGCCGGGCTGAACAGCCGGCCCGCCCATATCCGGGAGGTCTGCGACGCCTCCCTGAAGCGTCTCGGCGTGGATGCGATCGATCTTCTCTATCAGCATCGGGTCGATCCGGATGTACCGATCGAGGATGTCGCGGGCACGGTCAAGGACCTCATCGCGGACGGCAAGGTGAAGCACTTCGGGCTGTCCGAGCCCGGCGCGCAGACCGTTCGCCGCGCCCATGCGGTGCAGCCGGTCGCCGCGCTGCAAAACGAATATTCGCTGTGGACGCGCGGCCCGGAGACCAACGGCATCCTGGCGGCGTGCGAGGAGCTGGGCATCGGCCTCGTGCCTTACAGCCCGCTCGGCAAGGGCTTCCTGACCGGAGCGATCAACAAGGACACGAAGCTCGGCGACAACGACTTCCGCCGGATCCTGCCGCGCTTCACCTCGGAGGCGATCGAGAAGAACCAGGCGCTGGTCGATCTTCTGAAGCGCATCGCCGACGGCAAGAAGGCGACGCCGGCTCAGATCGCGCTGGCGTGGCTGCTGGCGCAGAAGCCTTGGATCGTGCCGATTCCCGGCACCACGAAGCCGCATCGGCTGGCAGAGAATCTCGGAGCCGCCGATGTCGAGCTGACGGCCGGTGATCTCGCCGACATCCAGCGTGCCGCCGCCGAGATCCGGATCGAGGGCGAACGCTATCCCGAGCAGCTCCTCGCCACCACCGGCCGCTGACGCGGCCGCATCGCGATCGAAGCAGGAGACACCCCGTGAAGACCATAGCAGCCGGTCTCGCGATCTCGGCGCTTGCCGCGGCGGGCGCCGACGCCCAGGAGAGCAGGCGCGGGCGTGTGGCGCCGCCCGCGGTCTACGACGTAGCGCCCGGGCTCGGTCATTTCACCGATGATGTGCTCTTCGGCGAGGTGTGGGAACGCAAGGAGCTCGTCCCGCGCGATCGCAGCCTCGTCACCGTCGCGGCGCTCGTGTCCACCGGAAGGACGGCACAGATCGGCGCGCATGTCGGCAGGGCGCTCGACAATGGCGTGAAGCCCGGCGAGCTCGGTGAGCTGATCACCCAGCTCGCCTTCTACTCCGGCTGGCCGAACGCGATTTCGGCCGTAGTCGAGACGAAGAAGGTCTTCGACGCACGTGGCATCGGCCCGGTGACGCAGAGCGAGGCCCCACGCGTCGAGCTGGAGGCGGCCGCCGAAGCTGCGCGCACCGCCACCGTCGATACCACCGTGGCGCCGACATCCCCTGCGCTCGCCGAGCTCACCAACCGCGTCCTGTTCGGGGAGCTCTGGCGACGGCCGGACCTCGCGCCGCGCGATCGCAGCCTCATCACCATGGCCGCGCTGATCGCCATCGGCCAGCCGGAGCAACTGCCCTTCCATGCCAATCGGGCGATGGACAATGGGCTGACCCCGGTCGAGGCGGCCGAGGTGCCGGCGCATCTGGGCTTCTACGCCGGATGGCCGCGGGCCATGTCTGCCGTTCCCGTCCTCGAGCGCGTTCTTGCATCGCGGCGCGAGGCGGCGGCATCGGAAGAGCGGCAGGGCAGCGCCGGCCTTCGGATCATCCGCGCCAGCCCGGGCGCTGATACGCGAGGGCCCGAGGCGACCTTTACCGGCGAGGTGCGCATCTCCACCCGTTACCAGGGAGACGCCCCGGCGCGGATCGGCGGCGCAACGGTTTCCTTTGCGGCCGGCGCCCGCACCGCCTGGCACACGCATCCGCTCGGCCAGACGCTCTTCATCGTCTCCGGCCGGGGATGGGTTCGCAAGGAGGGCAGCCCGATCGAGCAAGTCGGCCCCGGCGACGTCGTCTGGATCCCGCCGCACGTGCGCCACTGGCACGGCGCGGCGGCGGACACGCCGATGGTGCATTTCGCTGTCGCCGAGGCGCTCGACGGCCGCGCCGTGACGTGGATGGAAAAGGTCTCCGACCAGGAGTACCGCGCCGGCGGGCCATGACCTCGGCGGCACGGCACACCGCTTCGGCCGAGGCGCGGTAGGCGCTTCGGGCCCGGGCGACCGCAAGATCTCGCGAGGTCGTCCGGGCACCGAATGCCTATGTGATGTTGGACGAGGCATTGTCGTCGGCACCGACGCTGCTATTCCTGCCGGGGCGCCCCATGGCGCCTCGTTCGGGGGATGGGCGGCCTGATGCAGACAACGACCATTCAGAAGGCGAGCTTCGTCGCGCTGATCGTCCTGGTGACGGCGGCCTTCGTCTGGCTGCTGCTGCCCTTCTACGGCGCCATCCTGTGGGCGGTCATTCTTGCGATCCTGTTCAACCCGCTGCAGTGCAGGCTCGAAAAAATCCTCGGCGGCCGCGGCAACTTCGCGGCCGCGCTCAGCGTGCTGGCCTGCATCTGCATCGTGGTCATTCCCGGCGCGCTGGTGCTCGGCTCGCTTGCCCAGGAGGCGACCAGCCTCTACGGGCGTATCAGCTCGAGAGAGTTCGACCCCGCCGCGATGGTGGGACAGATCCGTGGCGCCATGCCGTCGTTCGTGATCGACGCGCTATCCGCCCTCGATCTGGGCAGCTTCGAGGAGATTCAGCGCCGGCTGACGTCGTTTCTCGGGCAGGCCGCCCAGGCGATCGCCACGCGGGCCGTGACCATCGGACAGAACACGGCCCAGTTCGTCGTCAGCCTCGGCGTGATGCTCTACGTGCTGTTCTTCCTGTTCCGCGACGGAGCAGGGCTGGCCACGACGATCCGCAATGCCAGCCCGCTCAGCGGGGACCATACGGACCACATATTGAGCAAGTTTGCGGACGTGGTGAAGGCGACGGTCAAGGGCAACGTCATCATTGCGGTGATCCAGGGCGCCATCGGCGGGGTGACGTTCTGGCTGCTCGGCATCGACGCCGCACTGCTTTGGGGGGTGCTCATGGCGCTGCTGTCGTTGCTGCCGGCGGTCGGGGCCTTTCTCGTCTGGGGGCCGGTCGCCGCCTACCTTCTGCTGTCGGGAGCCTATCTCAAGGGCGGGATCCTGCTTGCGGTCGGCCTCCTCGTCATCAGCACGATCGACAACATCCTGAGGCCGCCGCTGGTCGGCAGGGGCACCCGACTGCCTGACTATGTGGTGCTCGTCTCCACGCTCGGAGGCATCGCGTTGTTCGGCATGAACGGCTTCGTCATCGGCCCGCTCATCGCCGCCCTGTTCATTGCCGTCTGGTCATTGTTCGCCGCCGACCGCATGGACTCCTGAGAAAGCACCACAGGCCTTGCGACGTCGCCGGTGCCGAAGCAGGCCCGCATCGTGCCGGCGAGGCGTTGTAAGCAACATCCTCGCCCGACGCGGCGCTGCACGACATCGATGACCTCATTCCATTCGGGCGACGTGTCCGAGCGGGACGATGCCGCCGGGCGCGGCATGTGCTGTCCGCCGGGATGCTCGGAGCGTGGCACCGGCCGAGCCCGGAATCCGCCCCCTCGAAAGCGCGTGGATGTGTAAATCTGGCGGGTTGGGCCTCAGGGGAGGCCGCCAGACACAAAGATATTCTCTCCGCTGATCCATTGCGAATCATCCGAGGCGAGAAACAATGCGACCGGAGCGATGTCGGTTGTCCGGCCAAATCGGCCGAGCGGTGTCTGACGGATCATCTCCGCTTCGAATTCATTGCCGATCATGTCTGCCGCGTGCGTGCCCTCGGTTTCGACACCGCCAGGGCTTATGGTATTCACGCGGATCTTGCGCGGACCCAGTTCCTTCGAAAGCGAGCGGCTGATCGTTTCGACGGCAGATTTCGTCGCCGCGTAGATCGCTCCAGTAGCAGGTGCTTGGCGACTGGCGACAGAGCCAAGGTTGATGATGCTGCCGCCAGCCTCGCCAAAGGAAGCCACCGCCTCTTTTGTTGCGAGCAACACGCCCAGAACATTGATATCGAACTGTTCGCGGTATTTCCCTTCGGAAAACTCGTCGATAGGTCCAAATTTATAGATCCCGGCGTTGTTTACGAGGATATCGAGCCTGCCAAATGCTTGCCTGGCCGACTGAAAAAGGTTTGCAACGTCTTCAGGGGAAGCGATATTCGCCTTGGCTGCGCTAGCCTTTCCGCCTGCGCGCTCGATCTGCGCTACCACCTTGTCTGCGCCAGCCTGATCCCGTCCATAATGGACGATGACAGAGGCACCTTCCGCGGCGAACAGACGGGCTATTTCGGCGCCAATGCCCTTGGACGCGCCCGTCACCACAGCGACCTTGCCGGTCAGCAATCCCATAATAAGTTCTCACGTTTTTTTGGAACTGCGGGCAATGTCGGACGCCACATCATACCGTTAAAGGCGATCTGAAGCGACAGACTGTCGCTCGTCCGGCTACAATTCCGACGCATCTGCCGTTGCGGCATTTCCGGGAGCATGCTGGACCGCCGCCAGTCGCATTCGACGCTTCAATTGTCGCCCCGGCGTCGACGCTGAGGCGCTTGCCGGCATATTTATCGCTTCGAGCGCAAGGAATAGATGGCCGGCGTGATCACATTCAGCCGAAGGATATTCCCCATGAAACTCTACATCGCCGACAAGACCTGCTCCGAAGCGGTGCAGATCATCACCAATGAACTCGGTCTCGAGCCGGAGCTCGTTCACTTCGACGTTTTCGGTAAGTCGACATCGAACGGAGATGACTTCGCGGCCGTCAATCCGTTGCTCTACGTGCCGGTGTTGGCGCTGGGCAACGAGGACGGCGATCTGTTGAGCGAGACGATCAACATCATCTCCTATCTCGCCGACCAGAATCCAGAGGCGGACCTGATCCCGGCGCAGGGCACGATGGAACGCGTCAAGTTCAACCAGCTGCTGACCTTCCTCGCCACCGAGATCGCGCAGAAGCATATTCCGCTCATGCGCAAGCTGATGACGGAAGAAGGCCAGGTCTGGACGCGCGCCAAGATCGTCGCGGCCTACAAGACGCTCGACGACAAGCTTGCGACCCAGGAATTCATCGCCGGCGACACGTTCAGTGTGGCGGATGCCTATGTCTGGGCGACCTGGTGGAGCCCCCGCAGCGGTGCCGAGATCGGTCATCTCGAGCATCTCAACGCCTGGAAGGCGCGCATGGACGCTCGCGCGTCGGTCGTGAAGGCCGTCGCCGAGGAAGATGCGATTGCCAACGCGCACCGCCGGAAAATCGCCGCCTGACACGGATGCCGAGGGCCGCGGCGCGACGGCGTGGCCCTTGCTCCCCGGTCTGCGTCGCCTGCAGTTGAGGGGGCATGGGGCGACGCTTCCACGTGCGATCATCGCCCTCATGGTCGGCTCCGCGTCACTCGCGGGGAGACATTCGCGGCCGGTTTGATCATAGCTCTGCGGAATTCGGGCCGCGCGCGATCTCGAACTCCACGTCGATCAGCAGATGGTCGAGCTGCGGAACGACGATCCCCGTCGCGGGCAGGCTGGCGATGGTGCGGCGGAGATACTCGGCCGAGGTTTCGAGCACGCCTGCGCCAGTCCGCATTTCGCGCCGCCAGAGCATGGCCAGTTCGCTCTCCATATCTTCCTCGGCGACGCGCAACGCCATGCCTTCACAACCGCCGCCATCTGTCCCTCCAGCGGCGACGCTCCGCTGATCGACTTCCCCCGCTTGCGTGATAATATTGCAATAATAAAATCGATCGTCGCTAAGGGCGAAACAATGAGCGTCCGATCCATTCCCGGCATCCAGGACATCGAGGTGTTCGTGGCGGTGGCCGAGAGCGCGAGCTTCACGCGCGCGGCCGAGCGCTTGGGCACCGTAAAATCCAATGCCGGAAAGGCCGTGCAGCGTCTCGAGGCGCGCCTTGGCGCGAAGCTGTTTCAGCGCACGACGCGCGCGGTGCGTCTGACCGAGGACGGCGAAATCTACCTCCAGGCCGCGCGCGCGGCGCTGGAAGGGCTTCATGATGCCGAGAACGCGCTCGCCGCGCGCCGTGACGAAGCGGTTGGTCGGGTGCGGCTCGACGTTCCGGCGGGGCTTGGGCGCCTCTTCCTCCCGACGCTGAAACAGGTGCGTCGCGAGCATCCTCTGGTCAGCCTGGAGCTTTCGCTCACTGATCGCCAGTCCGATGCGGTCGGCGAAGGCTGGGATCTCGTTGTGCGCATCGGCGCGCTTCCCGACCAGGGCGATATGACGGTGCGCAAGCTGTGCGACCTGCGTCTCGGTCTCTATGCCGCGCCCATCTACCTCGAAGCGCGTGGTGTTCCCGCGTCGCGCGCCGACCTTGAAGCCCATGATGCGGTGATCTTCCGCCAGGCGGCGGGCAATCTGCGGCCCTGGAGCCTCAACGAAAGCGGACGCGTCAAGGAGTTCATCCCGCCTTCCACCGCCATTGTCGCCTCCGACGGACAGGCGCTGATCGACTCTGTCATCGCGGGCATGGGTCTGGCGCAGATCTTCGATCGTGCGGCCCAGCCCCATCTCTGCTCCGGCCGCCTGGTGCGGGTTCTGCCCGAGTTCGACATGGACGGACCGCCGGTCCATGCGCTTGTGCCGCTCGGCCGGCGCATGCCCCGCAAGACGCGGGTCGTGCTCGAGGCGCTGGCCGAGCTCCTCAAGCGACCTGTTCCGATGGATTGACGGAAGGCCAGCGAAGCGCCGCCAGTCGGGATTGTCACAGCCGCATCACTGCGTCGAGGCGATGCATCTTCGCCGAGGCCATCGTCTCGCGCCCCGCCGGTTGAATCTGGCAACGAGCGCCGGGACGGCATGAGCGACCTTCCCGGCGCGGCCACGTCAGGAAGCCGCGACTTGCGGCTCGGCTGCAACCGGCGTCGGTCGGATGCGGCCCAGGAAGAACCAGACCGCGAATGCCGCCGCGAGGGTGAGGCCGGCGAGCAGCCAGGTGAGATGCTGAAACGCATCGACATAGCTTTGCACCAGCATCGGATGAATCTGTGCCGGTGAGATTGCCGCCGCGCCGGCGATGTCGCCGGTTGCGATCCGCTGGGCGACCTCGCGCTGATTCCCAAGGCGCTCCAGTCCGGCCAGCTTGACGATATGACTGATGCTCCCGGCCGAAAGCGCGGCAAGGATGGCGCTGACGATGGCCAGCGACACGCCCTCTCCCGCGACGCGGGTCGTGCTGAAGATGCCGGTGGCCATGCCCGCGCGCTCCTTGGGAACGACGCTGACCGAGAGACCATCCATCAGGCCCCAGGGAAGGCCGGCCCCGAGGCCGATCATCAACATGGGCAGGATCGCCGCCGTGCCCGTCTTTTCGCCGAGCGTGCCGAGCCACGCTAGGCCAGCGGAGGCGAGCAACAGGCCGAGCGTGGAGATCAGGCCCGCCGACAGCCAGTGGGTGAGCGTGACGGCGATGGTAGGAACGATCAGCATCGGCGCCGACAGCGCGATCATCAGCATGCCCGCTTCGACCTCCGACAGGCCCTCGACCCCTATGAAGCGCAGCGGCAAGAGGATGAGCATGACGACGTAGCAGAAGCAGGTCGCGATCGGCAGTGCCTGCACGCCGATGAAGCGGTGATACTTGAAGAGGCTGATGTCGAGCATCGGCCGACGAACGCGGGTTTCTGCATAGATGAAGGCGGCGAGCAGAGCTGCGGCGGCGACCAGCATGGCGATGACGATCGGGCTGTTCCATCCGCTTTCTGGGGCCTGGATGACGCCGAAGGTGAAGCTGGTCAACATGCCGGTGAAGGTGAGGACACCGGGCCAGTCGAGCCCGGTCGCGTCGGGGTCGCGGGTCTCGCGCATGCGCGGGACGCCGAAGAGCAGCGCCAAGCTGCCGATCACGGTGGTGGTGACGTAGATCGAGCGCCAGCCAAAGGCTTCGATGAGATAGCCCGAGATGATCGGCCCGAAGGCGAGACCGACGCCGAAGGTCGTGCCGAGCATGCTGAAGGCGCGCGCCTGTGCCTTGCCGTGGAATTCCTGGGCGAGCGAGGCCGTTCCACCGGACAGCGCCGCGGCGGCGCCGACGCCCTGGGCGGCACGCAACAGATCAATCGCCAGCACCGACGGCGCGAAGCTCAACGCCAGCGAGAAGATGACGAACAGCGAGACACCGATGGTGAAGATGCGCTTGCGCCCGTATTCGTCGGCAAGTGCGCCTGCCGCCATCAGCAGGCTGCCGAAGGACAGCATGAAGGCGTTGGTGATCCAGGTGAGCGCGGTGGGACTGCCGCCGAGATCGCGGCCGATGGCCGGCGTCGCGATCGCGCCGCCGGAAAAGCTCAGGGGAAGGATGAGGGCAGCAAGACAGACGGCGCCGAGCACGGCGAGGTTGCCGCCACCCTCGTTGGAGGGTGTCGCATTCATGTTGGTTCCAATCTTCGACTGGTCGGGGTGCAGGCGAAAATAGGCCCGAGAAACTGGGCGGTAAGCGCCGCCAAAGGCGACGATCTGTGCCCTGTAATGCGACAGTGTGAGCGCGCTGGCGCGTCGGCGCTACCTTATTGGCGCTCTTGGAGCGACAGTCTGTCCCTTGTGTAGGCCTTTATCGAAGGTCGGCGGAGCGTCACCTGCTTCCGCGAAGCCGCTGCTCCATAGACTGCTTCCTTTTTCTGACCGGCGTCCCCACTGGCCGGCGGAGAGTCGGGCTGCGGCTTCACCAACTGACAGCGAGACGACACATGGACATCACCCCTTTCCGAATAGAGGTTCCCCAGGCTGACCTCGATGACCTCGAGGCTCGCCTCGAGAAGAGCCGCCTGCCCGAACGGGAGACGGTCGATGACATGACTCAGGGCGCCCAGCTTTCGAAAGTCGAGGCGTTGCTGGCCTATTGGCGGGACCGCTATGATTGGCGCCGCCTTGAGGAGCGCCTGAACGCCCTGCCTCAGTTCAAGACCGAGATCGACGGCTTGGGGATCCATTTCATCCACGTGCGTTCGAAGCATGAGGATGCAATGCCCATGGTCATGACCCATGGCTGGCCGGGATCGATCGTCGAGTTCCTCGACACCATCGATCCGCTAGTGAACCCGACGGCCCATGGCGGCGAGGCGAGGGACGCCTTTCACCTCGTTCTGCCCTCGATTCCGGGCTTCGGCTTCAGCGACAAGCCGCGCCGCAAGGGATGGGAACGCGGCCGTATCGCCCGGGCCTGGGACGCGCTGATGAAGCGCCTTGGCTACCGGGAGTATGTCGCGCAGGGCGGCGACTGGGGCAGTGTGATCACGACCGAGATGGGCATCCAGAAGCTGGAAGGCTTGAAAGCCATCCACACCAATCTTCCGTTCGTGGTGCAGGACGCGTTCCCAGATGATCCGACGGCCGAAGAGCAGATCGCGATTGATCAATGCGCGCTGTTCGCCACCGACGGCTCCTCCTACCACCACCTGCAGGTCACGCGTCCCCAGACAATCGGCTACGCGCTGGCGGACAGTCCGATCGGCCAGGCGGCCTGGATTTACGAGAAGCTTGGCGCCTGGAGCGACAGCGGCGGCGAACCCGCAACCGTCTTCACCTATGACCAGATGCTCGACAACATCATGCTTTATTGGTTGACGAACAGCGGCGCGTCTTCGGCGCGCATGTACGCTGAGCACCCCACCATGTCGTTCGCTGCGCGCAAGGTCGACATTCCGGTCGCGGTCAGCGTGTTCCCGGGCGAGATCTACACCCCGCCGCGTGAATGGTGCGAAGCGACCTACAGCAATATGATCTACTTCAACCGGCCCGAAAGAGGCGGCCATTTTGCCGCATTCGAACAACCGAGGATTTTCGTCGAGGAGGTCCGTAGGGCTTTCGCCTCGGTTCGTTGAGCCCAACCTCTCAGGCTGTTTCCGAAGGGGGGAGCCTGGTGCCCAATCCGAGACACGCCATGGCGAAACTCGAAATTCTCGACCTTGCCATTCCATTCCGGGCAACGGACGGCTGCACTTGGCGCAAGGCCACAGCGAAAATCGAGAAAAGCCGCCTGGACGTCTATCGCCTCGCACTTTCCGCAGGACTCGGCGGCTCTAGCGCGCCGTAGCGTACGGAAAGTGGTGGCTCCTCGGGCCGGATTCGAACCAGCGACCAACCGGTTAACAGCCGGTTGCTCTACCACTGAGCTACCGAGGAACAGCGGAGGCCGCGTGTTAGCCCAACCGGCTGCGGCACGCAAGGCCCTAAAGCGCGGCGTGACCGCGCGGCTGTGGATGGCCGAGAGCGCGGCAGGGTCGGGCGGAAGCACCGGATCGTGACAGAAGCGCTCCAGATTCACAACGTGATGAGCCTTTCTCGACCGCCGGATGATCTCATCCCATGGCGAAATGCGCGGAGGGTCGCTACGCGGCCGGCGCCTGGCCGGCCGCGGCAGGCGACGCGCCGAGGCTGGTCATGGCCGCGCGGCGGTAGCCGGCGACTCAGGCGAGGATCTCGCCGTCCAGGGCGCTTCGCGATCGGGCGGAATCACGCAATCGCGAAGCGCTCCGGAATCAAAGAGTTGGAGCATGTCTGTGCAATCGGATGATCTCATTCGATGGCGACATGCTCTAGCTGCCGAAGGGCCCCGGCGGCGCAGCGGCGCGAGCTTGTGCGCGGCCGGTGAGGCGCTCGCTGGCCCAGCTCTGCGCCCCGTCCCCGCACGGCGCGCAAGAATGTCGCGGCGCATGAGTTGCCCGGTGGCCCCAGCCTGGGCTAAGAACCCGGCCGAGGCCTCGTGGCGGAGTGGTTACGCAGAGGACTGCAAATCCTTGTACGGGGGTTCGATTCCCTCCGAGGCCTCCAGTTCGCCGGGCTGGTTCCGGCGCCACGTCGCCAGAATCGCCGAGGGGTTCATGCTCGATTTCGCCGCGGCCCGCCGCACCATGGTTGATCGCCAGGTGCGCACGTTCGACGTGACCAACCTCGCCATCATCGCAGCCTTCGACGAGGCGCCGCGCGAGAAGTTCGTGCCGCCGGGCCGCGAGGCGCTGGCCTACAGCGACGTCGCCGTGCCGCTCGATGGCGCCGGCCCGGTCGCCAAGCGCTGCCTGCTGCCCCCGATGATCGTGGCGCGCATGCTGCAGGCCCTCGACGTCAAGGAGGGCGAGGCCGTCCTCGATGCGGGCTGCGCCACCGGCTACACCACCTGCCTGCTGCATCGGCTCGGCGCCCGCGTCATCGGGCTTGAGCCGGACGAAGCGCTGGCCGAGGCGGCGCGCAAGGCGCTCGCCGAATCGGCCGCCGGCGGCGTCGAGATCGTCGCCGGGCCGGTCGCCGCAGGCTATGCCAAGGGCGCGCCCTACGACGCCATCCTGCTCAACGGCGCCTTCCAGGTGCAGCCGCAGGCCCTGCTCGATCAACTGGTCGACGGCGGCCGCCTGGTCGGGATCGACGCGACCGAGGCGGTGGCGCGGGCTGCGCTCTACGTGAAGCGCGGCAGCGCGCTCAGCCGGCAGCCGCTGTTCGGGGCGTCGGCCCCGGTGATCGACGGGCTCAAGGCGCCGGCCCAGTTCGTATTCTGAACGCCGCGGCCGGCTCGCGGAGCCGGCGGCGATCGAGTTCCGACGACTCGCGCGAGCGCCGCGCGCGTGATTCCCCGCCTTCGAGCCCGCTCGTCGGGCACGCCACCGGCCCGCGGCTGCTGCCCCGAGCCCCCCTTCCTTCCCGGATCAGCACCGGAATCAACCGTTTGGGGGCGTTTAGGACGATCGGCCTGTCGCATTTTTACGGCACCTGTGCCGAGAAACGGGTTCAGGGCCGCCGCAACCGTTTTCGCATCCGCCCTCGATCGCTATCGTGGCGGCAGCGGGGGCCGCTTAACAAGAACAATCGGGTCGGCCCGTGGGGCTCGATCCGGCAGATAGGTGGATGGTGACTCGATTGTGCAGTTCGCGCCGCGCCAAGCTGCTCGGTACGGCTGGGGCCATGAGTTTGGCACTTCTGTGCCCGACCGGGCTTTCGGCCGAGACGATGAATGGAGCCCTTTCAAAAGCTTATCTTGGCAATCCCACCCTCAATGCGCAGCGCGCCGGTGTGCGCGCCACCGATGAAACCGTCCCGATCGCCAAGGCCGGGATGCGGCCGCAGGTCAACGCCACGTCCACCTTCGGGCACCAGTATACCAACCAGCAGGGCAACGGCGGCGGCAGCACCGACCTGTGGCCCGGCAGCATCGGCATCAGCGTCACGCAGCAGATCTACGATGGGCAGCGCACGGTGAACTCGGTGCGCCAGGCCGAATCGAACGTGTTCGGCGCCCGGGAGAATTTGCGCAACCAGGAGCAGAACACCCTGCTCAACGGCGCCACCGCCTACATGAACGTGCTGCGCGATACCGCGACCGTCAATTTGCAGCGCAACAACGTCGAGGTGCTCCAGGAGCAGCTTCGCCAGACGCAGGATCGCTTCAACGTCGGCGAGGTGACGCGCACCGACGTGGCGCAGGCGGAGGCGGCGCTCGCCAGCGGCCGCTCGCAGCTCAGCGTGGCCGAGGCCAACCTCAAGACCAGCATCGCCCAATACCGGCAGGTGATCGGCGTCGAGCCCAAGCAACTGGCGCCGGGCCGCTCGATCGAGAACCTGCTGCCCAAGACGCTCGATCGCAGCGTCACTGTCGCGCTGGTCGAACATCCGGCCATCAACGCGGCGATGCATGGCGTCGACGCGGCGGAGCTGCAGGTCAAGGTGGCGGAGAGCGCGCTGTATCCCCAGCTCGGCCTCACCTCCAGCCTGACCCGCGCCTGGAATAACCTGACGCCCAACGATGCCCGCACCTCGGCCAGCGTCGTGGCACAGCTCACGGTGCCGATCTACGAGGGCGGACAGGTCTACGCCCAGACCCGCCAGGCGAAGGAGAGCGCCGGGCAGGCGCGCATGAACGTCGACGTCGCCCGCGATCAGGTGCGCCAGGCCCTGGTCTCGTCCTGGAGCGCCCTCGAAGCCGCCAAGGCGCAGATCGACGCGGCGACCGCCCAGGTTCAGGCCAACGAGATCGCGCTCGCCGGCGTGCGCGAGGAGGCGAAGGTGGGCCAGCGCACCACGCTGGACGTGTTGAACGCGCAGCAGCTGTTGCTCAACTCGCGCGTGCAGCTGGTCTCGGCGCAACGCGACCGGGTGGTGAACTCCTATTCCGTGCTGTCGTCGATCGGCAAGCTGTCGGCCCGCACGCTGGCACTCAGCGTCAACGAGTACGATTCCAAGACCCACTACAAGCAGGTCAAGGACAAGTGGATCGGCCTGAGCACGCCCGGTGGCCGGTAGCGGCTGCCGCCGGCGCACCGGCGTGAGGCGATTTGCGGGGCCGCCGGCCCGTCGGCGGATCTACATGCGGCGGACGCGCGACCTCGCCGCGTTAACCTTGATTCCACATTGGCCGAATGGACTTGGGACAACGTCGTAGAGCGATTGCCCGCGCGGCCCGACATGAAATACTAACGCGCGTGCACGTTCTTGATTCGGGCGGTCCGGGATCGAAGGAGCCGCATCGGGGGTTGTGATGAGCGCTGGCGGCTCCAGGGCCTATCAGGCGAGCGGTGCGGCGGAAGCGCAGCCTGCGCGCGATCCGGCCATGGAAGACATCCTAGCCTCGATCCGCCGCATCATCTCGGACGATCAGCGTGCCTTGGGCCTGGGCGAGATCCAGCCGTCACGCACCGCAAGCCGCCGCCCGAGCGAGGACGCGGGCCGCACGCGTCCATCCATCGATCGCGATCTGCAGCGGCTGACGGCGATTCGTCCGCGCCTCGCCGAGGCGGACGAGCCGGCGGAGCCGTATGGCCCGGCGCGGCCGGTGCTGCCGCCGCGCGAGCATGAGCGCGTTTCCCGCGAGCTTGATCTGGACGACGAGCGCACGACGCGCGGCGCCGACCATGGGGGGCGCGATGACGAGCTCGGCTTGCGGGAGGCAGGCCGCCCGCCGCGCGACACGGGGCGCCACAATGGGGAGCCGCGGCTTCGCTACCCCGAGCAGCCGTCCCCGGCCGACTATCGGCCGCAGAACCCGGCCGGCGATCGCCTCACCTCGCGCAGCGTCGACGCCTCGGTCGGCAGCGCCTTCGACGCCCTGACCGCCAGCATCGCCCATCGCGCCCGCACGATGGAGGAGGTGGTGGCGGAGATGCTGCGGCCGATGCTGCGCGAATGGCTCGACGACAACCTGCCCGATCTGGTCGAGCAGCTCGTGCGCAGCGAGATCGAGCGTGTGGTCCGCGGCGGCCGCCGCGAGTAGCACTGCCGCACGGGGTTGTTCCGGAGGCGCCGAGGTCGCCGGAGCGGAGCCCCTACGATCTCCGCGTCCAAGACATTCGCCCGCTTGGCGTGCCGCGGGGCCTACGCTTGTCGGCCCCACAAGGGGGAGGCGTGTCGGCCCACCGATTCTCCGCGCGTTGCCAAACGAAGGGCCCCGCTCCCCATCACGTGGTGGGAGAGGGCATGAGCGCTCCAGCGTCTTTCCCATTAGTTGGAGGGGCTTGGCGGCTACGGCTCGTCTTGTCCGCGAGCTCAGGTAGCCCGTCTCGTCTCGGTCCGGCGGGTGCCGAGCTTGGGCGCCGGCGAGGCCGTGACGGGTTTCCTGAGTCCGATCAGATGATTACATCCGGCCGGGAAATGCTCTAAGCGAACTCAGCGCATCCCTGCATCCTGCGCGGGCCGATGCCACGATTTCCCAGCCGACGGTAAGCAAGCCCATGGACAAGACCTTCGAGCCCTCCGCGGTGGAGGGACGCATCTCCGACCTTTGGGAGAGCGCAGGCGCTTTTCGCGCCGGCCGGCCCGAGCGGGCGGCAGCCGAACCCTATTGCATCGTCATTCCGCCGCCCAACGTCACCGGCTCCCTGCATATGGGCCACGCGCTCAACAACACGCTGCAGGACATCCTGTGCCGCTTCGAGCGCATGCGCGGCCGGGACGTGCTGTGGCAGCCCGGCATGGACCACGCCGGCATCGCCACGCAGATGGTGGTCGAGCGGCAGCTGGCCGAGCGCCAGCAGCCGGGCCGGCGCGAGATGGGCCGTGCCGCCTTCCTGGAGCGGGTGTGGGCGTGGAAGGCGGAGTCCGGCTCCACCATCGGCACGCAGCTGCGGCGCCTCGGCGCCTCCTGCGACTGGTCGCGCGAGCGCTTCACCATGGACGAGGGCCTGTCCCGCGCCGTGCTCAAGGTGTTCGTCCAGCTCTACCGCGACGGCCTGATCTACCGCGACAAGCGGCTGGTGAACTGGGACCCGCGGTTCCAGACGGCGATCTCCGACATCGAGGTCCAGCAGATTGAGACCAAGGGCAACCTCTGGCACATCCGCTACCCGCTGGCGGCGGAGCCCGATCGCTTCATCACCGTCGCCACGACCCGTCCGGAGACAATGCTCGGCGACGTCGCCGTCGCCGTGAATCCGGACGACGAGCGCTACCGCGACCTCATCGGCCGTCTGGTGCAGATCCCGCTCGTCGGCCGGCTCATCCCCGTGGTCGCGGATTCCTATTCCGATCCCGAGAAAGGGACGGGCGCCGTCAAGATCACGCCGGCGCACGATTTCAACGATTTCGAGGTCGGCAAGCGCCACGGGCTCGGCCTGATCAACATCTTCGATGCGGAGGCGCGGCTCGACCTCGCGAACAATGCCGCCTTCCTGGCGGATGCGGATGGCCCGGATCTGGCGGCCGTCCTGGCGCTCCACGGCGAGGATCGGTTCGCCGCGCGCAAGGCGATCGTCGGCATGCTGGAAGACCATGGCGCGCTGGTCGCCGTCGAGCCGCATACGCACATGGTGCCGCACGGCGACCGCTCCGGCGTCGTCATCGAGCCCTGGCTGACCGACCAGTGGTACGTCAACGTCAAGCCCCTGGCCGAGCGGGCGCTGGAGGCGGTGCGGGACGGCCGCACCCGCTTCGTTCCGGAGAACTGGGAGAAGACGTTTTTCCAGTGGCTGGAGAATATCGAGCCCTGGTGCATCTCGCGGCAGCTGTGGTGGGGCCACCAGATCCCGGCTTGGTATACGCCGGACGGTGCTGTCTTCGTCGGCGAGAGCCTCGACGAGGTGCTGCCGCAGGCGCTGGCCCATGCGGTCGAGAACGACGTGCTGAGCGAGGCCGAAGCGGAAGCGCTCGCCACCGCGCCGGAGAAGGCCGAAGGCTTCCTGGTGCGGGACGACGACGTTCTCGACACCTGGTTCTCGTCCGGGCTCTGGCCGTTCTCGACGCTCGGCTGGCCGGATGAAACGCCGGAGCTGAAGCGCTTCTATCCCACCAGCACGCTCGTCACCGGCTTCGACATCATCTTCTTCTGGGTGGCCCGCATGATGATGCTGGGCATGCACGTGACCGGCGAGGTGCCGTTCCGCGACGTCTACATGCACGCGCTCGTCCGCGACGAGAAGGGCGCCAAGATGTCGAAGTCGAAGGGCAACGTCATCGATCCCCTGGAGCTGATGGACCGCTACGGCACCGACGCGCTGCGCTTCACGCTCGCGGCCATGGCGGCGCAGGGGCGCGACATCAAGCTGTCGACACAGCGTGTGGAGGGCTACCGCAACTTCGCCAGCAAGCTGTGGAACGCGGCGCGCTTCGCCGAGATGAACGAGTGCGCCCTGCCGCCGGGCTTCACGCCCGGCAGCGTGCGCGAGACGCTGAACCTGTGGGTGCTGGGCGAGACCGAGCGCACCGTGGCCGAGGTCACCCGCGCCATCGAGACCTATCGCTTCAACGACGCCGCCGGCGCGGCCTACCGCTTCGTCTGGAATCTGTTCTGCGACTGGTACGTCGAGCTGACCAAGCCGGTGCTGCAGGGGCCCGACGGCCCGGCCAAGGACGAGACGCGCGCCACGGTCGCCTTCGTGCTCGACGAGATCTGCAAGATCCTGCATCCGTTCATGCCCTTCCTCACCGAGGAGCTGTGGCGGACCACCGGGCCGATGCGGGGAGGGCGCTGGACCTTGCTGGCGCTGGCGCCCTGGCCGGCGCCGCTCGGCGTCGCGGCGGCCGCGGCGGAGACGGAAATCGGCTGGGTCGTCGATCTCATCTCCGAGATCCGCTCGGCGCGGTCGGAAACCAACGTGCCGGCCGGCGCCCTGGTGCCGCTGGTGCTGGTGAAGCCGTCCGCCACGGTGCGTGCGCACGCGGCGCGCTGGGGCGATACGATCAAGCGCCTGGCCCGGGTGGCGGAGATCAGCGAGGCGGAGGCGGTCGATCGCGGCTCGATCCAGCTCATGGTGCGGGGTGAGCTGGCCGCGCTGCCGCTGGCGGGCGTGATCGATTTCGAGGCCGAGCGCACCCGCCTGCGCAAGGAGATGGACAAGCTCGGCGTCGACATCGGCAAGGTCGAAGCCAAGCTCGGCAATCCCGACTTCCTGGCGCGGGCGCCGGAGGAGGTGGTCGAGGAACAGAAGGAGCGGCTCGACGAGGCGCGCTCGCGCGTCGCCAAGATCGAGGAGGCCCTGGACCGTCTGCGCGCGCCTTGACGCTCGTCCGCAGGCTGGCGTCAGCCGTGGCCGTCGCCTGCGCCGGCCTGGTGGTTCTCGTCTGGCTCACCAGCACGCCCGCCGACCCGGCGCTCTATCCGCCCTCGGACGGTGCGGCCGTGACCATCTATGTCGTCGGCCGCGCCTATCACTCGGGCCTGCTGCTGCCGCGGGCCGCCCTGCTCGACGCCGCGGCCCGCGGCGCCTTTCCCGCCGTGACCGCAGTGGCGTCGCGGTTCGGCGCCTATCCGTGGATCGAGGTCGGTTGGGGCGAGGAGCGCTTCTACCGGCAAGTGCCGAGCATCGACCGCCTCGATTGGGCGCTGGCGATGAGCGCGCTGTTGCGGCCGGGCAATGCCGCCGTTCTGCACGTGGTCGGGGTCGGCGACGACCCTCGTGCGACCTTTCCCGACGATCGTCTCGGTCAGCTCGCCCTCTCGGCCGCCGGTTTCCTCGGCCTCATCAGCGAGCTGGAGCGCTCGTTCGCGCGTGACCCCCAGGGGCAGCCCATTGCGCTCGGCCGCGGCGTCTATGGTCCGAGCCTGTTCTTCCGCGCCACCGGAACATTCAACCTGCTCAGCGTGTGCAACCACTGGACCGCCCGCCTCGTCGCCGCCGCGGGGGTGCCGACGGCGCCGCTGCTGGCCACCTTGCCGGCCGGCCTGCTGCTCTACCTGGAGCTTCGGGCCGGCATGCGGCTTCTGCCCGCCGCCCGGTCAGACACTTAGAGCGGGATGATTTTTCTTCGAATCACCATCCCGCTCTAAGCCATTGATTTGAGCATGACCCTTTCCAAAAACCGGCGTTCACTTTTTGGGGGCATGCTATAGCGCCACATCGGCGAGCAGCTTCACGTTGAGCCCGACGATGACGATGGTGATGGCCCAGGCGGCAACCTTGAGCCAGGGGGGGATGGCAAGCGCGCCCATCCGGCGCCGGTCGGAAACGAAGGTCACCAGCGGGATGATGGCGAACGGCAACTGCATCGACAGGATCACCTGGCTCAGGATCAGCAGCTTTGCCGTGCCGGTCTCGCCGTAGAGCGCGGTGACGACGACGACCGGGACGATGGCGATGGCGCGCGTGATCAGCCGTCGCGCCCAGCCCGGCAGCCTCAGATTGAGGAAGCCTTCCATGACGATCTGGCCCGCCAGGGTCGCGGTGACGGTCGAGTTCAGCCCCGAGGCGAGCAGGGCGACCGCGAACAGGGTCGAGGCGATGCCGACGCCCAGCATCGGCGACAGCAGCGCGTAGGCCTGCTCGATCTCCTCCACGTCGGTCCGGCCGTTGTCGTGGAAGACGGCGGCGGCGGTGATGAGGATGGCGGCGTTGACGAACAGCGCCAGCATCAGGGCGATGGTGCTGTCGGTCACCGCCCATTTGACCGCGTGGCGGCGCCCCTCGTCGGTGCGCGGATAGGCGCGCGTCTGCACGATCGACGAGTGGAGATAGAGGTTGTGCGGCATCACCGTCGCGCCGATGATGCCGATGGCGATGTACAGCGCCTGCGGATCGGTGACGATCGTGGCGGAGGGAATGAAGCCCTTGAAGACCGCGGCCACCGGCGGCGCCGACATGGCGATCTGGACGGCGAAGCAGACGAAGATGGTGAACAGCAGCGCCATCACGAAGGCCTCCAGGTAGCGGAAGCCGCGCTGCATCAGAAACAGTATCAGGAAGGCGTCGAGGGCGGTGAGCAGCGCTCCCCACAGCAGCGGGATGCCGAACAGCAGCTTGAGCGCGATCGCCGTGCCGATCACTTCAGCCAGGTCGCAGGCAATGATGGCCGCCTCGCACGCCAGCCAGAGCGCCAGGCTGACCGGACGCGAATAATAGTCGCGGCACGCCTGCGCCAGGTCCTTGTCGGTGGCGATGCCGAGGCGCGCCGCCAGCGCCTGCAGGACGATGGCCATCACGTTGGAGATCAGGATGACCGCGAGCAGCGTGTAGCCGAACTTGGAGCCGCCACTGATGTCGGTCGCCCAATTGCCCGGGTCCATGTAGCCGACGGACACCATGTAGCCCGGCCCGACGAAGGCCAGGAAGCGGCGCAGCCAGAAGCCGCCGTGGGGAACGTGGATGCTGGCGTTCAGCGGACCCAGACTGCGGCGATCGGCGACCCCGAGCGGCTTGGCGGGACCGTCGGCCGCGTCCGCGTGAACCATATCCATGATCGAGCACCCGTGGGGTTCGTGGCGCGCCCGCGGGCGCCGTTCTCGCAAATGAGAACGATTTGCATTTAAGTTTGCCCTTGCTGCGGTGCAAGGTCAAGACGCAAAGAAGGATGCTCTGGGAGTTTCCGCATCAGCCAGGTTGTCGCCGCCGCTCCAAAAGTGTGGCCTGAGGGTCACAGCAAATAAGAACAAGTATAAGCCTCAGCGCCGGCCACGATGTGCCCCGAAGCCGCCATAAACCGGGATCAGTCAATGAGACTGAAGGCAAGCCTTTGAGACCGCTGGTTTTTGCGCATCCTTCGTGCACGGACGAAGGCGTATTGATGCGCGGTCTCGTACCCCGAAAGGCGATTGCTTCTTAACCCGTGCGTGGCATGTCGGATGGACAACCTGGCATGCCGCTGGGGAGCTGGTGGATGGACGCGCGCACGATCGATACGGCCACGCTGCCGAGCCGTCGGACGACGGAGGGGCCTGATCGTGCACCTTGACCGTCCCGCCAGCCATGCCACGGCTTTGACGCGCGGCGGAACGGCGTCGCGGCTGGTGGCTGCGCGACATCGTCTTCAGTTCAGGGACCGCCGGGTCCGTGTGCGGACGGCCGGTTCGGCGAAGGACGGGGTGATGGCCCGTCCCTGCGGTCCAGGTGAAAAACGATCCGATGCGGACATTTAGTCTCCTCGCATACGGACTGTGCGCCGGGCTGGCGGGCGGCGGTCCCGCGCTCGCGCTCGACGCGTCGCGGCCGCAGAGCGGGTCGGCGGCTGTCGCCATTCCAGTCCCCGGCGCGGGCCCCGGCCCCGGCCCGAGTTTCAAGTCGGAGGGGGATGCGTTCCGCAGCGGCATCCGCAACTACAATTCGGGCGACAAGGCCGGCGCCGTGCGGGCGCTCGAATATGCCGCGACCAAAGGCCATTCGCCGGCGCTGTGGAAGCTCGGCCGCATGTACGCGGACGGCGACGGCGTCGCCCACGACGACCTCAAGGCGTTCGAGTACTTTTCCCGCATCGCCGACGCCCATGCGGACGACGGCCCGGATTCGCCCAACGCTCGCTTCGTTTCGAATGCCTTCGTCGCGCTCGGCGGCTACTTCGTGGACGGCATTCCCAATAGCTACGTGAAGCCCAACCTCGGCCGTGCGCGCGAGATGTTCCAGTACGCGGCGTCGTTCTACGGCGACGCCGACGCGCAATACAACCTGGCGCGGCTTTACCTCGACGGCCAGGGCGGCACCAAGGACGCCAGGATGGCGGCCCGCTGGCTCAATCTCGCCGCCGAGAAGGGCCACGTGCCGTCCCAGGCGCTGCTGGGTCACCTGCTGGTGAACGGGCAGGGCGTGCCGCGCCAGGCCGCCCGCGGCTTGATGTGGCTGACGCTCGCCCGTGACGCCGCCGACCCGCAGAAAGAGGCCTGGATCATCGAGATGCACGACAAGGCCTTCGCGTCGGCGAGCGACAACGACCGCCAGGTCGCCTTGATCTACCTCGAACAGCACATGCAGCGCTGACGCGTCGAGAGACGCGGAGCCGCCGCTCTCGCGCATGTCCGGGTCAGATGGCTCATCTGATCGGAGAGAAGTGCTCCAATGGGCCGCCGCCCTAAAGCGCGTCCACGATCGTGTCGACCACGAGCCGTTTAGCGGCGAGCCTGTCCCGCAAGAGCCGGTAGACGGCCGCGAGCTGGGCGCCCATCGCATGGCGCTCGCACATCGCGAGGCGGAGCTCGGCGTCGGCCGAGCCGTCCTGGCAGGCCGCCAGAGCCTGCTGATGCAGCGCCCGAAAGGCGGTGAATTCCTCGGTGACGGCTGTCTCGTCGCCCAGCAGGGCGTAGAGGTGCGACGCTCTTTGCCGGCCGCGCAGCTGAACTTCGTCGACGGGGAGATAGGCGAAGCCGGGCGCCGCGTCGGTCACCTCTTCCGAAACGAGGATCGGCATGCCGTAGGTCTTGCACATCGGCTCGATCCGCGCGGCGGTGTTCACCGTGTCGCCGATGGCGGAATAGTCGAAGCGGCGGGTCGACCCGACGTTGCCGACGCAGGCCGGGCCGGTGTGCAATCCGATGCCGATGGCGATGGGATGATGCTCCCGCCCGGCCGCCTCGCTCTCCTTGCGGTATTCACGCTCGATGAGGACGAGGGCCTTCTGCATGGCGAGGGCGCAGCGCAGCGCAGCGCGCGTATGGCCCGGCACATCGATGGGCGCGTTCCAGAACGCCATGAGGCCGTCGCCGATGAACTTGTCGAGGGTGCCGCCGGACTTCAGCACCTCTTCGGTCATCGGCGCGTGCACCGAGTTCAGGAACCGCAGCACGTCCTCGGCGCTCAGCTGCTCCGAGCGCGCGGTAAAGCCGCGGATATCCGAGAACAGCACCGTCAACGGCCTGATCTCGCCGCCGAGCTTCAGCTTGGTCGGGTCGTTGGCGAGGGCTTCGACGATGCTGGGCGAGAGATAGCGGCCGAAGGCCTCACGGATCTGCCGCTTGTCGAGGTCGGAGCGCCTGAGCGCGCCGACCGCGGCGGCGGCGAACGTGCCGACCATGGCGATCGTCGGCAGCGCCGGGTCGATGAGAAGCTCGCGCTCGGAAAACGCAAACCAGCTCGCGCCGACCGTGCCCGAGAGCAGCAGGATCGTCGCCGCCGCGGCCGGGAAGGGGCCCAGCAGCACGGCCGCGATGCCGACCGCCAGGCAGCCCACCAAGGTCAGCAGCGATTCCAGCCCCGGTCCAAAGTCCGGGCGGCTGAGCCGGGCACCAGTCAGCACGTGCTCGACCAGTTCGGCGTGCACATCGACGCCCGCGACCACCGCATCGATCGGCGTGGCGCGGATGTCGGCCAGCGCCGCCGCTGCCGCACCGACGAAGACGATCGTGCCCTCGAGCGCGCTCAGGTCGACCGATTCGTCGAGCACGCGCCACGCTGGGATATACCGCTCCGCGTGCGTGCCGGCGTAGCGCACGCGCACCGAGCCGTCGCTCTCGGTGGGGATCTCGAACGCTCCGACCTTGATGGCGTTGATGCCGGTGTGCTGCCCGAGGCTGGTCTCGCCGCTGGCGTTCGATGCCTTGATGACCACGCCGGAGGCTCGCTGCGCGACCCGCAGTGCCTCGATGGCCAATGAGGGCGCGAGCTGCCCGCCGACGTTGAAGAACGTCGCCACGCGGCGCACGATCAGGTCGCGGTCGGGCACCCAGTTCAGGGCTCCGACGCCCTGCGCGGCCTCCGCGAGCGCCGGCAGCGGCACGATCGCGCCGGCAAACGGCGGCACGAAGCGAAGCGGATCGTCGCCCGCGAAGGCGATCCCCGCCTTGACCACCGGCGCCGTGCCCGAGTTCGCGAGCGCCTGGCCGATGACCACGGGGTAGCGGCCGATGGCCTCGGCCAGCGCCTTGTCGCCGTCGGCGGCGCCGGCCTCCTCGGAGCGCCGCTCCGCTTCCGAGAAGATCATGTCGAGCGCGACCGTCGCCGCGCCGGCCTCGCCCAGGCGGCCCACCAGCTTGGCCACGGTCTTCCGCGGCCACGGCCACTGCCCGATTTTGGCGAGGGATTCCTCGTCGATCGCGACGACACGCACTGGCGTCGCCGGGTCGTACGGCCGCGGCGACAGGCGCTGATAATTGTCGAACACCAGGTTGCGGAGCGCCCGCACCTGCGGCGAGTCGGTCAGGATCAGCGTGATCGCCAGCGTCGCCGCCACGAGCGCCGTGGCCACGCCGGTGATCAGCTTCCGTCCGAGCCTCCAGGTCCTCGCCATCGGCGGCCTCACCTGCCCAAGCTCGCGCATGCTAGAGCATGATCCCAGAAAGTGGACACCGGTTTTTGGACAAGATCATGCTCAAAACAAAGACTTAGAGCGGGATGATTCGAAGAGAAAACATCCCGCTCTAGCACGCCGACCGATCGCCTCGGTCAAAGATCGAGGTCGGCGGCAACCGGCACGTGGTCCGAGGGCTTGGGCAGGGCCCTCAGCGATTTGTGGATGTCGACGCCGCGCAAGCGGTCGGTGGCACGGGGCGTCAGCAGCAGATGGTCGATGCGGATGCCGAAATCGCGCTGCCAGGCGCCCGCCTGATAATCCCAGAAGGTGTAGAGCCCGCCCTCGTCGCGGCAGGCGCGCAGCGCGTCGGTGAGGCCGAGGTTGAGGAAGGCGCGGTAGAACGCCCGGCTCTCGGGCTGGAACAGCGCGTCGCCGGTCCAGGCAGCCGGGTCCTTGGCGTCGCGCGCATCGGGGATCACGTTGTAGTCGCCGCCGAAGACGGCGGCCTCCTCCAGCGCCAGGACCGACCGCATGTGCTCGCCGAGCCGTTCCATCCAGGCGAGCTTGTAGGCGAACTTCTCCGTTCCCACCGGATTGCCGTTGGGCAGGTAGATGGAGGCGACGCGCACCGCCCCGGACGGCACCGAGACGACCGCTTCGATGTAGCGCGACTGGGCATCGCTCTCATCGCCCGGAAGCCCGCGCCGGACATCCTCGAGCGGGAGGCGGGACAGGATGGCGACGCCGTTGAAGCCCTTTTGGCCGTGCACCGCGGCATTGTAGCCGAGCTCCGCCACCTCGGCCGCGGGGAAGGCCTCATCGACGCATTTGATCTCCTGGAGACAGAGCACGTCCGGCTTAACGTCCTTCAGGAAGCCGGTCAGGTGCTCCAGCCGCTGCTTGACTGAATTGACGTTCCAGGTGGCGATGCGCATCAAGGCTTGGGGCTCCGGCCGGCGAGCTGACGTTTCCGCGAGCGGCCGCATAGCACCTCATGGAGCGAATACGAAGCGCTGCGGCAGAGAGGGGCCATGGACCAGGGCTGGTGGACGCCGATCGACGCCTATTGCGAGCGCTGCAGTCCCGACTTCTGGGCCGAGCCGTTCAATGCGGTTTCCAACGGGGCCTTTCTGATCGCCGCCGCCTTTGCCGCGCGCCGCGCCGCCGCCACGGGGTCGGCAGGGCCGGGCGCGGTCGTCCTCGTCGGCCTGCTGGTGGTCATCGGCGTCGGCAGCTTCCTGTTCCACACCTTCGCCAACCGCTGGTCACTGCTGGCCGACGTCATTCCGATCGCCCTGTTCATCCTCGTCTATTTCGCTTTCGCCATGCGCACGTTCTTCGGCCTCGGCTGGGGGGCGCGGTCGCGGCGACGGTGCTGTACGAGGCGGCGTCGGTGGGGGCAGGGATGCTGTGGAGCGGCTGGGCGCGGGCGCGGGGCGGCGATCCGCTCAACGGCTCGTTCGACTATCTGCCGGCCGCGCTCGCCATGCTGGTCATCGGCTGCCTGCTGATCGCCAGGCCTGCGGCGGCTGCCAGCGGCTACCGCCTGCTGGCAGCCGCCGCAGTCTTCGGCATGTCGCTCATATTCCGCACCATCGACCAGGCGGTATGCGCCACGGTTCCCGTCGGCACCCACTTCCTGTGGCACAGCCTCAACGCGCTGCTGCTCTACCTGCTCTGTGACGCGCTGTTCCGCCACGCGTCCGCCCGGGCCGGGCCCGGAGCGCTTGCCGATCGGGCGGGAGCGCTCGATCGGAGAGAGGCGCCTCGGATTGTCGAGAGCTGAGGCCTGCCTGTCTGCAACGCCCCAGCGGAGCGGCTCGGCTCAGGCGGCGCGGTCGAGCGTCGGATAGTCGGTGTAGCCTTCCGCGCTGCCGCCATAGAAGGTCGACTTGTCCGGCTCGTTGAGCGGCGCGCCGACGCGCAGGCGCTCGACCAGGTCGGGATTGGAGATGAAGGCCTTGCCGAAGGCCACCAAATCGGCCTTGCCCGAGGACACCGCCTCGGCCGCGAGCTCGCGGGTGTAGCCGTTGTTGGCCATGTAGGCGCCGCCGAAGGCCTTGCGCAGGGCGCCGTAGTCGAACGGCTTGTTGTCGCGCGGGCCGCCTGTCGCCCCTTCGACGACGTGCAGGTAGCCGAGCTCGAAACGGCCGAGCTCCCGCGCCAGATGGGTGAACAAGCGCTGCGGATCGGAATCGTCGACGTCGTTGGCCGGCGATACCGGCGCGATACGGATACCGACGCGAGACTTCGGCAGCACGCTGGTGACCGCCTCGACCACCTCGAGCGTCAGGCGCACGCGGTTCTCGATCGAGCCGCCGTATGCGTCGGTGCGTCGGTTGGTCGCGTCCTTCAGGAACTGATCGAGCAGATAGCCGTTGGCGCCGTGGATCTCGACGCCGTCGAAGCCCGCCCGCCTGGCGTTCTCAGCGGCCGCCTTGAAGTCGGCGACGATGCCCGCGATCTCGCTCGTCTCGAGCGCGCGAGGCTCGGACACCGGTGCGAATCCGCTCTCCAGGAAGGTCTTGGTGTTGGCCGCGATGGCGGAGGGGGCGACGGGCTTGCCGTGTCCCGGCTGGAGGGATGTGTGTGAGATCCGGCCCACGTGCCAGAGCTGGATGAAGATGCGTCCGCCCGCTGCGTGCACCCGCTCCGTGACGGTGCGCCAGCCCGCCACCTGGGCGTCGCTGTAGATCCCCGGCGTCCAGATATAGCCTTGTCCCTGTTGGGAAATCTGCGACGCCTCAGTGATCAGCAGGCCCGCCGAGGCGCGCTGCGCGTAGTAGCGCGCCGTCAACTCGTGCGCTGCGCTGGTGTCCTTGGTGGCGCGATTGCGCGTCAGCGGCGCCATCACGATCCGGTTCGGCAGCGTCAGGTCGCCGAGCTGAAACGGCGTAAACAGGGACGTGGCATCTGCGCTCATGGCAATTTCCCAGACTTGTTGTGGGGAAACGGGAAAATCCCCGCCGCGGGTGCAGATATTTGTGCCGCGGCCGACTTCGAAGAGCGTGGCGACGTGCGCCGGTCCGGCTTGTGCGGCAGCGCACACGGCTAAGCTGGGGACAAGCCCTGCGGCCATTGTGACGGTATGGTTAATGCGGCCCATTCTCGCCACATCGCTCCTCCAAGGGGCCTTGCAACAAAGCGCGCCGTGAACGAGCGCGGCGCAGCAACGGGCGGGGTTCTACGGATTGACGCGTAAGCAGAGTGATGCGGTTCTCGCCGCGATCGCCCTCGATGACGACCACATCATCTGGCTCGAGCCCAGCACGGGCAAACGTTCCACCTCACGACATCGGCGTGCATCGCGGCGACGGGGGCGACGCTCGCCGCTGAGCCTGTTGGCGCTCCCCTTGGTCGCCGTCGGCCTGGCCGCTGCGGTCGGGCCCAGCGCACAGCCTTCGCCCGCCAGCGCCCATGGCGCCTACGATGACGCCGAGGCGGGCTTCGACGTGGTCAAGCTCGCCGCCATCATCAGGTCGTCGTTGCCGCCGTCGGTGCAGGCGATGCTGCCGCTGCCCGCGGCCGTCGCCGAACAACCGCTGCTCGCGCTGCAACCGGAGCCCGATCCCAACGAGACGCTACGGTTCGGTTCGGTCCAGGTCCGGCGCGACGTGGTCGAGACCGTCTGGCGCGCCGGAGCCCGGACGAAGGTCGATCCGGTCTACCTGATGGCGCTGGCCGACAAGGAGTCGAGCTTTTCCGCGCACGCCAAGGCGCCGACCTCCAGCGCCGAGGGCATGTTCCAGTTCATCGACAAGACCTGGCTGAAGGCGGTCAAGGAGTTCGGCCCGATCCACGGCCTCGGCGAAGAGGCGGCGAAGATCGAGTTCGCTGCCGACAAGGTCAAGGTCGAGCCGGCGGAGCGCGAGCGGATCCTGGCGATCCGCCGCGACCCCTATCTATCCGCCGTAATGGCCGCCGAGATGCTCAAGCGCGACCGGGCCGACGTGTCGGCCCGGATCGGGCGCGACCTGAGCAAGCCGGAGTATTATCTGTGCCACTTCCTGGGTTTCGACGCCGCTGCTCGTTTCATGCAGCTGCTGAACGACAGTCCTGACGAACGCGCTGCGAAGATATTCCCGAAGGCGGCGAGGGCGAACATCAACCTGTTCTACACGCGCCACCGCCGCAAGCTTCAGGCCAAGACGGTCGCCGAGGTTTATCAGAAGCTCATCGAGATGATGGACCGCCGCATCGACCGCTATGCCAGCGTGACCTCCCTGGTGAGCCGGTAGAGCCTTTCGCCATTGGACGAGGTCATCCAATGGCGGAGAAATGCTCAAAACCTTTTTCATCTGGAGCGCTGCTCTTGCGATTGAGGGATCCCACCCGATCGCGAAGCGCTCGGGCGCCAGCCACGATCGGCGGGTCACGCGCGCAGCAGTGGCCGCGGGCCTCCAGCAAAGCGCGAAGAAAGCCTGACCGGCTCCACCGTTTGGTGGACGCCGGTTCGACCGCGCCCGTTAGACTGGGGCTCGTTCGAGCCGATGCTCGCAAGGGCCCCAGCCATGGCGATCACCGCTGCGTCCACCAAGGACCAGATCGAGGCGTTCTTTCAGAATCTTGGCGCGACCATCGACGCCGAGGTCGCGCAACAGGACCTGCCTCTGATCGGGGCGGTGTCCGCCAATGGCGCGGGCGCGGCGCTGTTCGGGGAGTTGCGGGATGCGATGGTCTCGGCCTTGGCCGGCCTCGCGGCCCAGAATCCCAACGCCTCGCCCGATGACATCGTGGCGGCGCTCGCCGGGATCGGCGGCGTCACGGCGGCCGTATCGGGCGGCGACATCAGCATCGGCTTGACGGCCCAGGGCAGCCAGGGGCTCGGCTCGGCCGCCGTCGACCTCGGCAGCGTGGTCGTCGGCACCGGTCTCGATCTCAACCTGGCGCTGGGCGCGACGCTGGCCTCCGAGCTCGATGTCGCCCTGGAAATCGATGGAGCGACGGGCGCACTGGAGCTGGTCGAGACGGGCACGGACGAGCTGAAGGTCAGCCTGGCCGCCTCCCTTCCGTCCGGCAGCATCGACGCCAGGCTCGGGGCCCTCGACATTATCGTGGAGGACAAGGATCCGGCCAGGCCCGAGATCGAGCTGAACCTGTCGCTCGATCTACCCAATGGAGCCGCCGCCGCCCTGGCCGGCGCCGACCTGGTGCCGACCAGCGCCGCCGGGCAGGCGAACGTCGCGCTCAAGGTCGTGACCGATGTGCCGGACGATGCAGGCGTTTTTGCCGATCTGTTCCCGGAGATCTCTTTCGACCTCGTGGTGGACTACTCGTCCCTCGCGGCAGATCCATCCATCGCCTTCAACGACATCACCATCGACGTGGGCTCGTTCTTCGGGATCTTCGCCGGGACCTTGGGCGAGATCTCCGAGATCCTCGACACCGAGCCGCTCGGCACCATCCTGGACGTCACCACCGGGCCGGTCCCGTTGATCGACGGCCTGGCCCGCGCCGTGCCGTCGATCTTCGACGCCCTGGACAAGGTGCCGCGGCTCACCGGCGGGGACGGAGTCATCAGCCTCGTGGACCTGGCCGCGCTGAACGGCGATGTCCCGCTCTACGACGCGCTTGCCATGATCGCCCTGATCCGCAGCCTCGGCGAGGATGTCGGCGAGGTGGGCGCCATCAACCTGGGCGACATCGCCCTCGCCGCCGACCCGTTCGATCCGGCCGGCTCGCTCAAGAACTTCACCGGGCTGAGCGCCGGCGAGGCGCAAGATGCGCTCGATGAGCTGATCGCCGGCAACGGATTTTTCGACGCGCTCGGGGCCGATCTCAAGAACAACTTCCTCGCCGAGAGCGGCCTCGAGATCCCGATCCTCGACAACCCCAGCCTCATCATCGATCTGCTGTTCAACAACGAAGCTGGCGTCACGCTCGTCAGCTACGATCTGCCGGCGCTCGAGCTCGAAAAGCACTGGCAGCAGGATTTCCCCATCCTCGGGCCGATCGCGCTGACGCTCGAGGGCGATATCAAGGCCCAGATCGACTTCGACATCGGCTACGATACCCGGGGCCTCGCCACCGGCAACTTTGCGGACGGCATCTTCTTCACCACCGACGCCCGATCCGGCGCGCTCGATCCAAAGGTCAACCCGACGGGGTTCGAGCCGGTCGGCGACCTCGATACCCGGGTTGGAGCGGGTGTGGCGCTCAACGCCGTGGTGGTGCGGGCCTCGGTGACCGGCGGCATCGGCTTCGGCCTCGAGGGGTACTTCAACCCGGACTACTTTGACGGTCAGGACGGCAAGATCCGCGGCACGGACCTCGCCGGTTGCTTCCTCGATCCGCTCACGGGGAAGGTCACCGCCGATGTGCAGGTCAAGCTCAAGTTCGGCTTCGGCCCGTTCTCGTTCTCGAAAACGATCCCGCTGGCCAGCACCACGCTCGCCGACTTCGATCTCATCGATTGCCCGCCGAAGTCCGACCAGCCGTCCAGCCCGCCGGGCCAGGGCCTCGCCACCCTTGCGGCTCCCGGCTTCGCCGTCACCGACCTGGTGCTCAACACCGGCGGCCGCGCCGGCGAGCGATTGCTGAACGACAACGTAGGCGGGCCCGTCGCCGGCAACGACGCCACGACGCCGGAATACTACGAGATCCGCCTGGCGCGCGACGTGACCAACACCGGCCTGTTCCCCGACACGGCGGTGGTCGGGCCTGTCGTGCCCGGGCTCGACATCACGGCATTCGGGGTCACCCAGCGCTTCGGCGCCGCGGCCGAGCCGATCCATCTCATCAAGGGCGATCTCGGTGCGCTCGACGATACCCTGGTCATCGCCCGCGACGTGACGGTGGACTCCTCCGTCACCGGCGGCGTCGGCAACGACCTGATGGCAGGCGGCGGCGGCGGGGACACCTTCGACGGCGGCGTCGGCGACGACTACCTCGTCGGCAACGGCGGGAACGACGTGCTCAGCGGCGGCAGCGGCGACGACGTGCTCGAGGGCGGAGCCGGCGCCGACACGCTCGACGGCGGCGAGGGGACCGACCAGGTGAGCTACGAGACCTCGTCGGCCGGCGTGGTGTTCGAAGCCGTCAAGGTTGGGTCCGGCTACGAGTTCCACGGCAGGACCGGCGACGCCGCGGGCGATGTGCTGAGGAATATCGAGTACATCATCGGCTCCAGGGGGCATGACACCCTCATCGCCAATCCCGAGCAAGCCTCGACCCTGGAGGGACGCGAGGGCAACGACACCCTGATCGGCGGCAAGAGCAACGATTTTCTTCTCGGCGGCGCCGGCGCCGATTACATCGACGGCCGCGGCGAGGAGGACGACGGGAAGGGCAATGTCGGCGACGGGACGAGCTATCTCAGCTCTTGGGGCGCCGTGCACATCGATCTCGGTCGAGGCATCGCCTGGGGCGGCGATGCGCAGGGCGACATCCTCGTCAGCATCGAGCACGTGCAGGGCTCCGGCAACGACGACGAGATCTTCGGCGACGCCAAGAACAACCGGATCGACGGCTTCCTCGGCAACGATCGCCTGACCGGCTACCTGGGCACGGACACCGTCACAGGCGGGGAGGGCGACGACGTCATCTTTGCCTATGCCGACGGGGATACGCTCAACGGCGGAGGGTACATCCACGATCCGGGCCGGGACCTGCTCTCCTACGAGTACTATGCGGGAGGCGGGATTGCGGTCGATCTGGGCGCCGGAACCGGTCCCGACACGCTGGAGCGGGCGCGCCGTCTCGTGTCCACCGACGACGACGGCAACGCGGTCGAGAGTGATCCGGTCGACGGCTTCAGCACCTTCGAGGATCTCAAGGGCACCAACCTCGTGGGCTTCGGCGACAACCTCACGGGCGACAACCGCAACAACACGATCTGGGGCCTCGACGGGGCGGACACCGTCAACGGTGGAGGCGGCGACGACACGCTGATCGGCGGCGCCGGTGCCGACCGTCTGGTCGGCGGCATCGGAAACGACGTGGCCGACTACAGCAGCTCTCCGGGGGGCGTGGTCGCGGATCTGGCCGGGACGGGGCGCCAGTTCGACGCGGAGGGCGATACGTTCGAGACGGTCGAGAACCTCCGCGGCTCGGATTTCACCGACAGGCTCCTTGGCGACGCTGGCGCCAACGAGATCGACCCCGGCCTGAGCGGGACCGCGGAGGCGGATGTCGTCGACGGCCGCGGCGGCGTCGACCGCCTCGTGGTCGATTATTCGCGCGACGATTTCGGCGGCGGCGTCAAGGGTGGCTTCAACTTGGGCGGTGCTCCGGGACTCGGGAGCCTCTCCCGTGCCGACGCGGCGATGCTCACGACCCTCGACAAGGTGGAGTTCAGCAACATCGAGGCCCTGACGGTCACCGGCACCATCAAGGCCGACGAGATCCGTGGCGGCGGCGGCGACGACATCATCGACACCGGCGACGGCGACGACATCGTCGTGAGCGGCCAGGGGGCCGACGTGGTGCGCGCCGGTGCCGGCAACGACCAGGTGACCTATGGGGCCAACACGTTCGGGGCGCTGGCCGCCACGGCTGGCGCGGGGACCTTCTTCCTCTATGGCGGCAGCGGCATCGATACCTTGTCCGTGTCGGTCGCCGCGCTCACGCAGAACATCACGCTGGACAGTACGCTCTGGCAGGGAGAGTTCCGCGGCACGAACTTTGAGACCGCGAACGCGCGCATCATGGAGTTCGAGGTCCTCAAGAACGTCTACACGGGAAGCGGCAACGACACGCTGAAGCAGCTCGGCCGGCTCGACAATTATTTCAACGCCGGCGACGGCAGCGACCGCATGACGCCCGGCCTGGGCAAGGACACGGTCGTGGGCGGGCGTGACATGAACGGCCTCGTCCAGGCCGCGGGCACCGGCTTCTTCGAGGTCGCCGACGAGGCGGCCTACTACGGCGCCGAGGGGGACGTCCTCGTGCTCGACTATTCGTCCCTCGAGCCTGGCTCTCACGTCGAAGGCACGTCCGAAAGCATCTATACTGGAATCACTCTTCGGAAAGACGTCGCGCCTGGAGAAATTATAAGTTACGCCTATGCCGACGTCAGTACTACCAATGGCGTCTATGTCTCCGTCAGCAGCGATCCCAGCCTGAATGGCCTCGACAAGGTCATCTTCAGCGATATCGAGCGGCTGGACGTCACCGGCACCAATGAAGGTGACTCGCTCACCGGCACGTTTGCGGCACTCGATCCGCCGCAAGGGTTCAACATTCTCCCGATGCGGCGCGGCGACGATATCCTGCGAGGAGGCGGGGGCAACGATGTCCTCCGCGGATATTCGGGCGATGACGAACTCTATGGTGGCGACGGAAACGACTACCTCATCGGCGACTACTTGGAGAACAACACCGACGTCGACCTGCTGACCGGGGGCGCCGGCGCCGACGTGTTCGTGCTGGGTGACGGCCTCGGGCCCGACTACAGCGATGGCGACCCCGGCAAGAGCTCGCTCAATCGCGGCGTCGTCATGGATTTCAATCCGGCCGAGGGCGACGTCATCCAGCTGTATGGCTTTGCCAGCGAGTATCGCACCGTCGTATTCTCCAACTCCGCCTTCATCTATCGTATCGACGGTACGAACCCGAGCAACGACGAGCTTGTTGGCCAGGTCGTTAATTTTGCCGGCTTCAATCTTAGCGCCGGCTATGTCACCTACGAGTATTTCGACTTCGGCGGCGGAGGTTTCGCCGCCCTGGCCGATACGGGGGGCACGGCTGCCGCCGGGGCCGCCAATCTGCCCGTCGATGCCGCAACGCCTGCGAAAGCGGCAGGGGCGATATCGGCCGCCACGACAGCCACCGCTCAGGTGACGGACGCACCGGCGACGGCGGCCGTGTCCTGGGTGAGCCAGCAGAGCGATCCCTCGCAATTGCTCGCCACGCTCGCCATGGGATCGGGGGTCGTCGCGGGCAGCACGAGCCTGACGATCGAAGGCAACGGCAATGCCTTCGGCGTCGTGGACGGCGACGATCCCTTCGGCATCGGCTCCGGTATCGTGCTCTCCACGGGCAAGGTCGACGACTTGTTCGGCCCGAATACGAGCGACGTCAGCGAGGCACCCGGCACATCCATTCCGCTCCGCTTCGAGGCGATCGGAACATTCAATGACAACAGCATCTACCGTGCCGATTTGTCGGGCCTCGGCATCGACATCAGGTCTTTGACGCTACGGGACAGCAACAGCCAGGAGGGTGGCAGCTCCGGTGCATTCAGCGGGTTTGATCTCAACGCTCTGATGTTCAGCGCGACGAAGATCGAAGGAACACCGGGCGCCGCGCTTGCCGTGAACCTCAACGATCCGGCGCTGCGGCTGGATGTCTTCGACTTCGGCAATACGCCGGGCGGCAGTGTACCGGGCGCCATTCTCGTCCCGGGTACATGGCGCGATCTTCACGATGCCGCGAACTTTCATGGGCAGGTGAATGGGTTGCTCGACAATGGCTATGCCAGGCTCGGCGAGTTTGACGACCGGCCCGGTGCAGACGGGATCGACGACGGCTTTCTCACGCTCGGCGACGGGGGCTCGCTCGCGCTGAATCTGAAAGCGGCGGTCAACTCGGACGGTCCTTTGTATCTTTACGTCGCCGAGACGCCCGCCGGTACCGACGAGCAACTGGCCGGCGACATCTCGGTGTCGTCCTCTCTCGTCAGACCCGAAGCCGACCTCAGCACCGATCTGGGCGCTGCGGGAATCGAAGGCGATACCACCAAGCTCACCTACAGGTTCACTCCGGAAGCCGGCGTCGACACGCTGCAGTTCGAGTTCGCTTTGTTCTCAGAGGAGTTGCCGCAGTTCGCCGGCGCGGCGCTCGGCGATGCCGTCTCGATCTCGATCAACGGCGTGAACATGGCGGCCCTGTCCGACGGCGCTGCGGCCAGTCTCTACGCGCTGATGCCCGCCAACGGCCTGACCCATCCCGACCTGATCCTCAACGCGCCCGGTTCGGGCGGCGCGAGCGATCTCACCCGCGCCGACGCCTTCACCAAGGTGCTCACCTTCGCCGCCCCGGTCACGCCGGGCGTCGAGAACGTGCTCGAGGTCGAGGTGAAGGATGTCCGCGACGCGCTTCTCGACAGCGGCATTCTCATCAAGGCCGGGTCCCTCAGGGTGGTCGACGGCGACGGCGGCGGCGGCGGAGCCGGTGCCGAGGCGCCGTGGGTGACGTGGCAGGGGCAGGGCACGATCGAGGGCCCAAGAGTCGTGGAAGGGGGGCAGGCCGTACTGTGGCCCGTCACGCTCCACGCCGGCTCGGCAGGGGGCCTGGCCAAGCCCGTCACGCTGACCTTCCGCACCGACGACGACCTCGACCTGGGCAACGGGCCGGGCGTCGCGCTGGTAAGAACCCTCAAGCCGGGCGATCCGCTCACCTTCAACCTGGCCATCCAGGCGCCGAACGACGGCATCCTGGAGGGGATCGAGTTCAACCCCATCGACATCCTCGTCGAGAGCGAGGATCCGCGCTTCGACGGCCTGCCCGTGCCGCCGCTCGTGGTGGAGATTGCAGATACGGGGGCGCCGATCGCGGTGGCCGATAGCTATGCGGCCAAGGAGGACGAGGCGCTCACGGTCGCCGCCGCCGGGGGCGTACTCGCCAATGATCTCGATCCGAACGGCGCATCGCTGACCGTCGCCCTCGTCGCGGGCGCGGCCCACGGCGATGTCACGCTGAATGCCGACGGCTCGTTCACCTACACGCCCGATGCGAACTATGCCGGTGCGGACAGCTTCGCCTACGCCGCGAGCAACGGCAGCGAGGCGGCGGCGCCCGTCACCGTGAACCTGGCCGTCGCCGCGGTCAACGACGTGCCGGACGCGGCGGGGGACAGCTACGCCGCGGTGTCCGGCAAGCTGCTCGCCGTATCGCCGGCGAACGGCGTGCTCGCCAACGACACCGACGTGGACGGCGATGAGCTGACGGCCGCGCTGGTGGAGAAGCCGGAGCACGGCACGCTGACGCTGAGCGACGACGGCTCGTTCACCTACACGCCGGATGCCGGCTACAGTGGGACGGACAGCTTCACCTACAAGGCGAGCGACGGCGCGGCCGACAGCGAGGCCGCCACCGTTTCCCTCACCATCACGCCCGATACATCCGGGAATCACGCGCCGGCATTCGAGGACGAGAAGCCCGGGACGGGCGGCGGCATCGTGCGGGTTTCGACGGACACGGCCGGGGTCCAGGGCGCCGGCAATAGCGGGGATCCCGTCTTCTCGCCCGACGGGACCAAGGTCGCGTTCTCGTCCAACGCCTTCACCGGCAACAGCGGCGATGTTTTCTTGAAGGATCTCGTCACCGGCACCCTGACTCTCGTCAACGCCGATTCCGCCGGGGTGCCGGGAAACATCGGCAGCTCCGACCCCGCCTTCTCCCGGGACGGCAGCAAGATCGCGTTCTCCTCCGCGGCCTACAACCTCGTCGCCGGCGACACCAACAGCGTCGCCGACATCTTCGTGAAGGACCTTGCCACCGGCGCCTTGACGCGCGTGTCGACCGGTGCTGCGGGCGAGCAGGGGAACGCCGGCAGCTACAACCCCATCTTCTCGGCCGACGGCACCAAGGTGGCCTTCGAGTCCGACGCCGGCAACCTGGTTGCCGACGACACCAACAGCGCGTCCGACATCTTCGTGAAGGACCTCGTCACAGGCGTGGTGAGCCGCGTGTCGACGGGCGCTGCCGGCGAGCAGGGTGATCTCGCGAGCCGGAGGCCGGTGTTCTCGCCTGACGGAACCAAGGTGGCGTTCCAGTCCGGGGCGCGTACGCTCGTTTCGGGCGACGACAAGAGCGTTCAGGATATCTTCGTCAAGGACCTCGTGACCGGCGCGGTGACGTTGATCTCCAGCAACGCCGCTCACGTATCGGGAAACAACTACAGCTCCAATGTCGCCTTCTCTCCGGACGGCACCAAGGTGGTGTTCGTATCCGGTGCCACAAATCTCGTGGCCGACGATACTAACGCCGTTGACGACGTCTTCGTGAAGGACCTCATCACCGGGTTGGTGACGCGCGTGTCGACGAGCGCCACCGGAGCACAGAGCCACTCCGGTCTCGCAGCCGCGAGCTTCGATCCCACCTTCTCGGCGAACGGGACCAAAGTGGTCTTTGCTTCGCTGGCTTACGATCTGGTTCCCGATGACACCAACGGGGCGCAGGACGTCTTCGTCAAGGACCTCACGACCGGCGCGGTGACACGCGTGTCCACGACCGCCGACGGCGGCGAGGTGAGCGCCGGCAGCTTCCAGCCCGGCTTCTCGCCGGATGGCACCAGGGTCGTGTTCGCGTCCTCGGCCTTCAACCTCGTGTCCGGCGACACCAACCTCGGCGCGGACATCTTTGTGAAGGACCTCGGCGCGCCGGCGATGCCATCGATCACGACGGCGACGCTGACCGATACCTCGGAGCAGACATCCCAATCAGCTTCGGGCAGGGTCTACTTCTCGGACGAGGACACGACCGACACCCACACCGTCACGGCGGCCCCGCAGGGCTTGGCGCGTGGCATGCTGACGCCCCTGCTCGTCACGGATTCCACCGGCGCTGTCACCGGCGAGGTCGACTGGACCTATACGGTCGCCGAGAGCCTGCTGAAGCCGCTGGGGGCGGGCGAGGCCTACGTGGACATCTTCGCGTTGACACTCGACGACGGTAGGGGCGGCACCGATACGCAGGACGTCACCATCACCCTCGTCGGCGTCAACGACAAGCCGGTCGCGGCTGCCGACGCCTACACGGCCCCGGCGGGCACCGCGCTGACCCTATCGGCGGCGGACGGCCTCCTCGACAACGATACGGACGCGGACGGCGATGCGCTGGCGGCCGTCTTGGCGCAGGCGCCCGAGCACGGCGCGCTGACGCTGAACGCGGACGGCTCGTTCACCTATACGCCTGACGCGGGCTATAGCGGGACGGACAGCTTCACCTACAGGGCTGATGACGGCACCGACACGAGTGACGTCGCCACCGTGACATTGAGCGTCGGCGGCGGTGACGTGACCGCGCCGTCGGTAACTATCAACCAGGCGGCGGGCCAGGCCGATCCGGCAGATGGCGGCGCGATCCGGTTCGACGTGGTGTTCAGCGAGACGGTGACGGGCTTCGACGCGAGCGATATCTCGTTTGCCGGCTCGACGGCCGGTGGCCCCCTCGTCGGGGAGGTCGCGGGCAGCGGCGGCGCCTACACCGTGTCGGTCACGGGCATGGCCTCGAGTGGCAGCGTGGTGGCGTCAATCGGCGCCGGGGCGGCGGCCGACGCGGCGGGCAACGTGAGCCTCGCCTCAACCAGCGCCGACAACACCGTGGCGTACGCGCCGGGAGGCGACGTGACGTCGCCGTCGGTCACGATCAACCAAGCGGCGGCGCAGGGCGATCCGACCAAGGGAAGCCCCATCGTGTTCGACGTGGTGTTCAGCGAGACGGTGACAGGCTTCGACGCCGGCGACATCTCGTTGGCCGGATCGACGGCCGGCGGCAGCCTCGTGGCGAAGGTCGCGGGTAGCGGCGCCGCCTACACCGTGTCGGTCACGGGCATGGCCTCGAGCGGCAGCGTCGTGGCGTCAATCGGCGCCGGGGCGGCGGCCGACGCGGCCGGCAACGTGAGCCTTGCCTCCACCAGCACCGACAACACGGTGCGCTATGAGCCTTCGGGCCACACATGCTTCGTCGTGGGCAGCGCCGGGCCGGATGTGCTGTTCGGGTGCGAGAGGCCGGACGAGGTTCGTGCCGGCGCCGGCAACGACATCGTGCTTTCCGGGGACGGCGACGACATAGCCCGGGGCGAGGACGGGGCCGACCTGCTCTTCGGCGGCCGCGGGAACGACCGGTTGTACGGCGGCCTCGGCAATGATCGGATCGAAGGTGGAGAGGGCGACGATATCGCCGACGGCGGCGATGGCGCCGACAGCCTTCGGGGTGATGCCGGCAACGACCATCTGCTCGGCGGGGCCGGGGACGACGGGCTCGACGGCGGTGCGGGCGACGATGTCATCGACGGGGGCGATGGCGCCGACACGCTCAACGGCGGCATTGGCGACGACCTGCTGAGCGGCGGCGCCGGCGCCGACCGGATCGACGGCGGGGCCGGCAACGACCGGATCGACGGTGGCGACGGAGATGACGGGATCGATGGCGGTGATGGCAGCGACCGCATCACCGGGGGGCTCGGCAACGACCGCGTGTCCGGCGGGGCGGGAGCAGACTACATCGACGGCGGTGCCGGGGATGACCGCATCTTCGGTGGCGCCGGCAACGACACCATTCTGTCGGGGCCCGGTCGCGACATCGTCTACGGCGGGGAAGGCGACGACGTCGTCTATTTGACCGGCGCCGACGGCTCCGTTGCCTTTGGCGATGCGGGCAACGATCAGCTTCATGCGATCGGAAGCGCGGCGTTCACGCTGCGCGGTGGGGAGGGCGACGATGCGCTCGTGAGCTCCTCCGGCGACGACCTGCTCTTCGGCGGCAGTGGTGACGACCTGCTGTTCGGCGCGGCAGGCAACGATGTGCTCTACGGCGGCAGCGGCACGGACCGGCTGATCGGCGGCCACGACGATGACACGCTCTATGGCGGTCTTGGGCTCGACTATTTTATGATGAACGACGGGTTCGGTCCGGGGCAGCTGGACACGATCGGGGATTTCGAGGATGGGATCGATCTCGTCGGCCTGCCCGTCGCCGTGGAGGGCCGCATGAAGCTGATCGACACCCAGGAGGGAGCCTACCTCTACTACACCTATGCCGCGGAAGCCGGCGAGTACGGCATCCTGTTCAAGGGCGCGACTGCCGCTCAGGTCAGCGATCAGCTGTATTACACCGGCTGATCGCGTGAGCCCGCTGTTTCACCTGCCGCCTCACCTCGTGGCGAAGAACAGGTCACCTGACCGGGTGGTTCTACCCGGTCAGGAAGCGCTCCAGGTGGTGATCAATACCACCAGCCGGGGCCCCATACGCCGTAGTCCCAGCTTGCGTCGGCGTTCATCTGGGCTGCGAGGAGATCCTGCGAGCTGATGCGTTGCTCGAACGACAGGCCCTGGTAGGTCTGATAGGCTTGCTGGCTGCCGTAGTAGAGGCACTTGCAGACGACCGGGTCGGCATAGACGAAGACGGTCTGGCCATTGACCGTGCGCGGCACGAACGTATTCGGCGGCAGCTGCTGCAGGTTGGCCAGCTTCGCCGGCGTGTCGGCCAGCCGGATCTTGAAGCCCGCCGCCGCCAGCATGTCCTCCTTGCGCGTCGACGTGGACTGGCAGGCCCCCACGGCCAGGGCCGCGACCAGACCGGCTGCAAGGGGGATGGACCTCAAGGAGAACGCAGTTCGCATGACAGTTGCCTCGCTGTTGCCTCGTGCCCGCGAACCGCGATGATGCCCAGATACGCAGTCCTTTTGGGCACCGACGCCTAACGTCTTTTCGGGGCCGTCACAAGCGAGGGATCGGCGCGGAAAATGGCGGTGCGGCCGCCTCCACGCAGGGGCCGGTCAGCGTGGCCTCAGGCAAACAGTTCCGGCTCGCGACGCAGCAGCGCCTGCAGCAAAAAGGCCGTCTTCATGTCGTCGAGCTCGCCCGTGTCGAGCTCGCGCAGCAGTTGCTTGAGCGGCACCTCGATCACGGTGATGTTCTCGTGCTCGTCGGCCAGGCCACCGCCCGCCGCCACCCGATCCGCCGCGGTCACTGGCGCCAGGTAGAGATGCAGCCGCTCCGTCGAGATGCCGGGCATGGTCCACAGCGTCGAGACGTGGACGAGTTCGCCGATCCGCAAGCCTGCTTCTTCCAGGCCCTCCCGGCGGGCGCATTCCTCCGGCGACGTGCTTTCGATGCGGCCGGCCGGCGCCTCCAGCAGCTCCGCCCGGCCGCTGCTGTGCAGCACCGGCGTCCTGAGCTGCCGGACCATGATGGCCACGCGCCGCTGCCGGTCGTAGGGCAGAACGACCGCTGCGGTGCCGTGATCCTCGATTTCCCGGTTGATCAGCGTGCCGTCGGCGAGGCGGACGCTCGCAAGAAAGAGCCGGCCCCAGCCCTGATAGACGGTCTTGATGTCTTCGATTCGGGTCAAACGTCCGCTCCGTCCGGATGCCCGTGGACCTATGGCACCGAAACGGCCGAACGACCAGCGCTCACGCGGACGGCGCCGGCCGCGCATCCGCGGTCAGGCTCACGCACGCCAAGGTCAGCCGACCTGCAGGCGCACCAGATCGCGCCTGGCGAAGGGCGCGCATGAACCGAAAGAGGTTTGATTGTCCCAGGTGGCGAAGACCACGTCGCCCACCACCTTTAGCACGACCATCTCCTGGCTGCCGCTCCGCAGCATCACCACATCGCCGGTGCGCAGGTCGGTCTCAGGGGCGGCCAAGTGCCCATCCTCGGCAGCCGCTGCTTTGGTTGCCATCACAAGATCGGGAGTGGAAGAAGCCATCATCGTCAAGCCCTCAGTGCGTTAGAACTTTTTTAAGGATTTATTGTTCCGCCTGAGGTGCTCGACCGCACATGAATGATTCGCTGCGCTGCGATGGGTGGCCCCGCTGCATCTTGCGGCCGAGGGCAAAGGGCACTACCCGTTGCCGCCATTGGCCTTGCTCAGGAGCCCCGCATGACGCTCAACCGGTGCCTCGCCCTTGCCACGACGCTGGTTTTCGCCATGGGGGCGACCACGGCCTCGGCCGATCCGGTCTACAGGATCGCCATCGGCAAGAGCGGGCAGAGCGCGATCTACGTCCGCAATCCGGACCCGGTCGGCTATCGCAACTGCACCCTCAAGGTGCAGTTCATCACCGATTACTGGACGCCGCAGATGACGACCTACCGCTTCGGCTTGCCGGCCGGCTCGGGCGAGCGCCGCATCACCGATTTCAATCTGCGGCACTACAACACGCGGGTCGAGCCGGATGTCGATCTGGCCTGCACCAATTGCGACAGTCAGCTCGAAGCCGTCTTTCGGGGCGCCAGGGACTGCCCCATCGTAGCTTCCGAGCAACGCCACCGCGTCTACAAATAGCGCCAGCCTGGTCGCCGTAGCGGCGCCCGATGACGGGCGTCGCCACCGAACCTGTGGCGGCTCAAGACCGCCGGTCGGCTCCGACAACGGCGAATACGGGCACGGGCTGGTCGAATCCCTTCAAGGCCCGCGCGTCCAGTTCGACGAGCGGGATGCGCGAGCCGACGGCGCAGGCTGCGGCACGGTCGATGAGGACGTCGGAATCGTCCGCGCTCGAACATAAGCGCGATGCGAGGTTCACGACGTTGCCGATCGCCGTATAGTCGAGGCGTCCTTCGGAGCCGATCCGCCCGACCGTGGCGGGCCCCATCGCCAGCCCCACGCCGAAGCCGAGCCGGTGGTCCAGCATGCGCCAAACGACCAGAAGCTTCTGCACGCTCGCCTGCATGTCGCGGGCCATGTTGACGGCACGCAATGCCGGATCCGAGCAGGACACCGGGGCGTTGACCAGCACCATCGCGCCGTCGCCGGAGAAATTGAGCAGTGTCGCCTCGTGGGCGGCGACGACCTTTTCGAGCGCGTCGTAGTATTGGCGCAGCACGCCCATGATGGTCTCGGGCTCGGCGCGAGCCGAGAAGGCGGTGAAGCCTCGCAGGTCGCAGAAGACCACGACCACGTCGACCCGCCGTCCGTCGAGAACGCTGTCGTCACCCGTGCGGTCCACCAGCTCCGCCACTTGCGGCGCGAGAAAGCGCCTGAGCCGGCCAATGCGTTCCGAGCGCTCCTGTGAGACCGACAGCTCGACGGCCATCTCGTTGAATCGGGTTGCAAGCCGCTCGAATTCGTCGCCCGTCGCAAGGCTGATGCGGTGGTCGAACTGTCCTGCGCCGATGCGGGCGACCCCGTCCTCCAGGAGGCGTATGGGTCCGATCATGCGCTGGGTCAGCCAGTAGGCGAGCCCCGCGGCGAGGACCGTGCCGCCGATGAGCAAGATCCCCGTGCGCCGAAGAGCGGCGTAGATCGGCTCGAATGCTTCGGCACGGGGCTGGCTGACGATGACGCTCCAGTCGACGCCCGGGATCTGCGCCATCGCCGCCAGCACCATCTTGCCCGCAACGTCCTGACCGGCTGCCGCCTGTCCGGGCCGCGCCAGGATGGCTTCCCGCAACGTCTGAAGGGGGCGCTGCTCGGCTTCGTCCGCCCGCAGCACCAGACTGATGTTCGGATGGGCAACGAGGCGTCCCGGCCGGTCGAGCGCGAACGCCTCGCCGCTGCGCCCGACCCGGATCCCCGAGATCACCTCCCAAATGAACTTGAGATTGATTTCGGCGACGGCCAGCCCGACCGCTGAGCGGTTGCCCGCGACCGCGATGGTCATGAAGGGCTCAGAGCCGCCCTGAAACGTGACCGGGCCGTACCAGACCCGATCTCGACGGGCCCCCATCACGGCGGGCGTCGAGGACTGGTCGTCGCGGCCTTCGATCCTGTTCAGGCCGATGCGCGACACGAACAGGCGTTCACGGCCGGCAGCGTCGACCAGGCTGAGGCTGACGACGGCCGGCACCTGGCGCAGCAGGCGCAGGGCGTCTACCCTGTGCCTGTCGCCGCTCTCCTCCGACCACGGCAATTGCACGGTCCAGCCGAGCTGATCCCGGATTCCCTCGATGAAATCTTGGATTTTCACCGCCGCCAACCGAGCTTCCGCGTTCAGCAGGTCGTTCAGCCGGGCGCGCTGATCGTCGTAGCCGAACCACGCCTCGCTGCCACCGGCGATCAGCAGCGGCACGACGACGGCCGCGAACAAGGCACTAAAGTACTTCTTGAACAGCGAGGTGCGTCGCGTGACGAGCGGATCGACCACCGCCTCAGCTCGCGCGACGGCAAGCCAGCCAAATCATCAGCCAGATCACCAGCGAAGTCATTCCACCACCTCATCGGCGCTGCTCAGCAGCGAGGGCGGAAAGGAGATGCCGAGGGTGTCGGCGGCCTTCAGATTAATGAACAGCTCGACTTTGGTGACCCGCTGCACCGGCAGATCGGAGGGCTTCTCGCCCTTGAGAATACGGCCGGCGTAGAGTCCGCTGTGACGGTGGGACTGGCTGAAATCACCGCCGTAGCTCATCAGGCCGCCGGCGAGCGGGAAGTCCCGGGACTGGGTGATCGCAGGCACCGCATGGCGAACCGCGAGCGCCGCAAGCTCCTTGCTCCGGTAGGTGAAGTAGGGATCGGAGCTGAACACGAGGCCGCCCGCCTGCATGTCGCGCGCGGCGACGAACAGGCTCCCGAACTGCTGCTCATGGCTGGCCTCGAGCACGGAAATCGTCAAGCTCAAACTGGCCGCCGCCACGTGAAGGTTCTTCAACTGCATGGTGGCGGTGGGGCTCGTGGGATTGACGGCCACGGCGAATACGTTGGTGCTCGGGCGGACATCGTGCATGAACTCGAGGCGTTTGCGCGACACCTCCACGCTCAGGCTCGACACGCCGGTGAGATTGCCTCCCGGCCGTGACAGGCTGTCCACCACGCCGAGCGCGACCGGGTCGCCGCCCATCTCGAAGACGATCGGGATCGTCGTCGTCGCCCATTTTGCGGCGAGCGCAACCTCGGCGCCTCCCGGGGCGACGATCACGGAGACCTGACGGCTGGCGAGATCACGCGCGAGCGTCGGCAGCCGATCGTAATTTCCCTCCGCCCAGCGGAACTCGATCGCGACATTGCGCCCTTCGGCGTAGCCGGCCTCTGCCAGGCCTTCGCGGAAGGCTTGGAGGCGACTGTCGTAGCGTCGTGGCGATTCGGAGCCGAGATATCCGATGACCGGCATAGGCGGCCCCTGCGCGCGGGCTGGGCCCACCCACGCTGCCGCACCACCCACAAGTGCGATAAAATCGCGGCGCCGCATTCGATCAGCGGCTTCGGCAAAGACGGAGGGCACGAGACGCATGGCCGTTTCTCCCTCCATGCATCGTTCGATGGCTTTACCGCAGCATAGCTCGGCAAGAAGCGGACGCCCAGCTGTCTGCAACAACAGCCGCGGCCCACGCCTTGAAACCCCGACGGCGGTGCCCATGACATGGACGTCCCGACCAGATGATCACATCCGATCGGGACGGCCGCCGCGCCGCGTCAGCCCTGGCTGCTCACGTACTTGACCTGCTGGAAGGCCTCCAGTCCTTCGCTGCCGCCCTCGCGGCCCATGCCGCTGTCGCGGACTCCGCCGAACGGCGTTTCGGGCAGCGAGGCCTGCCAATGGTTGAGGATGACATTGCCGGCATCGATGCCGGACGCGGCCCGCTCGGCCAGGCGGCCGTCATGGGTCATGGCGTAGGCGGCCAGGCCCACCGGCAGGCGGTTGGCCAGCGCCAGCGCCTCGTCGACGTGATCGAACGGCTTGAGCAGGGCGAGGGGGCCGAAGGGCTCCTCGTTGGCGGCCAGGCAATCGTCGGGCGCATCGCGCAGCACGGTCGGCGCATAGAAGAAGCCGCGGTTGCCGCGCCGCTCACCGCCGGCGGCGATGGTCACGCCGCGGGCGCGGGCGTCGGCGACCAGGCGCGCCATGGCGTCGAGCCGGCGACCGGTGGCGAGCGGCCCCATGCGCGTCGCCGGATCGAAGCCGTCGCCCACCGTGATCGCAGCCGTGGCGGCGGTGAACGACTCCGCGAAGCGGTCGTAGATCGACCGCTGCACGTAGAAGCGCGTCGGCGAGGTGCAGACCTGGCCGGCGTTGCGGAACTTGGCGGCAACGGCCGCTTTCGCTGTCGCCTCCGGGTCGACGTCGCCGAAGACGAGCACCGGCGCGTGGCCGCCGAGCTCCATGGTCACGGGCTTGAGGCCGAGCGCCGCCTTCGCGGCAAGCTGGCGCCCGACGGCGGTCGAGCCGGTGAAGGTGACGCCGCGGACGACGGGCGAGGCGAGCAACGTCTCGGAGATGAAGGCGGGGTCGCCGAAGACGACGCTCAGGGCGCCCGACGGCAGCCCGGCCTCGTGCAGGGCGCGGGCGAGGGCGAGCGTCGTTGCCGGCGTCTCCTCGGCCGGTTTGATGATCACCGAGCAGCCGGCTGCCAGCGCGCTGCTGATCTTGCGCGCCGGAGTGATCGCGGGCGCGTTCCAGGGCGCAAAGGCGGCGATCGGGCCCAGCGGCTCGCGCACCGCCAGCTGGCGGATGCCGGCCTGCCGCGCCGGAATGACCCGGCCGTAGGTGCGCCGCCCTTCCTCGGCGTTCCACTCGAACAGGCCGGCCGCGGTCTCGACCTCGAGCCGCGCTTCGCCGATCGGCTTGCCGAGCTCCAGGGTGATCAGGGTGGCGATGGCCTCCGCCCGTTCGCGCATCAGCTCCGCGGCGCGACGCAGCACGCGGCCGCGCTCCAACGCGGATGTCCCGCGCCAGATACGGAAGCCCTCGGCGGATGCGGTGATCGCCTCGCCGATGTCGTCGATGCTGGCGTGCGGCAGCTCGCCGAGCACGGCCTCGGTCGCCGGGTTCAGCACCGGCGTCGTCGGCCGGCCCTCGGCGGCGACGAAGCGGCCGGCGATGAACAGCTCGAGCTCGGGATAGGCGCGCGTCATGGCAGCTCCAGCCGGGGTCACGCGCCCACCCGCGCGTCCGCCTCGATGCGCGCGAGGACGGGCCGCAGGTAGTCGAGGAAGGCGGCCGGATCCTCGCTCATCGGGAAATGGCCGAGGCCCTTCATGATGGTGGCGTCGGCGCCCTTGATGCGCGCCACCAGGTCGAGCGTGTCGGCCGGCGTGCAGGAATAGTCGTACTCGCCGGTCAGCAGGTAGAGCGGGCAGCGGCTGGTATCGATGGCGCCGACCCGATGGCGGATGTCGCCGTCGATCTTGTAGAAGTGCAGGTCGCCTTTGAAGATGCCCGGGCCGCCCTGCATGTAGTGCCACAGGGTCTCCCAGCGTTCGGCCTCCGGCGACGTCGGCCCCATCAGCCCGGAGACGATCGAGGCGCAGACCTCGCCGCCGTGCACGTCCGGCCGGTGCGCCCAGGTGACGTCGTAGTAGGGGTCGACGTGGGCGCCCGACTGCAGGCCGATGATGGCGCGGAAGCGCTCGGGATGATCGAGGGCGAGGTTGAGCACGACGCGGCCGCCGATGGAGCAGCCCATCACCACCGGCCGTTCCAGCCCCAGCGCATCGGCCATGGTGAGGATCATCTCGACGTAGGCTTTGGTGGTGAGCTGGTACTCTTCCTCGTGCCAGCCGGCCGGCGGTGACGACTTGCCATGCCAGGGCATGTCGAAGCAGATGACGCGGAAGCGGCCCAGGAGCTCGTCGTTGGTCATCAGGCCGCGGTACTGGCGGCCGTCGGAGCCGGCCGTGTGCAGGCAGAGCAGGGGGATGCCCTGGCCGGCCTCCTCCACATAGATGCGGTGCGGCCGCCCGAGCAGATCCAGGTTGAGGTAACGTCCGACGATCGGATCGAAGCGTGGCGTCATGGCTTGATGCGTGGTCATGGCTTGGCCTCCACCGGCCGCAGCGAGGCAAACGCCTCCTTGATGTAGCGCAGGTTGGCCATCAGCGGCTGCAGGTCGCCCTCGATGCGCAGCAGCCGCTGCTTCAGCAGCCCGAACAGGTCGTGGTAGCCGGGCGGCGGCACTGGCTGGAAGAACTGCTCCCAGGCCTCCTTCGGCGCGCGGAGCGCAAAGCTCCAGCTCGGCATGACGAAGGGCCCCCGCGTCACGGCGGCGATGCGCCCCTGGACGACATCGACCAGGTAGGCGTCGGGCCCGACCTCGACCAGGAAGCGCGTCGTCAGGTAGCGCCCGCGATGCACCAGGTTCGCCTTGCTGTTCACCGTCTCGACCATTCTGTCGATCATCGGTCTCCCTCCTCCTCCCGCCCGGCGGTGGTGTTCGCCCGCAGGCGCACCACCGCGTCGACTGCCTCGACGCCGAGACCCGCCGCGCCGATCAGCAGCGGATTGATCTCGGCCTCGCAGATGCCCGGATCGGCTAGGCCCGCCAGATGCGACATGGCGACGAGCACCTGCGCAAGGGCTTCCATGTCCCCGGCCGGGCGACCGCGATACCCCTCCAGGGCGCGCAGGCCTTTCACCTCGGCGATCATCGCCCAGGCGGTGTCGCTGTCGATGGGGGCGGCGCGCAGCGACCGGTCACGGTAGAGCTCCGTCAGCACGCCGCCGGCCGCCAGCATGATGAGCGGGCCGACCTGCGGATCGACCCGGTAGCCGACCAGCGCCTCGCCCAGGGCGGCCCGCATGGGCTGCACCAGCACCCGTTCGGCCTTCAGCCCGTGGCTAGCCGCCGCCTCGGCGATACGCCGGATGGCCTGATCCAGCTCGGCGCGGCTGGCGATGCCGAGGACGACGCCGCCGACGTCCGACTTGTGGGTCACCGCCCGCGACAGCAGCTTGGCGGCGACCGGGAAGGGGAACGGCAGCTCGGCCGGGACGGCCTCGCCGACTGCCAGCGCGATCGCCGGAGCATGGGGGATGCCCAGGCGGCCGAGCACGCCATAGGCTTCGAGCTCGTCGAGCACGGGGCCGGGGAGGGCGGGCGCCACCGCCGGTCGGGCGATGGTGGTCGCGAGACGGCGCAGCAAGGCGGCGGCGACCACGTCGGCGCAGCTCTCGGGCGTGCGGAAGGCTGGCACACCCGCCTCCTCCAGCCGGCGCAGCGCCTCCGGTGCCTCCGGCACGATGAAGGCGGCGAGCGGCTTGGGACCGCCGATGCTGGCGGCGATCGGGGCAACCGCCAGTTCCGGCCGCGAGCGCGCCGACGAGCCGACGACGGCGAGCACCAGGTCGAACTCGGGAGCCGCCAGCAGCGTCTCCAGCGCCGCCTTCATCACGGCCGGCCGTGTGCCGGCCAGGGTGAGGTCGACGATGCGGCCGTGCGCCGCCTCCACCTCGACTGCGGCCAGGCGCCGAAAGGTCTCCTCGCTCGGGGAAGCGACATCGATGCCGCGCAGGGCGAGCTGGTCCACGGCCATGGCCGCGCCGCCGCCGGTGGTGGTGACCACGCCGACGGTGGGTGTGCGGCTCGCCGGCCGCCGCGGGCTTGTCCGCCGCAGCAGCGCCGGCGCCTCCAGCAGGCCCTCGAAGGTGTCGACCCGGGCGATGCCGAGGTCCGAGAGGAAGGCGTCGACAGCCGCGTCCTCGCCGGCGAGCGCGCCGGTGTGGGAGACGGCGAGCTCCGCGGCAGCCGCCGAGCGGCCGAGCTTGTAGGCCACGATCGGCTTGCCGCGCCGGGCCGCTTCCAGCGCGAAGGCGCGCAGGTCGTCGGCACGGCGGATGCCTTCGAGAAACAGCAGGTAGGCGTCGATGTCCGGGTCGTCGAGCGTCGCCGCGCAGATCTCGCCGATGCCGAGGTCGACCTCGCCGCCGACGGACACCAGGCCGGCAAAGCCGATGCCGCGTGCCTTGCCGCGCGAGACCAGGGCGCCGATGAGGCTGCCGCTCTGGGAGGCGACGAAGGTGCGGCCGGACGGCAGGTCCGGCTCGGCGAAGGCCGCGTTGGCGGTCAGCACCAGGCGCGCCCGCCCGCTGACGACACCGAGGCTCGATGGCCCGAGGATGCGCAGGCCGGTCTCGGCGGCGATCCGCGCCAGGCTGGCCTGGCGGGCCTGGCCTTCCGCGCCGGCATCGGAGAAGCCGGCGGCAAGCACGGTCGCGACCTTGACGCCTGCTGCCGCGCAGTCCGCCACTGCGGCGACGGCCGCGTCCGTCGGCGTCAGGATGAAGGCGTGCTCGGGCGCCTCCGGCAGGTCGGCCAGCGACCGCCAGGCGCGCTCGCCCTGCACGCTGTCGCGCCTGGCGTTGATGGGGAAGATCGTCCCGTCGTAGCCGGCGGCCCGCAGGAATTGCAGCGGTCGTCCGGCGGTCTTGGCCGGCTCGTCGGAGGCGCCGACGAGGGCGATGCTGCGCGGCGCCAGCAACGCCTCGATGAAGCGGCGATCGCCGGCCTCGGTCGCGCCTGCGATGTGCTTAGCCGGCTTTTGCGGCATGGGGCGCCCTCTGCTCGAATCTGCGGTCGAAGATGTGCTCGGCCACGCGGTTCTTGAGGATCTCGGTCGAGCCGCCGGCGATCATCCAGCCGCGCGTGCGTCGCATGCAGTACTCGGCCAGCGCTTCGGTGCTGTAGCCCAAGCCGCCCATCACCTGCACCGCCTCGTTGGCCGCATCGAAGCCGGCCTGGTTGCAGGCGAGCTTGGCCGTGGTGGTGTCGATCGCCGTGGGCAGCTCACCCGGCGGGGTCGAGGCGGCCCGATAGAGCAGCAGCTGCGCGGCCTCCAGCTTCAGGTAGACGTCGGCGAGCTTCCATTGCAGGCCCTGGAACTCGCAGAGCGGCCGGCCGAACTGGTGCCGCTCGAGCGCATGCCTGCGCGCCAGCTCGAAGGCGTAACGCCCCAGCGCGAGCGCCCGCGAGGCGTTGCCGATGCGTTCGACGTTGAAGCCGGCGATCTGCTTCTTGAAGCCGCCGGGCCCGAGCAGGACGTTCTCGGCCGGGATGCGGCAATCCTCGAAGTAGAGCTGCGACCATTCCTCGCCGCTCATGAACGCCGACGGCCGGCCGACGGTGAAGCCGGGCGTGTCGCGCTCCACCAGCACCGAGCCGATGCCGCCGACGCCGGGGCCGAAGCGCACGTAGATAAGGAACAGCCCGGCGTCCGGACTGTGCGTCGAGAACACCTTGGTGCCGTTGATGACATAGCCCGTGCCGTCCTGGCGCGCGCTGGTCTTCAGGTCGGTCGCGGCCGACCCCGCCTCCGGCTCGCTCATGCCGAGGCTGATGACCTTCCGGCCGGCAAGGAGATCAGGCAGGAAGCGCTGCTTCTGCTCGGGTGTCGCATACTCCGCGAAGGTGCGGATCGGGCCGAAATTGCCGGCCTGCACGACGTCGGCGCTGCGTGGGCAGACGGACGCAACCTGCTCGATAGCGATGACGGCGTCCATCAGCGTGCCGCCCTGGCCGCCGTCGGCCGCCGGCACGGTGATGCCGAGCAGGCCCTGGGCCCCGAACAGCTCCGCCACGTCGAAGGGGAAGCGGGCGTTATGGGCCCGTTCACGGGCGTCCGCGGCCAGGTTGTCCTCCGCCAGCCGCCGCACCGAGGAGGCGAACAGCCGCTGCTCCTCGTTCAGTGTGAAATCCATCGGCAGACCTGCTCCCGGGCTGAGCCCCTTGATGTCGTTGCATGATTTGCCTGGGCGGTTGGCCATGCAACCGACCAGATGTTAGCGTCGCATGAGTTTTTGTGGGGTCGTATTGCTCGCGATCATGAGCAAATGTCGGTACGCGCGGCCGCCGGGGCCGTTCAGCCGGAAATGGCCAGGCCCATGTCCAGACGCATGCCGCCGCTCAACCCACTGCACGTCTTCGAGGTCGCCGCGCGGCTGGGCGGCTTCACGCGCGCGGCGGAGGAGCTGAACGTCACGCAATCGGCCGTGAGCCGGCAGGTGGCGGTGCTGGAGAGCTACTTTGGCCAGCGCCTGTTCCAGCGCGACCGAAGTGGCGCCAGCCTCACCGAGGCGGGGCGTGCCCTGGCAGCCGAGATTGCCGAGCCCTTCGCCAGGCTGGCGGCCGCCGGCAGCCGCTTCGCAGAACGCGAGAAGACCGACCCGGTGCGCCTGCGCGCCTACACGACGTTTGCCACCCGCTGGCTCATTCCCCGGCTGCCGGCCTTCCGGCTCCTCAACCCGGGCATCTCCATCTTCGTCAGCAACACGGTGAAGCCGGTCGACTTCGAGCGCGAGAACGTGGACCTGGCGATCCAGCTCGGCACCGGCGAGTGGCCAGGCCTCGAGGCACATTTTCTCTTCGCCGACGAGATGGAGCCCATCTGCAGCCCGGCACTGCTGCGCAAGGGGCCGCCGCTGGAGCGCATCGAGGACCTGGCCGGGCATACGCTGCTGCATTCCTACTACCGGCGTCGCGACTGGTCCGACTGGCTCGCGGCCGTCGGCCACCCCGAGGTGGAGCATGCCCGCTCGCTCGTCTTCGAGAGCTCGACGCTGACCTACCAGGCCGCCCTGGAGGGGCTCGGGGTGGCGATCGGCCAGAACCGCCTTCTGGTCGACGAGTTCGCCGACCGACGTCTCATCCGTCCCTTTGCCCATCCGGTGACCCGCAACCTGGCCTATTACGTCGTCTGGCCGGCGGACCGGGAGCCGTCGCGCAAGATGCGGCTTCTGGTGTCGTGGCTGAAGCAGGAGGCGGACGGAGCCGGGGCGGCCTTACCGGCAGCGGGATGAGGCCGCGCCACCGCGAGCCGACCTACTGGTCCTTGAGCGCCAGCGGGCAGCCGCCGTCGGCCAGCGGACGGAAGGCCTTGTCGCCCGGCACCGTCTCCAGCAGCTTGTAGAAGTCCCACGGGTACTTCGACTCCTCCGGGCCCTTCACTTGCAGCAGGTACATGTCGCGGACGACGCGGCCGTCGGCGCGGATGCTGGCGTCGTGGGTGTAGAAGTCGTTGATCGGCAGCTTGCGCATCTCGGCCGTGACGGCGGCCGCGTCATCGCTCTTCGCCGCCTCGATAGCCTTGAGATAATGCGTGACGGCGCCGTAGACCGCCGCCTGCAGGCTGCCGGGGGCGCGGCCGTCGAAGCGGGCCATGAAGCGCTTGCTCCAGGCGCGGGTCGCGTCGTTCATGTCCCAGTAGAAGCTGTCGGCCAGCAGCAGCCCTTTGGCGCTGGCGAGGCCGAGCGCATTGATGTCGGGCAGGTTGACCAGCAGGGCCGCGATGTTCTGGCCACCGCCGACGATGCCGAACTCGGCCGCCTGCTTCTGCGCATTGATCATGTCGGCGCCGGCGTTGGCGAGGCCGATCACCTGGGCGCCCGAAGCCTGCGCCTGCAGCAGGAACGAGGAGAAATCCGCCGTGCCGAGCGGATGGCGCACCGAGCCGATCACGGTGCCGCCATTGGCCTTCACGACGCGGGCGGCCTGCTCCTCGAGCGCGTGGCCGAAGCTGTAGTCGGCGGTGAGGAAGAACCACTTGGTGAGGCCGCGGCGCACGACGGCGCCGGCGACGACGTTGCCCAGCGCATAATTGTCGTAGGCCCAGTGCACGCCGTTGGGCGAGCAGGCCTTGCCGGTGAGGTCGGGCGTGCCCGGCCCGGTCGCCAGGAAGACCTTGTTCTTCTCGCGGGTGATCTGCTGCACGGACAGCGCCACCGCGGACGACACCACCTCGGTGATCATGTCGACCTTGTCGACGTCGTACCATTTGCGCGCGATGGCGGAGCCGACGTCGGCCTTGTTCTGGTGGTCGGCGGAGACCACCTCGACCGGCGCGCCGGCGACCTTGCCGCCGAAATCCTCGACCGCCATCTGCGCCGCCAGGATGGCGCCCTTGCCGACGTTGTCGGCATAGGGGCCGGAGAGATCCGTCAGCACGCCGATGCGGACGACGCCGTCGCTGATCTCGGCCCGGGCCGGCTGGGCCGCGGCCAAGAGGGCCACGCCCAGCGCGGCGCCGGCCACGGCATTGGTGATGGTGTTGAGCACGCGCGTATCTCCTCCCGCGGCCGCGCCGGAGGCGTATGTGCCTGAGCGGACGCGGCCTCGGACGGGAAGCTGGCGCGCAGACCCGGAGCCGACAAGTTCCGAATCCTCGGCGCGCCCCGACCTTTGCTCATGGCTGGCGGAGTTCCGCTCGGAGAAATGCTCTAGCCGCTGCTTGCCCGGGCGCGCTCGCGGTGGGCGCGGGCGTTCATGCGGTTGCCGCAGGCCCGTGAGGAGCACCAGACTGCCGAGCGGTTCTTCGAGGTGTCATAGAAGACCCGCTGGCACTCGACGTTGCGGCACAGCTTGAGGCGCTGCCAAGTGCCCTCGGCGCGCGCCGTCGCGATAAGCGCGAGGATCCGCGCCATCGCTCCCGCGGCGCCGGTTTCAGCGGGCCCCAGGGCCGGCTGTGCATTAGCGTCGAAGCGCACGACGAGCGGCGCGCGCTGCGCGATCGCATTCACCTTGTCGGCAGCCGCCGCGCCGGCGCCGTCGGGCGCGCCCACCAGGTCGCGCAGCGCATCGCGCAGCGACCGGACGGCCGTGAAATCCGCATCGGAGATCGGCGCGTCCGCTGCGACGAGCGCGCGCTTGCGCAGCCAGTCCTCGAGCCGTTCGCGGCTGTCGAAGCGCTCGCGCGGCCCGTCGGCGTGGCGCGTGTTGAGGAAGGCGTGCACCAGTCCGAGGTCGCCCGGCGCCGCCGCATGCTGGCTGATCTCGGTCATTGGCGCCCGCCTCCCATTGTAATGATCAAAATAACTTTACTCATTACGATCTCTCTGTATCATAGCTGCGGCGGTCGGCCCAGCGGCAACGCGACGGATCGCGAGAATGGGAGGATGCCGATGCTCTTCGATTTTGAGGCGCTGCCGGCGATGCAGCGCTACAAGCTGCTGCTCGCGACCGTCATGCCCCGGCCGATCGCTTGGGTCACGACCCAGGACCGCGATGGCCGCCTCAACACGGCACCGTTCTCGTTCTTCAACGCCTTCGCATCGGACCCTCCGACGGTCGCGCTCGGGATCGGCAGCCACGCCCCCGGCCAGCCCAAGGACACGCGTCGCAACATCCTGGATACCGGCGAGTTCGTGATCAATCTCGTTCCCTTCACGGCGAGCGAGCGCATGCGGGTGACGGCGATCCCGTTCCCGCACGGGGTCAGCGAAGTGGCCGAGGCAGGGTTGACGGCGATCGCGAGCGACAAGGTGGCCCCACCGCGCATCGCCGAAAGCTCGGTGTCGATGGAATGCGTGCTCATGCAGCACATCCCGCTGGGCAGCTTCGGGATGGTGCTGGGACGGATTCTGCGCATGCACGTGCGCGACGAGGCCGTCATCGACGCGGATCGCCAGTACATCGACGCCGAGAAGCTCGACCTCGTCGGCCGCATGGAAGGCGGCTGGTACACGCGCACCACCGAGCGTTTCGAGATGACGCCGATCGCGCTCGATGACTGGCGCGGCGCACCCGCCGAGACGCCTCTTCAGACCACCTGACCGACGTACACGAAACCAGGACAGATCACATGGCGGAACTGCTCGAGACCATTGCGGATGGCGTCGCGACGCTGACCTTCAACCGGCCCGAGAGCATGAATGCTCTCGCCACGCCGATCATGGAGGGGTTGCTCGAGGCGTTGCCGCGCCTGGCCGACGACCCGTCCGTGGGCGTCGTGGTGCTGACCGGCGCGGGGCGGGCCTTCTGCGCCGGCGGCGACGTCAAGAGCATGGCCGCGGGCGGGCCGGCGCTGAGCGAGGCGCAGGCCACCGCCAAGCTGCGCGCCCGCATGGAGATCTCGCGGCTGCTGCACGACCTGCCCAAGCCGACCATCGCCATGGTCAACGGCGCCGCGGCCGGGGCTGGGCTGTCGCTGGCGCTCGCCTGCGATCTGCGCTTCGCGGCCCAATCCGCCCGCCTGGTGACCGCCTTCGCCAACGTCGGCTTCTCCGGCGACTTCGGTGGCACCTACTTCCTCACCCAGCTCGTCGGGCCGTCGAAGGCGCGCGAGCTCTATTTCACCGCAGCAGCCATCCCGGCCCCGGAGGCTCTGGCGCTCGGCATCGTCAACCGCGTCGTGCCCGATGAGGAACTGGCCGGCACGACCATGGCCTATGCCGCCGCGCTGGCGAAGGGACCGCGCATCGCGCTGGGCTTCATGAAGCAGAGCTTCAATCTGGCCGAGCACGCCTCTCTGAGCGACGTCCTCGACGCCGAGGCGGAGCGCATGATCCGCTCCGGCCGCACCGAGGACCACCGGGAGGCCGCGCGCGCATTCGTAGAGAAGCGCAGGCCGGTGTTCGTGGGCCGGTAGCTGTCGTCATCCGCGCACCGTCCGGTGCCGCCGGTCGGGCAGACGAATCACGGAAACGGGAGGACACGCCGTGGACGAGGTGTTGATCGAACGCGAGGAGCGGGGGCCGGTCTCGGTCCTCACTATGGTCTATCGCCCCTACAACCTGCTCGGCCCGAAGCTGATGGGCGCCATCGCCGCCGAGGTGACAGCGGCCAAGGACGCCGGTGCCCGGGCCATCGTGCTGCGCAGCGGGTTGCGGCACTTCTGCGCCGGCGCCGACGTGTCGCTGTTCAGCGCCCGCATCGAACAGGAGGGCAAGGGCCAGGCGGCAATCAGCGGCGTCGATTTCCTCAGGCTGATGGAGCTGCTGCCGGTGCCGATCGTGGCGAGCGTCCACGGCGTCTGCCTCGGCGGCGGCCTGGAGCTGGCGCTTGCCTGCGACTACATCGTGGCCGCCGCGTCCGCCAAGATCGGCTCGGTCGAGTCCGCCCTGGGCCTGCACCCGCTGCTCGGCGGCATCCAGCGCCAGACCCAGCGCATCGGCGCCATGCGGGCCAAGGAGATGTCGATGCTCGGCCGCCGCTACGACGCGGCGACGCTGGAGCGCTGGGGGCTGATCAATCTGGTGGTCCCCGACGACAGCCTGGAGGCGACGACGATGACCGTGGCCGAGGAGCTGGCGCACGGGCCGACCGTCGCCCACGCCGCCACCAAGCGGCTGGTGCGTATCGCCGCCGACCAGGGCGTTGAAGCTGCCGACGAGGCCATGGCCGAGCTTCAGAAGCCGATCTGGGCGTCCGAAGACCTGAAGATCGGGCTCGCCTCGTTCCGCGCCAACGGCCCGGGTCTCGCCAAGTTCGTGGGGCGCTGACATGGCCGGACCTCTCAGCGGCATCCGCGTCGTCGACTTCTCCCGCGTGCTGGCCGGCCCGCTCTGCGCCCGCACCCTGCTCGACCTCGGCGCCGAGGTCATCAAGGTCGAGCCGCCGCGGCCCGACGTCTCGCGCTTCGCCTTTCCGGGCAAGCCCGGCATGTCCGGCTATTACGCCCAGCAGAACGCGGGCAAGCTGAACGTCAGCATCGACCTCAACGTGCCCGGCGCGCGCGAGCTGGCGCTGCGGCTTTGCGACACCGCCGACGTCGTCGTCGAGAACTTTCGCGCCGGCACCCTCGGCTTCTTCGGCCTCGACTATGCGACGCTGGCGGCGCGCAACCCGCGCCTGATCTACGCGTCGATCACCGGCTACGGCCAGGGCGGGCCGTGGCAGGGCCGCATGGCCTACGCGCCGACCGTGCAGGCCGAGGCCGGCTACACCCACCACAGCCTGCGCCATTACGGCGACGCCTTGCAGGAGGAGCGCACCGACAGCCTGTCGCACGCGGACGTCTACTCGGGCCTGCAGGCAGCCATCGCCATCCTGGCGGCGCTGAACCGGCGCGCCGCGACGGGCAGGGGCCAGTACATCGACGTGGCCATGGCGGCCACCCTGGTCGCCGTCAACGAGCGGGCGCACGTCGACCTGGGCGGCGAGGACCTGGGCGCCGAGCCCGCCATTCTCGGCGCCACCGACTGTCCGTTCTTCGATGGCCCCAACGGCGAGCGCTTCACCGTGGCGACCAGCATGGTCGGCTCGCGCACCTTTCCGTCGTACCTCAGGGCCATGCGCCGGGCCGATCTGGCCGACGACCCGCGCTTCGTCACCGCGGCCGCCCGCAAGGCCAACCTGGCCGCGCTGCACGACATCATCCAGACCTGGGTCCTGACCTTCCCGGACATGGGCGCGCTCGACGCCCAGTTCGACGAGGCCAAGATCGCCATGGGCATCGTGCGTTCACTGGAAGACCTGTCGCGCAGCGAGTGGGCCGACTACTGGGGGGCGGTGCAGGAGGTGTCCGACCGGCACGGCGGCACCTACCGCCTGCCCGGGCGACCCTGGCACTTCTCCGACGACGAGCTGACGCCGCTCGGCGACCCGGCCTTCCAGGGCGAGCACAACCGTGCCGTCTTCGGCGAGCTGGGCCTGAGCGAGCGGGAGATCGAGGGTTTTGTTGCCTCGGGCGCGCTGGTCGCCTCCACCGCCCCGCCGGCGCTGCCCGCCACGCCGTCGGCACCGAAAGCCGCCTGACAGTCGTTCCAATGTGATCAGGAGGGCCCGGCGGCCTCGTGACGGACGGGGGGCTCCGGCTGCGCCGCGTCGGCCTGCGCTGGAGGCCGGTTCGGCTGGAGCGCTTCGCGATTGGGTGGGCCACCCAATCGCAAGAGCCGAGGTCGCCACGCCGTGAGATGTCCGCCTCGGGCTACCCGCGGCGTGCCGGCCTACGTCATAGGCGCACGGCAAGGTTCGCCGCAGTGCCCGTCATGGCGTCAGTTCCGGTTTTGTCTGAAGAGTTCGTGCAGCATGATTGCTGCCTCGCCCTGGACTCGATCTGGCTTTGGAACCGGATCATTACCAACGCAACCAGATAAAATAAGAGACAAAGCAATTATTACATACTTCATCTAGCGGGTCACCGTGGAGTGTCGCACCGCCCCCCTGCGAACGGAACCACGTTCGAGGGCCTTCTGTCGAGAAGCAACCGCGGCGTCACCGCTCGTCGCAACCCTGCTTTGCCGCGACGTCATTCCGTGTTGCGGCGGCGACGATGACGGCGGTTTCGACGGCTCGGGTCAAACGGGAGTTGCTGGCCCCTGTAGAGCACGCCGAACCTCTTGTTGCGGCTGCTCCCCGCGTGTTGGCACGAGATATGCTGGCAAGGGAAGGTGCCTCCTTGGGGCGTTTCTTCCCTCGACTTGGCCCCGTCACCGCGAGGTGGCGGGGCCCGTTCGTCACCGGCCCGACCACAGCGGTCGTGGACGGGTCGCCGTCGTTCGTGCCGCGCGGCCGTTTGGTGACAGGTCGATCGGGTCGGATTGGCGGCTCAGCGCCTGATCCGCAGTGGCGAGCGCGGTGGGACGCGACTCCGGGCCCGCTGATCAAAAGAAGGCTGTTCCTGGTCAAACTTATAGCAACGTCAACGACGAGGTACACACGACCGGATCTCGCGGGGCGTCACCGTCGATCCGAACGCACGCGCCTGTATCGGCGCCGCCACGACCGTCGTGCCCCGCAGCCTCTAGGCGCTACCTGGTTACGGTTTCCCATGAGGTGGCGGGCCGGATGGGCGATGAGGTGTGCGCCGAGATCGCCCGGCAGATGGAGCTCGGAAGCTGCTCGCGCGATAGCATCGCGCGGAGCTTGCGGGTGGCGCCTCGTACCCTGCAGCGGCGATTGAAAATCGAAGGACTGTCGTTCAGCGGGCTGCTCGATGACTGGCGGCGGGCGCGGGCACTGCCCCTGACCACCCATACCCGACTGCCGCTCTCGCAGGTTTCGGAGGCGGTGGGCTATGCCGACCAGAGCGTCTTCACCCGCGCGTCCCAGCGTTGGTACGGAGATTCGCCGCTGGCCTATCGCTACCGAAGCGCGGCCCCAGACACTGACGGCGCATCATCGGCCGCGAGCCGTCAAGAGGAAGATGCCCTATGAGACTTTGAATCCGGAGCGCTGCGCGCGTCGTTTCCGCTGGGCGCGGCGCTGCCGGGGCGGCACGGCGTCGGCGCGACGGCTTCTGACTTGCGGCCGCCGCCGCCGGCCGCCCGCTACCGGGCCGCAGACCTCTGATCGGAGATGGGGCGCTATTCGCTGGCCTGCGGCCAGCTGCGGCCGCGCTTACCGATCGCGGCCAGAGGCTGATTGCCGTTGTGAAGCAGCCAATCGCGAACGATCAATTCGATGGCTTCCGCCCGGCCGATGACGACGGATTGCTGCGCGATGAATTGATCCAGGGCTTCGAGCAGCGCCGGAGAAAAGTTGATCTCGATCCGCATGTGACGTCGTCCCCCCAACTCCGTCATCCATAGCGGCCAGGCGAGGCCGTTGCGAGCCGCACGACCTGTTGCGCGCGCAATCGTGCGAGAGTTCGAGCGTCGAGTAAGTGTCGGACAGCCGGTTAGGGATGTAGCCCGTCGCCGAATACGAGATCCGCGTTTTGCTTTCGTCGGCCCTTCCTCCGAAGGACATGCCAGAAAACCTGGCGATGAGCGTCGATATCTGGCCGGCCGACGGCGATCGGCACCGGTGTCTGCTTGCGTCGACAAGTCTTTCCGCCTGCCGCCTTCATCAGTGCGTCGAGACCGAGGCGATAACGCAGACGTTAACGGGGCGGCTCCGCCGTACTCGTCCACCGCCGCAGGATCGGCTTCTCGAAGAAGTGCCAGCTCACCATGGCCCAGAGGATCGTCAGCGCCAGCGCATATGGGAGCGCGCGTTCGCCAGTCAGCCACGTCATGCGCTGGAGCGAGATCAAGACCGCGAGATGCCATAGATAGAGGCCGTAGGAGATGGTGCCCAGGTAGCGCAGGGGCGCGGTTGCGATCTCCAGAAGACGCGACCGCAGTGTGATCGCCACGAACAGCACTGCCACGAATGTCGCGGCCAGGAGCGTCCTGAAGAAGACCACCATGTACCACGTCGTCAAATAGTCGGCGGACCAGAAAATCTTCATCGTGAGCCAGAGCGCCAAAACGGCAATGGCACCGGAAAGCCAGACGAAGCGCGAGGCTCGCTCAAGGACCGGGCGCCACCGCGTCGACACGACAAACCGCGCAAGGAGGATCCCCAGGGCGAACTCGTCCAGCAATCCCGGCAGCTGCGTCACCGCACAGAAGACCGGGAAATTGCCGAGGGTTGGGTCGGGCTCAACCAGGAAGAACGCCGCTGCGCGCCAGGTCCAGGCGATGGCTATCCCGGCAACCAAGATGAATTGCCAGCGTACGTGCCGCAGCCAGCGGATGGAAACGAGCACCAGCACATAGAACTGCATCTCAACGGCAAGCGACCAGTTGACGCCGTTAATGCTGCCCTGATGGTGCAGAAACCAATTGTGGATGAACAGCGCGTGGCTGCTCATCTGCTCCCAGAAATTCGGCACGAACAGCAACGTCGGAACGATGAAAGCAACGAATACCAGGCACGTGAGATAGTGCAGCGGGACGATCCGCGCCAGTCGGTGGCGGATGTAGGTCGAGCGGAACTCGGGCGGGCTCAGCCTGTCGAAGCGTGCAAACGACGACAGGGCGATCACGAAGCCCGATATGACGAAGAACAGGTCGACTCCGATCCAGCCGGCACGGAACCAGGTCAACAGACCTTCATGGGGAAAGGCGTTCCATTTGAAGAGCTCGATGACGTGGTAAACGATGACCGAGACCGCTGCGAAGGCGCGCAGCACGTCAATCAGCGGGAAGGTGTGCCTGAAGGCCTTTGCATTGAGTACGGTCTCAGCGGCGGTCGATTCGTCACGAGCCAGAATCGAGCGCGCGAACGAGCCGAGCGGCTCGGAAAGATTGGACAATCGTGAAGCCCTCGTCGTGTCGCGGGCTTCATACCGCTGCAATCTCGGGATGGAAACGGAGGCGCCACCAGCATCAGCTGCCGCGTGTCGGCCAGCGATAGTCCCAGATCGTCTCCGGCGAATCCGAGTGGGCGCCGATCGGAACGGCGCAAGGACATGGTTTGGAAACCGCGACCACGAAATTGGAAACCAGACGTCCGCCGGAGCGCGTGCTGGATTCGCCAACTTATTGAAATTGTGCCGGAAAGTGGTGAGCGCGCTGGGACTCGAACCCAGGACCTACTGATTAAAAGTCAGTTGCTCTACCGGCTGAGCTACGCGCTCGCTCCGCGGCTTGATAGGCTTTGGGGGCAGCCGGGTCAACTGGCGCTCGCCGAGCCCGCCAATCGGCTCGTATGACGAGGCGGTGGCGTCGAAGGCCTTCCGCGGCGGTGACCGCGCGCAGAATGTCGCCAATTTGACAGTTCGGGCCGCCGCCGCGTGCAGAATGGTGGCAACTCAGGCGCAGGCTGGCGCGCTCTTTCAAGAGAGTCGGTGCCGTCGGAAGCCAATAACGACAACCGGGGGGTGTTATGGGACGAGGATACGTCTGGATCAGCTTGGCGTTGGCGGGCGGAATCGGCCTGGTGGCAGGTCTGGCTCCCGTAGCCGGAACGGCCCAGGAGGTGATCAAGATCGGTCAATCCTCGGTCTACAGCGGGCCCGCTTCGGCTTTCTCGACCATTCCCCGATTGCAGACCGCGTACGTGCGGATGCTGAACGAGCAAGGCGGGATCGGCGGCAGGACGATCGAGCTCATTTCGCTCGATGACGCCTTCACGCCTGCCAAGGCGGTGGAGAACACCCGCAAGCTCGTCGAGGGAGACGGCGTGCTGTTCATGTTCTCCTATTTCGGTTCGTCGCAGGGCCTCGCCACCCGCAAGTACCTCAATGGAAAAGGTATTCCGCAGCTGTTCGTGTCCAGCGGCGCCGCGGCCTTCGGCGACTACAAGGAGTTCCCGTGGACCATCGGCTGGCCGCCGACGATCGTCTCGGAGGGCCGCGCCGTTGGGACCTACATCGCCGAGAACCTCAAGGGGCAGAAGATCGGCATCCTGTCGGAGAACGCCGAATATGGCCGCGACTACATCAGGGGCTTGAAGCAGTCGCTCGGCCCGGCTGCGGCGGACATCGTCAAGGAAATGACCTACGAAGTGGGAGACCCCACGATCGACTCGCAGATCATATCGCTGAAGGCGGCCGACGTGTCGGTCCTGGTCGACGTCAGCACGCCGAAATACGCGGCTCAGGCGATCAGGAAGCTCGATTCCCTGGGGTGGAAGCCGGCGCATTTCATCTATTCCGCTTCAGCCTCGATCGGCGCCACGATTGCGCCGGTCGGCGCCGACAAGGCGGTCGGCGTGATGTCGGCCACCTTCTTCAAGGACCCCAACGACCCCCAGTGGGCCAATGATCCGGCGCTGAAGGCCTGGACGGAATTCATGGAGAGGTATTTTCCCGAGGGGGATCGACGAGAGATCTACAACGTCATCTCGTACCTGCAGGGCGAGACGTTGAAAAAGACGCTCGAGCAGTGCAACGGCGATTTTTCCCGGGCCAATATCATGAAGCAGGCGACGAACCTGGATTTCCAGCCGGGCATGCTGCTGCCGGGCATCCGCATCAAGACCGCGCCCGACGATTACTATCCCATCGAACAGCTCCAGATGACCAAGTTCGACGGGACTCGGTTTGTGCCGTTCGGTAATCTGATCAGCGGCAAATGAATCCGATCGGCGCCAAATAGGTGTGTCGCCGCATGCATGCGGCGCAGCCGGCGGGAGGAACGCGTGTCGGAATCGGTTTGGCTGGAGGTGGCGCTCAACGGCCCCTGGGGGCCGGCGCTTCAGCCGCTTGCTCCCGTGTCGGTCGAAGCCATCGTCGCGGAGGCCGTCGCGTGCGTCCGGGCCGGAGCGGCCATCGTTCACGTTCACGCCTACGACGCGGACACGCGCCGACAGATCGACTGCGCCGACACCTATGCCCGCATCATCGAGGGGATCCGAGCGCGGGCCGATGCCATCGTCTATCCGACAATCGCGTCGGGCGAGGACCGCTATGCGGTGATCGAGGAGCTGGCGAGGCGAGGCCTCCTGGAGTGGGCGGTCGTCGACCCCGGGAGCGTCAACATCGATCCGCTCGAGCCCGACGCCGCCGCGCTGCCCCGCTTCACCTATGTCAACACGCCGGCCAGCCTGGAGCGCGGTTTCGGCCTCGTGGCGCAGCACGGCCTGCATCCGGCCTTCGCCTGTTACGAGCCTGGCTTCGTGCGGACCGGGGCGGCCTATTGCCGGCGCTTTCCGGCCGTGCCGCGTCCCATCTACCGCTTGATGTTCTCGTCCACTTTCAGCTTCGGCTTGCCGCCGGGCCCGCCCGCGCTGCACGCGTACAAGGCGCTCCTGGATGAGGTTGCTCCGGGCGAGCCGTTCATGGTCAGCGGCCTCGGCGTCGACGTCCGGCCGCTGGCCGGCGAAGCGGTCGCGCTTGGCGGCCATGTGCGCGTCGGGCTGGAGGATGCGCCGCTGGGAACCCGGCAGACCAACCTGGAACTGGCCGAGGAGATGGCGAGGCTCGTCAACAGCGCCGGCAAGCGCCTCGCCGCGCCGGACGACGTCCGCCAGCGACTGGCGGCGCCAGCGCCGCACGAAGCTGGGCGATAGCGTCTCCCGCCGCCGGAGCGCGGCCGCACAGCAAGCTGTTGATACGGCAGCCTATTCCGTCACGTAGCCGTCGAGCGCGCACACGACGGCGGTGCCGGCCAGCGCCGCGAGCAACATCACTGCGCCGTCGCCGATTGCGATGAACGGCACCACGCCCGTAAAGGCGGCAACCGTCAGCAGCGCCAGAACGGCGCAGGACCAGAGCAAGGGGGCCAACATCCGACGCTCCTCCGCGGGTCCGCTTCGCGCGGAACCTCGGCCGGTCACCTTTGATCCGGCCGTGTTATAGCTTGAGCTGAGCTGGAGTGCAGGCGCGCCATTTCACCCCCCGTGGCGGCCCATATCACCCCCGCGCGCTCAACGCGGTCCGCGGCATTTTGTTCCGACCGGCGAGCGGCCCGGCGACGTCGTCGCGCGCCGCGTCAGCTCGCCGGTTGGTGGGGCACGGGCAGGCGCGCCAGCCTGCCGATGAGCGCCCGGTCCTGCAGCACGATCATCCGCTCGCGCGGCTGCAGCCAGGTCAGCGCATCGTCGATGGTTTCGGCATCCGTCAGCTTCGCTTCCGCCACGGCGCGATCCGCGTCGATCTGGCCGCGGCGCCGCTCGGCCGGGGCGGGCAGCAGTTGCTCATGCAGCTCGCGCGCCCCGGCGTCGCAGTGGATCACCCGCAGCGCGTCGGCATCGTCGAAGCCCGCGAGCGCGAACTCGCCCGCGAGCGCATTGGCACGTGCCAGGATCGGCGGCGGCGCGCTCTCCTCCGGCGTGAGCAGCAGCCCGAGCTTGCGCAGCGCCAGGCCGACGGCCCTCTGCCCGCTCATCCACGAGATCGGGATGGCCAGGACCAGGCCGACGATGGTGGGCGACATCCACAGGAACAGCGAGGTGGCGATCAGGAAGGCCGTGAGGCCGGCGACGATGCCGAGCGCCATGTGCGGCCAGTGGCGCCGCGTGATGTCGGCCAGTGAGATCGAGCCGTCGTCGCGGCGCTGCGGGTTCCAGCCGGTGTCGCGCCCGAGCAGGATCTGGAACACCGCGCCGGACTGGATCACCATCAGGATGGGGGCCAGCAGCGCCGACAGGATCACCTCGAACAGCGTCGACGCGATCAGCCGCAAGGCGCCGCCGCATTGCCGGCGCTGCGTGCCGCGCACCAGCATGAGAACGAGCCCGAACGCCTTGGGCGCGAGCAGGATGCTCATGGTCAGGATGAACAGGGCCAGCGCGCGCTCGGGATCGAACCGTGGCCAGACCGGGAACAGCGAGAAATCCTTGGTGAAGTACTCGGGCCTGACGTAGCTGGTCTGCAACACCAGCATGATGCCGATGATGAGCTGGCAGAGCCACAGCGGGGAGGCGATGTAGGAGAAGATCCCGGTGGCGAAATGCTGCCGCGTCGGCCACTTGAACCCGGCCGAGCCGATGACGCGGACGTGCTGAAGGTTGCCCTGGCACCAGCGCCGGTCGCGCGTCGCCAGGTCGATCAGCGACGGCGGGCTCTCCTCGTAGCTGCCGGGCAGGTCCGGCAGCATGTAGACCGACCATCCGGCTCGGCGCATCAGCGCCGCCTCGACGAAGTCGTGCGACAGGATGTGGCCGCCGAAGGGCGGCTTGCCGGCCAGGTCCGGCATGCCGCAATGGGCGGCGAAGGCCGCCGTGCGGATGACGGCATTGTGGCCCCAGTAATTGCCGTCACGGCCCATCCAGACCGCGAGGCCCTTGGCGATGATCGGCCCATAGATGCGGGCGGCGAACTGCTGCACGCGAGCGAACAGCGTGTTGCGGTTCACGATCAAGGGCAGGCTCTGGACGATGCCGGCGTCCGGGTCGGCCTCCATGGCCGCGGTCAGCCGCACCACGCAGTCGCCGGTCATCAGGCTGTCGGCGTCGAGCACCAGCATGTGGTCATAGGCGCCGCCCCAGCGCGTGACGAAGTCGGCGATGTTGCCGGCCTTGCGATGGGTGTTCTTGGCGCGATGGCGGTAGTAGAGGCGCGCATTCGGCCCGATCCGGCGGCGCATGGCGTCGAAGGCGCGCTCTTCCGCCACCCACGCGTCCGGCCTGGTGCTGTCCGAGAGCACGAAGTAGTCGAAGGCCGCGCCCTGGCCGGTCGCTTCGATGCTCTCGCGGATGGCGTAGAGGGCGGCGAACACCCGCGCCGTGTCCTCGTTGTAGACCGGCATGACCACGGCGGTGCGCGAGGTCAACGGCCCCGGCATGGGCGACGGCCGCCGCGGTGCGAACAGCAGCGCGAAGAAGCCGACGACGGCGCTGGTGAAGGCGACCGCGATCCAGGAGAAGTTGATGGTGAACAGGACCAGCAAGGCCCACTGCAGCACCGTGGTCCGGCTCACCGACACGACCGCATACATTTCCCGCGCGCCGTAGGCGGTCAGCAGGATGCCGCCGCCGAACACGACGGCGCGGGCCAGATAGACGCCGAGGGACTGCCGGGCCTGCGCCGGGTTGCGCTCGTGACGCGCCTCCCAATGGCGCAGCGACTGCACCGGCATGTCGAGGCGGCGCTCCGGCGGCGTCGCCGGTTCGGTCCCGGCGGCGGCCGGTTCGGCGCGGCCGGACGTTTGCAGGTCTAGGGCGTCCATCGATAGAGCCATGTCTCGCTCAAGGGTTTGCCACCCGCCTCCAATACGAGACGCAGCTCGCTGTTTTGCTCATTGCCGGGGTCGAGCTCGAAACCCACGCGGAGGGCCTTTCGTTCCGGATAGGGCCAGATCCGCACGTTGGAGAGCGTGCCCGTGGCGGCGGAAAGGGCGGGCTTGATCTCGATCAGCGTCCGCGCGTCGGCCAGAACGTCCCCGGCGAACTCCACCAGGAACTTGCGGCGGCGCCCGCTGCTGCCCTTGCCGCTGCGGGTCTGCACCACAATTGCGAGCGGCGGCCGGTCCGGAACCGTCCAGCACCAGAACTGGCGGTAGGAATAGGATGTCTCGCTGCCCGAGGGCAAGGTCTGCCGCGGCCGCCAATAGGCGATGATGTTGTCGTTGACGTCGGAATCGGTCGGGATCTCGATCAGCTGCACCGAGCCGTCGCTCCAGTCGCCGAGCGGCTCGACCCACAGGCTCGGCCGGCGCTCGTAGCTCTGGTCGTCGTCCTGGAAAGCCGCGGCGTCGCGGTCGCGCTGCAGCAGGCCGAAGCCGCGCGGATTGGTGTCGACGAAGGCCGAGATCTGCAGCGACTGCGGATTGTTGAGCGGCCGCCAGAGCCATTCCTGCTTGCCGTTGAACATTTGCAGGCCATTGCTTTCGTAGACGGCGGCGCGCACGTCATCGGCATTGCGCCGGCTGCTGGCACCGAAGACGTAGGCTGCCGCCATGCCGCCCCAGCCGACGTGGTCGAGGTTGACGCGGGCGAACAATGTGACCTCGACGTCGATGATGGTGACGTCGCCCGGGCGCAAGGTGAACCGCACCGCCCCCGAGGCGCTTTCCGAATCCATCAGCGCGTGCACCGTCAGCGTGTCGGCGGCCGGCGCCGGCTGCTCGATCCAGAACGCGCGGAAGGCGGGGATCTCCTCGCCCTTGGTTTCTCCCGGCCGCAGCGTCAGCGTCCGCGCCACGACACCCATCGCCTGGCCCGAGCGATGGCGCGGAAGAACGTCGCACCCTGGAAGATGGCCACTTCGTAGGGGCGCTCGCCGCTCCCGGCGAACACACGAAAGCCGGAGAAGCCGATGTCCTGCGTGGGCGGCTGCACCGGTAGCCGGCCGAAATCGAAATTGACGGCATCGTAGCCGAGGCGCCGCACGATGCCCTCTTCGACGATGTACAGCACCACCTGATCGCGGAACAGGGAGCCGCGGTGCAGCGGCTCGATGACGAAGCCGCGATTCTCGTTGGACCAGAGCAGTCCGTTCGGGCGCGCCCGGATGCCCACGTACTGCTCGTAGCTCAAGGACGCGAACGCGTCCGCGAGGTCGTTCACCGGCGCGGCGAACGGCCGCTTGGCGAGTTGGCGGGCGAGCTCGGCCACCTGCGATGCCTCGAAGTGTGGCTTCTCGGGGCGCGCCGCGGCGTCCGCCGCCGCATTGGGCGCCGGGGCCGGCGTATCCTCGGCAGTGGCGTGGCTCGCCACGCCCAGCACCGCCGTTGCCACGCCCGAGCGCAGCAGCTGCCTGCGATCCATCATGGCCGCGCCGGCGCCATGGGACTTGAAGGGGGGGAGGCGGCAAGGCAGCCGGCAGGCGAAGGGTGGACGCAGAACAAGGCCATCGGAGCAGGTTGTCTGGGTGAGTGGATGAGCATGACTAGCACGCCCCGGTGCCGGGGTGGGAGGCCACCTTGGTCGTGCCGACGCGTGGGCGATGGATAAGAAGCCGCACCGACTTTGACAGATGAATGGTTTTGAGGTGGTTAGCCCGAGGCCGGGGTTCGGCCAACCACCGAGAGCACGGGCAGCAGTGGGCAGCGCCATGACAGAGCAGTCGTCCGAGCATCCGCAACCATTCACGGCCGTCGTCCTGGCCGCAGGCGAGGGCACGCGGATGCGCTCCGCCAAGCCGAAGGTGCTGCATCACGTCGCCGGCCGCAGCATGGTCGGGCACGTGCTGACCGCGCTCGCGGGCGCCGGCGCGGCCGGCGTCTCGGTCGTCATCGGCCCGGACCGCGACGATGTGGCCGAGGAGGTGCTCACCTACGCGCCGCACGCGCGCATCCGTGTGCAACGCGAGCGACGCGGCACCGCCCATGCGGTCCTGGCCGCGCGCGAGGACATCGAGGGGGGCGCCGACCTCCTCGTGGCCTTCGGAGACACGCCCCTGATTCGTCCGGAGACCTTGGCGCGGCTCAGGGCCGAGCTCCGCGGCGACGTGGCGGTCGCGGTCCTGGGCTTCCAGGCGGCCGATCCGCACGGCTATGGGCGCCTGGTCCGCGACGGCGACACGCTCGTGGCGATCCGCGAGGAGCGCGACGCGAGCCCGTCCGAGCGCGCCATCGGCCTCTGCAACGCCGGGCTGATGGCGCTGTCCGGCGCGTACGCCATGGTGCTGCTGGAGAGCATCGGCAACGCCAACGCCAAGGGCGAGTTCTACCTCACGGACGCCGTCGAGATTGCCCGGGCTCGCGGCCTGAGATGCGCCGTGGCGGTGGCACCGGAGGCCGAGGTTCTGGGCATCAATGACCGGGTGCAGCTCGCCGCCGCCGAAGCTGCCCTGCAGGCCCGCCTCCGCCGCGAGGCGATGCTGGGCGGCGCCACGTTGCAGGCGCCGGAGACGGTGTTCCTCAGCGCCGACACGCGGCTTGGCCGCGATGTCGTCGTCGAGCCGCACGTGGTGTTCGGCCCGGGCGTGGTCGTCGAAGACGGCGCCGTCATCCATGCCTTCTCGCACCTGGAGGGCGCGCACCTGCGGCCGGGCGCGGCGATCGGCCCCTATGCGCGCCTGCGGCCCGGCGCGGACGTGGGCGAGGGCGCCCGCGTCGGCAATTTCGTCGAGCTCAAGAACGTCAGTCTGGGGGCGGGCGCCAAGGCCAACCACCTGGCCTACCTCGGCGACGGCTCCGTCGGCGCCGGCGCCAACATCGGCGCGGGCACGATCTTCTGCAACTATGACGGCTTTCTGAAGAGCCGCACCACCGTGGGCGCCGGCGCCTTCATCGGTTCCAACTCCGCCCTGGTGGCGCCGGTCACCGTCGGTGACGGCGCCTACGTCGGCACCGGCTCGGTGGTGACGGACGACGTCCCCGCCGATGCGCTGGCGGTGGCACGCGCGCGCCAGATGGTGAAGCCTGCCTGGGCGGCAGAGTTCCGGGCGCGCCAGGCCGCGGCCAAGGCTAAGGGCGGCTGACCGGGCCGTCGCTGGTTATAATCCGTCATCCAAAGTGATTGGTGTCAGCTTCGTGTTTCGTCCAGTACTGTAGCGGTCAAGGTTGTCATCCTCACGTCGTCATGGCTGTCCTTGATCTGGCCCTCCATCAAAGCATGAACAACGTTCTTGCCATATGGCGCCATCACTACTGGCTCTATCTGCATGATGACTGACGGCGGGCCGCGTTCATACGGAGCACTTGCTTAGCGGATGGGTGCCGGCTCGAGCCCGGCCATGACGTCGGTGATCATGTCTTTTCGGCGCCACTCTTGATTCGGGCTCGACCCGGCTGGCAGCCATGACGGTGAGGGGAGCCCCTCGGGGGATTCGATCGGATGTGCGGAATCATTGGCATTCTCGGCAAGCAGGATGTGTCGGCGCAACTGGTGGATGCGCTCAAGCGGCTCGAGTACCGCGGCTATGATTCGGCCGGAGTGGCCACGCTCGAGAACGGTGCGCTCGGCCGGCGCCGGGCCGAGGGCAAGCTGCGCAATCTGGAGGCCAGTCTCGGCGAAAGGCCGCTGCCGGGCGCAGCCGGCATCGGCCACACCCGCTGGGCGACGCACGGCCGGCCCAACGAGACCAACGCCCACCCTCACGCGACGGCGCGGGTGGCCGTGGTCCACAACGGCATCATCGAGAATTTCCGCGAGCTGCGCGCCGAGCTGGAGGCGGCCGGCGCGGCCTTCGAATCCGACACGGACACGGAGGTCGTGGTGCGGCTGGTCGACCGCGAGCTCATCCGCGGCAAGGCGCCCGGCGAAGCGGTGGCGGCCGCGCTGCCGCGGCTGCGCGGGGCCTTCGCGCTGGCCTTCCTGTTCGCCGGCTACGACAACCTGCTCATCGGCGCGCGCCACGGAGCGCCGCTGGCCGTCGGGCACGGCGACGGTGAGATGTTCCTGGGATCGGATGCATTGGCGCTGGCGCCCTTCACCGACGACATCCTGTATCTCGACGAAGGCGACTGGGTGGAGCTCGACCGGGAGGGCGTCACCATCCACGATGCCGCCGGGTTTACCGTCGCGCGCACCCGCCAGAAGATCCAGCCCGGCGCCTTTCTCGCCGACAAGGGCAACCATCGCCATTTCATGGCCAAGGAGATCCACGAGCAGCCCGAGGTCGTCGGCCGTACCATCGCCCACTACGTCGACATGGCCGCGGCCCGGATCGCGTTCCCCGATCCCTTTCCCTTCGATTTCAAGTCGCTGTCGCGTCTGACCATATGCGCTTGCGGCACGGCTTATCTCGCCGGCTACGTCGCCCGCTACTGGTTCGAGAAGCTGGCCCGGCTTCCCGTCGACATCGATGTCGCCTCCGAGTTCCGCTATCGGGAGGTGCCGCTGACGCCGGGCGGCCTGGCCCTGTTCATCTCCCAATCGGGTGAGACCGCCGACACGCTCGCCTCGCTCCGCTACGCCAAGCGCGAAGGCCAGCACGTGCTCTCGGTGGTCAACGTGGCGACATCGACGATCGCGCGCGAGAGCGACACGACGGCCGCGACACTGGCGGGGCCGGAGATCGGCGTCGCCTCGACCAAGGCCTTCACCTGCCAGCTCGCCGTGCTGCTGGCCCTCGCCGTAGCCGCAGGACGGGCCAGGGGCGTGCTCTCCGCGGACGAGGAGCGGCGCATCGTCGAGGCCATGATCGGCGTGCCGAGCCTGATGTCGGAGGCGCTGAAGCGGGAGGTCGACGTCGAGCACCTGGCACGCGAGCTCGCCAAGGCGAAGGACGTGCTCTACCTGGGCCGCGGCACCTCGTTCCCGCTGGCGCTCGAGGGCGCGCTCAAGCTCAAGGAGACGTCCTACATCCATGCCGAGGGGTACGCCGCCGGCGAGCTCAAGCATGGCCCGATCGCGCTCATCGACGAGGATGTGCCGGTGGTCGTCATCGCGCCGCATGACGACCTGATGGAAAAGACCGTCTCGAACATCCAGGAAGTGGCGGCGCGCGGCGGGCGTATCATCCTGCTCGGCGATGCGCGCGCTGCCCACGAAGCAGCGCTCGACACCTTCGCCACCATCGAGATGCCGGATGTGGACCCGATCGTCGCGCCGCTGGTGTACGCCGTGCCGGTGCAACTGCTCGCCTACCACGCCGCGGTGTTCATGGGGAAGGACGTCGATCAGCCGCGCAATCTGGCAAAGTCGGTCACGGTCGAGTAAGCTCTTGCTGCGGCGCACCCGGGGGCATGTGCGGCCCGTTGAACCGGCGGAGCGAGCGGGTGTGTCGTTGGGCTGATTGCGCGGCATGACCAGCAAGACCGATCCTCCGAGCCCCGAGCCCGCAGGGCCGCCGTCAACGGATGCCGTTGCGGTCCACAGCGCGCGGGGCATCTCGGCCCGCGCGCGCATCCGCAACTACTTCCTCACCGGCCTCGTCGTCGCGGGCCCTCTGGCGCTCACCATCTACATCACCTGGTGGATCGTCGGTCTGGTCGACGCCTGGGTGAAGCCGCTGGTGCCGGCCTCCTATTGGCCCGACACCTATCTGCCGGTGTCGGTCCCGGGCTTCGGGCTGGTCGTCGCCTTCGTCGGGCTGACCCTGCTCGGCTTCCTCACCGCCAATCTCGTCGGCCGCACCCTGGTCGAGGCCGGCGAGACGCTGCTCGAGCGCATGCCGGTGGTCAGCGGTCTCTACCGGGGCATCAAGCAGATCTTCGAGACGGCGTTCTCGCCCTCCGGCACATCCTTCCGCAAGGTCGGGCTGGTGCAGTTCCCCACGCCCGGGACGTGGTCGATCGTCTTCATCGCCGCCGCACCACCGCGCGACATGGCCGAAGCCCTGCCGCCCGTCGGCGACTACGTCGGCGTCTTCCTGCCGTGTACCCCCAATCCGACGACGGGCTTCTTCTTCTACCTGCCGCGCCGCGACGTGCTGGAGGTGCCGGTGTCGGTCGACGATGCGGCCAAGCTCGTCATGTCCGCCGGCCTGATCCAGCCCGACGACCAGCAGAAGCGGCTGCAGGCGCTGGCGGCCCAGGCGCATGAGGCGGCGTAGTCCGCGCCGTCCTCAACCTGCCCGCAGCAGGCGGATCGCCTCGTCCCGTCCGAACAGATAGAGCAGCAGCCTGAGCGCCTCGCCCCGCTCGCCGGTGAGCTCCGGGTCGCGCTCGAGGATCAACCGGGCCTCGTCGCGGGCCGACGCGATCAGGTCGGCATCGACGTCGGGACGCAGGAAGCGGAAGTCGGGCACGCCGGACTGGCGCGTGCCGAGGATCTCGCCCTGGCCACGCAGTTTCAGGTCCTCCTCGGCAATGCGGAAGCCGTCCTCCGTTTCGCGCATGATGCGCAGGCGCGCCTCGGCGATCGGGCCGAGCGGCGCGCGGTAGAGCAGCAGGCAGCTCGACGCCTCGGCGCCGCGCCCCACCCGCCCGCGGAGCTGGTGCAACTGGGCGAGCCCGAAGCGCTCGGCGTGCTCGATCACCATGACCGTCGCCTCGGGTACGTCGACGCCCACCTCGACCACCGTCGTGGCGACCAGCACCTTGGTGTCGCCGGCAGCGAAGCGCGCCATGGCGGCGTCTTTGTCGCGCGCGCTCATCTTGCCGTGCAACAGCCCGACGCCCGAGCCGAGCGCCCGGCTCAGGCTGTCATAGCGTTCTTCCGCTGCCGCGACGTCGAGCTCCTCGGATTCGGCCACCAGCGGGCAGATCCAGTAGACGCGGGCGCCGCCGCCCACGGCACGCGAGACCGCGCCCGCCACTTCGTCGAGCCGCTCCAGCGGCACGGCGCGCGTCTGGATCGGTTGCCGCCCGGCCGGCTTTTCGGTCAGCAGGGAGACATCCATGTCGCCGAACAGCGTCAGCACCAGCGTGCGCGGGATGGGTGTCGCCGTCATCACCAGCAGATCGACGCCGTCGCCCTTGTCACCCAGTGCCAGCCGCTGGTGCACGCCGAATCGGTGCTGCTCGTCGACCACGGCCAGGCCAAGATCGCGGAATGCCACGCTCTCCTGGAACAGGGCATGAGTGCCGACGACGACGTGGATGCGGCCGGTGGCGAGCCCGTCGAGCACGGCGGCGCGCTCGGCCGCCTTGTCGCGTCCGGTGAGCACGGCGACCTCGATGCCGGCAGCCCTGGCGAGCGGCGCAATGCGGGCGTGATGCTGCCGCGCCAGGATCTCCGTCGGCGCCATCATGGCCGCCTGACGGCCCGCCTCTACCACGCGGGCCATGGCGAGCAGGGCGCAGACCGTCTTGCCGGAGCCGACGTCGCCCTGCAGCAGGCGCAGCATGCGGTCGGGCGAGGCGAGATCAGCGTCGATGTCCGCGAGTGCGGTGCTCTGGGCGGCCGTCAGCTTGAAGGGCAGGGCAGCGCGGATGGCGGCGACGCGGGTGCCATCGCCCTGGTGGACGCGGCCACGCGTGCGGCGGCGGCGACTGCGCACCAGGCTCAAGGCGAGCTGTGTCGCCATGATCTCGTCGAGCGCCAGGCGCGCCCGGCCGGGACTTGTCGCGTCGGCCGCCTCGGCGTCCGGCGGCTGGTGCAGCGAGTGGAGCGCCGCGGCGAACGGCGGCAGGGCGCCGCGCAGCGCCACGTCATGCCATTCGGGCAGCGGCGGGATGCGCCGCAACGCCTCGTTCATCGCCTTGCCGACGATGCGGCCGCTCAAGCCCTCGGTCAGCGGATAGACCGGCTCGATCAGGGTCGCGCCCGCGAGCTCGTCCGGGCGCAGCACGAGATCCGGGTGGACGATCTGGCGGTGGCCGTCCCACAGCTCGATGCGGCCGGAGACGATGCGCCGCTCGCCGAGCGGCAGCAGCTTCTCCAGCCGCTGACGGACGCCGCCGAAGTAGACCAGCGTCACGTCGCCGGTGTCGTCCTCGACCAGGATGCGGTAGGGGCTCCGCGCACGCTGCGGCGGCACGGGCTGGTGATGGGTGACGCGCACGTCGAGGGTGACGATCTCGCCGGGTACCGCATCGACGACCGCCGGCCGCGTCCTGCGGTCGATCAAGCCGGTCGGCAGGTGGAACAGGAGATCGATCAGGCGTGCGGGCTGCGAGGCCGAGCCGAGCAGGCGGTCGAACAGCTGCTCCAGCCGAGGCCCGATGCCAGGGAGCACGGCGACGGTGGCGAACAATGGATCGAGGACGGACGGCCGCATTGACCCTTCTGTGACGGCTGACATGGGCGGGGCCCGACGCTATATACCAGCCCGCGACCGCGACACGAGATGCGCCCCCCGTCGACGCTCCGTCCGGATCACCCCGCCGTGACCATACGGAGGCACCCATTGAGCGGCTCAACTCGGACCAGCGCCAATCTCGACGTCCGGCGTCGGCGCATCCTCTTCCGCGCCTGGCACCGCGGCACGCGGGAGATGGACCTCCTGATGGGGCAGTTCGTCGACGCCGAGATCGAGACCCTGACTGAGCACGACCTCGACGAGCTGGAGCGCCTGATCGAAGTGCCCGACCGGGACGTCTTCGGCTGGGTCACCGGCGAGAACGAGACGCCGGACAACTACCGGTCGGGCGTGCTGGAGCGCCTGCGCGCCTTTCACAGCCATTCCGGCCCGGTCCACCTTTGAAGCGCCCGGCCAGGGCGTCGCGGGTACGGCGCCGCGGCCCTTCCACCGCCCCCGGGGCGGCTTGCGTGCTCCGCGCAAGCGTCCGCATGATCACGTTTGACCGATGACAGCGTCTCTCAAGAAAGCGCTCGACGCGCTCATGCGCGGCGACCGGCCCACCTTCGCCGGCGTTCCCGACAGCTTCATTCCGCTGGTGCTCGCCGACCTGGCCCGCGGTGTGGCCCAGACGAGCGAAGCGCCGGCCGCGCTCGTCTATGTCGCCCGGCAGGGCCAGCGTCTGGCGCTGGTCGAAAGCGGCCTGGGCTTCGTCGCGCCCGACGTGGAGGTGCTGACCTTCCCGTCGTGGGACTGCCAGCCCTATGACCGCGTGTCACCGATCAGCGCCATCACCGCGCGGCGCATGACGGTGCTGTCGCGCCTGGCCCGCACGCGCTCCTCGGCCGAGCGGCCGCGCATCCTGCTCACCACCGTCAATGCGCTGGTGCAGCGGGTGCCGCCGCGGGCGCGAATCGCCGCCGAGACCTTTTCCGCTGCGCCCGGCAATGCCATCGCCATGGACGGGCTCATCCAGTGGCTGGAGATCAACGGCTTCACCCGCACCGGCACGGTGCGCGACACCGGGGAGTACGCCGTCCGCGGCGGCATCCTCGATCTCTATGCGCCGGGCATGCCGCAGCCGATCCGCCTCGACTTCTTCGGCGATACGCTCGAATCGATCCGCCCGTTCGACCCGGAGACGCAGCGCTCCACCGGGCAGCTGCGCTCGCTCGACCTGGTGCCGATGAGCGAAGTGCAGCTGACCACCGAGACCATCCGCCGCTTCCGCCAGGCCTACGTGGCCGCATTCGGCGCCGCGACGCGGGACGACACGCTCTACGAAGCGGTGAGCGAGGGCCGCCGTCATCCCGGCCTCGAGCACTGGCTGCCGCTGTTCCACCAGAAGCTCGACACCCTGCTCGACTTTCTGCCCGGCGTGCCGCTGGTGCTCGACGAGCGGGTCGACGACGTGGTCGGCGAGCGGCTGACGCAGGTCAGTGACTACTACGAGGCGCGCGTCGCCGGCATGGGTGGGAGCGGCGGGGGGCACCCTACAAGCCGGTCCGGCCCGAGACGCTCTATTTTTCGGCCGAGGAATGGCCGCAGTATCTCCAGAAGGCGGACTTCGCGCGTGTGACCCCCTTCGCCCAGCCGGAGGGCGGCGGCCGCCTTGTGATCGACCTCGGCGCCCACCAGGGCCGCAGCTTCGCGCCCGAACGGGCCGACGAGACGGTCAACGTCTTCGAAGCCGCCGTCCGCCATATCGCCGCCCGGCAGGCGGACGGACGCCGCGTCATCGTCGCCGCCTGGTCCGACGGCTCGCGCGAACGTCTGTCGCACGTGCTGGCGGACCACGGCGTCAAGACGCTGCGTCCGGTTCCGGATCTCGCACGCACCGCAGCCCTGACCAAGACCGAGATCGGCATGGCCGTCTGGGGCATGGAGGAGGGCTTCGAGACCGGCGACCTCACCGTCGTCTGCGAGCAGGACATCCTCGGCGACCGGCTGGTCCGGCAGGCCCGCAAATCCAAGCGGGCGCAGGATTTCATCGCCGAGGTCGGCAGCCTGTCCACCGGCGACGTGGTCGTCCACGTCGACCACGGCATCGGCCGCTTCATCGGCCTCCAGACCATCACGGTCGGCGGCGCGCCGCACGACTGCCTGGAAATCCACTATGCCGGCGGCGACAAGCTGTTCCTGCCGGTCGAGAACATCGAGCTGCTGTCCCGCTACGGCTCCGAAGACACCGAGGTGGTGCTCGACAAGCTGGGCGGTGTCGGCTGGCAGGCGCGCAAGGCCAAGCTCAAGAAGCGCATCCGCGAGATGGCGAGCGAGCTCATCAAGGTCGCCGCCGCCCGCGCCCTGCAGGACGCGCCCAAGATGGTGCCGCCGCCGGGGCTGTACGACGAGTTCGCGGCGCGCTTCCCCTACGACGAGACCGAGGACCAGCAGAACGCCATCGACGCGGTGATGGACGACCTCGCCCGCGGCCGGCCCATGGACCGGCTGATCTGCGGCGACGTCGGCTTCGGCAAGACCGAGGTGGCGCTGCGGGCCACCTTCGCCGTGGCCCTGGCCGGCCAGCAGGTGGCGCTCATCGCCCCGACCACGCTGCTGGTGCGCCAGCACTACCAGGGCTTCGTCGAGCGCTTCCAGGGCCTGCCGGTCAAGCTGGCGCAGGCATCGCGGCTGATTCCGGCCGCCGAGCTCAAGCAGGTCAGGACGGGGCTGGCCGATGGCCAGATCGATATCGTCGTCGGCACCCACGCGCTGCTCGGCAAGACCGTCAAGTTCAAGGAGCTCGGCCTCATCATCGTCGACGAGGAGCAGCACTTCGGCGTGGCGCACAAGGAGCGGCTGAAGGCGCTGCGGTCGGAGGTGCACGTGCTGACGCTGTCGGCGACGCCGATTCCGCGCACGCTGCAGCTCGCACTGACCGGGGTGCGGGAGCTGTCGATCATCGCCACCCCGCCGGTCGACCGGCTGGCGGTGCGCACCTTCGTCACGCCGTTCGACCCGCTGACCATCCGCGAGGCGCTGCTGCGCGAGCGCTATCGCGGCGGCCAATCCTTCTACGTCGTGCCGCGCATCGAAGACCTGGCCGAGGTCAAGGCGTTCCTCGACGAGCACGTGCCCGAGGCGAAGGTGACCACGGCACACGGGCAGATGCCCGCCGGCCAGCTCGAGGACGTCATGACCGCCTTCTACGAGGGCAAGTTCGACATCCTGCTGTCCACCACGATCATCGAGTCGGGCCTCGACATCCCGCGCGCCAACACGCTGATCGTGCACCGGGCCGACATGTTCGGCCTGGCCCAGCTCTACCAGTTGCGTGGCCGGGTGGGGCGGTCGAAGACGCGCGCCTACGCCCTGTTCACGGTGCCGGCCAACCGCACCATCACCGCAACCGCCGACAAGCGCCTCAAGGTGCTGCAGAGCCTCGACACGCTCGGCGCCGGCTTCCAGCTCGCCAGCCACGACCTCGATATCCGCGGCGCCGGCAACCTGCTCGGCGACGAGCAGTCCGGCCATATCCGCGAGGTCGGCTACGAGCTCTATCAGCAGATGCTCGAGGAGGCGGTGGCGCAGCTCAAGGCCGGCGTGGAGGACACGGTCGGCGACGAGCAATGGTCGCCGACCATCACCATCGGCACGGCGGTGATGATCCCCGAGGACTACGTTCCCGATATCCAGCTCCGGCTCGGGCTCTACAAGCGCCTGTCGACGCTGGAGAGCGACCAGGAGATCGAGGCCTTCGGCGCCGAGCTGATCGACCGCTTCGGGTCGCTGCCCCAGGAGGTGGAGCAGTTGCTCAAGCTGGTCGCCATCAAGGCGCTGTGCCTGCGCGCCAACGTCGCCAAGGTGGAGGCTGGCCCCAAGGGCATCGTCGTCTCCTTCCGCGACAACAGCTTCGCCAATCCGGAGGGGCTGGTCGGCTATGTGGCCGAGCAGGGCTCGCTGGCCAAGGTGAGGCCGGACATGACCATCGTCTTCATCGACGACTTCGATACACCGGAGGCGCGCCTCAAGGGCACGGCGCGGCTGCTGCGCGATCTGGTGCGCATCGCCGAGCGCAAGAAGGCGGCGTGATCCCGGATCGGCCCGCGGCCGGCCGTATCAGGCCGAGGCGCCGGCGGTCGCCACGCTCTCGTTGGCGATCTTGACGGCGATCCGCTGCATGTAGCGGGCGAGCGTCGCCGGCTCCTGTGCGCCGGGGATCGCCAGCCGGCTGGCGAAGATGAAGCAAGGCACGCCGGTCACCCCCGCTTCCGCCGCGTAGCCGATCTCCTCCTGCACGTGGCCGACATCGGCGTCGCCGGCGAGCAACTCGCCGACGACGTCGGCGTCCATGCCGGCCTCGGCCGCGACGTCCTTGAGCACGGCCGGGTCGCCGATGTCGTCGCCGTCGATGAAGAAGCGGGTGAACAGCGCCTCCACCACGGGTCCCTGGGCGCCGGCGGTCCCGGCCCAGCGGATCAGCCGGTGCGCGTCGAGGGTGTTGGGCGAGCGCTTGATGCGGTCGAAGCGGAACGCGATGCCCTCGGCCGCGCCTTCCGCGGTCAGCCGCTCCGAGATGGCGCGCACCTTCTCGGCGCTGCCGAACTTGCGCTGCATGTACTCCTGCCGGTCGAGGCCCTGACGGGGGATGGTCGCATCGAGCTGGAACGGCCGCCACGCCAGCTCGACGGCTACGTCCGGTGCCAGGGCGACGGCGCGCTCGATGCGCCGCTTGCCGATGAAGCACCACGGGCAGACGACGTCGGAGACCACGTCGACGTGGAGGGGCAGGGCTTGGGCTGGCGGCACGTCTTGGGCTGGCGGCATGGCGCATCTCCGCGTGGAGGTTTCAGCACCACGCATTATGCGCCAGCGATCCTAGTCGGCCAAACCAAGAATGACCGACAGCATATGGTTCAAGACGATCAGCGACTCGTCGTCGAGTCGGCCAATGACGTCACCGCATTTTTCGCGCGGGAACGCCATGATCTTATCGACCATCACCTGGGAGGGGACCCTCAGCCCATTTCCAGGCACGGGCATGACGGTCAACCGAAATATCGGCGCGTCGCGGAGCGTGCTCGTGAGCAAGCTGACCAGCACGCTGTCAGTGTCGGCCAGCCAATCCGACTGAACCACCACGGCTGGACGCGGCGTGCCGGTGTCGCCGGGAGCGGAAACCGTGACGATATCTCCTCGCTTCACGATTCCTGCCATTCCGTGGCAGCTTGAATGAAGCTCAGCGCTTCGGCCTCTTCAGGCGCCCCTCGCAGGCGTGCGGCTTGGCGCTTGGCGTGCTCCTGGAAGTCGGCAGCCTTCGGATCGGGAACCCATATGCGCAGCAGCTTCATGCCTCGGCTGTGCTGCATCCGTCGGTATCGCTGGAACTTGGTCAGGCCATCCCTTTGCTTAGCCTTGGCCATGTCGCCTCCATCACCAATGACAGCCGCACGGTACAGATGGTTGCGCGCAACCAAAAGGGCAATGATCCGGAACCGTTGAGCTGGGAGCGAAGCTTCATCTTTAAGGCTAACGCCCGCCCGCCGTCGCTTCGCCTGCCTGCCACCACTGCTCCGGATAAGGACCGTAGAGCGGCAGCTGCGCCGGGCGGCCGATGCGGCTCGCCCGGGCGATCCAGAAGTCGGACAGGTGGAAGAGCGGGATGACGTAGAAGCCGGACAGCAGCGTGCGGTCGAGGGCGCGGGCCGCGGCTTCGAACGCGTCCTGGCTCTCGGCGGCCAGCAGCGCCGCGATCATGGCGTCGATCGCCGGCGAACGGGCGCCGGCGAAGTTGAACGAGGCTTCCCGATCGGCCGACTGCGAGCCCCACCGGAAGTACTGCTCGTTGCCCGGGGAGGGCGATACGGGCCATGACGCGATGATCATGTCGTAGTCGAAGCGCTGGCGGCGGCGCTCGTACTGCACCGTGTCGACCAGGCGGACCCGCGTGCCGACCCCGATCCAGCGCAGGCTGTCGGCCAGATTGAGCGCCAGCCGCTCCTGATCGCGGGTGAGCACCATGATCTCGATCGTGAATGGTTCGCCGCCGGGCTGCTTCAAGGCCCCGTCGTCGAGACGGAAGCCGGCGGCCTCGATCTGCGCCAGCGCGCGCTGGAAGGCCTCCCGGTCGCGGCCCGAGCCGTCGGCCTCGGCCGGACGCCAGCGGCCCTCCATGATGTCCGCCCGCACGGCATCCGGAAACGGCGCCAGCAGCCGGCGCTCCAGCGGCCCGGCCGGGCGCCCGCTCGAGGCCATCGGCGATTCGGCGAAGTAGCTGGTCGTGCGCTCATAGAGGCCGTAGTAGAGGTTGCGGTTCACCCAATCGAAGTCGAACAGGTACGACAGGGCCTCGCGGACCTTGACGTCCGCGAACTTGGCCCGGCGCGTGTTGAAGACGAAGCCCGACATGCCCTTGGGCAGCCGGGAGCGCGGGCTCTCCTTGACGATGCGTCCCTCCTTCACCGCCGGAATGTCGTAGCCTTGCATCCAGCGGGCGGGATCGAGCTCGACCCTGACATCGCAAAGGCCCGCCTTGAACGCCTCGAACAGGCTGTTGGCGTCGCGGTAATAGTCGTAGCGGATCTCGTCGAAGTTGATGGTGCCGCGGTTGATGGGCAGGTCGGCGCCCCAATACGCCGGATCACGCCGGAAGGTGATGCTCTCGCCGGGCTTGATCGCCGCCGCCACGTAGGGCCCGGAGCCGACGAGGGGCTTGAAGCCGGCGGTATCGAAATGGGCCGCATCGGTCGCGTGCTTGGGCAGCACCGGCATCAGGCCGAGGATGAGCGGCAGCTCCCGATCGCCGGCCTGGCTGAGATCGAGCCGGATGGTGAGCGGGTCGATGATGTCGATGCGCGAGACCTTGCCGTAGGCGTTGCGATAGTTGGGGCGCCCACTGCTCCTCAGCAGCTCCAGGCTGAACTTCACGTCCTCGGCGGTGATCGGGACGCCGTCGGAAAACTTCGCGCGGGGGTCGAGCCGGAAGATGACGTAGGAGCGGTCGTCCGGTGTCTCGATCGAGCGGGCGATCAGTCCGTACAGCGTGAAGGGCTCGTCCAGCGAACGCTTCATCAGCGACTCGACGCTGAGCGTCGCCACCCCGAGCGCCGCCGTGAGGCCTTTGACGGGAAACGGGTTGAGGCTGTCGAAGGTGCCCTGCACGCCGAGCGTCAGGCGGCCTCCGGCGGCCCCGTCGGCCGCCGCATAGGGCAGTCGGTCGAAGCTTGCCTCGAGGCGGGGCTCGCCATGCATGGCGATGCCGTGGCTTTCGTGCGCTTCGGCGCCGGCCGCCGCGATGGTGAGCGCGACGACGCCGATGCGGCACCAGAATCGGCCCGAGATCAACATGGATGGATGCGAGGTCGGTTCGGCAAGGAGTGGCATCCGGCTGGGAGAATCAAGAAACGGCTCTCTGTGGCCGCCAACCTAAGCGTTTTCTTGTCATGTCACGCGCGCGTCCGTGCCGGGCCGGCTGCAGAAGGTCGGGGCCGGACCGCCCGGATCGAAGCGCGCGGGCTGGCGACGGGCCCGCGCCGGACGGGCCGGCCATCCACCGAAGGGACTGGAAACCTGCGGGGTTAAGCGGTAAAGGGGACGCCCAATTCGTCGGTCATTCATCCGCCTCATTCGCCACCGAAGCACGTCGTGCCGATCGAGGGTGAGCAGGGCGCGATGACGCTCTTCAGGTCGAAACCGCGGCACGCCGCAAACGGGCTCGCCCTTCTGGCAATGATGGACATCGACGACATGTGTAAAGGCGCTCGGCCGCGCAAACCTGCGCATTGAACAAGAGCGCACCGGGGTTCGTGCTGTGATCGAAGGGATATCTTGCATGACATTCATCAACAGGTCTGCGCGCCTCGGCGTGGCCCGCACGGCCGCGGGATTGCTCGCCGTGAGCGTGGCGGCGCTGGCTCCGGCCGTTGCATTCGCCCAGGCCAAGAAGCCCGCCGCCCAGCCGGCGCCCGCGCAGCAGCCGGCTCCGGCGCAAGGGGCGGCCCCAGGCCCGACCGTGGTCGCGGTCAAGTCCGAGCCGTCGCAGCCGGACTGGACCAAGGTGTGCGGCAAGGATCCGTCGAACCAGAAGGAAATCTGCTACACCACGCGTGACTTCGTCTCCGACCAGGGTCAGCCCGTGCTCGCCGTCGCCGTCTACGACGTGAAGGGCGAGCCGCAGAAGATGATGCGCTTCCTGCTGCCGCTGGGGCTGCTGATCCAGCCGGGCATCCGCGTCACGATCGACCAGGGCCAGGCGACCGAAGGCCGCTTCGCGCTCTGCTTCCCGAACGGTTGCTTCGCCGAGGTGCCGATCAAGGAAGCCGACATCGCCAGCCTGAAGAAGGCGACGAACGTCAACGTCAGCGTCCAGAACCAGGTCGCCAACGTGGTCACCTTCCAGGTGCCGCTGGCCGGCTTCCAGAAGGGCTTCGACGGCGCCGCCATCGATCCGAAGGTGCTCGAGGAGCAGCAGAAGAAGCTGCAGGAAGAGCTCCAGAAGCGCAGCGAAGAGATGCGCAAGAAGATGGAAGCGTCCGGCCAGGCCGCGCCGGCGGCAGGCGCTGCCCCTGCCGCGGCCCCGGCCCCGGCGCCCGCGCCGAAGCAGTAGGCGCCCTCGTGGCCGGGCTCGACCCGGCCATCCCTCGCCCCGGAACAAGCGTCAGCCCGCCAGAGCCGGCTGACGCGCGAGAGCATGTCCCGATCAGATAAACTCATCTAATCGGGTCGATATGCTCCAAGTCTTTAAAATCTGGAGCGGTCGTGACTGTGCCGGCGTCACCAGACCGCGGGGAGCGGGGGGCCCGGCTCCTCCGCTAGAGCGCTTTGCGATTGGGTGGGACCACCCGATCGCGAGAAAGCGCTCCAGATTCAAAAGACTATGAGCATTTTCTCTGCCATTGGATAGGTCCATCCAATGGCAAAATGCTCTAGCCCGACAGGTCGATGCGGGTTCCGGTCGCGCCGTTCAGCAGCCGCCTGAGATGATAGCTCGCCAGCCCGTCGACGGGCCGTTGGCCGACGAGCGCAGCGAAAGCGGCGATCGCTCCTGAATCGTTGCGCTCGAGCTTGGCAAAGGCCTCATGATAGCTCGCCGTCGACGGCTCGGCCAACGCGTCGTCCGACAGCGGCTCCCACGCCCGCAGCGCCTCCGTCTTGCCGCGCAGCAGCAGGTCGCCGATCGGGCGGCCGCCGAAGCCGTCGACCTGTTCGGCCAGGTCGGCGCTGACGCAGATGCGCGTGCCGAGCGGCTTGTTCGCCGATTCCAGCCGTGCCGCCGTGTTGATGGTGTCGCCGTAGGCCGTGTAGTCGAAGAAGCGCCCGCCGCCGAAATTGCCGACGATCGCCGGCCCCGAGTGCGCGCCGATCCGCGTCGCGCCGACCCCGATTCCCTTGCCGGACCACGTCTTGCGGAACGCCTCTGCGAAGGCGTCCAGCTCCAGGGCACAGGCGATGGCGCGGCTGGCGTGATCGGGCTGATCGCCGGGCGCTCCGAACAGGACGTGGAGGGCGTCGCCGACGATCTTGGCCACGGTGCCCTCGTGCACGAAGACGATATCGGTCATGCCGATCAGATATTCGTTGAGCAGCGGCGCGAGTACGGCGGGATCGATGGATTCGACCAGGCTGGTGAAGCCGGTCACATCGGTGAACAGCGAGGTGACGTCGCGCCGCTCGCCGCCGTTCAGCCGCTGGGCATCGATGGCGAGCCGCTCGGCCAGGTTGGGCGAGAAGTAGCGAGACAGTGCCGCATGGGCCCGTTCGGCGTCGAGCTGCCGCTGGCGGGCATCGCGGATGCGGGTGATATGGCGCAAGGTCTTGTCGATCGTCGCCTCCAGATCACCGAAGTCGATCGGCTTGGTGACGAAATCGAAGGCGCCGCGGTTCATGGCGGTGCGGATGTTGGCCATGTCGCCATAGGCCGACACGATCACCGTCGAGACGTCCTCTTCCGCCTCCTGCAGGCGCTCCAGCAGCGCGAGGCCGTCCATGCGCGGCATGTTGATGTCGCTGACCACCAGATCGATGCCGATGTGGCTCTCGATCAGGGACAGCGCCTCGACCCCGTCGTGCGCAAACAGGAAGGCGAGCTGGCCGCTGCGGATCTGACGCCTGAAGCGCTGCAGTACCAGCGGCTCAAGATCCGGCTCGTCGTCGACGACGAGAATCGTGATCACGGCGCTTGTCCGCTTCCACCCACCCGTGCGTCGATCTCGCTGCGCAGCGCCAGAAAGTCGATCGGCTTGGTCAAGAGCTCGTCGGCGCCGCGCGCCAGCGCGACCTCCCGGGTGCGGGCGTCGCCATAGGCGGTGATCATGACGATTGGCAGATCGGGCCGAACCTCCTTCGCCCGGGGCACGAGATCGAGGCCGCTCATGCCCGGCATGTTGATGTCCGAGACGAGCAGCACGGGCTGAGCGCCGGCCACGTCGGAGAGCTTGCGCAGCGCCTCTTCGCCGGAAAGAGCGAAATCCATGACGAAGCGGCCGGCGCGGAGCTCGCGGCGGAATTGCTGCCGGAACAGCATTTCCACGTCCTTTTCGTCATCGACGATCAAGATACACGCGCTCACTTGCTTCTCCTCGCCTGAGGCTGCGGCGTCGGCGTGGCGCCGCGCGGCAGTGTGACGACGAACTCCGTAAACGAACCGGGCTCGGTCTCCACCTCCAGGGTGCCGCCGTGCTGCTTCACGACGATATCATAGCTGAGCGAAAGCCCGAGCCCCGTTCCTTCGCCGGCGGGCTTGGTCGTGAAGAACGGGTTGAAGATCTTGGCCTTTACCTCTGCCGGTATGCCTACGCCGTTGTCTCGCACACGGATCTCCGCCCGGTCACCTAAATTTTTCGTGGCCACCCGCAGGGTGGGCTCGAAGCCTGGCTCCCCCGTCTTCTTGCGCTGCTGCGCGGCGTAGAAGCCGTTGCCGATCAGGTTGATCAGGACGCGAATGAACTCCTGCGGATAGAGCTCCACCGACCCGACCGTCGCATCGTATGATCGCTCCAGCGTGACGTTGAAGCCCTGCTTCTCGGCCCTGGCCCCATGATAGGCCAGGTTGAGGCTTTCCTCGACGAGCGCGTTCAGATCGACCGCCCGGTACTCGCCCACGCCCTCGCGGGAGTGCAGGAGCATGTTCTTGACGATCGAATCCGCGCGCTTGCCGTGCTCGACCACCTTGCCGAGGTTGCCCTCCAGCATATCGCCGATGTCCTCGACCTCAGCCTTGGTCTCCCCGTCGAGCTTGGCGCCGCTCAGCAGGGTGCGCAGCTCCCGCACCAGGTCGGCCGACAGGTCGGCGAAATTGTTGACGAAGTTCAGCGGATTCTTGATCTCGTGCGCGATGCCGGCGGTGAGCTGGCCGAGCGAGGCGAGCTTCTCGCGGGTGACGAGCTGGGCTTGTGCCGCCTGCAGCCCGGCCAGTGCCACCTCGGCCTTGTCCTTGGCGAGCTTGAGCTCCTGCTGGTCGCGCCGCTGCATGAGCAGCAGCGCGATGCCGCCCGTCGCCGCCGCGACCAGGTAGACCAGCAGGTACTTGAAGGCGAAGGTGTTGGCCTCGATCGGCTGGACGACCGTGATCTCCTGGATGCCGCGGACGTCGCCCACCTTCCAGTCCGTTTTGGGGCTGTCCGGATGCACATTGTGGCAGTTGACGCAGGCCTGCCCCATGATCACCGGGGTGGCGATCCGCACCTGGCGGTCGAACACCGAGCCGCTGACCTCGGAGATCGTCTCCTTGGGATGTGTCCGCAGCTCGGCGAGGGCCTCGCTCTCGAAGGCATCGAGGCTGTAGGGCTTGCGGCCCTTGAACGGCATATCGGAGATGAAGGCGTAGCGGACGGTGCCGTCACGGCTGCTGATCATGCGACCGAGCTCGATCGACAGCGTCGCCGGGATCGGAATGGCGTGGTCGACGTCCTTGTACTTCTCGGTGATCTGCACGCGGCCCGGGGCGGACTGGATGCGCGCCACCACTTCGCTGGCGTAGAACGCACGCAGATCGTCAATGACGCGCCCAACCTCGCCGGCCTGACGGCGTAGAATGTTCTCCGACAGCGACCGCAGGTCGAGCCAGACCGCGACAGGCAGCCCGGCGAGGGCGAGCAGCATCAGGATGGTCGCGAAGCGACCGGTCCTGATCTGGCTGAACGCATTCGTCACGGCCGAACCTCTGGCGCTTCCCCTATCTACTAGTTTAGAGCATCAGACGCCGACGTGGATACCGGCTTTGCAGAAAGGCCGCGTCCAACAAGGAGATCGTTCTTCTGGACCATGGCGCTCCGGCTGCTGCGGAGCACCGATCTCCGCCGCAGGCCGGCCACGGCGGCATGACGTGCGGGCGGGCTCGGCCGTCTTGCGGGCGGTGCCCGCGCGGAGACGAGCCCCGCACAGGCCATGGCCGCTTCAGTGCGCGTGGTGGGATCGCGCGCGGTACGAACCGTCGTTGTCGCGCTCGAACATTTCGTCGATGCGCGGATGGCGTACCGGGTTTCCGGACGTGTCGGGCAGCAGGTTCTGCTCGGAGACATAGGCGACGTACTGGGTCTCCGCATTCTCGGCGAGCAGGTGGTAGAATGGCTGGTCCTTTCGCGGACGGACGTCTTCGGGGATCGACTCCCACCATTCCTCGGTGTTGTTGAACTCCGGGTCGACGTCGAAAATCACCCCGCGAAACGGGTAGACGCGGTGGCGAACGACCTGTCCGATGGCAAATTTGGCGGCGCCGAATTTCATCGCCTGATCTCCGCTCTGGTCCAAACTAGGGTGGTCGGTTGCCGTTTCCGATCCTGGCAGGGCATCACCGTTCAGGACCTTCGAATCCATTAAACCACGCTAGAATCATAGAATTGCCCGCTGGGGCCGCGGAATCCGCAAACTCGCCCCCGATGCCGCCTCGAATATGATGCGAATTTCGGATTCGCCCCACGAACATGCTGCTGCCGCGGCGCGGCCGATATCACAGCCCGTACAAGGCAGCGTAGTCGCTATCCTTGGCCGCAACGAGACGCGCCAGATCGACGATGACCTTGGCCTGCTTCCAGGTGGCGTCGTCCTGCATCTTGCCGTCGATCATGACCGCGCCCGTGCCGTCCGGCATGGCTTCGAGGATGCGCTTGGCAAAGCCGACTTCGCCCGGATCCGGACTGAACACGCGTTTGGCGATTGAAATCTGAGTCGGGTGCAAGCTCCAAGCCCCGGCGCAGCCGAGCAGGAAGGCGTTGCGGAACTGGGCCTCGCAGGCATCCTGATCGGCAAAGTCGCCGAACGGCCCATAGAAGGCCTTGATGCCGTTCGCCTGGCAGGCGTCGACCATGCGGGCGATGGTGTAGTGCCAGGGGTCCTGCTGGGCCGACTGGCGCGGTGCATCGCCGCTCGGGTCGGACAGCACCTTGTAGTCGGGATGGCCGCCGCCGACGCGGGTGGTCTTCATGCCGCGCGACGCGGCGAGATCCGCCGGTCCCAGGCTGATGCCATGCATGCGGGGCGAGGCCTGCGCGATCGCCTCGACGTTCTTCACGCCCTCGGCGGTTTCCAGGATGGCGTGGATCAGGATCGGCTTGGTGACGCCATGCCGGGCTTCGAGCTGCGCCAGCAGCTGGTCGAGATAATGGATGTCCCAGGGGCCCTCGACCTTGGGCAGCATCATGACGTCGAGCTTGTTGCCGGCCGCGGCGACGATCTCGGTGATGTCGTCGAGCACCCACGGGCTGTTCAGGCAGTTGATACGGGTCCACAGCCCCGTCGTGCCGAAGTCGGTCTCCTGCGCCATCTTGATGAAGCCGGCCCGCGCCGCCTCCTTGGCGTCGGCGGGAATGGCATCCTCCAGGTTGCCGAGCACCACGTCGACCTGGCGGACGAGCTCCGGCACCTTGGCCCGCATCTTGTCGTTGTGCGGCGGAACGAAATGGATCATCCGCTCCAGCCGGACGGGCAGCTCGCGGAACGGCTCCGGCGCTCCGATCGCCAACGGACGGAAGAACTGACGCGGCAGTTTCATGGAGCGCTCCCTTGTCGCCGCAGCCGACGGCGACCGCAGTGTGATCGATCGAGGTGTGCGATAGGCGAGGTCGAGGCCGCAGTCCAGCCCACCCTGGGAGCTCCTCGGCCCGGGCGGAGGACATCATCCGGCCCGAACAGCTCCGATTGTCGTGAATCTACGCCTGCTGGCTCGCCGGGCGCGTCCCGCTCGAGCGGCGTGCGCGGCGGCCGCTCGCCAGACTGCTCGGCTACGAGGCAAAATTCGCGCCAGGGCCGCGCATCAGGCTGGGCAACCCCAGCCGGGGTGCCAACCCCTCGCGCATCACCAGCCGGCGCAACGGCCCGGCAAGGTCGAGCGTCAGCATGGCGGCGGCGCGCATCATGTCGAAAGGCAGGAAGTCCATCAGCAGCGAACGGTTCAGCGTGTCGATGGCGCCCGTGCGCGTGCGCGCGTCGATGAGCCTGCCGCGCGAATAGCTGCCCATCGCGGCGATATCGGCGATCGGCCGCCCCCGCACCCGGGCGTCGACGACCGCATCGCGAAGCGCCGCCACGTCGCGGAGACCCAGGTTGAGCCCTTGCGCGCCAATCGGGGGGAACACGTGGGCGGCCTCGCCGACGAGTGCGGCGCCGGGGCCGGCGAAGCGGGCGACGGACAGCGCGTCCATGGGCACGACGCCGCAGCGGCCCTCCAGCGCCATGGCGCCCAGCATGGATTGCGCCCGACGCTCGACCGCCGAAGCAAGCTCGCCCGCAGCCATCCGGCGCAAGCGCCGGGCCTCGTAGGGCGGGCAAACCCACACCAGGCTGGAGCGCCGGCCGGGCAGCGGCACCAGCGTGAAGGGGCCGCCCCGCGTATGCAGCTCCGTCGAGGTGTCGCGGTGCGACCGTTCGTGCGTGAAGATGGCCGTCAGCGCCGCCTGCCGGTAGGTCCAGGTCCGTGCGGGCACGTCGAGCGCACGGCGCACCAGGGATTGCCGCCCGTCCGCCCCGACGACCAGCGCCGGCTCGAACACCTGGCTGTCCGCCAGCGCGAGCCTGAGACCGGCCACGCCCGGTTCGGCCGTCATTAATGCCGTCTCCAGGATCGTAAGCCGCGCGGTGGCCCGCGCGACCCGCGCCAGCTCGTCGACGAGGATCGCATTCTCGATGTTGTAGCCGAACGCGTCGAGCCCGATCTCGCTGGCGTGGAAGGTGAGGGGCGGCGGCGCGAACAGGCTGTCGGTGGCATCGACGATGTGCATGCTCGCCATCGGCGCCGCCCGCGACGCCAGCTCCCGCCAGGCCCCGATGGCGGCGAGAAACGTGACGGAGCCGTCCAGCAGCGCCACCGTCCGGCCGTTGGCCGGCGCGCTCGGCCGGCCGATCAGCACGGTGTCGAAGCCGTCGCGCGCGAAGGTGATGGCGGCGGCGAGACCGGTGGCGCCGGCGCCGACGACCGCAATGTCCGGCGATCTGTCGTTCATGGGCTCATCCGTAGTGATTTTCCGGCAACGGCGAAAGCCGGCCGCCGCCGTCCGCTCTTTTCAATTGCGATCCGCCCGCCCATGTTCAGGCGGATTTTCTAATGGGAGGACTTATGTTCGGATGGATGGCCGAGCCGGCGGGCTGGGCGGCGCTGCTGACCTTGAGCGCGATGGAGATCGTGCTTGGCATCGACAACGTCGTTTTCATCTCTGTGCTGGTTGCCAGGCTGCCGGCTGCGCAGGCGGAGCGAGCGCGGCGCATCGGCTTGGCGTTGGCCCTCGTCTTTCGCATCGCCCTGCTGTTCACGCTGACGGCGATCATGAAGCTCACGGAGCCTGTCGTCACCATTCTTGGCGAGGGCATCTCCTGGCGGGACATCATCCTCATCGTCGGCGGCCTGTTTCTCATCGTCAAGGCGACGCACGAGATTCACGGCGCGATCGAGGGCGACCACGGCGCCGACGCGGGGCGGCCGGCGCCCAACGCCTTCCTCACCGCCATCGCCCAGATCGCCGTCATCGACCTGGTCTTTTCCATCGATTCCATCGTCACCGCCATCGGCATGGTCGACGACGTGTCGGTGATGATCGTCGCCGTCATCATTGCCATGATCGTGATGTACGCTGCGTCGGGTGTCGTCGGCCGCTTCATCGCGGCGCATCCGACCACCAAGATGCTGGCCCTGTCCTTCCTGATCCTGATCGGCGTCTCCCTCGTCGCCGAGGGCGGCGGCTTCCATCTGCCGCGCGCCTACATCTATTGCTCCATGGCGTTCGCCGCCGCCGTGGAGGCGATCAACGTCCTGGCCGGACGCAAGCGGAAGCACCCCGCCAAGGAGGCGGGGCGGGCGATGACCGAGGAGACCTGAAGCATGTCCCGATCGGGTGAGACCATTCGATCGGAACATGCTCCAACCTATTGAATCTGAAGCGCGTCTCTCCGGATCGGGATTCCGTCCGAGGGCACGCGCTCCAGGCCAACCGACAACCGGAGGCGACGACCATGACCAAAGCCATTCGTGTTCACCGCACCGGCGGGCCCGAAGTTCTCTCCTACGAGGACGTGACCATCGGTGATCCGGGGCCGGGCGAGGTTCGTGTCCGGCACATGGCGATCGGGCTGAACTTCCTCGACATCTACTACCGCACCGGGCTCTACCCGATGGCGCTACCGTTCACGCCGGGCAACGAGGGCGCCGGCGAGATCGTCTCGGTCGGCGAGGGCGTCACCGAGCTCGCCCCGGGCGATCGCGTCGCCTATGTCGGGCCGCTCGGCTCCTATGCCGAGGAGCGCATCCTGCCGGCGCAGGTCGTGGTCAAGCTGCCCGGCGCCATCGACTTCGAGGTGGCGGCGGCGATGATGCTGAAGGGCATGACCGCCGAATTCCTGCTCCACCGCACCTTCAAGGTCGGCCCGGGGCACACCATCCTGTTCCACGCAGCCGCGGGCGGCGTCGGCCTGATCGCCTGCCAGTGGGCCAAGCAGCTCGGCGCCCGCGTCATCGGCACGGTCGGCTCGGCGGACAAGGCCGAGCTCGCCCGCCGCCACGGCTGTGATGACGTCATCCTGTACCGGGAGGAGGACTTCGCGGTGCGGGCCAGGGAGCTCACGGGTGGGGCGGGCTGCGACGTCGTCTATGACAGCGTTGGCAAGGCGACCTTTCCCGGCTCCCTCGACTGCCTGAAGCCCTTCGGCACCTTCGTCAGCTTCGGCAACGCGTCGGGACCGATCGAGGGGTTCAACATCGGCCTCCTGGGGCAGAAGGGGTCGCTCTATGCCACGCGGCCGACCCTGTTCACCCATACGGCCAATCGTGCCAGCCTGGTCGACATGTCGACGAAGCTCTTCGAGGCCGTGGAGAGCGGTGTCGTGAAGATCATGATCGGCGCGCGCTATCCGCTCGCCGCCGCGGCCGACGCGCAGCGCTCGCTGGAGACGCGCGCGACCACCGGGGCGACCGTGCTGCTGCCGGCCTGAGCCAAAGACCGGATAGGCGTCAGACCAGGCTGCCGAACAGGTCGTAGTCGTCGGCGCGGTCGATGCGCACGGTGACGATGTCGCCGGTCCGCATCGGCCGCCGGCCGCTGACGTGGACGACGCCGTCGATTTCGGGGGCATCCCACGGCGAGCGGCCGCGCGCCTGCTGGGCGCCGCCGGCATCGATAATGACCGGGATGCGGCGGCCGACCCGCGACTTCTGCCGGGCTGCGCTGACGGCCCGCTGCGCGGCCATGAAGCGGTGCCAGCGCTGTTCCTTGAGCTCCTCCGGCACCGGATCGGCCAGATCGTTGGCGGGTGCGCCTGCCACGGCCTCGTACTTGAAGCAGCCGACCCGGTCGAGCCGCGCGTCCTTCAGCCATTCGAGCAGCAGCTCGAAATCCGCCTCGGTCTCGCCGGGGAATCCGACGATGAAGGTCGAGCGGATGGCGAGGTCCGGACAGATCTGCCGCCAGGCGCGGATGCGATCCAGCGTCTTCTCCTGGTGGGCTGGGCGCTTCATCGCCTTCAGCACCCGGGGCGAGGCGTGCTGGAACGGAATGTCGAGGTAGGGCAGCACCTTGCCCTCGGCCATCAGCGGCAGCACCTCGTCGACGTGCGGGTAGGGATAGACGTAGTGCAGCCGCACCCACACGCCGAGCTCGCCCAGCGCCCCCGCGAGATCGGCGAACTGGGCGCGCAGCTCGCGCCCCTTCCACGTGCTCGCCCCATAACGCAGGTCGACGCCATAGGCGCTGGTGTCCTGGGAAATGACCAGCAGCTCCTTGACACCCGCCGCAACCAGCCGCTCGGCCTCCCGCATCACGTCGGCCGCAGGCCGGCTCACCAGGTCGCCGCGCAGATGCGGGATGATGCAGAAGCTGCAGCGATGGTTACAACCCTCTGAAATCTTGAGATAAGCGTAGTGTCGCGGCGTCAGCTTGACGCCCTGCGGCGGTACCAGATCGACGAACGGGTCGTGCTGCGGCGGGGCGGCTGCATGCACGGCGCCGATGACGCTTTCGTACTGCTGCGGCCCGGTGATGGCGAGCACGTCGGGGAAGCGCTCCCGAATCGGCTCCGGCTGCGCGCCCATGCATCCGGTCACGATGACGCGGCCATTCTCGCCCATGGCCTTGCCGATCGCCTCGAGCGATTCCGCCTTGGCCGAATCGAGGAAACCGCAGGTGTTGACGATGACGAGGTCGGCGCCCTCGTGGGTCTTGCTGAGTTCGTAGCCCTCGGAACGCAGATGCGTGACGATGCGCTCGGAATCGACCAGCGCCTTGGGGCAGCCGAGGGAGACGAAGGAGATGCGGGCGGGAGCGTTCATGCGATGGTCGGGAACCGGGTGAGCCGAAGTCGCGCTGTCTGGGCGACGATTGCAGCAATTTCGTAGCCGATGGCGGCGGCGCCCTCGCGCCTCGTGCCAAAACAGATAGACCCGGCGACGTCGTCGCCGGGTCTATCCGTAACGGTAGAGTAGTGTGCTCTGAAGCTCGTGGCGAACTTAGAACTTGTAGTTCAGGCCGACGCGGACGACGCCGAACTCGTTGTTCTTGCTGCCGCTGCTGTAGTAGGTCGTGGCCAGCGGCAGGCCCGGCAGATACACATCGCTGTTGCCGCGGTCGAGGCTGACATACAGACCTTCGATGCGGGCAGTGATGTTGTCGGTGAAGGCGTACTCGAGACCACCGCCGACGGTCCAGCCGGTCGCGGTGTCGTCGCCGTTACCGCCGTAGTAGGCCGCGCCGTAGTTGTAGAAGTTGTTGCTGTTGTTGCCGCCGCCGCCGCCGTAGGCGAAGCCGCCGGTGGCGTAGATCAGGGCCCGGTCGAAGGCATAGCCGAGGCGGCCGCGGACGGTGCCGAACCAATCCATGCCCTGGTTGCCGTAGCCGTAGTTGTTCTTGCCGCCGAGGTCAGCGTACTGGATGTCCGCCTCGACGCCGACCACGAACTGGCCGATCTGGTAGTTATAGCCGATCTGGCCACCGCCGGTGAAGCCGCCGTCGTTGTTGCTGCCGCCACCGTAGTAGCCGTAGCCCGGATAGGCGTAACCATAGCCCGGATAGCCGTAGCCATAGTTCTTGTCGTTGTTGGTGTTCCAGGCGTAGCCGGCGTTCACGCCGACATAGAAGCCGGTCCAGGTGAACACGGGCACGATGACGACCGGAGCGACCGGGGCGTACTTGCGCGAGGGCAGGTCGGCGGCGAGGGCAGTGCCGCCCAGAGCGACCAGGCTCACGGTGGTCAGAAGAACTTTGCGCAGCATCTTAGCTCCCCATCTTGAGATAATCGGGCATTCCCGCAGCAGCGGATTGATTGTTGACTAACACAGCCGGCGCGGGCTGTCCGTGGCCAATGTGCAACGCTTGTGCGCAATCCGCGTAGTTTGGCGGCATTCCAGCCATAAAATGTGCCACGGCCAATGGCGGAGGAGGGGCCCAAGCGCTTGACATGCCCCGAGTAACCGCGGCTTCGAACGCTTCTAAGTATCGCCGCATGGCACGGCTGGGCGAGGCGGGTGAGCCCTCCGCGAGGTGCTTTGGCCGTCGATGCTGACGTAACGTCCGCTCCCCACATGCCAGCGGGAGCCAGAATAGGGCGTAAGAATAATGTTGGAAGACTTGCCGTCCGCCGATACGCACGGCGAGATTCGCTGGTTCGATACTCGCGAATTGGCGGTGGGCTGTGGATCGGTCCCTGCCAAATTCGCGATTCACGCGGAACTGGGCAGCCCATGGTGAATTCTGGCGCCCGGACAGCGTCGTCACCCGGGTCGGGCGGGCGGTTGCAGCGCCGCCTGTGATTCGGGCTAGCTTGCGGGGAACGTCGTGCGCAGACGCGTGGCCGTCGTGATCAACAGCTCGTCCGGCAGCCTGATCGGCACGTCCGTCGCGGCCCATATCGCCGACTATCTAGCCGCGGCGGGCTTGCAGGCGACGATCATTCCGGATGATCGACCGCTGCCGGCGCGTATCGAGGCGGCGGTCGCCGTCGGCGCCGAGGCCGTCGTCGTCGGCGGCGGCGACGGCACCATCGCCTGCGCCGCCCAGCGGCTCTGCCAGCAAGACGTGGCCCTGGGCATCATCCCTCTCGGCACGATGAACCTGCTGGCCAAGGACCTGCGGATCCCGCTGGACCCGGCGGCCGCCTGCCGGGCGCTGGTCGACGGCGGCATCCGCCAGATCGACGTGGGGGTCGTCAACGGTCACGTCTTTCTGGGCAATTCCGTGCTCGGCATACCGTCCCGGCTGGCCCAGCTGCGCGAGGCCAACCGCGGCCGTATGGGCCTGGCCGCCTATTGGCGGCTGGCGCTGGCGGGCGCGCGCGCCTTCGGCCGCTATCCGTCGCTCCGCGTCGCCATCGACCTCGGTGACGGGCCGCGCCGCGTGCGCACCTGGGCTCTCGCCGTCGTCAGTAACGACTACGACGAGGGCATGGGCCAGATCATGAGCCGCAGCCGGCTGGATGACGGCGAGTTGGCCATCTACATAACGGGACCGCTCGGCATCTGGCGGATCATGCGGCTGGCGCTGGGCATGGCCATCGGCAACTGGCGGAGCACGCCCGGGCTGCAACGGTACCGGACGGCCGGCCTGACCGTCTATTCGCGCCGCTCTTCGCTTCGCATGATGAACGACGGGGAGATCCTGCGGCTGCCGCCTCCCCTGGAGTACCGGATCCGGCGGAAGGCCTTGAACGTCATCGTACCGCAAGCTGCGCTCGGGCCGGCGCCGGCCCCCCCTGCGGCCGCGGGGGCGTCATGGACGTGCCGGCGGCGCCATGAGGCGGCTCGCCCACATCTCCGACCTGCACTTCGGCCGCGCCGACCTGGCCGTGGCCGACGCGCTCGTCGACGAGCTGACGCGCATCGCGCCGGATCTCGTCGTCGCCAGCGGCGACTTCACGCAGGGCGCCCGAAGCCGCGAATTCCGTCAGGCCGCAGCGTTTCTCGAGCGGCTTGCAGCGCCGGTGCTGGCGGTGGTGGGCAACCACGATATCACCCCATACCATCTCGTGGAGCGCTTCCTCGACCCCTACGCCCGGTTCAGGCGCTACATCCAGCCCGGGATCGAGCAGGTCTGGCAGGACGACGAGCTGATCGTCGTCGGCATCAACACGGCCCGGCGCATGGCGCCCGAGCTCAACTGGTCGTACGGCCGAATCAGCAGGCACCAGATGAAGAGCGTCGAGCGCATCCTCGCTGCGGCGCCGGCTTCGCTGTACCGCATCGTCGTCGGCCATCACCCGTTCCTGCCGCCGGCCTGGGACGAGGACGCGCGGGTCGTGATGCGCGCCAAGCGCGCCATCGCGGTGTTCGAGCGCGCCGGGGTCGGGCTCATCCTCTCGGGCCATCTGCACCGCGGCTATTCGCGCTTCGTCAAGCCCGAGGTCGTCGGCGAGGAGGTGGCCGGCATGGAGGAGACCAGCGGCGCCACGACGAGCCGCCGACTCATGGTGGTCCAGGCCGGCTCGGCGATCTCGACGCGGCTGCGGGGCGAGCCGAACGCGTTCAACGTGATTACCATCGCAGACGGGCGCGCCACCGTGGAGCCGCGCATCTGGAATGGGGAGGCTTGGGTGCCCGTCGCCGGGCATGGGGGATGGGCCGGCGCGCAATGACGGCTTGATCGACGTCGCGAAGTGGACTGCAATCGGGCCCGGTCGGCAGCCGCGGCTGCGGCAGCGACGAGCGAAGCGCGTGGCGGGAGGGTCCGGTGAGCGGTCTGACATTCGACGAATATGTGAGCCACGACGCGGTCGGGTTGGCGTCGCTGGTCGCCAAGGGCGAGGTGAAGCCGATCGATCTGATCGATGCGGCCATTGCTCGGGCCGAAGCGGTCAACCCGACGATCAACGCTATTGTCGAGAAGCTCTACGAGCAGGCGCGGGCGACCGCGCAGGATAAGCCGACCGGGCCCTTGGCGGGTGTGCCCTTCGCCATCAAGGACCTCGGCCATCCGATGGCCGGCGTGCGCGTCACCGGCGGCAGCCGCGCTTTCCGCGACTACGTCGCGCCCGCCGATTCCGAGACGTCAACGCGGGTGCACGCCGCCGGCCTGATCCCGATCTGCACCTCGACGACACCGGAGTTCGGCATCACCGTCACCACCGAGTCGGCGCTCTTCGGCCCGACGCGCAACCCTTGGAACCCGGCCTACAGCGCCGGCGGCTCGTCGGGCGGCGCGGCCGCGCTCGTGGCCGCCGGTGTCCTGCCGGCCGCACATGCCACCGACGGCGGCGGCTCGATCCGCATTCCGGCGTCGTGCTGCGGGCTCTTCGGCCTCAAGGTGTCGCGGGGCCGCACGCCGGTCGGCGTCGGCCGCACCGAAGGCTGGAACGGCCTGGGCGTCAGCCACGCGGTCACCCGGTCGGTGCGCGACTCGGCCGCCATCCTGGACGCCACGCACGGGGCGCCGTTCGGCGCGCGCTACGTGGCGCCGCCGCCCAAGGGCGCTTTCGTCGCGGCCGCCGGCCGTGATCCGCGCCCGCTGCGCATCGCCCTCCAACTGGAGCCCTTCGGCGGCACGGAGGTCGATCCCGCGTGCATCGCGGCCATGAGGGACGCGGCGAAGCTCTGCCAGGAGCTCGGCCACCGGGTCGAGGAGGCCAGGCCGGCGCTGCCCGACCCGCTCGGCGACCACCTGCTGAACGTCATCGCCGCGCACACGGCGATGAGCCTCGACCTGCGCGCCAAGGAGCTCGGCCGGCCCCTGGCGGACGACGAGGTCGAGCCGATCACGGCGCTGACGGCGGCGAAGGGCCGCACGCTGACCGGCCTCGATATCGTGGCGGCGGACAACGCCTTCATGCGCACCGCCATCGCCATGGCGGAGTTCCTGTCCAACTACGACGTCATTCTGTCGACGACGATGGGAGCGCCGCCGGTGAAGCTGGGCCTGCTGTCCCTTGACCAGCCGCCCGCCGAGTACGGCACGCTGATCCGCCAGTATTCGCCGTTCACGGCCATCTACAACATCACGGGGCAGCCGGCGATGAGCGTGCCGCTGGCCATGTCCGCCGATGGGACGCCGATCGGCATCCATTTCGCCGGTCGTCTGGGCGAGGAGGAATTGCTGCTGTCGCTCGCCGGCCAACTGGAGCGGGCGCGGCCGTGGTTCGCCAGGCGCGCTCCGATCTGACCGAGAATCACGTGCGCCAGGGCAGCCTTTTCAAAGGCCTCTAACCACATCTTAACTGGCGGATGATCATCGTGCCTCATGGTCATCCGCAGGCGTCTTCGCTCCGTGCTGGTCCCGCTCGCGCTCTATGCGGTGTCGGGGGCGGTGGCCGCCTATTTTCTGTTCCATGCCCAGCACGGACAGCGCGGCCTCGAGGCCAAGCGCGAGATCAAGGCGCAGATCCTCAACCTCAATGCAGAGCTCGCCACGCTGAAGGCCGATCATCACGATTGGGACCGGCGCGTCAGCCTGCTGCAGGATTCGAGCATCGACCGCGATCTGCTGGACGAGCAGGTGCGCAGCCAGCTGGGTTGGGTCAACCCGGCGGACCTCGTCGTCATGACCCCGGCGGACGGCCGCACCGAGCCGCGCTGAGCGCTGCTTCGACGCTTGTATTGAAGCGAAAAGCACCCTTAATTATCAATACGTTGGCGCCGATAGCGGTTGCAATCGTAACCGTGTCCGGGGGGCTCGATTCCAGTGGGCCTATCGGCTAGTAGTGGCTGCCTAAGCGAGGGAGGGCGACCATGGCTCGTGAGCCGCGCAGGTCTCGGCAGACCGGTTCGGAGCAGACCGCTGCATCCGGTTCGGATTCCAAACCCGCCGCGGGCCCGGCCCGCCGCAAACCCGTGGCCGCATCGGGCCGCGCGGCGGCATCGGCCACGGTGGCCAAGGCCGAGGCAGCGCTCGAGGCCGCCACGCCCGCCCTGGCCCCGCCAGCCGACTTGAGCCGCGACGACGAGCTCGCGGCGTACCGCGCGATGCTGCTCATCCGCCGCTTCGAGGAGAAGGCGGGGCAGATGTACGGCATGGGCCTGATCGGCGGCTTCTGCCATCTCTACATCGGGCAGGAGGCCGTCGTCGTCGGCATGCAGGCGGCGATGAAGCCGGGCGACCAGGTCATCACCGGCTATCGCGACCATGGCCACATGCTGGCCACCGGCATGGACGCCAGGGGCGTCATGGCCGAGCTGACCGGACGCCGCGGCGGCTACTCCAAGGGCAAAGGCGGCTCGATGCACATGTTCTCCGTGGAGAAGAAGTTCTACGGCGGGCACGGCATCGTCGGCGCGCAGGTGCCGCTCGGCACCGGCATCGCCTTTGCCAACCGCTACCGCAAGGATGACGCGGTGTGCCTCACCTATTTCGGTGATGGCGCCGCCAACCAGGGCCAGGTCTACGAGAGCTTCAACATGGCCGAGCTCTGGCGCCTGCCGGTCGTCTACATCATCGAGAACAACAAGTACGCGATGGGCACCTCGGTCGCCCGTTCCTCCGCCCAGCAGGATTTCTCCAAGCGCGGCGCCTCGTTCAATATTCCCGGCGAGCAGGTCGACGGCATGGATGTGCGGGCGGTCAAGGCCGCCGGCGAGCGCGCCATCGCCTGGGCGCGCGGCGGCAAGGGCCCCTACATCCTGGAGATGCAGACCTACCGCTACCGCGGCCATTCCATGTCCGATCCCGCCAAGTACCGCACGCGTGACGAGGTCGAGCGCATGCGCACGGAGCACGATGCCATCGAGCAGGTGCGCAAGCGGCTGCTGGAGGGCCACAAGGTCGCCGAAGACGAGCTGAAGCGGCTCGACGCCGAGGTTCGCCAGATCGTCAACGAAGCCGCCGACTTCGCCACCCACGATCCGGAGCCGGATCCGGCCGAGCTGTGGACCGACGTCATCTACGAAACCGCCTGATGCGCCGGCACTGCGCCGTCCCGTCCGACCTTCAGAGCTGAGCCATGCCGACAGACGTCCTCATGCCCGCGCTTTCTCCGACCATGGAGGAAGGCAAACTCGCCAAATGGCTCAAGAAGGAGGGTGACAGCGTCAGGTCCGGCGACGTCATCGCCGAGATCGAGACGGACAAGGCCACCATGGAGGTGGAGGCCGTCGACGAAGGCGTCCTCGCCAAGATCCTGGTACCGGACGGGACCGAGAACGTCGCGGTCAACACGCCGATCGCCATCATCGCGGCCAACGGCGAGGACGTGACGACGGCGTCGTCCGCCGCGCCGGCTCCGCAGGAGCGGACGGCAGAGTCCAAGGCGCCGGCCCCCCAGAGCGAAGCACCGCCGCCGGTCAAGGCGCCGGCCAAGGCCCCGTCGGCAGTGGCCGCGCCCCCGAGCCTCGAGGCGCAGCCCGAGCCGGACGTTCCAGCCGGCACCGAGATGGTGACCATGACGGTGCGCGAAGCCTTGCGCGACGCCATGGCCGAGGAGATGCGCCGGGACGGCGACGTCTTCGTGATGGGCGAGGAGGTGGCCGAGTACCAGGGCGCCTACAAGGTCACTCAGGGGCTGCTGCAGGAGTTCGGCGACCGGCGTGTCGTCGACACCCCGATCACCGAGCACGGCTTTGCCGGCCTCGGCGTGGGCGCGGCGTTCGCGGGCCTCAGGCCCATCGTCGAGTTCATGACCTTCAACTTCGCCATGCAGGCGATCGACCAGATCGTCAATTCGGCCGCCAAGACCCATTACATGTCGGGCGGTCAGATCATCTGCCCGATCGTGTTCCGCGGCCCGAACGGCGCCGCGGCGCGCGTCGCGGCGCAGCACAGCCAGGATTACAGCTCCTGGTACAGCCATATACCGGGCCTGACGGTCATTGCGCCGTACTCGGCGGCGGACGCCAAGGGCCTGCTCAAGGCCGCCATCCGCTACCCTAATCCGGTCATCTTCCTGGAGAACGAGATCCTTTACGGCCACTCGTTCCCGGTGCCGAAGCTCGACGACTACGTACTGCCGATCGGCAAGGCAAAGGTCGTGCGCCACGGCGCGGACGTCACCATCGTCTCATGGTCGATCGGCATGACCTACGCGCTCAAGGCGGCGGAGGAACTGGCCAAGGACGGCATAGAGGCCGAGGTCATCGACCTGCGCACGCTGCGGCCGATGGACTCGGCCACCATTGTCGAATCGGTGAAGAAGACCGGGCGCTGCGTGACGGTCGAGGAAGGCTGGCCGCAGTCCGGGATCGGCGCCGAGATCTCGGCCCGGCTGATGGCGGACGCCTTCGACTATCTCGACGCCCCGGTGACCCGCGTGTCGGGCCGCGACGTGCCGATGCCCTATGCGGCGAACCTGGAGAAGCTGGCGCTGCCCTCCGTCGCCGACGTGGTCGAAGCGGCGAAGGCCGTTTGCTACCGCTAGGCGGGCACGAAAGCTCCCATGTCTGCGACCCTGGTTTGAGCCGCGCGAGGACGCCATGCCCACCAACATCCTGATGCCGGCCCTGTCGCCCACGATGGAGAAGGGCACCCTCGCCAAGTGGCTCAAGAAGGAGGGTGATCCGGTCAAGTCCGGCGATGTCATCGCCGAGATCGAGACCGACAAGGCCACCATGGAGGTGGAGGCCGTCGACGAGGGCGTGCTCGCCAAGATCCTGGTGCCCGACGGTACCGAGGATGTCGCCGTCAACCAACCGATCGCCATCATCGCGGCCGAGGGGGAGGACATCAAGGCGGCGGCCGCCGCGCCGGCGGCGGAGCAGCCGAAGCCGGCCGCCGCGCCTGAAGCGCCGGCGGCAAAGCCGCAGGCTGCCCCTGCCCCTGCGCCTGCCGAGGCGGGGCAGCCGTCCGCGCCGCAGGCCCGCGCCGGCAACGGCCACGACCGGGAGGACGGCCGGGTCTTCGCGTCGCCGCTGGCACGCCGGCTGGCCAAGATCGCTGGCATCGATCTGTCGGCTATCGCCGGCACCGGGCCGCATGGCCGCGTCATCGAACGCGACGTCAAGGCCGCCCAAGGCGGCGGTGCCAAACCGGCAGCGAAGCCGGCGGCCGCGACGGCCGTAGCTCCGCCATCCGCCCCGACGCTCGCGCGGGCGCCCAGCGACGACGCCGTCCGCTCCATGTTCGAGCCCGGCAGCTTCGAAGAGGTGCCGCACGACGCCATGCGGCGGACGATCGCCCGCCGGCTCACCGAAGCCAAGCAGACGATCCCGCATTTCTATCTGACCATGGATTGCGAGCTCGACGCGCTGCTGGCGCTGCGCGAAGAGGTCAACAAATCGGCCCCGACCGACAAGGAGGGCGACAAGCTCTACAAGGTCTCGGTGAACGACTTCATCATCAAGGCGCTGGCGCTGGCGATGATGCGGGTGCCGGATGCCAATGTCAGCTGGACCGAGACGGCGATCCTCAAGCACAAGCACGCCGACGTGGGCGTGGCCGTGTCCATCCCCGGCGGGCTGATCACCCCCATCGTCCGCAAGGCCGAGCTGAAGACGCTGTCTGCGATCTCCAACGAAATGAAGGAGATGGCCGGCCGCGCCCGCAACCGGCGGCTGAAGCCCGAGGAATACACCGGCGGCTCGACGGCGGTCTCCAACCTCGGCATGTTCGGCGTGCGCGAGTTCGCCGCCGTCATCAACCCGCCGCACGCGACCATCCTGGCGGTGGGCGAGGGCGAGAAGCGAGTGGTCGTCAAGGGCGGCGCGCCAGCGGTCGCCACCATCATGACGGTCACGCTGTCGACCGACCACCGGGCCGTCGACGGGGCGCTGGGCGCCCGCCTGCTCGGCGCCTTCAAGCAGCTCATCGAGCATCCCATGGGCATGCTGGTGTGAAGGGGCTGCCGCGATGGCGCGTCGATAGCCATGCCTCAGGTCTACCTCGCCGGCCCTGACGTGTTTGCGCCGAACGCGCGCGAGCTGGCGCTGCGTAAGCAACAGCTCTGTCAGGCATACGGTCTGGTCGGCCTGGTCCCTGTCGACACGGACGAGGCGCAGGCACCGGTGGACGTCTCGTCGCAGCGTATCTTCGCGGCCAACGTTGCGATGATGCGCTCCGCCGCCGCGATCATCGCCAACCTCACACCGTTCCGCGGCGTCAGCGCCGACGCGGGCACCATCTTCGAGCTGGGCTTCATGGCCGCCCTCGGCAAGCGGATCTACGGCTATTCGAACGTGGCGACGCCGTTCAGGGAGCGGCTGGCGGCGGCGCTCGGACCGTTGCAGCCCGGCGCCGACGGTCGTCTCTTCGGCAGCGACGGCCTCGCCATTGAAGACTTCGGTCTGGGCGACAATCTGATGATCGACGAAGCGCTCGTCGTCTTCGGCCACCCTCTGGTCACCAGCGACGTCGCACCCGGCGCCGCGTTCGACGATCTCACCGCGTTCGAGGCCTGCCTCGTCCAGGTTCGACGTGATCTGATCGGGAGCGATCCTCCCGGTCTGGCTCAGTCTTCCGGATCCGTGCCCTAGCACGCCCATCCGCCCCGTCCGGGGACATCCTGCGGAGATTGCCTTGCCTGACATCTACGACGTCGTGGTCATCGGCTCCGGGCCGGGAGGCTACGTCACGGCCATTCGCGCGGCTCAGCTCGGCTTCAGGACAGCCATCGTCGAGCGCGAGCACCTGGGCGGCATCTGTCTCAACTGGGGCTGCATCCCGACCAAGGCGCTGCTGCGCTCCGCCGAGATCTACCACTACCTGCAGCACCCCGGGGATTACGGCCTCAAGGCCGAGAACGTCGCCTTCGACGCCAAGGCGGTCGTGGAGCGCTCGCGCGCCGTGTCGCGGCAGCTCAACGCCGGCGTCGGCTTCCTGATGAAGAAGAACAAGGTCGACGTGATCTGGGGCGAGGCCAAGATTGCCAAGGCCCCGAAGGGCCAGGCGGCGGGCACCGTCACCGTCGCCGCGTCGAGCAAGGAGCCGATGCAGCCGCAGCCGCCGTTGCCCAAGGGCGCGCTCGGGCCCGGCAGCTACGAGGCCAGGCACATCATCGTCGCGACCGGGGCGCGACCGCGGGTCCTGCCCGGGCTCGAGCCGGACGGGAAGCTGGTGTGGACCTATTTCGAGGCCATGGTGCCGCAGACCATGCCGAAGTCGCTCCTCGTCGTCGGCTCCGGCGCCATCGGCATCGAGTTCGCCTCGTTCTACCGCACGTTCGGGACGGAGGTGACCGTGGTCGAGGTGCTCCCACAGATCCTGCCGGTGGAGGACGCCGAGATCGCCGCCTTTGCCCGCAAACGCCTGGAAAAGCAGGGGATCCGCATCCTGACTGGCGCCAAGGTGAGCAAGCTCGAAAAGGCATCGGGCCACGTCACCGCCACCATCGACGACGGCAAGGGGGGCATCGAGAGGATCGAGGTCGAACGCGTCATCTCGGCTGTCGGCGTCGTCGGCAACATCGAGAACCTCGGCCTCGAGCAGCTCGGGGTCCGTACCGAGCGTGGCGTCGTGGTCACCGACGGGCTCGGGCGGACCAGTGTAGAAGGCGTCTACGCCATCGGTGACGTGGCCGGCCCGCCGATGCTGGCGCACAAGGCAGAGCACGAGGGCGTGCTGTGCGTGGAGACGATCAAGGGGCTTCCCACCCACCCGATGGACAAGGCCATGATTCCGGGCTGCACCTACTGCAACCCGCAGGTGGCGTCCGTCGGCCTCACCGAGGCCAAGGCCAAGGAGGCCGGCTACACCGTCAAGGTCGGGCGCTTCCCCTTCATCGGCAACGGCAAGGCGATCGCGCTGGGCGAGCCGGACGGGCTGGTGAAGACCATCTTCGACGGCAAGACCGGCCAACTCCTCGGCGCCCACCTGGTGGGCGCCGAGGTGACCGAGCTCATCCAGGGCTTCGTCATCGCCATGAACCTGGAGACGACGGAGGAGGAGTTGATCCACTCCGTCTTCCCGCATCCCACGCTGTCGGAGACGATGCACGAAAGTGTGCTCGACGCGTTCGGCCGTGTCATCCATACGTAGACTTGCAGCGATAGCACATGCGCCGCTGCGTGAGCGCCGTACCGCGCCTCTATCGAAGCTGGTGCGGCAGGCCGGGTAGAGCGTTGCAGAGGACGGGGAGACCGGAATGAACGATCAGGTTTACGGCGCGCTGGGGCAGCCCGGGGTGAGCTTCATCGTCGCCATCATCGTCGGCGCCATCGCCGGCTGGATTGCCGAGAAGATCACCCGCTCCGACATGGGGTTCTTCACCAACATCCTCATGGGCATCATCGGCGGCATCGTCGGCAACATACTGGCGCGGCTCATCGGCCTTTCCATCTACGGCTTCTGGGCCAATCTCATTACCGCCGTCATCGGCGCCGTCATCCTTATCTACGCCTATCGGGCGATCCGCGGGCGGACAGCCTGACGCATGGCGTCCGGGGACGTTTGCGCCCCCGCGGCAAAGCACATAGATAGGAGCGGGCGCGGCCTTCGGTTTCCTCCGCGCCCCGTGAAACGAGGCGCGGCGCCGCCGCCGCGCCGGAGCCCTGTCCATGGCTGTCGTTCTCGACCTCCTGAATCGCGATCCGCGCCCGGCCGCGGCACCCGCTGCCGCGCGTCATCCGGAGAAGGCGCACAAGCCCGACCAGCCGGTGCAGCGCAAGCCGGATTGGATCCGGGTCAAGGCGCCGGGCTCGCCGGCATGGTCGGCGACCCAGAAGATCGTTCGCGACAACAAGCTCGTCACCGTCTGTGAAGAGGCCGGCTGCCCGAACATCGGCGAATGCTGGGAGAAGAAGCACGCGACGTTCATGATCATGGGCGACACGTGCACGCGCGCCTGTGCCTTCTGCAACGTCAAGACCGGCCTGCCGGCGCCGCTCGTGGCCGATGAGCCGGAGAAGGTGGCGGACGCGGTGGCCAAGCTCGGCCTGAGCCACGTGGTCATCACCTCAGTGGACCGCGACGATCTGCCGGACGGCGGGGCGAGGCACTTCGCCGCCGTCATCGCCGCCATCCGCCAGCGCTCCCCGGGCACGACCATCGAGATCCTGACCCCGGACTTCCTGCGCAAGGACGGCGCGCTGGAGGTGGTCGTGGCGGCCAAGCCCGACGTGTTCAACCACAATCTGGAAACCGTGCCGTCGAAATACCTCACCGTCCGGCCCGGGGCCCGCTATTTCCACTCCATCCGGCTGCTGCAGCACGTCAAGGAGCTCGATCCCACCATCTTCACCAAGTCCGGCATCATGGTCGGCCTGGGCGAAGAGCGGAACGAGGTCTTGCAGCTGATGGACGATCTGCGCTCGGCGTCGATCGACTTCCTGACCATCGGCCAATACCTGCAGCCGACCAGGAAGCATCACCCGGTGATCCGCTTCGTCACGCCGGACGAGTTCAAGGCCTACGAGACCACGGCCTACGCCAAGGGCTTCCTGATGGTCTCGGCGACGCCGCTGACGCGCTCGTCCCACCACGCCGGGGAGGACTTCGCCCGGCTGAAGGCGGCGCGCGAGGCGCAGCGGAGTCGCTGACCTTCGTTGGAATTCTCAGTCAATCGGACCCCGATCGATGCCGTCGTTCCAGACCACGCGTGATGTGGCGCATACGCCTGCCCAGATGTTCGATCTCGTGGCCGACGTCGAGCACTATCCGGAGTTCCTGCCGCTGTGCACCGGGCTGACGGTCCTCCGGCGGGAGACGAACGAGGACGGCACGGAGACGTTGGTGGCCCGCATGAGCGTCGGCTACAAGTCGATCAGCGAGAGCTTCACCAGCCGCGTGATGCTCGACCGGGCGCGTCTGAAGATCGTCGTCGAGTATATCGACGGCCCCTTTCGCCAGCTCACCAACCGCTGGACCTTCACGGACTCGCCCAAGGGCTGCCTGGTGACGTTCTTCATCACCTACGAGTTCAGGAGCCGCATGCTCAGCATGCTGATGGGCTCGATGTTCGACAAGGCCTTCCGCCGCTTCGCCGAAGCGTTCGAGCGACGGGCGATGACGGTCTATGGCCCGGCCGTTGCGTCGAGCGGGGCCGCCTGAGCGCCTTCGCCACCGGCTGGCTCGATCAATCGGGCTCGACCGCCTGGCTCAGCAACTCCAGCGCCTGCGCCACGGCGGCCAGGCGGATCGCGGTGCGGCCGAGGTCGTCGAAGCGGCGTTCGACGTGCAGGGTCGGATGTCCCGTCCGCGCGGCCGCGAAGTGCACCAGCCCGACAGGCTTCGCCAGGCTGCCGCCGCCAGGGCCGGCGACGCCGGTGATGGCGACGGTGGCGCCGGCGCGAGAATGGGCGAGCGCCCCCTCCGCCATGGCGCGGGCGACGGGCTCGCTCACGGCGCCGTGCCGGTCGATCAGATCCATTGGGACGCCGAGCATCTCGTGCTTGGCCTCGTTGGAGTAGGTGACGAAGCCGCGGTCGACCACGTCCGATGAGCCGGCGATCTCGGTCAGGGCACCGACGACCAGCCCTCCGGTGCACGATTCCGCCGTGGCGACCATGAGCTGGCGGGCGCGGCATAGGGTGAGCAGCGCAGCCGCCCGCGCGGCGATATCGGTTGGGATTGCACCGGCGACCGCCATTTCAGCTCTCCTCGTCCTGTTCCGGCGGCAGTCGCACGCTGGCCACGGCCTGGGCGGCGATGCCCTCACGCCGGCCGGTGAAGCCCAGGCCCTCGGAGGTCGTCGCCTTGATCGACACGGCGCCCGGCCGCAGTCCGGCGATGGCTGCGATCCGCTCGCGCATCGCGTCGCGATGCGGGCCGATCCGGGGGCGCTCACACACCACCGTGATGTCCACGTGGTCGATGATGCCGCCGCGAGCGCGGACCCGCTCGGCCGCGTAGGCCAGGAAACGGTCGGAGGAGGCGCCACGCCATTGCGGATCGCTCGGCGGAAAATGCGTCCCGATGTCGCCGTCCGCGATGGCGCCGAGCAACGCGTCGGTCAATGCATGCAGGACGACGTCGCCGTCGGAATGGGCGACGACCCCGCGGTCATGGGCGATGCGCACGCCGCCGATGACGAGGTGATCGCCGTCGCCGAACGCGTGCACGTCGTAGCCGAGGCCGACGCGGCCGATCAGGAGCGGGGCTGGATAGCCGTGGCGTGCGAAGTCCGCCGGCGTCGTCAGCTTCACGTTGCGTGCGTCGCCCGCGAACGTGAACACGGACAGCCCGGCCCATTCGGCGATGGCGGCATCGTCGGTGAAGGTGTCCGCGAAGCTGGCGGCGCGCCGGTGCGCGTCGGTGATCGCCGCAAAGCGGAAGGCCTGGGGCGTCTGCACGGCGCGCAGCGCCGACCGGTCGTAGGTCTCCTGAACCCGGCCGTCCGCGCCGACGCGCTTGATGGTGTCGGTCACCGCCATGGCCGGCACCGCGGCCCCATGCGCCGCGGCGGCGTCGACGGCACGGTCGATGAGGTCGGCCGACACGAAGGGCCGGGCGGCGTCATGAATGAGGACGACGTCGACACCGGGCGCCGGCAGGGCGGCGAGGGCCTCGAGGCCGGCCCGCACCGACGCCTGGCGGCTGTCGCCGCCGGCGACTGCCGGCCGGAGCTTGGCCGCATCGGCCGATTCGAGCAGCGCCAGGGTGCCGTCGTAGGTGGGCCGATCATCAGGATGGATGACGACGACCACGTGCGCCACGCGCGGCGCCGCGAGCAGGGTGCTCAGGGCGTGCCACAGCACAGGTCGGCCGCGCAGATCGCGGTACTGCTTGGGCTCGCCCGGGCCGGCGCGGGTGCCGCGCCCCGCCGCGACGAGAATGGCTGCGACGACGGTCATGGCGCCTCCACAAAGCATTTCCGTTCGCGGAAATGCGCCGACTTTTCGAATCCAGAGCGCATCTCTCCGCTCGGAGAGACCCGCTCTGGTGCATCGGACGGACGTCTAACCGGACCGGCGCGCAAAGGCCAACTTTGCGTGCGAGCGCGTTTTTTGGGGAGCTTCGTGTTGCATTGCGAAGCCGCGCTGGCTAACCGCGTCCGGATTGGCTAAATGATAAGCATTATGTGCGATGATCATCATCTAGGCAGGCAGGCCCTGGCTGCCCTCCGGACAGGGGGCGGCGTCCTGGCACCCATGTCGGGCGTGACCGACGTGTGCTTTCGGCGCCTGGCGGAGCGGTTCGGGGCCTCCCTCGTGGTGTCGGAAATGGTCGCTTCGCGCGCCTTCGCGCACGGCGCGGCCGAGGCCTCCATGCGGGCGGAAGGCGCCGGCATCGCCGTCCATGCGGTGCAACTGGCCGGTTGCGAGGCGCGCTGGCTGGGAGAGGCGGCACGGGTCGGCGCGGCTCATGGCGCCGCCATCATCGACATCAACATGGGCTGCCCCGCCAAGAGCGTGACCGGCGGCCTCGCCGGGTCGGCGCTGATGCGCGACCTCGATCATGCGCTGCGCCTGGTCGACGCCGTCGTCGCCGCCGTCGCCGTGCCGGTGACGCTGAAGATGCGGCTGGGCTGGGACGACCAGAGCCGCAACGCCCCCGAACTGGCCCGGCGCGCCGAGGCGGCCGGGGTCGAGCTGGTGACCGTTCACGGCCGCACCCGCCAGCAATTCTACAAGGGCGCAGCGGACTGGGGCGCCGTGGCAGCCGTTCGCGCGACGACGACCCTGCCGCTGGTGGTCAATGGCGACGTCGTGGACGTGCAGACCGCCGCCACGGCCCGCGCGGCCGCCGACGCCGACGCCGTCATGATCGGGCGCGCCGCCTTGGGGCGTCCCTGGCTCGTGGGCGAGATCGCCGCGGCGCAAGCCGGACGGCCGTGGCAGCCGCCGACGCCGGCGCAGAAGACCCAGGCCGTCTGCGAGCACTACGAGGCGATCCTCGATCTCTACGGCAGGGAGACGGGCGTGCGTCATGCGCGCAAGCACCTGTCGGCCTACGCCGCCCACGCGGGGGCGCCCGAGCCGCTGCGGCAGGCTCTCGTGTCGTCGACCGATCCAGCCGAGGTGCTGCGCCTGGCGCAGCAGCTCTTCGACCGAACCGAATTGGAGTTGGCCGCATGAGCACAGGCCGCGCCTCCGCGCGATCACCCCTCAGCCGTGTCTTGGACGCCGCGGCCGTCGACAGCGCGCAGATCCTCAACGTTCTGCCCGTGCCGATCCTGACCATCGGTCCGGGCAACGTGATCGTCCACGCCAACAGCAGTGCCGAGGATTTCTTCGAGCAGAGCCTGGCCATGTTGCGGCGGCTGCGCCTGTCGGACCTGCTGTCGTTCGGCTCGCCCGTGCTCAGCATGCTCGACGACGTGCGCGAGCGCGGTTCCAGCGTCAGCGGCTATCGGGTCGCCGTCGGGCGGCCGCGTCTGGGTGGCGACTGCATCGCCGACGTCTTCGCAGCTCCTTTGCGCGAAGATGCCGAAAACGTAGTCTTGATGCTGCAAGAACGAACAATTGCTGAAAAAATGGACAGGCAGCTCACCACCCGGGGCGCGGCGCGGTCGGTGACCGCGCTGGGCTCCATGCTCGCCCACGAGATCAAGAATCCATTGTCGGGCATCCGTGGTGCGGCGCAGCTCCTGGAGCAGTCCGCCAACGACGACGACCGGCAGCTGACGCAGCTCATCTGCGACGAGGCCGACCGCATCGTGAAGCTCGTCGAGCGCATGGAGTTCTTCGGCGACGAGCGCCCGGTGGAGCGCGAGGCGGTCAACATCCACGGCGTGCTCGATCACGTGAAGCGTCTCGCCCAGTCCGGCTTCGCCCGCCACATCCGCTTCGAGGAGATCTACGATCCCTCACTGCCGCCGGTGCTCGGCAATCGCGACCAGCTGATCCAGGTGTTCCTGAACCTCGTGAAGAACGCGGCCGAGGCGATCGGCCAGGACGCCATGGACGGGCAGATCACGTTGGCGACGGCGTTCCGTCCGGGCATGCGCATGCAGGTGCCGGGCTCGCGGGCCAAGGTGAGCCTGCCGCTGGAGTTCCGCGTCACCGACAATGGTCCCGGCGTGCCCTCCGACATCCTGCCCGATCTGTTCGACCCGTTCGTCACCACCAAGGCGCAGGGAAGTGGTCTTGGTCTTGCTTTGGTCGCCAAGGTGATCGGCGACCATGGCGGTGTGGTCGAGTGCGAATCGGGAGCGCATCGAACGACGTTTCGCGTTCTGATGCCGATGTTTACAGCCCGGGACGGGCGTGGAGCAGGGACTTGACCACATGGCGCACGGACACATCTTGGTCGCAGACGATGACGCCGCGATCAGAACCGTCCTGAACCAAGCCTTGTCGCGTGCGGGTTACGATGTGCGGTCGACAGGACAAGCGGCCACGCTGTGGCGCTGGGTGTCGCAGGGCGACGGCGACCTGGTCATCACCGACGTGGTGATGCCCGACGAGAACGCCTTCGATCTCCTGCCGCGGATCAAGAAGCTTCGGCCCGACCTGCCGATCATCGTCATGAGCGCGCAGAACACGTTCATGACCGCCATCCGCGCCTCGGAGCGCGGCGCCTATGAGTACCTCCCTAAGCCATTCGACCTGAAGGAGCTGGTGTCGATCGTCGGCCGCGCGCTGTCGCGTCCGCGCGGCCAGACCACGGCCTCGGGCGGCGGCGAGCCCGAGGACATCCCGCTCGTCGGCCGCTCGCCGGCGATGCAGGAGATCTACCGCGCGCTGGCGCGGCTGATGGCGACCGATCTCACGGTGATGATCAGCGGCGAGTCGGGGACCGGCAAGGAGCTCGTGGCGCGCGCGCTGCACGACTACGGCAAGCGCAAGGGCGGGCCGTTCGTGGCGGTCAACATGGCGGCGATCCCGCGCGACCTGATCGAGTCCGAGCTGTTCGGCCACGAAAAGGGGGCCTTCACCGGCGCCACGGCACGCAACGCAGGCCGCTTCGAGCAGGCGGAAGGCGGCACGCTGTTCCTGGACGAGATCGGCGACATGCCGATGGAGGCGCAGACGCGGCTTCTCCGCGTGCTCCAGCAGGGCGAGTACACCACCGTCGGCGGACGAACGCCGATCAAGACCAACGTCCGCATCATCGCCGCCACGAACAAGGATCTGCGCATCTCGATCCAGCAGGGGCTCTTCCGCGAGGACCTGTTCTTTCGCCTCAACGTCGTGCCGCTGCGCCTGCCGCCGTTGCGGGAGCGGGCGGAGGACGTGCCCGACCTTGTCCGCCACTTCTTTGGCATCGTCGAAAAGGAGGGGCTGCCGCGCAAGCAGATCGACACCGAGGCGATGGACCGCCTCAAGCGCTACCGCTGGCCCGGCAACGTGCGCGAGCTGGAGAACCTGGTCAGGCGGCTGGCCGCGCTCTATCCGCAGGACACCATCACCGGCCCGATCATCGACGCCGAGCTCGATCCGACGCCGCCGACCTCTCTGACCGCTTCCGCCGCGCCCGGCCCCGACACGTTGTCGTCGGCTGTGGAGCGGCACCTCGCCACCTATTTCGGCGGCTTCAAGGACAACCTGCCGCCGCCCGGCCTCTACCACCGGATCCTGCGCGAGCTGGAGGGGCCGCTGCTCGGCGCGGCACTGGCGGCGACCCGCGGCAACCAGATCAAGGCGGCCGAGCTCCTGGGCCTCAACCGCAACACGCTGCGCAAGAAGATCCGCGACCTCGACCTGCAGGTGATCCGCACCAGCCGCTGAGCCGCCGCTCCTCCGCAGGCTCGATGCTCGAGCCGGGCGGCCGGATGGCCGGCGCGCCCGCGGCGCCCGTGCGTGCCCTATCTGCCCGGTGAATCATCACGGATGTGGCGCTGTGGCCCCGCCGGCCGTCCGGCGGCGCGCCCGCTCGTCCTCTGCCGCCACGACCCCCTCGCGACGCGTTCCGTCTTGATCCGACTGGAGGAATTCCGTCGGGCCGGCCGATTTCGTTCGGCGCCGGGTCTGGAATCGTCCGGCTTGCCGCGGGATTGTCTTATTTGGACAACACTGTTGTCTTCCCGCATCACCGCGATCGAATCGCCCCGCCGCCCCCGTCACGAGGTTCTGTTTGGCCGTCGCCGCCCAGGTAGCTCCGGATGCACGCGCCGAAACGACATCCCATCGGGTGTCGGGCGTCGTCGGGGTCGTTCTCGTCATCGCTGCGCTGACGTCGGCCCTGCTCACCTTCATGGTGCTGGCGGGCATGACGCCGATCCTGCCGACGCATTTCGTCGTCGTCTGGATGCTGTTCGTCAACGCGCTGCTGGTGCTCGCCCTGCTTTCGGTGGTGCTGTGGGAGGCCGTGAGCCTGTACCGCGCCCGCCGACGCGGGGCTGCCGGCGCCGGCTTACACGTCCGCATCGTCGGTCTGTTCTGCCTGGTCGCGGCCTTCCCGGCCATTCTCGTCGCCTTCGTCGCCTCGGTGTCGCTGGAGCGCGGGCTCGATCCCTGGTTCATCAGCTCCATCAAGGCGCTGATGGGCAATACGGTCGAGATCGCCAAGGCCTACCGCGAGACCCAGTGCCGCACGGTGGTGCGCGAGGCCGGGCTGATGGCCGCCGATCTCAACCGCGCCAAGGGGCTGTTCGACGCCGATCGCAAGCTGTTCCGCGACTTCCTCGTGTCGCGATCGGACTTCCTGGGCTTTCCCATCACCATCCTGATGCGCGTCGACGGCGACGTCGTCGAGCGGGTGGACAGCGGCAAGATCGAGAACGTGCCGCTCCCCACCGGCGAGGATCTGAAGGATGTCGGCGACAGCAGCGCCGTCTGCCTCATCCCGGAACACCGCAACATCTTCGGCGCGGTGCAGCGGCTGCCGGCGCTCGACGGCATGGTGCTGTTCGTGGCGCGTCCGGTCGACCCCAAGGCCATCGAGTTCCTGCCGGTGGCCGAGGCGGGGGTCGCCTATTACCAGGCGCTGGAGGAGAAGAAGCTCGGCATTCAGATCGCCTTCGCGTCCATGTTCTCGCTGGTGGCTCTGATCGTGCTGCTGTCGGCGGTCTGGTTCGGCCTCGGCTTCGCCAACCGGATCGTGTCGCCGGTGCGTCGCCTGATTCACGCAACGGACCAGGTCGCCACGGGCAATTTCTACGTCCAGGTGCCGATCAACCGCTCCGAGGGCGACTTCGGCCATCTGAGCGAGACCTTCAACAAGATGACGGGCCAACTTCGGCGCCAGCACGACGGGCTGGTGTCGGCCACCGACGTCATGGACCGGCGCCGGCGCTTCACCGAGGCGGTGCTGTCGGGGGTCTCCGCCGGCGTCGTCGGCGTCGATGCCCGGGGCCGGGTCACCATCGTCAACCCGTCCGCCGAAGCGCTGCTCCAGACGCGGCGCGATCTGCTCGTCGGCCGGCCCATCGACGACGTTCTGCCGGAGATCACCGAGCTCAAGCAGGAGGCTCAGGAGACCCGCCGGCTGGTGCAGCGGCAGATCGCCATCGAGCGCGACGGCCGGGAGCGGACGCTGAACGTGCGGGTCACCAGCGAGCAGTCGGACCTGGCGGACGAGGGGGTCGTCGTGACCCTCGACGACATCACCGATCTGGTCCACGCCCAGCGCACCGCGGCCTGGGCCGACGTGGCGCGCCGCATCGCCCACGAGATCAAGAACCCGCTCACCCCGATTCAGCTGTCGGCGGAGCGCATCCGGCGCAAGTACGGCAAGGTCATCACCACCGACCGCGACGTCTTCGACCAGTGCACGGCGACCATCATTCGCCAGGTCGACGACATCAAGTCCATGGTCGACGAGTTCTCCTCCTTCGCCCGCATGCCTGCGCCGGTGCTGGACACGGACGACATCGGCGACACCGTCCGCCAGGTGATCTTCCTGCTGCAGGTGGCCCATCCGGACATCGACTTCGTCGGGCAGTTGCCGAAACAGCCTCTCCTCGTGCGTTTCGACCGGCGCCTCGTCTCACAGGCGGTACAGAACATCATCAAGAATGCGACGGAAGGGATACAGGCCCTGCCGGCGGCCGAGCGCGGCAAGGGCATGGTGACCGTGTCCGTCGCGGAAGAGCCCGGCGACGTCATCGCCATCGAGGTGAGCGACAACGGCAAGGGCTTTCCCAAGGAGCACCGGCAGCGTCTGCTCGAGCCCTACATGACCTCGCGCGAGGGCGGCACCGGCCTGGGGCTGCCGATCGTGCTCAAGATCTTCGAGGAGCACGGCGGCAGCATCGAGTTGCTCGATGCGCCGGCCGTCGCCGAGGGCGGCCGGGGGGCCCGGGTCAGGATGTGGTTTCTCAAGAGCGGGGGTGCGGACGCGAACCCGCCGGGCGAGAAGACAGGGGGCTTCACTGGATGAGTGCTGACATTCTTATCGTCGACGACGAGAGTGATATTCGCGATCTCGTGGCCGGCCTGCTCGAGGACGAGGGCTATCGGCCCCGCACGGCAGCCAACTCCGATGAAGCTCTGGCCTCCCTGGAGGCGCGGCGGCCCGGTCTGGTGTTCCTCGATATCTGGTTGCAGGGCAGCCGGCTCGACGGGCTGCAGCTGCTCGACATCATCAAGGACCAGCACCCCGACCTGCCGGTGGTGATGATCTCGGGCCACGGCAACATCGAGACCGCCGTCTCGGCGATCAAGCGCGGCGCGTACGACTTCATCGAGAAGCCGTTCAAGGCCGACCGCCTGATCCTGGTCGCCGACCGCGCCCTGGAGGCGTCGCGGCTGAAGCGCGAGGTCAAGGATCTGCGCACGCGCTCGGTCCAGGCCAGCCGCATCGTCGGTCGCTCGCCCGCCACCAACCAATTACGCCAGGTCATCGAGCGGGTGGCGCCGACCAACGCGCGCGTCCTCATCACCGGCGCGCCGGGGGTCGGCAAGGAGCTGACGGCGCGAACGATCCATGCGCTGTCGTCGCGCTCGTCGGGCCCGTTCGTCGTGATCAACGCCGCGACGATCACGCCGGACACCATGGAGAGCGAGCTCTTCGGCGTCGAGAGCAGCGACGGCAAGGGGCGCCGCGTCGGCGCCCTGGAGGAGGCGCACGGCGGTACGCTCTACATCGACGAGGTCGCCGACATGCCGCAGGAGACGCAGAACCGCATTCTGCGCGTTCTGGTCGATCAGAACTTCCAGCGCGTGGGCGGCGCCACCCGCGTGCACGTCGACGTGCGCATCGTGTCGTCCTCCAGCCGCGACCTGCCCAGCGCCATTGCCGCGGGCAAGTTCAGGGAGGACCTGTTTCACCGGCTGGGTGTCGTCCCGATCCGCGTTCCGGCGCTGGCGGAGCGCCGGGAGGACGTGCCGGAATTGATCGAGTTCTTCATGGACCAGATCTGCGGCACCACGGGCCTGCCCAAACGGACCATTGCCGACGACGCCCTGGCGGTGCTGCAATCGCACGACTGGCCGGGCAACGTGCGGCAGCTGCGCAACAACGTCGAGCGGCTGATGATCCTGGCCGGCGGCGATTTCGACGCGGAGATCACCGCCTCCATGCTGCCGACCGAGATCGGCACTCTGGTTCCCACCACGCCGACGGGGGCGGGGGGCGAGAAGCTGATGGGGCTCGCCCTGCGCGAGGCACGCGAGATCTTCGAGCGCGAGTACCTGACGGCCCAGATCAATCGCTTCTCCGGCAATATCTCCCGTACCGCCGAGTTCATCGGCATGGAACGCTCCGCCCTGCACCGCAAGCTCAAGTCGCTCGGGATCGGATCGTGAGCAGAATAGCCTATGTGAACGGCCGCTACTTGCCGCATGCGGCAGCCGGCCTCTCCATCGACGATCGGGCCGTGCTGTTCGCCGACAGCGTCTACGAGGTCTGTGAGGTCAAGGCTGGCCGCGTCGTCGACGTGCGGCTGCACCTCGACCGGCTATCGCGATCCCTGGCGCAAATCGGCATGGGCTGGCCGGTCGGACGGCCCGCGCTGGAGCGGATCCTGGTCGAGGTGGCAGCCAGGAACCGGGTGCGCGACGGGCTGGTCTACCTCCAGATCAGCCGCGGCGCCGCCCGGCGCGATTTCTACTTCCCGGCGCCTGACGTCGTGCCGAGCCTCGTCGTCACGGCCCGCTCCGTCGATCGCATTGCGGCGGATAGCGCGGCTGCGAACGGCATTGGCGTCTTCACCACGCCCGACAATCGCTGGGGCCGGGTCGATATCAAGACGACCGGACTGCTGCCGAACGTGCTGGCCAAGGAATCGGCCCGGGCGCGCGGCGGACGCGAGGTCTGGTTCGTCGATGCCGACGGCATGGTCACCGAGGGCGGCTCGAGCAACGCCTGGATCGTGACCCAGGTCGGCCAGGTCGTGACCCGCCCGGCCGAGCACGGCATCCTCCGCGGCGTCACCCGCACGACGCTGCTGAAGCTGATCGAAGAGGAAGGGCTGGCGCTCGAAGAACGGCCGTTCAGTGTCGATGAGGCCTACGCAGCAAAGGAGGCCTTCAACACGGCGGCGACTGCGCTGGTGATGCCGGTTGTACGAATCAACGACCGGCCTATCGGGGCGGGCAGCCCCGGTCCACTGGCCACCAGGCTGAGGCGTGACATTCACCATGTGGCAGAATTCACGGACATTCACGCCAGAGTGAGGGCCTAGATCAGCTTTTGCTTGCAGGCACTCTTGCATAATACGAAAAGTGGCAGTGTAATGGCCGATGACCGGTCATTCGTCCCTCGCACTTTGAACAGCGAGGCAAAAATAGAACCGAAGTCCGCCGGCGGCCGGTGCCGGCGCACTCGTGAGGCAAAAAAATGGCGGGCGAACGCGCGCAAAACCTTCAGGACACGTTTTTAAATCATGTCCGCAAGAATAAAATTCCATTGACGATCTTCTTGGTCAACGGGGTCAAGCTTCAGGGCGTCGTCACCTGGTTCGATAACTTCTGTGTGTTATTGCGCCGCGACGGTCATTCTCAACTCGTCTACAAACACGCCATTTCGACCATCATGCCAGGGCATCCGATCCAACTGTTCGAGCCCGCGGAAGAGGCCGAAAAGGCGTAGAGACGCACGCGTCCGCGCGAGCACATCCGGCGATTTAACGGTCCACGATTCCGATCTCCGGCGCGCGTCAATGCGCGCTGGGGTGGGTGGTCGTCGCCGGATTCGCCCGTGGATGGTGCGGTACGCCGTCGCACGCTCCTCCCCGGGGCGCGCGACGGAGCCGGCTAGGGCGCGTCCTGATCGGCTGAAACCACCCCGATCAGAGAGAAGTGTTTCTAATCCAAAGACTTGGAGCATTTCTCTTCGATCCGACGCCACCGTCTGATCGAAGCGAAATGGTCTCGGGCCGGACACCGCGTCGGCCTGAGCCCGCTTGCCCGGTTCGTGGCCGATCGCAGTTATGAGTTTGGACCGATCGGGTCCAAGATCGCCGGGCGGGATCATTGTGATCGCCGACATGCCGCCAGCAGAGGTGCAGTGAGCGAAACGAAGGGACGCAGGGAGACCGAGGGCTCGGCCGTCGGCCGCTCGCCGGTGATCGAGGCCGAGAAGGCGATCGCGGCGCGGACGCGGACGATGGTGGTCGGGCCCTATCTCACCGAACGGGCCCGCCGGTCCGGCCAGGCGGGTGCCGCGCCGCCGTTGCGCGACGCGGCGGCGCGCCTGGACGAGGCGACCGGCCTTGCCGGCGCGATCGATCTGGATGTGGTCGCGAGCCTCGCCGTTCCCTTGGCCGATGTCCGGCCAGCAACTTATCTCGGTAAAGGCAAGGTCGAGGAGCTGGCCGTCAGAGTGCGGGCGGAGGAGATCGGGCTCGTGGTCATGGACTGCGCCCTGTCGCCGGTGCAGCAGCGCAACCTGGAAAAGGAGTTCGGCGCCAAGGTCATCGACCGGACCGGGCTGATCCTGGAAATCTTCGGCCGACGGGCGCGGACCAAGGAAGGCGCGCTGCAGGTCGAGCTCGCCCATCTCGACTACCAGAAAAGCCGGCTGGTGCGGTCGTGGACGCATCTTGAGCGCCAACGCGGCGGCTTCGGCTTTCTCGGCGGCCCTGGTGAGACCCAGATCGAGGCCGATCGCCGCCTGATCCAGGAGCGGATGGCGCGGATCGAGCGTGAGCTGGAGCAGGTCAAGCGCACGCGTGGTCTGCACCGCGAGAGCCGCCGGCGCGTGCCGTATCCGACCGTGGCGCTCGTCGGCTACACCAACGCCGGCAAGTCGACGCTGTTCAACCGGCTGACCGAGGCGCGGGTGATGGCCGAGGACATGCTCTTCGCCACCCTCGACCCGACGGCACGGGTGATCACCTTGCCGCACGGGTCCAAGGCCATCCTCTCGGACACGGTGGGCTTCATCTCCGACCTGCCGACCATGCTGGTCGCAGCCTTCCGCGCCACGCTGGAGGACGTCATGGAGGCCGACGTGCTGCTGCACGTGCGCGATGTCTCACACGGCGATACCGAGGCGCAGGCGGCTGACGTCGTCTCGATCCTGAACGACCTGGGCGTGGATCCGGCCGCTGGCAGCCGCATCATCGAAGTCTGGAACAAGGCTGATCGGCTCGATCCGGCCGAGACGCTGCGCCTCGGCAACCTGGCGGCGGGTCGCGCCACCGCAGCCCGCCCGGTGCTCGTCTCGGCGCTGACGGGGCAGGGCGTCGACAGGCTGCTCGCCGAGATCGAGGAGCGTCTGGCGAAAGGCCGCCCCGTCTACCGGGTGATCATGGACGCGGCCAACGGCGCAGACATCAACTGGCTCTATGAAGAGGCCGAGGTGCTGGACCGGCGCACGGACGAGGACGGCAGGCTCGTGCTCGCCGTCCGCATCGCGCCGCAGAAGGAGCCCAGGCTGCTGCGCCGGGCCCCGGGCGCCAAGCTGATCCGGCCAGGTGCTGCGGCGTGAGCGGCCGCGCCGCCACGCGCGGAGGCCGTGGTCCGGCAAGGGGTTGGAGCGGGCACGCGGCCTCGCGGATGAGGATCTCGCCCTAAGGTTCCGCTCGCTCGCCGCGTTTGGCGGCGATCCAGTGGGCCTCCATTTCGTCGAGGTCCGCCTCGACGAGCGATTTTCCGCTGGATTCAACAGCTTGCTCGACGTGGCGGAAGCGTCGTGCGAACTTGTCGTTGGTGCCGCGCAGGGCCGTCTCCGGGTCGATGCCGGCATGCCGCGCCAGATTCACCACGGCGAACAGCAGATCGCCGATCTCGTCGCCGAGCGCCGCGGGGTCGCCGTCAGCGAGCGCTTCGCGCACCTCGTCCAGCTCCTCCGCGATCTTGTCGACCACCTGGGCGGTCTGCGGCCAGTCGAAGCCGACCGTCGCGGCCCTGGCCTGCAGCTTCTGGGCCCGGGTGAGGGCGGGCACGTTGGCCGGAACCGCCGCGAGTAGGCCGGCGTCCTCCTCGGCCAGGCCGGCCGCGGCGCGGGCTGCCCGGCGCTCGGCCTTTTCCTGCGCCTTGATGGTTGCCCACAGCCGCGTGACGTCGTCGGCCGAGAGCCCGCTCGCGTCGCCGAACACGTGCGGGTGGCGGCGGATCATCTTGGCCGAAATGGCCTCCACCACGTCGCCGAAGGCGAAGGCGCCGCGCTCTTCCGCCATGCGGGCGTGGAACACCACCTGCAGCAGGAGGTCGCCCAGCTCGTCGCGCAGGTCGACGAGGTCGCCGCGCGCGATCGCTTCGGCCACCTCGTAGGCCTCCTCGATGGTGTAGGGCGCGATCGTGGCGAAGGTCTGCGCCAGATCCCAGGCGCAGCCGCTGCCCGGCGTGCGCAGGCGCGCCATGATGGCGATCAGATCGGCGATATCCCGCGTCGCTTGCACGGTCATTCCGCCGCCTGGGCTTTGGCGGCCGCCTTGGAGGCGCGCTTCAGTGGCCGGCGCGCCAGCACTTCGGCGAGGAAGCGCCCGGTATGGCTGCCCTTGGCCCGGGCCACCTCCTCCGGCGTGCCCTCGGCGACGATGGTGCCGCCGCCGTCGCCGCCCTCCGGCCCCAGGTCGATCACCCAGTCGGCGGTCTTGATGACCTCCAGATTGTGCTCGATGACCACCACGGTGTTGCCCTGCTCGACCAGCTCGTGCAGCACCTCCAGCAGCTTGGCGACGTCGTGGAAGTGCAGCCCGGTGGTGGGCTCGTCGAGGATGTACAGGGTGCGGCCGGTTGCCCGCCGGGCCAGCTCCTTCGACAGCTTGACGCGCTGCGCCTCGCCGCCCGACAGGGTGGTCGCCTGCTGGCCCACCTTGACGTAGCCCAGGCCGACCCGCGCCAGGGTCTCCATCTTGTCGCGGATCGCCGGCACCGCCTTGAACAGCTCCCGTGCCTCGTCGACGGTCATGTCGAGCACGTCGGCGATCGATTTCTCCCGGTACTTCACCTCCAGCGTCTCGCGGTCGTAGCGCTTGCCCTTGCAGACGTCGCAGGTGACGTAGACGTCGGGCAGGAAGTGCATCTCGATCTTGATGACGCCGTCGCCCTGGCAGGCCTCGCAGCGCCCGCCCTTCACGTTGAACGAGAAGCGGCCCGGCTGGTAGCCGCGCGCCTTCGCTTCGGGAAGGCCCGCGAACCATTCGCGGATGGGCGTGAACGCCCCCGTATAGGTCGCCGGGTTCGACCGCGGGGTGCGCCCGATCGGCGACTGGTCGATGTCGATGACCTTGTCCAGGTGCTCGAGCCCCTCGATCCGCTCGAACGGCGCGGGATGCTCGATGGCGCCGTTCAGCCGCCGCGCTACCGCCTTGTAGAGCGTGTCGATGATCAGCGTCGACTTGCCGCCGCCGGAGACGCCAGTGATGGCCGTGAACGTGCCGAGCGGGATCGCCGCCGTCACCCCCTTCAGATTGTTGCCGGTGGCGCCGACCAGCTTGAGCGCGCGGCCCTTGCCGGCCTTGCGCCGCTTGGCAGGCACGGGGACGGTCTTGGTGCCGACCAGATATTCGCCGGTCAGCGACGCCGGCGACTTCATGATGTCGTCGGGGGCGCCCTGGGCCACGATGCGGCCGCCGTGGATGCCGGCGCCGGGGCCGACGTCCACCACGTGGTCGGCCTGCAGGATGGCGTCTTCGTCATGCTCGACGACGATGACGCTGTTGCCCAGGTCGCGCAGGCGCTTCAGCGTCGCCAGCAGCCGTTCGTTGTCGCGCTGGTGCAGCCCGATGGACGGCTCGTCCAGCACGTAGAGCACGCCGGTAAGCCCGGAGCCGATCTGCGAAGCCAGGCGGATGCGCTGGCTCTCGCCGCCCGAGAGCGTACCCGAGGCGCGCGACAGCGTGAGATAGTCGAGCCCGACGTCGAGCAGGAAGGTCAGCCGGTCGCGGATCTCCTTGAGGATACGCCCGGCGATCTCGTTCTGCTTGTCGGTGAGCTCGTCCGGCAGGCGCTCGTACCAGCCGCGCGCCTCGCGGACCGAGAGCTCTGCCACTTCGCCGACGTGGTGGCCTGCGATCTTGACCGCCAGTGCCTCGGGCTTGAGCCGGTAGCCGCCGCATCCGGCGCAGGGCGTCGCCGACATGAAGCGGGAGATCTCCTCGCGCGCCCAGTCGCTCTCGGTCTCCTTGTAGCGGCGCTCCAGGTTGGTGATGACGCCCTCGAACGGCTTCTTCACCTCGTAGGAGCGCGCCCCGTCGTCGTAGGCGAAGCGGATCGGCTCCGAGCCGGTGCCGAACAGGATGATCCGATGCACGTCCTCGGGGAGATCGGCCCAGCGTGCCGTCACCTTGAAGCCGAAGTGCCGGGCCAGCGCGTCGAGGGTCTGGCCGTAATAGGGGGAGGTCGACTTGGCCCAGGGCGCGATGGCGCCGCCGCGCAAGGTCAGCGTCTCGTCCGGCACGATCAGCGCCGGATCGATGCGCATTTCCGAGCCGAGACCGTCGCAGACCGGGCAGGCGCCGTAGGGATTGTTGAACGAGAACAGCCGCGGCTCGATCTCGGGGATGGTGAAGCCGGAGACCGGGCAGGCGAATTTCTGCGAGAAGACGATCCGCTTCGCTTCGCCCTTGGCGTCCGTCTGGTCGGCGTACTCGATGACCGCGATGCCGTCGGCGAGCTCCAGCGCCGTCTCGAAGCTGTCGGCGAGCCGGGCGGCGATATCGCTGCGCACGACGATGCGGTCGACGACCACGTCGATGTCGTGCTTGAGCTTCTTGTCGAGAGCCGGGGCCTCGGCGATCTCGTGGAACTCGCCGTCGATCTTGACGCGCTGGAAGCCGCGCTTGAGGAAATCGGCGAGCTCCTTGCGATACTCGCCCTTGCGGCCGCGCACCACGGGGGCGAGCAGATAGAGCCGCGTCCGCTCCGGCAGGGCGAGCACGCGGTCGACCATCTGGCTCACCGTCTGGCTTTCGATCGGCAGCCCCGTCGTGGGTGAATAGGGGATGCCGACGCGCGCCCACAGCAGACGCATGTAGTCGTAGATCTCGGTCACGGTGCCGACGGTCGAGCGCGGATTGCGGGACGTCGTCTTCTGTTCGATCGAGATCGCCGGCGACAGCCCGTCGATCTGGTCGACGTCGGGCTTCTGCATCATCTCGAGGAACTGGCGCGCGTAGGCCGAGAGGGACTCGACGTAGCGCCGCTGGCCCTCGGCGTAGATGGTGTCGAAGGCAAGCGACGATTTGCCCGAGCCGGAGAGGCCGGTGAACACGACCAGCCGATCGCGCGGGATCACCAGATCCACGTTCTTGAGGTTATGCTCGCGCGCGCCGCGGATGGCGATCACGCGCTGGTCACGGGCGGCCGAGCGGTCGAAGACATCGTCGAGGGGAGCCATGGATCGCCTCAGCGGCTGATGGGGGCGTTCGGACAGGGCCGCCTCGGCGCCGCGGTTCGTTGTTGCACGAGGTTTGCTGTGCATAAGTTTCGTTGTTGCAAATGGCGGGCCTGCTGCCGGCACAGCGCCTCGCGCCCCCTATCTAAGATGAGGACCCGGGAGGCGCCAGCCTGCGGCGCGGTGTATGATTCTGCCGGCAGGTTAGAACAAATCGGGTACATCGGATAGTGGCCTGTTGACCCAGCTCAATTCACGGGCCATGTTGGAACAAATTGAGAACATTGATCCGATGGCAGCCGGCGCTTTCCTGGGGACAACCCCGTGCGTCGGCCGTGGCGCCTTGTGGTCGCCACGGGCAGCTTGCACAAACAGCGCTGGAATATGGAGGGTCGCATGGCCGGCAGCGTCAACAAGGTCATTCTCGTCGGCAATCTCGGCCGCGATCCCGAGACGCGGCGGCTGCCGTCCGGCGAGCCCGTCGTCAATCTGCGCATCGCCACGTCCGAGACCTGGCGCGACAAGGCCAGCGGCGAGCGCAAGGAGCGCACCGAGTGGCATTCGGTCGTCATCTTCAACGAGAACCTGGCGAAGATCGCCGAGCAGTACCTGAAGAAGGGCACGAAGGTTTACATCGAAGGCCAGCTGCAGACCCGCAAGTGGACCGATCAGAGTGGCCAGGAGCGCTATTCGACCGAGGTGGTGCTGCAGCGCTTCCGCGGTGAGCTCACCATCCTCGACAGTCGCGGCGGCGGTTCGAGCGACTACGCCGACGAAGGCGGCGGCGCGCCGCGCGGCCAGGTGAGCCGGGGCGGCGACTTCGGCCGCTCGTCGCCGATGGAGCGCGGCGGCGCATCGAGCTCGCAGATCCTGGACGACGACATTCCGTTCTAGTCTCACCGTTCCAGCCCCACCGATCTGATCCCCGATTGTCAGGCCGGCTCGACCGGCGCGGTCAGCAAGAGGACACGGCACGATGGCAGGGGCGCTCGACGGCATCCGCAAGCAGGTCTTCGAGCTGCCGCGCTACGAGACCCTCGGCGGCCGTGTGCTGTCCGACGTCCGGATCGGCTGGGAGAGCTACGGCACGCTCAACGCCGAGCGATCGAACGCCATCCTGATCTGCCATTATTTTTCCGGCACCAGCCACGCCGCAGGCCGCTATGCGCCTGAGGATGCGCTGCCGGGCTATTGGGATGCCATCGTCGGTCCGGGCAAGCCGATCGACACCGACCGGTTCTTCGTCCTCTCCTCCGACACGCTGATCAATCTCAATGCCCACGATCCCAGGGTCACCACCACGGGGCCGGCGTCGATCGATCCGGCCTCGGGCAAGCCCTACGGACTCGACTTCCCCATCCTGGAGATCGGCGATTTCGTCCGCGTCCAGCGCGAACTGGTGCGCAGCCTCGGGATCGAGAGGCTGCATGCGGTCGCGGGCCCGTCCATGGGCGGCCTGCAGACGTTCGACTGGGCGGCCCGCTTTCCCGACATGGTCGGCCGCATCATGCCGGTGATCTGCGCCGGCGCCGCCGATGCCTGGCTCATCGCCTGGCTCGACGCGTGGGCTGCACCGATCACCCTCGACGCCCACTGGCGCGGCGGCGACTATTACGGCAACGGCGCGCCGACCGCCGGGCTCACCCAGGCGCTGAAGATGGTGGCCCTGCACGCCAACGATCGGCCCTGGGCGCTCTCCACCTTCGGCTCGTCGGCCATGCCCGGGGAAAACCCGCGCGTCGGTCTCTCCCAGAGCTTCGGCATCGTTGGCGGCTTGGCGCAGCTCGCGTCGCTGCGGGTGGCGCTCTGCGACGCCAACCATCTGCTCTACCTGGCGCGAGCCAACCAGCTCTACGTGGCGGGCGGCAGCGAGAGCCTGACCGAGGCGATGGCGCGCGTGCGGGCACCGGTGCTCTACATCACCACGCCCACCGACCATGTGTTCCCGCCGGCGACGGCCGCCGCGACGCTGGCCGCGCTGCGCGACGGCGGAGCCCATGTCCAGCACGTCGAAATCGGCGGCGACTTTGGACATCTGAACGGGCTGCTGACCATCGGCGAGGCGGGCGCCGCCATTGCCGCCTTCATGGACGATCGCCCCGCGGCCCGGTGATCGCAGCGGCCTGGGCGACATCGTTGTCCTGCGCGTCGGGCCGCGGACCGATGAGCCCGACGTCGACGGCGCCCACACCCACGAGGAATACGGCGTCATCCCGTCGATCGTGCCGCGCACCCGGCTGCGCGAGCGCCAGCGGCCGGCGGGCGCGGCCAACGGTCCGTCTCGCTATCGGCGGTGAAATTCCCTATATGGAGGGCTCTACCCGCCCCATGAACCACAGCTCTCAGGGCCTGCATGGATCGCCCTGCGGCCGTGAATCGGCTAGAGCTGGTAAGTCGGTACTGACTTACTCAATCAACAAGACCGGACAAGACTTTGGCAGACGATGACGAGCAGGGCCGCGGCGGCCCCGACGACCTTCCGCCGAGCGGCGACATCACACCGGTGTCCCTGACCGACGAGATGCGGCAGTCGTACCTGGCTTACGCCATGAGCGTAATCGTCAGCCGTGCACTGCCCGACGTGAGGGACGGGCTCAAGCCGGTGCACCGGCGCATCCTGTTCTCGATGCACGAGAGCAACTACACGCCCGAGCGGCCGTACAACAAGTCGGCCCGCGTGACGGGCGATACGATGGGCAAGTACCACCCGCACAGCGGCCCCGCGATCTACGACGCGCTGGTGCGCCTGGCGCAGGATTTTTCGCTTCGGCTGCCGCTGGTCGACGGCCAAGGCAATTTCGGCTCGATCGACGGCGATCCCGCGGCGGCGGAGCGTTACACCGAGGTCCGGCTGGCGCGTCCGACCATGCTGCTGCTCGACGACCTCGACAAGAACACCATCGACTTTCAGCCGAACTACGACGGGCGCGAGCAGGAGCCGACCGTCCTGCCGGCCAAGTTCCCGAACCTCCTGGTGAACGGCGCCGGCGGCATCGCCGTCGGCATGGCGACCAACATCCCGCCGCACAACCTGGGCGAGGTGATCGACGCCTGTATCGCCTACATCAAGGATCCGGCGATCTCGATCGACGAGCTGATCGAGATCATTCCGGGCCCTGACTTTCCGACCGGCGGCGCCATCCTGGGACGCGGTGGCATCCGGGCCGCCTATCACACCGGCCGCGGCTCGATCATCATGCGCGGCATCGCCAAGGTCGAGGAGATCCGCAAAGAGCGCGAGGCGATCGTCTTCACCGAGATCCCGTATCAGGTGAACAAGGCGACGCTGATCGAGCGCATTGCGGAGCTGGTCCGGGAGAAGCGCATCGAAGGCATCAGCGATCTGCGCGACGAATCCGATCGCGACGGCATGCGCATCGTCATCGAGCTCAAGCGCGAGGCGATGGCCGACGTGGTGCTCAACCAGCTCTACCGCTTCACGCCGTTGCAGACCTCTTTTGGCGCCAACATGGTGGCGTTGAACGGCGGCCGGCCGGAGACGCTGACGCTCCTCGACATGATCCGCGCCTTCGTCGACTTCCGTGAGGAGGTCGTCTCCCGGCGCACCAAGTACCTGCTCAACAAGGCGCGCGACAGCGCTCACGTGCTGGTGGGCCTCGGCATTGCGGTCGCCAACATCGACGAGGTCATCCATCTGATCCGCACGGCGCCGGACCCGGCCGCCGCGCGCGAGGCGTTGATGGTGCGGAACTGGCCGGCCAAGGACATGGCGCCGCTGATCGAGCTCATCGACGATCCGCGCCATGGGCTTGAAGACGACGGCACCTACCGGCTGTCGGAGGTGCAGGCTCGCGCGATCCTCGACCTGCGCCTGCAGCGCCTGACCGGCCTCGGCCGCGACGAGATCGCCGGCCAGTTGACGACGATCGCCGACGAGATCCGGGAGTATCTGGCGATCCTGAGCTCGAGAGAGCGGATCATGGCCATCGTCACGGAAGAGCTCGTCGAGGCGAAGACCAACTTCGCCACGGCGCGCCGTACCCGCATCGACGACTGGTCGAGTGATGTCGACGACGAGGACCTGATCCAGCGCGAGGACATGGTCGTCACCGTCTCCCACGCAGGCTACATCAAGCGGGTGCCGCTCTCGACCTACCGGGCACAGCGCCGCGGCGGCAAGGGCCGGTCCGGCATGAACACGCGCGACGAGGACTTCGTCACGCGGCTGTTCGTGGCCTCGACCCACACGCCGATCCTGTTCTTCTCCTCGCGCGGCCAGGTCTACAAGGAGAAGGTGTGGCGCCTGCCGCTCGCAGCGCCCCAGGCGCGCGGCAAGGCGCTGGTCAACATGCTGCCGCTGCAGGACGGCGAGCGCATCACGACGATCATGCCGCTGCCCGAGGACGAGGACACCTGGGACGATTTCGATGTCATGTTCGCCACGGTGAGCGGCGGCGTCCGGCGCAACAAGCTGTCCGACTTCACCAATGTGAACCGGGCCGGCAAGATCGCCATGAAGCTCGACGACGGCGACGCGATCGCCGGCGTGCAGACCTGCACCGAAAAGGATGACGTGCTGCTCACCACTGCCAAGGGGCAGTGCATCCGCTTCCGCGTCCCGGACGTGCGGGTGTTCAAGGGCCGCGACTCGACGGGCGTGCGCGGTATCGCGCTGGGCGAGAGCGACGAGGTCATCTCCATGGCCATCCTGCGCCACGTCGACGCCACCCCTGGCGAGCGCACACTCTACCTGCGCCAGGCCGGCGCCGCCCGCCGGGCTGCGAACGGCGACGCGAACGGCGATACCGAGGAGCCTGCCGTCGAGACGACCGAGGAGGAGAGCGAGGGCGATACCGAGCTCGGGACGGATCGCTACGGCTTCCTGGGCGCCGAGGAGCAATTCATCCTCACCGTGTCGGCCAACGGCTACGGCAAGCGCTCGTCGGCCTATGAGTACCGGGTCACCGGTCGCGGCGGCAAGGGCATCGTCGCCATGGCCGTCAACGAGCGCAACGGCCGCCTCGTCGCCTCCTTCCCGGTCGAGGACAACGATCAGATCATGCTCGTGACCGACGGCGGCCAGCTCATCCGGGTGCCGGTCGACGGCATCCGCATCGTCGGGCGCGGCAGCCAGGGGGTGATCGTCTTCAATACGGCGGACGGCGAGCGTGTCGTCTCGGTGGAGCGGGTCAGCGACGACGGCGAAGGGGACGAGGGCGTGAGCACGCCTCTCGACGCGGCCGACGAATAGCTGTCCGACGTCGCGGCGCCGACGAAGGAGCCGCGACAGCCTGCGCCCTCCCGGTCTCGACCGGTTCGGGCGGCGTTGCTTTCGCGGGCTTGGTCGCTATAGTCCGCGCCAATTCTCATTCATCAAGCGGGCAGACGTCCGCCAGACGTTCCGAGGAGCGCCTTCGTGTTTACGCCCGCCTACGCACAATCCGCGGCACCCGCCGGCGGCAGCGATCTTATTATCCAGCTCGTCCCTTTTCTGCTGATATTTGTCATCATGTATTTCCTGATCCTGCGGCCGCAGCAGCGGCGCGCCAGGGAGCATCAGGATATGATGAAGAGCATCCGCCGGAACGACACGGTCGTGACCGCGGGCGGCATCATCGGCAAGGTCACCAAGGTGGTCGACGAGAGCAACGAGCTGGAAGTGGAGATCGCCGACAACGTGCGCGTGCGCGTTCTGCGCTCGACCGTCAGCGAGGTGCGCACCAAGGCCGAGCCGGTCAAGGCGGCGTGACCGCGGCCCGAGCCCGATCGGCTCGCCGACCCGATGTTGAGTCCGCCGATACGGCGCGCGGTAGGCGCGGCCCCGCCCGCCACGGCTGCGCCCGGTAGGTCGAAAGACACAGACACATGCTTCGCTACTCGACCGGCAAGATCGTCGCCATTCTCGCCCTGACGTTCGCCGGGTTTCTTTACGCCGCTCCCAACCTGTTCTCGAAGGAAACGCGGGACGCGATCGCGGCCGCCACGCCCTCGTGGCTGCCGAGCTGGATCCTGCCGCACAAGGCCGTGGTCCTCGGCCTCGACCTGCAGGGCGGCTCGCACGTCCTGCTCGAGGTCGACAGCAACGATCTGATCCGCACCCAGATCGCCAGCATGCGCGACGACGTGCGCCGCATCCTGCGCGAGCAGCGCGTGACGCCGCAGGGCGGCATCACCGTGACGCCGCGCGGCGTCCAGTTCCGCGTCGCCAGCGATGCCGATCGCGACAAGGTGCTGCCGCGCCTGCGTGAGCTTGCGCAGCCGATCGGCAACGCCCTGCTCGGCCAGGCCGGCGCCCAGACGATCGAGGTGACGACCGGCGACGGTGGCCTGGTGCAGCTGAACCTGACCGAGGCCGGCATCCGCGACCGGATCAGCCGCGCTCTTGGGCAGGCGATCGAGGTGCTGCGCAAACGTGTCGATGCCGTCGGTACGACCGAGCCGAGCATCCAGCGCCAGGGAGCCGACCGCATCTTGGTGCAGGTCCCCGGCCTGCAGGACCCGCAGCGGCTCAAGGATCTGCTCGGCAAAACCGCCAAGCTGCAGTTTCGCTTCCTCGCTGAAGGCGGCGGTTCGCCCGGCGAGGTCGACATGCTGCCGTCCAAGGATGCCAACGGCCAGCCGGTGGCGGTCGAAAAGCGCGTGATCGTCGAAGGCGAGGATCTGGTCGATGCCCAGCCCGGCTTCGATCAGCGGACGTCGGAGCCGATCGTCAACTTCCGCTTCAATGTGAAGGGCGCGCAGAGATTCGGTCAGGCGACGTCGGAGAACGTCGGTCGGCCGCTCGGCATCGTTCTCGACAACGAGGTCATTTCCGCTCCCCGCATCATCAACCCGATCACCGGCGGCTCCGGCCAGATTTCTGGCCGCTTCACCGTGCAACAGGCCAACGACCTGGCGTTGCTGCTGCGGGCCGGCTCGTTGCCGGCCAAGCTCACGGTGGTCGAGGAGCGCACGGTCGGCCCGGGGCTCGGCAAGGATTCGATCGAAGCCGGCAAGACGGCGACCTATCTCGCCACGATCTTCGTGGTGCTGTTCATGTTCGCGACCTATGGCCTGTTCGGCCTGTTCGCCAACATCGCGCTCATCGTCCATGTGGTGTTCATCTTCGCGCTGATGTCGCTGGTGAGCGCGACACTGACCTTGCCCGGCATCGCCGGCATCGTGCTCACCATCGGCACGGCCGTCGATTCCAACGTGCTGATCTACGAGCGCATCCGCGAGGAGGCGAAGGCCGGGCGGTCGATCATCTCGGCCATCGACGCCGGCTTCAACCGAGCGTTCGCCACGATCTTCGACTCCAACAGCACCATGGCGATCGCCGCATTGATCCTGTTCCTGCTCGGCTCGGGGCCGGTCCGCGGCTTCGCCGTGGTCTTCCTGTTCGGCATTCTGACGACGGTGATCACCGCGGTGACCATGACACGCATGATGATCGCTCTGTGGTACCGGACGGCGCGGCCCAAGCAGCTGCCGTTCTGACATGACAATGATGCGTTCCGACCTGGCGGGCGGCTCAGTCCCCCGCCGGAGAACGCGCTGAGAGGCAAAGACCCGTGCGTCTGCTCCGTATCGTCCCCGACAACACGCGGTTCCGCTTCGTCCGCTTCCGGCGGTTCAGCTTTCCGTTCTCCGCCCTGCTGTCGCTGGCGACGGCTGTCATGCTGCTCACGGTCGGGCTGCATTTCGGCATCGATTTCACCGGCGGCACGCTGATCGAACTGCAGGCCCGTAACGGCCAGGCCAACGTCGGCCAGGTGCGTGAAATCGCTCACGGCTTCGGCGTCGGTGAGGTCGAGGTGCAGGAATACGGCAGCGAGGGCGGCGTCTCGCTGCGCGTGCCGGTGCAGCCGGGGGGCGAGCAGGCGCAGGGAGCCGTGGTGCAGAAGGCGCGCGCGGCTTTCGAGAAGGACTACGAGTTCCGCCGGGTCGAGACCGTCGGTCCCCGCGTCTCCGGCGAGCTGGTGCAATCGGGAACGCTGGGCGTCGTTCTGTCGATCCTCGCCGTCCTGACCTATCTGTGGTTCCGCTTCGAGCTGCAGTTCGCCATCGGCGCCATCATCGGCACGATGCACGACATCGTGCTCACCATCGGCTTCTTCCTGATGACGCGCACCGAGTTCAACATGACCTCGATCGCGGCGATCCTCACCATCGTTGGCTACTCGCTGAACGAGACCGTCGTCGTGTTCGACCGTACGCGCGAGCTCCTGCGCCGCTACAAGTCGATGCCGATCGAAGAGCTGCTCGACCTGTCGGTCAACTCCACCCTGTCGCGCACGGCCATGACGGCGACGACGACCGCGCTGTCGCTACTGGCGCTGGTGCTGTTCGGGGGGCAGGCGATCCGCGATTTCGCCGTGGTGATGCTGTTCGGCGTTGTCATCTGCACCTATTCCGCCGTGTTCATCTCCTCGCCATCGCTGATCTATCTGGGGGTGAAGGCTAGCAATCGGGCGCCGGCCGATGCCGACGAGAGCGCTGCGGCCAAGCCGGCGCGGCGCCCCGGGCCCGCCGGTGCGGCCCCTTGAGCCCCGACGGGCCAGAGACCGGACGCTTCCTGCCGGGCCGGCATCTGCTCGACGCCTACGGCAATCATGGCTTCCGCTTCGGCGGCATGTCGCACCGGGGCTCGATCCTGGCGCTGCCGTCGGGTATCCGCGCCTGGCCGGTCGGCGCCATGGCCGACCTTGATGCCGGCAGCCTCGTCGACATCCTGGCCGAGGCGTCCGCCATCGAGCTGATGCTGTTCGGCAGCGGTGTCGAGCTCGTGCCCCTGCCGGCACCGCTGCGGGCGATGCTGCGCGAGCATGGCATGGCCGTTGACGTGATGCCGACATCGGCCGCTGCCAGAACATACAACGTGCTGGTGGCTGAGGATCGCAAGATCGGCGCCGGCCTGATCGCGGTGGAATGACGAGGGCCCATGGCGGCGGCATCTGTGCCTGAGCGGCTGGAGGCGGCCTTCGGCCACTGTCGGACGCTGCTGCGCGAGGGCGACCGGGACCGGTATCTCGCCGTCCTGCTGGCGCCCGCCAACAAGCGCGCGCACCTCTTCGCCCTGTATGCCTTCTCGCTCGATGTGGCCCGGATTCGCGAGGTGGCGGCGCAGCCCGTCGCCGGCGAGATCCGCCTGCAATGGTGGCGCGACGCCGTGATGGGCGAGGCGAGGGGGGATGTGTCGGCTCATCCCATCGCCGCTGCCGTTCTCGCCACGATGGCCGCTTTCAGACTGCCGCCGCAGGCCTTCCTCGACCTGCTGGATGCCAGGACCTTCGACCTCTACGACGACCCGATGCCGACCGTCGCCAGCCTGGAAGGCTATTGCGGGGAGACCTCGTCGGCGCTGCTCCGCCTCGCCAGTTTCGTCCTGGCGGAGGGGCGGGACCCGGGCGGCGCCGACGCCGCCGGCCACGCCGGCGTGGCCTATGCCATCACCGGCCTGCTGCGCGCCTTCCCCTGGCACGCCCGGCGCGGCCAGGTCTATCTGCCGGCCGACGTGCTCGATCGCCACGGTGTCGGCCGCGACGAGATCGTGAGCGGCACCGACAGCGATCGGCTGCGGGCGGCGCTGGCCGACATGCGCACCCTGGCGCGTCGGCACTTCGCTCAATACGTCAAGATGCTGCCGGCCCTGCCGCCGGTGCTGCGCACGGCGCTCCTGCCGGCCACGGTGGCACCGCTGTACCTCGACCGCATGGAAGGCCCCCACTACGACCCCTTCGGCACGGTGGTCGAAGTGCCGCAATGGCTCCGCCAGTGGCGGCTGTGGCGGGCTGCGCGTTAGAGCATTTCCCGATCAGATGGACTGATCCACGCCATTTCATCTGGAGCGCTTCTCTCCGATCGGTTGATCGGGAAGCGCTCCAGAGCGGCGGACGCTCCGATGGAATCGATGTTCCGGCGCCTCGGCGCCGCTGAGATCGGCTCAGGTGGCGATTGCCGCCTGCTGAGCAGCCCATGCCTCCAGGTCGGCGCGGGCGCGATCGGTCAGCGCCCGCTTCTTGGCGAGCGTCTTGTCCCTGCCGCGCAGACGCTTGCCGTCCTCTGCGCGCGGCGCCCGGTCGAGGGGTGGGAACAGGCCGAAATTGACGTTCATGGGCTGGAACGACGGGGGCCCCTGGTCGAGCGTCTCGACGTGCCCGCCGGTGATGTGGTTGAGCAGCGCGCCGAGCGCTGTGGTCGCCGGCGGTGCCGCGAAGGGCCGCGCGAGGCGGGCCGCGGCCGCCGCCCGGCCGGCCAGCAGGCCCATGGCGGCGCTCTCCACGTAGCCTTCGCAGCCGGTGATCTGACCGGCGAACCGGAGCCGCGGCTCGGCCTTGAGGCGCAAGGTCCCGTCGAGCAGGCGCGGCGAATTCAGGTAGGTGTTGCGGTGCAGGCCGCCCAGGCGGGCGAATTCGGCCGCCTCGAGGCCCGGGATCGTGCGCAGCAGCCGCACCTGCTCGGCGTGCTTCAGCTTCGTCTGGAAGCCGACGAGGTTATAGAGCGTGCCCAGCGCATTGTCCTGGCGGAGCTGCACGACGGCGTAGGGCTTCTCCTGCGGGGCATGGGCGTTGGTGAGCCCGACCGGCTTCATCGGCCCGTACCTGAGCGTCTCGCGCCCGCGCTCGGCCATCACCTCGATCGGCAGGCAACCGTCGAAATAGGGGGTCGACGCCTCCCAGTCCTTGAAGCTCGTCTTGTCGCCGGCGAGCAAGCCGTCGACGAACGCGTCGTACTGCTGCTGCGACAGCGGACAATTGATGTAGTCGGCGCCGGAGCCGCCTGGCCCCGGCTTGTCGTAGCGCGACTGGAACCAGGCGACGGACATGTCGATGCTGTCGCGGTAGACGATCGGCGCAATGGCATCGAAGAAGGCCAGCTGATCCGTGCCGGTGAGCGTCCGCACCGCCGCCGCCAGCGGCGCCGAGGTGAGCGGCCCGGTGGCCACGATCACCTCGTCCCAATCGTCCGGCGGCAGCGCATCGACTTCGCCGCGCTCGATGGTGACCCGCGGGTGCTGGGCGAGCGCCGTCGTGATCGCGGCCGAAAAACCGTCGCGGTCGACGGCCAGCGCGCCGCCGGCCGGCACCTGGTTGGCATCCGCGGCGCGCATGATCAGCGAGCCGAGCCGCCGCATCTCCTGGTGCAGGAGCCCGACGGCGTTGAACTCCGCGTCGTCCGAACGAAAGGAGTTGGAGCAGACGAGCTCCGCCAGGCCGTCGGTCTGGTGCGCTTCGGTCGTCCTGACCGGCCGCATCTCGTGCAGAACGACGGGCACGCCGGCTTCGGCCACCTGCCAGGCGGCCTCGCTTCCCGCCAGGCCGCCGCCGATGACGTGGACCGTGCACAAATGTTCAGCAGGCGAAAGGGGCGATGGGGAGGGGCGGGCGGCGCCGGATTCGGTCATCGATCACGTGGGCAGGAGTTGCAAGGTGCGGACGCGGCGGCTTGGCTGTCGCCGCTGACGTGACGTCACCAAAGCACCGCGCGGGCAGGGTCGCAAGCCTCCGGGCGAGGCGGCAGACCTCGGTAAGTGACAGAGGTGCGACGGGTCTGACCGGCGCCGACCCAGTTGATGGTAGATTTTGGCCCTACGCCGCGCCGCCTCCCAGTCGGTCGACTATCAGCGCTGGTCCCGACGGCAAGACCCCGCAGAGCGACCACCGTGCGCGCACGGTCCGACATCACTTGAATATCACCAGAAATACCTATCCCAGAACGGCAAACGCCCGCCAATTGGCGGGCGTTACTTCCGCATAGGCGGACGGATCACAGATCAGGCGACGCTCTGCCGCTTGGCCACGAATGGGATGTCCCACCGGGCGATTCCCAGATCCTCCAATTCGCGGTCGGTCAACCGGGACAGTTCGTTCACCGTCTCCCGATACCTCCGCCAGTTCCTGATCTTTGCGACGATAAAGCCCAAAAGCATGACCTGCTCCTTTTTGCGGCGCTGGAGCGAGCCAGAGCCGGAAATATACGCACACACAAGGTTGAGACGCGTATATAAGTGATGCGGCGCGGAATATGATGTGCGCTGCAGCACATTGCGTGGGCCGGCGACGCAAGATCAGGCTTGCTGCCTACGCATAGGTCAGACGGTGCCGCCCCGGCAGCCATGCCGTAGGCGCCTTGTCTGGTGTGATTATGGTGCGTCGCACCATACGGAACGGCACTCGACCTTCTGCCTCCGGACCCTTATCTTCCATGTATCGCGCAGGGCCTTGAACCTTGCCGCGTGGAGGTACGTCATGGCCAATGCCGCCAAATTCAAGCTGATGACCCTGACCGACGCAGCAGCCGACCGCGTGCGGGAGATCATGGCCAATTCCGATCGCCCCTTCGTCGGTCTCCGGGTCGGCGTGCGCAACGGCGGATGCGCCGGCATGGCCTACACGATGGAATATGCCGAGGCCATCGAGCCGCGTGACGAGGTGATCGAGGACAAGGGCGTCAAGCTCATCATCGACCCCAAGGCGGTGCTGTTCCTGCTGGGAACCGAGATGGACTTCAAGACCGACAAGCTTGCCTCGACCTTCGTCTTCAACAACCCGAATCAGACGTCGGCCTGCGGCTGCGGCGAGTCGGTGGCCATCGCCCCGGCCAAGGCGGACGCGCTCGCCGCCCTCTGAACCATGGACGGCACCTCGATCCAGGATCTGTTCGAGGGCCTGGGGCCGATTCGCACGCGGCGCATGTTCAGCGGCTATGGCGTCTTCGTCGACGACGTCTGCTTTGCGCTGGCGCTGCGTGGAGAGCTGTACCTGAAGGTCGACGCGACCAGCGAGCCTCTCTTCCGTGCGGCCGGATCCGCGCCGTTTACCTACACCCGCCAGGGGCGGGAGGTCGCCGTTGCCTTCTGGCGCCTCCCCGACGAGGCCCTGGACGACCCCGAGGCCGCCGCCCGTTGGGGACGCATCGCCCTGGACACGGCGCGGCAAGGCAAGGCGGCGAAGGCCAGGCGCCAACGTGCGCCCCGACCGCCGAAAGCCCGCGCACGCGCCTCCACGGCAACGCCGCCGCGGCGGCGCGCCTGACAGGGGCCTGATCCGCGTCCGGGGCGGCTTGCAGCGGCGTCCACTTCGGGGCAAGACTCTGCCCCATGAACGCGCCCCCAGAAACGTTTCGACAGGCCGCCACGGTCATCCTTCTTCGCGACGCGGGGGAGGGGCCGGAGATCTTTATGGTGGTTCGTCACCATCAGATCGACTTCGCGTCCGGCGCGCTCGTGTTCCCGGGTGGCAGCATCGATCCAGGCGATCGGCTCATTGCCGAGCGGCCCGAATGGCGCGTCGACGTGGCCGGCTCCGACCTGACCGCGATGACCTTCCGCATCGCGGCGATACGCGAAGCGTTCGAGGAATGCGGCGTGCTCCTGGCCCGCCGCGCCGGTGCCGGGAACCTGCTACCGGCCGGCGAGCTCGCCGGCATCGATCAGGCCCATCGCCAGGCGCTTTGCACCGGCGCCGTCAGCTTCGCGTCGATCATCGAGCAGGAGCGGCTGGTGCTGGCGACGGAGCTGCTGGTGCCGTTCGCCCACTGGATCACGCCGGTCGGCATGCCGAAGCGCTTCGACACGCACTTCTTCCTGGCCATCGCGCCGGAGGACCAGGCGGCCCTGCACGACGGAGGCGAGGCCGTCGATTCCACTTGGATCACTGCATCGCAGGCCTTGAGCGACGCCAAGGCCGGCCGCTATACGCTGGTCTTCGCGACGGAGCGAAACCTGTTCAAGCTGGCGTCCCACGGCAGCGCGGCGGACGCCGTGGCGGCGGCGCGCGGCTCCGATATCGTCACCGTCCAGCCGGAGATGGTGCGGACCGAAACGGGCCGTCAGCTGCGCATCCCGGCCGCTGCCGGCTACGGCGGCGACGTCTTCGACATCTGAAGGTCACGCCGTTTCTCGAGCCGACGCTACCTCGAGACCCTCACGACGATCTTGCCGAACGGACCGCGCTCGAGATGATCGAACGCGGCACGGGCGTCCTCAAAGGCGTAACCCTCGTCGATCATCGGCTTGATACCGCGCTCGTCAATGGCGCGGTTCATGTCCTCGAAGGCCCGCCGATGCCCGACCGTGATGCCCTGGATGATCGCCCTCTTGAGCATCATGGGAACGGCGGGCAGCACGATCTCCGATCCCCTGAGGAAGCCGATCTGGGCGATGCGACCGCCGCTCGCCAATGCGGCGGCCGACTGTCGTAGGTTGTCGCCGCCGATCAGCTCCAGCACATGATCGATGCCACGCCCGTCGGTCAGTTCCAGCGCCGCCAGCGACCAGTCCGGGGTCGAGCTCGTGTTGATGACATCGGCCGCCCCGAGCGCCTTTGCGCGTTCCAGCTTGGCATCGCTTCGCGACGTGACGATCACGCGGGCTCCGAAGGCGCGAGCGATCTGAAGGCCAAACAGAGCAACGCCGCCGGTGCCCTGCACCAGAACTGTTTCACCGGCTTTCAGATGACCCGTCTCGATGAGGGAAAACCATGCTGTCAGTGCCGCAACCGGCAAGGTGGACGCTTCCTCGTCGGTCAGCGAGCCAGGCGCCCTGACGGCCACATCCTCATGAAGCACCAGATATTCGGCCAGCACTCCGGGAAGAGGGCCGCCTAGCGACAGGCCGTGCCGCGCCATCTCCCCAGGCGGCTGGCCATCGATCCATCGTGTCCAGAAGTTTCCGAGCGCCCGGTCGCCGACCTCGAAGCGGGACACGTCGGCACCGACCGCCACGACCTCGCCGACCATGTCGGATACCGGAACGAAGGGCATGGCCGGCTTGTCGGGAAGCAACTCGCCTTCCACCACCAGCTTGTCGCGATAATTGAGCGAAGCCGCTGCAACCCGGATGAGGAGTTCGTTCTTGCTCGGCGTCGGCACCCGCACTTCGGCCAATTCCAGGTTCTTCGATCCGAATGACGGCAACTGCCACTGCCTCATTGTCTCGCCCATGTTCGATTCTTTCGCTCGTTGCGCATCGGATCTTATTGACAGCCATATGGATCGTATTGCGATGTATTGGCCGAATACCTCCTCCATTTGGTCGCCAATTCGATGAGCCTGAACCTCCATTCCCACCTTCAAGGCATTTCAGCCTTCGTCCATGCAGTGGAGGCAGGCAGCTTCACGGCGGCGGCGACACGCATGGGCGTGTCCAAATCCGCGACCGGAAAAAGCGTGGCACGCCTGGAAGAGCGCCTCGGCATCCGGCTGCTCGATCGCACGACCCGCAGCCTGAACCTGACGGCCGAGGGACATGCCTATTACCAGAGCTGTCTCAAGGTGCTTGAAGAGCTCGTTGCAGCGGAGGCGCTGCTCGCCTCGCGAAAACGCGTCGTATCAGGGACGTTGCGGATTAACCTGCCGATATCGTTCGGCCGGTTATGTGTTGTTCCAGTACTGACGGACGTCGCGGGCAAGAACCCCGGCCTGGAGCTGGACATCTCTTTTACGGACCGCAGGGTCGATCTGGTCGAGGAGGGAATCGATCTTGCGGTGCGACTTGGCGATCCGGGCGATCATGCGAGCCTGATCGGTCGGCGTATCGGGGCTCAACGCTCGATCATCTGCGCCTCGCCCGCCTATCTGGACAGGCGCGGGCGTCCTTCCTCCGTCGATGAGCTCGGCGATCACGACTGCCTCGCCTTCGCCAAGGATGGTCGCCCGTTGCCTTGGGCAGCTTCGGGCTCTGATGGAATGGTCAGGCCCTTCACAGTCCATCCGCGCCACACGATCAGCCATGGCGATGCATTGCGGGATGCGACCGTGAGCGGTTTGGGTCTGGCCTATCTTTCGACCTGGCTGGCTGCCGACGACATCCGCAGCGGGCGGCTTGAAGTGGTTCCGATCCCCACACCAGCCGAAGACGTTCCCATCACCGCGCTCTGGCCACGGTCGCGCGATCTGGCTCCGAAGGTGCGAGCGGTTGTGGACGCGCTCGGCGCAACCTTCTTGCCCGTTCCACCTTGGGATGAAGGGGTCTTCTGATCGCTCTAGGTGAGCGTATCCTCGCTCTGCGGTGCCTCGGCCATGGCCGTCTCGGCGTCGGGCTCGGCCTTTTCGGCTATCGCCTTGGGCAGGCGCACCGGCCGCAAGAGAAACGCCGGCACGTGGTCGCCGAGGCCGACAGGCGTCCACTCGTCGTCGTGGCGCCGGCGGTCGCGTCCCGACGGACGATCACCCCGACCGTTGCGCGCCGGCGGCTCTGCAAGCGGCAGCGGGGCGGAGGCCACCGAAGCCGGAGCGTCGTCGGCTGGTCCGGCGTAGTCGCCGCCCTTGCGATCGCGCCGGCCACCCTTGCGTCCGGATTTGCGATCATCCCGGTCACGGCGGCCACGGCGCTCCTCGCGCGCGGCCGGAAACTCGGCTTCGGCGAGCGAGGGACCATCCCAGGGCGTGTCCTGGCCGATCAGCTTGGTGATCGCCTCCAGCGCGCGTTCGTCACCGGGCGCGGCGATCGTGTAGGCCCAGCCGCTGCGGCCGGCGCGGCCGGTGCGGCCGATGCGGTGAACATAATCCTCCGGATGGTGCGGCACGTCGAAGTTGAAGACATGGCTCACATCGGGGATGTCGAGACCGCGCGCGGCGACATCGCTCGCCACGAGCAGCTGCACGTCGTTGTTGCGGAAGCGGTCAAGCGCCTGCATGCGCGAGCGCTGATCCATGTCGCCGTGAAGGCCGACGACGCTGAAGCCGTGACGCTCGAGCGAGCGCTGCACGAGCGCCACGTCACGCTTGCGGTTGCAGAAGATGATGCCGTTCTTGAGGTCGACCGCCTCGCGAATGAGGCGCCGCAGGGTCTCGCGCTTCTCGTGGGCTTCGCCGCCCGATGCGACCAGGTGCTGAGTGATCGTGGCCGCGGCGCTGGCCGGCCTCGCCACCTCGATCCGGACCGGGTTGCTCAGAAAATTGTCGACGAGCTGCTGAATTTCCGGCGGCATGGTGGCCGAGAAGAACAGCGTCTGGCGCGTGAACGGCACCATGCGGCAGATGCGCTCGATATCGGGGATGAACCCCATGTCGAGCATGCGATCGGCCTCGTCGATGACGAGAACCTCGATGCCGCTGAGCAGCAGCTTGCCGCGCTCGAAATGATCCAGGAGCCGGCCCGGCGTCGCGATGAGCACATCGACGCCGCGCATCAGCTTGGCGTCCTGGTCGCCGAACGAGACACCGCCGATGATCAGGGCGAGGTTGAGGCGATGATTGACGCCGTAGCGGGCGAAGCTCTCCTCCACCTGGGCGGCGAGCTCTCGCGTCGGCTCCAGGATGAGGGTGCGCGGCATGCGCGCCCGGGCTCGTCCGGATTCCAGCAGCGTCAGCATGGGCAACGTGAACGCCGCCGTCTTGCCGGTGCCGGTCTGTGCGATGCCGAGCACGTCCCGCCGCGCGAGCACATGCGGGATCGCTTGCGCCTGAATGGGAGTCGGCTGCGTGTAACCGGAAGCTTCGACGGCCTGAAGGACTTTGTCGCTGAGGCCGAGTTCAGTAAATGCCATGGGCTCTGTCGAGGTACGTCTGCGGGCAGTCAAGGTGACCAGCACGAAATGGGCCACCGCTCGGGGAGCCCAACAGGGCGCAGCGCCGCGCCGGAATATGGGGAAAAACCGCGAGTTGTCAATGACGTGGTTCAGCAGGCCAGGATGCAGGGAAAGCGGCGGTCTAGCCTTGGCTCGCCACAACCTCGGCGCGGACGGCTACTTGACCTGTACCCACCCGCACGGATGCAGGTCCAGCGCGGCCGCCCGCCGGGCCAAGGCGCCGACCGCCGCCGGGGCTGCACGATCACTCCCGGCCCCCTCGGCGGCGAACGGAGCCTCGCTCCTGAGCCAGCGTTCGGCGTCGCCGGGCGAGAGCGTGGCGAACAGCCAGCCCACGGCCAGGAGTGACACGAACGTGATCGCCATGGCCGCCTTCGCCAGGTCACCCGCGACGCTGTGATCAGCCCGATCGAATACCCGCAACGCCCTGCTCCGAGGGAGCGCCCGTCCCACCGGCATGATGCGCGCAACAGGGTTAAGGACTTGTTCGGGCCGCCGCCGATCAGATGTCGAGCTCGTCGTCGGACGCGAAGGCGGCGCGCTCCTGGATGAAGGCGAAGCGTGCTTCCGGCTTGTTGCCCATCAGCCGCTCGATGGCGTCGGTCGTGATCGGGCGCTCCTCGTCGATCACCCGCACCCGCAGCAACGTCCGCCGCGCCGGGTCCATGGTGGTCTCCTTGAGCTGTGCCGCCATCATCTCGCCGAGGCCCTTGAACCGGCCCACCTCCACCTTGCGGCCCTTGAAGTCGGTGGCGATCAGACGATCGCGATCGGCCTCGTCGCGCGCATACAGCGTCTTGTTGCCGCTGGTGACGCGGAACAGCGGCGGCACCGCGAGGTACAGGTGGCCGTTGTCGATCAGCTTCGGCATCTGTCGATAGAAGAAGGTGATCAACAGGGAGGCGATATGGGCGCCGTCGACGTCGGCGTCCGTCATGATGACCACCTTCTCGTAGCGAAGGTCCTCGTCGCGATACTGATTGCCGCTGCCGCAGCCGAGCGCCTGCATGAGGTCGGAGAGCTGCTGATTCTGCGCGAGTTTGTCGCGGCCGGCGGAGGCGACGTTGAGGATCTTGCCGCGCAGCGGCAGCACCGCCTGGGTCTGCCGGTTGCGCGCCTGCTTGGCGCTACCGCCGGCCGAATCGCCTTCGACGATGAAGATCTCCGAGCCGGCGGCGCCCGCCGCCGTGCAATCGGCCAGCTTGCCGGGCAGGCGCAGGCGCCGCGTCGCGGTCTTGCGGGCGACTTCCTTCTCGGCCCGCCGGCGCAGCCGCTCCTCGGCGCGCTCGATCGTCCAGTCGAGCAGGCGCAAGGCTTGCTGCGGGGCCGCGGCGAGCCAATGGTCGAAGGCGTCGCGCAGGGCCGTCTCGACGATGCGCGTCGCCTCCGCGCTGGCGAGCTTGTCCTTTGTCTGCCCCTGAAACTCGGGCTCGCGGATGAACACCGAGAGCATCGCGGCGCACGACACCATCACGTCCTCGGCGGCGATCTGTGCGGCACGCTTGCTCTGGCCGATCCGCTCGGCATGGTCGCGCAGGCCGCGCAGCAGGGCGAGGCGCAGGCCCTGCTCATGGGTGCCGCCCTCGGACGTCGGGATGGTGTTGCAGTAGGAGTGGATGAACCCATCGGCGTTGGCGAGCCAGGCAATGGCCCATTCCAGGGATCCGTGGCCACCCGGCTTCTCGATCTTGCCCGCGAAGATCTGCTCGGCGACCATGACGGTGCCTTCGATCTCGCGGGACAGATAGTCCTTCAGGCCGCCCGGAAAGCGGAAGCTCGCCTCTTCCGGCACGTTGTCGATGCCGGCGAGCAGGGCGGGCGCGCAGCGCCAGCGGATCTCGACGCCACCGAACAGATAGGCCTTCGAGCGGGCCATCTTGAACAGCCGGCGCGGGCTCAGATGCGCCGACGCGCCAAAAATCTGCGGATCCGGATGAAACCTCACCGTGGTGCCGCGGCGATTCGGCGCTCGCCCCACGGTCTCCACCGGCCCGAGCGGCAGGCCCCGGGAGTAGGCCTGGCGGTAGACGGTCTGGCCGCGGACGATCTCCACCTCCAGCCGGTCGGAGAGGGCGTTGACCACCGAGACGCCGACGCCGTGCAAGCCGCCCGACGTCTCGTACACCTTCGAATCGAACTTGCCGCCCGCGTGCAGCGTCGTGAGAATCACCTCGAGCGCGGATTTCTTGGGGAACTTCGGGTGCGGATCGATGGGAATGCCGCGGCCGTTGTCGGTCACCCGCACGAAGCCGCCAGCCTCCAGTTCGACCTCGATGAAGGTGGCGTGGCCGGCCACCGCCTCGTCCATGGCGTTGTCGATCACCTCGGCGAACAGGTGGTGCAGAGCCTTCTCGTCGGTGCCGCCGATGTACATGCCAGGCCGACGCCGTACCGGCTCGAGCCCCTCCAGCACTTCGATGGAGGCGGCCGTGTAGTTGCCTTCGCCGGCGGTCTGCGGCACGCGGGAGGGCTTCGCCTGGGGCTGCTGCGGCGCCGCCTTCGGCAGCGGCTTGCGCGCGGCTGCCCCACCGCCGAAAAGATCGTCTCTGCTGGCCATCGATACCTGTTGATCCCGATTCGTTCCGTCCAACTATGCCACGACGCGGCGCCTGCTGCGATGCACAGGCCCGCCGCGCGGACATGCAGCGGGGGATAAGCGCCGGCCGCGCTCGAACGAGGTCGGTCCGCGGGCGTCCGGCGCCGCGGCACCTGCGGCCGTCAACCGCTGGCGTCGTCGCCGGGCCCCGTCAGCCGCCGCTCGACGGCGCGCTCGAGCGGCCCGCCGAAGATGAGCAGTGTGAAGGTGATTGCCAAGCCCACCAGCACGATGCTCCACGCCGCCAGACCACACGCGATGCCGAAGGCCGCGCAGATCCAGACCGTTGCCGCCGTGGTGAGGTTCTTGACGACGAGGCGGTCGGGCTGGCGCAGCACCACGCCCGCGCCGATGAAGCCGACACCGGTGAGCACTCCCTGGACGATTCCCTGCACCACCCGGCTCAACGCGTCGGCGCTGCCCTGGATGCCGGGCAGATGCACGACCGACACACAGACCACCGCCGCCCCGAGGGAGACCAGCGACAACGTCCGCATGCCGGTCGGCTTGCCCTTGAGGTCGCGGTTGAGGCCGATCGCCATGCCGACGAACGTGGCAGCCAGCAGGCGCAGCATGACGTCTTCGACTTCGGCCATCGCCCCACCACCGGACATGCGTCGGATGTGCGATTTAGCACATACGGCCCGCGCGAAGGGAAACGAGCGTACGCTCGACGCCGTTCTCATGGCCCGCGGAGCACCCGGCATGACGCTCGCACCGCTGCTGACGGCGACCCCGGCCATACAGATTCATGGCGTAGCGGCCATGGCGGCCCTGGTTCTCGGCCTCGTCCAGTTCGGGCTGCCGAAGGGCACCGCCGGCCATCGCGCCATCGGCTGGGCCTGGGCTGCAACGATGCTGGCGGTCGCCGTCAGCTCGCTGTTCATCCACGAGATCCGGCTGCTGGGCCCATGGAGCCCCATTCACCTGCTGTCGGTGCTGACGCTGGTGATGCTGCCGCTCGGCCTGCTGTACGCGCATCGCCACAACGTGCGGGGGCATCGCTCGACGATGGTCGGGCTCTACGTGGGCGGCCTCGTCGTTGCCGGGCTCTTCACGCTGGTGCCCGGCCGCATCATGAGCAAGGTCCTGTTCGGCGGCTGACGCCTTCAAACGACAAGGCCGGGCGCTGACGCGCCCGGCCCTGCAGACTTGCCGGCAATTTCGGTGGATCAGACCGAGTAGTACATCTCGAACTCGACCGGGTGGGGCGTCATCTCGAAACGCATCACTTCGGTCATCTTCAGCTCGATGTAGCTCTCGATGAAATCGTCGGTGAAGACGCCGCCGGCCTTGAGAAAACTGTTGTCCTTCCTCAGGCTGTCGAGAGCCTCGCGCAGCGAGCCGCACACGGTGGGGATCTTCTTCAGCTCCCGCGGCGGCAGATCGTAGAGATCCTTGTCCATCGCCTGGCCCGGATCGATCTTGTTGAGAATGCCGTCGAGGCCGGCCATCAGCATTGCCGAATAGGCGAGGTAGGGGTTGGCGGTGGGGTCCGGGAAGCGGATCTCGACGCGCTTGGCCTTGGGGTTGGCGGTCCACGGAATGCGGCAGGAGGCCGAACGGTTGCGAGCCGAATAGGCGAGCAACACCGGAGCTTCATAGCCCGGCACGAGCCGCTTGTAGGAGTTCGTGGACGGGTTGGTGAAGGCGTTCAGCGCCTTGGCGTGCTTGATGATGCCGCCGATGTACCACAGGCACTCCTGGCTCAGGTCGGCATATTTGTTGCCGGCGAACAGCGGCTTGCCGCCCTTCCAGATCGACATGTGCACGTGCATGCCCGAGCCGTTGTCGCCGAACACCGGCTTCGGCATGAATGTCGCCGACTTGCCGTAGCTGTGGGCGACCTGATGGATGCAGTACTTATAGATCTGCATGCCGTCGCCCATGTGGGTGAGCGTGTCGAACTTCATGCCCAGTTCGTGCTGGGCGGACGCCACCTCGTGGTGGTGCTTTTCCACCTTGACGCCCATGGATGCCATGGCCGCGAGCATCTCGCCGCGCATGTCCTGGGCGCTGTCGAGCGGCGGCACCGGGAAATAGCCGCCCTTGGTGCCGATGCGATGGCCGAGGTTGCCGCCCTCGTAGTCCGTGTCGCCGTTGCTCGGCAATTCGGACGCGTCCAGCTTGAAGCCGGTGTTGTAGGGATCGGCCTTGAAGCGCACGTCATCGAACACGAAGAACTCGGCCTCGGGGCCGACATAAATCGTGTCGCCGATACCGGTCGACTTCAGGAAAGCCTCCGCCTTCTTGGCGCAGCCGCGGGGATCACGGCCGTAGGCCTCGCCGGTCGAAGGCTCGAGAATGTCGCAGACGATGGACAGCGTGGGGGCGGAGAAGAAGGGATCGAGGGTCGCCGTCGTCGGATCCGGCATCAGCACCATGTCCGACTCGTTGATGGCCTTCCAGCCGGCGATCGAGGAGCCGTCGAACATCGTGCCTTCGGCAAAGATGTCCTCGTCCACCAGGGAGACGTCGAACGTGACGTGCTGCCACTTGCCGCGCGGGTCGGTGAAGCGGAAGTCGACATACTTGATGTCGTCCTCCTTGATCATTTTGAGCACATCTTGAGCGCTCTTCGTCATCAGAATCCCCTGTTGCTGCTCGCTGATGAAAAAAGGCCTGCGGACGCAGTTAACGACCTTCAGATCGCATCCGTGCCGGTCTCGCCGGTGCGGATGCGGATAGCCTCCTCGACCGTCGACACGAAGATCTTCCCGTCGCCGATGCGGCCTGTTTGGGCCGCGCGGCGAATGGCGTCAACGGCGCGCTCCACCAGTTCGTCGGCCAGAACGATCTCGAGCTTCACCTTGGGCAGGAAATCGACCACATACTCGGCGCCGCGGTAGAGTTCCGTGTGGCCTTTCTGACGGCCGAAGCCCTTGGCTTCGATGACCGTTATGCCCTGCAGCCCGATGTCCTGAAGTGCCTCTTTGACCTCGTCCAGCTTGAAAGGTTTGATGATCGCTTCGATTTTCTTCATGCGTAGCGCTCCTCCACGCTCAAGCTGACGGGCAATCACTGACGCTTTATGCATCGGCTGGGGACGCGTGGAAACGGGCAACTCGACCCGGCCCCGCAGGAAATGCATAATCGACGGGCCAAGAATTGCACAAATTGGCGCCAGACGATCAATACTTAATCAGATTATGCCGCATTCGGACTAGCGACGTCCGTCGCGGCGCTGCGCGAAAGGGCTGACGATGGGCCTCGAGCTCCTGTTGAACGCCGAGATGCGGCGCGCCGACGCGCTCACGATTGCCGGCGGCACGCCCGGCCGCACCCTGATGGAGCGGGCCGGTGCGGCGGTGGCCGTGGCCGTCGAGCGGCGTTGCGCGGCCGGCGACAGGGTTCTGGTTCTGTGCGGGCCCGGCAACAATGGCGGAGATGGCTTCGTGGCGGCCCGCCTGCTGGCGGCGCGTGGCTATCGCGTGACCCTGGCGCTGCTGGGCACCCTGGCGGCGCTGCGCGGCGACGCGGCCCTGGCGGCGGCCGACTGGACGGAACCGGTGGCGACGCCCGACCGGGTGGCGATCGAGGGGGCCAGCGTCATCGTCGACGCGCTGTTTGGCACCGGCCTCGGGCGTGACCTCGATGGCGAGGCCCTGGCCCTGGTCGAGCGGGTCAACGCCAGCGGTCGGCCCGTAGTTGCCGTCGACATCCCGTCGGGCATCAACGGCGACAGCGGCGCCGTCTGCGGCGCGGCCATCAAGGCGGTGCAGACCGTCACCTTCGCGCGCCGCAAGCCGGCCCATCTGCTGCTGCCGGGCCGGGTCTACTGCGGCGCCGTCGACGTGGCCGACATCGGCATCACCGACGCCACCGTCGCCACATGCGCAAGCGGCAACTTCGCCAACGCCCCGCCGCTCTGGCATGCCCACGTGCCGGTGCCCTCGATCGAGGGCCACAAATATAAGCGTGGCCATACGCTGGTGGTGTCCGGCGGCCCCACCGCCACGGGGGCGGCTCGCCTGGCGGCGCGTGCGGCGCTGCGCGTCGGCGCGGGATTGGTCACCGTCGCCGCGCCGCCCGAGGCGGTGATGGTCAATGCCGCGCATCTGACCGCGGTCATGCTGCGGCGGATGGAGGGCGCGTCGGGCCTTGCAGGCCTGCTCGACGATAGCCGCTTCAACGCGCTGCTGATCGGACCGGCCGCGGGCGTCGGCAAGGAGACCGAGGCGCTCGTCACGGTCGCTGGCGGCCGCCAGCGCCGCCTGGTCCTCGATGCAGACGCGCTGACGAGCTTCGCCGGCCGCGTGCCGGAACTGCGGCAGGTGATCGAATCATGCCGGCCGCAGCCTGTCGTCCTCACGCCGCACGATGGCGAGTTCGCCAGCCTGTTCAAGGCCGAGGACGAGGTCGTCAAGGCCCCGACGAAGCTCGAACGGGCCCGGCGTGCAGCCGCGCGGACCGGCGCCATCGTGGTGCTCAAGGGCGCCGACACGGTCATCGCGGCGCCGGACGGGCGAGCCGCCATCAATGAGAACGCGCCGGCCTGGCTCGGCACTGCGGGCTCAGGCGACGTGCTTGCCGGTATGATCGCGGGGCTGCTGGCGCAGGGCATGGACGGCTTCGAAGCCTCGGCCGCGGCGGTCTGGATGCACGGCGATGCAGCCACTATCTACGGCCTCGGGCTGATCTCCGAGGACCTTCCCGAGGTTCTGCCCAGAGTTCTCACGCGGCTCGCTGGCATGGTACCGTAGCCATGCGGGTCGCGCGAAGCACACGGCCGCGCGCGGTCTCTATGGTCCCCGGAGCATTTCCCGATCAGATGAGCTCATCTGAAAGGGACGGAAGTGCTTCCAGTTTCTTGAACCTGGAGGGCTTCCGAGCAGGAAGCGCTCCTGCGCCGCATGCCCTCACGGGGTGCTGCGCCAGCGTGTGGAGCTACGATGATCCGCATTCTTTCGCTTCCGGCTTGCGTGGCGCTCGGTCTGCTCGCCTGCGTGGCACCGGCGGCCGCTCAAACCATGCCGTCGACGCCGGGCTGGGACGGGCCGGCCGGCGCCGCTCCCGCCGATAACGCCGGTGCGACCAAGGCCGGTCAGGGCAAGGCCGCGCGGGGCAAGGCGGCCAAGCAGCGCAGCGCCCAGCGGGAGCCTGCGCCGGCACCGGTCGGCGGCCCGATGCGCAAGATCGATCGCAACGAGATCGACATGTCCGGCACCGGCACCGAGCGCGAGGGGCCGTCCTCGTTCCGGCCGATGCTGCGCAACGGTGGCGTCGGCTTCGGCACGGCGTTCTGAGGGCAGGGTTGCCGGCCTGAGGCAGCCTGTGGATGGCGCGCGCGGCGCCCGTCAGGTGACCTCGAACCAGCACGCAAGGCCGCTGCTCAACCGTTCCAGCACGGTGGAGCCGATCATCCAGCGCCCCGGTGCTTCGGCGATGAAGGCGATGCGCGCCGTGCCTCCGGGCGGCACCGGAATGGTGTCCAGCCAATAGGGCTCCCATCCGTCGTCGAGGTTGTGCAGCAGCCGCACGTGGTGGCCGTGGACGTGCATCGCCTGGAGAAAGGGGGTCCGGTTGACCAGCCCCAGGACGACGGGGCGGCCCGCCTTCACTGAGAGCACCGGTTTCTTCGCGGCGTCCGGCCACGAGACCTTGTTGACGGTCCAGGCGCGCGCCACGTCGGGCAGGGACGGGCGGGTGCCGGGTTGCAGCGTCGCCGGATCGAGCCCCCCTTCGATCACCAGCTCGGCGCGCGCCGCCGCCTGCAGCGCAATCGCCTCGGGCAGCCGGCCTTGCGGCAAGGCGGCCGTGGGGGCGCCGGCGAGCGGCGAGGGCGCGCCGGCGGTGGTCAACGTGAGCGCGGGAACGCCCGGCCCCAACGCAACCAGCACGGTGCCGGTCTGCCCGGATTGGCCGGGCGCGCCGACGGCGAGGTCCAGCCGGGTGCCGGGCACCAGGGAGATGGCGCCGCGCGCCGGCTCGAAGACCTCCGAGGGCTGGCCGTCGACGGCGATCACGTCGACCTTCAAACCCTCGAAGCGCAGCGTCAGGGGGCGGGCATTCGCCGCGTTGAGCACGCGCAGCCGCAGCCGTGCGCCCGGCGCCACCTCGAGCCGTTGCGGCGGCTCCTTGGAGTTGACCGTCAGCCAGTTGCCGAGGCGGCCGCCGAGACCGACTTCCGCCGCGTCGCCGAAGCTGGCCCGCACCTGGTCGGAGGCGTCGAGCGCCCAGTCGTCCAGCACCAGCCCGATATCGAGATCGAACGGCTGCGGCTTGGCCTCGTCGACGATGAAGAGGCCGTAGAGCCCCCGCTCGGTCTGTTCTGCGGCCAGCGCCGGAACCAGCGGGCGGTACCAGTAGGTGCCGGCATCCGGTGTCGGAAACGCAACCTCGAAGGTCGCGTCCGTGGCGATCGCCGCCTGGGTCAGGCCGCCGACCCCGTCCATCGCGTTCGGCAGGTGGACGCCGTGCCAGTGCAGCGTCGTCGGCTGCGTCAGCCTGTTGGTGAAGGCGAGGCGCAGGCTGCCGCCCTGCTTGGTCCGCAGGATGGGGCCGGGGACGGCGCCGCCGTAACACCAGACCTCCGTCTCGCGTGCCGGCGCCGGCTTGAGCCGAAGCGTGCCGGGCGCGGCAGCGAGGGCGCCGGGGCCGGCTGCGGGAGCCGCCGGCGCCGGTGCGGGCTCCGCCTTGGCCCCGCCCTCGTCCGGCAACACCTCCCAGCCCGCTTCGACGGCCTGCTGGGCACGGGCCAAGCCGGGTGGCGCGATCACCGTCGCGGCGATCCCGAAGGCGACCTGTCGGCGAGTGATGCCGGCCGATTGCACCCTCTGCTGCCGCTGTTCGTCCATGGGGATCTCCGCTGGCGCCCCGGTCCGGCGGACCTGGCCTGATCGAGGCTGCGTTTAACGTGCTTTGCTGGCGGCGGGGAGAGGTCCACCGCCGTTTCGCGTCGTGGCCCACGGATTGTGAACGAGGTGTGTCGAACGGCGCCGTTGCGGCTGCAATCGCCGCATTTTTTTGGTGCGGCCAGGCGCGGCATGATATAGAGCCCCGTCTTCGGCCATGGGGACGGCTCGCTGCTGTCCGCCGGCGGGCGTGGCGGAATTGGTAGACGCGCTGGATTTAGGTTCCAGTGATTAACCTCGTGGGGGTTCGAGTCCCTCCGCCCGCACCACACGCCGAGACGTTCCACACGAGACGTTTCTCATCCGAATCACGAGCGGCAGGACGTTAGAGTTTCATCATGCAGGCGACCCAAACCATTTCCGAAGGGCTGAAGCGCGAATACAAGGTGGTCGTGCCGGCGGCGGAACTCGAGGACAAGCTGTCCAGCCAGCTGTCCGGATTGAAGGACAAGGTCAAGATCAACGGCTTCCGTCCGGGCAAGGTGCCGCTGTCGCACCTGCGTCGCCTCTACGGCCGCTCCGTCATGGTCGACGTGGTGCAGAACACCGTGAACGAGGCCAACCAGCAGATCGTCTCCGACAATCAGCTCCGTCTCGCCATGGAGCCCAAGGTGAGCCTGCCGGAGGCGCGCGAGGACATCGAGGCGGTCATGGACGCCAAGGCGGACCTGGCCTACACGGTGGCGCTCGAGGTGCTGCCCTCCTTCGAGCTGGCGGACCTGTCGTCGGTGGAGGTGACGCGCGAGGTGGCCGAGGTATCGGACGCCGAGCTCGACGAGGCCTTGACCCGCATGGCCAAGCAGAACCGGGCGTTCACCGCCCGGGCGGAGGGCGAGGGCGCCGAAGCCGGCGACCGCGTCACCATCGATTTCGTCGGCAAGATCGACGGCGAGCCGTTCGCCGGCGGCACCGGCCAGGACATTCCGGTGGAGATCGGCTCGGGCTCGTTCATTCCCGGCTTCGAGGATCAGCTGATCGGCGGCAAGCCGGGCGACGAGCGGGTGGTCAAGGCCACGTTCCCGGACGACTACAACACGGCGCAGCTGGCCGGCAAGGCGGCGGAGTTCGATGTCACCGTCAAGGCCGTCGAGGTGCCGGGCGAGCTCAAGATCGACGACGATCTCGGCAAGGCCTTCGGCATGGAGAACCTGGAAGCCCTGCGCAATGCCGTGCGCGACCGCGTCGGCGTGGATTTTGCCGCCCAGTCGCGGCGCAAGCTGAAGCGGCAGCTGCTTGACCAGCTCGACAAGCTCTACTCGTTCGAGCTGCCGCCCACCCTGGTGCAGCAGGAGTTCGACGGCGTCTGGCAGGGCGTTGTCGGCGAGATGACGCGCGCCGAGCGCAGCTTTGCCGACGAAGGCACCACCGAGGAGGACGCCCAGGCCGAATATCGCAGGATCTCCGAGCGGCGGGTCCGCCTCGGGCTGGTCCTTGCGGAAATCGGTGACAAGGCCGATATCAAGGTCAACGACGACGAGATCACCCGGGCCCTGGTGGAGCGGGCTCGCCAGTTTCCCGGCCAGGAGAAGATGGTCTGGGAATTCTACCAGAAGAACCCCGAGGCCCTCGCCGAGATCCGCGCTCCGCTGTTCGAGGAGAAGGTCGTCGACCACCTGCTGACCCAGGCCAAGGTCGTCGACAAGGCGGTGTCGAAGGAGGAGCTGTTCACCGATGAGGAGGAGGCGAAGGCCTGACGGATGGCAGCCATCCGCTGACCTTTAGCACCTTTTTCACTATATGCCCATTTTTTAGGCCGACCCGCCATGGGGATGTGCTTATCTGATGGGCGATATGCCTAGAGCGTGCGCCGACGGCCATCCGAGCCTCTGCAGACGTGCGCTCACCCCTCCAGCCTGGAGTGCGGTCGTACGGCTTTGAAGGGTCTCTCACCTGTCGGGCATGTCTCGAAGCGCCGGCGGCCTTGGTGCGGCCGGCGCGCGGATCACGGTCTTGGTTTCGGCGCGGCCGGAGCCACATCATCGTGATCAGGGACAACAGATCCGGGGGTATCCCCGCGGCCGACTGGAGAGCACGTGATGATGAGAGACCCGCTGGACGTCTACGCCAACACGCTGGTGCCGATGGTCATCGAGACCTCGAACCGCGGCGAGCGGGCGTTCGATATCTACTCCCGGCTGCTGCGGGAGCGCATTATCTTCCTGACCGGCCCGGTCGAGGACTACACGGCATCGCTCGTCGTGGCTCAGCTGCTGTTCCTCGAGGCCGAGAACCCGAAGAAGGAGATCTCCTTCTACATCAACTCGCCCGGCGGCGTGGTGACGTCGGGTCTGTCGATCTACGACACCATGCAGTTCATCCGCTGCCCGGTCTCGACGCTGTGCGTGGGCCAGGCGGCATCAATGGGGTCGCTGCTGCTGGCAGCCGGCGAGGCCGGCCAGCGCTTCGCGCTGCCCAACGCGCGCATCATGGTGCACCAGCCGTCCGGCGGCTATCAGGGCCAGGCGACCGACATCCTGATTCACGCGCGCGAGATCGAAGCGCTCAAGCGCCGGCTGAACGAGATCTACGTCAAGCATACCGGCAAGACCATGGACAACATCGAGCAGGCGCTCGAGCGCGACAATTTCATGACCGCCGATGCGGCCAAGGAATTCGGCCTGATCGATCAGGTGCTCGACAAGCGCCCCGAGGCGGCCGCCTGAGGGCCGCAGCGGTTGCGTCGACGATGACGGCCGGGCCGACGCCGGTCGGTCGCTGTTCCGGGATCCCCGAAGGCTCCGGTGCGGCATGCGGTGGTGCGAGCACGGGACTGCGGCAAGCCGTCCCGCTCGCATTGATCATGATATGGCCGCATGTTTGCATGAGGACTCCCGTCTGCATCCTTGGGGATGGGGGAGGGGGTCACCCCTTTTCGGGAATGGCGCCCACTAGGCCTAGTCCTTACGATGACCATATGATGACGACGGGATCCATCGGATTCGATCCCTGTCGGATTGGAGACGGACCATGAGCAAGGCGACCAGCGGCGAAAGCAAGAGCACCCTGTACTGCTCTTTCTGCGGCAAGAGCCAGCATGAAGTCCGCAAGCTCATCGCCGGTCCGACGGTGTTCATCTGCGACGAGTGCGTCGAGCTGTGCATGGACATCATCCGCGAGGAGTCCAAATCGTCGCTGGTGAAGTCCCGGGACGGGGTGCCGACGCCGCGCGAGATCCGCAAGGTGCTCGACGACTACGTCATCGGCCAGGACCACGCCAAGAAGGTGCTCGCCGTCGCCGTGCACAACCATTACAAGCGGTTGAACCACGCGACCAAGCACAACGACGTCGAGCTTGCCAAGTCCAACATCCTGCTGGTGGGGCCGACCGGCTCGGGCAAGACGCTGCTGGCACAGACGCTCGCCCGTATCCTCGACGTGCCGTTCACCATGGCCGACGCGACGACGCTGACGGAGGCCGGCTACGTCGGCGAGGATGTCGAGAACATCATCCTCAAGCTGCTCCAGGCTTCCGACTACAACGTCGAGCGGGCGCAGCGCGGCATCGTCTACATCGACGAGATCGACAAGATCTCGCGCAAGTCGGACAACCCGTCGATCACCCGCGACGTGTCCGGCGAGGGCGTGCAGCAGGCGCTGCTCAAGATCATGGAGGGCACGGTCGCCAGCGTGCCGCCCCAGGGCGGCCGCAAGCATCCGCAGCAGGAATTCCTGCAGGTCGACACCACCAACATCCTGTTCATCTGCGGCGGCGCCTTCGCCGGCCTGGAGCGCATCATCACGGCCCGCGGCAAGGGCACGTCCATAGGCTTCGCCGCGACGGTGCACGCGCCTGAGGACCGCCGGACCGGCGAGATCTTCCGCGAGGTCGAGCCGGAGGATCTGCTGAAGTTCGGGTTGATTCCGGAGTTCGTCGGCCGCCTGCCCGTCATCGCCACCTTGGAGGATCTGGACGAGTCGGCGCTGCGCCGGATCCTGCAGGAGCCCAAGAACGCACTGGTCAAGCAGTACCAGCGGCTGTTCGAGATGGAGGACGTGGAGCTCACCTTCCACGAGGACGCGCTGACGCTGATCGCTCGCAAGGCGATCGAGCGCAAGACCGGTGCGCGTGGCCTGCGCTCGATCATGGAAGGGATCCTGCTGGAGACCATGTACGAGCTCCCGGGCCTCGATGGCGTCGAGCAGATCGTCATCGGGCCCGAGGTGGTCGAGGGCAAGGCCCGGCCGCTCTTCATCTATGCCGACCGCGCCGAGACGAGCGCGTCGGCCTGATCGCCTGCGGCCCTTGTGGCTCGCAGCAGGGCCGGCCGCGCGTTGCGGCCGGCCATTCCTTGAGACGAGTCGTAGCGGTCCGTTTCCTCAGTCCGATGTCGGGGCGCCGCAGGTCCGCTTGAAACGGCTACCGTGTAGGGCCACTTCAGGTCGACGCGACGACATCGGTACGCTCATTGCGAGGTGCCGGACAGCGTGCCGGCCGCAACCGTCACAGCACGGGGAGTGCGCCCGGCAATCCGCCCACTGGCCCGCCTGAAAGGGGGCGGTGGACGCCAAAGAAAGGACGTGGGTCCATGACCACCATGAAGCCTCGCCAACCGGCTGCCCCGGGGACGGTTTCCGACTATCCGATCCTGCCGCTGCGCGACATCGTCGTGTTCCCGCACATGATCGTGCCCCTGTTCGTCGGGCGCGAGAAGTCGATCCGCGCGCTGGAGGAGGTCGTCAAGACCGACCGCCATATCCTGCTGGCGACGCAGATCAACGCGGCCGACGACGACCCGGAGACGAGCGCGATCTACGAGATCGGCACGATCGCCAGCGTGCTGCAGCTGCTCAAGCTGCCCGACGGCACCGTCAAGGTGCTGGTCGAAGGCGCCGGCCGCGCCAAGATCAAGAGCTATCTGCGCTCCGACGATTTCTATGAGGCCACCGCCCAGGTGCTCGCCGACGAGATCGGCGACCGCGTCGAGGTGGAGGCGCTCGGCCGCTCGGTGGTGACCGAGTTCGAGAGCTACGTGAAGCTCAACAAGAAGGTCTCGCCGGAGGTCGTCGCAGCGGTCGGCCAGATCGAGGAGCCGTCGAAGCTCGCCGACACGGTCGCTTCGCACCTCGCCGTCAAGATCGCCGACAAGCAGGGCCTGCTGGAGACGCAGGCCGTGTCCGAGCGGCTGGAGAAGATCCTGTCCCTGATGGAGAGCGAGATCTCCGTCCTGCAGGTGGAGAAGCGCATCCGGACCCGCGTCAAGCGGCAGATGGAGAAGACGCAGCGCGAGTACTACCTGAACGAGCAGATGAAGGCCATCCAAAAGGAGCTGGGTGACGAGGACGGCCGCGACGAGCTGGCGGAGCTGGAGGAGAAGATCGGCGCCACCAAGCTCTCCAAGGAGGCGCGCGAGAAGGCCCTCGGCGAGGTCAAGAAGCTCAGGCAGATGTCGCCGATGTCGGCGGAAGCCACCGTCGTGCGCAACTACCTCGACTGGCTGCTCGGCATCCCGTGGGGCAAGCGGTCCAAGATCAAGAAGGATCTGGGCGCCGCGCAGCATATCCTCGACGACGACCATTTCGGCCTGGACAAGGTCAAGGACCGGATCGTCGAGTACCTGGCGGTGCAGCAGCGGGCCAACAAGCTCACGGGGCCGATCCTGTGCCTGGTCGGCCCTCCGGGTGTCGGCAAGACCTCGCTCGGCAAGTCGATCGCCAAGGCGACGGGACGCGAGTTCGTTCGCATGTCGCTCGGCGGCGTGCGCGACGAGGCCGAGATCCGCGGCCACCGGCGCACCTACATCGGCTCGATGCCCGGCAAGATCATCCAGTCGATGCGCAAGGCGAAGACGGCCAACCCGCTCATCCTGCTCGACGAGATCGACAAGATGGGCATGGACTTCCGGGGCGATCCGTCGTCGGCGCTGCTCGAGGTGCTCGATCCCGAGCAGAACCACACCTTCAACGACCACTACCTGGAGGTCGACTACGATCTGTCGAACGTCATGTTCGTGACGACGGCGAACACGCTGAACATCCCGCCGGCCCTGCTGGACCGCATGGAGGTGATCCGCATCGCCGGCTACACCGAGGATGAGAAGCTCGAGATCGCACGGCGCCACCTGATCCCCGAGGTCCTGACCAAGCATGGGCTGAAGGACGGCGAATGGTCGATCGACGATGCAGCGCTGCTCATGCTGATCCGCCGCTACACGCGGGAAGCCGGTGTGCGCAACCTGGAGCGCGAGATCTCGAACCTGATCCGCAAGGCGGTGAAGGAGATCGTGCTCACCAAGGCGAAGGGCGTGGCGGTCACGGTCGACAACCTGCCCGACTTCCTCGGCGTGCCGAAGTTCCGCTACGGCGAGGTCGAGGAGGAGGATCAGGTCGGCGTCGTGACAGGCCTGGCCTGGACCGAGGTCGGTGGCGAGCTGCTGACCATCGAAGGCGTCATGATGCCCGGCAAGGGCAGGATGACGGTGACGGGCAACCTGAAGGACGTGATGAAGGAATCGATCTCCGCGGCCGCCTCCTACGTGCGGTCCCGGGCGCTCGATTTCGGCCTCGAGCCGCCGCTGTTCGACAAGCGCGACATCCACGTCCACGTCCCGGAAGGGGCGACCCCGAAGGACGGCCCGTCCGCCGGCATCGCCATGGCGACGGCCATCGTCTCGGTCATGACCGGCGTGCCGGTGCGCCGTGATATCGCCATGACCGGCGAAGTCACGCTCAGGGGCCGGGTGCTGCCCATCGGCGGCCTGAAGGAGAAGCTGCTGGCCGCGCTGCGCGGCGGCATGAAGACCGTGCTGATCCCGGAAGAGAACGCCAAGGACTTGGTGGATCTGCCGGCCAGCGTGAAGAACGGCATGGAGATCGTCCCGGTCTCGCGCATGGACCAGGTGCTGGAGCATGCGCTGACCAAGACGCTGAGCCGGATCGAGTGGGATTCAGAGGCGCAGGTGGCGGCGACGCCCGTTGCCGGCGAGGACGACAGCTCGGGCTTGCTCGCCCACTGATTCCACCGCTGTTCGAGACGAGAGGGCTCCGGCTGCCTGCCGGAGCCCTTTTTGTCGTTTTGAGGGCCAAGAACCGTTGCATTTCTTGGGGTTCAGCGCACTTCGGGGGTTGCGCTCCCTTCCGCTTCAGGTCAAACGGGCATGTCGAACCGACTGTGCGCGTCGCTGCGCGCATCGGGACGCGGGCTTGATCGGCCGGTGGCAGATCCGCGCCGGCGCGTCGGGCCTTGGTGAGACGATTGGACGAATGCTGCCCACCCGCAGCCTTCGCAGTTGGAGGACGAGGAATGAACAAAGGCGATCTTGTTGCGGCCGTGGCCGACAAGGCCGATCTCAGCCGTGCTCAAGCCGGCGAGGCTGTCGAAGCGACGTTCGCAGCGATCACCAATGCGCTCAAGCAGGGCGAGGAAGTGAAGCTGGTCGGCTTTGGCACCTTCACCGTCGCCGATCGCGCGGCCGGCACGGCGCGGAACCCGCGGACCGGTGAGACGATCAACGTGCCTGCTTCGAAGGCGCCGAAGTTCAAGGCCGGCCAGGGTCTCAAGGACGCGGTCAACGGCTGATGAGGTTGGCGGAGCGGTTTACCCGCTCCGCACCCTTCCGCTTCGGTCGGGATGAGGGGCGCGGCCTTCTGATCGCGTTCCAAATGATCGGCTGTCGGCTTTTACGGCCGAGCCGCTCCCGTCGGTGGGCGTCGCCGGGCGTCATTACCCTGACTTCAGATCTCGCCAAGCATTCGCTGCGGTCCACCTCAGGGCCTGTCCCGGCGCGCGTCTTGCGCCGATCCGTAGGCCTGCGTAAACAGGCTGTGGGCGCGGCGCGACCGCCGGCCTGCACGATTGGCCGTGGCGAGGCCTTTGCAGCTTGGGTGGAATCAAGGGCGCGCGAAACGGGCGGTTAGCTCAGTTGGTAGAGCATCTCGTTTACACCGAGAGGGTCGGCGGTTCGAGCCCGTCACCGCCCACCATCGCCCCTGGCGCTCCGGCGGCGACCCATAATTGGATCAGAAGAACATTTCCGGCTGGTCATCCTCCCCGTCGCCGCTCGGCAGCAGCGAGGCGATGAGGGCGCGGTTGCGGCCGGTCCGCTTAGCTTCGTACAGGCTGGCGTCAGCGCGGCCGATCACCTCCCACAACGGCTCGCGCGCAGCGCGCTGGGCCACGCCGAAGCTGGCCGACAGCGCGCGCCCGTGCGGGCCTCGCAGGCTGGCGGCCGCCAGCGCCTGCCGGATGCGCTCGGCGAGGGCGTGAGCCTGTTCGGCACGTGCTCCGGGAACGACGATGGCGAATTCCTCGCCGCCCATCCGGCCGAGCACGTCCGCCTTGCGCACGTTCGCCTGGAGCAGCGCTGCAAACGACCGCAATGCCTCGTCCCCGGCGGCGTGTCCCAATTGATCGTTGACGTCCTTGAAGTTGTCGATGTCGGAGACGATGACGCTGATCGGGCCGTCGTCTCGATCGAGCGCGGCCAAGGCGGCGCGCTCGAAGCCGCGGCGATTGGGCAGCTTGGTCAGCGGGTCCGTCTCGCGCTCCTTCTCCAGGGAATCGATCAGGTCGAAGGCCGTGGCTCCCAGAATCGCCAGTGCCAGCGCGACGCCGAAGAAGCTCAGCGACAGATGCAGGGCATACCAGAACGGCGTCCTGGCGAATGCCGCGGCCGTGTGGGGCAGATCGGCGCTCGCGGTCAGCACCGTGCGGGGAAAGAAGTGCACTGCAAAGGCGAAGAAGACCCAGAACAGGATTCGGTCCGGGATGCTGCCGTGCAGCAGCTTCGTCAGCCGCAAGGCGGCCAGGAGCAGAATCAGGCCGAAGCCGAGGTTCTGGACGTAGACGCGGGCCAGCAGCGCGGGCTGGACATAGGTGAAGTACCAAACGAGGCCGAGCACGGCGGCGGAGGCTAGGCCGCTGAACCACAGGCCCGTGCGCAGGCCGGAGCGGCGCAGCAGCGCCTCGATCACCATCAGCACGGCCGCCGTATAGGGAATCGTCGCGACGACGGCGTTCAAGCGACCGCGTGGCACGCCGAAGACCTGCGAGCAGACCCCTAGCGCGAACAGCAGGCACGCCCCGGCGAACAGCAGCAGGTAGGAGCGCTTCCGGTCGAACGTCCAGGCACCGACAAAGCCGATAGCCATGATGACGATGACACCCGGTCCGATCAGGACGGCCGGGTTGGACGGGAGCACAGGCTGCCACACGGCCCGGCGCCCTTACGACGGCGCGGGGCACGCGGCCGCGCCCAACAGATTCGGCCCGCGTGTGCCGGTGGGGTCCACGTGCTTACGCCCCAAGCCGCTCCGCACTTGCGAGCGCAAGGCTGAGGTCATACTTGGAGAAAGAAAGCGATCGGATTGGCGATCAGCAGCCGACGCGCGCTGTTGCATCGGCCGTATGCCGGTTTCAACACGTCGTAAATCGTCGGGAATATGGCGGGAGTGACGGGGCTCGAACCCGCGACCTCCGGCGTGACAGGCCGGCGCTCTAACCAACTGAGCTACACCCCCGAGTGGGCCGAGGCCCCGTGGGAGCCAGTGCGTTTAAGGGGGCGTTCCGTCCGTGTCAAGCGGTGTTCGACACGACGAGCAGGGGCCTCAACAAGCGGCTCGAAATTCGGCTCGGGAGCAGGGTGGGGGCACGCCCGTGGGCGCAGAATCGCCGCCCACAAGGAGGCGGCCGCGACGTGCGCCGGTCATTTTCCGCAATTGTCGAGCCTGCGGCGCTCGGTCGCTTGCCAGGCACGGCAAACGGCCGCTACGCACCGGTGCACGACGGCGGCCGGCCACGACGACAACACGGCGGCGCCTTCGATGAGGGGGGCAGCGTCGATGGTGCGGGGCGGGAAGCCGCTTCCGGGGGAGCCACTTGCGCCCTCGGGAACCCTGGGATAAGCGTGCCTTCGCAGGTGCGAACTGTTCCAAGGTGGGGACGCGCTGGCGCCGAATTTTGCGGCCGCCATCGGGTCTTCATGCGGACCGGTTATCACCGAACGGCCTGATCGCAGGCGTGTTGGAAGGGGTGACGGATGCACGATTTGCTCGCCGACTACCTACCCCTCCTGATCTTCATCGGCGTGTCCCTGGTCATCGGGCTGGCCCTGCTCATCGCGCCCTTCGTCGTGGCCTATTCGCAGCCCGACGCGGAGAAGCTCTCCGCCTACGAATGCGGGTTCAACGCGTTCGATGATGCGCGCATGAAGTTCGATATTCGGTTCTACCTCGTTGCCATTCTGTTCATCATTTTCGATCTCGAAGTCGCCTTCCTGTTCCCGTGGGCTACGGCCTTCAAGGAAGTGGGGGTGTTCGGGTTCTGGTCGATGATGGCTTTCCTGGCCGTGCTGACCGTGGGCTTCGTCTATGAGTGGCGGAAGGGAGCGCTTGAATGGGATTGATCGAGAACCGCACGCCGGTCGTCGCGCCGGCGCCGAAGGGGATCATCGATCCAGGCACCGGCAAGCCGGTCGGCGCCAATGATCCGTTCTTCACCGGCCTCAACGACGAGCTGGCCGACAAGGGCTTCCTGGTCACGGCGACGGACGACCTGATCCAATGGGCGCGCACCGGCTCGCTCATGTGGATGACGTTTGGGCTGGCCTGCTGCGCTGTCGAGATGATGCAGGTGTCGATGCCGCGCTACGACGTGGAGCGCTTCGGCTTCGCGCCGCGCGCCAGCCCGCGGCAGTCGGACGTCATGATCGTCGCCGGCACGCTGTGCAACAAGATGGCCCCGGCTCTGCGCAAGGTCTATGACCAGATGCCGGAGCCCAGGTACGTCATCTCCATGGGCTCGTGCGCCAACGGCGGCGGCTACTACCACTATTCCTATTCGGTCGTTCGCGGCTGTGACCGGGTCGTTCCGGTCGACATCTACGTCCCGGGCTGTCCGCCCACGGCCGAGGCGCTGCTCTACGGCGTGCTCCTTCTCCAGAAGAAGATTCGTCGCACCGGCACTATCGAGCGCTGAGCACGACAGCATCGGTGCGGGATCGTGGCCGAGGGCGGAGCAGTCCGCCCGACTGATGACGGGCGGCGGGACAGGTGGTCCCGCCCCGCATGGTGAGATGCCTACGAGGCACCGTCCGATCGCGGACGGCACCTCCACGGCGCGAAGGGACGGATGATGGCAGAGGCAAGTGTCGACCTGGCCGCATACGGCGAGCAGATTGTCGCCGCGTGTCCCAATCTGGTTGCCGGCAGCGAGGTCGCGTTCGATCAGCTCTCGCTCCAGGCGACGCCGTCGCAGATCGTCCCGCTCATCGCGCACCTGCGGGACGACCCGACGCACGCGTTCATCTGTCTGATCGACATCTGCGGGGTCGACTATCTCGAGCGCGAGAAGCGCTTCGACGTCGTCTATCACCTGCTGTCGCCAAAGCACAACCGGCGCGTGCGAATCAAGGTCCAGACCGACGAGGCGACACCGGTACCGTCCATTTCCGCGCTGCATCCGGCGGCCGACTGGTTCGAACGGGAGGCCTACGACCTCTACGGCATCGTGTTCTCGGGCCATCCGGACCTGCGCCGCATCCTGACCGACTACGGCTTCGAAGGCCATCCGCTGCGCAAGGATTTCCCGCTGACCGGCTTCGTCGAGGTGCGCTACGACGACGAGCAGAAGCGCGTGGTCTACGAACCCGTGGTCTTGCGGCAGGAGTTCCGCCGCTTCGACTTCTTGTCTCCCTGGGAGGGCACCGACTACGTGCTGCCGGGCGACGAGAAGGCGGCCGCCAAGAGCTAGCGGGCGCGCCATGATCGTCGACGCCGGCCTCTATTCGCCACTCGCCACTCGGCTCTCGCCGCCGCAAGGACGCAGTTGATGGCAGAACATCAGCTCCGCAACTTCTCGATCAACTTCGGCCCACAGCATCCGGCGGCGCACGGCGTGCTGCGCCTGGTGCTGGAGCTCGACGGCGAGGTGGTCGAGCGGGTCGACCCGCATATCGGCCTGCTGCACCGCGGCACCGAAAAGCTGATCGAGTACAAGACCTACGCCCAGGCCGTGCCCTACTTCGACCGGCTCGACTATGTCGCGCCGATGAATCAGGAGCACGCCTTCTCTCTGGCAGTGGAGAAGCTGCTCGGCATCGAGGTGCCCCGCCGCGGCCAGCTGATCCGCGTGCTCTACGCCGAGATCGGCCGGCTGCTGTCGCACCTGCTCAACGTCACCACCTTCGCCATGGACGTGGGCGCGCTCACCCCGCCGCTGTGGGGCTTCGAGGAGCGCGAGAAGCTGATGGTGTTCTACGAGCGCGCCTCCGGCGCGCGCATGCACGCCAATTACTTCCGGCCCGGCGGCGTGCACCAGGATCTGCCGCCCAAGCTCATCGACGACATCTGGGACTTCTGCGATCCGTTCCTCAAGGTCTGCGACGACCTCGACCGCCTGGTGACCGGCAACCGCATCTTCAAGCAGCGCACCGTCGACATCTCGACGATGACGCTGGACGAATGCTGGGCGTGGGGCTTCTCCGGCGTCATGGTGCGCGCATCGGGCGCCGCGTGGGATCTGCGCAAGGCGCAGCCCTACGAGTGCTATGAGGAGTTCGAGTTCGACATTCCGGTCGGCAAGAACGGCGACTGCTATGACCGCTACTGCGTGCGCATGGAAGAGATGCGCCAATCGGTCCGCATCATGAAGCAGTGCCTGGAGAAGCTGCGCGCGGCGGACGGGCAGGGGCCCGTCTCCACACCCGACAACAAGGTCGTGCCGCCCCATCGCAGCCAGATGAAGCGCTCGATGGAATCGCTGATCCATCACTTCAAGCTCTACACCGAAGGCTACCACGTGCCGGAAGGCGAGGTGTATGCCGCCGTCGAGGCGCCCAAGGGCGAGTTCGGCGTGTATCTCGTGTCGGATGGGACCAACTCCCCCTACCGCTGCAAGATCCGCGCACCGGGCTTCGCCCACCTGCAGGCCATGGATTACATGTGCAAGGGCCACATGCTCGCCGACGTGTCGGCGATCCTGGGCTCGCTCGACATCGTGTTCGGAGAGGTGGACCGGTGACTGCCCGTGTCCGCATGCGCAAGGGACGAGCATAGGCCATGTCGGTTCGTCGACTAGCTCCTACCGAAATTCAGCCGCCGAGCTTCGCCTTCTCGGCCGAGAACGCCGTTTGGGCCGGCAGCCAGATCGCCAAATATCCCGACGGCCGGCAGGCTTCGGCGGTGATCCCGTTGCTGTGGCGTGCCCAGCACCAGGCTGGCGGCTGGGTGCCGCAGAAGGCCATCGAGCACGTCGCCGAGGTGCTCGGCATGGCCTATATCCGCGTACTCGAGATCGCGACGTTCTACACGATGTTCAACCTGGCGCCGGTCGGGCGCCATTTCGTCCAGCTCTGCGGCACCACGCCTTGCATGCTGCGCGGCGCGCAGGAGCTGAGGAAGCAGCTGATCGCCCGCATTGGCCCGGAAAAGACCGTCTCGGCCGACGGCAACTTTTCCTGGGCCGAGGTCGAGTGCCTGGGCGCCTGCTGCAATGCGCCGATGGTGCAGATCAACGACGATTTTTACGAGGATCTCACACCCGAATCGCTGAACAAGCTGCTGGATGACCTGGCGGCGGGACGGCCGGTGAAGATCGGGCCGCAAAACGGCCGCGTATCGTCGGAGCCCGAGGGCGCGATCACCACGCTGACCGACAGCACGCTCTACGACGGCTCGGTCGTCGGCGCCTGGCGCGCCCGGTTCGAGCAGGAGGAGAAGGCCAAGGCCGACGCCGCGGCAGCTGCGGCCGCCGCTCAGGCCGATGCCGCCAAGGCGCAGTCGGCAGCGACGCCTGCGCCGGCCGCTGCCCAGCCCGCCGCCACTGCTCCGGCGGCCGCAGCTGCAGCGCAGACGCCGGAGCCGGCTAAGCCGGGAAGCACCCGTCCCGAACAGAAGGCGTCCGATTCGCCGGCGGCGCGCGTGGCCGAGGGCCGGTCGCCAACGGCGCCGGCCGCTGCGCAAGCGGCGTCGGCGGCAACCCCGCCGGACCAGCAGGAGCGCGCCCGTGCCGGCGCGCCCGGCACAAGCGGTGCCGCAGCCTCCCCGGCCGCGCCCGCGGCCGGCCAGACCGCGCCGTCCCAGAGCGGCGCAGCCGCAGGGGGCGACGGAACCGCCGGCACGGCAGCCGCTGCGCCATCCCCGACCGGCATTGCGGCCGCTCAAGCCACGCCGTCCTCGGCAGCGGCAAGCGTGAGCTCGTCGGCCGCCGCTTCGGCGGCGTCGGCACCAGTCGACTCCGCCTCGACCTCAGCGCCGCCCGCCGGCGGCACGAGCCCTTCGGCGGCGACCACCGCTGTCCCGTCCGGAGCCGCGGCCAACGCCGGCGCGTCGGGCGCCACCCCGGCACCCGCGCAAAGCGGTTCGGCAAGCGCGCAGGCCGCGCCGTCGACAGGGGCTGCGAGCGCCGCATCGGCATCCGCCGCTCCGACGTCATCATCCAGCGCCGCGGCAACGGCCGATGCCGCGGCGACGGGCGCGACGGCATCAGCCGCTGCGGCATCGCCGACGCCTGTTCAACCTTCGGCCGCCGGCACGGCCCAGCAGGCGCTGGGTGTTGCCGGCATCCCGTCGGGGCCCGCCGGCCAGCCGGGCTCCAGCCGGGCCGTGCCCGCTGCCGCGCCTGCCACCACGGCTGCGGCATCGCCGGCGCCATCATCCGGCGTGGGCGCCGCAGCCGCTCCCGCAGTAAGCCAGGTTCCGGCCGGGTCGGGCGCGGCCGAGCCTGCCAGGTCGACGGCGACGCGGGCGGTCGCCTACGTCAACTGGGAGCCCGAGTTCACCGGGCCGGCGATGCGACTGTCGTCCGCCGGCGGCGAGCACATCGCCGGTGAGGCTTTTGCGTCACCGCAGGGGACTGCGGGTCGGCCGGCGGCGGACGCATCGGCGCGGACCACGCTATGGTCGCCCGCCGGCGTGTCCCATTGGCAGCCGGCCTTCGTCGGCGGCGCCACGGCCCCGCTGCCGGGCGCGCTGGTCTCGGACGAGCACAAGCCCGAGCTGCTGGACGAGCCCCGCGGCGACGGCCCTGATGACCTCAAGCTGATCTGGGGCGTCGGACCGAAGCTCGAGGCGATGCTGCACCGGCTGGGCGTCTTCCATTTCGACCAGATCGCGGTGTGGACGGAGCCGAACCTGCACTGGGTGGACCAGCACCTGGAGGCGTTCAAGGGGCGGGCCGTGCGGGAGCAGTGGGTCGAGCAGGCGAAGAAGCTCGCCACCGGCTGGCGGCCGCAAAACGACATTGGCGACAAGCCGAAGGGGTGATGGCCATGCTTTCCGACAAGGACCGCATCTTCACCAATCTCTACGGGCTGCATTCGCCGGGCCTGACGGAGGCGCGCAAGCGTGGTGCCTGGGACGGCACCAAGTTCCTGCTCGACATGGGCCGCGACTGGATCACCGACGAGATGAAGAAGTCGGGCCTGCGCGGGCGTGGCGGCGCCGGCTTCCCGACGGGGCTCAAATGGTCGTTCATGCCCAAGAAGTCGGACGGGCGGCCGAGCTACCTGGTCATCAACGGCGACGAGTCCGAGCCGGGCACCTGCAAGGACCGCGAGATCCTGCGCCACGATCCGCATCTGCTGATCGAAGGGGCGATGCTCGCCTGCTGCGGCATGGGCGCCCACGCCGCCTACATCTACATTCGCGGCGAATTCATCGCCGAACGCGAGGCGCTGCAGGCGGCCGTCGACGAGGCCTATGCCGCGAACCTCATCGGACCTAATAACATCCACGGCTATCCGTTTGATTTCTATGTCCATCACGGGGCCGGCGCCTACATCTGCGGCGAGGAGACGGCGCTGCTCGAGAGCCTCGAGGGCAAGAAGGGCATGCCGCGGCTGAAGCCGCCGTTCCCTGCCAACATGGGCCTCTACGGCTGCCCGACGACGGTCAACAACGTCGAGTCGATCGCGGTTGCCGGCACCATCCTGCGCCGCGGCGGCGCCTGGTTTGCCGGCATCGGCACGCCCAACAACACGGGCACCAAGCTCTTCTGCGTCTCGGGCCACGTGAACAAGCCCTGCAACGTGGAAGAGGCGATGGGCATCACCTTCCGCGAGCTGATCGACCGCCATTGCGGCGGCATCCGCGGCGGCTGGGACAACCTGCTCGCCGTCATTCCCGGCGGCTCGTCGGTGCCGCTGGTGCCGGCGGCGGACATCATCGACTGCGTGATGGACTTCGACACGCTGCGCAACATGAAAAGCGGCCTGGGCACGGCAGCTGTCATCGTCATGGACAAGTCGACCGACATCGTGCGCGCCATCGCCCGGCTGTCGTACTTCTACAAGCATGAGAGCTGCGGCCAGTGCACGCCGTGCCGGGAGGGCACCGGCTGGATGTGGCGGGTCATCAGCCGCATGGCCGAGGGCCGCGCCCAGAAGCGCGAGATCGACATGCTGCTCGACGTGACCAAGCAGATCGAGGGCCACACCATCTGCGCCCTCGGCGACGCGGCGGCCTGGCCGATCCAGGGCCTGATCCGTCACTTCCGCGGCGAGATCGAGCGGCGCATCGACAATTATGCTGCGAACCCGCACAGCGATCCCGTACTGATGGCGGCGGAGTAGGCCATGGCCGAGATCTTCGCCGCCCATCCGCTGTTCGCCTCGGCCGACATCCCCGCGTCGGCCCGCTGGTACAGTGACAAGCTGCACTTCAAGGTGCAGCTCGAGCGGCCCGACTACGCCGTCCTGGCGCGCGACGGCATCGAGATTCACCTGTGGCCGTGCGCGGATCGCAAGATCGCGGAGAACACGTCCGCCTACTTCCGGACCGACGACCTCGAGGCGCTGCACGCGTCGTTCGCGGGCGCGGCCGAGGGCGGCCGGATCTCGCCCCTGGCCGACAAGGAGTGGGGCATGCGCGAATTCTATGTATGGGACCCGGACGGCAATCTGCTGCGCTTCGGTGTCCCCAGCCTGCAGCCGAACGTCGCCTGAGGTTCAGCGAGATGCCAAAGCTCATCGTCGACGGCAAAGAGATCGAGGTTCCGGCAGAGCACACGCTGCTGCAGGCGTGCGAGGCCGCCGGCGCCGAGATTCCGCGCTTCTGCTTCCACGAGCGCCTGTCGATCGCCGGCAATTGCCGCATGTGCCTGGTCGAGGTGAAGGGCGGCCCGCCCAAGCCCGTGGCCTCGTGCGCCATGGGCGTGCGGGATCTGCGCCCCGGGCCGAACGGCGAGCCGCCTGAAGTGTTCACCAAGTCGCCCATGGTCAAGAAGGCCCGCGAGGGCGTGATGGAGTTCCTGCTCATCAACCACCCGCTGGATTGCCCGATCTGCGATCAGGGCGGCGAGTGCGATCTGCAGGACCAGGCCATGGCCTACGGCGTCGACACCTCGCGCTTCCACGAGAACAAGCGGGCGGTCGAGGACAAGTACATCGGCCCGCTCGTGAAGACGTCGATGAACCGGTGCATCCACTGCACCCGCTGCGTGCGCTTCACCTCGGAAGTCGCGGGCGTCGGTGATCTGGGAGCCATCGGCCGCGGCGAGGACATGGAGATCACGACCTATCTCGAGCACGCCATGGCGTCCGAGCTGCAGGCGAACGTGATCGACCTCTGCCCCGTGGGCGCGCTCACCTCCAAGCCCTATGCCTTCAAGGCGCGGCCGTGGGAGCTCGCAAAGACCGAATCCGTCGACGTCATGGACGCGGTCGGCTCCTCGATCCGCATCGATGCGCGTGGCCGCGAGGTGATGCGCATCCTGCCGGTCATCAACGACGACGTGAACGAGGAGTGGATCTCCGACAAGACGCGCTTCGTCTGGGATGGCCTCAAGACCCAGCGTCTCGACCGGCCGTACCTGCGTGACGGCGGCCGGCTTCGGCCGGCGACCTGGGGCGAGGCGTTCGGGCGCATCGCCGCCAAGGTCAAGACCGCCGCGCCGCATCGCATCGGCGCCATCGCCGGCGACCTCGTCGCCGTCGAGGAGATGTTCGCGCTCAAGCTGCTGATGGAGGCGCTGGGCTCGCCCAACGTCGACTGCCGCCAGGACGGAACGGTGCTGCATCCCCATCTCGGGCGCGCCAGCTACCTCTTCAACCCGACGATCGTCGGCATCGAGAACGCGGATGCCATCCTGATCGTCGGCAGCAATCCGCGCCGGGAGGCGCCCGTCCTCAACGCGCGCATCCGCAAGCGCTGGCGCCTCACGGGCGGCCTGCCGGTCGCCTATGTCGGTGAGGCGATGGATCTCACCTATCGGGCCGAACGCCTCGGCGCCGGCGCGCACACGCTGCTCGACCTGGTGAACGGCGCGCACAGTTTTGCCGAGGTCCTGAGCAAGGCCGAGCGGCCGCTGATCATCGTCGGGCAGGGCGCGCTCAGCCGGCCCGACGGTGCGACGATCCTGGGCCTCGTCGCCAAGCTGGCGCAGGCGACGGGCGCCGTGAAGGACGACTGGAACGGACTGGCGATCCTGCATACGGCGGCGGCCCGGGTGGGCGGGCTCGATATCGGCCTCGTTCCCGGGGAGGGCGGGCTCGACGCCCGCGCCATGGCGGCGGCGGGCGCCCTCGACGTGCTGTTCCTGCTTGGCGCCGACGAGATCGAGGTCGCTCCGGGCGCCTTCGTCGTCTACCAGGGCACGCATGGCGATCGCGGTGCGCACCGGGCGGACGTCATCCTGCCAGGGGCCGCCTATCCCGAGAAGTCCGGCCTCTTCGTCAACACCGAGGGCCGCGTGCAGCGCGCCGACCGCGCCACCTTCCCGCCGGGCGACGCCCGCGAGGACTGGGCTATCCTGCGGGCCCTGTCGGAGCAGCTCGGCCACCGCCTGCCGTTCGACGATCTGGCGGCGCTGCGGCGCCAGCTGATCCAGGCGAAGCCGCATTTCGCCGGCCTGGACGAGATCGCCCCGGCCGAGCCGCTCGACCTCTCGGCGTTGTCGGCCCTGACCGCGCTGACGGATTACGCGGGCATCTCCGACGCCCAGCCCTTGGCCAGCTCGATCCACGATTTCTATCTGACCAACCCGATCGCCCGCGCATCGGCCATCATGGCGGAGTGCTCGGCCCTGGCACGCGGGGACCTCCCGCTGGCAGCGGAGTAGGAGGCAATCCCATGGATTTCTGGAACGGCCTTCTCAACGTCCTGCTGATTGCGCTGCAAAGCGTGGTGCTGCTGGTCGTGCTGCTGCTGCTGACCGCCTACTACCTGCTCGCCGACCGCAAGATCTGGGCGGCGGTCCAGCTCCGCCGCGGCCCCAACGTCGTCGGCGCCTTCGGCCTGCTGCAATCGTTCGCCGACCTGCTCAAGTTCGTGCTGAAGGAGCCGATCATCCCGGCCGGCGCCAACAAGACGCTGTTCCTGCTGGCGCCGCTGATCACCGGCGTGCTGGCGCTATCCGCCTGGGCCGTCATCCCCGCGGCGCACGGCTGGGCGGTGGCCGACATCAACGTCAGCACGCTTTACATCTTCGCCATCTCCTCGCTCATGGTCTACGGCACGATCATGGCCGGCTGGGCCTCCAACTCCAAGTATCCGTTCCTGGCGGCGCTCAGGTCGACCGCGCAGATGGTGAGCTACGAGGTCTCGATCGGCTTCGTCATCATCACCGTGCTGCTGTGCGCCGGCACCCTGAACCTGACCCAGGTGGTGCACGCCCAGGAGACCCGCGGGCTGGCCTCGCTGATCGGCCTGCCGTGGCTGACGTTCCTCAACTGGTACATCTGGCCGCTGCTGCCGATGTTCGTCGTCTTCGTCATTTCGGCGCTGGCCGAGACCAACCGCCCGCCGTTCGACCTGGTGGAGGCGGAGTCGGAGCTCGTCGCCGGCTTCATGGTCGAGTATTCGTCGACCCCCTACCTGCTGTTCATGCTTGGCGAGTACATCGCCATCCTGACGATGTGCGCGCTCGGCACCATCCTGTTCCTGGGCGGCTGGTCGCCGCCGATCGCGGTGCCGCCGTTCACCTGGATCCCAGGCGTCATCTGGTTCCTGCTGAAGCTGACGCTGATGTTCTTCATCATCGCCATGGCCAAGGCGATGGTGCCCCGCTACCGCTACGATCAGCTGATGCGGCTCGGCTGGAAAGTGTTCCTGCCGCTGTCGCTCGCCATGGTGGTGCTGGTCGCGGCGTTCCTGCAGCTGACCGGGTTCGCTCCGGCGCACTAGATGGACGTATTTTCGCCGGCGTCGCTCACGGGCGCCGGGATCGGGCTGGCAATGGGCGTGATCCAATACGGGGTCGCACGTGTTGTCATCGACAGGATCATCGAGGAGGCGCGCTCCGAAGAGGGGCCGGCCGAAGATGAAGCGGATTTCCGGCGGAGGCTTGAGCTGATGCGCAGGCGGCTGCTGGTGGGATCGATCGTCGTGCTGCCGGTTTCGGGCTTCGTGCTCGGCCACCTCGTCGGCGCGCATCAATGAACGGAGAGGGACCATGTCACTCCGACAGAGCATATCGTCGCTGTTCCTGATGGAATTCGCGTCGGCCTTCGTGCTGTCGATGCGATATTTCTTCCGGCCCAAGGCGACGCTCAACTATCCCTTCGAGAAGGGACCGGTTTCACCCCGTTTTCGCGGCGAGCATGCCTTGCGCCGCTATCCCAACGGCGAGGAGCGCTGCATCGCCTGCAAGCTGTGCGAGGCGATCTGCCCGGCTCAGGCGATCACCATCGAAGCGGGGCCGCGCCGCAACGACGGGACGCGGCGGACGACCCGTTACGACATCGACATGGTGAAATGCATTTATTGCGGCATGTGCCAGGAGGCGTGCCCGGTGGACGCCATCGTCGAGGGGCCGAACTACGAGTTCGCGGTCGAGACCCGCGAGGAGCTCTACTACGATAAGGAAAAGCTCCTGCGGAACGGCGACCGCTGGGAACGCGAGATCGCGCGCAACATCGCGATGGACGCGCCCTATCGCTGACGGGTATCGCCTGCCGCCCGAATCAGGTGCGGCGCAAACGCAACACGGCCGGGACTTCCGCTTGGACGGATGTTCGAGGCTGGTATAGAGGGCGCGCTTGGAACGCGGGTCCGCTTCGGCGCCGATCAGGCCCGGGCGGGCAGCCGGTTCTGGGGCACACATGCCGTCCGCTGGGCGGCCGAGGGTGAAGACGGATGACCGGCGCAGCAGTGTTCTTCTACCTCTTCTCGGCTGTCGCGATCGCCTCCGCGTTCATGGTGATCGCGTCACGCAATCCGGTTCATTCCGTCCTGTTCCTGATCCTCACCTTCGTGAACGCCGCCGCCTTGTTCATTCTCCTGGGCGCCGAGTTCCTGGCCTTCATTCTCGTCGTGGTCTACGTCGGCGCGGTCGCGGTGCTGTTCCTCTTCGTGGTGATGATGCTCGACGTGGACTTCACCGAGCTGCGCCAGGGCTTCCTGCAATACATGCCCGTCGGCGCGCTGATCGGCATCGTCTTCCTGGCGGAGCTGGTGCTGGTGATCACCACCTACCTGATCGATCCGCAGCTGACGCGAACGGTGACGGCGCCGATTCCGCCCGCCGATCAGGTGTCCAACACCGCGGCGCTCGGCCGGGTGCTCTACACCAACTATCTCTTCTATTTCCAAGGCGCAGGGCTCGTGCTGCTGGTGGCGATGATCGGCGCCATCGTGCTGACGCTGCGCCACAAGCCCAACGTGCGGCGCCAGGACATCACCCGGCAGGTGGCCCGCACGCCGGCGACCGCCATCGAAGTGCGGAAGGTTCCCTTCCGCCAGGGCATTTAGGGGAGGCGGTGCCATGACCATCGGCCTTGGCCATTACCTCGGCGTCGCTGCCGTGCTGTTCACCTTCGGCGTGTTCGGCATCTTCCTCAACCGGAAGAACGTCATCGTCATCCTGATGTCGATCGAGCTCATCCTGCTCTCGGTCAACATCAACCTGGTCGCCTTCTCCACCTTCATGGGCGACATCGTCGGCCAGGTGTTCGCGCTGCTGGTGCTGACCGTCGCAGCGGCGGAGGCGGCCATCGGCCTTGCCATCCTCGTCGTATTCTACCGCAACCGCGGCTCGATCGCGGTCGAGGACATCAACATGATGAAGGGCTGAGCGCGGCCTCGCGATCGGCGCCTTTCCGACGACCGGCCCGCCCGCGGGCCCCCGGCCAGACGCGCGCCCCGGCGTGCGGATGGCGCACACCACACCAGCCGCTTCGATCACCGTCCGTCCCGGACGCGTGATCGCCGCCCACCGTCAACATGCATGAACGGCCGCCATGTATCACGCGATCGTCTTCCTCCCGCTTGTCGGTTTCCTGATCGCAGGCCTGTTCGGCCGGCTCATCGGAGCGCGCGCCAGCGAGGTGGTGACGACCTCCCTGCTCGCGGTCTGCGCCCTGCTGTCCTGGATCGCCCTCGTCAACGTCGGCTTCGGATCGGGGACCACGCATGTGCAGGTGGCCCCCTGGATCACCTCCGGCGACTTGGTGGTGAACTGGGCCTTCCGCATCGACACGCTGACGGCGGTGATGCTGGTGGTCGTCAACACCGTGTCGTTCCTCGTGCACCTCTATTCCATCGGCTACATGCACGAGGATCCGGCGCGGCCGCGCTTCTTCGGCTATCTGTCGCTGTTCACCTTCGCCATGCTGATGCTGGTGACGGCCGACAACCTCGTGCAGATGTTCTTCGGCTGGGAAGGCGTCGGCCTGGCGAGCTATCTGCTCATCGGCTTCTGGTACGAGAAGCCGTCGGCCAACGCTGCGGCGATCAAGGCTTTCGTCGTCAACCGGGTCGGCGACTTCGGTTTCGCCCTGGGCATCTGCATGGTGTTCGCGCTGTTCGGGACGGTGGCCTTCGAGCAGATCTTCCCGCAGGCCGCGACGGTCGCCAAGCAGACGGTGCACTTCATCGGCTTCGACTGGAACGCCATGAACATCACCTGCCTGCTGCTGTTCATGGGCGCCATGGGCAAATCCGCCCAGTTCCTGCTCCACACTTGGCTGCCGGACGCCATGGAAGGCCCGACGCCGGTGTCGGCGCTGATTCACGCCGCCACCATGGTCACGGCCGGCGTGTTCATGGTGGCGCGGCTGTCGCCGCTGTTCGAGTACGCGCCCGTGGCCCTCATCGTCGTCACCGTGATCGGCGGCACGACGGCCTTCTTCGCCGCGACGATCGGCCTGGTGCAGAACGACATCAAGCGCGTCATCGCCTATTCGACCTGCTCGCAGCTGGGCTACATGTTCGTCGCGCTGGGCGTCGGCGCCTATTCGGCCGGCATTTTCCATCTGTTCACCCACGCCTTCTTCAAGGCGCTGCTGTTCCTGGGCGCCGGCTCGGTGATCCACGCCATGCACCATGAGCAGGACATGCGGCACATGGGCGGCCTCCGGAAGTACATCCCCTTCACCGCGGCGATGATGCTGGTCGGCAATCTGGCGCTGACCGGATTTCCCTTCACCGCCGGCTACTTCTCCAAGGACGCCATCATCGAGGCCGCCTATGCCTCGCACACGCCGGGGGCGGGCTTCGCCTTCATCATGACCGTGGTCGCGGCGGCGCTGACCTCGTTCTACTCGTGGCGCCTGTTCTTCATGACCTTCGAAGGCAAGGCTCTGTGGAGCGGCGCCGGGCACGGCCATGACGACGCTCATGCAACGGCCGCTCATGCCGATACCGCTCATGCCGCGGTGGCTCGTGCCACGGCCCATGCGGATGCCGCGGCGGTGACGGCCCACGGCGCGGCCGTGGCTGACGCCGCCGCGCACGGACACGAGGCCATCGCCGCCCATGGCGCCGACGATGGCCACGGCCACGGCGCGCACACGCCGCACGAGAGCCCCCTGGTGATGCTGATCCCGCTCGCCGTGCTCGCCTTCGGCGCGCTGTTCGCCGGCGCGATCTTCAAGTCCGCCTTCATCGGTGAGGGCCACGACGCCTTCTGGAAGGGGGCGCTGTTCACCGGGCCGGACAACCACATCCTGCACGCCATGCACGAGGTGCCGGGCTGGGTCGCTCTCTCCCCGTCGATCGCCATGCTGCTCGGCCTGGCCATCGCGGTGTGGTTCTACATCTCCGATCCGAGTAAGCCGCGCCAGCTCGCCGCGAGCCAGCCGCTGGCCTACAACTTCCTGCTCAACAAGTGGTACTTCGACGAGCTGTACGACTTCCTGTTCGTGCGGCCGGCGAAATGGCTCGGCCGCTTCTTCTGGAAGCGCGGCGACGGCTGGCTGATCGACGGCTTCGGACCCGACGGCATTTCGGCCCGCGTCGTCGACGTCACCAACCGCACCGTCCGGCTTCAGAGCGGATACCTTTACCACTACGCCTTCGCCATGCTGATCGGCGTCGCGGTCCTGGTCACCTGGTACCTCGTCGGGGGGGGAGCACGCTGATGTTCGGGTTCGGCATCCTCTCCGGCCTCATCCTGGTCCCGCTGGTCGGGGCGGCCTTCATCCTGACGCTGCGCGGCGACGACGCCGCGGTGCAGTCCAACGCGCGCTGGGCGGCGCTGGCGACGACGGTCGTCACCTTGCTGCTGGCGATGGTCGCCTGGTCGCGCTTCGACGCGGGCAGCGCGGCATTCCAGCTGGTCGAGACGCACCCCTGGCTGACCGACAAGATCCTGTTCAAGCTCGGCGTCGACGGCTTCTCGATGCCCTTCGTGGTGCTGACGGCATTCCTGATGCCGTTCTGCATCCTCGCCTCGTGGGTCTCGATCAGCCAGCGCGTCAAGGAGTACTTCGTCGCCTTCCTGGTGCTGGAAGCGACCATGATCGGCGTCTTCGTCTCGCTCGACCTGGTGCTGTTCTACCTGTTCTTCGAGGCCGGCCTGATCCCGATGTTCCTGATCATCGGCATCTGGGGCCACGACCGGCGCATCTACGCGAGCTTCAAGTTCTTCCTCTACACGCTGCTCGGCTCGGTGCTGATGCTGCTGGCCATCATGGCCATGTACTGGGAGGCGGGCACCACCGACATCCCGACGCTGCTGGCCCACAAGTTCCCGGCCAACATGCAGTACTACCTGTGGATCGCCTTCTTCGCGTCGTTCGCCGTGAAGATGCCGATGTGGCCGGTGCACACCTGGCTTCCCGACGCCCACGTGGAGGCGCCGACGGCGGGCTCGGTGATCCTGGCCGGCATCCTGCTGAAGATGGGCGGCTACGGCTTCATCCGCTTCTCGATCCCGATGTTTACCGAGGCGTCGGCCTACTTCGCGCCGCTCGTCTTCGCCCTGTCCGTGGTCGCGATCATCTACACTTCGCTGGTCGCCCTGATGCAGGACAACATCAAGAAGCTGATCGCCTATTCGTCGGTGGCGCACATGGGCTTCGTCACCATGGGCATCTTCTCGATGACCGAGCAGGGCATCCAGGGCGCCATGTTCCAGATGGTGTCGCACGGGCTGGTGTCGGGCGCGCTGTTCCTCGCCGTCGGCGTGGTCTACGACCGCATGCACACCCTGCGCATCGACGCCTACGGCGGCCTGGTGCAGCGCATGCCGCTCTACGCCACGGTGATGATGGTGCTCACCATGGCCAACGTCGGCCTGCCGGGCACCTCGGGCTTCGTCGGCGAGGTGCTCACCCTGATCGGGGTCTTCCGCGCCAATACCTGGGTGGCCTTCTTCGCGGCGACGGGCGTGATCCTGTCGGCGGCCTACGGCCTCTGGCTGTACCGCCGTGTGATCTTCGGCGTCATCGACAAGGACAACCTGCGCTCGATCAAGGATCTCGATGCCCGCGAGCTCGTCGTCTTCGTGCCGCTGGTGGTGCTGATCATCTGGTACGGCATCCAGCCGAACGCCATCCTCGACATCTTCGCGGCGCCGACCGCCGAGCTCCTCAAGAACACCCAAGCCGCGCTGACCGCCGTGAAGACGGCGGCGCTGGCCATCCATTGAGGTTCGTATGACCGCCGCGATGCTACCGAACCTCCACGTCATCCTGCCGGAGCTGATCCTCGCGGTGGGTGTGCTCGCGCTGATCCTGATCGGCGCGTTTCAGGGCGAGCGATCCGCGACCTTGGTGGGCGGAGCGACGCTGGTGCTGCTGGTGGCGGCCGGCATCGCCGTGGCCTTGCAGCCGGGCGATAAGACGGTCGCCTTCGGCGGCTCGTTCATCATCGACGATTTCTCGCGCTTCATGAAGATCCTGGCCCTGATCGGCGCAGGTGGCGCCCTGATCTTGGCCTCCGACGACTTCAAGCGTCGCAAGCTCACGGCCTTCGAGTACCCCGTGCTCGTCACCCTGTCGACGCTCGGCATGCTGGTGATGATCTCGGCGAACGACCTGATCTCGCTCTACATCGGGCTGGAGCTGCAATCGCTCGCCATCTACGTGATCTGCGCGTTCGACCGCGACAACACCCGGTCGACCGAGGCCGGCCTCAAGTATTTCGTCCTGGGCGCGCTGTCCTCGGGCATGCTGCTCTACGGCGCCTCGCTGATCTACGGCTTCTCCGGCACCGTGTCGTTCAGCGGCATCGCCGCCGCGATCCAGGGCCAGCACTCCACGGGCATCATCTTCGGGCTCGTCTTCCTGTCGGCGGGCCTCGCCTTCAAGATCTCGGCGGTGCCGTTCCACATGTGGACGCCGGATGTCTACGAGGGCGCGCCCACGCCGGTGACGGCCTTCCTCGCCACCGCGCCCAAGGCGGCGGCGATGGCGATGACCATTCGCGTCTTCGTCGGCGCCTTTCCCGGCATCACGCCGCAATGGCAGCAGATCGTCGTGTTCATCGCCATCGCCTCGATGGTGCTGGGCTCGTTCGCCGCCATCGGCCAGCGCAACATCAAGCGCCTGATGGCCTATTCCTCGATCGGCCACATGGGCTACGCGCTCGTCGGCCTCGCCGCCGGCACGGCGCAAGGGGTCAATGGCGTGCTGATCTACATGGCGATTTATGTCGCCATGACGCTCGGCACCTTCGCCTGCCTGCTGTCCATGCGGCGCGCCGGCGTGCTGATCGAGGAGGTCAACGATCTCGCGGGCCTGTCGCGCCACCATCCGGTGATGGCGTTCCTGTTCTCGATGCTGATGTTCTCGCTCGCCGGCATCCCGCCGCTCGCCGGCTTCTTCGCCAAGTTCTACGTGTTCGCGGCCGCAATCCAGGCCGGACTGGCGACGCTCGCCGTCATCGGCGTCGTCGCCAGCGTGGTCGGCGCCTTCTACTATCTGCGCATCGTCAAGCTGATCTACTTCGATGAGCCGACCGAGGCCTATGAGCCGATGCCCGGCACGGTGAAGTTCATCCTGGCGCTGTCGAGCATCGTCACGCTCCTGTTCTTCGTCGTGCCCGGCCCGCTCGTCGGCGCCGCCACCGCGGCGGCCAGGTCGCTCTTCCAAGCGGGATAGCTGGAGTTTCGCATCACCAGGGGGTTTGAAGTTCCCGGACGCGGATGCCATGAGAGGGATGGGAACTTCAAATCCACCAGACTCGGGTCCTGATGCATTTCTCTTTGGCGCCGCAGGCTGAAGCGGCCGGGTATTCTCTTCTCGCTTTCGACACCGTCGCCGGATCGACCAACAGCGAAGCGCTCGATCGGGCCCGGCAGGGAACGACAGGCCCGCTGTGGGTGGTGACCCCTCACCAGCGCGGCGGCCGGGGCCGTCGTGGTCGCGCCTGGGAGGGACCGCCGGGCAATCTCGCCGCCAGCCTCCTGCTCGACGTGACCTGCGATCCGGCCGTGGCGGCGACGCTCGGCTTCGTCGCCGGTCTCGCCGTCGAACAGGCGCTGCGCATCAGCGTGCCGGCGCTGGAGCACGGCAGCCGGCTCAAGCTCAAATGGCCCAACGACGTGCTGCTCGACGGCGGCAAGCTGGTCGGCATCCTGCTCGAGAGCGAGATGACGATGGGCGGCCGCCGCATTGTCGTGGTCGGCATCGGCATCAATGTCGTGGCCGCGCCCGAAGGCGGGGCCTATCGGGCGACGTCGCTGGCGGCGATCGGCGCCAACCTGACTGCGGCAAGCCTGTTCGAAACGCTGTCGGCGACCTGGCTCGCCTGCCATGCGCAATGGCGCAACGGCGAGGGGCTGCCGGAGATCCGCCGGCAGTGGCTTGCGCGCGCCGCCGGCATCGGCGAGCCCGTGGCCGTGAATTCCGGGAGCGAAACCATTCGCGGGACGTTCGAGACGATCGATGACGCAGGTCAGCTGATCGTCAGGCAGGCGGACGGATCGACGAAGACCATAACAGCAGGCGACGTGCACTTCGGTTCCGCCGCAACGGCCAGGGACCCCTCATAGATGTCAGCCCCCCACGACAGCCTGGTCTTCGTTCCGCTCGGCGGCCTCGGCGAAATCGGCATGAACGCGGCGCTCTACGGCTTTGGCCCCCGCGCCAATCGGCAGTGGATCCTGGTCGATTGCGGCGTCAGCTTCGCTCAGGAAGAGCACATGCCGGGGATCGACCTGATCTACCCGGACCTGGGGTTCCTTGAGGCGAAGCGCGCGAACCTGCTCGGCATCGTCATCACCCATGCCCACGAGGACCATATCGGGGCCCTGGTCGAGCTCTGGCCGCGCCTGCAGGCGCCGGTCTACGCCACGCCGTTCGCGCTCGGCCTGCTCGAGGCGCGGCGGCTGTCGGAACCGAATGCGCCCAAGATTCCGCTCAAGGAGGTCAGGCAGGGCGGCACGCTCACGCTCGGTCCGTTCAGCATCGAGTTCGTGGCCATGTCCCACTCGATTCCGGAGTCGAACGCCCTCGCCATCCGTACGCCGCTCGGCCTGGTCGTCCATTCCGGCGACTGGAAGCTCGACCCGACGCCGGTGGTGGGGCAGCCGACCGACGAGGCGCGGCTGCGCGCGCTCGGGGACGAAGGCGTGCTGGCGCTGATCAGCGACTCGACCAACGTGGTGCGCGACGGCGTCAGCCCGAGCGAGCAGGACGTCGGCAAGACCCTGGCCGACATCATCCGCGAATCGCCGCAGCGCGTCTGCGTGACCGCCTTCGCCTCCAACGTGGCACGCATCCGCTCCGTCGCCGAGGCGGCGGCGGCCTGCGGCCGCGAGGTCGTCGTCGTCGGCCGCGGCATGGAGCGCGTCATCGAAGTGGCCGAGGAGTGCGGCTTCCTCTCCGGCCTGCCGCCGTTCCGCTCGCCTGAGTCCTTCGGCTACCTGCCGCGCGACAAGGTGGTGGCGCTGCTGACCGGCAGTCAGGGCGAGCCGCGCGCGGCGTTGTCGCGGATCGCGACCGACGACCATCCGGCCATCGGCCTGTCGCCCGGCGACCGTGTCGTGTTCTCGTCGCGCACCATCCCCGGCAACGAGCGGGCCGTGGGGCAGATCATCAACAGCCTGGTCAAGCAGGGGATCGAGGTCATCACCGACCGCGAGCACCTGGTGCATGCCTCCGGCCATCCCCGCCGCGGCGAGATGGCGGCGCTCTACTCGTGGCTGCGGCCGCGCATCGCCATTCCGGCCCACGGCGAGGCGCTGCATCTGTCGGAGCATGCCGATTTCGCCAGCAAGTGGGGCGCGCCGCGCGTGGTGCGCGCCTACAACGGCGACATGGTGCAGATCGCCCCCGATGCAGCGACGATCGTCGAGAAGGTGCCGGCCGGCCGTTTGTTCCGCGATGGCGACATCGTCATTCCCGCCGGTGAGCCGGCCATCGCCGAACGCCGTCGCCTGGCCTTCGCCGGCATCGTGTCGATCGCCATCGCCGTCGACGATCGGGGCGCGCTGGTCGGCGAGCCGGAGATCGCCGTGGCGGGCCTGCCGTCCAAGACCCGCGACGGCGAATCGATGGTCGATGTCATCGGCGATGCGGTCGACGAGGCCATCGACAACCTGCCGCGCCCCAAGCGCCGCGATCCGACCGCCTTCGCCCGCACGGTCGAGCGCGCCGTGCGCGCCGAGGTCCGCCAAGTATGGGGCAAGAAGCCGTTCTGCCACGTCCTGATCATCAAGGACTGAGATCGGGGCCGGGCTGCGGCCCACGGTCGGACGGAAGCCCGCGCGCCGAGAAGCGCCCCGGATTCAGAGGGTTGGAACATTTCCGTGCAGTCGGGCGATTTCGTCCGATTGCGAAATGTCCAGCCGCGCGGCAAGAAAGACGACGCCTCCGGCCCATGCTGGCCGGCACTTGCTCGAGGGGAGACAACCAATGATCGGCCGGCTCAACCACGTGGCCATCGCGGTGAAGGACATCGCGTCGGCGACGAAGGTCTACCAGAACACCTTGGGCGCCAAGGTCACCGATGCGGTGCCCCAGCCCGATCACGGGGTCACGACGGTGTTCGTCGAGCTGCCCAACACCAAGATCGAGCTGCTCGAGCCGCTGGGCGCCGATTCGCCGATCGCCAAGTTCCTGGAGCGCAACGCCGACGGCGGCATCCATCACATCTGCTACGAGGTCGACGACATCATCGCGGCCCGTGACCAGCTGAAGGGGCAGGGGGCGCGCGTGCTCGGCACCGGCGAGCCGCGCATCGGCGCCCACGGCAAGCCCGTGCTGTTCCTGCATCCCAAGGACTTCTGCGGCACGCTGGTCGAGCTCGAACAGGCATGAACGGTCCGGTCCTGCGATGAGCCTAGGCCTTTCGATCGCGCTCTACATCGTCATCTGGTGGGTGGTGCTGTTCGCCGTCCTGCCGTTCGGCGTGAAGAGCCAGTCGGAGGCCGATGCGGTGGTCGGCGGCACGGAGCCGGGCGCGCCGACCGCGCCGCGGCTCTGGCTCAAGGCGTTGATCACGACGGTGATCGCCGCGGTGATCTTCGCGGCGGCCTATTGGGCCATCGTCACCATCGAGCTCTAGAGCATTTCTGCGCAATTGGATGAGGTCATCCAATTGCGCAGAAATGCTCCAGGTCTTTGTGTATGGAGCGCTTCTCAGGGATTGGGTGATTCCACCCAATCGCAAAGCGCTCCAGCCGCGCTCAGCTTGTCTTTTCGCCGCAGCCGTTGTTGGTGTGGGCGTCTCGTTTCAAACGTCTGCCGCGTCGAGGTGTCATGCGTCTCACCCGCTATTTTCTGCCGATCCTGCGCGAGACCCCAAAAGAGGCGGAGATCGTCTCTCACCGGCTGATGCTGCGTGCCGGCATGATCCGCCAGGAGGCGGCGGGCATCTATGCCTGGCTGCCGCTCGGCTTACGGGTGCTCAACAAGATCACGGCCGTCGTGCGCGAGGAGCAGAACCGGGCGGGAGCCGTCGAGCTCCTGATGCCGACGATCCAGCCGGCGGAGCTGTGGCGCGAGTCGGGCCGCTACGACGCCTACGGCAAGGAGATGCTGCGGATCTCCGACCGGCACGAGCGCGAGATGCTCTTCGGCCCCACCAACGAAGAGATGATCACCGAGATCTTCCGCGCCTACGTGCGGTCCTACAAGGATCTGCCGCTCAATCTCTATCACCTGCAGTGGAAGTTCCGCGACGAGATCCGGCCGCGCTTCGGCACCATGCGCTCGCGCGAGTTCCTGATGAAGGACGCCTATTCCTTCGATCTCGACCAGGCCGGCGCCCGCCATTCCTATAACCGGATGTTCGTCGCCTATCTGCGCACGTTCGCGCGGATGGGGCTGAAGGCGATCCCGATGAAGGCCGACACCGGGCCGATCGGCGGCGACCTCAGCCACGAGTTCATCATCCTCGCCGACACCGGCGAGAGCGAGGTGTTCTGCCACAAGGATTACCTCGGCTTCGCCGTGCCGCCGGCGGACACGGACTTCGAGGACGTGGCGGGCCTGCAAGGGCTCGTCGATCACTGGACGTCGCGCTACGCGGCCACGTCCGAGATGCACGACGCCGCGGCGTTCGAGGCCCTCGACGCCGACAGCCGGCTCTCCGCCCGCGGCATCGAGGTCGGCCACATCTTCTATTTCGGCACCAAGTACTCCGCGCCGATGGCCGCGACGGTGACCGGTCCGGACGGGCAGGAGCGGCCCGTGCACATGGGCTCCTACGGCATCGGGCCGAGCCGCCTGGCCGCCGCGCTGATCGAGGCCGGGCACGACGACAGCGGCATCATCTGGCCGGACGAGATCGCGCCGTTCCAAGTGATGCTGCTCGACCTCAAGGTCGGTGACAGCGCCACCGCGGAGGCCTGCGGCGCCCTCTACAAGGCGCTGACGCTGCGGGGCTTCGACGTGCTGTACGACGACCGCGACGAGCGCGCCGGCGCCAAGTTCGCCACCGCCGACCTGATCGGCGTGCCCTGGCAGATCCTGGTCGGACCCAAGGGCCTCGCCGCCGGCAAGGTCGAGCTGAAGCGCCGCGCCACCGGCGAGCGTGAGCTGCTGTCGATCGAGGACGCCGTGGCGCGCATCGCGGGCTGAAGAGCAGGATTCGTCGGGCGGTTTCGTATTTTCGCCGTCATGTCCTAGCTTTCTCCACCGGTCCGTGCCCGCCCGCCGGAATCACGGCCGGCGTCACGGTCGAACCGACCGGCAACGATTGTCCGGCCTGCCCGTCGCTGCGTGGAGCTGAACCGAGGAGTTCATGGCGAGTCCAACCGGGGAACATGCCGCGACTCGCCCCTTCGCGCCGTTCGAATGGATGATCGCCTGGCGCTATCTGCGGGCGCGGCGCAAGGAAGGCTTCATCTCCGTCATCGCCGGCTTCTCTTTCCTCGGCATCATGCTCGGCGTGGCGACCTTGATCATCGTGCTGTCGGTGATGAACGGCTTCCGCCACGAACTGCTCGCCAAGATCATCGGCATCAACGGCCATATCTTCGTGCAGGCGCTCGACCGGCCGCTGACCGACTTCGTCCAGGTCTCAGAGGCGCTGGCCAAGGTGCCCGGCGTCAAGATGGTGGTGCCGATGGTGGAGGGGCAGGCGCTGGCCTCGTCGCCATCGGGCGCCAACGGTGTGCTGGTGCGCGGCGTGCGCGAGGCCGACCTTCACAACGTCGACTACGTCTCGGCGAACCTGCGCGAGGGGACGCTCGAAGGCTTCGACACCAAGGGTGGGGTGATCATCGGCAAGCGGCTCGCCGACAGCCTCGGCCTGCATGCCGGCGACAGCATCACGCTGGTATCGCCACGCGGCGCCGCGACGCCGTTCGGCACGGCGCCGCGCATCAAGTCCTATCCCGTCAACGGCGTCTTCGAGATCGGCATGTCGGAGTTCGACGGCACCTTCGTCTACATGCCGCTGGCGGAGGCGCAGGCCTACTTCAACCGTGCCGACGACGTGAGCGTGATCGAAGTCTACATCGCCGACGCCGATCAGGTGGACACGGTGCGCCAGGCTATCGAGCGGGGCGTCGACCGGCAGTTCATGATGACCGACTGGCGCACCCGCAACCGCACCTTCTTCGGCGTGCTCAAGGTCGAGCGCAACGTGATGTTCCTCATCCTCTTGCTGATCGTGCTGGTGGCCGCTCTCAACATCGTCTCCGGCATCATCATGCTGGTGAAGGACAAGAGCGCCGACATCGCCATCCTGCGTACGATGGGCGCTACCCGCGGCGCCATCATGCGGATCTTCCTGATCACCGGCGCCGCCATCGGCGTCGTCGGCACGTTGGCGGGGCTGGTGATCGGCCTGCTGCTCTCCTGGAACGTCGAGGCGATCCGGCAATTCCTCTCCAACATGCTGGAGACCAACCTGTTCCCGGCCGAGTTCTACTTCCTGAGCCGTCTACCGGCGGTGGTCGATCCCGGCGAGGTGATCACCGTGGTCATGACCGCCTTCGTGCTGTCGCTGCTCGCCACGCTCTATCCGAGCTGGCGCGCCGCCAAGCTCGACCCGGTAGAAGCCTTGCGCTACGGCTGATACCTTGAGCGCGCCCGATGCCCCCGCCTTGTTCCTGTCGCAGATCGAGCGGTCCTACGCCGAAGGCGAAGGCGCGCTCGAGATCCTGCGTGGCGCCGACCTCGCCATCTGGCCGGGCGAGATCGTCGCCTTGGTGGCGCCCTCGGGCACCGGCAAGTCGACGCTCCTGCATGTCGCCGGGTTGCTGGAAAAGCCCAATGGCGGTGAAGTCTACATCAGCGAGCAGCCGACCGTGGCGCTCGACGACGACGGCCGCACCCGGTTGCGGCGGACCGAGATCGGCTTCGTCTACCAGTCGCATCACCTGCTGCCGGAGTTCTCGGCGCTGGAGAACGTCGTCATCCCACAGATGATCACCGGCTTGGCGCGGAACGAGGCGGCGGCGCGCGCGAGTGAACTGTTGAGCTTCCTCGGCCTTGGGCAGCGCCTCAGCCATCGCCCGGCCGAGCTGTCGGGTGGCGAGCAGCAGCGCGTCGCCATCGCGCGCGCCGTCGCCAACGCGCCGCGGGTGCTCTTGGCCGACGAGCCGACCGGCAACCTCGATCCCACCACCGCCGAGCACGTGTTCTCGACCTTGCTGCAGCTGGTGCGCGCCACCGGGCTCGCGGCCCTGGTGGCGACGCACAATCTGTCGCTCGCGGCGCAGATGGATCGGCGCGTCACCATCCGCGACGGGCTGATCGTCTCGGCCGACTGAAGGCCGGCAGGAATTCAGGCAACCTTTTGTTAAGGGTGCCCGGAGCGTGTGGCTCATCTCGGCTTGTCTCAGGAACAAAACAAGAACATAATAAATTCATTCGCATCGGGAGGCCCTTATGACCCACCTCATCCTTCGCAGCGTCGCCGAGCTTGCCGCCTTGTCGTTGTTCGTCGCCATGATCGGCGTCTGGGCCGGCATCGCCTCGGGCTACTGAAGTCGCCTGAAATAGGTCGAATCAGGCGCCGGGACCAAATCATGAACACCGACCGCCGACGGGGCCTGCGGCCGCCGCTGCCGGCTCTGCGGCGCCAGGCGCGACACCGCAGTCCTGGCTCGTCCACAGGAGAGGCAGCGGCGCCGCTTCGGTGCCGCGCACAGATGACCGATACTCGGCCGGGAGTCTGAGGCCTGTGCAGGCCTCGCTCCGGGGAGCGAACATGGCGAAGATCCTGCGCGACGTCGGCTTTGTGCACCTGCACGTGCATTCGTCGTATTCGCTGCTCGAAGGGGCGATGACTATCGCCATGCTCCACAAGCTTGCGGCGGCGGACCGGCAGCCGGCGCTGGCGCTGACCGACACCAACAACCTGTTCGGGGCGTTGGAGTTCTCCGAGAAGCTGTCGGGCTCGGGCATCCAGCCCATCGCCGGCCTGCAGATCTCGGTGGCCTTCGAGGTGCCGGAGCCGGGTGCCCGGCAGGTGTTGGGCCAGCGCCACCCCAGCATCGTCCTGCTGGCGGCGACGCAGGAGGGCTATCGCAACCTCCTGCGCATCACCAGCCGCGCCTATCTCGACACCCAAGCAGGCGAGGCGACCCATGTGGGTGTCGCCGTGCTCGAGGCCCATAGCGAAGGCTTGATTGCGCTCACTGGCGGCCCGGCCGGGCCGCTCGACCAGGCCATGGCGACGGGCCGCGCCGACCTGGCCGCAGCCCGTCTCGACCGGCTGCAGCCGCTGTTCGACCGCCGGCTCTATGTCGAGCTGCAGCGCCACGGCCTTCCCGACGAGCGGATGGTGGAGCCGGAGCTGCTGCGCCTGGCCTACGATCGGGGGCTGCCGTTGGTCGCCACCGGCGAGCCCTATTTCGCCAAGACCGACGACCATGAGGCCCATGACGCGCTGCTCGCCATTGCCGAAGGACGCGTCGTCTCCGATGAGAACCGGCGGCGCCTCAGCGCACGCCATGCCTTCGCAACCCGGGCCGCGATGGCCGAGACCTTCAAGGATCTGCCCGAGGCCTTGGCGTCGAGCGTCGAAATCGCCATGCGCTGCGCCGTGCGGGCTCGCAAGGCGAGCCCGATCCTGCCGCGCTTCACCGAGGACCTGGACGAGGCGGTCGACCTCCGGCAGCGGGCTGAAACCGGCCTTGCGGCGCGGCTGGGGGCACACGGGCCGGCGCCGGGGCTCACCGAGACCGACTATACCGAGCGCCTGAGCTACGAGCTGTCCGTCATCGAGCGGATGAAATACCCAGGCTACTTCCTCATCGTCTCCGACTTCATCCAGTGGGCCAAGGCGGCCGGCATCCCGGTGGGGCCGGGGCGCGGCTCTGGCGCAGGCTCGCTGGTCGCCTACGCGCTGACCATCACCGACATCGACCCGCTCCGCTTCGGCCTGCTGTTCGAGCGCTTCCTCAATCCCGAGCGCGTGTCGATGCCCGACTTCGACATCGACTTCTGCCAGGACCGTCGCGACGAGGTGATCTCCTACGTGCAACGGCGCTACGGCGAGACGCGTGTCGCCCAGATCATCACCTTCGGCACCCTCCTCGCCCGCGGCGTCATGCGCGACGTGGGTCGCGTGCTCGAGATGCCGTACGGGCAGGTCGACCGGCTGACCAAGCTCGTGCCGCAGAACCCGGCCAACCCGGTCTCGCTGCAGAAGGCGATCGAGGACGAGCCCAAGCTCCAGGCGGCCGCCACCGACGAGCCGGTGGTCGGCCGGATGCTCGCCATCGCCCAGAAGCTGGAGGGGCTGCACCGGCATGCCTCGACTCACGCCGCGGGCATCGTCATCGGCGATCGGCCGCTCGAAGAGCTGGTGCCGCTCTACCGCGATCCCAAGTCCGGCATGCGCGTCACCCAGTTCAACATGAAGTGGGTGGAGCAGGCCGGCCTGGTGAAGTTCGACTTCCTCGGCCTCAAGACCCTCACGGTGCTGCGCACCGCCGTCAACCTGCTGGCGCGGCGCGGCATCGACATCGACCTCGCCGCGATCCCCCTCGACGACCGCAAGACATTCGAGCTGCTCGGGCGCGGCGAGACGGTGGGCGTGTTCCAGGTTGAAAGTCCGGGCATGCGCAAGGCGCTGGTGGAGATGCGCGCCGACCGGTTCGAGGACCTGATCGCCCTCGTCGCGCTCTACCGCCCGGGCCCCATGGCCAACATTCCCGTCTATTGCGAACGCAAGCACGGCCAGGGTGAGCCCGAAGAGCGCTGGTACCTCCACCCCAAGCTCGCCGGCATCCTGCGCGAGACCTTCGGCATCATCATCTACCAGGAGCAGGTGATGCAGGTGGCGCAGGAGCTCTCCGGCTATTCGCTGGGCGAGGCCGATCTGCTGCGCCGCGCCATGGGCAAGAAGATCAAGGCGGAGATGGACGCCCAGCGCGACCGCTTCGTCCGTGGTGCCATTGAGCGGGGGCTGGACAAGGCGCTCGCCGACGAGATCTTCGACCTGCTGGCCCGCTTCGCCGACTATGGCTTCAACAAGAGCCATGCGGCCGCCTACGCCCTGGTCGCCTACCAGACCGCCTATCTCAAGGCCAACTACCCGGTCGAGTTCATGGCGGCGCTGATGACGCTCGACATGGACAACACCGACAAGCTCGCCGAATTCCGCCGCGAGGCGGAGCGCCTCGGCACCCGCGTCGAGCCGCCCTCCATCAACCGCTCGGACGTCGTCTTCGAGCCGGACCACGGCCCCAGCGGCACGGCGATCCGCTATGCCCTGGCCGCCGTCAAGGGCGTCGGCCGGCAGGCGGTGGAGGCGATCGTCGCGGCGCGGGGCGACCGGCCCTTCACCGACCTCAGCGATTTTGCCCGGCGCATCCACCCGCGCCTGGTCAACAAGCGCACGCTGGAGGCGCTGATCGCCGCCGGCGCGCTCGACGACCTGGAGCCGGACCGCGCCCGCGCCACCGCCTCGGCCGAGGCGGCGATGGCGCTCGCCAACAGCACCCAGGCCGCCGCCGCGAAGGGGCAGGAGGGCCTGTTCGACGGTCCCGGTGGCGTGGCGCCCGAGGTGCTCCGCATCCCGCCGTTCGAGCCGTGGCTGCCGGCGGAGCGGCTGCAGAAGGAGTTCGACGCCATCGGCTTCTTCCTGACCGGGCATCCGCTCGACGAATACGGTGAGCTGCTCGATCGCATCCGGGTGCAGCGCTGGAGCGATTTCGTACGCGCGGTCAAGGCGGGCTCGGCCATGGGGCGCGTCGCGGCGACCGTGCTCGACCGGAGCGAACGGCGCACCAAGACCGGCAACAAGATGGGCATCGTCACGCTGTCGGATCAATCCGGCCACTTCGAGGCGGTCATCTTCTCCGAGGGCTTGCAGCGCTACCGCGACCTGCTCGAGCCGGGCCGGCCGCTGGTCCTGATCGTGCAGGCGGCGGTCGAGGGCGACGAGGTGAGGGCGCGCATCCAGACGGTGGAGCCGCTGGACGACGCCGTCGCCAAGCACCAGAAGGGCCTGCGCATCTTCCTCCGCGACGAGCGTCCCATCGCCAGCGTCGGGCAGCGCCTGCGCGAGCAGGGCGAGAGCGAGGTCTCGCTCATCCTGCTGCTGGAGGAGGCGGGCCGCGAGGTCGAGGTGAAGCTGCCCGGCCGCTATCTGACCTCGCCGCAGGTCGCCAGCGCGCTGCGCGCCGTGCCGGGCGTGGTGCATGTGGAAATGAGCTGAGCGTGGCTGGCCGGCGACCCGCTTTGCGCGTCCGCCGGTTGCTGCTACACCGCCCTGGCCTTTGCGCTCATCGTTCAACCGCGCGACGCTCAGCGTCTGTGCCCAATCCGAACCTGCATGACCCGAATTGCTCTCTACTCTGGATCTTTCGATCCGGTCACCAACGGTCACATCGACGTGGTGCGCGGCGCTGCCCGCCTGTTCGACAAGATCGTCATCGCCATCGGCGTTCAGGCGAGCAAGACACCGCTGTTCACGGTCGAAGAGCGGGCGGCGATGATCCGCGAGGAATGTGGGCCGCTCGCCGCCGAAACAGGCGCGACCCTCGAGGTGGTGACCTTTGCGGGCCTCGTCGTCGATGCGGCGCGCGACGCGGGCGCCGGCTGCATCGTGCGCGGCCTGCGCGACGGCACCGACCTCGACTACGAGATGCAGATGGCCGGCATGAACGGGGCCATGGCGCCCGAGGTACTCACCATGTTCCTGCCGGCCTCGCCGGCCGTTCGCCCCATCACCGCCACCTTGGTTCGCCAGATCGCGGCGATGGGCGGCGACGTGTCCTCGTTCGTCCCTGCGGGCGTGGCGGCCAAGCTCGCCGAACGGGCGCGCAAGCGCTAGAGCGCTTGGCGATTGAGTGGAACCGCCCAATCGCGAATTGCTCTAGGGCATCGGATGGACCGTCGCGCTGCGTTCATGCCCTGCATCAGCCGGGCTGAGATAAGCCGCTCGCAGGAAATCTGAATCTGCCGCAGGCGCCATGCGCCTTTCCGGTCAAATCGTGCACTCGAGGGAGTTGGAAGATGAAGCGCCTGTTGGTTCTGTTCGCGCTGCTCGCCGCGAGCATCGCGCCGCTTGCGGCGGCCTCTGCCCAGAAAGCCGACCTCAAGGATACGCTCTATCTCGACACCAAGAACGGTCGCGTCGTCATCAAGCTGCGGCCCGACCTGGCGCCCAAGCACGTCGCCCAGATCGAGGCGCTGGCCAAGCGCCAGTTCTATGACGGCATCGTCTTTCACCGGGTCATCGGCGGCTTCATGGCCCAGACCGGCGACCCGACCGGGACCGGGGCGGGTGGCTCCGACCTGCCCAACATCCCGGCGGAATTCACCGCCACCCCGTTCGACCGCGGTACCGTCGGCATGGCCCGCTCCAGCGACAAGGACTCGGCCAACTCGCAGTTCTTCATCATGTTCGGCCGCACGCCGTCGCTCGACAACAACTACACCGTCGTCGGCGAGGTCGTCTCGGGCATGGACGTGGTCGACAAGATCAAGAAGGGCGACCCCAATCAGAACGGCCTCGTCAAGAGCCCCGACAAGATCGTCAAGCTGCGCCTCGCCACCGACAAGTGACGGGCGTCGCGCCGCGCGCCCACCCATATCACTGTCTTACGTATGATATTCGGTCCCGCCGATCGAACGCGGCGCGACCCGGAAGGACCTGATCATGAGCGATCCCGAGAACACCCTCATTCTGGAAACGACCAAGGGCCGCGTGGTCATCGGGCTGCGGCCGGATCTCGCCCCGCAGCACGTGGAGCGGCTGAAGGTACTGGCGCGCCAGGGCTTTTATGACAACATCGCCTTCCATCGGGTGATCGACGGCTTCATGGCGCAGACCGGCTGCCCCAAGGGCACCGGGACCGGCGGCTCCGATCTGCCGGATCTCAAGGCCGAGTTCAGCAACGAGAGCCATCAGCGCGGCACCTGCTCGATGGCCCGCACCAGCAACCCCAACTCCGCCAATTCGCAGTTCTTCATCTGCTTCAACGACACGCCCTGGCTCGACCGTCAGTATTCGGTATGGGGCAAGGTTGAAGAGGGCATGGAGAACGTCGACCGCATCAAGCGCGGCGAGCCGGTCTCCGATCCGGATCGGATCGTTACCATGCGGGTCGCGGCCGACGTCGCCTGAACGGGCGATCCGTGAAGGTTGACCTGTTCGATTTCGACCTGCCGGAGGCGTCGATCGCGCTGCGGCCGGTCGAGCCGCGCGAAGCGGCCCGGCTGCTGGTCGTGTCCGGCGGCCCCGGATTCGACGACCGGGTGGTGAGCGAACTGCCTCAGCTGCTGAGCCCGGGCGACCTTCTCATCCTCAACGACACCAAGGTCATCCCGGCACGTCTCGCAGGCACGCGCCTGCGAGGCGGTCAGATCGCCCGGTTCGAGGCGACGCTGCACCTGCGCAAGGCGCCCGACGTCTGGCTCGCCTTTGCCCGCCCGGCCAAGCGGCTCGAGCCCGGCGACCGGTTGCAGTTCGGCGCCGCTAGCGCCAGTCCGGCCTGCCGCCTCGGCACGCTCGATGCAACCGTCGAGGAGAAGGGCGAAGGCGGCGAGGTGCGGCTGCGCTTCGATCTCTCCGGGGCCTACCTGGACGAGGCGCTGCACCAGGTCGGCGCCATGCCATTGCCGCCCTATATCGCCTCCCGCCGCCCAGTGGACGAGCGCGACTTGGCCGACTACCAGACCGTATTCGCCAGGGAGGAGGGGGCGGTCGCCGCTCCGACCGCCGGCCTGCACCTGTCGCAACCGCTGCTGGCCAAGCTGGCAGGGCATGGCATCGCGCACCGCTTCGTCACGCTGCACGTGGGCGCCGGAACCTTCCTGCCGGTCAAGGCTGACGATACCGATGCGCATCGCATGCACGCCGAATGGGGCACGCTGCCGGCCGGCACGGCGGATGCAATCAACCGGACACGCGCCGCCGGCGGCCGCATTGTCGCGGTCGGCACCACGTCCCTGCGCCTCCTCGAAAGCGCTGCCCCGCCGGATGGCTCCGCGTTGCAGGCCTGGACCGGCGAAACGGCGCTGTTCATCACGCCGGGCTACCGCTTCCGCGTCGTCGACCGGCTGATGACCAACTTTCACCTGCCGCGCTCCACCCTGTTCATGCTGGTCAGCGCCTTCAGCGGGCTGGCCACCATGCAGGCCGCCTATCGCCGTGCCATCGCGCACGGCTATCGCTTCTATTCCTACGGCGACGCGTGCCTGCTGAGCCGCGCGGAAGGGGCGTCGTGACGAAGCCATTCTCGTTCGAGGTCGCGGCGACCGACGGCCGGGCGCGCACCGGGCGCATCGCCACCGGGCGCGGCGACATCCGCACGCCCGCCTTCATGCCGGTCGGGACCGCCGCCACGGTCAAGGCCATGTATCCCGGGCAGGTGCGGGAGCTGGGCGCCGACGTGGTGCTCGGCAACGTCTACCATCTGATGTTGCGGCCGGGGGCCGAGCGGATCGCGGGACTCGGCGGCCTGCACCGCTTCATGAACTGGCCGCATCCGATCCTCACGGACTCCGGCGGCTTCCAGGTGATGTCGCTGGCCAAGCTGCGACGGCTCGACGAGCGCGGCGTCACCTTCCAGTCTCATCTCGACGGCTCCCGCTACGAGCTGACGCCGGAGCGATCGATCGAGATCCAGGGGCTGCTCGGCTCCGATATCCAGATGCAGCTCGACGAATGCGTCCGCATGCCCTGCTCACCCGAGGTGGCGGAGCGGGCCATGCGGCTCAGCCTGCGCTGGGCGGAGCGGTCGAAGGCGGCCTTCGCGGCGGTGCCGGGCCGGGCGCTGTTCGGCATCGTGCAGGGCGCCGACGTGCCCCAGCTGCGGACAGCCAGCGCCCGGGCCCTGGTCGACCTGGGCTTCGACGGCTACGCGGTCGGCGGCCTCGCCGTGGGCGAGCCGCAGGAGGTGATGATGGCGATGCTCGACGTCGTCGTGCCCGAGCTGCCGGCGGACAGGCCACGCTACCTGATGGGCGTCGGGACGCCGGACGACATCATCGGCGCCGTGAGCCGCGGCATCGACATGTTCGATTGCGTGATGCCGACCCGGGCGGGTCGGCACGGCCTCGCCTATACGCGCTACGGCAAGGTCAACCTGAAGAATGCCCGCCACGCCGACGATGTGAGGCCGCTGGACGAGACGTCGAGCTGCGAAGCGGCGCGCATCTACAGCCGCGCCTATCTCCATCACTTGGTCAAGGCAGGCGAGATCCTCGGCATGATGCTGCTGACCTGGGCCAATCTGGCCTATTATCAGGAGCTGATGGCGGGTCTGCGCGGGGCCATCGCCGAGGGGCGGCTTGAGGACTTCATTGCCGCGACGCGCGGCGACTGGGCGCGCGGCGAGGAGACGTGAGGCCTACACCTCTACCGTGGGAATCTTGATCATCACCACGTTGGCGATGCGCCACTGGCCTCGCTTGCCCTCGTCGACGAGGAAGAAGGCCATCCACGGCTGCCCCGCGCTGTCGGAGATCTCGACCAGCTGGGTCAGCCCGAACGAGGTCTTCTTCAAGTCGCCGAAGGCGACGATCCTGGCATCGGCAATGGCCGGGAACTGCCGGTTGACCACCTTCAGATAGGCGGTATCCGTCGCGAACTGCTTCCTGAGCTTCGGCGACACCGCCGAGAACGCTGCCTTGGCGTCGGCCTGGCGCACAGCCTCGATCTGCCGGGAGATGACCTTCTGGACGGCGAGGGCGGCGGCGGGCTGAGGCTTGATCTGGGGGCCGGGGCGGCCAGGTTCTCGGCCTGGAAGGCCAGGGAAATACGGTCGGTCGCGAAAGCGGGACTGACCATCAGCGCAGCAGCGGCAAACACCAGAGCGAACGGACGCATCGGACCGAACTCCATAGATCGGGGCGCATACGCACAGCTCGAGAATCACCTGGCGGTCTTCGGTCTCGTTCACCTTCCCCGGGTCGTGCTGATCGCCACGATCTGGGAGGCTGACGCCGGGAGCGGTGACGCTACGTGCCCTCGGTGCATTGCTTCGGGCCAGTCCGCTAGGCAGGCCCCGCCGAATTAGGTCTTGTCTTCCTACGCTATTGCTCGCGCTGTGACATATAAGTCAACACGCGAGAGAAACTGTCAACTCCGCCGGAAGTTCCACTTGCTATCGGCGAAAGACTGTGCATCAGGCGCTGCGCAATCGGCACGCGGTAGTGCAGCGGATCCCAGAAGTTCGCGTCATCCGTGGTGACCGGCGAGCGCAGCCGAAAATCCACCGCCGCCGCTCCTCGCTTCGCCGCGATCTCCGCGACGGCGGCCTTGCAGGCCTGTTCGTGCGCCTCGGCGCGCGAGCCGGGGCGCGGCTGCACCGCGATATGGGCGGGCGGAAAGACGAGCACGACCTTGGTGGTGGGCGGCAGCTGGGCCAGCAGCGCGTCGAGCCAGCCGAGCGCCGGGAAGCGCCACGCGGCCCGTTCGGCGGCCGATACCACGGCGGCTGGCACGACGGGCGTGACGTCGGGGTTGCCGGCCCAGATATGGGTCTTGGCGCGGGTGAGATCGTAGGATGCCTCCGGCGGGGTGAAGACCTCGTAGCCGTCGCCGCGAATGCGGTCACGCGCCAGGCCGAGGCGCCGTGCGGCGACCCGGGTCGCGATCTCGAGGCTCTTGAGGTCGAACTCGTGGCCGACGTCGGCAAGGCTTGCCTCGTCGTAGAGCCACGGCGGAAAGCTGCGGAACGTCAGACGGTTGCTGTCGGCGTCGGCTGTGCACCAGCTGGGATCCAGCCCGAAGATCAGGTACTTGGGCTCCTTGACCGTGCGGACGAAGAGCGATGCCAGCTGCATCTGCTCCCAGGGCGTCGCCGCGTTCATGCCCAGATTGGCGAAGCGGGCGCCGAGCAGCGAGCCGAACGCCGCCGGATCGACCAGCCGCATGCTCGATGTGCCGAAGATGGCGGCGTCGTAGCGCCCGCTGCGGACGATCTGCGGGTACATGAACCGCTGATTGAGGTCCATGATCGGCGACGGCGCCCGTCGGGGCGAGGCGAAGATCCCGTAGGGATCGAGCGCGACGACGAAGCCGAACAGCGCAACCAGCGCCATCGCCCCTGCGGCACCGAACCAGCGCAGGAAAGCGGTCCAGGAGGGGGCGGCGAGGCGGGCGAAGGACGTCATGACGCAGGGTTCGCCGCCCGCCGGGCGGACACCGGGGCTGCTGAGGAAACGATGATCGGGCGCAGGATGATCAGTACTTGATGATCTTCTTGTGGCGCGCCGGGCCCTTGCCGCACCGATAGGCGACGCCCGTCACCGACGACCAGTCGTGGCCGTTCTTGCGCAGATAGAGATCGGTACCGCCGAGCACGAGCGTGCGGCCGATCATCGCGTCCAGCGCCTGGCCGAACGCCGCGTCGGTGTAGATCGGTTCGCTGACCACCCTGATCCGCTTGCAGTGCATGATGTCGTAGGAATTGTCCCACACCGGGATCGCCGGTCCCGGGTGACCCCACGGCAGCCACGGCTCCCAGAACGGCAGCAGCGGCCTTGGCGACGTCGGCGAAAAGGCCGCCAGGCCTACGAGCATGCCGAGCGCGCCCAGCACCTTGACCGCTTTCAACGCCATCGCCACCGGCTCCGCTGCTGCTCCAATCCGAACTCCGGATTCGCCATGCTCATCTGCGTATCGTCCGGGTGCAAGCAAGTCGAGTGTCAGGATGTGACACCCATGCGGTTTCGCATCAGCGGGGTTTCCTTTCAGTCACTTGCCGGTCGCGGCGGGCCCGGCAGCAGCGCGAAGGCGGCGGCGCCGACGACGGCGATGGCGGCCAGCGAGAGGTAGGCCGCGACAACGGGATCGGCTCCGTGGGTCGATGCCACCGCCGCCGCCAGGCCGGACAGCCATTGGACGATGGCGACGCCTGCGAACATCGACATGGTCAGCGCCGACAGGGCGCGCCCCTGTGACTGGGGCGGATAGGCGGTGCGCGTGTCCGCGTATTGCAGGATGGTGAAGCCGCCGTGCAGCGCCATCGCCACCGCCAGAACGACGGCAGCGAGCGGCGTGGCCGCCGGGCAGAGCCCCAACGCCGCGATCAGCGCCGCCAGCACCAACGTGCAGACGAGGATGACCTTGCGCCGAGACGCAGGGCCCGGATCCAGCCGCCCGAACAGGGCCGGGCCGAACATCATGGCGACGGACATCAGCAGCACGACGTTGCCCGCGCCGACCAGGCTGAAGTCGTAGCGTCCCGTGAATAGAGGCACGAGCCAGAGGCTGCGGATCGCCATGACGACCGCGTAGGTGATGCCGCCGAGAATCAGAATCGCCGGCGCCTGCCGCATGGTGACGACGGCGAACAGCATGCGGAACGAGGCGCCCAGGCTCTCGCCCGCATCCGCGCCCCGCTCCGGGTCGCGTTCGACCAGCAGCGCGCAGGCAAGCACCGACAGGGCCGACAGGGCTGCCAGGACGAGAAAGCCGGCCCGCCAGGACCACATCTCGACCAGCCAGGCGAGCGGCGTGGCCGTCATCAGCGTGCCGATGCCGCCGACCGACATCACCAGCCCCGACACGGCGGACAGGCGGTCGGCACCGACATGGCGGCCGATGAAGACCAGGCTGGCCAGGAGCGCCGGCGCGCAGCCGAAGCCGATCAGCGCCTGGCCCAACACGAGTACGGTGTAGGTGGGCGCCAGCGCCGAGAGCAGAGCACCGACGACGGTGAGCGAGAACACCCAGCACGCAGTCCGCTTGGCGCCGTACCGATCGAGTGACACGCCGACGCCGATCTGCATCACCGCGAAGGCGAGGTGGAAGGCGGCGGCAAACTCGGTGACCTGCTGCTGGCTGAGGCTGAACTCGGCCGCGATGGCGCCGGCGGTGACGCCGGGCACCGTGCGATAGGCCTGGCTCAGCGTGAAGCACGAGACCAGTGCCGCGAGCATGAGCGGGAAGGAGCGGCCGCGCATCGGCGTTCGCTGCACACCGGAACCTGCGTTCGCCTGGAACATTCCCCCCCGACGCCACTCTCTTCTGCTCGTTCGCTGTGCAGACTTATGTCGCGGGCGGCGGCGCGCGCCAACCGATGCTCGCGCAGTCCCTGCATGCGCAGGCTGGGGAGAGCGGCAGCACGGGATTGGAAGCGCTCCACATGAAAGACCTGGAGCATGTCCACCCGATCAAATGAGTCCATCTGATCGGGACATGCTCTAGCCCCGTTGCTCGACGACGAGGCTCTGGACAGCGCGGCCGAAATAGCCCGTCACGTCCGCCAGGCGGGCAGAGGCAATGCCGGCGCCGGTTGGCCCGAGCCAGGTTTCCGCATTGAGCAGGATCCAGTCGCCGACAGGCTCGCGCGCCAGGCTGACCGTGAGGTCGCCGTTGATGAAGGTCCAGCGACGGAAATCGAGCACCGAGGATACGCCGTTGGAGAAGTCACCGGCGATGGCCGCGCGCATGGCCTGCGAGACGGCGCTGCCCTCGACGATGGTGCGGTCGACGCGGAACCAGACCGCTCCGGGCCCGGGCTGCCGGAAGCCACCCTTGGCGGCGCGGGCCGAGAGGCCGGTGATGAACGGGTTGCCGATGCCGCTCTCCGGATCCATGGGTGGACAGGCGTCCGGCAACGGCATGTCGAGCGGCGAGACGTCGGCGGCTTCCGCGGGCAGGGCCAAATCGTCCTTGCGGATCTTCAGCACCGAGGCACGCACGACCTCGACGCCCTTGGCCAGCAGCCGCACACCGCAGAGCTGGATCTTGCGGCCGGCGCGCAGCACCTCGGTCTTGAGCTCGAGCTCGCCGATCGGCACCGGACGCATGAGATCGACCGTCAGCCGCGCCACCTGCATCGGTGCCGCCGTCTCCATGCGCTCCGCCGCCCAGATCGCCAGCGAGGAGGGCGCCCCGCCGTGCTGCATGGAGAGATCCCACGGCCCGGCCGCAAGGGGGCTCGCCAGCACACGATCGCCGTCGACGCGGAATACCGTATCCATGACTATGCTGTCTCCTCGGCCGTCTGCGGGGCGCGAAGCCGCCGGGAGTCAGGCGCTCGGCAGCAACGCGCTGCGTCGCAATAGGGCGCATCGGCCCGATCCGCAATCGTCGCCGGCACGAGGCGCGGAGGCGGAGCCTTAGGCCCCGCCAGGCGCTGGCACGCTTAGTTGATCCGTTCGTGCGTCGCGGCAACGACGTCGCCGACCAGACGCGAGGTGCCTGCCGGATCGCCGCCGCCACCGGAGATGCCGAGGCGGACGATGACCAGGCGCTCGGACGGGATGACGACCAGGTACTGGCCGAACTGGCCACGGGCATGGAAAGCGTCCCGCGGCATCCCCCAGGCGATGCGGCTGCGGGCGCCGTCGCTATCGTCCAGGTTGGTCCAGAAGCCGGCGCCGTAGCCGACCCAGGCGCCCGGCGTCGGCTGCGTGGAATAGGCGCGCCATCCCTCGGGCAGGATGCGCTGCGGCCCGACCGCCCCGTCGTTCAGATAGAGCTGCCCGAATCGGGCCCAGGCGCGGGCAGAAGCCAGCATCTGGCTGGCACCTTCCGGCGTTCCGCTGACGTCGAACTCGAGTGTGACGTGCTCCATGCCGAGCGGGCCGAACAACTCGCGCTGGGCGAAGGCCATGACGTCGGCTGCGTGGCCTCCGACCGCATCGCGGATGAGTCGCGACAGGATCAGGTAGTTGCCGTCGCTGTACGCCCACGTGGTTCCGGGCGCCGCTGCCAGCCCCGCGCGCTCGGCAAACGCCGCCATGTCGGGTTCGATATACTTCATGCGGTTGACCGGGTCGGCGGCGCTGGCCAGGTCGGCGGCCAGCGAGCTCCCCAGCGCCAGGCCGCTGGTGTGGCGCAGCAGCTCATCGACGGTGATCCGTCCCCGCGGATCGCCTGGCGCTTTCCAAGCGGCGACGGGCGCCGGCGCGTCGATGGCGAGGCGCCCCTGGCGAACGAGAACACCAATCAGCGCATTGGTCACCGACTTGGTCATGGACCAGCCGGGAAGCGGTGTGGCGATGCCGTAACCTGCCGCGTAGCGCTCGGCGATGATGCGGCCGTCCTTCAACACGACCACCGCCTTGGTCTGCCGGATCGGTTCACCCGGCTCGGCGAAGGCGCGATCGAGCGCCGCTGCGAGGGCCGGGGTCTGCGGCGCTACGACGCCGTCGCCCGCGATGTCCGCCAACAGGGCCGCCTGAACCGGGGCCGTCGACGCCGGCCGCACCGGCGGCAGGCTGCCGTTGGCGATGGCGCATCCCATGCCGTCGCGGAATACGGCCTTGCTGTCCGCCAGACCGAGCATCCGCGTGGTCACTTCACGGCGGTCACGGTCGACCACGGACGACAGGGTCCAGCTGATGAGGCCGACACCGGGCATCACCCGGCGCGTTTCCTCGTAGACCCGGTAGGGGTCGAGCCCGGACACGAAGGCGGCCGAGCACATGATGTGCGATACGAAGCCGGTTGCAACGGCCGGCGCGTCGATCATCGACGCTTGCGTGGGCCGGGCGCAGGTCAAGCCGGCGGCCAGGACGAGGCCGGCGGTCCCCCAGTGTCTCATCACATTCGTCTCCGTACCCCTGGCGGGGCGATGGAGACGGCGGATACGAGCCGCGGCGCGTGCCGGCTCGCCGATTCCCGCGTTCGGCCGGCCGAAACCGGAACAGGGCTCGCCGAAATTGAATTCAGCTCACGACATCAAGAACTTGATCTGATGCCGCAGCGCCATTGCCAGACCCGGCCGCCGCCCGGCGATAGTCCGTCGGCGTGACGCCGGTGGCCGCCTTGAAGGCGCGGTTGAACGGGCCGAGCGACTGGAAACCCGCGTCGAGCGCGATGGTGGTGACCGGAACGGCGGCCTGGGCCGGGTCGGCGAGCGCCGCCTTGGCCTCCGCGATGCGGTAGCCGTTCACGAAGGCGTTGAAGTTGCGGTAGCCGAGGTGCTGATTGATGACCTTGCGCAGGCGGTAGTCGGGCACGCCGAGCCTGAGCGCCAGCTGACCGATGGTCAGGCCCTCCTGGCGATAGATGCGGTCGTGCATCATCAGCCGGTCGAGCGCCGCCGTGAGCTTGCGGTCCGCCGCATCCGGCCGCGATTCGATCGGGGCGGCCGGCGCCGGCACGGCGGGCACAGGCGCCGCATGGGCGAAGATGCCGTCGCTGTCCCCGGCCCGGACGAGAACGATAAACACGACCACGACGACGGCGAGCAGCACCGCGGCTGAAACGGTCGCGGAGGCCTGAGCCGGCGCCACCAGCTGCAGCACGGCGTAGGCGCCGCCGCAGAGCGCGGCAGCGCCGACGATGAAGAGGCGCAGCCGGCGTCGCCCCTCCACCAGGTCGACGCTCCAGCTCGACACGGTCTGCGCGAGGGCGAGGCCGATGATGACGAGCGACACCACGTTGAGGATGAGCCCGAGCGGCACAGGGCGGAGCGCCTCCGGGGCCGCGCATTGCACGGTGCCGGCAAGCGCAAGCGTGGCCCAGACGACGCCATGCACCGGCCGCAGCCGGAACGCATCGTCGAAGAGGGCGCGCGCAAAAAGCCAGAGGACGACGACGTTGCCCGTGGCAAGTGCCGACAGCGGCGCACGCCAGAGCACCGGCCAGGCGACGAAATCCGCCGCCGACGTGAGCGCGAAGGCGGCGGACCCGAACGCGAACAGTGTGGCCAGACGCCCCGGGGCCGTGCCGCGAACGTCCCGCGCCAGGAGCCCAGCCAGCATCAGCAGCAGGGCGGCCGCGATCCAATGCAAGAGCAGGTCGGGCGCAAGGAGCAAGTCGGGCCTCGATCGAACGCGCCGCGCTCCGGCTCGAGCGAACGGCGGCGGCGCGCCCCGCACGTTAATCCTCGGCGGACCGGCCCGCCAGGGCCGGTCCTGGCCGGCGGCGATCGGGTCAGCCCATGCCGCCGTCGCAGCGCACGATAGCTCCGGTGGTAAAGCTCGAGGCGGGGCTCGCCAGGTAGAGCGCGGTGGTGACGATCTCCTCCGGCCGCCCCGGCCGCTGCAGCGAATTGTCCGACGTGGTGCGCTTGTCCTCGGTCCAGGCCTTGGAGATGTCAGTCAGGAACGGCCCGGCCGAAATGGCGTTGACGCGGACCTTGGGGCCATATTCGCGCGCCAGCGACACGGTCATGGCGTTGAGCGCAGCCTTGGCGCCCGAATAGGGAATCACGGTCGGCAGCGGCACCAGCGCGCCGCTCGACGAGATGTTGATGATGGAGCCGCCGTCGCCGTCCGCCATGCGCTTGGCCACCAGCGACGCCAGCCGGAACGGCCCCTTGAAGTTCAGCGACACGATCTTGTCGAACATCGCCTCGGTCATCTCATGGGAGGGGATGGCGGGCGACATCCCGGCGTTGTTGACGAGGATGTCGATACGGCCGAAGCGGTCGTAGCTGGCATCGGCAAGACGGTCCATGTCGTCCCAGCGGCTGGCGTTGATGGACAGCGCCAGCGACCGGCGGCCGAGCTGCTCGACCTCCTTCGCCGCGGCTTCGCAGGCATCGAGCTTGCGACTGGCGATGACCACGTCGGCGCCGTGCCGGGCAAAGGCGCGGACCATCTCCAGGCCCAGGCCCCGCGAGCCCCCGGTAACGACGGCGACCTTTCCCTCGAGGCTGAACAGATCGTCCATGCGGCATTCCTCCATACGTTATGCGTTGTCGTAGCATTCGATCCTTAGCCCATGGCGATGCAGGTCGGCCACCGTTCCACCGTGGATAACCGCCGGGATCTGCGGACGCAGACCCGGCAGGGCGTCGGCTGACAGCCGCCGACGTCGCGGCGGCCGCTGCGAAGGATACGCCGAAGGGCAGGGTCTCAACCGGTCGCCAGTCCCTGGAGCAGGAAATCGGTGACCTCGTCGGAGAACCGTTTGCGGTGCCCGTCGATGACCACGCCGTCCGATCCGTCAGGGTGGGGGCTTGCCATGGGCATGCCGTGGGCGACGAGGGCCTCGGCGCAGCCGAGCCAGTCGCCGCCGTCGACGGGCACGTTGCACGAGGCCCAGGAGAGCGTGCCGCAGACATTGTCGCCGAAGCCGTGCTGTTCGCGCCAGCTCGCGCCGTGATCGAGCAGGAACCGCGTAAGCGCCGCGTCGCCGCGGAACACCGCATGGTTGAGCGCCGACGCATTCCAGTCGCCGCCCCGTGTCGCGATCGGCCAGCCGAGTGCCACCATCAGCCGGACAGCCTGCCCGCAGCCTTGCGCGGCCACTTCCGGCAGCACGCGGCGCCCGGCTTCGGACAGCTCGGGCACGAGGCTGCTTCGCTGATCCAGGAGCCGTCGGGCGCCGTCCTCATCGCCCCGCGTACAGGCTGCGATGAACTGGTCCTCGATCGGAAGCGGGCCGTCGCCGCCGTCGCGGGCCAGCAGCTCCGCGACATCCGGCAACCCAAACCGAAGGGCCAGTACATACGCGCTCGTGCCATCCGGCGTGCGGACGGACGCATCGGCTCCCGCCTCCAGGAGCGCGGCGACATGGTCGCGGGACCGCCGGCGCCGGATGGCCCACAGCAGTGGCGAGCCCCAGTCGGCCGTCGGCGATCCCGGCGGCGGCTCATTGGGGTCGGCGCCATGCGCCAGCAGGAGCCGAAGCGCCTCGATGCTGTCGAGGTCGAGCACCCGATAGAAGGCGTTCGTCCCGACGATGCGCGCGCCGGCTTCCAGCAGGTGCCGCGCGCAGGCGAGGCTCTCCAGCGAATGATACAGGGACTCGCCGTCGTTCGGGTCCGCGCCGGCGTCCAGCAGGAGCTTGGTCAGCTCGGCATCGTGGCTCTGGCCGGCGGCGCCGTAGAGTGCCGACAGTGGGAATCGGTCGGACGGCTCGCTCAGCGAGGCCGGTGGCCAGCGGCTGCCAACCGACTGATCGGGGTCGGCCCCCGCCTCGAGCAGGAGCCGGGCGCAGGTGTGCAGACGGTCGCGATACGCCGGTAGCCGCAGGAGGCCGGAGTGCGTCACGGCGACGAGCGGGGGCAGGTTGAGCGGGCCCCCGGCCCGGTCGACCCAGCCTGGATCATCGCTTGTCGCGCGGCGCAGCACGGCCTCGTTGCCCACGGCGCAGGCGAGATAGGGGTCGTCGCCGACGAGAGCGGGGTCTTCCTCCAGCATCATGGCTGCCGCGCGCGGGCGGGCGCGGTTCGTGCCACCCGCGATATCGGCCGCGTAGACGAGCTGAAGCCAGCCGGACGGGCCCCTGGCATGGCCGAGTCTCTGGGCGGCGCGTGCCTCGACGATGCTCTTCAGGTCCGTCCAGGAGGGGAAGCCGTATTCGCGGGCGATGCAGGACTGCGCATCGTGAAGCCTTAGGCCGAGGCGCGCGACCGCGCCGTCGTCCTGGCCCGACGCGGACGGCAAGGCGTCGCGGATGCGGGCCATGGCGGCCGGATCGCCGCTCCTCCAGAGCGTCAGCAGGTTCTTCGCCTGCTTTCTCAAATGGTCGAGATTCGGCTTGTCGGCGAGCCGCTTCATGACAACCTCCGTGCATGAACTGCCGACGACCCGCAAATCCGGCTGCACAAAGGCTTGATGGCCAGCTCAGTGATGCAAGTGGGTTCTACCCTTCCCGCGGGTCCGGGTGCGGCTTGCTCCGCTGTGCCGCAGGCTAGGGTAGGGCCGCCGGGCGGTCAACGCGGCGGTGCTGCCTGTCCGAAGCGGCGGAGGCGCGCCGCCGCGGCCGGCGAGCGTCTGCGCCGGTTCGACCGACTCGCGTTGGCTGAGACTCACCTTGATCCAGATTTGGCGCGCCCAAGGGGAGTCGAACCCCTCTCTCCAGCGTGAAAGGCTGGCGTCCTAACCGATAGACGATGGGCGCGGTCAAGGAGGAAGCGGACGTATAGGGGCGTCGCGCGTGATCTGCAATATGGCCATGCCAAATTGCGGGCGGCTGCAGCCCCGGCGCCGTTGCGCCTCGTCGATCCGGGCCTATCTTAACGAGACCATTGGGACGTTGCCGTGACTGACCGCCCGACCGAGCTCGACGCCGTGACGACCGATGTTCTTGCGCTGCAGCGAATGCTCGCCGAGGCCGAGGCCATCGTCGCTTTTACCGGCGCCGGCATTTCGACGGAGTGCGGCGTGCCGGACTTCCGCTCGCCTGGAAGCCCCTGGCTCAAGAACCAGCCGATCGAGTTCAGCGAATTTCTGGCCAGTCCGACGGCGCGCATGGAGGCGTGGCGACGCAAGTTCGCGATGGACGACATCTATGGCGGCGCGCAGCCGGGTCGCGGCCATCAGGCGCTCGCCCGATTGGTCGCCCAAGGCCGGATGCCCGGGATCATCACGCAGAACATCGATGGGCTGCACCAGGCCTCAGGGGTGCCGGGCGAACAGATCGTCGAGCTGCACGGCAACGGCACCTACGCCGCTTGTCTCGACTGCGGTCTTCGGCATGAACTGGCGGACGTGCGCCGACGCTTCGAAGGCAGCAACCAGCCCCCGAGCTGCGTCAGCTGCGACGGCGTCGTCAAATCGGCGACGATCTCGTTCGGCCAGGCGATGCCGGAGCGGGCCATGCTGAAGGCGCAGGCGCTGACGCTCGCCTGCGACCTGTTTCTCGTCATCGGCTCGTCGCTCGTGGTCCAGCCGGCCGCCTCGTTTCCGGTGCTGGCGCGGCGCAACGGAGCCAAGCTGGTCATCATCAATCGCGACGAGACGCCGCTCGACGCGATCGCCCATCTCGTCGTCAACGACGACATCGGTAACGTCCTGGCGCGGGCGGCGCTGCCCGGATGATGAAAAAGCCACCGTCCGTCAAACCGATGTTGTGATCAAACGCTATATTTGGTGCCGACCTTTCGGGCTTTCCGCCCGACGTCCTGATGGTATCCTGAGTGCGTGAATCGCTGCGCGATTCGACGGTGGTCGTGAATGTCGGACGATTTCGGGGCGGGCGGCTCCAGGCGGCGGCCCTCCACTGTACCTGGCGCGGATGCGGACATCGACCGCGCGGTCGATGCGGACGGGCGACCGCTTGAGCTGATCGAGGTGTCCGGCCGGATCAAGTGGTTCGACGTTGCCAAAGGGTTCGGGTTCATCACCGCCGATGACGGCCCCGACGTGCTTCTCCACGTCACCTGCCTGCGCCGGGAAGGATATCAAACGGCCAAGGAAGGCGCGCGTATCGTCTGCGAGGCCATCCGGCGTGCGCGTGGCTTGCAGGCGTTCCGCATCATCTCCATGGACGAGGACGGCGCGGTTCATCCCTACGAGCTGGCGGAACCGCGCACTCATGTCACCGTCGTGCCGACGAGCGGGCTCGAACGGGCCGTCGTCAAATGGTTCAACCGGTTGCGGGGCTTCGGCTTCGTGTCGCGCGGGGACGAGACGCCGGACATCTTCGTCCATATGGAAACGCTGCGCCGCTACGGCCTGATGGAGCTGAAGCCCGGCCAGATCGTCTTCGTCCGCTTCGGCGACGGGCCCAAGGGGCTCATGGCATCCGAGATCCATCCCGTCGACCGCGTGGCGCCGACGTCCCATTGACGGCGCGCCAATTCCGCCCCGATTGCCTGCTCCAAGCTCCCCGCCATGAAGACGATTCCTTTGCGCCCGGCACTTGCGCTCCTTGTCGCTCTGAGCCTGGTCACGTTCGCTGGATACGCCCGTGCGGCGGCGCTCGAGCCATTGACGGTCGCCACCGCGACGGGCCGTCATAGTTTCTCGGTCGAGGTCATGCGCAGCGAGGATGAGCGGGAGCGGGGTCTCATGTTCCGCCGCTATCTGCCTGCCGACCGTGGCATGCTGTTCGACTTCAAGACCGTCGAGCCGGTGTCCATGTGGATGAAGAACACCTTTATTCCGCTTGACATGCTGTTCATCCGCAAGGACGGCACCATCGCCCGCATCGTCGAGAACACCGAACCGGAATCGACGCGGATCATCTCCTCGGGCGAGGATGTGCTCAGCGTCCTCGAGGTGAATGCGGGGACGGCAGCGCGGATCGGAGCTCGGCCGGGAGACCGGGTCGTTCATGCGTTGTTCGGCAGGTGAGAGGCGACGATCGCGTCGGGCTTGAGGCGGATCGTCGCACGCACGCCGTCCGCCTCGAAGACGAGGCTGGCCTCGCCCAGGCGCTGAGGCAGCGCGTTCTGCAGCAGGCGTGAGCCGAAACCGACGGCGGCGGGGGCGGCGACGGCCGGTCCTCCGCTTTCCTTCCATTCGATGGTGGCGCCCCGGCCGGCTTTCTCCCAATACAGGCTGACCCGTCCGCGCTGAGATCCCAGGGCGCCGTGCTTGATCGCGTTGGTGGCGAGCTCGTGCAGGATCAGCGCCAGCGGTGTCGCCGCCTGGCGATCCACGTGCAGTGGAGGACCGGCGAGCTTGAACCGATCGTCCGTCTCGAAGCATGCGACGACGCGCGCCAACAGCTGCGGCAGCGGCACGTTGCCGGCCGATCGTTCGGCGATGAGGGTCTGCGCCTCGAACAAGGCGCCCAGGCGGGCCGTGAAGGCGGCCTCGAAGGCCGCCACGGTCTCGGCCCTGCGCGCCGTCTGAACCGCCAATGCCTGCACCACGGCCAGGAGATTCTTGCTGCGATGCTGCATTTCGGCGATCAGAATCTGCGCCTGCTCATGGGCGGCCTCCAGATCGATGAGCGTGCGCCGAAACAGGCTGCCGATCGCCACGAGCACCCCCCCGAAAATCCAGAACAGGCTGATCGGGCCCCACCAGACGAAGCTCCAGTCCGGTGCAGCCAACTGGCGGTAGAGGACGACAGCCGCCACCGTGCTGGCCAGAATCACCGCCAGCCCGGCTGGGGCGCCGCCCCAGATCGCCGCGACGAGGATGGCGGGAAAGAAGGTCACGAACGGCCCGCTGTTGATCAGGGCCGGCTGGAAAAGTACGCGGATCAGCATGCCGCCTACGACGCAGCCGAGCACGGCGAGGCCGATCTGCCACCACCGCGGCCGCTCCCGCGAAATGAAGTCGATCCAGCCGCTGCTTTTCAAGTCCGGCTCCGAGCGGTCGGCGGCGAACTTGAAAAGCCGCGGGAATGAGCCATGGCAGATAACCTCCCGATCGGCGGCAAATCTACGCACCTCGACGTGCGATGATCCTCGACCGCGACGGTTCATCGCCTCCAAGTTGTCAGCGGTAGTATTTCCGCAGCGGCGGAGCGCGCTGCGATCGCGGTCAAGCCTCGTGGCCGCCTCTGCAAATTCAGCAGGGGACAGCTCCCGCGGCGCCCGTTATGTACGCGAGGCCCGACAAAACGACAGCAGCTCGAACGTCTTAGGAGAGAGCGATGAACGGAGCCGAGAGCCTCGCCAGAACGCTTGTGGCGGGCGACGTAGAGGTCTGCTTCACCAATCCCGGCACGTCCGAGATGCATTTCGTCGCCGCCCTCGACCGTGTCGACGGCATCCGCTGCGTGCTGTGCCTGTTCGAAGGCGTGGCCACGGGGGCCGCTGACGGCTATGCGCGCATGGCGGACAAGCCCGCGTCGACATTGCTGCACCTGGGGCCAGGCCTCTCGAACGGCCTCGCCAACCTGCACAATGCGCGCCGCGCGCGCAGCCCCGTCGTCAACATCGTCGGCGAGCACGCCACCTATCACCGGCGGTTCGACGCGCCGCTGACCTCCGACATCGAGAGCTTGGCACGTCCGGTGTCGGGCTGGGTCCGCACGTCGGTCGATTCGCGCGCCGTCGCCGGCGACGGGGCCGCGGCCATCGCCGCCGCCCGAAGCGCGCCCGGGCAGGTGGCGACGCTGATCCTGCCCGCCGATACGGCTTGGAACGAAGGTTCGGGCATCGCTCGAACCCCTGCCGCGGCGCCGCCGCGGCAGGTCGCCGCAACGACGGTCGAGGCGGTGGCCGCAGTGCTCCGCGGCGGCAGCCGCAGCATGCTGCTGCTGGGCGACAAGGCGCTGCGCGAGGCGCCGCTGGGGCTGGCACGGCGCATCGCCGACGCGACCGGCGCCGGGCTGCTGGCCGAGACATCGAATGCGCGCATGGCGCGCGGCGCGGGCAGGGTGCCGATCGACCGTCTGCCCTATGTCGTGGACGCGGCCGTGAAGACGCTCGAAGCGGTCGAGACGCTGGTACTGGTGGGTGCCCGGGCGCCGGTCGGCTTCTTCGCCTATCCGAACAAGCCGAGCGTGCTCACGCCGGCCGGGTGCCGGATCATCACCCTGGCCGACGTCGACGAAGACCAGCACGATGCGCTGGAGCAGCTGGCGGACGGGCTTGGCGTACGCGCGGCGGCGCTCGATCTGCCGTCAGGGGCGCCGGCACCGCTGCCGACGGGGGCGCTCGATGCTCGCGCGCTGGCCCAGGTCATTGGTGCGTTGCTGCCGGAACAGGCGATCGTCTGCGACGAGTCGGTCACCACCGGCCGCGGCTTCTTTCCGGCGACGGCGGTGGCGCCGCCGCACGACTGGCTGCAGCTCACCGGCGGCGCCATCGGGCTCGGCATCCCCATGGCGGTCGGCGCGGCCGTCGCCTGCCCGGACCGCAAGGTGGTGTCGCTGCAGGCCGACGGCAGCGGCATGTACACGGTCCAGGGCTTGTGGACCCAGGCGCGCGAGAACCTCGACGTCCTCACGGTGATCTGGTCCAACCGCTCCTATGCCATCCTGCGCGGCGAGCTTGCGGGCGTCGGCGCCGACAATCCGGGGCCGAAGGCACTGGACATGCTGAGCCTCGGCAATCCCGATCTGGACTGGGTCAGCCTCGCCAAGGGCCTCGGCGTCGACGGGCAGCGGGTGAACACGGCCGAGGGCTTCGCCCGCGCCTTCCAGGCCGGCGTCGCTCACCGCGGCCCCTATCTCATCGAGGTCGAACTGTAGCGGGCACCGTCGGCCAAATGCGTCGGCCGTTTTAGCTACGCGGCGCCGGCGAGGTCGTCGCCCACGGCGAGGCCCCGCTTCGCCAGCAGGGCGGCAGGGTCGGCGGCGCGACCGCGAAAGGCCCGGTAGGCGGCATCGGCAGGCCTGCGGTTGCCGGCACCATAGACGTCACGGCGCAGGCGCGCGGCCAAATCGGGGTCGAAGACGTCACCGCTCTCCGTGAAAGCGGCGAAGCCGTCGGCGTCGAGAACCTCCGACCAGAGATAGCTGTAGTAGGCCGACGAATAGCCGTCGCCGCTAAACACGTGCAGGAAGTGCGGCAGGCGGTGGCGCATGACCATCGCCTCCGGCATGCCGATCTCGGCCAGCAGATCGCGCTCGAAGGCATCGGCGTCGAAGGGCCCGTGCACTGGCCGCCGATGCATTTGCAGGTCGGCCAGGGCCGAGGCCACGTACTCGACGGTGGCAAAGCCTTGACCGTAGGTGCGCGTCGCCAGCAGCCGCCCGAGGAGCTCTTTCGGCATCGGTTCGCCGCTCAGGTAATGGGTGGCGAAACGCTCCAGGATCTCGGGCTGCTCGAGCCAGTGCTCGTAGAGCTGGGACGGGAACTCGACGAAGTCGCGCGCCACGTTGGTGCCGGAGATCATCGGGTAGGTGACGTCCGACAGCAGCCCGTGCAGGGCGTGGCCGAACTCGTGGAACAGCGTGTGGGCTTCGTCGAACGACAGCAGCGCGGGCTCGCCGGGGGCGGCTTTGGCGAAATTCATCACGTTGACCACGATCGGCCGGACATCTCCGCGCAGCCGCTCCTGGATGCGGAAGGAGCTCATCCAGGCGCCGCTGCGCTTGGAGGGCCGCGCAAAATAATCGCCGAGGAAGAGGCCGATGTGGCGGCCGTCGCCGTCGCACACCTCGAACGCCCGCACGTCCGGATGGTAGCTTGGAAGGTCGAACCGCTCGGTGAAGCTCAGCCCGAACAGGCGCGACGCGGTATGGAACGCCGCCGCAATGATCCGGTCGAGCTGGAGGTACGGCTTCAGCTCGCCCTCGTCCAAGTCGAGCACGGCTTTGCGCCGCCGCTCGGCGTAGTGGCGCCAGTCCCACGGCGCGATGGTGAAGTTGTCGCCATCGGCGTTGATCAGTTCCTGCAGCGCCGCCTGCTCGCGCAGCGCCTGGTCTCGGGCCGGCATCCAGACGGACGTCAGCAGGTTCATGGCCGCATCCGGCGTCTTCGCCATGGAGTCCGACAGGCGGAAATCGGCGAAGCTGGCATAGCCGAGCAGAGCCGCCTTCTCGGCCCGCAGGGCCACGAGCTCGGCCAAAATGGCGCGGTTGTCGGTCTCCCCACCGGTCTGGCCGCGCGCGATCCAAGCCTTGAACGCGTGCTCGCGCAGGTCCCGGCGGGTCGAGAACTGCAGAAACGGCTCGATCGACGAGCGCGCCAGCGTGATGAGGTAGCGGCCGTCGAGCCCCCGCTCGGTGGCGGCCTGGGCTGCGGCTACCCGGGCGACGGCAGGCAGACCTGCCAGATCCTCCTCGTCGAGGACGAGCGTCCACGACGCTTCGTCGGCGAGCACGTTCTGGCCGAATTGGGTGCCGAGGGCGGCGCTGCGTTCGGCAATCGCCGCCATGCGGGCCTTGGCGTCGGCGGCGAGGCCGGCGCCCGCACGCTCGAACGCCAGCACGTAGCGCTCCAGCACGCGGGACTGCTCGTCCGTCAGGCCGAGAGCAGCCGACCGCCGGCCGAGCTCGGCAACGCGGGCGTAGAGCGCCTCGCTCAGGAAGATCGCGCTGCGATGGCGGGCGAGCAGAGGCGCGACGTCGCGCTCGATCGCCTGGAGCGCCGGGCTGGTGTTCGCCCCCGTCAGGTTGAAGAAGACGTTGGAGACGCGCAGCAGCGTTGCGCCGGAGCGTTCGAGAGCGGCGATGGTATTCTCGAAGTCCGGTGCCGCAGGATCAGCCGCGATCGCCGCCACCTCGGCCAGATGCTCGTCCATGCCGCTCTGAAAGGCCGGCTGAAAATGCTCGGCCTCAATGTCGGCGAACGGCGGCACGCCGAGCGGGCTCGTCCAGGGACGCAGCAGAGGGTTTGACATGGCGGTGGATTGGCTGGACGTGGGAAGGCTGCCGAGGCGAACCTCAGGGACGGACGCGGCTCGGCGCGCGGGGCCACGGATCGATGCCGAACCGCCGCATGATGATTCGACGCCCAATCAGAGCGCCAATCCAGATCACGCCCATGGTCACCAACGCCAGCGGGATCGCCACGGCGAGGATCGCAAGGGCGACCGCGGCCAGCAGCAGCCGCTTGCCCAGACGGGCAGCGCCCGGGCCCCAGAGCGGCTCCTGCGGCTGACCGTCGCGGATCATCACCTGCTCGCCGACGACCTCGGCCTCCAGAATGACCGGTCGGTCAGCGCGCTCCGCCTTGTTACGCTCCCACCGAGAGTTCGTCGTCATCGTTACGTGAATCCCTGTTGGCGCCTCACCCGCGGGCTTGCGCACGCAAGCCCGTCGTAACCCGCCATGCGTCTGCATATGGCAACACAACAGCGGCAAATATAAGGATTTATTCGGCGCTGACCATGGTCGTAGCCGGATTCGCGGGGTCGGAAGCGGCCCGGCGGCCGAGGCGCGCTAGAACGCAAACACGAAGACGGCGAAGGCGATGGCCGCAACCACGCCGCCCACCGCCAGTCCGACGAGGATGCGGTCGTACAGGGCGATTCGCGCCTTCAACTCGGGATCCTCGCGCCAATCGAAGCCGAGGGGGGAACCATCGCAGTCTCCGTTCTCAGACCCCCGACGCGTGCAGGGTTGCCAGCACGACGATGGCGATCGTCAGCACCGCCCAGCCGATCGGCGTTGCGAACAGGATGGACAAGGCGGAACGAACCGCGGTCATCGAGAGGCTCCTTGCCAGCGCCCAGTGGGCTCGCACTGCAGGCTGCAAGGCTGCGGCCAACGGCCGCCGACGCCGGGGGCAAGAGAAACATCAGCAGATTCAATGGAACGATATCGGAGAGCGGGCTCCGCTTTTGCAATTTGCAATGCGGGGAACGCGGACGGCGTCGCGTTTTGCGACGTTGACCGGCCGCCCGGCAGCCTCGAAACCGCCCATAAGGACTGGTTGAGGGGCCTCATCGATTTCGCAGGAGAGCGCAGCATGCGCACGTACGCCTTCCACCTTGCGCTCGTGGCCGCCGCAGTGGCGGGCGCGTCATCGCCGCTGCTTGCTGCGCCGGCGCCGGTCTGGCTCGCGCGCCCCTCGTCACCGCCGCTTCCGCTCGAACGTGCCGGCATGGTCTGCGATGCCAATGGCTGCCGCATGGGATCGGCCGACACGGCGAACCGCGACCCCTACTACGGCCGTTCGTACCTCGGCACCAACGACGAGGTGAAGCGCGCCCTGGCCGAGCGCGACCGCATCCGCCGCGAGCGCCAGCAGCGCGAGACCGCCGAGCCCGGCCAGGGCCGGTAACGCGTGAGCGAATCCGCTCGGCCGTCAGCCTGTCACTCGTCGGCAACCATCATGCGGTAGAGAGCCGCTCCATCCTTCTCGCCCTGCTGGGAGATCTGGCGGTACAGCATCCGTATCGCGGCGCAATAGTCGGCGAACTTGGCCGGCGGAATCTCCTTGTCTTCCCGCAGGAGCTCGACCTTATCGGGACCGAGACGGCGTGCAATTTCGGCATCGATCCTGGCCCGGAGCGCCGCGAGCGCGGCGCGATCGAGATCGGGCCGGCCCGACGCGGTTCGAATCGCCTGTGCGCCGAGGGCCATTTCGCGCTGAATAAGCGCCTCCGGCAAGAGCCCCGCCAGCTCCCGCCATCGCAGGGTGCCGCTCGCGAAAGAATAGCAAACGGCCGGGCTCACGGCACCGACAGCGTCGAGCTGGTCTGCGATCAGTGTCGCCAGGGCCAACAACGTCGCATCGTCTGCCATGGGAATGGCGGTGCCGTATATTTGCCTGGATCGCTTGTCTACTACATCGAAGGCTTCGGCCTCCGTCCGACCAGCTTGCAAATTCCTTTGGAATTCGTCGACGATGCTGTCGAGCTTCGCCGGCATGCGATCCCGTGCGGCGGCTAGAATCGGACTGAACTTGGCCAGGATGCCCGCCACTTTGTCACGATCGAACCCGACGATCGCCCCGGAGAGCGCAAACTGACTACCGTCCGAGATCGCTGTGACGATTCGCGCCTTGAGCAGTTCGTCAGCCGACGGCTTCCATAGCTCGGAGCTCGGCGTCGCCAGGGCGCGATCGATGAACGCGCCATCGACGCCAGCGCGCAGCAGGGCCGACCGCTGCGGATCCGGGTAGCCCGCCAGCTGTGCCGCGCTCAGCCCCGGGAACCAGCTGCGATGGAAGCCAAGCTGCGCGCGCTGTGCCAGCCAACGCTCACGTCCTGCGGCGAACGCAAGTGTGCACGCAGAGTGGCACGCGTCAGGGACGTAGGTCTTCATCCCGTGCTCGCGAATGAACGCATTCAGCTTCTCGGCTTCGCCGAGACGGCCGCCGATGCTGGTGAGATGGACTACGCCGATGCGCGGTGAGGCCTTGACGATGCGGGCAAAGTCGTCGGTGAGGCCGAACTTGAAGCCGCCGCTGATCTCGGCCTCGGTGCCGTCGCGCATCACGCGGATCGAGAAATCCGGCAGGTCCGGATCTCCGAGGAAAGCCATGCGGTATGTCTCACGCAGTTGCGGAAGACCCTCGCCGACGAAATCCGCCGCAAATCTGAGGACCGCCAATACGAAGGCGGCCTTCGCCAGATAGGCCCAGGCCGGGCTCCGACCAATCGCACGCTTCGCTCGGGCGTAACGTGTCGCCGATCGCCAGACGCCGCCCACCTGAAACACGGTGATCAGCGCGCCGGCCCCCCACGCCGCCGCCAGCGACCAGAAGATCGGCGTGGGATCGTACGCGGTTCGTGCCGGAAACAGCACCACGATGGCCCCCGTGACCATCGCCATCAGAACGTTCAAGCCCAAGCCGAACAGCCAGTAGGAGACTGGAAGCGACAGCTCCCCCCTCCAGAAGCGGACGAGAAGATGACCGCGGGCGGACGGCTCGCGCGGCGCCGTCGGGAGCTCGCTCGACTCCGCAGGGGCGGCGTGGTCGGGAGCTCGCCGCCGCTGCAAGCGCACCAAGCCGACGATGAGCCAAATCAGCTGCGGCACCAGGAAGAGGCCAAATGCCAAGACGAAACGGATCGCCCCGAGCTGGGCGTCGATGATGCTGGCCAGGGCCGTCAGCAGGAGCAGAGACAGGCCGTTGGCGACCAGGATACGGGTGCGCGGCGGGCCGTCCTTCGGCAGCAGCCAAGCAAAAAGAGTCGTAACGAGGGCCGCAGCACCGGTCAGCATGGCGACGTAGACCACGGCACCAATCGCAATGGACAAGCTGCTGCTCAACATCACGCGGGGCCCCGTAAGGAGATCAGGCTCGCCATCGGCGCGGCAAGCATAACCTCAACAGGAACGCGCGTAAAACGTGCATGAATGAGTTGCTCGCGCGCACCGTCGCACGGGTGGCTCGACGCGCAACCGTGGCATCGCCACAATGCCATGCGACGCAGGCGCCGCACATCGGAGCCGCTGGCTGCCGATCAGGCCGCGAGGCGAGGGCCCACGTTCGATTGATTCATGGAGGGGGCGATGTTTCATGTCGGGCAGAAGATCGTCTGTGTCGATGACCGGCCGGCGAACGACGGCTTTCCGCTGCCGATCGTGCGCGGCTCGATCTACACGGTCGCGCGCTTCGAGCAGTCGCTGTGCCTGGATGGCCACCAGAGCGTGGAGCTGGTCGAGACGTCACCTCCGGCACGGCCGCATTTCACCCGCACCTTCAGAGCGACCCGTTTCCGACCGCTGAACGAGCGGCGGACCGACATCTCGATGCTGGAAGCGCTGCTCGAGCCGCTCGACGCCTGACGCGCCGCGCTGATGCCGCGTCGTTAGGTCTGCGCGATCGGACCGCTTCTGTTCGGTCGCGTCGCAGCCGCACGCTCCCGGTAGGCGGCAAGGGCATGGGCGGCGTCGCCGTAGGCGGGCTCGTTGACGTTCAAGTCGTAGCGCCGGCGGAGCCTGGCTGCCAGATCCCAGGCATCCACACCTAGCCGCGAGGCCTGTTCCTCGACGACGTCCTGGATCTTGTCTTCCTCGAATTCGATCGCCGTGTCGATCGCGGCCTGCCCGCCGTCGATCCTGTTGCGGAGCCCGAGGGCCCGATTGGCCAGGCCGATGTCGAGGGCGCGCCACCCGTCGGCTTCGTCCGGGTATTGCGGCATCGGCGGCAACTCGGAATCCCAGTCGGGAAACTCGTAGTCCTGCGTCGTTTCAGCATTCTGGTTGTCGATGATCAGCTTCCAGCAGGAATACGTATAGCCTTCCAGGGCGATGGCCAGCCTCATCGCCGTATAACTCGCAAGCGCTTTCCGCTTCTGGCGGTCTTGATAAAGCGACATCCCACCGGTTACAATAAATGTACCAATACTTGCTCCTACAAGAGCGCTTAAAATAGGCATCGACCCGCCAAGGTATTCCGTCCAGCAACTCATTCGACCGCCCCCAGTCAAATCCCCACAGTTTGCTTATCACGGGGCAAATTTGCTTTCTATCCAACCGCGCGGTGCAGCGCTGAATTTCGTGCAATCGAGAATGGCGGCCAAACAACGAGGCCCCTCCGGCTCGCGCTATGGCCGGGCAGGATCGAGCCGGCAGAGCGAGCTTTGCTCGCCGGAACAATGGGTTCCCACGGAAGCCACGCCCGGCAACGACGCGCGCGGACGACGATGCGGCCGGCGCGCCGATGGCCGGCGCGGGGTGAACGACACGGCCGAACGCCCATCCGGCTCGACGCGGGCCATCGCGGCCGGACGAGCCGACGACGAACCGCTCAGCTGTCGATGTCCACGTCCTTGGTCTCCGGGCCCGCCAGCAGGGCGATGAGGGTCAGCACCGCCATGGCCGACAGATATACGCCGACCCAGAAGGGACTGCCGTGGCCGGCGCTCCACAAGGCGACGGCGATGAAGGGGGCGACCGCCGCGCCCAGGATCGAGGAGACGTTGTAGGAGATGCCCGAGCCCGTATAGCGGACGTTGGCCGGAAACAGCTCCGGCAGCAGAGCGCCCATGGGCCCGAACGTCATGCCCATGAGCGCAAAGCCCACGATCAACCAGGTCATCACGCCGACCGGGCCGCCGGCGAGCAACGGAACCCAGCTGAAGCCGAAGACGATGATGGCGAGGGTGACGCAGATCAGCGTCTTGCGGCGCCCCCAGCGGTCGGCCCACGGCCCGGACAGGAGCGTGAAAACGCCAAAGAACACGACGCCGACGATCATCATGAGCACGAAAGTCCGGTAGTCGTAGCCGAGGCCCGGCGTCGCGGCGCTCGTGGCGGCGCGTCCGTAGCTCAGCGAGAAAGTCGTCATCAGGTAGAAGAGGACGTAGGTCGCGAGCATGTAGAACGTGCCCAGCACCAGGGCCTTCCAGTGGCTCCTGACCACCGACGCGAGTGGCATCTTCTGGACCGCCCCGGTCTTGACCGTGTTCTCGAAGGCCTTGCTTTCCACCAGATTGAGACGAACCCAAAGCCCGATGACGACCATCACGGCGGAAAACAGGAACGGGATGCGCCAGCCCCATTGCAGGAAGGCCGTCGACGGCCGCGACGGATCATCGGAGGGCAGGGCGGCGGCGATGATCAGGAACAGGCCGTTGGCGATGATGAATCCGATGGGCGCGCCGAGCTGCGGGAAGGTGCCGAAGATGGCGCGCTTGCCCTTGGGCGCGTTCTCGGTCGCGACGAGGGCCGCACCGCTCCATTCGCCGCCGAGGGCGAAGCCCTGAGCCAGGCGCAGCAGCACGAGCAGGGTGGGCGCCGCCCAGCCGACGCTTGGGAATGTCGGCAGCAGGCCGATGAGGAAGGTGGCTATGCCCATGGTCAGCAGCGCCCCGACGAGAGTGATCTTGCGGCCGCGCCGGTCACCCAGATGACCGAAGAAGATCGCGCCCAGCGGCCGCGCCACCATGGCCGCGCCAAAAACGGCGAAGGAGGCCAGCAATGCTGCCGTGTCGTTGCCGGCCGGAAAGAACAGATGCGGGAAGACCAGGACCGCCGCCGTCGCGTAGACGTAGAAATCGTAAAATTCGATCGTCGTTCCGACCAGGCTCGCCAGGACGACCCTGGTTCGGGAGTTGGCCGGCGCGGCGTCGAAAGTCGCCGTCGAGGCTGCGTATGACATAGAGGAACTCCAGCGAGGTAGATAACTCCGCGTGCGGGCGCGAGATGCGCGAGGCGTCGTCCCCGCTACGTGCCGTTCGGGCCTGATCCGCCATCAAAACGGGCGTCCATTTGCGGGGATCACGCTCTCGGCGCCTGGCCGGGGAGGGCTCGTCGCATGGACCCATCGCCCGGACAATTCAAGGCTAATCTTCGGGCGCGGCCCGCGGCATCGCGCATTCGGCCGGGGACCGGCCGTGGTCCGCCACGCGGTCGGACGGACGGGACGCATGGCCTGTCACCAGATCGCATCAGTTTGCGAGTACCCCCCGAAGGTCTGCAGGAGGATTTGACAGATGCAGAATGCCACGAACGACGAGGCCCGGCCCTGGTTGGAGCTGGAGCTTCAGGACGACATGGACGAGGAACTCGAGCAGGAGATCGATGACGCGCGCGTCCCGCCCGAGCTGCGGTCGCTGCTGGACAAGCGGCAGAAGAGCACGATCGACCGCCAGCTCTATTTCAGCGAGCTGCTGCGCCTCCAGGGCGAGCTGGTGAAGCTGCAGGACTGGGTGCAGTACAAGAAGCTGAAGCTCGTCGTGCTGTTCGAAGGTCGCGACAGCGCCGGCAAGGGCGGCGTGATCAAGCGCATCATGCAGCGGGTCAACCCGCGCACCTGCCGCACGGTGGCGCTGCCCGCGCCGTCCGACCGCGAAAAGACGCAGTGGTACTTCCAGCGCTACGTATCGCACCTGCCCGCGGCCGGTGAGATCGTGCTGTTCGATCGGAGCTGGTACAACCGCGCCGGCGTCGAGCGCGTGATGGGCTTCGCGACGGACGAGCAGGTCGAGGACTTCCTGCGCGACGTGCCGGAGTTCGAGCGGGCGCTGGTCCGGTCCGGCATCGTCCTGGTGAAGTACTGGTTCTCCATCACCGACGAGGAGCAGCAGCTCCGCTTCCTTATGCGCATCCACGATCCCCTCAAGCAGTGGAAGCTCTCGCCGATGGACCTGCAATCCCGCGTTCGCTGGGAGCAGTATACCGCGGCGAAAGAGGACATGTTCGACCGCACGAGCATCCCCGAGGCGCCCTGGCACATCGTGGAAGGCAACGACAAGAAGCGCGCACGCCTGAATTGCATTTCGCATCTGCTCTCGCTCGTTCCTTACGGGGAGGTGCCGCACGAGCCGATCGACCTGCCAGATCGCGTGTTCGACCCGAACTATGAGCGCCACACGCTTCCGCCGGAGCTCTACGTCCCCCAAAAATATTGAGCGCGTCGAACGCTGGCCTCGGCCGGCGTCGACCCAAGCTCAGGAGCGCGCCGGCCGTTCGCCGGCGCGCGTGCTTTAGGCCGAAAGGCGAAGGCGCCGGTCCGTCTGCAGGCAAGCCACGCTCGCCGCGCGTTGACCCGCGCACATGCGGATGGCCCAGCCGTTGGACCGTGGCATGCCTCGAAAGCGCCGCGTCAGATCATCGTCACCCTCGTCGGCGACCGCGCCACCGATTGACAGGTTGCCTCGTCGTGCGTGATCCCCACGCGTGCCATCCTGCGGCGGAGGCCAGGCGCCCCCGCAGCCAGCCGAAAGAGAGAGCCATGGTCTGGGAAATCGCCGAACTTACCATCAAGCCGGGACAAGAGGCCGCCTTCGAGGCTGGCGTCGCCCAGGCAAAGCCGTTGTTCGAGCGCGCGAAGGGCTGCAGCGGCATGCAGCTTCAGCGGTCCATCGAGCGACCGAACGTCTATCGCCTCGTCGTCGAATGGGCGACCGTCGAAGACCATACGGTCCATTTCCGCGGCTCGCAGGACTTCCAGGAATGGCGCAGCCTGGTCGGCTCCTACTTCGAGAGCGCTCCGGCGGTGGAGCATACGCAGAGGGTGCTCTGAGAGACTAGAGCGCTTCGCGATTGGGTGGAATCACCCAATCGCAAGGGAAGCGCTCCAGATTCAAAAGGTTATGAGCATTTCTCTGTCATTGGATGATCTCAGCCAATGACGAAATGCTCTAGCCACCACGCCTGCACGTGTCGGTCCCAGTTCGGGCGACATCAGGCCGGCGCCGGCTTTCCGCCTCCGAGGAGGGCCCTGATCCTCTCGAGGTCGGTCGGCCTGACCGGGTTGTAGACCACCATGCAGAGGTCGGGGCGGCCATCGACCGCAAAGGCCGAATATTCGAATGCGAGCGGGCCGAGGGCAGGGTGCTTGATGTGCTTGACGCCCTCGCCATGGCCGCGGACATCGTGGTCGGCCCACATCGCCTTGAATTCGGGGCTCAGCCGGCTGAGCTCGGCGACGAGCGGCTCGGTGGCCGCTGCCGCTCCCGCGCGGGCGGCGTCGATCCTGAAGGCGCCCACGATGAAACGCGCGACGCTGTCCCAATCATATTGCGCCGTGCGGGCGCGGGGATCGAGAAACATGAAGCGCAGGATATTGCGCTGCTTGGGCGGTAGCGCGCCGTAGTCCGTCTGCATCACGGCCGCCGCGCGGTTCCATGCCACGACGTCCCACGCGGCTGTCCTGATGAGGGCCGGGCTCGGCTCCAAGGCATCGAGCACGCGCTGCAGGCGGGGGGTGACGCTTTCATCCGCCCGGTAACGCACCTCGGGCGGACGGCCGAGAGCGAGCAGGAAGAGGTGCTCGCGTTCGACATCCGTGAGCATGAGCGCACGCGCGATCCGGTCGAGCACGTCGGCGGAGGGCGCCCCGCCGCGTCCTTGCTCGAGCCACGTGTACCAGGTGGCGCTGATGTGGGCGCGCTGCGCCACCTCCTCGCGGCGCAAGCCCGGGGTCCGGCGGCGCTCCGGCGGAAAGCCGAATGCCGCCGGATCGAGCTTGGCCCGGCGGTCTTTCAGGTAGGCGCCGAGCGGATTGGCGTGGCCGGAGCGGTCGCTCATGCTGGTAACCACCATACCATGATAATCTCACTACTTTACCAGGATAGCCGAGGCGCTCACATCCGTCTCCCGTTGCAACCGCGGAGACTTCGCTCATGCGCGTATTCGTCACCGGCGCGACCGGCTTCATCGGCTCAGCCATCGTCAGGGACCTGATCGCAGCGGGCCATCACGTGCTTGGCCTGGCGCGTTCGGAGGAAGGGGCGGCGGCGCTCGCCGCTGCCGGAGCCGCCGTCCATCGCGGCTCGCTCGAGGACCTGGAGGGCCTCAGGAGCGGCGCCAGCCAGTCGGAGGGGGTGATCCATACGGCCTTCAACCACGACTTCTCGACCTACGCGGCGAATTGCGAGGACGACCGGCGCGTCATCGAAGCTCTCGGCGGCGCCCTTGCCGGCTCGCAGCGGCCGCTCATCGTGACCTCCGGAACCGGGATGGCCAACACCGCGCCGGGCCAACCTGCCACGGAGGATACACCGCCCGCCACGTCGGCCCTGGTCCCCCGAGCGGCCTCGGAGGAGGCTGCGGCCTCGATCGCAGAGCAGGGCGGCAACGTGTCGGTGGTGCGGTTGCCGCAGGTTCACGACACGGTCAAGCAGGGGCTCATCACCTATGCGGTCGCCCTGGCCCGCGAGACGGGGGTGTCTGCCTATGTGGGCGACGGGCGCCAGCGCTGGCCCGCCGTGCACGTGCTCGACGTCGCCCCCCTCTACCGCCTGGCGCTGGAGAAGGCGGAGCGAGGCGCGCGCTATCACGCCGTCGCCGAAGAGGGCCTGCCGCTGCGGGAGATCGCCGAGGTGATCGGCCGGCGCCTGGACGTGCCGGTCGTCTCCCTCGCCGCGGAAGCTGCGGCCTCCCATTTCGGCTGGCTCGCGCCGTTCGCGGGCTTCGACGCCCCGGCGTCGAGCGAGCTGACGCGCAAACGGCTCGGGTGGAACCCGACCGGGCCCGGGTTGATCGCCGATCTTGAGCGGATGCCCAAACCCGGCGCCTGAGCCAGGCGAAGGCAGGCGCGAGCGCACCTCGGCGCATGCGCTCGCGCCATGCAGCTCATGAGAGCGAGAGCATCTCCCGCGGACAAGGAGCGCTCGGGCCGCGCCTGCCTGCTACGAGGCTCTCACCTGCTCGACAGCCTCCGCGAGCAGATGGACACCCCTCTCGATCTGCCTCGTATCCAGCGCGGCATAGCCCATGACCAGCCCGGCCTGATCGGCTCGGACATGGCTCGACCCCCGATCATAGAGCGGGGATATGGAGTAAACGCCCACGCCCGCACGGCCTGCTCGTTCGATGAGCGCAGTCTCCCGTGATCGCGGCAGATCCCTGAACCACACGACGATGTGCAGCCCGGCGTCGGCGCCCTCGATGGTGATCCGGTCGGCAAAGCTGCGGCGCAGCGCATCGAGCAACGTTTCCCGTCGCTCACCATTGAGCCGGCGCACGCGACGCACATGGCTTTCATAGGCGCCACTTTCGATAAGGGAGGCCAGTGCGTCCTGCTCGGTCACGGGGGAGTGCCGATCCGTCAGCTGCTTGGCCGTCGCGAACACCTCCTGCAGCTCGAGCGGAACCACGAGATAGCCGATCCGCAGCGCCGGCGAGAGCGTCTTGGAAATCGTCCCGAGATAGATGACGCGGCCGGAGTCCTCCAAAACTTGGAGTGGAGGGACCGGATTGATGTCGTAGCGGTACTCGCTGTCGTAATCGTCCTCGATCACATAGGCATCATGCAGGCGCGCCCATTCGAGCAACTTATGGCGACGTGAGATCGGCATCACGCTGCCAAGCGGAAACTGGTGCGACGGCGTGATATAGGCCAGCCGCGCCTCGATTCCCGTGAGCAGCTCCGTGTTCAAGCCGTCGCCATCGACTGCGACGGGGATGGGGGAGGCGCCCGTGCCGGCGAAGGTCTGCCGGGCCATGGCGTAGCAGGGATCTTCGATGACGAAGCGGTCGGCGGAATCCAGGAACAGCCTTGCGCACAGGTCCAGCCCCTGTTGCGAGCCGTTGACGATGACGATCTGCTCCAGCTCGCAACGCACCGTCCGGGCCCGCCAGAGGTAGCCCTGCAAGGCCAGGCGCAGGCGTCGCGATCCCCGCGGATCGTCGTAGGCCAGCCGTTCGGGCCGCGGCGCCATGGCCGCGTTCACGGCGCGTTTCCAGATCGCAGCGGGAAAATCCGACGGCGCGAGATCGCCGTAACGAAAGTCGGCGATCAGCCTGCCCGGCGCGTCGTCGGGCCACGGCGGAATGGCCCGCATGCGTTCGCCGTAGGCGGAGAGGCGGACCGGCCGGGTGCGTTTCGACGATCTGCTGCGCGGGCCCTGATCGACCACGGCGGGGGCGACGCGCGGCCGCGCCCCCTGGCGGACCTCGACGAAGCCTTCGGCCAGCAACTGCTCGTAGGCGACCGTCGCCGTCGTCCGTGAGACGCCCAGCTCGAGCGCCAGGGCGCGGGACGAAGGCAACTGGCCGTCGGGCCCGAACACGCCCCCCAGGATCTGGTCCCGGAGCGCTTCATAGATCTGTCGCGCGCCCATGCCCTGGGCGCGCTCAACGCCGCGTTTTTCCAACTGGACCACTTCGATTGCGAGCAACTGGACGTTCTGCATGAACCAGTTTGACGGTAGTGGAAGGAAAATCCAAGAGGGCTCCGACACGTCGATGACCCGCACCATCGAACAGCCCGAGGCCGGCGCCGGGTCGGCCCGGACGATATCGAAAACCCTCATCGCCGATTTCCGACAGGCTCTGGAGGTGCTGTGATGTCCTCTGACCAACGGGCGCTCGAGTGGCGCACCACGGAATGGTTCAACGCCCCGCAACCGCTCACGCTCGCCGCTCTCCGCGGTCGGGTCGTGATGGTCTGCGCCTTCCAGATGCTATGTCCGGGCTGCGTCAGCCAAGGCCTTCCGCAGGCGCAGCGGGTCGCAAGCTTGTTTCCGCCGTCGGACGTCGCCGTGATCGGGCTCCATAGCGTGTTCGAGCACCACGATGCGATGGGGCCGAACGCGCTTCGCGCCTTCCTGCACGAGTATCGAATCCATTTCCCCGTCGGGGTCGACGAACCCGATGGCGTGTCGCTGCCGCACACCATGCGCGCCTACGGATTTGAAGGCACCCCGACCACCCTGCTGATCGACCGGGCAGGACGCCTGCGCCGCCGGACCCTCGGCCATATCCCGGACCTTCTGCTCGGCGCCGAGATCATGGCGCTGATCGGCGAGCGATCAGCGCCAGCTCCAGACGAGGATGCAGCCGTCTCGGCAGGGGTCTGCACCGCGGACGGCTGCGCGTAGCGGCAAGGACCCCATGACGATGATCCACACCAACGACATGCCGCTTTCGGCCGAGGACGTCGCGCGCTTCGGCCCCGATCCGCGCACGGCTTTCCGTGCCAATCTGGCGTCGGTCGACGATCGCATCGCACGCGCCTGCGCGCGCAGCGGGCGGGACCGCGCCGCCGTGCGGCTCCTTCCCATCACCAAGACGGTGCCGGCCCACATCCTGCGGCTCGCCTTCGACGCCGGCATCCGCGCCTTCGGCGAGAACAAGGTCCAGGAGGCGACCGCAAAGCACGAGGCGCTGGGCGATCTCGCCATCGACTGGAGCATCGTCGGGCATCTCCAGACCAACAAGGTCAAGTATCTGACGCGGTTCGCCCGCGAGTTCCACGCCCTCGACAGCCTGCGGCTCGCCGACCTCCTCAACGCGCGACTGGAGCGCGACGACCGCTTCCTCGACGTCTACATTCAGGTCAACACCTCCGGCGAGGAGAGCAAGTTCGGCCTGCACCCCGACGCGCTGCTGCCCTTTGTTGGCGCCCTGGCCCAGTTCCCGCGGCTGAAGCCACGCGGGCTGATGACGCTTGCGCTCTTCAGCTCCGACATGGCGAAAGTGCGGCCCTGCTTCGCGCTGCTGCGCCGCCTGCGGGACGAAGCCGTCCGACGCAACGCCGCGCTGACCGAGCTGTCGATGGGCATGTCCGGCGACTTCGAGGAGGCGATCGCGGACGGCGCGACCGTCGTCCGCGTCGGCCAGGCCATCTTCGGCAGGCGTCCCACCCCTGACGGTCACTACTGGCCGGGCTTTGCCACGCGAGTTTCACCATGACCTTTCCGAGCGGCTTGTGCGCCTTTCCGATCACGCCGGCCGACCCCGCCGGCCGCGTCGACACCGCAGCGCTGCGCGGGCTGGTTGCCCGCCTCGCGGATGCGCACGTCGATTCCATCGGTCTGCTGGGCAGCACCGGCATCTACATGTACCTGACGCGCGAGGAGCGTCGTCGGTCGCTCGAGGCGGTGCAGGACGAGATCAGTGGCCGCACGCCCGTCGTCGTCGGCATCGGAGCGCTCAGGACCGACGAGGCGGTCGCGCTCGCGCAGGATGCCCGTGCCATCGGCGCCGCAGCCGGGCTGCTGTCGGCCGCATCGTACACGCCGCTCACCGATGCCGAGGTGTTCGAGCATGTCTCGACGGTAGCGCGCGAAAGCGGTCTGCCGATCGTCATCTATGACAATCCGGCCGCGACACATTTCCGGTTCACGCCGGAGCTCGTCGGCCGTCTCGCCAGGGTGCCGGGCATTGTCGCGATCAAGAATCCCGGCGTCGGTCACGAGGAGGCGGCTCGCCATCTCGCCGCGCAGCGCGCCACCGTCCCGGACCGCTTTTCGATCGGCTACAGCGCCGACTGGACGACCACCGAGTCGGTAATCGCCGGCGCTGATGCCTGGTACAGCGTGCTCGGCGGCCTTTTTCCTGGCGTTTGCCTGAAGATCGTCAGGGCGGCTCGACAAGGCGATGCCGACGAGGCGCGCCGGCTGGATGCCGCCCTTGCGCCGATCTGGGATTTGTTCAGGCAGTTCTCCAGCCTGCGCGTGGTCTATGCGCTGGCCGACCTGCTCGACATCTGCCGTACCGACCCGCCGCGGCCGATCCTGCCGCTTCCCGATCCCGCGAAGCGACAGGTCGCCGACACCCTGGCGCGCCTGCCGGCCCACATCACGCAATGACCCGGCCCGTCACGACGACACGGACCGCGCTCGCCGTCCGCCATGTCCATTTCGAGACGCTCGGCACGTTCGAGCACGAGCTGGACAGGATCGGCTATGCGCTGAGCTATGTCGACGTCACCACCCAGGACATCGCCGCGGTCGACCCGCTGGGGCCCGATCTTCTCGTCGTTCTCGGCGGGCCGATCGGCGTTTACGAAACCCAGAGCTATCCCTTCCTCGAACGGGAGCTCACCCTGATCAAGGCTCGGCTCGCTGCGCGCCGGCCGATCCTCGGCATCTGCCTCGGCGCGCAACTGATCGCCGCGGCGCTTGGCGCCGATGTGGCCTCGACCGGCGTCAAAGAGATCGGCTTCGCCCCGATCGAGCTCACCGAGGCCGGCGAACGCGGCCCGCTCCGCCACCTTGCGGGCGTGCCGGTGCTCCACTGGCACGGCGATGGGTTCGATCTGCCGGCGGGCGCCACGCTGCTGGCGACCACCGCGGTCGCCAACCAGGCCTTCTCGATCGGCGGCCACGTGCTCGGGCTGCAATTCCACCCGGAGGCCGACACCAGCCATGGCCTCGAAGCCTGGCTGGTCGGACACGCCGCCGAGCTCGCCGGCGCCGGCATCGACCCGAGGCGCATCCGCGCCGATGCACGCGAGCACGGAGCTGCATTACGCGACGCCGGCCAGGCGGCCTTCGCGGAGTGGCTCGCCCAGCTCGCGTGATCGTCCACCGCGACAAGGCGTTCGCGAATTTTGCCGACTATCAAGATGGCGCCTCAGCGGCAGCGCCCGTCCGTCTGCATGGATCCAAGAGGTGAGTTGACGCGTACAAATCTCCGGGCCCGCCGGGGCCATAATCGATATTTTGCCGGCATCATAAAATAAGCGCTCCAGCCGGCGCCGCTACAACGATCCGCCCATTGGGGAGCTGCCGACGCTGACGGCCCTCAAGGATGGGCCATGTGGGCTCGGCCGTTCACGGCGTCCCTCTGGCGACGCGCCATCCGGTCAAACGCGCCGACGACCGTTGGATGTAGCGCGGATGGCAGATCGTGCCCCATGCCGTCGATCAGCAAGAGCTCGGCTCCCTGGATCGAGGAGGCGGTATCCTCGCCGCATGCGGGCGGGATGAGCGGATCGTCCGCCCCATGGATGACGAGCGCCGGAACCTTGACGGTTGCCAGGCGCGAACGGCGGTCGCCGGCCACGGCCATCGCCGCGAGTTGCCGCGCGACCCCGCCGGGATCATAGGCGCGCCGGACCTCTTCCAGAACGATCCGCCGATGGCCTTCCTCGTCGAACGGATGGCCGGTGCCTGCGATGCGGCGCGCAAAGGCCAGACTGTGCTCCAGGAAGCCGGCCTCGTCCGCAAAGGGGTCGGGCGCAGGGCGCGTCATCATCGCCATGACGTCCGGCGCAGCCTGGGGGAGGGCGCGATTGCCCGTACCCGACATGATGGAGGTGAGCGAGAGAACCCGCTCGGGATGCTCGCTCGCTACGATCTGCGCGATCATGCCGCCCATCGACCGACCCATGATATGCGCCCGGTGGATCGAGAGAGCGTCCAGCAGACCGATCGCGTCAGCGGCCATGTCGCTGAGGTGATAGGGCACATCCGGCCGCTGCCCGGCCGTCAGCATGGCCGCCAACGCGTTGAAATCCGGCGCGCCGCGGGGGCTGAAATGCGTCGAACACCCGGCATCCCGGTTGTCGAAGCGGATCACACGGTAGCCCCGGGACGCCAAGGCCTGGCAGAACGGAACCGTCCATCGGATCATCTGAGTGCCGAGCCCGGCGATCAGAAGGATCGCCTCGGCATTCGGATCGCCGAAGCTGTCGAACGCCAGCTCGACGCCATTGGCTCGCAGAAGCTCCATCTCGGTACTCCATCTGGATCAAGCCCGGAGAGAAAGCTCGCTCGGGGGACGCGACCTGCGGACGCTCCCGCCGGCGGAGATTGCGCGCAAGTTTATATCCGGGTTAAATGCGTTCCGCAATATTACCCGGGTAATATCGACGAGCGATCGAGCCGATGCAGGCAGGGAAGCGCCTACCGCTTCCCACCAGAGGCCTCGTCGATCTCAAGGACAGCGCCTCGCGGGTTTGATCGCGGGCAACTACATCCCGTTCATGGCGGCCATCACGGCAGCCCTGTACGTCTCGTATGCGTGCGCAAGTGCAAAGATGCGGATCGCGGCCGACAATGTGGTGGCTCCACGCGACCGATCGATCTCCGTAAACACGGCTTGGAGCGACACCGATCGCTCCTCTGCGATCTGCTTGATGGCCAGCCAGATGGGCGTCTCGATCGACGCGGACGTGCGCCGTCCGGCAATGCTCAGGGATCGTTTCCGCGGACGAACGGCCCGGGCAGCCTCCATGCCTGACTCCACGCTGTCACCGCAACCATGAGGTTGTGTTTAAGCGCAACCGCGGGTGCGGTCCATTACCCAATCTGGGAAGATGCCGCGGAACGGTTCCGCGCGGCGGCAGCGGCCGTCTGCACGTGGTCCCCTGGTGCCGATTGGAGCGACCGGATCGCCGGCGCGCTCACCGGCTCACCCGCCGGCCGATCGCGCCGCGTGGACCGGCCGTCGACGACCCACCAGCCGCCGTCTGGCGGCCCTCAGAGATGAGCGTCCACCCGGCTGCATCCGCTGCCACAGCGCGCGGACTCATGCGGGACTGACCCTGTCGGCCGCCACGGGCGAGGGCGCCGCTGCCCAGCGATGCTGGCCGCCGCGATAGACCGTGAGCGTCGCAATCAGTCCGCAGGCGCCCGCAAACGCCATCCAGAAGCCGGGCGCCGCCTTGTTGCCGGTATGCTCGATCAGCCATGTGGAGACGAAGGGCGTGAAACCGCCGAAGAGCGCCGTCGCCAGACTATAGGCGAGGGAGAATCCGGCGGTGCGCACCTCGACCGGGATGATTTCGGTCAGGGCCACCACCATGGCGCCGTTGTAGCTGGCGTAGAGAAACGACAGCCAGAGCTCGACGGTGAGCATCTTCTCGAACGTCGGCTGCACGACGAGCCACGACAGGGCCGGATAGGCGGTCAGGATCGTCAACACCGTGAACGTGAGGAGGATCGGCCGGCGGCCGATCCGATCCGAGAGCGCGCCCATCACCGGCAGCCAGATGAAGTTCGATACGCCGACGCACAGCGTGACAACGAGGCTGTCGATCTCGGAGAGCTTCAGCACGCTCTTGCCGAAGGTCGGGGTGTAGACGGTGATGAGATAGAACGAGACCGTCGTCATGACGACGAGCAGCATGCCGGCCAGGACGATACGCCAGTTCGCGGCCATGGAACTGAAGATCTCTGCCGTGGTGGGGTGGTGGCGCCGCGCCAGGAATGCCTCCGTCTCCATCAGCGAGCGGCGGATGACGAAGATGAACGGCACGATCAGGCAGCCGACGAAGAACGGGATGCGCCAGCCCCAGGCGGTGATCTCGGCCGGCATGAGCAGCTTGTTGAGCATGTAGCCGAGAAGGGCGGCGACGATGATCGCCACCTGCTGGCTCGCCGACTGCCAGCTCACATAGAAGCCCTTGTGGCCCGGCGTCGCCATCTCCGAGAGGTAGACGGAGACGCCGCCCAGCTCGACGCCGGCCGAGAAGCCCTGGAGCAGGCGACCGATCAGCACGAGGACCGGCGCCAGCGCGCCGATGGTCGCGTAGCTCGGCACGAAGGCGATGAGGACGGTGCCCATCGCCATGATCAGCAGCGTCGTGATCAGGCCTTTGCGGCGGCCGATGCGGTCGATGTAGGGCCCGAGCACCAGTGCGCCCAGGGGGCGCATGAGGAAGCCGGCCCCGAAGGTCGCGAACGTCAGCATCAGCGAGGCGAACTCGCTGTCGGCCGGAAAGAACGCCTTGGCGATGTGCGAGGCGTAGAAGCCGAAGAGGAAGAAGTCGAACATTTCGAGGAAGTTTCCGCTGGTGACGCGGAAAACCGTTCCGACCTTGCTCGGCTGCGACGGACTGGCGGCCATGGGCGTGTTCCTCCCGATGTTCCGATGGTTTTATTCCCGCGCGGGCAACGAGGCCATTGCGCCTTGGTATCAGGCAGAGGCGAGAGCTTTCGCGCGGCGTGCGCCGCCATCACCGACGTTCGACGTCAACTCCTATTCGGAGCGCAAGGCCGCGATCGGATCCATCCGCGCGGCGCGCTGCGCCGGATAAAGGCCGAAGACGGTTCCGATCAATCCGGCAAATCCGCAGCCCCCGAGGATCGACCAAGGGCTGATGACCACCGGCCATCCCGCGTTCCATGCGATGGCCATGGCCGCTGCGGAACCCAGCAGCGCGCCGACCAACCCGCCGGCGATCGCCAGGACCAACGCTTCGATCAGGAACTGCATTCTGATGTCGCGACGGCTGGCCCCGACCGCCATGCGCAACCCGATCTCGCGGGTGCGCTCGGTGACGGACACCAGCATGATGTTCATCACACTGACGCCGCCCACAACCAGGGACACCGAGGCCACCGCGATCAGGAGCGCGCCGAGGGTCCGCGCGGTGGCCCAACGTGCAGCCAGAACGTCGGCGGGATTCTCGATGCGAAAATCATCGGGGCTATCCCGGCGGATTCGGTGGCGCTGTCTGAGGAGCGTCGCAATTCCGTTTGTCGCGTCCGCGACGGCTGTCGCGTCGCCGATCTTGACCGCGATCAGATCCAAAGCGCTGCGGTTGACGCCGCGGACCGCGCCAAGGACGTGGCTCTGCGCCGTCGCGAGTGGGATGAAGACGACATCGTCCTGGCTGAGGCCCGCCGTGCCCAACCCCTTCTTGTCGAGCACGCCGACCACCGTGAAGGGGACGGCGCCGATCCGCAACGTCCCTCCGAGCGCCGTTCGGCCGTCGAACAATTCGTCGACGATGACGGAGCCGATAATGGCGACCTTGGAAGCGCTTTCCGATTCTCCGAGCGTGAACGACCGCCCCGTCGCCACGCGCCATTCGCGCGCCACCATATAGTCGCTGTTGATACCCGCGACGACCGACGTCCAGTTTCTGTCGCCTGCCACCAGCGGCATGGGGTGCGACAGGAGCGGCGCGCTGACCTGCACCTCGGCGATGTCCCGGCGAATGGCGTCGGCGTCCGCTTCGGTCAGTGTCGGCCGCGTTCCGGACGCGAGCCTCGCGCCGCCGGACGTCTGGGCGCCGGGGATGACCAGGAGGAGGTTGGCGCCGAGCGTGCGGATCTTTTCCGAAACATCGGCCTCGGCGCCCGCGCCGATCGCCGCCGTGCACACCACCGCGCCGACGCCCACGACGAAGCCAAGAGCCGTCAGGGCGCTGCGCAAGGTATTGGCGCGCAAGGCCCTTGCGGCGATCCGGACACTCTCCAGCCAGTTCACGGCGGCGCGCCCGCGAAAGGCCCGGATGGCCTCCCCGCGACGACCGCGGACTCGTCGTCGACGATCAGTCCGTCGTGCAGGGTGATCCGCCGCTGGGCGCGACCGGCGACGTCGGAGGCATGCGTGACGACGACCAGGGTCCGTCCATCCCGGTGAAGGTCCTCGAACAGCGACAGGATCCGCTCGCTCGTCTCACTGTCGAGGGCGCCGGTGGGCTCATCGGCGAGCAGGAGCGCCGGGTCGCCGACGATGGCGCGGGCGATCGCGATGCGTTGCTGTTCGCCGCCGGAGAGCTGGCTCGGCCAATGGCGGGCGCGGTGAGACATCTCCACCCGGTCGAGCGCCGCCGCCGCCCGACGGCACCGTTCGACACGGCCCGCGCCGGCATAGACGAGGGGAAGCTCGACATTCTCCTGCGCCGTGGCGCGCGGCAGCAGCGACGGCAATTGAAAGACGAAGCCGACGTGCCGGTTTCTGATCCTGGCGCAAGAGGCTTCGGGCAGCCGCGCCACGGCCCGCCCGCCGAGGGCATAGGCCCCCCGATCCGGTCGCTCCAGGAGGCCGAGAAGGCTCAGCAGGGTCGACTTCCCGGAGCCGGAGCGGCCGCGAATGGCGACGAACTCGCCGCTCTCGATCGTGATCGAAACATCCGTCACCGCCCGCACGACGGTGCCGCCGGACGGATAGTCCTTGCCGAGGCCTTCGGTCTGGACCAGTGGCGCCATATCGGAACACCCGGGTCAGAACCCCATGCGCAGCCCGAAATGGCCGCGGTCATTGCGTGGCCCGACCGTTCCAACGATCACCCGCTGGCCCTCGTGCAGCGGGCCGCCGAGCAGCGCCGCGCCCGCGTCGTCGCTCGCGCCCAGCGTCGCCATGACGGCGTGGGGCGCTCCATCGGCGCCGACAACCCAGAGCGTGGCGCGCGAGCCTGAATGCGCGTCCCCCGCGGCCGGGCCGGCGGCAGCGCCAGGGTCAGGCTTCGGCTGAAACCGCAAGGCCTGCGCGGGAATTTTGAGAACCTCGCCGGTGTCGCTCACTGCGATGCGCAGCTGAGCGGTCATGCCCGGCAGCAAGAGAAGATCCGGGTTGGGAGCGGAGATGATCACCGTATAGGTGACGACGTTCTGAACGATTTCGGGCGCCTTGCGGATCTGCAGGACCTGGCCGTCGAAGGTTCGGTTCGGGTAAGCGTCGACGGTGAAACTGGCGGTTTGACCGACCTTCACCTGCCCGACGTCCGCCTCGTCGATCTTGCCGTCGACCTCCATCTGCCGCAGGTCGTGCGCAAGCGTGAACAAGGTCCTGGCTTCGAGGCTCACCGCGACCGTCTGGCCAGGGTTGACGTCTCGCCTGATGACGGTTCCGGCGATCGGCGCCCGAAGCACCGTGCGATCATAATTGGCCTTCGCCTGGGCGAGCGCGGCCTCCCTTTGCTCGACGACGGCCTGCGCGTTGACGAGATCGGCTTCCGCCATGTGCGCTTCGGCTTGCGCGATGGAAATCGCCTCCGCCTTCACTTGAATTTGCGCCAGCGCGGCGCGCAGATCGGCCGCACCGCTGTTTCGCAGCGCCTGGGCCTGTTCCAGTTCCCGCTCCGAACCACTGCCGGATCGCGCCAGCAGAGCCTTCCTTTGAAATTCCTTTTCGGCCTGGTCCTGCCTGGCCTTGAGTGCCTCGGCCTGCTCCTCGGCCAGTCCTTTCGTCGACTGCGCCATGGTGACCGCCGCCTTGGCCCGCTCGACCGCTGCGCTTTGCAACAGCATCGCCGCGCGCGCGACACGCAAGACCGCGTTCGCTTCCTTGACCTCCGCGACGAAAATCTCCTGATCGAGCTGAGCGATGGGCTGGCCGGCCTTGACCTGATCGTTGAAGTCCACGAACACCTCGGAGACGCGTCCCGAAAGCTGTGAGCTGATGTCGACGGTCTCGACCGCCGCAACGGCGCCGCTCGCCTTGATGAAGGTCGCGATCCTGCCGCGTTCGATGGGCGCCGTGATGTAACTCACAGCCGCGTCGTTCGGATCGTAGGCATAACCGAGCGCTGCCACGATCACGCCGAGTGACAGGGCGATCTTGCCCCACTGCATGACCTCACGCCTCCGGCCCGGCTGCGGCTCGATGCGCACAATCGGATCCGCGCGCGAGCGCGCCGGTCGCGCCCGCAACAGTTGCTCCGACGAGGATGCCTTGCGTCAGACAACGTCATGCCGCGCACGGGCTATCTCGACCGGCAGCGGCCGTCGGTCGCCCTGCCGGCAACACCGTCCCCGTCGAATGCCCTTTGCTACGGCGCCTGCGAGTGCAGGGCGGCCTGTGCGCACGCATTGTCGTATTGGGAGACCGCCTTCGGATTCGTCGCCGGATTGCCCGGGTTTCCGGCGTATTTCTTCGTTGCGTCCGGATTGAACGGCGATCCGACCCCGGTGCTGGTCTTGGCGTCCGCGCCGATGGAGAAGAAGCTCGTCGCGCCGCAGCTGGCGAGGACATTCGACCCCGTCTGACCTGGTGCGGCTGTCGCCGCGCCGGGGTTCAGGTTGGGGTTGGGCACCAGATTATGGAGGTCATCGGCGAGCGCCGCTCCCGCCCAGAGCGCCAGTGCGCAGGAGGTGATGGCAATGGAACCTCTGAGACTCCTCATGGTCCGCCTCCTCAAGGTGCAGTCAGCCGCTGTTCACGCGAGCGCAACACCCTAGGCAACCAGCTAGCTGACATGAGCGCTAATCAACGCCCGGTGCCCCCAATGGTTCCCAGCGTGAGGCTCGCGCTCGGGGCGCGCCCTACCGCTCCGCCTCTGCCGCTTCGCCCTCCGATTCTTCTCCAACAGACGGCGTGGATAAGCGTAGATGTTCTTGCGCCTCAGGCTAAGGCTTTCTCGACCGCACGCTGTTCTGCTACAAGCGCCGGATCGGGCGCGGCACGCCGATCAGGCGCGCCGCACAGGCCTGGGATGGGTGGCCGAGTGGTTGAAGGCAGCGGTCTTGAAAACCGCCGTGCGGTCTCCGTACCGTGGGTTCGAATCCCACCCCATCCGCCATTATTTCCATTTATGACCTTGATAATTCTGCTGTTTTTTGACCAGATTGCAGATCTGGCCTAACGGCTGGCGGATCGTTGCCGTGCTGGCGCTTCGCGTGAGCCCGACTTGCGTTCGGCTGGCATCAAAGCTGAGACACTCCACCGCGCTGATCGTCGCCACCGCCATGGCCATCTGCCCGCCGGCTCTCGCGGACGACGGCCCGATCGTCGGCCACGCGAGCGTCATCGACGGCAGCACGATCGAGATCCACGGTGCGCGAATCAGGATCAGCGGCATCAACGTGCGCGAGAGACCAGGTCTCCGTCGTCGCCGGTCGGGATGAGCCTGCGGTCGGCGCGCCGCCTTATTCCTCTCGGATCTCATCGGCCGCAGCACCGTCTATTGGCCGCGACCGCTACGGACGCACGCTGGCGCCCTGCGAGGTCAACGTGCAGGACATCCGCGCCGCCATGGTGCGCGCCGGCCCGGCGCTGGCGTTCGTGCGCTACAGCCGAGAACATCTCCCCGCAGAAGGCCGAGGCTAGCCTGTGGGCGACCGACTTCCTGCCGCCCTTGGGCGAGTGGCGAAAACTGTCACGGCGCCGAGGCGCATGGAGTGCGAGATAAACGGGCCCTCTGGCGGCTTCGCCCCCTCATGGTCGAGCGGCGGGGGCTGACAGACGGACGCGCTCGGTGCCGCAGCACCCGGCCCCGCGCTCCCCCGACATCATCTCGATTACCGACGGCCTGGGTGTGTCGGTGCAGGGTCCAATTGGACGGGAATCGCCGCGCCGACGCAGCTGCTGCGCACCAAGCCAGTGCGGCTGTGTTATCGTGGCAACGGGGATCGAGCGGGATTGTCTGGCATCCAGAGGCACCCGCGAGTGGGGGATGATGGGGTGCAGAGCGAGCTTCTGCTGACGACGGATCTGGTCGAGCCGCGCCTGCGCAACGAGGTGTGGCGTGAGTTTACCCGCCCTTTTTTCGAGATCCTACTCGATCCCGACGACCAGGGCGCGGCGCTCCGAGGCTTGGTCCGGGCATGTCCGATCGGGGCGCTGCTGACCGGCCCGATTAGCTTCAACGGACAGCGCCATCGCCGCGACTATCGCGTGATCGCGCAGGGCGGCCTGGACCACTATATGGTGAACTTGGTCGTCGAAGGCTCGCAGGCTGGCGACTACGATGGTCAGACGGTGGTGGCAGAGCCCGGCGACATATTCATTGTAGATCTTGCCCGGACCTACGCCAGCGCCTCGAGCCCCGGCTCACGCTTGTCCGTCGTTCTGCCGCGCCAGCGCGTCGACAAGGTGGCCGGCGGACGCAGCCTGCACGGGGTCGTGCTCAAGGTCGGCGCCCCCGTCACGCGGCTGCTCTCCGACTTCATCATCAGCCTGTCCAGCGTGGCGGCGGAGCTCGATCGCGCCGACGCCCTTGCCATCGAAGAGGCGGCCATCGAGCTTCTGGCGTCCGGCCTTGCCCGGCGCAGCGCCGACGGCTTGGCCTGCGACCCGGTATTGGCGCCGGTTCTGCGGCGGCACGTGCTGGCCTACATCGACGCCCATCTCGGCGATTCGGCGCTTGGCCCGGCGTTGCTGGTGCGCCGCTTCCGCATCTCCCGCGCCCATTTATATCGGATATTTTCCGCTGACGGCGGCGTGGCGACGGTTGTGCGCGAGCGGCGGCTCGATGCGGCCTATCGCGAGCTCTTGCGCGGGCAACGGTCGATCACCAGCATCGGCCTTGGTTTCGGATTTTCCAGCAGCAGTGAGTTTTCGCGCGCGTTTCGAGGGCGTTTTGGCATGACGCCGAGCGAGGTTCGTCGCGAGGTGCATGCCCGGAACCTGGCCGATGCGCCGCTCTCCGACCTGCAAGGGTATTTTTCCGCCTTTGCCCAGCGGTTGCGCGCCACCTGAGCGATCAGGCCGCGTCAAGCACGTGATTGGGCGGGGATCAACATCCCTCTCCGTAATAGCAGCAATCAGCTCAAGCTGGCCCGAGGCGCTGATGCCGGCCCGCCAGCGTGAGACAGTTCGCATGAAATAATGAGACAATTCGACGATGAAAGGTCGATGAAGCCATATATATCCTGACGGTCTCCGTAGCGGGGTTGGCTTCGCCTGGGCGGTATTCTGTCATCACTCGGCCCAAGCTGAACACCAAAGCCCGATCAAAAGCCAACGTTCAATCTCGGGGGACCAAAGACATGACGATTCAAAAGGCTGCCCTTCTTGCGGTCGCCATTGCGTATTCGTGGCAGAGCTCCGCCTATGCAGAGAACCTGGAAGGTTTTGACCTTTCACTCGCGCAGAAGCCGCCATTTACCGTTACGGCATTTTACGACAGCCCGGACAACGTCTCGTCCCTGCCGGTCGGCAGCATCATTCGCAGTGAGCCGATTGACGCGCCGGCCGGCGCGTCCGCATGGCGCGTGCTCTATGTCTCGGAACGGTGGAACGGAGAGCACGTTCCGGCAAGTGGCATGGTGGTTGCGCCAAAGCAGACGGGAGACAAAATCCTCCGCCCAGTCGTGTCGTGGCAGCACGGCACGACGGGCGCGGCCCGTGGGTGTGCACCGTCACTTGCTCCAAACCCTGTCAGGGAGCTCGCACAACGCGGCGAATTTGTCATCGACATCGGCATCCCCTTCCTGGCCGATTGGCTCGCGAAGGGATACGCGGTTGTTGCCCCTGACTATGCGGGACTGGGCTCGAATGCCGTTCACCACTACGTCGTTGGCGAAGATGCCGGGCGTGACGTTCTCAATTTGTTGCGCGCGGCCCGAACCATCAGCGAAGCGAGCATTGGCAACGATGTTTCGCTATTCGGCTGGTCCCAAGGTGGGCAGGCTACGTTGTTTGCGGGCGAAATTGCGCCTGGCTATGCACCCGAAAACAAGATCCGCTCGATCGTAGCTCTAGCTCCTGCTTCCACTATTCTGAAGCCGGATGCGGAAATAAACGCATTCTTCAAAGCGAAAGTGCCATATCCGCTGATCCTCGGCCAGAGCTACCTGGACGCTTACAAGCTCGATAAAAATCTGTTTACGGCCGAAGGGCAAAAGCTTCTGGAGGCCGCCCGGAAGACGTGTGTGGTGGGAGTGTTCGGTGAGGTCGCGAACGCCAAGGAGCCTGCCGTAACCGCAAACCTTACGGATTTCAAAGATTGGACGGCGGCTTTGGGCCGCAACAATGCCGGCTTCAAACAGTCCGCACCTGTCTTCGTCGTCCAAGGACTTGACGACAAGATCGTTCCGGCCGTGGACACGAGAGGCTATGCCGAGCGCGCTGCGACCGCGGGAACGGCCGTCACGGTCAGATGGGTCGGGCATGCTGGTCATCGTGACCTCTTTGACCGCGCGAAGGATGACATCATCGATAGGGTCGCGGCTGGCTTTCGAAAGGCAGAATAATCCCGGGGCCATCCGGAGCTAATCCCGTCGCCGCCCACGGCCTAGGGCGATAGCCCTAGGCCGCATTGTTACGTCCCCAAGCCGGCCTGAAACGCCTCTGCGAGTGATAGCGAATGGAAGGCTGGCCGCTCAAATCGCATTGCCACGGTGCACACCACCTCGGCGGATGGCGCGTATACGGTGGGTTGACGACAAGTCCACCAGCCCACCTTGGTATACCGACCGCCGTCTCGGCGTATCAGTTCACCTCACCGGCTCGACTTGCTCAATCTCGCTCGGACGCCAGCTCTTGTCGAAGAATGACGGAAGGGGGCTGTAGAGGCGCAAGAGCGTGAACCAGCCCTTCTCCGGATCGGTCTGAATCCAGTTGCCGCGAGCGACGCCCTTCGGCTGGGTGGGACCGAAAAAAATCGTCGTGACACCGTCGGTCGCCGCCTCGGCGGCAGGCGAAGGATAGTTTTGGCTGCCGGCACGCGGATATTTCTGCGGTGTCTGCAACATCGAGCGTGTCTGGTTGTCATACAGCGTGAAGGACCAGAACGCCTCAGCTGGAATGCCCTTAGGCAGGGCCACCTTGTAGGTCTTCGCGCCGTCGAACGGCTTGCCGTCGGCGTCGAGGAAACCCATCAGATATTGCGAGCCGACGCCGGGGATGCGCATGATCATGCCCGGCGAGTCCAGCGTGTAGCCGTAGTAGAAGGCCGTGCGGGAATCCAGGGTGCGGGCGCCGGTCGGCGGCAGGGGCTTGAACATGCCCTTCTCGAACAGCGGCGGCGGCGTCTCGAAGGAAGCGCCGCCTTCCCACAGCATGTTGCCCCAATGCGAGCCTTCATAGTAGGCCCACTCTGGATGCTTCATCGCAAAGCGCCAGTTGAGCGCCCGGCCCGTCGCCTGTCCGACCGCGGCTGCATCGGACAGAATCTTCTTCATGCGATCGTCCGGCTTGAATGGTTTGCCGTGCACGATCCCGATCGCGGCGAGCTGGCCGGCCAGTTCCACGTCGTAGCTGGTGGCGGGCTCGTTCTGAACGTTCTCGTTGATCAGCTCGAAAAAGCGAAAGTCGCTGGGCGGGATCGTGTTGAACGAGCGGCCGGACGCCTCGATGAACTTCGTCTCGGGAATTTTCGGCTCGCCAGCAATCCGCACGGTCCCGTCGAGGGCCTGGGCGATGCTGGTGCCGAAGGCACCAGGCTGGTAGGGATAGACCTTCATGTTGCGCTTGATGTTCTCGACGGCCGGCTTCGGGTCGTTACCGACCAGATTCGCACGCGAGGCATACAGTGCGAAATTCGTCTTCGCACGAGCGATGAAGTAGCCGCCTTCGGGCAGCGGCCCGTTATAATCAGGGCCGACGATAAGGTACTTCCCGCCGAGGCCGCGATCGGGCCCGGGCGCCCCGATGTCGATGACCCAGGAGAACCACATGTCGTTGATCGTGCCGATGCCGCGCGACGGCTGCTCGATCACCATTGGGCCTTTGCTCAGGTCGAGCCCGGTAAAATAGTAGACCGTGTCGGCATTCGCGGTCAGAAACAGCGAACTGGAGTCCATCAAGTCGGAGAAGATGACGACATCGCCGGGCTTGGCGCCGATGTCTTGAACACCCTTGACGATGGCGAGAGCTGACGCACCCCGGAAGCTGTTGTTGTAGACATTGAGCGCACGGGTGAAGTCCAGCGTGTCGTAGATCTTCTGCGCCGCTTCCGTTGTCGGTACCCCATCGCGAAACTCGAGCTTTCCTGCACGGGTGTCGATCGCGCTTGGCGCTGACAGCGATTTGACGGTTTCGGTGGAAACGTCAGCAAGGGTAGGACTGGCCGCGAGAATGAAGGCAACGCCGCTGACCAAAGCTCGGTGGATCATCGTTCGATCCCTTTCATAATTTCGTGGTGATTTGGGTGCATTCGACAACCCTTAGGCGTGCGTGTTGGTTAGGCGGCAGTTCCCCATCGCCCCACACAGATATCCGAGACTCTTATGAATTCGGCTTCTCAGCTCGCCACCCATTTTGCGCCAACGGTCGGGATATTGGCATCAGGTACCGAGGGCAACGCACCGCCGGTGATCTCGGTCATGGCGATGGCCGGTGTATCCGCCTTTGTGCGCGAGGCGTTCGGAGACAGGGTTCTGCGACGGGTCAACCAGGCGACGATGCTCGACATCGAATCGATTGAGCACCTCGACTGCTTCATTCCACAAGCCACGACGACGACCTTTCTCGACGCCGTCGAACGGGGTGCGGGCGAACCGAACCTCGGACTGCTGTTCGTGCCGGAGGTGTCGATGTCCAACCTCGGCCTCTGGGGCGAGTACGTCCTCGCAGCCGATACGCTGCACGCCGCCATCGTCCGCGCTGCATCCACGCTGGACCATCATTGTAGCGGCGACCGGATCGAGCTCTCGGTCGCCAGCGGGGTGGCGCGGGTTTGCTATGTCAGCGCCGTGCGCGGCCGGCCGGGCTACACCCATCTCGCCAGCGGCATCGCGGCCTCGCTGCTCAGCCTGCTCCGTTCCTTCCTCTCGCCCGTCTGGCGACCCCGGATGATCGAACTGGACATTCCGCGCCCGCGCTCCTTGACGCCTTTCGAGGACGCCTTCTGTTGCCCGGTCGCATTCGACGCTGCCGGCGTTTCGATCCATTTCGACGCGCACCTTCTCGGTCGACCTGCGGTGCGGCATGCCAACGCGCGCCTGATCACGCTCGAAGATATCGCCCGCGGCCGACTTGCGCCGGCGAATCTCGACAACTTCCTCGACGTGGTCGTCGCGCAGATATGGGCGCAGGTCCTTGCCGGTGTGGCGTCGGTCGAGAGCGCAGCACGGGCGCTCGACACCAGCGTCCGGTCGCTACAGCGCGCGCTCAACCGGGAAGGTGCCGATTTCCGCACGCTGACGAACGTGATCCGCGTTCAGCGCGCCCGCGAGCTGCTGGAAGGAACCCGGGCTTCGATCACCGAGATTTCCGCCGCGCTCGGCTATTCGGCCCCGGCCCACTTTGCTCGCACATTTCGGAAGGCGACGGGGGTGGCGCCACAGGAATTCCGACGGCACGTCTGGTCGGCTGGCGCAGCCACATGAGGACGAGGGGCGCGAGGCCGCCAGGACAAAGCAGGACAAGCCTTATCCCTCACAATCACGCGTCGGTACCGCGCACGCACTCGCTCGCTCCAACCGGCGATCACGGGAGGGCTACAGCGCAGGAGTATTGCCCGGCTTCATCGTTCAAGGTCCGCCATTTCAGTCCTTGATTGGGCACGCCAATGGTCGCCGATGTCCGCCCTCAGGCAGCAACGAACGTCCTCAGTAGGTGTGGCGCGCAAGATCGGATGCTAGCGTGTGCCGCCCCGGCGAGATAAGCTCGATAGCCGCGTCCATGGTCGTGCTCGCCGCCCCAATAGGGCAGGTCGAGGAAGAACAGGGTGTGCCGCCGATCCCAGCGCTCGATGAAGGCCTGCCAGTCGAGGCGCTCGATCCATACCGCCGGTCAACTCGACCGGAAGATCGAGCCTATCCAACCTGTCGGATGCAATCGCGCCCTTCGCTTTTCGCCTGGTAAAGCGCGCGGTCGGCACGATCCATCAACGCTGGAAGGCCTTCGTCATCGCGTGCAACTGTGATCCCGAAGCTCGCCGTCGGCGTGAATTCGTCCGAAACGATACCGGGCGCCACCTCCTTGAATGCGGACCGAGCTGCTTCGGCTAGGAGGCGCGCAGCGATGGCCTGTCCCTGCGGAAGCAGTACCGCGAATTCCTCGCCGCCGAGGCGGGCGATGATCGCATCACGAGGAGCCTTGTCCTTGAGAATTTTTGCGAAGGTTCGGATGATTCTGTCGCCGCTGATATGTCCGAAGCGGTCGTTGATCGACTTGAAGTGATCGAGGTCGCTCAGGATCATCGCGACCTGTGCGTCGGTCGTTCGCCGCGCCAGTGAAGCGCGCGCGCGCGCTTCAAACCCGCGTCGATTGAACAATCCAGACAACACATCAGTCTGCGCTTCCGACTTGATGCCGTCCATGACATCGACGGCGATGATCGCGAAAATCGCTACCGCCAGCGTCGAGCAAATGAGAGCATCCGAGATCGAGACGATCAGCCAATAAGCTCCTTCGATCTGGTCGGTGGCGATGCCGGGAACCTGGAAAATCAGGGGACGAAGAAGGAAACCCAGACATGCAATGGCGATAAGGCCGAAAAGCAGTTGCTCGACCGGGGTCCGATCAGGAAGTCTTGCAACGTCGACCAGCATCAGGAGGCAGACTGCGGCGAGCCCCAAATTGAGGATGGCAGCCCGTGCCGCCAGGCTTGGTTCTACGAACTGATAGACATAGAGAGCCACCAGCGAAATCGCGCCAATGGTGAACAGGATGCCATACCGAGGCCGCTGTCCGAGCCGGTTGGACAGCGCAACGGACAACAGCATCGTGGCCAACAGGATGAGCGAGTTAGCCAGCAGCCGCAGCGCCGGAGCTTCCCGAGAAAAGGCGAAATAGAGGATGCCAAAGCGCGAGCAAGGATACGCAAAATATTGCCGACATCGCAGGATTCAGCAGTCCGACGACGGTCTCATAGCTCATAACTGATCGATCAGGGCGACCAACTCGCTGCTCCCGCCTCCTCCAACGAGGATCGAGATTGCAGGAAAGCCAGTAAATCCCAGGTGAATTTCGCCCATGCGGACTATGGTCGGGGCGCAAAGCCCCAAAGCCGCATCGGCGAAGTCGGCATCGCATCGTCAGCAGGCCGTGCGTGCCCCGGACATGACCGCCTCAAAGTCATAGTTAGGAGGGGATTGGAGGACTGACCGCGGCGTCGCGGGCGCTCCAGGGTAAATTCCGCCTAGCTTGCACGAGCATGAGGCGCGGGACACGCCTCCGCATGCTGGCGCTGGCCGCCGCTGAGACTGACGCCCGATCATCGGCCAAGCGGCAGGGTCGCCCACCGGCGCCGCGCCCCGGCTGGTCCCCCGCAGTTGGCGGAGAGCCTCTGCCAGGCTTTGTAGACGTAATTGCCGTCGATCACCGCATTCCACCAAGCGGGTATAGCGAACCGCCTGTTCTACGCTGTCTCGGAGACCAGTTCAGCGCAATCACGCAGCTTACGACCCCAAGCGGACCTGACGCGTCGGTGCAGTCCGTCGGGCGGCTAAGCAGGAACGTATGTCAGCCTAACCGTGTCCTCGCCGATTAGGTCGCTGGCCACGAGGCGAAGCGCCGGCCGGGGGCCGGCAAAGAATGGCTTGCCGCGACCAAGCACGACGGGGTGGAAGTAGAGTCGATACTCATCGATAAGACCAAGGTCGGTTAGGCTTCCGGCCAGGTCCGGGCCGGAAACTGCAATCTCTCCGACAAGCCGAGCCTTCAGGCCACGTATCACCGCCTCGATGTCATCCGCGACAAGTGTGGCATTGGGGCCGACCGACTTCAACGAACGCGACACGACCCACTTCGGTTGGCGTCGCCACGCCGCCGCGAATTCGTGATGCTCCGCACTCCATTCAGGACGGTCTTCGTCCCAATAGCGCATGGTCTCGTACATGCGGCGCCCGTACACGCTGCCGGTCAGGTCGCGCACGTGCTCTATCCAGTGACGAAAGAGCACGGGACTGGGCGCAAATTCCTGGTGATCGACATAACCGTCCAAGGACTGGTTCATTCCGAAGACGATCTTTGCCATGCTGCCAAATCTCCGTCCCAAGAGCTTCACGATATTATGAACAGAGTGATCCAGACAGTGGAGTTGGCCGCAAGCTCCGTGCCGCGTTGTCGGTTTGACGAAGAACGAGATGCCTGTCTACTGTCCCTAGGGCGACCAGGTGTGCGTCGTCGCCGGCCGGAGTCTGCCGACCGCGGCGAGGACGGCCACGACCGCTATGGCCAGACCCTCGCGGCAGGCGCGCATCTGGCCGCCGGCTAGCTGGAACCGGTAGCGCTCCAGCTGCGGTCCGCTGTCACGGCTTGGCGCCGATCTTGATATGGATGGCGTTGGCGCTTTCATCCCGATCCGGGACGGGTTTCGCGATGGCGGTCAATCCCTCGTTCCGCAACGTGTCCAAAAGGACGGCGGCTGGCTTGCCAGCGGCTCCCCAGTCCGACTGCCGCGAGGCGGCGATCTGCACTTCGACCCCCTTGAGCACGACGATGCCGGCCACCGGCTTTCCTGGCGGGACATAGCCATGGCCGTGTGCAACCGGCAGTCTCTTCCAGCCAGCCGTATCGAGCGCTTTTCCGATGTCTTCCGTCAAGGCGACAGCTTCGGGGTCGAGCTCGACCGAGAAGTCGAACGGAGTGCCATGAAATTCCTTCAGGGTCTCCGCGATCCGCTGTTGAGATGCAGGGCCGATGCTCCTCGGGCTATCGGCCCACCATTCCAGGCCACAGCCGATCAGGACGAGCACCGCAAATGTGATCCCCAGTCCTCGCTCCCAAGCCCCCTTCGTAATTCCGAGAACCAAAAGAGCGACTTCGCCGCTCAACCCTATCAGAAGCAATATTTCCCCGATTTGTCTCATGGAGCTGAAGAGAATAAGGGAAAAAGCGGCTGTATTTAACAATCAAACGTCTCCAGATCGCAGAGGTCGCACCGCTCGTAGCCGTGGCAAGAGATGCCCGCAACAGGCGCGGGAGCAACGGAACAACCGACCTTCTGCCTACCTGTCATCGGGATGACAAGAGATCAATTTGAAGCGTTACGGTCTGGCCTGCAGTCAGCGTCTGCCGGGCTCGGGCGAATCGAGAGCGCCCCCCGGCGAAAGGCCCGGACACGAGTTGAAGCCGGAGGGTATCGTCGACCGGCTTCGGGCGGCGCGCACCCGCGCATTTGATTCCCGTTTGATAGTCTTCGAAGCAGCTCTTCGCGGCGCGACGCTCGTCGACTGGACGGCCGATCTTGACGATGCCCCCTTCCGCGGGCGGCCCGTCAGGCCGAAGCGCCGGCTTGGTGCCGGACAATCGCATCGAGAAACAGCGCGCCGAACTCCTTGAGCTTGGCACCGCCGACGCCGTTGACCGCGGCGAAGGCGTCCAGGTCGCGCGGCTGGCGCTGGGCCATGTCGATGAGGCTGCGATCGGAGAAGATCACATAGGCCGGCACCTGGCGCTCGCGGGCGAGCTGCAGCCGCAGCGCCTTGAGCGCGGCCAGCAGCCCAGGGTCGACATCCTCGGCGCCGGCACCCGGTGCGGACGCGGGGCGCGTCTTGCCCCGTTCGCCGCGGCGCGGCGCGTCGATCCGATACTGGAACGCTCCCTCGCCGCGGCCGAGTCCATGGCCCTTCTCGGTGATGGCGAGGCCACCATAGCCCTCCAGGTCGAGCCGCAGGAAGCCTGCGGCGACGAGCTGGCGGATCAGCGACTGCCACACGTCCTTCTTGTGCGCCGCTCCGGTTCCGAAGGCGGCGAGCCGCTCATGGCCTCTGTCCAGCACCTTCTGCGTCTGGTGGCCGAGCAGCACGTCGACGACGTGGGCGGTACCGAAGCGCTGGCCGGTTTGCGCAACGGCGGCCAGGATGAGGCGGGCCTCTGCCGCGCCGTCGGCGTGGGAGGCCTGGTCGAGGCAGTTGTCACAGTTGCCGCAGGGCGATGCGTGCTCACCGAAGTAACTGAGCAGGGCCTGGCGGCGGCACTGCGCCGTCTCGCAAAAGCCGATCAGCGTGTCGAGGCGGCCGTGGGCGCGCCGCTTGTGCTCGGGGGAGGTGTCCTCGCTTTCGATGAACTGCCGGCGCATGCGGATGTCGTCGAGCCCGTACAGCATGTGCGCCTCGACCGGCCGGCCGTCCCGCCCGGCGCGGCCGATCTCCTGATAGTACGCCTCCAGGCTGCCCGGCAGATCGGTATGGAAGACATAGGCGACGTCCGGCTTGTCGATGCCCATGCCGAAGGCAATGGTCGCCACCATCACCACGCCCGCCTCGCTCATGAAGCGGTTCTGGTTGGTGTCGCGCGCCTCCTTGTCCATGCCGGCGTGGTAGGGCAGGGCGCGCACGCCGTGCTCGACGAGGAAGGCTGCCGTCTCCTCCGTCTTCTTGCGCGACAGGCAGTAGACGATGCCGCTGCGGCCGGCCTGACCCTCGACAAAGCGCAACAATTGGCGCCGGCCCTCCCGCCGCGGCTCGACGATGAGCTTGATGTTGGGCCGGTCGAAACCCAGCACCAGGGTCTCGACGCGGTCGGCGAACAGCCGGGCGGCGATGTCGGCGCGGGTGGCTTCGTCGGCCGTGGCCGTCAGCGCGATGATCGGCACCCGCGGGAACAGATCGCGCAGCCGCGCCAGGTCCTCGTACTCGGGCCGGAACGCCGGGCCCCATTGCGAGATGCAGTGGGCCTCGTCGATGGCGATGAGGCGGACGTCGAGCCTGGCGAGGGCCGCCAGCATCCGCTCGGTCATCAGCCGCTCGGGCGCCAGGTAGAGCAGGCGCGTCTGGCCGGACGCCACACGCCGCCACGCGGCCACGTTGGTCTCGCGGTCGAGCGAAGAGTTGATCGTGTCGGCGGCGACGCCCGCGAGCCGCAGCGCGGCGACCTGGTCCTGCATCAGGGCGACGAGCGGCGACACCACGAGGGCGAGCCCGCCCAGCACCAGCGCCGGCACCTGGTAGCAGAGCGACTTGCCGGCGCCGGTCGGCATCACCGTGAGCACGTGGCGCCCGGCCAGCAGCGCCTCCATGGCAGCGGCCTGCCCGGGACGGAAATCGTCGAAGCCGAACACGTCCTTCAGGACGCGCCGCTTGGGATCCTGCACGTCCGCGGAGGCCTCGGCCACGATCACGCTCCCACCGCCAGCCGCCGTGTCCAGTCGTCCAGGATCGACCTGACGGTATCGTGCCAGTCGATCTCCGGCCGCCAGCCAAGGGCCGCACGCAGGGCGCCGCCGTCTCCGGCCATGCGGGGGATTTCGCTCGGCCGCTGGCGCTGCGGATCCGGCTGTACCTCGAACGCGCATCCCGCCACGTCCCGCAGGTCGTCCAGGATCGACCCGATCGGGCGCGGCAGGCCGGACGCCACGTTGAAGGTGGCGGCCGCCGGCAGCGCGTCGCTGCGCAGGATGATCTCGCCGTAGGCGCGCGCGACGTCGCGCACGTCGAGGAAGTCCCGCTCCGCCGACAGGTTGCCCACATGCAGCACCGGCGGGGCAAGCCCCAGCTTGATGCGCGCCACCTGGGCGGCGAAGGCGGGAACGACGAAGCGCTCGTCCTGGCCCGGGCCCGTGTGGTTGAACGGCCGCACCACCACCAGGCGGCCGCGGTCGGCCAGGATGTCGCGGGCCGCCGTCTCGGCTGCCGCCTTGGTGTGGGCGTAGACCGTCGCCGGATCGAGTGGCGCACCCTCGTCCAAAGGAAGGCCGGCGAGAAAAGATCGGCCGTAGACCTCGGCGGTGGAGACGGACAAGAGCATGCCGCCCGCCGCTTCCGTGGCGACGGCCTCGGCCACGTTGATCGTGCCGGACACGTTGGCCTGCCAGGCGGAGCCCGGCCGGCGCGCCGCGTCGGGTGGCGAGGCCAGGCCCGCCAAATGCACCGTATGGGTGGGCCTGAGCGCACGCACCGACGCCCGGACGGCGGCCGCGTCGGTCACGTCGAGCAGCCCGCACGGCATATCCGGCGGCAGGGTCGGAAACGTGGTGGTGAATACCTCGTCGCCGGCCGGCAGCACGGCCCTCAGCGTGCCCGCCAGATGACGGCCGACGAAGCCCGCGCCGCCGGTGATGAGGACTCGCCGCGCCATGGTCCTACGCTGCCGCCTTGAGGCGGACGAGATCGGCGTCGACCATCTCGGTGATCATCGCCTCGAGTGTCGTCGTCGCCGTCCAGCCGAGCTTTTCCTTCGCCTTGGCCGGGTCGCCGAGCAGGACGTCGACCTCCGCTGGCCGGAACAGCGCCGGATCGATCACCAGGTGCGCGGCCATGTCGAGGCCGACGTGCTCGAACGCGATCCGGCACATGTCGCGCACGGTCACGCTGCGGCCGGTCGCGACAACGTAGGTGTCGGGCTCGTCCTGCTGCAGCATCAGCCACATGGCTTCCACATAGTCGCGTGCGTGGCCCCAGTCGCGCTTGGCGTCGATATTGCCGAGCCGCAGCTCGCTGGCCAGTCCGAGCTTGATGCGGGCGACGCCGTCGGTGACCTTGCGGGTGACGAACTCGATGCCGCGCAGGGGCGATTCATGATTGAAGAGGATGCCGCAGGAGGCATGCACGCCGAAGCTCTCGCGGTAGTTGATCGTCATCCAATGGGCATAGAGCTTGGCCACCGCATAGGGGGAGCGTGGATAGAACGGCGTCGTCTCGCGCTGCACCGCCTCCTGGATGCGACCGAACATTTCCGATGACGACGCCTGGTAGAAACGCGCGTCCGGCCGCACCAGGCGAGCCGCCTCGAGCACGTTCACGGCGCCGAGTCCCGTGATCTCGCCGGTCAGCAGCGGCTGCTGCCAGGACGTCGCGACGAAGGATTGCGCGGCCAGATTATAAATCTCGTCCGCGGCGCTCTCCTGCACCGCCCGTGCGATGCTCGACAGGTCGAGCAGATTGCCGTCGATGATGCGCACGGCCTTGGCGATGCCGAGCCAGCGCAGGCGGTGGTCGTCGACACCCGCGTGGCTCGATCGCCGCACCAGGCCGTACACGTCGTAGCCCTTGCCCAGCAGCAGTTGGGCGAGATAGGCACCGTCCTGCCCGGTGACGCCGGTGATGAGGGCGCGTTTGGGCATTCACGGAATCCTTCTGATCTGCCGGGGAGTCGGTCCAGGCACGTGTGGCGCGGGGCGTCCGGCGCCGCGATGCCCCTTGCGCCGGCGGCCGTCGAGACGGCGCGGCAAAGCCGATGGAGCGCGTGGCCAGACCAACGCCGCCATCATAGAACTGACGTCGCGCGCTGCACATGGTCGAGCAGGCGCCGCATGTCCGCCGACTGCGGCCCCGAGGCAGCCTCGACGGAGAGCCCGCCGCCCGGCCGGGCCGCCAGCACCAGTTCGGTATCGCCTGGATAGCGGCTTCCGGCGCCGGCCCGCTCCACCGAGAAGGCGTTCAGCTGCGCTCCGGCCCGTTGCGCCAGGGTGAGGATCCTGCATCGGCTGCACGCCTCGTCTGCGACCAGGATGACGTGACCCTGCCGGCTGACCTCTCCCGCCAGGCGGATGATCGTCAGCCATTCCGCCGTGTCCGCAACGAGGCCCGGGCCGCGCAGGGCCACCCGGGGCCGATCGTCGCGTGCAGGCGGCTCGGCCGTCCAGCGCACCGGCTCGATGGCCGGCATGGCGACATCGTCGAAAAGCCGGCGGCCGACGTAGGAGCCCCACCTCGACACGAACTTGTCGTGGTTGCGGCCGATCAGCGCCATCAGCCGCTCCTCGTCCCAGACCGAGCGCGAGGTCGAATTCTCGTCGTGGATGACGATCACGTCGGCGCACAGGTAGGTGTAATAGCCGAGCGCGCGGATGCGGAAGAGCAGATCGACATCTTCGTAATAGGCCGGGTCGAACATCGGATCGAAGCCGCCGGCGGCGAGAAACAGGTCGCGACGGAGCAGCAGGCAGGCGGCCGAGCAATAGTCGACGATATGAGCGCCATGGGCCGAGATCCGGTCGACCGCAAAGCCGGTCTTGCCATGCTGGATCGTCCACCCCTCCGGGTCGACGTAGCCTCCCGCCTCCTGCAGGCGCCCGCCGGGATAGACGAACTTGGGGCCGACGGCGCCGGCGGCGTAGGCCCCGTCGAGCAGGCGCAGCAGCGGTTCCAGGTAGCCGGGCGTCAGCTCGATATCGTTGTTGATCAGGATGATGCGATCACCCCGCGCGGCCTCGACGCCGACGTTGTTGGCCTCGCCGAAGAACAGGTTGGCGTTGAGCTCGATAAGCCGCACGCCGTCGCGGGCGACGATGTCCCTCAGGGCCGAGATCTGGTCCGGTGAGCTGCCGTTGTCGACGACGACGATCTCGAATTGGACCCCGCGCGTGTGCGTCGCAATCGAATCAAGGCACTGCCGCGTGAGGTCCGAGCCGTTCCAGTTCACCACGATGAATGAGATCTGCACCGGGACCGGATCGCGGTCGCCGACCGACTGCGAGGCGTCGTTCATGGGGTATCCCGGGCGGCCGATGCACGGCGCGTGGCGGCATCCCGTCCGGAGCCGCCGGCTGGCACCACGGGCAGGCGAAGGCGCGCCGCGAGACCACGCATCTGGTCGACGACGCCGCGAAGCCACGCGACGGCCTGCTCGCAACGTGACAGCCTCTTGGGCGCAGCCGCCCGCTGTTGCGCAACGAGCGCAATGGCCAAGTTGGCCAGCGCTTCGGCACGCGCCAGCCGCTCCCTGGGATCGTCGGCCGCTGCCGCCGGACGGAGTGGCGCCGCCCTTGCAGCCGCCGCGGCCTGCGTGCCGCCGCTCACTTGCACGGCAACCTCCTCATGGTCGAAGGCTCCCGCCTCTACCTCCGAGACTAGAATGGTTCAACCCCAAATCGGGCGGTCCGTGGCCGACGTCGGCGGGCCACAAACCGGCCCATGCCGCAAATCCGCCACAAAAGGGCCTTGCGTTGCACCCCGAGCGCGAGCGGTACGGGCCCTGTGTCGAACGGTCCGGCCATTCCACGGCGCCAAGTGCGCCAGCGATGTGCCGAAACGGGGGCAGAGCGAACCGATGCGATCGAACCGGCCTGCGTCCCGACGAAAGCGATCGATCCGAGCCGGCTCTTCCAACCCATCATCGGCCTTGGCGAAACTGCTGGGGGTCACGGCCATCGGCCTGCTGACCGCCAACTGCGCCAGCCAGCTCGAGCGTCAGGTCCAGCTTCAGGCCGAGCGCAACCAGGCCAAGTACGGTGTGGCGCCCGGCTATCGCGGCACCGGCTTGGCCAAGGGCGGCGGTCGCTCGATGGTCGGCAACAGCTATCGCGTCGCCGGCAGGACCTACACGCCGGCGGTCGACCCGGACTACACCGCCGTCGGCCTTGCCTCCTGGTACGGTCCGGGGTTCCACGGCCGGCGCACCGCCAACGGCGAGATCTTCGATCGGCATTCGTTTGCCGCCGCCCATCCGACCTTGCCGCTGCCGAGCTACGTGCGGGTGACCAATCTGGCCAACAACCGCTCGATGGTGGTGCGGGTGAACGACCGCGGCCCGTTCCATGGCAGGCGCATCATCGACGTCTCCCAACGCACCGCCGAGGCGCTCGAGTTCCGCCACGTTGGAACCGCGCGGGTGAAGGTCGAGTACGTCGCCCCGGCCGAGGTCGACGGCAGCGACGACGACAAGCTGCTGGCCACCCTCGACGCCGGCAATGCCCCCGGATCCGGCAACGGCGCGTCGTCTGCTCCCGTCATGGTGGCGAGCGCCGCGGCCGAGCCGGCCACCACCGCGCGGACGCCAGGCGAAGCCCAGGCCGCGCCTGCCAGCGAGGCGGACGGACCGCCGCCAACGGCTGCCAGGCCGGTTCTCCTGGCCAGCACTGCATCGCCGGCGCGGGGCGAGGGGGCCGCGGCATCGCTCGTTCCGCTGGCCGCGGCGGCCGACGCCGATGCTGCCGGGACGAGCGCCGCAGGCGAGGATGAAGCCGGGCAAGCTGCCGCTCTGCCGCGTCGCAATGCGCCTTTGCCCCCCGAGCGGCCGGGAGACGCATCCGCCGCCGCAGGTGATGACGATTCAGGCGGCAGCTCGGTCGCAAGGACCGGCTCGCTCGCGCCGGTTGGGGCCGCGGCCGGCATCGCCGCTGCTGCGCCGGCTGCCGACGATCGCAACGCGTTTGCGGCTTTGCTCAAGAGAGTCGCCGCCAGTCCGTCCACCGCCGCGCAACGGCGCTGAGCCGACTTGTTGCCATCTCGTCGCGTCAACCACACATTGGCGCCATGACGGGAGTTCGGGCGCCATGACGGGAGCTCGCATATCCGGACCGGCCGCCGGGCCGTGGCGGCGCGTTGCGGCGGCAACTGCGCTCGTGCGGTTGTGTGTGGTTGCACTGGCTCTCGCCGTCGCGCCCGCGATGCCGCTCGCCGTCGCGCAGCCGTCCAAGGAAGCCAGCTTCCAGTCCGCCGCGCAATACGCCTTGCTGGTGGACGATGCGACGGGCGCCGTCCTCTACGAGAAGGCTGCTGACGAGCCGTTCGCGCCCGCCAGCATGACCAAGATCATGACTGCCGCGGTGGTGTTCGAGGAGCTGCGCGCCGGGCGGCTTCGGCCCGACACGGAGTTCCGCGTGTCCGAGAATGCCTGGCGCAAGGGCGGCGCGCCGTCGGGCGGCTCGGCCATGTTCGCGGCGCTCGGTAGCCGCATCCGGGTCGACGACCTGCTGCGCGGCCTGTTGGTGCAGGCCGGCAACGACGCCGCCATCGTGCTCGCCGAGGGGATTGCCGGCAGCGAGGCGAATTTCGCCGGCTTGATGAACAAGCGGGCGCAGGAGCTCGGCCTGACCAAGTCGTTCTTCGTCAATGCGACCGGCCTGCCGGATCCCAAGCAGCGCATGTCGGCCCGCGATCTGGTGCGGCTGGCGAAGTTCGTCATCGCCGAGCACCCCCAGGAATACGCCTATTTCGCCGAGCGGGAGTTCACCTGGAGCAAGATCCGGCAGCTCAATCGCAATCCGCTCATCACCATGGACGTGGGCGCCGATGGCCTGTCGACGGGCTACACGGAGGAGGGGGGCTACGGCCTCACCGGCTCGGCGGTGCAAAACGGCCAGCGGCTGATCGTCGTCGTCGGCGGCCTCAAATCGGTGAAGGACCGGTCTAACGAGAGCCGCAAGCTGCTCGACTGGGGCTTCCGCTTCTTCGAGGCCAGGGAGCTGTTCGCGGCGGCCGCGCCCGTCGGCGAGGCGGAGGTGTTCGGCGGCGCCAGCGGCGGCGTGCCCCTGACCGCCAAGACGCCGGTGACGCTGCTGACGCCGCGGGGCAGCACCGACAAGATCGTCGTGCGAATCGTCTATAAAGGTCCGCTGGTGGCGCCGGTCGAGGCGAACAAGGAGGTCGCGCGCTTGGTCGTCATGCGGGGCGATATCCAGGCCTTGGAGCTGCCGCTGTACACCCAGGCCGCCGTTCCCCAGGGGAGTCTGCCGGCCCGTGCCGTGGACGCGGCAGTCGAACTCAGCACCGGCTTCATCCGGCGGGCGTTCAAGAAGATATGAGCAGGTCAGGCCGAGGCCGATTCATCACGTTCGAAGGCGGCGAGGGCGCCGGCAAGTCGACACAGCTGCGTCGGCTGGCGGACGACCTGCGCGCCATGGACGTCGACGTGGTGCTGACGCGGGAGCCCGGCGGCTCGCCTCGTGCCGAGGAGATTCGCGCCTACCTGCTGGCCGGCCATGCTCGCGATCTCGGCCCCGCCGCCGAAGCGGTGCTGTTTTCCGCCGCGCGCCTCGACCATATCGACCGCCTGATCCGGCCGGCGCTCGATCGCGGCGCATGGGTGCTGTGCGACCGCTTCGCCGATTCCACCCGCGCCTACCAGGGCGCCCTCGGCGATCTCGACGAAGGCTTGATCGACGCACTTGAACGCGTCGTCGTCGGCGGCATGCAGCCCGACCTCACCATCATCCTCGACATTGCGGCCCAGGTGGGCCTCGCACGCGCCGCCGCGCGCCGCGGCGGCGACGCCGTGCCGGACCGATTCGAGGCCGAGGGCATCAGCTTCCATACCAGGCTGCGGACGGCTTTCCGGGTCATCGCGGAGCGGCATGCCGACCGCTGCGTCGTGGTCGACGCGGACCAGGACGAGGACGAGGTCGCGAGGGAGATCGCCGAGGTCGTCCGGCAGCGGTTCGAAGAGCTGCTCGCGCCCGCCGATGCTTCGATCGGGCTGCGCCGCAATGGCTGACGTCGACGGCGCCCCGCCGGATCAGGTCGCCGGAGCGCCGCATCCGCGCGAGCAGGCTTCGCTGTTCGGACATGCCCAGGCCGAAGCGGATTTTCTGCGGGCCTACCGCGCGGGACAGCTGCACCATGCCTGGCTGATCGGCGGGCCGGGCGGCGTCGGCAAGGCCACCTTCGCCTACCGGGCAGCGCGCTTCCTGCTGGCGCATCCGGACCCGGCCGCAGCCACGGCGGCCGTCGACCTCGGCGTGGCGCCCACCCATGTCGTCGCCCGGCAGGTGGCGGCGCTGTCCCATCCCGACCTCGCGGTGGTCCGGCGCGGGCCGCGCAAGGACGGCAAGGGCTTCTCCGCCGAGATCGCCGTCGCCGACGTGCGGCGTGCGCTCGACCTCTTCGGCAGCACGGCGGCCGGCTACCGCATCTGCATCGTCGATGCCGCCGACGACCTGAACGCCTCCAGCGCCAACGCGCTGCTCAAGGCCGTCGAGGAGCCGCCGCCGCGCTCGGTCATCTTCATCGTCGCCCACGCCCCGGCCCGCGTGCTGCCGACCCTGCGGTCGCGCTGCCGCCGTCTTCTGCTGCGACCGCTCGGAGCCAACGACGTCTCGCTGGCCGTCCGCAGCCTGGGCGAGCCGTGGACCGCCACGGCCGATGCGGTGGTGAGCCAGGCGGCGGCGCTATCGGGCGGCTCCGTCGGGCGAGCTCTTTCACTGCTCGACGCCGACCGCATCGCGCTGATCCACCGCGTGCAGGGACTGCTCCAGCGCTTGCCGGACCTGGAGCTGGAGACGCTCTATCGCCTCGCGGACGAGGTCTCGCGGCGCGACAGCACGCCCGAGTTCGAGGCCTTGCGCGAGACGCTGGCGGACTGGCTCGCCGAGCGGATCCGTGCGCAAGCCGGCCAAGGGGCCCGTCGCCTTGCCCCTCTGGTGGAGGCTTGGGAGAAGAACGCCCGCGCAGCACGTGAGGCCGAGGCCCTCAACCTCGATCGCAGGCCTCTCGTGATCTCGTTGTTCGGCGATCTCGCTGACGCCATGCGGCAGGCGACGGCGGTCTGAGGGCGCCGAATGCCTCCCAAACGTCCGGCGCAGGCGCCGGCAGGGGGATCCGCAGTGCGATCAAGCCGCTATACTGCGCGGTCAAGGAGCTATAACGGTACGTCCGGCGACGCCCAAGCCGCGCCGTCTCGGCCCGTCGTCCCCCCATCGTCTCAGCGTTGAACCACCCATGGCCGCCCGTCCGACCTTCTACCTTACCACCGCGATCTCCTATCCGAACGGCGCGCCGCATATCGGCCACGCGTACGAGGCTGTGGCAGCCGACGCGATCGCCAGGTTCAAGCGCCTCGACGGCTACGACGTCTTCTTCATGACCGGCGTCGACGAGCATGGGCTCAAGATGACGCAGACGGCCGCCAAGCTCGGCGTGACGCCCAAGGAGCTGTCGGACCGCAATACGGAGCTGTTCGCCGCCATGTGCGACAGCCTCGCCGTCTCGTACGACCGCTTCATCCGCACCACCGAGCCGGCGCATTTTGCGTCGACCCAGGAGCTCTGGCGGCGGATGGAGGCGGCCGGCGACATCTACCTCGACACCTATGCCGGCTGGTACTCGGTGCGCGACGAGGCGTTCTACGACGAGAGCGAGACGACGCTCGCCGACGGCGGCCAGCGGCTCGGGCCGCAGGGCACGCCGGTCGAGTGGACGGAGGAGAACACCTACTTCTTCCGCCTCGCCAAGTACCAGGATCGGCTGCTCGAGCTCTACGAGCGCGTACCGGACTTCATCGGCCCGGACTCGCGCCGCAACGAAGTGATCAGCTTCGTCCGCGGCGGCCTGCAGGACCTGTCCATCTCGCGCACCACGCTCACCTGGGGCATTCCGGTGCCGCAGGCGCCGGGCCACGTCATGTACGTGTGGGTGGACGCGCTGACCAACTACATCACCGGCGTGGGCTTTCCCGACGAAAGCGCGCCGAACTGGCGCTACTGGCCGGCCGATGTGCACATCATCGGCAAGGACATCACGCGTTTTCATGCCGTGTACTGGCCGGCGTTCCTGATGTCGGCCGGCATCGAGGTCCCCAAGCGGGTGTTCGGCCACGGCTTTCTGCTCTCGCGCGGCGAGAAGATGTCCAAGTCGGCGGGCAACGTCGTGGGACCGCAGGATCTGGTGGCGGCCTACGGCACCGACCAGCTGCGCTACTTTTTCCTGCGTGAAGTCCCCTTCGGTCAGGACGGCAACTACAGCCACGAGGCGATCGTCGGGCGCATCAATGCCGATCTCGCCAACGACCTGGGCAACCTGGCGCAACGCTCGCTGTCCATGGTCGCCCGCAACTGCGGCGGCCGGGTGCCGGCGCACGGCGTCGAGGGCGATGCCGAACGGGCGCTGCTGGAGGCGGCCGACGGCCTCTTGCAGAAGGCGAGGGCCGCGATCCAAAGCTTTGCAGTTCATACGATCCTTGCCGACATCTGGGCGGTCGTGGCGGACACCAACCGCTATTTCGCGGCGCAGGAGCCGTGGACGCTACGCAAGACCGACCCGGCACGGATGGAGACCGTGCTCTACGTGACCGCCGAGGTGCTGCGCAACGTCGCCATCCTGGCGCAGCCGGTGACCCCGGAGGCCGCCGGCAAGCTCCTCGACCTGCTGGCCGTGCCCGCCGGCGCCCGCGATTTCGCGCACCTGGGCGAGGCCGGCCGCCTCACCTCGGGGACCGAGCTGCCGCAGCCGCAGCCGATCTTCCCGCGCTATGTGGAATCTGAGGCGGGAAGCGCGCCGTGATGCTCGTCGACAGCCACTGCCACCTCGACTATTTCACCAACGATCTCGCCGAGGTGCTTGCACGCGCTGAGCATTCCGGCATTGGCCGGATGGTGTCGATCTCGACCCACGTGCGCAAGGCCGCGACCTACCGGGCCCTGGCCGAGGGCAACCCGCGGATCTTCTTCACGGTGGGCACCCATCCCCACCACGCGGGGGAAGAGGCTGACGTCACCACCGCGGAGATCGTCGCCCTGTCGGAGCACCCGCGCTGCGTCGGCATCGGCGAGGCCGGCCTCGACTACTTTTACGATCGCAGCCCCCGCGACGTGCAGGCTCAGGTGTTCCGCACCAACATCGCCGCCGCCCGCCAGACGGGGCTGCCCCTGGTCATCCACGCCCGCGACGCCGACGCCGACATGATCGCCATCCTCCAGGAGGAAATGGAGAAGGGCGCCTTCAAGGCGCTGCTGCACTGCTTCTCGTCCGGCGCGGCGCTCGCGGAAGCGGGTGTCGCCCTCGGGCTCTACGTCTCGTTCTCGGGTATCCTGACGTTCAAGCGCTCGGGCGAGATCCGCCGCATCGCCGCCCAGGTGCCGCTCGACCGCCTGCTGGTGGAGACCGATGCGCCGTACCTGGCGCCGGAGCCGTACCGCGGCAAACGCAACGAGCCGGCCCACACGGCGCTGACGGCGAAGGTTCTCGCCGCCGTTCGCGGCGTCGACGAGGAGGACATCGCGCAGGTGACGACGGCGAACTTCTATCGGCTGTTCAGCAAGGCGGCCGAAGCGGATCGGGCCGCTGGCATGGAGCGGCCGGCGGCATGAGCCTGACGGTCACCATACTGGGCTGCGGCTCCTCCGCCGGCGTGCCGCGGGTGGGGCAGGGCTGGGGCGCCTGCGACCCCGACAACCCCAAGAACCGGCGGCGGCGCTGCTCGATCCTGCTCGAGCGCGCCAGCGCGGCGGGGCGCACCACGGTGCTCGTCGACATGTCCCCGGACCTGCGCGAGCAGCTGCTGGGCGAGCGTGTCGCCCGCATCGACGGCGTGCTGGTCACCCATGAGCACGCCGACCACATCCACGGCATCGACGATCTCAGGCCGCTCGCGCTGGTGATGCGCCGCAAGCTCGACGTCTGGGCCGACGACAAGACCGCGGGCTACCTGCTCGACCGCTTCGGCTATTGCTTCGAGACGCCGCCCGGCAGCTCCTATCCGCCGATCCTGACGCGGCGTCGTCTGGAGGTCGGCGTTCCCGTCAGCATCGATGGCGCCGGTGGCCCGATCGCAGCGCTGCCGTTCGACATGTTGCACGGCGATACCACGGCGCTCGGCTTCCGCATCGGCGATCTGGCCTACGCCAGCGACGTGCATGCCATGCCGCGGGAGAGCGTCGCCGTCCTGCACGGCCTGGACATGCTGATCATCGACGCGCTGCGCTACACGCGCCATCCCACGCATTTCAACCTCGACCAGGCGCTGGAGCTGATCGCCGAGGTCAAGCCCCGACGCGCCGTGCTGACCAATCTGCACACCGATCTCGACTACGACGTCCTAGCCGCGGAGATCCCCAACCACGTCGTCCCGGCCTACGACGGCCTGCGCATCGAGGTGGCCTATCCCTGAGGGGGATCTCTCTTCTAGCCGCCGCACATAAATAGAACCTGGGAGGAGAGCATGAGCCGCGCATTCACCACGGAGATCGTCGAGGTCGGCGACGCGATCGCGGGCCCGCTCAGGGGGCCGCGGCAGATGCTGGCGGCCCAGGAATACGACGATCACGCGTCGATCCATGACGATGCGACGGCGCAAAAGCTCGGCTTCAAGGGCGGCACGATCGAGGGCCCGACACACTTCAGCCAGTTCGCGCCGCTGGGCGAGGCCCTGTGGGGCCGGCGCTGGTTCGAGGAAGGGTGTCTGTCGGCGCACTATCGCAACCCCTGCTTCGAGGGGGAACGCGTACGGGCGTTCATGCGCAAGCCCGCCGCGGGCGCCACCCACACCTCCGTCTGGATGGAGAAGGAGGACGGCACCGAGGTGCTGCGCGGCTCGGCCTCCGTCGGCGGCGCCAATCCCCCGACGGCACTGGACGAGCGCCTGAAGACGCTGGCGGCTCCCGATCTGCTGGTCATCCTGCGGGACGTGAAGGTGGGCTGGACCAGCGGCCGCATCCCGCTGACGATGGGCCCGACCCAGAACATGGGAGCGCTCTACCCCTTCACCCTGGCCGACAAGCTCAAGGTGATCACCGAGCCGTCGTCCTGGTACGCGGCAGCGGCGGACTCGCCTTGGCAGCGAGCGATCATTCCGATCGAGATGATCAGCGTGCTGCTCGCCGCACCGCTCGAGGGGCGCATCCCCGCCCGCGGGCCGGCGGTCGGATTGTTCGCCGACCAGGAGATCCGGCTGATCAAGGGGCCGCTGTTCGTGGGCGAGCGCTACGAGATGGAGCGCGAGGTGGTCGCGCTCAGCGGCAGCCGCCGCACCGAAAGCGCCTGGCTGATCACCCGCCTCTACCAGCCGGGCGGCAGCGACGTGATCGCCACGATGCTGCTCAACACCGCCACGCTGAAGGACTCGTACGCCAACTACGACGTCGAGCGGCAGGAGCTCGAACGGGCCGGGGCATAGCGCCCCGGACGGGCTTCAACGGACCGCGCCGTGCATCGGCGGCGCTCCTCAAGGCATATCGAACATCGAACGGCGAGCACAAAGCGGCTTCGCCGGGGGCTGGCAGCGGCCCGTCTATCCGCCGGCCGGCACGGCTGCGCGGGAGGACGAGCCGTGCCCGATTTTGTCGCGCCCGATTTTTGCACGGATGCCGGCGGACAGGCGCTTGGTCGATTTGATGATTATAAAAATGAATTGATAGTATTAAAATTCAGGCTAGCTTTTTTCCACGTTCACGCCATGCTGTAGGAAACGATCGCCTTCCAGACAGATTGTGGGACCCAGCCAATGCCAACGCGCCGAACGGTTCTCTCCCTCGCATTGTCGTGCTGCGCGCTCGCGGCCACACCATACGTGTCAGGCGCCCGGGCCCAGGCCCAACCCACGATCAAGATCGGCGAGCTGAACAGCTACAAGTCTCAGCCGGCCTTCCTGGAGCCCTACAAGAAGGGCATGGATCTCGCCGTCGACGAGATCAACGCCGCCGGCGGCGTGGCCGGCCGCAAGCTGGAGCTGATCGTGCGCGACGACGGCGCCAATCCGGGCGACGCGGTCCGCGTCGCGGAAGAGCTCGTCACCCGCGAAAAGGTCGACCTGCTCGCGGGCACGTTCCTCTCCCACATCGGCCTGGCCGTCACGGAGTTTGCTGGAAAGCGGAAGGTCTTCTTCCTCGCCGCCGAGCCGCTGACCGACAAGATCACCTGGCAGAACGGCAACGCTTATACGTATCGCCTGCGCTCCTCGACCTACATGCAGGTCGCCATGCTGATGCCAGCGGCGATCGCCGCCAAGAAGAAGCGCTGGGCTCTGGTTTACCCGAACTTCGAGTACGGCCAGGCGGCCGCCTCCATCTTCAAGGAGCAGCTGAAAGCAGCCCAGCCGGACGTGGAGTTCGTGACCGAGCAGGCTCCGACGCTGGGTCGCATCGATGCCGGCGCGGTGGCGCAGGCCATCGACGATGCCAAGCCGGACGCGATCTTCAACGTCCTGTTCGCCGCCGATCTGGCCAAGTTCGCCAGGGAGGGCAACACCCGCGGCATCTTCAAGGATCGCTTGACCGTCAGCCTTCTGTCGGGAGAGCCCGAATACCTCGATCCGCTGCGCGACGAAGTGCCGGTCGGCTGGATTGCGACCGGCTATCCCTGGTACGCCATCGACACGCCCGAGCATAAGGCGTTCATCGAAGCCTACCGGCGCAAGTTCAACGACTATCCGCGTCTCGGCTCGATCGTCGGCTATTCGACGATCAAGTCGATCGCCGCGGGTGTCGCCAAGGCCGGATCGGCGGACACGGAGAAGCTGGTCAAGGCGTTCGAGAACCTGAAGGTGGATAGCCCCCTGGGGCCGTTCGAATACCGGTCCTGCGATCACCAGGCGACGATGGGCATCTACGTGGGCGAGCTGGCCTTGCGGGACGGCAAGGGCGTGATGGTCAACGCCAAGTTCGTCGACGGAAACACCGTGCTGCCATCCTGCGCCGAGGTGGCGAGCCGCCATCTGCGCCCGCAGAACTGAGCCCGTGCCGACGACAGGGGCGGGGGCTCTCGCGTCCGCGCCGACTGCCTTTACCGTGCCGCCAGCGCGGCTGCCGGCTCGCGCTTGGCCGCCCCTCGTCGACCGGCCGTTCCTGCACATGCCCGCCGATCTCGGCCCCTAGTGGATAACACCCCGCGATGGACGCCTTCCTCTTTCAAGCGCTCAACGGTTTTGCGTCGGCGTCTGGTCTGTTCTTCGTCGGGGCAGGGCTGTCGCTCATCTTCGGCGTCTCACGGATCATCAACAACGCCCACGGCTCGTTCTACATGCTGGGGCTGTATATCGCCTGGTCGCTCTCCCACCATCTGGGCGGCGTGCTCGGATTCTGGGGCGGCATCGTGCTCGCCGCCGCCGCCGTGGCTGTTTTGGGCGCGCTGATCGAGATCGGGCTGCTGCGGCGCATCTACCATGTGCCCGAGCTGTTTCAGCTGCTCGCCACGTTCGGCCTCATGCTGGTCATCAACGATGTCGCCCTGTGGACCTGGGGCTCCGAGGACCTACTCGGCCCGCGCGCCCCGGGCCTGTCGGGCTTCGTCACCATCCTCGGCCGCCGCCTGCCGCAGTACGACCTCTTTCTCATCGCCATGGGCCCTGTCGTGCTCGCCGGGCTCTACCTCCTGCTGGCGCGCTCGCGCTTCGGCAGGCTGATCCGCGCGGCGACGCAGGATCGCGAGATGGTCGGAGCCCTCGGCGTCAATCAGGCGCTCCTGTTCACCACGGTGTTCGCGCTGGGCAGCTTTCTGGCCGGGCTCGGCGGCGCCATGCAGCTCGCCAGGGAGCCGGCGAACCTCTCCCTCGATCTCGCGGTCATCAGCGAGGCCTTCGTGGTGGTCGTCATCGGCGGCATGGGCTCGATCACCGGGGCGTTCGTGGCCGCCGTCATCATCGCCCAGATCAAGGCGCTGTGCATCGCCATCGGCGTCGCGCACATCGGCGACCTCGTCATCAACTTCTCCAAGCTGACACTCGTCGCGGAGTTCGTCGTCATGGCCGCGGTGCTCGTCGTTCGCCCCTACGGCCTGTTCGGCCGGCCGCAGGCAGCGGTCCGCAGCGGCAGCGAAGCGGCCGACGCGCCGCTGCGGCCGGCGACACGGCCCCTCATGATCGCCGCGGCGGCGCTGGTGCTCGCCTTGCTGTCCCTGCCGCTGTTCGAGAGCCGGCTTCCCTATGCCCTGATCCTCGGCACGGACGTCCTGATCGCGATCGTCTTCGCCACGTCGCTGCACTTCATCATGGGTCCCGGCGGCATGCACTCGTTCGGCCACGCCGCCTATTTCGGCCTGGGCGCCTATGGTGCGGCGCTCGCCGTCAAATGGTTCGCCCTGCCCATGGGGATGGCCCTGCTCTGCGCGCCCCTCGCGGCGCTGGCGGGGGCGCTGCTGTTCGGCTGGTTCGCCGTCCGCCTGTCCGGCATCTACCTGGCCATGCTGACACTGGCCTTCGCCCAGATCGTCTGGTCGATCGCCTTCCAGTGGGAAGACGTGACCGGCGGCTCCAACGGGCTGCTCGGCATCTGGCCGTCCTCGCCATTCGACAACCGCGTCGCCTTCTATCTGCTGACCCTTGCGGTCGCGATCGTCGCCGTCGTCTTCCTGCGTCGGGTTCTGTTCGCGCCGTTCGGCTACGCCATGCGCGCCGGGCGCGACTCGCCCCTGCGCGCCGGTGCCATCGGCATCGACGTCAAGCGCATGCAATGGCTCGGCTTCGCCCTGAGCGGCCTCGTCTGCGGCGTGGCCGGCGGCCTGTTCGCCTTTGCCAAGGGCTCGATCTCGCCCGAGACCATCGGCGTCGGACGGTCCATCGACGGCATGGTGATGGTGCTGCTCGGCGGCATTCAATCGCTGCTCGGGCCGATCGTCGGGGCAGGGGTGTACAGTCTGCTGCAGGACATGGTCATGCGCCAAACCGAGTATTGGCGCGCCCTGCTCGGCGGCCTGATCCTGCTCATCGTTCTGCTGTTCCCCGGCGGCATCGCCGGCGCGGCGGCCCGATGGATGCGCATGCCGGCGGGAGCGAGCCGATGACCGTGCTCGACATTCAGCATCTGACCAAGGCGTTCGGCGGTGTGCGCGCGGTCGACGACGTCAGCTTTTCGGTCGGGGCCGGTGAGTTTCTGGCTCTGATCGGACCCAACGGGGCAGGGAAGTCGACCTGCTTCAACATGATCAACGGGCAGCTCACCCCGAACTCCGGCGACATCAGGCTCATCGGAAACTCGATCGTCGGGCTTCCCCCTCGCGCCATCTTCCGCATGGGGGTCGGCCGGACGTTTCAGATCGCGGCGACGTTTGCGTCGATGACCGTGGTCGAGAACGTCCAGATGGGATTGATGTCCCATGCGTCCGAACTGTTCGGGCTATGGCGCCCGGCCCGCGCGATGCACCGCGAGCGGGCGCTGGAGCTGCTGGACCAGGTCGGCATGGCCGATGCGGCCGACCGCGCCTGCCGGGAACTCGCCTACGGCGACGTCAAGCGCGTCGAGCTCGCGATCGCGCTCGCCAACCAGCCGCGCCTGCTGCTGATGGACGAGCCGACCGCCGGCATGGCACCGCGCGAGCGCAATGACCTCATCGCCCTGGTCAAGCGCCTGGTGGTCGAGCGCCATATGGCGGTGCTGTTCACCGAGCACTCCATGGACGTCGTCTTTGCCCATGCCGACCGCGCCATCGTGCTGGCCCGGGGCAAGCTGATCGCCGACGGCGACATCGCCGCGATTCGCAACGATCCCCAGGTCCAGGAGGTCTATTTCGGGACCGGGAAGACGTTCACCCCTCGTGCCGTGAGCATGTCCGGCTCGGACGAGGTCGTCCGCTCCGATCGACATGCCCCGACGCCCTGAAGCCGGAGCGTAGTCCGGTCGGGTGATGCCGTCCGGGACGCGCCGATCGCCATCGAGCCATGAACGCCCATGCCCGCACCGATCCTCTCCGTCTCCGCTTTGAACGCCTGGTATGGGGGCGCGCGCATCCTGTACGACCTGGATTTCCATATCGGCCGCGGCGAGGTGGTGGCGCTCATGGGGCGCAACGGCGCCGGCAAATCGACGACGATGAAGGCGGTCATGGGTATGGTGCCGAAGAGGTCCGGCTCGGTCGTCTTCTGCGACCGGGAGGTGTCGAGGCTCGCCCCCTACGAGATCGCCCGCCTCGGCCTCGGCTTCGTGCCCGAGGATCGCCGCATCTTCACCGACCTGACCGTGCTGGAGAACCTCGACATCGGCCGTCAGCCGGTGCGAGCGGCCGCCGATGGGCAGCCGATGCAGGAATGGACGGCAGAGCGCCTGTTCCGCCTGTTTCCCAACCTCGGCGCCATGCCGAACCGTCCGGGTGGCCGCATGTCGGGCGGCGAGCAGCAAATGCTGACGGTGGCGCGCACGCTGATGGGCAACCCGCTGCTGGTGCTGCTGGACGAGCCGTCGGAGGGCATTGCCCCGGTGATCGTCGAGCAGATGGCGGACACCATCCTCGAGCTCAAGACGCAGGGCTTGTCGATCCTGCTGTCGGAGCAGAACCTCCATTTCGCCGAGCTGGTCTCGGACCGGGTCTATGTGCTCGAGAAGGGCCAGATCCGCTGGAACGGCACCATCGCCGAGCTCGCCGCCGACCGTGACGTGCAGCGGACCTATCTCACGCTCTAACGGCGCGGCGGTCCGGAGCCACCGTGGGGAGGGCAGGGCGAGCGGGGCTCCGCCCCGCCGCACGGGGCGTGAGCGGCCTGGAGCCCCCTCACCCGGAGCACGCAAAGTCAGGCGTCGAACATGATCACCGACCGCAGCACCTTGCCGGACTTCATATCGGCGAAGCCTTCGTTGATGTCGGCGAGCTTGATGCGGGCCGAGATCCACTGGTCGAGATGCAGGCGCCCCTTGAGGTAGTGGTCGATCAGGCGTGGCATATCGGTGCGGAACCGGTTGGAGCCCATGGCGGAGCCTTGAATCCGCTTCTCGCCGCGCAGGAACTCGAAGCCGTGCAGCTCGATGTTGGTGCCGAACGGGATCATGCCGATGATCGTCGCCGTGCCGGCCGGGCCCAGCATCTGGAACGACTGCTCGGCCGTCCGCTTGGACCCGACCGCCTCGAACGCGTGATGGACCTGTCCCTTGGTCAGCTCCTTCACCTGGGCGACCGGATCACCGTCGGTGGCGTTGACGGCATCGGTTGCGCCGAGGCTCTGCGCCAGCGACAGCTTCTGCGGATTGGTGTCGACGGCGATGATGCGGCCGGCCCCCGCAATCGCCGCTCCGTTAATGGCGGCCATGCCGATCCCGCCGCAACCGATCACGACGACCGTTTCGCCGGGCGCCACCCGCGCCGTGTTGAACACCGCCCCGGTGCCCGTGATGACGCCGCAGCCGATCAGCGCGGCCCGATCCAGCGGCATGTCCTCGCGGATCTTCACCACCGCGTTCTCGTGCACGAGCATCTGCTCGGCGAAGGAGGACATGTTGAGGAACTGGTGAACCGGGCCGCTTCGACCCCAGGTCAGGCGCTTGGACACGCCCGGCGGCAGCCTGACATCGGTGCCGGTGCAGATGGCGGGGCGGCCGGACGTGCATTGCTCGCAAGTGCCGCAGAAGACCGAGAGGCAGGTGATGACGTGGTCACCCTTGCGGACGTAGGTCACATCGGAGCCGACGTCCTCGACGATGCCGGCCGACTCGTGTCCCAGCACGGCCGGCAGCGGATGCGGATAGAGGCCCTCCATGAAGTGGAGGTCGGAGTGGCACAGGCCGGCGCATGACGTCCGGATCAGCACCTCGCGGGGGCCCGGCTTCTGCACCTGCACGTCTTCGATGACGAGCGGCCGATTGACCTCGTGCAGCACGGCTGCCTTCATGCTCGGATCCTCCCCAAAATATTGTCGTGCCTGCGCTGCGCGGCAGGCCGTCTTGCCTTGGTGAGCCTAGGCCGCGCTCCGGCAGCGCACAAGCCATTGGCTTAGCTCACTGTTTTAGGTTCCATAATATATATTATGCGAATTACGCCAGTGGGCTCCCCTGCCGCTGCAAGGCAAGGCGCCACGTCAGTTGATGGGCTCGTCGCTGCGCACTGGACGCACAGGGCTGGGCTTGACCGGCCGGCTGTCGCGGGCGGAGCCGATCAGTGCGTCAGGATCGTCGCTCGGTTCGCGGCCATAGAGCGCCACCAGCCGTGCGATGACGACGGCGTTGTAGAACATGCCGGTGACGGCCTCGAAGACGGCGATCATGCGCGTCAGCGGATGCACGGGCAGCACGTCGCCATAGCCAACCGTGGCCAGCGTTGCGAAGCTGAAATAGATGAGCACGCCCACGTCATCCTGGCTTATGTCCGGATGCAAGGCGCCGGTCCCCAGGATCGACAGGCAGAGACCGTAGAGTTGCGACCAGAATATGCCGAGCATGAGGAAGCCGCTGAGCGCGCTCGCCAGGGTCGCGAGGTCGGCAGCTCGTGCCCGCAGCAGGTCGTTCGCCAGCCGGATGAAGATGCCGCCGGTCAGGATTGCGAAGACCAGTTGGGACGCCGCAGCTCCGATGTAGGAGCCGAGCTCCAGGAGGCGCAGCAGAAACCAGAGCCCGGCGACGGCGACGATGGCCAGGAACCGCCATCCCGACAACGACAGGCTCATCGACGCCGCGACGACGGCAACGGCGAGCAACAGGATCTCGGCCATCGCGACGCTTTCGCGACGGACGGCGAAGGGCGACAGCAGGATCAGGACCGTGCTCGCGCCGAGAAAGGCGAATGCGTGGTTACGGCGCAGCCAGTGGGCAAAGGAGATTGCAATCGACACGGGGCGGCCTCCCCGGCGACCGGCACGGCAGCTGGCGCCGATCGCAAAGCGCTTCAGATGCAGAGAGTTCGAGCATGTCCAGCCGATCAGATGTGGGCATCTGATCGGGACATGCTCTTAGCGGCCAAGCTTGTTGCGGGTCAGCCGCGCGAGCCGCTGAACGGCCAGCTGCCGACGAAGCCGGCGGAGACCGTGCCGGCGATCGCATCACCGTCCACGTTGCCCTTGAACTCGAGCGTCAGCGGCATCGGGTTGACGATCTTGATCTTCCAGCTCGCCTCGTCGCCGGCAACCTCGCCGTCGAAGATCTCGGTCGAGTCGCCCTCGGCCGATTGGCTGCCGGAGAGCGCGCCGCCCTGGCTCGTCAGCGTGACCGACGAGGTGCGCTCCCCCATGGGGGTCTGCATGGTGATGTTCCAGGTTCCGTCCACAGCCATCGAAAGCTCCCTTGGATCTGGCCGGTTCCGACCCGGCGCTCCCTAGGTAAAGCTTCTCGGTGAGAATGGAAACGGAGCGGGCACCGATCAGCCGCCCGGAATGTTCCAGAGTCCAGGCGTCGCCAGCTCCAGCAGATGGCCGTCCGGGTCGCGGAAATAGATGCTGCGGCCGCCGCGCGGCCAGTCGGTGCGGCCTTCGATCTCGACGCCGTGGCCCGCGAGCACCCTCTCCCATTCCGCCAGATCGCCGGCCGCGATCGAGAAGGCTACATGCAGCGGCCCGTGGCCGTCATGGGGCGGAATGGTGCCGCCCGGCAGATGCACGGTCTCCAGCGTGGCGCCGCGATGGAACAGCAGCAGCACGGTGGCATCGCCGACCGCGTAGGCGCGAAAGCGCTGGTCGGCCACCAGCCGCCTCAGGCCAAGCACATCCTCATAGAACCGCTCGGCCCGTTCGAGGTCGTCGACGTAGAGGGCGGTTTCCAGGACGTGGCGAAGCGGCGGCGGCACGACGCTCACCACATATCAAGGGCGACGCGGGCTTCCTCCGACATGCGGCTCTGGTCCCACGGCGGGTCGAAGACCATGTTGACCTTGACCCCGGACGTGCCCGGCACGGCACCGACCGCGTTCTCGACCCAGATCGGCATCTCGCCCGCCACGGGGCAGGCCGGCGCGGTGAGGGTCATGTCGATGGTCACGTGCCGGTCGTCGCCGATCTCGACGCGGTAGATCAGGCCGAGCTCGTAGATGTCGGCCGGGATCTCCGGATCGTAGACGGTCTTGAGCGCAGCGACGATATCGTCCGTCAGCCGGTCGATCTCCTCGGGCGCCAGGGGCGACGACACGTCGGGCGCGTTCGGCTGCAGACTGCCGGCCGGTGCATGGTTGTTCACGGACTCTCTCCTCGGGGCGCCGGACCGTTGCGAAGCTTCAGGCAAACATCTGCTCCGCCTTGATCAGCGCCTCCGCCAATTTATCCACTTCCTCGATGGTGTTGTAGAGGCCGAACGAGGCACGGCAGGTCGACGTGGTGCCGAAGCGCTCCAGCAGCGGCATGGCGCAGTGGGTGCCGGCACGGACGGCGACACCGGCACGGTCGATGATCGTCGCCACGTCGTGGGCGTGGGCTCCCTTCATCTCGAAGGAGAGGATGGCGCCCTTGCCCTTGGCCCGGCCGATGATGCGGATCGAGTTCATGGCACCGAGCCGGGCGTGGGCGTACGCCGACAGTTGCTCCTCATGCGCCCGGATCGCCTCGCGGCCGAGGCTGTCCATGTAGCGCAGCGCAGCACCCAGCCCGACCGCTTGCACGATCGGCGGCGTGCCGGCCTCGAACCGGTGCGGCGGCGCGTTGTAGGTGACCCGATCCGTCGTCACCGTCTCGATCATCTCGCCGCCGCCGTTGAAGGGCGGCATGACCTCGAGCCAGCGCTTCTTGCCGTAGAGCACGCCGATTCCCGTCGGCCCGTACACCTTGTGCCCGGTGAAGACGTAGAAGTCGGCGTCGATGTCCTGCACGTCGGGCGCCAGGTGCACGGCGCCCTGGCTGCCGTCGACCAGCACCGGAATGCCGCGGGCGTGTGCGATGCGCACGATCTCCTTGACCGGCGAGACCGTGCCCAGCACGTTCGACATGTGCGAGATCGCCACGATCTTGGTGCGCTCGGTCAGCAGCGCCTCGAACGCGTCGATCAGCAGGTTGCCTTCGTCGTCCACCGGGATCCACTTCAGCACCGCGCCCTTGCGCTCGCGATGGAAGTGCCACGGCACGATGTTGGAGTGGTGCTCCATGATCGAGACGACGATCTCATCGCCCTCGCCGATCGCCATGCGCCCGAACGAGTCGGCCACCAGATTGATGGCCTCGGTGGCATTGCGCGTGAAGATGATCTCGTCGGTGGAGGCGGCGTTGAGGAAGGCGCGCACGGCCTCGCGGCCGTCCTCGTAGGCCTCGGTCGCGGCATTGGCCATGTAGTGCAGGCCGCGATGGACGTTGGAGTAGCCGGTCTCCATCGTCCGCACCATGGCATCGATGACGGCGCGCGGTTTCTGCGCCGACGCGGCGTTGTCAAGGTAGACGAGGGGCTTGCCGTAGACGGTCTGCGCCAGGATGGGGAAATCGCGGCGCACGGCCTCGACGTCGTAGGTAGGCGGTATGCGGCTCAATTCATTCATGGCTCAATGGAGCGGCTCGCGCCGCCCTCCCTGAGATCGGTTCAGTTGCGCTGCCGCAACCACGCCCCGGCGATGGCCGCCAGCGCCTCACGCACATCGTCGCGCACCACGAGCTCCAGCGGCTCGCCCAGGAACGCTTCGACCATCAGCGCTTCCGCCTCCGGGCGCGGCAGGCCGCGCGCCATCAGGTAGAAGAGCAGGTCGTCGTCGAGCGCGCCGCAGGTGGCGCCATGGGCGCATTGAACGTCGTCGGCAAAGATTTCCAGCTCGGGCTTGTTGTTCATGGTGCCGCCCTCGGAGAGCAGCAGCGCCGCCGACATCATGCGCCCGTCGGACTTCTGAGCATGCGGCCGCACGATGATCTTGCCCTGAAAGACGCCGACCGCCTCATCGTCGATGACGGTCTTGAACAACTCACGGCTGTTGCAGCGCGGCACCGCATGGTCGAGCAGCAGGGTGGTGTCGGCGTGCTGGCGGCCGCGGATCATGGTGGCGCCGCCGAGCCCGATGGTGGTGTCCTCGCCGGCGCAGCCGAGGAAGATCTGGTGCCGCGCCACGCTCGCTCCCTTGGTCAGTGCGAACGACTTGAAATCCGCGCCGGCACCGAGCGCCACGGTCAGGGTCGAGACGGCGAGCGCCCCCTGCCCTTCGTCGTTGACGCGCACGTGCGAGACGCGCGCCGCGTCACCGGCCACCATCTCGACCACGCTGTTGACCTGGTAATTGAGCCCATCCGGCCCTTCGTGCGTTTCGACGAGGTCCAGCTCGGCCCCGTCGTCCACGACGACGAGCAGGCGCGGCGAGGTGGCGAACGGTTGCGCGGCGCCGTTGAGGAAGCGCAGATGCAGGCAGGCGGCGCCTGCATCCCGCCGCACATGGATGATGGCGCCGTCGGCCATGAACGCCGTGTTGAGCGCCAACGCCGTGTTGCCGCGGGCGATCTCCAGGCCTGCCATCCGGGCCGTCAGTGGATGGCCGCTGGCCAGCGCCTCCGCCAGCGGCGCGATCTCGACGCCGGGCAGATCGGGTGCCGCGACGAGATGGCCGTTGAGGAAGGTCAGATGCGGGATGGCGAGCTCGCCGAGGAGCGGTGCACGCTCGAGCAGGCGCGTTGCCGCCTCCCCCTCGGGCTTCAGCGCCAACGGCAGCGCGTCGCGCATGAAGGCGCGCAGGTCGGTGTACTTCCACTCCTCGACGCGCCGGTGCGGCAACCCCGTAGCGGTAAAGAGGGCGAAAGCCTCGTCGCGAAGCCGGTCCACGGCGCCGGCGCCCGGCAGCACCGGGCGCACGTGCGAGAACCGCTCGATCAGCTCCGTTTCGGCTGCGGTTCGGATGATGCTGAGCTCGGCGGTCATCATGCGGCCTGCTGACGGTAGTCGGCGTAGCCGTTCGCCTCGAGCTCGAGCGCGAGCTCCTTGCCGCCGGAGCGCACCACGCGGCCGTTCGCCATCACGTGCACGGTGTCGGGCACGATGTAGTCGAGCAGGCGCTGGTAGTGCGTGATCACCAGCGACGAGCGGTCCGGCGAGCGCAGCGCGTTGACGCCGTCGGCGACGATCTTGAGCGCATCGATGTCGAGGCCGGAATCGGTCTCGTCGAGGATGCACAGGCTGGGCTCCAGCAGCGCCATCTGCAGGATCTCCATGCGCTTTTTCTCGCCGCCCGAGAAGCCGACGTTGAGCGGCCGCTTCAGCATCTCGGGATCGATGGCGAGCTTCTGCGCCGCCGCCTTGACCCGGCGCATCAGGTCGGGCGTCGTGAGCTCGCCCTCGCCCCTGGCCTTGCGTTGGGCATTGAGCGCGGCCTTGAGGAAGGTCATGGTGCCGACCCCCGGGATCTCCAGGGGATACTGGAAGGCAAGGAACACGCCCTTGGCCGCCCGTTCGAACGGCTCCAGCTCCAGGATGCTCTCGCCGTTGAGCAGGATCTCGCCGTCGACGACCGTGTAGTCGGCCTTGCCGGCGATCACGTAGGACAGCGTCGATTTTCCCGAGCCGTTGGGGCCCATGATGGCGGCCACCTCGCCGGTGTTCACCGTGAGGTCGAGGCCGTTGAGGATGCGCTTGTCCTCGATGTCGACGACGAGGTTTCTGATTTCGAGCATGATCGGATCCGGTTGTTCGCCATCCCGCTCTCGGCGCATCGGGCTGCTGCCGCGGGACGGTTTGTCGTTGTGATGGCGCGGTGGCAGGCGGCGCACGGCCGCCGATGGCTCAGCCGACGCTGCCTTCGAGCGAGATCGAGATCAGTTTCTGCGCCTCGACCGCGAACTCCATAGGCAGCTGCTGCAGCACGTCCTTGACGAAGCCGTTGACGATCAGTGCCACCGCCTCCTCGGAGGAGAGCCCACGCTGCAGGCAGTAGAACATCTGGTCGTCGGAGATCTTCGACGTCGTCGCCTCGTGCTCGAAGACCGCCGAGGCGTTCTTCGATTCGATGTAGGGAACCGTGTGGGCCCCGCAGCCATCGCCGATGAGCAGGGAGTCGCAATTGGTGAAGTTGCGTGCGCCCGACGCCTTGCGGTGGGCCGAGACCAGGCCGCGGTAGGTGTTGTCCGAGCGGCCGGCGGCGATGCCCTTGGAGATGATGCGGCTCGACGTGTTCTTGCCGAGATGGATCATCTTGGTGCCGCTGTCGACCTGCTGGCGGCCGTTGGAGATGGCGATCGAGTAGAACTCGCCGCTGCTGCCGTCGCCGCGCAGGATGCAGGACGGGTATTTCCAGGTGATGGCCGAGCCGGTTTCCACCTGCGTCCAGGAGATCTTCGCGCGCGCGCCGCGGCAGTCGCCGCGCTTGGTGACGAAGTTGTAGATGCCGCCCCTGCCCTCGGCGTCGCCCGGGTACCAGTTCTGGACGGTCGAGTATTTGATCTCGGCGTCCTCGAGCGCGATCAGCTCGACCACGGCCGCATGCAGCTGGTTCTCGTCCCGCTGGGGCGCCGTGCAGCCTTCCAGGTAGCTGACGTAGGAGCCCTTGTCGGCGATGATCAGGGTGCGCTCGAACTGGCCGGTGTTGCGCTCGTTGATGCGGAAATAGGTGGACAGCTCCATCGGGCAGCGCACGCCCGGCGGCACGTAGACGAACGAGCCGTCGGTGAACACCGCCGAGTTCAGGGTGGCGAAGAAATTGTCGCTGACCGGAACGACCGACCCCAGGTACTTCTTCACCAGCTCCGGATGCTCGCGGATCGCCTCGGAGATCGGGCAGAAGATGACGCCGGCCTTGGCCAGCTCCGCCTTGAACGTGGTCGCCACGGAGACCGAATCGAACACGGCGTCGACGGCGACGCGCGACGTCTTGACGCCCGCCAGGATCTCCTGCTCGCGCAGCGGAATGCCGAGCTTCTCGTAGGTCTTGAGGATCTCCGGATCGACATCGTCGATGGTCTCGGGCCCGGCGAGCCGCTTGGGCGCCGCATAGTAATAGGCGTCCTGATAGTCGATCGCGGGATAGTCGACCCGCGCCCATTTGGGCTCGCGCATGGTCAGCCAGCGCCGATAGGCGTCGAGGCGCCAGTCGGTCATCCAGGCAGGCTCGCCCTTCTTGCCGGAAATGAAGCGGACGATCTCTTCCGACAGGCCCTTGGGAGCCTTGTCCGTCTCGATGATCGTCTCGAAACCGTACTTGTACTGATCGACGTCGATCGCTTTGACGCGCTCGACCGTTTCCTGCACAGCAGGCATTCGTCCCTCCTCTCACGGCTTCAAGGGCCGTGGATCGGTATCGGTAGGCGACGGTCCACTGAGCCCGCCGCCGAACGCACGGGCTCAGGCGGCGCGACGCACCCCTGCCCGTCTATGTAAGGTTTCCAACGCCTTTTCGAAGACCTGGCCGAAGCGTACGACGTCCGCCGCGCTCGACTGCCAGCCCAGGCTCGCCCTGAGCGCCCCTCCCGCAAGCTCCTTGCCGATGCCCATTGCCTCGAGCACGTGGGAGCGCTTGATCTTGCCGGACGAGCACGCCGATCCGGAGGACAGAGCGATACCCGCTCTGTCGAAGTGCATCAACAGCGTTTCCGCCGTCAGGCCAGGCACCGCGAAGGCGCTGGTGTTGGCCACGCGGTCCGCCCGCTCGCCGAAGATCACGGCGTCAGGCGCGACGCGCCTGACCTCGTCCTCGAGCTGGCCACGCAGAGCGGCGAGCCGTGGCTGCTCGGCTGCGAGCTCCGCCGCGGCGGCGGTTGCGGCGACGCCTAAGCCCACGATACCCGGCACGTTCTGAGTGCCGCCCCGATGGCCGCGCTCCTGGCCGCCGCCGCGCAGCAGGCCGTGCGCCAGCCGCACGTGGTCGCCGGCGAGCACGATGGCGCCCACGCCCTGGGGACCGCCGAGCTTGTGAGCCGACAGGAACAGCGCGTCGGCGCCCAATTCGGCCATGGCGAGCCCGACCTTGCCGGCGCCCTGCACCGCATCGGTGACGACGAGGCCGCCGCGGGCATGCACGAACTCGGCCGCGGCCTTGATCGGCTGCATCACGCCGGTCTCGTTGTTGACCACCTGCAGCGCGACGAGAGCCGGCCCTTCGTTCGCCAGCGCGGCATCGAGCCATGCCAGATCGGCGAGCCCGTCGGCGTCCACCGGGATATGTCGCGCAGCCGGCCCGAAGCCGTGCCCTTCGCGCACGCAGGCATGCTCGCTGGCGAGCAGCAACAAGCGATCCAGCTCGGGGCCGAACGCGCCGGGCGCGAGCAGGGTGTTGGCCGCCTCGGTGCCGCCGCTGGTGAAGATCACATCCTGGGGCCGTGCGCCGACCAGGGCCGCCACCGCCTCGCGTGCCGTCTCGATCAGTGCGCGGGCGGCGCGGCCTTCGCTGTGCACGGACGATGGGTTGCCGCCCCGGGCCAGGGCCTCCGCCATCGCCGTGATGACCGCCGGGCGCACGACGGATGTCGCGTTGTAGTCCAGATATGTGCGCTCGTCCGCCATAGGCGCTGTCAACCTGCTCGCACGCAAACCTTGCAATTGCCCCCTCTGGCCGTGCTAAACAGCATGCGACTTGCGGGCCAAGAGCCCGTCAACCCTACGATTTAATGCGCTTAGAACGGTTCTAAGCCCTATTTGACGTCCGAACAGGACCCGAGTCAAGGCACCCTCGAGGCCGGCCCGGGTCCGTGGGCGCGTCGCACCAGCAAGGCTCCAGGATGCCCGAAGTCATTTTCACCGGTCCCGCAGGACGTATCGAGGGACGCTACCATCCGTCCAAACGCAAGGGTGCACCCATCGCGGTCATCCTTCATCCGCACCCGCAGTTCGGCGGGACGATGAACAACCAGATCGTCTATAACCTCTATTACGCCTACGTGAACCGCGGCTTTTCGGTGCTGCGCTTCAATTTCCGCGGCGTCGGGCGCAGCCAGGGCGCCTTCGACCACGGCGTCGGCGAACTGTCCGATGCCGCAGCCGCGCTCGATTGGGTGCAGTCGGTCAATCCCGAGGCGCGCACCTGCTGGATCGCAGGCATTTCGTTCGGCGCCTGGATCGGCATGCAGCTGTTGATGCGGCGGCCGGAGATCGAGGGCTTCGTCTCGATCGCCGCCATGGCGAATCGCTACGACTTCTCGTTCCTGGCGCCCTGCCCCTCGTCCGGCCTGTTCGTGCACGGCTCGGAAGACCGCGTCGCGCCGGTGAAGGACGTCGTCGCCGTCATCGAGAAGGTCAAGACCCAGAAGGGCATCCAGATCGAGCACGCAGTCGTCGAGGGCGCCAACCACTTCTTCGACGGTAAGGTCGACGACCTGATGGCGACGGTGAACGTCTACCTCGACCGGCGTCTCGGCCCGGTGGCGGCGGAGAGCGCGGCCTAAGCAGAAATTCGGGGCCCGCCCGTTGGGCGGGCTCGGAAATTCTGCTTAGAGCGCTTCGCGATCGGGTGGACTCACCCAATCGCAAAAGAAGCGCTCCTGATTTAAAAGTTATGAGCATTTCTGCTCCATGGGATGATTCCATCCAATGGCGAAATGCTCCAGGCCGCGCTCCCGGGCGGCGCGCGTCAAGGCCTCGCCAGCACGCCGCCCAGCGTCGGCTCCTTCACGCCGGTCGTGGTGGGAAACGTCAGCGGCAGCCCCTCCAGGCACCGCACCGCCAGGAAGCCGAAGGCCTGCGCCTCCAGGAAGGCTGCCGACCAGCCGAGCCCGTCGGCGGTGATCATGTCGGCGCGCAGGTGATAGCTCAGCAGGCGCAACAGCTCGCCGTTCTTGGTGCCGCCCCCGGCCACGACCCAGCGCAGCGGCGTCTCTGGCGCGAAGTCGAGCGCCCGCGCAACCGAGCGCGCGGTGAACGCCGTCAGCGTCGCAGCACCGTTCTCGACCGACAGGTGTCCCACCATGCGATGCGAGAACCAGTTGCGATCGAGCGACTTGGGCGGCAGACGCTGGAAGAACGGATGAACCAGCAGCCAGGCGAGCAGCGGCTCGTCCGGCCGCCCGCGGGCCGCGGTGCGGCCTCCGTCGTCGAGCGGATGGCCGGTACGGTCGCGCATCCAATCGTCGATCAGCGCGTTGCCCGGCCCGGTGTCGAAGGCGAGCAGCGATCCGTCGGCCCCGATGAAGGTGACGTTGGCGACGCCGCCCAGGTTCAGGATGGCGATGGGCAGCTCGAGCCCGGCGTGCAGGGCAAGCGCGCCGTGGAACGGCGGCACCATGGGCGCGCCCTGCCCGCCGGCGTCCATGTCGGCGCCGCGCATGTCGTAGACCACCGGGATCCCCAGCCGACGCGCCAGGGCGTTGCCGTCGCCGAGCTGCACCGTGATGCGCAGCTCGGGCCGGTGCAGCACCGTCTGGCCGTGGAAGCCGACGACGTCGATGCTGTCGCGGGAGAGGCCGTGGTCGGTCAGGAACGCCTCCACCGCCTCCGCATGGGTCGCAGTGATCAGGGCTTCCGCCTGGGACAGGTTGCCCGGCCGCTCGGTGCGCGTCGCGAGCTGGGCCGCATCGACGATCGCCTGGCGGAGGACGTCGCGCTCCTCGTCACCGTAGGCCCGGTAGCCGGTCGGCCCGAGCGAGGTGATGGTGCGGCCGTCGGTTTCGATCAGGGCGACGTCGATACCGTCGAGCGACGTGCCGCTCATGAGACCGATAGCCCGCTTCACGCCCATTGTGAATCCTCCGTGATCTGACCGGTCAAAGCTGTTACACGGCGTCGATTAAGAGCAAGTACAACGAGCGATCCATGCATGCGCCCCAATCCGACTTTCTCCGCGTTCTGACCGAGCGCGGCTTCATCCACCAGTGCTCCGACGTCGCGGGGCTCGACGCCCAGGCACGCGCTGGCCAGCTCACCGCCTACGTGGGGTATGATTGCACCGGTCCGTCGCTGCACGTCGGCCATCTCATGTCGATCATGATGCTGTACTGGCTCCAGCAGACCGGACATCGCCCGATCACGCTGATGGGCGGCGGCACCACGCGCGTCGGTGATCCCTCCGGCAAGGACGAGAGCCGCAAAATGCTCTCGCTCGCCCAGATCGAGGACAACAAGCAGAGCCTGCGCACGGTGTTCTCGCGCCTTGTCGACTACGGCGCGCCGAAGGGGGCTGCCGTCATGGCCGACAACGCGGAGTGGTTGGCACCGCTCAACTACATCGAGTTCCTGCGTGATGTGGGCCGGCACTTCTCGGTCAATCGCATGCTCAGCTTCGACAGCGTCAAGACGCGACTCGAGCGGGAGCACGAGCTGTCGTTCCTCGAGTTCAATTACATGATCCTGCAGGCCTACGACTTCGTCGAGCTGCACAAGCGCTACGGCTGCGTGCTGCAGATGGGCGGCTCGGACCAGTGGGGCAACATCATCAACGGCATCGATCTGGGCCGCCGCATGGGCACCCCGCAGCTCTACGCGCTCACCTGCCCCCTGATCACCACCGCGTCGGGGGCGAAGATGGGCAAGACCGCGGCGGGCGCCGTCTGGCTCAAGGACGAGATGCTGAGTCCCTACGAATACTGGCAGTTCTGGCGCAACACCGAAGACGACGACGTCGAGCGCTTTCTCAAGCTCTTCACCACCCTGCCGCTGCCCGAGATCGCCCGCCTCGCCGCCCTCGCCGGCAGCGAGCTCAACGAGGCCAAGAAGGTGCTGGCCACGGAAGCGACCACCCTGCTGCACGGGCGCGAGATGGCCGCCGAAGCGGCCGAGACCGCACGCCGTACCTTCGAGGAAGGAGCACTGGCCGAGAACCTGCCGACCGTGTCGCTGCCCGTCCGCGATCTGGAGAACGGTCTGGGGGTGCTCATCGCCACCCGCGCGGTCGGGCTCGTCGCCTCCAACAGCGAGGCGCGCCGGCTGATCAAGGGCGGTGGGCTGAAGGTCAACGATATCACCGTGACCGACGAGCGGGCCGTGCTCGGCACCAAGGACAGGACGGTGGAGGGCGTGATCAAGCTGTCGCTCGGCCGCAAGAAGCACGTCCTGCTCAAGTTCAAGTAGCACCCGCGGCGACCGCGTTGTCCGATCGGGTGGCAGCGCCCGATCGGACGAGGGCGGCTCTCGGGCTTGTCTCAGCGGTCGCCCAAGCTCTGCGCCGGAGGGCTCTGTTGCCGGATCGAGCCGTCCGGCGTGAACACCTCCAGGAACTTTCTGAAGATTCCCGGCGCGACGGCCGTGAGCGGGTTGACGGTGAGCGTCGGGCCGCTCGCCGGGCCGGTGATGCGGAAGCTCACGGCGAACACGCCCTCGTTGCTGCCGCCGCCCAGGATCGGCCCGACCAACGGTATGCGCGAGAACACGTTGTTCAGCGCATAGGCAGGAATGAATGTGCCGATCAGATCGGCCCTGTCGCGGCCGAAGTCGACCGACCCATCCAGCTTGATGCCGACCTGCGGGCCCCAGATGATGCCGTCGCGCAGATCGATCAGCGCCGCCGTCCGCGTGAAGCTCGCGCGCAGGCCAGTGAACGCCACGTCGTCGGCATCGATCCGCGCCGCGTCGCTGGGCTGCGCCGATACGATGCGGCGGAGCGCCGGCTCGTTGCGCAGCGCGAAATCACCGATGGCGACCGTGCCGCTCTGGCGACCGTCGCCGAGCGCCACCTGCAGGCTCAGCGTGCCGCCGGTCATGCGCTTGTAGAGATCGGCATAGCGCAGCAAGGCGCCGGCATCCCGGGTCTGCACCACCAGCGCGCCGGTGCCTTTGTCGCGGGGCGCCAACTGCACCGAGGCCGGGGATTTTCCAAAGCGCCCGTTCAGGTTGAGCTGCCGCACATCATGCCCGCGCTTGGAGAGCTTTAGGGTCGCGTTGGTGAGCGACTCGCCGTTGAAGCCCGCCAAGATGGGTGAGCTCAGGTCCAGCTCGATGTCCTCGCTGCCCTTGCTGTCCCTGGCTGTGGCTCGCGCGGCATTCCCGGCGCCCGTCTCACCGCCGAAGAGCTGCTTGAGGAAGGGCCGCGCATCGATCACGGTGCCGCGAACCGTCACCTTGAGGACTTGACCCGAGCGATCCACGTCGACGCGCATGTCATCCGCAGGCGACAGCTTGAACGAGGACAGCTTGGCCCGCTCAACGCCGTTGTCGCGGTTGATCTCGATCGAACCTCTGGCGCTGACGCCGCCGGCGTCGAAGGTGAAGTCGTCCAGAATGTGCGAATCGCCTGGTCCGTCCTCGAGCTGGAACGTCACCCGGCCGGGCTTGCCGACGGGCTTCGACCAGCCCGGCAGCATATTGTCGAGCTTCACCTTGGTGAAGTCGAGATCGACGCGCGCGCCGCGGCCTTCCGTTCGGGTCAGCGGCGCGACGACCTTGGCGCCGATCGGGCCGGTGATCTGCCGCCCCATGGACAGACCGAGCTTGGTCCGCGCCGCTTCGTCCAGGGTGGTCGTAATGGTCGCTTCACCCACGACGCCCTGCTGCAGCGGCTGGCGGACGTCGATGTCGACCGGCAGCCCTGCGAGCTGGCCATCGCCGCGCATCGCGAAGGCGCTCCGGTCGAGCACGACGGTGAAGTTGCCTCCCTCCAGCCTGTCCTTGCCGATCACCCGCTCCACGGTGAGGCCGGTGACCGTCCCCGTCGCCGTGGCCTGGACCTGCTGGAGCGGGATGACCTTGGCCACGGGGACCGTCAGGGCGACCTTGATGTCGGCGCTGCCGCGGATCGTGCTGGGATCGACCTGCACCTGGGCCATGCCGGATTCGGTGCACAGGCCGATGATCGCATCGAGGCTGCCGGTCAACCTGACGCTGGCGTTGGCGAGCGGCATCGGCTTGGCCGTATCGGCGATCGTTATGGTGCCTGAGGGCAGCGCAACCGGGCGGCCGCGCGCCGGCACCAGCTCCGCATTGCGGATGTCGACCTTGGCGGTGCGGGCGGTAACCGTCGCGCTCGCCGCCCCGCGAATCATCGGCAGCTTGTCGCCGAGGCTGTATTCGGCGGCCGACAGGACGATTTCCGTCTGCACCGCTCGCTCCGGCAAGGGCCGTCGGGCGCGCGCTTCGATGATATCGGTGTCGGTCATGTCGACGGCGACGCTGAACCGGTCCACCATTGCGGCACGCAGGTTGTCGGTCATGAAATCGCGGACCGGGCGCGCCGCGAACGCCGGCCAGATGGCGAAGGCCGCCCTGATGTCGGTGTGCTCGCCGGAGATGGCCACGCGCACGCCACGGCTGGCGGCCTCGGTCCCCAGTTCGCCGGAGATGAGCGCATGGCCCCTCTCCGCCAACACCTCGCCCTTCTCCAGCAGCACCCCGCCCCCGGGGGCGCCCGAGGCCTGAAGCGTCACTTTCTGCAGCTTGACCGGCTCATCGCGCGGCGTCGGCGCCGCGGCGAACGCATCGGTCGATTCTAGCCTGAGCCGCCAGGGCACAGGAGCCTCGGCCGACTCCAGCCGGCCGGACGCCTCGACGTGGGAGCCGTCCCAAGTTGCGTAGAGACGATTGATGAGGATCGCCGAGGTCGCCGGATCGTAGGACGTAGCAAGCCTGACCTCGTCCATGGTGAACTCGGGCATGTCGGGGTCGTCGGTGTGGATGACGGCGCGGCTGCCGTTCATCGTCACGTCGAAGGCGGCGAGCAGGCCCGCCGTATCGACGGCCGCCCGTACGGTGCCGGTCAGCGGCATGTCGGTGGTAACCGCCTTCTTCTCGGCGCCCAGCACCAGCAGGTCCGACACGGGGACGTTGCTGAAGGTGAGCGAGGCGATACGGGCCGCCCCGGCGCGGCCGGCGACGGTGCCGTCCAGCAGCCAGCGGCCCGAGCTGCCGGTCAGTCCGAACTTGAAATTGCGCAGGCTGTCCTTGGGCTTGTCGAAGCTGAGCGACGCTTCGCCGAACTGGTAGCGGACCCGGCCGTCCGGACCGAGCAGCGTGAGGCGGGCGTCCTCGATGCTGGCCCGGTCGAGGCCGCCGAAGACGCCCTCGCTTGCGGTCAGGAGATCGACCGCGGATGCGGCAGCCCGCGCGATCGCCCGGGTGAGCCCGACGGGGGCGGCCGGCACGCCGGCTTCCCCGCTCGGGACCTCCGTCCCGGCGCTGTCCGGCGGCGCTTGCAGCGTGTCGCTGTCGGCACCGACCCGGAATGCCAAGGTGCCGTCGGCCGTCATCGCCAGCCGCAGGTCCAGTCCGATGAAGGACACCGAGCGGGGCACGAACCGTCCGAACACCAGCCCCCAGGGGTCGACCGACACGGTGGCGCTCGGCGCCTTGAGCGCGCGGTGGCCCTCCGGGTTGCGGATCTCGACGTTCTCGACCCGCAGCGCCGGATTGAGACCGGCGTGCTCGATCGCCGCCGTTCCCACCGTGACCTTCCACGACGGTCCGAGCCGCTGCGCCATGGCCTCCGCGACGCGGCCTGACAGGCCCTCCAGGACGACGGGGCCCATCAACATGCGAATCGCCAAGCCGCTGACCAGCAGCAGCGCGATGCCGACGACGGCCGCCGCGAAGTACGTCGCCGCCCGCAGCCTCCGCCGCCGCCGGTGGCGCCGCACAGGCCCGGTCGACAGATGGTGCGGACTGCCCTCGGCGACCTCGTGGCCGCCGACGTGCGCGTCGGCCGGCTCGCCGTGGCACAGGGGCCCGCCACCGCCGTGCACCGAGGCCACGGCAGCATGAAGGGGCGCATAGACGCCCTTGAAGACCTTGCGGCGCAACCGCAGGCGCGCCCGAGGCAGGCGAGTGGCGACCATTTACCCAGTTATGCGGCGTGCGGGATGCACGCTAATCAAAACGTGCCTTTTCCCGCCGAGCATCTTGCTGCTTGCTGGCGTGCAGATGCGACAAGCTGTGAGATGGCGGCGTTTGAGCACGGACAATCCGACGAAAGGAAGGCGACCATGTCGCTGACGGCTGGCCAGCAGGCTCCCGATTTCGACCTTCCGACCGATGGCGGTGGCACGATCAGGCTGTCAGGCCTGAAGGGCCGCAAGGTCGCAGTCTACTTCTATCCAAAGGACGACACCAGCGGCTGCACCCAAGAAGCGATGGCTTTCAATCGTTTGCGAGCTGATTTCGAGAAAGCCGAGACGGTCATCGTCGGCGTGTCGCCCGACAGCGCCCGCAGCCACGACAAGTTCAAGGCCAAGTACGAGCTCGGCTTCGCGCTGGGCGCCGACGAGACCAAGGACGTCGTCACGGCCTATGGCGTGTGGGTCGAGAAGAGCATGTACGGCCGCAAGTTCATGGGCGTGGAGCGATCGACGTTCCTGATCGATCGCGACGGCAAGATCGCTCGCGTCTGGCGCAAGGTGAAGGTGCCGGGCCACGCCGAGGATGTGCTCGCAGCGGCCGAAGGCCTTTGACGGCCGCCGTCGCGGCGAAAGCACCCCGCGATCGGGCGACTTCACCCAATCGCGAAGGATGTGCTTCAACTCTTTGAATCTAGAGCGCTTCTTTCCGACCGGGTGGTTCCACCCGGTCGGATAGCGCTCTAGTCGATGTCCTCCACCTCGACATCGCCGCCGTAGACCCGATGGGCCAAGGCCGCCTCGAGGAACGGATCGAGGTCGCCGTCCAGCACGTCCTGCGGGCTTGTCGACTGCACGCCGGTGCGCAGGTCCTTCACCAGCTGGTAGGGCTGCAGCACGTAGGAGCGGAGCTGGTGGCCCCAGCCGATATCGGTCTTCGAGGCCGCCTCCGCGTTGGCCTTCTCCTCCCGCTTCTGCAGCTCGAGCTCGTAGAGGCGGGCGCGCAGCATGTTCCAGGCGGTGGCCCGGTTCTTGTGCTGTGACCGCTCCTGCTGACAGGCGACCACGATTCCGGTCGGCAGGTGCGTGATGCGTACCGCCGAATCGGTGGTGTTGACGTGCTGGCCGCCTGCCCCGGACGACCGGAAGGTGTCGATCCGGCAATCGGACTCCTTCACGTCGATCTGGATCCGGTCATCGACGACCGGGTAGACCCAGGCCGACGCAAAGCTCGTGTGACGTCGCGCATTGGAATCGAACGGCGAGATCCGCACCAGACGGTGCACGCCCGATTCCGTCTTGAGCCAGCCGTAGGCGTTGTGGCCCTTGATCAGCAGCGTGGCGCCCTTAATCCCCGCCTCTTCGCCCGCCGAATACTCCATCACCTCGACCTTGAAGCCCTTGCGCTCCGCCCAGCGCGTGTACATGCGCATAAGCATCTGGGCCCAGTCCTGGCTCTCGGTGCCGCCGGCCCCCGAATGGACTTCGAGATAGGTGTCGTTCTGGTCCGCCTCGCCCGAGAGCAGCGTCTCGACCTGGCGACGGCCGGCCTCCGTGTTGATCGCGCGGATCGCCTCCTCGCCCTCGGCCACCACCCCTGCGTCACCCTCGGCCTCGCCGAGTTCGATCAGGTCGACGGAGTCGGTGAGATCCTGCTCCATGCGCCGGATGGCACCGACACGCTCCTCCAGGTCAGTGCGCTCGCGCATGACCTTCTGCGCCTCGTCCGCATTGTTCCAGAGGTCGGGGTTTTCGGAGAGAGCATTGAGCTCGGCGAGACGTTTCGTGGCAACGTCCCAGTCAAAGATGCCTCCTCAGCAGTCCAATGGACTGCTTGGCGGATTCGGCCAACGTATCGATCTCGGCGCGCATGGTCTGTTACGTTCTGACGTCCCTGGGTTGGTGGGGATAAGATGAGCGCTCGCGTACGATCTTTCCACGTGGGCGTGGGCTCGACCAGAACCGCAGGCCCACGCACAAGGAAAGGGGTCACGCTCGGAGGGGTGAACGGCCGCTCCGCCCCTGGCGACGGAGCAGCGCTAATATAGGCCGCCGGGCCCCGTCGCCTCGCGGCCGCGGGAGGCGCCGCCCGACGAGCGGCCCGCCTCGCTGCTGGCGACATACTCCGGCGGCGCCGTGCCCGGCTTGAAGGCCTCAAGGATGATCCCGCCGCCCGGAGCGCCGCTGCCGCCGGCGCGCAAGCCGGTCGAGGCAACGACTCGCACCAGCTTGATGCCCGGCGGCACCCGGAACGGGGTCGCCGGCTTGTCCTTCAGCGCCATCTTGAGGAAGTCGCGGACCACCGGTGCCGCCAGATGGCCGGCGGTCACCTGGCTGCCGAGCGACTTGGGCTGGTCGTAGCCGATGTAGATGCCCACGGCCAGGTCCGGGGTAAAGCCCACGAACCAGACGTCCTTGGCGTCGTTGGTGGTGCCGGTCTTGCCGGCGACGGGCTTGCCCACTTCCTTGAGCACGGTCGCCGTGCCGCGCTGCACCACGCCCTCCAGGATCGACACGACCTGGTAGGCGGTCAGCGGGTCGAGCACCTGCTCGCGATTGTCGATCAGCTTGGGCTCCTTCTGGTCGGCCCAACGCTCCGCGTCGCAGCCTTCGCAGACGCGCTCGTCATGCTTGTAGATGGTCTTGCCCCAGCGATCCTGGATCCTGTCGATCAGGGTCGGCTTGATGCGCTTGCCGCCGTTGACGAACATCGAGTAGGCGGCGGTCATGCGCATGACCGTGGTCTCGCCGGCGCCCAGCGCCATCGGCAGATACATCTGCAAATCGTCGTAGACGCCGAAGCGCTTGGCATACTCGACAATGAGCGGCATGCCGATGTCACGCGCCAGCCGCACGGTCATGACGTTCTTGGACCGTTCGACGCCGTAGCGCAGCGTGTGCGCGCCGGTGAACTTGCCGTCGTAGTTCTCCGGCCGCCATGGCGGCAGCCCCGGCCCCTGCTCGATCTCGATCGGCGAGTCGTACACCGTGCTGGAGGGCGTATAGCCGTTGTCGAGCGCGGTGCCGTAGACGATCGGCTTGAACGACGAGCCGGGCTGACGCTGGGCCTGGGTGGCGCGGTTGAACTCGCTCTGATCGAAGGAGAAGCCGCCGACCATGGCGAAGACGCGACCGGTGTTGGGGTCCATCACCACCATGGCGCCGGAGATCTCAGGGATCTGGCGGAGGCGGTAGTTGCCAGGCTTGCTGTCGATCGGCTCGGCATAGACCACGTCACCGGGCGACAGGACACGGATGCCTCTGCGCGTCCAGCGCACGCCATCGGCGTCGATGATACCGGTCTCGCGCTCGCGTGGCACCTGGCCGTAGCCGTCGCGGCGCGGTTGCAGGCCGATGCGGGCCGAGCGGTCGTTGGCCTCCAGCACGACGGCCAGCCGCCACGGCTGCACGTCCGTGTAAGACGGCAGGTCGGCCAGCGCCTTGCCCCAGTCGCGGCTCGCCAGCAGGTCCATCTTCTGCACGGTGCCGTGCCAGCCCCGCGCCTCGTCGTAGCGCACCAGGCCGTCGACGATCGCCTTGCGGGCCATCGCCTGCATCTTCGGATCGAGCGTCGTGCGCACCGACAGACCGCCGTCATAGAGCTTCTTCTCGCCGTAGCGCTCGGCGATCTCGCGCCGCACGTCCTCGGCGAAATAGCCGGCGGCAAAGGTGTTCGGCGACAGCGACCGCGGCGACACGCCGAGCGGCTGCTTCTTGGCCGTCTCGCCATCGGCACGCGTGATGTAGGCGTTCTCGACCATGCGGTCGATGACCCAATTGCGGCGGTCGGTGGCCGCCTCGCGGTGCCGGAAGGCGTTGTAGTTGTTCGGCGCCTTGGGCAGCGCGGCGAGGTAGGCGACCTCCGGGATGGTCAGCTCGTGCACCGACTTGCCGAAGTAGTTCAGGGCGGCGGCGGCGATGCCGTAATTGCCGGACCCGAGGTAGATCTCGTTCAGGTAGAGCTCGAGGATCTTGTCCTTGCTGAACGCCTTTTCGATGCGGAAGGCCGTCAGCGCCTCACGGATCTTGCGCTCGTAGCTGCGCTCGTTGCCGACGAGGAAGTTCTTCGCCACCTGCTGCGTGATGGTCGAGGCGCCCTGCTCGCGCTGACCGGAGCTCTTGCGGCCGAAGTTCTGGATGATCGCCCGCAGCGTGCCGAACGGGTCGACGCCGACGTGGGAATAGAAGTTCTTGTCTTCGGCCGACAGAAAAGCCGCAATCGCAAGCTTGGGCACGGCCTGAATCGGCAGGAACAGACGCCGCTCGCGCGCATATTCCGCGATCAGCGTGCCGTCGGCGGCATGCACGCGCGTCATCACCGGCGGTTCGTAATTCTGAAGCTGCGTATAGTCAGGCAAGTCCTTGGAGGCGTGCCAGACGAAATAGCCGAGCGCGAGCGAAGCAACGACCACAAGGCCGACCCCTGTCGCGAACACAAAGCCGAAAAACCGGAGAATCAACCGCATGCGACCAGAGCCCGCTCTCTTGCGATGAGATTACAGCGCGCAACAGTGCGCACGCGCGCCGCCCGAGCCTCAACGCATCGATCGGGCCCCAATAACACGGAACAGGGGGGCTCGACCAGTCGCAGGGACGCTAGGCGGATCAGCTTATGCCCGCGCTCTATGGAGAAACTGCGGCGCGGATCGGCGTGCTGCCACGGGCCGCGAAATACTGACCGACGGCGGCGGTCAGGGCCTTGGTGGTGTGGTCCCGCCACGCATCGGAGTTCATCAGATCGGCATCCTTGCTGCTCGACAGATAGCCGATCTCGATCAGCACCGATGGGATGTCCGGCGCCTTCAGCACCCGGAAGCCGGCGGAACGGTGCGGGTTGCGGTTGAGCTCGACGGTCGACCCGAGCTCGGTGACGAGGCGCTTGGCGAACTGTCCCGAGAACGCGCGGGTCTCGCGCATGGTCAGATCCTGGAGAATGTCGGCTACCGCCTCCGGCTCGTCGGGCGCGTCCACGCCGGCGATCTTGTCGGCTTCGTTCTCCTTGTCGGCGAGCTGGGCCGATTCCTCGTCCGTCGCGAACTTCGAGCCGGTGTAGACCGTGGCGCCCCTGACGTTCGGCCGCCTGTTCAGGATGTCGGCGTGGATCGAGATGAACAGCGCGGCCTTCTGCTCGCGCGCGATGTGGACGCGGTCCGGCAAGCTGACGAAGACGTCCTTGTCCCGCGTCAGGCCGACGCGGAAGCGGCCGGTGCCTTCCAGATGTTCCTTCAGCTTCAGGGCGAACGCGAAGACGATGTTCTTCTCGACGAGGCCGGCCGCGTTGACGGCGCCCGTGTCGACGCCGCCGTGTCCCGGGTCGATGATGATGAGCGGCTTCTGCGTGTCCGCCGGGGCGACCGGTTTCGGCGCCGCCGCGGCGGCCGCTGGAGGAAGGCCGTCGCCGATGTCGATCATCGGCTTCAGGGCCGCCTGGCGGTAGCGGGCTCGGTCGGTGCGGGCGAGTTCGACCTCGAGCTTGGTGAGCTCGCCCGGCCTGGAGACGCTCTGCGCGGAGACGACGAGCGCCGGCTCGCTCAGGTCGACGACAATGCGCGAGCGCCCGGGCGCGAACAGGCCGTAGCGGAACGACGTGACGATCCCCTCGCCTCGCCGGCCGGCTCCCTGCGGCAGCTGGAAGTTCACTTCGGGCAGGTCGATAATGACCCGATCCGGCCGCTCCAGCAGGAAAGCCTTGGCCTTGACCTCTCGCGAGAGGGTGAAGCTGAGCTTGGCGCCGCGCCCGTCGGCCGCCAGATCCACCGCTCCGGCCACCGCCGGGGCGACCCGCTGCGGGTCGGCGGCTGGGTCGCCCGGCTGCGCGTGCGCCGCCGGCACCCCGCATATCGCCGTGAGCCAAAGCGCGATGCACGGGGCGAGCCGTTTCATGGACGATCCGGGTCTGCGGAGGTGCACCATGGCCATCGTATAGGACATAGCGCCCACACGGTTAATGTCACATTAGGATCGTGCCTTTGTCGCCGCGGCCCGGCGTTGCCCTGACGCAACATTCGGCTTGCCAACCACGGCGCTGGCTATGTAATGAACACAGACCCGTTTCGACGTGGCGTGCGTCTGCCAGATCGGCGGACGGCGCCACCTTCCCGGAACGACGAGCGGGCAAGCACGGCATGTGCTTCTTTACGCTCGCCCGGTTGTTCGACGGCAGCGACGACGGATGTCGGCACGTCGGTGCGGGGTTGCGAGCTGCCGCTTTGCAGCACCTATCGTCCGCGCACGCCCCTGGCGGTGTCTCGGAATTCGCGAGGAACCCATTGGATGGGCGTTTACGCTGATCCGGCCCAGTTCGCCCCACACGCCGCTGACCGCGGTGCGACGGGTGCGAGCCGTGTCGACACTGCGCCCGTCCGGATGTCCCACTCCCCTAATCACCTGATGAGCGGCCCCGGAACCAACGGGTGCCTTCGTGGCGCAGCCAGACGTAATCCGCCGTCCGCCTCCGGCCGACGGCGCGTCCGCTGGACGTACGCCACGGACATGGAAGTTCAATATGCCCAACAAGATGCTTATCGACGCGTCCCACCCGGAAGAAACCCGGGTTGTCGTGGTACGCGGACAGAAGGTCGAGGAATTCGACTTCGAGTCGGCTAGTCGCCGCCAGCTTCGCGGCAACATCTATCTGGCCAAGGTCACGCGGGTCGAGCCTTCGCTGCAGGCCGCCTTCGTCGAGTACGGAGGCAACCGCCACGGTTTTCTGGCGTTCAGCGAAATTCACCCTGACTATTACCAGATCCCGATCGCCGATCGCCAGGCGCTGCTCGCCGAGCACGCCGAAGCGGCCGAACGCGAGGCGGAGCGGGATGACGAGCGCCCGTCGCGTCGCAAGCCGCGGCGCGAACGTGGCATGCGGGCACGGACGAGCGAATCGATCAGCGCCGATGCCCCGGTGGTGGTCGACGACGTTGCCCCGTCTGCCGAGGCCGAGGGGCCTGCCGACGCCCAAGGGCCTACCGACACCGAAGAGAATGTCGCCGTCGCCGTAGAGGGCGAGAGCGGAGAGCCCGTCGGCCATGCATCGCCCGCGTCGGCCCATGACGTGGAGGCGGAGCAGGGTTTGCCGACCGCCGTAGCCGAGGGCGAAGCCGAGCCGACCCACGAGCACACGGCGGAGCCGCACGGTATCGCCGATCAGATGGTCGCCGTCGCCGAGGAGACGGTGGCCGAGGAGACGGCCGCCAAGAGCCACGCTGCCGACGTCGTGGAGGCCGTGACCGAGACTGCGCCCGATTCGGTTGCGCCCGACGACACGACCGAGCCCGAGGCGGACGAGGCTGCGCCGACCGCTGTTGCGGCTGTCGGCGACGAAGCCGTGGAGACGGCAGACGAGGCGGCCACCCCGGTCGAGGCGCGGAGCGGCGGTGAGGACGACGAAGACGAGGACGACGACGAGGAGGAAGAGGAAGAGGAAGAGGTCGTCGAGCACGTCGGCGGCACCGACGCCATGGAGGAGGTGCCGGAGCGGCGCTTCCGTCCGAGCCGTCGCCAGTACAAGATCCAGGAGGTCATCAAGCGCCGGCAGATCCTGCTCGTCCAGGTGGTGAAGGAAGAGCGCGGCAACAAGGGCGCGGCGCTCACCACCTATCTGTCGCTCGCCGGCCGCTATTCCGTCCTGATGCCGAATACGGCGCGCGGCGGCGGCATCTCACGCAAGATCACCAACTCGGGCGACCGCAAGCGGCTCAAGGAGATCGCTCAGGAGCTGGAGGTGCCCGAAGGCATGGGCATCATCCTGCGGACGGCAGGCGCGGCGCGCACCAAGCCCGAGGTGAAGCGCGACTTCGAGTATCTGCTGCGGCTTTGGGAGAGCGTGCGGGAGCTCACCCTCAAGTCCACGGCGCCTGCGCTCGTCTACGAAGAGGGCTCGCTGATCAAGCGCGCCATCCGCGACCTCTACAACAAGGACATCGACGAGGTTCAGGTTTCCGGCGAGGACGCGTACCGCGAAGCCAAGAACTTCATGCGCATGCTCATGCCGAGCCATGCCAAGGTGGTGCAGCCCTATCGCGGCACCCAGCCGCTGTTCGCCCAGTACGGGGTCGAGCCGCAGCTTGACGCCATGTTCTCCAACCAGGTGACGCTGCGTTCGGGCGGCTACATCGTCATCAATCCGACGGAGGCCCTCGTCTCCATCGACGTGAACTCCGGGCGCTCCACCCGCGAGCACTCCATCGAAGACACGGCGCTGCGCACCAACCTCGAGGCGGCGGACGAAATCGCCCGTCAGCTTCGCTTGCGCGATCTCGCCGGCCTCATCGTGATCGACTTCATCGACATGGAGGAGAGCCGCAACAACCGCGCCGTCGAAAAGCGGATGAAGGAGTGCCTGAAGAACGATCGGGCGCGCATCCAGGTGGGCCGCATCTCGCCGTTCGGCCTGATGGAGATGTCGCGCCAGCGCATTCGCACCGGCGTCCTGGAGAGCTCGTCGGTCCCCTGCCCGCACTGCGGCGGCATCGGCTCCGTGCGCGCCGTTCCGTCGATCGCGCTGCATGTGCTGCGGCTGCTTGAGGACACGCTGATCCGCAGCAGCACCCATAATCTCGTCGTCCGCACACGCACCGAGGTGGCGCTCTACATCCTCAACCAGAAGCGCACGCATCTGCGCGACCTGGAGAACCGCTTCGGCGTCGAGGTCATGGTGCAGGCCGACGATCAGCTGACAGGCACCAGCCATTGCCAGCTGGAGCGCGGCGAGCCGGCGACCGGGGTCGTGCGGGCGCCGACGACCGGCATCCGGATCGACGCGCTGATGCCGCCGGAGGATTTCGTCGAGGACGCCGACCTCGATGCCGACGCCGAGGCCGAGGCCGAAGAGGAGGTCGAAGCCGAGAGCACGGACGAAAGCCGCCGCGAGGGTGACGAGAGCGAGGCCGAATCGTCCCGCCGCCGCCGTCGTCGCCGCCGTCGCCGGTCGACCCGCGGCGACGACGTCGCGGCGGACGATGCCGACGGCGAGGAGAGCAGCGCCCCCAGCGCCGAAGATGCGGAGACGGCTGAAACGCCCGAGACGGTCGAGGCTGAAGACGCGGCCGAAGACGGCGGCGACGAGCAGGCCCGCGACGAGGATGGCGAGGCGCGGGCCGGGCGCCGCCGCCGCCGCGGACGGCGCGGTGGCCGCCGCGAGCGAGAGAGCGAGACGGACGCCGAGGCCGAGACGCTCGTTGCCGAGAGCGAGACGCTTGTCGCCGAGGGTGAGACGCGTGTCGTCGAGGGCGAGCCGGCGGCTGCGGCCGTTGCCGAACCGGCGCTCGAAGACGTGCCAGCGCCGGATGTCGCCGGTGCGAGCCCAGCGGGCGATGAGGCCTCTGCCTACAATGGTTCGGCGGCGGCGCCGGAGCCGGTGCTGGAAGAGGCCGAGCCCGTCGCGGCTCACGCGGATACGGACACGCCGGCCGAGAGCGAGGGCGCCGCTGCCCCGCTCACCCCGCGTGCTCCCGAGCCGGAAACGATCGTGATCGAACAGCAGATCGATCCCAATCGGCCCCGGCGGAGCGGCTGGTGGTCGCGCGCCAAGACGGCGATCACCGGCGGCTGAGGCCGCACGCCTCACGGCCGGGGCTGGAGCATGTGCCGATCGGGTGCGATCATCCGATCGGAGATGCAGGAGTTCCTTGGATAGGGAGCGCCGTTCTCCGGCCGGGTGAGATTGCTCCCGCCCCCGGCTGGCTGCCGGTGGAAAGAACCGCTCAGGCGGCCTTGGGCGTCACCGGATCGGTGATGCTGGTGCGCAGCGGCCGCTCTTCCATGAACATCAGGAACGTCAGCGCGAGGGCCAGCCCCAGCGCGGCTGCGGCGAAGATCCAGCGGAAAACCGGAGCGAGGTCGCCGGCCGACGCGGCGCTCGAAAACGTTTCGAGCGAGGCGACCGGCAGCCCGACCAAGGCGCTGCCGCCCAACAGAATGGCGCCGAAGACGGCGACGATGACGGCGGCGCCCAACTGTCGGAAGAAGTTCATGGTCGCCGTCGCGGTGCCGAGCTGATGCACCTTGACGGCGTTCTGGATCGAGATCGTCGAGACAGGCAGCAACGTGCCGAGGCCGATGCTGCTCGCGGCGAGCAGCACCTCGACCTGCCAGAACGGCAAGCCGCTCGGCCACACCGCCAGGGCGAGCTGGGCGACGATGCCGACGCTGAGCCCGATCAGGGCCACACGCTTGTAATGGCGCACGTACATCATGAACCGTCCGGAGATCGTCGCGCCGGTCACGGTGCCGATCATCAGCGGGATGAGCGCCACGCCGGAATCGCTCGCCGAGAGATGCGTCACGAGCTCGAAATAGAGCGGCGCGTAGATGCTGAGCCCGACGAAGGTGCCCATGCCGAAGCAGGCGGCGAGCGTGCCGAACATGACGACGCGGTTCGCCAGCACCTCGGTGGGAATCAGCGGCTCCGCCGCCCAGCGTTGACGCAAGGCGAACAGGCCCCAGAACGCCGCCGAGATGGCAACGGTGCCGAGCACCTCCGGCGAGATCCAGGCGTAGCGCGCACCGCCCCAGGACAGCGCCAGCAGCAGCGACACGGTCGCTGCGACCAGAAGGCCGGCGCCGGCGAAATCGAGCTTATGGGGCCGTTCGTGGCGCGGCAGCCGGCGCAACAGCGAGTTCGCCAGCCAGAACGCGAGGGCCCCCAGCGGCAGGTTGATCCAGAAGATCACCGACCAATGCAGGTGCTGGGCGATCGCCCCGCCGAGCACCGGGCCGACGAGGCTCGACAGAGCGAAGACGCTGGCGACGTGCGCCTGATAGCGCGAGCGTTCGCGCGGCGGCAGAATATCGCCCAGGATCGTCTGCGCCAGCGAGATCAGTCCGCCGCCGCCGAGCCCCTGGACGGCGCGGGCGGCGATCAGCGCGTAGATCGAGGGCGCCAGCGCGCAGGCGATCGAGCCGACGATGAAGGTGGCGATCGCCACCAGCATGGCGAGGCGCCGTCCCCAGATGTCGCTCGCCTTGCCGTAGAGGGGCGTCACGACGGTGGACGACAGAAGATAGATGGTCACCACCCAGGGCAGGTGCTCCACATCGCCCAGATCCTTCCCGATCGTCGCCAGCGCGGTCGCAACGATGGTCTGATCCAGGGCCGCCAGCAGCATCGCCAGGATGGCGCCGAACAGGATCGAGTGAATCTCGCGGGGCGTCAGTTGCGCAGGCGGCGGCAGCTGCACGGCGGCGGGACTCGGCAGAGGAGCGTTCATCATAGGCCTCGGGCAGGCGCCCGCCACGACCCCGCGCCTGTCCCGACGAGATGAGCTCATCCGATCGGCAAGCACTCCGGGCTCGCCGGCGGAGACCGGCGTTCAAAGGCGCAGCACAGCGCCGGCGGACACCCTCAGTGGATTGCCCGACATTTGGTCTATTCGAGCCCCGCGCGCTAGCGGCGCTGCAGCCAGCCGCGAAGCCGCCGCATGCATTCTCGGCATGTCTCGTGGGAACCAGCGAAGGACAAGCGCATGAATTGCGCGCCTCTCTCGGGGTCGAAATCGAGCCCCGGAGTTACGGCGACCCCGATCTCGGCCAGCATTTGCTGGCAGAGTGCATGCGAGTCGTCGGTCCAGCGTGAGACGTCGACGTATGCGTAGAATGCACCGTCGACCGGCGCAGCCGCGAGACCCATCCGCGACAATTCGTCGAGCAGCAGTGTGCGGTTGGCCGCATAGACCGCGCGGACCGCCTCCAGCTCGGCGGTGGCGTCGAATGCCGCCTCGGCAGCCACCTGACTGAGGTAGGGCGGCGAGATGTAGAGGTTCTGGGCCAGGCGCTCGATCGGGCGGACCAACCGTTCGGGCACGACCAGCCAACCGACGCGCCAGCCGGTCATGCAGTAGTACTTGGAGAACGAGTTGACGACGATGGCGTCCGCGTCGAAGGCGAGCGCCGTGTCGGCCGGCGCCTCGTAGGTCAGGCCGTGGTAGATCTCGTCGGAGATGAACCAGAGTCCGCGCTGGCGGCAGAACGCGGCGAGCGCCGCAAGCTCCGCGGCGGGGATCATGGTGCCCGTCGGGTTGGCCGGGCTCATGGTCAGCAGGCCGGAAAGGCGCCGCTGCGGATCGGCGCGCTCGAGACCGCGCGCACGGAGCACCCAGCCGTCCGCCGACACGTCGACCGCCACCGCCTCGATGTCGAGCGCCGCGAAGATGTTGCGGTAGGCAGGATAGCCGGGCTGCGCCAGGGCGACGCGAGCGCCGGGCTCGAACAGGGCCAGGAACGCCAGGACGAAGCCGCCCGACGAGCCGGTCGTCACCACGATGCGCTCGGGGCTCACGTCCACGCCGTAGGCGTCCCGATAGTGGCGGGCGATTCGCTGGCGCAGCGACGGCAGCCCCAGCGCCTCGGTGTAGCCGATCTGGCCGCCCGCGAGCGCCGCCCGTGCCGCCTCCAGGACGCGCGCGGGTGACGGTGCCGACGGCTGTCCGACCTCCATGTGGACGATATCGGCGCCCTGCCTTTCTTTCGCCTTGGCGGCGGACAAGACATCCATGGCGAGGAACGGAGCGACCCGCGCGACTCGCGCGGCGATCTGCGCCCCGCCCGAGGCTGCCGCGCCGGCGGCATCGTCGACGGTGGCCGCACCTCGGGAGGTGTCGTGACGGGCGACTGTCGTGGGCAAGCGGCACTCCAACGCGTTGTTAAGGCGCGCACGATACGTCACACCTAGACGGCTCGTCATCCTCGCTGCGGCTCGGCGGCGGGGGCGGGCTCAACCGCATCCGCGCCGTCGGGGCCCAGCCTGCGGCGCGCACATGACGATGGGAATCCCGATGACCCTACGCGCTCGGCTCTTTCGTCCCTGGCTCACCGGCGTGCTCGCTCGTGCCGGGCTGACGCTCGCACTCGCGGCCGGGACACTGCATCCGGTTCTGGCCGCCGACATCACACCCGAACAGAAGACGGCAATCGAGGCGATCGTCCGCGAATATATCGTCAGCCACCCGGAGGTGCTGCAGGAGGCGATGGTCGAGCTGGAGAAGCGCCAGCAGCAGACTCAGCAGGCCGCACAGCGCGAGGCGCTGGCCACGGAAAAGGCGACGCTGTTCGACAGCCCTCATGCGGCTGTGGTGGGCAACCCCAAGGGCGACGTCACCCTCGTCGAGTTCTTCGATTACAACTGCCCCTACTGCAAGCGCGCGCTGAACGACGTGGCCGAGCTCGCCAAGGCCGACCCCAATCTGCGCATCGTCGTCCGCGACTTCCCCATGCTCGGGCCGGAATCGGTCGAGGCGTCGAAGGTCGCGCTCGCGGTCAAGCAGCAGCTCGTGGGTGACAAATTCTTCGAGTTCCACACCAAGCTCATCGGTACCAAGGGCCGGGTCGGCAAGGACCGGGCGCTCGCCATCGCCAAGGAGATGGGCGTCGACATGACGAAGCTCGCCAAGGACGAGGCCTCGCCGGACATTCAGGCTGCGATCGACGAGAGCCTTCGTCTGGGCGACAAGCTCGGCCTGACCGGGACCCCCTCCTTCATCGTCGGCGACGAAGTCATCTCGGGCGCCGTCGGCGTCGAGCCGCTCAAGCAGGCCGTCGCCGCCGTCCGCAAGTGCGGCAAGGCCGCTTGCTGAGAGGGCCGTGGCGGTCGACGGTCCAGCGGCTCCGGCATCCGCTATGCACGACAGGCACGGGCCACAAGCCGTGCTTGGCAGGCTGCCGGAGTTCGCGCTAAGACGCAGCGCCGCCTAGGCGGACATTTGCGGACCGGGACACGATACCGGCCCGCAAATTTCGGCTGAGAACTATTCAGATTTTGCAGGGATGTCTGAGCCCGCCCGCTGGGCGGGCTCAGACATCCCTGCCTGGAGCCAGGGGTTCCGAGCTCAAAGCGATGGTTGCGCCACACGTCCACGTCATCAACGGACCAAATCTGAACCTGCTCGGCCGCCGCGAGCCGGACACCTACGGCTCCGCGACACTCGCCGACCTGGAGGCACGGCTTCGCGCCCGCGCCGATCGGCTGAGCGTCGACCTCAGCTTCCGCCAGAGCAATCACGAGGGCGAGCTGATCGATTTCGTCCAGGCAGCCGGTCGCAGCGGCGACGGCATCATCTTGAACCCAGGCGCCTATACGCACACGTCGATCGCGCTCAGGGACGCGATCACGGGCACCAACGCCGTGGTGATCGAGGTGCATCTCTCCAACATCCATGCCCGCGAACGCTTTCGCCACACGTCGTACATCTCGCCGGTCGCCGCGGGCGTGATCTGCGGCCTGGGCGCATTGGGCTACGAACTCGCACTCGAGGCTCTCGTGCCGCTCCTTGCGGCACGCACCGGACATCAACCAACATGAACGACATTTCCTCCAAACCCGCCGTCGAACAGGACCTCGTGCGCGAGCTCGCCCGCCTCATGACGGAGACGGACCTGACCGAGATCGAGGTCGAAAAGGGCGATCTGCGCATCCGCGTGGCGCGCACGCCGCCGGCGCAGTTGGCTCTGCCGGCCGCGCCCGCGTACGCTGCGCCAGCCTACGCGGCGCCCGCGGCAGCTGCCGTCCCTGCTGCGATCGCTGCGGCGGCGCCGGCCCCGGCGCGGCCGGCGGACCACCCGGGCGCCATCACCTCGCCCATGGTCGGCACCGCCTACCGGCGCCCCTCGCCCGAATCGAAGCCGTTCATCGAGGTCGGCTCCAAGGTCGACACCGGCGACAAGCTGCTCCTCGTGGAAGCGATGAAGACCTTCAACGACATCGTCGCGCCGCGCGCCGGCACGGTGACGGCGATCTTCTTCGAGGATGGCCAGCCCGTCGAGTACGGCGAGCCGCTGCTCATCATCGAGTAGGGCCATGTTCGACAAGATCCTGATCGCCAACCGCGGCGAGATCGCGCTGCGCATCCTGCGGGCAGCCAAGGAGCTCGGCATCGCCACCGTTGCCGTGCATTCGACGGCTGACGCCGACGCCATGCACGTGCGGCTGGCCGACGAGAGCGTCTGCATCGGCCCCCGCCGGCGCGCGACAGCTACCTCAACGTGCCGTCGCTGATCGCGGCGTGCGAGATCACCGGTGCCGATGCGGTTCATCCCGGCTATGGCTTCCTGTCGGAGAACCCGCACTTCGCCGATGTGCTGAGCGAGCACAACATCACCTTCATCGGGCCCAAGGCCGAGCACATCCGCACCATGGGCGACAAGATCGAGGCCAAGCGCACCGCTGCGCGCCTCGGTATCCCCTGCGTGCCCGGCTCCGACGGCGGCATCACCGATGACGCCGAGGCGCTGCGCGTGGCGGCCGATATCGGCTATCCCGTGCTGGTCAAGGCCGCGGCCGGTGGCGGTGGCCGCGGCATGAAGGTGGCACGCAGCAAGGATGATCTCTCCGAGGCGCTGGCTGTCGCCCGCCGCGAGGCGAAGGCCGCCTTCGGCGACGATTCCGTCTACCTCGAGAAGTACCTGGAAAAGCCGCGCCACATCGAGATCCAGGTCATGGGTGACGGCCGCGGCCGTGCCGTCCATCTGGGCGAGCGCGACTGCTCGTTGCAGCGCCGACACCAGAAGGTGTGGGAGGAGGGCCCCTCGCCTGCCCTCAACGCCGACGCCCGCGACGCCATCGGCGAAACCGTCGCCAAGGCGATGCGGGACATCCAGTACCTGGGCGCCGGCACGGTCGAGTTCCTCTACGAGGACGGGCAGTTCTACTTCATCGAGATGAACACCCGCATCCAGGTCGAGCATCCGGTGACCGAAATGATCACCGGCATCGACCTGGTCAACGAGCAGATCCGCGTGGCCGCCGGCGCGCCGCTGTCGTTCACGCAGGCCGACGTGAAGCTCGAGGGCCACGCCATCGAGTGCCGCATCAACGCCGAGAACCCGGTGACCTTCCGGCCGTCGCCCGGCAACATCTCCTACTTCCATCCGCCCGGGGGCCTGGGTGTCCGCCTCGACTCGGCCATCTATCAGGGCTACCGCATCCCGCCCAACTACGACTCACTGCTCGGCAAGCTGATCGTGCACGGGCGGACGCGAACGGAATGCCTGATGCGGCTGCGCCGGGCCCTCGACGAAGTCGTCGTCGACGGCGTCGAGACCACGCTGCCGCTGTTCCGCACGCTGGTGCGCAACCAGGATATCCAGAACGGCGACTACGATATCCACTGGCTCGAGCATTTCCTCGCCGAGGGCGGGATGAGCGGCGAAGCGTCCTGAGCCTGTCGCCCGCCGCCGGACCACGGCGGCAGCCTCGAGCATTTCGCCATTGGATGGATCCAATGGCAGAGAAATGCTCATAGTCTTTTGAATGTGAAGCGCTTCTCTTGCGATGAGGTGAGTCCACCCCATCGCGAAGCGCTTTTGTGCCAGCATTTTGCAAGGGGCCGGCGTTGTCCTAAAGCCGGTATGTCCCTCGGCACGCGATGGTCTAGACTCCGAACCATGCGCTATCGCGATCCCATCGAGATCACGCCCGAGATCCTGCTCAAGGCCTATGCCTGCGGGGTCTTTCCCATGGCGGAGAGCGCCGACGACCCCAATTTGTTCTGGGTCGAGCCGAAGAAGCGCGGGGTGATGCCGCTCGACGGCTTCCACGTGCCGCGCCGCCTGCGCCGCACGGTGGCGGCCGACCCTTTCGAGATCCGCGTCGACTACGCCTTCGAGGCCGTGATCGAACATTGCGCCGCGCCCCAGCCGGACCGCGACAAGACGTGGATCAACCGGCGCATTCGCCGACTCTATGGTGAGCTGTTCGACCTCGGCCACTGTCACACGGTCGAGGCCTGGCAGGACGGCCGGCTCGTCGGCGGCCTCTACGGCGTGCGGCTTGGAGCGGCGTTCTTCGGCGAAAGCATGTTCCACCTGGTCCGCGACGCATCCAAGATCGCGCTGGTCCACCTGGCTGCCCGTCTGATCGCTGGCGGTTTCAAGCTGCTCGACGCGCAATTCGTCACCGAGCATCTCGCCACGTTCGGGGCCGTCGAGGTCTCTCAGCGCGCCTATCAGGCGCAGCTCAGGAGCGCCGTCGCCAAGGACGCCGATTGGCGCGCCTTCGGCCGCGATGGCCGCGCCAGCGGCCGGGACGCGCTGGCCGTGATCCTCGGCCGCGACGAATCGCCCGACCAAGCTTAGGGCGCGCCGCGATCGGGTGAGTCCGCCTCCATCACGAAGCGCTCCAGCCCTGCCTGCCAAGCGAGCCGCGCTCGCCCTCGCCGGCTTCTATTCGCGATTGGGATTGAGCTCCATCGGCGGCGGCTGCACGTCGGGCGAGCCTTCGCGCATCTCCGGCGGCACCTCCGGCTCGATGCGTCGAGGCCGGGGCTGGTTGGCCGGCGGTGCGCGCCGGGTGTTGCGGGGCTGCGGCTGAGCGTTGGGCGGCGGCGGCGAATCGCGGCGGAGCGCTTCCTCGGCCGGCGTCAGCTCGCGCGGCTCGGTGATGACTTCCTTGCCGCCCTTACAATCGATCAGCCAGACGTCGTAGACCGGATGCTCGATGCCGTGCAGGCCGGGGCTCGACGCGAACATCCAGCCCTCGAAAATCCGCTTGTGCTCGTTCTGGAAGGTCACCTCGTCCACCTCGACGAAGGCGGTCGTGTTCGGCGTCTCGGTTTCCGGACGGGTGTAGCAGACGCGCGGCGTGAGCTGCAGGGCGCCGAACTGCACCGTTTCGCTGACGGCGACCTCGAACGAGATGATGCGGCCGGTGATCTTGTCCAGGCCCGAGAAGACGGCCGTCGGATTCTTGATTCGGTCCGCCTTCGCCGACTCGCCTCCGGCGCCGAGCGCCACCAGCAAAGCCAGGACGAATGCGCCGATCCGGCCACGCGCACGGAACTCGGCGACAGGGGGGTAACGTCTGAATGGTACTGTCACTCGACCGCTCTCGTTCGCCGCCGCCCCCCCTAACATGCTCTGAGCGATGGCAAAAGGCCTGAAAGCGCATGACCTAGCCATCGGCCGGTCGGAAGGCCGCGACCAAGCCGCGGCCGCCGGCAGGCGCAGGGCGGGCGGCCATTACGTTCAAGGTAATTGATTGCGCTCCGGGCCGCCGTAAGCTCGGCGGAACATCGTTAGAGCGGCGGCAGCTCCGATGGCTGCGGAGCCGCCGTTCTCGTTCTTTGTCTTAGCATCGGATTGCCCCGAGAACGGCGTCCACGTTTGGATCCGATGCGCCAGGGAGGACACCGAATGGATCTCGTCGCCACCATCCGCGAACGCATGCCGCCTTTCAGCAGCCACATCGGCGTCGAGATCGTCTCGGCCGAGCCGGACCGTGTCATCGGCGAGATCGAAGTCAAGCCGGAGCTGTGCACGACGCCGGCGATCATGCACGGCGGTGCCATCATGGCGTTCGCCGACACGTTGGGCGCCGTCGCCACGATCATCAATTTGCGGGAAGGTCAGGGCACGACGACGCTGGAGAGCAAGACCAACTTCATCTCCGGCGCGCCCGCGGGAACGCGCGTGCGCGGTGAAACCACCCCGATTCACCGGGGTCGACGCACCCAGGTGTGGCAGACGAGAATCACCGGCGCCGACGGCAAGCTGGTCGCCATCGTCACCCAGACCCAGATGGTGTTGTAGCGCGTCCGCTCCGGCGGGGGGCGAGCAGCGGGCGCCTCGCAGCGGCCGGTCAGCCGCTGCGGCGACCCCCAAGCCTATCGCGCCCCCAAGCCGATCGCGGGCTCCAAACCTATTGCGGGTTCCAGGCCTGGTAGTCGCCGGTCGCCGGCGGCCGTTCGCCGGTGGCGAGCAGCGACCCCTTCGGCCGGTAGGCGCGCGGCGTGCCGGTCATGTTGGGCTCATGCGGCAGCTGCCATTCGCGCGGCTTGTAGGTCTCGTCCGTGGGCGCCACGTCGACGGTGTGGTTGAGCCAGCCCTTCCAGCCCGGCGGCACCGCCGAGCCTTCGGCGATCCCGGCGTAGATCACCCAGCGCCGTTCGAAGCCCAGCGTCGGGTCGACGCCGCTGCCGCGGTAGTAGCGGTTGCCGAATTCATCCTCACCGACAAAGGTGCCATAGCGCCGCGTGGTCCATAGCGTGCCAGCGGTCGCGCCGTTCCACCACGTGAAGATGAGCAGCAGTAGGTTCTTCAAGGCGTTACCCCTCTCGAAGCGGCGGGACTATGGCGTCACGCCGCCGCCCTGTCCAGCGTGGCGACAGCACAATCCTCTCCGCCTTGCTGCGGCATAAGCGTGGGCGCCGCCGGCTCGCTTGCACCAGCCGCATCACTTGTCCCAGAAGGGCTCGACCTTACGGAACCGGCCGTAGTCCTTGACTGCGGTGCGCAGCAAGGGCTCGGCCTTGGTGAACTGGTGGCCCGCCAGCATCCCGGCGGCATAGGCGCGACGACGGGCGACCGCGGCCCCACCCCGCCCCTCGACTCGCGTGAGCTGCACCTCGGCCTGGTGATTGACCGCCATGTCGTTCAGCTCGCCGAGGCTGTCCTGAAGTCCCGCAAGCAGTTGCTGGAGCCGCTTGCGCCGCTTGCCGGCCTTGCGGCCGCTGTAGAGGGTGGCAAAGAACTCCGCCGCGTAGCGAACCTTCTTGATGTCGATGCGCAGCTTGTGGCGGGCGTCCGCGGGCAGCGATTTCAGCTGCTGGCCCTTGCGCGAGATCTTGCGCCACCGGCGCGACAGTTCCGCCGCCGCGAGCTTGCGCACGGGGCGCAGCAGTTCGTGCCGATGCTCCTCGTCCACCTCGTTCGACCAGTCGCCGGCTTCGATCCAGGCAACGGTGTCGATGATGGCCGCGCCGAAGCGCTCGCCGCACGCGATCGACAACACCTTGTCGTAGGCCGCCCCGCGCTGTGTGCGGAAATAATCCAGCAACTCCGCCATGCCCGGCTCGCCGGGGTGGGTCTCGAGCATCGGCTCGATCACGTCGGCGATGAAGACGTCGAGATTGCGCGCCTCGCCGAATTGCCGGCCGATCCACCTGAGCTCGGTCTTGACGTGCTCGGTCTGCGGGTCGCGCAGCACGGAGCGGAACAGCGACATCGCCGCCCGCAACCGCCGAATGGCGACCCGCATCTGATGAACGGCCTCGACCTCGCGGCGCTCCAGCAGGGCCGGCATATTGGCCGTCAGGTGGCGAACGCACTCACGCGCCAGGGCACGGAACGCATCGCGCACCGACATGTCGGGATCCAGGCCGACGCCTTCGGCTTTCCAGATCTGCGCCTCGCGCGCGTCCAGCAGCATGTAGCCGCGCCCGCACTTGGTCGTCAGGCCGAGCCGCAGCGGCACGCTGCTATTGAGCTCGCGCGCCACGTCGAACAGCACCGCCGGCTCGCCGCGCTTGAGCTCCAGCTCGAGCTCGATGAACGACGCCTGCTTCGCAGGCTCGGCGTCCGTCTGCGCATGCGCCTCGATGCGGCCGTGGTCGATGCAGAGCTCGACGTGCGCCCCGCCCCGGCGGATCGCGTGCACGGAGCGCTCGACGCGCGAGGCGAACAGCGGCAGCAACTCGGCGTCGGCCAAAGCCTCGAGCGCCGTCCCCTTGAACTGGGACCGGTCGGGCTCGCTGCCAGCCAGCTCACACTCCCACTCGGCCCGCTCGAACAGGCTGCCGTCGGTCTCGGCCTTGATCGTCTGGATCTGGCGCCGGCCCTGGCGGCGCACGCGCAGCGAGACGCCGAGCTTCTGCAGGTCCCGGCCCGGCGTATCGAAATACGTCGACACCAGGAGCTGCGGCTTGCCCGCAGGCGCGGATTGGATGAGGGGCGTGGCGCGGAGGCGCTCGGCCGCGTCGGCGTCGAGCTCGAATTTCAATTCGGTTTCGCGGGGCACCGGCACAACAGTTTCCAAGCGACGTCGCTCCTTTTCGACCAACTGGACCAAGCGTTCCAGACGCAGCGCGATCTGTAAAGCTCGCGCTCCGGACGCCGTTCGATCGGCGCGGTCAAGGTCTTCACAGGGCCTCGGCCACCAGCTCATCGTATTCGGGATGGCGGCGAACGTAGGCGGCTACGTATCCACAGCGCGGAACCATCCGCAGCCCGCGGCGGCGGACGTCGTCCAGGACCGCTTTAACGAACGGGCCGGCTATGCCCGTTCCTCGCAACGATGCGGGTACTTCCGCGTGATTCAGGCTGATCACGTCGCCGCGCAAGCGATAGCTGACGAAGGCGAGGCCGGCCGCGGTCGCCATCTCGTAGCGCTCCGCCGCCTGATTATCCCAAATGGACGGTGGCCGGAGGGCCGCCGCTTCGTCGGTCGCCGGCGCCGGCTCATGGTCCGGATCGAATGTCATCGTCGCTTACCTACCACCGCTCCCCATACGAGACTCTTAGGTCGGTCCGATCTTGTGCGTGGTCAACCCGGGTCCCCTGAAGAGCCGCCGGGCCGGGCTCCAGCGCTCGACGAAGCGGCGCAGGGCCCTGGCCGCCAGGCGGTGCACGTTGACGAGAAGATAGCGGCGATCGTCGCGGCTGATCCGCACGCGTCCGTGCCGCGCGAGCTCGGGCGCCGCCCGGTCGGCCTGGACGAAGGCGTCGACCAGGTCGGCCAGCGCCTTGTCGCCGATCGCCTTCACCGCGTCCGGCCCGGCGAACCAGCGGACCTGACGCTGGCCCTTCTCGGGCCATTCATCGTGCTGCTCGCGCACTTCGAGGGGGTAGATCACGACCTCGCAGACAGCGGTCCGCCCGCCCTTCAGCCGCTTCGTGTACTCATAGGAGCCGAGAGGCTCGCTGCCGACCTCACCGACCAGTCCGCCTTCCTCGTACGCTTCGCGCGCGGCTGCCCACGGCGGCGTGCGCCCCTTCATGGGCCAGCCCTTGGGAATGATCCACCGCTGCCGTTCGCGCGAGGTGATCAGAAACACCTCGGTCCGCCCATCCGCGGTCGTCCGGAACGGCAGCACGCCGTATTGGGTCTTCTTCTTCAGATATTTCTTCAATTCCGTCGCACCTCGCTGGCAATCCCGTATTGCCCAAGAGTGACACCATCAAGTCGAACCGGCTATTCGCGCCCCACGCGTGAAGACGAGGCAGGCAACGCCCGAAATTTCGACGGCTAAATTATTAGCCCGGCCTTCGCCGAGGGCAAAAGCAGGCTACGCAAGCCACGCATTGCGCCGGTGAGTCAACTTGGGAAGGTTGACTTATCTGGCCGGGGCCGTGCGCGTTGACGCTCATCGACCCGGGCCGTCGAGCTTTTAAACATGGTGCGAAGCGCGGGCGAGACAATGCCGGGACGGATCACGGAGCTGCTGGCGGTCGCGTTGGCGCTCGCCACCCTGGCCGCGGCCGCGCACCAGACGCCGCGGTCGGGCACCTGTGTGCGTACGGCAATCGAGGGGCCGCGTCTGACGGTCACGGCGCGCGATGTGGAGGAGGTCCTGCGCAACGAGTGAGGCTCGCGCCCTACTCCGGCGGCGTCGGGTCGCTTCGAACCGAATCGGTCACGCGCCGCAATGCCTCTTCGGCGTCCGACGCCTGCTGCTGGCGCACCCGAGCGAGTTCCGGATCCTCCAAGGGACCGATCGCCTCACGGAACGGCTCGACGTTGCGGCGCATCCGACGTGCGTAGAAGGCGTCGAGGTATTCCGGTCCGTACACCTGGACGAGATGGGCCAGCGCGTCCTCGAGCGCTGCGCCGAGCACGAGCGCTTCGATGGCAGCCTTGGTCTCCCGCTGAAGGGAGGCCTGGGCTGCCGGCACATCGATGACGGGCCTGGGCCGCCGCAACCGGCGCCAGAGCAAGGCCACGGCGAGCCCGATCAGTGCCGCGGCGATACCCAGCACGACGACCGTGGTCGATTGCATCCAGTCCATGCGCCCCCTCGTGCGGACGCACCGTCTTGCGCGGTGGATCCGACGTTCCGCATCTTCCCATGGCATCCCTGCTTGGGAAGTTCAAATATGAAAACGACACTCGATTCAGCCGTTTGCTCAGGCGGTTTCAAATTGGGGCTGCGCCGACGCGGCAAATGCAACCCCTGGCTTCGGCCGACGTGGGACGCCCGGGGAGCGGAACGTGCCGGCCATGTCGAGACGGCTGCTGAACGGCTGAAAAGCTGTCCCGCCCGGCCGGAGCGCTTCTCTCCAGATGGGTCCGTCCGATCGGGACGATCTTCACGGGCGTGCCGACCGGCAGAGCGCGCGCCTGCATTCGTTTCACGCGCTATGAAAATGACGGGCGACGGCGTAGAGCCAGATAGGCACGGCGCGTGCGCTACCTGATCGCGCTGTCGGCCCAAGCTCCTGGAGGCCTCATGCAGACGTTCGTCATACCTCCACCGCCCGTGGCCAGCGTCGCCGTCGACGGCGAGGAGGCTCGGTTCCCGGTCCGCCGCATATTCTGCGTCGGCCGCAACTACGCCGCCCATGCCCGCGAGATGGGCAGCAATCCGGACCGAGAGCCGCCGTTTTTCTTCACCAAGCCGGCCGACGCGGTCGTCGACGACGGCGCTCGCATCCCCTACCCGCCTGAAACCAAGGACCTGCACCACGAGATCGAGCTCGTCGCGGCCATCGGGGCGCCGGGAACGAACGTCGCTCCAGCCGAAGCCTTGGGCCTGGTCTACGGCTATGGCGTGGGCATCGACCTGACGCGCCGGGATCTGCAAGGTCAGGCGAAGGAGACCGGCCGCCCTTGGGACTGGGGCAAGGCCTTCGATCACTCGGCCCCATGCGCCGCCTTGCGCCCGGTGTCCGCCGTGGGGCACCCGGCGCGCGGCCGCATCTGGCTGTCGGTCAATCAGAGCATCAGGCAAGAAGGCGATCTGGCCGAGCTGATCTGGCCGGTCGCCGACGTGGTCGTCGCCATCTCCCGGTCGATGGCACTGAGGCCGGGCGACCTGATCTTCACGGGAACGCCGTCGGGTGTCGGGCCGCTGGTCCCGGGTGACCGCGTCCACGGCGGTGTCGAGGGCGTCGGCACCATCGAGGTCACCATCACCGATCGAGACTGAGGCTAGAGCGCTTCCCGATCGAGTGGAACCACTCGATCGATGAGAAGCGCTCCAGATTCAAAGACTTGGAGCATGTCTATTCGATCAGATGATTCCATCTGATCGAGACATGCTCTAGAGGCGCCGGCCGCCGCTGACGGAGCAAGCCGGCGCAAGCCCGCACCGGCGTCCAAACAACCAACAAGCCAGCAGGAGGATCATCGTGCCTGTCGACAACAGCGTCGGAAGCAGAGCCCGCCGCAACACCATCTCGGACGCATTCCGCCGGTCGGCCATCCGCAACGGCGCCAAGCCGGCGCTGAGCTTCGCGGATCGCGCCTGGAGCTACGGCGAGCTCGACCGAGCTGTGGACCGCGTCGCGCGCAAGCTGCTGAGCCTCGGCCTGGTCTCGGGCGACCGCGTCGGCGGCTACGGACGCAATTCGGATGCGTACTTCATCTTGTGGCTCGCCTGCACCCGCGCCGGCCTCACCCACGTACCGATCAACTACGCACTGACCGAGAGCGAGCTCGGCTACATCGTCGCCCAGTCGGGCGCCAGCGTTCTCGTCTACGACAAGGCGCTCGAAGCCGTGGCCGGCCAGATGCGCGGCCGCGCCGAGCTCAAGTTCCTCGGCACCTTCGCCGACGGCGGCGATATCGACGTGCTGGCGACGGCGACGGGCTGCGACGGCGATCCCGTCGAGGTGGAGCAGAGCGACGAGGACCTGGTGCAGATCACCTACACCTCCGGCACCACGGCCATGCCCAAGGGCGCGATGATGACGCACCGGGCGCAGCTCGCCGAGTACGCCAGCTGCATCGTCGATCTGGAGCTGACGCGGGAGGATCGCTGGCTCGCCGCCCTCCCGCTGTACCACACCGCCCAGACCCACTGCTTCACCATGCCGGCCATGCTGCTCGGCGCGTCGACCGTCCTCATCGAGCAGCCGGCGCCCGACGTCGTGCTCAAGCTGATCGAAGAGCACAAGGTGACGTCGTTCTTCGCCCCGCCGACGGTGTGGATCAGCCTGTTGCGTCATCCCGATTTCGACAGCCGCGACCTGTCGACCGTCCGCAACCTCTACTACGGGGCCTCGATCATGCCGGTCCCGGTGCTGCAGGAGCTGCGCCAGCGGCTGCCCGGCGTGCGCGTGTTCAACTGCTACGGCCAGAGCGAGATCGGCCCGTTGGCGACGGTGCTCCGCCCCGAGGAGCACGATGCGCGTCCGTCGTCGGCAGGCCGCCCGGTGCTCAACGTCGAGACACGCGTCGTCGACGAGGACATGAACGACGTCGCGCCCGGCGAGCAGGGCGAAATCGTCCACCGCTCGCCGCAGCTGCTGCTCGGCTATTGGGACAAGCCCGAGGACACCAATGAGGCCTTTGCCGGCGGCTGGTTCCATTCCGGCGACATCGGCGTGCGCGACGAGGAGGGCTACCTCTACGTCGTCGACCGGGTGAAGGACATCATCAAGACCGGCGGCAGCATGGTTGCCAGCCGCGAGGTGGAGGAAGTGCTGTTCACCCACCCGAGCGTCTCGGAGGTGGCGGTCATCGCCCTCCCCGATCCCAAATGGATCGAGGCGGTGACTGCGGTGGTGGTACTGCGCGGCGGCCATACGGGCGACGAGGCCGCGCTGATCCAGCACGCGCGCCAGAGCCTGGCGCCCTTCAAGGTGCCCAAACGGGTCATCTTCGTCGACAATCTGCCACGCAACACGGCCGGCAAGCTGCTCAAGCGCGAGCTGAGGGCCACGTACGCGGCGTGAACGGACACGTCCGGCGAGTATCGCCGCGCCGCGCTGGTGGCCCCGGTCGGGCTCGTCCTGCGTCAGGACGCCACCGGCCGGGCTCCGCCGGGATGAGGAGGGATGGCCGCCACCCCTCCCCGTCGCGTCCTGCCGCGCCTGCGCTTATTCGGCAGCGGTCTTGGTGTGCGTCCACTCGCCCACCACGTCGGCAAGCGCCGCCGTCTCGACCGGCCGGATCGACGAGGGGGTGCGCGAGAAGCGCGGCGCCGGCGCCGGCTGCGTGACGCCGTTCACCTCGACGAACGTACCGCGCTCGGTCAGGTGCGGGTACTTCATCGCCTCGCTCATGGTGAGCACCGGGCCGAAGCAGACGTCGGTGCCTTCCATCAGCTTGCACCACTCGTCGCGGGTCTTGGTTTTGAACACCTTGGCGATCTTGTCGCGCAGCGCCGGCCACTTCGACTGGTCGAGCTGGGCGTCGAACTCGGCGTCGTCCAGCCCCGCGATCTGCCGGAGCAGCGCGTAGAACTGCGGCTCGATGGAGCCGATCGAGACGAACTGGCCGTCGGCGCATTCGAAGGCGCCGTAGAAGTGCGCGCCGCCGTCCAGCAGGTTGGACTCACGCTGCTCCTTCCAGCGGCCGACGGACGACATCTCGTAGAACATCTGCATCAGCGAGACGGCGCCGTCGCACATGGCGGCGTCGACCACCTGTCCCTTGCCGGTGCGCTGCGCCTCGACGATGCCGGCGAGCACGCCGACGACCAGATAGAGCGCGCCGCCGCCGAAATCACCGACCAGGTTGAGGGGCGGCATGGGACGCCCCTCGGCCGGGCCCATGGCGGCGAGCGCGCCGGTGATGGCGATGTAGTTGATGTCGTGGCCGGCGGCCAACGCGAGCGGGCCTTCCTGGCCCCAGCCGGTCATGCGGCCGTAGACCAGACGCGGATTGCGGGCCAGCACCACGTCCGGGCCGAGGCCCAGGCGCTCCATCACGCCGGGGCGGAAGCCTTCGATCAGCGCGTCGGCGTTGGCGAGCAGATCGAGGACGGTGTCGATGCTGCCCTTGTCCTTGAGATCGACGTCCACGACCCGGCGGCCCCGGCCGGCGAACTTCTGGGCGGTGAAGGTCGATCCCTTGCGGTCCAGACGGATGACATCGGCGCCCATGTCGCCGAGCATGCCGGCGGCGAACGGGCCGGGCCCGATGCCGGCGAACTCGATGACGCGAATACCCTTCAGCGGCCCCGTCGCCGCACCACTTGCTCCTGCCATTGTCGATCTCCCTTTGTTTGTCGTCGTGTCACAGATCCGGCGCTCAGCCGATCCATTTCGGATTGTTGACCGCCAGCGCCTCGGCGCAGGTCTGGCGCAGATGCTCGGCCAGCCCGTCGCTCTGCCAGTCGAGCCGGCCCGAGCGGATGGCGTCGGACAGGGCGACCAGGCGCTCCTCGCGGCCGTCGCCGTCCACGAACTGTCGCAAGCGCTCGTCCTCGGCGGCGTCGAGCGCCGCCCCCTGGCGCAGCTCGCGCTCGACCATCGCCAGCAGGTTGGTCGCCACCTTGACGTTGAACCACATGGCATCCTTGGCGTCGGGCAGGATGTCGCGCTCCATGAACTCGCGCACGATGGCAACGAGATCCGGCGCCGGCGGCAGGCTGGACGGCATGCTCAGGCTCTCCCCGTGAGGATATCGTAGAAGTCGTAGAGGGGCTCTTCCATGCGGCGGCCGATGGCAAAGGCCTCGACGGTGCGCTCCTCGGGCTCTCGCTTGTGCGCCTGGCCCTTGAGCAGACACATCACCGCCCACTTCACCGAGCCCCAGGCCTCCCAGAAGGCCAGGTGGTCGCGATCAACGATACGGCCGCTGGCCCGCTCGTAGCCGGCGATCAGGTCCTCGCGCGAGCCGACGCCACCCACCGGATGGGGGCCGCCGAAGCGCCAGGTCTTGGTGCACAGCCAGCCCAGGTCGGCGATCGGGTCGCCCAGGCAGGCGAGCTCCCAGTCGAGCACGGCGCGGATGCCGTCGGGGCCGCAGATGATGTTGCCCATGCGGAAGTCGCCATGCACGACCGACGGCTCGACTCCCCGCGGCAAATGGGCTTCCGCCCAGCTGAACGCGGCATCGAGCGCCGGAATGGGCACGCCGTAGCCGCGATAGATCTGCTTGTACTTGGCGATCTGCGGCTCGGCTTCGAACCGCACCAGGAACGGCAGGCCCTTGGGGTCGATCGCGTGCAGGCGGCCCACGGCCTCGCCGCACTGGTCGGCAAAACGCTGCCGCAGCTGCACATACTCGGGCTCGCGCAGGATCTTGCGGGCGATGGTCTCGCCCTGGACGAAGTCGGTGATGTGGCCGGAGCCGAGGCCGTCGTCGTCGCCGAGCACCACGCGCACCGGCGGCGTCGGCACGCCGGCCGCCATGCCGGCCTGCATCATCAAGGTTTCGTCGGCCCCCGATACCCGCGGCATGCCGGCGCGCGGATCGTCGGCCGCGTGCGCCGGGGCCGCGCGGGTGAGCTGGAGGATGAAGGCGCGCTCGGCGCCCTCGATCTCACTGGTGAACGCCCAGGTTTCCTTGGTCGCGCCGCCGGTGAGGCGGCGCAGGCTGAGGATCTCGCCGCGTCCGCCGATATGGCGGGCGACGATGCGCTGAAGCTTGCCCGCCAGCGCCGGCTGCGGGCCCGGTGCCTGGTCCGTCATCTATTCGGCTGCCGTACGGCTGGCGCCCGACGCCCGCTCGAGAGCCTCGAACTCGGCCTTGCGCGGCCCCATGAAGCCGAACAGGTGGCCGGCGATCTTGCGCATCTGGATCTCCTCCGAGCCCTCGGTGATGCGGTAGCGGCGGTGGTGGCGATAGATGTGCTCGAACGGCTTATGGCGCGAATAGCCGATGCCGCCGTGCACCTGCATGGCCCGGTCGGCCGCCTCGCAGCACAGCCGGTTAGCCCAGTAGTTGCACATCGACACCTTGTCGGAGAGGCGCTTGGCGACCTCGGGCTTGGACATCTGATCCATTTCCCAGGCGGTCTTGCGGATCAGCTGCCGCAGCATCTCGGCCTGGGTGGCGAGCTCGACCAGCGGAAACTGGATGGCCTGGTTGACGGCGAGAGCCTCGCCGAACGGCTTGCGCTGGCGAGCGTATTTGACACTCTCGTTGATGCAGTAGACCGCAGCACCGAGCGAGGACGCCGCCTGGCGGATGCGGTTCTCGTGCACGAAGTGCTGCGCCAGCGCGAGGCCCCCATTGAGCGGGCCGAGGATGGCGCTGTCGGGCACCCAGACGTTGGTGATGCTGAGCCGAGGATGGTCGGTCGGCATGTTGAACGTCCACATATACTCTTCGATGACGATGCCAGGATCGTCGGCGGGCACCAGGAAGGCGGTGATGCCGCTGGCATCGCCATCCTTGCCGCTGCTGCGGGCGAAGCACATGCAGTGCGTGGCCACGTGCATACCGGTGATCCACATCTTGCGGCCGTCGATGCGCCAGCCCGCCACGCCGCCGCGGGTCTCGGCTACCGCGCGCGTCTCCATGTGCGTGGCGTCGGAGCCGTGGTCAGGCTCGGTCAGGCCGAAGGTGATGCGGGCGCGGCCGTCGAGCAGCTTGGGGATGAGGTCCTGCTTCTGCTCGGGCGTTCCGAAGTCGCGCAGAATCAGCACGATGGGCTGGTTGCCCACGATCGAGTGCTCGTTCTGGAGGTCGTTGTGCAGGCCGAGCCCCTTGCTTGCGAGGTGCTCGCGGATGATCGCCATGCCCAGGTTCGAGCCGTCCTGGCCGCCGAACTCCTTGGGCAACGCGTAGCGGAAGTGGCCGGCCTTGTCGGCCAGGCGCTTGGCCTGCTTCAGCAGCTCCTCCCACTCGTGGCGCGGCAGGCCGCCGTTGTCGAAATCGGTCCGCGCCCATTCGCGACGGTGGTCGAAGAAGCGCTCGTTGTCGTCCGCGCTCTGCAGCGGCTTGATCTCGTCCTCGATGAACTTGTCGAGGACGCCCAGATAGGCTTGCAGCTCGGGCGGAATGTTGAAATCCATTGTCGTTTCCTCCTGCCGGTCGGGCTCCCGCGGATCATGTCCATGGACGCGTCGACCTGGCGCTTCGTAACCCGTCGGATCCGCCGTGAAAACCGCCCGTCCACCTGTCCGGCGGTAGCCGGACGGGCTCATCTTTTCGGCTCCCGGGCCTCGCTTGACAACATTGACCAAACGATCGTTAGAATTTCAAGTGCGCGCGGTGGACAGATGTTGATCGTGGAGCTACACGCGTCGTCAGGGGCCGGCCGAAGCCCGTCGATGCGCATGGGGTTTTGGGGCGACACGCCCGGCCGCGACGATTGGCGCGACCGGTTGATGCAGGCGCCGCAAGCCCGGGCGGCTCAGCGCCGCATCGGATCCAGCACCATCCATTGAGGGCGACAAGGCCCGTTGGGAGTGAAGATATGGCTGAAGCTTACATCGTCGCCGCCGCCCGTACTGCGGGAGGCCGTAAGGGCGGGCGCCTCAAGGACTGGCACCCCACCGACCTCGGCGCCGTCGCCATCGACGCGCTGCTCGACCGCACCGGCATCGATCCGGCCCGCATCGACGACGTGATCTTCGGCTGCGTGTCGCAGGCCGGCGAGCAGTCGGTGAACGTCGCCCGCAACGTCGTCTCGTCCTCGCGTCTGCCGGAGAGCGTGCCGGCGACGTCGGTCGACCGCCAGTGCGGCTCGGCCCAGCAGGCGCTGCACTTCGCCGCCCAGGCGGTGATGTCGGGCACCATGGACGTGGTCGTCGCCGGCGGCGTCGAGAGCATGTCGCGGGTGCCCATGGGCCTGCCGTCGCTGCTGCCGGAGAAGAGCGGCTTCGGCAACTACAAGGGCCTGAGGATGGAGGCTCGTTACCCGGGCATCCAGTTCAGCCAGTTCGCCGGCGCCGAGATGATCGTCAAGAAGCACGGCCTGACCAAGGACCAGCTGGACGAGTTCGGCTACAACTCCCACCAGAAGGCGATCCGCGCCACCCAGGCCGGTGTCTTCAAGGATGAGATCGTGCCGGTCGAGATCACCACGGCGGACGGCACCAAGGAGCAGCACACCGTCGACGAGGGCATTCGCTTCGATGCCAGTCTCGAGGCGATCAAGGGCGTCAAGCTGCTCCAGGAGGGCGGCGCCATCACCGCGGCGACGTCCAGCCAGATCTGCGACGGCTCGGCCGCCATCCTCGTCGTCAACGAGCAGGGCCTCAAGTCGCTCGGGCTGACGCCGATGGCGCGCATCCACCATCTCACCGTCATCGGCGGCGACCCGGTCATCATGCTGGAAACGCCGATCCCGGCGACCCAGCTGGCCTTGAAGAAGGCCGGCATGAAGATCGACGACATCGATCTGTTCGAGGTGAACGAGGCCTTCGCCTCGGTGCCGGTCGCGTGGCTCAAGGAAACCGGCGCCGATCCCGAGCGGCTCAACGTCAACGGCGGCGCCATCGCACTCGGCCATCCGCTCGGCTGCTCCGGCGCCAAACTGATGACTACGCTCCTGCATGCGCTCAAGGCCCGCAACAAGCGCTACGGCCTGCAGACGATGTGCGAAGGCGGCGGCCTTGCCAACGTGACGATCGTCGAGCGGCTTTGAGCCCGCCGTCAACATTCGTCGACAAGCGCTTGTAGTCGCTTGGTGAACTGGCGGCAGCGCTTGGCGCTGCCGTTTTCATTTGTACCGCAGCCGTCGAAGCTGGGGCCGCTACACCGGAGGAAACGCCATGGTCGCCAATCGTCAGATCCAGCTCGTCGAGACGCCCAAGGGCAAGCTCGGCGCCGAGCATTTCCGTCTCGCCGAGGCAGCCGTCCCCGCACCCAAGGATGGCGAGGTGCTGCTGAAAGTCCTGTACGTCGGCCTCGACGCCGCCAATCGCGCCTGGATGCAAGGGGCGACCTATCGCTCCGCAGTGGAGGCCGGCACCGTGATGGCCGGCGGCGCACTGGCCGAGGTGGTCGAGACCAAGGCGCCCGGGTTCGCCGTGGGCGACATCGTCTTCGCCGACACCGGCTGGCAGGAGTATGCCGCGCTTCCTGTCAGCGCGGTGACCCGGCTCGAGCGCGTCGAGCCGCTGACGCATCTGCTCAGCCTCTACGCCATCGCCGGGCCTACGGCCTATTTCGGGCTGCTCAAGGTCGGCCGTCCGGTCGCTGGAGAGACCGTGGTGGTCTCAGCCGCAGCTGGATCGGTCGGTTCGCTCGTGGGCCAGATCGCCAAGATCAAGGGCTGCCACGTGGTCGGCATCGCCGGAGGTGCGGAGAAATGCCGCTGGCTTGTGGACGAACTCGGCTTCGACGGCGCCGTCGACTACAAGGCCGGCGATTTCCACAAGGCGCTCAAGGCGGCGACGCCCAAGGGCATCGACGTCTACTTCGACAACGTGGGCGGCGACGTGCTGGAGGCGGTGCTGTTCCGCATGAACATGCAGGGCCGCATCGCCTGCTGCGGCGCGGTCTCCCAGTACGACACGGGGACGCCCCGCGGCGTGCGCGGTGTTCCCGGCCTCCTCGTCGTCAAGCGCCTGCGCATGGAAGGCTTCGTCGTCATGGATTTCCAGGCTGACGCCGCAGTCGCGGCGGCGGACCTCAAGTCCTGGGTCGCCGCCGGCAAGCTGAAGGTCCAGGAGGATGTGATCGACGGCCTGGAGCACCTGCCGCAGGCGTTGATCGGCCTGCTCGCGGGCGAGAACCGCGGCAAGCGAATGGTCAAGGTGGCCTGACGAGCCGCCCGCCCGCGGGCACTTCCAGCACCGGCATTCCGGCGTCAATCGTGACCATTTCCGAGCCGATCGGGTGATCCCATCCGATCGGCGGACGCGCTGGCGCGCCCGTTTCCGGCCCCGACGGCGACGCCATGCGGGTCCGCAAAGGAGCATATCCCTTCGTCCGCAGTAAAATAGCTGTGACGATGGAACTCGCAGCCCCCCATCCCCGTTGGTGCGTGGGGCGCTTTGAGCCGCGCGTTTTTACGGGCTAGCGCCAGAAGCGGTGATCCATTCCGCCGCACCGCGCAGCGCAGGCGTGTGAGGAGCCCATCGGCCCCGGCCTGTCGCGGCGAGTGCGCAGGGCGTTCACCATGGGAATAGCCAGCGTTCGAGACATCGCCGAATTCTGGAGCCCGGCCGGCGGCGAAGGCCGGCGGGCCGGTGCCTCGGCGCGCGTGACGTCCTGTCCGAGCCCGCGGCGGAGACAAAGCACTGAAGCGAGCGGGTGCGGCCCGCGTCCATCCTGCCAAGACATGGCGCGGACCGACGCGCGTGCACCGAGCGGACGCCGCAATCGCCCATCCATGAAGCCAGCAAGAATGCTCGGCCGGCCGGACGGCCACGATCGTCGTGGGGTCTGGCGGCCGCATGAAGCCCGACGGCCGGGCGGCGTGCCCGATGCCGTCGAGAGGAGGACGCCATGAGCGAATGGACAAATGCCAAGATGTGCGACGTCGCCAATCTGATCCTGGGCGCCGTGCTGTTCTGCTCGCCCTGGGTGTTCACGTTCCCGGCGGGAGTTCCCTCGCAGAACGCCTACATCGCAGGCATCGTGATCGCCGCGCTCTCGGTGGCCGCGCTCGCTGCCTATGCCGTGTGGGAAGAGTGGCTCAACTTGCTCGTGGGCTTGTGGGTGCTCGTCTCCCCCTGGGTCCTGGGCTTCCAGGGTCAGGCCATGACGGTTCACGTCGTGATCGGTGCCTTGGTCACGATCCTCGCCGCGGCGGAAATCTGGATGATGTACCAGCGCCAGCATCCGCCTCATCAGACCGCAGCCCGATGACGACCTAAACGGTTCAGAGGCCCGTACGGATGTCCTGCGACGGGCCTTTGTGTCGCCGAGGAGAGAAAGATGAAGCACACATCACTGGACGAGATCAGGGACGATGTGAATATTGTCGCGTTCAAGCTGGAGACGCAGAAATCCCCATGGGCGATACGGCGGGAGCGCCTGGAACGCTTCGCCGCGGTGCTGGAGGGATACGAAGGCCCTATCAGGCTGCTGTCTCGCGTCGAGTTTGTCCCGCACCAGGAGCGCCTGCGGATGCGGACGGACGATTCACCGCTGACGGTAGCTTATGCCGACCCCGATCTGCGCCGCCGTGGACTGGCGGGTGATCGCTTCGGCGACGCGATCACGTTCTTCAAGCTCAATCCTGGGGAAGCGCACCATCTGCTGTGCGATTGCCACTATTTCGGCAGCGTGACCTCGCAGGTGATCGCCGAGCGCGCCCGCTCGATGGCGCACCGGACGAGCATCGGCGAACTGTGGGCCAAGGCGCGCGCACTCCTGGGCTTCAAGTGAAGTCCCCCTCGGCGGGCCGCGGCGTCTGACGACATCCGCAGCCCGCCGAGCCATCTGCTAAACTCCTCCGCCACCATCGGTCATCCGCCGGGGAAGGGGCAGCCAGCAAGGCTGCGGCAAGCCCCTAGGCGTTCGACAGCGCGACCTGGTAGTCGGCTTCGGTGTTGGCGCGGACGTCGGCCTCGCTGACGCCGTCCGCAAGCTCGATGAGCCGCAGGCCGTCCGGCGCCACGTCGAACACCGCCAGGTCGGTGATGACCATGTCGACGACGCCGGCGCCGGTCAGCGGCAGCGTGCAGGCCTTGAGCAGCTTGGCCTCGGTCGAGCCGTCCTTGGCCTTGGCGGTGTGTTCCATCACCACCACGACCTTCTTGACGCCGGCGACCAGATCCATGGCGCCGCCCATGCCCTTCACCATCTTGCCGGGGATCATCCAATTGGCGAGATCGCCGTTCTGGGCGACCTGCATGGCGCCGAGGATCGACAGGTCGATATGGCCGCCGCGGATCATGGCGAAGCTGTCGGCGCTCGAGAAATAGCTGGTGGTCGGCAGCTCGGTGATCGTCTGCTTGCCCGCGTTGATCAGATCCGGATCCTCCTCGCCCTCGTAGGGAAAGGGGCCCATGCCGAGCATGCCGTTCTCGCTCTGCAGCTGAACGTGCACGCCGTCTGGAATGTAGTTGGACACCAGGGTCGGAATGCCGATGCCGAGATTGACGTAGAAGCCGTCACGCAGCTCTTTGGCGGCGCGGGCGGCCATTTGTTCACGGGTCCAGGGCATGATGCCTCCTCAGGTCACGGGCGAGGACGGGTGGTGCGCTGCTCGATGCGCTTGTCGGGGTTGGGCACGTGCACGATGCGCTGCACGTAGATGCCGGGCGTGACGATGCTGTCCGCCTCGATCTCGCCGGGCTCGACCAGATGCTCGACCTCGGCCACGGTGACGCGACCGGCCGTCGCCATCATCGGATTGAAGTTGCGGGCCGTTTTCCGGTAGATCAGGTTGCCTTCCCTATCGGCCTTCCAGGCATGAACGAGGGACAGGTCGGCCACCAGTCCGCGCTCCATCACATAGGTCTCGCCGTCGAACTCGCGAACATCCTTGCCCTCGGCGATGAGCGTGCCGACACCGGTCTTGGTGTAGAAGGCCGGAATGCCGGCGCCGCCGGCGCGGATGCGCTCCGCCAGGGTACCCTGCGGATTGAACTCCAGCTCCAGCTCGCCGGCCAGATACTGCTGGGCGAACAGCTTGTTCTCGCCCACGTACGAGGAAATCATCTTGCGGATCTGGCGTGTGGCCAGCAGCACGCCGAGCCCGGCCCCGTCGACGCCGGCGTTATTGGAGATGATGGTCAGTCCCTTGACGTCCGAAGCCCTGACGGCGTCGATCAACGTATCGGGTATGCCGCACAGGCCGAACCCGCCGGACATGATCACCATGTCGTCCCTGAGAAGGCCGGCGAGGGCTTCGACTGCGTCCCGATATACCTTCCGCATCAGATTCTCCCATGAATGGAGCGCTCGGCACGATCGCTCATTTTTGCCGCGAACGCCATGACGCAGCGGAGCCCGTGCCGCCATGTTGCGCCGCACAGGAAATGTCGTCATAGCTGGTGCTTGGCCCGGGATAAAGCGGGCCTGACACAGTTCTGACGTTTTGCGCCGCTTGATGCCAGAAGGTGGACGGGCGCCGGCGACGTGATTCGCCCGTGCCTCACGACGCCCCCAACACGCAAGGTCAAATGCGAAGACGCAGTGTTCTATTGATTGCCTTCGCCTGCCTCGCTCTCCTGGGCGTCGGAATGGCGCCTTGGACCCTTGCGAACGATTACGCCAGCCAACGCATCGGCAAGCACGTCAAAGCGCTCACGGGCCTCGACCTGGAGGTCGATGGTCGCACCACCCTCGCCTTCCTGCCGGCGCCGCGCATCAAGATGGAAGAGGTGGCGCTGCACTCCGAGGACGGCCGGGTCCGCCTGCGGACGACCCAGTTCCGCGGAGAAGTGAAGCTGTTGCCGCTGCTGCGCGGCGAGCTCGAGCTGTCCGACGTGACGCTGTTCGAGCCGACCCTGCGCGTGGCGACCGAGTCGCAGCCGTTCGAGGCGTGGGAAGAGTGGCTCAAGCGCCTGACGCGCACCGCCGGAGCCGGCATCGTCGGCCGCTACCCGCATGTGCCGCGGCTCGTCGTCGTCGGCGGGACAGTCCAATTCGAGCGGCCGAACGGTGTCGAGGACCGCCTGAAGGACCTCAACGTCGTCGTCGCCTGGCCGGATCCGGCGAGGGCCATCGGCCTGGCCGGTCAATTCTCCTATGGGGGCCGCTCCGTCGACGTGCTGCTCGCCGGCCTCAACCCCACCGAGCTGAGCGCCAGCCGGGACAGCGACATCAGCCTGAGGGTGAAGGCCGACCGGTTCTCGCTGCTCGGCCGGGGAACGCTCTCCCAAGGCGGCACCCGCTTCGACGGCCAGGTCACGTGCGGCACCGACTCCCTGGCGGATGTCGATCGCTGGATTGGCGTAGGCCTGCCGTTCGCCCAGCTGATCGACGGCTTCTCGGTCTCCGGGGCGGCCACGCTGTCGCCGCGCGGGCTGGCGATCTCGACGGCCACCGTGGCCGTCGGCGACGATCAGATGGAGGGCGCGGTGTCGGCCCGGATCGAGGGCGGACGCATCGCCCTCTCCGGCACGCTGGCCGCCGATGCGCTCGACCTGTCGCGCTTCGCCCGCCCGCTGAAGCCGCGCCTCGACAGCGATGGAGCATGGACGCGCGATCAGATCGAGCGGAGCACCATTCTCGGCGGCGACCTGGATCTGCGGGTCTCCGCGTCTCGCGCGACGCTCGGTCGCTTCACCATGGCAGATCTGGCGACCAGCATCATGCTCCGGAGCGGCCGCTTCGAGATCGCGCTCAGCCGCGCCTCAGCCTATCGTGGCAACGTCAAGGGCCGCTTGATCCTGCAGCCGTCGGAGAACGGCATCGACGCCCGCCTGCAAGGCGTGATGGAGCGCGTCGATCTGGCCTCCGCGCTGGCCGACGGGTTCGACGTACGGCGGATCGCCGGCACGGGCTCGATGCAAATCCTGGCGGATGCCAACGGCGGCTCCATCATGGACTTGGCGCGGTCCCTCAGCGGACGCGGCACCATCACCGTCCGGCAAGGCGAGATCGTCGGCATCGACTTCAGCGAGCTGTTGCGCCGCGCCGAACGGCGGCCGCTGTCGGCGGCCTCCGAGTGGCGCGGGGGCCGAACGCCGTTCGAGCAGGCCGGACTGTCGCTGGCGATCTCCGGCGGCGTCGTCGAGCTGACCGACGCGACCGTGTCGACGGCCAGCATGAAGGCAACGCTCTCGGGCCAGATGTCGGTCGCCGATCGCACCCTCGCCGTGAACGGTACGGTCGCGCCCCAGCCGAACGGCCTCAAGTCCGCCTCGGCCGAGCTGCCCTTCGAATTCTTCGGCAGCTGGGATGATCCGCGCGTCGGCCCGGACGTGAAGGCGCTCATCCGCCGCTCTGGCGCCGCCGCGCCGCTCCTTGCGCCAGCCAGCCAGCAAAAGACGCCGTAGCGCGGGCCGCGGAGCGGCTCCTTGAGGCATGCCCCCGCGCCGCCGCGGCCGAGCTCGGGGTTGTTGCCGCCCATATGGGGTCCTGGATCGAGGCATCCGCACGTCTCGCCGTCACCGGCGAGGACGCGACCTCGCTTTACGTGCCGCCGACGAGGAACGCATTGCCGAGCCTCGCCCGGATTGGCGCGAGGCTTACAGCGATCTCTACCGGCGATCCCGTAGCTCCCGTCGATCCTGGAGCTCGCACCAGATGGCCTGCTCGGGAACGACGCCCGGACAAAGTCGAGGCCAGTAAGCAAGATGATCAGCCGGTATATCCGCCGGCACTATAGTCAAATCAGCTCAGTTATGTAGAGCTTACCCGGCTTCTCGTCCTGAATAACGTATATTTCTTGATCTCCCTCCCCTTTGAAAAAATAAACCGTTCGTTCCGTGAGATAAAATCGCCGTTGAGGCTCCTCGACGAATTTGGCCGTCACGAAGCACGGCTGTGTCGCAAACAGCCGAAAAACTTCCGTCAGCTTATTAAAGGGCTGTTCGTTCCGGCTATCTTCTTGGCAGAATGAGATCGTATGACCTCGAAGAACGCTCAGATATCGAATAAGCTTCTTGTCTCGCTCAGATGAGACCGGGATCATTTCGTCACCGGAACAGCATGCAACGGCAATCGGAAAATGATCCGCTGGCTCCCATCCCCTTATAGCCGGCTTTCGGCCCTGGTCTACCCGCAGTTGCCGGCGGCTTATCCCCACCGCGCTGCGCGCCCGTGTCGCAAGCTGACGTCGACGGACAGAGGCTCGGAGCCGCCTTTGCCACGGGTGAGGCGACGCAGGGACGCGAGCGGCGCCGTCTAGCCGAGGCCCGCGTCTGCACGGCTGCTAACGGCGCCGCGGGGCTCTCGTCCCGGTCCGAGGGGCCGAGCGGCCTTATTCGGCAGCGGTGTTGACCGGCCCCGTGATCGTCTTCGGCGCAGCCAGCTCGTCCTTCTCGGCCGGCGCTTCGTCCGGCACCGACACCGCGGCGGCGTCGTCCGCCGGCACGACGGAGAGGCTGGTCCCGCCCCTCAGGCTGCGGGCGTGGAACAGGTCGCGCCGCAGGTCCTCGATGTTCTGACGCGAGACTTCCAGCGACTTCTCCGCCAGCCGCCGGGCGATGCGCTCCTGCTCGAGCTGGAAGGTCAGCTCGACGACGCGCGAGTCGAAACGCTGCTCGTTGTTGCGGATCTGCGCCCGTGCGTTGGTGAGCTCCTGCGAGACGTCGTTGAGGCGCTGCTGGATGGTGTCGTACTGGCGCTCCTTGGAGTTGAAGTTGGCGACCAGCATGTGGCTGCGCTCGGCGAGCTTGTTGTTGATGTCGTTCGTCTCCTGCCAGCGCGCCTCGGTCTTGTCGCGCTCCTTGCTGAGGTCGGCGACGCGCTTGTCCAGGCCATTGCGCTCGAGCGTAACCTTGAGGAGCTGCCGCTCGGCGGCCGCCAGCGCGTCGATCTTCTGCTTCAGCTCGTCACGGACCTGGCCCAGCAGCTGCTCGGCCACTTGGGCGCGTGAGCCGGTGGCGGCCAGCTTGGCCTCGAGCGACGACGCCTGCGACTGGTAGAATTCGAGCTTCTCGCCGACGTCCCTCACATGGTTCTTGTGGGCCGTATCAACCTGGGCGGCGCTGTTCTCCAGCTCCGCGATGCGCGCAATGGCGGCCTTGTGGGCGTTGTCGGAGTCCGACAGCTCGCGCTCCCGCTTGGCCAGCCTGCGGCCGCCGTCGTCAAGCGCAGCCTTCAGGTTCTCCAGCTCCTCGCTCAGCAACGAGACCTGCTGCGTCTCCTTGCGCAGGTCGGTCTCCATCTGCGCAAGGGCGTTCTGGCTGGCCTCGAAGCGATCGCGGTACGACGCCACCTCATCGGCCAGCTGCTCCTTTGCCGAGTGCTCCTGGGCCAGCTGCAGCTCAAGATCCGCCAGCTTGGCCTCACGCAACGTCGCGGACTCGTTGGCACCCGACAGGTCGGATTCCAACGTCCGCACATTCAGCTGATGGCGCTCGACGGTGTCTTCCAAGTGCAGCCGGTGCTGGTGGGCCGTCTGGAGGTCTTCCTGCGCCTTGGCGACGTCGCGCAGGAGGTCGGCGCGATGGGTGCGCTCGGCCTTGAGCTCCTTGCTGATCGCGGCATGCTCGATGCGCGTCCGCTCGAAATCGTCGAGGATGGAGCCGATCGCCTGCTGCAGCTCCGACGCCGAGCCCTTGAGTTGCGTGAGAAAGCCCAGGCTCTGCGAGAAGTCGGCCAGCTGCGAGCGGACTGCCTCGTGGGTGGCGTCGGGCGGCGGCGGCGCGGGACGGACGGCTTCGACTTCGGTTTCGGCCTGGGTTTCGACCTGCACCTCGCTGCCGGGCTCACGCTGCTGCGGAAGCCGCAACCGCTCCTTCGGCGGGGTGGTCACCGTTTGCTGCGGAAAGGTCCGCTTGTTCAGGAGCTGTCCAATGCCGATCATCGCTCGCCTACCCTCAGCAGCAGCAAAATGACTATTTTGAAGGCTATTTGTCCTAGTTGCGAACTTTAATCGTACGCCGCCCGAACATTCAACCCCGGCCGGGACGTTCAGCCGGCTCTCCGCCACGCGGCGGGATAGATGCCGACGCCATTTTTTCCTAACCCGGCGCAGGTCGAATGCACGCCGCCGTTGCCGGGCCCGGATGTTTCGCACTGTCGCGAGGCACTTGTGCCGGGCGCCCGTCGCCAAAGTCGCCGTTAACCTTACAGCAAGGTTTATATCATCGTCGCGCGCAAGCTCCGAGTCGGGCCAGGGGCGCGAGCCGTCCCGTCCGGCGTGTCTCGGTCAGGGTGTTTCGCGCACGGTTCGTCGCGCCCCGTGGCGTGCGGGCGCCTGCGTCTCGCTCCCGTCGTCCGCGCCGCTTCTGGCCGCGCGCCGCGTCAAGGCGAACGAAAGACCCAGGCCGACGGCGACGAACGCGATGAGGATGGTGCAGGCGGCGTTGATCTCGGGCGTCACGCCCAGCCGCACCTGGCTGTAGATGCGCATCGGCAGCGTCGTTGCGCCGGGTCCGGTGGTGAAGCTCGCGATGACCAGGTCGTCGAGCGACAGCGTGAAGGCGAGCAGGAAGGCCGCAGCCACGGCCGGTGCGATCAGCGGCAGCGTGACGGTGAAGAACGTCTTGGCCGGCGGACAGCCGAGATCCATCGCGGCCTCCTCCAGCGACCGGTCGAAGCTCGCCAGCCGCGCCTGGATGATCACGGTGGCGAAGCACAGGGTCAGCGTCGTATGGGCGATGACCACGGTCCAGAGGCCGCGGTCCACGCCCACCGACACGAACAGCAGCAGCAGGGCCAGCCCGACGATGACCTCGGGCATGACCAGGGGCGCGTAGATCAGCCCGGTGAAGAGCGACCGGCCACCGAAGCGGCCATGCCGGACCAGCGCCAGGGCGGCCAACGTGCCGAGCACCGTCGCCATCGTCGCCGACAAGGCGGCGATCTTGAGGCTGGTCCAGGCGGCCTCCATCAACGGTGCGTTGGCAAGCAGCGCCGCGTACCACTTGACCGAGAAACCGCCCCAGACCGTCACCAGGCGCGAGGCGTTGAACGAATAGATCACCAGCACCACGATGGGCAGGTAGAGAAAGCCCAGGCCGAGGATCAGCACCGTGCTGCGAAAGGCGCTGCCGCGGCGCATCAGCGGCCTCCCGTGAGCCCGCCCGCCCCCGATGCGGACCGGCGCGCCTCCAGCTCACGGAAGACGACGATCGGTCCGACCAGGAGCACGAGCAGCACCACCGCAACCGCCGAGGCCAGCGGCCAGTCGCGGTTGCCGAAGAACTCGCTCCACAGCGTCCGGCCGATCATCAGCGTCTCGGACCCGCCGAGCAGATCGGGAATGACGAATTCGCCGACCATCGGGATGAAGCAGAGCAGCGCCCCGGCAACGATGCCGGGCCACGATAGCGGCACGGTGATGGCCCAGAACGCCTTCGTCGGCGCCGCGCCCAGATCCTGGGCTGCCTCGAGCAGGGTTCCGTCGAGCTTCTCCAGCGTGGCGTAGAGCGGCAGCACCATGAACGGCAGGTATGAATAGACCAGCCCGATCAGGATCGCCCTCTCGGTGTTGAGGATCTCGAGCGGCGCATCGATGATGCCGACCTTCATCAGGCCCGCGTTGAGAAGGCCCTCGGGCTTCAGGATGCCGATCCATGCGTAGACGCGGATGAGGAAGCTCGTCCAGAACGGCAGCACGACGAGCATGACGACGATCTCGCGCCAGCGCTTCGCCAGGCGCGCGGCGGCGTACGCCATGGGATAGCCGAGCACGAGCAGGATGAGCGTGGCCGTGGCCGCCAGCCGCACCGACGACAGCGCCGACTGCCAGTAGAGGCTGTCGTCGAGCAGCATGCGGAAGTTGTCGAAGCTCAGCGCCCGTGCCGCCGTCAGGACGCCGTCGAGCCCCGCCGACCAGTCGATCACGGGCCGGTAGGGCGGCTGCGCCGTCGCCACCTCCGAGAGGCTGATGCGCAGCACCAGGAGGCACGGCAGCGCGAAGAACACGATCAGCCAGGCAAACGGCCAGAAGCGTACCAGCGCCCGCCCGGACCAACGTGTGCCCTGCTTCGCCACCATCGCGGCGCTACCGGCTCAGGATCACGGCTGCGTCGGGCGCGAAGACCGCATGGACCGTCTCCTCCCAGGTCAGCGGCTGCTCGACGAAGCGCGCGACATTGGCTTGCGAGGCGCGCAGGAGGTGGCCGCTGGCGAGCTTGATCACGTAGGTCGTCCAATCGCCGAGGTAGCCGATGTCCCACACCTCGCCGGTGATCGCATTGGACGTGCCGGGCGGAGGCCGGCCCCGGCCGAGCCGCATCTTCTCGGGGCGGATCGCGACCGCCACAGCCTGCCCACGCGTCATGGCCTCGGTCGAGACGACGCTCAGGGACGCGTCGGCTGCCGGGCAGGATACGGTGCAGAGGTCGCCCCGGCGGTCCGTGACTTTCCCCTCGAGCAGGTTCACGTCACCGATGAACTGGGCGACGTAGCGGCTGGCGGGCTGTTCGTAGATGACGTTGGGCGGGTCGAGCTGCGCGATCCGGCCGTGCTCCATCACGGCGATGCGGTCGGCCATGGCCATGGCCTCCTCCTGATCGTGCGTCACCACCAGGAAGGTGGTGCCGAGCGTCATCTGGATGTCCATCAGCTCGAACTGCGTGGCCTCGCGCAGCTTCTTGTCGAGAGCGGCCAACGGCTCGTCAAGCAGCAGCACCCTGGGACGCTTGGCCAGCGCCCGCGCCAGAGCGACGCGCTGGCGCTGCCCGCCCGAGAGCTGGTCGGGACGCCGTTTAGCGAGCCCGGTGAGCTGCACCAGGCGCAGCATGTCGTCGACGCGCGCCCGGATCTCGTCCCGGGGCAGCCTCTCCTGGCGCAGTCCGAAGCCGATGTTGCCTTCCACGCTCATGTGCGGGAACAGGGCATAGGACTGGAACATCATGTTCACCGGCCGCAGATGCGGCGGTGTCGCCGCCTGATCGACGCCGGCGAGCAGGATGCGGCCCTCGTCCGGGGTCTCGAACCCCGCCAGCAGACGCATCAGGGTGGTCTTGCCGCAGCCGGACGGGCCGAGCAGGCAGAAGAACTCGCGCTCGTAGATCGACAGCGAAAGCGCATCGACGGCGGTGGTGGCGCCATAGCGCTTGGTGACGCCGTCGAACCGGATCAACGGTTGGGCGTTGGGGTCCGACCACGGCGCGAAGTTGCGGCGCACCGCCCCCACGGCCACGTGTTCGTTCCTCGTCGCCATCGCCTACCCCCGGACGGGGGCACACCTACAGCACGTTCGCGCGGTCAGGAAAGCGGTTTCATGAGGGGTGCGACCGCAGTTCCGCCTTTGTCTCAGTGCGCGTCGGCGGGGCCTGCACCGGGCTGAGGGCGGCGCATGATCGGCGAGAAGAGGACGAGCGACGCGAAGAGGAAGGTGAGCACGAAGAAGACGTCGGCGAAGGCCATCACCGTTGCCTGCTGGCGGACCATCAGCGCCACCTGCTTGAGCGCCGCATTGTCCGCGTCGCTGCCCAGGGTCCCCATGGCCTGCGCCAGCGTGTCGAGGGTTTCGACGACGACATTGCGGTCCCAGCTGGCCCGCTCGATCAGGCGGCTGAGGTGCAGATCGAGGCGGGCATTGAGCAGCGTGTTGATGAGGGCCAAGCCGACGGCGCCGCCGAGGTTGCGGGTGAGATTGAACAGCCCCGAGGCGTTCTTGAGCTGCTGCGGGGGCAACGTGCCGAGCGCGATGTTGTTGATCGGGATCATGCAGGTCATCAGCGACACCCCGCGCAGGACCTGCGGCACGAACAGCTCCCAGAAGTCCCAGTCCTTGGTGATCCACGTGACCTGCCAAGTCCCCAGCGCGAAGCCGGCAAAGCCGACCGCCAGCATCAGGCGGGGATCGACCTTGGCGGACAGCCGCCCGGCGATGGGCGCCGTGATGAACATGAAGGCGCCGGTGACGAACATGGTCTCGCCGATCTGCAAGGCCGAGTAGCCGCGGATGCGGGCGAGATAGACCGGATAGAGATAGGTCAGCCCGTAGAGGCCGATGCCCATGACGAAGCTGAAGGCGCAGCCGGCCGCGAAGTTGCGGTTGGTGAAGGCCTTGAGATCGACGACCGGCTCCGCCCGGTTGAGCGCGCGCCAGAAGAAGGCGACAGCCGCCACCACGCTCACGACGGCGAAGATGGCGATGTACTCGTCGTCGAACCAGTCCTTGGTCGGCCCCTCCTCCAGCACGAATTCGAGACTGCCCAGGAAGGCCGCCATGGCGGCGAGGCCCAGCCAGTCGAAGCGCTTGAGCAGGGCGAAATGCGGTTCGTCGAAATCGACCAGCGTGACCGTGGCGATGGTCACGAAGATGCCGGGCACGATGTTGACGAGGAACAGCCAGTGCCAGGAGAACAGATCGGTCAGGTAGCCGCCGACGGTCGGGCCGATGGTGGGCGCGAGCGTCGCCACCAGCCCGATGATGGGCGACACGACCGGCCGCTTCTCCGGAGGGAAGACGAGGTAGGCGGAGGCGAACACCGTCGGGATCATGCCGCCGCCGATGAAGCCCTGCAGGGCCCGGTAGACGATCATCTGCTCGATCGAGGTGGCCGTCGCGCACATGAAGCTCATGATCGTGAAGCCGGCCGCGGAGATCGAGAAGATCACGCGCGTCGACAGCGCCCGGGAGAGGAAGCCCGAGAGCGGGATCATGATCACTTCGGCAATGAGATAGCTGGTCTGGACCCAGGAGATCTCGTCGGCGCTGGCGGCGAGCCCAGCCTGAATTTCGGCCAGCGACGCCGACACGATCTGGATGTCCAGGATGGCCATGAACATCCCGAACACCATGCACAGGAACGCGAAGAACTTGCGCCCGTCGAGCTTGGTGTTCGCCGGCGACGCGCCGGCCGGCGGCAGCGCCCGGGCGCCGGCCGTCGCCACCGCACTCATGCGCGGCCTCGGAGCGCCGTCGACGGGGTGGCGCGGCGGCGGCTCATCGTGAAGCCACCGGCGCCTTCTTCCGCTCGGGCGCCGGCGGCGCCACCGACGGCTGCGGGCGCTCGGGTGCCGCGGCGTGGTCCCGTCCGGAAGGCTTGAGCTGATCCCTGGGCTCGTTTTTGGCCGGCTCGCTTTTGGCCAGCCGGTTCGCGGGCGCGGTGTCGCCGTCCTTGATCGACACCGTCGCCACCACCGACATGCCCGGCCGCAGCACATGCTCGGCCGTCACCTCCGGACTGAGCCGGAGCCGCACCGGCACGCGCTGCACGATCTTGGTGAAGTTGCCCGTGGCGTTGTCGGGCGGCAGCAGGCTGAACAGGGCACCCGACGCCGGCGACACGCTCTCGACCACCGCGGCGAACCGACGGCCGGGGAAGGCGTCGATGGTGATGTCCACGGGCTGGCCGGCCTTGAGCCGGGCGAGCTGCGTCTCCTTGAAATTGGCGTCGACGTAGACGTCGTCGAGCGGCACCAGCGCCGCGAGCCGCGCTCCGGGTTGCACGAACTGGCCCACCTGCACGGCCTTGTTGCCGATGGTCCCGTCGATCGGCGCCCTGACCTCGGTGAAGGACAGGTCCCGCTCCGCCTTGGCCACCGCCGTCTTCAGCTCGGCCAGGAGGCGCTCGGCCTCCACGCGTTGCGCGTTGAGGACGGCGACGTTGGCCTTCGCCGCAGCCAGACCGGCCTGCGCGCCCTTCACGGCCGCATCGGCGCGCGCCCGGTCGGCCCGCGCCGTCTCGAGCTTCTGCTGGCTGGCATAGTCGCGCTGCGCCAGCTGGTTCTGCCGGTCGAGCTCGGCCGTGGTCCGCACCAGATCGGCCTGATTGGCCGGGATCTGCGCCTGGGCCTGGTCGACGCTCGCCTGGGCTGCCTTGGTCTGCTCGGCGATGCGGGCCACCGTGGCCTGCTGGGTCGCCACCTTGTCGCGCGTGGACTGCACGGCCAGCGCATAGTCGCCGTCGTCGATCTTGGCGATCAGGTCGCCCGCCTTGACGCCCTGGTTGTTGTCGACTGGGACGGCGGTGACGTAGCCGGAGACCTTCGACGCCAGGATCGTCATGTCGGCGCGCACGTAGGCGTCGTCCGTGGAGACCAGGAAGCGTCCGACGGTCCACCATTGGTAGCCGAAATACCCACCGGCGCTCAGCAGCACCAGCATCACGCCGAGGAAGATGAAGCGCTTGCGGCCGCGCTTGCGTGCCGGAGCCGGCGCATCGGGGGTCGCGGGCGGAGCGGAGCGCGGCGTGTCCACCGGGCTCGGTGGGATCCGCGCCGGCGCGGCCGGCGCCGGCCCTCGCGCAGCGGGATCCGGGACGGGCACCAGGACGGCGGCGCGGGGCAAGCTCATCGCGGCCGCGGATGCACCCAGTTCGTCGCCGGGCCCCGCCGCGGCGCCGCCCGGCTCCGCTTCGACGCTCTCTCGCCTATCCATGCGCACTCACCCCGGCACTGCTCTGCTGCTCGCTCACGTCTAGATTGACCGAACCGTTCAGTCAATATATAGGCCATGCGAGCTTGACATGGGCGCGTGCGCAAGCGTGAGTACGGTGCCTGTAGTCATAACCGATGATGGATCGCTGCGTGGACGTGGAAACGACGAACAGCAAGCCGGCCCGTGGGGCGGCGGCCGTCGAGGCGGACGAGGCGCCGCAGGTATCCAAGCGCCTGCAGATCCTGGCGGGCGCGCGGCGGATCTTCCGGTCCCGCGGCTTCGACGGCGCCAGCATGGGCGACATCGCCAAGGCGGCAGGCGTGTCCAAGGGAACGCTGTACGTCTATTTCGCCAGCAAGGAGGATCTGTTCCGGGATCTCGTGCTGGAAGACCGGCGGCAGGCGGCCGAGCAGATCGTGTCGCTGGTGATCGACGATCCGGACGTGCGCGGCGTGCTGCGCAGCTACGGACGCAGCATCGTCAACATGCTGGTGCAGCCCGACCACATTTCGATGGTGCGCATGGTCATGGCCGCCGCCGAGAAGTTTCCACAGGTCGGCCGCGTCTTCTACGAGGCGGGGCCCGGTTACGGCGTCAACCGGTTGGCGGCGTACATCACGGCCCAGGCAGGAGCGGGCCGCCTGCGGACGCCGGACCCAGTACTGGCTGCCTACCATTTCCTGGAGTTGTGCCAGGGCAGCATTCTCAAGCCGCTGTTCTTCGGCCTCACGGCCCAACCGACACCGCAGGCGATCGACTACACGGTCGACGCGGCGGTCGATGTGTTCCTGGCCGCATATGGGCCTGCGGGTGATGTCCTCTGATACGCTTCGTCAGGCTGGGGGCCGTCCGCGCCAGCCGCTGCGCGTTCAGCGAGCGCCCTGCCCGAACAGCACCTTGCGGGCTTCCTGATCCTTCATGATGTCGAGCTTCTGCCGGTCCTCGGCATTGACGGCCAGCCCGCGCTGCACTGCCGGCCGCGCCTTGATCGCCTCGAGCCAGCGTCGCATGTGCGGGAAATCGTTGATGTCCTGGCCCTGCCGCTCCCACAGCTTGGCCCAGCCGAAGGTGGCCATGTCGGCGATGGAGTAGTCGTCGGCGAGGAATTCGTGATCGGCCAGGCGCCTGTCCAGCACGCTGTAGAGCCGGTGCACCTCGTTGGTATAGCGCTCGACGGCGTAGGGGATCCGCTCCGGCGCATAGATGCGGAAGTGGTGGGCCTGGCCCGCCATGGGGCCGAGGCCGCCGACCTGCCAGAACAGCCATTCGTCGACGGCGACGCGACGGCGCTCGTCGGTCGGGTAGAACTGGCCCGTCTTGCGGCCGAGATACTGCAGGATGGCGCCGGACTCGAACACCGAGATCGGCCGCCCGTCGGGCCCTTCCGGGTCGACGATGGCCGGCATGCGGTTGTTGGGCGAGATGGCCAGGAACTCGGGCTTGAACTGGTCACCCTTGCCGATGTTCACCGGGTGGACCACATAGGGGAGCTCGCACTCCTCAAGCATGATCGATACCTTCCACCCATTGGGTGTAGGCCAGTAATAGAGCTCGATCGGCTTGCCTTGTTTGACCATTGTTGTCTCCTGCCGGCGTTTCCGCGCGGATCGTAGGTAGCGGTTTTCGCCGGGCAAAGTGCGTTAGCGCACATGAGCGTACCACTGAGCGGAGCGCATGCTCCGCTCGTTGCGCGCGAGCCGCCTATGCTTGAGAGATCGTCGTCGGACCGCGTCCGCCGGCACATGCGCAAGTCATGCCAGACATGCACGCTTGCGTCTGGACCGCGTGCGCGGGTTCCTCGGTCGGTCCGGCCCGGCGCCGCGGCTCCATGGCGGCGGGTAACAGGCTTCTCGAACGCCCATCGCATATGGGGAGGCGGTCGCCAGCCTGCACGTGCTCTGGCACACGCCGGCCCGGAGCGCCTCCCGACGGGCGCCCCCGCCGGTCCGGACAAGACCACCGAATTCAAGAGCTTGGAGCTGCGTGTTGCCTCTCCGACGAGCGCGCTCCATCGGCGTATGCCTTCGCGAACCGCGAATCCACTCCGCGCGCCAGCCATGGAACGGCCATCCGGATCAGATCCCGAGCTTGGCCTTCAGGATTTCGTTGACGGCCTGCGGATTGGCCTTGCCGCCGCTCGCCTTCATCACCTGCCCCACGAACCAGCCGATCAGGGTCGGCTTGGCCTTGGCCTGCTCCACCTTGTCCGGATTGGCCGCGATGATCTCGTCGACGACCTTTTCGATGGCGCCGGTGTCAGTGACCTGCTTCAGCCCACGCGCCTCGACAATGGCCCGCGGATCGCCCGACTTCTCCTCGGCGACGATGATGGCGAGCACGTCCTTGGCGATCTTGCCGGAGATGATGCCCTCGCCGATGAGGTCGACGATGCTTGCGATCTGGGCCGGCGTGACGTGCGTTTGGGCGACCGGCAGCCCCACCGAATTGGCGTAGGCCGAGACATCGCCCATGATCCAGTTGGCGACGGCCTTGGCGTCGCGCGGCGTGTTGCCGTGGCCGGCGGTCGCCTCGAAGAAATCGGCAGTGTCCTTGTCCGCGACCAGCAGGCCGGCATCGTACGCCGCCAGCCCGTACTGGGCCATGAAACGGGCCTTCTTCTCATCGGGCAGCTCCGGCAGGTGCCGGGCCAGATCGTCGACGAGGGCCTGCTCGAGGACCAGTGGCAGCAGGTCGGGGTCGGGGAAGTAGCGGTAGTCGTGCGCCTCTTCCTTGGAGCGCATCGACCGCGTCTCGCCTTTGCCGGCGTCGAACAAGCGCGTCTCCTGGGCGATCGCGCCGCCGTCCTCCAGGATGCCGATCTGCCGGCGCGCTTCGTAGTCGATCGCCTGGCCGATGAAGCGGATCGAATTGACGTTCTTGATCTCGCAGCGGGTGCCCAGCGGGTCCCCCGGCTTGCGCACGGAGACGTTGACGTCGGCGCGCAGCGAGCCCTTCTCCATGTCGCCGTCGCAGGTGCCGAGGTAGCGCAGGATGGTGCGCAGCTTGCTGACATAGGCGCGCGCCTCGTCCGACGAGCGCAGGTCCGGCTTGGAGACGATCTCCATCAGCGCCACGCCCGAGCGGTTGATGTCGACGAAGCTCATGGTCGCGTGCTGATCGTGCAGCATCTTGCCGGCATCCTGCTCCAGGTGGAGCCGCTCGATGCCGACGGTGACCTGCGCGCCCTCGGCCAGGTCGACGACGACCTGCCCCTCGCCGACGATCGGATGCTTGTACTGGCTGATCTGATAGCCCTGCGGCAGGTCGGGATAGAAGTAGTTCTTGCGGTCGAACACCGAGGCGAGGTTGATCTGCGCCTTGAGGCCGAGGCCGGTGCGGATCGCCTGCTTGACGCACTCGTCGTTGATCACCGGCAGCATGCCCGGCATCGCCGCGTCGACCAGCGAGACGTGGTCGTTCGGGTCGCCGCCGAACTCGGTCGAGGCGCCGGAGAACAGCTTCGACTGCGAGGTGACCTGGGCATGGATCTCCATGCCGATCACCACCTCCCAGTCGCCGGTGGCGCCCTTGATCAGCTTGGCGGAGCGCATGGGTGCATTCATCGTCGCGGTCCTCGTCGGCTTCGCCCGGAAGCCGCATCTCTCATGGGTCGGCGCAGCTTACGCCCGTTCGCCGAAATAGGTGCACTTCTCGCCGTTGGAATCCCGGAACACGGTGACGTGCGCCAGGCCGGGGCAGACCGGCTCCACCTTGCGCCAGATCCACAGGGCCAGGTTTTCCATGGTGGCCGGCCCCAGGTCCGGCACCTCGTCGAGAAAATGGTGATCGAGCCCGTCGCGCGCCGCCGCCAGCGCCCGCTCGAACAGCCCGAGGTCGATCAGCATGCCGGTCACCGGATCGGGGACGCCGCGCACGGTCACCTCGGCCCGGTAGGAATGGCCATGGATGCGCCGGCTCCCTTCGGCGTCCACCTCGCGCCGGAGCGTATGCGCCGCCTCGAAGCGGAACTGCTTGGAGAGCTCGAACATCAAGGAATACCGATCACCTTGTGGGTCTGGACGCTCAGCCGCCAGCGCGGATTGGCCAGGCAATAGGCTATCGCCGCGGCCGTGTTGGCGGCCTTTTCCGCTCCATCCATCGGTTGCAGATAGAAGTGAGCGAAATCAAGTCCGGCCACGGTCTCGGGCGGCAGCTCCGGCTGCGGATAGACGAGCTTGAGCTCGTCGCCGCGGCGCACCACCAGCGGCGCGCCGGCCTTGGGGCTGACGCAGATCCAGTCGAGGCCGGCCGGCGGCTCGACCGTGCCATTGGTCTCCACGGCGCAGGTGAAGCCGCGTTCGTGCACGGCGTCGAGCAATCGCTCGTCCAGCTGGAGCAGCGGCTCGCCGCCGGTGAAGACGATGAAGCGGCGCTCCAGGCCGCCGTCCCAGGCGGTCTCGATGGCGTCGGCGAGATCGTCGGCGGATGCGAAGCGACCGCCACCCTCCCCGTCCAAGCCCACGAAATCGGTATCGCAGAACTGGCAGACGGCCTTGCCGCGATCCTCCTCGCGGCCGCTCCACAGGTTGCAGCCGGCGAAGCGGCAGAACACCGCGGCCCGGCCGGTCTGGGCGCCCTCGCCCTGCAAGGTCTTGAAGATCTCCTTCACCGCATAGGCCATGACAGCCTCCCGGATGGCGTCAACGCCACCACTGCGACGGCGGAGCGAACAGGCCTGCGGCGTCCTCGATCACCTGCCCGGCGGCGAACAGGGTCTCCTCGTCGAAAGGCTTGCCGATCAGCTGCAGGCCGAGCGGCAGGTCCTGGCCGTCGCGCCCGGCCGGCACGGCGATGCCGGGAAGCCCCGCCATGTTCACGGTAACCGTGAAGATGTCGTTCAGGTACATCTCCACGGGATCGGCTGCCCCCTTCTCGCCGAGCGCGAAGGCGGCCGACGGCGTCGCCGGCGTCAGGATGGCATCGACGCCCTGCGCATAGACCGCGTCGAAATCGCGCTTGATCAGCGAGCGCAGCTTCTGCGCCCTCAGATAATAGGCGTCGTAGTAGCCGGCGGACAGCACGTAGGTGCCGATCATGATGCGGCGCTTGACCTCACGGCCGAAGCCGGCGGCACGTGTGTTCTCGTACATCTCGACGATGTCGCGCCCGGGCACGCGCAGGCCGTAGCGCACGCCGTCGTAGCGCGCCAGGTTCGACGACGCCTCCGCCGGGGCGACGATGTAATAGGCCGGCAGCGCGTACTTGGTATGCGGCAGCGAGACCTCGACGATGTTGGCGCCGGCCGCCTTGAGCCAGCCCGCTCCGCGCTGCCAGAGGTCTTCGATCTCCGCCGACATGCCGGGGACGCGGTACTCCTGCGGGATGCCGATGGTGAGCCCGGCCACGCCCCGGCCGACGGCCGCCTCGAAATTCGGCACCGGCAGGTCGACGGAGGTCGTGTCCTTGCGATCGAGCCCGGCCATGGACGACAGCAGGATGGCGCTGTCGCGCACGGTGCGGGCGATCGGCCCGGCCTGGTCCAGCGACGAGGCGAAGGCGACGATGCCCCAGCGCGAGCAGCGGCCGTAGGTGGGCTTGATGCCGACCGTGCCGGTGAACGCCGCCGGCTGGCGAATGGAGCCGCCGGTGTCGGTCGCCGTGGCGCCCAGGCAGAGGCGCGCGGCCACGGCTGCGGCGGAGCCGCCCGAGGAGCCGCCGGGCACCAGCGGTGCATCCGAGCCGTCGCGGCGCCACGGCGAGATCACCGGCCCGAAGGCCGAGGTCTCGTTCGACGAGCCCATGGCGAACTCGTCGTTGTTGAGCTTGCCGAGCATGACCGCACCGTCCGCCCAGAGCTGGCTGGTGACGGTCGATTCGTAGGCCGGCACGAAATCGGCCAGGATTCGGCTACACGCCGTGGTGCGGACACCTTCGGTGCAGAACAGATCCTTGACGCCCAGCGGGATGCCTTCGAGCGGCCGCGCCCCGCCCTTCGCCAGCCGGGCGTCAGCCGCCTCGGCCATGGCCAAGGCCCGCTCCGGCGTCTCCAGCACATAGGCGTTGAGCCCCCGCGCCTGCTCCATCGCCTCCAGGTACGCCCTGGTCAGCTCGACGGAGGAAAAACGCCTGGCGCGAAGCCCTTCGCGCGCCTGCGCCAAGGTGAGATCAGTCAGCTCGGACATCGATGTCTTTCGTCGCACGTCACGGTTGCGGGCCCGGTGTCCGCCGCGCGGCGGACAGTCGATGGCCTATTCGACCACCTTGGGCACGAGGAAGAAGCCGTCCTCGCTGATCGGCGCGTTGGCCACCACCTTCTCGGGGTAGCCTCCGTCCGTCACTTCGTCGGCGCGCCGACGCATGACCATCGGCGACACCGACGTCATCGGCGCGACGGAGGCGACGTCCACCTGGCCCAACTGCTCGACGAAGGCGAGGATGGCATTGATCTCACCGGCCAGATGAGGGACGTCGTCCTCGGTCACGGCAATGCGCGCCAGATGCGCGATACGTCGAACGGTGGTCGCATCGACGGACATGCCGCCTCCGGTGCTAGGGCCTGTAGCCTGTCGGGATTTGGGGTGGGCGCCTCATAGCACCCGCCCCTTCCACACCGCAAGCAAGTGGTGCGCGTGGCACAGTCCCGGAGCGCTTCGCCATCGGTTGGAGCCACCCGATCGCAGAAAGCGCTCCGGATTCAAAAGGCACGAGCATGTCCGTGCAATCGGATGACCTCATCCAATTGCGACATGCTCCGGCCTTCAGGGCGCGAACGCCTCGTTCTTCTGCGGCACGATGACCTTGGAGCTGGCACCCTGCAAGGCGGCCGTGAACTTGGTCGCGTCCGGATCGATGATCGGGAACGTGCCATAGTGGCAGGGCACCACGGTCTTGACCGGCAGGAACTTCCTGATGGCGTAGGCCGCGCTCTCAGCCCCCATGGTGAAGCGGTCGCCGATCGGGACGAAGGCGACGTCGGGCTTGTAGAGCTCGTTGATGAGCGCCATGTCGCTGAACACGTCTGTGTCGCCCATGGCATAGACCGTGGGCTCGCCGTCCGCCCGCACCACGATGCCGTTGGGGCTGCCGAGCGGGAAGTTCACGCCCACCTCGATCAGGCCGGCCGAATGGTCGGCCCGCACCAGCGTCACGCGGAAGCCGCCGGCGTCGATGGTGCCGCCGGTGTTCATCGGATTGAAGTTCTTGAGCCCCTGCGACGCAAGGTACATGCACAGGTCGTAGTTGGTGATGACGGTCGCGCCCGTCTTGTCGGCGATGTCGACGGCGTCGCCGATATGATCTCCGTGGCCGTGGGTGATGAGGACATGGGAAATCCCGTCGATGGCTTCGTCCTTGTTGCCATCGAAAGCCGGATTGCCCGTGAAGAACGGGTCGACCAGCACCGAACGTCCCGCAAAATCCAGCCGGAAAGCGGAATGACCGTACCACGTGATCTGCATCGAGTTCTCCCAGAAAACCCCGCTCTCGCGGCCGCGGCAGCGGAGGGGTTGACGAAACCCGGGCGAGCTTTACGGCAAGGCGTCCCCACGGTCACCCCCCGCCGCCGCCGTCCTGGCGAGCGCTGAACGTGGGCGACCCGCTCGACAGGAAGCCGTCCGGGCCGCCGCCTGCCGAGCGGCGCCTCGCGCAACCGCAGCCTTGAGTATTGGTGGTCGCCGAAAGCAGATCCAGGGCACGGGCAATCGAGCCTTCGACGAAAATACATTCTAACCTTGTGAATAGGCGGCGACGATCCCATGAACACAGCACAAAAGCCCACTTTCCATGTGCCCCTGGGCAATTTTCTTGATCTTCCGGCGAATGTGAGGTTGCTTGGACTCGACCTCGGCACTAAGACGATCGGCCTGGCGCTGTCCGATGTGACGCTGCGGGTCGCTTCACCGCTGGAGACCATCCGGCGCACGAAGTTCTCCGCGGATGCGGCGTTGCTGCTCGGCATCGTTCAAAAGCAGGGGGTCGGCGGGCTCATCGTCGGCTGGCCGCTGAACATGGACGGCTCCGAAGGCCCCCGCACACAGGCGACCGGCGCCTTCGTCCGCAATCTCTCGAGGCTCACCGACGTGCCGATTGCCCTATGGGATGAACGCCTCAGCACCGTCGCGGTCACGCGGATGCTCATCGACGCGGACGCGTCCCGCGCGCGGCGCGGCGAGCTCGTCGATAAGATCGCCGCGTCCTACATCCTGCAGGGCGCTCTCGACCGGCTGGAGGGGCTGCGGCGCGAGCTGCTCCCGCCGGAGATCGAATGACGGGTTCGGGTGGTCGGCGGCGTGCATCCAAACGGCGCTCGCAAGCGTATCGGAATCCAGAGTCGCCCCGAACCTCGAGCATGATCCCAAGACGTACACGCCGGACTTTGGAGAAGGGCATGCTCCAAGACAACAACAAGCGGAGCGACGTTCGACGAGACATCACCCCGCTCTAAGGGACGAGGCTGGCTGACCACGATGACGACAAAGACACCCCCGCCGGGGCCCCGGATGCGCCGCGCGCAGCCGGCACTGACCCCGCGGGACATCGCGCGCCACATCGAGCGGATGACCTTGGAGCTCTACCACCTGGCGCAGGCTGGCGACCTGCACCTCCTGGCTCACTTTCTCAGCATGGCCCACGTGGAGGCCGGCGACCGCGGCCGGTCGAGAGACGGGTAAAGCCGTCCGCCGGCGACGCAGGCGTCCTGACGGATCATGTCGATGGACCGGGAACGAGCGAAACGGCCTGCCCGCCGTGGCGCTCGATGCGGCCGTTCAGCTCCAGATCGAGCAGCGCCACCTGGACCTCCCGCGCCGTGAGCCCCGAGGCGCGCACAAGGTCGTCCACCGACACTGGCGTGCTGCCGAGCAGCGCCAGTATGATCTCGTGCGGCTCGGCCACCGCAGGCGCGGCGGCCGGGGCAGCTCCCTCCGCCGTGTCCGGCTGCGCATCCTGCCGGGGCCTGACCGCGCCAGCGAAATCCAGCTCGTCCCACAACGGCTCGCTGGCCGGTCCGCGGTCCTCCAGGCGCATCGGCGACGCCTCACGCAAAGGCGCCAGCACCGACAGCACGTGGTCGGGATCGGCGCACAACGTCGCGCCCTGACGGATCAGGTCGTTGGTGCCTTCCGCGCGCGGATCGAGCGGCGATCCGGGGACGGCGAAGATCTCGCGCCCCTGCTCCAGCGCGAAACGCGCGGTGATCAGCGAGCCGGAGCGCATCGCCGCTTCCACCACGACGACGCCGAGCGACAGACCCGAGACGAGCCGGTTGCGGCGGGGGAAATCCCGCCCGCGCGGCACCCAGCCCATGGGCATCTCGCTGACGGCAGCGCCTTGCTCCAGCAGCGCCGCCAGCAGCTTGTCGTGCTCGGGCGGGTAGATCCGGTCATGCCCGCCGGCCAGCACGGCGATCGTTCCGGTCGGCAGGCTCGCCCGGTGGGCGCGGGCGTCGATGCCGCGAGCCAGACCGGATACGACGGCGTAGCCAGCCTGGCCGAGCGCCTGCGCCAGGCGCTCGGCAAACTTCAACCCGGCGGCCGACGCATTGCGGGAGCCGACGATGGCGGCCTTGGGCATGGCGAGCGCATCTGTCCGCCCGCGGACGGCGATCAGCGGCGGCGCCGAATCGATCACCCGCAGGGCGAGCGGATAGTCGGCCTCGCCCAGGGCGACGAAGCGGGCGCCCAAGCGCTCCGCGGCCTCGATCTCGCGGTCGACGTCGGCGGCATCCGCCATCTTGATCGGCCGGCCGGTCCTGCGGGCGAGCTCGGGCAGCGCCGCGAGCGCGGCGGCGGCGCTGCCGTGTCGCTCGAGCAGCACACGAAAATTGCGCGGACCGATGCCCTCCGAGCGCGACAGCCGCAGCCAGTCCCGGCGCTGGCTATCGTCGAGCGGCAGCGGCAGCGCCGTCATGCGCGTGCGGCTGGTTGGCGCGGCCGGCTATTTGGCACCGATGCGGCTCTCCTCCCCGGCCAGCAGCCGGCGGATGTTGTCCCGATGCTTCCACCACAGCAGGGCGGCCAGCAGCGCGAACAGGGCGCCGGACCACGGGCTGCCCATAGCGATCAGCGTCACCGGGGCGAGAGCGCTGGCGACCAGCGCCGCCAGCGACGAAAACCGGGTGATGAAGGCGAACAGCAGCCAGACGACGGCGAAGACCACTGCTGCGAGAAATTCCACGGCAATCAGGCAGCCGAGGAAGGTGGCGACGCCCTTGCCGCCGCGAAAGTTGAGCCAGACGGGAAAGAGGTGGCCGAGGAAAGCGCCGAGGGCGGCTGCGAGGGCCGCTCCCGTGCCCCAACGGGCACAGATGAGCACGGCGACCGTTCCCTTGAGGGCGTCCCCCAGCAAGGTCGCCGCCGCGAGGCCCTTGTGGCCGGTGCGCAGCACGTTGGTGGCGCCGATATTGCCCGAGCCGATGCGGCGCAGATCCCCCACGCCGGCCAGCCGCGTCAGCACGACGCCGAACGGAATCGATCCGAGCGCATAGCCGATGACCAGCGCGGCAGCCAGATACGGCCAACCATTTCCGCCTAGCATTCACTCCCCCGACGCGTCCCCGAGGCCGGAACCCGATATCCGCCTCGTTTCGCGCGATCGCCAACCCCATTCAGGCCGAAGCGTATTGATAGACCAGCCGCCCGGCAACGTAGGTGGCGAGCACCCGGCCCTCCAGGCGGGCGGCTTCGAACGGCGTATTCTTGCAGCGCGACCACAACGACGCCCGGTCCAGGATGTAGGCGACGTCGGGGTCGACGACGATGAGATCGGCGGGCGCTCCCGCCGCCAGCCGTCCGGCCGGCAGCCCGAGCAGCTCGGCCGGCCGCACGGTCAGCGCGTGAAGGAGCCGCTCGAGGCGCACTCCGCCGCCGTGCACCAGCCGCAAGCCGCCGGCCAGCAGCGTTTCCAGCCCGATGGCGCCGTCGGCGGCCTCCGCGAACGGCAGGCGCTTGGTCTCCACGTCCTGCGGATTGTGGTCGGACACGACGACGTCGATGATGCCGGCGTCGAGCGCGTCCACCAGGGCCAGGCGATCCTCCTCGTGCCGCAGCGGCGGCGACAGCTTGAAGAAGGTCCGGTACTCGCCGATGTCGTTCTCGTTCAGCACGAGGTGGTTGATCGAGGCGCCGCAGGTGACGGGCAGCCCGTCGGCCTTGGCGCGCTGGATCAGCTCGATCGACTGGGGGTGGGTGATCAGGGCGGCGTGATAGCGGCCGCCGGTCATGCGTACGAGGCGCAGGTCGCGCTCGAGCACGATGGTCTCGGCCTCGCGCGGAATGCCGATCAGGCCGAGCCGGCTGGACAGCTCGCCCTCGTTCATGACGCCGTCGCCGACGAGGTCGGGGTCTTCCGTGTGATGGATGACCAGGGCGTTGAAATCGCGCGCATAGGTCAGCGCACGGCGCATGACGCGGGCGTTGCGGACCGACTTCACACCGTCGGAGAAAGCAAGCGCGCCGGCCTCGCTGAGCAGGCCGATCTCGGTCATCTCCTCGCCCGCGATCCCCTTGGTCAGCGCCGCGGCCGGATGCACGTTGACGATCGCCGTGTCACGCGCGCGCCGCTTGACGAAGTCGACGATCGCCGGATCGTCGATGGGCGGGTTGGTGTTGGGCATGCAGAGCAGCGTGGTGACGCCGCCGGCCGCAGCCGCACGGCTTGCCGTGCGCAGGGTTTCGCGGTGTTCAGCGCCCGGCTCGCCGACGAAGGCGCGCATGTCGATGAGCCCGGGCAGCAGCCAGTGACCGGCGCAATCGACGGTCTCGGCCCCCTCGGGCGCTGCAGGCGATGCGGTGCCCCAGACGATGTCGGCGATGGTGCCGGCCCGGATCAGAACGGCACCGCGCTCCCGGCGGCCGCTGGCGGGATCGATCAGCTCGGCGTTGGCGAGGAGCTGCGGACGCACGGCTGGCCTCACGAGTTGGGCAGGTGGCGCGCCAGCGCTTCGAGCACCGCCATGCGCACGGCGACGCCCATCTCCACCTGCTCGCGGATCAGCGACTGGGCACCGTCGGCGACGTCGGAGGCGATCTCGACGCCGCGGTTCATCGGCCCCGGATGCATGACGAGGGCGTCGGGCTTGGCGTAGGACAGCTTCTCCTCGTCGAGGCCGAAGAAGCGGAAGTACTCCTTCACCGACGGCACGAAGGAGCCGTTCATGCGCTCGCGCTGCAGGCGCAGCATCATGATGATGTCGGCGCCGGCCAGCCCCTCGCGCATGGTGGTGAAGACCTCGACGCCGAGGCCGGCGATACCGGCCGGCAGCAGCGTCGAGGGGCCGATGCAGCGCACCCGGGCGCCGAGCGCCTGCAGCAGGATGATGTTCGACCGCGCCACGCGCGAATGCAGGATGTCGCCGCAGATGGCGACGACCAGCCCCTCGATGCCACCCTTGTTGCGGCGGATCGTCAGCGCGTCGAGCAGGGCCTGGGTCGGATGTTCGTGGGCGCCGTCGCCGGCATTGACCACGGAGCATTCCACCTTCTGCGCCAGCAGGTTGACTGCGCCGGCCTGGTGATGGCGGACGATGATGATGTCCGGCCGCATGGCGTTGAGCGTGATCGCCGTGTCGATCAGGGTCTCACCCTTCTTCACCGACGAGGATGCGACCGACATGTTCATGACGTCGGCGCCGAGACGCTTGCCGGCGATCTCGAACGATGACTGCGTCCGCGTCGACGGCTCGAAGAACAGGTTCACCTGGGTGCGGCCACGCAGCGTCGTCTTCTTCTTCTCGACCTGGCGGCTCACTTCGACGGCTTCGTCCGCCATGTCGAGCAGCAGCAGCATGTCGAGACGCGACAAGCCCTCGATCCCGAGCAAATGCCGATGCGGGAAGGCCGGAAGTGGTTGCGGAGCGCTCATGCTGAAGCGAGGGCTATAGGCGCAATGCCCGGCCTCGGCAAGCGCGGCCGGCCCCCGTCCACAGCTCAGGCGGCCGCCCTCGCCGATCGGATAACCTCATCCGATCGGGGGACGCTCCGCGATCACCGCGGCGGCTGGCGGATGAACGCCTCGAACGCGTCCTTGTAGTCCGGGCGCCAGCGCGACAGCGGCGGCCGGTTGTCGATGATGTCGTCGGCCGTCCATTGCAGGCGGCGCTCGTCGAGCGCCCGCGGCACGTCATTGTCGGGACAAAGGATATAGAAGTCGCCGCGGCCGAGGCTCGTCAGCATGAAGTCGACGACCTGCTCCGCCGTCCATGCCGACGGCGGCTTCTCGGTGACCGGCTTGCCGGCGGCCCTGGTCATGCCGGTGTAGGTATAGCCGGGAATGAGCAGGTGGGCGGTGAGCTGGCAATCGGGGATGCGGCCGAATTCGTAGGATATGGCCTCGGTGAACGTCCGCACGCCCGCCTTGGCCAGGTTGTAGGCGTAGGCGCCGGGCGGATTGGTCAGGCCCTGCTTGGAGCCGGTGTTGATGACGACACCCGGCGCCCCCTTGGCCAGCATGGCGGGCACGAAGGCCTGCACGCCGTTGATGACGCCCCACAGGTTGATGTCGATGAGCCGCCGCCAGCGGTCGAGGCCCGCCCATGGCTCACCGTTGAAGCCGCCGACGGCGGCGTTGTTCATCAGCACGGCGACGTCCGCGTCGGCGAAGACGAGGTCCCTCAGGCGCTCCAGATCCGCCGCGACGCTGACGTCGCATGGCACGATGCGGACGCCGACGGCGCCGCCGCACGCCGCCCGCACGTCCTCCTCGGCGCGCTCCAACGCTGTGCCGTCCACGTCGGCCAGCACCAGATGGAGGCCCTTGGCGGCAAAGCGCTTGGCGGCCGCAAGCCCGATCCCGCTCGCACCGCCGGTGATGACGGCCGTGCGTCCGGCGGCAATGGCGGGGTGGTCGGCGGTCGAAGCTGAAGGCGTGTCGGACATGGGGGGACCTTGTGGCAACGATGGTCGGTATCGGCTTCTCCGGTCTGTCACCGAAGCGCGGGCGGCTCCTAAGCATTTCGAATCTGGAGCGCTTTCTCGCGATTGGGTGAGTCCACCCAATCGCAATGCGTTCCAGAAGCCGCGGCTGTCTCTTACACCGGAGCGCGGTCACAGGCACGGAGCGGATCGCCGCTTGCGCCGACAACCGGCCGACGTATGGTTCAGTCATGAACCATTGCCAGGAAACGCCCCGATGACCGCTGTGACCAAGTCCGTCGCGCCGACCGCCTACGACACGCATCAGGTGTTCAACCAGGCGCCGCCCTTCGTCGACGTCAATCTCGTCACGCTCGACCGGCCGCTGCTCGACAATCTCGTCGCCAACGGCGTCGACCCGGTCGAGGACGGGCTGCTGTCGTTCGGCGAGGCCTGGGGCACGGCCGAGCGGCTCGATCTGGGCCGGCTCGCCAACGAGAACCCACCCAAGCTGAAGACGTACACCGCCCGCGGCGAGCGCGCCGACCAGGTGGAGTTCCATCCCGCCTACCACACGCTGATGGCGGCGAGCATGGAGGCGGGGCTCCATTCGTCGACATGGGACGCGGTGGAGGGCAGCAACACAGGGCCCCAGGGACATGTGGCCCGGTCCGCGCGGCTGATGGTGATCTCGGGCGTGGAGGCGGGCCACGTCTGCCCGCTCACCATGACGCACGCGTCGCTCGCCAGCCTCGCCAACGCGCCGGAGCGCATGCGCGAATGGCTGCCGCTGGTCCGCTCGCGCAGCTACGACCCGCGCTTTCTGCCGTTCTGGGAGAAGCGCTCGGTCAATATCGGCATGGGTATGACGGAGAAGCAGGGCGGAACCGACGTCCGGGCGAACACGACGACGGCCGCTCCGGTGACCGGCGACGAATACGAGATCACCGGCCACAAGTGGTTCATGTCGGCGCCCATGTGCGACGCCTTTCTGGTGCTGGCCCAGGCGCCGGGCGGCCTGACCTGTTTCCTGGTGCCACGCTTCCGGCCCGACGGCGCGGTCAACGCCCTGCGCTTCCAGCGGCTCAAGGAAAAGCTCGGCAACCGCTCGAACGCATCGTCTGAAGTGGAGTTCACCGGCGCCTTCGGCTGGCGCGTCGGCGACGAGGGACGCGGCGTGCGCACCATCATCGAGATGGTGCAGTTCACGCGGCTCGATTGCGTCAGCGGCTCGAACGGGCTGATGCGCATGGCGCTGGCGCTCGCCATCCACCACACCCGTCACCGCATGGCCTTCGGCCGGATGCTGGTGGACCAGCCGGCGATGACGCTCGTGCTGGCCGACCTCGCGCTCGAGCTCGAAGCGGTCACCGCGCTGACGCTCAGGTTGGCGCGCAGCTTCGACGGCACGCTCGCCGACGAGCGTGAAGCCGCCTTCGCCCGCGTGGTGACGCCGGCGGCCAAGTTCATGACCTGCAAGGCGGCCCCCGGGTTCATCTACGAAGCCCTGGAATGCCTGGGCGGCAACGGCTACGTCGACGAGGGCCCGATGGCCCGCCTCTACAAGGAGGCGCCGCTCAACGCCATCTGGGAAGGCTCCGGCAACGTCATGGCGCTCGACGTGCTGCGCGCCGCCGGCCGTGAGCCGCAGGCGGCAGCCGAGGTGGTCGCCGCCCTGGCTGAGGAGACGCGCGGCCTGCCTGGCGCCGCCGAGGCGGTCGCCGAGATCGCTTCGGCCGTGCGCAGCGCCGATCCCGAATGGCAGGCCCGCCTTGCCACCGATCGCCTGGCGACGCTGGCCGCCGCAGCCGCCCTGCGCAGGGCCGCGCTGCCCGAGATCGCCGACGCCTATGCGCGCACACGGCTGGCCGCCCCCCGGCGCATCTGGGGCGCCAACGGCCTTGGCGACCTGGCGCCCCGCCTGCTCGAGCGGGCCTTGCCGCTCGTCTAAGGCGCAAGACCCAGATGCGGACACCCTCGCGAGCCCGGATATCGACGCCAGATCAAGGCGATAGACCCTACGCGGCGAGGTTGTTCCGATGATCGGCAACCGAACGGCGCCACACAGCCCCTTGCGGATCGGTGCTCTGACGCTATTTGACAGCGCCCGGGCTTTGACCCATTCATCCCGCCCCGAACGCCCCGGCGCGGCCGCCCCGTCGCCCCCTGACCGAGCAGATCCCAGCCCATGAAAGTCGTTGTCGTCGAGTCCCCGGCGAAGGCGAAAACCATCAATAAGTACCTGGGGAAGGACTATGAGGTCCTGGCCTCCTTCGGGCACGTGCGCGATCTGCCGGCCAAGGATGGCTCGGTCGATCCCGAGCACGACTTCGCCATGGTCTGGGAGCTGGAGGACCGGGGCGCCAAGCGCGTCGCCGACATCGCCCGGGCGGTGAAGGGCGCCGACAAGCTGATCCTGGCCACCGACCCGGACCGCGAAGGTGAGGCGATCTCCTGGCACGTGGTCGAGGCGCTGAACCAGCGTCGCCTGCTCAAGGGCATGCCGATCGAGCGGGTCACCTTCAACGCCATCACCAAGGACGCGGTGGAGGCGGCGATGGCCGCGCCGCGTGCTATCGACCAGGCCCTTGTCGATGCCTACCTCGCGCGCCGGGCGCTCGACTATCTGGTCGGCTTCACCCTGTCCCCGGTGCTCTGGCGCAAGCTGCCCGGCGCGCGGTCGGCCGGACGTGTTCAATCGGTGGCGCTGCGCCTCGTCTGCGACCGGGAGCGCGAGATCGAGACGTTCGTCGCGCGCGAATACTGGTCGATCATCGCCAAGCTGGCGACCAAGGTGGGCGCCGAGTTCGAGGCCCGCCTCGTCGGCGCCGACGGCAAGAAGATCACCCGTCTCGACGTCGGCACGGCGGCCGAGGCCGAGACCTTCCGGCGCGATCTCGACAACGCGAGCTTCACCGTCGCCAACGTCGAAGCCAAGCCGGCCAAGCGCCACCCCTATCCGCCGTTCACCACCTCGACGCTGCAGCAGGAGGCGTCGCGCAAGCTCGGCATGGCGCCGGCGGTGACCATGCGCCACGCCCAGCGCCTCTACGAGGGCGTGGAGATCGGCGGCGAGACCGTCGGCCTCATCACCTACATGCGGACCGACGGTGTCGACATGGCGCCGGAAGCCATCGCTGCAACGCGGCGCGTCATCGGCGAGATGTACGGCGCTCCCTACGTGCCCCCCGGGCCGCGGAAGTACACGGCCAAGGCCAAGAACGCCCAGGAGGCGCACGAGGCGATCCGCCCCACCGACCTCGCGCGCAAGCCCGCCGACGTCGCCCGGGTCGTCGACGCGGAGCAAGCGAAGCTCTACCAGCTGATCTGGATGCGCACGGTGGCGAGCCAGATGGAATCGGCCCTGCTCGAGCGCACGACCGTCGATATCGCCGCCAAGGCCGGCGCCCGCGACCTGGAGCTGCGCGCCACCGGACAGGTGGTCAAGTTCGACGGCTTCCTCAAGCTCTACCAGGAAAGCCGCGACGACGGCGACGACGATGAGGAGAGCCGGCGTTTGCCACCGATGGAGGTCGGCGAGCGGCTGACCAAGAAATCCATCGCCGCGACCCAGCACTTCACCGAGCCGCCGCCGCGCTATTCCGAGGCGAGCCTGGTCAAGCGGATGGAAGAGCTCGGCATCGGCCGGCCCTCGACCTATGCCTCCGTGCTGCAGGTGCTCAAGGACCGGGACTACGTCCGCCTCGAGAAGACGCGGCTGATGCCGGAGGACAAGGGCCGCATCGTCACCGCGTTCCTGGAGAATTTCTTCCTCCGCTATGTGGAGTACGACTTCACCGCGGATCTGGAGGAGCAACTCGACCGCGTCTCCAACAACGAGATCGACTGGAAGGCGGTGCTGCGCGATTTCTGGCGCGATTTCATCGCCGCCGTCGACGACACCAAGGGGCTGCGCACGACCCAGGTGCTCGATGCGCTCAACGCCTATCTCGGGCCGCACATCTTTCCGGCCAAAGCGGACGGCAGCGATCCGCGGGGCTGTCCGGTCTGCGGCACGGGTCAGCTTTCGCTCAAGCTCGGAAAATTCGGCGCCTTCATCGGCTGCTCGAACTATCCGGAATGCCGCTACACGCGCCAGCTCGCCCAGAGCAACGACGCGGAGAATGGCGGCGACGGGGCACGACCCGGCGTGCGCAGCCTCGGCACCGACCCGGACGGCGGTCTGGAGGTGACGATCCGCGACGGTCGCTTCGGCGCCTACGCCCAGCTCGGCGAGGGGGAGAAGCCCAAGCGGCAATCCATCCCGCGCGGCACCGACCCGCAGACCGTCGATCTTGCGATGGCGCTGGCCTTGCTCTCGCTGCCGCGCGAGGTGGCGAAGCACCCGACCTCGGGCCAGCCTATCCTGGCCGGCATCGGCCGCTTCGGCCCTTACGTGCAGCACGAGAAGACGTTCGCCAACCTGGGCAAGACCGAGGACGCGCTGACCATCGGCGCCAACCGTGCCATCGACCTGATCGTCGCCAAGGAGCAGGGCGGCGGCCGCCGGTTCGGTGCTGCGGCCGAACCCGGCCGCGAGCTCGGCACCGACCCGACGACCGGCCAGACGATCACGGTCAAGGCCGGTCGCTATGGGCCCTACGTCACCGACGGAACGACCAACGCCACGTTGCCCAAGGACGTGGCGCAGGACGCCGTGACCGAAGAGCAGGCGGTCGCCCTGCTTGCCGCCCGCCGCGCCGCCGGGCCGGCCAAGAAGCCCGCCCGGCGGGCCGCGGCCAAGAGTGGCGCGAGCAAGAGCGGCACGGCCAAGGCGACCTCAAAGACGGCCTCCGCCGGCAAGACCGATGCCGCCAAGACCAACGCCGCCAAGACCGGAGCGAAGAAGGCGCCGGCAAAGCGCGCGCCGTCGGCCAAGACAGCCGCGGCCAAGACAGCCGCGGCCAAGCCCAAGGCGCAGGTGAAGGAGTCGACGGAGGGCTGATGCGGTCGGCCGAGACCCATCGTCGCGCGCGACGTCGCGGCGATGCATCGGTTCCGGACCCGCACCACGACCGGCTCCGAAGCCGGCCGTCGCCCGGCGGCAAACAAACATCTCCGACGACAGCCGCCAACACCCCTTCCATGCTCGCCCGACGCGGTCTGGGGAGATGAAATTTTCATATTGTTTCGAGTAGCTTGACGTAGCCTAGCGAACCCCGGACGGTCGCCGCCACGACCCGATCCGCTGCACCACCGGGGCTTCCATGGCAATCGACCGCGCGCCGCTCACGACCGATCGAAGGCTCGGCGTCGAGAGCTTCATCATCCACGGCGAGGAGCCGGCGCGATGAGCGGGCTGATGACACGCCGGGCAGCGCTCGATCTCGGCCTCGCGGCCCTCGGCGGGCTCGGCGCGGCCGCCCTGCCGCTGGGCGGCAGCTACGCGCTGGCCGACAAGGGCCTGCGCGTCGGCAACCAGAAAGGTGGGCTGCGGTCGCTCCTGGAGGTCTCGGGCCAAGCCTCCGATCTGCCGTTCGAGCTGCGCTGGAGCGAGTTCCAGAGCGCAGCGCCCATCCTGGAAGCCATGAACGCCGGCGCCCTCGATGTCGGCTACACCGGCGACTTCTCGTTCCTCACCGTGTTCGCCGCGGGGGCGCCGATCCGTGCCATCGGCGGCACGCGCTCGGGGCCGACGACCCAGGCCATCGTCGTGCCCAAGGACTCGCCGGTCAGGACGGTGGCCGACCTGCGGGGAAAGACGATCGCCGGCACGCGCGGCGGCTGGGGGCAATTCCTGATCCTGGCGGCCCTCAAGCAGGCCGGCGTCGATGCCGACGCGGTGAAGATCCGCTATCTGGCACCGCCCGAGGCGCTTCCCGCCTTCACCAGCGGCAACATCGACGCCTGGGCCATCTGGGAGCCGTTCGTGTCCCAGGTCATCCTGCGCGCCGGCGCCCGCGTCCTCGTGCAAGGTGGTGGCCTGACGCCCTCGGTGACCTTCCTCGTCGCCACGCTGGACGCGATCCGCGAGCGGCCGGCCGAGCTCGCCAAGCTGCGCGAGCGCATCAACAAGGGCTTCGTCTGGGTGGACGACAACAGGGCCGCCTACGCGGCCTACAATTCCAAGCTGACGGGCATGCCCGAGGACATCGTGCTGCGCGCGTTCGACAACACGCGGGCCGCACCGATCGTCATCGACCAGGCCCTGACGACGGAGATCCAGGCCGCTGCCGATCTCGCCGTCAGTTTCGGCGTGCTGCCCCGACCGGTCGATGTCGCGAAGGCGCTCGACACGTCGCTCCCGGCGGCGGGCTGACGCGGGTCGCCGCTCCGCGGGTAGGTTGCGGCAACGCCGCAGGAGGATGACTTTGGCGACGATTAGGCCCATGTAGGGGCATCGGCCAACGAATGCCCGGGCGATGGTGCACGGGACCACGCCCCGGCTGCCCTGGATCCGTTTTGACGAGCCGCCCGCGCAAGACCGCCTCTTCCGTCCCCACTCATGATGACGAGGCCGCCTCCCGGGCGGCCGCGCGGCGCGCACACGCCGGCTCGCCGACGCCCAGCCGCGACGACGTTCTCGCCTTCATTGCAGCCGCCAAGGGCAAGGTGGGCAAGCGCGAGATCGCCCGCGCCTTCGGCATCGGCGGCGGCCAGCGCATCTGGCTGAAGCGGATGCTGCGGGAGCTGCAGGACGACGGCCATCTGGCGCGCCGCGGCCGTGTCCTGCACCGGGCGGCGGAGCTGCCGCCGGTCGTGCTGGCTGATATCACCGGGCGGGATGCGGACGGCGAGCTCGTGGCCAAGCCGGCGGAATGGGACGCCGACGAGCAGGGCGACGCTCCGATCATCGTCATTGCCATGCCGCGGCGGCCGCGACCCGGCCAGCCCGTCCCCGGCGTCGGCGACCGTGCCCTGCTGCGGGTCGAGCGCAACGATACGGACGACGGCGCGGCCTATACGGGCCGCGTCATCAAGCTCCTGGGCAAAGCGAAATCCCAGGTGCTGGGCGTGTTTCGCGCCCTGCCCGATGGCGGCGGCCGGCTGGAGCCGATCGACAAGAAGAGCCTGGGCCGGGAGATCGCCATCCGGCCAGGCGACACCGGCGACGCCCGCGAGGGCGACCTGGTGGCGGTCGCCGTGTCGCGCCAGGGGCGCATGGGCCCGGCTTCGGCGCGGGTGCGCGAACGCCTGGGCTCGCTGGCCTCCGAGAAGGCGGTCAGCCTGCTCGCCATCCACGCCCATGGCATTCCGCACGTGTTTCCGTCGGCGCTGCTGGCCGAGGCCGAACGGGCCGAGCCCCTCGGCCTGGAGGGGCGCGAGGATTGGCGGCAGCTGCCGCTGGTGACCATCGATCCGGTCGACGCCAAGGACCATGACGACGCCGTCCATGCCGTCGCCGATGACGACGACGGCAACCAGGACGGCTTCGTGCTGACGGTCGCCATCGCCGACGTGGCGGCCTACGTGCGGCCCGGCTCGGCCCTCGACCGCGAGGCGGTGGAGCGCGGCAATTCCGTCTACTTTCCGGATCGCGTCGTGCCGATGCTGCCGGAGCGCATCTCCAACGATCTCTGCTCGCTGCGTCCGCGCGAGGACCGGCCGGCGCTCGCCGTGCGCATCGTCATCGACGCCCACGGCCGCAAGCTGCACCATTCGTTCCACCGCGTGATGATGCGGTCGGCCGCCAAGCTCTCCTACCAGCAGGCCCAGGCGGCGATCGACGGCATGCCCGACGACGTCACCGGTCCGCTCGTCGAACCGGTCCTCAAGCCGCTGTGGGCGGCCTACGGGGCACTCGCCCGGGCGCGCGACCAGCGTGGCCCGCTGGCGCTCGACCTGCCCGAGCGCAAGCTCGTGCTCGACGGGGACGGCCGCCTCGAGCGCGTCATCATCCCGCCGCGCCTCGACGCCCACCGGCTGATCGAGGAATTCATGATCCTCGCCAACGTCTGCGCGGCCGAGACATTGGAGCGGACGAAGCAGCCGCTGCTCTACCGGGTGCACGACGAGCCCTCGATCGAGAAGATGCGAGCCCTGGGCGAGGTGATGGCGTCGATCGCCATCCGCCTGCCCAAGGCGGGCGCGCTCAAGCCGGAGCTGTTCAACCGCATCCTCGCCCAGGTCTCCGGCAGCGAGCACCAGACGTTCGTCAACGAGGTGGTGCTGCGCTCGCAGGCCCAGGCGGAGTATGCGGCCGAGAACTACGGCCACTTCGGCCTCAACCTGCGCCGCTACGCGCATTTCACCTCGCCGATCCGCCGCTACGCCGACCTGATCGTGCATCGGGCGCTGATTCGGGCCTTGAAGCTCGGGCGCGACGGCTTACCCGAATCGACCACCACCGAGGGCCTGGCCGAGGTCGCCGCGCGCATCTCGGCGGCGGAGCGACGGGCCATGGCAGCCGAGCGCGAGACCATCGACCGGCTGATCGCCCACCATCTGGCCGACCAGATCGGGGCGAGCTTCGACGGCCAGATCTCCGGCGTGACCCGCGCCGGCCTGTTCGTGAAGCTGGCGGAAACCGGCGCCGACGGCTTCATCCCCGCCTCCACCATCGGCGACGAGTTCTTTCGCTACGAGGAGGGGCTGCACGCGCTGGTCGGCAACCGCAGCGGCGAGATGCATCGCCTGGGCGACCCGGTGCGTGTCCGGCTGGTGGAAGCGGCACCCGTGGCCGGCGCCCTGCGCTTCGAGCTCGAGTCTGCCGGCCGCCGCGCCGCCAAGCAGGTGCGGCGCCGGCCCGGCGGAGCGGCCGAACGCGCTACTCGGCCGACCCGCCGACCGGCAAAAGGCAGCCGGGCGAAACACCGCGACGGCAAGGCCGCCGCGGAGCCGGCGACCGGCGCCAGAGCGGCGGCACGCCCCAAGCAGGCGCCGGGCCGCAGTCCCCGGCGTGGACCATCGGACGAACCATGACCCTCCATATGACGTCGCATGGCCCCCGAAGCGTGTGGAGCGCCATCAAGCGCGGCTTTGCCTGCCGTTGCCCCGCGTGCGGCGAAGGCCGCCTGTTCGGACGCTTCCTGAAGGTGAACGATCACTGCCCAGCCTGCGGCGAGGCCTTTCACCATCACCGCGCCGACGACCTGCCGCCCTATCTGGTCATCGTCATCGTCGGCCACATCGTCGGCTCCGGCATTCTCGCAGCGGAAACCTATTCCGACTGGCCGGCATGGCTGCACATGGCCCTCTGGCCTACGGTGACGGTGGTACTGTCGCTCCTGCTCCTCCAACCGGTGAAGGGTGCCGTCGTCGGCCTGCAATGGGCCAATGGCATGCACGGCTTCGGCGGCGTCGACGAGGAGGCGCACATGGCCGATCGCGACCGCACGGGCAAGGCGGGCTGACACATCTAGGCCCGGCGCGGACATAATGAACGGTACCCGGACCGGCGGCAGCACGCGTCGGCACCGGGCGGGAGGAACGGGGCTTTGACGGAACACACGGTTGCGCTCACCAACAGCGAGAAGGACGAACCGCGCTGGCCGACGATCAGGCCGCGCAATGCCGCGACGCTGATCATCATCGACAGATCCGGGCGTGAGCCCAAGGTGCTGATGGGCCGACGCCACGCCGGGCACAAGTTCATGCCCGGCAAGTTCGTCTTCCCGGGCGGCCGCATCGAGACCAACGACCGCTTCATGGCCGCCAGCAATCCGCTGCACCCGACGGTGGGCGAGAAGCTGCTCGCCCGCACCGTCAAGCCGTCGCTGACGCGGGGCCGGGCCTTGGCGCTCGCGGCGATCCGCGAAACCTTCGAAGAGACCGGGCTGCTGCTGGGCCGGCGCGTCGACGGCGACAGGCCGGCGCGCGTTCCGGACGGCCCGTGGAGCGAGTTCATCGCGCACGGCGTCGTGCCGGACCTGGAGCCGCTGCGCTTCGTCGCGAGGGCCATCACGCCACCGGGGCGGCCCAAGCGCTTCGATACGCGCTTCTTCGCCGTCGATGCCAATGCGATCGCGCACCGGATCGACGGCATCGTCACGCCGGACAGCGAGCTGACCGAGCTGGTCTGGGTGGAGCTGGAGCAGGCCCTCGAGCTGGAGCTGCCGTCCATCACCACGGTCGTGCTGAAGGAGCTCGACAAGCGCACCGAGGCCGGTTTCGGCCACGCCTTGCCGGTGCCGTTCTATTATGCCCGCGGCGGCGCCTTCCAGCGCGAGGAGCTGTGAGCCAGGCCGAGAATCGAGCGAGCGCCGCGCCAGTCGTCCACGATCCGAGCGTGCGGCCCGCGGCAGCCGCGGGTGAGTCGGCGCTCAACATCCGCGCCATCTCGACGGCGATCGTCATGGTGTCGATCGTCGGCGTGGGCTTGAGCCTGTCGATCCCGCTGCTGTCGCTCGAAATGGAGCGCATGGGCGTCTCCAGCGTGATGATCGGCGTGAACACGGCGACGGCCGGCCTCGCCGCCATCGTGACGTTGCCGTTCGTGCCGCGGCTCGCCGCCCGCCTCGGCGTCGGCCGGCTGATCGCGGCCGCGATCGCGCTGTCGGCGCTTTCCTTGCTCGCCTTCAAGGCGGTGCCTTGGCTGCCGGCGTGGTTCCTGTTCCGCTTCGCCTTTTCAGCCGCCCTCGGCGCCCTGTTCGTGCTCTCGGAGTTCTGGATCAACGCGGCTGCGCCGCCGTCGCGCCGCGGCTTCGTCATGGGCCTCTACGCCACGGTGCTGTCGCTGGGCTTCGCCGCCGGCCCAGCCGTGCTGGCCGTGGTGGGCACCGGCGGTTGGGCGCCCTACGTCGTCGGCGCCCTGCTCTTCGGCGTCGCCGGCATCCCGCTCGCCCGCGCGCGCGACGACACGCCGACGCTCGAGACGCACTCAAAGCACGGCACGCTGTTCTTCGTGCTCGCCGCGCCCGCCGCCACCGTCGCCGTGCTGGTTTTCGGCGCCGTCGAGACCGGCGGCTTCAGCCTGCTGCCGATCTATGGCCTGCGGCTGGGCTACGGCCCGGCGGACGCCGCCTTCCTCGTCAGCCTGGTGGCGCTGGGCAGCGTGCTGCTGCAGCTGCCGATCGGACTGGTGTCGGACCGCATGAACCGCCGCGTGCTGCTGCTCGTCGTCGGTGTCGTGGGCGCGCTCGCCACCGGCCTGCTGCCCTGGGCAGCGGGCACGCCGCTGCTGTTCGAGGCGCTGCTGGTGATCTGGGGCGGCATCGGCACCGCGTTGTACACCGTGGGGCTGGCGCACCTGGGCGAGCGCTTTTCCGCCCCCGAAGACCTGGCCGGCGCCAATGCCGCGTTCCTCGTGCTCTATAACGTGGGGCTGATGGTGGGCCCTCCCCTCGTCGGCGTCGGCATGGACCTGATGATGCCGCACGGGTTTGCCGTCACGTTGGCGCTGCTGTTCGCGCTTTACGTCGTGGTCGCGGGTCTGCGCCTCGGCACCGCCTCCCGATGACCGGCGCCGCCGGCCCTTGACACGCGCGGCGCGATACGGCATGTCCGTGCCATCTTTCGGGCCGGTTCGCCGGCCCTTTTGCGTAGCGCGCGTGACACGGCCGTGGCAGGCCCGGCTAGCGCGCCGGCTCCTCCAGAGGTTCGATCATGGCCAAGGCCGTCACCATCAAGATCAAGCTCGTGTCGACCGCCGACACCGGCTATTTCTACGTCACCAAGAAGAACACCCGCACGATGACCGACAAGCTGAGCGTCAAGAAGTACGACCCGGTCGCGCGCAAGCACGTCGAGTTCAAGGAAACCAAGATCAAGTGAGTCGGCCTACCCCGCTCGCGTCGCGTTGAAACCGCCCTAAGGGGCGGTTTTGTCGTTCAGGAGGGCGTTCATATGGTCAAGCTTGTCTCGCTGCCCCGCTCACGCGCCGCAGCGCTTGCCGCCGCCTTCGTCGTCGCCGCGACGACCGCGGCGTCGGCCGATGTCTGCGACGACCTCTGGTATCAGCGCAACGCCATCTTCAAGGCGGCGGGCTACTGCTTCAAGACCAGCCGGGGCATCCGCGCCTTCGGCAACGCCGGCTGCGCCTACGACGACGAGGCGGACGTGCCTTTGTCCGCCCGCCAGAGCGCCAGCGTGCGGCAGATCAGGGCCGAGGAGCGGGCGCTCGGCTGCCGCTGACGGCCGGTCCGCACCCGATCGCAAGCGAAGCGCTCCGGATTCGAAGAGTTGAGAGCACGTCCCGATCGGGACGTGCTCAAGGATCGTTCGATCGAGCATTTCGCCATTGGACGGCGCCATCCAACGGCGAAATTCCACCCAAGCGTTCTAGCGGACGGCCGCCTCGTAGGCCCGCTCCAGCATCAGCCGGCAGGCGTTGGCCTGCTCGCGCGCGGTCGCAGCCGGGCATTGGCGCGCGATGTCGCGCAGGTCGCGAATGGCGACGTCGACCGCGGTGATGAGGTCGACTTCGGGGATATCGTCGTGATCGGGGGAAGGCCGCAGCTGAAATTGTACAACGTTGCCCATGCTACTCGTCCGGGTGCCGCGAATCGAAGCGATCGCAAGGGCATTCGACACGGGCGAGGTTAACCGGGACTTAGCGCTGCGACGCTCCGTCGGGGCATAGCGTGCGAGCGAAGAACGGGAGGCATAAGGTGGCCGGCCGGAGGCGGCGCCTGGAGTTCAGGCACACGCCTCCGGACCGGCCTAACCCCACGAAGCCAGGAGATGCGGCGGACCTAGCATCCGTAGGGCTGGGGCGTGGCATACGGGTCCACGGACCCGTTGCGTCGCGACCAACCTAGCGGGCCGTGCGGCGAAAGCAATCACCCGCCGGCGCCGCCCACAGGCAATCTGGCCTATGGTTAAGAGGCCGTTACCGTGACGCCCGGAGCGGCGGACGTTCCAACGGAAACGGATCTAGGCGGGCCCGACATAGTTGCGGACCGTCTCGAGAAACTTGCTGACCGAGATCGGCTTCGAGAGGTAGCCCTCGCAACCGCCCTCGCGGATGCGCTCTTCGTCGCCCTTCATGGCAAAGGCGGTCACGGCGATGACCGGGATGGCCTTGAGGTCAGGATCCTGCTTGAGCCAGCGCGTCACCTCCAGGCCGGACACCTCCGGCAGCTGGATGTCCATGAGAATCAGATCGGGTCGATCCGACCGGGCCAGTTCCATGGCATCGATGCCGTGGGCGGTCTTCAGCGTCCGATAGCCGTGCGCCTCCAGCAAGTCGCTGAAGAGCTTCATGTTGAGCTCGTTGTCCTCGACGATGAGGATGGTCTTGGCCATGGGACGATCCTTGGCGCCTGGGCCGAGCGGACGGGACTCATCCGGCCGGCATGGGCTCCGTCTCCGAACGGGGCGCCTCTCGCCGACCGGTGGCGTCACGCGGTCGGGAAGCGCTCCGGCCGGCGAGCACGACGTGGTCGCCGCGACTCGCCGCTTGCCTTGCGGCATCTTCAGTTGAACATCTAGAGTTCAGACGTCAACGAAACGCAAACCGATGCACATCGAACGCAAACGTCTTCCTCCAACCAGGGGGTGGGCCGAGAACCTGGCCGTCTCCGCCCTCACCTTCCTGGCCCAGGAGCCCGACCGAATCGGCCGCTTCCTGGCGCTGACCGGGATCGCCCCGCACGACATCCGCGCCGCCGCCGGCCAGCCGGGCTTTCTCGCCGCCGTCCTGACGCATCTGCTCGAGGACGAGAGCCTGCTGCTCGCCTTCGCGGCCGACGCGCAGGTTCGTCCCGAAGCGGTCGCGCAGGCGCACGGCCTCCTCGCCGGCGCCGGACAGGCTCACGGCCCGTGAGCGAGCCCGGGCGCGCGCTATGCCGCGATTGCCTGGCCGATGCCGCCCCCGCGCGTCATGGCCGGTGCGCGGCCTGCGGTAGCCCTCGCCTGGTCCTGCATGCCGAGCGCGCCGAGCTCGCCATCGCCCATATCGATTGCGACGCCTTCTATGCGGCCATCGAGAAGCGCGACAACCCTTCGCTCGCCGACAAGCCCGTCATCGTCGGCGGCGGACGCCGGGGGGTGGTCTCGACGGCGTGCTATGTGGCGCGCACGTACGGCGTCCACTCGGCCATGCCCATGTTCAAGGCCTTGAAGGCCTGCCCGGATGCGGTGGTGATCGGCCCCAACATGGCGAAATACGCCGACGTCGGGCGCCAGGTACGCACCATGATGCGGGCGCTGACGCCGCTGGTCGAGCCGATCTCGATCGACGAGGCCTTCCTCGACCTGTCGGGAACGGAGCGGCTCCATCACGCGCCGCCCGCAGCCACGCTGATGCGTCTTGCCCGGGACGTCGAGCGCGACATCGGCATCACCGTCTCCGTCGGCCTGTCCTACAACAAGTTCCTCGCCAAGGTCGCGTCGGATCTGGACAAGCCGCGCGGCTTCTCGGTGATCGGGCGCGCCGACGCGGTCGACTTTCTGGGCCCGCGGTCCGTCACCCTGATCCCCGGCATCGGCAAGGCGGCGCAACGGCGGCTGGCCGAGCGGGGGCTGCACACCATCGCCGATCTGCGAGCACAGTCGCCGGCGTCGCTCATGGCGCTCCTCGGCAACGAGGGAGCGCGCCTGTCGCGCCTGGCGCGCGGCATCGACGAGCGCCGGGTGATACCGGAACGCGAGGCGAAGTCGGTCTCGGCCGAGACCACCTTCGAGGACGACATCCGCTCGCGCGAGCAGCTCGAAGCGGTCCTGTGGCGCCTGTGCGAACGGGTCTCCACGAGGCTCAAGGCGTCCGGCTACTCCGGGTCGAGCATTACGCTCAAACTCAAGACCGCGAGCTTCCAGTTGCGCACCCGGTCGCGCTCGGGCCTGCCGCCAACCCAGCTGGCGCGGCGGCTGTTCGACGTCGGCCGCGAGCTCCTCGGCCAGGAATGCGACGGGACGGCCTTTCGTCTGATCGGCATCGGCGCGGGCGACCTCGGCCCCGGGGAATTCGCCGACCAGGGCGATCTCGCCGACACCACCTCGCAGCGGGACGCCAGGACGGAACGCGCCATCGACGCGCTCCGCGGCCGCTTCGGCGCCGAAGCGGTGATCCGCGGTATCGTGCTCAAGGATCGGGGTGCGCTGAAGCCGAAGCCCGAATAGCTCGCCGCGTGATCAGCGCTGGCAGGTTTTCGACGCCGCCTTGAGGTCGAGGGTCTTCATGTCCCCCTTCACGACGAAATCGCCGTAGTCGAGCTTGAGCGCGCCGCTGATGCCGTTCTCGAACATATCGAACGAGATCGCATAGATCGGCGTGCGCTCGCCCTCGCCCGGCGTGAAATAGGTGATCGTCACCGGCCACCGGGCGATCTTGTCGAGGCCGGCCTTGAGCGCCGCGGGCTCGAGGCCGTCGGCGCGCCCCGGCTCGATGCGCTTGCCGATGATGGAGAGGGTGTCGAACACCTTGCGCCCGTCGTCCGATCCGTCGAACACCTTGACGGCGACGGTGCTCTGGCCGCCCTTGGCCGCCTCGATCAGGCGCTTCATGTGCTGGGAGGGAAACAGCACCTCACCCTCGACGGTCTGGCGGTCACGCTTGGGCTTCGACAGCTCGATCACCGTGTGGTCGCCATCGGCACGCTCCGCGTGCCCGTCGACGAGGCTGGCCGTGCTGGCACCCGCCTGCGTCTCCTGCCGGAACTTGAAGCCTGAGCCGTCGCCCTCCTCGAAGGTCGTGCTGCGCAGGTCGGACAGTCGCGATTCGCCTTCGCTCGGCTCCACCACGCTCACCTGCCGGAAGGACAGAGGATAGCCTTCGCAGGCGTCGCCGCCGAAATCATAGGCGATGCGGCCCCGCACGGAGATCACCGAGCGCGCCCCTTTGCTCGACGCCAGCGACAGATCGTAGACGGCCATGTGGCCGGCGAGCACGATGGGGGGTACGGGAGCGGCGGCCGGCTGCGGCGCCGTCTCGGCCCGCGCCGACCCCATGGCCAGGCCGACCGCCGCGCATGCCAGCCCAGCAATGCGCACCAGGGGCGTGGCCGGAACGACCCCACCCAGCACTCGACGCGATCCGGTCGTCATGCAATCTCCTCAGTTGCGGCGAAGGTAGAGGCCGCTTCGGCGGCTTGCAACGGGCGCGCGACAGCTTGTCCGGCCGACACATCACAGGGAGCACAAATGGGTCAAATCGAGGCGAACCTGGCCGAGCTCGGCATCCGGCTGCCGACACCGGCCGCGCCGCTTGCCAACTACGTCCCGTGCGTGCGCACCGGCGCGCTGCTCGTCGTCTCCGGTCAGCTCTGCACCGGCTTCGACGGCGCGCTCGCCGACACGCACCGCGGCAAGCTCGGGGCTGAGGTGTCATTGGAGGACGGCCAGGCGGCGGCGCGGCTTTGCGCGATCAACGTGCTGGCCCAGGTCAAGGCGTCGATCGGCGATCTCGACCAGATCGCCCGGTGCGTGCGGCTCGGCGGCTTCATCAACGCCCTGCCCAATTTCGCCGCGCTCGCCGCCGTCATGAACGGCGCCTCGGATCTGATGGTCACCGCGCTCGGTGACCGCGGCCGGCACGCCCGCTCCACCGTCGGGGTCGCCGAGCTGCCGCTCGATGCGGCCGTCGAGGTCGAAGCCATGTTCGAGATCGCCTGAGCCATGGCCGGCTGGCCGGACTGGCTCACGGCGAGGCCCGTCGCGCACCGCGGCCTGCACGGACGGCCGAGCGGCTGCGTCGAGAACACCGCCGCGGCAGCGACCGCCGCCATGGCGGGCGGCTATGGCATCGAATGCGATGTGCAGCTGACCCGGGACGGCGAGGCCGTCGTCTTCCACGACGACACGCTGGACCGCCTGTGCGATGCGCACGGCGCGGTTCGCGACCGCACCGTCGCCGAGCTCGGGCGCGTCGCCTACACGGATGCCCCGGGCGAGACCATCCCGACACTCGCGTCGTTTCTCGACACCATCGGCGGGCGGGTGCCGCTGCTGGTCGAAATCAAGAGCCGTTTCGACGGCGACCTGGCGCTGGCCCGCCGGGTTGCCGGCATCGTTGCTGCGGCCCCCGCCAACGTTGCGCTGATGTCGTTCGACGACGAGGTCGTGGCGGCCCTGCGCGAGCTGGCGCCGACGCGGCTGCGCGGCATCGTCGCGCAAGCCCATTACGGCGAGGACGAGTGGCAAGGGCTCGGCGCCGCGCGCCGGGCCTCGCTGTCCGGGCTGTCGCATCTGGAGCGGTCGCGCCCGGATTTCATCGCCTGGCGCGTCGGCGATCTGCCGTCACCCGTGACGAATGTCGCCCGTCATCTCGGCATGGCGGTTCTCACCTGGACGGTTCGGACGACCGCCGATCGCGAACGGGCCGCGCTCGGCGCCGATCAGATGATCTTCGAAGGGTTCAGGCCTTGATCCGGCCCCGCCACCCCGTGCGCCAAGACCTCGCATTGACGGAGGGCGAGCGAGGCGATGGACTATGCCCATGCAGCAGCTCACCGGACGATCCGCCTGATGGCCCTTGATGCGCCGGGGGCGGCGCCGTTCACGCCGACGGTCAAGGTGGCCACCGCGATCGAGTCGGTGCCGGCCGCGGCCTGGGACGCCTGCGCCATGCGCCCCGATGCCGCGATAGCACCACCTGCGGGATGCTCTGTCGATCTCTTAGAAGATCCGCGCAATCCATTTATATCGCACGCGTTTCTTCACGCGCTCGAAGCCTCCGGCTCGGCCACGGGCCGGACCGGCTGGGCGCCGGTCCACGTGACCGTGGAGGATGGCGCCGGCACCATCGTGGCCGCGGCCCCATGCTATCTCAAGTCCCACTCACGCGGCGAGTACGTCTTCGATCAGGGCTGGGCCGACGCCTATGAGCGGGCGGGCGGACGCTATTATCCCAAGCTCCAGGTCAGCGTGCCGTTCACGCCGGCGACCGGGCACCGCCTGCTGGTCAAGCCGGGCCCGCAGGCGGCGCCGGCGCGGACGGCACTGATCAAGGGGCTGCGGGCCCTCATGCAACAGACCGGGGCCTCGTCGACGCACGTGACCTTCCTGCCCAAGGAGGAATGGGAGGAGCTCGGCGCCGCGGGCTTCCTGCGGCGGCAGGACCAGCAATTCCATTGGCTCAACGAAGGCTACGCGAGCTTCGACGCCTTCCTGGACGCGCTGGCCTCCCGCAAGCGCAAAGCCATCCGCCGGGAGCGCCGCGACGCGGTGGCGGCCGGCATCGAGATCGAGCAGCTGACCGGCGCGGCGCTCACCGAGGCCCATTGGGATGCCTTCTTCTCGTTCTACGAGGACACCGGCTCGCGCAAATGGGGCCGGCCCTACCTGACGCGCTCGTTCTTTTCGCTGATCGGCGCCAGCATGGCGGACCAGGTGCTGCTGGTCATGGCCAAGCGCGGCGGCCGCTACATCGCCGGCGCCATCAACTTCATCGGCGCCAACGTGCTGTACGGCCGGCACTGGGGCTGCATCGAGCAGCACCCGTTCCTCCACTTCGAAGTCTGCTACTATCAGGCGATCGACTTCGCCATCACCCGCGGCCTTGCGCGGGTCGAGGCCGGAGCGCAAGGCGAGCACAAGCTGGCGCGCGGCTATCGCCCGGTGATGACCTATTCCGCCCACGACATCGCCGATCCATCGCTCAAGCGCGCCATCGCCGACTACCTGAAGCGCGAGACGAACTATGTGAACGCCGTGCACGGAGAGCTGGAGGGCATGACGCCGTTCAAGCAGGTGGACGTGGAGGAGGAGTAGCGCCCGCCATCAGGGTTGACCTGTTGCCCCGGCCTTGCAAAACCGTCAGCAATCGTGCCCACTCGGGGTGATGGGGATGCCGGATGTCAACCTACGATCCAAAGAACGTGTTTGCAGCCATCCTCAAGGGGCAGCTGCCGTGCCACCGGGTGTATGAGGACGAGCTGACGCTCGCCTTCATGGACATCATGCCGCGATCGGACGGCCATGTGCTCGTCATTCCCAAGGCGCCGTCACGCAATCTGCTGGACATCGAGCTGGAAGACCTGGCCGCCGTGGCGCGGACCGTCAAGAAGGTCGCACTCGCGGCCAAGGACACCATGAAGGCCGACGGCATCACCATCGTGCAAGCCAACGAGACGGCCGGCGGACAGGTGGTGTTCCACACGCACTTCCACGTCCTGCCGCGCTGGAACGGCGTCGAGTTGAGGCCGCCGGCCCAGGAAATGGCCAAGCCCGAGGTGCTCGCCGCGCAGGCAGAGGAATTGCGCAAGGTGCTGCAGGGCTGATCCAGGCCAATCGGGCCCAAGAGCGAACGCCGGCGGAGCCAGACGCCGGCGGCGCCGCACCGGTCCGGGTGCAATTCGGTGCTAAGACAAAGAGCTAGCGCAGCAGCTCCGATGCCCTCGAAGCCTCCGCCGCTCTAGGAGCGCTTCTTTTGCGCTTGGGTGGGGGACTCACCCAATCGCAAAAGAAACGCACCAGATTCAAAAAGTTAGGAGCATTTCTTGCCATTGGATGATCCCATCCGATGGCAAAATACTCTAGCGGTCGACCGGGTAACGGCCGCTGTCGAAGCGCTGGGCGTGATAGCCCTTGGCGCCAATGGTGCGAGCGAGCGCACTCCAATGGGAGCCGCCGCCGCGCAACTGCCCGACGATGCCGGCGAAGTCGTGTCGCGGCCGCCACCCCAGCAGGTGCCGCGCCCGTGCGTTGACGTAGACGCGGTCGATGGAGGGAAACATCTGCCATCCGCGGCCGGCATAGACCGCCTCGTAGCCTGGGACGAGCCGGCGGACGACCGACGGCGCATCGTGGCGCACCGCGGCCAGATCGCCCGGCGCGAACGGCGTGGTGGCACTGACGATGAGCCGGACGAAGCCGATGGTCCGGGCGCGCTCGATCGCCAACAGGTGAGCGCTCACCACGTCCTCCAGATCGACGCGGCGGTGGAGATACTCATTCACCTTGGCGTTGTCGGCCTCGTATCGCGCCCGCACGGCCTCGCTGTCGTCGTCCTCCGGGAAGAAGCGCGACACGCGCAAGACGAGGCAGGCCAGCCCATGCTCATGGTGGAACAGCTGGCAGAGATCCTCCGCCGCCGCCTTGGTCACGCCGTAGATGTTCTTGGGAACGGGGACGACGTCCTCGGTAATCCACGCCGCTGGCTGATCCTGGGCCGGTGTCAGCGCCCGGCCGAACACACTGGTGGTGCTGGTAAAGACGAAAGCACCGACGCAGGCCGCAACCGCCTCTTCGAGCAGGTTGAGGGTGCCGGTCAAGTTGGTGTCGATGAAGTCCTGCGCGCTGTGGGTCGCCACGTGCGGCTTGTGCAGGGTGGCTGCATGCAGCACAGCCTCGCAGCCCGCCAGCGCCCTGCGGACGAAACGGCGATCGGTGATCGAGCCGACGGCATCGGTGAAAGGCGTTGCCAGCCGGTCAAGGCCGACGACCGTGTGGTTCGCCGCGCGCAGCGACCGCACGAGCGCCTCGCCGAGGTGGCCGGCGCTGCCTGTAACGAGGACCTTCATGCGCTCCGGCGCCGGCTGGCATCAAGACCGGTGAAACCGGCCTTGACTGCGGGCTCAGGGCTCGCGGCTGTTCAAGCCCTTGGCCTGAATGGCCTTGGCCGCCGTGATCACGGCCATCGCCGGCTCCTTGAACGTATCATAGACGTAGGTGCCGCCCCACCAGAGGCCGACGAGCATAGGCGGCACCACGAGCCAGCCGACGATCTCCTCCATCCGCCGCCGCCGGCGCCGACGAAGGCGGCGCTGCTCGGTCCACGTGGTCATGCCCGAACTCCAGTTTACCCTTTGTTAAGGGGAACTTTTGGCACAGTCCGGACCGGCAATCCATCGTTGGCGCGGCCGCTTTCGCTATTTTTCGGCTTGGGCTTGGCGATCGGCTTGGGCCCTGCCGCGGCCATGACGCGCGGGCGCCGCTTGATCCGCTTCTTGGCGGCGTCGACGACGACCTTCTCGGGCTTGGGCTGGACCGGCCCTTCCGGGAATTCGAAGCCGAGCGACTCCTTGCCCGCCTCGTCCCTGGAGACGACGACCTTGACCGCGCCGCCACCCTTGAGCTTGCCGAACAACACCTCGTCGGCGAGCGGGGTCTTGATGGTGGACTGGATCAGCCGCGCCATCGGCCTGGCGCCCATGGTCTCGTCGTAGCCGTTCTCGACGAGCCATTCGCGCGCTTCGTCCGACAGCTCGATGGTCACGTTGCGGTCGGCCAGCTGCGCCTCGAGCTGGAGGACGAACTTGTCGACCACCTTCGATACCACCTCCTTCGGCAGATGGCCGAACGAGATGACAGCATCGAGCCGGTTGCGGAATTCCGGCGCGAACAGACGATTGATCGCATCGTGATCGTCGCCTTCGCGCTTCGACCGCGTGAAGCCAAAGGCCGACTTGGCGAGGTCGGCGGCCCCCGCATTGGTGGTCATGATGATGATCACGTTGCGGAAATCGACCTGCTTGCCGTTGTGGTCGGTGAGCTTGCCGTGGTCCATGACCTGCAACAGGATGTTGAACAGGTCAGGGTGCGCCTTCTCGATCTCGTCGAGGAGCAGCACGCAATGCGGGTGCTGGTCGACCCCGTCCGTCAGCAGGCCGCCCTGGTCGAAGCCGACGTAGCCCGGGGGGGCGCCGATCAGCCGCGAGACGGTGTGACGCTCCATATACTCGGACATGTCGAAGCGGATCAGCTCGACCCCCAGCGAGGCGGCGAGCTGGCGCGCCACCTCGGTCTTGCCGACGCCGGTCGGACCGGCGAACAGATAGGAGCCGATCGGCTTCTCGGCGTCACGCAGGCCGGCGCGCGCCAGCTTGATCGCCGACGACAGCGCCCGGATCGCCGTGTCCTGACCGTAGACGACGCGTTCGAGCGTCGTCTCGATGTTCTGCAGCACCTCGGCGTCGTTCTTGGAGACCGTCTTGGGGGAATGCGCGCCATCTGGGCGATGGTGGTTTCGATCTCCTTGGTGCCGATCACCTTCTTGCGACGGCTTTCCGGCACCAGCATCTGCGACGCGCCGGTCTCGTCGATCACGTCGATGGCCTTGTCCGGCAGCTTGCGGTCGTGAATGTAGCGCGACGACAGCTCCACCGCCGCCTTGATGGCGTCGTTGGTGTAGCGCAGGCGATGGAACTCCTCGAAGTAGGGCTTCAGGCCCTTGAGGATCTCGATCGAGTCCGGGATCGACGGCTCGGCGACGTCGATCTTCTGGAACCGGCGCACCAGGGCGCGGTCCTTCTCGAAGTACTGGCGATACTCCTTGTAGGTGGTCGAGCCGATGCAGCGCAGCGTGCCGGAGGCGAGCGCCGGCTTGAGCAGGTTCGAGGCATCCATGGCCCCGCCGGAGGTGGCGCCGGCACCGATGACCGTGTGGATCTCGTCGATGAACATGATCGCCTTGGGATGCGCTTCGATCTCCTTCATCACCTGCTTGAGGCGTTCCTCGAAATCGCCCCGGTAGCGGGTGCCGGCGAGCAGCGTGCCCATGTCGAGCGAGAACACGGTGGCGCCGCGCAGCACCTCCGGCACTTCGTTCGTCACGATCTTGCGGGCGAGCCCTTCGGCAATCGCCGTCTTGCCGACGCCGGGGTCGCCGACGAGCAAGGGATTGTTCTTCTGCCGCCGGCAGAGAACCTGGATCGTCCGCTGGACCTCGCTCTCGCGTCCAATCAGCGGATCGATGCGGCCTTCTTTCGCCTTTTTGTTCAAGTTGACGCAGTAAGCGTCTAGGGCGTCGCCCTTTTTCTTGCGAGGGCCGTCGCTTTCTTCGTTTTGTCCCCTGATCTCGGCCTCCTCCTCGCCGCGCGGCGAGCGCTGCTCCGACAGGCCAGGACGCTTGGCGATGCCATGGCTGATGTAGTTGACCGCATCATAGCGCGTCATGTCCTGCTCTTGCAGGAAGTACGCGGCATGGCTCTCGCGCTCCGCGAAAATCGCGACGAGCACGTTGGCGCCGGTCACCTCTTCGCGTCCCGACGATTGCACATGGATCACGGCGCGCTGGATCACGCGCTGGAAGCCGGCCGTCGGTTTCGAGTCCTCCCGGCCGTCGCTGACCAGGTTCATGAGCTCGGTATCGACGTATTCGGACAGGTTGCGCCGCAGCGAATCCATGTCGACGTTGCAGGCGCGCATGACGGCCGAGGCATCCTGATCGTCGATCAAGGCGAGCAGGAGATGCTCGAGCGTGGCGTACTCGTGCCGCCGCTCGTTGGCGAAGCCGAGCGCTCGGTGCAGGGCTTGTTCGAGGCTCCGGGAGAATGTGGGCAAAGGCTTCCCCTATCCGCGGTTTACTTCTTCTCCATCACGCATTGCAGCGGGTGCTGATGCTTTCTGGCGAAGTCCATGACCTGAGTGACCTTGGTTTCGGCCACCTCGTAAGTGAAGATGCCGCACTCGCCGACGCCGTTCTGATGAACGTGATACATAATACGCGTTGCGTCTTCGCGCGACTTGTTGAAAAACTGCTCGAGAACCTGAATGACGAATTCCATCGGCGTGTAATCGTCGTTCAGCAGCAGCACGCGATACATGCTCGGCCGCTTCGTACGCGTGCGTGTGCGCGTCAGCAGTGCCGTACCCGAGCCGTCGCCGGCGCCACTCTTGCGACGTTCCGCCATCAGTGTCGCTGGAACGCCACCCACAAGCTCTTCCGGTGATGATGTCGTCCACATCGGCGATCGTCGTCTCAACCTTCCGGGGTTAGCGCGGGTGCACACCCACGCACGAGGATCTTACACGCTAATTTAATGCCAGCGAGCATCCTTCGCCAGTGTGGCGATATGGCTATTCCGGCCGCCCATGCCAGACCCGACATCGCCGATGATCGCGTCGAGCAGGTTCGCCGCGGCACGACCAACGGTTACGCGCTGGCGTCCGCCAGGGCCGCGCCGCCGCGCCACGCGGCGACCATTCGCCGCCGAGGACGACAAAAAACCCGGCGCGAGGCCGGGTTTTCCGTCAGATCGAAAAAGCGTGTCGGTGCCGCGCCGGCAATCAGGCCGCGGCCTTGGCGACCTGGGCATTGACCGCCGCGATGTTGGCCTCGGTCACGGCCTTGGCATTGGCGAACACGCCCTCGTAGGGCTTGAAAGCCTCCTTGGCGAGGTCGGAATAGAGCTCGCTCAGCTTGGTCGACTCGGCCACCAGCGCCTCGTACGAGGTCTTGACGTACTCGGACTGGATCTCGATCGCCTTCTCGACCGAGCGGGCGCCGACGAGCTTCTCCAGCGCGGCCGTGCCTTGCTCGAAGCTGCGCTTGGAATAGTCCGCCAGCTCGGTGGCGATGGCCTGAGCTCCCTTCGACACGGAGCCGAACGACTTCAGCGCCGCATCCATCTGATCTTTGCCCAGCTTTTGGGCGGTCTCGAACTGCTGCTGCATCATGATGATCTCCTCTCGGCGCGCGAGAAGCTCATCCCCGGCGCACAAACTGGGAATCCGGGCAACGGCGCCGTCCCGGCCCGTCCGCCACGCGGTCAATTTGTGCACTGCAACATAAGTTGTCAAGTGCGGCGGCGCCAAAACAGTCAAGCGACTGCCTCGTCGGCAGGCGGGCTATCGCCGATCGCGCTTAACGCATCCGTAACTCCCCCTCCCGTAGCGTCTCAAAAGCAGCTGGACAGGTCCGCACCGCCGGCTGGTCGGCCCGAGCGATCGAGAAAGGCTGGGACTGAGGAACATGGCTTCAAGTGGTGGCGTATCGATCCATCGGCGAATTTCGGGAGCGCTGATGGTCACGCTCGGGCTGGTCGCGACGATCGCATTCACCACCCCGGCCGAAGCCCGCAAACACAAGCGCCATTACCACGGCAGGTCGCACCACCAGGTGCGCGAGGCCTATCGTCCGGCCTTCGCCGCCTACGTCGTCGACGTCAAGACCGGCCGGGCGCTCTACGCCAAGAGCGAGGACGAGATCCGCCATCCGGCTTCGATCACCAAGGTGATGACCCTCTACCTGCTGTTCGAGCAGCTGGAGAGAGGCCGCCTGGCGCTCGACAGCGACTTGCGCGTGTCGGCGAATGCCGCCTCGCAGGCGCCCTCCAAGCTCGGTGTCAGGCCGGGCGCCACGATCGACGTCGAGGACGCTATCAAGGCGGTCGTCACCCGCTCCGCCAACGACATCGCCGTCGCCATCGGCGAGAACATCGCCGGCTCGGAAGAGGCCTTCGCCCGCATGATGACCGCCAAGGCCCGGGCGCTCGGCATGGGCAGCACGGTCTACGTCAACGCCTCGGGGCTGCCGGACGAACGCCAGGTCACCACCGCGCGCGACCTGAGCATCCTCGCCCGGGCGATCCAGGATCGCTTCCCGCGCTACTACGGCTATTTCTCCACCCCCTCCTTCCGCTACGGCGGCCGCACCATCGGCAACCACAACCGCCTGATCGGCCGCATCGAAGGCGTGGATGGCATCAAGACCGGCTACACGCGGATGTCCGGCTTCAACCTGATGACCTCGGCGAAGGCCAACGGCCGGCACGTCGTCGGCATCGTGCTGGGCGGCCGCACCGGCGCCGTACGCGACCGCATCATGGCATCGCTGATCGAGGACAACATGCCGCGGGCCTACGCCGGCGCCAGGCAGACGCCGATGATCGGCGAGGGTGCCGCCCCGCCCGTGGCGATGGCCGCCGCGGCGAGCGACGCGGAGCCGGACGTGGCCGCCAAGGAGGTGGTCCGGGAGGCCCCTAAGCCAGCCCGCACCCTCGCCCCGCCGCCGCGCCGCGCCGACAACGTTCGACCGGTGGTCGCCTCGGCGAGCTCGCTGGCGACGACTACGCCGTCGGCCTTCCGCTGGGTTGCCCCGCGCCAGGAGCGTGTCGCCGAGTCCCAGGCGCTCGCCCGCCTCGCCTACGCGCCTGACACCAGGACGAAGTCCGACGCGCGCGGCGTGGGACAGCTGATCAAGGCGACGGACGACAAGTCCGCCTCGGGCCAGTCGAGCGTGGCCAAAGCCGCACCCAAGGCGGCCGAGCGGAGCGCCGAGGACGACAAGCCGCGCCGGTCGGCCGGCGGCGGCTGGGTGATCCAGCTGGGTGCGACCGAGGACCAGGGGGAAGCCGAAAAGCTGCTCGCCAGCGCCAAGGGCGCTTCGGCAGCCCTGAAGGGCGCTTCTCCCTTCACCGAGAAAGTCGTGCGCGGCAGCGCCACCCTGTACCGCGCCCGCTTCTCCGGCTTCGACCCGGACGCCGCGCAGGCCGCCTGCAAGAGCCTGAAGCGGAGCGGCTTTGCCTGCTTCGCCATCAAGAGCTGACGGTGGTGACGATGACCGCCGAAGCTGCCGACCGAGAGCATGAGCCCGTCCCTTCCCGGAACCTGCGTGTGGAGTGTTAGCGATGCCGGGCCAACAGAACATCCTTGGCTTGATTGACGCGGGCAGCGAGATAGGTCGTACCGCCGAGATCTGGATGGAGCCGCTTTATCAGCGCGCGGTGAGCGGCAGCGATCTCGTCGGCGGACGCTCCCGGAGCAAGGCCCAGGACCTCGTAGGCCTCCTGTTCCGTCATCGCGCCCGGGGGCGACTGAGCGGTCCGCGCGTCCGCGTCACCCTGAGCGTCTTTACGCCATCCGGGCGCTCGGCGGTCGAGATAAGCCTCTAGCAGCCGCGCCCCGTCGCCGTCGCTCGCCCGGCACTGCCGCAGCAGGGCGAGCAGCCCTGCCCGGTCCAGGGCATCGAGCTCCGTGCCGGCCTGCGGCCCCGCCAGCACCCGCCCGCGCAGGGCGCCGGTCGCGGCGTCGAGGTCCATCTCGATCATCGCCGAGCGCACCTTGGCAACCCGGGCCGGACCGCGCTGGAAGGGATTGGGAAGCCCGAACGGCATGCCGCCGTAGAGCCAGGCGCCGGCGCCGGCCAGCAGCGCCGCCATATCGATGCGCCCACGGAGCAGCAGCAGGCCGGCGAAGCCGAAGGCCGTCGCGCCCGCCACCTTGCGCACGGTTGCGGCCAGGACCTTGGGGTCCGACTTGGTGTAGTTCGACAGCAGCCACCAGAGCAGCGCGGCGGCGACGACGCCTGCAAGCAGCGCCATCAGCGTGCCGTCCCCGTGCCGGATGGCCGGCGGCCCACGCCCTGTCCCTGATCCTCCGCCGTCAGCTTCGCCACGATCACCTCCCCTGCGCCGCCCCGTACATGGGAGTGCCGGCCCGCCGATGGCAAGGCAGGTTTGTCGGCTCCAGCCTGGTCTGGTAGAGCGCTGCCGTACGATCGCACACGAGAATTCGGAGCGCTTCTCCGGGCGGGTGATGGCCACCCCACCAGGACGCGCTCGAGCGACGCCAATCGTCAGGAGGAGCCCATGGTCGACATCGCGCGGGTCACGACGGTCGAAGCCCTGCGCCAGGCCGTGGCAGCCTGGCGCGGCGCCGGCCAGCGGATCGCCTTGGTCCCCACCATGGGGGCTCTGCACGAGGGCCATTTGTCGCTGGTCGAGCTGGCCCGCACGCGGGCCGACCGCGTCATCGTCTCGATCTTCGTCAATCCGACGCAGTTCGCACCGAACGAGGACTTCAGCCGCTATCCGCGCGTGCTCGAACAGGATGTTGCCCAGCTTGCGGGCGCCCACGCCGACCTCGTTTACGCGCCGGCGGTCGAGGTGATGTATCCGGAGGGCTTCGCGACCACCGTCTCACTGTCCGGCCCGGCGACGGCCGGGCTGGACGACGTGGTGCGCCCGACGCACTTCGCCGGGGTCGCCACCGTCGTGTCCAAGCTCTTTATCCAGGCTGCACCCGACGTCGCCGTGTTCGGCGAAAAGGACTACCAGCAGCTCAAGGTCATCACCCGCATGGTCCGCGATCTCGACCTGCCGGTCGAGATCCTGCCGGCGCCGACTCTGCGTGAGAGCGACGGCCTCGCCCTCTCTTCGCGCAACCGCTACCTCAGCGCCGAGGAGCGGACGGTAGCGCCGGCGATCTCGCGCGTGCTGATCGAGAGCGCGCGGCGGCTGCGCGCCGGCGAAGCGGTCGCGACGGTGATCGCCGAAGGGCGGCAGACGCTGGCGGCCGAAGGCTTCGAGGTCGACTATCTGGAGGCGCGTAACGCCGACACGCTGGCACCGGCGGCAGCCCTCGCCGATGGGCCGCTGCGGCTGCTCGCGGCGGCCCGGCTCGGCCGCACGCGCCTGATCGACAACATGGCCGTCTGATCAGCGGGCATAGCCGGCGCTGAAGCTCGCCCGCCCGCCGATGCGCACCTCGGTATCGCCGAAGCGCATGGTACCCGTATCGCGTCCGGCACCGAGCCGTGGATCCAGCCGGTCGCTGGGCAACGTCGGCGGCGGGCAGTTCTTGAGAGGCTTGCCGCGCTCCGGCTTGGTCCCGGGCACCTTGCACGGCTCGGTCGCAGCCACCGGCGTCGCCGCAATGCCCAGCAGCAGGCTTCCCACTAGCAGCATGCCGCTCGCCGCGCGTACGTTCGCCATGGACACCGCTCCCTGTCGATGAGCTGCGATCGTAGCGGCTTGGCGCAGGACGCTCAAATCTGGCGCAGGCAGGCTCAAATCAAGCCGAGAGCCGCCAGATCGCGACGCATGTCCTCGGGCATGGCCTCGAGGCCGGCGCCGCGGGTGGCCAGGTCCGGCGGCGCGTCCGCTCCGGCCAGATAGCGCCAGCCCTGGAACGGCCGGCTCGGCCGCGGCTCGACCGGCACCACCACCTGCTCGAGCACCAGGTGACAGCGTCCGATGCCGTCGCCGTCAGTGAACGGCCGGACGGCGATCAGGCGCTGTCGGCAGGCGATCTGGCCGCGGATCACCCAGTAGAGCGAGCCGCCGTCGAGATCCGCACCGCGCTTGGGCACCATGCGCGTCGTGTGGACGTGCTCGTAGGCTTGGCCCTTGCGCCGGGCGAGCGCCGCCCGCTCGTCGATCCATTGCTCGAGCTCGCCGATCGAGTCGCAGCCCACGCAGAGTTTGACCAGATTGAGCGCCATGCCCGCTTGTAGCGCCGCTCGCCCGGGCGGCCAAGGCGAGCGCCCGGGGTCGTCCCCAGCTTGCAGCGCCGGGGCACGCCCCGCTTACGGCTGCTCCTCCACCACCACGATCGGCGCGCCTTCCGCCACCTGCTGCCCGGCCGCGGCACGCACATCCGACACGGTCCCTGCGCGCGACGCGACGAGCGCATGCTCCATCTTCATCGCCTCGACCACCGCCAGGCGCTGGCCCTTGACCACGGCGTCGCCGGGCGCGACCAGGATCGCCACGACCTTGCCATGCATCGGCGACTTGACGATGCCGCCGGCGTCGCCGATGTGCTCCAGGTCGACGGCGAACGGATCGTAGGGCGCGACCGTGACCTGGCGGCCCTCCTTGAGGGCGATCAGCGCCCGTCCGGCCGCGACGACGATAGTGCCGTCACCGAATGCGGCGGGGATATCCTCGATCTCCGAGAGGAGATCCTCCTCGGTCACCTCGGCGCCCTTGTAGCTGACGGCGACGCGGCCGTCGGGAAACGTCTCGGCGGCCGTGTCGCGCTCGCCGTCGACCAGCAGCGGGATCTCCGCCCGCCGTTCGCCCAGCAGCTGGAAGCCGCGCTCGCTGCCCCACGGATCGGCGAACGCCGTCACGCCCGGGCCGGCCGAAGCCGCCCGCGGTTCCAGGCGCCGCAGCATCAGGGCCGCCGCGGCCACCGACTGGCCGAAGGGCGGCTGCTCGACGGCGCCAAGCTCGTCCAGGCGCGCATCGATGTAGCCGGTATCGAAGCGACCGGCCCGGAAATCATGGGATTCGGCGATGCGCTTGAGGAAGGCGAGGTTGGTCTTGGGGCCTGCCACCAGCGTATCGCCCAGGCTTGCCGCGAGCCGGTCGAGCGCCTCGCCTCGGGTCGGCGCATGGGCGATGACCTTGGCGATCATGGGATCGTAAAACGGGCTGACGCGCCCGCCGGTCTCCACGCCGCTATCGATGCGGACGCCTTCGACCTCCGGGAAATCGAGCAGCCAGATCTGCCCGGTGGACGGCAGAAAGCCCTTCTCCGGATCCTCGGCGTAGAGCCTGGCCTCGACCGCGTGGCCGGTGAGGCGGACCTCGTCCTGGCTGAACGGCAGCACTTCGCCCGCCGCGACCCGGAACTGCAGCTCGACGAGATCGAGCCCGGTGATCGCCTCGGTCACCGGATGCTCCACCTGCAGGCGGGTGTTCATCTCCATGAAATAGAATCGGTCGGGCTTGAGGCCCTCGCGTCCGTCGGCGATGAACTCGATGGTACCGGCGCCGACGTAGCCGACCGCCCGCGCCGCCTCGACGGCAGCCTTGCCCATCGCGTCGCGCACCTCCGCCGTCATGCCGGGCGCCGGCGCCTCCTCGACCACCTTCTGGTGCCGGCGCTGCAGCGAACAGTCGCGCTCGAACAGGTGGACCACGTTGCCGTGGGTATCGGCGAAGACCTGAATCTCCACGTGCCGCGGTGCCAGGATGTACTTCTCGACGAGCACGCGCGCGTCGCCGAAGGCGTTCTGCGCCTCCCGTTGCGCGCTCTCGAGCGCCGCATCGAAGTCCGAAACCTTGTCGACGCGGCGCATGCCCTTGCCGCCGCCGCCGGCGACCGCCTTGATCAGCACCGGATAGCCGATCTCGTAGGCCTTCTGCCGCAGGAACTCGGCGTCCTGCTTCTGCCCGTGGTAGCCGGGCACCACCGGCACGCCCGCCCGCTCGGCCAAGGCCTTGGCTGCGTCCTTCAATCCCATGGCCCGCATCGCCGCCGCCGGCGGCCCGACGAGGGTGATGCCGGCCGCGGCGCAGGCGTCGGCGAACTCGGCGCGCTCCGACAGGAAGCCGTAGCCGGGATGGATGCACTGGGCGCCCGAGGCCTTGGCCGCCTCGATGATGCGGTCGATGACGAGGTAGCTTTCCGCCGCCGGCGCAGGCCCGATCAGCACCGCCTCGTCCGCCTGGCGCACGAACAGGGCATCGCTATCGGCCTCCGAATGGACGGCGATGGTGCGCATGCCGAGCTCGCGGGCGGTGCGGATGATGCGGCAGGCAATCTCGCCGCGATTGGCGATCAAAACGCTCTCGAACACGCTGGCCCTCCCGCGGCACTTTCCATTCAGCTTGCCATTCAGCTTGCAGCGCCACTCAAATCATAGCGCGGCAAAGGACGCCAGCCGTATGCGGTCAGCCCCGCCCCACGAACGGCATGTTGGTCGCCATCACCGTCATGAACAGCACGTTGGCGTCGAGCGGCAGGCGTGCCATGGCGAGAACCGCGTCGGCCACGTGCGCGACGTCCATGAGCGGCTCGCTGCGCACCGAGCCGTCGGCCTGCGGGACGCCGGAGGCCATGCGGCCGGTCATCTCGGTCGCCGCATTGCCGATGTCGATCTGGCCGCAGGCGATGTCGAAGGCGCGCCCGTCGAGGGCGGCGGACCGGGTCAGGCCGGTGATGGCGTGCTTGGTCGCCGTGTAAGGCGCCGAATTCGGGCGCGGCGCATGGGCCGATATCGAGCCGTTGTTGATGATGCGACCGCCACGCGGCTGCTGCTGCTTCATCAGGCGAAAGGCCTCGCGGGTGCACAGAAACGGGCCGGTCAGGTTGGTGTCGACGACGGCCTGCCACTGCGCCACGCTCAGCTCGTCGATGGGCACCGGCGGCGCCCCCGTGCCGGCGTTGTTGAACAGCACGTCGAGCCGGCCGAAGCGGTTGCGCGTCGCCTCGAACAGGGCGTGCACGGACTGAGCGTCGCCGACGTCGGTCGGCACGCACAGGGCGCGGTCGTCGGCCGCACCGGCCTGACGGGCGGTGTCGTCGAGGGCCTGCGCGCGGCGCCCGGCGAGCACCGTCCGATAGCCGTCGGCCAAGAAGGCCAGGGCCACGGCCCGGCCGATGCCGGAGCCCGCCCCGGTTACCAGGGCCACCTTGTGGTCCGTCATGCATTCCTCCCGTTCCGGCCGCCCAGGCGCGGCTGCCACCATAGCCGATGGCACCCCGCAGCCAACACGGCCGAAACGCTCACGCCACCGGGCAGCGACGCCACGACGCTGTCAGCAATCTCTCATATATGCTGCTAATGCCTTGAAATTACACGCATTTGATCAATATAGGGCTTGCTGGACGAAGCCATCCCTCGCCATCATCGGCAGTCCTTGATCGGAGGAGCACGATGACGCCGGAGTTTCAGAAACAGCTTCAGGGCTATGGGTTGACCACTGCGACGATCCTGTATCGGCTGCCCGACCATCCGGGCCTGCTGCAGACGTTCATCTGGCAGGAGTACGATGTCGCCCCGCGCTTTCCCGTGCTGAACAAGTTCCTCGCGTTCTGGCAAGCCTCGCTGGAAGGCCCGCTGCATTCGGTCACCGTCGCCCATTCCAGGCTGATCAAGCCGGCCGAGTACCACGCCGTCGACGGCGTCTTCGCGATTCACTGAACGGGGGCGGCCAAGTACGATGATCCTGCGCCGGTCGCCGCCGCCCCTTGGCCCTGGGCGTGGCGTAAGTTAAGGAGAGCGGATCGAGCGTTCCGCTCTCCTGGCCCCGATCGTTTGTCAGATACTCCGCGCACGTCCGACGTCCTGATCGCGCTCGCCGCAGGCGACGACGATCGGGTGAGCGTCGGTGAGATCGTCAGCAGGCTGCATCACCAGGCCTTCGCCCTGCTGGTCGTCGTCCTCGCCCTGCCCAATTGCCTGCCGATGCCGCCGCCGATCCCGCTGATCAGCGGCTTCCTGCTCGGCTTCGTCGCCATCCAGATCATCCTCGGCCTGCACACGCCCTGGCTGCCGCCGCGGCTGCTGGCGAAAACCGTCGCGCGGGCCGACGTCGCCAAGGCCGTGGAGCGGGCGCTGCCGGCGGTGCGCCGGCTGGAGGACGTCTCGCGCACGCGGCTCGCGGTCTTCAACACGCCGCTCGGCATGCGCGCCACCGGCGTGATCCTGCTGGTCATCGCGCTGGGCCTGCTCGTCTCACCGCCGTTCGTCGGCCAGATCCCCCTCGGCTTTGCCGCGTGCCTGGTCGGGCTGGGCCTGGTGGAGCGCGATGGTGCTATCGCCGGTGTCGGCATCGCCTTCGGCGCCCTGGGCGTGGCGCTGAGCTTCAGCTTCGTGTTCGCGATCGTCTCAGGGATCGAGGCCTTGGCGCGGTCGTAGCCCTACCGCGGTTGCGGCAAGCTCGCCCAGGCCTGCACCAGCGGTCGGGACGGCGGCCGGATGCCCGAAATCTGAGCTTCACAATGGGGTGGAGCGGTTTCGCCCCTGGCGGCGCAGAAGCGCGACAGGCGCCGCCCGCCCCCATAGAGCGCGCCCGTATACTGGTCGCCGGCGATCACACCGTCGAACATGAAGTTCATGCCGTCCTGGCGCAGGACCATCCGCTCGCCCTCGCGCGTCCAATGGCCTGACAGCGTCGGCTGGACCGGCTTGCCGGTCTGGGCCCGACGGCCATCCTCCTTATAGGTCCCGTCGGGCATGAGGCGCCACGTGTAGACGTTGCGCGGAAACCCCTCGGGGATGACGGCGGTCCACACCACCGCCGGCCGCTCGGACTGGGGGCCGACGTCGTCGGCGCGAGCCGTTCCGCCCGAGATGGCGACGGCCAGCGCAACCGATACGGCAATGCCGCGGACGATGTGGCACGTCATCACGTTGCTCCGAAACAGCAGAACGCCCCGCCGGGCATCTCGATCAGCGGCAATCGCCCGATCGCGAGGAGCTGCCGGCATCGGTGCCTCTTCGCGGGACGGCCCACCCGGCCGAAAGACGCCGTCTACGCTATGGGCCTTGACGCGCGTACGACAAGCCCTCCCCGCGACGGACGTCCCCACGGCGCAGGACGAGCGCACCGCCTGCGCCCGCTACACGGCGCGATGAAAATTGACAGTGATCCGATAGTTGCTAGGCTGAAACTGCGTCCGTTAAGAATTTCGCCAGGCAAATATAGGCTTCGTTCAACAGGCGATCGTGGGAGGCCGTCATGACCGGTTCTATTGACATCAAGAATTCGGACTTGGAAGTCGATGCCGACGGAGTTGCCATCAAGAACGCCGACTTTGCGACCGCACTCATTCGCGATCCCAACGGGGCGATCAACGAGCTGAAATCCGTCGCGCCGGATATCACCACGGATCAGATCCACGTCGATGCGGCCGGACGTGTCGTGATCAAGAACGGCGCCCTCAGCGCGCGCCTGGTCGGCAGGATCAACCCCGCGACCCTGGCGGACAACGGCATCTGCGGCTTCAAGTGTGGCGCCAAGCCCCTGGAGATCGGCGGCGGCATTGTCGAGCGGATCCGCCGGATCGACAGATGATCTGCGACCTCACGAACAGGCGCCTTCACCTCATCATCATGCCGACGGAAGCCTGCAACTTCCGCTGCACCTACTGCTACGAAGACTTCGCCATCGGCAAGATGCCGGATGCCGTGGTCGACGGCATCGAGCGCCTGATCGCACGACGGATGCCCGAGCTGGACCGGCTCGACCTGAGCTGGTTCGGCGGAGAGCCGCTGGCACAGCGCGACACCGTCTACCGTGTGAACGGCTTTGCGCACGATCTGGCACACCGGCACGGCGTCGCCTTCACCTCCAATATGACGACCAACGGCTACCTGCTCACCGCCGAGGTCTTCGATCAGTGCGTGGCGAGCGGCATCGATCAGTTTCACATCTCTCTCGACGGCACGCCCGACGTCCATGACGGATCGCGCAGGCTCGCCAACGGGCACGGCACGTTCGCCAGGATCTGGTCCAACCTGGCCAACGCCCTCGCTTCGGACAGGACATTCAAGCTGCTGTTGCGGCTCCACTACACCCGCAGCACCGAGAACGCGGTCGGGGCGTTGGCCCGCATGCTTGTCGACGCCTACGGCAGCGATCCCCGGCTCTCGTTCTATTTCAAGGACATCAGCCGCCTCGGCGGGCCTCACGATGAGGCGATCGAGCCGCTGTCGGAGGACGAGAAGGCGGAGATCCAGGGGCGGCTGTCGGCCCTGGTGGGCGGCCGCAACGATCCGGCCGCCGACGACGAGGCGGTCTGTTACGCCGCCCAGCCCAACTCCCTGGTGGTTCGCGCCGACGGCCGCCTGAACAAGTGCACGGTGGCCCTGAGCTCGGACTTCAATCAGGTCGGCCGCATTACGCCGGAGGGCGACGTGCTGATCGACCAGCAGCGCTGGCTCGACTGGGTGCGCCCGCTGTTGGAGGGCAACATGGCGGAAGCCGCCTGTCCCCTCCACCACCTCGCCGACCGTGCCGCAGCAGCACGGCCCGCCGCGCCGTCGGGCTAGCCGCCGCGTCGACGCCCTCCAAGCAAGGACCGGCGACCGGGCACCCTCTCCGATCGCGCAGGGCGTGCTCCGGATCGGGTTGAAGCCTACCCGTCGTCCCCGGGCGAGCCCGCCCGAACAATCCACACACGCCGGCCGCTCACGGCCGCAATGCCCCCGGGAGGACACATGAGCGGCTGGCTCGACGCCTATCGTGCCGTCGACCTAACCGATGAACGTGGGCTGTTGGCCGGCCAGATGCTGGCCAAGCTCGGCATGGACGTAATCCAGGTCGAGCCGCCGCAGGGCTCGAGCGCGCGGCAGGTCGCGCCGCTCGACGAGGCGGGACACTCGTTCTACTGGTCGGCCTTCGCTGCCGGCAAACGGGGCGTGACGCTGGACATCGAGCAGCCCGACGGCCGCGACCTGCTGCTGCGCCTCATCGACCGGGCGGACTTCCTGTTCGAGTCGGACCGCCCTGGGCGGCTCGCCGAGCTCGGCCTCTCGTGCGACGTCCTGCGGGCACGCAATCCAAGGCTGGTCCACGTCTCGATCACGCCGTTCGGATCCGACGGGCCGAAGCGCGACTATGCCGACGCAGAGCTCATCCTGTGGGCCGCCGGCGGCCCCCTCGTACCGAACCGCGACGCCGACGGGCAGCCGCTGCGGATCAGCGTGCCACAGGCCTACCTGCACGGCGCCGCGGACGCAGCCGCGGGAGCCATGATTGCGCACTTCGCCCGGCTGCAGACCGGTCGCGGCCAGCATGTCGACATCTCCGTTCAGCAGAGCGTCACGCAAGCGACGCTCGCCAGTCATCTGGCCGCCGCCGTCGGCCACCCCGACTTTTCCTTCACGCCGGCGCTGCGCCCGGCCAACGGCTCCAAGTCGCTCGATCTGTCGGGCAGCGGTTCGCGCACGCGGCGCTCGAAGTGGATCGTGCGCGATGGCCTCGTCGAGATGCACCTGGGCCTCGGCCCGGCGGCCGGCGGCAAGGCGAACAACTTCTTTGCCTGGATGAAGGAGGAAGGCGCCCTGCCCGCGGCGCTGCACGACTGGGACTGGGTGACGGCGCCGCAGCGGATCATGGCGGGCGAGGCCAGCGAGGACGACCTCGAGCTCGCTCGCAGCGCCGTCGCCGAGTTCCTCGCCCACCGCAGCAAGGCGGAACTGCTGGCCGAGGCGATGAAGCGCAGGGTGCTGCTGGCGCCGATCAACGACATCGGCGACCTGCTCGCCAGCGAGCAGTTCAAGGCACGCGGCCTGTTCGTCGACGTCGACGAGGGCGGAGAGTCGCGAACCCTGCCGGGCGCCTTCGCCTTCGGCGCCGCCGACATGTTCGCGCCGGCCAAGGGGGCGCCGACCCTCGGCCAGGACAACGCAGCCGTCTTCAGCGACCTGCTCGGCGTCGACAGCGCCACGCTCGCCGGGCTCCGTCAGCGAGGCGTGCTATGACCGACGTGAAACCTCTCGGCGATCTCAAGGTGCTCGACCTCGCCTGGGTCGTCGCCGGGCCGGCCATCGGCCGGTCGCTGGCCGACTACGGCGCCACGGTGGTGCGCGTGGAATCCTCGGTGCGGATCGAGACGGCACGGCTGATGGGGCCTTACCCCGGCGGCCAGAGCGATCCGCAGCGCTGCGCCCTCTACGACACCTACAACACGGGCAAGCTCGGTCTCGCCCTCGACCTCAACCAGGCCGCCGGGCGCGAGGTGGTGCGCGATCTGGCCCGCTGGGCGGACGTGCTGGTAGAGAGCTTTGCGCCCGGCCGGATGGCCCGCTGGGGCCTGAGCCCCGAGTCTCTGCGTGGCGATAATCCGCGCCTGATCGGGGTCAGCACGTCGCTGCTCGGCCAGACCGGGCCGCTCAGGGATTTTGCCGGCTTCGGCAACATGGGCGCGGCCATGGCGGGATACCAGCTTCTGGTCGGCCGCGAGGGCGCCCTGCCCGTCGGCCCCTTCGGCCCGTATACGGACTTCGTCGGCCCCCGGTTCGGCCTTGTCGCCCTGCTCGCCGCCCTGGAGCACCGCCGCCGCACCGGCGAAGGCTGCTGGCTCGACATTGCCCAGGCCGAGGCCGGCATCCAGTTCCTGGCGCCGCAGGTCGCGCACGGTGCGGCAACCGGCCACTTTCCCACCGCCGCCGGTAATCGCGATCCGCAGTTTGCGCCGCACGGCGTGTTCCGCTGCGCGGGCGAGGACGAATGGGTGGCCATCGCCGTCCGGACCGACGCGGAGTGGTCCCGCCTGGCCGCACTCATCGGCGGCGACGCCCTGGACACCTCCTTCGCCACGCTCGACGGCCGCAAGGCGGACGAGCCGCGGCTGGAGGGCATCGTCGGCGCATGGGCCCGGTATCGCCGGGCGCCCGACATCGAACGGGAGCTGCAGGCCGCGGGGGTGCCGGCACACCAGGCGAGCACCTCCGCCGACATGATCGCCGACCCGCAGCTCGTCGCACGGGAGCACTTCGTGCGCCTGCCGCATGATCTGGGCGGCGAGAGCGTCGTCGACGCGAGCCGCTACCGGCTGTCGGACACGCCCGCGGCCTACGACAGGGCGGCGCCGCACTTCGGACGCGACGCCGGCCACGTGCTCGGCGATATCCTCGGCTACGATGCGGCGCGCATCGCGGCGCTCGAGGCGGCCGGAGTCCTCAGATAAGGGCGAGGCTGCGGCGGGGCGACCGAGCGGCTGCTGCTCAAGCCTGGCGTCGCGCCTGCAGGGCCGCGCGCGCGCCCAGCCAATCCCGATGCCACGCGGCAAACCGGCTCGGCCGCTCGGCGCGTGTGCTCCAGGCGGCGAACACCGGTCCTTCGTCGGCAAACAGCAATACGGCATCCAGGCCGCCGGCCCGCTGTAGCGTCGCCAGCGCCTGATCGACGGTCTGCACGATCGGGCCAGCGACGTTGAAGGAGGTGTTCACCGCAACCTCCGCGTCCAATCTGCGGCCGAGGTTGCGCAGATAGGCATGCAACAGCGGATCCGTGTCCGCCTTGACGATCTGGAGCCGCGCGGTGCCGTCGACGTGGACGACGGCCGGAAGGCGCTGGCGCGCGTCGGCTTTCGCCCGCGCCGTCAGCACCATGTAGGTGTAGGCGTCGTAGACGTCGGCCGATGCCCCCGGCTCGAGCTCGAACCAGCGCAGCGCCGCCTCCAGCGTCATCATCGGGGCGAGCGGCCGCAACGCCTCGCGGAACTTGACGCGCAGGTTCAAGATGTCGCGGGTCGCCGCATTGGTCGCGTTGGCGATGATGGAACGGTGGCCGAGGGCCCGCGGCCCGGTTTCCGCCTTGCCGCGCACGAGCGCCAGAACGCCGTCCTGGGCGGTGACGTAGGCCATCATGTCGGCCACGTCCGCCAGCCCGCCCGTGCCCCCCACGACCTGCCATTCGATGTCGCTCGCCTGCGCCAGGGCGTTGCGGACGTCGTCTTCCCTGAGCCCGAAGCCGCAATGAAAGGCATCCCGCAGCGGCGGCCCTGCCGGTGCCCCGGCGAGGCGCGCGAACGCGAAGGCGGCGCCGGCGGGCGCACCGGCGTCCCCCGGCATGGGCGGAACCCAGACCTGCAGCCGCGCCGTGCGGCCGTGGTAGCGCTCGAAATAGGGCTCGCCGAAGGATTCGAGCAGCCGCATGTTCGCCAGGGCATTCAGCGCCGTCCCGCCGGTCGGGACGATGCGCTCGCAGCCGGTCATGCCGATCGCCGTGCCCACCACATGGAACAGGGCGTCCTCGAAGACCAGCTGGAGCGCGGCGGCCTTGTCGAGCCGAGCCTGCGAGGCGTCGTCGGTCGCGGAACCTTCGGCGCGCAGCACGGCGTCCGGGTTCCACATGCGGTCGAGCGGGATCGCCGGCCCCAGCATGTCGACCAGTTGCGGCGTGTAGGGCGCCTCGAACAGGCGCGACGGCCACTGCGCCAGACTGCGGTTCAAGCGCACGGTGCCACCCGGCTCCAGGCTGAACAGGCCGCGGATCATGCCGTAGAACGGGTTCGTGAGGCGGTCCCGGTTGCCGTAGGCGGCCGCGCCCATGTAGCGGCCTTCGCTGCTCAGGATCGTCCAGCCGCCCTGGGTCGAGCTGATGAAGCTGTAGGTCAGGCCAAGCGAGTCGAAGACGCTCTCGTTGTGGAACAGCAGCCTCAGCTCGTTGCCGCACGCGAGGTAGACGGAGATCGCCCCGCGATCCCCGGTGCCGTCGATGACCGGCACGATGACCGGCCCGCCGTCGCGGGCGAACGGCGAGGCGCAGTACGAGAACCAGGCGTGGCATTCGTGATGCGGCATGGCGATGATCGGCACGCGGCGCGGCAGCGCCATCGCTTCGGCCAGCTCCGCCGGGGCGCGGCTCGCGGCAAACAGGTGCGTGATGTTGAGCGGCGGGAAGGCTTTGGGCCGCAGCAGCGCCAGGCTGCCCGGGAGCTCCTCCAGCACGGTCCGCAGCAGGGTGGCCGATAACACCGGATAGTCCCACGTGGCGAGCCACGCGGCGACATCGGTGGGCGCAAGCCCGTGCTCGTCCAGCGACCGCCTCAGCGCTCGCAACGCATGCAGCGGGAACTCGGCACTGTGCTTCTCGCCCGAGAAGCGCTCCTCTTCGTGATTGCAGAGCAGCTGGACCCCGTCCCGAACCGAGGCGCTGACCAGCGCCGCGCCGGAATTGTGCCCGGCCGCGCCCAGCCCCACGAGGTACACGGTGTCGCCCCGTTCGAGCCTGGCACGCGTCGCCAGCAAGGTCTCGCGCGCCGGCGCCGAGCCCGAACGGACCAGATCCTTACGCCGGAACAGCGGCTCCAAGGCGGCCAGCGCAATCCGCTGGCCGACGGCGCCGAGTCCTGGATGGCGGGGGCGCGTGCGCATGCCACCACGCGCTCACGCGGCCTTGCCGTCGCCTGCTCCGACCGGGTGCGCCTGGCGCGTGCGGATCACCTCCGCGTAGGCCGCGCCGGCGACGGTCGGGTGGCGCACCAGCTCGGGATCGTTGTCGAGATCGACGCGGAACAGCCCGAAATCCGTCGACGGCGAGAGACGATGCCCGAGCTCCCGGTTCGTGGTGATGCTCCAGCCCACGTAGGCGTGGACGTTGACGCCCTCTGCAACCGCCTGCTGCACCTGCGCCAGATGCTGCCGCAGGTAGGTCGCCCTATCGATGCCGTCCGCCTCGGTGACGCAGCCGTTCTCGACGATGATCAGAGGATGGTTCGGGAACTTGCGGCCGAGCTCCTTGAGCCAATGATAGAGCGCCCGAGGCCAGACCGGCGCCTCTTCCATCCGGCCTGCCGCCAGCGCGCTGAACAGGCCGACGAGGCGCTTGATGCTGAGCATGCCAAGGCCCCAATAATAGTCGAAGGCGATGTAGTCGCAGGCGCCGACGCACTTCTTCGGGCAGATGTAGTCCGGCAGCTCGCCGGCCATGCCAAGATTCCACCAGCTCGTCGTGCAGGTCGTCGCCAGAATGCCCCAGATCTTCAGGAGTGGGTCGAAGAGGCGGGCGAGCGAGCGCAAGGCCCCGATGCGCTCCGACGTCTTGACCGGGTAGAGCTCCAGACGCCCCTCCGGGCCGAGGACCTCGTCTGCGATGGCGCGCGCGATATCGACCTCGAGCCCGCTCCACGTCCCGTCCTCGCTCCGCACGCCGAAGCCGGGCGCGGCGGCCGGGACGCCGATCCGGATGACGCCACGCTGGCGCACCCGCTCCAGCAGATCCCCGTCCGCCCTGCGCGGACCGTGAGGCTCGGCGGCCACCTGCCGTCCGCTCATGTCCGCCAGCGTCGCCAGCGTCGGCAGCCGGGGCGGCTCGACGCCGGTGAGCCCGAGATGGCGCTGGACGCTCTCGGCCCAGCGCCCGGACTGGATAAAGCCGAGCACGGCCCGGTTGACCGCATCGAGGAACTGCGGATTTCCCTTGGCGACCGCCGGCCCGTAAGGCTCCGACGTCAGCCGGTCGGCGAGCATCCGGAAACGCCCCGGCTCACCTTGCACGGCGCTCGTCAGCAGGGTCTCGTCGGCCAGGAAGGCGTCCGCGGCCGCGGCCGTCAGGGCGGCGATGGCCTCGTCGCGATCCTCGACGACGAGCGCCAGCGAGCCCTTCATCTCCCGGCGCAACGTCTCGGCGGCGGTCGAGCCGCGCGTCACCGCGATTCGCCGGCCGACCAGGTCCGCGGTGGATTGGACGGGACTGCCGGCGAGCACCAGGATGCGCTGCGCCGACATGAAGTACACCTCGCCGAAATCGAGCTGCGACGCCCGGTCGTCGGTCTTGGTGAGCATGGCGGTGATCACGTCGAGCCGGCCATTCTCCTGTAGCTTGCGCTCGGCGAAGGCCTGTCCCTGCCAGCTTCGGGCGGAGGGGCGCTTGATGACGTTGCCGTCCATCCACCGCTGCAGCCACACCGGCAGCCCGAGGAGCGCCGGATTGGCGCCGAGCAGAGCGTCGGGGTTCAGCGCCTTGATGGCTTCACGGGCGTCGGTATGCGCCACGAAGAGGTTGCGCATCAGCTTGTTGAGCGCGTCGATCTGATCGGCGGCGGTCGCCTCGGGCGGCAACCCGGGCGGCGCGAAATAGGCGCGCTCCCACCACGGCTTGATGAAGCCGAAGGCCAGGATGTTGGGCTCGTTGAACGACGACCAGTAGCGCACGCGCGACCCCAGGCGCTGGGCCACCCGCGTGGCGTAACGCGTGAAGTCGGCGGGAAAGCCGTCCGCGATGACACCGCCGCGGCTCTCCAGGTGGAGCGGCCAGACGAAATGGCAGAGGGTTACATACGGCTCCATGCCGGCCGCGATGACCGCGTCGACGACCTCCGAGTAGTGGTCGAGCGCCTCCTCGTTGAAGACCCCGGGCTCGGGCTCGACCCGGGCCCAGGCGATCGAAAAGCGGAACAGCTGGCAACCGAGGCTGCGCGCCAGCGCAATATCCTCAGGGTAGCGCTCCCAGAAATCGGTGGCCCGCCCCCGCTCCTGCAGGCGGCGTCTCGCATACCAGACGTCCCGGATATCCGGGTAGCGCGGATCGTAGGCCTCGCACTGGCTGTCGGAATTACCGGCGCCGAACAGGACCGAAGGGGGGAATGGAGGGAGCGGCTTTCGCCCTGGGAACATGCTCTTTCGGAGAGTTTGAAAAGTGAACGCCACCACAAACCCCCATCCAAGCTCGATCGCCTTCGTGCGAAGGCCCCCAGTGACCAGTATATCAGGGTAGCAAACGACGGTTTACGAAAAAGCCGAATGGGTTCGCCACGTCGAGACTGAGATAGTTCTGAATAGGCGGCGCGCCGATCCGACAGATGTGACGTTTACGCAGTACCTAGTCATTCTAGCGTGTGTCTGTCGGCATGCAAGGCGTTGATAGACCCGTCGGCACATTCGGCGCGTGTCGGTGCGCCTGTCGACGACGCATCGCCATGTCCCCACGCCGAACAGTTGTAGACCAAGGCTGCGACGCTCAAACCTGTGCGAGATTGACTTTCGGCGGGGCCGGGAGCGCTTGTCACCTTCAGCAATGACGCTTTATGGTGTGAATCGTCTGTTGATGGGGGGCATCCGCGAAACAGTTCTTTGAAGATGGAGCATGGAACGCATCCTTGAACCTGCGTGCAACGGAGTGATCTGGCGTGGACATAGCCATATTGGGCGTTGGTTGCAGGCTTCCAGGCTGCAAGGATGCTTCCCAGTTCTGGGATTTGTTGATGCGCGGCGCAAGCGCAATAGACGAAATTCCAGAAACCAGAGTCGACCATGAGCTTCTGTATTCGCCTGAACGCGGAACCATTGGGCGGACCTATACCCGGATCGGCGGAATTATTCCGGATGTGCCGTTCGACCGCGAGGCGTGCCCCGTCGATCAGCGGCTGATCGACCAGGCCGACCCGTCCCATCTCATCATTCTGGATATCGCTGCGGCCGCATTTCGCGATGCTGGTTATGACGGCGCCCGCCTCGCCGGCCGCAATGTCGGCGTCTACGTCGGGCAGTCGCGCGGCAGCACGCTGGTCGCCGATCTCATCTGCGCGACTCGCGCCGAGGACCTCTCCGCCATCGTCCAGGGCATCGGCGAGTTCGGCTCGTGGAGCGCCGGACGGCGCGCGAGTGTCGCCCCCGCCCTGGCGGAGCGCCTGCGCGCAGGCCTCCCAAGCCGCTCGGCGGCCTTCAATCCGAACCTGACCGCCCAGGCCGCCCCCAGCTCATCGCCAAGGCGTTCGGCTTGCGCGGGCCGGCCCTGGCGCTCGACGCGGCGTGTGCGTCGGGCCTCTATACGGTCGCGGCAGCGGTCGCGGCGCTGCGCGCCGGCCGGATCGAGATGGCGCTGGCGGGCGCTGCATCGTTCAACAGCTGGATGAGCCTGGTGCTGTTTTCCCAGGCCCAGGCCCTAACGGCCAACGGATCATTTCCGTTCGATGAGCGCGCCGACGGCTTCGTCAGCTCCGACGGATACGGCGCGTTGGTGCTGAAGCCCGCCGACCGGGCGCGGGCCGACGGCGATCAGATCCTGGCCGTCATCCGGGGCATCGGCCTGGCCACCGACGGGCATGGACGCAGCCTGTGGGCGCCGCGGCAGGAGGGCCAGATCGCCGCCATGCAGCGGGCCTACGCGGACCCGGGGCTGATGGAGCGCGTGCAGTACATCGAGGCGCACGGCACCTCGACGCAGCTGGGAGACGCCACGGAGATCGCGTCCGTGACCCAGGTGTTCGGCGACCGGGACGCCGACCGCCGCATACCGCTCGCCAGCGTGAAGGGGAACATCGGGCACACGTGCGAGACGGCCGGCATCGCCGGCCTGATCAAGACCGTGCTGGCCCTGCGTCACGGCATCATCCCGCCCGCGGTGAATTTCGCTCAGCCCAGCCGGCAGATCGACTGGGACAAGGCGCCCATCCGCATTCCCACCGCGGCGGAGACGTGGGCCGGCGGCGGAGACGAGCCGCGCCTGGCGGCCGTCAACTCGTTCGGGATCGGCGGGCTCAACGCGCACGTCGTCATCGAGGAGCCGACCGAGGGCGCCTCGCCGCGCCCGTCATCGCGCCCGCGCCCGACCGCGCCGGCCGACACATCGGGCAAGCTCGCCATCATCGGCATGGGCGCCGTCTTTCCCGGCGCCTTCACCGTGGACGCGTTCGCACGGGCGATCCGGGACGGCGAGGCGCAGACAGCGGCCATTCCCCGGGAACGGTGGGACCTCAACCGCTACCTCGGAACAGGCCCCTTCCGCAGTCCGACGGCCGTCGCAGGAGCGCTCCAGGGGTATGCCTACGACTGGCGGAGGCACAAGGTGCCGCCACGGCAGATCGAGACCGGCGACCCTCTGCGCTTCATGCTGCTCGATGCGGCCGACCAGGCCTTGGTGGCGGCCGGCCTCAGGAGCCCGACCTTCGATCGCACCCGCACGGCGGTCATCGTCGGGACGATGCTGGCCAGCGATTTCTACAGCGACCTGAGCTTTGCGCTGCGCCTGCCCGAATTCGAACGCGAGCTGCGCAAGCTCATGGCGGAGATGGGCTGCGACGACAGCGACATCGAGGACGTCGTCGCCGAGTTCCACGCCGCTTTCGTCGCCCGGAACCAGACGCTACGCGACGAGAGCGGTGGCTTCAGCAGCAGCACGCTCGCCTCCGCCATCGCCAAGACGTTCGACCTGATGGGAGGCGCGGTCACGGTGGACGGGGCCGAGGCGTCCTCGCTGGCTGCCCTCACGGTGGCGCGCGACCTGCTGGCCGACGGGGCGTGCGACGCCGTCCTGTGTGCCGGTGCCCAGCGCTACCTGGGCATCGACAGTCACGAGTGGTACGGCCTGCGGGGAGTGCTGGCCCACGAAAAGGCGTCGACGGAGGGGCTGCACCTGGGCGAAGGCGTGGGCGCCGTCGTCCTCAAGCGTCTCGACGACGCACGCCGGGCCGGGGACCCGATTCTCGCCGTCATCGACGATATCGCTTGCGGAGCATCGCCGGCGGGCCCGGCCGAGGCCATCCGCGACGCCGTCGGCCGATCGCTCGCGGGCCGATCCGACGGCGATCCCCCTGTGCGGCTGCAGCCCGTCGCGGCCGGTGCGGCGACGCTCGACGCAGCGGAGCGCAGCGCCTTCGAAGGCTCCCGGTCCGCGGTAACCGCGATAGAGGACGCCGCGCAGCCGCTGCCCCCGGCTCGCCAGTTCGGCTTTGCCCTCGGCGCATCCGGCATGGCCTCTTTGATCACCGGCGCGCTGGAGCTGAAGACCACCAGCTCGACCGGCGTGCTGTCCTACGCCTTCGACGGGCCAGCCTACCACGCCGTCCTGAGCCACCCGCAGCCGACCAGACCAGCGGCGCAGGACGCCCCGGCCAGCGCCTTCCGCATCTACCGCCTGTCCGGCGGCAGTCCGGCGGAACTGGCGGAGCAGGCGCTGGCGCTGGGACAGTCGGGCCAAGCCGAAGCGAGGCTGCGTGACAGCTCGTACGGTGGTGAGCACGCATGGCGGTTGGCCATCGTGGCCGACAGCGGCCTCGCCTTGACCGAAAAGCTCCTGCTGGCGGCGCGGGCGCTGGATCAGCATGGAGCCGGCGGCGTCATCGAGGAGCAGGGCATCTATGTCGGCCGGGCCGGCGGGCGGCCGCGCGTCGCCTTCGCGTTCGCCGGGCAAGGCTCGCAGTATCACGGCATGCTGTCCGCATTGGTGGCGGAAAGCCCGGCCGCCGCCAAGCGCATGGACGAGTTCGACGCGGTCCTCGTGCAGCTCGGCCATCCACCCCTGCGCCAGGTCTTCGACTTGTCGGACGATGTGCTCGCCTCCGATGTCTGGGCGACGCAGATGTCGCTGCTGGGCGCCGAAGTGATCCTGCACGCCGCGATCACCGACGTGGGCATTCGGGCCGACGTTGTCTGCGGCCACAGCTTCGGCGAATACGCGGCGTTGACCGCCGCCGGCGCCTGGACGCTCGAGCAGGCCATACGGATCACGGACGCACGCGCGCGATTCATCCTGGCCGATCCAGGGCAAGGCGGCGTCTTCCTGGCGACCAATGCCGAGCCTCGCCATATCGAGCCGCTGCTTCCGCAGCTCTCCGGCTTCGCCTGCGTCGCGATCCGCAACACGCCCGACCGCACCGTCGTCGGCGGCGAGGCGGCAGCGATCGCGGAGCTTCGCCAACAGCTCGAGACAGCCGGGTTCTCCAGCAGCATGCTGCCGGTGCCGCGCGCCTTCCACACGCCCCTCATGGCTGCCGTCAGCGAGCCGATGCGGGCGTTCCTGCAGGCGGAGCCCATACATCCGCCGGCCATTCCGCTGGTGAGCAGCGTCACCGCGAGATTCGTCGCCGATCCGGAGGACATCCGCGACAACCTGGTGCGCCAGCTGACGCAGCCCATGGTGTATTTCGACCTCGTCGAACGGCTGGTCGCGGACCGGGTCACCGCCGTCGTCGAGATCGGCCCGCGCCAGGTGCTCACCGGGCTGCATCGGCGGCTGCTGCCGGCCGACGGCAGCACGCTCGCGATCGCCACCGACAACGTCAAGCGGCCCGGGCTGCAGCAGCTCCTGCGCGTGCGCGCCCGGCTCGAGTGCGCCGGGCTCGATGCGCCCGAGCGCGCGGTCCGCGAGGGGCGACCCGCGTCGGCGGAGAGCTCGCCGGAGGCGACCGCTGCGGTCACACGCCACCCGATCCGGCGCTTCGACGCGACCGAGCGCCGCCGCCGCAGAAGCACCGAGGACGCCAGGGCGCCGGAGGCGCCCCGCGCCGCCGAGGACGAGGGAGCCGATCCCTGGCGTGACTTCCTCGTCACCTTCATCTGCGACAACACGGGCTATCCCCGCGACCTCGTCGACATCGACGCCGACCTGGAAGCCGATCTCGGCATCGACAGCCTGAAGAAGGCGCAGCTGTTCGGCGAGCTGCAGGAGCAGTTCGGCCTGGCCCTGCCAACCGGCGGCAAGCTCTCGCTCAACGACTACCCCACGCTGCGGCACGTTCTGACGCTGCTGCGTGAGAGCCAGCCGGAACCGGGGCCAAGGCAGACGGCCGTCGCGGCAGCCCCCCCTCCCCTCGCCCCGCGGCCGTCCCTGCCCCGCCCGGCCCCGATCTGCCGATCCTGATCGTAGCGGGATCGCCGCGCGACATCGGGCGCTCGCACGGACGGCAGCATGCCGATCTCCTGACGCCGCTGCTCGACAACGTGGGCGTGCTGTCCGCTCGCGATCTCCCGTCGAATACCGACCCCGAGGCCTATTTCACGGCGGACGGCATCGAGGAACTGGCCGGCATGGCGGAGGCCCTGAATCGCCCCGTCGACGATCTCATCGCGCTCAACCTCGCCATCGTCCGCTACAACGTCCGCGCCGCGGGCGCCGAGCGGCTGGAGCCGGTGGCCTGTGCGCAGCTGGCCATCGCGGCCAGCCGCAACGGCGGCGCCCCCCTGCTGCATGCGGCCAACGAAGACTGGCCGATGGCGATGCAGTTCAACAACAGCCTGACCCGGATCGTTCAGGTGCGCCGCCAGACCGGCACGGTGCCGCATCTGCTCTTCGGCATTCCCGGCCAGCTCGGCGGCGTCAACGGCCTCAACGCCGAGGGCCTCGCCATCACCAGCGCGAGCTTGCTCAACGGCACCGCCGACGGAGCCATCGACGCGCCCGGCATTTTCCATCCGCAGCTGGTGATGAGAATGCTCGCGCAGGCCACCGATCCGCGCGAGGCCGTCGACATCCTCAGAACGCACGACCGCATGGGGGCCTGGAGCGTCTGCATCAGTCACGGGCGATCCGACACCATCCTGCACGTCGAATACAACGAGCAGGCGATCGAAGTCGTCGAGCAGAACCTGGTCCGCACCACCAACCACGCCAGCCTGCTCGAGGCCAACGGCAACGCGCCGGAGCATTCGCGCCTCCGCTTCGCCCGGCTCGTGGAGCTGCTCGGCGGGGACGAGCCGATCGCCTGGTCGATGGAGCAGATCCGCAAAGCCTTGCGCGACACCTACGACCTGGGGCGCGAACGTTACGTGCGCCATCCGACGCTGAATACCATCAAGCGCCAGGACAATCAGACCAGCATCGTCATCGAGCCGGGCCGCTTGCAGGTGTGGGCGACGCCAGGCCCGCGCACGAGCGATCCGGACGCCTTCATCCAGATCGACGCCGCCAAGCTGCTTCGGGACGACGCGACGCCCACCGCACCGCCGGACGGGCGGACGATGGCCAGGTGGGTGTTACGGCCGCGCCCTGCTCCTCTCGCCGACGCCGCTGGGCGTCAACCCTCGTGGCATGGCGCGGTGCTGGTTCACGGCCGCGGCGCCATGGCGGACGCCCTGAGACGGCGGATTGCGGAGGCCGGCGGCCATGTGGTCGAGCTGGCGGACGACCTTCCCGATGCATCGCTCGGCGATGCGCTCGCGGCGCTCCATGCCACGACGCCCATCGCCCACATGTTTCTCGTGGCCACGGGCGAGCCCGGCGCGGACGGAGGCGATTGGGCGTCCGCGCGCCGCAGGGCCACACTGCGCCCCTATCTGCTCTGCCAGCGCTGGTTCGGCCTCGTGCAGGCCGCCGGGCAGGAGGCGCAGACCACGCTGCTCGCACTGACCACGCTCGGCGGCGATTTCGGCCTGGCGGGCAGCTCTGCGCACGTGGTGGGCGGCGCCATGGCCGGGCTGCTGAAGAGCGTCCGCCGCGAGGCGCCCGCCATGCGCGTCAAGCTGGTGGACCTCGCCGTCGACGAAAGCCCCGATACCGGCGCACGTCTGGCGCTGGACGAGCTCGCTGCGGCGACGGCTCAGCTCGAGGTCGGCTATCTGCGCGGGCAGCGGCGGATCATGAAGGCGGTGCCACGCCGTGCGCCGGTCGCCGCCGGCGTCGACATCGAGCCCGGCGGCGTCTGGGTGGTGTCCGGCGGCGCCCGCGGCATCACGTCCCTGGTGGCGAAGGAGCTCGGGCTCCGCTACGGCCTCAAGCTTCACCTGCTCGGCCGCACCAGCCTGGACGCTGCGCGGGCTGCCTCCCCGGCCGACGAAGGGGTCGGCGGGAAGCGGTCGGATCGCGCGGCGGAGGTGCGAGGGTTCCTCGACGAGCTCGCCTCCCTCGGCGTGAGCGCCACCTATCACTGCTGTGACGTCGCCGATCGCTCCGCCTGTGCCGAGGCACTGCGCCGGGTGCGTGAGCAGTCCGGGCCGATCGACGGCGTCATCCATGGCGCGGGCATCGAACAGGCGGCGAGCTTCGGCAGAAAGAGGCTCGAGAGCGTGGAGGCCACGCTGGCGGCAAAGAACGACGGCGCGGCGAACCTGATGGCGCTGACCGAGCCGGACCCTCTGCGCTGGTTCATCGCTTTCGGCAGTATCAGCGGCCGCTTCGGCGGCCTGGGCCAGACCGACTACGGCATGGCCAGCGACATGCTGGCCAAGCAGGTTCTTCGCTATCGCGCGGAGCGTCCGGCGTGCCGCAGCGTGGTGATCGATTGGCCGGCCTGGGATGAGACCGGCATGTCGGTGCGTCCCGAGACCCGCGTCGCGCTGAACGCCGTGGGCTTCGCCTTCATGAGCAGCAGCGAGGGCGTCGATCACCTCGTCGACGAGATCCGGTCCGGCGCCGCCGACGGCGAAGTGATGATCCTCGACGAGGCGCGAGGCATCGATCTCGACGGCAGCATGTGGGATGCGGTGCAACGCGGCGCCGCAGCGGCGATGGCGGCGGACGTGACCGCGTCACCGCTGGTCGAGGGCCTCGGCGACGTCGACGTGGCACGTCGGGCGCTGGTGGCCGAGGTGCGCTTCGACCCGGCGTCGGATCCTTTCCTGACCGACCACCGGTTCGAGGGCGAGCCGCTGATGCCGGCCGTGGTCGGCATGGAGGCGCTGGCGGAGGCCGCGCGCCTCCAGCTCGCGTCGACGGCGCCGGTCGAGCTGAGCGACGTCGAGATCCTGGCGCCGCTGCGGCCGCACGCGTCCGCGGCGGTTGCCGCTCGTGTGGCTCCGTCCGGCGATCCCGGATCGCTGTCCTGCGAGCTCGAGGGAGAGTTCCGGAATCGGCGCGGCAAGCTGATGCAGTGCGATCGCGTGTTCATGCGCGCGCGTTGCGCGACGTTGTCGACGGCGCCGGACATGGATGACATCTGGCGCCACGAGCCGCCCGACGATGGCCCATGGCTCGCCTGGACCTATCCCGATGCCGAGACCGCGCTCCAGCGCCGGGTCGTCGCCCATGGCCCGGCTTTGCAAGGGCTGAGGTCGCTGTACATCGGGGAGAGCGGCGGTTGGGCGAAGATCGTCGCGCCGTCCCCAGCGGCGGTCGGCGGAGCACGAACCGGCACGTGGGCGCTCCCGGCCGCCGTCCTCGACGCATGCCTTGTCGCCTGTGCCGTGCACGCGAAAGCGCAGGCCGATCGCGACCAACTGCCGGTCGGATTCGGCAAGGTGCGCTGCTGGGCGCTGCCGGCCGCGGAGGAAACCTGCACGCTGGCTTTCCGCCTGGTGCAGATCACCCCCCACACGACGAGCTACGATTTTGCGCTCAAGGCCAGCGACGGCAGGACACTGCTGGAGGTCCGGGACCACCGGGCTGCCGTCGTTGCGGCACCGGCGACCTGAGCCGCGGCGATGGACTATTGCTATCTCAGCAGCCGCGGCGACGAGGGTGATCCGGCTCCGGCCGGAAGCAGCGACCATGCCTTGGCGCGACTCGCGTGCGTGCGGCTCATGGCGCGCCGGCTCGGCGTGCCCGCCGATGTGGCCCGCTTCCACATCGTGTCGATGGACGGGTTGGGGCGCGGCATCCGTCCGCTGCCGTTCTACCTCGGCCGCTCTCTGCCGTTCGATGTCTCGATCTCGCACGTCCCGGGGGCGGCCATCGCTACTCTCGCCATGCGTGCGGGGGACCGCGTCGGCGTCGACCTCACGCCCATCGGCGACGTCGGCCGCGGCACGCTGTTGCCCTGGCTGACCGCGGCCGAACGCCGCCTGCTGGGCGAGGAATCCGCGAACCGCCGCGGCTTGCTGGCTGCGCTGTGGGCGGGAAAGGAAGCCAGCTACAAGGCGCTGCAGCGCGGCGAGCCATTCGACCCGGCGAGGACCGAAGTCGTGCGCCTGGACGATGGCGGCTGGCAGGGGCGCTTCGCCGGCAGGCGCTGCGCCCTGCGCTTTCTGGAGCTGGATGCGCACATCCTGGGCTTTGCCGAATGGCACCGCGAGCAGTGAGGTAGAGCAGTGAGGCCTTGGCTGCCATGACCCAGTTCAGAAACAGCACGGTTCTGATCACCGGCAGCTCCCGCGGCATCGGCCGGGCCTGCGCCCTTCGCTTCGCCGAAGCCGGCGCGAACGTGATCATCAACTACGTGGTCTCGCAGGCGGCCGCCGAAGAGGTCGCCGAAGCGGTTCAGGCGCTCGGGCGCCGGGCCGCCATCGTCAAGGCCGACATCTCGTTCCAAGACGACATCGTGTCGATGATGGATTTCGTGCGCGACGAGTTCGGCCAGCTCGACGTGCTGGTGAGCAACGCGGCCTCCGGCGGCTTCCGGCCGCTGGTCGCGACCAGTGCCTCCAATTTCGAGGCGGCCATGAACCTGAACGTCCGCGCCCTGCTGTTCCTCGTGCAGGCGGCCCTGCCGCTGATGGAACGCCCGGATCGTCGCGCCAAGGTCGTCTCGCTGTCGAGTCATGGCTCGATCCGCGCGCTGCCCATGTACGGCATGATCGGCAGCACCAAGGCGGCCCTGGAATCGCTCGTCCGCCACTTCGCGCTCGAGCTGGGCGGTCGCGGCATCAACCTGAACATCGTCCTGGCCGGCCTGCTCGACACCGATTCCTCGCGTGCCATCCCAGGGTTCGATGAGCTCATGGGGGTATGGCGCAGCCGCACCCTGGTGGGCGACCGCGCCCTGGCGCCGCGGGACGTGGCCGACGCCGTGCTGTTCCTCGCGAGCCGCGAGGCGGACCTCATCCAGGGGCAAACGGTGATCGTCGACGGGGGAGCGTCGATCCTCGCCTGACCCCCCACCCTGCGGAGGAAGCTCAGATGGCCATTCTCCTCGACGTCCGCGTGCCGCACACGCTGGGCGGCGCCGCCGCCAAGACCCTGATCGACACCCGCATGTCCGACATCGAGAAGGCCTTGCCGCCGTTCGTCCGCGACGCCCACGGCGAGTGGCACCAGGACGTGTTCGCCTTCGGCATGACGGCATTCCGGCAGCAGATTACCGGCACGATCTCGATCCTGGAGAACGCCATCAGGGTCGAAGCCACGCTGCCGGCGCTCGCCACGCCGTTTCAACGAACCATCACCGACGCCGTCCGCTCCAACCTGGAATCGCTGATCTCACCCAGGAGGCGCTGAGCCTGACAGCGCCAGCTATTCGGCCGCCGGCGGCCGCGGCTCTGCCTGCCCCTCCTGCACGCGGGCGTGGTGCTTGGGCAGCACCCGCCGCATGTAGAGAGCGGACACATAGTCGACCAGCAGCGGCGCATTGATCTCGGCCCAGGCGAACAGCCGGTAATAGGCCGGATAGATGAACTCCCTGCGGCTGCGCCCGATGGCCCGCACGATCACCTTGGCCACCTGCTCGGGCCTGCCCATGGGCACCCCGAGCCCCGCGAGGATGCGCTGAACCTCCTTGGTGAGCTCGGTATCGATGAAGCCCGGGGAGATGATCGACACGCGAATCCCGGCGTCGGCGACCTCCCGCCGGAGCGAGCCGGCGAAACCCCGCAGCCCGAACTTGGTGGCGCTGTAGAGGGCGGCCGACGGTATGGCGACGTGGCCGCCGACTGAATCGACGAAGCCGATGAAGCCGCTGCCGCGCGCGAGCATGTGGGGTAGGATCAGGCGCGTGAGGGTGATCGGCGCCATCAGGTTGGTTTCGACCATCTCGGCGACCTGCGCATCCGACAATTGCGACACCACGACCCCCGGGTGCACGACGCCGGCGTTGTTCAGCAGCACGTCGATCTGGCCGAAGCGGTCCAGGGCTTCACGGGCCAGCGCCTGCAGCGCCGCTGGGCTGCGGACATCCGTCGGCACCACGTGGCAGGTGGCGTCCGCCGCGCGCAGCTCTGCCGCCAACGCCTCCAGCGCGTCGGCCGAGCGGGCCGCCAGCACCAGCGCATAGCCTTGCTTCGCAAGGATGCGGGCCGTTTCGGCGCCGATGCCGCGCGACGCGCCGGTAATCAGCGCGACGCGCCGCGAACCACCCGCGTCAGGCCGCACCCGAGGCGCCGTCCGGCTGTTCGCATCGCTCATGAAGCCCTCATGTCTTGCAGAATCGCCGCCGTGGCAGCGACGCCGTCCTCTCGCGCCAAGCGATCTTGCAGATCCGATGCGGCACGTTCGATGCCCGGGTCCGCTGCCGCCAGATCGATCGCGCGCGCCAGCCGGTCCACCGTGAGCGAGGCGCGCGGCAGGGGATCGGTCCCGGCTCCCAGATCCCGAATGCGGCGCGCCCAAAAGAACTGGTCGCCGAAGAAGGGAACGGGCACGGACGGACGGCCGGCGCGCAGGGCCGCCGCCGTCGTCCCCGCCCCTGCATGATGCACGACCGCGGCCATCCGCGGGAACAGCCAGTCGTGCGGCGCCTCGGCGGCGGTGAAGACATCCTGCCCCTGCAGCCTGGCCCGGCCGATCGCCTCGCCCAACCCGGCCCAGCCGCCGAGCAGAACGACCCGATGCTTGCTGCGCTGCGCGGCAGCCAAAGCCAGGGCCGCGAGATCGCGGGCATGGGCGTCGGTCATACTGCCGAAGCCGATGCAAACCGGCGGCGTCCCGCTCTCGACGAAGGCGCGCAGTGGCGGCGAAATCGCGTCGTCCGGCGTCCGCGGCATGAACCAGTACCCGGTCATGTGCCGCCCCTCTGAATCGCCCGCAGGCATGGGAACGACGGCGGCGCTGAAGCCATACAGGGTGAGCGCGGGGCCGCGATGCCCGGGAAACGGCGATCGCGCCGGCAGTGGCGGCAGGTGCAGGACGCTCCGCCGCACGCGATTGATCATCGGCCGGAACAGCACCCAGGTTCCGTGCCAGAACAGCTCGTGGGACAGGCGGTTGGCGATGCCGTTGCCGCCGATCAGCGCAACGAACGGGTTTCGATGGTGCGGGTTGGTGTTGGTCGGATGCAGGAGCGCCGGCACGACGGGGATGCCGAGCTTCTCCCCGATGCTCGCGGCGACGTACATGGCGAGGTCGGAGGCGAGGATCAGCTGCGCGTCCGCCATGGCCGGCAGGCTCGCGGTCAGGAACGCTTCGATGGTTTCATCCAGCAGCTGACGCATCGCCAGGCCCAGGGCGAGCGGATTGGCGCCGGTATGAAGCAGCGGGTGCGCCGCCCCCTCCTGCAGCAGAGACAGTGGGTCGACGCCCACGGGAACGCAGACGAGGCCGTATCGTTCAGCCAGGGACGAGAAGCGGGCGTGCGTCACCAGAACGGGCTGGAACCCGGCTGCGCGCAATCCGATGGCAAGAGCGACGAAGGGCACGACGTCGCCGGTCGAGCCGGCGGCGAGAAGGACGACTTTCCCGGCTGCCATGGCCGGGGATCAAAACCGATAGGTCGCGCACGCAACCTGGATCCCGGCCGCGAATTCGATCATCAGCCCGACGGCGCCAGGCTTGGCCACCTCCCGCGCCTTGCAAAGCGCTGCCGGCAGCGACGACGTGTAGAGGTTGCCGCGCTCCGACGTGTTGTCCAGCACCGGCGCGATCGACCCCAGCCGGTGCTCGAGGCGCTGGAGAAACGCGCCTGAAATCTGCGGCGCCAGCACGACATCGGGGGTCGTACCCGTCGCGCCCAGGTAGGCCTCGGCGGCGTCGGCCAGGCAGCGCAGCGCTTGCCCCTCGTAGTCGTCCGACGTCTTGAGCATCAGACGGCCCCCTGCCTTGGTCAGATCGCAGTAGGTTTCGAAGCAATCGATCAGCTCGGGAAACGATCTGAAGACGACCTCCGAAAGACCGGGCCCCTCAGCATCCGCATGCGTCAGGATGACGGCGGACGCGGTGCGCTCCAGCCCGAGGCTCATGCCCTCGCCCGGCCGGTTGTTGTCGACCTCGGACGCCACCAGCAGCGCGTGGCGCATCTCGCCATGGGCCAGCATCTTGGCCGCGACATCGCAGGCGGTCAGGAAGCCGGCCGAACCGTTGAGGATATCGAAGCACAAGGTGCGCCTCGCGGCGGAGGTCTGGTGGTTCATACCGACGAGCCCGGCGATGAGCGCCGCCAAGGCCGGTTCGGTGAGGTACTGCGTACGGTAGACGCCGGCGTGGATCAGCAGGTCGATGTCCGCCCGATCGAGCCGCGACCGTTCCAGGCAGGTCTCCACCGCGATCGCGGCGAGATCGAGCGTCTCCATGCCGGCGGGCTGGTGTGGCTCGAGCAGCGTCACGCTGTCCAGGTCGATGCTGACGCGCGGCGCCGCAGCCTTACCCCGCGCCGCCTGGGCGGATGGCTCTCCGACGGCCGCGTCTTGTGCCGGCGCCGCACCGCCGCGCAGCCGTTCCGGCAGATCGTCGCATTTGTAGACGGCCGTTCCGATGGTCAGCCCGGAGCCGTTGACGCTGAACAGAACGTTGTCGTCGTTGTTGATCTTGCCTGCCAGCACGTCGTCGTGGAAGGCGACGAAGTGGCTGGTGGTGGCGGTGTTGCCCCGCCGGCCGACGCTCGAGACCACGTTCCAATCGGCCGAGACCGGGCGTCCATAGATGCGGTCCACGTGCGTCGCGGCCTCTTGTATCGTCCGCTCCGACGTCTGGTGCATGATCAGGTGGTCGAGCAGCTCGGGCGGCCAGCCGGCGCGCTGCTGAACGGCGACGGCGTGTTGCGTCGCTTCGGTAACGGCCGCTGACGACAGCTTGACCACGTCCGTGAGCATGATCGCGCCGCCGGCGGGCTTGTCGCTCGCCTGCGCGATGCACGCACGACTGTACTCCCCGAGCGTATAGAGCTCGATCTCATGGAAGCCGGCAACGCGGTTCGGCCCCTCCTCCAGCAGCAGCGCCGCACCCGCGTCGCCGAGCGTCAGACAGGCGAGCCGCTCGTCCATGAAGCCGCTGATCTCGCGCTGGGCCGTGGTCGTCAGATGCGTGATCAATTCGCCGCTCACCACCAGCGCCAGGCGTGACGAACCTGTGCGCAGGTAGGCGTCGGCGATGGCGATGCCCGTGAACAGCCCGGCGCAGGCATTGGAAATGTCCATGGCACGGGCGGACGTCAGCCCGAAGCGCTGGGCGAGCCGGACGGCGGTCCCCGGCTCGCACTGGAACTGGTCCTGGCCGTCCCAGCGCGAGATGTTGCAGCAGATGAGGAGGTCGATCGACGCCGGGTCGCGGTGGGAGAGCGCGAGGCAGCGGCTGACCGCCTCGGCGGCCAGGTCGATCGCGTACTCGCCGTCGCCGGCCACATGGCGCGTCCTGATGCCGGTGGTCTGCTGCAGCGGAAACCGGATCGGCCTGCGGCAGCCCTTCAGGATGTCCTCGGTATCGACGGTGCGTTGCGGCAGATAGACGCCGAGGCTCTCGATGACGGTGTTGTTGCCGCTCGATCGGGCATGGATCCGCGGCATCGAGGAGGACGCAAGAGCCTCTGAACGCATCGCCGCCCCTTCGAGTCCGCGCCCGGCGCGCGTCCGGCCGAATCGGAAATTCGGCACGCGCCCCAACCCCTTGAGTCGGGGAAGACAGGGACGCTACCGGCCGCGAAACACGGGTGCAAGCACCGGCGGCCTCACGCCTCCAGCAGGCGCAGGCGCGCATGGCGGTCGCGGCCGACGACGACGTGATCGTGGAGCGCGATCCCGAGGGAGTTGGCGATCGCCGCTGGACCAGCTTCAGGCCCGCTCAATAGGAGCTGTCGCAGGCCCAGATTTGGCGCCAGCCCCATGGCGTCGGCCGCCAAAGCCAGCACGAGTCGTAGCTTGCGCCCACGCCGTAGCCTGCGCCCACGACGAACGGCACGGCCGCGAAGGGAAGCGGTGCCTTGCGACGAAGCGGTGCCTTGGGAAGAAGCCGTGATGAACGGCAAATCGCGGCGCGAAGCCGGAGCGGACTGCGACAGGCCGAGGCCCGACGAAGCCGCCGTGGAAGCCACCCATGCCGCCGTGGAAGCCGCCCATGCCGCCGTGGAAGCCGCCCATGCCGCCGTGGAAGCCGCCCATGCCGCCGTGGAAGCCGCCCATGCCGCCGCCCATTCGGGCATCCGCCGTTGGCGACATCGCCGGCACCCCCATGAGAGCTGCGGCGGCAAGCGCGATCATGATCTTGCGCATGACGCATCCTCCTGATGATCACCAAGCTCAAGCGAGCTTCTGCGCGCCTCCGTTAGAACAGACAAATAATCAAGACTCAAATGACGAATGAGTCAGTTTGTGACAGAGAAGTCATGTTTGCGATGCGCGTCGGTGTGATAGACTCCGTCGCTTGCCTCAGCGTTGGACGGAAGCTTATGCCAGGCCGGCGCAGCATTCTCGTCGTCGAAGATGATCCGGAGACAGCCGGACAACTCGTGGATGCCCTCGCGACGAACGGCTATCAGGTGGATTTGGCTGTCAACGGTAACGATGCACTTTGCCGCGGGCGTTCCGCCGACTACGCCGTGATCACGATCGATCGCATGCTTCCCGACATGGACGGCATCGCGGTGATCCAGCGTCTCAGAAGCGAAGGGAACGACACACCTGCTCTGATCGTCAGTGCGCTCGGCGAGATAGATGACCGCGTGCGCGGTTTGCGCGCCGGCGGCGATGACTACCTCGTCAAGCCCTTCGCCTTCGCCGAGCTGGTGGCTCGTATCGAGGCGCTTGCCCGTCGCAGCGATACGGTCGTCAAAGAAACGGTCCTGCGCGTTGGTGATCTCGAGGTCGACCTCGTGTCGCGAACGGCGAGCCGCTCAGGCCGGCAGATTCAGCTGCTGCCACGGGAGTTCCAGCTTCTCGAGTACCTCGTTCGGAACCAAGGCCAGGTCGTTCCGCGGGCGATGTTGTTGCAACATGTATGGGATCTTCATTTCGATCCCACGACCAACATTATCGATGTCTACGTGGGACGTGTTCGTCGTAAGATCGACGATCAGCAAGCCTATCCCCTCATACATACTGTACGCGGCGTCGGGTATTGCCTCCGTGCTCCTTGCTAAGACCTTACGGTCGACCACGTTCAGGCTGGCGTTGATCTGGATCGGGCTTTTCGGCGCTGTGGTCGTCGCACTGTTCGGCTACGTCTATTGGTCGACGACGTCCTACGTGCGCAGCCGATCGGATCGCGCGCTCGTGACGGAGCTCGCAATCCTGCGAGCGTCCTACGCCAGCGGCGGGCGCAGCGCGCTCATGGCCGCGATCAGGCAACGCATCGCCGCCGGCGGCTTCTACGGAAGCGTCTACTTGCTCGTCGACCCCTCGTTCGCGCCGCTTGCCGGCAATTTCGAAGGGTGGCCGTCGGCTCTGAAGGGCACAAACGGATGGGGCAACTTCAGAGCAGATGAGCTGAAGACCGAAGCGACGCATCAACCGCCGCTGCGAGCGCTGTTCGCCACTCTGCCGGATGGCAGCCACCTGCTGGTCGGGAAAGACGTCGACGACCTCAATGAGTTCGTGTCAAGGATCACAACCGCCCTCGCGTTGGCCGCGTTGCTGATTTTGGCGATTGCCGGAGCGGCCAGCGTATCGGTCACGCGCCGCACGGTCGGGCGGATCGAAGCGATCAACTCGACGAGCCGCACCATTATGCAAAGTGGTCTGGGCCAGCGAATACCCCTGCGCGGCACGCGCGACGAATGGGATGAGCTGGCCGGAAATCTCAATTCGATGCTCGACCGTATCGAAGGACTGATGGCGGAGGTGAAGCAGTTCACCGACAACGTCGCGCACGATCTGCGCACGCCGCTCACCCGCATGCGCGGGAGGTTGGAAAAGGCCTACAATCACGGACAAGACGGCAACGGACCGCAAATCGCGATCGGCGACGCGATCGCAGACCTGGATGACATCCTGCGCATGTTCTCTTCGCTCACGCGCATTTCGCAAATCGAAGCAAGTGACCGAACAGCTGCGTTTCATCCCGTCGACTTGACAGAGATCGCGCGACAAGTGGTGGAGCTGTTCGATGCCGCGGCGGAAGAAAAGGGCGGGCATCTCGATTTGGTCGCAGATCAGCGCGTCCTGGTCACCGGCGATCGAGATCTCCTGTTCGACGCGGTCGCCAACCTCGTGGACAACGCCGTCAAGCACGGCCGCGAGGAGGGGAGTGTGACGGTGGAGGTCACGGAAAGCCGGCTCGGCGCCGGCATTGCGGTCGCCGATGACGGCCCGGGAATCCCCTTCGACGAGCGCCGGCACGTCTTCAAGCGCTTCTACCGACTGGAACGAAGCCGCCGTACCCCTGGCAACGGTTTAGGCCTGAGCCTTGTGGCTGCCGTTGCCCGCCTGCATGGCGCGCGCATCGAGACACTGGACAATGCACCGGGTCTCAAAGTCCAGCTTTGGTTTTCTTAAGCACGACGCGATCTGCACGGCCGGGAACCTGCGGGCGTTGAGCGCGGCCGCGAACGGCCGGCGGAGACGGACTCACGCCTCCAGCAGGCGCAGGCCCCGCAGGCTCGCGTGGCCGTCCTTGCCGACCACGATGTGATCGTGGAGCGCGATCCCGAGGGACTTCGCGATCGTCGCGATCTCCTTGGTCATGCGCACGTCGACCGAGGACGGCGTCGGGTCACCCGACGGGTGGTTGTGGACGAGGATGATGGCGCTCGCCGACAGCTCGAGCGCGCGCTTGACGACCTCGCGCGGGTAGACCGGCGTGTGGTCGACGGTGCCGCGCTGCTGCTCCTCGTCGGCGATCAGCGCATTGCGCTTGTCGAGGAAGAGCACCCGAAAATGCTCGCGCTCAGCAAAGGCCATGGCGGTGCGGCAATACTCGATCACCTGGCTCCAGGAGGAGAGCACCGGCCGCTTGCCGATGGAGCCGCGCGACAGCCGTCGCGCGGCCGCCTCGACGATTTTCAGGTCCGTCGCGATGGTGTCGCCCACCCCGTCGACCTCGCGCAGCCGCGCCGCCGGCGCCGCAAGTACCTCGGCAAAGGAGCCGAACCGCTTGATCAGCGCCTTGGCCAGGGGCTTCACGTCGCGGCGCGGCACGGAGCGGAACAGCAGCAGCTCCAGCAGCTCGTAGTCGGGCAGCGCCTCGCCGCCGGCGTCGCGAAAGCGGGCACGCAACCGATCCCGATGGCCGACATGATGCGGCGTTTCGGGCTCGGGCTGCGTCTCGCTCATGCGCCGGCGGTATGCGGCGGCTTGTCGAGCCCCTTTGGCGACAGGGTGAAGATCTCGACACCGGTATCTGTGACGCCGACCGTATGCTCGAACTGCGCCGACAGGGAGCGATCCCGCGTGACGGCGGTCCACCCGTCGGAGAGCACCTTCACGGGCGGCCGGCCGAGGTTGATCATCGGCTCGACGGTGAAGAACATGCCGGGCTTCAGCACCGGGCCTTCGCCCCGGCGGCCGAAGTGCAAAATGGCGGGCGCGTCGTGGAAGACGCGGCCAAGGCCGTGGCCGCAGAAGTCCCGCACCACCGAGCACCGCTCGGCTTCGGCGTATTCCTGAATGGCGGCGCCGATATCGCCCGTGGTCGCCCCGGGCTTGATGACGGCGAGGCCGCGCAGCAGGCATTCGTAGGTGACGTCGATGAGCCGGGCGGCGCGGCGCGGGATCTCGCCCACCGCGTACATGCGGCTCGCGTCGCCGTGCCATTCGTCGACGATGAAGGTGACGTCGACGTTGACGACGTCTCCTTCCCGGAGCGGCTTGTCGTTGGGCATGCCGTGGCAGACGACGTGATTGACCGACGTGCAGGACGAAAAGCCGTAGCCGCGGTAGTTCAGCTGCGCCGGATAGGCGCCCTGCGCCAGCCCGAAGGCCAGCACCCACTGGTCGATCTGCTCGGTCGTGGTGCCCGGCCCGATGCGTCCCACCAGCATGTCGAGGCACTCGGCCGCCACCCGGCCGGCCCGCCGCATGCCTTCGAAATCCTTCGGCTCGTGCAGCTTGATGTGTTCCGTACGCCGTCTCTCGGCGATCGTCGTCCCGCCGTCCGTCATGCCGTGACCCTGTTCCCGCGTCGCCCGCCGCCCTGGATCGGCTACGGCGGATTCCGACGCAGGTAAGCGTCGAGCCGGGCCGATGCAATCGGGCTATCTGCCCCATCCTGCCAGAAAACAGCGCCGGCTTCCATTGGCGGCCCGCCTCTTACGAGCGACGGCGCCGTCGCCGCCGGCCACGACCAGGGGCTGGACGACGTCCTCGATTTTGCGTCCGGCAGCGCTCGGTGTATGGACGCGGCCTCCACTTTCATTGCTTGGACCATGGCTCAGACGTCCGCACCGGATCGAGATACCTTCGGCGCCTTCGCGCCCACGCCGCTGATACGGGCGGCCATCGCCGTCACCCGGACCCTGCCCGAGACGTGGTTCGGCCGCCGGGTGGCGCTGGCGCTGCGTCAGCTCGCCATCCGCAGCCTCGACGGCTCGCCCGTCGACATCGAGGTGCTGGGCGCGCGCATGCGGCTGTTCCCCTACAAGAACATCTGCGAGAAGAAGGTGCTGTTCACGCCCCAGTTCTTCGACGCGGAGGAGCTGGAGCTGCTCGCCAAGCGCGTCGAGGCGGCGCGCGCCCGCGATGCGGGCTTCACCTTCCTCGACGTCGGCGCCAACGTCGGCGCCTATTCGGTGTTCGTGGCGGCGAAGGCCGGACCGCGGGCGCGCATCCTGTCGATCGAGCCGCAGCCGGACGTGTTCGAGCGGCTGGTGTTCAACATCCGCCAGAACCAATGGCCGACGGTGAAGGCCATCGCCTGCGCCGTGGCGGACAAGTCGGGCGAGCTCACGCTGTTCCTCGACCCGGACAACAGCGGCGAATCGAGCCTCAAGATCCTGGGCTCGAGCGACGCGACGCCGATCCGGGTGCCGGCCAAGACCCTGCACCAGCTGGCCTACGAAGAGCGCTTCGAGCACATCGATGCGGCCAAGCTCGACGTGGAGGGGGCGGAAGACCTCATCCTGGAGCCGTTCTTCCGCACGGCGCCCCGCTCGCTCTATCCCAAGCTCATCATCCTGGAGGACGGCTCTGGGCGCTGGCAGATCGACCTGCCCAAGCTCATCGAGGACACCGGCTACAAGCTGCTGGTGCGCACCCGGCTGAACTTCGTCTTCGAGCTCACATCCTGAAGACGCCGAAGGTCGTGGGCTCGACCGGTGCGTTGAGACAGGCCGAGAAGGCGAGCCCCAGCACGTCACGGGTCTCCGACGGCATGATGATGCCGTCGTCCCAGAGCCGGGCGCTGGCGAAGTAGGGATTGCCCTCCACCTCGTATTGCGCACGGATCGGCGCCTTGAAGTCCGCCTCCTCCTCCGCTGGCCACGTGCGCCCGTCGGCCTCGATGTTGTCGCGGCGCACGGTGGCCAGCACGCTCGCCGCCTGCTCGCCGCCCATCACCGAGATACGGCTCGACGGCCAGGTGAACAGGAAGCGCGGCGAGTAGGCGCGCCCGCACATGCCGTAGTTGCCGGCGCCGAACGAGCCGCCGACCAGCACCGTGATCTTGGGCACCCGGGCGGAGGCGACGGCGGTCACCAGCTTGGCGCCGTCCTTGGCGATGCCGCCGGCCTCGTACTGGCGGCCGACCATGAAGCCCGAGATGTTCTGGAGGAACAGCAGCGGAATCCGGCGCTGGCAGCAGAGCTCGATGAAGTGGGCGCCCTTGACCGCGCTCTCCGAGAACAGGATGCCGTTGTTGCCCAGGATGCCGACGGGGATGCCGTGGATGCGGGCGAAGCCGGTGACCAGCGTGGTGCCGTAGAGGCGCTTGAACTCGTCGAACTCGGAGCCGTCGACCAGGCGCGCGATCACCTCGCGGATATCGTACTGCTTCTTGAGGTCGGTCGGCACCAGGCCTTCCAGCTCGGCCGGATCGAGGCGCGGCGGCACCGCCGCGGCAAGGTCGATGTTGGCGGTCTTGACGCTGTTCAGCGTGCCGACGATGCGCCGGGCGATGGCGAGCGCATGCACGTCGTCGGTCGCGTAATGATCGGCGACGCCCGACAGTCGCGCGTGCACGTCGGCGCCGCCCAGATCCTCGGCGGAGACGACCTCGCCCGTCGCCGCCTTCACCAGGGGCGGTCCGCCGAGGAAGATGGTGCCCTGGCGGCGCACGATGACGGTCTCGTCGGACATGGCCGGCACATAGGCGCCGCCGGCCGTGCACGAGCCCATCACCACGGCGATCTGCGGGATGTCCCGCGCCGACAGGTTGGCCTGGTTGTAGAAGATGCGGCCGAAATGCTCGCGGTCCGGAAAGACCTCGGTCTGGTGCGGCAGGTTGGCACCGCCCGAATCGACCAGATAGATGCACGGCAGCCGATTCTCGGCGGCGATCTCCTGGGCGCGCAGGTGCTTCTTCACCGTCATCGGGTAGTAGGTGCCGCCCTTGATGGTCGAATCGTTGCAGACGATCATGACCTCGCGGCCGGCGACACGGCCGATGCCGGTGATGACCCCGGCCCCGTGGATATCCTCTCCGTACATGCCGAAGGCGGCGAGCGCCCCGACCTCCAGGAACGGCGCGCCGGGATCGAGCAGACGCGTGACCCGGTCACGCGGCAGCAGCTTGCCGCGGGCCACGTGGCGCTCGCGTGCCTTGGCCGGGCCACCCGCGAAGACCGCCTTGCGGCGCGTGGCGAGCTCGGTGCCCAGCTCGCTCCAGGCCGCCGCATTGGCGCGGAACTCATCCGAACGTGGATCGACGGCGGTCTCGATGATCGGCAAGTTGGCCCCTCCCCGTGGCGCGACGCGCGCCGGTCGAACGGCCGGACTATACAAGCCGCCGTGCGCCGGTCGAGGGGGAAGCGCTCGCCTCTGGAGCGCGTCGCGGCTGCCTTGCCCGGCAAGACGCGCTCCAGATTCTCCATGTCGACGCGTTGAAGCTTAGCCGCCGATCGGACTCGGACCACCGATCGCGAACGCGCTAAGCCGCGTGCTTGACGTGATCCATCCCCGCGTAGATCCCGCTCTCGAAAGCCGAGAAGGCGTCCAGGCACGCCTTGTCGGCGAAGGGCAGCACCTGCATCAGGATGACGCCGGTCACGTTACGCACCGGGTCGATCCAGTAATAGGTGTTGGCGAGGCCGGCCCAGGCGAGGCTGCCGGGGCTGCGGCCCTCGGGCGTCTGAGCCGTGTTGATCATGAAGCTCAGGCCCCACTTCTTCACGATGCCCGGGAAGAGCTCGACGTCGTTGGTGGCGAAGGCGACGGCGGAGGTCATCTTGGTCATGGCGAGGTCGCCGATGTGGTTCTGCGCCATGGTCGCGACGGTTTCAGGCCGCAGCAGCTGCCGGCCGTCGTGGCGCCCGCCGTTCAGGATCATCCGAGTGAAGCTCAGGTAGTCCCGGGCGGTGCCGTAGAGGCCACCGCCGCCCATGTGGAACTCTGGACTTTGCTCGATCTCGAACGGGATGGGTGCCAGCGAGCTATCCTCGCCGCGCGCGTGCATGGCGACCAGGCGGGCGCGCTGCGCGGCGCCGATCCTGAAGCCCGTATCGATCATGCCGAGCGGGGCGAACAGATGATCGCGGAGGTAAGCGTCAAGCCGCTGGCCGCTCGCCGCCTCCACCGCCTTGCCGACGAAGTCGAGGCTGGTGCCGTACTCCCACCGGCTGCCCGGATCGGACATGATCGGTGTCTTGAGCGCCGCGTGCTGGCAGCTGATGATGCCCGGCGTGCCGGTCTTCGCCAGGTACTTCACCATATCGTCGTTCCACATGTCGTAGCAGAAGCCGGATGTATGGGTCAGCAGCTGGCGGAGCGTGATGTCGCCCTTGGCGGGCCGCAGGATCGGTTCGCCTGCGGCGTCGAAGCCCTCGAGCACCTGGGGCGCCGCGAGGTCGGGCAGCACTGTGCCGATCGGCCCGTCGAGGGACAGCTTGCCTTGCTCGACCAGCTGCATGGCCGCCGCCGCGGTGATCGCCTTGGTCATCGAGGCGATCCAGAACACGCTGTCGAGCGTCATCGGCGTGTCGTTGGACAGGTCGCGCTTGCCGAACGCCCCCTGGTAGATCACCTCGCTGCCGGTCGCCGCCATGGCCACCACGCCAGGGATCTCCTTGGCATCGGCCCGCCGACGCAACGCGTCGTCGATCTGAGACAGGCTCAGCATGGTATTCCTCCCACGTGTTTTTCACGCCGGCATCTTGAGCGGCCGGCAGCGCAGCCTGACTCGCTTCGGCGAGCCCCGCAACGAATCAGTCGCTGGCCGTGACCGGCGGGCGGCGTGCCGTCCACCTAAGGAGCACGCGGCTCTTCGCCCAGTCTCGGCATGAGGCGCACGTAGACGAGCTCGCTCAGAAGCTCGACAAGCGTCTGGGTGACGATGACCGCCGGCAGAACCGGCACGGCGCCGGGAACGGCGAGACCCAGCGGCAGGACGACGAGCGAGTTCCGCGTCGCGGCGCTGAAGGCGACGGCTCGCGAACCCGCCGCGGGCAACCGGAGCAACCGTCCGACGGCAAAGCCGACAAGGGGCGCCATGGCCGCAAAGGCGACGTAGATCGGCAGCGCCCGGACGGCGCTGGCCCGCGCGGCATCGAACTGGGGCACGACCGAGGCGACGACGACGAACAGCACCAGCGCAGTCGCGGGCACGGGGAGCAGACCGAGACGACCGCTGACTCGGGCCCCTGTCGTGCTTCGGCGTGCCCACGCCTGTACCAGGCCGGCGAGCAAAAGCGGCACTGCGATCAGCCAGACGAAGGCGTGGACGAAGGGCTCGATGCGGATCAGGCTGCGGCCGGCTTCGCCCAGGATGAGCCCGAGATAGACGGGCAGGAGCAGCATCTGCGCACCGAGCAGCAGCGGAGTCGCCGCGAGCAGGGCGCGGGCGTCGGCCCGGCCGAGGTGCGCGAAGGTGACGACATAGTCGATGCACGGCGCCAGCAGGACGATCGGCACGCCCAGGCGGACGAGCGGATCGGCCGGCAGCAGCGGCGTCAAGGCTGCGACCAGAATGGGAATGGCAACGAAGTTGGCGCCGAGGAGTGCGAGCATGAAGCGGACTTGCCGCAGTGACCTGCCCAGTTCCGTCAGCGGCACCTGGAGAAAGGTCGCAAACAGCATCACCGCCAGGGCCGGATTGATGGCCGGCGCCAGGGCGCCGACCGCGGGTGCCGCCAACGCTCCCGCCGCAGCAGCAGCCACTGCGCCGAAGTAGATCGCGACCTGATGGCGATCGAGAGCGTCACGCAGGCTCATTGACTATGGTCCAGCAAGCCCCGTACCTTTGTTCGCAAGAAGGGGATGGGGTCCCCCGAAACCGCCGCAGAGGCTGATGACTCCTACCAGGCGTATTCCAGCGCGGTAGGATCCTTTTGTCTTCCATTCGCTTCCATCGGTCGAGTGACGCCCGCGTCGCGGTCCCTTCGCGAGGATCGCCGGCCGCCGCGGCCATCCAATCCTGCGCGCCTGCGATCCGACAGCGTCTCCCCCGCGGAGGCGCGATCGGAGCCGGCGCGTCGACTATCTGCCTTTGTCCTTGCATTGGAATCGCTTCAGCATCGGGCTCTGTTGGTACCGTTGCCGCGGCCGCGAAGGTGGATGGCGCATGAACTTCGAAGCCTGCCTCCTCGTGATGGTCGGGGGCTTTCTCGGCGGCGTCAGCCGCTTCTTCGTGTCCGGCTTCGTCGGGCGCCGGATCGGCGAGACCTTCCCCTGGGGCACGTTGGTCGTGAACGTCTCCGGCGCGCTGGGGATCGGCGCGTTCGCCGGGGCGGCGCGCGTCGCCGGCGGACCCTTCGCTGACGAGATGCTGCGCGTCTTTATCGTCGTCGGCGTTTTCGGCGGCTACACGACGGTGTCCTCCTTCTGCTTGCAGACGTTGAACCTGGCGATCGGCGGCGAACGGCCCCAGGCGATCTTCAACGTCGCAGCGTCGGCGTGCCTGTGCGTCCTGGCGGTCGCCGCCGGCTTCTGGTCCGTCGTCGGGCTGGTCGGTGAACCGTGATGCACATGGGCGACAAGCGGGCCGCTCTGCGGCTCTATCTGGCGGTGGGATGCGGGGCGGCGATCGGGTCCCTGCTCCGCTTCCTCTCGGGCGTGGTGTTCATATCGATGCTGGGGCAGAGCGCGCTGCTGGCCACGGCATTCGTCAACGTCCTCGGATCATTCGTGATCATGCTCTTCGCCACGGTCACCGGGCCGACCGGGCGGCTCCTCGTGGGGCCGGTCGGGCGGCAGTTCGTCACCGGCGGGATCTGCGGCGGCTTCACCACCTTCTCGGCGATGAGCCTCGACACGTTCATCCTGCTCCTCGGCGGCGATTTGACACTTGCGGCGAGCTACCTCGTGACCGTGGTCGTGCTGTCGCTGGCGGCGGCCTGGCTCGGCCACGGCGTGGCGATCCGAATCAACAGATGAAGGAGGACAAGCGGATGAAGCTTCCCAAGGACTGCGTCCTCCTGCGCGTCTTCTTCGGCGAGGAGGACAGGGCCGCCGATGGACGCCCCCTCTACGAGGCGATCGTCGTCACCGCGCGCGAAGCGGGGATGGCCGGCGCCACGGTCCTGCGCGGACCGCTCGGCTTCGGCCGCTCCAGCGTGCTCCACACGGCGAAGATTCTGCGCCTGTCGCAGGATCTGCCGATCGTCGTCGAGATCGTCGATGCGCCCGAGAAGATCGACGCCTTGATCCCGCGGATCATGGATTTGACGAACAGCTGCCTGATCACGACAGAAAAGGTTCAGGTCATCCGCTACGGCGACGGAGATCCGTCGGCTTAGACGCGCACCGTCGGGCCGAACACCGCTTCGAAGCTGTCGCGCAGCACCGAATCCACTTCGGGCATGGTCACGGGAATGCCGAGATCGACCAGGCTGGTGACGCCGTGCTCGCGGATGCCGCAAGGGACGATGCCGGCAAAGTGCGCGAGATCCGGCTCCACATTGAGGCTGACGCCGTGGAACGTCACCCAGCGCCGCACGCGGATGCCGAGCGCGGCGATCTTGTCCTCGGCTGATTCGCCGGAGGCCAGGGACGGCTTGTCCGGCCGGCGCACCCACACGCCGATCCGGTCGGCACGCCGTTCGCCCCTGACGTTGAAGGCCGCCAGCGTGCCGATCAGCCAGTCCTCCAGCGCGCCGACGAAGGCGCGCACGTCCTGCTGGCGGCGCTTCAGGTCGAGCATGACGTAGGCCACGCGCTGGCCCGGCCCATGATAGGTGAACTGCCCGCCCCGGCCCGTCCGAATGACGGGAAAGCGGCCGGCGTCGACGAGGTCACCGTCCTTGGCGGAGGTGCCGGCGGTGTAGAGCGGCGGGTGCTCGAGCAGCCACACGCGCTCACGGGCCGCCCCCTCCGCGATGGCCGCGGCACGGGCTTCCATGGCGGCGAGCGCAGTACCGTAATCGACGAGGCCGTCGGCGATCGCCCATTCGACGGGCGGCGAGCCTGCCGCTGCCGGAAATGGGTGCGCTGGCCAATGGCCCGCCGGTACGGCGCCGCGGCTTGCGGTGGGCGCTGCGGATGCTTCGGCTTCGATCTTCATCGCTCATGATGTCGCCCCGCATCGGCATCGGCGCAAGATCACGGCGTGCACACGGAGCGTGGATTGGCCGGCGAGGTGGCCTTGTGGAACCCCGAGCCATCTGCTACATCGCGCCGCTCTGACGGGGCTTGCCCCGGAGGCATCCCCTTCAAGGGGACCACGAGCGGTCGTGGCGGAACGGTAGACGCGCTAGCTTGAGGTGCTAGTTGGGAGACCAGTGGAGGTTCGAGTCCTCTCGACCGCACCACCCCCTCTGTGGGTGGGCAACGCTTCTGACGCATGGCGTCTCCTCATGTGGGGGAGACCAGGGCAGTTGGGGGCAGCCGGCGCCGCCGCGCGCGAATCGGCGATCCGAGCACCGAGACATGGCCGTCCGGGCTTGACCCCGGGAATTGGCGCCTAGGTGCTACGGTACGCTGCGGCCGGCTCAACATGACAGGCCGCGCGAGCGGAGTGTGCCATGTCCAAGTTCGCTCTTTATGTGCCGCTGAAGGCCAAGCCCGGCAAAGAGCAGGAGGTCGCGGATTTCCTCCGCGCCGCTCTGCCCCTGGTGAACGCAGAAGCCGGCACCGTCTCCTGGTATGCGATCCAGGAAGGCCCGTCGTCGTTTGCCATCTTCGACACCTTCGATGACGAAGCAGCGCGCGAGGCGCATCTGAACGGCAAAGTCGCCGCGGCCTTGATGGAGAAGGCCAAGAGCGGCGATCTGCTCGCCGAGCCGCCGCAAATCTACAAGCTCGACGTCATCGCCGACAAGCTGCCGAAGTAGGCAGGCTTGCTCGGCGGGGTCGCAACCGAGCGCCCGACCGCGGCCCTCCTGGTCCGGGCTCCGCGATCCACCACACGGCCAACCTCAGGCGGCGCTCGCCGTCGCGAGGCGCGCTCGCGCGTCATGCCGCGCGAGACGCCCGAGCAGCAGCTCGATCTCGGCTTTCGCCGTCGCCGACAGGCCGGCCGCCGGCTTGCGCTGGGCGTCCGAGGCCAGGATGCCTCGGCGCATGAGCACGTATTTGCGCACGGCAAGGCCGATTCCCTGCTGCTGCTCGTAGCGCAGCAGCGGCAGATGCGCGTCGAAGAGGTCGTGCGCGGCTTCGCGCTCGCCGCGCCGGGAGCGGGCCACCACGTCGACGAGCATGTCCGGGAAGGCGTAGCCGGTCATGGCGCCATCGGCGCCACGCTCCATCTCGAAGTCGAGAAAAAGGCCGCCGTTACCGCACAGGATCGAGATCGGCCGCAGCTGCCCCTCCTTCTGCAGGGCGCGCAGTGCCGAAATCTTCTCCAGCCCGGGCCAGTCCTCGTGCTTGAGCATCACGCAGGACGGATTGTCGCCGATGATCCGGCTGATGACGCCCGGCGTCATGATCACGTTGAGGGTCAGCGGGTAGTCCTGCAAGACCCAAGGCACGTCGTCGCCGATCGCCTCGGCCGCCTGCCTGAAATAGCCGACGATCTGCTCGTCCGTTCTGAGGCTTGGCGGCGGGGCGATCATGACGCCCGCCGCCCCCGCATCCATGACGCCGCTGGTGAGGCTGCGCATCGCGGCAAAGCCCGGCGCAGACACGCCGACGACGATCGGCAGCACGGACCGCCGGATGACGCGGCGGGCGACATCCAGGGCTTCCGTCGCGTCGAGCTTGGGCGCTTCGCCCATGATGCCGAGGACGGTGATCCCGGTGCAGCCCACCTCGGCGTAGAAGTCGGTCAGCCGATCGAGGGAGACATCGTCGAGCCGCCCGTCCTGATGAAACGGCGTCGGCGCGATGGCGTAGACGCCATCCGCCTGTTCTGTCAGCTTCCGTGGCACGTCTGGTCTCCGAAGTGTCGTGAGACCTTATAGGAAGGCGGCGCAGCCGTCGCCAACGCCGTCGGCCGCAACCAGCTGGGCCGCTCCCGTGCCGTCGCCCGCCGATGGGACCATCGCTTGTATGTGGTGGCGTTTGGCCCTATTCCTCCCGCCGCCCCGTTCGAGCACGTTCCGCCGGAATGGTGACCGGTTCCTGAAGCGCGGACTTGCTCTCGCGTTCCGAGCTGGGACGCCACCGTCGTGTTCGGATGGGTCCACTTGGCCGGACCTCGCCTCACGAGATGACGACAGATGTGCGCGGGTTCGTGGTGTTGGACCGGGCCGTCCATCATCATCGTGACAAGGCGCCCCGAGGAGCATGATGGCATCGCGACGCGCGATCAGGACAATACTGGTCAACCTCATCGCCGATCTTGCGGCCACCTCATGCGCCGTCGTCCTGTCGTTCTACCTCCGCTTCCAGGACGAGCGTCTGGCTGCGTATCTGCATGAGCTGCCGCTCAGCCTTGCGATCCTCCTGCCGGCGGCGGCGGTGGTCTTCCTCGCCGCGCGGCTGCCCGAATCCAAGTGGCGATTCGTCTCGCTGCCGGACGTCATCAAGATCGTCCGGACGGCGCTGACGCTGGCGCTCATCATTCTCGTCTTCGACACCGTCGTCTCCCACCCGGCGCTGCTCGGCCGCAACTATTTCGGCCGGGCCTGGATCCTGCTGTTCCTGCTGCTCGAGATCCTGTTTCTGACGGCCCCCCGTGTGGCCTATCGGGCCCTCAAGCAGCGGCAGATGGCGGCGCAGGTGCCACGCGAGGCGCGGGAGGCGGCGCTGATCGTCGGCACCGGCCTCGAGCTCGAGGCGCTGCTGCGCGCCGTGGAATTCGGCCCGCTGTCACGGCTGCGGCCGATCGGCCTGCTGACCCGACGCACCGCCGACATCGGCCAGGCGATCCGCGGCGTCATGGTGCGCGGCGGCATCGGCGACCTGGCCTCCGTGCTGCAAGACCTGGCGTCGCGGGGAACGCCGCCCTCGGTCGTCGTCGTGGCACCGTCGGCCATGGCTCCCGAGGCCAATCCGGGGATGATCCTCACCGTGGCCCGGCGCTTCGGCGTGCAGGTGATGCGCACGAACGCGCTCGACGCCGACGAGATCGACGGCGGTTCGGCCCAGCTGGCGCCGCTGTCGATGGAGGACCTGCTGCTGCGCCCGACCGTCACCGTCGACGAAGCCACGCTGACCGCGCTCGCCAGGCATCGACGCATCGCCATCACCGGCGGCGGCGGCTCGATCGGCGGCGAATTGGCGCGCCGGCTGGCGCGCTACGGCGCCGGCGACATCCTGATCCTGGAGAACTCGGAGCCGGCGCTGCACGCGATCCTGGAGGATCTGTCGCGGGTGCCCACCTGCCGCGGCACCGGCCGGCTGTGCGATGTGCGCGACCGCGACCGGCTGTTCGCGATCCTCGCCGAGTTCAAGCCGCAGGTGGTCTACCATGCGGCTGCGCTGAAGCATGTGCACTACCTGGAGAAGGACTGGGGCGAAGGCATCCGCACCAACGTCTTCGGCGCCATGAACGCCGCCGACGCGGCGATCGCCTGCGGTGCTGCGGCCTTCGTCATGATCTCCACTGACAAGGCGGTGAAGCCGGTTTCCATCCTCGGCGCCACCAAGCGGCTGGCGGAGATGTACGTGCAGGCCAAGGATGCCGCGCTCACCCGTCAGCCCGGCGGTCCGGCCGCCACCCGCCTCGTCGTCGTCCGCTTCGGCAACGTGCTGGGCTCGAACGGCTCGGTGGTGCCCAAGTTCCGCGAGCAGATCGACAAGGGCGGCCCGGTCACGGTCACGCACCCGGACATGGTCCGCTACTTCATGACCATCCCCGAGGCGTGCGACCTGGTCGCCGTCGCGTCCTTCCACGCCATCGACGATCCGGCCAAAGCCACCTCGATCTACGTGCTGAACATGGGCCGGCCGGTGAAGATCCTCGATCTCGCCACGCGCATGATCGAGCTCGCCGGGCTGAAGCCGGGCGAGGATATCCGCATCGAGTTCAGCGGCATGCGGCCGGGCGAGCGGCTGGAGGAGATCGTGCTGGACGACAGCGAGGCGACGCATCAGGTCAACCTGCCGGGCATCATCGCGGCCGACCCGAGCTTTCCCGATGTCGCCGTGCTCGGGCGCTGGCTCGACGCGCTGGGCGTCGCCCTGGCGAGCGGCGACCAGCTGAAGGTCTACGGCGTGATCAATGCCGCCCTGCCCACCTTCCCCACCACCCCGAAGGACATGAACGCCGCGTGACCTCGACGGGCGTCACGGGCTGGACCGTGGGGCGGCGCCCACCGCCCCGGCCGATGGCGGTCGGGCAGCGGGCGAGGCTCGGTAGCCGGGCGCGCCTGTGCCGCGATCGGACCGCTCGGCGTTGGTGATCGGTTTGCCGTTGACGAGGCGCTCGCCGGCCCCGTCCCCGCGCCCGCAGGTCGTCGGCTCCTGGCTGTTGAAGGCACGGCGCCAGCGGCACCGGCGCGGCTTGCGCGAAACAAGCATTCGCCGGGCCTTCGAAGGCGCCCGAGCGAGATGATCTATCCTCGAATCAACATCCCGCTCTAAGTCTTTGTTTTGAGCGTGATCTCGTCCAAGAACCGGTGTCCGCTTCTTGGGGGCACGCTCTAATATTCCCACTCGGCGCCGACGCCGACCGAGGTGTTGCCGGTCGCGCCGACCAGACCCTGCACACGGATATGGCGCGACACGTCCACGTCGACGGCGAGCCCCGTCGTTTCCGGGCTCGTGCCCGGCCGTACGTTGACGCGCACGCGGTTACCGAGCGCGCGGCTCAGATTGCCGAGCGGGCCACGGTCACCGCTGCCCGACACGTCGGCGCCGCTGAGGCCCAAGGATTGCCGCAACCGGTCGAAGGCCCCATCGCCGTTGCCGGCAAACTGGCTGGCGATCTGCGCCAGCTGGATCGCCTGGAATGCCGACAGCTGGCCGGCGGGCAGGCCGAACAGGATGCGCGAGATCACCTCCTCCTGCGGCAGATCCGGGCTGGAGGAGAAGGTGAAGACCGGCTCGGCGGCCGGGCCCGAGATGGCGATCCGGGCCGTCACCCCCACCGACTGGTTTTCCGCAACGAAGTCGAGCTCGGGGCTGAGGGTGCCGCTGAAGATGACGCGGCCTCTGGTGAAGTTGAGCGTCTGCGAGCCCAGGTCGAAGCGGCCCCGCCGCAGCTCGAAGGCGCCGTTCGGCGTCGGCGCCGACACCAGGCCGGTGACCGTGAGCTGCCCGCCGAGATCGGCGTTGATGCCGCGGCCGTGCACGTAGATCCGGCCAGGCGCCGAGACGTTGATGTTCAGCACCGCATCGAACGGCGGGGCCGCCCGGCCGCGTCCCTTGGCCCTGGCGGCGGCGGCCAGGCGTGCCTTGGCCTGGGGCGAGGGGTTGATCTGGCGGGTGCCGGGAATGGGCTTCAGCGAGCTCGGCAACTGCTCGGGCACGCTGATGTCCAGCGCCTGGATCGCGACGCCGCCGCCGATCGTCGGCTTCTGCGCCAGCGGCCCGGTGACCGACAGGTCCAGATTGGCCTCGGCGCGGACGGTGCCGTCGTTGATCAGCTGCGCGTTGCGGCCGGTGATCTTGAGCGAACCGGGAAAGCCCGCCGCCGGGTCGAGCCGCACGGTGCCGGCCAGGGCGAGCGTGCCGCCGTTGGCGGTGGCACCGGTCAGCCGCTCCACGACCGCCTCCTGGCCGCGGGCCGCGATGCGACCCTGGATCCGGTCGACGCGTACACCGAGATTGGCGTCGGAATAGGCGCCGCCCGCGATAGTCACGCCGCCGTCGACCGACGGCCGGGTGAGCGTGCCGCCGACCCTGACGTCCACATTGGCGCCGCCGGACAGGCGCCGGCCGGTCGGGGCCAGGGTGACGTTGGCAAGGGCGAGGTCGAGCTTGCCGAGCGCCCGCAGATCGACCGCCCCGGTCGGGTCGAGCGGCACGCTGCCGTTGGCCGAGAGGCTCAGCACGCGGCCGGCGTTGGCCTTGGCGTCGAGCGAGCTACGGCCGGCGGCCATTCGGCCGCTGGCCGTCGCATCGATGGGCGGCAGGCCGGAGCTCTTGAGCTGCGGCGCCATCAGCCGGGCGACTCTCAGCTGCCAGTCGCCCGCCGCCTGGGCCGCCGGCCCCTTGAGGCGCGCCTCGCCGTCGACTGTGCCGGCAAGCCCCAGGCCCGGCATGAAGATGTCCGCCGCCGACAGCGGCACCGCGCGCGCAGTGACGGTGACGTCGAGCTCCGAGCCGACGAGCCCCTCTGCCGAGATGCGGCCGCCGTCGACGGCAACGACGACGTTGCGGATGTCGGCGCCGCCCGCCTTCATGGTCACCGTCGCCGGCCCGGCGAGCGCCAGCTGCCGATTGCCGCGCCGGGCCGTGAGCGAGGCGATCTCGATGCGCGTCGCCTCGCCCGGCACCACGCGGCCGCGACCATTCAGGTCGAAGCCGACCGCCTGCGCCTGTAGCGTGACGTCGCTGGCCGCGGGCGTGCCCTTGGCCTCGAAGCGGATCTGCGACAGCTGCTGTCCCGCCACCTCGGCGCGCTCGACGCTCGCCGTGCCGTCGATCACGGGACGGCGGTAGACGTCGCTCGCTGCCACTCGCGCAGCCACTCGCTCGGCCCGCACCTCGCCGAAGCGCAGGTGATTGCCGGTGGCGTCGAGCCGGACGCCCTGCCCGCCGCCTTCGGCGCTCAACACCAAGGCGGCGTTGAGATCGCCGGAGAGGTGCGTGAGCACCAGCGCCGAGATGTCGTCCAGATTGCCGGCCGCGACACTAACGCGGCCGTCGGCCAGATTGGCACCGTCGAGCGTGACGCCGCCGTCGACCTTGACCGAGCCGACGGCCAGATCGAGCCGGTCGAGCAGCCAGCCGCCCTCCTTGCGCTTGGCGAGATGGAGCTGCCCGTTGGCCGGCGCGCCGCCGACGCGGCCGCCCAGGGTCGCCTGCAGATCGAGCTGGCCGAGCAGGTCCTTCGCCGCGACGTCGAGGGCGAGCTCGGGTATCGGCCGGTCGAGCGCCGTCGCATTGCTCAGCGCCACACGCGCCGTGGCCGCCAACCCATCGAGCGGGCCGCTCAGCCGCACCGTCGCCTCGCCCCTCCCCGTCAGCCGCTTGTCCGCCCGGCTCAAGTCCGCGACGGTGACGCGCGCGTCGACCGCTGTCCCTTCGGGCCTGGCTTCGCCGTTGACCGTCGCGCCGGCGTAGGCTCCGGTGAGCGCCAGGTTGTCGAAGCCGTAGCCGCCCCGCGGCAGGGTGCGGATCGTGCCGGCGAGCGTGAGCTTGCCGCCGGCCAGGTTGTCGACCGCGGCGATGCCGGTGCCGAACGCTGCCGCACGGCCGTCGACCACGGCCTTGACCTGGTTGAAGCGCGGCGCCCCGCTGAGGTCCGCCCCCACGTTCATTGCGCCTTTCAGATCGAGCCCGGTCAGCGCCTTCAGGCGTGCCAGATCAGGAATCTTGAGCGCCACCCGGCCCGCCAGCTCACGGGCTCCCGCCTTGCCCGTATAGTCGGCGCTGAGCGTCGGGCTCTGCAGGCGCAGCACGGTGAAATCGGCGACGCCGCTGCGGTCGAGCGTTCCGTGCAGGGACGCCTCGAGGCGATCGCCGACGGCCTCGCCATAGCCTGGATTGGCGAGCTTCATGCCGGTGACGGCGGCGTCCCCGGACAAGGTGATCTTGGCGTTACGGTCGTTGAGCGCCGTCGTCGACACGGCGGTGAAGTTCGCCTTGGCGCTGTCGATGCGGCCCGACGGCAGCCGGGCGTTGCTCACGTCGAGCGTGGCATTGACCGTTGGGCTCACCGCCGGTCCGACGATCGAGGCGTCGAAGGCCAGCTTGTCGATCTCGGCCGCGCCGGCGTGGGTGCGGCTGCCGTCATTGGGCAGCGCCGCCGCTTGGACGCGGACATCGAGCCCCCAATCCTTGGACACGGAGCCGTTCACCGCCAACCGCGCCGTCTGCGACGTGACGGCCACGTCCTCCAGCCGCGTCGTGCCGTCGTCGCCGAACACGACATTGCCCCCGAGCCGCGTGGTGCCGGCGAACACCGGCGCCACCACCGCCGGAAACAGTCCCTGGATGCGCGCGTCGAGATTGAGCGCCAGCGTGCGAACCGCACCATTGCGCTGCAGCTGGGCCCCCCCTCTCGCGCCGATGTCCGGGCCCGCATCGAAATTGAGGCTCGCGCCAAAGGCCTGCAAAGTGCCATTGCCGTTGAGATCGAGCTTGACCGGCGGCAGATCCGGGATGGACGCGGCGCGCGCCAGGATGCCCCCGGCCGGCTCGTCGAAGTTCAGAGCCAACGTCAGCGCCTGGGTCTGCGGCACCAGCTCCAGACGCGCATTGAACGTACCGGGCGCGTCGAGCCGTCGGGCGTCGAGCTTCAGGTTGAGCCCCTGGGACGGATCCCCGAGCCGCAGATCGCCGCTGGCCGTCAGGCGAGCGGCGGTGCCGATGACCGGCTCGCCGAGCGCCAGCTCCTGGAGCTTGAAGTCGCGCACCACGACTTCGACGGGCAGCTCCGGCAGCAGCGGCTCGTCGGCGCCGGCCACCGGCGCCTCCGCGGGCAGCGGCCGGCGCAGCAGCTCGAGCTGGCCGATCTCCAGGCGATCGATGTCGAGACGGCCTGACAGCAACGCGAGGCGGCGCCAGACCAGCCTGGCGCTGTCGAGCCTGAACCACACGCCGTCGCGATCGGCGATGGTGATGTTGCGGACGGTCGCATCCGACGACAGCGCACCTTCGACCGAGCCGATCGACACCTGGGTCGTCGGCGTCGACAGCGCCCGCGAGATCAGGTTGCCGAGGACGGTGCGCTCGTTGTCGTCGCTGCGGCCGACGAGCGGGTTGACCAGCCAGGCCGCGATCAGCAGCGCCAGGCCGAACGGCAGCGCCAGCAGTCGGGGCCAGATCATGCGTCGGCGCGCGTTCATCAGAAGGCCTGCCCTATGCTGATGTAGAGGCTTGCCGGCGTGTCGCCGGGGCGGCGGTCGAGCGGAAAGGCCACATCCGCACGGATCGGCCCGATCGGCGTGTAGTAGCGTAGCCCAATACCCGCCGATTTGTAGAGCTTGTCCTTGAAGTTCGGAAAGCTCGACTCGAAAGCGTTGCCCGCGTCGAAGAACGGCACGATGCCGATCGTGTCGGTGATCTTGATGCGCGCCTCGAAGCTCGCCTCCAGCAGGCTGCGGCCGCCGACGACGAAGCCGAACGGGCCGGTGGGGCCGAGACTCTGGTTCCGATAACCGCGCACCGACGCCGCGCCGCCAGCATAGAAGCGGTGGTTGGCGGGAATCTCGTCCAGCCCCGGACCGCCGAGCGAGCCGATGGTGCCGCGGCCGGCCAGCACGATGCGGGCGTCGTCGTCGAGCGCGAGGTAAGTCGATGCTTGCAGGCGCGCCTCGGTGAAGCCGACCGTTGAGCCGAGGAACGTCGGATAGGGCGTCGCCGAGGCGACGATCTTCACGCCGCGTGTGGGGTCGAGGGGATTGTCGGTCGAGTCGTAGGTGACCGAAACCGGCAGGCCGACGATGAAATAGTCGATATTGCTGATGACGTCGCTGGTCTGGCCTCGTTCGGCGCGGATCCCGCCCTGCACATAGAAGGTATCGCTGATGCGGTGGCGGATGGAGATCGCGCCCTGCACGTCGCGGACCGTGTAGCCGCCGAAGCGATCGCCGCCGGTCCGGTCCCGTTCGGCGAGGGCCTCGGCGATCAGATCGTTGCGCGTGCCGCCGAGCGCGGGCTTGACGAAGGTGGCGCGGAAGCGGCCGCCGACGTCGGACGGCAGGACGTCCTTGAAGCTCTGGAGCCGCGTGCCGTCGTTGCGCGGAGCGACGAACAGGCTGCCCTCCAGGCGCAGTTGCTCGGCGCCGCCGAACAGGTTGCGATGTTCCCAGTAGGTTCGCACCGAGGGTCCGTCGACGGTCGAGAAGCCGGCGGAGAAGCCGATGACGCGCGGCAGCCGCTCGCTGACCGCCACGAAGACCGGGATGCGGCCCTCCGCGTCGAGCTCATCGGCCTGCGTCACCCGCACCGAACCGATCGCTGGAATCGACGCCACGGACTTGCGCGTACGGGCAAGGGCCTTGGGCGAGTAGGGATCGCCCGGCTCCAGATAGATGAACGAGCGCACCACGGCCGGGTCGACACGCTCGGTGCCGCTGACGCTGACCTCGCCGATCGGTGCGACGGGCCCGGGGGCGACGACGAACACCACGTCCATGCTCAAGGTCGAGTGGTCGACCGTCGGCTGGATGTCGACACCCTTGGCGAGCGGATGCGACTGGTCGCGGAAATAGTCGACGATCCGGGCCTGCGCGCCCCGCAGCAGCGCAGCCCGCGCCGGATCGCCGGCCGCGAGCTTCAGGGTCTTGCGTGGCAGCTCCGTTTCGGAAAAGGCTGCCCCGGAGGCGTCGACCACCTCGATCGTATTGATCTTGTAGCGTTCGCCGAGCGTGGCCGTCACCCGGACCGGCACCACGCGGACGCCCTTGTCGGCGTTGGCCGCGCGCGCCGCGGCAGCCAGGGAAGCCTCCGTGACCGGCAGCTGGAGCGGCGCTCCGCCCACGTCGATGGTCACGGCGGCGTCGTAATAGCCTTCCGCCCAGAGCGCATCCACCATCGGCGCCAGGTCGATGGAGGCACGCTGCGCCAGCGCCGCGCCGTCGGGCGGCGCATCCTTGCGCAGGCGGTAGAGGTTGGAGACGCCTCGCAAGGCAGAGACCGCGGCCCTGTCGTCGGCCGCCTCGAACGTCACTTCGTAGGAGACGGCGTCGGACGTGGGAGCCGGCGGCTCCTCGCTGCCGAAGAGACCGAAGAAATCGAATGCGCGAGCATCTCCCGCGACCGAGACGAGAGCGAAGCACGACAGCAGTCCGATGAGTGCCGGGCCGAGGCGACCTCGGGGCACCAAACCCATACGCTTCTCCAGACTCCGGCGGCACGACGCGGGGCGAGACGGGCCCTTTGTGCCGTTGCCGGCCTGATCAGTCCACCCGCGGCGCCACAAATTTGCCAATCGTTGGACTGCGGCAACGCAGCCGAGACCATCGCCGGAAACTGGTTAAATCGGTCTTTTCATACCGTTTGCGCCGCAACCTCGGCCGTAGCGATCACAATGACGCGCGCAGACAGTGTGTCTTTTTTCCGATCAGATCGTCACATCCGGTCGGATCGTTGCATCCGATCGGGATGACACGCCCGCCGCTTGCGAGGGCAGACGGGTCCTGGACCCGGCGATTCCGTTCGGTCGGCGAGCGCCCGATGGGCCTCGCCGGGCCTGGAACGCGCGGCCTCAGACGATCTCCAGGCGAAAGCCGCCGCCGTCGGGCTTGATCCGGCCACGCGCGGCTCCGGTGAAGTGCCCGCCGAGCAACGGCGTGCCGGCGGCGGCAAGCCGCTCGAACAGGGCGCGCCGCGTCTCGGCCGACTGCCGCTTGTCGTAGTCGGCCGAGGAGGACCATTCCGGCCGCGCGATCTGGCAGGGATGGTGCATGACGTCGCCGCCCAGCAGCAGCTCCTCGCCCTTGGACCGGATCAGCACGCTGAGATGGCCGATGCTGTGGCCGGGGGTGGCGACGAGCGAGATGCCCGGCGCGATCTCGTCCTCCGGCTCGACCAGATCGACGAGGCCCGCCGCGTGCACCGGGCGCACGGAATCCTCGAATACGGCGCGATGCTCGGTGTCCTCCTGCTGATCGCGCCAGTAGTCGAACTCGACCCTGCCCATGACATGGCGCGCCTTGCCGAACGTCGGCACCCACGCGTCGCCCTGCCGGGTCGTGTTCCAGCCGACGTGGTCGACGTGGAGATGCGTGTTGACCACCAGATCGACGTCCCCGGCAGGCGCCCCGGCCTCGGCCAGTTGCTCCAGGAACGGCTCGGTCCGGTCGTTCCAGTGGGGCACCTTGCGGCCGCTCTTACCGTTGCCGAGGCCGGTGTCGACCAGCATCAGCAGGTCCGGCGTTCTGACGACGAACGTCTGCACGGCGATCCTGAGCCGGCCACGCTCGTCGGCGAAGTGCGGCTCCAGCCAGCCGATCTTCTGCACCTCCTCGGGCGTCGCATCGGGCAGGATGAACTTGCTGCCCCCGGTCGCCTCGAGCTCGACGACCCGGGTCACGGTTGCGTCTCCGACCTTGAACTGCATCGGACCAGCCCTTTCCTATGTGCGCAGCGTCAGCCCGCCGTCGGCGATGAGGCCATGGCCGGTGATGAAGTCCGCCTCGTCGCTGGCGAGCAGGAACACCGAGCGCGCCATGTCGATCGGCTGGCCCAGGCGACGGAGTGCCGCTTTCTTGGCCCAGACCTCGGCAATGTGAGGATCGGCGAACGAGGCCTGCGTCATGCCGGTCTGGATCGCCCCCGGCAACAGGTAGTTCGCCGTGATCTTGAACTTGCCCAGCTCGAGCGCGAGCGTCTTGGTGAGCCCCGCCACCGCGTGCTTCGACGAGGTGTAGGCGGCCAGGCCGATGTCGGTGTCGAAGGCCATCACCGAGGCGGTGTTGATGATGCGCGCCCGGCCCTTCTGCTCGGCGCGCTCGCGCAGCGCGGGGATGGCGGCGCGGCAGATGCGGAACGGCGCCCGCACGTTGACGGCGAACAGCCGGTCCCAATCGGCATCCGCCGTTTCCGCGGCGAGGCTGCGATGGCTGACGCCGGCATTATTGAACAGGATGTCGATGCCGCCGAAGGCCTTGAGCGCGGCACCGACGATGGCGTCCGGCGCGTCGTCGTCGGCCACGCTCTTGGCCAGCGCGGTCACGCCGGCGATGCCGGCATGGGCCTCCTCGATGCCGCTGCCGGGGCGGTCGACCGCAAGGATCTCGGCGCCCTCCCCGGCGAACAGGCGCACGGTCGCATGGCCGATGCCCGAGCCTGCGCCGGTGATGATGGCCACTTTTCCTGCAAATCGCTTCACGCCGACGCACTCCTCTGCCTGCCGCTGTCGTTCGATGGATGGGGACGGCGCCGCTCCTCCCCGCGCCGTCCGACGGAGCCGCTCACCACGCCTGTTCGAGGATCGCCAGCACGTCGCTCGGGCCGTTCACCTTGCGCGGATTGGTCGGCGTCCACGGGTCCCCCATCGTGAGCTCGGCCACGCGCGGCAGATCCTCGCGCTTGATGCCCATCGCCGCCAGCGTATGCGGCAGGCCGAGGCCGACGATGAGATCGGCCACCGCGTCGCCGGCATCGTCGCCCGGGCGGCCGAGCGCCGCGGCGATCAGGGCCTGCCGGTCGGCGTTGACCGGCTTGTTCCAGCGCAGCACGTGGGGCAGCGTGATGCACGAGGTGATGCCGTGCGGGACGCCGAAGCTGCCGCCTAGCACGTGGCCGATGGCATGGCTGACGCCCTTCTCCACCCCGCCCTGGGTGCCGACCATGGACAGCCAGACGCCGATCATGGCGTCGAGGCGCGCGTCGAGATCCGCCGGCTCCGCCCGGGTGCGCGGCAGCGCGCGAGCCAGCAGCTGCAGCGCCTGGGTCGAGGCGGCATCGGCGAGAGGCTGGCTGTTGATCGAGCAGATGTCCTCGACGGCGTGGTCGACCGCGCGGATGCCGGTGGAAAGCCATAGCTCGGCCGGCGTATCGACAGTCATGCGTGGATCGAGCACCACCACCTGCGGCGTCATCTGCTCATGGTAATACATCTGCTTGAGGTGACGGGCCGTGTCCGACACGCCGGCGAAGGACGTGAACTCGGCGCCGGACAAGGTGCTCGGCACGGCGATGACACGGATCGGCAAGGCCGCGTCGTGCACCGGCTTGTCCCGCCCCTGGAGGGCATCGAAGGCGTCAGCCGTGAAGGCGCCGGCGGCGAGGCAAAGCTGCGCCACCTTGGCCGCGTCGATCACCGAGCCGCCGCCGATCGCCAGCAGCAGGTCGGCCTCGAGGTGGCGCGCCTTGACGGCAGCCGCGGCGACATCCTCGCGCGGCGAGTGCGCCCGGATGCCGGACGCCAGGCCGACGAAGCGATTGCCGAGCACGCGCCGAAGGCTCGCTTCGACCGGTTGCGCCGCCGCCAGCGAGCCGCTGGCGATGACGAAGACCCGGTGCTTGCCGAGCCGCTGCACGTGCGTGGCGACAGCATCCGCCCATGGTCTCCCGAAGACGATGCCATCCGCCTTCGGGAACATGTAGCTGCCGACGAGCATCGCGCTCACCGGCCTTTCCAGACCGGCGCCCGCTTCTCCACGAAGGCCAGCGGCCCTTCCCGGAAATCCTCGGTCTTGGAATTGCGCTCGGCCGCTTCCTCGCTCAGGCGGCGCAATTCCGCGTCGGAGAGGTCGAAGGCGCGCCGCGCCACCGTCAGGCTTTCGCGCACCGCCACGGGCGCGTTGGTGCAGATGGCGTTGGCCAGGGCGATGGCCTCCGGCTTCAGCTTTTCGTGCGGCACGACGCGATTGACCAGGCCGTAGGCTGCGGCGCGCTCGGCATCGAGGCGGCCGGCCGTGGCGATCAGCTCGAGCGCGATCGCCTTCGGCAGCGCCCGCGGCAGCCGATAGATGCCGCCGGCGGAGGCCACCAGCCCGCGCGAGACCTCCGGCAGGCCGAAGTGGGCACGCTCGGAGGCGACGATCATGTCGCAGGCGAGCGAGATCTCCAGCCCGCCGGCAAGCGCAAAGCCGTTCACGGCCGCGATCCACACCTTGGTCCGCGGCATGTGCACGAAGCCGCCGAAGCCGCCGGCCTCGGTGGCGATGCCGGCGCGCTGGCCGGAGGACACCGCCTTGAGATCGGCGCCGGCGCAGAAGGCCTGCTCGCCGGCACCGGTGAGGATCACCACCCAGACGTCGGGATCCGCCTCGGTCTCACGCACGGCCTTTTCCAGGCCCTGGGCCACGGCCGCGTTGACCGCGTTGCGCGCCTCGGGCCGGTTGATGGTCACGAGCGCGATGTGATCGGCAGCGCGCTCGACGAGGACGGCGCTTGGCGCGGAGGCTTCAGCTGTCACGATGGTCTCCTTGTTGTTGCTCTTTGAATCTGGAGCGCTTTCTTGCGATCGGGCAATGCCCCGGCCGCAAGGCAGCTCTCCACTTTCGGGTCAGATGCGCCGGTCGAGGCCTTCCCAATACGGCTCACGCAGCTTGCGCTTGAAGATCTTGCCCGAATCCTCCCGCGGCAGCTCGGCAAGGAACTCCACCTTCTTGGGCACCTTGTAGCCGGCAACATGCTCACGCAAATAGCCCCGCACGGCCGCCTCGGTGAGGTCCGCGCCGGGCTGCGGCTGGACCACGGCGAGCAACGCCTCGCCGTACTCCTCGTCGGGGATGCCGAACACCGCACAGTCGGCGACGCCGGGCATCTTGTGCAGCTCGGCCTCGATCTCGGCCGGATAGATGTTCACGCCGCCCGAGATGACCATGTCCTTGGCCCGGTCGCACAGATAGAGGAAGCCGTCGGCGTCGAGGTAGCCGACGTCGCCGGGAGCGAACAGGCCGTCTCGATCCGACGCCTGCCGCTTGGTGTCGTCGCCGTGGTAGGTGAAATCCGCAATGATGTGGGCCTTCGCCGCCACTTCGCCGACCTCGCCTTGCGGCAGCTCCTTGCCGTCGGGGCTCAGCACCTTTACCGTCGAGAAGTCCAGCGCCTTGCCGACCGTGCCGGGATGGGCGAGCCATTCCTCGGAGTTGCACAGCGTCACGATGCCGGTTTCGGTCGAGCCGTAGTATTCGTTGATGATCGGCCCCCACCACGCGATCATCTGCCGCTTGATCGGTGGCGACACCGGCGCGGCCGCGTGGATGACGAACTTGAGCGACGACAGGTCGTACCTGGCCCTGACCTCGTCGGGCAGCTTCACCAGCCGATTGAACATGATCGGCACCATGTGCAGGTGCGTCACCTTGCGCGTCTCGATCAGTTTGAGCAGGTCTTCGCTGTCATAGCGCGGCTGCAGGATGACGTTGCCGCCGAGCCGCGCCGCGATGGTGCCGTAGGCGTTCGGCGCCGAATGATACATCGGGCCCGTCACCACGGTGACGATGCGGTTCGGGTCGGCCAAGTCGTCGGCGAAGCCGAAGCCCTGGGCGAGCACCTTGATGAAGCCTTGCGCCTGTTCCGGCGTCGGCGGGTCGCGCCGCACGCCCTTCGGATGGCCCGTCGTACCCGACGTGTAGATCATCGTGCTCGGCGGCTCGGTCGGCGTCGGCGGCAGGGGATCGTGCGACGCCACCCACCGGCTCCAGTCCGTCTCGCCGGCGGGAACGCGGCAGCGCTCGGGCGCGATGCCGTAGGCTGCGGCGATCTCGGGCGGTGTCTCGACGACGAGCACGGCCACACCTTCGGGGATCGCCGCGCGAACAGGCCCCAGCAGGTCGGCGTGGATGACGACCGCCTTGGCCTCGCAGTTCTCCAGCAGGTAGCGCGCCTCCGCTTCCGTGTAGTGCCAGTTCACCGGAACCGGGTAGGCGCCGAGCAGTCCCGCAGCGAAGCTCGCCTCGAAGAAGGCGAGGTCGTTGCGAAGATAGATGGCGACTGTGCCGCCGGGCCCGATGCCGAGCTGCTTGAACCCGGCGGCTGCGCGCGCCGCGCGCGCCTGCAGCTGCTCCGTGGAGAGCCGACGTTCACCGCTGATGATTTCGCCCATTCTTTCCTCCCTCGACGGCACCGTGTAGACGCCCGGTGGCGCGCCGTGCGTCCCGCCCTAGAGCGCTTCGCGATTGGGTGGAACACCCAATCGCAAGAGAAGCGCTCCAGATTCAAAAGGTTATGAGCATTTTCCTGTCATTGGATGATTTCATCCAACGACAAAATGCTCTAGCCGCCTATTCCGTCACCGGTTCGCCGAAGAGCTCCCAGCTTTCGCCCGCGAACCTTTGCAGGCGCAGGGTGCGGAAGGCGCTGAAGTTGTCCGGCGTGGTTCTGACGCCGATCCCCGGCAGCAGCATCGGCAGCGTTGCCTCGTCGATGCTCCCGACCTGCTTCATGAGGTTCTCGCGCGTCAGGTCATTGCCGCAGCGCTGCAAGAGCTTCACCATGAGGTGGGCGGACATGTAGCCCAGCACGGCGCTCGACTCGATCGTGCGACCCTCGAGGCCATTGCGCTTCATGAAGGCGACGTACTCCTGCATGACCGGATCGTCCTTCCAGAGCGGATCGAGCGGCACCTTGGAATAGGCGACGGTGACGATGCCCTGCGCCTTCTCGAAGCCGGCGGGCTTGATGACGCCGCCGACCGAATTGGCGACGGAGACCAGCATGTGCAGGGGCTTCCAATCGATCTCGTGGACCTTGCGGATCGCCTGCGCGGCAAACTTGGGCGTCGACATGTTGAACAGAACGTCGGCACCGGATGCCTTGAGCTTCAGGATCTGCGAATCCACCGTCGGATCGCTGACCTCATAGGTGGCCTCCGAGACGATCATGGCCTTGGCCTTGTCGCCGAGGCCCTCCTTGAAACCCCTGACGTAGTCGCGGCCAGAATCGTCGTTCTGGGAGAGGATGGCGATCTTGCCGTTGGGCCTGGTGTTCAAGACGTGGCGGGCATGGATGGCGCCTTCCGCATCATAAAGCGGATAGAACGCCATGGTCCAAGGATAGGCCGCCGGGTCGTTCCACTTGACGGCGCCGGTCGACAGCATGATGTGCGGGACCTTCTTGCCGTTGACATATTTATGAACGGCACTGCTCGGCGCGGTGCCGAGCGAGCCGTAGATGGCGAAAACCTCCTCCTGCTCCACCAGCCGGCGGGTCTGCTCCAGGGACTTGGGCGGACTATAGGCATCGTCGAGGCTGATGAAGTCGATCCTGCGCCCGTTGACGCCGCCCTTGTCGTTCACCTCCTTGAAGAAGGCGGCTTCGACCATCCCGGTCACGCCATAGGTCGAGGCCGGACCGCTGTACGGCATGGTCTGCCCCAGCTTGATCTCGGCATCGGAGACGCCCGGGCCGTACTGCTTCGTCGCAGCGGTCGCCGGGCCAGCCGCCAGGGCAAGGGCACCGACGGCGGCCAACACTGTGCGAATTGTCATCTGCCCTCCTTCCCGACCGCGCATGTCGGCCCCTAGTGAATGGTCGCCGGTTGAGCGCGGGCCGCCGGGCGGCCCGCCTCACCCTCGTCAGTCGGTGATCGGGTCGCCGAACAGGACGTAACCCTTGCCCTCGAAACGCTGCAGGCGGAGCGTGTGAAAGGCGCTGAAGTCGTCCGCCGAGGTCTTGACCCCGATGCCGGGCAGCAGCATCGGCAGGGTCGCCTCATCGATGCTCGCCACCTTCTTCATCAGGTTCTCGCGCGTGAGGTCGTCGCCGCAGGCTTGCAGCAGCTTGTGCATCATGATGGCCGAGATGTAGCCGGTGACCGCGCCGGCGTCGGTCAGCTTGCTCTCCAGGCCGATCTCTTTCATGAAGGCGACGAAATCCTTCATGGCCTGATCGTCCTTCCACAGCGGATCGCCGACGGTCTTGGCCGAAACGGCGGTGATCACGCCCTGCGATGCCTCCAGGCCCGCCGGCTCCAGCACACCGCCGATCGAGCTGGCGACGCTGACGAGCAGGGTCGTCGGCTTCCAGCCGAGCTCGTGCACCTTCTTGATGGCCTGCGCGCCGAACTTGGGCGTCGACATGTTGAACATGGTGTCGGCGCCAGAGGCCTTGAGCTTGATGATCTGTGAATCGACGGTCGGATCGGTGACCTCATAGGTCGCCTCGGCGACGACCATGGTCTTCGCCTTGTCGCCGAGCCCCTCCTTGAAGCCCCTGACGTAGTCGCGCCCGGAATCGTCGTTCTGGGACAGGATGGCGATCTTGGCATTCGGCTTGTTCTGGAGGATATACTTGCCGTAAATGCGCCCCTCCATCGTGTATGATGGATAAAGCGCCATAGTCCAAGGATAGTTCTTCGGATCGTTCCACTTGTCGGCACCGGTGGAGATCAGGATCTGCGGCACCTTCTTGCTGTTGAGGTACTTGTAGGTGGCCGAATTCGTCGGCGTGCCGATGGTGCCGTAGATGGCCAGCACGCCTTCATCCTCGACCAGCTTGCGCGTCTGCTCTACCGTCTTGGGCGGGCTGTAGCCGTCGTCGAGGGAAATCAGGTTGACCTTGCGCCCGTTGATGCCGCCCTTCTCGTTCAGCCGCTTGAAATAGGCCAGCTCGACCGTGCCGAGCACGCCATACGCCGACGCCGGACCGCTGTAAGGCATGGTCTGGCCGAGCTTGATCTCCGTGTCGGTGACGCCGGGACCATACTTCTTCTCGGCAGCGAAGGCCGCGCCTGCGGCGCATACGAGGGCGCAGACGCCCAGCGTGAAGGGACGAATCATCATTCTCTGGAGCCCTCGTCGTTTCCTCGGTGAGCGCGCCGGACGCGGATCCGTCACGCGCTCTTATTGTTTGGCGCGGGCATGCTTAACCGAAACAAGCGTTAGGTCAAATCCGTCCCGCCGGTCACAGATGGACCCCACGGGCGGCTCGGCGCGGCAACGAAAAGTGTGGTTCACTTTTGCGCGGCATCATCTAGAGCGTCGTCGGGAGCCGCCTGGCCCGGACAAGGGAGAGAAGCCATGACCGAACTCGACTACTCCGGAAAGAACGTCCTCGTCGTCGGCGGCTCGAGCGGCATCGGCAACGGCATCGCCCAAGCCTTCCGGGCCAAGGGCGCTTCGGTCTTCGTCTGGGGCACGCGGGCGAGCGCCGCCGACTACGCCGCCGAGGACGGCTCGGATCTGACCGGGCTGACCTACGCCCAGGTCGATGTCTCCGACTTCGGTGGCATAGAGGCGCATCAGCCGCCGTTCTCGACGCTCGACGTGCTGGTGCTGTCCCAGGGGCAGGTGATCTACAAGCGCGGGGAGTTCACCACCGAGGGCTTCCGCAAGGTCGTCGACGTCAACCTGAACAGCCTGATGGTGTGCAGCGCCAAGTTCCACGACATGCTGGCGGCGGCGAAGGGCTCGCTCATCATCGTGAGCTCGACGGCCGCATTCCATTCGACCAAGGGCAATCCTGCCTACAACGCCTCCAAGACGGGCGCCCTCGGCCTGACCCGCACCCTGGGGGAAGCGTGGGCGGGCGACGGCATTCGCGTCAACGGCATTGCGCCGGGTCTCGTCGACACCAAGATGACGCGGATAACGACGGCCAACCCGCAGCGGCTCGCAGGGGCCCTCACGGGCATTCCGCTCGGTCGGCTCGGCACGCCGCAGGACATGGCCGGCGTCGCCCTGTTCCTGGCCTCGCCCCTCGCCGCCTACGTCGTCGGTCAGACCATCCCGGTGGACGGAGGGCTCATCCTTGCCTGATCGGCGCGATGATTTGAACGCCGTCTACAAGACTTAAGGAAGTTAAAAATCCAAACGTCGCGGTTTTGCATCGCGACTTCAGTCCGATTTAACGATTTGAAGTCCTTTAATCCTGCCGATGGCGGCAAGGACTTCCAAGTTCGCAGCGCGCCGCCTCGGTGCGCTCACAGGCTGTCTGCGTTGAACAGCAGGGGATTGATCGGCGCCTGGTCGGATAGGCCGCCGGAGCCGCCCTGCTCGCGCTGCGCCGCCTCGGCCAAGGTCGCGGCGGACGGCGGACTGCTCAACAGGGCGATGGCGGTGTCGAGCAGGTTGTCGATCGCCGTCCGTGAGCCCCACCATTTGTTGCCGCGCTTGCGCTGATCGAGGTTGGCCTCCCGCTCGGCAATCACGGCGCCCAGGTAGAGGCTGAGGAATGTCAGCCGCTGCTTGAGCAACGGCTCGGGGATGTCGGGCAGCAGCCGCTTGAGGTGCGCGTGACAGCGGCGGAAGCCGACCATCCAGCGGTTCTCCAGCGCTTCCACGAACAGCTTGCGGTGGCTCATCTGCAGCACGGTGATGAAGCGGACGTAGCTATGGTCGTCCTCGTCGCCGTCCACGGCGATCGTGCTCATCACGAGAACCTGCAGGACGTCGCGCAATTCGACCGGCTTACCGCTCTGTTCGAGCTCGCTGAGCGCTTGAATGCGCCGCTCGTCCACCAGCTTGGCGCCATCGGCGACCAGTTCGCGAACCAGCGCCTCTTTCGAGCCAAAGTAATAGTGAACCGATCCGTTGTTGCGCGCGCCCGCGGCCGATACGATATCGCGCACCGAGACACCATCAATCCCACGCTGCGCAAATAGTCGCCGCGAGACACGCTTGATGCGGTCGGCCGTGTCATCCAGCATCCGTACTGTTCCTTTGCGTCACTCAGTCCTGCGCAACGGCCGATCGAGAAGGACCGTATTACTAAAGCAGGAGAAAAAAGAAAATCACCTTCCTTGGAGGTACAAACTCTTAGGTCTAACGGCTTAGGGTTGGCCGCGGTGCTGGTGTAACCCGTAAGCATAAAGGATATGACATCATTCTTGCAAAGGGGAAACTTCGACGCTATCGGCGCCATTTGCGCCCCTGCCCGCGGCAGCAACCACAAAATCCTGCCGTTTTCACCGCTTTTCTGACGCTACAGATAGTATAGCGTGCGTCGCACCTGCACACAAATTTTGGTTGCATTCGCGTGCAGCGGCGTGCACGCGCGGAATTGTCATGGCTGCCGGCGGTCCCTAAAAGGTCGCGACCTCGCGCACCGGGACTGGCCATGACGGACGCTGACACCGCCTCTTCCGCTCGTCCACCCGCTCCGCCCGTCCGTCTCCAATCGGAGACCCTGAACCCCGCCTTCGTCGAGGCCGTCGGCACCGCCATCGCGCGCCGCGACGGCGATGGGTTGGCGGGGCTGATCCATGACCTGCATGAGGCCGACGTCGGCGCCCTCATCGAAGCGCTCGAGCCCGACGTCCGCCCCCGATTCATTCTCCTGCTCGGACCGCGCTTCGACTTCACTGCCTTGACGGAGGTGGATGACGCGATCCGCGAAACGGTTCTGGCGGCCCTGCCGCAGGATACGATCGTGGAAGGTGTGGCCGAGCTGCCCATAGATGATGCCGTCTACATTCTCGAAGATCTGGACGCCGATGAAAAGGAGGAAATTCTCGATCGCTTGCCGGCGCCCGAACGCGTCGCCCTGCAGCGGTCGCTGGATTACCCGGAGGAATCCGCCGGCCGACGCATGCAGACGGACTTCGTCGCCGTCCCTCCCTTCTGGGGTGTCGATCAGACGCAGCGCTATCTGCGCGAAACAGCCGATCTGCCCGACGCGTTCTCGGAGCTCTTCGTCGTGGATCCGAGCTATCGCCTCGTCGGTTCGGTGCCGCTCGACCGGCTCCTGCGCGCCTCCCGAAACACCCGGATCGGCGAGCTCGCCAGTGAGGATCGCCACCGGGTTCGCGCCACGGACGACCAGGAGGACGTCGCCCGGCTCCTGCAACGCTACAACATGCTTTCCGTTCCCGTTGTCGACGACGGCGATCGGCTGGTCGGCGTGATGACCGTCGACGACGTCGTTGACGTGATCCAGGACGAGGCGGACGAGGACTTGAAGGCCCTCGGCGGCGTCCGCGGCGAGGAGGAGCTCTCCGACTCGGTCTGGTACATTACGCGGAGCCGCTTTAGCTGGCTTTTTGTCAATCTCGTGACAGCCTTCGTCGCCGCCAGCGTTCTAGACGTGTTTAAGGGCCAACTGCAACAGATGGTCGCGCTCGCGGTGCTTGCGCCGATCGTCGCAAGCCAGGGCGGCAACGCCGCCACTCAGACCATGACAGTCGCCGTACGCGCACTCGCCACCCGAGAGCTGACCCGCTCCAACGCGCTGCGGGTCGTCTGGCGCGAAGTGCGCGTGGGCATGCTGAACGGCTTCGGCTTCGCCGTCCTCACCGGTGCGATTGCAAGCCTTTGGTTCGACAGTATCGGCCTCGGCCTGGTGATCGGCTTCGCCATGGTGATCAACTTGCTGGCCGGCGCCTTGGGCGGCATCCTGATCCCGCTGGTGCTCGACCGCTACCGGGCCGATCCGGCGGTCTCATCCGGCGTCTTCGTGACCACGGTCACCGATGTTGTGGGCTTCTTCGCTTTCCTCGGCATTGCGACCTTGTGGTTCGGCCTTTCGTAATCAAACATCAATCATTCCAGCCGAAACGTCGAGGCATGACCCGCCGCCGCGCTCCCGCTCGCTTCCGCGCCATCGCGACCTCGCTGATCTGCCTCGCGCTTGCGGCCTGCGCCGCCGAGCGGCCGATGGTCTACGGCAAGATGAGCGACGCCAAACCGCATCCGGGCGTCGGCGCCGCCATGAAGCTGCCGATCCACGGTATCGACGTGTCCAAATGGCAGGGCCCCATCGACTGGGACGCCGCCCGCGACGCCGGCACCCAGTTCGTCTTTATCAAGGTCACCGAAGGCGGTGACGTGTTCGACGACCGCTTCCTGGTCAACTGGGCCGGCGCCAAGGCCGCCGGCATCCCCCGCGGCGGCTATCACTTCGTCTATTGGTGCCGCCCCGCCCTGGAACAGGTCGCCTGGTTCGAGAAGCATCTGCCGGCCGATCCGGACGCGCTGCCGCCGGTGCTCGACGTGGAGTGGAACGGCCACTCCAAGACCTGCCCCAGGAGGGTGCCGCGGGAGGAGGCCCTGGAGATGATGCGCGTCATGCTCACCGCGCTCGCCCAGCACTCCGGCAAGCGGCCGATCATCTACACCGACATCAATTTCTTCAAGGACGTGCTCCAGGAGGGCGGCTTCGAGGAGTATCCGCTGTGGATCCGCAGCACCGCCGCCGAGCCGCAGCAGCGCTACGACCGCCACTGGTATTTCTGGCAGTACACGACCACCGGTCGCGTCCCCGGCATCAAGGGCAATGTCGACCGCAACGTCTTCTTCGGCACCGCCGACATGTGGACGAAATTCATGAACGGCGATCTCTGAGCGTCATCGACCGCCTTGCCTGCCGCCCGGTTTTCATGCCCCATCCGCGCGACCGGGACGCCGATCGACGAGCGGCGTCCCAGCCCCACGATCCGGAGAGGAGACCGCCATGCTCGCCAACGCACCGCCCTTCAATTTCGACCTTGGCGAGACCGCCGATCAGATCCGTGACACCGTCGCGGCCTTCGCCCAGGCCGAAATCGCGCCGCGCGCCGACGCGATCGACAAGACCAACACGTTTCCGCGCGACTTGTGGCCGAAGCTCGGTGAGCTCGGGCTCCTTGGCGTCACGGTGGAGGAGGATTACGGCGGCGCGGGATTGGGCTATCTGGAACATTGCCTGGCGATGGAGGAGATCTCCCGCGCCTCGGCCTCGGTCGGCCTGAGCTACGGCGCCCACTCCAACCTGTGCGTCAACCAGATCCGCCGCAACGGCACCGATACCCAGAAGCGCAAGTACCTGCCCAAGCTGATCTCCGGCGAGCATGTCGGAGCGCTCGCCATGTCGGAGTCCGGAGCCGGATCGGACGTGGTGTCGCTGAAGCTCAGGGCCGAACGCAAGGGCGACCGTTTCGTGCTGAACGGAACGAAGTTCTGGATCACCAACGGGCCGGTTGCCGAAACGCTGGTCGTCTACGGACGGACAGACCCCGACGCCGGACCGCGCGGCATCACCGCCTTTCTGATCGAGCGGGGCATGAAGGGCTTTTCCACTGCCCAGAAGCTCGACAAGCTCGGCATGCGCGGCTCCGACACGGGCGAGCTCGTGTTCGAGGACTGCGAGGTGCCCGAGGAGAATGTGCTCGGCGCCGTCGGCCGCGGCGTCGAGGTGCTGATGTCGGGGCTCGACTACGAGCGCGCCGTGCTGGCGGCGGGGCCGCTCGGCATCATGCAGGCCTGCCTCGATGTGGTGCTGCCTTACGTGCACGAGCGCAAGCAGTTCGGCCAGCCGATCGGCTCCTTCCAGCTCGTCCAGGGCAAGGTCGCCGACATGTACGTGGCGATGAACGCCTGCCGCGCCTACGTCTACGCCGTGGCCAAGGCCTGCGACCGGGGCGAGACCACCCGGGAGGATGCGGCCGGCGCCATCCTGTACGCGGCCGAAAAGGCGACCCAGTGCGCTTTGGACGCCATCCAGCTGCTCGGCGGCAACGGCTACATCAACGACTATCCGACCGGGCGCCTGCTGCGCGACGCCAAGCTCTACGAGATCGGCGCCGGCACGAGCGAGATCCGCCGCATGCTCATCGGTCGCGAACTGTTCGCCAAGACCGCTTGAGACCGCCCGAGGCCGCCGCGCCGACGGGAACCTGCGGTTTCGCCCGTCGGTTGTTCGTCCGTCATGATCGTTCCAGGAGCCTTCGCATGAAGTTTGGCATTCTCGTCGCCGCGGCCTTCGCGGCCCTTGTCGTGCTGCCCATCGCCGGTCAGGCGCAGGGCATCGTGCGCGGTGCCGAAGAGGGCGCCAGGGCCGGCAATCGCGTCGGCGGGCCCGTCGGCGGAGCCGTGGGCGGCGCCGTCGGCGGCGTGGCCGGCGGTGTCGCAGGTGGCGTCAAGGGCGTGCTCGGCGTCCCCCAGCGGACCCACGTCCACCACAGGGGTCAAGTCCACCACAGAGGCCACGTGCGCCACCGGGGCCACAACGGCCACAGGACCTACCATGGCCGTCGGTCCCATCACCACGGCAAGGTGTATCACCATCGGCGCGTCGACCGCTGAGACTCACCCCACGCGGGCGTGGGGATCGCCGCGCGCTCGCTCACCTGCGGCGTAGCGAGATTCCCATGAGCCTGCTTCTGTTTCGCATGGGCCCAGCCTGCGCGCTTCTGCTCGCCGCTCTGCCGGCATCAGCCGGGAGCGCGGCCACGCCCGCCGACAGGGCGGTCATCGACGCCTGCGTCAGGGCTGCGGCGCCTGGCCACGCCCCGGCCTGCATCGGCCGGGTGGCGGAGCCCTGCATGGAGGCTCCGGGCGGCCAGAGCACCGCCGGCATCAACGGCTGCCTCAGCCGCGAGATCTCCGTCTGGGACGAGCGCCTCAACACCCACTACACGGCCTTGCTCAACAGCGAACTCGCCCGCGAGGCGGCCAGCCGGATGACGCCGGACGGCGCAGTGCGTACGACGACGGGCGCCGACCTGATCCGCGCCGCCCAGCGCGCCTGGATCGCCTTTCGCGACGCCAAGTGCTCCGCCGCGCAACTGCCCATGGAAGGTGGCAGCGGCATGGGCCAGCTCGGCGGCGACTGCCTGCTGCAGGAGACGGCGCGGCAGGATCTCTGGCTCGCGACGTTTGCCCGGCCGTGAGCGTTCCCGTGCCTGCCGCGTAGGCGAGAGGACGCCCATTGCTTGCCACAAAGGCACGGCGTAGCTAGGCGCACCCCGAGTCAAGCCAGGGAGCATGTAGGTCGAAAGTGGCCCGACAAACGACAACACCCCCGCCTGCGCAGCCCGAGCCCGTGCAGAATTTCGGCACCACGGGCATCGCCGCCATGCAGCGTCCGAGCATCGTTGCGCGCGCCCTGATGGCCGTCGTGGCCCGCGTCGAGCGGCTCAACCTGAGTTTCTCGAAAGTCGGCAATCCGCCTGTCTACGACAAGGTGACCTTTCCGTGGGTAGCCGAGATCGAAGCGGAGTGGCAGCTGATTCGGGCCGAGCTCGACAAGGTCATGGTTCGCCAGAGCGAGCTGCCGACGTTCCAGGACATCTCGACCGACGTGAAGTCCATCAGCCACGACAAGGGCTGGAAGACGTTCTTTCTGGCCGGCTACGGCCTCACCTCCGATCGCAACATTGCCCAGTGCCCCCAGACGTGGCGGATCCTCCAGAAGATCCCCGGCCTCAAGACGGCGATGTTCTCGATCTTCGAGCCGGGCAAGCATCTGGCGCCCCACCGCGGTCCCTATAACGGCGTGCTCCGCCTGCATCTCGGCCTGATCGTGCCGGAGCCGCGCGACAAGCTCGCCATCCGCGTGTCGGACCAGGTGTGCCACTGGGAAGAGGGCAAGGCGCTCGTCTTCGACGACGCCTACGAGCACGAGGCTTGGAACCACACGGACAAGACGCGGGTCGTGCTGTTCGTCGACTTCGTCAAGCCGTTGCGCTTCCCGGCCAATTTGATCAACTGGCTGCTGCTGAACATAGCGGTCTTCACCCCGTTCATCCGCGAGGGCGCCGACAACCACAAGGAGTGGGAAAAGCGCTTCTACGCGGAAGCGGAAGCCTTGCGCAATCGCCCCAGCTGACCCCCGGGAGCCCCCGCCATGACCGACACCGCTCTCGTCCACAACCAGCCCTACGTGCACGCCAACGGCGCTGCGATACCGTGCCTCGGCCTCGGCACCTGGCAGTCGTCGGGCGACGAGGGCGCGCGTGCGGTGGAGGCAGCGCTGCGGCGCGGCTACCGCCACGTCGACACGGCCGCCGCCTATCACAACGAGGAGCAGGTGGGCGAGGCGCTGCGCGCGTCCGGCGTGCCGCGGGGGGAGATCTTCCTCACCACCAAGGTCTGGTACGACCGGATCGGCAAGGACGACGTGCGGCGTGCCGCCGAGGCGAGCCTCAAGCGGCTCGACCTCGAATACGTCGACCTCTTGCTTATCCACTGGCCCAACGCCGATTACGCGCTCGCCGACACGATGGCCGGGCTGTCCGCGGTCCGCCGCGAAGGCCTCGCGCGGAACATCGGCGTGTCCAACTTCACCGTGGCGCTGCTGGACGAGGCCGTACGGCACGCCAGCGAGCCGCTGGCGACCAATCAGTGCGAGTACCACCCGTATCTGGACCAGACGGCGGTGATCAACGCCTGCCGTGCCTACGGGATGTCGTTCACCTCCTATGCCCCCATCGGCCGCGGCCTGCTGCTCAAGGACCCGACCATCGTCAGGATCGCCGCGCAGCATGGACGCACGCCTGCGCAGATCGTGCTGCGCTGGCACATTCAGCAGCCTGGTGTGGTGGCGGTGCCGAAATCGGTGACGCCCGCTCGCATCGCCGAGAACTTCGCCGTGTTCGACTTCGAGCTCAGCCCCGAGGAGATGGACGCGATCTTCGCCCTGCGGCGATCGGACGGCCGTACCATCAGCCCGTCGTGGGCGCCGACGTGGGACACCTGACGGGCGGCCACCGCAGCTGACGGCGCAGCGACAGGCCAACCGATGTTCTTCCCCGCCTCCAAGGTCTTCTGGTTTTTCGCCACCCCCTCGAACCTGCTCATCATCCTGGCTGTCCTGGGTCTGGTGGCGGGCTGGCTCGGCCGCCGCCGGCTGGGCGGTGGCATCATCACGGTGGCCGTGCTCGCCCTTGCGGTTCTCGGCGGCAGCCCGCTGTCGCGCCTGCTGATGCGGGGGCTGGAGGATCGCTTTCCGGTCCGCGCCGCAGAGGATCTCGGCCGCATCGACGGCATTGTCGTTCTCGGCGGCTCGGTGCATCTCGCCCGCGGCCAGCCCAAGCTCAACGATGCCGGAGCGCGGATGACGACGGCGGCGGCGCTGGCGCGGCGCTTCCCCGATGCGCGCGTCGTCTTCAGCGGCGGCAGCGGCCAGTTGCTCCGCTTCGACGACGACGAGATCGAAGCCGATGCCTCGCGGCTGCTGATGGCTTCGCTGGGCCTCGACGGCCCGCGCGTCGTCTACGAAGATCGATCGCGCAACACGCGCGAGAATGCACTCTTCAGCCAGGAACTGGTGAGGCCCAAGCCTGGCGAGCGCTGGCTGCTCGTCACCTCGGCCTTCCACATGCCGCGCTCGATCGGTATCTTCAGACGGGTCGGCTTCGACGTGATCCCCTACCCCGTCGACTTCTACACAAAGCACCGGCCATCCGACTGGTCGCCGTTTGCGACCTTCTCCAGCGGTCTGCGACTTGCCGACCTCGCCGCCAAGGAATGGATCGGGCTCCTCAGCTATCGGCTGGCGGGGTACACCGACGCTCTCTTTCCGGCCCCGGAGGCGGCGCCCGCAGCGAATGCCGACAGTCACAAGCCAGACCGCGGCGCACCGACATAGCAGCTGAGCGGGCATCGGGTACCAGAAGCGAAGAAGGCCCGATGGCACACGTATCGTCTCCGAACAGCCCGTTCGACTGCATCGATATCGTCGCCTACGATATGAACTGGCCGGCCGAGTACCGCGGGATCGCGTCCTCCCTTCGGGCCGCCTTCCCCATATCCGCCGTACTTCACCATATCGGATCGACGGCCGTACCCGGCATGGCCGCGAAGAACATCATCGATATACAGGCGACGGTCGCCTCGCTCGACGACGTCGACACGGATCAACTCTCCCGATTGGGCTATGCGGAGCGCGCCGGACTCGCGGACCACCCGCCGGCCGGGCGCGGCGTGCCCGCCAGGGAGCTCGAGAAACGATTCTTCCGAGCAACGATGCGGCCGACAAACCTGCACGTTCGGATCGCCGGTCATTTCAACCAGCGCTACCCGCTGCTGTGTCGAGATTATCTGCGCGCTCACCCGGTGACCGCAGCATCCTACCAGCGCATCAAGGAGCGGCTGGCCTGCTGGTTTCCGGATGATGCCGATCGCTACTATGACGTGAAGGATCCGCTCTTCGACGTGATCATGGATGGAGCGGAGGCCTGGGCGAAGCTGGTGGGGTGGGCCTTGCCCGAGGCGGATTCGTAAACGGCGCCGGCCGCGACATGGGCAACGGCGGCGGCTGAGCGGGGTCTCAGCATTGTCCGGTCGCCGTTACGGCGGCGCCCGGCCGATGCGATAGATGCCACGGATGTCGCCGGGATCGATAGGCTTGCCCTTGCGGTAGATGACGATCCGACCGTCCCGGGCCAATGCCGCGAGAACGCGTCGCAACGGCTGCATCAGCGGCCCCCACCCCTCCGGGTGAACGCCACCGACGGCGCGTGCGATCTCGGTCGGGTCCAGCGTCTTGCCTGGACCGCGGCGGTCGATCAACGCAAACACCGCCGCCTCGAGCTCCGCGGCCATGGAGCCGGTCGGCCCTGGCGGCCGGGAGCCGCGCGCATCGGGGGCCGGCGCATCGCCGGACGCGGTCTCGTCGCGAGCCATGGGCGGGTGATGCGCGCTCACGGCCCAATTCGTCAAGGCCTCTTCTCCGCGGCTGCGTCGTCGCCGTCGTCCGCCGGCATGGCGATCTCGAGGGCAGCACGTCCCTCGGATGAAAACTGCCGCCGCCACATGGCCCACAGCACCAGCGCCGTGGCGACGATCAGCACGTAGGCGCTCACGAACCAGCCGAGATAGGCGAGCGAGAAGAAGAATGCCCGTTGCCCCCGGTTGAAGTGGCGGCCCGCCGCCACGTTCATGGCGGCGCAGCGCCGCACATGCAGCAGGCCCTCGCGCCTCTCCTGCGGGGGCGGCATCGCGCCGATCAGAATGGCAGCGTAGTTGAACAGGCGGTACGACCAGGCGAACTTGAAGAAGGCATAGCCGAAGATGATGACCAGGCCGACGACCTTGATTTCCCATCCAAGACGGCTGGTCACCACGGCAAACGGCAGATCGGCGATGAGCCGCAGCACGTCGTCGGTCGAGCGCAGCAGCGCCAGCGAGCCGCCCATGGCGAGGAGCGAGGTCGAGGCGAAGAAGGCCGTTCCGTTCTGCAGCGCCGCCATGATGCTGGCATCGACCATGCGCTGCTCGCGCTCCCACATCCGCTCCATCCAGACGTGACGAAAGCGGTTCATCTGCATGTTGAGGCTGCGGTGGGCGCCGGACCATCGCTCCACCGCGAGCATGTAGCCGGCCCACGCCGCGACGAAGAAGGCGATGCCGATGTAATCGACGACCGAGAACGGGTTCATGAGCCAGCTCCTGCCGTCGGCTCCGCATGGTCGGCACGGCAGTAGCGCGCTTTACGATCGGGTGGAATCACCGACCGCAGAGCGCCGTGGGCGCGCCCGCCACATTGTCATTGCTGCGCGATTGATCAAATCTGCAGTCGAAACGGATGAACAGGGAGAACGCCATGGCGCAAACCATCGTTGTGAGCTCGCAGCAGCTCGTGGAGGAAGCCGAGCGGTCCATCGAGACCCTCACCGTCGCGCAGGCGATGGTGTTGCATGGCCGTGGCGACGTCACCTTCGTCGACATCCGGGATCCGCGCGAGCGGGAGCGCGAGGGCAAGATCCCGGGCGCCTTCCCGTGCACCCGCGGCATGCTGGAGTTCTGGATCGATCCGGCCAGCCGCTACTACAAGCCCGTGTTCGGCGAGGACAAGACCTTCGTCTTCTTCTGTGCCGGCGGCCTGCGCTCGGCGCTCGCGGCAGCGACCGCCAAGCAGATGGGGCTCAAGCCGGTCGCCCACATCGCCGGTGGCTTCGGCGCCTGGCGGGACGCGGGCGGGCCGGTCGAGGCACCTGAGGCGAAGGCCAGCTGAGGGACTCAGGCTCGAGCCGGGCCGGCCGAGCGGAACAGGGCGACCACGTCATCGGCTGTCGAGGCGCCGGTGACGAGGCCTTCGATGAGGATCGCGCTGGCCTCGGTATCGGGGAAGCCGACATCAACGCCGTTGGCTTCCATAAACACCAGAGCGGCAAGCGCCGCTGTTCGCTTGTTGCCCTGCTCAAAGCAATGGTTCCGGGCGATGCCCTCGAGCAGGCGGACTGCCAAGACGACGATATCCTCCACGCTTTCGTAGACGTGTAGGTTGCGCGGCCGTTCGGCTGCGCTTTCGAGCAAGGCCCGGCTGAGAACCAGATGCGGCTCGCCGGTTCGTGCCACAACACGCTGATTAAGGCTTTCTAGCTGGTCCGCCGTCAGCCAGAGCGGCTCGGACATCTCAACGCGCGAGATAGGAGATGATGGTAGGGTAGCGGTCCAGCAGGCGATCGGCACGGGCATCGTGCCGATGTCGGTCGTCGCCGGATATCTCCGCTTCCAGCTTCGCCAGATCCCGCATCAGCGCCTCGGCTTGAGCGTTGTAGGCGCTCAGCGCCTTACGGACGTTTGCCGCCTCGTCAAGCACTGGGCGCGCGGCTTGCGCCTCTGCTTGATCGACAGCAGCGTTCGCAGTCCGGACGCTGCGGGCGATCTGTTCGATCGCCGCATTAACGCTCTCGGTGATGTTTGCGGGCAGGCCCATCGTCGGTCTCCTGCCCGCAATATAGACGTTGCGATCGCCGGACCCAAGCGGGCGCGCGTCAGCGCTCGGCGAGGTAGTCGTGCACGATCTTGCCGAGCCCGAGCGTCAGGTCGCTCTGGATGTGCACGGCGGAGATCACCTCCAGCACCGGCAGCTCGGCGACCGGGGCCAGCGCGTGCGGCGTCAGCGCCAGAGCGCCGGGGCCCGTCCAGGCGCCCTTCACCGTCACCTCCTCCAGCTCGTATTCGACGATCTCGCAGATGCGCGGCGACGCGTCCGGGTTGGGGATGATCTTGAGCAGCCAGTTGGGCATGGCGAAGGAGGCTTCGACCGCCTTGATGTCGAACGGATAGTGCTTGTAGCCCATGGTCGCGGTGGCGACGCGCGTGGAACCATAGTCGAGCGTGCCGAGCAGGTGGTCGCTGTCCACCTTCAGGCAGGGCGTCGCCAGCTTCTTGGGGAAGCCCCACAGCTCGCGCCCGCCGGCGATCGGCGCCTCGTCGTTGAGAAACATGCAGTGGGTGTAATTGCCCTTGCGGCCGTTGAAGGTCACCGGGATCACCTGCCCGGTCTCGGTGTAATCACCGAACCCGGTGGAATCGGGCATGCGGATGAATTCGTACTTGACGATCGGATCGGTCACCTCGAGCGGCGCCGGCACTACGGCGCGGAGCTTATCGGGATCGGTCCGATAGGTGATGATGAGGAACTCACGATTGTGGAACCGGTACGGACCCGGCGGAAAGGCCGGATTCGTCAGCGGCATGGCGTAGGCCTTCTTGCGCACGTCCTGTTCGTTCATCGTCGGCTCCATGGTCTCGGACAAGGTCAGGGGCGGGACTCAGCGGCGGCGCGGATGCCCGCGCGCGCCGGTACAACAGGGGGCTGGAGCATGATCCCAAAAAGTGGACGCCGGTTTTTGGAAGAGATCATGCTCTAAACGAAGTCGAAGGTGGCGATGCCGTCGAGCGACGTCGGCCGCTCGTAGATCTCCGGCTGGCGAAGCGCCCGGACGGCGTCGTCGTAGCCGGAGCGCCAATGGTCTTCCATGCTCAGCCTCGAGAATTCATAATCCTTGGTGTTGCCCTCGTATTGCTTGGACCGGTAGATGATCTCGACGAGGTTGTAGACCTTGTGGCCGGCGTACTGGCGCAGCAAGTCCAGCTCCGGCCCGTGCTCGAAGTCCTTCGGCAACTTGTCGAGCACCGCCGCCAGCGCGCCGCGCAGCAGCTGCCTTTGCTTGAACCCGTCGGTGCCGGCGCGTGTCCTGCTGGAGAAGCGGATCTCCTTCTCGCGCACGTCCACCTCGATCAGGTCCTTGGGCATGTCCCCCCGCGCGCTCCACAGGTCGACCTGGAAGGCGAGCGTGTCCATGTAGGAGCCGCTCTCCTCCACCACCCACCGCAGCGGCGTGTTGGAGATCAGGCCGCCGTCCCAGTAGAACTGGCCGTCGATCTCGACCGCCGGGAACCCCGGCGGCAAGGCCCCGCTCGCCATGATATGCTCGGCGCGAATGACGTCGGTGGTGGTGTCGAAATAGGCGAAATTGCCGGTCCGCACATTCACTGCACCGACGCTGAGCCGCATCTCGCCGGCGTTGAGGCGGTCGAAGTCCACCAACTGCTCCAGTGTGCTCTTGAGCTCGCTGGTGTCGTAGTAGCTCGTCGCCCCGGTCGAGCCCGCCGGCGAGAACCACGGCGTCGGCATCCGCGGCCTGAAGAACCCTGGAGCCCCCGCGGCGAGCGCGATCGACGCGCTGGACTGGTTGAGCCAGGTCCGCATCGCCTGGCCGGACGCATATCTGTCGGTGAAATGGCTCAGCGCGTCCCAGGCCGGATGCGCCGTGATCCCCTCCCAGAACGTCCTGAGCTTGGCGAGGCGGTCCTGGGGGGCGTTGCCGGCGATGATGGCCGAGTTGATGGCGCCGATGGAGATGCCCGCCACCCAGTCCGGCTCGAGGCCAGCCTCGTGCAGGCCTTGATACACGCCACCCTGGTAGGCGCCGAGCGCCCCGCCGCCCTGCAACAGGAGCGCAATGCAGTCGAATGGAGGGCGCTGATCGAGGTGGTGGGATCTCAGCTTCTGCATCGGGGCGCTCCTGCGGGAGGTTACGAGGACGCGAAATGGCTCGAGAGCCGCGGAGACCGCCATGTTTCGGCTTGTTTCGACATTCGTCAAACGCAGGCCGCGCAAAGCGTTAGCGCGCGCACACTAAACATGGATGACGAAAGGATAAGCCTTGGGGGGCTGAGCGCCCGTAAGCCGGCCCGATGCGCTCATCCGATCGGCGCATGCGTCGGATCGTCGACGCCGGAGCGCTTTCTCTCCACCCGGGCGAACCCGCCCCGCCGCGAGGCGGCCCAGGCCGGCGCTGTAGCCGGCGGGCAAGCCGCTCAGCTGCGCTGCGGCGATCACCTGTTCCAGATAGCCCGGGCGCGGCCGTCCCGGCGTCGGCGCCGGCATGCGATAGATGAGGGCGCTGTGGCGGCCGGTTGCCGTCCACACGGCGCAGCGGCCCTTGCGATAGAGCCCGGCGGCGACATTCTCGTAGCGGTCGAGGGCGGGGACGTCGGCGTGGGCGAGCTGCCAGAGCACACCCCACACCTCGGCCCGGCGGTCGGGAACCACCGAGGCCCAGCCCTGGGCGCCGATGACGAAGCGGTGGCCGCGCAGGCGCGCCGGCCCGACCGGGCGGGACGCCGGGCAGCGGGAGGCCATGCCGGCGCGATCCATGTTGGAGCCGTAGGCGAAGTAGAGCGGCATCGTCCGGCCCCCCGGCCGTGCGGGCCGCGTCCCCGCGGCTTTAGGCGAACTCGAGGATGACCGCGTCGACGGCCAGGCTGTCACCCTCCTTGGCGTGGATCTTCGAAACGGTGCCGTCACGCTCGGCGCGCAGCACGTTCTCCATCTTCATCGCCTCAACGATGGCCAGCGGCTCGCCCGCCTTGACCTCCTGGCCGGTGACCACGGCGATGGACTTGACCAGGCCCGGCATCGGACAGAGCAGCAGCTTGCCGGTGTCGGCCGCCTGCTTCGCCGGCATCAGCCCGGCAAGCTCCGCCTCGCGCTGCGTGTAGACACGGGCGGTGGCAAAGGTACCGGCGTGCGCAATCAGGATGCCGTTGAGGATCGACCGCACCTGCATGGTGAACAGTTCGCCGCCGATCGTTCCGGTCCACACCGGATTGCCGGGCTTCCAGTCGGACTGCACCTCGACGGCCTTATCGCGGCCCTTCGGCGTCACCCGCACGGTCTCGCCGGGGCCGCCGTCGACGCTCAGGTGATGCGGCTTGTCGTCGAGCATGGCGACGCGATCGCGCTCGAAGCGGACCGGCGTCGCCGTCGCCAGCTGGCCGCTGATCGCCCGCTTGCGGCCGTTCAGCAGATGATCGATGGCCGTCGCCACCGCCGCCATGCGCTCCGCCACGACACCCTCGGGCGGCGGGTTGGAGAAGCCGTCGGGAAACTCCTCGGCAATGAAGCCGGTCGACAGCTTGCCCTCGCGCCAGCGCGGATGCTGCATCAGCGTGGCCAGGAAGGGGATGTTGTGGCGGATGCCGTCGATGGCGAAGGCGTCGAGCGCCTTCGCCTGCGCGTCGATCGCGGCGAGCCGCGTCGGTGCGTGGGTCACCAGCTTGGCGATCATCGGGTCGTAGTAGATCGAGATCTCGCCGCCCTCGTAGACGCCCGTGTCGTTGCGGACGGTGACGTCGCCGAGGGTGCCTTCGGCCGGGGGCCGGTAGGTGATCAGGCGGCCGGTCGACGGCAGGAAGTTGCGGGTCGGATCCTCGGCATAGACGCGGGACTCGACCGCCCAGCCGTCCAGCTTCACGTCGGCCTGCGTGAAGCGCAGCTTTTCGCCGGCGGCCACGCGAATCATTTCCTCGACCAGGTCGACGCCGGTGATCAGCTCGGTGACGGGGTGCTCCACCTGCAGGCGGGTGTTCATCTCCAGGAAGAAGAACGACCGGTCCTGACCTGCGACGAATTCCACCGTGCCGGCCGAATCGTAGCCGACCGCCTTGGCCAGCGCGACCGACTGCTCGCCCATGGCGCGCCGGGTCGCCTCGTCGAGCAGGGGCGACGGCGCCTCCTCGATCACCTTCTGATTGCGGCGCTGGATCGAGCACTCGCGCTCGTTCAGGTAGACGACATTGCCGTGCTTGTCGCCGATCAGCTGGATCTCGACGTGGCGCGGGTTGACGATGAACTTCTCGACGAAGACGCGGTCGTCGCCGAACGACGACTTCGCCTCGGACTTGGCGCGGTCGAAGCCCTCCTTCACCTCATCGAGCGAATGGGCGATGCGCATGCCCTTGCCGCCGCCGCCGGCGGAGGCCTTGATCATCACGGGAAAGCCGATCTCGCTGGCGATCTTGCCCGCGTGCTCCGCGTCCTCGATGACGCCGAGGTAGCCCGGCACCGTCGAGACCTTGGCGGCGTTGGCGAACTTCTTCGACTCGATCTTGTCACCCATGGCCTCGATGGCCTTGGGGTTGGGACCGATGAAGACGATCCCCGCCGCCGCGAGCGCCTCGGGGAAGGCAGCCCGCTCGGACAGGAAGCCGTAGCCGGGATGGACCGCCTCGGCGCCGGTGGCGCGGCACGCGTCGACGATCTTGTCGATCAGCAGGTAGGACTGGGCCGCCTGCGGCGGGCCGATATGCACGGCCTCGTCCGCCATCTCCACATGCAGCGCCTCGGCGTCCGCGTCGGAGAAGACGGCGACCGTCTTGATGCCCATCTTGCGCGCGGTCTTGATGACCCGGCAGGCAATTTCGCCGCGGTTGGCGATGAGGATCTTGCTGAACATGCCCCGCCCGCTTCCATTCGTGTCTTGACAATCATTGGGGCTCCAAGAGGGAGCCCCCGTCCCGCGTTTAGCGCGTTTCGAATTTTGTGCCAGCGCGGCGATGCGCCTGTCGCGCCGCCGCTCAGGCCAGCAGATGCGCGATCGCCTCGCGCTCGCCGTTCAGCTCGTCGAGGGTCACCTTGATCTTCTCCTGGGAGAAGGCATCGAACGAGAGCCCTTCGACGCGCGTGTAGGAGCCGCCGGCGCAGATCACCGGCACGCCGAAGATCACGCCCTCCGGCACCCCGTAGCTGCCATCCGACGGAATGCCCATCGACACCCACTTGCCGTTGCTGCCCAGCACCCAGTCGCGCACGTGGTCGATGGCAGCATTGGCGGCCGAGGCGGCCGAGGACTGGCCGCGCGCCTCGATGATCGCCGCGCCGCGCTTGGCCACGTCAGGGATGAACGTATCCTTGATCCAGGCCTCGTCGTTGATCAGGTCGGGGAGCTTCTTGCCGCCGACGATCGCCGCCCGATAGTCGGGGTACATGGTCGGCGAGTGGTTGCCCCACACGGCCAGCTTGTCGATGTCGGCGACCGGCACCTTGGCCTTGGCCGCCAGCATCGACAGCGCCCGGTTGTGGTCGAGCCGCAGCATGGCGCTGAAGGCGCTCGCCGGCAGGTCGGGCGCCGACTTCATGGCGATATAGGCGTTGGTGTTCGCCGGATTGCCGACCACCAGCACCTTGACGCTGCGCTTGGCGCTCTCGTTCAAGGCCTTGCCCTGGACGGTGAAGATCTCGGCGTTGGCGGTCAGCAGGTCGGCGCGCTCCATGCCCTTGCTGCGCGGCCGGGCGCCGACGAGGATGGCGATGTCCACATCCTTGAAGGCTTCCTTGGGCTGATCGGTGATGGTCACGCCGGCCAGCAGCGGAAAGGCGCAGTCGTCGAGCTCCATGACCACGCCCTTCACCGCCGGGATCGCCTGCGGCAGGTCGAGCAGGCTGAGATGCACCGGCTGGTCCTTGCCGAGCAGGTCGCCGTTGGCGATGCGGAACAGCAGGGCGTAGCCGATCTGGCCGGCTGCGCCCGTGACGGCGACGCGCATAGGGGTCTTGCTCATGGTGGCTCCTTCGACGAGGCGCGGGCCGGGCCGGCGCCCAAGAGAGACTGGATCGGCTTGCAGCGGTACGCCGGCGAACCCTCAGAGAGGGATGTTATCGTGCTTTTTCCAAGGCTGCTCAGCCTTCTTGGCCCGGAGCATGGCGAGCGCGCGCGCCACGCGCCGGCGGGTGGAATGGGGCATGATCACCTCGTCGATATAGCCGCGCTCGGCCGCGACGAACGGTGACAGGAAGCGCTCCTCGTACTCTTTGGTCCGCGCATTGATCTTGTCGGGATCGCCGATGTCGCCGCGGAAGATGATCTCGACCGCGCCCTTGGCGCCCATGACGGCGATCTGCGCGGTGGGCCACGCATAGTTCACGTCGCCGCCGATGTGCTTGGACGCCATGACGTCGTAGGCGCCACCGAAGGCCTTGCGGGTGATGATCGTGATGAGCGGCACCGTCGCCTGGCTGTAGGCGAAGAGCAGCTTGGCACCGTGCTTGATCAGGCCGCCGTACTCCTGCGCCGTGCCCGGCAGGAAGCCCGGCACGTCGACGAAGGTGACGATCGGGATCTCGAAGGAATCGCAGAAGCGCACGAAGCGCGAGGCCTTGCGCGAGGCGTCGCTGTCCAGCACGCCGGCCAGCACCATCGGCTGGTTGGCGACGATGCCCACCGTGGCGCCGTCGATGCGGCCGAAGCCGGTGATGATGTTGCGGCCGTAGGCTTCCTGCAGCTCGAAGAAGTCGCCCTCGTCGACGACCTTTCCGATCAGCTCCTTCATGTCGTAGGGCTTGTTGGGGCTGTCGGGGATGAGGGTGTCGAGCGATTTGTCGATCCGGTCGGGATCGTCGAAGCTCGGCCAGCGCGGCACGCCCTCGGTGTTGTTGGCGGGCAGGAAGTCGAGCAGCCGCCGCACCTGCAGCAGCGCCTCCACATCGTTGTCCCAGGCGCCGTCGGCGATCGACGACTTGCTCGTGTGCACCTTGGCGCCGCCGAGGTCCTCTGCCGTCACGGTCTCGTTGGTGACGGTCTTCACCACGTCCGGGCCGGTGACGAACATGTACGACGTGTCGCGGACCATGAAGATGAAGTCGGTCATGGCCGGCGAGTAGACGTCGCCGCCGGCGCACGGCCCCATGATCACCGAGATCTGGGGAATGACGCCGGAGGAGATGACGTTGCGCTTGAACACCTCGCCGTAGCCGCCGAGGGCCGCGACGCCCTCCTGGATGCGCGCGCCACCGGCATCGAAGAGGCCGATGATCGGGGCGCGCATCTTCAGCGCCATGTCCTGGATCTTGGTCATCTTCAGCGCGTGCGTCTCGGAGAGCGAGCCGCCGAACACGGTGAAGTCCTTGGCGAAGACGAAGACCGTGCGGCCATTGACCGTGCCCCATCCCACCACGACGCCATCGCCCGGGATCTTGGCCTGGTTCGCCATGCCGAAGTCGACGCAGCGGTGCTGCACGAACATGTCGAACTCCTCGAAGGAGCCCTTGTCGAGCAGGAGGTCGATTCGCTCGCGCGCGGTGAGCTTGCCGCGGCCGTGCTGCGCCTCGATGCGCTTCTCACCGCCCCCGAGCCGCGCTGCGGCCCGACGCTCCTCGAGCGCTTCGAGAATGTGCTTCATCGCTTCCCCCGCGATCGAACTGGTCCAACGAGTCGCTCGCTCCTATCACGGCATCGTGCGCGGACGGAATAGGCTTTCCTGACGGGACGGCACGCCGGTGCACAACGCGCATTACTTGGGCGCGATGCGCCACTTGATCTGCACCGTCGCGTCGAAGCGTAGCGTCGCAGGCGGAAAAATCGTGAGCCGACAATCCAGCTGCAAAAAGCCAGGCTCAAGCTTGATCGATCACGCCAGCGCGAGCAGCGCCGCCGCTGCCGCGAAGTCGGCGAAGCGCCGGCCGCGCCGCAGGGTCGCCTCCTCGTCGGCGCCCCAGCGCGCGATCTGGTGGTCCTCGTCCACATGCGCCGCAGCCCACGCGGCCTCCGGCGTCAGCCGCCCCTGCGCTACGGCGAGCGCCAGCACGACGGAGCCGGACAGGGTGGTCAGCACGTGCAGGGCGGCAAGGCCGAACGGCACGGAGACCGCCCGGACGGCGGCTTCGACCGCCTCGATCGTCCGCGGCGGCTGGGCCACATGCATCACCCCCTCCGCCAGCACGAAGCTCGCGCCGTAGCGCTCGTGCATCCACGTCAGCAGCGGATCCCAGCACTCGGTCTGCCGGTCGGCCAGGGATTGAGGCTCCGCGGCGCGATAGCAGAGGAGGTCGCTGCCGCCGTACTTGGCGATCTCGGCGACGATCGGTCGCGGGTCGACCTGGACCGTATCCAGCGCCGCGGTGGCCAGGCGCGTCATCGGCATGGTCGAGGGATCGATGAGGTCCCGCTGCGCGCGCCATTCCTTCGCCACCGCCTCCGCCGCCGCCGGCGTCGGCAGCGCCAGCGGCCGGCGCGCCGTCGTCCTGGCGCCGCGTCCGTCGAGGTGGATGGCGAACTGGCCATCCGCATCTTGGGCCACCGTGACCTCCTCATAGAAGCGCCGCGGCAGTGTCGGGCGCATCGCCTGCTGGCTGATGCGGATGGGATCGGGGTCCTGGTCGGTTGGCGCCATGGCTTGCACTCACACAGTCGCGGTCGAAGAAGGTGACGACGCCCCGAACGGGGTGGCGGGCCCGGCGGATTTATTCAGCGCCGATCATCGCCCGAAACATGGCGCGGGATGTCCATCGCCTCGTGCAGGATGCGCAAGACCTCAATGGCATCGCCGCCCCGCACACGGTAGAGCAGGATGTGTCGCCCACGACGGCCTCCGCGCGCGACATGCAGGACGCGCGCGCCAGGTGCGACGTCATCGCGCGGCCGGGAATCGTGAGCGGAGGGGCCGTCCATCAGCGCCGTGATCGCGGCTATGAGCACGTCGCGGTATCGCCGGGCCTGCGTCTCGCCGAATTCTGCCGCCGTCCAGGCCAAGATCGACTGAAAGTCCCGCTCCGCGGCCGCAGCAAGCCGAACCACCCAGATACCAGACGGCATCGAGCTAGCTGCGCGCCGGCTTGATCGCCTCTTCCGATAACGCCTCGAGGTGGCCCGTCAATGCCGCAGCCGAGTCGAACGTGCGAAATCGGCCTTCGTCGACGTCGGCGATACCTGACCGAGCCGCCTCGCGCAGCAACTCGAGCTTCAGGGCATTCTGCTCCTCACGCTCTTCGAGCAGCCTAAGGCCCTCGCGTAGCACTTCGCTCGCATTCTGATAGCGGCCTGAGCTCACCATCGCCTCGATGATCGTCTCATGGTGATCGGTCAGCACCACGTTGCGGGTCGGCATGACGACAATGCATCCAGAAGCCCTGACGGCACTCATGCTAGCGTCGCTGGCAGATAATGCCAATAGAGGCCGACGTGGCAGACGCAGGCCCAAAAAAGTAACGACGCCCCGGATGGGCAGACGTGCCGGCAGTGCGTCCTGCCGGCTACTCGTCCGGCGAATCGACGATCGGATCGTAGCGGCCGGCGTCGAAGCCCAGCAGGTTCCAGGTCTGCGCCATGTGCGGCGGCAGCGGCGCGGTCACGTCGACGGGCTCGCCGGTGCGCGGATGCGGGATGACGATGCGGCGTGCCAGAAGGTGCAGCTTCTTCTGGATGCCGCCGGGCAGCTCCCAGTTCTCGATATCGAAGTACTTGGGATCGCCGACGATCGGATGGCCCATGTGGGCGGTGTGGACGCGCAGTTGGTGGGTGCGTCCCGTCACCGGCTTCAGCGATAGCCAGGCGAGCTTCTGGGCCGAATTGTCGACGAGCGTGTAATAGGTGACGGCGTGGCTGGCGCCCTCGTCGCCGTGGCGGGCGACGCCCATGCGCGACTCGCCCTCCTCGCCGTCCTCCTTGGCCACATAGGTCGAGATCCGGCCCTGCTTGACGCGCGGTACGCCGGCGACCAGGGCCCAGTAGATCTTGCGCGCCGCGCGCGAGCGGAAGCTCTTGGCCAGCGTCGCGGCGGCGAGCCTCGTCTTGGCGATGACCAAGCAGCCGGCGGTGTCCTTGTCGAGCCGGTGCACCAGGCGCGGCTTCTGCCCATCCTTGTCGCGCAGGGCCTCCAGCATGCCGTCCACATGCCGCCGCGTGCCGGAGCCCCCCTGCACCGCGAGGCCCATGGGCTTGTTCAGCACCATGATGTCGCGATCCTCGTAGAGCACCAGCGACTTGAGGAAGGCCGCGTCGCCGTCGTCCTGGGCCGGCGTGCGACCGGTCGGCCGCGGCGCCGCGAGCTTCAGGGGCGGAATGCGGACCTTCTGGCCGGCTTCCAGCCGGTCGCTGGGCTTCACCCGGCCGCCGTCGACGCGCAGCTCGCCCTTGCGCACGATGCGCTGGATGTGGGTGAAGGCGAGTTGGGGAAAGCGCGCCACCAGGAAGCGGTCGAGCCGCATGCCCGCCTCGTCCGGCGCCACGGAGAGCGTCTGCACGCCGCTGGCCAAGGTCTCGGCCGTCTGCGCCTTCACCACCGCCCGCGGCGGAAGCGAGCTGCGCGCAGGCGCCGTGCGGCCGGACGAGCGGCCCGTGCCTGCCGTGCTCTGCGCGGCCGCAGCCACGCCACGCTCGTCCTCGCGCCGGTTGATGCCCCCGCCCCTGCGCCCCCGCGGCGGCGGCTCGGCCGCACTGGACCGGTCGCTGAGCGTGGGCCTCCCCGCCGCCGGCTTCGTCTTGCCGGCGCCAGCCCGCAACCGGCCGCTCGCAGCCTTCGGGGCTGCGCCTGGGCCGGAGGCGCGCGGCGGCCTCGAGCCGCTTCGTCCGCCCGCGCGTGTCATGAAAAGCTCCTCATCATCAGCAGTCCGCCACAGGGCAATGGGCCCGGGCAGCGATCATCGTTCATTGGACCGGGCCCGGGGGCCGGTCTCACGCCGTGGCGGCAGGTTGCGCCGCGGCGGCCCGGTCGGCCGCAAATGCGACGTACCAGTCGAGGCTCGTCGGGTTGGCCATGGCGTCGCGGTTGGCGATGCCCGATGCCGCGTGGCCCAGCAGCAGCTTCTTGATCGGCACCTCGAGCTTCTTGCCCGACAGCGTATAGGGCACGGCCGGCGCCTCGACGATCGCGTTCGGCACGTGGCGCGCCGACAGCGCCTGGCGGATGCGCGCGTTGATCGCGTCGCGCAGCCTGTCGTCGAGCGCCACACCTTCACGCAGGACGACGAACAGGTAGAGGAAGGACTCGCGGCCGAGAAACTCGAGATCGACCACCAGGCTGTCGGCGACCTCGGGAAACTCGTCGACCAGGCGGTAGAATTCGCTGGTTCCCATGCGGATGCCGTGCCGGTTGATGGTCGCATCCGAGCGGCCGTAGATGATGGCGCCGCCACGCGGCGTGATCTTGATCCAGTCGCCGTGCCGCCACACGCCCGGGAAGACGTCGAAGTAGCTCTCGCGATAGCGCCGGTCGCCCGCATCGTTCCAGAAGCGCAGCGGCATGGAGGGCACCGGCTCGGTGCAGACCAGCTCGCCCACCTCCCCGATCACCGGATGACCGCTGTCGTCGAAGGCCTCGACCTTATGGCCGAGGGCGCGGCATTGCATCTCGCCGGAATAGACCGGCAGGATCGGCGTGCCGCAGATGAAGGCGCCGGCAAAATCGGTGCCGCCGGAGATCGGCGACAGCCAGATGTCGTTGCGCACATCGCCGTAGATCCATTCGTAGGCTTCGGCCGACAGGGGCGAACCCGTGGACGACAGGGCCCGCAGGCTGCTCAGATCGGCGAGCTCGTTGGGCTTCAGGCCGGCCTTGGCGCAGCCGGCGTAATAGGCGGCGCCGGCGCCGAAGACGGTAACCCCGGCCTGCTCGATGAATGTCCAGAGCACGCCCAGATCGGGATAGCTCGGGTTGCCGTCATAGATGGCGATCGAGGCGCCGGCGGCGAGCGCCGCCACCTGCGCGTTCCACATGATCCAGCCCGAGCTCGTGTACCATTGCGCCGTATCGTCGGGCCCGAGATCGCAGTGCAGGGCCTGCATCGCCACCATTTCCAGGGTGACGCCGGCATGGCCGTGAACGATCGGCTTCGGCAGTCCCGTCGTGCCGGAGGAATAGACCACCCAGAGCGGATGGTCGGCTGCGACCGGCAGGATCGCCAGCGGCGCGCTGCCCGCCGCCATGGCGTTCCAGTCACGCGCCCCCGGAAAGAGCGCGTGGTCCACGGCCGGCTCCAGCCGCGGCAGGATGACGACCGCTTCCAGGCTCGGCAGCTCGCGGACGATGCCGGCGACCATGGCGCCGCGGGCGAAGGGCTTGCCGGCGTAGCGGTAACCGTCGGCGGCGATCAGCACCTTCGGCTCGATCTGCTTGAAGCGGTCGAGGACCGCGCTCTCGCCCATGTCGGACGAGCACAGCGACCAGATGGCGCCGAGGCTCGCCACCGCCAGAAAGCTGATGATGGTCTCCGGGATGTTGGGCATGATGGCGACCACTCGGTCGCCCGGCCCGACGCCGAGCTCGCGGAGCGACGCGGCCATGGCCGCCACTTTGGCCCGCAGCTCGCCCCAGGAGATTTCGGCCAACGGCGCGCCCTCGGAGGCGTAGACGATGGCGCGGTGGGACGGCTCGTCGGCGCGATGGCGCAGAACCTGGTCGACATAGTTGAGGCGCGCGCCCTCGAACCAGCGCGCCCCGGGCATCTCACGGCTCGACAGCACGCTGTCGTAGCGGCGCTCGGCCTTGATGTCGAAGTGATCCCAGACGCTCGCCCAGAACGTCTCCAGATTGTCGACCGACCATTCCCACAGGCTCTGGTAATCGCTGAAGGTCAGCCCCTGGTGCTCGGCCAGCCACGCCATGTAACGGGTGATCCGCGCCCGTTCGATGTAAGTCGCGGTGGGCGCCCACAGGAGCTTGCCTTCGCTCAAACCGGCCATCCAATGTCCCTCCGGGGCTGTGCGATCGTCGGCGCGAACGGGACCACCCGTTGCATTTGGCCCCGCCGCGCTCATCTCGTGTCTAGCATCCCTGCGGCCCTGGTGCAGCAGCCGCCGTCCCGGCTCATGGCGCTGCCTCAATAGGGTGCGAACGTCGGGCTTGCCGCGCGAGAGGACTGCCGATGGCGACCGCCCTTGCCGAATTGTTCGGCGATTTCCTATCGACCATCATCTTCCTGGTCGTGTTCGGTGTGAGCGGCGACATCATCCTCGCCACCACCCTGGCCATTGGCGCGGCCGTCCTCCAGTTCGCCTGGATGCGCGCCAAAGGCCGGGCGATCAACCTTATGCAATGGTTGAGCATCGGGCTGGTTCTGGCTCTGGGTGCGGCCACCTTGATCACCAAGGACAGCCGATTCGTCATGTTCAAGCCGAGCATCGGGCATTTCGCGGTCGGCGCCGTCATGCTCCGGCGCGGCTGGATGGGCCGCTACCTGCCGCCGCTGGCGCGCGACAATCTCGATCCGGCGGTGATCGACGCCTCCGGCTATGCGTGGGCGGCACTGATGTTCGCGCTGGGGCTGATCAACATCGCCATCGCGCTCACCGGCGACATGCGCCTGTGGGCCTTCTACATCACCTTCATCGCCGTCGGCGCCAAGATCCTCGCCGGGCTGGTCAATTACGTCGTGCTACGGACCTTGGCGGCTCGCTCGATACGCGCGAAGGCCCGGGCAGGCACGTCGGCCGCCGCCGCGGCCGACAAGTCGTCCGCGCCAGAGGCGCTTTGATCGAGCAGACCGCGGGCCAAGAGTGAGACAGGCGGCGGCATTGTTCGATGCGGGACCGACAAGCTAATCCTGACGGCGCTCCCGCCGCAGCTTCTCCCAGTACTCCAGGCGTTTGGCGATCTCGCGTTCGAAGCCGCGGGGCGCCGGCTCGTAGAAGTGCTGGCGGCCCAGTTGCTCCGGCCAGTAGTCCTGCCCCGAGAAGGCGTCCGGCGCATCGTGGTCGTAGGCGTAATCGGAGCCGTAGCCTTCCGCCTTCATCAGCTTGGTCGGCGCGTTGAGGATGGTCTTGGGCGGCGCCAGCGAGCCGGCCGCCTTCGCCGTCCGCATCGCCGCGCCGAAGGCCCGGTAGGCGGCGTTCGACTTCGGCGCCGTGGCGAGATAGATGGCGGCTTGCGCCAGCGCCAGCTCGCCCTCCGGCGAGCCCAGGAAATCGTAGGCGTCCTTGGCGGCATTGGCGACGACGAGGGCTTGGGGATCGGCCAGGCCGATGTCCTCCACGGCCATACGCACCAGCCGGCGCGCCACGAACAGCGGGTCTTCCCCCGCATCCAGCATGCGCGCCAGGTAATAGAGCGCTGCGTCGGGGTCGGAGCCCCGCACCGTCTTATGCAGGGCCGAGATCAGGTTGTAGTGGCCGTCCTGTGTCTTGTCGTAGATCGGTGCCCGCCGCTGAACGATCTCTTGCAGGTGCTCCACGTCGAACACCTCGCCGGGGCGCGCGGCGCGCCAGACCTCTTCCGCCAAGGTCAATGCGGCACGGCCGTCGCCGTCCGCCATGCGCACCAGCGAGGCCCTCGCCTCGGGCTCGAGCGGCAGCGCCTTTGCTTCGATTCGTTCGGCCCTTAGCAGCAGATCCTGAACCGCCTCCTCACCGAGCGGCTTGAACACCATGACGCGAGCCCGCGACAGCAAAGCGGCGTTGAGCTCGAACGACGGATTCTCGGTGGTGGCGCCGATCAGCGTGATGGTGCCGTCCTCCATCACCGGCAGGAAGGCGTCGAGCTGGGCCCGGTTGAAGCGATGAATCTCGTCGACGAAGAGCAGCGTCCCCTGACCGGTGGAGCGACGCCCGCGGGCGATCTCGAACACCTTCTTGAGGTCGGCGACGCCGGAGAAGATGGCCGAGATCTGCTCGAACTTGAGCTGCGTCTCGCCGGCGAGCAGCCGCGCGACGGTCGTCTTGCCGGTCCCTGGTGGCCCCCAGAAGATCAGCGAGCCGAGCGAGCCGGAGGCGAGCAGGCGGGTGATCGCCCCGTCCGGCCCGACCAGATGGTCCTGGCCAGCGACCTCGCCGAGCCGGGCCGGCCGCAGCCGGTCGGCGAGCGGACGCGGCGCCTCCCGCTCCAGCCCGGCGGCGGCAAAGAGATTACTCATCGTCCAATTCCCCGCGCCCATCGCCCCCGCCGGAGCGAAACGACGTGAACTTGTTTGCCTCCGGGATTATGTAACGATCGCCGGATGGATTACGAATTGTGATCGCTGCCGCACGCCGGAGGGCGGGCGCCGGCGGTGCGCCCTATTGCAGCCGCGAAGGCGCGCTTAAGCAAGACGGGGCCGTCCGAGGTGCAGGAGATCGAATGCCGGATGATCGAATGACGCGCGCCTGGCCGGTCCGGACATCCCTTGTCGCGGCACTGCTCGTCGTGCTCGGCCTGTTCGCGGCGCCCGCGCTGGCGGCCGGCAAGCGCAGCGACCTGGTCAAGGCCGATCTCCTGGCGGAGCCAGCTGCGGTTCAGGCCGGTCAGCCCTTCTGGGTGGCCCTGCGCCTGCGCATGAAGGAACACTGGCACACCTACTGGCGCAACCCTGGCGATTCCGGCCTGCCGACCGAGATCAAGTGGACGCTGCCGGCCGGCTTCACCGCGGGCGAGATCGTCTGGCCGGCGCCGGCGCGCATCCCGGTCGGCCCGCTCGTCAATTTCGGCTACGACGGCGAAGCCGTTCTGCTCACGCAGATCACGCCGCCCAAGGAGCTGGCGGCACCCGGCCCGATCGCGCTCAAGGCCGATGCCACGTGGCTCGTCTGCGAGAAGGAGTGCGTGCCGGGCGATGCGCAATTGTCGCTCGACCTGCCCGTCGCGCCAAACGCCGGTTCTGCCGCGGCGAACCCGAGCAATGCCACGCTGTTTGCGGCGGCCCGCGCCGCGCTGCCGGCGCCCGCCCCCGGCAAGGCCACCTTCGAGGCGACGGATCAGGCGATCACGCTGAAGCTCGATCGCGTCGGCGATGCTGGCGCCACCGTCGCATCGGCCTATTTCTTCCCCGCCGACGACACGCTGATCGACAACGCCGCCGAGCAGACCCTCAACCGGCAGGGCGACGGCCTGTCGCTGAGCATGACCCGCAGCACGCTGGCGAGCGCCGCGCCGACCGCGATCGCCGGCGTCCTCAGCGTGACCGACGGCACCGGGGCAAGCTACGCCTACGCCATCGATACCGGCGGCAAGGCTTCGCCCGCCATGGCGGCCGCCCCTCCCGCCAAGCTGGCGGCGGGGGACCCGCCGCCGCCGGCGACGAGGGCGCCGGGCGGCGGCGAGGCGCTCACGGTGCTGGGCGCTGCCGTGCTGGCGCTGCTGGGCGGCATCGTGCTCAACCTGATGCCCTGCGTCTTCCCGATCCTCTCCATCAAGGTGCTGGCGCTGGCCAACAGCAGCGGCGAGACGCCCGGCCACATGCGTCGGCACGGGCTCGCCTACGGTGCCGGCGTGCTGGCGGCGTTCGCCGCCCTCGCCGGCGTTCTGCTCGCCCTTCGGCAGGCGGGCACGGAGGCGGGCTGGGGCTTCCAGCTGCAATCGCCGATGGTGGTCGCCGCCCTCGCCTACATCATGCTGACCATGGGGCTTGCGCTCTCCGGCGCAATCCATGTCGGCGCGTCCTTCGCCGGCATCGGCGACGACCTGACCCGGCGGGCCGGCCTCTCCGGCTCGTTCTTCACCGGCGTGCTGGCGACGGTCGTGGCAAGCCCCTGCACGGGGCCGTTCATGGGCGCGGCCATCGGCTTCGCGCTGACCCAGTCGGCCGCCACCGCCATGGCCGTGTTCCTGGCCCTGGGTCTGGGGCTCGCCCTGCCCTTCGTGGTGCTGACGTTCTCGCCGGCGCTGCTGCGCCGGCTGCCACGGCCCGGCCTGTGGATGGACCGGCTGAAGCAGGCGCTGGCCTTCCCGCTGTATGCGACGGTTGCCTGGCTGATCTGGGTGCTCAGCCAACAGGTCGGTCCGGCCGGCCTGTTCGCCGCCCTCGGCGGGCTGGTCGTCGTCGCCGTCGCCGTCTGGCTGATCGGCATCGCCGGACTGTCCCGTGGCGGCGCGGCACTGGCGACGCGGGCCGCGGCGCTCGCCGCCATCGCGGCGCTGGCCGGCCTGATCGGAATCGTCGGCGACAACCGGCTCGGCCCGGCGGCCGCGCAGATGCTGGCTCGCGACGGCGGCACCGAGCCCTTCAGCCAGGCACGGCTCGACGAGCTCTTGTCCGAGGGGCGGCCGGTGTTCGTCAACATGACCGCGGCCTGGTGCATCACCTGCATGGTCAACGAGCGCGTGGCCCTGACGACCGAGGCCGTCCGCGGCGCCATGAAGGATCGCAACATCGCCTACCTCAAGGGCGACTGGACCAACCAGAACCCGGAGATCACCCGGGTGCTGGAGCGCTACGGCCGCGGCGGCGTGCCGCTCTATCTGCTCTACACCCGCGGTGCGGAGCCGATCGTGCTGCCACAGGTGCTGACCCCGGCAGGCGTGCTGGCCGAATTTGCGCGCGTGACGACGCGGGCCGCCGAACGGGCTCCCGACAGCCCGTCGGGGACGGCCGCGCCGCCCCGTTCCCTCTTCTGAGTTGCGTAGCGTCTGAGTTGCGTAGCGTCACACCTCACGAACCCGGGAGAATTGCCATGAAGTTTGCATTGCTACCCCGATCGCGCCGTGACCTGCTTGCTTTCTCGGCGCTCGGCCTCGCGGCGATCGGCGCCTCCGCCGCCTATGCGGCCATGCCCGCGGCTGCCGCCAAGGTGGGCCAGACAGCGCCGGCGTTCTCCGCCACCGATTCCAATGGCAAGCCCGTGTCCCTCGCCGATTTCAAGGGCAAGACGGTCGTGCTGGAGTGGTCGAACCACGAGTGCCCGTTCGTGCAGAAGCACTACACGGGCGCCATGCAGGCCTTGCAGAAGAAATGGACCAGCCAGGGCATTGTGTGGCTGACGGTGCTGTCGTCGGCCCCGGGTGAACAGGGCAGCGTCAGCCCGGCCGAGGCCAACAAGCTGACCGTCGAGCGGGGTGCAGCGCCGACCGACGTGCTGATGGACCCCAAGGGGGACCTCGGGCGGCTCTATGGCGCCCGCACCACCCCCGACATGTACGTGATCACGCCGACCGGCACGCTCGCCTATATGGGTGCCATCGACGACAAGCCGTCGACCAACAAGGACGATCTCAAGACCGCCCGCAACTACGTGGACGACGCCTTGGCCGCCGTGACGACCGGCAAGCCGGTCGCCGTGCCGGCGACCCGCTCCTACGGCTGCTCGGTCAAATACTTGTCCTGAGGACGCGGCGTACTCAACCGTTGAGGACGGCCGTGAACACCTGGCCGGCGCGGTTGATGGTGATCTCCCAGTAGCGGGCGCGTTCGCCCAGCGCCCGCTCGAGGTCCTTCGACGATTTGATGGTGTCGCCGTTCACGGCAAGGATGATGTCACCCTTGCGCAGGCCGACGCGCGCCGCGTCCGTATCCTCGGGCACCTCGCTCAGCACCACGCCTTCGCTCGCCGCTTCCAGCGACAACTCTTCCGCCACTGCCGGCGAGAGGTTGACCGCGGTCGCCCCGGCGAAGGGCGAGCGCACCGGCAGTTGCACCGGCTCGCGCGGCCGCGTCTCCGGCGCCGGGCTCAGCTTGACGTTCAGGGTGAGCTTCTGGGTGCCACGCTGCACCGTGAGCGCCGCCGTGCCACCCAGCGGCTTGGTGGCGAGCCGGTAGCCGAAGCCGTCGGGATCCTCGACGGCCTGGCCATCGACAGCGAGGATCAGGTCGCCGCGCTTCAACCCCGCGTCGGTGGCCGGGCCCTTGTCGAACACGCCGGCCACCAGGGCACCCGTCGGCCGGTCGAGCCCCATGCTCTCGGCGATGTCGGCGCTGACAACCTGCAGCTTGGCGCCGAAATACGGCCGCCTCACCGACTTGCCGCCGCTCTTGGCCGACTCCACGACGATCCGGACCATGGTGGCCGGAATAGCGAAACCGATGCCGACGCTGCCGCCGGAACGGGAATAGATGGCCGAGTTGATGCCGACCAGCCGGCCCTGCATGTCGACCAGGGCGCCGCCCGAATTGCCGGGATTGATGGCCGCATCCGTCTGGATGAAGAACTGGTAGTCGCCGATGCCGACCTGGGTGCGCGCCAGGGCCGAGACGATACCCTGCGTCACCGTCTGGCCGACGCCGAACGGATTGCCGATGGCCAGCACCAGGTCGCCGACCTCCAGCGTATCGGAATTGCCGATGGTCATGGCCGGCAGGGCTGGATGGTTGCCCTTGATGCGCAGCACCGCGAGGTCGGTGCGCGGATCGCGCAGCAGGATCTCGACGTCGAACTCGCGCTTGTCGGCGAGCGCAATCTTCACCTCCGTCATGTTCTCAATGACGTGGTGGTTGGTGACGATGATGCCGGACGGGTCGACGATCACGCCCGAGCCCAGCGAGCGCTGCACGCGCTCCTGCGGCACGCCGAAGTCGCCGCCGAAGAAGCGGCGGAAGAAGGGGTCGTCGAAGAACGGGTTCTGCTGGCGGCGCTCGACGCGGGCGCCGTAGACGTTCACCACGGTCGGCGCCACCTGCTTCACCACAGGCGAGAACGACAGCTGGATCTCGCTGCGCGACTGCGGCGCCGTGCGCTCTTGGAGCCCGCGCTCTTGGGCTCCCCGCTCTTGGGCCCCGCGCTCTTGGGCCCCGCGCTCCTGGGCGACGGCAGGCGCCGCCATGACGACGGCGAGCAGAAGGGCCGGAAGGAGCCTGGACTGGATCGTTGATACGGGCATGGGCGCGACCGTCTGATGAGGATCGACTGCATATAGGCCGATGGCGCGCCGCGACAAACCCGCAGGCCGGCATCCGCTGCCCCTTTGCCCGCGGCCCCATGTCTCGGCGTGAGGCATGTCTCGGCGTGAGGCCGGCCGCCTGCGATCCGACCGAGCACGTCCCCGATCCGACGCGCGGATCAGGGCATGCTCAGCGCTTGGATCCGGGACGCTTACGCGGCGTCCTGGGTCGGGCCCGAATCCGCGCCCTTGGCGTCCACGTCACGGTCGACGAACTCGATGACCGCCAGCGGGGCATTGTCGCCGTAGCGGAAGCCCGCCTTCATGATGCGCAGGTAGCCGCCCGGCCGTGCCTGGTAGCGCGGGCCCAGCACGTCGAAGAGCTTCTTGACCATGCCGACGTCGCGGATCTGCGCGATCGCCTGGCGACGCGCATGCAGATCGCCGCGCTTGCCGAGGGTGACCAGCTTCTCGACGACCGGACGCAGGTCCTTGGCCTTGGGCAGCGTGGTCATGATCTGCTCGTGCTTGATCAGCGCGGCCGCCATATTGGCGAACATGGCCTGGCGATGCTCGGACGAGCGGTTGAAACGCCGATGGGCGAAACCGTGACGCATGTGGCTATCTCCTGATTATGCGACCGCCGTGCCACGGTACGGCCGCTCCTTTGTTGTCGCCGGCATAACCGGCGCTTCGAACGGGACCTCCCGTTCGACCTCGTCGCGCGAGGGCGGGCCCTTTTTCGGAGCCGCGCCTCAGTAGTGCTCTTCGAAGCGCTTGGCCAGGTCCTCGATGTTCTCCGGCGGCCAGCCCTGCACTTCCATGCCCAGATGCAGGCCCAGCGTCGCCAGCACTTCCTTGATCTCGTTCAGCGACTTGCGGCCGAAGTTCGGGGTCCGCAGCATCTCGGCCTCGGACTTCTGGATGAGATCCCCGATGTAGACGATGTTGTCGTTCTTCAGGCAGTTGGCCGAGCGAACCGACAGCTCGAGCTCGTCGACCTTCTTGAGCAGCGCCGGATTGAACGGCAGCTGCGGCGCGGCCGAAACGCCCGCCTCCTCGCGCCGCGGCTCCTCGAAGTTGACGAAGATCGCCAGCTGGTCCTGCAGGATGCGCGCGGCATAGGCGACGGCATCCTCGGGCGACAGGCCGCCGTTGGTCTCCACCTCCATGGTCAGCTTGTCGTAGTCGAGGATCTGGCCCTCGCGGGTGTTCTCGACGCGATAGGAGACCTTGCGCACCGGGCTGTAGAGGCTGTCGACCGGGATCAGGCCGATGGGCGCATCCTCCGGCCGGTTGCGCTCGGCCTGGACATAGCCCTTGCCCGTGTTGACCGTGAACTCCATGCGGATCTCAGCTCCGTCATCGAGCGTGCACAGCGGCAGGTCCGGGTTGAGGATCTGAATGTCGCCGACGGCGTTGATGTCGCCGGCCGTCACCTGGCCCGGGCCCTGCTTGCGCAGGGTCATGCGCTTGGGCCCGTCGCCCTGCATCTTGATGGCGACCATCTTGATGTTGAGCACGAGGTCGGTCACGTCCTCGCGCACACCCGGGATGGACGAGAACTCGTGCAACACGCCGTCGATGTGGACCGCGGTCACGGCGGCTCCCTGCAGCGACGACAACAGCACGCGACGCAGCGCATTGCCGAGCGTGAGGCCGAACCCCCGCTCCAGCGGCTCGGCCACGAGCGTCGCGACCGATTTGCGGTGGTCGCTGGCCGTCACCTCGAGCTTGCTCGGCTTGATCAATTCCTGCCAGTTTTTCTGGATCACGAGCACACCTCTGCGGATCTCGGTAGCGCGGCGCCGATGGCGGCGCCGCGAACGACAAAGCTCCGGCCTGGCCGGAGCATCAATAGATCAGACGCGGCGGCGCTTGCGCGGCCGACAGCCGTTGTGGGGGATCGGCGTCACGTCCCGGATCGATGTCACCGTGAAGCCGGCTGCCTGCAGCGCCCTGAGCGCCGACTCGCGACCCGAACCCGGGCCCGACACCTCGACTTCCAGCGTCCGCATGCCGTGCTCGGCCGCCTTGCGCGCAGCATCCTCGGCCGCGACCTGGGCCGCATACGGCGTCGACTTGCGCGAGCCCTTGAAGCCCATCGTTCCGGCCGACGACCAGGAAATGGTGTTGCCCTGCGCGTCGGTGATGGTCACCATGGTGTTGTTGAACGAGGCGTTCACGTGCGCGACGCCGGAGACGATGTTCTTGCGCTCGCGACGGCGGACGCGGGTGGCTTCCTTGGCCATACTCGATAACTTCCTTCAAACGCGCCCGTCGTGCCAGGCGCTCGGGATTGAGACAATCTCCTCGGCGGCAGCCTGCCGCCGTAGGAACGTAATGTAGGCCGGCCGGCAGCCGACCCATGCTCGCAGCTGCGATCAGCGCCTCGGACGCTCGGCTCAGCCTTACTTCTTCTTGCCGGCGATCGGCTTGGCCTTGCCCTTGCGGGTGCGGGCATTGGTGTGGGTGCGCTGGCCGCGGACCGGCAGCTGCCGGCGGTGGCGCAGGCCGCGGTAGCAGCCCAGATCCATGAGCCGCTTGATGTTCATCGAGACTTCACGACGCAGGTCGCCCTCGACGATGTAGTCGCGGTCGATGGTCTCGCGGATCTGCAAGACCTCCTGGTCGGTCAGCTGGTTGACCCGCCGCTCGGCCGGGATACCGACCTTCTCGCAGATCTCCTCGGCCTTCTTGGGACCGATGCCGTGGATATATTGCAGCGCAATGATCGTGCGCTTGTTCGTGGGAATATTGACGCCTGCGATACGAGCCAAGTCCGTCTCCATGTGGCCGGCGGATCAGGTCCGCCGGGCTTGACCGAGCCGCCGCTCTGCGGCAGCTTGCTTTTCATCCCGCATCCGGTGGAGGCCGGCCCCGCGGGGGCTCAAAAGAAAACGTGCGGCACCGCCCTTCCGGGGAAGGCACGCGGTGTCGCATGAGTGGAAGCGGGTCCCTTAGCGGCTTTCGCTTCAGGCGTCAACCTTCTCCAGCACCCGCACGATATCGTCCGTCACCTCGTCGATGGGCTTCGACCCGTCGACCTCGGTGAGCTGCCCCCGGGTCTTGTAATAGGGCGCGACGACGGCGGTATCGCGGTTGTAGGCGGCCAGCCGTGTCTTGAACACCTCAGGATCATCGTCGGCCCGGACCTCTTCACCGCGCGCTTTTGTCTCGGCTGCGCGCGTCAGAATGCGGTCGACGAGACCCGCCTGATCGACCTTGAGCTCGATGACCGCGTCTAGCGCCAGCCCCTTGTTGTCGAGCATCCGCTCCAGCGCTTCCGCCTGTGCCACCGTACGCGGGAAACCGTCGAGAATGAAGCCGCGCTTGGCGTCCGCCTCCTCGACGCGATCGGACACGATGCCGATGACGATGTCATCCGAAACGAGCTGCCCCGCATCCATCACCGCCTTGGCCTTGAGGCCGATCGGCGTGCCGGCTGCCACCGCCGCACGCAGCATGTCGCCGGTCGATAGCTGCGGAATGTCGTAGCGTTGCATCAGCCGCTTGGACTGGGTTCCCTTCCCCGCGCCCGGCGGTCCGAGCAAGATCAATCTCATCGACGGCGTCCCCCTTTCAGTCTCGCCTTCTTCACCAGCCCCTCGTACTGGTGGGCCAGCAGATGCCCGTGTACCTGCGCAACCGTATCCATGGTCACGCTGACGACGATCAGCAGCGATGTCCCGCCGAAATAGAACGGCAGCGACGCATATGAGATCAGGACTTCGGGGATGAGGCAAATGATTGCGAGATACGCCGCCCCGATCACCGTGATCCGCGTCAGCACGTAGTCGATGTAGTCGGCGGTCCGCTCCCCCGGACGGATGCCCGGAATGAAGCCGCCGTGCTTCTTCAGATTGTCTGCCGTCTCAGTCGGATTGAACACGATCGCAGTGTAGAAAAAGGCGAAGAAGATTATCAAGGCGACATAGAGCACCATGTACGCCGGCCGGCCATGGCCGAGGTAGGTGGCCAGCAGCGACAGGAAGCCGGTGCCCCCGCTTTGCTGCGAGAAGCTGGCGATGGTGGTGGGCAGCAGCAGCAGCGACGAGGCGAAGATCGGCGGGATGACGCCGGCGGTATTGAGCTTCAGCGGCAGGAACGATGTCTGGCCTTCATACTGCCGATTGCCGACCTGACGCTTGGGGTAGTTGATCAGCAGCCGGCGCTGGGCGCGCTCGACGAAGACGATGAAGGCGATGATGACGACAGCCATCGCCAACACGCCCAGGATGATGCCCGTCGACAACGCGCCCTGACGCCCGAGCTCCAGGGTGCCGGCGATCGCCTGGGGCAGCTCCGCGACGATGCCGGCGAAGATGATCAGCGACGAGCCGTTGCCGATGCCACGCGAGGTGATCTGCTCGCCGAGCCACATCAGGAACATGGTGCCGCCGACCAGCGTGATCACCGTGGAGACGCGGAAGAACACGCCGGGCTCGAGCACGACGTTGCCGGAGCCCTCCAGGCCGGCCGCGATGCCGTAGGCCTGGAAGATCGCCAGCACCACCGTGAGATAGCGCGTGTACTGATTGATGACCTTACGGCCCTGCTCGCCCTCTTTCTTCAGCTGCTCGAGCGACGGCACGATGCTCGTCAGCAGCTGGATGATGATCGATGCCGAGATATACGGCATGATGTTGAGGGCGAAGATCGCCAGACGGCCGACGGCGCCGCCGGAGAACATGTTGAACAGGCCGAGCACGCCGCCCTGGGTCTGGCGGAAAATGTCGGCCACCGCCTCCGGATTGATGCCGGGCAGCGGGATGTAGGTGCCGAGGCGATAGACGATCAGCGCGCCGAGCGTGAACCAGATCCGCTTCTTCAGCTCCTCGGCCTTGGCCAAAGCACCGAAGTTCAGATTCTGCGCAAGCTGTTCCGCTGCCGATGCCATTCTTGTGTCCTTCGATCCCGGAACTGGCCGCCGAGGCGGTCCCCCTATATGGGGTCGACGCCGCGTTGCTTTCCAGCCGGATCAGATCTGTCGGCCCGAGGCAAGTCGCCCCAACCCCGCAGCGCCTCCCGACGGCCGGAGCCATCCGATCGAAGAGAAGCGCTCCCGTATTCAAAGAGCTGGAGCGCCTCCCGGTCCGGCGGCCCCGCCCGACCCGGAGACAGGCTCAACCCATCGGATCGGCGTCCGGCTCCGCCCGATGCGCCGGCCGACGACCCTGAGCCCAAGGGACCAAGGCCGTCGTCATGCGCAGCGCGCGAGCCATCGCGGAGCGGGAACCGGCCCGCTCCGCGGCACCCGAACGGGCTCAGGCGGCCGCCGGAGCCTCGTCCGCCTCGGCGGCCAGGATCTTAACCGAACCGCCGGCCTTCTCCACCGCCTCGACGGCGGTCTTGGAGGCCCGGGCGACCTCGAGCGTCACCTTGGCCTTGAGATCGCCGACGCCGAGGATCTTGACGCCGTCGCGCGGCTTCGAGCAGACGCCCGCCGCCACCAGCGTCTCGATGGTGATGGCGGTCCCCGCGTCGAGCTTGCCCGCGTCGATCGCCTGCTGCAGGCGGCCGAGGTTGACCTCGTTCAGATCCTTGCGGAAGGGGTTCCAGAAGCCGCGCTTGGGCAGACGGCGATGCAAGGGCATCTGACCGCCTTCGAAGCCCTTCACGCGCACGCCGCTACGGGACTTCTGACCCTTGACGCCGCGCCCGGCGGTCTTGCCCTTGCCGGAGCCGATGCCGCGCCCGACGCGCATGCGCTCCTTGGTGGCACCGGGATTGTCGTGGATGTCGGTGAGCTTCATGGTGTTCACTCCCCGTCCACGACGCGAACGAGGTGCTTCACCCGCTCGATCATGCCGCGCGTGGCAGGCGTGTCGGGCAGCGTGGAGCGCCGGCTGATCTTATTGAGACCGAGGCCGATCAGCGTCTGTCGCTGAGTGGCGACGCGACGGATCGGGCTGCCGATCTGCTCGACGGTGACGGTCTTGCCTTGCTGTGCCATGCCATCCTCCCTCAGGCCTCGGCACCCGCCGCATCGACCTCGGCGTCACGACGCCGGGACTGCAGCGTGGACACCTTGAGGCCGCGGCGGGCGGCGACCGAGCGCGGGCTGTCCTCGTGCTTCAAGGCATCGAAGGTGGCGCGCACCAGGTTGTAGGGGTTCGACGAGCCGAGCGACTTCGCCACGACGTCGTGCATGCCGAGCGTCTCGAACACGGCGCGCATGGGGCCGCCGGCGATGATGCCGGTACCCGCAGGCGCCGCCCGCAGCAGGACCTTGCCCGCGCCCCAACGGCCGGCGACGTCATGGTGCAGGGTGCGGCCTTCCCGCAGCGGCACGCGCACCAACGCGCGCTTGGCCGCGTCGGTCGCCTTGCGGATCGCCTCGGGAACCTCGCGGGCCTTGCCGTGGCCGTAGCCGACGCGCCCCTTCTGGTCGCCGACCACCACGAGCGCGGCGAAGCCGAAGCGCCGGCCGCCCTTCACCACCTTGGCGACGCGGTTGATGTGGACGAGCCGGTCCACGAACTCGCTGTCGCGTTCGCGCTCCTCGCGCGATTGCCTGTCTCTTGCCATGCCTATCTCACTTCCGCGGGATGCGGCGATCCCGCTCGCTCGATGTTTCGTATCATCCGCCGCAAATCGACGACACTTCTCCGACGGTCGGCCCTCCCGGAACCCGGAACGGCAAATCCGGCCCTACCGAGGCCGGACACCATGCCATCCGAAATCCCGGACGGAACAGCCGTCAGAAATTCAAGCCGCCTTCACGGGCGGCGTCAGCCAGCGCCTTGACGCGGCCGTGGTAGATGTACGACCCGCGGTCGAACACGACGTCCTTGACGCCGGCCGCGACAGCGCGCTCCGCCACGAGCTTGCCGATGGCCTTGGCGGCCTCGACCGTGGCGCCGGTCTTCAGGCCCCCGCGCACCTCTTTCTCCACCGTGGAGGCAGAGGCGAGCGTGTGGCCGTTGGCGTCGTCGATCACCTGCGCATAGATCTGCTTGGACGACCGAAACACCGACAGGCGCGGGCGGCCATTGGCCGCCGCCCGCAGGGAGCGCCGAACGCGCGCCTTGCGGCGATCGCTCGAACTGAGATTCCCAGCCATCTTCGCTCCTTACTTCTTCTTGCCTTCCTTGCGGAAGATGAATTCGCCGGCGTACTTGACGCCCTTGCCCTTGTAGGGCTCCGGACCGCGGAACTCGCGGATCTCGGAGGCGACCTGACCGACCTGCTGCTTGTCGATGCCGGCGACGATCACTTCGGTCGGCTTCGGCGTCGTGATGGTGATGCCGGACGGGATCGCGAAGTCGATGTCGTGGCTGTAGCCGAGCGACAGCTTCAACGTCTTGCCCGCCATCGCCGCCTTGTAGCCGACGCCGTTGATCTCGAGCTTCTTCTCGAAGCCCTTGGTCACGCCTTCGACCAGATTGGCGACGCGCGAGCGCGACATGCCCCACATGGCGCGGGCACGCTTGCTTTCGCCGCGCGGCGCCACCGAGATGGCGCCGTCCTTCAACGACACGTCGACGTCCTGCGGCACAGCAAAGGACAGCTCGCCCTTCCCGCCCTTGACCTTGACCAATTGCCCGTCGACCGTGGCCGTCACGCCGGACGGCACGGTCACCGGCTTCTTTCCGATACGAGACATCTGTTCGTCCCCCGTGGTTCGTTCAGCGCCGCCGGTCAGAAGACCTTGCAGAGCACTTCGCCGCCCACGTTGCTCTCGCGGGCCGCGTGGTCGGCCATCACGCCCTTGGGCGTCGAGAGAATGGTGATACCGAGGCCGTCAGCCACGCGCGGCATGGCGTCGACCGACGCATAGACCCGGCGGCCGGGCTTGGAGACGCGCTCGATCGAGCGGATCACCGGATGGCCGTCGAAGTACTTGAGCTCGATTTCGAACTCGGTACGGCCATTGCCGTACTCCGTTGTCGAAAAGCCGCGGATGTAGCCTTCCTGCTGCAGCACCTCGAGCACGCGGGCGCGCAGCGTGGAGCCAGGACTGGTCACCCGCCCGCGCCGGCGCATCTGCGCGTTGCGGATTCGGGTGAGCATATCGCCGAGCGGATCGTTCACTGCCATGATCGGTCCCTCCTCACCAGCTCGACTTCACGAGGCCCGGGATCAAGCCCTGCGAGCCGAGCTCGCGCAGCGCGACGCGGGACATCTTGAGCTTCCGGTAGTAGGCGCGCGGCCGGCCGGTCACCTCGCAACGATTGCGGATGCGCGTCGGGTTGGCGTTGCGGGGCAGCTGGGCCAGCTTGAGAACCGCCTCGAAGCGCTCCTCGATCGGCTTGGTCCGGTCCTCGGCGATGGCCAGGAGCCGCGTGCGTTTGCCCTCGTAGCGAGCCACCAGCTTGCGCCGGTGGTTGTTCTTCTCGACTGAACTCTTCTTTGCCATGTCTAGTGGTCTCCGGTGTCCGCGTCTGAGCAGATGGGCCTGCTCACTGCCGGAACGGGAAGTTGAAATGCTTCAGCAGCGCGCGCGCCTCGGCGTCGGTCTTGGCCGTGGTGCACACGATCACATCCATGCCCCACATGGTATCGACCTTATCGTAGTCGATCTCCGGGAACACAATGTGCTCCTTGATGCCGAGGGCGAAGTTGCCACGGCCGTCGAAGGACTTCGGGTTCAGCCCACGGAAGTCACGCACCCGGGGCAGAGCCACGTTGATCAGCCGATCGACGAACTCATACATGCGCACCTTGCGCAGTGTCACCTTGGCGCCGATCGGCATGTTCTCGCGCACCTTGAAGGAGGCGATGGCCGTGCGGGCGCGGGTGACCACGGCCTTCTGGCCGGCGATCTGGCCAAGATCGGTTGCGGCGATGGTGGCCTTCTTGGAATCGTTCACCGACTCGCCGACGCCCATGTTGAGCACGATCTTGTCGAGACGCGGCACTTCCATGGGGTTCTTGTAGCCGAACTCCTCGATGAGCTTCGGCCGCACCACCTCGTCGTAATACGCGCGCAGGCGCGGCGCGTAGCCCTCCGGCAAGCGCGGCCGCGCGCCGGTCTTCGGGGCGCCGTCGCCCTTGGCAGCCTTCGGAGCCTTCTCCTTGGCGACCTTCCTGCTGTCCTTGACGTCAGCCATCGATCAGATCTCCCGAGCGCTTGGCGAAGCGCACCTTGCGACCATCATCCAGGACCTTGAAGCCGACGCGGGTCGGCTTGCCGTCCTTGGGATCGGCCACGGCCAGGTTGGACAGGTGCAGCGACGCCTCCTTGTTGACGATGCCGCCCTCCTGGCTCTGGGTCTGGCGCTGGTGGCGCTTGACCACGTTGACACCACGGACGAGCGCACGCTCGTCCTTGGGCAGCACCTGGATGACCTCGCCGGTCTTGCCCCGGTCACGGCCGGTGAGCACGACGACCTTGTCGCCCTTCTTGATTTTCGCGGCCATCAGAGCACCTCCGGCGCGAGCGAAATGATCTTCATGTGGTTACGGGCGCGGAGCTCGCGCGGCACCGGCCCGAAGATGCGGGTGCCGATCGGCTCCTTCTGGTTGTTGATCAGGACCGCGGCATTGCGGTCGAAGCGGATGACCGAGCCGTCGGCGCGGCGGATGTCCTTGGCGGTGCGCACGACCACCGCCTTCATCACGTCGCCCTTCTTCACGCGGCCGCGCGGGATCGCCTCCTTGACGGAGACGACGATCACGTCGCCGACGCCAGCGTACTTACGCTTGGAGCCGCCCAGCACCTTGATGCACATCACCCGGCGCGCGCCGGAATTGTCCGCGACATCCAGGTTGGTCTGCATTTGGATCATGGCATAGATCCTTTCTCTGTCTCAGCCGGTTTCCGGTGTCTCACAGCCGCCGGACTACGTCTGACGGGGATCTGGCGTCCCCTCGCCGTTGGAATGATCGGTCAGGCCTCGGCTTCGCTCGCCAGCGCAACCCAGGATTTGGTCTTCGAGATCGGCTTCGATTCCTCGATGCGGACCACGTCGCCCACCTTGAACACGTTGCCCTCATCGTGGGCGTGGTAGTTCTTGGTGCGGCGCACGGTCTTCTTCAACAGCGGATGGGTGAAGCGCCGCTCCACCTTCACCACGATAGTCTTGTCGCCCTTGTCGCTGACGACGGTGCCCTGGAGAACGCGCTTCGGCATCCCCGCCTCCTCAAGCCTGCGAGGCTGCAGCGGTCCGCTGCAGCGTGCGGATGCGGGCGATGTCACGACGGACCTCGCGCACGCGGTTCGTGTTCTCGAGCTGGCCGGTGGCTCGCTGGAAGCGCAGGTTGAACTGCTCCTTCTTGAGCTTCAGCAGCTCGTCGTGGAGCTGGTCGGTCGACAGCCGCTTGAGGTCGGCCAGCCTTTGCGTCGTCTTCATGGCTCGTCCTCTCAGTCGGCGATGCGCTGAATGAAGCGCGTCTTGATCGGCAGCTTGGCGGCGCCGAGACGCAGCGCCTCGCGCGCGATCTCCTCGTTCACGCCGTCGAGCTCGAACATGATGCGGCCCGGCTTGACGCGCGCCGCCCAGTAGTCCGGCGCGCCCTTGCCCTTACCCATGCGCACCTCGGTCGGCTTGTCCGACACCGGCACGTCCGGGAAGATACGGATCCAGACGCGGCCAGCGCGCTTCATGTGGCGCGTGATGGCACGTCGGGCAGCCTCGATCTGGCGCGCAGTGACGCGCTCCGGCTCGAGCGCCTTGAGCCCGAACTCACCGAAATTGAGGTCCGTCCCGCCCTTCGCGACGCCGTGGATGCGGCCCTTGAACTGCTTACGGAACTTGGTCTTCTTGGGCGACAGCATGTGTCCTGCTCCTCACCGTCGCGTCCTCAATGGGACGCGTCGGCCCCGCGGCGACCCTGCGAACGGCCGCCGTCATCGTTCATCTTCTTGTCCTGCGCCATCGGGTCATGATCGAGGATCTCGCCCTTGAAGATCCACACCTTGATCCCGCACGTGCCGTAGGTGGTGAACGCGGTCGCGGTGCCGTAGTCGACATCGGCGCGCAGCGTGTGCAGCGGAACGCGGCCTTCGCGGTACCACTCCATGCGCGCGATCTCGGCGCCCCCGAGCCGGCCCGAACAATTGATCCGGATGCCTTCCGCGCCCAGACGCATGGCCGACTGCACGGCACGCTTCATGGCGCGCCGGAAGGCGACACGGCGCTCGAGCTGCTGGGCGATCGACTCGGCCACCAGGGTCGCGTCGACTTCCGGCTTGCGCACCTCGACGATGTTGATGGCGACGTCCGCGTCGGTCATCTTGGCCACGGTCTTGCGCAGCTTGTCGATGTCCGCGCCCTTCTTGCCGATGACGACGCCGGGGCGCGCCGAATAGATCGTGACGCGGCACTTCTTGTGCGGGCGCTCCACGACGATCTTCGACACCGCCGCCTGCTTCAGCATCTTGCGCAGCGTATCGCGGATGCGGATGTCCTCGTGCAGCAGCTGCCCGTACTCACCCTTGCGGGCGAACCACCTGGAATCCCAGGTGCGGTTGATGCCGAGACGAAGCCCGATCGGATTGACCTTCTGACCCATTGTCCCGTCCTCAGGCTGTGGCCGGCGTTTCGCGAACCACGATGGTGAGGTTCGAGAAAGGCTTTTCGATACGCGCCCCACGGCCGCGGGCGCGGGCATGGAAGCGCTTCATGACCAGCGACTTGCCGACGAACGCTTCGGCTACGACGAGGTCGTCCACGTCGAGGTCGTGGTTGTTCTCGGCGTTGGCGATGGCGCTCTCCAGCGCCTTGCGCACGTCGACGGCGATGCGCTTGCGGCTGAACTCCAGATCCGCGAGCGCCGTCGACACTTTCTTGCCGCGGATCAGCGCGGCAACGAGGTTCAGCTTCTGCGGCGAGACCCGGAGGTTGCGCGCGACGGCCTTGGCCTCGTTGTCGGCGAGCGCGCGGGGGGCGGCTGCCTTACCCATGCTTACCTCCTCTTCGCCTTCTTGTCCGCCGCATGGCCGTGGAAGGTCCGCGTCGGGGAAAACTCGCCGAACTTATGTCCGACCATCTCCTCGGTGACCATCACCGGGATGTGCTTGTGGCCGTTGTAGACGCCGAACGTCACGCCCACGAACTGCGGCAGGATCGTGGAGCGGCGGCTCCAGATCTTGACCACTTCCGAGCGCCCGGAGGCGCGCACCGCATCTGCCTTCTTGAGCAGATATCCGTCGACGAACGGACCTTTCCAAACCGAACGTGCCATCGTGCCGTTCCTTACTTCTTCCGCTTGTGGCGGCTCGAGACGATGAAGGCGTCGGTCCGCTTGTTGGAGCGAGTCTTCTTGCCCTTGGTCGGCAGGCCCCAGGGGGTCACCGGGTGACGGCCGCCCGAGGTGCGGCCTTCGCCGCCGCCGTGCGGGTGGTCGATCGGGTTCATCGTGACGCCGCGATTGTGCGGCCGACGGCCCAGCCAGCGCGTGCGGCCGGCCTTGCCCATGTTGATGTTCATGTGGTCGGGGTTCGACACCGCGCCCACCGTGCCGTAGCACTGGCCGTGCGCCAGCCGCTGCTCACCCGAGTTGAGCCGCAGGATGACGTAGCCCTGGTCGCGACCGACGATCTGGGCATAGGTGCCAGCGGATCGCGCCAGCGCGCCGCCCTTGCCGATCTTGGTCTCGATGTTGTGCACGATCGTGCCGATCGGCATGTTGCCGAGCGGCATCGCGTTGCCCGGCTTGATGTCGACCTGGTCGCCCGCGACCACCGTGTCGCCCACCGCCAGGCGCTGCGGCGCCAGGATGTAGGCGAGCTCGTCGTCGGCGTAGCGAATCAGCGCGATGAAAGCGGTGCGGTTGGGATCGTACTCGATCCGCTCCACCTTCGCGCTCACGCCCGGCTTGCCCCGCCGCTTGAAATCGACGAGCCGGTAGGTCCGCTTATGGCCGCCGCCGCGGAAGCGGACGGTGACGCGACCGTTATTGTTGCGCCCGCCCGAGCCGGACTTGCCTTCGGTCAGGGTCTTGACCGGCTTGCCCTTGTAGAGCTCCGAGCGGTCGACGAGCACCAGCTGGCGCGTGCTCGGCGTAATCGGATTAAAGGATTTCAGTGCCATAGCTGCAGCTTTCCGTGTCCGCTCAGAGGCCCGTCGTCACGTCGATGGAGAACCCGTCGACGAGGGTGACGACCGCCTTCTTCACGTCCGAGCGCTGCCCGAGCGTGTTGCGGAAGCGCTTCACCTTGCCCTTGGTGACCAGCGTGTTGACGCTCGCCACCTTGACGTCGAAGAGCGTCTCGACCGCCGCTTTGATAGCGGGTTTGGTCGCGGTCTTCGCCACGCGAAACACGACCTTGTTGTGTTCCGACAGCAGGGTCGCCTTCTCCGTGATCACCGGGCTCAGGATCACGTCGTAATGGCGGGCGTCGGTGGGACGAGATTCGCGGCTCATTTGAAGCGCGCCTCCAGCGCATCCACTGCCGCCTTGGTCAGCACGAGCTTGTCCCGGCGCAGGATGTCGTAGACGTTGATGCCGGTCACCGGCAGCACGTCCACATCGGGAATGTTGCGGGCGGCGAGGCGGAAGTTGCCGTCCACCTCGGCGCCGTCGACGATGAGCGCGCTGGCGAAGCCCAGCTTGCCGAGCTGCGCACGCAGCGCCTTGGTCTTGGCCTCGGCCAGCGCCGCGCTCTCGAGCACGACGATGGCATCGTCCTTGGCCTTGGCCGAGAGCGCATGCTTGAGCGCCAGCGCCCGCACCTTCTTGGGCAGATCGTGGCTGTGATCGCGCACCACCGGGCCGAAGGCCTTGCCGCCGCCGCGGAACTGCGGCGCCTTGGCCGAGCCGTGGCGGGCGCTGCCGGTGCCCTTCTGCTTGTACATCTTGCGCGTGGTGCGCGAGATCTCGGCGCGGCCGAGCGTCTTGTGCGTGCCGGCCTGCCGCCGGGCGAGCTGCCAGCGTACATAACGGTGGATCAGGTCGACGCGCGGCTCCAGGCCGAAGATCGCCTCGTCGAGGTCGACCTGGCCGGCGCTCGCGCCGTCGAGCGTGGTGACATCGAGCTTCATCACGTCGTCTCCTGGCCGTCGGTCGCGGGGGCCTCGGCCGGAGCCTCGGCAACAGCGTCGGGCTGGCCGTCCTCGCGCGCCCGGAACTTGCCCGGCAGCGGCGCATCCTTCGGCAGCGGCCGCTTGACGGCGTCCCGCACCATGATCCAGCCGCCGGCGACGCCCGGCACTGCGCCCTCGACGAGAATGAGGCCGCGCTCGACATCGGTCTGGACGACACGCAGGTTCTGCGTGGTCACCCGCTCGGCGCCGAGATGCCCCGGCATCTTCTTGTTCTTGAACGTCTTGCCCGGATCCTGACGACCGCCGGTGCCGCCGATGGAGCGGTGCGAGATCGACACGCCGTGGGTGGCGCGCAGGCCGCCGAAGTTCCAGCGCTTCATGCCGCCGGCGTAACCCTTGCCCGTGGTCGTGCCGGTCACGTCGACGAACTGGCCGGCGACGAAGTGGTCGGCCGTGATCTCGGCTCCGACCGGAATCAGCTGATCCGGCTCGACGCGGAATTCGGCAACCTTGCGGCGCGGCTCGACCTGAGCCACGGCGAAGTGCCCGCGCTCGGCGCGGCTCACGTTCTTGACCTTGGCCAGACCCGAGCCGACCTGCAGCGCCGTATAGCCGTTCCGCTCGATAGTGCGATGGGCGACCACCTGGCACTGGTCGAGCTTCAGCACCGTCACTGGAACGTGCTCTCCTGAATCAGTGAAGATGCGTGTCATCCCCACCTTCTGTGCAATGACGCCTGAGCGCATTTGCGAATCCTCTAGGGCGTGCTCCGACAACTGACGAGCGCGCCGCTCGTCAGAGCTTGATTTCCACATCCACACCGGCGGCGAGATCGAGCTTCATCAGCGCGTCCACCGTCTGCGGGGTCGGATCGACGATATCGAGCACGCGTTTGTGGGTGCGCATCTCGAACTGCTCACGCGACTTCTTGTCGATGTGGGGCGAGCGGTTGACGGTGAACTTCTCGATGCGCGTCGGCAGCGGGATCGGTCCCCGCACCTGCGCCCCGGTCCGCTTGGCCGTGGAAACGATCTCGCGGGTCGACGCATCGAGAATACGATGGTCGAACGCCTTGAGGCGGATGCGGATATTCTGACCGTTGATCATAAGGACCCCTCCGGCCCGACTAGCTCAAGTGAAATGGGAACACAGCGCCGAGGCGACACGCCCGGGTGCTGACGCACGCCGTCACGTTCGCGACGGCGCTGGCCGCCCTATAGGATGCGGACGGGCCGCATCCGGTTTTTGTCTCGCTTACTCGATGATGGAGGCGACGACGCCGGCGCCGACGGTGCGGCCGCCCTCGCGGATGGCGAAGCGCAGCTTCTCCTCCATGGCGATCGGCGCGATCAGCGTCACTTCCATGGCGATGTTGTCGCCCGGCATCACCATCTCGGTGCCCTCCGGCAGCGTCACCACGCCCGTCACGTCCGTCGTCCGGAAGTAGAACTGCGGCCGGTAGTTGGTGAAGAACGGCGTGTGACGGCCACCCTCCTCCTTCGTCAGGATGTACGCTTCCGCCTTGAACTTCGTGTGCGGCTTCACCGAGCCCGGCTTGCACAGCACCTGCCCGCGCTCAACGTCCTCGCGCTTCGTGCCGCGCAGCAGCGCCCCGATGTTGTCGCCAGCCTGACCCTGGTCCAGCAGCTTGCGGAACATCTCGACGCCCGTCACCGTCGTCTTCTGCGTCGGACGGATGCCGACGATCTCCACTTCCTCGCCCACCTTCACGATGCCGCGCTCGACGCGACCCGTCACCACCGTGCCGCGGCCCGAGATCGAGAACACGTCCTCGACCGGCATCAGGAACGGCATGTCGACCGGACGCTCCGGCTGCGGAATGTAGGCGTCCACCTCTTCCATCAGCTTCAGGATCGCGTCGTGGCCGATCTCCGGGCTCTTGTCCTCCAGCGCGCACAGCGCCGAGCCCTTGACGATCGGAATGTCGTCCCCCGGGAAGTCGTACTTCGACAGCAGCTCGCGGATCTCGAGCTCCACAAGCTCCAGAAGCTCCGCGTCGTCGACCATGTCGACCTTGTTCATGAACACCACCAGCGCCGGCACGCCCACCTGCCGTGCCAGCAGGATGTGCTCGCGCGTCTGCGGCATCGGCCCGTCCGCCGCCGACACAACCAGGATCGCCCCGTCCATCTGCGCCGCGCCCGTGATCATGTTCTTCACGTAGTCGGCGTGACCGGGGCAGTCCACGTGCGCGTAGTGCCGGTTCTTCGTCTCGTACTCAACGTGCGCCGTCGAGATCGTGATGCCGCGCGCCTTCTCCTCCGGCGCCTTGTCGATCTGGTCGTACGCCGTGAACGACGCCCCACCCGTCTCCGCTAGAACCTTCGTGATCGCCGCAGTCAGCGACGTCTTGCCATGGTCAACGTGTCCAATCGTGCCAATGTTGCAGTGCGGCTTCGTCCGCGAAAACTTCTCTTTGGCCATCGTCAGGCTCCTTGAAACTCTGAAAGTCTCGTCATTGAGGATGCAGAAATCAGGCGTACTTCGCCTGGACCTCCTGCGCGACCGCCTGCGGCACCTGCTCGTAGTGGTCGAACTGCATTGTATAGTTGGCCCGGCCCTGGCTGAACGAGCGGAGCTGGTTCACGTAGCCGAACATGTTGGCGAGCGGCACCATGGCGTTGATGACCACCGCGTTGCCGCGCATGTCCTGGCCCTGAATCTGGCCGCGCCGGGAATTCAGGTCGCCGATGACGGAACCAGTATAGTCCTCCGGCGTCACCACCTCGACCTTCATGATCGGCTCGAGCAGGATCGGACCGCCCTTCTGCAGACCCTCGCGCAGTGCTGCGCGCGAGGCGATCTCGAAGGCCAGCGCCGAGGAGTCCACCTCGTGGAAGGCGCCGTCGATCAGCGCCACCTTGATGTCGACCACCGGGAAGCCCGCCAGCACGCCGGAGCCCAGCACGCTGTTCAGGCCCTTCTCGACGCCCGGAATGTATTCCTTGGGCACCGCGCCGCCGACGATCTTCGACTCGAACTCGAAGCCCTTGCCGGCCTCGTTGGGCTCGATCACGAACTTGACGCGCGCGAACTGGCCGGTGCCGCCCGTCTGCTTCTTGTGGGTGTAGTCGATCTCGGCCTTGCGCGTGATGGTCTCGCGGTAGGCCACCTGCGGCGCGCCGATGTTGGCATCGACCTTGTAGGTCCGCTTCAGGATGTCGACCTTGATGTCCAGGTGCAGCTCGCCCATCCCCTTGAGGATGGTCTGGCCGGACTCCTGGTCGGTCGACACCCGGAAGGACGGGTCCTCGTTGGCGAGCTTGGCCAGCGCCAGGCCCAGCTTCTCCTGGTCGGCCTTGGACTTCGGCTCGATGGCGATGGTGATCACCGGCTCGGGGAACTCCATGCGCTCCAGGATCACCGGCTTGTTGGGATCGCACAGCGTGTCGCCGGTGCGGACCTCCTTGAGACCGGCCAGGGCGACGATGTCGCCGGCATAGGCTTCCTTGATGTCCTCGCGGTTGTTGGCGTGCATCAGCAGCATGCGGCCGACGCGCTCGCGCTTCTCGCGGGTCGAGTTCACGAGGCCTGCGCCGGATTCCACCTTGCCCGAGTAGATGCGGCAGAAGGTGATGGTGCCGACGAAGGGGTCGTCCATGATCTTGAAGGCGAGCATGGAGAAGGGATCGCTGTCGGTCGGATGCCGCTCGATCGGCTCCTCCGTCTCCGGATCGATGCCCTTGATGGCTTCGCGATCGGCAGGCGACGGCAGGAAGTCGACGACGGCGTCGAGCAGCGGCTGCACGCCCTTGTTCTTGAAGGCCGAGCCGCACAGCACCGGATGAAAGGCGCGCAGCGCCACCGCCCGGCGCACGAGCCGACGCAGGGTCTCCTCGTCCGGCTCCTGGCCTTCGAGGTAGGCACCCATGGCGTCGTCGTCGAGCTCGACGCAGGCCTCGACCAGCTTGGTGCGGTACTCCTTGGCCTGCTCGGCCAGGTCGGCCGGGATCTCGACCTCGTCGAAGCTGGCGCCGAGCGCCTCGCCCGACCAGACGATCCCCTTCATCTTGATGAGATCGACGACGCCCTGGAAGTTGCTCTCGGAGCCGATCGGCAGCTGCAGGCACACGGGCTTGCCGGCGACGCGATCGATGATGTCGGCGACGCAACGGAAGAAGTCGGCGCCGATCTTGTCCATCTTGTTGACGAACACGATGCGCGGCACGTCGTACTTGTCGGCCTGGCGCCAGACGGTCTCGGTCTGCGGCTCGACGCCCTGGTTGCCGTCGAGCACACAGACGGCGCCGTCGAGCACGCGCAGCGACCGCTCGACTTCAATGGTGAAGTCGACGTGGCCGGGCGTGTCGATGATGTTCAGGCGCTTGCCCCGCCAGAAGCACGTGGTGGCGGCCGACGTGATGGTGATGCCGCGCTCTTGCTCCTGCTCCATCCAGTCCATGGTGGCGGCGCCCTCATGGACCTCGCCGATCTTATGGCTCTTACCGGTGTAGTACAGGATGCGCTCGGTCGTCGTCGTCTTGCCGGCATCGATGTGGGCCATGATGCCGAAGTTACGATAGTCTTCGATGGCGTGGCTGCGGGGCATTGCCGTGTCTCCGAAGGCGCGTCGGTCGTTACCAGCGATAGTGCGAGAAGGCGCGGTTGGCTTCCGCCATGCGGTGCGTGTCCTCGCGCTTCTTCACCGCATTGCCGCGGTTGTTGGAAGCGTCGATGAGCTCCGCCGACAGGCGATCGACCATGGTCTTGTCGTTGCGGGCGCGGGCCGCCTGGATCAGCCAGCGGATGGCCAGCGCCTGGCGGCGATCGGTGCGAACCTCGACCGGCACCTGATAGGTGGCGCCGCCGACGCGGCGCGAGCGGACCTCGATCGCCGGCGCGACATTGTCGAGCGCCTGGCGGAACGCGGCCAGCGGGTCCGACTTGAGCTTGGCTTCGACGATATCGAGGGCACCATAGACGATCGCTTCCGCGACCGACTTCTTGCCGTCGTACATGATCGAGTTCATGAACTTGGTCACGACGACATCATGGAACTTGGCGTCCGGGATGATCTCGCGCTTCTCGGCACTGTGACGACGGGACATCGCTTCGTCCTTGCATCTGGTCCGCTCCCTGCGACGGGAGACATCTGGTCCGTTCGGTCTCCGGCGGCCCACCGCCGGAAGGTTGTCGAGCCCTGGCCATCCGCCTGGCTCGACGCATCATCTGTTCAGGTTTTCGGCGGCCTACTTCGGCCGCTTGGCGCCGTACTTGGAACGGCGCTGCTTGCGGTTCTTGACGCCCTGGGTATCGAGCACGCCGCGCAGGATGTGGTAGCGCACGCCGGGCAGATCCTTGACGCGACCGCCGCGGATCATGACGACCGAGTGCTCCTGCAGATTGTGCCCTTCGCCCGGGATGTAACCGATGACCTCATGGCCGTTCGTCAGCCTGACCTTGGCCACCTTGCGCAGGGCCGAGTTCGGCTTCTTCGGCGTCGTCGTGTAGACGCGGGTGCACACGCCGCGCTTCTGCGGACAGGCGTCCAGCGCCGGCACCTTGTTGCGGGCCTTCTGCGCAACCCGCGGCTTGCGGATGAGCTGACTGATCGTCGGCATCGCGTTCTCTCTTCCGAAACCGCCGGAGCACCACGCCCGCGACGGCCACCACGACCAATGGACAACGAGCCGCGCAGCAAGGCGGCCGAGCCATCCCGAATTGTATTGCGTGACGTTACTCGCGCCCCGCGGATCGACCGCGTACACGCAAAACGAAGCCGCGCCTTCAGCCCTTACGGACGTCCAGCGCGGTCACACGCAGAGGACCACGACGCCGAACGCCGCGATCATGCCCCATCAACGAATGTGTCGCCTGACAGAAGTCAGTGGGTGCTGAGCCGACAGCGTCTAGGGTCGATTGTCTGGGCTGGACGCCCGGACCGGCAACGCCTACTGCCTGTCGAAGTCTGGCGCTTCTACTCTACGAGTCGCTCTGCGTCAACAGGAAACGTCGGGAGTTGCAGCCGTGAACGACAATCTCATCGCGTCCGCAGCGCCCGATCCGCGGGCCGAGCAATTTGACGAGATCCTCGCCCGCCCCGGGGTGCGCATCGAGCGCATCGTGTCGACGGGACAGGCCAGCCCGCCGGGCTTCTGGTACGACCAGCCCCAGGGTGAGTGGGTGCTCCTGCTACGAGGGCACGCCGCCCTGCGCTTCGAGGACGAGGGCGCGGCCCGCGAGCTCCGCCCCGGCGATCACGTCTGGATCGAGCCGCACCGCCGTCACCGGATCGAGCAGACCTCCGCCGACCCGCCGGCGGTCTGGCTTGCGGTGCATATCGGCCCAGCCGATTAGAGACGGACGCTCTCCTCTCGAATCATTATTATTCTATAAGCCATTGTTTAATATTGATATTTTCAAAGTCAGCCGTCCCCTCCCGGCGATCATGTGCTAACGAAAAAGGGCCGCCCGAGGGCGGCCCTTCCGTAGCTTGATCGGCCTGGTGCCGGTCACTCGCCCGCCGACAGCTCCGACGGCACGGGCACCGGAACCGGCGCTGGCGCCGGCACGGGGGCCGGCGTCTGGTGCTGGGCCAGGATGAGGTCGTCGCGGTGCGTCGCGATCTCGCGCAGCGTCGTGGCGAAGGAGCCCGTGCCGGCCGGGATCAGCGAGCCGACGATGACGTTCTCCTTGAGCCCCTCGAGGTCGTCGGTCTTGCCGTTGACCGCCGCCTCGGTGAGCACCCGGGTCGTCTCCTGGAACGAGGCGGCCGAGATGAACGACCGCGTCTGCAGCGAGGCCTTGGTGATGCCGAGCAGCACCGGGTTGCCCGACGCGATCTTCTTGTTCTCGGCGATGAGCAGCTGGTTTGCCGCGTCGAGGTCGAAGCGGTCCACCTGCTCGCCGGCGAGGAACTCCGAATCGCCGGGCTCCGTGATCTCAACCTTCTGCAGCATCTGGCGAACGATCACCTCGATGTGCTTGTCGTTGATGTTCACGCCCTGCAGCCGGTAGACCTCCTGGATCTCGTTGACGAGATAGGCGGCGAGCTCCTCGACGCCCTTGATGGCCAGGATGTCGTGCGGCGCCGGGTTGCCGTCGACGATGAAATCGCCGACCTCGACCACGTCGCCGTCCTGCAGGTGGATGTGCTTGCCCTTCGGGATCAGGTACTCGACCGGCTCCGACCCGTCGTGCGGCTCCAAGGACAGGCGGCGCTTGTTCTTGTAGTCGCGGCCGAAGCGGACCGTTCCGGACTTCTCGGCGATGATCGCCGCCTCCTTGGGACGCCGCGCCTCGAACAGCTCCGCCACGCGCGGCAGACCGCCCGTGATGTCGCGCGTCTTGGCGCTGTCCATGGGAATGCGGGCCAGGACGTCGCCGGCCTTGACCGTGCCGCCCGGATCGACGGCGATGATGGCGTCCACCGGCAGCAGCGAACGGGCATCGCTGCCGCGCAGCAGCTTGGCGATCTTGCCGCCCTGCATGACGACGATCGCCGGCTTCAGGTCCGCCGTGCGTGACGACGAGCGCCAGTCGATGACCATGCGCTTGGCGATACCGGTCGCCTCGTCCACGGTCTCGGTGAGCGAGGCGCCCTCGACCAGGTCCTCGAAGCCGACGGTGCCGTCGACCTCGGTCAGCACCGGGCGGGTATAGGGGTCCCACTCGGCGATGCGCTGACCGCGCTTGACCTGGTCGCCGTCGTCCACCTTGAGCCGCGAGCCGTACTGGATGCGGTGCACCGCCCGCTCCTGCCCGTCCGGCCCGACGATGACGACCGAGATGTTGCGCGCCAGCGCCACCAGCTGGCCGTCCGAGTTGCGCGCCACGTGCCGGTTGCGCAGCTGGACAGTGCCCTCGAAATTCGTCTCGATGAACGACTGGTCGGCGATCTGCGCGGCACCGCCAATGTGGAAGGTGCGCATGGTGAGCTGCGTGCCGGGCTCGCCGATCGACTGGGCGGCGATGACGCCCACCGCCTCGCCCATGTTGACCGTCGTGCCGCGGGCCAGGTCGCGGCCGTAGCAGGTCGCGCACACGCCGTTCTTCGACTCGCAGGTCAGCACCGAGCGGATCTTCACCCCTTGCACGCCGGCCGTCGTGATCGGCTCGACGTGACGCTCCTCGATCATAGTGCCGGTGGGCACGATGACATTGCCTTCCGCGTCGAGCACGTCCTCGGCCGCCGTCCGGCCCAGGACGCGCGAGATCAGCGACGCCACCACCTGGCCGGCGTCGACGATCGCCCGCATGCTGATGCCGTTGACGGTGCCGCAATCGGTCTCGCGGATGACGGCGTCCTGCGCCACGTCGACCAGACGGCGGGTCAGGTAACCCGAGTTCGCCGTCTTGAGCGCCGTGTCGGCCAGCCCCTTACGGGCACCGTGCGTCGAGTTGAAGTACTCGAGCACGTCGAGGCCTTCCTTGAAGTTCGAGATGATGGCGCTCTCGATGATCTCGCCCGACGGCTTGGCCATCAGGCCGCGCATGGCGGCGAGCTGCTTCATCTGCGCCGGCGAGCCGCGGGCGCCCGAATGGGCCATCATGTAGATGGAGTTGACCGGCTTATCGCGGCCGTTCTCGTCCTTCTGCACGGTGGAGATACCCACCATCATCTCGGCGGCGAGCTTGTCGGAGCACTTGGCCCAGGCATCGACCACCTTGTTGTACTTCTCGCCCTGGGTGATCAGGCCGTCCTGGTACTGCTGCTCGTAATCCTTCACCAGCGCGCGCGTCTGGTCGACCACCGTCCACTTGTTGGGCGGCACCACCATGTCGTCCTTGCCGAACGAGATGCCCGCCTTGAACGCGTGGTGGAAACCGAGGCCCATGATGCGGTCGCAGAAGATGACCGATTCCTTCTGACCGCAACTGCGGTAGACGGTGTCGATCATGTTCGAGATTTCCTTCTTGGTCATGAGCTTGTTCACGACGTCGAAGGGCACCTTCGCGTGCTTGGGCAGCACGCGCGACAGGATCACGCGGCCGGGGGTGGTGTCATAGATGCGCGTCACCGGCGCGCCGTTCTCGTCGAGCCCGGACCAGCGGTACTTGATCTTCGAGTGCAGCGTGATGATCCGCTCGGCCAGCGCATGCTCGAGCTCGCCGATCTCGCCGTAGACGCCCTGCATCGGGTTGCCGGTGTTGCCCGGCTTGAACTCGCCCGGCTCGCCGTCGGAGATGATCGACAGATAATAGAGCCCGAGCACGATGTCCTGCGACGGCACGATGATCGGGGCACCGTTGGCCGGGTGCAGGATGTTGTTCGTCGACATCATCAGCACGCGCGCTTCCAGCTGCGCCTCGAGCGACAGCGGCACGTGCACAGCCATCTGGTCGCCGTCGAAGTCGGCGTTGAAGGCGGCGCAGACCAGCGGATGCAGCTGGATCGCCTTGCCCTCGATCAGCACCGGCTCGAACGCCTGGATGCCCAGGCGGTGCAGCGTCGGCGCCCGGTTCAACATCACCGGGTGCTCGCGGATGACCTCGTCGAGGATATCCCAGACTTCGGGCTTCTCCTTCTCGACCAGCTTCTTGGCCTGCTTCACGGTCGAGGCATGGCCCTTCGCGTCGAGCCGCGAATAGATGAACGGCTTGAACAGCTCGAGCGCCATCTTCTTGGGCAGGCCGCACTGGTGCAGCTTGAGCTCGGGACCGACGACGATGACCGACCGGCCCGAATAGTCGACGCGCTTGCCCAGCAGGTTCTGCCGGAAGCGGCCCTGCTTGCCCTTCAGCATGTCGGCGAGCGACTTCAGCGGACGCTTGTTGGCGCCGGTGATGACGCGGCCACGGCGGCCGTTGTCGAACAGCGCGTCGACAGCCTCCTGCAGCATGCGCTTCTCGTTGCGGATGATGATGTCCGGCGCGCGCAGCTCAATCAGCCGCTTCAGGCGGTTGTTGCGGTTGATGACGCGGCGATAGAGATCGTTGAGGTCGGACGTGGCGAAGCGCCCGCCGTCGAGCGGCACCAGCGGACGCAGGTCCGGCGGGATCACCGGCACGACCGTCAGGATCATCCACTCCGGCTTGTTGCCCGACATCTGGAACGCCTCGATGATCTTGAGGCGCTTCATCAGCTTCTTGGGCTTGAGCTCCGACGTGGTGGTGGCGATCTCCTCGCGGATGTCGATCTGGATCTTGTCGAGGTCCAGGTTGCGCAGCAAGTCGCGGATCGCTTCGGCGCCGATCTTGGCGGTGAAGCTGTCCTCGCCGTACTCGTCCTGGGCGCGCAGGTAGTCGTCCTCCGACAGGAGCTGACGATCCTTCAGCGGCGTGATGCCGGGATCGAGCACCACGTAGGACTCGAAATACAGGATGCGCTCCAGGTCCTTCAGCGTCATGTCGAGCAGGAGCCCGATGCGCGACGGCAGCGACTTCAGGAACCAGATGTGCGCCACGGGAGCCGCGAGCTCGATGTGGCCCATGCGCTCGCGCCGGACGCGCGCCAGGGTGACCTCGACGCCGCACTTCTCGCAGATGACGCCCTTGTACTTCATGCGCTTGTACTTACCGCACAAGCACTCGTAATCCTTGATCGGCCCGAAGATGCGAGCACAGAACAGGCCGTCCCGCTCGGGCTTGAACGTACGGTAGTTGATCGTTTCCGGCTTCTTGATCTCGCCGTACGACCACGACAGGATCTTCTCCGGGCTGGCGATCGAAATCTTGATCTTGTCGAACGTCACCGCCGGGGTCTGGGTGTTGAAGAGATTCATGACCTCTTGATTCATCACCGTCTCCTTGCAAACACTTGGACAGCAGAGCCGTATCCGGCTCGCCCATCCGCGAGGCTCATCGCCTCTTCATCTCGGGGGCCGGGCTCCTCCAGGAGCCCGGATCAGCCGGGGCACGCCGCATGGGCCTGGGCACGCCAACCGGCTGGATCACGCACGGCTTCGGCCAAGGGCGCCGCAGCGACGCCTTTGGCCTACGGCCGCGCTCATTCGGCGGCTTCGGACGACGGCAGCTCGGTCGCGGGCCGCTTGCTGCTGAGCAGCTCGACGTTGAGGCCGAGGGAGCGCATCTCCTTGACCAGCACGTTGAAGCTCTCGGGGATGCCGGCCTCGAAGGTGTCGTCGCCGCGCACGATGGCCTCGTAGACCTTGGTGCGGCCGGCCACGTCGTCGGACTTCACCGTCAGCATCTCCTGCAGCGTGTAGGCGGCCCCATAGGCCTCCAGCGCCCACACCTCCATCTCGCCGAAGCGCTGGCCGCCGAACTGGGCCTTGCCGCCCAGCGGCTGCTGGGTGACCAGGCTGTAGGGGCCGATCGAGCGGGCGTGGATCTTGTCGTCGACCAGGTGGTGCAGCTTGAGGATATAGATGTATCCCACCGTCACCTGACGATCGAACGGCTCGCCGGTGCGCCCGTCGTAGACCGTCGACTGGCCGGTCTTTTTCAGTCCCGCCCGCTCCAGCATCGTCTCGATGTCGGCCTCCTTGGCGCCGTCGAACACCGGGGTCGCCATGGGCACGCCGCGCCGCAGGTTGTTGCCGAGCTCGACCAGCTCCGGCTCGTTAAGTTCGTCGATGATCGGGTCGTTGTCGTAGACGGCCTTCAGCTTGTCGCGCAGCGGCGCCGCGTTCATCGAGCGCAGGTAGGAATTGACTGCGTCGCCCACCTGCCGGCCGAGGCCCGCCGCCGCCCAGCCCAGGTGCGTCTCCAGGATCTGGCCGACGTTCATGCGGCTCGGCACGCCGAGCGGATTGAGCACGACGTCCACGTGGGTGCCGTCCTCCAGGAACGGCATGTCCTCGATCGGCACGATGCGCGACACCACGCCCTTGTTGCCGTGGCGGCCGGCCATCTTGTCGCCGGGCTGGATCTTGCGCTTCACCGCGACGAAGACCTTGACCATCTTCATCACGCCGGGCGGCAGCTCGTCGCCGCGCTGCACCTTCTCGACCTTGTCGAGGAAGCGCTGCTCCAGCCGCTTCTTGGACTCGTCGTACTGCTTGCGCATGGCCTCGAGCTCGGCCATCAGCGCGTCGTCGGTGACGGCGAACTGCCACCACTGCGAGCGCGGATGGTCGTCCAGGGTAGCGCGGGTGACCTCGCTGTCCTTCTTGAAGCCCTTGGGGCCGGCGACGGCCTTCTGGCCGGTCAGGAGCTCGGCCAGGCGCGCGTAGACATTGCGATCGAGGATCGCCTGCTCGTCGTCGCGGTCCTTGGCCAGCCGCTCGATCTCCTCGCGCTCGATCGCCTGGGCGCGCTCATCCTTGTCGACGCCGTGGCGGTTGAACACGCGCACCTCGACGACCGTGCCGGAGACGCCCGGCGGCACGCGCAGCGACGTGTCGCGCACGTCCGACGCCTTCTCGCCGAAGATGGCGCGCAGGAGCTTCTCCTCCGGCGTCATCGGGCTCTCGCCCTTCGGCGTGATCTTGCCGCAGAGGATGTCGCCCGCGTGCACCTCGGCGCCGACGTAGACGATGCCGGCCTCGTCGAGGTTCTTCAGCGCCTCTTCCGAGACGTTCGGAATGTCGCGGGTGATCTCCTCCGGCCCGAGCTTGGTGTCGCGGGCCATCACCTCGAACTCCTCGATGTGGATCGAGGTGAAGACGTCGTCCTTGACGATGCGCTCGGAGAGGAGGATCGAGTCCTCGAAGTTGTAGCCGTTCCACGGCATGAACGCGACGAGCACGTTGCGGCCGAGCGCCAGCTCGCCGAGATCGGTCGAGGGACCGTCGGCGATGATGTCGCCCTTGCGCACGGCGTCACCCACCTTCACCAGCGGCCGCTGGTTGATGCAGGTGTTCTGGTTCGAGCGCTGGAACTTCATCAGCCGATAGATGTCGACGCCCGACTTGGTCGGATCCAGGTCCTCGGTGGCGCGCACGACGATACGCGTGGCGTCGACCTGGTCGACGATGCCGGTGCGCCGCGCGCCGATGGCGGCGCCGGAGTCACGGGCGACCACCGCCTCCATGCCGGTGCCGACGAACGGCGCGTCGGCCTTCACCAGCGGCACCGCCTGGCGCTGCATGTTCGAGCCCATGAGGGCGCGGTTGGCGTCGTCGTTCTCCAGGAACGGGATCAGCGCCGCAGCGACCGAGACGAGCTGCTTGGGCGACACGTCCATGTAGTCGACCTTGTCCGGCGGCATGACGACGACGTCGCCTGCGTGGCGGCAGACCACCAGATCCTCGGTCAGGCGCCCCTCGGCGTCGATGTCGGCGTTGGCCTGGGCGACGTTGTACTTCGCCTCCTCCATGGCCGACAGATAGATCACCTCGGAGGTGACCTGGCCGTTGCGCACCGCCCGGTACGGCGCCTCGATGAAGCCGTACTTGTTGACCCGGGCGAAGGTCGCCAGCGAGTTGATCAGTCCGATGTTCGGGCCTTCCGGCGTCTCGATCGGGCAGATGCGGCCGTAGTGCGTGGGGTGCACGTCGCGCACCTCGAAGCCGGCGCGCTCGCGCGTCAGGCCGCCCGGCCCGAGCGCCGAAAGGCGCCGCTTGTGGGTCACCTCGGAGAGCGGGTTGGTCTGGTCCATGAACTGCGACAGCTGCGAGGAGCCGAAGAACTCGCGCACGGCCGCGGCCGCCGGCTTGGCGTTGATCAGGTCCTGCGGCATCACGGTGTCGATGTCGATCGACGACATGCGCTCCTTGATGGCGCGCTCCATGCGCAGCAGGCCCAGCCGGTACTGGTTCTCCATCAGCTCGCCGACGGAGCGGACACGGCGGTTGCCCAAGTGGTCGATGTCGTCCACCTCGCCCTTGCCGTCGCGCAGGTCGACGAGGGCCTTGACCACCGCCAGCATGTCCTCGCGGCGCAGCGTCCGGACCGTGTCCGGGCAGTCGAGATCGAGGCGCATGTTCATCTTGACGCGGCCGACCGCCGAGAGGTCGTAGCGCTCGGAATCGAAGAACAGCGAGTGGAACATCGCCTCCGCCGTCTCCAAGGTCGGCGGCTCGCCCGGGCGCATGACCCGGTAGATGTCGAACAACGCTTCCTCGCGCGACGAATTCTTGTCCACGGCGAGCGTGTTGCGGATGTAGGGGCCGACGTTGACGTGGTCGATGTCGAGCACCGGAATCTCGTCGAAGCCGTTGTCCTCGAGCAGCTTGATCAGCTTGTCGCTGAGCTCGTCGCCGGCCTCGGCGTAGATCTCGCCGGTGACCGGATTGACGAGGTCCTCGGCCACGTACTGGCCGACCAGGTCCTCATTGACGGCGCGCAGGGCCTTGAGGCCCTTTTCGGCGAGCTGGCGGGCGGCACGGATGGTGAGCTTCTTGCCGGCTTCGACCACGATCTCGCCGGTGTCGGCATCGATCAGGTCGACGGAGGCCTTGAACCCCTTCATGCGCTCGGCGTCGAACGGCACACGCCAGCCGTTCTTGTCCTTGGTGTAGACGATACGGTTGTAGAAGGTCGACAGGATCTCCTCGCCGTCGAGCCCCAGCGCATAGAGCACCGAGGTCACCGGGATCTTGCGGCGACGGTCGATGCGGGCGTGCACGATGTCCTTGGCGTCGAACTCGATGTCGAGCCAGGAACCGCGATAGGGAATGATGCGGGCGGCGAACAGCAGCTTGCCGGACGAGTGGGTCTTGCCCTTGTCGTGATCGAAGAACACACCCGGCGACCGGTGCATCTGCGAGACGATGACGCGCTCGGTGCCGTTGACGATGAAGGTGCCGTTGTCCGTCATGAGCGGCATGTCGCCCATGTAGACGTCCTGCTCTTTGATGTCCTTGACGGAGCGGGCGCCGGTGTCCTCGTCCACGTCGAACACGATGAGGCGGAGCGTGACCTTGAGCGGCGCAGCGAAGGTCATGCCGCGCTGGCGGCACTCGTCGACGTCGTACTTGGGCGGCTCGAAGGTGTACTTGACGAACTCGAGCAGCGAGGTGCTCGAAAAATCCGAGATCGGAAACACCGAGCGGAAGACCGCCTGCAAGCCCTCGTCGGGGCGGCCGCCGTCGGGCTCATCCACCAGCAGAAACTGATCGTAGGATGCCTTCTGAACCTCGATGAGGTTCGGCATCTCTGCCACTTCCTTGATCTTGCCGAAGAACTTGCGGAGCCGCTTCCTGCTGGTGTTGGTCTGAGCCATGTGGTCCCTCGCTCCTTCGACGAAGCCGTGAGCCGCGGCCCGCGCCCATTAGAGGCGCTAGGTTGCCACCCAGACGTCGCGGCGCCCGCCGTAGCGCCTTGAATTCCACTTCGACGAGCCGTGCTCGCCGCCGTCCGGCGCCGCGCGGGGGCCCGAGACGGGTCGACGGCCCCGGCGCCAGGGGAGATCCCCGAGCGTCGAGACCGTCTCGATCATCGACAGCCGGCAGCGAATGCCGACTGCATAGCCTTAGGTGAGCTCGACCTTGGCGCCAGCCTTCTCGAGCTGGGCCTTGATCTTCTCGGCCTCGTCCTTGTTGACGCCTTCCTTGACCGGCTTGGGCGCCGCCTCGACCAGATCCTTGGCCTCCTTGAGGCCAAGGCCGGTGATCGCGCGGACCTCCTTGATGACCTCGATCTTCTTCTCGCCGGCAGCCGCCAGCACGACGTTGAACTCGGTCTTCTCCTCGACGGGCGCGGCGGCAGCGCCACCGGCACCGGGAGCAGCCGCGACCGCAACCGCGGCGGCAGCCGAAACGCCCCACTTCTCTTCAAGGAGCTTGGCGAGCTCAGCCGCCTCGAGCACGGTGAGGTTCGACAGCTCGTCGACCAGCTTCGTCAAATCAGCCATGAGTCACATTCCTAGATCGGTTCGAACGATGATGATGATGGAACGGCCTTACGCCGCTTCGTCTCGCTTGGCATAGGCCCCGAACACACGAGCCAGCTTGGCAGCCGGCGCGGTGGAGAGCTGCGCCAGCTTGGTCGCCGGGGCCTGGATCAGGCCGACGAGCTTGCCGCGCAGTTCGTCCAGGGACGGCAGTGTGGCAAGCGCCTTCACTCCGTCCACGTTCAGGGAAGTCGTACCCATCGCGCCGCCGAGCACCACGAACTTGTCGTGGGTCCTGGCGAAGTCGATGGCGACCTTCGGCGCCGCAACCGGGTCGTCGCTATAGGCTAGCAACGTCGGCCCCTTGAGGAGGGGCACGATGGATGCGGCGGCCTTGCCTTCGAGAGCGATCTTGGCGAGGCGGTTCTTGGCGACCTTCACGGTGGCGCCGGCCTGCTTCATCTCCCTGCGGAGCTTCTGCATGTCGGCGACCGTGAGGCCGGCGTAGTGGGCCACGACGACGACGCTCGTGTTCTCGAACACGTCGCCGAGCGTCGAGACGAGCTCGCGTTTTGCCGCTCTGTCCACTTGGCTCTCTCCGGTTGGCGGATTGGGAACGTCCCTCATCCGCCGGCTGCACCTGCCGTCGTCGGCGGTCGTGAGCCTTGGACCATCATCGGACCTTGGCCGCGACCGCCTCAAACGGCGTTCGCAAGCCCTGTCCCCTGTGCGAACGGCCAGCCGAAGCTTGCCGCGCCAGGTGCGAGTGGTTCGAACCGATATTGCCCACGTCGCGCCGATACGATGTACGACGGATTGACGAGGGCGATGTCCGGTTGGACCCGTCTATGCAGGCTTCGGAACGAAATTAGGCCGAACGAGGCAAGCTCGATCGGCACCTGCAGTCTCGGACAGGACATATGGCCGCACCGGGCAAAGGGTTACCCCTTGGCCCGTCGGCCACACTCCATCCCTGCGGATGGAAGCTCTGTAGACAGCCGCGGATTTGAACAACCCGCGACCATCGTTGTCTGAATTCATATCGCCTAAATAGCTGCTTGCGCCGTGTTTGCCAAGGGGCAAATCGACGATTGTCAAGTAGCGGCGAGCCGCCGGCCCCGCGACCCTGTGGACAGCGGGGCCCGCGCGTCAGGCGCCGGCGACCGTCGCCGGATCGATCTTGATGCCGGGCCCCATGGTCGACGACACGGCTATCTTCTGGATATAGGTGCCCTTGGCGCCGGTCGGCTTGGCCTTGGCCACCGAATCGACGAACGCCTTGATGTTCTCGACCAGCTTGTCCTCGGAGAAGGAGACCTTGCCCACGCCGGCATGGATGATGCCGGCCTTCTCGACGCGGAACTCGACCGCGCCGCCCTTGGCAGCCCCAACGGCCGCGGCGACGTCCATGGTCACCGTGCCGACGCGCGGGTTCGGCATCAGGCCACGCGGGCCCAGCACCTTACCGAGACGGCCGACCAGGCCCATCATGTCGGGCGTCGCGATGCAGCGGTCGAAGTCGATGTTGCCGCCGGTCACCCGCTCGACGAGGTCCTCGGCGCCGACGATATCCGCGCCGGCGGCCTTGGCCTCATCGGCCTTGGCCCCACGGGCGAAGACGGCGACGCGGACGGTCCGGCCCGAGCCGTTCGGCAGGTTGCAGACGCCGCGGACCATCTGGTCGGCGTGGCGGGGATCGACGCCCAGGTTCATGGCGACCTCCACCGTCTCGTCGAACTTGGCGGTCGAACGCTCCTTCACCAGCTTGATGGCGTCGTCGATGGCGTAGAGCTTTGCCCGGTCGATGCCCTCGCGGGAGGCGGCCACGCGCTTTGCAAGATGTGCCATGCTTCCCTCCCTCAGGCCACGACCTCGAGACCCATGGCCCTGGCGGAGCCGCGGATCATCGACACGGCCGACTCGATCGAATCGCAGTTGAGGTCGACGAGCTTCTTCTCAGCGATCTCGCGGAGCTGGGCCTCGCTGACCTTGCCGACCGTCGGACCCTTGCCCGGGGTCTTGGAGCCGGAGGCCGGCTTCTTGCCGAGCTTGAGGTTCGCCGCCTTCTTGAGGAAGTAGGAGACCGGCGGCTGCTTCATCTCGAAGGTGAAGGAGCGGTCGCCGTAAGCGGTGATGATCACCGGAATCGGCATGCCCTTCTCGAGCTGCCCGGTCTTCGCATTGAAGGCCTTGCAGAACTCCATGATGTTGAGGCCGCGCTGGCCGAGCGCCGGGCCGATCGGCGGCGACGGGTTGGCCGCGCCGGCCGGCACCTGCAGCTTGATGTAGCCTACGATTTTCTTCGCCATGAACTGCTCCAGAAAACGAAAAATCCCGGCCGCGGGGCCGGGCGGGCGCAGACCGCGGTACGGCAAGGGGATCCGGCTGGCGACCGGCTTGCCTTCCGCGGCTTTTACGGAAGCGGGCTCGCTATCTCACAAGCCCGCCCCTGTCAACGGTCCATCGCGGGACGCGTCAAACCTTCTCGACCTGGGCGTACTCCAACTCCACCGGGGTGGCGCGGCCGAAGATCGACACGGCGACCTTGAGGCGGGCGCGGCTTTCGTCGACCTCCTCGACGGTGCCGTTGAAGGAGGCGAAGGGGCCGTCGGCGACGCGCACCTGCTCGCCCACCTCGAAGCTGACCGAGGGCTTGGGCCGGTCGATGCCCTCCGCGACCTGGCCCTTGATGCGTTCGGCCTCGCGCTCGGAGATCGGCATCGGCTTCTGGTCGGCGCCGAGAAAGCCCGTCACCTTCGGGGTGTTCTTGATGAGGTGATAGACCTCGTCGGTCAGGTCACACTTCACCAGGACGTAGCCGGGGAAGAACTTGCGGTCGGTATCGACCTTGCGGCCCCGGCGCACCTCGACGACCTTCTCGGTCGGCACCAGGATCTCGTCGAACTTGTCCTCGAGGCTGCGTTGCGCCGCCTGGTCGCGAATCGACTGGGCGACCTTGTTCTCGAAGTTGGAATAGGCGTGGACGATGTACCAGCGTTTGGCCATGCCCTCCCCCTCAGCGCCCGAAGCCGAGAATGAAGCTGACGCCGAAACGCAGCGCCTGATCGACCACCACGAAGAAGATGCTCGCGATGATCACCATCACGAACACCATCGCGGTCGTGATCAGCGTCTCCTTGCGGGTGGGCCACGTGACCTTTGAGGCCTCGTTGCGCACCTGCTGGAGGAACTCGACTGGGTTGGTCTTCGCCATCGACTTGCCGGGGCCGCGCGGCGGCCCGCTCCTCACAGTTTGAAAATAGCCTACGCCGCTCAGCCTGATTCTACGCGGCGGGGAGAACGGTTGGACGTCATAGGCGCGGAGCGTAGTTGGGGACGCGTGTCCCGCCCGCCAACCCCGTCCGATCATGGTACCGCTGCTCGCCGCTGGCAGGAGTGGAGGGACTCGAACCCCCAACCCCCGGTTTTGGAGACCGGTGCTCTAGCCAGTTGAGCTACACTCCTAGCGGCGGAACCGCGCACGAACCGTCCGATGCGGTACATGCACGATGATCGTAGGCCTGACAAGGCCGGCAAAGGATCAATCCGTGGACGACAGGCTTCTCGTCTCGGAAATGCGACCGCCCGGGCTGAGCACCCGGGCGGCGCCACGGCAGGCGGAACGCCTGTCTCGCTTACTCGATGATGGAGGCGACGACGCCGGCGCCGACGGTGCGGCCGCCCTCGCGGATGGCGAAGCGCAGCTTCTCCTCCATGGCGATCGGCGCGATCAGCGTCACTTCCATGGCGATGTTGTCGCCCGGCATCACCATCTCGGTGCCCTCCGGCAGCGTCACCACGCCCGTCACGTCCGTCGTCCGGAAGTAGAACTGCGGCCGGTAGTTGGTGAAGAACGGCGTGTGACGGCCACCCTCCTCCTTCGTCAGGATGTACGCTTCCGCCTTGAACTTCGTGTGCGGCTTCACCGAGCCCGGCTTGCACAGCACCTGCCCGCGCTCAACGTCCTCGCGCTTCGTGCCGCGCAGCAGCGCCCCGATGTTGTCGCCAGCCTGACCCTGGTCCAGCAGCTTGCGGAACATCTCGACGCCCGTCACCGTCGTCTTCTGCGTCGGACGGATGCCGACGATCTCCACTTCCTCGCCCACCTTCACGATGCCGCGCTCGACGCGACCCGTCACCACCGTGCCGCGGCCCGAGATCGAGAACACGTCCTCGACCGGCATCAGGAACGGCATGTCGACCGGACGCTCCGGCTGCGGAATGTAGGCGTCCACCTCTTCCATCAGCTTCAGGATCGCGTCGTGGCCGATCTCCGGGCTCTTGTCCTCCAGCGCGCACAGCGCCGAGCCCTTGACGATCGGAATGTCGTCCCCCGGGAAGTCGTACTTCGACAGCAGCTCGCGGATCTCGAGCTCCACAAGCTCCAGAAGCTCCGCGTCGTCGACCATGTCGACCTTGTTCATGAACACCACCAGCGCCGGCACGCCCACCTGCCGTGCCAGCAGGATGTGCTCGCGCGTCTGCGGCATCGGCCCGTCCGCCGCCGACACAACCAGGATCGCCCCGTCCATCTGCGCCGCGCCCGTGATCATGTTCTTCACGTAGTCGGCGTGACCGGGGCAGTCCACGTGCGCGTAGTGCCGGTTCTTCGTCTCGTACTCAACGTGCGCCGTCGAGATCGTGATGCCGCGCGCCTTCTCCTCCGGCGCCTTGTCGATCTGGTCGTACGCCGTGAACGACGCCCCACCCGTCTCCGCTAGAACCTTCGTGATCGCCGCAGTCAGCGACGTCTTGCCATGGTCAACGTGTCCAATCGTGCCAATGTTGCAGTGCGGCTTCGTCCGCGAAAACTTCTCTTTGGCCATCTCACAGGTACCCTGTTGGCGGCGATGGGGCCGCTCCTTTTCGGATCGCAGGCCCGGTTAGAGGCTTTTCCCGCCGGGTTCAAGAGGCGAGGTGGAGCGAGGCTGGTCAGATCTTCAGCAGCCAATTCCTGTAGGTGACGGCCATGCTGTCGACGACGCGATCGATCGGCGCCGCCATCACGGCATGATCGACCATCGTGCCGACAAGGCCTTGCCCGGCCTGCACGGTCGCCCCCTGGCCCACGAACGGGATGAGCACTTCACCGGTCTTGGCGTCGACCAGATTGATATCGGCCGCGATCGCATGGCTGCCGCCGATGAGGATTCGCTGAATGGCGGACGAGATGTGCACCCCCTTCACCACCACCTGCAGCCGCACCGGCCGTTCGCCGACGAGATAGCCGCCGAGCGCCTGCTCGAAGGCCGCCGTCAGCTTGCGGGAGATGACGTCACGCACATAGGCTTGGCCCTCCGGCGTATTGGCGACGCCCTCCGCATCATGGGCGGCCACTCCCTTGGTGGCGGCGAATTCGCGCTCCCCATCGCCCCACCAGATTTTCGCATCTCCGGCGTAGACCACATCCACCCGCGTCAAGTGGTAGGACTGCACCTGCTCGCGCGTGGCCGGGTTGGTCACCGTGACGCACGCAGCCAGCGCGGCCGCCAACGCGACCGCGACCATCGATTTCAAGAACGACATGAAGCCCCCTGAACAAGCCCGGGGGGCTCCTAACCCGCAGCACCACAGCCGTGCAACTGCAGCAATCCGCAACCCTGTGGAGAAGCCGATCGGGCTCGCGCGCCGGCGATCCGGCCGCCCCATCGCGGCAGCGTGAGGCCCGCGCCGCACGCTTGCCGTCCCGGATGCGGACACCTGCGCAGCCCTGATCCTCTCCGGTGCGGCGTCCTGCCGCCGGTGCTCCGCCTCGACCTGAGACGCCTGGAGCATGTCCGAATCGGATGGGCGCGTCAGCCTTCGGCAGGCTGGTGCAGACCGACCGCGTCCCGCCTTCGAGGCCGGAAGCGACGAGATAATGAGCGACGGGACAATCGAGGAGGCCAAGGCCAGGCGGTCGATATGGGCCTGCTTCGGCAGCGAGGCCGAGCCGGCCGCCGTTCACGATGCCCTGACAGGCGGCATGATGATCAGCCGATCACGTAGTCCGTGGCCGTTCGCCGTGAACGTCGATTCCGACAACGCTTCGAATGATGCCTGGCGATCGGCTAGTTCGCTGGAGCGGGTGAAGGGAATCGAACCCTCGTCATCAGCTTGGAAGGCTGTTGCTCTACCATTGAGCTACACCCGCGCCGTCGACGTCAGGCTAAAGGCCCCGGCGCTGTCGGGGACGATGGTGGAGGGGGTTGGATTCGAACCAACGTAGGCGTAGCCAACGGATTTACAGTCCGTCCCCTTTAACCACTCGGGCACCCCTCCGGATCCATCGTTCGAGCCCCCGGCATTCACGACCGCCGCCGGAGCCTCAACGCGAAACCCCGCCGTAACGGCGGGGCAACGAGGGCTCTTATGAGGAGGCCCCGCCCGCCTGTCAACGCCTAATCGAGCGTCGTCCCCGCCGTATGGCCCAACGCTAGAGAACGCGCTGGAACAGGCCGGGGTAGCTGACCACCAGGCCATGCTCGTCCACCTCGATATCCCTGACGAAGTCGCTGTCGAGCGATTCGAAGCGGTAGTGGCGCGCATCGAGGCGGGTATAGCGCTGCGGATCGCGGCTCACCGCGAGATCGGGAAAGCTCACATAGACGGTGGCGATCTCCGCCGATTGCCCTGGCCTCAGGTCGAGCCGGCGAATCGGCAACGTGTTGGTGAACGGGGTTGCGGCGAAGTCGACGTCGATGGCGCCGTCGAATGCGGGCATGGCCGCGCCGGTGTCGTCGCACCAGCGGCCGAAGCCGTCGCCCCGCAGCTCCACGGCGCGATCGGCGCCGATCCGCGCGATCCGTAGATCACGGACCCGCCAGTCCGAATCGCACAGCACGCGGTACCAGACGGCGGCCGGCTGGGCGGCCTCGCCCATCACCACCGCTTCGGCGAAGATGTCGCTCCCCTCGTGCCGCAGCACCAGGTGCTCAACCCCGTCCCCCGATGGGGTTTGCCAACGCGCGACGATCGGCTTCATAGGGCATGCTCCGCGGGTTTGGCGAAGATGCCTGATCATGCACCACCTGGGAGACTTCGCAATTGGACGACGTGGTTCAGTCGCGAAGTCCTGCAATCCTCTTGAATTTGCCTCTTGAATTTGGAGACGACCATCATGACAGCGCGCAAGCCCGCCCGGCCCGGCCCGGCGTGGCGGCGGCCCGAGCGGGCCTCGGACGAGCCCGACCTGGTCGTGCTCTTCGGCTGGCATCCGGTCGTCGAGGCCCTCGCCAATCCCCGGCGGCGCATCCATCGCCTGCTCTTGACCGCAAACGCCGCCCAGCGCCTGGCGGAGGAACATGGGCACCCGCGCGTGACGCCGGAGATCGTGCGTCCGGACGCCATCGAGCGTCTGGTCGGGCCCGAGGCGGTGCATCAGGGCTTCTACGTGGAAGCCGCCCCCCTCCCCGCGCCCACCCTCGAGACGATGCCGCAGGACGGCCTCATCCTGGTGCTCGACCAGATCACCGACCCGCACAACGTCGGCGCCATCGTGCGGTCCGCAGCGGCCTTCGGCGTCACCGCCATCGTTACCACCGCGCGGCACAGCCCGGCCGCCACAGGCGTGCTGGCCAAGGCCGCGTCGGGCGGCCTGGAGCACGTGCCGTTCGTGATCGTGCGCAATCTCGCCGGCGCCTTGCAGACGCTGGGGGAGCGCGGCGTGCTGTGCATCGGGCTCGATTCGCAGGGGGTGGAACCGCTCGACGGCGTGGCGCTGCGCCGGCCCCTGGCGCTGGTGCTCGGCGCCGAAGGCAAGGGCCTGCGTCAGCTCACCCGCAGCCGCTGTCAGGTGCTGGCGCGGCTCGATGTCCCCGGCGCCATCAAGAGCCTGAATGTCTCCAACGCGGCGGCCGTCGCGCTCTACGCCGTAACGCGTCGGTTGGCCCAAGGAGACACCGATGCGGCATGATCGCCATCGCTTGCCGATCGGGCGTCACCACCCGGTCGCAGAGACGCTCAAATTCAAAGCGTGGACGCATTTGCCCGTGACCGGGTGATTCCGTCCGACGGTGAACTGCGCCGCGGCTCGGCGCGTCCTACCCCCCCGGCCTCAGCTCATACCAAAGTCGCCCGACCAATTGTCGAGCGACAGGCCCGGGGGGCTCTCTACCGTGCAGCCGTCGAACGTTTTTGCGCGCGCGAAGTGGGCGTGCGCCGCAGCCTCGCCCCGCCAGCTTCGGCGCTGGACGGAGGCGGCGCGGACGGCCCGACCCCATGCCGGCGATCCAGAGAGAAAAGGGCGAGGAGAGACGCATGACGATGGCTACAGCGTCCCGCGACGCGAAGACGGAGCACCGTCCCATGACGGGCGAGGAACGGAAGGTGATTGTCGCCTCGTCCCTTGGCACCGTCTTCGAGTGGTATGACTTCTACCTCGCGGGCTCGCTCGCGGCCAACATCAGCATGAACTTCGTGCCGGGCACGAACGATACCGCCAAGTTCATCTTCGTGCTGTTCGGCTTCGCCGCCGGCTTCGCCGTGCGCCCCTTCGGGGCCCTGTTCTTCGGCCGCCTGGGCGACCTCATCGGCCGCAAGTACACCTTCCTCGTCACCATGACGATCATGGGCCTGTCCACGTTCGTCGTCGGCCTGCTGCCCGGCTACACCACCATCGGCTACTTGGCACCCGTCGCCTTCATCGTCTGCCGCCTGCTGCAAGGCCTGGCGCTCGGCGGCGAGTACGGCGGCGCGGCGACCTACGTCGCGGAGCACTCGCCGCAGGGCCGGCGCGGCTTCTACACGTCGTGGATCCAGACCACCGCGACCGTCGGCCTGTTCCTGTCGCTGATGGTGATCCTGGTGCTGCGCCTCAACATGAGCACGGAGGACTTCAACGCCTGGGGCTGGCGCGTGCCGTTCCTGCTGTCGATCATCCTGCTCGGCTTCTCCATCTGGATCCGCCTGCAGCTCAGCGAATCGCCGGCCTTCCAGCGGATGAAGGAGGAAGGCACACAGTCGAAGGCGCCGCTCTCCGAAGCCTTCGGCACCTGGAAGAACGCCAAGATCGCGATCATCGCCCTGCTCGGCGCCACCGCCGGCCAGGCCGTCGTCTGGTACACGGGGCAGTTTTACGCGCTGTTCTTCCTCACCCAGACGCTCAAGGTCGACGGCACGACAGCCAACCTCCTGATCACCTTCGCACTGCTGATCGGCACGCCGTTCTTCATCCTGTTCGGGTGGCTATCCGACAAGATCGGCCGCAAGCCGATCCTGCTGGCGGGCTGCCTGCTCGCCGCCGTCACCTACTTTCCCCTGTTCAACATGATCGCCAAGGCGGCCAATCCCAAGCTGATCGCCGCAACCGAGCAGGTGAAGGTGCAGCTGACGGCGGACCCCGCCACCTGCGGCAGCCTGTTCGATCCGGTCGGTGTGCGGGTGTTCACCTCGCCCTGCGACGTGGTGCGGCGGACGCTGGCCAGCGCCTCGGTGCACTATGATCTGTTGTCCGGTCCGGCCGGCTCGCCGCTCACCGCCACGGTCAACGGCGCGAGCGCGTCCGTTGCGGACGGCAAGGGGGCGGAGTTGCTCACAGCGGCCCAGGCGGCGGGTTACCCCAAGGCCGGCGATGCCAGCATCGTCAAGACCCCGTCCGTCGGCCAGGTGCTCTCCGACCCGCGGTCGCTGACGCTGATCGGGTTGCTGTTCGTCCTGGTGCTCTACGTCACCATGGTCTACGGGCCGATCGCAGCGCTACTGGTGGAGCTGTTCCCGACGCGCATCCGCTACTCGGGCATGTCGCTGCCCTACCACATCGGCAACGGCTGGTTCGGCGGCTTCCTGCCACCCACGGCCTTCGCCATCGTGGCGGCCAGCGGCAACATCTTCTCCGGCCTCTGGTACCCGATCGTCATCGCCTTGATGACCTTCGTCATCGGCCTGCTGCTGCTGCCCGAGACCAAGGACCGCGACATCTTCACCTACAGCGAGAAATGAACGGCGCCGCGCCCGCCGCTCGCGGGCGCGGAGACCTGCCGGACCGCAACAAAAAAGCCCGCCGGATGGCGGGCTTTTCCTTTTGGGCTCGCAGCGAGCGCTGCGGGGCGATCGTCAATAGGCCGGGCAGACCGTCACCGTGCGGATCACCCAGCGGCCGTTGACGACGACCCGCCTCGGCCCACGGAAGCACGCCGTGGTGTAGGCCGGCTGGGATGCCGCGGCCGCAGCAGCACCGAGCGCGAGGCCGCCGACGATCCCCGCGGCGACCGCGCCGCCATCGTAATAGCCACCGTCCCAATAGCCGCCGTACCATCCCGGGTAGTAGCCGCCGTAGTAGGGGCCACGCCAGTAGCCGCGGCCCCAATAGGGGCGACCGCCCCAGCCACCGCCCCAACCGCCGCCGCGCCAATACCCCCCACGCCAGCCGCCGCCCCAGCCGGGACGGCCGACCCACCCGCCGCGGAAGCCGCCACCATGCCAGCCGCCGCGGAAACCGCCGCCGCGCCAGCCGCCTCCTCCGTGCCAGCCGCCGCCACCCCACCGCGCTTCGGCGGGGGCGGACGACGCCACCATCGTCGCACCCAGTGCAACGGCTCCTAAAGCCGCCAGTGCGGCAGCCTTCAGACGACGCATCTTCGAACTCCCTCACGCGAACTTGTTGTCAGATGGTAAACACGTGGGGCGGAAAAAAGATGATCCCAATCAAATGGAAACCGCTTCCCCCTCACGAGACGGTGATACAATTCCACCGGCCGGCGCGGACCGACTACTCGCAGGCGACAAAACCCCGGCACGAGATCGCTCGACCTTGAGCTGCCGGTTACTGCGCGGTACCCAAAAAACAGGAAACCCCGCCCATGGGGCGGGGTTCCAGCCGGACCAGCCGAGATGACTGCGACTTATTCGCAGACGGTGACCACGCGCTGGCGCCAGCCGATGCCGTCGATCCAGACGCGGCGCGGAGCCCGGTAGCAGCCGGGGTCCACCTCTTCCTCGACGTAGACCGGCCCGGGCCCCGGTGCGACATAGACCGGCGCAGGCGGCGGGGCCGCATTGGCCGCGGCCGCGCCGGCGAGCGCCCCGACAGCCAGACCGCCGATGACGCCGGCGGCGACGGCACCGCCGTTGTTGTTGCACCCCCAACCGCGGCACCAGGCCGAGGCTTCGGTGGTGGTGACCGCAAGGGCGCCGCCGGTGGTGAGCGCCGCCAGGGCGCCGGCCATGGCCATCTTGCGCACGCGTGACTTGATCATGGTTCGTACTCCTCGATTGACGAGCGAGGGAACGTGACGCTCACCCCACCCGAACGGCAAACCTCGACGTTGCGTTATTATCCCATTCGGAGCTGAACAGGGAATGAATCGTTTGGAGGGCGCCGGTTCAGCGCGTCGAAGCCTTGCGAGGACAGCGAATTGTTGCTAGCCCCTCGCTTGGTCCCGCTGCCGGCTTGAGCCGTGCGCAGGGCGCGAGCCGGCTTAGCTCAGCTGGTAGAGCACCTGATTTGTAATCAGGGGGTCGGGGGTTCGAATCCCTCAGCCGGCACCAGTTTTCCGCAATCTTTGCAACGCATTAGACCATTCTGGCATTCGACCGGAATGGCGGCGGTTGCCAATTTGTGGGCATCGGTTGCCAAACCACTGTTCCAGGCATGTTCCGACATGACCGCCGCGACATGGTGCAGAGGGCGCGCGCGGCGGGCGTCCGCGTGGTAGAGATCGAGCCATGCTCGACCGACTCTCCCTCGTTGCAGAATGGCAGGCCGGCTTCCAAAAGCTCTCCCCCGAGCGCGCCCCCTGTCCCGGATTCTCCGACTGGCCGCTGGTGCACGGGCTCGCGAAGAGATTCCTCGCGGAGCATGCACAGACCGCCGCCGAGCTCGGCTGGACCACCTCGGAGATCTGGAGCGTCGACATCCGGGCCGGGGCAGTCCGTATGGACACAAGGGGCGCTGCCCTGATGACGGCGCCGATCACGGCTGTCACGGCTGACCGCATCGCTTACGATCACCTCGGCTGCTACAAGCGCCTGGGTGACCTCGCATGCATCCCCATCTGGGACTACCGCTGGCCGACGCGCGCCGGCTGAGTCGATCCGTTAACGGCGCCGTGCCATGCTCCAGGCATGGCCGCTCCGCCCCGCAAGCCACGCACCCAGCAGCGCGCCGCGCCGGCGGCGGAGACAGCGCGCAGCCGGTCCGTCGCGCCGCGCAAGCGCGACAAGCGGCAGCCCGAGCTGTTCGAGCAGCCTCTCCCCGCCTGGATTGAGCCGTGCCTTGCGACGCTGGTCGCGCGCCCGCCGTCGGCCGCCGGCTGGATGCACGAGATCAAATGGGACGGCTACCGGGTCGGCTGCTACCTGGAGGACGGGCACGTCGAGATCCGGACCCGCGGCGGGCACGACTGGACGGCGAGATTCCCGGGGATCGCTGCGGCGCTCACCGAGCTGCCCATCCATAGCGCCGTGATCGACGGCGAGGCCGTCGTGCTGGACGAGAGCGGCATCTCGCATTTCGGCCTGCTGCAGGAGGCTCTTGGCAGAGGCTCGCACGGCAAGGCCGCCGTCAACGCGCGTCTGGTGGCGTTCGACCTGCTGTTCCTCGACGGCCACGATCTCCGCTCGTGGACTCTCGATAACCGCCGCGACGCGCTCATCACCATCCTGCCGGCGACGACGGACTGGATCCGGCTATCGGAGGAGATCGAGGGCGACGGCGCCGCGATCATGCGCGCGGCGTGTGCAGCCGGGCTCGAGGGGATCGTCAGCAAGCGCCGGGACGCCCCGTACGAGAGCGGCCGCAGCCGGTCTTGGCTCAAGGCCAAGTGCGTCGAGAGCGGGATGTACACGGTCATCGGCTACGAGCTGACGCCGGGCTCGCGGCGGCTCGGCAGCGTGCGGCTCGCTGAGGAGCGCGATGGCCGGCTGGTGCCGGTCGGCAGCGCCGGCAGCGGGCTGACGGGCATCACGGCCGAGGAACTCAAGCGGCGGCTGGACGCCATGATCGTCGAGCGCTCCCCGATCGGGGGCCTGCGCGCCAAGGGCGTCGTTTGGGTCCGGCCCGAGATCCGCGTCGAGATCGAGCACCGTGGCCGCACGAGGGATGGGAGCCTGCGGGCGCCGGTGGTCAAGGGCGTGCGGGAGGACTGACCACGAATTCAGGATCGCGGGGGCAACGCCCCATATCTCAGGTGCTCGGGGCCCATGCCAAAACTGGCCATGGCCGCGCGCACGACAGCCTCCGCGGCCGCCGGCGGGATCATCCGGCGCTTGTTCAGGAGGACGTTGAGCCGCTCGGCGTCCCCTGGCGTCAGCTCGGCGCCCAAGGAGGAAAGCGCCATCCAGTTCGCAAGCGCGTCCTTGGTGTCCTCTTCGAGTGGCGCCGCCACGAGCCTCTGATAGGCATCGAGCGTCACCGCCTCATACTCAACGGCAAATCGTCTGATCTCGCCCTTGGTCATAGCAGAGCCTCCACATCTGGCGGCGGATCTTCCTTCGCTCCGCGCGCGACGATCCGGAGCGAGCCATCCGGCAATGGCCGCTGCAGCGTGAGCGCCTCGGGCGCCGGCGCCGTCAGCCAGATCTCGCACTCCTCCGGCGTGGTGAGGATCACCGGCATGGCCTTTGAGTGCACCGCGCCGACCTCCGCGTTGGCGTCTGTCGTCAGGAAACCATAGACCTCGCATTCCTCCCATCCGGTCCGGACCTTGCGAACGCTGCCCCAGGGCGTCCAGACGCCGGCGAAGAAGGCAAGCGGCCGCTCGTCGTTGAAGGCGAACCATACCGGCTTGAGGGAGCCGCCGACTTGGTCCGGTTCCGCAAACGAGTTGAAGGGGACGAGACAGCGGCTCCCGGGCCCGAGCCACGGCTTCCAATGCGCGCTTTTCGTGTTGCGGATGTTGGTCGTCCCCTTGTCCGGCTCCATACGTAGCAGCTCGGCGAAGTCGACATCCTTGCCCTGGGCCCTGAGCTTGTCCGCGCGCTTCGTTGCCGCATCGAGCAGGGCCTTCTTGGATGAGGGCATGCCCCATCGCGCAAGAGCTAGCTCGGCCGCCCCGTCCTGCCCCAATCGCACGATCGGCGCCGAGTAGTCCGGGAAGACGCCCGGCATCGGAGGAAGGTTCCCGCTTCGATCGAGGATCTCCTGGATCTCCCGTAGAAGCCGGATGAAGGCGATGATCGCCGCTTGCGTGCTGGTGATGCTGTAGAGGTTGCACATGCGAGGAACCTAGCCGGCGGGTCGTTTGCGCTCAACATCGCCCCCTCACCAGCCCATCATGCGCTTTCGCCTGATCTTCTCTTCAATTTCCAGTGCCAGCATCGAGGGGATGTAGGTCGGGGCGTCGGGATCCAGCCCCTCGATTCGGGCACCACATTTCACGCCATACTTCTGTGGTTTCCGGCGATTGTCATAGGGGCTGCGAGGGCATTTGCGAACGAAGCGGTAGAGGAGCTCGCCCATAGTGACGGTGATCCCGAACCGCCGGGCGCAGGCACTCACCTGGCTGACCCCGCCCCGATTGCAGTATGGGCAGCTGAACTCGATCCACGACTGCGGCCACCTGAGCAGCGTGGTGTCCAGCGTCGGGAGCGGGGCTTGGGGCGGCGGCTTCTCCATCGAGAACAAAAATAGAACAAGTCTGCCGAAGCGCAAGCCGCTCCATCCACCTCGGAGGGCGCACGTACGCACGGCGACCTTGGTTGGGCAATGGCACACGTATTCGGAGAAAAAATAGGACGCATCACTTGCGTGATACAGGAAAAACCTGTATATAATCGATCATGAGCAACGGGGCAGCGCCCCACTCGATCGGGAGACCATCCGATGACGGAAGTTACGATCACCCGCATCTTTGAGAGCCACATGGCCGACAGGATGGTTCTGGGCCTCTCAGGCGAGACACGTCGCGACACCCAACATTATGAGTTGCCGCAGGGCTATACGCTGGACGGCGCGGGCGACGTAATCCGAGATCCGCACGGCTACGAGTGCGGCATCATTGCCGATCCTCGCGGCGCCCGCTTGGTCAGCAAGGCCGGCCCGGTGGAAGCAGAGCCAGTCATGGCGCCGCTATGAAAGTCCTCCAGCAACAGGAAACCGAAGGGCCGACGATCCGCGAGCAGTTGCTCGACAAGTTCGGCATCGCATGCACGCCGATCGCACCGGCCAAGGCCATGGAAACCGGCGAGTTCAGCTTCACCAGGCCGCACTTCTCGCTGTTTTCATACGTCCGGCCGAGCAACGGTGAAACGCTCTACGTGCTCGAGGTCGAAACCTATCACCCGCCGGACGCGGTGGTATTCCGGACATGGGTGCTCGACGCGATTCCGTCGGAGCGGCAGGTCTACGATATCGTTGCCGATGACCTCAGAGTCGGCGCAGAGGTGGCAGCTTAAACTCTGACGGGGCAGCGCCCCACCTTCACGGAGGACGATCCGATGATCTGCTACAGCAATACCAGCGCAGAGCACGTTGCGGCCCAAATTATCGATGCGCTTCAAGCGCGAGGATCATCGCCAATCCGCAGTACGGTCACGCATCGCACGCCGTACAAAACCCTCATCACGTTATCGTGCCCCGATGCTGGGGAATATGCCGTCCTGGAGGTGATGCAGAGCTACGCGCCGGCCGACATTGAGGGCGGCATGCAATCTGGTCGCTTCTGGGCAGGCGAGTTGCGCCAACAAGATTGGCGCCCTGGAGAGCCGAGGCTGCGGGCATCGCTGCCGAGGTGAGGCGCGGAGAGATCCGATGACCCCCGCAGAACTCCACGCTGCCCGGGCCACCCTCGGCGAGATGTGGGGGCTGGACCGGCCCCTCTACTATGTCGAGCTGGCGCGAGCTCTACGGCTCCAGGGGCGCGATCCGGGCGCCACGGTGCGCGAATGGGAGAGGCGCAGCGGCCCGACCGGCCCGGCGTCGACAGCAATAGAGGCTTTCCTCGACGGCGTTCGGCCACGGACGCCGATGTCGCAGATCATCACCTCGCGCGACAACGGCGCTTGACGGTCCGCCATGGCGCCCGCCACGGACCGCCTCCGCCAGGCCCTGCGCGCCGAGGACGACATCATCCGCCGGGCCCAGGACATCATCGCCGAGCACATCACCTCGGACGCGCCCGACCGCGACACGCTCAACCGGCTGATCGAGGAGTTGGACGGCTACCAGGCGCACGCGGCGCGGGAGCTGGCGCGGCGGGCGCTGGGTCGATGACGTTCGCCGAGCGTCTCCGCCCCCTCATGGCCGAGCGCCTCGGGCTCACCACCGAGGTCGACTGCGTCGCCTGGCTCCGGCGCCGAGTATCGTGGCCCGGCCGCGCGTCGGTCGACGCTCGAGCCTGGTACCGCGGCGTCCGTCCCCCGCCCTACGCCGACATCATTCCGATCGCGAGCGGGCTCGACGTGTCGCACGACTGGCTGGCGACGGGGCGGGGTGAGCGGTAGGATTGAGCCGGACCTCCGGTAGATCGAAAGCACGTTGCCATGCCCAAGACAAAGGCCTGCCCGTCACCCAGTTGCCGTGCGGCGGCTCCGCCGCAACGACCCCTGAGCCCAGGCGAACTGCATAGTGCTGGCGTGCAGGATGATTGGGTAGGCGCCGCGGAGATCTGCGGATACTGCGGTTGTGTCTACACCGGCACGGGCGGGAACCGGGTTATCCGAGGGTACCTAGAAGCGAAGAAGTGGGTAGCGCTCAGCGCGCTCGGAGGCTGAATTTCCTACCCCCAGAAACGCAAAAGCCCCGCCCGCGGGTGCGGGCTGGCCGCACATTGGAGTGCGGCGGGCGGAAACGTTAGGCGCGCCGGGTGGCTGTCAGCTTGAAGTGCGTTTCAAACTCTCCAAAAGAGGATCCTTCCGGATCTGGCCGAGCCTTGGCCTGCGCTGACCGGCGTGAACGGATTCTCCAACCCCCAGGGGACCGTTGACTTCGTGGATAAACAGCTGACAGATATACATGCCGGCATGAAGCTTTACCGGCACCTCTCCGACATTAGTTATCTCAAGCGTTAAGCAACCCGAGAATCCGGGATGCACGCCAGCCGCAGTTTGTATAATGATTCCGCGACGCCCCATAGAGGACTTGCCGTCGACCACTGCTCCGTACTTCTTTGGAAGCCTGATCCACTCAAGCGTACTACCGAGAACAAATCGCCCAGGATGAACAACAAATGTTTGACCGAATGGAACAAAGTGCTTCTTTGCGAATTTATTCTCGAATGAGCCAGCTGTTGAGAACGGGTCAATATGAGTCTCGGATGTCTGTCTCAGAGTCAAGAACCATCTGCCGAGCCTTAGACTAACTGATGTCTCTCCGCTCCTCTCAATTTCATCTAGATCTGGACACGGAACGAGTCCAATTCCGTGCTGATTACCGCTGTTCCCCGCCTCTATCTCGGCCTTGAGCTTTGACGCGCTCAGCACCATTAGCCCACCCGCCGTCTATACTCGAGGACTTCCACCGATTTAAGAATCATCTCGTTCAGCCTCCCCAGGGCCGCGCCCGTCTCCTTCGCGGCCGATTCGTCCTGTTGCCATTCGAGATAGTACAACCAGCCTGCGTTGATAATGTCACCCAACGAACTAGGGTCAGATGCAGGCGTTCCAAGGTTAAAGCTACTCAAGTGCCTGTTGGCTTTGTTCGAGTGCGGTCGCTGAACGGATGCCCCGGTGAGAAGGTCTTTAACATTGTCCCACAAGCTATTAACTTGTGGGGCCACGCTCTCTTCGGCCATTCGCATGATAAATCTTGTCAAAGGAGTTCCGGTCAGCGGAGGCTCGGCAAAATTTGCCAAGACTTCAGGCGGAAGAGCCACCCCCTCCTCCTGCGCAATCCGGTAAATGATCTCCAACCGTCTGCGATGTGACGGATAATTTAGGTCAGATCGACCTCCGAATGCTGGAGCTAAAACATAGCAAAATGCATGCACATAGGATGCACCAAAGACCGCATACGCAAATAAATCGCAGAATATTTCTTCTGCATGTCTGACCGCAATGTCTACAGATTGCGCGATGCTGTCGGTTAAATCATCGGCGGCCAAGAGATCGTTAGTGTCAAAATTGGGAAAATGCCTTTTGAATTCCGGCATATTCCTACCATAAAGATCGCTGCAACGATATTGGAGAGTGGTGTGAGCAGGGCCACCAATCCCTCGGTTCCGCCAAACTGCGTGGCCAATTTCATGGCCCGCGAGGGGCATCAAAAGAGCATTGGCGCTTTCCGATGCCGGCATGCCGATGAACACGAAGCTCTTCAAATCGTCGAGCGACTGAGGATAGGCAAACGGCACATAATCCCATTCTGATGATAGTATAAGCTTAGGACGTCCCTGAAGAACTGATGAGGCCAGCGAACTCAGAGGCTCTATAAACTCGAATGCGTTCCGCACATTCGTAGATCTCAGGATAATCCCCAAAATAGGAAGGACACGCAGAACCTTGAGATTAAGATTCTCGGCCTGCTGCTTGAGGTCCGACTCGTTGCTAAGTCGGTTCGATCGAACGATTTTCTCCTCAATCTCTGAGAAGCTCTTCTTTAATATCTCAAGCGCGCTTCGACCCGACGAAACAGGAAAGTCAGCATCCAGAAGACCATCAATAGTCTTCTGGATGTTATATATCTTTTCCTTACTATCGAAGAATATCGTCATCAGCTTATGTAACGCGAGTCGCTGCGCTCGCGTCGCGCATAGATGGCTGACATCTCCTTATTGACAAGATTCGAGTTAAGAGCCATGCAAAACCGCTTGGCTTCCTCGATCCGTTCCTGGTCCCCTTTTGCGACGCCCTGTTCTAGGCCATCGAGATAGACCTTTACCGCCGCCGAGAAATCGGCCATGTCGAGGCGTGGCCTTGTTGCATCCGCTTTCGACCACGAGTTTCTTATGACCTTATAGGCGCGCACGTCAGCGAGCATGCTTACCGTCTCACCCCCACCAAACGCTGGCGCCGGCGTCCGAAGAACGTCAAACAGCTGCTTCAGGGCCGGAGCGTCCTCGCGAAATCCCCTGCGCAATTCGGCGAGTTCCAGCGCAGCTTCTGCGCTCAAATCGAGCGGATTAGACAGGTCTTCCATAACGTCCGAGCCTCCCTCTGAGTCGGGCATCGATAGGTGTTGCACAAACGCAACATTCTGTATAGCGCTTTCGGACAACACCCTTAGCAAGGTGCCCCCTTGCTCTGCAACTTGGGGGGGGCGGCGTAGGGGTTCGTTCGGGATCGGATTGGCACCAAAGGCACAAATGGCCCCGGTCACCTCGCGGTGCCGGGGCCAGTCTGGGCGCCGAGGCGCGAACCAGGTGTGGCTGGACTCGAAAGCGACGTTGACCGCCCCCATATCATCGCCATCGCCGGCAGGGTTATCTCAGGCGTCGACGGCAGAGAGACCAAGCGCGCTCCCGCCTAAATGTAGGGGAGCGGTGCAGTGCCGAATGTCGAACAGCTACTCGCTAAGGTCGAGGCGGGTATCGTCGCTCAGGATGCCCAGATCGAACGTCAGCGCGAGCTCATCGCGGAACTCATTCTGCGCCATGAGAGTCCTGCCTCTGCTTCTGGAATCCTACAGGAGTATGAGGCCATTCGTGCGAGGCTTATGGGGCTCCGGGATAGACTCGCGGCCCAAACCGAGATGCGTCGAGTAGCGCAGGTTCGGGATCTCCTCTCCGCCAGCGGTTGAGCACGATCAACCCTTCCGCGCCGCCGAGAGCTGCCCCTCGAGCGAGCGGATGTAGCGCTCCTCCTGTTTCTCGATCCACCGCTCGGCCATCTCGCGCATCTGATCGTGAGCCTTGGCCACGGCCTCCTGAGCATCGGCGGCGCGCTCCATGTGCGCGATCGCGTTGCCCATGTTGGCGGAGACCTCCTCCAGGGCGCGCGCCTGGCGCTCGGCCGCCACCGCCATGCGTTGGTTCTTCTCGGCCAGCGACAGCACTGCCGCGGCGAGCTCGCGGATCGGCTTGGTGTCGGCAATCGCGGCGCCGGCGAGCACGATGTTGTCGGCCTCGACGGGCTTTGGCCTCTTCGCCTCTTCGCTCTTCAGCTTGCCCCAGAGTGCGGCGATGACCGCGGCCACGAAGGTGAAAATCGCCGCCGCGACTTGCCCCCACGAAAGGCTGTCGCCCGGATCAGGTACCGCTGCCATAGGTGCTCCCGTCACGCATCGACCGATACACATTCCAGATGTCGAGCACGGCGAGCACGGGGTAGACGGCCAGTCCCGTCGCGGGCGCATGCGCGTCGCCCGCTGATAGGCCGAGAGCGATTGCCGTCCAGAGGCCGACGCACAGGAACGCCGTGCCGGCGCGGATGAGCGGCGACCTGCGATAGGTGCCGTTGATGAACAAGGCCATGAGGCGGATGAGGCCGATCGTCAGCGCAGCGAGGCCCCAGGTCGATTCATTGGCCAGCACCGCCATGAAGCTGTAGCTGGCCGACGTGCCGAACGTTTCGCCGGGCCAGAGCAGAGCGACGCCGTACCCGGCGGCCATGCCGGCGAGGGCCCACTCGGACGCCCGCACAGCGAAGTGCCGGCCAAGGTCAACGACCATGCGGCGGACGACGATCATGGTCTAGCGCGTGACCACGTTGGGGACGTCGACCTTGGCGACTGTCGCCGGATCGGCGATGACCGTCTGCACCTGCGGCAGCGCAGCCGTCTTGGCGATCAACGCCGCCGGCCGCTGCGCCCACAGCCCCCAGATGATCGGGCCCAAGGTCATGACACCGCCGACGATCCACTGCACCGTGGCGTCGTCGAGCCAGCCCTGAGTGGTGAGCACCGAGCCGATGCCGATCAGGACATAGCGCACGACCTGCATGATGATGTTGATGTCCATGGTGATCTCCGGTTGAGGATGAGGGTCAGCGCCGGCCGCTCGCCGGCACGTACAGGCCCTTGGCCTGAGCGATGGCGTCGACCTGCTGGCGCGCCTGGCGGACCGCGGTGACGGCAGAGGGGTTGGTGGTGGTTGGCGCCGAGCAGACGCCGTAGAGGATCGTGCGGGCGCCGGTGAGCAGCGCGCTGTCAACGAACAGGTCGACCGCGGCAAGGCCGGCCTGGAGCTGCTGGCACTCGCCCGCGAGCTGGCCGACGGTCTGGGCGACCTGCGAGGTCTGGCACGCGCCGAGCGAGAGCGCGCAGACGGCCGCGGCCGCCGCGAGGGGCAGTTTCATAGGGGCAGCTCCAAATGGGGTGTGGCGATTTGAGTGCGAGAACCGCCCGCCGCGGTTGTGCTACGTCCCGGCGATCCTCCAGCAAGCGAATGGGGTCCGCATGCAGGACGACGATCAGGGGAAGGACGAGCTCGGCGTTTGGCTCGTGACGGGCGGTGATTGTGCCGCGGCCGGTGGACTGGCCGCCCTACGGCTGAGGCTGGCTACGCCTGGTGAGCATGAGGATCCGTCCGCGCTCGCGGACAAGCCGTCGATCGCGCTGTTCCTGACAGCAGAGACGGCAACCGAGATCGCCCATCATCTTCTCGCTGCGGCGGCGACTCTGCCGTCAGATCGGCGCAAGCCGCATTGATCAGGCCGCCGCGGCGGACGCCGGCGCAGTGCTCATCAGCGCGCGCCATGTGGCCGGGCCGACGACGCCGTCGATCGGTGACAAGCGGGCCTTCGTCTGGAAGCTCCGGACTGCCGTATCGGTCTTGAGCTGGAAGTCGCCATCCACCTTGAGGCCATAGCCAAGGCGGTTGAGCTCGGTCTGGAGTTGCCGGACGGTGGCCGCGTCCTTGGAGCCGCGGCGCAAGGTCGCCGGCACGGCGTCGTTCGCCGGCGGCAGCGCGTCCGGCTTCCATGGCGTGTCGGGGATCCGCCGCCACTTGGCAAAGGCCGCCGCCAGCTTGGTGTGGTAGCCGTTCGCCGCATAGCCGGGCCCGTTGTAGCCGCGGGCGAATGCGGCCCAGTTGTGGCTGCGCAGTTCGTCGTCGAGCTTGTTGTGCTCGATGAACCGGACCATCGCCGCCAGGTGCTCAGCCTCGCCCCCGTCCACCATGGCGCGCACCATCTCCTGCGGGCTGTCGTAGCCGGCAGCGACGAAGTTCTCGCCGAGGATCTGGCCGAGGCCCCAGCTGCACGATTTGAGCGCCGCCGTCTCATCGATCTCCATTGCCCTCAGCAGCGAGGGATAGCTGTCGGCCGGGTATGGCTTCGCGCCCCAGGTCTTGTAGGCGAGGCCCTGGGCGACAGCCGCATCGCGCTTCGAGCCGGACAGGTTGCGGTAGAAGACGTGTGGCTCCCGCAACATGACCGGTCGCTTCTTGGTGTCGAAGCCGTAGCCGCGACTCTCGACGTCGAGCACGGCATGGATCTCGTCCTCTCCCACACCGATGAGCGAGCCCAGGCGCGGGAGATCGATGTCGGCGAGCTTCGTCGCCGAGCCAACGAATTGCATGTGATGCTCCATGGCAAAGCGCCCGCCGAGAGGGCGGGGCGTGGTGGTGCGGGGATGGGTGGGCTGAGGAGCTGCGCCTACGGCAGCGTGGTCAGGGGTGGCGTGCGCTGCGCTACGGCAGCAGCTAGCTCTCAAGCATCGTAGTGCTGGTTCGCCATCCACGCGTCCACCTTGGCGACCTGGGCCGCGCGGCTCGGGTCATCCAGATCGGCGCTGAAGAACATGTGCTCGCCGATCCACATGCCCTTCGCCACGTTGGAATTGCCGGTGCCATCGAAGCCGGTCCCGCCGAAGCGGATCTGGAACGAATTGTTCGGCACCGACGTGACGTTGGTGTTCGAGCTGACCACGACGCCGTTGACCCGCAGCGTGGCGAGCTTGGCGGCTAAGTTGAAGTTGTAGCGGTAGCGGAAGGCCTTCGTGGCGCTTCCCACGACGGCGGCGAGGTTGTCCGTGCCGCGCAGCAGGAAGCCGCCGGCGTCGGTCGCCTGGTTGTGGCAGACGTTCAGCCTGCCCTGGCTGTCGATGTAGATGGCGAAATAGTCGGCCGCCTCCGAGTTGGCGACGATGGCGCCGATGCCGGTGTTGTCGTGACCGGCGCCGAGGGCGACGTTGTCGAGCTTCGCCGCGCCGACGATCGTGAATTCCGCCGCGTTGATCAGGGGGCACGTGGCATCCGGCACATACCTGTCCTGGGTGGCCTTCGAGACGACGATCAGGCCGCCGTTGGAGCCCATCGCCGCGCCGGTGAAGCCGAAGCCGAGCGCAGGCTTGTCGTTGTTCGCGCCGATCGTCACCGACGGCGGCCGGCCCGAGGTGAAGCCCTTGGCGAACAATCCGCGGCGCTTGCCGCGCATCAGGAACGACACGCCGGAATTGCCGCGCAGGTACTGGCTCGACGGGTCGAACCACTCCTGCAGGGACGGGATCTGGGCAATGGCCTCGGCCGCCGCGTTGCGCGCGATGGTGATGTAGCCCGAGCCCGGAACCGCCGGACTGTCGATGGTGATCAGATCAGGCATTGGCAGCCCCGTGGTTGAGCGTGCTCGCGGTCGTATGGGCATCGGCTGCGGCCTGATGCGCCGATGCGGTGCCCTGAGCAGCCGCATCGAGCGTTGCCCGGCATGCGGCCTCAGCTGCGGCGTCGGCGGCCGCCGAGCCGAGCACCTGCCGGCTGAGACCGTCGCAGGCAGCGGCCGCGCGCGCTGCCCACTCGGCAGCCTCCTCCGGATTGTCCGCCGCCTCCCGGTGCATGCCGGCGATCTCGTCATGCACATTGGCGGCGGCGATGAGCTCTTCCCGCATCGACATGGTGGCCTCAGTCAGCTCGTCACGACGTTGGTGTAGAAGGGCGCTGCGTTGCCGAGCGCCACGATGTCGGCCTCGTTGATGGTGCCGACGAGGATCTCATTGCTCTGGACGCCGCTGTTGACCCCGCCGCGGCCGCAGTCGTAGCTGTAGAAGATGTCGCCGCGGTAGATGCCGTCGGCCGGAATGAAGAAGTCCCCGTTGGGGTAGGTGACATAGGGCTTCTCGGTGCCACGTCCGTCGATGCGGCAGGAATACGGAAAGACCAGCGCAGTCTCGCCGGGCTCCGACAACGCGACGGTCATGAATCGCCGCACGCCGCTCGATGCGTTGTAGATCAGCACCAGGCGGCCGCTGGGCGAGCGGCCGAGCCAGATCTTCGCCGACGTCGTGACGAAGCCGGTCCCGATCACGCCGTTGACCGGCGTGGACGGGAACGCTGCATCCGGACCCCACCTGATCTGGCCGTCGTCGTCGATGTAGCCGGTCTGCACGTGCTGGCTGTCGGTCGTCCTGAACCAGTGCATGAGCTGGTTCGGGCCGGTCCGGACGATGCTGAACTCGCGATAGCTCTCCAGCGAGATGTCGCCCATGTAGGGCAGCGTGCAGATGGTTTCGCAGGTCAGGTCATCGCCGTAGGTGATCAGGCGCTTCCATCGGCTGGCCTGATAGTCGGCATAGGGTGGCGTGACGCCGCGGACCGGATCGGAGGCGCCGAAGCGGATCTCCGAGCCCCACATATGCGGCGCACCGATGAAGCCGAAACCCAGGAAGCAATCGTTGCCCAGCAGGGCCGTCCCCGGCGTCGTCACCCCGAGCGGGTTGTTGACCGTAAAGCCGCGGATCGTGCGCGGATGAGCCGAGTTGTTGTCCTCGATCGTGTAGAGGACGACCAGGCGCCCGTCCTCGATCTGGGCGAGCATGTTGTCGGTCACGCCCACATTCGAGGCATTGTTGACGACGAACAGGTTCGGCTGCCAGGCAACGCCGGCCGGATTGGCCTTCCACGCCGCGAGGTCGACGTCGACATAGCTCAACCGCATGTGGATCGGCGGCAGCTCCGGATTGGTGCCGGGCGCCAGCAGGTTGCCCATGTTGGCGCGCCAGAGCCGCTGGCCGGTGAATTTGATGGCCGGGATCAGCTGATTGCCGAAGGTGCCGTAGGTGGCAACGTCGGTGCTCTTGATGCCGGCCGGCATCACGTAGCTGGTGGGCGGCGCCGGAAACGCGCCGGCCTTGAACTGCTCGCGCAGCATGATCTCGCGCTGGATCGCGCCGCGCGCCATCTGGGCATGCAGGACGTCCACCGGCTGGCCGAGCGGGGTCAGGCTGTCGGGGATCGTATAGGCGCCGTTGAACTTGCCGTTCCAGGCGTAGTCGACCGATGATGCGTCGACGTAGCCGAGGAGCGCGTAGGTGCCGTCGGCCTCCGGCTTCTCGCGAAACTTGTAGCGGCTCCAGCCGAAGCCGAGATAGTCGATGCAGACCGGACCGCGCGGCGCCGCCTCGGCGTGGATCCCATTTGCGGCGAAGCGGTTCTCATCGGCACCGTTCGACCCGAAGTAGAGCTCCGACGTGCCGTCAGTGCCCGGCGCCGAGGCTATGCCGCGCCAGTCGTCGGCGCCCCAGCCCGCGAAGAGGGAGGTCGCCTGCGGCCTGGTGATGTCCTGGCCTTCGACGCTCGCCACGCGGCCCGTCGTGAGCGTGATACGTTGGGACAGGCCGGGCATGGTGTCGTCGGAGGTCTTCGTCCAGCTGCCCGTCCCGCTGGCGCCGACCTTCTCATAGCTGCCGTTGCCGGCCGTCGATGAGACCGGCCCGGGATCGTGGATCACCTGCGCCTGGATGCCCTGGCCATGGTTCAGGTCGGCATCCATCAGCGCCTTGGTATCGAACCTCAGCAGCCCGTCGACGACGCTGTTCTTGGCGTCCTGCGCCTTCTGGTCGGCGGCCGCGACGTCGACCTGCAGCGTGCTGATCGCCGGATCATGCTCGTTGACCTTCGCGATCGCCGCATTCGTCTTCTTGAAGCTGCGACGGATGTCATCGCCAGTCCCATCGTTGGGAAACGAGCCGATGTCGATCGTCTGCAAATCAACCATGCGCATGCGCGCGCCGACGCGCGCCCTCTGGAGCGTGGGTGTTCATGGGGCGGAGCCGTGGCTCAGTAGTAGAAGCCGGTAGTGGCGTCGCCGGCGGTCGAGCCCGGGTAGAAGCTGGCGCCAGCGCCGCTGCTGGAAACGATGCCGCCCTCAGCCGCCAGGTAGCGTTTGCCGGAGACCACAGCGCCGCCGGCGAACGTGGCGCCGTTGAGCCTCACAATCCCGGCGAGGAAGGCGGATACGAACGCCACCGACACGGACAGCGTGGCCGCCGTGATGTTGATGGTCGGCGGGTCGCTCTCATCCCAGACCACAGACGACACCGAGTCGGCGGAGATGACCGCCTGCCTGCTTGCCGCCGAGCTGATCTCGATGCTGCCGGCCAGCGTGATCGTCGACGACTGCTGCGCCAGGATGTTCGCGGTGGGCGCTGCGGCGAAGTTGATGCTCTTGATGCGCGCCAAGGCATTGCGCGAGGCCACCAGGCCATACGAGCTGGGTGCGGTAGAGGTGATCGCAACACCCTGCATGAACACGTCGGTGCCGCGCAGGATCTCAACGCAGCCGCGCCGGCCGGCCGGCAACGAACTGATGCTGAACGTCGTACCGACGGCTCCGATGATATCGAGGCCGATCTGCAAGCTGTCGGCGACCCACCCCGGATAGGTGCCGGCGGCGACGATCACGTTGAGGCGGTTGGCGCCGACGAAGCGCCGCGCGAAGGCGGTGACCCCGTCCATCGTCGCGAAGGCGTGGTCCGGCGTGTTGGCCTGGCCGTCGTTGGCGTCGTTGCCGTCCGGCCTCACATAGACCGTCGCGCCGAGCGGCAGGAACGACGGCGTCTCAGAGTAGGTCACCGTCAGGATGACCCAGACGGAGCCGTTGAAGATGAAGCATGGCACCGAGTTCATCGGGGAATCGCCCGGCGCCGGCGGCTGGCCGCGGAACGTCCGGACAGGATGGGCGCCGAGCCCGTTGACGTCGATCGCGTCGAAAAAGAGGCTGCCGACGGTGACGTTGACCCGCAGCACCATCCCGACCATGTCGGGCACGGACGTTGGGGCGGGATCGAGCGCCACCGCCAGCGTGCTGCCGGAGACGCTCCAGCCAACGCCCGAGCCGAACGGCGGCACGAAGTTCATGCGCTGGGAGCGGCCGGCGCGAGCCAGCTGCAGCAGGTCGGCGGCCGACGGCGTGATGCCCGACTTGGCGATGTAGCCCACTTGCTCGCGCATGGGGTGCTCGATCGCCGCCGCGCGCGGGATCGAGCCCTCGACGCCAGCCGCCGGATCGGCATTGACGTAGGGCGCGTTGGTGTCGCCGCCATCATTGAAGGGCGAGACGTAATCCATTCTCAGCTCTCAGCTTTCAGGGAGTGACGCCGCTCAGGTCGAGCACGAAGTCGGTGTGCGCCGGCTTGTAGCGGCGGAAGATGCAGTCGAGATCGGTGGCGAGCGCGCCGGCCGGGACCTCGAGCACGCGGGCGGTCCACACGAAGCGGATCTCCGGCGGCCCGATCTCCCAGCGCCAGTCGCCGTCGCCGTCGCGGGTGTCGCCGCAGGGGCTGACGCCGCACATGAACGGTGCGTGCTCGGTGATGTGGACGCGATAGCCGAGCGCCACCGCAATCCCGACGAAGAACCCGCGGTCCTGCCGGCCGACGAAGGTCATCTTGACCACCAGCGCCTGGCGCCGGTCGTCAGGGCTTTGCGGCTCCGCCACGCATGGGTCCGGCAGCCCGAAGGCGCGCTCCCAATCCTCGAGCATCTCGTCGGTGGAGCGGGGGTCGCTCTCGATCTGGAGCAGGTCCGCGGCGCGCCCGTCGACGATGCCCCAGGTCTGCGCCAGCCCGGCGACGAGCTGCATCAGCACCGACTCGGGATCGCGCGGCCACGCCACGCCCTGCGGCAGCAGGTTGGCCAGCGCCTCAGCATAGTCGTCGCCGGAGCGGCGCCAGAACTTGGTGCCGTCGTCCGCGTCGACGAAGTCGGCCGTCAGCTGGACCGACGAACTGAACAGCTCGCCGGCGGCGGTGATCCAGGGCATCGCGCGGCGCCTACGTCGGCCAGGTGATCGTGCCGGGCACCGCCATATGGCCGTTGCTGGGCATCACGTGGTCGGTCATGACCAGATCAAAGTTGTCGACGCCGGGCGTCGACAGGATCGCCGACGACACCCACTCGCTGCGGATCGTCACCGCCGGCTGGCTGATGCCGTTCTCGCTCGACGCTGGCCGCGCCCGCTCGCGCAGCATCGCAGCGACGTTGGCGGTGATGGCCGCTCGGATGGCCGAGGAGTCCTGCGCCAGCGACGTCAGCTCGAAGTTGATCGGCTCCGCGATCGGCGACAGCACGAACATATCCTTGACGGCGACTGGCCGCACCAGGTCGAGCTGCTCCTGCACATAGGCGATATCGTCGACCGTCGGAAAGCCGCCGCTGCCGGCCCGCAGCTCATCCATCATGAACCAGACGGTGATGGTTCCCATGCCCATCTCGAGCGGCGAGCACCAAGCGCGCGTCACGCCCGGGATGGCCAGGGCCCACTGCACGTAGTCGTGCGCCGCACCGCCCATCGGAGGCATGCGGATGCGCAGCAGGATCCTGTTGCGCATGTCCTCAACGCTCTCAGCGTCCGTGCCGCCAGTCATCGACACGACGACCGCCTGGCCGTCGATCAGCGGCGGGGGGTCGGAGAGGTTCAGCCCGTCTCCAACGTCACGGTTGCCGACCGTGCCAGCCGTCAATGCCCGCACAGGAGCTTCCGTCGGCCCAGGCCCGAGCATAATCTCGTCGAGCGTCTCGTACTCGATCGAGCCGCTCATCAACCGCGTTGCCTCAGGGACGATCGTGCCCTCGGTGCCTGTGAAGGTCACGAGGCCGCCCGAGAAGGTCGGCGACTTGGGGCCGCCAAGCCAGATCCGTGCGTGTCGCGCGAGCCACTCGTAATCGTCGGCCGTGTCCGGCAGCAGCTGGACCGAGAGCCATGCCATGTACTGAAACACCAGCGTCGCAAGACCGGCGTCAGCATCCGACAGCACCCGCAGCACCGAGTTCGGCACGGACGCATCGGCACCCGGCAGAAGGGCCGCGATGTGGTCGCGATTCAGCCGGCGGAGGACCGCCAGCTTCGGCACGTCAAATGGCATGGGTCAGGCCTGGATCCCGTTCCAGAGGTCGGCGTAGCGCAGTTGGATCGCCGGCAGCGGGCCGCGGTGCAGCGTGGCGACGACGTCGATGCGGTCGATCCCGACGCGCTCGGCGACGACATCGACCTTGCTGGCGATCTTTCGATCGACGAACGGCCTCAGCGCCTCGCGTGTGTAGGCCTCGGCCTTGGCGAACGTCGAACCCTGGCGCGCCGCGGCGCCTCGGATAGCCGTGCGCGCCAGCAGCCAGAGGCGCGATCCGATGGGCCATCCATCGTGGATGGTCTCAGCGTCGACGTCACCCCACCAGCCGCGGCGGTCATCGTCGTCGAGCCCCGGGAGTTCGTCGTCCGGCAGCGCCAGGCGGTCGGTGCCCAGTGCCACGGTGACGGCGGTCGCCAGCTCCTGCGTCGTGTCGAGCTCGCCCGCCGCCGTCAGCAGCAGATCGAGCGTCACCGCCTCGGGCGTGACGATGGTGACGAGCCGCGGATCGGTCATGCCAGCGGCTCGCCGGTGTTGCCGCTGCCGGGCTGGACGCCGTCGTGTCGGTGCGTGGCATCGATCAGGCGGCCGTTATGCTTGATGTAGCCGCCCGAAATGTCGACGCCATCCTTGCTGATCGTGAACGTCACCGGCCCGATCTGGTGCGTGATCGTCTTGCCCTCGGGCGCCGTCACGACGATGCCGCTGCGGCCGATGTGGATCTTGTGCCCCTGGTCGTCATGGAGCCCCACCTCGCCCGGCTGCGCGTCCTTCGGACGGTGCCGGCGATCGGCGACGCCGAGCACGACGGGATGGTCGGCGGCCCCGCCCAGGTTGGCGACCAGCACCTCGGCCTCTTTGTCATTGGCCGGCGGCAGGGGCACGTTGTAGAAGCCGTAAGGCTGGAAGTGCTCGACGCCGTCGATGCGCTCGCTGAAGCGGCCGCGGATCGATAGCTCCTGCATCTTGGTGGCATCGTTGGAGCGCACCAGCGTGCCGCGGAAGATGCCGCTGTAGCTGCGACCGCCGAGGTCCTCGAAGTCCGTGCGCATCAGGTCGGTGTCTCCGGCTGCGCCTGGCTGGCGCCGGGGTTGTAGCTGCTGCCCTCGTTCACCGGGGCGAATTGGAGCTTCCATGCTGCGTCGTTGACGAACTCGATGTCCGTCGTCGTGCCGCCCTCATTGCTCTGCTGGTAGGAGACCGACCAGACGCGCAGCTGCATCTCGCCGCCCTCGGTCGGAAACAGGGTCGGGGATTTCACCGCGACGCTATCGCCGAGCTCCCAGAGCCCGCTGCCGTCCGGCTTCAGCCAGCCCTGCAGCTTGATGCTGGCGCGAAAGGCCGCGGCCTGGATAGCGGCGACCTCCATGTTGACGCGGCTCTGCGTCTCCTTCTGGTTGGCTGCGCCTTCGGCTAGGACAATCCGCTTGCCGTCGACGCCGCCGGAGACCTGCGCCCGGGCCGACCGCTCCGATGGGATCTTGCCGAACAGGCTGTCGGAGCCCGGTTCCTGAGAGCGGCCGATGACCTCGTTGACGCTCGGCAACTGGATCGAACACTGGCCAGCCAGGATGTTGCGGCCCTCCTCGATCAGCGCACTACCAGACGTCTGCGGCTCGCCGGCGACGATAGTGCCGTCTGCCTCGGTGGTGAGCCAGATGCCGCGCCGGCGAGCGATGCGCGATAGGAAGCCGAAAACCGTCTCGCCGTATTGCGGGATGATGTTGCGGAATGGGTCGTTCGCGCCGGCAGGCACCTTGCCCATGCGGAAGCCGACACCGTGCTGGCCGAGCACCGACCGAGCGATCCCCTCATAGGTGGTGTTGCGGTACTGGCGAGGCTCGACCGACACGTCCATGAACGGCGCGGCCTTGCTGTAGCCGTCGACCTGCACCGCATGGCGCCCAGCATCGAAGGCGACCTGGCGGTTGAGGATGTAGCCCTCCTTGATCACCAGCTCGCCGGCGAGGGCGATATCGACGCGGTCGCCCGGCTTCAAGCGCAGGTTGGCGATGATGTTGCCCTTGCGATCGCCCGGCTCGGCGATGATCAACCGGAAATTCCGGAAGACGCTCGTCTCCATGCCGTACTGGACGACGACCACCATCCAATCCCGGTACACGTCGGACGTGGTCCGCACCTCGCACAGCAGCGGCGTTGCCGAGCCCGATGCAGGCGCAGCAGCGCTTCCGCCGGTCTTGGGCGGGTTCGGGACGGGAGCATCTGCCATGGTCAGGCCGATAGCGCCCTGCCCCGCATCGGCATGAAGGCCGGATGGATGGCGCGGTTCTCGGCGACGAGCTCGTCGGCGCGCGATCCGTCGCCGTAGAGGCGGCAGGCCAGCCACAGCGACGGGCGCGTTGCCGCGAACGAATAGGTCACGATCCGCGGCAGCGGACGGGCCCGGGTGGTGAGGTCGCGGATCACCGCCGCATGCAGGCCGACCAGCGTGCGGTAGCCCTCATGGTCACCATCGTCGGACGCCGCCAGCTCCGCCGTCTCGAAGCCGGCGTTGAGCTGGTCGCGATAGGCATCGACCTCGCTCCGGCTCTGCGGCTCCAGCGTGGCCACCAGATAGGACTGCCACACCAGCGTCAGCCGGACGAAGGACGTCAGCACGATCGCCGCCGCGGGGGAACCAGCCGAGCGCATCAGCGCCGACATCCGCACCCTCCCCCATCCGGGAAAGTCGATGCCAGCATTGAGCGCGAACACGAAGCAATCGCCCATGGCGGAGATGGCCGTCGCGTCGAGGATGCGGGCCGCGGCGTTCGTGCTGAGCGCGCCGGTCGCGCGGCGCAGATCGGCCCCCGCATCGGACGTCGGCAGCGTCGCCGCATCCACCAGCAGCGGCAGCAGGTCGCGCAGCAGCGCCACCGCTTCATTGAGCTCGGATTGCTTCATCCCACGTTCGCCCTTGCCAGCCCCGCGTCGCCGTTGCGCTTGACGGAGTCAGCGGCGCCGGTCGCCTGGTTCATCAGCAGCTGCTGCGTCGCCTCGCCGACGCGCGTCGACATGGCAGAGCCCGCTTCGACGAAGGTGCAGTCAAACGTCGCCATGCCGCCCTCGGTACGCCGCTCGGTCCGGTTCGACGCCTCGCAAACGCAGTTGAGCTCGCCCATCGTCGGATGGACCAGCTGCCCGGGTCCCTCGGTGTTGAAGGCCGCCTCGAGCGCGTCGGCCTGGTCGTTGTAGTCGTCGCCGAGCAGGTAGCAGGTGATCCCGAAGCGCTTCGCGCGGCGGCCCATGTCCTCGCTGCTCGGGTCGTCCCGCTTCGGGAACTCAAACAGCACATTGCGCCGCCCGCCGGTGCGGCCCGCGGTCTCCACGTTGAACGGCACGCCGCGGAACGACGCCGGCCGGAGGCGGTCACGCCAGGTCATGGGTCATCATTTTCTGTGTACCGCAGTTGACAGTTTCGGCGTATTTGTGTATCACAGTACACATGATCGAAGTTCGCCAAACGCTCGTGTTCAGCAAATGGATCAAGGGTTTGCGCGACATCCGTGCGGTCGCCCGCATCGATACCCGCATCCGCCGGATGGCCGACGGCAACATGGGCGACGTGAAGCCGGTGGGCGAAGGCGTCAGCGAGGCCCGCGTCGACTATGGCCCCGGCTACCGCATCTACTTCGTGACCCGCGGCCAGGAGTTGATCATCCTGCTCTGCGGCGGTGACAAGCGGACCCAGAAGGCTGACATCGATAAGGCGAAGGCCATGGCCAAGGAGACCTAAAACATGCCCCTAGAGACAATCCCCTGGGCCCCCCAGCTCGACACCGTCGAGGAACAGGTAGCCTATCTCGAAGCCGCCCTTGAGGACGGCGATCCGACCCTTATCGCGTCCGTGCTCGGCGACATCGCCAAGGCCCGCGGCGTGAGCGAGTTCGCCAAAGAGGCCGGCCTCAGCCGCGAGACCATCTACAAATCGTTCAAGCCCGGCGGCAACCCGACCTTGGAGACGCTCACCAAGGCCATGAAAGCGCTTGGCCTGCGCCTGACGGCCGTGGCCGCCTGAGGCTCAGCCGCGCCGCTCGACTCCCGATTGCGGCCGTGGTGAAATACGCCTCATTTGGGGCGCGTCTATGTTTCTGGTGCTATCGATCCTGCCGCTCGGCATCGCACTGTTCACGAACCGGTTCGGATGGATTTTCCTGACCGCCGTCTTCTGCGTGCTGGCGGTCATGACGGGGCCGTTCGGCGCCATCTTTTGGCTCGCGGCTTTCGTTCCCGCGTTCATGGGGCACTCGGCCAAGCGCAGGGATCGCCAGCACCAGGAGTTGCTCAGCGCTCTAGGCAAGCCGACAGATGCTGACCGTCGCAAGGAATCGGCGCTATATGACCCGATTGGGCGGCTTCTGCGCGGTCGCCAAGACCAAGACGGGCCGCCGTGGGATCCGAAGCGATGATGCGTGTTGCCGTAGCCGCCGCCGTAGCCATCCTCGCGACCGCCACGGCTGGGGCAGCAGAGAGGCTACCAAGCTTCCCCAAGAACACGCTCTATGACGATGCGAGAAGCAGCCTCATCGCCTTGGGTTTCAAACCGGCTGACATGACGACCGTCAAGGGGCGATGCTTGGACGAGCAAGATACCAGATGCGCCCATTATCCAGAGATAGAGATATGCTACCCGACCGGGAAAGCCCAATGTCAACTTCTCTGGACATCGCCAACCGGCAAGGTAATCGAAATTGATACCACCGAGGATTTGAAGGTTATCGGCACGAAGTGCCGCGCCAATTGTAGCTAGATCTCCTCACCCGGCACGTGCGGCTTCACCATCTGCCCCTTCCCCGCCGACATGTTCACCTTCTTGAACATGCCGTCCAGGGACGTCCGGGCCCGGTAGTTCGGGCTTGGCAGGCCGTTGAAGGTAATGTCGAGGCTCGCTGAACCTTCGACTTTCTGCGGCGACGACCCGCCGCCGAACGCCTTGGCTGACCTCTGCATCATCTCGTCGCCGGCGCGGAAGCGGTTGTCCCAAGGGAATGGGTAGTCCTCCCCACGCGGGCGTCTCGTGCCTGGTCCGTCGAAATCACGCCGGTCATCGCCGCGGCGCGGCGTCGCGCTCACCTCCCGCGGTTTCACAGTACCGATTCCGGCCCAATTCGGGATGCCGGTGTTCCTGGCGCCATGCCATGGGCCCCAGCCGCCCTTACGCGCCTCGTCGAGGGCAAAATCAATCTGCTCACGCCAGGTTGACGGATCGCTCGCGTGCTTGCCTGTTTTCCGCGTGAATGCATCCCCGAGGCCCGGGTTCCGCACTCCTGGAATGTTGCTCTTGTAGTGCAACTGGAACGGTCCGAAGGACGTCCCGAAGTCGCCTCCGCGATCGACCTTCATCTTGTCGGGGTCGTACCCGCGCAACCCCTCACTGTTGGCAACGGCGATCGCAATATCAGGATCAATGCCGCGCCTCAGCGCCGCAGCCCGAATATAGGCGACGACGTCTGGGTTGGTCCCACGCGAGATGGCACCGCGCCCGCCACGTCCACGTGGCGGCGGAACCACCGGCGGCTGCATTTGCGACTGCTGCCGCCGCCTGAACTCCTCCAGATTCCCCACGGTCCGCGGCACTGCCGCGTCGACACGCGGCGCGGCCTCGTTCACCCCGCCGATCGGCGATGGCGGGGCAATGGATCGGCGATCCCCCGGTAGGGGCGCCGTCTGCCCGCGCTGGCCGCGGCGGCCGAAGCGAAGGTTCGGCTCCTTCTGCTTCGGCGGAACCGCGCCTGAGCCACCTCCGCCTTCATCCTCGCCGCCACCGGCCGCCGCCGCGCCGCCCGCACCGAAACGCCGGCGCATCGCCGCCACCGCGCCCATGCGTTCGGCCAGCGAACCCTGCATCCGCAGGTCCGCCATAGGTCCGCCGCCAAATCCGCCGGAGCCAAACGCGGCCGTCTGGATCATCGCTCCGCCGCCACCGAAGCCACCGCCGTTCCAGCTCTGCTGCTGGATGGTGGCGCCCTGCTGGCGCAGCTTCACCAGCTCCTCGGTGAGCTTGCGGATCTCCTCGCTCAGCCGGTCGCGCTGGCCGATGGCGTTCTCCCGTGCGCCGCCCGTGATCCTGCCGCTCTCGATCGCACCGTTGAGCTTGTCGAACTGCTTTGTCAGGCCATCGAGTCGCTCGCGCGCTGCCTTCTCGGCCTCGCCCTGGGCGCCTGGCAGGGGCTGCATGGGCGGGGCTAGGCCGAAGCCGAGGGCGTTGAAGCCTTCACCCACCTTGCCGCTGGAGAACGCCTCATAGGCCTTATTCAGGTCCTGGATCGCCTGGAGCAACGTCTTGACCGTGCCCACGATCTCGGCGCCGCCCCACTTGATGGGCTGCTCCAGCGCCGTGATCAGGTTGTTCACTTCGGGCAATAGCGGCCCGATGGCATTGACCCGCAGCCCCTCGAGGTTCTCGCGAATCTTGGCCATGTTCTCGACGAACTCGTTGGCCGCCTTCTCCGATCCGGCCGGCAGCTTCGAGATGCGGTCGTCGATCTCCTTCAGCACCTTGTCGATGTTGGACCCGAGCGAGCCGGCGATCGTCGACCAGAACTCATCGCCGAACAGCAGCTTGGCGATCTCCTGGCGCCGATGAGGATCGGCAATGCGCGCCAGCCCCTTGAAGGCCCGCTCGACGGCCTGGTTCACGTCCTTGGCCGACAGGATGTCGTTGGCCAGAGCATCGGCGCCCCGGGCGCGCAGCTCCATCTGGATGCCGCTGACGTTCCTCTTGATCTTGTCGAAATTCTCGGAGAACGACCGCAGCGAGCCCTGCATCTGGCTGGGATCGATCTCGAAGCGCTCGCCGAGCGATTGGAGCACGCGCAGCCGCTGTGCCGCGATGCCCGTCTCCTGCGAGAAGAGCTGAACGTTGCGCGTGCCCAGCGCGAAATTGCGCACGCCGAGCGCCACGGCCGTGATGGCGCCCGCGACACCGAACGATGCCGCACCCAGCCCGGTCATGGCCGGCGTCAGGTTCGTCGCGACCTCGCGTGTGACGCCGACGACCTGGGACTGGACCGCTCCCCAGTCCTTGCGGAGCTGCTGGAGGCCGGGAGAGCGCGCGACGGCCTGCATGTCGTTGCGCAGCTTGGCAAGCGGCGATGGGCTGTACTCGATGACGACCGGCAGCCTGAGCGTATTGTCAGCCATCGTCGCCCTCGTCTGGTCTCATGCGCGCCAGCAGCGCGTTGGTCCGTAGCACGATCATCTCGCGCAGGTCAGGGCTCAGCCTGTCCGGCGGCACCGATAGGGGCCAGCAGCGATAGGCCAGCCCGATCTGCAAGACCTCGTCGAGGCCCTCGTCTATCGGGCCGCGGTCGAGAAAAAACGGGAGAGCACCGCCGACAGCCGCATGCCTTCTACCCCCGGCAGAGCCTGGATCTTGGGCGGCGGCCAGTCGGACAGATCGGCGATGAGACCGATCATCTGCTCAGCGTTCATGGTGCCGTCGAGGACCCCATGCTGCAGCAGGTCCTTGACCGTCGGCTCGCGCAGCGTGATCGACGTCTCGCGATCCTTCAGGACCTCGACCGGGCGGCCGAAGGTGTGGACGTAGGGCCAGGTGATCTCGGCCGGCTTATCACCCTCAGAACTCATCGATGCTCGCTCCTTCCCAGCGCACCTGTACCTGGCCCTCGGCGGCGTTCAGCTCGCGCGTGCCGGAGGTGAAGGCGTTGCGCAGCACGTAGGTCTTGCCATTGGCGAGCTCGGCGGTGACCGTCTCGTCGGTCATTGCCGCGAGCGCCTCGATCGACACCTCCGGCAGCAAGGAGATGTCGCCCTGGATGTAGGGCACGCGTGGGTTCTCGCTGTGCCCGTGAAAGCCGTCCTGCCCGGCGATGCCCGTGCGCTCGAACATCGTCGTGCCGATCGTGAAATTGCCGCGGAGCGGATACTGCGCCCCGCTGACTTTGACGTAGGCGACGCCTGCGAAGCGAGCCATGATCTATACCTCCTTCGCTGACGATCAGGCCGCGGCCGCGTCGTCGATGGTCGAGTACTGGAGCCGGAACTGCGCGAGCACCGCGAGGTGGCGCAGCTGGTTGATCAGGTCCGGCGGATAGAGCACGTTCACCCGGTTCGGGTTGTCGTTGGCGCGCTCGACGATCAGCGCCGCCTTGAAGGCATCCGCGTTCTCGACCAGACCGTCGAATTCCATGCGGCGGTACTCGGCGATCAGCTCGGCCTTGATGATCTTGGGCGTCACGATCGCCTGCCCCGGGCCGAAGCGCGTGCCGTCGTTGGCCAGCTTGTGCCTGGGGTAACGGTTGGTGATGGCCTGCTGGAGCCGACGGAAGATGGCCGCGAGCGTGTGCAAGGTCGTCACCAGTTCATACGCGTTGTCCGGCTGACCGAGGCTGTTGCGCTGATAAAGGGTCTGCTCGCGCATGATCGCCGGAACACCGTCGGCGTTGGTGGCCTGAATGGCGATGCCGGCTTGCGCCAGCCCGTTCATTTCAGTCTTGGAGCGCCGCGCGCCCTTCGGCGTCGGCAGTACGCCGGTGAGCGCAAGCGTTTGGAGCGGCCTGGCCGGATCGGCCGACAGCGCCGTTGCAGCGCGCGCCGTATAAGCCGCCGTCCACTCCCAGATCGGAGTCGGGTTCTTCACCTCGACGTCGAGTACCGAGATCACGGGATGGTTCAGTGCCTGGCCCCAGCTCACCTGGGCCGCATAGGTGTCGCGACGGCCTGAGAACACCGAACCGTAGGTCTGGCGGACCCAGCTCCACCTGCCCGATGGGCTGAATCCGTACTCGGTCGCCCAGGCGCCGAGCGTTCCCGTGTCGGTATGGCCTAGCGACGTGAAGTCGTAGGCATCATCGGCGAGCGCCGCGATAGCCCCTGTCCAATCCGGCACGCCGGTCCCGCCCGACAGCACGTTGTTCGCCGGGTGCGTCAGCGCCAGCCCCGGCGGCAGGACCTCGCCGCCGTTTGCCCCGAGGATGCTGTCTTCGACACGGACGTCGTTGCCGTTGATGCCCTTCCATTTCATCGTCAACGTGACGGTGGACGTGGAGACACTCGACGTGACCGGCAGCGTCGTCACCGCATTGATGGCGGCATTGATCTTCGTGGCCACCTGGGTTGTCGTGTCGCTTGCCCCGATGCCGACGGCCACTCGCTGACCGGCGATGTAGAGGTATGCCGTTCCGGCCGCTGACGGCGCATTCGCCACGACGATCGTGCCCGTGGCCGCAACGCCCGCGCCGGGCTCAGCCACCGGCAGGCAGAAGATCGGCACGCTCTTGTTGATCTTGAACGCGGCCTCGAACGCTCGGGCCAACGGCGAGCCGTCGCCGAACATAGCCTTCGCCGCGTTCACGTTGCCCGGCGAGACAGGCACGTTGGCCGGCGCGGTGCCGGCGGCGATCTTGTATTCGGGGATGAGCATGAACTTCGGAAAGGTCGGCGTTCCCGCCTGGCTCGGATCGACCTCGATCGTGAGCAGCGGCACCTTCCAGTCCGGAGGCGTGTCGGTGAAGGACACCATGTCGGTCAGCTCCTCTTGGGCGCCGGGCCGGCCGGCTTGGAATCGTCAGCGATGGCCACGTTCGCCGGCTGGTCGTCGGGGGCCTCGACGATGTCGCCGTCGCCGATGCGCCGGAACGTGAACTGGTCGGCGGGCCAGCTGCCGCCCTCGTCGGGCAGCACGCCAGCCACAGGGTGGCGAAGGCCCATGCCCTGCCGGGCCGGCCTGACGCGGATATCGGACATGGCGGAATCCTCAGTCGTCGTCGGGCTGGACCTGGTCCAGCGTGACCTTGATCTCGGGGGTGTTGGCGTCGTGCCCGAGCGGGCGGACGGTCATGTCGGTGCCCAGGTAGTCATCGGGCACGACGGGCTCCCAACGCGTCGAGAACTGCACCTGCATCTCGATGCTGCCCTGCGCAAACCACGTCTCGCCGTCGCGAGGGATCGAGACCGAGCTCGAGTAGCCCGTCACGCCTTCGATGTTGGCGAGCCACGCCGGCGAGGTCAGCAGCTTGTTCAGAACCCAGCGCATGCGCTTGTAGAGCGGCGCCGGCGTAGCCTCGCGGGCGTTCGCCTTGACCTTGAAAGCGAAGACAAGCGTGAGGTCGTGGACGAAGTGCGGCTCGCCGGAAAAGGCGTCACCGTCGGCCTTGGCCTGCTCGCGCCAGGCCATCACCATCACCGACGGAAGCTGGTCGTCAGGTTCGACGTCGACCGGGTTGATCGACACCAGCTTGAAGAGGCCGCCGTTGTCGTCCAGCAGCGTCTTGGCGGCGTCGCGGATCGCGATGGCCTCAGGGGTCATCGTCGGTCTCCGGCGGTGTCAGGTCGTCTTCCTTCAGCACCCAGAGCTGGTGCCCATAGCCATCGTCGTCGCCGGTGTCCTCGATGAGGAACGTGCGGCCTGCCAAGAACAGCAGGTCGATGTTGCTCACCTGGTCGCCGCGCGCCACGGCCGGGTTGCCGAACTCCGACACGCGGACGCCGAAGGTGTAGCCGTCGGCGCGCTGGGAGCCGCCGAACTCGTCCATGATGTCCTGCGGCGTCAGCGTGTAGACGCCGCGGATGGGGATCGCCGGCGCACCCGGTGCAGAGACACGCTGCAGCAGGAGCGCTCCCACGGCAAACGCGTTCATGCACGGGCCCAGCACCAGGGTGTCGAAGTCGACGGCCACCGCAGCGCGCCCGCGATCAGCCGATGCGAACGCGGCCGACAGCCGACGGGTTCGCCGCGGTCTCGGTGTTGTAGCCGATCAGCGTGTTGCCGCTCGAAGTCGTGGTCGTGTTGCCTGCCACGCTGTCCCAGTAGATCGGCAGGCCGACGGTCGCCCAGGCCTGCGCGCTCACCTTGGGCAGCTCGAACACGCCCTTGGTCTTGACCGCCACCGGAATGCCGACGGCCGCCGTCGAGCCAGCCACACCGATGAGCGAGCCGATGATGACGAGCGCGCCGCTCACGACGCCGCCGCTGGGCGCGGCGACGGTCAGCGTGTCGCCGTCCTCGATGAAGTTCTTCATCGCAGTTCTCCAGAATTTTGAGAGGATCAGAGCGGCGCGCCGCCGCCATCGACACCATCGAGATAGGTCACCTCGATGGTGTCAGCGCTTACGCGCCGGCGTTCTTGTAGAGGCCGCGCCAGTGCAAGGCCTTCACGCCGGCGTCCATGCGGACCTTGAACTCGGTTCCGTCGACGCTCCAGCCATCGCGCTGGTCCATGAACGGCTCCTGCACACCATCGAGATAGGTCACCTCGATGGTGTCGGTCTGCACCGGATCGGCCGCCAGATACCAAGCGGTGCCACTGAGGCGGGAGTCGCTGACCACCGTCGCGACGCCGCGGACCGGGTTATTGATCTGCGCTGCGTCGCCGGGGATGCGCTCGGCGCTCATCACCGTGTTGGCTCCCATCTCCAGCGCCGGCGGCACCAGCAGATGGCGCGGCTTCACCCCGGCCGAAGTGCCGATTCCGGCCTCATCCTTCTGGATCGCCATCGCCGCCTGCGCGGCGCCGAACGACGCCACCGAGATCGCAGCGGCGCTGCCGGCCAGATTGCCATGGCTGGAGTGGAACAGCGCGACGCCATCCTGCATGGTCGGGTTGCCGTTGATGATGGCGTACACGAGGTTGCCGATCGTGCGCTTGGCGGCGCGGCCCATACGCCGCGGCACACGGTCGAAGAAGCCGAGGTCATCGTTGATGATCGCCTGGCGCGTGATCGCGAACAGCTTGCCATAGCTCGCGATCTGCACCGTGGTGCCGGTATCCGCGATGGTGCCGTAGCGATATTCGGCGCCCTCCTCGACCTTGTCGAGGTTGGGGAAAAGACCGAGGTCGACGCGGGCGATCGGCCGGAAATCCGAGGCGCTTCCGGTTCCGGTCCAGAGCGGGAAGCTCTCGTCGACCTCCTCGTAGCCCCGCATCATGGCGCGGTAGGCGACGTTCTGGATGACGTTGCCGAAATCGCTCGACGAGTGGTAGCCCGGCCCGGCGTTCATCGTCGTGAACGCCATGCCGACCATGCTCATGCGATCGCGCATGTGACCGTTCTGGACGCCACGCATGTTGAGTGCCGAGCGCGCCAGTTCCGCCAGCGTCAGGCCGACGAACTCGTTGCCGCGATCCTCATCCTCCGGACGCACCAGGCCGGCGCGGATCAGCAGGCCGCGCTGAGCGCCCTGGATCCAGCGATCGACGCCATCGGCGTTGACCGTGATGCCCGACGGCCTGGGATCACCCGGAGGATTGTCGGAACGGTCCTCCTGCCGACGCGACCACTCGTCCATGATATCCGTGCGGGCGTCGACGAGCGCGCGGTCGCCGTTCAGCAGATTGACGACGAACGGGTCGTCGGCCGGGATCCGGGCCGAGCGCGCCTGCGCCAGGATGCCGGTGGTACGCTCGCGCTCGAACCGAATGGCCTCGGCGCGGACGGCCGCGGTGTCGACCGGCGGCGCCGCCGGAGCAGGCGGAGTGGCCGGGGCCGAAGCGACGGGAGGAGCAGCCGGAGTTCCGCCGCCCGGTACGGGATCGACCATGTTGGTCTCCTTGGGTTGTGCGGACGGCGCCGCGGGACTCGGGCGCTCGGCCCGAAGCTTGATCGGCGCGACCAGCAGGCGCGCCAGTTGATCTTGGGAGAGAGCCGCGCAGGCCGCGATCCTCAGCGGCTCGGCCACAGCGGTCGCGAAGCCGCGCTCGACGGCCTCGGTGGCGGACAGGTACGTCTCGGCCGTCATCATGGCGCTGATCTCTTCAGCGCTGAGTCCGGTCTTCGCCGCATAGATGTTGATCAGGATCGCCTTCTGGCGGTCGATCTCGTCCGCCATGGAGCGCATGTCGTCGGCATTGCCGACCGCCACCGCCCACGGGTCGTGGATCATCATGGTCGCGTTCTCCGCCATGATGATCTCGTCGCCGGCCATGGCGATGATCGAGGCGATGGACGCGGCCATGGCGTCGACCTGAACCCGGATCGGCTTTCCCCATGCTTTCAGCGCGTTGTAGATCGCCAGCCCCTCGATGACCGAGCCGCCAGGCGAGTTGATGCGCACGACGATCGTGTCCTGCGCGGCGAGCTCGGTCAGCGACGCCATGACATCGATGGCACGAACGGAGGTGTCGAACTCGTCCCAGAGGTATGGGTCGACGACGCCGTAGATGAGCAGCTCGCCGTTCAGCACGAGCGAGCGCGTGTCGGTGCGCTCGCTGCGCGTCTGCGCGGCGGCCCCGGGCTTCGTGGTCATGAACTGTCCCTATCTGCCGGTGTCGGCCGGATCCGGCGCGTTCGGATCGGCGTTCTTCTGCGCGACGCCGCGGTTGGTGACGCGCCGCGGGTCGACGTCGAGGATGACCTCGTTGTCGTCGAGCCACTGTTTGTCATCGAGAATGCCCGCTCGAACGTCCTCCGGGTCGTAGCCGGCGATGCGCTGTTCCTCGCTGAGCCAGCTGAGGCCGGAGCGAATGGCATCCTTCGCCGCGGCGATTTCCTCCGCCGGGTTCAGCATCTCCCAGCGCGGCGGCGTCCAGCCGAGGCGAAAGGGCTCCGTCGATCCGGTCGCCACCGTCGCGGCCTCAAGCGTCCAAGCCGCGAGCGGATCGAGCATCTGGGGGATCAGCATATTCCAGCGCCAGGAGTCGACGTTGGATCGAAAATTGATGCGGCCCAGCCTGCCCGAGATGAAGCTGACCTCGCCAAGGTTGCCGGTCAGCGTCTCGAAAGGGATGCCGAGACCAGCCGCCACCTCGTGTAGCGTCGCCGAAGCATATGGCCCAAAGTCCTGCGTCGTCGGCGGCGTCGCGAACGAAACCTGCTCACCGGTCCGCAGCCGCTCGACCATGCCAGGCTCGAAGCTCTCGACAGGATAGGTGCCCTGCGGATCAGCCTGCTGGATGGTGCCGTCGGCGTTAGGGACAGCGTAATCTCCGTCCTCATCGGTGGTTATGAAGGCCGCGAAGCAGGCGGCGATCTTCTGCCGGATCAGCTGCGCGTCGGTGTAGTCGGCAAAATCCCGCATCCGCAAGATGACGGGAGCAAACCAGCTGACGCCCCTCACCTGCCCGGGTCGGTCGACCCGATAGACGTGCGCCACGAAGTCTGCCGAGACACGCTGGCCCCGCGTGGCCATCCTGCGGCCAAGCATCAGCGAGCCAGGGTGCTGGTCGAACAAGTAATAGGCGACACGCCGACCGATCGCATTGAACTCGATGCCCTGGATGGCGTAGTTACCGTTCGGCTGCGGCCCTTCGATGGTCGTGTCCAGATAGTCCGGCTCGAGTATCTGGATCTGAAATGGCAGCGCGTAGCCGTCGGACGGACGGCGGATGCGCTTGCGGATCAGAACTTCGCCGGCCTCGACCACCGTGCCGAGCGCGAGCCCCTGGAGGCCGTACAGGTTCAGCCGGCCGTCGGCATCGATATCGGTCGTATCGAAGTGCCTGGTCAGCAGCTCTTTGATCTGGCTGGCCCGATCTGGCCGAGCGGCAATCACCCGCGGCAGCAAGCCGGCGCCGACGGCGTTGTTCATGATGACGATCTTGGCGGACGCCGCGTGAGCGTTGTTGCGCACCATGTCGCGAGCCACATCGCGCAGGCGGCCGCCGGCGGTGCGCGTCTCGACGTTCGCGTCGGTGCCAACGGCTCGCCAGCCCTGCGTCCGGCGGCCGATGCTCGCTGCTTCGTAGACGTTCCGCGTCAGCGTGGCTCGCTGCACGCGGGCCCGCGCCTCCGCTCGACGCTCCGCCGTCCGCGGCGAGACGTAGCTGATAGCCCGGTCGAGCCAGTTGGCCTGCGCCATCAGAACCCCGACCTGTAACCGGCAACCGTCCGGCGGGTCCGCACCGGCATACCCAACTCGCGCTTCAGCGCGTCCCGGATCGACCGCAGCTCGGCCAGGCTCGCGTACTCGACGCTCTTGCCGTTGTAGCTCACCCGCGTCGTGCCCGACGCAATGGCGAGCTCGATTGCCTCGAGGCGAGCCTGGATCTGCTGCGGCGTCGGCATCAGGCCGCCGGCTTGGTCTTGCTCGGGCCGGCCGGCGCCAGAGCGGCGGGCGCAGCGCCCATCGCGGCCGCGAAGCTGCGCTCCACCTCGTCGGCCACGTCGGCGACCGAAGCCGCCACAATCGCTCCGGCATCGTGCGTCGGCCGCGAATTCGGCGGCAGCTCAGTGCCGGCCTCGGCCGTGCCGGCCTGGGCGGTGGTGAGCACGACGGCATCGTCGTCACCCTTCATCCGCACCGACAGCAGCTCACCGCCGACCGTCCGCGTCACGCCGACCAGATCCCCAGCCATCAGCAGTTCCTGCACCTCGGCGTCGCTCACATATTCGAGCGGGAGCCGAAGGTTCGTGCCGCTGGGATCGATGGCGCAGCCCGGATAGGTCCAGACGGCGCCGACACGCGTCAGGACACCGTCGCCCTTCTTCGCCAGCGACGCCGCGCCGTTCTGCTTCTTCTCAGCCATGTGAAGCTCCTATCGTGGTGACAGCCAGCCCCGCCGGCGCCCTAAAAATCCCTGCCGGCGCCCCCGCGGGGAGGCCTGCACGGCTTCGGCCTGGGCGGCGATCGGAACCTCTTCCAACGGCTCGACCTCTTCCGCCGCGGCTGGCCGCGGTTGCTCCGGTCGAACCGGTCTCGGCTGCGCGAACTCCAGGCTGCGCGTGATTCGCCGCGGCAGCGACCGGCGCACGGCCAGGGCGCCGACGAAGGTATCCAGCGCCTCGTTGCGCTTGCCCTCTGGCTTTTCCCAAACCCTTACCGTCTGGCCCATCCGTTTCTTGGCGATGCGGCGCTCTACGGTCAGCTGCGCGAAGTAATCCTGGCTGAACGCATCATCCTCAGGGAAGTGGATGAAGCCGGGCCGGCGCTCGCCATCGGCAGGCGGCTCGATCTTGAGCCGCCCATAGATTGCGTCCTTCGCGCCATCCACACCGACGATCCAAAGCTTTTCTTTCGACTTCGACCTGGTGAACGTCAGGGGCCAGATCGGCCGCTGCCCGCCGACGCCCTTGGTCGGATAGACGCGCAGGCCGCGCCGGGTCCGGCAGAACGAATAGACCTGCTCGCCATGGTGACCGCCGGTATCGATGCCGGATGCCGCCACCCGCAGGATGCGGCCGTCCCTGGTCGTGAACTTCTGACGCAGAAGCTGATCCAGCCGCCGCCACGCCTCCGGCTGCGCCGGATCCTCGTGCGTCACCTCGTAGAGAAATGGCCACGACTCCTCGTCGGCACCCCACCCTATAAACTGCGTCTCCAGGCGATCGCCCTGCACGTCGGTGAAGGCGGTGATCACCAGCACTTCGTTGGGCAGATCGTCAGGACCATACGGCTCGCGGCGATCGATCAGGCCCGAGCCGTCCAGCTTCTCCGTGTTCGGCGAGACCCATAGCTCGGCGAAGGCCGTGTTCGTGACCTTCTTCAACAGCTCTGGATCGCCCTCGGCGTCCAGGAAGCTTTTCACCACGGTCGCCAGGCGGTGCCGCTTCGACAGCCACTTCGGGATATGGAAGCTCGCGTGCCCGTCGAAGCGCGAGAGCGCGCCGCAGTGCCGGCACATCGACCGGCCCTTGTCGTTCCAGCGCTCCGGCGTCTGTCGCTCGTCGCAGCACACGAACGGCTTCGTCTGGCGCCACCCGTGATCAGGCTCGTGCTCGAGCGCGGCGAGCGCCGCGAACCTTTCCTTCTCGTTCCAGACCGCACCGCAAGCGCCGCACGAGATGCCCGCGGTCTCCGGCAGGTGCTCGCCAGCGGCGTTCCGGCTCCAGACCACGTTGGCCCAGGTCAGGGCCTGCGCTTCTCCGCAGTGTGGGCATCGCACGAAGCACTTGCGCTGGTCGCCGACCTTGTATTCGCGGCCGATACGCGACGTTTCCTCGTTGGTCGGAGAGCAGACCCGAATGAACTTGGCCCGGCCCACCGCGTGGTAGGTGGATGCGCGCTCCTCGGCGAGCGCCAGAGGGTCGCCTTCGTCGCCGGCGCTCGCCGGATACTTGTCGATCTCGTCGCAGATGATGATCCGCTTCGGCCTGGACGACAGATCCGTCGGAGAGTTCGACCCGACAAAGTCGATGCTGCCGCCCGGGAACGCCTTCGAGACGATCGTGTTCTCGCTGTCCCGCTTGCGCGATGATGGGAGTAGCGTGCGCAGGACCGGGCTGACATTGACCGATGTGGTGAAGCGCTCCTTCGAGAACGCCGCGGCTGCGCCCTGCGAGGGCTGCACGAACAGGATGGGGCTCGGATCTTGGTGGATGAAGTAGAACGCTGCGTTCAGCGCGAGCTCGCTCTTCACCACCTGCGTCGCCGCCATCACGGTGACGGTGTGCACCTCCGGATCCGTGACCGCACGCATCGGCCCGAAGGCGCATGGCTGCGATGACGTCTTCCACTTGCCGGGCGTGGCCGAGTTCTTCGAGGCGATATGGCGGTACTCGTCCGCCCATTCGACAAGATCTAGGTCAGGCGGGGGCTTCAGCGCCGCTCGGGCTGTCCGGAGTCTGTCCGCCAGAGCCTGCGCTCCCCGCGAGTCCGGCGGGGTCATGAAGTTCATCCAGCGCCTCGACTATCTCGCGACGAAGAGCCGTCTCGATCGTCGCCTGGTTCGCGCCGTCCAATTCCGGCGCCAGTTTCCCAGGGATCGTCAGCAGCCGTTCGCGGATGGTCGCATAGTCGTGCTCGACCAGCTTCGCGACATCCTCAACCCTGACCCACTCCCGCCGCTCGACCTCGAGCTCGTGCTTTCGCAGGAGCCCAAGATAGTTCTCCTTGCGGCGGACCGCTTCGGCGTGCGTCAGGTTCTCCGGGTCGAGCTCGCCACCGTCCCCGTCGGTGTCGGCCGGCTCGTCGGCAGCGGTCGCCCGCTTGGCCTCCGGGCGCCGCGGCGGTTCCGCCTTGCCTCGCTCGCCGCCGTTACCAGGTGCCGCGCGCACGGGGCGATGGGTAACACCGCCACGATAGTTCGCCGGCCGCTGATCGAGGTTCCACTCCGACGCCTCGACGTCGACCATCCCATCGTCACGAAAGGCAAGCAGGCCCTTCTGTTTCCAGCCGGTGACCGCCTTCCGTGAAACGCCACGGCGCCGCGCGAACTCGGCCTGTGAAACAAAAAGCGGCTCGGCCATTCCGCCGTTACCTCGTTACCGTTACCGGGTTTTGCAGCCCTGTGCGTGTCGATATGTCGGGGTGCGAATTACCCTCACCGCCCCCGGCTTCGGGAAGGACCCGTGAAACACCCCATGAAACGGGGTGTCTTCGTGAAACAGGGTCCCCTTTGTGAAACGACAGGCATGAAACGGCCTCGCTCGTGAAACACGGCGTCGGTCACGCCTTCCTGAGGTCATCAACGATGAAACGTTGGAAGCCCGCGATGAAGTGCCGGTGGAAGGCCGGGCCGATCACGCGCCGCCCCGTCTCGTAATAGGGGAAGCGCTTGGTGTAGGACGGCGACTTGACGAAGAGCAGAACGGGCACGGCCCACTTGGGCTTGCGGAGGTAGATGCCGTCGGGCGCGCCGCCGTTGTGACCGCGGAACACGACGTAGTCCATGTTCCGCTTCGGGTTGCGCCTCTTCGACTTCGCAGTGGTGTTCTGCATCCGATCGGACTGGGCACCGAGCGCTGATAGGATGCGGGTGAGCAGCGATCCGGGGATGTTGCCGAAGGCGTCGAGCTGAAGGCGCTTGCTCGGGACGACGAACTCGTTGGCCTGCAGGATGCCCTTGCCCTGCAAAAGCCGCTCGAATCGCTTATGGCGGCGAGGGCCTCCCTCGACCTCGGGGCCGAGGTATTTCCAAGCCGGGACGCTGCCGAAGCCTTCCTTGAAGTAGAGCTCGCCGTTGAAGGGGTTGGCCTTGGTGGCTGGCCGCACCGCCAGCGCGTTGAGGGTGAACCGCGTCGGCCGGTCGAAGACCGACTGCATCACCTTCACTTCTTCCTCGCGGGTCTCCTTCAGCGCGTTGTTCAGCGCATAGGAGGCGACGAAGCGGATGTTCTTCTCGGTCTTGCCTAGGGCGGCAGCCTTGCGCTCGAACTCGCGGAAGTCGAACTTGACGTCGATCACGCGCCGTCGTCGTCCTACTGAAGGGGCTTGATCGGGCCCGAACGCAGCTTGGCCCCGACGAACAGGCCATCGAGGTTCACGCGCACGGGTGCCATGGGAGCCTTCAACCGCGCATTCTCCGCCTCCAGCTCGGCGATGATCCTCTGTGCCGCGAACAGCTTGGTCAGGATGCGGTCATTCTCGTCCATCAGGGACTTGTTGGCCTTTGCGGCGACGCAGAGGTTGCCCCTCAGTTCGACAATGACGCGGTCAAGGTTGAAGATGTGGTCATGCCGTTCGGCGATGCGCTGCTTGGCCTCGGCGAGTTCGGCCTGCAACTCCACAACATGGCGCTCGGAGTAGTCGAGCTTGCTCTCGATCATCTTGTCGATGCGTGCCGCGACACGAAACGGCTCGGCGAGAGGGTCGCGGCCAGCACCAGGCACTTCGAAGATGCCAGCTTCCTTGACGCGGCGGATGGCGTCCCTACGGACAGCACGCGTCGCGGCGTCGACGAATGGCACGACAGCCCCACTCGCCGCCCTCGCAGCATCAACATGCTCGGCCGGGCGGAAGGTGCTGGCGTGGTCGGATAGGTCGCGCATGGTCACCTCACAATGGCGCAGCGGATCAACGACGATAGCGAGATCAGCGCGCCGGCGAGCGACAGCGCCACCACGGCCAAAGCCCTCCAGCCGCCGGACTGAAACGCGCGCGGAGCCAGGTCCGAATAGTCGAGCATGATGGGCTCCGACGCGGGCTCAGAGCCAGCGCTCATCGATGTCGTCGCCGTTGCGGGCGGCGACAGGCTGGGCGTCGTCGCCCTCGGCGAAGATGACGATGTCCTCATTGGTCGATATCGCGCCTGGCGCGCTGGTCCCACCGGCGGTGGATGAAGCCGGGGCGGCCCCAAATGCGGACGGCCGCCCAGTAACGGTCATCGCGGAAGCCGACGAAGTGGACTGCCCTGGTCATGATCGCACCCGACGCGCCCGGCGCCGTCGCCAGCTGTCCACGGTATGGCGGGGTCACCGAGCGCGTCGAGCTCTGGATCAGTGCGTGCCGAAATGCTGGGCGAGCGCTGTCAGCCCCTTCGGAGTGATCCGAGGCTGCGTAACCGTCTTCTCCGTCCCGTCGGGGCGAATGACGATCGTCGTCTTGTGCACGACAAGCCCGGCCTGGAGCTTGTCCTGATATGCGATCTCGGAGCCGCCGGCCCGCGAATAGAACCACTTGGCCGGCCCGCGCAGATAGGCGAACAGATCCTTCGGCCGGATCTGGAGCGTCTTGGCCGCGTCGGTCGGGCAGAACGAGCCGTCACTCTCGGCGATCCGCTCCAGGGCCTGCACCTTCGGCTTCGCCTCGTTGATCTGGCCTTCCAGCTCCAGCACCTTCTCCGTGTAGGTCAGGAGGAGCCCGCGCATCGCAGCAGGGTCATTCAGCACCTGCATCGGATCGACCGACGCGCGTGCCTCCAGCTCCTGCCAGCGATCCACCAGCTTGGCAGTGAACTCCGGCGAGAGCTGCGCCACGATCACGTAGCTGTCGCGCTTGCCGACCCGGTACTCCTCGACCGTCTGGCCAAGGTGGTTCTTAACTTCCGCCAATGGCGGGAGTTCGATGGCGCCTCGCTTTGCGAGCCGTTCGATGGAGCGCTTCACGTCATCGTGGCGATTGCCGAGCAGGTCAGCGATTTCCCGGCTCGACATGGTGGGCTGGCCGCCGTTGAAGCCGGCGCCGGCAAATGTGATATCGTTGTTCGTCATCTACGGTTCTCCAATCAACCGTGGTTGGCATGGCCGCCGCGCGCCAACGCGGCAGGTTCGAACGACGGCGGGGCCTGGACGCCAATCTCAGCAGTCCCGCCGTCGCGCCTCTGGGTGGCCCCAGGCGTTCCTTCAGCAGCCAACAGCGCAACAGCGGCCCATTTGGGTCGCGATGGCATCGCGCGTCGCACCAATATGTCTGCAAAGCTTCGCCAGCGCGGCGATCGGTGGACCCGTCGCCTGGGTTCGGGGAGCGGGGGTGTCGCAACATCCCGAGTGGCCAGCGAGCGAATCAATAACATGTGCCTATTTATTTTTCAAGATTCGTCCGCGCTTTCATAAACGTCGGCTATGGATAGCTCGGCTTTCAGCTCATGCCCGCCCATGCGAAGCAGGACACGGAGCCGCTCGCCGGCGGGAGCCTCGAGCACTTCGGCCCACATGTCGCAGAACGGGCCGTCGACCACCTTGACCATCGTGCCCGGCTGGTACGGCGAGGCAGCCTGACGCTCTTCCCGGGTTCCGTCCGGCTTCCGCGTCTCGTCGAACACGCCGATGATCTGGGCATGCTGCATTCGGGCTATAACCAGCGGCCCAATCCGCAGCGGGCCACCAGCGGCGCCGATGAACCCCACGACTCCCTTGACGCCGGCGACGGAGCCGAAGTCTGGGTCGGCCGCCGGCAGAGCCACGAACATGTAGCGGGGAAAGAGCGGGTGCTCGATCCGCGCGCGCCGGGCGCGCCAAGCGGATGCCTTCTCGCCGCGCCGGATCCTCGACCACTTCGTGACGACCGGACGAAAGGCCACGACGCCCTTCTCCTCGATGTCCTCAACAATGTCGGTTTCGCTCCGGCCCGACACATGGATCACGAACCAGGCGTGGACGATCGTGCGATCGAATGCTGGCTTCTCCTTGGCCGGCGCCGGCGGCAGGACCTGGCCGATGTGGAAGGTCTCGGGCGTGATCATGGCTCGACCATCTCCTTCAGCCAGACGTACGGCTCGTCCTTCGTTCCGCTCCAGAACGCCAAGTCGTTGGCTCGTAGGGACTTCATCGCCTCGCGGAATTTCTTCTCGATTTCAGCCTGTTCGGCCTCGGGCCCGAGCGCCTCGCGACCGAACACCTCGCGGGCCTTGGCCACCGGGATGAGCCGGACGCCCTTCGGCAGGTTTCGGTCGGCGCCGAGCAGCAGCGGCGTCAGCGCGATCGAGTGCGTGAGGGACAGGTTCCGGAGCACGCCGTTGCAGATGCTCGCCTCCTTGGGAAGGGAGATCTTGCGCTTGCGCTCGCGGCGCTCCTCGGCCTCCTGCGGCCGCTCCGGCGGGTTGTTGTGGAAACGGGTCAGCGCGGCGTCGAAGCCGACGCGGATCGTCGTCTCCGGCCCGTGACGGTTCTTGCCGATGATCAGCTCGCCGACGCCCTCGGCGCGCGCCAGAGCCGCTTGCCATTCGACATGGCGCTCGCTGCCCGGCTGAGGCTCCTGCTTCCGGAGGTAGTATTCCTCGCGGTAGACGAACACGACGACGTCAGCGTCCTGCTCGATGGAGCCGGATTCGCGCAGGTCGGCGAGCATCGGGCGCTTGTCGTCGCGGTTCTCGACCTGCCGGGAGAGCTGCGACAGGGCAATGATCGGAACGTCGAGCTCCTTCGCGAGCGCCTTCAGGCCGGCGCTGATCGCGGTCACCTCCTGGACGCGATTGTCGACGCGGCGGCCGAGCGTCAGCAGCTGGAGATAGTCGATCACCAGCAGCGCGAGGCCGTATCGCTTCTTGATTTCCCTGGCTCGCATGGCCAGCCGCGGCAGTTCGATTGCGCCGGTTTGGTCGATCCTCAGGGGCAGATCCCGCATCCGGGCCGCGGCCTCCACGAAGGCCGTCACCTCCTGCTCATCCGCCGCGGCGCGCCGCAGCTTCCATGTCGGCACCATTGACATCTCGGATGCCGAGCGCTGCGCCAGCTGCTCGGCCGACATCTCGAGCGAGTTGAAGGCGACGATGCCAGTCTTCTCACCGCGGGCGCGGGCCTCGCGCAGCGCCATCGCGACCGAATTCGCAATGTTCGTGGCAAGGGAGGTCTTACCGCTGCCAGGCCGCCCGGCGACGATGATCAGGTCAGAGCGCTGTAGGCCGCCTGTCACATCGTCGAGGCCGCCCAGGCCGGTGGAGAGGCCGAGCAGCGAGACGCCATCCCGATATGCCCGGCTTGCCGCCTCTGCCGCGCGCGCCGCGGCGGCGCCGACATCCTCATAACCCGTCGACTTCGACGAGATGGCGGGCCGGAGCTCCGACAACTCGGTCTCGAAGCCATCCATCAGCGCGACGGCCGAGTCATCGACACGCGCGTCATACGCCCGTGCCCGGAACGCCTCGCAGACTTCGATCAGCCGACGGCGCACCGCCAAGTCGCGCACGATGACGGCGTAATCCGGCGCATTCATCGGCGGCGGGGCGTCGGCAGCGAGCCGCGCCATGTACTGCGCCGGCGTGAGGCCGCCGAGGTCGGCATCGCCGAGATAGGTTTTCATCGTGATCGGCGACGCCAGCTTGCCATCCTGGACCAGCCCGATCGCGGTCTCGAAGATCGTCCGGTGAACCTGCTCGAAGAAGTCGTCCGGGGTGACCAGGTCGGCGATCCGGCTGTAGCAGCGATTGTCCAGCAGAAGCGCGCCGAGCAGCCCTTGCTCGGCCTCAACGTTGGACGGGAGATCCCTCGGCGTCTCTCCGGAGTGGACCAATCGCAGCGGAGCGCTCATGACGCCCCTCCCCGCTCGAGCAGCGCGTCGACGACGGTGCCGATGGGGCTCAGCGGCTCCATCTGCTCGCCGCGGCTGAGCGCGCCTGACATCAGCCTCAGCGGAACGCCGAACTGCAGGGCGATGCTCAGCAGCACCGCGGCGTCGTGCAGCGTCTCGGCGATGCCGGTACCGCTCTTGGCCGCGTCGATGAACACCTCGGCGACGTCGCCGCCTCCCCAGCCGGGCCGATCGGCCGCGATAAGGTCATGGCTGCTGAAGGTCACCGTGAGCGGCCGCGGCGAACCGCTGGCGTCCATGTGCGAGACCGTGAACGTCTCGCTCTGGCGGCGGTGATGAAGGAGGCGGCGGGCTGCCATCACTCTGCGGCCTCCGCGAACAAGGGGGCGTCGTCGCGGACGCGCCGGCGGGCGATGTCGGCGTATGCCGGGTCGAGCTCGATACCGATGCCGTGGCGCTGCATGCGGTCGGCTGCGAGCGGGATGGTGCCAGAGCCGCAGAACGGGTCGAGCACGGTCTCGCCGGGCTCCGACCACCAGTCCACCAGCCATTCCATGTGGCTCATGGTCCGCGAGCATGGATGGCCGTTGGCGCGCCGCTCGCCCGGCTGTGCCTTCGGGGCCCACATCGGCAGGAGGCGGCGCCCGTCGCGCGCCGGGACGGGCTCGCCGAAGCAGTAGGCGATCTCGGTGCCGCCCAGGACGCGGCCGACGAACATCGGCACGGCGTATGGCAGCGCGTGCATGCATACGAACGGCCAGCGCGGCGGCACCGCCTGCAGGAAGCGTGGATCGCTGTCGCTGCGCAGGATGATCACCAGCCGCCGGACGGACGCCGGCAGGAGCGCGAGCACCTCGCCCAGCAGCTCGGCCGGCCGGTCCCAGCCCGCGATCAGCCCGGGCGGGCAGTTTGGCCAAACCGGGTCGGTGATGACGACGTCGGCGTGCTCGATGTCAGGCAGCAGCTCGCGCGCGTCGCCGGTGAGGATGGAGACGGTCACTCTGCGGCCTCCAGGAACAGCGGAAGGTCATCGGCCGGATGTGGGGCGCGCGGCGGCGGCGGCGGCGCTCGACGGGCGCGCGCCTCATCGAAGTCGGCGAGGACGATCTCCACGCTCGGCGAGGTCCCGTGCCACTGGTCACGGTAGATCGATGTGTCGACGCCGAGGCCCGGATCCAGACGGATTCCGGTTTGTGCCAGGAACTGCGCCGTCTTTTGATTCTCGCTGCGCTCAAAACAGGGAGCACCCGAGTAGCGGAACGACGCGGACATCTGAGGCAGGATAAACACGCCGCGCGCGCCCAGATCCGATGCGATGTCGATCACGTGGAATTCGAACTCTTTGCCGCGGTATCGCGGCGCGGCTCCGGAGCGCTTGATCGCGCCAAACGGCGGGTTGGAAATGACGACGTCGAACATCCCAAGATCTGGCAGGTCGAAGACGTCGGCCTCGATCCAGCGCGCCTCTGGGACCATCTTGCGCCCGACGACCACGTAATCATGGTTGGTCTCCACGCAGGTGATTTCGGACCGGTCCGGCCGCAGCATGAACGACAGCGTGCCGATGCCAGCGCAGAGGTCGAGCACACGTAGCGGGTCGCCCACCTCGAGCGCGAAGTCTCTCGCGAGATAGGGCGGCGTGAAGAAGGCACCCGCCATCCCGTTGATATGCCGCGCCGACTCCTGCCAGTGCTCCAGCACGAACCAGCGGTCGTCCTCGCTGAGGATGTCCTGCTGCAGGAGCGCGCAGGCCTCCTCGTGTTTCTTGGCGAGCGCCTTCGAGAGCCGGCTCATTCGGGCCGCCTCCGATCGCCCATGAGCGCGCGGACGAGGCCGACGGCGAGCACAACGAAGACCACGATGAGGACGAAGTGCGGATAGGTCATGCCGGCGCTCCGTCGCGGTGCAGCCAACCGAAGGCCGTCGCTTGGCGAGGATCCGTCAGGTCCCAGACGAGCCAGCACCAATCGGACGAGCCGTTGCCGGGCTTGTTGCCGGCAGCGAGGTAGGAGCCCGGCGGGCAGGAGACGCGCGGCGTGACGACCCAGACGCGCGACGGCGGATGCTCGGCGAACAGGCCGGCCGCTCGCTCGCCGCCGGCGAGGAAGCGGATATCAACGAACGCCGCCACCTTGCCCTTGGCCAGCGCCAAGGCACGCCGGATGAACGCCTCTGCGCCCTTCGCGCGGAAGAACGGCGGGTTCATCACCACGTTATCAGCGACGACGTCGTACCCTTCTGCCAGGAAGTCCCGGCCACCGAGGAACCATGGCGTGCCCTCGTCGACCCGGCGGACGATGTCGGTGCCGCATGCGTTAATGCCGGCCCGGCGCAGCGTGTTGACGATGTTCCCCTGCCCGCAGGCCGGGTCGATGACGCCGCCGCGGAACCGCTCCACGGTCAACAGCGCCTCGGTCGCCGCCTCGGGCTCGACGTACCAGTCGTGGGCGTCGCGCTCCCAGACGTGGGAGGATCTGGCCTTGAGGGCGCCGCTCATGCCGCCCTCCAGAGCATCATCTCGTCAGCGACCGCGGCGATGGCCGGATCGACCTCGACGGCGAGGCCATCCAGCTCCAGCGTCCATGCCAGCCGCTCGGCAAATGCGCTGATCTCCAACACCTTGAGCGCGCCGAGCAGCCGGCACCCGTCGACCGGGTCGAGGCGGAGGTCATCGACCGGCAGCCGAACGGGCACATCGGCGTCGAGCGCCACCAGCCGGCGGCTGAGCACCGCCTGCTCCGCATAGTCGATGAGCGCTTGCCGACGCTTCGGCTGGCGGATCTCGTGCGCGCCGGCAAGCACCGCCTCAAGCGAGCCACACCGGTTGACGAGCTCGGCCGCCGTCTTCAACCCGATGCCCGGCACGCCCGGCACATTGTCGGTCGCATCGCCGGCGAGCGCCTGGACGTCCACGACCAGGTGCGGCGGCACGCCGAACTTGGTCTCGACGTCGATATCGCCGAGCAGCTTGTTCGACCTGATGTCGAAGATCGACACGCCGGGCCGGACCAGCTGCATCAGGTCCTTGTCCTGGGTGACGACGATCGTTGCCATGTTCTCGGCCTCGGCCAGCCTGGCATAGGTCGCGATCAGGTCGTCGGCCTCGTAGCCGGCTCGGTCGATCGAACGGAGCCCGAAGAGCGGCACGAGCTCGCGAATGATGCGGAACTGGCAAACGAGGTCGTCGTGCGGCCGCTCGCGGTTCGCCTTGTAGGCGCTCCAGACCCGATGGCGCCAATTCGGCCCATGCGGGTCGAAGATGACCGCGCCGTGTGTCGGCAGGTACGCGGCTAGCTGCCGGCGGAGCAGGTCGAACAGGTGGCCGCAGAAGCCCGACACCGCGCCCGTCGGGAGCCCGTCGGAGCGCGCCGCGGGGCCGCCGCTGTAATAGGCCAGATAGGCCATGGCGTTGCCGTCGATGAGGATGAGCGTCACGGCGTCGCCTCCGCAGGTCGCTTGAGATCCGCGGGCGCGCAGCCCGCGCAGTACCAGGTGCCGAGCCTCCCCTCGAGCAGACGCACGTCTTCGCCGAAGATGCCGTCGGCGCCGCACTCGCAGCATTCGTGCTCAAGTGGAGCCGACGGCGGCGGCGCGGCGGCGGGGCGCGCGGGTTGGTCGAGGTGCTGGAAGAAGTTGATCTTCGCCATCAAGCGTGCTCCCCGAAGAAGTGGAGCTCGCGCGGCGCGACCTTTCCGAAGCGGGCAGAGCCGAAGTCCCAGACCGCCAGCGCATCGCAGACGTTGTCGTCACTGAAGGCGGCGGGGACATAGCCCAGCACGCGGCAGCGGTTGATCACGGCGGCCTTGGAGGCCTCTGGACTGCCGAAGTGCGCCCGGCCGCAGAAGTGCTTCCGGATCGTGCCGGCGTGGAAGCCGTAGCACTTGATGCCATAGCAAGCGGCCAAGCCGCGCACCGCGCCGATGGCCTGCTGCGGCAGCGTGATCGACGCGACCGAGCGCACGATCTTCCGCTGGCGCTCGTCCTGCCCGTTGTTCTGGTAGGGCGGGATCGGCGCCTCGTAGACGATGATGTCGGGCCGCGTGTCTGCGATGAAGCAGAGGTCGCGGATGTTCCGCCCCATCTGCTCGGCGGCAACCTCGACGTCTTCGTCCGGCTTCTTGAGGCGCCACAGGCCGTGCCGCGGCGGCTCGCCGGGCCGGCCGTAGGCGAAGCCGCACTTCGTCGCGATGTCGAGGCCGAGGATCAGCATGTCAGTGGAAGGCGTCCGGGCCCAGGCCGGTGACCGGCTGGCGCTCTTTGTCGAGCTCGACGACGTTGCTGCTGCGCGACGGCTTCTTCTCGTTGGCGGCTTTGAACCCGGCGAGCGCTTCCTCATTGGAGAGGCCGGGCGTCGGGGCCTTCGGCGCCGGGGGAGGTCCGCTGCGGCGCCGCGCCCGGCCGGGATCGTCGCCGCGCTCGGAGGCATGGCGCTCGCCAGCGCCCGAGTTGTCGAACACCGAACCATCGTCCGATTGCTTCTCGCCGACGGCGTTCTCGTCGAAGAGATCGAGCTGCGCGTCGAGGCCGAAATCTTTGATGAAGAACTTGACCTGCCGGAGGACGCACTCGCGGCGGCCCTGCCGCAGTGCCATGACCGTCTGCAGGATCTGGATGGTCTTGGCATCGATGCCGAAGACCTCCTGCATGCGCTTCTTCTGGCTGCCGACAGCGCCTGCGGCCGACTGCACCTCGCTCTTGGCCTCGCTCAGCTCGTTGAAGAGCTGCCGGCGCGCCTCCGCCTCCTGCGGAAACTTGGAGAGCGCGTCCGCGGCGACGCTCTGCGCCTTCGCAGCTTCCTTCTCCTCCTTGCGCTTGGCCTTCGCTTCGGGGCTCAGCCGCGGTCGTCCACGTGCCATGGGAAAACTCCTGGGATTTCGATGGTGGGTTTGGGTTGAGGTACTGGCGACCAGTCGGCGAGCCACAGCCAAACCATGTGCTCGCTGAGCGTCGCGGCGGCAGGGTCTCGGCCGAAGTGGGCGAGCACGACGTCGACGCGGCGCTTCGCATGAAGGATCGTCGTGTGGTCTCGGGCGAACGAACGTCCGATACGAGGCAGCGAATACCGGTCCGTCGACACGGCCGCCCAAGCCGCTATCTGCCGAGCCTTGGCGTGTTGATTGTCCCGCTGCGGTCCGATCAGGTGCGCGACGGAGAATTTCGTCAGCAGCTCGGTTGCGACGAGGATGTCGTTGAGGCCGCCGGCGCCGGCTTCGACAGCCGCCATCTTGGATTCGAACAGCGCGAGATCCTCAGGCCGACCGGTCCAAGGTGGCGGCGCTTCTGGCGCGGGCTCCGGCGGTCGGACGCGCTCGATCGGCACAACCGCGAAGCGACTACGCTCGGCTCGCGGTGCCCAGATGCGTGGCAGTACGCTCGACATCACGCAGCCTCTGGCCGAGACAGGCGGGTATGGAAGCCGCAGTAGACCTGCCCGACCGGGGTCTTGTGGCCGCAGAACCGGAAGTTCCGCTCCCCGAATGGCCATCGGCAGTTCCGCTCCTTCAGCTCCGTGAGCGGCAGACCAATCGGAAACGGCTCGCCGCACACGATGCGCGGCACGAACGGCTCCGGCGCCGGAATTGGTGAGGGGGTGGGCTCGCGAATTCGGCCATTCACCCCCTCGGGAGCGCTCGACAGCGCCCCCTTTGCGGACGAGCGGCCTTTCGGCCTCGCCGGCTGGGCGGTGGGTTCATCCCGCCCGGGCCGGTGCTCGCCCGATTTCTTCGCTCGCCGCGGCGTCTCGGACGCGCCAAGGCGGCTGAGCTTCCCTATGACCGCGCACCGGCTAACAAAGCCCAGGCTCGCGGCGATCTCCGAATAGCTGTGGCCGTCGCCGCGCAGAGCGATCGCCCGATCGATGCGTTCCTGCGTCCATCCGGGATCGACGAGCACCGTCACCGGGCACCCGCCGTGTCGTCACCGGCGCCTCCCCTTGGGAAGCTGATGAGCGTCGCGCTGTCTGGCCGCAGATGGCGCGCGATCATGTTCGTCCCGGCGGCTGCCAGCCATTCGACCACGGCATCCTTCGGCCAGTAGGTGACCTCTCTGCCGCCAACCGGTGTCGAGCGCGCGGCGACGCCATGACGCTTGCAGAAGCTGTCCAGCGATCGGCTGATGTCGCCGCTCAGCTTGTTCTGCCGCGGCAGCCCTCGTGGCTCACAGCCGGCGAGCCGGTAGACGCCGCCGACCTCGATGAAATCGGCTGCGTGCAAAGCCACCGCGCTCATCGGATGCTTGATGGCGCGCCAGAGGTGCCGGTGCTCCTCGGTCTGCTGCGCGGCCTGCTGATCGAGCCGGGCCGCGAGCGGCGCCAGCGCATCGCTGACCTGCCGCTGCACGATGCCCTTGAAGCTGCCGAGCAGTCGACGAAAGTCGTCGTCGGCCAGCGACTGCGCCGGCATGGCTGGTGAGGGCGTGGCGGCCACGACCGGCAACGCCCCTTCAATCAGCCGCCGCTCACATTCGATGAAGTAGCGCCGCGCGGCCCGGCCGCGGTCGTTCCGCTCCACCATGGCGAGCTCCTTCGCCATGCCGAGGCTGATGACGTAATCCTTCCGGTTTTGTCCGCCCCATCCATCTCGCTTTCCCGTTTCGGAAAGCGACGCATTATCAATCTGTTGTGCGCCGATTGAAACGCCGTAATCGATGCCGTCTTCGAATCCATATTGGGTAATGCGATCCACGATCCACGCGGCGAACACCTTCCCGACGCCTAGGAAGGCGTGAAGATCGCGGGCATCGACCGTCGGCTGAACACGGCCACCGACTTCCCAGTCAGTGACAGGGACGGCGAAGTCCGGCGAAAGCGGCGCTTCATCCTGCTGCTCTACGGCCTCGGTCGACGCTAAAAGCGGCAACTGCGGAGCGGCCTGCGTCTCGGCCGTCTCCAACTCCCTGCGGTCGAGGGCGAGCTTCGCGGTGGCTATCTTCTGGATGTGGCGGATCGTCTTGCGCACCGTGGCGCGCCGCTGCTGCGGGCCGAGGTGCAGCACCTGCCGATGCTCCCGGCCGCCGACCTTGAAGATCAAGTGCCAGTGGTTGCCGCCGAGCTCGACGCGAAACTCGATGCCGGCATCGGACAGGATCTTGGAGATCTGCCGATACAGCGGATTGGACTGGTACCCCGTCGGCGCGCTCATCATGGACTCCTCTCCCCTGGCCACGTGCGGCGCTCAAGCGCCCATGACGCGGCAAGCAGATGATCGGCGGCCCACATCAGGCCGGCGGCAGCGGCCCGGCACGTCGAGGAGCAGGCCAGAAACGTGAAGCGCAGCAGTCCGCGCATGGGCGTCCCCTCAGAGCGCATCCAGTTGCGCCCGTATCGTTTCGAGTTGTTGCTCTAGGTCGTGCTGGCGCGCGGCGCGCGCGGCCTGGTCCAGCCATGCCGGCGGATGCAGGTAGGCCGCGGCTAGCACTGCCGGGCCGTACGCCGCAACGAGCGCAAGCAAGGCGCCAGCTCCCGGCGCTGACCCGCGGTCGAGCCACTTCTGCACCATCGTGACGCTGAGCATGGTCTCGGCGGCTACGGCTTCCGCGGTCTTGGTCGGGTGCCGCTGGCGCAGCCAAGCGACGATCCTCTCTGAGACAATTGTCCGAGAGTTTACGGACAACTGTCTGAGCTTTTCGGACGACTGTCTCACGGTTTTCTCCGATGCTTTGGGCATCGGAGGCGTGTTGATGCCGACCGCGCGCTGGGAACGCACGGGAGACATCTGACGCCGGACGAACGAGCAGGCGCTGGTAACGCCGTCGCTCGACTCGATCGCCGCTGTTGTCGATGGTGCTAGAACGCTCATTTAGATCGCGCCACCGTGGAGGATGTTGTGACTGGTTACGAAGACTTCGACAAATTCTTGGATAGAGAGTTTCAGAGAGACAAAGATCTGCGCGATGCAGATCTAGGCCGGCTGTCGTTCAAGATGGTATCGGCGCTGATATTTGCCCTTGCGAGAACTGGGAAGCTCGACAAGGATGATATCGACATGCTGTTCGGCCGTTTGCTGGAGAATTCGATTCCCGACCAAGCCATGTCTCGCCTCATTGAAAGCGTTGCAGAGCATGCGGTACAAATTTCTCCGGAGCCCGCGCCAGACGATCCTGCGTCCGAAGAAACAGGAGGCTGATCGCAGTAATTCGCCGCAGATCCCACGTCATGTCTTTCGTGGTGGGATATCCACCTGGGAAGAGCGCATCCCGGCGGCTGCGTTCTTTCCTAAATATTTCGCGCAACGACCGGTAATACACCGGGTCAAACGCGCGATATGCCTCTCTGGCTCGCTCGCGCCGACATATGTTCCGGCGCATCGTCTCGGTCATCTGCCATTTGTAGGTCATAGCTCCCCCCGACGGCGCGGAAGGAAGTCAGGCCGAGTGGATCCTTCGGGCCAATTCTCGGAGAACCATGCCATCAATCGATCGTAGGTTCTCGGAGTAAAGCCTGCGCCTTCGACCAATCGAAAGAAAAAGGTGTTATCATTCAGCGCCTTCAGGCTAGCCATCGAAGGCGCCCCACCTCCGGCCGCTTCAAACGACCTGGCGGTAGCCAGGAGAAGCGCTCGCAGCTTGCTCTCCATCGGCCCATCTGTCCGCCGGGCTTGCTGATCTTGCGGGGAGGATTCGATGCCAAGAAGGGCGCCAGGTGAAATGCCAAAAACTCTGCCGTAGACGACAGCATGATCGTCGTCGAATTCGTTCTGACCGTTCTCGTGAGCGGCATAGGTGGACGGCGTCCATCCATTCCGCATCGCGGCCTGCCGGGCCGACGGATATCCAGCGGCTATGCGCGCAGCTCGCAGCCGATCAGCCTTCGCACTCGCCACGCGCTCCGATCCAGCCGCCTCGGTCGCGCTGACCATGATATCTGCTGCGCCGGGCTCATCGCTTCGGCCGAAGGCGACCGCCATGTCGCGAAAGGACTTGAGGACGTTATCGACGACGCCCTGCTCATCAGAATTCCAGTCGAGAGTGATCGTAATGCGGGGCATCAGGCAGCCCTCCCCGCGTCAACGGGCTCCGGCGGTCGGGCGAAGAAGAGCGTGTCTCGCCACTCCAGGTTCCGCGCCAACGCCTCGGTTCGGATCTTCTGCATCTCGCCGAGATTCGGCGTTAGCTCTCCCCTCTCCCACCTGGAGACGGTCGCCTGGGTGACACCGGCGATCCGAGCGAACTCGGCCTGGGTCACGGCGAAGATGGACTTTCGGATGTGCCGGAGCGAAGTCATGAGCGCATAATATGCACGGTTGCATGCTATGGCAAGCATGAATCATGAAATCGCGCATTCGACATGATTTATGCAATCTCGTATTAAGGCGAGGATGATCCGCTCAGAGCAAATTCGCTCGTTCCTGAAACGCTTTGACATGACGCAGGGCGAGCTAGCCGATCGCGTCCACGTCACCCAGTCGACGGTCTCACGTTGGCTGCGAGGAACGCTCCCCAGTACCGAGCAACAGGCATCGCTTTCAAAGCTCTTCGTCGAAATGGGCTTTGACGATGTTGACCATCCATGGCCACCGCACGTCGCCCCACCGCAGCAGCAGGTGGGGCCGGTTGCGCCGAGCGAACTGGTGCAGGCCTTCATCGCCGGCACGGCGGCGGCGGGCACGTTCAAGGCGGTCGAGGACATCGAGGCCGACCTCAGCGACGAAGACAACTACGTCGTCACGACCCGTGACCAGGATTTCCCTCAGGCGCGGCTCATCGCCGTCCGCGTCGAGGGCGACAGCATGAACGCGCTGAAGCCGCGCCCGATCCTCGACGGCGACATGGTGGTGTGCGTCGATTTCGAGGAAAGCCGGGCCCGGCTGCGCGACGGGATGGTCGTGCTGGTGCAGCAGACGCGCGACGACGGGCAATTGCGTGAGTGGAGCGTGAAGCAGCTCGAGCTCTACGACGACCGAGTTGAATTCCACCCGCGGTCGACGAACCGGAAGCACAAGCCGATCGTCGTGAAGCGGGACCTCGAGGCCGACGATGGCCGGACGGTCGAGGTGCTCGCGATCGTCCGGCGCATCATGAACGAGGTGCCGCTCGGCTAGCGGTAGAGCCGCCGCGGCGGGAGCGGCGGCAGCTTAGGGCGCCGGCTTTGGCCGGTCGGTTCCGGCACAGGCTCGGGCCGCGGCCGCGGTGGTGCCAAGTCCCGCTGCGCGCGCTCAACTGCGGCGACGCTCACCTCGGCAAGCTCGCAGAACCAGCCAACGCGCTCGGTATCGCGCATCAGCCAGTCCAAAATGCCGAGGAAAAACAGGAGGCCGCGCGACACCTTGCGCAGCGTGTCCGGGGTGAGCCCCGTCTCCTCGAAGAACTCGGCAAGGCGTCGCTCGTCCTTGGCCAACGCATCGAGAATCTTGAGGGCCAAGCGTTCGGCGGCGAGCCGGCGATCGCGGGCGTCGAGCGGAATGATCTCGGTCATGCCGCGATCCCCCTCTCGATTTCGCTGGCATCCACGACCGTTCCGATCGTGCTCTCGCATCGCTCGCACTTGAATCGGTGGCTGTGAAGGAAAGCGCTTTCGAGCAGCTCCTCGACTGTGTACGGCGCATCCTCGATGCCGCCAGGAACCCACAGCTCATGCGGGCTGTCCCGCCGGCAATTGTGGCACCGAACCCTTACCCTGAATGCCTTTCCAACACTTCCAGACATGAGCGCGTCCCCTGCAACCGATGCGACACGCTGACTCAGGCCTTGGAACAAATCAAGAACAAATTGACAGATCGTTAACCATGTGGTCGCAGGTGATTCGCGTATCCACAGGCTATGTCCTTCAGGATGTTTGGATTCTGATCTCTGAAGGTTGGAGAGGGGTTGAGCGGTCCTGCATAGACCGCCTCCCCCGCAGGCGAACGCACGAGGGCGTTGCTACGTGGGTAAGCGGTCTATGCAGGGGGACCCTGAAGGCCGGAGCCGGGGATCGCATGCCTGCGCCGCCCGGTGCGCTCGACCGGGAAGTTGGTGGCCTATCTAGGGCGAGCGCCCCGAGCGTCGGTCTTTCCACCTTCGACTGACCTGCGGCTGGACGCTATCCGGGTAGCCGCGTTTTGGGCCACGCAGGCCCTGCCACCCCCGCGTCGCTCCCGCTGATGGCGAGAGAGATTTACGTCGCGGAATTCGTCGGCGCAATATTTTTGATGCATCGATGCATTTTTCCTGTTGCGCGTCCTCATGCAATCGCGCATATTTCATCCATCGGCGCTGTCCCAGCGACGCCGGAGGACGAGATGCTCAATCCCCTCAACGCCAAGCCCAGCACGTCGCCAGCGGTCGATCGCGAGATCTACCTGCCGCTCGTTTTCGACGCCCGGGACGGCACCCTCTACATCCCCGAGACGACCCTTGAGAACGCGACCGCGCAGCGGTGCGCCGAGGCTCTCTGGAGCGGCGAGTACGAGGTCATTGACCACGCGACCGGCCATCGGCTGCAGCACGTCGCGCACGTCCTCCGCTGCCAGGCCGCCGCCGGCACCGCCGCGGTCGCCGATGCCGAAATCGCCGAGATCCTGAGCGGCATCTCCCGTGAAGAGCAGGCCACGCCCAAGACGCAGGCCTTCGATTGGATCGAGGCCCACGGCTGCGAGGTCTACGCGGACGATGAATACCGGTCGGAGCGCAACGACAGCGCCCGCGAGACGGCGAGGGCCGCGTGATGGCTGAGATCGACAACGGCGGCCCGGCCTTTCCGCTGAACGAGCGTCACGATGGCGGAGACCACTACTACAGCCATCCCGGTATGGCGCTCCGGGACTGGTTCGCCGGACAGGCACTCGCCGGGCTCCTGGCGAGCTCTGAAGAACTGCCGAAGGATTGGACGTTCGCGCAGTTCAAGCAGCACTTAGCCGAAATCTCATATGGCTACTCCGACGCGATGCTCGCCGCCCGCAAGCATGAGGGCCGCGCCGATGGCTGACACCCTCCCCGCCAGCGTCGTCGAGGACATCCTCGCCGCCATCGCCCGCGAGCAGACCGAGTGCCAGCGGCGCGCCGACGAGGCCGCCGATCGCGTGGCCGCGGCGCGGGCTGCCGGCGACCGCGATGCGGCCGAGCGTGAGACGATCGAGGCCTATCGCCAACTGGGTGGGTCCGCCGCTCTGCGCCAAGCCATGCGCTCGGCCAGGGCCATCCGCAACATCGCCATCCGCGAACAGGAGAGCCAACATGCAGCCGCGTGACCTCCCCCGCGTGCCGCGGTTCGAGTTCGGCGCGACGCCGCAGGAGATGGCCAGGAAGCTGGTCATTGCCGATGCTGACCTCGACGACATGGACGACGTGCAACGCGTGCTCTGGCGCGAGGGGTACGTCGTGCCGGACGAGGCCATCGTCGAGGCCGTCGCCATCGCCCGCGCCACCAAGGCAAGCGAGGGCAGCCTGTTCGGTATCGTGATGGCCGCGATCGTAGGCGTCATCCTCTTCACCGTCGCCATGCTGTTCGTCGGGCCGGCCCAGGCCGCCAGCCACAGCGTGGCCTACGAGGTGGCTCGCATCTACGCGCGGCTGGCCGCCGTCGCCTTCGGCGTCGTGCTCCTCCTCGCACTGGTCATTGACCAGATCGTGCGCCGCGGCGGCAGGAGGAGCGCGTCGTGACCAGCGGTCTCCGGCCATCGGGCGCCATCAGCCTGGGCGACGCGGCGCGGACGGTCGTCGAGCACGTCCTGATCGAGCTTCGCGAGGCCATCCGGCGCGAGCCGACCAACCAGACCCTGCGCAATCGGCTCGCCGAGTTCGAACGGATCGCCACTGAGCGTCTCGACGACCAGACCCAGGCAGCCAAGGCCGCGGAGTAGCAAGCCATGAACGCACCCGTGAAAATCGACAAGCATGCTGTCTGGCGGGCCCTTCTTGAGAAGGAAGAATCTCCGCCGCGCGATAGCGAATTCACGTCCGGCTTTTGGAAGCAGCCCTCGCCGAAGGGGCACGCCACGCCCATTGCGACCATCGTCAGCGACGAGGATCCAGAAGAAAAGCGCGTTGCCATCGGCACTGGTGAAATTGGCCGCGACATAATCTCGGTTTTCGATCAGGGCGAGTTTCTGGCCTTCATGTCGGACATCTGGCATCGGCTCGAGCCGGTGACCTACGAGGCGTATCTGACGGCATACGAGACCGGAGAATGGCCAGACCTGACGCCGGGCGCGCGCAAGAGCAACAACCCGCCGGAGGGCTTCGATGCGATCGTCGCCGAGATAGAAGAGCTGCTGCGCGATGCCGAGAAGCTGATCAAGGCCGGCCCGGCGAAGAGCCAAGCGGATGCAGACCGGGCGTCGAACCTCAAGACGAAGCTGCAGGACCTCAGCAAGCAAGCCTACGACGCGAAGCGCGCCGAGAAGAAGCCGCACGAGGACGAGGCCAAGGCCGTCGAGAACAAGTGGACCCCCTGGGTCGACAAGGCGAAGCTACGCGCCGACGCGCTCACACGTGAAGTCAGCGGGCCGTACCTGATTGAGCAGAAGCGGCTTGCGGACGCCGAGGCGAAGAAGCTCGCAGAGGAGACCGGCGCGAAGGTCACTGTGAAGGTCGCTGCAGGCGCCAAAGGTCGGCGCACCAGCGTGACCACGGTCTGGTCAGCGAAGATCGTCGATTTCGACGCCGCGCTCGCGGCGCTCAAGAGCCATCCCAACGTCGTCGCCTGCATCCAGGCCATCGCCGATGCCGGGGCGCGCTCGGCCGCCCGGACGCCGATCCCTGGCGTCGAATTCACTCCCCGCGAAGCCGCCCGCTGAGGTCCGCCGTCATGAACGCCATCGTCAAGAGCCCTGTGGAAGCCTTCGTCGGCCAGGTCCTGCCGCCCGAGCGCGCCGAAGCGATGTTCCGCGGGCTCCCCTCGCACATCAAGCCGGAGCGGTTCGAGCGGAACCTCATCAATGCGGTCATGGCCAACCCCGACCTGCTGAAGTCGGACCATCGGCTGGTCTATCGGGAGGTGTCAAAGGCCGCGGCACTCGGCTTGCTGCTCGATCCGCAACTCGGCGAGGCCTACCTGATCCTCGCCTGGAACGGCAAAAACAAGCGCCTCGAGCCTCAGCTCCGCGTCGGCTACAAGGGCCTGATCAAGCTGGCTCGCCAAACCGGCGAGATCGCCAACATCTATGCGCACGAGGTCTGTCGGCACGACCACCTTGAGTGCACGCTCGGCGACGACAAGCGCCTGATCCACAAGCCGGACCTGTTCGGCGAGCGCGGGCCCATCGTCGGCTATTACGCGGTCGTCAAATACGACAGCGGCGAGAAGGACTTCGAGCCGATGTCGGTCGAGCAGATCCACCGGATCCGCGACCGGTCCGACGGCTGGAAGGCCTTCAAGGACGGCAAGATCAAGTCGACCCCATGGTCGACCGATGAAGAGGAGATGGCGAAGAAGACGGTCCTGCGCAGGCTTGTGAAGCGCGTGCCGCAGAGCCCGGAGCTGGCCGACGCCATCAGGATCGAGGATGCGGCAGAACAGGTCGTGGACGCGCCGCGCGCCCAGGGCGCTGGCGTGCGCCTGGTGCCGCCGCCCGCGCCGAAGGCGATCACCACCGCCGTCGTCGATGATCTCAGCGATCCCAATGCGATCGAAGCCGAGGTTGGGGCGGATGAGCCGGCGAATGACGACGGCACGTCGTCGGATGAGCAGGGCGTGGAGGCCGCGGCCGTGGACTGGAAGGCGACGCTTCAAGCCCTGAAGCTGGAGTTCGACCACGCGGACTGCGTGGAGGAAGCCGAGCACATCCGGGATATATTCTTTTCTGAGCACGGCGAGACGTTGTCGGCCGACGAGCGCGACGCTGCGCTGCAGCTCTACGACGAGGCGCTGAAGCGCTTCGAGAAGCCGGCCGCCGCCGCGGCCGCAGATGATGCTGGGCGCAAGGCTGTCGACGACTTCGTTGCCGCGCTCGGCGCCAGCGCCTCTGAAGCGGCAGTCCAGAAGCTGCGCGCCACTTTCGTCGCCGGTCCCTACAAGATCCTGTCCGACGAACAGCGCCAGGGGGCCGAGCAGGCCTTGCAGGCGAGGATTGATCAGCTCGTCGCCGAGGTGACGCAGAAGAAGTCCGAGCACGCCGTCACCGCGGATGCGGCGAAGGCCGCCGCCTCGCCGGTTACGACGCAGGAAGCCGCGGCACCAGCCGGACCGCCAAGCGACGATCCCAAGACCATCGCCGAATACGAGGCACTGCTGAAGCACAAGCTCGAGACCGAGACCGATCCCGACGCGCTGAAGAAGTGGTGGTTCGGCAGCTCGCAGCTTCGCCAGTCCCTCGAAATGCCGGATGCGAAGCGGAAGAGCTGGCGCGATGTGGTCTTCCAGCGCCTGAGCGCGCTGCGGGGCGAATGAGCCATGTCGCGCCGATCCGACGCCCCGACGACGATCCTGACGGTCACCAGGTCAGGCTATGAGCCGGCATCGCCGTACGACGCGGAGATGCACGCCCGCTACCGCGTTGGCAGCGAGGTCGAGGCGCGGCTCAGCGAGCCCAAGTCGCCCAGCCAACTCCGGCTCTACTGGTGGGCGCTCGGAAAGGTCGTCCCGAACCAGGACCGCTTCTCGAATGCCCGGGGCATATCGAACGCGATCCTGATGGAGCTCGGCTACGTCGAGTCCATGTCGCTGCTGGGCGGCGGCATGCACTTCTTCCCGCAGTCGATCGCCGAGATGGAGCACCCGACCTTCAACGCCTTCTTCGACCAGGCGATGGGGCTGATCGCGGAGGAGGTGATCCCTGGGCTGGAGATCGAGCCGCTGCTGAAGCAGGGCCGCGTGCAGGTCGGGAGGTGGTCATGATCAGGACCTCGCCCGCGCCGAAGCGCAAGCGGCCGCCGCTGCTGGTCCAACTGCACGCGGCGCTCCGCCAGCTCGGCCTAGAGCCAGACGAGTGCGAGCTCGATCACGACCCGGCGCTGGGCACGCGCGAGGTCCGCGCCGACGGCACCGATTGGGACCCTCCCCAGCACGACGAGCGCTATCTCGTTTGGCGCCCAAAGCGCGACCACGACGCCAAGACCTTCGGCCCGGGCGGCGAGAAGCGCATCACCACCGCCGGCGGCGACATCCACCGGATCGCGAAGCTCCGGCGCCTGACCGCCGAGCAGGAAGAGCACCGCCGCCGGATGATCGCCAAAGAGCCCGGCGCTGCGCGGCCGCGGTCCGCTCGCTGGCAATCCCGCCCCTTCCCCAAGCGCAAGCAGAAAGGCTGAATCCCATGGACGAGCAGATTTCGCCGGTGACAGCGGCGACGGAGACCAACGGCTGGGAATGGGCGGTCGTCGAGATCTTCGGGCACCGCCGCCACGCTGGCCGGACCAGAGAGGAAGAGCGCTTCGGCGCCAAGATGTTGCGCGTCGATATTCCCGTCGACGGCGACCCGGCCAAGGGCTGGCAGACCCACTACTACGGCGGCGCCAGCATCTTCTCGTTCACGCTCACCGATGAGCAGAGCGTGATGCGCGTCAACAAGCCCTACGAGCCCCCGGCCCGCAGGGTGCTGCCGTCGCCGGACCATATCGCCGCCGACACGGGCCTCAGCGATGAGGATCTCTTCGAGGACGCCATCGGCGACCACGACGACGACGGGCCGTTCTGACAATGACGACCGCCTTACCGCTCGCCTGGCCAGCCAGCATCCCGCGCGCGAAGACCCGGGAGGCTGGCGCGTTCAGGACGTCGCTCGCCGGCGCCCTCGACAATGTCGAGACCAGCCTACGCGCCTTCAGCCGTGACAGCGGCAAGTCGGTGTCGAACATCGTCCTGTCGTCGAACGTCTCGCTCGGCGTGCAGAAGCCGGCTGACCCGGGCGTCGCTGTCTGGTTCGTCTGGGACGGCATCCAGATCTGCATCCCGGTCGACCGCTACCAGACGCCGGCCAGCAACCTGCAGGCCATCCACCATGTGCTTGAGGCGCGCCGAACCGAGCTGCGCCACGGCACCCTCGCGCTGGTGCGAGCCAGCTTCCAGGGCTTCGTTGCGCTCCCGCCGCCCCCGCACTGGTCGGAGACGCTCGGCATCGGCCGAGACGCTACCAAGGCCCAGATCGAGTCTGCCTACCGCGCCCGCGCCAAGGCCTCCCATCCCGACGCCGGCGGCAGCGCTGACGCCATGGCTGCGCTCAACGCGGCGCGCGAGCAAGCTTTGAAGGAGATCGGCAATGCGTGAGATCGTGGTCGATTCCTTCGCCGGCGGGGGCGGCACGTCTGAGGGGATCAAGCAGGCGCTTGGCTATGACCCGGACATCGGCATCAATCATGACGAGCTCGCGCTCGCGATGCACCGGATCAATCACCCCGGCACCCGGCACCTGGTCGAAGACGTCTGGTGTCGAAGATCGACGGGCACGGGAGCGACCCGACCCGGTGAATACGATCACGGCCGGCGGCGGCTTGGCGGTCGTCGCCCCGCATCTCATGACGATGCGCAACGCGGACAAGCCGTTCCGCGTGGTTGCCGCCGGCGGACTCGGTGCGCGCCGGGGCATCTGCTGGCGCGTCCCGGCGATCGGAGCCGCGCAAGTTGAGCATGTGCGCCGCGACGACGCCCTGCTGGCTGAGGCAGCAGCCGGCCGGACCGGACGGCCTCCGACTGCGGATCGCCGTGCGTCCTACGTCATCACCGACATCGGCATGCGCATGCTGACGCCGCGCGAGCGGTTCAGCGCCCAGAGCTTCAGGCCGGACTACATCATCGACCGCGGCATCCGCGAGGACGGCAGCGTCGTGATGCTCACCGCGGAGCAGCAGGGCCGCATGTGCGGCAACAGCGTCTGCCCGGTGATGGCCCAGGCGCTGGTCGCCGCCAACTACCGGCCTCGCGAGGTCGCGCCGCGCCGCGCGGCCGCCGATCTCCCCCTCCTCACCGCAGCAGGATGACCATGATCCGCGCCGCCCTCCTCTGCCTCGCCCTCGCCGTCACCCCGGCAGCCGCGGAGACTGTCGTCGACGGCAGCCGAATCGTCATCGTCGATGGCGACACGGTCAGCCTGCCCGGCGGCGAGCGCATCCGCCTGCTCGACATCGACACGCCGGAGACGTTCCGGAGCCGCTGCGAAGACGAGCTCGCCGTCGGATTGCTGGCGAAAGAACGGCTCCGCGAGCTGTTGTCAGGCCCCGTCGACGTCGAGCGCCACGGGCACGACCGGTACCGCCGGACGCTGGCGCGGCTCTACGTCGGCGGCCGCGATGTCGGGTCGGTGCTGCTGAGCGAGGAACTCGCCGTCCGCTGGCGGCCCGGGCGCGCCGCCTGGGAGCAGCGGCTGGCGCACTGGTGCCCGAGGGGGACGCGATGAGAGACCTGCCAATCCTGTTCAGCGGGCCGATGGTCAGCGCCCTGCTCGACGGCCGCAAGACGCAGACGCGGCGCGTTCTGACGTCGGCGCGGGTCTTCGCGACGCCGGAGCGGCCGGCGTGGACCCTCAAAGGAGACGACCTCACCAGAGCGCTCCAGAATGCTTCTCGCTGGCGCAGCTTGGGAGGCGACGGTTGGTATTGGGAGGCCGACGCATTCCCCTGGCAGGCTCCAGCCGAGCGAACCGGGTGGATGGCTCACCTGTCGTATGCCACCGGTCAGCGCCTGTGGGTCCGCGAGGCTATTTGCGCCATCGAGGACTGGGACGCATACGACTATCACATCGAATATCTGGCCGACGGAGCCAAGGTCAAAGTAGCAGATCACGGCGACGTCGACTCCGACGCTTACGGAAACTGGTGGACCGTTAACGCCTACCGATCAAGCGACCCGGATCTGGCCGGCGGCAAGGACGTTCCGTCGATCCACATGCCCCGCTGGGCCTCCCGCCTGACGCTCACCGTCACCGACGTGCGCGTGCAGCGGCTCCAGGACATCAGCGAGGAGGATGCGATCGCCGAGGGAGTCGTCCGCCAGAACGTGGTCATTGGGGCGCATTGCTCACCCGGGCGCCATACCGAAATCACCGCTGACCGACATTGGCACGGCATGGGCGATGACGATGAGGATGGCCACGAGTTCGCCAGCGACGCGTTCGCGGCCCTCTGGGACGTCATCAACGGCCCCGGTTCCTGGGACGCCAACCCCTGGGTCGTAGCGACAACCTTCGAGGTCCACCGCACGAACATCGACGCCCTGCCGGCGCGGGAGGCTGCCTGTGGCTGATCCCCAAATCGCGCTTCGCGATGAGATCCTCGACGTGGTGCGACGTAGCGGCGTCATCGGCCCGCGTCTCGGCGAGGTCAACGCCGCAGTCGCCTGCATGGGCGCCGCCGCCGTCTGCATCGCGCTCCTGCACGAGTCGAACCGCGCACAGGTCGTCGAATACATCGTCGAGTCCCTGCCGCTGACCGTCGAGCGCCGTGCCGCCGAGATCCAATCGGGCGCCTTCGACGAACATATGGATAGGAGGCGCAATTGACCCCATCCCAAGCCAAAGAGCTACGCGCACGGGAGGGGATTACCGCGGGCGACCTCCGATCGCTGATAGACGCGCTCGGCGACGTCGCCACCGATGACATCGCATGGTCCGAAGGAATCACGCCGCCGGCGAGCGCCGAGGAATTCGCGCTCGAGGCCATCTTCGTGATCTGCAACTCGGGCATGACAAACACCATCGCGCGCCAGATCTACGAGCGCGTCTCAGCCGCGCTACGGAGCGGCCAGCCCGCGGCCGCCAAGTTCGGCCACGTCGGCAAGGTCGCGGCCATCGAGACGATCTGGCGTGACCGCGAGCAGCTCTTCGGGGCCTACCTGGCGGCGTCCGACAAGGTCGCCTGGTGCGAGACGCTGCCGTGGATCGGCGGAATCACGAAGTACCACCTGGCCAAGAATTTCGGGGCCGACGTCGCCAAGCCGGATGTGCATCTCCAGCGCCTCGCCGACCGAGAAGGCGTGACCGCGCAGCAGCTCTGCGAGCGGCTGGCCGCGGCGACAGGGTACCGGGTCGCGACCGTCGACCTGATCCTCTGGCGCGCATGCGCGAACGGCATCCTGAACTCTCGCACCGGGGAGATGTTGCATGTCGCCTGACCCAACCACCACCCGCCAGCTACGCGCTCGCGTACCTCACGGTTCAGACGGTCGGAACACGTTCATCATCTTTGCCGAAGCGGTAGAGCGCCGCGCCGAAACCTCCCGCACCCCCGCGGCGTCGTCGTGGCTGATACCCACGGCGAGCGTCGATTACATCTCGCACCTGATCTGCACAGAGGTCGCCGAACTACCCGACAGGACATCGCCCGACGGCTGGCCCGACGCAATGATTGTCACGGCGGACGAATTGCGCCGGATCGTCATCGGCGCCCTCGTGTCCGCCCCACCCGCCCCCGGCCACACCGACCTCATGATCTCTCCAGAGGGGATAGATGAGGCGCTGGCGTCTGTCCCGCCTGCTGCCGCTCCGGGTGAGCCGGTGCCCATAGGGTGGATCTCTCCGGCCCAAATGCAGTGGCTCGCCTCTCACTTGGGCTACGCCACCATTTACAATCGATCCACCAAGGGCGCTTGGCCCGTCGATGATGCCGCCATACCCCTCTACACCGCCCCGCCCGACCTCGCGGCGCGGCTCGCGGAGGTGACTGAGCAGCGCGACCTCCTGAAGGCTGAACGCGACTTCTGGCAACAAGCAGCCGCCCGTGATGAAGCCAAGATTGCGGAGGCGGAGCGGGAGTGCAACGCAGCGCGCGCTGATTGCGATCATTGGTCCCGCGACTATGACGAGCGTGGACGCGTGCTGGCAGCCGAACAGACTATGCGCCAAGCCGCCGAAGCCAAGCTAGCGGAAGCGGAGCGCGTCATCAGAGGGCAGATCGACACCATCGCAGCGACGGGTGCCACCAACGATGCGCTGCGGGAGCGCGTGCGGGGACTTGAGGAGAAGCTGGGCGAAGAGACCGCCATCGTTACGCGGATTTGGGAAATCCTCGGGAACCCCACTTACGAGGAACTGGCCGGACGGAGCATCTACGACCTAATCGACAGCCTGAAAGCCGATGCCGAGCTAAACGATGGAGCGGCATCATGACCGCGCCTCTGTGCCCGTGGTGCGGGGCCTACAGCCCGCAACAATGCGAGCTTGAAGAGGATATGGGCGTCTGCTCGTGGGATGAGAGCGGAGAATACGAGAGTGCCTGCGAAGAACCCTCCCGCGCCGCCCTGTCCGCAGCCGCAGGCAGCCCCGAGCCAAACGGAGACTAGCAATGACCAAGAAGTGCCCACGCTGTGGCTCGACATCTCCGCATCTGCACCCGGCAACAGCCTTCGAAGGCGAGGTAGAGGTGTGCACACACGACTTCCACCTTACGCCAACACCGCAGAACACCTCAGCATACATCAATGCGGTTCACGCGAAGCGAACCAGGCAGGCCGCAGACAGCCCCGCCGCCGAGAGCGAGGGAGGGGTGTCGTGAGCCGGGTGAAGCAACGCCTTTCCGATCTGCTAACCAAGGCCCTCAGAGAGGCAGGATACAGCGTCGCGAAGGTTGATCCGAAAGATCTTACCGAAGCAAAGGGTTGGCACCGCACCAGTCGTCACTGGAGCAACGAGGCATTACGCTGGGAAGCATTCATCCCTCTATCCGGTAGTCAGGTGTCCGTGCGCGTCAGCTCGTTCGCGACAATGACCGATATTGCCAAGAGCGGCGGCGTTCGGATCAGCCGAGACGGCAATATGCACGTATGGGCAGACACCGCCACCCCCACCAGCGCAGACGGGAGGTGACGGGATGCCACAAGCAACCGAGCAACAGCGAGCAGAGATGCGGCGGCGCTTCGGCGATATCGACGACGGGCCGCCGATCCGCTTCCTGCGTGATGCCGGATACGTGCTCAGGTCTGATTTCTACTGGTCGCCGAAGCCAGGCGTGGCGGACGAGAAGGACATGACAGAGGACGAATGGTCGTGCCTCGCGTTCCTGATGGATGAATGGGACTACGGCGGCCTCTGGATTGAGCATCGCGACCGTCGTGCCACCAGACTCGAAGGATTCGAGCCATGACACCTGATCATCGCGCTGTGCTGAAAGCGCTGTCGAGCGAAGGCGACGACTATCCATACCTCAAATTCGAAGTTATCTCCGAGAGAACAGGGCTCAATGTCCAGACGGTGAGGCGCGTAGCGCGCGACCTGAGGCGAGAAGAACTCGCGGACTTTGGCAGGGGCTTGTGCACCGACGAAGGCGCCTTCTACGGATCTGGCTACCGCATCACACCCGCCGGCCGCCGCGCCCTCTCCGACAGCGCAGGGAGGGGGTGATGCGTATCGCAAAAGCCAAGCCATGCCCATTCTGCAAGTCAACGGACAACTTCGTCGAGTGCATGGATTTCGGATCGTTCGCTGTCGTCTGCAACGACTGCGGGGCTCGCGGGCCTGACGCGGATGGCGATGAATGTGACCCAGATGCCGAGAGCTCCGAAGGACGTCGCAATGCGACCAACGCATGGAACTATCGGCGCCGCCGCGCCCTCGACCAGGGAGGCGACCGTGGAGCGTGAAGGCATCCCGGCCCGGCGCGCCGTCGAGATTGCTGCTTCAAACGGCGGCACCATCATGGTGAACACGCTCCGGAACTGGGGCGCAGACCGCATGACGCGCGCTTGTCGCCGAGCGAAGAAAAAGGGCTGGCTGCGCCCGGCCGGTGGCAAGCCCGATCGTTTCAGGTTCGAGGTGACCGACGCCGGACGCGAGATGCTGAAGAGCATCGACCAGGGAGCGCGGACAGGATGGAAACGCGTGAAGAAGCCGATCTTTCGCGCCTGCTGAAGGTCCTGCGCGACACGGATTGCATCGAAGACGATCCGTGGTTGGCGGCCAAGGCAATGCGGCAGGCTGCCGACACGATCGAAGCCCTCCGCACCGCCAAGGCCGAAACCGTACGGCGCGCGGTGGATGCCGAGCGCGAGGCATGCGCCGTCATGGCCGAGCAAGAAGCCGCCAAGCGCCGAGACTATGGCGCCTCGCTCCATCATGACGTGCTGCAACAGCGCGAGTTCGCATCGGCTGTCGACATGCGCATATTCGCCACGCAAATCCGTGCCCGCGCCCGCCAAGAGACAGGAGGGGCGTGATGGTCAGCTTTGACAATTGGATCGAGCAACTGCGCGAAGACGTGATCCAGGGCGAGTACGGCTACGAGCCCGGCGAGTTCACGGTCTACCCGCCGCTGTGGATCGGGCTCTATGACGATGGTCTTACGCCAGCTCAGGCGTTTCGGCGGGCGCTCGATGCACACGCCGATGACCGCCGGGAAGAGGACGCACAGCGCGCTGAAAACTGGGAGCGCATCAAGCGTGAGGATGCCGAGGCGGTCCGGCGCTGGCGCGAGGCACATCCCCATGCCTAGGCCCCTCCCCGACAGGGCGGAGGTGGAGCGCGGGCCGCTGCGCGTGCTCGTCTGCGGCGGCCGCCACTACGCCAAGGTCCACGAGGTCTATGGCGCGCTCGACGATGTCCTCGCCCAGGCCGGGCCGACCATGCATCTCATCAGCGGCGGTGCTGGTGGTGCTGACACGCACGCACAACGCTGGGCGACGGCCCGCTGCGTCGCCCACACCACCTATCCGGCCGAGTGGGACAGACTCGGCCGCGCCGCCGGCCCGATCCGCAATCAGCGCATGCTCGACGATGGCAAGCCGGATCTGGTGCTCGCCTTTCCTGGCGGCGCCGGAACGGCCGACATGGTGCGCCGAGCCAGGGCCGCCGGCGTTCCCGTGCGCGAGGCCGGCAATGGCTAGGCCCTCCCCCGCCCAGCCGCCGCGAGCGCCCGCGGTCCGGTTCGCTGTGGATCCTGGGGACATCCCGGCCGAAAAGGCGGCTCGCCGGCTGCACCTGACGGCAACCGAGTTCCGCGACGCGCTGCCGAAGTTGCTCGCCCGCGGCTTCCCGGCGCCCGACCCGACCACCGGCATGTTCGACCTCGAGGCGATCGATCGCTGGCGCCACGCACGGCACCTCCGCCTTTTCCCCGAGTTGACGGCGGCTCAGCCGGTCGGCGAAGCTCCACCCGAGAAGAGCATGGTGGAGCTGCTGCGTGAGGCCCAGGAGCGGAAGCGGCGTGGTTGACCTGCCCGTCCATACTAAGCGGCGCACGAAGCCAAACGGGCGCTCCTACATCCACTACGAGCGGCACCGCGGCACGCCGCGCGCATGGCCCCGCATCAGCCTTCCCAGCGACCCGGCGACGTCGGAGTTTTGGCGCCGCTATGAGCAGTGCTCGCGGCTGGAGGCCGAACGTGCTGGGACGTCGTGGTCATTTTGGCTCGTAGTGGGCACCGCGCGCGTCCCTGTCGACGCCGCCCCGAAGGATGCCGCAGCATTCTGGGCTGCGATCGACAAGGCCGAAGCGTCCGGCGCCCGCGCGGCCGCAGCCGACGGCAAGACCTTCTCCGGCTTGATCGAAGCCTACAAGGCCCACGACGCATTCAAGAAGCTCGCCGACAGCACGCGGACGGAATATGCCCGATACCTCGACCTCATTGCCGAGGCCTGGGGCCATAAGCCGGTCCGGGATCTGACCACAGCCGAAGCGCAGGGCGGCATCGACCTATTCCAGGATCGGCCCGCCGCTGGGCGCATGTTTCGCGCGGTGCTGTCGCGCGCGATCGACTGGGGCATACCCCGCGAGTTCAGCGATCGGAACGTTGTCGAGAAGACAGAAAAGGTCGGCGGCGACAGCGACCCATACACGCCGTGGCCAGATTGGGCGTTCGAGCTCTGGTTCGAGCACGCCCGGCTGGCGCTCCACCTGCCGGTCTATTCGGCGCTCTACACCGGGCAGCGTCAGGTCGATGTTATAGGCATGCGACGCCCGCGATTCGACGCGACGGCCACCGAACTGATTGCCCGAAAGACCGGCGCGACGGTATGGGTGCCGATCCACTCGGAATACCGGCAGATCCTCGCTGCAGTTCGGGCTGACCATACGATGCTCCATCTGCGCGAAGATGGTGAGGCTTGGACGCAAGCCGCCTTCAAGACGTCCTGGCAGCGCGAGATGACGTTCGGCCGCCCCGGCGAGAAGGCAACACCGGAAGCCAAGGCCAGGGCTGCCCAGGACGCCGCCGACAATCCGGCGAAGACCACCGCGATGACGCGGCTGCGGGACGAGGGAATCGTGTTCCACGGCCTGCGCAAGAACGCCGTGATCATGCTGCTAGAGGCCGGCTGCACGACGGCCGAGGTCGCCCATCTGGTCGAGATGAGCGAGAAGATGGTCAACCATTATGCCCGCGACGTGAACGCGCGGCGGCTGGCCACCAGCGCCATGAAGAAGCTCGAGGCCGGCTGGGCGGAGGCGCGGTCCGCCCTGTTTGGGCTCGCTCGAAACAGGCTCATTGGATGACTGAAAGCGGTTGCCAAACCCCATGTTTTCGCGCCCTTTTTCGCGTGATCGCCCATGACCGATTGGCAACCGCGAGCGCTGAATTTGCTCGATTTTTTGCCAGGACTACATTTTTTGTAATCAGGGGGTCGGGGGTTCGAATCCCTCAGCCGGCACCAGTTAAGGTTCTTGTTTATTTTCAATCACTTGTGCCTTCACTAGAGTCCTGTGGGGAGCACTTGGTCAACATTGTTGACCTTGTTGACCGAGTGCTCCGCCAGCGTTGCCGTCTTCTTGCGCCCCCTGTCACGGTGCCAGGCAACCATGCGGGCCAGGTTCGCGAGTGCTGCTCGATGGTCTGCGCTTCGGTCATCAGCACGGAGACCAGTTTGGCGGCACTCAAGACGGCCTCTCCGGCGGGATCACCGCCGAACCTGTAGCCATTGCGGGTCGCCAACTGATTCTGGACGCGGCTCAAGGCCGAGGCGATCGAACGGGCGGCAGGGTTGTGAGGAACGTCTAGATGGCTCTGCGGCGGCGAATATGTACGGTGACACCGGCCGGGTGAGACCTCCGGGTCTAAGGAGCCGTCGCATGATCATCGTCGCGTGCAACAGCAACCGCTCTCTCGCCGAGAGCATAGCGGCCGAGTTGAACATTCCCCTTGCGCGCGCCTCTATTCGGAGGTTCGCCGACAATGAGGTGTTCGTCGAGATCCAAGAAAATGTGCGCGGGCAGGACGTGTTCGTCATCCAATCGACGAGCTATCCCGCAAACGACAACCTCATGGAGCTTCTGATCACCCTCGACGCGCTCAAGCGGTCAAGCGCCAGAAGGATCACTGCCGTGATGCCCTATTTCGGATACGGACGACAGGATCGAAAGACGGGTAGCAGGACCCCCATATCGGCCAAGCTGGTCGCGAACTTGATCACCGCCGCGGGTGCCAATCGTGTTCTTACACTGGATCTCCACGCGGACCAGATTCAAGGTTTCTTCGACATTCCGCTCGACAATCTCTATGCCGCTCCCCTCTTCGCGCGGGCGATCAAGGAAAAGTACGCAGATTGTCGTCCGCTCATCGTCTCGCCCGACATTGGAGGCGTCATTCGAGCCCGTGAGCTGGCGAGCAGGCTGCGGTGCGAGCTAGCTATCGTCGATAAGCGCCGAGAAGGACCCGGCGTTTCCGAAGTCATGAACGTGATCGGAGACGTCCGCGGCCAGCACTGCATACTGGTCGACGATATCGCAGACTCGGGGGGGACGTTGTGCAACGCTGCCGCTGCGCTCCGCGAAAACGGAGCCGAGACGGTGCAGGTTTACGTCACGCATGGTGTTCTATCGGGCCGAGCGCTGGAGCGGATCGGTGGGAGCTCGATCGACCTCATGACCACGACGGACAGCATTCAATCGACCGCAGCCTTTCGCGAAAGCCCGAACATGGCTCAGATGTCCGTTGCTCCGCTCATGGCAGAAGCCATTAGGCGGATCAGCGAAGAGCGCTCCGTGTCGTCCCTGTTCGCCTGATGCGTCCTGCGACACGCAGCACGTCAACAATGTTCATCATCAAAGAATAGCGCGCGCCGCTCGGGATGCGCTCGCTAGCTCGTCGCGGCGCAGCTCGGCCTCGTAGTGCGCCAGAGTCGCTTGGCGGGTCGACAGGCGATCATTCCGCCGCTGTGGCTTCTCCTCATGCACCCGAGCGACGACGTCCGCCCTCGCCTCGCCTAGCTGCCGAATCATGCGATCGACGAGGGCTTGGCGGTAGCTGCGCCGTGGCTCTGGCCGTCCGCGCAGTAGAAAGCCCCGGCGGCTTCCCGAGCGCCGGAGACACCAAGCGCAGGCCGCGCTGTCGACAGCAAAGTGGTGAAACAGCCTCCGCCCACTTTTCGCAACTGCAAAATATTCCGCAGATTTTCCGGCGCGTCCGCTTCGCCCGCAGTTGCGTTCGCGGCATACGCGATGGTCGCCTGCCGGTATTGATCGGACTTCGTGATCTGCCAGTCTCGCCACATAACCTTGTACGGGGGGACCTCATTCATGTCTGAGCCGCTGTCGGATCTCATCGTCCTCGAAGTTTCGGGCGATGTCGCCACCCGCTACTGCGGCAAGCTGTTTGCAGAGCACGGCGCACGGGTGGTCAGCGCCTACGCGCCGGACAATGCCCGTGCCGGTTTCGGTGGTGCCGCGTCGGCGGCCTACGGGGCCTGGCTCGACAGCCGCAAGGAGGTCGCGGACGGCGTGCCCGTCGCGATCGAGGCCGACCTCGTCATCGCAGGCCAGACACCCGCGGAGATCGCCAGGGCGCAGGCGATCGTCGCCGGCATGAAGCGGCAGCCGCTGCTGCTGGCGTTGACCTGGTTCGGCGAGACCGGCCCCTATGCCGGATGGCACGGCAGCGACGGCGTGATCCAGGCCATGAGCGGCCTCGCCTATTCCTTTGGGCCGGTCGACGGGCCGCCGACCCTGCCGCAAGGCCATGCGCCGCAGATCGTCGCCGGCGCCACCGCCTATATCGCGACCCTGGCGGCCCTGATCGGCCGCCGCCAGGGCCGCGCGGCTGCGCGGGTCGACGTGTCGATACTGGAAGCCTACATCTGCCTGACGGAAAACAGCGGGCCGGGCTTCGCCCATGACGCGGTGACGGCGATCCGGCGCGGCATCAACCGCTTCAGCCCCACCTATCCGCAGACGATCTACCGCGCCAGCGACGGCTGGATCGGCGTCACGGCGTTGACGCCGCAGCAGTGGCAGGCCCTGTGCGACATGATCGGCCTAGCGGCCGTCGGCCGCGATCCCGCCTATGCCACGACCGACCAGCGCATGGCGGCGGCCGACGAGGTGGACGCCCTGCTGGCGCCGGCGCTGCTGAACTACACGTCTGAGCACCTGCTGCTGGAGGGGCAGCGGCGGCGGGTGCCGATGGGGCCGGTGCCGACCATGGCCGAGCTGCTGCGGACGCCGCACTGGCGTGAGCGCAACAGCTTTGCCACGTTCAACGGCACCGTCCCAGCCTTCGAAGGGCCCGCCGCGCCGTTCCGCCTGCGCTCGCGCGGCGTTCCGGGCGCGCCCACGCCGCGACAGCCGGCGACGGATGGCGCCGGCCCGCTCGCGGGCGTGCGCATCCTCGATCTGTCCATGGGCTGGTCCGGCCCCCTGTGCGGCCGCCACTACGCCGATCTCGGCGCCGACGTGATCAAGGTGGAGGGCTGCGGCCATCCGGATTGGTGGCGCGGCTGGAACGGACCGGAGGGCGGCGAGCCGCCGCCCTACGAGATCCGGCCGAACTTCAATGCCATGAACCGCAACAAGCGCGGCATCACCCTCGACCTGCGCAGCCCCCGCGGATGGGAGATCCTGCGGCAGTTGGCCAGGGAGGCCGATCTGCTGATCGAGAACTACGCTCCCGGCGTGCTGGACCGGCTGGGCCTCTCCGCGGACGAACTGGCGCGCGTCAATCCGGATCTCGTCTACGTCTCGATGGGCGCCTTCGGCAGCTCCGGGCCGTGGTCGGGCTTTCGCGCCTACGGCTCGACCACGGAGCAGGCCTCGGGGTTCTGCTTCGTCAACGGCGCGGCGGACTGGGCCCCCTGCTTGCAGCACATCGCCTACGGCGATCCGATCGCCGGCATCTATGCCGCCATCGGCTCGCTGACGGCGCTCTATGGCCGGCCGGCGACCGGCGGCACCACCGTCGACCTGTCGCAGGTGGAAAGCCTGTTCCAGCTCGCCGCCGACGCCATCGTGGCGCAGTCGGTGACCGGCCAGCCGCCCGCGCGGATCGGCAGCCGCCGCGCCGGCACCTTCTGGCGAGGCTGTCTGCCCTGCGCCGGCGCGGACGCCTGGGTCGCGGTCGACATCGTCGACGGCGAAGAGCTGGGCGCCGTCCTGCGCAGGCTGGGCCTGACCCCGCCCGCCGCACGCGACGCCGACGCCCTCGCGGCGCTGCTCGGGACGTGGGCGGCGCAGCGGTCGCCGACGGCCGCAGCGGAGGCGCTGCAAGCGGCCGGCATTCCCGCCGGAGCCGTCGTTCCCGCGCACACCCTCCTCGATGATCCCCATCTGCTCGCCGCCGGCTACTGGCGGCGGCTGGAGCGCCGCTATGTGGGCGAGCACATCGTCCCCAAGCCGCCCTTCGCCATCGACGGCCTCTCGCCACCGCCGCGCCGGCCGGCGCCGACGCTCGGCGAGCACACGGACGAGGTGCTGCGCGAAACCCTCGGCCTGGGCGAGACGGAGATCCAGTCGCTCGCACGCGCCGGCGCCGTCAGCATGAGGGCGAGCTGACCGGACCGCGGAGTGGATCCAGAAGCGCAGCGGCCGGCTCGGGGGGCATCGGCGACCACAATCACGCCGGCCTTCGATGGGCATGATATGCATCGTCCATCCGTCGGATCGACGCGCCCGCCGTGGCTGGAGCGAACCATGACCAAAGGCTCTGATCTTCTCGTTGCCGCGCTCGAGAACGAGGGCGTCGAGCGGATCTTCGGTATTCCCGGCGAGGAAAACCTCGACGTGGTCGAATCGTTGCGCCGGTCGAAGATCGAACTCGTCCTCACGCGGCACGAGCAGGCGGCAGCCTTCATGGCGGCGACGCAAGGCCGGTTGACGGGACATCCCGGCGTGTGCCTGTCGACTCTGGGCCCCAGCGCGCTCAATTTCACGACCGGCGCGGCCTATGCTCACCTCGGCGCCATGCCGATGCTGATGATCACCGGCCAGAAGGCGATCAAGAGCGCGCGGCAGGCGCGCTTCCAGATCGTGGACATCGTCGGCGCCATGCGGCCGCTGACCAAGATGACCCGGCAGATCGTCTCCGCCGCCTCCATCCCGACGATCGTCCGCGACGCCTTCCGTCTGGCGGTGGACGAGCGCCCGGGTCCCGTTCACCTGGAGCTGCCCGAGGACATCGCCGCCGAGGCGGCGGACGCCGCCCTCGTGCCGCCCCACCCGATCGATCGGCCGGTGCCCGCGCCGGCCGCCGTGGACCGCATCGCCGCAATGATCGCGGCGGCGGCCTGCCCGCTCGTCATGATCGGCGCCGCCGGCAACCGGCCGCGCCTGGTCGGCCCGCTCTCCGATTTCGTGCACCGGATGGGCATCCCGTTCTTCAACACGCAGATGGGCAAGGGCGCCGTCACCGGCAGCTCCGACCTCTACCTCGGCACCGCGGCGCTCAGCGAGCGCGACTACGTGCACGAGGCGATCGATCGCGCCGACCTGATCATCGCCATCGGCCACGACACGGTGGAGAAGCCGCCGTTCCTGATGGGCGGCGTCCTCGGCGGCCGCAAGGTCATCCACATCGGCTACGGGTCCGCCAACGTCGAAGAGGTGTTCTACCCCGACGCCGAGCTCGTCGGCGATATCGGTGCCAGCGTCGCGGCGCTGGCCGATCGCCTGGGCGGCACGCTGACACCCGACCGCGGCATGCTCGCGCTACGCCAGCAGATCCTCGCCCACATCAACGACCGGTCCACGGCCGACGGCTTCCCCGTGACGCCGCAACGGCTCGTGCACGACGTGCGCGCCGTCATGCCGGACGACGGCATCGTCTGTCTCGACAACGGCATGTACAAGATCTGGTTCGCGCGCAATTACCGCACCCACACCGCCAACACGCTGCTGCTCGACAACGCCCTGGCGACGATGGGCGCGGGGCTGCCCTCGGCCATCGCGGCGAAGCTCATCCATCGCGACCGCCGCGTGCTCGCCGTGTGCGGCGACGGCGGCTTCATGATGAACAGCCAGGAGCTCGAGACCGCGGTACGGCTGCGGCTCGACCTCGTCGTGCTGATCATCGACGATTCCGCCTTCGGCATGATCCGCTGGAAGCAGGCGGTGGAGCGCTTCGCCGATTTCGGCATGACCTTCGGCAATCCGGACTTCGTCGCCTATGCCAACGCCTACGGGGCGCACGGGCACCGGATCGGCGCCACGGCGGAGCTCGTACCGACGCTCGAGGCCTGCTTCGCCGCCGGCGGCGTGCATCTGGTGGCCGTGCCGATCGACTACAGCGAGAACACGCGCGTGCTGGTCGACGAGCTCGGCAACCGCGCAGCCGCCGTGGATACCCCGTAGGCTTCGAAAAACGCCGGGATGCGCCCGCTCGGCGCCGAGCGGGCGCGCCGATCGTCGAGCGAAGCATCGGTGGATAGGCGTTGGATCAGGCGACGCGGGCCAGCGATCGGGCCGTATCGGGCATATCCGCATTCACGACGTCGAGATGGTCGCCGCGCGGATCGTCGGGGCGTGGCGGGAGGGCGCCGGACATCAGATCCTCGACCGCCCCGCGGATCACCCGCCCGGCGGCCTCCTGCCGGAGGACGTAGCCCCCGGTCAGCTCCTGCCGGAGCGCGGCCGGCGCATCGGCCGGCAAGGCGGCCACGGCGTGGACGGCCTCCCGCTCCAGACGCTGGTACACCGCACGGGCGATGCCGGCATAGAGCCCATAGTCGCGCTCGATGAGACGCTGCAGCCGCTCCTGCGCCCACCAGGCATCCGGCGCGCCGGGCTCGGGCTGCCGATAGGCGGCCGGAATGCCGGTGTCGAGCCAGACGGGCACGAAGGCCGAGAGGCAGGGCGAGGCGAGCGAGGCCCAATAGAGGATCGGCTGGCCCGGCTCCGCAGAGGGCGGCAGCTCCGCCACCATGGACGCGGCCGTCTCGAAGCCGGCCGCCGAGCGCGCGTGCATGCACAGATGGCTCTCGCCCTCGGCACCGGGCCGCCAGTCGGGATCCGCGTCGGCGGGACTATGGCTGCGCAGGATGTCGAACATGTCCTGAAGCGTGATCGCGCCACGCCCGGCGAGCCTCTCCATGCCGGCCTGCGACAGGCGGAAGCGGCTCTGGCACGCCGGCAGCGACGGCAGGTCCCGATCGGCGTAGGCGGCGGCGAAATCGAAAGGCGCGCCCGAGGCCGGATCATGCCAGCCCTGCTGCGCCGCGAAGGCGATGGCGTGGTCCGAAATGCGGTCGTAGTCGGCGCCGATCGAATAGACATTGGAGATGGACGCCCAGCCCTCGATGCGCTTTGCCACCCAATGCTTGCCGGCCGTCTGCACGATCCAGCCGCCGGCGCCGTCGGCAATGATGAAGCTGTTGTGATAGAGCATGGTCCGGCCCGCCGAGGCGTTGCCGGACTGTCCATAGGTCTCGAGAAGCTGGGTCAGGACGGCGAGGCCCTCGTCGGCATTGGCCGCCCGCTCCAGCGTCAGCCGCAGCAGGTCCATGCCGAGAAGGCCGGGCTCGGCGCTCGCGGCGAGGCGCGACCAGACGGCCTCGTTGCCGATGGCCAATCCTTTCTCGTTGATCCCATGCTCGAAGCCCCACATCCACCAGGGACGCGAGCCGATGACGGCATAGGTATGGGGGACCTGCGGGATCGATACATATGTGCAGGCGACCGACGATTCGGGCGCGTGATCGGCGGCGGGAGCCTCTGTGAGATACTGGGCCTCGTTCGGCTCGCGGTCGGAATTCTTGGCGAGCATCACCCGCCCGGAGGCTGTGACGCAGCCGAGCGCAATCATCGTGTCGCACATGGTCGTCCAGGCTCCTCGGTCAGGATGGCGCGCGCCTTTGGAGGCTGCGCTCGATGGTGGGGATCGCGGCGATCAAACGGCGCGTATAGGCCTCGGCCGGACGGGCGATGATCTCTTCCGCGGGGCCGCTCTCCACGAAGCGGCCGGCCTTCATCACGCTGATGCGGTCGGCGAGCCGGCGCAGCACCGAAAAGTCATGCGAGACGACCACATAGCTGAGGCCCTGCTCGCGGCGGAGGCCTTCGAGCACGGCAAGCACCTGCGCCCGGATCGACACGTCGAGCGCCGAGACGGGCTCGTCGAGAAGGAGCAGGACCGGCTTCAGGACGAGCGCCCGTGCCACCGCCGCGCGCTGACGCTGGCCGCCGGAGAGCTGTTGCGGTCGCCGGTCGAGGAACTCCATCGGCAGGCGGACGCCCTCCATGGCGAGGCGGATGCGCTCGTCCCACTCGCCCCGATCGATGCCGTGGATATCGAGCGGCTCGGCGAGGATGTCGCGCAGCCGCCGGCCCGCGGGCAGAGACGTATAGGGATTCTGGAAGACGATCTGCGCCCGCCGGCGGAAGGCCTTCATTACGGACGAACGCGCGCCCGTCACCGGCTCGCCGAGGAAGCGGACGCTGCCCTCCGTCGCCGGATAGAGGGCGGCGATGGCGCGCAGAAGGACGCTCTTGCCCGCCCCGCTCTCACCGACGATGCCGATCGCCTCGTTCGCCCCGAGCGTGAAGGAGACATCGGCCACGGCCGGACGTGCCTCCGCTCCGGGAAAGGCGACCGTCAGCCCGTCGACGGAGAGGAGCGGCGGCACGGCGGGTCGGACCGGCTCCGCCGCGCGCGCCACTGGTCGGGCCGGCACGGCGGCGAAATTCGGCACCGCGCTGATCAGCTCGACCGTATAGGGCGCCTGCGGCCGGGTGAGCACCGCCTCCATGCTGTCCTGTTCGATGATGCGGCCGCCGTACATCACCATGATTCGGTCGGAGATCTCGCTGATCACGCCCATGTCATGGCTGATGAAGAGAATCGTGGTGCCGAAATCGCGCTGCACCTTCCGCAGCGCCGCCACGATCTGCTCCTGGACGGTCACATCGAGGCTGGTCGTCGGCTCGTCGGCGAGGATGAGGTCGGGCCCCGCCACCATGGCGAGGCCGATCATCACACGCTGGATGAGGCCGCCCGACAGCGCGAAGGGTCGGGCGGCGAGGATCGCATCGGCATCGACGAGGCCCACAGCCTGAAGCGCGTCGCGGGCGCGCGCGAGCGCGGCCCTGCGGGAGACGCGCTCATGCGCCTTCAAGGCCTCGACGAACTGGTCCGCGACCGTCGCGACGGGCGAGAGCGAAGAGGCGGGGTTCTGGAAGATCATGGCGATGCGCCGTCCGCGCACCGCCCGCATCCGCTTCTCGGACAGCCCGGCCAGTTCCTCGCCCTTGAAGCGGATCGAGCCGGCCGTGATCCGGCCGGGCTCATCCACGATCCCGAGGATGGAACGGACCAGGACGCTCTTGCCCGAGCCGCTCTCGCCGACGATCCCGAGGCTCGTGCCGGCCTCCAAATCGAAGCTGGCGCCGTCGACGGCCCGCACGACGCCGCCGTTCCGGAGCGGGAACTCCGTCACGAGGCCCCGCACCGCGAGCAGCGGCTCCTTCATGCCCGTTCCGTCGGCGTCCTTGCCATTCATCGCCGCGCCGTCTCCCCCGCTCTCTGGCGCAGCGCCATGGCGATCATGTTCAGGCCGGCGATGATGACGAGGATCGCGAGACCCGGCATGGCGGTGATCCACCACGCGGTGGCGATATAGTTCTTGCCGTCGGCCATGATCGAGCCGAGCGAGGGCGTGCCCGGCGGCACGCCGATGGCGATGAAGGTGAGCGTCGCCTCGTAGATGATCATCGCAGCGAGATCGAGGATGGAGAGGACCAGCGTCGGCACGATGATGGCGCGGGCGAGATAGCGGATCAGGATACGGCCGTGGCTCGCCCCCAGCGCAATCGCCGCCTGCACGTGATCGGCGTTCCGCTCGATCTGGGTCGTGGAGCGGATGACCCGCGCATAGGTCGGCCATGCGGCAAGGGACAGGACGATCGTCAGCGACAGATAGCCGGGCGTCGCCACCGCGAGGATGGCGACGGCGAGCACGATGAAGGGCAGCGCCATCTGCACGTCCGTGAGCCGCATCAGGACCGTGTCGACCCAGCCGCCGAAATAGCCGGCGACGAGGCCGACCACGAGGCCGAGCACCAGCGCCAGTCCCACCGCCGAAAGGCTGATCGCGAAGGAGATGCGAAGCGCGGCGGCAACGCGCAGCAGGACATCACGGCCGAGCTGATCGGTTCCCATCAGGTGCCAGCCGGTCAGCGGCGGACGCAGCGCTTCGGGAAAGCTGATCCGCGTTCCGCCACCGGGAACCAGCTCCGGCCCGAACGCCGCGAGCAGGATCGCCGCGATGACGATGACAAGGCCGGCGACGAGCATCGGCGAGGCAAAGAGCTCGGCGAGCAGACTGTCGCGCCGGGTCGGCACCGCCGTATCGAGGGGCGGTAGGCTCACGGGCAAGGCGCCCTCTTGAGGCCTATTCACAGCGCCTCCTCCCGCCCGCTCGCCGCCAGGCCCGCCCTGCGCGTCGTCGCGAGACGTCCATCGATGAGGCCGTAGGACAGGTCGATGAGGAGATTGATGACGAGGAAGACGAGTGACGTGACGAGGACGATCAGCTGCAGGAGCGGATAGTCGCGCCGGAGCACCGCGTTCAGCGTCAGAAGGCCAAGCCCGGGAAAATTGAAGATATACTCGATGACCACCGCCCCGCCGAGCAGATAGCCGAGCTGCACGCCGATGACGGTCATCAGTGGCACGGCCGAGAGGCGCAGGCCGTGGACGAGCACGGTGCGCAGTGGCGAGAGGCCTCTCGCGCGCATCGCCGTCGCCATGTCCGAACGGAGGATCTCCACGAGCGAGTTGCGCAGCACCTGCGTCAGGATTGCGATGAGCGAGACCGACAGCGTGAAGGCCGGAAGCACCAGCGAGATCGGCCCGACAAAGCCGACCGTCGGGAAGAGGCCTGTCCCGACCGCCACCAGCGACAGCATCAGCAGCGCGAGCCAGAAATTCGGGGCGGACTGGAAGATGAGGCAAACGCCGAGGACCGCGCGGTCGATCGGCTGATCGGCCCGCATCGCCGAGACGATCCCGGCCGGAAGGGCGACGGCGATGGCGATGGCGATCGCCGATGCCGCGAGCGCGGCGGTATAGGGCACGGCGCCGAGAACGAGATCGATAGCCCTGCCCTGGAAGAAATAGGACTGGCCGAAATCCCCCCGGACGATGTCGTGAAGGAAGGCGGCGTACTGGTGCCACAAAGGCAAGTCGAGACCGAGCTTAGCCCGGATATCGGCCTTGGCCGCCGCCGTGGCCGTGGGCGCGATGACGCTGACCGGATCGCCCGGCACGAGGCGCAGGACGAAGAAGATCAGCGTGACGACGCCGGCAAGGACCAGAACAGCCTGACCCGTGCGCTTCAGGACATAAGCCATGGCCCGACGCTTCAGGCCAGGCTCGCCTCGTTGATATGGGCGTAGGCGGTGGACGGCACCTTGAAATTCTTGAGCGCCTTCACCTGGCCGGTGACGAGCTGGCTCGCGAACATCGGGAACTCGTAGAGCTCGGTCTCCAGCGTCGGCAGGACGGCGTCGTGGAAGTATTTCGCCCGCTCAGCCGGGTCGAGCATGGCGCTCTCCTTCTCGAGAACCTCGACGTTCTTCTCGCTCTTGACCTGGGTGACGAGCGCCGTGCGGAAGAGCGAGGCAAGCATGACCTCGGGGTCACGCGAGGCGATGAACCAGCCGTGATCGAAGAGATCGCCCGCCTTCGGGTCGAAGAGGAGTTGGTTGTACTTGGCGACCTCCAGCGTCTGCAGATTGACCTTGATGCCGATATCGCTGAGGTTCTGGACGATGAACTGGCCGTATTCGCGCGTCTTCGGATAGAAGCCGACGGAGACGTAGTAGGTCAGCTCCCGCAGGCCCCGGCCGCCCGGGAAGCCAGCCTCGGCGAGCAACGCCTTCGCCTTTTCCGGATCATACTTGGGAAAGGTTGCGCTCGGCCCCGAAAAGCTCTGCGCGGCGGTCAAGAAGGACGTGTTGGCCTGGCCGCTGTCGAGCAGGATGTATCGGACGATCGACGGCACGTCGATCGCATGGGCGATCGCCTGACGGAGCTTCTGATTGTCCATCGGCGCATTGGCGACGCGGAAGGTCAGCCACTTCGATTCGACCGTGTTCACGCGCTGGACGGAAAGGCTCGCAGCCGCCTCGATCGTCGCGACCTGATCGGGCTCGACCCGGTCGATGATCTGTGCCTGGCCGGACTGGAGCGCGGCGAGGCGCGTCTGGCTGTCGCCGACGAAGCGGAAGACATAGTCCTTGATCTTGGCCTTCTCGCCCCAATAGCCGTCATAGGCCGTCAATTTGACGCCGGCTTCCTCATTCTCGTAGGAGACCCATTGATAGGGGCCGGTGCCGACGAATTTCTCGTCGAGCTTGCCGGCTTCGATGATGTGAGCCGGTGAAATGACCGGGCCGCCGCAGGCGAGAAGCGCCAGCATCGCCGCATAGGGCTTCCCGGTGTCGATCCGCACCGTCAGGTCGTCGACGACCGTGCAGGTGAACGGGTTCGGGAAGAAGAACGAACCGGCCCGAGGCGGTGTCGAGCCGTATTCGATGGTCGCCTTGACGTCCTTGGCGGTGAATTTGGTGCCGTCGTGGAAGGCCACACCGTCGCGAAGCTTGAACTCCCAGACCGTCGGCTGGGGATTACTCCAGGAGAGCGCCAGGCCGGGGATGAAATTGCCGGCCTCGTCCGTATGGACCAGAAGATCATAGGCGGCGGCCTGCAGGCGGAGCTGCGACAGGAGCGTGTGATTATAAGGGTTCCATTTGCCGAGAAGGTTCTCGGCCGACAGGAAGGTCACGCTTCCCAGCGGCGCGGCTCCTTCCGCAAGGGCCGGACGCAGCGAGAGGAACGACATGCCGGTCGCGGCGGCCCCGAGCCCCATCGCGCCACGGAGCACACCGCGACGGGTCAACGAAGATCCTGCCATGTCCGCCGCGGATGGTGGATTGCGATCGGCCGCGTCAGTCATCATCGTTCCCCAATCGTTGCCGGTCGTCCGGATGGCGCGGACGGTAGGGTCGAACGATCGATGGCGGCAACCGCGACGCAGGCAATTTGCAGAAACCGCAAAGGATATCGGAACGTAGGACAAAAGGAGGTGACACCCTGGTGCAAGGCGATCAGCGCCCGCCGCAGACAGTTTTCGGGCCGCGTTGAACGCGCGCTCGTCGGCCGCCCCGGCTGAACCCGTCGCGATCGAGGCGAGGCTCGGGGCGCGTGCGCAGTGCTCCGGTCGGGTCCGACCGGATTGGGCATCCCCTCCCGGGGATCATGCTCTATAGATCGTGTGGACCGAAGCGAGACGGGGTTGATCGAATGACTGACAGCGTGAAGTACGAGCAGGACGGCGGCGTCGTCACCCTGACCTTGAACGAACCGGAAACCCGCAATGCGCTCTCGCCGGCGATCGTCGATGCGATCGAGGCCCATTGCGCCCGCATCAACAAGGACATGTCGGTCAGCTGCGTGATCGTCACGGGCGCCGGCGACAGCTTCTCGTCCGGCGGCAACGTCAAGGAGATGCGCGACCGCAGCGGCAGCATGTTCGGCGGCATTCCGGCCGACGTCCGCCGCGGCTACCAGCACGGCATCCAGCGCATCCCGCTCGCCATGTACAATCTGGAGGTGCCGGCGATCGCCGCCGTCAACGGCTTTGCCATCGGCGCCGGCTGCGACCTCACCTTGATGTGCGACATCCGCATCGCCGCCGAGGACGCCCAGTTCGCCGAGAGTTTCATGCGCGTGGGCCTGGTCTCCGGCGACGGCGGCGCCTGGTTCCTGCCGCGCGTCGTCGGGCTGTCCCGCGCCTACGAGATGACGTTCACGGGCAACTTCATCAAGGCCGAGCAGGCGCTCGCCTGGGGGCTCGCCTCCTACGTGGTGCCCAAGGAGAGCCTGCTGGACGAGGCGAGGAAGATGGCCCGCCAGATCGCCGCGCAGCCGCCCCACTCGATCCGCCTGTGCAAGAAGCTGGTGCGCGATTCGGCCGCGATCAGCCTGCCGACCCACCTCGAGATCGCATCGGGCATGCAGGCTCTGGCCCAGCACACGGCCGACCAGCACGAAGCCGTGTCGGCGTTCCTCGACAAGCGCAAGCCGGTCTTCAAGGGCGCCTGATCGCTGTCGTGCCGAAGGGGGTGGCCGGGTCCAACGCGGCCACCTATCTGCGCAAGATCGCTATATACCGATCTATATGACGTTGGAGCCCGCCCGGACCGCCCATGGTCATCCCCGGCTGCTCCAAGCTCTTGAATCTGGAGCGCTTCGCGGTCGGGTGAGGCCCGACGGCCGAGTGCTCCCGGGACGAGGAAAGGAAGGCGTTCATGTATCCTGACGTTCAGCTCTACATCGACGGCACCTGGCGCGACGCCGAGGGCGGCCGCCGCATCCCGGTGCTCAATCCCGCCACCGAAGAGGAGATCGGCACCGTCGCGCACGCCTCGCGCGGCGACCTCGACCAGGCGCTCGCCGCCACGGTGCGGGGCTTCGCCACCTGGAGCCGGACGTCGGCCTACGAGCGCGCCAAGATCATGCGCAAGGCGGCCGAGCTGTTGCGCGAGCGCGCGGCCACGATCGCGCCGCTGCTCACCCAGGAACAGGGCAAGCCCCTCGCCGAGGCGCTGGGCGAGACGAACGCCGCCGCCGACGTCATCGACTGGTTCGCCGAGGAGGCGCGCCGCGCCTACGGTCGCGTCATCCCGGCGCGGTCGGCCGGCGTCTACCAGCTCGTGGTCAAGGAGCCGGTCGGCCCGGTGGCCGCCTTCACCCCGTGGAACTTCCCCATCAACCAGGTGGTGCGCAAGCTCTCCGCAGCCCTGGCGGCCGGCTGCTCGATCATCGTCAAGGCGCCGGAGGAGACCCCCGCGGCACCGGCCGAGCTGATCCGCGCCTTCGTCGATGCGGGCGTGCCCGCCGGCGTCGTCGCCCTGGTCTACGGCAGCCCGGCCGAGATCAGCGAGTACCTGATCCCCCACCCGGCCATCCGCAAGGTCACCTTCACGGGCTCCACCGCCGTGGGCAAGCAGTTGGCGGCGCTCGCCGGGGCGCACATGAAGCGCGTCACCATGGAGCTCGGCGGCCACGCGCCGGCCATCGTCTTCGACGACGCCGACGTCGATCTCGCCGCCGCCCAGCTCGCCGGGTCGAAGTTCCGCAACGCCGGCCAGGTCTGCGTGTCGCCGACCCGCTTCCTGGTGCAGGAGAAGGTGTTCGACCAGTTCGTCGACCGCTTCGTCGCCGCCGCCCGCAAGGTCAAGGTGGGCAACGGCCTGGAGGCCGACACCACCATGGGGCCGCTCGCCAACGGGCGCCGCATTCCCGCCATGGAAGGCCTGCTGGCCGACGGCCGCAAGCACGGCGCCGAGGTTCGCACCGGCGGCAGCCGCATCGGCAACAAGGGCTATTTCTTCGAGCCGACCGTGGTCACCGGCGTCGACCGCTCCATGCGCATGATGAACGAGGAGCCCTTCGGCCCGCTCGCCATGGTGCTGCCGTTCAGCGACTTCGACGAGGTGGTGACGGAGGCGAACCGCCTGCCCTACGGCCTAGCGTCCTATGCCTACACCCGCTCGGCCAAGACGGCGAACGCCATCGCCGCGTCCGTCGAGACCGGCATGATGACGATCAACCACCTCGGCCTGGCGCTGCCCGAGGTGCCGTTCGGCGGCGTCAAGGACTCCGGCTACGGCTCGGAAGGCGGCTCGGAGGCAATCGAGGCCTACCTGAACCCCAAGTTCGTGTCGCAGGCGGGGCTGTAAGCACCACCACCACAGGGATGCCGCGCTCGGCCGCCACGCCGAGCCGGTAGCGGCTCCGCGCGGAGCAGGCGAAGGCACGGTAGGAGCGCCGGACCTTCCGCCGGCGCGCGGACGACTCTGTGCCAGACCGTTTACGGAATCTTCATATCGTCGCCGCTCTTCGCCGCTCGAACCTTTAGGGCTTCGTCGATACCTCGAAGCGGCAGGTGCACGCGCCATCGCGCCGCCCCTGCCGCTGCTGTGCGAGGATCCGTTGACGAAGGCCAATGGCGAACGCTCGTTTGACGTCATCAAGCGGGCCGCATTCAAGCTGACGTTCTTCCTGGTGGCGGCGAGCCTGCAGGTTCCGCTGGGGCTCGGCTTCACCGCTCCCCTCGCCATCATGGCATTCGGGACGTCGGTGTTGTCCACGTTCATCGGCACCTGGCTGGGTGAACGCATCGACGCGCCGCACTACACCTCCTTCGACGAGAGCGTCTGGTTTTTCATTCTCGGCTATGCCGTGCACCGCTTCCTCTGAACATGACGCTTTCGGGATCCATCGCCGCGCTCGCCACCCCGTTCGCCGATGACGGCATCGACGAACGGGCCTTCGCCGATCTGGTGGACTGGCAGATCAGGCAGGGAACCACCGGCGTGGCCGTCGCCACGGCGGCCGGTGAATATCCGACGCTGCGGGCGGGTGAATACGCCCGTCTCGTCGCCGTCGCGGCCGAGTGCGCCGCAGGGCGCGTGCCGGTCCTGGCCGGCATCGCGTCTCCCGCCACGGACAAGGCGATCGCCCAGGCACGGCTGGCGCGCTCCGCCGGCGCCGCTGCGCTCGTGGTGACGACGCCGCCCTACAACCGGCCGTCGCAGCGCGGCCTGCTCCAACACATCGCGGCGGTCGCCGCCGCCGTCGATCTCCCCGTGATCGTTCACAACGACCCGGAGCGCACGCGGGTCGATCTGGCGCCGGAGACGGCGGAGCAACTGCACGGGATCGGCGGCGTCACGGGCTACATCGAAGGCGCGCCGGGGCTGCCGCGGGCGCTGGCGGCCCTCCACCTGCTCGGCGACGGGCTGCGCATCTTCACGACCGATGAAGCCGCCGGGCTCCCCTTCCTGCTGGCGGGCGGGTCCGGGCTGTTCTCGACGGTGGCCAACGTCACGCCGCATCTCTGCGCCGGCCTGTTCTCGGCGTGCCTGCTCGGCGATTGCGCGACGGCGGTCGACATTCAGCGCCGCCTCTCGGTTCTCAGCCAGGCCATCGACGGGGATGCCGATCCCGCCGCGCTGAAGTACGCGCTGTTCCTGATCCGGGAGCGCTTCAGCCCCAAGCCGCGCCTGCCGCTGGTCGAGGCATCGTGCGCCACCGAGCGAAGGATCGCGGCCGCCCTCGAGCGCCTTCGCGAGGACGTGGAGTACAGCTGACAGCGTCGCACGACTGGAGCCGCAAAATGCTGCGGCGCCCGCCGTCGAGTCGAGGTGGCCCGCAGCTTACCCACCTGGCGATGCCATTCGCCACTTCAGCAACCTGCAGTCAATCTACCATTTACAATTATTCTAGTTTTTATTCGAAGATACGCCCACCGTCACCTCTGACTCTTCAATATAAATCGACATACGCTTGAATGTATCAATTCTAAATTTAAAACAATTTTCACAGTACACTTGACTGTGCGCCGACTCTTGTATGAGTCCGTCAAATTACGGCAACAATACAGGGGATCTGGCGGTGAATTACGCGAAGCGCTCGGCCTTAGGCATCGGCGTGTTGGCACTGGCGTTCGGCGCAGCGGATACGCGCGCCGAAGAGACGGACCCGCGGCGCCCGGCTGCGCCCGTCACGGCGACCGCGCCGCCGCCCCAGCCGAGCGCGCCGGGCGAGATCGAGCTCGACACCATCTCGGTCACCGCCACCCGGCAGCCGACGCAGATCCTCGACGTGCCCGGCACCGTCACCGTGACAACCCGCAAGCAGCTCGACGAGCACATCGTTCGCGACAACCAGGAGCTGGTGCGCTACCAGCCCGGCATCACCGTCGACCGCCAGACCTCGGGCACCGACCCGTTCGGCAATCTGGGCAGCTTCACCATCCGCGGTGTCGGCGGCAACCGCGTGCAGATCCAGGTCGACGGCACCCGCATCCAGGAGCGCATCACCGACGGCAACCGCAATTTCACCGACTTCCCCGGGGTCAAGGCGGTGGAGATCGTGCGTGGCCCGGGCTCGGTGCTGTGGGGCGCCGACGCGCTCGGCGGCATCGTGGCCTACCGCACGCTGGACCCGAGCGACCTGCTGCTGGGCACCGGCAAGCCGTTCGCCGGGCGCGTCGAGACCTCGTTCGACACCTTCGACAACTCCTTCAGCAAGACCGCCATGGCGGCGGCGCAGTTCACGCCCGAGCTGCAAGGCATCGTCGTCGTCAACCAGAAGAGCTTCAACGAAGGCGATCTCGGCAAGGCGCGCGCCAACGGCGGTATCTGGGGATGTCCCCGCGTGGCCGATGCGATCCGCTGCGACAAGCTCAATCCGCTCGACGGCAACGTCTGGAACATGCTGACGAAGCTCGTCTACACCCCGTCCGCCGACCACGAGCTGAAGCTCACCGGCGAGCTCTTCAGCTCCAACAGCGACATCGTCCAGCTCTATGATTTCGGCCGCCAGAGGAACGGCTCCTACAACGCCGAGTATCCGCGCAATCAGGAGCAGACCCGCAAGCGGCTGTCGTTCGCCCACAATTGGAACGTCGGCTCGAGCTTCCTCGACAACGTGCGCTGGCAGGTCGCCTATTCGCCGCAGCGGCGCGCGCTGAACAGCGACCGCTGGCAGACCAACACCAGCCGGCAGAACATCCACACCAACGACATCCTCGACTACACCGAGGAGTTCCTGCAGGCCGACGTGCAGCTGTCGTCGCACTTCGACCTGGCCGGCGCCCGGCACAACCTGACCTACGGCTTCCAGGGCGACACGACGGATACCGACTACTTCCGGCAAAGCATCGTGGACAACCTGACGCGCAAGACGACCACCGTCACGCGGGCCGGCGGCTTCAACTTCGCCAATTCGACGACGACGCGCGCCGACCTCTACCTGCAGGACGAGATCCGCATGTTCAACGACCGGCTGATCGTCACGCCGGGCGTGCGCTGGGCCAACTACAACATCGATCCCAGGCCCGACAGCGACTACGTCGTCGTGCCGGGGCGGGCGCCGCGGGAGCTGGAATCGAGCCGCGTGATCCCGCAGGTCGGCGCCATCTATAAGCTGACCGACGTGTACTCGCTCTATGCCCGCTATGCCGAGGGCTTCAAGATGCCGACGGCGCAGCAGCTCTACTCGTCGCTGCCGGTCCCCGGCCAGACGATCATCCCCAACCCGAACTTGAAGCCCGAGACGGTGCGGTCCTACGAAGGCGGCGTGCGCGGCAACTTCGGCAACGCCTGGTTCTCAGTGGGCGCATTCTATGCGGATTACACCGATTTCATCCAGAACTTCTACGAAATAGAGCCCGACGTCTATACGTATCGCAATCTGACGTCGGTGAAGATCTGGGGCATCGAGGCCTTCGGCGAGTACATCATCAACGAGAACTGGGCGGTGAACGCGGCGCTCTCCTACCAGTACGGCAAGCAGCAGTATGAAGCGGGCGAGCGCTACGTGCCCTACGACGGCGCGGCCCCGCTCAACGGCGTCGTCGGCGTCAAGTGGATGAAGCCGGAGTGGGGCCTGGAGGTCGAGGTGCTGGGAACGGCGGCCCAAGGCGTGACGCGCGTGAGCTCGCCGACGCTGTTCAAGCCGGCCTCCTACGCGACGCTCGACTCGTTCGTGAACTGGAAGATCAACGACACCTTCACCGTGCGCGCCGGCGTCCTCAACATCTTCGATGCCCGCTACTTCAAGGGCCCGCTGGCGCTTCTGTACGACCGGACACCAGCGGAATCGGTGCGCATCAGCAATCCGCTGGAGCTGCAGACCGCGCCCGGCCGCACTTTCAAGATCAGCGCCGTGGCCAACTTCTAGTAGCTATGCACAAAGCTTTGTTTCTTGTGATGGATGGCCGGGTCAAGCCCGGCCATGACGCTGTTGGAATGGAAAGACCTTTACCTCCAACGCCTTGGCCGGGCTCGACCCGGCCATCCATCCACTCCGCTCCATTCAGTTCATAGGGCCCAGATCGTGACCGAAACCACGTCCTCCTCGCTCCGCTCGACGGTGGCGGCCGAACCTGCGGAGGTGCTGGCGCGCCTGCCGAAGATGGGGCCGGTCATGCTGACCGTCCGCCATGGCGGCGCCACCCACGAGCGCATCGGCCCGGTCGACGAGGTGACGCGCGACGGCGGCGTCGTCACGTGCCGGGGCGCCTGCCACGACGCCCGCATCGGCGCCGCCGCCATTGCCTCCGTGGTCGTCGACCGCAGCGGCCGCATGCGCGACATGGCGCTGCCGCGCCTCGACTTTCACGACGCCGACGGTTCCATCGTCTTCAGCGTCATCGGCATGGCCGGCCTCGCGCCGTTCGATGCCGGCATCGGCGATCTGGCGCTGGGCGAGCCCCTGCCCGAACAGCCGCGCCCGGTACCCGAGCGAGCCGAAGTGGCCGAGGACGATCCCGGCATCGGCCCCTTCGCGGCGGCCGTGGCGAGCGGCGGGCCGGTGACCATCGAGATGGTGCGCCCCGGCCTGATCCAGGCGTGGTGCGGCACGGTCGAGACGGTGAAGCCGTCGATGGGCTTCATCAACGTCATGCGGCAGGACTTCCATCTGCACCTCAAGGGCGGTGCCGTCGCCCGTTGGCGTAAAGAGGAGTCGGGAGGCGAGACCATCCTCGCCGCGCAAAATATAGCCGGCGAACTATTAGGGCTCCGCATCCACGCTGCGATCCACGTCCTGGCGGCGTTCTCGGCATGAGCGACGCCGGCATGCCAGCCACGACGATCCCGCATCCGCGCGCCACCTGGCTCGATCCGACCGCGGGCGCGCTACGCCCGCAAGCGGACATCCTGCGCGACATGGCCGCCCAGCAGGTGGTGCTGCTGGGGGAGACCCACGACATCGCCGAGATCCATCGCTGGCAGATGCATGTAACGGCCTTCCTGCACGTGCTGCGGCCGCGGATGGCGGTCGGCTTCGAGATGTTCCCGCGGCGCCTGCAGCCGGTGCTGGACCGATGGGTCGCCGGCGAGCTCGATACGGCCGACTTCCTCGTGCAGTCGGAATGGGACACGGTCTGGGGCTTTCCGCCCGAGATCTACCTGCCGCTGTTCCACTTCTGCCGGCAGCAGGGCGTGCGCATGCTGGCCCTCAATTGCCATCGGCCGCTGGTGACGCGCGTCGGTGTCGAAGGCTGGGACGCCATCCCGGAGGAGGACCGCGACGGCCTGACCCCGGCCGCCCCGGCGACAGCCGCCTATCGCCGCTACCTGTTCGGCCTGGGCGGCGCCGTGCCGGCGCGCTTCGGCACAGGGCCGGACGATCCGGCGTTCGCGCGCTTCTGGCGGGCGCAGCAGTGCTGGGACCGGGCCTTTGCCTGCAACATCGCGCGAGCGCTCGCGACGGATCCATCGCTGCTGGTCGTCGGCATCATCGGCCGAGGCCATCTCGAGTTCGGCCACGGCACGCCCTACCAGCTCGCCGATCTCGGCATCGCCAAGGTTGGCGTGCTGCTGCCGAACGACCGGGCCACGGTCGAGCCGGAGCAGGTCCGCGGCATCGCCGACGCGCTGTTCAGGATCGACAGCCCCGAGCCGCCGGCGGTGCGGCGCAAGCGCGACCTGCCCGCCGCGGCAGCCCCATGAAGGCGCTCGCCGCGCGCCTCTGGCGTCTGTTCGTGCTCTGCGTCAAGGGGCCGGGCGGACGCCTCGGCCTCGTCTATTTCGCCGCGATCCTGGCGCTCAACATCCTGGGCATCCAGATCACGCTGCGGCTGATCGCCTGGAACGCCGACTTCTACAACGCGCTGCAGAAGCTGGACGCCCGCGAAGCCGTGCGCCAGATGGGCATCTTCGCCGTCATCGTCGGCGTCAACTCGGCGCAGTTTCTGCTCGCCAGCTACATCCGCAAGCTGTTGCAGATCCGCTGGCGGCACGCGCTGACCAGCGTGATGCTCGACCGCTGGCTTGCCGACAAGGCGTTCTGGCACCTGAACTATGACGATGCCGCCACCGTCGACAACCCGGACCAGCGCATTGCCGAGGATTGCCGGCTCTACGTCAACCTGCTCACCGGCGAGGCCTTGGAGCTGATCGCCACGCTGGTGGGGCTCTTCTCCTACGTCGCGCTGCTCTGGCAGCTGTCGTCGTTCCCACTGGCCTTCAGCCTGTTCGGCATGCCGGTCGAGATCCCGCGCTACATGGTCTGGGCGGCGCCCATCTACGTCGCCCTGTCGAGCGGGGTCACGCACCTTCTCGGCGCGCGGCTGATGCGCCTCACCGTCGACCAGCAGCATCGCGAGGCGGACTTCCGCTTTGCGCTGACCCGCCTGCGGCAATCCACCGAAGCCGTCGGCCTGGCTGACGGCGAGGCGGTCGAGCGCGGCATCCTCGACCGCCGCTTCGGCGGCATCGTCGCCAACTGGCGGCGGCTGATCAACCAGGAGCTGCTGCTCGGCTGCTTCACCCGCCCCTACATGGCGACGGTGTTGCGGATCCCGACCTTCCTGGCGCTGCCTGCCTATCTCGCCGGGCAGGTCACGCTCGGTGGCCTCATGCAGCTCGGCTCCGCCTTCCAGAACGTGGTGACGTCGCTGTCGTGGTTCATCTTTTCCTACCGCGACCTGGCCGAGCTGGCGGCCGCCAGTCGCCGCCTCGACGGCTTCCTCGATCGCATCGAGGCGATCAGGGGCCGGACACCTACGATCGAGCGGCGACCGTCCGCCGACGGCGCATTGCGCCTGTCCGGCCTGACGTTGCACGACCCGGCAGGGCGCGAGCTGGCGAAGGCGCCCCCGCTCGTCGTCGTCGGCAAGGGCCAGGCGGTATGGCTGCGTGGCCCCTCCGGGGCAGGCAAATCCACCACGCTCAAGGCCGTCGCCGGCCTCTGGCGCACCGGCGGCGGCACCATCGAGATGCCGGGCGGCTCGCGCATGTTCCTGCCCCAGCAGCCCTATATGCCGCTGGCCGACCTCCGCGCCGCCGTGCTCTATCCGCGCCCGGCCGAGGGCGCGACCCTGGCCGATGCAGAGCGCCTGCTGGCGTGCGTCGGCCTTGCCCCGCGCGCCAGCCCGATCGCCACGCCTGGCGACGATCCGGAGCAGCAGCTGCGCGGCCTGTCCGGCGGCGAGCAGCAGCGCGTGGCGCTGGCCCGTGTGCTGGCGAACCGTCCGGACTGGGTGTTCATGGACGAGGCGACCAGCGCCCTCGACCAGGCGGCGGAGGAGCAGTTGCTGGCGCTGCTGCGCCGCGAGCTGCCGCACACGACCTTCGTCGTCGTGGCGCACCGGGAGCCCCGCGGCCTCGGGCCGCTCGCGTTCGTGGACTTCGTCGTGATGCCGGCCGCCGCCGGCCGTGAGCAGGCGATGGCGGCTCGCGCAGGCTGACGCGGCGAAGAGCGCCCTGCCCTCAGCTGAAGCCGAGCCGGCCGATGCTCGGCAGCTTGATCGCCGGCCGCCGCACGTCGACGCCGGCCACGGCGCCGAGCAGGTTCAGCTCCAGCCCCTCGACCCAACCGAGCGTCAGCCCGAGATAGCCGCCCAGGCTGACGCGCACGCCGGTGCCGGACGGCGTCAGCCCGATATGCCGGCCGTCGTAGGGGAAATCCTTGCCGATGGCCGTCGGCGGCAGGCTCGCCTGCATCTCCGGCACCGCGCTCATCACCGCGGCGACGAAGGTGTTGGAGTTGGGCCCGGGCCACACCCGGTAGTCGCCCGGGTTGCGATAGGGGTAGCCGGCGATGACGGAGCGGATCGTGGCGATCATGCGTTGGGCAGCCTCGCCGTCCGCCGCGAACACCAGCTCCGGTTCGTTGCCGAACCAGCGGCCGTCCGGAGCGAAGCGATCGACCCAGATCGGCGTGCCCCAGGCCGTGTAATCGAAGCGCTGGTAAGCCGGGGCGCCCTGCTCCTTCACCACGATCCAGCTGTGGGTGGCGAGGATGCCGCGCCAGCTCACCGTACGCGCCGAGAAGATGCGGACGGCGGCGGCGGGGTGCAGCGACGCCGGCGCCAACAACCCCGTGCTGGAGCGGTCGGCGGTGCGCCAATCGGCGATCTTGTTGGTGCGAAGATAGATGGCGGCCGAGACAGCCACCGGCACGATGTAGAGGGCGAGGAACGCAGCGAGAGCGAGCTTGATCAACGGTCCATCCGGGGCACGAGGCCGCCGAGATGTAGGTTGCGCGCGGCCGCGTTGCGAGCAGCCGAGCCGCGCGATGGAGCGACGAGCGGCCCGGCGCCGTCAGCCGGCGGCCTTCGCCGCCTTCCGCAGCGCCGCCCAGCGGCCGCTGGTCTGCGGCTTGACGAACAGCGCGATGATGTCGGGCTGCTCGCGCCGCAAGCGGCTCTCGATGCGCTCGACGCAGGCCTCGATCTCCGGTGCCGTCAGCCGATCCTCGAATTCCACGCTGAGCGCGCAGAGGATCTGGTCGGGTGACAGATGCACGGTCACCACGCCGTTGGCGTGCTGCACCGCCGGATCGCTGCCGGCGATGGCGAGGATGGCCGCCTGGACGTCGGGGAAGGCCGGCTCGCCGATCAGCAGGGCCTTGCTCTCGCGCGCCAGCATGACCGCCGTCGTGGCCAGGATGGCGGCGATGCCGAGGGACGCCACCCCGTCGAGCTCGGGGATGCCGAGGAGATGGGCGGCGGAAATGCCGACGCAGGCGACGGCCAGCCCGAGCAGCGCGGCGCTGTCCTCGAACAGCACGGTGAACGTCGTCGGATCCTTGCTGCGGCGAAAGGCATCGAAATAGCTGAATCGACCCTTCTCGGCCTGGAACTGGCGCAGCGCCACCCGCCAGGTCATGGCCTCGAAGACGAAGGACAGGCCGAGCACGACATAGGTCACCGCGATGTTCTGCACCGGCTCGGGCCGCATGATGTGCGCCACGCCCTCGTAGAAGGCGACGCCCGCGCCTACCGCAAACACCAGCAAGGCGACGATGAAGCTCCAGAAGTAGAGCTCGCGCCCATAGCCCAGCGGATGCACGTTGTCCGGCGGGCGCGTTGCGCGCCGCAGCCCGTGCAGCAGCAGCAGCTCGTTGCCGGTGTCGACCAGCGAATGCACGCCCTCGCTCAGCATGGCCGAGCTGCCGGTGAAGCCGGCCGCAATGAATTTGACGACCGCCACGGCCAGATTGCCGAACAGCGCGGCGTAGATCGCCCGCCGCGATCCCGTATGCGCGGCCATGTCCCACCTCGCCTGCAACGGAGGCTATCGTACCGGATCGTCTCGCCGGTGCCACGCCGTTGCGAATGAGCACCAGCAGCGTCGGGGGCACCGCCGGCCGGCGCGATCATCCGTGACGCCCGCGCTTTGACAGGCGCGCCGCGGCACATGCTACCGTGGCGCAAACCGCGTTCGGCGAAGCGGCGCGGCAAATGGGGAGGAGACTGTGACCGGATTGGTCAGCTACGAGCGGCGGGGACCGCTGGGCCTCATTCGGCTGGAACGGCCGGACGCCCTCAACGCCCTGACGCACGATATGATCGCCGATGTAGAGGTGTTTGCCCGCGCGGCCGAGCGCGACGCCGACGTCATCGCCATCTGCGTCACCGGCGCGGGCCGCGGCTTCTGCGCCGGCCTCGACATCGGCGTGCTCGCGGCGCAGGCGGGCGAGGACGGGGTGCCGACGCTGGAGGAAGGCACGCCGCGCCCTGCCCTGTTCAGCTTCCTGCTCGACATCTCCAAGCCCGTGATCGCCGCCATCAACGGTGTCGGCGCCGGCGGCGGCTTCGTGCTGGCGATGATGTGCGATCTCCGCTTCATGGCCGAGGACGCCACGCTGACGACCGTGTTCTCGCGGCGCGGCCTGATCGCCGAGCACGGCACCTCGTGGCTGCTGCCGCGCATCGTCGGGCTCAGCCGCGCCCTCGACCTGCTGTGGAGCTCGCGGCGGATCGATGCGGCCGAAGCCTATCGTCTCGGTTTCGCCGATCGGGTGGTCCCCGCGGACCGGCTGCTGGATGCCGTCGAAGCCTACGTCTCTGAGCTGGCCGCCACCGTGTCGCCGCGGGCGCTCGCGGTGATGAAGGCGCAGGTGCACCGCGATGTCGGCCGCCCCTTCGCCGAATCCGTGGCCGAGACCCACCATCACATGATCGCGGCCCTGCGCAGCCCCGACGCGGCCGAGGGCGCCCGGTCGTTCGTCGAGCGACGGGCGCCGCGCTTCGCCACCTGGACGGGAGAAGACGAATGACTGTGGACCGCCAGACCGTCATCGTCGAGCGCAAGGATGCCGTCGCGACCGTCCGCCTCAACCGGCCGGAGCATCGCAACGGCATCACCGCGGCCATGATGACCGACCTCTACGGCGCGCTGCGCGAACTCGCCGACGACGAGGCCGTACGCGTCGTGGTGCTGCGCGGCGCCGGCGCCGACTTCTGTCCGGGCGCCGACATCAAGCACTACGCGTCGGGGGCAGCCGGCTCCGGGCGCAGCAACCCAAGAGAATTCGAGATCCCGGTGCTGCTGCACGAGATGCCGGCAGTGACCATCGCCGCCGTGAGCGGCGCGTGCGCCGGCGCCGGGCTCGGCTGGGCTTGTGCCTGCGACCTGCGTATCGCCTCGGAGACGGCGCGCTTCAACAGCGCCTTCCTCGATGTGGGCGTCGCCGGCGACATGGGCGGCCCGTGGACGCTGCAGCGCATCGTCGGCGCGGCCAAGGCACGCGAGCTCTACTTCCTGCCCGGCAAGTTCGATGCAGCCGAGGCGCTGCGCATTGGCCTCGTGGCGCGGGTGTCGCCGGCCGACAGGTTCGACGCCGACGTCACGGCGCTGGCCGAGCGGCTCGGACGGGCCGCACCGCTGGCCATTCGTGCGATGAAGGCGAACTTCCTGGCCGCCGAGGCCATGGGTTTCCGCGACTACATCGCCATGGAGACGGAGAAGCACGGCCGCCTGTTCCAGAGCGACGACACCAAGGAGGCGTTCCGCGCCTTCGTGGAAAAGCGGCCTGCTGTGTTCAAGGGCCGCTGACTGGACGCGGGCCGCCCGCCGCGGAGCGCGCCCTGCCTATGCGGACGGCACCGTGGCCGCCTGCGGCAACATCACCAGCCCGTCCGGCCGCTTCACCTCGATCTCGATGAAGGCGATCGGGTGCGGCGAGCCGTTCATCACGTCATGGCGGACGCCGGCTGGCCGCGCGTAGGCCTGACCGGCGGCCAGCGGAACCTCCGTGACCTTGCTGCCGTCGTGCATGCGCAGCGTGCCGGCAACGAGCATCACGACGAAGTAGGGCCAGCCATGCTCGTGCCAGCCGGTGACGGCGCCGGGCTCGAAGTCCCATCGGGTGATGCGCGTGACGCTGTCGTCCTGCTGGACGGTCGGAACGGCAGGCAGGTCGCAGACGAATGCCATGGAAGCTCCTTTGGTTCGGCCTCGGCGTGACGAGACTCAGCGGAACAGGGCGCTGCGGGCCAGCTCCACCAGCTCGTCGCCCCGCCCGTTGAGCAGCGCCCGCGCGGCGTAGAGGCTGAAGCCCTTGGCCTGCTCCGCCTTGATCGCCGGAGGCATGACCAGCTCCATCTTGTCGGTGACCACGTCGACCAACGCCGGCCCCGGCGCGGCGAACGCCTCCGCGAGGGCCGGCTTGAGGTCGGCTGGATCCTCGACGCGGATGCCGGTGATGCCGATGGCCCGCGCCATGGCGGCGAAATCCGGATTCTGGAGGTCGGTGCCGACGTTGAGGAAGCCCGCGGCCTTCATCTCCATGTCGACGAAGCCGAGCAGGCCGTTGTTGAAGATGACGATCTTCACCGGCAGATCGAGCTGGCGAAGCGAAATGACGTCGCCCATCAGCATGGTGAAGCCGCCATCGCCGCAGAGCGACACGATCTGCCGCCCGGGAAAGGCCGCCTGGGCGCCGAGCGCCTGCGGCATGGCGTTGGCCATCGAGCCGTGCAGCAGCGAGCCGATCAGCTTGCGGCCGCCTGCCATGCCGATGTAGCGCGCCGCCCAGACGGTGGTCTCGCCGACATCGACGGTGAACACCGCGTCGGACGCCGCGACCTCGTCGACCACCTTGGCCAGATACTGCGGGTGGATCGGGGTGCGGCCGGGCGTGCCCGTGGCGAGATCGTCGAGGCCCTTGCGGGCGGCGCGATAATGCGCCTGCGCCTTGTCCAGGAAGCGGCGGTCGGCACGCGGGCCGAGCTTGGGCAGCAGCGCCGCCAGCGTCGCCTTGACATCGCCGACCAGCCCGACGTCGAGCCGGGCGCGGCGTCCGAGGTTCTCGGGGCGGATATCGATCTGCGCCACCTTGGCCCCGGTCGGATAGAACTGCCGATACGGGAAATCGGTGCCGAGCATGATCAGCAGGTCCGCATCCAGCATGGCGTGGTAGCCGGATGCGAAGCCGATGAAGCCGGTCATGCCGACGTCGAACGAGTTGTCGTGCTCCAGGATGTCCTTGCCGCGCAGCGTGTGCACGATCGGCGCCTTCAGCGCGCCGGCCAGCGCCAGCACCTCGTCGCGGGCGCCGGCACAACCCGCCCCGCACAGGAGCGTGATGCGCTCGGCCGCGCCGACGAGCGCGACGAGACGGTCGAGCTCGCCGGCCGCGGGAACGACGACCGGCGGCGCGATCGGCGCCCACGGCCGTTGATGGCCCGCATCGGCCGGCTGGAGCGCCACGTCGCCGGGCAGCACGACGACGGCCACGCCCTGCTTCTGGATCGCCGTCCGCAGGGCGATGTCGAGCACCCGCGGGATCTGCGTGGGGCTCGAGACCAGCTCGCAGTAGTGGCTGCACTCGCGGAAGAGCTCGGTGGGATGGGTCTCCTGAAAATAGGACCCTCCGATCTCGGGGCTCGGAATGTGGGCGGCGATCGCCAGGACCGGGGTGCGCGTGCGATGGCAATCGTAGAGCCCGTTGATCAGGTGCAGGTTGCCGGGCCCGCAGCTGCCGGCGCAGACCGCCAGCTTGCCGGTGAGCTGCGCCTCGGCTCCGGCGGCGAACGCCGCCACCTCCTCGTGGCGCACATGCATCCAGCGCACCGGGGTGGTCCGCAGCGCGTCGGTGATGCCGTTGAGGGAATCCCCCACCACACCCCAGACCCGCTCGACGCCCGCGTCGGCGAACGTACGAGCGATCACATCGGCGACACGGACTGCCATGGCGAAGCTCCTTCGAGGCGATTGCCGCCGGCCAGTCTCCTATGTTCCCGGTCAAGGGTGAAGACATGATCGTGGAGCCCGCTTTTCGCGGGGAGCCGTCACAGTCGATCGAGCTGCACGGAGGGCGAGAGAGACGACAGTCGATCGGGTTCCTATCTGCGGTCGTGCTTGTCGCGCACGAAACAGAAGCCCTCGAGCTCCGTCATGGCCCGCTCGGGGTGGAAGGGGATGTCGATGGTCAGTTCCGGAACCACCCATCGGTCCAGCTCCCGATAGCCATGACGCTCGAAGTAATCGAGGAACTTTTGTCGATTGAAGAGCCGGTACGGCGAAGCCGACGACACGTAATTCTGCGCGGTCCACACATCGTCACCATCGATCAGCGGGACCTTGTTGATCAGGATGGCGTCATATGATCCACCGACGGCTTCCACAATGCCGGGGCCTCGTTCGCCGAGCGGATCCGGCATGTACTGCAGGCAGCCGAGGGCGAGCAGGATATCGGCGGGCGGCGCCGCCTCGAGGTCCGTCCCGAAGCTGATCTTGGACGACTTCAAGGCCTTATGGCGCTCGTCACCGCGCTTCACCACCTCCGGCATGTCGACGACGTGCCAGCGCGCCAGGCGGTCGAGCAAGCCATACCGCGTGCACAGCTCGTAAAACCCGCCCCCTGCGCCGCCGAGATCGGTGACCGCGCTGCGCGGGCGCAAGAGCTTGGTCAACCAGAGCATGACGGCGAACTGCGAGGTCTGGAGAACCTTGGGCGGCGGCTCGGAAGCGGCAGGCTTGTTCCTCTCGACCAGAACCTTCGCCAAAGCCGCGTCGTCCCAGCCGACCTTGCCGAAGCCGGCGACGAAGGCCTCCGCCTCGCCGCGGCTGCCGAATACGCCGTACAACAGGTTCATGCGTCGAGACCAGACCCTCTTGGCGTACAGTTCTGGAATCAAAGGCACATGCCGAAGCCATGCGCCGACAGGACTGTAGCATAGGAGCGTCTTGATCAGCTTGCTCATCAGATTAATCTCATATTCGTGCGATGCGGCCGAACAGGTCAGCCTGGATGAGACGGGCCGGATGGTGATACGCATCGTTCGCGCGACGCGATGATGTGCGCCCGAGCACGGCACTAGCGAAGTTCGGCCAAGGCGAAGGCGAGGTGGGAATAGGTCCGCACGTCCACGGGCGAGACAGCCGGCAAATGGACTGCATTCTCCGGCGCGATCCAGGCGTCTACGGGCCGAGATCCAGGGCCATGGCTCAGACGAAAAGCAGCTTCGGAGGACGATCGAGACCGTGGGCGGCGGCCGTTGGCGCGACCCGGCCTTCGGGCCAGCTCACGCGGCTGGACAGCGGCTGCGAGAGATCGATGGTTTGCGAAGGAAGCCCAAAGGCGACGTGCACATGGTCGCTCGGGTCGTCATGGTCGCTCATGGCAGCGTCGCCGGCGTGATCGCGGTCGCGGTCCTGCCCGTGATCATAGCCGACCTCACCTGAAAGGTCGGCTTGCTCCACGACCGAATGGCCCCCTGTGGGAAACGTCGGCAACGTCGATGGCGCGGCCAGCGCCAGAGCCAACGACAACGCGACGATAAAGCTGCGAAAGGCGAGCACGATTGCGAGGGCTTCTGCTGCGAGCGGGTAGCGGATCCTGGCCGTTCCCACTGGCTAAGACGCGGGAGCCTGACGAGAAGCTACCGCATGCGTCCGACCGAGCAATTCGTCCAATCGGGGGCCGCAGCGGCGCGGACGGCACGCGCTGCTCCCCCAAACGACGTAGAGCCGACGTCCGGCCAGAAGCTCGTCCAGGAGAGCGGCGCGCTCGCGCGGCTTGCCGCGCTGCGGCGACAGGAGGGCTAGCTGCGTAACGCCAAAGCGACACCCGAGAGCGTAAGCGCCAGCGCCACCGCGCCCCTGAGGCCGACCGGCTCGCCGATCATGAGGGCCGCGCTGAGCACGCCGATCAGCGGCACCACCAGCATGCCGATAGCAGCCGTCGCAGCGGGCAGATGCCGCAGCGTCGCGAACCACGCGAGATAGCAGACGCCCATGGCCACGAAGGTCATGTAGATCTGCGCGAGCCACCCGGTCGCGGTCATGGCGCCGATGCGCTCGTGCTCGAAGACCAGGCCGATGATCAGCATGGGCAGGCAGCCCAGCCCCACCTGCCAGGCAACCAGCGCGGTCGGGCCGATGGCCGGCGGCTTGCGATTGAGGACAGCGCCCAGCGCAAACAGGACGGCAGCGGCGAGCGCCAGGACTACGCCGAGAAGCTTGGCGCTGCCGACGCCGAGGTCGTCGCCGCCGAGCAGCACCATGAGGCCGGCAAGCCCCAAGGCGAGCGCCGTGATGCCGCGCAGCGTCGGACGTGTCCCCAGCACCGGCCAGGACAGCAGTGTCACCCAGATCGGCATCGTATAGCAGAGCAGCGCCCCCTCGCTGACGCTGAGCCATTGCATCGCAACCGACGGGAAGCCCATCCACGCGAACACGTTGGTGAACGCGCCGATCAGCAGTGGCACGGTCGCCGCTCGCGGCACGCGGAGCCGCTCGCCGCGCAGGTGCGCGACCGAAGCGAGCAGCAGGGCTGCCGTCAAGCCAGCGAGGCCGCGGGAGAACAGCGGCGGCCATTCGCGCAGCACCAGCTTCAGCATCGGCCAGTTCATGCCCCAGCCGACGGCCGTAACCGCCAGGCAGGCGATGCCGATCCACCTGCTGCGGCGAGACGCGGCGACGAAGCCGGCTCTCAGCCGGGGTGCCTCGTTCATGTCCGCGCCCCGCTAAGCCGAGCCGCCCACCACCTCGATGCCTCGACTCAGGAAGATCGGCGACCTGGCGAGGTCGATGAAGGTCTTTTCGTCGGCGAGCAGCTCGGCTCCGGCCTTGACCGACTCCGGGCTGCGATGGGTGAAATCCGCCATCGAGTCCCACCAGAGCTCGGCGACGCCGTCGAACTCCTCCGGTGCGCCGCGGGAGGTGCGCAGCCAAGGCGCCTCCGACTCGGCGACGGTGTGGCTCTGCACATAGGGCCGGATGCGCAGGATCTCGGCGCGCGCGCGAACTAGCGGCGCATGATGCTCACGCCAGTAGCGCTGGAATTCCTCGCGGCTCAGATGCGGCAGGCGCACGAGACAGAACGTCAGCTTGATCACGCACCTCTCCCATCAGGAGCACGACGCCACTTCAGGCGGCGGCGCGCCGCCTGATCGGGGGCCCGCTTAGCACACGGCGAACGGCTCAGTCAGTCCAGCGCGATCTGGTGACCCATGATCCAGTCGTCGTTCTCGTAGCGTGAGAGGGCGAAGGACTTGAGGGGCGCATAATCCTCCGGCGTCGTCGTGTAGGTCACCCCCGGCAGGTTGATCGGCGCCGTCATGCCGCGCAGGTCGGTGGCCTGCTTGAGCAGGTTGGCGCGGGTGAGGTCGTCCTTGCACTTGTCCAGGATCTGCACCATCAGCTTGGCCGTGGAATAGCCGGCGAAGCCGACGTTGTCGGTCGAGTCGACATTGGGCAGGTACTCGCGCAGCAGGCTCAGGTAGTCCTTGACCTCCGGGTCATCGGCCCATTTGGGGCTGCTGATGCTGCGGACCGAGCGTAGCGCCAGCACGCCGTTGGCGCTCTCCTGGCCGGCCGGACGCAGCAGCGAAATGGTGGCCGAGCCGCTGAGCAGATATTGGTCCGCGGCCCAGCCGATCTCGCGCGCCTTGCGCACGCTCTGCGAGACGAACTTGCCCACGGTGAGGTTGAGGAAGACATCGGCGCCCGAGGCGGCGAGCTTCACCACCTGCGAATCCGACGTCGGATCGGCAACCTCATACGTCGCCTCGGCGACGATCATGCCCTTGTGCTTGGGGCCGAGCTCGGCCTTGAACGCGGTCACATAATCGCGCCCGAGCTCGTCGACCTGATGCAGGATGGCGATCTTGGCCGCCGGCTTGCTGGCGATCAGGTGGCGGGCCAGCACCCGCGCCTCGGTGGCGTAGAGTGCCGAGCCCGGCGTCGTCCACGGGAACTCCTGCGGGTTGTTGAACCGGCTGGCGCCGCTGCCGACGAGCAGCTGCGGCACCCCGCGGGCGTTCATGTACTTCTGCACGGCCCCCTGCGGCGCCGTCCCGACCGAGGAGAACGTCGCCAGCACCTGCTCGCTTTCCACCAGGCGCCGCGTCGCCTCGACCGTCTTGGGCGGGCTGTAGCCGTCGTCGAGCGAGATCAGGGTGATCCTGCGGCCGTTGAGGCCGCCCTGCTTGTTGAGCCGCTCGAAGTAAGCGGCATGGACCCGGCCGACGACGCCGGCATAGGAGGCGGGACCGCTGTAGGGCACGGTCTGGCCGAGCTTGATCTCCGTATCGCTGGCCCCGGGGTCGTAGGTGCCGGCGGCCCGGGCCGGCCCGGCCCACGACAGCCCGATCATTAAAGCCGACGTGCAGATGGCCATGCACCAGCGCGGCGCGAGCGCCGGAACGTGCGATTCGGTGGCCGAACTCGCCATGTTTTCCTCCCGATTGGACGGAACGGCTTCGACCCGGCGCACTTCGCACGCCGCTGCCGCTCTCGCCCCACAGGTTAGGAGAACTATCGTCCGTGTCTAGCTCACGATCTTTGTCGGTCAAAATGAGTCGTTCCGACGATCGAGATCGCGTGGCGAAGTGAAAATGGACTATTCGAGCCAAGCTTCAGCACGACTGGCCGCATCGGAACATTCGACGCGCCACCCGGTTATTCCGCAACAGCTCGCTTTCGGGAGGGCTGAACCATGCGCTTGCTCCATCGCGGCTCCGACGGCGAGGCCTGGCTCCTGGTGAAGGAGCGCTCGGGCGACGTCCGCGTCGAGCACCGGACCCGACAGGGGTCGCAAGCCCGCCTGGAGCTCGGCGAGTTCCTGAGCCGGCACGAGGGGCCGGCGCGGCAAGAGCTGGTCCGGCTCATTGCCACGCTGGTCGACGAAAGCGCGGCAGGCCCGGACACCACCTGACAGCCTCCACACGGCGCCGACCGGAACGAGCGCCGGCGGGCCATGATCAGGCCGGCATGACGCAACGCCTGGAGCACTTCGCTAAGACATTGTTATGGTGGTTGACGTACGAACCTACGCCGAGGTGAATCGGCTTCGTACGGTAACCGCATGTCGACCACATTGAGCCGGCTGCTCGCCGAACCGGCCCCGCTCGCCTGGCTCGAGCGCCGCTCCTGGCATTCATGGCTCGTGGTCGGCCTCGTCTGCGTCGGGGCCTTCGTCGGCCAACTCGACGCCACGATCGTCCAACTCGCGCTGCCGACGCTCGGCCGAACCTTCGAGACGTCGCTTCAGCAGGTCAGCTGGGTCGCGTTGTCCTACCTGCTGGCGTTCGCCTCGTTCCTGCCCATCTTCGGGCGGCTCTGCGAGATCGTCGGCCGCAAGAGCCTCTACATCGCTGGCTACGCGCTGTTCATCGTCGCCAGCGCGCTGTGCGGCCTCGCGACCAGCTTCGAGCAGTTGCTGGCCTTCCGCCTCCTCCAGGGGGTCGGCGGCGCGCTGCTCGGCGCCAACAGCATATCGATCCTGGTGAAGACGATCCCGGCCGAGTCGCGGGGACGCGCGCTCGGCTATTTCGCCGCGGCACAGGCCATCGGCATGAGCGCGGGACCGGCGCTCGGCGGCCTCATCCTGGAGACGCTGGGTTGGCGCTGGATTTTCTGGGTCACCGTTCCCTTCGGCGCCGCGGCCGTGGTGGTCGGGTGGCTGGCCTTGCCGCGCACGACCGACGTCGACCAGAAGAAGCCGTTCGACTGGGGCGGCTCACTGCTGATCGGGCCGGCGCTGGTGCTGATCATCGCCATGCTGAACCATGCGTCGGCATGGGGACTAGGCTCGCCGCTCACGCTCGGCAGCCTCGCGGCAGCGTCGGTGCTGTTCTGGCTGCTCATACGCCACGAGCGGGCTTCTCCGTCGCCGCTCATCGATCCGCGCCTGTTCCGAAGCATGGCGTTTTGCTGTGGAGCGCTGGCGGTCGCCCTCGCCTACGCGCTGCTTTACGGGATCTTCTTCCTGATGTCCTTTGCGCTGGAGCACGGCTATGGCGAAAGCCCGGCGCACGCCGGATTCCGTCTCGCCATCGTTCCGATCGCGATCGGCCTCACCGCGCCGTTCAGCAGCGAAATCAAGAAGCGGCTCGGCAGCCGGCGGGTCGGTATGGCGGGAATGCTGCTGTGCCTGTGCTGCGTCGCGCTTCTGGTGCTCACGGTCGGGCAATCGCCGAACCACCGGCTTTTCGACACGGTGGCCTTCATACTGGCCGGTGTCGGGCTCGGCATGTTCATCGCACCCAATAACGATGCCACCATCGCCGCGGTGCCGGCCGAGCTGTCCGGCGCCGCCGGCTCGCTGCTCAACCTGATGCGCGTGCTCGGAACCAGCCTGGGCGTCGCCGCCGGCGCGACGACGCTGGCGTGGCGCCTGCACACCGCGGCCGGAGCCGATCGGGACTGGATCTCGGCGAACAGCGACAGCCTGCTCGCCGCGGTTCGCGGCAGCCTTCCCATCCTCGCGGTACTGGTGGTGGGTGCGGCGCTGGCCGCCCGCATCGCTGCGACCAACAATGCCGCCGCGACCAACAAAGCCGGACCCGCGCGGGGTTAGGGCGCCAGACGCTCCGACCAAGTCGGCGCTCAGGGCTGCACCGGCGCCGATACCCAGAACGTGCCGTCGAAGGGCACCTGCGCGAAGCGCTCGTTGATCTCCGCCAGCGACGCGGCCGGATCGACGTCGGCGAAGGACTCCGGATGCAGCCATTTGGCGATTGCCTCGACGGCGATGATGTTGATCGGCGTATCGTTGAAGGCGTGCCACAGCCCGAAGGCGCGGCCGCGCGCGACGGCGCCGAGGCTCGCGACCAGCGGTCTGGCGATGGTCGCCCGCAGCGATACGGCGGCCGTCGCCGGCGCGACGCCGGGCCCGAGGACGAAGCCCCCGCGGGCGGCCAGATGCGCGCCGCCGGTCGCGATATAGACGTCCGGCTGGCGCGACAGGATATATTCGGCGTTGAGCTGGCCGGTCGTCCCCGGCAGCACGTCGGCACCGATATTGTCACCGCCGGCGGCGGTGATGAATTCGTCGAAGGTGCCGCGGCCCGGCGAGAAGCAGCAGTCGCTGCCGCCGGCATGGACGTGCATGAAGACTGAGGGCCGGCGCGAGAGGTGGGCGACGCGCTCGTCGATGCGGCGGCGCCGCTGCTCCCAGAAGGCGATGAGCGCCTCCGCCTGGGCTTCGCGGCCGAGCACCTGCCCCAGGATGCGCAGGCTCGGAGCGGTGTCGCGCAGGGGATGGGCGAAGAAATCGACCACCACCACCGGAATGCCCGCCGCCTCGAATTGGCGGACCTGGTCGGCCGACGCGGCGGATTCGCCGCCCAGATAGGCGCTGGCGATGACCAGATCGGGCGCGGTCGCCAGCGCGCTCTCGATGGAGAAAGTCGCGGGCGAGCCCTGGCCGATGACCGGCACCTCCGCGAGCTTCGGATAGCGCTTCAGGTAGAGCGCGAAGGTCGCTGTATCCCTCTTGAAGTCGCCGCCGAAGCCGACGATCAGGCTCGCCGCATCCGGATGGAGCAGCGTCAGTGCCGGGAAATGGCGCCCTTGCGCCAGCAGGATGCGTTTGGGCGCTCGCGGAATGGTCACCGTTCGACCGGCGACGTCGGTCAGCGTCACCGTCTCGGCGGCGGACGCGGGCGCCACCATCAGCGTCAGGCACAGGGCGGCGGCGACCGCTCTCGCCCACCGGTTCCAGCGAGACGGTTGTCGGGCCGCAGCCATCTCACACGGTCCTTGACGACCGCCCGGCCGTCGGGGCGTGATCGTGGTCATGGTCGCCGTCTTGCCGTTCGTGCGCCACGGCATGGTAATCCTCGCCGCGGTCATGATCGTGCGCGTCGCTGTACTCGCCTTCGCTCATGCCGCGCTTCCAATAGCCGATGATCAGAAAGCGGCGCCTGTCGAGGCCGCGCTCGTCGCGGACGTAGGCCTTGATGGCCCGGGCCGCTCGGGACTCCGCCCCCACCCAGACGAATGGCGCACCGCGCGCCGGCCAGGGAGCCGAACGGACCGCGTCGATGAGCGCTCGGCTCTCGCCGGGAGCGGCGCCGTTCCGGTGCAGCCACGTGATGGGCAGGCCGGGCAGCGCCTGCAGCGCCTGTTCTTCGGCCCGGTCCGGCACCTCGATGAAGGCATGCCCGCGGGCGTCGGCCGGCAGCTCCTCCAGCGACCGTGTGATCGCCGGCAGCGCCGTATGATCGCCGGCGAAGAGATACCAGTCCGCGGCACCAAGGCCGAGGCCCCCGGGCCCACCGATGCCGATCGGATCGCCGGCTTGGGCGCGCTCGGCCCACGACGCGGCAATGCCGTGCGCGCCGTGCCGCACGAAATCCACGTCGAGCTCGCCGCGCGCGCGGTCGAGCCGCCGCACGGTGTAGGTTCGGACCACCGGGCGGCGCGCATCGGGCGGCCAGACCGCTTCGCCCCGGGGTCCGCGCATCGGCCAGCAGTCGTCCCTGACGCCGGCCGGTGGTATGATCAGTTTGATGATCGAGCCGTCCGCCATGCCGGCGATCTCCGGACCGCCGAGGGTCACGCGGCGCATGAGCGGTGTGACGTTGCGGGCACCGACCACCTGAAGCACGCGGTGGCCGCGGAAGCGCAGGCTCCAGGGCTGGGCGGACGGATCTGTCATGGGGATGCCGATCATTGCGGTTGATGGACGTCGCGGGCTCCCGCCGCAGCCGTCGCCTCGGCACAGCAGCTGGCAAAGCGCAGGGCCCGGCTCAGGGCCGCCGGAATCACCGACACATGGTTCTCGCCGGCGAAGCTCACGAAGGTCACCGGCAGGGCGCCGGATGCCGACAGGCGCTGCGCCAGAGCCCCCGCCTCCTCGACCATCCGGGCCGCGGCGATCCGTGACAGGTGCGGACTGGCCGGGGCCGCTGCCGGAAGCTGCGGCTGCTCGTCGGCGCCGACCGTGACCAGCAAGCGCGGTCTCGGCCCGATCTCCGCGGGGCGTTTGAGGAACCGCGCCTCGCCGGCAAGCACCGTGCGCTCGTGCCACCAGATCGACGGGCTCGCAGCCACGTAGGCCTGAAAAGCGCCGGGCCGGCTGAACAGCGTGTGGAGCACGAACAGCCCACCGTAGGAATGGCCGAACAGCGCCTGCCGCGACCGATCGACGGGATAGTCCCGTTCGATCTGCGGCTTGAGCTCGGTCTCGATGAACGCGAGGAAGGCGTCGGCGCCCCCGAAGCGTGCGTCCGCGGGCGCCCCGGCGGGCCGCGGCGTGTAGTCGAGGGCCCGCCGGTCGAGCGCCAAGGCCGCATCGCCCGGATAGCCGATCGCCACGATCAGCATGGGCTCGACGCCGGACACCTCGGAGCGCCACGATTGCAGCCGCATCGTCTCGACGGCGGTGCCGAAGACGGCATTGCCGTCGAGCACATAGAGCACCGGGTAGCCCTTCGGCGGCGCCGCGCCCTGTGGCCGGCCGACGAAGATCCGGTAGCTCAGACCCGAACGAGCCTCGATCTCGCGCACGTCGGATCCGGGGATCGTCGCCGGCCGTTCCATCGCCATCGCCATGCCGCTCCACATCGCCACGGTGAGACCGGCGGCCACCACCCGGCGCGACGTCCTCGTGCCGCTCACCATCTGTAGGACAGGGTGGCGAGCACGGTGCGGCGCAAGCCGAATGTGCAGCTCAGCGAGGTGCAGGCCGCGACGTATTGATTGTCGAGCAGGTTCTGGGCGTTCACCTGCAGCTTCAGGCCCTTGAGGGTGGGATTGGCCGCGGCGAAGTCGTAGCTCACCACCGCATCGACCAGGCCGTAGGCGGGGATGGCGGCCGGAATCCTGCCGATGGTGGGGACGGTGAAGAAGCCCGTCGCGTCACCGTTGCTGACCCCGACGTAGCGCACCCCGCCGCCGACGGAGAGGCCCAGCAGCGGACCGCCCTGGAACGCGTATTGCGCCCACACCGAGGCCGTCTGGCGCGGCGTGCCCACCGGCGGCTGGCCGATCTCGGCGGCGACATTGCTCTTTTCGACCCGCGCGTCGATGTAGGAATAGCCGGCGATCAGGTCCAAGCCTTCCGTAAGCGTGGCGCGGCCCTCGATCTCGATGCCGCGCGAGCGCACCTCGCCGGTCTGCACGGAGAATCCGGTGTTGACCGGGTCGGCCGTCAGCACGTTCTGCTGGGTCAGCTGGTACACCGACATCTGGACGAAGGCGTTCATGCCCGGCGGCTGGTACTTCACCCCCGCCTCGTACTGCTCGCCGGTGGTGGGCTCGAACGGGGTGCCGCCGAACCCGAGCGTGGTGACGGGGTCGAACGACGTCGAATAGCTGAGGTAGGGCGCCACACCGTTGTCGAAGAGGTAGAGCAGCGCCGCGCGGCCGGTGACGGCCCGGTCGTTGATCTTCGTGCTGGCGCCGGTGGCGCGGGTGACGATGTCCGATTTTGCCCAGTCGGAGCGGATGCCCGCCAAGAGGACGAACCGGTCCCACTTGATCTGGTCTTGCAGATAGATGCCGAGCTGGCTCGCCTCCTGATCGGTGTAGGCGGCCGCAGCCGGCGTGAAGGACTGGTAGTAGAGCGGCGCCAGCAGGCTGATCGGCTTGACGGTGCCGCCAAAGCCGATGCCGGCGCTGGAATCGCCGTACTGGTAGTCCAGGCCCAGCAGCACCTTGTGGCGCAGCTCTCCCGTGTTGAAGCGCGCTTCGACCTGGGTATCGGTGCTGAGGGCGGCCAGGTGCTCGCGCGAATAGGTGGCCCGCCGGGTGATGATCGATTGCCCCGGCATAGTCAGCGCTGCGGCGGCGATGGTCTTGAAATAGGTGTCCAAGTCCATGAAGCGGACGTTCTGGCGCACCGTGAACACGTCGTTGAAGTGATGCTCGAACTCGTAGCCGATCATCGCTTCCTTGCGGCTGAAGCCCTCGAAGATCGGATCGCCCGGGAAGAACTTGGTCGAGATCTTGCCGTTCTTGTTGGGAAGAATCGAGCCGACGGCAGGGATGAAGCCGTAGAAGCCCGTCTCCGGGTCGTTCTGGTATTTGGCCAGCACCGTGAACGTCGTGGCACCGTCCGGCTTCCAGGTGAAGGCAGGCGCGATATAAATGCGCTCGTCGCGCGTGTACTGCACCTGCGTGTCGCCGGCCCGCGTCAGGCCGGTCACCCGGTACAGGAGCGTCTTCTCGGGATTGACGGGGCCGCCGATGTCGAAGGCCGCCTCCTTCTCGCCGTAGCTGCCGACGCGGAACAGCACCTCGCCGAACGGGTCGGGCGGCGGCTTCTTGCTGATCATGTTGATGATGCCGGCCGGATTGCCTTGTCCGTAGAGGACCGACGCCGGGCCGCGCAGCACCTCGATGCGCGAAAGACCGTAAGGCTCGACCGTCGGGATGCCGTAGTTGATGGCCCGCTGCAGCTTCAGCCCGTCCAGGTAATTGATGTAGTTGGCGGCCGTCCCGCCGCCGCCGAAGCCGCGGACGAAGACGCTGTCGTAGCGGCCAGGCCGAGCCTCCGAGACGACGCCGGGGGTATAGCGCAGGGCCTGGCTGACGCTCTGCGCCGCCTGGTCCTCGATCTGCTGGCTGGGAACGACGCTGATGGACTGCGGCGTCTCGATCAGGGCGCTGTCGGTCTTGGTGCCGGTGGCGCTACGGCTGGCGACGTAGCCGTTGACCGGGCCGGTCGCCGTCTCGGCCGGCCGCCCGTCTCCAGCCCCCGCGCCGGCGCTGCCACCCTGCACGTCGATGGTCGGCAGGCTGACGCCCTGCGCCAGGGCACCTCCGGACAACAATGCTAGAACTGCTCCAATCGGCAGCGCCACCTTGTAGCGCAAATTCACCGTCACCCCAGTCGCGCTCATCGACCATCCAACTATTCGCAAGATCGATTGTCGCGCGGCGCGCGCCAAACACGATCAAGAAGCTAACAGAGCGGTCGTAGCGGAGCGAAATAAACGGATCAACGAACGTGACTTTCGTTTCACGTACTCATTCTTTCGATGAACTTTAGAATCTCTAGAAAAATCGGACGCCTTGCTGGTGACGGTGGGGAACGCTTGCCCCCGCCGTCGAATGATTCAGGCCCAGGAACCGGCGGGCGCGCCCGATACGTCATCCTCGGCAAAGTCGGTCGAGAGCGTGACGTCCTTCCAGGCGTCGTATTCGGCGCGGAGGCTCGCGAGCTTCTGGTCGACGAGCTTGCTCGCGTCCGACCCGAGCAGGAGGTGCGCTGGCGGATTGGCGCTGTTCACGAGCTTCACCACCGCGTCGCCGAGCTTCGCCGGATTGCCGAGCTGGTTGCCGCTCATCCGCAGCCGCCGCTCCCGGATGGGGTTCATCAGCGCGTCGTAGTCCTCGATTCCCCGCGGCGCGCGTGCCATGGATCGGCCGGCCCAATCGGTACGGAACGAGCCGGGCTCGACCGCCGTGACGTGGATGCCGAAATCCTTCACCTCCTTGCCGAGCGCTTCCGAGAGGCCTTCGAGCGCGAACTTGGAGCCGTGGTAGAAGCTCAGGCCCGGCAGGGTGATCAGGCCCCCCATCGACGTGATGTTGACGATGTGCCCGGAGCGGCGCGCGCGCATGTGCGGCAGGACGGCCTTGGTCACGCCGACGGCGCCGAAGACGTTCACGTCGAACTGGCGGCGCAGATCCTCGAGGCTCGATTCCTCGAGCGTCCCCTCGTGCCCGTAGCCGGCATTGTTGACCAGGATGTCGATCGGGCCGACCTCGCGTTCGATGCGATCGACCGTCGGTCGGATCTTCGCGTCGTCGGTCACGTCGAGGATCACGCCGAACGACCGGCCCGGGGCCAGCGCCGCGAACGCCTTCCGCTGGTCGTCGTTGCGCAGCGTGCCGACGACGCGATCACCGGCAGCCAGTGCCGCGTCGGCGATGGCCCGGCCGAAGCCGGAGCTCACGCCCGTGATGAACCAGGTTTTCATGGGAAATCCTTTGTTGCATTCCGGCGGCTTCCGCCGTCGTCCAAGATGTAGCGCGGCTCGATTGCTGAGATAACAGGCTGGATCATTCGCGAGGTATTGAGTAAAATTCAGCAATGGTGCGCATTGAGCCCAACGATCTCGCCACCTTTCTCGCCATCGCCCGACACCGGAGTTTTCGGAAGGCGGCGGATGAGATGGGCGTCACGTCGTCCGCCCTCAGCCATGCCCTTCGCGCCCTGGAAGAGCATCTGGGCGTGCGGCTCCTCAACCGGACGACGCGTAGCGTCGCCCTCACCGAAGCCGGCGAACGGCTCCGGGCCCGCATTGCACCGGCCTTTCGCGATATCGCCGACGCGCTGGACGACCTCAACACCTTCCGGGATACGCCGGCCGGCACGTTGCGCATCAACGCCGCAAGGGCATCGACGCAGATCGTTCTTCTGCCGACGGTGACGCGGTTCCTCGCAGCCTACCCCGCCGTAACCGTCGACATCGTCGTCAACAACGCCTTCGTCGACATGGTATCGGAGGGCTTCGATGCCGGTGTCCGCTTCGGCGAGGTCATCGCCCACGACATGATCGCCGTGCCGCTCGGCCCGCCTCAGCGTTCCGCCTACGTCGCCTCGCCCGATTTTCTCCGACGCTATCCGAAACCCACGATGCCCGCGGAGCTCAAGGGCCTGCCCTGCATCCGCTTCCGCTTCGAAAGCGGTCGGTACTACGCCTGGGAGTTCGAGCGCGACGGCGTCGAGCTGTCGGTCGAGGTCGATGGGCCGCTCACGCTCGGAGAGCAGGATCTGGCGATCCAGGCGGCGCTCGATGGCGCGGGGATTGCCTTTGCCTTCGAAGCGCAGGTCGAGGAGCTCCTCGCCCAAGGGCGGCTGGTGCGGATCCTCGAGGACTGGTGCCCCTCCTATCCCGGGTTCTATCTCTACTATCCGAGCCGGCGTCAGTTGCCCGCAACCCTGAGGGCCTTTGTCGATTTTGCCAGGACGGCGAGGGTCTAAAGCACGATCTCAAGAAGTGGACACCGGTTTTTGGAACCGAAGGTCCGCGTCAGCGAATAGATCATGCCGAGAGAACGCCATAGAGCGGGATGATTCGAAGAAAAATCATCCCGCTCTAGACCTCGAACGGATGACCCTTGATCCGCGCCGTTGGCCTCCGCCTTCGACGGGCGGCCGTCAGCGCAGGCCGCTGGGCTGGACGCCGAAGCGCTTGCGGAATGCGGTCGACAGGTACGCCGGCGTGTAGCCTACCTCATAGGCGGCCTCGGCCACGGTGAGCTCGCCGCTGGCAATGATCTTGTAGGCCATCTGCAGCCGCTGCTCCTGCAGCACGGCCTGCACCGTGCCCCCGAAGGCGCGGCGGAAACCGCTGTTCAGCTTGCGCACGTTGAGCCCCACCCGTCTGGCCAGTTCTTCCACGCCCGGCGGCTCCCGCAGGGCCCCGAACAGGATGTCGCGGGCCGCCTGCACCTGCTCCAGCTCCGACGCGCGCAACCGCGTCGCCAGCCGCTGCCGCTGAAGCTCGGGCGCAAACTGCTCCAGCGCGAGCGCGACGAGCTCCAGGGCCTTGCCCAGGCGATATAGGCGGTGGGTTGGCCGTTGCGCCACCGACGAGGCAATCTGGGTCGCGGCCGAACGGGTCGCGGCGTCGAGGGCGCCGGTGAAGACCATGGCGCTTCCGCCGGCGCCGTGGCCCAGGTCGCCGATCCAGTCCGACAGATCCACGCCGATCTCGGCGCGCACCACCTCCGGGTCGACGTGCACGATGGCATAGCGGTCGGGCACGGCGTCGTCGAACTCCTGGTAGCGGCGGTGCTCGCCGCGGCTCAGAATCATGACCACTGCGGGCGCCTGCACCGAAACCGGCGGGCGGTCGTCGATGCGCAGCGTGGTGCCCCCGGACAGCTTGACGACGATCTTGAGGCCTTCGCCCAACGGCGTCTCGACATGACGCCGCGGACGACACGCGATCTCGCCCGCGGCAACGACAAGCCGGCCGTCGAGGTGGACCGACACCTCGCGCGAACGATGGGGAGGTAATTCTTCCGGCTGAGCGGCGAGCATGAACTTTGGTAGTGCTGAGCGCAGCTGAATGAAAGCCCTTTGATATTTTATTGGAACGATTCAAATTCCATATCTATATTCGACGATGTGAACACTGTACTCGGCGCCGTTCCGGCGGGGAGGTCGGCGACGACTGCTCGTCGCACCGATAGGCCGTCCGGCGCGACCGCAGCGCCGGACGCCGGTTGCCGCTCCCGCGGAAATAAGCCAGTACGTCGGGCACGCTGGAGCGGCCTCGCCATCCTGGCATGGTCCGTGCGCCCGCGTGGGCGTCCGGCTGCCGAACCGCTGACCGGCGCGGTGCGATCACGCCCCTGGGCGGGAGTTGCTGAAGGACCGAGCACGCGATGACAACGTCCGAGACCGCCATCCCCGAGGCCCTGACACCGGAGCGGATCGAGCGGTTGCAGCGCCACATCGCCGAGGGCACGCCCCATGCCAGGGCGATCGGCCTCGCCCTTGAAAAAGCCGCGCGCGGCCACGCCTGGCTCACCCTGCCCTATCAGCCCATGTTCGTCGGCGACAATCGCACCGGTGTCATGCACGGCGGCGTCATCACCGCGCTGCTGGATCATACCGCCGGCGCCGCCGTGCAGGTGACGCAGCCGGTGCAGGCGGCGATCGCCACGCTGGACCTGCGCATCGACTATATGAAGCCGGCAACAAGCGGGGTCGCGGTCCACGCCCACGCCCACTGCTACAAGATGACCAAGAACATCGCCTTCGTCCGGGCCATCGCCTACCAGAACGGCGAGGACGACCTCATCGCCAACGCGGTGGCCACCTTCATGCTGTCCGCCAACCGCACGGTCATGGGTCGAGACGCTCCAGCGACGCTCCCCGCTCCGTCGCCGCGCACCGCGCCATCGGGCGACACCCTCGATCTCATGCCCTATGCGCGGTTTCTGGGCGTCGAGGTCGAGCAGGACGGCCCGACCGTCACCTCGATCCTGCGCTTCGGGCCTCACCTGATCGGCAATCCCGTGCTGCCGGCCCTGCACGGCGGCGCCATCGGTGCCTTCCTCGAGACGGCCGCCATGCTGCAGGTCGCGGCCGAGATGGGCGGAGGCCGCTCCCCCAAGCCGATCGGCATCACCGTCAACTACCTGCGCTCGGGCCGGCCCGTCGATACCTTCGCCCGCACCACGATCACCAAGGAGGGCCGGCGCGTCGCCGCCATCGCCGTGGAAGCCTGGCAGGACGACCCGCAAAAGCCGATCGCCAGCGCCTACGGCCATTTTCTGCTCAAGCCCGATTGAACCCGGACCGCGTGGGATCACCCGCAATGCAGTGGGGATGCTACGGCCGCGACTCACCCGGCATCAGGGCGACACTTTGCGGGCGTCGCGCGCCATGGTCAGGCAGACCAGCAGTTCCACGTAGCTGTTGGGCGCATCGCTGCTGCCGGCCGTCCGCCGACACGTCTCGCGATCGGCCGGGCTGAAGCTGCCCCATTGCTTGGTGATGCTGGCCTTGGCGGCGCGCTCGTCGTTCATGCACCCGCTGGGCACGCCATTCGCCGTGTTGCCCGAGTCGGCGGCCGTGCGGCAGGTCTCCCGCAGATTGAACGAAGGAACGCCCACGGGTGCCGCCAGCGCGCCCGCCGCGCCCAGGCAGAGCGCCATCACGCCTAAAATCAGAGATTTCACGCCGGCCTCCTCGACCCTTGGAGTCGCCCGACGAAATCTTGCTCGCATTCCCGCCGAATTTGCGGCGGAAACGGTATGACGCGACCGGGTGGACCCACCCGATCGCCGGCAGCGCACCAGATCCAACAACCTGGAATGGGATTGTTCGGGCCGATGAGCCGACCCGATCGGGACGAAGCTCGAGGACTCAGGCTTCCTGGAGGATGAGCACCTGAGGCGGTCCATCCATGAATTGCCCCATCTCCTTGCCGAGCGCCCGGAAATGGTCGGTCTTGCGATGCTCGTCGATCGCCGCCTGGTCCTTGTAGCGCTCGATGAACACGTAAGTCGCGGGTTCGGGCGAGCGGTGCAGGCGGTAATATTCGCAGCCCGGCTCATTGGCGGCGACCTTGTCCTGCAGCTCCTTGGCCACCTTCTCGAAGCCCGCCTCCTGGCCTGGCTTCACCTTGATCGTGGCGACAATCGATACCATGCGCGTTTCCTCCATCTTGCCGAGACCGTGAGCCATAGCGCAAGGCTGGAGCGAAAGCGACGGGGCCGCGAGCAGCGCGGTGATGCGCCAAACGAAAGGCCCTCCCTCGGCCTAGACCGAAGAAGGGCCAGCTCATACGCGAGCAGAATGTCGAGGCGGGGCTGGGGGGGCTTTGGTGCCTCGACATTTGCTCAACGGCCGAGGCGGCCCATGGTTCCAATGCGCCGAAAAATTTTATGCGGCGTGGGCAGGCAGCCATTCCTCAGTGAAGACCGCCGAGCGCCCAGATCAGGATCAGGATCGGAATCGGCACGCCGAGGAGCCACAGCAGACCGTAGCGGAACATGAGCGAGTCCTTCCTCCACACAACTACATGTGTGTGGAGAACCACGCCGCCGCGCCCAGGTTCCGCAGCGTGGGCGCGGCGCGGTCAGCCGTCTCTATCAGCTCTCTCGCTCAGCCGTCGCGATCAGCCGTCGCGATCAGCCGTCTCTTGGGCGATCCAGGCAGCCGTCGCATCGTCGGCGGTCGCCTCCAGGACCATGATCGCCGGCGTTTCGTAGGGGTGCACCGCCTTGAGCGCCGCCACGAGCGCGTCGCGCCGGGCCGCCCGCGTCTTGAGGACGACCACCGCCTCGCGGCCCTCCTCGATCTCGCCCTGCCAGGCGTAGACCGATTGCATGCCCGGAATGATGTGGACGCAGGCGGCCAGCCGGCGGCTCACCAGGTCGCGCGCCACGTCCGCCGCCAGCCGCTCATCGGGAAAGGTCGTGTAGACGAGAAGCGGCTTGTCCATTTATGTCTCCATCGCGACCCGACGGGGCTCGAGCGCTTCTCGTGCGATTGGGCGGATTCATCCAATCGCACGAGAAGCGCTCCGGAATCAAAGAGTTGGGAGCATATCCTGCAATCGGACGATCGCATCCGACGGCAAGACGTGCTCCAGACGGAGCCCACCGGGCGCCAAGGCAGGCCATGCACCAGCGGTATCCGACCATCGGCTTCGTTTCCAGCGACACGCCCGAGGCGCGCGCTTCGCTGGAGCGGCTTGAGGCCCGCTACGGCGGCATCGACCCGGTCGAGGCGAGCGTCGTCGTCGCGCTCGGCGGCGACGGCCTGATGCTGCAGACGCTGCATCGCTTCATGGATTCGCGGAAGCCGATCTACGGCATGCATCGGGGCACCGTCGGCTTCCTGATGAACGACTATTGCGAAGACAATTTGATCGAGCGGCTCGATGCCGCCCAGCGCAGCATCATCCATCCGCTGCTGATGACCGCCCGTGACGGCGACGGCGGGGCGCACCAGGCACGGGCCATCAACGAAGTGGCGCTGCTGCGCCAATCCTACCAGGCCGCCAAGCTCAGGATCACCGTGGACGGCAAGGTGCGGCTGGAGGAACTGACCGCCGACGGCGTGCTCGTCGCCACCCCGGCCGGCTCCACCGCCTACAACCTCTCGGCCAACGGGCCGATCCTGCCGCTCAATGCGCCGCTGCTGGCGCTCACGCCGATGGCGCCGTTCCGGCCGCGGCGCTGGCGCGGCGCACTGCTGCCGGACTACGCGCGGATCGGCATCGACGTGCTGGAGGCGGACAAGCGGCCGGTGTCGGCCGTCGCCGACGCCGCCGAGGTCCGCGCCGTCGCCCGGGTCGACGTGCAGATGGACCACAGCACCGATCTGGTGCTGCTGCACGACCCGGGCCACAGCCTCGACGAGCGCATTCTGCGCGAGCAATTCGGCTACTGACGCCGCGACAGCAGCCCTGGCAATATCACTGAGCGAGGAGACGACGCCCATGGCAGAGACGGCCAAAGCCCACGCACCGCATCCGCGCGGCGGGCTCTATTTCGAGGATTTCACCGTCGGCCAGGTGTTCCAGCATCGCCTGACCCGCACCGTCACCCAGATGGACAACATGCTGTTCTCCAACATGACGCTCAACCCCCAGCCGCTACACATCGATGCGCACTTCTGCGCCACCGAGACGGACTGGGGGCAGCCGATCATGAACTCGCTGTTCACGCTCGGGCTGATGATCGGCATCTCGGTCAACGACACCACGGTCGGCACCACCATCGGCAATCTGGGCATGTCGGACGTGAAGTTCCCGGCGCCGCTGTTCGAGGGCGACACCATCCGGGTGACCAGCGAGATCGCGGCGACCCGCGAGTCGCGCTCGCGCCCCACCGCCGGCATCGTCGACTTCATCCACCGCGCCTACAAGCAGGACGGCACGCTGGTGGCCGAGTGCCGGCGCCAGGCCTTCATGCTCAAGCGCCCGACCGCCTGAGACGCCCCATGCGCTCCTATCTGTTCGTGCCGGGCGACAGCCCCCGGAAAATGGCCAAGGCGATGGAGTCCGGCGCCGACGCGCTGATCCTCGATCTGGAGGATTCGGTCGCCGCCGGCGAGAAGGACAAGGCCCGCGTGGTGACGCGCGACGTGCTGAAGGAGGCGCGCGGCGCCGCGGGCGGGCCGCGCCTCTTCGTCCGCGTCAACGCGCTCGACACCGGCCTGACCGACCTCGACCTCGCGGCGGTCATGGCCGAGGGGCCGTATGGCATCGTCCTGCCCAAGTCGGGCGGCGGCGCCGATATCTCCCATCTCGGCGCCAAGCTCGCGGTGCACGAGGCCGAGAACGATCTCGCCGACGGCGCCACCCGCATCCTGCCGGTCGCCACCGAGACCGGCGCCAGCATCTTCGCGCTCGGCACCTACGCCGGCTCGAGCCGGCGGCTGCTCGGCCTCTCCTGGGGCGCCGAGGATCTGTCCGCCGACATCGGCGCGCAGACCAACAAGCGTGACGACGGCCAGTTCTCCGAGCCTTTTCGCCTGGTGCGCTCGCTGCTGCTGTTCGCCGCCGCGGCCGCCGGCGTCGATGCCGTCGACAGCGTGTTCACCAACCTGAAAGACCTGGACGCCCTCGATCGTGAATGCCGCGAGTCGGTGCGCGATGGATTTGTCGGCAAGCTGGCCGTGCACCCGGCCCAGATTCCCGTGATCCACGAGCGCTTCACCCCCTCGCCCGACGCCATCGCCCATGCGCAGGCCATCGTCGACGCCTTTGCCGCCGACCCGACGCTCGGCGTCGTCGCCATCGGGGGCGATATGATCGACCGCCCGCACCTGGTCCGCGCCGAACGGGTCCTGGCGCGGGTGGGGCGGCGCGAGCCTTAGGGGGACGCCGCCGCCGATCGCGACGGCGAAACCGCGCGCCGCCTATCGCGGCCCGGAATCGCCGCCGCCCGGCGGCCGGACGATGGAGAATACCTCGTCGACGACCGAATAGTCGCGGTAGCCGAGTCGGGCGATCGGCTGCATCGCCGCGGTGTCGACGATGCCGTCGGTGATGAAGCGGTCGTCGATATAGACGCCGACGACCTGGCCGAGCACCAGCCACCAGTCGGTCGGGCCGCCAGCCAGATCGTCGAGCTCGACCGTCCTGAGCCAGCGGCATTCCAGCGCCGCCGCGATGCCCTTGACCCGCGGCGGCCTGACCATCCGCGACGGCTCCATGCCCAGCCCGGCGACCTCGAACTCGCTCTCGCCCCGCGGCAGCGGCGCCGAGGTCTCGCTCATCGCATGGCGCAGGTCGAAGGTGGCGATGTTGCAGACGAACTCGTGCGTCTCGTCGATGAAGGCGACGCTGTCCTTGTAGCCGTTGCTGGAAAAGGCGACGATGCCGGGATCGGTGGCGACGGCATTGAAGAAGCTGTAGGGCGCCAGATTGATCTCGCCCCTGGCGCTCACGGCGCTGATCCAGCCGATCGGCCGCGGCACGATCAGGGCCTTCAGCGGATCGTGGCGGATGCTCGGCGGACGGGCGGCGGCTTCATAGAACACGAGATCAACCCCGGTAGTGGGAGACGATGGCGGCGAGCTCCGGACGGTCGCGGTCGGGCGGGACAGCCGTGGCGCGGCCAATATGCACGAAGCCGGCCATCCGCTCGTCCGGCGCCAGCCCGATGGCGTCGAGGATGCGGCGGTCGTAGGCGATCCACTCGGTCAGCCACGAGCTGGCAAAGCCCATGGCCTGGGCCGCGACGACGAGCGTCATGCACACCGCGCCGGCGGAGAGCTGCTGCTCCCAGATCGGGATCTTGGCGTGCAGCCGGGCGCGCGACACCACGCCGACGACCAGCGGCGCGCGGGCCAGCCGCTGCCGCTCCAAGGCGATGCGCCCCTCGTCCGCCCCAGGCGCGTCGGCCCGGAACGCGGCTGCGATGGCATCACCAATGCGCAGCCGCTCGTCGCCCTCGAACAGGATGAAGCGCCAGGGCGCCAGCTTGCCGTGATCGGGCACCCGGCTGGCGATGCGCAGCAGGGTTTCGATCTCGGCGGCCGAGGGCCCCGGTCCGGCGAGGCCCTGGGGTGGGACCGATCGGCGCAGCTTGAGAAGATCGAGGGTATCGGTCACGAATTGGCCTCCGGCGCCGGCCAACAGGGGCCGCGCGGCTCCTCCGCACATAATCCATGCCCAGGGCATTTCGCAATTGGACGAACCTCATCCGATTGCGGAGAAAAACCCCAAGCCTTTGAATCTGGAGCGCTTCTTTCGCGATGGGGTGAGTCCGCCGAATCGCGAAGCGCCCCAGGCGCAGGTTAAGCCTCTCGCCGCACGGGCGATGCCCGCGACCCACCGACGGCCATGCCATTCACATTCGGTTCATTTGCCCTCAGCACAAATGCTAAAAATTCAAGCTTCCGCTTAGCCGTTTTGCCGAATTGCACAGCAGGGCGGCCGGGGGCTATCGTCCATCGAAACGGCCGCGATCAAGATCGGCCGAGGCGGGACGAGGACACCGGGGGCAACCTCGGCAGGGGGCCAGAGGCGTGATGCGTTATCTTCGGCGCGAAGCTCACCCGTCCGGGCGGGCAGTCGCGATATCCAGCCTTTTTGAAAGCGGCACCGAGACCATGACGCCACGGCGGTGGACGGCACAGCAGACCGTGGCTGCCCTCGTCTGTGTGCTGGTGTTCTGGGCGTTGGCTGCGTCGGTCTGGCCGCTCTCGGGCTCGGTGGTGCCCTGGGATTCGAAGAACCAGTTCTACCCGATGCTCCGCTATCTGGGCGGCTCCCTCGCCAATGGCGAATGGCCACTCTGGAATCCCTATCACTTCAGCGGCCACCCGGCCGTCGCCGATCCGCAATCGCTCCTGTTCACCCCGACCATGCTGCTGTTCGGCTGGCTCGACGCCTCGCCCAGCCTGCAGCTCTTCGACGTCGTCGTGTTCGCTCACCTTCTGCCGGGGGCGTTCGGCATCGTCGGCCTGTTCCGCCGCCGCGGCTGGCACTGGTCGGGCGCGGTCGTCGCGGCGATGGTCTTCGTGCTCGGCGGCTCCGCCTCCTCTCGCCTGCAGCATACCGGGATGATCGTCAGCTACGGCTTCTTCCCGCTCGCCTTGTTGCTGCTGGAGGAAGCGCTGGCGCGGCGCTCCTATCTCTTCGGCTTCGCCTTCGCGCTGGTCGCGGTGGTCATGGCCATCGGCCGCGACCAGGTCGCCTTCCTCTGCTGCCTCACGCTCGTCGGCGCTGTGGTCTACGAGGCGCTGAGCTCGGGGCGGGCGCTGTCCTATCTGCGCGAGCGAGCGCTGCTGCTCGGCTTCATGGGCGCGACGGGCGGCGCGCTGATCGCCGTGCCGGCCTTGCTCACCGTCCAGTTCCTGTCCGATTCCAACCGGCCGTCGTTCGATCTCGATATCGCCGCCCTGGGCTCGCTGCCGCCGAGCAGCCTCGCCACGGTGCTGTTCCCCAACATCTTCGGATCGCTGCGCACGACATACGACTATTGGGGCATGGCCAACGGCGCCGTCGATCGGGCCGTGAACTATCTGTTCGTGGGCACTCTGCCGGCGCTGCTGCTGCTCTGGCACGGCATCGCCGGCGGCCGGCTGTTCGCGCGCGAATTCCGCTTCTTCCTGATCGTCGTGGCCGGCATGCTGATCTACGCCGTCGGCAGCTACACGCCGATCTACACGCTGGCGTTCGACCTGGTCCCGGGCCTCGACCTCTACCGCCGGCCCGCCGACGCCACCTTCCTGCTCAACGTCGGGCTGGCGCTGGCCAGCGGCTATCTGGTCCACCGCTTCGTGACCGAGGGGCTGCCGCGCATCGAGACGCGCCAGCACGTCCTCCCGGCGGCGCTGGCGCTAGCCGCCATCGTCCTGGTGGTGGCAGCGCTCGCCAGTGGCATCGACTACGCCATCAAGGCGCAGCATCTCGCCGACGCGCTGGCCGACGCCGGCCTCGGCCTCGCCATCGCCGCCGCCGCGGCCGTGCTCGCCTTGTTTGTCGCCGCGCGCGGCGAGCGCCCCGGGCTGCGCGCCGCGCTCGCCTGCGGCCTCATCGCCGTCACGGGCGGCGAGCTCATCGCCCGCAACGCGGCCTCCGCGCTCAATGCGGAGCCGCAGCAGCGCTACGCCGTGTTCGAGAACCTGCCGCCGGAGCAGGTCGCCGGGCTCAAGGTGCTCAAGACCGAGCTCGACATGCGTCACGCCCGCGGCGAGCGGCCGCGGGTGGAAATCCTCGGCCTCAGCGGCCCGTGGCAGAACGCCTCCATGGTCTTCGGCCTGGAGGACACGCTGGGCTACAACCCGCTGCGCATCTCCGACTACGAGCGCGCCGTCGGCCCGGGCGAGAACTCGGAGGATCCCAACCTCCGCCAGTTCCCCGTCACCTTCCGCGGCTATCGCTGCCGTCTCGCCTCGCTGCTCGGGCTCGAATATCTCGTGCTGAACAAGCCGATCGAGAAGATGTCCAACCGCTTCCCGCGGCTGCCCAACGCGACGCTGCTCTACGGCGCGGGGAGCATGTGGATCTACAAGATGCCGCCGACCATGCCGCGGGCCTATCTCGCCACGCGCCTGGTCCCCGTCGACAGCGAGAGCGTGCTCGACGGCGAGGAGCTGCCGGACTTCGACCACACCAACTCGGCTCTCGTCGAGGAGGGCGAGGCCGAGCTGCTGGCCGGCGACTACGGCCTCAAGGATCAGACGACGGCGCCTGCGGCGGCGAGCGGCAGCGTGATCATCCGCGGCTACCGGCGCAACGCCATCGTCATCGACGTCGAGACCGACCGCAATGCCCTGCTGGTGCTGCACGACATCTACTATCCGGGCTGGGAGGCGATGGTCGACGGCGAGGAGAAGCGGATCTTCCGCACCAACCTGCTGTTCCGCGGCGTCGAGATCCCGCCGGGGCGTCATCGGGTGCGGTTCGAGTTCAAGCCATTGTCAGTCCACAATTTGGTCGCAGCAGCAAGCGAGCTGGTGAATCGCGACAGCGATGAGCCCGATGGACCCAGCGAGGCGCCCGTCCAGCCGGGCATGACGCTGACACGCTGAGAGCCGGTTTGACTGCGATCGATACCTTGCGAGCGACGCTCGTTGTCGTCGGCCTAGCCGTGGCCACGGCGGCTGAAGCCCAGACCCCGCCCGCCGCCGACGCGCCGGCCACCCGGGCGCAGCCATCGCTGACGCTGCCGGCGCCAGCGCCCGACGTGCCCGCGGCCGTCACCAATCCGGCCGACGCCAGGCAGCCGGCCCCGGCCGCGCTCGTCGCGCCGCCTGTGCTCCCCGCGCCGCAGCCGACCGGCAAGCTGCATCTGAGCGCGGTGCTGGCGGGTGATTCGCGGCCGCTGCGCTCCGGCGTGACCTGGCGCGTGTTCTCCCAGGCCGCAGACCCCGATGGCGATGCCGCCGCGCCGGTGGCCCGCTCCGACGACCCGGACCCGACGTTCTCCCTCAAGCAGGGCGCCTACGTCGTGCACGCCGCCTATGGCTATGCCAGCGCCATGCGGCACGTGACGATCGGCAACGACGCGACCGAGCGGCTGACCATCAGCGCCGGCGCGTTGAAAATTTCGGGCGCCATCAACGAGATGGCGATCCCGCCGGCCAAGCTGGTGTTCTCCGTCTACGTGCCGGTCGGCCAAAATCCAGAGGGCCGTCTCGTGGTCGGCAACGCCCGGCCGGGCGAGATCGTGCGCCTGCCCGAGGGGACCTACCACGTCGTCTCCACCTACGGGGATTCGAACGCCATCATGCGCGCCGATCTCAAGGTCGAGACCGGCAAGATCACCGAGGCGACGCTCAACCACCGGGCCGCCACGGTGACGCTGAAGCTCGTGCGCAAGGAGGGGGGCGAGGCCTTCGCCGGCACCGCCTTCAGCGTGCTGACGCCCGGCGGCGACGTGATCCGCGAAGCGATCGGCGCCTTTCCCTCGTTCGTGCTGGCCGAGGGCGACTATGTCGTCATCGCCCGCCACGAGGGCCAGGTCTACACGCGCGAGTTCAAGGTGCAGTCGGGCCTCGACCGGGACATCGACGTGATCGCCAAATAGGCTGCGGCCAAGGGCAGTTCCAAAGGTCGGATCCAACTGCCCTCAGGCCGGCCATCAGGCTTGCTCCGAGGTGCCCGCCATGGCGACGATGAGTTGCACGCTGGATCGAGACCATCTCTCCACCAAGGCCATCGATCCTTTGCGCCGGCTGTCCCAATGGGAGCAATGGGTCGTCGGCCTGCACGGGAACCTGTCATTTCACCGCTCGCTGCCGCGCAACTATGACGGCCGGCTATCCACGATCGGGTTCGACAAGCAGCGGATCGTACGCTTCGAGGCGGAGCCCGCGTCGATGGTACGATCACAGGCGCACATTCGATCGGATGAATTCCGCCACTACGAAATCGTGCTGCCGTTGTCGGGCGACGTTTGCATAGCTCACAGCCAGAGAAGCTCCATCCTGCGTGTCGGCCAGTTCATGCTAATCGACATGTCGAGGCCCATCATCTTCGAGCACGGCGGCCATCTGGCCTGCGTCACGTTGGGCTTCTCGCGCGAAGAACTGGATCGCGATTTTCCAGAGTTCCAGGACGCCTGTGGCCAGGTCTTCGCCGAACACCCGCTGATGGGGCCTGCCTTGGCTTACGCAGCCGAGCTCGCGCGCGAGCCCATGGGCATGGACGGCCTCTCGTTTTCACTCGCGCGACGACACCTCGCCGAGCTGTTCGCTCTGATCGTGCGGGACAGAGGCGATATCCGATCGACGGCGTCGCCCGTGGCGGCCGCGACCCTGCGCCGGATCATGCGGTTTATCAGAGCCGAGCTCGCCAATGAGGACCTCGACCTTCCCCTGATCGCCGGAGCCAACGGCGTCTCCATCCGCTACGTCCAGGTCCTGTTCGCCTCGGCCGGAACGACGGCGCGCGCCTTCATTTGCCGCGAGCGCCTGAAGCGGGCGGCCGATCTACTGAGCGACACGCACAAACGTGCGACGATCACCGAGGTGGCGCTCGCCTGCGGCTTCTCCAGCTCCAACCACTTCGGTGTTGCCTTCCGAAAGATGTTCGACTGCACCCCGAGTGAATTCCGCCGGAGGTATCGGCAAGGATCGAGTGCTTCCGAAGCGTGAACTGACTGCGTTTTGGAAGGAGGGATTGTGCGCTTCCGGAGGAGACGCGCCTGATATCGCTGCCTACGCTCACCCAAAATCAAGCACCGCGCCTCGCATCGGTGCTCATGGGAGGAGCAGGAAATGGACATGATATCGCCGGCCGGTCCCGTTGACCTCGCGGTCACGGTCGATGACCTGCTCATTTGGGAGGGCACGCCGATTCCCTCCGGCTACTCGCAGGAGAAGATCGTCCGGAGCATCCTCGATACGTTCGAGAAGCACAACCTGCGAGGAATATACGGGTTTCCGCACACATCCCGGCTGGCCGATGATCCGGGGCTCCATGCGATCCTGGAGGACTGGGTGGAGAGCGGCCATCACATTGCCAACCACACCCATTGCCACGCCTGCCTGAATTGGCTTTCGGCCAAAGGCTATTGTGACGACATCAGGCGAGCGGAAGACTACATCGGCGATCTGATCGCGCGAGCTCCCAGGCGCTACTTCCGATATGCCATGGACATGTCGGGCGAATCCGAGGCCAAGCGAGGCGAGGTCGAGGACTTCCTAAGTGAGAACGGCTACGTCAACGCCCCGATCACCGCCTGGTTTGGGGATTTCGCGTGGATTGTGCCCTACTATCGAGCGGTCGAGAGCCGCGATGCCGACGCGTTGAAGATGCTTCAGCAGAGCTTCGTCAGGGCCGCCGTCGACCAGCTGCGAGGCCATTCAGCGGCTGCCCGGGCGATGTTCGGACGGGATATCCCTTACATCTGGCTCATCCACGCGACGGCCATCGTTGCCGATACGCTCGACACGATTCTGACGACGTTCGCCCGGATGGGCGTTCGCCATGTCTCGCTGGAAGCGGCCATGCGGGACCCGATTCACAACGCGATGCCACGGGTGTCGCCCAAGTTCAGGAACCATCTCCAGCGCTATGCCCTGGCGCAGGGCGTGGAGTTCCACGAGACGCCGCCCGCGACCTTCGAGGCCGTGCTCAATGCCGCCCCCATTCAGGGATGGGAGAGCATTCCGGTGTACGAGAATGTCATGAAGACGCTCTGCCGGCGCGCCGGCGGCACCTATTCATGGGACTGGAGCTAGAGCGCTCTGCGATTGGGTGGAATCACGCAATCGCAGAGCGCTTTAGCTCCAGATTCAAAGAGTTATGAGCGGCGGGCGTCGTCGCCCCGGCGCGTACCGGCCATCACCCCGCCGTGCCCGCCACCACGTGGTGGCCGTCGAGCTCCACGTGGCTGGTGTCGAGCCCCCGGTCGTCGTCATCAGCCTCGCCCCGGGCACGCTTCAAGTCGGGCGCCTCGGCCTCGGCCCTGAGCTGGGCGATGGCCTCGCGCAGCGTCACCGAGCGCTGCTCGTTCGAGCCCAGCCGACGGATCGACACGGTGCCCTCCGCCGCCTCCTTCTTGCCCACCACCAGGAGCACCGGCACCTTGGCGAGCGAGTGCTCGCGCACCTTGTAGGTGATCTTCTCGTTGCGCAGGTCGAGCTCGACCCGCAGGCCGGCCCGCGTCGCCGCCTTGGCGACAGCGCGGGCATAGTCGTCGCCATCCTGGGTGATGGTGGCGACGACGATCTGGAGCGGCGCGAGCCAGAGCGGGAAGTGGCCGGCGAAATGCTCGGTCAGAATGCCGGTGAAGCGCTCCATGGAGCCACAGATGGCCCGGTGCACCATGACCGGCGTCTTCTTCTGCCCGCTCGCATCGATGTAGAAGGCGCCGAAGCGCTCCGGCAGGTTGAAGTCGACCTGGGTGGTGCCGCACTGCCAGTCGCGGCCGATGGCGTCGCGCAGCACGTACTCGAACTTGGGCCCGTAGAACGCCCCCTCGCCCGGGTTGACCGACGTCTTGATCCGCCCCTGCGACTGCGCCTCGATCTCACCGAGCACGCGCCCCATCACCTCCTCCGCGTGGTCCCACAGCTCGTCGCTGCCGACGCGCTTGTCCGGCCGGGTCGAGAGCTTCACCACGATACGGTCGAAGCCGAAATCGGCGTAGGTGGAGAGGATCAGGTCATTGATCTTCAGGCACTCGTCCGCCAGTTGTTCCTCGGTGCAGAACACATGGGCGTCGTCCTGGGTGAAGGCGCGCACCCGCATCAGCCCGTGCAGCGCGCCCGACGGCTCGTAGCGCGACACGGAACCGAATTCCGCCAACCGCAGAGGCAGATCGCGGTACGACTTGAGGCCGTGCTTGAAGATCTGCACGTGGCCCGGGCAGTTCATCGGCTTGATCGCGAAGACCCGCTCGTCCTCCGTCTGGGTGACGAACATGTTCTCCCGGTACCAATCCCAGTGCCCGGAGGTCTCCCACAGGGACTTGTCGAGGATCTGCGGCGCGTTCACCTCCTCGTAGTCGCCGGCGAGCCTGCGGCGCATGTACGAGGTGAGCTCACGGAACAGCGTCCAGCCCTTGGCATGCCAGAAGACGACGCCGGGCCCCTCCTCCTGGAAGTGGAACAGGTCCATCTCGCGGCCGAGCCGGCGGTGGTCGCGCCGCTCCGCCTCCTCGAGCTGCTTCAGATAGGCGTCGAGGTCGTCCTGGCTGGCGAAGGCGGTGCCGTAGATGCGCGTCAGCATCGGGTTGTTGCTGTCGCCGCGCCAATAGGCACCCGCCACCTTGAGCAGGCGGAAGGCCTGGCCGACCTTGCCGGTCGAGGTCATGTGCGGGCCGCGGCAGAGGTCGAGCCACTCGCCCTGCCGGTAGATCTTGACGTCCTCGCCGGCCGGGATCGCGTCGATCAGCTCGACCTTGTACATCTCGCCCTTGTCGCGGAAGAAGTCCTGCGCCTTGTCACGGCTCCAGACCTCCTTGGCGAAGGACGCGTCGCGGGCGATGATCTCCCGCATCTTCTTCTCGATGGCGGGAAAGTCGTCCGGCTTGAACGGCTCGTTGCGCGCGAAATCGTAGTAGAAGCCGTTTTCGATCACCGGGCCGATGGTCACCTGCGTGCCCGGCCACAGCGACTGCACCGCCTCCGCCAGCACGTGGGCCGCATCGTGGCGGATCAGCGTCAGGGCGCGCGGGTCCTCGCGCGAGATGAACTCGATGCGGGCATCGCGCTGGATCGGATCGGCGAGATCGATGATCTCGCCGTCGAGCGCCATGGCCACGGTGCGCTTGGCGAGCGAGGGCGAGATGCCTTTGGCAATCTCGAGCCCGGACACGCCTTCGGGAAACTGGCGCGCGGCGCCGTCGGGAAACGTCAGGGTCAACATCGTCGTGTCTCCGGCTCACTCCTGCAAACGCAGCAGGTAAGCGTAAGGGTTGTCATAGCATGCGCCCGCTCGCCGTCGTCTCCCTCGGGAACGGACGAAGCCATGGACGCAGCGGCTGCGCTTAGCGGACAAGGCGGCCGATGGCAATTGCGCTCGTCGGTCGTCCGAAACGCGGCCGTGTGTCGAGCTTGCGTGGAACCGGTGGCCCTCCCGCGCGTCAGATCGACGACGATGTCGCGGCAAAGCGGCGCCAATGAGGAGCATGTCATGCGCGATCTGGAGGACCCGCACCAATGCAGCGGCCCAGCGATCAGCGACGCCGACTGGAGCGGGCTGGCCGTTGCGGCTCACGTGCTGCACGCGGCCGTGTTCGCCGCCGACTGCCACGCCGCGCAGGTCGGCAAGGGGCGGCCGCCGCGACCTTACATCAACCACCTGCTCGAAGTGGCCCAGTTGGTCGCGGCGGCAGGCGGCGGCGACCCCGCCCTGCTGTCCGCCGCCCTGCTGCACGACGTCGTCGAGAAGACGGACGTGACCGCCGCCGCGCTGCGCGGCGCCTTCGGCGACGAGGTCGCCCGCCTGGTGGAGGAGGTGACCGACGACCCGCGGCTGTCGGACGACCAGCAAAAGCAGGCGCAGATCGACCATGCCCCGCAGCTCACGCGCCGGGCCAAGCTGGTCAAGCTGGCCGATAAGATCAGCAACCTGCGGGCTCAGGCCACCGAGCCGCCCGCGGACTGGCCCCCCGAACGCCGAGCCGCGCAGCTCGCCTGGGCCCGCGCCGTGGCGCGCGGCTGCCGCGGTGTCTCGCCGGTCCTCGATCAGGCCTTCGATGCGGCTGCCGCAGCGTTCGAAGAGGCCGGCGGCTGATCGGGCCGCCCCTCCGGCTCGGCCTCGGCGCCGGCTTGGTCGATCGATGTTTGGCCAGTCGACGTTTCGCCGGATGCCGATTCGAGGGCGGGCGCGAACTCGTTGGTGCCGCGCCAGCGGCCGTAGGACCACGGCCGCCACCAGGCAGCGGCGACCGGAAGCGTAGCCGGCACGAAATCGAGGCCGCTCGATCCCCAGGGATGGCAGCGGCAGATCCGCGCAACGCCCATCCAGCCGCCGGCCCACAACCCGTGCCTTGCGATCGCCTCATCCGTGTAGCACGAGCATGTCGGCAGATAGCGGCATTGGCGGCCGAGAAAGGCCGACAAGGTCAGCTGATAGCCCTGAATCAGGTAGCGTGCGCCCCGCGCCGCCAGGCCGATTCGCTCCGGGTCAACGGCCCGAAAGGAGACGCTCATGTCCCAGACCTCGCAATGGAGCGTTTCTGCCACAGTCAGCCGCGCTCTGCCGCGCGACCACTGCCAATATGCGCCGATGGGTTGAGCTGTTAACCCTTTGTGGCGTATCCAGAGCTAATAGTGCCGTATTTCCAACGCGCGAAAGATCCCGTGTCCAGCAAAAGCTCACTCGCAGCTCTTCTCGCCTCCGCCGCGCTCCCGGCAATTGCCGCTGCGTCTCCTGCTGCCGCCGCCGATGCCGCCGACCGTTCCGCCATTGTGTTCGATTCGACGCCAGTCGGCGCCGACGAGTGGATCGTGACGCTCAAGGGCACGATCGGGGTCGGGCCGAGCTGGACCGGGTCGGACCGCTACAGCGTCTTCGGCTACCCGTCCATCAGCTACCGTCGGCCGGGCGAGCCCCGGCGCTTCACCTCCCCGGACGACAGCGCCAGCTTCGCCCTCTACGACACCTCCTGGCTGCGGGCCGGCGTGGTCGCCGGCTATGAAGGCGGGCGCTACTCCGGGTCCCAGCGCAAGCTGTTCGGCATCCACGACGCCGGCTGGTCGGTCCAGCCCGGCTTCTTCGTCGATATCTGGCCCACCGAATTCCTGCGGGCGCGCTTCGAAGGCCGCTATGCCGTCGGCAACGTTCACGGCCTGGTCGGAACGGTCGGCCTGGACTTCGTGCTCCCTTACGACCGCTTCACCTTCGCTGTCGGCCCGCGCATGGAGTGGGGCAGCAAGAGCTACGTCCAGGATACGTTCGGCGTGCGGCCCGAGGATGCAATCCTCAACAGCTTCGTGACGCCCTACAAGGGCTCCGCCGGCGTGACCTCGGTCGGCGCCGTGGCCTCCGCGTCCTACACCTGGTCCGACGCGTGGACGACGACCGTCTTCGGCGGTTACAGCCGTCTCGTCTCGTCCGCCGCCGACAGCCCGATCGTGCGCAACATCGGCTCGCGCGACCAGTTCAGCGCCGGCGTCAGCGCCGCCTATTCCTTCCACATGAAGGCGCTCTGGTAACGGCGCAGAGCATTCCCGATCACCGGGCGTCCCCGATCAGATGAGTTCACCTGATCGGGTAGAAAGTGCTTTCAGCCCGCCGCCACGGCGGTGCCTTGCGCCGTTTCGATTTGTTCGACCGCGTCCACGACGGCGTCGAAGGTGAGCATGGTCGAGGCGTGCCGCGCCTTGTAGTCACGGACCGGCTCGAGCACGGTGAGGTCCGCCCACCGGCCATCAGGCGGCGGCCCATTCTCCTTCAGCATCGCCAGCATGGCCTTGCGCACGGCGCGCAATTCGTCGCCGCTGGCGCCGATCACGTGCCGGGCCATGAGCGAGCTCGACGCCTGGCCGAGGGCGCAGGCCTTCACCTCATGGGCGAAATCAGCGACGCGCCCGTGCTCCATGACGACGTCGACCGTGACCTTCGAGCCACACAGCTTGGAATGCTTCGTCGCCGTGGCCTGGGCCGCCTGGAGCCGCCCGATGCGCGGGATGTTGGCTGCCAGCTCGAGAATTCGCTTGTTGTAGACGTCGTTCAGCATGGAGGCGACCTGTTGCGGCGATCCCCGGCGCGACTGCCGGACGTGCGCCGTCATAGCTGCTATGACCCGCATCAAATCTGCGCCGGCCTTGGGACGAGCGGAGACGGCTCATATATAGGTCGGGCATGAGGCTCTCGAAAGTTTCCTCACCGGAGCCGGCGGGTCGCGCAAGCCGCCGGGTGTGTGCCCGTCGCTTGCTTGCCCCGAGGATGAAGATACACGATGATCGACGGCGGGAGGCCCCACATGGATGCTGTGGTTAAGTCCTTGTCCGCGCGGTTGGCCCCGGCCAACGCCGACAAGAAGAGCACGACGAAGTCCCTGATCACCAAGCCCTCGCGCGAGGAAGCCGAGGCGGCGGTACGCACCTTGATCGAATGGTGCGGCGACGATCCGGGACGCGAAGGCCTGGTCGACACGCCGCGGCGAGTGGTCAAGGCGTTTGAGGAACTCTACCGCGGCTACGGCGAGGCTCCCGAGGAGCAACTGGAACGCGTGTTCGAGGACGTCAGCGGCTACAACGACATCGTCCTGGTCCGCAACATCGAGTTCTACTCCCACTGTGAGCACCACATGGTGCCGTTCGTGGGCAAGGCGCACATCGCCTATTACCCGGATGGCGGCGTCGTCGGGCTGTCGAAGCTGGCGCGCGTCGTGGACAGCTACGCCCGGCGCCTGCAGACGCAGGAGACATTGACGGCGCAGATCCTGGAGACCATCGAGAACGGCCTGAAGCCGCGCGGCGCCGCCGTGATGCTGGAAGCCGAGCACATGTGCATGTCCATGCGCGGCGTGCAGAAGCACGGTGCCTCGACGATCACGACGCAGTTCAGCGGCGTGTTCAAGACCGATCCGGGCGAACAGGCCCGCTTCATGACGCTGGTGCGCGACTACCGCTGAGCCTAGCCTCCCGAACCGGATCATCCTGCGAGGCACGTTGCCCCGTCCTGCGCCGGAGCGCCCTGCTCCGGTCCGCCGGAAAGAAGCGCTCCGGCTTCAAGACCACGGAGCATTGCCGATCGGACGATCACATCCGATCGGCAATACTCATAACCTTTTGAATCTGGGGCGCTTCTCTTGCCATTGGGCGAGCCCCCCAATCGCGAAGCGCTTTTGCCGCCAGGCCCTACGATGAACGAGACTGCCGACGTGTTTGCGCCGCCCGGCCCTCACCACGAGGTCGAGGAGGGCGCGCGCCTGACGCCGGCCTTCGATGCCAACGGCCTGATCACCTGCGTCGTGACGGATGCGGCCAGCGGCGATGTGCTGATGGTTGCGCACATGAACTCGGAAGCCTTGGCCAAGACCATCGAGACCGGCGAAGGTTGGTTCTGGTCGCGCTCCCGCCGCACGCTCTGGCACAAAGGTGATACCTCGGGCCAGATCCTGACGGTGGTCGAGATGCGCATCGATTGCGATCAGGACGCCGTCTGGTTGCGCGTTCGCGTCGGCGGCGACGGCGGCTGCTGCCATACGGGCCGGCGGTCGTGCTTCTATCGCGCCGTGCCGGCTGCAAACGCCGCTGCCGACGTCGAATTGATCTTCACAGAATAGGTCAAGCTCGCAACAAAGCTCAGTCGACGGTGTTGGATGTTGCAGCGCATGGCCAAGCCCTCGTAAGGTCACGTTTGCACGGCACAACATGCTGCATAGCACAGCATGCGTTCGTCATGAACCGCATGCATACGTGCCTTGATCGGGCGTGTCGCAGTGGCGATTCGGATGTGAGCTCATGTTCGATGGTCTCAATTTCAGGAGCTTCGGGTTCGGCGCCTTCGGCGAGGCCGAGCCGCCGGCGCTACCACCGGAGCCGGCGGCTGGGCGCAAGCGGCCGCTGCTCGGCCTGGCTCTGGGCGGCGGCGCGGCTCGCGGCTGGGCGCACCTCGGCGCGCTGCGCGTTCTGGCAGCCGAGGGCTACGTCCCCGACATCATGGTCGGCACCTCCATCGGCGCCGTCGTCGCCGGCTGCTACGCCACCGGCACGCTCGACACCTTGGAGGACTTCGCCCGCAACCTGAACAAGCGGCGCATGGTCGGGCTGATGGATTTCCACATCGGCGGCTCCGGCCTGATCAGCGGCGACCGGCTGCGGCTGCTGCTCGACAAGCACCTCGGCCGCACACGCATTGAACAACTGCCGGTTCGCTTCGCCGCGGTGGCGACCGAGCTCGGTACCGGGCATGAGGTCTGGCTGACGCGCGGACCTGTGGCGGATGCGGTCCGCGCCTCCTACGCCCTGCCCGGTATTTTCAATCCGGTGAAGCTCGGCGGCCGGTGGCTGATGGACGGTGCCCTGGTCAACCCCATCCCGATTACCGTGGCGCGGGCGCTCGGCGCCGAGTTCGTCATTTGCATCAATCTTTCCGGCGACCTGCGCTCGATGCGGGGCACCACCATCCCGTCCCATGGGCCGGACGAAGAGGAGCTGGCCGCGCTGACACCGGAAGGCTCGGACGGCCGGCGCCTGCTCGGCGCGTTCCAGGCCGCCCGGCGTATCGGCCGCTTCGGCCGCCGGCCGGACGGCGCGCCCGGCATCGGCACGGTGATGATGGACGCGTTCAACATCACTCAGGACCGCATTGCCCGCTCGCGCCTCGCCGGCGACCCTCCCGATGTGATGATCTCGCCCAAGCTCAGCCGCATCGGCCTCTTCGACTTCCATCGCGCTGTCGAGGGCATCGAACTGGGAGCCGAGGCAGCACATCGTGCGTTGCCGGAGCTCAAGGAGCAGCTCCAGGACGCCACCGCGGCCCTCGAGCAATTCCCGACCAGATGACGTCATCCGACCGGGTCGACGTGCTCCAAGCGCTCTAGAGCATTTCGCCATTGGATGAGATCATCCAATGGCGAAATGCTCATAACTTTTTGAATCTGGAGCGCTTTCTCGCGATTGGGTGGTTCCACCCAATCGCAAAGCGCCGCCGCGAGCACGAGCTCCCGCCCCAGGGCGGGAGGCGATGCTCACGCGGTAGCGATGTACTCGCGCAGGGCCTGGTGCTCCGACTCGATCTCCGCCAGCCGGTGCTTGACGACGTCGCCGATCGAGACGATGCCCGCAAGCCGGCCGTTCTCGATCACCGGCAGATGCCGGAACTTGCCGGTCGTCATGGTTTCCATCAGAAAATGGATCGGCGAGGACATGGTGCAGGTCACCACATCCCTGGTCATATGGCCGGACACGCGATCCTCGAGCGCCTGCGGCCCCGCGCGGCCCACGGACCGCACGATGTCACGCTCTGACAGGATACCGGCGATGGAGCCCTCCGGATCGATGACGACGACAGATCCGATGTGCCGGTCGGTGAGCAGCCTGGCGGCCTCCTGCAGCGTGTAATCCGGGCCGATCGTGGTCACATCTCTGCCCTTCTGAGCCAGGATGCGGGCAACGGTGGTCATGGCAATGTCTCCCTGATAGCCCGGACACGACCTGCTCCGGGACGCGGCACGACCGCCTGGGGACGGATCTTGATCTCCGCGCTCGATTAAATGTGGCAACCTGCGACAATAAGGCAAGCGCCGGCCCGGGCCGCAACGGCACGAAACGTGCGCGGGCGAGCGCTTCTCGGCCTTAATTATTTGGAATAGTTCGAAGTTTCAGACCGGGCCAATTCCATCAGCCGTTCGTATCACACCGGAATTCGCCGGCCGGATCGCCGCCGACCGCGTGCGCCCGTCGCGATCTGACGAGGCGATGCAATCGACGCGAGAGGCCCGGGCGCCCGGGCGCAGCCTCACCGGTCTGGTGTTTCGATCCGGCCGGACAACGCCTCGGGCGCCTCGTCGCGGGGCACCGGGTCGAACAACGGAAACAGCAGCAGCCCGGCAACGAAGCCGCCGATATGCGCCTGCCAGGCGATAGCGGAATCGGTGATGCCCAGCGGCGCCGCGGCGATGCCGAACAGCAGATTGATGCCGAACCAGGACAGCACGAACAGCAGCGCGCGCCGGTCCCTCAGGAGGGCGAGCAGCGGCTCGGCTCGCGCCCGGTGCACGCTATCCCGCGCCGTTCCGAAGAGCATGACGCCCGGCTGGAAGATGAAGCGGGCGGCCGCGGCCATGCAACCGGAAATGGCCCCCGACGCGCCAACCATCGGCGTCACGTCCATGTCGTGCCCGATCAAGTGGGCAAGCGCCCCGGCCACCGCGCAGACCGCGAAGAAGACGAGGAAGCGCGCCGCGCCGAACCGGCGTGCGACAGGACTGCCGAACGCCAGCAGCCAGGCCGAGTTCAGCAGCACGTGCATCCACGACGCATGCAGCAGGGCGTAGGTGAGCAGCGTCCATGGCTTGAGCCCGCCATCGGCATAGACGAGCTGGCCGAGGGCGGCGCGCATCTCCGCTGCCTCGCGCGGCAGATCGCGAAGCGACGCCGCCAGAGCGCTGGCGAACTGCTCGGGCGACAGGCCGAGATCAAACCTGGCCGGCACGAACGAGAATTCGAAGATCAGCCTGAAATCCAGTTCCGGCGACAGCAGCGACCGAACGAAGTGGATACCGATGAAGGTACCCACCAGGGCCGCAACGATCGTCGGCACATTGAAGACGGGCTCGCGCAGGCGCGGCGCCTGGACAATCGGGACGCTCATGGCAGGCACCTTGGCCGATCTGGCGGCCGACGCAAGCGCGTTGCGACGAATGAACGCCGACATGCGGCCGCACCGCACCTGCCCCCACCCGCCAGACGGACGAAAGGCACTCAAATGCCTCGCGGTCCGGGCCCAAGGTCCAGCCCCCTGCATGTTGCAGCAGGATCGCATTTACCATTCATTCATATTTGGCCTCCCGGGAGGCTTGTGCGCCGCAAGCGGCCGTGAAATCGTTACCAAAGAGTTAATCGCCGGCTGGGGTGTCGGGTGTACAATCGCTTCAGGTCGATCGTCGTCGCGGCTGCCATCCTGGCGACGGGAGCAGCATCTGCGCAGGATTTGCGGACCGCGTCGCTCCCCGCCGATCCGGCCGAGGCCTTCGCGCCCGTCACCGGCAAGACCACGGCGCCCATGGGCTGGGTCGGCTTCTGCAAGGAATATCCGGCCGACTGCAACGTGGCGCCGCTGGAGGCGACCGAGATCAAGCTGACGCCGGTGGTCTGGCGCCTGCTCGTCGCCGTCAACACACGGGTCAACCGTGCCATCACTCCGGTGACCGACGAGGAGCACTGGGGCGTCGCCGAGCGCTGGAGCTATCCCGACGACGGTCGTGGCGATTGTGAGGATTTCGCCTTGCTGAAGCGCCGCACGCTGATCGAAGCCGGCCTGCCCCGGCAGGCGCTGCTGATGACGGTGGTGCGCGACAACATGGGCGAAGGTCACGCCGTGCTGACCGTGGTCACGGATCGGGGTGAGCTGGTTCTCGACAACAAGCGTTCGCGCATCCTGTCCTGGGACAAGACCGGCTTCACCTTCATCAAGCGGCAATCGGCCGAGACCCCCAACGCCTGGGTATCGATCGGCGAGCCGCTGCCGGCCACCGCGACGGCGGCGCGCTGATCGCGAGCCCGGCTGGGCGCTCAGCGCTCTGAACACCGACGTCGACCAAAGCATGCCGCCATTGGATGAGATCATCCAATGGCGGAGAAATGCTCAAACTCTTTGAAGCTGGAGCGCTTCTTCTGCCTTAGCCGGCGACCGGCCGCAGGCCTGCGACGAAGCGCTTCCAATTGGCGACGTAGTGTGCCGCCGATCCGCGCGTGCGCGCCACCTCCTCGCTCGACAACGTGCGAACGACCCGGGCCGGCGCGCCCAGGATCAGGGAGTTGTCGGGAAACTCCTTGCCCTCCGGCACCAGCGAATTGGCACCGACGATCGAACCGGTCCCGATGCGGGCGCGGTTGAGCACCGTAGCCCCCATGCCGATCAGCGAGCCGGCGCCGATGGTGCAGCCGTGCAGGATGGCGGTATGGCCGATGGTGCAGTCTTCGCCGATGGTCATCGGTGCACCCGGATCCGTATGCAGCATGGCGAGATCCTGGATGTTGGACCTGGCGCCGATATCGATCAGATCGTTGTCGCCGCGGATGACGGCTCCGAACCACACGCTCGCCTCGAGCCCGAGCCTGACGTTGCCCATCACGTGTGCGCCCGGCGCAATCCAGTAGAGCCCCTCCTCCGGCAGCTGCGGCGAGCGGTTGTCGAGTGTGTAAACGGTCATGAAGTCCTCCCGGCTGGCCGGGAACCTGGCCGATGCAGGCCGATTTCGTCAAGCTGCGCGCAGGCTTAACCGGACGTTAACGATAGCGGGCAGCATACTTGCACCGTCGGCCGGCCGGCGGAATCGCCCGGGCTGGCCTTGAGACGCTGGAGCGTGGCGGTCGCGCACGGCATCGACTGCGCGCGATCACGCTCCAGGCAGCCGTCTGCTCCATGGAGGTGCACATGCCACGCGCCCAAACCGCAGCGTATGCTCATCAAAGGTACGAAAGGGAGGCTCTTCGCCCGAACGACACCCGGGAAGGCTCCGTCTCGAGCTTCCTGCTGATGTTGTTCTTCTCGTCCGCGCTCTTTGCCGTCGGCCTGACGATCACGCTCTCCTGAGCTGCCGAAGGCCGGAACCGTCAGCGGAGAGCGGAGCGGCTCGACCCTGCCAGTGGACATGGCAGGGCCGCTGCTTCGTCACGCGTCCTCGAGATCGGTATCCAGGATCGCCATCTGGAAGCTGTAGGAATTGTCGCCGTCCTCGTCGTCGACGAACAGCACGCCGATGAACTCCTCGCCCACGTAGACCTCGGCGGAGTCCGACTTGCGGGGCCGTCCGACGACCCTGATCGAATGATTGGCAAAGGTCCGGCGCAGGTGCCGTTCGATCTTCGCGAGTTCACTTTTGTCCAATTGCCGTCTCCTCGGATCAAGCCGATTCGAAATCGTGAGCGCGATCACAGCCGCCGCACATGCCAGCCCGGATAAATTGGGGGCACGGGATGCGCCGGAGCCGCAACGCGCATTGACTCCCGCTTGCCACGAATGGCGGCGGCCGCGCAAGGGCGATGGGTCAGATGGTGAAGTCCGTCGCCCAATCGGCGAGGATCTGGTCCATGCTGCGCGACGGCTCGGCACAGCCGGCAGGGCCGACGACCTTAGCCGGCACGCCCGCGACCGTGACGTTGCGCGGCACCGGATGCAGCACCACCGACCCGGCGGCGATGCGGGCGCATTGCCCCACTTCGATATTGCCGAGCACCTTGGCGCCCGCGCCCAGCAGTACGCCCTGGCGGATCTTGGGATGACGGTCGCCACGCTCCTTGCCGGTGCCGCCGAGCGTCACGCCCTGCAGGATCGATACGTTGTCCTCGACCACCGCGGTCTGCCCGACGACCAGGCCGGTCGCGTGATCGAGGAAGATGCCCTTGCCGATGCGCGCCGCCGGATTGATGTCCGTCTGGAACACCTCCGAGGAGCGGCTCTGCAAATGCATGGCGAAATCCTTCCGCCCCTTGTCCCACAGCCAGTGGGCCAGGCGGTGGGTCTGAATGGCGTGGAAGCCCTTGTAGTAGAGCAACGGCTCCAGGAAGCGCACGGTCGCCGGATCGCGGTCCACCACCGCGGCCAGATCGGCGCGAAAGGCCTCGGCGATCGTCGGGTCGGAGTCGAGCGCCTTGCGGAACGCCCGTACGATGGCGTCACGGCCGACCAGCTCGTTGGCCAGCCGCGCGGCGACCCGATGCGAGATGGCAAGCTCGAGGGTGTCGTGGTCGAGTACCGTCGACCGGATCAGCGGGGTGAGATCGGGCTCACGTCCAACGGCAGCCTCCGCCTCGTTGCGGATATGGCCCCAGACCGGATCGATGGTCGTGAGCTCGGCCTCGAGCAGGCCGTTCTGACGCACGGACGCAAGTGCCATTGTGTGCCTCCTGCCTACCCGACGAGATCGCGGAATAGCGCATTGCCGCGAACTTGCTAGCACAGCTATGTAGCGAGCGAGAAAAAAACACCCTGCCCCAGCGGATCCGACCATGAAAACATTTCAGAGCGCGACGCCGAAGCTGGTGGCCCATGCTGCCGACGGCGTCGGCGTGTTGGCCATCAATAATATGGATAAGCGCAACGCCCTCGACCTGTCCATGTGGCAAGCCATTCCGGCGGTGATCGGCGCCATGGCCGCCGACCCTGCCGTGCACGTGCTGATCATCCGCGGCGCCGGCGACAGCCCCTTTGCCTCCGGCGCCGACATCAGCGAGTTCGAGACGGTCCGCGCCAGCGCCGCCGGCGGCCGGGCCTACGAGGAGGCCAACGAGGCGGCGTTCGAGGCCATCGCCAACTGCCCGATGCCGGTGATCGCCATGATCCGCCGCTTCTGCATGGGCGGTGGCATCGGCATCGCCGCCGCCTGCGACCTGCGCGTCGCCTCCGACGATACGCTGTTCGCCGTGCCGGCCGGACGCCTCGGCGTCGGCTACCCGCCCCGCGCCATGCGCATGGTCGTCGCCTCGTTCGGCGCCGCCGGCGCCAAGGACCTGTTCTTCACGGCGCGGCGCATGGACGCGACCGAGGCCAAGGCGCTGGGCATGCTGCACCGGCTGTTCACGGCCGAAGCGCTGGAGGCGGAAACCATGGAGCTGGCGCGGACGATCGCCGCCAATGCGCCACTGGCGCTGCGCTCGGCCAAGGCGTCGATCGCCGCCGCAACCGGCCTGCCGGGCGCTCCCTCGGAGCAGGAGCTGGTGGCGCTCGCCGATGCCTGCTTCGACAGCGCCGACTACGCCGAGGGCCGTGCCGCATTCCTGGCCAAGCGCGCCCCTGTCTTCAAGGGACGATAAAGCGGCACCGTGACATCGAAGGCCCCCACTCTACGAGTCGGCGGCCGCTAGATCCTGCAGCCGCAGGTCGACGCGCTCGCGGCCGCCCCACCGGTCCACCGTAAGGCTGCCCGCCGCGTGCACGAAGCGGCCGACGTGCGCCTTCAGCGCCTGCCCCAGCGGCTGTCCCGCGGCCCGAAACGCCACGCCGCCGATGGCGCTGCCGTCGCCGCTCTTGAGCTTGAAGCGTACGTGCGACGTGCCGACGTCCGCAGCCTCGACCAGGCGATGGCGGGCGAAGACGAAGGTCGGCTCAGGGTTGCCGGAGCCGAACGGGCCGGCCCGCTCGAGCAGCTCCACCAGCTCGGACTGGGCGCCACCCGCCGTCAACACGGCGTCGACGGCCAGTTCGCCGGCGCTGCCCAAGCCCGCGTCGTGGGCCAGCCTTGCGCCGACGAAGGCGCGGAAGTCGCCGATGGCGCCGGGGGCGACCGTCACCCCCGCCGCCATGGGATGGCCGCCGCCCTTCACCGCGGCACCTGTGTCGACCGCCTGGCGCACCGCGCGGCCCAGATCGATGCCCATGACCGAGCGCCCGGAGCCGGTGCCGCCCCCATCCGCGTTCAGCGCGAAGGCGAAGGCCGGACGGTTGAACCGCTCCTTCATCCGCGCTGCGACGAGCCCGACGATGCCCGGGTGCCAGGCGGCCGAAGCCGCAACGAGCACACCGCAATCGGGGTCGCGGTCGAGCGCCGCCGCCGCCTGGGCCAGCGCCTCCTCCACCGCGAGCCGCTCGATATCCTGGCGCTCGCGATTGAGCCCGTCGAGGCTTGCGGCGATGCGGGCCGCTTCCGCCGCATCCGCCGTCAGCAACAGCCGCGCGCCGAGGCCGGCGTCGCCGATGCGGCCGCCCGCATTGATGCGGGGGCCGATCAGAAACCCCAGGTGCCAGGGCAGCGGCGGGCCCTTGAGATCGGCGACGTCGAGCAGTGCGGTCAGCCCCGGCCGACGGCGCTGGCGCATGATCTGGAGGCCCTGGCGCACCAGCGCGCGGTTGAGCCCTTCGAGCCGCACCACGTCGGCGACCGTCGCCAGCGCCACGAGATCGAGGTCGACCAGCAGGTCCGGTTCGGCGCCTCGGCTTGACCAGAAGCCGCGCCGGCGCAGCTCCCGGCTGAGCGCGACGAGAGTCAGGAACACGACTCCCGCCGCAGCCAGGTGGCCGAGGCCCGACAGATCGTCCTGCCGGTTCGGGTTGACGACCGCCACCGCAGGCGGCAGCGCCTCGGGCGCCTGGTGGTGATCGAGCACGATGGTGTCGAAGCCGACGGCCTGCGCCACGGCCAACGGCTCGTGGCTGGTCGTGCCGCAATCGACCGTGACCAGCAGACTGGCGCGGGAGGCCCGGAGCGCGCGGATCGCTTCCCCGTTGGGGCCGTAACCCTCGGTGATGCGGTCCGGGATGTGGACGGTGTAGGGCGTGCCGCAGCGGCCGAGATAGCCGGCCAGCAGGGCGGCGGAGCAGGCGCCGTCGACGTCGTAGTCGCCGAAGATGGCGACGTGCTCGCCGGCAACCACCGCGTCCGCCAGGCGCGCCGACGCAGCGCCCATGTCCTGCAGCACCGCCGGATCGGGCAACAGATCACGCAGCTTCGGCTCGAGAAAGACCGGCAGGTCGGCGGCCACGACGCCGCGCCCGGCCAGGACGCGCGCCAGGAGGTCGGGCGTGCCATGGGCCTGGGCGATGGCCAGCGCATGGGCCTCGCCCCGGGCATCGCAGCGGCTGCGCCAGGCGCGGCCGAGGGCAGAGCGCGTCACGCCGAGCAAGGGAGCAGCGGACGCTGGAGCAGACTGGCTTCCACTGCCGGTGCTCGGTTCCGCGCCGTCGTGTCGGCCCTCGCCCTCCGCAACGGCCAGCCGCCAGCTTCCGGGGTCCCGCTCAAACTCGACGACCGATTCGCTCATCCCACACTTATACCGCATGCGGCTGGAGCGCTTCACGATTGGATGGAAACACCCAATCGTGAAGCGCTCCAGATTCAAAACGTTATGAGCATTTCTCTGCCATTGGATGATCCCATCCAATGGCGAAATGCTCTAGCGGGATGGCGCATGCGGTCAACGGCAAAGCCCCGGGCGGCTCGCCCGGGGCTCTCGCAGGCGTTCGAGGCGGAATGCGATCAGAAGTTGATCTTCAGGCTGGCCTTGATCTTCTGGTCCTGTTCCTGGCGGGCGAGCTGGCCGGTGTAGGAGACCTCGAGGATGGTCGCCTGCGTGATGTTGAGGCCGAGCCCCGCCTCGATCACCGCCGCGTCGCGGGCGATCGGCGCGCCGGACACCACGAAGGGCGAGCCGCCGGCGAAGGCGAGCAGCGAGTCCGGCGTGACATCGCCGAAGGCGTGGCGCCAGCCGAGCCCGGCCCGGGCCGTCAGCGCCATGTTGCCGATCAGCCAGTTGCCGCCGATGCGCGCGCCCAGCGTCGTGAACGTCACGCTCTGGCTCTTGCTGCTGCCGGCGAGGGCCGCAGGACCGCCGGCTTCGGCGAAGCTGTCGCCGTTGACGTTGACGAAGGCCAGGCCGGCGAAGGGCTCGATGGCGATGGCGCCGTAGCGCATGTCGTAACCCGCCTCGGCGAAGGCCTGCGTGGTGCCAAGCCGCAGGCTGCCCCTGGCGGCGTCGGAGAAGCCCGGGAAGGAGACGATGCGGCTGGCATCGAAATCACCCCAGGTGTAGGCGGCGCCGAGACGCAGCGCGAAACCGCCGAAGCGGCCGCTGCCGTAGACAGCCGCGGTGTAGTTGTCCAGGTCGCCCGAGGACAGCCGGCCGTCGACGTCGATCTTCGAGCGGCTGTAGCCGCCGGCCACACCGGCCCGCCAGCCGTCGGCGACCGCGGCATCGGCGCCGATGATGAAGCCGCCGGTGTTCTGCTTCACGCCGGCCGCGTTGTTGTTGGAGTCGATGTGGCCGAAGGCGTCATATGCCTGTCCCCACAACGCGAAGGTGGGCGGCGCCACGACCACGGGCACCGGCGCTGGCGCGTCGTAGCCCTTGCGGACGATGGTGCGCGCAGCCGGGTCGGCCATCACCACCGGGTTGACCGGCGCCAGCCCGGCGAGGGCTGGATCGGTCAGAGCATCCTGGCGCAGGCGGCTGTTGATGGCGTCGCGGACGTCACCGCTGCGCTCCACCGCGACCGACTTCGCCGAGGCGTAGATCTCGCCCGAGAGGCTGTCGAAGGCGGTGCGGGCCGCCTGTGCGGTGGCCTGCCCGTCGATGGCGTTCCAGAGCGGGTTGCCGTAGCCCAGGCTGTCGGCGCCGGCCGCCACCTGCATCTGGTTGGCGCTGAGCGCCACGGACTGGAACGGCAGGCGGGTCAGCGTCAGCGTCACCCAGTTGGGATTGTAGCTCAGCGTCGGGCTGACGAAGAGCCGGCCCGTCGAAACCGAGTCGAAGGAACCGAAGCGGCCGCCGTCAGCCGTCAGGATCGTGTAGTTGGTCGAGCCGCTGTACGGCTGCGAGCCGGTGAGCACTTGCAGGTTGCCACCGAGCGACGCCGTCTTGGTGACGTGGACGCTGTCGCCTGCGCCCGAAGTGCTCGTCTCGACCTGATAGGTCGAGCCCGAGGCGAGCGCGAGATTGCCGTTCACCGTGAGCGTACCGATGCCGTTGCCCGGCGCCAGCGTGCCGCCGGCGCGGATGGCGACGGTCGGCCCAACCGAGCCGATACCGGCCAGGTAGCCGCCTGCGTTGACATTGACGCCAGCCAGCGACGTCAGCGAGCCGTTGACCTCGAGGGCGGCGGCGATCGGGCCGCCGCCGACGTTGGTGGCCCCGCTGAAGGTGTTGGTGTTGGTGAGGGAGACCAGGCCGCCGGCGACGTTGAGGCCGCCGAAGCTGTTCTTGCCGGCGAGCGTCAGCCAGCCCGTGCCCGCCTTGGTCAGTACGCCTCCGCCACCGATGTCGTTGTACCAGGTGTCGACCGCGTTGAAGCCACCCAGCGAGGCGTCCATGGCGACGGTGGTGTTGGCGCGGATGGCGCCGTAGCCGCCGGACGCCGCGAACAGGTTGAGGCGGGCCCAGCCCGTGCCGTTGTCGAGCGCAGCACCCGACGGCGCCTCGGTCGTCGCGAGCACTTCCCGGCGCTGGTCGGCCGAGAGGTAGGGGAAGCGCGTCGAGAGCAGCACTTCGGCGCCGACCGGCACGACCGGCGCCAGGTTGGTCGGGCCGGTCGGCGTCAGGCCGTAGGTCATGCGGAAATTGTAGGTGGCCAGGTCACGCTGGTACTGGGCGTAGCCGTAGGGGCTCGACTGCGCGACGCAGGCGGAAACGCTCATGCCGCAGGTGCTGGAGATCAGCGCGCGGAAGTCGGTGGTCGCTGCGGCGAACAGGTTGGCGTAGTTCGACGTCGTGGTGACGTTGCCGACCGCGAACACGCTGATCTGCTGGTTCATGTAGGCGGGGTTGTTGTTCAGCAGTTGCGCCATGTCATAGGTGGCAATGATGCGGCCGCCGATGACGTCGAGCGGGTAGTGGGCGCCCAGCACGACGCGGCTGTAGCCGTAGTCGGAGGCCCGCAGCAGCATCTGCGAGTAGAGCTCGGGCACCATCATCGCGAACATGATGCTCTGCGTGAACCCGTAGGTCGTGTGGCCGCTGGGGAAGGCCGCGTTGGAGCCGAGGCCGGAGAGGATCTGCGTGTTGGTCGTCACAGCGCCGTTGATGCCGGCCGGATTGCCGCCGGGCGCGGGCGAGACGAAGGTGGTGCCGGCGAACGTGGCGATCTGGCCGGGGCGCACCTGGTAGGGGCGCGAGTCGCCCGACAGATTGGCGCCCGGCGAGGCGGGAATCGGCGCGTAGGCCTTGTCGTAGACGTTGGCCTGGCCGCCCGCCGGGAAGGCGATGCCGGTCACCGGCGTGAAGCTCGGCGAGCCGCTGCTGGTGCCGCTGCCGAAGAAATTCTTGGCGAAGCCCGAATCGGCCTGGGTGATGCCGTTGGCCTGGCGGAAGGCCTGGACGACGTTGCTGTTGGCGGGTCCGATGAGCGGGTTGTTGGCGTAGATCGCAGAGAAGTAGAGGCTCTGGATCTTCGAGCCGAAGCCGTTCGCCAGCACCGTGCCGCGGTCGGTATCGATGGTGTTGTCATGGATGGCGAGCGAGCGCGTCGCAGCAGACGACGCGTTGTTGATCCCCAGCGCTCCCGCCAGATTGCCTTGCAGCGCCGACTGACCCGCGGACGAGTTGAGCAAGGTGCTGAACGGCATCAGCAACTGCGTCGCGGCGATGTTGTTGGCGGTCTGTGCGGCACCGGGCCCCGCCCACAGCAGAGCGGTCGCGAGGGCCGCAACAGAAACCGAATTCAGATGGCGCATGTCTAAGGTCCACTTCCGGGGGGATTTGGAGCTCGTTCGGCGGAACGCGCCCGCGATCTCAGATTGGCTCTGCTCGTCTTTGTTGAGCTTCTCTCGGCGCGAATACACGCGAATCTATAGATGGGCGCGGCGACACTGCCGCGATCCCTTCAGATCACGCCCAGCACATCAGTCGCATCCCGGGCCCGATTCCTCAGCGGAGACTCGAGCCAGGCGGCCTGTTTGCTTTCGATTGCTTTATGATGATGACTGGCGGCACCGCAACCTTGAAGGCGGCGTCACGAACGCTTCAAGTATTCATCGAAGCGTAGCCAATCTGTCAGAAAATCGTCATCGCCCGCGCGGAGCGCCAGTGCCGCTTGGCGTTACCAGGAGCGCCGCGAGCCGCTCGGCTGCCCCATGGCATTTTCATGGCCGGATGACGACGGCGCGGGGGCGCCCGCCTGTGGCGCAAAGGTCACGCGCATGTGCCCGCGGCGCCACGGCCGGGCCGGGCTCGGCTTCCGGTACGGAAGGTTCAGCCGACCGTCTTGCGATACTGAATGAAGCCGGCGAACTCGGCCACTTGATCGTAGAGAAGGCGAGCCGGCTTATTGGTCTCGTGGGTCAGCCAGTAGACGCGCGTCGAGCCGTGCGCCCGCGCCTGCTCGTAGACCGCCTCGATCAATGCGCGGCCGACGCCGTTGCCCCGCGCCTCCGGGCTGGTGAACAGGTCTTCGAGATAGCAGTAGTCGGTCGCGCTCCAGGTGGCTCGATGGAACACGTAGTGGACGATGCCGACGATGCGGCCATCGAGCACGGCGGCGAGCCCGTGGATGGGCTCGCCCACGTCGAGGATGCGCTGCCAGACCAGCTCCTTGAGCTCGGGCGTCTGGCTCGTCCGGTAGAAGTCGAGATAGCCCTGCCACAGCGGCTCCCAGGCCGCCCGATCGTCGGAGCTCAGGGCACGAACGGTGATCGGCGGCATGGGCACCCTCCCCTGCATCGCAGGCGGATATGAAGACGGCCTGTACGGCCTATGACGCGACGGCCAGCGCTGCTGCCGTCATTCCATATGGAACTTCGAATGGTCGCGGTGCTCGGCGCTGATCTTACGGACCGTGCCGGTCACCGAGCGGTAGACGATGGTCTCGGTCTCGATGACCTCCTTGCCGAACTTCACGCCCTTGAGCAGCGCGCCGTCCGTCACGCCCGTCGCCGCCACGATGACGTCGCCGCGCGCCAGGTCCTTCGTCTCATAGAGCCGGTTGGGGTCGGTCACGCCCATGGCGGCAGCGCGCTTGCGCTTCTCCTCCGTGTCGAGGATCAGCCGGCCCTGCATCTGGCCGCCGATGCAACGCAGCGCCCCGGCGGCGAGCACGCCCTCGGGCGCGGCGCCGATGCCGAGATAGATGTCGATGCCGGTCTGCTCCGGCATGCTGGTGAAGATGACGCCGGCGACGTCGCCGTCGGAAATCAGCCGCACCGCCGCACCCGTGCGCCGGATCGCCGCGATCAGGTCGGCGTGGCGCGGCCGGTCGAGCACCAGCGCGGTGATCTCGTTGGCGGGAACGCCCTTGGCCTTGGCCAGCGCGTTGATGTTGTCTTCCGGCTTGGCGTCCAGGTGCACCACGCCGGTCGGATAGCCCGGGCCGATCGCGATCTTCTCCATGTAGACGTCGGGCGCCGCGAGCAGCGTGCCGCCCTCGGCCATGGCCATGACGGCGATCGAGCCCGGCATGTCCTTGGCGCAGAGTGTCGTGCCCTCCAGCGGATCGACGGCGATGTCGACGAGCGGCCCGTTGCGGTTGCCGACGCGCTCGCCGATGTACAGCATCGGCGCCTCGTCGCGCTCGCCCTCGCCGATCACCACGGTGCCGTCGATCGGCAAGCGGTTGAGCTCGCGCCGCATGGCGTCCACCGCCGCCTGGTCAGCCGCCTTCTCGTTGCCGCGGCCCCGCAGGCGGGCGGCCGCGACCGCCGCCCTCTCGGTGACGCGCACCAGTTCCAGGCTCAGGATTCGCTCGATGACTTGGCCTGCTGCGACGGTGATCTCGGTCATGGCGCTCGGGTCCCTGCTGGTGGCTACGGCTCGTTGTCGTCGTTATCACGGACGGGCGTGAGGGTCGCCGTGTCCGCCGCCCTATTTAACGTCAGTGTGGCGGATTTGGGCTCTGTCTTCGCACATCGAAGCCGCGCCCCGCCCGCTGGAACCGAAGCCGCCGCTCCATCTCCCGGCATCGGCTCAGCCCCCAAACCGGGCCCGGCTTCGTGAGCGACGCGGTCAGTCGCGCTCGATGCGGATGACCTGCGGCGTGGCCTCGACGAAGCCGTCGGCGATGACCAGGTCGAGGGCGCCGCGGAGGGCCGCCTCGGTGGTCGCGTAGGTGATCAGCACCACCGGCACGGGCGCTCCCGAGCGGCCGCCCGGGTCGCGGGCCGCCGCATCGGCGGACCTGTGCTGGACGATCGATTCCAGCGAGATGTCGGCCTCCGCCATGCGCTTGACCAGGGAGGCGGCCGCACCTGGCTTGTCGAATGCGGCGACGCGGACGTAATAGCCGCCCTCGTGCCGCTGCATCGGCGCACGCTGCAATGGAGCGAGGTCGCGGATCGGCAGGCCGAAGGGCGCACCGACGACGCCGCGGGCCACGTCGACCAGATCTGCGACGACCGAAGAGGCGGTCGCAGCACCGCCGGCCCCGGGCCCGACCAGGGTCAATTCGTCCACCGCGTCGGCATCGATGCTCACCGCGTTGGTGACGCCCATGACCTGGGCCAGCGCTGTCGCCTTCGAGACCATGGTCGGGTGGACCCGCTGCTCGATACCGGCCCGGGTGCGTTCCGCCACGCCCAGCAGCTTGATGCGGTAGCCGAGCTCGTTGGCCATGCGGATGTCGAGCGGCGTGATCGAGCTGATGCCTTCCACGTGCACCGCATCGGCATCGACCCGCGTGCCGAAGGCCAGGCTGGTCAGGATCGCGAGCTTGTGAGCGGTATCGAAGCCTTCGATATCGAACGTCGGGTCCGCCTCCGCGTAGCCCAGGCGCTGGGCGTCCGCGAGGCAGACGTCGAACGCCAGCCCGTCGGCTTCCATCCGCGACAGGATGTAGTTGCAGGTGCCGTTGAGGATGCCGTGGATCCGCCCGACCGCATTGCCGGCGAGCGACTCCCGCAGCGCCTTGACCACCGGGATGCCGCCGGCGACGGACGCCTCGAAGGCGAGCGCGACGCCGCGCGCCTCGGCTGCCGCCGCAAGCTCCACCCCATGGTGCGCCAACAGCGCCTTGTTCGCGGTGACGACGTGCTTGCCGGCCGCGAGCGCCGCCTCGACGGTGGCGCGGGCGGCCCCCTCGCTGCCGCCGATCAGCTCGACCACGCAGTCGACGTCGGCGCGTCCGGCCAGGGCAGTGGGATCATCCAGCCAGGCAAGATCGTCGAGGGCAACGCCGCGCTGCCGCGTGCGGTCCCGTGCCGAAACGGCCGTAACCTGGATCTCGCGGCCGCAGCGCTCGGCCAGCGACTGCCGGCGCCGTTGCAGCAACTGAAGCAGAGAAGCACCGACGGTGCCGAGCCCTGCCACGCCTATCCTGAAGGGAGCGTTCATGATCGTGCGGATGGCACGCGTCCGAACACCCTGTCAATCGCCGTGCCCGCCGCGGGGCGGCGCAGGTGACGCTCGGCCGGCAGCCACGCGGCCGACGGCGACACCGCCGGCTCAGCCGCGCAGCAGGACGTCTTCGAGCGAACAGCGGACGCGGCTGACGGGACCGACCGCTTTGGGAGCCACAACCTGGCGCACCGCCTCGCGCCCGCCCCGCTCGGCAGGCGCTGCCGCGGCGGCCGGATGGGCCGCGTTGAGAAGGGCGCGATAGTCCTCTTCCGGCAACACCACGAGGCGTTCACCGGTCAAGGCGACGATCGTACGAACCTGAGCGTCCATTGTCTGTCCTCTGCGAGTGCGGGTTCCAGCCTAAAAGAGACGTCATTCTTGGCTCTCTCTCGGTGCCGGCCCGCACATAGCTCCCCTTTGACCCGACTAAAGCACACCGAAGTTAATCGAGTGAGAATCGGGGGCGATCCCATCGCTGTCCGATCCCCCAACGGCCGAGCTAAGTCGACCCGCCCATGGGAATTATCGAACGCGCCGAGACACCGTTGTCCCAGCGCCACAGAACAGATGGATCGGGGCGGCGGCATGGCCCGACTGCGGCTCGAGCGCCCTATTTGCGGCGATTTTGCTGCACTGCGTCGGGCGAGGATCGACCGTTGCCGAAAGGCAACGGTCGGCGACCTCCGTCAGCCGGCGCGCGCCAGCGGCACCACGTTGTGGAGCTTGCTGTCGGCGCTTTCGAAGAAGCGGCGGATGTTGCGCGCCGCCTGACGGATGCGCTGCTCGTTCTCGACCAACGCGATGCGCACGTAGTCGTCGCCGAACTCGCCGAAGCCGATGCCCGGCGCCACCGCCACGTCGGCATTCTCGACGAGCAGCTTCGAGAACTCCAGGCTGCCCAGCCCTTGAAGCGGTCCGGGATCGGCACCCAGGCGAACATCGACGCGGTCGGAGACGGCAGGGGCCAGCCGGCCCGCGCGAACGAATCGACCAGCGCGTCGCGGCGCTTGCGATAGGTGTCGCGCATCTCCTTGATGCAGTCGTCCGGCCCGTTCAGCGCCGCGGCGGCGGCGACCTGGATCGGCGTGTAGGCGCCATAGTCCAGATAGGACTTCACCCGCGCCAACGCCGCCAGCAGCCGTTCGTTGCCGACCGCGAAGCCGATGCGCCAGCCGGCCATGGAGAACGTCTTCGACATGGAGGTAAACTCCACGGTGACGTCCACGGCGCCGGGCACCTGCAGCACCGACGGCGGCGGGTTGCCGTCGAAATAGACCTCCGAATAGGCGAGATCGGACAGCACGATCAGCTCGTGCTTCTTGGCGAAGGCGACCAGGTCCTTGTAGAAATCGAGCGAGGCGACATACGCGGTCGGATTCGACGGATAGCAGACGACCACCGCCAGCGGCTTGGGGATCGAGTGCTGGACCGCACGCTCCAGCGCCGGAAAGAAGGCCGGCGTCGGCTCCGCCGGCACCGAGCGGATGGCTCCGCCCGCCATCAGGAAGCCGAAGGCGTGGATCGGATAGCTGGGATTGGGCACCAGCACGACGTCGCCCGGCGCGGTGATCGCCTGGGCCATGTTGGCGAAGCCTTCCTTGGACCCCAGCGTCACCACGACCTGGGTGTCGGGGTTGAGGCCGACGCCGAAGCGGCGCTCGTAGTACGCGGCCTGGGCCCGGCGCAGCCCGTTGATCCCCTTGGACGCGGAATAGCGGTCGGTGCGTGGGCGCCCGGCGGTCTCGACCAGCTTGTCGATGACATGGCGCGGGGTGGGCAGATCCGGATTGCCCATGCCGAGATCGATGATATCGGCGCCATTGGCGCGGGCGGCGGCCTTGAACCGATTGACCTGCTCGAAAACGTAGGGCGGAAGACGCTTGATGCGATGAAAGTCGGTCATGGTTCCAGGTCCTTGATCTCGCGCCGATCGATCGCTCACAGTCGATAGTTGCGAGTGGAACGTGTCGTTTAACATTTCGAGGGTCCGTTGCCAGTCTTTTTCGGCGACATCGCGCCGAACGAAAGCGCGTGCCGCGCGAAAGGCTCAGTTGCCGGAGGCCGCGCCGGTCGGCGCGACATAGTCGGGTGGCGCCACGGCGGGCGTGGGCGCCGGCGTCCGGCCGGCGAGCTGCGCACTTTGTCCCGCCGCGGTATTGGCCGTGCGCGTGTCCTCCAGGCTCTTCTGCAGCGCCTGGACCTCGCCTGCCGATTTAGGCTGGGTCGGCCGGGCCGGCTGGGCCACCCCGACGGGCATGTAGTCGATCTTGTCCGGGCGGGCAGCGGTAACGAACCCGGTTGGCTGCGGGGCGTCCGTGGCGAACCCCGTGAGCTTGGCGGCGCCCTTTACCGGCGCACCGAGCTCGGCGGCGCAGCCACCCACTGCAAGCAGGGCCCCGGCGGCAGCCGCTGCCGTGAGGACAGGCGATCGTGTCGCAATGTTTGGGCGCTTGGATGAGGAAACGGGGCTTCCCCGGGTCGCCGAACGCATGTAGCACCTGATGGTTCAGGACGAGGCCTGAATGGCAATGGGATTTTTGCTGGGTAAGGCGTTAATATGTCGGAAAAGCGCCGCCCTGCACACGCCTCCTCGCGAGGCACGGCCGAGCGCGACCGAAGGCGGCGGTTCGGAGGGAACGAATGACCAAGAACAGTAAGACCGACGCCCCGGCCGGCGACGGGTCGTCGCCGTTTTCGCTCCCCGATTTCGAAGCTATGTCCGAGAACATGGCGCGCCTGATCGAGGAATCGGGCAAGGCGACCGCCGCCTATCTCAAGCCGATCGAAGAACGCCGCGGCGTCGACGGGGCCGGCGGGGAAGCGGCCGAGGTCGTCAAGACTCTGGGACAGGTGGCGGAGCGCTGGTTTTCCGAGCCGAGCAAGGCCATCGAAGCGCAGTCGAAGCTCGCCAACAGCTTCGTCGACCTGTGGGGATCGACGCTGAAGCGGCTGCAAGGCGAAACGACGGAACCCGTCGCGGCGCCCGACCGCAAGGACCATCGCTTTGCCGATCCGGGCTGGAGCGAGCTGCCCTACTTCGACTTCCTCAAGCAGGCCTATCTGCTCACCAGCAAGTGGGCCGAGGATCTCGTCGAGAACGCCGAAGGCCTGGACGACCACACGCGGCTCAAGGCCCGCTTCTACGTCAAGCAGCTCGCCGGCGCGTTGTCGCCGTCGAACTTCCTGCTGACCAATCCGGAGCTGATCCGCGAGACCGTGCGTCAGAACGGCGCCAATCTCGTCCGCGGCATGAAGATGCTGGCGGAGGACGTCGAGGCGGGGCACGGCGAGCTCAAGGTCCGGCAGACCGACGCCACCAAGTTCGAGATCGGCGTCAACGTCGCCGTCACCCCGGGCAAGGTGATCTTCCGCAACGACATCATCGAGCTGATCCAGTACGCGCCGGCCACCGAAACGGTGCTGAAGCGGCCGCTCCTCGTGGTGCCGCCCTGGATCAACAAATATTACATCCTCGACCTGAACGCCGAGAAGTCGTTCATCGGTTGGGCGGTGCGCCAGGGGCTCACGGTCTTCGTGGTGTCGTGGGTCAACCCGAGCGAGCGCCACGCGGACAAGGGCTGGCAGGCCTATATGCAGGACGGCATCCTCGCCGCGGTCGACGCCGTGCAGCGGGCGACCGGCGAGGAGAAGATCACCGCGATCGGCTACTGCGTCGGCGGCACGCTGCTGGCGCTGACGCTGGCCTACATGGCCCAGACCGGCGACGACCGGATCGACGCAGCCACCTTCTTCACCGCCCAGGTCGACTTCACCCACGCCGGCGACCTGATGGCGTTCGTCGACGAGGAGCAGCTCAAGAACGTCGAAGCGATGATGCGGCCGCGCGGCTTTCTGGAAGGCTCGCGCATGGCGACGGCCTTCAACATGCTGCGGCCGAACGACCTGATCTGGCCGTACGTGATCAACGTCTACCTGAAAGGCAACGATCCGTTCCCCTTCGATCTCCTGTACTGGAACTCCGATTCGACCCGTCTCACCGCCGCCAACCACTCGTTCTACCTGCGCACCTGCTATCTGGAGAACCAACTGGTGAAGGGCGAGGTCGAGCTCGGCGGCATCAAGCTCGACCTCAAGCGCGTGACGATCCCGATCTACAATCTGGCGACGCGCGAGGACCACATCGCGCCGGCGCGCTCCGTGCTCAGGGGCTCGGCGGCGTTCGGCGGTCCGGTCAAGCTGGTCATTGCCGGCTCCGGCCACATCGCCGGTGTCGTCAATCCGCCGTCGCTCAAGAAGTACCAGTACTGGGAGGGCCCCGCGCCGACGGGCACGCTGGAGGAGTGGCTCGCGGCGGCCACCGAGGTGCCGGGCTCCTGGTGGCCCAACTGGTTCGCCTGGATCGAGGCCCAGGCGCCGCAGCGGGTTCCGGCGGCCGGCCGCGAGCCCGGCGCGGGACCGTTGAAGGCGATCTGCGACGCCCCGGGCGAATACGTCAAGGTGCGGGTGTAGCGGCAGACGGTTGACGGGTTTCGGCTTGTCGGCCTGTGGCGGAGCCCGCCCGGCGCGTGAGCGAACCCCGTCGCTAGAGCATTTCGCCGTTGGATGGACCCATCCAACGGCGAAATGCTCATAACCTTTTGAATCTGGAGCGCTTCTCGTGCGTTTGGGTGATTCCACCCAAACGCGAAGCGGTCTAGGTGCCGGTTACGGGCCGATCGGCACAGGCAGCCCTCCGGATGACGGCGGACCGGATTATGGCCGCCGACCTCGAAGGCTACATCCCCAGCATCAAGGCGATGTTCTGGACGGCGGCGCCCGAGGCGCCCTTGCCGAGATTGTCGAGGCGGGCGACCAGCACCGCCTGACGCGCGGCTTCGCTGGCGAAGACGAACAGCTCGAGCCGATCCGTGTCGTTCAGCGCCTCGGGCTCGAGGCGGCCGGCCTTGATCGCCGGATCGTCGAGCGGGCGGACGTCCACCAGTTCGCGGCCGGCGTACCACTCGGCCAGCACGCGGTGCAGGTCGGCCGCCTTCGGCTTGCCCGCCAGGTTATCCAGGTGCAGCGGCACCGAGACCAGCATGCCCTGGCGGAAATTGCCGACCGACGGCACGAAGATCGGCCGCCGCGCCAGGTTCGCATAGACCTGAATCTCAGGCAGGTGCTTGTGGGCGAACGACAGCCCGTAGAGCTCGAAGGCCGGCGCCGTGCCGGCCTCATAGGCTTCGATCATCGACTTGCCGCCGCCGGAGTAGCCGCTGACCGCATTGACGCTGATCGGGAATTCGGCCGGGATATAGCCCAGGTCGACCAGCGGCCGCAGCAGGGCGATGGCCCCCGTCGGGTAGCAGCCCGGGTTCGAGACACGCCGCGCCACCCGGATCGAGGCCTCCTGGCCCGGCGCCAGCTCGGCAAAGCCATAGGTCCAGCCGGGCGCCACGCGGTGCGCCGTCGAGGCGTCGAGGATCTTGGGCCCGTCGCCTCCCATGGCATCGACCAGCGCCACCGTTTCCTTGGCAGCCTCGTCCGGCAGGCAGAGCACCACCAGGTCGACCTCGGCCAGCAGGGCCCGCTTGGCCGCGGCGTCCTTGCGCAGTTCCGCCGCGATGCTGCGTACCGCCACCTGAGGTATCGCAGCCAGGCGCTCGCGGATGCCGAGGCCGGTGGTGCCGGCCTCGCCGTCGATGAAGACGGTGGGGCGGTCGGCGCGGGCGCGCGGGGCGGACCGGGCCAGGGTGTCGTCGGCAACGGCGGCCATGGAAGCCTCCTGCGTGTCGCCTACGCGCACGGGCGGCAGGCGGGGAGCGAGTGAAGACGCGGTATCGAGGATCAGATGGGAACCGCCGCGCGGCTCATCAAACGGCGCAACGCTCTATCGCAGATCGGAGCCCAAACCAATCGATTCCGCGGCTCACCGTGACGCGTCCCGGCGCCGCGCCAGAATCTGCAGATAGTGCTGCACGACCGTGGCTCCAGCGATGGCCGTAATGTCGGCGTGGTCGTAGGGCGGCGAGACCTCGACCACGTCCATGCCGCGCCAATCGAGGTCCCGCAGGCCCCACAGCGTCATCAGCGCCTGGGCGCTGCTGAGGCCGCCAGCGACCGGAGTGCCGGTTCCCGGCGCGAAGGCCGGGTCGAGCGCGTCGATATCGAAGCTCAGATAGGCACCGCCCTCCCCGACCCGGTCCACGACGCGCCGGATCAGCCCAGGCGCGCCGAGCGCCTGGGCTTCGTAAGCGTCGATCACGGCGAAGCCGCAATCGGTCGGCGCCGTGGTGCGGATGCCGATCTGGATCGAGCGCGCGGTGTCGATCAGCCCTTCCTCGGCGGCGGCGGTGACGAAGCTGCCGTGGGACAATGTGCCGATGTCCTCCCAGGTGTCCTGGTGGGCGTCGAACTGCACCACGGCCAGCGGCCCGTGCGTCGCCACATGGGCGCGCAGCAACGGCAGGGTGATCGAATGGTCGCCGCCGAGCGTGATCAGGTGGCAGCCCGCCGCGATGATGTCGCCCGCCTGCCGCTCGATCAGCATCTCCACTTCGTCGAGGCGGCGATAGTCGAAGGCGCAATCGCCCCAGTCGACGACCACCATGTGCGCGAAGGGATCTCGGGCGGACGGGAACTGCGGATCACCGTCGAAGATGGCCGACGCACGCCGCATCGTCTGCGGCCCGAAACGGGTGCCCGGCCGATTGGACGTGGCACAGTCGAAGGGTACCCCCCACACGACCGCATCGACCCCGGCGAGATCACGGCTGTAGCGCCGGCGCATGAACGACAACGCGCCGGAGAAGGTGGGCTCGGGCGAGCCGCCCACCAGCGGCCCCAGGAAGGCGTTGTCGGAACGGCGGGGATCGATCGGATCGGTCATGGCAATGATCTATGGCGATGGTCTATGCACGGTTGAAGGCGGCCGCGTGACGCCGCCCGGCTCGTCGGCACGGACCACGCCGGACGCGGCCTTGACGGCGTCGCGGGCTGCATCGGCGTGGACGATGAAGATGGCGGCCAGGAAGTCCGAGAGCGCCTGGCGAAGCGGCGGGGCCAGGAGGATGCGGCGGTCGGCCTCCCGCGTCAGCAAGCCTTGGGCCTCGGCGCTACGCAGCACGCCCAGAACGTGCGCGCGGGACACCGAGAAGCGTTGGGCGAGCTTGACGATGGACAAGCCGTCACCGGCATCGTCCTGCGCCAGGAGAACGGAGAACAGGACCATGATGCCGGCGTCCCGCTCGGCGAAGGGGACGAGCGCCGGCGCCCAGGCCAGCACGCGCATGCCATCCCGGTAGCGCTCGGCCAGCGCGTGCACGAACGCCGCGAAGAAGGCGTCATCGCCGAGCCGTTCGGCGGCCACGGCAGCGACCGGCAACAGGTCGCCGGTGGCGGCCAAGGCCATGCGCCAGCGCTCGCGGTGGATCGCCAGCAGCCGCTCCGTCGGCACCAGGCGCTTGCGCCGGAGGTCCGGTCCGGCGGCGGGCGCGAGCAAGCCGAACAGGCGCATGGCCGCCAGCATGGCGCCGGCACGGCCGCGGCTGCACACGTTCTGCTCGACGCACAGGTCCTTCAACCGGCCGGCGGTCAGGCCGGCCGAACCGTCGGGCGAGCCGTAGAAGTGCAGATCGAGGACCATCACCGAGAGAATGAACCGCCCACGGTCGTTCATGATGCGGTTCAGCAGCCAACTGTCGCGATAGTGCTCGACGAGAGCCGCGGCGCAGCGCTGCTCGGCAGCCGCAAAGCGAGAATCCGCCTGCAGCGCCGCGATCGCTGCCGCATCGGGATTGCCTTTACCGGCGTCGCGCCCGTCTGCTGCCCTCGGCTCGATCACATCGCTCCCTCGATCTTGTCGACCGCTTTAGCATCGAATGCCGGGAACGGACCAATAATTGACATTGTTCGTAAGCTCGGCCGCGGGCAATCGGGCGTCGCATCACGCTACGACGCCGCAAGCGTCGGCTAAATGGGGGAGCGACCATGAGCACGTGGAACCTGGCCGGTCTCGGCCTCCTCGCCGCAGGGATCTGGGCTGCAGGCACCGTCCCCGGCGGGGCGGTGGTCTATTGCAACGGCCCCGGCCTGCCGGCCGGCTGCGTGGCCCGGCCTGTCGGCGTCGGTGCACCCGGGCTCGGCGTGCGCCCCGGCGTCGGCGTCGGCGCTCCGGGCGTCGGCGTGCGTCCCGGCGTAGGTGTCGGCGCCCCCGGCGTGGGCGCCCGCCCCGGCCGCGCCATGAACCGCGGTGGTCCCGTCAATCGTGTCGGTATCCGCTGATTTCCACCGTCGAGGAGTGGTCTCCATGTCGTATCGTATCGTCGCCGCTGCCGCCGCTCTCGCCCTTGCCGTCGGCGCCGGGCCGCTGCTGTCCGGCGCCGCCCGCGCCGACGCCGCCGGCGCCACCGCCTGCGCCGCCAAGCTCAGCAAGCCTGCACGCATGATCTACGACGCTTCGGCGCCGAAGGCGGCTGGCGCCGGCGACCTGAGAGGGCTGGTGACCGACCAGACCAAGGGCCTGGTGATGTCGGGCAAGCTCGACCGGGCGGGCGCACGCCCGGCGGCGGAAGCGGCGGGGCAATGCCTCGTGATGCTGAAGTCGTAGCAAGGCCCGGCCCTCCAGTTGCGGCCGGAGGGCCGGCATCGACGCCTGCGCCGCCGCTCGACCAAGTCGGCAGCCAAGTCGACAGCCAACAGCCAAGTCGACGCGATCATCCGCTCGGATCGACATGCGTCAGCGCTTTGAAGCGGGCATCCCGATCGGCACCTCGAGTCCCGGCTGCGATCTGCCGAACTCCAAATCGCGGAGGCCGGCGGCGATCGTCTCGGGGGCAACGTCGCCGAGGATGGCGGCCTGCACCACATACCCCAGCGCCACGGACAGCAGCGTTGCAGCGACGGCGTGTGGCTCCGCCGCCAGATCGAGAACGCCCGCGCGTTGCCACGACCGCACCGCGGCGGCGAGATCGTCCCGAAAGCCCACATAGAAGCCGCGCATCAGCGTCCGCAGCCGCTCGCTGCGCTGAGCCTCACTCCAGCCGAGCAGCGCCACCCGCTTCAGATCGAAGCCGTCCCGCTCGGAGAAGCCAGCGATCGTCGCCATCACCTCGCACATCAGCGCGTCCGGGCCAGGTAGCGGCTCGCGGTGCAGCAGCGGCCGCACCAGATCACCGATCCCCGTCAGCGACGTGGTGAGCGCGGCGACGATCAGGTCCTCCTTGGCCTTGAAGTAGCTGTAGACGGCGCCCGCCGACAGGCCCGACGCGCGGATGATGTCGTCCATCGTCGTCGCGTGCAGACCTTCACGCTCGAAACAGGTCCACGCTGCGGTGAGGATTTGCAGGCGGCGCTCGGCGCGCCGTTCGTCGGAGATTTTGGGCATGGCGCGATATAAAACGAACGGTCGCTCTTTACCAGAGCATCATTCTATAATAAAGAACGGTTATTCGTTTTATGGAGTCATCGCCCATGATCAAGGTGACGGCCATCGAGACCGGCAAGGCTCGCATGAAGACAGCCCAGCGCACGGGCCGCGATGGCCGCGGCGCTCTTGGCCGCAAGATCGACATCTTCAGGGACGCCTCCTGGGTCGACCCGGTTCCCATCCTGTCGTTCCTGATCGAGCATCCGGAAGGCCGCTTTCTCGTCGACACCGGCGACACCTGGAGGAACTCCGTTCCCGGCTACCTGCCCTGGTGGAACCCGTTCTTCACCAAGCAGGTGGTGATCAAGGTGGCGCCGCTGGAGGAAATCGGGCCGCGGCTTGCCGCCATGGGGATCGATCCCGCTTGCGACATCGCCGCCGTGATCCTCACGCATTTTCACCATGACCACGCCGGTGGGCTCGACCACTTCCCGCACAGCCGCATCATCGCGCCACGTGAAAGCTACGAGGCCTCGCGCGGCCTCAAAGGCAGGATCATGGGTTGCCTGCCGCAGCACTGGCCGACATGGCTCAAGCCAGAGCTCGTCGATATGGACGGGCCGGCGCTCGGTCCGTTTCCGGCGTCCCATGCGGTGACCCGCGACGGACGCATCGTCCTGGTGCCGACACCCGGCCACGCCCAGGGGCATGCCTCGGTGGTCGTCCGCGGCGGCGACATCACCTACTTCCTCGCCGGCGACGCGACCTACGACGAAGCCAACCTCCGCGCTGAAAAGGCGGACGGGGTCACCAACGATCCTCCCCTCTCCGTCGCGACGCTCCGCACCATCAAGGCGTTCGCGGCACAAGAACCGACGATCATCCTGCCGGCGCACGATCCGCACGGCCCCGCGCGGCTCGCGGCGCGGCAGGTCTTCATCTGAGCAACAAAAAAGGGCGGCCGGAGCCGCCCTTCTTGCGATGGCCGGGCCGCCGAGCGGCCCGCAAATCAGCGCTTCGAGAACTGGAAGCTGCGGCGGGCCTTGGCGCGGCCGTACTTCTTGCGCTCGACCACGCGGCTGTCGCGGGTGAGGAAGCCTTCCTTCTTCAGGATGGAGCGCAGCTCCGGCTCGAAGTGGGTGAGCGCCTTGGACAGGCCGTGGCGCACCGCGCCGGCCTGGCCGGAGAGGCCGCCGCCGGCAACCGAGATGATCACGTCGTACTGGCCGACCCGGTTCACCAGCTGCAGCGGCTGATTCAGGATCATACGCAGCACGGGCCGTGCGAAATAGACCTCGACCGGCCGTTCGTTGACGACGATGGTGCCGGGACCGGGCTTGATCCAGACGCGGGCCACCGCGTCCTTGCGCTTGCCGGTGGCGTAGGCACGGCCGTACGCATCCACCTTCTTCTCGCGCAGCGGGGCGTCGCTGGGCGTGGCAACCTTGGCCTGCTGGCCGAGATCGGCGAGGCTCTGGAGGGTCTCGGCCATGGTCAGGCGCTCCTCGTGTTCTTCGGGTTCAGCGCGGCGACGTCGAGCGCCTCGGGCTGCTGGGCGGCGTGCGGGTGCTCGGCGCCCTTGTAGACGCGCAGATTGCCGAGGATCTGGCGGAACAGCGGACCGCGCGGCAGCATGCGCTCGACGGCCTTCTCCAGAACGCGCTCGGGGAAGCGGCCTTCGAGAATGAACTTGGCCGAACGCTCCTTGATGCCGCCGATATAGCCGGTGTGGTGGTAGTACACCTTGTCGTCGCGCTTGCGGCCGGTGAACACGACCTTGTCCGCGTTGATGACAATGACGTTGTCGCCGCAGTCGACGTGGGGCGTGTAGGTGGGCTTGTGCTTGCCGCGCAGACGCATGGCGACGACCGACGCCAGTCGGCCGACGACAAGGCCTTCAGCGTCGATGAGCACCCACTTCTTGTCGACGTCGGCGGGCTTGGCCGAGTAGGTCTTCATGGATCTGGTCTCATGCTGGCGGGCGCCCCGCAGGAAGCCCGAACGACAACGCGCAGGGAGCGGCGAGCGCCACCCTGCGCGGGATGAGCGGCGTGTAACCCAGGCCGGCCAAGGCGTCAAGCCGGCAACCGAATACACCGTCTGAAAAAATCAATATAAAACAATGACTTGATAGATACGGTATTCGGATACCGTCAAAATCAACGCGGCGGGATCGAATAAGTGCCGGTGGCGTGGGCCACCAGATCCGTCCCGCCGTCGGAAAACACCGAGACGTCGCCCACCGCAAGCCGCTTGCCGAGCTTGATCAGGCGGCAGTCGGCAAGGAGATCGCACGGCTCGGGCTTGCGCAGGAAATTGCACGACAGGTTGGTGGTGACGGCCAGCGTCTGCGGCCCGATCGATGCCAGGATGGCGACGTAGATCGCCGCATCGGCGAGCGCCATCACCGTCGGCCCCGACAGCGTGCCGCCGGGCCGGATCTGCCGCGGATCGTAGATCGAGCGCAGGCGGCAGGTGAGCGGCCCGACCGCCTCGATGACGAAGGTCGGCTCGTCGCCGAAGGTCTGCGGGAACTCCTTCTCCAGCAGCCGTTGCACTTCCTCGCGCGTCAGCACCGGCGCTTGCGTCATCGTGCGGTCCCTCCCTCGAGCGCTTCACGATCGGATGGAATGCTCCAGCCGTTGGCGCCGGTTGCAGCACGGACGCCCGCGGCCGACAATAGCGCCGGCGCGCACCCCCGCTACCATCCACAAGCGGGCTGACCAGCCTGAACGAGGAGAGAGGCCCATGACCCTGCACGTGACGCCGCCGGATGCGCTGCTGGCCTGCGACGCCCGCGACGGCGTGGCCACCTTGACGCTCAACCGGCCGGCGGCGCGCAACGCCCTGTCGGACGAGATGATCGCCGCGCTCACGGCGGCGCTTGTCGACGCGGGCGGCGACCGCAGCGTCAAGGTGGTGGTGATCGCAGCTAACGGCCCGGCCTTCTCGGCCGGGCACGACATGAAGCAGATGACCGCCCGCCGGGCCGATGCCGACGGGGGTGCCGCCTATTTCGCCGACCTGATGGCGCGCTGCTCGGCCATGATGCAGGCGGTCGTCCGGCTGCCGCAGCCGGTGATCGCCGCGGTCGAGGGGGTGGCCACCGCAGCCGGCTGCCAATTGGTCGCAAGCTGCGACCTGGCCGTCGCCGGAGCCGCCGCGCGCTTCGCCACGCCCGGCGTCAACATCGGCCTGTTCTGCTCCACGCCGATGGTGGCGCTGTCGCGCAACGTGCCGCGCAAGCACGCGATGGAGATGCTGCTGACCGGCGACATGATCGATGCCGACACTGCCTGTCGCATCGGCCTGGTCAACCGGGTGGTCGGTGCAGGGGAGGCGCTCGCCGGCGCCACGGCGCTCGCAGCGCAACTCGCCGCCAAGTCGCCGCTGACGCTGAAGATCGGCAAGCGCGCCTTCTACGAGCAGCTCGAGATGGGCCTCGCCGAAGCCTATGCCTATGCCAGCCGCGTCATGACCGAGAACATGATGGCGCGAGACGCGGCCGAAGGCATCGGCGCGTTCATCGACAAGCGCGAGCCGGTGTGGGAGGGGCGCTAGTGTGGTGGATCTGAAGTTCCTGCTCCCCACATGGCATCAATGTTCAGGAACTTCAGATCCATTAAACCACACTAGAATCATAGAGTTGCTAGTGTGGCTTAGGAATCCGAAATTCGCTCCCGGCGCTGCCCCGAGGTGGTGCGAATTTCGGATCCGCCACACTAGAGCGCTTTGCGATTGGGTGGACTCACCCAATCGCGAAAAAGCGCTCCAGATTCAAAACACTATGAGCATTTCTCTGCCATTGGATGGGTCCATCCAATGGCGAAATGCTCTAGAGTGAGAACCCAATAGGGGCGCCCTCACCGCTCGCCGCTGTATTCGCGGCGGCGGCGCTCGAGCTCCTGGCTGTAGCGCTTGAGCGCGTAGGCTTCCGTCACGTAGCCGAGCACGCGCAGCGACGTGGCGTCGTCGACCACCGGCAGCGTCTCGATCTCCGCGTTCTCGAAGGCCTCCAGCACGGTTTCGATGGTCTGTCGGGGCGTCAGGAACGATGCGGGCGCCTGGCGGTACTGGCGCACCGTTGTGGTCTCGGCCGTGGCATCCATCTCCGGCGCGTGCAATTCCGGCACCAGGACGAAGCCTGCGTAACGGCCGGCCTCGTCGAGCAGGAACACCCGCTCGGTCGAACCGATCGGGAAGCGCCTGCGGAAGGCGGCGACGGTCATCGTGGCATTGGCGGTGCGCGCTTCGCGCCGCATCAGCTTGACCACGGTCAGCTCCCGCGCCCAGCCCACATCGAGCGCGCTGCGGATGGTCTCGCCGCGTAAGTGCAGGCGCCAGGTCGAGAACGAATAGCCGAAGGTGCGACGCACCAGCATCGTCGTCGCCACCACCGCGACCAGCACGCCGCTGGTCATCGACAAGTCCCCGGTCGTCTCCAGCACCAGGAAGGTCATAGTGAACGGCGCGCCGATCACGGCCGCCGCGAACGAGGCCATGCCCACCAGCACGTAGACCAGCCGGTCGCTGGCCAGGCTCGGAGCGAACTGGGTGTAGAGGGCACCGGCCAGGCCGCCGAACAGCACGCCCGCAAACAGCGAGGTGAAGAACAGGCCACCGCGGAAGCCCGAGCCGACCGACAGCGACGCCGCCAGCACCTTGGCCAGCAGCAGCAAGGCCAGCGTCGGCACGGCGAAGTCGGTCGCGAAATAGTGGTGCATGCCGCCGTGGCCGGCGCCGAGCACCGCCGGCGAATAGAGCGCCAGAAGGCCCACCAGCAGGCCGCCGACGGCCGGCCGGCTCCAGCGCGGCACGCCGGTGCGGCGCAGGCCCGTCTCGATCGCCGTCGCCGTCTTCATCAGCGCGATGCCGAGCCCGCCGGCGACGAAGCCCATGACGATGAAGACGCCGTAGTCGGTGCCCGCAAATCCGAGCGAGCCCTGCATGGGCAGAGCCGGCGTCTTCACCACCGCCTCGTGCACGATGTTCGCCACCAGAGCAGCGAGCACGACCGGCGCGAGCGTCGCGACGCTGTAGGCGCCGAGCACCAGCTCAAAGGCGTAGAAGGCGCCCGCGAGAGGGGCATTGAAGGCGGCTGCAATGGCCGCGGCGGCCCCGCAGCCGACCAGGGTGCGCAGATCGGCGCGGCGCAGCCGAAACGACCGGCCCAGACGCGAGGCGAAACCCGATGCGGCCTGGGTATAGCCTGCCTCGAGGCCGACAGAGGCGCCGCTGCCGCTGGACAGGATGGTGCCGAGCGTCAACAGCATACTGTCGATGATCGACATGCGGCCGCCGTAGAGGGCATTGGCTTCGATCGGGTCGACGGCCTCGCGCTTGCGCCAGCGGCGCACGGCCACGGTAAGGCCGCCGACCATGAGGCCGCCGATCGTCGGCGCCAGCACCGCCCGATAGGGATCGATGACGGTTTGCGCGCTCAGCCGCTCGCCCACGCCGATGCCGAACACCACCTCGTGCAGCACCTGGACGAGGGCGTTGACGGCGAGCACGCCGAGGCCGGCGACGACGCCGATGACGAGGCCGAACAGCAGCGGCGACAGCTCGTCGGCGCGCAGGAATGTGCGCCACCGCCGGCCGAAGACGACCCGGAACGCCCGGATCAACGTCGCCAGCGACCGCCGACGTGCCGCCGTCGGTGGCAGGCTCGGCTCGTCCTCACGCCCGCGTGCGCCCTCGGGTGCCGGCCGGAGCAGCGTTTCGTCCATCATCCCGTCTCGCACCGGTAGCGCCGCGGGCCATGCCGGTCGCGCGGCGGACGGACGAGCCATACGGCAAAATGCGGCGAAGAGGCGACTGAAACCTTGGACGCCCACCCTCCCGGCCGGGTCGCGCGGGCCGGCCGGGCCCCAGCGGCTTGTGCACAGGCGGCTTGCGGTGCAAACCGATGGCATGAACGCAGAACTTCATCCCGAGCCCCGCCAGGCCTTCGGTGTCCCCGTTCCGGACGGGCACGACAACTATCCCGACGAGCTGATCGGCGCGATCCTGCACAACGTGCGCACGATCGCCCTCGTCGGGGCATCGGCCAACCCGGCCCGGCCCAGCTGGATCGTGGCCAAGTATCTCGGCCAGCGCGGTTATGACGTGTGGCCGGTCAATCCGGGGCTGGCCGGCCAGATGCTGCTGGGCAAGTCTGTCGCGGCCAGCCTGGCCGAGCTGCCGGTGGCTATCGATCTGGTGGAGATCTTCCGCAATTCCGAGGCCGCCGCCGGCATCACCGACGAGGCACTGGCGCTCACGCCGCTGCCCAAGGTGATCTGGATGCAGCTCTCCGTGCGCAACGACGCGGCCGCCCGGCGCGCCGAGGCGGCAGGCGTCACCGTCATCATGAACCGCTGCCCCAAGATCGAGTACGGCCGGCTCTCGGGCGAGATCTCCTGGAACGGCGTCAATTCCCGCACGCTCTCCTCCAAGCGCCGCATACTGGCCGGCTCCGGCACGCAAAAGCTCGCTCTGCCCGTCAATCGATCGAGGCCGCCCGGCTCCGTGTGAGCGGCGTCTCGACCCGAGCATTTCTCTGCGATCGGGAGATTTCGCCCGATCGGGAAAGGCTCTAGCATCGATGTCGGCATCGTGCCGCCCAGTGGGGGCCTGGGAGATCATCGATGAATCAGACGAAGGCGACCTGCTGCATCGCGGGCGGCGGCCCTGCCGGGATGATGGTGGGCTTTCTGCTGGCGCGTGCCGGCATCGACGTGCTGGTGCTCGAAAAGCACGCCGACTTCCTGCGTGATTTCCGCGGCGACACGATCCACCCGTCGACCCTGGAGCTGATGTTCGAGCTCGGCCTTCTGTCCGAGTTCCTCAAGCTGCCGCACCAGGAGGTGCGAGAACTCGGCGCCGTCGTCGGCGGCGTCGAGCTCCACATGGCCGACTTCACCCGCGTGCCGACCCACTGCAAGTTCCTGGCCTTCATGCCGCAATGGGACTTCCTCGACTTCCTGGCACGGCAGGGCAGGCGCTATCCCACCTTCAGGCTGCTCATGCAGGCGGATGTCGAAGGCCTGGTCACCGAGGGCGACCGTGTGGTCGGGCTGACGGCGGCCACGGCGGACGGTCCGCTCGAGGTTCGCGCCGATCTGGTGATCGGCGCCGACGGCCGACGCTCCGACGTGCGGCGGCTCGCCGGCCTGACCGTCGAGGACATAGGCGCCCCCATGGATGTGCTCTGGTTCAAGCTCACCCGGCGCAACGCCGACGCCGCCGAGACCATGGGCTACGTCGACCGCGGCCGCATGCTCGTCCTGCTGAACCGCGGCGACCACTGGCAGTGCGCGTTCATCATTCCCAAGGGCGGGATCGAACAGACACGCTCGGCAGGACTGCCCGCGTTCCGGCAGAGCATCACGGCACTGATACCGTTCGTGGCCGACCGGGTCGACGAGATCGGCACCTGGGACGACGTCAAGCTGTTGACCGTCACCATCGATCGCATGCCCATATGGCACAAGCCCGGTCTGCTCTGCATCGGCGACGCCGCGCATGCCATGTCGCCGGTGGGCGGCGTCGGCGTCAACCTCGCCATCCAGGACGCCGTGGCCACGGCCAATCTGCTGGCCGAGCCGCTGCGCGCCAGGACGCTGACCGAGGCCGACCTGGCCAAGGTGCAGGCTCGCCGCGCCTGGCCGACCCGGGTGACCCAGGTCATGCAGCAAGCCGTGCAGAAGCAGGTCATCAGCCGCGTGCTCGGCAGCAACGGACCGCTCAAGCCGCCGTTCGCGATGACGCTGTTCAACCGCTTTCCAATGCTGCGACAGCTGCCCGCCCGGCTCATCGGCGTCGGCGTGCGCCCGGAGCACGTGCGCACCCCGGACGCTTTCCTGCTGCCGCAGCTCGACGCCGGCATCTGAGGCCGGGGGGGCGACACGGCCGCGCTCCCGCCTGGATCCACCGCGCTCGGGCCGATCAGTGCGGCGGCCTCAGAATGACCATCCGCGGCGTGCCCCGACAGTTCGAGCGGGGCTTGGTCGTCGCATCGTCCGCGCCGCCGCTCACGGCCGTCATCCCTTGGCGTACGATGGCGAACCAAACGAATAGCCGGCGAATATATGGCGCCCGACCCGTGATGATCGCATCGGCCAGGCTCCCCCATTCGTGACCGAGCGCGCAATCGCGGTCATCGCCCGAAAAAGCTCGATATTCCGCCCCGCAATCATTAAGATTGACGACGCCAGCCTGGGGTGGCGTTTGTAGCCAGGGATCGCTACCGAACGCAACGGAAGGTCGACGACGCTGACGAACGGAATCTCGATTCAGCACGCGGGTGCAGAAGCATCACCACACCGTACTTTGCCCGGCGGCAGGCCATCCTTGGAGATGCCAGCGGTGAGGCTAAGCTCGGTCGTGGTTTTCGCCGCCGCAGCGGCGGGCGTTCTGGCCGGCTTGGCGCTTAGCGACAACTCGGCGAGCTTTGGAACCGTGAGACCGGCCGAGACGGCGATCGCATCGGCTCCGGTCGAGTCGAGGCTCGCCAACCAGCTGGCGGCGCTGCACTGGACCTTGAGCATCCGGCCAGACCAGGAGACCGCGTGGCATCGGTTCAGCCTCGAAATGTTGGAGTTCGAGCAGGCCACGCGCGACTACGAGCGGCGGCTGGCCGCCGGCGACAAGCTCGACGAGACCGCCGAGCGGACCCGGCACACCTTGATCTTCGGAGCGGCCATGGCCGACATCGGCCACGTGCTCAGCCCGGAGCAGTTTGCCAGCATGCAGCGGATCACCGACGCATTGGCCAACAAGGTGGTGTGCCGAGGCCTCGCCGGTAACTAGAGCGGGATGATTTATCTTCGAATCATCACCCCGCTCTCAATCTTTGTTTTGAGCATGATCTTCCCCAAAAAGCCGGTGTCCACTTTTGGGGATCATGCTCTAGAGCATTTCGTCATTGGATGGGATCATCCAATGACAGAGAAATGCTCATAACCTTTTGAATCTGGAGCGCTTCTTTTGCGATTGGGTGATTCCACCCAATCGCAAGGCGCTCTCTAGCATCGGCCTCAAGAAGGCGGCGGCCGTTCGGCCTACGCCCGCGGGTTGGCGCGCTGACGGAACGACCGGCGACCGCTGCGCGCGAAGGCGTGATCACGTCCCGCCGTCCACGATCGCGAACGACTTGAAGCTCAGCGCGAGCGTCCGGCAATCGTTGCTCGCCCCGATCTTGCAGGGTGCCACGGCGTCCGGCAGCACGAGCTCGATGGCTGCAATCTCTCCGCGCTTGAGAAGGCCAGGCGGAATCTCGATCACGCGCGTCGCGGAGCTCGTCGTCCGGAAGGCCCACGTGCCGAGCTCGGAGCCGTTCACCTTGACGATCGCGCGTTGCAAGGGATGGCTTTCGTTCACCAGGGCGTGACCGACGTCGACCTCGAGACGCAGCCGGCCCGCCGCAGTGAGGTCCGGCCGCATGTAGATGCGGACCTGGCCGCTGGTGGACCACCGGACGGGAGACGTCCCCGCCTCCAGACCGGACAGGATGGCATCCGTCACTGCCCCGGCGACGGCGACGCTCGTTCCGACCGCGTATCTGGGGACCATGGATTTCAGATCCTCGCGAGCGCGGGCGGCAGGACCGGGATCGAATGTGCACAGATTGAAGCCGTCGACCTTGCGGCAATGATGCCGGTTGCCGGCCCGCAGTGCGATCATCAGGGTGTTGGCGTCGTCAGCCACGACCGCGCTGTCGTTGGAGGGGCCCTCGACGCTCAGCGCCTCCGGCATCGCTCGACAATATTGCCAAGCCGCGTCGGGCGACATCCGGGCGGAGTAGAAGCTGTTGACGGTCATGTCGCCGCGGGCCGCCAGGAGAGCGAACCAGTACCAGGCCTCCGATCCGCCCGGCGCCCCCTGCGGGCCGCATTGCCAGGCGGGCAGGACCACGAGGTGCCGATGCGTCTGGGGCAGCCGCGCCCAATCCGCCGATTGAAGCGGGCTCCTCCGGCTGATGTTTGTCGCGGCGGATACCTCGCGCCGCAGGGGCATGATGTCGACGATCTGAAGCGCGAGCGCGGCCACGAGCACGGCACGCATGCCCCACCTGTTCGTGATCGCCAGACAGACGCCCACGATGGCGAGCAGGACGATGAGGTAGTGCGCGATCCAGAACAGCCGTCCCGATGCGCGGAAGATCGCGAGCGCCGCGACGATCTTGCCGGGCAGCGGAAGCTCGGCCAGCACCTGCTGCCCGGCCGTGATCTTCGTCGACAGCGCAAGCGCCGTGAACACGCAGCAAACCAGCACCAAGGGCAGGATGGACGGCTTCACGAGGCCTGCGGCGGCGGCGCGCGGCTTCAGCACGAGCGCGGCCATCAGAAGGGCGATGATGCCGGGCCCGAGATAGTTGTAGCCCTCATACTGAAACGGAAAGGTCGGCGCCGGAGGGAGGCCGATGGCGGAGAAGCGGTCCGGATTGAGCGGGGCGAGCAGGTTCATCGAAAAGTCGCCGTACCCGCCGCCGACGAGCTCGCCCGCCCCGTCGACAGACAGAAAGCCGACGACGTAGAAAGCAAGCAGCGCGGCGCCGGACACGACGGCGGCGCCGCCGATCGTGGCGACGAGCGAGATCTTACGTTCGAGAAAACAACGCAGGATCGCGGCCCCCGCGATGGCGATCGCGAACAGGGCGATATAGGGGTGGATCGCACCGGCGACGACGCACAGCACGACCAGCGGCCGCATATAGGCCGTGTATCCCGAGCCGACGGCCGGGCTGAAATAATAGAACAGACCGGCCAGGATCAGCCACTGGCTGCACAGGGAGTAATGCCCGAGCAGCCGCCATGTCAGGACCGGCGCCACCAGGAAGAAGAGGCTGCCCACGACGGCGACCAGGCGATCGTCGGTGAAGCGGGCAACCAGCTTGAAGCCGAAGAAGGCCTGCAGCGCGTGGCACGCGACGGCGTACAGGCCAAGGTATTGGAACCCCGTCGGCAGCCACGTCGACACGAGGCGCAGGGGAACGGCGACGATCGGAATGACGTCCAGATAGGCCGCGGCCTCGCCCAGCGGATAGCCGAGATCGCTCACCCACGTCAGCGGCAGGGTCCAGGACCGGTCGCGGCGCAGGAACTCCCAGGAATCTGATATTGTGCCGGGTCTCCTTGCAGCCACGTCAGGTTGAGGGGATCGATCCTGTCAATGCCGATGATCAACGTCACATTGGCGAAGCCTGCGGCGCAGGCGAACAAAGCGATCAAGATATTTGATTGGAGTTCACCTAAATTCGACCTGAATGTACCGACATGCGAATAACTCAAATCACTCATTTACAGCACCTCGAGCTGCAAATCGCCAACGTTGTTATGCTATTGGCCATTTCAGTGGAGCGGCCGACCGCAACTCGCCGCTCGAACAACCAACAGAAGTCGTTCGATCAACGGGCTTAAGCTCGCTCCTCGAGAGCGAGCCGATTGCGCTTGTCGCGATTGCCGGATTGCGGGACGCCATGGCGGATCGGGTTGCTCTATCCGCTTGTCCACGCGCGAGTAGAGCAACCATCGCTCGTTATCAGCTTAACGAGCTTCGCAGAGGATTACCGGAGCGTCATCTGTTACCTTGCTAAATTTAGAATCGTTCCGAAGTTACCTTCAGGCCTTTCCTGCTATGCCAAATAATATGATTGTATTACAGCATTAAGATCTGATGCTATTAATGATTTTAGCTATATTTCGATAAATCGATCACCTTCTGGTAAGCAGCAGCGGATTGCTTCAGCAATCACTCAACCCAAGCGACGAGCGGCGCGGCCGCTGTTCTCCGGCAGCGGCCGCGTTCTATCAGGTTCCACGGCGCATGCCCTCGCTGCTCGCCCGGGGGCTGGCGCATCGGGCGAAAGCAGGTTCAGGCGAGGTGACGCGGTGGACTCGCTCGCCGTCGATGCCATCGTCGACACCGCATCAGCGATAGCAACATCGGCAAGACGCTCTTTGCCGTCTCGGAGTTCGGGCGTCAGCCGGCGGCCTCCGGGCGCCGGCGCTCGCCGCAACCGCCGAAGCGTCGCGCCCACCCCCACGCCTTTGCCGCGCCAACGCTTCGCGTGCTACGGTCGCGGAAAGACGCGGAGCCAAGCCGGCCATGGCCCAGCAAATGGGAGTCAGGGGGGTCCCAATGCTCGGGGAGATCGCCCAAATCATCTGGATTGCCGGCTGGCAGGGCAGCGCCCGTCTGCTGCGCAACTCCAGGCAGCTGAGGACCCATGCGAGGGGCTTCGCCTTGATGCACGCCTTGTTGGCCTTGGAGACATGCAACTTGAATGGATTGCTATTGTCGGAAGCCGGCCTCGACATAGCGGACCGTCAGGATCTCGATACGACGACTCTTGAAACAATTTGCGAGTATATGTACGAGCTCAACATTTTGGCGCGGCCGTCCAAGACTGTTTACAGAGCCAAAAATCGCAAGCAGTTCGAATCACTGCTTGCAGCCATGTACGCCTGCGGCGCCTACCAGGCCCCCGCCGAGAACCTGCACAAATTGCTGCGCCGGCAGTCCGTCTATGGCCGGGAACTGGCCAGAGACGACCGATATGATGCCATCGCGAGCGCCGAGCTCACCTCGACCTTCTCATACGGACTGTCCCATCGGGTGCTGCAGCGGGCCGGCGCGCACGACCTCATCGACGTCGGCTGCGGAACGGGCGAGTACCTGTTCTTTCTCGCCAAGCATGGCTTCCCCGGCAAATTGTATGGCATGGACCATTCAGTGGCCGCCATCGAAGAGGGAAGAGCGCGGGGCTTCGAGCGCGACGAGGTGGCGCTGGTCGTCGGAGATATCTTTGATCTGGCCAGTGTCGACCAAAGGCTTGATAGGCGTTCCATCGACGTTGTTTCGTTCATGTTCGTGCTTCACGAATTCGACAAGGCACAGATCAAAAGCATCCTCGAAAATGTGCGACAGGCGTTTCCCCGCGCACGAATTATGCTGACCGACCTGATGGGAAAATCCAGCGACGAGGTCCGGCGCCAGCGGCATACGCCGATTCCGGAATTGAAGTTTGTCCATGGGCTGTCGCTTCAGACCATCCGTACGCCGGCGGAGTGGAAGGGATTGTTTGCGGGGGAAGGCTTTATCGTGGCGGAAGAAGCCACCAACGCGCTCGCAAACCAAATGTGCTTCCTCTTCGCGCCGGCCTGACGACAACGCATGGTCGTCATCAAACGGAGCATCGAGATCGACGGCAGCCGCGAACGTGTGTGGAATCGGGCGGTCGATTTCGGACGGATGCCGGAATGGTTCTACGGAGAGAAACGTGTTGCCGTCCAAGCCCAGCGGCCGGGCGTGGGCACGGAGCAGATCGTCACCATCCTCACCGGCCAGTCCTATCGCGAGAGGTTCGTGGAATGGATCGACAACGAGAGGTATTCGCTCTACGTCCTCGACCCTCCCTGGTTCATCAAGGCCTGGAACGCCACCGTCACGGTCCGCCCCGCCTCCGGCGACCGGGTGTGGCTCGACTGGGACATCCGGATAGCGGTCCGCTACGGGATAGCGGGAAAGATCTTCGGCGCCTGTCTCCTCAGGCCGTTCATCACGGCGGTTCTCTCGTTGAGCTTGCGACGGCTGAAAGCCAAGATCGAGCGCTCGTGAAGGGCCGGCTCATCGCACGAGCCCAGCCGGCGGCAGGTTAGTCTTCGTCGGACGTCAGGTTGAGGCCGCCATCGGGCGTGACCAGGCAGGTGTCCTCGTAGGCGATGGCGTGGCTGGCGATCGGCCACTGGTACTCGCAACAGGCGATCATGCCCTCGCGCAGTTGCTCGTCTGAGCGGCTCGTGAAGGTGAGGTGTGCCAGGTTGTTCTTGCCGAGCAGATGGCCGACATCGCGGTCATAGGCGCCGACCGGATCCGCCAGATCGACGAAGAGCGGGTTGCCGACGGGCTTGCCTTCGCCCCAGAGCGCCGAAACGCCGGCCGCGTGGATCTCGGCGCCGGTCCGGCGAGCCGCGCAGGCAGGCACCATGACCTCGCGCACCCCCCGCTCGAAGCGGTCGTAAAGCTCCCGCCCCCCGTCTGAGAAGGCCAGCGTGCGGGCAATATCGGAGCAGCCCAGCAGCACGCCGCCCGGATCGAACAGCAGGCAGCCGGCATCGATCTTCAGGGTATTGGCGGCGGCCGTCACGGGGAACGCGGCCGGCATCGCCGGAAAGATGGTGCGCGCGCCGCTATGGAAATTGGTCAGGGTCCGCGCGACCCGCAGCTCCGGCAGCAGCGCGGCCACGGTCGCGTGCAGCGTGTCGAGATAGACTTGGTAGGCGTCCATCTCGGTGATGGCGCGGCCGGCGGTCACCGCTTCGTCGGCGAAGGCGAGCGCCCGCTCGATGGCGCGCGCCGAGGCGCGGGTGGCGATGACGTAGAAGGCGAGATCCGGTTGCGTGCCGTGATCGCGCCAGCGCCGCAGCAAGGTGTCGGCGGCCACCGTTTCGCGCGTGTCGAGGGCAAGCGCGGTGAACAGGCCAAGCCCGATGTCGTCCATTTCGCAGGCGAAGCGCCCGCCGCCTGCGACCGCGTCGAGCGCGGCACGTGCGCTCGGGAAGCTGCGCCCGTCCGCCGCCGTGCCGGCCTCGACCACCCGGATGTGGCCGCCCGGCCGATAGAACGCCGCGAGCGGCCGTGACTTGGCGCGCATCGGCACGCCGGCGACTTCCTGGATGTTCAGGGCCGTGGTCAGGACCAGGGTGTCGATGCCCGCCACCTGCAAGGTGGCGTCGAGGCGGACGAACCGATCATCCGGGTGCGGATCAAGGTAGGGAGCCAGCCGCTCGCGCACCGGCGAGCGCTCGAGCAACTGCCGGGCGGCACCGGCCGCCGCCGGCCGCCACGCCGCCAGGGCGGCCGTCACCTCGCCGGGCGCCACCTCGCGTACCGTGACCGGGCCGGGCTCGGCGAAGGCCTCGTGGCAGACGTCGAATGAGCGGGCCAACTCGGCACCGACGGCCACCGGCAGCTCGGCGTCGAGCTTCAGGGCGCGTCGCCCCTGGGCCAGGTCCTTCAGCGCATCGGTCAAGGTGGCGTAGACCGCCGGAGGACCCTCGCCGTCGACGAAGCTGAAGTAGGGACGGTAGAAGGCGCGGCCGATGGCCGGCGACAGCATCGCCGCCTCGGCGTTGCCCTTCTCGACGTGCACGAACAGCGCCGTGCGGCGAAGGCCGTCCTCGAGCAGGAACGGCGCCACCGCCTTGGCGTTGTCGAACGAGCGCACCGGCATCAGAAAGCGATCGCGCAGGCCGCAGCCGAGCTCCTGCTCGAGATAGCGCCAGTCCGCGTGCAGGGTCATCATGCAGGCGGCTCCGTCAGTTCCGGAGGATGTGGATCTGATTCAACGCCGGTCTCCATCGTATTGTGGAACCTGGTCTTTCCGGCAGTTGCCAGCCACATCCTCGTCGTCGTCGAAGCTGAAGCGGGCGTCGCGCGCCATGCTGAGATCGATCACCGTGTCCGAAACGAGCAGGTCACGGCGAACCGGTTCGATCACCATGCCGTCGGCGACCGGGACGACGCAGGCCGTCTCGATGCGGCCGTTGACCCGCACGACGCAGCAGGCGCACATGCCGCGCCGGCACGAGAGATAGTAGCCGACGCTCGCATCCATGTGCCGAGCGACGTATTGCAGCGCGCTGCTGATGCTGGTCGGCCCCAGGTCCGGCAGGTCGAAGCTGTCGCGGCGTGCTTCGGCCGCCTCCGGCCGGTGGCGCACGATTGTGATCCTCATCGGCCGGCTCCGGCGGATTGGCGCGCCGCGGCGCCGGGCACGGGCTGCAGCGCATAGGCCGGCGCGCCGTCGGCGAGCGACAGCACGCCGTTGCCGACGAACCGCTCGTCCCGGCCCGGATGATCGGCGCGGAAGTGGGCGCCGCGGCTCTCGCGCCGCTCGTGGGCGGACAGCGCGATGGCTTCGGCGGTGAGCACCGCGCTGCGGGCTTCCAATGCGTCGATCCAGCCCCGGTTGTAGCGCCGATCGTCGTCCGGGCAGCTGAGCTCCGGCAGTTCCTGCGTGCGGATCGCGCGGATGTCGGTCAAGGCCTGCTCCAGGTCCTCGCCGGTGCGGACCACGTTGAGGGCCTGGCGGGCGATCGCCTGCACCCGCTCCATCACCTCATGGGCGGGGAGGCCCTGATGCTTGTGCAGCGGTTGCTCGATGCGCGCCACGGCATCTTGCCAGCGCTCGCCGGGAACCCTGCCCTCCCGCTCGCGGGCACCGAGCGCCGCGGCCCGGCCGGTGCGGCGGCCCTGCACCAGGAACTGGCTGCACGCGTTGCCGGACAGACGGTTGGCCCCATGGACGCCGCCGGCCACCTCGCCACAGGCATAGAGGCCGGCGACCCGCGTCGCGCCGACCGGATCGATGCGGATGCCGCCCATGTGGAAATGGCTGGCAGGGGCGACCTCGACCGCATAGCCCTGGCGAATGCGCTCGACCAGCGGGCCGAAATCGAAGCCCTCCCAGTGCCAGTCGGCGCGCAGCAGCGGCTTGCCGTACCATTGCGGCAGGAAGTCCAGGATGTCGCGCGGCAGGTGGGCCCACGACATGAACACGCCCCCGCCCGGCCCGCCCCGCCCCTCGTTGGCCTCGCGCACGCAGGCGATGGAGATGATGTCACGCGTCGACATCTCCATCCGCTCCGGGTCGTAGCGGGCCATGAAGCGCTCGCCGTAGCGGTTGAGCAGCCACGCGCGCGTGCCGCTCTGCGGGCCGATGATCCAGGGAAACTGGATGCCGCGCCACAGCGGCGGATCGACAAGGCAGCACGGCAGGAACTGCACCATCTCCATGTCGATCAGCTCGGCGCCGGCCTCGATCGCCATGCGGTAGCCGTCGCCGACCAGCTCCTCCGGCGCCGTGCGGATTGGATAGGCCATGGCGCCGCCGCCGGTGGCGATGACGACGGACGCGGCCGCGACGCCGGCGCAGCGGCCGGTGCGCAGGTCGACCCCGGCGACGCCGGCGGCCGCCCCGGCTTCGTCGAGCAGGATGTCGCTGGCGTAGAATTCGTCTCGGAACAGCACGCCGGCCTTGATCGCCTGCCGGGTCATGATCTGCAGCATCTGCATGCCCGACACCAGGACGCCGCGCGGGTGACGGTGGCCCGGCGCGTGGCCGATGCCGACCACCTTGAGCCCGGCCTGCATCAGGAGGGCGACCTCGGCGCCCACCTCCTCGACCATGGCCCTGGCAAGTGCCGGATCGTTGAGCTCCGCACCACCGGCGATGGTGTCGTCGTAGAAGGCCTCGACGCTGTCCGTCGCATCGCCCGCCAAGCCCAGGCGCTTGATGGTGGCGCCGTCCACCGAGATGTCGCCGGTGATCGTCGCGGTCGCTCCCGAGCGGCCGACCTGGCCCTTGCTCAGCACCACGACGCGCGCACCGTTGAGCGCCGCTTCGGTGGCGGCGAGCAATCCGGCCGCGCCGCTGCCGATCACGGCGACGTCGACGCTCTTGAGGGCGCTGGTGGCGCTCATGGGACAGCTCCCGCGAACAGATCGCGCACCTGCGACACGCGCTCGAGATCACGCAGGCGCTCGAGCAGCCCGATCCCGTCGTCGCAGCCGAGCGCTTCGTCGGCGCAGGCGATGAACTTGCGGTCGAGATCGGCGTCGCTGATCGGCGCATCCGGCATGCCGCGGGCCGCCCCGACAAAACGGCGCAGCGTCCGTCCGTCGGCGAGCGTCATCATGACCTCGGCCGCCTCAGGCCAACGCTCGCGATCGGCCGAGCCGACGAGACCATCGTCGCGGAGCATCTCGACCTTGGCCATCTGGGCCGCGAGGCCAGCGTCGTCGAGGACGCCGTCGGCGAGCTCGCGCGGCCCGAAGGCGCCGAAGCGCAGCTGGCAGCCGATGGCGAACGGCAGGCTGAACTGGGCCTCGGTCAGCGACGCCGGCCGCGGATAGCGCAGGTTTTCCGCGACCAGCGGCGTGACGCGGCAGTGCACGCGCGCCACGGCGGCGGCGGACAGGCCATGCTCGGCGATCAGCTCGCCCACCGCCTGCACCGCTGCCTGCGTGCCCGAACAGGCCGGATAGGCCTTGAAGGCGATGGCGTCGCGGGCGAGCGCATAGTCATGACCCAGCGTATCGAAGGCCGCCGCATCGACCGCCCCGCGGTTGAACATCCGCGCGATGCCGAGATCCCCTTCGAACGTCGCCACTGGCCCCCGCAGCCCCTTGGCCGCGAACAGCGCCGCGCGCGCGCCGGCCTCGGCCGCATAGCCGGCCCCGACGGCCGTCGCGTCGGTGCCGAGCAGCGTCCTCAGGCCGAAGGTGAAGCAGGAGGCGATGGCCATGGCGTGCGTCGTCCGCTCCGCATCGAGCCCGAGCGTGCGCGCCGCGCCGGCCGCCGCGCCGACGGCGCCGAGCAGCGAGGTGGTCCACCAGCCCTGCCAGAAGATGCCCGGCAGTGCCCGGCCCAGGACGTAGGTGATCTCGGATCCGGCCACGAAGCCGGCCAGCAGGTCGCCGCCCGTGGCGTCCTGCTCCTCGGCGCAGGCGAGCACGGCGGGCAGGATCACGCAGGAGGCGTGGACGATGCCGTCATAACAGGTGTCGTCGAAGTCGAGGGCGTGGCAGGCGGTGCCGTTGATCAGCGCCGCCCCCAGCGGACGCAGCCTGAGCGACGTGCCGAGCACCGTCGACCGCCCCAGTGCCGCCTCCGCAGCAATCGTCTCGATCACCGCGCGCGTGACCGGTCGGCTCGCGCCGGCAAGCCCGACGCCCACCGTGTCGAGGATCGACCGCGTCGCCGCGTGGACCACCACCTCCGGCAGGTCGGCCGCCGCAAGGCCCGCAGCCCAGGCGCCGAGCCGCGCCAGCACCGGTCCGGCGGTCATCGGCTGTCCCCCGCGCGGGCGCCGGCAGCATAGGCGGCGATGCGATCGCGCAGCCCGGGCAACGCCGCCGAGCGGACCAGCGCCGCGAGATCCGCATCGCGGCCGTCGGTGCGGCTGGCGGCGTGGAGGGCGTCGACGACCCGGGGCACGATGCGCGGCGGCGTCAGGCGCTCCGCGATCCAGGCCGCGCAGGCGTCCGCCGCGACGATGTCGGTGACCAGCCCCGCGTCCCGCGCCTCGGGCGCCACGACCTCCGCCGACGCGAGCAGCCAGCGCCGGGCGGTGTCCTCGCCGACGCGGGCCGCGAGCCGCCGCGTGCCGAGGACGATGCCGAAGCCGGCGCCGGGAAAGCGGAAGCGGGTCTCGGCAGCGGCGATGCGCACGTCGCACGCGGCGAAGAGGTCGGCGCCTGCCCCCCAAGTGCGCCCTGCCGCGACCGCCGCCGTGCGCACCGGCGCGTGCCAGACCGCCTGCAGCAGTTGCTCGACGCGCACGAAGCGCAGCAGCAGGTCGCCGTCGCTCGCCCGGTCGAGGTCGCCCAGATCGAAGCCGGTGCAGAAGTGACGCCCCTCGCCGCGCAGCAGCACGGTGTGGACGGCCGCGTCGCTCCAGGCACGCGGCAGCGTCTCCAGCATCTGCTCCACCAGCTCGGCCGACAGCGCATTGCCGCGCGCCGCGCGCTTCAGCGTGATGGTGGCCAGTCCGTCGGCGATCTCGAGATCCAGCATGGCCGCCTCACCCCCTGCCCGGCAGGACGGCGGCCGCCGCGTCCAGGTCGGCGATCAGGTCGGCCACGTCCTCCAGGCCCGCATGAAAACGCACGACGGGCCCGGCGGGCGCCGGCGAGACGCTGCGCAGGGAGGCGGCATGCTCCAGGCGCGCCAGACTCTCGAAGCCACCCCAGGACGAGCCGAGCCCGAAAAGCGTCAGCCGGTCGAGGAAGCCCGCGACCGCGGCTTCGTCGACACCGCCGAACTCCACGGACAGCAGGCCGCAGGCACCGGAGAAGTCGCGCCGCCACAGAGCGTGGCCGGCATGGTCGGTGTCCGGCGGAAAGAACACGCGGCTGACCCAGGGCTTGCCTGCGAACCAGCCGGCCAGGACGCGGGCACTGCGCTCGTGCTCGGCCATGCGGACGGCGAGCGTGCGCAGCCCGCGCAGCACCAGGTAGGCATCCTCGGGCGAGGCGGCGGCACCGGTGAGATCGGCCATGGCGTCGAGCGCCGGCCAGGCTGCAGCATTGGCGACGACGGCGCCCAGGTGCACGTCCGAGTGGCCTGCCAGATACTTGGTCGCCGACAGGATCGAGACGTCGGCGCCAAGCGCGAGCGGATGATAGGTCCAGCCCGAGCCCCAGGTGCTGTCGACGGCAACGATGGCGCCGTGGCCGTGGGCCAGCTCGGCGAGGCGCGGCAGGTCGAGCACCTCGAACAGCACCGAGCCCGGACATTCGGCGTAGACGAGACGCGTCTGCGGCCTGAGCACGTCGGCGGCGTCGGAGCCATCCGCGGCGAAATAGTCGTAGGCGACGCCGAGCCCCGGCAGGACGCGGTCGACGAAGCGCCGCACCGGCCCGTAGACTCCGTCCGACACGGCGACATGATCGCCCGCCTTGAGGAAGGCCGTGAACACCAGCACGTTGGCGGCAAGACCGGAGGCGGTCAGCCGCGCACCCTCGCCTCCTTCGAGCGCGATCAGCGCGTCCTCCAGGGCGTAGCCGGTGTCCGTGCCCCGCCGCCCGTAGGTCTGCACCCGCTGCCCGGCGGCCCGTGCCGCCTCGGCCTGGCGCACCTCCTCGACCGAGCCGTGCAGGATGGTGCTGGCCCGGACGATCGGCGGATTGACCGGCCCGCCCGATTGCGGCCGGCCACTGTGGATCAGGCGGGACTTCGGCCGCAGCGGGGTGGGTCGGTCGGACACGACGGGATCGCCTCAGCGTGCCGCCACGGCGCCCCGGCGGGCGCCGTCGAGCTCGGCCAGCACCTCGTCCGTGTGCTCGCCCAGGGCCGGGGGCCGGCGATAGACGCCAAAGCCCTCGCCGTCGATGCTGACCGGCAGCGTGAAGGCCCGCGTCGCCGCGCCGCCCGGCAGCGTCATCGGCTGGATCCAGCCGTAGTGGGCCACCTGGGGATCGGCGAGCGCCTGCGAATAGGTGTTGATCGGTGCGCAGGGCACGCCGGAGGCATTCATGCGCTCGAGGCACACCTCGGCCGTCATGGTCGCGAAGGTGGTCTCCAGCAGGTCCTTGAGCTCGACCTGATGCTTGGCCCGCAGCGTCGGGGTCGCAAAGCGCGGGTCGTCGATCAGCTCGGTGCGGCCGATGGCCTCGCACGCCCGCCGGTACAGGTCGTTGTTGCCGGCGGCCATGACGAAATAGCCGTCGGCGCAGCGGAAGGCCTGGTAGGGCGCGTTGCGCGGGTGCGCCGAGCCGAGCTTTTTCGGGTCGGTGCCGTTGCCGAAATACTCGCTCACCTGCAGCGCCGCGATGCCGAGCGTGGTGCCGAGCATGGGCACGTCGATGTGGCACCCGCCCTCCCCGCCGGCGACGCGCCGCAGCGCGCAGACGATGGCATAGGCGGCATAGAGGCCGGCGGCGAAATCGCTGACCGGCACGCCGCACTTCACCGGCTCGCCGTCGGGGACGCCGGTGACGCTCATGACCCCGCCGATCGCCTGGATGGTGACGTCGAAGCCGCCCTCCTGGGCGCGCGGGCCGCTCTGGCCGAAAGCGGAGATCGAGCAATAGACGAGCCCGGGCGCTGCGGCCTTCAGTTGCTCGAATCCAAGGCCCAGGCGTTTCATCACGCCGGGCCGGAAGTTCTCGATCACCACGTCGGCGCCGAGGCAGAGGGCGCGGGCGCGGGCCAGTTGCTCGGGATCCTTGAGGTCGAGGACGACGGAGCGCTTGTTGCGGTTGAGCGAGGCGAAATTCTCGGAGTAGCCGCCGCTCTGCGGCGGCCATTGGCGCATGCCGTCGCCGTCGCGCGCTTCGACCTTGACGACGTCGGCGCCCATGTCGGCCAGCAGCATGCCGGCGAACGGGCCGGCGGCGATCTGGCAGAACTCGACGACGCGGATATCTGAGAGTGCTTGCATCGACACAACTGTCACCGGTTGGAGAACAAGGCGAGAGACGGGGCCGCTGGTCAGCCCTGCTGCTCCATGGTGAGGTGGGAGACCTCGGGCACGCCGGCAGTGCGGCCGCCGTCGACGGGAAGGGCGACGCCGGTGATGTACTTCGCCTCGTCCGAGGCCAGGAACAGCGTCGCATAGGCGATGTCGTCGGCGGCACCGATTCGCCCGAGCGGGATCACCATCGCCGTCCGCCGCCAGTTCTGGTCGAAGTTGCCGGACGAGGCGAGCGCCCCGCGCAGCATCGGGGTGTCGATGGAGCCCGGGCAGATGCAGTTGACTCGGATGTTGTCGCGGGCGTGCGCCAGCGCCATCGACTTGGTCAACGAGACGATGCCGGCCTTGGTCGCGCCGTAGAACGGCTGCCAGGGACGGCCGACGATGCCGGCATTGGAGGCGTCGTGGACGATGGCCCCGCCTCCCGCCGCCGCCATGTGCGGGATCACCGCCTGGCTGGCCAGCACGAGCCCCTTCAGGTTGACGCCGACGAGGAAGTCGACGTCGGCCATGGTGGTCTCCATGAACGGCCGCGTCAGCGTCACCCCGGCGTTGTTGACGAGCACCGTCACCGGGCCGAAGCGCGCTACGGTCTCGTCGACGACCTGCTTGATGGCCGCAGCATCGGTGACATCGCCGGCCAGGCCGTGCACCTTGGCGCCTGTGGCAGCGAGCCGATCGGCCAGCTTGGCCAGCCCTTCGGCGTCCTTGTCGATGAGGCCGAGGGCGGCGCCCTCCCCGGCGAAAAGCTCGGCGGTGGCGGCACCGATGCCGTTGGCCGCGCCGGTGATCAGGGCGACCTTGCCGCTCAGGCGTGCGGAGTGACTCATGGGCGTTCCCATCGGGATTGGGCGGCCGGGCGCAGGCGGCGAGCCGCCCTGGCGCGGGGCCTTGGCTATGATCAGGTGTCGTAGATCTCGGCGGGGGCCGGACCCGCTGGCTCGAACTGGTCGAGCCGCGAGATGCCGAGCGCGATGGTCAGCGGCCACGCCTCGATCTGCAGGATGCGGGCCGGCTTGTGCCGGTCGCGGTTGATGTGCCGGTGCGGCACGTTGGGCGGCAGGTAGAAGGTGTCGCCCACATCCCAGTCGAAGGCCTCATCGCCGACGATCTCGCGGCCGCGGCCTTCCAGAACGTAGGCCGCCGCCTCGAACGTGTGCTGGTGCAGACCCGACTGACCGCCCGGCGCGATCTCGGTGATGATGGTGCCGAACGACCGCGCCTCCATGCCGGTCGAGGCATCGACGACGACGGCGTTACGCCCCTGCGGGCTGGTATGCCACTGCACGTCCTTGGCGCGGATGATCAGCTTGCCCTTGTAGGTGTAGGTCTCCGCCTGCCGGCGCATGAGGCCTTCGTAGAACGTCTCGTCGCTCATCGCCCGTCCTCCTCAATCGTCACAAAGCGCGATCGCCTCGATCTCCACGAGGAAGCCGCCGAGCAGGCCGGCCTGCATGGTGGTGCGCGCCGGATACGCGGGGCCGGGAAAGAACTCCTTGAAGGCCTCGTTGAAGCCGATGTAGTCGGTCGGAAAGTTCGGCAGGATGCAGGTGAGCTTCATGATCCGGTCGAGCGAGCTGCCCGAGGCCTCCAGCACGGCGATGAGGTTCTTCATCACCAGCCGGGTCTGCTCCTTGATGTCGCCGATCTGCGGCTTGCCGGCGACGCCGTCGTAGGCCACCTGGCCGGCCACGTAGACGATGCCGCCGTGCTTGACCGCCTGGGAGAAGGGCCCCGGCGGCATCGTCGGAATCTCGGTCTTGATGACCTGCATGGTCCGTTCTCCCATTCAATCGAAGCTGCTGTGATCGGCGCGACTTGGAGCGGGACGATCTCGTCGTGAGTCATCATTTCGCTCCAAGTCGTTGTTTTCGGGCATGATCTTATCCAAGGGGCCGCACCGCCCGCGGGCGATCATGCTCTAGAGCCCGGCGCCCAGTTCATGCCCGCGCTTGCGGTTGCGCCCTTTCATCAGCGCCCGCTCGGCGAACTCGACGGCGTAGTAGAAGGCGAAGCCCATGGCGATGAGCCAGAAGATGGCGGCGAACACCGTCACCATGGCGAGGTTGGCCCGGGCCTCCACGAGCACGTAGCCGAGGCCGGAATCGGAGGCGACGAACTCGGCGACGATGGCGCCGACGACGGCGAAGGTCATGCCCACCTTGAGGCCCGCGAACATGCTCGGCAGCGCCGTCGGCAGGCGCACCTTCCAGAACGACTGCCAGCGGTTGCCGCCCATGGAGCGGATCAGCATCAGGCTCTCCGGGCGCACCGCCATCAGCCCGGTCAGCGTGTCGATGACGATCGGGAAGAAGGCGATCAGGAAGGTCATGATCACCTTGGGCAGCAGGCCGAAGCCGAACCAGACGATGAACAGCGGCGCCAGCGCCACCTTCGGCAGCACCTGGGCGGTGATCACCACCGGCTGGATCGCCTCGCTGAAGGTCTTGGAATAGACCATCAGCGTCGCCATCGGCACGCCCACGATCACGGCCAGCGCAAAGCCCAGGATGATGGCCCACGCGGTGGCGATGGCGTGCTTGAGGAAGAAGGCGTGCTGGGCCACGACCTCGTGCAGGATGGCGCTCGGCGGCGGCAGCATGAACACGGGAATGCTGAACGCCCGCACCGCGCCCTCCCAGACGAGCAGCAGCGCCAACACCGTGGCGAGCGGTACGAGCCGGCGCAGCAGGCTTTTCCCGTCGCGCACCGCGGCCTCCGCCGGCTGGGCTCGGATGCTGGCGTCAGTCATTGCCGAAGACCCCGAGCTGCTTGAAGATGTGGCGGATCTGGCCGGTGTAGGCGTTGAATTCGGGGCTATCGCGGATCTCCAGCGGCCGCGGGCGCGGCAGATCGATGGTGATGTCCTCGGCGATGGTGCCGGGCCGGGCGCTCATCACGATGACGCGGTCCGACATGAACACCGCCTCGGCGATGCTGTGCGTCACCAGGATGGCGGTTTTCCGCCTCTCCAGCCACAGCCGCTGCAGGTCCGCGTTCATCTGATCGCGCGTCATGGCGTCGAGGGCGCCGAACGGCTCGTCCATCAGCAGGATGTCCGGATCGTGCACCAGGGCCCGGCACAGGGCGACGCGCTGCTTCATGCCGCCCGACAATTCGTCCGGATATTTCTGCTCAAAGTCCTTCAGCCCGACATTGGCCAGCAACTGCCGGGCCTGCGCCAGATAATCCCTGACCGGCAGCCTGCGGATCTCGATCTGCAGCAGGATGTTCTGCAGGGCGGTGCGCCAATCGAGCAGCTCAGCGTTCTGGAAGATGATGCCGAGATCGGTGAACGGGCCGTCGACGCGTCGGCCGCCGATGCGGACCTCGCCCTGGGATGGCGCGGCCAGGCCGGCGACGATCATCATCAGCGTGGTCTTGCCGCAGCCGCTGGGGCCGAGCAGCGAGACGAACTCCCCTTCCTCGATGCGCATCGACACGCTGGACAGCGCCTGGACGCCGCCGCCGTCGGCCGATCCGTACCGCTTGGTCACGGAGCGGATGTCGATGAAGGGCGCGGCAGCGTTCATCCATGGGCCTCGTTGCGACGGAGAGCCGTCCGACCCCTCACTTGGTGAGGTACTGGTTGGAAAAGATGGCGTCCGGCTTGACGGAATCCTTGGGCAGCCCCTGGTATTCGACCAGGAGATCGATGGTCTTCTGCCAATCGCCGGTGTCCATCACCCCGGTTGGCTTGCCCTTGGTGGCGTCCGTGGCGAGCAGCTTGACGGTTTCTTCCCACTGCTTGGTGATCACGGCGCGGCTGATCTGGGTGCCCTTGGCGTAGTCGAAGAAGGCGTCGATCGCCTTCTCCGGGCTCGCCTTGGCAGCGTCGATCGCCTCGGCGGTCGCCTGGGCGAAGCGCTTCACCACATCCGGGTTCTCGGACGCATACTTGGTGCTGACGATGATGCCGTTGCTGACCAGGTTCAGGCCGTACTTCGGATAAGCCAGGACGTTGAGCTTGCAGGCGCATTTCTCTTCCATCAGGGGAAGCTGCGTCACCGTGTAGCCGAAGCTGAAATCGGTCTGCTTCTGCAGGAACAGGCTGTCGCGGGTCGGGATGTCGACACCGACGCGCTGGATGCCGCTGCCGTCCACGCCCGTCACCTTCAGGAAGGCGGCGAACAGCTGCTCGGGCGCCGAGCCGTTGCCGAAGCCGCCCTTGCGGCCGGCCAGGTCCTTCGGCTCCTTGATGCCGCTGTCGGGCATGGCCAGGATCACCGCCGGGCTGGTCTGCAGCATGCCGACGATCTGCTTGGCCGCCAGCCCCTGGGCCGCGAACTTCACCAGCGTGCCGCCGTCGGCGAAGCCGAACTGGTCGGTGCCGGCGGCCACGGTCTGGATCGTCGTCGCCGAGCCGCGTCCGGTCTGGGCGGTCACGTCGAGGCCGTGCTTCTTATAGATGCCGTCGACGATGCCGTAGAGGATCGGCACGTGCGAGCCGTAGAAGAAGACGTCGACGCGGATCGTCACCGGCGTCGGCGCCTGGGCCGCCGCCGGCCCCAGGCCGAGCGCCGCAAGGGACAGCGCCAGCAGCGCGCGGCGCCCGAGAACGGCCGCGGGCTTGCGCGTCCATGCCGCTGCGGTTCGGACGACGACGTTGCTCATGGGACGGATCTCCGGGACGTGGGTTGGCTGAGGGGCAAGGTTGCGTGCGGCGGGCCAGGGCGGTCCCTAGCGTCGGGCGCCGCCGCGCGGGTGCTGCGCCGCAGGCGGGCCGCATGCCGGCGACGGCCCTGGCGCAGGGCGCGGGCGAGCTCTCCGTAGTAGCGGACACTGTCTTCCTGGAGGCTGTGGCGCATGCTCGGGCCGAACTCGTCAGCCACCCAGCGCCGCTTGGCCGCGATGTCGGCCCGCATCTCGTCCGCATCGGGCAGCGCGACGCCGCCCCGCTCGATCTCGGCGATCCATTGCGCCTGCCGTTCGCAGGCGTAGTTGATCGGCGTGTCCAGGGCGATCATGCCGACGAAATAAAGCCCCGGCCGGTCCGGCGGCACGATGCGCTTGTAGAGCTCGAGCCGATGGCCGGGCGTCGGGACCACGTCCTGGGGCAGGAACGGGAACTCGCTCACGAAGCCGGTCGCCGCGATCAGGCAGTCGTACGTCTCGCTGGTGCCGTCGACGAAGGTGACGCGCTGGCCGTCGATGCCGGCGATGCCCTGCTTCACCCCCACCCGCTCGAACAGGATGTCCTGGACGATGGTGGAGCTGATGGTCGGATGCACCCGGTGCATCGCCGGCTTGAACCCGTGCGACGTCATGCGGCCGTGCACGGCGCGCACCAGCCAGCCGAGCACCCGGCGGCCGAACGCCGCCGGCAGCAGGCGGTGCTGCAGGTAGCGCGCCTTGATGTCGCCGATGGACAGGCCGAACACCGTGTGCGGCATGATGAACACCGGCGACCGCGCCACCAGCACGGTGCGCGCCGCCGTGGCGCAGACGTCGCTGGCGATGTCGACGCCGCTGTTGCCCGCGCCAACGATGCAGATGCGCTTGCCGACGAACGGCTCCGGCGCCCGGTAGGCCGACGCGTGCAGGTAGGTGCCGGTGAAGCCGCCGCTCAGCTCCTCCGCGTGTGCGGGACGGGAGAACGGACCGGTGCAGACCACCGCGACATGGAAATTTTCTTCTCCGCCATCCCCGGTCGCAACCGTCCAGCCCGAGCCGCTCGCGCCGCCGGCGGCCGGCCGCAGCGCGGTGACCTCGGCGTGAAAGCGAACGAGCGCCCTTAAGCCGAAGTGATCGGCGTAGGCCGCCAGATAGCGCGCCATATCGCGATGGTCGGGGATGCGCTGGGTGGCATCGTCGAACGGCAGCCCCTGGAAGGCGGTCAGTGTCCGCGACGTATTGATGTGCAAGCTGCGGTAGAGATAGTTCCTGCCGTTATCGTTGTCGTAGACCCAGGTTCCGCCGACCGCAGAACCCTTCTCGAAGATCGTGACGGCGAAACCTTCGTCTTTCAGGATCTTTGCGGTGACCAGACCAGCCGGACCAGCGCCGATGACGGCGGCGCGTCGTTGGTTCAGCTGTCCGGCGCTCGACGACATCTTGGCGGGGGCCTCATCGCAATACCCCCTGATGCTAGCAACCCCTTGCAGTGCAGCAAGACAGTTTTACAACGAGAATGGTTCAACAAAATTTATGTGTCATGCCGATGCTAGACCTCGAAGCCCTGCGCACGTTCGTCACTGTCGTCGACCAGGGCTCGTTTGCGGCGGCGGCCGGGCGCGTCTATCGCAGCCAGCCCGCCATCACCCAGCGCATCCAGAGGCTGGAGGCGAGCATCGGCCGGCCGCTGTTCCGCAAGGAGGGTCGCGCCAAGAAGCTGACCGAGGACGGCATCAAACTGCTGGACTACGCCCGCCGCATCCTCGCCCTGCACGACGAGGCCTTCGCCTCGCTGGTGGCCACGGCGGTGACGGGTGAAATCCGCCTCGGCGCGCCGGACGATGCGACCGAGACCATCCTGCCCGGGCTGCTGCGCCGCTTCTCGACCATGTACCCCGGGGTGCGCGTCGTCATTCACATCGCGCGCAGCGCCTTCCTGATGCAGTCGATGCGCCAGGGCGAGATCGACATGGCGATCTCGACACGTGACGAAGCCGGCCACCCGCGCCTGCGGCTGCGCACCGCGCCGGCCGTCTGGCTCGCGGCTGCCGACTTCAAGCTGCTGCGGCACGAGCCCGTGCCGCTGGTGCTGCACGACGAGCCGAGCCTGTTCCGCAATATCGCGCTGGAGGCGCTGGAAGCGGCCGGCGTGCCGCTGCGCATCACCCACATCTCGGGCTCGCTCTCCGGCATCAAGGCGGCGGTGCGGGCCGGCGTCGGCGTCACCACCCGCTCCATCGAGACGCTCGAGCCGGCGTTCCGCGTGCTCGGCGGCGCCGACGGCCTGCCGCCGCTGCCGGACGTGAGCTTCTATCTCTACCTGGCGAGCCTGAACGCCCACCCGACGGCGCACCGGCTGTTCGACAGCCTGAAGGATTCCTACGGCGACAAGGCTTAGGGCGCACTGCAACGTGCGGGGCGGCTTGTTACCCTCCGTGCAACCGCCTAAGGCCGAGCTCGGACGCGGTGCGCCCGGCGCAGGCGCGAGCGACAACACGCCGCTCGCCTCGATCGGCGGATCGCGCCATAAAGGCGAGGTTGCGCTTCGCAAGCAGGACCTTGCCCGCCCTCCCCACAGGCCCGCCACGGATTTCTCAAGGTGACCGAACGACTACTGGCAGGCGACGAGCCGGCACCGGTGACGGTGCGCAATCCGGACGGCGCTTCGCCCCTGCTGCTCGTCGCGGATCATGCGGACAAGGCGTTTCCCAAGGCGCTCGGCCGCCTCGGCCTTCCGGAGCACGAATGGGAGCGTCACATCGGCTGGGACATCGGCATCGCCGGCGTCTGCCGCCACATGGCGGACGCGCTCGATGCCACGCTGATCCAGCAGAACTATTCGCGACTGATCGTCGACTGCAACCGCCCGCCGGACGCCGAGACGTCGATGCCGGCCGTCAGCGAGACGACGCCCGTCCCCGGCAATACCCGCATCGGCGCGAGCGAGCAGGCCGCTCGCGTGCGCGAGATCTTCCAGCCCTATCACGATCGGATTGCCGCCGAGCTCGACGCGCGACAGCAAGCAGACAGGCCGGTCGCGCTGATCGCCATGCACAGCTTCACCCCGGTGTTCAAGGGGATCACCCGGCCCTGGCACGCCGGCCTGCTCTATAATCGCGACCGGCGCTTCGCCGCCCCGCTGATGGCGCTGCTCGAGCGCGAGGACGGCCTGGTCGTGGGCGACAACGAGCCTTACAGCGTCAGCGACGCGTCCGACTACACCATCCCGGTCCACGGCGAGCGCCGCGGCCTGCATCACATCGCCATCGAGATTCGCCAGGACCTGATCGCCGACGACGACGGCCAGCGCGCCTGGGCGGCACGCTTCGTGCGCTTGTTGACTTTGGCGTACGGCGAGCTGGCGGCTGCCGTGCAGCCAAGCTAGCCGGCCGCGGCCCGGCCGACGGCTGAGCGGACGTCTATCGCGATATCCCCAATCTCGGGGCCGTCACGGGGCGGCGCCAGGTGGCGCCCGCCAAGGTGGCGGCGACGCAGATGGCGGCGGCGCCGACGGCCGCCGCAGCGATGACCAGGAACAGCGTCGCCAGCCCGGCGCCGAGCTGGGCGACCGCGTACCAGCCGACGCCGGCAGCGACCAGCAGGCGCAAGGTGCCACCGAGGAACGGCCAGATCGGCCGGCCGCCGCCTTGCGAGGCGAAGCCGAGCAGGAAGGTCGCGCCGATGGCGCCGTAGAACGGCCCGACCAGCCGCAGATAGAGCGCCCCCGGCTCCAGCACCGCCGCATCGTGACTGAACAGGCCGAGCCACGCGTTCGGAAACAGCGCCACCGCGATGCCGACCGCCTGGGTGAAGCCCACCGCGACGAAGGTACCGGCCCAGGCGATGCGGCTGGCGCGCTCGACGTTGCCGGCGCCGATATTGGTGCCGACCATGGTCAGCACCGCCGTGCCGAGGCCGAACAGCAGCGGGATGAGCAGATAATCGAGCCGCGACGCGAGGCCGTAGCCGGCCAGCGCATCGGTGCCGAAGCGGCCGACGGCGCCGGTGACGAGGATGACGGTCAGATTGAGCTGCACGGCGCTCAGCGCCGAAATGATGCCGACGCCCAGGATGTCGCGGAACAACCGCACTTCGAGGCGCCCGCGCCGGAGCGTCAGGCCCGACCTGCCGCGCCGCATGTAGGCGAGCAGCACGACGGCGGCGACGGTGTAATAGGCCGTCACCGCCAGACCGGCACCAGCGACGCCGAAGCCCGGCAGGGGCCCGAGGCCGAAGATCAGCACCGGCGACAAAGGGACCAGCGCCGCGGCGCCGAGCAGTACGACCAGGGCCGGGACGCGCACGTTGCCGGCGCCACGGAGCGCCGCGCACAGCAGATTGACGATCCACGCCGGCACCGAGCCGACGAAGACGTAAGCCGAATAGAGCAATGCGGCGTCGAGCGCCGCGCCGTGCCCACCGAGCGCGCGGTAGAGCGCCGGCCCGGCAAGCAGGATAGCGGCCGTGAAGGCGAGGCCGAAGACCACCGCCAGGACCAGGGTGTGCCACACCAGCGCGTCGGCATCGTGCTGCCGCCCGGCGCCGACGGCGCGCGCCACCGCGGAGGCGACGCCGCCGCCAATACCGCCGTTCGACATCATCGCCATGAGCATGGCGATGGGAAAGACCAGGGCGACGCCGACCAGCGCATCGGTGCCGAGGAAGCCGACATAGAAGGTCTCGGCGATGCCGACGAACGTCTGCGCCACCAGGACCACGATCGTCGGCAAGCCGAGCTTCAGCATGGTCGGCAGGATCGGTCCGGTCAGCATGGCCTGGCGCATGGCGGCCTTGGGATCGCCGCTCGGCGTCGCCGCCGGCTCGGCAAGGGGAGTGGGATCGGCCTGGACGTAGGCGCCTGCGGGCATTGTCATCGATGAGCGCAAGGCCAATGCGCCGCTGGCGTCCGGGCTGCTGGTCACGGTAGTCTCCTTGCAGGCGGTCGCATGTTCGGCTTCCGCCCGGACGGCCTCGCTTGCGCACATTAATGTACGAGCATATGCTTCTAAATCGGGAAGAGAGCATATGCTCCTAAATTTCGCAAGCTCTTTTCGGCGACGCACAATGGAGTGGGGTGACGTTTGAGGTGCCTACGGTGACCGAACGCCCACCAGGGATAAGCCAATGCTACGCTGGCGCGTTGCGGCGCGCCGCGCGGCGCATGTCCCAGTTCTACGACCGCAAGCTGGCGACGACCGGCTTACGGTCGACCCAATACTCGATCCTCGCCCTGCTGCGGCATCTCGACGAGATGCCGATCAACGAGCTGGCGCGGCGCATGGAGCTCGATCGGACGACCGCCGGCAAGAACTTGCGCCCTCTCGAACGAGCCGGCCTCGTCGTCGTCTCACCGTCCAGGACCGACGGGCGTAGTCGTACGATCATGCTGACGTCCGCAGGCGCCGCGGCGTTGGCCGCCGCCGTCCCCTTATGGCAGGAAGCCCAGCGTGAGTTCGAGGAGAGCAACGGCGCCGACGCGGCCGCGGCTCTGCGCAGCACGTTGACGGGGCTCCGGATCGGCACCGGAACGCCGTCGCGCGAACGCATGTCGCAACCGGAATGAGATCCGCCGACGGCAAAAACATGCTCCGCGCAGCGCGCTCAGTCCATCACGACATCGAACCGATCGGCGAATGCGCGGCGTCCTGAGGGCGTGAACAGGATCACCCTCCCCTCGCTGCGCCGCGCCCATCGCTGCTCGATCATACGTGCCAGCAACCTGGCACCGAGCAGGCCGCCGAGGTGGCTCCTCCGCTCGCTCCAATCCAGGCAGCGGCGGCAGAGGGGGCGCCGGGCCGAAACCTGGTTTTCGGCATCGATACCCAGGCCGGCGAAGAAGGTTCGGCCCTCGGGGGTGACCTCGGGCTCCGGGGCATCGGTCAGCCGGCCATGACGGATCAGGCTGTCCATGAGCGCCACCGCATGCTCCCCGGCCAGATGATCGTAGCAGACACGCGCCGTCCGCATGGCCGCATCGCGTGGGCCGGTCCGCACCCGCACCGCGCCGGTGCGCTGCGCCAGGCCCATCAGGCCCTCGAGCACCGCGGCGATGTCGGCACCGGACAGGCGGAAATAGCGATGCCGGCCCTGCCGCTCAGCCGACAGCAATCGCGCCGCATCGAGCTTGGCCAGATGGCCGCTCGCCGTCTGGATGGTGACACCGGCGGCCTGGGCGAGCTCGGACACGGTGAGCGCGCGCCCATCCATCAGCGCAGCGAGCATGTTCGCACGCGCGGGATCGCCGATCAGCGCGGCGACGGTGGCGATCGACGGCCCATCCTTCATTCTCGGCGCCTCCACTGACACTTCGAGCTTAGCCGAACTGTTGGCGCCGCTCAATCGACTATGTTTGAGCCGTGACGAGGACGCTCACGATCAACAGGAGGCCCCGATGATCACCTGCTTCATCCGCTACGAGATCGACCCCTTCCGGGTCGACGCCTTCGAGCATTACGCCCGCGCCTGGGGCCAGGCGATCCCGCGCTGCGGCGCCGATCTGATCGGCTACTTCGCCCCGCACGAGGGCTCTGCAACCACCGCCTACGGCGTCTACAGCATCGAGAGCCTGGCCGCGTACGAGGCCTACCGGGCGCGCCTGCGGGATGACGCGCAAGGGCGCGAGAACTACGCCTTTGCCAAGCGCGAGAGCTTCATTCGCCGCGAGGACCGTGTCTTTCTGCGGCTTGCTTCGGCCCCGCACGCCCCGATCGTCCGGCCATGATCGCGGTGATCTTCGAGATGGTGCCGCGCGACGGCGAGCGCGCCCACGATCTCGATCTGGCCGCGGCGCTGCGACCGGAGCTAGAGCGCTTTGCGATTGGGTGGCCTCACCCAATCGCGAGAAAGCGCTCCAGATTCAAAAGACTATGAGCATTTCTCTGCCATTGGATGGGTCCATCCAATGGCGAAATGCTCTAGCCAACGAGGCTCATGCCTCGGGCAGCCCCAGCTTGCGCAGCCGCGCCAGCATGTCCTCGGCCATGGCATCGAAGGCCGGCGAGCCGCCCGTCGCCTCCTTCTGCTTGGCGATGGTCCAATCGGGACGGACCTGGGCGTGGCGCTTCATCATCTGCATGGCCTCCGCCGTGCGGCCCATGCGGTCGAGCGCGACCGCCGCGTAAAGGTAGGGCGGCGGATGGTTGGGGTTAAGCGCGATGGCGCGCTCGGCCGCCTCGAGCGCCGCCTTGTCGTCGCCGGTCAGGCTCGCGGCGAGCGCGCTCACCGACAGCCAGATCGGCGCCAGCGGATCACGCGGGCTGATCGCCCTTGCCTTGTCGATCCAGGCCTGTGCTTCCTCCGGACGGCCGGCGAGTACCAGGGCGAAGCCGTAGTTGGCGAACGCCGGCGCGTGGTTTGGATTGAGCTCCTGGGCGCGCTTGTAGAGGTACAGGCTGCGATCGAGATTGCCCTGGATGGCGCTGGCGAAGGCGAGCACGAAGAACGCGTCGGCGTCTCGCGGATCGAGCGCAATGGCCCGCTCGCCGGCAGCGATGGCCGCGGCGGCCAGGGCCTGCGTCTCCCCGGGCAGCCAGCCGTAGCGCGCAGCGCGGGCGAGCGCGTAGCACTTGGAGGCGAGCGCGTCGGCATTGTCGGGATCGAGGGCCAGCGCCTTGTCGACGAAGCCGAGCGCGGCATCGTTGGTGGCCTTGCTCTGCGGCTTGGTCCACAGCTCCGCCCAGGCGCGCAGCGCGTAATCCTGTGCGTCGAGGTCGGACGGCTTGCCGCGCAGCACGCGCCGGCTCGCCGCGTCCTTCAGCTCCAGGTTGAGCGTGCGCGCGATCTGGCCGGTGAGCTGCTGCTGGAGGGCATAGACGTCGGCGCGGGTGCGATCGTAGCGCTCCGACCACAGGACGCCGCCGGTCCGCGCATCGATCAGGCTCGCTGCGACGCGGACGGCATCGCCTTCGCGCCGCACCGTGCCCGAGAGGGCGTAGGCCACGCCGAGCTGGCGCGCCACCTCCTCGGCCGACCCCGGCTTGCCCTTGAATGTCAGGCTCGTCGACGGCGAGATCACGAAGGCGTCGGAGATGCGGGACAGATCGGAGATCAGGTCCTCGGTCAGGGCGTCGGCGAAGACGTCCTCGTCGGCGTTGCCGGACACGTTGACGAAGGGCAGCACCACGATCGACAGGCGCGACACGGCTGCCGCCCGGCTTGGCGCCGGTGACGACGACAGCCCGCCGCGATAGGCCCACAGCCCAGCCCCCGACGTCGCGAGCATCAGCGCAACGGCTGCAACCCACGCCGCGCGGGCGCGCAGCGGGCGCGGCCCGGTGGGACCCGGGCGCAGCAGCCAAAGGTGCAGCGGCTCCACGATATTCTTGAGCCGCTGCTGGCCCAGGTCCTCGAACGAACCTTCGATCTTGCCGAGGAGATGCTGGCGGGTGGCCTCGTCGAGGCACACCGCTCCGGGCGTCGCACGCTGCTCCAGGCGCGCGGCAATGTTGACGCCGTCGCCGAACACGTCGGCGCCGCCGCCTTCACCGCCGACGATGACGTCGCCCAGGTGCAGGCCGACGCGCACGCCGATGCGCCGCGCCGGCTCGACGGAAGTCTCTGCGGCATCGATCTCGGCGAGCCAGGCCAAAGCGGCGCGCCCCGCTGCCACGACGCTTGGAAACGCGGCGACGAAGCCGTCGCCGGTGGTCTTGACCAGCTGGCCGCCCTGCTCTGCGATCAGCACCAGCGCCCGCTGAAGATATGGCTGCCAGCGCCGGTGCGTGCCCTCCTCGTCGAGCTGCATCAGGCGGCTGTAGCCGGCCACGTCGGCAATCAGCACGGCGGCGAGCCGACGTTGAAGCTGGCTGGCAGTTTGTTGCATCGATGCCTTGCACCCGAGATCCGCGAGCGGCGCCGGTCCGACCATCCCCCTGCTGGTGGTGCGACCATATCCGCAAGGCCGGTTGCGAGGAAGCAGACGCGGCATCGGCAGTCGCGGCGCCCATCGCCGGCTGCGACGTGTCCGCATGCCTCGCCTGCGCCAACAGCGGCAACTTACTCCTATGACATAACGTATCTTATGTTACGATCCCGGCAGGGAGGAGGCCGGCCGACCATACGCCGGTTCTCGACGCGCGAGGGCACGATGCAAGGTACGACTTTGACAGCGCTTCTGGGCAGCCGCTACCCGATCGTGCAGGCGCCCATGGGACTCATCGCTACGGCCGATTTCGCCTCCCGCGTGTCCAACGCCGGCGGCTTCGGGCTGGTCGGCGTCGGCCTCGGCACCGCCGCCCAGATCGAGGCGGAGCTGATCAAGATGCGCACGCTCACCGACAAGCCGTTCGGCGTCAATGTCGCGCTGGCGTTCCTGCGCGATCCGGACGCGATCCGCGTCATCCGCGAATACGGGGTCAAGTTCGTCACCACGTCGGCCGGCGACCCGGCGAAGCTGACGCCGCTGTTCAAGGAAGCCGGCATCACCGTCTTCCACGTGGTGCCGAACCTCAAGGCCGCCCAGAAGGCGCTCGAGGCAGGCGTCGACGGCCTCGTCGTCGAAGGCGGCGAAGGCGGTGGCTTCAAGAATCCGGACCTGGTGTCGACCATGGTGCTGGTGCCCTTGATCCGCGACCATACCGATCGGCCTATTGTCGCGGCCGGCGGCATCTGCGACGGCCGCGGCATGGCCGCCGCCTTCGCGCTCGGTGCCGACGGCATCCAGATGGGCACGCGCTTCGTCTGCTCGCTGGAGGCCCCCGTGCACGACAACTGGAAGCAGGCTATCGTTACGTCGACCGATACCGACACGGTGGTGCTCAAGCCCAACGCCCGCCAGGCGGTGCGCACCATGAAGACCGGCCGGACCCGGGCGCTCGTCGCCAAGGGCGAGTTCGACCTGGCGGACGAGCTCGGTCACGCCAAAGACCTGTATTTCGGCGGCGACATGGAAGCGGGCATCGCCCTCTCCGGCCAGGTGGGCGGCCGCATCGGCGACGTGAAGAGCATCGCCGCCATCATCGACGACATCGTGGCGGAGTACGCCGCCGCCATCGCGCGCCTTGCGCCCCTCGCGAGCCCCACGCCGAGCCGCTTCGCCTCCTGACGATTATTTTACCCGGGTTTAATCGACAGCTCGATTCCATCGGAATAAAACCTCCCGACGACTTGCGACGCGGGCAAGAGGAGGTTTGCCATGGACGACGTGACGGTGACGGCCTTTGCCGGCGAGCGTTGGCTGGCGGCGGGGACCCGCGCCGAGGTGGCCATCGCGGTCAAGCACGCGCTTGCGCTAGGTGCGGGCGGTCCAATCGCCGTCTTCGACGACGCGACGGGCGGTGCGGTCGATTTCGATTTGCGCGGCAGCGACGACGACGTTCGCGCCCGGCTCACGCCGCCGACCGCTCCGCGCCCGCCCGGCCGACCCAGGCTGGGCGTGGTCGCCCGCGAGGTCACGCTGCTGCCGCGCCACTGGGAATGGCTGGCGGCGCAGCCGGGCGGCATCTCCGTCACGCTGCGCAAGCTGGTCGACGGCGCCCGCGCCGTGGACGGCGATACGGCGCGGGTACGGCAGGCTCAGCAAGCGGCAGACCGTTTCATGAGCGCCATGCTGGGCAACCAGCCCGGTTACGAAGAGGCCTCGCGCGCCCTGTACGCCGGCGATGGCGAGCGCTTCAGCGCCCTGATGGCCGGCTGGCCCGAGGATCTGAGGGCCCACGCGGAACGCCTCGCCGCGCCCGCCTTCATACCGGCGGGGTGAGCGGACATGTGCGCAACGCGGCCGGCGCAGCGCATTTGAAGTTGCGGCGGGCCGATGCAATGGGAAGGATAGGACGTGCGAGTCCGTGCCGTTAGGCTGGTCGCGTTTGCGGCCAGCCCTGTCCCCGAGTCGATCCGTTCATGCCCCATTCCGCCCTCGTCTCGACCGAGCAGCTCTTCGAGCAGCTGACTGCGCCCGACCTCGTCGTGGTCGACGGCTCCTGGTACCTGCCGGCCCAGAACCGCGATCCCCAGGCCGAATATCTCGCCGCCCACATCCCCGGTGCAGTGCGCTTCGATATCGAGCTCATCAAGGATCCGACCTCTCCCCTGCCGCACATGATGCCGCGGCCGGACGCCTTCGCCGCGACCGTGGGTCAGCTCGGCATCGGCGACGGCAAGCGCATCGTCGTCTATGACGGCATGGGCCTGTTCTCAGCGCCGCGGGTCTGGTGGATGCTGCGCGCGATGGGCGCGGAGGACGTGGCGATCCTCGACGGCGGGCTGCCGAAATGGACGGCCGAGGGTCGCCCGGTCGAAGATGGCCCGGTGTACCGGGCGCCGCGCACCTTCACCGCGCGCTTCGACCACGGCGCCGTGGCCAAGATCGGCGACGTCGGGCGCGCCCTGGAGACGGGCGAGGTCCAGGTCGTCGACGCCCGCGCCGCCGACCGCTTCACCGGCGCGGCTCCCGAGCCCCGGGTCGGCCTGTCGTCGGGCCATATGCCCGGCGCGCTCAATGTCCCGTCGAGCACGCTGATCGACAACGGCCGCCTGCGCTCGCGCGAGGCGATCACAGTGATCTTCCAGGAAGCCGGCGTCGACCTGGCCCGCCCGATCCTGACCACCTGCGGCTCCGGCGTCTCGGCCGCCATTCTCACATTAGGCCTGCACGAGATCGGCCGGCGCGGGCTGCCGCTCTACGACGGCTCATGGACCGAATGGGCGGGCACGCCGGGCGCGCCGATCGCGACCGGCCCGGCGCAACCGAAGCGGTAGCGCCGGCGGAACCGCGTCCCGGGCGGCCGTCCGCCGAAAAGCACGTCGACCCCGGCGAGCTGGAGTTCGTTCGCGCCGATGGATGGCGCTCACGCCAGGATCTGGCCGAGGAACAGCTTCGTGCGCTCATGCTGGGGGTGGGTGAAGAACGCCTCGGGTGCGTTCTCCTCGACGATCTGCCCCCCGTCCATGAAGATGACGCGGTCGGCGATCTGGCGGGCGAAGCCCATCTCGTGGGTCACGCACAGCATGGTCATGCCCTCCTTGGCCAGGCTGACCATGGTGTCCAGCACCTCCTTGACCATCTCCGGGTCGAGCGCCGACGTCGGCTCGTCGAACAGCATGATCTTGGGGCTCATGCACAGCGAGCGGGCGATGGCCACGCGCTGCTGCTGGCCGCCCGACAGCTGGCCTGGATATTTGTGCGCCTGCTCGGGAATGCGCACCCGCGCGAGCAGGCGCAGCGCCAGCTCCTCGGCCTGGCGGCGCGGCATCTTACGCACCCAGATCGGCGCGAGCGTGCAGTTCTCCAGCACCGTCAGATGCGGGAACAGGTTGAACTGCTGGAACACCATGCCGACCTCGCGGCGGATCTGCTCGATCCGCTTGAGATCCTTGGTGAGCTCGATGCCGTCGACGACGATGCGCCCCCGCTGATGCTCCTCGAGGCGGTTGATGCAGCGGATCAGCGTCGACTTGCCCGATCCCGAGGGCCCGCAGATGACGATGCGCTCGCCGCGCCTCACGGTGAGGTTGATGTCCTGCAGGACGTGGAAGGCGCCGTACCACTTGTGCACGCCGCTCATCACCACGGCCTCGTCGGCGACCGCAGCGGTGGCGCCTGGACTGGCAGTGTCGCTCATCAGCGGGTCCCCGTGGCCAGCCGCCGCTCCATGGCCAGCGAGTAGCGGGACATGGCGAAGCAGCAGGCGAAATAGAAGATGGCAGCGAAGGCGTAGCCGGTCACCGAGGTCACCGGCGAGGACCATTGCGGCACGTTGGCGCTGACCTCCACGGCGGTGAGGAAATCGAAGATGCCGACGATGGTGACCAGCGTCGTGTCCTTGAACAGGCTGATGAAGGTGTTGACGATGCCGGGGATCACCAGCTTCAGCGCCTGGGGCAGGATGATCAGCAGCATCATCGGCCAATAGCCGAGGCCGAGGGACTGCGCCGCCTCGTACTGGCCCTTGGGCAGCGCCTGCAGCCCGCCGCGGATCACCTCGGCCATGGAGGCCGAGGCGAACAGGCAGACCCCGACGATGACGCGCAGCAGCGAATCCGGCTGCATGCCCTGGGACAGGAACAACGGCAGCATGCGGTTGGCCATGAACAACAGGGCGATCAGCGGCACGCCGCGGATGACCTCGATCAGCACGACGCAGACCACGCGCACGATCGGCATCGACGAGCGCCGCCCCAGCGCCAGCACCGTGCCCAGCGGTAACGACACCACCATGCCGAGCAGCGAGATGGTCATGGTGACGAGGACGCCGCCCCACAGGTGCGTCGGCACCGGCGCCAGGCCGAGCGCGGTCGAGCCAGTCAGCAGCAGGAAGGCGATGATCGGGAACGGCACGAAGAACAGGAGCACGGCAAGGCCCCGCCGGGGCAGCGACGGCGCCAGCGCCCAGGCGATCAGCACCACGGCCATCACGGCCGTGACGTTGACGCGCCAGCGCTCCTCGATCGGATACTGGCCGTAGATGAAAAAGCCGATGCGATTGAAGACGAAGGGCCAGCATGCGCCGACCGGGCGTCCCACGGTCTGGGCAAGGCAGGCCTCGCGGTCCGATCCGGCCCAGACCGCGTCGATCACCAGGAACCTCACCGCCGGCGCGAACAAGGCATAGATGATCGCTAGGCCGACGAGCGTCAGCAGGACGTTCGTGGGCGACGAGACCAGCGACGCGAGCTGCGCCGCCACGCGCGAACGTTCGAGCGGTGGCGGCTTCAGCTCCGCGGCCTCGCCCGCGTGGGTACCGGCAGCGTGGCTCATGGCGTCAGCGCTCCACCAGGGCAATGTGCCGGTTGTAGAGGTTCATGGCGAGCGACGTGACCAGGCTGATGATGAGATAGACCAGCATGATGAGCGAGATCACCTCGAGCGCCTGGCCGGTATTCTGCAGCACGGGCCCGGCGCCGACCTGCACCAGCTCGGGATAGCCGATGGCCACCGCCAGCGACGAGTTCTTGGTGAGGTTGAGGTATTGGCCGGTGAGCGGCGGGATGATCAGCCTGAGCGCCTGCGGCACGATCACCAGCCGGGTGACGAGCCCGCGGCGCAGGCCGAGCGCCTCGGCCGCCTCGGTCTGCCCCTTCGACACCGAGGCGATGCCGGCGCGGACGATCTCGGCGATGAAGGCCGCCGTATAGAGCACCAGGCCCAGGAGCAGCGCCACGAACTCCGGCAGCAGCGTCACGCCGCCGGCGACGTTGAAGCCCTTGAGCACGGGATAATTGATGGAGACGGGGCCGCCGAAGAGGGCGAGCGCCAACGCCGGCCCGGCGACGAGCAGGGCAACGGCGACGGGCAGGACGGGCACGGAGCGCCCGGTCGCGTCGACGCGGCGCCGGTTCCAGAGCGCCAGGACGACGCAGGCGAGGACGGCGACGCCAAAGCCCGCGAGCACCGCGGTGCCACCCGCCGGCGCATTGATGGTCGGTAGGAACAGGCCGCGGTTGTTGAGCAGCGCACCGGCGCCGAGCTCCAGCGATTGGCGCGGGCCGGGCAGCGGCTTGAGCACGGCGTTGTACCAGAACAGCAATTGCAGCAGCAGCGGCACGTTGCGCAGCAGCTCCACGTAGACCTGCGCCAGCCTGGCGACCAAGGCGTTCTTCGACAGCCGGGCGATGCCGACGACGAAGCCGAGCAAGGTCGCCAGCACGATGCCGATGGCGGAGACCAGCAGGGTATTGAGCAGGCCGACCAGCAGCGCACGGCCGTAGCTCATGCTGGCGTTGTAGGAGATCAGGCTCTGGGTGATGTCGAAATTGGCCGGATCCCAGAGGAAGCCGAAGCCCGTCGCGATGTTGGCGGCGCGGAGGTTGTCGGCGACGTTGCGAGCCGCCCACCACCCGAGCGCGACGATCGCGACGACGAGCAGGGTCTGGAAAAAGGCGGAGCGGACCGCGGGGTTGCCGGTGAGCGACCCCTTGGGTGGTCCGGCGCCATCGCCGGTCACGGGAGCGTCCCGTCCAGCGGCCTCTTCGCTCAGCGAATCGGCGGTGCGTACTGCACGCCGCCCTTCGACCACAGTGAGTTGAGCCCGCGCTTGATCTTGAGCCGCGAGCCGTCGCCGAGATTGCGGTCGAAGATCTCACCGTAATTGCCGCCGGCCTTGATGATGCGGACCACCCAATCGTTGGTCAGCCCGATGCCCTCGCCGAACTTGCTCTCGACGCCCAGCAGGCGGCGGATCTCGGGGCTCTCCGATTTCGTCATCTCGTCGACGTTGGCCTGGGTGATGCCGAGTTCCTCGGCGCCCACCAGCGCAAAGCCGACCCAGCGGACCAGATCGAACCATTGCTCGTCGCCCTTGCGCACCGCCGGGGCGAACGGCTCCTTCGAGATGATCTCCGGCAGGATGACGTGCTCGTCGGGATTGGTGAGGCGCAGGCGCTCGGCATACAGCGCCGAAGTATCTGTGGTGAACGCGTCGCAGCGGCCGGAATCGTAGGCGCGCACCGTTTCCGCGTTGGTGGCGAACGAGACGATCTCGTACTTCATCTTGTTGCTGCGGAAGAAATCGGCCAGGTTGAGCTCGGTGGTCGTGCCCTGCTGCACACAGACCGTCGCCCCGTTCAGCTCGAGCGCGGACGACACGCCGAGCTTCTTGCGCACCATGAAGGCTTGGCCGTCGTAGAAGTTGGTGGCGGTGAAGGACACGCCGAGCGCCGTGTCGCGCGACATCGTCCAGGTCGAGTTGCGGACCAGGACGTCGATCTCGCCGGTCTGCAGCGCCGTGAAGCGGTCCTTGGCGGACAGCGGCACGAATTTCACCTTGGTCGGATCATTGAAGATCGCCGCTGCGACGGCACGACAATAGTCGACGTCGAAGCCGACCCATTGCCCCTTGTCGTCGGGCACGCCGAAGCCCGCCAGACCCGGATTGGAGCCGCAGGCCAGCTGACCGCGCTGCTTCACCTGATCGAGGGTGCCCGCCATTGGCGCGCCGGCGGCCAGGAGGGTGGTGGTCAGCGCAAGCGAAGCGAAAAGCCATTTCATAATCGATATCCCCTTGCCGATTGCCTCGGTCTCGGTGCCCCCGGACGGATCCCAGCGCCCCTCCGAGAATTCGTAACGGCTCCAGATCAGCACGCATGTCCGACCTGCGCCCCGGGGGGCGCATGCGCACGTTGGCGAAGCGCGTCCATGGCCATGGCCCGCCTCTCGCGCCGCACCAACACAAGCCGTATAAGGCCGGCCGGTCAAGCCTCCGGAGCAGGCCCAGAACGCACCCCGCGCTTGACGGCCAGCCGCGCGCGGATGGAAAGCTGGGCGGACGAAGGATGGAATGCATGCGCAAGCTCTCGGCTGCCGATCGATCGACGCTCTCCACACGCACCAAGCTGGTTCTGGGCGGACGAACGCCGGAAGAGCAGTTCGGCTTCGTCAACACGCCGATCTATCGCGGCTCGACGGTGCTCTCCCCGGACGTGGCGACGCTGCAGAGCCGCAGCGCGCGCTTCACCTACGGCACCAAGGGCACGCCGACCACCGAGGCGCTGGAGCAGGCCTGGAGCGAACTGGCGGGCGCCGCCGGAACGGTGCTGGCGCCGTCGGGGCTGGCCGCCGTCACGCTGGCCCTGCTCTCGTGCGTCAAGGCGGGCGACCATATCCTGGTCACCGATTCCGCCTATCGACCGACCCGCAACTTCTGCAACACCATGCTGGCCAGGCTCGGCGTCGAGACCACCTACTACGACCCCTTGATCGGCGCCGACATCGCCCGCCTGATGCGCCCGAACACCGCCGCCGTGCTCACCGAAGCGCCGGGGTCGCAGAGCTTCGAGATGCAGGACATCCCGGCCATCGCCGAGGTGGTCCACGCGGCCGGTGCCCTCGTCCTGATGGACAACACCTGGGCGACGCCGATCTTCTTCCCGCCGCACGAGCGTGGCGTCGACCTCGCCATCGAGGCCGGCACCAAGTACCTGGGCGGCCATTCCGACCTGCTCCTCGGCCTCGTGTCGGCCAACGAGCGGGCGCTGCCGGCGCTGCGCCAGACCTCGGACCTCATCGCCATGTGCCCGGGCGCCGAGGACGTGTACCTGGCGCTGCGCGGACTGCGCACCATGGAGCTGCGCCTGAAGGAGGCCGAGCGGCAGGGACTGGCCCTCGCCCGCTGGCTCGAGCGGCGTCGCGAGGTGCACCAGGTGCTGCATCCGGCGCTCGAATCGTGCCCCGGACATCACCTGTGGGCGCGCGACTTCAGCGGCTCTTCGGGCCTGTTCTCGGTGATCCTGAAGCCGGTGCCGCACGAGGCGGTGGCGGCCCTGCTCGATTCGCTCGCCCTGTTCGGCCTCGGCTATTCCTGGGGCGGCTACGAGAGCCTCGTTATCCCCTTCGACTGCGCTCCCTATCGCAGCGCGACGACATGGAACCCGATCGGGCCGGCGCTGCGTTTCCAGGTGGGGCTCGAAAGCATCGACGACCTCAAGGCCGACCTGGAGCAGGGTTTCGACAAGATGCGCCACGCCGCCGAAGGGGCATGAGCATGATCGCGCGCCGCTCCCCGCCACGGTGGCGGACGGCGACGCCGGCCGCCGTCGCCATGCTGGCCGCGCTGCCGACCGCGCGCGCCAACGATTCGTCGGCGGAGCTCGCCATCGGCGGGCTGATCTTCACCGTCTCGCCCGACGTCGCGATGCGGGAGGAGAGCCTGTTCATCAGCCCGACCGACGTGCGGCTGAGGTACGTCTTCCTGAACAGATCGCAGCGGCAGGTGGCGACCCTTGTCGCCTTTCCCCTGCCCGACCTCGACGCCCGGGCCGAGAATTTCGACTATTCCGTCATTCCTGTCGACGACGAGGCCAACTTCGTCGGCTTCACGGCGAAGGTCGACGGCCGGCCGGTGGCCGCCCAGCTCGAGCAGACCATCTTCGGGGTGGGCCTGGAGCGGACCTCGATGCTGAAGGACGCCGGCGTCCCGCTCAATCCCGCCTTGCAGGCGACCTGGACGGCGCTCAAGTCCCTCGGCCCCGACGCCCGCAACAGCCTGCGCACCGCCGGCCTGATCGATCTGCAGGAGGCTTTCCCCGGCGACGGCCGCCCCGATCAGCTGGAGCCCAAGGCCCGCTGGCTGCTCAAGACGACCTTCTTCTGGCATCAGATTTTTCCGCCGGGCCGCGAGGTCGTGATCGAGCACGCCTACAAGCCGTCGGTCGGCATTTCCGCCGGCTCGCCCCTGGGGGACGGCGCCAAGGGCGTGGAGCTGGCGCACTACCAGCAGCGCTTCTGCGTCGACGAAGCCTTCGTCAAGGCCGCCGTCGCCCTGAAGAAGAAGCTCGGCCCCGACGCCTGGCTGATGGAGAAGCGCATCGACTACACGCTGACGACCGGCGCCAATTGGGCGGCACCGATCGGCGCGTTCACGGCGGTGATCGACAAGGGCAGCCCGGACGCTCTGGTGAGCTTCTGCGCCGAGGACGTGAAGAAGATCACGCCCACCCAGCTCGAGGTGCGCAAGCTCAACTACACCCCGAGCGGCAATCTCTCGATTCTCATTCTGGACAAGCCGGACGGGACCTCCAACACGGCCGTCCCGGCCGACGAACCGCCGCCCCCCGCGAGCCCGCAGGAACGCCTTCCGCGCCACTGACGGCGCGGCCGTCTGCCTCCCCCCACGAACGGCATGCGGAGGGCTCTCAGCCGGTCTCCGCGACGTCGGTGGCCTGCCGGTTGCGGCGGATCAGCGCCAGATTGCGCAGATAGATGAACAGGCTCAGACCCTGGCCGAGGATGATCACCGGCTCGCGCCGATAGAGGCCGTAGACCAGCGTGATCAGGCCGCCGCCGATGGAGAAGAACCAGAAGGCGACCGGAACGACGCTGCGGCCGGCCCGCTCGCTGGCGATCCATTGAACGAGGAAGCGCATCCCGAACAGGAGCTGGCCGATGATGCCCAGCAGCAGCCATAGGTCGAAGCGGGCGATGAACACGTCATAGAGGTAGCCGCCGACGTCGTGGGACAAGCGGATCAGCATCAGTCGAGTTCCCGGACTTGCGGCGGCTTGCGGCGCCGATTGATGAGCCACCACACGCCAGCCAGATCGACGATGCCGACCCACAGCCGGTCGAAGAAGCCGTACTTTGACTGGCCGGCGAGCCGCGGCCGGTCAATCACGTCGACCAGGACGACGCCGTAGCCCTCGCGCCGCACCAGCGCCGGCACGAAACGATGCAGGGCATCGAAGTAAGGCAGCCGCAGGTACACCTCGCGACGGATCGCCTTGAGGCCGCAGCCGGTATCGCGGGTGCCGTCCTTCAGCACGGTCTTGCGCACCGCGTTGGCGACGCGTGATTGAAAGCGCTTGAAGCCCGTGTCCTTGCGGCCGACGCGCTGGCCCGCCGCCAGCGCGATGGACGGGCCGCCGGCGTCCAGGGCCCGGACGAGATCGGGGATGAAGGCGGGGTCGTTCTGCCCGTCGCCGTCGATGCTCACGACAATGGCCGCGCGCGCCGCCAGCGCGCCGCTGCGGATGGCAGCGCTCTGCCCACATGAATAGTCGTGGCTGAGCCGCCGCAGCCACGGCTTCACCGCCGCCTGCTCACTCAGCACGGCCGCCGTCGCATCGGTCGAGCCGTCGTCGACGTAGATCACCTCGAAGGGGCCCAGCGCCGCGCACGCGGCCTCGATCTCCACCATCAAGGGAGCGACGTTATCCGCTTCGTTCTTGACGGGCACCACGACGCTCAGGCGCGGGACGATATCGACGGGCTGGCTCGCCACTGATCACCTTGCTCGAAACGGCGCGCACCCTGCGTCAGACGGCCCATCGGCGCAAGGAAACCGGCATCCACGTTTTGGGATCATGCTCTAAGGCCTGCGATAGACGCCCACGTCAAGCCGCTTGCCGCTGTTGATGTTGAAGCCCACCACGCGCGTCACCAGCGCCGGCGTCAGGCCGAGCGCCCGCAGCCGGGCGGTGAAGGCAGGCTCCTCCCGGGCGGCAACGAGCGCCACCCGGCACCCCTCCTGGGCCAGGAAATTGGCCGCCCCCGCGCCGTCCGCCATGACCAGCCCCGTGCCCACCAGGAACACCAGGCTGGGCTCGCGGTAGCCCGCCGTCACCGTCTGCGGCGATCCGCACGGCACCCCGTTCACCGCGGCGGCCAGCCGCGGCGACAGCTTGAGCCCGGTCAGCAGTGCCTGCGCCGATCCGAACAGGCCGACGGCGAAGATGGCCGCCGCGGCGATCGACAACAGCGCCGTGCGCCATACCTGGTCGGCGCGGAACGCCAGCCAGGCGACCGCTGCCAGCGCCGTCGACAAGGCGAAGACGGGCACTGCCGCATAGGGCACCGTGCCATCCAATTGGAGACCGACGACCGGCAGGGCGACGAGCGCCGCCAGCGGGATCAGCACCAGCAGGGCTGCGCCTGCCAGCGCTCCCCAGCGCCGGGGCGTGACGTCGCCGGCGGCGATGCCACGCACCGCCAGCAGGGCCAGGGCCGGATAGAGCGGCAGCACGTAGTGCGGCAGCTTGGTCGGCACGGCCTCGAATACGAGCCACGCCGGGATGACCCAGGCCAGGGCGAAGGCCACGACGTCGTCGCGGCGCTCCCGCCACCAGCTCTGGCTGGCGATGGCGACGAAAGGCGCCAGCGGCCAGGCGGTGCCGAAGAAGACGAGCAGATAGGTGCCCGGGGGCGCCCAGTGCCGCTCCTGGCCGGCGCCGACCTTGCCCAGCAGGTCCTTGCCGAGGGCCTCGGCAAAGAAATCGCCCCCCGTCTCGATGGTGATGGCGATGAACCAGGGCAGCACCAGCAGCAGCACGGCGACGAGGCCGAGCAGCGGCTTCAGCGCCAGCAACCACCGGCCCGACCGCTCTCGCAGGGCCAGCGCGAGCGCGGGCAGCCCGACGATCATCGGGCCGACCGGCCCCTTGACCAGGATCGACAGGGCGAGACCGCCCCAGAACAGCACGAGCGTGCCGCGTGACAGGGGTGTCTGGCGCAGATGGGCGCGCAACAGCCCCCCCATCATGGCCACACAGCAGGCGGTCAGCACCGCATCGGTCTTGGCAAAACGGGCCTCGACGCCCAGCAGCACGGTCGCCGCCATGAAGGCGGCCGCCAGCAGCGCTTCGCGACGGCCCACGGCCGCCAGCAGAGCCCAATAGGTCAGCAGCACCGCGGCGATGGCGCCGAGGAGCGAGGGCAGACGATAAACCGCGATCGTGGTGCGGGCGTCCGGGAGGCCGAGCGCCTCCGCCGCGGCGACCGATGCCGCCTGCAGCCAGTAGATGCCGACGGGCTTCTTGTTGCGGGCCTCGTCCTGGAAGCGAATGGCGACATAGTCGCCGGTCTCCAGCATCTGCTTGGTGGCCTGGGCGAAGCGCGGCTCGTCGCGGTCCATCGGCTGCAAGGATACGAAGCCCGGTAGAAAGCAGACGAGCGACAGCAGCACGAGCGCCGCCACGGCGCGCAGGTGTGAGGCGCTGAGCGTGGCCAGCGTCGCCTCCGCCCACGACCGGACGCGGCCGGCGGGCGCAATCGCGACCTTCGCAATGGCGTCAGATGGACCGGATATCATGCGGTCAATGGCTCCTGCACAACCGCGCCATTTTCGTGATCGGCGCCGGCACCGTGCCCTCAGCAGGATTTCCGAACCCGTCCAACCGGGGGGCTCGGAGAATCCTGCCGCGTTTGAAAAGTCTTAGCTGAAATTTGCGAACCGTCTTCCGGTCCGCAAATGTCTGTCTAGGGCATGTGATCGATCCAAGGTGGGATCTCGATGCCGATGCACCCTCACCCCCCGACCGACCACGGCCGCGGCGCCGCAGGCGTACGGCCTGCCGGGTTGCCGGGCCTCTTAGCGTGGGCGGCGCCCCAACTCAACGGGCGCGATTCGTTCCCGGCCGGACCGCGAATGGCGGAATACAGCCGTCCAGAGTTGTGCAAGGCCGCTCGACTTGATTTCCTGTCGGCGTCAGTCACACCTGATTCTCCGCCGTCGCGTCGATGCTCGAGCCGACAATCATCGCCCTCCTCACGGCCCTCTTCGCGGGCGGTGCCGGCGTCGGCGTGTGGCTCAATCGCCGCAGGGCGCTCCCGTCGGCGGCGCGCCCGACGGTTCCCAGCCGCGAGGAGCGGCGCTCGTCGGCCGAGGCCCTGGTGCTACGGGCCGGTCTGGAAGACACGCTGTGTTATCTGGTGGAGATCTACGGCATCGACTACCTCGACTCCTTCCTGGAGCGGCGCATTCGCCGCAACGTGCAGCCCTTCCGCCAGAGGAGCGGCCGTAGGACAATTTCGCCACACTCCGGCAATCTATGGATGCAGCACGCCCAGGACGCCGAGAACATCCTGACCCAGACCATCGACGCCGTCCGGCGCGATCCATCTCCCCCCGCCTAGAATTCGGGCGGCCGGGGTGGCGCGCTCCGGGCATCGACGATACACACCGAACTGCGAACAAGTGGGGGCCGAACATGCTCAAGTTGCTTAGCGCGTGCGCCGTTTTGACACTTTTGACCGCCTGCCAGTCCGCGTCCACCGGCGGACGTCAGCTGGCAGGGCTCACGCCGGCCCAGATCAAGGCTGCGCAGGCGCAGGACGCTGCCACCGCCAAGGCCGAGTTCGCCCGCTGCGACGCGAGCAGCACCTCGGTCCTCGAGGTGACCAAGTGCAAGGCAGCGGTGCGCGAGCAGTACATTATTCCCTACGCCAGTCCGCAGGAGCAGCGAATCTCGCGCATCCTGGTCGCGCAGAACATTGCGCTGGCCGAGAAAATCGCCCGCGGCGAGATCAGCGAGGAGCAGGCCCGCAGCCAATATGCCGCGATCGTCCGTACGGTCATGGCCCAGGAGGGGCAGCGCTAGGCCTCCGGCCATTCCCCCCTGGCTCGGAACGGTCTAGAGCGCTTCGCAATTGGGTGATCTCATCCAATGGCGAAATGGTCCAGGAGCAGCAGGGTCCGGCGTGCGCGCCGCGATCGACGGGAGTTCATGATGCGTAGCCAGTTGATCGCCATCTCCATGATCGCCTTTACCGCCGCCATCGGGCCGGCCGCTGCGGAACCGCGGGCTGTCACGGCCAAGGTCGAGGCCGGCCGGCTCACACGCATCGCCATGCATGCGGACGTGGGGCCTGGCTGCACGCTGGGGCCTGCACCTGAGATCAGGATCACCCGGAAGCCCCGGTACGGCGCGCTGCGGATCCAGAAGGCGCGCGTCGTCTCCAAGACCGGCGCCTGCGCCGGCAAGGAGATCCCGGTCCAGGACATCCTGTACAAGGCCCGGCCCGGCAGCCGGACCGACGCCGTCGGCTACGACGTGGTCGACGGCAAGAGCGACCGCAGCGTCGAGGTGCGGATCAGCATCGCGCCGACCGGGGCCGGCACGGTCCGCTGACGGCACGTGCCGGGCTCGCGGGGGATCGGGCGGGGTTGCATCGGGCCTGCGAAAGCCCTAGGACCATCGTTCTTCGAATGTCGGGGCATAGCGCAGCCCGGTAGCGCATCTGCTTTGGGAGCAGAGGGTCGCAGGTTCGAATCCTGCTGCCCCGACCAAACAATCCATTGAAATTATTCACTATTTTTTCAACCCGTTTGGACGTCGCCGCGGGAGCGGGTGCCCGCGAGCCTCCAGAGCCGGATTTTCGGAGACTCAGATGCAGCGACTTCTCCTGCTCCTTTGTTTGGCGGTCGCGCCCGTATCCAGCCTGCATGCCGACGAATGCGCCAATGCGACGAGCCAGGGAGCAATGGACGAATGCGCCGGCAAGTCGTTCAAGGCGTCGGATACCGAGCTGAATGCGCTGTACAAGCATATCGAGCACCGTTTGAAGGACGATGCCGAAACGACCAAGCTGCTGGTCACCGCGCAGCGTGCGTGGGTGGCGTTCCGTGATGCCGAGTGCACGTTCTCGTCATCGGGCTCGGCCGGCGGCTCCGTATATCCGATGATCCATGCGATGTGCCTGGACAAGCTGACGAAAGCACGGACGAGCGACCTGAAGGGCTATCTGAAATGCGAGGAAGGGGACATGAGCTGTCCCGTTCCCGCTGGCAAGTAAGCGTCCCGGGCGAGACGCGCTTCAGATGAAAGGGCTTGGAGCACGTCTACCCCACCAGACGAGGCCATCTGATCGAGACTTGCTCTAGCGAAGCTCGGCCTCGGCGGTCGTCGCCGCGAGCCGCGGCGGTGCGTCGGCCTCCTCCCCATCGATCGGCGGCCCTTCCCTCCGTGCCGGCCGCGGACCGCCCACGTTACGCGGGCGGTCCGTGAGCTTGCGGCCGAGGCTCACCAGCGGCCGCTCGACAACCATGTGGCTCGCCAGCCCGACGACGATACTGACGGCCACCACCGCGGGACGACCGCGATCTGGGGTATGGTTCCGACGAAGGTGGACTTGAGGAGCCACCCGTACGCGATCATCACGAAAGCGTGGGTGAGGTAGAGGGAGTAGGAGGCGTCGCCCCAGAACACCGCCGTGCGGGCCACGGCCGATCGAGGGGCCGCGACGGAAATGAAGGCCGCGACGATCAGCACGGCCGGCAGTCCCCAGGCGAGGACGCGGGCGGCGTCCGACAGGCCGTTGGTGCTGGAATGGGGAACGAAGGCCGGAGCTGCGGCCAGCACCACGAATCCGACGACGCTGAGGCGTAGCGGCACGCGGAGGCCTCCGCGCATCACGAGGAGCGCGAGAACCAGCCCGAAGCAGAATTCCAGGGCGATCGGGTTGCCGATGAAATCACTGAAGGTCGACGCCGGCAGGAAACGGCCGAGAACCATCCCTGCCACGATGGCGGCGATGACCGCCAGCGAAGATGCATAGACATCCGCCAGCAGAAGGCAGACGGAAAATACGATATAGAAATACATTTCGCACGACAGCGTCCATGCCATCGAACTAATCTTCCGCCCTGGCAATAATATTACAGAATTAATGACCGCCGTCAGATCATACATTTGGTTCTTCAGGAACCCGGCGGCAACAATTAGCAAGACCAATGCCGTGCAGAGCCAATACAACGGGTAGATCCGCACGACCCGCTTGACCAGGAAGGCTCGCGGCAGCTCCGGCCGGCGATCGGGCGGAAAGCTCACGTACACCATGATGAAGCCGCTGATGACGAAGAAGATGTCGACGCCAGCGGCGCCGCATGTCGTCAGCCAATCCGGAGTGAAAGGCCCTCGCGCAGCCCCCTGCGACATCTCGAGGCTATGGTGCACGACCACGGCCAACGCCGCGACGGCGCGGAGAATCTGAAGCCCGTACAGCTCGCCGCTGCGTCCACTCATGGCCGGTTCCAGCTTCGACGGTGCAAGCTAACGTAAGGTCAACAGAGCCTACGCCCAGCTACCGCGTTGGGCGGTGCGCATCCGTCTTGTGGAGAGACCCATAGAGCATGATCCCCAAAAGTGGACCCCGGTTTTTGGATGAGATCATGCTCAAAACAAAGATTGAGAGCAGGATGATGATTCGAAGATAAATCATCCCGCCCTAGCCGAACGTCCGATGGGGCGGGGCCTGGAACGGATCGGGCGCAAGCGCCGGACAGGCGTGGCTCAGCTTGCGCCGTCGCCCGCCGGCCCCTTATGCGCGCCTTATGTCTTCGGCCTCGACCGCGTCTCGATCCTTGATGCGCCCCACCGCATCTTGTCGCTGCGGCCCCCATTCCGGCCGCGATATCGAGTGAGCAAGACGATGACGATCCAGCTTCACCGCCGCAACGACGCCGAGCCTCCCTCGCGCGGCATCTCCTTCGTCGTGGGACGAGACCACGACGGACATTGGATCGCCGCCGAGACCCATGGCCGGGCCGGCGGCCTGTTCAGCGACCGGGAGGCGGCGTTGCGTTATGCCGCCTTCGAGACCGACCACCGCAACGGCGCGGTGGCCCTCGTCAGCGAGCCCGTCAAGCTGCGGCTATAGCCTGCCGGATGACGGCGCCATCGCCCGCAATTGCGCAATGGCGAGCACGACGGCAGCCGCCGACAGCGCGGTGCAGAGGCCGAACAGCGGCCCATAGCCCAAGGCGTCGGCAATGCGGCCGGACAGCATCGATCCGATCAGATAGACCACCAACTGGGCACAGGCGAGGATGGTGAAATCCGTCCCCGGCTGATCGCTGGAGGTCACCGTCATGAACAGGCTGTAGAGCGCCACGATCTCCATGTAGCGGATGAGCGTCTGGAAGAACGCGGCGCCGAAGAGCGGCCAATGGCCGGTGAGCGCGCCATAGGCGTGCAGGGCGAACAAGGCGAAGCACAGCGTCCGGAGCCCGCCGAGCAGGCCGAGCACCGTGGGTACGCCCGAGCGGCGGATGAGCCAGGCCGCGAGCGCTGCGCCGACCAGCCCGACGGTGGTGGCCGCCAGGCCCGAGATGAGGCCGATCACGTCGAGAGGCACCCCGGCATCGACGAGGTAGGGCCCCTCCATGGCCTTCACCAGCCCCTCGCTCGCCCGATAGGTGAGCGCAATCCACAGGATCTGGCGCGCCTCCGGGCGCGCCAGAAAGGCGCGAAGCGATGGCCGCGCCGCGGCCGGTGAAGCAGCGTCGCCCTCCCGCATCGCCAGCGCCGCAATGAGCGGCACGACGGAAAAGCCGGCGACGGTCAGGATCATCAAGGTCCAGCCGACATGATGGTAGAGCACAAGGCCCAGGGTGCCGCCGATGATCACGCCGAAGGCAACCGCCGCGCCCTGGATGGCATTGCCGATCGCCCGGTCCTCGGGCGGCAGGTACTTCGCCGCATAACCGTCGGTCGCGATGTCCTGGGTCGAGATCAGCAGGGAGGCGCAGGAGCCGACGGCGATGATGGCCAGCACATTGGTGGGTTCGACCGCGAGCAAGGCGAGGATGGCCAGGATGACGCCGGCCTGGGTGATGCACACCCAGCTCGCCCGGTGCGCGCGCGCCACCGGGCGCACCCGGTCGACCATAGGCGCCCACAGGAACTTGAGCACCAGCGGCAGCATGAGGATGCTGAGATAGCCGATCGCCGTGCGCGATACCCCCTGCTCGCGCATGATCGGCGGAATGGCGGCGACGAAGAGATAGGACGGGATCGACTGGGCCATGTAGAGCCCGCCGAGGACGCCGAAGAGCCGCAGCCGCCCGCGGCCGCCCGCGGCCTGGCCGACGGCACCCGTCCCTCCCCTCTCGTGACTGACCAGCGGCGCGGACATCGGCAACGTCAGAACGTGGTGCGGAAGCCGACCGTCACGGTCCGGCCCCAGGAATAGACCGGCAGGTTGCGCACCGACGTCGCGGTCGGGTTCTGGTAGGTCGCGTCCAGCAGGTTGTTGGCGGAGATGTAGAGCTCGCCCTTCTCGATCGGGTAGGTCACCAGCGCGTTGGCAGTCACCCCGGGCTTGATCTCGTAGCGGGTGCCGGAGAGGTCGATGCGCTCGTTGCGGCCGGAGAAGGCCTCGCCCTCGAGGCGGATCATCAGCCCGTTGTCGAAGCGATAGGCGCCGAACAGCGTGCCGCGGTAGGGGCTGGCGATGCGGTTGTTGGGCAGGGCGCTATCGAGGCGGCCGTCCTTGTTGCTGTCGTAGCGGCCATCGCGGTAGGTGGCGTTGGTGCCGAGCGTGAGGTTGTCGTTGACTGCCCACTCGCCGATGAACTCCAGGCCCCAGATCCGCTCCTTCTGCTGGGAGATCTGGTTGGTCAGTGGATCGAAGGTGACGCCCTCGTTCGACGTGCTGATGTAGCCGGCGAGGCTCGCCTTGACCGGCCCAACGCTGCCGCGGACGCCGATCTCGTAGTTGTTGACGATCTGCGCCTCCGGGCCGATCGAGGCATAGCTGATGCTGGTCCCCGGGCGCAGGCAGTTCGGCCGCGCCACCGTGCAGGCGTAGGCGGTGGAGAGGCCCGCCCGGCGCGTGAAGGCGCCCACGTCCGGCAGGGCGTAGCCCTGCGAGAAGCCGCCGTAGATCTCCGACCGCTCGGTCAGCTTGAAGGTGGCGCCGGCGTTGAAGGTGGGCGCCGAATAGTCGAAGTTGCCGCCGGTCACGTTGAGGGCGGGCAGCACGTAGGTCTGGTAGCCCAGCGGGGTGCGCGCCGCGATGCCGGTATAGGCGGCCGGGCGGACGAAATTGTCGACGTTGAGGTCGAAGTACTCGTAGCGGACGCCGCCGCGCAGCACCAGCCGCTCGCCGACGGGCACCTGCAGGAGGCCGAAGCCGGCATAGGTGGTCTGGCCCAGCGGCGTGAACACGTCCTGACCGTTGGTCAGCGTCTGGTGGGTGTTCTCGCGGATGAGGTCGGCGCCCCAGGTGAGCTTGGCGCCGGGCCAGATCGTGTCGAGCGGCGTATCGATGGTGAGGTTCAGGCCGCCGCGTTGGGAGTACAGGGTGGTCTGATTGTAGGGGCTGGTGGGGCTGCTCGGCAGGAAGGAGTAGTAGACCAGGCTGTTGTACGGGTACGAGAACGTCGAGAAATTGAAGCGCTTCTCGATGTTGTTGTAGTAGCCGAGGATGCTCAGGCTTCCGAGCGCAAAGTCCTTGTCGGTGTAGCGGGCCGAGAGGCTTTGCGTATTTTCGAGGACGTTCTCGCCGGTGTAGGGATTGCCGAAGTCAGGCCGGGCGAAGGGTGGCGAATAGAGCGTCATCCACTGCGGGCTTTGATCGAAATAGACCAGATTGCCGGATACCTCGAAACGCTTGCTGGCGTCGAAGTCATAGCCGAGCTTGGCGAGCAGGTTGCCTTGCTGGAAGCGGTCGCCGCCCCCCTGCCCCAGCATGGCGTCGGACGGCAGCTCGCGGCCGGAGCCGTCGTAGGTGCGGCCCGCGGCGCGTCCGCTGCCGATGACCAGATAGTCGAAGCCGCCGACCTTGCCGCTCAGCGAGCCGGAGAGCTCCGGCGCCAGCGAAGGCCCGACGTTGGCGGTGAAGGCTCGGACGGCGGCGTTGACGCCAACAGTCGGGGCACCGTCGGTGGCCTTGCGCGTGATGAAGTTCACCGTGCCGCCCGTCGCGCCGGCGCCATAGAGGCTGGAGGCGCCGGCCACCACCTCGATGCGCTCGACACTGTTGAGGTCGATCAGGCCGAGGATGCGCGACACGTCGCGCAGGGGCGAGTTCATCGGCACGCCGTCGACCATCACCAGGAGATCACGGCCGCGGAACGTTTCCGACGCGCTCGACACCGTCTGGGTCGACGCCGAATAGCCGGGCACCAGGCGCGACAGGGCGCCGGCGGCACTGGGGCTCAACGCCAGCTGCTTCTCGATCTCCGTGCGGTCGATCACCTGGACCGTCTGCGGAATGTCCTCGACGGGCCGAGCCGCGCGCGCCGCGGTGACGGTGATCTCGTCGAGCGTGACGTTATTGGCGGCCGGCGCGGCCGCGTCCTGCGCATGCACCGGGCCGGTCAGCGTGCCTGCCAGCAGGATGCAACCGGCACCGGCGGCATAGTTGGCAATCACCTTGCGACGGCCGGCCAGCTTAGTCGTGATCATCTTGTCCCCCACGGTTCTACGTGGGAGTAACGCTCATCAGTGCAGGGTCAACATGGCCGGGACTTGCGCTTCGACTAGAAGCAATACAAACAAACGCTCAATCGTCTGATTTAGAATGTCGTTTATAAAGACTTTAGAATGGATCTTATTTTTGCGGCGGCATACGTTGGAGCGCGCCAGTTGCGAGAAAATCACACATCTATTCGCGTGAGTCCAACACTTATTCGCGCCAGTCCGATTTTTCGCCGCGAAGGCCGGGAGCCGTCCACCGCCAGGGTCCCGAGCCGCGGTGGACCCGATTCAGCGCAGAAGGTGGTCGCGCTCCGGTGAAACGGATCAGCGCCCGCGCTGGTGTTTGTCACGAACCCGCGGCGGTGCTAGGTGGATTGGAACGGCTACAAGGTTCCCGCCGGGCCGCCCAGCGGGGCCGAGCCGCCCGATCGACGGCCAATCGAGGTTGACGACCATGACCGCGCGCATTCTGAGGCCGGCCCGCACGGCGATGCAATCCGGCACCGCCAAGACCAAGCGCTGGATGCTGATCTTCGATCCGGAGACGCCGCGCGAGGTGGAGCCCCTGATGGGCTGGACCAGCTCGGCCGACACGCGCCAGCAGCTCCGCCTCAGCTTCGACACCAAGGAGGAAGCGATCGCCTATGCGGAGCGCAACGGCATCGCCTACCGGGTGGAGGAGCCCAAGGAGGTGCACCACCGGACGATGTCCTACTCCGACAATTTCAAGTTCAACCGCATCGGCCAATGGACCCACTGAGCGGTCCGGTATAGGTGAAGGGCGCGCGGGGTGGACAGCTCCACCTCGCACCGCGAACGCCAGGCCCCGTAGCTCAGCTGGATAGAGCGTCGGCCTTCTAAGCCGAATGTCGCAGGTTCGAGCCCTGCCGGGGTCGCCACTTCGCGGCCGCGACTGCCCGACTGAAAGGCTGGGACAGGCGGCAGCCAACAGCCGCCCTGACCATGAAGACTTGCGACACGGCTACGCGGCGGCAAGCTTGCGCCCGATCGCATGCCGAGCTTCCGCGAACGGGGGGCGCTCAGCTCGCGATGGCGGTCGGCGGCAGCACACCACGATCACCCTGTCATCCCTGGTGGAGCTGGGCGTCCACGGCGACCTCATTCTGCAGCCGCATCTGAAGGCCGGTGTCTGCTTCCTCACCAACGACACTCGGTCGGCGGCGATGCGCTTGGAGGGCGCTCCGCTGGCGGCCGGCGACGTCGCGGACGCTCAACTGCGCTCCAAATTCAAAGACTTGGAACATTTCTAACCGATCAGATGATTCCATCTGATCGACGCTCCTAGTGTCCTGGCTCGGCCGATCCGAGCGCCGGCCGGAATAGCAGGGGCAGCGGGACGGCGTACCGGTCAATCTCCTCCCGGCTGAGTGTTCTCGCGATCCGTTGTTCGGCTTCGGCGAGCAGATCGCCTGTCTCGACGGTGAACTGCCGCACCGTGCCGTCGGACGATGAGGTCAGCAGTCGCTTGCCATTGCCGCTGAACTGCAAACTGTTGATTTCGCTCGAATGCCCCCTCAACGTCGTCAGCAGCCGTCCACCGTCGTCCAAGCTCCACACCTGGATATCGGTTCCGTAAGAACCGATGGCGACCTTCGTCCCCGTGGGGTCGAACGCAAACACGCGGATCGACTTGTCGAGCGCCGTTGCCAGGCGCGCGACGGGTTTCCCGTCAAGATCGACAACGTGGAGCGTGCGATCGTTCGGGTAGGCGAAGACAGGCGCCGCCGGGGCAAACACGAGGCGGTCGGCATCCACCGCCCCCTCGGTCGGAACAGCTGCTATGAACCGTCCACTCGAGTCCCACAGCCGCAGGTCCGGATAGGCAGCCTCTCCGATGGTGAGCAGGCGGCCGCCGTCGGGGCTGAAGAGACCGCGCCTGACCTTGTTCGTTCGACAGCGCAGCGTCGCGACATGCTCGAGCGTCGAATCCCACAGATCGGCCTGGCCCCTGATGGTCGTGAGCAGTGGCCATCCTCGTGGGGACAGGTCGATGCTGAACAGATTGTCGCGCGCGGAACTGCCGTCGATCAGGCGCGCACGGACCAGCTCGCCGGTCCGACGCCAGAGCCAGAGCGAGCCGTTGATCGATGCCGTGACGACGTGCACGCGATCGCTGCTGAAAGCAGCGAAATCGACGCTCGGTGCCTCGCGCGCATTGCAGTTCGGGCCATCCAGCATCGTCGCGCCTGCGTCGCCGACGGTGTACAGCCGCGCGGTGCGTCTCCGCAGGACCAAGGCGCCCTCCCCGTCAGGCGAAGGAAGCAGCGCGCGCAGGCTGTCGTCTGCATCCGCCGCTTCGTCCACAAACGTCGCCTGCGAGACGAAATCGCCGTCGTCGTGGGCGATGCACCGGACGTGAACACGGTTCTCGTCGTGATCTTGTTCAACGGTCCATAACCGGTTTGCCGCGATCGTGACGCGGTCTGCACCGACCCACCAGGCGGACCGTCCCGGCAGCGTCGCGGCCGTCATGCCGTCGCCGGCTCGCGAGACGATCGTCGCTCGTTCGGCCATGGACGTAACGACCAGCGTGTCGCTCAGCCAATAGGCTGCTGCGTAAACGATGCCGTCATCCTTCACCAGGAGGTTCGGGCTTGCCGTGGCCAGCCGCCACAATCGCGCCTCGCCGTCCCGCGCCAAGCTCAGCACGCGCGTGCCGGTCGGATCCAATGAGACTGACTCGATCGGCTCGACATGCCCGTGCAAGAGCGCCAGGCAGGTCCCGTCCAATGTCCAGACTCTGATCGTGCAGTCCCGTGAGCCCGATACGAGGAGCCGGCCATCCAGGCTGAACGTCAGCGCACTGATGTAGTCGGTATGGCCCGTCAGCGCGTGCAGAAAGTGCCCATCCCGGTCCCAGACGCGGATGGCGCCATCGTGGATCCCGCCGCCATCGACGGCCGTCGCCAGCACGTTTCCGTCCGGACTGAAGACAACGCGAGCGACGTCGGCGCCGTGACCCTCCAGTTGTGCGATGAGCCCACCGTCTCGGTGCCAAAGCCAAGCGGCCTTGTCCATGCTGCCCGCCGCCAGCCGAGCGCCGTCCGGTGGTGAGAAGGCAACCGATATCAGCCCTGTTCCTTTAGCATCAGCGAATGTCTTGATGTGGCGTCCCACACGATCCCACAACTGGACGGTGCCGTCCTCGGACGCCGTTGCGATCACCTGGCCATCGGGGCTGAGCGCCGCATCGAAGACGCGCCTGATATGGCCCTCGTCGTGCAGCCGATCCATCTGTTCACGGAATGCTGCAACCTGCTCGTCGGTGTGCTCTTTGTTCGCGTCGAATTGCGATAGCAGCGCGTTAAAGGACTCGCGATTGCTCCAGGGAGCGGTGACGTCGTGTGTCCCGAGCGTCCAAAACCAGGCGCCGCTGCTATCCGCACAAAGGGCATGGCGCCCATCGGAACTCCATTCGACGGTCGGTCGGCTGTAGCGATCGACCTCTTTCCACGCTGGCAGCGCGGCAACCTTCTCGCCCGTTGTCCTGTAGAGCTGTGCCGTGCCATCGGCGGCAACGGCTAGATACGCTCGCCCGTCCGGGCTGAGTGAGCCGCAGACGATGGAGCTGTGTTCGATCTGAAAGTCGAAGGACAGGCGGCCGTGGACATCAAATTGGCGCACGCGACCGGCGCGAGAGAGGGTGAAGATCCGCCCCTCGGCGTCGAAGCAGGCCGCAATGACGGGCTGCTCGCGTGTGCTCAAGCTCGCGACCTGAGCCTGGGTCAATTCCAGGGTTTCGCGGAGGACTTCGTCACTGACGGGGTTCCAGTCGTGGCGCATCGCTTCGCCTGCCAGCAACAGCGCCGTCTCGGGCGCCGTGCCGATCACCGTTCGCGCGGCAATGGCAAGGCGCAGGGATTGCGAAACGGCGAGATGTCGCTCCCGCTCGATCTCCGTTTGTCGCCTCGCCTCGTGTTCGGCGTCCACGCGCCGTTGAAGGTCCGCGCTCGCCTGGAGGAAGGCGACCTCGTCGGCGCTGCAGTCGCCCTGTCGGCTCTCGAGCCATCCAAGGGCGTGGGCGAGCATGCGACCGCGAAGGAGCGGTGCATCGTCGTTGCGATCCGCCGACCAGAGCCGAACGGCCGGCCCGACCTGACGCAGCCAGGACTGGAAATCCCTGTCGTCCTCGATCCACTTCACCAGCCTCGGCCAATGGCGGACCAAGGCCTCGTGGGCCAGTTCGACGGTCTCCTCCTCGGCCTGGGACGAGTTGGTCACGACGAGGCGGTTTTCCTCTCCGGCCAGGTCTTGAGCCAGCTTCCAGGCCCGATCGCCGAGCTCGTGGCGGCGCGCGACACGGCGCGTGTCCTGTTGACCCTCGCCGGCGTTCACCAGGCGCGTGAACAGCCGCCGAAACGTTTCGATCGCCGCCTGATCGGTCTGATTATCCGTCTTGAGGTCGAAGATCTGCTCGGCGCGTTTCGTCAGGGCGCCTCTCACGCCTTCGATCGACCAATGGGCGGCGTAGGTGATCTGGCGATTGACCTGAAGGCTCCATATTTCGCGGAGCGCGAACTCGAGCAGCGGGAGCAGGCCCGCCTGGCTTTCCACCTCGGAGAGCAACGTGTCCGCGAGGCCGGGAGCCAACGATACGCCGCGCAATTGGGCCGGCTTCTCGATACAGGCGCGAAGCTCCTCGCGCGTCATCGGTCCCAAGTTCTCGACGCAGTCTTGCAGGACATCGGAGAGCGACGGCCCATCCGCCGATCCAGGCTGGTGGCGCAGCGCGGAGCCGTAAAAATCTGCGCGCAGCGTCAGCATCAAGGACACGGGCGGCCGCTCCGACGACGCTGGGAAGCCGGACAGGAGCACGTCGATGAACCGATTTCGCCGAGCCTCGTCGTCGACGAGCGTAAACACCTCTTCGAACTGATCGGCGATCAGCAGTATTCGTTTGCCGGGATTGGCCTTGCGGCAATCGGCGAGGACGTCGCGCAGCGCGCGCTCCCCGCCTTCCAGATTGCGGGCAAGCCCTTGCGGATCGGCGAACGGTTCGGCACCGAGGGCGGTCAGGGCGCGCGCCAGTGCCGCGAACGGATCCTTGCCGGGATCGGCGCCAATGCGAAAGCTGCTGAACTGCCAGCTTCCCTTGCCCCCTTGATGAAGTCGCGGCGCGAGCCCGGCCAGCACCACGGAGGACTTTCCGCTTCCCGACGGGCCGACGAGCGCTGTCAGACTGCGCCCGTTGACCGCGGCCACCAGCCTGTCGACGGCTCGCTCCCGGCCGAAGAACACGGGCGCATCATTCGACGTGAAGTGGGTGAGGCCCGGATAGGGGCACTCCGGGATACCGCCCTCCGGTGCCACGGGCGCCGGCCGATCGGCCACAGGCTTGGTCAAGCCTGACGCCGTCCAGAACGCCTCGAACTCGGACGGCTCCGCGATATCCGCCAGCAGGCTGACGCCCAGACCGCTATTTTGCGCCGATGGCTTGCTCGTCGACACGATGCCCAGCAGTCGGTGCCATTCGTCGAACAGCGCAGCACCCGACAACCCCTGCCACTCGTCGCCGGCCGGCGGGGTCGCACCATCAATCGTCAAGCCCTGAAGGGACTGGATTCGGCCCGCCGCCGGCTCAACCCGCCCTCTGACTGGCGCGATCTCGGTTAACGTGACCTCGTCTGAGATCTTGAGGCGGTTCCAGCTTGCAAAGCCGCAGCCGCGACAGCGGACCTCGTCAATCGGCCACGCGCACGGCATGGGCGATGCCCGCAGCGTCGCCAGAGCCTCCTCGCCAGCTGCTGCCTCAAGCACGGCGAATTCGAAGCGAGGGATCTCGGAGGCGGGCTCCGGCCACAGAAGCTTGGCCGGACGCCACAAATAATCGCCGTTGGCTTTGGCCTTGAGCCGCTCGAACCCTCGGTCGCGCAGCACGTCGCGGGTGTCGCCAAAGCGCCGCCGAAAGTCCCCCAGCGCACGCACCAGGATCTGCGGTGGCTGTGCGATCAAGGTATCCGCGCGCATCGCATCGCGCCCAACGACGACGTGCAACGCGGTCAGGATGCGGGTTGGCGCGACGACGAAGCCGGTTCCCAGCCGCTCCTTGCCACCCGCCAGCGGCACCTTGACCTCGACGACGCGGTCGTCGATCGGCGTCCACTTATGGTCGGCCACGGCGCTTGCGCCTAGCCTGCGGTCGCGTCGCCCTCCTCGCTGATGAAGAAGTCCGGCGCACGTTTGCCCTTGTAGACGGGAACCAGCGACAGCTTGAGCGTCTGCGTGTTCTTGGCTGCGACTTTGCCGTCCGCGCCGACGCTCGCGTCGAACACGAAGAAGCGAAACTTGGCTTCGCCCTTGCCGCCGGCGTTCTGTTCGACGGAAACCGCGACCTCGAGGTCGATTTTTTCCGTGACAAATCGTAGATCGCGGCCCTCGCCGCTCTCAATCGCGCGCTGAAATTCGTTGCGCAGGCCCTCGATGTAGTCGCTGAGCTCGATCGTGGCCATGTGGCCCCCCTTGCATCGGTGCGCCTTCCAAAACGATGGTGCCGCTCTTGAACTGGATTGTAAATCAGCTCCCCGCCGAGCACGGTGCGGCCGTCGTGCGGCGCGCGTGGGCTGCGTGAGGCCGTCGGCGCGTCGCCGCTGGGGCGCCCCGCCGTCGATCTGTGCGGCTGGTTCTACTTGAATGCGGGCATCACCTTCTCGGCGAAAAGGCGGATCGATTTTTCGAAGTCGGCCGTTGGAACGCCGGGCAGTTGCATGCGCAGGTTGATCTCGGTCGGCTTCAATTCGCTGATCAGTTTGGCAATACCGGCCTTGGCCACCTCGGGATCGCCGATGACGTAGCGCGAGGCGAAGGTGCGGAAGTCCACGTCCGCCGCGTCCGTGATCAGCTCTCCGCGGTCGTTGCGGAGCTCGCGCTGCCCCTCGGCCGACTTCTTGCCGTAGAGGCTGAACAGGTGCGTCACGGCAGGGCCGGCGATCCGCTCCGCTTCCTCGGTCGTTGCCGCGACGAAACATTCACGGATCACCGGGCGCTCTGCGGGGACATAGCCGTGCTCCGCAGCAACCGCCGTGTAGCGCTCGAACTGGCCCTTCAGCTCGTCGATGGTGTGACGTGGGGAGGCCGTGACCGGCACCTTGCGCTTGGCCGCTCGCACGAGGAGCTTCGGCCCGGATACGCCGTACCAGATGGGCAGAACCGGCTGCACCGGCCGGGGCATGATCGCGCCGCTCGGAACGGTGAAGAATTTGCCGGAGAAGCCGATGTCGTCCGGGTTGGCCCAGGCGTGCTGGAGAAAATCCATCGTCTCTTCGAAGAGCGCGAAGCGGCGGTCGTAGTCCACCTGGAAGGCGTCGAACTCTTCCTTGGCGTAGCCCGGCGAGACGCCGAGGGTCAGCCGCCCGTCACTGAGGTTGTCGAGCGTGACGAGGTCCGACAGCAAACGCAGCGGCTCGTAGAAGACCGGCAGCATGACATCGGTCACGAGCCGCATCCTCTTGGTGAGGCCTGCCGCCTTGGCCAGCACCATCAGCGGGCTCGGCGCCCAGCCGTTGAACTGAAAATGGTGTTCAGTCGTATGAAAGGCGTCGTAGCCGAGCTCTTCGATGAGAGGAAGCAAGCGATCGAGCTCGCGGAACGTGTCGAGATGTGTCGACGCGGCGTCCGGCGGGTTGACGAAGCTGAACATGATCGAGAACTTCATTCCGCATTCTCCTTGGTGCGTCCGGCGATCGTCCCTTCAGCGGCGATGTTCGAAGCACGATGTCGATTTCCGACAAGCTCATTCGTCATCATGTAGCGCCAGAACCGTCGGCTCAAGTTAGGAAAGGGACGCGATGATCCCCACCATTACTGCCTTTGAACGGTCACCCGATGGCGGCAAAGGGTTGGCACGTGATACGCGCGTTCGCTGGGCGCTCGAAGAAGTGGGCCAGCCTTACGACGTTCGCCTCGTCTCGCTCCAAGGAATGAAGGAATCCGAGCATCTGGCGCTGCATCCCTTCGGTCAAATTCCGACCTATGAGGAAAGTGGTCTCGTTGTGTTCGAAACAGGGGCGATCGTCTTTCACATCGCGCAGCAGCATGAGGGCCTGCTGCCGAAGGATGCAGGTGCCCGGGCGCGGGCGGTCACATGGATGTTTGCAGCACTCAACACGCTGGAGCCGCCAATCCTCGATCTCACAATCGCTAGGATGATCGAGGGCGATAGGCCGTGGGCGCAGAAACGCCTACCGCTGGTCATGGACCGCGCCCGCGTCCGGCTGGGGCAATTGTCCATCCGCCTGGGAGATGCCGAGTGGCTCGACGGAGCGTTCAGCGCAGGCGACCTCATGATGGTGTCGGTGCTGCTACGCTTCCGCATGCCGGGTCTCCTGGACGAGTACCCGAACCTGGCCGACTATGTCGCCCGCGGCGAGGCACGGCCAGCCTACCGGCGGGCATTCGCCGCGCAATTGGCGATCAACGCCCCGGCCAGCTAAATTCGCCCTCGCGAGCGCTTTGCGGCCGGTGCTCTGATCCTATCGCGAAGCAGCCCGGAGGCAAAGAGTTGGGGCATGGCCCCGTAGCTCAACTGGCTAAGGCGTCGGCCTTCTAAGCAGAATGCCGCAGGTTCGCGCCCTGCCGGGGGTCGCCAGCTTCGCTCCCCGCCCACGGCCGCCGAAAGGCGCCGCCTTCCAACGGTGCGGGGGCCAAGCGGGGCCGGCATCGTACCGGCTTCCGCCCCGGCCCGGGAAAAACGGTGCAACGCCGACCATTGTGCCGGATGCAGCTCGTCGGCCATACGAGACTATTGGCGTCGCCGCAGAACTAACAAATCCTGATGCAGTCCCATAAAAGGAACAATGTCCACGATATCTAGATATACTTTCCAATTATCATAGAGATATGCTCTCGAATGATACACATTTACATAATAATTTTCGACATCATCACCCAATCTAATCTGATCATTTTCGTCTGCTACAACAAAACCCTCGCGCCGAATGTTCTCTATAGCAGCAGCACTACCTCCGTGTAGAGCAACCAGCCCCTCGGACATGACGGTGACCATTGCGAAACCGCCGGGCTTTAACACGCGCGCCAACTCTTCGAGCCACGCAAACTGTGTTTGCTCGCGCAGATGAGTGAAAATTGAAACGCCAATTATCAATTCAAAATGAGCATCTGGAAAAGGTAACGGCGGCTGAAGATCAATTGCTTTAACAGCAACTCCGGTTAGATTTTCTGCGCACCACGCAGCATTTTTGTCATCGACATCCACACCGTGGAGATCCTGGCAACCAAGTTTCTTAAGGTACCGGCTAACACGGCCACATCCACAGCCCCAATCGAGTATCGGGCCCATATCAGCAAGGGCGCGGTCATGTACCTGTTTCAGATAATTCGCTATGCGGTTGGCGGTGGTAGCCCCTCCTAATCTAAAAATAAGTGTGTCCCGACTAGCGATAACCCGATAAATATTGTCGCCTCCGGGCAAGGGATCGTCTTCTCGCGCCGGGTTCAAAAGATACCAAGCGCTCACATCGACGGCGCGATCATCCATTTTCCCCGATGGCAAAAACTTAAGTGACAGAAAAAGTTGATCGTCGGACACAGGATGATCAACCTGAAATCGAAAGGCCACATCCCGCGGCAATTCAGGTATCAAGACCCGAAGAGCCTCTTCACCGGGAAAAAAGGAACTCGCTGCGACTATATCCCGATCATTGACAAGAAATCTGGCGGCTTCTGCCGGATAGAAAGGGGATAAAAACCATCCCCTTACTGTCATGTGCCCATCTGCAACAACAAATTCATCCACCATCCAACGAAGCGATTGCGCCATGGCGAGCTGAGCTGAGAAGGCTGGTTTTCGCCAATCGGCTTCCTTGAGCTGCATCACGTCATGCAGCTCTCCTTGTTCCGTTGTCATGTTGTCCGACCCGACCACGCCGCCCTGCTAGCGACGGCGCCGACCTACTCTGGCTCGACCGCGAGCAGCAACCGAAAATGGCGATCCGCCTGCTGCACTCGTCCCGACCAAGCTGCCGACGGCGGCCACCGTGGCCGGTCCGGCCGATCACGGCCGGAAGCCGAGCGGGCGCGGGGCGAGACGTTCCGGCGATGCCGCCTGGCGGGCGGCGTCCGCCACCCATTCGCAGATCCAGGCGCGGGTGTCGCGCGGGTCGATCATCTCCTCCATCTGGAAGCGGTTGAGCGGGCCGATGGGGCCGCGCACGCTCTCGATACGCGCCTCGATCTCGGCCCGCAGCGCCACGGGATCGGCGGCTTCCGCCAGCTGGCGCTTGTAGGCCGCCTCGATGCCGCCTTCCGGCGGGATGCCGCCGACATCGGCCGACGGCCACACCACGCGGGCCGAGGCGCTGCTGCGCGGCGTCGCATAGTTGTTGCCGGCGACGCCGAAGCTGCGGCGCATGATCACCGTGAAGATCGGCACCGCAACTTGAGCGAAGGCGATCATCCATTCGCCGCCCTTGCGGATGGTGCCGGCGATCTCATGCTCGCGGCCGACGGCGAAGCCCGGGTTGTCCACCAGGTTGACGATCGGCAGGTGGAACAGGTCGCACAGATCGTGATGCCGCCTGAGCTTGTCGCAGCCGTCCGCGGTCAGCGCGCCGCCGTTCTCGTGGCGGCTGTCCGAGGCGATGACGCCAACCGGATAGCCAGCGAAACGTGCGAACCCGGTGACCTGGTCCGGGCCCCAGTGCGGACCGATCTCGAAGAACGAGCCCTGGTCCGCCATCAGGCGGATGGCGCGGCGGACGTCGAAGGTGGCGTTGCGCTTGCGCGGCACCAGGCTGAACAGCTGCTCCTCGCGCCGCGAGGCCGGGTCGCCAATTGCCACCACCGGCGGCGCCTCGAAGACGCTGGGCGGCAAGTAGGACAGGAAGCGCCTGGCCATGTCCACGGCCTCGGCCTCGGTCTCGGCCAGGTTGTCGACGGAGCCGTTACGGCAGTGGATGCGCCAGTCGCCCAGGTCCTCCTTGGTGATCTCATAGCCCATGGCGTGGGCCACCACCGGCGGCCCCGCGACGAAGAGCTGCGCGATGTCGCGCACCATCACCGAGAAGTGCCCGAGCACGGCCTTGGCGGCGCCGATGCCCACGACGCTGCCCAGCAGCAGGTTGACGACTGGAACCGTCTTGAGCTGTTCGGCGTAGAGCGAGCTGCCGAGATGGCCCGGGAGGAAGGAGCCGCCGCCGCCCTCGACGCGCGGCCGGCCAGCGGTGATGGCGCCCGAGCTCTCGCGCGCGCCGCTCTCGCCTTCGCTGGCCTGCTTCGGCACCATGGCAGCGACGCTGCCGCCACCGGACGAGCCGTCGAGCATGCGCACGGAGGGGCAGCGCAGCTCCAGCGCGAGCTCGTCGAGATAGCGGCTCTTCTGGCCGATGGCGCCATCCGCATGGCCGCCGCGCGAGGTGAAGTCGTCCGCGCAGACGACGGTGCGGCGGCCTTCGACCCGGCCCCAGCCGCCCACGTGGTTGGCCGGCGTGAAGCCTGCGACCCTCCCGGCCTCGTCGTAGCTGGCGAAGCCCGCGAGGCTTCCCACCTCACGGAACGAGCCGTCGTCGAGCAGCAGGTCGATGCGCTCGCGGCAGGTCAGCTTGCCGCGGCTGCGCTGGCGCACCACCCCCGGATCGGTGGATCCGCCCGCGAGCCGTCCGTGGGCGATGGCATGCAGGGCGGCGACGTCGGCCAGCATCGGCGCCCAGCCTTCGGTCGCGGTGGCGGCGTGGGCCGCCCGGGTCGCGGCGTCCTCGGACGGGGCGATCAGCGCCACCACCTCGCCTGCCGAAACCGCCGCCCCCATGGACGGCGCCAGCGCCGTAACGACGCCGGCGCAGGGCGCCGCCACGGTGGTCTCCATCTTCATGGCGCTCACGACCATCAGGGTCTGGCCGGCCTCGACGATGGCGCCCACCGCCGCCGACACATCGACGACGGTGCCGGCCATGGGAGCCTCGACCCCTTCTTCGCCGTCGGGCACCGGCAGGCCGGGCGAGGCCAGCCCGGCCGTATCGACGCGGCCGCGGCTGTCGCCGCCGCGCTCCTTGAGCAGAGCCAGCGCCGCCGTCGGCTTGGCGCCGCGCCCCTGCGGCGCCAAGAGGTCCGGCTGCTCCGCCAGCAGCGTCGTCCGCGCATCGCCGGCGCGCACATCAGGCGTGGCGAGGATCGCCTGCAGCTGGCCCAGGTTGGTGGGCAGGCCGGCGATGTAGAACTCGCCCAGCGCCTGCGCCGTGCGCTCGACGGCCGACACCAGGGTGCCGGTGGAATTCGAGCGTCCGATCACCTTGGCGAACATCGGGTCGAACTGAGGCGGCGGAGCGAGCCCGAGGTAGCCGCACGAATCGACGCGCACGCCGGGGCCGCCGGGCTCGCGGTAGCCGCTCAGCACGCCGGCGCCGGCCGCGGTCACCCGCGCCTGGATCGCGTAGCCGCGCAGCGCCAGCGGCTCGCTCAGCCCCAGATCCGCCAGCGTCTCGCCGGCCGCGATGCGGAACTGCGCCTCCACCAGATCGACGCCCGTCACCTCCTCGGTGACGGTGTGCTCCACCTGGATGCGCGGATTGCATTCGATGAAATAGTGCTCCTGCCGGTCCGGATCGACGAGGAATTCCACCGTGCCGGCGTTCGCATAGCTGCCGGCGCGTGCGAGCTTCACGGCATCGTCGAGGATGCGGCCGCGCAACGCCGGATCAAGACCGGGCGCCGGCGCGATCTCCACGACCTTCTGGTTGCGCAGTTGCACGGAGCAGTCCCGCTCCCACAGATGCGTGGTGTGGCCGGCGGTGTCGGCCAGCACCTGCACCTCGATGTGGCGCGGACGCTCGACCAGCTTCTCGAGGAACACCGAGCCGTCGCCGAACGCTGCCTCGGCTTCGCTGCGGCAGCGGGCGAAGGCGTCGGGCAGGTCGTCCGGCCGGTCGACCCGGCGCATGCCGCGGCCGCCGCCGCCGGCGGAGGCTTTCAGCATGACAGGGAAGCCGACGGTGGCCGCCGCATCCTGAGCCGCCCCCACCGTCTCCAGCGCCTTGGTGCTGCCGGGCACGGTCGGCAGCCCGAGCGAGCGCGCCAGCGTGCGCGCCTGCACCTTGTCGCCGAACAGGCTCAGCGCCTCGGGCGAGGGGCCGACGAACACTAGTCCAGCGTCACCGCACCGGCGGGCAAAGGCTGCATTCTCGGAGAGGAAGCCATAGCCGGGGTGAACGCAGTCGCAGTCGCTCGCACGCGCCGCGTCGATCAGGGCATCGATGTCGAGGTACGCCTGCACCGGATCGGCGTATTGCGCGCCGATCGCCATGGTACGGCTACTGACCCGCGTGTGCAGGCCGAGCGCGTCCGCAGGCGCATGAACACTTACCGTGTCGATGCCCAACGCCGACGCCGCCCGGGCGATGCGGATCGCGATCTCGCCACGGTTGGCGATCAGCACACGCTTCAACATTCGTCTTCCTCCCGCGTTTGCCGAGGCCGGCACGATCCTGCCCGGCTGTTGTTGTCGAACACTGTTTGACTGGTCGCTGCACAATGAGGTGGTGCCGGCCGATTCAACTCGCCAGGTGCCACGCGCGTCGGTTGAGTGTAGTGTCGCATCAAGCGCATGGCCCTGGGCCCCGCGCGACGCAACGACCGTGGTTGAGCTCGTTGGCCCCTCGCTTTTCTGGTGGATGACCCATGTTCAAATCACTGAAGGGCTTGATTGGAAAACCGTCCGCTCCGGATGCCGGCGCCCCGTCCGACGGAAGCCCTCCGGCCGATGTCCTGGCGCGAGCGGAGGCTGGCGATGCCGAGGCCGCGAACGAAGTGGGTCTCTGGTACGCGAGCAACCGGCCCGACGCGCCGGAGCTCGGAGTGTGGTTCAGGCGCGCTGCGGACGCGGGACTGGCCCGAGCGCAGCACAACATGGGCGTGCTCGCGATGCGATCCGGTGACCGCGCTCAATCGATCGCATGGTTGAGGCGCGCGGTGGCCGGTGGTTGGCGCCCGTCGGCCTTCGCGCTGGGCGCGGTGCTCGAAGAGCAGGGGGACAAGGCTGGCGCGAGCGAAGCCTTCGAGACCGGCGCGCAGCAGGACTGCCCGCTGTGCCAGGACGCGCTCGGACGGTTGGCGTTCGACGAAGAGACCGACGCCGGCTTCAAGATTGCCCGCTACTGGTCCGAAAAATCGGCTCAACAGGGCCATGTACCCGCACAGGCGCGCCTTGGAGGCATCTACCACGAGGGGCTGGGCATCGCGCGAGATCCGCGGCAGGCCGCATGGTGGTGGTGGCAAGCCGCCCAGGCCGGGCACCCGGGCGCGCAAATGCTGATCGGCATCGCCTGCCACATGGGCATCGGGGTCGAAGCCGACCGGGTGAGTGCGGCGTGCTGGCTCGCCGCAAGCGCCGCCCAAGGCAACGAGATTGCCGCGGCCTACCTGCCAAGGGTCGAGACCGAGCTCACCCCTCACGAGCGGTCCCAGGTCGAACGCGAGAAGATGAGGTTGGCTGCGGGCTGAGCACCGCAGCCCTTCTTCCGGTGACGATCACCCCGCCGCATGGGTGAGCTCCAGCCCGGGCAGGCTGCCGTCGCGCCGCCAGCGGTCGAGGATGCGGATGAAGGCCACCGGCCCGCGCCAGTACTGGTTGTTCTTGGCGATGCGCAGGTCGAGCTCCCCACCCTCGTTGTTGTAATAGCCCGGCGTGCACTCCTGAAGGTACGGCTGGCGGGCGACCGCCTGCTTGACCACGGTTGCGACCCATTCGCCCTCGGCGGCGGCCGTCGGCTCGAGCGTCCTGATACCCCGCGCCCTCACCTCGCCGAGGATATGGGCGATGTGCTGGGTCTGCTCGTCCAGCATGTGCTGGAAGTTGGCGCTCTGGCCCGATTGCAGCGGCGCGACGATGAAGCAGTTGGGAAAGCCGCGGCTGAACAGGCCGTGCAGGGTTTCGGCGCCGTTCTTCCACTTCTCGGTAAGGGTTTGGCCGTTGCGGCCATGCACCTCGAAGCCGATCCTGCGCGTATAGTCCGTGCCCACCTCGAAGCCGGTGGCGAAGATCAGGCAGTCGAGCGCGTATTCGCGCCCGTCCACGACCACGCCGCGCTCGGTGATGCGCTCGACGCCCTGGCCCCTGGTGTCGACCAGCCGGACGTTCGGCCGGTTGAAGGTCTGAAGGTATTCGTCGTGGAAGCACGGCCGCTTGCAGAACTGGTTGTACCAGGGCTTGAGCGCCGCGGCGGTGGCCTCGTCCTCGACCACGGCATCCACCCGCGCCCGCACGCGCTCCATCTTCTGGTAGTCGGCGAGCTGGACGAGCGCTGTGGCATCCTCCACCGGCTCGCCGGCCTGCGCCTTGCGGCGAGCGGCCAGGAGGATGTTGCCGATCAGGTCGGTCCAGCCGTCGTTGACCAGGTCCACGTCGAAATCGCCGCCGGAGATGACGGTGGTAAAATTGTCCATGCGCTCGCGCTGCCAGCCCGGCACCAGCCCGCCCACCCAGTCCGGATCGGTCGGCCGGTCGGCGCGCACGTCGACCGACGACGGCGTCCGCTGGAAGACGGTGAGCTCCTTCGCCCATGCGCCGAGGTACGGCACGCACTGCACCGCCGTCGCGCCGGTGCCGATGATGCCGACGCGCTTGTCCGCAAGCCTGGTGAGGCCGCCGCTCGAATCGCCGCCGGTATACGCATAGTCCCAGCGGCTGGTGTGGAAGGTGTGGCCCTTGAACGTGTCCACGCCCGGGATGCCGGGGAGCTTCGGCCGGTGCAGCGGGCCGCCGGCGAGAATCACAAAGCGCGCCCGGATGTCGTCACCGCGGTCAGTGCTCACCCGCCAGCGCGCCTCGCCCTCGTCCCAGCGCATCTCGGTGACGACGGTCTGGAACAGGGCGCGCTCGTAGAGGTCGAAATGCCGGCCGATGCGCTCGCAATGGGCCATGATCTCCGGCGCGCGCGCATATTTGCGTACCGGCATGTAGCCGGTCTCCTCCAGGAGCGGCAGGTAGATGTAGCTCTCGGTGTCGCAAGCCGCGCCCGGATAACGGTTCCAGTACCAGGTGCCGCCGAAGCCGGAGCCCTTCTCGACGATGCGGAAATCGTCGATGCCGGCCTCCCGCAGGCGGGCGCCGGCGAGCAGGCCGCCGAAGCCGCCGCCGACGATGAACACCTCGACGCTCTCGCTCAGCGCCGGCCGGGTGAAGCCGGGGTCGCCATAGGGATCATCGAGGTAGTGGGCGAAGGCGCCCTTCATCTCGACGTACTGGTCGTTGCCGTCGGCCCGCAGCCGCCGATCCCGCTCGATGCGGTACCGTTCGCGCAGGGCCTCGGCGTCGAAGCCCGCGTCGTCGGTCGCAAGGGCGCTGCTGGGGTCTGACACGGCGATCCTCCATATCGATTGTTATGGTGGCATCCTGCCATCAAACTTTCGCGGCTGCGAGGGCCGGCGCCGCAGGGCTCGGCATCCCTCTTGCACGCTGAGCGCAGAGCAGCTTGGCGAGGACAGCATCTGAGGAGGACCTGGCAATGAACGGACTTGGCGGTCTCAACAAGGCACCCAACGGCGTCGTCATCGGCCTCGTGCAGCTCCAGCTGCCCGTCGTGGCCACCAAGGCCGACCTGACACGGCAGACCGCCCGGGTGGTGGAGCTGGTGGCCAAGGCCAGGGCCAACATGGCCGGCATGGATCTCGTGGTCTTCCCCGAATACGCGTTGCACGGGCTCTCCATGGACACGAACCCGGAGATCATGTGCACGCTCGACGGCCCCGAGGTCGCCGCCCTGAAGCAGGCCTGCATCGACAACGGGATCTGGGGCTGCTTCTCCATCATGGAGGCCAATCCGGGCGGCAACCCGTTCAACTCCGGGCTGATCATCGACGATAAGGGCGACGTGAAGCTCTACTATCGTAAGATGCACCCCTGGGTCCCGGTGGAGCCCTGGGAGCCGGGCGACATCGGCATCCCCGTCATCGACGGGCCGAAGGGCGCCAGGATCGCCCTCATCATCTGCCACGACGGCATGTTCCCGGAGATGGCCCGCGAGTGCGCCTACAAGGGCGCCGAGATCATGATCCGCACCGCCGGCTACACCGCGCCGATCCGCTCCGCCTGGCGCTTCACCAACCAGGCGAACGCCTTCTGCAACCTGATGGTCACGGCCAATGTCTGCATGTGCGGTTCGGACGGCACCTTCGACTCCATGGGCGAAGGCATGATCGTGAACTTCGACGGCGAGATCATCGCCCACGGCACCACCGGCCGCCCCGACGAGATCATCACCGCGGAGGTGCGCCCGGATCTGGTGCGCGAGGCCCGCGTCCACTGGGGCGTCGAGAACAACATCTACCAACTCGGCCACCGCGGCTTCACCGCCGTCAAGGGCGGCGCCGGCGATTGCCCTTATACCTACATGCAGGATCTCATGGCCGGCCGCTACCGCCTGCCGTGGGAGGACGAGGTGAAGGTCACGGACGGCACCTCCTGCGGCTTTCCGGCGCCGACCCGGCCGTACGGCGGCCAGCAGCGATCGAAACGGGAGGCGGCGGAGTGAGGGCGGCAAACGAGGGCCGCCCGGCTCTTGCGCAGCCCGCAGAAGGCGTCCCTTCGATCACCACTCCACAGGTCATTGTCCGGCTGAGCCAGCTTTCCCATGTAATTTCGCTCACCGTCTCGTGCGCGGCGGCGCGCGGCGCAGCACTGATGATTGCAGGAGCCGCAAGACGGCGACGCGCCAGCGCCAGCATGCGAGGGCCCGACAGCGAACGGCCGGATTTGTCGGAGACGACCAATCGTGGTCATCAAAATTTGGCATAGGCTATGTAGCCTTGCAATATGAGCGCAATAAACAGAATGGTCTATACGTGACAACCTCCCACCTCGGTGACGCATCCGCCGGACAAGCTGTTTACACGGAGCGCGTTCTATATTCATACAATTTTATTGTTCTTGGCATATCGAATCATCTGATCTGGAAATGTCCCACGCGACGCATTTTGGATCATTACAACAGGTATGTAACAGACAATCATTTGGATATCGGAGTTGGGACAGGATACTTCCTCGATCGTTGCCGCTTTCCATCGCAGGAACCGCGCGTGGCCCTGATGGATCTCAACAAGAATTCACTCGGCTTCGCCGCGCGACGAATCCTGCGCTACACACCGGAACGTTATGTCCGCAACGTACTGGAGCCGATCTCCCTCGAGGCGCCACGCTTCGACTCGATCGGCATCAACTATCTATTGCATTGCCTGCCCGGTCAGATGGATTCGAAATCCGTCGCCTTCGACAACCTGAAAGCACTCATGGCTCCTGGTGCCGTGATCTTTGGATCGACACTGCTACGCGGCGGCGCCACCAGCAGCTGGACCGCTCGACGCCTGATGAGAATATATAACAGCAAGGGCATCTTCTCGAACGAAGGCGACAACGCCGACAATTTGAAGCGGGCCCTTGAAGCGCGCTTTCGAGCCGTGTCCGTCGAAGTCGTAGGCTGCGCAGCCCTCTTTTCGGCACAGATATAAGTACGGCGGCGCGGACGATGCTGGGCCAACCGGGGCGCCTACGGCAGGCGTCCGCGGTCGTCCTCATCCAGAGCTTGCGGGACTTCCGCCATGGTCGACGACGCAACCGCTGGCGCTGAAACCCGCTCCGAAGCCAAGGATCAGGCCCTTGCCTGCCAATCCCGCCTGCACGCGCTCGGCTATCATCAGCGGAATCGAGCAGCTCGATGTATTGGCATAATTCTGCATGACCGAGAGGGTTCCTGTCAAACCCGGGCTGGTCAGCGGCAGACCGAGGTGCCGCGCCACGGCATCGAGTATTTTATGGCTCCCGGTGTGGACAAAGCAGAATTCCAGCTCGGCCGCCCGGATCGCCGGCTCCGCATCGGAGCGGCGCCGGAGCTTCTGCATGACGTCCGCGACGTAGGCAAGGCCGCGCCTCAACACCGCCGGGGTCATGGTATAGACCGTCGCTCCTTCCGGATGCGGATCGATCGCGCCGCCGCCGTTGTAGGTTAGCATGTCCTTATCTGCTGAGCTGAGATTTGTGGCATGTGCGGCACGGCCGAACCGAAACCCCTCTCCCGCCGCGCCGTCCACCAGCAACGCAACGCCGGCATCTCCGAACAGCACCGAGCCGAGCAGACGCTGCATATCGTCTTCGGCCCGCCGACGCTCCGACGGATCGCTGAGCGCCTCGCACTCCTTGAAGCTCCTGTAGAGTGAAGCGCACAGCGCCGGCAAGAACGCCGTATGGGCCTCGGCGCAGACAATCAAGGCGCGCTTGTCGGGTTGGGCTGCCAGGAAGTTGCGTGCGATCTCGACACCCTTGATGATCGCCGAGCAGCCCATGTTTTCGAGATTGACAACGTCGATCTCGGAGGAGAGCGCCGGCCGCAGCTGGTCAAGCAGCTCGTAGGCGAAGCACGGAAGACGCCGATCCGCGGTGTTGGTGATTGCGATCAGCAGCCCTACGTCGCGCGCCTCGGCGGTGTCCAGCCCTTCAAGGCACGAGGTCGCGGCAGCAGCACCGAGCGCAGTCGTCGTATGCTCGACGCGGCGCGGCGCGCGGCCGGCGAGGAAGCCCGGAAAGTCCGACAGAACCGAGTAGCGCTGGACCGTCCCAAGATTGGCCAGCAGATTTCCGACCGCATCTGTCGTTCTGCCTTCGAACTCCGATATAATTTGACTCGTTGATATCGGACAACCGGGCTTCGCTATGCCGACGGATCGAACGGAAATGGAGACATCAGATTCAAGTGCAGAATAATTACTCTGATTTCTGTGAATAAATTCGACACCCATGACAACCCCCATTAAATATAATATAAACATATATACTGGTTCAATGTCTTGAATATGAATATATCGTCGATCTAAATCACAAATAATAAACAACTATACGTTGAATAAACTCAGAAATACAAGGGGAATCTATATATTACGTCAATGAAAATTACAGCATCAATACAGCCAAGCTGACCGCGCCCAACACACTAGCTTCGCAATATCGTTCGCGCTTGCATTTTGTTAACATGACAAGATTTAGACAAGGCGGCCGCCGAGGCCGGCGCCAGTGGGCAGCCCGAACTTCAGGATTCCATCAGAAAGAAAAACCGCCCCAAGCCAGCGGCGATCGAGGCAGGAGGCGGCGGAGCGAGGGCGACGAGCTGAGCCGCCGCTCCCAATACCGAGGCGGCTCCGGTGATCGCTAACCACAGCGGTCGCGGCAGGCGCCGGGCGCTCGGCAAGCACGACATGCGACAGAGCGAGGATTCTGGTAAGCTGGCACGGCAATTCCGCTGCGGGAGGCGGAGGAATGGCAAGCAGTCGCCTGCACGCAACCATCACAAGGTTCTTGGCCGCAGCCATCGTTGCAGCCCTGGCGTTGGCGTTCACCGGGCCGGGCGCCGAGTTGGCCAGACTGTATGCGGACCCTCTTGTCCTGCAGGCCTCGGTCCCAAACGTGCGGGCCTCCGCGTCCGGCGCGATGGGCGTCAACAGACAGTTCGAGGCCGGGCAGCGGCCGAAGCTGTTCGTCGAGGACCAGCGCGGGGCTGCAACGCTGATCCAGCAGGGATCGGTGACGCACAGGACGGACCTCGTGCAGGAAGGCTGGAAGGCCCTCGGCTGGGGCTTCGCGCATCAAAAGCCGGACTGTTCATTCGACAGCGGCGACGAGATCCATAGCGCCGCCATGTTTCTGGAGGCTGCCGGACGGGCCGAGCTCATCAACCTGAACCTGCCGCCGGCCAAGCAATTCCCGAACAGCCTCAAGGACGGCATCGTCTGCGGGGCCCGCCAGCTGGCCACGCTGGACCCGGATCGGAACCCCGAGCTGCTGAGACAGGCCCCCTACTCTCACCGGTTCTTCATCAGGGCCGCGGCCATGGGATTTGCCGCGGCGCTCGAGCCGGACGCCCGCTTGCAGCGCGCCGCCGCAGACAGCGCCATGCGCGGCATCCGCGCTCAGGACGCCGATGGCATGAGCCCGGAGAGGGGTGGACCGGACGTCGGCTATCAGGCCACCGGATTGGTGTATGCCGCGCGCTATTGGAGCGTCTGCCCGGACCCGCGGCTCAAGCAGGAGCTCGCAGCCTTCGTCGCCAAGGGCGCCAGTTGGCTGGCGCTCAAGGTCCGCCCTGACGGCAGCGTCGACGCCGGTGGCAGCACGCGCATCCTGGTCGAGGCGAACCGAGCCGGCAAGGTCAAGACGGTCCCCTATGGCGTGGTGGCGGAGGCGTTTGCGCTCGCAGCACTGGTCACCGGGGACGAGCGCTTCGACGCAATCGCGGCTCGGATTCTGGCGTCGACCGCGTTCCGCGATCACTTCAGGATGCATTAGTTCGCTTGCGGCGGAGATGAACACTTGGCCGGGATTACCGCGAAGCAGGCGGCGGCCCGATGGGGCCCTGCAGGCCACGAAGCACGTCCGGCCTCCGCTCGCGCACCTCGTCGCCGATGGTTGCAAATACAACCAATAGTATCTGCCAGGACACAGCCTGGGGCCAATCGATTGCCGTCGACACGACTATGGCGGTCGCCGCTTGATCGCAAGGGCACTTGCATCACACTCATGGCGAAGCTTGAGCCTCGCGAAACTTGAGCGCGAGCACCAAGGTCACGGAGCCCCGCGCGCCCCGGGCCGGGCGTCATCTCGGATATCTGCACCTTTGTCTTAGCCCGCCAAAGGCGTCGATAGAGAAAATCTCAACTATAAATTGCCAAACGCCTATGCTAGGGCACGCCGCCCCGCCGTGAAGAGTCCGCTGAGAGCGGAGACGGGGCAGCAGGCGAGAGAGGCGATGGCGGCGAAAGAGTGGGTCGGCGGCAACGGGGACTGGAACGTGGCGGACAATTGGGATCCGCCGGGCGTTCCGACGATGGGCGATACGGTCGCCATCAACAGCGGCACCCCTCACCTCTCGGCGGGCACGAACGCACGCGGAACCGTCACGGTCGGCGCTTCAGGGGGCATGACCATCGAAGCCGGAGCCAATCTCGGCACGTCGGACCTCGTCAACCACGGTCACGTCCAGATCGAGAATGGTGGACGACTCTCGCTGAGCGGCGACCCTTTGGGACCTGGCTTCACCAACACCGGGACGATCGAGATCGCCGAGGGCGGCTTGCTCTCACTATCCATCATGACGGTCACGCCATCCGATCTCACCGACGGCATCACCAATGCGGGCACAATCGAGCTCTATGCGGGAGCCCGGCTCGACCTGGGCAGCGGAGAACTTGCGCTAGCCGACGCCGGAACGCTCGCGTTCGGTAGTGGCGCCTCGGTCGTGAACGGGACGATCGTCGACGACGGCTCGACTGCACCCACTTTTGGGTCCGCGGTATTCAACGGCGTTACGTATCAAGGTCAGCTCGATATAGTTGGCATTCCCGGATCACTGACGATCTATAACGGCCTAAAGGTCGTAAACACCGATGGAACGCTGCCCGGCACGATCAACATAAGCAGCGGATGCTCGCTCTCTCTGTATGGCACGAACACTATCGATAACGTCGTCATCAACCTGGTCGCCGGAAGCCTACATGCCTTTCCGGGAACACTTACGTTGGGCAAAGATGCTGTGATTAATATCCCATCGAGCCCGTACGGCAGCACGATCCAGGGTAACACCATCAACGAAGGCGCCCTCAACGTAAGCGCTGATTTCATCTTCGGTGGCGATCTGGAGAATCGCGGCCATATAACGGTCTACTCTGGAGGTGAGTTCGACGATTTTGGACTCATCAACAACGGCGACGTTAGTGTGAGAAATGGCGGAACATTGATTCTGCGCGGAAGCTTGGAAAATTCTGGCGAAATTGACATTTCGACTGGAGGAATTCTAAAATTCAACAACATCCAGCTCGACGCGGCGCAGATGACCAGGGGCATCATCAATGCCGGGACCATCGTGTTGGAACAGGGTGCAAAGCTCGATCTCGACGGCGGAGAGCTGGCGCTGGCCGACGTCGGGCCAATGAAACTTGACTGGAATGCCACGATCACCAACGGCACCATTGTCGATGATGGGAGTGTCGCGCTTGCGCTCAACGGGGGAACGTTCGACGGCGTAACCTATAGGGGCATCCTCGACGTCTCATCCGGCGGCCCCTTCTTCGGCGGCAGCCTTGCTGTAGTCAACAGCTTATCAGTTGTATCGGCCGATGGCTTTTCGCCGGGCATTATCAATTTGGCCGGTACATTACGCTTCCTTGATGAAGAAACCATCGACAAAGTGACGATAAACTTCTCGTCATTCTCGTCGATATACTCGACTTCTGGCACAACCAATTTTGCCAAAGAGACGATTGTAAACGTTGAATTTCCTTATAACGGCTTTCTACAAGGAACCTTCGTGAACGAAGGTCGCTTCAACGTCGGCGGCACCATCACGGTCACCGGTGCCTTCGACAATGAAGGTGAGATCGTCATCTCCGAGCGGGGCACGTTCAGCGATACGGACTTTACCAATGGCGGCAGTGTGACCGTCGAGGGCGTGCTCGCTCTGCAAGGAAGCTTCACCAATACGGGCAGCGTGGACCTGCAAGGTGGTCGGTTGACGCTGCAGGGCGCGCTCACGGGAAGCGGCACCGTCTCGCTCATCGACGGCGCCACGGTCACCCTCGGCGCCGGCACCGATGCGGAGCAGACGGTCGCACTCGTCGACGGCGAGCTGAGGCTGGTCACGCCCAGCGCATTCGCCGGCACCATCGATGATTTCGTCGACGCGAGCGACGTCGTCGAGCTCGTCGGTATCGGCTACGACGTCGGAGACAGCGTGAGCCTGCTGAACGGCAACGTGCTCCAGATCGTGCAATCGGACGGCAGCGGCACCATCCTGCTGCGACTCGACCCGTCCCAGGACTATTCCGCCTTCAGCTTCCACCTCTCCGACGACGGCGCCGGCGGCACCGACATTACCGTGACGTGCTTCTGCCCGGGCACCCTGATCGCCACGCCGGGCGGCCAGCGCCTCGTCGAAGACCTCGCCATCGGTGACGTCGTCCTGACGGCGACCGACGAGGCCCGGCCGGTCAAATGGATCGGCCGGCAAACCGTGACGCCGGCTTTTGCGGATCCGTTGCGCCACTATCCCATTTGCGTCGGCGCCGGCGCCCTGGCCGTCGGCATTCCGGCGCGCGATCTGCACGTTTCCCCCGATCACGCATTGCTGGTCGATGGCGTGCTGGTCCAGGCCAGCGCCTTGCTCAACGGCACCAGCGTGCAGCGGGCACAGCCGGTCGCAGCCTTCACCTACTACCACATCGAGCTCGACGACCACGCGCTCGTGCTGGCCGAAGGCGCGCCGGCGGAAACCTTCGTCGACAATGTCACCCGCCGCCACTTCGACAACTACGCGGAATACCAGGCATTGTTCGGCAACCGCGCAGCTCGGATCAGGGAGATGGGGCTCCCACGCGCGAAATCGGTGCGCCAGTTGCCGCTCCTCACCCGTGAGCGACTGGCGGCCCGCGCCGACGCGTTCGGCCCGATGGCGGAGCGGCCGGCGGCCTGAGCCGCCGGCGCCTCGGCCTCAAAGGAGGCCCGTGCATCGACGCCCCCGACCAGGATCTCGATTTGCGCGTGCGTCGGCCCGAAGACAGCGCCCGCAGATTGACCTATGACAGGCGCGGACATGGAGGGCTTGCGGGGCCGTGGGCGCAGGAGCGGAGCCAGAACGCCGGGATGACGATCCCCAGCGGGCGCTCGCCTCCGTCCTCGCCCGGCTCATGGACACGCCCCGGGACCGCGGCCTTCATCAGCAGGCACGGGCGCTCGTCAGGGAGCTCGGGCGCACGGTCGGATCGGCCGCCGCCATGCGGGCCTTGCTCGATCGCCACCCGACGCGGCCTGACGTGGTGCAGCTGTTCTGCCTCCATGCCCGCACGCGCAACGATCGGATCGCCCTCGACGACGGCCTGACGGAGGCGCTAGCCGCCGCCCCCAGCACGAGGCGCTGCGCCTGCAGTGCGCGCAGGAATGGCACCGTGCCAAGCGGCACGAGGCGGCATGGCAGGCGCTCGAGCCGCTGCTCACTGCAAGGTCGGATGACCCGACCGTGCTGCTGACCGCCGGCGACATCGCGTCCGCGCTCAAAGACTACGCGGCCGTCGCGAAATATCTGCCCAAGGCGTTCGATCTCGACGCCACGGCCTCCGCCGACGCGCCACGCCGCATCAAGTTGGCGACGGCGCTCAAGCACCTGGACCGGATCGAGGCGGCCGAGGCGGCCCTCGCCCCGGTCCTGGCTGCGCCCGATGCGCCGGCGGCGGCGCATGAGCAGGCCGGCTACCTCGCCCGCCTGCGCGGCGACGTGCCGGCCATGCTGCGACACTTCGAGGCCGCCGTCCTGGCCGAGCCGTCATCGGTGCAGTTGCGCATGCTGCTCGCCCGAGCCCTTCGCGACGCCGGCTTCGGCGAGGACGCCGAGGCGCTGGTCGACACCATTCTCGCGGACAAGCCCGATGCGACCGAAGCCCACCTGCAGCGCGGCGAGTTCGCGTTGGCGGCTTGGGACCTCGCCCGGGCCAGAGCCGCCTTCGAGCAGGCTTGCCGCTCGGCGCCGTCGAATCCACGGCCGTGGCAACGATTGGCCCATGCCGTGCAGCTCACCGGCAACGTCAACGCCGCGCTCCGGGTGCTGGAGGAAGGCCGGGCCCGTACGGCCGGACCTGACCTCGCGCTGGCCCAATCGGATCTGCTGTTCCGGCGCGGGCTCGACGCCGCCGCAGAGACCGCCCTTCGAGGTGCGGAGCAGGATTTCGCCGACGACGAGGCAGTCCGCCTGATGCGCATCCGGCGCCAGATCGCGACCGGCATCCACGCCACGGCGCGAAACGCCATCGCGGCGCTGCCCGCGACCACGAACCAGACGCGCGCAATGCGCCACGCCCTCATGGGCGAGCTCGCCGAGGCCAACTGGGCCTTCGGTGCCGCGGCTGCCGCCTATGCGGAGGCGGCGGCGAGCGATCCGCGTTCGGTCGCCGTGCAGGAGGGCCTGGGACGCTGCGCCCTTCTCGGGCTCGACCCGGAGCGGGCACGGCCGCATTTCGCCAGCGCCAGGGAGCTCGGTCGTGTCGCCATCCTGGCCAAGGGAGGCTCGCTCAATCCCTCCCAGAGCCGCTACGGCGCCCTGCTCAACGATGCCTGGTGCGACGGCGAGGCGCTGGCGGCGACGCGCCAGGCGGCGGCTGCGCGCGATATCGAGGCGCGGCTCGAGCCGGTACGCCAGTTCCCGAGCTACACGCTCGCCGCTCTGGCGCTGCTGGTCGGGCTGCGCCGGGCCGGCCGCCTCACGCCGCGCCCGGCCGCCGCCGGCGCGCCGGCGGCGCGCCGCATCCCTCGGCGTATCCACCAATACTGGGATGCGCCGCGCGTGCCGGCCGACGTGGGCGAGCTGATGCGATCGTGGCCGGCGCTGAACCCGCGGTGGGCCTATCGGCGCTATCAGCAGCGGGACGCCTATTTCTACCTCCGCCGTCACTGCACCGCCGATGTGGTCGAGGCCTTCGCGCGGGCCAGGCTGCCGGCCCAGCAGGCCGACCTGTTCCGCCTCGCCGTGCTGCTGCGCGAAGGCGGCGTCTGGGCCGACGCCGACGACCGCTGCCTGGCGGCGATCGAGCCGCTCACCGCCCGGGCCGCCCTGGTGCTGCGCCAGGAGCACCTGGGCAGCCTCGCCAACAACTTCATCGCGGTGGCACCCGGCCATCCGATCATCGCCGTGGCGCTCGGACTGGCGACCACGGCGATCGGCCGCGGCGATTCCGATTCGATCTGGCTCGCCACCGGGCCGGGCCTGCTGTCGCGCGTGGTGGCGACCTATGTGGCCGCCGATCCGGCACGCCTGGCGCAACTGGGCAGCGACATCCTGGTCCTGACCAATTGGCAGATGCGGCTGTTCACGGCCGCCGCCTGCCAGGCCGGCTACAAGGCGACGCCGCGGAGCTGGCTCAACCAGGAGTTCAACATGGCCGGCACCGCCGCGCCCGGCCCGCGGGAGGATGAGCAGCCGGCGCAAGCGCAACGATGACGGGGTGCGGTGCCCCCTGAGCATGCGGGCGCGTCACCGCCATTCATCCAGCCCATCCACCGCGTTGATCATAACATAAGATACGTTATATCGAGCTCGATCGACGAGCCCCGCCGCAACCGAAGGATAGGCGACATGGTGGACACGCCAGCTCCCGCGCGCCGCGGCGACACGTTTCGTCTGTCGCAGGCCCTGGAACGGTCAGCGCGCCTGCGCGGACGCGAGGAGGCCATCGTCGACGGCGAGCGCCGCTTCACCTGGGCCGCGTTCAAGGAGCGGGTCGAGCGCCTGGCCGGCGGCCTCCACGGCCTGGGCCTGAAGCACGGCGATCGGGTCGCCATGCTGGCGCACAACAGCCATCGCTATCTCGAGTTCTATTTCGGCGTGCCCTGGGCCGGCGGCATCTTCACGCCGCTTAACACGCGCCTGGCGATGCCGGAGCTGGCCGCCATCCTGCGCGATGCGGCGGCGGAAATCCTCATCGTCGACGAGGCCCATGCGCCGCTGGTGCCCGAGCTGGCACGCCTGGCGCCCCTGCGGCGGATCGTGCTGGCCGCCGACGGGCCGGCGCCGGACGGCGTCGTCGGCTACGAGCCCATGCTGGCGGGGGCCGCCGCCCTCCCCGACGCCGGGCGCGCCGGCGACGACGTGGCAGCCCTGTTCTACACCAGCGGCAGCACCGGCGCCCCCAAGGGGGTCATGCACACACACGCCAACATCATGTTCTGCGCGGTGATGTGCGCGGCGGCGGTCAAGCTCGACGAGGAGGCGACGAGCCTCATCTCCGGACCGCTGTTCCATGTCGGCGCCGCCGGCGCCTGCATCCCGGCGATGGTGACGGCCGGCCGCGTCGTCCTGCTGCCGCGCTTCGAGCCCAGCGCAGTGCTTCGCGCCATCGACGAGCACCGCGTCACGGTGATGAACCTCGTCCCCACCATGCTGCGGATGATGCTCGATCATCCGACCGCCGGCGACTGCGACCTCACCAGCCTGAGAGCACTGCTGTACGGCGCGGCGCCCATGCCGGAGCCGCTGCTCAACGAGGCGCTCACGCGCATGCCGGAGGCGCAGTTCGTGCATTGCTACGGCATGACCGAGCTCACGGCGAGCTGCACGGCCCTGCCGCCGCGCTACGTCACCTCGCACCGCCACCTGGGCAAGGCGAAGTCTGTCGGCCGCGCCCTGCTGGGGCTCGATGTCGCCGTGGTCGATGCCGAGGACAACCTGCTCGGCCCGGGCGAAACCGGGGAGATCGTGGTCCGCGGGCCGACGGTGATGAAGGGTTATTGGGGCCGGCCGGAGCTCACCGCGCAGACGCTGCGCAACGGCTGGCTGCACACCGGCGACCTCGGCACCATGGACGAGGACGGCTTCGTCTTTCTGGTCGACCGGCTGAAGGACATGATCATCACCGGCGGCGAGAACGTCTATTCCACCGAGGTGGAGGAGGCGCTCTATGCCTGTCCGGGCGTCGCGCAATGCGCCGTCATCGGCATCCCCCATCCCAAGTGGGGCGAAAGCGTGCACGCCATCGTCGCCGCCGCGCCCGGTGCCGAGCTCACGGAAGCGGCGATCATGGCCCACTGCCGCAGCCGCATCGCCGGCTACAAATGCCCCCGCTCCATCGAGATCCGCAGCGCGCCGCTACCGCTCAGCGGCGCCAACAAGATCGACAAGGCCGCCCTGCGGGCACCGTTCTGGCAGGACCGCGGCAGCCGGCTGGTCTAGGCGGCCCTCCCCGCCGCAAGGCCCGTGACGCCACGCAGCTGGAGTTCGGCCGCCGCTCTCATATATCCTAGCGAATGTCGTTGCGGGACAGGATCAGCAGGATGCCCATGAGAAACCAGGCGGATTGGATGCTGGCGGAGGCGATCGCCGCGCTGGCCCAGGCGGAGCGCATGCAGCGGCAGCTGTTCCGGCTGCGCGCGCCGCAGGAGGCGCCCGAGCCGTGCTGGGAGCCACTGACCGACGTGATCGAGACCGACGCGGGCGTGCTGGTGACCGTGGCCCTGCCGGGAGTCGACCCCGACGCCGTGGTGGCGACAGTCGACGACGGCATGCTCGTCGTCGCCGGCCGCCGTGCCCTGCCGCCCGAGCTGCGCCACGCGGTGATCCACCGCCTCGAGCTGCCACAAGGGCGCTTCGAGCGCCGCATCCCCCTGCCCCCGGGCCGCTACACCATCCGCCGGTCGGCCCAGAACGGCTGCCTGGTGTTCAGCCTGTCCAGAGTCGCGTGAGGGCACTGCCATGACCGGACCTACCGACGGACTCGCCGCCGCGCCGGCCGACGGCGGCCCTGCCGAGCCGCAGCGCCTCCCCGACGACGTGCTGATCATCGTGCCGGTGCGCCGCACCGTGCTGTTTCCCGGCACCGTGGTGCCGATCACCGTCGATTCGCCGAAGGCCATGGCCGCGGCCCAGCAGGCGGTGCGGGAAGAGCGCAAGGTCGGCATCCTCTTGCAGCGCAACGCCGAGCTCGACGACCCCAAGCCCGACGACCTGTACCGGATCGGCACCATCGCCAACATCGTCCGCTACATGACGGCGCCCGACAACACGCACCACATCATCTGCCAGGCGCAGCAGCGGGTCCGCATCCTCGATTTCTTGCCGGGCACTCCGTTCCTGGCGGCGCGCGCCCTGCCCATCACCGAGCCCGAGACCCGCTCGCCGGAGATCGAGGCCCGCTTCCTGCAGCTCCAGAGCCTCGCCGTCGAAGCCATCCAGCTGATGCCGCAGGCGCCGCCGGAGCTCGCCGCGGCGCTCCAGTCCGTCACCTCGCCGGCCACGCTCGCGGATCTCGCCAGCACCTACATGGACCTGCCGCCGGAGCAGAAGCAGGACATCCTGGAGACGATCGAGTTGACGTCGCGCCTGGACAAGGTGCTGCGCCTGCTGGGTGAGCGCATCGAGATCCTGCGCCTCAGCCACGAGATCGGCCGCCAGACCAAGGCCACCTTCGACGCCCGGCAGCGCGAGGCGATCCTGCGCGAGCAGATGGCCACCATCCAGCGCCAGCTGGGCGACAGCGACGGCAAGGCGGAGGAGGTCGGCGAGCTGACCAAGGCCATCGACGCGGCAGGCATGCCGGCTGAGGCCGAGCAGCAGGCGCGGCGCGAGCTGCGCCGCTACGAGCGCATGCCGGAGGGCGCAGCCGAGGCTGGCATGGTCCGCACCTACCTGGACTGGCTGATCGAGTTGCCCTGGACCCTGCCCCCGGAGCCGCCGATCGACATCGACAATGCCCGGCGCGTCCTCGATGCCGACCATTTCGGGCTCGAGAAGATCAAGCGCCGCATCATCGAATACCTCGCCGTGCGCAAGCTGGCGCCGGAGGGCCGCGCGCCCATCCTGTGCTTCGTCGGGCCGCCCGGCGTCGGCAAGACCTCGCTCGGCCAGTCCATCGCGCGCGCCATGGGACGGCCCTTCGTGCGCGTCAGCCTGGGCGGCGTCCATGACGAGGCGGAGATCCGCGGCCACCGGCGCACCTATATCGGCGCGCTGCCGGGCAACATCATCCAGGCGATAAAGAAGGCCGGCGCCCGCAATTGCGTGATGATGCTCGACGAGATCGACAAGATGGGTCGCGGCATCCAGGGCGATCCGTCGGCGGCAATGCTGGAGGTGCTCGATCCGGAGCAGAACGGCACCTTCCGCGACAACTTCCTGGCCGTTCCGTTCGATCTCTCCCGTATCGTGTTCATCGCCACGGCGAACATGATGGACCAGATTCCGGGCCCGCTGCTCGACCGCATGGAGGTCATCAGCCTCCCCGGCTACACCGAAAGCGAGAAGCTCGAGATCGCCGAGCGCTATCTCGTCCCGCGCCAGCGCACCGCAAACGGCCTGACGCCCCAACAGAGCGAGATCAGTGCAGCGGCGCTGGGCGCCATCATCCGCGGCTACACGCGCGAAGCCGGGGTCCGCAACTTGGAGCGGGAGATCGGCCGCGCGCTGCGCCACGCCGCCGTGCAGATCGCCGACGGGAGCGCGAGCCACGTCTCCATCGGCGTGGACGACTTGCCGGCGATCCTGGGTGGCCCTCGCTTCGAGGGCGAGGTGGCGATGCGCACGAGCCTGCCGGGCGTCGCCACCGGCCTCGCCTGGACGCCGGTGGGCGGCGACATCCTGTTCATCGAGGCCTCGCGCATGCCGGGCCGCGGCGCGCTCATCCTCACCGGACAACTCGGTGAGGTCATGCGCGAGAGCGCCCAGGCGGCCCTGACCCTGGTCAAGAGCCGGGCTGCGTCGCTGGGCCTCGATGCGGCGCTGTTCGAGAAGAGCGACATCCACATTCACGTGCCGGCGGGCGCGACGCCCAAGGACGGGCCGAGCGCCGGTGTCGCCATGTTCATGGCGCTGGCCTCCCTGCTCACCGGCCGCACCATCCGCAGCGACACCGCCATGACCGGCGAGATCTCACTCCGGGGCCTCGTGCTGCCGGTGGGCGGCATCAAGGAGAAGGTCGTGGCCGCGGCTTCGGCGGGTCTCAAGCGAGTGATGCTCCCGGCGCGCAACCGGCGGGACTACGACGACATCCCCGCCGATGCCCGCGATCGCCTCGAATTCATCTGGCTGGAGCACGTCGACGATGCCGTCGCCGCCGGCCTCAATCCGCCCATATCCGTCGACAAGCCCGCGGCAGCCTGAACTGTTTGAATCTGGCGCGTTTCTCTTGCGATTGGGTGAGTCCACCCAATCGTGAAGCGCTCGAGCCGCCGGCCCCGGGGCTGGCGGTTCCGCGTTCGATGCTGCCAGGCGCTCGTCAAGCACCGGATTGGCCGAGGCCCGTTCGGCCGGGCATTGCGTGGGCCTCTCCGTCGCGGCGCCGCCGTTCGCCGTTGCCCGGACACCAGCCGCACGTTTCGTCTTCGGCCGAGAGGCGCCGGCCGCGTTGTTTACATGAATTCTAAACTATTGAGTTTGCAGTGTTTTTCCGAATGCATTAAGTCTTGCTCCCACAACGACGCAGTTCGCCCCCCGGGTCGGCCGGCGCCAAACGGATGCCGCGCGTCACAGTGGACAATCGACCCGCAAACTTGCCATGAGCGAAACCTCGTTCGATCTGACGGCGCTGTACACCACGGAGCGGCGGCGCCTCGAAACGCGCATCAGCCGCATGATCGGCTGCCGCGCCGCAGCGGCAGATCTGGTTCACGATCTCTTCCTACGGCTGTGGGACCGTCCGCCGCGTCAGGGCGGCGACCCGACCGGATACCTGGTGCGCAGTGCGCGGAATGCGGCCATCGATCACCTGCGGGCCGAGCGCGTTCGGCTGGCCTTCATCGAAGGAACCGTCCGCGAGCAGCACGGCGCGCCGGTGCCCTCGCCGCACGACGTGCTCGAGGCACGCCAGGAGCTGTCGGAAGTGGACGCGATCATCCGGGCGCTGCCGGAACGAACCCGCCATGTCTTCCTCCTGAACCGCATCCACGGCCGCAGCTACCGCGACATCGCCGGCGCGCTCGGCGTATCGGCCAGCGCGGTGGAAAAGCATATGTCACGGGCGCTTGCCGCGATCCGCGACGGCATCGCGGCACTCTGAAGCGCCCTGCGCGGGTTTTTTCCCTGTTTCGTGGGATGTGCTACGGGGCGATTCGCAGATTCGCAGTCGAATCCGAATGCCTGGTTGCGACGGAGCATCGGCCTTGATGGGCAGCGAACCCGACAAACGCCCGCGCAGCCGTGTCGACGAAGTTGCGCTGGAGTGGTTCGCACGCCTGAACGGCGAGGTTTCGGCGGCCGAGCGCGCCGAATTTCAGAACTGGCTGCAAGCCAGTCCTAGCCACGACGCCGCCTACCGCAGAATTGAGAGCCTGTGGCGAGCGACGTCGGCGCCGGGCGAACGCGTGGCCGAAGAAGAGGCCGCCGTCCTGGCCAAGTATCTGGCCTCGATGGAGCGAGCCGGGCGCCGCCGCAAGCGCGCCAAACGGACGGCAGGTGCCATTGCGCTCTGCCTGCTGCTGGCGGGATCAGGGGCATGGCTGCTGGACCCGGCTTTCATTCAGAACATCCGCGCGGACCATGTCTCGTCGCGCGGGCAACGGCGGCTCGTCGATCTGCCGGACGGATCGAACGTACTTCTGGATGCCGACAGCGCCATCGACGAAAGCTTTGCTGACGGCAGACGCCGGGTCGTCCTGTTGCGCGGTGCCGGCTTCTTTTCGGTGCGCCCCTCGTCGGCCCCCTTCGTCGTGGAAACGACCAGCGGCACGGTTCAGGTGGTCGGCACGCGGTTCGAGGTCCGCCTGTCGGGAGCCGCTTCCGTGGTCACCGTCGAGCAGGGCCGGGTCGACGTCAAACCCGCCCGCGTCACCACCGACGCGACGCTGGCGCCGGGCCAGCAGATCAGGTTTGACCGCAGCGGCGCCTCGCCGATCCAGGCCGTCGACGTCGACGACGCATTGGCCTGGCGCAGCGGCCGCCTGACCTTCTACCAGGCACGCTTTGCGGATGTGGTGGCTGAGATCCAGCGATATCGGCGCGGGCGGATCATGATCCTGAGCGACGCTCTCGCCAGGCGCCGCGTGAGTGGCAGCCTATCGCTCGACGAACCCGACGCGGCGCTGGAGTCGCTGCAATCCACCGTCGGATTCCAGCTCCATTCAATTCTGCCCGGCCTGACGATCCTGCGTTAGCCCATCCAGCATTTTGATGGCGATGCCATGCCTTTGGCGCGACAGCGTTTCTTCGGCCGCCGAGCGTCGCCGATCGTCGCTGCCGCAAAAAAGTTGCCGGCCGGGGATGAGGCATTGGCGGCCCCAACCGTGAATCCAGTGAGTGACTTGCGACGAGCGGCTGCGTGCCGCCGCGCAAGCTGGACTGGGCAAGGGGCGATCTATGACATCGAATCGGACGAGGACGCTGGTCTCTGTTCTGCTGGCGACGACGTGCTTGGTCGCCGTCCACGGCGCCGCGCTTTCCACAGCCGCAGCACAGCCGCAGTCGACCGGAGCCCACGCCGCCGAACGGGTCTATACGTTCAACATATCGGCAAAGCCCGTGCCGCAGGCGCTGAACGAGATCGGGCGCGTTACCGGCCTGTCGATCGTTCTGACGGAGCAGACCGCTCTCTCGGTCACGGCGCGTTCCGTCGTCGGCGCGTTCACGGCCCACCAGGCGCTGGCGTCGGCGCTCGCCGGCACGGGCGTGACCTATCGCTTCACCAACGCGCGCACCGTAACGATCAAGCCCGCCAGCGCGGCCAACAGCGGCGCGCCCCTGACAACCGGCAGCGTCGGCGCCGCCGACGAATCATCAGGCGTGGTCGCCTTGGATACGATCGAAATCCAGGGCAATGGGGGATCGGGCGGGGTCGTCGGCTATCTGGCGACCCGCACCTCGACGGCGACGAAAACCAACACCCCGCTGATCGACATCCCGCAATCGATTTCCGTCGTGACCAAGGAGCTCATTCGCGATCAGGCGATGCAAAGCATCGCCGATACCGTGCGCTATACGCCCGGCGTCAACATCGCGCAGGGCGAGGGCAACCGCGATCAGCTCGTCATCCGCGGCCAGGCGACCACCGCCGACTTCTACGTGGACGGCATGCGCGACGACGTCCAGTACTATCGCGATCTCTACAACGTCGATCGCGTCGAGGCCCTCAAGGGCCCCAATGCGATGATCTTCGGCCGCGGCGGCGGTGGCGGCGTCATCAACCGCGTGATGAAGGCGGCGGAGTTCACCCCGATCCACGAGATCCTGCTGCAAGGCGGATCGTTTGGCGACAAGCGGGTGCAGTTCGACATGGGCCAACCGCTCACCAGCGATGTGGCCGTCCGGCTCAACGGCATGTACGAGGAGTCGGGCAGCTTCCGCGACTTCGTCGACCTGCGCCGCTACGGCATCAACCCGACGGCGGCCTTCCGGCTCGGCGACAAGACGACGGTCAAGCTCGGCTACGAGTATTTCCACGACGACCGCACCGCCGATCGCGGCATTCCGTCGTATCTCGGACGGCCGTTCCCGACCAACCCATCGACCTTCTTCGGCAACCCCTGGGCCAGCCAGTCGAAAGCCGACGTTCAGGCGGCGACAGCCGAGGTCAAGCACGAAACGGATTCCGGAGTGACGATCCGTAACTTCTCGCGCTTCGCCAGCTACGAGAAGTTCTACCAGAACGTGTTTCCCGGCGCGGTGAGCCCGAACGGCACCCAGGTGTCCATATCGGCATACAACAACGCCACCGACCGCGACAACCTGTTCAACCAGACCGACATCACCTACACCCTCGACACCGGGCCGATCCGGCACGAGCTGCTGGCCGGCGCCGAGTTCGGCCTCCAGAAGACCACCAACTTCCGCGAGACCGGCTTCTTCAACGACCGCAGCACGTCGGTCAGCGTCTCGACCTTCGCGCCCATCCCCCTGGCTCCGATCACCTTCCGACAGAACGCCACAGACAACAACAACCGGACCACGACGACCGTGGCCGCCGGCTACATCCAGGACCAGATCTACTTCTCGCGCTTCTTCCAGATCATCGGCGGTGTGCGCTTCGACCGCTATAACGTCGAGTTCCACAACAACCGGAACGGCCAGAACCTGTCACGCGAGGACAACCTGCTGTCTCCGAGGGTCGGCGTCGTCGTCAAGCCCCTCGATAACCTGTCGCTCTACGCCAGCTATACGGTGTCGTACCTGCCCAGCTCGGGCGACCAATTCGGCTCGCTGACCGTGACACAAGCAGCGCTGAAGCCCGAAAAATTCACCAACTACGAGGTCGGCGCCAAGTGGAACATCCTGCCGAACCTGATGCTCACGGCTGCGATCTATCAGCTCGACCGAACCAACACGACCGCGACCGATCCCAATAATCCGGCGGTCGTCGTGCTCACTGGCAGCCAGCGGACCAATGGCGTCGAGATCGGGCTGAACGGCTACATCACGGATGCCTGGCAGGTGGCCGGTGCCTATGCGTATCAGGACGCGCGCATCACCAGCACGACAACGGCTGCGCAGGCCGGTGCGATCGTGCCGCTGGTGCCGCGCAATACCTTCTCGCTGTGGAACAAATACCAGTTCAACGAGATGTGGGGCGCGGGGCTCGGCTTGATCCACCAGACCAAGATCTACGCCGCGATCGATGACACCGTCACCTTGCCCGGGTTCACACGCGTCGACGCAGCGGTGTTCTTCAAGTTCAACGACAACATCCGCGCCCAGCTCAATATCGAGAACCTGTTCAACGCGGGTTACTATCCGACGGCGCATTCGAACAACAACATTTCCCCCGGCTCGCCGCGTGCCGCCAAATTCGTGCTCACGGGAACCTTCTGAGCGGCATTTTCGGTCGCGCGAGCGGAGCGGCCGGCGGGGCATACTCGCTCCTCCGGCCCGGCAGCGCCGTCGGCGCGAAGCTCGATACGCATTCTCATGCCCGCAACGGCGCCGGGGCATGAGGACATTCGCGTGAGGAAATTCTTAGCCCGCGTGCGGCAGCATGGCGCGCGGCTGAGCCCGATCGCGGGCCTGGCCGGCGCAAGCGCAATGTCGTCGCGAGGCACGTCTTGGAAACAGCCCTGTATCTGCCGGTGAAGCGGTTCCTCGAAGGCCTGGGCTATGCGGTCAAGGGCGAGATCGGGGGCTGCGACATCGTCGCGCTGAAGGGCGACGAGCCGCCGCTCGTCGTCATCGGCGAGCTGAAGCTCAGCTTCAATCTGGAGCTCGTCCTGCAGGGTGTCGACCGCATGGCCGTCGGCGACGAGATCTGGCTTGCGGCGCGGCTGTCGGCGCGCGGGAAGGGCCGCGAGGGCGATCCTCGCTTCCGCAACCTGTGCCGGCGCCTGGGCTTCGGCCTGCTCGGCGTCTCCGACGCCGGCCGCGTCGACATTCTCGTCGGCCCGTCGGCGCCGGCGCCGCGCAAGAACCCGCGCCGGCGCTCGCGGCTCGTGGACGAACATCGCCGCCGCCGCGGCGACCCGGTCGCCGGCGGTGCGACGCGCTCGCCGATCATGACCGCCTACCGCCAGCAGGCGCTGGCCTGTGCGGCGGCGCTGGCCGCCGGCCCACGACGGCCCCGGGACCTGAAGCCCGCGTCTCCCGACGCCTCCAAGATCCTGCTGCGCAACGTCTACGGTTGGTTCGCGCGCGCCGAGCGGGGCGTCTACGATCTGACCGACGCCGGCCGCGCCGCGCTGGCGCGATGGCCGCAGGCCGATGGCGCCTCCGCCTGACCGTCAGCGGAGCCTTCGGTCGCCGAATGCCTTCGCCGGGCGGAACGCGTTCCGACGCCGGCCGCCTGCCACCGATCAGAAATCGGAGGCGGATAGCCGGACGTAGCTCTTACGCCCACGCGAGTAGACCCGGCTCGCCACGTGCTGGATCTTCGCGAGGTTGCCGTCGAAGGCCTTGAGCAGGGAGGCCTCGTCGCTGGCCGCGGGGCTGAGACGGCGCAGGGCATCCGTCTCGACCTGGAAGGCTACTTCGAACGAAGCTTCATGACCCCAGAAGGAGACGCAGCCTCGGCCCTCGTCGTAGCTCCGGCATGGATTGGGGAAATGGAGTGTCATTGCCGTCCCCTTGCAACATGACGATGATGCTCGAACGAAATGATTCAAGAATAAGGCGTGGTCGATCTCATGGGCTTCGGCGCGACATGCCGGTGGCCGTTCGCACCTGCGAAATATCTCCCTCGCCTTATGCTTTCCTCACACCCGCATTTTAGCACTCGCTTGCACCGAGTGCCAGCAAATGCCATGTAGAAGATCGGGCCGAGACTGTCTCGATCCGCCGTGGACTTGGCCGGAACGAGCCGACCCCTCCCCTGGCCCGCAACGGTATCACGAAAAGCCGTGTGATTGGTCCCGATTCGATCGAGGAGAAGCCGCAGGACGGCGAGATCGTCGCGGAGTTTGTGATAACGCCGACAAAGTCGTAGCGCTCGACGTCAAAGTCGGCGATCGTATCCCCTTCGGCAAATGGTGCAGCGCCGAAGTAAAGACGGATGGATGGTCAGGACCTGCTGATCCTGAAGCAACCCGGATCATGGGCATGATCGCGGGCACGGCGGTCGCCGCCAGAGCCCCTCGTGACGGGGCGGGCTCATTCGATCTCAAGAGAAGCGCCCGAGTTTCAAAGGGTTGGCGCATTTCTCAGGTGGACGATGTTCATCCGGTTGCGAAATGCGCCAGGGCCGCCTGAAGCACTCGCCTCCCTCCCGAGATTCATTGGAGCTTACGTCATGTCCGCAAAAGACGTCAGATTCTCAACGGATGCCCGCGATCGGCTGGTGCGCGGCATCGACACCCTGAACAAGGCCGTGAAGGTGACGCTGGGCCCCAAGGGCCGCAACGTCATCATCGACAAGGCTTACGGCGCTCCGCGCATCACCAAGGACGGCGTCACGGTCGCCAAGGAAATCGAGCTCGAGGACAAGTTCGAGAATATGGGCGCACAGATGGTGCGCGAAATCACCTCGAAGACCAACGACCTCGCCGGCGACGGTACCACCACGGCAACGGTCCTGGCCGCGGCGATCATGAGGGAAGGCATCAAGCTCGTCGCCGCCGGCATGAACCCGATGGATCTCAAGCGCGGCATCGACATCGCCGTCAAGGCGGTGGTCAAGGACGTCGAGAGCCGCGCCAGGAAGGTCCAGTCATCGGCCGAGATCGCCCAGATCGGGACGGTTGCCGCCAACGGCGATCTCGCCATCGGCGAGATGATCGCCGAGGCGATGGACAAGGTCGGCACCGAAGGCGTCATCACCGTCGAGGAAGCCAAGACCGCCGACACCGAGCTCGATGTCGTCGAGGGCATGCAGTTCGACCGCGGCTATCTCTCGCCCTACTTCGTCACCAACGCGGAAAAGATGATCGCGGAGCTCGAGGATCCCTACATCCTGACCCACGAGAAGAAGCTGTCGTCGATGCAGGCGCTGCTTCCCATCCTCGAAGCGGTGGCGCAGACCGGGAAGCCGCTCCTGATCATTGCCGAAGACATCGAAGGCGAAGCGCTGGCGACGCTCGTGGTCAACAAGCTGCGCGGCGGCCTCAAGGTCGCTGCCGTCAAGGCACCCGGTTTCGGCGATCGGCGCAAGGCCATGCTTGCCGACGTCGCGGTGCTGACGGCGGGCGAGGCGATTTCGGAGGACCTGGGCATCAAGCTCGAGAATGTCACGCTCGCCATGCTCGGCCGCGCCAAGCTGGTGCGGATCGACAAGGAGACCACCACGATCATCGACGGCGCCGGCGCCAAGGCCGACATTCAGGCCCGCATCGCTCAGATCAAGGCGGAGATCGAGGAGAGCAGATCCGACTACGATCGCGAGAAGCTGCAGGAGCGGCTGGCGAAGCTCGCCGGTGGCGTGGCGGTCATCCGTGTCGGCGGCGCCACCGAGACCGAAGTCAAGGAGAAGAAGGACCGCGTGGACGACGCGATGCACGCCACCAAGGCTGCCGTCGAGGAAGGCATCGTGCCCGGCGGCGGCGTGGCGCTGCTGCGCGCCAAGGCCGCCATCGGCGCGCTCACGAACGACAACGCCGACGTCCAGGCCGGCATCAACATCGTGCTGCGGGCGCTCGAAGCGCCGATCCGGCAGATTGCCGAGAACTCGGGCGTGGAAGGATCGATCGTCGTCGGCGAGGTGCTGGCGAACGCATCGCCGACATATGGCTTCGATGCCCAGACCGAGGAATATGTGGACATGCTGAGCGCCGGCATCGTCGACCCCGCCAAGGTCGTCCGCATCGCGTTGCAGGACGCCGCATCGGTCGCCGGCCTGCTCGTCACCACCGAGGCCATGATCGCCGAGGTGCCCAGCAAGAGTGCCTCCACCCCGCCGCCGGGCGGTGGGGGAATGGGTGGAATGGATTTTTGACGCGGCGATCGTCCGGGCCTCATCCACACGAGGAAAGATTGCAGACGGCCAAACGAACGTAGCCGTGGCCGACGGGTGCCGGAGGCATCAAAGGCGACCTCGTGCCGCTGCCCGGACGGCCGCCGTATCGGCAAGGGCGGGGGCGGCCACGCTTCAGGCCGCCGTCCTCCGCGGCGACGCCCCACCGTCGGCGCGACGGCTTCCGGCCCCTCCGACGAGACCGGCGCGAACGCCCGGAACGGGGCGTCCGCCAGCCGTCGTCCCCGCTGTTCACAAGATCGGCCGACGCCCGCGTTTTGCCCTTTTCAGCGCCGCCCGGGAGGTTCAACATCGCGCCGGGCACGGGTGAGTCCCGCTTGCGCCCAGCACTTAACCTCGTGGTAATGACCGGCCTGCATAACTACATGTTGTGTGTTAAGGGCGGTGGAGCGTTGCGGCGGCGCCAGACTCAGGCTAGCTTCCCGGTCATAGCGCAGTTGGCCATCCGGCCCGGGGCGCTATCAGCCAAGCAGGCGTCAGTTCCCTCGCAACGTCCCTCCCTCGGGGGCCGAACGCGAGGTCGCGCGTCGCGTTGACAAGACGATGATCAAGAGGCGCTGGGGCGCGCGGACGGAGAGAGTGGATGCGGATCGAGCGGCGATACACCGTTGCGGGCAAGTCGGCCTATGAGGCGATCGCCTTCCAGAGCCTGACGAGCGAGATCCGCAACCCCGACGGCTCGGTGGTGTTCAAGCTCGATGGCATCGAGGTGCCGTCAGGCTGGAGCCAGGTCGCCGCCGACGTGCTGGCCCAGAAGTACTTCCGCAAGGCCGGCGTCCCGGCGCGGCTGAAGCGCGTCGAGGAGAACGGCATCCCCTCCTGGCTGTGGCGCTCGGTGCCGGACGAAGCGGCGCTGGCGGCGCTGCCCGAGGCCGAGCGCACCCGCTCCGAGATGTCGGCCAAGGAGGTGTTCGATCGGCTGGCCGGCTGCTGGACCTATTGGGGCTGGAAGGGCGGCTATTTCACCGCCGAGGAGGACGCCAACGCCTTCTTTGACGAGTTGCGCTACATGCTGGCCCGCCAGATGGTGGCGCCGAACTCGCCGCAATGGTTCAACACCGGCCTCAACTGGGCCTACGGCATCGACGGCCCCGGCCAGGGCCACTTCTACGTGGACTTCGAGTCAGGCGAGCTCGTGGCCTCCGCTTCCGCCTACGAGCACCCGCAGCCGCACGCCTGCTTCATCCAGTCCGTCGCCGACGATCTGGTCAACGAAGGCGGCATCATGGACCTGTGGGTGCGCGAGGCGCGCCTGTTCAAGTACGGCTCCGGCACCGGCTCCAACTTTTCGGCCCTGCGCGGCGACGGCGAGAAGCTGTCGGGCGGCGGCCGCTCGTCCGGCCTGATGTCGTTCCTCAAGATCGGCGACCGCGCCGCCGGCGCCATCAAGTCCGGCGGCACGACGCGCCGGGCGGCCAAGATGGTGGTCGTCGACGCCGACCATCCGGATATCGAGACCTACATCGACTGGAAGGTGAAGGAGGAGCAGAAGGTCGCGGCGCTCGTCACCGGCTCCAAGACGGTGCGCAAGCACCTCAAGGGACTGATGAAGGCCTGCGTCAACTGCGAGGCGGAAGGCGACGGCTGCTTCGATCCGGAGCGCAACCCGGTGCTCAAGCGCGAGATCCGCCTGGCGCGGCGCGCCTTCGTGCCGGACAACTACATCAAGCGTGTGATCCAGTACGCGCGGCAAGGCATCCGCGACATCGACTTCGACGCCTACGACACCGACTGGGATTCGGAGGCCTACCTCACGGTCTCCGGCCAGAACTCCAACAATTCCGTGTCGCTGACGGACGACTTCCTGCGCGCGGTCGAGGTCGACGGGCCGTGGAGCCTGGTCTACCGCGACGGCCGGATCAAGAAGCAGCTGCCCGCCCGCGAGCTGTGGGAGAAGATCGGCCATGCGGCCTGGGCCTCCGCCGATCCGGGCCTGCATTTCAACTCGACGATGAACGACTGGCACACCTGCCCGGAGGATGGCCGCATCCGCGCCTCCAATCCGTGCTCGGAGTACATGTTCCTCGACGACACCGCCTGCAACCTGGCCTCCGCCAACCTGCTGCAGTTCTACGACCGCGGCGCCGGGCGCATGGATGTGGACAGCTTCGTCCATGCCTGCCGGCTGTGGACGATCGTGCTCGAGATCTCCGTCACCATGGCGCAGTTCCCGTCCCGCGAGATCGCCCGCCTCTCCTACGAGTTCCGCACGCTCGGCCTCGGCTACGCCAACGTCGGCGGCCTGCTGATGACCATGGGCCTGCCCTACGATTCCAAGGAAGGCCGCGCCATCGCCGGGTCGCTCACCGCCATCATGACCGGCACCGCCTACGCCACCTCGGCGGAGATGGCGGCCGAGCTCGGACCGTTCCCGGGCTACGCCCGCAACGCCGAGCACATGCTGCGCGTCATCCGCAACCACATGCGCGCCGCCTATGGCGCCCGCTCCGGTTATGAGGGCCTGTCGGTCGCGCCGGTGCCGCTGGAGGAGGCCGCCTGCCCCGATCCGATCCTGATCGAGCGGGCCCGCGCCGCCTGGGACGGGGCGCTGGCGCTCGGCCAGCAGCACGGCTACCGCAACGCCCAAGCCACCGTCATCGCGCCGACCGGCACCATCGGCCTGGTCATGGATTGCGACACCACCGGCATCGAGCCCGACTTCGCCCTGGTGAAGTTCAAGAAGCTGGCCGGCGGCGGCTACTTCAAGATCATCAACCGCGCCGTGCCGGACGCCCTGCGCCGGCTCGGCTACGGCGACGCCCAGATCGGCGAGATCGAGGTCTACGCGCTGGGCCACGGCTCGCTCGGCCAGGCGCCCGGCATCAACCACACCAGCCTGCGCGCCCGTGGCTTCACCGACGCGGCCATCACCGCGGTGGAGAAGGCGCTGCCCAGCGCCTTCGACATCAAGTTCGTGTTCAACAAGTGGACGCTGGGCGAGGAGTTGCTCCTCGGCGCCCTCAAGGTGCCGGCCGACAAGCTCGACGACCCGGGCTTCGAGCTGCTCCAGCACCTGGGCTTCTCGCGGCAGGAGATCGAGGCCGCCAACGTCCACGTCTGCGGAGCGATGACACTGGAGGGCGCGCCGCACCTGAAGCGCGAGCACTACCCCGTGTTCGACTGCGCCAATCCGTGCGGGCGCATCGGCAAGCGCTACCTCTCGGTGGAGAGCCACATCCAGATGATGGCGGCGGCCCAGCCGTTCATCTCCGGCGCCATCTCCAAGACCATCAACATGCCCAACGAGGCGACGGTCGAGGACTGCAAGAGCGCCTACATGCTGTCCTGGCGCCTCGGCCTCAAGGCCAACGCCCTCTACCGCGACGGCTCCAAGCTCTCCCAGCCGCTGAACGCCGCCCTCATCGCCGACGATGACGACGAGGTGGAGGACGTGGTCGAGGCGCTGCTCGCCCAGCCGACCGCGGCGCGCACGGCCCAGGTGGCCGAGCGCATCGTCGAGAAGGTGGTGGAGCGGGTCGAGCGCGTGCGCGAGCGCGAGAAGCTGCCCGACCGGCGCAAGGGCTATACCCAGAAGGCCATCGTCGGCGGCCACAAGGTCTATCTGCGTACCGGCGAGTACGAGGACGGCCGGCTCGGCGAGATCTTCATCGACATGCACAAGGAGGGCGCGGCCTTCCGGGCGATGATGAACAACTTCGCCATCGCCATCTCGCTCGGCCTCCAGTACGGCGTGCCGCTCGACGAATACGTTGAGGCCTTCACCTTCACCCGCTTCGAGCCGGCCGGCTTCGTGCAAGGCAACCAGTCGATCAAGAACGCCACCTCGATCCTCGACTACGTCTTCCGCGAGCTGGCGATCTCCTACCTCAGCCGCTACGAGCTCGCCCACGTCGACCCCTCGGAGATCGGCTTCGACGTGATCGGCAAGGGCGAGGACCAGGGCAAGGCCCCGGGCTCGAGCACCCCGCCCGCCCCGCGCCCGCTGGTGTCCAAGGGCTTCGTGCGCGGCCGCCAGCCGGCCAACCTGCTGGCCATCGCCGGTGGCCTGGCCGAGACGGCGCTCGCCGTGGACTGCGCCACCGCGCTCAAGGAGCCGGAGTTCGAAGAGGGTGAGGTCGACGACGACGAGGATGGCGCCGGCATCTCCCCTGCCCTGCACTTCTCCGCTCCCGCCGCGGCGCGCGGCGCGGAGGGAGCCGCCAACCGTCGCAAGGAAGCACTGATGAAAGGCTACCAGGGCGACGCCTGCGGCGAATGCGGCAACTTCACCCTGCTCCGCAACGGCACCTGCCTGAAGTGCGACACCTGCGGCGCCACGACGGGGTGCTCGTAATGGCGAACCCACCGCGCCCGCGCCGCGGGACCGATCCGTTCGCGGCCGCCGAAGCGGTGTTCAAGCCGGCCGCGCCGAAGGCGCCGCCGGCCGCGGAGAAGCCCGCAGTCCCCGAAGGCCGGGAGACCGTGTCGCTGCGCATCGACCGGGCCGTGCTGGAGCACTTCCAGGCCGACGGCCCAGGGTGGCAGGACCGCATCAACGAGGCGCTGCGCGAGTTGGTGGCGCGGGCTGGTAAGGGCTAAGCCGGACGCGCGAACCCGTGTCTGAGGCTCACGCAGACTGCGAGGCCGGGTCCCGTTGACCGGACATCGGGTCTGCTGAGCCGCATACGCCCCGCGCCGACGAACGTACTGACCATTCAACAAGCCCGGGTCGCGGCCCTGCGGCCGCTCTGGCCGCGGCCACCGCACGCGCCGCCCTCGCCTTGCCGAAGGGAGGAAACGCGGGAGACCATCCTCGCGTCGTCCCCCTGCGATCACCTGCGCTCATAGACTCCGACCAGGACCGCCTCGGCAAGGAGGTGCTTACGCGCCTCCCGCTCGGCCTCCTGGCATGACGGGGCGTGTCCGAAGGACAGATGATCGACCGAGAGCGCAAGCAGCCGGAAATGATAGCGGTGCGGGCCGTGGCGAGGCGGCGGACAGGGCCCGCCGTAACCCGGCCGGCGAAAATCATTGATCGCCTGCTTGAAGCCGCCGGTGCCGGAGCGGCTGGCGGCGCCCTCCTCCAGCGCGGTGCGATCGGCCGCGATGTCATACATCGCCCAGTGATGCCAGGTTCCCGCAGGCGCGTCGGGATCATCGCAGAGCAGCGCGAAGCTGCGGGTTCCTGCCGGAGCGCCGCTCCAGTCGAGCGGCGGCGAAGCTGCTTGAACCAAGTTGCATGGGGCACCTCCCTGACGCTGCTGCCGACAGCCCCTCCTTTTCCCGGACGCCCGCCGCGACACGATTAACCTAGAGCGGGATGGCTCTTCTTCGAATCGTCATTCCGCTTCAAATCCAGCGCCAGAGCCTCCTCAAACCGCCTTGCGAGATGCCCATGGGCAATGGCGGCAAGAGCGTGATATTCTTGTTAGATCTACTTCGCCGTCGAGCGCGGCCCACGGCCCGCTGGAGAGATCGGCGCGGATCATGGAACTCGCGCTCGCCCTTGGCCTGATCGTCTTCAAGATCGCGTTGCTGATCGCGATCCTGCTGCTGCTGCCGCTGCCCGTGACCTGGCTGGAGCGCAAGATCGCCGGGCATATCCAGCAGCGGATGGGGCCGATGCGTGTCGGCTGGCACGGACTGCTGCAGCCGGTGGCGGACGGGATCAAGCTCCTGACCAAGGAGGACCATATCCCGGCCGAGGCCGACCGCTTCCTGTTCAAGCTCGCCCCGCTGCTGGCGCTCGCCCCGCCCTTCCTGGTTCTCGCCGCGATCCCCTTCGGAGAAACCATCTCGGTGCGCGGCACCGAGATCACGCTCTACGCCTCGAACCTGAACGTGGGCCTGCTCTTCGTCTTCGCGGTGATCGGGATCGAGGTCTATGGCGTGATTTTCGGCGGCTGGGCCGCGAACAGCAAATATGCGGTGCTGGGCAGCCTGAGAACCTGCGCGCAGATGATCAGCTACGAGATCCCGATGGGGTTTGCCGTCATCGGCGTGGTCATGCTGGCTCAATCGATGAGCCTCGTCGACATCGTGCGGGCGCAGGCGGGCGTCTGGAACATCGTCTACCAGCCGATCGGCTTCTTCGTGTTCTTCGTCGCGGGGCTGGCGGAGGCGCAGCGCATCCCCTTCGATCTGGCGGAGGCCGAAGGCGATCTGGGAGCCGGATTCCACACCGAGTACAGCGGCATCCGCTTTGCCTTCTTCATGGTCGGCGAATACGCCATCATGCTGCTGGTGTCGGTGCTTTCCGTGATCCTGTTCTTCGGCGGCTGGAACGGCGTGCTGATCCCACTGCCGCCGCTGCTCTGGTTTGCACTGAAGGTCGCGGTCTTTGTTTATCTGTTCATATGGTTCCGCTTCACCTTCCCGCGCTACCGCTATGACCAGCTGATGGCGATCGGGTGGAAAGTCTTGCTTCCCTTGTCCTTGGCGAACATAATCGTCACTGGGACCGCTTTCCTTTGACGGACAGCTCCCCCAGCGAGGCGGCGATGTCGCACGCTATGGGCCGCAGGTTTGGATCATGGATCGGCTGGGCGCTCTTCGCCGATCTCGCGAACGCCCTCGCGCTGACCTTCGGCTACATGGTCTCCAGGCCCGTGACCATGGAATATCCCGACAAGGAAAAATGGCTGCCCTATTCGCGCTATCGCGGGCATCATTTCCTGAAGCGCGACGACGCGGGCGAGATCAAATGCGTGGCTTGCGAGCTCTGCGCGCGGATCTGCCCCTGCGACTGCATCGAGGTCGTCCCCTATGAGGACGACAAGGGCAACAGGCGCCCGGCCAAGTTCGAGATCGATACGGCCCGCTGCCTGTTCTGCGGCCTGTGCGAGGACGCCTGCCCGGCTGACGCGATCGCGCTGGGCCAGGAATACGAATTCTCGAGCTTTTCCTCGGGCGACCTGGTGGTTGGACGCGACGACCTGCTCGCCAAGCCCGGCAAGGCTGCGACCGGCGGGGGCGTCGTCGCCGCCCGGCTGAACACCGAGCGGGACGTGGTGGTCGAGACGAGCGAGCCGCAAGGATACGACTGGTGGCGCAACATCCGGCGAAGATAAAGCTCATCCAAGCGCCAGGCCTGAGCATGCACGGAGGAGGCTCAGATGTTTGTCGGCGAAATCTTGACGGGCAAACCGCTCGAGATCGTCTCGATCTCCCCAGATCACACGATGGTGGATGTCCTGCGCCTGTTTCAGGAGCATAACATCGGCTTCGTCCTCGTCAGTCGTGCGCCGGGGGACTATCTCGGCACGCTGTCCGAGCGCGACTGCTGCAACGCGGTGGCGGAATACGGAAGCGAAGCGCCGATGATGCTGGTTGCCGAGATCATGAACCGCAAAGTGGCGACCTGCTCGATCGATGACGGATTGCCCCTGGTGATGGCGATCATGACCAACCGGCGCACGCGCCACATCGTGGTGATGGATGGCGACACCCCAGTCGGCGTGATCAGCATCGGCGACGTCGTCAAGCATCGGCTCGAGGAATCGCTGCACACCGAGCAGGTGCTGCATGATTACATCTGCGGGACCGGGTATCACTGAGAAACCGCCGGAGACTTCCCTTCAGCGGTGGCGGCAGCGACTTCGAACGCCGGTGGCCCTTTTTGAACCTCGACGGGGCACGGGTATTCCCCCGCCGCATCAGGCTGTTGAGATGTAGAGCCCTGTAGTTTTCAGGAACGAACACGAGTCCGCGGGAAAAATGCTTGTTGAGCTTGAGCTGTGCCGTCAGCTCGCCGCGAGCGGAGCGCACCAACACCTGATCACCGTCGGCAAGGCCAAGCTGCGCGGCATCCTGTTCGCTCATCTCGACATAGGGGTCGTCGGCGACCGTGTTGAGGATCTCCGAGCGCTCGGACAGATAGCCGTTGTGGAACAGGCCGTTGCCCGTGACCAGCATGAGCCGGTCGGCCGGCTTCGGGGCCGGTGGCGCGGCCAAGACCTTCGCGGCCAAGACCTCCGCAGCGAAGGTCTCGCCGGCGGGCGGCGTCGGCGGCGCCCTGGCGAAAGCGCCGTCCAGGCCGAGAGCGTCTTGCGTCAGGCCTTGATAGGCCGGAACCAGACGGGCGATCTCGTCGAAGACGTCGCCCTGCGCTGACGGCGTCCAGGCTTCGCTGCGAAGCGCCGCGACGAAGTCGAAGATCGCCAGATTGCCGCGCGCCTCGACGGGGGCGTCGCGGAATGTGCGAACCCTCTGAGTTCGGCCCTCATTGTTGGTGAAGCTGCCGTTCTCCTCCCCGTAGCCTGCCGCGGGGAGGACGATCTCGGCGAGACCTGCGGTCTCGGTGAGGAACGCATCCTGCACGATCAGGAGGTCGGCAGCACTGAGCGCCTGCCTCACGAACTCCCGATCGGGATAAGCCAGCAGCGGGTCGCTTCCGACGATATAGAGCGCCCCCATCCGACCGCCACGACAGAGCTCCAGCATGGCCGCCAGATCCAGGCCTGGCTCGGAGGGGATTTCGGCGGCCCAGGCCAGTTCGAGCGCCGCGCGCGCCGCGCCGTCGTCGAGCGGATGAAGCCCCGGCAGCAGCGCCGGCAACACGCCCATATCCCAGGCGCCCAGCTGATTGGCGCGGTCGAAGAGGAACTGCATGGCCGGGTCCTTGCCGAGGGCACGGAGCCGCCGCAGCAGCGTGCCGAGCTGCCGCAGCGTGGAGCCCGCCTCGGGCGATCTCAGGATATCGACGCTGACGAGCACGGTGACGCTCCGTCCCGCCAGCAGCGCGGCCGCCAGGCGCTCCGGCCCGTCGCCATCGGCCGCCTTGGCCACTCCGGAGGCCGCATTGTCCTTCTGGACCGCCATCATCGCCGCCACCACCGCAGCAAGATCTGACGCCTCGCCGCCAGGTGGTACGCGGGCGACCACGCGGGCATCCGCGTCGAGGCGGCTCGGGCGCGTCGACAGCATCAGCAGCCCGGCCTGGCGCCGGCGCGCCGCATCGCGCAGCATGTAATCGGTCACCGGGTTCTCCTCGGTGACATTGCCGCCGATGATCAGCACGCAGTCGCGGCCGATCAGTTCCTCCACCGGCGCGCGGCTGTAGAATGCCGACACGAGCGGGCCGAGCACCTCACAGGGCGTGGCCCAACGCGAGGCGCAGTCGAGATTGTTGCTGCGGAACACGGTCCGCATCAATTTTTGGAATTGATAGAGCACCTCGTTCGGCAGGCGCGGCGAGATGAGCCCTCCCGCCGCCTTGCCCGCGACCGCCGCCAGGCGCCGGCGCAGATGCTCACCCGCCTCGTCCCAGGACACTGCGACCAGAACGCCGTCGCGGCGGATCATCGGCCGCTTGATCCTGTCTTTGCTATCCACGAAGTCGAGGCCGAAGCGCCCCCGCACGCAGAGCGTCTCGCGGTTGAGCCCGTGCTCCCACTTCGAGCGCACCCGCATGAACTCGCTCTTGCGCGTGCCGACGGTGAGCTGGCAGCCGGTGCCGCAATGCGGGCAGACCGTGTCGGTCTCGACCAGATCCCAGGGCCGCGCCTTGTAGCGATAGGGAAAGCTCATCAGCGCGCCGACCGGGCAGACCTCGACGCAATTGCCGCATTGGTCGCAGCTCGCCAGACTGCCCTCGAAGCCGGTGACGGCGGTGTCCATGCCCTTGTCGACGGTGCCCAGGGCGACCGCGCCGACGACCTCCTCGCACATCCTGACGCAGCGCTGGCACTGGATGCAGCGGTTGACGTTCATGATGATGACCGGGCTGAGACGGATGTCCTCGGAGTGGAACACGCGCTTCGCGTCCCGGAAGCCGCTCTCGCGAGGCCCGTAGGCCATCACCAGGTTCTGAAGCTCGCATTCGCCGCCCTTGTCGCAGATCGGGCAGTCGAGCGGGTGGTTGGCGAGCAGCATGTCGAGCATGGAGGACCGCGTGTCCGCGATCAGCTGCGTGTTGGTGTGCACCACCATGCCGTCGCCGACGGCGGTGGCGCAGGCGGGCTGCAGGCGCCGCTGCCCCTCGATCTCGACCAGGCACATGCGGCAGGAGGCCAGCGGCGGCAGCCGCTTGAGGTAACAAAAGGTCGGGATCTCGATGCCCAGGCGCTCTGCAGCCTGCAGCACTGTCGAGCCGGGCTCCACCTCCAGCATCCGCTCATCGATCGTGACACGAACCATGGCTCGCTGCCCGTCACTGCGCCTCAGTGGAACGGGCACCTCCTCTCCTCGATATGGTCGGCGAACTCATCCTTGAAATGCGACAGAGCCGCCCTCAGTCCCATGGCCGCGCCGTCGCCGAGCGCGCAAAACGTGTTGCCGAAAATGCCCTTGCAGAGCGCCTCCAGCTGCTCGAGGTCGCCCGGAGCGCCCTCCCCGCCTTCGATCCGCCGCAGCACTTTCACGACCCAGTTCAACCCTTCGCGGCAGGGCGTGCACTTGCCGCAGGACTCGTGATGGAAGAACTCGATGATCCGGGTGGCGACCTTGACCATGCAGGTCGAGTCGTCGATCACGATCACCCCGGCCGAGCCGAGCATCGAGCCGACGGCGGACAGCGAGTCGAAATCCATCGCGACATCCAGCCCGCGCTCGGGGATCAGCGGCGCCGAGACCCCGCCGGGGATCACCGCCTTGATCCTGCGTCCCGGCAGCGGCCCACCGGCATGCTCCTCGACCAATTCGCGCAGCGAGATGCCCATCGGCAGCTCGTAGAGGCCTGGCTGGCGCACATGCCCGCTCAGGCAATAAAGCTTCGGGCCGGGGCTCTTGTCCGGACCGATGCCGCGGAACCAGGGCGCGCCCCGCATGACGATGTGCGGGACACAGGCCAGGGTCTCGACATTGTTGATCACGGTCGGGCTGGCATAGAGCCCTTCGACGGCAGGGAACGGCGGCTTCAACCGCGGCTGCGCCCGCTTGCCCTCCAGCGAGTCGAGCATCGCCGTCTCCTCGCCACAGATATAGGCGCCGGCGCCGCAATGGATGTGGACGGCGAAATTGAAATCCGAGCCGAGAATCCGCTGTCCCAGATAGCCCTTCGCCTCAGCCTCCGCGATCGCCTGCTCCAGCCGCCGGATCGCCAGCACATATTCGCCGCGGATATAGACATAGGCGGTCTCGGCCCCGATCGCGTAGGCGCTGATCGCCAGCCCCTCGATCAGCTGGTGCGGATCGCGCTCCATGATGATCCGGTCCTTGAAGGTGCCCGGCTCGCCTTCATCGGCGTTGCAGCAGAGATATTTGGGCTTGTTGGTCCGCTTCGGCACGAAGCTCCATTTCAGCCCGGTCGGGAAGCCGGCGCCGCCGCGGCCGCGCAGGTTGGATTGCTTGACGAGGTCGATGAGCGCGTCCGGGGTGTGCTCGCACAGCGCCTTGGCCAGCGCCCGGTAGCCGCCGCCAGCCTCGTAAGCCGAGAGCCGGTGTCCGTCGGGCAGGTCCACGTTTCTGAGAAGCACCGGCTCGAACATGGCGCTACTCTCCCGGCGCTCCGACGGCGGCCGGCTCGGCGCCTGTCGCTTGCCCCGCCGCCTTGCTCAGCCTGTCGAGGAGCGCGTCGAGCCGCGCAATGTCGAGATCGCCATGGTAATCGTCGCCGACCTGCATCACCGGGGCCATCTCGCAGGCACCGAGGCATTCGACCGTCGACAGCGTGAACAGCCCGTCCGAGGTGGTGCCGCCCTTGCCGATCCCCAGCACGGTCTCGAGATGCCGCAGCAAATCCTCGGCACCGCGCAGCATGCAGGAAACGTTGTCGCAGAGCTGCAGGTGGAACCGCCCCACCGGCTCGGTATGGAACAGGGTGTAGAAGGTCGCGAGCTCATAGACCCAGATGCGCTCGACGCCGAGGATCTCGGCGACCTCTTCCTGCACCGGGCCAGGCAGATAGCCATGCTCCTTCTGCGCGATCAGCAGGGCGGGCATGATCGCCGAGCGCTGGTCGGGATACCGCGCCGCCGCCGCCAGGATCTGTTCGCGCATGCTCATCGCGTCAAAAACCCTCGCTACTTGTCCACCTCCGCCATCACGGGATCGAGGCTGCCCAGCACCGCGATCATGTCGGCCAGGTAGCGCGCATTGCTGACCCCGAACAAAGCCTGGAGATTCACGAAGGACGGCGCCCGCACCTTCATGCGAAAGGGTTTGGGCGAGCCGTCGCTGACGATGTAGAAGCCCAGTTCGCCCTTCGGCGCCTCAATCGCGGAATAGACCTCACCCTTCGGCACCTTGAAGCCGTAGGCCGAGAGGTCGAAATGCTGGATCAGCGCCTCCATCGAGCAATGCACCCTGTCCTTGTTGACCGGAAAAGCGATGGTCGGCATGTCGATCTGGAACGGCCCCTCCGGCATCTGCTCGACGCACTGCTCGATGATCCGCACGCTCTCGCGCATCTCGTCGACCCGGCAGCGCCAGCGGGCATAGCAGTCGCCCTCCTCGCGGGTGATGACGTTGAACCTCAGCCGGTCGTAGATCTCATAGGGCTCGTCACGGCGCAGGTCCCAGTCGACGCCGGATGCCCGCAGGTTCGGGCCGCTCAGGCCAAGGTCGATGCCGTCCTCGGCGGAGATCACGCCGATCCCCTGGGTGCGCTTCAGGAACACCCGGTTGTCCTCCAGCAGCCGGTCGTAATCGCGGATGCGGTTCGGAAAAATCTCACAGAACTCCCTGATCTTGGGGAAGAAGCCGTCGGGCAAATCCTCCCGCACCCCGCCGACCCGGCAGAAGGAGGTGTGCATCCGCGCCCCGCTGATCATCTCCAGGAGATCCATGATCATTTCACGCTCGCGCATGGCGTAGAGCAGCGCGGTCATGGCGCCGAGATCCATCGGCAGCGCGCCGGTGATCAGGAGGTGGCCGGAGATCCGCGCCAGCTCGGCCATCAGCACCCGGATGTATTGCGCCCGGATCGGCGCCTCGATGCCGAGCAGTTTTTCGACTGCCAGCGCAAAGGCCAGGTTGTTCGAAGGCGGGCAGAGATAGTCGAGCCGGTCGGTCAGCGGAAAGATCTGGGTATAGGTGAAGCTCTCGGCGAGCTTCTCGGTACCGCGGTGGAGATAGCCGATATGCGGATCGACGCGAGCGACATATTCGCCCTCCAGCTCCAGGACGAGCCGCAGCACGCCATGGGTGCTCGGATGCTGCGGGCCGAGGTTGAGAAGCACCTCCCTGGTGTCGAGGGCTCCGCCTTCCGGCCTGCTGAGTTCCGTGACCTCCGTCATCTCAACTCCTCGGCGTGGAGCGGCCTCCTTCTGGAATGTCCCTCGTGGCGAGATCGGGCTGCGTCGGCGGCGGGCCCTCGGCCCCGAACGGGTTCAGCGCATCCTTGTAGCCTCGGAGCGGAAAATCCTTGCGCTGAGGAAAACCCTCGAACCCCTCCCACATATAGATCCGGCGCAGATCGGGGTGGCCTTCGAAGCGGATGCCGTACATGTCCCAGGCCTCGCGCTCATGCCAGTTGGCGGTGCGCCAGACGCCCGTCACCGAGGGCACGACAGGCGGCTCGCCGAGGCGACACTTGATCCGGACCCGCCATTTGTTCGGCAGCGAATAGAGATGGTACACCGCCTCATAGCGCGGCAGCTCGGGATAGTGATCGACCCCGCAGATGTCGGACAGGAAGTTGAAGCGCAGCCTCGGATCGTCCTTCAGGAACCGGCAGAGCGCGACGATCAGTTCGGGCGGAGCGGCGAAAGCGTGAACGCCGTGCGCGAAGCCGCGATCCTCGACCGCGCCCCCGAAACGCTCCATGATCAGGGCGCTGTTGAAGGGCGTCTGCGGGCTCATGGCGCCAGCACCCGTTCCAGCCGCGTCCCGGCCAGCGCGCAGGATTTCTTGATCTTCTCCTGAAGCAGCAGGAAGCCGTGCATCAGCGCTTCCGGCCGCGGCGGGCAGCCGGGCACATGCACGTCCACCGGCACGAAGGTCTCCGCGCCCTGCACCACGGCATAGGTGTTGTAGACGCCGCCCGAGATCGCGCAGGTGCCCATCGCGATCACCCAGCGCGGCTCCGGCATCTGGTCGTAAAGTCGGCGCACGACGGGCGCGAATTTCCGCGTCACCGTGCCGGCGATGATCATCACGTCGGACTGGCGCGGCGAGGGCCGGAAGACGACGCCGAAGCGGTCGAGATCGTAGCGGGCGCAGCCCGCCGAGATCATCTCGATGGCGCAGCAGGCGATGCCAAACGTCTCGGGCCACAGCGCCGACTGCCGGCTCCAGCCGATCACGCTGTCGGCCGTGGTGAACAGCACGCTGTCGCTGATCGTGTGGCCTAGGCTTCCCATTCCAGCGCTCCTTTCAGCCAGGCATAGGCAAAGCCCACCAGAAGCAGCAGCATGAAGACGAGCATCTCGACATAACCGACGAGCCCGATCTCCTTCAGGACGACGGCCCAGGGAAACAGGAACATCGTCTCGACATCGAAGACGACCAGCAGGATCGCGAGGACGAAGAACTGCACCCTGAAGCGGCCGCCCGCGGCTTCGCCTGCCGGGTCCACGCCGCATTCATAGGGCATGTTCTTCACCGGATAGGGATTGCTCGGGCGCAGCAGCGAGGACACATAGAGCGTCGCGGCCGCCACCAGACTAATTCCGGCAGCCATCACAAGAACCGGCAGGAATTCCGTGGCGGTCATGTCGCGTTGCCCCGGTCACCCGCCGAGGGCTTTGCTCAGACTGTGCCGGCCCCCGTCCGGGGCCGACGGTACAGGCCCTCGAAAAGCGACTTGGATCGTCCTTTCTCGCCTGCCTCAGGATATTCCCCCGCCCGGGTCGTTGCAAACCTAATCGGTCAGCCGCCCCACACGGACTGCTGCGCAAGGCTCAGAAACCACGCCGGAAACAAGCCGATGCCGATGGTACCTGCGGCAGTGACGGCGAGCGTGGCCCGGGCCGCGGGCGTCAGCGCCGGGGCGACGCTGCCCTTCGGCTCGCGCATGTAGAGCAGCATGACGATGCGGATGTAGAAATAGGCGGCGACGGCGCTGAGCAGCACCGCAATCACCGCCAGCGCCACGAAGCCACGCTCCACCAGCGCGAGCAGCACGTAGAACTTGGCGAAGAACCCGGCCGTCGGCGGAATCCCGGCCAGCGAGAACAGGAAGAGCAGCATCAGAAGCGCCAGCCCACGATGCGTCCTGGCGAGCCCGGCATACGCCTCGATCATCTCGCCGGAGGCGGCGCCGCTGCGCATGACGATGACGCCGGCGAAGATGCCAAGGTTCATGAAGGCGTAGATCAGCAGATAGAGCATCACGCTGGCGCTGCCATCGACGCCGCCGGCCGCGACGCCGAACAGGGCGAAACCGGCGTGCGCGATGCTGGAATAGGCCAGGAGGCGCTTGAAATTGTCCTGCACCAGGGCGACGAAGCTGCCGAGCGCCATCGTCGCCACCGCAATCGCCGCAACGATGATCCAGACGTCGGAGGCCGCGACCAGCGGGTTGAGGAACACCCGCAGGATCACCGCGAAACCGGCCGCCTTGGGCCCCACCGACATGAACGCGGTGACCGTCGTCGGTGCGCCCTCATAGACGTCGGGCACCCACATATGGAACGGCACGGCGCCGACCTTGAAGACCAGCCCCGCGACGACGAAAACGACCGCGAGCAGCAAGCCGGGGTCGAGCGGCCCAGCCGTCAGCGCCGCGGCCATCCCGTCCAGCCGCGTCGTGCCGGTGAGCCCGTAGACCAGCGAGACGCCGTAGAGGAAGATCCCGGTCGAGACCGCGCCGAGGATCACATATTTCAGCGCCGCTTCGTTCGAGCGCCGCTGCCGTCGCAGGAAGCCAGTCAGCACATAGGTGCAGAGCACCATCAGCTCGAGGCCGACATAGATCGACAGAAGGTCGACCGCCGAAGCCATGATCATCATGCCCGACAGCGCGAGCAGGAGCAGAACATAGTATTCGCTGCTCTCGATCCCCTCGATCTCGGCGTATTTTTGCGACAGCAGGAATGTCAGCACGGTGGTCAGATAGAACACCGCCTTGAAGAAGACGGCGAAGCGGTCGGCGACGAACATGCCGGCATAGGCCGGCCGCGCATCACCCGCCAGCATGAGCGTCGCCAGAGCGGCGATCAGCACGATCGCGACGGACGCCCAGAGCAGGAAGGCCCGCCGTCCCCTCCGCACCACCTCTCCGAGGATCAGCAGGATGCAGGCGCCGGCGATCACGATGATCTCGGGCAAGCTCGCAAGGGCCGATTGGGCGAGCGCGGTGGCCGTCATCGTCCGCCTCCCTTGCCTTGCATCTGGGCCAGCAGATGCGTCACCGAGGCGTCGATGATGCCGAGAAAGGGCTTTGGATAAAGGCCGACCCAGAGCACCAGCACGGCCAGCGGCAGGATCGCCGTCAGCTCGCGCGTATTCAGATCGTGGATCTTCTGGCGCGCGCTGACCCGGTCGGGCCCGAGCGCGACCTTTCGATACATGCCGAGCAGATAGGCCGCGCCCAAGAGCGCCCCGAGGACGGCGGCCGCGCCGGCGGCCAGACTGGCGGCAAAGCCGCCCGAGAGCACCAGCAGTTCGCCGACGAACGCGTTCGTTCCGGGCAGCGCCATCGAGGACAGGGTGAACAGCGCAAGGGACGTCGTGTAGACCGGCGCCGCCTTCATCAGCCCGCCATACGCGGCGATGCTGCGGGTATGGGTCCGCTCATAGATCAGGCCGACGAACAGGAACAACGCCCCCGTCGTGACGCCGTGATTGAACATCTGCAGGATGCCGCCTTCGAGCCCGCGCGTGTTCAGCGCGAAAATCCCGAGCGTCACGAAGCCCATATGGCTGATGCTGGAATAGGCCACCAGCTTCTTGAGGTCGTCCTGCGCCAGGGCAAGCAGCCCGCCATAGACGATTGCCAGCGCCGAAAGGGCGAGCATCAAGGGCGCGTAATGCACCGAGGCCTGCGGCAGCATCGGCAGCGAGAAGCGCAGGAAACCATAGGCGCCCATCTTCAGGAGCACGGCAGCGAGGATGATGCTGCCCGCTGTCGGCGCCTGCACATGAGCGTCCGGCAGCCAGGTGTGCACCGGCACCATCGGCACCTTGACCGCGAAGGCGACCAGGAACGCGAAGAACACCCAGGACTGGACCCGGAACGGACGGTCCTGCGCCGTGAGCGCCAGGATGTCGAAGGTCCGCCCGTGGACATAGAGGACGATGACGCCGACCAGGAACAGCAGGCTGCCGGCCAGCGTGTAGAGGAAGAACTTGAACGCCGCGTAGACCCGGTCGTCGCCGCCCCAGACGCCGATGATCAGATACATCGGGATCAGCATCGCCTCCCAGAAGACGTAGAACAGGAACAGGTCGAGCGCGCAGAACACCCCCAGCATCAGCGCCTGCATGACGAGCAGGCTGATCATGAACTCCTTCACCTTGCGCTCGATCGCGACCCAGGAGGCGAGCACTGAGATCCAGCCCAGCAGCGCTGTCAGAAAGACGAAGAGCGCGCTGATCCCGTCGACGCCGAGCGCATAGCTGATCCCCAGCGCCGGGACCCATGGACGCGCCTCGGTGAACTGCATCTGATGCGTCGCGGTGTCGAAGCCGGCCAGCATCGCGAGGCTGAGGACGAAATCGAGGATGGTGACGCTCAGCGCCGTCCAGCGCACCGCATCGTCGTTACGCAGCAGCATCAGAACCGCCGCCCCGAGAGCGGGGGTGAAGATGATCAGGCTGAGCAGCGGGACGCCCATCGCAGCCCCTACCGCCATGCCACGGCGAAGACGAGGGTCGCCGCGGTCACGCCGACGATCATCGCCAGCGCATAATGGGTGACGACGCCGGTCTGCAGCCGCCGCAGCACGCCCCCGCCCCTCAGGATCGAGCGGGCGACGCCGTTCACCACCGCATCGACGCCGCCGAGATCGATCCGCAGCCCGGCCCGCGCCATCCTGCGCAGGCCGGGCAGCGCCACCGTCTCCGACAGATCACTCATCGCCATCTCGAGGCGCGCCAGCGGCCCCTCGGCGAGCCGCATGAACAGCCGCGCCCCCTTGCGGTAGAACCAGTCGGTGTCGAGGCTGATGGTGTTCTCGGGATCGAGCGCTTTCAGGAACAGGACGAAGCCCAGGGCGGTGAACAGCAGCAGGCCGAGGCTCTCGGTGACATGGGCGCCGGTATAGGGCTCGAAATCGACCGGATAAGGCAGAAGCGCATAGAGCGGCTGCGGATGGACGCCGATCGCGATGCAGAGCACCGCCGCCATGCCCATCGCAACCAGCATGTTGCGCGGCGGCTCCCGCGCCTCCAGCCCCCGGTCGGTGCCGTAGAACATGTAGTAGGGCAGCTTGAGCCCGGTGTGCAGGAAGGTCCCGGACGACGCCATCGTCAGCGCCAGCACCACCAGGGCGCGATGATCCTCCCCGGCGGCGGCGACCACCATCGACTTGGTGACGAAGCCGGAGAAGAACGGAAAGGCCGAGATCGCGAAGGCGCCGATCATGTAAAGCGCGACCGTGATCGGCATGGTGCGGTAGAGCCCGCCGAGCTCGGTGAGCTTGCGACGCCCGGTGACGTAGATCACCGCCCCGGCCCCCATGAAGAGCAGCGCCTTGTAGAGGATATGCGCAAAAGCGTGGCTGGTCGCCCCGTTCACCGCCATCTCGGTGCCGATGCCGACGCCCGCCACCATGTAGCCCACCTGGCTGACGATGTGATAGGCGAGCAGCCGCCGGCAGTCGTTTTCCAGCACCGCATAGACGACACCGTAGAGCGCCATCACGGTGCCGAACCAGACCAGCAGCTCGGTCCCCGGAAACGCCCGCGCCAGCACATAGACAGCGGTCTTGGTGGTGAAGGCGCTCATGAACACCGCCCCGGTGACGGTCGCCTCCGGATAGGCGTCGGTCAGCCAGGCATTGAGCGGCGGCACCGCAGCGTTGAGCATGAATCCGGCCAGGATCAGCCAGGCGCCGCCGCCCATCCCGCCTTCGATCGGGCCGAAGAGCAGCGAGCCAGTGGACAGCCCATGGAGAATGATGCCGCCGAGCAGGACGACGCCGCCGGTGATATGAACCATGAGATAGCGAAAACCAGCTCTGATCGCCGGCCCGCCGCCCTGGGCGAAGACCAGATAGGCGGAGGCAAACGCCATGGCTTCCCAGAACAGGAACAGCGTCAGGTAGTCGCCGGCGAACACCACGCCGAGCGCGCTGCCGACATAGACGAACGCCGCCACATGCTGGCCGGCCCGCGTCAGGTGCAGCGCATAGACCATGCCGATCAGCGCCATGATGGTGAAAACGAGGGCGAAGACGACGCTCAGCTTATCGACCCGCGCGATCAAGATGTCCTGCCCGATGAACCGCGCCACGCCGTAGCTGCCCGGCTGCATCGTGAGCACGGCCAGGATCGCCAGCGCCGGGATCAGCAGCAGATAGGCCCTGCGGACCCATCCCTTCAGGAACGGGATCGCCAGGGCGCCAGGAATGAACAGCAGGGCGGGATGGGCAAAGTCAGTCATAATAGTCCTCGCGCCGCATCAGCCCGCCCCGATGGCCGAGGAACTTGGACACGAAGATCAGCAGCACGCAGGAGCTGAAACCGTAGACGGCCGACCAGACCGGCAGGCGGTCCCACAGATATTCGGCGTGTTGGCGCGCAACCAGGACGTCGGCGAGGACGATCAGAACAAGCGCCAGATAGAACAGTCGGCGACGCGGCTTCGCATAGTTCGCGTCTCCGAAGGCATCGACGATGCGATTGATCATCTGACCACTCTTTCCGCCAGAACGAGGAAGTAATCGGGAAAGATGCCCATCAGCACCGACAGGATGGCGGTCGCGACCAGCGGAATCGTCACCGTCGGAATTTCACGGATCGTCGCAGGGCTCTCGGGCGCCTCCGCCCGGAAAAAGGCGATATAGCTGACCGGCAGGAAATAGGCGGCGTTCAGGATCGAGCTCACCAGGAGCACGATCGTGAACGCGATCTCGCCGGCCTGCACCGAGCCCAGCGCCAGATACCACTTGCTGACGAAGCCGCCGGTCGGCGGCGTCCCGATCATGCTGAGCGAGGCGATAAAGAACGCCCCCATCGTCCAGGGCATCCTGCGGCCGATGCCGGCCATGTCGCTGATGTTGCGCTTGCCCGAAGCGCAGAAGATCGATCCGGCGCAGAAAAAGAGCGTGATCTTGGAGAAGGCATGCGCCGCAATGTGGATGATGCCGCCGACCATCGCGAAGGGCGACGACAGAACCGCACCCAGCACCACGTAGGAGAGCTGGCTGACGGTCGAATAGGCGAGCCGCGCCTTCAGGTCGTTGCGCGTCAGGGCGTAGATGGACGCCGTCACGATCGTGAACGAGACCAGATAGGCCGTGGCGATGCCGAGCCCCAGCCCGCCGACCAGTCCTGCGCCGAAGATGTGGAACACCACCCGCAGCACGCAGAACACGCCCATCTTGACCACCGCCACCGCATGCAGCAGCGCGCTGACCGGTGTCGGCGCCACCATCGCGGCCGGCAGCCAAGCATGCATCGGCATCACCGCGGCCTTGGCGAAGCCGAAGAGGTAGCAGAAATAGATGCCGGTCAGCAGCGCCGCCGGGGCATTGGTGTTCGACAAGAGCCCGCCCTGCACGAAGTCGAGCGAACCCGCGATCTGGTAGGTCAGCGCCAGCGCGGCGAGCAGCAGGCTCTTCGAGGCGCCCATCAGATAGACGAGGTATTTGCGGCTTCCCGCCCAGGCCTCCTCGTCCTCATGGTGATAGACGAGCGGATAGGTCACGAGGCTGAGCGCCTCGTAAAAGATCACCAGCGTAAACAGATTGGCGGCGAAGGCGCCGCCGACGGCCGCCGCGAGGCTGGTGGCGAAGCAGGCGAAGAACCTTGTCTGCGCATGCTCGTGCAGGTGTCGCATGTAACCGATCGAATAGACGGACGCCACGATCCACAGCAGCGACGAGACGGTGGCGAACACCATGCCGAGCGCATCGGCCCGGAAGGCGAAGTCGATCCCCGGCAGGATCTCGAACAGGCTGAGCTCGACCGTGCCTCCGGCCAGCGCCGTCGGCGCCATCGAGACGACGATGGCAAACAGCGCCAACGCCGCCAGCGGCGAGACCATATCGCGCAGCCTCTCGCGGTCGTGCAGGAGGAGAACCGCAAGCGCCGCCAGCCCCGCCAGCGCGATCGCAAGCAGCGGCCGGATCGACATCACCGGTTCCAAGCCTCTATCCTTTCATCATGGTCACATCGTCGACCCTGAGGGTGGACTTGTTCCGCACCAGGGCGACGAGGATGCCCAGCGCGATGGCGACTTCCGCCGCGGTGATCGCGATGACGAAGATCGCGAAGATCTGGCCGCGGACATCGTCGTGGTAGCGCCCGAACGCGATGAAGTTGATATTGACCGAGTTGAGCAGCAGCTCCAGCGACATCAGCACGACGAGGATGTTGCGCCTGAGCAGCACGCCCGCTGCCCCGATCACGAACAGTGCGACGCCAAGCGCGATATGCCACCAGAGCGGCGCCATCACGAAGGCTCCTTCCGCGCCAGCGCTATGGCACCGACAAGAGCCGCCAGCAGGATGACGGACGCGACCTCGAACGGCAGCAGATAATCGGCGAAAAGCGTCACGCTGAGCGCGCGGACCGCGCCGACGCTGCGCTGCGCGACGGGCTCGGCGAGCGCAAAGCGCCCGCTCCACAACACCAGAGCCAGCATCTCGATGCCGAGCAGGACGAGCAGTGCCAGGGCCGGCAGGTTGCTGCCCGGCATGAACCGCTGCAGCATCGCCTCGCGCACGTCGATCATCATGATCACGAACAGGAACAGGACCATGATCGCGCCGACATAGACGAAGATCTGGATGACTGCGAGCAGCGGCGCTTCGAGCAGGACGAAGATGGCCGAGACCTGGAGGAAGCATGCCATCAGCGCCAAGGCGCTGTGAACCGGGTTTCGCGCCACAACCATGATCAGGGCCGCAACCACGGACGCCGAAGCGAACAGCAGAAAGAATGCCTGATCCATCGTGGCCGACCCTCCGACACAAACCGTCGCACAGCGGCGACAGGGCCGGACTGGAGATAAGTCAAGCAATTCAACTTGAATAGTGTGCCCTAGTCGCGAATTTTTCTCAAGACTATTGTTGTTTCGCGCCAGATTTAACTTCTCTAATTACGACGGATACGTATGGATAGGCATCGTGACTTCGCCCAACGCCGGCAACGGGCAAGCGCCCCGCGGCAAGCAGGATGAAAAACTGCGGCTGCCGGCATGCCCTGACGCGCGCTTAGAGCGGGATGGCTTTCCTCCGAGCCATCATCCCGCTCCAAGCCTTTGTTTTGAGCATGATCTTTGGGATCATGCTCTCGCGGCGCGAGCCCGGCGCTCGCCTGGCTGCCCCGCCAGGGTGTCAGCAGAACCTAGTGCGCCGCTGACGCGTGGCGCGACGCATCGCGCGCGACAAGGCGCGAAACATCCGCAAGCATCTCCTTCGGTGCTTTCAGCGCCAGATCCGACAGCGAAAGGATGCCGGTCAAGCGCTTGTCGCGGTTCATCACCGGCACGTGATGGATCCCCTTCTCTCCCATGCGGCGCGTCGCATCCTTGATGTCATCATCGTCGAAGCACCAGGTGATGCCCGCTGTCATGATGTCTCTTGCCTTCGTCGTGTTCGGATCGGCCCCGTCGGCGCAGGCCCGGCAAGCAAGGTCCCGATCCGTGATCATGCCGATGAGACGATCGTTTTCCCCGACCGGCAGACACCCGATGTCCTCGTCGCGCATCTTGCGCGCGACCTCCGTCAGCGTAATGTCCGGTGAGATCCATTCGGCATGCGCGGTCATAGCGTCACGAACAAGCATGGCGACCTCCAGCTCTGCGCGGCTTCAAGGCATGTCGTTCGCTGAGAGAAGCGCATGGCAATCTCCATGCTGCACCGGGGCTCTCGCCCCTCCCGCGATCCACGAGGATGCACTGCACCCCGCACGTGTGATCCAGGGTCCCGGAGGCTTGGCGGAGATCGGCCCGCCCCAGAGAGCGGCATGCGGCGTAATCATAGCGGATCAGAGTGCCGCGGGCCAACACAACTTTGCCGCTCGCCCGCTCCCTCAACCTTGGCCGCGGCAATTATCCTTCCCCGTCATTGGGCGCCGTCTCCTCGCATGCGGCCAGGACGCTCGCGTCGGATCGACGACGGAGCTCAGCCGGCGCCCACGTTATCCCTTTGCGTCCACGTCAGTAATATTAGCTCCGCCTCGGCTAAGTCATACGACCGAGCGCATCCCGTCAACATATGTCTTTATGCAAATCCCACGACAAAATTTTAAGTCATTCTGATCAGACCACAAACAATCGCAAGCTCGTTTCGGTCTTTTTTTCATTTCCAAGGAACAACGAAGAGCCGCCCACGTTTGCCTGCCCAGCGGAAGCATAGGGAGAGAGGCAACTTCGGCTTGATGAGATGCGGCATTGCCATGCGTGGTGGTGGTTGAGACGGCGCATTGACGATTTGCACCGCGAGATGAGCCCGTTTCGACGGCCGCCTTCGAGGAGGGCTGCGAAATGTCGGACACCGCCAAATTCGGCACGCCGCTTCCGGGCCGTGCGGACCGGGAGCTTCAGCCGTTGCGTCTCAGATGGGGCTGGATCGTCGCCCTCGGCGCCGTATTCCTGATCGCCGGCATCATCGCCCTCGGCAGCGTCGTCACGGCGACCGTCGTGTCGGTCGCGGTCGTCGGCATCATGATGGTGATCAGCGGGATCGCCGAGATCGTCAACGCGTTCGGCGTCAAGGGCTGGGGCAAGTTTCTCCTGTGGGCCCTGCTCGGCGCACTCTATGTCGTGGCCGGGATCGTGACATTCCGAAACCCGATCCTGGCAGCGAGCATCCTGACGCTGATGCTCGGCGTCGCGCTGATCGTATCGGGCGTCCTGCGGATCTTTCTCGCCACGCAAATGACGGAAGGCGCGCCCTGGATCTGGGTCGCCTTGTCAGGCGTCATCACGGTTCTCGTCGGCGGCGTGATCCTCGCTCATTGGCCGTCGCAAGCCTTTACGTGCTCGGACTCTTTCTCGGCATCGACCTGATCTTTGCCGGGGCCGGCTGGATCGGCATGGGCCTCGCCCTGAAGCCGCGGACTTGAGCCCCCGGCACGAGCGCCCGAAACGCGGCTGGCAGGTGACTCCACGGGGCCGGGGGGCTTCGCAGGAGGAGTCCACATGACAGGCATCAACAAATCTGCCGGGCCGCCGAGGCCGGGCCGCAAGCCTGGCACTCACGGCCCGACAACACCCCACGCGGGCCGCCCGGATCGGTTCGCCTTCACGATGGATGCGAATACCGGCGAGGTCCTCCAAATCGAAGGCATCGACGCGGCTGGTGCGCGCCACGAGCTATCCGGGGACGAGAAGGCCGAGCTGGCGAAGGATAACGGCCTTCCCATGCTGGAAGAGCTTCTCGAACAGGCCTTCGAGGCCGGCATCGCCTGCGTCCTCGGAGGCCGTGACGAGCCGGCAGAGACGGTGGAGGCCGAGGAGGATGCCGATCTGCGCCGCATCCTGCTGCTGCCTCTGATCGAGACGAGCCCGGCCGCACGCCTGATGCGGGCCGATGTCCTGGACCGGGCCATCATCGACACGTTGATCCGACACAGCCTCAAGGCCCGTCCCGAGGGTCCGCAGGAGGGCCCCCCGGCCGGACCGAACCCGAGCCGCGCCGCCACCCCAGGCAACCTGAGGAAGCATTGATCAAGCAGAGGAGAGTGTCATGGCCTTAAGTGCTCGTGATGAGGACGTTGCGCGCGTCCTGATTGGCAGTCGTGTGATGAAGCGCCAGCGCATGCGCCGCTTGCTGCTCGCCCACCTCCTGCGCGAGTCGCGTGAGGGCGAGGACGAGGATTTGGGCGAGACCGGCTGGAGCGAAGGCGGGTTGGGCGAGGAAGGAGGAGAGCAAGGAGGCGACGAGGAGCGCCGCATCCTGCGGCTCCCGCTCGCAGGCCGCGCCTTGAGGCGCCGACGCATGCGCCGGCTGCTGCTCGCTCACCTGATGCGGGAGAGGCGCGGCAGCGAGGAGGAGGAGGGCTTCGGCGACGAGCATGAAGCCGGGGAGAGCGGGGAAGGCGAGGAAGAACGCCGCATCGTGCGCCTTCTGATCGCGAGCCGTCTGCTGCAACGCCGGCGCATGCGGCGCGTGATCCTCGCCCATCTCATGCGCGAAGGACGGGAGGAAGAGGACGAGGATGCCGGCGAGGAGGAGGAAGGCCACGAGGGGGGCGACAGGGAGCGCCGCATCCTGCGCCTTCTGATCGGCAGCGAAATCCTCAGGCGCCGCCGCATCCGCCGCATGCTCCTGGCCCACATCCTGCGCGAGCGGCGCGGGGAGGAAGACGAAGAGGAGGACTTCGGCCGTGGGGAGACCGAGGACTTCGGGGAAGATGAGGAAGGCGAGACCGGCGGCGACGAGGAGCGCCGGCTCATGCGCCTTCTGATCGGCAGCCAGCTACTGCGCCGCCGGCGCGTACGCCGCATGCTTCTCGCCCACCTCCTGCGCGAGAGGCGCGAAGCGGCCTGAGCCGCACGTCCGACGACCGATGCGGCGCGGTGGATGGGCCGGAGGGCGAGGTCTCCGGCCCATTCCGCACTGGCGGGTTCCGGTCTCTGAACCACGGTGACGCCCGATGACCGATACTGCGCCTCTCACCCGCAAGGAACGGGCCCTCGGCGGCCTCAAGCGCTTCGGAGTCATCTTCCTCTATTTCTGGGGCCTGCTCGCGATCACCGCGCTGCACAAGTCGGTGATCCTCTCAGAGAGCGGCATCCCGTACCGGCAAAGCTTCGCCTTCGTGAACGCGCTCGTATTGGCGAAGGTGGTGTTCGTCGCGGAGGAGCTCAAAGTCGGCGAGCACTACAAGAACGAGCCGTTGATCTACGCGATGGCTTTCAAGGCGGCGGCATATGCGGTGTTGCTGGTCGCGTTCGAGATCCTGGAATCCATCGTCGTGGGCTACTTCCGCGGCAAGAACTTCGCCGAGAGCCTTGTCGAGATCGGCGGCGGCACCCCGCTCGGCGTATTCACGACGACATTGCTCTTGTTCGTGGCCCTGCTTCCCTTCTTCGGCTTCCGCGAGTTGTGCGACGTCGTTGGCGAGCCGGTCCTTCATCGCCTCTTGTTCATCAAGCGCACGAAGCTGAGAATCGCCGACGACGGTTGACCGATACGGGACGATTTGGAACGTTCCGACCCAGGCGGGCCGCGCTCAGCTGCGGCGGATCTCGTGCGGCATGACCAGGGGCGCGGAGAAGCGGATGCCGACGGCGTGGACCGTGCGCAGCGGCAGCTCGACACCACGCTCGCCGGCCTTCTGCCGCAAGCGCCGCAGGACGGCGTCAAGGCTTCGGCTCTCCGAGCCTGCGTCGGCATAGCCGAGATGCTTGCCGAGCTCGCCCCGGGACACCGTCGTGCCCCCGGCCCGGGCCAGATACTCGAGCAGCAGAAGCTCTCGCCCCGAAAGGTGTATGGGGTCGCCACCGGGTGGCAGCAAGCGCTGATGGACGACATCCAGCTGCCACGCGGCCGAAGCGACAGGCTCGACGCCGCCTCTGGCTCCGCCTGTCGCCGGAGGCGCCGGCCGGGCATCGTGTACGCGGCGGGCCAGGTTCCTGACAGCGAGGAGCAGCTCTTCGCCGTCGACCGGCTTGGTCAGGTAGAGATCCGTTCCTTCGGCGTAGCCGCGAACGCGATCGTCCCGCCCCGTGCGAGCGGTCAGCAGGATGATGCCGATGTGCCCCTCGGAGGAGAGGTCGCGAGCGAGATCGAAGCCGCTCGTATCCGGCAGGTTGACGTCCAGGATGGCGATATCGAAGCGCTCCGAGCGCAAGGCCCGGTAGAAGGCGAGCCCCGAACCGACGTCGGTGACGATGACGCCGCTGAGCCGCAGGTAGTCCGCCACGCCCTGCCGCAGGTCGAGATCATCCTCTACGAGGATGACGCGGATGGCATGGTCGGCAGGCCGCAAGTCGGCTTGCGGGCGCTCCGAGTCCGACATCACCGGGCTTTGCGGGACATGCGCGCACCCTTGTCTCGCGAGAACAGAGGACGCTCCGATCGAATCGAAACCCTCGCTCCATCTCTTTATCTCAGCACCGGATTCATCCCAAAGCGGGGCCCCGCTTTGGGATTCGATGCTCAAGAGCATGTCCCGATCAGATGGACTCGTCCGATCCGGTAGAAATGCTCCAAGTCTTTGAATCTGGGCCCCTTCTCTCTGATCGGGTGGTTCCACCCGATCAGGAAGCGCTCTAGCATGCGCCCGCGCGGCGAGGCGGTGCGAAAGGCGGCCCTGTTGACAACGTATCGCTCAGTGAGGGCCAGCCGCGTCAGCCTCCTCGGGGGCCTGATCGCTGCTGCTGTGGTCGTCGCGCTGATCATGGCCGTTCGCCTGGGCGCCGCCGGAGCGGTGCCCTCGCTCGCATGGACGTCGGGCCTCGGCGATCAATGGCCGTTCGACATGCGGATGCTCGTCGACCCCTCCCGGTCGCTGAGCTTGCAGGAGGTCCTGGCGGCGGACGCCGATTTCTCGCCGGCTCGCGGCCGGGACGTGAACCTTGGCTATACCAGGAGCGCGGCTTGGCTGCGGATCCGCGTCGACACCATGCCGGCAGAGCCGCTGCTGCTCTCGCTCACCCCGAATTTCGTCGATTTCGTCGACGTCTACACCGCAACGCAGCGTCCGGGCCTCACGGCGGGCGACTTTGCGCATCATGCGCTGGGCGACCACCGGCCGCTGCCGGCCGACGGCGTGTCGGGGCTGGACGACGTGGTGGCCTTGCCCACGGCCCCCAGCGGCACGACGCTGATCTATATCCGCATGGCCAGCGTCAACTCGTCGCTCAACATATCCGCGTCGCTGTACCCGGCGCGCCAGCACACGTTCTGGGTCAGCCTCACCAGCCTCGTCTCGGGCGTCTGGTTCGGCGGAATGGGCATTCTGCTGGCGATCCAGCTGGTCTTCTACCATTTCGACCGCAAGCCGTTCTATCCGCTCCTGGCCTTCAGCATCTTCGGCGCCATGCTGGTCTATACGGGCAATCTGGGGCTTTCCCGGATGCTGCTGTTCGCGCACGGGGGGCTCGGCAACGACATGTTCACCGGCGGCTCCGTCTGGCTCGGACTATTTGCCAGCTCGCTGGCGACCGCGAGCATCCTGGAGCTGCCCGCTCGTGCGCCCCGGGCCAACCGCGTGCTGCTCGGCGGCGCCGCCATCGGGCTGCTCGGCATCGTCTTCGTCGCCTTCGGCGGCAACCGGGTGTTCGCGCCGTACGGGAACATGATCATCGTGCTGCTGGCGACCCTGGCCGCGGCGCTCAGCCTTCGCGACATCAACCACGGCGGCAGCGGCACGCGCCTGCGTGCGGCGGCCTACCTGATCCTCTGGCTCGGCCTCGTGGTCACCCTGGCGCAGCGGTCCGGCGTCTGGGAGCTGCCCAACTGGATCGCGCACGGCTACGCGGCAAGCTCGCTGCTGCAGACGCTGCTGCTGACCGGGGCGCTGGCCGTGCGTCTGCGCGACGCGGAGGCGATGAACAAGACGATGAGCGCCCAGGCGCTGATGGCCGCGCGGTCGGCCGAGCGGCGCGCCACGGCCATGGTGGACGAGAAGACCAGCGAGCTCGCCGCTGCCAAGAAGACGGCCGAGGACGCGCTACGCGCTGAGCTGCTGTCGCAGGAGCAGCAGGTCCAGTTCATGGAGGTCATCTCCCACCAGTACCGCACGCCGCTCGCGGTCATCCGCTCCAACGTCGACAGCATCGGCCTCAGCCTGCCCGCCGGGGATCTCGCCAATCGCGACCGGCTCGACCGGGTGCGCCGCGGCATCGTACGGCTGGTCGAGACGCTCGAGGTCAACCTCGCGCGCAGCCGCCTCCAGGGACCGACGTTCGCCCCGCATCTGCTGCGCACCTCGCTGAGCGAGGTGGCGGTCGCGGCGGCGGCGCGCGGCGTCGACCTGCTGCAAGGCCGCATCGTGGTCGACATCGCGCCGGCCGCCGAGGGCGCCGACATCATGGCGGACGCGGAGATGCTGGGCATCGCGATCATCAATCTGCTGGAGAACGCCGTGAAGTACTCCGCCCTGACGGGAGACGCGCCGGTGACGTTGTCCTGCACGGTGGAGGGCGGCCTCGGGGTCATCGCCGTCAGCGACAGAGGCATCGGCATCCCGGCCGACGAGGTCGCGGGCATCATGGGACGGTCGGTCCGAGGCTCCAATGCCCGCAGCATCGAAGGATCGGGCCTCGGCCTGTCGCTGGTCTCGCGCATCGCAGCCGCCCACGGCGGAACGATCGAGATCCACGGCGCGAGCGGCGGCGGCACGACCATCCGCCTGATCGTGCCCCTGCTACTGGTCGACGCCGGGGCGGCGTCGCCGTGACTCCGGCGCCCTGCTTGGGCCGGACCTCCGGCGGGATTCTCCGATGCACGTCCGGCGTGGTATAAGAGCGGAGTGGAACGAAATGGAACACCTTGTAACTAATTGGAACGATCCCGCTGCGACGATCATAAATGACGGCTGTTCAGCCCGATTTCTTCGCAGATCTTGCTTGTCAGGTTGATCGAAGCGCGTTTTAATTAGGCTGGTTCGATCGTCGGCATGCCCGAAGCTAGCCCTGCGGATCGGATCTAGGGCTGGCATTGAGCGAGACTCGATGCCGGCCCTTTCGCATTCAGGGGGCAGACCTATCGTCAGCTCCAGACCCCGTGAGCCGCCCGAGCCCGTCCCGAGACCATCGTCCCGCTAGATGGCCTCAGGCCGTACGCGGCGCTCGATCCCGTTCAAGCCGCTGCGTGCCGACACCAGCCCACCTTCCCTCACGACCGCGGACGATGCGACCGTCGGGGTCTCTACACACCTACTTCGCCGCCTCCGCCGCCTTGGCCACGAAGCGGCCGTCGAAAGTCCGTGGCAGGTCGATCGTGGCGCCCGCCAACTCCGGGTCGAAGGCTGTGAGCATGCCGAGCGCGTTCTTCATGCCCGCCTCGGAGACGATCCCGGTCACCGAATAGGTCGGCTTCGACGCCTTTACCGCGGCGATGTAGAGCGCCCGGTCACCCAGCAGGTAGTCCTCGGGCACCACCTTGGCCACGTCCTCGGGGCTGGCGGTGTGCAGCCATTTCAGCGCCCGGTAGAAGGCGTTGACCAGCTTCTGGGTGGTCACCGGGTTGGCCTCGACGAAGTCGCTCTTCATGTAGAGCACCGCGGCCGGATTGGAGCCGCCGAAGATCCTGGCGTTGCCCTCCTCCGTGCGGCTGTCGGCCAGCACCGTCACGGCGCCGTCGCTCTCCAGCTTGGTGATGACCGGGTCCAGGTTGGAGATGGCGTCGATCTGCCCGTGGGTCATCTGCGCCACGGCCGAGATGCCGCCGCCGACGCCGACGAAGGCGACGTCCTGTGGCTTGAGGCCGTTCTTGGCGAGCAGGAAGTCGACGAAGAAATTGGTCGACGAGCCGGGCGCCGTCACGCCGATCTTGGCGCCCTTCAGGTCGGCGATGCTCTTGTATTGCGCGGCCTTGTCCTTGCGCACGGCCAGCACGATGCCGGGATAGCGCCCGAGCTCGATCACCGAGACGATGCGCTGCCCCTTGGCCTGCATGCGGATGGTGTGCTCGTAGGCGCCGGTCACCACGTCGATCGAGCCGCCGATCAGCGCCTGCAGCGATTTGGCGCCGCCACCGAAATCGTTGATGGTGACGGTGAGCCCCTCGTCCTTGAAGTAGCCGTTGCGCTCGGCGATGGTCAGGGGCAGGTAGTAGAGCAGCGGCTTGCCGCCGACCCCGAGGGTCAGGCTGGGCTTTTCCGCCTGCTGCGCCAGCCCGGGCGTCGCCAGGGCGAGCATGCCGAGGATGCTCAGCGCGGCGGCTTTCGCGAAAAATCTCATGGGGGGCCTCCCTGTCATGGCCGCTCGATGGCGGGTGCCGGCCGCCACACCAGCAGCCGGTTCTCGATGGCGCTGACGCCGGCGTCGATGATGATGACGAACACGGCGAGCACCAGCATGCCGGAAAAGACGCCGGCGACATCGAACACCCCCTCGGCCTGCTGGATGCGGTAGCCGAGGCCGGCGGCCGAGCCGAGGTATTCGCCGACGACCGCGCCGACCAGGGCGAACCCCACCGCCGTGTGCAGCGACGAGAACACCCAGGTGAGCGCCGACGGCCAATAGACGTGGCGCAGCAGCTGGCGCTCGCTCATGCCGAGCATGCGCGCGTTGGCAAGCACGGTGGGGCTCACCTCCTTCACGCCCTGGTAGACGTTGAAGAAGACGATGAAGAACACCAGCGTGACGCCCAGCGCCACCTTCGACCAGATGCCGAGGCCGAGCCACAGCGCGAAGATCGGCGCCAGCACGACGCGCGGCAAGGCGTTGGCCGCCTTCACGTAGGGGTCGAACACGGCGGCGACGGTGCGCTGGCGGGCGAACCAGAAGCCGATCAGCACGCCGGCCGCCGCGCCGATGACGAAGGCGAGCACGGTCTCCAGCAGCGTGACGCCCAGATGATACCAGATGACGCCGCTGGCGAAGTCGCGCCAGGTGCGCTCGAAGACGGCGAGCGGCGTGGAGAAGAAGAACGGATCGAGCGCGTAGAAGGCCCTGTCGGAGACGATGCCGGCGGGAATCCGCACGGTGGCGCCGAGGTGCCAGATGGCGATCAGCACCACGGCGACGGCGACCTGCAGCGCGAGCAGCTTCGGCCGCGTCATGCCGGGACCTCCGCCCGGGCATAGGTCTTCGCCACCTCGTCGCGCAGCGTCGACCAGATGTCGCGGTAGAGCCCGTGGAAGGCCGGCTCCAGGCGCACCTCGGCGATATCGCGCGGGCGCGGCAGCTCCACCCGCCATTCGCCGATGATGCGCGAGGCCGGGCCGGCCCCCATGATGACGACGCGGTCGGCCAGCGCGATCGCCTCCTCCAGGTCGTGCGTCACGAACAGGACGGCCTTGCGCTGAGCGCTCCACAGCTCGAGCAGCAGATTGCCCATGATCTGCCGGGTCTGAGCGTCGAGGGGCCCGAACGGCTCGTCCATGAGCAGGATCTCGGGGTCGCGGATCAGCACCTGGGCGAGCCCGACGCGCTTGCGCTGGCCGCCTGACAGCATGTGCGGATAGCGCTCGGCGAAGGCGGCGAGCCCGACGCGATCGAGCCAGGCCCGGGCGCGGGCACGCGCCTCGCCGGCCGGGATGCCCGCCACCTTGAGGCCGACGGCGACGTTGTCGAGGGCGGTCTGCCACGGCAGCAGGGCATCGGCCTGGAACAGGTAGCCGGCCTTGCGGTTCAGCCCGGCAAGGGGCTCGCCGAAGATGGCGACGCGGCCGGCGCTTGGCACCAGCAGCCCGGCGGCCGCATTGAGCAGGGTGGATTTGCCACAGCCCGTGGGGCCGACGATGGCGACGAACTCGCCGGGACCGACCTCGAGGTCGACCTCGTCGACGGCGGTGAAGGCGGGCGCGCCGCGGCGCGGTGCTGGGAAGGCGATGCGCAGCCCGGCAAGCGTGACCGCAGCCCCCGTGAGCGCCGCCCCGGGCGGGGCCTGCGCGGCGATCACACCCATGTTTCCTCCGGCACGCCTGCGGCTTAGTCCGCTCTGTCGTAACGTCAGCGCCTACCCCGGCGATAAAGAAGGGGCCTCGTCGGCTGTCAAGGACGCCGGCCGATGCGAGACGGCTCGCTGCAAGACTCAGGCGGCCGTGAGCGGTCATGAATGACGTCGATGAGCGCGCAGCTGGCGCCCAAGCGGTCAGTCCTTGTTGCCGCGTTAGTTCAATGCACGATCGATGCCGATGAGACGTGGGAGCGGTGTCGGCTCACCGGGCTGGCCTATGCGGATCCCTCCCGTCCAATCCGCCTGATAGGCAGGCAAGCCCGCCTGGATCAAACGGCACGCGCTCGCATACGCCAACTTGTACGTCCCGTCGGATCCGACATCGACCTTCGCCAGCGCTCCCGGGTCGCGGAATGTGAACACATGCGTCGGATTGGAGAGCGCTTCGCGTCTCACCACCGCCTCGGACGCCGTACCGTCGTCGAGGCCACGCTCCACGCGGATGGCCCCCATGAGCAGCGGCGCGGGCAGACAGCCGCTCCGAGCTGCCTTCGTCCGTCCATCGATGATCGTGACGAACACGAACGAAGGCGACGTGGACGAATTCTCGATCGCCGCGGCAAATTGTGCCTGCTCTTGATGAAAGGGCTCAACGGCCGTCGGCGGACCCTGGAATGCGCCGAACAACATAGTCCAGGCCCAAAAATCGCTCGATGCCATTGCAATCACCGCGAAGCAATTCAAATAGTTTCGACTAACTCAGCGGCTGTGAACATGGATTTACCGTGACGGAGCAGCAGCAACAAAGGACTATGAGGCTTCGGCCTGCAAACACGGTCAGCCGGCGGATGCTCTCACAAGCCGAGCTCCGCCTCGATCCGGCGCAGCCGCGTCTCGAGCGTGGGCTGCTCCGGCAGCCTGAGGCCGAAGCCGCGGAAGAAAGTGGCGGCGATGCCTCGTGCGAGGCCGGCCGTATCGAGCGTCGCCGTCTCGCCGCGCACGATGGCCGCCCAGGCGACGTGCTCGATGCCACCGTAGACGAGGTCGCGCAGGGTGCCCGGCCCGAGGTCGCCGGCGAGCATGCCGGCCTCTGCCGCCTGCTCGAGCGCATCGCGCATGAGCCCCGTGTAGCGCCTGTTGACCTCGCGGCCCAGGGACTCGCGATAACCCTCGACGGCGCGCACTTCCCGCACCAGCGTCACGTAGAGATCAGGGTTGCCGACGATGACGTCGAGGTGGCGTTGGATCAGGAAGTGGATGCGGTCGGCGAGATCGTGAATGGCTGCTGCTTCGCGCTCGGTGACCTGCGCGATCTCCTGAAACCAGTCGGCGGCTACGGCCGTGACGAGGTCCTGCTTGCCGGCAAAATAGAGATAGACCGTGCCCTCGGCGACGCCGGTCGCCTGGGCTATGTCGGCCATCGTCGTCTTGCCGTAGCCGCGGGCGCCGAACAGCCGGCGCGCTGCGCGCAGAATGTCGGCGCGCCGCTCGCCGCGCCGCCCCTCCGGCTCACCGGCGTCGATACGAGACTGAGGCTTCCTCATGGGCTCGTCTCGCGGGGCGGCTGGTCCCAAGCCGCGCGATGCCGCGTCAGGCGCTCGAAGCGGGCCAGCGCCGCCGCATAGTCCCGCTCCAGGGCGTCGACGATGGCGGCCACCGGCTCGACCGCGCGCACCTTGTGCAGGCCCTGCCCGGCCGCCCAGGTGTCGCGCCAGCGCTTGTGCGGGGAGCCGAGCGACGAATAGTTCCGCGTCACGCTGGCGTCCAGGTCGATGCCGCAGGCGTCGAGGCTCGGCTTGAGCCACGAGGCCGCCGTACCGGTGACCGCGGCGCTGACGACGAGATCGTCGGGCCCGCAGTCCACCACCATCTGCTTGTAGGCGGGCGCCGCGAGGCTTTCGGCCGCGGCCAGGAAACGGGTGCCCATGTAGACGAAATCGGCGCCGGCAGCGAGCGCGCCGGCGATGCCGGCTCCGTCGGCAATGCCGCCGCCGAGGACGAGCCAGCCGTCGAAGAACTCGCGCACGGCCGAGACGAAGGCGAACGGTGACAGGTGCCCGGTATGGCCGCCCGCGCCGGCCGAGATGCAGGCGAGACCATCGGCGCCGGCGTCCGCCGCCTTGCGGGCGAGCTTCAGGCTCGGCACGTCGGCGACCACCAGACCGCCATAAGCATGCACGATGTCGATCGCCGGCGCGGGCGAGCCGAGCGCCGTGATCACGATCGGCGGCTTGTGGCGGGCGACCAATGCGAGATCCGCCGCCAGCCGCGCATTGGTCGAGTGGGTCACCAGATTGGCAGCCCAGGGCGCCACGGTTCTCGTGCCGTCGCGCGGCTGCGCCTCGGCCAGCCGGTCGGTGATGTCGCTCATCCAGCCGTCGAGCTCGTCCGTGCTGCGGCAGTTCGGCGTCGGGAAACTGCCGATGACGCCGGCACGGCACGCCGCGATCACGAGATCAGGCCCGGAGACCAGGAACATGGGCGCCGCCCAGACCGGCAGCCGCAGGTGGTGAGGAAAGGGCCGGCGCATGTCTTATTCCACGAAATGAGGTTCGCTCACTTTATTTTTCCATGTGAACATGGACAAGATTATTATTCATGAGCTAGCCTCATTTATATCGATCAGCGAAGGAGGCACGGCAATGACCGACGTCCTGGCCGAAATCCGCGTGCTCGCGCCGACGATCCGGACTCGCGCGGCGGAGATCGAGCAGGCGCGGTGCCTGCCGGCCGACCTCGCGCAATCGCTGGCCCGCGCCGGCCTGTTTCGCATGGCCGTGCCGCGGGAGGTCGGTGGCCTGGAGCTCGAGCCGGCGCTTCTGCTGCAGGCCATCGAGGCCACCGCCGCCGCCGACGCGTCCGTCGGCTGGTGCCTGATGATCGGCGCGACGTCGGGCCTCAACGCCGCCTATCTGCCGATCGAGCTGGCGCGCGAGATCTTCGGCCCCGCCGACGCGATCGTGGGCGGCGTGTTCGCGCCGATGGGCCGCGCGGTGGTCGACGGCGACGACTATGTGCTCAGTGGCCGGTGGCCTTGGGCTTCGGGCTCGGCCAACTGCCGCTGGCTGATCGGCGGCAGCATCGTGATGGAGAACGGCTCGCCGCGGCAGCTGGCCAACGGCATGCCCGACGACCGCAAGCTGATCTTCCCGGCAGCGTCAGCCACGCTGAACGACACCTGGCACGTGTCGGGACTGTGCGGCACGGGCTCGGGCGAAATGGTGGTCTCGGGTGTGCGTGTCCCGCGGGCACGCTCCGTGTCCTACGGGAGCGATCGGCCCATCGCGCCCGGCCCGCTCTACGCCTTCCCGGTGTTCGGCCTTCTGGCCCTGGGCATCGCGGCGGTCGCCCTCGGCAATGCCCGCGCAGCTATCGACGACCTCGTCGAGCTCGCCGGCGGCAAGCGGCCGCAGGGCTCGCGGCGCACACTGGCCGAGCGGAGCACCGCGCAGGCCGCCCTGGCCGCGGCGGAGGCGAGCCTCAGGTCCGCGCGCGCGTTCCTCTACGAGTCCGTCGCCGAAGCCTGGGATATGGCCCGGCAGACCGGCGACGTGGACCTGCGCCTTCGCGTGTCGCTGCGGCTGGCGGCCACCCATGCGGCGCGCACCGCAGCCGAGGTGGCGGGCAGCATGTACGACCTGGGCGGTGGCTCGTCGGTGTTCCTGTCCTCGCCGCTCCAGCGCCGCTTTCGCGATGCGCATGTAGCGACGCAGCACTTCATGGTTGCCCCGCCCACCTACGAACTCACCGGGCGGGTGCTCATGGGCCTGCCGACCGACGCCGGCCAGCTGTGAGGCACCGTCCCGACGGGCTCCGACACCGTAGGGCGCGCCGTCTGAAATGGTGCCCAGCGGCCCCCTCAGGCTGCCCGTGCCGCAATGATGGCCTCGGCTGCCGCCACGCCCGTGCGGTACGCACCGTGAGCCGTCGAATAATCGTGGCGTGAGCAAGCCTCCCCGGCGAAATAGATCCGCCCGTCGACATCCGCAGCGAGGCGCTGGCGGTCGTCCGCGTGCCCCGGCAGGGCATGCGAATAGCTGCCCAGGCTGAACGGATCGCCGCTCCAGGCGGTCGCCAGGATCGGCTCCAGCTTGGTGCGAATCGCTGCGCCGAAGAGCTTGGCCAGCTCGTCGAGCGCGAACGCCGTGAAGGCATCGACGCCGCCGCGCTCCAGCTCCTGGGCCAGCTCGCCGCCGTAGTACCCCTCCACCGTCGGGCGGCCGAGCGGGCGCAGATGGTAGCTGCCGGTGCCGACGCGATCGGTCGAGCCGAAGACATGGGCATCCTGAGGCAGCTCCTCCGGCACCTTGACCTGGAGCATCAGCTTGTTGGCGACGCCGAGCGGCAGGCCATGCGCGGCCGCGAGCTTGTCGGGCAGTGCCGGCAGGAAGCGTGGGCGCTCGGCGGCCAGCAAGCTTGTCGGGACGGTCACGACGACGGCGCGCGCCATGAGGTCGCCCTGCGGCGTGACCAGACGAATGCCAGTGCCGCGGCTGTCGACCAGGGTCACGGGGCAGTCCAGCTTGACCGGCAGGCCGTGGGCGATCCCGGTGACGGCGGTGCCATAGCCCTCGCGGATGCGCCAGTTCACCTCGGTATCGGCATACCGCTCGTGGTCGACGATCGAGACGCGATCGAACTCGGCGCCGTCGATGTAGGTACCGATGGCGCCGAGCAGGCCATTCCAGCGGCCGTCGGGCTCGAGCAGGCGCGAGGCGGGCCCCTCGGTCCCGGCCTGCGCAGCCGCCTCCAGCCGCGCGTAGAAAGCGGCCGCAGCCGTGTGGAACTCGTCCTGCTCGGCAGGCGTGAAGCCGAGCCCGTGGTATTGCTGGCCCCAGCGCGACGGCGTGCGATCGATCGTGAGGCCGGCCTCCCGGGCGATCGTCGTCCATGGGTTGCGATCGGCCGAGTGCAGCCAGCCGCAGCCGAGATCGAGCGGCGTCGCCCCATGGAGCACGGTCCAGGCACGGCCGCCGATGCGCCGGCGCGCCTCCAGCAGCAGCGTATCGATGCCGGCAGCGACGAGCCTGCGCGCCGCGGCCAGGCCGGCGGCCCCGGCGCCGATCACGGCTACGTCGAGGGTCGGGCTCTCAGCCATCGGTCGCCATCAGCTGCTCTCCGCGCTCAGTTCCGCCCAGTCGAACTCTTCCTCCAGGGCGTGGTAGGCATCGTCGCCGATCTCGCCCTGCCGCCGCATCTCGTACGTCCTCTGCCGTGCCGCGCGGATGGCTCGCCGGCGCAGCGGGTCGCCGGGCAGCTCGCCGGGCGCCAGGCCGCGCGGATGACGGTCGGCCTGCTCGACCAGCCCCGTGTACTCCTTGCGCAACACGTTTGCCGCCATCGAATGGTCCCCGTCGATGGCGGCCAACGCGGCACGATAAGCTTCGGCTCGCGCCCGGCCAATCTCCTGGCCGACGGGGTCGTCGTCGCGGATCCTCAGCGCCCTGATCAGCGGCTTCAAGGTCAGGCCCTGGATCACCAGGGTGCCGAGCACGACGACAAAGGCGGTCAGCAGAATCAGGTCGCGGTAGGGGAACGGTGAGCCGTCGCCCAACGTCTCCGGAATGGCGAAGGCGGCTGCCAGGGTGACGATGCCCCGCATCCCGGACCAGGAGATGACGAGGGCGTTGCGCGCGGTTGGAGCCGCCCGCGGCCGCCCCGGACGAACCCCGGCGAGCGCGATCTTCAGGCGGATGGCGCCGCCGTAGCCGGCGACCCAGGCGAAGCGGATCGCCACCACCGTGGCCAGCGCCGCCAGCGCAAACAGGCCGTAGGCGGCGTGCTCGGACGGATCGAGGCGCCGCCAGATCGGCCCGATCTGCATGCCGATCAGCACGAAGGCGAAGGCGTTGAGAACGAAGACCACGGTCTCCCAGACAGCATAGGCCGGGACCCGCAGCCGCGCCGGCGTCCGGATCGGCGACGTGCGGGCAAGGACGATGGCATAGACGACGATGGTGAGGATGCCGGAGAGACCGACGCGCTCGGCCAGAATCCAGACGCCAAAGGTGGTGGCGAACTGGACGATGATGGCAATCGGCGCCTCGTCGAACAGGCCGATCACGCGCGATAGCAGCCGGCCGAGCGCCCAGCCCGCGAGCAGGCTGCCGATGACGCCCAGCACGAACACGGGTGCGACGGCCGTAACCGAGAAGCCCTGCGCCACCGCTGCGCCGACCGCCAGCCGATAGATCAGCAGCGCCGTTGCATCGTTGAGCAGGCTCTCGCCCTCGATGATCTTGAGCAGGCGGTACGGCAGGCCGACCTGACGCATGACCGCCGTGGCCGCTGCCGCATCGGGCGGCGCCAGAATGGCACCGAGCGCGACGGCGATCGCCCACGGCATCTCCGGCACGAGCAGCCGCGCCACCACCGCGACGGCGAGCGTGGTGATCCCAACGGCGCAGATGGCGAGACCGGCGATGGGGAGCCAGTTGGCGCGCAGGTCGCGCGTCGATGTGTCGAAGGCCGCATCGAGCAGGACGGGCGCGACGAAGAGCGCCAGTGCCAGCTCAGGCTCGAGCGTCCAGTTCGGGCTTTGCGGCAAGAACGCGAGGCAGGCGCCGCCGAGCGCCAGCAGGGTCGGATAAGGGACGCCGAGCCTGCGGGCCAGCACGGCCAGCAACCCGGCCGCCAGCAGCAACGCGATGATCCACTCGAATGTCGCCATGGCCGCTCACGCGCCGCCGCGGCAGGATCAGGGTCAGCGACGGCCGACGAAGATACCCTCGCCCATGTAGTTGCGGCCAGTGATGGACAGGAAGCCGCCCATTTCCGATGCGGGCCCGGCCGTGCCCTTGTAGAACTGCCCCGCCAGGACGGCGCTGGGGCCTGCTGTATCGGCGGTTCCCCCAACGGGCGCGCCGACGAGCGGCTGCATGCTGGCGAAGAGATTGACGCCGGGCTGCAGCGTCACGTTGGGCGTCGCGCCGCCGCCATAGCGATAGCCGTCGAGATTGTCGATGGTCACCGTGCCCGTGCGCTGGGCGAAGTCGACACGGTTGCTGAAGTTCGAAGCCGCGACGTATTCGCTTTCGCCGTTGCGGATCGACGCGACGGTATGGCCGACGTAGGTCGCAACCCCCTGGGTCGGGATGTCGGTCACCGCCGTAGGCTCACCGGCAACCCAGGCGCCCAGGTGCACCTTGTCCGTCGGGCCCACCGTCAGGCTGGCGGTGCCGGAGTCGATCGACCAGAACCCCCAGCGCGTGTAGTCGCAGGCGCAAGGCGTGGTCACCCCTGCGCCTTGAGGAACTGGGCGGCGTTGACCGCCTCCGAATTGACGAACAGGCCATCGGGCGCGGTGCCGGCACTGGCGCTCGGGGCGTCGCTGCGGCGGGCCGCGAAGTTGTTGTAGTCGACGTAGGTCCCCTTGTTGTTGTTCGAGTAGGTGACGACGCTCGAATCGCCCGCGCTTTGGGCCTGGCCGAACAGATAGTTCTTCTGGACGTCGGAATTGTCGGACGAGCCGAAGATGAAGGCAGCGACCTTCGAGGTCAGCGCATCCAGGCCCACCGCGACGGCGCCCCGGTAGGGCGAGGTCGTGGCCGCCCCGGTCGCATCCGTCGACGTCATCAGGCCCGTGCCATAGCCGACGAGCGTGGTCGACGGTCGATTGTCGCCGAGGCCGGCGGACGGGTTCGTCCGAGTCCCTCGTTGGTTGTACTGGTAGTTGTTGGGCGTTCCGTCGAACGTGTAGGTCGCCGGGGCCTGCACCACCTGGCCGTTCACGACCGGATTCTGCGTGACCGACAAGGACGCCGGGAAGTTGGCGGCGTCGAGCACGGCCGAACCGCTGAGGCCGCTGGACGCCCGGCCGATCGGCCCGTTCGCGGCCCGCCGCGAGGTTGCCGAAACGCCGCCGTCGACCCCCCGGTAGGTGACCGTGCCGCTCTCGTTGGGATTCACCGTCCCGGTCATGACGTAGATCGTCGAGACCTGATTCCTGCCCGCACCGGTGATGTTGAGGCCGGTCTGCATGACGCGCGATGTGGTGGAGTCGGAGCCACCGCCGAAGCCGACGACGTCCGAATTCGTGAACGTACCCGCCGCGACGAAGCCGCTCGGCAGATACGGCGCCCCCGAGCCAAGTGCCGGATCCACGCTCATCGTCATCCGAAACGCCCGCGGCGGCCTCGGTGGTGGAGGCGGGGGCGGCGGTGGTGGAGGTGGCGGCGGTGGAGGTGGAGGTGGCGGCGGAGGAGGCGGAGGCCCCGGTGGCGGAGGTGGCGGCGGGGGGCCAGGCGGTGGAGGCGGCGTCGGTCCCGGAGGCGGCGGTGGGCTCGGTCGATTCTGCTGCGCGGCGAACTGCTCGGCGGCCAGCTCCTGCTGCTGCGTGCCCGCCTGCTGGAAGATGTTGGTGATGGCCTGCAGCAGCGGGTTGTCGCCCGTCTTGAACTGCGTGGCCACGCGCGGAACCGGCTGCGGCTGGTTGGGTGGCCGCACGTCGCCGGGGATCGTCCCGGCGTTGGCACGACCGAAGCCCAGCGCGGAGGCGGCGGTCTCCGTCGGTTGCTTCTTGGCGCCTCCGGACTGTCCCGGGCCACTGGTCAGCGCCGCCGTGGCCTCGGCCATCTCGGTCGCAGTCACGCGCGTGGGGGAGCTGGCCGAACCCGCGGTCCCGCTGATGGCGAAGCCCGGTCGTGAGATGGTCTGCGTCCCGGTGGCGGTGGTCACCGTCAGCCGCCCGAACATGTTGATGACGCGGAACCAACGCGTGGCCGGATCGTACTCGAGATTGGCGACGCCGCCGCGGATGCCGATCGTGGCGACCGGCGTCCTGATCGTCGCTCCGTCCGTATGGCTCGTCTGCCCGCCGACGAACCTGAGCGCCCCCTTGCCGAGGGTCGCCGCCATATGGCCGGATCCACTGGCCGGATTGAAGACGAATTCGTCGATGATCAGGTTGCTGTTGGGGCCGACGTTGAGCGTGGTCTTGTCGATGAACAGCAGCTGCGCCGTGCCCTGCGCCGAGGTCTGCACGCGCTGCTTGAAGATGATGTCCTGGCCGAGCTCGATGACGCGCGTGCCGCTCTTGACCGCCGGATTGACCGCCCCTGCCTTGCCCACCACCCGTTCCGCGTGCGCGGGGCCTGCCCCCGTGAACAGGGCGGCGACGATGGCCAGCGACGAGGTCGCGCCGCGGCAGAGGCGGGCGAAGGAGCGGATCGGTCGGGGCCTGGCGAGCTCTTCCATGGCGCCCTCAAAAACGGAACGTCGGCCCGCCCGAGACCACGAAGTCCCTGAGCGAGTAGTTGGGGATGTTGGAGACGTCGCGCAGGTAGGACACCTGCAGGCCGAGGCCGAGCCAATTGTTGATCGGCATGTCGAGAATGGCGCCGACCCGCCACTCCTTGTCGACCCGCGCGCGATAGGGATCGATCAGCCAGTTCGGCGCGTCATACTCCGTGTAGGCGAAGCCGAACGACGGGGTCAGCGTCCAGCGCTTGGCGTAGCTCCACGAGGCCACTTCCACATCGAATTCATAAGGCAGCAGCACCTCGAAGCCGCCCTGCTGGTAGGCGTTGTAGTTGGCCTTGGCGTCGGCATTGCCGTAGAACGCCCGCGTCTGCCAGCGCCAGTTCGGCGCCAGCACGCCCGCCGTGGAGAACGCAGCGAGCACCAGATCGCCGCTCTGCTCGGACGACAGCGGATAGGTCCGCGAATTGCGGTAGTTGCGATCGCGCCATTCGACGCTCGCTTCCAGATCCACGCCTGCGAGCCGCCAGTTGAGCGCGGCGCCGACGCCCCCGGTCGTCTGGTAGGGCGCGTTGGCGAGCGAGACGACGTTGGCAATGCCATAAGGTCGGAACGTCAGGCCGGGAAGCGTATCGGGCGCGACGGGCAGGCGCGGGCCGGATTGGATCTCGGCGAGGGCCAGATTGAAGCGTCCCAGATCGAACTGGCGCGCCGCATAGAAATAGACGTTCGTCTCCCAGGTGTCGCCGCGCTGCGTGCCGAGATCCGCCACCCAGCGGAAGCCGCCGAGCGCGAAGCTGTTCCAGTCCGGCTTCCGGGCATACTGGCGATCGAGAAAAGCGTCCTGCCCCAGCGCCTTCACCAGCATGGTCGAGGGCGATGCGTTGGCGTTCGTCTGGTAGCGCAGGCCCGTCTGCGCGAAGAACGAGAACTGGTTCACCTCGAGCCGACGGTCCACCTCCAGCAGGAAGGTGTTGAGCCGGTCCCGCACGTCAGGCGGCACGTCGGGGGCGCTGACCGCCGTCGTGAGATAGCTCTTGGCCATCTCGAACGAGCCGAGCTTCATGTAGAGGATGCCGAGCTCGAGGCGCACGCGCGGCAGATTCGGATTGTAGAAGAGCATGCGCTCCAGCGCGCCGATCGCCGCCTCGTAGTCGCCGAGCTTGGAGGCGACCTCCGCAAACCGGAACGACGCGTCGAGATCGGCCGGATTGCGCAGCGTCTGGGCGAATAGGATACCGTATTCCTGCTTCAGAGCCTGGGTATCGTCCTGGGCGACGGCGGCGCTTCCCAGCGCCAGCGCGAGCAGCCCCGCCAGCACGGCCGACCAGCGCCGCAGACGCGCAAAGCTACGCACAGGCGGCCGTACGGCGCCGCAAGTGCGATCTGCCGCGCCGCCCACTTCAGCGCCTGACTGCCCGGAACGATGCACCCCTGCCCCCGCCTGCTGCCCCCGACTCAAACGGTAGCAGATTCCTGCTAAAAAAGAGCGCCCATCGCCACCGCGCTCCTCTTCTGTTCCCCGCTGGCCATGACGTCGGCAGCGACTTGAAGAGTCAATGGCGCAGGCGGCATATGGTCGCTCGCGCGCGCAGAGTTCGACTTTGCGTTGCAGGAGCGCCACAGGCGCCGCATCAACCCTGCCACGATGCGATGAAGCCATCCGCACGGGATGCATGCATGCGCGCGGCGCGCATGGGAATGTTCCGCGGGCGCTGGCGCGGCCGCACCGCCTGTGGCCGGATAGCGGCGCACACGGGGAGAATGCCATGGAATACGTGAAGTTCGGCTCCACCGGCCTCGAGGTCTCGCGCGTCTGCCTCGGCTGCATGAGCTTCGGCGAGCCCTTGCGCGGCACCCATCCCTGGACCCTGCCCGAGGACCAGAGCCGGCCGCTCATCCGCCAGGCCCTCGAGCTCGGCATCAACTTCCTCGACACGGCCAACGTCTATTCGGATGGCACGTCCGAAGAGTTCGTCGGACGAGCCATCAAGGAATTCGCCAGACGCGACGACGTCGTGCTGGCCACCAAGGTGCACGGGCGCATGCGCCCGGGGCCCAACGGCGAGGGCCTGTCGCGCAAGGCGATCATGACCGAAATCGACGCCAGCCTCCGCCGGCTCGGCACGGACTATGTCGACCTCTACCAGATCCATCGGTGGGACTACGGCACGCCGATCGAGGAGACGCTGGAGGCCCTGCACGACGTGGTGAAGGCTGGCAAGGCCCTCTACATCGGCGCCTCGTCCATGTTTGCCTGGCAGTTCGCCAAGGCGCTGTTCACCGCCCGGCTGAACGGCTGGACCGAGTTCGTCAGCATGCAGGACCACCTCAACCTGCTCAATCGCGAGGAAGAGCGGGAGATGCTGCCGCTGTGCGAGGATCAGGGCATCGCGGTGATGCCCTGGAGCCCCCTGGCCCGCGGGCGCCTGACCCGCGACTGGAACGAGACGAGCGAACGCCAGCAGACGGACGTCTTCGGCGGCCGGCTCTATACGCAGACGGCCGAGGCCGACCGCGCCATCGTCGATGCCGTCGCCCGCGTGGCGGCTGCCCGCGGCGTGCCGCGGGCCCAGGTCGCGCTGGCCTGGGTGGTTCAGCACAGCGGCGTGACGTCGCCGATCGTGGGCGCATCGAAGCCGCAGCACCTCACCGACGCCGTGGCCGCCCTGTCGCTCGACCTCACATCCGAGGAAATGGCGGCGCTCGAGACCCCCTACTCTCCCCATCCGGTCGTCGGCTTCCGGTAAGAGGGGACAACCGCGCCGTGCCGCAGGAAGGATCGGCGGGCAGGCACACGCGTTCCGAGGCCTATCTCCCCGGCCGGAGGCGTCGGGCCGCGGGGGCCGCCTAGGCCGGGCGTCCATCGCGACGGTGCAATGCACGAGGCGCATTCTCCTGCTGCGCGAGTATCGTAGCGGATATATTGGAATCGATCTAAATCATTGAGTTTGCAATATGATTTTCGAGGAGCTAGGGGTTCGCCATCTCGTCGGCGCCGCCGCCGGGGATGATGCCGTTCGCGTCTAGGTGCGCCGCATCCGATGCTGGGCGTCGGAATGCGCCGGACGTCGGGTCGGAGCGGCGAGCCTCGGCGTGCGCTTGCGCCCCCGGCCTCGATGCCCGGATTGCAACCGCTTCAGGAGCTTATGCCCGTGCCGGCACTCTTCGGTTCAACCACACCGTCGCCCGCGGTCGCCGTGTCTCGCCAGCCGTGGCTTGCCGGGGCCGTCCTCGCCGCTGTGCTGCTGATCGGCCCGCCGCAGGCCTGGTCGCAGTCGTCCGCCACCGAGCAACCGCCGGCCACGCAGGCGCCAGCTGCGCAGGCGAGCCCGCCGGCAGCAGACCCCACTGCAAAGCCCGCGGAGACGCCCGCGGGACAGCCGTCGGCGGCTCCCGACGGCGCCGCCGCATCGTCCGCGTTCGAGCCCCCGGTTCCGACCCTGGCCGGCTCCGAGGTTGAGCCCGGGCAGCCCGGCGCCAACGCGCTGCTGCCGCACGACCTGTCTCCGTGGAAGATGTTCCTGCAGGCGGACGTGATCGTGAAGGCGGTCATGATCGGCCTTGCCTTCGCATCGCTCGTCACCTGGACGATCTGGCTGGTGAAGGGCCTCGAGCTGCTCGCCGCCCGGCGCCGGGCCCGGACGGCCGTACTGCGGCTGGAACAGGCCGCGAACCTGGCCGAGGCGGCCGACGAGCTCGCGCGAGGCGCCGGCAGGCGCGGCCCCGTTGCGGAGCTGGTGAACGCGGCCGTCGAGGAGTCGAAGCGCTCCGCGGACCTCGGCGCCGAGGGCATCAAGGAGCGCGTGTCGATCGCCCTGTCGCGCATCGAGGCCAAATCCGGCCGCGCCATGGCGCACGGCACGGGCCTGCTCGCGACGATCGGATCGACCGCTCCCTTCGTCGGCCTGTTCGGCACCGTCTGGGGCATCATGAACTCGTTCATCGGCATCTCGGTCGCCAAGACGACCAACCTCGCGGTCGTGGCCCCGGGCATCGCCGAAGCCCTGCTCGCCACGGCGATCGGCCTGGTGGCCGCCATCCCCGCCGTGATCATCTACAACGTCTTCGCCCGCGGCATCTCCGGTTACCGGGCTCAGCTGTCCGACGCCTCGGGGCAGGTGCTGCAGCACCTCTCGCGCGATCTGGAACGCCGGCCGCGGACGGCCGGCGGGTTCGCACGGGCGGCGGAGTAATCCGATGGGCGTGAGCCTCAAGGAGCCTCAGGACGGGGATCTGGCCGAAGTCTCGGACATCAACGTCACGCCGTTCATCGACGTCATCCTGGTGCTGCTGATCATCTTCATGGTGGCCGCGCCCCTGTCGACCGTCGACGTGGCAGTCGACCTGCCGGTCTCCAATGCGCAACCGCAGCCGCGGCCGGAGAAGCCGCTGTTCCTGTCGGTGAAGAGCGACCTGACGCTGACGCTCGGCAATGACGAGGTGCCGCGCGGCGGCCTCCAGGGCATCCTCGACGAACGCACCCAGGGCGACCGCGAGCAGCGCGTCTTCCTCAGGGCCGACCAGTCGGTGTCCTACGGCGAGATCATGAAGGTCATGAACCTTCTGCGCGAGAGCGGCTACCTCAAGATCGCGCTGGTGGGGCTGGAGGATACGCGGGGCAGCGCCAAGCCATGAGTCTGGCCGCCTCGAGTCCGGCCTGGCGAGGCACCGCCCGCTGGGGGCCGCCGCTGCGGTCGTGCTCGCGGCCCACGTCGGCGCCGCGTGGCTCGCGCTCAACTGGCACAAGGCCCAGGAGCCGTCGCCGACCCCGCCGCCGGCCATCATGATCGAGCTGACGCCGATCACCGTTCCCTCCACGCCCCCGACGGAAGCAGCGCCGCCGCCGGCGGCCGCGGAGCCACCGCCTGCGCCGGCCGCCGAGCCGCCGCCTCCGCCGGCGAGCGCCGAAGCCCCTCCTCCTCCGCCGGAGCCCGCGCCTGAACCGCAGCAGCAGGCCAGCGCCGAGCCGCCGCCGCCTCCACCGCCCCCTGCGGAGGCGGCGCCGCCTCAGCCTGAGCCCTTGCCTGCGATGCAGCCGCCGGCACAACCCAAGGTCACCGCGCCGGAGGTACAGGCCAAGGCCCAGGCCGTTCTGCCCAAGCGCAGGCCGCGCGCCGTGGAGCGCGACGAGGACGAAGAGGACGAGCGCGAAGCAGCCCGCCAGGCAAGGCAGCGGCAGGCCCGGCTCGAAGCGCAGCGGGAGGCGCGCGAGGAAGCCCGCGAACGCGAGCGCCAGCGCGAACGGATGCAGGAGCGCGCGGAGGCCCGGCAGCAGGCCGCCGCCGAGGCCCGCGCCAGAGCCGCGGCCGAGGCGCGCCGGCAGCAACAGGCCGAGGCGCGCGAGGAAGCGCGGGCCGAAGCGGCGCGACGGGCACACGCCAGGGCTCAGTCCGAAGCGCGTGCCATCGCGGTCGAGCGCGCCAGAGCGGCGCGCGCCGAGGCCGCCGAGCGCGCCCGGGCCAATGCGCAGGCGGCAGCCCGCGCCGCAGCCCAGGCCGAAGCGCGCGGTCGTGCCCTCGCCCAGGCGCGGGCGGCTGCCGCGCACGCCGCCGCGGCCCGGGCGGCGGCGGGCCAACGAGCGGCAGCGTCGTCGGGGATGTCGCTCGGCGCCTGGCGAAGCGCGCTCTTCGCGCACATCAGCCGCTACAAGCGACCGCAACCTGGCCTCGTCGGCACCGCCGTCGTGTCGTTCAGCGTGTCCGCATCGGGTCAGGTCGTCAGCGCCGGGCTGGTGCGCTCGTCCGGCAATCCGCGCATCGATGCCGAGGCCGTCGCCATGGTGCGCCGCTCGAGCCCCGTTCCCAGGCCGCCGTCCGGCGGTTCCACCGTCAGCGTGCCTATTCGTTTCAATTGACGGCCACCCGATCCCCGATCATCGACAATTATCCGGCATGCCTCCTGTGACCGAGCCCATGACAGCCATCCGCTTCCGTTCCAAGGCCAGCCCGCCGGCGGCACGCGCAAGACTCGTGGCGCTTGCGATCGTGTCCGCGGGCCTCGCGATCAGCCCGATCGGCGCGCCACCGACGTTTGCGCAGTCCGCGCCCGAGGACGCGGAGGCACCGGCCAAGCCGCAAGCCAGACCTGTGCCGGCCAAGCCCGCACCGGCCAGACCTGCACCGGCCAAGCCGGCTGCCGCCAAGCCGGCGCCCGTGCCGCCAGCTGCCGCCGCCGCCGCGCCAACACCGGCGGCGACGACCACGCTGCCCCGCGGCGCCAGCATGATTTCCGAGACCTACGGCGACTGGACGGTCGAATGCCGGGTCGTGCAAGGCCGCAAGGGCTGCACGCTATCGCAGGCCCAGGGCGATCCGGCGACCGGCCGCCGGGTGTTCGCCATCGAGTTCCTGCCGACGCGGGAGGGGCAGACGCCCGGTACGATCCTGCTGCCGTTCGGCGTCAACCTGGAGCCCGGCATCAAGCTCAAGCTCGACGAGACCGATCTGGGCCGCGGCGCGACCTATTCGACCTGCATCTCCACCGGCTGCCTGGTGCCGATCAGCTTCCCGACCGTCGCCACCGACGCCATGAAGAAATCCAAGGCGCTCGTAGTCATCGCCACCAAGCCCGGCCAGAGCGAGCCCGTGACGTTCTCGGCGCCCCTGCAGGGCTTCAACGACGCGATGGCGCGGATGACGGAGCTGTGGACGAGCTGAGCGGCCGTCGTCACTGCGGCTTGGCCGCCTCCGGCTGCTTGGCTGCATCCGCCGGTTTGGCTGCATCGGCCTGCTTGGCCGCGATGGCCGCGCCGGCCTCCTCGGCGGCCTGCTCGATCACCGCCACAACCTTCTCCGGCTCCGACAGCATCGGCACGTGGCTGGTGTCGAGCTCGGTCGTCCTGGCCTTGATTTCCTTGGCGAGGAACGCCTGCAGGCCGGGATCCAGCATGCGGTCGTTCTTGGCGACGATGTACCAGGAGGGCTTCGATTTCCAGGCCGCGTTGGTGACGCGCTCCTCGAAGCACTTGCCGAAAATCGGGCCTTGCACCGCGGCCAGCTCGGCCGCCTCGGCAGCGGGCAGGTCGGGGGCGAAATCTCGCGCGAAGCCCTCCGGCGTCAGGCTGACGAAGCCGGAGCTGTCGGTCCGCATGCTCTCCACGCCCGGCGGCTTGGGATACCCCTTGGTGCGGTCGATGAACGACTGGCCGCCATCGTTGGCCATCGCGGCGACATAGACGAGGCCCGCCACCTTGTCGTCGCCGCCCGCTTCGGTGATGACCGTTCCGCCCCAGGAGTGACCGACGAGGAGGACCGGGCCCGTCTGCAGCGCGATCGCCCGATCCGTCGCCGCAACGTCGGCGCTGAGCGAGTTCAGCGGGCTCTGCACGGCGACCACCGTGTAGCCCTTCGCCTGCAGCAGCGGAATCACCTTGTGCCAGCTGGAGCCGTCGGCGAAGGCGCCGTGGACCATGACGATGGTCTTGACCGGATCGGCGGCGGCGGAGCCGGCGACGAGAGGCGGACCGGCCAGGGCCATCACGACGACGATCGCTCCAACCCCGCGCCGGACTTTCGATCGAAACGACATGAGCAGCTCCATCGCTCACAAGCGTGTCGGCGTCGGTCGAAGTCGGCGCGAACGACGGACTCGTGGCTGTTCGATGCTTACAGCTTCGTCAGCCGAACCTCCATAGAAGCGTGGCTCATGGACGCGCCATTGCAGGGAGGCGGGCCCACCCGCCTCCCTGCATCCGGCGGACGATTACTGCATGAACCACCCATGGCTCACGACCAGCGACTGGCCGGTGAGCGCGTTGGTCTCCATGCCGGCGAAGAACAGCACCGCGTCGGCGACGTCGTCAGTGGTCGTGAACTCGCCGTCGACGGTGTCCTTCAGCATGACGTTCTTGATCACCTCCTGTTCGGAGATGCCGAGCTCCTTGGCCTGCTCGGGGATCTGCTTGTCGACGAGCGGCGTGCGCACGAAGCCGGGACAGACGACGTTGGCCCGCACGTTGAATTCGGCGCCTTCCTTGGCGACGACCTTGCAGAGGCCGATCAGCCCGTGCTTGGCGGTGACGTAGGGCGCCTTGAGCTTGGAGGCCTCCTTGGAATGGACCGAGCCCATGTAGACGATCGAGCCGGACTTCGCGGCGTACATGTGCTTCAGGCAGTACTTGGTGGTGAGGAAGGCGCCATCGAGATGGATCGACAGCAGCTTCTTCCAGTCCGCAAAGGGGAAATCGACCACCGGCTTGACGATCTGGATGCCGGCGTTGCTGACCAGGATGTCGACCTTGCCGTACTTCTGCACGGTGTCGGCCACGCCCTTCTCGACCGCCGCCTCGTCGACGACGTTCATGGCCACGGCGAAGGCGTCGCTGCCCTTGCCCTTGATCTCCTGCGCCGTCGCGTCGGCGGCCTCCAGGTTCAGATCCGCGATCACCGGGATGCCGCCCTGGGCCGCGAAGCGCAGAGCGATCTCCTTGCCGATGCCGCTCGCCGCGCCGGTGATGATCGCGACCTTTCCGTCGAATTTGGACATTGTCGTCTCCCGTAACTTGCTGAAAGCGGTGGGGGTGCAACGAGATAAGACGAGGCGCGCGACAATTGAGTGAAGCCGTTCGCGCGCGGACGTGAGCCGGCTTTCCAACAAGGCCGGCGTACTGCTGAATACGCGATGGATCAGGGCTTTTTTGCGCGGGCGGTCTTCGCCGCCGCCGTCAGCGCTTTAGCCTGTTCATCGGGCGCTGGGAAGCGTGGGGCCGCCCCAAAGTGCGTCGCCCGGCGACGGCCCTACGGCGCGTGGCCGACCGGCGGCTGAAACAGGAATCTGAGCGCGAGGTCTCCCGCCAGACCGTCCCCCTTCACCTGCGCCGCGACGAGAGGGTCGTCGTCGCCGCGAAAGGCGGGCAGGCCCGCGCCGCCTTCGGCGGCGAGGAGCTGCGGGGCCTGCCGCAGCAGCGCGGCCGTCAACACGGCGGACAGCAGGCGGCCGAAGCGATCGGCCGGCAGAGTGGCGGCGGCCGGCGTCCCGGCGAGGCTGACCTTCGGTGAGAGGCGATCCAGCTTCAGCAGGGCCGCATCCGGGCACGCGGCCGGTGGCGGGCGCTTTGTCGCACCGGGAAGGCAACTCAATCCCTCCGCCAGAGCCGCCGCCACGGCTGCCATGCGGCCGTCGTCGACGACCGGCCGGCCATCGGCATCGGCGCGCACGACCTGGTCGAGCGGCATGACCAGCGAGGTATTCCCGGGGTCGACCTGAACCGTCAGGCTGGCCTGGCGCATCCGGCCCGCTACGTGCTCGAGGAAGCCGTTCAGTTGCTGGCGCCACGTCCGGGCGACCACCGTGGCGGTGTCCTGCTGCCGCTCGGCCTCGTCGCCATGCCGGATGAAGAACATCTGGGCGCTGATCAGAATCAGAAAGACGAAGAGCACGCCGACGAACAGATCGAGAAAGGGCTTGTAGTCGACCTTCTCCATGTGGCCGCCTAGGCCGCGTCGAGCGGATGGCGTGAACCGGGCGGCTGGGCGACCAATCGATCCGTCAGGGCCTGGACACTCGCGATGAGCGCGTCGAGCCGCTCGACCACGTCAGCGACGGTCCGTTCGCGCTCCGGCGGCGCCTGGGTCGCGCGGAGCGCATCCAGATGCTGATCCGCTGCCTCGATCGCCCGCCGCGCTGCGCGACGAACGGCGGAATGACTCAGGTTGGCCACGAGGCTGAGCAGGAGGGCGCTGGACAGCGCCGCCACGGAGATGAGGAACTTGAACGACGACGCATTGAGCAGGCGCAGGATAGCGTCGCGGGCCTCGCCGACATCGCCCGACTGGAAGCCCTTGCCGGCGAAATAGAGCGCCACGACGAGCCCCACGAAGGTCAGGACCAAGCCGGCCGAGGTATAGTAGCCCGGGAGTGCCTGCATCAGGCCGCCGCGCGTGCCCTCGATCGCCCCGAGATCCTGCAAGGCCAGCGGCGCATAGGGTGCCGCGGGAATGCGTCCGGCCCGGCGTGCCTCGCTCTGATACGCCGCCCAGCTCGGTCCGAAGGCGGTCGCGTGGCCCATGACCCGCCCGAGCTCCGCCAGCGCGTCGATGCCGTCGTGGCCCCGCTGCTGCGGCCCTTCGAGCGATCGGACCTCCCCCTCCAGACGGCGCAGGCGCCGCAGCTCCGGCCGGGCGACGCGCAGCCAGTAGTAGATGCAGACGCCGATCGCCGAGAGCACGATGACGGTCGAGACGACGTAGACGAACGAGGGCTTGTTGATCAGATCGACAAGCGGCACGAGCAGCGGTTTGGCCACGCCGGCAACGCCCTGCGCGATCGCCTCCTGCCATTCGGGGGCGACCGCCAGACGCCACGCGAGCAGCGCGATGAAGGCCGCAGCAATAAGATAGAACATGAGCCCACTTGGGTCGCCGGAATGCGTAAGAGGTGACCGGCGCAGGCCCGCGTGTCAACGCGAGCCCGCTCGCCCATGGCGCGCTGTCGGTCGGCCACGGCCTGCGGCAGGCTGCCCCGGCGCATGCGGCGAAAACCGACCGGCGCCGTGGACGTTCTGCCGAATGCCGAGGGCGACCGGACGGTCAGCCCTTGTGCCGCAGCGCCTTGAGCGCCGACCGGCCGGCATAGACCGCCTGGCCGCCGAGCTCCTCCTCGATGCGGATCAGCTGGTTGTACTTGGCCGTGCGGTCCGAGCGGGCGAGCGAGCCGGTCTTGATCTGCCCGCAATTGGTGGCCACCGCGAGGTCGGCGATGGTCGCATCCTCGGTCTCGCCGGAGCGGTGCGACATCACCGCCGTGTAGGCGGCGCGTTGCGCCATGTCGACGGCCGCGAGCGTCTCGGTCAGGGTGCCGATCTGGTTCACCTTGACCAGGATCGAATTGGCCACGCCGCGGCCGATGCCGTCGGCGAGGCGCGCCACATTGGTGACGAAGAGGTCGTCGCCGACGAGCTGGCAGCGGTTGCCGACGAGCTCGGTCAGCGCCCGCCAGCCATCCCAATCGTCCTCGGCCATGCCGTCCTCGATGGACGCGATCGGATAGTCGGCGACCAGCTTGGCCAGGTACTGCGCCTGCGCCTCGCCGCTGCGCGTCGTGCCCTCGCCTTCGTAGACGTAGGCGCCGTCCTTGAAGAACTCGGTGGCGGCGCAGTCCAGCGCGATCATCATGTCGTCGCCCGGCTTGTAGCCGGCGCTCTCGATGGCCTTCACGACGAAGTCAAGCGCGGCCTCGGCGGACGGCAGGTTCGGCGCAAAACCGCCCTCGTCGCCGACGTTGGTGTTCTGGCCGGCGGCCTTGAGCGCTTCCTTGAGCCGATGGAACACCTCCGCCCCGGCGCGCACCGCGTCCGCCAGCGTCTCGGCGCCGACGGGCATCACCATGAATTCCTGGAAGTCGATGGGATTGTCGGCGTGCGCGCCGCCGTTGACGATGTTCATCATCGGCACGGGCAACACCCGCGCCGTCGGCCCACCGACGTAACGGTAGAGCGGCAGGCCGGTGGCCTCGGCCGCCGCCTTGGCGACGGCGAGCGAGACGCCGAGAATGGCATTGGCGCCGAGCTTGCTCTTGTTGGCCGTGCCGTCGAGGTCGATCATGATCTCGTCGATCTTGATCTGGTCCTCGGCGTCCAGGCCGCCGATGGCGTCGAAGATGTCTCGGTTGACCGCGTCGACCGCCTTGAGGACCCCCTTGCCGCCGTAGCGCGACTTGTCGCCGTCGCGCAGCTCGACCGCCTCGTGCGCGCCCGTCGAGGCGCCGGACGGCACGGCGGCGCGGCCCTTGGAGCCGTCGTCCAGCACCACATCGACCTCCACGGTCGGGTTGCCTCGGCTGTCGAGAATCTCGCGGGCGAGGATGTCGACGATGGCGGTCATGGACGGTGGCTCCAGTGCGATGGTCGTACGGACAGGCGGGCAGCCTCCCCGCTGCGCGGGGAAGCGCTGGCGCGGTTTTGACCGCTAGCGGCCTCGCTGGCAAGACGGCGCGGCCCGTTCACCTTGCACGAACACCACTGGCGCGCCGGGTGGCCGACGCATTAGATGACGCGAATGAGCGATCCCACCCCACACCTCCACCACCTCGGCCAGGGCAGCGCCATCCCAGCCACGCCCGAGGCCGCCGTGCTCGACCGCGTGCCCAACCCGCACGCGGACACCGACTACGTCGCCCGCTTCACGGCGCCGGAGTTCACCTCGATCTGCCCGGTCACGGGCCAGCCCGACTTCGCCATCCTGGTCATCGACTACGTGCCCGACCGCTGGCTGGTCGAATCCAAGTCGCTGAAGCTCTATCTCCACGCCTTCCGCAACCACGGCGCCTTCCACGAGGATTGCACCGTGGCGATCGGCAGGCGGCTGGCCGAACTGCTCGAGCCCCGGTTCCTGCGCATCGGCGGCTACTGGTACCCGCGCGGCGGCATCCCCATCGACGTCTTCTGGCAGAGCGGCGAGCTGCCCAAGTCCGTCTGGCTGCCGGACCAGGGGGTCGCCCCTTACCGGGCTCGCGGCTAGATCCTCCCGTCGGAGTCATTGGATAGGGGCCGCCGGGCGCCCCCGCCACGGCGCATCTTGCCTATCTAAACCGATCGGTCTACTGTGGAAAGATCGGTTCAACACGGAGACGCAGGATGGCTCTGGTCCCTCCCTTCACGCGGGAGACCGCGATCGCAAAGGTCCGCATGGCGGAGGACGGCTGGAACAGCCGCGACCCGCAGCGCGTGGCGCTCGTCTATACCGAGGACAGCCGGTGGCGGAACCGCGCCGAGTTCCCGGTCGGGCGCCAACAGATCGTCGCGTTCCTGACCCGCAAGTGGGCCAAGGAGCTGGACTACCGGCTGATCAAGGAGCTGTGGGCCTTCGACGGCAATCGCATCGCTGTACGCTTCGCCTACGAATGGCACGACGACAGCGGCCAGTGGTTTCGCTCCTACGGCAACGAGAACTGGGAATTCGCGGCCGACGGCCTGATGCAGCGCCGCTTCGCCTCCATCAACGACCTGCCGATCAAGCCCGAGGACCGCAAGTTCCACTGGCCGCTCGGCCGGCGCCCGGACGATCACCCCGGCCTGTCCGATCTCGGCCTGTGATTGAGCGGTCGCGATGGCGCGGATCGTCTTCGAGAAAGCGGATGTGGTCCCCCTCGTCGCCGAGGTCTTCCGGGAACTCGGCTACGAGGGCGCCTCGATGAGCGCCATCACGGCGCGGACGAAGCTGTCGAAGGGCAGCCTCTACCACTTCTTCCCGGGCGGCAAGGACGAGATGGCGGCCCAGGTCCTCGCCTACGTCGACGCCTGGTTCGTCCGTGAGGTGTTCGAGCCGCTGGAGCGGGACGAGCCGCGGCTGGCGGTCGCGCGGATGTGGACATCCGTGGATGCCTACTTCCGCTCCGGCCGCCGCGTCTGCCTCGTCGGAGCCTTCGCCTTGGACGAGACGCGCGACCGCTTTGCGGCGCCCATCCGGGACTATTTCCGGCGCTGGATCGCAGCCCTGCGTGACGCCCTGGTCCGGGGCGGGACGGAGCCGGCAGGCGCCGAGCGGCTCGCCGAGGAGACGGTGGTCGCCGTCCAGGGGGCACTGACCCTGGCCCGCGCGCTCAACGACAACCGCATCTTCGGGCGGACGCTGGACCAGCTCAGGCAGCGCGTCGATGCGGCGCTCGGCGCGCCGATCGGGTGAACGTCAGCGCATCAACCAGGCGCGGGCTGCGAAGCCCGGAAACTAAGGGCTACGCCGAAGCCGACTTCGGCTCCGCGCGCGGGCCGAGCAGAACGGCACAGGCGATGCCGACCAGGGCGATGACCGCGGCCGAGGTCGCCAGTGTCGCGAAGACGCCCATGGTCGTGATTCCCGGGCCGTAGATGACCGGGCCGAGCGCCTGGCCGGTCATGAACGAGCTGCCGTGCATGGCGACCGCCGAACCACGATGGCGGGACGACAGCTCCGTCGCCTGCACCTGCATCGAGTTGTGCAGCGTGTAGAAGCCGATCCCCAGGACGACGAAGGCGATGGCATCACCCTGCCACGGCAGGCCGAACCCAACGGCCAGCAGCGACAGGGCAGCCACGATGCCGCCGCCCGCCATCATGCCGGCAGTGCCAAGCGACGCGATCAGGCGCGACGCCACGGCGGCGTAGAGGATCCCGCCCAGCGGAAAGCCGGCGATAACGAGCCCGGCGATGGCTGGGCCGCCCTCGCCGCGCGCCTCGAGCAGCAAGGCGACGAACGGCAGCAGGCCGAACACCGCAAGCCCCTCGAAAAAGACCGCAGTGAAGCAGACCTTCGCGCGTGGATTGCGAAGGACACTCAAGAACCCCTCGATCACACCGGCGGCCGGATGATCGGCATGGGGCCGCCCCGCCGGCAGCGCGACGAACAACGCCGCCGCGGCGGCCGCCGACATCGCCGTATACACGAGGAAGACGCCACGCCAGCCGACGAGGTCGACCAGGAGCCCGGCACCGATGGCGCCGAACAGCGTGCCACTGATCGTCGCAGCGAGCATTTTGCTGAGCATCGCCTGCCGCTGGTCGAGGGGGACGCGGTCGCCGACGAGCGCGATGGTCGCAGGGAAGATGCCGGCGGACGCCGCGCCGCAGACGACCCGCAGGGCAAACAGCGTTCCGAAGCCCCAGGCAAAGGCGCTGGCCAGGCCGCCGAAGGTCATGAGGACCATGCAGACCCGGATCACCCCGCCGCGCCCGACGCGGTCACCGATCGGCCCAAACGCCAGCTGCAAGAGGCCGAAGGGCAGCGCGAACGCGGTCGACAACAGCGCGACGCGCTCGGGCGCCGTCTCCAGGTCGCGGGCGATCAGCGGCACCAGCGGGTCGATGGCACGGCTGAACAGCGACGAGGCGAAGCAGGCGAAGGCGAGGATGTACTGGAGGCGGCCCACGGACTGTGTTCAGCCCGCTTCGCCCGTCGCGCCGCTCGCGTGCGTGGCTGCCTTCGCCAGACCATCGAAGGCGAGAAGCTCGGCCAGCAGCGCTTCCATCTGGGCGAGCGGCACCATGTTCGGCCCGTCGGACGGCGCGCGGTCGGGGTCGGGATGGGTCTCGATGAAGACGCCGGCCACGCCGACGGCCACCGCCGCCCGCGCCAGCACCGGCACGAAACGGCGCTCACCGCCGGACGACGTCCCCTGCCCGCCCGGCTGCTGCACCGAATGCGTGGCGTCGAAGATGACGGGGGCGCCTGTCTGCTCGGCCATGATCGGCAGCGCCCGCATGTCCGAGACCAGGGTGTTGTAGCCGAACGAAGCGCCGCGCTCGGTGACGAGCACGTCGGCATTGCCCGCCGCCGTCAGCTTGGCGACGACGTTCTTCATGTCCCACGGCGCCAGGAACTGCCCCTTCTTGACGTTCACCGTGCGCCCGGTGCGGGCCGCGGCGACGAGCAGGTCGGTCTGCCGGCAGAGGAAGGCCGGAATCTGCAGGACGTCGACCACCTCGGCCACCGGCTGGCATTGGGCGGCATCATGCACGTCGGTGAGCACGGGAAGCCCCAGCGTGTCGCGTATCTCGGCGAACACCGGTAGCGCGCCCGCAAGGCCGACGCCGCGCGCGGCCGATGCCGAGGTGCGATTGGCCTTGTCGAACGAGGTCTTGAAGACGAGCCCGATGCCCAGGCGCTGGGTGATCTCGCGCAGGGCGGCCGCCACCTCGAGCGCATGCGCCCGGCTCTCCATCTGGCAGGGGCCGGCGATCAGCGACAGCTTGAGGCCGTTGCCGAAGCGGACCGGATGGGCCCGATCGGCGCCGACCGTTACGATAGAGTGCGCGGACGTGGTCATGAGCGAGGCTATAGCCGGATCGCCCTGCCGGCGCATCCGGCAAGTTTGCATGGCAAGAGCGCTTCACGATCGGTGCAGCGCCTCGGCTTCGGACAGCAGGAGCATGCCGCCGATCGGGGCATGCGTGCGTCAGACCAGCCGGCTCTGCTCGATGGCCGCCTTGACGAAGCTCTTGAACAGCGGATGGGGCTCGAACGGGCGCGACTTCAGCTCCGGGTGGAATTGCACGCCGATGAACCAGGGATGGTTCTCGTATTCCACGGTCTCCGGCAGCAGGCCGTCGGGCGACACGCCGGCGAAGCGCAGGCCCTTGGCTTCGAGGCGGTCCCGATAGTCCATGTTGACTTCATAACGGTGGCGGTGGCGCTCGGAAATGTCGGTCGTTCCGTAGATGGACGCGATCCGGCTGCCCGACGCCAGCGCCGCCTGGTAGGCGCCGAGCCGCATGGTGCCGCCGAGGTCGTTGCCCGCCTGCCGGCGCTCGAGCTCGTTGCCCCGCAGCCACTCGGTGAGCAGGCCGACCACCGGCTCCGGCGTCGGCCCGAACTCGGTCGAATTGGCGTCGGCGACGCCGGCGAGGGAGCGGGAGGCCTCGATGACGGCCATCTGCATCCCGAAGCAGATGCCGAAATAGGGCACCCGGCGCTCGCGCGCGAAGCGGGCCGCTCGGATCTTGCCCTCGGCGCCGCGCTGGCCGAAGCCGCCGGGCACCAGGATGCCATGCACGTGCTCGAGAAACGGCGACGGATCCTCGCTCTCGAACACCTCGCTCTCGATCCAGTCGATGTTGACCTTGACCCGATTGGCGATGCCGCCGTGGGTCAGCGCCTCGATCAGCGACTTGTAGGCATCCTTCATGCCCGTGTACTTGCCGACAACGGCAATGGTGACGTCGCCCTCCGGGCTGCGCACGCGCTCGGAGATGGCCTGCCAGCGGGATATCTCCGGCTCGCTCGCGTCCTTGATGCCGAACGCCGCCAGCACCTCGCCGTCCAGCCCTTCCGCATGGTAGGAGACCGGCACGTCATAGATGGAGGCGACGTCGCGCGCTTCGATGACCGCGCTCTCCCGCACATTGCAGAACAGCGACAATTTGCGCCGCTCCTCGCGCGGAATGGGCCGGTCGGTGCGGCAGAGCAGAATGTCCGGCTGCACGCCGATCGACCTGAGCTCGGCCACCGAGTGCTGCGTCGGCTTGGTCTTGAGCTCGCCGGCCGACGGGATGTAGGGCAGCAGCGTGAGATGGACGTAGATGGCCTGGCCGCGCTCCAGCTCCTGGCCGAGCTGGCGGATGGCTTCGAGGAACGGCAGGCTCTCGATATCGCCCACGGTGCCGCCGATCTCGACCAGCACGAAATCGTAGGCATCGTTGCCCGACAGCACGAACTCCTTGATGGCGTTGGTGACGTGCGGGATGACCTGAACGGTCGCGCCGAGATAGTCGCCGCGGCGCTCGCGCGCGATGATCTCCGAATAGATGCGGCCGGTCGTGATGTTGTCGTCGCGGCTGCAGGGCCGGCCGGTAAATCGCTCGTAATGGCCGAGGTCGAGGTCCGTCTCCGCGCCGTCGTCGGTCACGAACACCTCGCCGTGCTGATACGGGCTCATCGTGCCGGGATCGACGTTGAGGTAGGGGTCGAGCTTGCGCAACCGCACCGTGTAGCCACGGGCCTGCAGCAAAGCGCCGAGGGCCGCCGACGCTAGCCCCTTGCCAAGAGAGGACACCACGCCGCCGGTGATGAATACGTACCGCGTCATGGGACTCGCTGCGTACATGGAGTCGTGCGGCTTGGCGAGGGGGGCCGATGCATAACCCCCAGGCCAGGCGCACAGACTGGGCTTCACAATCACGAGTGAAGAGCTTGTCCGCCCTTCCCCGCGCTACGCCGTCTCTCGCGATACCGCGCGCCTATTGCTGCGTCGGCACCTGCGGGCTTGCCGGGGCGGCCGGCGCCGGCGGCGCCGACGGAGTGCCTCGGCCCTCCTGCAAACGCTTGAGCTCGTCGAGCACGCCGCCGGCCGGCGCCGACGGATTGGCCGGGCTCGCAGGGGCACCAGGGGCCGACGGCGCGTTGGTATCGAAGATCGAGCGCGGCCCTCGGCTCATCCCCGCCATGATCGAAAGCGTCAGGCTGGTCACGAAGAACAGCGTCGCCAGAATCGCCGTGGTCCGCGTCAGCACGTTGGTCTGCCCCCGCCCGGTCATGAAGCCCGAGACGCCGCCACCGCCGCCGAGGCCGAGGCCTCCGCCTTCCGAGCGCTGGATCAGCACGACGCCGACGAGCGCCAGCACGATGAGCAGATGAACGACGATCAGAACGCTTTGCATGAATAAGGGTCCGCGGACGGCCGGATGACGCCGACAACATATAAGAAGGGATCGGCCGCGCATCTAGCACGCCGCACCGCGGCTTCAAAGCGCGTTGGCACGGCGGCCGCTCTGCCGCCGCAGCGGGCGGCGAAAAAAATGCCACCGACCGCTCGGATGGAGCCAAATCCTTTCGCCAAACTTCGGCGAATGAATAATAAATTTCTATATAAATTTTGTCAGGCGCGATGAAGCACCGTTCACTTGCAATATATACGAAAATTGCAAAGATAAGCCTATCGGAAATCCGGCCCAGAAACACGCGGATATAGGCGGAGGCTATTCAAATGGGACTTCAGATCGGCGACGTAGCGCCTGATTTCGACGCTGAAACCACAGAGGGCAGCATCCGCTTCCACGAGTGGCTCGGCGATTCATGGGGCGTGCTGTTTTCGCACCCCAAGAACTTCACGCCGGTCTGCACCACCGAGCTCGGCTACACGGCGAAGCTGAAGCCGGAGTTCGAGCGCCGCGGCGTCAAGGTCGTAGGGCTCAGCGTGGACGCCATCGAAGCTCATGGCAAATGGGCCGACGACATCGAGGAGACCCAGGGCCACCGGCCCAACTTTCCGTTGATCGCCGACGCCGACCGCAAGGTTGCGACGCTCTACGGCATGCTGCACCCCAACGCCAGCGACACGCTGACGGTCCGTTCCGTCTTCGTCATCGGCCCGGACAAGAAGATCAAGCTCACCCTCAACTACCCGGCGAGCACGGGCCGCAACTTCGACGAGGTGCTGCGCGTCATCGATTCCCTCCAGCTCACCGCCAGACATAGCGTCGCGACCCCGGTGAACTGGAAGCAGGGCGAGGACGTCATCATCGTGCCGGCGGTGTCCGACGAGGCGGCCAAGGAGAAGTTCCCGGGCGGCTGGACGACGCTCAAGCCCTATTTGCGGGTGGTGCCGCAGCCGCGCTGAGGCCCGGCCCGCCGAGGCGACCACCCCCGCGCCAACCGGAGCACGCACCGCTCCGATGCCCTCATCCGATCGAATGGAAGCGCTCCCGTTCCGTGAATGGGAGCACTTCTTTTGCGATCGGGTGAGTCCGTCCGATCGCGAAGCGGCCTAGCCACTCACAGCAGCGGCGATGGCCAGGAAGTCCGCAGCGACGAGGCTCGCGCCGCCGACCAGCGCACCGTCCACGTCGGCCACGGCCAGCAGTTCGCCGGCGTTGGCTGGCTTCACCGAGCCGCCGTAGAGCAGCCGGACGAGGTCGGCCGCCGGGCCGAACCGCTTGCGGAGGCCGTCGCGCATGAAGGCATGCATGTCGGCCACGTCCTGCGTGGTCGGCGTCAGGCCGGTGCCGATGGCCCACACGGGCTCGTAGGCGACAATGAAGTCGCAGCCCTCATCCGGCACCGAGGCGGCGAGCTGGGTGCCCACGACCTCCAGCGCCTGGCCCGCGTCCCGCTCCTGCCGCGTCTCGCCGACGCAGATGATCGGCGTCAGCCCGGCGCGGCGGGCTGCCAGCGCCTTGCCGCGCACGTCGCCGTCGCTCTCGCCGTAATAGGCGCGGCGCTCGGAATGGCCGACGATCACCGCCGTCGCCCCGGCGTCCGCGATCATTTCGGCCGAGACCTCGCCGGTGAAGGCGCCCAAGGGCTCGGCGTGGCAGTCCTGGGCGCCGATGGCCACCCGCGAGCCGACGGCCACGACCGAGAAGGCGTGCAGCAGCGGCGCCGGCGGGCAGACCAGAAGATCGACCTTGGCGCGCAGCGCCGCGTCGTATCCCTCGACGATCTCGCCCAGCGTTCGCGCGCCCTGAATCTTCAGCCCGTGCATCTTCCAGTTGCCCGCGATCAGCGGACGGCGCGTGGCGTCGGCCATAGGTCGGCCCCCTTTCTCGTCGCTTGCGGCTGCCGCGGCGGTCCCGCCGGTCTCGCAGCCGAGCACCCTCTGGTCATGGCTGCGCCAGGCTCCAAGCCGGTCCGGGCCGGGGCGACAGCCACCGTCGCCTCTAACAGAGGGGCCCTCGTGCTGCAACGGAACCCTGGCAAATCAGACATTTGAGGCTGGCAGCTGCGAAACCGATTCACCGCGCTCCTCAGATCTTGATTCAACGCGCAGGTCTTGATTCAACGCGCAAGACGCCGATCATGCTGCGCAGGCGGGAAGCGGCCCACGCCGTTGTTTGACGGCTGTGTTTCGTGGCGGCTTTGGGCTATGACCGCAGCGCCCGTGCAGCAGGCGCCGGCAATTGCGCCTCCCGCCAGAGGCGGACACTCATCGCAGGGCCGGCGGCACTTCGTCGGCCAGGGCTTTATGGAAGGTCGCTGGTTCTCATGCTTAAGGGTATGCGTAACGCAACGGCGGGCTGGGCCGGACGCATCGTCGTCGGCGTGTTGTTCGGCTTGCTGATCATCTCCTTTGCGATCTGGGGCATCGGCGACATCTTCCGCGGCTATGGACGCAACACGGTGGCCATGGTCGGCTCGACCGAAATCACCATGGACCAGCTGCGGACCGCCTACCAGAACGAGATCCAGCGCCTGACCCGCCAGTTCCGCCGCCCCGTGACCCCCGATCAGGCTCGCGCCATGGGCCTCGATGCCCAGGTGCTCGGCCGCCTGGTGACCGATGCGGTGCTCGACCAGCAGACCAAGACCATGGGCCTCGGCATCACCGATGCATGGGTTGCCCGCAGCATCGAGAACGACCCGAACTTCCGCGGCCCGTCCGGCCGCTTCGATCGCGCCCAGTTCGCCGACCTGCTGCGCAACAACGGGCTCACCGAGGCGGCGTACGTGCAGGACCAGCGTGCCACGCTCACCCGCCGCCAGATTCCGGATGGCATCACCGGCGGCCTGGCGGTGCCCGAGGCGTTGCGAGAGGCGGCCTTCCGCTACGGCGCCGAACGACGGGCGGTCGACTACTTCATCCTCCCCGCCTCGGCGATCGCCGATCCCGGCACCCCCGAGCAGGCGGAGCTCGAGCGCTTCTTCAACGAGCGCAAGGCGAGCTTCCGCGCTCCCGAATACCGCAGCCTCAGCGTGCTGGCGTTGACGCCCGATGCCTTGGTCAAGCCCGACGCCGTCAGCGACGCCGATGCCCGGGCCCGCTACGAGCAGATCAAGGGGACCCAGTTCGGCACGCCGGAGCGGCGGCGGCTCCAGCAGCTCACGTTCCCGGACGACGCGGCCGCCGCCGCGGCCTCCGCAGCGCTCAAGGCGGGCAAGAGCTTCGACGATATCGCCAAGGAGCGGGGCGTCGGCGAGAAGGATCTCGACCTGGGCACCGTATCGCGCGCCGAGATCTTCGATCCGGCCGTCCGCGATGCTGCTTTCTCGCTCGCCGCCGGCGGCGTGAGCGAGCCGCTGAAGGGCCGATTCGGGCCGGTCATCGTGCGCGTCGTGTCGATCACGCCGGAGGCGGTGAAGCCCTTCGAGGAGGTCGCAGCGACCGTCAAGCGGGAGCTGGCGCTGGTCAAGGCGCGCAGCGAGATCGCCGACCTGCACGATCGCATCGAGGACCAGCGGGCCGGCGCCAAGCCGCTCGGCGAGATCGCCCAGAGCGTCGGCGTGGCGCTGACCCAGATCGACGGCGTCGACCGCCAGGGCAACGACAAGACCGGCAAGCCGGTCGCTGGGATCCCGAACGGCGAGGCGCTGCTCGCCGCGGCCTTCGCCACCGATATGGGAGCCGACAACGAGGCCGTGCGCACCGCCGACGGCGGCTATGTGTGGTATGAAGTTACCGCCATCGACGCCAGCCGCGACCGGCCGCTGGACGAGGTGAAGCCTGCCGTGACGGCGCTGTGGCGATCGGACGAGATCGCCAACCGCCTGGCCACCAGGGCGCGCGAGCTGGTCACCAAGATCGATGGAGGTGAAACCGTCGCGGCCGCCGCCGCCGGCCTCCCGGTCAAGTCCGTCGACCAGCTCCAGCGCGGTGTTGGGCACGACGAGCTGACCGAGCCCGCAGTCACGCAGATCTTTGCCACCTACGCCGGCAAGGCGGGTTCGGTCGCCCTCGCCGACGGCAACGCCCGCGCCGTCTTCAAGGTGACGTCGGCGACGGTTCCGCCGTTCGGCCCCAAGGCGCTCGATCCGCGGCTCGACGAGCAGCTCGGCCTCGCCGTCACCGACGACCTCCTCACCCAGTACGTACGGCGGCTGCAGAACGAGATGGGTATTACCGTCAATCAGCAGGCGCTCCGCAACGCCATCGGCGCCGCCGGGGAATAGACTCCCGATGCAGATCACCCCCCTGCCCGACCGGGCTGCGGACCTCTACGCGACGGGCCAGCCGTTCGTGCTCAGCGTTCGCCTCGTCGCCGACCTGGAAACGCCGGTCGCCGCCTACATGAAGCTCGCGCGGCAGCCCGGCCTGTCGTTCCTGCTGGAATCGGTGGAAGGCGGCGCCGTGCGCGGCCGCTATTCGATGATCGGCTTCGCGCCGGACCTGATCTGGCGCTGCATCGACGGCAAGGCGGCGATCAATCGCGCGCCGGACGAGGATCCGGACGGCTTCGTGGCCGAGCCGGCGGCGCCGCTCGCGAGCCTGCGCCGGCTGATCGCGGAGAGCGAGATCTCCCTCGACGCCGACCTGCCGCCGATGGCGGCCGGCATCTTCGGCTATCTCGGCTACGACATGGTCCGGCAGATGGAGCGTCTGCCCCACGTCAATCCGGACCGTCTCGGGGTCCCCGACGCGATCCTGCTGCGGCCGACCGTGATGGCGGTGTTCGATTCGGTCAGGGACGAGCTGACGCTCGTCGCGCCGGTGCGACCGCGGCCCGGTGTCGGCGCCAACGCCGCGTACGAGGCGGCGGCCGAGCGCCTCGAGGCCGCCGTCGCGGCACTCGACGTGCCACTTCATGCCGACGTGCGGCCGAACGTCGAGGGCCTGGCGCTGCCGGTGCCGGCCTCCAACACCACGCCGGCGGAGTTCGAGCGGATGGTGGCGCGGGCGCAGGAGTACGTGCGCGCCGGCGACGTCTTCCAGGTCGTGCTCGGCCAACGCTTCGAGTGCCCGTTCCCGCTGCCCGCGCTGTCGCTCTACCGGGCGCTGCGCCGCGTCAACCCGTCGCCGTATCTCTGCTATCTCGACTTCGGCGGCTTCCAGGTCGTCTGCTCGAGCCCGGAGATCCTGGTGCGGTCGCGCGGCGGCAAGGTCACCATCCGGCCCCTCGCCGGCACGCGCCCCCGCGGCGCCACGGAGGCGGAGGACCGGGCGCTGGGCGAGGACCTGCTGGCCGATCCGAAGGAACGCGCCGAGCACCTCATGTTGCTCGATCTCGGCCGCAACGACGTCGGCCGGGTGTCGAAGATCGGCACCGTCAAGGTCACGGAGAGCTTCGTGCTCGAGCGCTACAGCCACGTCCAGCACATCGTCTCGAACGTGGAGGGCGACCTCGATCCCAGCCACGACGCGCTCGATGCGCTGATCGCCGGCTTTCCGGCCGGCACGCTCTCCGGCGCGCCCAAGGTCCGCGCCATGGAGATCATCGACGAGCTCGAGAAGGACAAGCGCGGGCCGTTCGGCGGCTGCATCGGCTACTTCGGCGCCAACGGCGAGATGGACACCTGCATCGTGCTGCGCACGGCGATCGTCAAGGACGGCCGCATGGCGGTTCAGGCCGGTGCGGGCGTGGTCTACGATTCCGACCCCGCCGCCGAGCAGCAGGAATGCGTGAACAAGGCGAAGGCGCTGTTCCGGGCTGCCGAGGAAGCCGTCCGCTTCGCGTCGGCCGCCGGCCGGGGGCAATAGAACGCCGCCGATGCGCCTCAGCCTTGACCACGCCGGCGCTTCGGAGGCAAAGGTGCCCTTTGGCGCCGCCGCAACAGCCCTAACCCGTTCATGCCCCGCATCGTCCTGATCGACAACTACGACTCGTTCACCTGGAACCTGGTGCATCTCATCGGTGCGCTCGGGGTGGACGTCGACGTGCACCGCAACGATACGCTGACGGTGGCCGACGTCGAGGCCATGAAGCCCGACGCCATCGTGCTCTCGCCCGGGCCGTGCACGCCGAACGAGGCGGGCATCTGCCTCGATCTCGTGGCGACGCTCGGCCCCTCGGTGCCGACCTTCGGCGTCTGCCTCGGCCTGCAGACGATCGGCCAGGCCTACGGCGGCGACGTGGTGCGGGCGGCGCTGCCCATGCACGGCAAGCTATCGGCCATCCGCCACCAGGGCCGCACCATCTTCCGCGGCATCAACGGTCCGTTCGCCGCCACCCGCTATCACTCGCTCGTCGTCGACCGCAAGACATGCCCGGCGCCGCTCTCGATCGTCGCCGAGACCGACGATGGCGTCATCATGGCGCTGTCGCACACCGATCATCCGGTGCACGGCGTGCAGTTCCATCCCGAGAGCATCATGTCCGAGCACGGCTCGACCATGATGCGCAATTTCCTCGACCTCGCCGCCGCGTGGAACAGCGCCCGGCGCGGCCCTTCCTGACGAAAGCCATGGACGCCTTCAAACCCTTCATCGCCAAGGTCGCCACCGGCGCCCCCCTCACCCAGGACGAGGCGCGCGCGGCATTCGAGACGCTGCTGTCGGGCGAGGTGACGCCGGCGCAGGCCGGCGCCTTCCTGATGGCGCTGCGCGTGCGCGGCGAGACCGTGGACGAGATCGCCGGCGCTGTATCGGCGCTGCGCGCCCGCATGATCCGGGTGAAGGCGCCTGCCGATGCCATCGACATCGTCGGCACCGGCGGCGACAACGTCGGCACCTACAACGTCTCGACGCTCGCCTCGCTCGTGGTTGCCGCCTGCGGCGTCACCGTGGCGAAGCACGGCAACCGCGCCGCCTCCTCGAAATCGGGCGCCGCGGACGTGCTGACGGCGCTGGGCGTCAGGATCGGCCTCGACGCCGACGCGGTCGGCCGCTGCATCGAAGGCGCCGGCATCGGCTTCATGTTCGCGCCCGGCCATCACGCCTCGATGCGCCATGTCGCGCCGGTGCGCACCGAGCTCGGTACGCGCACCCTGTTCAACCTGATCGGCCCCTTGGCCAACCCGGCCGCGGTGAAGCGGCAGCTGCTCGGCAGCTTCTCCGAGACTTGGCTCGAGCCGATGGTCGAGGTGCTGCGCACGCTGGGCTCCGAGCGCGTCTGGGCGGTGCACGGCTCGGATGGTCTCGACGAGATCACCATCACCGGCCCGACCCAGGTGGTGGCGCTCGACAACGGCACGATCAGCCGCTTCACGGTGGCCCCCGAGGACGTCGGCCTGGGCCGGGCCAAGCTCGAGGATCTCAAGGGGGGCGATCCGGAGCACAACGCCCTGGCGCTCAAGCGTGTGCTGGACGGCGAGAAGGGCCCCTACCGCGACATCGTCGTCATCAACGCGGCCGCCGCCCTGGTGGTCGCCGGCCGCGCGGCGAACCTTGCGGAGGGCGCAAGCCTGGCATCGGCCGCTCTCGACAACGGCGCCGCGTTCACCACACTCTACAAGCTGATCTCGCTCTCCAACGACGGAAGCGGCGCGTGAGCAACGTCCTCGATCGCATCGGCGCCTACAAGCGCGAGGAGATCGCCGCGGCCAAGGCCGCGGTCCCGCCGGCGGACATGGAGCGGCGTGCCGCTGCGGCGCCGCCGCCGCGGGGTTTCGCCGCGGCGATCAGGCAGCGCATCGCGGCGGGGCAGCCCGCGCTGATCGCCGAGATCAAGAAGGCAAGTCCCTCCAAAGGCCTCATTCGGGAGGACTTCGATCCGCCGGCGCTGGCTCGCGCCTACGAGGACGGCGGGGCGGCCTGCCTGTCGGTGCTCACGGATGCACCCTCGTTCCAGGGCCGGCCCGAATACCTGGGCGCCGCCCGCGCGGCCTGCCGGCTGCCGGTGCTGCGCAAGGATTTCATGTACGAGCCCTATCAGGTGTTCGAGGCGCGCGCCTGGGGCGCCGACTGCATCCTGATCATCATGGCCGCCGTCGACGACGGCCAGGCCGCCGCCCTCGCCGACGCCGCCGCTTCGGTCGGCATGGACGTGCTGGTCGAGGTGCACGACGCCGCCGAGCTCGACCGCGCCTTGGCCCTGCCGTCCCGGCTGATCGGCATCAACAACCGCGACCTCAGGACGTTCGAGACGAGCCTGGAGGTCTGTGAGCGGCTGGCGCCGCGCGTTCCGTCGGACCGCATCGTCGTCGGCGAGAGCGGGATCTTCACGCCGGCCGACATCGCCCGCCTGGCGGCAGTCGGCATCGACACCTTCCTCGTCGGCGAGAGCCTCATGCGCCAGCCGGACGTCGCCGCCGCGACACGCGCGCTGCTGCGGCGCGAGACGGCCGCCGTGCCATGAGCCGCCTGAGCCACCTCGACGACAGCGGCGCCGCCCGCATGGTCGACGTGGGCGACAAGGCGGCGACGGCTCGCGTGGCGTTGGCCGAAGGGCGGATCGTCACGCGCCCGGAGACGGTTGCCCTCATCCGCAGCGGCGACGCCAAGAAGGGTGACGTCCTCGGCACGGCGCGGCTCGCGGGCATCATGGCTGCAAAACGCACGCACGAGCTGATTCCCCTCTGCCACCCCCTGCTCATCACCAAGGTCGCCGTCGACCTGTCGCTGGACGACGCCCTGCCCGGCGTCACCGTGCGGGCCGAGGTAAAGGTCAACGGCCCGACCGGGGTCGAGATGGAGGCCTTGACCGCGGTGTCGGTCGCCTGCCTCACCGTCTATGACATGGTCAAGGCTGTCGATCGCGACATGCGCATCGAGGGGATCCGGCTGCTGCGCAAGGAGGGTGGGCGCTCCGGCACATGGCACGCCCAGGACGTCGTCCCATGAAGCCCATGCTGTCCGTCGACGAAGCGCTGCGACGCATCCTCGCCTCGGCGGCGACGCCGACGGAGGCCGAGGATGTGGCAATCGCCGCCGCCCATGGCCGCACGCTGGCGTGCGATCTCGCCGCCCGCCGCACCCAGCCGCCTTTCGATGGTTCCGCCATGGATGGCTATGCGGTCCGCGCCGCCGACTGCCCGGCGCCCGGCGCCACGCTGCGCCTGATCGGCACCAGTGCCGCCGGCCATCGCTTTCCGGGCACCGTCGGGCCGGGCGAGACCGTCCGCATCTTCACCGGCGCCCCCGTCCCGGCCGGTGCCGACACGATCATCATCCAGGAGAACGCCGAGGACGCGTCGGCCGGTCAAGCCGTCCGCTTCGCCACGGCGGCCGAGCCCGGCCGCCACATCCGCCCCGCCGGGCTCGACTTCAAGGCCGGCGACGTCCTGCTCGAGGCCGGCGACCGGCTCGATTTCCGGCGGCTCGGCCTCGCGGCGGCGATGGGCCATCCGACCCTGCCGGTGCGCCGCAAGCCGCGCGTCGCCCTCCTGGCCACGGGCGACGAGTTGGTGCGCCCCGGCCAAGCCGCCGGCGAAGACCAGATCGTCAGCTCCAACAGCTACGCCGTGGCCGCGCTGACGGAGGCGGCCGGCGCGGAGCCGCTCGACCTGGGTATCGCCCGCGACGACAGGGCCGCCCTCGTCGCGGCCGTGGAACGGGCCGGCGCCGCGGCGGCCGACGTGCTGGTCACCCTGGGCGGCGCCTCCGTCGGCGACCACGATCTGGTAAAGGACGCTCTGGCGGACGCCCGCATGGAGCTGGACTTCTGGCGCATCGCCATGCGCCCCGGCAAGCCGCTGATGCACGGCCGGCTCGGCTCCATGATCGTGCTGGCGCTGCCCGGCAACCCGGTTTCGGCCATCGTCTGCGGGACGCTGTTCCTCGTCCCCCTGCTGCGGGCCCTGCAAGGTGATCCGCGCGCCGGCGGCGACAGAAGCATCGCTGTCCGGCTCGGCAGCGACGTCGGCGCCAACGACGCCAGGCAGGACTACCTGCGAGCGCGGGTGACACCGGGCGAAGATTTGCCGGTCGCCACGCCGGCGAGCCTGCAGGACAGCTCGCTGCTCAGGGTGCTGGCCGACGCCGAGGCGCTGATCGTGCGGCCGCCCGGCGCGGCCGCGGCGCGGGCCGGCGAGATCGCGCGCGCCATTCCGCTGATAGGATGTTGAGCTGAAAGCCGGCGGCGCGCTGCCCAGCTAGTTGTTGCAGAACACAGCGAGAACGGCTACATATTGTTCATGCTTTGTTTCGACAAGCGAGTCGAGCCGGCATGAGCATGATGCGGAAACGACCGGGCGGCTTGCGCCGATGCTCGCTCTCGGTGCGAGATAATGTCGTGCTCTAACCTTTTGGAATGGATCGCGGGAGCATTGTGGGCGCCGTGATCTGCGGCCTGCCGATCGGGCGGCCACGAGCGCGACGGGACGGACCGACCATGTTGACCAGCAAGCAGCATGAGCTTCTGCGCTTCATCAATGAGCGTCTCCGCGAAACGGGCGTGCCGCCATCCTTCGACGAGATGAAGGAGGCCTTGGACCTCAAGTCCAAGTCCGGCATCCATCGCCTGATCATGGCGCTCGAGGAGCGCGGCTTCATTCGCCGGCTGCCCAATCGGGCGCGGGCGGTCGAGATCATCAAGCTGCCGGAAACCGCGGGCCCGCAGCCGAGCCGCCGCTTCAGCCCGAGCGTCGTCGAGGGCGGGCTCGGACGCGTCAAGCCGGCCTCGGCCGACGGCGAGGACGATCGCAAGGTCATCTCCGTCCCGGTGATGGGGCGGATTGCGGCGGGCGTGCCGATCAGCGCGATCCAGAATCGCAGTCACACGCTCCAGCTTCCGGTGGAACTGCTGTCGTCCGGAGAGCACTACGCGCTTGAGGTGCGCGGAGATTCGATGGTCGACGCGGGCATCCTCGAGGGTGACACCGTCGTCATCCGTCGTCAGGACACGGCGAACACGGGCGACATCGTGGTGGCGCTGATCGACGACGAGGAAGCGACGCTGAAGCGGCTGCGCCGACGGGGCTCCTCCATTGCGCTGGAGGCCGCCAATCCGGCCTACGAAACCCGCGTGCTCGGACCCGACCGGGTCAAGATCCAGGGCAAGCTGATCAGTCTGGTGCGCCGGTACTGAGCTCGCCGCTCACGGCTCGTCGGCAGCAGCCGTGTCGTCCGGCCCCGGAGCGGCGTCCGGTGCGGCGGGTGCAGGCTCGGGTTTGGGCCTCGGCGCCGGCGCATTGATCCAGGGACGCGATCGGTCCTCGCCGCGTGCGGGGGTGGTTTGCAACACCCCGTCCCCGGCCTTGACTGCGACCGCGCCGGCGCGCGCCAGGCGCGGGCCGTCAAGCACCAGCGCGGCACCGCACGTTGACGGCGCCGCACGCCTGGAGATCACCACGTCGGCCCGCGCGCAGTCCTCCTCGAAGGCGCGCCGGTCGACGATGAAGGCGACGGCGCCGCCGTCAGCCAGGCGGCCGACGCAGCCGAAGCTGTCGCAGCGGGCGCCGGCGCGCAGGGTCGGGTCGGAGGGATGCCTGCGGTCGCCATCGGCCCGCAGCCATTGCTCCACCACGAAGCCGGAGGGCTTGCCGAGGATCAGGAGCCGGCCATCCTCGCCGCGCACGGCCGCCCCGTCCGCCCGGCGATCCACCAGGATGTCCGGCCGTTGCGGATGAGCGGCCAGCAGCAGGCCGACGACGACTGGCGCCAACGCGCCCCAGCGCAGCGCCGTGCTCCATAGCGTGAACCATAGGATGGCGACGACGAAGGCACCGAGGGCCCAGGCCGACATCGCCGGCATGCCGACCGTCGACTGCTCGATCGTCGCGATCAGGCGCGAAGCCCACAGGATCGGCTCGGTAGCGAGCCCCATGACCCACCAGATCGGCCAATCGAGACCGAACGGATAGGCGACCATGCCGGCGACGGCCGAGGGCATGACCACCAGCGAAATGAACGGCAGCGTCAGCACGTTGCCGAGAATGCCGAGCGGATTGAGCTTCTGAAAATGGTAGGCGCTGAAGGAGCCGGTCGCGAACTCGGCCACCGCCGTCGTCACGACGGCGGCGAGCAGCGCCCGCCCCAATCGGCCGAGCACGCCGAGGGGCGCGTCCTGCGCCCGGGCCAGGCCGGTCAAGCTGCCGGTGCGCTCGGCCACGGCGATCAGGCCGGCGACCGCGGCAAACGACATCTGAAAGCTCGGCCCGAGCAGGCTTTCGGGCTCCATGGCCAGGACGATCAGCGCGGCAATGGCCAGGTTGCGCATGGCCAGCGCCGGACGCTCCACCAGAATCGCCCCGAGCATGACCAGCGTCATCACCAGGGAGCGCTCGGTGGCCACGTCGGAACCGGTGAAAATGCAGTAGGCGGCGGCGCCGACCATGGCGATCGCCGCCGCGATCTTCTTGATCGGCCAGGCCAGGGCCAGTCCCGGCAGGAGGGCGAGCAGCGCCCGGCTCGACCAGAAGAAGACGCTGGCCGTGAGCACCATGTGCAGGCCGGAAATCGAGACGATATGGTAGATGCCGGCGGCGCGCAGGATGTCGTTGGTGTCCTCGGTGATCTGACCGCGCTTGCCGGTGACCAGGGCGGCCGCCACGGCGCCCGCCTGCCCCCGAATGCCGCCGCGATCCGCGCGGTGACGACGGAGCGGGCAGCGTCGATAGCGGCGGCCCACCGCACCGACCGCGGCGCTTCGGCCGCGGCCGGGGTCAGCTCAATGGCGCCGCTGACCGAGCCGACCGCGCCGAGCCGCTTGAAGTAGGCGTCGCGTGCGAAATCGTAGCCGCCCGGCCGCGCTTGCTCCGGCGGCGGCAGCAGCCGCGCGGACGCCCGGACATGGTCGCCCGGCTTGATCGTCGTGCGTGACTTGACCGTCACGCGCACCAGCGCCGGCAGCGCCTCCGGCGTGACGTCGGCAAAGGAGGTCGGGACGATCACCAGGCGCGAGCCCGCGCCATGATCGTCGACCGCGGTGACGAAGCCGGTGAGCTTGCCTGCCATCATGCGCGGCAAGACCGGCGCGGCGACCAGCATCGTACGGATGCAGGCCGCGCCGAAGCCGGCGAAGGCGAAGGCGATGCCGATCAAGGCGAGCCGACCGAGCGGACGGCGATGCAGCGCCACGGCACCGGCCGCGGCAATGCTCGTACCGAGCAGCGGCGCCCAGAGCGCCGGCTCGCCGTCTGCTGCGAAGTAGAGCAGGATGCCGATGCCGAAGGCCACGGGCAGCCATACGAACGGCCTGCGGCGCTCTTGCTCGAGCGCAAAGAGACGCCAGATAGATTGCGTCGGATGCAGGAGCAGCGCCCGCCCGCGCAGGCCGAGCCCAAGCGCGCGGGCCGTCGCCGGCACGATCGCCTCGGACAGGGCTGAGCTGTGGTCTCGGGGCATACGGGGATTTCGGCTCGGCGTCGGCGCATGCTACACGACGCGGTCGCCAGCCGGCGAGTCCCGCTTCAGCTCCCGCTCCGTTTCGAGTGTGACCGCCGCACGTTGTTGTTGGAAATGGCCGATCAGATCATCACCCGCTTTGCCCCCTCGCCTACGGGCTACCTGCATATCGGCGGCGCCCGGACGGCGCTGTTCAACTGGCTGTTTGCACGCAGGCATGGCGGCAAGATGCTGCTGCGCATCGAGGATACCGACCGCGAGCGGTCGACCGATGCCGCCATCGCCGCCATCCTCGACGGACTGAGCTGGCTTGGCCTGCAATGGGACGGTGACGTCGTCTATCAGTACAGCCGCGCCGATCGCCATCGCGCCGTGGTGCAGGAGCTTCTGGACCGGGGGCGTGCCTATTATTGCTACGCCAGCGCCCAAGAGCTAGAGGAGATGCGCGAGCAAGCCCGCCGCGAAGGGCGCCCGTCCCGCTACGACGGGCGCTGGCGCGACCGCGATCCGGCCGAGGCGCCGGCGGGTGTCAAGCCGGTGGTGCGGCTGAAGGCGCCGACCGAGGGCGAGACGGTCATCGAGGACCAGGTGCAGGGGCGTGTCGTCTGGCAGAACAAGGAGCTGGACGATCTCGTCCTGCTGCGTTCGGACGGCTCGCCGACCTACATGCTTGCCGTCGTCGTCGACGATCACGACATGGGCGTGACTCACGTCATTCGCGGCGACGACCACCTGACCAATGCCGCACGCCAACGCCAGATCTACGACGCCCTGGGCTGGGCGACGCCGGCCGTGGCGCATATCCCGCTGATCCATGGCCCCGACGGCGCCAAGCTGTCCAAGCGGCACGGCGCGCTCGGCGTCGAGGCCTACCGGACGCTGGGGTATCTGCCGGAGGCGCTGCGCAACTACCTCGTTCGCCTCGGATGGAGCCATGGCGATCAGGAGATCTTCTCGACGGAGGAGATGACGCAGGCCTTCTCCCTCGAGCAGATCGGGCGATCGCCGGCCCGCTTCGATTTCGCCAAGCTGGAGAGCATCAACGGCCACTATATGCGCCTGGCCGACGACGAGCGCCTGCTGGAGGCCATCAAAGCGATGCTGCCCCAGGTCGGCCCCGAGCGCGGGCTGGGCGAGACGCTCGATCCCGAGATCGAGGGCAAGCTGCGGGCCGCGATGCCCGGACTGAAGGAGCGCGCCAAGACGCTGATCGAGCTGCTCGATAGCGCAGCCTATCTCTATGCCAAGCGGCCTCTCGGCCTTGATGCCAAGGCTGCGACGATACTCGACGGCGACGCCCGCCAGCGGCTATCGCTGGCACTCAGCGAGCTCGAAGCGGTTGCGGACTGGTCGGCGGCGAACACCGAGGGCGCCGTGCGTCGGGCTGCCGACGCGGCGGATCTCAAGCTCGGCCAGCTGGCGCAGCCGCTCAGGGCAGCGCTGACCGGCCGGGCGACGTCGCCCGGCCTGTTCGACGTGATGGCCGCGCTCGGCCGTGACGAGAGCCTTGCACGCGTGCGGGATCAGCTTCCCGCCTGACGCAGCGCGACGTCGCCGCGGCTGCCCCGACATCGAAGCAGAATGGAGGCTTGCGCAGCGAAGTTCATGTAATACTTGAGCGAGCGCCGTGCGATGCGGGAGGTCATGGGTGCACTGCCGCAGGGTCCCCGGCTCAGCCGCTTGATGGGGCCCGGCAAATGGGCTACCGAATGGCGCTCAAGTTCGCACTTGCGATATCAAGGCCAGCGTATCCAGCAGCCGCCTGCTCGGCGAACAAGCCCGGCTTCCTCGCTGCCCTACGTCGGTCTCCTCAGACAAGGGTGACGATAATGAACGCGCGGACGACTGCACTTAGCGTCGATGGCAAAGTGGTGGACTTGCCGACCCTGGACGGCTCCATCGGGCCGAGCGTCGTGGACATCGCCTCTCTCTACAAAGAGACCGGCATGTTCACCTACGATCCGGGCTTCACCTCCACGGCGAGTTGCGAATCCAAGATCACGTACATCGACGGCGACGAGGGCGTTCTGCTCTATCGTGGCTATCCGATCCAGGAGCTGGCCGAGCACGGCGACTTCCTGGAGACGTGCTACCTGCTGCTCGAGGGCGAGCTGCCGACGACCAGCCAGAAGGCCGACTTCGACTACCGCGTCACGCGCCACACCATGGTGCACGAGCAGATGATGCGGTTCTTCCAGGGCTTCCGGCGGGACGCCCACCCCATGGCCATCATGGTGGCCTCGGTCGGCGCGCTGTCGGCCTTCTATCACGACTCGACCGACATCTCGGACGAGAAGCAGCGCATGATCGCCTCCATGCGCATGATCGCGAAGATGCCGACCCTGGCGTCGCTCGCCTACAAGTATCATGTCGGGCAGCCGTTCATCTATCCGCGCAACGACCTCGACTACACCACCAACTTCCTGCACATGTGCTTTGCTGTGCCGTGCGAGGAGTACAAGCCCAATCCGATCCTGTCGCGCGCGCTCGATCGCATCTTCATCCTGCACGCCGACCACGAGCAGAACGCCTCGACCTCGACCGTGCGGCTCGCCGGATCCTCGGGCGCCAACCCCTTCGCCTGTATCGCCGCGGGCATCGCCTGCCTGTGGGGCCCCGCCCATGGCGGCGCCAACGAAGCGGCGCTCAAGATGCTGCAAGAAATCGGCACCGTCGACCGCATCCCGCAGTTCATCGCCCGCGCCAAGGACAAGAACGACCCGTTCCGCCTGATGGGCTTCGGCCATCGCGTCTACAAGAACTACGATCCCCGCGCCAAGATCATGCAGCGGACGACGCATGAGGTGCTGAACGAGCTCGGCCACAAGGACGACCCGCTGCTCGAGGTCGCGCTGGAACTCGAACGGATCGCCCTCAGCGACGAGTATTTCGTCGAGAAGAAGCTCTACCCGAACATCGATTTCTACTCGGGCATCACGCTCAAGGCGATGGGCTTCCCGACCGAGATGTTCACCGTGCTGTTTGCGGTGGCCCGCACGGTCGGCTGGATCGCCCAGTGGAAGGAGATGATCGAGGACCCGAGCCAGCGCATCGGTCGTCCGCGCCAGCTCTATACGGGCGCCCCCTTGCGCGACTACGTCAGCATCGCCCAGCGGTAAGCCGTTCGGCGCAGAGCACCATGCGAAAGCCCGGCCCACGGCCGGGCTTTTTGCTGTCTAGAGCGGGATGATTTGTCTTCGAATCATCCCGCTCTATGTCGTTCTCCAAGCATGATCTATTCGCTTCGGTTCCAAAAACCGGCGTCCACTTTTTGGGATCATGCTCTATGGCGCGGCTCATGCGGTCGAGCCGCTTGCATCGGGGATGTCGGCGGCCGTCGCGCGCATCGCGATCGGACAGAATCCTGCGATCGCTCAGGAAGCGCTTCAGCTCTGTCGCGAATTCGGGTCGAGCCCGGCCGTTTCGAGCACGATACGCGCGCCCCGCTCGCTCGGACGTTCGGCGCCGGTCGACATCAGGGCATCGAGGCGGCCCAGAGCCTGCAGCTGAGTTCGCCGCGCGGCCGTGTCGCTCAGCAGCGGCAGCAAGGCCTCCGCCAGCCGGTCGGGCGTACAATCCTCCTGGATGAGCTCAGGAATGGCATTGCTCCCCAGGATGAGGTTGGGGAGCACGATGGACGGCACCTTGACCAGAAAGCGCAGCCCCTCCTCCAGGAACGACACTTTGTAGGCGACGACCATCGGCACCGCCGCCAGTGCCAGCTCCAGCGTCACTGTGCCGGAGGCGGCCAGCGCCGCGTGCGCCTGCCGAAAGGCCGCCCACTTCAAAGCCTCGCCCGCGACCATCTCGGGCTTGACGGGCCAGGCGGCGGCACGTGCGGCTATCTCGTCCTTGAGGTGCGGCACCGCGGGCAGGACGACCCTGACGTCCGGCCGCGCCTGCGCGACCAGACCAAGAGCGGCGCCGAACGGCTGCATGAGCCGCGAGATCTCACTGCGGCGGCTGCCCGGCAAGACCAGCAGCATGGGCCGGCCCTCGTCGATGGTCGTGCGCTCGCCCGGCCCCGGGCGCAGGTCCGCAAGCCGCTCGATGAGCGGATGGCCGACGTAGCTGCACGCAGGCCCTCCCAAGCGCCGGTGTGCTTCGGGCTCGAAGGGCAGAAGAGCCAGCAAATGATCGACATAGGCGCGCATCGCGCGGGCGCGGCCTGGACGCCAGGCCCAGACGGTCGGGCTGACATAGTCGACGATCGGAAGGCCCGGCAGCCGCGAGCGGACGCGCTTGGCCACGTTGTGGGTGAAATCGGGGCTGTCGATGATCACCAGGACATCGGGCTTCGCCGCCACTACGGCGTCGACCGTGGCATAGACGCGCCGGACGATCGTCGGCAGCCGCGCTAGGACCGCCGAAAAGCCCATGACGGCGATGTCGCTCAGCGCAAACAGGCTGGTGAGCCCGACGCGGGTCATGCGTTCGCCGCCCACCCCGGCAAACGTCACGCCATCGGGGCCTAGCCGATCGAGCATCGCCCGCATCAACCCGGCGCCGAGCTGATCGCCCGATTCCTCGCCGGCGACAAGAAAGACGGAAAGCGGCGACCCCGGCATCATTCGCTCGTCATTCGCGCGCCGCCGCTTCTCGAGCTGCGTCCACGCCGATCAGGAACAGGCTTCTGCGGTTGGCTTCTGCGATCGTCGCAGCGCGATCGAGCACAAGCGTGGCGCCGGCGCCGATGGCGATGCCGGCAAAGCCGGCCCGTGCCGCCTTGCGCACCGTGTTGGGACCAATCGCCGGCAGATCGACGCGCAGGTCCTGGCCAGCCTTCGCCATTTTCACCAATACCGGCCCGGCGTCGCCCTCATACAGACGCAAGGTCCGCCCGAGCCGCTGCACGCGCGCGATCATGGCGTCGGTCCCCTCCGGGCCTTCGACCGCCGCCACGCGCGATCCGGCGACGACCGCCCCCTGTCCGACGTCGAAGGGCGACAGGGCCGTCAGGCAGCGGACGCCGAGCGCCACGGCGGCGCGCGACGCCTCGCTCGGCGCGACGTCGCCAAGAACGCCGACGCCGGCCAACAGCTCGGGCGCAAGCGAGGCGAGGCCGTCGACGATGAATCCCTCGCGTTCAAACAGGTTGACGACCGTGCGCAACAAACGGTCATCGCCCGCTTTCATGATCGGCACGAGATAGTCGCGGTTACGGTAGGCGGCGACGGCGCCCAGCAGGGCGCGAGGGGTCGGCCGATGCACCATGCCGGCGAGGACGACCGCAGCCGGCCGCCAGGTGTGCAGGCGCGTGATGATCCCGCGCGCGTCGACGATGTCGAACGCGCACTCGGCCCGCCGCAGCGTCGCCCGGTCGGCGAAACCGCGAATCGCCAGGATGCGCACGGCGCGCCCGCGCGCCGTCAGACAATCTGCTAGCTCGCGTGGCAGCGCGCCCCCACCGGCCAGAATCGCCACGCTGCCGTCGGTCGCGACCACCTCACGCCTCGGTGTCGCGCGGCGTACAGATCGCCCGTTCCCCGCCCTCGCGGATGAAGTTCAGCACCTCCTGGACCAGGGGGTGCCCGCCGAGCTCGCTGTCGGCGTCGGCAACGCGCTCGAGCAGGGTTCCTTCGTCGGCGAACAACAGGCGGTAGGCACGCCGCAGGGCGTGAATGTCGTCACGCGAGAAGCCGCGACGCCGCAGGCCCACCAGGTTGAGCCCGGCCAGATGGGCGCGATTGCCGATCACCATACCGTAGGGGATGAGATCGTTTTCCAGGCCCGACATGCCGCCCACGAAAGCGTGGGCGCCGACGCGGGTGAACTGGATCACCGCCGAGCCGCCGCCGCAGATGACGTGATCGCCAAGGGTCACGTGCCCAGCGAGCATCACGTTGTTGGACAGGATGACGTTGTCACCGACCTTGCAGTCGTGGCCGATGTGCGCGTTCGCCAGCAGCGCGCAACGCTCGCCGACGACCGTCGCCATGCCGCCGCCCTCGGTGCCCGGATTGATCGTCACGCCCTCGCGGATGACGCAATCGGGCCCGACCGTCAGCGTCGAGGGCTCGCCCTTGTACTTCAGGTCCTGGGGCGCATGGCCGATCGAGGCGAACGGATAGATCCTGGTGCGGGCGCCGATCGACGTTCGCCCGGCGACGACGACGTGGCTCAGCAGAGCCACCCCGTCGCCGAGGGTTACGTCGGGGCCGACCAGGCAGAATGGGCCGATCGAGACGCCATGGCCGAGCGTGGCGTTGGCGTCGACGATGGCCGTGGGGTGGATTGAAGGTGCATTCACTCGATCACCAGCATGGCGCTGACTTCAGCCTCGGCCACCAGCGTGCCGTTCACCTTCGCCTCACCCCGGTACCACCACATGGTGCGGCGGTTGTTGAGCTTGCGCATGTGGTACTCGACGACATCGCCCGGCTGGACCGGCTTGCGGAACTTGCATTTGTCGATGGTCATGAAGAAGACCTCCTTCGGACGCTTCTTCTCGGCCAGTTTCGATGCGACGCAGATGGCACCGGCGGTCTGTGCCATGCCCTCGATGATCAGCACACCGGGAAACAGCGGCCGCGTCGGGAAATGCCCCATGAACTGCGGCTCGTTGTAGGTCACGTTCTTGATGCCGATGCAGGAGTTGTCGCTGTCGATGTCGATGATGCGATCGACCAGCAAGAACGGATAGCGATGGGGCAGATAACTCATGATCTGAACGATATCGGCCGTATCGAGCTTAGCCGGCGCCTGCTCCATCAATGCGTCTCCCATCCTTTCAGTCGTCGGCACCGGTGCGCGCCGAGCCTCCCCGCTTGGCTGCCAGGTTCTTGAGAGCCGTCAGCTCACGGAACCAATCCCGCATCGGCTTCGCCGGCGTCCCGCCCCAGATCACTCCGGGCGGCACATCGGCGTTGACGTTGCTGCTGGCGGCGATCTGCGTGCCGCGGCCGATGCGGATGTGCCCGACGATGCCGACCTGCCCGCCGATCGTGACGAAATCCTCGAGCGTCGTGCTGCCAGCGATACCCACCTGGGCGACGATGACGCAGTGGCGCCCGATCACGACGTTATGTGCAATCTGCACCAGATTGTCGATCTTGGTGCCCTCCCCGATGATCGTATCCCGCGTCGCCCCGCGGTCGACGGTCGTGTTGGCGCCGATCTCCACATCGTCCTGGATGATCACCCGCCCGATCTGGGGCACCTTGAGATGGCCGCGGGCGCTCATCGCGAAGCCGAAGCCGTCCTGGCCGATCCGCACGCCCTGGTGAATGATCACCCGGTTGCCGATCAGCGCGTGCTGAATGGTGGCGCCCGGCGCGACGGAGCAGTCCCGGCCGATCCGCACTTCGGCTCCGACGACGGCCGTGGCGCCGATCGTGGTGCCCCGGCCGATCTCGGCGCGTGGCCCGACCACTGCGCCGGGATCGATCACCACCCCGGCCTCGATGCGGGCCGACGGATGCACGAAGGCGCCCGGCGTAATGCCCGAGGCCTCGAAGACCGAACCCGGCCGGGTGGCCGCGGGGAACAAGGCGCTCAACACGGCCGCAAAGCCGCGGTGCGGATCGCGAACGAGCACGGCGACGGTGCCGGCCGGCACCCTGGCGGCGAACCGATCCGACACGAGGCAGACACCGGCCTGCGTCGCAGCAAGCGCGGCCGCGTAGCGGACATTATCCATATAGGCGAGATCGGAGGCTGCCGCGGTTTCGAGTGGCGCCACGCCGCGAATGGTCCGCTGCGGATCGGCCCCTTCGGGCAGGGCCGCGCCCACGAGCTCGGCGACCTCCGACAGCGTCAAGCCAGAGGTGGCGGGGAAGAAGACTGGCTCAGCCATGCGGGCTTCATAACTGAAGATCGGCGGACCGCAACAAGGCGGACCGCCGACCCGATGTGGGGAGGGGCGCCCAATGGCGCCCCACGACGCTCGACTAGAAGCTGCCGCCGCCCGAGAAGCGGAACGCCTGGGTGCGGTCGCCATCCGCCTTGGTCAGGGCGAAGGCGTAGTCGAAGCGGATCGGGCCCAGCGGCGACTGCCACAAGATGCTGGCGCCGACCGAGGTACGGATCGTATGCGAATCCTTGACGATCATGCACTCGGGCTGCACCGGCTGCGAGTTCGGCTGGCAGACGCCACCGACATAGCCATCGATGATGCCGTTGTAGTTGAGATCGAAGGTCTTGGCTCCCTTGTAACCGAACAGCGTGCCGGCGTCGGCGAACACGGCGCCCTTCAGCCCCAGCTCACGCGGCAGGCCCCAGATCGGGAACTGCGCCTCGACGCTCGCACCCAAGTAGTTCACGCCGCCGATGGCATTCGTGCTCGGATCACCCGTCAGGTCGCGAGGACCGATACCGGACGGCGCGAAGCCGCGCACCAGAGACGGTCCGAGGAAGAAGTTGTCGGTAAGGCGCAGGTCGTTACCGCCCAGGGGCTGGATGGTGCCGCCCTGCAGCCTGACGATGCCGACGACATCATCCCACAGCTCGCGGTAATAGCGGGCCTCGCCGGTGGCGCGGAAGAACTTCGAGTCGCCGCCAAGTCCGGCGATCTCGGGCCGCACCTCGGCGTAGATGCCGCTGTGCGGGTCCTTCATGCTGTCGAGCGTGTTGTAGGTCAGCGTCACGCCCACCAGCGACGTCAGCGTCCGGCCGATCGCCTGCTTCACCGCCACCGACGCTTCACCGTCGTAGGCGCAGTTCGGGTAGTAGGACAGCGCCCCGGGGGTGCCGTTGTAGGTGTAGGTGGTGCCGTTGAACGGCGGGTTGAACACCGACGTGTAGCCCAGCAGCGGGAAGCTACAGTCGTTGTACGGCTGCTTGTAGCTATCCGGCACCGACAGCTTCGTCTGGTACAGCGAGTAGCGCGCGGTCACCGTGAACTCGTCGGTGATCGGGAAGCCGAAGCGGATCGTTCCACCGGTGGCCCGCGTCTCGTAGCGAGCGTACTGGGTGTTGTCCGTGTACTTCGTATAGACGTCGAAGCCCGCCGCCAGTCGCTGGCCGAGGAAGTAAGGCTCGGTGAACGACAGCTGGACGCCGTTGGTCCGCTGACCGAGCTGGCCGGCGAGGCGGATGTACTGGCCACGACCGAGGAAGTTGGACTCGGCCACGGCGACCTCGCCGATGACGCCGTCCTGGGTGGAGTAGCCGCCCGAGACGGAGAATTGGCCGGTCGACTGATCTTCGACGTCGATGTTGATGACCACCCGGTCCGGCTGCGAGCCCGGCTCGTTGGTGATGCGCACCTTCTTGAAGTAGCCAAGCCCGTTGAGCCGCCGCTCGGCGCGATCGATGAGCACCTTGTTGTAGGCGTCACCCTCTTCCAGATCGAGCTCGCGACGGATCACGTAGTCACGCGTGCGCACGTTGCCGCGCACGTTGATCCGCTCGATGTAGACGCGAGGGCCTTCCTCCACCACGTAGGTGAGGCCGATGGTATGGTTGACGCTGTCGCGGACACCGGAGGGACGAACCTGGACGAAGGGATTGCCCTTGCGCATGACGCTCGTGGTCATGGAGGTCAGGGCCTTTTCGACGTTCTCGGCGTCGTAGATGTCGCCGGGCGACGACGTCACCTCGCGGCGTACCGAGTCCGACGATACGCCATCGACCCGCGATTCCACGTCGACCGAGGAGATCCGGTAGGGCTGCCCTTCCTCGACGGTGATGGTCACGATCCACCCGCCCTTGGCGGCGTCGAACGTCGCATCCGTCGAGATGATGCGGAAATCGGCATAGCCGTTGCGCAGATAGAAGCGGCGGATCAGCTCCTCGTCGGAGGCGATCTTGTCGGGGTCGTAGACGTCGGAGGTCTTGAGCCACGACAGGAGGTTCATCTCCGTCGTGGTCATCAGGTCGCGCAGGCGGCGCCCGGAATAGACCTGGTTGCCGACGAAGTTGATTTCCTTGACGCCGGTCTTGTCGCCTTCCTTGATCGTGAACACGACATCCACGCGCCCGTTGGTCAGCGGCACGACGCGACTGCTGATCGTGGCGAGCCCACGGCCGCCACGCTTGTAGATCTCCTGCAGCTTCTCGACGTCCGCCTGCACCAAGGCGGGGCTGTAGGGCCCGCGCGCCTTGGTCGAGAGCTCACCCGCCAGCACGTCCTTGTTGAGCTTCTTGTTGCCTTCGAAGACAACCCGGTTGACGGTCTGGTTCTCGTTGACGGTGACGACCGTGGTGCCGTGCCCACCGGCGACCTTGACGTCGGAGAACATGCCCGTAGCCAGCAGGGCCTGGCGAGCCTCCTCCGGAGACTTGCCCTGCACGTAGGTGCGGATCGTCTCGGTATCCATCCGCTGGTTGCCACGGACGACAACGGTCTGCGCCTGAGCGACCGACGTGCCAGCCATCAGCACAACGCCGATCGTCAGTGCAAAGCGGCGGACACTCGCCAGCGCCATCCCGCGGAACATTGCAGGTCTCATCATAAAACTGGCCGCCCTGTTACGTTTTTTACGCCCCCGCGGGGCGAGGAGTCGGTCGTCGGATCCTAGGATCGAATTCGCTTCTATCGAGTTTACAGACTGTTGCAAACGAAGAGAGGGTTAACAGATCCTTTTTTTGGGAGGCGTGGCGCGTCGGTCACGTCGCCCCAAGAATGCGGCGAACGATGTCGTTCCAGGTGACGAAAACCGTCAGCATGATGACCAGCGCGAGCCCGATCCGGAACCCGAACTCCTGCGTCCGCTCGCTCAGCGGGCGGCCTCTGATCGCTTCGACCGCGTAAAACAGCAGGTGGCCACCGTCGAGCAGCGGCACCGGCAGCAGGTTGAGCAGGCCGATCGACACCGACAGGAATGCCGCCAGGCTGAGCAGCGGGACGAAGCCAAGCCGTGCGACCTGCCCTGCGACCTTCGCGATTCCGATCGGGCCCGCCAGCTGGTCGGCGGACGCCTTGCCGCCGATGATCTTGCCGATGCCTTCGACCGATTGCTCGATCACGCCCCATGTCTCGGCGACGCCCATGCCGAGGGACGGGAGCAGCCCGTAGCGCTCGACCTTGAACTCCGCCGGATCCGACGTCGCCCCCACCCCGAGCCGGCCCATGCTCTGCTTGCCGAGCGGCGTATCGACCTCCTGCTGCTCCGGCGTTGCCTCCAACGTCACCTGTTGGCCAGCACGGTCCACGACGAACGTCAGCGTCTCGCCGCCGTGGAGGCTCACGATTCGCTGCATGTCGCTGAAGCTCTTGATGGCGCCGCCGTTGATCGTCAGCACCACGTCGCCGACCTTGAAGCCCGCCCTGGCGGCCGCGCTGTTCTCGATGATGGTCACGGCGCGCGGCGGTATCACGGTGCGGCCGTACAGGTAGACGGTGCCGGAAAAGATCACGATCGCCAGGAGGAAATTGGCGATCGGGCCGGCCGCCACGATCGCGGCCCGCTGCCAGACGCTCTTGAAGTAGAAGCTGCCGGCGCGCTCTCGCTCCGTCATGCGCGCCAACGCCTCATGGTCGGGCGTGCTCGCCGCTCCGGCGTCGCCCGCGAACTTGACGTAGCCGCCGAGCGGAATCAGGGCGATGCGCCAGCGCGTGCCGTGCCTGTCGGTCCAGCCCACCAGCTCCTTGCCGAAGCCGATCGAGAACGTGTCGATGTCGACGCCGCACCACCGACCCACCAGGAAGTGGCCCATTTCGTGGATGAACACCACGAGCCCCAGCACGAAGAGAAACGAAACGACGATGAGGGGCAGGCTTTCTCCCGACCTCATCATGGAAGCGATTGCACTATCCATCTACGTCCTCACTCGGCGGGTCTACCGACCACAGCGATGACCGTGGACGGACTTTGCGTCCGAAATTCGCCCGCCGATAGCTAACTGCCCTCACCGCCCTTTGCCAGAGCGCCGCGCGTCTGGGCGAAATCACCCAATCGCCGAGAAAGCGCTTCGAATTCAAAGGGCTGGACGCATTCGGGCGCGGCGGCCGCGTCAACCGGCCGCCCTGCCCCGCTCACGCGCGATCTCCGCGGCGAGGCGGCGGGCCGCCTGGTCGACCGCCAGCGCCTCGTCGACCGAGCCGGGCCGGGTGCCGCCCAGCCCGACCAGTTGCGAGCACGTCTCCTCGACGAGGACGGGGATGGCATGAAAGGCGAGCCGCCGGTCGAGGAAGGCCGCGACGGCGACTTCGTTGGCCGCGTTCAGGATGGCCGGCATGGCGCCGCCGGCGGCCATGGCAGCCCGCGCCAGCGCAAGCGCCGGAAACCGCTTCTCGTCAGGTGCCTCGAAGGTGAGCGACCCGAGCGCCGCCAGATCGAGCCGCGGCGTGGGAGCGTCGAGGCGCCCCGGCAGCCCCAGGCAATAGGCGATCGGCACCCGCATGTCGGGGACCGCGAGCCCCGCGGTCACCGCGCCGTCGCGAAAAGCCACCAGCCCGTGCACGATCGATTGGGGATGGACGACGACGTCGAAGCGCTCCGGCGCCAGGCCGAACAGGTGCATGGCCTCGATGAGCTCCAGCCCTTTGTTCATCAGCGTGGCCGAATCGATGGAGATCTTGGCGCCCATCGACCAGATGGGATGGGCCAAGGCCTGTTCCGGTGTCACCGTGAGCAGCCGCTCCGCCGGCCAGGTCCGGAACGGGCCGCCCGAGGCGGTGAGCGTCATCCGCTCCACCGCGTCGATCGGTTGGCCACCCAGGGCCTGCAGCAACGCGTTGTGCTCGGAGTCGACCGGCAGGATGCGGACGCCGCGCTCACGCGCGTCGCGCATGAAGGGCTCGCCGGCGCACACCAGCGACTCCTTGTTGGCCAAGGCGAGCGTCCGCCCGGCCTTGAGCGCCGCATGGGTCGTCCGCAGGCCCGCCGCTCCGGCAATGGCGCCCACGACGAGGTCACAGTCCCGGTCGACCGCCTCGAGCACCGCGGCGGGGCCAGCGCCCGACTCGATGGCGGTGCCGGAGAGCGCCTCGCGCAAGGCGCCGCCCCGGCTCTCGTCCGACAGGACGGCGCAGCCCACGTCCAGCTGCCGCGCCACCTCGGCGAGGCCCGCCGCATCGCGATGGCCGACGACCGCCGTTACCTCGAAGCGGTCGCGGTGCCGCTGGAGCAGGTCGACGGTGGAACGCCCGACCGATCCGGTCGCGCCTAGCAAAATGACGCGCCGCCTCATGTGCGGATCGCCTTCATCGGATCACCCCACGCATGGCGAAACCGGCCCCCACCAGGACCGACACCGCCCAGAAGCCGTCTAACCGATCCATGAAGCCACCATGGCCAGGGATGATCCGGCTCGAATCCTTGACGCCGAAATAGCGCTTGAGCGCGGATTCGGCGAGGTCGCCCGCCTGCCCTACCACTGAAGCTACGGCGCTCGCCAGCACCAGAAGCACGCTCGGCGCCCAGCCGCCGAACCAGACGAGGGTGGCCACCCCGGCGAGGGTGCCGGCGACGGTGCCGCCGACGAAGCCGGACCAGGTCTTCTTTGGGCTGACCTGCGGCCAGAGCTTGGGACCGCCCAGGCTTCGCCCGGTGAAGAACGCCGCCACGTCGGTGGTCCAGACGACGGCGAACATCCAGAGCAGGCCGGGCAGGCCAAACGCCGGGTCCGCCCGCACGAGCACGGGAACGACAGCCAGCACCGCTCCGCACCACAGCCCGGCCGCAGCCCAGCCCCGGTCGCGCAAGCTGCGCCCCAGCGCGCATGCGACGAGCGTGCCCGCTGCGAGCACGGCGGCAGCAACGGCAGCGCCGATCAGGAGCGCCAGGCCCGTGGCCGCGGCGAAAGCGGGAATGGCGATCCGGAGACTGCGGCGCGGCTCGGTCGCAGCGACGGTTGTCCATTCCAGGGCGACCGCGGCTCCCGCCGCCGCCCAGAGGAGCGACAGCGGCCAGTGGCCGAGGGCCGCCGCGCCGAGGGCAACGGCCGCCAGCAGGATTGCCGACACCGTGCGCAAGGCCAATTCCGACATGCCGCGAGACGCGATCGGGCCGGGCGCGGCCCCATCCTTCGCCACCTCAGCCGGCCCCGCCGCCCAGGCCGCCAAAGCGCCGATCCCGCCCACGGAAGTCAGCGATCGCAGCTTCGAGGGCGGCCCGGTCGAAGTCCGGCCAAAGCACGGGCGTGAAAACGAATTCGGCGTAGGCCGTCTGCCACAGCAGAAAGTTCGACACGCGCATCTCGCCCGAGGTGCGGATGACCAGATCCGGATCGGGAATGCCGGCGGTGTCGAGCCGGGCGTCGATCGCGGCCTGATCGATGGCGTCGGCGGCCAGGCGCCCGGCAGCGACGTCGAGCGCCAGCTCGCGCGCGGCACGCACGAGCTCCTGGCGGCCCCCATAGTTGAACGCAACCACGAGACCGAGGCCGGTGTTGGTCGCCGTCCGGCGCTCCGCCTCTTCCAGGATCGAGCGGATATCGGACGCGAGGCCGTCGCGCGCGCCGATGAACCTGACGCGGACGTTGTTGCGCTCCAGATCCGCCAGATCGTTGCGGAAAAACAGGCGCAGCAGATTCATCAGCTGGAAGACTTCGGGCGCCGGCCGTCGCCAATTCTCGGACGAGAAGCTGTAGACGGTGAGGTAGCGGAGGTTGAGCTCGATCGCCGCGCGCACCGTGCGTCGCAGCGCCTCGACGCCGCGCCGGTGCCCTTCGGCTCGCGGCAGGCCGCGCCGCTCGGCCCAGCGGCCGTTGCCATCCATGATGATGGCAACGTGGGCCGGTGCGCCCACGCCGTCCGAGTCCTCCGCCGTTGCGGGCGGGGACAGGGCCACGGCGTCGCTGGCAACTTCCATCGGCATACTCAACCCGGCTTAGACCTGCAGAATTTCTTTTTCCTTGGCAGCGAGGGTCTGATCGACCTCCGCAACCGACTGATCCGTCGCCTTCTGGACGAGCTCACCGAACTTGGTCTGCTCATCCTGGCTGATGGCGCTGTCCTTCTCCAGCTTCTTGAGCAGGTCGAGACCGTCGCGCCGCACATGCCGCACCGCGACGCGCGCCTCCTCGGCATACTTGTGGGCGACGCGGACCATCTCCTTGCGGCGCTGCTCGTTCATCTCCGGAATGCGCAGGCGGATGACCTGCCCTTCGGTATTGGGGTTGAGCCCGAGATCGGACTCGCGGATCGCCTTTTCGACGGCGGCGACCATGGCTCTATCCCAGACCTGGACGCTGACGAGGCGCGGCTCGGGCACCGAGACGGTGGCTACCTGGGTGATCGGCATCAGCGAGCCGTAGGCGTCGACCTGGATCGGATCGAGCAGATTGGCCGAGGCACGGCCGGTTCTGAGGCTGGCCAGATCATGGCGCAGCGCCTGGACGGCGCCGGACATCCGACGCTTCAGGTCGTCAAGATCGAAGGCTGTGGTCGTCATGGCTTCGTTACGCTCCAGACATCGCATCTGATCTTACGGGGGAACTGTTGGCCCGCCACGCGCGAAGATCAAGAAAAGGCTCGGTCCCGCTCTTAGCCGCTTCGTCCGCGCCTGGCGAGCCGCCGACGCCTGCCGAACATCTACGCTCCGGCGCGGCGGACGGATGCGAAACGTCGGCTATCCCGGCCCTGGATCACCGCCGGCCGAGGGGGCTCATCCGGCCGAACAGACGCGCGCCCATCAAGACGCTCGAACCTCGCTGCCGATCGGGACATGCCACGCCCGCGCCTGCCGGTGGCCTCAAGGGGTCACCAGCGTCGCCAAGCCCTCGCCCTTGAGCACCGCCGAGATGCAGCCGGGGTTGCGCAGGGAGAACACAATAATGGTGAGGCCGCTGTCGCGCGCCAAGGCAAAAGCCGCCGTGTCCATCACCTTCAGATCCCTGCGGATCGCATCCGCATGCGTCAGGTGGTCGTAGCGGACGGCGTTCGGGTCGAGCTTGGGGTCGGCGGAATAGACCCCGTCGACGTTCGTCGCCTTGAGCAGCGCGTCGCAGTCGAGCTCGGCGGCGCGCAGCGCTGCGCCGGTGTCGGTCGTGAAATAGGGATTGCCGGTGCCGCCGCCGAGGATGACCACCTTGCCGTTGGCCAGGTGGTCCAGGGCGCGACGACGCGCATAGCTTTCGCACAGCGCCGGCATGGCGATGGCGGACATGGCGCGCGCCGGCACGCCCACGGCCTCGATCGCGTGCTCCAGCGCCAACGCGTTCATGACCGTGCCGAGCATGCCGATGGAATCGGCGGACGGACGGTCGAGGCCCTTGGCGAGCCCTTGCACACCGCGGAAGAAATTGCCGCCGCCGACGACGACGGCAATCTCGTGGCCGGCCCGCGCTGCGGCGGCGATGTCGGCGGCGATGGCGCCGAGCGTTTCGCCGTGCAGCCCGGCCCCGACCGGGCCCGAGAGTGCTTCACCCGACAGTTTGATCAGCGCGCGCTTTACGTACATCGGCTGGCCCGCCCCCCGGTTTGCGACCCGATCGATACGCCCCAAGACGGAGCCTGCCGAGGCAGGCTCCAAGCAGAATTTTCCGAGACCGCCCTAAGGGCGAGTTCGAAAATTCTGTATAATTTAAAAGATCTTGGCTGAAATTCGCGAACCGGATCCGTGTTCCGGTCCGCGGATTTCTGCTTGGCCGATCAGACCCCGGCGGCAGCCGCGACCTCGGCCGCGAAGTCCGGAGCTTCCTCCTTCTCGATGCCCTCGCCCAGGGCGAAGCGGACGAAGGCCGCGATCTTCACCGGCGCGCCGGCCTTGGCCTCCGCCTCCTTGAGGATTTGCGTCACCGTCTTGGACGGCTCGTGCACGAACGGCTGCTCCAGCAGCGTCGCCTCCTTGAAGAAGCTCTTGAGGCCGCTCTCGACGATCTTGTCGAGGACATGGTCCGGCTTGCCGGCGTTCTTGTCGCGCAGGATCGCCTTCTCGCGGTCGAGCACCTCGGCACCGATTCCGCTGCTGTCGAGCGCCAGCGGGTTGGTCGCGGCGATATGCATCGCGATCTGCCGGCCGAGCGTCCCGAGCAGCGTCGCGTCGCCGGCGGATTCGAGCGCGACGAGCACGCCGATCTTGCCCAGACCCTCGCTCGCCACGTTGTGCACGTAGGTCGCGACGAAGCCCGGCGAGACCTCGAGCTTGGCAAGGCGGCGCAGCGTCATGTTCTCGCCGATGGTGGCGATGAGCTCCTGCAGCCGGTCCTTCACCGTCGTCTGCGAGCCCGGGAAGTGCGCCGCCTCGAGGCCCGCCAGCGTGCCGTCGCCGTTGAGCGCGATCTTGGCCGCCTCACGGGCGAAGGCCTGGAACTGGTCGTTGCGCGCGACGAAATCGGTCTCGGAATTGATCTCGAGAATGGTGGCGTAATGACCGGAGGATTCGACGGCAACGAGCCCTTCCGCCGCGACGCGGCCGGCCTTCTTGGCCGCCTTGGCGAGGCCCTTCTTGCGCAGCCAATCGACGGCGCCCTCGATGTCGCCGCTGGTCTCGTTGAGCGCGGCCTTACAGTCCATCATGCCCGCGCCGGTTTTCTCGCGAAGCTCCTTCACCATCGCAGCGGTAATGTTCGCCATGGTCGTCCTCTACTCGTTTGACGCGGGCGGCTTTTCACCCAGTAGATAGGCAGAACCCGGCGCCTTCCAGGCGCCGGGCCATCTTTCTTCTCGCGGCGCCGCCGAAGCGGCGGATGGTCAGGCGGCTTCGGTCAGCGCGCGGGCCTGGGCCACCCATCCGTCGCGGGCGATACGCCCGTTGAGCTTCAGCTCCGCGTCGACGCGCGCGATATCGTCCGGCTTCATCGCGCCGACCTGCCAATAATGGAAGATGCCGGCTTCGTTCAGCTTGGTCTCCAGCTCCGGGCCGACGCCGTGCAGCTTGGTGAGATCGTCGGGCGCGCCGCGCGGCGCCGCCAGCGTTTCGAACTCCTCCTCGACCACGGGGAACTCGCCGTCAGCCGCGACCTCTTCCAGCACCGGGCTCTCCGCCTCGCCCTGGTCGAAGCCGACATCGCCCGCGGCCCGCGAGATGCCGTCGATGGCAGCCTTGGCAGCGAGCTCGCAATACAGCGAGATGGCGCGGCCGGCGTCGTCGTTGCCCGGCACCGGATAGGTAATGCCATCCGGATCGGAGTTGGTATCGACGATGGCGACCACCGGAATGCCGAGGCGGGTGGCCTCCTTGATGGCGAGCTGTTCCTTGTTGGTGTCGATGACGAACAGCAGGTCGGGCGTGCCGCCCATGTCCTTGATGCCGCCGAGCGCCTTCTCCAGCTTGTCGCGCTCGCGCGACAGCATGAGGCGCTCCTTCTTGGTCAGGCCCTGCGCCGCGCCGCCCAGCATCTCGTCGAGCTTGCGCAGCCGCTGGATCGAGCCGGCGATGGTCTTCCAGTTGGTCAGCATGCCGCCGAGCCAGCGGGAGTTGACGAAGTACTGGGCCGACCGGCGGGCTCCTTCAGCCACCGCATCCGACGCCTGCCGCTTGGTGCCGACGAACAGCACGCGGCCGCCGGCCGCGACCGTATCGGAGATCGCCTGCAAGGCCCGGTGCATCATCGGCACCGACTGCGCCAGATCGATGATGTGGATGTTGTTGCGCGTGCCGAAGATGTACTCGCTCATCTTCGGATTCCAGCGGTGCGCCTGGTGGCCAAAGTGGGCTCCGGACTCAAGCAGCTGACGCATGGAAAAATCGGGTAGTGCCATTCATATTCTCCGGTTGAAGCCGCCGCGGTGCGATGTGGGCCGGCCGAGCCAGCCACCGGACGCCTCATTCATGCATGAGGCATGCTCCGCGTGTGGGATGGCGGGCTTATAGGTGTCCGGGGCCCAAGATGCAAGTGTTCGGGCCGATTTCTCCACCAGGACGGTGCTTCCGTCGCATCTGCCCGGCGCGCAACGCGCTGGACCCGGCGCAACTGCGCGATTAGACGCCAGCGTCCGGCCTGTGTCCTCCAACGAAGCGAACACGATGACCCTACGCCCCGCCTCGGCGCCGCCGATCACATCCGCGAACGAGGAATTGCTGCCCCTGCTGGTGCGCATCGCCGACGCGCTCGACCGCGCCTTCCCGGCACCGCCGCCGCCGCCGGCGATCGATGCGGCGGATGCGTTCGTCTGGCAGCCGCGGCCGCCGCGGCTGCTGCCCGTCGCCCACGTGAATCGGGTGGAGATGGTGCTGCTCAAGGGCATCGACCGAGCCCGCGACACGCTGAGCGACAACACCGAGCGCTTCGCCCGCGGCCTGCCCGCCAACAACGTGCTGCTGTGGGGCGCACGCGGCATGGGCAAATCGTCGCTCGTCAAGGCGGTGCATGCCGACATCAACCGCAGGCTCGCCGGCGCGAGCGGGCGAGCGCCGCTGAAGCTCATCGAGATCCACCGCGAGGATATCGAGACCCTGCCGGAGCTGATGGCGATCCTGCGCGGCGGGGGCCATCAGTTCGTGGTGTTCTGCGACGACCTCTCCTTCGACGGCAACGACGCCTCCTACAAGTCACTGAAGGCGGTGCTCGACGGCGGCATCGAGGGCAGGCCCGCCAACGTGCTCTTCTATGCCACCTCCAACCGCCGCCACCTGCTGCCGCGCGACATGATGGAGAACGAGCGCTCGACGGCGATCAATCCCGGCGAGGCGGTCGAGGAAAAAGTGTCGCTGTCGGACCGCTTCGGCCTTTGGCTCGGCTTCCACAAGTGCAGCCAGGACGAGTATCTCGCCATGATCAAGGGCTACACGGAGCACTTCGGTCTCGCCTACGACCCCGATCTCCTGCGGGCGGAGGCCTTGGAATGGGCGACGACCCGCGGCTCCCGCTCCGGCCGGACCGCGTGGCAGTATATCCAGGACCTGGCCGGCCGCCTCGGCCAGCCCTTGACCATCTGAGCGCAGACCACCGCTGACGGGTGACGCCGGGGACGTCACCCGGGTGCGGTTCGGCGCGGCCCCGCCCGGAGGCACAGCCCGGGGACTTGCCCGGCACGCGCCGATGGATCAATCAAGCGCTTGGATGGTGCAGTTGCACCGTATCGAGCCTGGGAGGGCGCCATGGAGACCCAGATGAAGGCTTATCAATTGCAGGACGCATCCGGCGTCGACGGCATGAAGCTCGTCGATCTGCCGATGCCGGAGGCAGGGCCCGGCCAGGTGCTGGTGCGCATCAAGGCGGTGAGCCTCAACTACCGCGATCTGCTCACCGTGCGCGGCGGCTACGGCTCGCGCCAGAAATTTCCGCTGATCCCCCTGTCGGACGGCGCCGGCGTGGTCGAGGCCGTCGGTGCCGGCGTCAGCGCACTGAAGGTTGGCGACCGCGTCGTCAGCAGCTTCTTCGAGAGCTGGCACGGGGGCGAGGCGGAGGAAAGCAAGCTCCGCAGCGCTTTGGGCGGAGCGCTCGACGGCGTGCTGTGCGAGTACCGGGTGTTTCCCGAGCACGCCGTGGTCAAGGCGCCAGCCCATCTCTCGGACGCCGCAGCGGCCACCCTGCCCTGCGCTGCCCTCACCGCCTGGAGCGCCGTGGTCAAGTGCGGCCAGGTGAAACCCGGCGATGTCGTGCTCACGCAGGGGACGGGCGGCGTCTCGCTGTTCGCGCTGCAGTTCGCCAAGCTCGCCGGCGCGCGGGTGATCGCCACCTCGTCGTCCGACGCCAAGATCGAGAAGCTGAAGCAGCTCGGGGCGGACGACACCATCAACTACAAGACGACGCCGGAGTGGGGAAAGCTCGCCCGCAGCCTCAGCGGCCGGGGCGTCGACATCGTCGTGGAAGTGGGCGGGGTCGGCACGCTGAACGAGTCGATCCGGGCGACGCGCATCGGCGGCATGATCGGCTTCATCGGCGTGCTCGCCGGCCAACCCCAGAGCGAGCCGCGCATTTCGCTGATGGTGATGCAACAGCAGCGGCTTCAGGGCGTTACCGTCGGCTCGATCGACGATCTGAAGGCCATGGTGGCGGCGATCAGCCTGCACAAGCTCGAGCCGGTGGTCGATCGCGTCTTCCCCTTCGCCGAAACCAAAGAGGCGTTCGCCTACATGGCGAGCGGCGCCCACGTCGGCAAGGTGGCGATCACGATCCCTTAAGACCCGCCGGAGCGCTTTGCGATTGGGTGGAACCATCCAATCGCGAGAAAGCGCTCTAGATTCAAAAAAGCTAAGAGCATTTCGCCATTGGATGGTCCCGATGGCGAAATGCTCCTGGTTTCGCCGGCCGCGGTCTCGTCGGCGGCCGCCGGCGAGACCGTCCCGATATGCTCAGCTTCCGGCCAGATGCGGCACCGGATCGACCGGGGTCGCGCCCTTGCGCAGCTCGAAGTGGAGCTGGGGCGAGGAGACGTTGCCGCTCTGGCCCGACTTGGCGACCGTCTGGCCGCGCTTGACCTTCTCGCCCCGCTTGACCATCAGCTCGCCATTGTTGGCATAGGCGGACACCCAGCCATTGTCGTGGCGGATCAACACCAGATTGCCGTAGCCTTTGAGCTCGCTGCCGGCGTAGGCGACGGTGCCGCCTTCGGCCGCCTTGACCGGCGTGCCCTCGGGCACCGCGATGTTGATGCCCTCGTTGCCACCTTTGGCGCTGAAGCCTGCAATGATGCGGCCGCGGGCCGGCCAGCGGAAGGCGCCGCCCGCATCGGCCTCGGCTGCCGGCGCTTCCGCGACCGGCGCAGGCGCCGGCTTCTCGGGGGCGGCGGGTTCGGGTGCCTTCTGCGGCTCAGCCGGCGGCTGCAGCTTGGCGGTCTGCACGGGCTTCGGCGCCGTCTCCTTGACGACCGGTGCCGGAGCAGGCAGGGGCGCGGCCTTGACCGCGGCCGGCGGCTGCGGCCCGGGGCGACCCGGTGCGGCGGCGGCGGCCACCTTGGCGGGCTCCGGCCCCTTCACCAATCGATACTGGCTCTGGCTGCCCGGCGCAGCAGCGGCCGCAGTCGCCGCCGGCCGGGGCGACGAGGCGACCACCGCGGGTGCGACCGGCGGGCGTGGCGAGGCGACCGTGGTCGTGTGACCGCCGCCCGCCGCATAGACGGGAATAACCACGCGGCTGCCGGGCGCCAGTGGACCGCGCAGATTGTTCGTCGACGCAATGGCGTTCGCCGGCACCCCGTAGCGATTGGCGAGCGTCTGGACCGTCTCGCCGTCCGCGACGGTCACCGATGTACCACCGGCCGCAGTCCAGTTCGCCGCGTTGCCCACGACCGGGTCGGGGCGCACCGATTGCGGCGGCGCGCCCGCGGCACGGTAGGGAGGCGGCGAGGCCTGCGGCAGCGGGTGGCTGGTGACCGGCGCCCGCGCGACGGCGGCCGGTGCCGGCCCGCCATACGACGGCTGGCCTTCGCCGACGCTGGCCGGCGGCAGGCTACCCGTCGACAGGGAGTCGAACGGGTTCGAAAACGGGTTCCCGGAGAAACGTTGCGCATCCGCCGCGCAGCCGGCGGCCAACGACGCCAGCAGGCCAGCACCAACGATCCGCGCCATCGAGCCGGGTCGTGATGTCAGATTGCAAAAAGGCATGAGGGAGGGTCCACCTGCTACGCAACTAGGTGGATTAAGGCGGATTCAGGTTAAGCAACCGTTTCGCCGCCGCAATGCCGTTGCTGATTGTGGCAACTTTGCTGCATTTGGAGGCGTCCGAACGCCGCGCTACAGCGCCTCGGCCAGCCCCGGCACCAACGGCGGCAGCCGCAACGGCTCGCCGAGCTCCTCCTCGGTCGAGCCGCCTTGCCGCGTGATGCGCAACATCCGCACGCCCTCCGCGCCGCGCCGGGCGACGACCAGACGCCCTCCCTCGCCCAGCGCGTCGATGAGCGGCCGCGGCACCTGATCGACGGAGCCATTCAGCAGAATGCGATCGAAGTGGCCGAAGGCGGTCCCGACGGCCAGACCATCGGCCTGCTCGAGCATCAGGTTGCCCATGCCGAGCCTGGCGATCCGCTCCACGGCGGCGATGGCGAGCGTTCGCATGCGCTCGACGCTGATTACTTCCCGTCCCAGATGGCCGAGCACCGCCGCCACGTAGCCCGAGCCGGTACCGACTTCCAGGACGCGATGCTGCGGCTCCACGCCGAGGCCACGCAGCATCACGGCGATCTGCGCCGGCGAAGTCATGGTCTGGCCGCAGGGCAGCGGCAGCGAGATGTCGGCCCGGGCAAGGTCTGCGAAGCGCTGCGGCGCGAACAGGTCCCGCGGCACTTTCTCCATGGCGCGCAGCACGGCGATGTCACGGATGCCCCTGCTGCGCAGGCTGAGCAAAAACGCGACCGTTTCCTCCCGCTCCGTCGAGGGGAGAATGAAGTCGCCGGGGTTGCGCGTGGACATGGGCGAATCGGAACCACAACTGCCGCGGATCCCGCTTATACCCTGCCGGCCGCGTCACGGTGGCGGCCCGTGCGTCGCATCCGAAATTCGCCCCCCGGGGCGACGCTCGGTGCAAATTTCGACTTTTTGCGCCACGCGAGCAACTCTTTGACTCCTGTGTGATCCAGCCAAAGCGACGCCCCCGAACGTCGATGCATACAATATAAATTACTTGAAAATAAATTACTTTAAAATACTGCAATAAATCGAGATTATTATTCATATATTCACTTCATCGCGTCGATCTGTTCTTTTCATTTCGAATCCATCGAAGAACCGAGGTTCGTTTTTGAGTATTCGAGTGAACCTGGTGGGAGGCGTTGAGCTGCCGTGGTGTTGCAGGGATCGCACACCAAGTTCAACGCCTAGGCAGCCGAGTATACGAACGTATATCGCGCCGATACCAAGACGGCGTTGACGCCATGCGGGGCCGGTGACAGAAAATTTGAGCGATCGCCGCATTTGGCACCGCGAACACTTGTTCAAACAACGGCAAAAAGAACGGCGATCCAGGCGGCCGTAGGGCTCTGGTCGACAGCGGCGCGCCCTCGGCGGCAGCCGTGATCGCCACGCGCCGGCCGGCTTGGCCATCCCTCGCCGACGAGGCCCCCATGGCATTCGTACCCCATGATCGCCTGGAACGGAGCGCGGCCGCGGCCCTCGCACGCGCCCGCATCCTGCCGAACGTCTACGATCTGCTCGCCTTCGCCCTGGTGATCGCGGCCATCGTGCTCGTCGTGCACGGAGCGGCGGACATGCGGTCGCCGCTCGAGACGCTGTCGAGCGCGCCGGTGTCGCTCGATATCGATCGGCTGCCGGAGTACGCGTTGCGCACCACGCTGCGCATGTTCGCGGCGATCGTCGCGTCACTCCTCTTCACCTTTGTCGTGGCGACCCTCGCCGCCAAGAGCCGCCGCGCCGAGCTCGTCATCATCCCGGCGCTCGACATCCTCCAGTCCGTCCCGGTGCTCGGCTTCCTGACCTTCACCGTCACCTTCTTCATGGGGCTCTTCCCAGGAAGCCAGCTGGGCGCGGAATGCGCCTCAATCTTCGCGATCTTCACGAGCCAGGCCTGGAACATGGCGTTCTCGTTCTACCAATCGTTGCGGACCGTGCCGCGGGACCTCGACGAGGTCAGCCGGAGTTTTGGGCTCTCCGCCTGGCAGCGCTTCTGGCGGCTCGACGCGCCGTTCGCCGCGCCCGGTCTCATCTGGAACACGATGATGTCGATGTCCGGCGGCTGGTTCTTCGTCGTCGCCTCGGAAGCCATCACGGTGGGCGACACCACGGTGCAGCTTCCGGGCATCGGCTCCTACCTCGCCCTCGCCATCGATCAGAAGAACTTCGCGGCGGTGGCCTGGGCGGTGGCGGCGATGGCCATCCTCATCCTCCTCTACGACCAGCTCCTGTTTCGCCCCATCGTGGCCTGGGCCGACAAGTTCCGCTTCGAGCAGACAGCCAGTCAGCAGAAGCCGCGGTCGTGGGTCTACGGCTTCATGCGCCGCACCCGGCTGATGAAGTGGCTCATGGCTCCTCTCGGTTGGCTCTGGCAGCACCTGATGCTCGTTCGCCTCGGCCCCGGACAGCCGTCGGCGGCGCAGGCCCGGGGAGGCCGGGCGACGCAGGCCATCGACGCGATCTGGATCGCCGCGGTTCTGGCCCTGACCGCATGGGGCGCCTGGATCGTGTTCGACTACGTTCGCCAGACCCTGTCATGGAGCGATGTGCGCGAGGCCTGCGGCAGCGGGCTCGCCACGCTACTGCGCGTCGTCGTGCTGATCGCGATCGCCAGCGTCATCTGGGTGCCGATCGGCGTCTGGATCGGCCTGCGGCCGGCTGTGGCCGAGCGCATCCAGCCGCTGGCACAGTTCCTGGCGGCCTTCCCGGCCAACGTGCTGTTTCCTTTCGCCGTGGTGGCGATCGTCGCGACCGGAGCCAACCCGAACGTCTGGCTTTCGCCGCTGATGGTGCTCGGGACGCAGTGGTATATCCTGTTCAACGTCATCGCCGGCGCCACGGCCTTCCCGACCGACCTCAAGGAAGCGGCATCGGTCTACCAGCTCCGCTCCTGGACGTGGTGGCGGCGCGCCATCCTGCCGGGCATCTTCCCCTACTACGTCACCGGCGCGCTCACCGCCTCCGGCGGCTCGTGGAATGCCAGCATCGTCGCCGAGGTCGCCAGCTGGGGCGACACCAAGCTGCAGGCCTACGGCCTCGGCGCCTTCATCGCCAAGGCCACCGCAGCCGGCGATTTTCCGCGGGTGGTGCTCGGCATCGCCGTCATGTCGGTCCTCGTCACCCTGTTCAACCGCACGCTCTGGCGGCCGCTGTACGTCTTCGCCGAACGCCGCCTGCGCGTCGACTGACGCTTTGCCGGAAGGGGACTCTCTCATGGACGCACCAGTCATCGGCCACGGCCAGCCTCTCGTCGCCGTCACCGGCGTCCGCCAGAGCTACGACAAGGGCGCGGCCGGCCAGCTCGTGGTGCTCGACGATGTCGACCTGACCCTGCAGGCGGCCGAGATCGTCGGCCTGCTCGGCCGCTCAGGCTCCGGCAAGTCGACGCTGCTGCGGGCCATCGCCGGCCTGCTGCGGCCGAGCGAAGGCCGCATCAGCTTCGAGGGCGAGCCCGTAACCGGCCCACGTCCGGGCATCGCGGTGGTGTTCCAGAGCTTTGCGCTGTTTCCCTGGCTGACCGTGCTGCAGAACGTCGAGCTCGGCCTCGAAGCCCGCGGCGTCCTGCCGGCTGAGCGCCGCAAGCGGGCGCTGGCGGCGATCGACCTCATCGGCCTCGACGGCTACGAAAGCGCCTACCCGAAGGAGCTGTCGGGCGGCATGCGCCAGCGCGTCGGGCTCGCCCGCGCGCTCGTCGTCCATCCCAAGCTGCTGCTGATGGACGAGCCGTTCTCGGCGCTCGACGTCCTCACCGCCGAGACCCTGCGCACCGATCTCCTCGATCTGTGGTGCGAAGGCCGCATGCCGATCCAGGCCATCCTGATGGTGACGCACAATATCGAGGAGGCGGTGCTGATGTGCGACCGCATCCTGATCTTCGGCTCCAACCCCGGCCGCGTCATCGGCGAGATGCGTGTCGACCTGCCGCAGCCGCGCAACCGCCTCGACCCCACCTTCCGCGCGCTCGTCGAGGACATCTATGCCCGCATGACGGCGAAGTCCGGCGCTGTCGCCCCGGCCCGGGAGGGGCTGTTCCCGGGGACCGGCATCGCCATGGTGCTGCCGCGGGTCTCGACCAACGAGCTCGCAGGCTTGATCGAGACCGTCGCGGCGAAGCCGTACGACGGCAGGGCCGACCTGCCGCTGCTGGCGTCCGATCTGCGGCTCGACATCGACAATCTCTTCCCGGTCGCCGAAACCCTGCAGCTGTTGCGGCTCGCCGAGATCGAAGGCGGCGATATTCGGCTCACGCCGCCCGGCAGGCGGTTCGCCGAGAGCGAGGTCGACGAGCGCAAACGTCTCTTCGCGCAGCAGCTGGCAACCTACGTGCCGCTCGCCGCGCACATCCGCCGCGTGCTCGACGAACGGCCGAACCACAAGGCGCCGGCGCGCCGCTTTCGCGACGAGCTCGAGGACTACATGTCCGAGAGCTACGCCGCGAGCACGGTAAAGGCGATCACGAGCCTTGCCCGCTATGCCGAATACTTCGCTTATGATGAGCAGGCGGACCTGTTCACGCTCGAGAACCCGAGTTGAGACGGCGGCCGCGGCGGCCCGCGGCCCTGTGGAGACGACGCGATGAAGCACAAGCCTGTCGCCCTGGCAGTCCACACGCCGCTCTTGTGGATCGCGATGGGCACGCTGGCAGCGGCCATCTTCGTCGCGGATACCGCCACCAATCTGGAGATCGCCGTCGCCGTCCTCTACGTGGCGGTTGTCTTGATGTCGGTGTGGAGCGGCCGCCCAAGCACCGTGCTCCTGGTCGGAATAGGTTGCGGCACTCTCACCATCGTGAGCTTCGTTCTGACGCGGACCGGCTCCTTCGGTGCCGGCCTGGCCAATTGCGGCTTGAGCCTGCTGGCGATCGGGGCAACCACCTATCTCGCCATCCGGATCGAGGACGCCAACACGGCGGCGCAGCAGGCGCTGGCCGATCTCGCCCACATGTCGCGCCTGACCACGATCGGTGAGCTCGGCACATCGATCGCCCATGAGGTGAGCCAGCCCCTCGCCGCCATCGTGGCCAACGGCAACGCCGCCATCCACTGGCTCTCCGCGTCGCCCGCCAACGAAGAGGAAGCGCGACGGGCGATGGGCTGCGTCGTGGAGGCCGCCGATCGCGCCGGCGGGGTGATCGCGCGCGTACGCCAGCTGGTCACGCGGGCGCCGCCGTCGCGGGGCACCGTCGACATGGTCGAGATGATTCTGGAGACGCTCGCCTTCGTTCGCGGCGAGATCCGCCGGAACCAGATTCTCCTGCGCACCGAGCTCGCCAGCGATCTCCCCAGCGTGATCGGCGACCGCGTCCAGCTCCAGCAGGTCGTCCTCAACTTCGTGATCAACGCCGTCGAGGCGCTGAGCGGCGTCGGCGGCGACGGCCGCGAGCTGTTGGTCAGCGCAGCCACGGACGGCAGGAAAATCACCGTGAGCGTGCGCGACACCGGAACCGGGCTTGCGCCCACCGCGTACGACCGAGCGTTCGACGCCTTCCACTCGACCAAGCCGACCGGCATGGGGATCGGGCTCACCATCAGCCGGTCCATCGTCGAGGCCCACGGTGGTATGGTCTACGCCGCGCCCAACTACCCGCACGGCGCCGTGTTCGGCTTCACGGTGCCCATAGCGGGGAAAGCGACGGATTGACGGCGTGCAGGACGAGGCGGCGACGGTCTATGTGGTCGATGACGACCCGTTGGTGCGGAACGGGCTGGACAGCCTGCTGCGCTCGGTCGGCTACGAGGCTCGCTGCTTCGCCTCGGTTCACGATTTCATGCTTCATGACCGCAGCGACGGGCCGGCTTGCCTGGTGCTCGATATCCGCATGCCCGGCTCGAGCGGGCTCGATTTCCAGGCCGAGCTGACCGGACGTGGAGACCTCATCCCCATCGTGTTTCTCACCGGGCACGGTGACGTCCCGATGTCGGTCCGCGCCATCAAGGCGGGCGCCGTCGAGTTCCTTCTGAAGCCGTTCCGTGAGCAGGACCTGCTCGACGCCATCCGGGCCGGGATCGAGAAGGATCGCGCGAATCGCCGCGACGAGGCCGCCCTGAAGGTGCTTCGGCAGCGCTACGCCAGGCTCACGGCGCGCGAACGAGAGGTGATGGCGCTCGTCGTCACCGGCCGCCTGAACAAGCAGATCGCCGCCGAGCTCGGCCTGAGCGAGATCACCGTGAAGGTCAATCGCGCCCAGGCGATGCGCAAGATGCAGGCGAGCTCGCTCGCCGCATTGGTCAGGATGGCGGACAAGCTGGGGGTCTTCGCGGCCCCGGTCGGATAGGGCTCGACGCGCCGACCCGCGAGAGCGCTTGGCGATCGAGGGCTTCCTCCAGTCGCCGAGCACTCCTGCTTCAACGCGTTAGAGCTGTCCGCTCCGGCCTGCCGATCAGCTGCCTCTCGTCCGACCGGCACCTGCTTTAGCCGGCGAAGGCCCCGCGAAGCGGGTCATGGTCGGCTCGTCCGTCAGGTCGAGCTTGAGCGGCGTCACCGAGATCCGCTTGTCGGCAATCGCCCACAGGTCGGTGCCGTTGCGCGGCACCGACAGCTTGCGCTCGAAAGCCAGCCAGAAATACGGAATGCCGCGACCGTCCACGCGCGCATCGACGCCGAGCAGGTTCTGGTCGCGACGGCCCTGGGCCGTGACGGCGATTCCCTTCACCTCCTCGGGCGGGCAGCTCGGGAAGTTGACGTTGACCAGCGTGTCCGCATCCATGGACAGATCGAGCACCCGGCGGATCACCGGCACGGCGTGGGCCTCGGCGCAGGCCCAGGGAATCTCGTTGCGGCCGCCCGGCGGAAAGGACTGTGACAGGGCGATCGAGGGAATGCCGAGCATGGTGCCCTCGATGGCGCCGGCGATGGTGCCGGAATAGGTCACGTCCTCGGCCACGTTGTGGCCGCGGTTGACGCCGGAGAGCACCAGGTCCGGCTTGTCGTCCCGGAGCACATGGCGCACCCCCATGATGACGCAGTCGGTCGGGGTGCCGCTCACGGCAAACCGGCGCTCGTTGATCTGCCGCAGCCTGAGCGGATCGCTGAGCGACAGCGAATGCGCAACGCCGCTCTGATCCGTCTCCGGGGCGACCACCCAGACGTCATCCGACAGCGTTCGGGCGATCCGCTCCAGGACCTCGAGCCCGTCCGCGTGGATGCCGTCGTCGTTGGTGATCAGGATGCGCACGTGTTCACTCCTCGGCGGTGGGCGGTCGCCGCGCTCAGCGCGACGGCCGCTCGATTCGCGTGATGCCGCCCATGTAGGGCGCCAGCGCCGACGGTACCGTGACGCTGCCGTCGGCGTTCTGATAGGTTTCCATGACCGCGATCAGCGCCCGGCCCACGGCCGTGCCCGAGCCGTTGAGCGTATGCACGAACCGTGTCTGCTTGGCGTCCTTGGCCCGGGTGCGCGCGTTCATGCGGCGGGCCTGGAAGTCGTTGCAGGTCGAGCAGGACGAAATCTCCCGATAGGCCTGCTGCCCCGGCAGCCAGACCTCGATGTCGTAGGTCTTGGCGGAGGCGAATCCCATGTCGCCGGTGCACAGAGTCATGACGCGATAGTGCAGGTCGAGCTTCCGGAGCACCGCTTCGGCGCTGGCGAGCATGCGCTCATGCTCCTCGCGCGAGGCCTCCGGCGCCGTGATCGACACCAGCTCGACCTTCTGGAACTGGTGCTGGCGCAGCATGCCGCGGGTGTCACGGCCCGCCGCCCCCGCTTCCGCCCGGAAACAGGGGGTCAGCGCGGTGAAGCGCCTGGGCAGCTCCTCCTCGGCCAGAATGGATTCGCGCACCAGATTGGTCAGCGGCACCTCGGCGGTCGGAATGAGCCAGAAATCCTCCTTCAGCGGCGCGCGCTCGAGCACCCGGTCGACGAGCGCTTCGATGTCGATCTCACCGCTCTTGAAGGCCAGGCCGTCCTCCGCGGCGGCGTAGGAGAGCGCCGACCGCAGCAGCTCATGGCGCGACAGCGTGCGGGCCGCGGTAAACTGGTCGTCCGCGAACTTCGGTAGTTGCGCCGTTCCGAACATCACCTCGTCACGCACCAGCAGCGGCGGGTTGACCTCCTGGTAGCCGTGCTCGGTGGTATGCAGATCGATCATGAACTGCCCGATCGCCCGCTCCAGGCGGGCAAGGTGGCCCTTCACGACGACGAAGCGCGAGCCGGACAGTTTGGCCGCCGCCTCGAAGTCCATGAGCCCGAGCGCTTCGCCCAGCTCGAAGTGCTGCTTGGGCGCATTCACGCCTGCGAGCCGGTCGTCCCGCTCGTCGGCCTTCGTCCCGAACCTGCTTTTCTCGACGTTGTCGTGCTCGTCCGTCCCGTCCGGAACCTCCGGAGCCGGGATGTTCGGAATGGCGGCAAGCTCACTGTCGAGCGCGGCTGCCGCCGCCCGCTCATCGCGCTCCAGAGCCGGCACGGCGTCCTTCAGCGCCGCCACCTCCGCCTTGAGCGCTTCGGCGCGAGCCGCGTCCTTGGCGCGCATCGCCTCGCCGATCTCCCGAGACAGCGCGTTGCGCCGCTCCTGCGCAGCCTGGGCGGCGGCGATGGCCGCACGCCGCTTCTCGTCGAGTGCGATCAGGCCCGACGCCAGGGGTGCAAGCCCGCGGCGCTTCAGGCCGGCGTCGAAGGCCGCGGGGTCGTCGCGGATGAGGCGGATATCATGCATGGCGGACCAGACGGATGGCTCCGGGCAGGCGTCGGCCGGACATACGGCTTCAGCCGGGGACAGCGGCACAACATCCGACCGCCATGGTCATCGTTTGCCGACACTTGGGCGGCTGTTTGCGGGCGTCGGCGGCCCCGGTCAAGCGGCGCGGCTACTCGGCGCTCGCCTCGCGGGCCGCCTCCTCCTCCGCACGCCGCTTTTCCACCATCCGCACCGAGAAGATCGATGCCTCGTAGAGCAGCAGCGTCGGGATGGCCAGGGCGCATTGACTGATGACGTCGGGCGGCGTGAGCACCGCCGCGACCACGAAGACGAGCACGATGGCGTAGCGGCGCTTGGCCTTGAGGAAGGCCGAATCGATCAGCCCCGCCCGCGCCAGCAGCGTCAGAATCACCGGCAGCTGGAAGCAGATGCCGAAGGCGAAGATCAGCGTCATGATCAGCGACAGATATTCGCTGACCTTGGGCAAGAGCTGGATCGTCGCCTCGCCGACGCCGCCCATCTGCTGCTGGCCCAGCGAATAGCGCATGACGATCGGCATCGCGATGAAATAGACGACCGCGGCGCCCAGCAGGAAGAAGACCGGCGTCGCCATGAGATAGGGCGCGAACGCCTGCCGCTCGTTCTTGTAGAGCCCGGGCGCGACGAACTTGTAGATCTGCGTCGCCACCACTGGAAAGGACAGGAACCCGGCGCCGAACACGGCGATCTTGATCTGCGTGAACAGATACTCGAGGGGCGCCGTGTAGATCAGGCGCACGTCGGCCCCCGGCCCGGCCGCAAAGACGTAGGGCCAGACCAGGATGTTGTAGATCTGCCTGGCAAAGAAGAAGCAGATGAAGAACATCACGATGAAGGCGATGAGCGAGCGGATCAGCCGTGCCCGCAGCTCGATCAGGTGGTCGAGGAGCGGCGCCCGCGACGCTTCGATGTCGGCGTCGGTCATGGCGTCTCACCTTCGTCCGTCGGAGCAGGCTTGGCCGCCGGCCGGCGGCTGCGCGGCTTGGCAGCGGACGTCGGATCGGCCGGGGGGGCGCCGGCGCCGTTGACCGCAGCGGCCGGCTTGCGGCGCGGCTTGGGACGGCCCTCACCAGACGGGGTATCGGCCGGGCTCGCCGCCGCCACCGTCGGCTCGGCCGCCGTCTTGGCTTCGCCCGTGGCCTTGGTCTCGCCCGTGGCGCGTCGACGGCGGGCTGGAGCGGCTGTCGCAGCCGCCTGCACGGGCGGCGGGGACGGTGGGGCGGAGGGCGGCACGGCCGCCGCCGTGGCTGCAACCGAGGCCGCCGCATCCGGAACGGGCGGCACGGCGGTCGGCGGGATGTCGACGGGCGCGGCCGCCGATGCAGATGGAGAAGGTGGCACCGATGCAGACGCAGGGGGCGGCACCGGGACCGGTGCCGGGGTGGCGCTGTCCTCGAGTGGAGCTCCCACCGTTGGCTGGGCGGGTAAGTCGGGATGGTCGGTCGCGGCCTTGGCCTTGGGCCCGTCGATCGCGCCCTTGATCTCGTCCCGTATGGTCTGGATCGGATTGAAGCTCTGCGCCGTGTCCTTGACGTCCGTCACGCTGCGACGGATCTCGTCCATCTCGGCTTCGCGGATCGCCTCGTTGAACTGGCTTTGAAACTCGGCCGCCATACGGCGCATCTTGCCCGTCATCTGGCCGAGCGTGCGCAGCGCACGCGGCAGATCCTTTGGACCGATCACGACCAGCGCCACCGCGCCGATCAGCAACAGCTCGCCCCATCCGATGTCGAACATCGCCTACTCTTCGCCGCGGACCCGCGTCCGCTTATCGCGGCAGGGTGGCTTCCATGCTCGATCGACAAGCGGCCCCAAGCCCGGCGCCGCCCGCAACACCTGCTCCAAGACCAGTCCGGACGGACCGGCCCGGAAAGACCGGCTTAGACTTTCTGCTCGGCGCCGGTCTTCAGCTGCGGCGAGGTCGTCACGGGCTGATGGTCGAGCGAGCGCGCAGGGTCGCCAGCCGGCGGCGTCGCCGCGGCTTCGTCGTCATCCTGCATGCCCTTCTTGAAGGACTTGATGCCCTTGGCGACATCGCCCATCAGGTCGGAGATCTTGCCGCGACCGAACAGCAGCATCACGATGATGCCGACGATGACCCAGTGCCAGATACTTGCGCCACCCATGACCTTACTCCTGCGCGCGACCCGCGCATCATCTCAGGCAAAATGGACGTCCAGAGCCGACCAAGCCTACAGGCTATGGCCCATGGAACGCCCTCCCTACCGGTGCACCGTACACGGCCAGCCACCTGCGCGCGGCGGCGAACGGCCAGCTTGAATTCTCTAGAACCTAGGCGCCCGAAACGGCGAAAACAAGGAATTCTGCCTGGCCGACCGTGTACACGAGGTCGCGTTGCCCGCCGGTTGTTCAGGACGCCTCGTCTTCGAGCGAAGCTGCGTCCGGATTGCTCAAGAACAGGTCATCCTCGAGCGGATCCTCGTCATCGCGCAGCGTCGGCGCGTCGTCGGGCACCGGCACGGCGAAACGGGCCGGCAATCGGCCCTCGAGGAAACCCGCGCCCTTCAGTTCGTCGAGCCCCGGCAGGTCGTCGATCGCATTGAGCCCGAAGTGCGACAGGAAGGCTGGCGTCGTGCCATAGGTAACGGGCCGGCCGGGCGAGCGCCGGCGGCCGCGCAGCTTGACCCAGCCCGTCTCGAGCAGATTGTCCAACGTGCCCTTCGATGTTGCGACGCCGCGGATATCCTCGATTTCCGCCCGGGTCACCGGCTGGTGATAGGCCACGATGGCGAGCGTCTCCAGCGCTGCCCGCGACAGCTTGCGCGGCTCGACCACCTCGCGGGCGAGAATGAAGGACAGATCGCTTGCCGTGCGGAAGCTCCAGCCGCCGGCCGCGGCCACCAGATTGACGCCGCGTGGTGCGTAGAAGGCCTGCAGCCGGGCGAGAACACCCGCGACGTCGGTTCCGGCCGGCAGCCGGCCTGCGAGGTGCGCCTCGGTCACCGGCTCGGCCGCCGCGAACAGGATCGCCTCGGCCACGCGCAGCGCTTCGGCGAAGCTCTCGCTCTGCCGGTCGCCCCAGGTGATACGCTCGACGGTCGCTGTCATCTGTCCCACCTTGGCTCTACCTCGCACGGGCGGCCGCTTCGATGCGGCGGGGATCGGACTCCGCCCGGCGGCGCACCCAGAGGGGAGCGAACGTCTGGTCCTGGCGCAGCTCGGCGTGCCCCTCCTTCACGAGTTCCAGCAAGGCCGAGAACGACGACGCCCGAACCGTGACGCGCAGCTCGGGCTCGACCGCGTAGCGCAGCAGGTAGGGATCGAGCGCCGTCCAATCGTGGGCGAGGCCGATCAACCGCTCCAGGGCCTCGCGCGCATCGACCAGCGACCAGACCATCCGCTTGGGCAGCGTCACCCTTGCATTGGCCCGCTTCTGCCGCTGCCGCGCATAGGCCGCGAGCAGATCGTAGAGCGTGGCCTCGAACTGCGGTCGCTTGATGTCGGCCAGCGGCTCGGGCGCACCGCGGGCGAAGACGTCGCGCCCCAGGCGCTCACGGTCGGCGAGCAGCTTGGATGCCGCCCTGATCGCCTCCAGCCGCCTGAGCCGGAACGCGAGCGCGCTCGCCAGCTCGCTGGCGGACGGCTCCTCCGCCTTGGGCGGCTCCGGCAGCAGCAGGCGCGACTTGAGATAGGCGAGCCACGCCGCCATCACCAGATAGTCCGCGGCGAGCTCGAGCCTGGCGCGGCGAGCCTCTTCCACGAAGGCGAGATACTGCTCGACCAGGGCCAGAATCGAGATGCGCGCCAGGTCGACCTTCTGCCGGCGGGCGAGCTCCAGGAGCAGATCGAGCGGCCCCTCGAAGCCGTCGACATCGACGATCAGAGCCGGCTCACTACTGGCCCGCTCGACCGGCTCGATGGTCTCGAACGTCAGCTCCTGCTTCATGGATTGGCGACGGCGACGTCCCTCCGGCTAGAGCATCTCGATGGGATGCGGGCATCCGATCGGAACATGCTCGGGGCCGACCGGCGCCAGCGAGCGCCGATTCGGCGTGTCCCGGAAGTGTGGGCGGCTCAGGCTACCGCCGCAAGCGCTGCATCAAGGCGCGCGCGGGCATCCACAGGATCGAACGGCTCGACGACCTTGAGAACGCGCGTCAGGGCAGACGCCGCCCGCTCCGCCGCGCGGCCGTCGAGCGCGGGGGTCGCACCGGCGACCTCGACCATTTCGTCCATGATGCCGTTGCAATGGAGCACCACGTCGCATCCGGCGGCGAGCGAGGCCGCCGTGCGCTCGGCCATCGAGCCGCTGAGCGCCTTCATCGACAGATCATCGCTCATGAGCAGGCCGCCGAAGCCGATCCAATCCCGGACGATCTCGCCGATGACCTTGGACGACGTGGTCGCCGGGTTGTCCGCATCGAGCGCGCTGTACACGACGTGCGCGGTCATCGCCAGCGGCATGTCGGCCAGCACGGTGAACGGAAAGAAGTCGCGCGCCTCGAGCTCGTCCAGGCTGGCGTCGACGACCGGCAGGGCCTCGTGGCTGTCGGCCCGCGCGCGCCCGTGCCCCGGAATGTGCTTGATGACCGGCAGCACGCCGCCGGCGAGCAGCCCCTCGGCCGCCGCGCGCCCCAGGAGGGCGATCGTCGAAGGGTCGTCCGCATAGGCCCGGTCGCCGATGATGCCGTGGGCGCCGGGGACGGGGACGTCGAGCACCGGCAGGCAATCCACGTCGATGCCCAGCGCCTTGAGGTCGTGGGCGATCATGCGGGCGCCGGTCCGCGCCAGCTCGCGCTGCGCTTGCGGATCGTTGCTGCGCCAGGTGCCGAAGGCCCGTCCCGGAGGATATTTGGGCCAGTGCGGCGGGCCGAGCCGTTGCACGCGCCCTCCCTCCTGATCGATCAGGATCGGCGCGTCACGCCCGACCGCCTCGCGCAGCGCGCTCGTGAGCGCTCTCACCTGGTCCGGCGTCTCGACGTTGCGCCGGAACAGAATGAAGCCCCAGGGCTCCGCCTCGCGGAAGAACGCGTGTTCGTCGGGCGTAAGGACGGGCCCCGAGAGGCCGGCGATGAAAGCGCGTGTCGGCATCCGCCTGCCTTAGTGTGCTTTCATCGCGCAGGGAATCCGTCGTCGGTGAAAATTCTTCGGCGCGCGCCGGTTTTCATCAGCGGGCGACGAAGCAGCTGCCGCCGGCCGCCTTCAGCCGCTCGCACAGCTTGGTGGCCTCATCCCGAGCCATCTGGCCGACCCGTACCCGGTAGACGGTGCGACCCGCCGCCTGGGCCTTGACGATGGTCGGCTGGAACGGTCCGAGTTGCGTGGGGAACCGTCGCTTGAGGTTGGCGAACACGTCGCGCGCCTCCTGCTCGCTGCCCGGCGCGCCGAGCTGCACAGCGTAGTCCCCGGTGGCCCGCCGCGTCGGCGCAGGCGCTGCATCTTCCTCGGCCGGCGCGCTGGCGACCTCGACCGGCGCAGCCGCCGGCCGCGCCGCCGCCGCCGGCCGCTGGCCGAGCGGCGCAATGCTGAGCGGCATGCTGCCGGTGGTCCGGGGCGCGCTGGCGCCGTCATCGCTGCGCGTCTCGGCGACGCGCGCCGTCTGCTTGGACGTGGGGGCCGGCGCGGGCGCAGCCGCCACCGGGCCCGGAGTCGACGCCGCGCCAGGGGCTGGGGTTGGGGCTGGGGCCGCCGGCTTCGCCACTCGCTGCGCGCTTTCCGGGATCACCGTCCCGTCCGGCCTGACGGCGATGGTCTTCACCCGGCGCGGCTCACCGAGGCCCGAGGTCGGGTCGCGGTTCGTCGGATTGACCGGAAGCGCCGTCACGCCGGGCGCGCCGAAGGTGCTCACGTCGCTGCGCTCCGACGGCACGGCCACGGCCGCCTGCTGCTGACGGACGGTCTGCTGGACGTCGACCGGCTCCTCGCGGCCGTCCACCACCTTGGTGTTGGTCGAGGCGGGCTGGCCGACGCGCTCGTAGATCGCCTTGTTCGCCGTCGTGTCCGTATTGGTTCCGTCCTGAGGCGGCTGCACCTTCACTGGCGAGCTGTCCGCCTTGATGATCGGGGCATCGCCGTTCGCCGCCACGCTGTCCTTGCCGCGCATGGCGACCGCGCCGATGGTTCCGACCGCGATCACACCGACCGCCGCCGCAACCAGGTAGAGGCGCCGGCGCGAGGGGGCCTGCGGCGCGGGATCGGGCTGCTCCTCGTCGATGGCGTCCATCGGATCGAGGGCTTGCGGATAGACGGGTTGAGCAGCCGTCTCGAAGTCGTCGCCGGCGTCGTGGCCGGCGCGCGGCGACGGTGCCTCTGCGGCGGCCGCGCCATGGCCGCCTTCCCAATCCTGATAGGCCGGCTCATCCGCCGTCCGGTCGTAGGCGCGCACATCCTGTGCGTAGGCATCCGGCTCCGTGCGGCCATAGCGGGAGCTCGGCGCATCATCGTTGCCATAGGCGCGGCGTGAAGCGGGTGCCGGTGCGTCATCGGGCCAAGCCGGCTCAATGTCCGCCGTTGCCTGCGGCAGCAGCGTGCGGAAGCGGTCGTCCTGGCCGACGATGCGCGCCAGCTCGGCCAGGCGTGCGTCGTCGAACTGAGGCCTGCGGCCCTGGCCCGCAGACTCGGTCGGATCCAGCTGAGCTTCCAGGGCGTCCAGGTCGATCGCGAGGTGCGAGCGGTTGTTCATCGGCGCTATCCGTATTCGAGTGCGGGCAACCAGCCCCCCGGCCTCCGATGCGCAGCCGACCCGGCCGGACGCCGCTAGCGCCCTCCGCCGTTCGTCAGCGCATCTCTTCGGGCGCCCCGACCCCGAGGATCGCAAGACCCGAAGCAACGACGGACCGGACCGCAAGGACGAGCGCCAGTCGCGACGCCGTCAATTCTGGATTTTCCTGGTTAATAAACCGTAAGTCCGGCAGGTCCTTACCTCTGTTCCAGAGGCTATGGAACGCACTGGACAGTTCGTACAGGAAAAAGGCAATTCTGTGAGGCTCGTGAGCCGTCGCCGCAGCAGCGAGAATGCGAGGATATTGGGCGACCCACTTGATCAAATCAACTTCGGCCGGGTCATTCAGCAAGGTGAGCGGCGCGCCCGCCAACGCTTCGGGCGAGAACGCCCGACCTGGGAAGGTCTCCGCCGCCTGGCGGAAGACCGAGGCGCAGCGCGCGTGGGCGTACTGGACGTAGAAGACCGGATTGTCCTTCGATTGTTCGACGACCTTCGCCAGGTCGAAATCCAGCGTCGCGTCGTTCTTCCGATAGAGCATCATGAAGCGCACGGCGTCGGAGCCCACCTCGTCGATCACGTCGCGCAAGGTGACGAAATCGCCCGAGCGCTTGGACATGCGCACCGGCTCGCCCTGACGGAAGAGCCGCACGAGCTGGCACAGCTTGACGTCGAGCTCGCCCTTCCCCTGCGTGACGGCCGAGACGGCCGCGTGCATGCGCTTGACGTAGCCGCCGTGGTCGGCTCCCCAGACGTCGATCATATGGGAGAAGCCGCGCTCGAATTTTGAGCGGTGGTAGGCAATGTCGGCGGCGAAGTAGGTATAGGCGCCGTCGGATTTCAGGAGCGGCCGGTCGACATCGTCACCGAACGCGGTGGCCCGGAACAGCGTCTGTTCCCGATCCTCCCAATCCTCGATCGGCTGTCCCTTGGGCGGCGGCAGGCGGCCCTCGTAGACGAGGCCGCGCGCCCGCAGCTCGGCGATCGTCGCCGCGATCTGGTCGACCTCGCCGTGCGCCAGCGAGCGCTCCGAGAAGAAGACGTCGTGGTGGATCTTGAGGGCCGCCAGATCCTCGCGGATCATCGCCATCATGTTGTCGATGGCAACCTCGCGGACGGTGGGCAGCCAGTCCTCGTTCTGCCGCAGCAGCGCCGGCCCGTGGACCTGGGCCAGGGCCGCACCGACGCCCTTGAGATAATCGCCGGGATACAGCCCCTCGGGAATGGTGCCGATGTCCTCGCCCAAGGCCTCGCGGTAGCGCAGGTAGGCCGACCTGGCGAGCACGTCGACCTGGCCGCCCGCATCGTTGATGTAGTACTCGCGGCTGACGCCGTAGCCCGCGGCGGCCAGCAGGTTCGCCAGCGCATCGCCGAACACGGCGCCCCGGCCGTGGCCGACGTGCATCGGGCCGGTCGGATTGGCCGAGACGTACTCGACGTTGACGCGGATGCCCTCCCCCTGGCGCGAGCGGCCGAAGTCGCGGCCGCCACGGACGGCCGCCCTGAGCACCTCGGCATAGACACCGGGCTCGAGCGTGATGTTGATGAAGCCGGGGCCGGCGACCTCGGTGCGGGCAACCCCGTCCACATCCCGCATCGCAGCCGCGATCACGTCGGCGAGGGCGCGCGGATTGCTCTTGGCCGGCTTGGCCAGGACCATCGCCGCATTCGTTGCCAGATCGCCGTGGCTGAAATCCCGCGGCGGCTCCACGACGACGCGCGAGACGTCAAGCCCCATCGGCAGCGTGCCGCGCTCCGCCAGGTCCGACAGCACGGACTTCAGGCGTTGCTCATAAAGATCGAAGATGTTCATCGTGGCGCTTTGCCGCTGGCGTTGCTTCAGGGAGTGCCCGTCCGGCGCGACGGGCGCCGAGGACGGTCTCGGCTAGCAATTGCGCTCGGTGGCGTCAAACAAGCGGGCGTGCTCGGCCTCGGCGTAGCGGTCGGTCATGCCCGCGATGAAATCGGCGACACGGCGCGCCACGCGCGCCCTGTCCGTGGCGTCGACGCCGGCTCGCCATTCCGGCGGCAGCAGGTCGATCGAGGCGAAGATGGTCCCGAACAGGTCACGCACCACCCGATCCGCCTCCCTGCGCATGCGCATCAGATACGGATGCCGGTACATGTTGGGGAACAGGAACGCCTTGATCGCCCTGTCGGTCTCGACGAAGGCCGGCGAGAAGGCGACCACCGGCGCTGCGGCGAAGCGCACCGCATCGGCGTCGCGCGGCGCCAGCGCCTCGAGCCGACGCGCGCTCTCGGCGATCGCATCCTCGACGAACCGGGTGATCACCCGCCGCATCATCTCGTGAATGACCCGCGACGCCTCCAGGCCGGGATACAGCGTCTCGATCTCGTCGACGATGCCGGCCAGGAAGGGCACGGCCAGCGCGTCCGGCAACGCGAAGAGGCCGGCGCGCAGGCCGTCGTCGAGGTCGTGGGCATTGTAGGCGATGTCGTCGGCGAGCGCCGCGCATTGCGCCTCGGCGCTGGCGTGCGTTCCCAGCCACAAATCGTGGACGGAATCGTATTCCAGGATCGCGGCGGGAATGCCGCTGCTGCGATAGCGCTCCGTCGGCTGCCCGTCCGGGCCGAGCAGCGGGCCATTGTGCTTCACCAAGCCCTCGAGGGTCTCCCACGTCAGATTGAGGCCGTCGAAGGCGGCGTAGCGCCGCTCCAGCCGCGTCACCACCCGCAGCGCCTGGGCATTGTGGTCGAAGCCGCCGAACGCCCGCATACAGGCGTCGAGCGCCTCCTCGCCGACGTGGCCGAACGGCGTGTGGCCGAGATCGTGCGACAAGGCCAAGGCTTCCGCCAGGTCCTCGTCGAGGCCGAGCGAGCGCGCCAGCGCGCGCGCGATCTGGCTCACCTCCAGCGAATGGGTCAGCCTGGTACGAAAGTGATCGCCCTCGTGGTACACGAAGACCTGGGTCTTGTGCTTCAGCCGGCGGAAGGCGGTGGAATGGATCACCCGGTCGCGGTCGCGCTGGAAGGGACTGCGGGTCGGCGACGGGCTCTCCGGCCATAGACGGCCCCGGCTCGCCCGCGGATTTACGGCATAAGGGGCTAGCCAACGCTCGCCGTAGAGGCGCATCGCGTTCCTCACAGTTGAAGCGACCGTCGGCGCGACTTACCTTTCAGCCAAGTCAGAAGGCAAGGGCCGAGCTGCATGTCGCAAATGACCGCACAAGTTCAAACGAACGGGCACGTGAGCATGACGGAGCGCGCCGCGCGCCGCATTCACCAGGTGCTCAAGGCGGAGCCGACCGGGTCGGCGCTGCGCATCAGCGTCAACGGCGGCGGCTGCTCCGGGTTTCAGTATGCCTTCGATATCGCCCATGGCCGCGAAGCGGACGACGTGGTGATCGAGCGCGACGGCGCGGAGGTGCTGGTCGACCCGACGTCGCTGGAATTCATGCAAGGGTCGGTCATCGACTTCGTCGACGACCTCATCGGGCAATCGTTCAAGATCGAGAACCCCAATGCCACCGCCTCGTGCGGTTGCGGTACGTCCTTCTCGGTGTAGCGATCGACACGGGCGGCCGAGCCTTTTCTCCAACGCTGCCGTGTCGCACGGGTGCTGTGTGAACGTGCTCCGCCCCGCCGGCGCTCCCGACGCGGCGCACCGGGCTGCCTGTTGAACCTGTAGACGACGCGATTGGAGCAGTGATGACGGCGACGCCCTCCGACCCCTCCGGCAACAGCGGCTTCGGGGGACGGGCCCGGCGCCCGATCAGGCGATCGGCAGCAACCCTCCTGATCACGACCACGCTGGCGGGGCTCGCTGCAGCGGCCGGCGCGCGGTGGAGCGAGGGCCAGGTCCGCATCGCCCTGGCCGGCATGGGCGCCAGCGCGGGCGCCATTTCCGTCGATCCGCTGAGCGGACGCGTCAAGCTGACCGATGTCGTTGCGACCGGCGACGGCCTGCGTATCCGCGCGGGCGCCATCGCGCTGCAAGGTGGCCTGGCGCTCATCCCGGCCGCCGTGGCGGCCGACCCCCTGGTCGTCAACGACGTGACGGCCGACGTAGAAGGCGTGACGTTCCGCATTCCGCGCATCGAGGTGACCGGCGGCACCGTCAGCGAGCAGGATTTGCGGGGGCTGTTCGCCAAGGATGACGGGGCCAAGCTGGCGGACAGGCTGGCCCGCCTGTCGGCGGCCCGCATCGGCCTCCCGTCGGTCACGGTCGAGGATAAGCACGCCGGCGAAACGGACACGGTCACCTACCGCGACATCGTCCTCACGGACGTGAAGAGCGGGATTGTGGCGAAGGCCGCCGCAAGCGGCGGCGCCGTCGACGGCGGCCCGGCAAACCAGCGGATCAAGGGCACGTTCGGCCCCATCGGCATAGTGGGCGCCGACATGCCGGCGGTGGCGCGCTTCTATACCGAGACGAGCAGCGATCGCTCCGCCCCGCTGGTGACGGCGTATGCATCGTTCGCCCTCGACGGGATGCAGTTCACCACGAGCGACGACGTCAAGGTCGGCATTCAGAAGCTGACCGGGTCGGACATCAAGCTCCGGCCGCTGCCACGGCCGTTCAGGGAGATCGTCGGCCAGATGAAAGCATCGGCCGAGCCCGGCAAACCGGCAGATACGTCCGCCTACAAGGCCGCCCTGGCCGACCTGTTCCAATCGCTCGCCGTCGGTTCGCTCGAGGTGGTGGACACGACCATCGATGATCCCGGCGAGCGCTCCGGCGCTGCGGCACCGACGCCGACCAAGGGGCGGATCGGCCGGATCACCTTCGCCGGCACCGCCGCGGCCTACAGCTTCAAGATCGCCGCCGCGGAGCTGACGCCGGCGGAGGGCCGCGTGAGCTTGGGCGCACTGTCGTACGAGGGCTCGTTCCTGGACGCCAGGGGTGGCGCGCCAGGGACCGTTCAGCCGAGCCTGGCGTCGGCGATTTCGCTGGTCGGCACGGTGAAGGTCGAGGACGTCGCCGCCGATCTGCCGAACGACCACGTTCCGGGCGAACGCGTGCGTTTCGGCCTGAAGAGCTGGACCCTTGCAGGCAGCCAGCCGGTCGACGGCGTGCCGGTCGCCTGGAAGACGGCCGTCGACCACGTGACGTTCACGCTGCCGCCGGCAACGGAAGAGGACGCCATCAAGACGCTCCTCGCCATGGGCTACAAGGATCTTGACCTGTCGGGTGCCGCGGACGTGAGCTGGCAGCCGGCGACGCAGGAGCTCAAGATCGACAATCTGATGCTGAACGGCGGCGGCATGGCAACGGTCAAGCTGAGCGGGGTCCTGGGCAACGTGAACAAGGACATCCTCTCGGGCGACGAGGCGCTGGTGCAGGTGGCGCTGGCGGGCGCGACGGTCAAGACGGTGTCGCTGTCGCTCGCCGACCATGGCCTGGCCAACCGGCTGGCGGCGCGGCAGGCCGAGCAGGACGGCAAGACGCCGGAGGACATCCGCAAGACCTACGGCTCGGCCGCCGCGATCATGATTCCGGGCTTCCTCGGCGGCTCGGCGCAGGCGCGGACGCTGGGCAACGCGGTCGCCCGCTTCATCGCCAAGCCGGGCCGGCTCGAGATTTCAGCGACGGCGAAGGACCCGCAGGGCCTGGGCGCTGCCGATTTCATGGCCGGCAGCGGCAACCCGGCCAATTTGATCGAACAGCTCGACATCAAGGCCGCGGCCAACTAGTACGCACCTGCATGCGTGACGCAGTGACATGACCTGGCTCGGCCGCCTGCGCAACCCGCACAACGAGACGCGCATCCACCTGGCCCAGCAGGTGAAGCGCTACGGCTTTGAGATCGGCGCCTACAGCTACGGGCGGCCGAAGGTGCGCTTTCCCGAATCCGGAGCGAAGCTGTCGATCGGGCGCTATTGCTCGATCGCCGACAAGGTCGAGATCCTGCTCGGCGGCAATCACCGGACGGACTGGATCAGCACCTTCCCCTTTCCGGCCTTCCCGGCCGTCTGGCCGGGCGCGGCCGGCGAACACCATGCGTCCGGCGGCGACGTGACGATCGGCAGCGACGTGTGGCTCGGCTCGGGCGCGATGATCATGTCGGGGGTGACGGTCGGCCACGGTGCCGTCGTGGCGGCCCGCGCCGTCGTGACCAAGGACGTGCCGCCCTACGCCATCGTCGGCGGCAACCCGGCGAAGCTCATCCGCCTGCGCTTCGACGAAGCGGCGACCACGGCTCTGCTGACGAGCGCCTGGTGGGACCTGCCGAAAGCCCAGGTGCAACAGCTCGTTCCACTGCTGCTGTCGAACCGCGTGGCCGATTTCGTGAACGCCGTCCGCGCCCTGTCCCGCACCCCATAAGGCGTTTCGCTCGCGGGACGCGGGGCGACCGAGCCGCTACGGCGGGATCGCCGCCGCCCGCCCCGCAGCCGGCCCTTTGCCGAGCAGTTGCCGTTTGAGCCCGAGAGCCGGCTTCTCGACGGCGTACCATGACAGCGCCGCCACCAGCAGCGTCACCGCGGTCGCCGGGAGCAGCAGGGCCAGGCCGCTCCATGCCGGCAGCAGGGCGTGCAGCGTCTGCTGGATCGGCCAGCCGTAGAGATAGGTGCCGTAGGAGAGATCGGCCGTGGGCTCCGGCAGCCGGGCGGAGACCGGCACCAGCGCCAGCCAGACGATGCCATAGGCCTCCGTCAGGAACAGCAGCGCGTGGTAGAGGAACGTCCCGCGCAGGCCGATTGTCGCCAGCACCAGCCCGACCAGCACGACGATCGAGAGGGGCACGCGCTCGCCGATGCGGTACAGGGCACCGCCGGCGGCAAACAACAGCGGCAGGCGCAGCGACGTCTGCAGCCCCTTGGGGGCCTCCGGATAGAACAGGTCGAGGCCGGCGACCGCCAACGCCAGCCCGGTGACGAGCACGACGGCGAAGGCGCGGCTGCGCAGCAGGCCGGCCAGGCCCAGCGCGAGCACGCCGGCGTAGCAGAGGATTTCGTACTTGAGCGTCCATACCGTTCCCATGGGAAACTGGAACGGATTGTCGGCGAACACGCCGGGCAGCGCCGCATTGCTCTTGAACGAGCTCAACGTGCGCCAGACGAAGCGCCAGGTCTCGCTCGCGCCGAGATAGGCACTCATGGGGAGGGTCGTCATCACGGCGCCGAGGACGAGGGCGACCAGCAGCGTGGCCGCGATCAGGCCGGGCCCGATGCGCAGCAGCCGCGCGGCCAGGTAGTCGCGCCAACCACGCCGGTCGTAGCTCATGGTCACCAGCAGGCCCGAGACGACGAAGAAGCCGTTGACCGCGTGCTCGCCCAAGGTGAAGCCGGTGCTGGCGACGAGCGGCTCGTCATCGACGGCGCCCGTGACCACGCTGAAGCTGTGCGAAACCACGACGGCCAGGGCCAGCGCCAGCCGGATCACGGTGAAATTGTTATAGGGTGCTGCCATGGCGGCGGCGATGGTCGGGCCGACGATCAGCTGGCGCACGATGCCCGTCCGGTCCGCCCCGGCGTCGATGGGGGTCACGTCATCTCCTCGCCCGCCGCTCGAGCCCCTCGTGGGCCAGAGCCGTCTCGCCGCGCACGAAGGCCAGCGCGCCGGCCATGGTGCCGCCATAGCGCTCGATCAGGCTTCGCCGCAAGCTCAGGCACGACAGCGCCGTCTTGACGCCGTTGGCGGCAGCCATCCCCGGCGCGGGGTTGGGCAGCGCCCATTTTCGGCTGACGTAGGCGCGTGACCAAGCCTGGTGCCACCGCGTGCGAAAGACGCGGCCCGGCAGCGGCTCCGCCGAGCGTCCGCGCTCATGCCGCACGATCGCCCGGTCCACGTGCACCAGCGAACGGCCCGCATCCGCCACACGGCGGCAGAGATCATCGTCCTCGTAGAAGAGAAAGATCTCCTCGTCGAAGCCGCCGAGCTCCAGGAAGAGCTGCCGCCGCGCCAGCAGGCAGGCGCCGGAGAGGAACGGCGCGCAGCAATCGCCCTCCGGCAGCCGCAACGTGCCGGTCGGGTTGGTGAGATAGGGCGACAGCAGCGAGCGGCGCTGGAAGAAGACCCGGCCGTCTGGCTCGACGATGCGCGGGGCCAGCAGGCCCGCATCCGGATAGCGGCCAGCCGCATCGATCAGCGCCGCCGCGGCACCCGAATCGAGCACGCAATCGGGATTGACGATGAGGACGAGCTCGGTCGCCGCGGCCCGGACGCCGATATTGTTGGCGCGGCCGTAGCCCTCGTTGCGACGGTTGCGGAGGACGCGGGCGCCGTGCGCCTCCGCCACGCCGACGCTCTCGTCTTCGCTGGCGTTGTCGACCACAATGGTCGCGACGCCCTCCGCCGCCAGCGCCCGCAGGCACGCAGGCAGCGCCTCCGCGCTGTTCCAGGCAACGACGACGGCGGTCGCAGACAGGGCCGGCGCCACGGCGACGCGCGCTACTTGTCCGGCAGGTTGAGCCGGATGTGGAGCTCGCGCAGCTGCTTGGGCGTCACCTCGGCCGGGGCGCCCATCAGCAGGTCCTCGGCGCGCTGGTTCATCGGGAACACGACGACCTCGCGCAGGTTCTGCTCGCCGCAGAGCAGCATGACGATGCGGTCGACGCCCGGCGCGATGCCGCCGTGCGGGGGCGCCCCATAGGTCAGGGCGCGCAGCATGCCGCCGAACTTCGCCTCCAGCACGTCCTCCCCATAACCGGCGATGGCGAAGGCCTTGCGCATCACGTCCGGACGATGGTTGCGGATGGCGCCCGACGACAGCTCGATGCCGTTGCAGACGATGTCGTACTGGAAGGCGTTGATGCCGAGGATCGTGTCCTTGTCGGCGCCGTCGAGGGCCAGGAAGTCATCGAGCGGGAAGTTGGGCATGGAGAAGGGGTTATGGGAGAAGTCGATCTTCTTCTCCTCCTCGCTCCACTCGTACATGGGGAAATCGGTGATCCAGCACAGGTCGAAGCGCTCATGATCGACCAGGCCGAGCTCCTCGCCGATGCGCAGCCGCGCCTTGCCGGCGAGGCTCGCAGCCTTGCCGGCGTCGCCGGCCGCGAAGAACACGGCATCGCCGGCCGCCACGCCTGCTGTCGCGGCAATCTCCGCCTGCACCTCGGCCGGAATAAACTTGGCGATCGGCCCTTTGCCGGCGAGGACGCCGCCCTCCTCCTCGAACACGATGTAGCCGAGCCCGGGCGCCCCCTCACCTCGCGCCCACTCGTTGAGCTTGTCGAAGAACGAGCGCGGCTGCGCCGCAGCCCCCGGCGCCGGGATCGCCCGCACGACGCCGCCTGCCGCCACCAGCGACTTGAACGCCTTGAACGACACCTCGTCGCGGCTGAACGGCGCGGAGACGTCGGCGATGATGATCGGATTGCGCAGGTCCGGCTTGTCGGAGCCATACTTGAGCAGCGCTTCCTTGTAGGGGATGCGCGGGAAGCTCTGCGTAACCGGCCTGCCCTCGCCGAACTCCTCGAAGACGCCGCGCAGCACCGGCTCGACCGCCTGGAAGACGTCCTCCTGGGTGACGAAGCTCATCTCGATGTCGAGCTGATAGAACTCGCCGGGCGAGCGGTCGGCGCGCGCATCCTCGTCGCGGAAGCACGGCGCGATCTGGAAATAGCGGTCGAACCCCGCGATCATGATCAGCTGCTTGAACTGCTGCGGCGCCTGCGGCAACGCGTAGAACTTGCCCGGATGCAGGCGGCTGGGCACCAGGAAGTCGCGCGCCCCCTCCGGCGACGAAGCGGTCAGGATCGGCGTCTGGAACTCGAAGAAGTGCTGCTCCTTCATGCGGCGGCGCAGGCTGTCGATCACCTGTCCGCGCCTCATGATGTTGGCGTGCAGCTTGTCGCGCCGCAGGTCGAGGAAGCGGTACCGGAGGCGGATGTCCTCTGGATAGTCCTGCTCGCCATAGACCGGCATGGGCAGCTCCGCCGCCGGCCCCAACACCTCGGTTTCGGTGACGTAGACCTCGACCTCGCCGGTGGGCAGCTCGGCATTCACGGTGCCCGGCGGGCGCCGCCGCACCTTGCCGTCGATGCGGATCACCCACTCGGAGCGCACCTGCTCCAGCTGCTGGAAGGCGGGCGAATCCGGGTCCACCACGCACTGCGTCACGCCGTAATGGTCCCGCAGGTCGATGAACAGCACGCCGCCATGGTCGCGGATGGTGCGGCACCAGCCGGACAGGCGCACCTGCTGGTCGATATCGGACGCGCGCAGGGCGCCACACGTGTGGGAGCGGTAACGGTGCATCGGAAAACCAGATCTCAACAGCGAAAGCGCGGCTCCCGGAGGTCCCTCCGAGCCGGTGCGAATGGGGCCGGAGAAACCCATAGGGCCGGCGCCTTGTCAAGGAACGCAGACGATGCGCCTGGCTGGCGCACGCCGCGTCCGGACAGGACAGAATGCCACGCATGGCCAAAATACGGCGGCAGCATGCCAAAACTGCGGACAGCGCGCGAGCGCTGGGTTATAGCGCGGCCATGGACTTGATCACCACGACGCCCGACCTCGCCGCTGCATGCGCGCGCCTCGCCCGCCATTCCTACGTCACCGTCGATACCGAGTTCCTGCGCGAGAGCACGTATTATTCAAAGCTCTGCCTGCTGCAGATGGCCGGCCCCGAGGAAGCGGTGCTCGTCGATCCGCTGGCGCCGGGGATCGATCTTGCGCCCTTCTTCGCGCTCATGGCCGATGCAGCGGTGGAGAAGGTGTTCCACTCCGCCCGGCAGGACGTCGAGATCGTCTGGTTCATGGGGCACCTGATCCCGACGCCGCTGTTCGATACGCAGATTGCCGCCATGGTCTGCGGCTATGGCGATTCGGTATCCTACGAGCAGCTCGCCAACGACCTCGCCAAGGCCCGCATCGACAAGAGCTCGCGCTTCACCGACTGGTCGCGGCGGCCGCTCTCCGAGCAGCAGCTCACCTATGCCCTCGCGGACGTGACGCACTTGCGCACGATCTACGGAGCGCTCCGCTCCCAGCTGGCCGAGACGGGCCGCGAAGCATGGCTCGAGGAGGAAATGACCATCCTCACCTCGCCCGCCACTTACGCGACCAAGCCCGAAGATGCCTGGCTCAGGCTCGCCAGCCGCATCCGCAAGCCGCGCGACGCGGCCGTATTGATCGAGCTGGCGGCCTGGCGTGAGCGCGAGGCGCGGTCACGCGACGTACCACGGTCGCGCGTCATGAAGGACGACACCCTCGTCGACGTCGCCACGCACGCACCGAGGAGCAGCGAGGCGTTGGGCCAGCTCCGGTCGGTGCCGAACGGCTTCGAGCGGTCGCGCGCCGCCGCCGATGTCCTCGAGGCGGTCGCCAGGGGCCTGGCGCGCAACCCGGCCGATATCGAGCTGCCGTCGCGCGATCGCGGCCGTGCGGGCGGCGGCGCCGTGCTCGATCTCCTCAAGGTGCTGTTGAAGGCCGTCTCGGAGGGCGAACGCGTCGCGCCGAAGATCATCGCCTCGGTCGACGATCTCGAGGCCATCGCCGCTGACGACGGGGCCGACGTGCCGGCGCTCAAAGGCTGGCGCCGCGAGATCTTCGGCGAACGCGCCCTGGCGCTGAAGAACGGCAAGCTGTCCCTGGCCGTCGAACGCTCCCGCGTGAAGATCGTCGCCATCTGAGGCGGACGACGGCGCGCCGGCCCGCCGGCGCCCCTGGACGAGCGACCGGACCGCGCCGAGGCGCGTCTGCCGGATCGGCACGTCGTCGCGGCGCGCCCGCTCGCAAGCCATCGAGCCAGCAGCATTGCACGCCATGGAGCGCCCCCCTGAGCGTCGCGAATCTGCGTCTGCCGCGCGCGTTGCCGGGCCGGCGCGTTAGAGCATTTCTCGCCATTGGATGGCGATCATCCAATGGCGAGAAATGCTCCTAATTTTTTGAATCTGAAGCGCTTCTCTTGCGATTGGGTGTTTCCACCCAATCGCGAAGCGCTCTAGGTCTTTCACCCCTTCGCCTCGACGTCGACCCGCATCGGCAAACGTCACCAAACTGACAGATTTATTTCGTTTGACATGTAAAGAATTAAATTAGTATCTATCTGCCAGCAATCGACCTAATTATGAATGTTGGCAAATAAATTTGGTAGATTATTTGATAGCCAGCTTTTATTTATCTGAATTATATTTTCAATAAGGTGTATATATTTATAGATCGATCGATCTATCCCGATGTCGATCGGCACGCCGACGCCGCCCAAACGAGCAGACGAGAGCTTCCCGCGCTTCTTTAAAGAACCGGAGTTACCTTCCATGACATCGAGGCCGGAGCACACCACTGCGGATGCCGGAGACTCCATCGTCATCGACGGCGATGACAAGGAACATGTTCTGCAGCTTTACGCCGAAGATGTATCAGTCGGCCGCCGGAGCATCGAAACCGGGCGAGTTCAAGTGCGCCGCGTGACGCGGGAGCGCCCGCTCGTCGTGGACGAGCTCCTCACCAACGAAAAAGTCGAGGTCGAGCGCGTCCCGATCAACCGGCCCATCGACACGCTGCCCGCCGTCCGGACCGACGGCGACACAATTGTCGTTCCGGTGGTCGAGGAAGAAGTGATCGTCGAAAGACGCCTCGTCCTGAAGGAAGAGCTGAGAATCAAGAAAATCAAAACCACCAGCTCTCACAAAGAACAACTTACACTTCGTGCTCACGAAGTTGTTGTTACACGTCTTCCTCCAAGAACGCCCGAGAGCGAGTCGTAGCTTCGGAGTTAACCGCATGGGGGTGGGGGTGGCGACTACTGCCACTCGGTTCTTGTCGTCAAAGACAAATGGAGCGAGAGAGATGCAGACTCGGAACGAAATCGTTGTTCTTTTTGACAATGTCGTCGACGCCCGGAACGCCGAGCGTGCGCTCGAGGCCGCCGGCTTCCCCGACCCGGACGTGAACACCATCGACCGGGAGTCCCTGCTCAAGCTCGCCGGCAAGGCCGAGTTGGGCAAGGCCTTCTGGCGGCAGCTGTTCGGCCGTGAGCTCGCCCAGTACGAAGGCGAGGTCTACGAGCGGGCCCTGGCGAACGGCGGCGGCGTCCTCACCGTCCGCGTCCACAACGATGCCGAGGCGAAGCGGGCGCAGGGCATGCTCGACAGCCTCAAGATCGTCGACGTCGATCAGCGCGCGCAGCACTTCCTCGGCCAGCAGCTCCAGGAGCAGCGCGCCGCCGGGGTGGATAACGAGATCATCCGCCTCGCCGAAGAAGCCCTGAACGTCAGCAAGCGTCAGTTCGAGACCGGCCGCACCCGCGTTCGCAAGTACGTCGTCGAGCGCCCTGTCGAAGCTCAGGTCAACCTCAAGAGCGAGCACGCGGAGGTGATCCGTCGCGTCGTGCAGGATCCGACGCTCCTCGAGAACATCGATTGGGCCGATCACACCATCGAAGTCATCGAGACGTCCGAAGAGGCCGTGGTCTCCAAGACGGCGCGGATCGCCGAAGAGGTCGTCGTCGGCAAGAAGGGCACCGAGCGGACCGAGACCGTGAAGGATACGGTTCGTCGCCAGCAGGTCGAAGTCGAGCGCGTCCCGACGTCCCAGGAGCACCCGACGTCCAACTAAGCCGTCAAGCATGATCCGAGACGCCGCGCGCGTCTCGGATCATGCAGCCGACGCACGTAGCTGTATGGTCCGCGCGATCCGGCTGCCCGATCAACCGCCGGTGACGACCGACGGCTCGCGGCCGACGAGCCTGGCCAGCTGCCGCAGCCGGTTGGCGATGCGATCGCTCGACAGGTCGGCCATCTCGATCGGCACCCGCAGAATCAGCCGATGCTGCACGGCCCGGAGCGGCACCTGCGGCAGCACGCCCGGCATCGCCGCCGACAGAATGTAGGCGACCCGCATCGCCGCGCCCAGGATCCGCGCTCGGTCGAGCATCCGTACGGTCAGCAGCTCGCGCGCCCGCGGGCTGCCGTCCTCCGACAGGCCGACATGGCGGAAATAATTCGCGAGCGCGATGAACGCCCGCTCTGCGTGATCGAGGCCCACGAACGACGCCTGCGCCAGCAGGCCGAGCGATTGCTCGCCGCGATAGTCGGGATGCGCGCGCCAGGAAATGTCCGAGACGAGACAGACGGCGTGGCGCAGGCGCTTTTCGTCGGCGGTCTCGTCGAGATGCAGCGAATGAAACAGCTCGTCGATCCAGGCGATCAGCTCCTCGCCGTGGACGGGCGAGCGCGAGCGCAGGACGTTGAACTCGGCAGCCGCCGTGAGCAGCGGATCGAGCGCCCGGTTCTCGTCGTCGAGCAGCTCGTAGAGCAACCCCTCGCGCACCCCCAGGGCCGAGATGACGATCGCCTTGGGCCGGCCGCGACGGATGATCTCCTCGAGCACCAGGGCACCGTAGGCGAGCAGTGGCCGGCGCGCCTCGGACACGCTCTCGATCGCATCGAGCGTGCCGGCTTCGACCCGCTCGACCATGCTGGCGAAATCCATCGCGTCACGCGGCGTGATGGCGTAGCCGTGCATCACGTGCAGGGGATAGCCCTTCTGGCCCATGTGCAGCGTCGCCAGCGCGCGCCAGGTGCCGCCCACCGCGTAGAAGTTGCGGCCGCGCATGGCCTCGACCTGATCGACGCCCGCCAGCGCCTCGCGGGCGATCTTCTGCGCTTTCTTGAGCGAACCGCCGGCGGCGTCCTGCAGCGCGAGGCCACCGAGGCGCAGGCTGACGCCGGCGCCCATGACGCTGCCCTTCACATCGACCAGCTCGAGGCTGCCGCCGCCGAGGTCTCCGACGACGCCGTCGGGGTGATGGAAGCCGGAGATGACGCCCAGCGCCGACAGCTCGGCTTCGCGGGTGCCGGCCAGCAGCTTGATGTCGCAGCCGCAGACCGCCTCGGCCTTGGCCAGAAAGTCCTGGCCGTTGGCGGCGTCGCGCACGGCGGCCGTGGCCAGCACATGCACATCGCCGACCTTCATGATGCCGCAGAGCATGCGGAACCGCGCCAGGGCCCGGAGCGCCTTGGCCATGGCGTCATCCGCGAGCTGCCCGGTGCTGGCGACGCTGCGGCCAAGGCCGCACAGCACCTTCTCGTTGAAAAGCGGCGTCGGCGACCGGGTCAGCCCCTCGTAGACGACGAGGCGGACCGAATTGGAGCCGATGTCGACGATGGCGACCGGGGGCCCGATCACCAGGCGGCTCGGCGCCTTGCCGTCGCTTTCGCCCGATCGAGCGCTGTCGCCAGATCGAGCGTCGTCGCTGGATCGGGCGCTGTCGCTATCGCTTGGTCGAGCGCTTCGGAAGGGTACGAGGGCTCGAATCCTTGAGAGACTTTCCACGTCCGGACAAACTCGGATTGGTCATGAAGTAGCGATGAGCGTTGAACGGCTCCTCGCCCTGCATGCGTTGGATACGTGTGGCGGAGCCATCCGGCAAAACCCGCCAGCTCTGTTCATTGTCCAGCAGGTTGGCCAGCATGATTTGGTCGAGGACCTGCTGGTGGACGGTCGGGGTCACGATCGGGCACAGGGCCTCGACACGCCGATCGAGGTTTCGCTGCATCAAATCGGCCGACGAGATATAGACGTGCGCTTTCGGGTTAGGAAGTGCCTGGCCGTTCCCGAACGCATAGATGCGGCTATGCTCCAGGAATCGCCCGACAATTGATTTCACCCGGATGTTCTCCGACAGCCCCGGAATGCCGGGCCGGAGGCAGCAGATGCCGCGAATCACGCAGTCGACCTGCACCCCCGCCTGGCTGGCCTCGTAGAGCGCATCGATCACCACCGGGTCGACCAGCGAGTTGCACTTGAGCCAGATCGCCGCGGGACGCCCGGCCCTCGCGTGGCTCATCTCCTCATCGATATGGCGCAGAATGCGCGCCTTCAGCGTGACCGGCGACACCGCCATGCGCTCCAGCTCCGCGGGCTCCGCGTAGCCGGTGATGAAGTTGAAGATACGCGCCACGTCATGGGCGATGACGGGGTCGGCGGTAAAGTACGACAGGTCGGTGTAGATGCGGGCGGTGATCGGGTGGTAGTTGCCGGTGCCCACGTGGCAGTAGGTGACCAGCTGGCCGCCCTCGCGCCGCACCACCGACGACAGCTTGGCATGGGTCTTGAGCTCGATGAAGCCGAAGACCACCTGCGCGCCGGCACGTTCCAGGTCGCGCGCCCACCGGATGTTGGCCTCTTCGTCGAAACGTGCCTTGAGCTCGACCAGGGCCGTCACCGACTTGCCCGCCTCGGCTGCCTCGGCCAGCGCCTTCACGATCGGCGAGTCCGACGAGGTGCGATAGAGGGTCTGCTTGATGGCGACGACATTGGGGTCACGCGCCGCCTGCTGGAGGAACTGCACCACCACGTCGAACGACTCGTAGGGGTGGTGAATGATCAGGTCCTTCTGCCGGATCGCTGCGAAGCAATCGCCGGCGTGCTCACGCACCCGCTCGGGATAGCGCGGGTTGTAAGGCTTGAACTTGAGGTCGGGCCGGTCGATGGATACCAGCTGCGACAGCTCGTTCAGCGCCGGCATGCCCTCCACCAGGAACACCTCGTCGGCCGACACGTCGAGCTCGCCGATGACGAAGTTGCGCAACTCCTCGGACATGTGGCTGTCGACTTCGACGCGGATCACCGTGCCGCGGCGACGGCGCTTCAGCGCCGTCTCGAACAGGCGGACGAGATCTTCCGCCTCTTCCTCGATTTCCAGGTCGCTGTCGCGGATGATGCGGAAGCCGCCCTGCCCGGTCACGGTGTAGCCGGGGAAGAGCCGGCCGGTGAACAGGACGATCGCCTGCTCCAGCGGCAGCAGTCGCTGCGCCCCGGTCTCCGCGAAGTCCGGCAGCCGGATGAACCGCTCGACCTTGTTGGGCACGCGGATCAGCGCGTTGAGCGCCCGGTGGTCGCTCTGGCGGAACAGCGACAGCGCGATCGAGAAGCCCAGATTGGGGATGAAGGGAAACGGATGCGCCGGATCGACCGCCAACGGCGTGAGGATCTGGAAGATATGGCTGAGGAAGTGCTCCTCCAGCCACATGCTCTCCGCCTGAGTCAGCTCGGTGCTGTCGACGATGACGATGCCGTTGTCCAGCAGCTTGTCCTTGAGCTCGCGCCACCGGCGCTGCTGATCGCTGGCCAGCGAGGACACCGCCTTGCCGATCGCTGCGAGTTGCTCGAGGGGCGTCAGGGCGTCCTCCGAGCGGGTCTCGACGCCGCTGCGGACCTGCCCGCGCAGGCCGGCGACGCGCACCATGAAGAACTCGTCGAGATTGTTGGCGGATATGGACAGGAAGCGGAGCTGTTCGAGCAGCGGATGCGCCTCGTTCGACGCCTCTTCGAACACGCGCCGATTGAAGTGGAGCCACGACAGCTCGCGATTGATGAACCGCTCCGGCTTGTCACGCAGGTCGACACCGTCGGGAATCACGACCTCGGCGGCCGCTGCGGACGCGTCCCCGCTCTCCCGCGCAACCTTCAGGTTCTCTGGGTCGGGTGTGGCCTCCGGCTCGACGTCATGGACGATCACGGCCGTGGCAAGAGCATCATCTTCGGTCGGAATGGCATGCTCTCCTTCGGTCATGGCTCCGTCCTCCGGACGGCCGGCTTCAACGTTCTCATGTCTTTCTGTGACAACAGAGCGACGCGCCCGCGGCGGCGCCCGGCGCACGGCCGGGCGCCGGATCGTCTGGCCTAGTGGGCTGCGTGTCGGCCCCTTCGTCATGCCACATCCCCCTCTTCTGTCTCGGTCGCGCCGGCGGCATCGGCCTGTCGCAGGATCTCGGCGGCCATCGGCCGGGTGACGCGCCGACCCAGGCTCAGGGCCTGGCCATCGAGCACAGCCACGATCTCACGTGCGCGGGCGACGGAGCGATCCAGGCGCAGAGCCAGATAGTCGACGACGGCTGCGTCGACGACGAGTTGCCGGTCGTGGAATAGCTTGACCAGGATAGCCTTGAACAGAGCGTCGTTCGGCGGTTCGATCTCGACGACCGGCGACAGCCGCAGGCGGGACACGAGATCGGCCGTCGCCACCCCCCAATGCTGAGGGGCTCGACACCCCACAAGCAAGGCGCTGCCGCGCTCGGCCCGGATACGGTTGAGCAAATGAAAGAGCGCGTGCTCGTCGGCAAGCCCCTGGTCGCAAGGGTCCACCACCAGCGGGCGGCCGGCATCCAGGCCAAGGACCGCGTCCGCGTCCAGCTCCGATCCGGCGAAATGGGCAGCGCCGGCGCGCTGGGCAAAGATGGCCGCAAGGTGGCTCTTGCCCACTCCCGGCGGCCCCGTCAGGCGCAGCACCGGCTCGGGCCAGTCGGGCCACCGCATGACGAGCTCGAAGGCCTGTGCGTTGGCTTCGCCGACCAGAAAGTCGTCCAGCCCGAAGCGATCGCTGACCGGCCATGACAACGTCAGCTGGCGAACGCCCTTAGCCACGGCGCCGTCCCCCCGCGCGACCCATGTCAGGCGGCATGGGCATCGGAGGAGGACACGGGAGCTTTCGGCACCTTCGGCTCGGGCGCCGATGAATCGTCGTAGAACGGGCTGTTCAGATACTGCCGCAAGCCGAACCGGATCAGCACCCCGACGGCCGCCGCCAAGGGCACCGCGAGCAGCACGCCGACGAAGCCGAACAGCGAGCCGAAGGCGAACAGGGCGAACATCAGCCAGACGGGATGCAGGCCGACCGCGTCGCCGACGAGTAGCGGCGACAGCACATTTCCCTCGACGAACTGCCCGACCACATAGATGGCGGCGACGGCCGCGATCATGGTCCAATCGGGCCAGAACTGAACGATCGCGACGCCGAGCGAGACGACGAAGCCGGTGAGCGATCCCACATAGGGAATGAACGTGAGCAGACCGCTGCCGAGCCCGATCAGGACGCCGAAATTCAATCCGACGGCGGTCAGGCCCACCGCATAGAACGTACCCAGGCACAGGCAGACCAGCGCCTGGCCGCGGATGAAGCCGGCGATCGCCGTGTCGATCTCGTGAGCCAGCATGCGCACGGTGCCGCGGTGGCGCGGCGGCACCCAGGCATCGACGGTGGCCACCATGCGGTCCCAGTCGACGAGCAGGTAGAAGGCGACGACGGGCGTCACCACGATGAGTGACACGATGCCGATCACGGCCTGACCGCTCGACCACAGCGAGGTGAGGAACTGGCCGATCCAGCTCGCCGCCTGCGACATCACCTGGCCAAGCGAGCTCTGCATGTCGGACAAGGCCTTGTCGCCGCCGATGCGGCGCAGCAGCGGGCCACCCTGCTCCACCGCCAGCTGCTGCAACCGGGCGACGGTCGCCGGCAGCTTGTCGAGGAAGGCCGCGAGCTGATTGCCGAGCACCGGCACGATGACCATCAGCGCCAGGATGAACACCAGGATGCAGGCGCCGAGGATGATGATCGTCGCCGCCAGGCGCTTGATGTGCAATCGCTCGAGGCGATCGGCCAGCGGATCGAGCAGGTAGGCCAGCACGAGCCCCGCCACGAACGGCAGCAGCACGTCCCGCAGGATGTACAGCATGAGCGCGAGACCCAGGAGTGCCAGCCCCCAGAAGATGGCCTGCCGCTGAATGGTCATCACCGTGCCCGCGTCGTCTCCGGTTCGATGTCGAGCGGGACGCAAATCGATCCCGCGGGTCGGGAGCTCGCTCCCTCGACTGCGCCCACGCCGATCCGCCGTGGGCCGTGGCCGGCCCGCACCCGGCCGCCGCGCCGCCGCGCTACACCGCCATGTGCCGGAGCCACAGACCGAGATAGGCACCGGCGGACAGCAGCGTCAAGACGACGATGACCAGGACACCGACGTCGAAGCCGAGGCCCAGCGGCAGGCTGAAGGCGTTGGCCGCCAGCACGATCGCGGCGAAGGCGATCTGCGCCGCCGTGTTGATCTTGCTGACCGCCAGCGGGCGCATGGCCATGGGGCGTTCGAGCAGCCAGGCTATGACGATGGCGGAGACGATCATCACGTCCCGGGACACCACCAGGATGGCGACCCAGCCAGGCAAGGCACCGGCGACCGACAGCGCCACGTAGATGGAGACCAGGAGCGCCTTGTCGGCGAACGGGTCGATATAGGCGCCGAGCTCGGAGCGCATGTTCCAGCGGCGCGCGATGAAGCCGTCGACCGCGTCCGATAGGCCCGCCAGCACGAACACGACGAACGCCGCCTGCCACCGGCCAGCGCCGATCGCGGCGACGACGAGCGGCACCATGAACAGGCGGGCAATGGTGATCAGGTTGGGTAAGGTCATGGGCGCGGATCCACCGCCAACTTACGCATCAATGCAGGGATTCGCGATGGACCTTGCACGGGCGCGCCGCGCGTCGTACCTGCGGCCCTATCTCCAGGGTATGATGTCAACGGCGGAGCCGGCGAACGGAATGACGAACGAGGATGCGCGCGGAACGCGCCTGACCTATGCAGCGTCCGGTGTCGATATCGATGCCGGGAACGCGATGGTGGACGCCATCAAGCCGCTGGTGCGCGCGACGCGGCGGCCCGGAGCGGATGCGGAGATCGGCGGTTTCGGCGGCCTGTTCGACCTCAAGGCGGCCGGCTTCCGCGATCCGATCCTGGTCGCCGCCAACGATGGCGTCGGCACCAAGGTCAAGATCGCCATCGAGACCGGCATCCACGACACGATCGGCATCGATCTCGTCGCCATGTGCGTCAACGACCTCATTGTCCAGGGCGCCGAGCCGCTGTTCTTCCTCGACTATTTCGCCACCGGCAAGCTCGACGCCCGCGCCGGCGTGGCGATCGTCACCGGCATCGCGGCCGGCTGCCACGAAGCCGGCTGCGCGCTCATCGGCGGCGAGACGGCCGAAATGCCGGGTCTTTATGCGGCCGGCGACTACGATCTGGCGGGCTTCGCGGTCGGCGCGGCCGAACGGGGGCAGCTGCTGCCGCGGGCCGACGTCGCCGCGGGCGACGTGCTCATCGGCCTCGCCTCCTCGGGCCTCCACTCCAACGGCTTCTCGCTGGTGCGGCGGGTGGTCGCCGACGCCGGTCTCGGCTGGGATGCGCCGGCGCCGTTCAGCCCGGGCCGCACCCTCGGCCAGGCGCTGCTGGTCCCCACCCGCATCTACGTCAAGCCGATCCTGCGCACGTTGCGGCAATGGGACGGCATCAAGGCGCTGGCGCACATCACCGGCGGCGGCTTTCCGGACAATATTCCGCGTGTGCTGCCGGACGGTCTGGGCGCCCGCCTCGACCTCGACGCTCTCGACCCGCCGCCGGTCTTCGGCTGGCTGGCGCGGACAGGCGGGATCGCGGAGAGCGAAATGCTGCGCACCTTCAACTGCGGCATCGGCATGATCGCCGTCGTTCCGCGCGAGCGGGCGGTGGAGCTGCAAGCGGCGCTCATGGCCGAAGGCGAAACGGCGCTTCGCATCGGCGAAGTCGTTGCCGCGGACGGCGGGCCACGGGTCACCACGCGGGGGCAGCTCAGGACGTGACGGCATCTCTCACCCCGGCCGCCAGACGGCGTGTCGGCGTCCTCATTTCCGGCCGCGGCTCCAACATGGCAGCGCTCATCGATGCGGCGAAGGCTGCCGACTACCCGGCTGAGATCGTGCTCGTCCTGGCGAACCGGCGCGACGCCGGAGGTCTCGCGGCCGCCGCCGAACAGGGGATCGCAACGGCGGTGGTCGATCACCGGCCATTCAAGGGCGACCGTGTCGCCTTCGAGCAGGCGATCGACGAGCGCCTGCGCCGGGAGGGCGTCGAGCTCGTCTGCCTGGCCGGCTTCATGCGCGTGCTGACGCCCTCGTTCGTCACGGCCTGGCATGGGCGGATGATCAACATCCACCCGTCCCTGCTGCCAGCCTTGCCCGGCTTGCACACCCACGAGCGGGCGCTTGCCGCCGGCGTGCTGCTGCACGGCTGCACCGTGCACTTCGTCAGCCACGATCTGGACGCCGGGCCGATCATCGCCCAGGCCGCCGTGCCCGTCCGCTTCGACGACACGGCCGACAGCCTGTCGGCCCGCGTCCTGGCCGCGGAGCATCAGCTCTATCCCAGGGCGCTCGCGCTGGTCGCCGCGGGACGCGCGACGCTCGCGCAGGAACGGGTCGTCTATGCCGACGCGCAGGCCATGGCCGACGCGTCGCTGATCGCGGATTGAGCCCCGTCCCGCCTCCGGATCACGCCCACGGACCCGGCTCAAGCCGGGTCCGAAGGAGCCTGCGGCTCAGATCGGGCTCTTCAGCTTGCAGTAGTTGAGGGCTTCGATCGCCTTGCCGCGCGCGCTGTCGTTGAAGTAGCCGGTCTGACGGAAGGAGGCGATCTCCTCCTTGTTCATGTTGGCGACCGTACGCTTGGCATAGCAGCTGCACGGCGTATGCACCGCCTCGCGAGTGGTGTTCTGGAGGCGCGACTGGGTGACCTGGCAGGCATCGAAGGCCCGCAGGCTGATCTCATAGGGCGTGAGATTGGCAGCGCTGGGATCGTTGGCCGGAATCTGGACGGCCGTGCTGGATGCACCGGCGAGCGCCTGCGTGGCGGCAAGCAGACCGAAAAGCGTGAGAGTCGTCAGGCGCACGTGTGATCTCCTTTGAGCTCGACGGCTCGCTCCGCGCCAGAGGCAATGCGTGTCGAACGGACGGCGGAACGGCCGTATGAGCCGCCGCCGAAGCCGCGTCAACAGCCGCCCGAGCAACCGACCTATTCAGCCGACGATGTCGTTACCGGCAAAAAACTGGGCGATCTCGACCTGCGCGGTTTCCGGCGCGTCGGACCCGTGCACCGAGTTCTCCTGAACCGACTTGGCGAACAGCTTGCGGATGGTCCCATCCGCGGCGTTGGCCGGGTTGGTGGCGCCCATCACCTCGCGATAGCGCGCGATGGCGCCCTCGCCTTCCAGCACCTGCACGACGACGGGCCCCGACGTCATGAACGCGACGAGCTCGCCGAAGAACGGCCGCTCGCGATGCACGCCATAGAACGTTTCGGCCTGCTCGCGGCTCATGCGGACGCGCTTCTGCGCCACGATCCTGAGGCCGGCCTTCTCGATCACGTCGTTGATCGCGCCGGTCAGGTTACGCTCCGTCGCGTCGGGCTTGAGAATGGAGAACGTGCGCTCGAGGGCCATGCGGTTCACTCGTCGGAAGCTGGAGAAGATTGGGAAAGTGGCGGCCTTATAGCGACGCCCCGGTGGGCCGACAAGCGCGCTCGCCACTGACCGCGAGACTATTCGCGGCCCCGCAAACGCAGAGTGTAGCGGCGCGCCGTCTCGTCCCAAAGGCGAAGTGCTGCCTCGGACCGTCCCGCTCTACACTGGCTGCATCCGTGCGCCGAAGAGCGCCGATGACCAGGGAGGACGATGATGCCGAACCCCTTGACGCTTCCGGGCCTTGGCCTTTGTCTTGCGCTCGCCTGCCCCGCCTATGCAGACGACCTCGCCGGAACCTGGCTGTCGCAAACCGGAGAGACCCGGATTCGGATCGCTCCCTGCGGCGGCAGCTACTGCGGGACGATCGTCTGGACCCGCAGGGGCGGCACGGACGAGAAGAACCCGGACGCAACGAAGCGCAGCCGGAGCCTAGTCGGTGTGCAGATGATGTATGGTGTCAAGCCGGTCGGCGGCGGCGCCTATGCCGGCTCCCTCTACAACTACACCGACGGCAAGACCTACAGCGGCAAGATGAGGCCGAAGGGCGCGGGCGCACTGGAGCTGTCGGGCTGCGTGCTGGGCGGAATGATCTGCCGCAGCCAGACTTGGACGCGCGCCGACTAGAATAGGCTACGCGTCTTCGCGCAGCGCCTCCGCCACACGCGCCTCGAGAATCTGCGGGTTCTTGAGAACCAGTGCACCGCGGGTGCGCTCCACCAGCCCCTCCTGCGACATGGTGGTGAACTCGCGGGTCACCTGCTCGCGCCGACAACCGATGCGCGCCGCCAGCACATGATGGTAGGGCGGCGGGGTCACCACCCGCTCGTTGCCGTGGCCGGCACGTGGCAGGGAGAGCCGCAGCAACTCGGAATAGAGCCGATGCCGCAGGTCGAGCACCGAGTGCTCCATCAGCCTGGCATTGAGCTCGCGCACCCGTCCGGCGAGCAGCCGCATGATCCGCTCGGCCAGCGGCGGCGCCGTATAGATCATCTCGCGGAACACGTGCGCCGGCACGATGCACGCCTCGCCCCGCGTCAGCGCCGTCACGTTGGCCGACCGGCCGACGCCGTCGATCGCAGCCAGTTCGCCGAAGAACTGGCCGCCGCGCATCTCGCCCAGGATGATCTCCTTGCCCGCCTGGGTCCGGATCAGAATACGGACGTCGCCGCTGACGATGAAGAAGACGTCCGTCGACGTGTCCTCGAAGTCGACGAGGATCTCGTCGACGTCGAACTTGCGCCAATGGCAACGCTGCTCGAACGGCACCAGGTCGATACCTGCGTCCTTGAAAAACGGCACGCGCACCAGCGAAACCACGGCTTTGCCCCCCCTCGAGCATCGGCCCCGAACAGGCGCAACCGATCCTCGGACGCCTCCGACGCTCAGACAAACGGATGGCGTGCCGGCCCTGAATCCGCCAAAGCCCGCGCCGCCCTCGAAAAGGCATGCTTAGGCCCGGGATACGCAACGTCAAGCGGCTGTGCAGCCCGAGACCTTCCACCGCCGCGAATCGGGGGGCGACGGCGTGGAGAACAACGGCTGCGGCCGCGGCGAAGGGGGATTCCCACAGGCCGTTTCGCGCGAATCGGCGCGCGTGGGCGCGAATCGCCCATCCGATGTCCGCCCGCTCGACCATCGAACGAACGGCTTAGATCGAGATAAACTTGCGAACACGCCGCTGCGGCTGCCTGCATCGACGTGCAACGGACTGGACCCGGCGGCTTCCCGGCCAATAGCGCGTTGCCGTCAGCCAAGCCGGCGCCACCGACAAAGCTCCAGCGAAATCAACAAGGACCCCGATTATATGGTAACCTCGGAAGCGGACGTATTATATATCATTATTTTGAATCTATATCGCGTTTAATCAAAAACAACCTTATAAATCAGAGAAAAAAGACAAAAATCTCCCCGACGTCTCTCGACGCGCGCCTCACCCATAGGTCCCATGACCGTCCTAGGACCGATTTCGACAGTTCATGGTCTATCAGCCTCTTGTGACATCTTGCCGATGGCTGATAATGCCGACATGAAGGTGCTGATCGTCGATGACCATCCGGTGCTGCGTGAAGGACTTGCCGCGCTGTTGAGGCAGGCCGGGCCGGATACGGTCGTCTTGCAGGCGGGCGCTGCGTCCGAGGGGCTGCGACTGATCGAGGATCATGCGGATCTCGACATCGTCGTGCTCGATCTCGTCATGCCGGGAATGGCAGGGCTTCCGGTCATCGCCGCGTTTGGCCGGGCCCGCCCGGATCTGCCGGTGATCGTGCTCTCCTCCTCGGAGGATCCGCGCGACGCGCGCGGAGCGCTCGCCCAGGGGGCGCTCGGCTACGTGCCGAAATCGGCGAGCCAGAACACCTTGCTGTCGGCCATCAAGCTCGTTCTGAATGGCGACCTCTATGTACCGCCACTGATCCTGAACGAGGTGGCGGATGCGCGGCAGGCTCAATTGCTGCGGCGCAGCGGCACCGGTTCGGTCCTGACGGAGCGGCAGATCGAGGTGCTGCGCCGCCTGAGCGCCGGGCAGCCGAACAAGACCATCGCCCTGGAGCTCGACCTGTCCGAGAAGACGGTGAAGGCCCACATCACGGCGATCTTCAAGGCGCTGAACGTCGTGAACCGGACGCAGGCCGCAGCCGTCGGCCGGGAGGCGGGTCTCATCTGACGACGGCCGCACCCACGTCGTCGGCCTCCCGCGTCCCCGCGACCCCGATGAGATTCACGATGGCGGCACGCAGCCTGCTGTTGGAGACCGGCTTGTGGAGCAGCAGCAGCCCGCTCTGCTGCGCCTCGGCCAATCGGTCCGGCGCCGTGTCACCGGTGATCAGCATGGCCGGGATCGTCTCATTGTATTCCGAACGCAGCCGCTCGATGACGTCGATGCCGTTCTCCTCGTCGCGCAGCCGATAGTCGCAGATGATCAGGTCGGGGCGCACCGGCCAGGTCGAGAGGCGCTGCATGGCGTCGTCGCCCGAGCCTGCCGTGATGACCTCGTGCCCCCAGCCCGCGAGCAGGCTGGACATGCCCTCGCGGATCGCCACTTCGTCATCGATGACGACGACGAGGCCGGTCGCGAGCGCGCCGGCTTCGCTCTTCGGCACGGGCTCGACAGCGGCTCGCTGATCGGCGGCCAGCGGCATGGTGACTTCGAAACAGGAGCCGCGGCCGGGCTCGGAGCGCAACTTCAGCTGGCAGCCCAGGAGCAGCGTCAGCCGGCGCACGATGGCCAGCCCCAGGCCGAGGCCCTTGGCGCGGTCGCGCTCGGGATTGCCGAGCTGGTAGTACTCTTGGAATACGCGCTCCTGCTGATCCTCCGGGATGCCGGGCCCGGTATCCCATATCTGGACGGCGATGTGGTTGCCGCGCCGCCGGCAGCCGGCCACGACGCGGCCCTGCCGCGTGTGGCGGACGGCGTTCGAAACCAGGTTGCGCAGGATGCGCTCCATCAGCACGGGGTCTGCATCGACGACCGCCTCGCATGGCTTCCAGACGAGAGACACGGCCTTTGCCTCGGCCTCCTGCGCATGATCGCGGCAAATGCGCGCCAGGAACGGACCAATCGCAAACGGCCGGCGATGAATTTCGACGATCCCCGCATCCAGACGGGAAATGTCCAGAAGGGCGGAAAAGAGGCCGTCCATCGCCGTCGTCGACGCCTCGATCTGTTCCACCAGTTGCCGGCCTTCCGGCGGCAGGGCGGTGCGCCGCAGGGCGCCGACGAACAGTCCCAGCGCATGGATCGGCTGCCGCAGATCATGGCTCGCCGCCGCCAGGAAGGCGGATTTGGCCAGGCTCGCCTGCTCCGCGATCTCCTTCTGCCGACGCAGATCGACGGCCATTTGCTCGGTCTTGATCCGCAGGCTGACATTTTGCCGGAATGTCCGGCTCGTCGTGACGGCGAGCGCGCCGACGGCCCCGGTGAAGACGAACACCAGGATCGCGGCCGTCTGCTCCACCGGATCGTCCGCGCCAAGGCCGACGACGCCGTAGGGAACCGTCGCCGGCAGGAACAACGCGAAGAATGCCGGCAGGAACGGGCTGAACCCTGGGATGGCCCCGGCCGCGACTGCGAACGTCACCACATGGACCAGGAGGTCGATCTGGAAGCCACCGCTCGAGGGCAGCCACAGGCTGGCCCAGCCCCAGCCGATGCCCTCCGCCAGGCTGACCCAGGTGAAGCGATAGGCCCAGCGTCGCCAATCCATCACGGCCGGCGCCGCCCGCTCGTAGGCGCGGCACACGAGGATGTGAGCCGTCGCGCAGGCGGCGATGTAGCCGGCCCACGCAAGCCCCGTGAACGCTTCGACATGACCGAGCCGGTACAACGCGGCGGCAAGGATGGCGGCGCCCACCGCAGCGCCGATGACGCCGGGGGTGACGGCGCGATACAGGGCGGCAACCAGCTCGGCCGCGATCCGATCGTCGTGCGACGGCAACGGCTCGGTTGGAGCTTCAGGCAATTGGATCGCCCCCGCAGTGCCCGCCGTCCTGTGGTCCCGCCATGATCTGGCAGTCCATAGGCTCGCGTACCAGTTGCACGTCGCGGGCGATTGTACCGATCGCACCGGCATTTTGAAGCGACCCAAAGGTCCTGCGACGCGCCTCCGCCCCTCGCATCTGCGCGCCATGCCGGCGGTGCGCCGTGGGGCGGATGGTCGCCGACGCGCAGGCTTAGTCCGGCGCTCGACCTGATCGGAGCTACATGAAACGGCCGCTTATCGCTATCTCTCGTGTGCCAATTCCAGGATATTCGTCCGACTTGTCGGCAGCGCCGCTCTCGTCAGCTTTCTACGGCGCAGCATTGATTTGCCGATGCTCCGTTCGAGCAACAAGAACGAACGCCCTGCCTGCGTCGGCTCATCGGAGGCGAGGCGACGGCGGCGTCTTTATGGACGTGGCCAGCCCCAGGTCGTCCACGAGCGCCTCACCGTGCGGACCGAGGCGCTCGGCGGCCGGCGTCGGACTCCACCCGACCAGGAAGCGCCCTGGAGCATGTCTACCCGAGCAGGAAGCGCTCTAGCGGCGTAGCAGCGGGATGAACAGGACGCGGGCGTCGCTCCGCTGGCGGGCGGACGCATCGAGGACCGCGAGCGTGCCGCAGGCCAGCGCGATGATGACCAGCAGGAGGGCGGGCCGGGAAAGGTGACGGCGCATGTAAGTCACAACGAATCAACAGGTTATCCACAGCTTCACCACGCGGTTCGGGCGCGGCGGCGCTGCGGCGTGAAACCGGCAAGATTGCGGCGCCTTCGCGCAAAGATCGCGAAATGCCGCCGCGCCCGCTCCGGGCGCAGAAGAGCCACGCACGCCAAATGCAGGCGGCGCTTGCGCCGCGCCTGCGGTAGCGGCAAAAGCCGCCCATGCTCCATATCAACGACCTCACCTATCGGCTCGGACCGCGGGTCCTGTTCGACAGGGCGGGCGCTGCCATTCCGGATGGGGCGCGCGTCGGCCTGGTCGGCCGCAACGGCGCCGGCAAATCAACCCTGTTTCGTCTGCTGCTCGGCGACATCGCGTCGGAGGGCGGCAGCGTCTCCCTGCCCCGCCATCGCCGGATCGGCGCCGTCGCCCAGGAGGCACCGGGTGGGCCGGAAACGCTGCTGGAGGTCGTGCTCGCCGCCGACACGGAGCGGGCAGCGCTCATGGCCGAGGCAGAGACCACGGACGATCCCATGCGCCGGGCCGACATCGAGACGCGGCTGATCGACATCGGCGCCCATTCCGCCCCGGCGCGCGCCGCCGCCATCCTGCATGGGCTCGGCTTCGACGCGGCGGCGCAGGCGCGGCCGTGCGCATCGTTCTCCGGCGGCTGGCGCATGCGGGTCGCCCTCGCCGCCGTACTGTTCTCGGAACCGGACCTGCTGCTCCTCGACGAGCCGACCAACTACCTCGATATCGAAGGGACGCTCTGGCTCTACGACTTTCTAGGCCGCTACCGGCACACGGCGATCGTCATCAGCCACGATCGCGAGCTCCTTGACGAGGCGGTCGACCACATCCTGCATCTCGACCGCGGCAAGCTCACGCTCTACCGCGGCGGCTACACCTCGTTCGACCGCCAGCGACGCGAGAAGATGGCGCTGCAGGCGTCGGCCCGCAGCAAGCAGGAGGCCGAGCGCAAGCACCTGATGGCCTTCGTCGACCGCTTCCGGGCCAAGGCCACCAAGGCGAGACAGGCGCAGTCGCGGTTGAAGCGCCTGGAAAAGATGGAGCCGATCGCGGCGATGACCGACGAGGAGGTGCTGCCCTTCAACCTCCCGGCGCCCGCCCGCCCCCTGGCGCCGCCGCTGATTGCCATGGAGGCGGTCGTCGCCGGCTACGACGAGCGCATCGTGCTGCGTGGCCTGAATCTCAGCCTGTCGCCCGACGACCGCATCGCCCTGCTCGGCCAGAACGGCAACGGCAAGTCGACCTTCGCCAAGCTCCTGGCCGGGCGGCTCCAGCCGCTCTCGGGCGCCGTGACGCGGTCGGGCAAGCTCACGGTGGCCTATTTCGCCCAGCACCAGCTCGACGAGCTGGAGGCGGGCGCCACACCGTTCCAGCACGTGTCCGAGCGCATGCCGGGGGCCCCGGAAGCCAGGATCCGCGCCCGGGCGGCCCAGATGGGCTTTCCCGGACAGAAAGCCGACACCCCCGTGACCTCGCTCTCGGGCGGCGAGCGGGCGCGGCTGACCATGGGGCTTGCCGCCTTCGAGGGGCCGCATCTGCTCATCCTCGACGAGCCGACCAACCACCTCGACATCGACAGCCGCCAGGCGCTGATGGAGGCGATCAACGACTACCCGGGCGCCGTCATCCTCGTCAGCCACGACCGCTTCCTGGTCGAGGCTTGCGTCGAGCGCCTCTGGCTGGTCGCCGACGGCACCGTGCGCACCTTCGACGGCGACCTCGACGACTACCGCAAGCTGGTGCTGACCGGACCGACGCCGGAGCGGAGCGCCGCGACGGGCGGCAGCGAGCAGGCCGACCGGCGTCGCCAGACGGCCGAGCGGCGGCAGGCGCTGGCGCCGCTGCGCAAGCGGCTCGACGTGCTGAACGCGCGGATCGACAAGCTGAGCGCCGCCATCGACAAGGTCGACGCGGCGCTCGCCGACCCCGACACCTTTGCCAGGAACCCGGCGAAAGCCGCGGAGCTCTCCAAGATGCGCGCCGATGCGGCCCAGGCCCTGGCGGCCGCCGAGGACGAATGGCTGACGGTCTCCGGCGAGATCGAAGCCGCGAGCGCCTGAAACCGAGGTCGCCTATGGTATGGAGGCGGAACCCTCCGCCACATCCGATCGGGAGCGCGCTCCATGCACACGGTCACCGCGATCATCCGGACCAAGCCCGGCGCCGAGCAGGCGATGCGCGATGCGCTGCTTGCCGTCGCGGCCCACGCGCGGGCCAACGAGCCCGGGACGGTCGGTTATTTCATCAGCCAGGACAGCGGCGATCCGTGCGTCTTTACGACCTATGAGCGCTACGCCGACCAGGCCGCGATGGACAGCCACAACGGATCCGACGTTGTCGCCCGCTTCTTCGCGATGGCGGCACCGCTGCTCGATGGGGCGGTGACGCTGGTCATGGGCACCGAGCCGCCGGCCGCCGATTGAGCGGCCACCCGGCGCCGCCGCGACGGCTCAGTCCACCACGCGCGTGAGCTTGTTGTCGGTGAACATGTAGAGCTTCTTGCCCGCGGGCTCCTGGTAGAGCACCTGCACCTCGCGCTGGCCCTTGCCGCTTTCGCCGACGAGCACGTCGGTCGGCTGCCCCTTCAGGGCGACCAGCTCACACTCGGTCATGCCGATCTCGACGCTGTGCGTCCGCTGCGCCAGGGCAGCGGGACTGACGTTGAGGTCGGCCGTGCAGCGCCCGTCCGCTCCGATCACCGGCTCGGTGGTGCCGACGTGGGCAGCGACCGACTTGTCGTTGCCGAAGGCGAAGCCATCCATATCGAAGGAACAGCCGCCCAGGCCGGCGACGAGCAACACGGCGGGCAGCCATCCAAGGCTGGAGCGGCCGCCGCGCGGGCGGAAGCGATTCGGGCGCGCGGACCAGCGCTTGGTCAGATCAGTCACGCAACGTTCCATTGGGGCGCTGAGCGCCCTCATCGGCCGACGGCTGATAGAGCCGCCTCACCGCCTCGCGGAAGAGCGAGCGCGATCCGTCCCTCGAATAGAACATATGGCCACCGGGGAATACCTCGAATTGAACGCGGTCGGGCGCGCCGATCTGGGGCAGTTGGGCGAGCGCCAGCTTGGACTCGAAATAGGGCGTCACCAGATCGGTGAAACCGTGCACGGTCAGAACCTTGAGCTTCTCGTCGAGCGCCAGGGCGGACCTGAGATCGCTCAGCACCTCCGGCACGCTCAACCCGCCGCCCCAGTTCCAGGCCCGGTTCACCTCGTCGCTGAGCAGGTTATAGCGGGCATCGGGCTTCCAGTTGAGCGTGCGCGACAGATAGTCCACTGCGGCACTCGTGAGTGGCGCCGTCGATCCCTCCAGGATCGGGTCCTCGTAGCGCGTGCGCGCGTCGTTCGGATATGGATCGGGGCTGGACACCAGGACGTCGTAGCTGCTGCCGACCCGGTTGCTGCCGCGGTAGAACTCGCGCGCGAAGGTGCGCGCGTCGATGCGCCCCCCCAGGCGCTCGACCAGGCTGCGGTCGAGGCCCGTGAGCTCGGTCACCCGATCGACGATGCGGCCGACGGCGTCCTTGTCGCGGGGACCGCGCACCAGATCGGCCAGATAGTCGCTGCCGGCGTAGCGCTCGGCGGCGGCCACGGCGGCGGGACTGAACTTGCCGTCGCGCTCCAGCTTGGCGGCCGCCATGGAGGGCAGCAGCGCCGCCGTCGTCAGCAGCTTGGTCGGGCCGTCCGTGAGCAGCGAGAAATCGAGCACCGGCGACAGCATGATGAGCCCGGAGACCCCCACGCCATCGTTGGTCTGCAGCAGGCTGGCGATCTTGGGCAGCCGGAAGCCGCCGTAGCTCTCGCCGACGAGATACTTGGGCGACATCAGCCGGTCATTGCGCGCCAGGTATTTGGCGACGATGCGGGACAGTGAGCGCGCGTCCCCATCGACCGACCAGAACTGCTTGCGCAGCTCCTCGCTGGGCTCGGCGAAGCGGCTGAAGCCGGTGCCCACCGGATCGACGAAGACGAGGTCGGTGAAGTCGAGCCAGGTGTCGGCATTGTCCACCAGCGCCGGCGTGCCGGAGGGCGTGTCGCCCTGGCTGCCGAAGGGCAGGCGTTTCGGGCCGAGCGAGCCCAGATGCAGGTAGGCCGACGAGGCACCCGGGCCGCCGTTGAAGGCGAAGGTGATCGGCCGCCGCTCGGCGGGCTCGCCGTCGAGCACATAGGCGACGTAGGCGATCTCGGCGAGCAGCTTGCCCTTGGGATCGACGAGCGGAAGACTGCCGGCGGTCGCCGTATAGCGCAGGGTCCGCCCCGGCAGCTTCAGCTCGTGGTGGGTGACGGAATCAGCGGGCAGCCGGTCCGATGCGGCCGGCGCGCGCTCGGACGTTTGCTCCGGACCGGGGCGCCTGGGAGGAGGCCCGTCACGGCCCTCGGCCGCGGCCAGGGGGACAATGGCCAGCCAGGCGACCAGGAAACATGCAGACGACGAGTAGCTCATGGGGCGCCCATCTGCCGGTCAAAGAAGTCCGTATTGTGAATCGCGGGACCGCCGCCGGGATGCGGAGGCGACGTTATGCCTTCCGGCCCCAGCGTCCGTCCTCGTCCTGCTGCCAGTAGGTCGCATCGGCGCCGGCCGCCTTGACGCGGCGCCAGTCGGAGCGGGCGGCGGCGAGCGCGTCCTCGTCGTTGCCGTCGAAGATCAGCACGACGCGCTCATAGCCGTCGAGCGCTTCGGAGGCGCTCGCTCCAGCGACAACAAAGCGCACGCTGGCGCCGTTCGGATTGACCGGTCCGCTCGCCAGCACGATCGGCTGATCGGCCGCGTCGGACTCCCGCATCGTGCCGTGCGGCAGGAAGCTGTCGTCCGTATAGGTCCACAAATGGTCGTCCAGGGCCGCGAGCCGATCCTCGTCGCCGACGTCGACGACGACGCGCCAGCCGCGTGCGATGCTCTTCTGCAGCAGCGTCGGCAGCACCGTCTCCAACGGCTGCCGCTGCAGGTGGTAGAACAGCACCTCGGTCATCGTTGCCGGGTCATATGCTGGAAAAGTCGCCGCCGCGGCCCTTGCCCGCGGCGAACCGCGCCGCGCCGGCAGCCCCTTCCCGCTCCACCATCGTGGCAGACGTCTGCCACTCGATTCGCAGCGCCTCTTCCACCTCATGGTCCCACTGGGCGTAGGCGGAGGCGCGATCGGCCCGCATGCAGGCCTGCGGGAAGCGGGCGAGCTGGTGGGCCAACTCCTCGGCCGCCGGCCGCGCTTGCCCGCGCGGCACGACGCGGTTGGCAAGGCCGATGGCCAACGCCTCCTCCGCTTCCACCTTGCGGCCGGTGAGGATCAGGTCGAGCGCCCGGCCCTGCCCGACGATGCGCGGCAGCCGCACGGTGCCGCCGTCGATCAGCGGTACGCCCCAACGCCGGCAGTAGACGCCGAAATAGGCGTCCTCCTCCATCACCCGCAGGTCGCACCACAGCGCCAGCTCCATGCCTCCGGCAACCGCAGGCCCCGCCACGGCGGCGATCACCGGTTTGCTGAGCGCCAGCCGGCTCGGCCCCATGGGCCCGCGGGAGTTGCGCTCGCCCACCTTGAAGTCCATGTGCGCCAGCGGGTTGTCCACGCCGACGCGGCCGGCGGCCTGCTTCAGGTCCCAGCCAGCGCAGAAGACCCCGCCGGCACCGAAGAACACCGCGACCGACGCCTCCGGATCGCGATCGAAGGCGAGGAACGCCTCGTAGAGCGCGATCGCGTGCTCGTCGTTCATCGCATTGCGTGCCTCCGGGCGCGCATGGATGATGGTGGTGACGGGCCCGTCCCTCTCGACCGTGACCGGCATCGTTCCCTCCCTTGTCCCGAGGCGCGGCCCCCGCGCGGCCGTTCAGCCCTCGTAGTTGTCCTTCACCAGCCGATCGAGCAGGCGCACGCCCCAGCCTGGCCCCCAGGACTGATTGATGTCGCTCGCCGGTACGCCCATGGCCGTGCCGGCAATGTCCAGGTGGGCCCAGGGCGTCTTCTCGACGAAGCGCTGCAGGAACTGGGCGGCGGTGATCGAGCCGCCGTTGCGCCCGCCGGTGTTCTTCATGTCGGCGAACTTGGAATCGATCAGCTTGTCGTAGGCCTTGCCGAGCGGCATGCGCCACACCGTCTCGCCGGTGGCCGTCCCGGCGGCGACGAGACGCTCGGCCAGGGTGTCGTCGTTGGAGAACAGCCCGGCATGCTCGTGCCCGAGCGACACGATGATGGCGCCGGTCAGGGTGGCGAGGTCGACCATGAACTTGGGCTCGAACCGGTCGTGCACGTACCAGAGCACGTCGGCGAGCACGAGCCGGCCTTCGGCATCGGTATTGATGATCTCGATGGTCTGGCCGGACATGGAGGTGACGATGTCGCCGGGCCGCTGCGCATTGCCGTCCGGCATGTTCTCGACCAGGCCGATGGCGCCGACGACGTTGACCTTGGCCTTGCGGCTGGCGAGCGCGTGCATCAGGCCGACGACGCACGCCGCCCCGCCCATGTCGCCCTTCATGTCCTCCATGCCGGCGCCCGGCTTGATCGAGATGCCGCCGCTGTCGAAGCATACGCCCTTGCCGATGAAGGCGACCGGGCTATCGCCGTCGCGGCCGCCGTTCCAGCGCATGACGACGACGCGGGCCTCACGCTTGGACCCCTGCGCGACCCCCAGCAGCGCCCGCATGCCGAGCTTCTTGAGCTGCTTCTCGTCGAGCACGTCGACATCGACGCCGAGCTTCTCGAGCTGCGCGGCGCGGTCGGCGAACTCCTCCGGATGCAGGACGTTCGGCGGCTCGTTGATCAGATCGCGCGCCATCACCACCCCGGACGCAACCGCGTCGCGGGCGCGGGCGCGCTTCTTGGTTTCGCTGGGGTCCGCCACCAGGACCGTCACGCGCGCGGGTGGGCCGCCGGCATCGGCGTCGTCGCCCTTCTTGGTCTTGTAGCGGTCGAACTTGTAGGCGCGCAGCCGCAGCCCCAGGCTAAAGTCGGCCGCCGCCGATTCGTTCGCCGCCTCGGGCTCGCCTTCGCCTCCGGCGGCCGGCAGAGCGAAGATCACGGTCGCGGCACGGCCCGCAGTGAGCTTGCCCATCACCGCCCCGCCGAGCATCACATAATCCAGCTTGGCGCGGTCGTCCTTGCCGCCGACGCCAACGACGATCAGCCTGTCCACCTCGAGCCCGGCGGGCGCCGCCAGCACCAGCGCGCTGCGGGACTTGCCCTTGAACCGTTCGACCTCGGCTGCCCGGCGCAGCAGGGGCTGTGCCGCCGGGCCCAGAAGCTGTTCGGCTGCCGGCGGCAGTTCGAGCCCCTCTCCTACGAAGGCAACCACATCGCCTCCCTGGACCCGCTCGAAGCCCTTGAACTCCACTTTCACTCGCTCGCTCATGCCGACCTCGACCCCCACCCGCTCGAATCCGGGGCACATCGTTGTCATATAGCACCAGTCGCAGGGAAAACGTCTGCAAAGGGCGCCTTGAAAGTGCCTTCGTCACCCGCCAGCGGTAGCGTGGCATGTTATCGTGCGTTGCAGCGGAGCGGCGGCAGCGCACCGGCAGGAATCATGTATGTCGTTGATCGAACGATACATTTTTAGGAATGTCTTCGTCAGCTTCGCGGGGTGCCTGCTGGCCCTCACGTTGGTCATCTGGATCACCGAGGCGCTCAAGCAGATGGATCTGCTCACCGGCAAGGGGCAGACGATCATCGTGTTCTTCACCGTGACGGCGCTGTCCCTGCCGGCGCTCATCACCGTGATCGCGCCGGTCGCGCTGTTCATCGGCACCACCTACGCGCTGAACAAGCTCAACGGAGATTCGGAGCTGATCGTGATGAGTGCGGCAGGCGTTCCACCGGCGCGCCTGCTGCGCCCGTTCGCCATGACGGCGCTCATCGTCGCGGCCATCGTCGGCTGGATGACCGTCTGGCTCATGCCCAACAGCTTTCAGGGCCTGCGCGACCTGGTCACCAAGATCCGCGCGGATTTTGTCGCTAACATCGTCAAGGAAGGGCAGTTCACGACGCTCGATTCCGGCGTCACCTTCCACTACCGCGAGCGCTCGGGCGATACGCTGCTCGGCATCTTTTTCCAGGACCGCCGCGAGAAGGGCAAGACGGTGGTCTATCTGGCCGAGCGCGGACAGACCGTCGACTTCGACGGGCAGAGCTACCTCGTGCTGGAGAAGGGCAACATCCAGCGCCAGGACGGCGAGCACGACGGCGCCATCGTGGCCTTCGACCGCTATGCCATCGATCTCTCCGCCTTCGGCCAGGACGGCGGCGACATCGTCTACAAGCCGCGCGAGCGCTCCACCGGCGATCTGCTGTTCCCGGATACCGGCGACGCCTACTACAAGATGCAGGCCGGGCGCTTCCGGGCCGAGCTGCACGATCGTTTCGCCGCTCCGCTCTATCCAATCGCCTTCATGCTGATCGCCTTCGCGGCGCTCGGCGAGGCGCGCACCACGCGTCAGGGACGCGGCGTCGCCATGGCGCTTGCCGTCGTCGGCGTCGTGGCCGTGCGCGTCATCGGCTTTGCGGCGTCCAGCGCCGCCGTGCGCTCACCGTTCGCCGTCCTCGCGATCTATGCAGCGCCGCTGCTCGCGTGCGGGCTGTCGCTACTGGTGATCTTCTACGGCCCGATGGTGAGCGCATGGCTGGGGCGGGTCGATTCGCTGCGGCTGCGGCTCATGGAGCGGTTCGCGCCGCTGCGGCTGAGGCGCGCCTGATGCTGATCGGGCCCACCCTCGGCCGCTATCTGTCCCTGCGCTTCGTCCGCACGATCTTTGCCGTCTTCGGCACGGTGTTCGCCCTCATCTACACGCTCGATTTCGTCGAGCTGATGCGACGGGCGGGCGATGCGCCAGGCGCGTCGTCGTCGATGATGGCGATTCTTGCGCTGTTCCGCACGCCGAGCGTGGCCGAGCAGGTGCTGCCGTTCGCCATCCTGTTCGGCGCCATGGCCGCGCTGCTCAACCTGAGCCGCAAGCTGGAGCTCGTGGTGGCGCGTGCGGCCGGCGTGTCGGCCTGGGAATTCCTGCAGCCCGGCGTGTTCGTGGCCGCCGCCATCGGTGTCTTCTCGATCACCGCCTATAATCCGCTATCGGCTTTCCTGAAGCAGCAGGCGTCCTCGATGGAGGCGCGCATCTTCGCCAAGAGCCAGAAGTTCGAGCCGGACAAGGAGCAATGGCTGCGTCAGCACAGCGTCGATGGCCAGGCGATCATCCGCGCCGACCAGGTGGTGGAGAACTCCACCACGCTCAATCGGGTGACCTTCTTCATGTTCGATCAGGCGGGATCGTTCCGCGAGCGAATCGAGGCCAAGAGCGCCACCCTGCGCGAAGGCTACTGGGAGCTGGAGGACGCGCGCGTCATCTCGCCCGGCGAGGAGCCCCAGAGCTTCGGCAGCTACCTGGTGGCCAGCGGCCTGGAGCCGGACCAAGTGCGGCAATCGTTCACACCGCCCGAGAGCGTGCCTTTCTGGCAACTGCCGGCCGTTATCGAACGGACGCAGAAAGCAGGGCTCGACGCGACGCGGTATCGTCTGCAATGGGATGTGCTGGTGGCGCGGCCGCTCCTCTTCGTCGCCATGGTGTTCGTTGCGGCATCCGTTTCCTTAAGGTTTTTCCGATTTGGTGGCGTTGCCAAGATGGTTCTGAGTGGAGTGGTCGCCGGGTTCATGCTTTATGTCGCGACGGAGCTCATGCAGGATTTGGGCGGTTCCGGTCTGATCGGCCCGGCTGTCGCAGCTTGGTTCCCTGCCGTGGTCGGCAGTTTGCTGGGTACGCTCGCCCTCCTCTATCAGGAGGACGGCTAACGATGATCCGCGAAGCGGGCTTGGGCGGAACAACGGTATGAGACGGACCATCGGCACGGTCGCCAGCGTTGCGATCGCGGCAGCGTTGCTGTCCGCGGCGCTACCGTCTGTGGCTTCGGCGCAGACCCTGAATGACGCTCTGCAGGCCAAGACCAACAAGGCCGGCGAGAAGGACAAGCTGCTCGTCGAGGCGGGCCAGATCGTCTACAACGACGACAAGAACACCGTGTCGGCGATCGGCGACGTGCAGCTCCACTATCAGGGGCGCACCTTGCAGGCCGACGAGGTCATCTACGACCGCAACACCAAGCGAGTCTTCGCCACGGGCAACGCTCGCATCACCGAGACCGACGGCACCGTGGTGACCGGCGATCGGTTCGAGCTCACCGACGATTTCAAGGACGGCTTCATCGACTCGCTGCGCGTGAAGCGCACGGCGGTCATGGGCGGCAAGCAGGTGACGACACGCTTTGCGGCGCCACGCGCCGAGCGCACCGGCGGCGAGACGATGGTGTTCGAGAAGGGCACGTATACGGCGTGCGAGCCCTGCGCCGAGCATCCCGAGCGCCCGCCGCTCTGGCAGGTGCGCGCCGCCAAGATCATCCACAACAATACCGAGCGGATGATCTACTACGAGGACGCCACCATCGAGTTCGCGGGCATTCCGCTCGCCTATATCCCGTACATCTCGTCGCCTGACCCCACGGTCAAGCGCAAGACGGGCTTCCTGGCGCCTCACTATCTGGTGTCGAGCGCGCTCGGCTACGGCGTCGGGCTGCCCTATTTCATCGACATCGCGCCGAACATGGACCTGACGCTGACGCCCACCGTGCTGACGCGGCAGGGCTTCCTCGGCGAGGTGGAGTGGCGGCACCGGCTGCTCAACGGCAGCTACAACATCCGCGCCGCCGGCATCTTCCAGAACGACATGGACGCGTTCCTGGCCTCGCCGCTCGGCCCGGGCGACGAACGTTTCCGCGGCTCGATCGAGTCCGCCGGACGCTTCTTCATCAACCAGCAATGGCAGTGGGGCTGGGACATCGCTGCCATGACCGACAAGTGGTTCTTCCAGAACTACAAAATCAAGTCGGAGAGCATCTCCAGCACCTATTTCCGCGAGTCGACCTCGACGCTCTTCCTGACCGGCAAGAGCGACACGGGCTTTTTCGACGTGCGCGGCTACTACTTCAAGGGCCTGTCGAGCACCGACTGGCAGAAGCAGCAGCCCGTCGTCCATCCGGTGCTGGACTACGACAAGCGCATTGCCGGCCCCTCGTGGCTCGGCGGCGAGGTCACGGTCAACGCCAACTTCACCAGCCTGACGCGCGACCAGGCCTATTTCCAGCAGACCCCGGTCCCGCTCAACAACTACCTGGGCTACTACGGCAACTGCACGCATTTCGTGAAGGGCCAGTGCATCATGCAGGGCGTGGCGGGCACCTACTCCCGCGCCACGGCCGAGGTGAGCTGGCGCCGCACCTTCATCGACCCGCTGGGCCAGACCTGGACGCCGTTCGCCTCGTTCCGCATGGACGGCACCTGGCTGAAGGCCGACACCACCGGCCCGCTCAACCAGTATGTGCCGAACTTCGTCGACACGAACGCGGACGTGCTTGGCCGCGTCATGCCGGCGGTCGGCCTGGAGTACCGCTACCCACTGGTCAACGTCACCAACGGGTTCGGCACGCACACGATCGAGCCCATCGGTCAGATCATCGTGCGGCCCAACGAGACCCGTATCGGCAGCCTCCCCAACGAGGACTCGCAGAGCCTGGTGTTCGACGACACGACGATCTTCGAGTGGAACAAGTTCTCCGGCTACGATCGTGTCGAAGGCGGCGTGCGGGCCAACTACGGCGCCAAGTACACCATCACCAGCGACAAGGGCGGCTACGCCGATCTCCTGTTCGGCCAGTCATACCAGGTCGCCGGCAAGAACTCCTTCGAGCAGGGCTACAACGATCCGTCCAACACCGGCCTCGATTCGGGACTGGACAAGCGTGCGTCGGATTACGTCTGGCGCGTCCACATGGCGCCCGACCCGATGTACTCGGTCACGGCGCGCGGCCGCTTCGATCAGGAGACGTTCGCGCTCAAGCGGCTGGAGGTCTCGTCCAACCTCAACTTCGGCAAGCTGAGCACCTCCATCACCTACGGGCGTTATGCGGCGCAGCCTGATCTGGCGATCCCCACCCGCCGCGAGGGCCTGCTCACCTCGGCAGCCTACAATATCACCCCGAACTGGACGCTCACCGGGTCGGTCCTGTTCGATCTGAACGGCAACAAGAACAACACCTACAACTTCAGCGCCAACCCCGTGGCGAGCAACTACCTGCGCACGCCCTTCGGCAACATCGCCTCGACCTCGGTCGGCGCCATGTACAAGGACGAGTGCACGACGTTCGCCGTCACCTATTCCAACACCTACAACGACCCGACCACGGGTATCCGCGGCAACAACCAGACGATCCTGGTCCGCCTCGAGCTGGCGACGTTCGGCGCCGCCCAGCTCAGCCAGAACATCGGCTCGTCGTCGACGCAGGACGGCGTCGCCCAGTGACGGGCTCACCTGCGTCGGCGCCGCCGCTGGCGCTGACCATGGGCGACCCGGCGGGAATCGGCCCCGAGATCGCCGTCAAGGCGTGGGCGGCCCGCCACGATGCAGGCGTCCCCAGCTTCGTGCTGCTGGCCGATCCGGCGCTGATCGAGCGGAGGGCCAAGACGTGCGGGCTGACCGCGCCGATCGCGGTCGTCCACGGCCCGGAGGATGCGGTCGCGGCGTTCGGCGACGCGCTACCGATGCTGCCGCTCAGCCAGGCCGTCGACAGCGAGCCGGGCCGCCCGACGGCGGCGACGGCCGCTGCCACCATCGAGGCGATCGAGCGCGCCGTCGCCCTGGCCGGCGCCGGCCGCGTCGCTGCCGTCGTCACCAATCCCATCGCCAAGCATGTCCTCTACGCGGCCGGCTTTCGCCACCCCGGGCATACCGAGTTCCTGGCGCATCTGGCCGCCCCCGCCGGCGCCCCCCCGCCCCGCCCGGTGATGATGCTGTGGTCGGAAACCCTCGCGGTCGTGCCGGTTACGATCCACGTGCCTCTGCGCACCGTGCCGGAGCTGCTCACGACGGAGCTCATCGTCGAGACCGGACGCATCGTCGCCCGCGAGCTCGCGGCGCGCTTCCGCGTGCCCTCCCCGCGCCTGGCCGTCGCCGGGCTCAATCCGCATGCGGGGGAGAATGGCGCGTTGGGCACGGAAGATGCGGCGGTGATCAGGCCAGCCGTCGACGCGTTGCGTAGTGAGGGCATCGACGCAACCGGCCCGCTGCCGGCCGACACGCTGTTCCACGCGCGCGCGCGCCAGCGCTATGATGCGGCGCTGTGCATGTACCATGACCAAGCGCTGATCCCGATCAAGACCCTGGCCTTCGACGACGGCGTGAACGTGACACTGGGCTTGCCCTTCGTGCGGACGTCACCCGACCACGGCACCGCCTTCGATATCGCCGGACGCGGCATCGCCCGGCCCGATAGCCTGATCGCGGCGCTCCGCCTGGCGCATCGCCTCACCCAGCCGTGATCGACGACCTGCCGCCGCTGCGCGACGTGGTCGCCGCCCATGGCCTGGCGCCCAAGAAGTCGCTCGGCCAGAATTTCCTGTTCGACCTCAACCTGACGGCCCGCATCGCCCGGGCCGCCGGACCGCTCGACGGCGTGACCGTGGTGGAGGTCGGCCCTGGCCCGGGCGGGCTGACCCGCGCCCTGCTGAGTTGCGGGGCGGAGCGGGTTGTCGCCATCGAGCGTGACGCCCGCTGCCGGCCGGCGCTCGAGCAGATCGCCGCGCGCTATCCCGGCCGGCTCGACACGATCGATGCCGATGCCATGGGTGTCGATATCGCCGACGCGGTCGGGCCGGACGCCGGCCCCGTACGCATCGTCGCCAACCTTCCCTACAATGTCGGCACCGCCCTCCTCATCGGCTGGATCACGTCCGAGCAGTGGCCGCCACGCTGGGACCAGCTCACGCTGATGTTTCAAAAGGAGGTCGCGCTGAGGATCGTGGCCGACGAGCGAAGGCCAGCCGACTACGGCCGTCTCGGCGTTCTGTGCGGGTGGCGGACGGAGGCATCGATCCTGTTCGACGTGGCAGCCTCGGCTTTCGTTCCTCCGCCGAAGGTCACCTCGTCGATCGTCCGGCTGGTCCCGAGGCCTGCGCCGGCGCCATGCCGCCTCGGCGCTCTGGAGGCCGTCACGCAAGCGGCCTTCGGCCAGCGTCGCAAGATGCTCCGGCAGAGCCTGAAATCGCTTCGGTCCGACCCGCTGATGCTGATCGAAGCGGCCGGTCTCGACCCGACCGCCCGGGCCGAGACCGTCCCCGTCGCCGGCTTCGTGCGGCTCGCCCGCGCGCTCGACGGGCAGACCGCCTGAACGCTCAGATCTGCTCGGCCAGCAACTGCTCGACGAACGGCGCAAGGCCGACCTGCCGTTCGCGCTTCTGGCGCTCCGCCCTGAGGATCGCCAGCAGATCCTCGAACGTCTCGTCGAGGTCGTGGTTGCGCAACACGTATTGATATGTGCTCCACCGGGCGATCTCGTCCCGGGCTGCCGCGAGCCGGCCGGCAATGACCGCAGGCGTATCCTCGGCGCGGCGCTCGAGCCGCGCCTTGAGCTCCGCCATCGACGGCGGCAAGATGAAGACGGTCACCGCATCATTGGGCATCTTCTCCACGACTTGCAGCGTGCCTTGCCAGTCCACGTCGAAAATCATGTCCTGGCCCGAGGCCAGGCTCTGCTCGACCGCCCGACGCGGGGTGCCGTAGAGGTTGCCGTGCACCTCGGCCCATTCGAGGAACTCGCCCCGGTCCCGCTGAGCGAGGAAGTCCTCTCGCTCCATGAAAAAATAGTGGACCTTGTCGACCTCCGACACGCGCCGCGGCCGCGTAGTGGCCGATATCGATAGCCGCAGATTGAGCTCCGGTCGCTGCGCGAGCAGGCGGGTGAGCGTCGTCTTGCCCGCGCCCGACGGTGACGAGAGGATGAGGATCAGCCCCCGCCGGGAGAGCGGGGCCGAGGGATGGGCAGCACTCATCGGCCTTACTCGACGTTCTGGACCTGTTCGCGAAACTGCTCCACGACGCTCTTCAGCTCGAGGCCGATGGCGGACAGCGACACGTCGTTGGCCTTGGCGCACAGGGTATTGGCCTCGCGCGAGAACTCCTGGGCGAGGAAGTCCAGCCGCCGCCCGACGGCGCCGCCCTCGGCCAGCAGCACGCGGGCGGCCGCGACATGGGTGACGAGCCGATCGATCTCCTCGCGCACGTCGGCCTTGGTCGCCAGCAGCACGGCCTCCTGATGGAGGCGTTGCGGGTCGAGCGTCGTCGAGGCGTCCGTGAGGGCTGCGATCTGTTCGGCGAGCTTGGCGCGGATGGCCTCCGGCCGACGCGCCGGACACTGATCGGCGGCCTGCGCCAGATCTTGGATGCGCCCCAACTGGCCATCGAGCAGGGATTGCAGCGCCTTGCCCTCCGCTTCGCGCGCCGCAGCCAGGGCCGCCACCGCCCGCAGGGCATCCCCGGTCAGAGCCGCCGCGACGCCGGACGATGTTTCTTCGTCGATATCGACGGTTTCCACGACACCCCGCACCGACAGAAGCCCGTCCAAGGTCAACGGTCCGACGCCGTCCGGAACATCGATCTTGGTGAAGGCTTCGAGGATCGCCTGAGCCGCGGCGGTATTGACACGGACGCGGGCGCCGGTCTCGGACACGGACAGCGTGAGCGCGACTTGGCAGTTGCCGCGGCGGATCGCCTTGCCGATCGCCTGGCGCACCTCCTCGCCGACGGCCTCGTAACCGGTCGGCACGCGCAGACGGATATCCAGGGCGCGGGCGTTGACCGTCTTCAGCTCCCACACCCAGCGGTACGGGCCCGCCGCTCCCGCTTCCCGAGCAAACCCTGTCATGCTCGCGATGGCCATCAGCTTTACCGCCTTCCCTGTCCGTCAACCGCGCTTCAAGTGCTGCCAGAGCGGCCGCCGCCCGATGGCGTCGGAGCGTCCGCTCCCGCTCTTTGTCTTAGCATCGGAAACCTGCGCGTGCGTTGGCGTCCAATGCGGTCGGGCTCGCGCCGCGCGACGCGCTGCCGACGACGTCATGGCCGCCGACATTATGGCCAAGCTTGCCACGGCCGTTCGTGAGCCGACCCGGCGACGCGCAGGGAGCCAACGGCTCAGCGCAGCTTCGGAACCGTTTGCGTCGAGTTCAAGTCGTAGGTCTTGTTGCGCAGCGGATCCAGCTTGGTGCCCTCGGAGGCATCGAAGGCGCGGGGGCGCGCCACTTTCGCGGCCAGCGAGCCGTCATCGGACGGGTCGCCGGCGGCGCCCGCCGACAGGGAACCGGGCGCTGCGGCCCCGCCGGGCGAGCCGGCCGGACCCGCCGGGGCCAGGTTCGGGGGCGGTGCCGGCGGCGGCGCTGTCCGGTCGACGCTGTCGTTCGTGTCGTTGGTCTTGCGTGCGGCCTCGATCTGCCGCCAGCGGCCGACGTTGCGATTGTGCTGATCCAGCGTCTCGGAGAAGACGTGCCCACCCGTCCCGTCGGCGACGAAGAAGACTTCCTTGGTGCGCGATGGGTTGGCAACCGCTTCGAGCGCAGCCCGGCCCGGATTGGCGATCGGCCCCGGCGGCAGGCCGTCGATGACGTAGGTGTTGTAGGGCGTCGGCCGGGTGATTTCGTTGCGCTGGATAGGCCGCCCCAAGGTGCCTTTGCCCCCGGCCAGCCCATAGACGATGGTGGGGTCGGATTGCAGACGCATCCTCTTCTGCAGCCGATTGATGAAGACGCCGGCGACACGCGGCCGCTCGTCGGCCCGTCCGGTCTCCTTCTCCACGATCGAAGCCAGGGTCACCAGTTCCTCCGGCGACTTGATCGGAAGATCCGGCGACCTGCGCGCCCACACTTCGGCCAGCACACGCTTGCTGTCCGCGCGCATGCGGTCGATCAGCTGCTGGCGCGGCGTGCCGCGCGGAATCTTGTACGTCTCCGGCAACAGCGTCCCCTCTCGCGGGGTCTCCTTGATCGTCCCCGTCAGCAGGTCGGATTCCATCAGCCTGCCGACGACCTGCTCACTGGTGAGCCCCTCGGGAATGGTCAAGGTGTGGAGGACGGACTTGCCGGCGATCAGGGTGTCCATCACATCGCGCAGGCTGGCGTTCTGCTTGAACAGATATTCGCCGGCCTTGATCTCGTCACTGGTGCCGAACAGGTGCAGGCCGAGCATGAACAGGGTCGGCTGCGCGATCACCCCCTCGCGCGCCAGCGTATCGGTCACCGCCTGCGAGCCGCCCTTGACGATGACGACCTTGTCGGACTGGAGCGGACCGGGCGCGCGGAACTCGTTCTTCAGGACGTAGAAGCCGCCGGCAATGGCAATCGAGGCGAATACGAAGAAGGTGAGGAAGTTGCTCGCCAGATGGACCAGACCGCTGCGCTCCCGTTGCGGGGTCGGCGGCGGCGGCGGAACGGATTCCGGCCGGATCGCATCGGATGGGCTTTTCAGCGAGCGGATGCGCGACCCTCGTTCCTTCTTGGGCGCGCTGCCGCTATCGGACTTGTCGAATGGGTCGGTCATGCTGGGTCTGGTCGAAACCGCTCCTGCTGGCGCCGAACACGATTCAGGTCGGCTCGAGCGCAGCTCGGCAACGCTCGGCCGTCAGCTGTCTAGGCGCCGGAAAATCACCGACGCATTCGTTCCACCGAAGCCGAACGAGTTGGATAAAGCAATATCCACCGGCAAACGTTTTGCAATGTGTGGCGTCAAATCAATTGCCGTCTCAACTGAGGGCTCATCCAGGTTGATCGTCGGCGGTGCGATCTGATCGCGAATGGCGAGGACGGAAAAGATCGCTTCCACTGCTCCGGCTGCGCCGAGCAAATGGCCTATGCAGGACTTCGTCGACGACATGGTGAGCCGAGCCCCGGTGTTGCCGGCCAAGCGCTCCAAGGCCCTGAGCTCGATCTCGTCGCCAACCGGCGTCGATGTCCCGTGGGCGTTCACGTAGTCCACGTCGGCAATGGTGATCCCGGCCCGCTTGAGCGCTGCCTGCATGCAGCGATAGGCACCGTCTCCATCCTCCGCCGGCGACGTGATGTGGTGCGCGTCGCCCGACAGACCATAGCCGATGAGCTCGGCATAGATCCTGGCGCCCCGTGCACGCGCATGCTCGAGCTCCTCCAGCACGACGACGCCGGCGCCCTCGCCCATGACGAAGCCGTCCCGATCCTTGTCATAGGGACGCGAGGCGCGGGCGGGCTCGTCGTTGAAGGCCGTGGACAGGGCCCGGCAGGCCGCAAAGCCCGCCAGCGACAGCCGGTTGATCGGCGACTCGGCTCCCCCGGCCACCATGACGTCGGCATCGCCGAGCGCAATGAGACGGCCGGCGTCACCGATGGCATGGGCGCCGGTGGAGCAGGCGGTCACGACCGCGTGGTTGGGCCCGCGCAGACCATGCTTGATGGAGATATAGCCGGACGCCAGGTTGATCAGCCGGCCGGTGATGAAGAATGGCGAGACCCGGCGCGGGCCTTTCTCGTAGAGCGTCAGAGACGCGTCGTAGATGCCGCCGATACCGCCGATGCCGGAGCCCACGAGCACGCCGGTCGCGTTGCGGTCGTCATCCGTGCTGGGATGCCAGGCGGCGTCGTCCAGCGCCTGCTGGGCGGCCGCCATGGCGTAGACGATGAAGGGATCGACCTTGCGCTGATCCTTCGGGTCCATCCACTGGTCGGCATTGAAGGAGCCGTCGCTGCCGTCGCCGACCGGGATCTGGCAGGCGACCCTGCAGGCGAGGTCCGACACGTCGAACCCCTCCACAGCGGCGGCGCCGCTGCGGCCCGCAACGATCCCGGCCCAGGTGTGCTCCACGCCGCAACCGAGCGGGGTCACCATACCGAGGCCTGTGACGACGACTCGTCTCATCTTGTGTCCGTCAAACCTTACTCGAAACGCGACAGGGCCGGATCGCCGCTGCGAGGCCTGCCTCGGTGTTGCCACCGAGAGCCTCGCCCCGCCCCGGCGCCGGCACGTGTTCTCGCCACAAAACGTGGCCACCTTGGGGAATTTGAGTCTCGAAGCCCCAGACCACAAGCGGCGAGAGCCGCTCTCCCTCAGGCGGCGTTCTTCTCGAGGAACTTGATGGCATCCCCAACGGTGACGATGGTCTCGGCCGCGTCGTCCGGGATCTCGACGTTGAACTCCTCTTCGAACGCCATGACGAGTTCCACCGTATCGAGGCTGTCGGCTCCGAGATCGTCGATGAAGTTTGCGTTCTCCGTAACCTTGTCGGCGTCGACGCCGAGATGCTCGACAACGATCTTCTTCACGCGTTCGGCAATGTCACTCATCGTTGGGTCCTCGTTCATTGTCTCAATGGCGTGCGGCCGCCCGTTGTCGAGTGGCTCAGCCGGTTCGCCCGGTTGCTCCCCTGGGTCGACGACGCCCCCGAGGCCCTTCAACCGTCGTCACGTGCAAGCCCGTTTTCGGCGGCGCCGTCAAGTGCCGGACCCGAAACTTAGCACCTGTTAACACACGGACCTCGCCCTGACGAGGGGCGCGCCGCGCTGCTGAACGAAGTTCGCTTCAGCCAGCTAAGTAACTTAGAACATTGCCATTCCGCCGTTGACGTGCAACGTCTGGCCGGTCACGTAGGCGGCTTCGTCCGATGCCAGGTAGACGACCGCGGCGGCGACGTCCTCGCCGCCGCCGAGCCGTCCCGCCGGGACGCTGGCGAGAATGGCCTCGCGCTGTTTTTCGTTCAGCGCATCCGTCATCGGCGAGGCGATGAAGCCCGGCGCGACGCAGTTGACCGTGATCTGGCGGCTGGCCACCTCCGCCGCGAGCGCCTTGGTCATGCCGATCAGGCCGGCCTTCGACGCCGCGTAGTTGCCCTGGCCCGGATTGCCCGTCGATCCGACCACCGAGCCGATATTGACGATGCGCCCGAAACGCCGGCGCATCATGCCTTTGACCGCCGCGCGCGACAGGCGGAACGACGCCGTCAGATTGACTGCGATGACGCTGTTCCACTCGTCGTCCTTCATGCGCAGGAACAGGTTGTCCCGGGTCACGCCCGCATTGTTGACCAGCACGTCGAGGCCGCCGAGGGCCGCCTCGGCGGCGGGCACCAGGGCCTCCACCGAATCAACCGAAGAGAGGTCGGCCTCCACGACGTGCACGCCGTCGCCGAGCTCTGCCGCCAGCGCGTCCAGCGCTTCGCGGCGCGTGCCCGACAGGACGACCTCGGCCCCCTGCGCCCGCAATGCCCGTGCGATCGCACCGCCGATGCCGCCGCTTGCCCCTGTCACCAAGGCCTTGCGGCCGCTCAAATCGAACATTGCCGTCCTCCGCGTCTGCGTGCTCCGCCGTCGGCAGACATCTTTTGAGATTCCAATCTCTTAACACCGTCCGCTGGCATCCTGAATCGGGCCGTCGCCGCCAGGGGACAGAATGCCGGGCGCGTTCGTCTCAGCGGCGGCCGGAGACGAACGCCGTCACGTCGTCCGCCGTGCCGATCGACACGCACCTGCTGCCGCCGGCGATTCGTTTCGCCAGTCCGGTCAGCACCTTGCCGGCACCGACCTCATAAAATGATTCAACCCCGGCGGCGGCCATGGCGGCGATGCATTCCCGCCAGCGCACGGTGCCCGTCACCTGCGCCACCAGCCCGTCGCGGATCGCCGACGGCTCGCTCACCGGCTCGGCCGAAACGTTGGCGACCAGCGGAACCAGCGGCTTGACGATCGTCACCTTGTCGAGCGCGTCGGCCATGGCGTCTGCCGCCGGCTGCATGAGCGCGCAATGGAAGGGGGCCGAGACCGGCAGCATGATCGCCCGCTTGGCGCCTCGCGCCTGCGCCAGCACGATGGCCCGCTCGACGGCGGTGCGATGGCCGGACACGACCACCTGCCCCGGGCCGTTGTCATTGGCGGCGGCGCAGATCTCGCCCTGCGCCGCCTCCTTCGCCACCGCGGCGGCATCGTCGTAGTCGAGGCCGAGGAGGGCTGCCATGGCGCCGACGCCGACGGGAACGGCCTTCTGCATGGCCTCGCCACGGATCCGCAGCAGGCGCGCCGCATCGCGGAGCGTCAGGCTGCGGGCGGCGGCGAGCGCCGCGTACTCGCCGAGCGAGTGACCGGCGACGAATGCGGCTTCGCTCTTCAGGTCAAGTCCGGCTTCGGCCTCGAGCACCCGCATCGCCGCCATGCTGACGGCCATCAGCGCCGGCTGCGTGTTGGCGGTCAGCGTCAGCTCGTCGAGCGGCCCCTCCCACATCAGTCGGGACAGGTGCTGGCCGATGGCGTCGTCGACCTCCGCGAACACCTCGCGTGCCGCGGCGAAGTTGTCGGCAAGGGACTTGCCCATCCCCACCGCCTGACTGCCCTGACCGGGAAAGGTGTAAGCCGCCGTCATGGTCGTGCATCCTCCCTGCCGCCTTCGGCTCGCGGAGCCACGCGGCTGCGCCCAGCGGCGCACATCGTTTCGTGCCGGACGAGGGGTCCGGCCATCGGATCGCGGGCAGTGGCACCGGGGTGCCGGCGCTGTCAAGGAGACTCTTGCAAGGGAACTCTTGAAGGAGCTCTTGAACGAAACCCTCGGCGGACGGCAGCCGGATCTGCGCGGACCGGCGGGCCGCCCCGCCCCTTGCGGGCGGCCGGACCCGGCGGCCGCTCTTGCGCAAAGGCCGCGCAGCCTATAGATCTGGCATGGATTCCGACAATCTGCTCATTATCGAGAAGGAGCCCGCTGCATGGCTCGCGTAACCGTCGAAGATTGCATCGACAAGGTCAACAATCGCTTCGAGCTGGTGCTGCTGGCCGGCCACCGCGCGCGCATGATCTCGTCCGGCGCGCCGCTCACGGTGGACCGCGACCGCGACAAGAACCCGGTCGTCGCCCTGCGCGAGATCGCCGACGAGACGATCTCGGTCGAGGACCTCAAGGAAGACCTGATCCACTCGCTGCAGAAGCACGTGGAGGTCGACGAGCCCGAGGAGGACACCGTGCCGCGGCTCGCGGCCATGGGCGCTGCGGCGAGCCAGGGCCGGGCCGACGAGGACATCCAGGAGTTCGACCGCATGAGCGAGGAGGACCTGCTGCGCGGCCTGGAAGGGCTGGTGCCGCCGGCCCAGACGGAGGAGGAGGAAGGCTGAGCGCCCTCTTCCCATCGTGACGAAGCCCGGCTCCGCCGGGCTTTTTTTTGGCCGGAAGCGCCTCGACGCAACCGGCATGGCGCGATGACACGGCGCGCGGCCCCGATGTCGCCTTGGAATTCAGCTATTCTCCAGCCAATCCCGCGACGAAATGGCGGATAACCATGATGGGACCCGCAGCTTGTCCTCCATGGGTGGTGAAGAGATAGTGGATGATGCCGACCGCTGCCCAAAAAACCGCGCCAGAAAAGCCCGTCGCCGTGACCGCTGTCCCCTCCAAGATCGCACCGCCGGCGCAGGAGCGCACCGTCGAGGCCCCGGCCGCCGAGGCTGCCGCCCCGCGGCCGCGCCCCTTGATGCGGCAGTACGAGCTCGTCGAACGCGTCAAGAGCTACGACCCGCACGCCGATGAGGCCCTGCTCGACCGGGCGTACGTCTATGCCATGCGCGCGCACGGCAGCCAGATGCGGGCCTCCGGCGATCTCTATTTCAGCCACCCGCTGGCGGTCGCCGCGATCCTCACCGATCTGAAGCTCGACGACGCCACCATCGTCGCCGCGATCCTGCACGACGTCATCGAGGACACGGACGCGACGCGCGAGGAGATCGACCGGCTGTTCGGTGCCGAGATCGGCGCCCTGGTCGACGGCCTCACCAAGATCAAGAAGCTCGACTTCGTTTCCAAGAAGGCGACCCAGGGCGAGAACTTCCGCAAGCTGCTGCTGGCGATCGCCGCCGACGTCCGCGTGCTGCTGGTGAAGCTCGCCGACCGGCTCCACAACATGCGCACCCTCGACCACGTGGCGCCGGCCAAGCGCGTGCGCATCGCCGAGGAGACGCTGGATATCTATGCGCCGCTGGCCGGCCGCATGGGCATGCAGGAAATGCGGGAGGAGCTGGAGGAGCTGTCCTTCCATCACCTGAAGGGCGACGCACAGGCCACGATCCGCAAGCGCCTTGAGGAGGTGATCGACAAGAACGAGCGGCTCATCGAGCAGATCGAGACCGATCTCAAGGCGAAGCTCGCCGAGCGCGGCATCGAGGCCCAGGTTCTCGGCCGGCGCAAATCGCCGTACTCGATCTTCCGCAAGATGGAACGTAAATCGATCGCCTTCGAACAGCTGTCGGACATCTTCGGCTTTCGCATCATCGTCAACAGCCTGGATGATTGCTATCGCGCGCTCGGCATCGTGCACACGACCTGGCCCATGGTGCCCGGCCGTTACAAGGACTATATTTCGACGCCGAAGCAGAACGACTATCGGTCGATTCATACGACCGTGGTCGGTCCCGGCCACCAGCGCGTCGAGCTGCAGATCCGCACGGCCGACATGGACAGCGTGGCCGAGTTCGGCATCGCCGCGCACGCCCTCTATAAGGAAGGGCTGAACGACCCGGCAGCGCTGGCCAACGAAAGCCGCGCCTATCGGTGGCTGCGCAAGACCGTCGACCTCCTGGCGGAAGGCGACAGCCCCGAGGAGTTTCTCGAGCACACCAAGCTCGAGCTGTTCCACGACCAGGTATTCTGCTTCACCCCCAAGGGACGGCTGATCGCCTTGCCGCGCGGCGCCACCCCGATCGATTTCGCCTATGCCGTCCACACCGATGTCGGCAACACCGCCGTGGGCTGCAAGATCAATGGCCGGATCTCGCCCCTGCTGTCGGAGCTGCAGAACGGCGAAGAGGTCGAAATCATTCGTGCTAACGGCCAGGTGCCGCCGGCGGCCTGGGAATCTCTGGTGGTCACCGGCAAGGCCCGCGCCGCCATCCGTCGCGCGTCACGGGCGGCCGTGCGTCGGCAATATGCGGGGCTCGGGCGGCAGATCCTCGAGCGCGCCTTCGAGCGGGCCGGCAAGAGCTTCGCGGAGGACAAGCTCAAGGGGGCCCTGCCCCGTCTGGCGCGCGCCTCGATCGAGGACGTGCTGGCAGCCGTGGGCCGCGGCGAGATGTTCTCGGGCGACGTGGTCAAGGCGATCTTTCCCGACTACCAGGACGACAAGCGGACGGCCGCCAGCACGCCGCCGCTGAGCGGCTGGTTCGGCCTCGACAACGGCCGGAGCGTCAAGTTCCGGGTGCCGAGCAACCCCGACCAGATCGCGCCCATTCCGATCCGCGGCCTCGGCGGCGATCTGCCGGTGCGCTTCGCCCCGAACGGCGGCGCGGTGCCGGGCGATCGCATCGTCGGCATTCTGACGCCGGGCGACGGGGTGACCATCTATCCGATCCAGTCCCCCGCGCTCGCCGCTTTCGAGAACGAGCCCGAGCGCTGGCTCGATGTTCGCTGGGACGTCGACGGCCGTCAGCGCCAGCGCTTTCCCGCCCGCATCAAGCTCAAGTCGATCAACGAGCCCGGCAGCCTGGCGCAGATCGCGCAGGTGATCGCCGACCACGACGGCAACATCGAGAACGTCGCCATGGTCCGGCCCACGGCCGATTTCACCGACGTCACGGTCGACCTGTCGGTGTGGGACCTCAAGCACCTCAACAACATCATCGGCGAGCTCAGGGCCAAGCGCGTCATCAACAGCGTCGAGCGCATCACCAATTGAACCTGCGGCGACGATGGGGATAGGTAGCCGCGAGGGCTGCTGTCGGGAGGCGTATCGTGAACCAAGATGACGTATTGGCCGAGTTTCGCGAGGCTGGCGCCCTGCTGGAGGGGCACTTCATCCTCACGTCAGGTCTGCGCAGCCCGCTGTTCATCCAGAAGATGTTCGTATTCATGGACCCGGTGCGCACCGAGCGGGTCTGCAGGGCGTTGGCCGAAAAGGTGAAGGCGGCCTTCGGCGAGATCGATCTGGTCGTCTCGCCGGCGGTGGGCGGCATCATTCCGGGCTACGAGACGGCCCGTCAGCTCGGCGCCAAAGCCGTGTTCGTCGAACGTGAGGGCGGCCAGTTCGTTCTGCGGCGAGGATTCCAGATTCCGCCCGGCGCCCGCGTGCTGATGGTGGAGGACATCATCACCACCGGCCTATCGTCGCGCGAATGCCTGCTGGCCGTCAAATCCCACCCGGGACATGTCGTCGGCGCCGCCTGCCTGATCGATCGCTCCGCCGGCAAGGCCGATCTCGGCGTGCCCCTCGTCGCCCTCGCCTCGCTCGACGTGCCGGCCTATCCGGCCGACCAGCTGCCTCCCGAGCTGGCCGCGATCCCGGCGGTCAAGCCAGGCAGCCGTGGGCTTGGCATGTAATTGCGCGGCATCGATCTGCAACCTGGAAGGGTTTCAACAGCGCCGACACAGAAAATGCGCGCAATCGACGTCTAAAGCTCTCGATCTTGACGCAAAACAGCCGAGATGAAGGTACTCGCTCAGCGCCATGCCCTGTTGCGAACGTTGTTCGATGGGCGCGAACCTGCTATCCGAATCGTTGAATGTTGCGGATCATCATTCCGGGGAGGCGGCCCGGCGTCCGCGTGTTTCGAGTAATATTTCAACGTCAGGATTTCCATGGCCAGCGACCATCGACTTGCTTTATTTATTGACGGCGCCAACCTCTATGCGACGGCAAAAAGTCTCGGCTTCGATATCGACTACCGTAGGCTCCTGAAAGAATTTCAGAGCCAAGGCACCCTCATCAGAGCGTATTACTACACTGCGATGGTGGAGGATCAGGAATATTCGTCGCTGAGACCGTTGGTCGACTGGCTCGACTATAACGGATACCGCGTCGTGACCAAGCCGACCAAGGAATTCGTCGACGCGACCGGGCGCCGCAAGATCAAGGGCAACATGGACATCGAGCTCACCGTGGATGCGCTGGAGCTCGCGCCCTACCTCGACCACGTCATCCTGTTCTCGGGCGACGGCGACTTCCGTTCGCTGGTCAACGCCCTGCAGCGGAAGGGACTGCGCGTCAGCGTGGTGTCATCGATCGTGACCCAGCCCCCCATGGTGGCGGATGAATTGCGCCGTCAGGCCGACGAGTTCATCGATCTGGCCAACCTGATGGCACGCGTTGGCCGGGATGCGGGCGAACGGCCGCCGCGGCCGCCTGCCGCCGACCGCACGGGCGGGGCCGAGGAGCGGCCCCGTGGCCTGGAGCGCCGTTACGGCATCCGCCAGCCGGACGACGAACCGAACCCGTGAAGCGACCGGGGCCGACAGGTCCCGGCCACTGCGGCGAGAGCGCTTGGCGATTGGGTGGGCTCACCCAATCGCAAGAGAAACACCCCGGTTTCAAAACTTCGAACATGTCTAGAGCATTTCGCAATTGGATGAGATCATCCAATTGCAGAGAAATGCTCGTAACTTTTTGAATCTGGAGCGCTTTTCTGCGATTAGGTGATTTCACCCAATCGCAAAGCGCTCTAGCCGATCAGATGAGGCCATCCGATCGGGACATGTTCTGGAGCATCGGCCGCCTCGATGCCTTGGCGGCCGATGCCGATGGCGGACGTCGCGCCGCGCAGTCCGTGGGAGGCGATTGTCCTCAGGCTGCGAACTGATCTCCCGTCACATGGGGAAGCCTCGTGCCGTCGCCCTGCCTGGCGGGGCGTGCCGCGCTGCCCGTGTCCTCCGGCAAGCCTGCGAAGCGGCGCAAGGCCTGAGCCATCTGGACGCGACCGGCAACGCTCGTGATGACAACGTCGACCATGGGGAACGACGAGTGGAAGTGTCCATGGGCTTGCAATTGCGCGACGGGCACGCCGGCCGCTGCAAGCGCTTCGGCGTAGGCGATCCCCTCGTCGCGCAAGGGATCGAACTCGCAGGTGACGACGAACGCCGGCGGCAGTCCAGTCAACGTGCCGAGGAGCGGCGACGCCCTGGGATCGCTCCGGTCCGCAGGGTCGCAATATTGATCCCAGAACCAATGCATCAACGGGCGCGTGAGGAAGTAGCCCTCGGCGTTGTCGCTGTATGATCCGTGCTCGCGGCTGCCGTCGGTGACCGGACAGACCAGCAGCTGGCCGGCGATCGGCGGCCCGCCGCGATCGCGCGCCAGCTGACAGGTGACGGCGGCGATGTTGCCGCCGGCGCTCCAACCGGCGACGGCGACGGGGCCGGGCCGGCCGCCGAGCTCGCCGGCGTGATCGGCGATCCAGCGCAAGGCGGCGTAGCCGTCTTGCGCCGCCGTGGGGAACCGGTGCTCGGGGGCATGGCGGTAGCCCACGCTGATCAGGATCATGTCGCTGCGCCGGCACAGGTCGCGGCAGAACGGATCATCGGAATCGTGGCTGCCGAGCACCCAGCCGCCGCCGTGGAAATACACCACCACCGCATGCGGCCCCGGGGTTGCCGGCCGGTACAACCGGTAGGGAAGCGCCCCCCCTTCGACCGGTAGCGTTCCGTCGACGACCTCGCCCACCGGCCGGCCGGCCGGCCGGGTGGCATTGAACTCGGCGACGAAGTCACGCGCGCCCTCGGCACCCAGAGATTCGATCGGGGGCAGATCCATGGCGGCCATAGCGTTCAGCACGAGGCGAACGTCCGGCTGGAGGCGGACAACCTCGCCATCATGGCATTGCGGCGCCACAGCAGGGCCCGTCAGCTCGAAGCCGAGCATGCCGCGGATGACGACCTCGTCACAGATCCCGCGGTACGGGCCGACGCCCCCGGTATAGGGCATCACCCCTTGCGGCTTGCCGGGGACGTTGGCGCCCGTGTACCAGGTGTTGGCCAGCCGATGCAGCGTGATGGCCGCGCAGTCCGCCAGATGGCGCGTCCAACCTGCCTGGGCCGCCTCGGTCGCCTCGATCGTCGTGAAACCGGCCTCACGCATCGCCGCAAGACGGTCGACGATCCAGTCGACATGCTGCTCGATCGACACGACCATATTCGACAGCACCGACGGGCTGCCCGGCCCGGTGACCGTGAACAGGTTCGGAAATCCCGCGACCATCAGGCCCAAATAGGTCTTGGGACCGTCGGTCCAGACATCCGACAGCATCACGCCGCCGCGGCCCGCGATCGGGTGAACCGCAAGCACCGCGCCGGTCATGGCGTCGAACCCGGTGGCGAACACGATCACGTCCACGTCGTATGTGCCGCTGGCGGTCTCGATGCCGGACGGCGTGATCGCCCGGATCGGATCGCGCCGCAGGTCGACCAATTCGACATTGGGCCGATTGTACGTGGCGTAGTAGCCGGTATCGAGACACGGCCGCTTCGCCCCGAACGGGTGATCGTGCGGGGACAGCGCCGCTGCGGTCACCGGGTCGCGGACGGTGTCGCGGATCTTCTCCCTGATCAACTCGGCCACCAGCGCATTGCCGTCGACATCGACACCGGCGTCAGCCCACAGCTGGGTGAGGATGACGATGAGATCGCCGGTCGCCCACGCTTTCTCGAAGCGCTCCCGACGCTGGGCATCGCTCAACTGCCAGCTGAACTCGGTGGCCGGCGGCAGCGGCACGCCGGCCATCGACCACCGGGCTTGCTCGCGGAAGCCGACGCGGTCCTCCTCGAGCAGAGCCAGGCGATCCGGCAAAGCCGGTCCGTTATGTGCCGGCAGGGCGAAGTTCGGCGTCCGCTGGAATACGGTCAAGCGCGCGGCTTGCTCCGCGATGAGTGGAATCGCCTGAATGCCCGACGAGCCCGTGCCGATGACCGCGACGCGGCGCCCCTGCAAGGCGGCCCCGTCGTGGGGCCATCGACCGGTGACGTACACATCACCGGCGAAGGCGCCGACGCCCTCGATCTCCGGCGGCTTGGGGGCCGAAAGACAGCCGGTCGCCATGACGTAGAAGCGGCACGACACCGGCGCGCCATTGCCGGTCGACAGGTGCCACCGCTGCGCGGTCTCGTCCCAACGTGCCGCCGTCACCGGGGTCGAGAAACGGATGTCACGCCGCAGGTCGTAGCGGTCGGCAACGAATCCCAGATAGGACAGAATCTCCGGTTGCGTGGCGTATTTTTCCGACCACGACCATGCCGCCTCCAGCTCGGGATCGAAGGTGTAGCTGTAGTCGGTGGTGGCAATATCGCAACGCGCGCCCGGGTACCGGTTCCAATACCAGGTCCCGCCGACATCGTCGGCCGCCTCCAGCGCGACCGCCGAGAACCCCGCTTGGCGGAGGCGATACAGCAGGTAAAGGCCTGCGAACCCAGCCCCCACCACCGCTACGTCCACCTGCTGCGCACCACGCGCGCCAGTTGCATTTTCCATGGTTTCCTCCTTTGTTGATATTTATCTCACCGCGACGACGTCGAAGCGCTCGCCATGACTGCCGCCCTTCACGCCGAAGCGGCAGCCAGGATAATCCCCGTGCGAGGCACTGGAAGCGCCGCGGCATTCACATCGAGGTCAAGCCGAGCCCGATCTCATGGATGCCGGCCACCCGGCTCCAATGACGATGACCTCGTAGGGCCCCGCGACTATAGCGCTATGGTCGAAACTCAGGAATATGCACCGCTCAGGTTGCTGCGCGGCTGGCTCGACGACAGTAGCCGGAGCATCAGGCCAGAGCATCGGGCCCGAAGGTGGATGCTGGTCTTGGGACAATCCGATGTCCGGACACGGAGCTGGAGCGGCAGCGCCGATCCGTCGGAGCGTCCGACGCTCTGGCGCGCCGTGACGGAGCAATTCGTCGATGCGCGCAGGCGCCGCAAGATGGCGAGCGAGCCGCGCCGCCGATCCGGCGAGGACATCGGTCCGGCCAAGCCGCTTGATCCGCTGGGGACGACGGGCGGCGCGGCGCTCGGGCATCTTCGACGCCCGCCATGGAGATGGAGCCAGAAGGAGATGGAGCCGCCGCCCGATGCCGTCGAAGCAACCGGGCCGGGCAGCGGCCGCCTTTTAGCTGCGCGGCCCGCTCAGCCCTTGTCGCGCAACAGGCGTGACCGCTCCCGTTCCCAGGTGCGCTTCTTCTCTGTCTCGCGCTTGTCGTGCAGGTTCTTGCCGCGCCCGAGCGCCAGCTCCACCTTGGCGCGACCGTCGGTGTTGAAATAGATCTTCAGCGGGATGACCGTAAAGCCCTCCCGTTGGGTGGCTCCGATCAGCTTGTTGATCTGACGCTTGTGCAGGAGCAGCCGCCGCGGACGCTTGGTCTCGTGGTTGAAGCGGTTCGCCTGGAGATACTCTGGGATATAGGCGTTGAAGAGAAAGATCTCTTCGCCCGACGGCCCGGCGTAGGCTTCGCCAATCGTCGCCTTGCCGCTCCGGAGCGACTTCACCTCGGTGCCGGTGAGGGCGATTCCCGCCTCGAGAGTATCGATGATCTCGTAGTTGAAGCGGGCCTTTCTGTTGTCGGCGACGACCTTATGGACGCCTTTAGGTGCGCTCATAGCTCATCACTGGTTGATCAGGGCGGCGTGGACCATGGCCGAGCGGACGGCGGAGCGAGTCGCCTCGGTGAGCGGCACCATGGGTAGCCGCGCCTCGTCCGACATGCGCCCGAGCACCGACAGCGCGTACTTGGCCGGAGCCGGATTCGGCTCGAGGAACAGGTTCGTATGCAGCGGCATCAAGCGGTCCTGCAGGCTCAGCGCCTCGTCGAAGCGGCCCGCCATGCAGGCTTCCTGGAACTCGCTGCAGGCCCGCGGCGCCACGTTGGAGGTGACCGAGATGCAGCCATGGCCGCCATGCGCCATGTAGCCCAGTGCCGTCGCATCCTCACCCGAGAGCTGGTTGAAGTCGGCTCCCATGGCCTGGCGCTGCTGGCTCACGCGCGCGATGTTGGCGGTCGCGTCCTTGACGCCGGTGATGTTGGGCAGCTCGTAGAGCCGCTTCATGGTGTCGACGCTCATGTCGACCACCGACCGGGGCGGGATGTTGTAGATGATGATCGGGATGCCGACGGCGTCGTTGACGGCCTTGAAATGCTGGTAGAGCCCTTCCTGGCTGGGCTTGTTGTAATAGGGGGTAACCACCAGGACGGCATCGGCGCCGGCCTTTTCGGCATGGCGAGCGAGGCCGACGGCCTCGTGCGTGTTGTTCGATCCCGCGCCGGCAATCACCGGAACTCGGCCCTTCGCCTCCTCGATGCACCACTCGACGACCTGACGGTGCTCGTCATGGGACAAAGTCGGGCTTTCTCCGGTCGTGCCGACGGGCACCAGGCCGTGGGTGCCGTTCTCGATCTGCCAGCTGACGTGCGCGCGGAACGCCTCCTCGTCCACCTTCTCGCCCTTGAACGGCGTGACGAGCGCGGTGATCGAACCCTTGAAAAGGCGGTGCTTGGCCATCACGGTCCTCGGCGATCCTCGGGGCACGGCCGGTGAACGAGCGTGCCCGATATGAGAAAAGTAACACTACGTGGATATTAGTGGGTGCGCCCGGACTTCGCCAGCCACGGCGACCGCCCACCGGCGAGCCGCCTCGCAAGCGCCCGATCAGCGATTCGTGGCATGGTGTAGCAGGCTTATTCTTGCCTCAACTTTTTGTCATTGGCAGCGGGGGCATGGGGATAGCCATCCCGATTCGACACATAGCGGCTCCTCACGATCCGTGAAAGGGATTGCTTGGCCGAGCGGAAGAAAAAGGTGAACCGCAAGAAGGCGAAGCGGCCGAGCCTGCCCAGATGGGCGAGGATCGGTCGTGCCATTGCCGTTGCCTGCCTCGCCCTGGTCGCCAGTGTCGGCATCGTGGACCGTACGGAGCACAAGCGCAGCCGCGTGGCGAACGCGCCAACGCGTTCGCCGTCCACCACGCCGCCGCCGGACGCCGCCCCCGCGCAACGGAAACCCGACAGCGCCCCGGCAGGTTCCGTCCCGGGGCCGGCGCCGGACACGCAGGCGATCGTGCCGCCGCCGGCCGCCGTGGAGCCATTGCCGGCGGAGCGGCCCCTGGATGCCCCGATGTCGCCGCCGGCCGGGGTCGATATGGCGCTCGTCAAGGGGGCCATCGACAGCTACCGCCGCGGCGACGTCCCCGGAGGCGATGCCGCCAAGGCGGCGCTGACCGATCGCTCCGCACGGTCGCTGCTCGAGTGGGTCGCCATCCGCGCCAACGGACGCGCGGTCGGCTTTGAGCGGCTTGTGGCCTTTCTCACCGCGCAGGCGGATTGGCCGGGCGCCAACCTGGCCCAGCGCCGGGCGGAGGAGGCGCTGTACTACGAGAAACGCCCGACCGCGACGGTGCTGGACTTTTTCGCCACGCGCCGTCCGACCTCGCCCCAGGGGCGGATGGCGCTTGCCGCCGCGTTGCGATCGCAGGGCCGCGAGGCGGAGGCCGGCGAGCTGATCCGCACCGTCTGGCGCGAGGACAGCCTGTCGCAAGAGACCGAAAAGGCCTTGATGGGATCTTATCCGGCGGTGCTGAGCAAGGTCGAGCACCGCAACCGGATGGAATATTTCCTGTTCAAGGAGCAATGGGACCAGGCCCTGCGCGTGGCGGGCTACGCCGGAGACGACTACGTCAAGCTCGCCAGGGCGCGCATCGCCGTCGTGGAGCGCAGCGGCAAGGCGCAGGCCGCGCTGGACGCGGTCCCTGCAGCGCTGCGGGACGACAGCTCCTACAGCTTCTCGCGCGCCCACTTCCTGCGCAAGGCCGACAAGCTGGCGGAAGCGGCCAAGATCCACAGCACCGTCAGCCGTGACCCGGCGGTGCTGATCGACGGCGACGAGTGGTGGGCCGAGCGCCGCATCCTGGCGCGCAAGCTGCTCGAAAAGGGCGAGGCCCAGGCTGCCTACGACGTGGTCGCCGGTCACGGCGCCGAGAGTGACCAGCATGCCATCGAAGCCGAATTCCATGCCGGCTGGATCGCGCTGCGCTTCCTGAACGAGCCCAAGCTCGCGGCCGGACACTTCGACGCCGCCGCCAGCAAGGCCGAGACCCCGGTCTCGGTCGCCCGCACGGCCTACTGGAAGGGACGCGCCGCCGAGACGCTCGGCGACAAGGCCAAGGCGCGCGAGGACTACGAGAAAGCCGCCAGCTACACCACCACCTACTATGGGCAGATCGCTCGCGTGAAGATCGGCCTCGACGATCTGCCGCTGCGCGCGATTCCACGACGCGGCATGGACGCCGCCGACAAGCTAGCACCGCTGCGCGGCATGCGGCTGCTCTACGAGGCCGGCGCCAAGGACCTGGCTACGCCCCTCTTCATCGGGCTCGCGCAGACACTGACCGACCCGGAGCAGCTCGACGCCGTCGCCGCCATCGCAGCCGGATACGGCGATGCGCGCGCCATGGTGCTCATCGGCAAGGCTGCCATGCAGCGAGGCTACCCGCTCGACATGGCGGCCTTTCCGCTGATCGGGCTGCCGGATTACGAGGTCGTCGGCGATCCTGTCGAGAAGCCGATGGTCTATGCCATCGCCCGCCAGGAAAGCACATTCGATCCGGGCGTCATGTCCCAGGTGGGCGCGCGCGGGTTGATGCAGCTCATGCCGGCCACCGCCAAGAATACGGCGACGCGCTCCGGTATTCCCTTCGATCTTCCCCGTCTCACCGCCGACCCGGCCTACAACGCCAAGATCGGCGCGCGCCACCTGCGAGAGCTGCTGGAGGAGTGGCGGGGATCGTACATCATGGCCTTTGCCGCCTATAACGCGGGCGGCGGCAACGTGCGCAAGTGGATCAAGGCTTACGGCGATCCCCGGCTCGGGCAGATCGATCCGGTCGATTGGGTCGAGCTCATCCCTTTCAGCGAGACGCGCAACTATGTGCAGCGTGTCATGGAGAACCTGCAGGTCTACCGCCATCGCCTCGGCGTGAAGACCTCCACGCTGATCTCCGAGGATCTGCAGCGCGGCGCGCCCGGTCACGCGCGGACCGATTCCGCGCACCCGACGAAGGCTGCCAGCGAAACAGCCTCCAACCCCTGAGGGAGCCGCAAAGCGGCGGCGCCCTCCCGATCGGATGGAAGTCCATCCGATCGGGCCGCCGTCAGTAGCGGATGTTGGTTCTCAGGCCGAGGACGAGGGCATTCTTGACCAGCGTCGTGCCGGTGGGATCGTTGGGGTTGAGCACCCGGCCGCCCGGATTGAAGATGTACTGGATGTCCGGCTGGATCGTCCAACCGGGCACGATCTGGGCCTGATACGTCGCCTCGATCACCGCCTCGTAGCGGCGCGTCGGCGTGTAGGTGCCGGTGAAATAGAAGGCGTCGCGATCGGCCGAGCTCGCGTCGGCGGAAATGCCGGCGTAGGCGAAGGCGACGCCGAAGGTGTCGTTCGGCCGCGAGGCGATGAGGCCGTTGATGCTCACGCCGGCATCGGCGTAGAAGCTGATCAGGTTGCGGTTGCCCGGCGACACGCCGCCCCGGGCGAAGATGCCGATGCCGCCGCTGTCGGAGCCCGGCAGCCGGTAGATGGTCTGGTCGAGCACGCCGTAGACGCCCCAGTCGCCGCGATAGCGCCGCGGGATGCCGGCGCTGTCCGGGTTGGCGAGCAGCAGCCCGTCGGCGCCGACGCGCAGGCTGTCGAAGCGGTTGGAATTGTACCACGCCCCGAGCTTGAGCGTTCCCGGCAGGCTCGACGGGTCCTTGACCTGGCCGTAGTTGTAGGTGGCCTCCGTGATGGCCAGCGTGCCGGCGAAGCGCGGCATGCCGTAGCGGTCGCAGTGCTGGGCGTTGTCCTGCAAGCAGGAATTGCCCGCCGGATCGCCGGTATAGACGCCTGCGCGCACGGTGAGGTTGTCGGTCGCCGACCATCTCAGGAGCGCCGCGGGGCCCGCCAGCGGATAGGCCGGCCCGCCCGCCGGCATGTCGATGCCATTGATGCCCGGCCAGCCGAACGTGCCGCTCACGAACAGGCCGGCGTTCTGGCTGATCCAGAACACCGAATCGATGGCGAGCTGGCCCACGCGCAGCGACATCTTCTGGTCGAGGAACGACTGCTCGACCCAGAACTCGAACATGCGCCACGTCGGCGTGGCCTCGGCATTGCTGATCGTCAACAGGCTGCCGAGATATTTGCTCGAGAGTCCCTTGCCTTGAATGTTGAAGGCGCTGGCGCGGAAGGTGGCGCCGTCCCACCCCGCCAGCTTGCCGAGGTCCGCGTCGAGCGAGAACTGGATACTACCGTCGTAGACGGTTCCCTGCTTGATGCCGCCCGTCGGATTACCGAAGACCTCGCCGATATACGAGATGTTGTAATTGATGCCGCGGCTCCACAGCCAGCTGCGCGAGCCGCCGATATCGCCCCACGGGCCGAGCGACGGCCCGATCGTCGGCGGGTCCTGCGGGTAGCCCGGCTGCGGCGCCTCGCTCGCCGTCTGAGCAGACGCCGGGCTACTGGCGCAAGCGAGCAGGCCGGCAAGCATTGCTTTAGCCAGAAAGCGCATGACGTCACCCCACTTCATGCGAGACCTACAATTGATGCAATGCAGCGTCAAACCGAAACGCATGGGCCGCAAAACATTGGATTCAATATAAAGAACAACTTGAAGCGGCACGGCTTCAGCGCCGCTACTCTCTGGCATGGCGGTGGGCCCGAAGGCTTGAACGAGCCGACGCAAAGCTTGGATGTGCCGAATCGGACAACGTGTTCCTCAAATGAAAGAGCCCCGGCCTTGCGGCCGGGGCTCGATAGTCTCGCTTGTGGCGCGATGGCGCTTAGAAGGTGCGGTCGATACGGAACCGGGTCAGCCAGTTGTCGTCGAAGCTGACGGTCTTGCCCGTGAGCGTGCCGTACTTGTTCTGGTCGATGACGCGGCCCTTCGGGTCGATGCGCTCGTAGAGAACTTCGACACCGATATCGAGATCCTTGACCGGCGACCAGACCAGGTTGGCCATGGTGACGATCTCGTTGAAGCTCTTGAAGGCAGCGTTGGTCGACCCTGCGGCCGCCGAAGCCGGCGTAACGATGCCGCCGGAGGTGGCAAAGAGGTTACCCAACGGGCCAGCGGTCCGGGCCGAACCCGGATACTCGAGGTTGCCGTAGGTGAACACGAAGCCCGACCGCCATTCAGGCGACCAGTAGTGCAGGAAGGCAGCCGCAGCGGACCACGACTTGGTCAGCTTGATATCGCCGCTGTTCGGGTCGACGTAGCCGTCCAGCTTGTAGAGACCCATGCGGGCACCACCGCCGATGCCGCCCTCGACCGCGCTGTCGCGGCCGATCGGGCCGTCGATGCCGGTGTAGGACATGGCACCGCGGGCGTAGGCCGCCTGCAGCCACAACGCGTCACCCGGGGCGAGGAACGGCAGGTTGAACTTCACGCCGCCCTGAACCGCGTAGCCATAGGCCGCCTCAGGCCGCTGCGGATAGACGCCAGCCGCGGCAACGGCCGCCGGCGCGACCGCAACGCCCGCGTTGTTGTAGACGCTGAGGTTGTTGTAGCCGCCGATGGACACCTGATGGACCGCGGCCGAGATCTGCGCCGAGCCCCACCCCTGGTCGACGCGCAGGTTGGCGACGAAGTCGGGGATCTGCTGACGCTGGGCGATGTCGACGAAGGCGTAGCCCGTCCGCTGGCCGGCTGCGTTGAAGAGGTAGACCGGCGAGCCGTAGGTGCAGCCGTTGACGCCGCCGTTGTTGCACAGCGCCGCCAGGCTCGACGTGATGTTGCCGACGTTGGGCTGGGCGAACGTGAGGTTGGCGCCGGGGATCGCGCTCTGCGGGTTGACCGAGAACAGCGGGTTGCGGCGGAACGACGGATCTTCCGCCGACACCGTGGCGCTGAAGCCGTTGCCGAGCTGAGCGGTGTAGGCCAGCAGGTTGGTGGAGGAGACGTTCGAGGTGATCGAGAAGTTGCTCAGCTCGATGTCGGTGACGTAGAAGTCGTAGAACGACGAGGCGCGACCGGCGGTGAGGCCGGCGAACTGGATGAAGGCCTTGTCGACCTCGACGTACTTGTAGGAGCGGTTGTAGGTGTCGATGCCCGTGGCGTTGAACGAGCTCGGGCCGTAGTTGCGCAGGGTGCCGGAGGCGCCGTGCTGCTGGCCGGTGCGGCTGGCGATGTCGAAGCGGACGAAGGTGCGCAGGGTGCCCCACGCGGTGGAGGTACGCGCATCCACCTGGATACGACCGGCGCCGATGAAGTTCGACCGATCGTTGCCGTTCAGCGAACGATACTGCGCAAACTCATACTGGAACTGAGCGCGGCCACCGATCTTGATGCAGGTATCGGTACCCGGAATGTAGAAGAAGCCGACGCCGTGAACAGAGCAGACCTTCACATATTCGACAGGCGCTGCCTTCGTCATCGGAAGATCGGCAGCCTGCGCCCCCGCAACGGCAAACAGACCTGCCGCAGATCCGAGGAGAAGGCTCTTTGCGAGCTTCATTATGACCTCCAACTTTCGAGACCCCTTGGGACCGGACTATTTTGACCATGTGCCCCGGAAGGCTCTTGGACGAATATGCCGTCTTCCCTCGTACAGCGCCGTCTCATCGTTTTTTTCGAGGAGATGAGATGGCACCGGCTGACGGGTGGTTACCCGCAGCCGTGCCACCATATCGCCCGCCCTCTCGTGATCAACCGCGAAGTGCCCACCGCTCCGGTAGCGGGCCGTTTTTGACACCCGCTGTTGCAGAAACACAACGAGCCGGGACCGCTCCGAAAGCCCGACGTCCCCTGGGATTTCGGACCGTCGCCACCGGCCCGAGCCGCCTCCGCAGAGCCGAAAAGTGTCACAATTCGCGGTACATTCGGCCAGAATACGCCTCAGTTTCTCCAATCGACCGACATTTTGGGCAGAAAGTTGGCGGAGCGCCGCCGATCGAGCCGGCAGCGGTCGCCCGGCGCGAGCATGCGCTGACGCCGCCGCCCCCGCGCCGCCGACCGCGTCGACCGAATCGGGCGCGGCCGCGGCCACCGATGAGCCCTCCGATTCGCGACGCCCCTCCCCGGCGCCCCGTCGATGCCGGCCAGCCGATCCTAAGCGCCCCCGCGAGCGACGCGCGGGCCCGACCGCAACCGGCCACGCTCAGATGAAATCGTCCAGGTCGTCGGGCACTTCGCCGAAGCGCGCCAGAATCACCGCCTCGGCAAAGGCGCCCGCAGCGGGATCGCCGGTTCTGGAGAACGCCACCGCCCCGGCCTTGACGCAGGCCATGCGCTCCGCCGTCGCCTCGGCAAGGCTGGCCGACGGCATCTCGATGGGCTGCTCGGCGATGAGCGTGCGGTCGGCGTCGTGCACGAACGACAACACGATGAAATAGGTGATCGTGCTCATGCCGGAGGATCACGCCACGGTGGCGCAGCCGAAATAAGGCGGCCGCCGATGGCGACGGCACTCAGGCGCCGCGGCAAACGACAATCGCGGTGAGACGCGCCGACCGAGCCACGGCGCGTCCGCGGCCGCTTCGGGCACCGCGCTACGGCACGACACCATGCCCGAGGCGATCCGAGCGCCGCTCGCGCTGAGATCGCGCTTCGACATTCACGCAATCATTCGGAGCATTGAGCGCTTTCTTGCACAGCATTTCCACGGCTCGAATTACGTCAAATTCCGCAGCGAACGATCAATATTCCGCAGCCATACGAATATTTCCGCAGACCAATGTATTCCGCAGAAGCTAATACGATTCCGCACGAGACACTGAGTCTTTGATGCTTAGCTATGCGATTCACGCTTCCCTTTCTTCGTTGCATCGCAATATATCTGGTGGTCTTTTTGCCACAAGCGTCATCAAAACATCTTTTTTGGAGAGATGAGCGGTTAGCGGCGATTGCACTGCAAGTGGGCATGGATAGTGTCGCTCAAGCGGTGAACTGCACTGCGACGGCGTCGGACTGAACGCAACAGTAACTTCTGGCCAGTCCTGCGTAGGGATAACGGGATCTAACAAGGAGACTACCTATGAAGCTCGCAAAGAGCCTTCTCCTCGGATCGGCGGCAAGTCTATTTGCTGTCGCGGGGGCGCAGGCTGCCGATCTTCCAATGACAAAAGCGGCGCCTGTCGAATATGTGAAGGTCTGCTCTGTTCACGGCGTCGGCTTCTTCTACATTCCGGGTACCGATACCTGCATCAAGATCGGTGGCCGCGCTCAGTTCCAGTATGAGTTTGCGCAGTATCGTTCGCTGAACGGCAACGATCGGTCGAACTTCATCGGCGCCGGTCGTATCCAGGTGGATGCGCGTACCTCCACCGCGTGGGGCACCCTGCGCACCTTCGTCCGCTTCGACATCGCCAGCCGCACCGGCCAGCAGCACGGCGCCTCCGGCACCCTGCGCAACTACGGCCCGAGCTCGTTCAACGCCACGGGCATCGACACCTACAACCGCTCCTACAAGTACGTCGAGGTCGACAAGGCCTTCATCCAGTTCGCCGGCCTCACCGCCGGTCGCGCCTCGTCGTTCTACGACTTCTACGTCACCGACATCGAGCTGACCAACTTCTCGGTCACCTCGAACGTCTCCTCCACCAACCTGCTGGCCTACACCGCTCAGCTCGGCAACGGCTTCAGCGCCACGGTGTCGGCGGAAGATCCGTCGTTCCGCCGCAACCCGCTGTTCTCGGTCAATCCGCAGAGCGCGATCCCCGGCGCCAACCTCACCTTCAGCCAGCCGGTCGTCGGCAACATCGCCACGAGCCTGTCGTCGCTGTGCAACAACGGCGGCGTCAACGGCTGCACCTACGGCTCGCCGGTCTACCTGTTCAACGCAGCCGGCCAGCGGACGGGCTACGCCTTCGTCGACATCGCCCAGCGTCAGCAGTTGCCCGATTTCGTCGCCAACCTCCGCGTCGACCAGTCCTGGGGCTCGGCGCAGATCTCGGCCGCGGTCCATCAGGTGTCCATCGGCGGCTACAACAACCTCAGCGTCTACAACAACGCGGGCGTCGCAGTCGCGCCGGCGGGCGTTGCCGCGGCCGGCGTTTATCCGCAGCGGCCTGACGCGGCCTATGGCTACGGCGTCAACGCCGGCGTGAAGTTCAACCTGCCGTTCCTGGCACCGGGTGACGCCCTGTGGCTGCAGGCGGCCTACGCCCGCGGTGCCATGTCCTACACCGGCGTCGACGGCCCGATCGGCCGCGACAGCGCGATCGAGGGCGGCCCTGGCGGTGGCGCCCGGTTCGGCGCCTACAAGATGGACGGCTACGTCGACCCGAACAGCGGCAATATCAAGCTGACCCGCTCGTGGTCTGCCGCGGCAGCCTTCCTGCACTACTGGAGCCCGCAGTGGCGGTCGGGCTTCGTGTTCACCTATGGTGAGCTGCAGTATCCCGGTTCGGCCCGCACCGCCGGCCCGCTGGGCAACCTCTACGCCAACTCGGCGGGTATCGTGACGGCAGCTTCGGCCGCCGCAGGGTCGACCAACATCGCCTTCAAGAGCTTCAACGAGATCGTCACCATGGCCAACCTGGTCTGGTCGCCGGTCAAGGATCTCGATATCGGTGTCGAAGTTCTCTACGAGCGCGTCGACCCGAAGGGCCGTGTCATCGACAACAACAAGTACGGCACGCTCACGGGCAAGACCGTCAGCTTCGACGACAACTGGCTGACCCGGTTCCGTATCGACCGCACCTTCTAAGCGCCATCGCGCCACAAGCGAGACTATCGAGCCCCGGCCGCAAGGCCGGGGCTTTTCCTTGTGCACCAGCCGCAAAGGGCAAGAGCCGCTCAATCCGAGCGATCACCGCGTCGGAACAAAAAAAAGCGCCACATCGTGGCGCTTTAAGAGGATTAGCTGCATCTCCTCGAAAAAATGCAGCGGGGTCTCCGGTAGAGGTCAATCAACCGGAGATACGATCATGCCAAACCTTCAGCTGATTGCAAGCATAATTGCTGATATTTTAAATAAATTTTTTCCGCAATTACTTAATAACCGCGCGAAGCGGAATATAGAAGCCTTGCCGACCAATCTATTGGCTACCGCAGCCAATCGCTCTACGTGTCTTGCATGAAGCGCGGCGCTGTCGACACGTCGCGCTCCACGTGCTTGCTGAGGCTCGGTCCGGCGTCCGCCGAGGCGCCGGAGCGGGACAGCACCGAGCACGGACGTGCACGCGCACCAGGCGGCAAGACGAGACCTCGGCCGACGAGCACAACTGTCGCGTTGGCGAGGGGGCTGGAGCGCTTCTTTGGCGATTGGGTGATGCCGCCAATTGCGAAGCGCTCCAGGCGGCTCGCCGCGGCCGCGGGACATCGACCCGGCCGATTCGTGCGCGCCCGACGCGAGGGCGCAGCGCCGCGCAGCTTCCCCGGACAAATCGGCGGCAGCCGGGCCAGCCGATAGCCTTGATCCGGATCCTCGAGGCCGAGCCCGATGCAAGATCCAGGGCTGCGCTCGATGAATGGCTACGCTGGAGGGCGGCGGTATCCCGTGCGTCCGGCGCTGGGGCCCCAGCCCCCCGTTGTCCGAGCCGAGATCGCCGACAAGGCGCAATCAGCTCCAACCACGGATCGAGCCAGCACGTCGAAGCCGACCTGCCTATCGGCCATTGCGTCCTCCACGACACCATGAAGCTGTCGAGATCGACGGATTGACGTTGACCCAACGCCGCCGGCTCATTATGGCTTGCGCCTCCCGGAGACGTGGCCGAGCGGCTGAAGGCACTCGTTTGCTAAATGAGCAAGCCTCGAAAGGGGCTTCGAGGGTTCGAATCCCTCCGTCTCCGCCACTACCGTGGCAAACCAACCGTGCCCCATTGAAATGGCTGAATAATTTCGCGGGCCGGCGCGCAAATGTTGCACGCTATGTTGCACGAAAAAGCCCCGCCGCTGGTAAGGCGACAGGGCTCACGCGGGAATCGGTTCAGACGGCCGTGCGATTCGCCGAATCGAATGAGCGTCGCCAAGCCTCGTCCAGCACCTCCAGATCGTCCATCACGTGCTGGGCCACGACCGCGATGGCCTCGGCGTCCTTCGGATCGAGCCCCATGCGGCTGTAGGCCGTCATCGCGAAGATGGCCCGGGCGACGCCGGCCGTACCCCGCCGGACGACGCCGACATCCTCCAGAGGATCCGCGCCGCCGGAGAGGCCGGCCGAACCGAGCTCCATGACTTGCAGGACTGGGCCGACGCGGCGGACGATCTGCTGTGCGCACCGCATCCCCGAAAGAATGGCACTTCCCCACGCCACGAATCATCGGCTTAAGTTTCAGGGGGGCTACGCGCGCAAATGGGGGCGGTGATGGACGATGCTGCCGAGCAGCTTATCGACCGAGCGTACGAGGCCAGCATCGTCCCGGATCAATGGCCGCAGCTCCTGCACGACCTCGCCGTGTTCATCGAAGGGGCTGGCGGGGCCATGTTCACGACCGGAAGCGCCGGCGTGGCGTGGACAGTGTCAGAGTCCTTTCGGGAGGTGATGGAGATCATCAGCCGGTCGCACACGGACAACGCCCGTTTGCGGTCCGCGCTCGCACTGCGCCACCCCGGCTTCGTCTCCGATGCCGATCTCCTTACGCCGGAGGAGATGAGCCGTTCCCCGTTCTATCGCGACCTTTTGCGCCCACGGGGCTGGGGCTGGGTTGCTGGCACGGTCATCGAGGTTCCGAACGGTGACATACTGGCCTTCAGCCTGGAGCGTCGCCTTGAGCGCGGCCCCGTGGAATCGCGTTACATCGCCGCCCTGGATAGTCTGCGCCCGCATCTGGCTCGGGCCGCACTGCTGACGGCGCGCCTCAATCGGGAGCGTGTTCTCGCCGGGATAGAGATCCTCGCACAGCTTGGACTGCCGGCCGTGGTGCTTGATGCGTCAGGCAAGGCGCTGGCTGCGAACGGACTGCTTGAGCAGATACCACATCAGATCAGGATCGGCTCCTTCGATCGATTGTCCCTCGGCCACGTGAAAGGCGATGAACTGCTGCAAAGCGCCTTGGCAGAGATTCGGGCAAAGACTGGCCATCGCGCCGTTCGCTCCATCGGCATTCCGGCCATCGACGAGAACCCGGCGCTGGTCGTGCACCTGGTGCCCATCCGCGGGGCCGGGCAGGACCTTTTCACCTTTGGTGCGGCTGTACTGGTGGCGACGCCGGTCACGGTGCCAGCCGCACCCGACTCCAATTTGCTGTCGGGCCTGTTCGACCTGACGCCGGCTGAGGCGAAGCTGGCGCGGGCTCTGGTCGGCGGCCACAACCTTACCTCCGCCGCTCAGGCGCAAGGCGTCTCGCGCGAAACGTTGAAGACCCATCTCGATGCTGTACTGGCTAAGACCGGCACTCGGCGGCAAGCCGAGCTCGTCGGCCTGCTCGCGGGCATCGGCGCAACTCGCCCCCAGACCTCGGATCTATAACTGGGGCCGAGCCCAAGATATCCGGCAAAGGTATCACCCGTTCGGGCCATCCCCCGTTTGGGGGAGGCGCAATCTCCGGTCTCGCATTAGCTAGGTGCCTGATGCTCCTCGAGAGCGGGCCGTCGCGCGTACAAACGTGCTTGCCGCTGCGCCGCGCAGCTCACCAACTCCGCCGCCGCTTTAGGGTTTGGATGGTAATTTTTCTAAGCGCGCCTCTCGTCGATGCCCGGCGTGACTAAGGGCACCAGGTCGTCGGGAAAGTGCACAGTTCTGATCGAAAGTCGGACGTTCTTCCGTGAATGCGTTCTGGCGTCGCTGCGCGCCAATGAACCGGCGCTCGAATTCGTGGCCTTCGAAAGCGTGGCGGAATGGGCGCAGAGCGCCGAGGCGGTCCGGACCTCGCTGCTGATCCTGTGGACGTCGGCCCAGCCGACTCCGCCCGACGAGGTTTTCCACGAGCGTTTACGGCAGGTGGTGGAGCGGCCGGGATCGCCGCCGGTGGCCGTTATGTCCGATAGCGACGATGCTGGGTTGATCACGCAGGTCATCGCCAGTGGCGCCCGAGCTTTCCTGCCGACCAGCAGCATGGGCCTCGAGGTCGCCTCCAAGGTGCTGGAACTCGTGCGCTCGGGCGCGACCTTCATTCCGGCCAGCACGCTCGTGGTTGCCCAAGCCAGCGCCACGGCGCTCGCGCCGGTGCCGCCCGAGACCTCCCAGCTGCTCTCGCCGCGGCAGCTCGAAGTGGCCAAGGCCATGGGCAAAGGGCTGTCCAACAAGTTGATCGCCCACGAGCTCGCCATGGCGGAAGGCACAGTGAAGGTGCACGTGAAGCACATCATGCGGAAGCTCAACGCCCGGAACCGCACCGAGGTCGCTATCGGCTTACGGAAGGTGGACGATCGTCCCTGACGAGGAACTCGCGCGTGTGCGGTACACCGATCAACACGTGAACGGATGGCTTCGGCGTCGACGGCCTACTGTGAGAAGGAGAATCAACTGGCCAGGCCGAGCGCCCATCGACGCCCGCGCCTGGTACCGCGGCATCCGCCCGCCGCCCTACGCCGACATTAGCCCGATCGCGAGCGGGTGCCTCGCGCGCCCGCGCAGGCTCGAGCTTTGCCGCCTCCCTGCCCGACGCCGCCTCCGCCCCGGCCGCCTCCATTCGGCACCGGCTCTCGTGGTGGAGCCTGTCGGCTCTCGCCACGGCGGGCTTCATCACCATCCTCACCGAGGCGCTGCCAGCCGGCCTGTTACCGCCGATGAGCGCCGACCTGGTCGTCTCTCAAGCACTGGTCGGCCAGCTCGTCACCGGCTACGCAGTCGGCTCGCTGCTTGCCGCCATACCGCATCTGGCTCACAGGCCTGCTGCTCGACCTCGCCGGGGTCGCCGCCTTCACGCCGGTGCTGCTCGCACTTCTCGCCGCCTCGTTCCTCATCGCCCTCGGCGCACGGCGCCACGGCTTTCCGCCGGCCGAAGGACACTGACGCCAAGGAAACATCCGACCTCGAACGGCCGAAGCGACGGGCCGCCGCGCCTCAAAGCAGCGGCCGCTCCGATGGCGTCGGAGCGGCCGAGGGCCGTTGTGTCGTCGGCGCCCCAATCGGCTCGCGGCCTCGATCGGGGCGCCGGTGCCGTTGGATCAGGCTGCCGCTTCGACCTCGCGCTCAAGGCGCTCCGCGTACTTGGCGATGGCGGCCTCCCGCAGGGCCGGAATGTAGCCCGTCGGGAACAGGCCGCTCGTGGCCTGGTACTCGCGCAGCAGCTGGCGCGCGACCGTCACCTTGTGCACCTCGGTCGGCCCGTCGGCGAGCCCCATGTGGAAGCTCTCGATCACCTGCTCCGCAAACGGCATGTCGGGCGTCACGCCCAGCGAGCCGTGCAGGTGCAGGGCGCGCGCCGCCACATCGTGGAACACCTTTGGCATGACCGCCTTGATGGCCGAGATGTCCTTCCGGACCATCATGTAGTTCTTGTACTTGTCGATCTTCCACGCCGTCTGCAGCACCAGCAGGCGGAACTGCTCGATCTCGATCCAGCTGTCGGCGATCTTCTCCTGCACCATCTGCTTGTCGGCGAGCAGGGACCCTTGCGTCTGGCGGCTCAGGACGCGCTCGCACATGAGGTCGAGCGAGCGCCTCACCTGGCCGATGGTGCGCATGGCATGGTGGATGCGCCCGCCGCCGAGGCGGGTCTGCGCCACCACGAAGCCGCCGCCCTGCTTGCCCAGCAGGTGGTCGGCCGGCACGCGCACGTCGGTGAGCCGCAGATAGGCGTGCGACGGCGTGCCATGGAAGCCCACCGGCATGTTGCGCACCATCTCGATGCCGGGCGTGTCGGCCGGGATAATGAAGGCCGAGAGACGGTTGTACTCCGGCGCATCCGGATCGGTGACGGCCATCAGAATGTAGAAGCTCGCCACGTGGGAATGCGAGGCGAACCACTTCTCGCCGTTGATGACCCATTCGTCGCCGACGCGCTCGGCCCGGGTGCGGAAGACCTTGGGATCCGCGCCGCCCTGCGGCTCGGTCATGGCGAAGCAGGACACGATGTCGTTGTTGAGCAGCGGCTTGAGGTATTCGGCCTTCTGCGCCGGCGTGCCGTAGTGGGCGAGGATCTCGGAGTTGCCCGAGTCGGGCGCCTGGCAGCCGAACACCGTCGGGCCGAACTTGGAGCGGCCGAGGATCTCGTTCATCAAGCCGAGCTTGACCTGGCCGTAGCCCTGGCCGCCGAGCTCCGGGCCGAGATGGCAAGCCCACAGGCCGCGCTTCTTGACGATCTCCTGGAGCGGCTTGACCAGCGCGTTGCGCTTGGGATTCTGCACCTCGTAGGGAAAGCCGAGGACGTGATCGAGCGGCTCGACCTCGTCCGTGACGAACCGGTCGATCCAATCCAACTCCTTCTGGAACTCCGGATCGGTTTCGAAATCCCAAGCCATGGCGTGTCCTCCGCGTTGCTGATTGATGCAGATGTCCTATGATTGGAGCGCCAATACCCCCTCGTCCAATACAATTTCCTCGCTCCAATGATCCATATTCGTTATGGATGATGATCGCGACCCGGAGACGCGACCATGGACCTGGATGCGACCCCCTTCCGCTATTTCGTCACTGTCGCCGACGCACGCTCCTTCACGCGGGCGGCGGCTCAGCTGAACGTCTCGCAGCCGGCGCTCTCCGCCCAGATCCGTGAGTTCGAGCGGCGGCTGGGCTTCGCGCTGTTTCTTCGCACCAGCCGATGGGTCGAGCTGACGGCCGAGGGCCGGCTGTTCCTGGCCAATGCCCGGCGCATGGTGGCGGAGGCGGCGTGGGCCAACCAGGCGGCGCGCGAGATCCGCGAGAACGAGCTGCGCATCGGCGCGCCCCTCTACACCCAGCTGATCCCCGAACGGCGTGCGCTGACCGACCGGCTCATGGTCGAGCATCCGGACATCCGCCTGCGCATCTTCGACAAGAGCCATGCCCGCCACTACGCCGACCTGACGCGCCGCGAGGCCGATCTTGCGCTGCTGGTGGAGCCGTCCGACGCGGCGACAGCGCAGGTGGACACCGCCTCCGAAGCCGATTGGCCGGACGGCTTCGAGCGGCTGGTCATCGCCGAACGCCGGCTCGCCATCCAAGTGCCGGCCGAGCATCCGTGGGCGGACGTGGACGCGCTGCCGCTCGCCGCGCTCAAGGGCACACGCATCGGCGTCATCAACCGTGCCCTCGGCGCGCCCCTGTCGATCACCGTCAATCGCGCGCTGTCGGAGGCTGGCGTCGATGTGGTACGGCCGCCCGAAGGGCATGCAGTCGCTGTGGAGCGCTACGGCCGCCTGGTGCGCATGCCCGTCGTGACGCTGGGCTGGTTCGACACCCTGCCCGGCGGCGACGGCGCCGTCCTCGCCGTGCCGGTCGAGGGCCTCGATCTGCGCACCAGCCTGTCGCTCATCCGCATGCAAGGGGAACAGCGGCCGGCCGCCACGCTGGTCTGGCACATGGCCGAGGCGCTGGCGGAGGCGGCGCAGCACACGCACGCCGATCGCCGCGCCGTGGCCTGATCCCGTCCCTGATCGCACGGACTCGCGGGCCGACGCGCCGAGGAAGCGGAGCTGCCGCTCGAGCTCCGGTGCTCCAAGGGATCGCGCCGCCGCCGGCAGGCCTATTCGGCCGCCAGCTCCCGGTATTGGCCGCGGAAGAAGAGCAGCGGGCCGGCGTTCTCCACCCAAGCGAAATGCAGCACGCGGCCGACGAAGATCACGTGGTCGCCGCCGTCGTGGTGCGCATAGGCGGCGCACTCGAAATGAGCCATTGCGCCACGCAACAGCGGCGCGCCGGTCCGGCCCGGCTCGTGCTCGACGTCCGCCCATTTGTCACGGCCGGACGCAGCGAAACGTCCCGACAGCCCGGCTTGCTCACGCGACAGGATGTTGACGGCGTAACCGTCGAGCCGCAGCATCACGGGCAGGCTCAGCGCCCGGCGATCGATGCTGAACAGCACCAGCGGCGGGGCGAGCGACACCGAATTGAACGAGCTCACCGTCATCCCGACGGTGTCGCCGGTGTGGTTGCGACCGGTGATGACCGCGACGCCGGTCGCGAACTGCCCGAGCGCACGGCGGAACAGCCTCGGGTCGAAGCCGGCGGCCTCCGCGGCGGGCGGCGGCCCGTGCCCTTCGCTGCGATGGACGTCGCTCATGCTCCCGCCCTCACGACGCGAACAGGCGCCGATCGAGCCCCGTGAGCCGCTCGCTGCCCGTCGCCGTCACCAGCATGGTCTCGCTGAAGGCCATGCCCTCGGCCCAGCAATACATGTGGAACACCATGCCCTCCTCCAGCCGCCAGTCGGAGCCGGGCAGGAACACCCGGGTGAAGTCGCTGGTGCGCGGGATCGCCACGAGGCCCAGGGTATAGCCGGTGATGTTGGTGTAGCTGTCGCGCAGGCCCGCCGCGAGCACCTGGCGGCGCAGGATGGCGTCGACCTCGCCCGCATGCGCGCCGGGCTTCATGGCGGCGAACTGCTCGTCCTGGAAGGCCACGAGACGCTCGGCGACCTCGATCTGGCGTGGCGTCGGGGCGCCGACCACGACCGGCCGCATCGAACGCGCCGTATAGCCGCGGTAGTGCGGCACCATCTCGATGTGGACGATGTCGCCCGCAGCCAGGGTGCGGGCGCCGAGGCCGCCGTGCAGCGTGCTGGAGCGCGGCCCCGACTGCATCAGCACGAGGCGTGTGTTGTCGGCGCCGGCGCGCAGCGCTGCCGCGGTCACCGCGGCGGCGACCTCGCGCTCCGGCGTGCCCGCGCGCGCCGCCGCAGCGCCGGCCAGCGTGGCCACGTCGCAGATCTCGGCGCAACGGCGCAGATAGGCGATCTCGCGCGGCGACTTGCGCAGCCGCAACTCCCACATGTGACCGGCGAAGTCGACGAAGCTGGCCTCCGGCAGCGCCTGCCGCAGCCACTGGAGCCGCGCCGGCAGCATGATGTGGGAATCGGTCTCGACGGCGATGTGGCCGCCGGCCCAGCCGCGCCTGCCGATCTCGGCGGCCACGACGGCCAGCGGATCGTCGCCGTCGTCGAACAGCACGCGGTGGGCGACCCAGCTCATCTCGGCGAGCATCGGGCCGTCGAGCGAGCGCACGACCATCACGGGCTCGCCGTCCGCCGGCATCAGGCAGCACTGATACATGGCTGCCGTCGGGACGTGGCCGGTGTAGTAGGCGAGATGCTCGAACTCGTCGATGATCAGGAGGTCGGCGCCGGCCCCCGCCATGCGCCGCCGCAAGTCGGCGACGCGCTGCCGGTAGTCCTCGCGCGGAAAGGCGAGCGTCCTGGCGACCGGATCCTGGGACATGGGCGTTTCCTCAGCGGTCAGGGCTAGCCGAGGCGGACGAGATCGCGCGGCGAGCGGGTGAGGCGTCGCCCGCCATCGGCCGTGACGACGACGATGTCTTCAATGCGCACGCCCCAGCGCCCCGGCACATAGATGCCCGGCTCGTCGGAGAAGGTCATGCCCGGCGCCAGCGGCCGGTCGTTGCCGGCGACGATGTAGGGCTCCTCGTGGGCGGCGAGGCCGATGCCGTGGCCGAGGCGGTGGGTGAACCGGTCACCGAAGCCCCGCGCCGCGATGATCCGGCGGCCGACGGCGTCGATCTCGCTCGCCGCGACGCCCGGTCTGACGGCCTGGAAGGCAGCCTCCTGCGCCTCGCGCACGAGGTCGTAGAGCGCGACATAGTCCGGATCCGGCTCGCCCGAGACGGCGACGCGGCAGATGTCGCCATAGTAGCCCTCGAAGCAGCCCGCGAAGTCGAACACGACCGGTTCGCCGACGGCGATCACATGGTCGCTGCCGTGATGCAGCGACGAGGCGCCGTTGGCGCCGGCGCCGACGTCGACCCAGCTCACCTCGCTGAAGCCCTGCCGGCGCATCAGGCTGTCGATGACGGCGCGCAGCTCGAGCTCGGTCCGCCCCACCATGGTCGGCGTCGTGGCGCAGAACTCGGCCCACACCGCGTCGATGCGGTCGGCCGCGGCCTGCAAGGCAGCGATCTCGTCGGGGCCTTTCACCATACGCGGCGTTTCGACCAGCGCCGCCCCCGGCACGATCTCGACGCCAGGCAGCAGCGCGGTGAGCTTGAGCAGGAAGCCGCTCCAGAACTCGGTGTTGACCGCGATGGTCCTGGCGCCTGCCGCGGCCGCCAGCTCCGCGACACCCGAGAGCGGGTTGTCCGCCTCGTCCCAGATGCGGACACGGAGCCCGGCGATGCCCTCGTAGAGGGGCGCCTGCAGTCGAGGCGTGAACACGACGTCGTCGCCCGCCGCGAACAGCCCGAGCGCGACGAAGCGCTCCGTCAGGATCGCATCGCGGCCGGCGAAATAACGAAAGCCGGCGCTCGGCCCGATCAGCAGCGCGTCGACGCCGGCAGTCCGCATGGCCTGCCGAACGGCATCGCGCCGGGCCGCAAGTGGAGAGATGTCCGTCACGGGCGAGCTCCGAAATGGGCGTCGGATGGCTTCAAAGGCGCTGGTGCAGGTTTTCTGCATGCAGTACACATATCGCCATGTTGATTATTTTCTTGTCAACAGGTGTTTTCCAACCAGGGAGTGGCGGCGAATGACGGCACGGGACGAGCTGAAGGACGTAATCCTCCGCTACTACGATCAGGTCTGGGACCGACGGCGGCCGGAGGCCATCGACGGGCTGTTTGCCGCCGACTACGTCAACCACGCCGGGGCCCGCGGCACGCTGGCCGGGCCTGCCGGAATCCACGCGAACTTCGGCGCGCTGACCGCGGCGTTTCCCGACGTCCGCTTCACCCTCGACGACATCCTCGTCGACGGCGACCGGGTCGTGGTGCGCTACACCATGCTGGGCACCCATCTGGGCGAGTTCCAGGGCCGCCCCGCGACCGGCCGGTCGGTGACGGTGCCCGGCATCGGCATTTACCGGATCAATGACGGCCTGATCCGTGAGAGCTGGGTCCTGCGCGATCAGCTCGTGCTGCTGCGCCAGCTCGACGGAGCGGCGTAGTGGCGGCGCCGACGACGCCGGCATGGCGCAGCTATCTGGCCCAGCAGCAGCCCGCCTTCATCGCCGACCTTACGGCGTTCCTGCGCATTCCGAGCGTCTCGGCGGTACCCGAGCATCTGGGCGACGTGGAGCGCGCCGGCGCGTGGGTGGCCGAGCGGCTGCGCGCCGCCGGCCTCGACCACATCGCGGTGCTGCACGCCGGCCAGTACCCGATGGTGTATGCGGACTGGCTGGGCGCTCCCGGCTGCCCGACCGTGCTGATCTACGGCCATTTCGACGTCCAGCCGGTCGATCCGGTCGAGGCCTGGACCCATCCGCCGTTCACGCCGACCATCGTCGGTGACAGGATCTACGCGCGCGGCGCCTCCGACGACAAGGGCAACATGCTGGCGCCGATCCTGGCGCTCGAGGCGCTGCTGCGCACCGACGGCCGCCTGCCGGTCAACGTCAAGCTGCTGTTCGAGGGACAGGAGGAGATCCTCAGCCCGGACCTGCCGGCCTTCGTGGCGGCGCACCGCGACGCCCTCGCCTGCGACATGGCCATCAGCGCCGACGGCTGGCAGTGGAGCGAGACGGAGGCGGATCTGCGCATCGCCCTGCGCGGCCTGTGCGCGCTCGATGTCACCGTCGCCGGGCCGCGGTCCGATCTGCACGCAGGCCTCCACGGCGGCGCCGTGGTCAACCCGATCCATGCTCTCGTGTCCCTGCTCGCCTCCCTGCGCGACGCCAGCGGGCGCATCACGGTCCCCGGCTTCTACGACGAGGTCCGCCCGCTGAGCGACGACGAGCGGCGGCAACTCGCCGCCGTCCCGTTCGACGAGGCCGCCTACCGCGCTCGCCTCGGCGTCACCGCGCTCGACGGCGAAGCGGGCTTCACCACCCGCGAGCGCATCGGCGCGCGGCCGGCGGTCGAGATCAACGGCATCTCCGGGGGCTACGGCGGCAGCGGCATCAAGACCGTGATCCCCGCCGAGGCTCGGGCCAAGATCACCTGCCGCCTGGTGCCCGACCAGGAGCCGGCGGTGATCGCCGAGCGGGTGCGGCAGCACCTTTTGTCCCAGCGCCCGGCCGGCGTCGAGGTGCGGGTGGAGGTGCTGCCCAACGCCGCCCGTCCCTATCTCATTCCGGCGGACCATCCGGCCAATCGGGCGGCGCGCGACACGCTCGTCGAGATCTACGGCCGGGAGCCCTACTACACCCGCTCCGGCGGCTCGATCCCGATCCTCGACCTGTTCCGGCGCGAGCTCGGCGCCTACACGGTGATCTACGGCTTCGGCCTGCCCGACGAGAACTTCCACGCGCCCGACGAGTTTCTGCGCCTGTCGAATTTCCGGCGCGGCCAGGACGCCTACGTGCGCCTGCTCGAGCGCATTGCCGAAATTTCCAGCAGCTCCTGAGCGATGGACCGGCCGGCGGCTGACCGCGCGTAGGCCGGTTCCGCCGACAAAGGGCGAGCCCGCCGGCTCGCTCCACGGCGGGCGTGCCCTCCTTTTCGACAGTCCCGCGTCGTCAGTGCCCTAAAATTATTCAGAATCCATTTGACGGATATTTTTGTTCTTTGCATGCTGCATGCAGAACAGCGTCTGGTGTCCGCCTGCCGCGGCGATCGCGAGATCGGCAGGGCGGCCGCCGAGGATCGAAAGGAAACGCGCATGGCCTTTACTCTGACCGCCGAGCAGAAGCGCTGGGTCGAGGTCGCCCGCTCGCTGGCGCCGGACATTGCCGCGCGCTCGCGCCGCGACGACGAGGCGGCGACCTTCCCGACCGAGACCTTCGCCAAGCTGCGTGAGGCCGGCCTGCTCGATCTGGCCGTGCCCAGGGAGTATGGCGGCGCCGGCACACCGGCCGGCAACGCCCATCTCGCCGCCTACCTCGTCACCGAGGCGGTGTCGCGCGCCTGCGTCGCGACCGGCTGGGACCTCATCATCCACTACCACCAGTGCGGCGCGGTCGCGCGTCTTGGCAGCGAGGAGCAGAAGCGGCGGATTCTCGGCGACGTCGTCAGGAACGGCGCCCTCATGGGCTCGCTTGGCTCGGAGGTGAACCACCAGGAGAACACGGCCGCCAAGGACGCGAGCCGCAAACTGATCTTCCAGGCCGAGATGGTGCCGGTGGAGGGCGGCTTCCTCGCCAACGCCGCGAAGCACTTCTGCTCGAACGCGCCCGTCGCCGACTACCTGCTCTACTGGAGCATCGCACCCGGCGCCAACGCCGCCACCGATGGCCTGACGCTGTCGATCGTCACCAAGGACAGCCCCGGCCTCAGCTTCAGCCGGCACGGCTGGGACGACATCATCGGCCTGCGCAGCTCCGTGAGCTGGAGCGCCAAGCTGGAGAACGTGTTCATCCCCTGGGAGAACGTGCTCGGCGAGCCCGGCGACTTCGTCCAGAAGGATCCCTACACGCTCGAGCTGTCGCAATCCTTCCAGCTCCTCGGCGGCGCCCAGGCGGCGCTCGACTACGTCATCGAGACCCTGCGGGCGCGGCCGTTCCTGCAGAAGGAGGAGGGCCTGATGGTGCTGGTCGGCGAGATGTCGGGGGCCATCCAGGCGTCACGCGGATCCTGCCTCGTCGCCAACGCGCTGTGGGAGGAGAAGAACTACGGCGAGGCGGCGCTTGCCTCGCTGCGCGCTCATCACACTGCGCGCGAGACCGCCATCCACGTCATCACCAAGGCCTTCGACATCGTCGGCACCAGGGCGCTGTTCAAGACCGCTCCGCTCGAGCGCATCTGGCGCGACGTACGGACGGCTTCGCTGCACACCCGCGCCTCCCAGCTCGTGCGCCTCGTCGCCGACGCCGAGGTGGAAGGGCGCTATGCGCCGAAGCAGAAATATGGTGCGCTGGTCGACAAGCCGCGGACCTGGGCCGATCTCGGCATTCCGCGCGAGCCACGCGCCGTGGCCTGATCCGCTCCGCGCGGCCGGCGCCTCTGCCAGCCATCGCCACGACATCTTCGAGAGCCCCATGCCCCAAGGTGCCAGCCTCTCCCTCCGAGATCTCGCCAAGTTCTACGACGGCAGCGGCGCGGTGCTGGGCGTATCGCTCGACCTCGAGCCCGGCAGCTTTCTCACGCTGCTCGGCCCGAGCGGCTCGGGCAAGACGACGACACTGATGATGGTGGCGGGGTTCGTCGAGCCGAGCGGCGGCGACATCCTCGTCAATGGCGTCTCCGTCACCCGCACGCCGGCCCACAAGCGCGACATGGGCATGGTGTTCCAGAGCTACGCGCTGTTTCCGCACATGACGGTGGCCGACAACGTCGGCTTCCCGCTGAAGATGCGCGGCATCGCCCGCTCCGAGGCGGAGGATCGCATCGCCACCTTCGTCAAGCTGGTCGGCCTGGAGGCGCTGGCCAAGCGCTTTCCCCAGCAGCTCTCGGGCGGCCAGCAGCAGCGCGTGGCGCTGGCCCGCGCCCTGGTGTTCAGCCCCTCCCTCGTGCTCATGGACGAGCCGCTCGGCGCGCTCGACCGACGCCTGCGCCTGCAGATGCAGGAGGAAATCAAGGGCATCCAGCGCGAGCTCGGCCTGACGGTGATCTACGTGACGCACGACCAGGAGGAGGCGCTGACGATGTCGGACGTCGTGGCCGTGATGGAGGCTGGCCGCATCTCGAGCTACGGCACGCCCCGCGACATCTACGAGAAGCCGGACAACCGCTTCGTCGCCAACTTCATCGGCGAATCCAACTTCATTCCGTGCCGGCTCGAGCATGTCGGCGGCAAGCCCGTCGCGCTGCTCGACGGCGGGGCCCGGGTGGAGGTGGCCGCCACCGACATGCCGGCCGGCTCCGCCGGCGTCATCTTCCTGCGCCCGGAGCGCCTGCGCCTGTGCGGTGCCGACGACGCGCTGCCCAACAAGCTGCCGGGCCGCGTCATCGGGGAGACCTATCTCGGCGACGCATCGCTCTATCGGGTGCGCATCGGCGACGGCGTCGAAGTCAAGGTCAAGCGTCCCAACCGCGGCTACGGCGCGCCGGTTCGGGAGGGCGACGAGATGATGGTGGGCTGGCAGCCCGCGGACAGCATCGTGCTGCGCGGCTGACGCTCCGACGGGATCGGAGCTGCCGCTCCAGCTTTTTGTCTTGGCATCGGATGTTCCCCAGGACCGGGGCCGCTTTTGGGTCCGATGCGCGAGAGCGCCCCGCGCTCGGGCGGCAGGCCCCGAACGCTGAGAAGCGCTCTTCGAGATATCGCCCCGCCGCACGCGTCGGGACCACCGGCGGGATAGGCCCCGTCGGCGATCAACGGCGCACCGCCGGCAGCAGAGATCGGCGCGGGGCATTTGCGTTGTCATCCGGAGGATTGGTCGAATGTCTCATCCATGTCCGCGTTCGTCCCGCCTCACGGCGGGCGTCATTGCCGCCGCCCTGGCTGCGACCGTCGTCGTTCCTGCGTCGCCGCTGCTGGCCCAAGGTTCCGGGCCCGGCAGCCTCGTCGTGCTGTCGCTCGGCGGCAGCTACCAGGAGGCGCAGAGCAAGGTCTGGTTCAAGCCCTTCGCGGCAGCCTCCGGCATCGCGCTATCGGAGGCCTCCGGCTACAACTTCGCCAAGCTCAAGGTGATGATCGAGTCCGGCAACGTCGAGGCCGACCTGGTCGACATCTCCGCCGACACGGCGGCCAGCCTGGGCGACGCCGGCCTGCTCGAGACGATCGACTGGTCGCAGATTCCGGCCGAATGCCAGGCCGGCATTCCCGCCGCCATGAAGCGCGACTATGCCTTCCCCACCATCCAGTGGGCGATGGTGATGGCCTACAACACCGCGCGCTTCCCGGCTGGAAAGGCGCCCCAGACGTGGGCCGACTTCTGGAACGTCGAGGCATTCCCCGGCAAGCGGGCCGCGATCGGCGCAACGCGCCCGCCGGTCGAGCAGGCGACCCTGGCCATCGACAGCGACCTGGCCAAGCTCTACCCGTTCGATCTGGACGCCGCCTTCGCCAAGATCAAGGCGCTCGGCAACCACATGGTGTTCGCCGACGGCTACGCCCAGGTCGCGCAATATCTCGCCGACGGCGAGGCCGACATGGCGATCATCCCCAACGGCCGCGTCGCGCCGCTGATCGCCGCCGGCAAGCCCGTCGCCATCAACTGGAACCAGCACCTCACCTTCCCGAACTTCTTCGCCATCCCCAAGGGTGCCCCCCACAAGGACAACGCCATGAAGTTCCTGGCATACGTCTGTAAGCCGCAGGTCCTGGCGGCGATCGCAGCGCCCACCAACTATGGGCCGATCAACGTCGATGCCTACAAATTCATCCCGCCGGACGTCGCCCGGCTCCTCCCCGGTAACCCGGAGACGGTGAAGCTTGGCCGTGCGATCGATCCGGTCTGGCTCGGCAAAGTGCGCGCCGACATCGCCAAGGGCTGGGCCAAGATGGCGATCCGCTGAGGTCTTGCATGAACGGCGATCCGGCAGAACGGCAACGGCGGACCCGATGACGGACACAACGCTTGCTCCCATCGGCGCGGACGCGACCCGCGCCGCGCCACGGCCCGCCGATCGCCGCCGGCGCGTCCCGTGGCTCGCCGCGCCGGCCGTCGGCTTCTATCTCGTGTTCTTCGGCTGGCCGCTCGCACAGATGGTGTGGCGCAGCGTGTGGGACGGCGGCTTCACGTTCGCCGGCTACGCCGAGTTCCTCGCCCAGCCGGTCTACTGGTGGGTCCTGGGCTACACCATGCTGATCGGCGCAGGCACCCTCGTCCTGACGCTGGCGATCGGCTATCCCGTCGCCTACTGGCTGGTGCGGCTCGATCGCACCTGGACGGTGGTGCTGATGGCCTTCGTGCTGATCCCGTTCTGGAGCAGCGGCCTCGTGCGCACCTATGCCTGGATCGTCATCCTCGGCCGGCAGGGCATCGTCAACACCCTCCTGCTCCGGATGGGGCTGATCAGCGAGCCGTTTCCGTTCCTCGGCACCCACACGGCCGTGATGGTCGGCCTCACCTACTACCTGCTGCCCTACATGATCCTGTGTCTGTACAGCGTCATGAACAACATCGACCGCAATCTGATGCTGGCGGCGCGCAATCTCGGCGCCTCGCCGCTACGCGCGTTCCTGGCCGTCTTCGTGCCGCTGACCAAGCCCGGCGTCTTCGCCGGCAGCTTCCTCGTCTTCATGCTCGCCATCGGCATGTACATCACGCCGGCTCTGCTGGGCGGGCCACGACAGACGACACTGCCGCTCGTCATCGCGCTACAGATCAACGAAGCGCTGGATTGGACCTTGGCAGCGGCGCTGTCGGTGATCCTTCTGACGGTCACGGTGGTGCTGCAGGTGTTCGCCAATCGGCACGTCGACTTCGATCGGATGTGGGGAGGCGCCCGATGAGCTTGCGCGCCACGTCGGCCGGGGGCCTCGCGCTCTCGGCATTCTCGATCCTCGTGCTGGCCGCCTTGATCGCGCCGATCGCGATCATCGTCGCCGTCTCGCTCAGCCCGGGCGACGTGATACAGTTTCCGCCCACCGGCCTGTCGCTGCGCTGGTACGCGCGCTACTTCGCGGATCCGCTGTGGATGACGGCGACACAGGTGAGCTTCGTCGTCGCGACGCTGACCGCGGTGCTCTCGCTCGGTCTCGGCTTCATGGTGTCGGTGGCGCTGGTGCGCGGCCGTTTTCCCGGCAAGAACCTGCTGCGCATCTTCCTGATGAGCCCGCTCATCGTTCCCAAGATCATCGTGGCGGTGGGTCTCTACTTCCTCTACGTGCGCATGCGCATCGTGGGGACGACCCTGGGCCTGGTTGCGGCGCACACCCTGATCGCCATGCCCTACGTCGTGATGATACTGTCCGCCGCGCTCTATGGCTTCGACCGGCGGCTGGAATGGGCGGCGCGAAGCCTGGGCGCGTCGCCCCTGGCGACGCTGCGCCACGTCACCTTCCCGCTCCTGCGGCCGGCCATCATCAGCGCCGCCCTGTTCGCCTTCATCGCCTCCTTCGACGACATCATCATCAGCCTGTTCCTGACCAAGCTGTCGATGCCCACCCTGCCCCGCCAGATCTGGGTCAACGTGCAGCAGATCATCGATCCCACCATCGCCGCCGTCTCGACGCTGATGACACTGGTCTCCGTGCTCGGCCTGTGGCTCGTCGCGCTGATCCAGAGGATGGCGGTGCGCGGCGCCAAATGACGGCGTCGTCAAGAGTACGTCATCAAATGAAGCAGCTCGCCGCGCCGGTTCGCCGCGACTCGGCCTGCTGCCATCGGCGGCGTGAGGTGATCTTCCCCCGCGCCGTGCCGCAACCGATGCGATATAGAAGGGGAATCGTCGGTTCGGCTGCCCGGCCGCGGCACGCTGCGGCTCCATGGCGCGTTTGGAACGGGGACTGAAACACGGATGAACGAACAGACCGAGCTGCTGCAGGCCGTGCAGCGCGAGCCGGTGGTCAAGCACGTTCACCGCGAGCTGCGCCGCGCGATCCTGCAAGGGCGTTTTCCACCTCAGTCGCGGCTGGTCGAGACCTCGCTGGCACAGCTCCTTCAGGTCAGCCGAACGCCGGTGCGCGAGGCGATCTCCAAGCTGGAGAGCGAGGGGCTGGTCCGCCGCCTGCGCGGTGGGGGCGTGGTCGTGGAGGACACGACGGCGAAGCTGTCCGAGGTCGTCATCCTGCGGCAGGCGCTAGAGGGTGCGGCGGTTCGCCTGGCGTGCGTGCGCGCCAGCGACGCGGAGATCGAGCAACTGCTGGCGTCATGCGAGGATGCGCGCCTCGCCTTGCCGAGCGCCACGGTGCAATTGCGCTCGGCGCTCGACCGCGAGTTTCACATGCGCATCGCTCAGGCGTCGCACAGCACCCGGGTCATCAGCCTGGTCGAGGAATTCTATGAGTATTCCTACGGCGAGCTATCGCCGGGACGAAACGTGGATGATCTCGCCCGCCTGCAAATGCAGCACATTGCCATTGCCCAGGCGCTGAGAGCGCGGGATCCGCTGCGGGCCGAACAGGAGATTCGCGATCATCTGGAGACCGTCGCGCAAATCGCCCGCGGCCGAGCCGACAGCTGACCCATTCCTGCGGCGTGGGCGCGGCCGCGACGCTCAGCGCGGCGCGCCGGCCCCGACGGGAAATGTCAGTACCTCGCTCGTATAGGTCTCGACCACCTCCGAGAACGGCCGGCGCCCGCCATCGAAGAGGACGGCGCGATGCTCGAAGAGCCGCGGCGGAATCGGCAGCGGCCCGGCGGCGGCAGGCGGGCAATCGGCGGCGGCGGACGACGGGGCGGCGAGCTCCCAGCCGTCCGGTAGCGGCGACCACAGCAGCTTGGCGTCCACCGTCTTGCGGTCGAAGTTCAGCCCCTGCACGGCGCGGCCGAACGGCGTGTCGGTCGTCTCCAGCACGCGGTTCATCTCGGGCGTCAGCCGGCTCGGCACGTACCAGTTGTCGGCCTCCGACAGCACATGGTCGCCACAGGCCAATTGCACCCGCCGGTACTTCACCGGCTCCTCGGGCCCGATCTGCAACCGCTGCCGCTGCTCCTCGCTGATCGGCTTCTCCGCACCGCGCACCAGTTGGGCCACGATCTTGGCCTGCGGCGCGATACGATGGTCGGCGCACCATTTGTCCAGGGTGAAGGTGGCGCTGCGGGCGCTCAGCAGGGTCGCGTTGAGCGTCTGCATCAGCGCGAAGGCCCGCACGCGGCCGGCGTAGTCATCCGGGAACGTCGAGCGGGCTTCGGCCCTGGCACCGAATGACGACGCCAGCGGCATGGTCGACAGTGTTGCAGCCGTCACGGCAAGACGAACCCAACCGGCCATGACGCCCTCCTTCCACTGGCATGAGCGAACCGGCAACAGGGCATCTCCATCCGACATGCTCCAACTCGCGGCATCCGGTGCGCCTTTCGCCGGCGGGGCGAAGCTGGCCGATCGGGACGCGCCTCAGGGCTTCGGGAGCGCGACCAGCGGCGCAGGCTGCTCCTCGGGCTTCGGCTCCACCGCCGTGCTCAGCACTTCACGCGTGAAGGTCTCGAGCGTCAAGGACATCGGATGGAGGCCCTCGTTCCGCAGCACCGTGCGATGCTCGAACACCCGCCAGGGGACCACCAGGGGCCGGAGGGTCGACCCGTGGCCCGCGACGGGGCCCGCGGCCGGCGGAGCAAGATGCTCGGCGGACCTGAACGGTGCCCAGAGCAGCGTGTTCTGCACGCCGATGCGCACCGGCCGCATCGGCTCCGCCGCCTGCTCGAACAGCACGTCGGCAGCCAGGCTCTCGCCGAGGCCCGCCGGCAGGCGACGGGGGACATACCAGGTGTTCGCCCAGCCGAGGAGCAGTTCTCCGCACCTCATCTCGACGCGGCGGTAGGAAGCGGACGCCTCGTCCTCCACCTCCAGGTGGCTCCGCACCTCCTCGGTGAACGGCTCGGTCGCCCCGGGAACGAGGTGCAACGCGAGCGTCGGATCGGCGGCGAGCTTGTGCTCGCGGCACCAAGTCTGCAGAGCCGCTGCGGTGCCGGAACGAACCATCGTGCCGCTCAACCGTTGCAGCGCCGAGAAGGCTTGCACCTTCCCCATCCACGTGTCGGGGAAGCGGCATGTGAAGAGGTGGTCCCCTTCCGGCTTGTAGCCGAAGCCGTGCGGAACCAATGCGTCCGACGGTGTGTCCACACTCATCGTCGATCTTCTCCTGCTGTTGACCGGAGCATTTTCGCAATCGGCTGAAATGCGCCGGGCGGCCGGCCGTCCTGCGACCCCGCCAGCAAGCTATGCACGCGGTGCGGCCAAACCAAGGGCGGCGTGGGTTGTCCAGCGGCCGAAGGCTGGTGTAAGTCGTCCGCTTATGACGTTTGTCAGCACGGCCCGCTACCCGGCCGGGTCGGCGCTGAGGCGCTTGTCCTGTACCGCTCTCGCCACCATTCTCGTTCTCGGCCCGCTCCCCGAATCACTCCGTACCGGAACAGCGCTCGCCGCTCAGACCAGGTTGCCTGGCACCGGGCCGTTGCCCCCGGCCCGCCCCGACCGGCTCGGCGGCGCGGCGGATGCCCCATCGCAGTACGAGTCGGCACCTCCGACGCAAGACCCTTCGACCGCCCAGCCCGGCGATGCCGGCGGCGCCCCCGGCGCCGCACCGGCCCGCAAGCTGGTGCCGGCGTGGGGGCCGTCGGAGGCTGACGAGGAGCCGGACCTGCCGGGCCGCGCGCCGCTGCCGCCGCCGCGCCCCGCCTTTCGCGGCGATCCGGCCGCCCCGCCCGGCCCCGAGGCGCTGCCGGAAACGACCCTGCCGCCGGACGCACAGCCTAAAAGCGAGCAGCCGCCCGGGCTGCCGTCATGGTGGCCGTTCGGCCGCCAGACTCCCCCCGCCCCGGGCCAGGAGGCGGAGCCGACCCCGAGCCCCGGCGAGCCGACGCCCCGCCGCCGCGGCAAGCGCCAGCGCATCATCCCCACTGACGCAGAGGTCAACCAATGCGTCGCCCGCCTCCGCGCCAAAGGCGCCGACGTGGAGCGGATCGCCCCCATCGTCAGCGGCGGCTGCGGCATACCGCTCGGCGTCCGGCTGTCACGCCTGCCAGGCGATCTGCCGCTCAGCATCCCCGCCAACATGACCTGCGCCCTGGCCGAGAAGGTGGAGGAATGGGTGGCGACCGTGGTGCGTCCGACGGCGAAAGCCAGGTTCGCCTCGCGGCCGACAAAGCTGCTGGTCGGCCCGACCTACCAGTGCCGGACCATGAATCATCAGCCGGGTGCCAAACTGAGCGAGCACGCCTTCGGCAACGCCATGGACGTCGCCGGTTTCGAATTCGACGCCCATGCCACGTTCAAGGTCGGCTTCAAGGCGGCTCGCTCCGAGGACGGCGCCTTCCAGGCCGAGATCCGCGGCCACGCCTGCGAGCTGTTCGACACCGTGCTGGGCCCCGGCGCCGACCCCTTCCACTCCACGCATCTGCACGTCGACCTGCGCAATCGTGGCCCGGGCCGCCACATCTGCCGATAGCCCGGGCGCGGCTCCACCGGACAACGCCGCTTTGCCAACGGATGGTTCATCCGATGGCAAAGCGCTTTAGCTAGCGGTTGCCGCTGCTCGATGCTTCCTGGATATGCCGGAGCACCGCGTCGAGGTTGAACGAGGCCGGCTTCTGACGCGGCGGAAATTTCTCGAACGCCTCGATCTGCTGCGCGACCACGGCCTGCATCCCATACAGCAAGTAGGCGTGTGAGATCACCCAGTCCCAGTACGTGTTGGAATTCTCGTCGGCGCGCTCGAACGGATCGCGGCGCAGATTGAACATCTTCGGCGCCCGCAGCTTCACGAACGGCTCGAACCAGCACATGAGCTGGTGCGCCCGCTGCTCCATCAGGACCATCTTCCAGTCGTTGACCCGGATGGCCAGAATGTCGCCGTCGTCGCTGATGTAGAAAAAGAACTTTCGCGGCCCCTCCTTCGCCTCGCCGGACAGGTAAGGGGTCATATTGTAGCCGTCGAGATGTACCTTATAGGTCCTGTCGCCGACCGTGTGGCCGGTGAGCAGCTTTTTACCGATATCCGCCTCGCCCGCGGCCGCAAGGAATGTCGGCAGCCAATCCTGATGGCTGACGATATCGTTGAACACCGAGCCTGGCTTGATCGTGCCCGGCCAGCGCACGAAGGTCGGGACCCGCCAGCCGCCTTCCCAGTTGGTGTTCTTCTCGCTGCGGTAGGGCGTGATCCCGGCATCCGGCCAGCTATTGTAGTGCGGGCCATTATCCGTCGAATACATCACGATGGTGTTGTCGGCGATGCCGAGCTCGTCGAGCTTGTCCAGCAGCGTGCCGATATGCTCGTCGTGCGCCACCATCACGTCATTGTAGTCGCCCTGGCCGCCGCTCTTGCCCTTGTGCTTTTCGGCGCAATGGGTGCGGAAATGCATGGCCGTCGTGTTGTACCAGACGAAGAACGGCTTGCCGGCCTTGTGACTCTCGTCGATGAACGCCAGGGTGCGCGCGGTGGTCTCGTCGTCGATGGTTTCCATCCGCTTCTTGGTCAGCGGACCGGTGTCCTCGATCGTCTGGCCACCCTTCCCATCGGACAGGCAGTGCAACACGCCGCGCGGTCCGAAGCGCTTCTTGAACTCGGGGTCCTTGGGATAGTCAGGGTCCTCGGGCTCCTCCTCGGCATTCAAGTGGTAGAGGTTGCCAAAGAATTCGTCGAACCCGTGCAGCGTCGGCAGGCACTCGTCCTTGTCGCCGAGATGGTTCTTGCCGAACTGGCCGGTGACGTAGCCCAGCGGTTTCAGCAGGCTGGCAATGGTCGGATCCTCCGCCTTGATGCCGACATCGGCGCCCGGCATGCCGACCTTTGTCAGGCCCGTGCGGATCGGGTTCTGGCCGGTGATGAAGGCGGCGCGGCCGGCGGTGCAGCTCTGCTGGCCATAGTAGTCCGTGAAGGCGGCGCCTTCATTGGCGATGCGGTCGATGTTGGGCGTGCGGTAGCCCATCTGGCCGCGGCTGTTGTAGCTGATGTTCCACCAGCCGATGTCGTCGCCCCACAGGATGAGAATGTTCGGCTTGTCGGTCTTGGCCATGTCAGTTTCCTTTCCCCGGCCCTACAGAACACTTTCGCGACTGTGCCTCGGTGAGAAACTCTTTAGATCAGACGGAATAGCACTGCGAAGAAAGCAAAGAGGCCGATGAGGATCAGCAGCACGCAAATCCCGACGACCGGCGTCTGCAAACCTTCCTTTGTCATTCCGGCAATCTGAGCGAAGTTGCCGCCCCACAAGTAGCGCAGCGTCCACCAGTACTGCCAGAGTGAGACGATCAGCCCCACGATACCGCAGAAGATCAGCGCCAGGCCCAGATAGCGAGGCGCCTCCGGCAGACGGGCCGGGTGAGCGCCGGGCAGATCTCGCAAACGCTCGAAGAACTGCACGATGGTGAAGCCAAACCCGATCAGCGACACCGCCGTCCGCACCCACGACATTAACGTTCGCTCGACGGACAGTCTTGTGCGGATCCAGCCAAAGTGAGTGTCCGCCGTGACTCGGACCGCGAAGCGGTCCGTGCCGGTTTCTGCGGCCTGGTCAACGGGCCTCGTCGGATCGCTCACTCCGGCCCCCCTGGCAATGGGCCGCGCCGTTGGCCCGCAATCCGCGCCACGGGGCCGCGCACCAGCACGTACGGAACAAAGGCGAGCAGCACCGCCACGACGACCGCTTCAGCCGGATAGAACGTTCTGAACACCAGAACCTGGTAGATCAGGTCCATCACAAGCCCGAGCAGGATGATCCTGGCGGTCGCCGTCAGTCCCTCGCGCAGCCGCTCGGTGCGCTCCCGCGGATGGTACAGCACGGCCGGCAGAAACGGCAGGCGGTTGCTCCGCGCGTCCTTCCGTCCGTCATGGATCGCGGCGAGGATCGCCATCGCCGGCTGCAGGATGAAGCGGAATTTCAGTGGTCCATCGGGCCTGATCAGCAATTCGTGCCACAGACGCTGAAGCACCTGCGTACTCAGTCCGTTGATGAAGATGCCGGCAAGAACCAGCAGAACGAGAAGTGTCAACACCAACCGGGGCAGCGCGCCGAGGCGGGGAGCTGCGTGGAGCTGCGGCGGGTCGGTGTTGATCATCGCAGTGCCTCACAACACCGGTACATGGGCGATCGCTCCATCGCGCACGTCGACGACGACAGCAGCATCCCGCATCGTGGCCGCGCCAACAAGCTCGACATTTGGATGGCTAGATGTGGAGCCTCAACAGGTTGTTCTCGGTCCAGCCGAGGCGGCTGATGGGTGTCTGAGATTTAATCCCGCCATGGGGTCGATGCCAGTTGTATCGGTGCAGCCACGGCGCCAGCGCGGCGGCGCGCTGATCTGAGGTCTGGTAGGGCTGGGCATAGGCCCACTCTCGCAAGGATGTCTGGACGAAGCGCTCGGCCTTGCCGTTGGTCTTGGGCGTGTAGGGTTTGGTGCGGATGTGCTTGAGGCCCAGGTCCCGGCACAGGTCGCGGAAGGCGTGGGATTTGTCGCAGGCGCCGTTGTCGGTCATGACGCCGGTCACGGCGACGCCGAGGCTGGCGTAGTAAGCGATTGCGGCCTTCAGGAAGGCCGTGGCGCTTTGTTTCTTCTCATCCGGCCGCACCTGGTTGAAGGCGATGCGCGAGGCGTCGTCTATGCAGACATGGACGTACTCCCAGCCTGCGCCCCAGCTCTTGCCGCTGCGCCGGCCCCGGGTGCTGCTCTGGCGCGTTCGATCACCGGTGATGCGGTGGCCGACCTGATCGAAGCGGCCGAGCTTCTTGATGTCGATGTGGATCAGCTCTCCGGGCGTCTGGCGCTCGTAGCGCACAATCGGCGCCGGCGGCTCCAGGTCCCTGATCCGGCTCAACCTGGCGCGCCGCAGGATGCGGCTGACCGTGGCGGGCGAGACCTTGGTCTGCTTGGCGATCTGCTGGCCCGTCCAGCGCTGACGACGCAGCGCGACAATCCAGTCAGCGATCTCAACGGGTGTTGGCTGACGCACCGCCTTGGGCCGCGAGGAGCGATCGACCAAGCCCGCCGCCCCTTGGGAGCGAAACCGCTCGACCCACTTCCTGACCGTCTTGGCGTCGACGCCGAACGCCGTGGCCACCGCCTTCGGCGTCTGGCCTTCATCCAACACGCGCCGCACCAACTCGGCTCGACTGAGCGGTGTCAGCCGGGCATTCTTATGCACGTTCATCCGGTCCTCCGGGGCTCTGAAGCTTCGCAACCTCAGCTTCCACGGACAGGACCGGATGGACAACCTATTGAGAGCTCACAGCTAGAGCGCTTCGCGCTTGGGCGGACTCGCCCAATCGCAAAAGAAGCGCTCCAGATGCATAAAGTTAGGAGCATTTCTTGCAGTTGGGTGATCCCATCCAATGGCGAAATGCTCTAGCACGAGCTAGGATTTGCCATTGTTCACTGATGGATATTTTGCAGCGCAAGGCGAGACACGCAGCACTGTTCGAGCAAGTTGCGTCGGAGATCGGCTTGCCTCACTCGATCGATCCTCGCAGGCGCCCTTGAACGCAAGATGACTGAGAACCGTCGTTGCGCGTTGGGGAGGTGGCCGCCGTTCGCCGCGACAGGCGATCTCCGCCAGGCCATCCCGAGCTGCGGCTGTGGTGCGGCCAAAAAAGAGCTTTTCCATCGCGTCGGCGGCGCTACAATGCGCTTCAGTACCGATGAGTACCGCCACGCGTCGTATCAGTACTGCCCGGTCCGCTCGGGCCAGGCTCGAAAGCGCGGCCGCCGGACGTCGTCCGATCGCGACGCGCCCCGACACTAAGAGTGCCTCCCCCAGCCGGTTCGCTGAGGGCGGCGCAGCGGAAGAGATCGGCAAGAGCATACCGCGACCATCTCGGGCGCGACCGGAGGAAACGATGATCTACACCGAGCAGCATCACGAGCTGATGCGCAGCGTCACCAAATTCGTCGAAACGGAGATCGATCCGCACGCCGAGGAGTGGGAGCGCGACGGCATCTTCCCGGCTCACGAGCTGTTCAAGAAGATGGGCCAGCAGGGGCTGCTCGGCATCGACAAGCCGGAGCAATTCGGCGGTCTCGGTCTCGACTACAGCTATGAGCTCGCCTTCTGCGAAGCCCTCGGCGCCACCAAGTGCGCCTCGATCGGCATGGCGGTCGGCGTGCAGACGGACATGGCGACGCCGGCGCTGGCCAAGCATGGCTCCGACGCGCTCAGGGCCGAGTTCCTCGCCCCGTCGATCGCCGGCGACTACGTCGCCTGCCTCGGCGTGTCCGAGGTCGGCGCGGGCTCCGACGTCGCATCCCTCAAGACCACGGCCCGCAAGGACGGCGACGACTACGTAATCAACGGCGGCAAGATGTGGACGACCAACGGCACCCAGGCCGACTGGATCTGCCTGCTCGCCAACACGTCGGACGGCCAGGTCCACCGCAACAAGAGCCTGATCTGCGTGCCGATGAAGACCAAGGGGGTCCAGATCGCGCGCAAGCTCGACAAGATGGGCATGCGGGCTTCCGACACGGCCCAGATCTATTTCGACGATGTGCGGGTGCCGCAGCGCAATCGCATCGGCGAGGAAGGCAAGGGCTTCACCTACCAGATGGAGCAGTTCCAGATCGAGCGGCTGTGGGGCGCCGCCGGCCACCTCGTCGGGATGGAACGAGCGATCGCCATGACCATCGAGTACACCGCCAACCGCCACGCCTTCGGCAAGTCGGTGCTCGACAACCAGGTGGTCCACTTCAAGATGGCCGAGCTGCAGACCAAGGTGGAGGCGCTGCGCTCGCTCGTCTACCGCGCCGCCGCCGGCTATGTCGCCGGCCAGGAGGTCACACAGCTCGCCTCCATGGCCAAGCTGACGGCCGGCCGGCTGGCCCGCGAGGTCACCGACAGCTGCCTGCAATACTGGGGCGGCATGGGATTCATGACCGAGAGCGAGATCTCGCGCATGTACCGCGACTCGCGGCTCACCTCGATCGGCGGCGGCGCCGACGAGGTCATGCTGACGATCATCTGCAAGGGCATGGGCATCCTGCCGGGCCAGCGCGCCAACCACTGACGGCGAGCGCGGCAGGGCCGGCCCGTCGGCCGGCCCTGCGCCATTTCTGAGCCAACAGATCGAAACGGACCGGTGCAGCAAACGCCGGCCGCCATCCGGAGGGTTACGACCATGCGCGGGCTGATGATGGACATGCCGCTGCTGCTGTCCGGCTTCGTCGAGTATGCCGGCAGGTATCACGGCGACGTCGAGGTCGTCGCCCGCGAGATCGAGGGCGACATCCACCGCTACACCTACGCGGACGCCCTGCAGCGCATCAAGCGTGTCGCCAAGGCGCTCAAGCGGCTGGGGGCCGATGAAGGCACCGTCGTCGGGACGCTCGCCTGGAACACCCACCGCCATTTCGAGATGTTCTACGCAGCGCCGGGCATCGGCGCCGTGCTGCACACGGTCAATCCGCGGCTGTTCGCCGACCAGATCGTCTACATCGTCAATCATGCGGAAGACCGCTTCCTCTTCGTCGACAAGCTGACCCTGCCGATCATCGAGGAGATCGCACCGCGGCTGACGACGGTCGAGGCGATCATCGTCATGGCCGCGGCCGACCGCATGCCGGAGACCAAGCTCACCAACGTGCACTGCTACGAGACGCTGATCGCCGGGGAGACCGACGACGATTTCCGCTGGCCGGTGTTCGACGAGAACACGGCGTCGACGATCTGCTACACCTCGGGCACGACGGGTGACCCCAAGGGCGTCGTCTATTCCCACCGCGCCGCGGTGCTGCAGACCCTGTCCGGGGCCAACTTCACCTTCCTGCCCGGCCACAGGAGCGGCCAGCTCGAGGTGATGATGCCGATGGCGCCCATGTTCCACGGCAACGCCTGGAACATGCCGTTCCTGGCCTGCTACACCGGCTCCAAGCTCGTCCTGCCAGGCCGCAACTATGAGCCGGACAAGCTCTATGAGCTGTTCGAAGGCGAGAAGGTGACGCTCACCGCCGGCGTGCCCAGCTTCTGGCTGATCCTGCTCGACTGGCTGAAACGCACCGGCAACAAGTTCTCGACGCTCCGGCTGTCGCTCTCTAGCGGCTCGGCGCCGCCGCGCAGCATGGTCGAGACGCTGGACCGCGACTACGGCGTCGAATACGTGCAGGCCTGGGGCATGACCGAAGCCCTCATGGCCACCATGCCGACGCCCAAGCCCCGCAAGGTCGAGCCCACGTTCAGCCAGCGCATCGACGATCGCATGAAGTCGGGCCGCGTCGCCTTCGGCGTGCAGGCGCGCATCGTCAACGACGACGGCGAGGAGCTGCCGCATGACGGCGTCACCTTCGGGCATCTGCGCGTGCGCGCGCCCTGGATCGCCTCCGCCTACCACAAGGGCATCCAGGCGTTGGACGACGACGGCTATCTGATGACCGGCGACATGGCCGTCATCGATGCGGACGGCTACATCACGCTGACCGACCGCTCCAAGGACGTGATCAAGTCGGGCGGCGAATGGATCAGCTCGATCCAGCTGGAGGACGCGGCGGCCAGCCACCCGGACGTGCTGCAATGCGCCGTCATCGCCATTCCCCACGAGAAATGGCAGGAGCGCCCGCTCCTGCTCGTGGTCCGGCGCCAGGGCGCGACGCTCGACGGCCCCACCCTGCTCGCGCACATGGCGCCGCGGGTGGCTAAATGGTGGCTGCCCGACGCGGTCGAGTTCCTCGACGCCTTCCCCATGACGGCGACGGGCAAGGTGCACAAACTCACCCTGCGCGGGCAGTTCAAGGACTACAAAGCCGTAGCCGGCTAAGGGAGGTCGACCATGAATCTCGAACCGAGCACCCGGGCGCGCGAGCTCGAAGCCAAGCTGTCCGCCTTCATGACCCGGCACGTCTATCCGGCGGAGCATCTCTACGACGAGCAGGTCGAGGCCGGCCATCGCGACCGTCGTCCGCCGATCCTGGAGGAGCTGAAGAAGCTGGCCCGGGCCGAGGGGCTGTGGAACCTGTTCCTGCCCGGCGACCACGGCGCCGGCCTCACCAACCTCGATTACGCGCCGCTGGCCGAGATCATGGGCCGCATCTCGTGGGCGTCCGAGATCTTCAACTGCTCGGCGCCGGACACCGGCAACATGGAGGTGCTGGCGCTCTACGGCACGCCCGCGCAGCAGAAGCAGTGGCTCGAGCCGCTGCTGGCCGGCGAGATCCGCTCGGCCTTCTCCATGACCGAGCCGGAAGTGGCCTCGAGCGATGCCACCAACATCCGCTGCAGCATCCTGCGCGACGGCGACCACTACGTCGTCAACGGCCGCAAATGGTTCACCTCCGGCGCCATGAGCGAAGACTGCAAGCTGCTCATCGTCATGGGAAAATCCGATCCGGACAATCCCAACAAGCACCAGCAGCAGTCGATGATCCTGGTGCCGCGCGACACGCCCGGCGTCCGCATCGTCCGCGACATGCGCGTGTTCGGCTACGACCACGCCCCCGTCGGCCATCCGGAGATCGTGTACGAGAACGTCCGCGTTCCGGCAGCCAACATGCTCCTCGGCGAGGGCCGCGGCTTCGAGATCGCGCAGGGGCGCCTTGGGCCGGGCCGCATCCACCATTGCATGCGGCTGATCGGCGTCGCGCAGCGGGCGCTGGAGCTGATGTGCAGGCGGGCGCAGAGCCGCATCGCCTTCGGCAAGGCGCTCGGCGACCAAGGCTCGGTGCGCGAGGACATCGCCAATTCGTGGTGCGAGATCGAGCAGGCGCGCCTGCTCACCCTGCGCGCCGCGGCGAAGATGGACCAGGACGGCAACAAGGCCGCCCGCGACCTCATCGCCGCCGCCAAGGTCGTGGTGCCGCGCATGGCCGTGGCGGTGATCGACCGCGCCATCCAGATCCACGGCGGGGCCGGCGTCTCCCAGGACACGTTCCTGGCCGAGGCCTACACCTACGCGCGCTTCATGCGCATCGGCGACGGGCCCGATCAGGTGCACCTCTCCCAGCTCGGGCGCACCCTGCTCAAGCGCTACGGCGAAGCGTGAGGCCGCGATGACCGCCGCGGCAAGCCGGCCAGCCGGGCCCTTCGACCTCACCGGCAAGGTCGCGCTGGTCACCGGGTCGACCATGGGCATCGGCGAGGGCATTGCACGGACGCTGGCTCGCGCCGGCGCCCACGTGGTCATCAGCAGCCGCAAGGCGGACGACTGCGCCCGCGTGGCGCAGGCGTTCCGCGACGAGGGGCTGAGCGCCGAGCCGCGGGCGTGCCACATCGGGCGCATGGAGGACATCGCCGCCATGGCCGCGCACCTGAGCGATAGCCACGGCGGCCTCGACATCCTCGTGAACAATGCGGTGCTCAGCCCGTGGCGGACGATCGACGACACCGATCCGCCGCTGTTCACCAAGGCGGTCGAGGTCAACCTGCGCGGCAACTGGTACCTCTCTGTGGAGGCGACCAAGCTGATGAAGCCGCGCGGCGGCGGCTCGATCGTCAACATCGCCTCGGTGGCAGCGCTGCACCCCGACAAGATGCTGGCCCTCTACTCGACGCTGAAGACCGCGATGATCGGCATGAGCCGCTCGTTTGCGCTCGAATACGGGCCGTTCGGCATCCGCGTGAACACGATCCTGCCCGGCGTGATCGAGACCAAGCTCTCGGCGGTGTTCGACGACGAGGCGCGTAAGAGCCTTCTCGCCGGCACCCCGCTCGGCCGGACGGGCCTGCCGGAGGAGATCGGCTACGCCGTCCTCTACCTCAGCGCCGCCAGCGGCGCCTTCGTCACAGGCGCAAGCCTCGTCATCGACGGCGGCCTGTCGATCACCTCGCACTGACGCGTCACGTCGGCAGCCGCGCGTCGAAACGCTGCAGCCGTCCGCTCCACCTGAGCCTGGACGCGGCGGCGAGGCTGCGCCCACAATGGCCCATGTCCATGCTACCCGCCTCGATCGTCGACCTCGACGCCACTGCCCTCGCCCAGGCCATCAGGGACAAGTCGGTCTCCTGCGTCGAAGCGATGGGCGCCTACCTCGATCAGATCGACCGCTACAATCCGGCGGTCAACGCCATCGTCGCCCTGGAGCCGCGCGACCGCCTGATGGCCGAGGCGCGGCGGGCCGATGCCGAGCTGGCCGCCGGCGCCATCCGCGGCCCGCTGCACGGCCTGCCCTGGGCGGTGAAGGACCTGGCCCATACCAAGGGGATCCGCACGACCTACGGCTCGCCCCTGTTCAAGGACTTCATCCCGGACGAGGACGGGCTGGCCGTGGCGCGGGTGCGCGCCGCCGGCGCCATCTTCATCGGCAAGACCAACGTGCCCGAGTTCGGCCTCGGCTCGCAGACCTACAACCCGGTCTACGGCACCACCGGCAACGCCTACGATCCAGCCAAGACCTCGGGCGGATCGAGCGGCGGCGCAGCCGTCGCTCTGGCCTTGCGCATGCTGCCGGCCGCCGACGGCAGCGACATGATGGGCTCGCTACGCAATCCGGCGGCCTTCAACAACGTCCTCGGCTTCCGGCCCTCCTTCGGCCGCGTGCCGTTCAGCCCGGCCGAGGACGTGTTCTTCGCGCAACTCGCCTACGAGGGGCCGATGGGGCGCAGCGTGCGCGACGTGGCGCTGCTGCTTTCGATCCAGGCGGGTTACGACCCGCGCTCGCCCCTGGCCATCCGTCAGGATCCGGCCGCCTTCGTCGGTCCGCCCACGCGAGACGTCTCGGGGACCCGCATCGGCTGGGTCGGCGACTTCGGCGGTTACCTCGCCGTGCAGCCGGGCATCCTCGATACCTGCGAAGCGTCCCTGCGCGCGTTCGAAACGCTCGGCTGTGCCGTCGAGAGGGTGGATATCCGTTACCCGCTGGAGGAGGTCTGGGACAGCTGGGTCAAGCTGCGCCACACCTGGGCCGGCGGGCGCAAGCTGGCCGCCTACCACGACCCGGCGCAGCGGGCCCAGATGAAGCCCGAGCTGATCTGGGAGATCGAGGGGGCCCTGACGCTGTCCGCCCTCGACATCTACCAGGCGAGCGTCGCGCGCTCGAGCTGGTATGCCCACCTCGCGACGCTGTTCACGCGCTACGACGTGCTGCTGGCGCCCACCGTCCAGGTCTTTCCCTTCGACAAGGAGGTGCATTGGCCGAGCAGCGTCGGCGGCCGGGCCATGGACACCTACCATCGATGGATGGAATCCACGAGCATCTGGTCGATCACCGGCCTTCCGGCGATGGCCATCCCCTCCGGCTTCGGGCCACAGGGGCTGCCGACAGGGGTGCAGATCATCGGCCCCAACCACGCCGACCTCGCCGTGCTGCAGCTCGCCGCCGCCTACGAGGCGGCGGTGCCGCTGGTCGCGCAGGCGCGGCCGCCGATGCTCGGCGGAGCCTGACCGGCGCCGTCAGCGCCGTTGACCAGAGGGCCGCTCGCGGCATGGCCGGCCGATAACGACCGGCCATGCCCCGCAAGGGCTACGCGGCAGCTTCGTCCGTCACCCGTGTGGTGTGGGCGCCGATCCGTCCCAGGATGTGGTCGCTGATGCCGCGCGCGATCTCCCGCTCGCCCATGATGATGAAGCTGGCGCCCATCCGGGTGAGATGTTCCACCTCCTCATCGGAGTGGGCGCGCGCGATGATCTCAAGGCCTGGGTTGGCCGCGCGCGCGAGCTCGATCAGGTTGCCGTTCTCGAACGGGTTCGGAATGGCGCTGATGAACCATTTCGCCGCCGGCAGGTTGGCGGCCGCCAGCACCGCCGGCTGGATGGCATTGCCGGTGATGGCCTCGATGCCTTCCTCGCGAAGCTTGTCGACGACCTCCTGCCGCTCCTCGATGACGAACAGCGGCTGGCGCTGCTCCTGCAGCGTGCGCGCGACGCCGCTGCCGACACGACCGAAGCCGACGAGCACCGCGTGGCCCGTCAGCGTCGTCGGCGTGATCTCGCCGGCGGCGGCGGCCTCGTCGTCGGTGCCCGCCGCCTCCAATGAATCGAGCCACGGCCCGAGGCGATCCAGCAGCTGGAACAGCAGCGGGTTGAGGATGATCGACAGCATGGCGCCGGCCAGGATGAAGTCGCGCCCGGTCGTCGGCAGAAGGCCGAGCTTGATGCCCAGCACCGCCAGGATGAATGAGAACTCGCCGATCTGAGCGAGACTGACCGAGATGGTGAAAGCCGTCCGCAGCGGGTAGCCGAAGGCGCGCACCATCGCCAGCGCGGCGATCGACTTGCCGACGATGATGATCAGGAACGTCGCCAGGGCCGCCAGCGGCTCGCTCCAGAGCACGGACGGGTCGAACAGCATCCCGACCGAGACGAAGAACAGCACTGCGAATGCATCGCGCAGCGGCAGGATCTCCTGCGCGGCCCGGTGGCTCAGCTCCGACTCGGCCAGGATCATGCCGGCGAAGAAGGCGCCCAGGGCGAAGGAGACGCCGAACAGCTCGGCCGAGCCGAAGGCCACGCCGAGCGCGATCGCCAGCACCGCCAGGCGGAACAGCTCGCGCGAGCCCGTGTGCGCCACGTAGTGCAGTGCCCACGGAATGACGCGGCGCCCGACCACCAGCATCACCACGACGAAGGCCGCCACCTTGGCGCAGGTAAGCGCCAGGGTGACCCACAGCGACTGCAGGCCGAACGAGCCGACGAGGCCGCCCCCCTGCTCGACCACCTTGCCGCCGAGCATCCCCGACAGCGCCGGCAGCAGCACCAGCGCCAGCACCATCGCCAGATCCTCGACGATGAGCCAGCCCACGGCGATGCGGCCACGCTCCGTCTCGATCAGACGGCGCTCCTGCAGCGCCCGCAGCAGCACGACCGTGCTGGCGACGGACAGCGCCAGGCCGAACACCAGGCCGGCGCCGAGCGACCAGCCCATGGTCCAGGCCAGCCCCATGCCGAGCAAGGTGGCGATGGCCATCTGGCCGATCGCGCCCGGAATGGCGATGCCTCTGACGGCGAGAAGATCCTTGACCGAGAAATGCAGGCCGACGCCGAACATGAGCAGGATCACACCGACCTCGGCCAGCTCGAGGGCCAAGCCCTGATCGGCGACGAAGCCCGGGGTGAACGGCCCGATCAGCACCCCCGCCAGCAGATAGCCGACCAGCGGCGACAGGCGCAGCCGCTGTGCCACGACGCCAAAGAGGAAGGCGACCCCAAGTCCGGCCACGAGGATGCTGATCAGGGGCGTGCTGTGCGACATGGGCTCCCGGCAATGGTTCGGCTCGATGGCGGGCGCCCGGCGCAGCTGCGCGAACGATCCGATCACCTGATGATGGGCATGATCTCCCTCAATTGACATCGAATGCCGCTCACGCAAGGCGCGAGCTGCACATCAGGGCAGAAAATGTCGGCAGATCGTGCCCAAACCCTGGCCGTGCGCGCAAACGACAAACGCCCGGCACTGGGCCGGGCGTCTGCTCGCAGGGCAAGGTCCGGGCCGCCGGGCCCGGCCGAAGCGGTTCAGATGCGCTCGATGATGATGGCCGGAGCCATGCCGCCCGCCGCGCAGAGCGTGGCAAGGCCGGTCGACAGGTTGCGGCGCTCCAGTTCGTCGAGCAGCGTGCCGATGATGATGGCGCCGGTCGCACCGATCGGGTGGCCGAGCGCGATGGCGCCTCCGTTGACGTTCACCTTCGCCGGGTCGATCTCGAGGTCACGCATGAACTTTAGCGGGACGACCGCGAAGGCCTCGTTGATCTCGATGAGATCGATGTCGGACAGGTTCATGCCGGCCTTCGCCAGCGCCTTCTTGGCGGCGGGCCCGGGGGCGTTGAGCATCAGCTCCGGCGAGTTGCCGGCCGTCGCGACGGCGCGGATGCGGGCGCGCGGCTTGAGGCCGTGGGCGCGCGCGTAGTCCGGCGAGGCGACGAGCACGGCGCCGGCACCGTCGACGACGCCCGACGAGTTGCCGGCGTGGTGGACGTGGTTGATCTTGACGCCCGGGTAGGTCTTCTCGACCAGCGCCTTGTAGGTCAGCCCTTCCTCGTTCAGGGGGGCCTGGTACATCACCTCGAAGGCCGGCTTCAGGCTGGCGAGGCCTTCCATCGTGGTGCCGGGGCGCGGAAACTCGTCACGATCGAGCGCCACCGAGCCGTCGTCCTTGTAGACGGTCACCAGGCTCTTGCCGAAATGGCCGTTGGCGATGGCATGGGCGGCGCGCTGCTGGCTCTCCAGGGCGAGCCTGTCGACGTCCTCACGGCTGAAGCCCTCAAGGGTGGCGATCAGGTCGCCGCAGACGCCCTGGTGCGGCTGCGGATGGATGGCGCGCAGATGCTCGTTGCGGCTGTCGATGACGCCGTCGTTGACCCTCGGCAAGGTGGAGGCATGCGACATGGACTCCACGCCGCCGGCGATGACGAGGTCCTGGGCGCCGGACATGACACCCATGGCGGCGAGGTTCACCGCGGTCATGGCCGAGCCGCAGAAGCGGTCGATCGACATGCCGGTCGCATTGTTGTCGAAGCCGGCGTCGAGGGCCGCCATGCGGGCGATGCACGAGCCCTGCTTGCCGTACTGCGTGCCGCAGCCGGCGATCACGTCGTCGATCTCGGCGGTGTTGAGGTTGTTGCGCTCGGCCAGTGCCTTGAGCACGGTCGACAGGATGCGCTGGGGATGCACGTCGGAGAGCGCCCCCTTGCCGAACTTGCCGACGCCGCGCGGCGTACGTGCCGCGTCGATGATCCAAGCCTCTGACATGGTTGATCCTTCCCTGAGCCTATCAAACGGCTGATAGATTGATTGATGGGCTATGGCCAGTGCTTTTTCAATACCCCCGGCATGGGCTGAACGACGTGCGAGATCAGCCTGCAGAGCGGGTCATCGGCGGCTCGACCAGCCCCTGCTCGGCCGCCGCCTTCTCCTGCGAGGCGAGCGCGCGCTTGTAGCCGTCGCGCTGGGTCAGCCGCTGCCAATAGGCGCGGACCGGGTCGGAGAAGACATGGTCGATCTGCAGGCGCTCGGCCAGCATCAGCGCGTAGCCGACGCAGATGTCGGCAATGGTGAAACGGCCGGAGCAGTAATACTCGTTGTCGGCGACCACGGCCGTGGCGGCGCGCAAGCGCGCGCCGAACCACTTGACGTAGTCGGTCGCGGCGCCGTCCAGCCCCCGGTCCGGCTCCTGCAAGGTGTAGCGGAGGAAGATGGTCTGCGGAAACGTCAGCGTCGCCTCACCATAGAGCAAGGCATTGAGGAACCTGCCGTAGTCCGGCTCGTCGACGCCGACGGCGAGCGGCGTCGGGCCGTACTTGCTGACCAGGTAAAGCGGGATGGCGCAGGACTCGGTCATGCGTGTCTCGCCGTCGACGAAGAACGGAATGGTGCCGAGCGGGTTGATGCCGAGGTAGTCCTTCTTGAAGACGCGCGGCGGGAACGGCAGCATCTTCAGCTCGTAGTCGAGCCCCATCTCCTCCATGGTCCACAGCGGCCTGAACGAGCGCGCGCTCGTGCAGTGATAGAGCGTGAACATAGATAAACCCTCCCAGCGTCATGGCCGGGCTTGACCCGGCCATCCATCCTCTAGGGAAATACTATAGACAGCCCTGTCGGGCTGAAGTCTCTCGAATCGATGGCTGGCCGGGTCAAGCCCGGCCATGACGCGGTTGGGGCGCCGCGTCATGCCTGCAACGGCATCGAAGGGCTCGCCTCGGCGAACCGCTTCCCCTAAGCCGCCGCGGCCGGAAAGCGCGCCGCGACGTCGGCGACGGTCGCGGCGATCTCCGGCGTCACCGGCACGGGATAATCCATCAGGATCTGCGCGTAGGCCTTGGCCTGCGGATCATTGCGCAGCGAGGCGATGCCGCCGCCGCCCAGCACGTCGTGTAGCAGGAAGTTGAGCGCGTGCGTGCCGGGCAGCTCGAAGCGCTCCACGCCCCCCTTCAGGTGGTGGCCGAAATAGGCCGCCACAGCGCGCTCGGTCAGCGCCGCACGGATGTAGGGCAGGTACTCCGGCTTACGGGCGATGATGCCGATGTTGGCCTTGTCGCCCTTGTCGCCGCTGCGGCCCCAGGCGAGCGCGATCAGCGGCACCACGGCACCGCCCGCCGGCGCCTGGGCCGCCGCGCCGGCCTTGTCGGCACCGAGGGACGCCGGGTCGAAGCCGCCGGCCAGGCTCTCGGGTGCATCGACCTCCTTGCCGGCGACCTCGACGGTCGTCTTCACCGCCGATTTGCCGACCAAGCAGGAGAACAGGCGCACCACCGGCATCACCTTGGGCCGGTTGCCGCCCATGCCGCTGATGCCCGGCGACATGGAGGTGCCCGACGAGGTGAGCTCCCGCACCAGGATCTCCAGCGCCTTGGCATCCGGATGCTTGGCCGCCAGCTTGAGGATGACCTCTCGCGCCGACCGGGCCCGCGAATGGGGGCCGTAGGACGCCTCCGCGCCGATCACCTCGACGCTGGTCTCGGTGAACGGCGCCAGGTTCATGGCCTTGTAGATCCCCTCGCAGCGGCGGATCACCGAGTCCGCCACCTTCTCGGCCTTGCGGGCCGCATCCAGGCCGCCGATGGTGATGTACATGCCGACGCGGAAGCCGTCCTGGTAGGTGGCCGACACCTTGTAGCTGTCGGTCGGCGGCAGGCCCTTGGCGTTGGACACCTTCACCAGGTCCGGCCCGACCTCCTCGATATGCACCTGCGTGAAGTCGCACGTCACGTCCGGCAGCAGATAGGCCCGCGGATCGCCGATCTCGTAGAGCATCTGCTCGGCGACGGTGGCGAAGCTGATGAGCCCGCCGGTGCCGGCCGGCTTGGAGACGACGAAGGAGCCGTCGGCCGCCACCTCGGCCACCGGATAGCCGATGTTCGACCAGTCGCCGGTCGCCTCCCAGTCCGTATGCAGGCCGCCGGTCGCCTGGGCGCCGCACTCGATGATGTGGCCGGCGAGCGAGGCGCCGGCCAGCTTGTCGAAGTCCCGCTCGGTCCAGCCGAAGGCATGGATGGCGGCGCCGAGCGTCACCGCGCTGTCGACGCAGCGGCCGGTGATGACGATGTCGGCGCCGGCGTCGAGGGCTGCGGCGATCGGCCGGCCGCCGAGGTAGGCGTTCATGCTCCACAGCTTGGCCGGCATCGCCTGGCCGGAGAACATCTCCTTGGTCGCCTTGAACTCGTCGGCCCGCCCGAGCAGGTCGTCGCCGCCGACGACGCCGACCTTCAGGTCGTAGCCGGCTTCAGCGATCTTCGCCTCCAGCGCGCGGGCGCAGGCGAGCGGATTGACGCCGCCGGCGTTGGCGATGACCTTGATCTTCTTCGCCGACAGCGTGCGCAGCTCGCGGGCGATGGCGCCGACGAAGTCGTGGGCATAGCCGGCGGACGGGTCCTTGGCCCGGGCGCGGGCCATGATCGACATGGTGATCTCGGCCAGGTAGTCGAAGACGAGATAGTCGAGGTTGCCGCCCTTCAGGAGTTGCGGCGTCGAGATGGCCGTGTCGCCCCAGAACCCCGAGGCGCCGCCGATGCGGATGGTCTTTGCGCTCATCTCGTCCTCCCTCAAATCTTTTCCACCCAGCGGGCCGGGCGCTTCTCGGCGAAGGCGCGCACGCCCTCCTGCCCCTCCTCGCCCCTGAGGCAGCCGGCAAAGGCGCGCGCCGCCTCGTCTCGATAGGCTGCCGGCGTGAGCGAGCCGACGCTGAGGAACAGCCGCTTGGTCACGGCGTTGGCGCCGGGCGCGCAGCGGCCGATGTCGTTCAGCACCTTTGTCAGCGTCGTCTCGAGACTGTCGGCCGTTTCGCAATAGAAGTCGACCAGGCCGATGTCGTGCGCCTGGGCGCCGTCGAGGCGCGCGCCGGTGAGCCCCAGGCGCCGCGCCATGCGCAGGCCAATGCGGCCGACGACATAGGGGGCGATCTGCGCCGGCGGAATGCCGAGACCGGTCTCCGACAGGGCAAAGCGCGCCCGCGGCGTCGCCAGCACGATATCGGCGCAGCAGGCCATGCCGAAGCCGCCGCCGAAGGCCGGGCCGTCGACCACGGCGATGACCGTCAACGGATGGTCGTTCAGCTTGGCGAACAGCTCACCGCCCGAGCGGTTCTGGGCCTCGAGCGGGTCGAGCTCGCCCGGCCCCGGCGCCGACGCCAGCGCCCTGTTGGTGCCCTTGAGATCGGCGCCGGCGCAGAAGGCGCCGTCGGCCCCTTGCAAGATCAGCGTGCGCAGGGAGCGGTCGTCCTCGGTGGCGTTCAGCACCGCCCACAGGTCCTCGACCAGAGCCGCGGTCATGGCGTTGCGGGTGGCCGGATCGGCGATGGTGGCGTAGAGGCGCGTGCCCTGGCGGTCGAGCTTCAGGACGGTCGTGGCCGGCAAAGGGGCGGTCATGGCTTCCTCAATATCCGAGCTGACGGGCGGCGAGATCGCGCATGATCTCCTCGGCGCCGCCGCCGATGGCGTTGACGCGCACCTCGCGATAGATGCGCTCGACCTTGGCGCCGCGCATGAAGCCGGCGCCGCCGAAGATCTGCACCGCCTCGCGGGCACAGAATTCCATGGTCAAGGTCGCCTGGTTCTTCAGCAGGCAGATGTCCGCCACCGGGCTGTCGCCGCGCATCACCTGCCAGGTGAGCGTATCCAGATAGGCCTGGGAGGCGTTTACCCGCATGGTCATGTCGGCCAGCTTGTGGCGGATGACCTGATGCTGGCTGAGCGGCTTGCCGAAGGTCTGCCGCTCCTGGGCGTAGTTCACCGCCTCCTCCAGGCACACCCGCGCCATGGCGATGCAGCCGGCCGCCATGCCCAGACGCTCGCGGTTGAAGTTCTTCATGATGATGGCGAAGCCCTTGTGCTCTTCGCCGAGCAGGTGGCCTGCCGGCACGCGGACGTCGTCGAAATGCAGCGTCGCGGTGTCGGAGGCCCACCAGCCCATCTTCTTGAGCGGGGTGCGGCTGAAGCCGGGCGTGTCCGTTTCCACCAGGATGAGCGAGACGCCGCCGCGGCCGCCCTCGCCCGTGCGCACGGCGACGGTGATGAAGTCGGCCCGCATGCCCGAGGTGATGAAGGTCTTCTCGCCGTTGATGACGTAGCTGTCGCCGTCGCGCCGCGCCGTGGTCTTGAGGTTGGCGACGTCGGAGCCGCCCGACGGCTCGGTGATGGCGAGCGCGGCGATCTTCTTGCCCGCCAGCACGTCGGGCAGCACCTTGGCCTTGAGCGCATCGGAACCGGCGATGGCGACCGGCGGGGCGCCGATGGTGTGGCTCATCAGCGAGGCGGAGATGCCGCCGGCGCCGGCCCGGGCCAGCTCCTGGCTGGCGATGTTGCCATAGAACGGATCGCACTCGACGCCGCCGTAGGCCTCGGGGAAGCCGAGCTGCAGCAGGCCGACCTCGGAGGCCTTGCGATAGAGTTCGCGCGGGAAGCCGCCCTCCTCGTCCCACTGGGTCGCGAAGGGCTCGATCTCATTGGCGACGAAGCGGCGCATGACGTCGCGAAACGCCAGGTGCTCCTCGGTGAGGTGCGGGTTGGGGCCCGGCTCGATGATCATGCGCACTCCCTGTCATTGAGCCGCTTCTGCGAGCGGCTTTCGTCGTGGCGTACGGTTAATCGACGATCTCGGCCATGATCTGGCCCGGCGTCACCTGATCGCCCACGGCGACCGTGACGCTGGCGAGCGTGCCGGCCCGCGGGGCGATGATGGCATGCTCCATCTTCATCGCCTCCAGCGCCAGGACCGTCTGCCCGCGCTCGACCGTGGCGCCGGCTTCGACGGCCACGCTGACCACGCGGCCGTTCATCGGCGCCCGCAGCACGCCGTCGGCGCCGGCGTCCGCCGCTCGCGCCGTGCTGACCCGGTTATTGGGGGCGAAGGCGAAGTCGCTGGAGCCGAGCTTGAGCCACAGCTCCTCCCCCACCCAGGCGAAGCGGTAGGCGACCGGCACGCCGTCGACGACGGCTTCGCCCTCGGCGGTTTCAGCCGCCGGCCGGCCGACGATGGCGACCGTCGCGCCGTCCACGGTGACGGCCGCGCCGTCCCGACCCGCCTCCACATGGCCGCGGCGCTCAGCCGGATCGTCCTCGACGGCGAGGTTGGCCGGCGCCTGCCAGGTGATGCGCCACGGCTGCGGCAGCGGCCTGACGTTGCTCCAGCCGCGCCATTCCGCCCCCCAGGCGGCCGCCCGCGGCGTCGCCGCCGCGCTCAGCCAGGCCGCCAGCGCCCAGGCCGTCCGATCCGGGCGGCTGGCGCGGCTGGCGTTGGTCGGGAAGTGCTCGGGAATGAAGGCGGTCGAGACCTTGTCGCCGGCGATGAAGGCCGGGTGGCTGAGCAGCCCGATCAGGAACTCGCGATTCGAGGTGATGCCGAGCAGCGCCGTCGCCTTCAGGCCGTGCACCAGCTTCTCGATGGCCTCGGTGCGCGTGGCGCCATGGGCGATCAGCTTGCCGAGCATGGAATCGTAATAGGGGCTGACGACGAGCCCGTCCGCGAGGCCGGCGTCGGTCCGGACCGCCCGGCTCGGATCCCACAGCGCCACCGTGCCGGTGCGCGGCAGGAAGTCGTCGGCCGGGTCCTCGGCGCACAGCCGCACCTCGATGGCGTGGCCGCGCAGCGGGATATCGGCCTGCGCCAGCGGCAGCTGCTCGCCATGGGCGACGCGCAGCTGCCATTCGACCAGGTCGAGACCGGTGACCATCTCGGTCACGGGATGCTCCACCTGGAGGCGGGTGTTCATCTCCATGAAGTAGAAGTGGCCGGCGCGGTCGAGCAGGAATTCCACCGTGCCGGCGCCGACATAGCCGATCTCCCGCGCCACGGCGGTCGCGGCATCACCCATGCGGCCGCGCAGGCGCTCGTCGAGGGCCGGCGACGGGGCCTCCTCCACCACCTTCTGGTGGCGGCGCTGCACCGAGCAGTCGCGCTCGCCCAGGTGCACGGCGTGGCCGTGCTCGTCGGCGAACACCTGGATCTCCACGTGGCGCGGCTCGATCACCGCCCGCTCGAGGATGAGGCGGCCGTCGCCGAACGCCTTCTGCGCCTCGGAGGCTGCCGCCTTCAGCGCCGCAGGCATGGCGGCGGCCTCGTCGATGCGCCGCATGCCGCGGCCGCCGCCGCCGGCCGACGCCTTGATCATGATCGGGAAGCCAATGCGCTCGGCCTCGGCCAGGAGCTTCGCCTCGGACTGGTCCTCCTCGTCGTAGCCGGGCACGACGGGAATGCCGGCGGCGGCCATGCGGCGCCGAGCGCGGGCCTTGTCGCCCATGGCCTCGATCGCCTTGGCCGGCGGGCCGACGAAGATCAGCCCCTCGCGCGCCACACGCTCGGCGAAGCCGGCGTTCTCGGAGAGGAAGCCGTAGCCCGGGTGGATCGCCTCGGCGCCGGCGCGCCGCGCGGCGGCGATGATCTTGTCGGCGACGAGATAGCTCTCGGCCGGCGTCAGGCCGCCGATGCCGATGGCCACGTCGCAGGCCTTCACGTGCGGCGCGCCGGCGTCCGCGTCCGAATAGACGGCGACCGTGCCGATGCCGAGGCGGCGGGCGGTACGGGCGACGCGGATGGCGATCTCGCCACGGTTGGCGATCAGCAGGGTGGAGATGGTTTTCATCGGTGCACTCGGAGCGGGTGAGAGCGGAGCAGCGGACGAAATCGGCGGCACGCTTACATGCGCCCGACACCGAAGCTCAGCGGCTTCACCTTGCGCTCGCGTCCGGACAGGCACACCGACAGCGCCATGGCGAGCACGTTGCGGGTGTCGCGCGGGTCGATGACGCCGTCGTCGAGCACGGCGCCCGAGGTGTAGAAGGCCGACATCTGGCTCTCGAAGGTCTGGATGATCTTCTCCTTCATGCTGTCGATGGCGGCGGTGTCGACGGGCAGGCCGCGCAGCTTGGCCCCATCCTCCATGACGATGGCCATGGTCAGCGCCGCCTGCTCGGCCCCCATCACCGCGGTACGCGCGGTGGGCCACGAGAAGGCGAAGTCCGGTGAGAAGCCGCGGCCGCACATGCCGTAGTTGCCGGCGCCGTAGGAGGCGCCGCACATCAGGGTGAGCTGCGGCACGCTGGCGTTGGCGACCGCCTGGATCATCTTGGAGCCGATCTTGATCATGCCGGCCCGCTCCGATTCCGTGCCGACGATGTAGCCGGTGGTGTTCTGGAGGTAGATCAGCGGCGTGTCGGTCTGGCAGCAGGCCTGGATGAACTGCGTCGCCTTGTTGGCGCCGGCGGGATCGAGCGGGCCGTTGTTGGTGATGATGCCGACCGGCATGCCGGCGAGCTTGGCGTGTGCGCACACCGTCTGCGGGCCGTACAGCGGCTTGTATTCCAGCATCTCGGAGCCGTCGACGATGCGGGCGATCACCTCGCGCATGTCGACCGGCTTCTTCCCGTCTTTCGGGAACAGGCCCAGCAGCTCCTCCGGGTCGAGACGCGGCGGCACCCCGCTCGACAGCTCGTTGCCCTGGCTCCAGCCCAGGCTGGCGACGAGATCGCGCAGGATGCGAATGCCGTCCACGTCGTCCTCGGCCAGGTATTCGGCAAGACCGGAGACGGTGGCGTGCATCAACGCGCCGCCCAGCTCCTCGTCGGTCGCGATCTCGCCGGTGGCGGCCTTCAGCAGCGGCGGGCCGGCCAGGAAGGCCTTGGCGCGGTCGCGCACCATGATGACGTAGTCGGCCAAGCCGGTCATGTAGGCGCCGCCCGCCGTCGACGAGCCGTGGGTGAGCGCGATCACCGGCAGGCCGGCGGCCGACAGGCGGGCGAGGCCGGCGAAGATGCCGCCGCCGACGACGAAATCCTCGACCTTGTAGCCGAGCAGGTTGGCGCCGGCCGACTCGACCAGATGGATGAACGGCAGCCTGTTCTTGAGCGCGATGGCCTCGAGCCGCAGGAACTTGTCGCCGCCCATGGGCTGGGCGGACCCGGCGGCGATGCCGGAATCGTCCGCCACGATCAGGCAGCGCACACCGGAGATGTAGCCGATACCGGCGATGCCCGAGCACCCCGGCACCGACTTCGCCGGATCCTTGGTGTCGCGGAGGTAGCCGGCGAGCGAGCAGAGCTCCAGGAACGGCGCACCCTCATCGAGCGCCAGCACCAGCCGCTCGCGCGGCAAGAGCTGGCCGCGCCGGGCGAAGCGCGCGCCCGAGGCGGCCGAGGCGTCGCGGGCGCGCCGCTGGAGCGCGTGCAACTCGTCGATCGCGGCGAGCAGATAGGTCCGGTTCTCCTCGTAGGCGGGACCGGCCGCAACGACTCGCGATTCGAAGGCGGGCATGGCGCTCTCCCAAGCGTGGTTCCGGCCTAGGGCGGCCGTCTCGTTTGAAGCGTCCGTGCGGTCAAAAGAGCCGAGACGGACCGTTCTGGTAATGGTACTATCCGGTACGCAGACGTCAAGGGCGCCGTGTGGCTTTGCCGGAGCTCCGTCGAGACCTGGAGTTTGCCGGACCTTGAGTTTGAGCGATGGCGTGCGCAGCATGGGCAGTTGCGCCCGTGTTGCGGGGCGGACGCCGAAGCGAGGGCGCCGGAGGGAGCGCACCTGGAGTTCGAGATAACCGTGTCGATGATGAAAGAGGATGTGGCGCAGTACAAGAAGGAGCTCATCCTGCGAGCGGCGGGCGAGCTGTTCTTCCAGCATGGCTACACCGCGACCACGACGGACGCGCTGACTGAGCGGCTGTCCATCTCGAAGACGATGATCTACCAGCACTTCCGCAGCAAGCTGGAGATGCTCAGCATCATCTGCGAGCGGGCGGTGAGCGAATCCGTCGCCGTCGCCGCCCAGGCGGCGATGCTGCCGGGCCCGGCCGATGAACGCCTCACGCGCCTGGTGCACGATTTCGCGCTGGTGGTGATCGAGCACCACCAGTGGATCGCCATCTCCTACCGCGAGCTCAACACGCCGCCCGACGACGTGCGCCGGCGCATCATCGCCAAGCAGGAGGAGTTCGACCGCATCGCCCGCACGCTGATCGAGGACGGCGTCCGCGACGGCATTTTCCGGGTGGCCGATCCCGCGGCGACGGCCCTGGCCATCGCCGGGATGATCATCTGGGTGCACACGTGGTACCGTGCCACCGGCCGGCTCGAGCCCGAGGAGATCGCCGCCACCCTGGCGGAATCGGCGCTTCGCATGGTCGGCGCCGATTCCGGGCATCGGTAGCTCGCCCCCATCCGACGCGGCTGCGGGCGCAAGCCGGATCAATTCGCCGAGCGCATGACCCGTCATGCGCTCTTTGGATTTCTCCGCCGGTTTGCGACGCCCTATGATCCGCCCGAACCAAGGATCTTGATGATGGGCAGCCAGGGAGGCAACCACCCATGAACATCGACGTCAAATCAAGCACTTCATTCGGGCTCAATCCAGGCGACGAGCTGAACGACCTGCGCATGTCCGACGCCGCGCGGCCGCTGCTCGATCACGTGCGGAAGTTCATCAAGGACACGGTCGAGCCGATGTCCGTGGAATTTCATCGGCTGGGCGAGGGGCACCGCGATCGCTGGAGCTTCGCGCCGGGCCAGCTCGAGGTGCTCGAAACGGCAAAGAACAAGGCCAAGGCCGAAGGCCTCTGGAACTTCTTCCTGCCCGACGCCGAGACCGGGGATGGGCTGAGCAACCTGGATTACGCCTACATCGCCGCCGAGCTGGGCAAGAGCCCGCTGGCCTCCGAGACGATGAACTGCTCGGCGCCGGACACCGGCAACATGGAGGTGCTGGAGCGCGTCGGCACGCCTGAGCAGAAGGAGCGCTGGCTGAAGCCGCTGCTCAACGGCGAGATCCGCTCGGCCTATGCCATGACGGAGCCGAACGTCGCCTCCTCCGACGCCAAGAACATCAGCACGCGCGCCGAGCTCGTCGGCGACGAATGGGTCATCAACGGCGAGAAGTACTACATTTCCGGCGCCGGCGATCCGCGCTGCAAGATCATGATCTGCATGGTCAAGACCAGCCCCGACGCGCCAGCCAGCCGCCAGCAGTCGCAGATCCTCGTGCCCATGGACACCCCCGGCGTCGAAGTCGTCGGCCCCATGCACGTGTTCGGGCACGACCATGCGCCGCGCGGCCACATGCACATCCGCTTCACCGACGTGCGCGTGCCCAAGGACAACATCCTGCTCGGCGAAGGGCGCGGCTTCGAGATCTCCCAGGTCCGCCTCGGCCCGGGCCGCATCCACCACTGCATGCGGACCATCGGCAAGGCCGAGCGCGCCCTCGATCTCATGGTCGAGCGCGGCATGTCGCGCGAGGCCTTCGGCAGGAAGCTCGCCATGCTCGGCGGCAACCTCGAGACCATCTCGCGCGCCCGCATCGAGATCGAAGCGATGCGCCTGATGGTGCTCAAGGCGGCCAAGGCCATGGACGTCCTCGGCAACCGCGAGGCGCGCGTCTGGGTCAGCATGGTCAAGGCGATGGTGCCGGAAAAGGCGGCCCAGATCATCGACCAGGCCATCCAGATCCACGGCGCCACCGGCATCTCCCAGTGGACGCCGCTGGCCGAGATGTACACCGACGTGCGCCACCTGCGCTTCGCCGACGGGCCCGACGAGGTCCACCACATGGTGGTCGGCCGCAACGAGGTGATGAATCGCTGAGGCGCTTGTCAAAGGTGTTCGCTGAATAGACGAATGGCCGGGCTCGACCCGGCCATTTACATTTTGGACCGAGGCGTTACTTCGCCTGCGCCACCGTCCTGGTCTGCAAGGTCTCGATGACCTGCTCGCCAAAGCCCTCCACCCAGTTGCGCTGCAGAGCGATGGTCGCCCCCGTCGCCGCCTTGGCGACCGGACAGAACGCTGCGATCAACGCGTTGGCCACGTCGGACGGACGCGCCTTGGGGTTCTTGGTCATGAGCTCGGCCGCCAGGCTCGCCGCCGTGTCACCGGGGACCGGCGTCGTCGGGGTGCCCAACAGCGTGGCCGCCTGATTGACCAGATCCATCGGGACCATCTTGCCGTCGTTGGTGGGGCAGTTCAGCCGCGCGGGATCTCCATCGGGCTCGCGCGCCACCAGGGAGCGGCCGGCCGGAGCCGCCCAGATGAAGTCGAGCGGCGGGAATTTGACCGCCGCCGTCTGCGGCGCCAGCGCCGCCGAGACCTTCAAGGCGAACTGCTTCAGCTCCGCATTCTTCTGCCAATCCGGGATCGTCTTGCCCGCCACGACAGGGCAATAGGCGGTGACCAGGGCGTTGACCGTATTGGAGATGTCGTCGTCGGAGGCGGTATTGCGGTAGAGCGTCGCCAGCTCATCGATGTGGTTGTTGCCGGCCGCCAGCATGTTGGAAAGGGCCGCGACCGCCGCTGGGTCCGGGCCGGCCTGCCCCGGGCCGCCGCCGACCTTGGGGCAGTTGAAGGCCGAGGCCGCCTGCGTGCCGTAGTCCGGCACCGCCGCCGTGGTGCGCCACGCCGCCACCATCTCCGCCGTGACGTTCGGCGCAGCCTCGTTGCCCCAGCTGGTGCGGATGTAGTTGGCGAGATCGGCGATCTGGCTGTCGCCGAGGCGGCCGGCGAAGCTCGGCATGGCGCCATAGGCGCCGTCGGCGGGCAAGCCCCCGAGGGTCGCCATCAGGATGTTGTAGGGCTCGGCCGCCGTCACCGCCGGGTTACCGGCCAGATTGGGGGCGACACTCGGCTTGCCGGCGCCGTGCGGCTGGTGGCACTCCATGCAATTGTCGACGTAGATCTGCCCGGCGCGCGCCACCACCTCGGGCGCCAGCGGCGAATCGGCCTGTGGCGCCGGCCGCTGCTGGGGCGACGGCGCGTCGAAGAGATAGGTCGCCATCGCCTTGAGGTCGGCGTCCGTCCAGCCCGACGTGCTGTTGCGGATGACCTCGGCCATGGGGCCGAACACGGCGGTCTTGCCCGGCGCGCTGCCGGTCTTGAAGAATTGCTGCAGTGTATCGGGCGTCCAGCCGGCCTTGGTCAGCGTGCCCGCATCGATCGCCGGCGCGTAGAAGCCGTCGATCTCGGTGCCGGTGAACTGCGCCTTGCCCTTGATCGCGCCCATGATGTTGCGCGGGGAATGGCAGTCGGAGCAGTGGCCGAGCGCCTCGACCAGATAGGCGCCGCGGTTCCATTCGTCGCTCTTGCCCGCCGTCGGCTTGAAGTAAGCCGGCGAGAAGAACAATTCGCGCCAGGCCAGCATGCCCATGCGCACGTTGAACGGGAACCCCAGCGTGTTGTCGGGCTTCGTCGCCTGGACGGCCGGGATGCGGCGGACATAGGCCCACAGCGCCTTGAGGTCGTCCTCGGTGATGGCCGCGTAGGCGTCGAAGGGCATGGCCGGGTAGAGGTAGGCGCCGTCCCTGCGGATACCGTCATGGACGGCATTCTTGAAGTCGGCGAACGTCCAGCTGCCGATGCCGGTGGCGGAATCAGAGGTGATGTTGGCCGAGTAGATGGTTCCGAACGGCGTCGCGAGCCCCAGGCCGCCAGCGTAGGGCTTCGCCTTGTCTCCCGTATGGCAGGGCATGCAATCGCCAAGACGCGCCACGTATTCACCGCGGGCGACGAGGGACGCGTCGTCGAGCGGCTCTGCCGCGCCACGGCTCGGCGCGCCAGGCGCGGGTGTCACCGGCGGGCTCGCGGAAGGCGCATTCTGGGCCGATGCCGGGCCCGCTGCCGCCAGGGCCGCTGCCAAGGCCAGAGCGGCGGTGCCGACAGCCCACGGACGAACGCTCGCTTGCTCGGACTGACCCGACCCCATGGTACCCCCCGCCGTTGTTCAGAACGTCTCTAAGCTCCCTTCCGGAAGGTTGCATGACAACGGCCATGTGCCCAGCCCGGGCGCCATGGCCGGCTAACCTTTTCCGATCAATTCAGGCGGAGCGGGGGATGGAGCGGAGCTATTCGAACCAGGGCGGCTGCGGAATGGCCAGGTGCGCCTGCCGCAGCGCCTGGGACCAGCGCTCGCGCAGGTCGGCAAAATAGGGCTCGCCGGGCTCGATGCGAAAGCGCGACGCCGCGGCCAAGGTGCCGGCCTTGTAGCTCATCAGGTCGATCGGCAGGCCGACGCTCAGGTTGGAGCGCAGCGTCGAATCCATGGAAATCAGCCCAAGCTTCAGGGCATCCGGCAGGCTGGTGCCGTAGGAGATCGAGCGATCCAGGATCGGCTTGCCGTACTTGTGCTCGCCGACCTGCAGGTACGGGGTGTCCGTGGTGGCCTCGATGAAATTGCCGGCGGAGTAGACCTGGAACAGCCGCACCGGCTTGGACCCGATCTGGCCGCCGAGCAGGAACATGGGATCGAAGCGCAGCTTGTGCTTCTCGAACGCTTCGCCGTCCGCATCGTAGACCATGCGAACGGCGCGGCCGACGAGCTGGGCCGCCTCGAACATGCTCGCCGCCGACATCAGCGTCTCGCGCTCGCCGCCGGGCGTCTCGATCCCCTCCGCCAGAATGGAGAGCACCGATTGGGAGATCGCCAGATTGCCCGACGTGGCGAGCCCGATGACCCGGTCGCCCTCCCGCTCGAACAGATACAGCTTGCGGAAGGTGGCGATGTTGTCGATCCCCGCGCTGGTGCGCGTGTCGGCGATCATCACCAGGCCGTCGCGCACCAGTATGCCGACGCAATAGGTCATGGGCTCTTCACTCTCTTCCCCGGCGCCACCGCGCGCCGGCCGCGCCGTGGCGTGCGGCAGCGCGCTCCGGCCCGGCGCATACATGCTCCAGGCCTCGGGGTCACCATCGTGGGGCATCTCGCCGCCGGCATGCGCAGCGCGCGGCGTGTGTGGAGCGGACGGATCCGGGCCCGGCGTCATGGTTCTACGGCGCTCCCCCGGCCTTCGGCGCTTCGCTGCGGCGCAATGGCCGCACCCGCTCAGCTCTGTGTCTGAGACATCGCCTCTGCCGCACGGACGGTGACATTGACCGTCTGGTCGCCGCCGGAGCGGGCCCCGACCACCGGAGCGGCCCCGTAGTAGTCGGCCGCCGCCGCGACCCGCACGTAGCGGTCGGTCGGGCAGAGGTCATAGGCCGAATCGAAGCCGATCCAGCCATAGCCGGTCACCATCACCTCCGCCCATTCGTGCATGGCGTGCGCCGCCTGGCCGTCGGCGTCGTCGAGCCGATAGCCGGAGACGAAGCGAGCCGGCCAGTCCAGGCTGCGGGCCGCGCCGACGAAGATGTGGGCATGGTCGCGGGCGGCCGCCGACTTCTCCTCGAACGCGGCCTGCGCCGTCGCCTTGGGTTCGGCCGCGGCCAGCGGCAGCCGCTGGTGCAGCGCGCGCATCAGCGCATGCAGCGCGCTCAGCTGGTCACCTGCGCCGGTCGCCGCGACGTCCAGTGCGAAGGCGCGGATGTCGGCATCAGGCTCCGTCGCGGGTGTCTGGCGCAGGAAGACCGCCGCCGGCAGACGCTCCGAGGCGTTACGCACCACGCCGGCCTGATCGAAGGTCTCGACCTCGCCGGAGACGCTGATCTGCGCTCGCTCCAGCGGCCCGTCGCCGCTGAAGATATGGACGTGATTGCCGAAGGCGTCCTCGGCGGCGCGGAGCCGGCCCGCATCGCCGCATTCGATGCGCCAACGGAGCACGTGCTGAGCATCGAACCGGCTGGGCATCAGGCGCAGCAGCAATAGCGGCGACCTGGCCGTCGGCTCGCACGGATAGGTCGCTTCGTGCGTGATCGAAATGTGCATCGTCAGCTCAGGTACTGCTCGGAGATCGCCGCTCCGAGCTGGTCGTTGGCACCAATGAACTCCTCGATGAACTCGTGCAAGCCCGACTGGAAGATGGACTCGATGCGGCCGTTGCGCAGCTTGCCGTACGAGGTGCGCGCCAGCTTCTGGCTCGGCCCCTGCCGGCCATAGGCCATCGACAGCCGGTCCAAGTAGTTGGTGATGTTGGAATAACAGCTGGCGAGCGAGCGCGGCATGTCCTCCTTCAGCACCAGGAGATCGGCGACCAGCCAGGGCTTGACGCTGTCACGATACACCCAGCGGTAGCTCGTCAGGGCCGAGACGGAGCGCAGGATCGAGGCCCATTGGTAATAGTCGAGCCCACCGCCGACCTCGGCATGCTTGGGCAGCAGGACATGGTACTTGACGTCGAGGATGCGCGCCGTGTTGTCGGCGCGCTCGATGAACAGGCCGAGCTGCGTGAACCAGAAGGCGTCGTTGCGCAGCATCGTCCGATAGGCGGTGCCGTCGAAGCGCAGCGACGCTTCCTTGACGAAGTTGATGAAGCGCTGGGTATCGCCCGCGGCTTCGATCTCGTGCATCTCCAGATAGGCGCCGTTGATCGTCGCCCACATTTCGGAGGTCAGCGCCGTGCGCTCGGCCCGCGCGTTGTGCCGGGCGCGCTCCAGGCAGTTGCGGATACTGGCGGGCGCCTCGCGCGAGAAGGCGAGATAGTGGATTACCGCTTCGGGCGTCACCTCCTGGTGGGTCGCCATGAAGTCGTCTTCGACGCCGGCGGTCTTGATGGCGGATTCCCATTCGGTGAGCCCGCCGCCGTAGGCCGTCGGCAGCGAGGAGAGCCGGTAGGCCGCATCCAGGATGCGCGCCAGGCTCTCGGCGCGCTCCATGTAGCGGGACATCCAGTAGAGGTTTTCGGCAGTCCGGGAGAGCAGCGTCATGGCTCGATCAATCTCCCAGAACCCAGGTGTCCTTGGTGCCGCCGCCCTGGCTCGAATTGACCACCAGCGATCCCTCCTTGAGCGCGACCCGCGTGAGGCCGCCAGGCACGATGCGCACGCGGTCGGCCCCGGTCAGGACGAAGGGCCTGAGGTCGACGTGGCGTGGCGCGATACCGCTTTCGACCAGCGTGGGCGACGTGGACAGCGCCAGTGTCGGCTGGGCAATGAAATGGTCGGGCGCATGCTTGAGCTTCTCGGCGAAGGCCTCACGCGTCGCCTTGTCGGCATGGGGGCCGATCAGCATGCCGTAGCCGCCGGAACCGTGCACCTCCTTGACCACCAGCTCGTCGAGGTGCTCGAGCACGTAGGCGAGCGCCTGCGGCTCCCGGCAGCGCCACGTCGGCACGTTCTTCAGCATCGGCTCTTCGCCGAGGTAGAACGTCAGGATCTCCGGCATGTAGCTGTAGATCGCCTTGTCGTCGGCGATGCCCGTGCCGACGGCGTTGGCCAGCGTCACGTTGCCAGCCTGGTAGGCCAGCATCAGGCCGGGCACGCCGAGCATCGAGTCCGGCCGGAAGGCGAGAGGATCGAGGAACTCGTCGTCGATGCGCCGGTAGATGACGTCGACGCGCTTCGGCCCCTCCGTCGTGCGCATATAGACGTAGTCGTCCTTGACGAAGAGGTCCCGCCCCTCGACGAGCTCGACGCCCAGCCGGTCGGCCAGGAAGGAATGCTCGTAATAGGCGCTGTTGTAGGGGCCCGGCGTCATCAGCACGACGGTCGGCTCGCCTGCCGCCCGCGGCGCCACCGAGCGCAGCGAGGCGAGCAGCTCGTCGGTGTAGCCGTCGACCGGGGCGACGCGGTGGCGGCCGAACAGCTCGGGGAAGAGGCGCATCATCGCCTCGCGGTTCTCCAGCATGTAGGATACGCCCGACGGCGCCCGGGCATTGTCCTCCAGCACGTAGAAGGTATCGGCGTCGACCCGCACCACGTCGATGCCGGCGATGTGGATATAGACGTCACCGGCCGGCCGGAACTGGGTCATCTCCGGCTTGAAGAAGGCGTTGCCCAGGATCATCGCCTCGGGCACCACGCCCGCCCGGATGATCTCGCGCGGGCCGTAGATGTCCTTCAGGAAGGCGTTGAGCGCCCGCACCCGCTGCTCGAGCCCGGCCGCCAGCTGGGTCCACTCCTCCGCGGCGAGGATGCGGGGAACGATGTCGAACGGAATGATCCGCTCTTCTGCTTCGGTGTCTCCATAGACGGCAAAGGTGATGCCCATGCGGCGGAACAGCAGCTCCGCTTCGGTCCGGCGTTGCGCGAGCAACTCCCTCGGGACCTGGCCGAGCCACGCTTGCAGTCTTTCGTAGGCGGGCCGACAGCTGTCGCCGAAGCTCGACATCTCGTCGAAGGCGCGCAACGCCATGTTTTCAGCCTCTTTTGCTCTGGTTCTTTGAGCCAACGAAGACACAAGTAACGTGCCAACGATTGTGGCACGCCGTTACCGCGGCGGTCGAGGCGCAGAGCGAGTACAGGCGCATTTTTAGGCGGCAAGGATGCACACTTGCTCGCCATCTGCCGCCGCTGGCGTCACATCACGGCGCGGCGGCGGACAACGACGTCTGCGGCGGGTCAGGCCGGCGTCGATTCGGCCGCCTGACTCAGGCCGAGATAGGTCTCGACGATGCGCGAATCCGCCTGCAGCCGAGCGCTCGGCCCCTCCAGCACCACGGTGCCGTTCTCCAGCACGTAGCCGTAGTCGGCGACCTTGAGCGCGGCGCGAGCATTCTGCTCGACCAGCAGGATGGCGACGCCGGCGCTGCGCAGCTCGACGACGATCCTGAAGATGTCGCGGACGATCAGCGGCGCGAGCCCGAGGCTCGGCTCGTCGAGCATCAGCAGTCGTGGCCGCCCCATCAGGGCACGCCCCATGGCCAGCATCTGCCGCTCGCCGCCGGAGAGCGTGCCCGCCAGCTGCCGCCGGCGCTCGGCGAGCCTGGGGAACAGCCCGTAGATCCGGTCCAACGATGCGGCGGCGGCGGCCCGTCCCTCGGCGCGCAGGCGGAAGCGGCCGAGCTGCAGGTTGTCCTCGACGCTCATGGAGGTGAACAGCTCACGCTTCTCGGGCACCAGGGCGATGCCACGGTCGAAGCGCCCCTCGACCGCCAGATGCTGCACCGGCTCGCCGGCGACCGATATGGCGCCGCGCGCCGGCAGGATGCCCATGACCGCGTTGAGCAGCGTCGACTTGCCGGCACCGTTGGCGCCGATGACGGTGACGATGGCGCCGGCCTCGACCGTGAGCGCCGTCGGGTGCACCGCGGGAACGCCGTTGTAGGCGACGGCGAGGTCGCGCACGGCCAGCAGCGCGCTCATACGACGCCGCCGAGATAGGCGTCGATCACCGCCGGGTTGGCGCGCACGGCGGCAGGATCGCCCTCCGCCAGCTTGGTGCCGAACTCCATGACGACGAGGCGGTCGGTGAGGCCCATGACGAAGTCCATGTCGTGCTCGACCAGCAGGATGGAGAGCCCCTCCCCCTTCAGTTGCCGCAGCAAGTCTGCCAGATCCGCCTTCTCGCGGTGGCGCAGGCCGGCCGCCGGCTCGTCGAGCAGCAGCAGCACCGGATCGAGGCAGAGCGCACGGGCGATCTCGACGATGCGCTGCTGGCCGAGCGCCAGGCTGGTCGCTGGCCTGTCCGCCATCCCGGCCAGGCCGACGCGGCCGAGCTGGCGCGCCGCCTCGGCGAAGATGCGGCGCTCCTCGGCCTGGTCGAGCCGCGCGATGCCGGCGAGCGCCCCGGCCCGGCCGCGCAGATGGGCGCCGAGCGCCACGTTCTCGATCACCGTCATCGACGGCACCAGCCTGACGTGCTGGAAGGTGCGGGCGATGCCGCGCCGGGCGGCAGCGCGGGAGCGCTGGCCGGCGATGGCCTCGCCGCCGAAGCGGACCTCGCCGGCGGTCGGCATGGTGATGCCGGTGATGAGATCGAAGGTGGTGCTCTTGCCGGCGCCGTTGGGGCCGATCAGGCCGACGATCTCACCCTTGCCCACGGCGAAGCTCACGTCGTTCACCGCGACCAATCCACCGAAGACCTTGCGCAGGCCGATCACCTCGAGCAGAGGCACGGCCGCCTTGGGCGGCGGGCGCTCGCACGTGGCCAGCTCGCCGGCGGCCGCATGGCTGCGGACGGCCGGCTTCACCCAGGTGGCCAGGCGCGCGATGTGCGGCCACAGCCCCTCGCGGGCCGTTTGCAGGATGGCCACGAGAATGATGCCGAAGGCGATGGTCTCGAAATTGCCCTGGGCGCCGATCAGCCGCGGCAGGACGTCCTGCAGCTGGTCGCGAATGACGGTGACCAGGCCGGCGCCGAGGATGGCGCCCCACACCGACCCGGCGCCGCCGACGACGGCCATCAGCAGGTATTCGATGCTGGCGCTCAGGTTGAACGGCGTCGGATTGACGGCTCGCTGGAGGTGCGCGTAGAGCCAGCCCGACACGGCGGCGAGCAGGGCGGCATAGACGAAGGCCAGCATCTTGGCCCGCGCGGTGTCGACGCCGAACGCCTCGGCCGCGATGACGCCGCCCCGCAGCGCCCGGATGGCCCGGCCGACGCGCGACGCCAGCAGGTTCTGGGTGGCCACGATCATCAGCGCCAGCGTCAGCCAGATCAGATAGTACATGGAGGCGCCGTCGGCGAAGACGACGCGGCCGATCGCCAGCGGCGGGATGCCCGAGATGCCGTCGTAGCGGGCGAAAAAGTCGAGATTGCCGAAGATGTAGAACAGGCTGACGTTCCAGGCGAGCGTGCCGAGCGGCAGGTAGTGACCGGACAGCCGCAGCGTGATGACGCCGATGATCCAGGCGCTCACCCCGGTCGTCAGCATGGCCAGCGGCAGGCTGAGCCAGGGGGAGAGCCCGAAGCGCGTCGTCGCGATGGCGGTGGTGTAGGCGCCGATGCCGACGAACATGGCCTGCCCGAACGAGGTCATGCCGCCGACGCCGGTGAGCACCACCAGCCCGAGCGCCACCATGGCGTAGAGGCCGATGTAGTTGAGCAGCGTGATCCAGAACGACGGCAGGCCGGGCACCAGCGGCACGGCAAGGCACAGCGCGAGCGCGGCCAGCTGGAGCAGGCGGGCGCTCATCACTCCTCCTCCTCGATCACCGGGGCCCGCCACGAGCGCCACAGCAGCACCGGGATGATCACCAGGAAGACGATCACCTCCTTGAAGGCCGAAGCCCAGTAGGACGACAGCGCCTCGACGATGCCGACGAGGATGGCCGCCGCTCCGGCGAGCGGATAGCTCGCCAGCCCGGCGATGATGGCGGCGACGAAGCCCTTGAGACCGACGATGAAGCCGGTGTCGTAGTAGATGGTGGTAATCGGCGAGACGAGGACGCCCGACAGCGCCCCGAGGAAGGCCGCCAGCGTGAAGGCGATGGCGCCGGAGAGCGCCGGCGCGATGCCGACGAGGCGCGCGCCGAGCCGGTTGACCGCCGTGGCGCGCAGCGCCTTGCCGAGCAGCGTCAGCTCGAAGAAGGCCGCGAGCGCGCCGATGAGGCCCAGCGTGATGCCGACGATCCACAGCGACTGGCCGCTGACCATCAGCTGGCCCACATCGAACGTGGCGCTCGAGAAGCCGTCGGTGCGCGAGCCCTCGGCGCCGAAGAACACCAGGCCGAGCCCGGTGAGCGCCAGATGCACGCCGATCGAGGCGATGAGCAGCACCAGCACCGACGCTCCGGCGAGCGGCTGATAGGCCACCCGGTAGAGGTAGGCGCCGATCGGCGTGATGATCGCCAGCGCCAGCAGGATCTGGACGACGACGCCGGGCTTCAGCGGCGCGAGCCACAGCGTCAGCGCGCCGATCAGGATCGGCAGCACGATGTCGATGCTGAGGATGCGCGCCACCAGCCGCGGGGACAGCTGCCGGCGCGCCTGCACGAGCTCGAAGATCGCGGCGGCGACGCCGAGGCCGAACAGCAGAAACAGCGTGCCGGGCGCCTGGCCCCGCTCCAGCGCCGCCAGCGTGAGCGCGCCGAAGCTCACGAACTCGCCCTGCGGGATGAAGATCACGCGCGTGACCGTGAACACCAGCACCAGCGACAGCGCCAGCAAGGCGTAGATGGCGCCGTTGATGATGCCGTCCTGAACGAGGATCAGGACAATCGACAGGTCCACGTCGAGCCTTTCGTCATCGCGCCTGGTAGCTCTGCACGGAGATCGTAACCGTTTGCGCCACGGCAGCCCGGTTGGGCTTCTAAGAGGATGGATGGTCGGGTCAAGCCCGACCATGACGTTGAAAATAAAGGGGTTGCCCCCTCAAACCGTCATGGTCGGGCTTGACCCGACCATCCATCCATTGAAAACGACAACGGGCGGCCCGCGCCGGGCCGCCCCCATTCATCTGTCCTACTGCCCGGCGGCGTTCAGTTGGTCGCCGGCAACAGCTTCCACTGGCCGCCTTCGATCACCACCATGACGCGGGCGCGCTCATCCTGGCCCACGTGATCCTGCGGCGTCATGTTGACCACGCCCTGGCTGTAGACCACCTCCTTGGCGCCTTCGATGGCGTCGCGCAGGGCGGCGCGGAACTCCGGCGTGCCCGGCTTGGCGGTCTTCAACGCGACGGGAAGAGCGGCGGCGAGCAAAATCCCGGCATCGTTCATGTGGGCGCCGAAGGTCGACACCGAGCCGGCGCCGTACTTGGCCTCGTAGTCCTTGACGTACTGGACGGCGACCTTCTTCACCGGATTGGCGTCGGGCAGCTGGCTCGCCACCAGCACCGGGCCGGCCGGCAGGATGGTGCCCTCCACGTCCTTGCCGCCGACGCGAAGGAAGTCGTTATTCGCGGCCCCGTGGGTCTGATAGATGGTGCCCTTGTAGCCGCGCTCCTTCAGGGCCTTGGCGGGCAGCGCCGCCGGCGTGCCGGCGCCGGCGACGAGGATGGCGTCCGGCTTGGCGCCGATCAGCTTCAGCGTCTGGCCGGTGACGCTGGTGTCGGTGCGGGCGTAGCGCTCGGTCGCCACCAGCTCGATGCCCTTGTCCTTCAGCGCAGGCGTGATCTCCGCCAGCCAGCCGTCGCCGTAGGCGTCGTTGAAGCCGATGAAGCCCACCTTCTTCACGCCGGCCTTGGCCATGGTGTCGGCGATCGCCTTGGCCATCAGCGTGTCGTTCTGCGGGGTCTTGAAGGCCCACCTGCGCTTGTCGTCGACGGGACCGACGATCTTGGCGGACGCGGCAAGCGAGACGAGCGGCACCTTGGCTTCGGCCGCCACTTCGACCATGGCCAGCGACACCGGCGTGATCGAGGAGCCGATGACGGCGTCGACCTTGTCGTCGCCGATCAGCTTGCGCATGTTGGCGACGCCCTTGGTGGTGTCGCTGCCGTCGTCGAGCACGACGTATTCGATCGGCGTGCCCGCCACCTCCTTGGGCAGCAGGGCCACCGTGTTGGCCTCCGGAATGCCGAGCGAGGCGGCCGGGCCGGTCGAGGATACGCTCACCCCCACCTTGATGGGATCGGCAGCCAGCGCCGGTATCGCCATAGCTGATGCGAGGGCCGCCGCGGCCGCGGCGAGCGTCAGGATGCGTCTCATCTCGTTCCCTCCCCGAGCGGTCGCGCCCGACACGGGCAAGCCGTGCCGGCAAACTGATCGCCGCTCTCTGTCGTTCGCCGGGCCTGCGGTGGCGGATGCGCCCGCCGCCGTTGCCCAATCGCGCACGAAACCCACGTGGAGCGGCCTTGAGACGCCGCTCCACACCTAGAATGGGGCTAGCGAGCGGCCGGAAGCGAGTCAAGAAACGGGAGCGCGGAACAGGCCCGTATCCGACCAAAGACCGAGATAGCGGCAGGCTGGCGCGCCCACGCATGTCGCTCGCTTGGGTTTGGTATTCTGGCAGGGTCCGCTGATTCCGCCGACGATTCCCAAGGAGCAAGACGATGATCCGCGACGAGGCGCTTGCCGCCTACCGGCCCATGCGGGCCGCCGTCCCCGGCGTGCTCGGGATCGCCACCGGCTCCTGCGGCCGCGCGGATATCATGAGGGCCGCCAAGCAGATCGGACTGTGGACCGAGGACGGGGCGATCACGGAGCTGCCCGGGGCCATCGAGATGCTGAGCGACGTTGTCCTGTTCGAGCCGAACCAGCGCGGCCAGCGCCGCTACGATCACTTCTTGTCAAAGCAGGTGCCCCAGCTCGGCGCGGCCGAGCGCGCGCTGGCGGAGCGCATGGGCGGCGCCTTCTTCTCGTTGTTCCGCCACGGGGGCCGGCATGATGCAGCGGGCATCTGGGTCGAGGATCTCCTGGCCGGGGACCGTCGCCTCTGGCTGATGGACGAGGCGATCGAGACCGCCCTGACGGGTGATGAGATCGTGGGCATGCGCGTGTTCGACGCGGGGCCGTTCCATGCCGGGTTCGGCATCGTCGTACGCCCCGACGAGGAAACCATCGACACGTGCAGGCACGTGAGAACCCGTGACGGGCGGCTGGCGTTTCGCCACTCGCTCGCGGCAACGCTGTACGGCGACGCGCTACGCCCCAGCCTGCCGCTGGGCGAGGAGCAGATGCAGATCATCGAAGCCCTGCTCCAAGGCGTCGACGCGGGCGGCGACAGCACACGCCACGGCGCCACCAGCCGCAAACGCGCTGCACGCTGAGACGATCGCGGCGGCCGCCGCCCACGGACGAAGCTGGATCGCAAAGTCCGCTGGCAAGCCTCTGGACACCCGGGGCCAGCGCCTCTATAAGGCGCCCTCGCTGTCCGCAGCCGGCCCGTCCGTAGCGCCAGCCGCCCAGGTAGCTCAGTTGGTAGAGCATGCGACTGAAAATCGCAGTGTCGGTGGTTCGATTCCGCCCCTGGGCACCATTTTCCTAAATCGCCGTTCATGTGTCTGGGCTTTTAGCGATTGTGTCCTGCCGAAATAGCGAGGTGGGACGTTGTTGCGTTCACCGGACCTGATCATCGAACTGCGAAACAGCTTCGTCCGGGCATATCCGCCTCGGAGATAATTTTATGGCTGATTCGGACGCGACAATGGACGCCAGGATCGAGGCTGTTCGTCAGATCCTGTGGCAGGCCTTCTCAATCAAACGGACCGACCCCACCATCAGTGTTTCCCCAATCGTCCGGCAAACGATCTTCTACATCTACGAGGGCGGCGAGCCGGGAAAATGGAGGGAACATCGTCCCCACTCGGCGGCGGCGCGTGATTGTCGACGGGCCGGCGCCGGCAGGTTTCCATCGAAGGATGAGCCTATGAGGTATGACCACGCGATCCCGCCGGTGCGGCTTCAGCGCGGCCTCGAGAAGGCGACGGCATCGTTGGAGGCCATGCGAAGCTTCTTGCACCGCTTCGTCCAGGGGGTCATCATCACCCGCGAAGAGAACGAGCGACTTGATAAAGCGCGGCTGACCACCGCCATGCCGGACGGTGCCTCGGCACACGACATGCTGGCGAGGTATCGCGCCGTTGGCATCGCGTTCGAACCTGCCGACGAGGAGATCCTGACGCGCGCCGGCTCGGCTCGGTGAAAGAAGAATTGCGAAGTTCGGTGACGGATTACGAGTCTCAGCCGCGCGCTTCTGCTCGGCAACCTTACGAACTTCGTACCCACGTTGGGTTTGACAGCTGAGCAGGCTTCCGAAGCCACGAAGGAAATCGTCGCCACTGTCTAGGAATTGATCAAGGCCGCGGACACGGGCAACGAGAAAGCTCACGAGGCCGGCCTGCCGCGTGGTTTCCCGACGCGATGAGGCGGGGAACCAGCCCACCGGCCGCAGCCGATGCCGCCGAGAGGCAGGAGCGCACTGGGCCGCAACAGCTGAAGCAGGGACTGCGGCCGGCCGCTGGAGCGAGATTCTGCCCGGCGCGGGGCACCTGCTGACGGCTGACAACGAGCGGAACTCCTCAATGGGTACGGCTACTGCGGACCCATCGGATGACTCTATCATGAAACGATGCTTTCATCGGCGCCGAGCGGCACGGCGAGGGGGCGTCGATATGGCTGTAACTGAGAAGACCGAAGTCTTGCGGCATCTGAGCTTCGGCAACCAAGTGGCGGAGGAGGAGCGCGACGCCCTGAAGGGATATTTCGTGCGAACGCAAGCATGGGAAAGAATTTATAAGGGCGAGATTGATGTTGTTTATGGCCCAAAAGGGTCTGGCAAGAGCGCAATTTATGTCCTTATTAATGACTACTCTGACGACCTCTTCGATGCAGGAATTCTGCTTATAGTTGCCGAAAATCCTCAGGGCGCGCCAGCCTTCAAAGATATTGAGAGAAACCCGCCGTCGACCGAACGCGAATTCATCGGAATTTGGAAACTGTATTTCGCTACCCTCCTGGGACGCCTAATAAAAGATTACGAAATAAAAGGAGAATATGCCGATTTACTTATAAATAATTTAGAAGACAACAATCTTCTTCCTCAAAGAAGTACCGCTCTTGGAGTTATATTGACAGCTGTTCGGCGATATGTTTCAAAGTTCTTCAATCCAAAATCGATCGAAGGCGGCATGTCGGTGGACCCAGTCACCCTTATCCCATCCGGAGTGACTGGTAAGATCGTCTTCGAAGACCCAGACATTGCAGCCCAAAAGAGAGGTGTCCTATCAGTCGACGACCTTCTCAAAGCCGCCGATGAAGCGCTGGAACAGGCCAATTTTGATGCCTGGATCATGCTCGATCGATTGGATGTTGCATTCGATGAATCGACTGATTTGGAGCGGAACGCATTAAGAGCCTTGTTTCGCGCCTATCGCGATATTCGAGCCTTCAGGAGAATTAAACCAAAGATATTCTTGAGAACGGATATCTGGAAGAGAATAACGGAGGGCGGCTTCCGGGAGGCTACTCACGTGTCAAGGGATTTTCAGTTGCGCTGGGATAAACCGGAGTTAAAGAACTTGATTGTTCGCAGGCTCGCCAGCAACAAGAGGGCAATTGAGTACTACGGTGTCGACTATGACAACTTGATGTCTTCGTCTGTTCTCCAGGATGGGTTCTTCCAGAGAGTGTTTCCGCCGCAGGTTGAAGTCGGCGAAAAGCAATCTCTGACAATAGATTGGATAATTCGGCGGACCGCGGATGGGACAAATAGCACTCAACCGAGAGATGTAATATTATTCTTGAACAAGCTTTGCGAAGTTCAGAACAGACGATTGGAAAGAGGCGAGGCAGAGCCTCCCAATGAGTGGCTGTTTGAGAGAACCGCATTCAAGGAAGCGATGCCTGCTCTGTCGGAATATCGGGTCACAAAGGTGTTATTTGCGGAGTATCCGCATCTTCGCCAATTCATCGAGGCGCTTAGAGAACAGAAGACAGAGCATAATATAAATTCATTGTCGGCTTTATGGAGTACGGCAGATGATATCACCGTTGCTACAGCTAGGCAGTTAAGAGACGTAGGGTTCTTCGAAGAACGAACATCAAAGGGAGAGACCACGTTCTGGGTGCCATTTGTGTACCGATCTTATCTCTCCATGTCCCAAGGCAAGGTCGCTGACCTTTCGTTGGGCGCCTCGGATGATGACGATTTTTTTGGCGATAGCTAACTAAGATTCGTCAGGTGCGGCGCACTTTCGTTGGCCGCCGCTGCGCGCCCTGCGTAACGGTTGTTGGCCGCGAGTGGGCGCGACGTTTTTTTAACGCAGCCGCTGCAGCCGGCACCGGCGGCGCGAAGCCACCCAAGCACGTCGGCGTCGAGCCGCAGCGTCGCTTCGCGCTTGGGCTCGTCGACCTTCGGCTGGCCACCCCGGTTCCTAGTCAGGGTGCCTTAGGCCCACCGGATAACCTCGTCGCCGCGGACGAACTCGGCCCGAGCGTCCTGCTCGTCGGTTTGCAAGGAGTAGTGCCTCAGGCGAGCATGGCACACACCATCAACCGGCGCTCTACCGTCGTTGGGCTAGTCACGGCGGTCCCGACGGGGCTGTTGTTCGGTGCCGCTGCACCCCTGCCGGGGACCGATCCTATCCTAGGCATCGCCGCCGCACTCGCCGCGCACCGCGGGACGATCGACGACATCTACTCCGAGGACGGCGATGCCGTTGGAGCCTTCACGGTCCGCGAGTACGGCTTGCACCTCTGGGCGGACCTCTCCGCGTTCAACGGCATCGAAGCGGACCAGAAGATCGGCTTCCTCAACGCCGTCGATGCCACCCGCGCGCTGCTGGGGTGATCTGACGCGGCCACTCTTCTATCGCGCCCTTCCCCGGGCCGCGCTAGGGGGTGACGCAGGCCGCACGCTCGCCCATCTAACGGGGGCACGACGCTGCCGGCCGTCGAGCGCTACGCCCCAGCCCTGCCGATGTCTGAGAACGATTGCCCCGGCGCCGCGAGGTAGCCTGGGCTTTCGAGGAGAGGTCGGCATCTAAACAAGTTTCACAGCTTTGGGCTGCATGCTAAGCGGAACTGTCAGCTGGTTGCACTGGAGGCCAGCACGCCGGGGCTTCGCAGTTGATCACTCGTGAGCACACTCAGGAGTGCCTCTCGCAGGCGTTCGTCCACGCGCTGGCGGGCGTGGCCGGCCTCAATCTCGCGATTCGCACGATCTACGACTACGGCATCGACGGTGCGTTTCATCCGATTCGCATCGTGAACGGGGCCAGGGTGCCATCGGCATTCCCGGTCGAATATCAAATGAAGGCCACCACGGACTGGCAGCACGAAGGCGAATTCGTCGTCTATGACCTTGAGGCGCGCGCGCACCGGACTCTGACAGACCGAGAGCCCCGCCAAGCAATGGCCATCCTCATCCTGCTGTGCCTCCCGAAGGACGAAACACATTGGATCGATGGTTGCGAAGAGCACCTTCGGCTAAGGAACTGCTGTTATTGGTTTCGCCCGGACGGGCCGCCGACGAGCAACGTGTCAACGGTCCGCATCCGGATTCCCCGAGCCCATGTGCTGACGCCTGACGCATTGAAGAGCATCATGGCGGACGCTCGCGCCGAGGGCATGCGATGACCGAACCGGCTGATCCAATCGCTGGCGTCCCACTTCACTCGCTAAAGCGATACCTCATCGCGACCGGTTGGAAGAGACGCGACTTGCCGAACGGCAACATACTCTTTTCGATCGTTCCGGACGGGGAGGATGTCGAGATACTTCTGCCGGAGACATCCCACGTCAAGCACCTCCGCGGCTCCGTCGAAGCCGCCGTGATGACGCTGTCGGCACTTGAGCGCAAGGCCGCGGTGGACGTTGTGGCTGCCGTCCGCGCTATAAGCTTCGACCTAGTGCGATCCCGGCTGCCGGTCACAGCGATCCGCCACGACACTATCACACTCGGGGCCGCCGAGGAGTTCATACGGCGGATGACGAAGATCTTGGCGGCGGCTGCGCATGCCGAGCTTCACATCGGGCCGTTCGCGCAGCGGCTCAGCAGTACGGCGACGGCCTATGCGGGCGAGTGCCGGTTCGGTCACACGTTCCGAGGTAGCTTCGGCTTCACTGTCGAGTCTCCAGTCGGCCCAAACACTTTGGGTCTCGGGGAGGTCTCGCCTGCCCCTCCGTTGGAACGACGGGTCATCCTGCGGCTCGCTCGCGGCTTGCGTATCGTCGAGGGGGCGATCGATCACGAGGATCCATCCGCAATCGTGAGGGCATATGACAAAGGTCTGAATGCGAATGCGTGCGAGGATCTCGCAGCGATGGTTGAGGCACCGCAGCTAGGAGAGATTAGGTTCGACATCGCCTTCTCGCCCGAGTGGGGCGTGCCCAACGACATCGGTGCGCACCCCTCGGCCGTCATCGGACGGCCTCGCGGTGCTGAGGTGATCCGCGAGGCTGTGAAGGAACTGCGGGCTGTCAACTATGAGAAGCGGCGAACTATTGTCGGAAGGGTGCGCACGCTGCATTCGATGGAGGACACCCCCTCGGACTTCTTCACCATCTCGGGGCTCCAGGACATCATGGTAGAATGGGACAGTGAGGAGTTCGGAAGACTGAAGGTCCGGGTATCACTAGGTCCCGAGGAGTATCTGTTGGCGGTGAAGGCACATGAGGCAGGGCGCTCTGTCTCAATGTTCGGGGAACTTGAGCAGCATCCTTGGCGCCTTGAGAACGCCCGGGACTTCAAGGTCATCTAGTCGTTCGCGGCCTTGACTTCGGCGACAGGCCGATGGGATCATCGGACGGGCATCGGCCGCCAGCGTGCGGGCGCTTCATCCCAAGGCGATTGCCCATCGCCGGAGGAGTGCGCCACGTGGCTGGCCGCGCCAGCGCCGGTCGCACCGGAACTCCACTGGCCGCCGGATGGCGTGCTTCGGATCGTGGCGCGGGGCGAGAAGCAGGACCCGCCGACGGCCGAGCTCGCCGTCATCCCACACCCCCTTGAACCCGCGGCTGCCATCGCGCGCCGCGGTGCTCGATCTCCAACCGCAGCTCCCGGCCGGGCCCAGATGATGCTTTGCCTTGATGCCGGCGACCGCCGGCCGATCAACCTTCAGGTCCTCCAGCTACCGCTTGAGGTCGGCCGCCGCGATGACGTCGAGCCCCGACCCAGCGCGGCCGACGGCGACGGGTTGGCCGTGGTGCTCTTCGGCGATCCGGAGACTGCCGAGCCGATTCGTGCCCGGCGTCAGTTTGTAGCCGTGCAGCGCTCGACGCACTTGGCCTTGACCCCGTCCGCGGCCGCCCAATCTCATAGGGACGCGTCGCGGTAGTGCGGCTGTGCGCTGTCTCGGCCGCTGGCGCGGCGCGCTGCGGGGGAGCGGGGCTTGTGGGGCGGAGCGGCCATGGCGAGAGCATCGCACCGACAGGTTAGGAATCGATTCGCACGGGTTGAGTGCGGCTTTCCCACTTCTCACTCGGATGCGGGAGGACTATAGGAGTGCGGCCCGCGGGTGCGCCACCCGGCCCCCGCTGACGGTTCTCCTCGTTGCAAAAGTCATGACAAGTTCATGCCGTTCAGCCCCTCCGCGCGAGCCGGTGGTCCGCTTCGCCGTCGACCCCAGCGATGTGCCGCCCGAGAAGGCGGCGCGGCGCCTCCACCTGACGGCAGGCGAATTCCGCGACGCGCTGCCGAAGCTGCTCGCCCGCGGCGTTCCGGCGCCCAACCTGACCACCGGCATGTTCGACCTCGCGGCAATTGACCGCTGGCGCCACGCGCGCCACGTCCGCCTTTTCCCGAGTTGACGGTGGACTGATGCGTGAGGCCCGGGAGCGCCGGGCGCTGGAGATGAAAGGCGGCGCACGGCGCTGGGTGGGCTAGGGGAAGCTAAGACGCAAGCCACAGCGCCGGATCACCTCTGCCAAATGACGCACACGCCCCGCCCGCCATCGGGCCTAAGCGGCGCCGCGTGTTGGTACCGGTGTTAGTATGCATTCCGCCCCTGGGCACCATTTGGCCGTTCGCCGACGGTCGCGGCTGTTCAAGCTCCCTGACAAATCAACGACGATCGCAGTGGCAGTGGCTGTTCGCGCCTGAACGTTGGTGTTCGCGAATTTGCCGGCGCCGGCTTATCCCGCGGCAAAGCGGCTCGCGGCAACGACTCGTTTAAAGACGCGCGAGCGCGCCGGCGATCGAGGATCCGCCAGCACGACCGCGCCCCCCTCACAATTGCGCGGGGCATGAACCAGGCGGGTCGTCATAGGCATCCCCACGACGCTATATGTCGTTGCGTAAGGGGGCCGCATGCATATCGAAGTCGACTTTCCTCCAGCGCTCGTCGAAGCCCTGGACAGGTTTATCGACGAGCAGTCCGTCTCGATCGGGAGGCCGGACGCCGTCGTGCTGATCGTCCGGGATTGGCTGGTCCACAACGCCGGCCAAGGCCGGGCGACCACCCGCGACGGCGATCAGGGGCCGACGCGAGCCGCCGGATAGTATCCCTGCACGCGCATCGAGATCGAGCTCGCACGCTACCCATCGAGGCGCCCACCGCCAACGTCATGGCTGCCAAGCTACCGGCCGTTGGCTCCCCCGCCCTGCCCCGGCGTATGCTGGCCGAAACGATAGGGATGGGAGACGCCAATGGCCGAACGCGATCATTTTTCCGGCACCGTCGACGAGGCCTGGCTCGCCGGTTACACGGAGGAGATCCTCGAGCCCGGCCTGCCGATCGTCGATCCGCACCATCACCTCTGGCAGCGGCCCGGCAGCAATTACATGTTCCCTGAGCTGCTCGCCGATCTCGCGTCCGGCCACAATGTGCGGGCGACAGTGTTCGAGGAGTGCAGCTCGATGTACCGGGCCGACGGGCCGCCGGAGCTGCGCTCACTCGGCGAGACGGAATTCGTGACCGGGGTCGCCGCGATGAGCGCCAGCGGCGAGTTCGGGCCGACGCGGACCTGCGCTGCCATGGTCGGCAACATCGACCTCATGCTCGGCGAGGCGGTGGACCGCCTGCTCGACCTGCACCTGGCGTCGAGCGGCGGCCGCTTCTCGGCCATCCGCTATTCGACCGCCTGGCATCCCAGCGACCTCGTGCCCAAGCCGGCGGCCGGGCCACACCTCCTCGCTGACGCGCGCGTGCGGGCCGGCATGGCTTGCCTGGCCCGCCGCGGCCTGAGCTTCGACGCCTGGGTCTACCACGATCAGATCGGCGAGGTCGGCGAGCTCGCGGCCGCATTCCCCGCGATGCCGATCGTGCTCTGCCACTTCGGTAGCCCGATCCTCGGCGGCCCGAACGCCCACCGCCAGCCCGAGGTGTTCGACGAGTGGCGCACGGCGATGGTGGCGCTCGCCCGCCACGACAACGTGCACGTCAAGCTCGGCGCTCTACCCGTGCGCCGCCGAGGCCCGGGGCGCGAGGGCGGCGGGCCGCCGCTCGCGTCCATCGACATCGCCGCCGCCTGGCGGCCGTTCGTCGACGTGTGCCTCGAGCGGTTCGGAGCCGGTCGCTGCATGTTCGAGAGCAACTTCCCGGTCCAGAAGCGCTGGTGCAGCTACGCCGTGTTGTGGAACGCTTGCAAGCGGCTGGCCGCCGGCGCTTCGGCCGACGAGAAGGCGGCCCTGTTCGCAGGCACGGCCGCCCGTGTCTACCGCCTGGCCGACGGGCTGCCTGACTAACGTTGCGATGGATCAAGATCGCACGGCCGACAGGGCGCGGTGCGGCCCCTCGCCCCGCTCGTCGGATCGGCGTGCAGCTTCGGCGCCTTGCCCAGCACGCCGGGATGGCGACTTACGGCTCCCCTTCGCGCTTCACGGCAGGGCACGCCGATGTGTCGTAGATCAGGATGTCGCCGCACTCGGCGCAGGACCGCCGGACGCGGCAGGGATGGGCGAGATCCGTGATCCGGAGGTCGGCGCGGAGCCCGAGCAGGGCCGTGAGCTCCGAGCGCCACTTCGGCACCTCGGTAAACCACACCGTCGCCCGGGTGATGCGCCGGTCGTCGGAGATCGTCAGAGCAATATCCAGATCGCTGTCGGGTCGGTGGGTGCCCTTGCAGCGGCTCCCGAACAACCGGACCTGCTCCACCCGACGCTTCGCGCGGGCCCAGGCGCGGATGGTCTCGATCTGCTTGTCGGAAACCGAAAAACCCGACGGGCGAGAGGTGCAATGCATGATCGGTACGAGCTTCTAGATCCGCGCCACCTGCCCCGCCCACGTCATCCGACGCAATCGACGCCGCGCCCATGGCGACCTCCGTGGCGCCCGTTGTCAAGCCGGCTTCGCACGTCAGACTCGGTTGCGCCAGGAGGCTCGGCATCCCATGCCGGCGCGCCGAGGGGTCCGCGTGTGCCGCCGGCGCCGCCTCACGACCCACGCCGCGGCGCGATTGCCCGCCAGCTCACCGTCATCGTCGCCGCCCTTGCGCCGCTCCCACAGTGGGCGCCAGCCACGGGCACGATTTCGTCAGCCCCGGCACGCCTAAACGGCGACGCGCCCCCAGCTCCCGACCCAACGAAGCCAAGTATAGCCGTCCGCACTGCCCCGGCGTCTTCTGTGCTCGTCACCGTGCATCGCCATAGGCCGGGCGGCCGAAGCCGGGTAACGCCATCATTGTCATTGGCCCTTCGCAGATCGACCGCGTTATAGCCGCGTCGGGGGGCGGCACGTGTGGGAGCTTGCCGGGAATGGCCAACAAATTTTGGGTGGGTGACGCCCACGGAAACGGCAATTGGGCCGATGCCGCCAACTGGAACCCGCCGGGGGTGCCGGGCGCGGACGACGCCGTATTCATCAACACCGGCGCGCCCGAGATCAGCGGCGACGTCGGATCCGTCGGCTCCATGGTCATCGCGTCGCCGTTGACGCTGGACGGCGGCGTCCTCCAGGTCTCCGGCCCGGTCGTCAACCTGACCCAACTGACCCTCAGCAACGGCTCGAACCTGGGCTGTGCCGTGTTGGGCAATAGCGGCAGCATCGTCATCGGCAACAGCTCGACGCTCTATTCGGCCAACGTGATCAACGATGGCAATACCCGTATCGACGATGGCGGCGTCCTCTATGCCGATGGAGGCTTCAGCAATAACGGCGGCATCGACGTGCAGACCGGCGGCCTGCTGCAGTTCGAAGACCTGACGCTCACCTGGCAGCAGCTCACAGCGGACAACATCGCCAACAACGGCACGGTCGCCATCGGCGTCGGCGCGCGGCTCGACCTGAGTGATCCGATACCCAACCAGATGCTCGATCTAGCGAGCGTCGGCGCCCTCACCGTCAACGGCGGCACCATTGCCAACGGCATCATCCTCGACAACGGCACCACGACGCTGACCCTGGCGGGCGCCACCTTCGAGTCCATCGACTACGAGGGTGATCTCGATATCAATTTCGGCAGCCTCACCGTCATCGGCGGCCTCTCCGTCTACGACCAGGCCGGCACGGGGCCGGGCACGATCAACGTCAACGGAGGCTCGATCGTCGTCGACGGCCAGACCCTCGACGACATGACCATCAACCTGTTCAACTCCGGTCTCTTCGCCCTCAATGATCCGGCGGTGCTCGCCTCCGGCGTGGCCCTCAGCATTCCGACCGGCTCCGGCTCCTTTCTCGCCGGCGATTTCGTCAACCAGGGCCAGATCGACGCTCTCAGCAGCAGCTTCTTCTCCTTTGAGACGCTCGACAACCAGGGCGACATCGTCGTCGGCTCGAGCGCCACCTTCACCGGCAACGCCCTGGACAACGACGGCACCATCGCCGTGCAGGGCGGCAGCCTCTCGGTGAGCGGCGACCTGAGCGGCACCGGCACCCTGACGCTCTCGGGCGCCGCGACCGTCACCCTCTATGCGGGAACCGACGCGGAGCAGACCGTAGCGCTGGTCAGCGGCGTGCTGCGGCTGCTGACGCCCACTGCGTTCGCCGGCGTGATCGACGACTTCAACGATGCGGGCGACACCATCGACCTGCTCGGCGTGCATTTCGACGCCGGCGACACGGTGACCCTGCTGTCCGGCAACCTGCTGCAGATCGTCCAGACCGCCGACGAGGGCGGCGGCGTCATCACGCTGCGGCTGGACCCGGCGGAAGACTACACCGGCGCCTCCTTCCACCTCGCCGACAATGGTGCCGGCGGCACCGACGTCACCGTCGCCGTCTGCTTCTGCGCCGGCACCTTGATCGCAACGCCTGACGGCGAGAGGCCGGTGGAGACGCTGAGCGCCGGCGATCCGGTCACCACCGCCGCCGGCGAGACGCGGCCTGTCCGCTGGATCGGCCGCCAGACGGTGGCAGCGGCCTTTGCGGATCCGCTCCGCCTGGCGCCCATCCGCATCTCGGCCGGCGCCTTCGACGAGAACGTGCCGGTGCGCGACCTTCAGGTTTCGCCTGACCATGCCCTGCTCGTCGACGGCGTGCTGGCGCAGGCCGGCGCGCTGGTCAACGGCACCACGGTCCGGCGCCTGCCGATGACTGCGGAGACCTTCGTCTACTACCACATCGAGCTCGACGACCATGCCCTGGTGCTGGCGGAGGGCGCGCCGGCCGAGACCTTCGTCGACAACGTCACCCGCCGCCGCTTCGACAATCACGCGGAGTACGAGGCGCTGTTCGGGCACCAGGCGCGTATTGCCGAGCTGGCGTTGCCCCGCGCCAAGTCACCCCGCCAATTGCCGCGGGCCGTGCGCGAGCGGCTCGGCCGGCGCGCCGCCGCGCTCGGCTTTGGGACCGCACGCACGGCTGTCTGAGGCGCCGGCCAGTTCGCCGCCTCGGGTCGCCGGCGGCGCAAGGCGTGGTACAATGCGTCCGTTCGAGGAAAGGGCGTCCGATGACTGCCACGCGCCGCGATCTCGTTTCCGGCTTCCTTGCGGCTCCGGCCTTTGCTGTCCTGTCGACGTCGCAGGCGCTCGCACAAGCAGCGGAACTTCAGCTGCGTCTCACCCCGTCTTGTGACGACGGCCATGAAGCCACGCCCGCCTCGACCGAGGGACCATTCTACACGCCGAACAGTCCGCTTCGCGAGGATGTGACGTCCGGCCATTCGGGCGGCACGCGCTTGAGCGTCGGCGGCCACGTGGTCGACCGCTCCTGCCGTCCCCTCCCCGGCGCGCTCGTTGAGCTCTGGCAGGCCGACGACCAGGGGCGGTACGACAACTCCGGCTACCGGCTGCGGGGCCATCGGATGACGGATGCGCAGGGAAGATGGTCATTCCGCACCATCGTTCCAGGCGCGTATCCCGGCCGCACCCGTCACCTTCACCTCAAGGTCCAGCGCGCCGGCGGCCCGATCCTCACGACGCAGCTCTTCTTTCCCGACGAGCCCGGCAATACGAGGGACGCCCTGTTCGACCGGCGGCTCGTGCTCGCCATCGACACGAATGGAACCGGGCGCGTTGGCCGGTACGACTTCGTGATCACGTAGCGCCAAACGTGTTTTTCGGCGCCATTGGATGAGCAGATCCCGGGCAAGATCCATGCGTGCCGCTCGGCAACGGGGGCCCTAGTCGGAGCGTGATATCCCGCCGCCCTGCACTGGAACGTTGCGCCCTTGACCGATGAATCTCACGCCGAGAGCCGATCCGGTCTGACTACAGGCCCAATCAGACCTTACGAGGTGTGCCTGCCCTTCGCGGGCGGTAGCGAAGGGCTAGAGCGCTTCGCGATTGGGTGGACTCACCCAATCGCAAAGGAAGCGCTCCAGATTCAAAAGGTTATGAGCATTTCCCTGTCATTGGATGATCCCATCCAATGACGAAATGCTCTAGCCAGAGCAAATAGAAAAGGCGCAGCATCAACGCATATTCGATTGGGGACGATCGCTGCCCCCTTAAGCCGCCCTCAGGACGAAATCGACATGTACGGCGTCGTAGGGAAAGCACGCACCTTTCAGCGACTACATAGGCAAGAGCGTACTTATACAAGAGCGTACTTGTAGGCGTGACGAGAACCACGAGCCGAATGCGGAATGCGCGATATCCGCAATTCGACGAACGAGTTGATTGTGAGCTGCTGGCGCTCGCGCAGCAGCTCGGCTTTCATGCTGGAGATTCTGCCAACACGTCTCGTGTTGGCAATAACCCCAACACGCGACAAGGACCAGAGCCGCGCGGCGCGCGGCCCAGCCCATTCAGACGAACCTCCTAATCCTCCGGCGCCGTCTGCACGGCGCCCTTGGCCGCGCTGGTGGCGAAGGCAGCGTAGCGGCGCAGCGCCTTGGTCACGTTGCGCTTGCGCGGCTCGGCCGGCTTCCAGCCATTGGCATCCTGCTCGGTCCGCCGTGCGGCGAGCTCGGCTTCGCCGACAGCCAGGCTGATCGTCCGGTTGGGGATGTCGATCTCGATGATGTCGCCTTCGCGCACCAGGCCGATGGCGCCGCCCTCGGCCGCCTCCGGCGAGACGTGGCCGATGGAGAGGCCCGAGGTGCCGCCCGAGAAGCGCCCGTCCGTCAGCAGCGCGCAGGCTTTGCCGAGCCCCCGCGACTTCAGGTAGCTGGTCGGATAGAGCATCTCCTGCATGCCCGGCCCGCCGCGCGGGCCTTCGTAGCGGATGACGACGACGTCGCCGGCCTTGACGCCCCCGCTCAGGATGCCCTTCACCGCGGCGTCCTGGCTCTCGAACACCTTGGCCGGGCCGGCGAACTTGAGGATGCTCTCGTCGACGCCGGCGGTCTTCACCACGCAGCCGTCGAGGGCGATATTGCCCTTCAGCACGGCGAGGCCGCCGTCCTTCGAGAACGGATGCCGGGCATCGCGAATGACGCCGGTCTCGCGGTCGAGATCGAGGTCGTCCCACCGCCGGTTCTGGCTGAACGCCACCTGGGTCGGCACGCCGCCCGGTGCGGCCAGGAAGAAATCACGCACCTTCGACGAGGTGGTGCGGCTGATGTCCCAATGCTCGATGGCCTGGCCGATGGTGGCCGTATGCACGGTCGGCTGCTCGCGGTGGATGAGGCCCGCGCTGTCCAGCTGGCCGAGGATGGCCATGATGCCGCCGGCGCGGTGCACATCCTCCATGTGCACGTCGCTCTTGGCCGGAGCCACCTTGCAGAGCACGGGCACGCGCCGCGACAGCGCGTCGATGTCGTCCATGGTGAAGTCGACGCCGCCCTCGTGCGCCGCCGCCAGGATGTGCAGCACGGTGTTGGTGGAGCCGCCCATGGCGATATCGAGCGCCATGGCATTCTCGAAGGCCGGCTTCGCCGCGATCGTGCGCGGCAGGACGGTCTCGTCGTCCTGCTCGTACCAGCGCCGGGCGAGATCGACGATCAGGTGGCCGGCCTCGACGAAGAGGCGCTGGCGATCGGCGTGGGTGGCGAGCGTCGAGCCGTTGCCGGGGAGTGACAGGCCCAGCGCCTCGGTCAGGCAGTTCATCGAATTGGCGGTGAACATGCCGGAGCACGAGCCGCAGGTCGGGCAGGCCGAGCGCTCGATGGCCTTGACGTCGTCGTCGGACACCTTGTCGTCGGCGGCGGCGACCATGGCATCGACGAGATCCATGGCGTGCGTCTTGCCGGCGAGCACCACCTTGCCGGCTTCCATGGGGCCGCCGGACACGAACACCGCAGGTATGTTGAGCCGCATCGCGGCCATCAGCATGCCCGGCGTGATCTTGTCGCAATTGGAGATGCACACCATGGCGTCGGCGCAGTGCGCGTTGACCATGTACTCCACGCTGTCCGCGATCAGCTCGCGCGAGGGCAGCGAGTAGAGCATGCCGTCGTGGCCCATGGCGATGCCGTCATCCACGGCGATGGTGTTGAACTCCTTGGCGACGCCGCCCGCCGCCTCGATCTCGCGCGCCACCAGCTGGCCCAGGTCCTTCAGGTGGACATGGCCTGGCACGAATTGCGTGAAGGAGTTGACCACAGCGATGATCGGCTTGCCAAAGTCGCTGTCCGTCATGCCCGTGGCGCGCCACAGGCCGCGGGCGCCGGCCATGTTGCGGCCGTGGGTGGTGGTCCGGGAGCGATAGGCTGGCATTCGTCCATCCCTGTCGGCGTACGCGATCGCCCCAGCGGCCGCGCCCACGAAGAGGCGCGCGCGTGCGGATCGCTTCATTTGCCGAGCTACTATCGAAAACTGGCGGTTCCGTCACTGCCCAAACGCGCGCGCTGGCTCGGCACACATTTTCGCGAGGGCACTCGCAAACCCATACATGGGGGTCGCGGAGCAAGACCGCGCGACCCGCAGCATGCGGCATGTCGACAGCGGCCGGGCACGGCCACGACGCGCACGTCGACCGGGAGAACCTCCCGGACTGCAAACGTCCTTGCGCATTCGGATCGTCCGCGAGAGCTGCTACTTTTCGCAGGGCCTTGACGCCGTCTTCGAGGCAGGAACGAAACGAAGGGCCGCCGGTTTAGCTTCGTCGCGCCGACGCTCGCCAAGGTGGTTCCGAGCCACACCGGCAGACTGCGTCATTCGACCGCACCCGCGTGAACATAGGAAATCCATTTGGCGACGTAGCTGACGGTAGGTAAGGCTGGAGGACGAGGCCGCGGCACCGGGGCGCAGCCGGCTCGAAGATGCGCGCTCGCGCTCACCCGTCGGGAACCAGTCCGGACGGGCGGCGTCGACCGGCGGGGGACGTCCGATCCGGATAGACAAGCAGGCTTTTGCGCGGCTCGTGCTGCGCATGGTCCAACAGGGGGGCTAAGTTGGATACCGCACCTTCGGCAAGCGGCCAGCACGGGAGATCGGGTCGTTCCGACCCGGGTGGTGGCGCGCCTCCGACGGTGCCCGGCCCACCTTGCACGGTGCTGATCGAAGACCGGACCTTCTTCCGCGAATGCGTGCTGGCGTCGCTGCGCACGACGGAGCCCGATCATGATTTCCAGGCCTTCGAAAGCGTAGCCGCCTGGGAGAAGAGCTCCGTGGCGGGCAGGACCTCGCTGCTCATCCTGTGGATGTCCGCGCCGTCCATGCGGCCGGAGGCCGACGGCGTCTTTGCCGACCGGCTAAGGCAGGTGCTGCGGTTGCCCGCGCCGCCGCCAGTCGTCGTGATGTCCGACCACGAGAGCGCCGATAGCATCGCCCAAGTCATGGGCAAGGGCGCGCGCGCCTTCCTGCCCACGAGCATGGGCGTGGAAGTGACGGCTAAGATTCTGGCCATCGTGCGCGCTGGCGGAACCTTCATTCCGGCGAGCACCCTCTCGGCGATGCCACGCGACGGCAGTGCCGCGCCGCGGGCGCCGGACCTGACGACGCTGCTGTCGCCGCGGCAGCTGGCCGTGGCCCGGGCCATGCGCAAGGGGTTGCCGAACAAGGTGATCGCCTACGAACTGGCCATGAGCGAGAGCACCGTCAAGGTTCACGTCCGAACCATCATGCGCAAGCTCAACGCCCGCAACCGAACGGAAGTCGCGGTCTTGACGCGGGAGCTCGATGCCGATCTGCTGCGACGACGGTGACGTGGGCGGCCTGTTTCGCTCCCGTCGCGCGGCATATGGAGCGAGCGCTGGCATCGTTCCCCCCGGCTCGCCAGGTCACACGCCACGCTCTATGGCTTGCGACTGAGGTGGCGGCGCGCTACGAAGGTATTAATGCGAAGATGCCGCCTGTGGTACTGGCCGGGTCCAGGCTCACGAGGCTGATTAGTTCGTAGGCGAGAGGGAGGCGAACGCCACCGGCGGTGTGCGGAGCGAGCGCCGCTGCGAGCTTGATCCCCGCTCCCGTGGATCGGCTGGTCGATGCCATCGAGCTTCAGGACGCTTTTGGGCGATCCGGCTCCGCCTAAATTGGTATGCTCGACGTGCGCTAGAACTACGCGCCGATATTCCGCGCGGCGGCGTCGGCGGTGCCGTCCGTTAAACCTGTGGATATCGCCGCCGATCGGCTTTATCTGAAGCAACGACAGTCGACCGTGGCGCCATTCCGTTCGAAGTTCAGCACGTTGTGGAGCGACGCTGGCGAGCGCCTAGAACCGGAAGCTGCGCCGAGGACGCGTTTGCGATTTTGGCAAATACCGGGCAAAACTTCGTACCGCCCGCGATTTACCGATTGAAGCGCATGAACGTCGATGTCATGAGAAGGACGGAACTTCAAGCTCACACACGTGTCCGGTCCTTTCCCCGTGCCTTCCGGCAGGGCAGTCTGGGTTTGGGCTCTCCGGCAATCGCCCGCGCGGGCGGCTGCCCGCGAGGCCTCTCTGCGGGACTGTTACGAAAAGGATACCGTTGGGATGTAGTTCAGACATGTGCCGGCAACGCGTCGGGACGACACGGTATGGTTCCCGCGATCCCTATCGAGCGGCTTGCCTCGTGCTTCGAATGAGACATTGGAAGGCGGACAGAACGTGAGTTCCATCTCGAAAAAGATCTACGAGACTCTGGCCCGCAGGCCTCACTATCTGCGGATAGCGGCCCGCGGCGGAGCGGAATTTGTCGTTCCCACGGACAATATGCGCCTCACCGGCGGCAAGGTGTTCTGGGAGGACGATATGGGGCTGTGGTGTCTGCCGATCGAGGCGATCACGCGTGTTGTCGGCGACTTCTGGAACGCCGGCCCTCCCGGTGCGCTCATGAACGCGCCCACGTATTGGGCCGCCGGCCGCGCCTGAGCGGCCGAGCTCAGGGAACGGATGCAGATGCCGGTGGCGATCCGGCCAACGAGCGTCCACCTCATCAAAGCGCTCGCCTCATCAAATTGAACAATTTGGATGAGATGCCGCTTACCACTTTTTGCTTATAGGCGGGCGCGCAGTATCTACATGTGATGGGAATTCGACGTAGCTCTAGCTCCAATGGCCCATGTTGAGCCTTTTCCGAGCGCGGCCTAGGCTCCTTCAGCCGCTGATTTCGACCCCCAAGTGAACAGCGGTGAGAGCCGGGCGACCGAACCCCCTTCGGTGCCCGGCTCGCCTATTTTTGGAGCGGATTGCTGTCCTCAGGCGCCATCCCGATCGTCTCGCTCCGTACACAAACACGGTGGCTGGCCGGATATATGGGTCTTGTCGAGCGCCAGGCTCAGCCGCAGCGCGATACCGCGGAGCAGATGAACACGAAAACTCTCGCGAGGCTGGCGGCCTGGCTGTTGTTGCTGGCAATCGTTTTCACCACCTTGGCGCCGATCGAACTACGGCCCATCGTCTCATCGTCACCCAACCTCGAGCGCCTTTGTGCCTTCGGCCTTGTCGGTCTGGCCTTCGGTCTCGCCTACCCCAAGCATCGCTTCATGCTGTTTCTGGCCATTGTGGTCGGGGCCGGCGCCCTGGAAGCCGCGCAGAATTTCACGCTCACCCGTCACGGCCGGCTTCCGGATTTCGAGATCAAAGGGATTGGCACCGCCCTAGGGGTCCTCGTCTCCTGCATTCCGGACAGATGGGTGCAGCAGCGCTCGGCGCGCGCGGACCATCGGCAGCTCTGAGCGCACCCACCTCGCGCCCGTCCCGATCGGCGCACTGATCGGGTCGCAACGCGCCCGAAACGCTGCCGATGCACCAGCCCTGCGCGCGCCGGGCTCGATCGCGGCGAGCACGAGAGCGCCGCGCGATCGACCGGCCTCGCCCAGTCACTGGGACGTAGCCCAAATTCAAAGAACTGGAGCATGTCGCTGCAATCGGGCGATGGCAGCCGATGGCCAAGCGCGCTCGTATCCGACCGGATAATCCACCCGATCGAAAAGCTCTCCCGTTGTTGCAGCCCCCGGACATCGGGCCGCCGCACGGCGCAGACCGGACCACCGATGCCCGCGCACGTCGCTTGAACAAGGTTGATGGTTGCCTTGCGCGAAAGGCGTAGATCGGCTGATCGGAAGGAGTGCGGGCTCACCGTTCTGGCACCTTGTTCGCACCCCACGAACTCATACGATGACCAACATGAACACCGCCGCATCTGGGTGCCGGCGTCGCATCGGCGTCGCCGAGGCTGGAGGATTCGGCAGCCTCCACCGGCTGCACCACCAAGTCTGAGGACGTCGTTCCAGCATCCGGTTGAAGCATCCCGCCCGGCAGGACGACGGATTTGGAAATCGTGCAACAAAATGCACAGGAGGGTACGAGTATAATGTCCAAAATTGTTCCAGTGATCTTGTGCGGCGGCGGCGGCAAGCGCCTTTGGCCGATTTCGCGAGGGTCCTTTCCGAAGCAGTTTCTGAAGTTCGACAACGAGCCGAGCCTGTTCCAGCAGACCGTGCTACGCGTCAGCGACGCCAGCCGCTTCGCCAGCCCCGTGGTCGTCGCCAACGAGGATTTCCGCTTCATCGTGGCGGAGCAGCTGGAGGAGATCCGGGTTTCGCCCCGCTCCATCCTGCTCGAGCCGGCCAACCGCAATACGGCCCCCGCTCTGGCCGTCGCCAGCATGCATATTGCCGATGAAGCGCCGGACGCAAGGATGCTCGTTCTGCCGTCCGATCACGTGATGGTGCAAACCGATGCGTTCGCCACCGCGATCGCCACCGCGCTCCTCGTCGGCAACGAGAAGCTCGTGGCCTTCGGCATCAAGCCGACGGCGCCCGACACCGGCTACGGCTATATTCAGGCCGGTGCGCCCCTGCCTGCGGCCGACGGCGTGCTGACCATCAGCTCGTTCGTCGAAAAGCCCGACCTGGCGACCGCCCAGAAATTTCTGGCGAGGCCGGAGTACAGCTGGAACTCCGGCATCTACCTCTTTCCGGTGCAGCGACTCATCGAAGAGCTCGAGCGCTTCGAACCCGAGCTGGTGGCCAAGACGCGAGCGGCGGTCCGGACCGGAGAGCAGGACTCCAACTTCCTGCATCTCGGCAAGAGCTTCAGCGAGGCGCCGACCATCTCCATCGATCATGCCGTCATGGAGCGCACCGAGCGCGCCGCGGTCGTCCCCACCGATATGAGCTGGGCCGATGTGGGATCGTGGAACGCGCTCTGGAACGTGACGCCCAAGGACGACAACGGCAATGCCGTTGCGGGCGACGCGATCCTCCTGGATTGCAAGAATAACTACGTTCGATCGACCGGCCCGATGGTTGCGCTTCTCAACCTGTCCGATCTTGTCGTCGTGGTCACCGACGATGCGGTCCTGGTGGCCCCGCGCGCCGACAGCCAGAGGGTGAAGGACGTCGTCGACAAACTGGGGGAGCTCAACCGGCCTCAGAAGGACTACTCGACCATCGTTTACCGGCCCTGGGGGCACTACGAAAGCGTGCAGGCCGGGGAGCGGTATCAGGTCAAGCGCATCATGGTGAAACCGGGTGCGCAGCTATCCCTGCAAAAGCACTTTCACAGGGCCGAGCACTGGGTCGTCGTCAACGGCACGGCCATCGTCACGCGCGATAACGAGGAGATCATCCTGCGCGAGAACGAGTCGACGTATCTCCCGCTCGGCTGTGTTCACCGCCTGGCCAATCCCGGCAAGATCCCGCTGACGCTGATCGAGGTACAGTCGGGCGCCTATCTCGGCGAAGACGACATCGTCAGGTTCGAAGACATCTACAACAGGGTTTGAGCGTGCTTTGCGCAGCTCTGCCGGCCCCGTGTCGGCAGAGCTGCGCCGACGCGCCGGGATCGGCGATCACAGCGGTCGCCCCAGAGCATTTCGTCATTGGATGGGATCATCCAATGACGGAGAAATGCTCATAACCTTTTGAATCTGGAGCGGGGCGATGCCGGGCAGATTTCCTGGTCCGCCTGCAGCTGAAACTGAAACGGCGACCGCTCCGATCTCGTGGAAGGCCGCCGTTTCAGTTTTCAGTTCTGGTAGAGGATCAGATAACGCGTCGATCGACCTAACTAATTCAATCTTGCGGAAACAGCCGTTGCGTAAGAAATGCGACCTCGGTGCGATTCTTGGCTTTGAGCTTCTTCATGATGTTGCGGACGTGCACCTTCACGGTGCTCTCGCACATGGCCAGCTCGTACGCGATGATCTTGTTGGGCATGCCCTTGCGCATGGCCCTGGCCACCGCCAGTTGCCGCGGCGAGAACAGCCCGGCGAGATCCGCCGGCGCCGGCACGCTGCGCGCGCCGTCGTTCGACATGGCGGCGAGGCAGGTTGCGGGGATGAACGTTCCGCCGGCCCGAACCAGGTGCAGCGCCTTGACGATCACGTCGAGACTCAGGCTCGTCGGCAGAAAGGCGCGGGCGCCCCCCGCCATCAGCTCGACGATCGCCTCGGGATTCTCCTGATCCGACATCACGGCGAAGGGGATCTCGAGAGACAGCGACTTCAGCTCCGACAGTTGCTGCTCGAGCTCGGACGTCGAGCTCAGCTGATTGGCCCAGAAGAGCAGCAGCGAGGTACGAGCGGACAATCCGCTCTTCTGCCATTCCTGGACGTTGTCGAACGTCAAACAGTCGCTCTCCGCATCGGCGGCCTGAAGCGACGACGACAGACAGTCGCGCACGAAGGTGCGGCTGTCGATCAGCACCGTGAGCGGCCTGGCAGTTGCGCCATATGCCGCGGGATCGTTGAGGAGCGTGGCGACAGGAGCGTCGCTCACCGGCCCCAGGTAGGCACCGCCTGCGCGTGGCTCGCTATGCACATCCATTCCGGACCTGACCTTTCGAATAGACAGAGCAATGATGCCTCCTTGAACCACGTTGTTTTGGTGTGGGACTAGACCCCTATTAGGGCACGATAACGCTCAAAGGGTGTAACAGACCGCGTCGGCGCTGAGCGTATTCGTGTTCCCTTCGCGCTCATTCATACCTCGTCCGACGTACGCGACCGGTCAGATCTCGACCGTTCGACGGATGGTGCATCGACCGGGACGGGTACGGCATCAGCCCAGACGCACGATGCCTGAGGCCATCCGGCCCGCTCGTCGCCCGCGCCGCCAACCGGCGGGCGCGCCCCATTGCGCCGGGCAGAGCCCGCGGCGGCGCCGGCCGCATGATAGGTCGGGCGCGCCATGGCAGATCCTTTAGGGTGTGAGACTTACCAATTTTGGGGACATTTTTGCGGTGCGAAACCCGGACTACAAAGAAGGGCGGCACACCTTGAGCACGTTTGCATGGTGCTGCCGGATACGCTGTTGTCCACGCCCGTGAGGTCACAGGTCAGATTATGAGCCTAACCAGGCGCGGCGCGCCACACGTTGTCCCCACGACGATTGGCGAATCGCATGCTGATTGGTCGAACGCCGACCTCCCGCCCGACCTCGTCGCGGTGCCGGAGCTGTCGGTCTTTGTTCTGCGCCACTTCCTGATCGTCCTCGCCGCCATCGCGATCGGCGTTGGCGGGGCCGCCGCCTATGTGAAGATGACGACGCCCACCTATACGGCGCGTGCGCAACTGCTCATCGATCCGAAGTCCTCCCAGCTCACGCGGGACGAGGTGCAATCGAGCACGGTCGATAGCGCCCAGATCGAAAGCCAGATGACGGTCCTTCGGTCCGACCGCATCGCCGTGGCGGTCATCCAGGAGCTGGGCCTGCTCAAGAATCCCATGTTCGCCAGGCCGAACGCGGGCGAGCTTCCCGAAGGAGCGGCGCTACAGCATGCCGTCGCCATATTCGGGAGCGGGCTCGACGTGCGCCGCTCCGGGCTCTCCTATGTGATCGACCTGGCGTTCACGGCGCCGGACCCGAAGCTGGCGGCGAAGGTGGCCAATGCCGCCGCGGATGCCTACATCCGCGACCAGCTCGAATCGCGCACCGCCTCCGCACGCGTCGGCTCCGAGTGGCTCGAGCGCCGCGTGGCGCAGCTGCGCGAACAGATGAACGCGGCCGCGCTATCGCTGCAAGAGTTCAAAGCCGGCCGCGACTATCGCATTTTCCGGGACCAGCAAAGGGCCGATACCAGCTCCGCCCCGGCCGAGTCGGGCCAGGGCACGGCGGCCAAGGACAGAAACACCCTCGAAGAGCTCGAGAGCACGGCCCAAGCATACAAGAAGATTTATGAGAGTGCCCTGCAAGGGTACGCGGAGGCGGTTCAGCGGCAGTCCAATCCGCTCGTCGAAACGCGTCTGCTTTCGAAGGCCACCACGCCGCTCAACAGAAGCCACCCGCGGACCTCCCTGATCCTGGCTTTCGGCATCCTGTTGGGCGGTTTGGTTGGCGTCGGCGCCGCCATCTTGAGGGAAAACCTCGACAGCAGCATCCGTTCGGTGCGCAGCGCCAAGCAGAGGCTTGGACTGGCCTGTCTCGGCGCCCTTCCGCTGATCCGCCGCACGTCCCGAGCCGGGTGGTCCGTCCGCCGCTCGGTCGGTCGGCGCATGGGAGCGTTTCTGGCTCGGCTCAAGCGCCGCTACGGCAAGCCGTCGCTCGAGTGCTTCACCGCGACCGACGAGCTCGGCAAGGATCCGTTCCTCCACGCTCTTGCCCAGGTGAGCACGACCCTCGCCGCCACCGAGCGGCGACGGTCGCTACGGGCCATCGGCATCACATCCGCCCTAAGCGGTGAAGGAAAGACCACCATCGCCGGGAACCTGGCGTGCCTGCTCGCCGCCTCCGGCGTCCGGGTGCTCGTCATCGACGCGGATCTTCAAGGCTGCGCCATGACGCAAGCCGTGACCACGGCGGGTCAGCCTGGGCTGGTGCAGATTCTGCTCGAGGACTGCCGCGTCAGCGAATGTTCGATTCCGGTGCCGCGCACCGACGTTGAACTGCTGCCGACCAAGAAGTTCGCGTCGGTCGTATCCGATGCGCTTCTCGGCTCCAGCTCGATGATGCGCTGCCTCAGCGAAGCGCTGTCGACGTACGATGTCGTCGTCGTCGACCTTCCGCCGCTGGACCAGAGCTCCGGCGCGATTGCCATGGGTCCGCTCCTGGATGGCCTTCTGATCGCGGTGGAATGGGGGCGTACCCCCGCCCCCCTCGTCATCGATGCCGTCGAACGGCTTCAGTCGACCGGCAGCCGCCTGCTGGGGACGATCCTGAACAAGGCGGCCTGACAAGCGACGGCCGGCGCCGAGATGCAGGGCTCATCCACGCAACGGCCATGCTGCGTCGGCCGCAGGCTTTTTGAATAAATCACTCGCTTCAAATACGCTATCTCGTAACGGAAGATCGGCGCGCCCCGGGGCATTGCTTGGCCGGCGTAAATTGCTTCCAGCCGATGGCCGACGCATCCTTTTCGCTTTCTAGAGCACTTGGCGATTGAATGATCTCGTCGAGTTTCGAAATGCTCTATACTGCAAGCGATAGCTGCTTCGGTGCCATTCCATCATGAATATTGGCCGATCGCGTAAGCCGAAGGGGGTATATTCTCGTTTCACGAGACGATGATAGGTTCGATTCGTCGGTTTCGTTCGCAAGTTCGGGACTGGCAAGGCTGAACGCTTAAGCGATCGCAAGCTGAACTCAACCACCAGATGGCGGTCAGGCGACCGGACGCGTTCGCTGCGACTAGTCCTTTCGGGAAGATGGGGTCTGCCGGCGAGGCGTCGGCCGGGCCGAGCGGCGAGAAGGTGCACCCTCCCGCTCGGCTTCTCTTTCATGGCTGCAATTCAGGATTAGGTCATCGGAATGCCCGTGTCTGCTCGCAATTGGAACCAGGCCTTCGAGCCCATCCGGGCTCAGCCTTCCTTTGTGCTTCCTCAGCCCGAGCCTGCGCTGTCGCGCAACAGCTATGCGTATGAGACGCGGCCGCTGGTGAAGCCGACGGGGTTCCGCGAGTACGACGCGCGCTGGCTGTTCGAGCGCGAGATCAACCTGATGGGCGTGCAGGCGCTGGGGCTGGGCCTCGGCACGCTGCTGGCCGAGCTCGGGGTCAAGCCCGAGATCGTCGTCGGCCACGATTTCCGCAGCTATTCGGCGGCGATCAAGTATGCCCTGGTCACCGGCCTGATGGCCGCCGGCGTGACGGTGCGCGACATCGGCCTGGCGACCACGCCGATGGCCTATTTCGGCCAGTTCGCCCTCGACACCGCGGCGGTGGCCATGGTCACCGCCTCCCACAACGACAACGGCTGGACCGGGGTCAAGATGGGGGCTCACCGCCCGGTCACCTTCGGGCCCGAGGAGATGGGCCGGCTCAAGGAGATCGTGCTCTCCGGCGCGGGCCGGACCGCGCCGGGCGGCGCCTACGCGTTCATCGCCGACTTTCCCGCCCGCTACATCGCCGAGCTGACCGACCGGCCGCGGCTCACCCGCAAGCTGCGGGTGGTCGCCGCCTGCGGCAACGGCACCGCCGGCGCCTTTGCCCAGCAGATCCTGGAGCGCATCGGCTGCGAGGTGATCCCGCTCGACACCGAGCTCGATTTCACCTTCCCCCGCTACAACCCCAACCCCGAGGACATGGAGATGCTCCATGCCATGGCGGCCAAGGTGCGGGAGAGCGGGGCCGACGTGGCGCTGGGCTTCGACGGCGACGGCGACCGCTGCGGCGTGGTCGACAACGACGGCCACGAGATCTTCGCCGACAAGATCGGGGTGATGCTGGCGCGCGACCTCAGCGCCCGCCACCCGGGCGCCCGCTTCGTCGTCGACGTCAAGTCGACCGGGCTGTTCGCCACCGACCCGGTGTTGAAGGCGAACGGTGTCGAGACGGACTACTGGAAGACCGGGCACAGCTACATCAAGCGGCGGGTGGCGGAGCTCGGGGCGCTGGCGGGGTTCGAGAAGTCGGGGCACTTCTTCTTCAACGCGCCGGTGGGGCGCGGCTACGATGACGGCTTCGTCACGGCGCTGGCCATCTGCGACATGCTCGACCGCAACCCGGGCCGGTCGCTGGCGGAGCTCTATGCGGCGCTGCCGCGGACCTGGGGCTCGCCGACCATGTCGCCGCACTGCGCCGACGAGGAGAAGTACGCGGTGGTGGAGCGGGTGATCGCGCGCTTTGCGGCGCTGAAGGCGGCGGGCACGCCGGTGGGCGGCCACGCCATCCGCGACCTGGTGACGGTGAACGGGGTGCGGGTGGTGACCGACGACGGCACCTGGGGGCTGGTGCGGGCCTCGTCCAACAAGCCCGAGCTGGTGGTGGTGGTGGAAAGCCCCGTATCCGAGGCACGCCTGCACGAGATGTTCCTGGCCGTCGACGCCGTCCTCCGCGAGAACCCCGAGGTCGGCCCCTACAACCAGACGCTCGACCAGGCGTGCTCCGCATCGTGATCGCCGGCGCTCGCTCACTGGAGAGCGTTTCGCTCCACAAGCCGGAGCGGACGCCCGAGCCGGCGGCCGCGCTGGCCACGCCCACCGCCGACGCCGGCGTGGCCAACGTGGTCATGCGCAGCATGCTCTGGCTCTTCGGCCAGACCGCCGCATCGCGGGCCGTGCAGGCCGCATCGCAGATCGCGCTCGCCTGGCTACTGCAGCCCGCCGATTTCGGACAGATCAGCCTGGCCCTGATGGTTTCCGGCATCGCTAGCACTGCCTTCCAGTTCGGCCTGGACGACGTCGTCGTTCAGCGCGGCCACAAAATGCCCTTGTGGTTCGGCACGCTCTTTTGGTTGAGCGTCGGGCCCGCCCTCCTGTGCGCTCTTGCGCTCGTCGCCGTGGCGCCTCTGGCGGCCCACATCTATCATCAGCCGCAGCTCGTCGGCATGCTGGCCGTTATCGCAGCGTCGATACCGCTGCGCGCGTTCAGCGCCATTCCCAGCGCCATCATCCGCTCACAGCTGAACTTCCGACTGCTGTCGATGCTCACGCTGGCGGAGGCGATTGGCGTCAGCGTAGCGACCCTCGCGCTGGCCGCTGCCGGTTTCGGCGCCTACAGCTTCGTCCTGCCGATCCCGATCTTCGCGGCAGCCTACAGCGCCGTGTCGTGGTGGCTGACCAAGGCAACGTTTCCAAGGCGCCGCAGCAACTTCCGCTGGACCGCCCTGCTGTCGAGCTCAACGGCCGTCAGCCTCTCGCGCCTGCTCAACGTCCTTGTCGGCCACGGCAACTACATGGTCCTCGGCCTCGTCGCCGGCGACGTGCGCGTCGGGCTTTACTTCTTTGCCTACCGCATCGCCGGTCAGCCGGTGCGGCTGCTGGCTGGCAGCATCACCAATGTCCTGTTCCCGGCGATCGTCCGCCTCGGCGACGACCCCCTCCGGCAACGGGACGCGGTCCTGCTCGCCTCCCACGTTCTGGCGATCGTCATCATGCCCATCTGCTTTCTTCAGGCGGCGCTGGCCCGACCGTTTCTGGAGTATTTCTTCCAGCCGCAATGGTCCGATGCCGCGTTCTATATCCAGCTGCTGAGCATCGGCTTTGCCTTCGACGCGGTCTCATGGACCGTTGGCGCGCTTCTTCCCGCCCGCGGCGAGTTCAACCGCGCCCTTCGTTATGTTTCGGTGACGACGGGGCTATTCTTCGTCTTCATCATCGTAGGGGCGCTGCTCGACGCCGACTACGGCGTTGCCATCGGCGCGACGGCCTTCTACGTAATCGTGCAGCCGATTTATTGCTACGTTGTGCTGAGTGCAATCGGCAACATCTCCATGGCTCAAGTGGCCGGCATCTATGTCGTGCCAGCGACGCTCGGCGCAATCACCGCGTTCGGGAGCGCGAGTCTGTTCACCCACTCCGGGCAGCTCGTCATCGCGCCCCTACTTGCCCTCGCCGTCTACGCGATCTGCGCCCGCTACCTGGCGCCGCGGCCGTCCAAGTATATCATCACGCGCCTGCGCGCCCTGCTCTCGCGCGCATGAGCAAAGTCGACCATGTCCGATGCTCTGCGGCAAAGAGGCATTGCCGACGGTCCGGCTCCGCCCGGTTCGCGTCCCATGTCGGACGCACCACCACAACCGTGTTCGCGTCATGCGGAATGAAGGACTGCGCCTCGCGGACGACTGCTGACGAGAAGCGGAACGTTCATTCACGAACCGTCAATCGCCGGGCGGGCACCCCGGCCCAGGTCTGGTGGTCGGGAATATCGTGCAGCACCACGGCGCCCATGCCGACAGTTGCGCCGGCGCCGACTGAGATGCCCGGCTTCACCGACGCGTTCATGCCGAGGTACGCGGCACGTCCCACCCGCACGCCACCTCCGAGGGAGACGCCAGCGGCGAAGGTCGCGTAGTCGGCGACCAGGCAGTCGTGCGTGATCGTGACCCGGGGCATGGCGACCACGTGGAGGCCGAGCCGTGCATCGGCGGTGATCGTCACGCCGGCGAGCAGGATCGAGCCGGCGCCCACCGGCGAGCCGCCGGGGTTGCGCACCGACGGGTCGATGAGCGTCGCGTAGCGAGAAACGTCGACACCGAGGCCCCGCAGCCGGCCGACCAGACGCTCGCGACCGAGCCCCGAGCCGACGCACACCAGCAGGTCTGCGCCGTCGTGCCGCCTGACGCTGTCGATACCGCCAAGCACCGGAACGTCGCCAATGGTCGGGGGTAGTTCCGCGCAGCGGTCGTCGAGCAGGCCGAGCACCTCACGGCCGGTCTCATGCAGCACCGGCAGCGCCTCGCGGGCGAGGCCGCTCGCGGCAATCAGCAGGACCGGTCGGATCACGCCGGCACGCACGCCAGGGCAAAGCGGACGACGTCGATGACGCGGTCCTGCTCAGACTCCTCGAGCTGGTGGTAGAGCGGCAGAATGAGGGTGTTGTCGGTCAGCCGCTCGGTCACCGGAAGTGGCGCGCGGCCGGTGTCGCGGCCTTGGTAGGCGGGCTGGCGGTGGGCGGCCATGATGCCTCGGCGTGCCGATATGTCCTCCTCGGCGAGGGCGACAAGCAGCCCCTCCCGATCGACTGGGGACTCTGGCAGCACTTCGACCCAGCAGGACTGGAAGTTGCTGGTGCCCCAGTCCGGGTCAGCGACGATGCGCAGCGGCAGGCCGCGGAACGCTTCGGCATAGCGGGCGGCAAGGCGGCGGCGGCGGGCGACGACCTGCGGCAGGCGGCCGAGCTGCACGATGCCGACTGCAGCCTGCAGGTCCGTCATCCGATAGTTGAAGCCGATTTCCGCGTATTCCTCGGCGGGAGGCAGCACCGAATGGTGTCGCTCCACCGCGGAAACACTCATGGCGTGCTCGCGCAGGCGCCGAGCGCGGGACGCATGCTCGGCGCTCACTGCCGTGAGCATCCCGCCCTCGCCGGTCGTGAGCACCTTGCGCGGGTGGAACGACCATGCGGTCAGCTCGGCTCCGGCGCCGACCGGCCGGCCGCGGTAGGTCGACCCGGCGCCGCAGGCCGCGTCTTCGATGACGGCAATACCCCGCGGATCGAGCAGCGCCCGGATCGGGGCGAGGTTGGCGGGGACACCGCCCTGATCCACGACGATGACCGCGCGGGTGCGGTCCGTGAGTGCCTGATCGATGGTTGCCTCCGTGACGTTGCCGTCCACGGGATCGACATCGGCGAACACCGGCCGCGCGCCGACGTAGGTCGGCGCGTTGGCGGTGGCGATGAAGGAGAAGGACGGCACGACGACGTCATCTCCGGGACCGACTCCGGCGACGATCAGGGCAAGGTGCAGCGCCGTCGTGCAGTTGGACGTCGCCACCGCGTGGGGCGCCTGCATCGCCTCGGCGAAACGTTCCTCGAATTCGGCGACCCGCGGCCCCTGGGCGACCCAGCCGGAGTCGATCGCCCGTGTGACGGCGGCGACTTCGTCAGCGCCCATCCACGGTTTCATGACGTTGATGCGTGCCATCACGCCGCCACCTTTGCGCGCCCGGCCCCGATCTCATCGCGTAGCGGTCGCCACCAGTCCACCAGCAGCTGGAGGCCCTCCTCGATGCCGATCCGCGCCTCGAAGCCGAAGTCGCGCTTCGCCGCCGACGTGTCGGCGAGCCGGCGCACCACGCCGTTCACGGCGCGCGCGGGGCCATGTTCGACACCGAGGTCGGAGCCCATCACCCGAAGCAGCGCCCGGGCGAGCTCGAGCAAGCTGGTCTCGGTGCCGCTCGCGATGTTGTACTCGCCCTCGACAACGTCGCTCGCCGCCGCCAGCACGTTGGCACGGGCGATGTCGGGCACGCACACGAAGTCCATGGTCTGACGGCCGTCGCCGAAGATAAGCGGCTGCCTGCCGTCGGCGATACGTTCCATCCAGCGCACCAGAACCTCGGTGTAGAGGCCGTGCACATCCATCCGCGGACCATAAACGTTGAAGTAGCGCAGGGACGCATAGTCGAGGCCCTTCATGGCGCGGAAGCTGCGAAGCAGCCCCTCGCCGAACGACTTCGCGGCGCCATACAGCGTGTCGTTGTTGCTGTGGTGGTGGCGCTCGGTGGTCGGGAACTGCTCTGCCATGCCGTATACGGACGCACTGGACGCCGAGATCAGCTTTGAGACCTTGTGCTCGGCGGCCGCCTCGACGACGTTGAAGGTGCCGTCGACCAGGACCTCGAGGGCGAGCCGCGGCTCCTCGGCGCACTGGGTGATGCGAATCGCCGCCTGGTGGAACACCAGGTCCTTGCCGTGGGTGACATCGTGCACCAGGTCGCGGTCGCGAATGTCGCCCTCCACCAGCCTCACCTTGCCGGTCGCGAGCGCGGCCTCCAGATTCGCGCGCCGGCCGCGCACCAGGTTGTCGAGCACATCGACGTGGGCGACGCCCGCCTCGACGAGCTGATCGACCAGCGTGGACGCAATCGTGCCGGCGCCGCCGGTGACCAGGACGCTTGCACCGTGCAGGGCGCTCATCATGCATACTCCAGGTTCTGCTCGACAGCTTTCGGGGCACCGGCTGCGGCGAGGCTGCGGCTCGTCGCCTCCAGCACGGAGAGCACCCGCACGCCCGCGTCGCCGTCGGTGCGCGGCGAGCGGCCCTCGCGGATGCTCGTGGCGAATTCGGCGACCATCGCACCGAGCGCCTCGCGCTCCGGCAGCGCCGGTGACCAGGTGTCGCCGATCCGGTAGGACACGCGCGCAGCCCGCACGTCCGGCGCCGTCTCGGCGCGCTGCTCGTTCAGATCGACGCCGCGGTCGTAGACGCTGACCCTCTGTTGCGGGTTGAGGTCATCCCACACCAGGGTTCGGCGGGTGCCGCCGATGACGAACTGCCGGATCTTGGTGGGGCTGAGCCAGTTGACGTGCACATGCGCGATGGCCCCGCCCGGCAACGGAATGGTGAGGTAGCCGACACACGCCTTGCCGGCGCCGAGAGGGTCAGCCCCCTGCGCCGCCACGGTTTGCGCCCGGAGCCCTCCGGGAAGCACGAAGTCGATGATCGAGAGGTCGTGCGGCGCGAGGTCCCAGAACACATCGACGTCCGGCTGGATGAGGCCGAGGTTGATGCGGACGGAGTCGACGAACAGGATCTCACCGAGCTCGCCCGCCGCGATCAGTTCCCTGATCTTCAGAACCGCCGGAGTATAGCAGAAGGTGTGATCGGTCATCAGCACGAGGCCGCGGCGGCGCGCCTCGTCTACCATTTCGGTTGCCTTCTCGCGGGTGTCGGCGATCGGCTTCTCGACGACCACGTGCTTGCCGGCGCGGAGCGCGGCGAGCGCGATCGGATGGTGGGCTCTCGCCGGGGTTGCTACCGCGACGGCGTCCACGGTCGGGTCCGCGAGGACATCGTAGAGGTCGGTGAAATGGGGAACCGCCAGGGCGTTCGCGAGCTTGCAGGCTCGCGCCTCATCGAGGTCGCAGATGCCTGCGAGCTCCCAATCAGGACTCGTCCGGAAGTTGCGGCCCAGATTGGGGCCCCAGTATCCAGCGCCAACGACGACGGCACGCAGCTTGTCACGCATGGCTTCTTGATCCCACTCCGCGGTGTCACCCGGCGGGGACGAGCAAGGTCTGCCGTCCGGCCGTGGGCGAACGTGTCGTTGTCGGGCATCTCGATGTCTCGCCCGGTCCGCTGTGCGTTCCGGGTTTGAGCAATAACCGTTGTCGAGCGTCCAGGCTCGATCAACAAGCTCACCAAACGGTCATACAGCAAGTGCACAGCTCCGCGTGCGGTACAACTTACCACCTGCTTGCCCGATAGGCGTAGCTATGCCGCCTTGGACGTGCTCGCATGGCCGAATGTGCGAGGGCACCATACCATCCGGCCACTTTGTGGTAGGCCCTATGCTTGGTATCAGTGGTTTGCTGACGGCGTATCCAATGCGCGGGAGAACCGTCCCGGTCGCCTATCGTCAGCAGTCCAGCTCCCGGGCGATGTCTTCACGTCAGAAGATGCTGGTTGGCGCGAGCGAGTGAGCGTATTCCTGCGCCAATCCGGCGCGCAATGCTGACGACTTTTCCGTTACGTCATCCTGTCGTTGAGATCTTACGCACGCGGGAGCGAACTGAATGCCGATCAAAGGCGATGCCGTACTGATTGCCATCCAATGTTCGCTCATCGCAACGACGGGCTCGCCGACAGCAAGTGGGCAATCACATGTCGATGCAACGTCGCGGGGCCCTGATGGAGCTCGGCGCCCGCAGGAGAGCGTTATGATCCCGTTTCTTGACCTGAAAGCTCAATATGAAGCCATCGGCGCAGACCTCGAGGAGGCCGCGGTCGGTGCGATGAGAAGCGGGGAGTTCGTTCTCGGCTCGAAGGTGACCGCATTTGAGGAGCACTTTGCTGCCTACTGCGGCGCGAAGGAGGCGGTTGCGGTCAATACGGGCACATCCGCCCTACACCTGGCCCTGCTTGCGCTCGACATCGGGCCCGGCGACGAGGTGATCACCGTCTCGATGACGTTCGTCGCGACCGTCGCTGCGATCCGGTATACCGGAGCCCGGCCCGTCCTGGTGGACATCGATCCCGCGACGTGGACCCTGGATCCTGCGCAACTGGAGCGGGCCATCACTGCGCGGACGAAGGCAATCATCCCCGTGCATCTGCACGGCAGGCTCGCCGACATGGCCGCGATCCTGGAGATCGCGAACCGACACCGCATCCCCGTCATCGAGGATGCAGCGCAGGCCCACGGTGCCGAACGCGATGGACGCCGGGCGGGCACTTTCGGCGCGATCGGCTGCTTCAGCTTCTACCCAGGCAAGAACCTCGGTGCCTGCGGCGAGGGCGGCGGCATCGTGACCGATCGGCCCGACATCGCCCAGCGGCTGCGCCAGATGCGGGACTGGGGGCAGTCGGCGCGGTACTACCACGACTATCCCGGCTTCAACTACCGCATGGACGGTATTCAGGGTGCCGTCCTCGACGTGAAGCTGCGCCACCTTCCGGAGTGGACGCGAAAGCGCCAGGCGATCGCCCGCCAATACGGGGAGCTGCTGGCCGGCGCTCGGATCGACACGCCCGCGCCCGCCGCGGACCGAGAGCATGTCTGGCATGTCTACGCCATCCGCCATGGCGCCCGCGACTGGCTGCAAGGCGAATTGAAGGCGGCGGGCATCATGACCAACATCCACTATCCGCGGCCGGTGCACCTCCAGAAGGTGCACGCCGACCTCGGCTACGGCATCAACAGCTTCCCCGTCACCGAGGCCTTCGCCGCCCAGACGCTGTCGCTGCCCATGTATCCGGAACTCGACCGCGCCCAGATCGAGCGTGTGGCGCACGCGGTATGCGAAATTGCGTCCAGGGAGCCCCTGCGGGCGTCGGCCGCGTAGGTGGCTGTTCCCGAGCGAATGAGGTAGCCATGCCGATCAACAACGTGCGTCAGGGCGCCGGCGTCCTCATCACGCACCCCGAGCTCGTCAATCTCTACGGCTGCACACTCGGCGATGGCACCCGGGTCGGTCCCTTCGTCGAAATCCAGCGGGACTGCATCATCGGCGCACGATGCAAGATCTCGTCGCACTCGTTTCTCTGTGAAGGCGTCACCATCGAGGACGAGGTCTTCGTCGGCCACGGGGTGATGTTCACGAACGACATCTTCCCGCAGGCGACGAACGAGGACGGCACCCTGCAGGGCGGAAGCGACTGGCCGTGCATGCCGACCCGCGTCAGGCGCCGCGCGTCGATCGGCTCCAATGCCACGATCGTTGCCGGTATCACCATCGGCGAGGGGGCGCTGATCGGCGCCGGCGCCGTGGTCACCGCGGACGTCCCCGACCACGCTCTCGTCGTCGGGGTTCCCGGTCGCGTCATCGGCGACGTCCGCGAACGGAAGAAATTGCGCGAGACGCAGAGCGAGTAGCGGATGCAAAAATCCTACGCGCAGATCCTCAAGTCGTCCGCCCTGATTGGCGGCACCTCGGTCGTCGTCATTCTCATCGGCATTGTGCGCACCAAGGTGATGGCGCTCCTGCTGGGCTCGGCGGGATTTGGATTGCTGGGGATCTTCAGCTCCATCGTCGATCTCGTCGCCTCCGTCGCCGGGATGGGGATCAACAGCAGCGGCGTGCGCCAGATCGCCGAGGCCGCGAGCTCCGGCGACGACCGCCGTATCGCTCGTACGGCGGCCATTTTGCGTCGCACCGCCATCGCGCTCGGGCTGCTGGGCGCAGTCTTTCTCGCGGTGTTCAGTCGCCAGGCCTCGGTCATCACCTTTGGAAACGACGACCACGCCTGGGCCATCGCCCTGCTGTCCCTTGCCGTCCTGTTTCAGCTCCTCGCAGGCGGACAGGGCGCGTTGATCCAGGGCACACGGCGCATAGCCGACCTTGCCCGGATGGGCATCCTCGGCGCGCTGCTGGGCACACTCGCCGGCATTCCGATCGCCTATGTCCTGCGGGAGGACGGCGTCGCGCCCTATCTCGTCTGCGTGGCCGCGATGTCGCTCATCGTATCGTGGTGGTATAGCCGCAAGGTCGAGATCGCCCCTCCGGTGATGACGGTGGCGGAGGCGAAGGGCGAGACGGCCGCGCTCCTGAAGCTCGGCTTTGCGTTCATGCTGAGCGGCTTCCTGACGATCGGCGCCGGATATGCCGTTCGCATGATGCTGGCACGCCAGATCGGTATGGATGCGGCAGGCCTCTATGCGGCCGCGTGGACACTCGGGGGCCTCTACGTCAACATGGTCGTGCAGGCCATGGGCGCCGATTTCTATCCGCGTCTGGTCGGGGTCGCCGACAACGATGCCCAATGCAATCGTCTGACCAACGAGCAGGCTCAGGTCAGCATGCTGCTTGCCGCGCCGGGTGTCTGTGCGACGATAGCCTTCGCGCCCCTCGTGATCGCCCTGTTCTATTCGTCCGAGTTCACCGGCGCCATCGACACCTTGCGCTGGATCTGCCTCGGCGTGGCGTTGCGCGTGATCGCGTGGCCGATGGGCTTTATCATTGTCGCCAAGGGGCGACGAAAGCTGTTCCTTGGCGTCGATATCGCCTGGACCGTGGTCAACGTCGGACTTACGTGGCTGTTCATCGATCTGTTTGGCTTGAGTGGTGCGGGAATGGCGTTCTTCGCGTCCTACCTCTTCCATGCCATGATCATCTACCCGACAGTTCTCCGGCTGAGCGGCTTCACCTGGTCTCGCGAAAGTACACGTATAGGATTGTTCTTCATTCTGTGCGTTGCCGCTGTCTTTGCGGCATGTTATCTTCTTCCCACGTTGTGGGCCGAAGCAGCCGGCGTTCCCATAACGATCGCCAGCGCCATGTATTCGCTCCATCGCTTGCTGAACACCATAGCCGGGGATCGTCTTCCATCGAAGGTGCAAAGGATCCTGGAGCGCCTCAGGATCTCGCGCTGGCATTCGGCCTAGGCACCTCGTCGCAGAACGTGGGCAAAAAAGGGAAGGAAAAGAAGGATGAGCTCAGTCGACGTCATCGTACCTTGCTATCGTTACGCCCATTTTCTGAGAGGATGCGTGGAAAGCGTCCTCAATCAGTCCGGCGTCGACGTTCGCGTTCTCATCCTGGACGACGCCTCACCCGACAATACGCCAGAAGTCGGGACCGCCCTGGCGCGAGAAGACAAGCGCGTCACCTTCTTGCGGCATAGCGAAAACAAAGGGCATATCGCGACGTACAACGAGGGGATCGACTGGGCGTCCGCAGACTATTTCCTGTTGCTGTCCGCGGACGACTACATCCTGCCCGGGGCGCTCGAGCGGGCAACGAAACTCCTTGATGCGCACGCCGAGGTCGGCTTCGTCTTTGGCCGCACAATTGATCTTTATGCGGACGGAACAGAGACGGAAACCCCACGGATTCTTCGTAGAGATGATGGCTCGCCGGAATCGGTTATCGAGGGAGGCGACTTCATCAAGCTTTGCTGGCCGATCAATGTCGTTCGGACACCCACGGCCGTTGTTCGCACCGCCCTGCAGAAGCAAGTTGGTGGGTATCGTGCCGACCTGCCGCACGCGGGCGACATGGAAATGTGGCTGCGCCTCGCCACCCGAGCGTCCGTGGGCATTCTCGAAACGACGCAGGCGGTCTATCGCAAACACGGAAGCAACATGTCGGAGGCGTACTTCAGCCAGGCGTGGTTGCCTGACGTGCAACAGCGCAAGCTCGTCATCGACTCCTTGATGGAATCCTGCGGCGACTTGTTCAGCGATCCAGACCGGGTCCGACGTCGGATGATCCGGCAGCTGAGCCACAATGCGATCGGGATCGCCAGCGCCGCTTTCAATCAAGGGGAAATCAGGGCTGCGAGGCGTCTCGAGGACTACGCTCTCAGTCTTTTCGGCGGCGTCAGGATGACCCCCGCCTGGTGGAAACTTGCCGGCAAGCGCAGCATCGGCCTGGCGGGATGGCGATCCATCAAGCCTGCGGTAGATGGCTTGCGACATTACCTAGCGCAAAGATAGCGATCGCCCCCTGGTCCCAAACGATCAGTTTGACGTAGTCGACGAGCACATGCGGGGGACGGCAAACGGTCCGCCATAGCCGGACCCACAGGGGAGATCGCAGGTCGCACATTCGAAGCAATCGGAGGTGAGAGCGGCCATGGGTGAGGAATTCAGCTCAAACAATGCGCCCGTGCTCGTCATGGCGTGCGACGGTGCATTCGCCATGCCTTTGGCCACCGCTCTTCGATCTCTCGTCGAAGCCAACCGCGATTATTGGCCTATCGAGGTTTACGTCATAACGAGTGACTTTCCCGAACAAGCGCGCTCCGATGTTCAGAAGTCGCTCCCCGACGGAGCTGCACGCATTAAATGGGAACCGGTTGATGTCGGTCTATTAAATAGATTTAGCTCTATAGAGCACAAATCGTCCGAGGCAAAGCATATTTCCATAATGGCTTGCGCCCGCTTGTTGATACCGGAGATTCTTCCAGAAGAAGTAGCGCGCGTGCTCTATCTGGACGCAGACATCCTCGTTCTCAAGAGCCTTCGGGCGTTGTGGGAGACAGACCTGCAGGATGCTGTCGTCGGGGCAGTCATGGATACATTTGCGGAAGACGCGCGACACGAAGCGGACCCGCGATGCGAGGGGGTGCCACCGGTGCAGCACTATTTCAACTCAGGCGTGCTGCTGATTGACCTCGATCGATGGCGGCGGGAGCGGGTCTCGGAGAACGCGATCGCATATTTGCTCGAACATCCGCGCACTCCGTATCCCGACCAGGACGCGCTCAATGTGGCGTGCGACGGCCGCTGGAAGCAGATCGAACCCGGCTGGAATTTTCAAAGCCATATGATATGCAATATAATGCAACTCAATGAAAGGGACAGGCCAGGTATTATTCATTTTATCACGGCAAAGAAGCCCTGGATTGCGCGAACGATCAACGACAACAGCAAGCTCTTTAATGCATACCGGGCCAGAACCGCCTTTGCGCGAACTCGTCCGCAGAAGATAAAAGATTACTGTATCGACAAGATCTTCCGCGCGAAGTGGGGCCTGATGCAGCACTCGTCTTTTCGCGCCACATACGCAAGGGTCAGACCCCTGCTGGTCACATTCGAGAACGCTTATCTTGGTGCCCCAAAGCGTTGACCCCCCGGCCTGGCGCAGGGCGCTCGACCGTTTGGCAATGCAAGACCGACGTCGAGATTCCTGCCCACCAACGCAGGTTGAGCGCTGCGCCATGGCTCGACCACGGCCCCGTCAGCCCTGGCTGAGGCCCGTCGCGCGCGTCGAGAGCCTCTCTCACCGAGACAAACGCCGCCGCGTGCGGTGGGAAGCTCGTCAGCTCGCCCTGGCACCGCAATTTGCAGGAAGTTGAAGCACTCGTTGGCAGGCTCCCGCAGCCCTCGCCAAGTTCGCTCGCCAAACTCGCTGCTCTGTGGCCGGCGCGCCCGGTAACGGACCATGCTTCCGTCAGACCCGACAGTTGGCGGCCCCTTTCACTCCGGCGAGGCACCGGACGGCTCCGCTGATGCGCTACGCCAGCGCGCGAGTGGCGAGGCCTCCGCCCGGCCCTCGCGCCTCTTCAGAACCCCGATGATCTGCCCTTCCGTGCGACACGATGGCTTCGCATTTCCCGCCTCCTGTCAACCCGGCTCTGGCTCCCGACGGGCGCGCTCGCAACGCGGCCCGGGGTAATCGACTAGGTCGCTCCCATTTCCTCGGCGTACATGCTCGCGATCCGGGCGAAGCCATCGTTAAGGCCGCGTGCGTTCAGACGATGGCGCATGACGTTCAACATCCGGACAAGCCGCGGCCATCCATAGCCGCCGATGGGCAGCAGCCCCAGCATACTTCGCGCCCGATTCAGGAGGCGCGTATCCTTGCCATCGTTTCGCCACGCCTTGTACGGAATAAATTTCGCTTTTCCCACATAGTGGCGCACGATAGCGCTGTTCCACTCCTTGGAAAACATGGCGGTAGACTGAAGATTCATGGAAAGCGGCAGCCTTTTCCATGAGCGCTCGAAAATAATATTCAGCGCGCATTGATCGACGGAGCTGCAATGGTCCCGGTAGCCGCAACCCTTGTCGTGTTCTTCGATGGCTCGCTCATAACGCCCCACGAAATCGTCCCGCCACTTAGCGTAATCGGCGACTATCATTCCGGAGTTGAAGTAATGGGGCGACCGCCCACTTTTCTTGCATATCTCGTAGAAATCCGCGGCGTCGTGCAAGGCGCCAACCATTCCAATATCATAGACCGCCGCGATGGGGTGACCTTCGAAATCGATCCCTTCAATCTTCACATCTTCCATCAGAAGGATGTCGCTGTCGATATACATAGCCCGACCAAACTCATCGCGCAGGGCTTCAAGCGCATGAAACTTCAGCAGGGCCGCGCTGGACACATGAGAATGATAGCCCTTGGAGACATCCACGCTGGCTGTGTCAGCGCCGGCAGTCAGGCTTCGAAACGTCAGTGAGAAGCCCTGCGCAACTGCGGCTGCAGCCAGTCGGCCCTCAGGCTCACCTGGAAACCCTACGCAGAATATGACGATGTTGCGGGTACCCTTTTGGGTCACCATCGCGACGGCAGCAGCATGCTCGGCCAGCGCGTAGCCGCGCTTGTCGGTGACAAGCACGAAGGCGGTGCTCATACGTGATCTCCATCCTGCGCGGGTGGCTCTACTTGGCGCGGTTCGCCTTGACGGCGTTTCATAGTCGGTATGGCGGAGCGGGCAAGAACAGATGATGTGCGCGGCAGGCGCCCTGTCCCTTTGCCGAGTGAGCCCTTCACTTGGGGGTGATCGCGTCGCGGTAGGCGTAGAATGCCGCCTTGGGGCGCCCCAATGCCCAGCTGACGCCGTTCGGTGCGCGCTCAAGGCGCACGAGGCCCATGAAGGCCTCGAAATCCGGGGCCCAATAGGTCTCGTCCAGCAGCTCATAGGCGTAGGCGGCCTCGACATTGTAGAGCGGAGCGAGCTTGCGCAACTGCGCGATCTTCTCCGCAAGGCCGCGGGCCTGGCCGTCTTCACCGTCGCGCTTGCTGCCGAACGGATGGCTCACTTCGGTGATCCAGATGGGCTTGCCGTATCGAACCAGATGCTTGAGGGCCCATTCCAGCTCGTCAGCCGACCAGTGCCAGACGGTGATCTCCCACGGCACCCCATCGCGCTGCAGCCGCTCGAAGATGCCGAGGTGACCCCAGCCTGCCGATCCGATGGCCCGCCGGGCCTCCGGGTTTGCCGCGCGGACGCCCTCCGCCAGTCCAGCGAGAACGGCTGCGACCTTGGCATAGCGGGGGCCATAGTAATCCAGTACGCCCACCCCGCCCGCCGGCCCCCACTCGCACGGATATTTCGTGCCGTCGTCCCGCATTTCGCAGGGCCGGATGATGGCGTAGTTCTCCAATTCGTTGCCGAGCTCCCACACCTCGATCTGGGGGAACCTGCGAGCGTAGGCTTCCGTGTACTGGGCGCTCTTCAGCCTCAATTCCGCCGGCGACTCGCGGTCGAGGCTGAGCGGGGGGATCAACACGGGAAGAATCGTGATCCCCCGTGCTTTGGCCATGCGCACGAGCACCGCCAAGCTGGTCATCGATGCGGCTCTCGTGACGTCGACGCGGTAGGAGCTGGCGTTGAGCTTGGAGATGAGGCCGATCTGCTGCTCGAACATCACGCCCGGGTAGGAAACCAGCGGATGACCGTTGACGCCCCACAGCAGATCGCCGCCCCGCGCGGACGTTGCGAGCAAAGCTCCCGGGATCGCGCACATCGCGACGAGCGTTCGGAGCCAATGAAGGCGCATGTGTCTCTCCCGGGGCCGCCAGGTCGGCCCTCAGGCCTCTCCTTGGCCTCGCGCCAGTGGTGTCGTCCCCGAGATTTCGGCCCGGCTCGGGCGCGGAGGCAAGTGCTTACAAGGGGTAAGCGGTCGGGCGGATAGGTGGAGATCCCTCAGCAGGAAGTGGTAAGGCGTTGGATGGCTGCCTGCCCCTCCTGCCGTGGGCGCTTCTCGAGGGAGCGCGTGCAATCCGGGGCGCCCTCCAGGAGCACATGCACCCCCTGTCTGTTCCGACCTTTCGCTCAGTCAGCCTAGATTGACTGCTGCCGACGTTGGGAGGCCACACGACCTGCTCGTCTCTCAGAGCACTTCCCGACCGGCTTGGCTCAGCTGTTGGGTAAGTACACTGCAAGCCCCGGCCGACTGCACCCGTGAGCGAGTGCTTCGATTCGATCTCACCGTCATCTACACTATAGATATGTTAAGCTTCAGCAGCATTTTATCGTGAGTATTTTCACCCCGCTAAGCCGAATGGGGTATATTTTCTTTCCGCGGGACAGTGGTACGTTCGACCTCCAGGCTTCGCTCGCACGTTCGAAGCCGGCACGGCTGAACACTCGAGCGGTCGCCATTGACGGAAGCAAACCTATCGGGACCTCGAAGGTCAGCGACGCGACGGTCCTCCGCGTCGTCGTCCATGCCCGAATAATGCCGAGGGCAGAGGCTTGGTCACGTCGGGCAAAATGCCCCTCCCCGCGGGCGCGGATTTACCTCGCCAAGCGTGGCGCGTCGCGCCAGCGGATCACACGCGCCATGATCGCGCCATGCTCTCGGATGCATGCTGGCCTGCCGACGGCCCGCCACGGCCGGGCAGCGCGCGGCAACACAAGCGGGCCTGTTTGCGTGCCTGTTCGGAGCGTAGGCAAGTCATGATTGGTCGTTGCGTCGGTGCAGCAATCCTCACGAGCAGCTACTGGGCTCCGGCCACCAAAACGTTGGCAGCTCCGCTCGCCATCGCGTTGCCCTCCTATCTCGTCGCCCCTTGCCGGCCCCGGCTCTCATTGCACAGATGGCGTCCGTTCGCCGACCTCCCGGGCCAGGCAAGCGCTGCACAACTCGCGACGGCGATTAACTGGCAGTGCGACCGGTTGCTCCTCGGCCGCTTGTCACGGCAATGCAACTCCGCCGGTTCTCGATGCTCATCCCCCGGCGTCGTGGCCCTCGCGCAGGTCGCATCCTTCTTTGGATTGCGGCTGGCAGCGGGACATCCGTCAGGGACTGAATCCAGCAGCGTGAGGGTTTTCCAACATTAGATCCACATGATGAAGCTATCCTATGACAGCACTTCTGCGCGGCCGCGGCGAAGCGACGTCTATATGCGCAGTTCGATCGAGTTTTGGAGGGTCAGATGACCACTTCGGCAATCAATATCTTTCCGATCGAGCCGGAAGCCCAACCAGATATCCTTCATTTCCCTTGCTCCTCGTCTCAGCAGCGCTGCTGGTTCATCGATGCGCTCGATCCCGGCAGCGCGGCGCTCAACGTGGCGCTGCGCTGGGAGCTGACCGGCCTCATCAACGAATCTGTCGTCGAGCGGGCGTTCAACACCATCGTCGAACGTCATGAGGCGCTGCGGACCAGGTTCGTCGAGGTCGACGGCGCGCCGATGCAGGAGGTGGTGCCCAAGCTGCGGTTGAAGCTGTCGATCATCGACCTGCGCCATCTGGCCGAGGAGAGCCGGGACGGCGAGGCGCGGAAGCTGGCCGAGGGGGAGGCACACACCCCGTTCGACATCCACGAATTGCCGTTGATCCGGGTGACCTTGCTGCGGCTGGCAGCCGATCGCGCCAACCTTCTGCTCACCGTGCATCAGATCGCCTTCGACGGCTGGTCGATCCGCATCATCGCCGGGGAGTTCGGCGAGATCGCCGCGGCCTACGAGCAGGGCCGCCCCAACCCGCTGCCGGAGCTGCCGCTGCAGTACGGTGACTATGCGCGCTGGCAGACGGAGTATCTGGCGACCCAGGCCAAGCGCTACGAGCGGTACTGGTACGACCAGTTGATCCACGCGCCCTATTTCGAGGTGCCCGGCGATTTCGAGAAGCCGGCACGCCCGACCCACCGCGGCGTCATCCTCGCCGAGGTGCTGAGCCCGGACATGGGTGAGCGCATGGAGGCCGCAGCCAAGCGCCTCGGCGTCACGCCGTTCGCGCTGGGCTGCACCGCGACCGTGGCGCTGCTCAAGCGCCTGACCGGCCGGACCGACATCATCCTGGGCACTCAGATCGCCGGCCGCGACGAGACCGATCTCGAGCCCTTGATCGGCGTCTTCATCAACAACCTCGTGCTGCGTGTCGACACGCGCCATGCGCACACCTTCGACGAGCTGCTGGCGCGAACCAACGACACGGTGCGCGACGCCCTCATTCATCAGAGGATGCCGTTCCATCGGCTGGTCGAGCTCATCAATCCGCCGCGCGATCCGGCGAGGACGCCGCTGATTTCAGTCAACTTCACGATGCTGAAGGAGGTCCTGGACGACAAGCAATACGGGCGCCTGTTCCTGCGCGGCTTGCCGTCCGTATCGGCGGGGTCGCTCTATGATCTGAATTTCTTCGTGGTCAAGTGGCCCGAAGGCTGGCGCATGGCCATGGAGTACAATCCCGACATCTTCCGCGAGGACACTGCGCGCGCCTTCGTCAAGCTCTGGCGCGGAGCGCTGGAGCGCGCGGTCGCGGACTCCACCTTCCAGCTCGACACCCTCGTGGCGCCCATCCGGGACACGCCCGTGCCTGCGGCGCCACGCCGGCCGCTCCCGGCAGCCGGCGTCGCTGCGGCGGCCGACCCGTCGAATGTCGAGCCGGACGCAGCCACGGAGCTGGCACTTGCGGACATCTGGCGCGACGTCCTCGGCGTCGAGACGCTGACTGCCGAATCCGATTTCTTTGCGCTCGGCGGGCATTCGTTGCTGGCGGTGCGCATGCTGGCGCGCGTTCAGGCCAAGTTCGGGCGGCGCATCGATCCGCTCACGCTGTTCGAGGCCCCCACCCTGCGCCAGCTCGCGCTTCGCCTGAGTGACGGCGAGGAGAAGAAGACCGCGGCGTGGAGCCTCGTGCCGATCCAGCCGCACGGCACGGCGACCCCCATCATCGCGATCAACAATACCCTCGCCTACTACAATGTGGCGCGGGCGATCGGCGCCGACCGCCCGTTCATCGGCATTCAATTGTTCGATCCGAACGAACCGCGCGAGCTGGCGGATCGTCCGCTCGTCGACATCGCACGCGACTATGTCAAGCTGATCCGCCGGGCCCGGCCGCAGGGCCCTTACGTTCTGATCGGGCTCTGCGTGGCCGGCGCCATCGCCTACGAAGCGGCCTGCCAGCTCGAGGAGGCCGGCGAGGAGGTGCCGCTCGTCATCCTTGCCGATCTATGGCTTCCGGGCTACCTCGCCAACCTGCCGAAGCGGCAGAGGTCGAGGTTTCAGCGGGCCTACCGCTGGCACGTGATCAAGCACCACCGGGCGCAGCTGGCGGCCGGGAAGACAACGCTGCCGGACGTGCTGGCCACGTACTCGATCGTGCGCCGGACACGGCTGATCGAAGCGGCTGCCGCCCTCCGGCTGATCGAGAACCGGCCCTACAACCACGACGACTGGGGCAACCGATGGTTCGTGCCGATGCTCCAGCGCGCGCGAGAGACCTATCGGGCACGCCCGTTCGGCGGCCGCGTCGTGCTGCTGCGCAGCGACGAGATGATCACCGCCGGGCTGGGCGAGGACATGGGGTGGGGGACGATCCAGCGTGAGCCGCCGGCATCCTTCGACGTTCCCGGCTGGCATGCGGACATGTTCCAGGACGAAGGCGCGCAGGTCATCGCCGACCGCCTCCGGCCCTTCCTCGACGAGGTCGATGCGGGGGAGCAGCCGGCACGGCGAACGGCCGGCACGTAATGGCTACCGGCCGGACGGCGCGCAAGGCTCTGATTGGCGCCGGCGCGGCAGCGATCGCGATCGTCGGGGCGGCGCAGCTGGGGAGCGGCTCCGACATGTCGACGCAGGCCTTGCACCAGGGCACCGTGATCCTCTCGTCGCTCGCGTCCCGCGCCCGCATGCTCGCCTCGCCGCGGCACGATGATGTCATCCACGTGACACAGGTTCTGACCGCGGAGGACGGACGAAGCGGCGATCGCCGCCCTCTCACCGTCGATGTGTGGTCCGGCAAGGTCCGGCCACCCGACCTGGCGACGCCGGCGGGCGCAGCGCCGCCACCTCGGCGAACACTGCTGCTGTATACGCCCGGCTCAGCGCACGCGCGGACGGACAACGCGGCGACGGCGGCAGCCCTTGCACGGCAAGGCTATACCGTGGTGGCGCTCGACGATGTCGAACTGGCGCCGGAACTGAAGACCGCGGGAATCGAGCCGCTGCAATTCGATTTCAGCTCGGCGGCGGCCTACGATCACACCTTGCAGAGTGGCGACGAAAAGATCCATCGCCAAGCGCTACGGCTCGTCGAGGCGCTCGACCGGCTCACCTCGCTCGCACGGCGTCCGGATGCGCCGGCCTGGCTGCAAGGGCTTCGCCTCGACACCGTCGGAGCCTTCGGCTGGTCGCTCGGCGGCTCGACGGCGGCCGAGGCCAGCATCCTCGACAGCCGCATCAAGGCGTCCGTCAACCTGGACGGCTGGCTGTTCGGCAAGGCTGCGCGCGGCGGCGTCGTCGCGCCCTACATGGTCATGCTCAGCGACTTTCCGTTCCCGAGCGACGCTGACCTCGACGATCCGCTCGCCACCCGGCGCTACGAGGCGCGGTTGACACGTCGCGACCTGCTCGAGGAGCGGCGCCTCATCGCCCGTCCCGGGAGCTTGGGCCTCCGCTTCCCACATGCGGTTCACGAGAACCTGTCGGACATCGCCCTCGGCGCCTCGTTCTGGCGCACCTGGTTCCGTGTGGATCCGGTCAGGACCAAAGCGCTGGTCAATTCATGCCTCGCGGCGTTCTTCGACCACCACCTCAGGGGCGCGCCGCCGCAAGGATGCCTGGATCCGGCCTATGCGGCTCAGGGAGTCCAGCGCCTGACCACGATCGAGTGGCCGGGCGCCGGCACGGCCACGGCGCCCATGTAGTCGTCGGCAGGCGAAAAATGGAAAAGCTGCCACTGGGACGGCGCGTCGGGCGAACCGGCCAAGCGTAGCAGCCGGGGCTCCTCACGCGGCCCCAACGTGACGTCGAACGCATCGAGCGGCTGCGCAAGGCCGAGCCCGAGCGCTTTGATGACCGCCTCCTTCCGCGTCCAGCAACGATAGAAGCCCGCCAGCCATTCGGCGCCGCCATACGTGGCGAGTGCGGACAGCTCCGCCGGCGAAAAGGATATCTCGGCGACGCCTGGCTCCACGGGCGCGATCTGCTCGATGTCGAGACCGAACGGCACGGTCCGCCCGACGCCCAAGGCGCCAAGGGCGCCGGAATGGCTCAGATTGAAGAACGGCCGTTCGTCTTCGGCCAGGGCGGGCTTGCCGTGCGCGTTGTAGACGAAGCCGAGTGAAGCGGGATCCCGACCGACCTCGGCGCCGACGATGCGCCTCAGCATTCCCCGCGCCACCGTGAAACGATGCCGGTCGCGCTCGCGGACGAAGCGGGCCGCCTTGTCGCGCTCGTCCGGTGACAGCCATCGTTCGAGATTGCGCAGCTCATCGGCCGTTCGGTCCAGGCCGAAGAGCCACACGTCGATCTGGCTGGTCAATCCACAATGCCTCGTGCTGGCGGGTCACGGCCGGTTCGATACTGTGCACCGGGCGAGGTCCGTTGCCCAGCCGGCGTCCCTCAGGCCGCGAAGAGGGCGGGGCTTGTCTCAGCGCGGCCGGTGGGGATGGCGGGGCCGGCGCGCGGGATCGGCCGCTCCTGGCCCGTGATGCATCCGCCCGTGTGCCGTCCATCTGCCCGGCGGCCGCCCAGCGGACCAAAGCGCCGACGAGAGGCGGCGGTGGGGCCGCCGTCGCGACGCGTTACGACATCGATGGCTTCGTGCGTTGCCGGGCGCTTCCTTGGCGATCAGGCCGACACACCCCATCGCCAGGGAAGCGCCCCGGATACAAATGGTCTGACTGTTTGTCCCGATCAGACGGCCGCGTCTGATCGGGACATGCTCGTCGCGGGGACCGATGCCGGGCCTCCGCAGAGGCCGCCTATCCGGCCCTCGCCGCGGCCCGCACATGATTGCGACGGAAGCTGCTGAGCGAAGGCGGAGCCGGGAAGGCCTCGCCGCTCTCGGCAATTTCGTCGGCGACACGCGCGAGCTCGGATACCGTCGGATGTCGGATCAGATGCTTGGCCTCGAGCCCGAGGCCCTTGTCCAGCATGCGCGCCGCGATTCTGAAGACGTGAATGGAATCGGCGCCGAGCGAGAACAAATTGTCGTCCACGCCCACCTCGTCGATTTGCAGAACATCGCTCCAGATGCCGGTCAGCATCCGTTCCGTGGCATTGCGAGGCGCGACCGGAGAACGGATGTCGCGCGAGCGCGACGCCTCCGACTTGGGCAGGGCCTTGCGATCCAGCTTGCCGTTGGGCGTCAGCGGCAGGGCATCGAGACATACCCACTGCGCCGGCACCATGTAGTCCGGAAGACGGCCGCTCATATGGGCCTGCAACTGGCCCGCCTCCACCATCTGTCCCGGCTGCCGGACGTAATAGCCGACAAGTCTGCTGGACGTGCCCTGGCCGACCAGGCCGACAGCGGCCGCTGCGACGCCGGGGCAGTCGCGCGCAACGGACTCGATGTCCTCCAGCTCGATGCGGAAGCCGCGCAGCTTGATCTGCAGGTCGTGGCGGCCAAGGTGCTGGATGCGCCCGTCGGGCAGCCGGCGCGCCAGGTCACCCGTATGGTAGAGGGTGCGTGGCGAGCCGCCGTCGACCGTCTCCTCGCGGAACGCCGCCGCGGTCAGCTCCGGCTGCCCGAAGTAGCCTCTCGCCAGCCCCTTGCCGCCGATGACCAGCTCACCGGCGACCCCGATCGGCGCGATCCGCCCGCTCACGTCCAGCACGTGCAGCTCGGTGTTCAGCACGGGCTCGCCGATGGTGATCGGGCCGTCGTCGAGCATCACGCGTCCGGCGCTGGACCAGATCGTCGTCTCGGTCGGGCCATAGACGTTCCATAGCTCCCCTGCCCCGGCACCGAGCTGCTCGGCCAGGTCGCGCGGCAGCGGTTCGCCGCCGCAGAGCATGCAGAGGCCGTCGTACGGCTTGAAGCCGGCCTCCAGGAGCATGCGCCAGAGCGACGGAGTCGCCTGGATGTGCGTCGGCCGGACCTTGTCGATGGACGCGACCAGCCCGAAGCCGCCGCGCACGTCCTCCCGATCCGCGATCACGACGGTGCCCCCCGTGATCAGCGGCAGGAACAGCTCGAGCATGGCGATGTCGAACGTGACCGTGGTCACGGCCAGGAGGGTGTCGCCCGCAGCGAACCCCGGACGCTCGGCGAACGACCACAGCAGGTTGGCGACGGCGAGGTGGCTGATCTCCACCCCCTTCGGCGTTCCCGTCGACCCCGAGGTGAACATGACGTAGGCGGAGTCGTCGGGGCTCACCGCCGGCAGCTCGATCGCGCGCGGTTGCATATGGCTGCCCGTCGCCATGGCGAGATCGACCACCGGCAGCCCCGGCGCCAGGGTGCCGTAGCGGACGTCGTCGGTCACGATGGCGGCCAGGCGCGCATTGTCGGCGACCAGGCGCAGCCTGGCTTCCGGGTGATCGGGATCGAGCGGCACGAAGGCATGTCCGGCCTTCATGATGCCGACCAGGCCGACCACGAGGTCGAGCGAGCGCTTTGCCAGAATGGCGACCCGGCTGCCCGGTTCCGGCACGAGCTCGCGCAGGCGCCGCGCCAGCGAGTCGGCCGCCCGGTTGAGCTCCCAATAGGTGAGCGCCCGGTCCCGCCACTGCACGGCCTTCGCATCGGGCGTGCGCTCGGCTTGCGCGTGGACGAGCTCCGGCAGGGCGCGCAGGTCGAGATCCTCGCGCACCGTGGCGTTGAGCGCCCGGCTCAGCCAGTCGAGCTCGGCGGCGTTGACGACGGCGACGTCGCGCACGGGCCGCCCGGCATCTTCGGCCAGGGAGCGGAGCGCCTGTTCGAAATGCCCGAGCCAGCGCCCAATCGTTTCCGCGTCGAACAGATCGGTGTTGTAGTCGCAGTCGAGCCGCAGCCCGTCGGGTCCCTCGATCACGTTCAGGAACAGGTCGAAGTTGGTGAACGCCTTGGCGTTCGGCGTGACCTGGGCGGTCGCCTCGCCGAACTTGAGCACGTCGCCGAGCCGCTCCAGGTTGAACTGCACCTGGGTCAGGGGCAGCCGCGAGGGATTGCGCGGCAGGTTGAGGTTCCGCACCAGGGTGCCGAAGGTGAAATCCTGATGCTCGTTGAGGTCCACCATGGCCTGCTGAACCGACTTCAGCAGGGTGCCGGCGGGTGCATCCGGGTCGATCTGGGTCCGGAGCGGCAGGAAGTTGACGCAGTGGCCGACCAGCGGACCGCCGTCCACCAGGCTCTGGCCCGCGGTCGGGATCGCGACGACCTGGTCGGTCTCGCCGGTCAGGCGCCACATGACGATCTGGAAGGCGCTGGCGAGCGTCGTGAACAGCGTCGCTCCCTGCCGGGCCCCCGCCTTCTTCACCGCGCGGTAGAGCTCGACATCGATCGCAGCCCGGTAGGTGTCCCCGGCGTACGTCTTCATCTCCTGCCTGGGCCGGTCCGACGGCAGCTCGGTGTCCGGCGGCAAGAGCTCGAAGCGCTTCAGCCAGTAGCCTTCGCTCGCCGTGGCCGCCCCACCCCGCGCCGCCTGATCGAGCGCATAGCGGCGGAACGGCAGCGGCTGCTCCAGCGCCGGCAACTGCGCGCCAAGCCGCGCCTCATAGAGATGCCCCAGCTCCTGCAGGACGATGTTCATCGACCAGCCGTCGCAGACGATGTGGTGCGCCGTCAGCACCAGCAGGTGGCTCGCCGGGCCAAGCGCCACGAGCGTCGCCCTGACCAGCGGTCCGCCGACCAGGTCGAACGGCGTCGCCGCGTCCTCCCGCAGGAAGGCCGTCAGCTCGGCCTCCGGGTCACCAGCCGCGCCCACGTCCAGCAGCTGTATCGGGATGGTGACGTCCGGATCGACCTCGAACATCTCGCCGCTGCGGTCGAAGCGACCGCGCAAGGCGTCGTGCCGCACCACCACCTGGTCCAACGCGTGCTGCAAGGCAGCGGTGTCGAGGGGCCCCTCGAACCAGACGCTGACCGATTCATTGAACGCGCAGGAGATCTCGTTGCCCCCTTGGGCGGCCAGCCAGATCTCGAGTTGCGGCTCCGTCGGCGCGACCTTGTCCGGCAGCGGCGGCACGGGCGTTGCCGCCGCTGCCACCACCTTGGCCGGGATCGGGCCATCGGCAAGGATGCCGACCTCCTGAAGCGCATCGAGGCTCTGGGAGAAGATGCGCGCGACAGTCTCGACCTCCGCGTCGCCGTGGGCCGTCGTCAGGAACGCCGGGAAGCCGTCCTGAATGTGCAGGCCGAGCGAACGGGCCTGCTGGAAGAACAGGCCGCCGAGCCGATCCTCCTCGGTGAAGTTCAGGTAGAACCAGCTGCTGTAGGTCTCGGCCCGGGTAGCGATGCCGCGCCGCTCCAGGTCCGCGTTGATGCGGCCGACGAGCTCGGCGGTACGTCCCGCAAGCCCCTGCTGGAGCGCCGGGCCGGCCTCGCGCAGGTGCAGCAGGACGGCGCGAGCCGCCGCGAGCGCCAGCGGATGGCGAACGAAGGTGCCGGCGAAAAACGTCGGTGCGACCTCCGGCACGGAATCGTCGCCGTAGCGCCACTGGCCGCCGTCGAGCGCGTCCATGAAGCGAGCCGAGCCGGCCAGGACACCGATCGGCAGGCCGCCGCCGACGACCTTGCCGTAGGTCGCAAGATCGGCCTTCAGGCCGAGCACGGCCTGCATGCCGCCCGGATGGGTCCGAAAGCCCGTCACCACCTCGTCCAGGACGAAGGCGGTGCCGGACTGCTCGGTGACGGCGCGCAGCTCGCGCAGGAACTCGATCGGCAGGAAGCCGGGGTGGCGGCTCTGCACCGGCTCCGTGATGACCGCGGCGATGGAGTCCGCATTGGCCTTGATCCACGCCAGGCTGTCCGGCGCGCCGTACGGCAGCACGACCATGTTGCCGACCGAGCCGCGCGGAATGCCCGGCGCCACCGGCAGGGCGCGCGGCGGCGCGGTGCGGCTGCCGCCCTTGACCAGCACCTCGTCGAACTGGCCATGATAGCCGCCGCCGAACAGCACGACCCGGTCACGCCCCGTGACCGTGCGGGCGACGCGCATCGCCGCCATCACGGCCTCGGAGCCGGTGTTGCAGAACGTCACCCGTTCGTTGCCGGTGAGCTCGCTGATCAGATCGGCGACCTCGCCGGCCAGCGGCGACTGCGGACCGATCGCGAAGCCTTCCGCCATCTGGGCCTGGACGGCTTCCATGACGAAATCGGGGGCGTGGCCGAAAGCGGTCTGGCCATAGCCGTTGACCAGATCGACGTATTCGTTCCCATCCAGGTCCCAGATGCGCGCTCCCTTGGAGCGGGCGCAGACGACGGGAAAGACGATCTCCTTCCACTCGGCCCGGAATCCAGCGGCGGCGCGCGGATCGGCCAGCGTCGTACGATGCGTCTGGGTGTAGGCCTTGGAGCCGGGCGCACGCGCGCTCAGCCGCCGCGCCAGATCGTCGATGAAGCCCTGCTGTGCCGCAGTCAAGGCCGCCGCAGCTGCCTTGGCGGGCCGATAGACCTGGAAGCGGGAGCCGGCGTCGGCGGCGGCCAGCGGCACCTCGACGGGAGCCGGCTCGGTCGCCGCAGGCGCAGGAGCGGCTGCCGGAACGATCGCCGGCTGCGTCGGAACGACCACGGCGGACGGCCGGGCGTCAACGACGGCGGCACTGTCGAGCCCTGCACCAGCCCCTTGCAGCATGCCGATCTGCTGACTGATGACCTGCTGCATCACGCCAAGCTGCTGGCGGAACAGATCGGCGATGCCGCCGGCCGGCGCCGCAAGGGGCATCATCACAGGCGCGGGCGGCGGCGCAACGGGCTGAGCCTGCACAGTGGCGACAACTTGAGATTGCACCGGAGCAGGGGCCGGCACGGGCGCAGCCGTGGGAACTGCGGCGGCGGCGGGGGCCGCCGGAGCGCGTGGCGCGACGTGCGGCGCCAGGTACGCACCAAGGGCGGCGACCGTCGGCAGATCACCGAGGAGCTGCCGGAACGTGAGCGGCACCTTGAAGGTCTGCTGCACGCGTGTCGCCACCTGGGCGAGGAACAGGGAATCGAAGCCGAGCTCCAGAAACGACGTCTGGCGATCGCCGTCGGCGATCGTCTCGCCCGAGAGATCTTCGAGAATGGCGACGATCTCGGTCTCGACACCCGTGTCGGCATGAACGGCATGCGCGGGCGCCGGCTCGAGCTGATCGGGCATGGAGAGCATTCCTTCTGTGTTGTTCACGCTGATTTCGGCAGGCCGCTGGTCCGCCGGCGTCGGCGACTCACGGACGGCCCCGGGGTGGTCGGACGCCGGTGCGCCGGTGACGGGCACGGGCGGCTCGACCCAATGTCGCTGGCGCTGAAACCGGTAGGTGGGCAGGGAAACCCGGCGCCGGCCGGGCCCGGTCAGCGCCGTCCAGTCGGGCTGGACGCCATGGGCCCAGAGGGCACCGACCGCATCGCGCAGGGCGACGACGTCGTCCCCATCCGACGGCAGCGTGCCGTAGATGCCGGCATACTGCTCCTTCCGGAGTGACTGCCGCGCCAAGGTCGTCAGCGTCTGTCCGGGGCCAACCTCGAGCACAATGGGCCGGTCGAGCTCGCCCAGCGTCGCCATGGCCTGGCTGAAGGCCACCGTCGACCGGCATTGACGCCCCCAATAGTCGGGCGCTCCGGCCTCGGCGTCGGTGACCCAGGTGCCGCTGACGCTGGATACGTAAGGAATCGCGGGGCGGTCCGCCCGCATGCCAGCGAACCGCTGCCTGAGCGGCTCGACCACGGGCTCCATCATCGCCGAGTGGAAGGCGTGCGTCGTCCGCAGCCGCCGACAGGCGATCGAGCCCGCGGCCAGCACCGCCTCCAGTGCCGCGATCGCCTCGCTGCTGCCGGCCGCCACGCTGTTCTTCGGGCCGTTGACCGCGGCAATGTCGACGCCGGCCGGCAGTTGCGGCGCGAGCTCCTCGGCCGCCAGCCTGACCGACAGCATGACGCCGCCGGGCAGAGCCTGCATGAGGCGGCCGCGATCGGCGATCGCCCGTGCCGCGTCCTCGTAGCTGAACACCCCGGCGATCACGGCGGCGGCGAGCTCGCCGATGCTGTGGCCCACCATCGCGTCCGGCTTGATGCCCCAGCTCATGAGCAAGCGCGCGGTGGCATGCTCGATCAGGAACAGCGCCGGCTGGGTGTTCACCGTCGCATCGAGCGGATCATCTCCCTCCGGCGCCGCATCCGAAAACAGAAGCTCGCGCACGTCGGTCCCGGTCACCTCCGCGACGCACGCGGCCCCCTGGTCGACCAGGGTGCGGAACAGCGGCTCGCACGCGTACAGCCCCCGTCCCATGTTCCTCGCCTGCGCGCCCTGGCCGGGAAACATGAAGACGACCGGACGTCCCGGCTCGGCCTTGGCCGAGACCGCCTGAGCGCGCAGCCTGGCCACCAGCTCCGCGGATGAGCGGGCCGCCACGGCGGTGCGCCAGTCGAAGTTGCGACGGCCGACCTGCAGGGTATGGGCGATATCGCCGAGCGGCACGGCGGCGTGACGTTCGACATGATCGGCCAGCGCCGCCCTGGCCTCCGCCAGCGCCTGCTCGCTCCTGGCGGAAAGCGGGAAGACGAACGCCGTTTCGTCCGGATCGGGCGCCCGCGACGGCCCGACCGGTGCCTCCTCCATCACCACGTGCACGTTGGTCCCGCCCACGCCCAGGGCGCTGGTGCCGGTCCGCCGCGGCGCGCCTCCGGCCGGCCAGGCCCGGAGCTCGCGATTGAAGTAGAATGGGCTCGCGGTCAGATCGATGCCCGGGTTCGGCTGTTCGAAGTGGAGCAGCGGCGGGATCTCGCCGTGGCGCAGCACCAGCGCCGTCTTGATCAGACCGGTCACGCCGGCCGCGGCGTCGAGATGGCCGACGTTTCCCTTGACCGAGCCAAGGGCGCAGAAGTCGCTCTTGTCGGTCGTTGCGCGGAAGGCCTTGCCGAGCCCCGCGAACTCGATGGGGTCGCCCAGCGGCGTGGCGGTGCCGTGAGCTTCGACGAAGCCGATCGTATCGGCCGTGACGCCAGCCTGCTGATGCGCCAGCGCGATCACGCGCGCCTGCCAGTCCACGCTCGGCGAGGTGAAGCCGACCTTGCCGGAGCCGTCGTTATTGACGGCGCAGCCGCGAATGACGGCGTAGATCTGATCGCCGTCGGCGATCGCGTCCTCGAGCCGTCGCAGAACCACGAGCGCGGCGCCGCTGCCGAACACCGTTCCGCCGGCGGCAGCGTCGAAGGGCCGGCAGCGCCCGTCGGGCGACACCATGCCGCCATCCTGGTGCAGATAGCCGCGCTGCTGCGGAAATGAGATCGATACGCCGCCGGCGAGCGCCATGTCGCATTGATAGGTTTGCAGGCTCTGCGCGGCCTGGGCCACGGCGAGCAGCGACGTGGAGCAGGCGCTCGCGATGGTCATGGCCGGGCCATGCAGGTCGAGCTTGTAGGCGACGCGCGTCGCGATGAAATCATGCCCGGCGCCGACCAGCAGCGGATACTGGCCGACCTGAAACTCGTTGGTGAACTCTTCGATGATCCGGCGGTCGGCACAGACGTTGCGGAGAAAGTACGTGTTGAGCGAGCAGCCGGCGAATACGCCGATGGCGCCTGCGAACGTCGCGGGGTCATGACCTGCGTCCTCGAGCCCTTGCCACGCGCACTCCAGGAAGACGCGGTGCTGGGGATCGGTCAGCGCGGCCTCTCGAGCGTGCATGCCGAAGAACGATGCGTCGAACTTGTCCACGTCCGTGAGGACCGGGCGCGCGGCGACGTAGCTCGCATCGGCGCGAACCTGCTGGTCAAAGCTATCGTCGATGTCGGCAGGGTCGAAGTGCGAGATCGACTCCACGCCCCCGCGCAGATTGCGCCAGAACGCCTCGACCGAATTCGCACCCGGAAAGCGCCCGGCGACTCCGACGATGGCCACGGCGCCAACGTCAAGGAGCTCGCGCACGGCGTCGCCGGTGGGCTCCACATCGGTCAAGGTGTTCATGGCGTCCGCTCCAGGCTGCGCTGACGAAAGCGCTGCAATGCCGCCTGGCGGGAGGCGCCGCGCGCCGCCGCATCGTCGGCGAGCCGATGGAGCACCGGCCCATCGCCGCTGAGACGCGCCGCCAGAGTTGCTACGGTGGGGTTCTCGAACAGGGCGACCAGCGGCAGGCTCGGCAGGCCGAGCGCCTTCAGACGCGCGTGCACGTTCATCAGCAGCAGCGACGTGCCGCCCAGATCGAAGAAGTTGGCGTCGCGCGGCACCTGGGCCACCCCCAGCACGGCCGCCCATACGCCCCCGACGGTGGCCTCCATGCCGGCCGCGGGGGTCGCGCCGATGGGGCGGCCGAGCGCCGCGGGCACCCCGGCGACGAGTTGCGCGCGGTCGATCTTGCCGTTCGTCGTCAGCGGAAACGCGTCGATCGCCACGAAGGCCGAAGGCACCATGTAGGCCGGCAGTGTGCGGCGCAGCCGCTCTCCCATGCCCGCGACGATGTCGTTGCGGGGGACGCTCACGGCCGGCTTGAGGAAAGCGACGAGGCGGCGGCTGCCGACCGGCCCCTCGCACACCACGACGGCGGCATCGACTACCCCGGCCTCGTTGCGGAGCGCCGTCTCGATCTCGTCGACCTCGACGCGCTTGCCGTCGAGCTTGATCTGGCGATCGATCCGGCCGAGGAACTCATAGGCTCCGTCCGGCCGGCGGCGCGCCAGGTCTCCGGTGAGGTAGAGCCGCTCGCCGACAGCCGGCACGTCGACGAACTTGCCTGCGGTGAGCTCGGGCGCGTTCAGGTAGCCGAGCGCAAGGCCGTCGCCGCCGACGCACAGCTGTCCGGGCTGGTCGGCGGTGACGGGGCGCAAATCGTCGTCCAGCAGGTATGCGGTGCCATGGGCGATCGGCCGCCCGATCGGGATCGGCCCGCCATCGTCGGCCTCGATCGGATGGCAGCACGAGAAGGTGGTGTTCTCGGTGGGCCCGTAGCCGTTGACGAAGCGGCAGTGGGGCAGCGCCTGCCGTGCGCGCTGCATATGGGACGGCGAAAGGACATCGCCGCCGGCGAGGATCTGGCGGAGCGGACGCAGGCCATCCAGGCGCTGCTCCACGAGCAGATGAAACAGCCCTGCCGTGAACCACGCCGTCGTCGCACCGTATGCGGCGATCGCCGCGACGATATCGTCAAGGGACGGCTGCGTTTCAGACACGACGGCGAGCTTCGCGCCATTCAGCAGCGCCCCCCAGATCTCGAACGTGCTGGCATCGAAGGCCAGCGGCGCCAGATGAAGGAAGGTCTCGTCGGCCTCGAAGCGTGCGTAGGTCTGATCGGAGACCAGCCGGACGATGGCGCGATGCGGCACGACCACGCCCTTCGGGCGGCCCGTCGAGCCCGACGTATACATAATGTAGGCCGCGTCCTCGGGCCCCGCGATCGCCGGCAGGCTCTCGGCCGCCTGCGGCTCCGCCTCGGCCATCGCCTGGTCAAGGTCGACGAAACGGCCGACGCCGGGCGGCGCCAACGCTGCGCGCCCCAGCACGAGGGCGGGCGCCGCGTCGTCCAGCATCGTCGCAAGGCGGGCCTGCGGATAGGCCGGATCGAGCGGAACGAAGGCGGCCCCGGTCTTGAGGACCGCAAGCATGGCCACGATGGTGCTGGCCGACCTTTCCGCCAGCAGCACAACCCGGTCGCCATGGCCGACGTTCACGCTGACCAAGTAGCGGGCCAGCTTGTTCGAGCGCCTCTCGATGTCCTGGTAGCCGTACGCGCGCGTCTGCTCGATCACCGCCATCGCCGACGGCGTTTCCGAAGCTTGCCGAGCGAACACACCGTGGACGGTCGCCGCTCGATCGAAATCTCGCATGTCTGATCTTTCAGCAGTCTTGGCTCATCAGGGAACGTCGCCGGGGACGGACGCGCTCCGTTCTGGTTGCGCCCACTGTGACTTCAATCGTGACACTGCGCAGACGATGAAAATGGCGGATCGACGATCTCCTTTCGGAGTAGGCCACTCCGTCTTAGAGGCGCGCGGTTTCGTCCTTTGGAGACGGCCCGGCGAGACCGCGCTCCGGGCATTGTAGGGCGCACAACCGGGGGACGACCCGCCGTGCGCAGGCGTCGGCGTCGCGATGCTGCATCATGCAGACGCAGCCCCGGTTGTTGTCGGTGCCCGAGCTCCCGTTGTGGCTGGGTCTGCGGTTTGACGGCGTGGCGCATGCTTGCGGCATTCCCGGGAGCGCGCGGCTCACCTATGCCCGGCATCGGCACAGCACCTGCCGTGCCGTTGGAGGCGACAGCACCAGGAGGCCAGGCGTATGACGAGCATCTATCCAGGATCGCTGCCTCGCTCGCTACAGCAGTCGTCCGGATCGGGTATCGGCGATCTGGTCGCGATTTCGACACTAAGCCTTGCCGGCGCCGTCGTGTCCGTATCGATCCAGGGATTCGTCTTCGGAGCGTCGAACAATATCTTCCACCTGCCCTTCTTGCTGGGGCTCTACAACGATAGCCAATTCCAAGACGATACATACATTCAATCGCTCAGATATTTCGTCTCGTCATTCTGGATATTGATCAAGCCGCTCGTCACGGACAGCAACGCCTACACGATCTTCCTGACCCTGCAGGTGTTGTCGCGCGCCCTGACCTTCGCTGGATTCCTTGCCTGCGCCCAACTTCTGGGCGTCAGCTCTCTCCCCGAACGCCTCATTTTCGGTGCAGGACTGATCCTCGTCTCGACCATGCAGGGCTGGTCGGCCGCGGGCGCGGGCGGCCTGTTCATCAATCATTTCACCCACTCGGAGGTCGTGAATGGCCTGACGCTGCTGATCCTGTTCATGCTCCTGAAAGGCCGCACGGCGTCCGCATTGACGCTCAACGGCGTCGCCTTCTCCGTCAATGCCTTCATGGGGGCATGGAACCTCGTGCCCATGGCGCTGCTCCTCGGGCTGCGCTGGTGGACGGAGCCTGCCGCGAGGCGCGATCTCATGTGGCGGACGGCGATCGGCGTCGCCGGCTTCCTCCTGCTGGCCCTGCCGACGGTGCTCTGGATCAGCGCGGCGTCCACCGGACAGCCTGCCTACCAGCCCTTCGAATACATCCAGTACTTGCGCGACTTCGGCGCCCCGCATTTCCTGCTGGACGGCATCCGAGACGTGAACAAGGCCTACCTTGTCGTCGTCGTCCTTCTTGCACTGGTGTCGCTGAGTTTTTTCGGCGGGACGGGGCAGCAATTCACGATCGCGCTGTTCGGCTTCGCTCTCGTGTATCTGGTCGGCATCGCCGCTCCATATCTCACCGGCAGCCGCCTCATCCTGAATCTCCACCTTCTCCGCGTCAGCTACGCCGCCCATCTGCTGGCCACACTCGGCATTCTGGCATTGCTCGCCCGCTGGCTGACGAGCTCGCAACCCGTCGAGCGCGTCATCCTCGGCCCGCGCTGGCTCTGACCTCCTGTACAAGTCACTGGCTCGCACCGCTCACCCTTCTCGTGCTCGTCGCGGCAAAGCATGCCGACCGCCTTCCTCTTGCCGCCGCCGCCGGCAGGCTGCGCCGGCCGGCAGCCCTTGCCGCCATCGCAATGATCTGTGGCGCTGGGATTCTCGGCTTCCACGTCGCCAAGACGCGCGCCAACCTGCTTGAGGCGCGGCAGAGCAACGCCATCATCGAGGAGTGGCGCGAGATCGGGGACTGGGCCCAACGCGCCACCCCAGCCAACGCCATGTTCCTGTTGCCCTTTCACGACTTGGGCGAGGTCTCCGTCCCCTTCGAGGCGCTGGCCCGCCGCAGGCAGTGGGTCTGCGAGCGCTGCGGCGCCGCCGTGATGTGGGCTCCCTGGTACTACGCGACGTGGAGCCGACGAATCGACGAGACGAGCGCTCTCGACTCGCTGAACGCGATGATGGCTTACGCACGCAAGCACGGCATCGACTACGTCGTCGCAGCACGCGGGGAGTTGAGGGGCCAGGATCAGGCAGCGGTGTTCCAGACACCCCAATTCGCTGTATTCGCGGTGAGTGCTCGGTAAATGATCTCATGAACTGTCGCTGGCACAGGTTACGCTAAACTTGATCTCCTCGTGTACTTGGAGGTGACGTATGACGTCCAGGACCAGAATTCAGGACGTGCTTCAAGTCAGGACCCCGTTGGTCGTTGACCTCGACGGCACGTTGGTTCGCTCCGACCTCCTCGTCGAATCGGCATTCGCCTACCTAGGGGCAAATCCATGGCGAGTGTTTCATCTGTTCGCGCTGCTCTCGCAGGGAAAGGCCGCCCTCAAGGCTGGCATCGCCGCAGAAACGCCCATCGACCCGTGCAGCCTGCCCTACGATGAACGCGTGCTGGCGCTGATGGACGAGGCGCGGCTGCAAGGGCGGAAAGTTTACGTCGCCTCGGCCAGCAATGCACGCTACGTGTCGGCGGTCGCCGCTCATGTCGGTGCAGACGGCTGGTTCGCCTCCGACGACACAGAAAATCTGTCGTCCCACGCGAAGGCGCGCCGTCTCGTCGAGGCTTTCGGCGAAAGGGACTTCGACTATATCGGCAACGACCGGGCCGACGTGCCGGTGTGGGCAGCCTGCCGCAGATGCGTTGCCGTTCAGCCCTCGGCATCGGTTCGTCGCGAATTGGCCGCGAGCGGCCTCGACGTGCGGACCATCGAGCCGATCGCCGGCGCGGCAAAAGCATGGATCAAGCTGATCCGAGTTCACCAGTGGGCGAAGAACGCGCTGGTCTTCGTGCCGATGCTGACATCGCATAAATTGGACGCGGATTCATTGATCGCGACGGTCATGGCGTTCTTTGCGTTCTCCTTCGCCGCGTCGGCGGTCTACATCTGCAACGACCTCGTCGACATCGAAGCCGATCGGAAGCACCCCTCGAAGAAGAACCGCCCGCTTGCAGCGGGCACGGTGCCGATCCTGGCCTCGATCCCGGCGGCGGCAGGACTGGTGGCGGCCGCCATGGCGCTGGCGCTGGCGACAGGGCCGCGCTTCGCCGCAATGCTCCTGGCCTATCTGGCGCTCACGACCGCCTACACTTTCTTCCTCAAGCGCAAGATGCTCGTCGACATCGTTGCGTTGGCCGCTCTCTACACCATCCGCATCATCGGCGGAGCGGTGGCGATCTCCGTGCCGGTGTCGGAGTGGCTGCTCGGTTTCTCGATGTTCATCTTCACGGCGCTGGCGTTGATCAAACGCTATATCGAGCTGGCGGCGCGCATGGACGCCGATCTCCCCGATCCGAACAACCGCAACTACCGCAAGTCCGATCTCGGCATCATCGCGGCGCTGGCGGCCGCGGCCGGCTACAACGCCATCACGCTCTTTGCGCTCTACGTCTCCTCCGACAGCGTCCGTCAGCTCTATGTGCACCCCAAGCTGCTCTGGTTGATCTGTCCGATCCTGATGTACTGGCTCGGACGAGCGTTGCTGATGGCACATCGCCGGCAAATGCACGACGATCCGATCGTTTTTGCCATCCGCGACTGGAACAGTCTGCTCGCCTTCGGCCTCACCTGCACCATCCTGATAGCGGCGACCTGAACGTTCCGAGTTATATTTGACGATCCGAAGGACGCAGCATGAGACTTCTCGACGCCCTGTTCGTTCTCCTGAGCGTGTCGCTGTCCTCGTTATCCCAGATCGTCTTGAAGGGTGGAATGACCAGCTCGGCCATCCAGGCGGCGATCCGCGACGGCGGCATGGCCGAGGTGGCGCTGGCGGTCGCGAAGTCGCCGCTGGTGCTCACTGGATTGACCTGCTTCGGCCTGAGCGCGATCGTCTGGCTCTTCGTGCTCTCGCGCATGCCCCTATCGCTCGCGTATCCCTTCGTGGCACTCGGCATCGTGGCCACTGTGCTCGCCGGCACTGTCTTGTTCGGCGAGGCAGCAACGTGGCAGTCGCTGACCGGCGTCACTCTCATTGTTGCGGGGGTTGTGATTGTCGGATTGACGGCGTGAGCCCCTCTGCAAAAGAGCCACTACGCCAAGCGCGACATCGCTTTTGAATTGCACGGCCGATGCAAACGGCGGATCGGCCCCCTCCTTTCGGAGTAGGCACTCCACCATAGAGGCGCGCCGGTTCGTCGTTTGGAGACGGCTCGGAAAGGCGGCGCCGCGGCCATTCTGCGGCGCCTCAACCGGGCAACGGCCCGGCCATTCGCCGTGCCCAGGAGATACGATGCGCCGCAACTTCCTCCGCACGCTGCTCGCGCTGTGTGCGATGACAGCGCCGCTGCTGGCAACCCCGTCCCGCGCGGGTGATCTTCTGTGGGGCGTCAACGGCCATCCGTTCGTTGCCTATCCGGGCGTCACGTTCGACCAGCAGATCGGGCTGCTCAAGGCGCTCAACGCCAAATCCTACCGGGTGGACGTTCCGCGGCTCGACGCGATGGAAAGCCTGACGAAGCTGGTGGACAGCGCTGCCACGCACGGTATCGCCGTGCTTCCAGTGCTCCTTCCGCCAGTCGATCTTGAGCGCGACTCGCCCGAGGAGCTGAAGCGAAAGAGCTCGCAATTCGCCGAAGCCTTCGTGCGCCGGTTTCCCCAGATCGAGGTGTGGGAGCTCGGCAACGAACTGGAGAACTACGCCATCATCCAGCCCTGCGAGATGCGCGACGACGGCACGAAGTACCCCTGCGAATGGGGCGCCGCCGGCGGGGTCGGCGCACTGGACTACTACGGTCCGCGCTACGTCAAGGTCGCGGCCGTCCTCGGCGGCTTGGCGGAAGGCGTACGTGCCGCCAGCCCCACGGCAAGGCGGGCCATGGGATCGGCCGGCTGGGGCCATGTCGGCATCTTCGAGCGGCTGAAGCAGGACGGCATCCCCTGGGAGATCACCGTCTGGCACTGGTACAACGAAGATCCGGAGTGGGCCTTCAAGTATCTGGTAAAGTACGGCAAGCCTATCTGGGTCACCGAATTCAATCACCCGTTCGGCAGCCAGCGCGACGGAGAAGATGAGCAGGCCCGCGGCCTCACGGAGAAGGTCGCGCTGCTGCGCAAGCTGGCCCCGACCTACGACGTCCAGGCAGCACACGTCTACGAGCTGCTCGACGAGACCTATTGGAGACCGAGCTTCGAGGCCTACATGGGGCTGGTCCATCTCGACCGCGCGCCGGACGGCAACGGCTGGGTGCTCGGAGGCCCTAAGGCGGCCTTCGACAGCTATCGCAGCGCCATTACGCCGCAGTAATCGGCGGCCCAGAGCACGGAGGGTGGTAGATGGAAGCCGTCCGCCTTACCTCTTCCTCCTTATCGGCGTACACGTTCGCTCCATCGGCTACCTCTTCTAAGCGCTTGGTTACGTGACTGTCTCGGGCAGAAACTCCGCCGCACGCTCGGAGGAGACAAGCTTCAAGTGTTGGACGATCAGCCTTTCCCTGCCATGTCAGCACCGCCTTTCGCGAAACAGCGAAACCGCAACTCTTCGGTCGCGACACGCGCGCCCGGCGGGCTCGCCAAGCGCACCTTCGACGTGTGTATCGCCACGACGGCGCTCCTGTTGCTGCTGCCGCTCATGATCATCGTCGCGCTCATGATCAAGGCATCGATGGGCGGCCCGATTTTCTTCGGCCATCAGCGCGTCGGGCTGGGTGGCAAGGCCTTCCGCTGTTACAAGTTTCGGACCATGGTGCAGGATGGCGATCGCGTGCTCCAAGAGCATCTGCGCACCAATCCCGAGGCGGCCGAGGAGTGGCGGCGCACCCGCAAGCTCACCGACGACCCTCGCATCACCTTCATCGGCCGGATGCTTCGCAGCTCCAGCCTGGACGAGCTGCCGCAGCTCCTGAACGTCCTGCGAGGCGACATGAGCTGCGTCGGCCCGCGCCCGGTCGTCCAGGACGAAATCGCCCTCTACGGCCCGATGGCCGAGGATTACCTGAGAACACGGCCCGGCATTACCGGCGCCTGGCAGGTGAGCGGCCGCAGCAGCCTGACCTATGCGGAACGCGTCGCCATCGACTCGCAGTACGTACGCAGTTGGTCGTTCTGGACGGACCTGTCCATCATGGTGCGGACGATTCCGGCGCTCGTACGCACCCACCAGACATCGTGATCACGGCCGCCCACATCTGCCGGAGCGCACCCGGCCAGCCGCGCCGCGCGTGGACGATGAGGGCCTCGAGTCGACCGATCCCCCGGTCTCCGCGCCGCGCATACAGCAGGCTTCGAGCAGGGCCGCCGGCCGCCCCGGCCGCCCCGGCGGCGATGGGCGGGCCTGTCGGAACACCGTCCATAGCTCCGAGAGCGCCTCGCGATTGCGTGGGCTCCCCCAATCGCAAGAGAAGCGCTCCAGATTCAAAAAGTCATGGGTATTTCTCTGTCATTGGATGGTCCCATCCAATGACGAAATGCTCTAGTGTGGTGGACCTGAAGGTCCTACCCCCCACATGGCATCAATGTTCAGGACCTTCTGATCCATTAAACCACACTCGAATCATAAAGTTGCTAGTGTGGATTGAGAACCCGCAATTCGCTCCGAGCGCAGCCCCGAGGTGGCGCGAATTTCGGATTCGCCACACTAGCGCCGCGTCGGCCGTTGTGTGTAGCGCCGCCAGCCCGTCGAGATGAGCAGGCCCACGATGTATCCTGCCTGGAGGCAGACGATGGCGCCGACCGATCGAACCACCGTCATCCCGAGCGATTCGCCGGCCATCACGCTGGCGCCGATGGCAACCGCAGCGACAACGACCGTCGCCGCAAGGGCGGCGTACACCCTGAACCACAGCCCGATCGCAATGCCAAGCAGTCCGGACACCGCCCACCATCCGCTCACCGAGGCGCTCCGCGGACGTGACGCCGAACCGGCTGGGCCGTAACATGATCCCGTCCGTTCCAGGGTTCCTGGTCTGCGGTGCGCTGCTGCTCGTCGGACACGCTCTGGGCTCCCCCGTCATCGTCGCGCTCATGGCGTCCTTGGCATTCGGCTCGACTGCATTCGCCGTTCTGCCGAGCCTGGGCGGCTCATCGCCGCTGATCTATACACTGTTCGCCCTGATTCTCATTGCTCGCCTTGCGATCCGCCGGGACGGCCTGCACGAGATCGCCGCCGAGCTGTCCCGGCATCCCATCAGCCTTCTCGTTCTGATGCTTGTCGTCTACACCTCCGGAACGGCCCTGATCCTGCCGAGGCTGTTCCAGGGGGACGTGAGCGCGTTCGTCCCGAACCAGGGAGCGGTCCAAGAGGTCCCCCTCTCGCCGGTCTCCGGCAACATCACGCAGCCGAGCTATTTCGCGCTCGGGGCCCTGACATGCCTGACGCTCTGTATCGCCTTGCGCCAGCCGGCGGTGCTCGCGGCGGTCAAGCGCGGCTTTTTCGCGTGGCTCATCCTGAACGCCGGCCTCGGTCTCGTCGATCTGCTCGGCAAGTCAGCCGGCGGCGGCGACCTCCTCCTGCCCATTCGCACCGCGAGCTACGCTCTACTGACGGATGTGGAGCAGGCAGGATTCTCCCGGATCGCCGGCGGCCACCCCGAGGCATCGGCATTCGCAGCGGCCATGTTCTCCGGCCTCGTCTTCGTCGCGACCTACTGGCGGGTCACGCAGCGCCGCATGGTGTTCGCCCTCACGCTGCTCGCCATGCTTCTGCTGCTGCTGTCGACGTCGACCACGGCGTATGCATGCATCGGCGCGTATGCGGCGTGGCTGGGGATCTCCGCCGGCCTGTCCCTGCTCAGGGGCAGGATCCGCCGCTCCGATCTCATCCTGGTCGGCGTCGTGCTCGTCACCACCACGATTTGCCTGGGGATCTATCTGGTCAACGACAGGGCGTTCTCAGACGTGCAAAGCCTGATCGAGATCACCGTCCTCACCAAATCCCAGTCCGCTTCCGCGCTCGAGCGCGGCTATTGGAATGCACGCAGCCTGCAGACGTTTTTCGACACCAGCGGCCTCGGCGTCGGGATGGGGAGTTCGCGCGCGTCGAACTGGCTGGTCGCCGTGCTGAGCCAGACCGGCCTCATCGGCACACTGCTGCAGCTCTCTCTCGCCGCGGTGTTCCTTCGCCCGCCGCCGCGTCACCGTCACCCCGACCTCGACCTGCTCGCTTTGCATGAGGCGGCGCGCGCGTGCGGCCTGGCGACGCTTTTTGCCAACTTCGTCTCCGCCGGGAGCGCGGACCCCGGCATTCTGTTTTTCATCTGCCTGGCCACGGTCCTGTCGTGCCGGGACGCCCTGGTCGCCACGCCCGCCGTGCCGCCGCAACTTGCCCAGCCACGTTTCTCGGCGGCGGGCAACGCTCTTGCGGCCGGCGCGCGGAGCAGCTCGGCGACGCGAATGACCTGAGTACCCGCACGGGGCCGCCCATGACCGCGACCTCATCAGCGCCGCATGCTTGCGCCGGGCCACTCGGAGCGAGCTTGGCAGACGCCGGCTCCCACTTCTCCCATCGACGTGCAGCGGCTCGTCGCGGCATCCACCGTGCTGATCCGGCAGGTGTTCGAGCAATCGTCGCAGCACGTCCTCAGCCGGGCCGTCCACCTCAGCCCGGCTTGCCAACCTATTCCTCGTTCATGATCTGGTCGGCGCGCTTCTTTTGCGATTGCGTGAATTCACCCAATCGCAAAGCGCTCCAGGCAGCGCCCGCTGCGGGCTGCTCAGCCGAACCGTGCCGATCCGCCTAAGGAAGCCTCCGACGACGCCCCGGCCGTTCCGACTAGGTCACTGCGGCCGTCGACCTGGGCCATCAGCTCGAGGTAGGTCTCCGCCACCCGTCGCCAAGTGAAGCGCCGCGAACGCTGATAGCCGGCCCGGCGCATCGACGCCCGCAGGGCAGGGTCTTGATACAGCGACGCGATGGCACGAACCCAGCCCTGCACATCGTCCGGATCGGCGTAGAGCGCCGCATCGCCGCAGACTTCGGGAATCGCCGGGGCGGTCGAGGCCACCACGGCGCAGCCTCTCGCCATCGCTTCGGCGGCGGGCAGGCCGAAGCCTTCGATCCGGGACGGAAAAAGGAAGCAGACAGCGTTCGACATGGCGGCCGCGAGTTCGTCATCATCGACGCGCCCGATCAGGTGCACATTGTCCGACAGCTGGGGCACGTCCGTCGCGGCGACGTTTCCGGCCACCAGGACATCGAGCCCGAGCTGCTTCAGCGCCGGAGCGATCCGCCAGATGAGCGACATGTTCTTGTAGGGCTGGTCCCGCCCGATGCAGAGCACGAAGGGCTTGCGGTCGATATAGCTGCGCGCCGAGCGCGCCGGCCGCCAGCGATCCGCATGATCGCTGCCGTTGTAGGCGACGACGACCTTGCTGCGCGGCGCGATGCCGAGCTCGTCGAGATGATCGCGTGATAATCCGGACACCGTCGTCACGAGCTGCGCGCGCCGCCCCAGCGCCGGCAGAATGAGGCGGTGAGCCAGCCTGAACAGCAGGCCGTAGCTCTCCGGCATGATGAACGTATGGGCGTCGTGGATGCAGACCACGTGCCGGCGGATGGCGATCGGCGCCAGATTGCAGAAACTGAGCAGGCCGCCCTCGACGTGCCGCGGCAGCTGCAACTGCGCCCAGACCTGGGGCAGGCGCGGCGTGCGGAACTCCGGAACCACCGTCACGCCGATGCGCCGCAGGGGCAGATCCACCGGCTCGCGCGGCGCGACGAGGTTGAGCTCGAGATCGTGCGCCAGCGGATGGCGCTCAGCCACGAGATCGTCGAGCGCCGACGTCACCTCCCTGGCGTAGCGGGCGACGCCGGTCGGCTTGAGGGTCACGAAGTCGCCGTTGACGGTCCAGACGCGGCGCGCGGACGTCCTCGACCACTGGGCATCGGCATTCACCTTCAAAACCTCCGTGCTCGCATCAGCTTTGATCAGGGCGCCGGCGAATGCGGTCAACACGGCAATCCGAGGGTGGCGTTACGCTATGGAGCGAAGCCATCGTGCGGAAGGGGTATGCCCTCCCCACGTCCTACGCCCATTGCTAGCTGGCGCTGAAATCGGGGGTGAAAGACATTCACCGAGCGCGATTTCCACATGCTACGCGCCGGTGAACAAGGCCCCTTAAAAGAATGACCCGATGCTGGACGATCAATGGACGTTTCCTGACCCAACCGCTCACCGGCGTTCAGCGCTATGCCCACGAGATCGTCGCCAGCCTGGATCGGCTGATCCGCGATGGCCACCCGCTCGCGCAGGGATTGGAAGTCGAGCTCGTCACGCCGAAGCATGGCCGCCAGCTCGCCACGGAGCAGATCGCCGTCCGCCGCGCGGGTGATTTCGGTGGTCACCCGTGGGAGCAGTTGGTGCTGCCGGGCCAGGTGCGCGATGGGCTGCTCAGCCTGTGCAACACCGGCCCCATCCTGGCCGCCAAACAGATCCTGTGCATTCACGACGTCAACACGCGCGCGTTTCCGCAGAGCTATTCGCGGCAATTTCGCCTGCTGCACAGGCTGCTCATTCCGCTCATCGCCAGACGCGCAGTGCGCGTGACCACGGTTTCGTCGTTCTCGGCGGCCGAACTGGTCAGGGAAGGGATTTGCTCGTCTGACGCGATCACCGTCATTCCCAACGGGCACGAGCACGCTCTGGCCTGGTCGCCAAAGCACTCCGACGAGACGCGCCGGGTGGCGGGCCCCAACACGATCGTCGTGATCGGCAGCCCGGCACCGCACAAGAACGTCGGCATGCTGTTGGCGCTCGCGCCGCGCCTGGCTGCGTCCGGATTCCGCCTGGCGCTCGTCGGCGGACTGGACGCCAGGGTGTTTCAGTCCGGCGCCGGGCCGAGCGAGGACGCCAACGTCGCCGTTCTCGGCCGGCTCTCCGACAACGAGCTCGCGGCACTGCTGTCGAGTTCGCTCTGCCTTGCTTTTCCGTCCTTCGTGGAAGGCTTCGGCTTGCCTCCGCTGGAGGCCATGGTGCTGGGCTGCCCCGTCGTCGTATCCGACCGCGCGAGCCTGCCGGAACTCTGCGCCGACGCAGCGATCTACGCACCGCCGGATCAGCCCGATGCCTGGATCGACGCGTTCAAGCGGCTACGCGCCGACCCCACGTTGCGCTTCAGAATGGCAGCCACCGGCAAGGCCCGCGCACAGGAGTTCCGATGGTCCGCCTCGGCCGAGGCCTACCTCAAGGAAATGGCCGTGGCCGACGGCCTGATGACGGCGGCGGAGGCGGCCAGCCTGGCCAGTCGCAGATCGGCGTCCTCGTGGGGTGGAGGCTCCGAGTTCAAGGCCACGCGCGTCGACGCGCGCCGCCTGGCGGTACGCGGCCTCCAGGGCGCTTGAGCGCGTCCGATCGGATATGATCATCCGATCGGGTCGAACTGCTGCAAATCTCTGAATCCGGCCGCGCCGCGACGGAGCGCTGGAGGTGCGGACGCCCTGCGTCCGCCTGGCCTGCGTCAACGGAAGTTGGCGCGATGAACCTCCAGCGCCATGCCGAAGGCCCGGTTGATGCCCTGGTGGAACCGCTCGGTCGAGAACCGGCCGGCACGCTGCCGGCAGGCGTCGGCCGAGAAGTCGGCCCGGCACGCCTCGAACGCGGCAACCGCATCGATCAACGTCGTCTCGTCCTGACGGTCGAAGAGGATCCCGGTGGGCTCGTGCCCTCCCCCGAACGGGACGACGATGTCGCGCGCGCCGCCCCGGCCGAAGGCGACGAGCGGCGTGCCCAGCGCCTGGGCCTCGGCCAACGCGATGCCGAAATCCTCGCAGCCCGCGAACACCAACGCCCGTGCGCGGGCGACGGTGCGAAGATAGGCCGCCCGCGACAGAAACCCGGTGAACTCGACGTTGGGCCCGGCGATGGAGCGCAGCGCCCGCGACTGCTGGCCGTCCCCGACCACGAGCAGGCGCCTGTTGGGCATCGCGTTGAAGGCGCGGATGACGAGGTCGGTCCGCTTGTACGGCGCCAGGAAGGATGCCGTCACGTAGTAATCGTCCTTGTCGCGGCAAAAGGCCTCGGGCGGGACGTCGACGGGCGGAAAGACGACCTCCGCATCGCGACCGTAGATGCGTCTGATGCGGGCCCTGACGAAGTTCGAGTTCGCCACCATCACGTCCGGCGCATGGGCCGTGCGGGTGTCCCACGTCCTCATCTGGTGCAAGAACATCCTGAAGAGGAGGCCCCGGATTTTCCCCATGCGCATCTGATCGATGTAGGAGAACTGCTCGTCCCACGCATACCGCATGGGACTGTGCACGTAGCACAGATGCGGCTGATCGGGCCGCGTGATGATTCCCCGGGCGAACGCCGCCGACGAGCTCACGACGGCGTCGAAGCCGGTGACGTCGAACTGCTCGATGAGGAAGGGGCAGATCGGGAAGAGGTGGCGATAGAACCTGCGCACGCCGGGCCAGCTGTTGGCAGCCGACGTGTGAAACTGCGCCCCACGGAAGTGGGCATCCAGGACGTCGTCGTCCAGAAAATGGAACAGCGTGAAGATATGATCGGCGTCGAATACCTTCCTCAGCTCCGCCAGGACGCGCTCGCCGCCGCGGAACGACGGGCACCAGTCGTGGACCAGGGCGACCGAGCCGTAGGTATTCTGCGACGTCGTGGGGGGAGCGGAACCGACCTCATTGCTTCGCATCGCCGCGTCCGCCGCCACAAACTGGTACATTGCTTGTCTCCAACCGGGCACCGCGATGCCCCCGTCCGCGCATCATCCGACGATACGCTCCTGCTCCCAATCCACTCTTTCGGAACCGGGCTGCGCCATGCGTGCCTCGCCCCGGCCGCGTCCGTACCGATTTCGGAGTAGAGTCCGCCGGGCCTAAGACCTCGGGCATCGGATTTGGTACTCGGGCCTGCAGGCGTCCGCACATACAGTCCTCGCAATCCGTAGTCGTAAGTTCCTGGGGAGTTGCGGGGAAAGGCATGCACATCACGCTGATCGTCCCGACAAGCGGTCGACCATCGCTGGTATCGAGGCTGTTGTCGCACTTGGAGCGCCAGACCCTGCACCCCGACCATGTGATCGTCTCGGCCCCATCGCCGAACGACATCGAGGTGCGTCCCGACATCACCTTCAGGGTGTCGTACGTCTTCGGCGACCCGGGACTTTGCGCCCAACGCAATCGCGCGCTGTCGCTCTGCGAAGCCGACACCGACATCATCAGCTTCTTCGACGATGATTTCATTCCTTCCGATTCATACTTGGAGACCCTGTCCCGGGTCTTTCGCGAGCACGGCGACTATGCCGTGGTCACGGGCAGCCTGCTGGCCGACGGAGCGCACGGACCCGGCGTCGGCTTCGATGAGGCCGTCGCCCTACTCGACGCCTATCGCCCCTCCTTTTCTTCGCCCCCACAAGTCAAGGACCATCCCGGCGCGTATGGCTGCAACATGTCGATACGCGCGAGCACGATCGGCGGCCTGCGCTTTGACGAGCGCCTCCCCCTCTACGGATGGCAGGAGGACATCGACTTCACCAGTCAGTTGCGGGCGCACGGGCGCATCGTCAGCATCGAGCAGCTCTGGGGCGTGCATCTCGGCGCGAAGGGTGGCCGGGTCAACGGCGTCCGGCTGGGCTACTCGCAGATCGTCAATCCCATCTACCTCATCGGCAAGGGCACGATGCAGCGTTGGTTCGGCATTCGCCTGATTTGCCGGAACCTCGTTGCAAACGTCCTGAAGAGCCTGAGGCCCGAGCCCTATATCGATCGCCGGGGCAGGCTGAAGGGGAACCTGATCGGCTTTGCCCATGTCCTTACCCGGCGCGCCGACCCGGAATACATCCTGAAACTGTGACGGCCTGGCCATGGGGATCCCCTTGAAAAAACCGCTTCTCGCGATCGCAGTCCTCGCGGCGCTGAACATCACGGCTGCCGCGCACGCGGCTGAGAGCTATGCGCTGGGCCCGCAGGATAAGTTGCGCGTCAAAGTCTACGAGTGGCGCGCTTCGCAGGACAAGATCGTCGAGTGGGAGGGCCTCAACGACGAGTTTACGGTCGCGGCAAACGGCACCATCGCCTTGCCCCTGGTCGGCGAGGTGGGTGCCGCCGGCAAGACGCCAACGGACGTCGCGGCGGCCATCGGCCAGAGACTGCAAAGGCGGATGAACCTGATCCAGCCGCCGGACACCAGCGTCGAGGTGATCCAGTACCGGCCTATCTATGTCGTCGGCGATGTCATGAAGCCCGGCGACTTTCCCTTCCGGCCGGGCCTGACCGTCCTGCAAGCCGTCTCCCTGGCGGGCGGCGCCCTGCGGACCAACGATCTGGCCCGCGACGCGCTGACCGCGCAGGGCGATCTGGCGAGCGTCGCGCTTCAGCGAGATGCGCTGATCGCCCGACAGGCGCGCCTGAAGTCCGAGGCAGCCGGCAGCGACTCGATCAGCTTTCCCCAGACATTGCTGGAACGTAAGTCGGCACCACAAGTTGCCGCGTTGATCGACCAGGAGATCTCGATCTTCAAGACACGGGCGGACGCGTATCGCACCCAGACCAATGCTCTGCGCGATCTCAAATCCTATCTTGAAAAGGAAGCCATCTCGCTATCCGCACAGATGGAAACCGAGGCCACTCAGGCGGCGCTCATCAACAAGGAGCTCGACGGCATCTCGTCGCTCGTGACCAGGGGCCTCGCCGCCGCACCGCGGCAATACGCCCTGGAAAGGTCCAAGGCCGAAATGCAGGGGAGCCGGTTGCGGCTCGAGTCCAGCATGCTTCGCGCTCGCCAGGAGATCAGCAGGGCCGACATCAGCCTTCTCGACCTCAAGAACAAGCGTGAAGGCGACATCGCCATCGATATCCGCGACACGGACCAGAAGCTCCAGGAGCTCAGGAACAGGAGCAAGGTCACGGAGGGCATCCTCAATCAGATGGGGCTGATCGTCGCTGGAGCCGGCCAGCGGCGGCCCGAGCCGACGTTCACGATCCTGCGCGCTGGGCAGTCCGACGCGACGCCGATGGTGGCGAGCGACGCCGCCGCGGTGCAGCCGGGAGACACGATCAAAGTGTTGTTGCCGGTGGCCGACATCAGGCAGACGAGCGAATCCGGCGGCTCGGCCGAGATCGCCGACACGCCGGTTGCTTCGGCAAAGTCGAGCGCTTCGAACTGAGGAACGCATAGGGCGAGCCGGCGCCTTGGCGCCAAGTAATCTCGTCTGATCCGACCGCGTCGGATCGGGAGATGCCGTAGACGGATCCGCGCAATGATTGTGGATCCGTCGAAAATGCGATGGTTACGCCGGGGGGTGCGGCGGCCGCCCTCGCGTCGCCGGCTTGCCGGGGGCGCGGGGGCGGCAACTCCGTTCGTCCGGAATCAATGTCGCCGTGGCGCCCTCATCGTGGCGCCCTCATCCCGCGATGCCGCCCCGCAGATCCGTGTCGAGGTCCCGGGTGAGGAAGGCGACCTCCGTCCGGTTGCGGGCGTTGAGCTTGCGCATGATGGTTCGGACGTGGACCTTGACGGTGCTCTCACACATGGCCAGTTCGTCGGCGATCACCTTGTTCGGCAGCCCCTTGCGCATGGCCCGGGCCACCGCCAGCTGCCGCGGCGACAGCAGCGTCGTCAGTTCCGAGGCCCGCAGCACGGAGTCGTCGGCGCTTGTCATCGCCGACAAGGTGCTCGCCGGGATGAAGCTGCCGCCGGCGCGCACGAGATCCAGGACCTTGACCGCCATCTCGACGCCCATGCTCGTGGGCAGGAAGGCGCTCGCGCCGCAGTTCATGACGTAGGCGACGCAATCGGCGCTCTCGTGGTCGGACATCACGACGACCGGCGGTGGTTCAGGCAGCTGCAGCACTTGCCTCAGCCGATCGGCAAAGACGCCGTCGGGCTCCGGCTGCATGGACGGCGCTGACATCCACAGGATGAGCAGCGAGGTCCTGCCCGCCGCAGAGCTCTGCTCCCAGGCGGCTACGCTCTCGAAGGCCTGGAACTCGTGACTGGCCTCCATCGCTCGCAGCGACGCCAAGACGCATTCGCGGAAGAAGGTCCGATCCTCGATCAGAACGGTGCACGGGAGGATATCACCCGCTCCGCCGCTAGGGTCGGAGCTGAGCGGTCTCCTGAGATCGTCGCTTTCGGAAGCCGTGGTACCCAACTTAGCCCCCCCTGTTGAACCGCAAAGCCAATTCGACTGCGTCTTTTGCGTATATCGGTCGAACGTCCCCAGCGGTTGTCGTGCAATCCCCACCACCCAGCGCCGTCGCTCTTCAAGCCGACGTCGGCCCGCCTAGCTTTCGGCTTGCTGAAATCACCCACGAACTCTCGTCTCCCACCCAGCCCGTCGGCCGAGAGGACTCCTCATCTTTCGCTTCAGTGAAACTCTCGAACCGAAAAGGCGATGTTCGACGCCCGGTTCCAGCCGTGACGCAGGCAATGACACCTTACGTCCTCCGGATAGGAACTTGGCGTCGTTGTTCCATCTCGATTGCGAGAACCGCGCCGGGCCCCTCCCGAATAGCCCCGGCGCCAACCAGGCGTCATATTCCCGAATACATCGTCGAACTGATGGCAGCGGCAGGTCGCCGGCTCGTTGTCGCGGCAAGCAGCGAGCGAGCCGGTCTCACCGAAGCTCACGGAACAACGCTTCTCGATATGCCGGGCCCGAGCCGAAGGCAAAATTGGCGCGCAAGCGCCTGCCGCTATCCGCCCAGACCGATCAATGACCATCATCAAAATTCCCTTGAATTTTGACTCGGCCGCCCAGTTCCCATCCAGTGAGCCAACCGGCGAAATATGGCAAATCAAATTTTGTTGCTCACCAAAAGATGAATCCACGCCCGCCGGTTCTTGTTTGCTTGGAAGCCTACGGAGACGCGACGGCGGCGAAGTGGCCCCGTCGTCGCCAACGCTAGGGCATGGCCCGAGATCATCTGCTCGAGGACAGGTTCCGACTCCTTGAACCAAGTGTCCTTCTCTCCCGCTCGCGAGCTGCCCGGACCGCAGCGCTCAGGGCCCTCGCGCAGAACCGGCACAGAAGGTAGCGTGTCCAATGACAGATTTACCGCGTCTCCGCATCACCCGTTTGGGTGTACCTTCAAGATAGCGTAGACGAGCGGGCGGTGGGCGGCCCTCAATAAGTCGAACCGCGAGCAGATCCAGCTAAAACCGCGCGACGTGCGCGGAAACGCATCGCCAATGTCCGTCGATCAGATGCCAGTCGTCGGTGTAGCGGCCGGCGCCTTGCGAGCCGTCAGGATTCAGAAAGCTGGTGCGCGCGTGGATGATGGCGTGCTGCCCGAAGATGCGGATCACTACGTCGTGCTCGCGAATGCTCTTGACCGTCGAGCCGCGGCTGATCTGCTCCAGGAACGCGGCGCGGTCGATCAGGCTGCCGTCGGGATTGCTGTTGAGGAAATCGCCGGCCAGATGGGCGTCGAACCAAGCCACATCCGCCTCGTCGACGGCGCGGACGTAGTTGCGGTTGAGATCTGCGAGAATGGACAGGTGCTCGGCGTTCGTCATCTGCCGACCTCCATACTCGTCACGACAGGGATCTCGAGCGCCTGCAGCCGCCGCCGCGCGGCGGCATCCGAACCGTCGAGGTCGAGGGACCGGCAGGCATCGTCGATCATGACGGCGGCAAAGCCCAGACGGCAGGCGTCCTCGGCCGACCAGAGCACGCAGAAATCGAACGCCAGCCCGGTCAGGAATACGCGCTCGAAGCCGCGCTCGCGCATGTAGCCGGCAAGGCCGGTCGGCGTCGTGCGGTCGTTCTCCATGAATGCCGAATAGGAGTCGATGGCCTTGTCACATCCCTTGCGCAGCACGAGCTCCGCCCCGGTCAAGTCGAGCTCCGGGTGGAACTCGGCACCGGGCGAGCCTTGCACGCAGTGATCCGGCCAGAGGATCTGCGGGCCGTAGGGCAGCGCTATGGTCTCGTACGGCTGGCGGCCGCGATGCGCCGACGCGAACGACTGATGGTCCGGCGGATGCCAGTCCTGCGTCAGGACGACGTGCGCGAACCGTCCCATGAGCGCGTTGATCGGCGCGGCGACCTCCGCTCCGCCGGGCACGGCGAGCAGGCCGCCCGGGCAGAAGTCATTCTGCACATCCACGACCAGCAGCAGATCCGTATCGCGCTTCAACCGCATCGGGCATCCGTCCATGGCAACAGCGGTACAATATACAGTATGGAGCGCGCGGTGGGCGGGCGCCACGTCCAGCGGCTAGAGCATTTCGCAATTGGATGAGATCATCCAATTGCAGATAAATTCTCATAACCTTTTGAATCTGGAGCGCTTTTCTGCGATTGGGCGACTCCACCCAATCGCAAAGCACTCTAGCGCTCGTGGGACGCTTCGCCGCGATCGGTGGCCGGCGCCGGCTCCCAGCCGAAGACGCTGCGGCCGCCGTAGTCGTGCGAGCGCCGCCGCTCGTCGGCCACGAAGGCCGGCAGCGACGGCCCGCCGACGTGGCGCTCCAGCCGCCGCGCCTCGGCGTCCAGGCGGCGAATGGCGTCGAGCCGCTCGTCGTTGCCGAGCTTGGCGCTGGCAATCGCCGATTTCAGCACCTCGATCGTCCTGTCGTAGACGAACGTCGGCACCGCGTAGGGCTGCCGGTCTTTGCCGCCGTGCGCCAGCGAGTAGCGGGCGGGGTCGGCGAAGCGGCATGGCGCGCCGTGGATTACCTCCGCCACCATGGCCAGGGAATGGATGGTGCGGGCGCCGACGCCGGGCACCAGCAGCAGCTCGGCGAAGTCGGCGGGGCCGCGGTCGGCGGCGGCCGCCAGCGCGCCGTGCAGGCGTCGGCTCATTACGTCTTTCGGCCGCACGTCGTGGTGCGCCGGCATGATCAGATGCGGCAGCAGCGGCTGCCGCGCGGCGGCGGCCGGCGCAACCTCCCCCGAGGCGTCCGCCAGGAGCCGCAGAACGCGGTCAGGCCCCTCTCGCACCAGATCCAGCTGCCGGTTGCGTGAGGCTGCGGCGCGGCGGTCGGTGAGGTTGACGATCTGACCACCACCCCTGCCGTCGATCGCTGCGTGCGGCACCTCCACGAAGCTCGTCAAACCCTCCGAGAGCCAGTGGTAGCGCCGCGCGACGCCGCTGGCGCCGTTCATGCCCTGCTGCACCACCACCCAGTGGCCGTCGTCAGCGACGATGAAGCCGTGCAGGTAGAGCTCGAAGCCGTCCTGCACGGCGGCACTGTCCACTTTGGCGACGAGGCGGCTGGCCCGCGCCAGGGCGGCGCCGTCGAAGCCGATGCGCTCGCCGATGGCGACGAGCTCGTGCGGTGTCTGGCGCGAATGGCTGCCGCGCCCGCCGCAGACATGCAGGCCGAGCTCGCCGGATAGCGGGCCGAGGCCACGCTTCAGGGCGCCGATGACACTCGTCGTGATCCCGGACGAATGCCAGTCCATGCCCATGACGGCGCCAAACGACTGGAACCAGAACGGATGCGACAGCCGGCGGAGAAATTCGTCGCGACCATAGTGGTGGACGATCGCTTGCGCGATCACGGCGCCGAGGCGCGCCATGCGCTGGCCGAGCCAGGCCGGCACGCGGCCGTTGTGCAGGGGCAGATCGGCGCTGCCGGCCCGTCGAGCCATGGCGTCCCCGGAAACGAAACAGGAACATCCTTGTAGCATGCGCCTCGGCGGTGTGCGAGCCCCGTGCCTTCGCGGTGCCGTAAGGGCTGGTCAGCCGCTGCCGGGGATGCCGTTGATCGGCGGCCTCTCGCTGCCGAGCGCCCGCAGCAGGTGCTCGAGCCGTTTCAGGTTGACCAGGAAGAGCCGTCCCGTCTGCTGGCAGCGATCGATATACTTGGCCGTGTCCTGCTTGATGCCGCTGCCCACCATCTCCGCAGCCCACGACGCCTCCGACCACGCCTGCTCGACATCGACACCGACCTCGCGGGCGGCCGCGGCGGCCGCTTCGAGGGATTTCTCGACCTCGTCCAGCGGATAGCCGGTCAGGAATTCCGGGCTGGATCGCAGCTGGCTGGCCTCGGTGCAACTGCGTGTCGCCGACCGCATCACGTAGAGGAACTTCAATCTCTCCTTGGCCGCCAGACGGGTGAGATGCTCGCTGTCGTCGTCCCGTTCGCCGGGACGCGAAGGACCCGGCTGGTTCGCGGCAAGGGTCGACGACGCGGCGACGAGACAGAGTCCGAGGGTTGAAGCGGCCAGGCGGTTCATGGCGTCGATCCCGTGGTTGCGAATGCCTCTCGATCAGGTCGCCCGGCGCATGGCGGGGCAGGCATCGGCCGTCCCCGTCAGTGCCCGACACCGGGCAGGGGCGCGGCGGACGGCGCGCCGGCGTCGGCCTGCCGCTCGGCGGAGGGGGCGGCGGCCGCTTGCCGGCGCTGGAACAGGCGCATCACCACGACGAAGAAGACGGGCACGAAGAACACGGCGAGCACGGTCGCAGCGATCATGCCGCCCATCACGCCGGTGCCGATCTCCTGCTGGCTCTTCGAGGCCGCCCCGGTGGCGATGGCCAGCGGCACCACGCCGAAGATGAAGGCCAGCGAGGTCATGACGATCGGCCGGAACCGCAGCGTTGCCGCCCGCACGGTCGCGTCCACCAGCGAGGTCCCCGGCTTCCAAAGCTCCTTCGCGAACTCGACGATGAGGATCGCGTTCTTGGCGGAGAGGCCGATGATGGTGATCAGGCCGATCTTGAAATAGACGTCGTTGGGCATGCCGCGCAGGTAGACGGCCGCGACGGCGCCGATGACGCCGAGCGGAATGACCAGCAGCACCGAGAACGGGATCGACCAGCTCTCGTAGAGCGCGGCCAGGCAGAGGAAGACGATCAGGATCGACAGCGCGAGCAGCAGGGAGGCCTGCGAGCCCGCCTCCTTTTCCTGCAGCGACTGCCCGGTCCAGGTGTAGCCGAACCCCTTGGGCAGCTGCTGCATCAGCCGCTCCATCTCGGCGATCGCCTGGCCGGTGGTGTAGCCGGGCGCCGGCTCGCCGGTGACGCGGACGGACTGGTAGCCGTTGAAGCCGACGATCTGCGCGGGCCCGACGCTCCACTTCAGGCTGGCGAAGGACGACATCGGCACCATGGTGCCACTGACGTTCCTGACGCCGTAATTGAGGAGATCCGATGCGTTCAGGCGCTGCAGGTCCTCCGACTGCACGATCACGCGCTGCATCTTGCCGCGGTTGGGGAAGTCGTTGGTGTAGACCGAGCCCAGGTTCACCTGGATGGTGTTGTTGATGTCCCGGAAGTCGACGCCGAGCGCCGCCGCCTTCTCACGGTCGATGACCAGCTCGGCCTGCGGCGCCGGCGGCAGGCCCTCCACGTAGACGTTGCGCAGCATGGGGCTGCGTTTGGCGAGCCCGAGCAGCTGCTGCTCGGCCGCCATCAAAGCGGAATAGCCCTTCTGCGCCCGGTCCTGCAGGCGCAGGCTGAAGCCCGAGGCATTGCCGAGGTTGTCGATGGGCGGCGGCTCCAGCGCCTGGATCACGGCATCGCGATACCCCGCCAGCGCCTTGTTGGTGCCGTTCACCAGGTTCGCCGCCGAATTGGCCCCGTCGCGCTCGTGCCACGGCTTCAGCGTCACGAAGGCCTGCGAGGTCATCTGCCCCTGGCCGGAATAGGAGAAGCCGTTGACGACGGTCACGGTGGCGACACCCGGCTGAGCCAGCAGATGCTCCTCGACCTTCTTCACCGCCGCCAAGGTGCGGTTGAAGGACGACCCCGGAGGCGTCTGGATGTCGACGGTGAAGAAGCCCTGGTCCTCCAGCGGCAGGAAGCCTTCGGGCATGCGCACGAAGGCGTAGCCGAGCCCGCCGAGCAGGATCAGGTAGATCACCATGACGCGCCCGCTACGCGCCAGCAGCCGCGAGACGCCGCGCCCGTAGCGCGACGTCTCGCGGTCGACGAGGCGGTTGAACCAGCCGAAGACGCCGCGCTTGGCGTGGCCGTGGCCCTTGGCGATCGGCTTCAGCAGCGTGGCGCAGAGCGCCGGCGTCAGCGATAGGGCAAGGAGCGCCGAGAAGGCGATCGACGTCACCATGGCGATCGAGAACTGCCGGTAGATGATGCCGACCGATCCCGGGAAGAACGCCATCGGGATGAACACGGCGACGAGCACGAGCGTGATGCCGATGATCGCGCCGGTGATCTGGTCCATGGCCTTGCGGGTCGCCTCCTTGGGCGACAGGCCCTCCTCGTTCATGATGCGCTCGACGTTCTCGACCACGACGATGGCGTCGTCGACGAGGATGCCGATGGCCAGCACCATGCCGAACATGGTGAGCACATTGATCGAGAAGCCGGCGAGCATCATCACCGTGCAGGTGCCGAGCAGCGCGATCGGCACGACGATGGTGGGGATGAGGGTGTAGCGGATGTTCTGGAGGAACAGGAACATCACGAGGAAGACCAGCACCACCGCTTCGATCAGGGTGTGGATGACCTTCTCGATCGAGGCCTCGACGGCCGGCGTGATGTCGTAGGGAATGTCCCACTTCAGATTGCCGGGGAAGAACTGGGACAGCTCCTCCATCTTGGCGCGGATGGCCTTGGCGGTCTCCATCGCGTTGCCGTCCGGCGCCAAGGTGACGGAGATGCCGGCCGCCTCGCCGCCGTTCAGCCGCGTGGTGAACTTGTAATCCTCGCCGCCGAGCTCGATGCGCGCCACGTCGCGCAGCCGCACGGTCGAGCCGTCGGGATTGGCTCTCAGCACGACCGCGCCGAACTCCTCGGGCGCCCGCATCTGGCCTTTGACGATGATGGGAAAATTGACGCCGTGGGTCGACGGGCTCGGCTGGGCGCCGACGGCGCCCGAGGCGACCTGGACGTTCTGGTTCTGGATGGCCGTCGAGACGTCGGAGGCGCTGAGCGAGAAACCGCGCAGCTTGTCCGGGTCGACCCAGACGCGAAGGCTGCGCTCGGTCGAGTAGAGCGTCGCCCGCCCGACGCCTGGAATACGGCGGATCTCGTTGATGACGTTGCGGATCAGGAAGTCGCCGAGCCCGACCTCGTCCATGGAGCCGTCGGTGGAGACCAGGGTGATGATCACCAGCGTGGCGGCGGAGGCCTCCTCGACGAGGATGCCCTGCTGGCGGACTTCCGCGGGCAGGCGCGCCTCGACCCGCTTCAGGCGGTTCTGCACCTCGACCGAGGCATAGCCCGGATCCGTGCCCGGCTTGAACGAGGCCGTGATCTCGATGACGCCGAAGGAGTCGCTGGCCGATTCGAAGCTCTGGATATTGGCCGCGCCGTTAAGCTCATCCTCGATGAGGCGCGTCGTGCCCGTATAGAGGTCTTCGACGGACGCGCCCGGAAACGCGGTGGAGAGCGCGATCGAGGGCGGTGCGATGATCGGATATTGCGCGACCGGCAGGTTCGGGATGGCGATCAGGCCTCCCAGGCAGATGAACAGCGCGATGACCCACGCAAAGATCGGCCGGTCGATGAAGAAACGAGCCATGGAGACCGCGGTTTCAAGATGGGTTGTGGATGCCGGGCCGACGAGGGCACGGTGCGGTATCGAGCCACGCGAATACGCACGCCCGCCGTGCCGCGGTCGCGGCCGGCGGAACTTGGCGCTGTCTTGGCGCAGCCCTTGGCGCGAGGCCGCGCGCTAGCGGAGCCGGACGGCGTTGACGGCGGCGTGCTCGCCGCCCTCCGCCACGCTCGCCTGGCGCGTCGACGCAGGCAGGCTGGTCGGCCTGACCTGCATGCCGACGGAAATCCGCTGGAAGCCTTCGACCACCACCCGCTCGCCCGGCTTGAGGCCTTGCCGCACGAGCCAGCTCGAGCCCACGACGGGGCCCAGCTCGACCGGCTGCAGCACCACCTTGTCGTCCGCCTTGACGACCCAGACCTCGGCCTTGCCGTCGTTCGAGCGCTGCACCGCCTGCTGCGGCAGGGCGATGGCATCGACATCCACGGCCTGCTTCAGGCGGGCGCGGACGTACATGCCGGGCAGCAGCTCGTCCTGCGGGTTGGGGAACTGCACGCGGAGCGTGACCTGACCGGTGCTCGGGTCGGCGGTGACGTCGGAGAAGAGCAGCTTGCCCGGCTGCGGATAGAGTGATCCGTCATCCATGATCAGCTGCACGTCGGCCGCGCCCTTATCCAGGGGGCCAGTTCGCCGCTGGCCAGGTCGCGCCGCAGCTTGTTGAGCTCGCCGACCGACTGGGTGATGTCCACGTAGATCGGGTCGAGCTGCTGGACGGTGGCGAGCACCCCACTGCCCGTCGCGTCGAGCAGCGTGCCCTCGGTCAGCAGGGCGCGGCCGATGCGCCCGGAAATCGGCGCCCGCACGTTGGTGTAGTCGAGATTGAGCCGCGCGCGGTCCCGCGTCGCCTTGGCCGCAGCCACATCGGCCTCGGCCTGCTTCAGCGTGGCGACGGCAACGTCGTGCTGGGCCGGGCTCGCGGCTTGCCGGACCAGTAGCGCCTTGAGGCGTTCCGCCTGCTGGCGCGTCAGCACCACGTTCGCCTCGGCCCGGTCGAGAGCCGCCTCGGCGCTCGCCAGCTCGACGCGGTAAGGGGCCGGATCGACCGCGTACAGGACGCTGCCCTCGCTGACCCGGCCGCCCTGCTCGAACGTGCGCTTGACGACGAGGCCGCCGACCCGGGCGCGCACCTCGGCGATCCGCATCGGCGCCACCCGGCCCGGCAGATCGCGCAGGTGGGGGATCGGCTCCGGCGTCACCGTGACCACCGCCACCTCGGGCGGGGGAGCCTGCGCGGGCGCCTCGGCCTTGGCCGTAGGCTCGGTGCAGGCGGACAGCGCCAGCGGCACGATCAAGAGCAAAGGACGCGCGCCGCGTTTCACGCGCGCAGCACGGCACGGAAGTTCAAGCATGATGATTATCGCCCGGTTCACGGCGACGGAGAACGCGCGGCATCATTCCGCGGTCGCCTCGACGGTCGCCAGAAAAGGAAAACTAGTGATTTACTGAGTCTTCAGGCGGAATGACCTGGCTGATCGGCAACGGCGGCCGTCAGATCGGCAATTCCTAGGCGATATCGTGCTTAGGCGGACGCTCGTGGGGAGGAAGGTAGCGGGACTGCACGCGGTCTGCCGTCACGACGAAGCTCGACCAGAACGATACGTCGGTCGCCACCACCGGACACAGTGCAAGCGTCATGTCCGACAAGTCGGCGTCGGCAGAGCAGCTGGGGCTGCCAATATAGTGCTTCGAGGGCGCGACCGGCAGTTGGCCATCGGGAACAGACGCCGCGCGAAACACGGACTCGATGCTCGACGTATCCTCGATATCCGGCAGGGGCTGCTGCGCGGAGGGGAGCACGATCCCGATCCAGAGCAGCAAGGCGATGCCGAGATATGAAATCGAGCTTCGACTCATGCGGGAAACTTAAGGGCACGCCTGTTGCGCCGCAATATAGCTGCGACATTCTGTCCTGAAGTAAAGGGATCATTTAGAATTGTGGCGACAAGATGATAGCCTGCAACGGCGCACCGTCGGCACACCGCCGCGAACGGTTCTCAGTTTAGCGCCCGCATTGACCGGCGATGCGGGCCGTCCTATTTTTGTTCACCCGTCTAAATTTTCGGCAGGGCGAATTTCAGCATGCCTGTTTCTGGGGCCATGGAAACAGGAGCTGCCTTATACTAAGTATAGCCCATGGATAACGCCTGGAGCGTGAGAGCGGGGTCGGAGAGCCGCGGCATGACGCTGTGGCGCGCCCGGCTCTGCCGCCTTCTCCTCCTGCTCGCCGCTGCCCTGTCCATCGCTGTGCAATCGGACCGGAATCCGCCGCCGGCGGACCGGTACGCCGACGCCGCCGCCGAACAGCGCTTGTCGGCTGCCGGCGGCGCGCCGCACGTGCAGGTCGTGTCGACGACCTCGCCGACATGCGTCGACGTCGAATGCCACCGCCTCATGCCGCTCGATTACTGCGTCGTCGGGGTCCGCACCTGGCATTTGGTCTCGTATCCGCGAGACGGCGCGCAGCACTGCCCACGCCAGGGCACAGAGCCGCCCCTGCGCCCGCCGCGCGCCTGATCCTTCGCCCCTGAATAGCTGGCAGATCAGCCGCTTCCGACGTCTCGTCCGAGGACGGGGACGTGCGCGGGCAAGCGATCCGCCGCCATCACCCAACCCATTCGGCTGCCCGACAGCTGGCCGCATTCGGCCGGAGGCAGCGCGCGTTCCGCCTCGGAGCCCCCATGTCGTTCGCTCACTCGCTTTTCCTTGCCGTTCATCTCCTCGACCCCGCCATCGACCAGGGCGTCCCCCGCGCCGAGCCGGCCTTCACGTCCGAGGGCAGGCTCGTGCGGTCGTCGCGTGGAACCGTCTGCATCGACGGCCCGCATCGCCCCCACCGCGTCCACAAGCTGCCGGGCACGGCAGCGATGCCGACGCGAAGCCACGACCCCCTGCACGATGGCTATGTCCACTGCTCCGCGGAAACGCTCAAGCGGGAGCGGCACGGCGGCAGGTGAGCTAGCCGAAGCGTCGCGCAGGCTCAGGATCGCGCGGGCCCAAGCCCCGGCACCGGTCGGTTTCGTCCCGACCGGCGCTTGAGGGGCGGCGCCTGTCCGTCGTGACGCCAGCCGGGCCGCGGAGTTGCCAGGCGGGTGCCGGCGGCGAGAGAATGCCGGCATAGATTGCTGCAAGCCCGCGCCGAGTGCCGCCCGATGACCGCCGCACAGACCATAACCATCGCGATCGATGCCGACACCAGCGTCAGCGGCCTTTGGCAGCAGCCCGCATCGGCACGGGCCTGCCTGGCGCTGGCGCACGGCGCCGGCGTCGGCATGGCCCACAAGTCGATGGCAGCGCTGGCCGACGGGCTCGCGGCGCGAGACATCGCAACGCTTCGCTACCAGTTCCCCTACATGGAGCGCGGCACGCGGCGTCCCGATGTGCCGGCCGTGGCCCATGCCACGGTGCGCGCGGCGGTCGCCGAGGCAGGCCGGCGGGGCGGCATCCTGCCGCTGTTTGCGGGGGCCGCTCGTTCGGCGGCCGCATGACCTCGCAGGCGCAGGCCGCCGCACCGCTTCCCGGTGTCCGTGGCCTGGTATTCTTCGCGTTTCCGCTCCACCCGGCCGGCAAGCCGTCCGCCAGCCGGGCGGAGCACCTCGGCGCCATCACCGTGCCCATGCTGTTCCTCCAGGGCAGCCGCGACGCGCTGGCGGAGCTCGATCTGCTGAAGCCGGTGGTTGCCGGGCTCGGCGCGCCGGCGACGCTCACGCTCGCACCCGACGCCAACCACTCGTTCCATGTCCCCGCCAAGACCGGACGCAAGGACGAGGAGGTGCTCGCCACCTTGCTCGACGCCGCAGCGGCATGGATGGCCGCGTCTGCCTGAGACGGCCGATTGACAGTTTTTTATAAAAAATGCACGATCTGCCTCAGCCGACGCTGAGCGGACAATGAATTGGGAGGAAGCATGTCGCTCGAAGTGGCGGCGCCGCGCGTGCTTGCGGAAGCGGCGTCGGGCGCCTCGCCGCGCCCGGTGTCGTCGCTGCTGAAGATCCGCGACGCCGAGGTGGCGCAACGCATCGGCGAGCTCGGCATGGAGGCGACCGCCTATGACGCCCTGCCCTGCCGGCCCGGACTGATCGCCAGCCAATCGAACGAACCGCCGCCGGCGCCCGACGACGCGGTCACTGCCGCCGATAACGACGTCTGGCGCCGCCGCATGTCGACCGCACACAGGGGAAACGCATGACCATCGGATGGAGCGCCGACGACATCGCCTTCCGCGACGAGGTGCGCGCCTTCGTCGAGGCCAATCTGCCCGCCGACATGCGGGCGCGGACGCGCCAGGGCTTTCATCCGACGAAGGCGGACATGCAGGGCTGGACCAAGATCCTGCACGAGCGCGGCTGGTCGATGCCGAACTGGCCGACGGAGTACGGCGGCACCGGATGGTCGCCGCTGCGGCGGATGATCTTTGACGGCGTGCTCACCGAGCTCGACGCGCCGCCCGGAACACCCTTCGGGCCGCACCTGATCGGGCCGGTGATCATCGCCTTCGGCACGGAGCAGCAGAAGCAGCGCTACCTGCCCCGCATCGCCGACGGCTCGGAGTTCTGGTGCCAGGGCTATTCGGAGCCGAACTCCGGCTCGGACCTGGCGTCCCTCAAGACCCGGGCCGTCCGCGACGGCGACCACTACGTGGTCAACGGCCAGAAGATCTGGACCAGCGAGGCCCATTACGCCGACATGATGTTCTGCCTGGTGCGGACCGATACGACCGGCCCCAAGCAGGGCGGCATCTCCATGCTCTTGATCGACGTGAAGAGCCCGGGCGTCACCATCAAGCCGATCATCAGCCAGGACATGGCGCACTACCTGAACGAGGTGTTCTTCGACGACGTCCGGGTGCCCGTCGAGAACCGCATCGGCGAGGAGAACAAGGGCTGGACCTACGCCAAGTTCCTGCTCGACAACGAGCGCACCAGCAGCGCCTACCTGGCTGACAGCAAGCGCGACCTCAAGCGGCTGAAGGAGCTCGCCGCCGAGATGACGCAAGACGGGCGGCCGCTCGCCGCCGATCCGGGCTTCGACGAGGAGATCGCCAAGACCGAGATCGACCTCGCGGCGCACGAGATGATGATCTACCGGCTGCTCAGCGGCGCGCCCGGCCTCGATCCGGCGGTGGGCGCCTCCATGGTCAAGATCAAGGGCGCGGAGCTGCGCCAGCGCATCTCCAATCTCTGGCTCGATGCGTTGGGCCCGCACGCCCCGCCGCTCTACGGGCCGAAGGCGCAGAGCAACTTCGACTACGGCATCGAGGCCGCACCGGGCCTCATGTCCCAGTTCCTGATCCGCCGTGCCGTGTCGATCTACGGCGGCACCAACGAGATCCAGCACGGCATCATCGCCAAGCGCGGGCTGCGGCTCTAGCGCGGCCACGGCGCGGCCGGCGCCGGGCCAGGCCCCGCCGGGACAGTCACACGCACGCCTCAACAAGGTTGACCCCGATGGATCTCATCCCCTCCGAAGAGCTCGGCCAGTTCCGCGCCAGCGTCGAACGGCTCGTAGCCTCGGACTACACGTTCGAGCACTACCGCCGCACCGTCGACAAGGGCGGCAGCTTCGATGCGTCCTTCTGGAAGCGCATCGGGGACCTCGGCTGGCTCGGCGCCTGCCTGCCGGAGAGCGCCGGCGGCTACGCCTCGTCACCGGACGAGGCCCTCGTCCTGCTGGAGGCCACCGCCCGCGGCCTGGTGGTCGAGCCCATCCTGGCGGGGCTCGTCGTGCCGAGCCAGGCGGTGCTGGCGGCGGCGCCGGAGCGGGCGGGACAGCTGCTGGCGGCCGCGGCGGCGGGCGACGCCGTGCTGGCGCTCGCCTGGGCGGAGGCGGAACGGCGCTATGACCTCGAGCCGGCCGCCACGCGGGCGCGCCGCACCGGCGCCGGCTGGCGGCTCTCCGGCCGCAAGTTCACCGTGCTCGGCGCGCCGGTGGCCTCCCATCTCGTCGTGTCGGCGGCCAGCGAGGACGGGCCGGTGCTGCTCTGGGTGCCCGTGAGCCAGCCCGGCGTGGCGCTCGCCGCGTTCGCGACGGTCGACGGCCAGCGCGCCGCGGACGTGGTGTTCGACGGCGTGGAGCTTTCGGCCGACGCCCTGCTCGGCTCGCCCCAGGGAGCCCTCGCCGCCATCGAGGCGGCCTTCGACTGGGGCGCGGCCGGTGCGGCGGCGGAAGCCATCGGCGCCATGGATGCGATCCTCGCCATCACCCTGGACTACGCCAAGACGCGGCAGCAGTTCGGCCAGACGATCGGCAGCTTCCAGGTGGTGCAGCACCGCCTCGCGGCCATGGCCGTGCAGATCGAGTATGCCCGTTCGCTGCTGCCGCTGCTGTCGGCCGCGCTTGCCGGCGACGCGGCCCGCCGCGGCGAGCGCGTCTCTGCCGTCAAATGGAAGATCGGCACGGCGGCGCGCCACGTGGCGGCGGACGGCATCCAGCTGCACGGCGGCATCGGCATGACCAACGAGGCCGCCATCAGCCACTACTTCCGCAAGGCGCAGGTGCTGGAATATGCCTATGGGGACAACCGCTATCACCTCGCCCGTTACCGCACCCGCCGCTCGCCCGAGGGTGACCTGCTAGCCGCGTGAGCGACCGCGGATCGGTCGCTATTAGCCCGACGCTGACCTCACTCCGGCGTCACCCCGATGATGTCGCCGAGCGGTTCCCACGTCGCGCCGTTAAAGCGTTGAAGCTGGAGTTGCGTGAATGCCTGACTGTTGGTTTCACTCGTGCTGACAACGATGCCCGAGACAGTCATCGGAAGCCTGAGACCGCTTATCCGTCTCGACTGCTTGAGGATATTGTCTCGAGAGAGATCACTTCCGGCCTGCCGCAACACCTGCTCCAAGATGACTCCGTGGTTGACGCCGGTGATATAATTGACGTCGGATGCATCTGACCCCGGTTCGTACTTGCTTAGCAGCTCGCGGTACCATTTCACGTCGGCATCGTCGGCGTAACGCGGGTCGGTGGGATCCTTGACGTATGCCGCCGAGATCACGCCGGCCGATATGTCCAGACCAGCCGGTCTCAGTGTGGAAGCGATCTGGCTCGCCACAAGGTTCACAAACCGCACCGGATGCCAATCGAGCTCATGCGCCTTCCGAATGGCCTGCGCCGCGAACTTCGGGGTGCCTCCAAAGACAAGAATCCCAGCACCCGAGCTCTTTAGGGTGGCAATCTGCGAATCGATCGTCGCGTCGGTTGTCTCGTAGGAGAGCGCCGTTACTTTGCTGCCAAATTCGCCGCCGAACTGGGATTTCAACGCATTCAGAAAATCTCGGCCCAGGTCGTCGTTCTGATACAGCAGCGCGATCCTGGAGCCAGGATACTTTTCCGCGATGTATTTGGCATAGATGCGCCCCTCAACCGCATAGCTCGGTATTCCGGTCGTGGTGTACGGGTACTCCTTATAGTTGGTGAAGCGAGAACCGCCCGAAATAATAAACAGATCCGGCACCTTTCTCGCATTCAGGTATTTTATGGTTGCGGCATTTGTCGCCGTGCCGAGCTGGCCGAACATGAATGAGACATTCTCGCTCTCGACCAGCTTCCGTGTTTGCTCGACCGCCTTGGGCGGACTGTATCCGTCATCCAGAGCGATGAAATCGATTCTCCGACCGTTCACCCCACCCTTGTCATTCAGATATTTAATGTAGGCGATCAGACCCTTGCCGGTGTTGCCGTAGGCGGACGCTGGCCCGCTGAAGGGATAGGTCGCGCCGATCTTCACCTCTGTCGGCGTCACGCCTGGCGTGACCTCCGCAGCCTGCGCCGCAGCCGGGGCCACCAGGACTGCGGCGATTACCATTCGTCGGACAACTATGCGCACTGTAGCGAGCTCCTCATTCTAACTGATCGCGAGTTGGGCGAGCGCAACCGGCGCCTTCGTGCCGCCGAGACACGGGGGACGCCATGAGCTCCCAGCTAAGACAGGTCCTTCATTGGAGTCGCAGGCCGGCCTGCGGGGGCGCGGTTGAAGACGCCACCCGCGAAGCTCGTCGCGTTTGCTGCTTGTGACTCTCTGCGATGGACCTGCGTCATCGGAGACCCCGGCCCTCCTCCGCGAAAGCGGCGCTCCGACCGGCGTCGGCTCTCATAGCATCGAATCTCGGGCTTGCCAAAATTGTTATATGTTATTTTATATGAAATATGGACCTCTCTTCTGGAGAGACCTGGCCCTGGCCGGACTCGAGGCGTCACATGCGATGAAGGAACACCGGCTGACCCGAACCGACCGCCGAACGGGTGCACGGGAGGAAATGCCATGCCGACACTATTTGACTTGAAGCGTCGATGACGAGCCGACGGCGCCGAACGACATCAACCGCTTCCAACCAAAGGCGACATCATGAGCGAGAGCCGCGAAATACATTTGGTGCGACGTCCGAACGGCATGCCGGTCGAGGAAGACTTCGCCATCGTGAATGGTCCAACCCGGGAGCCGGCCGAGGGTGAGGTCCTGCTTCAGGCGGTCTTCGTCTCCGTCGACCCCTACATGCGCCCACGCCTCGACGCCGACCAGCCCCTCAACGCCCCGATGCTCGGCGGCGGCATCGCACGCGTTATCAAGTCACGTCATCCAAGGCTCCGGGACGGACAGCTTGTGCGTCATACGCTGGGGATGAGGGAGCGGTTCGTTTCGAACGGCGAGGGCCTCACCCCGCTGGACCCTGATCCTTCCTTGCCTCTGAGCCTCTACATGCATGCGCTCGGCATGACGGGCCTGACCGCTTACGCCGGTTTGCTCGAAGTCGGCGCCCTGAAGAACGGCGAACAGGTATTCGTCTCGACTGCCGCTGGCGCCGTCGGCTCGGTGGCAGCGCAGATTGCCAAGATCAAAGACTGCTATGTCGTGGGATCGACGGGATCGGAGGACAAGGCGGAGTGGCTTCGCACCACGGTCGGGCTGGACGCTGTCATCAACTACAAGGCAACTCCCATCAAAGCCGCCTTGCGCGCAGTGACGCCCAACGGGATCGACGTCTATTACGAGAATGTTGGGGGCGAGCATCTCGATGCTGCGCTGGCGCGCATGAATCTTCGCGGCCGGATTCCCGTCTGCGGCATGATTTCCACCTACAATGGCGAACGGGGCGGAGTCCGGAACCTCTTCAACATGATCTACACGCGCGTCCGAATCGAAGGTTTCCTGGTCAGTGACTTCGGCCACTTGAACGATCGCTTCCTCGACGACATGACGGCATGGATCAAGTCGGGCCGCATCAAGTATCAGGAGACCATCCTTGATGGTTTCGAGCGCGCACCCGAGGGGCTGATCGGCCTGTTCCAGGGACACAATAGCGGCAAAATGCTGATCCGGGCGGCCGATTGACCGAAGGCGCGGAGCCTGGGGCAAACGTGCTCCATGAGGCTCGCCTGCCACGTGCTCCCAATCTCGGGGTCGTAGAGATGACTAGAAGCGAAGCCTTGGTGAACCTCACGGCCGTGGGCCAGCCCTTCGAGCTCGTTGAGCTCGAGGTCTTGGGCCAGCGGATCCGCGCCTTCCGCAATGCCCCGCGCAACTTGCGGGAGCTCTTTGAGTCGGCGCGGAGCGAGATGACATTCCTCGTGTACGAGGATGAGCGCATGTCGTTCTCCGAGTTCTGGCAAAGCGTCCATCGGTTCGCCGGCGTGCTTCGCCACCAATGCGGCGTGCGTCGCGGCGATCGCGTCGCGATCTCGCTTCGGAACTACCCCGAGTGGATGATCGCCTTCGCGGCAGCCATCTCCGCCGGCGCGATCGCCGTGGCCATGAATGCGCTGTGGACACCCGACGAGATGGCTCACGCTATCGACGACTGCGAACCGAAGGTTCTCGTGGTCGACGCCGAACGGCTGGAGCGGCTCCCGGCTGACGGACCGCTCTCAGGACCCACCGTGTTCGCCGTGCGCACCCGATCGGCCCTGCCGGCCTGGGCGATGCCGTTCCCCACGCTCTCCGGCAACGCACCCGACGATACCGCAGCGCCGCTGGGCGACATCGCACCCGACGACGATGCGATCATGCTCTACACGTCCGGATCGACAGGCCGTCCGAAGGGCGTGCTGTCGACGCATCGCGCTGTGCTGAGCGCTCTCCTCTCCTGGGAGCTCGACGGCGAGGTCGCTATCCTCGAGGGCATCGCGGAACGTCCACCAGCCGGCGCGCCGCAAGGCGCGGGCCTCCTCGCAATCCCCCTGTTTCATGTCACCGGCCTGCACGCCGTGTTCCTGTCGGCGTTCCGTGCGCAGCGACGCGTCGTATCGATGTACAAGTGGGATCCGGCCGTGGCGGCCATTCTGATCGAGCGGGAGCGGGTCACCAGCCTGATTGCGCCGGCCGCGGTGACCGGCGACCTCGTGACGTATGCGCAGCGCACGGACCGCGACCTGAGCTCGCTTCAGATCATCGGTGGCGGAGGCGCGCCTCGCGCGCCCGAGCAGGTCCGCGCCATCGATGCGGTATTTGCAAACGCGGCCCCAGCCACGGGCTGGGGGATGACGGAAACCAACGCCATTGGCGCCGGCCTAGGCGGCCCGGACTACCTGTCGCATCCCGAGAGCTCAGGTCGTAGCTCCGCCGTCCTCGATCTGCGAATCGTCGCGCCCGATGGCCAGGTGGTCGGCCCTGGCATCAGCGGCGAGCTGCTGGTGAGGGGCGCCTCCATCATGCGGGGCTACTGGCGTCGTCCGGAGGCCAACCGCGACGTGTTCCAAGACGGCTGGATGAGGACCGGCGACGTCGCGACATTGGATGACGACGGCTTCCTCTACATCGTGGATCGCATCAAGGACTTGGTGATTCGCGGCGGCGAGAACATCGGCTGCGGCGGTGTCGAAGCCGCCCTGCTCGAGCATCCGGACGTTCTCGAGGTCAGCGTTTACGGCGTCCCGGACGACCGACTGGGCGAGGAGGTGGGGGCGACCGTCTTTGTCAGGACCGACGTCGGCCCATCGCATCTGCAGCGGTTCCTCGAAGGCCGGCTTCCCAGGCACGAGCGGCCTCGCTACATGCACGTGGTCCTGGCACCGTTGCCACGCACGGCTTCGGGAAAGATCGCCAAGCGGCAGCTGCGGTCAGAGGCGCTCACCCGGCTCGGCCTTGCCGCTTCGTAGGCCGCGTGGCTGTGCATCCCCACCGCGGCGGCGGACTCGCGACGCCAGAATTGTGGCGAGGCCCACCGGGCGGAAGCCGAACACGTCGACGCCGACGTCGTACTGCCGCGGCATGGGCTTCAGCTTGCCATGGGAGTGGCCGTGCAGGTCCAGGACGCCGCGGCCCATGTGGTTCCAGGTGCGAAAGGGGTAGTGGCAGAGGACAAGTTGCCGTCCCTCGACATTGAGCTCCGCGTAATGCTGCACGCTGGTCCAGCCGCGGGCCCCGAGGGTGATCGGCCCATCGTTGTTGCCGATGACCAGGTGCTTGGTGCCGTTCAGGCCATCGAGGATGGCCTCGACCCGCTCCGACGGTCGCGCCAGGGCGAAGTCGCCCAGGTGCCAGACATCGTCATCGGGCTGAACGGCGGCGTTCCAGCGGGCGATGAGGTCGGCATCGTGCTCCGAGAGCGAGTCATACGGGCGGCGGTCGATGCGCAGAACGCGCGGGTCCCCGAAGTGGGTATCGCTTGTGAAGAAGATGGCCATGACCTGTCACTCTGCGGCTGCGGCCCTCACGCGCCAGCCACGACGCTCTCTCGGGTCGTCCACCATGCCCCGAAGCCATTCGGCCCCTTGCGCCGTTCGCGAGCCGAGCTTGCACGGTCAGAGCAGCGCCGCCTCATAGTCCGCCGGCCGGAAGCCGACGAGGAGGCGCCCGTCGACGTCGAGCACCGGCCGCTTGATCATGGACGGCTGGGCCAGCATCAACGCCACGGCCTTGGTCTCGGTCACGCCCTCCCGGTCCGCGTCCGGCAGCTTGCGGAACGTCGTGCCGGCGCGGTTGAGCAGCGTCTCCCAGCCGACGTGGCGGGCCCAGCCCTCGAGCCGGCCGCGGTCGAGGCCGGATGCCTTGTAGTCGTGGAACGCGTAGGCGATGCCGTGCCCATCGAGCCAGGCACGCGCCTTCTTCATCGTGTCGCAGTTCTTGATGCCGTAGATCGTCACAGCCTTGGCCATCGTCGTCCCGCAGTCAGCACATGGTCGGGCAGCTTGGTGGCACAATCGCCGCGCCGACACACGCGCAAATCGCCGTGCTCGCGGCCGCCGGCTCCGCAAGCAACGGGGATGAGCCGACCGCGTGCCCGAGCGGCGGCCTCACCGACGCCGAGCTCGACCGGCTGGCGCGGGAGCGCATCATCGGCACCGAGATGCTCGCCGAGACTCAGACCGGCAGCCGGCGCATTGAATCAGCCGGCTAATCCAAAACCACATAGGAGCATCGGCGGCGGCCGGCTGGCTACATTCCGCAGAACATGTTCTAAGTTTTCGTGATCGAAATCCATAAGAGTCCAATTGGGAAACGCACATGGCACGCATGCGATTTGGAGCCTTCCTCGCCCCCCACCACCCCATCGGCGAGCACCCGATGCTGGTGTTCCGCAGCGATCTCGACCTTGCCGCCCATCTCGACCGCCTCGGCTTCGACGAATTCTGGTGCGGCGAGCACCACTCCTCCGGCTGGGAGATGATCGCCTCGCCCGAGATGTTCCTGGCCGCAGCCGGCGAGCGGACCCATCGCATCCGGTTGGGCACCGGGGTGGTCTCGCTGCCCTACCATCACCCCTTCAACGTGGCGCAGCGCATGGTGCAGCTGGACTGGATGACCGGCGGGCGCGCCATCTTCGGCTCGGGCCCCGGCGCGCTGGCGTCCGACGCCCATACCTTCGGCATCGACCCTATGGTGCTACGCGATCGCCAGGACGAGGCCCTCGGCATCATCCTGCGCCTGTTCCGGGGCGAGCGCGTGACCTACCAGGGTGACTGGTTCACCCTGCAGAACGCCAAGCTGCAGCTGCTGCCGCAGCAGGAGGAGATGGAGTGCGCCGTGGCGAGCCAGGTCAGCCCGTCGGGCATGACGCTCTCCGGCAAGCACGGGGTCGGCATCATCTCGCTGGGCTCCATGTCGACCGAGGGGCTGCTGGCTCTGCCGACGCAATGGGGCTTCGCCGAGGACGCGGCAAAGGTCTCCGGCAAGACCATCGACCGCAAGAACTGGCGCGTGCTGATGACGTGGCACATCGCCGAGACACGCGAGCAGGCGCGCGACGAGGCAGCCAAAGGCCTGATGCGCTGGCACAACGAGTACACCGTGGGGACGCTGATGCGTCCCGGCATGACCGCCTACAAGAGCCCCGAGGACGCGGTGGAGCAATACGCCTGGGCGGAAGGGACGAGTGCCGTCATCGGCACACCGGACGATCTCGTGGCGGGCATCAAGAAGCTCATCGACCTCTCCGGTGGCTTCGGCACGGTGATCGGCTTCGCCCATGACTGGGCCAACCGCCAGAACACGCTGAAGAGCTGGGACATGGTGGCCCGCTACGTCGTCCCGGAGATTAACCGCTACTGCGAGGGCCTGCGCACCTCGCGGCAATACGTCATCGACCATCGCGAGGCGTTCGAGCGCGCCGGCGCGGCGGTGCTGTCGAAGATCATGGCCAACGAGAAGGCGGCAGCCGCCTTCGAGGTGACGCAGACGATGAACGCGCCGATCCCGACGCCCAGCGCGCCGGACCTGCGGCGCAAGGCGTGAGCGGCTTGAGCATTTCGCAATCGCGGGAGGATCACCTGACTGCGTAGAGATGCTCCAGCTCGTTGAATATCTGGCGCTTTTGCGATTGGGTGAGCCTACTCGGTCGCGAAGCGCTCTGTAGGCTGTTGACGAACATCGCTCCCTTTAGAACCCCTTGGTCAAGCCTTAGCTTATACATCTTCACCATTCTCCCAGGCTTCGAATTGGGCCACCGTGATGGCTTGGTGAACGCAACCGCAGGAGATACTTTGACCGCCACAACGCGGACATTCTTCCATGTCGCAACCTTCAACGTGCAGCTGGCCAACCAACACGCCGCAATCATGACAATTTGCGGGCAATTTTCGGCGCATTCCTTTCCACAGGCGCTTCTCAGAGCCATATCGGATACGCTCATAGGCGGCGGTTACAAGCCCAATTGGTTGATGCTGCGCCCTTTCAATTTGCTCTGGCCAACCTTTCGCAACCATATTGCCATTATACTCCACAAGCTCGACACCGGCTTCGGTATATAGCTTCTGGCGCGTTTCGGGGAACTGTTGGTGCCCAAGCTTCTCAAGCAATAGCTGTGCGACCTCTTCTACTGGAACCGTGCGGAGGTCGAGGTAGCCGATAGTCTCGTTCAGGCCAGGCAACGCCGAGTCATCAAGCCTAATCGGAAGAATATATTCTCTATCATTTATGAATGATCTTGCATGTGCTTGCTTTATTTCATGCTTAGTCCATGCTTTTTTGAGATAACTCTCAGACACAAAAACCACGCAATATTCGGCCTGATCGCGATATATCGACTGAAAATGTTGATATAGATCCTTCCCCCAAAGCGTCGACCTCAAAAAATGATCATAAAATACCTTTATTCCCCGCAATCTCAGCATCTTCGCGAGTTTATCGGCGTGTTCTCTATCCTCGCCCGCAAAGGAGAGGCATACCTCGTAAGGTCTGATCGAGCCGGCGGTCAGGCCGAGCGGACTCTCGGCATCAGATTCATCAGTCAAGGGCGCGGCGTTCCAGAGTAGGGCTATAGGGCATCGTACTCCATCTCGATACCCGTTGCCGAGCGTGGCGCATGGAATTTGTCCGGATCAGTTCGTGCGGCGGCAAAGAACGCATCCCCACCGCGGCTCGGGCTGCTTTAGGAAGGCCGTAGGGGTTAGGCCGGATAGGCCGATGCCAAGGCGCTGGGCCGCCGCCGGATGCGGTCGAACCAAGCATGCAGATGGGTGGCGGCGGACGGCAGGTTGGAGCCGCCCTCCGGCGCGCGGAAGGCCATGAAGCAGTACAGCACGATATCGGCGAGCGTATAGCGGTCGCCGCAGATGTAGGTGCGCCCGGCCATCTGCTGGTCGAGCCAGAGAATGCGGTCGGTGACTATGGCGTTCAGCTCCTTGGCGGCGGGCACCGAGAGGAGCTTGATCTTGTCGATGTAGAAATCCCGGCCCATGGTGGCGCGGCCGGCGCGGGAACGGCCCTCGAGGATGTTGAGGTCGATGCGGCGCATCCACATGCGCGTCTCCGCCCGCTCGCCGGGCGTGCGGCCGATCAGCGCCGGCTCGGGCTTAATCTCCTCCAGGTACTCGCAGATCGCGGTGATCTCGCAGATCACCTGGCCGTCGTCGGTCTCGAAAGCCGGCGTCTGCATGATCACGTTGATGCGGTCGCTGTAGGGGCTGCGGCGATGCTCCGAGCCCATGACGTCGATCTCGACCAGGTCGAGCGCGATCCCCTTCTCGGCGGCGAACATCCTGACCGCGTGCGGGTTGGGTCCGAGCGAATTGTAGAGCTTCAAGCGTTCCTCCATGGCTTTTGGTGAACCGCCATAGCCCGGGACGCCGATGTCAGGCAAACCGGATCGTCCGCCGCCCCGCTGCCCGATCAGTGCCAGTCCTGCGTGTAGACGAACTTCGGCATGTTCCAGCCGTAGCGAATGGCGAGCAGCCGCAGCGCCAGGCCAATGGCCATGGCCGTGACCATCACCGGATCGTGCGGCCATCCCGCCGCGAGGCCGCCGACATAGATGCTCCCCGCCACGACCGATACGCTGGCGTAGAGCTCGCTGCGAAACAGCAATGGAACGTCGTTGCAGAGAACATCGCGCAGGACACCGCCGACACAGCCGGTGATCATCCCCGACATGATGACGATGAGAACCGGCAGATGCAGGTCGAGCGCAATGTTGCAGCCGATGACGGTGAAGACGACGAGGCCGATGGCGTCGAGGACGAGAAAGACATGGCGCAGATGATGCACGACGCGGGCGATGGCGATCGTCAGCAGCGCGGCACCCGCGGTCACCGCCAGATAGTAGGGATGCTGGACCCACGACAGCGGATAGTGGCAGCAGCACATCGCGCACCGATCCGCCGCCGAGCGCCGTGATGCAGCCAAGCAGGCAGACCCCGACCCAGTCCATGCTGCGGCGACCCGCCGCCAGGGCGGCCGTCATCGCCTCGGCAACGATCGCGATCAGATAGAGAACGTGGAACAGCATGGCCCTTCGTCCGCTCGCCGAACCGCCCTCGGCGGCACACGGCACGGACCGCCCCATAGCCCAGAGCGTCGGGTCGCGGCAAATCGGCCTTGAGCGCTTCGCGATTGGCTGGAAGCGCCCAACCGCCGGAGAAGCGCTCCAGCTTGGTGGCTTCAGAAGACGAGGCTGACGCCGGCGACCCAGGACTGCTCCGTGCAGGAGCCCCGTGCGTAGGGATCGACGGCCGCGGTGCACGTGTTCGATTTCTCGTGGATGAGACCGAATTTGTTCTGCCAATACCGGTACGCCCCCCACGCCTCGATGCGGTGGGCCTGGGACGCCCCCCAGATCGACCGGCTCACGTCCCAGGTCAGCCGCTGCTCGCTGTTGAACTCGGTCTTGGTGTTGAGGTTGCCCGGAATGAGGATGCTGGTGCCCGAGCCCTTCGGCCCGACCAGGGCCGCCCGGCCGCTCAGCGAGAGCGGCAAGTATTCGGGCAAGAAGCCCAGGTCCATGTGATAGTTGGCCTCGACGCTCCAGGTCGGGCGGAAGTTCGTGTCGCCGCTCCAGACGCCGATGCCGTTGTTGAACACCGGCTTCAGGAACTCGTTGTGGTTGATTTCCTTGTAAGCGAGCCCCGCGATGTTGAGAAAGCCGTTGTAAGGCAAGCCGAAATTGAACTGTACGCCAACCACGCCGCTCCGCTTCTGGCCCGAGGCTGAGTTGTTGTCGAAGTTGGCGTCGCCGCCGATCTCCAGCGAGACGTTGCGCAACGGCCCGACGCTGAAGGCCCGGGTGTTGAACAGCTCGTTCAAGCCCAGCGTGCTACGGAAGAACCCATAGATCTCGGTCGCACCCGGACAGGTGTCGTCCTCGCATTTCCGGATCGGATCGCGGCGGTCCGACTTCAGCACGTCCACGTTGACGAGGTTGGTGCCGTAAGCCCAGGCGTCGAGGTGCGTGAAGCTGAAGACGCTCTTGGCCGTATTGCCTGACCCGGGATTGGTCGCCGTAAAAATATACGAATAGCTGAAGCGGTTCTGGTTGAACGAGAAGAGCGGCGTCGGATCGACGGCCTTGCCGTCGCCCGCGGGGGCATCGGTCGCCGCGGCGGTGCCGGTGGACGCCGCCAGCATCAGCGCCAGAGCAGCGACGGTGCGGCGGAGCGTCATGGCCAGTGGATCAACGTGAAGGCGGCGATCATGGCGAGGTAAAGCACGGCCAGGATGGCAGCGCCGCGCCCGTCCACCAGCGCCGAGGGCCGCGCCGGGCTGAGCCACCAGCCGAAACGGCCGCTGATCCAGGGCACCAGGTAATTCAGCAGCAGCACGCTCACGACGTTGCCGATGAACAGGGCGATCGGGAAGGCCAGGCCCATCCACCCGGTCAGCAGCGGACTCTGGACAGCGATGCCGAACAGGTAAACCACCGGATAGAGCATGAGCAGAACCAGCATGTTCTGCTTCCAGACCGCCTGCGCGGGCTGGCCCTTGCCAGGCTCGGGGAACCATTGGTCGAAGCCGGCACGGGCGACGCGGGCGTGGAACTCCTCGGTGAAGGCGTCCGCCTCGGCGAGCAGCGCCTTGCGCTGCGGCGACTCGAGCCAGGCGTCGAGATGGGCCTCGGAATCGAAGCGCAGGATCGACAGCCAGTCGTCCTGCACGCCGGGGATCGGCGGCTCGAAGCGATAGCCCTGGAAGCCCGGCGCCTTGCACTGTGCTGCAGCGATGCGCTGCTCCCAGGCGCGGTAGGCCGTCTCATGGCCGGGCTTGATACGGGTCGAGATCACCGCCGATACCGGCGCCGGCAGCACCCCGCTGCTGCCGTCCGGCACCACATGGACGTCGTCGCGGCCGACCAGCATCGACTGGGCGCCGTTGATGCGGGCCATGCGCTCGGGCGAGTTGAGCCAGCCGATCGCGGCCGCGCTGGTCGCGAAGCGCTGCAGGATCACCCAATCGACCTGCGCCGGCGGGCTCGGGCGCATCACCGTCTGGCCGAGGAAGCCGGGCAGCTGGGCGATCATGGCGCTGGTCTGCTCCTGCCACACCGCGAAGGCGTCGTCGAAGCCGGGCTGGACCCGCGTCTGGGTGACGATGGTGACCGCGCCAGGCGTGGGAATGGGGGGCGACGGCGCGTTCACGGCCGGCCCGGCGCCGCTGCCGCGGCGTCCTGCGGGCGGCCACCCGGCAGCCGGTCGAAGATGCGATCAGGCGTGAAGGGCAGAGTCGCAAAGCGCACGCCCGTCGCGTCGAGGAGCGCGTTGGAGATTGCCGGCGCGATCGGGTTGATGGCGCTCTCGCCCTGGGCCTTGGCCCCGAGCGGCCCGATGCTGTCGTAGGTATCGGCGAACAGGATCTGCGTGCGCGGCACGTCGGCGAAGCTCGGGATGCGATAGTTGCGCAGCGCCGCATTCTTCATGTGGCCGCTGTCGTCGTAGTCCATGTGCTCGGTCAGGGCCCAGCCGATGCCCATGGCGATGGAGCCATCGATCTGCCCGCGGCATTGCTGCGGATTGATCAGGCGGCCGATGTCGGCGGCGTGCACGCTCTGCAGGATCTCGATGTCGCCGGTGACGCGATGCACGGCAAGGCGAATGCCCTGCACGTTGAAGGCCACCGTGCGCGGCGACAGGTAGGCCTTGCGCCGGGCCTCGAAGCGATGGCCCTGGGCGACGCCCTGGGCGTAGAGCTCGGCCAGGCTGATACGCTTGTTGCCGGCGACGACGGCGCCGTCCTCCATGCTCCAATCGTCCGCCGCAGTCCCCGTGCTGCGGGCGGCGTAAGAGACGATGTTGTGGTGCAGCGCCTTGGCAGTCAGCATGACGGCCTGGCCGGCCACGACCGTGCCGGTGCTGGCGAACGTGCCGGTATCGTAAGGCGTCTTGTCGGTGTCGGCGTTGATGATGTCGATCGAGTCGGCACGCGAACCGAGCACGCCGGCCGCGAGCTGGCGGTGCGACGTCGTCGAGCCATTGCCCATCTCGGTCGAGCCCACGGCGAGGTGGAAGCGCCCGTCCGGCAGCAGCTCCATCGTGGCGCCCGAGCGATGTTCGGTGGGCGGGCCGGATTCCAGCATCGTCAGCGCCACGCCGCGCCCTTCCAGCCAGTCGTCGCCGGCCGGCTTCGGCTTGCCGTCGCCGGAGGCCATGGCCTCCTCGACCAGATCGAGGCATTGGTCGAGGCCGTAACTGCCGAAATCGACGTCGGACGCCTCGTCCCAGATCGACTCGATCCAGTCGTCCGGGCCAACCATGTTGAGCCGCCGAATGGCGAACGGATCGAGCTTCAGCAGCTTGGCCAGGTCGTCGATGGCGCATTCCATGGCGAAGGTCGTCTGCGACGAGCCGTAGCCGCGGAAGCCGCCGCCGGGGATCATGTTGGTGTAGACGGCGAAGCCATCCGCCTTCTTATTGGCGCAGCGGTACATGGCGATCGGGCTGGCGAGCGCCGCCGCCAGCGTCTCGCCGGAGTGCCCACCATAGGCGCCGGTGTTGGAGACGACCCGCACCTCGATGGCGGTCAACGTGCCGTCCTTCCTGGCGCCGAGCTTCACGTGCGTCGTCATCTGGTGGCGGGTGGTCGCCGCGATGAACTGTTCTTCGCGCGTGTACTCCCATTTCACCGGGCGGCCGATCTTCAGCGTGGCCAGGACGCAGAGGTCCTCGGTAATCACCTCCTGCTTGCCGCCGAAGCCGCCGCCGACCCGTTCGGTAAACACGTGCAGGTTGCGTGCGGGGATATCGAACAGATAACTGAGCTTCTGCTGCGCGATGAAGGGGGCCTGCGAGCTGGTGCGGACGTGGATGCGCCCGTCGCTGCTCTTCCAGGCGATGGTGCCGTGCGTCTCCAGGTGGACATGCTGGACGCGCGAGGTGGAATAGGTGTGCTCGTGCACGGCTTCGGCTTCGGCGAAGCCCTTGGCGACGCTGCCCACCTCGCCATGGATCTCGGCGTAGATGTTGCCGCGGGATTCGCCGCCCTTGTTGTGCAGCTTCGGCGCTCCCGGCGCCATGGCCAGTTCCGGGTCGAATACGGCAGGGAGCGGCTCGTAGGCGACGACGAGCGCCCGGCAGCCGGCTTCGGCCGCAGCCTCCGTGTCGGCGACGACCGCCGCCACGCGCTGGCCGACGAAGCGCACGATGTTGTCGAGCATGTAGGTGTCGTCGGGATCGACCAGATGGTCCTCGTGGGTCGCCGTACTGTAGAGCTTGCGCGGCACGTCCTCCCAGGTGAACACCGCGAGCACCCCCGGCACGGCCTTGGCAGCGGCGGTGTCGATGCTGAGGATGCGGGCGTGCGCGTGCGGGGAGCGCAGCACTTTGAGGTGGGCGAGGTCGGCGACCGCCAGGTCCATCGTATAGCGGGCGTGACCGGTGACGATACCCGGGCCGAACGGGTTGGGCAGACTGGCGCCGCAGGCGCTGCCGGCGATGTCGTCGCCGACGTTGACGACGCCGTGGATGGCGTCATCGATCGAGCGATAGCCGGTGCAGCGGCACAGATTGCCCTTGAGGTTGCGCGGCAGGTCGGCCCGTTGCTCGTCGTCGAGGGAGGCGACGGTCATGATCATGCCGGCGGCGCAGAAGCCGCACTGGAAGGCGGCCGCGTCGAGGAACGCCTGCTGGACCGGATGCAGCTCGTTGCCCTTGGCCAGGCCCTGGACGGTGGTGACCTCACGCCCGGCGGCGCGAAAGGCCGGCATCAGGCAGGAATGGATGGGCTCGCCGTCCACCCACACGGTGCAGGCGCCGCAATCCCCCTGGTCACAGCCCTTCTTGACGCCGAAGTCGCCACGCTCGCGCAGGAAGGTGCGCAGGCACTGGCCGGCCCGGGGCTCGGCGGAGAAGGAGCGGCCGTCGACGGAGTAGTTCATGCGCGATGTCCCAGGGCAGCGAGCTCCGCGCGAATCTCTTCGGCGAAATGATAGGTCAGGTGGCGCCGGTAGGCGGGCGTGCCGTTCACGTCGTCGAAGAAGCCGTCCGGCGCGACTGCCGCGTCGATCGCGCGGCGCAGGACGGCCGCATCGGGCATATGGTCGAAGCGGAGTTGCAGCGGCTTGGGCGTCGACGCGGTGATGGTCAGGAGCAGATCCTCGCCGCCGTTCGACGTGCCGATCACCAATGTCGCCGAGCGTCCCTGATGGACTAGCGACGAGCGCCGGAAGGCGAAGTTCTTGGCAAGGGCCGCCGCCGGCAGGTGGATGCTGCGCAGCAGCTCGCCCGGCCCCAGGACGTTGGCGTGGTTGCCGGTGACGAAATCGATGGCGGGCAGGGCCCGCTCCTCGCTGTCCCGCGGCCACAGGGCGTAGACGCCTTCCAGCGCGACCGTGAGCGAGATCATGGCGCCGGCCGGCAGCGACATGCAGATGTTGCCGCCGACGCTCGCCTCGTTGGCGATCTTGAACGACATCAGCAGCGCGCGGCAGCAGAGCGACAGCAGCGGCCCGGCCCTCCATTCGGGCGGCGGCACGAAGCGGTCGAGCTCGCGAATTCGCGCGGTCGCCGCGATGTCGAGCCCATCCGGTGTCACCGCCAGGGAAGGCCAGTCGAACGCTCTGAGGTCGATCAGCGTGTCGACGCTCGGTTGCGGCTCCGAAAACAGCCAGGTCCCGCCGGACAACCACGCCAGGCCCGCGCGCCAGCGGGTGATGTCCCCCGCTTGGCGCGGACGCTCGATCGATTGAATCGTGTTGATGTCCATGCCGGTTTCTTCTTCGAGCCGTTAATGATGAGGCGTGGTGGTCGGTCGTCGGCGCACATCGGGCGCAGCGCCCGGCCGGCCCGGCGTGCGAAGCGGACTACTCAAGGGAATCGGAGTTCTGGATCGCGCACAGCGTCCCCCGCGGCGGGCGGCACATGCCATCCGCCGCAGGGGAGCTGCCTGCCGCTGTCCCTGCATCACAGAAGCGCTGCCGGGCGCGCCGGTTGCTCGCGCCACGGCGCGGCTCCAGGCTTTCGCCCGCCCCCCAACGGCAGTCTTCACCGGTTTGCCCCCACCCCCTTGGCACCGTTGCGACACCATAGTCGCTTCGGGAAAAAAGCAATTAGGCCCGCCGTCTCATTCCCTTACGGCAATCGTTGATCCAGCGTCTCAGCCGCGCCGGCGACGACGGCGGACGGTCACGCCGACGCCATCCCGCCTGCCAAATGCTCGCGCGCTTCGCTTGGCGTCATGCCGAAGCGACGTTTGAACATGCGGTTGAACGTCGGCGGGTCGAGAAAGCCGCAACGGAACGCGATCTCCGCCATCTTGAGCTCCCGGTGCGGGCGGGCGGCGAGCAGTTGCCAGGCCCGTGTGAGCCGACAGTCCCAGATCACCGCGGCAACCGTCTCGCCCCGCCGCGCGAAGACGCGATAGAGCGAGGCGCGCGAACAGCCGATCGCCCGTGCAACCGCCTCCGGAGTCAGGGCCGCGTCCGTGCACCGGCGCTCGATCAGCTGGCGCGCCGCGGCATGGTGGCCGATCTCGAAGCTGACGGGATCGACCTCGCCCACCGCCTCGGCCTGCAATTGCGACAGCGCCATGTCGGCGGCAGCGGTGAGCGCGACGACGCGCTGCCGGTCGGTCAGCTCGGCGTCGTGAGCCATCGTCGCGATCATGTGCGAGCGCAGGAGCGCCCCTATGCCCGTCGCCGGCAGCTTGAGCCCGGCCAGACAGTCCGGATCGCGGCCAAGGGCCTGCGCGACCAGCGCCCTCGGCAGGATCAGTGCCACGGCCCGGTGACGTGATCGCATCAGCGAGCTGGGCTGGGCCTGGTCGATGATGTAGAGGTCGCCGGCCCGATGCGGCAGCGACCGCCCCCTGTGATCGAGCACGCCGTGCCGCGTGCCGACCATCAGGTCGAAGACGATGTCGTCGACGCCGTCGGCCGCACAGCGGGCCGCGCTTCTCACGCCCGCGATGCTGCTCGAGGCATGCGAGAGCAGCTGGATGCCGTCAGCCTGGATGACGCGCATGTGCGCATCGAACGGCCTGTCGCTGTCGAGCTGGGCGACCGGCTCGTTGCGGCGCATGACCTCTTCGCGCCAGTAGGCGAAGCGATGCCGGGCCGCGACGTCGGCCGTCGTCCATTGCAGCGTGCGTGGCGAGCTGGCGAGCTCGCCCGTCGCTCGCGCCGCCGCGACAAGCGCTTCGGTATCCTCGACCCGCTTGACCATCGGAAACCACAACCCAGGTTGCAAATGTGCTCCAGTGTAGAGCATTTCGCAACTGGATGAGCATCATCCAACGGCGGAGAAATGCTCCAACTCTTTGAATCTGGAGCGCTTCTCACCGATGAAGTGGTTGCACCCGATCTGCGATCGCTCTAGCAGACCCGCGGTTAAACCGGCTATTCCTTCATTTGAGGGAATGGCGTCGGTCCCGGCCGAGACGTGGCGCAGGAAGCCGCCGCAGCGGCCTCCGCGCTAACCCGCCAGCCGCCAAGGCGGGTCGCCTCCCGCCGGCATCGGTAGGCTATGGACGACGGCCGCTCAGCTCTAGGACCGTTCCGCTCGGGCGTCGATACGATCGATGGCGGTGCGTTATACGGTGCGGACGCTGGGCGTCGTTACAAAGCGGGTATCGAGCTGGACCGGCGGTTGATCGGCGCCCCAGCGCGCCGAGCGCTCGGGCGTGTCGTGCTCCTGATAGAGGTGAGCAAGGGCCTGGTCGATGCGCACAATCGCCTCGTCGATCGCCGTCATCACCTCGGCGGTCGGGGTTTCGCCTTCGAGGATGCGGAACGCCGCGCCGCTCGGCTTCGTCGTCGCGCCGATGAAATGTTCCGTCTGCTCGCTCGCCGCATAGGCGGCGATGACCGGCTGGATCTCCACGTCCGGCAGCATGAGCAGCCTGCCCATGTTGCCCCGGTAGACGCCGATGCACGCCTTCGACGTCAGCAGGAAGGCCTTGCCCTGATCGAGCCGGGCGCGGTTGTCGTCGTGCAGCGCGCGCAACTCCAGCAGCTCGGCGCGCAGCGCGTGGCGGAAGCGGCGGCAATCGCGCGATCGCGTCGACGTCTGACGGTACTGGGCGATGCTCACATTCATCGTCCAGATGACCAGGGCGATGCCGACATGCGCAATTCCCAGTACAATCATAAGATGAGATTCCATTTGAAAATCCCCATGTGGATTCGTCCAAATTGGAAGTGTTGATAGCTTAAAGGTGTCCAGACTTTGGCGTCCGGACGTCTGTCGACCGCAAGCACTGTCACATTCCCGCACGCTAAAATATTCGCGCCGAAACCAATGCTTTAGGCAAACGTTAGGACGGCCGTCCACAGCCGCGACATCTCCGACGAATCCATTCCCCGATCCGCCCAGCGGTCGCCCATGCACGAGCCGTGCCTGCGCAGCCCGCCGACGGCGACGACGCCGAGTCGACCGGCCCCGCGTTCGCGCACGAGCATGCCCGGGCGGATGATCTCATTGGATCGGGAATGCTTTATGATCGCGCCGGAGGAACTGCACGGATGGCGCGCTTGCAATCGTATTCGGGGCCGGTGACGGCGATCGCTTCTGCCGCGCTATTCGGCGCAAGCACGCCGCTTGCGAAGCTCCTGCTCGGCGGCGGCCTCGATCCGTGGCTGCTGGCCGCCCTGCTCTACCTCGGTTCAGGCATCGGCCTGGGGATCCTTCAGCTCGTCCGGACGGCGCACGGCCGTCCGCCGGCCGAAGCCCCGCTGGAGCGGCGCGACCTGCCGTGGCTGGCACTGGTGGTGCTGGCGGGAGGCATCGTCGGGCCGCTGCTGCTGATGGTTGGCCTGGCGCATACGCCAGCCTCCTCGGCAGCGCTGCTGCTCAACGTCGAGGGCCTCGCGACCATGGGCATCGCCTGGCTCGTCTTCAAGGAATACGTCGATCGCCGCCTGCTCGCGGGCGCCTTCGCCATCCTCGCCGGTGCCGTTCTGCTGTCGTGGCAGGGCGGACCGGTGGGCATCGGGCCGGGCGCCATGGCCATCATCGGCGCCTGTATCGCCTGGGGCATCGACAACAACCTGACACGCAAGCTCTCCTCCGCCGATCCGGTGCAGATCGCCATGATCAAGGGATTGGTGGCCGGGACGGTGAACCTGATCCTTGCCGGGGCCGGCGGTGCCCACGTGCCGGCTCCGCCTCAGATCGCAGTGGCGGGCGTGATCGGCTTCCTCGGCTACGGCGTGAGCCTCGTGCTCTTCGTGCTTGCGCTACGCCACCTGGGCGCGGCGCGCGCCGGCGCCTATTTCTCGGCGGCGCCCTTCATCGGCGCAGCCCTGGCGGTGGCACTCTTCAATGAGCCGGTGACCGCCCAGCTCGTTTTCGCCGCCATCTTGATGGGCGGCGGCCTCTATCTGCACCTGGCGGAGCGGCATGCCCATGAGCATGCCCACGAGGCGATGGAGCACGCCCACCGCCATGTGCATGACGAGCATCACCAGCATCGGCACGGGCCGGATGACCCGGCCGGGGAGCCGCACACGCACGCTCACCACCATCCGCCCATCATGCATCGGCATCCGCATTATCCCGATCTGCATCATCGGCACGGCCACGCCCACTGAAGCTCACCAGCGGCGAGCCCCAGCTGTCTCCGTGCAAGGGCCGCTGCGTCGCCGGTCGGGCCGAGAATCCGCCGACGGAGCCCCCGGCTCGAGCCCCCTGACGTCAGGCATCGGCCTTGAGATAGGGCGCCCGCAGCTCGCGCTTCAGCACCTTGCCGATAGGGCTGCGCGGCAGGCTTTCCATGAACACGACCTCGGAGATGCGCTGCGGCTTGCCCAGGCGCGCGTTGGCCCACGCCCGCAGCTCCTCAGCCCCGTGATCGGCGCTGTCGCGGAGCACGACGAAGGCGAGCGGCGTCTCGCCCCATTGCTCGCTGGGCACCGCGACCACCGCGGCATCGGTCACGTCGGGATGCGATAGCAGCACCTTCTCCAGATCGGTCGCATAGACGTTGAAGCCGCCGGAGATGATCATGTCCTTCTTGCGGTCGGACAGATGCAGGAAGCCGTCTTCGTCGAAGTAGCCCATGTCGCCCGACTTGAAGAACTTGTTGCCTGCCGCGTCGTACCAGATCATGGCGTCCGTCGCCGATGGCCGGTTGTGATAGCCCTTCATCATGATGCCGCTGCGGCCGGCGATCTCGCCGATCTCGCCCTGCGGCAGCTCGCGGCCCTCATCATCGAGGATCTTGAACTCGGCGCCGAAAGCGGGCTGGCCGACCGTGTCCAGCTTGTCCGGGTGAGCGGTCGCATCGAGGATGCAGGCGCCGCCGCCCTCCGTCATGCCGTAGATCTCGAGCAACTGGCCCGGCCAGCGCTCCACGATGTCGCGCTTCAGGGCGGCACGCAGCGGCGCCGACGTGCACATCTTGTGCTGGAAGGCGGAGAGATCGCGGCTCGCGAAGCTCGGATCGGCCAGCAGGCGCTGATACTGCACGGGCACCAGCATCGTATGGGTGACCCGCTCGCGCTCGGCCATGTCGAGGTAGCCCGCGACATCGAACTTGCGCATCACCAGGGTGGTGCCGCCGAGCCCGATGGTCGGCAGGAACGAGGCGATGGTCGTGTTGGAATAGAGCGGCGTCGCCAACAGGGTGCGGCATCCCGGGCCGTAGCCCAGGGCCCCCATGTTGTCGAGCGTCAGGGTGCGCGTCGCATGGTCGTGCACGATGCCCTTGGGCACGCCCGTCGTTCCGGACGAATAGATGATGTTGAAGTCGAGCTCGGGCGTGATCGGAATGCCCGGATCCTCGCTTGAGGCCCGCTCCATCAGGTCGCGGTAGGAAGCCCAGCCCTCGGCCGCGAAATCGATGGCGATGGCGTTGCCGGAGGCGAGCGGCACGAGATCCGAGGGGAAGCCCGCGGCAAGCTCGCGCATCCCCTCGGACAGGAACAGCACCTTGGCCCCGCTGTCGGCGATCATGCCGGCCAGTTGCTCACTCGACGCCATGGGCGACAGCGGCACCAGGCAGGCACCGGCGCGGAGCGTGCCGACGAACACTTCTACGTATTCGGCACTGGGCGAGGCGAGGATCGCCACCTTGTCGTTCGGCCGCACGCCGCGGGCGACGAGCAGGCTGGCGAGGCGGTTGATGCGCTCGTTCAGCGTCTGCCAGTCGACTCGCTGCTCTTCGAAAACCAGCGCCTCGCTCGCCGGCTGTTGCCGCGCATGCGCGGCCACACGGCTGCTCAGATCGAAGAAGACCGGTTCGGTGGGCGCGATCGTCGCTGCAGCAGATGTCATGCCGCTCCTCCTCCACGTGGCCGCGCCGGCGCGCATGCGGCACCCGCCACTTTGCATGTTGCTCGGTCCAGCACGGACCTCTTGTCCTGGCCTATCGGCCCATGGGCCTTCTTGGCGACGGCGCCGAACGTAACGCCGGCTCGACGCGATATCCATAAGATAATATATGTTACCGACGAGACGGCGCCACCCACGGTCCAGCTTGCGAGCAGGGCCGCGGGCCGGCGCGTGGTCGCGAGCGTTTCCATAGGACGAACTTCGGAGCGGCGCACGCCTGAGGCAGCCGCCCGACAACGGGGGAACACCATGGTTGAGCTTACCCGCCGCATGATTCTGGCTGCCGGCACCGTTGCCCTGGCAGCGCCCTACGTGTCGCGCGCCCGCGCGGCGACACCGATCCGAATCGGCGTCCTCGCCGATATGAACGGCCCCTATTCGAACCTCTCCGGCATCAGCGCCGTCACCGCGGCGCGCCTCGCCGCCGAGGACTTCAAGAAGGAGAAGCCCGACCTGCCGGTCGAGATCGTCTTCGCCGACTTCCAGCTCAAGCCCGACATCGGGCTGGGCGTGGCGCGCAACTGGTTCGACACGCAGGACGTCGATGCCGTGCTCGACATCCCCATGTCGGCGCTGGCGCTCGGGCTGACGGAGCTGGTCAAGTCGAAGAACAAGGTGGGCTTGTTCTCGGGCACGGCGACCGAGGACCTGACCGGCAAGTTCTGCGGCCCCAACCACGTGCACTGGAGCTACGACAGCTATGCGATGGCGAGCACCATCGCCAATGCCTGCATGCAGCGCGGGCTCGACACCTGGTTCTTCATCGCCGCCGACTATGCCATGGGCGCGTCCGTGGTGCGCGACGCGACCAAGCTGATCAATGCCGCCGGCGGCAAGGTGCTCGGCGGCGTGAAGCATCCCTTCCCGGGGCCCGGCGACTTCTCCAGCCTGCTGCTGCAGGCCCAGGGCAGCGGCGCCAAGGTGATCTGCTTCGCCAACGCCGGCGACGATCTGGTCAACTGCATCAAGCAGTCGAAGGAGTTCGGCATCACCTCGAAGGGCGCCGTGCTCACGGCGACCCTGATGGACGTGCCTCAGGTCAAATCGATCGGCCTCAGCGATGCCGAGGGCATCCTGTATTCCAATGGCTTCTACTGGGATCGGGACGACGGCACCCGCGCCTTCACCAAGCGGCTGCTGCCCTTCGTCAACGACCTGCACCCGTCGCAGAACATCGCCGGCGCCTATTCCGCGGCGCTGCACTACCTGCGCGCCGTAGGCGCGGTCGGCCAGGACAAAGCGAAGACCGACGGCGCCGCCGTCGTGGCGCAGATGAAGGCGATGACCGTCACCGATCCGCTCTACGGGCCGGCCAAGATCACGCCCAACGGACGGCTGCAGAACAACATGTTCCTGCTCAAGATCAAGTCGCCGTCCGAGTCGAAGGAGCCATGGGACGTGGCCTCGATCGTGGAGACGGTGCCGCCGGAAAAGGCCTTCCGGCCGCAGTCGGAGGGGGCCTGCAAGGCAGCCTGACGCGACGGCCCAGCCGGTCGGGTGGCATCTCACCCGACCGGCGAGGATCGGCCCGGCAGCCGGCGCGCATGCAACGTGCCGGCGCCGGCGGCGATCATACTGACAAGACGATCTTTCCGGTGTGGCCGCCGGCCTCCATGGCGCGGTGCGCGGCGGCGGCCTCCGCCAGCGGGAACACGCTGTCGACCACGCACTTGAGGCGCCCGCTCTCCAGCAGCGGCCACACGCGGTCCCGGACGACCTTGGCCAGGGCGGCCTTCTCGGCGATGCTGCGGCCGCGCAGCGTCGACCCGGTCAGCGTCAGCCGCTTCAACATCAAGGGCATGAAGTTGACCTCGGCCTTGGCCCCCTCGAGGAAGGCGATCCAGACGATGCGGCCCTCCAATGCGGCGGCGGCCATATTGCGCTCGATATAGCGGCCGCCGACCATGTCGAGGATCACGTCGATGCCGCGTCCTCCGCTCAGCCGACTGACCTCCTCCACGAAATCCTGCGTCCGGTAGTTGATCGCCGCATCGGCGCCCAGCTGCACGCAGGCAGCACACTTCTCGTCGCTGCCGGCCGTCACGAAGACGGGGGAGCCGAAGGCCTTGGCCAATTGGATCGCGGTCGTTCCGATGCCGCTCGCGCCACCGTGCACCAGCAGGCTTTCGCCCGGCTTCAGATGCGCCCGCTCGAACACGTTGGTCCACACCGTGAAGATCGTTTCCGGCGCTCCGGCGGCTTCGATCATCGACAGCCCCGACGGTATGGGAAGCGCGTGGCTCTCATGGGCGAGGCAATATTCCGCATAGCCTCCGCCGCCCACGAGCGCGCAAACCCCGCGGCCGATCGGCCACGCCGTCGATCCCTCGCCGACGGCGACGACCTCGCCGGCGATCTCGAGGCCGGGTGTATCGGGGGCGCCTGGCGGTGGCGGATACAGCCCGCGCCGCTGCACCGTGTCGCCCCGATTGATGCCGGCCGCATGGACCTTGACGAGTATCTCCTCCCGCCCCGGGGTTGGGATCGGGAGCCGTTGCGGCTCGAGAACCTCCGGGCCACCGGGCTCGCGGATCCGGATCGCAGTCATCGTCTGGGGCAAAACGCCGTCATGGGGCATCGCTGGTCTCCATCTCCAAGCTCTTGAATCTCGCGCGCTTCTTTGGCGAGCTGGTGATTTCCCCGGTCGCAACGCGCTCCAGTCCGCCTCCGCGTCGACGGCGGGCTCGATCACGCTTGGCAGGGCCCTACATCATAGGGACGGCGGCCGATTGCGCGCTCGATCAGAAGCGCCGCCGGCGAACGAGCGTTCGAACGGGAGGACAGAGCATGTCGGACCACACCTATCGCGTCACCGAGATCATCGGCTCCTCGCCCAACAGCATCGACGAGGCCATCCGCAACGCCGTCACGGACGCCTCCAAGACACTGCGGCACATCGGCTGGTTCGAGGTCACGGAGACCCGCGGCCATGTGGAGGACGGCAAGTTGGGGCATTTTCAGGTCACCCTGAAGCTGGGCTTCAGGCTCGACGACCGCTAGAGCGGGGTGACTTATCTTCGCATCATCGGCGCGGCCGGGGGCACGATTTCGTCGCGCCCCGGGCCTCACGGTGGCAGCAGCTTGCTCGCCCGAAACAAGTCGAACCACTTGCGGAACATGGCTTCCGTGTCCATCGCCTCGCCGAAGCCGGCCTGACGGATCTTGATGGTGGAGACGATCGAGATCTTGTCGCCCGACTTGGCGCCATAGGCCATCAGGTAGTCGGCGTACTGGAACGAGGCGCCGACGTAGTCGGCGAGCGGCGGGGCGCGAAGGCCGTGCTTGGCGCGGATCTCGTCCCAGAGCGGCGCGTCTGCATCCATCGTCTCGGCCAGCGCGCGCGGCCGCGCGGGACCGGGCTGCATCCCGAGCGCAGCCGCGATCGCCGGCCAAACCCCGTTCCACATGAACACGTCGCCGTTGGTGACGTTGAACGCTTCGTTGCGCGCGGCTTCGGCTTCGCCGCCCCAGGCAATGGCGCGCGCCAGCAAGTCCGCGTCGACCGCCTGCAGCACATTCGAGGGACCACCCGGATAGTAGAGCGGCTCGCCCTTCTCCTTGAGCACGGCCGCGTACACGCCGAGCGCCGGGATCGGGTTCATCGCGCTGCCGAAGGACTGGCCGAAGATGATCTGAGGGCGGAAGATGGTCCACGCCCACGCTTGTCCCTGCTGGCGCTCGGCCAGATAATCCTGCTGGTTCCAGTAGAAATTCGGGATGTCGCGCGCCTCCGACCGCCCTTCCCGCGCCGGCGTATCGATGCGGCGGACATGGGCCCCGTAGGCCTTGGTGCCCTGCAGCAGCGCCACGTGACGCAGGCCCTTGGCGGCCTTCAGCAGCGGCTCCAGCAGGTTGCGAAGCATGCGATCGTTGGTGTCGATCTGCTCGCGGTCCTGCCAGCCGGCGATGAGGGTCGGGCGTTCGTAGAGGGCCGCATAGACGACATGGGTGACGTCGCCCATGCCCCCGAACAGCGCGGCGCATTGGCCCGCGTCGGTGAGATCGGCGGCGACGAACCGCGCTCCGAAGGTCTCGAGCGGCGCCCGCCGCGACACCGCGGTGACCTCGACTCCCTCCCGCGCGAACTGCTTCATGGCCGCGTAGCCGACGAGGCCCGACGCCCCGGCGACGAGCACGTGCTTGCGTGCCATCTCCTCCCTCCCCTTCGTTCGTCCGTCGGCACGCGTCTCCGATCCCTCGGGACGCAGCGGCGGCAGCTTGGGAGGAGACCTAGCCTTTTCTGCCTCCCGACGAAACCTCGTCCGTCGCGGCCCTGGAGGTGCAGGGGCCGCGGGTCGCTCCCGCGCCCTCGCTGGCCGAGGCCGGCTCGTCGAGGTTCTGGCGGCCGGAGAGCAGGCGCAGGCAATCCTTGAAGAAGGCGCGCCGCTCCTCGCCGTTGGGCAGGCCGAGAGGTGCTACGTTGCACGACAGCAGCATGCGCGCCCTCAGCATGGAATCGGCGGGGCTGAAACCCAGCTCGCCGAAGGCATCCGCCAGGAAGGCGAGCACCTGGGACTCGGCCTGACGCACCGTCCGCTCGGCGCGCGGATCCATCGTCGCCCAGATGCGCATCGCGTGGTCGAGCTCGAACGTGCGCTGCCGGATGCTCAGGCGGGCGAGCCGGCGCATGCGCGCCAGGGGCCCGGGGCCGCCGGCAAGCGTCGTATCGAGCTCGCCCTTGACGCGCTCGAGGCTGTAGTGATCGGCCAGGGCGCCGAGGTAATCGTCGAAGTCATTGAAATGATGGTAGAAACTTCCGGTGGAGACGCCGAGCCGCTTGGTCAGCTGAGCGAGCTTCAGCCCGGAAATGCCAGCGTCGCGCAGCACGTCCTGGCCGGCGTTGATCCAGTCGAGCCGTGTCAAACGACGCTCGCCCTGCGACTTGCCGGCGGCCCGCTTCGATGCCTTGCCGGGCCCCGCCTCGACCGGCCTGGAGCCGTCCTCGGCCTTGCGGCGTCTCGCCAGCGAGCGGCCCCTCGGCATGATCGTGTCCATCCGTCCTAGCCCCTCTTTCTCAGTCACGCGCCGCAATTTGCATACCAGCGCCGACGCCGAATCCAGGCTCGTGCCTCTTGCACGCCAGCACCATAACATAATATATGTTACATAGCGACGGGCATCGCACAGCCTGGACCGAACGGCCTGCTCATCACGAGGTGCGCGCCCATGTCAACGGAGGATCGAATGATCGAACGCCCGTTCATTGTTGGTCTTGGGGGCACGATCCGCGAGAACTCCTCCACCGAGCTCGCCCTCAAGCATTGCCTGAAGACCGCCGAGGCTCTCGGGGCGGAGACCGAAATCTTCCTGGCGAAGGACCTCGACCTGCCCATGTACGGCCATGGCGGCAGCATCCGCACCCCGGCCGCAGCCCACCTGGTGCGGGCGCTGCGACGGGCCGACGGCGTCGTGCTCGCCTCCCCCGGCTACCACGGCTCCATCTCCGGGCTGCTGAAGAACGCGCTCGACTACGTCGAGGATCTGCGCACGGACGCGGCCCCCTATCTGGACGGCCGCGCCGTCGGCTGCATCACCTCGGCCTACGGCGCCCAGGCCATCGGCACCACCATCGTTGCCATGCGCACCATCATTCACGCCCTGCGCGGCTGGCCGACGCCGATGGCCGCGGGCATCAACTCCGCCGACAAGATCTTCGATGACGAGGGACGCTGCATCGACGGCAGTGTCCGCAACCAGATCGAGATCGTTGCGAACCAGGTTTTCGACTTCGCCACGATGCGCCGCGCCCACTTGGCGCGGTCGCGCCAGGAGCCCGCTTCGGCCGTCGCCTGAGGGCGACGAGGACCGTTTTTTCGAGGACGCAAGGGAGGACAGAATGGCCTTGAAGACGCCTGAGCAATACATCGAATCGCTGCGGGACGGCCGCGTCACGTACTGGGATGGGGAGAACATTCCGGACATCACCAAGAATGCCCGTTTCAAGGTCCCGCTGGCGCTGGTCGCCAACGACTACAGGTATGATGACCCCGATCTCGGCCAGTTGCGCCGCTACACCACCGAGGACGGCAGCGAGGCGCACCGCATCTACGAGGTGCCGCGCACGGCCGAGGACCTGAACAAGCGCGTCGAGCTGCTCCAGCACACCTCGATCGGCACCGCCGTCTCCGGCGTCTTCATGGCTCTGATGCAGGTCAAGGACGCTATTGCCGAGATCAACCCGATGTACGCCGAGAACATCGAGCGTATGTACAAGTATTGCCGCGACAACGACCTGCGCGGCGCCGAGGTGATCACCGACCCGAAGGGCGACCGCAAGCGCCGCGCCCACGAGCAGGACGACCCCGATCTCTACGTCCGCATCGTCGAGCGCCGCAAGGACGGCATCGTCGTGCGCGGCGCCAAGCTGCACATCACCGCCGCCTCCGTGATCCACGAGCTGGTGGTGATGCCGACCAAGGGCATGCGGCAGGACGAAACGGACTATGCCGTGTCGTTCTCGATCCCGGTCAACGCCCCCGGCGTCAAGATCATCAACCGCAGCTTCGCGCCGGCCGAGCTCAACGCCTTCGACTATCCGGCCAGCGCCCACCACAGCATGCCTGAAGGCCTCGTCGTCTTCGACGACGTGTTCGTGCCGTGGGACCGGGTGTTCCTGGCCGGTGAGGTGCAGCTCGCCAGCCGCCTGGCCCAGTCGCTGGGGCTGTGGGAGCGCACCGGCGGCGTCATCGAAGCCGTGCGCATGTCGGAGCTGTTCGTCGGCCTCGCCCAGTTGGTGACGGAGATGCAGGGCAAGGAGAACGATCCGGTCGCGCAGAACTCCATCGCCGAGCTGATCACCTACGCCGAGATGCTGCGCATGTCGCTCGACTACGCCACCCGGCACTACGAGACGACGCCGTCCGGCATGGTCCACCCGAACACGCTCGGCATCAATGCGGCCAAGTACTACTACGCCGCCAACTACCATCAGACCGTGCGCTACCTGCACGACCTGGGCGGCGGCCTGGTGCTGACCTTGCCGTTGGAGAGCGACCTGCGCAACGAAGAGTCCGGTAAGTACATCCGCAAGTACCTGGCGACCAAGAAGAGCGTGGACGTCGAGACGCGCATGCGCGTCTACAACCTGATCCGCGACCTCACCGCCGACGCCTATGGCGGCTGGCAGTTCGTCGTGGCGCTGCAGGCGGGCGGCGGCCTGCCGGCCCAGCGGCTGATGATGAACCGGCTCTATCCGATGCAGCAGGCGCGCGAGCGCGCCCTGGCCGCGGCCGGCGCCACCCGGCGCCCCGGCGACGGCTCGCACGCCAAGCTCGCCGCCGAGTGAGCCTTGCGGCCGGCCGCGCCTCGGCGCGACCGGCCCCACCGATGGGCCGGAGATGGCCGGGCAGCAGCCCGGCCATCACTGTTTCCACAGCCCGCCGCATCGATGGCACCTGATCGAGTGGAACCACCCGATCAGGGAGAAATGCTTCAATTTCAAAGACTTGAAGAATGCCTACCCGGTCAGATGAGTCGATGTGATCGGGACATGCTCCCGGGGGCTGTCCCCCTTCCGCAACGTGCTCTAATCATCAGCCCGCAAGACGAATGGATGCGAAATCCGTCAATGGTTCGGCTGGCCCACGGCCGAACGAGGAGGATGCAATGAACGCCAACGTGGCCAAGGCCAACGACATGTTTCGTGAAGAGGTGCGCGCCTTCCTGCGCGACAACCTGCCCAAGGACCTGGTCGAACGAACCAAGACGGCCGTGCATCCGACCCGCGACGACATCCTCGGCTTCACGCAGATCCTCGCCAGGCAGGGCTGGTCGGTGCCCCACTGGCCGCGCGAGTACGGCGGCCCCGGCTGGACGGCCATGCAGCGTTACATCTTCGACGCCGAGCTGGTGGCCGCGGGCACGCCCGGCACCAACATCCAGGGCGTCGGCCTCGTCGGCCCGGTGGTCTACACTTTCGGCAACGACGCCCAGAAGCAGCGCTTCCTGGGACCAATCCGCGAAGGCAAGGTGTTCTGGTCGCAGGGCTTCTCCGAGCCCAACTCCGGCTCCGACCTGGCCTCGCTGCGCACCCGCGCGGTGCGCAAGAGCGACCACTACGTGGTCGACGGCCAGAAGATCTGGAACTCGCAGTCGATGATGGCCGACTGGATCTTCTGCCTGGTCCGCACCAATCCGGACGTCAAGCCGCAGCTCGGCATCTCGTTCCTGCTCGTCAAGATCGACCTGCCCGGCATCACCGTGCGGCCGATCCAGTCGATCGACGGCGGCGAGAGCCTCTGCGAGGTGTTCTTCGACAACGTCGTCGTGCCGGCGGACTGCCTGATCGGCCAGGAGGGCAAGGGCTGGGACTACGCCAAGTTCCTGCTCGGCAACGAGCGCGTCGCCACCGCCGCCGTGCCGACGAACAAGCGCAACCTGGCGATGCTGAAGGACATGGCCCAGGCCGAGCGCAAGTGGGGCCGGCCGCTGGCCGACAGCACCGATCTCAAGAGCCGCATCGCCCGGGCCGAGGTCGACCTGCTGGCGCTGGAGGCCGGCGTGCTGCGCGCCATCGAGAGCGACAACGGCGACCCCGCCTTGCCCTCCGTGCTCAAGCTCGAAGGCACGCGCCTGCAGCAGGAGATCCTCGGGCTGCAGGTCGAGGCGCTGGGTTCCTACGGCGCAGCCTATTATCCCGAGCCGCACGAGCGCGCCGGTGCCTATCTGCCGGGTCTGCCGCACGGCGTCGACACCACCGCCGAGTTCCTGTTCATGCGTGCCGCCACCATCTACGGCGGCTCCAGCGAGGTGCAGCGCAATATCCTGTCGCGCCTGCTGCTGCGCGGCGAGACCAACGGGCAGCGGGCCCTGGACGACGACCGGCGCCTGCTGGCGGAGAGCGTGGAGCGCTTCGTGGAGAAGCATGACGCCTTCGGCCACCGCAAGACGCGGCCGCCGACGGCAGAGACCGTCCGCGCCGCCTGGGCCACCTTCGCGGAGATGGGCTGGCTCGGCGCCGCCCTGCCCGAGGAGGCCGGCGGCCTCGGCGGTGGCCCCGCGGACCTCGCCATCATCGCCGAAGCTTTTGGCCGCGGCCTCGTCGCCGAGCCGTTCCTGGGTTCGGCGGTGCTGGCCGGCACCGTCATCGACCAGGCCGGCGGCCCGCGCAAGGACGAGTTGCTCGGGACACTGATCACCGGCGAGACGATCCTCGCCTTCGCCCACGACGAACCGGAGGCGCGCGGCAACCCGGCCTGGGTCACCAGCGCCGCCCACGCCGACGGCGACGGCTTCGTGCTCGACGGCTTCAAGTGCCTGGTGCTCGGCGGCACCGTCGCCGACCGCTTCGTCGTGTCGGCGCGGACCGGCGGCGCCCCCGGCGACGAGAGCGGGCTCACCCTGTTCCTCGTGGAGCGGAATGCCCCGGGCGTCACGGTCAAGAGCTACCGCACCATCGACCATCAGCAGGTGGCCGACATCGAGCTCAAGGGTGTTCGGGTGGCGGGCGACGCGGTGCTGGGCAGCGTCGGCGACGGCTTCGCCGCCATCGACACGGCCTGGGCGACCGGTTCGGTCATCGCCTGCGCAGATGCGGTGGGAGCCATGGACAAGGCGCTCTGGATCACGCGCGACTATCTCAAGACGCGCAAGCAGTTCGGCGCGCCGCTGGCCGACTTCCAGGCGCTGCAGCACCGCCTCGCGGACATGTACGTCGAGCTGGAGCTGGCGCGGGCGAGCCTCGGCCGCGGCCTCGAGGCGCTGGCGCTGACCGACGCCCAGGCACGCCGCGCCGCCGTCTCGGCCACCAAGGCCCGCGTCGGCCGCGCCGGCTTCTTCGTCGGCGGCCAGGGCGTCCAACTGCACGGCGGCATCGGCATGACCGAGGAGTACATCATCGGCCACTACTTCAAGCGGCTGAAGGTGCTCGACACGCTGTTCGGCGACAGCCACCACCACGTCCAGGCCTACGCCGCCGTCGCTTAGGGGACTGCCAACCTCGCCCACGTGCAGGGCAAGGCTCCTCTGGAGCGCTTCCCTGCTGCTCGCTACGGCTTGCCGGCCTGGGCCAGGCGCTCGGCAGTGAGCTCGTCGGCGATGCTGATGCCGGTGTTGGGGATGACCTGGATCGCCCGGTCATCCCACATCTCCTTCATCCATAAGTCCTTGATGCAGGTGACCTCGAGCGGCGGCAGCCCGTGCCTGACGAGCCAGGCGTGGATATGCATGATCACATCGCTGCGCAGCGGCTCGTCGACCGAGGCGCGCGCCGTGAAGATCTTCACCACGGCTCCGCGCTCCAGCCAGTCGCGCACCCGTGCCATCATCGGCTCGATCGGCTCGCCCACATGCTCGATGCCGTGCCACTTGTCGAAATAAGCGAGCGTTCCGTCCAGGTCCACGCCGATCCACGGCTTCTTCTTCTCCATCTCGCCTCCCGCCTCCGGCGCCTCGCGTCCGTCGCGCCCATGGCCCCGCCCGGCGCATAAGGTGTATGTGCAAGGACGGCCTTGCGCCAGCCGCCGGGCGCCCTGATCTCTCGTAGCAATGGCCGCCGTACGGCCGGACGGGCCGCATCGGCCGCCAACAAGGGATGTCGAACGCGTGGTACCTTTCTCCATCCTCGACCTTGCCTTCGTGCCGGAAGGCCAGACGCCTGCCGATGCGCTGCACAATACCCGCGATCTGGCGCAGCATGCGGAACGCTGGGGCTACAAGCGCTATTGGCTGGCCGAGCACCACAACATGGTCGGCATCGCCAGCGCCGCCACCTCGGTGGTGATCGGCTACGTGGCATCGGCGACGTCGACGATCCGCGTCGGCTCCGGCGGCATCATGCTGCCCAACCACTCGCCGATGGTGATCGCCGAGCAGTTCGGCACCCTCGAGACGCTCTATCCGGGACGCATCGACCTGGGGCTCGGCCGCGCGCCCGGCACGGACCAGCGCACGTTGCGGGCGCTTCGGCGCGACGCCATGGCCGCCGATCATTTCCCCCAGGACGTGCTCGAGCTCCAGGCCCTGCTGGGGCCGGTGCAGCCCGATCAGGTCATCCAGGCGGTGCCGGGCACCGACACGCGCGTTCCCCTGTGGATCCTCGGTTCCAGCCTGTTCGGGGCGCAGCTCGCCGCCATGCTGGGGCTTCCCTATGCCTTTGCCTCGCATTTCGCGCCCGACGCGCTGATGCAGGCGCTGGAGGTTTATCGCGAGCGCTTCGAGCCGTCGGCGCAGCTCGACAGGCCCTACGCCATGGTCGGCGTGAACGTCGTCGCGGCGGACACCGACGCGGAGGCCAAGCGGCTGTTCACCACGCCGCAACAGCAGTTCACCAATCTGATCCGGGGCACCCGCGGCCGCATGCGGCCGCCGATAGACGACATCGAAAGCTACTGGACCCCGCCGGAGAAGGCCCACGTGTCGAGCATGCTGAGCTGCTCGATCTTCGGCTCGGCCGAGACGGTGCAGGCCGGCCTCGACGACTTCATCGCCCGGACGGGGGCCGACGAGTTGATGGTCGCCGGCGCGATCTACGATCACAAGGCCCGGCTCAGGTCCTACGAGATCCTGGCCGGCCTCGGCGCAAACCGCGTGGCCAAGTAGAGCAGAGCGTCGCTTCGGGATCCGACAGCGCCGGGCGCGTCTGACCCGATAGGTCATGCGGAATCGAGCACGGCGTGCGCCGCGGCCGGCGCGCGCTCCCCGATGACCACGACCGGGCCGGAGGCGACCACGGCAACCACCGGCTGGGTCGCGCCGAGCGGCCGTCCATCGGGCAGTGCGGCGTTGCGGCGCCTGTCGAACGCCCTCCCGATCAGGCGGCGCGCCCGACGATTGAGCGGCGCCTCGACCAGCAGATGGAACGCGCTCGACACCACCACCAAGGTGGCCACGAACGCCGCCAACAGGAGAGGCCAGCCGCCGATCAGCAGGGCGCGATCGAAACTGCCCGTCGTCTGCATGACGTAGATGACGGGGATATGGAGCAGATAAATGGCATAGGAGGCATCACCCAGATGCTTGCCGAACCGCGACTTCCACAGCTTTCCATTCAACTCCAGATAAACCAGCACATAGTAGAGAAAGAAGAAGCCGATACCGAACCAGGCGATGCGCCAAGCGGTCTGGCCGGTGACGCAGCCCAAGGCGAGAAGGCAGATCGCAAGCGGCGCCGCGAGCGCCGCTTGGACTGGCGAGAGCCGGCCGTTCAGGATGATGCTTCCGAGCGCCATCCCGATGATGAACTCCGCATTGACCGGATTGAGCAACGCAGCCGATTGTATCGGGCCCAGAACGCCGGTCCAGCCGACCACCGCATACGCCGTAACCGCGACCAACACTGCGAAGATGAAGCCGGAGCGCCCCGCGGCGAGGATACCGCCGAACGCGATATAGAATATCAATTCGTAATACAGAGACCACGCCGGATAAATGATTGAGGTATAGGCGTCTGGATTTAGCAGCAACAGCGATGCCCATATCTCAACCGGCTGGTGCACCTGATGCTGAATGCCCAACGTAAAATACTTGTATAGAAGCAGCAACAGGACGATCGGGAGATAGCCTATGTACAGACGCGCCATCCGCCGGAGAATGAACGGTGCCGGCGCCTCCTCGAGCCTGGACGTCCAGACCATCAGGAAGCCGGACAGCACGAAGAATGCGTCGACGCCGGCATAACCGGCATCGACAAGGCCCGCGAGCCCCGCCGGCCCGCCATAGCCGACGAACGTGGGCTTGAAATGGTAGAGGGCAACGCCGAGCGCGGCGAGCGCGCGAACGTATTGCAGGCCATAGAGCACGCCCGGGACATCGGCCCCGGGCTGGAGAGGGAGTGGCGGGTCCGGGTCTGCGCTGGTCGTCGCGCCGACGACCATACAATCCCTTTGCGCGATCGTCTGGAGCGACGGCACGTCGGCGCGCCTACAGCGGCGCCGAGCGCGGTGGGCGGCCCACGGCTGTCGAGAGTCCGGAGCGCGTCATTACCGTGGCGCCATGCGCAGCGCGCCGTCGAGCCGGATGGTCTCGCCGTTCAGCATCGGGTTCTCGATGATGTGGACGACGAGCTTGGCGTATTCTTCCGGCGCACCGCGGCCGGCGCAGTGAACCACGGCGCGCAGCGGGCCGTTGGCTTCGGCGGCTGCGAACACCCGAGTTGGCCATGAACGGTATGCGGAAATGATAGAGTGCGACCAAGAGCGCCGCGACGCCGCGAACGTATTGAAGACTGAAAAGGACGTTTGACCTGCCCATAAGCGAATCTGCGCGCATTGCCCCATCACACGCTCGCCAGCCGACAGCGCCCACGCGACGAGCGCCATACGGAGGACTCGCGTGCAGCGACTTGCCATTTCAACTTTGAACTTTTGATACATCGAACTTTTGATACGCGGCCGCAGATGACCAAAAACGACCTTCGCCGAACATAAAGATCGGCAATATTCGATCTCGACCTGCGGAAAACTCGGAACAACATACCGAAAGCACTCTGATACAATCGCAAGCAAACGACCTTCAGTCATGTGAAATTGTCACACCCGCCCCTCATTCGCGAAGGATGTTGCAAACACGTCACAACAGCCGGAGAGCGCGCGGCGACGAAGGAAGACCCGGCTTGTCCAAGACCGCATATGTGAACACCCTTCGTTCGACATAGCCTTGCAGGCGGAGGTCCCGTTCTCGGGAACGAAACCGTCGGCACGATCACCCATTCCGTTCGGCTTCCACGGAGCCGAGGAGCCGCCGTGACGACGAGCTACGTCCGCACCTTCATCACCGCCTCCCCCGACTGTCCGGCAACCGAGGGAACCGAGCCGGCCAGATCGGGATCGGTCGCGCAGCTTCAGCTCGCGCTGCTCTCTGCGCGCCCATATCACTTCACGAGCGACGAGTTGCTGTTCGAGGTTCCCGGGCTTCGTTGCAGGGCCGAGGTGATCGTGTGCGAGAACGAGACGCGTTTCTTGCAAAGTCTCGCGCATGCCTCAGGGCCTCCCCGCTCGTGAAGCAGTTCAGCTGGGGCCTTCACCATGACGAGAATGCGCGGGTCGCCGCTTATGGCGTCGAAGCCGACGCCTATCGCGAACTCAGCGCACGACCTGGTCTGAGAATCGTGGCCGGCATGCGGAGCCGTCGCGATGTCCGCGATTGGGCACCGCCCGGCGCCTCCCTCACAGGCCCCGCAAGCCGCTGTCCTACGGCCGCGGCATTCCCCGATCAGATGCGCTCATTCGATCGCGAACATGCTGCAGGTGCATTTCGCAGTTGGATCCAACTGCAAAGAAATGCTCCACCTCTTTGAATCTGGAGCGCTTCTCCTGCGATTGGGGAGTCCACCCAATCGCGAAGCGCTCTACCGCGGCGCCATGCGCAGCGCGCCGTCGAGCCGGATGGTCTCGCCGTTCAACATCGGGTTCTCGATGATGTGAATGGCAAGCCCGGCGTATTCCTCGGCGGCGCCGAGGCGCGGCGGGAACGGCACGCTGGCGCCGAGCGCGTCGCGGATCGGCTGTGCCAGGCGGCCAAGCAGCGGCGTGTCGAAGATGCCCGGCGCGATGGTGTTGACGCGGATGCCGCGGCTCGCCAGGTCACGCGCCGCCACGAGCGTCATGCCGATGATGCCGGCCTTGGCCGAGGCGTAGGGGATCTGGCCGATCTGCCCCTCGTAGCCGGCGATCGAGGCGGTGTTGACGACGACGCCGCGCTCCTCACCCACCGGCTCGGCCTTGGCCATGGCGGCGGCGGCCAGGCGCAGCACGTTGAAGGTGCCGATCAGGTTGATGCGGACGACCATCTCGTAATGGTCGAGGGCACCGGGGTTGCCGTTCTTGTCGAGGATGCGCAGCGCGCCGCCACGGCCGGCGCAGTGAACCACGGCGCGCAGCGGGCCATTGGCTTCGGCGGCCGCGAACACGGCCTGCATGTCGGCTTCACTGGTCACATCGCCCGGCACGAAGCGCGCTGCGGCCCCCAGCTCCTTGGCGGTTTCGGCGCCCTGGGAGGTCGGCAGGTCGGCGATCACGACCTTGGCGCCCTTGGCGATCAGCTGCTCCGCGGTCGCCCGTCCGAGGCCCGACGCCCCACCTGTCACGACGGCGGAAATTCCATCGATCTTCATTCTTGATCCTACTCACTTCTGAACGAGACGAAGGGCCCGATGGGCCGAACACCGGGCGCTGGCAGCAGGCGTCGCCGATGGAGGTGACCGTCCGGCCGCCCATCGTGCGGCCGTTCGACGATCTCGGTACCGCCGATGACGAGCAAGGCCACGCCCTCCCCGCCGGTCGCCGTCAGGCGTTACGGCCGCGCCGCGGCCCCGGCCCCACCAGCCGCGCGCCGGCATCGTAGGGCACGATCTCCCCCGTCATGTAGCGGGAGCCCGTGCCGACGAGGAAGACGATGCCCTCGGCCACGTCCTCGGGCTTGGGCGCCGCCTGCAGCGGCATGGAGGCGCGAACGCCTTCCCGTAGTTGGTCCGCCGCCTGCTGGCCCGTGCCCTTCACGAACCACGGCGTGTCCATGTAGCCCGGGCACAGGGCGTTGACCCGGATCAGCGGCGCGAGCGCTCGCGCCAGCGACAGCGTGATGCCGTTGAGCGCCGCCTTGCTCCCCACATAGGCGATCGACGAGCCGATGCCGGAGATGCCGGCGATCGACGAGACGTTGACCACGCCGGCCGGATAGCCCAGACGCCGGCCGCCCTCTTCGAGCAGGCTGCGGGCCGCCCGGATCATCTGGTAGGGGCCGATGGTGTTGACTGCATAGATGCGCTGGAAATCGGCCGCCGACAGCCCGTCGAGATCGCCGTGGGCGACGTGCTGCGTGGTGCCGGCGTTGTTGACGAGGCCGTCGAGATGGCCCCAGCCCGCCGCCTCGGCCACGATGCGGCGGCAGTCCGCGTCGTCGGCGACATCGCCCTGCACGACCCGGACCTCCGCACCGGCCTTGCGGCAGGTCTCGGCGGTTGCCTCCGCCGCGTCGCGACTGGAGGCGTAATTGAGGATCAGGCGCGCCGCGCCTCGTTCCGCCAGCATCACGGCGCTGGCGGCCCCCAGGCCCGACGCCGCGCCGGTGACCAGAACGGTCAGCCCTTCCACCCCCATCCGCGCACTCCCTGCACCGCCTACGTTTGACCGAGTGGTAGAGCATTTTGGGGAAATGTGAATGCGATTTTCGCGCCGCCTGCGATCGGCCCACGGGTGCGCCACCGCACCGCGACCTTGGCCCTCGATCCTTACGACAGCAACACGGGCGACGAAACGAGCCGCCGCCGATCGAGGAACCCGCCATGAACGTCCGCAACGCCTTCTTCGCCGTCGTCGCAGCCGTCACCTCCGCCCTGGTGCTGATCCCCTCCTTGACGCCCGCGATCGCCGGCTGAAGCTCAACGGCCTCAACGGCTTTGCCCCACCGCCCGCGACGGTTGCAGATAGGGCTGCAAGAAGGCGAGTTGGGCGCTGTCACTGCCATTCCTGGGTTCGAGCGAGAACATGTAGGTGTCCCACCAGGCGCCCGCCGCCCACCAGGTAAAGCCCGCCCACACGTCCCAATCGCGCTCCATGCCGTCGAGCATGTCCTTGACCGCCGCCCGTCCGACGGGCGTGGCCGGCACGGCAAACTCACCCAGGAACGCGCGCAAGCCATGCTCGCGGCACCACCGGGTGAAGTGGCGCAGGCGTTCGCTGCCGATGGTGGCGCTGACGACGGTGTCGGACTTTCCCGAACCGTCCTTGTCGAAGTAGAGATGCGTCTCGATCAGGAAGTTCTTGCGCGGGTCGGCGACACGCAGCATCGCCTCGCTGTTGGGGGTCCCATACCAGTCGTCGTGCCAGCTGGCAGCGTTGCTCCAGCCGTTGCCCGGCACGAGCACGACGTTGGGGGCACCGATCGCTCGGATGGCGGCGATGGCGCCGTTGGCGGCTGCCACCCACTGTTCCGTCGGCATGTCGTGCGGCTCGTTCATGAGCCCGAACCATACGCGGCGCTCGCCTGAGAACTCGGCCGCCAGCTTGCCCCAGAAATCGGCCAGAAGCCCCTCGGGAAGCTCCTTGCCGCCGATGACGCGGCCGCGGAAGCGCGCGTAATTGTGAGGATCCAGGATCACCGTGAGGCCGCGCGTGGTCGCCTCCCGCACGACCTGCCGCAGCCGCTCGATCTCATGGCCGTCCAGCGCCTCCTTCGGAGCCGGCTGAAGCGTTTCCCAGCGGAACGGCAGCCGGATGATGTTCACACCCTTGCCGACGAAATAATCGAGCTGCTCCGGCGATGGGTAGATGAAGTCGCGCCCGTAGATCGGACGGAGCTGCCGCGCCGGCTCGAAAAATTCGCCCCCGGCGATATTGACGCCGGTGAACGGCAGCCGCTCGAGCGAGCTCGCGTAGGCGAGAGACTGCGACGCGAAGGATGCGGTCACGGCAGCAAGGCTCCCGCATGTCAGACGCCGCATGAGCTCACGACGTCCGATCGTGCCCATCCCCGCCTCCTCGCGCGCTGATGCCGTTCATCGACGGCGACGTTCCGATGCCCGTGACCCCGATCCGTCTCCTTCCGCATCCGCCCGGGGCGCTCGCTGTGCTTGCCGCAGGGCCGGACCAAGGCGCGCGCGGATCAGTCGGCATCCTCGTCCGGCTGCGACGTCGCCGGAATGACATAGGCGCCGCCTAGCCAACGATTGAGGTCGACGTCGGCGCAGCGGGCCGAACAGAACGGCCGATGCTCCTCCCGGGCGGGGTTGCCGCAGATTGGACAGGGATGACCGCTGCGCGACGGCGCGGCGGGCCGGGCCGGCTTCGGCTGGGCAGCGCGGCCGGCGCCCGACACAGGACCTTGCTTCATCGTTTTTGGCCCTTTTCTGGGGCTGCCGCCCATCTAGGCCGCGTCGAGCCAGGTGAAGCGGACGGGATAGCCCGCGCCGGCGAGCAGGTTCACGGTCTCGTAGAGTGGCAGGCCCACCACGTTCGTGTAGGAGCCGACGAGCCTGACCACGAACGTGCCTGCCAGCCCCTGGATGGCGTAGCCGCCAGCCTTGCCGCGCCATTCGCCGGACCCGAGATAGCTCTCCAGCTCGTCGCGCGACAGGTTCTTCAGCCGCACCTTCGTCTCGATGATACGCTCCCGGACGGCTCCGCCGGGGCCGATGACGCAGACCGCGGTATGGACGTGATGTGTCCGCCCGGAGAGCAAGCGCAGGCAGGCGGCGGCCTCGTCGAGTAGGTCCGGCTTGGGCAGGATGCGGCGGCCGACCGAGACCACCGTATCGGCAGCGAGCGTGATGACCCGGTCCAGTTCGGGCTGCTCGTGCGCGACCTCGCTCGCCACCCGCCCCTTCTCCCGCGCGATCCGCCAGGCATAATCGCGCGGCCTCTCGCCGCGCTTGGCGGTCTCGTCGATGTCCGCCGGCAGCAGCGCGTCCGGCTGGATGCCCGCCTGCTCGAGCAGCGCCAGGCGCCGGGGCGATGCCGAGGCGAGCACCAGCTTGGGGCGCCCTGCATCCTCGGTGGTCTGCTCCGTCACGGTCCGATCCCCCATCGTCGCGGCCGGCGCGGACAGCGGCTGGCCGGAAAAACCCTTGCTTGCATCATCCGCGCCTCGTCCGGTGGCAGGCGTGCCGCCGGGAAGCCAGCGCAGAAGCCAGGGCGCCGATGGCGTGGACTTGACGCTCCTATCCATGTCGCCTGGCATCCGCTCCTGGGGCGGTCCGGTCACCGTCCGCCTCGCCGCGCTGCGGCTCCTGTCGCGCCGCAGCCTCTCGGCCCGCGACAGCTTCTTGACCCGCGGCCGGCTCTTGACCCGCGGCCGACTCTTGGCCCACCGCCGACTCTTGGCCCGCGACCGTCTGTTGGCCAACCGCCGCCTCGCGCCGCTCGCGCGCCCGGTAAGTGGCGACCCCGAACGGGAAATAGGCGAGATACGCGACCGTCAGCACGGCCAGCACCTCGAAGGTGAAGCTCGCGAGCAGCGCCACGAACAGCACACAGGCGACGAACAGCGGCAACACCCATTCGCGCGGGATGCGCCGGCCGAACGTCTTGGCTGCATAGGTCGGCAGATTGCTCACCATCAGGAAGGCGATGGCGAGCACATAGACCATGATGACCGGGGCCATGTGCTGCGTCGGCAGGCCGAGCAGGTGCAGGTAGACCGGCAGCAGGGCGGAGATGGCGCCGGCCGGCGCCGCGAGCCCGACGAAATAGTCCTTCTTCCACTCGGGCCGGCCCGGGTCGTCCAGCGTGACGTTGAATCGCGCCAGCCGGAGCGCCGCAGCCACCGTGTAGACCAGCGCCACGATCCAGCCGATCGAGCGCAACTCGTCCAGGGCGAAGGTGTAGAGCAGCAGCGCTGGCGCCACGCCGAAATTGACGAAGTCGGCCAACGAATCGAGCTCGGCGCCAAAGCGTGACGTGCCCTTCAGAAAGCGCGCGACGCGTCCGTCGACGCCGTCGAGCACGGCGGCGATGACGATGGCGATGACCGCAGTGTCAAGCTTGCCCTCGATGCCGAGGCGGATGGCGCTGAGCCCCAGGCAGAGCGCAAACAGGGTGATGACATTGGGCACCAGCACGCGCAGCGGCACCGGCTGGAAGCCACGCCGCCGCGGCTCCTCGCTGCCGTCCGGGGCAAAAGGCGGAAACAGATCGCTCATCGTGGCGTCACTCGGCGTGGAAGGCGCGCGGCGGCTCGGTGCCGCGCAGGTCCGCCAGCACCGTCTCGCCGGCGACCGATCGCTGGTTCAGCCCGACGATCGGATGCACGGCCGCCGGCAGGTAGACGTCGACCCGCGAGCCGAAGCGGATCAGGCCGAAGCGCTCCCCGGCCGACACCGTATCACCTTGACGGACAAAGCCGACGATACGCCGCGCCACCAGTCCGGCAATCTGGACGACGCCGACCGACACCTCGCCGGCATCGATGACCATGCCGCTGCGTTCGTTGTCCTCGCTCGCCTTGTCCAGATCGGCGTTGAGGAACAGCCCGGGCGTGTAGACGATGCGGGCGATGCGGCCGGCAACCGGCGCTCGGTTCACGTGAACGTCGAACACGTTCATGAAGATCGAGATGCGCAGCATGGGCTCGTGCCCCAGCTCGAGCTCCGGCGGCGGCAGGACCTCGGCAATGCTGCTGATGCGGCCGTCGGCAGGCGCGACGACGAGGCCGTCGCGCAGCGGCGTAACCCGCGTTGGATCGCGAAAAAAGTAGCAGATCCACAGGGTGATGAGCGCGCCGAGCCAGCCGAGGGGACCCCAGAGCTGGCTGAGCACCACCGCGACGGCAGCCGCGATGGCGATGAAGGGGTACCCTTCCTTATGGATCGGGACGAGCGTCTCCCGGATCGACGTGACGACAGACATACGAGATCCTTGCCGTGCGGGCGACGGTCGAGAGGGCGCCGCTCCCCGTGCGAATTTCGGATTCGCCACACCAGAGCGCACGATATGTAGCCAACGATGGCGACAATGTCCCCATCTGCATCACCTCATGGCGAACGACCGTGACGTCAAGGCGCCGCCGCCGTCCGACGAACGCAAGAGGGCGGACGGATGCGGGCGGGCCGATGCGGGCGTCGGGCTGCGGTCAGACCGTGGCGCTCGCCATGCGCTCCAATTGTGACGACGGCGAGCCGTCGGCGCCGGCGCGGGCGTCCGCGACCACCTCGTCGAGCTCGGCCTCGGTCTGCTTGAGCGTCTCGCGCGCCGCCTCCGCCTGGCGCTGCCGGTTCCACAGCGCAGCGTAGACCCCGTGCCTCGCGATCAGCGCCGGGTGGCTGCCGCGCTCCACCACCCGCCCCTTGTCGAGCACGAGGATCTCGTCGGCATTGACGACGGTGGACAGCCGATGGGCGATGACCAGCGTCGTGCGGCCGCGGCTGATGCGCTCGAGCGCGTCCTGGATTTCCCGTTCGGTGAAGCTGTCGAGCGCCGACGTCGCTTCGTCGAGGATCAGGATGGGCGGAGCCTTGAGAATGGTGCGGGCGATCGCGACGCGCTGCTTCTCGCCGCCCGACAGCTTCAGGCCCCGCTCGCCCACCGGCGTATCGTAGCCGAGCGGCAGCGACGCGATGATGCGGTCGATCTGGGCGAGCCGGGCCGCTGCCTCGATCTCGTCCTTCGTCGCATCCCAGCGGCCGTAGCGGATGTTGTAGGCGATGGTGTCGTTGAACAGCACCGTATCCTGCGGCACCATGCCGATCGCCGCGCGCAGGCTCGCCTGGGACACGGCCGTGAGGTCCTGGCCGTCGATGGTGATGCGCCCGGCGCTCGGCTCGTAGAAGCGGTAGAGCAGCCGCGAGATGGTCGACTTGCCGGCGCCCGAGGGGCCGACAATGGCCACGGTACGGCCCGCCGGCACCTCGAAGCTCACGCCCTTGAGGATCTCGCGGCCGGGACCATAGGCGAAGCGCACGTCCTCGAAACGGACGGTGCCGCTCGCCACCGCAAGCGCCGGCGCACCCGGGCGGTCCTCGATCTCCGGGTGCTGCGCCAGCACCGTGAACATCTGCTCGATGTCGATCAGCGCCTGCTTGATCTCGCGATAGATCATGCCGAGGAAGTTGAGCGGGATCGACAGCTGGATCAGCATCGCGTTGATCATGACGAAGCCGCCGACCGTCGTGCGCCCCGCCATCACGTCCGAGGCCGCCAACGCCATGGCCGCGGCCAGCCCGAGCGTGAAGATCACCACCTGGCCGGCGTTGAGCACCGCGAGCGAGGTGTAGGTCTGAACGCTGGCCCGCTCGTAGCGCGCCATCGAGCGGTCGTAGCGCTCGGTCTCGCGCGCTTCGGCGCCGAAATATTTGACCGTCTCGAAGTTGAGCAGGGAATCGACCGCCTTGCTCTGCGCCTCCGTATCGGAATCGTTCATGCGGCGGCGGATGCTGATCCGCCATTCGGTGGCGCGATAGGTGAAGCCCAGATAGGCGACGATCATCACGATCACGATCACCGCGTAGCGCCAGTCGAACTGCAGGTAGAGAACCGCCATGACCAGCGCGAACTCCACGATGGTCGGCAGCAATTGCAGCACGAACAGGCGCGTCAGCTCCTCGATGCCGGTGCGGCCGCGCTCCAGCACGCGCGTCAGCCCCCCGGTCTTGCGCTCCAGGTGGAAGCGCAGGGAGAGCTGGTGCATGTGCGCAAAGGTCTGCATCGCCAGCCGCCGGACGGCGGCCATCGCCACCTTGGCGAACACCGCGTCGCGGAGCTGGGTGAGCACCGCCATCAGGACACGCGTCGCGCCGTAGATGAGCGTCAGCGCGATGGGTGCTTGCCACAGCCAGGCATGATCGCCGGACGTGAGCGGCGCATCGCCCGCCAGCGCATCGGTCGCCCACTTGAAGGTATAGGGCATGCCGACGGTGACGAGCTTCGCCACCAGGATGAGCACGGTCGCCAGGTAGATGCGGAGCTTGAGGTCGCGCCGGTCCGCCGGCGGCCAGATGAAGGGCCAGAGCTGCCGACCGGTGGAGATCAGATCGCCGCGCGGCCCGCGCCCAGCGGCACCCGCCGGCGTGCCCTGGTCCAGCACGCCGTTTGTCGTCAATGACATCAGAACGATTCCAGGGGGAAAAATCGTCTCTTATATAGGCGCGAAGCAGCTGTCATGCACCCCGCCGCGGTCGCAGGGGCCGCATGCGCCTGCTGGTATCGACACCGCGACGCGGAGAGCTCAGGGCTGGCCTTCGCTCGGCAGCACGAACACCTGGCCGGGATAGATGCGGTTCGGATTGGCGATCTGGTCGCGATTGGCCTTGTAGATCGTCGTGTAGCGTTGGCCGATGCGGTAGACTTCGCGGCTGATCCGCCAGAGGCTGTCGCCGCGGGCCACCGTGCGCGTGCTGACGCCGGGGACCACCGTGCTGCTGCCGGGCTCGCGCTCGGCGACGACGGGCGTGTCCGGCCCCGGTGTGCCGATGGCCGTCGTCGCGGCCGCCCTGCTCTCGGTCTGGTCGCCGGAGCCCTCCCGCCCCGTCGGCCGGGTGCCGGCCACGACGGCCGGCATCGTGAACGGCACTTCGGCACGCGACCTGACCTTGCCGGTGCCGCGCGCGACGTCGTCCAGACGCACGCGGTAGGTGCCGGGCTTCACGCCCCGCTTCACCGAGAAACTCACCTGGCCATCGCTCCCCGCGACCGCGGACGCGAGATAGCTGTCGTTGAGGTAGAGCCGCACCGACGCCCCGGGAGGCGCTCTGCCCACCACGAACAGGCGGCCGCTATCGTCCGTCTCCGCCAGCTCGATGGTGATCGGCGCCCCGGCGCCGCCCTTCGAGGCGTCGGCCAGCGGATTGGACAGCAGCGTCGTCGGCTTGTCCGGATTCACCAGTGCGACCAGCGGCGGGCCGCTCGGCTTGATGGTCACGCCGACGATCTGGGAGGAGGCCCGCCGTCGGCCGCTGCTCATTCTCGCCCGCAAGGTGAACTCGTACTGCCCGACGGGCAGCGCCGGCGTGGTCACGGCGAAAGCACCGGTGGCATCCGCGACCTCGCGCTGGACGACGACGCCGTTGCGCAGCAGCTCCACCGTCGCCCTGGGCGCGGCGCGCCCGGCGATGACCGCTTCGCCATTGGGCTCGACGCGGACGATGTCGAAGACCGGCTGCGAGGGGTCGGGCTTGCTATCGCCGGAGGGCGACGGCGGCGGGACGGTCAGGGTGCCCGTACCGGCCGCGGGCTGAGCGGGGGCCGCCGGAAGCGACATGGCCGGCGGCTGCGGGCGCGCCTTGTCGACCCCGAGATACGGCTGGAGCGCCGCCGGCCACGGCACGTGTAGCCGCAGCGGCCCCAAGACCAGGGCCATGGCGGCGAATGCCGCCATCGCCAAAATCACCAGGGCTGCCCTATCCCACCGTACAGCTGTCATCGAGAAGCGCTCTGATCATTCGTGCGTTGAGTCTGGCTTCGAAGCTCCGGACAGATACATTCTACATTCCAGTTCAAGGCGGCACGATCAAGTTTCTGATTTTAGTGTTGTTTCCGGGTTTGTAGCGCTTGCGGGCGGATGCTATGAACCGGATAGGACCATCAAATCGGCCCCGCCGGAAGCCCAGCCGAGGATCGGCATGCGCGGCATCGTCGTCCATGCCGATCCCCGGACGGGCTCTTCCGCCCAATTTTAGAACATGATCTCATGCATGGATTGTGAATGAGGTTCATAGACAATACGCCCACAGCAGCGCTGCCTGTCCCGTCGTCGCCCCAGTCGGGAGCGCTGACTGGACCGACCGCCAAGCCCTCGATCAAGTCCATTTGCGTCTATTGCGGCTCCGGCACGGGCCTCGACCCGGCTTTCATGGACGCGGCCCGCACCCTCGGACGCCACATCGCCGAACAGGGGCTTTCCCTTGTCTACGGCGGTGGCAACATCGGTCTGATGGGGGAGATCGCCCGCACGGTGATCAACTACGGCGGCCATGTCACCGGCATCATTCCAGAGTTCCTGCGCGCCCGCGAAGTCATGCTGCAGGAGGCGCAGGAAACCGTCGTCGTCCCCGACATGCACACCCGTAAGCGCATGATGTACGAGCGAGCGGACGCCTTCGTCGCGCTGCCGGGCGGCATCGGCACGCTGGAAGAGCTCATCGAGCAGCTCACCTGGTCGCAGCTCGGCCAGCACAGCAAACCAATCCTCGTGCTCAACATCCAGGGCTTCTGGAAACCGCTGCTCGTCCTCCTCGAGCACATGCGCGACAACGGTTTCATCCGGCCGGGGCTGGAGGTCAGCTATATCGTCGTCGATGAGGTCGACGATGTCATCCCCGCCCTCAAGGCACGGGCCAACGGCACCGCCTACACGGGCCGGGAGGCGCATGCCGACCCCCTGATCGGGCAGCATTTCTGAGGCGCGGGGCGCGGCCGGGCTGCTGCGCCGCATCGCCCTTCGAATTGGTATCGCGTCAGGACCAGGAGCGCGGGCGGCCAGCCGCTTCACAACTCTTGCCGGACCACATTATAGCACTACCCGCTCCGGGGCGGCTCGTCCAAGCCCGCCGGACGCCAAGCCCTGCCCCAGCCATATTGCGCGTTCCGACCACTGAGCCGGTGGTCAGACGCGCGGAATATGCGCTAAATGCGAAATTCGTTTTCGGGAGTACGCTCATGAAATCCCTGCTGACGCGCTGCCTGGCGCTCGGCCTCGCCGGCCTGGCGGCCACCGCCGCCGCGCAGGCCCAGGACGCGGCCAAGCCCATCGCCATCGCCGTCTTGAACGACAAGAGCTCGGTCTTCTCCGACGCCGGCGGCGTCGGCTCCGTCATCGCCGCTCAGCTCGCTATCGACGATCTCGGCGGCAAGGTGCTCGGCCAGCCGGTGAAGCTGCTCGCCCCCGACCACCAGAACAAGACCGACCTGGGCGCCTCGCTGGCGCGCCAGCTCTACGACCAGGAGGGTGTCGACGCGCTGTTCGACATCGGCAATTCGGCCATATCGCTCGCCGTGCAGGATATCGCGCGCGAGCGCGGCAAGATCGTCGTGCATTCGGGCTCGGCAACCGCCGATATCTTCGGCAAGGCGTGCTCGCCGACCGGAGCCATGTGGCTCTACGACACCTACTCGCTGGCCCAGGGCCTCGCCCGTTCGATCGTCGAGCAGGGCGGCAAGACCTGGTACTTCATCACGGCCGACTACGCCTTCGGCCACGCCATGCAGAACGAAGTGACCAAGATCGTCACCTCGCTCGGTGGCAAGGTCCTGGGCTCGGTGCGGCACCCGGTCGGCACCATGGATTTCTCGTCGTTCCTGCTGCAGGCCCAGGGCTCGGGCGCCCAGATCGTGGCGCTCGCCAACGCCTCCGGCGATACCGTCACCAGCCTGAAGCAGGCTCGCGAATTCCAGGTCGGCGAAGGCGACCAGAAGCTTGCCGTGCTGATCTTCTACCTGACCTCCGTCCACTCGCTCGGCGCCAAGGCGACCCAGGGCGTGCAGTACCTGACCGGCTATTACTGGGACAACGACGACGCGAGCCGTGCCTTCGGCAAGCGTTTCGCCGAGAAGCACGGCGGGCGCATGCCGACCCAGGCGCAGGCAGCCGTCTACAGTGCGGTGCGCCACTATCTGCAGGCGGTCGAGGCGGCCAAGACCAACGACGGCCTGACGGTGATGCGCAAGATGAAGGAGATGCCGGTCGACGACTTCTTCGCCCCCGGCGCCAAGGTCCGCGCCGACGGCCGGCTGATGAACGACATGCTGCTCGCCGAAGTGAAGGCGCCCGAGGACGTGAAGCAGGGCTGGGATCTGCTGAAGATCAAGCAGAAGGTGAAGGCGGCCGACATCATGCGCCCGATTGCGGACGGCGGCTGCACCAAGCTCGATCCGCCCCAAGCCGCGGATGCGGCGCCCGCAGCGCCGGCGAAGTAGGCGCCCGACGCACGCCCCCTGTCCCGCCGGCGCGCCGGCGGGACAGGGGCGATACCGATTCCTATCAGGCCGTCGCGCCGCTTTTCACCAGCTTGTAGGTGATGCTGTCGGTCAGCGCCTGGAACGAGGCGTCGATGATGTTGGGGCTGACCCCCACCGTGACCCAGCGGTCGCCGGTCTCGTCGCCGCTCTCGATCAGCACGCGCGTCACCGCATCGCTGCCGCCCTGGAAGACGCGGACCTTGAAATCGACGAGACCCAGCCCCTTGATCAGCGGCTGATACTTGCCGAGGTCCTTGCGCAGGGCGACGTCGAGGGCGTTGACCGGGCCGTTGCCCTCGCCCACCGAGATCAGCTCCTCGTCGCCGACCTTCACCTTGACCACCGCCTGGGCCACGGTCACCAGCTCGCCCAACGCATTGTAGCGACGCTCGACATTGACGCTGAAGCGCTCGACGTCGAAATAGCCCGGCACCTCGCCCAGGACGCGCTTGGCCAGCAGGAAGAAGGATGCGTCGGCGCCTTCGTAGGCATAGCCTTGCGCCTCCTTGTCCTTGACCTCGTCGAGCAGCCGACCGATGCGGCGGTCGTCCTTGTCGAGCGGGATCCCGATCCGCTCCAGCTCGGCCAGGATGTTGGACTTGCCCGCCTGGTCGGACACGAGCAAACGGCGCCCGTTGCCGACGCTTGCTGGATCCACGTGCTCGTACGTCCGCGGGTCCTTCAGAACTGCGGAGGCATGGATGCCGGCCTTGGTGGCGAAGGCGCTGGCGCCCACATAGGGCGCGTGGCGGTCCGGCGAGCGGTTGAGGATCTCGTCCAGCGCGCGGGACACATGCGTCAGCTGCTGCAACCCTTCGTCCGTGACGCCGATCTCATAGCGCTCCCCATAGTCGCGCTTGAGCTTCAAGGTCGGGATCAGGCTCACCAGATTGGCATTGCCGCAGCGCTCGCCGAGACCGTTGAGCGTGCCCTGGATCTGACGCACGCCGGCGCGGACCGCGGCCAGGGAGTTGGCCACGGCGCAGCCGGTGTCGTCGTGCGCGTGGATGCCGAGGTGATCGCCGGGCACGTGCCGGCAGGCCTCGGCGACGATGCGCTCCACCTCCTCCGGTAGCGTGCCGCCGTTGGTGTCGCACAGGACGACCCAGCGCGCCCCGGCCTCGTACGCAGCCTTGGCGCACGCCAACGCATAGGCCGGGTTGGCCTTGTAGCCGTCGAAGAAATGCTCGCAGTCGAGCAATGCCTCGCGCCCCCGCGCCACGGCGAGGCCGACGCTGTCGCGGATGCCCTCCAGATTGTCCTCGAGCGAGATCTCGAGGGCGACGTGCACCTGATAGTCCCAGCTCTTGGCGACGAAGCAGATCGCGTCGGCGCTGCTGTCGAGCAAAGCCGCGACGCCCGGGTCGTTGGCGGCGGAGCGCCCGGCCCGTTTGGTCATGCCGAAGGCGGTGAAGCGGGCGGCGACGGTGCGGCGATCGCCGAAGAACTCGGTGTCCAGCGGATTGGCGCCGGGATAGCCACCCTCGACATAGTCGATGCCGAGCTTGTCCAGCATGGCGGCGATGACGCGCTTGTCGTCGAGCGAGAAATCGACGCCCGTCGTCTGCGCACCGTCGCGGAGGGTGGTGTCGAACAGGTAAAGGCGGTCGCGCGTCATGGGTGCTTCGTCCCGGTTTCGTTCGCCGGCAGCTTCTTGCGCATGGCCGTCCGACCCAGCCATTCGCCCCCGCGCTGCACGGTTTCGCGGTGGAGATCCTGGTAGCCGTGCTTCTGGAAGAAGCCGCGGGCGGTATCGCTGGCATCGGTCGTCAGGCTCGTGGCGCCGCGGGCGCCGGCGAGCTTCTCCAAGGCTTCGAGCAGTTGGCTCGCCACCCCCTGGCCCGCGACAGCCGGATGCACGAAAAGGTACTCGATGTGGTCGCTCCCCTTGAGGGCGGCGAACGCGGTCGGCGTGCCGCCGATCACGCCCACCAGCGTCAGCATGCCGGCCAGACGCTCGCCGAAGGCGGCTTCGTCGTCCGCGGCCGAGGCCCACGCTTCGCGCTGGGCCTCGTCGTAATCGTCCGCCGCGAGCTCCTCGATGGCGGCGCGGAAGATCGATGCCAGCACGGGCGTGTCGGCGGGCAGGAAGGGCCTGAGGCCGGCCTTGAACGCCTGTCCCATCAGCTGCGCCCTCCGCGGACGATCTCCCACGTCGTGCTGCCGTCCTTGTTGTCCTTGAGCACGATGCCGGCGGCCGCAAGCTCGTCGCGGATGCGGTCGGACTCCGCCCAGTTCTTGGCGGCCCGGGCCTCTGCGCGTTTTTCGATCCACCCTTCGATCTTGCGGCGGTTCTCCGGCGTCAGATCGGCCTTGGGGTCGGCGCCGCGGCTCGGCGCGAAGCGGGACGCGTTGTAGACGCCGAGAAACAGCAGGCCGGCCTTCAGGGCGGCGAGCTGCCCCGCCTTGCGCAAGCCGTGCAGCGCCGCGATCGCCTCGGCCGTGTTCAGGTCGTCCGTCAGCGCGAGCAGCACCGGCTCCGGCGGCTGCGCGGCCGCGACGACCTCCTCGAAGTCCGCCGCGTCATGCCACGCCGTCAGCGTTGCCTCGGCCTCCTCCAGCGCCCGCACCGTCCAGTCGATCGGCTGGCGATAGTGCGTGCGCAGCATGGCCAGCCGCAGCACTTCGCCCGGCCAGGAGCGGCCGCCGAACGCGTCGGTCGTCAGCAGTTGCCGGATGGTGACGAAATTGCCGAGCGACTTCGACATCTTCTGGCTTTCCACCTGCAGGAAGCCGTTGTGCAGCCAGTAGTTGGCCATGCGCGGCGTCTCGAGCGCGCAACAGGTCTGGGCAATCTCGTCCTCATGATGGGGAAAGACGAGGTCGATGCCGCCGCCGTGGATGTCGAACACCGCGGCCTCCGCAGGCTCGCAGCGCAGACGGCCGGCGAAGGCGGCGATCAAATGCTTCCAGGCCATGGCCGAGCACTCGATGTGCCAGCCCGGGCGCCCCTCCACCGCGATGCCGCTCGGCGACGGCCAGCCCGGCTCGCCCGGCTTGGACGGCTTCCACAGCACGAAATCCATCGGGTCGCGCTTGTAGGGCGCCACCTCGACGCGGGCGCCGGCGAGCATCTCGTCGAGCGTTCGGTTGGACAGGGCGCCATAGCGTGGTGCGCAAGCGAGCCGGCCCATGGCCGCCACGCTGAACAGCACGTGATCTTCGGCCACGTAGGCGACATCGCGGGCGACGAGCCGCTCGATCAGCATGACCATCTCGGCGATGTGGTCGGTGGCCCGCGGCTCCACCGTCGGCGGCAGCACGCCGAGCGCAGCGATATCCTCGTGGAAGCGCGCCGCCGTGACCTCGGTCAGTTCGCGGATGGTGATGCCGCGTTCGCCGGCGCGCGCGTTGATCTTGTCGTCCACGTCCGTGATGTTGCGGACATAGGTGACGTGATCCGCGCCGTAGACCTGACGCAGCAGCCGGAACAGGACGTCGAAGACGATGATCGGCCGGGCGTTGCCGATATGCGCATCGTCGTAGACGGTCGGACCGCAGACGTACATGCGCACGTTCCCTGCGTCGACCGGACGAAACACGTCCTTCGCCCGCGTCAGCGTGTTGTGCAGGCGGATGGCCTGGAGATCAGGGCTCGAATGAGCAGACATGGCGTCTTCCTGGCCGCCGGCCGGGAGAACGTTCCGGTTTCAGATAATTGAAACGAAGACGGCTCCAGCCAGCGGTGTCGCTAGCGGATGATAATCGAGATCGCGCAAATGATGCGGGCCGTCGTCATGCCGGTCTTTTGCGCCCGCGACCGCCGTCCGTCAAGGGCCTCTGCGCAGCTCCCGCATGGGCGCGGAACCGCGCCACCATGGCAGAAATAGCACGCCCTGTCGGACATTGATCAAAACGTTCGCTTTAGATGGTCGCGCCGCTTGCGCCGAGCCCCTCCCAGTGAGAAAGAGCCCACGTTGCAGCGCGATTTTGGGGCGGCGACTCTCAGAGGCTGCGGCAACATTTCGGGAGTTGAGCGTTCGTGCGGCACCGCCGCTTGCGGTGATGATTGGCGTTTGCCTGTGCGACTGGGGACTATCGATGCGTCGGATTGCGTTCGCCGTGATGCTGCTGGCTGTTCTCGCGGTGCCGGTTCTCATCAGTCCACGGCTGTCCCGGGCCGGCGGCATCGGTCCGTCGCAAGCCACGTTCGTGATCCCGCCGTCGGACGGCTACGGCATCGGCGAATGCCTGCAGGGGGGCGGTGACTGCGGCCGCATCGTCGCCGACGGCTGGTGCGAAGCCAACGGCTTCGCCCGCGCCATGGCCTTCGGCCCGGTCACCTCGGATACCATTGCCACCGGCTCGGTCGCGTCCGACAGCAGCACCGGCGCCTCGCTCGCGATCCAGTGCGTGCGCTGATTGAGCTGAAGCGTCGATCCGAGGGCGGGAACCGGGCCCTCGGTTCATCCCGACGCGAGATCTAACGAGATCGCGCGCCAGGTCCACATCCATCCAAGCGGCCGCCGCTTTAGCGGAGCCAGTCTCCGCACTTGGGCGGGTCGCCCGCGCCCCACGGTGCGATCGGCACGGTGGACGTCGAGTTCTTCGGCGAGCCGTCGATCAGCTTATCCGAATAGACGAGATAAACGAGCGTGTTGCGCTTGATGTCGCAACCACGGACGATCTGCATTCGCTTGAAGATGAGCGATCGCCGTTCCGAGAAGAGCACATCGCCCTGCTCGAACTTCTCCTTGAACGAGATCGGCCCGATCTGCCGGCAGGCGAGTGATATGTCCGACAGTTCTTCGGCGACGCCGAACATGCCCCTGACGCCACCCTTCTCCGGCACCGTGTAGTGACAGGCGACGCCGGCCACGACCGGATCGTCGATGCCGTAGACCACGAGCTTGTCGTCCGGCGTCAGGAATTTCCATACGGTGGATTTCTTGAAAATGACGTCGGGTCCGTCGGCCCATGCGGGCGCGGCGAGACAGACGGCCAACGCAGCAACGGCTGCGCCAACGCTGATCGGAATACGAAGCATGGCCCCTCCTCGGCCCTATATGGGCTGCCGCGTGCCCAATGCACTGCGGCACGGGGGGCCGCCGTTGAACGCTGGCCGCGAGCGTGCGATTCTGCTGCCCGCGAATCGCGTCCGCTGCGGCGCTTGACCGAAGCACGCCGGTGAACGATGACCATACTTTAGTCAACGTCGCCGTCTTGGATGGCGCGAACGAGCGATGTGGCGTCACCGCGCAGCCCCATCAAGGTTGGCTCAAACAACCGTCGGCCCGTGGCCTTGCCATGGTCGTCTCGAGAAGGATTCATGGCTCGCCGCTTTGCGCTGAGATCAGCCCTCATTGCCTCGGCCCTGCTGGCAGGGCCCGCTGCTGCCATCGCCCAATCCCCCACCTGCGATCGCTTCCGGGCGGAGCTCGCCTCGCTCGGTCGCGGCGGCGATGCACGGGCGGCCGCGTCGGCGCGGAACCTACGCGGCGAGATCGGCCGCCTGCAGAGCTACTCGGCCAGCCTGGGCTGCGACCGGGTCAACTTCCTGTTCTTCGGGCAACCGAAGCCGCCACAGTGCGGGGCGATCGAGGCGCAGCTGCGGCACGTCAGCTCCGAGTACAATCGTGCCATGGCGCAATCCCAGGGCGACGAGCCCCGCCGCCGGCAATTGATGGCCGCCATCCGCCAGAACTGCGAGCCGGGTGCGACGGAAGCTTCCCGGCAGCCGAACTTCTTCGAGCGTCTGTTCGGCGTCCGACCGGCCGAGCCCATGCAGGAGGCTGATCGTCCGCTGGAGGATCAACTGCAGAGGGAGCCTGGCGATCCGTCCGAACCTCGGCAGACGCGCTACGGCGGATCGCGCACGGTCTGCGTGCGCTCCTGCGACGGCTACTTCTTCCCGTTGCCGGCCGGCGGTCGCGACGGCGCCCCCGAGATGTGCCAAGCGCTGTGCCCTGCCACGGAGACGCTCGTCTACTACATGCCGGCGGACGGTGCCATCGAGCGGGCCGGCAATCGCGAGGGCAAGCCCTACACGGAGCTTCCCAACGCCTCGAAGTACAAGCGCTCGCTCGACCCGGCGTGCTCGTGCCGCAAGCCCGGCGAGAGCTGGGCGATCGCCTTGCAGCATGGCGAGGAATTGCTCGGCCCGCGGCGCAACGACATCATCGTGACCGCGGAGAAGGCGGAGGAGTTGTCGCGCATCAAGCCCGTCGCCAAACCGGCGGACGTCAAGCCCACCAGCGCCAAGGACAAGCAGGCCAAGGCACCCGCGCCGGCCGAGCCCGACGAAGAGCCGCTGCCCGATCCGGAGGCGGTGCCGACGGCCAGCCACGAATCATCGGGGATCGGGCCGCAGACCATCGACGCCCAGCAGCGTGCCGTCGGCACCCGGGAGGGGCAGGTGCGCGAGGTGATCGGCGCCGACGGCCAGAAGCAGAGCGTGCGGGTCGTCGCGCCCAACATCTTCGCTTCGCCCAACACCCCCAACCAGGCCCAGTGACGGCGAAGCTGATCGCCGTCAGCGGCCGAGCCGTTCCAGCACCCGCTCCCGTCCGATCAGCGGCAGCAGCGCCGCCAGCTCAGGCCCATGATCGAGACCCGTGAGGGCCTGCCGCAGCGGCATGAACAGGGCCCGGCCCTTCGCCCCCGTCCGCGCCTTGACCGCATCGGTCCAGGCCTTCCACGTCGCCGCGTCCCACGGCTCGACGGGCAGCGTTTCGCGGGCGGCCGCCCAGAATGCGGCGTCGGCCTCGGCCGAGACGGCCATGGCGGCCGCCGGCGCGCGGACGATGCGCCACCATAGTTCGACGTCGTCGAAGCGCTCCAGGTTGCCGCGGACGGCGAGCCAGAACGCCTCGTCATCCATGCCCAGCCGCTGCAGCCGCTCCTTGGCGGCGTCGTAGGGCATCTCGTGCAGCAGGCGGGCGTTGAGATGCGTCAGCTCGGCCTCGTCGAACTTGGCCGGCGCGCGCGAGATGTGGGCAAGGTCGACGAGGTCGGCCAACTCGACCATCGATCCCACCGGCCGGACCGCCTCCGCCGAGCCGACGAGAACGGCCAATGATGCAACGGCCATGGGCTCCATGCCGCCCTCGCGCAGGCCCTTCAATGAGAGGTGGCCCAGGCGCTTCGACAAGCCCTCGCCGCTCATGGTGGTGAGCAGGTTGTGATGGCCGAACGCCGGCGGCGTCCCGCCCAGGGCGGCAATGATCTCGATCTGGACCGCCGTGTTGGTGACGTGGTCCTCGCCGCGGATGACGTGGGTTACCCTCATGGTGAGATCGTCGACCACGGACGGCAGCGTGTAGAGGAACGTGCCGTCGGCACGCACCAGCACGGGATCGGACAGCGACGCGGTTTCCACCTGGCTCGGGCCGCGCACTAGGTCCGTCCATGCCACCGTGCGGTGGTCGAGCTTGAAGCGCCAATGCGGCGTCCGCCCCTCCGCCGCGAACGCTGCCTTCTCATCATCGGTCAGCGCCAGCGCGGCACGGTCGTAGATCGGCGGCTGGCCACGGGCGAGCTGGCGCTTGCGCCGCCGCTCCAGTTCGTCCGGTGTCTCGTAGCAGGCGTAAAGGCGCCCCTGGGCGCGCAACCGCGCGGCAGCGTCCTCATAGGTGGCAATCCGGTCCGACTGCCGCTCCATCTGGTCCGAGACGATGCCGAGCCAGGCCAGATCGTCGACGATGGCCGCGGCGAAGGCCGGCGTCGACCGCTCCCGGTCGGTGTCGTCCAGCCGCAGGATGAAGCGCCCCCCCGCCTTGCGGGCGAAGAGCCAATTCAGCAAGGCCGTGCGCGCGTTGCCGATATGCAGATAGCCCGTCGGCGACGGAGCGAAGCGAACGGTAATGGTCGACATGGCCGCCGTTATGGCTGAGCGATACGGCCGTCGCAATCCGCCAGCGCGGCGGCCATCACAACACGCATGATCGCACTCCGCCAGGTTTTACCTCGCGCCAATGCAACCCATGCTTTCGGGCAGCGCCTTGATCAAGACATGGCCGGGCCGAGACAGATAAGGCTTTACCGTGACCTTGGCCGCAAAGGCGCCCTATTCCATCGCCGCGAAACGACATCTCGCACAGACGCGGTGCGGGTTGGCCCAAGGGCCGATGAGCCGAGCTCACCGGCCCTTGGTTCTTATTCGGCGGCTTCCGCCCGCAGCTCGCGGAGCTTGCCGGCGCGCTCCTGCTTCAGCAGCTCGGCCACCATGAAGGCGAGCTCGAGCGCCTGCTCCGCGTTGAGGCGCGGATCACAATAGGTGTGATAGCGGTCGGACAGATCGGCATCGCTGATGGCCCGCGCCCCGCCCGTGCACTCGGTGACGTTCTTGCCGGTCATCTCCAGGTGGATGCCGCCGGCATAGGTGCCCTCAGCCTGGTGGACGGCAAAGAACTGCTTCACCTCGCCGAGGATCAGGTCGAACGGCCGGGTCTTGTAGTTGCCGGCCTTCACCGTGTTGCCGTGCATGGGATCGCACGACCACACCACCTGGCGCCCCTCGCGCTGCACGGCGCGGACGAGGCCCGGCAGGTTGTCCGCCACCTTGTCGGCGCCGAAGCGGCAGATCAGCGTGAGACGGCCGGCCTCGTTCTGCGGGTTCAGGGCGTCGCTCAGGCGCAGCAGCTCGTCCGGCTTCAGCGACGGGCCGCACTTCAGGCCGATCGGGTTGTTGATGCCCCGGAAGAACTCCACGTGGCCATGGTCGAGCTGGCGCGTGCGGTCACCGATCCACAGCATGTGGCCGGAGGTGGCGTACCAGTCGCCGGTCGTCGAATCGACGCGGGTGAAGGCCTGCTCGTAGCCGAGCAGCAGCGCTTCGTGGCTCGTATAGAAGTCGGTCGAGCGCATCTCCGGATGGGTCTCCGGATCGATGCCGATGGCGCGCATGAAATCGAGCGCCTCGGTGATGCGGCCCGCCAGCTCCTGGTACCGTCCCGACTGCGGGCTGTCCTTGACGAAGCCCAGCATCCAGCGGTGGGCGTTGTCCAGGTTGGCGTAGCCACCGCCAGCGAAGGCACGCAACAGGTTGAGCGTCGCGGCCGACTGGCGGTAGGCCATCAGCTGGCGGCGCGGGTCCGGAATGCGTGACTCCGCCTCGAAGGCGATGTCGTTGACGATGTCGCCGCGGTAGCTCGGCAGCTCGACGCCGTCCACCTCCTCCATCGGCGCCGAGCGCGGCTTGGCGAACTGGCCCGCCACGCGGCCGACCTTCACCACGGGCGAAGCGCCGGCGAAGGTCAGCACGACGGCCATCTGCAGGAACAGACGGAAGAAATCGCGGATGTTGTCGGCGGAGTGCTCGGCGAAGGACTCGGCGCAGTCGCCACCCTGCAAAAGGAAAGCCTCGCCGGCCGCAACCTTGGCCAGCGTCCGCTTCAGCTTGCGCGCCTCACCTGCAAAAACCAGCGGCGGAAAGCCTGCGAGCTGATCTTCCACGGCCCTCAGGGCGACCGCGTCGGGATAGATCGGCATTTGCTGCACGGGCTTCTGGCGCCACGTGGAGGGCGACCACCGCTCACTCATTGTCTCTACTCCTGCGGCGGCCATCTCGCTGCCGCCCCTCGTCAGGTCATCGGTGTCGAAATCTCGTGGAGACGATACCCGAGCACCGCCTCGGGCACCGTGTGCGCGAGCATGTTCCGCGGACGCGCCGCAGCGAGGAGCATGCTCCCCCAAATCGCTGTGCGGAAGCGCCATCGCTTCGCCCGAACGAATCCGTTCGAGCCGATCGCGCGCTCGCGCACCGATGTGGGCGAAGCGCGCCTTATAGCGACTTCGTCAGGCCGGGTGAAGAGCTTCGGATTGCGACGGGGATCACGGCACGGCGGCCCCGGCCGATGCCGGCAGCCGGCCGGTCCAGCGGTAGCCGACGTAGCCGGCGTCGGCATCGAACAGATAGTCGAATCCGTTGAGCAAGTGCACGCTGGTGTTGACGAAGGGGCTGCGATCGTGCCCGCCGACGAGGATCACGCGCTGCGGCGCCATGGCGTTGCCGCCATCGCCGACGCTGAAGCCATAGCCGATCCGGCCGCTCGGCGCTCCCAGCGTGAAGCGCAGGGCTGTCCCATCGGCCAGCGTGCGGGCGGGCGAGCCATCGCCGGCATCGCCATCGTCCACATGGCCCGCGAGCGCGGCGTCGGGAACGGTGAGGAACATGTCCGCCACGCCGGTGTCGACGAGCACGGTACCGCATGCCGGCTCCGAGCCGGACACGCTGGCGCACATCGGTGCGGCCCGCCAGTCCCCCAGGGCGTCGTCTCGGACGAGCTTGACGAAGGCGAAGCGCGTCGCAGCTTCCGCGCTCAGGCCGAGCTGGATGCCGTCGCGGTTCACGATATAGCCGCGGTGCCGATCGCTGTCCGGCCCGGCGTCGGCAAGGTTCAGGACGGGATTCTTGTCCGGAGTGCCGCGGCGCTGATGGTCGTGCTCGCGGGCAAAGCCGATGCCGACCATGGCGACGTGAGCCGGATCGTCACTCGGCACGCAACGGCGTGCACGGTCCGTGCACTCGATGCGCCGCACGGCGATGACCGGGATCGGCCGCGTCGTCACGCTGGTGCCATCGGCGCCGCTGATGGTCACCGGAGTGACGATCCAGTCGCCGCGCATGATCCGTCCGGAGCTGGAATAGGTCAGGCTGGCCGGGCCGAGATTGGGCAGGCTGTCGATATGGGCGATGGCGGACGCCGACACGACTACGCCCGTCGATCCCGTGTCGATCACCGCCGCGCGTGGGCGCCCGCCCAGGGATATGCGCAGCTTGGGCGGTGACGCGATGTCGGAGCCCGGGCGCCGGTTGACGAAGGGCAGGTAGACGTGCCGGCCGCTGCCGTAGACCGGCACCTGGTCGGCCAGTCCCGGCTGCGAGCCGATCAGCAAGGCGACGGTGACCACGGAGGCCGACGCAAGACCGGTGCGGGCCGGCCCGGCCCTCACGCGACGCCCGGCTCCGTCCAGGGCGTGCGCATGGTGACCAACTCCTCGCCGGCCGTCGGATGCACCGCCATGGTGCGATCGAAGTCAGCCTTGGTGGCGCCCATGGTGACGGCGATGCCGATGGCCTGGATGATCTCGCCGGCGCTCTCCCCCAGGATGTGCACGCCCACCACCCGATCGGTCTCGCCGTCGACGAGGATCTTCATGAACATGCGCTCGTCGCGCCCGGACAGCGTCGCCTTCATCGGCTTGAACGACGACTTGAACACGACGAGGTTGCCGTAGGCTTCGCGCGCCTTTGCCTCGGTCAACCCCACCGTGCCCAGCTCCGGCGTCGAGAACACCGCGGTCGGGATGACGCTGTAGTCGACCCGGGTCGGCATGCCGCCGAACACCGTATCGGCGAACGCGTGCCCCTCGCGGATCGCGACGGGTGTCAGGTTGGCCCGGTTGGTCACGTCGCCGACGGCATAGATGGAGGCGACGCTCGACTGCGAGAACGGGTCGACCTCGATCGCCCCGTGATGGTCGAGCGCCACCCCGGCCTCCTCCAGGCCCAGGCTGCGGGTGTTCGGACGCCGGCCGGTGGCGATCATCACCGCATCCACGTCGAGGACCGAGCCGTCGGAGATGTGCGCGGCCAGGCCGCCATCCACCTTGTCGATGCGCTCCAGCCGGCAGCCGTTGCGCACACGGATGCCGTTGTGCTCGTACGCCGTTTCGACGCCGACGCGGAGGTCGTCGTCGAAGCCGCGCAGGATGTGGTCGCCGCGGTTGAGCAGCACGGTGCGGCTGCCGAGGCCGGCGAAGACACCGGCGAACTCGACGCCGATATAGCCGCCGCCGATGACGAGGACCCGCTCGGGCAAGCTCTCCAGGTGGAAGGCTTCGTTGGACGAGATGGCGTATTCGAAGCCCGGCACCATGGGCTCGACGCTCGGATGCCCCCCCGTCGCCACCAGGATCGTCCGGGCGCGGACGCGCTCGCCGGTGGCGACGACGCGCACCGTGTGCGGATCCTCGATCACGGCGCGGCTGTCGACGATGGTCACGCCGGCGCGCTCGAGATTGGCGCGATAGATGCGCTCCAGCCGGGCGATCTCGACGTCCTTGTTCTTGATCAGCGTCGCCCAGTTGAACGACGCCTCCGGCACGCTCCAGCCGAAGCCCGCGGCATCCTCGAATTCGTGGGCGAAGCGGCTGGCGTAGACGAGCAGCTTCTTGGGCACGCAGCCGCGGATGACGCAGGTGCCGCCCATGCGGAACTCCTCCGCAACCATCACCTTGGCGCCGTGGGTCGCCGCGACCCGCCCGGCGCGGACCCCGCCGGAGCCGCCGCCGATCACGAAGAGGTCGACGTCGTGAACGCTCATCGGGCGCCCTCCTCATGGGCAGATGGAGCCTGGGCGGGCGGCGTGGCCCAGAGCCACAGCACCGCCGCGGCGGCGACGGCAATCCACCAGCCCTGCCAGGCGCCGTGCCCCACCAGCGAAATCATCAGCGCCGCCGCCGTCAGCGCCAAGGCGGCGGCATGCTGCGCCGGACCGAGCCGGGCCAACGTGCGCCAGAGCACGACCAGCGCCGCCGCCACCAGTGCTGCGCCGAGCACGCCGAGCTCGGACCAGACCTGGAGGAACATGTCGTGGGGATGGCCCACGTCCAGGAGCGTGCGGCGATCGGCAGCGACCTCGCGGGCCACCGGATCGCGCGCCACCACGGCGCTCGACCCGAAGCCGGTGCCCGTCAACGGCCGCTGCGCCACCACCTCGCCGAAGCTGAGCCAGATGTGCACGCGGTCACGCGCATGCAGGGACTGGAGCGCGTCGAGCGCCCTGTCGGGGATGAAGCGCGCCGCCAGCTCGCCCTTGATCGGCGCCACGAGCAGGGAGGCGGCGACCGCCAGCATGACGCTCCAGCGCGCCGTGCGCGGCGCCACAACCGCGAGCCCGAACGCGGCGGCGGCGCAGATCAGCGCGCACATAGCCGTGCCGGACACTGAGCTGAACACCGTCATGATGATCATGATCGCGAGCCCGGCGAGCAGCAGCCGCCGGCGTGCCATGCCCTCGGTCAGCGGCACCATCGGCCAATACAGCAACACCAGGGCGAGCACCGGCTTGTTGGTGATGAAATACACGGCGCGCAACCCGAGCGCCTCGCGCCAGGCGAGCCGGGTGACGAGCTCGATGAAGACCTCGACGGCGGTCAGCGCCAGGCACAGGGCCAGCAGCAGCACGGCCCGGCGCTCTGGCCGACGCGGCAGAGTGGCCCCCAGGGCCACGGCCGCCAGGGCAGGAATGAACGCCTCGGCCAGCGAGAAGACGCCCCTCGCCCGGTCCTGCGTCCAGAGCAGCGACGCCACAGCCAGCACCAGGAAGGCCAGAAAGATCAGGCCGAACGGGCTGTGGACAATCCGCTGGAGGTGTTGGAGGACGGCGGGCAGCGCCTCGCGCTTGGCGGCGCCCACGAGCGCGACGAGCGCCGCCAGCACCAGCATCAGCACCGAGGAGCGATTGGCGAAGGCGAGCACCAGCGGCATCGCTGCCAGCACCAGCCAAGCGATCTGGGCCAGGGAGGTTGAAGGCTCCGCAACGCTTCGACCCTCGCGCCCCATTCCGCCGTCCGCTCCAATTTCTACGCGACCGTGCACCGGAGCCGCCCATCGACCCAGGGTCTTCGGGAGGCCACAACGCCGGACAAAAATGGCATATGCCCGACTTTCGCCGACCGGAGGCTCTACGCCATCGGGCGCGACGGATAAAGTGGGCTAGCGGTTCGATGGCGAGGGCTGGCGACATGGCGGAGAACCGACGAGGTCCGATTGGTGTACGCATCCGGCGCCGCGTCTGCCGGCAGGCGGTCATCGCGTCCCTTGCGGTTCTGGCTGCGGCAACCGCGAGCCTCGCCGCCGGCGATCGGCTCGGACAAGTCTCCATCGTCGCCCCGACGACGCCGGGCAGCAGCTTCGATCAGCTCGCGCGGGCGGTCGGCAGCGGCCTCAGCACCGCGGGACTCGTCGCGGACGTCGAGGTGATCAACGTGCCCGGTGCGGGCGGTACCGTCGCGCTCGACCGTTTCGTCGCCGTGGCCTCGCCCGGGTCGGAGCCGCCCAACACGACCCGCTTCATGATCGTCGGGCTGCCCACTTTGACCAAGGCCCTGCAAAGCGGAAAGGCCGATGCCCTGGCCCAGATCGCTCCGGTGGCGCAGCTGACGGCCGAGCCCCTGGCGCTCGTGGTGCCGGCTCAGTCATCGATCAGGACGGCGGGAGATCTGGTCCGCCTGCTGAAAGAGGATTCGGTTGCCGTCGTCTGGGCCGGCGGCACGGTGGGCGGCGTCGATCATCTGACCGCGGCGCTGTTTGCCCAGGCGATCGGCGTCGAGCCGCAGCAGATCAACTATGTCCCCTTCCTCAATGGAACGGAGGCCCTGGCCGCCTTGCTGCGGTCGCAGGCCCACGTGGGCATCGGCGCCGTCGCCGAGTTCGAGGGCCAGATCGCCTCCGGCCGGCTTCGTCTCATCGCCTTGACCGGGCCCGAGCGGGCCGCGGGGATCGAGGCACCGACCCTGAAGGAGCAGGGCATCGATCTCACCGTCACCGATTGGCGCGGCATCGTCGCGGCCCCGGCCGCAGCGGCCGACCGCTTGCGGCCCATCCGCGTTGTCGGCGATCTCGCCCATTCCGAGGCCTGGGGGGAACGACTGCGAGCCCGGCGCTGGAGCCCGGCCTATCTGGACGGCGATGCCTTCGCCGGCTTCCTCAAGAGCGAGGAAGCCCGATTCGCGGCGATGCTCGTGACGCTCGGCCTCGCAGCGCCGCAACCCGCCCGCTGACGATCTAGCCAGCCAGCTGATCGAGCTTTGCCTTGGCCCCGACCAGCACCGCCGCCTCTTGCGGCAGGACGTCGGCGATCCACAGCAGGCCGCTCCCACCTGACTGGCCATGCCGCTCGGGGAGATCATGCGTCTCAGGCCCGGCTGGTGCGCCGACGGCGGCTTCCGTCTCGGCCCGATCTTTGAAAAAACCATCCGGCGGCAGCGTCGTACCATGGCTGTGGCGTGCATTTGCGGCGAGGCCCAGAGCATTTCGCCATGGGACGGAGCCCTTCGAGGAGACAATCGATGACCCATGCCATTCGCTTCCACAAAACCGGCGGGCCCGAGGTCCTGGTCTGGGAAGAGGTCGAGGTCGGCAAGCCCGGCGCCGGCGAGGCGCGCATCCGCCACACCGCCGTCGGCCTCAACTTCGTCGATATCTACAACCGCTCCGGGCTCTACCCGGTGACGCTGCCGAGCGGCCTGGGCAGCGAGGGCGTCGGCATCGTCGAGGAGGTCGGGCCAGGCGTCACCGACCTGGCGCCCGGCGACCGCGTCGGCTACGGCAGCGCGCCGCTCGGCGCCTACGCCGAAGCGCGGCTGATTCCGGCCGACCGGCTACTCAAGCTGCCCGACGGCATCGACGACCAGACCGCCGCGGCAGCGCTGCTCAAGGGCCTGACGGCGCAATACCTCATCCGCCAGACCTACCGGGTCAAGAGCGGCGACACCATCCTGCTGCACGCGGCGGCCGGCGGCGTCGGCCTGATCCTCGCCCAATGGGCCAAGCATCTGGGTGCCACCGTCATCGGCACGGTAGGCAACGACGAGAAGGCGGCGCTGGCCCGCCGCTACGGCTCCGCCCACACCATCATCTACACGCGCGAGGACATCGTGGCGCGGGTCAAGGAGATCACCAACGGCAAAGGGGTGCCGGTGGTCTACGATTCCGTGGGCAAGGACACCTTCCTGAAATCGCTCGACAGCCTGGCGCCGCTGGGCCTGCTCGCGCTGTTCGGACAATCCTCGGGCCCGGTCGCGCCCCTGGACCTCGGCTTGCTGGCACAGAAGGGCTCGCTCTTCGTCACGCGGCCGACCCTCAACACCTATGGCGCCAAGCGTGAAAACCTGGTCGCAATGGCCAACGAGCTGTTCGAGGTCATCCAGTCCGGCGCCGTCAAGATCGAGGTCAACCAGACCTACGCCCTGAAGGACGCGGCGCGTGCCCATGCCGATCTCGCGGCGCGTAAGACCACCGGCTCGACCGTGCTGCTGGTGTGAAATCAGAGGAGATGATGCGGCCACGACAGCCGCATCATTCTCCCGTCCCAAGTATTTTCAGAAGTCATTACCTATATATGCCACCCTATTTGGCATGGACAGCAAACGTCCGCCGAAATAATTTTCTTGCCTCAGCCCACCCGAGCAGGACCGCGACCGGGATCATTCGTCGATAATCGTCGATGTACCGGAGCGGATGCGCGTCGCAAGAGAGTATCTATGAGTTTTCGTCCCCTGCATGATCGCGTCCTCATCCGTCGCATTGAAGAAAGCAATACGACCAAAGGCGGAATCATCATTCCCGATACGGCGAAGGAAAAGCCTCAGGAAGGAGAAATCGTGGCCGTCGGCAGCGGCGCCCGCGATGACAGCGGCAAGATTATTCCGCTCGACGTCAAGACGGGAGACCGCGTGTTGTTCGGAAAGTGGTCCGGCACCGAGGTCAAGGTCGACGGTGAAGACCTGTTGATCGCGAAGGAAGCGGACATACTCGGCGTGATTTCCTAGAGCGTTCTACGATTGGGTGGACTCACCCAATCGTAGAAAAGCGCTCCAGATTCAAAAAATTATGAGCCTTTCTCTGCAATTGGATGAGCTCATCCAATTGCGAAATGCTCTAGAGCACTTCGCCAAGACATCTCCACCCGATCGATTGTGGTTCAATTCTCTCGAAGGAAAAGCCGAGCATGGCTGCAAAGGATGTGAAGTTTTCCGCGGACGCGCGCGAGCGGCTGCTGCGCGGCGTCGACATACTCGCCAACACGGTCAAGGTGACGCTTGGGCCCAAGGGCCGCAACGTCGTCATCGAGAAATCTTTCGGCGCGCCGCGCATCACCAAGGACGGCGTCACCGTCGCCAAGGAGATCGAGCTCGAGGATCGCTACGAGAACCTCGGCGCCCAGCTCCTGCGCGAGGTGGCCTCGAAGACCAACGATCTTGCCGGCGACGGCACCACGACAGCCACGGTGCTGGCCCAGGCGATCGTCCGCGAAGGCGCCAAGGCGGTGGCCGCCGGCCTCAATCCGCTCGATCTCAAGCGCGGCATCGATCTGGCCGTCCGCACCGTGGTCAGCGACATCGAACAGCGGGCCAAGAAGGTCCAGTCGTCCGATGAGGTGGCGCAGGTCGGCACGATTTCCGCCAACGGCGATGCCTCCGTCGGCAAGATCATCGCCACCGCGGTCGAGAAGGTCGGCAACGACGGGGTCATCACCGTCGAGGAGGCCAAGAGCCTGGAGACCGAGCTCGACGTCGTCGAGGGGCTGCAGTTCGACCGCGGTTACCTGTCGCCCTACTTCGTGACCAACGCCGAAAAGCTGGTGACCGAGTTCGAGGACCCGTTGATCCTCATTCACGAGCAGAAGCTGACATCGCTGCAGCCCCTCCTGCCGATCCTCGAAGCCATCGTCCAGACCGGCAAGCCGCTGCTGATCATCGCCGAGGACGTCGAGGGCGAGGCGCTGGCGACCCTGGTCGTCAACAAGCTTCGCGGCGGCCTCAAGGTCGCCGCGGTCAAGGCGCCCGGCTTCGGCGACCGCCGCAAGGCGCTGCTGGAGGACATCGCCATCCTGACCGCCGGGCAGACGATCTCCGCGGATCTCGGCATCAAGCTGGAGAACGTGACGCTGTCGCAGCTGGGGCGCGCCAAGCGAGTCCGCATCGACAAGGAGAACACCACGATCGTCGCCGGTGCTGGCGACAAGACGGCCATCGCCGCCCGGGTGGCGCAGATCAAGGCGCAGATCGAGGAGACGACGTCGGACTACGACCGCGAGAAGCTGCAGGAGCGCCTCGGCAAGATCTCGGGCGGCGTCGCCGTCATTCGCGTCGGCGGTGCGACCGAGGTCGAGGTCAAGGAGAAGAAGGACCGCGTCGACGATGCGCTCAACGCCACGCGCGCGGCCATCGCCGAAGGCATCGTGCCCGGCGGCGGCGTCGCCTTGCTGCGCGCCAAGGCGGCCGTCGCCAAGCTCTCCGAGGCCAATGCGGACGTGCAGGCCGGCATTCAGATCGTTCTGAAGGCCCTCGAATCCCCCATCCGCCAGATCGCCGACAACGCCGGCGTCGAAGGCTCGATCATCGTCGGCAAGATCCTGGACAACGCCTCGCAGACCTTCGGCTTCGACGCCCAGGCGGAGACGTATGTCGATCTGATCGAAGCCGGCATCGTCGATCCGGCGAAGGTGGTGCGCACCGCGCTACAGGACGCGGCATCCGTCGCTTCGCTGATCGTCACCACCGAAGCGCTGGTGACCGAACTGCCCAAGGACAAGCCCGCGTTCCCGGCGCCCGGCCCCGGCGCGGACTTCTAAAGACCAGCTGCCTGGAGCACTTCGCCAATGGCTGGGATCAGCCAATTGGAGCAATGATCCAGCTCTTTGCATCCGCAGCGCGTCTTTGCGATTGGGTAAGCTCCGCGATCGCAAGAAACGCTACGGAGGGACGGCGCCGGCAGCCTCGCGGTTGCCGGCGCAGTTCTTAGAACTCCTTGCCGCGGGCGCGCATCTCGGCACGGATACGCTCGACCACCGCCGCCGAGAGTGACTGCTGCCAGTCCTGCATCTTCAGGAAGAGCTCCTGGAGGATCGCCGGTTGGCTGCTCACATAGCGCTTGCCAGCGGCCGAGGAGAAGAATGCGCCGATCTCCTTGAGATCGGCCTCCGAGATCTGGCTGGCATAGACGCGGGCAGCCTGGTCGACCATCTCGCTCTTGCGGGCCTCAAGCTCGGGCGAGATCTTCGCGATGATCTCCTCCATGTCCTTGGTCAGCTCCGGACGCGTCACCAACTGCTCGCGCACCTGACTGAACAGGCTCGGCACCACCGCGTCGAACGACCGCTCGATGCCTGAGCTGACCACGACAGCCCGCGCGGCCTCCAGGTGCGACGGCGTGATCTGCTGGCTTTGCGCCAGAGCCGGGACCAGGGGCTGGGCCAGCAGCAGCATGGCCGCGACCAGCTGTGGGGCAAGACGCTTCATGTGGATCTCCGTGACGTTTGTCGTTCGGCATGGCTGATGCGGGCCATGCCGCCGCTTCGCCGGCGCGAACGTTTAGAGCATGACGCCGGAAGAAGGAAACGGTGTTGTATCGGGTGCGGGCCCTGCAAAGGGGCGCTCGAGCCCGCGCTCCATATAGAGCGCCCCACCGCCGTAGCTGTCGAGCTTGCCGCCGGCAAGGGCTTCGGGCCGCGATATGAACCCCTGTCGCTGCCAGAAGGGCGCTGAGCCGTTGACCGCGATCAGCGAGGCGCGGGCAAAACCCGCCGCCCGGGCGTGTCCGACGAGCTTCGCCACGAGGTCCGCCGCAGCACCGCGACCCCGCGCCTCGGGGAGGATGGCGAGATCGTGGATGTAGTAGGTCGTCGGGGCCGCCGGCAGCGCCCCGAGCAGGGCGTTCAGCGCCGGCGGCTCGCCCAGGCGCCCGGGATGGCTGATCGCATAGGCGACGATGGTCTCGCGCCCGCCGTCATCGACCCGGCCGAGGGCGAGGCAGCCGGCCGGATAGAGCGCCAGCCGCTCGGCAAATACCGCCGGATCTTCCGGGAAATCCGGGTGCACGACCCGGGCAACCGCATCCACCTCCGGCAGATCCGACGGGCGCATGGCCCGCCACGTGGCGATCGCTCGGGTCACCAGGGCCGCCGGGCGCAGCCGCGCCGCAACGTCACACCGCCCCCATCTCGATCAGGCCGGAGGCGCCAGCCAGGATGGCGCCCGTCGCCAGGCCGATGAACAGCCCGTGCTCGACCACGCCGGGCACCCCCGACAGGGCCGATGCGAGCGCCGGCGGATCGGGAATGCGCCCGAACGAGACGTCGAGGATGAAGTGGCCGCCATCGGTGACGAAGGGCTTGTCGCCCGCTTGGCGCTGGTTGAGCGGCCCCTCGCACCCGGCGGCGGCCGCTGCCCGCGCGATGGCACGGCGCGTCGCGCCGAGCCCGAAGGGCACCACCTCGATGGGCAGGGGGAAGCGGCCGAGCACCGCAACGTGCTTGCTGTCGTCGGCGATGACCACCATGCGGCCGCTCGCCGCCGCCACGATTTTCTCGCGCAGCAGCGCCCCGCCGCCGCCTTTGATGAGATTGAGGGCGCCGTCGAGCTCGTCCGCGCCGTCGACGGTCAAGTCGAGCTCCGGCATGTCGTCCAGGGTGGTCATGGCGATGCCGGCGGCGAGCGCTTGCGCCTGCGTCGCTTCAGACGTCGCCACGCAGGTCACGGCGAGGCCCGCGCGCACCCGCTCGCCGAGCAGCTCGACGAAATGCCTGGCCGTGGAACCGGTACCGAGGCCGAGGCGCATCCCGGGCCTGACCAGTTCCAGCGCCCGCGCCGCCGCCCGGCGCTTCAGCTCGTCCGCGCTCACGTGTCGAGGCCGCCCATCAGCACGTACTTCATCTCGACGAACTCCTCGATGCCGTGGTGCGATCCCTCGCGCCCGAGGCCCGATTCCTTGACGCCGCCGAAGGGCGCCATCTCCGTCGAGATGGCGCCGGAGTTGACGCCGACCATGCCGTACTCGAGCGCCTCGGCGACGCGGAAGACGCGGCCCAGGTCGCGCGCGAAGAAATAGGCGGCGAGGCCGTACTGGGTCGCATTAGCCTGGGCGATAACGTCCGCCTCGTCCTTGAAGCGGAACACCGGCGCCAGCGGCCCGAAGGTCTCCTCCTTGGTGACGAGCATCTTGGTGGTGACGTTGGCGAGCACCGTCGGCTCGAAGAAGCTGCGGCCGAGCGGGTGGCGCTTGCCGCCGACCACGACGCGGGCGCCGTGCTCCACGGCGTCGGCGATATGGCGCTCGACCTTATCCACCGCCTCCATGGTGATCAGCGGCCCCTGCATGACGCCCACCTCGGTGCCATCACCGACCTTCAGGTCCGTAACGCGCTTGGCGAGCTTGGAGACGAAGTCATCGTAGATGCCGTCCTGGGCGTAGATGCGGTTGGCGCACACGCAGGTCTGGCCCATGTTGCGGAACTTGGAGACGATGGCGCCCTCGACCGCCGCATCGACGTCGGCGTCGTCGAAGACGATGAAGGGCGCATTGCCGCCGAGCTCGAGGCCCACCTTCTTCACCGTCGACGCGGCCTGCCGCATCAGGATCTTGCCGACCTCGGTCGACCCGGTGAAGCCGACGAACTTGACCGCCGGGTGCTCGGTCAGCACCTTGCCGATGGCCGGCGCGTCGCCGGTGATCAGGTTGAAGACGCCGGCCGGGATGCCGGCCCGCTCGGCGAGCACGGCCAGCGCCAGGGCCGTCAGCGGCGTCTCGGGCGCGGGCTTGACCACCGCGGTGCAGCCTGCGGCCAGGGCCGGCGCCACTTTGCGGGTGATCATCGCCGCCGGGAAGTTCCAGGGCGTGATCGCCGCGATGACGCCGACCGGCTGCTTCAGCACGACGATCCGCGCATTGGCCCACGGCGACGGGATGGTCTCGCCGTAGATGCGCTTGGCCTCCTCGGCATAGAACTCGACGAACGAAGCGGCGTATTCCACCTCGCCCTTCGCCTCGGCCAGGGGCTTGCCCTGCTCGCTGGTCATGAGCAGCGCCAGATCGTCGCGGTTTGCCATGATGAGCTCGAACCACTTGCGCAGCGTGGCCGACCGCTCCTTGGCGGAACGCTTGGCCCAGCCGGCGAAGGCACGCTCGGCCGCTTCGACGGCCGCGGTGGCCTCGGCGGCCCCCAGATGGGGAACGCGCGCCAGCACCTCACCGGTGGCGGGATTGTCGACGGCGTCGGCCGGCTCGCCGATCCATTGCCCGCCCACATAGCAACGCTCGACGAGAAGGGTGGGATCGTTCAGCCGCATGGGACGCTCCGATGATTGCCGTAGCGCCTATATGCATCCGCGCCCGCGCGAAAGCGAGGCCCGCCCGTTACTTGGCGGGCGGCGTGCACACCACCTTCTCGTTGAACACGTAGCAGATGCTCATCTCCCCGGTCCGGTCGTTGACGCGGAACACGCCACCTTCGCGATCGTGCTTGGAGGCGACGAGACGATAATCGCCCGGCAGCTGCGGACCGCCGCCCTCGCCGGCGGGATAGCAGAGCGTCACGCCGATCGTGGCCTCCTTCAGGCCGTATTGGCAGGCGCCCATCTCGCCGGTGACGCGCTCGACCCGGTAGATGCGGTTGAGGTCGACCTGCGGCGCCGGCACGAAATCATAGTTGTCGGCGCGGGCCGCAGTCGCGACCAGCGCGAACGCGGCCATGGCCGCCGGAAGCAAACGCAGCATGAGATCAAGCCCGATGAGGGAGCGCCGAATCGATGCGGTGATTGTAGAGAGACAGCGCGCCCGTGCCAGACGTCTCGGGCGCATCGGCGGCGCGCACACCTCCGTCCACGGTTCAGGAGCGTTCGAATGTCCCCCTCCCCCGTCCTCGTTCTCGATCTCGACGGCACGCTGATCGATACCGCGCCGGACCTGGTCCTGACGCTGAACGCCGTCCTCGCCCAGGAAGGCAAAGGGCCGTTGTCGCTGGCGCAGGTGCGCGCGATGGTGGGCGCCGGTGCCAAGGCGTTGCTGGTACGCGGCCTCGTGGCGGCGGGCGACCAGGTGCCGCCGGACCGGCTCGAGGCGCTCTACCAGGATTTCCTGGCCCACTACCGCGCCCATATCGCCGACGCCTCTGTCCCCTTTCCCGGGGCGCTGGCCTCGCTCGACCGGTTCACCGACGCCGGCTGGCGGCTGGCGGTCTGCACCAACAAGCTCGAGGGGCTCGCCCGCAGCCTGCTCGGGACGCTCGGCCTCGCCGACCGCTTCGCGGCGATCTGCGGCGGCGACACCTTCGCCCAGCACAAGCCCGACCCGCGTCACCTCATGGGCACGATCGAGCGCGCCGGCGGTGCCGTCACGCGCGCGGTGATGGTCGGCGACTCCTCGGCGGACATCGTGGCGGCGCAGGCGGCCGGCGTGCCGGTGGTCGGCATGACCTTCGGCTATACGGACACGCCGGTGGCCGAGCTCGGGCCGGATGCGGTCCTCGACCACTTCGACGATCTGTTCGAGACGGCGCATCGCCTGCTGGCGCGCCAGGAGCGGGAGCCGACGAGGCCCTGACCGTCGTCGGCGGGTCGACAGCGTCCGGCCGCCATGATCAGGTGCCTGCACATCGCTGACAATCAGGGAGGAGACGCGACCATGGCCGAACCGGCGCAGCAGCGGACCATCGACGACAACCCGGCCAGCGAAGTGCTCTACGACGTCTCGAGCCACATCGCCACGATCACGCTCAACGCGCCGCAGCGCATGAACACCATCTCCGGCCCGATGCTGAACGAGCTGACGCAGCGGCTGGTCGACGCCAACCAGGACCCGGATGTGCGTTGCGTGATCCTGACCGGGCGCGGCCGCGCCTTCTGCGCCGGCCTCGACCTCAAGGCCGAGCGCAGCGGCGACTCGCTCTTGTCCAGCGCCTCCTCGCCGACCAACCTCGACCTGCGCAACACGCCGCCGACGGTCATGCACGCCATGGACAAGCCCATCGTCTGCGCCGTCAACGGCGGTGCGGCGGGCTACGGCTTCGACCTGACGCTGGGCGCCGACGTCAGGCTGCTGGCACGCTCGGCCAAGCTGGCGGTCGCCTTCTGCAAGCGTGGCGTGGTGCCTGAATCGGGCGGCACCTGGTACCTGCCGCGGCTGCTGGGCTGGTCCAAGGCGGCCGAGCTGATCCTGACCGGCCGCACGCTGGCGGCCGACGAAGCGTTCACCATAGGCCTGGCGTCCGAGGTCGTCGATGACGAGGCGCTGGCGGACCGCGCCCGCGCGCTCGCGGCCGAGATCGCCGGCAATGCGCCGCTCGCCGTCCAGGCCGCCAAGCGCATGATGCGCATGGGCCTGAACGAACCGTTCAACGAGCACGTCCACCACGTCTTCCTGCAGCTGCTGCCGCTCATGCGCACGCAGGATTTCCAGGAAGGCGTGCGCTCGTTCATGGAAAAGCGGCCGCCCAGCTTCCAGGGCCGCTGAGGCGCAGGCAGGCGGTCTGGTCACCGCCCAGATCGGCGCGGCCCAAGCCGCGCCGACGGTTGTTCCAGGTGCGCCGAACTGCCAAGATAACGTGCGGAATAATAAGATCTTTCGGAGGAAACATGCGCCGCTGGAGCGTTGCTCTTGCGTCGGCTGCGGCCGTCGCGACCCTTCATTGCAGCTCGCCGGGCCTTGCCCAATCCCCGCAGGGGCCCGTCAAGATCGGCGTGCTGGCCGATCTGTCGTCGGTCTATTCCGACATCGGCGGCACCGGGGCGATCGAGGCGGTCAAGATGGCCATTGAGGACTTCGGCGGCGAAGTGCTCGGCCAGCGCATCGAGATGATCAGCGCCGACAGCCTCAACAAACCGGATACGGCATCTGCCATCGCGCGCCGCTGGTATGATTCCGAAGGCGTCGACATGATCATCGATCTGCCGACGTCGGCCATCGCGCTGGCGGTGATGGAGCTGTCGAAGGAGCGGGAAAAGATCGTCATGGTCACCCAGGCGGCGAGCTCGGACATCACCGGCAAGCGCTGCTCGCCCTATACGGCACACTGGACCTACGACACCTACGCCAATGCCCACACGGTCGGCAGCGCCATCGTCAAGCAGGGCGGCGACACCTGGTTCTTCATCACCGCCGACTACATCTTCGGCCACTCGGTCGAGCGCGATACCGCCGACGTCGTGCGGGCCAACGGCGGCCGGGTGCTCGGCAGCGCCAAGGCGCCGCTCAACACCCAGGACTTCTCCTCGTTCCTGCTGCAGGCGCAGACCTCCAAGGCCAAGATCGTCGGCCTCGCCAACGGCGGTGCCGACACCATCAACTCGATCAAGCAGGCAGCCGAGTTCGGCATCGTCGCCGGCGGACAGAGGCTGGCAGCGCTGGTGATGTTCATCTCGGACGTGCACAGCCTCGGGCTGAAGACCGCGCAGGGCCTCGTCGTCACCGAGGCGTTCTACTGGGACAAGGACGACAAATCGCGCGCCTTCGGGAAGCGCTTCCACGAACGCACCAAGCGCATGCCGACGATGAACCAGGCCGCCAACTACAGCGCGACGCTGCACTACCTCAACGCGGTCAAGGCGGCGGGGACCAAGGACGCCAAGACGGTGATGGACAAGATGCGCGCGACGCCCGTCAGGGACATGTTCACCGACAACGGTGTGCTGCGCGAGGACGGCCGCATGGTGCACAGCATGCTGCTGCTCGAGGTGAAGAAGCCCGAGGAGTCGAAAGGTGAGTGGGACCTCTACAAGGTGCTGGCGGAGGTGCCGGGCGATCAGGCCTTCCGGCCGTTGAAGGATGGCGGCTGCCCCCTGGTGAAGTGATGTTGCCTTAAGCTCCCCTTCACCGCATGCGCCGCGTTGCCATCGGGCGCGCGGCGAGCCACAAGCTCCCGTCGTCGAGCCGACGGGAGCAGAGCAGGCGTGATCTCCGACCAGGACCTTCTCATCACCCAGTTCATCACGCTGTGGGCGGTGCTCGATCCGATCGGCCACCTCACGCTGTTCCTGGGGGCGACCCAGAGCCTGGACACGCGCCAGCGGCGCGCGGCGGCGCTGCTGTCGGTCGCCATGGCCTTCACGATTCTCGTCGTGTTCGGCTTCGCCGGACAATATCTGCTGCACGGCATGGGCGTATCGCTCCTGTCGTTCCAGATCGCCGGCGGCATCATCCTGTTGCTGTTCGCCATTCACATGGTGCTGGGTGAGAAGAGCCAGTCCGAGGCCATCGCCGCGCCGGCCGGGCCGCAGCCGGAGGCCGCGCGTCAAGCGCCCGCGGCGGGCTCCAGCTCGGTCGTCGATATCGCGGTCTATCCGCTGGCCATGCCGATCATCGCCGGGCCAGGCGCGATCCTCACCGTCATCGTGCTGATGGACAACAACCGCGACTCGTTCGCGCACCAGTTCGAGACCATCGGGGTGCTCGCGGCCGTCATGGTGGTGCTGCTCACGACATTCGCGCTCGGCGGCCCGATCTCCCGCCTGATTGGCAACAGCGGCGCCAACCTGCTGCGCCGGATCATGGGCCTGATCCTCTCGGCCGTCGCCGTGAACCTCATCCTGAACGCGCTGGCGCAGTGGCTGAAGCTGCCGGAAATCTAGACGCTGCGGCCCGACCTGGACGCCACCGCCGACCAAGGTGGCGGCCGTCACCAAGCTGTTGTGGAGGTCGCGCATTGTGCCGCACTGCTATGAATCCCGTAGCGCAGCACGGAGGCTCGGATGTCGGTCGGAGCGCTCACCATCATTCAGCTGACGGACCTGCACCTCAGTCCGAGTCACCCCTTCTTCCTCTCCAACTGGCGAGCGGCGGCCCGCGATACGCTGGCGGCGCAAGCGGATCTCGTCGTCGTCAGCGGTGACCTGACGGTCAACGGCGCCGATTGGGAGGCGGATCTCACGCACGCGATGGAGGAGCTGCGGCCGCTCGAGCCGCTGTGCCTGCCCGGCAACCATGACATCGGCGAGTGCCGGCCGGACCACGATCAGGCCGTCGACGCCATCAGGCTGGCGCGCTACCGCAGCATCGTCGGGCCCGACTATTGGTATCGTGATCACGGCGCCTGGCGCATCGTCGGCCTGAACACCCAGCTCATGGCCAGCGGTCTCGCCGACGAGGCGGCTCAACGCACCTGGGCCGAAACGGTCATCCCGGCGGCCGACGGCCGTTTCGTCGCAGTGTTCCTGCACAAGCCGCTCTATCTGGAATCCCTCGACGAGGGCGACGAGCCCGACCACGCCGTGCCGGGCGAAGCCCGCCGCTGGCTGGCCGACCTGCTGAGGCACGACTCGGTCCGTCTGGTCAGCTGCGGCCACGTCCACCAATATCGGGTGCGCACCATGGACGGCGCCGCTCACGTCTGGGCGCCGGCGACCTCGTTCCTCACCCATGCCGCGTATGGGGGCGAGCACATCGCCGGCTTGCTCACCTGGCGCCTGGACGCCGACGGCGGGGCTCACCACGAGCTGTCGGTTCCGGCCGGGCTCCAGCGGCTACAGTTGGAGGAGATCCGCGGCGACTTCCCCAACCTGCGCTCGATGACATCGGCCGCCGTCTCGGCGGCGATGCGCACGCAGGGTCCGGCGGCGGCGTTGCGACCGGAACCGGCTTCGACCGACTGATGGACTACAATGTGCGTCGGATGGGAGTGGTGGGCGGTACAGGGATTGAACCTGTGACCCCACGCGTGTGAAGCGTGTGCTCTCCCGCTGAGCTAACCGCCCTCGGCCGCGGCGACGGTACGCCTCGCCGGGAAGGCGCACTTCATATGGAAGTGCGCCTCGAAGGTCAAGGACGATCGCCGTGGGCGGCGCGCGATGCGGCCACGCGCCGCTCCGGAGAGCCAGGTGTTGCGTGCTGGTCACGACCGCCGACGATCCGCATCGAGGTCGATCGATTGAATTGCGTCCGCATCCTTTGTTGACCATTTTGGCTCGCGAAGACAGCCGAGGCGCCGGTCCGAATCCATCGGACGCGGAGGTTTCGTGCGTAACGACCGACAGCATCCTACGAGGCAACAATGCGTCGCTTGACACTCGCGGTGGCGAGCATCTTTGTGGGCTTGGCGACTTGGGCCACGACCGCCGAAGCCTACCAGATCGAGATCGACCCGCTGACGCGGCAGCCGCTGAACTACAGCCCGCCCGGTTATCGGCCGCAAGCGACCGCCATTCCCCGTGAGTTGGTGACTTACCCCGGCCCGTACAAGCCCGGCACCATCGTCGTGTCGACGTCCGAACGGCGCCTCTACTATGTCCTCCCCGGCGGCCGGGCCATTCGCTACGGCGTCGGCGTCGGTCGGCAGGGCTTCTCCTGGGGTGGCGTGCAGCGCATCACGCTGAAGCGCGAATGGCCGTCGTGGACGCCGCCGGCGCAGATGCTGAAGCGCCGTCCCGATCTGCCGCGCTTCATGCCCGGCGGCCCTGAAAACCCGCTCGGCGCCCGCGCGCTCTACCTCGGCAGCACCCTGTTCCGTATCCACGGCTCGAACGAGCCGGAGACGATCGGCCAGGCGGTCTCGTCGGGATGCATCCGCATGATCAATGAGGATGTGATCGATCTCTACTCGCGCGTCTCCGTCGGCACCCAGGTGGTCGTGCTGCGCTGACCGCAGGCCCTTGCATCAAGGTCAGAGGTCAAAGGCCGGCTCTGCCGGCCTTTTCTTTTTGCGCCGTCGCGTCGTCAGGGCGTACGGGACAGGCCGCGATGCGCCAGTTCGGCGAGATAGCGCGGCCAGGCCTCGTCGTGGGTCGTCCCGAGCTCATACAGGTAACGCCACGTGTAGAGGCCGGTGTCGTGGCCGTCGTCGAAGACGATGCGCACGGCGTAGCGGCCGACCGGCTCCAGCGCCGCCATGACGACATCGATCTTGCCCGCCTGAATGCGCTTGTCGTGCGGCCCGTGCCCCTGCACCTCGGCGGACGGGCTCATGACGCGCAGATATTCCGCGCTCAGCTCGAAGCGGGCGCCGTCCTCGAAGCTGACGGTCAGCTGGCGCTTGTCGGGAGACAGGCGCAGCTCGCTCGGCCAGATGTCGTCGGCCTGTGCGGTCATATGAGTGCAGCTCCTCGATATCGTCGGCGCTCGGGCGCGACGCGGCGGCCTGTCCACCTAACCGACGGTATAGGTTGACCACCTCGCGAGCGCTTACGATATATTCAGCACACGGGGCCGCCTATGTCGCGCGCCCGAGGAGATGCGTTTGAAGACGCCCGCCCTGACGCCGATCGGTTTCAACGTTCACGGCCAGTCCCATCCGCTCGTCGATCCCTTCGGTCGTGCCATCAGCTATCTGCGCGTGTCGGTGACCGATCGCTGCGATCTGCGCTGTGTCTACTGCATGGCCGAGGAGATGACGTTCCTGCCGAAGCGGGATCTGCTGACCTTGGAGGAGCTGGATCGGCTGTGCAGCGCGTTCGTGGAGCGGGGCGTGCGCAAGCTGCGCATCACCGGCGGCGAGCCGCTGGTGCGGCGGGGCATCATGGGCCTCTTCCGCTCGCTCAGCCGGCATCTCGATTCGGGCCGCCTCAGCGAGCTGACGCTGACGACCAACGGCACGCAGCTGGAGAAGTATGCGGCCGAGCTCGCCGACTGCGGCGTGCGGCGCATCAACGTCTCCCTCGACACGCTCGACCCGGATCGCTTCCGCACCATCACGCGCTGGGGCGACCTCAACCGGGTTCTGGCGGGGATCGACGCGGCGGACGACGCCGGTATCCGCGTCAAGATCAATGCGGTGGCGCTGAAGGGTGTCAACGAGGATGAAATCGACACCCTGCTGCGCTTTGCCCATTGGCGCGGTTTCGATCTGACGCTGATCGAAGTGATGCCGCTCGGCGAGATCGAGCCGATGCGCATCGATCAGTTCCTGTCGCTCGGCGATGTCCGCAGCCGCCTGGAGCGCCAGTTCACGCTCACTGATTTGCCCGACAACACGGGAGGGCCGGCGCGCTACGTCCGGGTCGAGGAAACCGGCGGCCGGCTGGGCTTCATCACGCCGCTCACCCACAACTTCTGCGAGAGCTGCAACCGCGTGCGGGTCACCTGCACCGGCACCCTGTACATGTGCCTCGGCCAGGAGGATGCCGTCGATCTGCGCGCACCGCTGCGCGCCTCGGAGGGCAACGAGCAGCTCGAGCGGGCCGTGGAGACGGCGATTGCCCGCAAGCCCAAGGGCCATGACTTCATCATCGAGCGTCGCCGCGAGCATGGCGTCGCGAGCCGCCACATGAGCACGACCGGCGGTTAGCGCCCTACCGCCTTGGCAGCGACCCGATCGGATGAGGCCATCTGACCGGGTCTGCCGATCCGGAGCGGCCCGTTCAGCCGCGGACGCGGGCGCGGATCATGAAGTTGTCGTAGGTGTATTCGGCCACCTGCCACCACAGATACTCGTCGTTGCGGAAGGCCTTGACGACGTCGTAGATCTTCTTGAAATCCGGGTTCTTGCCGGAGAGCTCGTCATAGAATTCATTTGCGGTCTTGTAGCAGGCTTCCATGACATCCTGCGGGAAGGCCTTGAGCTGGGCGCCGCTCGCCACCAGCCGCTTGATCGCCGCGGGGTTCTTGGCGTCGTAGCTTGCCTGCATCTCCCCGTTCATCAGCCCGGAGGCGGCACGCACCGCTGCCTGGTACGGCTTCGGCAGGGCGTTCCACTTGTCCTGGTTGACGAAGAAGTTGAGCGCCGCGCAGCCTTCCCACCAGCCGGGATAGTAATAGTATTGGGCCACCTTGGCGAAGCCGAGCTTCTCGTCGTCGTAGGGCCCGACCCATTCCGCCGCGTCGATCGTGCCCTTTTCGAGCGCCGGGTAGATGTCGCCGCCGGCGATCTGCTGCGGCACGACGCCGAGCTTGGTCAGGATCTGGCCGGCGATGCCGGCGATGCGCATCTTGAGCCCCGACAGGTCGCCGACGGACTTGATCTCCTTGCGGAACCAGCCGCCCATCTGCGTGCCGGTGTTGCCGCCGGGCAGCATCAGCACGTTGTACTTCTTATAGAACTCGTTCAGCAGATCCAGGCCGCCGGCCGCATAAAACCATGCATTCATCATGCGGGAATTGAGGCCGAAAGGAATAGCGGTCCCCAACGCAAATGTCGGATCCTTGCCCACATAGTAGTACGAGGCGCTGTGGCACATCTCGACAGTGTTGTTCTGCACGGAATCGAGCGCCTGCAAGCCGGGGACGATCTCACCCGCTGCAAACACCTGGATCTGGAACTTGCCGTCGGTAATATCGGAAACCGTCCTGGCAAACAGCTCGCTCGAGCCGAAGATGGTGTCGAGCGACTTCGGGAAGCTCGACGTGCAGCGCCACCGCACCTCCGGCGCGGATTGCGCGATCGCCGGCGATGCAACGGCTCCGGCGACGGCGCCGACACCAGCGGTCTGCAAGAATTGGCGGCGCTTCATGCTTCGAATCCTCCCACGTCCCGGCGCGCTCCTGGCGCGTGTCCGATTGGCGGCGAGAGAACCAGCGCGAGCGGCCCAGTGCAACAGAAAACACGCCGAATCGGCCTAAACCTTCGTTCAAAGGTACGGCAGCGCCGGCGCGCAGCGGCTCCCGCCGGCATCTATTCGATGACGATCCGCGGCGGTGCGCGACGCCCGGCGGCCTCGCCGGCCAACCCCGCCGCGACCTGGCGGGCGATGGCGTCGTAGGCCCGCGCGTGGGGCCCGTCGGGCTCGGCGACCACCACCGGCTCGCCGCTGTCCGACAGTTCGCGGATGCGGATGTGCAGCGGCACCTCGCCGAGGAACGGCACGCCGATCCGCTCCGCCTCGTGGCGCGCGCCGCCGTGCCCGAAGATGTCCGACCGGGTTCCGCAGGCGGGGCAGATGAAGGTCGACATGTTCTCGACGATGCCGAGCACCGGGACGTCGACCTTACGGAACATGGCGATGCCCCGCCGCGCGTCGATGAGCGCCAGATCCTGCGGCGTGGAGACGATGACGGCGCCGGCGAGCGGCACGTTCTGAGCCATGGTGAGCTGCGCATCGCCCGTGCCCGGCGGCATGTCGACGACCAGCACGTCGAGCGCCCCCCAGGCCACCTCGCGCAGCAATTGCTGCAAGGCGGACATCACCATCGGGCCGCGCCAGATGATCGCCGCCTCGTCCTCGACGAGGAAGCCGATCGACATGACCTTGAGGCCGAAGCGCTCGGGCGGCCGCAGCATGCGGTCATCGCCGAGCTCGGGCTTGCCGGAAATACCGAACAGCCGGGGCATCGACGGGCCGTAGACGTCCGCGTCCAGCACGCCGACGCGGAGGCCGGTGCGGGCCAGCGCCAACGCCAGGTTGCAGGCGGTGGTCGACTTGCCGACGCCGCCCTTGCCGCTGGCAACGGCGATGATCTGCTTGACGCCGGGCACCTCCGAGCGCGCCCGCGCCGCCGTGGCGCGCGGCCCCGGCTGCGGCTGGCCAGGACGGCCGGGCGCCGCGCCGGAACGAGCGCCACCACCGCCCGTCGGCGCCTCGGCGGTCAGCGTCGCGACGACGCCGTCTACGCCACCCAGCGCCTTGACCGCCCGTTCGGCTGCAACGCGCATCGGTTCCAGTTCGCCGGCGCGCGCCGGATCGATGCCGATCGAGAAATAGACCTTGCCGTTGTTGACCACGATATCGGACAGCACGCCGCTTCGCGGCAGCGGCGTCGCCCCATCGGGCCCAGCGACTTGGGCAAGTGCTGCGAGGACGTGTTCCTTGGTGATCATCAAGGATGATATGAGCGGCCGTCCCGAGGGGGTCAATGGAGGATTCGCCGGACGCGGCGAATCCGAAATTCGCGCCACCTCAGAGCAGGGCTGGGCGTGAATTTCGAATTCCTGGGCCACACTGGCAGCTCCGCAATTCTAGTGTGATTCAACAGATTTGAAATTCATCAACGCGAATGCCATACAAAGACGAAGACCTTCAGATCCACCACGCTAAAGTGCCGGCCGCCAGGGCCCAGGGGTGTCGGCTCCGCCAAGCCTCCTCGGGACAGGCCGAACAACCAAAGGCAGGAGCAAGACATGGCCAAGGTCGCTTTCCTCGGGCTGGGCGTGATGGGCTATCCGATGGCCGGACACCTCAAGGCGAAAGGGCACGAGGTCACCGTCTACAACCGCAACGGTGACAAGGCCCGGCGATGGGTCGCCGAGCATGGTGGCGAGGCGCTGCCCACGCCGGCCCAGGCAGCCGCGGGCTGCGAGCTGGTCTTCGCCTGCGTCGGCAACGACGACGACCTGAGGCAGGTGACGCTGGGGCCGGACGGCGCCTTCTCCGGCATGGCCAAGGGCAGCCTGTTCATCGATCACACCACCGCGTCGGCCGACGTGGCGCGCGAGCTCGATGCCGAGGCGCGGCAGCGCGGCTTCGGCTTCATCGATGGCCCCGTCTCCGGCGGCCAGGCCGGCGCGCAGAACGGCCAGCTCACCGTGATGTGCGGGGGGGGCGCGGCCGACTACGAGCGGGCCGAGCCGGTCATCATGAGCTACGCCCGGGCCTGCCGGCTCATGGGCCCCGCCGGCTCGGGCCAGCTTACCAAGATGGTCAACCAGATCTGCATCGCCGGCCTGGTGCAGGCGTTGGCCGAGGGGATCCACTTCGCCAAGCAGGCGGGTCTCGACGTGGAGGCCGTCATCTCCACCATTTCCAAGGGCGCCGCTCAATCCTGGCAGATGGAGAACCGCTTCAAGACCATGGCGGCCGGTGAGTTCGATTTCGGCTTCGCCGTCGACTGGATGCGCAAGGATTTGTCCATCTGCCTCGACGAGGCGCGGCGCAACGGCGCCTCGCTGCCGATCACGGCCATCGTCGATCAGCTCTACGGCGAGGTGCAGGCGATGGGCGGGAAGCGCTGGGACACCTCCAGCCTGATCGCCAGGCTGGAGAGGAAATAGCCTCCCGTCGCCCTAGAGCATTTTATCTGGAGCGCTTCTCTTGCGATTGGGTGAGTTCACACCGGTCGCCTTGCCCTACAGGTCGACGATCAGCCCGTCGTCGGCGAGGCGATAGCCCTTGGCGGCCGCCACATGCCGATGGGCAAGCATGTCCTCGCCCATATGGGTCAGCATGATCGTCCGGGCGCCGAGACGCGCCCGGTTGGCCTCGATCATCTCGAACGAGAGATGGTACGGCGGGCTGCCGTCGAACATGTAGCATTCGCAGATGAACAGATCGGCGTCGCGGGCCACGTCGACCAGCGCCTCGGTCCAGGCGGTATCGCCGGAATAGGCGAAGAGCTTGCCGCCGCTGGACAGGCGCAGGGCGGTTGCCGGAGCGCCGGAGGGATGAATGACCTCGATGCGCTCGACGGCAAGCGCGCCGAGTGAAAAGGGCGTGCCGCAGGCCTGCTCTTCCACCGCGACGGGATAGTGCCACGCGTTGCCCGATGAGCCGGGGAAGAACGCCTCCATGGTCAGCTTCAGGCGCTGAGCGGTGCCCACCGGCCCGGCGATGGTCAGCGGCGCGCGGCGGCGACAGACGAACTGGCTGTCGAGAAACAGGAACGGCAACCCGCCGAAGTGGTCGCCGTGCAAATGGCTCAGCACGACCGCATCGATCCGGTTGGGGTCGATGCCGCGCTGCTTCAGCGCGACCATCGACGAGGCGCCGAAATCGACCGCGATCGTCCGGCCGCCCGTCTCCACGAGGAAGCAGGTGTTGAAGCGCCCCCCGGAGCCGAAGGCGTCGCCGCAGCCGAGAATAGTGACGCGCATGTCAGGAGCCCGTCTGTGAGTAGCGGTTGCACTGCATTGAACGCTGAAGAGGCAAGGACCGATCGACCACGAACGAGGCCGCCGCCGGGCTGCCGCGCGGCATTCCGCCACCCGACCCCTGACCGAGCGCAGCGACACATGCGACTATACCTGCCGACCGGCTCCTGGCGGAGAAACGCCAACGGGCTGCCGCGCACCTCATCTGAGCCTCGGGCAGGCGCCTAAGTCGCGCTGGCGCTGGGGCGGGCCGAGACGGAGGCGTGCCAGCGCTTCAGATGCGCGAGCTCCTCCGGCATCCTCACCTTGGCGACCTTGCCGAAATCGATAACGCACAGCGCCGTGATGTCGGCAATGCTGAAATCGTCGCCCGCAATGAACTCGCGGCTCTTGAGCTCGCCGTCCAGGATCGCCATGAACTCGGCGGCCTTGCTCTTGTTGGCCTCGCCCCAGTCCGCAAGTTGAGGCGTTTCCAGCAGCGCCATGCTCGGATGGATGTGGCGGAAGGCGAAGAAGATCGGCTGGGCCAGATAGAACTCCACGTGCCGGTGCCACATCTCGACCAGCGCCCTGCCCTTGGGGCCGCGGCCGAACAGCGCCGGCTCCGGGTGCAGCTCCTCGAAATAGCGGCAGATGGCAGTCGATTCCGCGATCACCGTGCCGTCGTCGAGCTGCAGCGCGGGCAATCGCTGGACGGCCGTCAACGCACCGAACTGCGGCGACTTGTGTTCCATCTTGCCGATGTCGACCGGGACGCGCTCGAGCTCCACATTCTTCTCGGCCAGGAAGATATGCACCCGTCGTGGATTGGGTGCGCGCGGTGCGTCGAAGAGCTTCATCCATGTTCCTCCTCCCAAGAAGGACCATCGGCTCGGCGCCAGGTCAACGCGGAAAAGGATCAGCTCGCGCTTGATTGAACACCTTTCGCACGATTTGCGACAGCGGCACGCCTCAGAAAAAAGGCGCTGCCCGAAGGCAGCGCCAAGGATGAGGGGTCTGGGAGATCTAACGCTGGTGAGACTACCCTCTCCTGCCGCAGCGCGATGTGCGGCACCGCACACCGCAAATCACTCGGCGGTGCGCAAGCCAGGGGCGGTAGCCGTGCGACCACTGACGATCCGGCGCTCGGTCATCGCGCCCCGGTGGGGGGCATCGGGCCTCCGCCAGACCGCGGATGTCGATGACGCCAGTCGGCGGGCTTCTCGAAGGTGCCGGCCCAGATACCGCGCCTCGCCGTCCTGGCCGCCTGCTCCTCGCTCTCGTAGCGGCCGTAGCTCGTCGCCGCGCCGCCGCGCACGAGCGCCGCGTTCACGTCCTCGCCGGCGATCTGGCAGACCGCCAGCATCCGCCCGTACGTGTCGGTGCCCTCGCTGCGGCAGCTCGCCGGGCCGCGGGCCAGCAGCGTCGCCAGCTCCGACCGGGCAAAGCGGCCACACTCGTATGTCTCGCCGAAGCGCTCGCAGCTCTGATGGAGCTCGGGCGCGTCGATCCCGATCAGCCGGATCTCCTGTTCTCCGAGCCGCAAGGAATCGCCGTCGATGGCATAGGCCCGCCCATTCAGCGGCGGTTCGAGTGTCCGGCGGGGCAGGATGGCGACCAGCGCTGCGCAGGCGACGAACAGCGCGCCGACCAGCAAGATGTCCGCCGGGCTGAAGCGGCGCAGCCGGCGCGCGCCTCCACCGCGAGCGCGGGGGCGCCTCACGGACCGCCGGTGCTGCGCTCTCTCGACGAGACGCCCGCAGCCTCGAACGTCGCCATGCCGTTGTGGCAGGCGGCAGCGGCCCGCACGATGCCGGCGGCGAGCGCGGCGCCCGTCCCCTCCCCTAGCCGCATGGCGAGATCAAGGACCGGCTTCTTGCCGAGCCGCTCCAGAACGTCTCGATGGGCGCCTTCCGCCGAGCAGTGGCCGGCCAGGCAATGGCCGACGGCATCGGCATCGACCGCGTGCAGGACGGCGGCGGCGGCGGTGATCACATAGCCGTCGAGGATCACCGGGATGCGCTGCATGCGGGCGGCGAGGATGGCGCCGGCGGCGGCGGCGATCTCGCGGCCGCCAAGCCGGCGCAGCACCTCGAGCGGGTCCCTCAGATGGCCGCGATGGGTGGCGAGGGCGGCCTCGACCGCCGCGATCTTCCGGTCGAGGCCCGCATCGTCGATCCCCGTGCCGCGGCCGACCCAATGGGCCGCGTCGCCACCGTAGAGCGCCGCATAGATCGCCGCGGCGATCGTCGTGTTGCCGATGCCCATCTCGCCGAGGCAGAGCAGGTCGGCTCCGCCGGCGATCGCCTCCATGCCGAAGGCCATGGTGGCAACGCAGGCCTTCTCGTCGAGCGCCGCCGTCTGCGTGATGTCGCCCGTCGGCAGATCGAGCGCCAGATCGAAGACCTTGAAGCCGAGATCGTAGGCTGCGCAGATCTGGTTGATCGCCGCGCCGCCGGCGGCGAAATTCTCCAGCATCTGCTGCGTCACCGCCTGCGGGTAGGCCGAGACGCCCTGCTCCACCACGCCGTGGTTGCCGGCGAAGACGCAGACGACCGGCCGGTTGACGGCGGGGACCGACCGCCCCTGCCAGGCCGCGAGCCACTCGACGATGCTCTCCAGGCGCCCGAGCGATCCGGGGGCTTGGTCAGTTGCCCGTCTCGCGCCCGCACCTCCTCGACTGCATGCATGTCGGGCCCAGGCAGGTCCTGGATCAGGCGGCGGATGTCATCGAACGGCAGTCCGGTGAAGGTGGCGGGCATCGGATCCCCGGGCGGACGGAGCTGGGCGCGGCGGGACGTGACCGCCGATCGAATCGTGCCACAGCTATAGACCTGGCTGGGAAAGGGGTGAAGCGCCGCGCCGGTCCGAAAGGTCGCCTGCCCCAGCTCATCCCGGTGGAAACTCGTCGAAGCGCCGCCCCCAGCGCTCGCCCGGCAGGGCAAGGCCGTTCACGAGCAGCGACACCGTCCTGTAGAATCCGCACAGCATCAGCAGCTCCAACACCGCGAGCTCGCCGAGGCAGGCCTCGAGCCGCCGCCACAGATCAGGCGAGATCGTCGCTGCGCGGCTGGTTGCATCGCACAGCTCGATCAGCAGGGCCTCGTCCGCGGTCCAGCAGGCACTGGTCGCATCGCCGTGGATGGTGGCCGCCAGCTCGGCCGGGCCAAGCCCCACCCGCTCGGCGAAGATCGCGGCGTGCACGCCCCATTCGTATTCCGCCCGGTTCAAGGCGCAGATGCGATGGATGACGATCTCGCGCTGGCGCAGGCTGAGGTGCCCCTTGTCGAGCAGCCCGCCGCCGAAGAACCGAGAGAACAGGCGCTCGTCGCGCGCCATCACCCGGAACAGCAGCAACGCCTCGCGGCCAGGCTGCGTCACCGGCGCCAACGCCCGTCCGATCGCTTCGCTCCACGGCGGCGCGGCCGGCGCGATGCGCGGAACGGCTTGCGATGCAACGGCGTCCATGGCGAGTCTCCCTGCAAGGGCGCGGATCCGGAGGAGGCGGGATCGCTACATTTTTTGTAGCGCATCCGTGCCACAGGTCAACGGCACGTCCGTCTGCTATGACGACTCGATTGCGACGGTTCGGGATGGAGCGAATGACATCGGACAGTGCCGCCCCGGGTCGCAAGATCATGCCCGGCCAGCCCGTTCGCGGCTCGTCCACCGGCCGCCCCATCATGGCGGCGCTCGACCTGCTCGGGCGCCGCGGCGCGTTGCGGCTGCTGTGGGAGCTGCGGGGCGGCCGCGCGCTGAGCTTTCGGGCCCTGCGCCAGGCGACCGAGTTGCCACCGGCGACTCTCAACGTGCGCCTGCGCGAGATGCGCGAGGCCGGTCTCATCGAGTTGAACGGCGGCTACCGGCTCACCAGCACGGGCGCGGCCCTGGCAACGGCGCTGGCGCCGCTGAGCGCCTGGGCGACGGCCTGGGCCGAGACCGTCGCCGGCGATGGCCACATGGGCGCCGAGCCGATCGCTTCCCCGCCGCCGCCATCTTGATCGGGCGCCGCCGATGCCGACATTGATAGCCATGCATACGCACGACGGCGCCGGTTCGGCCGCCCCATCTCTCGTCTGGGTCGGACGCCGCCGATGAACGTCTCCACGCCCTGCATCAACGTCTGCACGATCGACCCGGTCACCCGGCTGTGCGTGGGCTGCGGCCGCACGCTGGACGAGATCGCCCGCTGGTCGACGACGACGGAGGCCGAGCGCCGGGCTATCATGGCGGTGCTTCCCGACCGGCTGACGCGCATCGATCAGCCGGAGCTCGGACGCGTGAGGACACGCTGATGCGCAGCTCGATCGGGCTCGGCATCATCATCGCCGCCATCGCCGCGCTGATGCTGTTTAGCGACCACGAGTCGATCGCCGGCCTCCGTCCCGATCAATTCGCGTCGGTGGCCTGGCTCGTCGCCGTCGGCCTCGTCGTCATCGGCACGGTCATTCCACACTATCGCGGCCGCTGGCTCCGCGCGGTCGAAGCCCTGGCTTTCTGGGCCGCGATGCTGCTCATGCTGGTGGCGCTCTATTCCTACCGCGACGCCGTCACCGCCATCGGCGGGCGCCTCTTCAGCGAACTGGCGCCGGGCACCACGGACACCGCCGAAGGCGGCGAAGTCTCGGTCACCCGCCGGATGAACGGGGAGTTCGTCGTCAAGGGCCAGATCAACGGCGCCGACGCTCGCTTCGTCTTCGACACCGGGGCGAGCGCCGTGGTGCTGACGCCGGAGACGGCCGCGGCGGCGGGCATCGATCCCGCCAAGCTCATCTATTCGGAGGTGATCATCACCGCCAACGGCCGCACCATGGCGGCCGGCGCCACCATCGACAGCCTGGCGATCGGCGGGCTGGTGGAGCGGCGCGTGCGGGCGCTCGTGGCCAAGCCTGGAACACTGTTCGAGAACCTGCTCGGGATGAGCTTCCTCAACCGCCTCGCCTCCTACGAAGTGCGGCGCGACCGGCTGATCATGCGCGGCCGCCAAGCGGGAAAGGCCGAGGCGGCGCGATAACCCGCCGCTGCATCACAGCCGCATGAGGTAGGTGTGCCTGCCCTCCAGCACGACCTCGCTGCGTTGGTTCTCCACCGTCGCGCGCATGTGCACGAGCCCCGTCGTGCGCTGCCTGACCAGCTCGGTGATCTCCAGCAGCGGATAGAGCGTGTCGTCGGGAAAGACGCCCTTGAGAAACTTGGCCTGCACCTCGACGAAGCCGATCAGCTTCGGGCCGATGACGTGCGGAAACAGGCCGGCGCCGGCGGCCGTGGCGCTCAGCACCTGCAGCCCGTGCGCCAGCAGGTCGGGATGGCCGGTCGCCCGGCAATAGTCGCGATCGTAGTGGATCGGGTGGTTGTCGCCGCTCAGCGCCTGGAAGGCAGAGAAGTGAGCGAGCGTCACGGTCCGCGCCGGGGCCGGGAAGCGTTCGCCGACGACGAGCTCGTCGAAGCCGCGCAACGGCACCAGCGGCCGGCTCAGCGGATCGAATGGATTGCCCTCTGGCGATGCTGCTGCCGTCACGGCACCCTCCCCGACTGTTCATAAGGTCGGGCTACCCGATAGCGCAGGCGGCCGTCGGCGCCAAATGCCGATGGCGCGGGGTTGGTCACGCGGCTCGCTGCCATGTGACCCTTCATCGCCACCAGGATGGCCACCGCCGCCGTGATGGCGGTGGCGCATGCATCAGAGGGAGGACCCAGCTCGTTTTCGGCCGACCGGCTCAGGAGATGACGGCGGTGGTGGCGATTTCGACGAGAAACTCGGGCTTCACCATCTCCAGCTTCACGCAGAAGCGGGCAGGAAGTATATTCGGGAAGTATTCGACGTAGACGGCATTCATCCTGTCGTAGTCGGCGAGGTCCCTCAAGAAGATCTGGTTGAAGACCACGTCGTCCATCGTTCCGCCGGCGGTTTCGATGACCTCCTTGATGCTGTCCAGCACACGGCGGGTCTGCACCTCGATGTCGTCGACGCCGACGATGCGGCCGTCGTAGGGGTCGGTCGCCAGCATCCCCGCCACATAAATATGGCTTCCGGCCCGGATCCCCCAGTTGAGGTGGTGCGTGCCGGCCGACGTGCGGCCGGGAAGCCAGCCTTCGGGATTGATCGCAACGTTCATGGTGACCTCCGTTTTCGAGGGATGTGCAGCCGCGCGCATCGATGGGCGCGGACGGCGAAGGGAACGGATACGGATCGCTTGCGGCTAACGGGCGCCGCGAATGAAGGGAAGGCCGAGATCACCGGGGGCCGCCCCGCTGCGGCCCATGACGGCCCAGGCCGCGAGCGCGAGCACGAACGGGAACATGAGGAGCAGCGGCGCCGGCAGCGCCAGGCCGATCGCCTGCCCCTGGTATTGCAGGGCGTCGGCGCACCCGAACAGGATGGACACCAACATGATCCAGAGCGGATTCCAGCGGCCGAAGATCACCACCGCGACGGCGAGATAGCCGCGCCCGGCGGTGATGTTGTCGGCGAAGACCCCGCCCGAGGCGATCAGGGCCAGGTAGGCGCCGGCGATGCCGGCCAGCAGGCCGCAGAACGTCATGGCGGCGAACCGCACGGCGGTGACCGGAATGCCGGCCGCGTCTGCGGCGCCCGCCCCCTCGCCCACCGCGCGAAGCACGAGGCCGAGGCGGCCGTAGCGGATCAGCGCCCACAGCACGACGGCGAGGATGACTCCGCCATAAAGAAGCGAGCTCTGGCCGAAGAAGGCGCGTCCGACGACCGGCAGCTCCCACAAGCCCGGGATCCGCCAACTGGCGATGGCCCGCAGCGACGGCACCGTGAAGGACGGCGACAGCAGCAGCTCGCGTGCGAGCGAGGTGCAGCCTAGCGCAAGGATGTTGAAGCCGATGCCGACGACCACGCTGTCGCCGCGGAAGACAGCGACGGCGACGGCCAGCGCGGTGGCGGCAACACCGCCGGCCAGCATGCCGGAGACGACACCGAGCATCGGCTCGCCGCTCCATTGCAAGCCCAGCACCGCACCGAAGGCGCCGAACAGCATCAGTCCCTCGAGCCCGATATTGAGCACGCCCGCCCGCTCGGCAACGAGCTCGCCGAGGGAAGCCAGCAGGATCGGCGCGGCGAGCCGCACCGCCGAGGCCAGCAGGAGGCCGAAGGTTACCGCGTCGAAGACCACAGCGGACGTCCCTTCAGCAGTTTGTAGCCGTTGAGGCAGGCCAGCGCGATGATGGGCAGGCCAGCCATGATCTGGGCCAGCGCCGCCGGGACGCTGAGGGCGCTCTGCAAGGCGAGCGTGCCACTGTCGATGGCGCCGAAATAGACCGCCACGATGGTCGCGCCGATCGGATCGAGGCCGCCGAGCAGGGCAATGGCGAGGCCGTCGAAGCCCATGTCGGTGCTGAAGCCGTCGATCAGCCGATACTGCACGCCGAGCACCTCGATGGCGCCCCCGATACCTGCCAGCGCGCCCGACAGCAGCATCGACGACACCACGAGCCGGCGCGTCGGCAGGTGCAGGAGCCGCGCGGTCCCCGGCGCCATGCCGGCCGCGCGCAGATGCGCCCCGTACGCAGTGTGGTAGAGCAGCGCCCACACCGCCGCGGCGGCGGCCACGGCGAGCAGCACGCCCGCATGCAGCCGGCTGCCGGGCACGAGGATCGGCAGCATGGCGCCGTCCGGCACCTTGGCGGACATGTTGAAGTCCGACCCGGGCGGCTGCAGGGGTCCCTGCACCAGGTACTTGACCAGATAGATGCCGACGAAGTTCAGCATCAGGGTGGTGATGATCTCGTTCGCGCCGCGCCAGAGCTTCAGGACAGCCGGGATGAGGCCCCAGAGCGCCCCGAACAGGGCGGCGCTCAGGATCGAGAGCGGCAACAGCAGCGGGCCGAGCTCGCGCGGCAGGACGGTCGAGGGCAGGATCGCGCCGACGGCGCCGAGCTGGAGCTGACCTTCACCGCCGAGATTGAAGAAGCCGCAGCGCAGCGCCAGCAGGGCGGCCAGTGCGGTGAGCAGGCGTGGCGCCATGAAGACCAGGGTGTCGGCCACCGCGCGCGGCGAGCCGAAAGCGCCGTCGAGCATCACCGCCAAGGCACGCACCGGATCCGTGCCCAGCAGCGCCAGGAGCGCGAGACCAATGGCAATGCTCGAGGCGAAGGCGGTCAGCACCAGCATCGCGCCGGACCGTCCGATCCGGCCGACGAAGAGGTGCAAGCGGCGCGGCAAGGTGCCGGCCGGTTGAGCGGAGACGAGGGTCTTCATGCCGAAAGCGCCTCGATCCGGCCGCCGGTCATCAGCTCGCCGAGCCGCTCCCGATCGACCGGCCGCGACAGGGCGCCGACGATCCGGCCGCCATAAAGGACGATGATGCGGTCGCTGATGCGCAGCAGCTCGTCGAGATTGCTGGAGATGACGAGCACCGGGCGGCCCGCCTCGGCCGCCGCGCGCAGGCGATGGAGCACCTCCTCGCTCGCCGCGAAATCGAGGCCGCGCGTGGGCTGATGCGCGATCACCGCCGACGGATCGCCGGCGAGCGCGCGCGCCAGCACGATCTTCTGCTGGTTGCCGCCCGAGAGCGTGCGCGGCGTCTGCTCGACCGAACGCGTGCGCACGTCGGCCTCGGCACACATCGCCGAGGCGCGGCTATCGATCGCGTCGCGCCGCAACCAGCCCGCCGCGGTCGCATAGGGAGGCTCGCCGATCCGGTCGAGCAGCAGGTTCAAGGCGATCGGGAGGTCGAGCACCAGACCTTCCTGCTGGCGGTCCTCGGGCACGAGGCCCGGAGCGGCGCCGCGGGCCGGCGTCGACGGAGCTGGGGACGGGTGCGTCCAGGTGACCGCGCCGCGCTCAGGCCTCGCCAGCCCGGCGAGGACATCGAACAGCTCGCGCTGGCCGTTGCCTTCCACGCCCGCGACACCGACCACCTCGCCCTGCCGCAGCTCCAGCGACACCTCGTGGAGGCCGGCCGACGAGGCCCGCTGGGCCACGCTCACCCCCTCCAGCCGGGCGGCGACAGCTCCCGGAGGACGTCCCGTGGCGGACCCGAGCGGCTCCAATTCCAGCGCCCGGCCGATGATGTCGCGGACGAGATCGGCCCGCTGCTTGCCGGCGACGGGCCCCGAGCTGACGACGCGCCCGCGGCGGATCACGGTGACGCCGTCGGCGTGTTCGAGCACCTCGGCGAGGTGGTGCGTCACCACCACGATTGCCCGGCCTTCGGCGGCGAGGCGGCGCAGCACCGCATAGAACGCCGTGATCTCGGCCGGGCCGAGGATGGTCGTGGGCTCGTCGAACAGGATGAGAGAGGCCTCGTTGACGAGGGCCTTCAGGATCTCGACGCGCTGCTGCAGGGCGAGCGGCAGCCGCGAGACGAGGACCTCGGGCGGGATCGGCAGCCCGTAGCTCGCGGCAAGCCGGACGATGTCGGCATCGCGCGCCACCCGCCGGCGGGCCGCAGGCGTGGCGGCGAGGCGCAGATTGTCGCCGGCCGTGAAGCTCGGCACCAGCTTGAAGTGCTGATGCACCATGCCGATGCCGTGGGCGATCGCATCCGAGGGTGTGCGGTGGACGACTTGCCGCCCGTCGAGCAGGAGGCCTCCCTCGTCCGGCTGCTGCAGGCCGAAGACGATGTTGAGCAGCGTGCTCTTGCCGGCCCCGTTCTCGCCGAGCACCGCGTGCACGTCGCCCCGCCGAAAGGAGACGGACACGTTCTCGAGCACCGGATGGCCGGGCACGAAACTCTTCGAGACGCCGGTCAGGCGAAGGAGCGCGTCCGGCCCCATGGTCAGTTCTCGAGCTTGATCTCGCCCTTGGCGAGCTTGCCCATCAGGCCGACGACGTTGGTCTCCACCTCGGGCGCCACATGGCGGAAGGGCTTGGTCAGCGTCCATCCCTCGCTGGCGAGGTCCATCTGGACGATCTGGCCGCCGAGCGTGCCGGCCTTCATCATCTGGCCCATCTGGTCATAGGCCTTGTCGAAGTTGAGCACGGTGCTGGTGATGATGGCGCCGGGGAACGACTTGCTCTGGTCCATGTAGGCGCCGATGGTGAGCGCCTTCTCCTCTTCCGCCGCCTGCTGGATGCCGGCATCGGCGAGATCGGCGGACGGCAACAGCACGTCGGCGCCGCGCAGGATGACGCCGGTGGCGATCTCCTTGGCCTTGGCGATGTCGGTGAAGGAGCCGGTGAAGACCTTGTCGACCTGGATGGCCGGCACCAGTGCCTTGGCGCCGCGGGAGGTGAATTCGTGGGCGCGCTTGGCCGACGGGATCTCCTCCCCGGAGATGATGGCGATGTGCTTGTTCTTGCTCGACGCGGCCGCGACGGCGCCGGTCACATAGCCGTATTCGTCCCAGTTCACGGACCATGCACTGTAGTTCTTCAGCGCGCCGGTCGTCGCGGCATAGCTGTAGAGCACGAATTGCGTATTGGGGAATTCCTTCGCGACTTCGAGAATCGCGGCCGAATAGCCCGAGCTCTGGCAGATGATCATCTTGACGCCGCGCGACGCCAGCTGCCGGAGAATGGCCGGCGCCTTCTCGTAGGTCGCGTGCTCGACATAGGAGGACTTGAAGCCGTAGGTCTTTGCCATCTTCTCGAAGGCCGCGAAGCCCGGCGGATCCCAGTTACCTTGCGTGACGGCACCGGTGAACAGGCCTGCCACCTCGACCGGCCCATCCGCCGACGCGGGAACCGGCGACAGCAGCGACGCTGCGGCAAGGCCAAGAAGGACGCGACGCGACACGGAGCGAAACGGCTGAGCCATCGTGTTTCCCCTGTTGGATCTGAGGTGTCGGATGCTAGGCAGGATTTCCGAGCCCGCCCAACCGGCGGGCTGAGAAATACTGCGGCATTTACAAAGTCTTAGCTGAAATTCGCGGACCGGAACCGTGCTCCGGTCCGCGAATGTCTGCTTAGGCGCCGCCCGGTCGGGTTCAATCGGCGACCATCACCACAAGCTCGATCTCGACCAGAAGCCTCGGGTCGGCGAGTGCGGCGACCTGCACCAGCGTGCTGGCGGGCAGGTCACACCCTTCGAAGAACGTGAGCCGGCCGCGGTGAATGGCGGCGGCAAAACCCGTGTCCGTGACGTAGGTGACGGTCTTGACGATGTCGTCCGGCACCGCGCCGAGGCCGTCGAGGAGAAGCTCGATGTTGCGATAGACCTGGGCCACCTGGGCATCGATGTCGCCTGCGCCGACGACCTCGCCATCCGCATCCCAGGCCACCTGCCCGGTTGCGAAAACAGGGCGTCCCGGCCGGAGCTTGGCGTGGTTGTAGTAGGGTTGCCGCTTCAGCCCGCGCGGATTGATCGCCGCCATGCGTCGCTCCTATGCTGATGGGTGTAGGCGTTGCAGACCACACCCGCCTCGTGGAGCCCCGCCACCACGGTGGTCCCGATGGTGCGGAGATCGTCGATGAAGTCGGGAACGATGACGGTGATGCCGTCGAGCTCGGCGTTGTGAACGATGTCGGCGAGCTTGCGCGCGATGGTCTCGGGCGAGCCGACGATCGCCGCCGGGCTCATCGAGTTGCGCTGTTCGCCCTGGGCGATGAACCGATTGGCCATCGTGTTCTGCTTCAGGCTCGGATCGGAGGCATATTCCCGGCTCTGGTTGTCGAGAGCGACCGCGTCCACGCCCGAATTGTAGTAATCGACCCGCTCCTGCGCCTCCCTGTCGGTCGCGCCAGGGACGATGGTGAACAATCCATAGGTCTTGAAGCCGCTGCGGCCGATCTCGGCAGCGAGCTCCTTGGCACGGCGCCCCGTCTTCACGAAGTCGTCGCGGTTGCTGCCGAGCAGAAAGCTGCCCGTGCAGTGGCGGGCGGTGAAGCGGAAGCCTGTATCCGAGGCCCCGGCGCAGATGATCGGCGGCGCGCGCTCCGGCTTGGGATTGGACATGCAGTCGTCGAGCTTGAAGAACTCGCCGGCATGGTCGACCCGCTCCTCGCTCCAAAGCCGGCGGATGACGGTGAGCCACTCCTCGGCCAGCCGATAGCGCCCCCCATGGTCGAGATCCCGCCAGAGGCCCATCTGCCCCTGGTCCACCGGGTTCGAGCCGGCGACCAGATTGAGACCGAAGCGTCCGCTCGAGATCTGGTCGACCACCGCGGCCATCTTCGCGACCACGGCCGGATGGAAGATCATGGTGTGAACGGTGCCCCACACGCCGATCCGGCTGGTGGCCTCCGCCAGGCCGGCCATCGTGGTCATCGACTCCAGCGTGACATCCCAGTGCCGGCTCGGACCGCCATAGCCGCGCCATTTCGCCATGCTGAGCGTGAAATCGAAACCCAACCCTTCCGCGAGGATCGCCACCTCCTTGTTGTAGGCATAGGTGGCCGGCAACTGCGGGCTGGTCGTCGAGGTAATCCAGCCGCCATTTCCTACGGGGAGAAATACACCGAGTTCGATATGTCGCTCGGAAGCGTTCATTTTACTTGTGTCCTCAAGTTGCGCGGGAGCGAGAACTGGAGACTGACGATCACGCTACCAGCAACGACCGCACGGCGATAACAGAGATGTTGCGATGTCGTGTTGCGCAAAGGGCAACACGAAACGCGCAGGAACGGGCCGCGGGCGGGGCCTTCCGTTCAGCATCCCGTCCGGCCGGCGCTGGGAAACTCCTTGATCAGCATCTTCAGGAATTCGTTGGCCGCGTAGCTGAGGCGCCGATCCCGGTGCACGCAGATGGCGGAGGTCGCGGCCGCGAATTCCTCTTCCCCGATCGGGATCGCCTTGAGCGCCCCCTCGTCGATCTCCTTGGCCGCGGCCAGGGCCGGGCCGATCGTCACGGCGCGGCCGGTGAGCGCCATTGCACGTGTCAGTTCGAGACTGTTTGCGGACACGATCGCATTGGCCGTGAGATTGCGCCGTGACACGGCCTTGTCGAACAGCTGACGCAGGCCGAAGCTGGCCACGGGAAGCGCGACCTGCTGCGTGCAGATCTCCGAAAGCGACAGGACGTCTCGGTCGGCGAAGGTATGATCGGCCGCGACCAGGCACATGACAGGCTCGGTATGATCCGCCACGGTCTCGATGCCCGGCCGCGGCTTGGCATTGAAGACAATGCCGATATCGGCCTCGTCCCGGATCATCGCCTCGAGGATGCGGTCGGTGGAGTCCGTGTAGACCGTGAAGCGGATTGCCGGATAGATGTCGTTGAACTTGTTGATGGCCCGCGGCAGGAAGCCGAAGAGCAGGCCCTCCATCGCCCAGAGCTTGACCTCACCTTGCCGCAAACCTTTCAGCGTGCGGATCGAATCCTGGACGCGCTCCAGATCCCGGAACATCGTTCGCGTGTAGCGCTCCAGCAGCAGCCCGGCCGATGTCAGCTGGATTCCGGTGTTCGAGCGCTCCAGCAGGAGGGTTCCGAGCTGATGCTCCAGCAGGGCGAGCTGGCGGCTGATCGCCGAGGGCGCCACGTGCAGTCGGTCGGCGGCCCGGCGGATTGACCGCGTCTCCGCCACCTCGTTGAAATAACGGTACATATTGAAGTTCATGGTGCGCTCTCAGGGGCTGCCGACCGGCGCCACGTCGAAGCAAGCCATGTGCCACGGGCCGAACGCGGCGTTCAGCATTGGGCAACACGGCGACCACGATTCTGGTTTACGCATCGCGGCCGAGCCTTGTTAGGCTCTGTGCGCTCGTTGCCGAGCGGCCCATGCATAAGCCAAGAGTTTTTCATGCGCTTCTGAACGACTTCAAGACTATCCCTCGTCGTCGCGTGTCATCCGCAAGATGCGGATCGCACCACCAGATGCCACCTCCGCAGGCTCGCCGGGCAGCCCGCCCTCCGCTTGTCGCCTCGGCGCCGCGCCCCGTGTCGCCGGGCGGTCGACGCGGCGCGGCACCGCGGAGCGTTGCAGCCCTGTCAGGAGTTCACCGATGCCCACCGCATCGCTCGACGATATCGACCTGTTCTACGAGATCCGCGGCGAGGGACCTCTTCTCGTCCTCGTCACGGGCCTCGCCGGCGTCGCGTCCTATTGGCAGCCGAACCTCGACGCGCTGGCCCGGCATTTCACCGTCCTGCGCTATGACCAGCGCGGCACCGGGCGCAGCACGCGCGCGGAAGGCGCCTACTCGGTCGAGCTGCTCGCCGACGATCTCGTCCGGCTGATGCGGCACCTCGGGCTGTCGCGGGCGAGCCTGCTCGGACATTCGACCGGGGGAGCCATCGGCCAGGTTCTGGCGTCCCGACATCCCGACTTGGTCGAGCGCCTCGTGCTGTACGCCAGCTGGGCGAGCCTCTGTCCGCAGATGCGCATGTGCATGGAGATGAGGCAGCTTCTGCTCGCCACCGCCGGGCCGGCCGCCTATCATCGGGCTTCGCCGCTGTTTCTCTATCCACCGCGCTATGTCTGCGAAGCCTGGCCCCGGATCGCCGCGGAGCTCGATGCCAATGTCGCGCACTCGACGACGCCCGCGATCCTCGCGGCACGGGTCGAGGCCGTCCTGGCGTTCGACGGTCGCTCCTACCTGCCGTCGATCGCCGTGCCGACACTGGTGCTGGTGGCAGACGACGACATTCTGACGCCGCGCTTTGCCGCGAACGAGCTGGCGGCGGGTATCGGCGATGCGCAGCTGAAGACGATGACCTATGGAGGTCATGCCGCATCCGCCTGCGAGCCCGAGGCGTTCCATGCCGCCGTGCTGCCGTTTCTGCGGCAAGCGACGGCGGGCGCCGCCGAGCGCCGCTCGGCCTGACCGAGGTGCTGGTGCATCCGCTGCCCTGCGTCGGCCGCCGACGCACGCCGCGACGCAGCGCGCCCGGGCCTGCATCCCCCATCCGCATCCTGCCCATAATGCCATCCGACTCCATGCCATGAGGCGCCCGATGATCCGCAAGCTCGTTGTCCATCTCGAAGAGACGCTTGGTGCCGCAGGGCGCGCGGTGCATCCTCCCGTGCGCAAGGCGATCGCCGCCGCCGTGATCTCCAATCCGTTCGCAGGGCGTTACGAGGAGGATCTGACGCCACTCTACGATGTCGGTCGCGACTTGGCGGCGCTGCTGGTGCAGCGGGCGATGAGGGCGCTCGAAGCCGAGCCCGCCGACATCGAGGCGTACGGCAAGGCGGCGATCGTCGGCCTCGACGGGGAGCTCGAGCACGCGGCGGCCCTGCTGCATCCGAAATTCGGGGCCCCGGTGCGGTCGGCCACAGGCGGCACGGAGATCATACCGTCGACCAAGACGATCGGCGCGGCCGGCGCGGCGATCGCGTTGCCGCTGACAGGCAAGACTTCCATCTGGAGCTTCGACCACATGGACGCCGCGGAGATCCGCATCGCCGATGCGCCGCATCCAAACGAAGTGATGGTCATTCTCGCGCTCGCGGCCGGTGGCCGGCCGCTGCATCGCATCGCGGCGCCCTCGGCGTGAGACATCGCGCGTTCCGGAGCAACTTCGGGCCTACGCGCCAGCCGCGCTCATAGCGCTGCTTAGGCCGCAGCCTGCGCCACATGCCCCTCGCGAGCGACCAGCCCGACGGCCTCGGCCAGCACCTCCGGGCCGGCGCCCGGCGCGGTCGCCCGCGTCGCCAGATGCCGGCGGAACGCGCGGGCGCCGGGCCGGCCGGGAAACAGGCCGAGCAGGTGACGGGTGATCTGATGGAGCCGCACGCCGCCGGCGCGCTGCACCTCGATGTAGGGCAGCAGCCGTTCCACCGCCTCGATCGGCCCGGCGACGGGCGCAACTTCGCCGTAAAGCGCGGGATCGACCTGCAGCAAAAGCTCCGGATTCTGATAGGCGGCGCGGCCGAGCATCACCCCGTCCGTATGGGCGAGGTGAACCTCGATCTGGGCGAGCGAGGTGATGCCGCCGTTGATGACGACCGGTAGGGCCGGCCACGCCCGCCGCAGGCGATAGACGCGATCGTAGTCGAGCGGCGGGATCTCGCGGTTCTCCCGCGGGCTCAGGCCCTTCAGCCACGCCTTGCGGGCGTGCACGATCAGCCCGTCCACGCCGGCGTCGACGACGCGGCGGGTGAGCTCGTCGAGGGCGGCCTCCGGATCCTGATCATCGACGCCGATGCGGCATTTCACGGTGACCGGCACCGACACCACCGCCTTCATGGCCGCGACGCAATCGGCGACGAGCCCCGGCTCCCGCATCAGGCAGGCGCCGAACGATCCGCCCTGGACACGATCGGAGGGGCAGCCGACGTTGAGGTTCACCTCATCGTAGCCGAAGTCGGCGCAGATGCGGGCGGCCTCAGCGAGCTGCGAAGGATCATTGCCGCCGAGCTGGACGGCGACCGGGTGCTCCTCGGGACTGAAGCCGAGCAGCCGCTGCCGATCGCCGTGGATGACGGCGCCGGTAGTGATCATCTCCGTATAGAGCCGCGCCCGGCGGGACAGCAGCCGGTGGAAGTAGCGGCAATGGCGGTCGGTGCAGTCCATTAGGGGCGCGACCGCGAACGTCTTCTGCATACCTCTCCTGCCAGTCAGATCGATTTGCGCGGCGGACCTGCGCCAGGCGTCATTGCCCCGTATACCAGCGCGCGGGTAGATCGATCCATGGCAGACAGCACCACCGATCTCCCCGGCGAGGCCGCGGACACGTCCCGCGACCACGCGGCGCACTGGCGCCGCAACCTGGTCGTCTGCTTCTTCGGCTCGTTCACCACCATCGTCGCGATGACGCTGATGCTGCCCTTCCTGCCGCTCTACGTAGAGCAGCTCGGGGTCAGCGGGCACGCGGCCATCGTGCAATGGTCCGGCATCGCCTTCAGCGCGACGTTCCTGTCGGCCGCGCTGGTGGCCCCGCTGTGGGGGCGCCTCGGCGACCGCTACGGGCGCAAGCCCATGCTGGTCCGGGCGAGCCTCGGCATGGCGGTCACCATGTCGCTGATCGGATTCTCGCGCAACATCTGGGAGCTCGTCGGCCTGCGGCTCATCGTCGGGCTCGCCGGGGGCTATTCATCCGGCTCCATGATCCTGGTCGCCGAGCAGACGCCCAAGGCCCGCTCCGCCTGGGCCCTCGGCGTGCTCTCGTCCGGCATCATGGCCGGCAACCTGATCGGACCGCTGATCGGGGGGCTGCTGCCTCCCCTCATCGGCATCCGCGCCACCTTCTGCCTGGCTGGCGGCATGATCTTCATCGCCTTCCTGGCGACCTGCTTCCTGCTGAAGGAAGCGCCTCGGCAGGCTCAGCCTCGGGCGGCGGCCGCCCACGGCCGCTGGGCGGAGCTGCCCCACAAGGACGTGGTCTTTGCCATGCTGGCAACCGGGCTGCTGCTCGCCTTCGCCAACATGTCGATCGAGCCGATCATCACCGTCTACGTGGCCACGATCGTCGACAACCCGCAGAGCGTGACCTTCGTCGCCGGCCTCGTCATGTCCGCGGCCGCCCTGGGCAGCATCCTGTCCGCCTCCCCGCTCGGCAAGCTCGCCGACCGCATCGGGCATACGGGCGTGATCGTCCTGGCCATGGCCGCCGCGGCGCTGCTCCTCATCCCGCAGGCGTTCGTGACGGACGGCTGGCAATTGATCGCGCTGCGCTTCCTCATGGGGCTGGCGCTCGGCGGCCTGCTTCCCTGCGTCGCCGCCGTGATCCGCCACAACGTTCCCGATCGCATCGTCGGCACCGTCCTCGGCTTCTCGATCTCGTCGCAGTTCGCCGGACAGGTCGCCGGCCCGCTGGTCGGTGGCTTCATCGGCGGGCATATCGGCATGCGTGCCGTGTTTCTCGGCACCAGCGTCCTGCTGCTCCTGGGCGCCGTCTACGTCTGGCGCGCCACGGGCCGGCCGGCGAAGGCATAGCCGCCCAGGGCCTGTCCCGTTCGGATCGCACCACGGCGGAACGGGCCGCAGCAGCCCCCGGACCGACGGCCTCCGCGCACAGGCCATCGCCGTCGACGGAGGCTGCGGCAGCCGGCCACGGCTGAGCAGACGACGATACAGCCACGTTTACTTATTTGCTCCGCTACAGATCGCTTAATAGAAGCATATTATACGTATTAACTTTATCTCGACCATATAAATCATGTAATCGCGCGAACGATCGGGAACCATGCCGACGGCTCGTTGGTTCGAATCACAGCGGTCTTATTCAAGATCGCTAAATTCAAAACGGAGACAATCATGGCCAATACGTCAAATCGTGGTTTTGCATCTATGGATGATCACAAGCAACGCGAGATCGCGAGCAAGGGCGGCCAGAGCGTTCCCGACGAAAAGCGCAGTTTCTCGCAAGATCATGACCTTGCCGCCAGAGCCGGCCACAAGGGTGGGCAGAGCGTGCCGGACGAGAAGCGCAGTTTCTCGCAGGATCGGGAACTGGCGGCAGAGGCCGGCCGCAAGGGGGGCGAGAACAGCCATGGCGGTCAGCGCCGTTGGCCTGTCGTGAGGGGGGCTTGGGCTTCCGGCCCCCCTTTCTCCGCGGTCTCTGCGCCCCGCAGCGACCCACCGGCTGAACGCCGTCAGAGCTGCCGCCGCCGTTGCGGCTTCGCCGCATAGGGCAGATCACCAAACAGGTTGGGTCCGCCGTCGATCGGCGCGCCTTCGATGGCGAGCATCCGCGCCTTGGTCGCGACGCCTCCATGGGCGGAAAAGCCGTTGGCCTTGCCGCCCCGCGCCAGCACGCGATGGCACGGCACGACGATGGGAAATGGGTTGGAGCCGAGCGCGCGGCCGACGGCCTGGGCCGCCCCGGGCTCGCCGATCCGGGCCGCGACCTCGCCATAGGTCAGTGTCTCACCCGGTCTGATGGTGCGCGTCACGGCGTAGACGCGGGCGTTGAACTCGGAAATGCCTTCGAGCTCGAGGACGGCGTCGGCGAGATCCCTGGGCTCCCCGGCGAGCAGCGCCACGATGTCGGCGACAACGCCGGCCACGGCGGCCGGCGGCTCGTGCTCCCGCAAATCGGGATGAAGACGGCGCAAGCGCGCCCGGGTGTCGGCTTCACTGCGCTCCGGCAGCGAGACGCGGACGAGGCCGACCTCGCCCCAGGCGACGCCGCAACGCCCGATCGCCGTGTCGAACAGATGGTAGCCGCTGGTGGCCGTTGCCATACCGTTTCACTCGTCCGCATCGACGCCGCCGCGCTTGGCCTGCGCCTCGTGCATAAATAAGTGTAGCGGCGACGCGAAAAAGGGTAGGCGGTGCCCACAGCGCTCGGGCACCGCCCGCACATCGGACGAGAAAGGCATGCTGGCCCATGGGCGGGTTCCATTCGCTCTACACCCACGGCTTCTTCCGGTTGGGGGCCTGCGTGCCGAAGACCGGGATCGCCGACCCTGCCTTCAATCTGGCGCAGACGCTGGAGCTGGCCCGGCGGGGCGATGCCGCCGCCGTCGGCGCCCTGGTGTTCCCCGAGCTCGGCATCTCCGGCTACGCCATCGATGATCTGCTGTTGCAGCAGCCGCTGCTCGACCGGGTCGAGCAGGCGCTGGACGAGTTGGTCGAGGCCTCGCGCACACTGTTTCCGGTGCTGATTGTCGGCGCGCCGCTACGTTGGCGCGGCCGGCTCTACAACGCGGCCGTGGTCGTCCACGCCGGCCGCATCCTCGGCGTCGTGCCCAAGTCCTACCTGCCCAACTACCGCGAGTTCTACGAGGCGCGCTACTTCACCCCGGGCACCGAGGTGCGGGGACAAACGATCACGGTTGCGGGCCGGGAGGCTCCGTTCGGCGTCGATCTGTTGTTCCGCTCGGCCGGCACCCTGCCGGTCACCTTCCACGTGGAGATTTGCGAGGACGTGTGGACGCCGGTGCCGCCGTCGGGCTTTGCCGCCCTCGCCGGAGCGGAGGTGCTGATAAACCTCTCCGCCAGCAACATCACCATCGGCAAGGCCGAGACGCGACGCCTGCTCTGCGCCAGCCAGTCGGCGCGGGCGGTGGCGGCCTATGTCTATTCCGCCGCCGGCCCCGGCGAGTCGACGACAGATCTGGCCTGGGACGGCCACGCCGCCATCTTCGAGTACGGCGAACGACTGGCGGAGAGCGAGCGCTTCCCGGCCGAGCCCGTGCTCATCGCGGCTGACATCGACCTGGACCGCATCCGCCAGGAGCGCCTACGGCTCACCAGCTTCGGCGAGGCCATCCGCGCGGAAGCCGACCGCGTCGCGCGCTTCCAGGCGGTGACGTTCACGCTCGACCAGCCGGCGCACGATGTGCCGCTTGCGCGCGACATCGAGCGCTATCCCTATGTGCCGTCGGACCCGAGCCGGCTGCGCGAGGATTGCTACGAGGCCTACAACATCCAGGTCCAGGGCCTGGCGACGCGCCTCAAGGCCAGTGGCACCGAAAAGGTGGTGATCGGTGTCTCCGGCGGCCTCGATTCGACCCACGCGCTGCTCGTCTGCGTGCGCGCCATGGACAGCCTCGGGCTACCGCGCACCAGCGTGCTGGCCTACACCCTGCCCGGCTTCGCCACCTCGCAGGGCACCAAGGCCAACGCTCTGGCGCTGATGACGTCGCTCGGCGTCTCCTCCGGCGAGATCGACATCCGCCCGGCGGCGCGCCAGATGCTCGGCGACCTCGGGCATCCGTTCGGTCGCGGCGAACCGGTCTACGACGTGACGTTCGAGAACGTGCAGGCGGGGCTACGCACCGACTATCTGTTCCGCCTCGCCAATCACCACCGCGGCATCGTCGTCGGCACCGGTGACCTGTCGGAGCTCGGGCTCGGCTGGTGCACCTACGGCGTCGGCGATCAGATGTCCCACTACAACGTCAACGCATCGGTCTCGAAGACGCTGATCCAGCATCTGATCCGCTTCGTCGCCTATTCCGGTGACGTGAGCGCCGACACCAGCGCGCTCCTGGAGGCCATCCTGGCGACCGAGATCTCGCCGGAGCTGGTGCCGGCCGATGCGACGGGCGCCATCCAGTCGACCGAGGCGGTGATCGGCCCCTACGCGCTCCAGGACTTCAATCTGTTCTACGTCACGCGTTACGGCTACGCGCCGTCGAAGATCGCCTTCATGGCGCTCAACGCCTGGGGTGACGTCAAGCGCGGCCGCTGGCCGGCCAACATCGCCGAGAAGGACCACAGGGCCTACGGCCTGGCCGAGATCAGGCGCTGGCTGGAGGTGTTTCTGTTCCGCTTCTTCACCATCAGCCAGTTCAAGCGCTCGGCCCTGCCGAACGGGCCCAAGATCTCGTCCGGCGGCTCGCTGTCGCCGCGCGGCGACTGGCGCGCCCCGTCGGACGGCAATGCCCATGTCTGGCTCGCCGAGCTGAAGGCCAACGTGCCCGACGCTTGACGGAGGCTTGCTCCCCCGCTCGGGGCTTGCAATCGGGCATCGCTTGCCGTTCCCATCCTGCTCCCAACCGCTGGAGACCTCCCCCATGAAAACGCGTGCCGCCGTCGCGATCGCCGCTGGAAAGCCCCTGGAGATCATGGACGTGGAGCTCGCGGGGCCGCGGGCCGGCGAGGTGCTGGTGGAGATCAAGGCAACCGGTATCTGCCACACCGACGCCTACACGCTCTCCGGTGCAGACCCGGAGGGCTTGTTTCCGGCCATCCTGGGCCACGAGGGAGCCGGCATCGTGGTCGATGTCGGGCCGGGTGTGACCAGCGTGGCGCGCGGCGACCATGTGATCCCGCTGTACACGCCCGAATGCCGCCAGTGTAAGACCTGCCTGTCGCGGCGCTCCAACCTGTGCACGTCGATCCGCGCCACCCAGGGCAAGGGCCTGATGCCCGACGGCACCAGCCGCTTCTCGTGCGATGGCGACCCGGTGCTGCACTACATGGGCTGCTCCACCTTCTCCAACTACACGGTGCTGCCCGAGATCGCGCTGGCCAAGATCCGCAAGGACGCGCCGTTCGACAAGGTCTGCTACATCGGCTGCGGCGTGACCACCGGCATCGGCGCCGTGATCTACACCGCCAAGGTCTGGCCTGGCGCCAACATCGTGGTGTTCGGCCTGGGCGGCATCGGCCTCAATGTGGTGCAGGGCGCCCGCATGGTCGGCGCCGACAAGATCATCGGCGTCGACGTCAATCCGGCCAAGCGCGCCATGGCCGAAAAATTCGGCATGACCGATTTCGTCAATCCCAGGGAGATCGGCAACGACAAGGTCGTGCAGGCGATCGTCGACCTGACCGGGGGCGGCGCCGACTTCTCCTTCGACGCCACCGGCAACGTCGACGTGATGCGTCAGGCGCTGGAGTGCTGCCACCGCGGCTGGGGCGAATCCATCATCATCGGCGTCGCCGAAGCCGGCCGGGAGATCGCCACCCGCCCGTTCCAGCTCGTCACCGGCCGCGTCTGGAAGGGCACCGCCTTCGGCGGCGCCAGGGGGCGGACCGACGTGCCCAAGATCGTCGACTGGTACATGGAGGGCAAGATCAACATCGACGACCTGATCACCCACAAGCTCACCCTCGACCGCATCAACGAGGGCTTCGACCTGATGCACGAGGGCAAATCAATCCGCGCCGTCGTGGAGTACTGACCCGGTCCATCGATTCAAGATCGTCGGCTAACCGATTGGATTAGCCGACGATTCACCAGCTGCTTCATGTGCTGATTCAAGTTCTTGCGGCTCGCGCATTTCGCCATTGGATGAGATCATCCAATGGCAGAGAAATGCTCATAACCTTTTGAATCTGGAGCGCTTCTCCTGCGATTGGGCGTGTCCACCCGATCGCCAGGCGCTGCAGAGCCCCGGTTCATCTCGATGACGGCCGGCGTCGCGTGATTTCGACCGTCACTCCGTCGAGGATTGCCGGCACCGGCGCGCCGGGCTTCTCCACCTCGACGGTCACCTCGTCCACCCGCGGGAAGGCGCGGAGCACATCGGCGGCGATGGCCTCGGCCAGGCCCTCGATGGTGCGGAACCGGCGGCCGGTCACCACCTCGCTGGCGCGCTGGGTCAGCACGCCGTAGTCGACGGTGCTCTTCCAATCGTCCTTGGTGCCCGCCTGCGTCAGGTCGAGCGTGCAGACGATGGTGATGTAGAAGCGCTGCCCGAGGCGCTCCTCCTCCGGATGCAAGCCGTGGTGGGCATAGAGGGCGAGACGGCTCACCTTGATCTTGTCGCTCAATTCCCGTTGCTCCACGCGCATACCGCTGCCGGCCGGAACGGCGGCGGCGAGCTCTGGCCGGCGTGCTACCCTACTTTGGGCACCCTCTACAATGCGCTGCACCATGAATGAGGTCTCCCATGTCCGCATGCGATCCGCGCACGACGGCGCTCGTCCTGATCGACCTCCAGAACGGCATCGTGTCCCGTCCTTTGGCGCCGCGGTCCGGTGAAGCCGTCGTGGCGACAGCCACGACGCTGGCCGGGCGGTTCCGGAGAGCGGGGGCGCTGGTCGTGCTGGTCCACGTCGGCTTCGCGGCCGACTATGCGGACGTTCCGCCGCAGGCCGTCGACGAGCCCATGCCGCTGCCGGCCGGCGGCATGCCGGCCTCCTGGAGCGCCCTGGTGCCCGGCCTCGCGCAAGCCGGCGACGTCGTGGTGCTGAAGCGCCAATGGGGCGCGTTCACCGGCACCGATCTCGACCTGCAGCTGCGGCGCCGCGGTATCAAGACCGTGGTGCTCGGCGGCATCGCCACCAATTTCGGCGTCGAGTCCACATGCCGCCATGCCTGGGAGCTCGGCTACGACACGATCGTCGTAGAAGACGCATGCGCCGGTCCGTCCGCGGAGCTGCACGAGATGGCGATCCGCTCTATCTTTCCCCGCATAGCGCGGGTGGTGACGGCCGACCGCATCGTCCTCGGTCCATGAGGTGAGGAGCATTCCGATGGCGCGACCCCAGGCGCTCGCCGCCGCTGATATCGAAATCCGGCTTCGCGCCGAGCTGCCCCGCTGGAGCCTCGTCGACGGCACGCTGCGCCGCACGTTCAAGACCGCCGGCTGGAAGGGGACGCTGATGGTGGTCAACACCATCGGCCACCTGGCGGAGGCGGCCTGGCACCATCCCGACCTGGTGGTCAGCTATGCTACGGTCGAGGTCAGGCTCTCCACCCATTCGGCCAAGGGGATCACCGACTTCGACTTCGCCCTTGCCCGCAAGATCGACGAGGTCGTCCTGTGGCAGCCGGCGCGCGAGGGCAGCCCCCTCGAAGGCACGCCGGCCGACCCACGCCACGCCTACATCGTCTACGACTGACAGCAGCAGGCTACAGGCCGGCGCCGCTGCGGAAGGCGGCGGTGAAGGCCGGCGCCGCCTCGGCGATGGCTGAGAGCGAATAGCCGCCCTCCTGCACGATCAAGGTCGGCAGGCCGAGCTTGCCCCACAGCTCGCCGATGTGCCGATAGGCGTCGGTGGTCACCTTGAGCTTCGACAGCGGATCGGCCTCGTGCGCGTCCCAGCCGGCGGAGATGACCAGCGCGTCGGCGCCAAATCCCTGCACGGCCACGGCCAGGCGCGCGTTGGCGTCGATGAAGGCCTCGTCGCCGGAGCCCTGCGCCAGGGGCAAGTTCAGGTTGGCCCCCTCGCCCGCGCCGATGCCGATTTCGTCGGCGTAGCCGTAGAAGTGCGGGTAGTAGGCGGAAGGATCCGTATGGGTGGACCCGAAGAACACGTCACCCCGGTTGTAGAAGATGGCCTGCGTGCCGTCGCCATGGTGCGTGTCGAAGTCGACGATGGCGACCCTGGCATAGAGGCGGCGCAGCGTCTCGGCGGCGATGGCCGCATTGTTGAGGAAGCAGAAGCCGCTGGCCCGGTCCCGATAGGCATGATGGCCTGGCGGCCGGCACAGCGCGAAGGCGGCGGGACTGCCGGCGAGCAGCGTCTCGGCGCCGCTGCTCGCGGCCTGCGCCGACGCCAGCGCGGCGCTCCAGGTGCCTGCCATGATTACGCTCGAAAGGTCACCCAGGTACCAGCCCATGCGGCCGATGATTCCCGTCGGCCGCGGCGGTCCGCGCCGGTTCAGGTCCCCGTCGGCGCTATGGTAGGACCATACGTTGGTCAGCACCTCCGGCCCATGGTTGGGCAGCGTGATGAACTCGGCATAAGCGCTTTGAAGGAAGTTGATATAGTGGTCGGGGTGAACCGACAGGATGGCATCCAATCCGCTGTCGACAGGTTCATGGAGCACCAGGCCGAGCTCGGTCAGCGCCCGCACGAGCGCCTTCGGCCGCTCCGGCGTCTCGAACGGATCGACGATACGGCCGTGCACCATGTATTGCGTGGGTCGATGGGCGAACTGCGCGTCGGAAAAAAAGAGCTTCATGTGCCTGTTCACTCGGGGATCGGTTCATGGCCGCCGGCCGCGGCCCTGCAAAGCGCGGGTCACGTTCCGGCAAAATCGGGCCGCGAACAAGCCCCGCCGCCCACGTCGAGGCCTCGGCATATCCCGATCAGACGGGCTCATCCGATCGGGTAGAAAGGCTCCAACTCTTTGAATCCTGAGCGCTTCTCTTGTGATCGGATGGTCCGCCCGATCGCCGGAGACGCACTCCGGTCGTGGGGCCTCGCCACCCCTGCAACGCTCGACAGCGCACAAGCGCCTTTACGTATGGGCACGCCGGGATGATGATCACCCTGCACTTGCGCGCAGGTGGCGGCCAGGACCTCGGCACGGTCCCAGATCCCGTCCGGCCGCACCGCGCTTCCGTGCCAGCCTGAAGACATGAGAAAGGATCTGGGTTGCGTATCGTTATGAGCGTCGACACCGTGGGGGGCGGCTGGACCCGTAGCCTGGATCTGGCTCGGGCCCTTGCGCCCCAGGGTGTCGAGACGACACTCGCTATTCTCGGCCCCGAACCGACGGCGGCACAGGACGCTGCGATGCAGGCCGTGCCCGGCCTCAAGTCGATGGTGACCAACGCTCCGATCGACTGGCTGGCCGCCGACGAAAGCGAGGTCGAAGCGGCAAGCCACGCCGTCGCCCGCTTCGCCAACATCATCGACGCCGACATCGTGCACCTGGGCAACCCGCTCATGGCCGGCTTCGGCCATTTCCGCGCGCCCATGGTGGTGGCTTGCGACCCTTGCGCCATCGTCGACTGGGCTGGCCGCAGCGGCTCCGAGCCGCCGCTCCCCCTCTGGCGGCACGAGCTCACCGTGCGCGGCTACGACGCGGCCACGGCCCTGGTTGCCCCCACCGCGGCGCTGGCCGAACGGACGGCCGAGGCCTTCGAGCTGGCGCGCCTGCCAGCCGTGGTCCCGAGCGGCGGCCGTCCGCCGCTGCCGGGCGGGCCGCCCCATCCGGTGCGCGATTTCGCGCTGGCGGCCGCCCACATCAGGGACCTCGCCGAAAACGCGTCGGTGCTGAACCAAGCCGCCGGCCGCACGCAGGTTCCCGTCATGGTCGCCGGCCCACGCGAGCAGATCGACGGATCGGCGGTCGATTTCGGCAATCTCTGGTCGCTCGGCCCGATGCCGGAGGGCGAGTTGGCCCGCTGGCTCGAGGCCGCACCAGTGTTCGTATCGTCGGCGCTGTGCGAGAGCGAGTGCACGCCGGTGCTGGAAGCGGCCCACATGAGTTGCGCGCTCGTGCTGTCGGACGTGCCGACATTTCGCGAGACCTGGAACGACGCGGCCGTCTTCGTGCATCCCGGAGACGATGCCGGGTTCGCCCACGCCATCGACGCCTTGATCGGCGATCCCGGCCAGGGCCTGCGCATGGCGGAGCTGGCGTGCCGCCGCGCCCGGTCCTACACCGCCGAAACCCGGGCGGACGCCCTGCTGAACCTCTACCGCTCGCTTGGCCGGCAGATGGAAGCGGCGTGATCCCATGTTGCTTCGCCCGATCGTGAAGCGCTCTCGAGCCGAAAGGCGCGCAGCACGATGGGCGGAATCATGAGCCGGATGCCGGCACCAACCGTTGCAGTCGCCGCGCATAGCGCAGCGACAGCGCCCGCATCCGTACGCTCTCGTCCTCGGAACCAGCCACCGCGGTGGCGCCCATGACCGACCTGCCGAGCTGGTAGGCTGCATAGCAGGGCAGCAGGAACGCCGTCAGGGCCTGCGACACGTCGATCTGCGCCGTCAGCGCCAGCACCTCGACCAGGCGCGCCTGCTCCGGCCCCGTCAGGTCGAACTCGCAAATCGCTCCAGCAACGTCCCAGGCGATATCCTGCCCGCTGACGAGATCGCGGCCCGCATGGTGATCCACCGCATCCGTCTTGAGCAGGCCGCCGTCCGGCAGCACCAGCCATTCCCAGGACTGCAAGCGGCCGTCGATCACCGCCGGCCGCACCGCTCGCTCGAGCTTCTCCACCTGGCGGCGCAGCCCCGCCGACAACGCCTCGCCGGCCGCCTCGCCAAGGCCGCTCGCGGTGTTCCGGCGCGCCATCACCAGCAGTTCGTCCAGCGGCGTGCAGACGAAGCCCTCGGGAAGCCGCAGGTGGCGGGCGCGAAACCCCAGGTAACGGCCGAGGTGCTCGATGAAGGCGGGGCGCGCGCTCGCCGGCAGCTCCAAGGCGCTCGCCTGCTCGACCCACCGCTCGACCAGGAAACCGTGCCGGAAGCCCGCGACGGCCGGCGTGAAGCCTGCCTCCGCCAACGCTTCGGCTAAGGCGGCCTTGCGCGGGCCTTCGCTGCCGAGGCCGACGAACTTGATGAGCCAAGGCCCGGTCGCGCTCTCGGCAAGAAACTTGAGCTGCTCATGGCCGGGATTGGCCGGCGGCCAGTCGGCCGGGATATGGAATCGGCGCTCCCGCCAGCGGCCGTAGGAAAGGTCCTCGAGCGGAGCCGTAAGCGGGCCGGTCAGGTCGGTGACCCAGGCCGACAGCCGGCGGCGTGGGTCCGGCGCATGCAGCAGCAGCCGTTCCGTCTCGACGGCGTGGCACGGCAGGGCCTCGCACAATCGACTACGGCCCGTCTCGTCGGGGTTGCCGTCGGCGCCCTGCGGCCGGGACGAGCGGCCGGACGGGAATTCCGTCGGGAACAGGTGGACGCGGTCGACGCCGACGCCCGCCTCGATCAAGGCTGCGGCGACGCGGCGCAGCGCCGTGTCGTCGAAGGGCCGGCCACCGTCGACGATGGCGACGGCGCGGCGGTCCACGGTCGCCGCTCGAACGAGGCTGGACGGCAGCACCGGATCCAGGTCCGACGGTGCGGGTGCGACCACGAACGGCGGCGGCGCGCCGAGCGCCGCGGCTACGATGGCGGCGAGCCCCGTGCCGACCCCGCCGATGCCGACGACGACGACCTGCTCCGGTTCGATACGGCCCCGCAGCGAAGCGGCAAAATCGGCAGCCGCCTGCCAATGGGCCTCCGGATAGATGCGATGATGGGAAAATCCATCCGCATCCCAGCTCACCAGCGCGCCGGGCAGATGGAGCGCCCGCAGTCGGCGAAGCTCGGGCGTCACGTCCAGGTCGATGTCCGTGAAGCAGCTCGCCCAGGAGCGGCAGACGGCACGGGCCAGCCGCATCAGCAGCGCCATCGCCGCATCCTGCTGCGCGGATCGTTCGATCGCGGGCTGCCGCCAATGGCCGGCGTCGGCCAGCCCCCGCGCCAGGGCCGCCGCCTCGATGAAGGCCGCCACCAGGCGTCCGTGACGGCTGATGCCCTGCACGGTCTCCGCCTGGACGAGCTCGTGGGAGATGCCGTCGAGCATGGCGTCGCCGCCTTCGACCCACGCCCGATCGCTGTTCACGATCATGGCCGGCCCTCGGCGGTGCAGCCCGGCGACAGGAGGCTTGTCGAGGCGAATCGATTCGAGGCGAATACGGTCATCGCTCCGGTCACATAGGAAGGGGCTGCCGGGCGGGTCAACCACCCGCCGGCTGTGGCGCGACATTCAGCTCCGCCGCAGCGCCGGATGAGCCCCGACGGGAGCCTCGGCCGTAGCCAAAAGGTGCGGCGGACCTTAGATCCAGGGAGCACGGACAATCCGATGCTGAAACAGGGCGCTGGAGCGGCAGCTCCTTGTCCGTCGCAGCTGCCGCTCCAGCGCGCGGCTGCGGCTCTTGCCTGCGGGCCAGACGTTGTACTGAATAGCCCATGGTCACGCATCGGGCTTTTGCAGCTCACCAACGGAGACACGATGGCGACGTCATTTCTGAACGAGCTGCTCGCGACGCTCTCCGAGCGGGGGCGCTCGCTGCTCGGCCGTCAGCGCGAGAGCATCCGGGGCGGCGACCTGGTCGAGCTCGGCCAGCATCTGCTGTCGCGCCGTGGCGAAGCCTCGGGCGTGGCGCTCGCCGGCGCCATCGTCGAAAATTTCACCTCGGCCAAGCTGTCGGCGCGGCTGTCGTTCCTGACGGCGCTCGCGGACCGCTTCGGCCCCGACCTGGAGCGCGTCGACCGGGCGCTGAAGGCCGTGCAGTCCGACCCGAGCCCGGCCGCCGTGCAGGAGCTGCACAGCGCCACCGAGGCCCGGCGCCAAGAGCTGATGCGCCGGCTCAACCTGGCGCCGGGAGGCACCGCCGCGCTCGTCCGCATGCGCGAGGAACTGCTCGACCATCTGCCGGCGCGGCCGGACCTCAAGGCCGTCGACCTGGATTTCGTTCAGCTGTTCTCCTCCTGGTTCAATCGGGGGTTCCTCGTGTTGCGCCATATCGACTGGACCACGCCGGCCAACATTCTCGAGAAGATCATCAAGTACGAGGCTGTCCACGAGATCCGCGACTGGAACGACCTGCGCAACCGGCTGGAGCCGCCGGACCGCCGCTGTTTCGGCTTTTTCCATCCGCAGCTGGTCGATGAGCCTCTGATCTTCGTCGAGGTGGCGCTCACGACGCAGATCCCGGACGCCATCGCGCCGCTGCTCGACCTCGGCCGCACACCTATTCCGGCGGACGAGGCGACCACCGCCGTGTTCTATTCCATCTCGAACACGCAGCGCGGCCTCGGCGGCGTCTCGTTCGGCAACTTCCTGATCAAGCAGGTGGTGGAAGACCTGAAGCGCGAGCTGCCGAACCTGAAGACGTTCGTGACGCTCTCGCCGGTGCCCGGCTTCGCCGCCTGGCTCAACCGCGAGCGCAAGGCGGACGCTTCGGTCTGCCTCGACGATGCCGCCAAGGGCGCCCTCGAGGGGCTCGACGTGGAGGGATGGCAGACGGACCCGGCGCGCACGGAGGCGGTGAAGAAGGTGCTGCAGCAGGCGGCGGCCTACTATTTCCTGCGCGCCAAGACCTCGAGCGGCCGTCCGGTCGACCCCGTCGCCCGCTTCCACCTGGGCAACGGCGCGCGGCTCGAAAGCATCAATTTCCTCGGCGACACATCCCCCAAAGGCATGAAACAAGCTTACGGATTCATGGTGAACTATCTCTACGCGCTCGACGAGATCGAGAAGAACCACGAGGCTTTCGCCGAAAAAAGCGAGGTGGCGGCCTCCAGCTCCGTGCGGAAGCTGCTGCGCGGCAATCTGGCCGCGGCACGCGAGCTCGTGCCCGCCAAATGAGCAGGAACCTTTATGACCGGCTGATGGCCGGCGTCGCCGACCCGGCACGCCGCGCCATCGAGACCGCCGACGGGCGGACTTTCAGCTATGCGGATCTCGGCCGCCTGTCGGCGCGCCTGGCCCACGTGCTGAACGCCCGCGGCGTCGCCGTCGGCGACCGCGTGGCGGTGCAGGTGGACAAATCGATCCCGGCGCTCGTCCTCTACCTCGCCTGCGTGCGGGCCGGCGCCATCTATCTGCCGCTCAACACCGCCTACACCCTGGCCGAGCTCGGCTATTTCATCGGCGACGCCGAGCCCAAGCTCGTCGTCTGCGATCCAGCCAAGCGCGACGGCGTGGCGGAGATCGCGCGGGCGGTCGGCGCCGGCGTCGAGACGCTCGACGCTGGCGGCAACGGCTCCCTCGTGGAGGCCGCCGCCGGCATGGCCGAGACGTTCGACACTGTCGCGCGGGACGACGACGACCTGGCCGCGATCCTCTACACCTCCGGCACCACCGGCCGCTCCAAGGGGGCGATGCTGTCGCACGACAATCTGGCGTCCAACTCGCTGACGCTCAGGGACTATTGGCGCTTCACGGCCGACGACGTGCTGATCCACGCACTGCCCATCTACCACACGCATGGGCTGTTCGTGGCCACCAACGTCACGCTGTTCGCCGGCGGCGCGATGATCTTCCTCCCCCGCTTCGACGCCGACGAGGTCATGCGCGTCATGCCGCGCGCCACCACAATGATGGGGGTGCCCACGTTCTATACGCGCCTGCTTCAGCATCCCGCGCTCGACCGCAGCACCACTGCGCGCATGCGCCTGTTCGTGTCGGGCTCGGCGCCGCTGCTGGCGGACACCCACCGCGCCTGGCAGGAGCGCACCGGCCACGCCATCCTCGAGCGCTACGGCATGACCGAAACCAACATGAACACCTCAAACCCTTACGACGGCGCCCGCATCGCCGGAACCGTGGGCTTCCCGCTCCCGGGCGTCGCGCTGCGCGTCGTCGAGCCCGACAGCGGCAAGGAGGTGCCCCAGGGGGACATCGGCGTGATCGAGGTCAAGGGCCCCAACGTGTTCAAGGGCTACTGGCGCATGCCGGAGAAGACGGCGGCCGAATTCCGCCCGAACGGCTTCTTCATCACCGGCGACCTCGGCGTGATCGATGCCGACGGCTACGTCAGCATCGTCGGCCGCGGCAAGGATCTGATCATCAGCGGCGGCTTCAACGTCTATCCCAAGGAGATCGAGGGCGAGATCGACGCCATCCCGGGCGTCGTCGAAAGCGCCGTCATCGGCGTGCCGCACCCCGACTTCGGCGAGGGCGTGGTCGCCGTGGTGGTCGCTCGCGATCCGGCCCTCGACGAAGCGGCCGTGCTGGCCGCTATCGGCGACCGGCTGGCCAAGTTCAAGCTGCCTAAGCGCATCCTGTTCGTCGACGACCTGCCGCGCAACACCATGGGCAAGGTGCAGAAGAACCTGCTGCGTGACGCCCACAAGGCGCTGCTCGCCGGATGAACCCAGGGCTGCTCTCGCCAGGCGCACGCTGGTCGTCGTCCGCAGCACGTCGTGCATCGCGCGGCGCGCTGCTGGCAGCAGGCGGCCGCGTCTCGCCGTGGCGCGGGCAGCCCAGCGAGGCCGCCGCCGGTCAGGACTGTTTGGCGATGATCTTGTCCTTGATGTCGTCGTAGACGTTCTGAGGGATGATCTTCTTGCGCACCAGATCGTCCTTGCCCTTGTAGGGCCGGCCCTTGATGATCGCTTCGGCACGCGCTTCGCCGATGCCCTTGAGCTTGTCGAGCTCGTCCTTGGACGCCGAGTTGATATCGAGCAAAGCGGCAGCCGGGGCAGCAGCCGGCGTCGTGGACGCTGCGGCGGGCTTCGCCGGAGCCGCGGTCGAGACCGCGGGCTTGGCGGGCGCCGGAGTCGTCTGAGGGGCCTGGGCCAGCGCCGTCGTCCCGAACAGCGCGATGGCGGCAATGCCTGCCCACATCGATATACGCATGACGCTATCTCCGTAGCCGATGCGTTTGCGGCTCGAATCCTGCACTTCGAATCCTGGACGCAGAATCCTGCAAACGACGAACCCTGTAGACGTACCCGGTCGCAACGGGCAGGGAAACCGCAAAGCAAGTGGCCCTGGAGCGTCTCGCGATCGGGCAGGCTCACCCTATCGCAAAAGAAGCGCCCCAGATTCAGAAACTTGGAGCATTCTCGATGCGATCGGATGATCTCGGCCGATCGGGACATGCCCTGGAGCATTTCGCCATTGGATGGGACCATCCAATGGCAGAGAAATGCTCATAACCTTTTGAAACTGGAGTGCTTCGCGATTGGGTGAGTCCACCCGCGAAGCGCTCCAGCCGCCGGAGTGAAGTTCGCACCACGATGAGCGTACCGACACCATCATCCCGCAAGCCGGAGGAGCGTCCCCGCGAACGGCTCGAGCCCCTGGCGACGCTGCCTGCGTTCTTCAAGCTGCGCGGGCGCCCGGTCGTGCTGGCCGGCGCTAACGCCGGCACGGCGTGGAAGGCGGAGCTCCTGTCTGCCGCTGGCGCGACGACCCATCTCTTCGCCCCCTCCCCCAGCCGCGAGCTGCGGGATGTCGTCGCCCGTCCCGCGGACGGGCCCATCCTCCTGCATGAGCGCCCATGGCAGCCGGCCGATTTGCGCGGCGCCGCCCTGGCGGTCGGCGACTTCGAGCATGAGGAGGATGCCCAAGCCTTTTGGGCGGCGGCGCGGGACGCAGGTGTTCCCGTCAATTGCGTCGATCGGCCGGCGCTCTGCGACTTCCAGTTCGGCTCGATCGTCAACCGCTCGCCGCTCGTCGTCGGCATTTCGACCGACGGGGCGGCGCCGGTGTTCGGGCAAGCCATCCGCGCCCGCATCGAGACCCAGCTGCCGCAGGGCTTCAAGCGATGGGCCGAGGCGGCGCGCGCCTGGCGCCCGGCCGTCCAGGCGCGCGAGCTGCCGTTCCGCGCCCGCCGGCTGTTCTGGGAGCGCTTTACCGCCCATGCGCTGGCCAACCCCACGCTGGAGCCCAGCGATGCGGAGCGGCAGCGCCTGTTCGCCGGTCTCGAACAGAGCGACGACGCCCAGCGGAGCGGCCGCACCGGCTCGGTGGCGCTGATCGGCGCCGGCCCGGGCGATCCGGAACTCCTGACGCTCAAGGCCGTGCGCTATCTCCAGTCGGCGGACGTCGTGCTCTTCGACGACCTGATCCAACGCGGCGTCCTGGATTTCGCGCGGCGGGAGGCGCGGCTCGTGCACGTCGGCAAGCGCGGCCACAAGCCGTCGTGCACCCAGGACGACATCAACGGCATGCTCGTCACGCTGGCGAGCGACGGGCTCAGGGTGGTGCGGCTCAAGGGCGGCGATCCGATGATCTTCGGGCGAGCCGGCGAGGAAATGGCGACCCTGCGGGCCGCGGGCATTCCGGTCGAGGTGGTTCCAGGCGTGACTGCGGCCAGCGGCGCCGCCGCGAGCCTCAGCGCCTCGCTGACCCACCGCGACGCCGCCCGACGAGTCCAGTTCGTGACCAGCCATGCGCGCAACGGACAGCTGCCGGAGGACCTCGACTGGCGGGCCATCGCCGATGCGGCGGCGACGACGGCGGTCTACATGGGGGTAAAGACGCTGCCCGAATTTGTCGCCCGCGTTCTCGGCGCCGGCCTGGCGCCGACGACGCCGGTGGCGGTCGTGGAGCGGGCCACCTGGCCGGACGAGCGCATCCTGCGCGGGCGTCTCGACACCATCGTCGGCCTCGTCGCCGCGGCACAGCCGCGCGGCCCGTGCCTGGTGCTGATCGGCGCGGCGATCGGCATCGACGCGCCCGCCGCGCCGAGCTAGAGCGGGATGATTTCTCTTCGAGCCATCATCTCGCTCTAAGTCATTATTTGAGCATGATCTTTTCCAAAAACCGGCATCCACTTTTTGGGATCATGCGCTAGGACGCGATGGCGGCGGACAGAAAGTCCTCCACTTGGCGGCGGCGAGGGGCGCCCTTGTGTCCGCCGAAGGTCAGGCATTTGATGGCCGACGCCGCCGATGCGAAGCGGATCGCCTGGCGCTCGCTTTGGCGCTCGGCCAACGCCAGCGCGAAGGCGCCGTGCCACACGTCGCCAGCCGCCAGCGTATCCACCGCCTCGACGGGAAATGCGGGCGTGTGTGCGACCTTGCCGTCCTCGAGGAAGAAAACGCCGTCGGCGCCGACGGTCACCGCAAACCAGGTCCGCTCGCGCCCGCGCAGGCTGGCGAGACCGGCCTGGGGATCGGCGGTGCCGGTGAACTCGCGCAAGCCCTGCTCGCTGAAGGCGACATGCGTCGCCAGATCGACGATCTCCGGGTGGCGCGGGGCGCGATCGCCATCGAGCACCGCCGGCTTGCCGGCTCGGCGTGCCGCGGCAAACAGCTTGACGGCTGCGTCCTCCCAGCGGGTATCGCCCAGGACGGCGTCGACCCCGTCGGGCAGCTCGTCCGGCAGCCAGCTTGGATCGGTCGGATAACGATCGTCGCGGTAGCTCACCAGCAGCCGCTCGCCACGGCGGTCGACCAGGATGGTGGAGACCGGCGACCGCGCACCCGGAAAGCCGCGCACATAGCCGCAATCGACGTCCTCCGCGTGCAGCGCATCGAGGATCTCGACGGCCGTCGCGTCGTCGCCCAGACGGCTCGCCAGGATCGCCTGTCCGCCCAGCCGCGCGATGGCGACCGCCGCATTGGCGGCAACGCCGCCGCTGGCGATCACCAGATCGCGGGCGCGGTGCTTCTCGGCCAGGGTCGGCAGTTCGTCGAGGGCGTAGATGAAATCGAGAGTCGTGATGCCGACGCACAGAACCGAGGCGGCGGCGCCACCGCCGTCGGCCCGGTATGGCGCGGCCGGACGACCACGGCCCGCCTTCATAGGCTCACCAGGTGCCGGTGTTCGGCATCGACACCCACGGCTCCGCCGGCGCCTTCGGCTCCCCCTCCTGCAGCAGCTCGATGGAGATGCCGTCGGGAGAGCGGACGAACGCCATGTTGCCGTCGCGCGGCGGCCGATTGATCGTCACCCCTGCTTTCATCAGGCGATCGCAGACCGCGTAGATATCGTCGACCCGGTAGGCAAGATGGCCGAAGTTGCGCCCGCCGGTATAGGCCTCCGGGTCCCAGTTGTACGTCAGCTCGAGCTCCGGCGACCGCTCATGCTCGGCGCGCCCCTCGTCCTTGGGAGCGGCCAGGAAGATCAGGGTGAAGCGGCCCTTGTCGTTGTCGATCCGTCGGGTCTCGACCAGGCCCAGCTTTCGGCAATAGAAATCCAGCGAGGCCTCGACGTCCGTCACCCGCACCATCGTGTGAAGATATCGCATCGTGCCGTTGTCCTTCGATGATGGCCTCGCGAGCACCGACGGCCGGATGGCCGCCGCTCGCGCGGCCTCGCCCGTAGGCGACCCGTTCAGCACGACCGGTATAAGCCACCGCCGGCCGCCCGGACAAATCGCGGCCCGGGCCTCACACGTAGCGGTGCGACACGAGGAATTCGAGGACCAGCGTCCGCGCCGTTTCCGCGGCGACGCCCGTGGGCATCTGGTCGAGGCGGGACAGCAGGTTGCTGCGGTTCTCATATTCGCGGATCTGCTGATGCAGGCGGCCCCGCCCATCCGCCGTGTAGTAGAACAGCGGATCGGGATGGACGAGATGCCGGAAGCCGGCCGCAGTGGCGCGCAAGAAGAAGTCCCAATCCTCCAGGCTCTCGCGCTGCTCGACGAAACCTCCCAGCGCGTCGAACACGTTCCGCCGCACGAGCGCGCAGGTATCTGCCAGGATGTTGTCGATCAAGCCGAGCATGACCGGCCCGCCCTGTGGCTGATAGCGCGCCAGAGTCGCGTCGGCGAGCGTCGGGCGCCGGGCCATCGGCTCCATGGCGACGAACGGTGCCGCGACGATATCGGCGCGGCTGTGCTCCATGGCCCCCCACAAGCGCTCGACCATGTCGCTAAAGGGGACATTGTCGGCGTCGAAGTTGAGCAGCAGATCGTTGCGAGCGAGCGAGGTGGCAGTGTTGCGGGCGACGCCGGCGCCGCCATTGGACTGGCTGTGGAAGACGTGGCCATAAGGCTCGAGCTCGGCCTTGAGCCGATCGAAATGTGGCCGCTCGGCCGCCGGCGTGCCGTCGTTGACGACCACGAGCTGGAGCTGAGGCAGGCCCATGCGCAGGAAGCTTCCGATCACCCGCTCGATATAGCGGTCATGGCGGTAGAAGGGCATGCAGACGGAGATGGGTGGGAGTGCCTCCCGCAGCACCTGGACGGGCGCCGGCGGGCGGGAGCGCGCCTGCGCGACGCGCTCCTCCACGTGCGCCAGCCAGGCGGCACGGGCCGCCGCCGGGTCGTAGCCATGGCGGAGCTGCCCGAAATCGATCGCATCCAGCTGGGACAGCTTGCGCTCCAGCCCCTGGACGGTTGCGGGAAAGCAGACACGCGGGTCCACCATCTCCGGGATGCCGCCCGCCTCCGCGGCGATGAAGCACGCGCCGCCGGTGATGGCGTCGATGACCGCCAGCGGACAGTTTTCGAAGGCGGATGGAATGACGACGACGCCGTTGGCGCGGCGGATGTAGTCCGCTGCGCGGTCGCGGTCCACGTCGGTATCGATGTGGAACTCGACAGGCGCCAGGGCTGCCTTGAGCGCGTCGAGATCCTCAAGCGAAGGCCCGGCCGCAGCGGGGCGAGCGAGCACGGAGACCTTGGCCGGCAGCCAGACCCCCGTCTCCTTGAGCCGGCGCAGCGCGCCGCCCAGAAGATGCAGCCCCCCTCTCGCGTCCAGGCGGCCGTAGTAGATCAGATGGCTGCGGTCGACGGCCTCCGGCCGGCCGGACGACACCTGCCCCTCGAACGTGTACGGGCAGATCGCAACCGCGGCGGGCAGCGCATAACCGCGCTCGCGCAACCACTGCACCATGTATCGGCTGGGGCCGATCAGGCAGTCGGCGTCGGCGATCTGCTGCTTCTCCGCCCAATTGAGGCCGCCCTCCTCGAGCGGGCTCGAGCCGAACGTGCGCAAAGCGGCATTTTGCCACTGGTTGGGCGCATGCGCGATGACGGCGACAGGCGTGCGGCCGAACGCCACGCCCATGGCGCGGGCGCGGACCGACCAGAATCCGTTGGCCTGCCAATCCTGAAAGATGATGTAGTCGTAGTCCCTGGTCCGCAGCAGCTCAAGAACGCCCAGCGCACGCTCGGTGTACCACCGCGCTCCCTGGATCGGCACGGCGGACGGCTCAAGACCACCCGGATTGACCAGTGTGATCGAGCGCCCGGCACAGCAGGCGGCCCAATAGTCCTGCTTCTGCCGGCCGATCTCCGTCGCGAACACGATCTCCACACGATGCCCGGCGTCGGCCAAGGTGCGGGCGTAGTGGGAGCAGGCGATGTCGATGTCGTCGCCCTCCGCCGTGTCGACGACAGCCGGCGTAACAATGGCAATGCGGCCGTCAGCACCCATGGATATCCTCGCTCGCCGCTCCGCAGGAGCGCTGGCCGACCGGTGGAATCACCCGATCGGACACACGCGCTCCAGATCCAAAAAGTCGGAGCATGTCCATCCGATCGGATGGCATTCGGCGCACCTTACCGGATCGCACCGCGCAGGCGAGCGATCGTCAAGTCAGCCTCCAGCAGCGCCTTTTCATCGGCGAGCTTGGCCTCCTCCAGGGCCGTGAAGCGTGTCTGCAGTGCGGCGAGCTGTCTCGTGAGCCCGTCGATCGTGGCGCGCTGCTCCGCGCATAGAGCCGCGTCCTTGGCTGTCGTGCCTCCCTTGTGCGAACGCTCGTCGACCGTGTCCGCCGCGACGCCCAGCTGCGGCGCCGTGCCCGGGCCGGTGGCGGCATCGGGCGTTCGAAGCGAGCGCTCCAGCGCGATGACGACATACCCCTCCGTCGCCTGCCTCCCCGCGAGCGTCACCCGGCGGGCCAGCCCGAGCACCGCCCTCGGTTTGCCGAGCCATATGGCGGAGGCGACGAGGTGGTCGGCTAGGCCGTGCTGGCGCAACGCGTCCTCCACGAGGCGGGTGGCCTCGTCCGGCCGGCCGGCGAGCACACGCCGCGTGAGCCCGATCAACACGCGCGGGTCCGACATCCAGGCCGCGGCGCCGCGGATCGCCCGGTGCAGGCTTTCGTCCCGCACCGGAGCTGCGCCAAGCGAATAGGTCATGTGCATCGTTTCGGTCGCATCCAAATGTCGGACCAGCGGACGAGCTCCGTCGCTCTGCGCGTTGCTGCCCGTGGGCCGGGGGCCGGCTTCGCTCGAGCTCTCGTGCATCTCCAGAACCCCGATTACCGCATCCGCGACGCCTCCCGATCGGAAAAGTTACGGATCCAAGTTCGTGGCGGCCAGCATGCCCAAGGCTACGGCCGGATCAATCGGGTGCAATATCACCTCTGCATGCGAAGGCTAGACGACGCAAAAAAGGGCAGCCCGAGCTGCCCTTTTCGCCTTGCGGCCGACCGCCGTCCACCCTATGTTTTCGCAGTCGCAGCAGCGATGCTGCGCCGCCCTCCTTGGGCGTTTCCTCCCTAGACTTGGGCTGCGCTATGCGCGGCCTTTTTTGTTTGCCGGGCACCGTAGCCCAGATGGATGCGGCCGCAACAACTTTTTCTCACGCTCCGGCGCTTTTCGACTCGCGCACGAGGTGGGAGATGCCGCCGCCAAGCCCACGCCTCCCACTGGCTTGACTCATTCGCCGATATGGCTGGCGACGACGCGCCGAGCGGCCTCACCATGGCCACCATCGGCTACGTCTGCGCCATATTCGCATACGCTAGGCACGGTCGACGCGATACCGTGCGGAAACACCAATATGCAGGGCATAAAAAAAGGCAACCAGTGTTGCCGTCTTGCTATTGCGGCGCTCGGCCAACTGCACTAGATTTTGCAGTGCAGCAGAGATGCTGCATGCCCTCCTTGGGCGTTTCCTCCCTAGACTTGGGCTGCGTGTGAACGCGGCCCTTTTTCTTGGGACGAACCCTAGCCTCGGGATGGTCCCGGGCGCAACAGAAATTCCGTCGTTCACTGCATTTTTTTGACACTTTCCATCCACAGCGCCGAACGACCTTGAAATAATTAACTTTTTTTGCGGCGGAACCGGAGCCTGGCGGGGCCGGACCGCGCACGTGTCGGCCGGCTCGAGGCCGCCCGGGGCCGCGCCGCGTGCTATCGCCGCCACCGCATGATGCTATGTTGGCCGCATCGGCCGGGCCTTCGCCGCTCGCCGTGCGCTGCGGACGAATCAGCGCCAGCACGCCTATCCGATCCCTCCAACGGGTCTCACATGTTCGCGAGCCTCATGCTGGCCAGGCGTTTCGCGCCGCTGTTCTGGTGCCAGTTCTTCAGCGCCTTCAATGACAATTTCGTCAAGAACATCCTGGTCATCCTGGTGCTGTTCAAGCTCGGAGGCGCCCAGGCCGGCACCCTGGTTACGCTCGCCAACGCCTTCCTGGTGGTGCCGTTCTTCCTGTTCTCGGGCGTGGCCGGCGAGATGGCCGACCGCTTCGACAAGTCGTTCGTCGCCCGGCGCGTGAAGGCCGTCGAGATCGCCGTCGCGGCGATCGCCGCAGCCGGGCTCTACGCCCATTCCCTGCCGGTCATGTATGGGGCGCTGTTCGGGCTCGGGGTCATCGCCGCCCTGTTCGGGCCGATCAAATACGGCATCCTGCCCGATCACCTGCGCTCCGAGGAACTGCCGGCCGCCAACGCGTTGATCGAGGGCGCCACGTTCCTTGCCATCCTCGGGGGCACGATCGCCGGCGGACTGGCGGTCAGCAGCAGCGACGAAGGCACCGTGGCGCTGCTGATGGTGGTGATCGCCCTGCTCTGCTGGGGCTCGTCGCTCCTCATCCCGCGCACGGGGGAAGCGGCGCCGACACTTGCCGTCCGGCTCAACATCCTGAGATCGACCACGGCCTTGATGCGCGGTCTCTCGGAGGAGCGACGGCTGCTGGGGGCAGCCCTGGGCGTGAGCTGGTTCTGGCTCACAGGCGCGGTGACGCTCTCGCTGGCGCCCACCCTCGTCAAGCAGAATCTCGGCGGCAGCGAGGACGTGGTGACGCTGGTGCTGGCCCTGTTCTCGATCGGCATCGGCGTAGGCTCCGCGGCCGCCGCCCTGCTGGCGCGGGGCCGCATCATCCTGTGGCCGGTTCCGGTTGCCGCCGCGCTCATCGCAGGGTTCGCGCTCGATCTCGGCCTGGCGACGAACGGCTTCGGCACGCCCTCGCGCACCGTGGGCGTGACCGAGCTGCTTGGCGAACTCTGGGGCCTGCGCCTCGCCGTCGATTTCGTCGGCCTCGCCGTCGCCGCCGGCCTCTTCGTCGTGCCGCTGTTCGCCGCGCTGCAGGCTTGGTCGCCGAGCGCGCGGCGGGCGCGTATCGTCGCCGGCACGAACGTGCTCAACGCCTTGTTCATGACCGTCGCGGCGCTCGTCACTGCGACGCTGCAGGCGGTCGGCGTCCAGGCGCCGGCACTCGTCGTGCTGCTCGGCCTATTGAACGCGGCCGTGGCCGGCCTCATTTTCTTCGCCTTCCCGGGCTTCAAGCGGGTTAGTGTGCCGTCGGACCATGCCAGCTCACCGTGACGACCGTCCCGATCTTCGCCGCCGGGCGCCAAGCCCCGGCGCACGCCTCGCGCGGGGCGTGAGGGACGCCTCGATGCACCGAAGCCGCCGGCGCCGCTTTTCCTTCCCCTAATCCAGGACACTCGATGCGCACCGATTCCACGCCCGTCATCCGCCTCGAGGACTACCGTCCGACCGACTACCTCATCGACGCCGTCGACCTCGATTTCAATCTCGACCCGGACGCGACGAAGGTCACCGCGCTGCTGTCGTTGCGGCCGAATCCGGCCGGACAGCCGAACGCGCCGCTGCTGCTCGACGGGGACGAACTGCGCCTCGACGACCTTCGCCTCGACGGCGCGCCCCTCGACGCGGGCGCCTACGCGGTCTCGCCGCAAGGGTTGACGCTGCACGCGCCGCCGCAGCGGCCGTTCGAGCTGCGCATCGAAACGCAGATCAATCCGACGGCCAACACCAAGCTGATGGGCCTGTTCCGGTCCAACGGCGTCTATTGCACCCAATGCGAAGCCGAGGGCTTCCGCCGGATCACCTACTTTCTCGACCGGCCCGACGTGCTGTCGGTGTACACGACGCGGATCGAAGCCGCGGTCGACGAGGCCCCGCTGCTGCTCGGCAACGGCAATCGCGCCGACGCCGGCGTGGTGCCGGGCACCGGCCGCCATTTCGTGACGTGGCACGACCCGCACCCCAAGCCGGCGTACCTCTTCGCCATCGTCGGCGGGCGCCTGGACACCGTATCGCAGACCTACACGACCCGGTCAGGACGCCGCGTCGACATCGCCATCCACGTCGAGGAGGGCAAGCGCGAGCGCGCCACCTATGCGCTCGACGCCCTGGCGCGCTCGATGCGCTGGGACGAACGGGTGTTCGGCCGCGAATACGATCTCGACGTGTTCAATGTCGTCGCGGTCTCCGACTTCAACATGGGGGCCATGGAGAACAAGGGCCTCAACATCTTCAACGACAAGTACGTTCTGGCAAGCCCGGATACTGCGACGGACAGCGACTATGCCAATATCGAAGCAGTTATCGCCCACGAATACTTCCACAATTGGACGGGCAACCGCATCACCTGCCGTGACTGGTTCCAGCTCTGCCTCAAGGAAGGGCTGACCGTCTTCCGCGACCATGAATTCTCGGCCGACGAACGCTCGCGGCCGGTCAAGCGCATCGCCGACGTGCGGACGCTGCGAGCGGCCCAGTTCGTCGAGGATGCCGGCCCCCTGGCCCATCCGGTGCGGCCCACCCGTTACCGCGAGATCAACAACTTCTATACGGCCACGGTCTACGAGAAAGGCGCCGAAGTCGTCCGCATGCTCAAGACCATGCTGGGCGACGACGTCTTCCGTAAGGGCATGGATCTGTATTTCGAGCGCTTCGACGGCACGGCCGCGACCATCGAGGATTTCCTGTCCTGCTTCGCCGAGGCCAGCGGACGTTCGCTCGACCACTTCGCCGAGTGGTATGGGCAGGCCGGCACCCCCATACTCACCGCCTCCGGGTTCTACGACGAGGCCAGCCACACCTACCGGCTGGACCTGCGCCAATCCACGCCGCCCACGCCCGGGCAGGCCGAGAAGAAGCCGCTCGTCATCCCCATCGCCATGGGCCTGGTGGGCGAAAGCGGCCAGGATCTGCCGCTGGTGGCAGACAACGACGTGGCCCTTCGCGACGGGGTGCTGATCTTCGACGAGGCGGCAGCCAGCGTCACCTTCCACAACGTCACGGAGCGGCCCGTGCCGTCGCTGCTGCGCGGCTTCTCCGCGCCGGTTCGCTACGATATCGATCTCTCCGACGACGAGCTCCTGGTCCTGTTCTCCGCCGACAGCGATCCGTTCAACCAATGGCAGGCGGTGCAGACGGTGCTGATCCGCCAGTTGATCAAGGGCACCGAGGCGGAGAAGGGCGGCCGCAGCCTGCCGCCGAGCGACCGCCTGGTGCGCGCGCTCGCGGACTTCGCGGCGGCGGCGGCGGAGCGCGACCCGGCGTTCGCCGCCCAGGTGCTGACGCTGCCGACGGAGAGCGACATTGCCCGGGAGATCGGCCGCGACGTCGATCCGGACGCGATCCTGAGTGCCCGGCGGAGCGTGAAGCGGCAGGTGAGCGAGGCCCTGCTTCCCACCCTCGAGCATCTCCACGCCAAGCTGTCGTCGGCCGCGGCGTTCAGCCCGGACGCGGCCAACGCCGGACGGCGGGCGCTGCGTAACACGGCCCTGGACCTGATCGCCGCCGCCGACCCGGCGCGCGGCGAGCGCCTGGCCGCCGAGCGCTACGCGGCAGCCGACAACATGACCGACCGCATGGCCGCCCTGGCCACATTGTCCCTGCTCCCCGGTCCCAGCCGGGAGGACGCCCTCGACGCCTTCGCCGCCAAGTTCGAGCACGACCCGCTGATCATGGACAAGTGGCTCGCCCTGCAGGCCATGATCCCGGAGCCGCAGACGCTGGACCGCATCAAGCGCCTGATGGAACACCCGATCTTCACGCTGACCAACCCCAACCGGGCCCGGGCGCTGATCGGGTCGTTCGCCATGGGCAACCCGACGCAGTTCAACCGGACGGATGGCGCGGGCTTCGATCTGCTGGCCGCGGTGGTGCTGAAGCTCGATCCGCTCAACCCGCAGGTGGCCGCCCGGCTGCTCACCGCCTTCCGCACCTGGCGCATGCTGGAACCCGGCCGGCGCCTGAAGGCCGAGGCGGCGCTCAAGCGGGTCGCCGGCGCCGACAAGTTATCCCCAGACGTCGCGGATATCGCCTCGCGCTCGCTCGGTTAGGTCGCGCACTCACCAGGCTAGATATAGACTATCAACCGTAACGATCACCCACATCTAGCTCGCCCTACGGGGCCCCGTGTTGCCGGGCGGATTCGTCGTTAACTTTAATCGAATCTTGTCCGGTAACCATTCCGCAACACTCTGGACAAAAAGGGCGAACACGACTCTGATGGCCTCGATTCGGGAAGATGCGGCACATCGACCTGTATCTGGTTGAGGATTCCGAAGGGGGCCACCGATGGCGCGCGGCCAAGCCGCGACGGCGTGCGACCCTGCACGCGCGGCGACGATTCTAGGCGTAGCCAGATCTATCACTCACCCGGCCTTCGGGCGACTGGTCGCGGCCGAGCCCTGGCTCAAGCTGGCAGTCCCGACACTGCTCGGGGTCTTTCTGGCGACACTGGTTGCAAGCGCAACAATTCAGGCCCTGGACACGCGGGCCGAAACCATCGACGACAGCATCACCGCCGTCGACCTTGTGGCGTCCACCGTCGCCGCTCAGGCGACGGCGCGTGCGGCCGAGGCTCCCCTGGACGCCGCTGGCGCCCGGGCGCTCCTGGACAAGAGCCTTCCGAGCTCCGCCTTCGTCAGCGGCCGCTTCGCCGCCGTTTCCGACAGCAGCGGCACCATTGTCGCCGTCACCCCACACGGGATCATTCCGCCGGCGGGTACGCTGAGCGACCTTCTCGGCAACGCCCAGCCCCTGACCACATTTGCCGACCGGGCCGGCGTCATGCTGATTTCGCTGGCCAACGGCGACTGGGCCGTCGCCACCGTCCGCAACCTGCCCGCTCCGCTCGGCCAGGTCGCCGTCGTGCATCCGCTGTCGGGAGCGCTCGGCTCGTGGAAGGCCCGCACCTGGAACCACGGCACGCTGCTGATCACCGTGAGCCTGGTGCTGATCGCCATTGCGATCGCCTACTTCATGCAGTCGGCGCGCGCCCGGACCGCGGATGAAATCTGCGAGCGCGTCAAGGAGCGGGTCGACACCGCGCTCAACCGCGGCCGCTGCGGCCTGTGGGACTGGGACATCGCCCGCGGCCGGATCTACTGGTCCGACAGCATGTACGCGCTGCTCGGCTACCATCGCCACGACGAGTTCCTGTCCTTCGGCGAGATCAACGCCCTGGTGCATCCGGACGACGGCGATCTGTACGCGCTCGCCGACATGCTGGTGTCGTCGCAGGCGACGACGGTCGACTACGAGTTCCGCATCCGCAACGCCGAAGGCACCTGGGTCTGGCTGCGCCATCGCAGCGAGCTGGTCGAGAGCGACGACGGCGACGGGCCGCATCTGATCGGCATCTCGGTCGACGTCACCGAGCAGCGCCGCATGGCGAGCCTCAAGCAGACGTCCGACAACCGCTTGCGCGACGCCATCGAGAGCATTTCGGAAGCGTTCGTGCTGTGGGATCGCGAGAACCGGCTCGTCACCTGCAATTCCAAGTTCCAGAGCCTGCACCGGCTGCCGCCGGACATGGCGCTGTCGGGCCGCAGCTACGACGAGGTGATGGAAGCCGGCAGCCTGTCCGTAGTGCACACGCACAAGCTGCCGAGCCAGACCAAGGCCCAGGGCGGCAACACCTTCGAGGCCCAGCTGACCGATGGCCGCTGGCTGCAGGTCAACGAGCGGCCGACGAAGGACGGCGGCCACGTGTCCGTCGGCACCGATATCACCGCCCTCAAGCGCCACGAGGAGCAACTGGTCGATTCCGAGCGGCGGCTGCTGCAGACGGTCTCCGACCTGCGCCGCTCGCGCCAGACGCTGGAGGCCCAGGCCCAGCAACTCGCCGATCTCGCCGAGCGCTATCTGGAGGAGAAGGGTAAGGCCGAGGCGGCGAACCAGGCGAAGTCGGAGTTCCTGGCCAACATGAGCCACGAGCTGCGCACACCGCTGAACGCCATCATCGGCTTCTCCGAGCTCATGGAGTCCGGCATCTTCGGCGCCCTGGGCAGCTCCAAATACGAGGAATACTGCCAGGACATCCGCACCAGCGGCGAGTATCTGCTGCGGCTGGTCAACGACATCCTCGACATGTCGCGGATCGAGGCGGGCCAGATGCGGCTGGACAAGCAGCAGGTCGCCGTCGAGCAGGTGGTGTCCATGGCGCTCGATACGGTGCGGGAGGCGGCTGCCGCCAAGTCGCTCGAGGTGAGCCTCGAGGTGCCCAGCGAGCTGCGCATCCACGCCGACCCGCGGGCGCTCAACCAGATTCTGGTCCATCTGCTGCGCAACTCGGTCAAGTTCACGCCGGAGGGCGGCCGCGTCTGCATCCGCGCCCGCGCGATCGCCGGCTCCGCCAACATCTACGTGGAGGACAGCGGCATCGGCATCCCCGCCGACGCGCTCGCCAAGCTGGGCCGCCCCTTCGAGCAGGCGGAAGGCCAGTTCGACAAGACCTACAAGGGCGCGGGCCTGGGGCTTGCCATCACCAAGTCGCTCGCAGAGATGCACGGCGGCTCGCTCAAGATCCGCTCCAGCGTCGGCACCGGAACGGTGGTGCTGGTGCATCTGCCGGTGAACGGCGCCGTCGACGGCGGGCTGCCCGCAGCCGCCTGAGCGGCAGCCGCCCGGCCGCTCTCCGGTGCTCCGGCCGGGGCGACCACGAGGCGCCAGCGGCTTCCGGCGCTCGACCTTTCCCCCACCCTCGGGCAGTCTCGCCGCGACGGGTCGCGCGGTCGACGCGCGCACCGGAGCGAGAGAGCTCTGACGGAGGACGCCAATGGCAACGATCACGACGGTGGAGGAGCTGCGCCGGGTCATCCCCGCGACGGGCAGGACCACGAAGATCCGTGATCATATCGACGGTCAGGGGCGCGACTTCATCGCCGCCTCGCCATTCCTGGTCATGGCGACGACCAGCGCCGAAGGCGTGCTCGAGGTCAGCCCCAAAGGTGACGCGCCGGGCTTCGTCCACATGCAGGACGACCGCACGCTGCTCATCCCCGACCGCATCGGCAACAACCTCGCCTTCGGACTGGAGAACCTCATCGCCAATCCGGCGATCGCGCTGATCTTCATGGTGCCCAACACGGGCGAGACCCTGCGCGTCACCGGCACGGGAGAGATCATCGACGATGCCGACGTCTGCGAGCGCCTGAGCGCACGGGGCAAGCCAGCCAAGCTGGTGACCCGGGTCCACGTCGAGCGCGCTTACTTCCACTGCGCCCGCTCGGTCCTGCGATCCAGCCTGTGGGATCCGGCGACGTGGCCGCCGCCGGGCAAGATCTCCTTCGGCCGCGTCATCGCCGAGGCGACCGCCGACGCCGGGACGGATGTCGCGACCTTCGACCGCAACATCGCGGAAGCCTACAAGTACCTGTAGCTCTCCCGCTCAGCTGAGCAGACGCTCGAACACGCGGCGGACCCCCTTGCGCGTCTCGGCCAGGTGCGCTTCGAGCCTGCGCACGTCCGGCAACCCGGCGGCGGCTGCGATGCGCGCCAGCACCGTCGGCGCGACGCGCTTCGCGTCGAAGGCCCCCTCCACCGCCAGCCGCTGCCATTGCAGCACCGTGGTGAACAGCTCGTGGGCGTCACGCAGGAGGGTCGCGTCGTCCGCTTCGACGACGCCATGACGCTCGGCCGCCGCCAGCACGGCCATCGGCTCCGGCACGATCAGCGACGGGACGTCCGCGGCGTGGGCCAGCACCAGGAACTGGGCGATGAACTCGATGTCCATCAGCCCACCGGCGTTCAGCTTCAGATCCCACGGGTCGGCGCTGCCCTTCTCCTTGGCGACGAGGGCACGCATCTCGCTCACATCCTTGGCCACGGCGCGCGCGCCGCCGCCGCGGCGCAGGATCGGCGCAAGCTCGGCCATGAACGCATCGGCCAGCCCGGCGTCGCCGGCGACGACGCGGGCGCGTGTGAGCGCCATGCGCTCCCAGGTTTCGGCTCCCTCCCGGTGATAGGCGAGAAAGCCTTTGAACTGGGTGGCGACGGGACCGGTCCGACCCTCCGGCCGCAGACGCATATCGACGTCGTAGAGGCGGCCACGCCGCGTCGGCACGGTGAGCGCGCTCAGCAGCCGCTGCGTCAGCCTGTTGTAGTAGACGGAGGCGTGCAGCGGCCGCGCCCCGTCGCTTTCGCTCGCGGACGCGTCGTAGTCGTAGAGCAGCACGAGGTCGAGGTCCGACGACGCGGTCATCTCGCGCGATCCGAGCCGGCCGAGACCCAGGACGATGGCGCGGCCGCCGGGCACGACGCCGTGCTCGGCCGCAAAGGCCCGCGATACCGCCTCGAACGACGTGGCGACCGCCGCCTCCGCAATGATCGTGAAGGCTTCCCCCGCCCGCCGGGCCGCGTAGAGGCCGGAGAGCATCCGCGCCCCCACCATGAAGGTGACGAGGCGGATCGCGTCGCGCGATCGGTCGAGGAACTCCTCGAAGCCCGCCGGCTCACCGATCAGGGCGCGCACGCGATCGGACAGATGCGAGAGGTCGGCGACGTCCTCGGTGAAGGCCGGATCGATCACCACGTCGAGCACATGCGGGCGCTCGGACACGATCTCCGCAAGCCGCGGTGCCGAGCCGAGCAGGTCGGCGAAGAGGTTCAGCAGCCGCTCGTTGGAGCGCAGCATCGACAGCAGCTCGACCGCCGCCGGCATGCGGGCGAAAGCTGCGTCGAGGGCGGCAAGGGCCCCGTCCGGATCGGCGGTGCGGCCGAGCGCCGCCAACAGCGCCGGCGTCAGCTCGGTCAGCACCTCGCGGGCGCGCGCGCTCGTCACCGCGGCCCGGCGGCCGAAATGCCAGCCGCGGATGGTCTCGGCCGTGCGCGCCGGGTCGCGGAAGCCGATGCGCGTCAGCGTCTCCAGGGTATCGGGATCGTCGCTCGTTCCGGTGAACACCAGGCTGCCGGCTTCCGTCGCCAGCGCCGGCCCCTCCTCGAAGAGCAGCGCATAGTGATGCTGAACGGTGCGGGCGACCCCGGTCAGCGCCTCGCCCAGCGCCTTGGTGGAGGCGAAGCTCGAGAACCGGGCGATGTCGGTGAGCTCGGCCGCTTCGGTCGGCAGACGCTGCGTCTGCTGGTCGGCCACCATCTGCAGCCGGTGCTCCAGGCGGCGCAGGAAACGATAGGCCTGGCTCAGATCGTCGCGCGCTTGCGGCGTGATCCAGCCGTCGGCCGCCAGGACGCCCAGCATGTCGAGCGTGCGCATGCCGCGCAGCGCCGCCCGGCGCCCACCGAAGACGAGTTGCTGCGTCTGGACGAAGAACTCGATCTCGCGGATGCCTCCGCGGCCGAGCTTGATGTCGTGGCCCGCCAGCGCGATGACGTCGTGGCCCTTCACCACGTGGATCTGCCGCTTCATCGCGTGGATGTCGGCGATCGTGGCGAAGTCGAAGTACTTGCGCCAGATGAACGGGCCGAGGTCCGACAGGAAGCCGGCGCCGAGCGGAAGATCGCCGGCGACCGGCCGCGCCTTGATGAAGGCCGCCCGTTCCCAGTTCTGCCCTACGGTCTCGTAATAGGTGAAAGCAGCCGGCAGCGAGATCGCCGCCGAGGTCGAGCCGGGATCCGGACGCAGGCGCAGGTCGACGCGGAAGACATAGCCGTCCGCGGTACGCTCCTGGAGCAGCTTCACCAACCCCTGCGTCAGCCGGAGGAAGACGGGCGCCGGCTCCAGGCCTTCCCGCAGCGGGGCAGCCGGGTCGTAGAAGACGACCAGGTCGATGTCGCTGGAGTAGTTCAGCTCGCCCGCGCCGTGCTTGCCGAGCGCCAGCACCACCAGGCCGCAGCCGGCCTCCGGATCGGCCGGATCGGGCAACACGATGCGCCCGAGCCGGCCCTGCTCCGCCAGCAGGAAGCGTATGGCCGAGCCGACGCAGGCGTCCGCAAAGGCGGTGAGCGCCGCCGTCACCTGTTCGACCGACCAGAGGCCGCCGAGATCCGCCAGCGCCACGAGCAGGGCGGCCTCGGCGCGCAGCAGGCGCAACTGCCGCATCAGCTCGTCGGCGTCGGCCGCATGCCTCCAGCCGGCGGCCGCCGCATCCACCAGCCCGGCATGAGCGGCTTCCGGCACGGCCTTGACCAGGCGTAGCAGGCGCGAGCGATCGGCGACCGCCAGCCGGGAGAGGAACGGCGAATGATCGAGGACGCCGAGCAGCAGATCGCGCAGCCTCGGTGCCGCATCGACGACCGCCGCCAGGCCGCTGCCGTCGGCGCCGTCGAGCAGTTCCGCCAGCGCCGCTTCGGCCTTGCGGCGGTGGCTGAGCTGCGGCGCCGCGACGATGCGATCGCACAGCGCGGCCATGGCGGACGGCGGCTCTCCGGTGCGCGCGCTCATGCTGCGGCCTTCAGCGGCAGCTCGATCACCGCCCGCAGGCCGGGCTGGTTGTCCTCCAGCCGCAACGTGCCGCCGTGCAGGCGCGCCACCGCCGACGCCAGGCTCAGCCCGAGGCCGAAGCCCGGCCGGCTGCGGGCCCCTTCCAGGCGCACGAAGCGTTCCAGCACATGCTGCCGCTCATTGTCGGGGATCCCCGTCCCGTGATCCGCGACCACCAGCTCGACACGATCGCCCTGCCGGCTGGCGGTCACCGACAGCCGGGCCCTGGTGTCGGGCGCCGGCGGCGCCGGTGCGCCACCGGGGCTCGCCGCCGTGGCGTCCGCGTCGGCAAGCGCGGACGCGGTCTCAGGCGCCGCGTATTTCAAGGCGTTGTCGACCAGGTTCGCCATGGCCTGGCTCAGCAGCTCACGGCTGCCGTGCACGGGCAGATGGTCCTGCACGTCGATGGTCATGGGCATGCCCGCTTCCTCCGCCAGCGGTTCATAGAGGTCGGCCACGCTCCGCGCGACCTCGGCGGCGTCGAAATCCGTCATGGTTTCGCGCGTGCCGCCGCCGGCCTCCAGACGGGCGATCATCAACAGCGCGTTGAAGATCCGGATCAGATTATCCGATTCCTCGATCGTGCCTTCCAGCGCCTGGGCATATTGCTCCGGCGTCTTGGCGGTGCGCAGGGCCTCCTCGGCGCGGTTGCGCAGGCGCGTCAGCGGCGTCTTGAGGTCGTGGGCGATATTGTCGGACACCTCCTTCAAGCCGCTCATCAGCTCGCCGATGCGGTCGAGCATGGCGTTGAGGTTCTGCGCCAGACGGTCGAGCTCGTCGCCCGTGCCGACGACCGGCAACCGGCCGGCGATATCGCCGGCCATGATCGTCTGCGCCGACGCGGTCATGTCGTCGACGCGCTTCAGCACGCGGCGGGTGATGAACCAGCCGCCCACCACGGCAAGCAGCGTGATCAGCGCGAGCGACAGCCCCACCGCCCGCCGCATGACTTCGCGCAGCCGGTCCTGCTCCTCCAGGTCGCGGCCGACGAGCAGCCGAAAGCCACCCGGCAGCACATAGACCTGGACCAGGGCCCGGCCGGCGACGCGACGCTCCTCGCTCTCGGTGGCGAGCGAATATTCGATGACGCGCGTTCCGGCATCGTCCAGGGCTTCGGCTGGCAGATCGCCGACGTTGCCGGCCAGGCGTTCGCCGGCGAAGGTGGTCACCAGATAGAGCGAGGCACCGGGACGGCGGATGCGTCGGTCGACGATGAGGATCAGCCTGCGGATACCCCCCAGCCGGTACTGCTCCGCCAGACCGCTGGTCTCGGCCGCAATGGTCGAACGAACCTGATCGAGCAGCAGCTCGCGCGCGTTGAAGGCGACGTAGCCGAGCACGAAACCGGCAAACAGCACGAAGACGATGAGGTAGATCAGCGACAGCTTGAACGCAGTCGTCCGGAAAAGCTTACCGAGCGCTGTCACGGACCATGTATCCCGCCCCACGAATGGTGTGGATCAGTGCCGTATCGTAACCCTTGTCGACCTTGGCGCGCAGGCGCGACACGTGCACGTCGATCACGTTGGTCTGCGGGTCGAAGTGGTAGTCCCAGACGTTCTCGAGCAGCATCGTCCGCGTCACCACCTGGCCGGCGTGCTTCATCAGGTATTCGAGCAGGCGGAACTCGCGCGGCTGAAGCACGATCTCGTTGCCGGCGCGGGTGACGCGATGGGACAGGCGATCGAGCTCCAGGGCACCCACCCGATAGGTGGTCTGCTCGGCCGACGGCACATGCCGGCGGCGGGACAGCACCTCGACCCGCGCCAGCAGCTCGGAAAAGGCATAGGGCTTGGCGAGGTAGTCGTCGCCACCGGCGCGCAGACCCTTGACGCGGTCGTCGACCTGGCCGAGCGCCGACAGGATGACCACCGGCGTCTCCACCTCCTGCTCCCTGAGCGAGCGAATGAGCGACAGGCCGTCGAGCTTGGGCAGCATGCGGTCGACGACGAGCACGTCGTAGAGTCCCTCGCGGGCGAGCGTATAGCCCTCGATGCCGTCCGGCGCGTGGTCGGCGACGTGGCCCGACTCCTGGAAGGCCTTCACCATGTAGGCGGCGGCCTCCGGGTCATCCTCAACGACGAGAATCCTCATGTCGGGCATGATAGCCGCTCCCAAAGGTAAACGGCAGGCCGGGCACGAAGCCCGACCTGCCGCCCCCTCCCGGAATGCCGGACCCAGCGGGGCGACTGGAGAGCCGGGGCCGGATTCCGAAGCTGGTTGAAGCGCTGCCGGCCGTTAGGCGGTCGGTACCTGGATGGCGAGGAAGCGCGAGCCCTGCCGCGATTCCAGCCGCAGCAGCACCGCCTTCTTGCCGTCCTTGCGGCTCTGGGCGATGGCGTTCTTGACGTCCTGAGGCGTCTCGACGGCCTTGCCCGCCACCTCGGCAATCACGTCGCCGGGCTTGAGCCCCTTCTCCTCGGCGGGCGAGCCGGGCTCGACACCCACCACGACCACGCCCTTGGCGGCGGCGCCGCCGACGCTGTCGGCCGGAGCGAGCGACAGGCCGAGCTTGCCGACGTCGGGGCCCTTGTCATCCGACAGGGAGGCCATCTTCTCGCCGGGCAGCGTGCCGAGCTTGACGCTCAGATCCTGGCTCTTGCCGTCACGCCAGACGCTCAGCGTCACGGTCGAGCCGGGCTCCAGGCCAGCGACCTCGCGGCTCAGCTCGCGCGCATCCTTCACGCTCTTGCCGTTCAGCGCCGTGATGGCGTCGCCGGTCTTGACGCCAGCGCGGCCGGCCGGGGTGTCAGGGTCGACCTTGGCCACCAGCGCGCCTTCCGGCTTGCTCAGGCCGATGCCGTCGGCGATGTCGGCCGTCACCGGCTGGATCTGGACCCCCAGGAAGCCGCGGTGCACGCCACCGTGGTCGCGGATATCGGCAACCACCTTCTGCGCCGTTTCCGACGGGATGGCGAAGGCGATGCCGACGCTGCCGCCGGACGGCGAGGCGATGGCCGTGTTGATGCCGACCACTTCGCCGGCCAGGTTGAACGTCGGGCCGCCTGAGTTGCCGCGGTTCACCGGCGCGTCGATCTGGATGAAGTCGTCGTAGGGACCGGCGCCGATGTCACGGCCGCGAGCCGAGACGATGCCGGCGGTCACGGTGCCGCCAAGGCCGAACGGATTGCCGACGGCGATCACCCAGTCGCCGATGCGCGGCGTCGCGGGGGCGAAGGAGACGGTCGGATACGGGCCGTTCTCCACCGTCTTCAGCAGCGCCAGGTCGGTCTTCGGATCGGTGCCGACGACCTTGGCCTTGAGGGTGCGGCCGTCGTCGGTGATCACCTCCACGTTCATGCCCTTCTCGACGACGTGGTTGTTGGTGACGATGTAGCCGTCCTTGGAGATAAAGAAGCCGGAGCCCTGGGCCTCACCGAAGCGACGCGGGCCGGGCCGGCCGCGAGGACCCTGGTCCTGATCCTGATCCATGCCCTGGCGCTGGCGCTGACGCTGGCCACCCATGCCCTCGTCCTGCTGGAAGCGGCGGAAGAAGCGCTCCATCGGGCTGCCGGGCTCGAGGCCGAACTCCTCCATCGACATGCCGCCGGCACCGGTCGGCTGATCCTCGGCGACCTTGACGCGCACCGAGACGACGGCCGGCTTCACCTTGGCGACGATGTCGGCAAACGAGGGCTGCACCGCGGTCTGGCTGGGTGCTGCGGCAGTCTGGGCGATCGCCTGATTGTAGGGCGGGATCACCAGGCCTTCCATCACGCCCGCGGCCGCAATTGCGCTCAGCGCGGCGGCTCCGAGCAGCACGGACATGCGCGAGCGACGGCGGCGGGCGAGCGACGGGCGGATCTCGGTTGCCGGCGCGGACTCCTGTCCGGACTGCGGCTGCGCGGGAGGAAGAGTATTCTGCATGGTCCACTCCATGGCCGTTCGGCCCGGTTGCTATGGCGTGGACAATGACGGCGCGCGGCTTACGGCACTCTCTCCGGCGCATGAAACTTTCGTAATGGCTAGAGCGCTTTGCGATTGGGTGGAAACACCCAATCGCGAGAAAGCGCTCCAGATTCAAAACACTATGAGCATTTCTCTGCCATTGGATGGATCCATCCAATGGCGAAATGCGCTAGTCGCGGGCCAGAAAAAGAAGCGCGCCGGATTGATCGTCGAGAATGGCGTCGAGCCCGCCGGCGGTGTCTGCCGCGACCGCCGGCCGAGGAGGATGGCCGCGGGCCACAGTCCGCGCTGCCGCCACTCCGGTGCTGGTGGCTACGGGACGGCGCATGATGGGCGAAGCCTGGCACGACAACGCGGGCTATGCGGGTCATGACGATCACTCCACATCAGCATAGTAAAATGTCATCGTAATTTTGGTAATTTTGGTATTTTTTCTTTTTAATTTTTGGTGACGCGTGATCTATAGTTTGATACTATTGTTATAATATATAAATTTATAAGAAAATCATATCGTCGGCGCGTTGCCGATGTTCGTTCCTCTCCGAATTCGCGGAAAAGGTGTCTTCATGCCGCAAACAGAGGTCTACCGAGGCGTTTACCTGACCGGCAGCCTGCCATTCGAGACAGCGGAAGAGGTCTTTGAGTTTATCGGCTCTGAGCTGCAACCATCGGTCCGTCGGGTTCCAGACGGGGAAACCGGCGAGCGGGCAAACTGGGTCCTCACCCAGGCAGGCCGGTTTTTCGATAATCCTGCGTTCGAAGCCGCTCCGCCGCGATCAGGGGTCTCGCGGCGGTTGGTCCGGCTCAAGGAGGGAATAGCGACGGATGAAGTGTCCTTCACTCCGTTCCAGTACGCTGATTTCGCAGGCGACTCTTATCCGCTGTTCCGGCAGGCGAAGGACCGGGGCGTTCTCGCCCCGGACACCAAGTTCCTGATCTCGCTGCCGACGCCCTTCAACGCCGTGTCGTTTTTCGTGGACCTGGAGCATCAAGCAGCGGTCTTGCCCGCCTACACCACTCAGGCGCGGGCAACCTTCGACGAGATTCTCGACCGTATCCCGCACGAGGAACTCGCCATCCAGTGGGATCTTCCGATTGAGCTTGCAACGGTGCAGGGGTGGTTTCCCAATCCGCTCGGCTCTGAGCAGGCAATCTACGATACCGTCGCGGAACTCAGCGGCTGGGCCCCGGACGACGTCGAGATCGGCTACCACCTCTGCTACGGCGATCCCAAGTTCGGTCCCTCGCCCTTTATGGGCGAGAAGCAGGAAGGCCAGGTCCATCACCACGATCATGGTCGGCATATTCTTCCTCCCGACATTTCGACCGTCGTGAAGGTTTCGAACGCACTCGCAGAGGCGGTGCAACGCCCGATCAACTTCATCCACGCAGCGACCATGCGCACCTGGACGGAGCAAAAGCACTGGGAAGCTCTCTCGGAGCTGAAGGTTCGTCCGGAAACGGATGTCTACCTGGGTCTCGTGCACGCGAGCGATGGGATCGAGGCGGCCCGCCGTCGCCGTGACATTGCTGCGCGATACCTTCCAGCGTTTGGTGTTTCGACCGAATGCGGCCTTGGACGCCATTCGAAGGACCAGCTTGCCGCCGTCCTGGCCGTGTTCAAAGACCTGTCGAACGAGCCGGTTCGCGTCTGACCGCAGATAGTCGCATGAACCGGCGGGCGTCTGCGCGGGCCGACGGATCCATTGGTCCGCGCGTCAGGGCCGTATCGAGCCGGTTTCGAGCAAGCGCTGGTGCCTGCTCAGCGCGACCCAAGCTCGGCGCCTTGCCGAGCCGCGCGGGGCAGCTCGCGCCTGTCGCGCGATGATTTAGGAATAGCCGAAGCAGCCGGCTAGAGCATTTCGCAATTGGATGAGATCATCCAATTGCGAAATGCTCATAACTTTCTGAATCTGGGGCGCTTTTCTGCGATTGAGTGATTCCACCCAATCGCAAAGCGCTCTAGCCGTCGTCCCTCAGGATCGAGTCGAGCCTGGCCTGCTCGGCCGGGCTCAGGCCGGGCGACGGAGCTCGCGGCGGCCGCCGCCGGCCCAGGGCGATGGCCACGGCGCCGGCCAGCAGCACCAGGAACGGGCTCGCCCACAGGATCACCGTGTCCAGCTTGAACGGCGGCTTGAGCAGCACGAAGTCGCCATAGCGGCTGACGACGAAGTCGCGGACGGCCGTGTCGCTGTCGCCCGCCTGCAGCCGCTCGCGCACCAGCAGACGCAGGTCGCGCGCCAACGGCGCATCGGAATCGTCGATCGACTGGTTCTGGCAGACGAGGCAGCGCAGCCCACCGGAGATGGCGCGGGCCCGCGCCTCCAGCTGCTTGTCGGCCAGCACCTCGTCCGGCTGCACGGCGCCGGCCGGCTGAGCGACGACGGCCATCGTGACCAGCAGCAGGGCCGGGATCGACCGGAGCCAGCAACGCACCGGAGCTACTCCGCCGCGGCCGGGGCCGCCGCTGCCACCGGCGGCGGGGCCCGCCGGGAGCGCACCGGCACCCCGAGGCGCAGGCGGCGGTCGCTCAGCGACAACGCCCCACCGCACGCCATGACCACGGCGCCAAGCCAGATGAGCAGTACGAACGGCTTCCAGTAGATACGCACGCCGATCGCGCCGTCGCGGCCGTCGCCGAGGCTGACATAGATCTGGCTGAGGCCCAGGGTGCGGATGCCGGCCTCCGTGGTCGTCATCGCCCGCGCCGCGTAGAAGCGCTTCGAGGCCTCGACCGATGTCACCTCCGCCCCTCCCTTGAGCACTCGGAAGCGCGCGATGTCGGCATGGAAGTTGGGGCCCGTGCGCGGGAAGGCTCCCTCCAAGACCACCGTGAAGGGACCGGCCTGCGCCGACTGTCCCGGCTTCAGCGTGGCCAGCGTCTCCACGCTCCACGCCTGGGCGGCCAGCCCGAGCACGACGACGCCGATGCCGGCATGGGCCACCGCCGCTCCCCAGGCGGAGCGGGGCAAGCCGAAGGCCCGGCGCAGCGCGTTCGACAGTGGCATGCCGCGCGACCAGCTGCGGCTGACGATCTCGTTGGCCCCGGCCGCGACCAGGAACAGCCCGAGGCCGACGCCGAACACGGCGAGCACCGGCCCGCCCCGCGTCACGGCAACGGTGATGGCACCACCCACGATGGCGACGGCGAGCGCCGCGACGACGCGTTGCGCGGCGCCGAGCAGGCTGCCGCGTTTCCAGGCCAGCGCCTGGCCGAAGGGGACCAGCAGCAGCAGCACGAGCGCGAGCGGCAGGAACGTCAGCTCGAAGAACGGCGCGCCGACCGAGATCTTGTCGCCGCTCAGCGCTTCCAGGGCGAGCGGATAGAGCGTGCCGATCAGCACCGTCGCGCACGCCGAGGCGAGCAGCAGGTTGTTGAGCACCAGGGCGCCCTCGCGCGAGACCGGCGCGAACAGCCCACCCTGCTTGAGCACCGGCGCACGCCAGGCGAACAGCGCGAAGCCGCCGCCGATGAAGGCGACGAGAATGCACAGGATGAAGAAGCCGCGGCCCGGATCGGTGGCGAAAGTGTGCACGGAGGTCAGCACGCCGGAGCGGACGAGGAACGTCCCGAGCAGCGACAGCGAGAAGGTCAGGATGGCGAGCAGCAGCGTCCAGACCTTGAGCGCGTCGCGCTTTTCCATCACCAGGGTCGAATGCACCAGCGCCGTGCCGGCGAGCCACGGCATCAGCGAGGCGTTCTCGACCGGATCCCAGAACCAGAAGCCGCCCCAGCCGAGCTCGTAGTAGGCCCAGTAGGACCCCATGGCGATGCCGAGCGTGAGGAAGATCCAGGCGATCAACGACCAGGGCCGCACGGCGCGCGCCCACACCGCGTCGATGCGTCCCTCGATCAGCGCGGCCGCGGCGAACGCAAAGACGATGGAGAAGCCGACGTAGCCCACGTAGAGCAGCGGCGGATGGATGGCGAGGCCGATGTCCTGGAGGATCGGATTGAGGTCCTGGCCTTCGGCAGGTGCCGGAAACACCCGCACGAACGGGTCCGACGTGGCGAGCACGAAGGCCAGGAAGGCGATGGTGATCACGCCCTGCACGGCGAGGGTGTCGGTGCGCAGCGGCTCGGGCAGCGTGCGGCGCGAGGCGGCGACGAGCGCGCCGAACAGGGCGAGCACGAAGACCCATAGCAGCATGGAGCCTTCGTGGTTCCCCCAGACGCCCGTGACCTTGTAGAGCAGCGGCTTGAGCGAGTGCGAATTCTCGACCACGTTGAGGACCGAGAAGTCGGACACGACATGCGCGTTGACGAGCGCGGCAAAGGCGATCAGGACGCAGATGAAGACGGCCATGGCCGCCGCTGGCGCAATGCTCATCAGCGCCGCATCGCCGGTCCGGGCCCCCCAGAACGGCAGCACCACCTGGATCACGGCAAGCGCCAGGGCAAGCGCAAGAGCGTAGTGGCCGATCTCGACGCTCATTGCGTCACCGCTTTCGCGTCGGTGGCGGCCGGTGGCTGCCCGCCCTGCCAGACGCCCTGCTTCTTGAGCGCGGCCGCGACCTCGCGCGGCATGTAGCGTTCGTCGTGCTTGGCGAGCACGCTGGCGGCGCGGAACGTACCGTCGGACTGCAACATGCCTTCAGCGACGACACCCTGCCCCTCGCGGAACAGATCGGGCAGCAGCCCGGTGTAGGTGACGGGCACATCGGTGGTCGTGTCGGTGATGGCGAAGCGCACCGTCTGGCCGGGCTCCCGCACCAGCGACCCGGGCTTCACCAGCCCGCCGATGCGCACCCGGGCTCCAGGGCCGATGCCCTTCTGCGCAATCTCGGTCGGGCCGTAGAAGAACACGATGGTGTCGCGCATGGCGAACAGGACGAGCCCGAGCGCCACGGCGAGGACGCCCAGAGCGGATCCGATAAGCGCCAGTCGACGCTGCTTGCGGGTCATGCGACGGCCCTCGAGCTCACGGTTTGGCCGCAGGCTCGACGAGCCCGAGCTCGCGCGCCAGACTGTCGAGGCTGGCGACGTCCGCCGGACGCGCGGCAAGCGCCTGTTTGCCGGCCTGCAACGCTGCGACCGCCTTCGCCTGATCACCCAGGACGACGTAGGATCGCACCAGGCGCAACCACCCCTCCGGGTCGTTGCCGTCCTGCGCCAGCCGCTGGGCGAGCCCCTCGACCATTCCGGCGATCGCAGTTTTCTGCTCGTTTGCGGGCAAGTTCGCAATGGCTGCCGACGCCGCAGGCGCCGACAGCGCCGCGAGCTTGGCCTCGACCAGGGGCAGCCAGGGCGCGCCCGGCGGTGCCGACGCGACGAGCTCGGACAGGCGTCTGGCCGCCTCGTCGCGGCGACCGTCCTGTTCGGCGGCGAGCGCCAGGTAGTAGCGAGCCTTGGGCGACGTCGGATCACCGGTCAGGACGCGCTCGAACACGCGGCGGGCTCCCTGCTCGACTACGCCGTTGGCGGCGCCGACCAGCGCTTCGCCGTAGGCTGCGAGCCGCTCGGGCGTCTCGCCGAGCAGGCGGATCGCATTTTCGTAGGCGCGCACGGCGTCACCGGCGCGGCCGCTCTTGAGATAGACCGGCGCCAGGACGTCCCAGCCGCGCCCGTCGGCGGGATCCTGCGCAAGATGGGCCTCCACGCGCGCCACCGCCTCGGCCATCCCCATGCGCCCCGCGTTCGGCGTCTCCCGTGAGGCCAGGGGCCGGGCCGGCAACCCGGGCGAGCCGACGGCGCCGTAGACGGCGATGGCCATGAGCGGGATGGTCGACAGCGCGATCGCCGACGCGGCGCGGCGGCGGCGCAGGGCAGGCTCGCTGTCGCCGCCGGTGGCCCGTTCGGCACCGGCGCTGGCGCGGATCAGGCGCCTGGCCGCTTCCGCCCGGGCAGCCTCCGCCTCCGCCGGCTCCAGCAGGCTACGGGCGAGATCCCGATCGATCTCGGCCAGTTGTGCAGTATAGAAAGCGGTCTGATCGACGGCGCGCCCGCGCATCGGCAACCGCCGCGACAACGGCCACAGCACGGCGAGCACGGCGATGCCGGTCATGACCGCGAAAGCGAGCCAGATCGTCATATGCTCTCCTACAGCAACGCCGGCGCATAAATGAGGGTGACGCGCGGCGACATAAGGTCACGCGCGCAACGAGTCTAGACGCCGGGAAGCTTGAGCACCGCTCTCAGGCCGCCGAGTGGTGATGTTCCAAGTTCCAGTGATCCTCCATAAAGCTCTGCAAGCTCGGCGACGATAGACAAGCCAAGACCAGATCCAGGCTTGCTCTCGTCTAGCCTGCGTCCTCGCGCCATCGCCTCGGCGCGAACATTTTCTGGTAGACCAGGCCCGTCGTCGTCGACTGTCAGCACGACCATGGGTGTATCGCCCGCCGACACGACTTCAGCGTGCAACGACAGCTCGGTCGCCGCCCACTTGAAGGCATTGTCCGCCAGGTTCCCGGCCATATCCTGGAAATCATGGATCTCGCCGCGAAAACGCAGGCCCTCGGGCACGCGCACGTCGATGGCGAGCGCGCGGTCGCCGTAGATCTTGCCCAGCGTGCGCACCAGCGCCTCGATCACCGGGCTGATGTCCGTCACCGCGCCCAGGGTCCCGGCGAGCGCCGCGGCGCGGGCCCGATCGAGGTAGTAGTTGATCTGGTCGCGCATCAGGTTCGCCTGATCGCGCATCTTGGCAGCCAGATCGCCTTCGACCCCGTCAGCCTCGTTGACGATCACGCTGAGCGGCGTTTTCAGGGCGTGCGCCAGGTTGCCGACCTGCGTGCGGGCGCGCCCGAGGATCTCCCGGTTGGCTTCGATCAGCAGATTGAGCTCGACGGCAAGCGGCGCCACATCGACCGGATACTCGCCGGCGATCTTGTCCGTGTCGCCGTGGCGGACCTCCTCGATGGCGCGTCGCAAGCGGCTGAGCGGCTCCAGGCCGAACTTCACCTGCAGCATCGTGGTCAGCACCAGCGCACACCCCAGCAGGATGAATGTGATCGTCAGCCAGAAGGTGAACTGGGCGATCGCCGTCTCGATCTCGTCCGCCGGTCCCGCGACCAGGACATCGAACCGGCCGTCCTCGGCCAGGTCGATGCGGCGGCCGACCACGCGCAGGCGCCGGTCATCCGGCCCGTTCTCGTAGCCCGTCACCACCTCGCCCTGGCCCTTGGCCGGGCTCTCGGCGGCCGAGCGCAGTTGCGCGCCGAACAGGGAACGGGACGCACGGATGTCCCGAGGCCCTCCGTCCAGGCGGCTCACCTGCCAGTACCAGCCCGAGAGCGGCAGCTCGAACCGAGGCTCGCCCACGGTGCCGAGCTCCTTGGTCTCGAACGCGCCGGGTGCCGCCAGGTCGGAGACGATATCGGTCAGGTAGACCTGCAGGCGCTCGTCGAAGGCGCGTTCCGAGGTCCGGCGATAGAGCGCCGACAGGATCAGACCGGCGATCACCAGGATGAACAGGCACCAGAACACCGCCGAGGCGAACAGGCGGGTGGCGATGGATCGCCGCCCCAATGCGAGCCATGAGGATGAGGGGGCAGCTCGTGTCGGCATGTCAGCTGGAGGCGTCGGGCGCCTCGACGCGATAGCCCAGGCCGCGCACCGTCTGGATGATGTCGATCCCGAGCTTGCGGCGCAGCCGTCCGACGAACACTTCTATGGTGTTGGAGTCGCGGTCGAAATCCTGGTCGTACAGGTGCTCGATCAGTTCCACGCGTGAGATGACGCGCCCGGTGTGGTGCATGAGGTAGGACAACAGCCGGTACTCATGCGAGGTCAGCTTGACGGGGTTGCCGTCGACCACGACGCGGCCGCCGCGCGTGTCGAGCCTGACCGGACCGCACACGATCTCGTTGGTGGCGTGCCCGGCGGCGCGGCGCAGCAAGGCCCGCAACCGGGCCAGCACCTCCTCCATATGGAAGGGCTTGGCGACGTAGTCGTCGGCGCCGGCATCGAAACCCTGCACCTTGTCGCTCCACCGGTCGCGAGCCGTCAGGATGAGCACTGGCATGTTGCGCTCGGCGCGGCGCCAAGCCAGGAGAACGGCGATGCCGTCGACGCGCGGCAAGCCCATGTCGAGCACGACCGCGTCATAGGGTTCGGTCTCACCCAGGAATTGTCCTTCCTCACCGTCGAACGCCTTGTCGACGACGTATCCCGCCTCGGTCAGGGCGGTGACGATCTGACGGTTCAGGTCCTTGTCGTCCTCAACGACCAGCAATCGCACGGGGCTTCTCTCCCATCATGTTCGCGCCCGGCAGCCCCGTCCGGACAAGCGACTCAATTCGGCGGACGGCCAGTTTCCACCTTGCCGGAACGGCCGTCGACCGTCACGCGGACAACCCGGCCATCGCGACGCAGCACGGACAATCTATAATAATATTCGCCGCCGCGGCGGCACAGCACGGCGCGCACGACCTTGCCGCTGCCCGCGGCGTTGCGCGCCGCGCGAACCGCAGCCACGGATGCGATGATCGTCTTCTGGGCTTCGAGCTCGCGCATCTCACCCTGCGAGAAGCAGACCTCGCGATCGCTGTCGTCGGCGGCGGCAGGCTGGCTGCCGAGCAGGAGAGCGGCGATAGCCAAGCGTGCGATCAGGCTCACGAGCACGAACATCCGCCCTCCATGCCGCGAGTTCCTTGAACGATCTATGAACAATTGGCCGCCGCCGGCGGTCCGTCAACCTGAACGCGGCCATGCACGGCGCCGCAGCCATGCCGCGCAGAGCGGCGGCGAGCGCCGCGAACAGCCTCCCCGGCGGTGACGGTTCGGGATTGCAGACCGGCCTCCGGCCCAGCTACAGCAGGCGCTCACGGAGCACGCCGGCATGCCACGCCTCTCGACGCGATTGATACCTGCCGCGCTGGCGGCGCTGCTGTCGGCGTCCTCCGCGGCCCGCGCGGTCGTCGGCGGCAGCGAGGAGGACGGGGCGCTCAAGGCGTCGGCGGTGATGGTGCTGGGGTCGGCCGGCAATGTGTGCACCGGCATCGTGGTGGCGCCGACGGCGGTGCTGACGGCCGGCCATTGCGCCACCAACGCCGCCGAGCATCGAATCCACTACATGGATGGATCCGGCCAGCCGGTGCTGCTGCCCATCGCCGGCGTCGCCGTGCATCCGGACTACGATGCCGGAGCGATCAAGGGCCGCCGCCGGTCCGTCGACCTGGCCCTGGTGCGCCTCGCCAGCCCCCTGCCCGCCCGGTTCGTCCCGGCTGGGCTGGCCGCAGCTGCCGCGCCGCGGGCCGGCACCACGGTCGTGCTCGGCGGCTATGGAGCTGCTGGCAACGGCCGCTCCGACGGCAAGTTCCGGAGCGCGGACCTGACCGTGGCCGAGCCCTACGGTCCTAGCACCATCCTGCTCTGGCTGGCGCCCGGCGCCGGAGCCAAGGTCGCCGGCGGTTGCGAGGGTGATTCCGGCGGCCCGATCACGCGCGGAACGACCGTCGTCGCGGTGACCACATGGTCCAAGGGCAGCGGCCGCGCCGCCTGCGGCGCCATGACCCAGGGCGTGCTGATCGGCCCGCATCGGAGCTGGATCGACCGCACGCTCGCAGCCTGGGGCGCCAGCTCGCGCTGGCAGTGAGGCGCTGTGGCGCCTCACCGCAGGGCTGCGACCGCCGCTATTGCCCGACGCTTTCCTGCAGCTTGGAGGCGAAGAGCGCGATCGTGCGGGCGTAGACGTCCGCCTTGTTCCACTCCTTGATCGCAGCGAAGTTCGGTTGGCCCGGGTTCCAGCCGGCGCCCGGCTGCCACCCGTGGCCGCGCAGGTAGTTGGCAACCGATGCCAAGGTGTCGGTGCTGCTGCGGATCAGGTCGGCCCGGCCGTCGCCGTCGAAGTCGACCGCGTAATTGTAGTAGGCCGAGGGCATGAACTGCGCCTGGCCCACTTCGCCAGCCCAAGCACCGCGCATTTCACCCGGGGTCAAATCACCGCGCTGGATGACCCGCAGTGCGTCCAGCAGGTGCTTGGTGAAGAATGCGGTGCGGCGGCAATCGTAGGCGAGCGTGGCAAGCGCCCTGATGGACGGCGTGTTGCCCCGGACGACGCCGTAGTCCGTCTCCAGGCCCCAGATGGCGATGACGACAGCGCCCGGGACACCGAAGCGGCTCTGGATCGCCTGCAGCGTCCTGGCGTGAGACCGCATGTAAGCCTTGCCCTTGGCGAGCCGGGCGCCGCTGATCATGCGCGCCGAGAATTCCTCGAACGACTGGCGAAAGACGTGCTGACCACGGTCCTTGTTGATGACGCTCTGATCATAGCTGACATTGGCGAAGGCGGCATTGATCACGGCCGGCGAGATCCCTGCCGCCGCGGCTTCACGCTTGAAGGTCGGCAGCCAGGCGGCAAAACCCGACGCATCCGAGCCGCATTGCGCGGCATAGGCGCCGCCCGACATCACCGCGCATCCTACGGCCACGGCCGCCGCCGCAACGACGCCTCGCACTGTCTTGGAGCCCATCTGCGCCATCCCGTCCTTATGCCGGGAGACGTCGAGGCCCCCCGGACGCGCCGCTCCATGCAGCCGGCGCGACACCACGATAGCTATGGTTAACGCAGAGGTTACAGCGGAACAGCAACAAAAAAATGCGCTCGACGCACCGCGCCGGTGCAGGCCGCCGAGGGACGTTGCATCGCCGACACGCTTTTCGCACGGCGCCTCAGCTCGCTGCGCGCAGGCGTTCCGCCTCCGCCTCCATGTCCGCCTTGGGAGCGCCCTCGCCTCGGCTGAGCGGGCGCGGATACTGGCGGCGCATCTCGTCGCGGAGGAACTTTGCCGGCACATCATGAAACGCGCCATGCTGGCGTTCGTACTTCATGAACGCGCGCCCGTCGCCGTCGAACGGCTGAAGCAACGCATCCGTGCGGCCATCGAAATCGAGCGGCGCCACACCGAGCTTCTGACACAGCGTCGTATTGAACGTGGGGCTCGCCTTGACCCAGCGGCCGTCGAGAAAAACCTCGGTGAAGCCGTGCCAGGCGAACAGATCGGTCCCCATCCGCTCGCGGAGCTGGGGTGTCGAGAGGTGGTTGGTCACGTCGGCGAAGGCGACCCGGGCCGGCACGCCCACCGCCCGGCAAGCCGCCGCGTAGAGCGACGCCTTGCCGACGCAGTAGCCGCGTCCGGCGGCCAGCACGCTCGAGGCGCGGAAGGTCTCCGGGTTCGAGGTGTCGACGTAGGGGTCGTAATAGAGGTCCCGGACCTCCCGGTAGAGCGCCCGCGCCTTGTCCTGATCCGTGCTCGTCCCGGCCGTCACGCGCTCGGCAAAGGTGATGACGTCGGGATGATCGCTGTCGATGTATTCGGCCGGGCTCAGATAAACCCGAGGGGTGTCCTCGCTCACGCGTCGCTCCCGTCGTCCGCAGCTACCCGTCGCCATGCGGCCGGCAGCCAGGTGGATAACCAATGTGGATAACCAATGTTATGGGCTCGATCCTCCCCGGGCCTCGTCGTCGCGTCAAGGCGCGTGGGGCCCCATCCATTTCATATTAAAATCACTGATATCATCAGACATCGCATATTCGAATGACGGTGCCAGGCCTACATCCGCTGTGGTCGCGCTCGACCCCACCGGAGGACAGACCATGCCGCTCGTTCGCATCTCCCTGCGCAAGGGCAAGCCCGAGGCCCAGGTGGCCGCCATTGCGGATGGCGTCTACGAGGCGCTACGCGAGAGCTTCGACGTGCCGGACGATGACCGTTTCATCCTGATCGACCAGCACGAGGCGAACGAGTTCATCTACGGCGCCCGCTACCTGGGCTTTGCACGCAGCGATGATCTGGTGATCGTCCAGCTGACCGTGACCAACCGCCGCACGCGCGAGCAGAAGCAAGCGCTCTATCGGGCGATCGCGCAGCGGCTCGCTGCGGCGTCCGGCCTGCGCCCCGACGACATCTTCATCAATCTCGTGGAGGTTGCGGCGGAGAACTGGTCGTTCGGCAACGGCGTTGCGCAATATGCGTGAGCGCCGCCGCCGCGGCGGCGCGGATGCCGATATGCAACACTCGGCGCAAATCGTTGCCGCCGTTGCGGTTCATAGTTGCAACGGAGCCGCACCGGACGGCACTAGAGGGCAAGAATGAGCTGCGAATCGACCGATGCCCGGCCGTCGCGGCTGTCGCGTGCCAGGGGTCAGTCTCGGTGCTCAATCGTCGCATCTTCCTCGCTGCGTCGGCTACGGCCGCGCTTGCGGCCTGCCAGAGCCGCAATCCCGGTCCGATCATCCAGACATCCGCGCCCGCGGCGCCGGCCGCCCCACCTCCGCAAGCTCTGGCGCTGGCCCCGGCCGAAGAGGGCAACCTCGCCTCGATGTACGGGGCGATCCCTAACGACCGGTTTCCGATCCCGGCGGTGCCGCTCTCCGAGATCAACCCCGGCTTCACCCGCAGAGCCGTCGAATACACCGGGACGGAGCCGCCCGGGACCATCGTCATCGACCCCAACCGGCGCTACCTCTATCTCGTCCAGTCCAACGGCAGGGCCATGCGCTACGGCGTCGGCGTCGGCCGCGAGGGCTTCGGCTGGTCGGGCCAGGCGATCATCAACAGCAAGCAGGAATGGCCGGACTGGTATCCGCCCAAGGAGATGATCGAGCGTCAGCCCGAGCTCAAGAAGGTGGCCGTCAAGCTGCAAAGCGGCATCGGCGTCGCCGGAGGGCCGCGCAATCCGCTGGGCGCCCGCGCCATGTACCTCTACCAGAACGGCAAGGACACGCTGTTCCGTATCCATGGCACGAACGAGCCCCACACGATCGGCACGCGGGTGTCGTCAGGCTGCATTCGCCTCATCAATCAGGACGTCATCGATCTCTATTCGCGCGTGCCCATCGGCACCAAGGTGGTCGTGCTCGGCGGCGCCGGCTTCGTTCCGATCGCCAATGTGCTCCCCACACCCGAGCCGAAGCGGAAGCGGTCGCGCAGCTAGAGCATTTCGCCATTGGATGGGATCATCCAATGGCAGGAAATGCTCATAAGTCTTTGAATATGAAGAGCTTATCTTACGGTTGGGTGTGTCCGCCCAACCGCGAATTGCTCTAACGTCTCGCCTTGGCGCGGCCAGGCATGCGCATCGGCCAGCGCACGATGCGCTCCGGCAGCTCGTCGATGCTCAGTTCGTCCTCGGTCCCGCTCAGGCGGCCGCGTACGGACACGCCTGCCGCGTGGACCGTGCCGACGTCGCCCGAGACGAGCGGGTGCCACCAGTACAGGTCCCGCCCTTCGCGCACGAGGCGGTAGGCGCAAGTGGGCGGCAGCCAGGTGAGCTCGCGCACGGTCGACGGCGTCAGCCGCACGCAATCCGGCACCCTGTCCTGGCGCGCCTGATAGTCGCGGCAGCTGCAGGCTTCGCCGTCGAGCAGCACGCAACCCACGTCGGTGTAGTGAACCCGGCCGGTTTCCTCGTCCTCGAGCTTGATGAGGCAGCAGCGGCCGCAGCCGTCGCAGAGGCTTTCCCACTCCACGTCGGTCATGGCGTCGAGCGTCTTCGTGCGCCAGAACGGCTCCGCCGCCGGTGCCGGATCACGCAAGGGTACGTTCATCGGATGGGCCTCAGCATGGCATCAGCCGCGATTGCGGTCTTGGAGTTAAGGTCTTGGAGTCGGCACAAAGACGAAACATTTACCTAACGAGGCTGTTTGCGTTATCCCATCTGACGTCGCCGGGCGAGCATCGATAATCTGCGAGCGTGGCGGCCAAAGGGCCGCGACTGGAACGGATCAGGATTTTGAGCGCTGACGGTGGTGAATCCAGGTCGATGCGAATGCGCCGCTGGGCGCTCGCGGTCGATTCGTGGATCGATTCCAGCCTGTACAGCGCCGGTGCCCGGCTTGCCGGGATGTGGCGCAGCTACTCCGACTTTGCCGATCGCTTCACCGCACGCGGGGCCGCGAGGGTCGCGGCCGAGCTCGCCTGCGAAGGCTTGACGCTCTCGGTCGGTATCGGCGTCGTCATGCTGGCGCTCGCCATTCCGGCCTTCAATGAGACCAGCCGCGAAGACTGGCTGAAGCAGCCCGATCTCGCCATCACGTTCCTCGATCGCTATGGCGAGGAGATCGGCCGGCGCGGCGTGCGCCAGGACGACAGCCTGAAGCTCGACGATTATCCGGACTACTTCCTGCAGGCGGTGCTCGCCACCGAGGACCGGCGCTTCTTCGAGCACTGGGGCGTCGACCCGATCGGAACCGCACGCGCCCTGTTCGTCAACGCGCAGGCGTCAGGCGTCGTGCAGGGCGGCTCGACGATCACCCAGCAGCTCGCCAAGAACCTGTTCCTCAGCAACGAGCGGTCGATCGAGCGTAAGATCAAGGAGGCTTTCCTCGCCCTGTTCCTGGAGGCGAGGCTGACCAAGAGCCAGATCCTCAAGCTCTACCTCGACCGCGTCTACATGGGCGGCGGCAACTTCGGCGCCGCAGCCGCGGCCGAGTTCTACTTCGGCAAGTCCGCCCGCGACCTGACGCTAGCGGAAGCCGCCATGCTGGCGGGCCTGTTCAAGGCGCCGACCAAGTTCGCTCCCCACGTCAATCTGCCGGCCGCCCGCAGCCGTGCCAACGACGTGCTCTCCAACATGGTCGAGGCGGGCTTCCTCACCGATGGCCAGGTGGCTTCCGCCCGGCGCAACCCGGCCGTCCCGCTCGACCGCAAGCGCGACTTCAGCCCCGACTATTTTCTCGACTGGGCGTTCGACGAGATTCGCCGCATGGCGGACGAGAACAAGCTCGGCAACGACCGCGTGCTGACCGTCAAGACCACGCTCGACGTCGGTATCGAGAAGAGCGCCGAGACGGCGATCGAGAACGCGTTGCGCCAGTACGGCGAGCAATGGGGCGCATCGCAGGCCGGCACCGTGATCATGGAGCCGGATGGTGCCGTGCGTGCCATGGTCGGCGGCCGCGACTACGGCGCCAGCCAGTTCAACCGCGCCACCGACGCCCTGCGCCAGCCCGGCTCCTCGTTCAAGCCCTACGTCTACACGACGGCGCTGCTGTCGGGAAAATTCAAGCCGACCAGCATCGTCGTCGACGGGCCGGTCTGTATCGGCAATTGGTGCCCGGCCAACTATGGCCACTCCTTCGCCGGCTCGGTGACGCTGACGTCGGCGCTGGTGAGATCGATCAACACCATTCCGGTGCGGTTGTCGAAGGACCTCGGCAATGGCAACGCAAGGATCGGCCGCGCCAAGATCATCGAGGTGGCGCACCGCATGGGCATCGTGCACGAGCTGAAGCTCTCGAATACATCGCTGCCGATCGGCTCGGCCGAGGTCAACATCCTCGAGCACACCTCGGGCTTTGCCGTGTTCGCCAATGGCGGCAAGCGGGCGGTGCCCTACGCCGCCTTCGAGATCCGCAACAGCCGCGGCGACGTGATCTGGCGCCACGATCGCGACGCCCCCAAGCCTGAGCAGGTCATCCCCCTCAACGTCATTCAGGACATGAATGGCATGCTGAACAAGGTCGTCGAGGAAGGCACGGGCAAGCGCGCCCGCATCGACGGGGTCAAGGTGGGCGGCAAGACCGGCACCACCAACGCCTATCGCGACGCCTGGTTCGTCGGCTTCACCGGCAATTACGTCGCCGCCGTCTGGATGGGCAACGACGACTACTCGTCCACCAACCGCATGACCGGCGGCACGCTCCCGGCCCAGACCTGGTACGACATGATGGAGCCGATCCACCGCGGCATCGACATCAAGCCGATTCCCGGTGTCGAGCCATTCCCGGCCGCCACCACAGCCAGGGAGGCAGCGGGCGCGCCCGCCGGCCTGGAAGGCGCGGGCAACGCCGGCGCCCTGTCGCGCAAGAGCTACGAGGCGGTCGACCGCATCGGCGAGCTGTTCCGCAGCGTCGAGCCGGATCACGGCTCGGTCGGGACGGCCAACAAGCCCGACGCCGGGACGACCGGCAGCATCGGCCCGACAGAGCTGTCGTCGGCATCCGGCCAGCAGGCGGCCCCGGCGACGGCCGTCCCATAGACAGCGGCGGAGGCGAACGCCGTGCGACTCGTTGCCATGACCTTCATCGTATTGGCGGTGGCGGTGCCCGTCGGCTTCGGCTCGGCCTTGTGGGCCCTGCGAGGCGAGCCTCCCGTCGGAAGGGTGCAGGTCGGTCCGTGGAAGAGCTGGCCCAACATGGGCTCCCGGCCGATCGATCCTTATGCGCGAGCCATCGTTGCGCGCAGCGGAACTCTGCCGCTCGGCTCGGGTGAGGGCCATGTCTTCGTCGCCGACCGCGACGATTCGGGAGCGACGCTGGTGGCGACATGCACCTATTCCGTCTCCGGCGACTCGCCGGCGGCGCGCATATGGACGCTGACGCTCGCCGACCTCGCCGACGCGCCCCTCGTCGACGAGCTCGGCATCACCCATCTGACCGGCGCCGACGTGCTGCGCGGCGCCGACGGGCGCCCCAGGATCACGCTGTCGCGGGGCGCGACACCGGGCAATTGGCTACGCATGCCGGCCGCGGGCCCGGTGCGGCTGATCCTGCGCCTTTACGACAGCCCGGTCTCGATCAGCTCGCGCACCCTGGACGTCAAATCGCTGCCCTCGATCAAGAAGGTCGGATGCCCATGATCGCGAGCAGGTGAGCCGGCCATGCGTATCCGTCTGTCCGACGTCGTTCTGGCTGCCGCCGCCGGGCTCGTCCTCGGGGCCATCGTGCACATCCTCGTCGTCCTGCGCGTGCCCTCGCTCGCCCACCGGGACGCCTTCTCGCGCTATGCCCTGACCGGTCGCAACGGTCACGCCGAGCTGGTGGCTGCGTCGGAGCCGTCCGGCGGCCCCGGACTGGCCCTTCCCAATGCCGATCCGGCTGCGGCGACCGCGGTCTGCGCCTTCGATCTGACCGACGGGCCCGTTCATGTCGCCGCGCCCGCGTCGGGCCTGCTCGAAACCCTGTCGCTGCACGCCCGCGGCGGCGGCGTCTTCTACGGCCTGACCGATCGTGCGTCGGTACGCGGCCAGATCGACCTGGCCATCATGACTCAGGCGCAGCTCGACGAAGCCCAGGCGGACGAGGGCGACGACACGGCCGCCGGCGAGATCCGCGTGGTTTCCCCGTCCATCAAGGGCTTGCTCGTCGTCCGCGCGGTCGCAGCCCGTCCGAGCCTGCTCAGGCAGGCGCAGGCCGCCGTTACCAGCGTGACCTGCGCCCGCGAAGGCGAGTCCGACCAGGAATAAGGGGTGCGCCTCAGGCGGGCGGCGCGGCCAGGTCCAGAAAGCAACGGCCGTCGCGGTCCTCGACCTCGACGATCCAGAGATCCGGATCGAATGCTCGTTCCTTCGCCAGCTTTTCCTCCGCGGCAAGCGCCGTCGGCTCGCCGAGCGGCACCGGAGCGAACAGCCGCTCCTCCGGACGATCCATCGTCCAGCTCTGCGGCGCCGGGCCGAACAGCGCCACGGTTCCGTCGAGCCTGTCCAGCTTGACGAAAATCGCGCCCGCCTCCTCGGCACCACGCTTGCGCAGCACCGCGGTCGCCCCCTCCAGGAAGCAGCGGCGGATATAGGCGGCGACCCAGAAGTCGGCGCGGAGCCTCATGGCCGATCGTTACCCCCTGCGGACCCGACCGCTCTACTCGATCGCGATGCCCGATGCCGCGGCAAGCGCCTTGACGGTCCGCGGCCCGAATTCTCCCGTTACCGGCAGTCCCTTGTCTTTCTCGAAACGCTCGAGCGCCGCGCGCGTGCCCTGCCCGGCGACGCCGTCGGCCTTGAGCGGACCGTAGCCCAGCTTGGTCAGGGCGCGTTGACCGGACGCGACGGTGCCCGAGGCCGCCGGTCGAGCCGCTTCGACGGCCGGCGCTGCCGCCTTCGGTGCGCCGGCACCGCGGATCAGGTCGCCGATGGCGTCCTTCGCCCGGACCGGAGCCGGCGGCGCGGCGGCCGTCGCCTCGGCGGCCAGCGGCGCGAGGCTTGCGGGCTGGGTCTGTTGAGCTGGCGCCGCCCGTGCGTCGCGAGAAGCGGGTCTGGCCACCTCCGGGCCTCGGGCCGTGCTGGCCGGCGCCGCGCCCGGCGCGGCGAACAAGGGAGACGGATGCTGCCCGGTCTGCAGCAGAAGCGCGTTGCCGATCACGCCGCCGGCGAGGCCCACGGCGCAGAGGCCGAACAGCAGGCGGCCCAGGCGACGGGAACCGCGCGCGGCAGTCGCTTTACGCTTGCCGGCCGGCTTGCGTCCGCGAGACGCGGGGCGGTCGTAGATGGCGACATCATGATGGGATCGGGCGAGGGCTTCACGCACAAGAAAGGGCCATTCTGTAGGAGTTGGACGAGGACGGGGCCGGAACCGCGGCGTCGGTTCCGGGAGAATGGTTCACCGAGGTCTCCTCCGCGCTCAGCTGCCGCGGCAGCGTAATGCGCACGAGCGTCCCCGTCGGGGCAACCGGACGAATCGAGAGCTCGCCGCCGTGCAGCCGCGCAAGGCTGCGCACGAGGCTGAGGCCCAAGCCACGCCCATGCCCCGGATGCGCCACGGCGGCGTCGCCCGAGCCGGCCATGCCTACTCCGGTGTCGACGATGGTCAGCACGGCCAGAGCGCCTTCGCTCCTCGTCGCGGCCCTGATGTCGCCTCCCGGCGGCGTGAACTTGATGGCGTTGCCGAGCAGATTGAGGACGATCTGCCGAATCGCCCGCGCGTTGCAGATGGCGTCGATGGCCGGCGCATCGGTCGGGGCGTGCAGCGTTACCCCACGCCTCTCGGCATCGAACCGCACCAGCTCGCAGCATTCGACCAGCACCGTCGACAGGTCGACCGGCTGGCGGTCGAGCCCGGGGCTGGCCAGCCCTCGGGCGCCTTCGTCGACCACGGCCCTGACCAGTTCGTCCAGGTGCTTGGCGGCCACGTAGCAGGCGGCGGCGTAGGCGCGCCGTTGCGTCTGGTCCATGTCGCCGTCGGCCTGAAGCAGCTCGGCATATCCGAGCAGGGCCGCAAGTGGTGTTCGCAACTCATGGCCGAGGGTCGCGATCACGTCCGACGGAAGCGTCGACGCCACCGCAACGGGCTCTTGCGGCGCAGCGACGGCGGTCGGCCGCACGCGCGGCATCAGACGACCGAATGCACGGCCGAGCGCTCCAGCTGTCTTCATGAGCGTCGTTCGTCCCGGCAAGGATCGCTCCCCATACACGCAGCCTCATGGGCTCCGCCGCCCGTCGCGGGGACATTGGCAGAAGCGCCTTTACGCAATGCTAAAGCCTTAGCGCGACACTGCCTCATCCCGCACAGGCCGGGCCGGCGGCGCAGGACGTCGGCAATGCTCTGCTCACGCCGGATGCGGCACCTCTTTCACGCGCCGAGCGAAGGACGCGGCCATGCGCCATCTCGTCAAGTGTCTGATCTGCATCGCGGTCGTCTATATGCTGTCGCCTCTGCACGTCGACGAGCGTGGGACACCGAATGCCTCCGAGCCGCACAGCGCGCACGGTGCGGCCGACCCAACGGCGACGGCCGCCAGGCAGATGAAGGATCTGGCCGCCGCGGCGGCCAGCGCCGATGCCGCCGCCCGGAAGATCGACTGGTCGCAGCTCGCCAGCATTGGCGAAGCCGGCGCGACCGAGCTGTCGCGGCTCGCGGCGTCCCTGGTTGGGCACCTGCTGTCGTCGAAGAAGGAGGCTCGCCCTGAGGGTGAGCCGCCTGCTGCGCTTGCTGCCAGCGGCAACCGCTGATCTCGAAAACCCGATCGAGAGGGCTTAGGTTGATGACAAGCCCGTTGGACCGATGGTTTTCATGCCCGCTTCGATCGACACGATTCTCGACGACTTCGCCTTCCTGGACGAGTGGGAGGACCGCTACCGCTATCTGATCGAGCTCGGCCGCGCGCTGGAGCCGCTGCCCGACGAGGCGCGCACGGATGCCAACAAGGTACGCGGGTGCGCCAGCCAGGTGTGGCTCGACAGCAAAGTCGCGGCGAGCCCGGACGGTCCACGCCTCACCTTCCGGGGCGACAGCGACGCCCATATCGTGCGCGGTCTCATCGCGGTCACGCTCGCGTTCCTGTCCGGCCGCCCGGCGCGCGAGATCGTGGCGGCCGATACGCGGGGCCTGTTCGCCAAGCTGGGCCTGGCGGACCATCTGACCCCGCAGCGTTCCAACGGGTTGCGTTCAATGGTCGAACGGATCAAGAGCGACGCCGCCACGGCGCTGTCGCGCGCCACCGCCTCGGTTTGAGGGCGGGCCGCAGCCGCCGGCAGCCGGTCGCCTCCGCAGCATCCGGCTTGACCTGAGGCGCCGGCCGTTCGATTCCGCTCCGCCCCTCCTGCCATCAGGATACGCCATGACAGCGCCATCGCCCGAGCCGGCCGTCGCCATCCCGCCCAAGGCCTCGCCGCAGCCGACCACGCGTCTCGTGCACGGCGAACCGCTCGTTGACGATTTCGCCTGGCTGCGGGCGGACAACTGGGCCGAGGTGCTGAAGGATCCGGGCGCGCTGCCGGCCTCGATCCGCGTCCACCTGGAAGCCGAGAACGCCTATTGCGAGGCCATCATGGCGCCCGCCAAGGCGCTGCGTGCCAAACTCGTCAAGGAAATGCGCGGCCGGATGAAGGAGGACGAGTCCTCCGTGCCGGCGCCCGACGGCCCGTTTGCCTATTACGAGCGCTACGACGCCGGCGCCGAGCATCCGCTGGTCTGCCGCACCCCGCGCGACGGAGGGGCCGAGGAGATCCTGCTCGATGCCGAAGCCCTGTCCAAGGGCAAGGCATTCTTCGATCTGGGCGGGGTCGTCCATACCCATGATCATGCCCGCATCGCCTACAGCGTCGACGAGCGCGGGTCGGAGTACTACCGCATCCGGGTCCGCGACCTGCGTGACCGGGATCTGGCCGACGCCGTCGAGGACACGACCGGCGATATGATCTGGGCTGCGGCGGGCGATGCCTTCTACTACGTCATGAACGACGAGAACCATCGCCCGAGCCGTGTGTTCCGCCACCGCGTGGGCACGCCGCAGGCGGACGACGAGCTGATCTATGAGGAGGCGGATCCAGGCTGGTTCGTGAACATCGATTCGACCCAGTCGAGCCGTTTCCTGGTCATTGCCGCGGGCGATCACGAGACCTCGGAGTCGTGGCTCGTGGAGCTCGACGACCCGCAGGCCAGGCCGGTGCTGGTGGCGGCGCGTCAGCGTGAGCTGATGTACGACGTGGAGCACCACGGCGACCGCCTGATCATCTCGACCAACGCCGACGGCGCCGAGGACTTCAAGCTCGTCGAGGCCCCCGTGTCGGCCCCCGGGCGCGACAGCTGGCGCGATCTGGTGCCCCATCGCGCCGGCGTGATGATTCTCTCCCACATCGCCTTCGCCCGGCATCTGGTGCGCATGGAGCGGCAGGACGCCCGCCCTCGCATCATCGTGCGCACCTTCGCGACCGGTGACGAGCACGCCATCGCCTTCGACGAAGAGGCCTATGCGCTCGGCCTCGACGCCGGCTTCGAATTCGATACCGACGTGGTCCGCTTCATCTATGCGTCGCTGACGACGCCGGCCACCACCTACGCCTACGACATGGCCACGCGGACGCGGACGCTGCTGAAGCAGCAGGAGGTGCCGTCGGGGCACGACCCGGCCGCCTATGTGACGCGGCGCCTCATGGCTCCGGCCCCCGACGGGGCGCTGGTACCGATCTCCGTGCTCTATCGGCGTGGCACGGCGCTCGACGGCACCGCGCCGGCGCTGGTCTACGGCTACGGCGCCTACGGAAGCGCCATGTCGGCCTCATTCCGCACCAATCCGTTGTCGCTCGTCGACCGCGGCTTCATCTATGCCATCGCCCACATTCGCGGCGGCACCGAGAAGGGCTGGGCCTGGTACCGCGACGGCAAGCGGCACAAGAAGCCCAACACCTTCACAGACTTCATCGCGGTGTGCGAGCATCTGGCGGCCGAAGGCCTCACCGGCCGCGGGCGCATCGTGGCGCAAGGCGGCAGCGCCGGCGGCATGCTGATGGGAGCGATCGCCAACATGGCGCCGGGGCTCTTCGCCGGCATCGTCGCCGACGTGCCCTTCGTCGACGTGCTCAACACCATGCTCGACGGCGAACTGCCATTGACGCCTCCCGAGTGGCCCGAATGGGGCAATCCGGGCGAGAGCCGCGCCGACTTCGACTTCATCCGTTCCTATTCGCCCTACGATTGCGTCCGTCCCCAGGCCTATCCCCCGATCCTGGCGCTCGCTGGCCTCACCGATCCGCGGGTGACCTATTGGGAGCCGGCGAAATGGGTGGCCAAGCTGCGCGCCACCATGACCGGCGGCGGCCCGATTCTCCTCCACACCAACATGGATGCGGGTCATGGCGGCGCCGCCGGCCGTTTCGACAGTCTGAAGGAAACGGCGCTGATCTACGCCTTCGCCCTGCAGGCCGTGGCCGGCTTCAAGCCCGCGTGAGCGCCCGGCCGGCGGCAGGACGGCCCTTTGGCGGCCGTTGCGCTCAGTTCAGCTCGCCTCGCGATACGTGCTCCTTCAACGCGTCGAGCGAGGCGAAGCGCAGGACGCCGGTCGCGGTCTCCGCCTCGATCGAGCCGTCCGAGTACATCACGTAGAGCGTGCTGCCCGCCGTATAGGTGCCGACCACCGTCGGCGGCGGCGCCTCCTCGGCAGCCTCGGGCACGGGCGGCTCGGCCGGTTCCTCGATAGTCTCCGGGGCGGGCGGCTCGGGCCGCTCGGCACGAATCGGCGCCTCGGGCCTGACCTCGGCCGATTCGGCGGGCTCGGGCGGCACTGGCGCCGGCGCCCGCTCACGCGTGCGGCCGAACAGGGAGCCGAGGCGGCTCGTCCTGTCGGTGTCGTCCGGCTGAGCCGGCAGCGGCTCGACCGGCAGGGGTGGCATCTGCGGCCGTCGCGGGGGCTCCGGGGCGGCGATCGGGACGCTGCGCTCGGCCGGCGGCGCGGCAGGCGCCGGCGTCACATCGCGGCCGCGGCCGAACAGGGAGCCGATGCGGCTCGTCCTCTCCTTCTCGTCCGGTTGAGCCGGGCGGGGCTCGATCGGCAGGGGCGGCCGCGGCGGCGGCGCGGTGATCGCCGGAGCGGCGATCGTCGGGGCGGCGCGTTCGGCCGGCGCGACGAGCGCTGGCTCCGGCGCCTTTTCAGCCGGCAGCTTGGCCCCGCCGTCGGTCACGATGTCGGTGACAGGCGTGAGGGGCGGCACCGGGGGAGCCTTGGGGGCTCGCCCGGGCATCTCGGGAGGCGCCGGCCGGAACGTCGTCCGCGGCGCCGCGGACGGCGCCTCGAGCTCCGGCTGCAGATCCGGATGAGCAGCCTCAAGATAATCGGGAAGCCGGTGCAGCGCCCGCACAATCAGCGCGAGCGCGAAGATGATGAAGCCGGACGAGGCGAACATGCTGCCCGCGATGACCCAGGTCCAGCCGCGCTCCATCACGATCAGGGGGAGACCCCAATAGATCGAGTAAAACCCGCCGCCGACCAGAGCGAGGGCGAGGGCAAACAGAACGATCACCATAGCGGGGCCTCAGAGAGTTTTGAGGCGCGAATGCGCACGCAACATAGGTCCGAGACACTTTGATATATGCCAATGCGTCACGTGACCAGTTGTACCGAGCGCCTGCGCTCCAGCTACGGCTTGCCGCCATGGCGGGCGGGCCTTAACTAGCCAGGCATCCGCGTGTCGCGTCGGCGCCACCGGACCCCGCGGAACCGAAGGAAGGAAGCCATGACCTTCACGCTGCCCGACCTGCCCTACGCCTATGATGCCTTGCAGCCGTATATGTCGAAGGAGACGCTGGAGTACCACCACGACAAGCACCACAAGGCCTACGTGGATACCGGCAACAAGCTGCTCGCCGGTACCGATCTGGAGGGGAAGAGCGTCGAGGAGGTCGTCAAGGCCGCCTTCGGCAAGAATCAGCCGCTCTTCAACAACGCCGGCCAGCACTACAACCACATCCATTTCTGGCAATGGATGAAGCCGAACGGCGGCGGTGCCGTCCCGGGCGCCCTGGAGAAGAAGATCGTCGCCGATCTCGGCTCGGTCGATAAATTCAAGGAAGACTTCATTCAGGCCGGCGTCGGCCAGTTCGGTTCCGGCTGGGCCTGGCTCGCGGTCAAGAACGGCAAGCTCGAAATCATCAAGACGCCTAACGGCGAGAACCCGCTGGTCCACGGGGCCAAGCCGATCCTCGGCGTCGACGTCTGGGAGCACTCCTACTACATCGACTACCGCAATCGCCGTGCCGACTACCTGAAGGCCTTCGTCGACCACCTGGTCAACTGGGAGCACGTGGAGAAGCTGTTCAACGAGGCCTGAGCCAGGCGCCGCTGGTCAGCTCCAATCCCGCGCGAGGCGCATCCGAGCCGCCTCGCACGCATCGTCGAGGCCGCGAGAGGCCAGGAACGCGAGTTCGCGCGGCCGCGACTCGATCGCCGGGTCGAGGCCGCGCAGTTCGTCATCGGCATGACCGGGATGGCACATGACCAGGTGCCGCCGTCCCGGCGCAACGAGGAACGTCGCAAACTCCCGAGCGTAGTCGCCGCTCGGCCCAAAGCTGCTGTAGCCCGCAAAGCCGCTGTTGACGGCGAATCCGCATCGCTGCGCCGCGGCCGCAAAACCGCGGGCGAGCAGCCCAAGCAGGAGCGCCTTGCGCGCGCAATGGCGCCGGGCGAGAATCGCCGTCGGCGCGTCGCCGGGATCACGGATCCACAGACGGCCCGCAAGGCCGCGGCCAGCCAGGACGGCGAGCACCTGTTGGCGCACGCCGGGCAGCACATGCACGTGCTGATGCCCGTCCACATAGTCCGGCATGCGCCCCAGTCCGTCGGCGAAGGCATCCAGTTGCGCCGCGATCTCGGCCTGGAGCTCCGCCGCTGCGAGCTGGCCGGCATGGGCCCGTCGCACGATCTGGCCGAGCGGCAGGAACCGTCCCGCCGCAGCGAGGCTCGCCGCCCGCGTCAGCGGCTCGCCCAGCGTCAGGTTGAGGTGCAGGCCCACGGCGATCGGCCGGCCGAGGGCGTCGAGCTCCGGCGCCAGACGCCGCCATTGCGGACGATTGGTCATCGCGCTGGTCGCTCCGAGGCGTCCCGATCCGGCCAGGTCCAGGATGCCGCGGCTGACGCCTTCGGTCAGCGCGTAGTCGTCCGCGCAGAGGATGAACGGTTTGAGAGCAGGCATACTTCGTCCCGACGTCCCGCAGAACGGTGCGGGCGCGACCGCCGCGGCGGCAGGCCCCCTTATCTTGACATTTGCGGGCCGGCGGAACCATGGCGCGGATCCAAGGTCATATTCGAAGCGGCCTCTCTGCGATAAACTCCCACCCGACGGGTGAACTGCAAGCCGGCTTCCGTTGCGGCCGACAGCAGGCACCCAAGAGCGGACCCGACATGTCGGAATTTATTCCAGCGCTTCCCTCGAAATCGACCGCCCGTGGCGTGACCGCAAGCGGCGAGACCGTGCCCCGGCCAGACATCGAGCTCTCGGTCGTCGTTCCCGTTTACAACGAGCAGACCAACATCGGGCCGTTGGTGGCGCGCCTGCGGCCGGTACTCGATCGTCTGGCCGCGCGTTACGAGGTCATCTTCGTCAACGATGGCAGCCGCGACGAGACGGTGGCGCGCATCAAGGCGGAGCGCGCCGCCGATCCGCGCATCGGGCTGCTGTCCTTCAGCCGCAACTTCGGCAAGGAGATCGCCATCGCCGCCGGCCTGGAGAACGCCCGCGGCAGCGCCGTCGTGCTGATGGATGCAGACCTCCAGCATCCGCCCGAGCTGATTGCGGACTTCGTCGCCAAATGGCGAGAGGGCTACCAGATGGTCTACGCCGAGCGGACCGACCGCGCGGCAGATGCGCCCGCGCGCCGCTGGTTGGCGCGCGCCTTCTATCGCCTGTTCAGCGCGCTCGGCGAAGTGACGCTTCCGGTCGGCGCCGGAGACTTCCGCCTGGTCGACCGCGCCGCCGCCGATGCCCTGCGGACCATGGGCGAGCGCGCCCGCTTCTCCAAGGGCCTCTATGCGTGGGTCGGCTTCTCGTCCATCGGCGTGCCCTACGCCGTCGCCGAGCGGGAGAGCGGAACGTCGAAGTTCAACCTGAAGCGGCTCGTGCACTTCGCCCTCGACGGCATCACCTCGTTCTCGACGGCGCCACTGCGCATGTCGACCTATGTCGGCCTGCTGATCTCGACCGCGTCGATCGCGTCGGCCGCCTTCTTCCTGATCAGGACGATGCTGGTGGGCACCGATCTGCCCGGCTATCCATCGCTCATCGTGTCGATCATGTTCTTCTCGGGCATTCAGCTGCTATCCCTCGGCGTGATCGGCGAGTACATCGGACGCATCTTCGCCGAGGTGAAAGGCCGCCCCCTGTACATCCTGGCCGAATCACTGGTACCGCGGATCGAAACCGGTGCCGGCTCGGCCGACGCGCCGGCGCCTCCCCGCCCCGCCGACCGCCCCCTGTCCAGCAGCCGCTAGAGCGGGATGATTTTTCTTCGCATCATCCCCCTCTAACTCTTTGTTTGAGCATGATCTTGTCCAAAAGCCGGCGTCCACTTTTTGGGATCATGCTCTGATGTTCCGTAAGATCCTGTCGGTCGGCGGCTTCACGCTGCTCTCCCGGCTCACCGGCTTCGTGCGCGATGTCGTCATGGCCGCGGTGATGGGTGCCGGCCCGGTGGCCGACGCCTTCGTGGTCGCCTTCAAGCTGCCCAACCACTTCCGCGCCATCTTCGGCGAGGGCGCGCTCAACGTCGCCTTCGTCCCGGCCTATTCGCGCATCCACGAGACCAGGGGCAGCGAAGCCGCCCGCCTGTTCTCCGACCGGCTGTGGACGGCGATGGTGGCGGTGCAGGCCGTGCTCCTCGTGCTGGCCTGGATCTTCATGCCGCAGCTGGTCGAGCTGCTGGCACCCGGTTTCGCCAGCGAGCCGCAGAAGTTCGAGCTGGCCGTCACCCTCACCCGCATCACCTTCCCCTACCTGCTGTTCATCACCCTGGTCACGCTGATCTCGGGCGAGCTGAACGCCGTCGACCGCTTCGCGGCGGCAGCGGCGGCGCCGATCCTGCTCAACGTGGCCATGGTGGCGGCGCTCGCGGCGGCGTTCCTGTTTCCGACCGCCGGCCACGCGGTGGCCTGGGGCGTGACCATCTCCGGCGTCCTGCAGCTTGCGCTGGTGGTCGCCGACGCGCGACGGGCCGGCATCGGCCCGCGCTGGCGCCGGCTGGCGTGGGACGGGGACATGCGCCGCTTCTTCAAGGCGCTGGGTCCCGCGGTCGTCGGCTCGGCCGGCGTGCAGATCGCCATGTTCGCCGACACCATCATCGCCTCGCTGCTGCCGACCGGCGCGGTGTCGTCGATCTACTACGCCGACCGGCTCTACCAGCTGCCCGTGGGCGTGGTCGGCATCGCAGCCGGCACGGTGCTGCTGCCGGAGATGAGCCGCAAGCTGGCGCTCGACGACGTCGCCGGCGCCCATGGTGCCCAGAACCGCTCGATGGCGCTGACGCTGTTGCTCGCCGCGCCGTTCGCGGCCGCATTTCTGACCGTACCGACGCTGATCATGCAGGCCTTGTTCGGCCGGGGCGCCTTCACCGCCGCGGACGCAGCCGCCTCCGGCGCCGTGCTCGCCGCCTACGCCATCGGCCTGCCGGCGATCGTGCTGATCCGCTCGGCCGTGGCGAGTTTCTATGCCCGCCACGACACCACCACGCCGCTCATCGCCTCGCTCACCGCGGTCGCGGTCAATGTCGCGCTGAAGATCGTGCTGGCGCAGGACTGGGGCGCGCCCGGCCTCGCGACGGCGACCGCCATCGGCGCCTGGGTCAACATCCTGCTGCTGATCGCATTGGCCACGCGCCGCGACTGGATGAGCGCGAGCCCCGTCTTCCTCAAGACGGCCGCCTGCATCGTCGTTGCCGCGGCGGCTCTCGTCGCGACCACACTGCTGCTCGATCCGATCGCCGCACGCTGGGTGACGGCGCTCCCGGCCTCGCGGGCGGAGGCGCATCTGGCGTTGCTGGCACTGGCCGGGCTGGTGGTCTACGCCGGCCTGAGCGTCGCCGGATTGAAGCTTACCGGCGTCGGTTGGCGCGGCCTGCGCTGAGGCGCTCGCCGCCATCCCTCCCCTGCCGGCGCGCCTCCTGATCGGGTGAACCCACCCGATCAGAGAGAAGTCTTAGCGCGATTTGGGTACGCGATTGGCCTGGCTGACGGCCACCTTCCAGGCGCCGTTGAGCCGCACGTACACCGCGAGCCACTGAAAGTCCGCCGACTTGCCGCTCCTGCGATCCTTGATCGGGCTCACGCCGCTCAGCACCACCGTGTCCGGCCCATAGGCCTGGATCAGCATCTGGTCGTCGGGCGCGATCTCGATCGCGTCCTGGCCCGAGAGCAGCAGGTCGATACGCTCGCGCTTCAGGTCCGTGCGGCCGTTCTCGCGGATATGGCTGAAGCGGTCATCGTAGACCGCCTCCAGCGCAGCGCGATCCTTGCGGGCGATGGAGGTGCGGATCTTGTCGCGCAGCGCCATGATCTGCTGCGTGACCGGATCGTCCTGCACGTTCGTCGCCTGCGCCCAGGCCGCAACGGGCGCCCAGAGCAGCATCGCTCCGACCCACATGATCCGCCAACTTCGCATCGGCCCTGCCCCCAGCACCTCGATCGAACGAGCATTAGATCGATTCGCCGGCGCCGTGCAGGACCGGCGCGGCGGAATGAGCGCCTTCTAGGGGCGCTCCAACGCCGCCAGGATGCGCGCCCAGCTGCGCGTGCCCTTGTGGAAGCTCGTCAGATCGTACTTTTCGTTGGGCGAGTGGATACGGTCGTCGTCCAGGCCGAACCCCACCAGGAGCGTGTCGAGACCCAGCGTTCGCTTGAAATCGCCGACGATCGGGATCGAGCCGCCCGAGCCGATGGCGAGCGCCTCCCGTCCCCACTCCTCGGTGAGCGCCTGCTGCGCCCGCTTGAGGGCGGGCATGGTGTAGGGCAGCGACACCGCCGGCGAGGAGGAGAAGGCGCCGAACTCGGCCTCGCAGTCGGCCGGCAGGCGGTCGCGCACGAAGGTGCGGAAGGCGGCGCGGATACGGTCGGGATCCTGGTTGCCGACCAACCGGAACGACAGCTTGGCCGTCGCCTGCGCCGCGATCACCGTCTTGGCGCCGGGGCCGGTGTAGCCGCCGAAGATGCCGTTGACGTCGCAGGTCGGGCGCGACTGAATCTGCTCGATGACCATGCGGTCGCGCTCGCCGGCCGGCACCGACAGCCCGACGGGTCCGAGAAACGTCTCCGCCGTGAGGCCGAGCCCGCGCCATTGCTCCACCACGTCGGCCGGAGGCTCGGGGACGCCGTCGTAGAACCCCGGCAGCGTCACCCGGCCCTGCAGGTCGTGCAAGGCAGCGATGATGCGGGCCAGCACGTGGATCGGGTTCTGCGCCGCGCCGCCGAACAGCCCGGAGTGCAGATCCCGGTCGGCCGCCTTGATGGTGACCTCCTCGTAGACCAGGCCCCTGAGCGACACCGTGATCGCCGGGGTCCGCGGGTCCCACATGCTGGTGTCGCAGACCAGCGCCACGTCGGCCCCGAGCGCGTCGCGGCGGCTCTCGACGAAGTCCGGCATGTGGCGCGAGCCGACCTCCTCCTCGCCCTCGACCAGCAACGTCACGTCGACCGGCAGCGAACCGGTGACGGCCTTGTAGGCGCGGCACGCCTCGACGAAGGTCATCACCTGGCCTTTGTCGTCGCAGGCGCCGCGTGCGACGATCGCCTTGCGTCCGTCGGCCAGCGTCGTCACCCGGGGCTCGAAGGCCGGCGTCTCCCACAGCTCCACCGGATCCGCCGGCTGCACGTCGTAGTGGCCGTAGAACAGCACGCGCGGCTTGCCGGCGGCCCGGGCGCGGCCGAGCACGATCGGATGGCCCGGCGTCTCCTCCAGCCCGGCCTCGAAACCCAGGCCGGCGATGTCGCGGGAGAGCCATTCCGCTGCACGGCGGCAGTCCTCCGCATGGGCCGGATCCGCCGAGACCGACGGGATCCGCAGCCAGTCGAACAGCCGTTCGAGCGAGCCGTCGAGATCCGCGTCGATCCGGGCGAGGACGGCGTCGAGCTCAGACATGGAAACCTCGTTGACGGACTCTGGGGAATGGGGGCGCGCGGCGCTATTGCCGCGACATCGATCCGAGGACGCCGCGCAGGATCGACCGGCCGATCTGGGCGCCGATGGTGCGTGCCGCCGACGACGCCACGTTGCCGATGACGCGCTCGGACAGGGACTGCGCGCCGCGGCGCTTGCCCTTGCCCGATCCGCCGCCGAGGAGGTCGTCGACGACGGTGCCGAGGATGCCGCCGAGGCCGGATTGTGCGGGCGGCGCATCCTGGGGCACGTTGGCTTCGGACCGCTTCTGCAGGATCTCGAACGCGGACTCCCGGTCGATGACGTTGGCATACTTGTTCTTGAAGGGACACGCGTCGATGAGCGCCTGGCGCTCCTGTGCGGTAATCGGCCCGACCCGCGCCGCCGGCGGCGCGATCAGCGTGCGCTGGACGACAGAGGGCGTGCCCTTGTCCTCGAGCACCGACACCAGCGCTTCGCCGACGCCGAGCTCAGTGATCACCTGGGCGGCGTTGAAGGCAGGATTCTGGCGGAACGTATCGGCGGCGGCCCGCACCGCCTTCTGATCGCGCGGGGTGAAGGCGCGCAGCGCATGCTGCACCCGGTTGCCGAGCTGCGCCAGCACGGAATCCGGCACGTCGAGCGGGTTCTGCGTCACGAAATAGACGCCGACACCCTTGGAACGGATCAGCCGCACGACCCGCTCGACGGAATCGAGCAGCGCCTTGGGCGCGTCGTCGAAAAGCAGGTGGGCCTCGTCGAAGAAAAAGACGAGCTTGGGCTTCTCGGGATCGCCCACCTCCGGCAGCGCCTCGAACAGCGACGACAGCAGCCACAGCAGGAACGTCGCGTAGAGACGCGGACTGTTCATCAGCTTATCGGCGGCGAGGATGTTGACGACGCCCTTGCCGCTGGCGGGATCGACGTGCAGCAGGTCGGCGATCTCGAGGGCCGGCTCGCCGAAGAACTCATCCCCCTTCTGGTTCTCGAGCACGAGCAGCCGGCGCTGGATGGTGCCGATCGACAGCTTGGACACGTTGCCGTACTTGGCGGTGATGTCCTTGGCGTTGTCGGACACGTAGGTGAGGATGGCGCGCAGGTCCTTGAGATCGAGCAGCAGCAGGCCCTGCTCGTCGGCCACCCGGAAGGCGATGTTGAGCACGCCCTCCTGGGTGTCGTTGAGCTCGAGCAGGCGCGCCAGCAGCAGCGGCCCCATCTCCGAGATGGTGGCGCGCACGCGGTGCCCCTGCTCGCCGAACAGATCCCAGAAGACGACGGGAAAGCGCTCGGCCTTGTAGTCGAAGCCGAGCTCCTTGGCGCGATTGACGAAGGCCGGCTTGGCGTCGCCGAGCTGCGATATGCCCGACAGGTCGCCCTTGATGTCGGCTGCGAAGACGCTGACGCCAGCCGCCGAAAGCCCCTCCGCCAGCACCTGCAAGGTCACCGTCTTGCCGGTGCCGGTGGCGCCGGCGACCAGCCCATGGCGGTTGGCGAGCCGCAGCGTCAGCTCCTGGGGCTCCGGATCCTCACCCTTGCTCACGCCGATCAGAACGAAGGCGTCGTTCGCCATATGACTGATTCCCCGGTTCGAATCGCGAGGTGCACAACGGGCCGAAGCGCCGCTTCGCAGCAGGTCCGGCATCCGTCCGATGAGCCGAACCCGCTGCCGTCCTTATAAGCGATGGCGAGGAGCGCCACCAGACGAGCGGGCGTCCGCCGGCGCAGCGGCGCTGCGGCCGCCGCCACGACCGGCCAGCACAAGCGGAGCGTCAGACTGTCAAGCAAGCGTTTGAAGCATGTGGAGACCGTGGGATCTCCGCAGATCGGCAAGCAATCCTGCGTGCAGCACTTGCGACGACGCTTCGTTGCAGCGAAATTGACGGTCGCGCGGCACATGCTCTAAGAGCCGCGAAGGAGGGCTCGGCACCCCGCAGGCAGCCCCACCGGTGAAAGTCGCGCCGCGTCATGGACGATACCAGCCTCGCCCCCGCATTCCCTGCCTATTCGGACGCCGATTGGCACCAGCTGGTCGACAAGGTTCTGAAGGGTGGCGATTTCACCAAGAAGCTAGTGGCCCAGACCTACGAGGGCATCGCCGTCCAGCCTCTTTATCCGAAGGCCGGCGGCGATACGGCGCGGGCGATCCGCGGGGCAGAAGGCCCCTGGACGGTCGTCCAGCGCGTCGACCATCCCGAGCCGGCGGAAGCCAATCGCTTTGCCCTTGCCGACCTCGAGGGCGGAGCGAGCGGCCTGGCCCTGATCCTGGCCGGGGCGCCGGCGGCACATAGCGGCGGCGTGCGCATCGAGACGCTCGCCGACCTCGCCACCACGCTCGACGGCGTCATGCTCGACCTGGTGCGCCTCAGGGTCGAAACCGCGCCGTTCATGGGCCGCCACGTCGCCGCCCTGCTCGCGGCCCTCGTCGACACGCGCAAGCTGGCCCCCGACGCCGTGTCCATCGATTTCGGTCTCGATCCGGTGGGCGACATGGTGCGCACCGGGGTGAGCCCGCTGCCCGTGGACGGGCTGCACGACCGGCTGGGCGAGACGGTGCGGGATCTGATCGCCCGCGGCTTCAAGCGCTCGCTGGTGCGCGTCGATGCGCGCGCCGTGCACGAGGCCGGAGGCTCGCAGGTCCAGGAGCTGGCCTTCGCGCTGGCGACCGGCGTCCACTATCTGCGCGCGCTGGAGGCGCGCGGTCAGCCGCTCGAGGCCGCCCGCGATGCACTCTCCGTGCTGCTGGCCGCCGACGACGACCAGTTCATGACGATGGCCAAGTTCCGCGCCATGCGCCTGCTGTGGGCGCGCGTCGAGGAGGCGTGCGGGCTGGCGCCGCAGCCGCTCAGCCTCGCGGCCGAGACCTCCTGGCGGATGACGACGCGGCGCGACCCATGGGTCAACATGCTGCGCGTGACGGTCGCGGCCTTCGCCGCCGGCCTCGGCGGCGCGGATTCGGTCACCGTGCTGCCGCTCACCGCGGCGCTCGGCCTCGCCGATGGCTTCGCGCGCCGCATGGCCCGCAACACGCAGCTCATCCTGCTGGAGGAAGCCAATCTGTGGCGGGTGGCCGACCCGGCCGCGGGCGCCGGCGGCATCGAGACCCTCACGGATGAGCTCGCCCACCGCGCCTGGAGTGCGTTCCAGGCGATCGAGACGGCCGGCGGCATCGTTGCAGCGCTGAGCTCCGGACGGTTCCAGGCGGACGTCGCCGGCGTGCGCACCGCCCGGGACAAGGCGATCGCGCAGCGCAAGGTACAGATCACCGGCACCAGCGAATTCCCCAACATCCACGAGGCGCCGGTCGATGTGCTGACGCCGGCGCCGGCAAATGCCGCGTCGCACGCGGAACGCATCGCCCCCTCCAGCCCATTTCCCGATCTCATCGCCCAGGCCCGCGCGGGTGCGGCGATGCCGGAAGGGTTCGCCCGCGTCGCCACCCCGGTGTTCGCGGCGCTGGCCGGTCACCGCGACGGCGAGATGTTCGAGACGCTGCGCGACACCGCCGACGCCAAGCTCGCCGCCAGCGGCAGCCGCCCGAAGGTGTTCCTGGCCAATCTCGGCCCAATCGCCGCCTTCACCGCCCGCGCCACCTTTGCCAAGAACTTCTTCGAGGCGGGCGGCATCGAGGCCCTGTCCAACGACGGCTTCCCGTCGAACGAGGCGATGGCCGAGGCCTTCAAGGCATCCGGTGCCCGGATCGCCTGCCTGTGCTCGTCGGACGACGTCTACGCCACGTCCGCTGTCGCGGCGGCGGGGGCCTTGAAGGCGGCGGGGGCTGGCGAGATCTATCTGGCAGGGCGGCCGGGCGAGCTGGAGGCCGCGCTCAAGGACGCGAGCGTGACGCGCTTCGTCTACGTCGGCGCCGACCTGATCGCGACGCTGAGCGAGGCCATGGAGCACGCTTGAGATCAGCGGGCTTCCGCAGCCGCCCTTTTTGCCGTGACGCATTGAAGGCGGCCTGAGATCAGCGCTAAATTGAATGAATACAAGAGTGGTGGCCGGCCGATGACCCGCATCCCTGACTTCTCCGCGCTGGCCTACGAGGCGCCGCATCTGCCCGCGCCGGCGGCCTCGGGCGAGGCCTGGACGACGCCGGAGGGCATCGACGTCAAGTCGGTGTACACCGCCGCCGACCGCGACGGCCTCGCCTTCGTCGACACCTGGCCCGGCCTGCCGCCCTACGTGCGCGGCCCCTACCCCACCATGTACGTCAACCAGCCGTGGACCGTGCGCCAATACGCCGGCTTCTCAACGGCGGAGGACTCAAACGCCTTCTACCGGCGCAACCTGGCGGCCGGCCAGAAGGGCCTGTCGGTCGCCTTCGACCTCGCCACCCACCGCGGCTACGACAGCGATCATCCGCGCGTCTCCGGCGACGTCGGCATGGCCGGGGTGGCGATCGATTCCATCTACGACATGCGCACCCTGTTCAGCGGCATCCCGCTCGACCAGATGAGCGTGTCGATGACCATGAACGGCGCCGTGCTGCCGGTGCTGGCGCTCTATGTCGCCGCCGCCGAGGAGCAGGGCGTGCCGCCCGAGAAGCTGGCCGGCACGATCCAGAACGACATCCTCAAAGAGTTCATGGTGCGGAACACCTATATCTATCCGCCCACGCCCTCGATGCGGATCATCGGCGACATCTTCGCCTTCACCTCCGGCCACATGCCGAAGTACAACTCGATCTCGATCTCCGGCTATCACATGCAGGAGGCCGGGGCGACGCAGGACCTCGAGCTCGCCTACACGCTGGCCGACGGCGTCGAGTACATCCGCGCGGGCCTCGCCGCCGGACTGACCATCGACCAGTTCGCCCCGCGCCTGTCGTTCTTCTGGGCGATCGGCATGAACTTCTTCATGGAAGTCGCCAAGATGCGGGCCGCTCGCCTGCTGTGGGCGCGCCTAGTGAAGGACTTCAACCCCAAGAGCGACAAGTCCCTGCCGCTGCGCACGCACTCGCAGACCTCGGGCTGGTCGCTGACCGCGCAGGACGTGTTCAACAACGTCGCCCGCACCTGCCTGGAGGCCATGGCGGCGACCCAGGGCCATACGCAATCGCTGCACACCAACGCCCTCGACGAGGCGCTGGCGCTGCCGACCGACTTCTCCGCCCGCATCGCCCGCAACACCCAGCTGTTCCTGCAGCAGGAGAGCGGCACCACCCGCATCATCGATCCGTGGGGCGGCTCCTACTACGTCGAGCGGCTCACCGCCGAGCTCGCCAAGAAGGCCTGGGCCCACATCGAGGAAGTCGAAAAGCTCGGCGGCATGGCCAAGGCCATCGAGGCCGGCATCCCCAAGCTGCGCATCGAGGAGGCCGCAGCCAAGACCCAGGCGCGCATCGATTCCGGCGCCCAGTCGGTGATCGGCGTCAACAAGTTCAAGCCGAACGGCGAGACCCCCATCGACGTGCTCAAGGTCGACAATTCGGCCGTGCGCACGCGCCAGATCGAGAAGCTCCAGCGCCTGCGCGCCGAGCGCGATCCCAAGGCCGTGGAGCAGTCGCTGGCGGCGCTGACGAAGTCGGCCGAGACCGGCGAGGGCAATCTGCTCGGCCTCGCCATCGATGCCGCTCGCCACAAGGCGACGGTGGGCGAGATCTCGGCCGCGCTGGAGCAGGTCTGGGGTCGACACCAGGCGGAGATCCGTTCGATCTCCGGCGTCTACAAGAGGGAGGCAGGCGGCATGAGCGACACGGTGAAGCGCGTCCTTGCGCTGGTCGACACCTTCGCCGAGGAGGACGGCCGCCGCCCGCGCATCCTGGTCGCCAAGATGGGCCAGGACGGCCACGACCGCGGCCAGAAGGTGATCGCCTCGGCCTTCGCCGACCTCGGCTTCGACGTCGACATCGGGCCGCTGTTCGCCACCCCTGCGGAGGCCGCCCGCCAGGCCATCGAGAACGACGTGCACATCGTCGGCGTGTCCTCGCTCGCCGCCGGCCACCTGACGTTGGTGCCAGAGCTCAAGGCGGCGCTCGCCGAACAGGGCGGCCCCGACATCATGATCGTCGTCGGCGGCGTGATCCCTCCGCAGGATTTCGATGCGCTCTACAAGGCTGGCGCCGCAGCGATCTTCCCGCCCGGCACAGTCATCGCCGATGCAGCCGAGAAGCTGATCCAGGACCTGCGCCGGCGCCTGGGTTATGCGCCGAAGCAGGCGGCCGAATAGGACCCCTCAGGCGGCCACGGCCCACAGCAGAATGGCGGTCGCAGCGAGCCCGAGCGCGCTGCGCCCTGCGTGGAGCCGCCCCCATGTCTCGATCAACGACCGGCTCTCCGCTCCGGCGTGCGATGGATCCGTCGCCTTCAGGCGCCGGTTCGTCGGCATGATGGCGAGCAGCGTGTAGGGCCAGTTGGCGAGCAGGACGAGCCCGCCGATGAGAAGGGCCAGGCGTCCGGTCTGCCACCACGCCAGCGCGCCGAGCACGAAGCCCAGGATCGCCAGGCTCGCCTGCATGACGGCGGCGGTCCTGTAGGAGCGCTGCCATTGGGCGAGCGCCGCGGAATCGTCCAAGATCAGCCGGGCGGGCTGTTCGGCCACGTTGACGTAAAGGGCGGCGCCCGCAAACAGCGCCGCCCCGACGAGCGCCAGATGCCCCGCGATCATTTTCACCACCCTCCCCCACCCCGGCCGCCGCAAATGCGCACGGCTCTCAGATAGGGCGGTCAGCGCGCTCGGGCATCGAGTCAGGCCAGCACGGTGCTCTTGCCGATGCCATCCAGCTTGGCCAGGTCGAGTTCGACGAACGGCTGCGTCGACGCTTCGATCGGCAGGATCGCGCCGGCCCGCGCTCCGCCGCATGCCCCTGGCAATTTTTGGTAGCAATCGTGCGGTCGATTGCCCTTGAGGCCGTTCCGCACGACACTTGGGCGCCGGGACCGCATCGACGCCAGCTTGCAACGAGCATCGATCGCGCCAGATACGTAGCCGTCGACGGAACTCCGATGAACGCGCCGCCGCCTCACTCGACGATCAAGGCCGTCTTCCCGGCCGAGCGACGCAGCAACCTCACCACCCTGCGCTACGTCCTGCGCAACCCGCTGGAGGGTTGGCCGCAGGAGGTCTACCGAGCGCCCATGGTACGGACGCGCACGATGGGCCACCCGACCCTCTTCGTGATGGATCCGGACCTGATCCGGGAAGTGATGGTCGAGAAGGCCGACGCCTTCCACAAGGACCCTGCCACCAAGCGCGCCCTCGGGCCGGCGCTGGGCCGGGGCATCCTGACGGCCGACGGCGCGCATTGGCGCTGGCAGCGCCGGCTGGCCTCGCCCGTCTTCCGCCACGAGAACGTGCTGACGTTCCTGCCGGCCATCATCGCCGCCGCCGGGCGCACGCGCGACGAATGGGCCACGGCGGATGGACGCCAGATCGACGTCCTGCACGCGATGATGCGCACCACCTTCGACATCATCATCCAGACCATGCTGGCAGGCGCGCCGGATATGGACGTCGACCGTGTCGCCGAGAGCATCACGGCCTATCTGCGGACCAGCGGCTGGGCGGTCGCCATGGCGTTGCTGAGGGCTCCCAGATGGATGCCCTATCCCGGACGCGGCCGGGCACGCCGGTCCGGCGGCTATCTGCGTGATGCGCTAGGGCGCGCCATCGCGGCACGGCGCGCGAGCGGCACCCTGGGCAACGACCTGACCGGCCTGCTCCTCGCCGCCTCCGATCCGGAGACCGGGCAGCAGATGGAAGACCGCGATATCATCGACAACCTCCTCACCTTCATCGCCGCCGGCCACGAGACCACGTCGCTCGCCCTCAGCTGGAGCTTCTACCTGCTGAGCCAGCATCCGGAGATCGAGGCCAAGGTGCTGGCCGAGATCTCCGCAGTGGCGCCGGACGGCGTGAGCCCGGAGCATATCGAGCATCTCGTCTATACCCGGCAGGTGGTGCAGGAGGCGATGCGCCTCTATCCGCCCGCTTCGGTGCTCGTCCGCCTGGCGGTCGCGGACCTGACCATCGGTGCGGAGGTGGTGCCGGCCGGCACGACGGTGATCGTGCCGGTTTTCGCCATTCATCATCACCAGGCGCTGTGGGCCGAGCCCGATCGCTTCGATCCGGACCGGTTCAGCCCGGAAGCGGTGAAAGCGCGCCATCGCTACGCCTACATCCCCTTCGGGGCCGGGCCGCGCATCTGCATCGGCATGGGTTTCGCCCTGCTGGAAGCGACCGCGATCCTGGCGACGCTGATCGCGCGCTATCGCCTGAGCGCGGTGCGCGACGCCCCGCCTCGGCCGCTGCTGCGCGTCACCCTACGGCCGGAGGGAGGCATGCCGATGCGGATCGAGCGCCGCGCCCTTCGAGCGAGCTGAACCGGGCTGATCGCCGGCATGCGCCGGCGACGCATCAGGCCTGGGCGCCGCGCTCGACCGCGCGCTTGAGCGCGGCGCGCACGTCGCTGTTGGATATGAACACGTCGTGGCCGATCAGGCCCCAGCCGTAGCCTGACGCGTCGACGACGCGCACGCCGAGCGGCTCCAGCCGGTCCCGCTCGGCCGAGCCAACCCGCGAGACGCCGCCCGCCAGCCGCTTTGAGACGGCGAGCGCCCGATCGTCGGTGGAGGTGAAGACCGTGAGATGCCGCGCCAGCGGGCCGATCCGCGGCAGGCTCGTCGCGAACAGGTCGATGTCGATATCGGGCGCCGCGAAGACGATGGCGCCGATACGGGCGGCCACGTCGGCCGTGCCATTGCTCGCCCAGAACAGGCGCAGCGTCTCGAGCGTCAGCAGCGTCCCCATGCTGTGCGCGATGATGTGCACCTTGCCGCCGGACGGGCTCTTGGTCAGCGCCTCCAGCATGTCCTGCAGGGCGTCGCGCGACCATAGCGCGCTCTCGCGGTCGTAGCCGTAGTCGAGCAGTTCGGCTTTCGACGGCCAGCTGAAGGCCACGGGCGTGCCGCGAAAGCCGATACCTTCGGCAATTTCGGCAACGCCGATGACCGAGGTCTCGAACGACGTGTTGTAGCCGTGCACGTAGACCAGCACGTCGGTGTTCGCCGTCTGCTCGGTCAGCGCCGCGATCGGATCGTTCTCGCCCAACGCCTCGACGCGATCGATGCGCCAGCGGCCGGTGACGCTCGCCGCCACCCGGCCGATCAGCGAGCTGCCGAGCGGCTCGAACACGACGCGCACGGCGCGGGTCGCGCCCGACCGGGACGCGCCGAACCACGGCGACTCCGCCGCCCCGTCGATCGGCTTGCGGGTGGTGACGGCAACGACCGACGGCTCGCGTCCCTTGGACGACGCCGGTGGGGTCAGGCTCGCGAGCGAGCCGGTCGTCTCGGTCGAGTTGCAGCCGGCGAGGGCAAAGGTGGCGCCGGTCGCCAGAAATGCACGACGTGAAAGAATGGTCCTGTCTCGCATGGTCGGCTTCGCCCCCTACCTAAGAGCGGCACCGGTGAATGCGCCCCTAACGGCGAGGGAAGAAGGCGAGGTTATGACGCAACTGCGACGGCCCGCGTTGCATCCGTCGCCGATTCATGGCGAAGACACGGGCATGGCAGAATCCGAAATCGTTTTGGCGCAAGGAGTACGAAGCCGTGGCCCCGAACCGACAAGCGATGCTGGGCAAGTGATGGGCGGCGTAGCTTCGGCCGGCCCGCGGCCGCTCGACGTGGAGGGCCTGGCCCGCCGCCTGGTGGCCGGCGAACGGGGCGCCTTGGCGCGCGCCATCACCCTGGTCGAATCGCGGCGAGCCGATCATCGGGCCGCTGCGCTCACGCTGCTGCAGCACATCATGCCGCAGACCGGCGGCTCGATCCGCGTCGGCGTGACCGGTGTGCCGGGGGTCGGCAAATCGACGCTGATCGACATGCTCGGCTCCAACCTGACGGCGGCGGGACACAAGGTCGCGGTGCTCGCCGTCGACCCCTCGTCCGCCCGCACCGGCGGCTCGATCCTCGGCGACAAGACGCGCATGCAGCGGCTGGCCGTCGCGCCCAACGCCTTCATCCGCCCCTCCCCCAGCTCCGGCACGCTCGGCGGCGTCGCCGCGAAGACTCGCGAGACGACGCTGCTCTGCGAGGCGGCAGGCTTCGACGTGGTCATCGTCGAGACCGTCGGCGTGGGCCAGTCGGAAACGACCGTCGCCGAGCTCACCGACTTCTTCCTGGTCCTGATGCTTCCGGGCGCCGGTGACGAGCTGCAGGGCATCAAGAAGGGCATCATCGAGCTGGCCGACATGATCGCGGTCAACAAGGCGGAGGGCGAGGGCCTGAGGCGCGCCCAGGCGGCGGCGGCCGAATACCTGGCCGCCCTCCACATCCTGGCGCCCGCCTCGAAGGTGTGGTCGCCGCCCGTCATCACCGTGTCGGGGCTCGCCAACGAGGGCCTGGACGTCCTCTGGAGCCGCATCCTCGACCATCGCCGCCGCCTGGAGGCGGCGGGCGAGCTCACCGCCAAACGCCGAGCGCAGGAGGTTCGTTGGATGTGGACACTGGTCGACGAGCGCCTGCAAGCCCGCCTGCGCAACGATCCGGCCGTGCGCGAACGTGTGCCACAGATCGAGGCCGACGTCGCCGCCGGCAAGATGGCCGCGACGGTGGCCGCCGCGGCGATCACCGAGCTGGCGGGCCTCGGCGATTGAAGCGCGGCGCCCCGTGCCCCGCTCGAAGCCGCGCCCGCTCCGGATCACCGTCACCGGCTTTGGCCCGTTCCCCGGCATGCCGGCCAATCCGACGGCCCGCCTGGCGCCGGCGCTGGCCCGATCGCGCCGTCTGGCGCGCAACGGCCTCGATGTCACCGCGGTCGTCCTCGATACCAGCTACGCCCGCCTAGGGACACGGATCGGCGCCTTGCTCGCCGCACCGGCCCCCGATGTCCTGCTGATGCTGGGCGTTGCCGGCCGGGCGAGAGCGCTGCAGGTCGAGGGGCGCGGCGTCGGCCATGCCAGCGCCACGAGCGCCGACGCCAGCGGACGCACGCCGCGCTGGCGGGCGAGCGGACCGCTGATCCGCCGCAGCCGCGCGCCGCTCATCCCCGCCGCCGTCGCACTCGGCCGCCGGCGTCTGCCCGCGCGCGGGTCGATCGACGCCGGCCGCTATCTCTGCAACGCCTCCTACTACGAGGCGCTCGCACGGGCTGCCGACACGCTGGTTCTGTTCGTGCACGTGCCCAAGCCGCAGCCGCCTGCCGGCACCCGGCGCAAGGGCAGCGGGCCGCCGCGGCCGCCGCTACAGCGCATGGAGCAGGGGCTCACCGACCTCGTGCTGCTGCTCGCGCGCACGGCGAGGCGCGCGCAAGCGGAGAAGCGCGGTGCTACAGCGTCGAGACGCGATGGCCGCCGTCGACGGAAATGACCTCGCCAGTCATCCAGCTCGACGCGTCGGTGGACAGCAGCAGGAGCGCGCCATCGAGTTCCTCGGGCCGCCCGAGGCGGCGCATGGGAATGCGTTTCACCATGGCCTCGCCGGTTTCCGAGTGGAAGAAGTCGCTGTTGAGATCGGTCTCGATATAGCCGGGCGCCAGGGCGTTGACCCGAATGCCGTAGCGCGCCCATTCCAGGGCGAGCGCCTTGGTCATCTGCACGACCGCCGCCTTCGACGCCGCATAGGGCACGAGCGCGCCGGCGACGCGCTCCGCCAGGATCGATGCGATGTTGACGATGACGCCGGACCGCCCCGCCTTCTGCCAGCGGCGGCCGAGGTCGGCGCAGACCAGCCAGACGCCGCGCAGATTGGTGGCGATGACGTCGTCGAAATCGGCAGCGGTCAGCTGCAGCGCCGGGAAGGGCCGCGAGATGCCCGCATTGTTGACGACGACGTCGACCGGCCCGAGCGCCGTCTCGGCGGCCGTCACGGCGGCGGCAACGGAGGCTTCGTCGGCCACGTCGAGATTGACGGCCACGGCGTTGGCGGCGCCGAGCGCCCGCAAGTCGTCCACGAGGCTCGCCAGCCGATCGGCCCGGCGGGCGCCGACGGAGACGGCGGCGCCGTGCGACGCATAGAGGCGGGCGAAGTGCGCCCCCAGGCCTCCCGACGCCCCGGTGACGAAAACGTGCTTGCCCTTGATCAGTGCTCCGAGATCCATAATTCCTCCCAGCTGCCTTTGGCGCGATCGGGATCGACTTCGATGAGTTGGCACACCATGCCGTCCACACCGACAACCCACCACGGCGGCCGCCGGGCTGCCGTAGCCGGCATCGAACCGTGAGCGGACCCTTTGCCATGCCGGGCGGCGAGGTCAAGTCCGGGCGGACGCTGCGTCTGGCCGGCCATGTGATCGCGGTCGACGACGATCAGCCGACGTTCTGGGACAAAGTGGAGCAGGAGCGCTGGGAGCCCGGCACCATCGCCGTCCTTGCGGGCCGCGTCGGGCTGGGCACGACCTTCGTCGATCTCGGCGCCTGGGTCGGCCCGACCACCCTGCTCGCGGCCGCGGCCGGCGCCCGGTGCATTGCCGTCGAAGCCGATCCGCGCGCCCTGGAGCAGCTTCACCGCAATCTGGCAGCCAATCCCGAGCTGTCCAGCCGTGTGACGGTGATCGCGCGGGCGGTGGACCGTGCACCCGGCGTCGTCCGCCTGGGCGCCCGCCGCAAGCCCGGCGACTCGATGTCGAGCGTGCTGTTGAAGGATGCGGCCACGACATGGGACTGCGAGACGATCACGCCGGCCGATCTCGCCGCCCTGATCGGAACGGCGCCGGCGCTCTTCATCAAGATCGACATCGAGGGCGGTGAATTTGCCCTGGCGCCGGCGCTGGCGCCTTTGCTGACGGGGCGGCAGGTCAGCGTTCTGCTGTCGTTCCACCCGTCGATCCTGCGAGATGGCGTAGCTACCGACGCGGCCCTTGCCCAGATGACCAGCGCGCTCGCGCCCTTCGCCGGCTGGACCGCCCAGCCCGTCGGCAACGCGCTGGGCGCGCCGGATACGCCGCACCCGGACGCCATCATCGACGGTCGGCAGAGCGATGAATGGCTGTTTACCAAGGCGTCCTGACGCGCAGCGGCTCGTCGTTGCCTGGCGCCGGAATGTAGAGCAGATCGATCGGGGCCGCGACGCCCTCCACGCTCTCTCCGGCGCGGCTCAGAAACCGATCGCTCGCGAAGCCCTGGACTCGGGCGCGCTCGAACGTGGCCCTGTCGACGATCGCCCGTGAGCCGATGCTCTTATTGTGCTTCTCCAGCTTGGCGGCGAGGTTGGCGGCTTCGCCGATCACCGTGAACTCCAACCGGTCGCGATCGCCGACGGTGCCGAAGAGCACCCGCCCCGCCACCACCGACAGGCCGATGTCGAGCGCCGGACGCCCCTGCTCGACGAGCTCCTGCTTGAAGCGCTCCGCGGCATCGACCAATGCCGCGAGCGCCCGCAGCGCGTCCGCCGACTCCGTCTCGCTGACGCGGGTGCAGCCGAAGGTCGCCAGGATGCCGTCGCCCAGGTACTTGTCGATCGAACCGCCGTGGCCGGCGATGACCAGGCCCATGGCGCGCTGGTAGTCGACGACCAGCTTCAGCACGTCATTGGGATCGAGCTCCTGCACCAGCCGTGAGAAACCGCGGATGTCGGTCACCAACACGGCGCAATCGCGCGCCTCCCCTCGCCCGGGCTCGAGCAGATCCGAGTTCGTGATGCGGTCGGCGACCTCCGGATCGAAGAAGCGGGACAGATCCTCGGTCGCCGACGTTTCCACCGCCGCCGTCACCAATTGCTGGCGCCCGCGCAGAATTGCGATCGTCAATACGCCCGTCACCAGAAGGATCGCGACGATCTTCTCCAATTCCGCGCCGACGAGCAGACGGTTCGAGGTCAGATAGACGACGAAGTCATGCGTCACCTCCACGTTGGGAGCGGACAGCGCATTGCACACCACGATAATCCAGCCGACGGACGCCACCAGGCCCGCGATGATCACGGACCATGGCTCGAACCTGAGGGCTCGCACGGCGATGAACAGAAACACGAAGAGGAATGTCGGCGACTTCAGTGAAAACGACGCCGGTTGACCATACTGCCAGTTGAAGCTCCAGATCAGGCCGTAGAGCACGGCGAAATCGGCAATAGTGACGATGAGAACGGCCACGCCATTCATCTTGCGCGCATAGGCGAGCATCAAGCGGATGATCGCAATGGTCAGGCCCAGCGCCACGGCGACGGGAACCGGCCGCATCTCCGTCATGGAGGCGAACATCTTGGGCGAAACCAAATAGAGCCCGCCCAGAAACAGCGTACTGGCGAAGACGAGCCAGCCGGCCATGATCTCGGCCGCGGCCATTTCATGGTCGACGATCGCCTGCGCCCGCGGCGGCAGTCGCCCCAATCCACGGCCGACGTTCCGGCGGATCCATCCCGGCCGCTCAACGTTTGCTTCAGGGCGATCGGACCGGGCGCCGTCCGCCGCCCCGCCCGACGCCAACAGCGCCATCGGGCCGGCCAACAGCCCGCACCTCTCGGTCTGAGATGAGTTGCCAACAGGCTGCGCTGACCTGGTGGACTGAAGCATGCGTAGAGCCCTGCCTTCGTTGAGGCATCCGTCCCCGCTCGGATGCGTCAGCAACCGCGTGCCCCAGAACCGTGTCAATTCTGGGAGCTGCGCCTGACATGGCGTCGGACTTGCGGATTTTGGATATGCGCAATCAGAAAAATCGTAGGATCGTTGGATTCTGTTTGCTCGCGGCACCATGTCGCGGACACGCCAACGTGGTCCGCCCGGCCGCGTCGGCGAAGCGCCGCCTCGACGGGCGCAGACTATCCAACGTCCTCGCCCAAGTCCTCGCTTGGAGCGCTTCTAACCGATCTGCTGAAATCATTCGATCGGAAAGGAATATCTAGGGCCGGAGCATCTGCATCCGTTCGGAGAGCACATCCGGTCAGGCAATGGCCCTGCTCGACCCGGCCGCCCATCCAACGATGGACAGCAACAGCAGCATCCCGCGCACAATGGCAGGATGAAGACATAAGCTTATCCGTAAGAGAAGCCTCGCGCCGGTCTATCCGCGCTCACCAGGCCGAGCCTGTTGGCGAGCGCCTCCGGTTCACGCCGTCGACGCCGCCATGCAGCTGAACGACGGCGCTGCCCGCATACAACGCAGAACGCCGACGAGAACTGCCCCACCGCTGCGGATGGGGCATGTCCTCACCACCGGCGCTGCCTCCGTGCGCGCTCAGACGTCCGCTTGAGCCCGCTTGCGCGGCCCCGGAGCCGTCCGCTTGGCAACCGCCCCGCTGCTCTTCGCGGCGGCCTTGGCGGGAGCTGACTTGGTGCTGCTGGCTCTCGTCTTGGCCGGCTTTTCCGGAACCACCGGAGCTACGGCTTCAGGCTCAGCCCGCTCGCGACGTTGCTGGCCGAGCCCCATGGTCTTCGCCAGGTGCGAGCGCGCCGCCGCATAGTTCGGCGCCACCATAGGATAGTCCGGCGGCAGCGCCCACTTTGCGCGGTACTCCTCCGGCGTCATCCCGTAGGCGGTCCGCAGATGGCGCTTGAGCGACTTGAACTTCTTGCCGTCTTCCAGGCACACGATGTAATCGGGCGTGATCGACTTCTTGATCAGGACAGCAGGCCGCTGTTGCGGCGGGGGCTCCTCCGCGACCCCTGACGACAGCTTGGTCAGCGACGCATGCACAGAGTTGATGATCGAGGCCAGCCCCGTAGCGTCCATCTGATTGTTCGCCACGTAGGCCGCGACGATGTCGGCGGTCAGCTCGATGAGCTGTTGATCGGTTTCCTGGGCCATGATTCCCCTTCCATGTTAAGCAACATCATAGTCTCGATAGCAGGAAGAACAAACCTTTATCTTCCCACTCGTCGGCTTTCCGTACGGCATGCTGCCAAACGCACGCCGCTGTCAAGTTCTCTTCGCACACCCAAGTTCGCGATAAGATGCTTTGAAGACGTCTTGCGGCGTCAAAAAGCAATACCGTGCCCCGAGCTAATGACTCAACCGTGCCCGCACACGGCTCGCCGCGCTTCAACCGGCTTTCACGAACTTGGGCGCCACGGTCGTTAATCGCGCGCTCGATACAGGACATATGGCGAGGTGGCAAGAGAAAGGCAATTGTAAAGCTATCCGACGCGGCCTCCTGCCCTTCGCCGATAATATTCAGGCGAGCCCTGCCGCTGCACCGAACTCCATAACTCGCACCGAAGGAACGAAGCGTCGCAATCGCTCTGTCCTCGTCGCGAGCGCACGTCCCGGTGTGGTTGCGTAAACGTGAGGCCAGCCCTGCAAGAAAGTCCCGCCGAAACAATCTGAAACAATTCGATAGATGCGGTCACAAATCCCATGAGCCATCCCGACATCGCGCGCTCGATCGACCGTGGATCACGGAAGAGAGATCTCACCTAAGTCTCGACAGTTGAGCGCGGCCTGCTTGCCGAGAACTGCATGTCGTCCTTCACGGCGAGTCTTCTCGCGGCCAAGCAAGACGAGGGCAACTCGGACGCCCGGCACGGCGCGACGTCGCCCAAGTCGTCCTGTGTTCAGCGGGACGATCGTCGACGATCAATTCTACAAGCAACAGTAGACGACACGTGAGACGGGCGACCTAGGATTGCCGCCAATCCGCACCGTCGAGCGCCGCACGCGCTGCCGAGATCACATTCCCGGAGGGAACCGCGCTGGCATCGAGTAGTCGGCGCAGCGCCGATCGGACGAGCCGTCTGATCGGGCGCCGCTCCGGATGCATGCGGAGACGCTACGGGCCGCGAGCCCAAGGGACTGCGGGCCGCAGCGAGGCGCCCGCTCCCGTATCGCTCTTTGGGAAAAGTCTTGCGCCGAAGACTTGAATGGTCGGGCAGGCGGGATTCGAACCCACGACCCCTAGTCCCCCAGACTAGTGCGCTAACCGGGCTGCGCTACTGCCCGCCACGGACCGTCCCGCAACGCGGAACATCCTGACAGCTTGGGCCGAACGCCAACGCAATCGCTGGAAAGCGGACGCTGACGCCCAGCGGTGACTGCCGCCTGACGGTTCGGGCCTTATAGAGGCTGGGCGCGCGCTCCGCAACGGCCCATTTCACATCCGTCGGATCCATCCGACGCGAGATCAAAGGTCGGACCAAGCCTGTCGAAACACCGCGCGGGCCGGCACATGCTCTAATCGGCGGCTTCGGCGCCACCGGTGCGCGCCGCCGCCAGAAGACGTCGGCATTCGATCAGCTCGGCAAGCGCCTCCTCCAGGCGTCGGCGGCCCTCCAGCGACAACCGCTGCACGGGTCTCGCCGGTGATTCGGCCTGCGCCGGCACGCGCTCGCCTCGCGACGGAGCAGGCGGACCGGCGCCGGCGGCGCGTCCGGCTTCGGCGGACCAGAGCGATTCGAGGCCTGGCTCGGCTGGAGCGGCCGGGCGCTGCGGGGGCTCAACGGGCGGGTGCCGAGTCTGAGGATGTAGCTCCGTCTCGGCTTGGCCCATCCCTCCACGCTCGCTCGTGCGCTGATCCTCGCTGCCTGACATGAAATAGGGCTCTCGCCGCGGCGTGGTGGCCGCCAGTGCGACCGACAGGCGCTCCGCGGTGGGGGGGGTGGCGGGGACATCGCCCACGTGATCCGGTTCCAGGTCGTCCTCGAACGCCTGCGCGCTGGCCCCCGCCGGCGGCGACCAGCCCTCCCGCCACGCCGCCTGCACGAAGCGCACGCCCTCTTCCTTGAGGATGCGTTGGACACCTCGGATCGTATAGCCCTCGCCATAGAGGAGGTGGCGAATGCCGCGAATCAGGTCGACGTCGTCCGGCCGGTAGAAACGGCGGCCGCCGCCGCGCTTCAGCGGCTTGATCTGCGCAAACCGGGTCTCCCAGAAGCGCAGGACGTGCTGGGGAACATTGAGCTCGTCGGCCACCTCGCTGATGGTGCGAAAGGCGTCCGCGCTCTTCTCCACCGACGCTTTATCCGTCACGACCCTGGTCCGGTTGCCGTTGCTCGCTCCCCTCGCCGACCGTGCGTCGGCCCGAGGGTTGGAGTGCTTCTCTCCGATCGGGCGATTCCACCCGACCGGGAAGCGCTCCAGCGCGGAGCATGGTCGCATCCGCGGAGGGAGTCCATCCGAACAACGGCGCAGCCGTCCGACAGGACAGGTCGCAGCAGCGACAACCGGCTGCGCACAAGCCCGCCGTCTCGCAGGGAACGTACCCGTCTCCGGCGCACGGATGGCCGCAGAGCAGACCCCAGCCGCCCCTCGACGCCAGGGAAGGCACGATCGCAGCAGCTGTGATCGAGAGGCCGATCTAGTCCTCGCCGACGGGCTCCACCCCGTTGATCCTGGCCTTCAACACATTCGACGGCTTGAACACCATGACGCGACGAGGCTCGATCGGCACCTCGATACCGGTCTTGGGATTGCGGCCGATGCGCTGGCCCTTTTCGCGCACGACGAAGGAGCCGAAGGACGACAGCTTGACGGTCTCGCCCTGTGCCAGGCAGTCACAAATCTCCTTGATGACCCGTTCGACAAGCTCGGCCGATTCGGTCCGCGACAGCCCCACCTTCTGGTAGACCGCCTCGCAAAGGTCCGCGCGCGTGACCGTGCGTCCCGTCATGTCGCCCCACCTCTCGCCTATCCCCCGGAAAAAACAGGCTAATCGCCCGGCGCGAGCGGGTCAATCGCTACCGCGGCTTTGGCCACATTGTGAGCCGGCTTCACCACCGTATGAGCGCACTGCCCCAGGTGAAGCCTCCGCCCATGGCCTCGATCATCACCAGGTCGCCCGGCTTGATCCGGCCATCCGCGGTCGCCTCCGCGAGGGCCAGCGGGATCGATGCGGCAGATGTATTGCCGTGGTGGTCGACGGTGACGACGACCTTGTCGCGGGCAATGCCGAGCTTGTCGGCGCTGGCATTGATGATACGCCGGTTGGCCTGGTGCGGCACAAACCAATCGAGATCGTCGGCACTGGTGCCGGTCGCGGCAAAGGCATCCTCGATCACGTCGGTGATCATGCCCACAGCGTGGCGGAACACCTCCCGCCCTTCCATGCGCAAATGTCCGACGGTCTTCGTGGAGCCCGGGCCGCCATCGACGTAGAGCTTGCTGCGATGACGTCCGTCCGAGCGCAAATGCGAAGTCAGGACGCCGCGGTCGGTGGGAGCGCCTTCCGCCTTCTGGGCCTCGAGCACCACGGCGCCCGCCCCATCGCCGAACAGAACGCAGGTGGTGCGGTCGGACCAATCGAGGATGCGCGAGAACGTTTCCGCACCGATGACCAGCGCCCGCTTGTGGGAGCCCGAGGTCAGGAACTTGTCGGCCGTCGCGACGGCGAAGACGAAGCCCGAACACACCGCCTGCACGTCGAAGGCGACGCCGGCGGTGATGCCGAGCCCCGCCTGGATCTGAGTCGCCGTCGCGGGAAAGGTGAAGTCGGGCGTCGAGGTGGCGCAGATGATGAGGTCGATGTCCTGCGGCTCGAGCCCGGCGTTGTCGAGCGCCGCCCTGGCCGCCTTGATGCCGAGGACAGAGGTCGTTTCATCATCGGTGGCGATGCGCCGCTGGCTGATCCCGCTGCGCTGGACGATCCACTCGTCGGACGTGTCGACGCTCTCGGCCAATTCAGCATTGGTGACGATGCGCGCGGGCAGAAACGAGCCACAGCCCCGCACGACGGAACGCAAACAGGTCACGGACGATCTCTCCTCAGGCACGAGCCGGCACCGCCGGCGGCTCGGCCTTGCGCATGACCATGTCGCGGATGTTGGCGAGCAGGTCGAAACGGGCCATGTCGTAGGCGAGCTCGATCGCGCTGGCGAAGCCGACCGCATCGGTCCCGCCATGGCTCTTGATCACCACGCCTTCGAGGCCCAGGAAGACGCCGCCGTTGGAGCGGCGCGGGTCCATCTTCTCGCGCAGCGCCTCGAAGGCGCCCCGGGCGAACAGATAGCCGATGCGGGCCGCCAGTGTCCGGCTCATGGCGCGCCGCAGGTATTCTGCGAACTGCTTGGCCGTGCCCTCCGCGGTCTTCAGGGCGATGTTGCCGGTGAAGCCTTCGGTCACGACCACGTCGACCGTGCCTTTGCCGATGTCGTTGCCTTCGACGAAGCCGACATAGTCCAGGCCGGGCAGGTTGGAGTCCCGCAGGATCTTGCCGGCCTCCTTGACCGCTTCGTTGCCCTTGATCTCTTCGACCCCGACATTCAGCAGACCGACCGTGGGCCGCTCGATGTCGTAAACGACCCGCGCCATGGCGGCGCCCATGATGGCGAGATCGACCAGGTGCCGGGCATCCGCGCCGATGCTGGCGCCCACGTCGAGCACGATGCTCTCACCGCGAACCGTCGGCCAGATGCCCGCGATTGCCGGTCGCTCGATCTCGCCCATGGGCTTCAGGCAGAAGCGGGCCATGGCCATGAGCGCGCCCGTGTTGCCGGCGGATACGGCGATCTCGGCATCGCCCTTCTTGACCGCCTCGAGCGCCATCCACATGGACGAATGATATCGGCCCGCGCGGAGCGCCTGGCTCGGCTTGGCGTCCATGGCCACGGCAATCTCGCTGTGGCGCAGGGTCGAGACGGCCTTCAGCTTGGGATGCTCGACCAGCAACGGACCGACAATCCGCTCGTTGCCCGTGATGATGAAGCTCAGATCGGGTCGGCGCTCCAGGGCGATCGCGGCACCTCGGATCGTGACCGACGCTCCATTGTCACCACCCATGGCGTCGATCGCAATGCGGACGGAACGGGACATGTGTCGTTAAAAGGATCCCTGGCCCTACGGCTCAACATCCGCCCTGCGAAACGCGCGGCGCGGGCGGACAATAGCGTCTCGTCGGCCCGTCGCAAGCGCTTTTGCTGAGACAGAGAGCATAGAAACGGCAACTCCGAATTCCACCGGCGCGTGCGCCGCTCCCGAGCATTTTCGCAGCGGCGATGAGATCAGCCGATTGCGACATGCTCCAACTCTTTGAATCTGGAGCGCTTCGTTGCGATTGGGTGAGTCCGCCCGATCGCCAAGCGCACCAGCGCCTATCCCGGCCGGTCAGCTCTCCCCGTCGGCCCGCGGGCCTTTGAGCCGCGCCAGGCCGGAGAACGGCGACACGCCGGACTCGTCGGGGGAGTAGGTGAACTCCGCGCCAGGCTTGCGCGGATAGGGATCGATGCCGAGCGCCAGGAACTCCGCCGCGAGCGCACCCAGGTCGATCTGCCCATCGATGATGGGATCGGGCACCTCGCGCCGGCTGCTGCCGTCGTCCTCCGTTTCCGGAATGCCGCCTTCCGCCGGAATGTCCTCCGAGAAGGTCACGTCCACGTCCTCGCGCACCTGATCGTCGAACGCGTCGAGCGTCACCACGCACGTCTGGCGAACATCGGCCTCGACGTGGCCGCGGATCTTGAGGCGCCTCGCCGTGCCCGCAAGATCGAAGGAGGCGACGAAGCGCGGCAGCGCAACCAGATCGAACGCGGCGGCCATGGCCTCCCGCTCGGCGCTGGTAGCCTCGATGGCGATGTGAAGGCCTTCCGGCGGAATATCCGCCACGTCGACCATGCGCGACAGCGGAGGCTTCGATAATGGGCCGGTCATGACGCCCTCCTCGCAAATGATGCCGGGTCCGGCGCCAAAGGCGGCAGCGCCCCCTGCGACGCGCGCGCGCCGGCGCCGAGCAGGTCGTCGAGGTCGAAGCGCGCCAGTGCGGCCTCGGCCGCCCGCGCATAGGCGGCGAGCCCCGGCGCCGGCTCGCCCGAATCCAAGATATTGCGCGCCAGCGCCTCCGCCAGTGCGCCATCGGTCTCGTCGTCGAGCCCGGCGTCATAGCGCTCGGCCCGGCCATAGAACGACTTGGCGATCGTCTTCATGCGCTTGGGGACAGTCGTGTCGCCGATACCGATCTCGCGGAAGGCATGCTCGATCTGCTCGAACGTCGTATCGACCAGCTCCTGCGCCACCTCGGCCGCCGGCGGCGGCAGCTGCCGGAGACGGCGCAGCACAAGCACGACGTGCAGCGCCAAGCTCTCGAACCGCCCCTGGGTGGTATCGGGAACGCCGTGCAGGCGGTACAGCGCCGGCTGCCGCGATGTCTCGACGATGCGCCCATAGAGGGCATCGATCGCAGCCTGCCGCGGATTGCCTTTGAACAGCTTGAAGACCATGGGATCGGGCTTTTACCAAACGTCAGGAAGACCGGGCGATATTATACCGAGGTGAGGCGCCGCCTTGCCATCGCCACGGACGCGCGCTAACCCCAACGCCCGATCAGGCGCAAGCTCGACGCTCCTACACCGCGCCGCTCGACCAGAAAAGGTGAATAGATGGCTTTGGCTTCGATGAGAGGCGTCCTCACCGCGGCAGCGCTGGCCACGTCGGCGCTGGCGCTCGGCGGGTGCGCCAGCGAAGTGATCGTACACGGCTACATGTTCGACGAGAAGGCGCTGTCGGCCGTGAAGGCGGGGACCAGCGTCGATACCGTGTTGCAGACGATGGGCACGCCGTCGACCGTGTCGACGGTCGGCAACAAGACATTCTATTACATTACTCAGGTGCGCACGCGTCGGGTCAACTTCCTCGAGCCGTCGTTGACCGACCAGCGTGTCGCCGCGATATATTTCGACAAGAATTTCAAGGTTGAGCGGGTCGCTCTATACGGCGTCCAGGACGGCGAGGTGTTCGACTTCATCAGCCGCTCCACGCCCACCAGCGGCCAGGAGCGGTCGTTCATCCGTCAGATGTTCAAGGGCATGGGCGCGGGCAACCTCAACCCGTTCGGCGTCTGACGGCCCGCGAGCCGCACCCGCTCGGATGGGCTCATCCGGGCGGCGGAAAGCGCTCCGGCCTCCCTTACGAAAAAGCCCGCGGCATCGCCGCGGGCTTTGTTGCATGGATAGCGCGGCGCCCCCGCGCGCCGGTTCAGCCCATATGGGACAGCACGGCGAGCAGCAGCAGCGCCACGATGTTGGTGATCTTGATCGCAGGATTGACCGCGGGACCCGCGGTGTCCTTGTAGGGGTCACCGACCGTGTCACCGGTGACCGAGGCCTTGTGCGCCTCCGAGCCCTTGTGGTGCACGACGCCGGAGGCGTCGGTGAAGCCGTCCTCGAACGACTTCTTGGCGTTGTCCCAGGCGCCGCCGCCCGAGGTCATCGAAATGGCGACGAAGAGACCGGTGACGATGACGCCGAGCAGCATGGCGCCCACTGCGGCGAACGCCTGGCTCTTGCCCGCCACCGCATTGATCACGACGTAGAGCACGATCGGCGCCAGCACGGGCAGCAGGGACGGTACGATCATCTCGCGGATCGCCGCCTTGGTCAGCATGTCGACCGCGCGTGCATAGTCGGGCCGGTCACGCCCTTCCATGATGCCCGGCTTCTCGCGGAACTGGCGCCGCACCTCTTCGACGACGGACCCGGCCGCGCGCCCCACCGCGGTCATGGCGATGCCGCCGAACAGGAACGGGATCAGGCCGCCGAGCAGCAGGCCGACCACGACGTAGGGATTGGCCAGCGAGAAGTCGACGTTGACGCCCTGGAAGTACGGGAAGCGGGCCGCGTTGGCGGTGAAGAACTTGAGGTCCTCGTTATAAGCCGCGAACAGCACCAAAGCACCGAGGCCGGCCGAGCCGATGGCGTAGCCTTTGGTCACCGCCTTGGTGGTGTTGCCGACCGCGTCGAGGGCGTCGGTCGACTTGCGGACCTCCTTGGGGAGGCCGGCCATCTCGGCGATGCCGCCGGCGTTGTCAGTCACCGGGCCGAAGGCGTCGAGCGCCACGATCATGCCGGCGAGGCTGAGCATCGTCGTTACGGCGATGGCGATGCCGAACAGACCGGCGAGCTTGTAGGCCACGATGATGCCGGCGACGATGACGATCGTCGGCAACGCCGTTGCTTCCAGCGACACCGCCAGCCCCTGGATGACGTTGGTGCCATGACCGGTCACGGACGACTGGGCGATGGACCGCACCGGGCGGAAATTGGTGCCGGTGTAGTATTCGGTGATCCAGACGATCAGCCCCGTCACCACGAGCCCGACCAGGCCGCAGATGAACAGGTGGAAGCCGTTGAACACGGCGCCGTTGGCGGCGGCCAGATCGCCCCAGCCGGTCACGAACTGGGTCGCCAGCGCCAGCCCGACGACGGAGAGCAAGGCGGTGGCGATCAGCCCCTTGTAGAGGGCGCCCATGATCGACTGGTTGGCACCCAGCTTGACGAAATAGCTGCCGGCGATCGAGGTCACGATGCAGGTTGCGCAGATCGCCAGGGGATAGAGCATCGCCGAGCCGAGCAGCGGCGTGCCGGCGAAGAAGATGGCGGCCAGCACCATGGTTGCGACCACGGTGACTGCATAGGTCTCGAACAGGTCGGCGGCCATGCCGGCGCAGTCGCCGACGTTGTCGCCCACGTTGTCGGCGATGGTCGCCGGGTTGCGCGGATCGTCTTCCGGGATGCCGGCTTCCACCTTGCCGACGAGGTCGCCGCCGACGTCCGCACCCTTGGTGAAGATGCCGCCGCCGAGACGGGCGAAGATCGAGATGAGCGATGCGCCGAAGCCCAGCGCCACCAGGGCGTCGACGACGATGCGCTCGCCCGGTTGATGGCCGAGGCCGACCGTCAGCACCGCGTAGTAGACCGCCACGCCGAGCAGCGCGAGGCCGGCCACCAGCATGCCCGTGACGGCGCCCGACTTGAAGGCGATGTCCAGACCGGCCCCGAGCGAGCCGGCCGCCGCCTGCGCAGTTCTGACGTTGGCGCGGACCGACACGTTCATGCCGATGAAGCCGGCGGCGCCGGACAGGATCGCACCGACGGCGAAGCCGACGGCGACGAGGATACCGAGCAGCCAGGCAAGGAGAGCAAAGAGCACGATGCCGACCAGGCCGATCGTGAGGTATTGCCGCTTGAGATAGGCCTGCGCGCCTTCGCTGATGGCGCCGGCGATCTCCTGCATGCGCGCGCTGCCGGCGTCCGCGGCCATCACGGATCGGATGGTCACGACGCCGTAGACGATGGATAGCGCCCCTAAAGCGATAATGATCAGCAGTGCGGTCATGCTTTTTTCTTCCCTGACATTGTTGGTCACCGGCGACCGCCCTGTCTGGGGTGCGGCACGACCGATCCCACCCCACTCTGAGGGGCGGTCCATGACTGCCAAAGTTTCGCCATCAAGGCAAACGGCATAAGCCGGGTTGTGGCGCAAATACTGGATCGCTGCGCAAGCGATGTCGCGTTGCAACACGTTTGAAGTTCGAGCAACGCGAAGGAGCGCCGCCGCGGCGATCGGCGGCCGGGCGCGATGTTCAGAAGTGGCTGTAGGAGCCCCGCGCGAAGGCGACCGCGCGCCCGGCGGAGGTGAAGGTCGGGGGGACGGTTCCGGCAACCACGTCGCCGATCACGGACAAGCCCAGCCCAGCCGCCTTCGCCACCTGCCGCAGCGCCCCGAACTCGGCGGGGTCGGCGGTGACGAGCAACTCGTAGTCATCGCCGCCGGCAAAGATGGTCATGGCCAGCGATGCATCCGCCGACAGCGCGCGGTGTGCCGCGGGCGACAGCGGGACGCGGTCGAGATCGACGCGGGCGGAGACCCCGGACACGCGCAGCATCTTGCGCAGATCGCCGACCAGCCCGTCGGAAATATCCATGGCGCAGCGGGCATGTGCCCGCATGGCCGGCGCCAGCGTCAGACGCGGCTGCGGGTGCAGGTAGCGGTCGAGGAGGTGCGTCCGCTCGGCCTCGCTCAGGGCGTCGGCCCAAGCCGGTGCGGCCCCCGCGCCTGCGCCGAGGCGCAAGCCGAGGCCCAGCGCCGCGTCGCCGACCGTGCCGGTCACGGCCAGGATGTCACCGGCCCGGGCAGCCGTCCGCTTCACCATCGTGCCGCGCGGCAGATGGCCGAGGGCGGTGATCGACACGGAGAGAGGCCCGGGCGTGCGGACGGTGTCGCCGCCGACGAGCGGGCACCTGTAGGCCGCCGCGTCGCCGCCGAGCCCACGGGCGAACGCCTCCAGCCACGGCAATTCCCACCCCTCCTGCAGGGCCAGGGTCAGCAGGAAGCCCAGCGGCTCCGCGCCCTTGGCGGCCAGGTCGGACAAATTGACGCGTAGGGCCTTGCGGGCAATCGACTCGGGGGGATCGTCGGCGAAGAAATGCACGCCTGCCACGACCCCGTCCGTGGTCGCGACCAGCTCATGCCCGTCGGGCAACGAGAGCAGCGCGACGTCGTCCGCCAGCCCCAGGCTGCCTGGCCCGGCCAGCGGAGCGAAGATGATGGCGATCAGGTCGTCTTCCGACAGCGGGCCGCTCCCCATGGCGGGCCTCCCTCGCCGCCGATCGCGGCTGAATGCGCCGGACGCCGCGGCGGCCGGTCAGGCGCGCTTGCCGAGCTCGTCGGCCCGGGTCTGGCGGGCAAGCTGGTCGAGGACGGCGTTGACGAGCCCCACCTCTTCGCCGTCGTAGAAGGCGCGCGTGACGTCGACGTACTCGGATATGGCGGCCCGCGCCGGCACGTCGCGACGGTGCAGCAGCTCGTAGGCGCCCGCTCGCAGCACGGCACGCAGCACCGGCTCGATGCGCTTCAACGGCCATTTGGCCACGAGCGCCTCGTCCACACGGCGGTCGATGGCGCTCTGCTCGCGCACGACGCCACGCAGGATGTCACGGAAGAAGGCGGCCTCGGCGGGCTGGAACTCGACCCCCTCCACTTCGCGGCCGATCCAATGGGCCTCGAACTCGGCCATGGCCTCCAGCACGCCCTTGCCGGACACCTCCATCTCGTAAAGCGCCTGCACCGCCGCCAGGCGGGCCGCACTCCGCATCTGCCCGCGCGCCATCTCAGCCATGCACAGCCGCCCGTTTGATACGCAGCACGGCAAGCGCCGCCTCGGCCGCGCCACCGCCCTTGTTCATGTCCGAGACCCGCGCCCGGGCCCAGGCCTGCTCGTCGGTCTCGACGGTGAGGATGCCGTTGCCGAGCGGCAGCCGGCGATCGACGGACAGGTCCATCAGGGCGCGTGCGCTCTCGCCCGCGACGATATCGAAATGAGCCGTCTCGCCACGGATGACGCAACCCAGCGCCACCGCCGCCTCGAACGGCTCGGCCGTAGCCGCCGCCCCATCCACGGCGATAGCGATGGCCGACGGAATCTCCAGCGCGCCGGGAACCGTCACCACCTCATAGCGTGCGCCGGCCGCCTCGATCGCCGCCACGGCCCCGGCGAGCAATTCGTCGGCGAGATCCTCGTAATAGCGCGCCTCGACGACGAGGACGCGGGCGCCCGCGAGCGAAACGGACGCGGATGCCGAGCGGCGCGGTGCGACCATACGTCGAGACCTTCCAATTGCGGCACCGGAGATGCCTCAAAGCTGAAATTTGCGGACCGGAACACGGTTCCGGTCCGCAAATTTCACCTAGGACTTTTTTAAATGATGCAGGCTTTCCAAGCCCGCCCGTTGGACGGCCTTGGAAATCCTACTTAGGCAAACCCTCGGACCAGCGGCCGGCGGCCTCACGTCGATGTGAGATGAGCAGGAGGCGTCAGTACCCGCTCGCCTGCGCCTCGGCAAGCCGCGCCGCGTAGCGCGCCATCAAATCGACTTCGAGGTTGACCTCGTCGCCGGCCCGGCGGAGGCCCCACGTGGTGACGTCGAGCGTGTGCGGAATGATCAGGACGCTGAAGAGATCGCGCTCGACGCTGTTGACGGTGAGCGATGTCCCGTCCAGGGCCACCGATCCCTTCTCGGCGATGAAGCGCGCCAGGTTCGCCGGAGCGCGGATGGTGAAGCGCGCGGTGGCGCCCCAGGGCCCGTCCGCATCGGTGATCTCGTCACGGCCGACCAGTTGCGCCAGGCCGTCGATGTGGCCGGTGACGATGTGGCCGCCCAGCTCGTCGCCGATCTTCAGCGAACGCTCCAGGTTGAGGCGGGTGCCGACCTGCCATCGGCCGGCGTTGGTGCGGTCGAGCGTCTCGGCCGCCACATCCGCCTCGAACCATGCGCCCTTCCCATGCGGCCCGACGGCCACGACGGTCAGGCAAGGCCCCGAACAGGCGATCGAGGCCCCGATGGCAATGCCCGCAGGGTCGTAGCTCGACGCGATGCGCAACCGGCGCAGCTTGCCGGCGTGGTCCTCGGCGGCGATGACCTCGCCCAAATCGGTGACGATCCCGGTAAACATCAGGGCAGCCTCTCGTAGAATGCGAAGCGATCGCGTCCGGCCGGCAGGGGCTCCAAGGCCCGCATGCCCGCCACGACGCGGGCGAGCGCCGGGCCGATGGCGGCGAGGCCCGCCCCGCCCAGACGGGTGTCGCCGGTGACGATGACGGCTTCGTCGATGAGATCGGCCGTCGCCAGCGCGTCCGCCAGTCCGGGCCCTCCCTCGCAGAACACGCGGGTCAGGCCCCGGGTTGCGAGCAGGCGTAGCGCCGCGGCCGGATCGAGCCGGCCGGCAGAGCCGGCGGCCTCGACGCGCAGGACCTCCGCCCCCGCGGCCAGCAGCGCCGCCTCCCGCGCCACCGGGGCGCTCTCAGCGGCGACGATCCAGGTCGGCACATCGCGGGCAGTCGCGACGATGCGGGCCGTGGGAGGGATATTCAGCTGGCTGTCGAAGACGACGCGGACCGGCGAGCTGTCGGCCATTCCCGGCAGCCTGACGGTCAGGGCGGGATCGTCCGCGAGCACGGTGCCCAGGCCGACGAGGATGCCGTCGGCGTGGGCGCGCATGAGGTGCACGCGCGCATTGGCGGCCGCTCCGGTGATCGTCAGGCGGGGGCCGCCGGCGCGGGCGGCGAAGCCGTCGAGGGTCTGGGCAAGCTTCAGCGTGACGGAGGGCCTGCCGTGGCGGATGCGGGTGAAATGACCGAGGTGGGCCCGGCGCGCCGCTTCGGCGTCGACCCCGACGACCACCTCCACCCCAGCCGCCATCAGCCGTGCATGGCCGTGCCCGGCAACCAGCGGATTGGGATCCTCGATCGCCGAAACGACCCGGGTGACGCCGGCTGCGATCATGGCGTCGGCGCATGGCCCCGTCCGGCCCACGTGCGAGCAGGGCTCCAGGGTCACGTACAGGGTGGCGCCGCGCGCCGCATCGCCGGCCTGCGCGCGCGCCACGACCTCGGCGTGGGGCCGGCCGCCCGGCTGCGTGGCGCCGCGGCCGACCACGACAGGGCCACGCGCGGAGGGCTGCACCAGGATCGCGCCGACGGACGGATTGGGCCACGTGTGGCCGAGATTGCGATGCCCGAGCGCCAGCGCCTGGCGCATGAACCGCGCGTCGTCGTCAGCCTCCCGGCGGGCGCTCCCCGCACCGGCGGTAGCTGCCGCCGTCGCAATGCCGTCGACCGTGGCGATCATCACACCAGCTTATCATCCGCAGGCGCGCCGTCCTCGCCCGCGAGCTCGCCGATGATGTCGCCGAAATCCTTGGCTTCACGGAAGTTGCGGTAAACCGACGCGAAGCGCACGTAAGCCACGTCGTCCAGGCTCTTCAGCCCGGCCATGACGAGCTCGCCGACCTTCTCGCTGGGGATCTCGCTATCGCCCATGCTCTCGAGCTGACGCACGATGCCGTTGATGAGCCGCTCGATGCGATCCGCGTCGACCGGCCGCTTGCGCAGCGCCACCTCGACGGAGCGCTGCAGCTTGTCGCGGTCGAACGGCACGCGGCGGCCGGAGCGCTTGATCAGGATGAGCTCGCGCAGCTGCACACGCTCGAACGTCGTGAAGCGGCCGCCGCAGTCGGGGCATATGCGTCGCCGGCGGATGGCGGACGAATCGTCCGTCGGCCGCGAATCCTTCACCTGCGTATCCAGGCTGCCGCAATACGGACAACGCATCGCCGACCCTCGTGCCGCGCCGACGGCTCAGGCGTAGATGGGGAAACGGCGCGTCAGGTCCTTCACCTCGGCGACGATTTCCTGCTCGAGCTCGGCATTGCCGTCCTCGCCCGTCTTGGCAAGACCATCCAGCACCCGCACGATCATATCGCCGGCATGCTTGAACTCGGCGACGCCGAAGCCGCGCGACGTCGCCGCCGGCGTGCCGAGGCGGATGCCGGAGGTGATCATCGGCTTCTCCGGGTCGAAGGGAACGCCGTTCTTGTTGCAGGTGATGTGGGCCCGCCCCAGCGCCGCCTCCGCCGCCTTGCCGGTCAGGCCCTTCGAGCGCAGGTCGACCAGCATCAGATGGTTGTCGGTGCCCCCGGCGACGAGCGCATAGCCGCCCGCGGCGAGCGTCGCGGCCAAGGCTTTCGCGTTCTCCACCACCCCATGCGAGTAGATCTTGAAATCCGGCCGCAGCGCCTCGCCGAAAGCCACAGCCTTGGCGGCGATGACATGCATCAACGGGCCCCCCTGCAGGCCCGGGAAGATCGCCGAGTTGATCTTCTTGGCCATCTCCTCGTCGTCACTGAGGATCATGCCGCCGCGGGGACCGCGCAACGTCTTGTGGGTGGTGGTGGTCACCACATGGGCGTGCGGGAACGGGGACGGATGGGAGCCGCCGGCCACGAGGCCGGCGAAGTGCGCCATGTCGACCATGAAATAGGCGCCGACTTCGTCGGCGATCTCGCGGAAGCGGGCGAAGTCCCAATGCCGCGAATAGGCGGAGCCACCGGCGATGATGAGCCTGGGCTTGTGCTCGCGGGCGAGGCGGGCGACGTCGTCCATGTCGATGCGCTGATCGTCGCGCCGGACGGTGTAGTGCACCGGCTTGAACCACTTGCCGGACATGTTCGGCGGCGCCCCGTGGGTGAGGTGCCCACCGGCTGCGAGATCGAGCCCCATGAAGGTGTCGCCGGGCTTGAGCAGGGCGAGAAACACCGCCTGGTTCGCCTGGGAGCCCGAATTGGGCTGGACGTTGGCGAAGCCGCAGCCGAACAGCCGGCGCGCGCGCTCGATGGCCAGGTCCTCGGCGATGTCGACGAACTGGCAGCCGCCGTAGTAGCGGCGACGCGGATAGCCCTCGGCATATTTGTTGGTGAGGACCGAGCCCTGCGCTTCCAGCACGGCGCGCGAGACGATGTTCTCCGAGGCGATCAGCTCGACCTCGTCGCGCTGACGGCCAAGCTCAAGGTCAACGGCGCGCGCGATCTCCGGGTCGCTGTCGGCCAGTGACGCCGAAAAGAAACTGTTGGAGAGGTGTGGTTTCGTCTCGCTCGCGGTCATGGGGCACCTCGCCATTGCTACCGCCGGCTCGACCGACGTGATCCAATGCCTCGCCATATGGGGTCGGGTGTCGGCGGATGCTCGATCGCGATGCCCCCGCGATTCAGGCTTCGGCGGACGGCGGTCCTTAGCACGCCCCTCCCGGCCAGCCAACCGCGACGGCAAGGGAGCTAGGAGCCGGTTGTGACCGTGGGGCGGTCGGACGGGCGACGGCGAAGCTGGCGGAAGCCGCGCGGCGTTCAAAAACAGTATGGCCGGGTCAAAACCCGGCCATGACGTTCGAACAGGCGTTGAGCAGAGGCGTGCTCAGTGGGCCGCGGGGACCTGGTCGGCGGCGGCAGCCGCCATGGCCGCTGCCGGGCCGAGGCCATCGCGGTTGTAGATGTCGTCGCGGAACTGCACCATGCCGTCGGGCGTCGCCCAGGCCGTGACGTAGATCCAGTAGGCCGGCACCGCCTCGCTCAGGCGCGCGTCGATCCGGTTGCCGGACGCGATCGCCTGGGCGATCCGCTCCGAATCCCAGCCGGGCGTGTCCTTCAGCAGGAAGGCGACGTAGTCGCGAACGTTCTGCACGCGCACGCAGCCGGACGACACGAAGCGGAAATCGTCGCCGAAGATGCCCTTGGCGGGCGTGTCGTGCATGTAGACGCCGTGCGGGTTCGGGATGTTGATGCGCACGAAGCCCATGGAATTGAGGTCCGCGCCGGGATCCTGCCGGAACATGTAGTTCGTGGCCTCGTTCGAGCGCCAGTTGATCTGGCTCGGCTGAACCTCGTTGCCGTCCTTGCTGTAGATGCGGATCTTGTTGTCGGTCAGGTAATTCGAGTCGGCCTGCATCTTGGGGATGAGGTCCTTGCGGATGATCGACGCCGGCACCGTCCAGAATGGATTGAAATTGATCTCTGTGATCTTGGCATTCATGATCGGCGACTGGCGGTCGATCTTGCCGACGCCGGCGGCATGGCGGGTCACGACCTGGCCGTTCTCGACCGTCTCGACCAGGGCCGCCGGGATGTTGACGATGACGTAGCGCTGCCCGAGGTTGCCCGAGAACGAACGCAGCCGGACCAGATTGGTCTCGAGCTGCTTCAGGCGCGTGCTGGCCGGGACGTTGAGTGCGACGACGGTCGCGTTGTTGAGGACGCCGGTGGCGTTGAGGCCATGGCGCGCCTGGAAGCGCTTCACCCCGGCTTCGACGTACGAATCGTACACCTCGGAGGCGCCGCCGGTCGGCTGCATATCGCCGGACTGGATCAGCCGCTGGCGCAGCGCCGTCACCGCCGGGCCGCGGGAACCCAGCTTGAGCCTGCCCGCCGGCGACACCGGCTGCCACCCGCCGGAGGCGGCGATCTCGCGGTAGCGCGCGATCGCCTGCTCCGTGCCCTCGAACGTTCCCGGCGACAGGATCGGCGTAGAGGAGCGCTGCACGCGGCTGCGAGCCGCGGAATCATAGGGCTGGCTCCACTCCGCCTGCTCACCGCCCAGCGCCAGTTGCTGCGCGGAGGCGGGCGCGGCCGCCACCAGAGTGGCGAGCGGAGCAGCGACCATCGCGCTCAGGGCGAGCGCCCGAGACGCATACATCGAGAGTTTGGGCTGGAGGAGATCGGGCATGCGGAGCTTCAAGAGTATTGTCCTCGAACTGCGCGATTGCGACGCTTGGAAGAGAGCTGGGCGAATTTCCGGCTTTGGCACGGCGCCGTCGGCGTCTTCCTTAGCCTTGCGGGGTTACCAAACGATGAGCAGTCCGGCCTTTTTGTGGCACCGCAAGCTTTGACGGCGCCCGGCGCGGCGGGGACACGCGATCGTGTCGATTCAGCAACAGCGCCCCGTCCGGCAGCAGGGCCCGGCCATCCCAGTCTCTCACTCCTGATCGTGGGCGGCGAGCCATGAGATCGTCAGATAGATCGCGATCAGCAGGCTGAACATGACGATGGTGAAGCCGCCGCTGGCGACCGCACGCGGCACGAAAATGGCCAGGATCAACTGGCTCATGACCGCGAGCAGCCACATGATGCCGCCCCACGTGCTGGTCAGCCACAGGCCGACGGCCGCGACGAGGTTGAGCACCGCGAAATAGACCAATGTCGCCTGCGCGCCGAACGTCCGGTCCTCGAACGGCGCCACCGCCGGCAGGATGCCCAGGATGTCGGCCCAGGTGCTGAGCCCGAGGACCATCCACACCACCGCCATCAGGCGCAGGAACCAGACGAGGATGCGGCTCCAGCGGATGTGCGCGACGCCCGTGCTTTCGCGCAGCGCCTCGATCACGCCGCGCTCCGCGCGGTCGGAAGCCTGATCGCGCTTCGCCAGGAGGCCCTTCAGTATCGTCATCTATCTCAAGACCGATGGTCGCCCGGATCCGATGCTCTAGAACGACAGCTCGTCCGTGCCGAGCGGCGCGAAATAGGCCTCGATGTCGGCCTTGCTCACCTGCTCCAGCCGCTCGGGCCGCCATTGCGGCGACTGGTCCTTGTCGACGATGACGGCGCGTACGCCTTCATAGAAATCGTGGCCCTGGGCGATGCGTGAGACGACCCGGTATTCGAGCTGCATCGCGTCACGGAAGCCGATGCCGCGACCGCGGCGCATCTGCTCCAAGGTCAGCGCCAGGCTCGTCGGCGATTTCGTCCTGATCGTAGCGGCCGTCTTGGCGGCGAACGGCGAACGGGCCGCCGCCTCGTCGAGGCGGGCCAGGATCTCCAACACCGTCGATGCCCCGAAGCAGTGATCGATGAGATCCTGCTCGGCCATCAGCGGCGAGTTCTTCGGTTCCGCGTCGAGCCCCTCCAGCACGCTCGCCACCGGCTCGCCGGCGATGAGCTTGTCCCGAAGCAGCGCAAGATCGCCCGAGGGGGCCGCGTGGGTGGCGAGCCCGAGCGCCAGCGCCTCGGCCTGGCCGACGCGGTCGCCGGTCAGCGCCAGGCAGGTGCCGATCTCGCCCGGCAGGCGCGGCAGCGTGTAGGTCGCGCCGACGTCGGGGAAGAAGCCGATACCCACCTCGGGCATGGCAAAGGTAAAGCGCTCACCCGCCACCCGGTGGCTGCCATGGACGGACACACCGAAACCGCCGCCCATGACGATGCCTTCGGCCAGCGCCACGTAGGGCTTGGCGTACTCCTTGATGCGGACGTTGAGCTGATACTCTTCCCGCCAGAACGTCAGCGCGTCGGCGGCCCGGCCGCTGCGGCCCTGTTCGTAGAGGGTGCGAATATCGCCGCCCGCGCAGAAGGCGCGATCGCCGGCGCCGGTCACGACCACGTGCTTGACCTGGTCGTCGTGCTCCCAGGCGTCGAGGGCCGCACGCAGGCCGCGGACCATGCCGAGCGTCAGCGCATTCAGCGCCTTGGGCCGGTTCAGCACGACGACGCCGGCGGCTCCGCGGCGCTCGCAAAGAATCTCGTCCTCTTGGCGGACCTGGTTATCTTGGCGGATCTGATTGTCTTGGCGAATCTGGTTGTCTTGGCCGTTCTGCACGCCACTCGTCCCTATCGTTTCGCCGCTGGTCCGCGGTTGCGGGCGGACTCTGGTGGCTCGCGACGACCACGTCAACGGCGCAGGCTTGCACGTCCCGCATGCAGTTCCGCGCGCAATCGGCCGCATGTTCAAGGGGTCCGAGGACGTGTAGCCGACGGCTGCCGGGCTTGCGCCGGGCCGGCGGCCGCGCGAAATCTTCGGCGCGATGCTCCTATTCGCGCTACATTCCACATGTAGCGCTCGTGACGAGACCGATCGATGACCGCATCACCTATCCGCCCGCTGAGCCGCAAAGCCGACACGCCGTCCGAAGCGCGCAAGGTACAGGCTCACGACCTCGGGCTGGTCCACCGCCCGCGCCGCAATCGCAAGTCCGAATGGGCGCGGCGGCTCGTCCGCGAGAACGTGCTGACGACCGACGATCTGATCTGGCCGCTGTTCGTGGCCGACGGCAGCGGCGTGCGGACGCCGGTCGCGTCCATGCCGGGCGTCGACCGGCTGTCCGTGGACGGGGTCGTGCGTGAAGCCGAGCGTGCAGCGAAGCTCGGCATCCCGGCGATCGCCTTGTTTCCCTACACCGACACCGCACTCAAGGACGCACGCGGCAGCGAAGCCCTGAACGCCAACAACCTGGTCTGCCGCGCCGCGCGCGCGGTCAAGGCTGCCTTTCCGGACCTGGGCATCGTCACCGACGTGGCGCTCGATCCCTATACGGATCATGGCCACGACGGCATCATCGCCGACGGCCGCATCCTCAATGACGAGACCGTCGCCATCCTGGTCGAGCAAGCGCTCGTGCAGGTCGAGGCAGGCGCCGACGTCATTGCGCCATCCGACATGATGGACGGCCGCGTGGCGGCCATCCGCGCCGGTCTCGACCGCGCAGGTTTCATCGACGTGCAGATCATGGCCTATGCGGCCAAGTATGCGTCCGCCTTCTATGGTCCGTTTCGTGACGCGGTCGGCTCGGGCGCGCTGCTGGTCGGCGACAAGCGGACCTACCAGATGGACCCGGCCAATGGCGACGAGGCCCTGCGCGAGGTGGCGCTCGACATTGAGGAGGGTGCCGACATGGTCATGGTGAAACCGGGACTGCCCTATCTCGACATCATCTGGCGGGTCAAGGAGAGCTTCGGCGTGCCCACGTTCGCCTATCAGGTGTCCGGCGAGTACGCGATGATCGAAGGCGCCGCGCGGGCCGGCTGGCTCGACGGCGACAAGGCCATGGTCGAGAGCCTGGTCGCCTTCAAGCGCGCCGGCGCCGACGGCGTTCTCACCTATTTCGCGCCCCGCGTCGCCGAGCGCCTCGCACGTGCCTGAAACATCCCCACAACCGCGCGAGCGCGGGCCGACACGCTTCGCCCTGCTCATCGCGGCGACGGCGGGGGCGCTCGCTGCCTGCATCATCCTCGTGGTCTTGACCAGCCTGCAGCCGGAGCTGGACGCGGCGGCGGCGCGCCTGTGCCAGGCCGCCATTCCCGCCTTGAACGACGACGGCGTCACGCTGGATCTCGGCCGCACGTCGCCCGGACCGATGCACGACAGCCTGCGCATCGACTACATCGCCACGGCCGCCGGCGGCGCGGCGCGCCGGCGCGAGATCATCTGCCGGTTCGAACGCGGCGAGCGCCATCAGGGCGCCCGGCTGTCCGGCATCGCGACGGAAGGCGGCCCGCTGTCCGACACCTCGTTCTACTTTCTCAACCGCTTCTATCTGGAGCAGACGGGAGAGGCCTCGGCCATGTCTCCGTCGGCGGTGCCGGAAACGACATCCAAGGGCGGCCAGGGGCGGGATGTGGAAAAGTAACCGGCGTGCCACGTGCCGCCGTTGGCCTGAACCGCCGCATCCCCATATTGCGTCGATCGTGAACTGAAGGGCCCGTCATGTCCAACACCATGCCGCAGACCATGCCAGGGCGGCCCTATCGCACCGACGGCGTTCTGGTGTCGCGTTTCTTCGCCTACCTGATCGACCTGATCCTGATCGGTGTCTGGTGCTTGTTCCTGGGTTTCATCATCGCGGTGATCGGCCTGGTCACCTTCGGCCTGGGGTGGGCACTGTATGCCATCCTGATCCCGGCGGCAGGCATCCTGTACAGCATGGTCACCGTGGGGGGCCCCAGGCAATCGACCATCGGCATGCGCATGCTGGGGCTGCAGGTGATCCGCCAGGACGGGGCGCGCGTCGATCCGATCACCGCCGGCGCCCACGCGCTGTTCTTTTACGTCGCTGGAATTACCGGCCTGATCTGGCTGATCGACATCGTGGTCGGGCTGGTCGACAGCGATCGGCGCATGCTGCACGACCAGCTCGCCAGCGTAACCGTCGTCCGCTCCGACTGACGACCTGCACAAGGGACTTGAGGGCGGTTCGCGCGATGCTATCGTTGCTGACGGCGAGCGGCGAGCGTGAGCGAATCCGCTTCGTCGACCGAGGCCGCCTCGGGCGGCTGCGCAACAGGACTTGATCCGGGATTGACGACCCAACCGCGCGACGCACCGCAGTTCTATCTCACCGCGCCTTCCGCGTGTCCGTACCTCCCCAATCGCGAGGAACGCAAGGTGTTCACGCACCTGGTCGGCAAGCGCGCTCCGGAGATCAACGACATCCTCAGCCAGGGCGGCTTCCGCCGCTCGCAGACCATCGCCTACCGGCCCGCCTGCGAAGGCTGCCGCGCCTGCGTCTCCGTGCGCGTGATGGCGCGGGAGTTCAACGAAAGCGTGAGCTCGCGGCGCGTCGTGCGCAACAACGCCGATCTCATCGGCGCCATGGGCCAGCCGACGCCCACGGGCGAGCAGTACTCGCTGTTCCGCCGCTATCTCGACGCGCGCCACGCCGAGGGCGGCATGGCCGACATGACGGTGCTCGACTATGCGATGATGGTGGAGGACACCCACGTCACCACGCGCCTCATCGAGTACCGCCGACGCGGCCCGGATTCGGCGATCAACGGGCGTGGCCAGGGCGATCTCGTCGCCGTCGCCCTCACCGACGTGCTGGGCGACGGGCTATCGATGGTCTATTCCTTCTACGATCCGGACGAGGAGCGCCGCAGCCTCGGCACGTTCCTGATCCTCGACCACATCCGGCGCGCCCGCGCTCTCGACCTGCCTTATGTCTATCTCGGCTACTGGGTCGAAGGCTCCCGGAAGATGGCCTATAAGGCGCGCTTCACGCCGCAGGAACGGCTGACGCCGGACGGCTGGGAGAGGTTCGGTTGACGGCCATCGCCGAACTGTCGCCAGTCGCCTCGTCCCCTGCCCGATCCACCGCGAGATTGCCGATCGTGGACGCCGCGCGCGGCGTCGCCATCGCGGCCATGGTCGTCTACCACGCGGCGTGGGACGTCACGTTCTTCGACCTGGCGCCGGTCGACGCAGTCGGATCGCCGTTCTGGCGCAACTTCGCCCACGCGATCGCCGCGAGCTTCCTGCTGCTCGTCGGCGTCAGCCTGGTTCTCGCCTGGCGCCCCGCTTCTTCGCGGCCAGGACCGGGGCAGTCGGCCGACCCGCAGCATGCGCAGAGCTGGCGCCGCTATCTCCGGCGGCTCGCGGTCATCCTCGCCGCGGCCGGCGCGGTGACGCTCGCCACCTGGATCGCGACGCCCGAGCGCTTCATCTACTTCGGCATCCTGCACTGCATCGCCGCGGGCAGCGTCCTGGCGCTGCCGTTCCTGCAGGCGCCGGCCGCCGTGGCCGCGATCATCGGCGCTGCCGTCGTCGCCCTGCCGTTCTGGTTCAGCTCGCCGCTGCTCGATCCGCCCTGGCTGGCATGGCTCGGGCTCGGCGCCTCGGTGCCGAACACCAGCGACTACGTTCCGATCTTTCCCTGGTTCGGAGCAGTGCTGATCGGCGTCGCCGCCGGACAGATCGGCCTACCTGCGCTCGCGGCGGGAGCGGCGGGCCGCTGGACGCCGACCGGCCCCCTCGGCCGTGTCCTGACGTGGAGCGGCCGCCACAGCCTGATCATCTACCTCACCCACCAGCTCGTGCTGATGGGCCTCTTCTGGACGCTCTTTCAGGTCGTTGGTCCGAATGGGACGGCCCAGGCCATGCGCATGCGCGATTCCTGCATCTCGGGCTGCGTCGAGACCGAGGCGGACGCCGGCCAATGCCGGCTGACCTGCGCCTGCACCATGCGGACGCTCAGGCGCGAGGGCCTGCTCAGGACATTGGCCGACGGCCAGATCGGCGACGAGCAGCGGCCGCGGCTGTCGGCCATCATCCGGCAGTGCCGGACGGTGACCCCGCCGGTACCCGACTTGCGGTGAGCGGGACCCACGGCGGAATGATGCCTTGAGTCATCGCCCCGCCGTAACCCATTGATTTATTTAAATTTACGATCCGAGGCTCAGGCGTCGGATGAGGCTTTAGAGCCCCAGCATCAGCTTGGCCATGATGTCGCGCTGCACCTCGGAGGTGCCGCCGAAGATCGTGTAGGCGCGCCCGTCGAGATACTCGGGCACGATTGGCAGCTCGTCCTCGGCGATGGGTGTCGGCTCGTTCAGCGCGTAGAGCGGCCGGGCCGGTTGCCATACGAGCGCGTCGTAGCCGATCACGTCGACACCCAGCTTGGTGATGGCCTGCTTGATCTCGCTGTTGCGCAGCTTGAGCATCGACGAGACGGCGCCGGGGTTCTGGCCCGTCTGCAAGGCCGACATGATGCGCAGCTCGGTCATCTCCAGCGCATCGATATCGACCTCGATCTCGGAGATCCGGGTCGCGATCGACGCCTCCTCGATCGGCCGCCCGACCTCCTCGGAGCCCGCCAGCGCCACCACCTGGCCCAGCGCCTTGCGCAGGCGCGCCGACGTGATGCCGCCGCCGCGCTCGAACTCGAGCAGGTACTTGCCGTAGGTCCAGCCCATGCCCTCTTCGCCGATGCGGTTGGCGGCCGGCACGCGCACGTCGTCGAAGAAGACCTGGTTCACCTCATGGTCGCCGCCGATGGTGATGATCGGGCGGATGGTGATGCCCGGCGACTTCATGTCGATCAGGATGAAGCTGATGCCGTCCTGCTTGCGACCGCTGTCGCCCGTGCGCACCAGCGCGAACATGCGGTTGGCGTAGTGGGCGTGCGTGGTCCAGATCTTGGTGCCGTTGACGACGTAGTCATCGCCGTCGCGCACCGCCCGCGTCTTGAGCGAGGCCAGGTCCGAGCCGGAGCCGGGCTCCGAATAGCCCTGGCACCAATAGTCCTCGCCGGAGAGGATGCGCGGCAGATAGAACGCCTTCTGCTCCGGCGTCCCGTACTTGATGATCACGGGGCCGACCATGCGCACCCCCATGGGCGACACGCCCGGCGTTCCCGCGATGGCGCACTCGGTCTCGAAGATCCAGCGCTGGGCCGGCGTCCAGCTCGGTCCGCCGGCCTCCACCGGCCAGCCCGGCGCCACCCAGCCTTTGGCGGCCAGCGCCCGGTGCCAGGGGCCGGAAATGTCCGGCTCCGAAAAGACCGACGGCGTCAGCGCCATGGCCCGCTTCATGTGCGGGGTCAGATTGGCGGCGATGAAGTCGCGGACCTCCTGCTGGAAGGCGCGCTCCTCGGCGTTGAACGAAAAGTCCATGAGCTCCTCCCGGTGATCAGGCTGCTCGCGACGACAGCCGCCCGCTCGCCATGGCGTGCCGCCGCAGATGGTGATCGACGTCTCCGAACAAGGCTTCGAAGGCGACGACGCGCTTGAGGTAGGCGCCGATCTCCAGCTCCTCCGTCACGCCCATACCGCCATGCAGTTGCACCGCCTGCTCGGCCACGAAGCGCGCACCGCGGCCGATCTTGATCTTGGCGCCCGAAACCGCGCGGATGCGCTCGGCCGCCGGCGCATCGGCGAGCAGCGCCGCCCTCAGCGCCATGGAACGGCCCTCCTCCAGCGCGCTCGCCATATCGGCCAGGCGATGGCGGACGGCCTGGTTGAAAGCCAGCGGCTTGCCGAACTGCTCCCGCGTCTTGGTGTAGGCCGCCGTCGCGTCCAGCAGCGCAGCCATCATGCCGACTGCCTCGCTGCAGAGCGCCGCGAGCGCGCGGTCGACCGTCCGCTCGATGGCCGGCAGCGCATCGTCCGAGCCGCCGAGCCGCACGACGTCGGGCACGCGGACCCCGGCCAGTTTCACGGTCGCCGCCTTGCCGCCGCCGAGCCGGTCGTAAGCGGTGAAGCTCAGTCCGGGCGCCTGGCGCGGCACGACGAACAGGGCGAGGCCCTCACGCGCCATGCGGTCGCCGGCAACCCGCGCCGATACGATCAGATGATCAGCGCTCGGCGCGTCCAGGACGGCGATCTTGGTGCCGTCGAGCACCCAGTCGGCGCCGTCGCGGGCCGCACGGGTGGCGACGTCGGCCAGGTCGAAGCGGGCCTGGCGCTCGCTGTGGGCAAAGGCGAGCAGCGAGCGCCCGGCCGCGACTTCCGGCAGGACGGCGCCGCGCTGCTGCTCGGTGCCGAGGTCCGCGACCAGGCCGGCGCCGAGGACGACGGTGGACAGATAGGGCTCGGTGACCAGGCCGCTGCCGAACGCCTCGGCGAGGATTCCCACCTCGACAGCGCCGCCGCCGAGGCCGCCGTGGGCCTCCGGCAGGGGCAGCGCGAGCCAGCCTAGGTCTGCGAACTCCGCCCAGACGGTGCGGCTGAAGCCCTCCGGCTGGCCCGCCGCCTTGCGGCGGGCGTCCGGGCTGTAGGCCGTCCGCACGAAACGCTCGGCGCTCTCGCGCAGCAGGCGCTGCTCTTCGGTCGCGTTCAGATCCATGGTCAGACGCTTGCCTTCTGCTTGACCGACGGGTGAAGACCGGCGGGATCGACGATCATCTTGAATTCCTGCAGGTTGTGGGCGTGGCAGAGGTGATGCAGCGCGAACGCCTGGTCGATGGCGCTCTGCTGGCCCATGATGTCGAGGGTGTGGTTCACCGCCTCCTTGCTGAGCTTCAGGGCGAAGCTGGGCTTGGCGGCGATGCGGGCCGCGAGGGCCAGCGTGAAGGCGGGAAGCTCGCCGCGCGGCACGACGTGGTTCACCATGCCGAGCCGGTGCGCCTCCTCCGCGCTCCACGCATCGGCGGTGTACAGGAACTCCTTGGCCTTGCGCGCCCCGACCTCCCAGGGATGGACGAACCACTCGACACCGCAGACGCCCATGGTCACGACAGGGTCGCAGAACTGGGCGTCGTCGCTCGCCACGATGATGTCCATGGCCCAGGCGAGCATCAGTCCGCCGGCGATGCAGCGCCCCTGCACCTCGGCGATGGTCGGCTTGGGGAGATTGCGCCAACGGCGCGTCATCTGCAGGTAGATCTCCTGCTCGCGCGCGAAGCGGCCGTGGGCATTGGGCTCGGCGAAGCCGCCCCAGCCGAACACGGGCGGGAAGTCGACCCCCGCGCGGTCCTTCTCCTTGGCCCGCAGGTCGTGGCCGGCGGAGAAATGCGGATCGGCACCGGCGAGGATGATGACCTTGACGCTGTCGTCGTAGGACGCCTCGTCGAACGCGGCGTTCAGGTCATAGGTCATCTGAAGGTTCTGGGCGTTGCGCGCCTCCGGCCGGTTCATCACGATGCGCGCGACGTGCTCCGCCGGCCGCTCGACGAGAATGGTTTCGTAGGTGCCCATCAGCTTTTCCTCACCCGTTCGGACCATGGCTCGTCTTGCGCGAGCCGCACCAAACAATCGTTAGATCGTCGCTCCGCGGGCGTCTAGAGCGCTTCCTGATCGGGTGGAACCGCCCGACGAGAGAGAAGCGCTCCAAATTCAAAGGCTTGGAGCATTTCTCCGCAGTTGGATGACCTCATCCAATTGCGAGATGCGAGCGTCCATTTGCCGAAGTCCTGCTCGGCCCGGCGCCGAGACGCGCTCGCGCCCGCCGCGACGGCGGCAAGCTGGTTTCGCCCGCGCTCGTCGGCTACAAGCGTCCCGCTGCCGGCATCCGCAGGCGGCGTCCCTGTCCTTCCCGGCCGACCCCATGGCGTTCGACACCGAGATTTCGCGGCGTGCCTGCTCGGCCGCCGCCCTTCTGACGCTAGCCGCCCTGACCGCCTGCCAGAGCGCGCCTCGGAGCACCTTCGGCTATGTCCAGGAGGTGAAGTCGGGCCGGCTGGAGGTCGCCGGCGACTACAACACCGTGTCCGGCGATGGCGGGCGAGCCTGTCATCAGCAGCCCCTGCCGGCGATCACCATCGTCGCGCCGCCGCGCCACGGCACGCTGAGCGTCACCACCGCCCCGAAGCCGCTGCGCGCCGCGCCCCGCTCGCCGTTCGCCGGCTGCCGCGGACAGCCCTTCCTCAGCCAGGTCGTGCATTACCGCTCGGAGCCCGGATATCGCGGCGACGATCGCGCCATCTACCGGGTCCGCTACGTCGACGGGCAGAGCGATACCTACGAGAAGCTGTTCCGGGTCCGCTGAGCCGGGCGGCGCGCCTGCCATTCGCTGCGCGTGATCTCCCAGATCTCGGCCGGGAGCCGGCCACAGACGAAGCCCCGCTCCTCCCGTCCGACGACGCGCATGCCGGCACGCTCGGAGATGCGCCGTGACGCGGTGTTGGCGATCGCCTTGGGCACGCGCAGAGCGTCCTTGCCCAGGACGACGAACCAGAACTCGGTGACGGCCGCGGCCGCCTCCGACATCAGCCCCCTGCCCTGCCATGCGGGATCGAGCCAGAAGCCGCGGTTATCGTCGCGGCTTTCGTCCATGAGGCCGATGATGCCGATCAATCGCTCTGGCGCCGCCGCGGGCCTGATAGACCAATGCCATTGCCTCCCATCCTCGATCGCCGGCAGCAGCGTGTCGCGAATGAAGACCAGAGCCCCGTCGGACGGATATGGCCATGGCACCCGCGCGGCGAGATAGCGGACGATCTCCCACTGCGGAAAGACGGCCTGCACCGCATCGGCATCGGCCAACTCGAGCGGGCGCAGGATGAGGCGCTCGGTCGTGAGCAGCGGCGTGGGCACGGCGGACGGCGGCGGCATCGGCCAAACATGCCCGTTCCGGACGCGTTTGGCACCTGCCGTCGACCGGACGCCCCTCCGCCACGCCGTGCTGGGGCGTCGCCCCGCCTTGCGATCGCGTCAGCCGAACCTGTTGTTGCGGGGAAAGCCCTTCGGCGGCAGCCGGCCGGCTTCGGCCCGATTGCCGATCCACTCGGTCAGGTCAGTCCCGATCACCGTCCAGGTGCGGCCGGACGTGTCCTTCCAGGTCAGCCCATCGGCGAGGTTGAAGACCTTGGCATCGCTGACCCCTCCGTCCCGATACCGCTGCAGCCGCACCCCCTTGCCGCGCGTCATCTCCGGCATCTGGACCGCTGGGAAGATCAGCAGCTTGCGGTTCTGCCCGACGATGGCCACGTGGTCGCCCTCCGCCGCCACGCACAGCGCGAGCTTGGCCGGCGGGTCGACCACCAGCACCTGCTTGCCCTTGCGGGTGTTGGCGACGACGTCGTCCGCCGGGGCGACGAAGCCGCGCCCATCGGATGTGGACAACAGCAGCTTCTCGGCCGGGCGATACGGGAACGTGGCGACGACGTCGGCCCCCTCGTCGATATCGACCATGATGCGGATCGGATCGCCGACGCCGCGTCCGCCGGGCAGCTTGGCGGCGTCGAGGGTGAAGATCTTGCCGTTGCTGGCGACGACGAGGATCTTCGCGGTGGTCTCGGTGGGAAAAGCGGTGGCGAGCCGATCGTCGCCCTTGAACTGGAGGCTGGTGGTGTCGGCGACGTGCCCCTTGAGCGCCCGGATCCAGCCCTTCTCGGACACGACGACGGTGATGGGCTCGCGTTCGACCATGGCTTCGGCGAGGTCGATGGCGGCCGCTTCCGGAGCCTCGGCGTAGTCGGTGCGCCGCTTGCCGAGGGCCGTCGCCGGCCCGAACGTCTTGCGCAGCTCGCGGATCTCGGCCGAGACCTTGCCCCACTGGGCACGATCCGACGCGATCAGCGCCAGCAGGTCGTCCTTCTCCGCCGTGAGTTCGCTCTGCTCGCGCTTGAGCTCCATTTCCTCCAGCTTGCGTAGGGCACGCAGGCGGGTGTCGAGGATGGCATTGGCCTGGATCTCGGTGAGCTCGAAGACGCGCATCAGCTCCTGCTTCGGCTCGTCCTCCTCCCGGATGATGCGGATCACCCGGTCGAGATCGAGATAGACGATGAGCAGGCCGCCGAGGATCTCCAGGCGCCGCTCGATGACGCCGAGCCGATGGCGGGTGCCGCGCTGGAGCACATCGCGGCGGTGCTCGACCCATTCGCGCAGCGCTTCGGCGAGCCCCAGCACGCGCGGAATGCGGCCGGCGGTGAGGACGTTGAGATTGAGCGGAATGCGGCTTTCCAGCTCGGTCAGCCGGAACAGCGTCTCCATCATCACCGCATCGTCGACGGTGCGGGACCGGGGCTCGAACACGATGCGCACGTCGGCCGCCGATTCGTCGCGGACATCAGCCACCAGGGGCAGCTTCTTCTCGTTCAGCAGGTCGGCGATCTTTTCGATCAGCCGGCCCTTTGGCACGAGGTAGGGAATCTCGGTGACCACGGCGACCCAGCCGCCGCGGCCGGTGTCCTCGCGATGCCACCGCGCCCGCACCCGAAAGCCGCCGCGCCCGGTCCGATAGGCCTCACCGATGATCGCCGGTGGATCGACGATGATGCCACCGGTCGGAAAATCCGGCCCCTTGACGAAATTGAGCAGTTGCTCGGAGGTCGCCTTGGGATGGGTGATCAGATAGAGCGCCGCGTCGCAGAGCTCGGCTACGTTGTGCGGCGGGATCGAGGTCGCCATGCCCACGGCGATGCCCTGCGCGCCGTTGGCGAGCAGATTGGGGAAAGCCGCCGGCAGCACCACCGGCTCCTCGTCCGAGCCGTCGTAGGTCGGCCTGAAGTCGACCGTGTCGTTGTCGATGTCCTGCAGCAGCAGGCGGGCGACATCGGTCAGCCGCGCCTCGGTGTAGCGATGCGCGGCGGGGCCGTCGCCGTCGATGTTGCCGAAATTGCCCTGTCCCTCGACCAGAGGGTAACGGGAGGAGAAATCCTGCGCCAGGCGCACCAGCGCGTCGTAGATCGCCTGGTCGCCGTGGGGATGGAACGAGCCCATCACGTCGCCGACGACCTTGGCGGATTTCTTGAAGGGAGAGCCGGGCTCCAGCCGCAGCAGCCGCATGCCGTAGAGAATGCGGCGATGCACCGGCTTCAGGCCGTCGCGGGCATCGGGCAGTGCCCGATGCATGATCGTCGACAGGGCATAGTCGAGGTAGCGCCGCTCCAGCGCGTCCTTCAGCTCGACATTCTCGATACCGTTCTCGGACGGCGGGTCGATCACCTTAACCATGCAGAACAACTAGCGAACGCACCGAGTCGGAGCAAGAACGCACCGCGCCCTGTCAACCATTTTCAGGGCGTGCCGGTGCCACGCGAGCGGCCACGCCACAGAATGCCCAGCGCGCCGGCAAGCTGGAGCCCGATGCAGAGCCCCAGGGCAGCGCCATAGCCGCCGAAAAGATCGTGCACATAGCCCAGCGCCGCCGGCGCGAACGCATAGACCATCTGGCCGACGGCCGTGGACAAGCCGACGATCGGCGCGAACGCCGCAGGCGCAAACTCGTGCTGCACGATCAGTGCCGGCAGGGTGATGATGTTGCCGACCGACAGCCCGAACAGGATGACTGCGCCGTAGAGCACCGTCGGCGTCTGCGGCCACAGGACGATGGCGCCGAGCGCCGCCGCCTGGCTGGCCAACGACACCGCCGTGACCCGGCGCTGATCCAGCCGGTCGATCACCAGGCCGAGCCCCAGGCGGCCGCAGATGGCCGCCGTGCTGCCCATGATCAGGGCCAGGCTCGTGCCGGCCGGCTCCAGCGTCGGCAGCAGCACCGCGACCTGGTGCATCAGGTAGCCGGCCTGGGCCGCCAGGCCCAACGCGAAGGGCGCGGCAAGCGACCAGAAATGCGTGGAACGGAGCGCCTGCGCCGTCGTCATGCCCGGATCCGCCCGAGATGCATCTGCCCGGCCGGGACAATCCTCAGTCTTCGCCTCAGTCTTCGCCTCAGCCTTCGCCTCAGCCTTCGCCTCAGCCCTCGCCTTGGTTGTCGGCGCGGTCGGCCGCCGCAGCACCACCAGCAGCAACGGCGCCAGAACAGCGAACAGCGCGACCGAAAGCGCCGCGACGGCGACCTCGAGGCCGGTGCGTGCGCTGAGAAACACCAGCGCCGGCGCGATGCTCAGGCCGGAAAAGCTGGCGCCGTTGAGCGCCAGGCTGATGGCGAGCCCCCGCTTGCGATCGAACCAGCGCGCCAGGGTGGTGGCGATAGCCGTCGAGCTGGTGCACGCCCAGCCGAAGCCCAGGAGCACGCTGGCGGCGAACAGCTGCCACGGCCGCGTCGCCGCCGACATGGCGATAGCACCGGCGCCGAGAGAGAAGGCGCCCCCGCCCAGCACCAGCCGGAGATCGAAACGCTCAAACAGCTTCGGGACGACGGTGAGCCAGACGGCGCCGAAGAGGTAGTAGGCCGTCGTCGCCGTCGCCACGAGCGAAGTGGACCAGTCGTTGACCCGCTGCAGCTCGGCCAGATAGACGGCCTGACCATAGAAGCCGAAGCCCCAGCTGAAGACGGCCAGGACGAAGCAGGCGACGACAACGGGCCAGCCATGGCGAAGCTCGCTCGGTGCCGCGTGCGCTGCCGGTCTCGCCGCAAAGGGCGCATTCATGGGCTCGTCTCCTCCGGGGCGTGTCCCGAGCGGATGAGGTCATCTCATCGGGACATGCCCAAAATCTTGAAGCGCTTCTCTTGCTGAGTCGGCCCGACCGCGAACGCTTTGGGCCGGTCGCCGCATCTGGCCCGCGGGCGGCCGGCCGATCACTCCGATTGTTGCTCCTTCGCCGGCCGTGCGGGCTCGACAGGCGGCAGCGCAGGTCCGGCTGCCTGGCGGCGCACGATCTCGACCACGCGCGCCCGCCCGTCCGGCGGTGCGACGCCGCGCGGCTCATAGACGTGGCGTGTCAGGAAATGACCGGTCAGGACAAATCCCGCCAGCACCTGGGCGGCGCCGGGCGCGCCCTGGGCGAAGCCGGTCCGCAGGAACCCCGGCAGCGCCAGCAGCCTGTCGTGGTAGGGTGCGCCCGCGCCTGCGGAGACGGCCCGGCCGGATCTGGGCGACACGTAGACCAGCTCGTCGGCAGCGCCTGTGGCGGCGCACCGATCGAGATCGAGGCCGAAGCCCAGCTCGGCCAGCATGGCGAGCTCGAGCCGGACCATGAGCGCCGGCCCCAGCTCGGCATCGTCCATGTGCTCGGCCAGCACCATGAGCTGCTCGAACACGGCGGGATGGGGATCGCGTTCGGGCAGCAGCCGGGCCAGCGCGGCGACGCTGCCCAGCACGTTGAGAGCCAGTGCCGACGGCATGTAGCGGGCGGCGCGGAGCACGAGGCCTTCCACGTGGAACGTGCCCATGTGCTCGTCGAGACGCGCGCGCCAGCTGAGCGCCACGGAATTTCCGGGTTGCAGCAGGGGCTGATTGCGGCTGGAGCGGCCGCCGCGGACCAGCCCCAGATGGCGCCCATGGGCGCGCGTCATCGCCTCGAGGATGACGCTCCCTTCGCCGTGGCGCCTGACGCCCAGGACGATGCCTTCGTCCGACCAGTGCATGGCACGACAATGCCGAGGCGGCGCGACTTGTCAAAACCCGCCGCGGGCGACGCTCGGAACGGACGGCCCGCAGGTGCCGGGGCAGCCCCCCACGGCTGAATCCCGGGATCAGTGCGAGAGTTTTTCGAACTTCCCTTTGGCGACGACGGGTCCGCTCGGCTGGTTGCCGGGCGCGCCATTGGGGGGCTCGAGCGTGATGGCGAGATGCGACTGCTCAACAAGCTGGTGCCGGATATCCCTGGGGATCGCGATCCTCGTGGGGTGTGAGGCATCCAGCATGCCGAGCGAGCGCGGCAGCTCGCCCGGGGCGATCAGCCAGAGCTGCGGCACGCGATGATCCGTAGCCGCTCCGGCCGCGGGCGAGATCAGCAGCTGACCTTTCTGCGTGTGCGCGGCGGCGATCACCGATGGGCCACCTCCCAAGGGGACCAGCGTGGCGAACAACGGCTCGACCGCGTTCTCGACGATGAACGTCGCGGCCACGATGCTGGCAAATGCGACGCCGACCGAGCCGAAACTCAGCCAGCGCCAGAAGGGCAGGCTGGACCAGAGCGTGTTCGGGCGGGCCGGCACGTCCGCCAGAGCAGCGATGCGCAGCAACGGTGCGCTCGTCGCCGCGGTGGGGTCGACCGGCAGCGCCGCCTCGATCCGAGACCACACGCGGGTCGGCGGCTCGACGGACGGAATGGCGAGCGCCAGCGGCGCGAGCCGCGCGGTCCACGCCTCGACGTCGCGGGCAAAGGCCGCATCCGTCGACGCCCTGGCCTCCGCCCGACGGCGGTCGAAGATGTCGAGCACACCGAGGGCATATTCCGCAGCGAGCAGCTCGCCGTCGTCCGGCGGAGGGTCCTTGTCGCTGGTCATCGTTCCAGGCACGATCTCAGTTTGAGCAGGCCACGCCGCACCCAGCTCTTCACGGTTCCGAGCGGGACCCCGGTCCGTTCGGCCAGGGCCTCGTAGGTGACGCCTTCGAAGAAGGCTATGCGAATGGTCTCGGCCTGCTTGTTATCCAATTCCTCCAGGCACTTCATCAGCTGCCTATGGTCGTCCGCCGCTTCGATGCCCGACAGGGCGCCGGGAGCAGGATCACGCAGGTCCGCCGCCTCCTCGATCGGCTCGGATCGGGCTCGGCCGGAGGAGACGCGCAGCCGATCGATGGCCCGGTTGCGCGCGATCGTCACCAGCCAGGTGATGGGGCTTGCGCGGCCCGGATCAAAGGAGCCAGCCTTGCGCCAGACGGTCAGATAAACATCCTGCAGGACATCCTCGGCCTCTGCCGGCTCGCCCAAGATACGGACGCAGACGCCAAATAGTTTCGCGGCGGTCATATGATAGACGTCGCCGAGAGCCGCTCGATCGCCCGCCGCGACGGCCGCAAGGCGCTCCACAAGGCGATCGCGCTGCGCCGACTGGGACTGGCCGCCCGCCCCCGCCTTCAGCGGCGGCCGCTCGTCGAGCGCCGAATCGGGCGCGTCGGCGCTCATCGGCCGCCTCGCCCTGACGCGAAAGGGTCGCCCTGCTCGGATATCGAAGTCACGGCGACCATCCTAGAGCATGCCGGCCGAAAGTCATATTACCGGATTCGCGCGGGGTATAGGCGCCAAGCTGTTGAGTCGGCGCACATTCTTCCCGGACGACCGATTTGGTGCGGCAATGGGCACGGCCGCTATCCGCGCGGAAATTCCAGCCCCATCTCGCGGTATCGGGCCGGATCGTCTGCCCAGTTCTCGCGGACCTTGACGAACAGGAACAAGTGGACCTTCGCCTCGGCCGCCTCGGCGATGTCCACGCGGGCCGCCGCGCCGATCATCTTGATCGTCTGGCCGGCCTTGCCGAGCACGATCTTGCGCTGCGACTCCCGCTCCACGAAGATCGTCTGCTCGACGCGCACCGAGCCGTCCTTCTGCTCCTTCCAAAGGTCGGTCTCGACCGTGGAGGCATAGGGCAATTCGTCGTGCAGGCGCTCGAACATCTTCTCGCGCGTGATCTCGGCGGCGAGCTGCCGTAGCGGCGCGTCCGACACCTGGTCTTCCGGATAGTGCCACGGCCCCGGGGGCATGCGCTCGGCCAGCGCCGCCTTCAGATCGTCGACGCCGTCGCCATTGATCGCCGCGATCATGAAGGTCCGCTCGAACGCGGCCCGCTCATTCGCCGCGCCGGCAAGCGCCAGCAGGCTCGTTCGCGCCACCGTGTCGATCTTGTTGAGCAGCAAGAACTTGGGCTGCCGCAGCTCGCCGAGCCGGTCGAGGATGGTGCACGTCTCATCGTCGATGCCCTTACGGGCATCGACCAGCAGGCAGACCAGATCGGCGTCGGTGGCACCGCCCCAGGCGGACGCGACCATGGCTCGATCGAGCCGGCGCTTGGGCAAGAATATCCCCGGCGTGTCGATGAAGACGATCTGGGTCGCACCCGTGAGCGCGATGCCACGCACCAGCGCGCGGGTCGTCTGAACCTTGCGCGAGACGATCGATACCTTCGCGCCGACCAGCGCGTTGAGGAGCGTCGACTTGCCGGCGTTGGGGGCGCCGACCAGGGCGACGAAGCCGCAGCGCGTGGCCTCGGCAGGCTCCGGCGCAGGCACCTCGGTCTCATTCATGCCGACGCCTCCTGCTCGGACCGCACCCCTTCGCGCACCAGGAAGCATTCGGCCGCCGCCTGCTCCGCCTGGCGCTTCGACGGCCCTTCCCCCTCCCCCGGCGCGAAGCCGTCGACCACGGCCGCGATGCGGAAGACCGGCGCGTGGTCGGGGCCGGAACTCGCCAGCAGCTCGTAGCTGGGATTGGGCAGCCCCTGCGCGTGCGCCCACTCCTGCAAGGCGGTCTTGGCGTCCTGCAGCGGGCCGCGGGGAGCCCTCATCCGTTCGGCATAGGCCCGCTCGATCACCTGTCTGGCCTCCGGGTAACCCGCATCAACGAACACCGCACCCACGATCGCCTCGCAAACGTCCGCCAGCAGCGAAACGTTCTGGCGCGCCCTGGGAAAGGCGCCGCCGGACGCCAGCCGCAGATACGGCGGCACGCCCCAATCCCGCGCCACCTCGGCGCATGTCTCCCGCCGCACCAGCTCGGCGAGGCGGCGCGAGAGCTCGCCTTCCTCGGCCCCCGGGAACGTCCGGAACAGCATGTCGCAGATGGCGAGGCCAAGCACGCGGTCGCCCAGGAATTCCAGCCGCTGGTAGGAGCCGATCCGCTCGCCGCTCACCGCGCTGACATGGGTCAGCGCCCGCTCCAACAGCGCTCGATCAACAAATCGATGGCCAATCGCGCCTTCCAGCGCAGCTAGATCGAGTTTGCGAGGCGCCACTGTGCATGCTCTACTTCACGCGCGTGAAGATGCGGTCCCAACGGACCGTCCACGGCCATTCCCACACCTTCCAGGCAGACGCGTTCTCGTCGATCGAGAAGAAGACGATCTCGGCCCGGCCGACGAAATTTTCGAACGGCACGTAGCCGACGGACGCCTCGTCGCGACTGTCGGTCGAGTTGTCGCGGTTGTCGCCCATCATGAAATAATGGTTCGGCGGCACCTGGTAGACATAGGTGTTGTCCCAATAGCCCTTGTCGCCGTCGCGCTCGATGATGACGTGGCGAACGCCGTTGGGCAGCGTCTCCATATATTGGGGTACCTGGACCTGACGACCCCATGAATCAGCGGTCTGATAGTCCTGGATCCGCTCTCGCTTGACCGGTTGGTCGTTGATGTAGAGCAGGCCGTCGCGCATCTGGATGCGGTCGCCCGGCAGGCCGATCACGCGCTTGATGTAGTCGGTCGAATTGTCCTTGGGCAGCTTGAACACGGCGATGTCGCCGCGCTTGGGCGGCGAGGCGAGGATGCGGCCGTTGAACAGCGGCGGGCTGAACGGAATCGAATGCTTCGAGTAGCCGTAGGCGTATTTCGAAACGAAGAGATAGTCGCCGATCAAGAGCGTCGGAATAAGGGAGCCGGACGGGATATTGAACGGCTGGAACAGCAGCGTGCGCACGACGAGCGCGATGAGCAGCGCCTGTACGATGACCTTGATGGTCTCGTAGATGCTGCCTTCCGAAGTATCCTTGCGCTTCCCGTCAGCCTCGATGCGTGCCATGGCGTCGGCCTTCCATCGCCGGCCATGGGCCGGCTCGTCGGTCAGGTGGGGTGCAGCTCATCGTGACAGCGCCGCGCAACGAGAAAACCGCCCCGAACCAATGACTTGATACCCCGCCCGCGGCCGCGGGCGGGGGCTCCCGATCCGATTGCTGTATCGTATGGTTCGAAGGCCCGCAATGCTCGCCTCGGACACGGCAGCGTCGCACCGGCCGAGCCGCCGCCACGTCGCAGGCTGTCTCCACGGCAAATGCGGCGTCACCGCGGCGGGCTCGGGGCGATCGGGAGCGCCTCGATAATCACGAATGCTTGCGCCATCGGTGGATCGTCGGTCAGCGACACATGGATGACCGGCGCGTGGCCCGCCGGCACCATGTCGTTCAGGCGCGCCAGGGCGCCGCCGGTCAGCCGCATCGTCGGTCGGCCGCCGGGCATGTTGACGACCTCCATGTCGCGCCAGAAGACGCCGAGACGGAGCCCGGTACCGAGGGCCTTGGCGCAGGCCTCCTTGGCGGCGAAGCGACGCGCATAGGACGCGGCCCGCGCGGCCCGCCTGTCGCTGCGCGCTCGCTCACCCGCCGTGTAGATGCGGTGGGTGAAGCGATCCCCGAAGCGCGCCAGGGAGCGCTCGATGCGAGTGATGTCGCAGAGATCGGAGCCGATGCCGACGATCATGCAGACCCCGCGTGCGAGCCGGGCCCGGCTGCGATCGCGATCGGCGGCGAGGACCGGCGGATAAAAAAGACGCCCGGCCGCCGAGCGGCCGGGCGCCGATATTCTCTCCATACAGGTGCGGGCGGCGTACGCCCAGCCCCTCGACGGCGCCGGCCTGAGGTCGGCGCCCGCGCTCAGGCGCGCGGGTCGACCGGCTCGTAGAGCCAGCGGGCCAGGAGACCGGCGATGACCGCGCCGAGGATCGGCGCGAGCCAGAACAGCCAGAGCTGCGAGACGAACTCGCCGCCGGCGAACAGGGCCGGCCCCGTGCTGCGCGCCGGGTTGACCGAGGTGTTGGTGACCGGGATCGAGATCAGGTGGATGAGCACCAGCGCAAGCCCGATCGGGATGCCGGCAAAGCCGACCGCGGCGCCCTTCGACGTGGTGCCGATGATGATGAACAGGAAGAAGAAGGTCAGCAGGACCTCGATCAGGAAGCAGGCCGCAAGGCCGTACTTGCCGGGGCTGAGCTCACCAAAGCCGTTCGAGGCGAAGCCGCCCGGCACCCACCCCGCCTTGCCCGACGCGATGGTATAGAGGACGGCGGCAGCGGCGATGGCCGCGATGACCTGGGCGATGATGTAGGGGATGACGTTCTTGGTGGGGCAACGGCCGGCCGTCCACAGGCCCACCGTGACCGCCGGGTTGAAATGGCCGCCGGAGATGTGGCCCACCGCATAGGCCATGGTGAGGACCGTCAGGCCGAAGGCGAAGGCGACGCCCAAGAAGCCGATGCCGAGCTGTGGGAACGCCGCGGAGAGGACGGCGGCGCCACAGCCGCCGAACACCAGCCAGAATGTGCCGAAGAATTCGGCAACGGCGCCACGCATAGTACTGTTATCCATCCTAAGCCCCCTTCGTTGGCCATCCGTCCGGTGGACTCGACGAATCACCGCACGATCCGTCTAGTCACCATATGGCATTGAGCTAAAGCAACCGACGATCATAGAGAATTGTAGCCCGGCCCCGTCTGGAATTGATCCAGTCTGCGGACGACGTCCAGCCAGCAAACCTTGTCAATCGAGCGACCTTCAACAAGCCTGGCCTTGCAGACCTACCCTCGCGGCACCGACGAAAGCGCCCGACAACATGGCCGCGCCGCGGCCTAGGACGATGAAGACAGCCGGACCGAACAGCTCCGCGATCTACCGTTCGCGCTACCACTCATGCTCGCCCCCACCGACAGCAAAGCCATCGCACCAGGATGCCGCCGAACCGATTCGACGCAAACTCGCCCGCGCCATTCAGCGCGAAAACAGCGAAGCCAAGCATCAAAGCGGATGCTTACTTGCCGATTCGTACCTTTTGATTTTCAATTTATGCCACGGGTGAGGCCAGGGGAAGCGCGATTGCGCGTTTTGGCGGCTCCTCGACTGAATCATCGGCAGTGTTGCACGGATGAGTCACACGCTTCGCGCCCTGACCATGGCCTGCCGCATGTCGGCGATCGCCCGGGGTAACCCCAATGTGATCGCCTCGCCGATGAGGAAATGGCCGATGTTCAGCTCGGCAACGGCGTCAATGGCGGCAATGGGGCCGACCGACGCCGTGGTCAGGCCGTGGCCAGCATGTATTTCGAGCCCGAGACGGTGGCCGTGGGCAGCGGCATCGCTCAGCTTCGCCAGGGCTTGTCGCGTAGCGTCGTGTGAGCCCTCGTTGAAGCGCTCGCAGTAGGTGCCGGTGTGAAGCTCGACCACGGGCGCCCCCAGGTCGGCCGCCATGTCCATCACCCGCCGATCAGCTTCGACGAACAAGGACACACGAATTCCCGCCGCCTTGAGCTCGGCCACGACCGGCTTCAGCTGGGGCGCCGCGGCGATGATGTCCAACCCACCCTCCGTGGTCCGCTCCTCGCGCCGCTCGGGAACCAGGCAGACCGCGTGCGGCTTGAGCCGCACGGCGATCGCGACCATCTCGGCGGTGGCCGCCGCCTCGAGGTTGAGTGGAACGGTCAACTCCGCCATGAGGCGGTCGACATCGTCATCGCGAATATGGCGCCGGTCCTCGCGCAGGTGCGCCGTAATGCCGTCCGCCCCGGCGGCGACGGCCACATGCGCGGCGTGCACCGGATCGGGATGGGCACCGCCGCGTGCATTCCGCACGGTGGCGACGTGATCGATGTTGACACCAAGGCGCAGCGCTGACGGCATGCGATCGTCCTTAGCGCAGGATCCGCGAAAGGGAAACCGGGCGCACAGGAAGATTGCGCTGAAACAAAGAGATAGAGCGCAGCGGCAGGGGCGACGCCGCCCGTCGGCCAGCGCTCCTCTGCGCCCCCCACAGGGGTGGTCGCAGCTTCGGCCCCAGGCGGCGGGCGCCGGCCTATGCCATTATCGGTTCCAGGCGGCAACACCAGATCATGAGGTGCGCAGGATGAACCAAGCCATCACGAGCGAGACCATCACGTTGACCGCGTCCGACGGAGCGACCCTCTCCGCCTACAAGGCGGCGCCGGCGGCGCCTCGGGGCGGCATCGTCGTCGTACAGGAGATCTTCGGGGTCAATCACCACATCCGCAACGTGGCGGAGCGCTTCGCCCGCGACGGCTACCTGGTGGTCGCGCCCGCCCTGTACGATCGCCTGGCACCCGGGACCGAGCTCGGCTACACCGCCGACGACATGAAGCCTGCGCTGGAGCTGCGCGCCAACAGCGATCCGGCCAAGGCGCTGCTCGACATCGGCGCTGCCGTGCAGGCGGCATCCGCCGCCGGGCCCGTCGGCGTCGTAGGCTATTGCTGGGGCGGGTACCTGAGCTGGCTCTCGGCGGCCAAGGTCGCGGGCGTCGGCGCTGCGGTGGTCTACTATGGCGGCGGGATCGGCTCGGCCGCGCACGAGGAGCCGCGTTGCCCGGTCCTCGGTCATTTCGGCGAACGCGACAAGCATATCCCCGTCGCGGATGCGCAAGGCCTCGCCGAGCGATACCCGGGGCGCGCGGAGATTCACATCTATCCCGCCGATCACGGCTTCAATTGCGACGAGCGGGCAAGCTACGACGCGAGCAGCGCTGCACTCGCCCTCGACCGAACGCTCGCCTTCTTCGGCGCCCATCTGCGCGGCTGACCCGCCGCCCCTCTCTCGAGCGCTGCCGCGGCGGAATCCCGGGAGCGCTGCGAAGTCCATATCGGATCAGACGATCACATCCGATCGGATCGGGATGCATCTCACCTGGGGAAATCCCCGGGCGGCACCGGCAGCGGCACCGGCGCCGTTTCGGGCCACCGGCTCACGGGCTTGCGCACGCTGGTCGCGGCGACGGGCGATCTGTAGAGGCAAACGCTGCCCGGCCCCGTCTCTTTCGCCTCCTCGACCGCCGCATCGGCAGCGAGGATCAATGAGCGCAAGTCGTACCCCACCTGCGACGAGCAAACGGCGCCGACGGTCACCGTCAGCGGGCTCGGATCGCTCGCGGCCGCCCATTCCTGCGCCATCCTGACGGTGCGCTCGCCGATCTCACGGGCCTGCGCGGGGCCGGCGTTGGGCACGACGAGAGCAAAGTTCTGGGCACCGACACGGGCCAGCAGATCCGTCGGCCGCAGCCGGGTCACCGCCTGATCGTAGAAGGCGCGGAGATCATCGTCCTCGATCTTGCGATGCAGGCCGCCGCGCGTGGATTCGTCGCCCAGATGCATGAGCAACAGCGACACCGGCTTGCGGTCCTTCATCTGCCCGGCCACCAGGCGCGCGGCATGGCTGAGGAAGGAGCCCAGATTGAGCGCACCGGTGGTCGGGTCGAGATAGATATGGGCGAACTCCATCTGCTGCATGCGCTCCTTGGCGAGGGCCAGGGCGAGCGCAGCGGCGGCCGACATCGACACCATGGTGAGCAAGGTCAGCCAAGGCGACCAATCCGGCGGCGCGGACAGGCGGTTCGGGCCGGGCTCGACCGACTGGAGCCGCAGGACGAAACTCAACGCGGCCGCCCCCAACGCCAAGGCCAGCGGCAGCCGCGAGGCCAGCCGGTCCGACCGGCCGCGCCAGATCTCGACGACAGCAAGGACGAGATAGCCGATGATCGCGATCACCAGCAGCTGTCGGCGGGAAATGGCCAAGTACACGACGTTGGGGTCGAGGGCGCTCTGCGCGAGCCATAACAGCGCCGGGCCGACCAGCAGCAACGGATTGGCCGCGCGGCCGTCGAAGGACCTCGTCGCCTGCCAGATCAACGCGTAGGCCATGATCATCAAGGGCCCGGAGACGTAGACCGACAACGCGACAGGAATGACGCCGTGCGCGCTCACCAGAGCAAGCCCACATCCCATAGCCACGAAAGCCGCTGCCCACCACCGCAGCGCGCGCGAGCGTCGGTCCAAGCCCCATAGCAGCAGCAGAAAGACGCCCTGCGTCACGGCGATTGCCGCGCTGACGCTCAGAACCGTGATATAGTGCAAACTCATGAATGGGCCTCCAGCCGCCGAGCCCATGCGCCATCTTCCCGCGTAGACTATCATCGTTTCCAGAAATAAAAAGTTGCGCCTGTCACCCATTGTCTTTTGCCAAACAGGGTGAATACAACTTCCGGATAGCAGCGCCTTCCCCGGGCGTCCGCCACAAACGTGGTAATTGCAATCGCTACAGGCCGGCCTCTCTCGGCCGGACGAACTAGCTCCGCCTCAACGGCGGATGGCGCGTTCAAAGCGACACGCACCGCGCCGGATGCTTCAAATTCACCCATGGCGGCCTGCGCCCGGGTCAATCGCTCGACCAGCCCTTGCATTCGGTCACGCTTTCCGCTAACGACCGCGCCTTCGCGTTCGCTCCGGCCGGGAGCTGAACGGACGGCAGCCGTGCTTTGCGGCTGCAGGGCCCAGAGGCTCGTCGTCCCGTGTTCCCGCCTTCGATCCCATGCTCGGGCCTTGTCACAGAGGCTCGGAGGGCTTGGCGCCGGGGGAGCGCACGATTGAGAAAGGCCCTTTACCCATGCCGCTTTACGAGCATGTGTTTCTGGCGCGTCAGGATGTGACCGCCCAGCAAGTCGAAGCCCTTGTCGAGCAATACCGGGGCGTGATCGAGACCGGCGGCGGCTCGTTCAAGAAGGTCGAGCCGTGGGGCGTCAAGTCCCTCGCCTACCGCATCAAGAAGAACCGCAAGGCACATTTCACGCTGCTCAACATCGATGCCCCGCCGGCCGCGATCGCGGAGATGGAGCGTCAGATGGGCATCAGCGAAGATGTCCTGCGCTTCATGACCATTCGTGTCGACGTCCTCGAAGAGGGCCCGTCCGCCATGATGCAGAAGCGTGACCGCGACGAGCGCCGCGACCGCGACGGCTTCGAGCGCGGCGGCGGCTTCGGCGGCGGCGGTCGCTTCGGCGGCGACCGTGGTGGCGATCGCTTCGGCGACCGTGGCCCGCGGCGCGAGCGCCCGCGTGAGGCGGAAGCGGCCGGCGAGACCGCTACGGAGGAGAACTGATCATGGCCGCTGCGCCCCGTCGCCCCTTCTTCCGTCGTCGCAAGACCTGCCCCTTCTCCGGCCCGAACGCGCCGAAGATCGACTACAAGGACACGCGCCTGCTCTCGCGCTACATCTCCGAGCGCGGCAAGATCGTGCCGTCCCGGATCACGGCCGTCTCGGCCAAGAAGCAACGCGAGCTGGCTCAGGCGATCAAGCGCGCCCGCTTCCTGGGCCTGCTGCCCTACGTGATCGGCTGACCACGCACACGCCGTAGCCGACCGCCCGCACGCGGGCGGTCCTTTCTCTACCTGTCGCCGGCGGCGGCTTGTGCCGTCGGTATTGCTGGGGCCCTCCCCGCCCACGACATAGCGGGCGTGGGGCCCCTAACCCTGCATCGGCAGCGGGACAGCAGGACGATGATCGTATCGCTCGGTGTGGGTATCGGCGCAGGCCTGGTATCCGCCCTCCTCTTCGCAGTGGCCGTCACGGGAACCCCGCTAGGGCTCCTGCTGTCCTATTTTGCGCCGCTGCCCATTTTCATCGCCACCATCGGCTGGCCGCATCGCACCGGACTGGTCGCGGCGTGCGTCGGCATCGCCACCAGCGTGATCGCCATCCGCTGGTCCGCCGGGCTGGTCTATGGCGCCAGCCTGGGGCTGCCCGCCTGGTGGCTCGGCTATCTGGCCCTGCTCGGCCGGCCGGCCGCCGACGGCAAGAGCGAGTGGTACCCCACCGGACGGCTGCTGCTGTGGATCGTCGGCATCGCGACGCTGGTGACCTTCCTCGGCCCGCTCGCGCTGGGCGGCTCGCTCGCGACCTACCGTGAGACCATGCGCCGCATTCTCGACGCCGCGCTGCGTGGCGACGGTCCCGGGAGCGACGTCACGCTCAACCTGCCCGACGGCGTCAGCCAGGACGACGTCGTGGCGATCATCGTCGCCGCCGTCCCCATCATCAGCGCCATGTGCTTCGTGCCGATCCAGGCGTTCAACCTGTGGCTGGCGGGCAAGGTGGTCGCGGTCTCCGGCCGCCTGGCTCGGCCGTGGCCGCAGATCGCCGACACGATGATGCCGCGCCTGGCGCTGACGCTGCTCGGCGCAGGACTGGTCCTGGCGGTGGTCGGCGACGGCCTCGTGGCCTTCGCCGCGCAGGCCCTCTCCGGCTCGCTCGCCGCCGCCTTCGCCCTGCAAGGCCTCGGCGCCATCCACGCACTGACGCGAGACAGGCCGGCCCGCCCCGCCATCCTGGGCGGGGTCTATCTGCTGCTCGCCATCCTCAACGTCTGGATGCTGCCGCTGCTCGTGCTGGGCGGCATCTTCGACACGCTGTTGTGGCGCAGGCGAACCGCTCCGCCCGTGCTCCACCCCTAACCCAAATCAGATCGATCGGAGAAAGACCATGGAAGTCATACTGCTGGAACGCGTGGCCAAGCTTGGCCAGATGGGTGAGACCGTCCGCGTCAAGGACGGCTACGCCCGCAATTTCCTGCTGCCGCGCGGCAAGGCCCTGCGCGCCACCAAGGACAACAAGGCCAAGTTCGAGACGCAGCGGGCCCAGCTGGAGGCCCGGAACCTGGAGCGTCGCGCCGAGGCCGAGAAGGTCGCCGAGAAGCTCGACGGACAGAGCTTCGTCATGATCCGGCAGGCCGGCGAGACCGGGGTGCTCTACGGCTCGGTGGCGCCGCGCGACATCGCCGAGGCGCTGACCGGCGGCGGCTTCAGCGTCTCCCGCCACCAGGTCTGGCTGAGCGTGCCGATCAAGACCCTGGGCCTGCATCGCGTGCCGGTGAGCCTGCACCCGGAGGTCGAGGTGCACGTCACCATCAATATCGCGCGTAGCGCCGAGGAAGCCGAGCGCCAGGCGCGCGGCGAGGAGGTGACCGTCCGCGAGGAAACCAACCTCGACGATCTCGGCCTCGAGGTCGGCGCGGCGCTGGCGGAAGCTGGCGACGGCGTCGAGCTCTGATCGCGAGCACAGGACGACGATGCGGGCGGGCGCTGCAGCAACGCGGCGCCCGTTTTGCGTCGAGGTCATCCGCCCTGGCGCTGTGAATCGCTGTGGACGGAGCCGTCGTTCCCAAGCGGCGGCTGTGGATCGCGCACAGACCCGTCGGGTTGCGGCGCGCCGGTCACATCCAGCGCTGGCAAGCATGATAGCGTCCGCCGCTCGACCGAAGCGCTTCCCGGGTGGGACCATCCGAACGGGACGCGCTCCGGGGGCACGCTGGGATCGATTGCTCATCCGATCGCTCTGGTATGCTCTACCTCTTTGATTCGGTGGGCTTATCCTAAGCTGGGCGCAAGCCGCGGCCCGGGAGCGGCGCCTCCCGTACGCACCGGTGGGATCCGATGGTTTCGGCACATGCGCTTGCAACCCGTCTCGACGCCCCGGTCGAATCCGAATACCGCCTCGCGCCGCACAACCTGGATGCCGAGATGGCCCTGCTCGGGGCTATCCTCGTCAACAACGACGCGTTCTACCGGGTCTCGGACTTCCTCGAGCCCGTGCACTTCTACGAGGAGCTCCACCGGCGCATCTTCGAGATTGCGTCGAGCCTGATCCGTGCCGGTAAGGTGGCGACGCCGATCACGATGAAGACGTTCATCGGCGAGACCGACCTCGGCGGCCTCACCGCGTCGCAATACCTGGCGCGGCTGGCGGCCGAGGCGACCACGATCATCAATGCCGAGGACTACGGCCGCACCATCTATGACCTGGCGCTGCGTCGAAACCTCATCGGCATCGGTGAGGACATGGTCAACCTCGCCTATGACGCGCCGGTCGAGGCCTCTCCGCGCGACCAGATCGAGGAGGCCGAGCGCAAGCTCTATGCGCTCGCGGAAACCGGGCGCTACGAGGGCGGCTTCCTGCCGTTCTCCGGCGCCCTCACCGCTGCCATCGACATGGCGGCCGCGGCCTACAAGCGCGACGGCCAGCTCTCGGGCATCGCCACGGGCCTCTCCGACCTCGATCAGAAGATGGGTGGCTTGCAGCGCTCCGACCTGGTGATCCTCGCCGGCCGCCCGGGCATGGGCAAGACCGCGCTGGCGACCAACATCGCCTTCAACGTCGCCCGCGCCTACGCCAGCGAACGCCGGCAGGACGGCTCGCTCGAGACCGTCAACGGCGGCATCGTCGGCTTCTTCTCGCTGGAAATGTCGGCCGAGCAGCTGGCGAGCCGCATCATCGCCGAACAGTCGGGCGTCCCCTCGTACAAGATCCGCCGCGGCGACATGCACGAGGACGAGTTCGTCAAGATCACCGAAGCCGCCCGCGAGATGCAGACGCTGCCGCTCTACATCGACCAGACCGGTGGCATTTCCATCGCCCAGCTCACGGCGCGCGCCCGCCGGCTCAAGCGCCAGAAGGGGCTCGACGTGCTCGTCGTCGACTACCTGCAGCTGCTGTCGGGCTCCAGCAAGAAGGGCGACAACCGCGTGCAGGAGATGACCGAGATCACCACCGGCATGAAAGCCCTGGCCAAGGAGCTGCAGGTGCCGATCATCGCATTGTCGCAGCTCTCCCGGCAGGTCGAGCAGCGCGACGACAAGCGGCCGCAACTGTCGGATCTACGCGAATCCGGCTCGATCGAGCAGGACGCCGACGTCGTGATGTTCGTCTTCCGCGAGGAATACTACCTGAAGAACAAGGAGCCCAAGATGGGCACCGAAGAGTACTTCAAGTGGCAATCCGACATGGAAGCGGCCCACAACAAGGCGGAGGTCATCATCGGCAAGCAGCGCCACGGACCGACCGGCACGGTTCCGCTCGCCTTCCACGCTGAAGTCACCCGCTTCTCCAACCTGGCGCAGGACGACCGTCTGCCGGAGCGCATGTCTTAAGGCATGATCCCAAAAGTGGACGCCGGCTTTTGGGAAAGATCAGGAGAATGACCTCTAGCGGCGTGGCGGCTCGACGACAGATCATCCCGCACTGCAGCGCGACACGATGCCCCGAGCTGTCACGCCGCCGCGGCCATGGGCTATATCAGCCGGACGCGCTTGCGCGACGGGCGGGGACAACCGGCAACCGCCGCGGCGGACAGGGGGCGCCCCATGCCGCAACGCATTGCGGATCGGATCGAGGCGGAATCATGCACCAGGACGGCCGCAGCGGATCAGGCGCCGAGGAGCTCGCGGGCGGGATCCTGACCATCGATCTCGGCGCCCTCGCCGGCAACTGGCGCATGCTGGCGGCGAGGGCCGGCGGCGCCGAATGCGCCGCGGTGGTCAAGGCGGACGCCTACGGCATCGGCATCGAGCCGGCGGTTCCGGCGCTCGCCAAAGCCGGCTGCCGGACATTCTTCGTCGCTCATCCGAGCGAAGGGCTTCGGGTGCGCGCCATCGCCCCCGAAGCGACGGTCTACGTGCTCAACGGCCTGCCGCCGGGGGCGGCAGGAGCCTTCGCCGCGATGGGCCTGCGGCCGGTGCTCGGCTCCTCGGGGGAGGTCGACGAATGGCATTCATTCACCGCTGCCCGGGGCGAGCCTCTGCCGGCGGCCATCCATGTCGATACCGGCATGAACAGGCTCGGGCTGACGCCCGCGGAGGCCATTGCCCTGGCGGCACGGCACGCCGAGACACCGATCTTTCCGATCGCGCTGCTGATGAGCCATCTGGTTGCCGCCGAGGAGCCGAACAAGCCGGTCAACCGGTGCCAGATCGAGCGGTTCGACGCGGTTCGAACGCTGTTTCCGCACGTGCCGGCCTCGCTCGCCAACTCGTCCGGCCTGTTTCTGCCGGAGGCTCCGCTGCTCGATCTGGTCCGGCCCGGCTACGCGCTCTACGGCGGCAATCCGACGCCCGGCCGGCCCAATCCGATGCGCCCGGTCGTGGGCCTCACCGCACGGGTGATCCAGGTGCGCGAGGCTGCCGCCGGCGACACGGTGGGCTACAACGGCCGCTGGACGGCGCACGACGGGTGCCGCATCGCGACGCTCTCGTGCGGCTATGCTGACGGCATTCCGCGCGCGGCCGGCCGGGCCGACGACGGGCAACCGGGAGCCGGAGGCCTCGCCTTGGTCAGCGGCCGCCTCTGCCCCTTCGCCGGCGTCATCTCCATGGACCTGATCACGGTCGACATCACCGACGTCCCGACCGACGAGGTGAAGGCCGGCGATTCAGTCACGCTGATCGGCGGCCCGCTCGACCTGGAGGCCGTGGGCGCGCGCTCCGGCACCATCGGCTACGAGATCCTCACGGGTCTCGGTCGGCGCTACGCCCGCCGCTATATCGGCGGCGCCTGAAGCGCCACGGCGGTGCGTCCGCCGTTCCCAACAGGCTCTAGAACGGCCGCTCGAAGCGGATCGGCAAGGACCGGGGCCCCCGCACCGTGCCCTCCGACCAGGCGATCGGCCTGCCCGCGTCGAGCCGGAATTCCGGGATGCGCCTCAGCCATTCCTCGATCGCGACGGTCATCTCCATGCGGGCCAGGTTCGACCCGACGCAGCGGTGGATGCCGAGGCCGAAGGCGGCGTGCGGGTTGATCTTGCGGTCGATGAGAACCTCGTCCGCCCGCGCAAACATGGCGGGGTCGCGGTTGGCCGCCGGAAACGACAGCAGCACCATGTTGCCCGCCCGAAACGGACAGCCGTTGATCTCGGTGTCCTGCATCACCTCGCGCGCCATGGTGACGGGCGCGTAGGCACGCAGGAACTCCTCGATCGCCGTCGGCATCAGCTCCGGCTCGGCGATCAGCCGCTGGGCGTCGGACGGCGTCCTGGCGAGGTGCCACAGGGAGGCGCCGATGGCGCTCCAGGTGGTGTCGATGCCGGCGATGAGCAGGAGCCGCAGCATGCCCAGGGCCAGATCGTCGGGGATCGGCTCGCCATCGATCCGCGCCTCCATCACCCGGGTGATCAGGTCGTCGCGCGGCGCGCCGCGGCGCTTGTCGATCTCCGCCGTGAAGTACTGGGTCATCTCGCCCAGGCCTTTCCACAGCATGTCGTCGTCGGTGATGCCGAGCTCCAGGATCTCGTGAATCCACCGGATATAGAGATCGCCATCGTCCTCGGGCACACCGAGCATCGCGGCGATGACCCGCACCGGGATATGGCGGCTGTACCGCTGGGCGGCATCGCACTGCCCGTCGGCGATGAACTCGTCGATGAGCTCGTTGCAGATCCGCCGGGCCTTCGGTTCGATCTTGGCGATCTCGTCGGGCGTGAACGGCGGCAGCAGCACCTGCTTCAGCGCCTTGTGGCGCGGCGGGTCGGTGGTGATCGGCGGCGCGGGCATCGCCTTGTCGGGACGGTGCTCGCGCACGACGACGCGCCGCGACGAGAAGTGCGCGGTGTCGTAGGCGATCGCCTTCACATCCGAGTAACGCGTCGGCAGGTAGGCGCCGAGGAAGCGGTCGGTGTGGGCGACGGGGCAGCTGGCGCGCAGCTCATCCCAGATCGGATAAGGGTCGACCTGCCAGCTCGGGTCGAGGTGGTCCCAGTCGCTCGCCCAGTCGCGGACCGGCGGGCGGCCGGGGTGGGAGTGTTCGCCCGTCATCGCCGGTCCTCCCCGGCCAGCTCGACCGCGAACTCCGGGCAATTGGCCCTGGCCAGCGCCGCCTTCTTTTCCAGGCCGGGCGGCACGGAGCCGTCGCCGACCTCCCGGGCGTTGCCGAACTCGTCGAGCTCGAACAGCTCCGGCGCCAAGGCCTTGCAGCGATTGTGACCCTGGCACTTGTCCGGATTGACGTGGATCCTTCGCGTGCTCTCAGGCATCGATGTTCCTCCCGCCTATCTTTTGGGGGCACGGTAGCCCAAGCCCGGGCTCACATCTATTCGCCTTCAGTCCATCCGGCGCCACGACCGCCGGCGCCTCCGCCGGCCCTGCGGAAGCCCGCTTTGTGCGCTCGGCAGAGTATGCAAGGACGCAGAGCGCGCGATGGCGAATCGGGCGCGCTGGACCTCTGACACAGGCGTGTGATGGCCCGCTCCGCCCCAACCTTCGTCTGCCAGAGCTGCGGCAGCGTCTACAATCGCTGGCAGGGCAAATGCGATGCCTGCGGCGCGTGGAACAGCATCGTCGAGGAGGGCGCGGCGGCACCGGTCGCGGGCGCCGCGGCCCCGGCGGCGCGGCGGCGCGGACGAACCTTTCCGTTGGAGAGCCTGAAGGGGGAGAGCGCCGAGCCGCCGCGGCTGCCGACCGGCATCGACGAGCTCGATCGCGTCACCGGTGGCGGCTTCGTGCGCGGCTCCGTCGTGCTGATCGGCGGCGATCCGGGCATCGGCAAGTCGACGCTGCTGATCCAGGCCTGCGCGGCGCTCGCCCGTGCCGGCCACCGGGTCGCCTACATCTCCGGCGAGGAGGCGGTGGCGCAGGTGCGCCTGCGCGCCGAGCGCCTCGGCCTGGCCGACGCCCCGGTCGAGCTTGCGGCAGAGACCAACGTCGAAGACATCGTGGCGACGCTGAGCCGCGGGACGCCGCCCCGGCTCACCGTCATCGATTCGATTCAGACCATGTGGACCGGCGCGATCGATTCGGCCCCCGGCACGGTCACCCAGGTGCGCGGCAGCGCCCAGGGCCTCATCCGCTTCGCCAAGACCACCGGCGCCGCCCTCATCCTCGTCGGCCACGTGACGAAGGACGGACAGATCGCCGGCCCGCGCGTGGTCGAGCACATGGTCGACGCGGTGGTATCGTTCGAAGGCGAGAGCGGCCACCATTTCCGCATCCTGCGGGCGGTGAAGAACCGCTTCGGGCCGACCGACGAGATCGGCGTGTTCGAGATGACCGGCCGCGGCCTGTCGGAGGTCGCCAACCCGTCCGCCCTTTTCCTTGCGGGACGCGACACCGGCGCCGCCGGCACGGCGGTGCTCGCCGCCATCGAAGGCACGCGGCCGCTGCTGGTCGAAGTGCAGGCGCTGGTCGCCCCGAGCGCGCTGGGGACGCCACGGCGCGCCGTCGTCGGCTTCGATTCCAACCGCCTGTCGATGATCCTGGCGGTGCTCGACGCCCACGGCGGCGTCAAGCTGGGCCAGCACGACGTCTACCTGAACGTGGCCGGCGGCCTGAAGATCGGCGAGCCTGCCGCCGACCTGGCGGCGGCAGCGGCGCTGGTCTCGTCGCTCTCCGGCCGGCCGGTGCCCGCCGATACCGTGTTCTTCGGCGAGATCGGGCTATCCGGCTCGATTCGGCCGGTGATGCAGGCGCCGGCGCGGGCCAAGGAGGCGGCGAAGCTCGGTTTCGCCCGCGCGCTGGCGCCGCCGATGCCACGCGACGCGGCCGAAGCCGGCCTGAGTGTCGAAGCTTTGTCACACATCGGTGAACTTGTTGCCCAGATCGCCTCGGGCGGCGGGAAACCACGCGCGGCCGGGCGCACTGACGGATGACGGCCGGACCAACGTTCGATATAGAGCAGCACACGCCCGCCCGGTGGCCGGGGTGACGACAGCCGGTGCTGCACATGCCTTTTGCTCTTCTGGATTTGATCGTTCTCGGTGTCGTCGTGATTTCCGCCCTGCTTGCGGCGGTGCGCGGCCTGACCCGTGAGGTCCTCGCCATCGCTTCCTGGGCGATCGCCGCCATCGCGGCGCTCATGTTTCACCCCCAGCTCCTGCCCATCGTTCAGCAGCACGTGTCCAATGCCACCGTCGCGCTGGCCATTTCGATCGCCGCCATCTTCCTCGTGACGCTGGTGGTCGTATCGTTCATCACGGTGCGGCTGTCGGACCTCGTGCTGGATTCCCGCATCGGCGCCATCGACCGGACGCTCGGCTTCCTCTTCGGCGCGGCGCGCGGACTGCTCGTCTGCGTCATCGCCTTCATCTTCTTCACTTGGCTCGTCCCCGAGAAGATGCAGCCCGACTGGGCCAAGAACGCGCGCATGAAGCCGTTCCTGCAGAACAGCGGCGACAAGCTGATGGCGATGCTGCCGGAGGATCCCGAGGGGCTGATATCCAAGTACCGCAACCGGCAGAAGCAGAACGAGGGCAGCGAGCCGCCGGCGGAAGGCGACACCACGGCCAAGCCGCCCGCGTCACCGGCGGCACCGGCCCCGGCGACGCCCGGACGGACGTAACGCCGGGGTAGCGCAATCGAGCCGGCGCGTATCGGCGGGTCCGCTCCCTGGGGAGCCCCGTCGAGGTTCGGGCCGAGCCGGACCAGACATGGGCCCTACCAGACATGGGCCCTTTCGGGGCCCTTTTGGGCGAGGTGGATCTTCGGATCCGCGGCGGCGTGCGCTGACTGGCGGGGCATAGCCGCACCCATGCTGTAGGATACTGCCGCGCGCGCCAGGCGCTCGCGGCATTGCCGTATGTTCCGCGGTTGCTTGCGCTGCCTTCGTTGCGCCGAACTTGCGGCCCAGATGCGGTCTTTCCCCGGAGGCTTAGAGCCCCCATGTGACGGTCGGACGACGGCCGCGATCGGATATTTCGAATGCACGCGACGCACCGCACGCGCTGGAGTGGTTGACGATGATTCCCGACCCGATGCATGGACGAGACGAGACCGGAAGGTCCGACACGTGGGATATCAGCGCCGGCCGGTCCGCCACGTCGGCGCACGATATCGATCTCGACGGCGACACCCTGCGCGAAGAGTGCGGCGTGTTCGGCATCTTCGACCACCCGGAAGCAGCGGCGATCACGGCACTCGGGCTGCATGCGCTTCAGCATCGCGGCCAGGAGGCGACCGGCATCGTCACCTATGACGGCGCCCGCTTCCACTCGGAGCGACGGCTCGGGCTCGTCGGCGACAACTTCTCCGACGCGGCGACCATCGAACGGCTCAGAGGCAGCTCCGCCGTCGGCCACGTGCGCTATTCGACCACGGGCGAAACCATCCTGCGCAACGTGCAGCCGCTGTTCGCGGAGCTCGACGGCGGCGGCTTCGCCGTCGCCCACAACGGCAACCTCACCAACGGCATGAGCTTGCGCCGCCAATTGGTGCGCGCCGGTGCCCTCTGCCAATCCACCAGCGACACCGAGGTGATCCTGCATCTGGTGGCGCACAGCCGCCGCAACCGCTTCATCGACCGCTTCATCGAAGCCTTGCGGCAGCTGGAGGGGGCCTATGCGTTCGTCTGCCTGACCAACAAGAAGCTGATCGGCGCCCGGGACCCGCTGGGCATCCGGCCGCTGGTGCTGGGAGAGCTCGACGGACGCTATATCCTGGCATCCGAGACCTGCGCGCTCGACATCATCGGCGCCCGCTTCGTCCGCGACGTCGAGAACGGCGAGATCGTCGTCATTTCCGAGGACGGTATCGAGTCGCTCAAGCCGTTCCCGCCGCAGCCGGCCCGCCCGTGCGTCTTCGAGTACATCTACTTCGCCCGTCCCGATTCGGTCGTGCATGGCCGCAACGTCTACGAGGTGCGCAAGCGCTGCGGCGCCGAGCTCGCGCGTGAGGCGCCCGCCGAGGTCGACGTGATCGTGCCGGTGCCCGATTCGGGCGTGCCGGCGGCGATCGGCTTTGCCCAGGCCTGCGGCGTGCCCTACGAGCTCGGCATCATCCGCAACCACTACGTCGGCCGCACCTTCATCCAGCCCACCCAATCCATCCGGGAGCTGGGGGTGCGCATGAAGCACTCGGCCAACCGCGGCGCCGTCGCCGGCAAGCGGATCGTGCTGGTGGACGATTCCATCGTGCGCGGCACCACGTCGGTGAAGATCGTGCAGATGATGCGCGATGCGGGCGCTCGCGAGGTTCACTTCCGCATCGCCAGCCCGCCGATCATGTTCCCCGACTACTACGGGATCGACACGCCCGAGCGCGAGAAGCTGCTGGCCGCCACCCATTCCCTGGACGAGATGCGCCGCTACATCGGCGCCGACAGCGTGGCGTTCCTCTCGGTCGACGGCATCTACCGCGCCATCGGCGAGGAGAAGCGCGACCCCGTCCGCCCGCAGTTCACCGACCATTGCTTCACGGGCGAGTATCCGACGCCGCTGACCGACATCGTCGGCGAGGCCCCCAAGCAGCTCTCGTTGCTGGCGGAAGCAGGCTGACATGGCGGCAACGATGGTCGACCGCGTCGTCCTGGTCACCGGCGCCTCGCGCGGCATCGGTCGCGCGCTGGCGCTGGCGCTCGCCCGCGAAGGGGCCCACGTCGTTGCGCTCGCCCGCACGGTGGGCGCGCTGGAAGAGCTGGACGACGAGATCCGCGCCGCAGGCGGCGCGGCGACGCTCGTGCCCGTGGACATGACGGACTATGCAGGGCTCGACCGGCTCGGCCTCGCCATCCACGAGCGCTGGGGCAAGCTCGACGCCATGGTGGCCAATGCCGGGGCCCTCGGCCCGATCACGCCGCTGGGCCACGTCGAGCCCAAGGCCTTCGACGACATCATGGCCGTCAACGTCACGGCGACGTACCGCCTGATCCGCTCGATGGACCCGCTGCTCCAGGCGTCCGACGCCGGCCGGGCCATGTTCATGTCCTCAGGGGCGACGCACAATTGCAGGGCCTATTGGGGGCCCTATTCGGCGTCCAAGGCGGCGGTCGAAGCGCTGGCCCGCACCTACGCGGCCGAGACGGCGACCACCCCGATCCGCGTGAGCATCGTCAACCCGGGCCCGTTGCGCACGCGCATGCGCGCGGCCGCCATGCCGGGCGAGGATCCGATGACGCTGCGCACGCCCGAGGACCTGGCGCCCAAGCTGCTGCCCATGCTGGCGCCGGCCTGGGCCGAGAGCGGCCTGATCTACGACTTCCCGCAGGACAAGCTGCTCAGGCCGCAGAAGCCGGCCTGAGCAGCTCCGCATCCCCCGGGGCTGCGCAGGCTAGAGCATTTCGCAATTGGAGCGCTCCTCCTGCGATTGAGTGTTTCCACCCAATCGCGAAGCGCTCCAGCCGCGCCTCACGCCGCCTTCAGGCGGGAGACTGCATCGGTGGCTGCCGCGAGGGCCGACTGGCGCTGCTCGGGCCCGACCTGCACGCCCTCGGCGATGATGATCTCGGGCGTGATGCCGATGAAGCCGAAGACGCCGCGCAGGTAGGTCTCGACGTGCTCCAGGCCGGCCGCCGGGGCGCCGGCGCCGTAGAAGCCGCCGCGCGACAGCGCGATGATCACGCGCTTGCCGCCGGCAAGGCCCTCGACCCCATTGGCGCCGTAGCGAAAGGTCTCGCCTGCGATCGCGATGCGGTCGATCCAGGCCTTCAGCTGGCTCGGGATGGTGAAGTTGTACATGGGCGAGCCGATGACGACGATGTCGGCGCCGAGAAACTCGTCCAGCACGGCCCGGTTCGCGCCCTCAGGCCCGGCTTGCGGCAGGTGCGCCAGCGTAAGGTGGTCGAGCGGCTCGGCCGCCAGATCCCGGTAGGTGATGGCGAGGCCCGGATCCGCCTGCCGCAATTGCCCGACGATGCCCGCCGTGAGCTGCCGGCTGACCGAATTGGCGCCGAGAATGCTGGAATCGATGTGCAGGAGTTTCATGTCTGGTGCTTCCCGGTATAAATCAGTTACCGAGGCTGACTATGTGACTACCAGCGAAAGCGGCGCAAGGAGGCACATTCTTGTTACCTAAGCACACGGATGTAATCGTCGAACCACACCAGTTGCATATGCCCAGCTGCCGAAAGATCAGCCCTGTCCTCGCTCGCGTCGGCGACAAATGGAGCATTCTGATCGTCATGCTGCTCTCGAGCGGTCCGCGCCGCTTCAATGAGATCAAGCGCATGGTCGACGGCATATCGCAGCGGATGCTTACGCTCGCCTTGCGAGGACTTGAGCGCGACGGTCTTCTGACGCGGACCGTCTATCCGACGATTCCGCCCCGTGTCGACTACGAGCTGACGGACCTCGGCCGCTCGCTGTGCGCCCCGGTGATCGAGCTCGGCCACTGGGCGTCGGCGCACATCGACGAGATCGAGGCCGCCCAGTCGGCGTTCGACGCGAGAAGCGACGCCGGCTGAGGGCGATACGACCGCGGCCATGACCACGGGAGCTTCCGGCTCCTCCTGCCGCAGCAGGACATCACGGAGCAGATCAATGGCGGTTCTTTCGTTTCAGCAGCTCGACGTGTTTGCCGAGCAGCCCTTCAAGGGCAATCCCCTTGCCGTCGTGCTCGGCGCCGACGATCTCGCCGACGAGGCGATGGCGGCCATCGCGACGTGGACCAACCTCAGCGAGACCGCTTTCCTGCTGAAGCCGACAACGCCGGGCGCCGACTATCGCGTGCGCATCTTCACCCCCGAGCGCGAGCTGCCGTTCGCCGGCCATCCAACCCTGGGAAGCTGCCAGGCCTGGCTGAATGCGGGCCATGGACCCAGGCAGGAGCTCATCGTGCAGGAATGCGGCGCCGGCCTCGTCCCGATCAAGCGCGACGGGCGCCGTCTCGCCTTCGCAGCCCCGCCGCTTCGGCGCACCGGCGACGTCGACGCGGCGACGCTGGCGACGATCGCGCGAGGCCTGCGCATCGGCGCGAACGCCATCAGGGCGTCGCAGTGGGTCGACAACGGGCCGGGCTGGGTTGCGGTGATGCTGGCTACGCGGAGCGAGGTCCTGGCCTTGCGGCCCGATTATCCAGCCTTGGGAGACATCAAGCTCGGCGTGGTCGCGCCGTGGGATGCGGCCACTGACGGCACCGACGCCGGCTTCGAGGTGCGCGCCTTCATCCCCAGCCTGGCGGCGGAAGATCCCGTCACCGGCAGCCTCAACGCCGGCCTGGCTCAGTGGCTCATCGCAGCGGAGCTCGCGCCGCGCCAATATATCGCCAGCCAGGGAACTGCGCTCGGACGCCGGGGTCGCGTCCACATCGCGAGCGTGGCGGACGACGTGTGGGTCGGGGGAGAGACCATCACCTGCATCGAAGGCCAGATCCGCGTCTGACGGCCGCTATCGCTCCAGCTCTCTGTCGTCCTGAAGCGCGGGCAAGTCTCTTGCGATCGGGCAAGTCCTCGCGAAGCGCCGCAGGTACAGGCGCTATTCGCGGGTGCGCTTCTTCTTCTCGTACGGATTGGCGCCGGTCCTGAGCGACAGGCGGATCGGCACGCCCGGCAGGTCGAAGACCTCGCGCAGGCCGTTGACCAGATAGCGCGTGTAGGACTTGGGCAGGCTCTCCAGCTGATTGCCGAACAAAGCGAAGTGCGGCGGTCGCGCCTTCACCTGGGTCATGTAGCGGATCTTGATGCGCCGACCGGAGACGGCGGGTGGCGGATGCCCGTCCAGCACCTCGCCCAGCCATTGATTGAGCCTGGCTGTGGCAATGCGCCGGTTCCAGACGGCGTAGGTGGCGACCACCGCCTCCATCAGCCGGTCGATGCCCTGCCCCGCCAGCCCGGACAGCGGCACGACGGCGGCGCCCTTGACCTGGGGGAGCAGGCGCGCTGCATCCTCGCGCAGCTCCTTGAGCAGACCCGGCTTGTCGGCGACGAGGTCCCACTTGTTGAGGCCGATCACCAGCGCCCGGCCCTCCTGCTCGATCAGATCGACGATGGTGAGGTCCTGCTTCTCGAACGGGATGGTGGCGTCGAGCAGGGCCACGACGACGTCGGCGAAGCGGACGGCGCGCAAGCCGTCGGCAACCGACAGCTTCTCCAGCTTGTCGTCGATACGGGCGCGCTTGCGCAGGCCCGCGGTGTCGAACAGCTTGAACGCCTGGCCGCGCCAGTCCCAGTCGAGCGAGATCGAATCGCGGGTGATGCCGGCTTCTGGCCCGGTAAGCAGCCGCTCGCTGCCCACCATGCGGTTGATGAGCGTCGACTTGCCGGCGTTGGGGCGGCCGACGATGGCCACGCGGATCGGCTTGGCCGGCCCCTCCGGCTCGTCATCCTCGTCGTCGGCCGCCTGGGCCGCGGCCGCCTCCGGCAGTGCCTCGAGCAGCGCTTCGAGCAGCGTGCCCATGCCTTCGCCATGCTCGGCCGACAGCGGCACGGGATCGCCGAGGCCGAGCGCGAAGGCTTCATAGGCGCCGGACAGTCCCTGGCCGCCTTCGGCCTTGTTGGCGACCAGCACGACGGGCTTGCCGGACCGTCGCACCGTTTCGGCGAACTGCCGGTCGGCACCGGTCAGCCCCGCCCGCGCATCGATCAGGAACAGGACGGCGTCGGCGTCGGCGAGGGCCTGCTCGGTCTGGCCGCGCATGCGCCCGGCGAGCGTGGACGCATGGGCGTCCTCGAGGCCGGCGGTATCGACGATTCGAAAGTTGAAGTGGCCGATACGCGCCTCGCCCTCGCGGCGGTCCCGGGTGACTCCGGGCCGATCGTCGACAAGGGCCAGCTTCTTGCCGACCAGCCTGTTGAACAGGGTCGATTTGCCGACGTTCGGACGCCCGATGATGGCGACCGTGGGAATAATCACTGGCGTCTCACTTGCCAGCGTCGGGGCCGGGCGCCGCTGGGGCGGCTGGCGCAGCCCCCGGCACGGGCGCTGTCGACGACGCCGGCGGCGCGGCCGGCGTGGTACCAGCCGCCGGCCACGCCGTCGGCGCGGGAACCGGAGCGGCAATCGTCACCGGTCCGCTGCGAACCAGCTCGAGATAGATCTGGGTGCGCGACCTCAATGCCGACGGCGTCTCCGGATCAACGACAATCTGATCGAACCAGCGGCCGGCGGCCTCGAAGTCACCGGCCCTCAGGTCGGCCAGGCCCAGCAACTCGCGGGCCGAGTGGCGCCACGGGCTGGTCGGGCTGGTCAGGCCCTCGATCTTGGCCGCGAGCTCCTTGGGCCCGACCCGATCGACCTGCAGCATGGCGGCCCGGATACGGGCCAGGTTCTGCAGCAGCTCGCCGACAGACGCATCCTGGGAGATGGCTTCGAACCGCGCAATGCCGGCGGCCGGATCGGCCTTGGCCTCCTGGGTTGCCAGGCGGAACCGCGACAGCATGGCATAGCCCTTCGGCCCGTCGGCCAGGAGCTTCTGGAGAGCCTGTTCACCGTCCGCCGCCTTGCCGTCGCGCACGAGCTGCAACGCGTCCTCGAAGCGGGCTCCTGCCTCGGCGGCGCGCGCGCTCTGGACATGCTGCCAGTAGCGCCAGCCGGCGACGGCGGCCACGAGCGCAACCGCGAGGACGATCAGCAGGACGCCGTAGCGTTGCAGCAGCTGAGCCGCGCGGTCCCGCCTCAGATCCTCCTCGACTTCACGAAAAATGTCGGTCATCGCTCACTCGTCCGCCATGCCCGCAGCGCCTGCCGGGCGAAAGGTCGGCACGCCTGGAGCATTCGGATGCTCCAACTCTTTGAATCTGGGGCGCTTCTCTCCAGCCGGAGGTTTTCCATCCGACCCGTGAGAAGCGCTCTAGCACAGCGCCGCGGCGGAAGCGACCCTCGCCCACCGCCAAGACGCATTTCCAGGCCGTATGTACGCATCCGGCCGGATCGAAAGGCTCCAAGGTCTTGAATTTGGGGTGCTTCTTTCGCGACCGGCGGGTCCGCCCGATCGTCAGAGGCTCAGGCCTTGGGGACCTTCTTGGGGTAGGTGTGCTCCTTGGCCGGGAAGCTGCGCGCGCGGACATCCTCGGCGTAGGCTTCGACAGCCCGGGCTATGGACGGGCCGAGGTCGGCGTAGCGTTTCACGAACTTGGGCACCCACGGGCTCAGGCCCAGCATGTCCTCCAGCACCAGGACCTGCCCGTCGCAGGCCGCCGAGGCGCCAATGCCGATGGTCGGAACCGAGACCTGCGCGGTGATCTTTGCGGCCAGCGGCTCGGCGACGGCCTCGATGACCATGGCGCAGGCGCCGGCGTCGGAAATCGCCTGCGCGTCGGCCTCGATCGCCGGCCAATCGGCCTCGTCGCGGCCGCGCGCCTTGAACGAGCCGAAGGTGTTGATCGATTGCGGCGTCATGCCGATGTGGCCGACCACCGGAATGCCGCGCTGCACGAGGAAGCGCACCGTGGGCGCCATCAACACGCCCCCCTCGAGCTTGACCGCGCCGCAGCCCGTCTCCTTCAGGACCCGGGAGGCACTGCGGAAGGCCACTTCCGGGCTTTCCTCATAGGAGCCGAACGGCAGGTCGACGACGACGAGGGCGCGCTCGGAGCCGCGCATGACGGCGAGGCCCTGCAGGATCATCATGTCGAGCGTGACGGGAACCGTGGTCTCCAGCCCATGCATGACCATGCCGAGCGAATCGCCGACCAGGATCACGTCGCAGAACCGGTCCACCAGGCGAGCGGTGTGGGCGTGGTACGAGGTGAGGACGACGATCGGCTCGCCGCCCTTGCGGGCGTGAATATCCGGCGCCGTCAGACGCTTGATCTCGGATTGCGCGGACATCGAGACTCCTCCCAGGACCATCGGCGGGGGGTGCCCGAGCAGGGCTCGGCACCAGCCTTCATCGTCAGATTTTGCGCCGCAATGGAGCGAACGGGCGCCCCTGTCAACCGCGGCACGCGCCCCTGGCGACCGGGCACGATCATCCGCTCACACGCGAAGTGCTCCGGATTCAAATGAGTTGGGGCGTTTCTCCCCGACCAGATAAGCACATCTGGCCGGCGCGAAATGCGCGAGCGTCAGGACAGCACCGGCACGCCGATCAGCAGCGGGTGCAGGTAGCCGACGACCAGCGCGTACGCGACGAGGCCACCGATGACGGCGGCGACGTCGGCCTTCCACGAGACCGGCTTGGCCGGAACCCCCAGATCGCCGCGCCGCTTGGCGGCGATGCGGGCGACCACCGCCCAGACCAGGAAGGAGCCGAACAGCAGGATGGAGCCGAGATCACCGTTGGCGAGCAGATGGGCCGTGGCCCAGATCTTCACGGCCAGCAACATGGGGTGCTTCACCCGGAGCTTGATGAAGCCCGGCGCATAGGCGGCGATGAGCAGGATGAAGACCGGCAGGTTGAGGAGCAACGCCAGGTGCCGGGTCCATACCGGCGGATCCCAGACCTGGACGTAGCCCGTCGCCCGGTAGGCGCCGAAGCCGAGCACGATCAGGATCAGACCGATCGCCGAGACGATGGAATAGGCGAGCTTGTAGGGGCCCTCCCCGACGAGGCCGATGAACTGCGCCCGAGGCCCACGCAACATCGTGAACACGTGGACGGCGAAGAATAGAATGAGACCCAGGACGAGGATGGGCAACGAGCAGCCTCCCGCGCGGTCCAAGCCTCCGGCCGCGGATCTGCTTTAGAACGGTTCCAGCAGGGGGTCCAGCGCGAGCTGTCCCGGAGGATCGCCGGCGCGAGGCCACGATCGTGACGCAACCACAATCGATGGTCAGGTCACGCCGGGTTGCCTTCGTTGGAAGGCGCCGGTGCGCCGTGGCCGATCTTGGGCTTCTTGGCCTTGCCCTCCTCGAAGCGTTCCAGCACGGCGAAGAACGACGGCACGAACAGCACCGCAAGGCAGGTCGAGGCCAGCATGCCGCTGACCACGGCGATACCGATGGACGCCCGGGATGCGGCTCCCGCCCCGCTGGCGAAGATCAACGGCACCATGCCCAGGATGAAGGCGAAGGACGTCATCAGGATCGGGCGGAAGCGCAGCCGCGCCGCCTCCGTCGCCGCGGCATCGATCTCCATGCCCTCGGCGCGCTTCTCGCGCGCGTATTCGACGATGAGGATGGCGTTCTTGGCGGCGAGCGAGATCAACAGCACGATGCCGATCTGGGTGTAGAGGTTGTTGGGCAGCCCCAGCGCATTGAGGGCGACGACCGTGCCGAGCAGCGCGAGCGGCACCGCGAGGATCACCGACAGCGGCTGGATCCAGCTCTCGTACTGTCCGGCGAGCACGAAGTAGACCAGCACCAGCGCCAGCGCGAAGACCATGTAGATCTGGTTGCCGACGATCTGCTCCTGGTAGGACATGGCGGTCCACGCCGTGTCGGTGCCGGGCGGCAGCGTCTGCTTGGCGATCTGGGTCATCAGGTCCATGGCCTGGCCGGAGCTGAAGCCCGGCGCCGGCCCCCCCGCCAGCGTGACCGAGGGATAGAGGTTGTAGAGCGTGATGAGCGGCGGCCCGACCTCGTCCTTGAGCTCGGCAAGGGTGCCGATCGGCACCATGGTCCCGTTGCCGGCCTTCACCTTGAGCTGCAGGATGTCGTTCGGGCGCAGCCGGAACGACGCGTCCGCCTGCACGTAGACCTGGAAGACGTTGTTGAACTTGGTGAACTGGTTGACGTAGGTCGAGCCGAGGAAGGCCTCCAGCGTCGAGAACACCTGGCCGACGGTGACGCCCAGCGTCTCGGCCTTGATGCGGTCGACCTCGAGCCGATACTGCTTGACGCTGCCCTTGAAGGTCGTGTTCACACGCTGCAAGGCCGATTGCGTCGCCGCATTCTGGATCAGCTGATCCACGACATTCTGCATCTTCGTGAAATCGGAGCTGCCGTCCTTGGTCTCCACCATCATGGTGAAGCCGCCGGTGTTGCCGATGCCCTGGATCGGCGGCGGCACCAGCACGAACGCCGTCGCATCCTGAAGGCTGCCCAGCCCCTCGTTCAGGCGGCCATAGATGCTGCGCAGGCTGAGCTCCGGCGTCGTGCGCACCGACCAATCCTTGAGGATGACGTAGAGCATGCCGGCGTTGAACATGGTGGCGTTGTTGTCGAGCGGAGAGACGCCGCTGACGCCGATGACGTCCTCCACGCCGGGTGTTTCCCGCGCGATCTTGCTGGCCTGGGCCACGACCCGGCCGGTGCGCTCGATCGACGCCGCGTCCGGCAGGTTCAGGCTGACGACGAGGTAACCCTGGTCTTCGTTGGGCAGGAAGGCCGTGGGAACCTTGGTCATGCCCCAGAAGGCGACGCCGATCAGAGCGAGGCCGACCAGGACGGTCACCGCGCTGAAGCGGACGAGGTGGTGCACGAGGCCGGCGTACCAGTGCTCCGCCTTGTCGTAGACCCAGTTGAAGCCGCGATAGACGAAATTGCGCTGCTCCGGCGGCGTCGGCGCCTTGAGCCACAAGGCGCACTGGGTCGGCTTCAGCGTCGCGGCGTTGATGGCGGAGATGAAGGCGGTGGCGGCGATGACCAGGGCGAACTGCTGATACATCTGCCCGGTCAGGCCCGGCAGCGACGCCGCCGGCAGGAACACCGCCATCAGCACCAGCGTGATGCCGATGATCGGCCCGAACAGCTCGGACATGGCCTTGATCGCCGCGTCGTGGCTGCTCATCCCCGCCTCGAGGTGGCGCGATACGCCCTCGACGATGACGATGGCATCGTCGACGACGATGCCGATGGCGAGCACGATGGCGAACAGGGTGGTCGTGTTGACCGAGAAGCCCATCGCCGCCATGCCCGCGAAGGCGCCGATGATGGTGACCGGCACGGTGGTGGCCGGCACCAGCATGGCACGCCAATCCTGCAGGAACATCAAGATGACGATGAGCACCAGCACCGCGGCGATGATCAGGGTGACGTACACCTCGTGGATCGACGCGGTCACGAACTTGGTGCTGTCGAAAGCGATCTTGTAGGCGAGGCCCGGCGGAAAGGCCTTGGACAGCTCCGCCATCTTCGCCGTGACCTCGTCGGCGACCGCAAGGGCATTGGCGTCCGGCAGCAGGAAGATGCCGATGGCGGACGATGGCGAGCCGTTGAAGATCGCCTGATGGCTGTAGGACTGGGAGCCCAGCTCGACGCGGCCGATGTCGCGCACGCGCACGATCTGGCCGCCGTTGTCGTTGTTGACCTTGACGATGATGTTTTCGAAATCGGTCGGGTTGTCGAAGCGGCCGTTGATGTTGATCGTGTACTGGAAGTTGAGCTCGGGCGGCGCCGGCGGCATGCCGGTCATGCCGGCCGTCACCTCGGTGCTTTGCTGCTGGATGGCGTTGACGACGTCGTTGGGCACCAGCCCGAATGCCTGCAGCTTCTGCGGGTCCATCCACACCCGCATGGCGTAGGGGCCCGAGCCGAAGATCGTCACGTTGCCGACGCCCGGCAGGCGCGCCAGCTCGTTCTGCAGGTTGATGACCGCGTAGTTCGACAGGAACAGATTGTCGTACTTGTTCTCGGGCGAATAGAGGCTGATGAACTGGAGGACCGAGGTCGATTTCTTCTGGACGTTCAGCCCCTGCACGGCCACCGCCTGGGGCAACTGCGCGGTCGCCAGCGAGACCCGGTTCTGCACCAGCACCTGCGCCATGTTGGGATCGGTGCCGATGTCGAAGGTGACGATGAGGCTGTAGCTGCCGTCGCTCGCACTCGTCGACTGCATGTAGATCATGCCCTGGACGCCGTTGACCTGCTGCTCGATGGGCAGGGCTACGGTGTCCATGACGGTGCGGGCGCTGGCGCCCGGATAGGAAGCCGTTACCGCGACCGTGGGCGGCACGACATTGGGATACTGCGCGACCGGCAGCCGAAACAACGACACCGCGCCGAGCAGCACGATGACGAGCGCCAGCGTGTTCGACAGAACCGGCCGCTCGATGAAGAATTTCGAGAACATTCAGGCCGCCCCGTTAGCGTTGCCGGTCCGGATCAGTTCTTGGCCGGTGCCGCCGCGGGTGCGGCCGCCTCGACCCCGGCCATCTGCCCCTGCTGGGGCGCGACCTTGTTGCCGGGGATGGCGCGCTGGACACCCCCGACCACCACCTGATCGCCGGGCTTGAGGCCGTCGCTGATCACGCGCAGCTGGCCGTCGAGCTGCCCAGGCGTCACCTGGCGCTGCTCGACCACGTTGTCCTTGTTGACGACCATGACGTAGCTGCCGACCTGGTTGGACCCAATCGCGGCGTCGTCGACCAGCAACGCGTCGGGAATCGTGCTGATCGGCACGCGCACGCGCACGAAGAGGCCAGGCAGCAGCTCGAAGTTGGGGTTGTTGAAGATACCCCGGATCTGCAGCGTGCCGGTGTTCGGGTCGATCTGCGGCGCGATGTAGTCGATCTTGCCCTTGTGCTTGAACTCGGTCTCGGTCTGGAGAGCGATTTCGACTGCCAAGGTCTTGTCGTCCTGGCGCAGCTCCTTGAGGCCGATGCCCTGCTTGGCGAGGCCCTCGCGCAGCTTGAGCACCTGCTGCTCGCTGACGTTGAAGTAGACATAGATCGGATCGATCTGCACGATCGTCGCGAGCTTCGTCGGCCCGGAATAGCCGACCAGCGCCCCCACATCGACGAGGTGGCGCGTCACGACGCCGTCGAACGGCGCCGTCACCGCGGTGTACCCGAGGTTGATGGTGGCAACCTGGATGTTGGCCTTGTCCGCCGCGATCTGGGCCACCGCCGCATCGAGGTTGGTCTTGGCGTCGTCGACCGCCTTCTGCGACGCGAAATCCTGCCGGCCCAATTGAGCCTGGCGGTTGTATTCGAGCTGCGCGTTGGTCTGCTTGGCCTGGGAGCTCGCCAGCTGGGCCTTCTGGAGATCGAGCTGAGCCTGATATTGGTCCTTCTCGATGCCGAAGAGCAACTGGCCCTTCTTCACCGGCTGGCCGTCCTTATAATTGATCGACACAAGGAAACCCTGCACGCGGGCTTCCAGGTCGACAGAATTCACGGCGGCCGTATTGCCGGTGAACTCGGCGTAGACCGTCACGGGTCTCTGAAGCGGCGGAGCGATCGTGACCTTGGCCGGCGGTGGCGGCACATAGGCGTTCTTCTCATTGCAGCCGACGAGCGCCGCAACGGCGGCCCCGGCGAGCGCGATGCGCATGCGGCGATGCAAGCGGCCCAAGCGTCTGAACTCTGCCCCCATGAAAACCGTCGCCCCCTGTCGCGCTTCGCCCCTCGATTACCCGCCCGCGAGCGAGCACGCCCACGGCGATCGCTCACCTGTAACCGAAGGCCGCGGCCGAAGCTATGGCCGCCGGCACACACGGCGGTGAGGATTCGATGCATGACGCGGCCGTCGCTTCGCGGGGCCCAGCGTGCCGCTATTTCACTACGCTCAGCGCTCCCGGCCTGTTGCTATTTGCCGCAAGCTCCCGAATGCGCGCGAGGTCCGTTACGAACGCCGCATAGGCCTGCCGCTTCGCCGCCTCGTCCGGCAGGCGCAGCAGATAGGATGGGTGGACCGTGATGAAGCCGGCAAAGCTGTCGACGAACCGGGCCGGGCCGCGCGAGCGCGAGATCGGCAGGGCCTTGCCGGCGAGCGCCAGGACGGCGGTCGCCCCGAGTGCCACGACCAGGCCCGGCTGGACGAACTCCAGCTCGCGGATCAGCCACCAGCGATAGTGCTTCACCTCGCCGGCGGTGGGGGTCTGGTGCAGGCGCCGCTTGCCGCGCTGCTCGAACTTGAAATGCTTCACTGCGTTGGTGACGTAGACTCGGCTGCGGTCGATGCCCGCCTCCACCATGGCCCGATCGAGCAACTGACCGGCCGGGCCGACGAACGGCCGACCCTGCTGGTCCTCCTGATCGCCCGGCTGCTCGCCAACGAAGGCGATGGGCGCCCCGATCGGCCCCTCCCCCAGCACCGCTCGGGTGCCACCGCATACGAACGGCTCCGACGCGGCGATGATGCGGTTGAGATCATCGAGCGTTTTGGGATTCTGGTCCGCCATGGCGACGACGGCCTTGTGCGGATCGCGTTTGCTGGGCATGGCGGCTTCCCGTTGCAGCATCTCCTCAACGCGCACCGGCGCCGATCGGACGAGAGCCGCGATGGCGGCCGTCTCCGGCATGTTGCGCCAGTATTTGCGCGGCATCTCGGCGCGCATCGCCGCGGGATTGACGCGGGCCGGATTGAACGTGCTCTCGTAGTAGCCGCGCCAGTCGGCCTCGAAGGCGTCGGTCGGAGGCGCGTCGGCGCGCACGCCGGGCGGCCCGAAGGCGAGCTGTGCGCCGTCCCAGTGGGCCGAGCCGAGCGGTGTCAGGATCGACCAGGCCATGCCACGGAAGCGCTCCACGAAGAACGGTGCGGCCACCTCCAGGATGAAATGATCCGGCTCGAACCAGGCGACGAAGCGCTCCCCGCCATCGTCGCCGCCTACGCGGCGAAAGCGCAGAAAGGCGTGCATCTTGTGCACATCGCGGCGCACCGCCTTGTCCATCAGGGCGAGGCGGTGGACCAGCGGGTCGCTCGCCACTTCCAGCAGCCCACGCTCGCCTGTCCGGACGCGCCAGACGAGCCCGTAGAGCAGCGCGTAGCGCTCCGGATCGGCGTGGCGGACGACGTGCTCGATCATCTGGCCGACGGCCCGTGGCAAGGCGACGGGCGGCCCGTCGGGCAACGCGTCGCGGTCGAACAGGCCGGGTGCCCCATCCGTCGACCACACGACCGCGGCTGGGGCGGCATCGATCGCGACGAGGCCGCGGACGGCGCGACGGAACCCGGCGAGATCGGCGCCACGGGAGAGGACGACGTGGTGCAAGGACATCAGAACAGGCTCAACTGGCGGGCCGGCGCGACGAGCCGAGCCCGCAGGTCGAGCCGGTCGGTCAGGCCGAGCGGACGGTGGTCGGCCGCGACGAGGAACGGACGCGCCCGCTTGAGGCCGGCGGTGAGCCGCGCCACGTCGGCGAGCCGCAGCCTCGTCCAGCGCCGCGCCGCCACGATCCGGTCGACGGCGCGCTTGCCCAGGCCGGGGACGCGCAGCAGCATCTCCCGCTCGGCGCTGTTGACGTCGACGGGAAAGCGCTCGCGGTGCTTCAGCGCCCAGGCGAGCTTGGGGTCGATCTCCAGATCGAGCATCCCCGCCTCGCCGCCGGCCATGATCTCCGGCACGGTGAAGCCGTAGTGCCGGAGCAGCCAGTCGGCCTGGTAGAGGCGGTTCTCGCGGACGAGCTGCGGCGGCTTGACCGGCAGCACCGGGCTCGCCTCCGGAATGGGGCTGAAGGCCGAATAATAGACGCGGCTGAGCTTGAACGCGTCGTAGAGGCCGGCGGTGGTGGCGAGCAGGCCCGCATCGGTGGTGTCGTCGGCGCCGACGATGATCTGCGTGCTCTGGCCCGCCGGCGCGAAGCGCCGCCGTTCGGCCTTGGCCTCGCTGATGCGCTCCGACATCTGTCCCATCGCGCCGCGGATCGAGGCTCCGTCCTTCTCCGGCGCCAGCCGCCGCAGGCTCTGTTGCGACGGCAGCTCGACATTGATGGACAGCCGGTCGGCCCACAGACCGGCCTGTTCGATCAACCAGGGGCTCGCCTCGGGAATAGTCTTGAGATGGATGTAGCCGGCAAAGCCCTCGTCCCGGCGCAGCCGTTTCGCCACGAGCATCATCTGCTCCATCGTATAGTCGGGCGAGCGAATGATGCCGGACGACAGAAACAGCCCCTCGATGTAGTTCCGCTTGTAGAATTCGACCGTGACCGTGACGATCTCGTCGACGGAGAAGCGCGCCCGCCGCACGTTCGACGAGCGTCGATTGACGCAATAGGCGCAATCGAACAGGCAGACGTTGGTCAGGAGGATCTTGAGCAGCGACACGCAGCGCCCGTCGGGCGTGTAGGCGTGACAGATGCCGGCGCCGGTGGTGGAGCCGAGACCTCCCGCGCCGGCCGCGCGCCCGGGCGCACCGGACGATGCGCACGAGGCGTCGTACTTGGCGGCGTCTGCCAGGATCCGGAGCTTGGCCGAGAGCGATGTATCCAACGCACCATCCCTTTTGTTCACTATATGTTCTTTAGCGAACGGATGGCAAGCGCGGCCGCCGCGACCCGGTGCCCGGGCTAGCGCCCGGCGCGACGACCCGAGGCCGAGGCCAGTTGATCGAAGGCATCCTCGACCAGGCTGACATGGTGCAGCATCGTGGCGTGGGCCTGGGCGGCATCGCCCCGCCCGATCGCCGCTACGACGGCATCGTGCTCGGCATAGGAGAGGCGCAGGCGGCCCTCGGCGCGAAACTGCGCGCGGCGAAAGGGCGCCAGACGGCGGCGCAGGCCCGAGGCGATCTCGGCGACGATGCCGTTGTGGGAGCCTTTGTAGATGGCGGTGTGGAAGCGGACGTTGGCTTCGGCATAGGCCACCTCGTCGCCGCTTTCGACGATCTCGGCCATGGACTGATGCAGGCTGACGAGGCGCCGGCGCTCGATCGGCGTCATGCTCATGGCAGCCAGGCGCGCGCAGGTCGCCTCGATCTCGCCCATGGCGACGAACAGCTCCTCGAGCTGGGCGGAGGTGACGTGGGTGACCGTCGCGCCCCGCCGCGGCCTGGCATCGATGAGGCCGGTCGTGGCGAGCTGGCGCAGAGCCTCGCGGACCGGGGTGCGCGAGACGCCGTAGCGCGCGGCGAGCCCGGTTTCGTCGAGCCGTGATCCGGGCTCAAGCTCGCCCGCGAGGATCGCGTCGGCGATCTCGCCGGCGAGCCACTCGGCCCGGGTCTGCGCTGGTGAATCGCTTTGCATCGTCCCTGCCTGTCTTAGCGGCTCGCCGCCGCTCCGCGCTGCTCAAATTCTACGCTCGGGCGGTTCCAAATTTAAGCATGCAGCCACAACATTTGGGCATGCAGATTCATGTTTTTGTATGCAGAATTTTCCTCGCAGCATGCAATCGATGCGGAGGACCAGATGGATCGTCGGCAGTTCCTGAAGACATCAGTGGCGGGAGCTGCGGCATCTATGGCCGGCGTGGCGGCGCCGGCGGTGTGGTCGCCGGCCAGGGCGCAGTCGCGCGCCGAGACGCTGCTCATCGTCTCCGAGAGCGGCCCCAACAACCTCGACATCCATGGCGTCGGCACCAACGTGCCCGGCTACGAGGCATCGTGGAACTGCTATGACCGCCTGATCACGCACGGCATGAAGACGCTGCCCAACGGCGTCGCCTATTACGACCGCGACAAGATCATCCCCGAGCTCGCCGAGGACATGAACCCTGGCGACATGTCGGTCACGTTCAAGCTGCGCAAGGACGCAGTGTTCCAGGACGGCACGCCGGTCACCGCCAAGGACGTCAAGTGGTCGCTCGACCGCGCCGTCTCGGTCGGCGGCTTCCCCACCTTCCAGATGAAGGCCGGCTCGCTGGAGAAGCCCGACCAGTTCGTCATCGTCGACGACCGCACCGTGCGGGTCGACTTCCTGCGCAAGGACAGGCTGACGATCCCCGACCTCGCCGTCATCGTGCCCTGCATCGTCAATTCCGAGCTGGTCAAGAAGAACGCCGGCGCGAACGATCCCTGGGGCCTGGACTACACCAAGCAGAACACGGCTGGCTCCGGCGCCTTCAAGGTCACCAAATGGACCCCGGGCACGGAGGTCGTCTTCGAGCGCAACGAGCTGTGGAAGAGCGGCCCGCTGCCGAAAATCAAGCGCGTCATCTGGCGCATGGTGCCGTCCGCCGGCAACCGGCGCGCGCTGCTGGAGCGCGGCGACGCCGACGTGTCCTACGACCTGCCGAACAAGGACTTCGCCGAGCTGAAGAGCTCGCCCAAGCTCAACATCTTCTCGACGCCCTATTCCAACGGCGTCCAGTACATCGGCATGAACGTCACCAAGCCGCCCTTCGACAATCCGAAGGTGCGCCAGGCGGTGGCTTACGCCCTGCCCTACCAGAAGATCATGGACGCGGTGCTGTTCGGCCTGGCCAAGCCCATGTTCGGCGCGCCGGCCGATGCGCCGACCCAGGTCGCCTGGCCACAGCCGCACAAGTACAACACCGACATCGACAAGGCCAAGCAGTTGCTCGGCGAGGCCGGCTACGCCAACGGCTTCGAGACGACGATCTCCTTCGACCTGGGCTTCGCCGTCGTCAACGAGCCCTTGTGCGTGCTGGTCCAGGAAAGCCTGCAGCAGATCGGCATCAAGACGACGATCAACAAGATCCCGGGCGCCAACTGGCGCACCGAGCTCAACAAGAAAGAGATGCCGCTCTTCACCAACGTCTTCTCCGGTTGGCTCGACTATCCAGAATACTTTTTCTTCTGGTGCTACGACGGACAGAATTCCGTCTTCAACACCATGAGCTACAAGAGCGCCGAGATGGACAAGCTGATCGCCGGCGCCCGGACCGCCGCCGCTGATGGCGACACGGCGACCTATGACAAGGACGTCAAGGGCTTCGTCGACCTCGCCTTCCGCGATGTGCCGCGCATCCCGCTGTTCCAGCCCTTCGTCAACGTGGCGATGCAGAAGAATATCTCCGGCTACGAATACTGGTTCCACCGTCGGCTCGACTACCGCGCTCTGGTCAAGTCCTAGAGCACAGTCATTTGAGCCGCCGCGGCCGGGTTTGATCCGGCCATCCGTCGAAGTAACCGGCGCCAGCCCGGGAGGGCTGACCTTCTACGTTGTTTTCAATCAATGGGACGGATGACCGGCTCCCGGCCATGACGTCCTCCCGATCGGGCAGCTCCGTCGATCACAGAACGCTCTCGCCGGCCCGTCCGGCCCAAATTTCGCATGGTCCCGTCACGCCGCGTCCCGCGAGGCCGCACATGCTCAAGACGCTCGTCGATCGCCTGTTGACGACCATTCCCGCGCTGATCGGCGTGGTGGTCATCAGCTTCCTGCTCACCCGCGTGCTGCCGGGCGACACCGCCTCGTATTTCGCCGGCCCCGCCGCCACGCCCCAGGCGATCGCCGAGGTGCGCAAGCAGCTCGGTCTCGACAAGTCGCTGCCCGAGCAGTTCGTCCGCTACGTCGGCGACCTCGCCCACGGGCACCTCGGCCAGTCGCTGACGACCGGCCAGTCGGTCGTCTCCGACCTCGCCAGCCGCCTGCCGGCATCGGCCGAGCTCACCCTGTTCGGCCTGGTCCTGGCGCTGGTCATCGCCATCCCGCTCGGGGTGGCGGCCGCGGTCAGGCAGGGCTCGTGGATCGACCACGTCTGCCGCATCGTCGCGACCGCAGGCGTATCGCTGCCCGTGTTCTTCACGGGCCTGATCCTCGTCTACGTCTTCTATTTCGTGCTGCAATGGGCGCCGGCACCGCTCGGCCGGCTCGACGTCTTCGCCAGCGCCCCGCCGACGGTGACCGGCTTCTACCTGATCGACAGCCTGATCGCCGGCGACCTGGAGACCTTCCGGGCCGCCTTGGCGCAGATCCTGGTGCCGGGGATCACGCTCGCCATCTTCTCGCTCGCACCGATCGCCCGCATCACACGCGCCTCGATGCTGTCGGTGCTGTCGTCGGAATTCGTGCGCACCGCCCGGGCCTCGGGGCTGGGCCCACGCACGGTCATCGTCACCTACGCGCTGCGCAACGCGCTACTGCCGGTCGTCACCACGCTCGGCATGGTGTTCTCGTTCCTGCTCGGCGCCAACGTGCTGGTGGAGAAGGTATTCGCGTGGCCGGGCGTCGGCTCCTACGCGGTGGAGGCGCTGATCGCCTCGGACTTCGCCCCCGTGCAGGGCTTCGTGCTCGCCATGGCGGTCCTCTACGTCGCGCTCAACCTGATCATCGACCTCGCCTACGGGCTCATCGATCCGCGCGTGAGGGCCAGCGCATGACCGTGGCCAACGACCGGACGGCGGCCGCGGCCATCCCGGCCTCGGCGCCGAGCTCCCGCTTCGGCGAGACCTTCGCCCACGCCCGCTACGTCATCAGCGACAACCCGGTCACCGGCATCTCGTTCGCACTGCTGCTGATCCTGGTGATCTGCGCCCTCATCGGCCCGGCGATCGTTCCCTATGACCCGCTGGCCAGTGACACCGCCGCGGCGCTCAAGCCGCCGTCGGCCCTGCACTGGTTCGGCACCGACCAGCTCGGCCGCGACATCTTCAGCCGCGTGGTGGTGGCGACGCGGCTCGACCTCGCCATCTCGGTGTTCTCGGTCGCCCTGGTGTTCGCGCTGGGCGGCCTGGCCGGGGTGGCGGCGGGCTTCTTCGGCGGCTGGACCGACCGCATCGTCGGCCGCATCGCCGACACCATCATGGCCTTCCCGCTGTTCGTGCTCGCCATGGGCATCGTCGCGGCGCTCGGCAACACGGTGACGAACATCGTCATCGCCACCGCCATCATCAACTTCCCGCTCTATGCCCGCATCGCCCGGGCCGAAGCGAGCGTACGGCGCAACGCCGGCTACGTGCTCGCCGCAAGGCTCACCGGCAACAGCGACGCGCGCATCGTGCTGACGACGATCCTGCCCAACATCATGCCGATCATGGTGGTGCAGATGTCGCTCACCATGGGCTACGCCATACTCAACGCGGCCGGCCTGTCCTTCATCGGCCTCGGGGTACGCCCGCCCATGCCCGAGTGGGGGATCATGGTGGCCGAGGGCGCGGCATTCATCGTCTCCGGCGAATGGTGGATCGCCCTGTTTCCGGGCCTGGCGCTCATGCTCGCGGTGTTCTGCTTCAACCTGATCGGCGACGGCCTGCGCGACATCGTCGATCCGCAGCGGCGAACCTGAGGAGCATCCGATGACCGCCGTGCCGCTGCTCGACGTCCGCGATCTCACCGTCGAATTCGCCACCCGCCGCGGCACCGTCAAGGCGGTCAGGAAGGTCGACCTCAGCGTCGCCAAGGGCGAGACCGTCGGCGTCGTCGGCGAGTCCGGGTCCGGCAAGTCGGTGACGTCCTATGCGGTGATGCGCATCCTCGACCGGGCCGGCCATATCGCCCAGGGCAGCGTCGCCTTCGCCGGGGTCGACCTCAAGGCGGCGTCGGAACGCGAGATGCGCGACCTGCGCGGCCGCGAGATGTCGATGATCTTCCAGAATCCGCGCGCGGCGCTCAACCCGATCCGCACCGTGGGCCGGCAGATCGAGGACGTGCTGCGCCAGCACGCGCTGGCGGGCTCCGACGACATGCGCCGGAAGGCCATCGAGGCGCTGGAGCAGGTTCGCATCGCCCGGCCGGAGGAACGCTACAACGCTTATCCCTTCGAGCTGTCGGGCGGCATGTGCCAACGTATCGTCATCGCGCTGGCGCTGGCCTGCCGACCGCAGTTGCTGATCGCCGACGAGCCGACCACCGGCCTCGACGTGACGACCCAGAAGGCGGTGATGGACCTCGTGGTCGAGCTCACGCGCGAGCGCGGCATGTCGACCATCCTCATCACCCACGACCTGGGTCTCGCTGCCGCCTATTGCGACCGCGTCGTCGTCATGGAGAAGGGCGAGGTGGTGGAAACCGCCGCATCGAGCGCCATCTTCCGCGCCCCCGCGCACGCCTATACCCGCAAGCTGATGCGCGCCACGCCGCGCCCGGGCATCACCCTCAAGGATCTGCTGCCCGAAGATGCGGAGCGCCCGCCTGCGCCGGAGGCGATGGCTGCGACCGGGACGCTGCTCAGCGTCGAGCACCTGCTGAAGGAGTACCCGCGCAACGGCGCCGGCATGCTCGCCCGCCTGACGCGGAAGGGCACGGACGAGGCGCCGTTCCGCGCCGTCGACGACCTCTCCTTCGAGGTCAGGCGCGGCGAGAGCGTCGGCCTCGTGGGCGAATCCGGCTGCGGCAAGTCGACGACGTCCACCCTGGTGATGCGCCTCGCCGATCCGACCGCCGGCCGCATCGTCTTCAAGGGCGTGGACATCGGCGCCGTCCCGGCCAGCGCCTTCTCCCACCATCCGCTGCGGTCGAAGATCCAGATGGTGTTCCAAGATCCGACGGACAGCCTCAACCCGCGCTACACCGCCGCGCGCGCCATCGCCGACCCGATCCTGCGTTTCGGCGCCGCCAAGGGCGCGGCTGCGGTCCGCGCCCGCTGCGAGGAGCTGGCGCGGCTGGTCGGGCTGCCCGGCGAGTTGCTCGACCGCTTCCCGCACCAGCTCTCGGGCGGGCAGAAGGCCCGCATCGGCATCGCCCGCGCCATCGCGCTGGACCCGGACCTCGTCATCCTCGACGAGCCCACCGCTGCGCTCGACGTTTCGGTGCAGGCGATCGTGCTCAACCTCCTGGCCGACCTCAAGGCCGAGCTGGGCATGAGCTACCTGTTCGTCAGCCACGACCTCCACGTGGTGCGGCTGCTGTGCGACCGGGTCATCGTCATGCGCCAGGGACGGATCGTCGAGCAGGGCACCGCGGCCCAGGTCATCGACGATCCCCAGGCCGACTACACCCGCGAGCTGATCGCCGCGATCCCGCATCCGCCCACGCAAGAGGTGGCCCATGCCTGACGTACAGCTCGAGCCCCTGGCGGCGCTCGACGACACCAGCGCCCGCACCCTGGCCAGGCTCATGGCGCCGATGCTGGGCATCTGCCTCGACCCGGGCTGGATCGAGACGGTGGTGCAGAACCTGACGACCAACGCGCAGGTGGCGCAGCTCATCCTCGATTTTCCGCTCGAGGACGAGCTCGAGCCGGCAGCCGTGTTCAGGCCTTGAGGAACCGATGATGGCGAGCAGCGTACCGCTCACCCCGGACCAGATCGACCGCCGCAGCCAGTCGGCGGTAGCGGAGACCTTGCGCCGCATCGACCGCCTCAATCCATTGGTCAATGCCTTCACCGACGTGACCGCGGAGCGAGCCCGCGCGACAGCCGACGCGGTCGACGCGAGCCCCGAGGCCGGGCCACTCGCCGGCATCCCGTTCGCCGTCAAGAACCTGTTCGACATCGCCGGCCTGCCGACCCGCGCCGGCTCCAAGATCAACCGCGACCGGCCGCCGGCGGAACGCGACAGCCCGCTGATCAGCCGCCTGGAAGCGGCGGGTGCCGTCCTCGTCGGCGCCCTGAACATGGGCGAATACGCCTACGACTTCACCGGCGAGAACGTGCACGACGGCAATTGTCGCAACCCGCACGCCCTCGACCACATGGCCGGCGGCTCGTCGAGCGGCTCGGGAGCGGCGGTCGCGGCCGGCCTCGTCCCGCTGGCGCTCGGTTCCGACACCAACGGCTCGATCCGCGTCCCTTCCGCCTTCTGCGGCGTGTTCGGCCTGAAGCCGACCTTCGGCCGCCTGTCGCGGGCGGCGAGCTTTCCGTTCGTGACGAGCCTGGACCACCTGGGGCCGTTTGCGAATTCCGTCCGCCTCCTCGCCATGGCCTACGACGCCATGCAGGGTCCCGATCCGGATGATCCGGCCTGCGCCGAGCGGCCGGCCGAGCCGACCGTGGCGCAGCTCGACGACGGCCCGGGCAAGCTGCGTGTCGCCGTCGCCGGCGGCTACTTTGCCCGGGGCGGTGATCCCGATGCCTATCGCGCCGTGGCCGCCGTCGCCGCGGCGCTGGGCGCCAGCCGCACCATCGAGGTGCCCGAGGCCGCCCGCGCCCGCGCTGCCGCATATCTGATCACGGCGAGCGAGGGCGCCGCGCTGCACCTCGACCGGTTGCGCGCCCGGCCGGCGGACTTCGATCCCGCGGTGCGCGACCGGCTGATCGCCGGAGCCATGATGCCCGCCTCCTGGGTCAACCGCGCCCATCGCTTCCGGCGCTGGTACGGGGCGCGGCTGGCCGGGCTCTTCCGCGACGTCGACATCGTCCTGGCGCCCTCGACGCCCTGCCGGGCACCCAAGCTCGGCCAGAAGACGCTGGTCTTCGGCGGCCAGGAGCTGCCGCTCAGGCCCAGCATCGGCGTCTACACCCAGCCGATCTCGTTTGCCGGACTGCCGGTCGCGGCCGTGCCGGTGTTCCTCGACGGCGGTTTGCCGCTCGGCGTCCAGGTCATCGGCGCGCCCTGGCGCGAGGACAGCGTCCTGCGCGTCGCCGCCTTCCTGGAGCGCGAGGGTGTCGCGAGCGCGCCCGTGGCCAAGCTCGGTTAATCGGAGACAACCCATGCAGATCGTCGTCGACGCAGAACCCGCCCCGATCAGCATCGATCCGGCCCGCACCGCTCTGGTCATCATCGACATGCAGCGCGACTTCCTGGAGCCCGGCGGCTTCGGCGAGACGCTCGGCAACGACGTGTCGCGGCTGACCCCGGCCATCGCGCCCTGCCGACGCGTGCTCGACGCGGCACGCGCCCATGGCGTCCTGGTCATCCACACCCGCGAGGGCCATCGTCCGGACCTGTCCGACGCGCCCGTCGCCAAGGTGGAGCGCGGCCTGCCATCCCTGCGCATCGGCGACCCCGGCCCGATGGGCCGCATCCTCATCCGCGGCGAAGCCGGGCACGACATCATCGACGAACTGGCGCCAGCGCCCGGCGAGCCGGTGATCGATAAGCCCGGCAAGGGCGCCTTCTACCAGACCGACCTGGAGCTGATGCTGCGCAACCGCGGCATCGACACGCTGCTCGTCTGCGGCGTGACCACCGAGGTCTGCGTCAACACCACCGTGCGCGAAGCCAACGACCGCGGTTACCGCTGCGTCGTGCTCGGCGACTGCTGCGGCTCCTACTTCCCGGAATTCCACGAGGCCGGGCTCGCGATGATCAAGGCTCAGGGCGGCATCTTCGGTTGGGTGTCGTCATCGCAGGCGGTGCTGCAGGCCATCGGGGCCTGACGGCCGGTTGATGAGGAGGGGCTGACATGATGACGACGACGACATCGCACCGGCCGGCGCTGTGGAGCCCCGGCGATTGGAATGCCTTCTTCGGCTTCGGCACCAACATCCTCGTCAACATGCTGACACTGACGGTGCTGCTGCGCTTCGTGCTCAAGATGCCCGACGCCATCACCTTCGGCCGCATCCTGCCGGCGGTCGGGCTGATGATGTTCCTGAGCACCTGCTATTACGCCTGGCTCGCCTACCGCCTGGCGCAGCGGACCGGGCGCTCGGACGTGTGCGCCCTGCCCTCCGGCATCAGCGTGCCGCACATGTTCATCGTCGTCTTCGTCATCATGCTGCCGATCGCGCTCTCGACGGGCGATCCGATCAAGGGCTGGGAGGCCGGCCTCGCCTGGGTGTTCGTGCAGAGCTTCATCCTGATGGCGGGCGGCTTCCTCGCCCCGTACGTGCGACGCATCACGCCGCGCGCCGCCCTGCTCGGCACGCTCGCCGGCGTCTCGGTGACCTTCATCTCCATGCGGCCGGCGCTCGACATGTTCATGACGCCGCTGCTCGGCATCCTCTGCTTCGGCGTCATCCTGGTGAGCTGGTTCGGCGGCATGCGCTATCCGCGCGGCGTCCCCGCAGGCCTGGTCGCCATCCTGGTCGGGCTGGCCATCTCCTGGGTCGCGGCGGCGCTGGGCTTCAGCGTCGGCGGCGTCAGCGGCGGCGGCTTGCTGAGCGCCTTCGCCAATCTGGGCTTCTCGATCCCGATCCCGGCCATCGGCCACGTGTTCTCGGGCTTCCAGTTCCTGGGCATCATCCTGGTGACGGCGATTCCCTTCGGCATCTACGATCTCGTCGAAGCCATGGACAACGTGGAAAGCGCGGAAGCGGCGGGCGACGCCTTCCCGACCACGCGCGTCCTGTCCGCCGACGGCGTCGTCAGCCTCATCGGCTGCCTGATGGGCAACCCGTTCATCAACGCCGTCTACATCGGCCACCCCGGCTGGAAATCCATGGGCGGGCGCTTCGGCTATTCCGCCGCCACGGGCCTGATGGTGCTGGTGCTGTCGTGGCTGGGCATCGTCTCGGTGCTGGTCAACCTGATCCCGGTCGTCGCCATCTCGCCGATCCTGCTCTACATCGGCATGCTGATCGGGGCGCAGGCGTTCCAGGAGACGCCGAAGTCGCACGCGCCGGCGATCGTGCTCGCCTTCACGCCGCACCTCGCCGCCTGGGCCAAGACGCTTATCGATGGCGCGCTCGGCGCGGCCGGCACCAACGCCCACGCCGTCGGCATCGACAAGCTCGGCACCAACGGCGTGGTCTACCCGGGCCTGGAGGTGCTGGGCGCGGGCTCGATCCTCGGCGGGCTGATCCTCGCCGCCGTCGCCGTGTTCATCATCGAGAAGGACTTCCTCAAGGCCGCCATGTTCGCACTGGCCGGTGCTTTGCTCACCTTCTTCGGCTTCATGCACGGCGAGCGCATCGGCTTTGCCATGTCGCCGATGGTGGCCGTGGGCTACGCGGTGCTCGCGGCCTTCCTCGCCGGCTGCTGGCACTACGCCCGTGGGGTGGACAGCCCGGCGGTGCGGCCCGAGCCGCCGCACTCTGCGGAGACCGAGCCGCTGCCCGCTCCGGCCCAGTAAGGTCCGGCGAGGTTTGAACGATCGACGCGACGGCGCCTGCTCTGCGAGAGTGGCGTTCCACGGGGCCAGGGCCGTCGCGCAGGAGACACGAGTGGATATCGACATTCCCGAGATCGTCGCCGAGGTCGAGGCGGCCTTCGCCACCTACGAGCGGGCGCTGGTGACGAACGACGTACCGATGCTGGAGGCGCTCTTTCGCGACGCACCGACGACGATCCGCTACGGCATCGGCGAGAACCTCTACGGCATCGACGAGATCCGCGCCTTCCGTCGCGGACGTTCGCCGCTCAACCTGGCGCGCACGCTGGAGCGGACCGTGATCACCACGTACGGCCGCGACTTCGCCACGGCGTCGACCCTGTTCAGGCGCAGCCCGGGCTCCACCGGGCGGCAGATGCAGACCTGGGTGCGGTTTCCCGACGGCTGGAAGGTGGTCGCCGCGCACGTCAGCGTTGTCCCGGATGCGGTCGGCTAAGGAGAGACGAGGCCAGTGCTCACGATTCAGGACTACCGCAACGCCTACACCAGCCGCGCGGCGACGCCTTCGTCGGCGATCGCGGACCTCTATGCACGCATTGCGGCTTATGGCGATCCGGCCGTCTTCATCGCGCTGCGCCCGCGCGAGGAGGCCCTCGCGGAGGCCCGCGCGCTGGAGGCGCTGGGCGCCGAGGGGCGGCCGCTGTTCGGCATCCCGGTTGCGGTGAAGGACAACATCGACGTCGCCGGGCTGCCGACGACGGCCGGGTGCGCCGCCTTCGCCTACATGCCGCAGGCCGACGCGACGGCGGTCGCGCGCCTCAAGGCGGCCGGCGCCATCGTCATCGGCAAGACCAACCTCGACCAGTTTGCCACCGGCCTCGTCGGCGTGCGCTCACCCTACGGCGTGCCGCGCAACACCATCGACCCCGCCCTGGTGCCGGGCGGCTCCAGCTCCGGGTCGGGCGTGGCAGTGGCGGCAGGCCTCGTGCCGGCGGCGCTCGGCACCGACACGGCGGGCTCCGGCCGCGTGCCGGCCGGGCTCAACGCCATCGTCGGCCTGAAGCCCAGCCTGGGCGCGGTGCCCGCCACGGGCGTCGTGCCGGCCTGCCGCAGCCTCGACTGCATCTCCGTCTTCGCCCGCAGCATCGCCGACGCCTGGGAGGTGTTCACCGCCATGGCCGGGCCGGATGCGGACGATCCGTTCTCACGCCCGATGCCGACGATCGCGGCTCGCCCCGCGGCCGCATCGCTGCGCATCGGCGTACCCGACGCGGCCGGCCGCCGGTTCGGCGGCGATGCCTTGTCGGAAGCGGCGTTCGACGCCGCCCTGGTCTTGGCGCGTGCTGCCGGCGCCGAGCTCGTCCCGGTCGACCTGGAGCCGTTCTTCGCCACCGCCCGCCTGCTCTATGACGGCCCATGGGTGGCCGAGCGCTACGCCGCGATCCGCGCCTTCATCGAGACGCAGCCCGAGGCACTGCTGCCGGTCACGCGCGGCATCATCGCCGGCGCCACGCGATTCTCGGCCGCAGATGCCTTCGCCGGCCTCTACCGCCTGGCGGAGCTCAAAGCGGCGACGGCGTCCGTGTGGGCAGGCATCGACGCCCTGATGGTGCCGACGTTCCCGCGGCCGCGGACGCTCGCCGACCTGGACGCCGACCCGCTCGGCCCCAACGCGGAGCTCGGCACCTATACCAATTTCGTCAACCTGCTCGACCTCTGCGCCCTGGCGGTCCCCGGCCCCGTGCGCAGCGACGGCTGGCCCGCCGGCGTGACCTTCATCGCGCCGGCCGGCCGTGACGCCGATATCGCCGGCATCGCCGGCCGGCTGTTCGGCGCGCCAAGCTCGGCTCCCGGCCCGCACCCCGCGACCTCGGCCGCCGCGCCCCAGGCCACGGATGCGCCGATCGAACTGGCCGTCGTCGGCGCCCACCTGTCCGGGCTCGCCCTCAACCACGAGCTCACCTCCCGCGGCGGCAAGCTACTGCGCGCCGTTCACACCACCAGCGACTACCGCCTGTTTGCACTCGCCGGCGGCCCACCCTACCGCCCCGGCCTGCTGCGCGTGCCGGAAGGTGCCGGTCGCCGGATCGAGACGGAGGTGTGGGCGCTGGAGCCGTCGGCCTTCGCGAGCTTCGTCGCCGCCGTGCCTGCGCCGCTCTCCATCGGCACGGTGAGGCTGGCCGACGGCACACGCCCCAAGGGCTTCCTGGTGGAGGCCGAAGCCACCCACGACGCCGACGACATCTCCCATTTCGGCGGCTGGCGTAGCTTCTGCGCCGGCCCGCAGCAGGTGAAGGCGTGAGGTGGCCCGGAGACCCGCACGCCGGCGGGCTTATTGGGGCGGCCTCGTCGCGCCTCGGCCGAACAACGCAAGCGAGGCCCTGAGCTCAGCTTCCGTAAAATGCTCGTAGCCCTTGATGGCCGCCTCCAGGATCTCAAGATAAACGATATACCTCGGGTCGAAGAACGCTCTCATCTCCTGCCAAGCCGATGTCCGGGAAAACTCGGCATAGAGCTTCCTATATACTTGGTTCCGCACGCCCCATTGGTTATAGGGCCAGCCGTGGTGGGACATGTGAAATCCGTGCGTCGGCCTGCCGATGGTGCCGGTGCGCGGCTCGGTCTTCGCCGAGATGATGCGGTAGAGCAGATCCTCGTCGGCGTTCCACTTGAGCGCACCGACATCGATATCGTCCGGTATATGGACAGGATAGTAGAAATCGTACTCGGAAAAATGAAGACCGGTCATCTTGTTCAACCCGAGCTTTAGAAAGCTGGATCTGACCTCATTCGAGTAGCGGATATTTTCCCGCTTCATAATCGCTCTATGCTTGACTGCAATTTCCTCCAGCACCAGTATATCAATGTCGCCGATATAGACGTAGGCTGCCCTGGTCGACGGTTGCTTGATGAACCGGACGATCGACCCCGGCGCGTCGAACTCCACCTGCGTCACCACAAAACGGTCGGCGAACAACTGCCGGAGCTTGGCCACTCCCGCCGCATAGGTCTGCTCGAAGTGCTGCCGATCGGGAACGAAGAGCTCGACGACACAGTCCTCGTTGTGATGCAGCACCGAGGCCGCGTAGGGTAAGGCGAAGGGCTGATAGGGGCCGTCGGCGGCCGTCACCACGAGCAATTCCCGCATCATGGCGTCCCCCCATGGCATCGAAAGGCTGCCGCGTTAAGCCCTCTTGCCTCTCGAGGCAAGTCGGTCCCTCACGGCAAGTCGACGCCGGTCATCGCCGTTGGCCCCGCGGTGCGGGCTTCGACGCGGGCACCCTGGTCCGAGAGCGCCTGGACGCCGCCAGACCGTTCAATGCGGTCGCTTCACAAAAGAGAGAGCCCCCGTGCGCTAAGCCGTTGCGCCAGCTCAGTTCAAGCCGGCCGGCTTGATGCTCGGTTCGTTCCAGGCTAAGGACCTGACGCAATTGAGGGTTGAGATCACATATCGAATAGCGTCCATGCTTGAACTGCTCGTCTTGACCGCGGCCGACGGTCTATACCTTCCCTATGCTCTTCCTTACGCGACGTCCGTCCTGCATCATAACGATGATTGCGCGGTCGAGATATTTGTGCCGGACAGAGCCGACTTCTGCCGCAGGTACGAACAAGGCATCGACAAATTATCCGCCCTATTCGGCCAGAGGCTGATCATAACCGAAGTCGAATTCGATACGCGCGGATCGATCGTCCGATTCATCAGAGAACCCACGACGAAGGCGAAGTATGTCTATATCGGCGACATCGACATACTCGTTCTGGAGCCGATCGCGCCTCAGCACCTTGCGATCATGCGAAAGCAGGGGACGAAGCATTCAAATGCGGTAAAAGCTAGCAAGAACAATGAAGACGCCAGAATGTCGGGGCTGCATTTTTCCGAATACGACTTCTACTATCCGGTCCAGATTCCCGATGACATAGATCTCAGCTCCCTCAGCTGGGATGCGGACGAGCGGCTGCTCTATCGGATTGTCTCCGCCAAGACAGAACCGCGCGCCGGCACCATCCGCAGGCCCCTGCACGGCTTCCATCTGTCTCAATATGGCTGGCCCCTCAACCAATGGGGCGTCCGCAATCGCTCGTATCGGGAAAAATACGACGCATTCCGGGAGACCGCGGCCTGGCGGGACATGAGGGAGCGGTTCGACCCGAGATACACGGTATATCTCGATATTCTCGAGGCAGCGATCAAAGGTTGCGACTTCTTTTCCGAAAGCGAGATCAAGGAGTCGAGCATTCTTTATGGCCGTGGCGCGCAGACACATCTGAGGTAGGTCGGCGGCACAGGGGCCATTGCCATGGCCGTCGCCAGCCTCGGCGCCATTCGACTATCATAGCTGGATAATTTCTCCAGCTCTCGCGAATCGCCCAAAGGAGAAAATAAGGGGATCACCTGATGCGGCTGCGAAGCGAACGACGCGGCCGACAAAGATGACGTGGTCGCCGCCGTCATGCTCGGCGTGGTGGACGCATTCGAAATGGGCGAGCGTGTCCTTCAATATGGGAGCGCCGCTGGCTGCCAGAGACCATTCGCCGCCGCCGTATGGCGACGATCCGCCGCCTCGGGCAAACGTCATCGCCAGATCGGCCTGCTTGGCCGACAGCACGTTCACGACGAAGCCCGCGGCGCTGCGGACGGCCGAGAGACTGCCCGACCCGCGCGAGAGGCTCCACAAGATGAGCGGCGGCTCGAGCGAGACCGCGTTGAAGGAGCTGATCGTCAATCCGACCAACGTGTCGGCGGCGCTTCGCGCGGTGACCACGGTGACGCCGGTGGCGAAGCGGCCGAGCGCCGAGCGAAACGCCGTCCGATGGGCCAACCGCGCTTCGGTCATGGCTTCTCCGGTCACCGCTTCAGGTCCCGGCCGCGGCCCGGCGCCCGCGGGCGCCGTCGGTCAGATGCTCGGCCTGAAGCGCCTCCAGTTCGTCCACCATGCCGAGCGCAATCTTCCAGTCGAAGGTCCTAAACGCGTTGGCCGTCGTCACATGGCTCGCACCGGAATAGAACATCTCGTACTGGACGTGCCGCGAGGCGAACTCGGAGCCGATCGCGTCCCAGGCCAGGCGGAACAACCGCACGCGCTCGGCGGCGTCGCGCACCGGCGACACCTGAGTCGCTTCGATGACCCGCCGCAGCAGCGGGCTGTCGAAGTCCTCGATGGAGGACGGCAACATGATGACGCCGCCGCCGGCGAGGTCACGCAGCCGGCCGATCGCCCTCGGATACATGTCCTGGGTCTGCACCTGCGCGGCGTAGAGCAGCGACGCCGAGGGCACGAAATAATCGCCGTACCATGAGCCGCCGGCTTCCATCGCCAGGACGAAGGCCTCGACCATCGAAGCCTCGGCCGACAGCTCACCGAGCTTGACGCGCACCTGGGGCATGTCGACGAGGCCGCTGGCCTCGGCCATGCGACGGCCGATCCCGGCGAGACAGCGCATCTTGACCATCAGCCGCACCTGCGACTGGTAGTTCTGGTAGACGTGCACCGGTGTGTCGTGCCACTGGGCCCGCGCCATGTCGATATCGCGATAGACGAAGACCCGATCCCAGGGCACCTTCACGTCGTCGAAATAGACGATGGCGTCGTTTTCATCGTAGCGGGCCGACAACGGGTAGTCGAAGACCGAGCGGGCCGCCGCCTCGTAGGACTTGCGGGACATCAGCGTCACGCCCTTGCCCGCGATGGGCAGGGCGAAGCTGAGCGCGTAAGCCTCTTCCCCCTTCGCCAGCGGCTGGATGTTGGCGACGAAAATTTCGTCCGACATGATCGCGGATGTGCCCAACATTTTGGCGCCGCGCACGGTGATGCCGGCCGCGTCCTCGTCGACCACGGCCGCGACCAAATGCTTGTTCTTCTGCTCGCCGGCCGTCCTGGCACGATCCGCCTGCGGGTTTTGGATAACGTAACTCACGAACAGGTCGTTCTCGCGCGCGTAATGATAGTAGTCGACGACCGCCCGGGCGCGCGCGGGCCCATGGCGTTCGAAGACGTCCTTTGCCATCACCATGGCGCTCAGCGTCGACGCGACATGATCGGGAGAGCGGCCGAGCCAACCGTAATTCTGGCTTGACCACGCCTCGAGCGCGCGGCGGCGCTCGACCAGCTCCGCATAGCTCTTCGGCAGTTGCCACGCACGATTGGCGCGCCGGCCTCCCCCGATATCGAACGTCATCAGGTCGAGGTTTTCGGGTTTCGCCTGGAAATCATAGAGCCCGGCGAACGACGTGACGGTGTTGCGGAAGGCAGGATGCGTCCGGACGTCGAGCACGCGCTGGCCGTCTATGTAGACCGCCCGGTCGTCGCCGAGGGCGTCCAGATAAGCCTGACCGTTGCGAACCATCGTCGAACCCCTTGCAGCCTCTTGGCGACGCGTGACGGCAGGTGGCTTCAAATTTGCGTCGCCAGCTTGCGCATTTTGCATGTACAGGAATTTTATTCAAGAACTTGAATATAAGAAAAGTGCAGGATATTGGTCGTGACCGATGCGATCGTCCGCCCCTCTCCAAGCGCGGATGGCCCGCTGAGCCTAGAGAAGGAACACCCGGTGCATCTCGATCAGCCGAGGACCTTGTCGGACGCCTTGTCCTCGCTCGCCGCCGATCCGCAGGCGCGCTGCCTCGCCGGCGGGGCGACCCTCGTCGGCTTCATCAACAGCGGGAAACTGCGGCCGACCCGCCTCGTGAGCTTGCGCCGCATCGGCGGGCTGAACGGGCTGACGGCGGAGGCTGACGGCAGCGTCGTCATCGCCGCCATGACGCCGCATCGCGCGGTGGCGCAAGCGGCGGCTCTCGCCCACGGCCATGAGATCGTGCGGGAGGCGGCGGCGCAGACCGCGCATCCCACGATCCGCAACATGGCGACCATCGGCGGCTCGATCGCCATCGGCGATCCGACCGCCGACTACCCTTGCGCGCTCGTCGCCGCCGGTGGAGCCATCCTGGTCGCGGGCGCCGAGGGCAGGAGAGCGATCCCCGTCGATGACTTCTTTCTCGATCGCTACATGACCGCCCTCGCCTCCGGCGAGATCGTCACGGGCGCCCGTCTGGCGCCGACGCACGCCGGGGAAACGAGTGCCTTCGTCAAATTCTCCCGGGTCGACGGCGACTACGCGACTCTCACCATCGGCGTGCGCGTCGCCTGGTCGGGTGCGGTCTGCCAATCGCTGCGCATCGCCATCGGCTCGTTCGGAACCGTTCCGATCCGGTCGCCGCAGGTCGAGGCGACGTTGGCGGGCACCGAGCTCTCGGACGGTCAGCTCAAGGCGGCCGCGAGCGCCTACATCGGCCTCGGCGCCCCGCGCGACGACATCAAGGCCTCTGCCGACTATCGGCGCCTGATCCTCCCCGGCCTTCTGCTGCGCGCCGTCGAGCGGGCACGCGAGCGGCACGCGGCCCAGTCCGGAGCGCTGGCATGACATCCGATGTCGTTATGGTTTCCTTGCGTATCAACGGCGAGACACGTCACGCCGCCGTCCCGGCGAGCCGTACCCTGCTCGATGTTCTGCGCGAGGATTTGAGGCTCACGGGCGCCAAGCGGGCCTGCGAAGCCGGCGCCTGCGGCGCCTGCAACGTGCTCGTCGACGGGCACACCGTGCGCTCCTGCCTCAGCCTCGCGGCCGACCTCGCAGGCTGCGAGATCACCACGATCGAGGGCCTCGCCGAGGGCGACGTGCCGAGCCTGGTGCAGCAGGCCTTCCTCGACGCCGGTGCGATCCAGTGCGGCTTCTGCATGCCCGGCATGATCCTGTCGGCGACGGAACTGCTGGCCGCCAATCCCTCGCCGAGCGTCGAGGAGATCCGCGTCGGCATATCGGGAAATCTGTGCCGATGCTCGGGCTACGTGAAGGTCATCGAGGCGATCGCGCTGGCGGCACGCCGTCTCGCGCCCCAGCAGGCCGCCCTCGCCGCACGCTGAGAGGAGCCCATATGCTGCTGAAATCGCAGAAGACCGATCATGCGGTCGGCCTCACCATGTCGCGTCTCGAAGCCTGGGAAAAGGCCCGGGGCGCGGCCGCCTTCACGGAGGATCTGGCGCTGCCGGGCATGCTGCACGGTGCCCTTGCCTTCAGCCCCCATGCCCACGCCCGCATTCGCGGCTACGACGTGTCGCGGGCGCTGGCGCTGCCCGGCGTGAAGGCCGTGGTCACCGGCGCGGACATCGGGCGCCACCTGATGGGTCTCGTCGTCAAGGACGAGACGGCGCTCGCCGTCGACAAGGTCCGCTATATCGGCGAGCCGGTTGCCGCCGTTGCCGCGACCGATGCGGCCATCGCCCGTGCCGCTGCGGCGCTCGTCGAGGTCGACTACGAGCCGCTGCCGGCCGTGTTCACCATCGAGGAGGCAATTGCCGAGAGTGCCCCGATCCTGCACGAGGATTTCGAGTCCTACTTCAAGATCTACGACGCCTCGACCTGCCGGCTGCCGAACGAGCTCTGCCGGTCCGAGATGAAACTCGGCGACGTCGCCAAGGGCTTCGCGGAGTGCGACGTCATCGTGGAGCGCGTCTACGAGACCGCGGCCCAGAACCACCTCTACATGGAGCCCTGCGCCGCGCTGGCCGCCGTGGACGGACGCGGCAAGGTCACGGTCTGGTCGTCGACGCAGAGCGTGTTCCGTACACAGGCGAACCTGCACGAGGCGCTCGGCATCCCGATGGCGAGAATCCGTGCCGTGGCGCCTCGCATCGGCGGCGGCTTCGGCGGCAAGTCGGAAGCGACGGTGCAGCCGGTCGCGGCGGCGCTTGCCCTGAAGACCGGGCGGCCGGTGCGCATCATCCTGTCGCGCGAAGAGGACATGATCTCCATGCGCGCCCGCCACCCCGCGCGCATGCGGGTCAAGACCGGCGCCAAGCGTGACGGCACCCTCGTCGCGCGCGAGTTCGAAGCCTGGTTCGACGGCGGTGCCTATGCCGACGACAGCCCGGCGGTACTGAACTTCGCCATGTTCTTCGCCGGCGGTCCCTACCGGTTCGAGCATGTGCACGTGCGGGGCCACGCGATCTACACCAACAAGCTGCGCGCCGGTGCCTTCCGCGGCTTCGGCAACCCGCAGGCGACCTTTGCCAGCGAGAGCCAGATCGACGAGATCGCCGGCGAACTGGGCATGGATCCGCTCGATCTGCGGCTGAAGAACATCATGAAGCCCGGGGACCGCTGGCTCGGCGGGCAGACGCTGGCAACGAGCGGCCTGGAGGCCTGCATCGATAAGGTCGTTGCCGCCTCGCACTGGCGCGAGCGCCGCGGGGCACCGCTCGGCGCGCCGGGCGGCAAGCGCCGCGGCCTCGGGCTCGCCCTGACCGCCCATGTCTGCGGCTTCCTGTCCACCAGCGCCATCGTGCGCCTGGCCGAGGACGGGTCGGTCACGCTCAACACCGGGGCAGTCGATCTCGGCCAGGGCAGCGACACGGTACTCGCGCAGATGTGCGCCGCCGGCCTCGGCCTCACCGTGGACGACGTCAACTTCGTCGCGCCCGACACCGATGCCTCGCCCTACAACTCCGGCACCAATTGCAGCCGCGTCACCTATATGGTCGGGCGCGCCGTCGGCGAGGCGACAGCCGCCGTCCAGGAGAAGATGGCGACGATCGCGGCCAGGCTGCTGGATTGCCCGGAGGAGGAGGTCGAGCTGCTGCCAGGTGGCCTCATGGGGGCTGCCGGGACCAACCGCACCGTCTCGTTCAAGGAGATCGCCGGCCGGTCGATCTGGTTCGCCGACGGCGGCGGACCGGTGATCGGGTCGGGCTCGGTGATGCACAACGAGCCGCTCGACCCCAAGCATACGCTGCTATCCGGCATGGTCTCCTTCGACAATGTCGGCGCCTTCATCTTCGGCGCCCAGGTGGTCGAGGCCGAGATCGACGCGGTGACCGGCAAGGTCGACATCGTCGAGGCCTGGTGCGCGCACGACGTCGGGCGCGCCGTCAATCCGGGCGCCGTCGAAGGCCAGATCCAGGGCGGCTTCGTGCAGGGCGCGGGCTATGCGCTGACCGAGGAGATGGTCTGGGACGGTGGACGACTGAGCAACCCCTCGATCATGGACTACAAGATCCCGAGCGCGCTCGACGTGCCGTACGCGATCCGGTCTTTCGTCGTCGAAGTGCCCGATCCCACCCATCCCTTCGGCGCAAAGGGGGTCGGCGAACCGCCGCTGGTCGGCGCGGGCGCAGCGATCGCCAATGCCGTCGCCCAGGCCGGCGTTCGCGTTCGCCGGCTGCCGATCACACCGGAACGCATGGTGCGGGCAATGGTCGAGAAAGGAAACGGCGATGGCCCTCGAGATGCATCCTGACCCCATGGAAGCCCGCGATCTCGTCGGCTACGGCGGCCGGCCGCCGCATCCGCGCTGGCCCGGTGGCGCGCGCATCGCGGTCAACCTCAACCTCAACTACGAGGGCGGCGGCGAGGCCACGCTCGCCAATGGCGACGACCGTTCCGAGGGCATGCTGAACGACATCGGCGTGCCCGAGAAGCGCGGCGTGCGCGTGCCCCTGGTCGAATCGGCTTTCGAGTACGGATCGCGCTGCGGCGTCTGGCGTGTGCTCGACGTGCTCAGGCGCTTCGATGTGAAGGCGAGCGTGCTCGGCGTGGTGCGGGCACTCGAACAGAATCCTCAGGTGGTCGAGGCCTTCCTCGCGGACGGCCACGAGATCGTCAGCCACGGCTGGCGCTGGATCGACTATTGCGACGTGCCCGAAGCGCTGGAGCGCGAGCATATTCGCCTGGCCGTGGACGGCATCGCCCGGATCACCGGCGGCCGCCCGTCGGGCTGGATGACCGGGCGCCCGGGACCGAACACCCGACGCCTGCTCGTCGAGGACGGCGGCTTCCTCTACGACCGCGATTCGCTGGCCGACGAGCTGCCCTACTGGGTCACGGTGGGCGGCCGCCCCCATCTCGTCATCCCGTACTCCTACGAGACCAACGACAACCGCTTCAATGAGAACGTCGGCTTCGCCACCTCCGAGCACTTCTTCATCTACATGCGGGATGCGTTCGATCGCCTCTACGAGGAGGGCGAGACTGCGCCGAAGCTCCTGTCGATCGGCCTGCACGACCGGCTGATCGGCCGGCCGGCGCGCATCGGCGGCCTCATCCGCTTCCTCGATCACGTCCGCAGGCATGACGGCGTGTGGATCTGCCGCGGCATCGACGTGGCCCGCCATTGGCGGCAGCATTTCCCGGCACAGCAGGCGCCGTGAGGCGGCCGGCCTTTCTTGCTCGAGTTGCTTCAGTATGATAACCATGTATCTTGATGGCGTCGCGTGACCCTGTGCTCGATGTGCTTCTCGACCTCGACGGGCAAGTCCTCGTCGTGGACCCCAAGGGCGGCCATTGGGTTCGGTTTGTGGTGACGCGAGTGCCGGCGTCGCTGGAAAAGCCCCACGGCATCGACTACTCGCTCACTCTGCATGGGCCCGATGGCGAGCGGCTGGTCGGGTTCGACAACGCCCATCCGGTCGCGCGGCAGAAGCGCGGCCAACCCCAGGACCACCACCACCGGCTGCGGAGCATCCGGCCCTATGAGTACCGGGATGCGGCGACCTTGCTTGCCGACTTCTGGCAGAGTGTGGATGCGGTGTTGCGCGAGAGAGGAGTAATCCCATGACCACCTTGAAGGTTGGCATCGCGAGCTACGAGGAGATGAAGGCACGCACGATAGCGGTGGCGCGTGGTGAGCGCCGCGTCTCGCCCAACGAGCCGAAGGTCTGGTTCACCTCGACGGAATCGTTCGCCAAGGTTCTGTCGGCCGGTAACCGCGAGCTGCTGTACGTCATCGCCGAGCGGGCGCCCGGTTCACTCGACGAACTGGCGCGGATCACCGGTAAGGCCAAATCCAACCTCTCCCGTACACTGCGGACCATGGAAGGCTACGGCCTCGTCCGCCTCGAACGCGGCGAGCGCGGCCGTGTCATGCCCAAGGTGATGCACGACCGCGTGGAACTGGACCTGCCGCTCAAGCTTTCGCGCAAGGCAAGCTAGACCATGGCCGCGTGCCCCGCCTCGAAGCCGAAATAGGCTGCGTCGAGGGCGGCATCGGAGGTGATGTCCTCCCCGGCCAGGACGGCGACAAACCGTCCGTTGCGCAGGACATGCGCCCGCGTGGCGATGTCGGCGATCCGGGCGGTGCTCTGCTCGACGACGATCATCGCCAGCTCTCCCTGATCCCGCAGTTCGCGCAGCACCTCGTAGACCCGATCGACCACGAGCGGGGCGAGGCCCAGCGAGGGCTCGTCGATCATGATCAGCTTGGGGCGGGACATCAGTGCGCGGGCGATCGCCAGCATCTGCTGCTCCCCGCCCGACAGCTTGCCGGCGGGCGAGCGGAAGCGCTCGCGCAAGATCGGAAAGCGGTCCAGCGCGGCCTCGAGGTCAGCCGCGACGCTGCCGTCGTCTCGCCGGACCGTCGCTCCGAGCCGAAGATTTTCGTCCACCGTGAGCGAGCCGAAGATCCGGCGTCCCTCCGGCACCAGCGAAACGCCGAGGCGCGAAACCTTCTCCGGGCCGAGCCCGGCCACGTCGCGGCCGTCCCACAGGATGCGCCCGCGGCGGGGCTTGAACAGGCCCGCGATATTGCTGACCAGCGTCGTCTTGCCGGCACCGTTCGGTCCCACCACGCAGATGCATTCGCCCGGCGCGACGGACAGGCATGCCTCTCTCACGACGGTGAACGGCCCATAGCCGCATTCAAGATCGTCGACGCGTAGCATGGTCGCGCCCCTCATCGCTTCAGGCGGACGGCGCCCACGCCCCGACCGGATTGCGAGCATGGTCGCGACTTGCACAAAATTCAAGTACTTTCACGCGCGTCACAGCGACGGCGGCGTGTTCACCCATATGACTTCCGCCGGCACGCTGCCGGGATTGGTGAAGCCGTGCGGCTGGTTGGACGGGAAGAAGAACGAATCGCCCTCTTTCAGCCGGTAGGTGGTGCCGGAGACGGTCAGCAGAAGCTCGCCCTTGCGTATGAACCCGACCTCTTCGCCCTCGTGCTGGCGCAGCCCGTCGCTGCTGCCGCCCGGCTGGACCCGGATCAGGAAGGCCTCGAGCAGGGTGCTGGCGCCAAGCGGGATCATCACCTCGGCTTCGGTGCCGTCCGAACGCACGCCGCCGAAGGCGATCTCCTGGATGACCGGCCGCTGATGAGGCTCCATGACGATATCGGGCCGGCCGGGATTCTCGTTCATCAGCGCTGCGACCGAGGTGCCGAGGACCTTGGCGATGCGGTGCAGCGTGTTCAGGGACGGCGTCGCCTTGTTGGTCTCGATCTTGGAGATCAGGCTTTCCGAATAGCCCGACCGTTCGGCAACGTCCTTCAATCTCAGGTTCTTGACCCGACGCGCGTGACGCAGCTGCGTCCCCAAGCGGATCGGAGCCTCGTCGATCGCACGCACCTCGTCACCCGACGTCGTCACGTCTCTGCCTCTCTCGCCGCCGCGCCAACCAGAGATGGAACTATACCAGATCAAGCGGCAGCGCACTTTCCTCGTGATCGATTCATAGTCACATTGATCACTATCTGTACACTAATTCAAGTTGTTGACTAATGTGAATTTGCTGTAGCTTCCTCGCCGGCGGCTCGGCTCGTTTCGGCCGGCTCAATAGCGGGGAATGTGCAGATGAGGACATTGAAGTCAGGATTGCTGGCCGTCGCCGCCGTGGCCGCATGGGCCGGCGCGCCCCGCGCCGAGGAGCCGATCCGCATCGGGTTTGCGATCGCCCAAAGCGGTTGGATGAACGCCTATGACGGCCCGCCCCTGAAGGCCGCGCTGCTGAAGATCGAGGAAATCAACGCCGCCGGCGGCCTGCTCGGCCGCAAGATCGAATACACCATCGCCGATACCAAGACCGAGCGTGAGCAGTCGGCGAAGGCCGGCGCCGAGCTCGTGCAGAAGGGCGTCGACCTGCTCGTCATTTCCGCCGACTACGACTTCGGCGCTCCCGCCGGCCTCGCCGCCCAGCGTGCCGGCGTCCCGGCCATCAGCCTCGGCGCCGCCGATCCCAAGATGGGCGTCCAGGGCGTCGGCAACCTCGTCTTCACGGCGAACGGCGCCGCCCAGGTCGAGGGCATCGACATGGCCGAATGGGGCTTCAGGAAGAAGGGCATCCGCCGCCCCTACGTGCTGGAGGACCAGTCGATCGAATACTCGAAGTCGGGTTGCGCCGGCTTCCGCTCCGCCTGGAAGAAGCTCTCGCCCGACCAGCCGATCGCCGGCTCCGACGTCTTCAAGAACGACGATCCGTCGATCGCCGCGCAGATCACCCGCATCAAGGCGACCTCGCCCGCGCCCGACGCCATCTACATGTGCAGCTTCACCCCGGGCGGCGCCAGCGTCATCCGCCAGCTGCGCGCGGCGGGGATCGAGGCGCCGATCCTCGCCAATGTCGGCATGACTGACGATTACTGGCTCGGCGCCGTGCCGAACCTCAACAATTTCTACGTGCCGACGTTCATGTCGATCTTCGGTGACGATCCCCGGCCGGAGCTCAAGGCGTTCCTCGACACCTTCACCAGGAAGTACGGCGCGCGGCCTGAATCCGCCTATGCGGTGCTCGGCTACAGCCTTATCGAGCAGTGGTCGACGGCAGTCGCACGCGCCAAGACGACCAAGGCGGCAGCCGTCGTCGCCGAGCTCGAAAAATTCAAGGACGAGCCCCTGACCGTCGGCCCGACCTCGTATTCGAAAGACCTGCACATCCAGGTCAACCGCCCTCTGCTGGTGATGGAGGTGCAGAACGGCAAGCACAAGTCGCTCGAGGTGTGGCGCAACGAGATCATCCCCTCCCCGCAGCTCCTGTTCCGCGTCGGCGAATGACCGCGGCATTGTCGCTGATCGGCGCCTCGGAGGGCGAAGATGCGCTCGAAGCCCGCGATGTCGTCGTCAAGTTCGGCGGCGTCGTCGCGCTGCGCAACGTCAACCTCGCCATCAGGCGGCGAGAGGTATTCGGGCTGATCGGTCCGAACGGCGCCGGCAAGAGCACGCTGGTCAACGTGCTGAGCGGCTTCCAGCCGCCGAGCGACGGCGAGGCCCTGGTCAACGGCCGCAGCCTCCGGGGCTGGAGGCCGCATCAGGTGGCGCGCGCCGGCGTCACGCGCACCTTTCAGGCCGCGCGCGTCTTCCCCTCGCTCACGGCACTCGATAACGTCTGCGTCGCCGCGCTGAGCGCCGGCCTGTCGCTGCCCGAAGCGCGTCGGCGCGCCGTCGAGGCGCTCGCCTGGATCGGCTGCGCGGAGGCGGCCGACAAGCCCGGCAGCGCGATCAGCTACGGCGACCAGCGTCGCGTCGCCATGGCGCGGGCCCTCGTGTCGAGGCCGGCGTTCGTGCTGCTCGACGAACCGGCGGCCGGCATGAACGCCGACGAGTGCGAGGCCTTGGTCCGGCTGATTGCCGGGATGCCGGAGCGCTGGGGCTGCGGCGTGCTGCTCATCGAGCACAACATGACCGTGGTGATGCGCGCCTGCACCCGCATCCTGGTGCTCGATGGCGGCCGCCCGATCGCCGAGGGCACTCCCAAGGCCATCCAGGCCAACGCAGACGTCCGCCGCGCCTATCTCGGCACCCGCGCCGCCGTGGCCGCGTGAGGCGGCGACGGAGATCCCGGAGCCATGCAGGTCTTCATCGACGCCGCCAGCACCGGCAGCCTCTATGCGCTGGTGGCCCTCGCCATCGGTCTCGTCTTCGGCGTCATGCGCCTCATCAACTTCGCGCAGGGCGACTACATCACGATCGGCGCCTATGCGCTCATCGTGCCCTCTGCCGCCGCGACGCCGACCCTGTTCATCGGCGCCTGGCCGGTGGCCCTGGCGGTGGCCTCGGTGGGGCTCATCGTCGTGCTGGTGGCGCTGGCGACCGAGCGCGTCGCCTTCCGCCCGCTGCGCCAGGCCGATCCATCGACCTTGATGATCTCGTCCTTCGCGCTGAGCTTCCTGTTCCAGCAGACCACCATGCTCGTCTACAACAGCCGGCCGAAGTCGGTGGATTTCGGCTCGGGCCTGGCGGCCGCCATCGCCGTCGGCGACCTGCGGGTGCCCGGCATCCAGCTGGTCACCATGGCGACCGCGATCGTCTGCGGCCTGGCGCTCGTCCTGTTCCTGCGGCGCACCTCGCTCGGCGTCGAGATGCGGGCCGCCGCCGAGGACTTCGGCATGGCTCAGCTGCTCGGCGTGCGGGCGAACCGGGTGATCGCGCTCGCCTTCGCGATCAGCGGCGCGTTGGGGGCCGCCGCCGCGCTGCTGCTCGTCGTGCAGACCGGCGTCCTCGACTATCGCATGGGCATGATGCCGGTGATCTACGGCTTCTTCGCCACGGTGATCGGCGGCATGGGCAGCCTCGCCGGCGCGGCGCTCGGCGGCTTCCTCGTCGGTGCCGCGAGCCAGCTCCTCCAGGCCTGGCTGCCGGCCGACCTCCGGCCGTTCCGCGACGCCTTCGTGTTCGGCCTCGTCATCCTGATCCTGGTGGTGCGGCCGGAGGGCATCGCGCGCTCCCGCGCGGCCCGCGAGCGCGTGTGAGGTTGCGTCGATGTCCCTGCGTCCCGTGCTGCCCGCCATCGCCGCCGCCGGCCCGGCCGTCAGCCTGATGCTCATGCTGGGCCTGGCGACCTTCGCCCTGTCGCTCACCGGCTCACTGGCGCTCGAACGGACGGTCGTGGAGGCGCTGATCAAGATCGTCGCAGTGGTGGGGCTCTACATCTTTATCGGCAACTCCGGGATCATGTCCTTCGGGCACGTCGCCTTCATGGCCATCGGCGCCTATGCCGCGGCCTGGCAGACCTGCTGCCCCATGCTGAAGCCCATCGTGATGTCCGGCCTTCCCGACCTGCTGCTGCAGAACACCGTGCCGGACTTTCCGGCGAGCCTCGCCTCGGGCGCGCTCGCCGCCGCCGTGGCGCTGGTCGCCGGCCTGGTCATCCTGCGGCTCAACGGCATTGCCGCCAGCATCGCGAGCTTCGCGCTGCTGTTCATCGTCAACGTCGTCTATTCGAACGCCGACCGCTACACCCAGGGCGTCGGCTCGATCGTCGGCCTGCCGAGCTATGTGACGCCGGTGATCGGCTACGCCTGGGCCTGCGCTACGATCGCCGTCGCCTTCCTCTACCAGACCTCGCGCTTCGGCCTCGCCTTGCGCGCCAGCCGGGAGGACGAACCGGCGGCGAAGGCGGCCGGCGTCAACGTCTACCTCCAGCGGCTCATCGCCTTCGTGCTCAGCGCCGCCTTCCTCGGCATCGCCGGCGCGCTGCATGGCAGCCTGCTCGGCACCATCTCCGTCGATACCTTCTTCCTCGACATGACGTTCATGCTGATCGCCATGCTGGTGATCGGCGGGATGCGCTCGCTCTCCGGCGCGATGCTTGGAGTGGTGGTGATATCGGCGGTGGTCGAGATCTTCCGGCGGCTGCAGGGTGGCGTCACCCTCGGCGGCGTCGAGCTCGGCCTGCCCGCCGGCGCGCAGGGGGTGGCGCTGGCCTTGTTCATGCTGAGCATGCTCATCTTCCGCCGCGGTGGCCTGGTCGGCGACCGCGAAGTCGACTGGATCGGGCCGGCGCTACGGCGGCTCCGTTCGTTGCGCCGGGCGCGCGCCGTCGCTCCGCCCATGGGCCACGAGACCACACACCGTTGAGCGCCCGCCCTACCGCCCTTTGAACCGCGGCGGCCGTTTCTCTCGGAAGGCTTGCGTCGCCTCGCGCACGTCCTCGGCCGGATTCGCGATCATCACGGCCATCTGCGCGTCGCCCAGCGAAGCCTGGTAGGTTTGATCCAGCGCGCGCATCATCATCATCTTGGTGAGGCGCATGGCGAGCGGCGCCTTGCCGGCCAGGGCCTCGCAGAACGCGAGCGTCCGCCCCTCCAGGTCGTCGGGCACGATCTCGGTGACGAGGCCCAGGCGATAGGCCGTCTCCACGTCGTAGATCTCGTGCAGCAGCGACATCTTGAGGGCCTTGTCGTAGCCCATGACGTGCGGGAACAGCCAGGCTCCGCCCTCGTCGGGCAGCAGGCCGAAGCGGTTGCTCGTGTCGCCCAGCTTGGCGCCGGGGCCAGCGAATCGAAAGTCGCAGCCGAGCGCCAGCGCCAGGCCGCCGGCCACGGCGTAGCCCTGGATCATGGCGACGGACGGCTTGTCGATGCGGCGCAGCTCGGCCACCACCGGCTGCATGCCGTCGCGCATCTCGCGCCCCATGCCCATTGGTGCGCTCGCGACGCGTTGACGGTGCTCGGGCTCGCTGTCGCCGATGTCGCCGCCGGTGCAGAAGGCACGGTCGCCGGCGCCGGCAAGGACGAGCGCGCGCAGGTCGTCGTCGTCGCGGTAGAGCGTCACGGCGCGCTGCAGCTCCTGGGTCATCTCGAAGGTGTAGGCGTTCATCGCCTTGGGGCGGTTCAGCGTGATGCGCGCCACATGCGGACGCGGCACGTCGCAGATCAGCGTCTTGAATACGGTGTTCCCGAACGCGGTCGAAACGGACATGGCTGGCCCCCTCAGCGCCGGATCGACAGGAGCTCGATCTCGCGCCCTTCCGGGTCGAGCACGAAGGCGGCCCGCATGGGCCCGGTGTCGAACGGCGTCCGGTGCGCCTTCGCCCCCGCAGCAACTGCATGGGCGTAGGCCGCATCGACGTCGCGCACGTAGAGGCCGAGCGGCCCGTGCGCATCGCCCACGGTGACGGGCTTGCGGTCGTGCGGGCCGTAGAGGATGAGCGAGAAGCCGTTGTCGTCGCCGGCCCGGCGCAGCACGAGCTCGGTCGCATCGGCGAGCTCGATGGTCTGCGCCACTTCGAAGCCGAAGATGCGCTGGTAGAAGGCGGCCATGGCCGCCAAGTCCTCGACGACGAACTTGACGAAGCCGAAACGGAATGACGGACCCTTGGCCGTCTCCTGGCGCGCTGACGCAACGGCATCGGTCATCGGCGGTCCTCCCTGATCGCGTTGTTCTACCGCGATCAGAGTAACCGCCGCGCCCGGCCTCGCAAGCCGCGGCGCCGGAGGGCCGCTATGCGCTCGTCAGCCGCTCGCGCTTGATGACGATGCCCGCCTTGTCTCGGTCCCAGGTGTCGTCGGTCACACCGGCGGTGCGGATCAGATGCTTCTGCACCTTCTGGGTCGGCGTCTTGGGCAGGTCCTCGAGGACGCGGACGAAGCGCGGCACCATGAAGTGGGCCATGCGCGGCTGCAGGAAGGCGATCAGCTCGGTGGGATCGAGCGCGGCGCCCTCCGCCAGCGACACGGCGACGAGCACCTCGTCTTCCGAAACCTCGCTCTTGACGGCGACCGCGGCCGCCTCGCGCACCGCCGGGTGGGCGCACACCTCCGCCTCGACCTCGAAGGAGGAGATGTTCTCGCCACGCCGCCGGATGGCGTCCTTCATGCGGTCGACGAAGAAGAAGTTGCCCGCCTCGTCGCGCCTGAAGCCGTCCCCGGTGTGGAACCAGCCGTTGCGCCAGGCCTCGGCCGTGGCCGCGGGGTTCTTGTAGTAGCCGTGATTCATGGCCCACGGGCGGTCGGTGCGGACGATCAGCTCGCCGACCTCGCCCGGCGCCACCTCGCAGTCGTTGGCGTCGACGACGCGGGCTTCCACGCCCGGTCGCGGACGGCCGCACGAGCCGACCAGCGTCGGCCCCACCTCCGAAACGAGCGGGCAGGACACCTCGGTCATGTTGAAGACGGTGATGACGTCGACACCGAATCTGTGGCCGAAGCCGATGGCGTCTTCGTCGAGGGGCAGCGCCGTGACCCAGCGCAGCGACCGCGTCTGCTCGGCCGGCGGATCGGGCCGCTTCATCAGGAAGCCGCCCATCACCCCGAGCAGGATGACGGTGGTGGTTTCGGTGCGCTGCACGACCTCCCAGAAGCGGTCGGTACTGAAGCTCTCGACCAGGGCAATGGAGCCGCCGCGGGCCAGCATGAGATAGATCGGGATGGTGCCGCCGGCGTGGAACAGCGGCAGCGTCACCATGTGCCGGTCGTTGACGGTGGCCAGCGGGAAGCCTTCGCCCGAGGAATAGAGGTGCAGGTAGGACGACAGCACGGCCTTCGACGGGCCGGTGGTGCCCGACGTGTAGATGATGCAGCCGGAGTCCCATGGCTCGATCGGCCGCTCCGGCTCGGCCACGTCGCCGGCCGCCTCATCGAGCATGGTGGCCGCGTGCAGGCGCACCCCGTCGAGCCGCTGGCCCTTGTCGTGCAGCAGGATGACGTCGGCGAGACGCGCCCGGTCCACGTCGGCGAGGCGCCCCACCAGGTCGCCGTGCACGATGCCGAAGGCGGCGTCCGACAGCGCCACCACGTGCTCCAGCACCCGGCCGCGATAGGCCGTGTTCAGGGGCACGTAGACGGCGCCGATATAGTTGATGGCGAACCAGATCTTGAGGCAGTCCGGGCCGTTGGGCAGCCAGACCAGCACATGGTCGCCCTGCTTCACGCCGAGATCCTGAAGCGCCCGGGCGGCCGTGCGCACGCGCTGACGCAGCTCCGCATAGGTCCAGGCCGCACCGTCCTCGAACACGACGAACGGCTTGTCGGGGGCCTGGCCGGCACGCGCGTCCAGCAGGTAGCGCAGCACGCAGTCGTCCCTTGGCGGCACGCGCGGATCGAGCGGCATTCGTTGTCCTCCCCTTGGCTCAGCGGGTTTGCCCGCGCTCGTGCGATCAGATCGGCGAGATCGGCCGGAACCGGGCCGGCACGCCATTGTCCCGGCGGGCCGGCACGCGGTCCAGCGTCTCGATCAGACGGGCTCGCGTGGTGCGCGGATCGATGATGTCGTCGATGCCGAAACCTTGCGCGGCTTGCAGCGGCCCGATGCGGCTGCGGATATCGTCGATGATCTCCTGCCGGCGGGCGGCCGGATCCGGCGCCGCCTCGTAGGCGCGGCGGTAGGCGACGTCGACCGAACCCTCCACCGACATGGCGCAGATCTCCGCCGTCGGCCAGGCCAGCGCGGCATCGGCATCGAAGCTGCGGCCGCCGCCCATGGCGACATAGCCCAGGCCATAGCCCTTGCGCAGCACCACCGACAGGCGCGGCACCGTGGCCTGCCCGAGTTCGAAGATCAGCTTGGCGCTGCGCTTGCCCAGTGTCGTGCGCTCCGCGTCGGAGCCGATCGAGAAGCCGGGCACGTCGATCAGGTAGATGAGCGGCAGGCCGAAGGCGTCGCACATGCCGACGAAGTGCGCGGCCTTCTCGCAGGCGGGCGAGTCGAGCATGCCGCCCAGCACCGCCGCCTGGTTGGCGATGAAGCCCACCGGCCGGCCGCGCAGCCGCCCCAGCGCCGTGACGATGTTGCCGGCGAAGGTCGGCTTCAGCTCCATCACGCTGTCGGCGTCGGCGAGCCGCTCGACGATGCGGCGCACGTCGTAGCTGCGCCGCGAGTTGGCGGGGATGATGCCGAGCAGATCCTCCGCTCGCGCTTGCTCCGCGGCCGGATCGTCCACGTACGGCACGGTGGGCGCTGCGCCCCGGGCGTTGTCCGGCAGATAGGAGAGGAAGCGCCGCAGCGCGGCGATGGCCTCCTCTTCGCTGGCGACGCCGAGATCGGCGAGGCCGTGGCGATCGACCTGGGCCTCGGCGCCGCCGAGGGCCTGGACCGCGATGTCTTCGCCGGTGCCGGCCTTGACCAGGGCGGGGCCGGCGAGGCCCATGGTCGACTTGCCGCGCACCATGACGATCAGGTCCGCCAGCCCGGAAAAGTTGGTGTTGGCGGCGAAGCCCGCGCCGAGCACGGCGGAGACCACCGGCACCCAGCCGGACAGGCGGGCGAGATCGTGGAAGGTGGGCGAGCCGTGGGCGTAGTGGCGCGAGCTCTGGCCGTCCTGAATGCGATGGCCGCCGCCGTCGAGCAGCATGACGAGAGGGCGGCCGCTTTTCAGGGCGACGGCGATGCCCCGGTCCATCTTGGCGGTGCCGAGATGGCCGGCGCTGCCGCCGAGCACGCTGAAATCCTGGGCGACGACGACCACCGGACGGCCGGCGACGCGGGCGGTGCCGACCACGACACCGTCGCCGGGCGCCTCCTCGCCGAGCCCCTCGGCCAGCGCCAGGCCGCCGATCTCGGTGAACGAGCCGGCGTCGGCGAGCAGAGCGACGCGCTGTCGCGCCGATAGGGAATCGCGCTTGCCGAGCCGCGCCATCGCATCGGGACGCTGCTCGTCGAGCGTCCGGGCCCGCGCCGTCTCGATCTCGGCGAGGGCGTCGCTGGCGGCGGCCAGCGCCTCCGCCCCGACGACCGCCGCGGTCGCCGCCGCCTCGCCCGGCCGGATGAGCAGCAGCGCGGCCTGGCTTTGAACCGTGTCGCCCGGCGCGACCAGGATGCGCTCGACGGTGCCGGAGCAGCCCGCCACGATCGCATGCTCCATCTTCATGGCCTCGACCACGGCGACCGTCTGGCCGGCGCCGACGCCGTCGCCCTCCGCCACCTCGACGGCGACGACGCGCCCGCGCATGGGCGACCGCGCGGCGTCCGCTCCATCGACGCCGAGCTGCTCCTCGGCCGCCCGCGGCCCCTGCCCTGCCGCGGCCCGCGGCGCATGGAAGGACGGATGGGCGGACGAGCCCTCGATCAGCTCGGCGGCAGTCCGCTCGACGAAGCGGGTGTCGGCCCGGCCGGCCCGGAAGTCGTCGTGGCGCAGGATCGCCTGTAGCAGCGGGATCGAGGTGGCGATGCCGGTCACCTCGAACTCGCACAGGGCGCGATAGGCCTTGGCCACCGCCTGGTCGAAGCCGCCGCTACGGGCGTGGACGACGAGCTTGGCCAGCAGCGCGTCGAAGCCCGGGTGAATCTCGTAGCCTGGATAGCCAAACGTCTCGACGCGCACGCCCGCGCCACCCGGCGGAGCGAAGGCGGCGAGAATGCCGCCCGACGGCAGCGTCGTGCCGTCGGCACGCAGAGTCTCCATGTTGATGCGTAGCTGCATGGCATGGCCGCGCACGGGCGGCGGCTCGGCGAGGCCGAGCTCCGCCAGCGTCGTCCCTGCGGCGAGCGCCATTTGCAGGTGCACCAGGTCGACACCGGTGACCTCCTCGGTCACCGTGTGCTCCACCTGCAGCCGCGGATTCATCTCGATGAACACGTGGCGCCCGGTGGCGCGCCCCTCGCCGTCCACCTCGACCAGGAACTCGACGGTGCCGATGCCGACGTAGCCGGCGGCCTTGGCCAGGCGAACCGCGTCCCGACACAGGGCGGCGCGCAGGGCCGGCTCCAGCCAGGGGCTCGGCGCGAGCTCGACCAGCTTCTGGTGCCGGCGCTGCACGCTGCACTCGCGCTCATGCAGGTGGATGACGTAGCCGGAGGCATCGCCGGCGACCTGCACCTCGATGTGGCGAGCCCGGCCGATCAGCTCCTCGGCGTAGACGTCGGCGCGGCCGAAGGCGGCCTGCGCCTCGGAGGCGCAACGCTCCCAGGCAGCCGCCAGCTCGGCGGGGTCGTGGACGACGCGCATGCCGCGGCCGCCGCCGCCGGCGACCGCCTTGATCATGATCGGCGTCCCCGCCGGCAGCGCCGCCATGAACGACCGGATGGCCTCGCGGCTCGCCGGCGCGTCGGTGCTGCGCGCCACCGGCACGTCGCTGCGCCGGGCGAGGGCCAGCGCCTGCGCCTTGTCGCCGAAGAGCTCGAGCGCCTCCGGCGACGGGCCGATGAAGGTCAGTCCGGCCGCCGCGCAGGCGCGCGCGAAATCGGCGCTCTCGCTGAGGAAGCCGTAGCCGGGATGAACGGCGTCGCAGCCGGCCGCAACCGCGGCGGCCACCAGAGCCGGCCCATCCAGGTAGGCCGCAGCGCCGGCGCCCGGCAGGGTCACCGCCGCGTCGGCCTTCGCCATGTGCAGGGACGCGCGGTCGTCCTCGGGCGCCACGGCGACGGCGCCGATGCCGAGCTCACCGCAGGCCCGCGCGACGCGGATCGCCACCTCACCCCGGTTGGCGATGAGAACCTTCTTCAGCATGGGCCCACTCTTGATGACTGTCCTGCCGGCCCCCCCTCGGCGACCGACGCATTGCCCGCGACGCGGATGGGGTCAGCGCTTGGCGAGACGCGGGCACTCGCTCTCCGCGGCCGGCCGGAATCCGTCCTTGCCCGGGATCGTGGCGACGACGGTCAGGTAGTCGGAATCGTACTTGGACTGGTCCGGCGCCTTCACCTCGGCGAAATACATGTCGCGGAGCAGCCGGCCGTCGTCGCGAATGGCGGCGTCCTTGGTCATGAAGTCGTTGACCGGCAACGCCTTCAGCGCCGCGATGACCGCCTTGGTGTCCTTGCTGCCGGCCTTCTGCACCGCCTTGAGGTAGTGCAGCACGCTGGAATAGACGGTGGCCTGCACGTCGGTCGGCTTGCGCTTGTGGATGGCCTCGAAGCGCTTGGCGAAAGCACGGGTCTCGTCGGACTGATCCCAGTAATAGTCGAGGACCACGGGCGCCCCCTGCACCATGTCGAGGCCCATGCCCTTGATGTCCATGGTGGTGAGGAACAGCGGCGCCACCTTCTGAGTCAGGCCGAACTCGCGCGACTGCTTCAGGATGTTCTGCATGTCGGCGCCGCCGGTCGCCAGGGCGATCACCTGGGCGCCGGACGCCTGCGCCTGCAGCAGGATCGAGGCGAAGTCCTTGGTACCGAGCGGATAGCGGATCTTGCCGACGACCTTGCCGCCGTTCTTGGCGACGACCTTCATGGCGTCCTGCTCGAGGTTATGGCCCGAGGCATAATCGATGGTGATGAAGTACCAGCTCTCCGCGCCCGGCTTGCGCATGATGCCGGTGATGTTGGAATTGGCCAGCGAGTAGCTGTCGTAGCCCCAGACGAAGCCGTGCTCGGAGCAGCGCTTGCCGGTCAGGTCGATGTTGTTGGCGCCGGAGAAGAAGACGAGCTTGTTCTTCTCCTCGGCCAGGATCTGTATGGGCAGCGCCAGGCCGGAGTTCAGCACGTCGAAGATCGCGTCGACGCCCTCCGCATCGAACCATTGGCGCGCGATGCCCAGGCCGATGTCGGGCTTGTTCTGATGGTCCGCCGACACCAGCTCGATCGGACGGCCGAGGAGCGAGCCGCCCACATCGTCGATGGCCATCTGGGCGGCGACGACCGACCCCTGGCCGCCGAAGTCGGCGAAGATCGAGGCCTTGTCGGTGATGACGCCGACCTTGACCGGGCCCGCCGCGGCGCTCTGAGCGTACGCCAGGTCGCTGCCCACGGCCGCAAGCAACAGCGCCACGCCCCCTGCCATCATTGCCCCGAACCGCCTCATGTCGTTCCTCCCACTGGCTTTTTTCACGCTCACCGCGGCCATCGCCAAGCGGTCGTGGACATAATTGCGTGATCTAATAATTTTTTCAAGCCAATCTATTAATTTGACACCGACGGCGCGCACAGGCTTCTTGTGACGCGGAGAGCGATGTGTCGGGCGACCGCAACAGCAGATCGACAATGCGTGGTGCGCAGCTGGGGGAGCCCAAGACGGCCAAGCCGGCGGGGCGGCCGCGCGGGCGGCCGCCGAAGGACCTGGGCGCGGTCGACAGCTCGCGCGACAAGTTGCTCGATGTCGCCATCGATCTCTTCGCCGCCTACGGCTACGATCCGGTGAGCACCGTCGCCGTCGCCGACGCCGCCGGCCTGACGCAATCCATGGTGCACTATCATTTCGGCACCAAGGAGCAGCTCTGGAAATCCGCCATCGAACGGCTGATGCGCCGGCGTGGGCGTTTCTTCCCCGTGTCGCGGCTGGAGTTCGCCGATATCGGCCCGGTCGACCGGCTGCGCATCCTCATTCGCCGCCTGGTCGAGGCCAACGCGGCCGAGCCCAACTACGCCCGCATCCTCATGCACGAGGCGATGGCGGGCACGCCGCGGCTCGACTGGCTGATGGAGCGCTTCGTCGGCCCGGGCTTCGCCGCCTTCGACGAAGCCGTGCGCGACGCCCTGGCGGCCCGCCTGATCCGCCCCCTGCCGGCCCACGACATCACCAACATCGTGACCTCGGCCGCCTCGCTCACGTTGAGCATCGGCGCCGTCACTCAATGGGTCTACGGCCTCGATGTGGCGGACGAGGCGCAGGTGCGCTCGTTCAGCGACAGTATCGTCACCATCCTGCTGAACGGCCTGTTGCCGCCGCCTCAAGACTAAAGCCTATCACGGCCGACGCGCACCGCCGCTGCGGACGGAGCGCCGCGCCTGCTCCTCACGGCGGGCCTTCGTTCGGCGCCGACCCATTGGGCACTTCCGACCCCGCGAGGCGGAACCAGGAAACACAAAAGCAGGAATAGCGGAGCGGCCTCAAGACAGTGGGACCGCATGAGGCAGACGAGCCTCGCTCGAAAGCATCCCGCCCAAAGCCGTTGCGTATTTAACCACTCGGTGGGCCGGAAAATCGTGACCGACACATGGCGGAATCGACCAAGTGCTTAAAATCGGGTCTTTCTCCCAAATCGTGAGCATCTGGATCAAATTACTTACAAGTGTCGCGCCCTTAGGCATCGCGGCGGCTGTTTAAAATTTCGCCTTGACCCTAAAGTGTACATAGGAAAGGTTATTTCCTGACGGGAAACGAAACGGTCCCTGCCGCTCCCGGGGTAGCGGTCCTTATCAAGGTGTCATCCGTCGACACCCGGATAGGGGCCCGGCGCACCGAGCACCTAGACCGCGGAACAGCGATCGATGCCTCGTCGGGAGCACGCGCTCGAGCAGGCTGCACATAGAGTTGGGCGAATACCCGCGCGAGAGCTTGGCCGCTGTCGAGCCGAATGCAGCTCGGGCGGCTGCGCGGTCATGGCACGACGGTCGGCGAGCCGAATGCTCGCCGACTGAGGGGAATGTTGCGCGGGTAGACACAAGAATGCGCGCTGATCCGTCATGCTCTGCTGCTCGACAGAGACTATCGTGGATCAGGCAGCAGTTTCTCGCCGATGCAGGACAATGAACATCCATTGCGGCCGCTGTCGATGTTCGACATCGGCCGCACGCCGACCGGACAATAGCTCATCGGAGTCACATACATGAAGGTTTCACGTCGCGGGTTCATCAAGTCGACTGTGGTTGCCGCAGGCGCCGTCGCGGCTCCGCACGTCTGGCTGCCGGTCTCTTCGGAAGCCTGGGGCGCCACCCTGAAGAAGGGGGAGCCGATCAAGGTCGGCCTGCTGTTCTCGCTGACGGGCTCCCTGGCTGTGCCCGAAGAAGATTCCACCCTGGTCATGCAGTACGCCATCGACGAGATCAACAAGGCGGGCGGCGTCGCCGGCAGCCCGATCGTGCCGATCATCGTCGATGCGAAGTCTGATTTCGCGGTCTACTCCGAGAAGGCGAAGGAGCTGATCCTGCGCGACAAGGTCATCGCGCTGTTCGGCTGCTACACCTCGGCGAGCCGCAAGGCCATCCTGCCGACGGTCATGGCCAACAACCACCTGCTGTACTATCCGACCTGCTACGAGGGGGCGGAATGCACGCAGAACACGATCTGCACCGGCCCGCTCGCCAACCAGCACTCGAAGGACCTCATTCCCTTCATGGTGCAGAACTTCGGCAAGAAGGTCTTCTTCGTCGGCTCCAACTACGTCTGGCCGAAGGAGTCGAACAAGAACGCCAAAGTCTGGCTGCAACAGGCCGGCGGCGAGCTGCTCGGCGAGGAGTACATCCCGCTCGGCAGCTCGGAGTTCGGGCCCGTGCTCAACAAGATCCGCGACGCCAAGCCGAACTTCATCTTCTCCACCGTCGTCGGCGCCTCCGATATCGCCTTCCACAAGCAGTTCAAGCAGGAGGGCTTCAAGGTCGACTCCATGCCGATCGCCTCGCTGACCACCGGCGAGATCGAGACCCGCGCCATGGGCAACGAGTTCGGCGCCGGCCACTTCCTGTCGGCTCCCTACTTCCAGGGCCTCGACAACCCCACCAACAAGAAGTTCGTGGAGAGCTTCCTGGCCAGCAAGTACGGCAAGAACGGCGTCACCCACTACAACATGGAGGAGACCTACACCTCCGCCTACGTCTTCAAGTACGGCCTCGAAGCGGCAGCGGCCAAGGTCGGCATCGAGAACGTGACGCCCCGCGCCATCCGCGACAACAGCGGCGGCATCAAGGTGGGTCCCGACGTCTCGCCGGAAGGGCTCATCTGGATCGACGAGCAGAACTTCAACTGCTGGCTGGTGCCCAAGATCGGCCAGTGCCAGGCGGACGGCAGCTTCAAGATCGTCAAGCAGGCGGCCGAGCACGTGGCGCCGGACCCCTACTCGATCTACCCCAATCTGGGCAAGTGCACGAAGGACGGCCTGCAGGCCGCCGACGGCAAGATCCGCAAGAACGTGATCTGACCGCGTCGGACAACAGACGATGCGCCCGTCGCGGGCGCATCGTTCGACCAACGAGATAGAATTATACTATTTTAACTTGAGGGCGGCTCGGCCGTGGGCAGCTTGGATTTCAATTCCCTTATCAACGCACTCGTGCTCGGCCTGAGCATCGCGAGCATCTGGCTCCTCGCCGCCATCGGGCTCACCATCATCTACGGTGTCGTCGGGGTCATCAACATGGCCCACGGCGAGTTCATCATGCTCGGCGCCTATAGCTCCTACCTGCTGCAAAGCTATTTCGGGCTGCCGTTCCTGCTGTGCATCCCCGCCTCGTTCGTCGTGGTCGCCGTGGTCGGGCTGGTGATCGAGCGCGGGCTGATCCGCTATCTCTACAACCGGCCGCTCGATACGCTGCTGGCGACCTGGGGCGTCTCCATCGTGCTGATGCAGGCCGTCCGCCTCATCTTCGGCAGCGATCCCAAGTATCTGGCCGTGCCGGCCATCTTCAGCAGCAACCTGCAAATCGGCTTCATCAACCTGTCGGTGTTCCGCATCGTCGTGATGCTGGTCACCGCGCTGGTCGTGGCTGCCACCTGGTTCCTGTTCTACCGCACCCGCTTCGGCATGCAGGTCAGGGCCGTGACGCAGAACAAGGAGATGGCGGCGTCGTTCGGCATCAACGCGTCCCGCGTCTACATGCTGACCTTCGCGCTGGGCGCCGGGCTCGCCGGCGTCGCCGGCTCGCTGTTCGGCGTGCTCAACATCGTGCTGCCGACGATGGGCACCGCCTACGTGGTGCAAGCCTTCCTCGTCGTGGTGACGGGCGGCGGCACGCTCCTCGGCAGCGTCTTCGCCGGCGGCCTGACGGGTGAGCTGCAATCGATCTTCGCCGCCCTGACCAACGACACCTTCGCCCGCTTCCTGCTGTTCATGCTGATCGTCGTCTTCCTCTGGTTCCGCCCGCAAGGCCTGTTTGCGCCGCGCTCGGTTCGACGTTGAGCGGGAGAGCATCGGAGATGAACCTCTATCACAACAAGCTGGCTCAGTGGGCTGCCTACGGCGTCTTCTTCCTGATCATCGCCGCGGTCCCTCTGTTCGTCAGCGACGGCTTCCTGCTGAACCAGCTCGGAACCTACGGCGTCTATGGTCTGCTCGCCCTGTCCATCAGCCTGTGCTGGGGCTTCGGCGGCATCCTCAACCTGGGACAGGGCATCGCTTTCGGCCTGGCGGCCTACGGCATGGCCATGACCATGCAGATGCAGGCGCAGGATCCGGAGTCCAACCCGATCCCGCCGTTCATGCTCAACAACAGCCTCGAGCATCTGCCGGCGCTCTGGGAGCCGTTCTGGAACACCGGCCTCGGGATCACCCTCGCCCTGGTCGTGCCGACGCTGTTCTACGTGATCTTCGGCAACCTGATGTTCCGGGCGCGGGTGTCCGGTCCGTTCTTCGCCATCATGTCGCTCGCCATGCTGAGCGCGCTCTTCACCATCATCCTCGACATGCAGCCCTACACCAACGGCGCCAACGGCATCACGCCGCCGCAGCCGCTGACGGTGCTGGGCACGGCGCTCGATCCCTACGGCCCGACGACGTACTGGCTGGTGTGCGGCCTGCTCATCGCGCTGACCATCGGCGCCAAGCTGCTGACCCAGAGCAAATTCGGCCTGCTGGTCCAGGCGGTGCGTGGCGACGCCGAGCGGGTGCGCTTCCTGGGCTACAACGTGGCGGCCTACGAGACGGCGATCTACGCCCTCTCCGGCTTCATCGCGGCGGTCGCCGGCTGCTGCTGGGTGATCCTGGTGCAGTACGTCTCCCCGGCCCAGCTCGACGTCAGCTTCAGTGTCACCATGGTCATCTGGGCCGGCATCGGCGGCCGGCTGTCGCTGCTCGGCTCCATGCTCGGTGCCTTCATCATCCAGGGCGGCCAGAGCTATCTCGGCGACGCCCTGCTCAGCACCTGGCTGCTCGGCCTTGGCGCCTTCTTCATCATCGTCGTCCGCTTCCTGCCCAAGGGCCTGGCGGGACTGCTCGAGATGGGCCTGGGCGCGCTGTCGTCCGGCCGCCGGGCCAAGCAGCTCGAGCCCGCGGATCGGGCCAACGCAATGGCGGGAGAGTGACGTGGCAGGCCTGCTGGAGATCAAAGACCTGCACAAGAGCTTCGACGGCACGCCGGTGATCAACGGCTTCAGCCTGGAGGTCACGGAGATGACCGTCTGCTGCGTCGTCGGCCCGAACGGCGCCGGCAAGACCACCACCATGGACCTCATCACCGGCCGCCAGAAGCCCACCTCCGGCACCATCCGCTTCGCCGAGGAGGACATCACCGGCCTCGGCGAGCACGAGATCGCGCGGCGCGGCATCGGCCGCAAGTTCCAGGTGCCCGCGGTGTTCCGCGAGCTCTCGGTGCGGCAAAATCTGGAGGTCGCCTACAGCAAGCGAACGAACGCGCTCAAGAACATGTTCGTGTTCGGCGATGCTGCCATGAGGCGCAAGCTCGACGAGATCGCCGCCCTCGCCAACCTGTCCGACCGGCTGGAGGTCGAGGCCGGCACGCTGTCGCACGGCGAGACCCAGTGGCTGGAGATCAGCATGGTGCTGATGCAGAACCCGCGGGTGCTGCTGCTCGACGAGCCGGTGGCCGGCCTGACGGAGGGCGAGATCATGAAGACCGCCCGGCTGATCAAGCAGCTCAAGGAAACCAACACTCTGATCGTGGTCGAGCACGACATGGGCTTCGTGCGCGAGATCGCCGACGTCGTCACGGTCATGCATATGGGCACCCTGCTGGCGCAGGGCTCGATCAGCGAGATCGAGGCCAACGAGCGCGTCCGCGAAGTCTATCTCGGCAGTGAGGAGCACTGAGACATGGTGCTCGCCCTCGACAACATCGCCTCCTACTACGGCAAGACGCCGATCCTGTGGAACATCTCGTTCGACGTGCCCAAGGGCGCCTGCCTCGCGGTGCTCGGCCGCAACGGCGTCGGCAAGACGACGCTGATGCGGACGATCATGGGGCTGACCGACCGCTCCACCGGCTCGATCCGCATCGACGACGCGGATCTGAGCGGGGCGCCCACCCACATCCGGGCGACCTACGGCATCGGCTACATCCCGCAGGGCCGGCAGATCCTCGGCAAGTTCACGGTGCGCGAGAACATCCTGCTCGGCACCTTCGCCAGGAAGGACGGCAAGGAGGACATCCCAGAGCTCTGCCTCAAGCTGTTTCCATATCTGGCGGAGAACCTGAACCGGCGGGCCGGTCTCCTGTCCGGCGGCCAGCAACAGCAGCTCGCCATCGCGCGCGCCCTCGCCACCGGCCCCCAGATCCTGCTGCTGGACGAGCCCACCGAAGGCATCCAGCCCAATATCGTGCACGAGATCGGGCAGACCCTGCGCATGCTCAACAAGGAGCTCGGCATCACGCTGATCCTCACCGAGCAGCACATCAAGGTGGCCCGTGCCCTGAGCGACTTCTTCATCATTCTCGACAACGGCCGCATCGTTGCCCGCGGACCGATCGCCGACATGAGCGACGAGCTGATCGAGAAGCACCTGACGATCTGACGACCGCAGGCGGCCGGCCGCGGCCGCCGCGGTGCCGCAACCCAAAGGAGGAAAGGCAGATGATCTCGATTCCCAAGCCCGGCACGCCGGAGCGACAGCGCCTGATCGACGCGCACAAGCGGTGCGTGGAATCGATGAAGGGCGTCGCCGGCTTCTCCGTGCTCGAATGCCAGACGCCCGGCGACACCACGGTCGTCACCGGCGGCGTGCACGAGGACTACCTGCTGCGCCGGGTGCTGCTGCGCATGCGCGGCGAGTCGCCCGCCGGCAAGCTCATCGTGATCTGCGTCAAGCCGGATGCGGAATGGCGGATCGGGCGCCTGTCGGGCATCCGCGGCGTGCCGCCGGAATTCGTGGGCGACAAGATCTACACGGACGAACAGGAGATCCAGCACGACATCTTCCTGATGCGTCTCGACGAGCTGCCGGAGACCGCCGGTAATCCGGAAGACTACAACATGGGCTGGAAGCGCCGGAGCGACAACTGGCCCGTCACTTAGTCCAAGAAGCAAGACAACTTGCGTAACTATTATTCCGCGCCAAGTCGTTGTGTCGATATGATCGGACAATGACGTAGAGCACGATCGCAATTCGCGACAGACGCAGGTGTCCGCAGACCACGGAGCCTGATCGCGCAACGAACTATTTCGAATACCTTCGACTGCGGGAGCCCTCGAACCCGGAGAACGGGACCGGCTGCCCGCCGACCTGACAACACCCTGGAGGGGAAAGGCCATGTGCGCCATGCGCTTGACCGGATATGCCGACAAGTTCGGAGTACATCCCGGCGACACTATCAAGTTCTACGTCAACACCGACGGCCCGAGCGAGTACAAGGCCGAGCTGGTGCAGATGATCAACGGCGACACCAATCCGCGCGGCCCGGGGCTCATCGAGAAGCCGCTCGCCGCCGACATCAACAAGACCTATCCCGGGCGCAAGCAGGTCGTGCACGGCGGCTCCTACGGCTATGTGCCGAGCTCAAAGGCGCTCAACGTCGACAGCTTCACGCTGCAATGCTGGATCTGGCCGACGACGCCCAAGACCCACCCGCGCTACTGGAAGCACGGGGCGCAGGGCCTCGTCACCAAATGGTGCGACGGCAAGGGCTACGGCCTCTTCATCAACGAGGAGGGCTGCGTCGAGGCCCGCATCAACGAGCACAAGATCACCATGGCGCTGCCGCTGCGCGACCATGCCTGGCACTTCCTGGCGGTGACCTTCGACGCCGCCACCGGCGACGTCGTGCTCTACCATGAGCCGCAGATCCAGTATGCGCTGGATCCGGTGATCGAGCCCATCACGACCAACATCCAGACCGTGCTCAAGCCGGAGCCGATCCCGCTCGCCATTGCCGCCTACGTCGACACCCTGGACGGCGGGCCACTGGCCAAATCCTCGCGGCCGGCGGGCATCGTCTTCACCGGCAAGTACAACGGCAAGATCGACAGCCCGCGCCTGTGCAAGAAGGCGCTGTCGCGCTTCGAGATCGAGACGATGAAGCTCGGCGCTCAGCCCGGCCTGACCGAACGGCGCAACTGCGGCCCGACGGATGCCCTCTCCGAGGTCATCGTCGGCTCCTGGGACTTCTCGGCCGGCATCAACACCGTCGTGGCGAAGGACCTGGGGCCCTACGGGCTCGATGCGCCGTTGGTCAACTGCCCGACCCGGGGCATGACCGGCTACAACTGGAGCGGCCAGAACTTCGACTGGAAGCACGCGCCCAAGGAATACGGCGCCATCCATTTCCACGACGACGACGTGGACGACGCGCGCTGGGACGTGGATTTCGCCTGGACCGTTCCGGCCGACTTCAAGAGCAAGTTCTACGCGATCAAGCTGACCACCACGGAGGGTGACGAGGACTACATCCCGTTCTGGGTGGTGCCTCGCGTCGGCGAGGAGCAGTCCAAGATCGCCTTCATGGTGCCGACGATCAGCTACATGGCCTATGCCAACGAGCACGTGGCCTGCAATGCCGGCGGCGCCGAGCTGTTCGTCTACCGCGTGCCGATCATGCAGCAGCAGAACATGTTCCTGGCCGAGCACCGGGAGTACGGCGGCTCCATCTACGACACCCACACGGACGGCAGCGGCATCTGCCTGTCGTCGCGGCTGCGCCCGATCCTCAGCATCCGGCCCAAGTACGACCACTTCCTGGCGCAGGCGCCATGGCAATACCCGGCCGACCTGCACCTGATCTACTGGCTCGAGACCATGGGCTACGACTACGACGTCATCACCGACGAGGACGTCACCTACGACGGCGTCGCCCGCCTCGAGAACTACAACGTCATCATCACCGGCTCGCATCCCGAGCACAATTCGGGCCCGCAGCTCGACGCCCTGCACAACTACACCCAGCGCGGCGGCCGGCTCATGTATATGGGCGCCGACGGCTGGTACTGGGTGCACTCCTACCATCCGGCCTACGACGGCTCCGGCCGCGGCGTCATCACCGAGATGCGCCGCTGCGAGTCCGGCATCCGCACCTGGCGTGCCGACCCAGGCGAGTACTACCACCAGGGCACCGGCGAGCTCGGCGGCATGTGGCGCTACCGGGGCCGCTACCTGCACTCGGTGGCCGGCGTCGGCATGTCGTCGGAAGGGTTCGACATTTCGAGCTACTTCACGCGCACGGCGGAGAGCAACAACCCGCGCGTCAGCTGGGCCTTCGAGGGCATCGGCTACGACGAGAAGCTCGGCAACTTCGGGCTCGTCGGCGGCGGTGCCGCGGGCCTCGAGCTCGACATCGTCGACACCATGCTGGGCTCCCCGCCCCACACGCTGGCGGTGGCGACCTCGGCCGGGCGGCACACCGAGGCCTACCTCCTGGTCATGGAGGACTTCGGCTTCAACCAGCAGGGCCTCGACGGCACCGTGCATCCGCGCGTGCGCGGCGACATCGCCTACCACGAGACCCCCAACGGCGGCGCCTGCTTCTCGTTCAGCTCCATCGCCTATTGCGGGTCGCTGCCCTGGAACAACTGCGACAACAACATCTCGCGCCTGACCAAGAACGTGCTCGACCGTTTCGCCAAGGACGGACCGCTGCCGCCGCCGCCGGCGAGCGCGATTCACTACCGGGGCCGCGCCGACTACGAGTCGCCCGCGCTCGAAACCGCCTGAGGCTGGAAAGGGCCATGGCCGCCTCGGCCATGGCCCACGGCCCCTGCCCCGAGACACGAACACGGTGAGTTGCATGGCACCTGAAGCTGCGCCGCGCGGTGCGCCGCCGACGCCACCCGACTTTTCGGCGGCGGCCTTCTATGCCGAGGCAATCGAGCCGCCGGGCAGCGCCCGCGTGCTGCCGCCGGCCGCCTTCCGCTCCCTGGCCTTCTCGCGCCGGGAGGACATCGCCGTGTGGGCCTGCGACTGGATCTGCGTCGGCAGCCACGCGGAGATCCCCGAGGTGGGGGACCTGCTGCCGTTCACCGTGGGTGATCATGGCCTTCATATCCAGCGCACCGCGGACGGCATCGTGGCGCGCTTCAACAAGGCGCAGCATGGCGGCTGCCGCGTCGTGCCGCTGCAATGCCAGCAGGGCAGCAAGACCCGCTGCTCGTTCACCTCCTGCGGCCACAGCCGCGACCGCGGGCCGATCGCCGCCGGCGAACTGGGCGACGGCACTCCGGAGATGCATCAATACCTCGGGCTGAGGCCGGAGCGGCTGCTCACCGCCAAGGTGCGCAGCTGGGGACCGCTGATCTTCGTGAACCTCGACATCGCTCCGCCGCCCTTCGCGGACGCCGTCAGCAGCGTCGGCGCGGTGTCCGGGTTCTTCGGCAATACCCGCGGCGATCGCCTCGCGACCAACTGGCGCGAGTACCGGGCCAATTGGAAGCTGCTGGCCCAGAGCTTGACCGGCGGTGTCGCAACACTTGCGGCGAGCACCGCGCACTGGCTCGCCGGCCGCGCCGACGGCTCGGAGCTCGAGGTCGCCTGGCTGTTCCCCAACCTCGTCCTGCTTGCCGATGCGGCGCAGACCTGCGCGCTGGTGCTGCAGCCGACCGCGCTGGGACAGACGCTCGCCCGCATCAGTATCTTCGGCCATGCCGAGGCGCCGCACGACGGAGCCGAAGAGCGCTGGCTCGCGCTGATCGACCGGCTGGCGCAGGCAGCCGAGGCGGATCACGCCGCCGCGCTGAAATGGGGCACCGCATCCAGGCCGGACACGATCGGCGCGCCGCTGCCGCTGCAGGCGAGCGCCAGCGGCCGCTGGATGCAGCACGCCTTGTCCCAACGCATGACGGCGGCGCGCGTCGACGCAGCCCCGCTCTACCAGCCAACGAGGGCCAGATGACCGCCACAGCTCCCGCCGAGGCCGTCTCCGCCGGCGCGCCGCCCCTGGCAGCCGGAGTCGCCGCCTATCGCAACGGCGACTTCGAGCGGGCCTTCGCCGCGTTCTCGGACAGCGCCCGGGACGGCGACGTCGAAGCGGAGGTCTGGCTCGGCTCGCTCTATGCCAACGGCGAGGGGGTCGCGACGTCGCTGCCGGCGGCCTTCGCCCACTACCTGGCGGCCGCCGAGCGCGGCCACGCCCAGGCCCGCACCAACGTCGGCGCCATGCTGATCATGGGGCAAGGGGTCGAGCGCGACGAGGCAGGCGGAGCGGGCTGGCTGGCCCGTGCCGCGGAACAGGGCGACGCCTACGCCCAGTTCAACTACGCCGTGCTGCTCGGCAAGGGCCAGGGCGTCGCCAAGGACGAGGCCCAGGCGACGCTGTGGTACCGGCGCGCCGCCGAGGCTGGCCACTACCCGTCCCAGGCGCGCCTCGGCTTCCACTATGCCAACGGCATCGGCGTCGACCAGGACCTGGTGGAGGCCTTCCTGTGGCTGTCGCTCGCCGCCCAGCACGGTGTCGGCAGCGCCCTCAAGGCGCTCGAGGGTGTCATCGGCGAGATGTCCGCCAACGACAAGCGCAAGGGTCTGGCGCTGGTGGCGCAGTGGCGCGGCCGCACCGCCGCCGTCTCCGAGCTCGCGCGCCTCAATCCCCTGCCCGGCTGAGCCCATGATCTTCAGCCCGCAGCAGATCAAGTTCGAGTTCCTGTCGTACCTCAAGGAGTTCGGCAGCCGGCCGGAGGAGTGGTGCATCGGCGTGGCCGACGACGCCGAACGGGCGCTGTTCAGCGACAACGAGGTCGACCGCGAGCACGACATCTGGCTGTGGAAGCCGGCGCTCAGCGCAGCGGCGGCGCGTATCGTGCTCTCCTACTTTGCCGACCGGCACGGCATGGCGCCGGCGCGTTACGAGACGGGGCCTGCGGCGCGCCAAGTCTTCATGTTCAAGCGCGGAATGGCTCACTCACACCTGGAAAATGTCTTCCCTCAGCCAACTGGCGAACAGGTCGACGAGTTGGTCCTTCTTGCCCGCGGGCTGGACGAGCCAATAGGAGAACGGTGAAAGCACCTTGTCGTGCGGCAGCCGAACCAGGCGGCCGGCCGCGACTTCGGGCGCCACGAGATGGGCGCGCCCGACGGCCACACCCAGGCCCTCGACCGCCGCGCGCACGGCAATGGAGCTGTCGGCGAAGCTCGATCCGCTCTGCGGCAGTTCCCCAGGCCCAGCCGATCCGCCATTTCCAGCCACCCCATCGGCATCAGGTCATGCACCAGGGGTAGCCTGAAGACATCGGCGAGGTGTCGGATGGCGAATTGCTCGATGAGCTTGGGCGCACACACCAGAAAGACTTCTTCCTGCGCCAGCAGCTCCGCCTGGACGCCGGGCCAGCTACCCGGGCCGTAGCGCACGCAGCAGTCGAAGCCTTCCCTGGCCGGATCGGAGACCGCGAGGCCTGTGGAGAGCCGCAGCGACACGCCGGGAAAGCGCTCCGCAAAGGCGGGCAGCTTGGGCGCGAGGCGCAAGGCCGCGAGGGCCGGCAACATGTCCACGGACAACTGACGACTGCGGCCGGCTGAACGCCAGGATTGCTTGCTGGCGGCCCGCGCCGACGCTGCCCTGATCCGGCCGAGCGCCGGGCTCACCTCGAGCAGGTAGAGCCGTCCGGCCTCCGTCGGCTCCAGACCATGCGCCCCGCGCTCGAACAGGGTCACGCCCAGCGCTCCTTCCACCGATTTGATCCGCTGGCTGACCGCCGAGGCACTGACGTTCAGCTCCTGGGCGGCGCCAGCGAAGCTCATGTGGCGCATGGCGGCTTCAAAGAAGGTGAGCGCGTCCAGCGGCACTGGAAAGCGACTGAGCATAAGGACAGCTTGGCCTCAGCATGAGAATTCGATGTTTGTCCGCACTCTCGCACCTGCCTAATAGATGCTGTCAAGCCACTGAACCAAAAGGAGAAATTTTCTCCTGAGAAGAGCGGGAACGCAAATGAAAAAATCTCTGACCGCCGCCCTCCTTATGGCCTCTCTCCTATCCGGGGCGGGAGCAGCCGGTGCGGAGCCGACCAGGGTCGAGGTCGCCATCCTGCCGCTGTTGGGCGTGGCGCCGCTTTATGTGTTCGAAGCCGAAGGGTGGGCGCGCGCAGAGGGGCTCGACCTGCGGCTGACGCGCTTCAACTCGGGACCGGCGATCGTCCAGGCGCTGGGCTCGGGCAAATTCGATGCGGCCTACATGGCGGTCTCGCCCGTGCTTGTCGCCAAGGCGGCCGGAGCCGATCTCAAAGCCGTCGCCGCAAGCGGCGTCGCCCAGCAGACGCTGATCGCCGGCCCGGCGCTGGCCGCTGCGTTCGACGCGGCGCCGTCCCCTAGCGCCGCTTTCGCAGCCTTCGCCAAGGCCAATGGCCGCGCCGCCAAGATCGGCACACTGCCGAAGGGCAGCATGCCGGACACCGCGTTGCGCCATTACATCGACAAGAACGGTGTCGGGCCGGACACTGTTCAGATCGTCAGCCAGAGCGAGGAGGCCGTACGCCAGTCGGCCCTGACGGGCGCCGTTGACGGTGCGGTGATCCCCGAGCCGCTGGTGACGATCATCAAGGAAAAGCTCGCCGGATCGAAAGTCGTCGCCAACGGTGACGCGCTCTTTCCCAACCATCCCGGCTTCGTGCTCGCCGTCCGCTCCGGCTTCATCGAGAAGCACCCGGAAGCGGTGGCAAAGCTTGCCGCGCTCAACGAGCGGGCGATCCACTTTCTGGTGGCCAACCCGGATAAGGCGGCCGAGGACGTCCTGCAGTTCTTCGGCAAGGGCCTGATCGACAAAGATACGCTCAAGGCCGCGCTGACCTCGCCCTACAACAGGCAGATCGATGGCCTATCCGCCATCGCGGACAGCACCCGCGCGCTGCAAGACTATCAAGTCAAGATCGGCGTCCAGGCGGCTCCGGTCGATCTCAGCCAGTTGTTCTGGACCCCCACCGTAAAGACCGACGTACGGACATCGTCCGACAGCAAATGAGCCAACCCGTCACCGCCCAGGAAGCGTCGCGACGGATGCATGGCCTGATCCAGTTCGGCAGCGTCATGGTGTTCCTGCTGCTGTGGGAGTGGATCGTTCGCCAGAAGCTGGTCTCGTCGGCGATGATCCCACCACCGAGCAGCATCGTCGGCGCTTTCCGGCGCGAGCACGGAGACGGCGTCTGGGTCGCCAACGTGGTGGCGACACTCAAGCACTACGTGCTGGGCGCGGGCGTCGGCACCGTGGGCGGTATCCTGCTCGGCTACGCGGCGGCCCTGTCCCCGACCGTGCATGCCGTTCAGGAGGGTATCGCCCGTCTGTTTCGGCCGATTCCGCCGCTGGCCTGGATTCCGTTCGCCGTGATCTGGTTCGGCATCACCGAAGCGGCGGCGACCTTCATCATCGCCATCGGTGTTTTCTGGGTGAACTACTTCGCGGCCTACGCGGGTGCTCGATCGATCGACCAGCGCCTTTACATGGTCTCGCGCGTGTTCGGCCACGGCCGCCTTTTCGGCCGCATCGTCAAGGTGGTCGCTCCCGGCTCGCTGCCGTCCGTGCTCGCCGGCATCCGCTCTGGTCTCGGCATCGGCTGGTTTGCGGTTCTTGCTGCCGAACTGTTCGGCATTCCGGGCATCGGCCAGCGGATGATGGAGGCCTCCGGCATGCTGGTGACCGACATCGTGCTGCTCTACATGGCGACCATCGCACTGCTCTACACGCTGTGCGACGCGGGCATGGCGGCGCTGTCCCGCCACCTGCTGCGGTGGCAGGCATGAACGCCCTGCCTCAGCCCGGCGCCGTCGACGCGACCGGCATTGCGATCGCCCTGGGCGGCACCCTCATCCTGAGCGAGGTCACCTTTACGATCCCGCCGGGCACCCTGACGGTGTTGATCGGCGGCTCCGGCGCCGGCAAGTCGACGCTGCTTCAGGCCATCGCCGGCCTGCTCAAGCCGGTGCGCGGCACCATCCGCATCGGCGGCAAGGATATCGGCGCAGGCGGCCATGGGGCGCGGCGCGATATCGGCTTCGTGTTTCAGGATCCGTTGTTGCTGCCGTGGCGAGACGTCCGGCGCAATGTGGAATTCGGCCTCGAAGGCCTCGTCGCCGGCCGCGACGGGCGCCGGCGCCGCGCCGAAGCCAGTCTCGCCCTCGTCGGGCTCGCCGATCACGCGGACAGGTGGCCGCACGAGCTGTCAGGCGGACAGCGCCAGCGCGTCGGGCTGGCGCGCGCACTCGCCGTCGAGCCGACGCTGCTGCTGATGGACGAGCCCTTCGCGGCGCTCGACCCGAAGACGCGGACCGCGCTCCAGGACGAGCTGCTGGCGATCGTCGCCCGAACCCGGGTGTCCGTGATCTTCGTGACGCACGACATGAGCGAGGCGGTCTACCTCGCCGACCGCATCCTGATCCTTGGCGAAACGCCCGCCCGCATCGTCGCCGACATGCCGGTGGAGAAGCCGCGCGACCGCGACCAACGAGCCCGCAGTCCACTCGTCGCCCATCTTCACAGGACATTCCATTTGCCGGATTCGGCGACGCAGGAGACCTCATGAGCATTGCAACCAACGGCTTTCGGGTCGGCATCTATGTCTGCCGGGATGCAGAGGTGGTGGATTTCGCCTCGCCGTACGGCGTGCTGTCGATTGCCCGCCGCACGCATCCACACATCGACGTGTTCCTGGTGTCCGAGACCCTCGGCCCGGTTCAGGGAGCCTCGGGCTTCACCGTGCTTCCCCATTACGGCTTTGCGGACAGCCCGCATCTCGATGCATTCGTGATACCGGGGGGCCGGGACTGCGGACGGCACAATACAATCCGAACCTGCACGACTACATCCGACGTCTGCCGCGGTCTTGCCTGCTGACCAGCGTCTGCACCGGCTCGTGGGTCTATGCCCGCATGGGCCTGCTCGACGGTATCGCCGCGACCAATCGCAAGAATCCCGATGCGCTGGAGCGAAGAGGCGTCGGCAAGGTTCCGCTCGACCAGCTCGCCGAGATAGCCCCGGGCTGCCGCATCAGCCGGGCTCGCATCGTCGACGCTGGTCGGATCATCACTGCCGGCGGCATCGCCTCCGGCATGGAGCTCGGCTTTCATCTGCTGCGGCGCGCCGGCTTCTCCGAAGAGCTCGTTTCGGACGTGGCCTACCTGATGGAATACGAAGCGGGATATGCTGCATATCGGGACGACATCGAATATGCGACCTGATGTTCGCCACGGCTTGCGAGGGATCTGGCCAAGCCTCCGTGCTCGACCCGAGGTGCGCATCGGGTCGAGCCGCCGGGACGGATGCACGGGCCTTCCTGCGCTCACCCATCAGCCTTCGATCGGAAAGAGCGCGCCCTCAGGCCGCGGCCCTGCGAACCGGGGCCAGGCCGAGCATCTCGCGCGCCTCGCCGGCCGAGGCATGCTCCAGGTTGAGCTCGTGGATGATGCGCACCGTGCGCTCCACCAGCATCTCGTTGGTCGCCAGCTGCCCGCGTGAATAATAGTTGTTGTCCTCCAGCCCGACGCGCACGTGGCCGCCGAGCAGGATCGCCTGGGTCGTCGCCGGCAGCTGGGCGGGCCCGATGCCCGACACGCAGAAGATCGATTGCGGCGGCAGCAGCCGGATCATCGCGGCCAGGATGTCGTGGCTGTAGGGCATGGCGCCCTGAAAGCCCTTGTCGGCGCCGAGCACCATGTTGATGTAGTAGGGCGGCTTGTCGTAGCCCTTCTCGATCAGGCGCGTGACGTCCTGAAGGATATGCTGGGGGCCGAACACCTCCCATTCCGGCTTGACGCCACGCTCCTGAAAACGCTTGGCCAGCGCCTCGCAGCGCGACGGCGTCGTGACCACGAGGATCTCGCGGCCGCCGTGGACGTCGGCGAAGGTCATGCCGTCGAAGGTGCCCATCTCGGCGCCGGCGTCGAGCCCCTTCAGCCGTTCCTCGAAGCTCGATTCGAACAGCCCGTCCGGGCGCGGCACCAGCATGTCGCCGCTCGAGCCGCCACCCGTCGAATTGTTGATGATGACGTCGGTGCGCTCGCGGATGCGGGTGTTGATGTCGCGGTAGATGGCGGCGTTGCAGGTCGCCTCGTCGTCCGGCCGGCGGGCGTGCAGGGCGGCGATAGCGGCCCCCGCCTTCCACGACTTGTGGACGGAGTCGGCGATCTCCGCCGGCTGCGTCGGAAGGTTGGGATTCTGCGCCTTGGAGGCCATGCCGCCGGTGGGCGCCACGGTCACGATGACTTTGCCCGTCATGGGTCGTCTCCTCGCTTGGACTGGAAATTGAGCCTTCACGGCAGGTTGGACTGGACCTTGTCGCGCACCAGCCCGGTCAACAGCCGGTCGCGGTCCGCCATCATCGCGTCGACGCGGACCGGCGCGAGCTCCTCGGCCAGGCCGGCGACGAGGCGCTGGATGAGCTCAGGCGTCAGCCGCGGCGTGCCCAAGTCGGCCCACATGGCCTCCATCAGCGGGCCGAGATGGGCGAGCGTATGGGCCAGGCCGCCCTCCCCGCCCGACAGATGATTGAGCAGGCAAGGGCCCATCAGGGCCCAGCGCAGGCCAGGGCCATGGCTGATGGCGGCGTCGACCTCGGCCACGGTCACGGCGCCGATATCCACCAGGTGGAACGCCTCGCGCCACAGCGCCGCCTGCAAGCGGTTGGCCACGTGGCCGACGAGCTCGCGGCGGATGCGGATGGGCCGTTTGCCGAGCGCGGCATAGAACGCCATCGCCTCGGCGATCGCCGCCTCGGACGTGCGCTCGCCACCGACCACCTCGACCAGCGGCACCAGGTGCGGCGGGTTGAACGGATGGCCGACCAGGACGCGCTCCGGGTGGGCGCAAGCGTCCTGGATCAGGCTGGGGCGCAGGCCCGACGAGCTCGACGCCAGGATCACGTCGGCGGCGGCCACCGCGTCCATGCGGCGGAACGTGTCGCGCTTGAGCCCCTCCTGCTCGGGGCCGTTCTCCTGCACGAAATCGGCGTCGGAGACGACCGCCTCCAGCTCGGCATCGATACGCAGACGCTCGGGCGCCGACGCGGCGGTGGCCGCGCCCAGCATCGGAAGGAGCCTGCCGACAGCCTGCCGCAGACGCTCGGCGGCCCCCGGCGTTGGATCGAAGGCGGAGACATGGAAGCCGCGGGCCAGGAACAGTGCCACCCAGCTCGTGCCGATCACGCCGGTGCCGACCACCGCCACACGTCTGATCTCTGCGGGCATGCTCGCTCCCTACGTCACGCCAATTGGTGATTGACCTGGCTAATTTGTAATGCAACATTACAAATATCGCACGGCAATGCAACCGGGATATCGCGCCGGCGCCGCTTGCACGGGAGTTGCGGAGGAGAGGGCATGGACGAGGCAGTGGGCGCGGCAGGACCGACGGTCCGCGTCGAGCATGACGGCGACATCGCAGTCGTGCGCCTCACGCGAGCGCGCAAACGCAACGCCCTCGACGACGCGACGGTGCTGGACCTGGAGGCCGCCTTCGCAGGCCTGCCCGCGAGCACCAGGGCGGTCGTGCTGACCGGGGACGGTGAGCATTTCTGCGCCGGGCTCGACCTTGCCGAGCTGACGGTCCGCGATGCGGCCGCGGGCTTCGCCCACTCGCGCATGTGGCATCGCGTGTTCCAGCAGATCGAGTTCGGCACCGTGCCGGTGGTGGCAGCGCTCAAGGGCGCTGTGATCGGCGGCGGGCTCGAGCTGGCGGCGGCGGCGCACATCCGTGTCGCCGAGCCGTCGACGTTCTACGCCCTCCCCGAGGGGCAGCGGGGCATCTTCGTCGGTGGCGGCGCCTCGGTACGGCTGCCGCGCCTCATCGGCGTCGCCCGCATGCGCGACATGATGATGACCGGACGGGTCTACGGCGCGGCCGATGGACAGGCGATCGGATTGTCGGAATACCTGGTCGACGCCGACCAAGGGCTTGCGACGGCGCTCGACCTGGCGCGCAAGGCCGCCGCCAACGCGCCGCTCACCAATCTCGCCCTCATCCAGGCGCTGCCGCGCATTGCCGACAGCGATCCGTCCATCGGCCTCCTGACGGAGTCCCTCATGGCGGCGGTGGCGCAGAGCGACGCCGAAGCCAAGCGGCGTCTCGCCGATTTTCTGGAGAAGCGCGCAGCGAAGGTGGCGCCGGGCTGATCAGAAGCAAACCACCCCGGCCACAAGCCGCAGCAAGCGGCACGCCGGCATCGGAGAGGAGGAAACGATCATGAAGGCATATCGGATATTAGCGGCCATCGGCCCGGTGGCCGCATTGGCCATGGCGCTCGGGACGCCGGCGGCGCGCGCCGCCGACAAGCCGGTGCGCATCGGCGTCCTCAACGACCAGTCGGGCGTCTACGCCGACTACCAGGGCGTCGGCTCGGTGCTCGCCGCGCGCATGGCGGTGGAAGACTTCACCAAGACGTCCAGCCTGCCGGTCGAAGTGGTCTCCGCCGACCACCAGAACAAGACGGACATCGGCATCGCCATCGCCCGGCAGTGGTTCGACGAGGGCGGCGTCGACATGATCGTCGACGTGCCGAACTCGGCCATCGCGCTCGGCGTCGCCGGCCTCGCGCGCGACAAGAACAAGGTCTTCATCGGCTCCGGCGCCGGCACCGCGGACCTCACCGGCAAGGCCTGCTCGCCCAACACCATCCACTGGACCTACGACACCTGGGCGCTCGGCCACAGCCTGGCCAAGGCGCTGGTCGACCAGGGCGGCAAGAGCTGGTTCTTCATCACGGCGGACTACGCCTTCGGCAAGGACCTGGAGAAGAACGCCGCCGAAGAGGTTGCGGCCCGCGGCGGCAAGGTGCTCGGCAGCGCCCGCCACCCGATCGGCACGGCCGACTTCTCGTCCTTCGTGCTGCAGGCCCAGCAATCGGGAGCCGACGTCATCGGCATCGCCAATGCCGGCGACGACACCACCAACACCATCAAGCAGGCGACCGAGTTCGGCGTCGCCAAGAAGCAGCGGCTGGCCGGCCTGATCCTCAACATCAACAGCGTGCCGGCCATCGGCCTGCCGGCGATGCAGGGCGCCTACCTGGTGACGGGCTACTACTGGGACCTGAACGACGGCACCCGCGCCTTCGCCAAGCGCTTCGAGGAACGCCACCCCCGCCACAACGCCCCCAACGACATGCAGGCCGGCGTCTACTCCGCCGTCACCCACTACCTGAAAGCGGTCGACAAGTTGAAGAGCGCCGCGGACGGTCGTGCCGTCGTGGCGGAGATGAAGGCGCTGCCCACCGACGATCCGATCTTCGGCAAGGGCTCGATCCGCGAGGACGGCCGCAAGCTGCACCCCATGTATCTGTTCGTGACCAAGGCGCCGGCGGAGTCGACGGGCAAGTGGGACTACCTCAAGGTCGTGGCCACCATCCCCGCCGACCAGGCCTGGCGCCCCCTGGCGGAGGGCGGCTGCCCCCTGGTCAAGGGCCAATAGGCCATGCGCTCACCGGCAGAGCAGCGCGAGGGGATCGGCCGGGCGCCGCTGCGCCCGGTCCGGCTCGGAGCAACGCGCCACCGCTTCACGCACCGCGGCGACGGGTCGGTGGTGATCGAAGCCTGCGAGCCGCTCGCCCCCTACCCCGAGCGGCTCACGGATCACCTCGTGCGCTGGGCCGAGGCCACGCCCGACCGCACGTTCCTGGCGGAGCGCGACGGGGCGGGCCGATGGCGGCACCTCTCGTACGGCCAGGCCTTGGAGCAGGCGACGCGTATCGGCGCGGGCCTGCTGGCGCGTGGCCTGTCGGCGGAGCGCCCCCTGGTCATCCTGTCAGGCAAGGGGCTCGACCATGCGGTGCTGGCGCTGGCCGCCCTGCATGTCGGGGTGCCCTACGCACCCGTCTCGCCAACCTATGCGCGTCTGGCACCGGATTTCGCACGGCTGAAGGACATCGTCGGCTTGCTCACGCCGGGGCTCGTCTATGCGCGCGACGGCTCGTTCGCCGCCGCACTGGCGGCGGCCGTGCCGGCGGCCACCGAAATCGCGACGCTGGACGGCGCGGCGGCAGGCCGCAGAACGACGGCGCTCGGCGCGCTCGCCGGCGATCCGACGGCGGCCGCGGTGGCGCACCGCCAGGTGGGCGGCGACACCATCGCCAAATTCCTGTTCACCTCGGGCTCGACCGGACTGCCGAAGGCGGTGATCAACACCCATGCCATGCTGTGCGCCAACCAGGCGCAGCTGGCCGCGAGCCTGGCGTTCCTGGTCGATACGCCGCCAGTGCTCGTCGACTGGCTGCCCTGGCACCACACCTTCGGCGGCAACCACAACTTCAACCTGGCGCTCGCCAACGGCGGCACGCTCTATCTCGACGACGGCCAGCCGACGCCCGCCGGCATCGCCGAGACCGTGCGCAATCTCAAGGAGATCGCGCCGACGATCTATTTCTCCGTGCCCAAGGGCTATGAGGCGCTGATCCCCCACGTGGCCAGGGACGGCGAGCTCCGGCGGCGCCTTCTCAGCCGCCTCGAGCTGACCTTCTTCGCCGCGGCCGGGCTGCCGCAGCCGGTGTGGGATGCGTTCGACCGGCTGGCGATCGACGAGTGCGGCCACCGTATCCCGATGCTCACCGGGCTCGGCGCCACCGAGACCGCGCCGTTCGCCCTCACCTGCGACCTCGGCCAGGCCCAGGCCGGCAATGTCGGCCTGCCGGCGCGCGGCCTGACGCTGAAGCTCGCGCCGGTGGGCGAGAAGCTGGAGGCCCGGGTCAAAGGCCCCAACATCACGCCCGGATACTGGCGCAACGCGGCCCTGACCGCTGCCGCCTTCGACGCGGAAGGCTACTACCGGCTCGGCGATGCGCTACGCTTCGTCGAGCCGGCGGAGCCGCGTCGCGGCCTCAAGTTCGACGGGCGCCTGCACGAGGATTTCAAGCTGACGAGCGGCGTCTGGGTCAGCGTGGGGGCGCTGCGGGCCGCCTTCTTGGACGCCGCGGCGCCCTATGCCCGCGACATCGCGCTGGCGGGCGAGAACCTGGACGAGGTCGCCGGCCTGATCGTGCCGGATATCGACACGTGCCGTCAGCTATGCCCGGATCTCGCGGAAACCTGTGAGCCGCAGACGGTGCTGGACGACGGGCGTGTGCGCGACGCCTTCCGGCTCATCCTGGGCAGGCTGGCCGCCCGGGCCACCGGTTCGTCGACGCGCCTTGCACGTGCCCTGCTTCTGGCCGAGCCACCGTCCATCGACCGCAACGAGATGACCGACAAGGGGTCGATCAATCAGCGCGCCCTGTTGCGCAACCGCGCGGAGCTGGTCGCGTTGCTCTACCGAACCCCTTACGCCGAGCGCATCATCATCACACCGGAAGGATCTGCATCATCGTGCCTGGCTTCAGCAACACGCGACGGCTCGTGATCGAATGGGGCCACTGCGACCCGGCGGGGATCGTCTTCAATCCGCGCTTCTTCGAGTTCTTCGACTGGTCCACGGCGCTGCTGGTGGAAGCGGCGCTCGCCATGCCCAAGCTCGGGATGATCGACGCCTACGGCCTGATCGGCATCCCGCTGGTCGACACACGCGCCCGCTTCGAGGCGCCCTGCCGCTTCGGCGACTCGGTCGAGATCGTGTCCACGGTGGTCGAGGTCAGGCGGACGAGCTTCGCCGTGCGCCACCGCCTCCTGAAGGGCGACGTCCTGTCGGTCGAGGGCCAGGAGGTTCGCGTCTGGGCCGGGCGCGACGACGCCGATCCGACACGGCTCAAGGGCAAGCCCATTCCTGACGAGGTGCGCGCCAGGCTGATGCCGGCACCGGCTTAAAGGGTCAGTCCGTCTCCGCCTCGTCGTCGTCAGCCGGCTCCTGGCAGGTGGCGGCGACCTCGCCGAGCAGCCGCAGCAGATCGCGCCGCCCGTCCTCGCCGATCGCCGCGCTGATCTGCCGCTCGAAATCTGCCTCGCGCGCCTGCAGCTCGGCCACGAGGGCCCTGCCCCCGCGGCTCAGATAGAGCCCGAGCGCCCTGCGATCGGACTCCAGCCGCCGGCGCTCGATCAGATCCCGCGCCATGAGGCCCTCGAGAAGCGGCCCGAAATTGGTGCGCTTGATGCCCAGGGCAGCGCTGACCTCAGTCTGCTTCAGACCCGGGTTGTTGAGGACGACGGTGAGCACGCCGAGCTGCGCCGGCCGGATGTCGTAGTCGGCGAACGCCTCGCGGAAGCGTCTGAACACCGCCATGTGGGTGCGCCGCAGCGCATAGCCCACCAGATCGGGCATGGGACTGAGATTGGGCGCGGCGGCGGACTCGTCGGTCGGCGGGTGGGCGGTGACGCTGGCTTGTTCTGGCTTCAAAATCCGACTTCCACCTCGACGCTCCCGAGCCGCCACGGCAGCCTCTGCCAGAGGGTACCGCGCCCAGGAACGGAGCTCAACGAAGCGCGTCGGCGGATCGGCGGCGCCTCCTCAATCCACGAAGATGTGTGTGTCCTCGGGCCGCCACTGCGCCCACACCGGCGCCTCGGGGGCGAGATGGTCGGGCCGGCCGGTCGTCTCGATGGCGACGAGGGCGGCCTCCGACGGCAGGTCGATGACGTAGCGGGAGGCGTTGCCGTGATAGGTGATCTGGCGGATGCGGCCGCCCACCGCCCCCTCCGGCGCGGCCCCGGTGGACAGCAGCACCTTCTCCGGCCTGACCGCCAGCGTGACGTCGCTTCCCGCGGCCAGCCCCTGGGAGGCCGGCGCCGTCACCACGGTGTCGGCGATGCGGACGCGCGTGCTGCCGGCCTCGGTGGCCAGCACCTTGCCCGGCAGGAAGTTCACCATGCCCATGAAGTCGGCGACGAACCGCGTCCGCGGCGCCCGGTAGATCTCCTGCGGCGGGCCGAACTGCTCGACGGTGCCGTTGTTCATGACGGCGATGGCGTCGCTGAGCATCAGCGCCTCTTCCTGGTCGTGGGTCACGAACAGCGCGGTCATGCCGAGCCGCCGCGTCAGCCCATGCAGCTCCACCTGCATCGCCTCGCGCAGCTTGCGGTCGAGCGCGCCGAACGGCTCGTCCAGGATGAGGATGCTCGGCTCGATGGCGAGCGCCCTGGCGAGCGCCACGCGCTGCTGCTGGCCGCCGGACATCTGCGCCGGAAAGCGGTCGGCCAGATGATCGAGGCGGACGATCTCGAGCATGCGCTTGACCTGCCGGTCGATGTCGGAGGCCGCCGCCTTCTTCATCCTCAGGCCGAAGGCCACGTTCTCGGCAACGGTCATGTGCGGAAACAGCGCCAGGCTCTGGAACACCATGCCGATGTTGCGCTTGGCGGCGGACAGATAGGTCACGTCGCGGCCGTCGAACACCACGCGGCCGGAGCTGGGCTGCAGCAGGCCGGCGACGATGCGCAGCGTGCTGCTCTTGCCGCAGCCGCTCGGCCCGAGCAGCGTCAGGAACTCGCCGGAGCGGATGGTCAGCGAGACATGGTTGACGGCCAGGAAGTCGCCGTAGCGGCCCACGATGTTCTGAAGCTCGACCTGAGCCATGTCAGTTCCCTGCAAACAGGCGTTTGAGACCGAACCAGCGCTCCAGCACCACGGCGAGCGTGAACGTGATCGCGATGAGCAAAGACGAGATGGCGGCGACCGACGGATCGAAGCTGTACTGGAGGTAGGACATGATGGAGATGGGGAGCGTCGCCGTCCGCGCGTCGACCAGGAACAGGGACACGTTGACGTCGTCGAACGAGAGGATGAAGCCGAACAGCATGCCGGCGATCACCCCCGGACGGATGAGCGGCAGGATGACCTCGGCGAAGACGCGCCAGGGCGAAGCGCCGAGGGTCTCGGCCGCCTCCTTCAGCGACGGGTTGATCTGCGCGAGGCTGGCGAGGGTGGTGCGGATCACGTAGGGCATCACGATCAGGATATGGCCGAACAGCAGCCGCGTCGGGGCATCCCTGACATCGGCGGCGGCCAGGGCGACCAGCAGCGAGATGCCCGTGACCAGCCCCGGCACGATCATCGGGGCGACGAAGAAGGCCTCCAGGGCCGGCTTCGCCCGCCAGTTGCTGCTCCACAGCGCGATCGCGGCCAGGACGGCGATCGGCGTCGCGATGACCGTCGCGGCCGCGGCGAGCAGCGCGCTGGTCGCCGCGCTGCCCATGAAGCCAGCGTTCTGCAGCGCCGCCGCATACCAGCGCAGCGACCATCCCGTCGGCGGGAAGCTCTGCACGGCCTCATTGTTGAACGAGACGATGACGACGCAGACCAGTGGCGCCAGCAGGAAGGCGTAGAGCAGCCAGACGAGGGCGCGGAAGGTGCCCGCCTGTAGGGTGTCGATCATGTCCGCACCATCCATCGGCGCGTACGCCGGCTGAACTCGAACAGGATGAAGCCGATGACCGCGAGCGAGGTCGCCAGCAGCATGGCGACGATGGCGGAGCCGAACTGCCAATTGAAGGTCACGACGAACTGCTGATAGATCAGCGTGGTGATCATGCCGGAGTTCGGCCCGCCCATGAGCGCCGGCGTGATGTACGACGACATGGCGAGGCTGAAGATGATGGTGGCGCCGGTGACGATGCCGGGGCTCGCCATCGGCACGATGATCCGGAACGCCGTGGTCAGACGGCCGGCGCCGAGGGTCTGGGCGGCCTGGGGAACGGCCGGGTCGATGCGGTCCAGGGCGGTGACGACGGGCAGCACCATCATCGGCAGGAAGACGTGGACGAGGCCCACGATGACGGCCCCGTCGGTGAACATCAGGTGCAGCGGCTGCGAGATCAGGCCGACGGCGGACAGTGCCGCATTGATCAGCCCATTGTCACCCAGAACGATCATCCACCCGAAGGTGCGCGTGACGATGCTGATCAGCAGCGGCGACAGCACCACGATGACGATCAGCCCACGGTAAGCCGCCTTGGCACGCCAGATGGACATGGCCAGCACGGTGCCAAAGATGGCGCAGAGCACGGTCGTGACGGTGGCGATGTAGACCGTCTTCCCCAGTATCTTCCAGTAGAACGCCGACGACAGGAACCGCGTGAAGTTGACGAGCGTCATATTGCTGTTGAGCTCGACCACGCCGGGCCGCGGCAGGTTCAGGCTCATCGCCAGGATATACGCCAGCGGAACAACGAGGAACGCGCCCACGACGATGCAGGCGGGCAGCACCAGCAGATAGGCGCCGCTCCCTCGCAGTGCCGGCGCTGCAGCGACCGGGCCGACGGCGACATGTGATGGCTGGTTCATCTCGAGGGTCATCAGAACAACTTCTTGCCCAAAGCGTCCATGAGCGCACGGTCCCTTACGTTGCCGGGGCTCGTGGCCGCTCGTCCGCGAGCCTGGACCATTGGGCGATGATGTCCGCGGACGGCCGCACCAGGCCGAAATAGAGGCCGAGCGAGGTCAAGGTGGCGTCGTGCAGATCGCGCAGATGGTCCTTCACCGCGACGCAATCCTCGGCGACGACCAGATGGAAGTCACGCATGACCGCCTCCCTGGCGCTGGTCTCGACGCAGCAGTTCGTGGTCACGCCGGCGAGGATGACGCTCGATATGCCGTTCGCGCGCAGCAGCAGGTCGAGGCCCGTGTCGGCGAAGGCGCTGAACCGATGCTTGGTGACGACGGCCTCGTGCGGCAACGGATCGATGCCGTCGACGAATTGTCCGCCCCAGCTCCCGGACAGGCAGACTTCGACCATGCCCCCGGGAAACCGCTCACCCTCCGCCAGATCGGCCGCCGACGCGGTCCAGACCGCAGGCTCGGGGCCGCCCTTGGCGGGAAAGCGGTAGGGGGAGCCGACGGAGCGGTAGAGCTCGCCGTACTCGGCCCGCACGTGGACGACGAACAGCCCGGTGGCCCTCGCCGCCCGCAGCAACGCCTTGATGCGGTCGACGGCGCCGTGGATCATCGTCATCGGCTGGCCGGTGCGGCCGGTCGCCCCGGCCGCGGCACAGAAATCGTTCTGCACGTCGATCAGCACGAGGGCCGCATGGGCTGGCGATACACGAGCGGCGAAGTCCGGCAACACGGCCTGTTCGCCGGCGCGTGCATGCGTCAGTGCCGTCGGCAGCACCGGGCCGAGAGGGACGAGCTGGTAGCCACGCAGGCGCGCGAATTGCCTGAGCGCGCCGAGCAGTTCCTCCGGCGCCTCGCCGCTCTGGTACAGGCACGTGACGCCGTTCGAGCGCAGCAGGAGATCGAGCCGCGCGACGAGGAAGAGGCCTCCGGCGTCCGAGCGGATGTGCACCTGGCGCGCGCTGCGGCCCGGCTGCACGAGGCAGCCACCGGCCTGGCCGGGCAACGCCCCCGGATCCCATGGCCCGGCCACGCCGTCGGTCAGCTCGACATCGAAGGCGAGCCATCCGGCCGCGTCCGCTGCGGCCAGCGCCGCCTCGTCCGCGGCCGTCGCCGGCCCGCGCACGAGGATGAGCGCCGCGGCGCCCGCGGACGCCTGAGAGTGCAAGTCAGCTAGGGACATTCAGCCGCCATCCGGTCTCCACGCGAAGCTGGCGCCTCGGGTCAGAAGGCAATCTCCTGGTTCCACCGATCGGCGAGCTCCGGCATCTGCGGGATGATCTTCGACCAGTCGAACAGCTGCAGGCGGTCGCGCGCGGGCACGCGCTGGCGCGTGCGCTCGTTGACCACCGCGTTGATGTTGGTGGGGGCGGCGACGACGCCGTTGCAGAAGTTCTCCTGGATCGTCTTGTCCAGCGCGAAATTGATGAACTTCTTGCAGAGCTCGGCGTTCTTGGAGTTCTTGGCGATGTGGTAGGACACCGCGCCGACCATGGCGCCGTCCTCGGGATAGATGAACTTCACCGGCTTGCCCGCGTCGATCAGGCCATAGGCGGCGATGTTGGTGGTCATGCCGCAGACCCAGGCCTCGCCGCTACCGAGCAGGTTGACGATGTCGACGCCGCTCTTGAAGAACTGCTTGATGTTCGGCTTCAGCTCGCGCAGCGCGGCGAAGGCAGGATCCATGTTGGTCTCGCTGCCGCCACGCTGCCTGGCCGCCACGACCAGGATCTCCCAGGAACCCCACTGCCCGATCTCTGGAATGATGAGCTTACCCTTGTAGGCGGGGTTCCAAAGATCCTTCCAGGTCTTCGGCGCGGTCGCGACCAGATCCTCGCGGTAGGCGATGCCGTAGCCGATGTAGTCGAGGCCGATGCCAGCCTTGTCGAACTGGGTGTACCAGACCGGATCGACCTGGGCGATGTTGGGGACGTCGGCCGTGGTAAGGGGCAAGCCGAGCCCTTCCATGGTCGCGCGGACGTTGTCGGGATAGGGCAGCAGCAGCAGATCGATCTCGGGCGCGCGGCGGTTGATGACCGAGTTGGTCAGCCATTCGCTCGACAGCCCGAGCTTCATCAGCAGCTTGACGCCCGTCTCCTTCTCGAACGGCTCGACGATGTGCTTGCGGTACTCGCGCTCGTAGACGCCGCCGAAGACCGTCGACACGAAGCCCGACTGCTGCGCATGGCCCGGGGTGGCGAAGCCGATGGTCAGTGTCGCGGCGCCGGACGCCAGCAGTCCGCGCCGGGTGAGGCCGCCGCTGCTGCGATCGAGGTCTCGGTCCATCTCGGTCTCCCCGCCTGCGGTCTTAGGTTGGACCACGCTGCCATTGTGCCGGGGCGCTCCACCTCGGAAGCGCGGACAATGATCATCTTGAGTCAGCGTATGGGAGATTTTAATTTCATTCAATAGGGCTCGAGGTTCAAATCAAGGCATTCGCGCGAAAGAGATCAAAATTTGACGCGTATGCCTACGTTGAAACTGCCGGTCTGGAGAAATTGCACAGTCTGTGAGCAGTTAAAAATTGAATCTTATAAAAATACTCGTCCTGGGCGTCGACGAGCGGAGGGCCGCGACGTGAGGCCGCCGCGATAGCCTAAAGCAATGCGCTCGCGGGTTCGCGCAGGCCGTGTCCCCTTGAACGGGCAGCCGGGGCGGCGCCCCCTTCGATCGATCAGCCCTTCGCCCGAAGCGGCCGACGTTCCCACGGACCCGGAGCTGCCGCTTTGGCTCTTGGTGCCGGCATCGGATTGCCCCCGAGCCGGTATCCGCTTGGCTCCGATGCTCTACGCATCGGTCCGTTGCGGCCGGGGATGGCCCAGCAGGTCATGCGGCGGCGCGTGGCCGAGCGCGCAGCGAAAGTGGTAGATGGCCTCATCGAGGATCACGCCCGTCGCGTCGTCGACGCTCAAGCTGTCGCCCTCGATCTTGAGGTGCGGCTCCAGCACGAACTGGCTCTGGACGATGTGCCGCGCGCCCATGGACTGCAGGACGGGCCGCAGGCCGTAGTCGAGCGCCAGCACATGGGCCAGGCTGCCGCCCGTGGCGCACGGCAGCACGATCTTGCCGGCGAGCGCGAACTGCGGCAGCAGATCGAGAAACACCTTGAGCAGGCCCGAATAGGCCGCCTTGTAGATCGGCGTGGCGATGACGATGCCGCTCGCCCGCTCGACCGCTGCCACCGCCTCGGCGACCTGCGGATCCGACGTATCGGCGCGCAGCAGCGCCTCCGCCGGCAAGTCCCTCAACCTGATATGGCGGACGGTGGCGAGCGGCCCTTCGAGCTGGCGCAAGATGTGCTCGGCGACGCGCGCCGTCTTCGACGTCGAGGATGGGCTGCTCGACAACACCAGGATCGAAGGTTGGGCCATCATCATGCTTTCAAGAGGACTCAATCGGTCCTTCGGAAGGTGGCCGGATGCGGCGGCCGCGGCAACCCCAAATGATCGCGCAACGTGGTCCCGGTGTACTCGGTGCGGAACAGCCCGCGCTTTTGCAGGATCGGCACCACGTGGTCGACGAAGTCGTCGAAGGCCTTGGGGAACCAGGGCGGCATGATGTTGAAGCCGTCGGCGCCGCCGGCGACGAACCACTCCTCCAGCGCGTCCGCGACCATCTCGGGCGTGCCGACGGCCAGGCGGTGCCCCATGGCCGCGCCGGTGAAGTCGCGCAGCTCCCGCAGGGTCAGGCTCTTGTCCTTGGCCAGCTTGGCGAGCGTGACCGCATGCCCCTGCATGATGCCCGACGGCGGCAGCTCCGGCACCGGCCCGTCGAGCGGATAGGACGAGAGATCGTGGCCCATGCGCTCCGACAGCACCTTGAGCGCCGCGACCGGCTCCATGAAGGATCCGAGCTCGGCAAGCTTGGCGCGGGCCTCCGCCTCGGTGGCGCCCACGATCGGACAGACACCGGGCATGATCTTGATGTGGCTGGGGTCGCGGCCGACCTTGCGCGCACGCTCGCGGATATCGCGCGCGAAGGCGATCGCCCCGTCCAGGTCCTGCTGCACCGAGTAGATGATCTCGGCGATCGAGGCGGCCAGATCACGCCCCTCCTCCGAGGCCCCGGCCTGGATGATGACGGGATACCCCTGCGGCGGCCGCGAGATGTTCAGCGGCCCTTTGACCGAGTGGTATGTCCCCTCATAGTTCAGGACATGCATCTTGCCGGCATCGACGAAATCGCCGCTCGCCCGGTCCATGATGACCGCGCCGTCCTCCCAGCTGTCCCAAAGCCCCTTGGCGATGGTCACGAACTCTGCGGCCGATGCATAGCGTTCCGCATGGGGCGGATGGCGGTCACGGCTGAAATTGGCCGCCGCTTCGGCAAAGGCGCCGGTGACGACGTTCCAGGCCGCGCGGCCGCCGCTGAGATGGTCGATCGACGCGAAGTAGCGGGCCAGATTGTAGGGCTCCGTGTAGGTCGTCGACGCCGTCGCAGCCAGCCCGATGTGCGAGGTCGTCATGGCCAGGGCGCCGAGCAAGGTCAGCGGCTCGAGGCGCACGACCATCGAGGGGTGCATCTTGGGGCTGGTGTTCACGGCGTCGGCCAGGAACAGCAGGTCGAACTTGCCGCGCTCCGCCGTCCGGGCAATGTGCTGGAGCAGCGGCAGGTTCTCGGACCCGGCCTGGGCTTCGGGAAGCCGCCAGCCCGAGACGTGATGACCCGCGCCGAGGACGAAGATACCGAGGTGCATGTGTGGGCTTGCGTTGGCCATGCTGCCGTCTCCCATTGATATCGGCGAAACGATCGTCCCGGCACCGGTGAGCCCGTCCTCACCGCCCCGATGGCGCCGCCCGTCGCGACACGAGACCCGGAACGCGCCGGTCTATGGCGGGCCCGAGCAGGTGCCAGATTATTTGAATAATATTTCAATTGATATGAGTGACGATAAAAATTTTTCGGATGATGGCGGGCCCTCCGCAAGGCGCCCGAGCACCGGCCCGCCGGTCCGCGAACCGCGACGAATAGATGGACAACGCCGCGCGCCATCGTTAATCTGGATTAAATTTATTCAATCAGGCTCAAATATGAAACCCGCTGCGTTTGCCTATGTGAGACCGTCGTCGCGGGCGGAGGCGGTCGCTCAGCTCGCCGCCCACGCGGACGACGGCAAGCTCCTGGCGGGCGGACAAAGCCTTGTCGCCGCGATGAACTTCCGCCTGGCCCGGCCGGGCGTGCTGATCGACCTCAACACGGCCGGCGACCTCGACTATCTCCACGCGGCGGAGGATGCGTTACGCATCGGCGCGCTGACCCGTCATGCGGCCTTTCACAAGCCCGTCATCGACGAGCCTCTCGGCCTGCTGCTGTCGAAGGTCGTCAAGCACATCGCCCACTATCCTATCCGCCAGCGCGGCACCTTCTGCGGCAGCCTCTCCCATGCCGATCCCGCCTCGGAGTGGTGCCTGGTGGCAGCGACTTTGGGCGCGACGATGCTGATCGTCAGCCACGAGGGCGAGCGCACACTCGACGCGGCCGACTTCTTCCGCGGCACCTTCACCACGGCGCTCGGCAGCGCCGACCTGCTCGCCGAGGTCCGCCTGCCGCGGCTCGGCCCGGGCTGGCGCAGCGGCTTCTACGAGTTCTCGCGACGCGCCGGCGATTTCGCGCTGGCGATGGCGCTGGCGGCAGTCGAGACCCGCGGCGGCGTGATCACCGCGGCGCGCCTCGGCGTCGGCGGCGTCGCCGACCGACCGCTGCGCCTGAGCCAGCTGGAGCAGGAGCTGGTCGGCAAGCCCCCCTCGCCGGCCCTCGTCGACGCGGTCGCTAACGCGGCGCGCGATCTGGTGCGGACCAGCGCGGATATTCATGCCTCCGCCGAATACCGGCGCGACCTCGTACGCACCGCCGTGAAGCGCGCGCTCACCGAGGCGATCGCATGAACTGGATCGGCCGCAGCCTCCCACGGACTGAAGACCCGCCGTTGCTGATGGGCCGCGGCCGCTTCACGGCGGACCTCGCGGCGGCGGCATCCTTCGTGCGCTTCGTGCGCAGCCCCGTCGCGGCGGGCCGCATCGTCGGCATCGAGGCGCCCGACGAAGCGCAGGTGTTCACCGCTGCCGATCTCACCGGCGTGAAACCCATCCGCCCGCTTCTGCACCGGCCGGACTACGTGCCGGTCGAGCAGCCCGTGCTGGCCACGGACCGCGTCCTGTTCTGCGGCCAGGCCGTGGCCGTCGTCGTCGCCGCCGATGCCGCGGCGGCCGAGGACGCAGCCGAGCAGGTGTTCGTCGACATCGATGCGGAGGATGCGGTCGTCGATATCGACAGCGCGCTGGCGCCCGGCGCGACGGCCGTCCACGCCCACGCGCCGGGCAACGTGCTCGTCGAAGGCCAGATGCGCACCGGCGGGCTCGACGGCGCCTTCGCCCAGGCGGCCGAGATCGTCACCATCGATCTCAAGTCCGGGCGCCAGTCGGCGATGCCGCTGGAAGCGCGCGGCGGCGTCGCCCGCTACGACGCGGTCTCCGGCCACGTGACGCTCTACGCCTCCGTGCAGATGCCGCACATGCTGCGCACGGGCCTCGCCGATACGCTCGGCCTGCCGGAATCGGACATCCGCGTCGTGGCGCCGGACGTGGGCGGCGGCTTCGGCCAGAAGATGTCGCTCTTCCCCGAGTACGTCGCCCTGGTCTGGCTGGCGCGGCATCTCAGGCGCGACCTTGCCTGGATCGAGGACCGCCGCGAGAACCTGCTCGCCTCGGCCCACAGCCGCGACCAGGCGTTCACGCTGCGCGGCGCGTTCGCCGGCGACGGCACCCTGCTCGGGCTGGAGGCCGACCTCCGGAGCAACGTCGGCGCCTTCTCCTGCTACCCGGTGACGTGCGGCGTCGAGCCCTTGATGGCGATGGCGGAGCTGCCTGGGCCCTACAAGTTCATCGAGTACGGCGTGCGGTCGCGCGGAGTGACGACGAACACCTGCATGATGGCGCCCTACCGCGGCGTCGCCCGGCCGACGCTGACCTTCGCCATGGAGCGGATGATGGACGTGGCGGCCAGGTGCCTGGGCCTCGACCCCGTCGATATCCGTCGCCGCAATCTCATCGATGCGTTTCCGCACCGGTCCCCAACCGGACTGGTCTACGACGAAGGCTCGTACGTCGAATCGCTGGAGGCCGCGGCGCATGCCATGGCGTTGCCCGCCTTCCGCAAGCGCCAGGCCGAGGCCCGCGCCCTGGGGCGCCATGTCGGCGTCGGCTTCTCGGTCTTCAGCGAGCGCACGGGCTACGGCACGCCGGCCTACGCCGCCCGCGGCATGGACATCGTGCCGGGCTACGAGCTCGTGTCGTGCACGATGGATCCGTCGGGCTTCGTCGAAGCGCGCATCGGCGCCTCGCCGCACGGCCAGGGCCTGAAGACCACGCTGGCCCAGCTCATCGCCGACGAGATCGGCGTGGAGCCCGACCGGATCCGCATCATCGCCGGCGACACGGACGCGACCCCCTACGGCTGGGGGACCTTCGCCAGCCGGTCGATGGTGATCGCCGGCGGCGCCTGCAAGCTGGCGGCCGGAAAGGTGGCGACGAAGCTCAGGACGGTGGCGGCGGCGGTCATGAACGTCGAGCCCGAGGCCATCGATCTCGCCGACGGCCTGGCCAAGGCGCGCACCACCAACGAGTCCATGCCGATCGCCGACATCGCCCGCCTCGCCTACCACCAGAGCCACCGCTTTCCGCAGGTCGGCCCGGGCCTGGTCGAGAATGCCGTCTACGATCCGCCCGGCACCTTCTCCAACGCCTGTCATGCCTGCATCGTCGAGGTCGACGTCGATACCGGCGGGGTCACCATCGAACGCTACGTCGTGGTGGAGGACGCCGGCATCCTCATCAACCCGATGATCGTCGACGGACAGATCCACGGCGGCGTGGCGCAGGGCATCGCCAACGCTCTGTTCGAGGAGATCGTCTACGACGAGACCGGCAACCTGCTCACCGCGTCGCTGGCCGACTACCTGCCGCCGACCATGGCCGAGATCCCGCCGATCGAGATCGAGCACATGGTCACCATCTCTGACGCGTCCATCACCAAGGCCAAGGGCGTCGGCGAAGGCGGAGCGATCGGCGCGCCGGCGGCCGTCGTCAACGCCATCGTCGATGCGCTGGCTCCTTTCGGCATCGACATCTTTCAGATCCCGGCCACGCCCCAGCGCATCCGCGATCTGATCAGAAGCGCAAGCGGAACTTGAAGCATGTCAGACAGGCACGCCGTGACCTTGACCGTGAACGGTCGCAACTACGCCATGACCGTCGAGGCGCGGCGAACACTCGCCGACGCCCTGCGCGAAAACTGTGGCCTGACCGGCACGCACCTGGGATGCGAGCACGGCGTGTGCGGCGCCTGCACGGTGCTGTTCGATGGCAAGCCCGTCCGTTCGTGCCTGATGTTCGCGGTGCAGGCGGAAGGGCATGCTCTGCGCACCGTCGAGGGCCTGGCCGACGGCGATACCCTGCATCCGATGCAGAAGGCGTTCTGGGACAATCACGGCCTGCAGTGCGGCTTCTGCACCCCGGGCTTCCTCATGCTGGCCGTCGGCGCGCTGGAGGCGGACCCCGATCTCAGCGACGAGGACCTGCGCGACATCCTGTCATCGAACCTGTGCCGGTGCACCGGCTACCAGAACATCATCAAGGCGGTCCGCGCCGCTGCGATCGACATGCGCGCATGAGCACCATCGGCCGCCCGCTGAAGAGGCTCGAGGATCGGCCGCTGCTGCTCGGCGCCGGGCGCTTCGCCGCCGACTGCCGCGTCGACGGCCAGCTCTACATGCGCGTGGTCCGCTCGCCGGTGGCGCTGGGGCGCATCGGCGCCGTCGAGACCGACGACGCCAGGGCGCTGGCCGGCGTGCGCGCAGTCTGGACCGCCGCCGACATCGCCGACATCCCGCCGATCGACTTCCGCATGACCCGGATCCAGGGCTTCGAGCCCTACCGGCAGCACGTGCTGGCGCGGGACTACGTGCGTTACGTGGGCGATCCGGTCGCCGTCGTCTTCGCCGACGACCCCTACCTCGCCGAGGATGCCGCCGAGCTGGTGTTCTGCGACATCGACGAAGAGGACCCGTGCCTCGATGCGACGGCCGAGCCGGTCGCCTTCATGCCCGCGGTCGATCCGGGGCTGCTGAGCGAGCCGGCCGTGATCGTCAAGGAATACGGCGACCTGGCGCGGGCGTTCGATGGCGCGGCCGACGTCGTCGAGCTCACCATCGCCGTCGGGCGCCACAGCGGCGTGCCCCTGGAAACGCGCGGCGCGCTGGCGGTCCACGACCCGGCGACCGGCGTCCTCATCCTCTACGGCGCCGCCAAGGTGCCGCACTACAACCGCGATGCGATCGCCCGCATGCTCGGGCTCGACCGCGACCGCGTGCAGCTGAGTGAGGGCCACGTCGGCGGCGGCTTCGGCGTGCGAGGCGAGCTCTATCCCGAGGATGTGCTGGTCTGCGCTGCGGCGCTCAGGCTCGGCGCGCCCATCAAGTGGGTCGAGGATCGCCGGGAGAACCTGCTGGCGACCAACCATTCGCGCGACCAGGTGCACCGGCTGCGCGCGGCGGTGGACAGCAACGGCTTCATCCGCGGCCTGACCGATATTTTCTATACTGATCAGGGCGGCTACGTGCGGACCCATGGCGGCACGGTCACCGACCTCGCCGCCGCGCTGCTGCCGGGCCCCTACCTGGTTCCGGCCTATCGGGCGGAAGGGCACATCCGGCTCACCAACAAAACCCCCGCGGGCACCTACCGGGCGCCGGGCCGCTACGAGACCACCTTTGCCCGTGAGCGGCTGATCGACGCCATCGCCCACCGCCTGGGCCTCGATCCGATCGACGTGCGGCGGGTCAACCTGATCCCGGAGGAGCGCATGCCCTTCGCCCGGGGCGTCGATGCGCTGGGAACCCATGTGGTCCACGATTCCGGCAGGTACCACGATCTCTTGGAGCGCACCCTGGCCCAGATCGAATACCCGTCGCTGCGGGCCGATCTGGCGGCACGCCGGGCCGCCGGCGAGGCGGTCGGCCTGGGCCTCGCCTTCTTCATCGAGAAGAGCGGCCTCGGCCCGCACGACCTCGTCACCCTCTCCGCCCGGGACGACGACACGGTGGAAGTGGTGACCGGAGCGGCGTCCGTCGGCCAGGGCGTCGAGACCGCCATGGCGCAGATCTGTGGCGATGTCCTGGGGATCCCGATCGAGCGCATCACCGTCGTGCACGGCCAAACCGATCGCATCCGGATCGGGTTCGGCGCCTTTGCCTCGCGCGTGACCGTCATGACCGGCTCCGCCGTCAAGATTGCCGCGGAAGCGCTGCGCGACAAGGCGATCGCCGCAGCCGCCCCGCTGCTGCAATGCGACGCCAACGAGCTGGAGTTCGCCGCCGGCCGCGTGGTGTCGCGGCGCAACGGCGCCGACATCGCGCTGGCGGACATCGTCGCGCAGCTGGGCAGGCCGCTCGAGGCCGAAGGGTTGTTCGAGGCGAGCCACATGAACTACCCCTACGGCGTTCACGTGGCCCAGGTGCGCGTCGACCGGGAGACCTGGGGCGTCCACATCGAGCGCTATCTCGTCGCCTACGACGTGGGGCGGGCCATCAACCCCATGCTGATCGACGGGCAGATCGTCGGCGCCGCCGCGCAAGGCATCGGCGGCGCGCTGCTCGAAGAGTTCCGCTACGACGAAGCCGGCCAGCCGCTCGCCGCCAGCTTCGCCGACTACCTGATGCCGACGTGCCGCGAGGTGCCGCAGGTCGACGTGCTGCTCCGGGAGGATGCGCCGAGCCCGCAGAACCCGCTGGGCGTGAAGGGCGCCGGGGAAGGCGGCATCACCGCGGTGGGCGCAGCCATCGCGTCGGCCGTCGACGACGCGCTCGGCCGGCCCGGCCTGATCACGCGGCTGCCGATCTCCCCCGACATGCTGCACGCCACGACAGGATCGGCGCGCAGCGGCAGCGGCACGCCTCAATCATTTTGAAGGTTGATCCACAGGGTGCGCACGCGGACGTTGCCGTGGTTCCAGATCCGGTGCGGCCGGCGCGAGCTGTATGAAATGAGGTCGCCGCTGTTCAACACGTGCTGTGTGCCGTCGACGTCGACCGTCAGATCGCCCTCGAGCACGAAACCGAACTCGAAGCCGTCGTGCGTGATCGGCTTCTCGGTCGCGCCGGTGTGAGGCGCGTACTCGTTCAGCGCGATCGAGATGCCGCGCGAGCGGTCTTCCTTGATCAGCCGGCGGATGACGTGGGACGCGGTCTCGATCGCCCGCTGCTCGGACGCACGCACGACGATGTTCTTATCGTCGACCACCTGATCGACGATCAGCTCGGACATAGGCACGCCGAGCGAGCTGGCGATGACGATCAACGACCCGATCGAGGGAGAGGCGCGGCCGCGCTCGACGAGGCTGAGCATCGAGGGGCTCAGCCCGCAGGCGCCGGCCAATGCCTGGAGCGTCATCTCACGGGCGAGCCGCACCTCGCGTATGCGCAACCCGATCGCCGCCAGCGCTGCCGTCGTGATCCCGGATTGGTCGACAGGGGTATTCGGTATCGAGTCGCTCACAATCGATCTTTCATGATGAGCCGCACTGACGAAGCATAACGGATATGCGGCAAATATGGTCCCGCTCAAGCGCTTCACGCTTGCCATAGTCGCATTTTTTTGACAGAACTAAAATATCATAAGCCACACTCAAAGAGCGACATTGTGACGAGCGCTTCAGACCCCAAGACCGTTCGCGTTGTCGACAGCCGCATTGACTGCCCAGCCTTACCTCTGGTTGTCGGAACCGGGAGCGCCAAGGCCGTCATGTGGCCGGGCAACGGCGCCTTGTATCGCACCTTCCAGGTTATCGAGCTGGAGGCCGGCGACACCACGGTCGATCTCTCCCATGCGGCCGACAGCGTCTACTATATCGCCGCGGGTGAAGGCGACGTGGTCGATATCCGCGCCGGCGAGCGCTCACCCGTGATCGAAGGCTCGATGGTCCACATCGACCGGGGCGACTCCTATCGTTTCGAGGCCGCCAGAGGCGCCTCCATGACCCTTCTCGGCGGGCCCTGCCCGGCCGACATGTCGCTTTACGCCACACTCTCCTCCGACAAAGGTCGCTGAGCGATGTCCATACGGATCTTTCATCGGGACACGCCGTCTCTCAAGCTGCCTCTGATCTCGAAGGATGCCCGCTTCATCGTGTGGCCCGGCGTTGGCGCCTGGATGGCCAACATGAACTACGTGCTGCTCGAGCCGGGCGAGAAGAACAAGCCGCACATCCATAGCCTGTCCGAGGACACCATCTTCATCCTGGAGGGCAAGGGAACCATCCACGACTATACCAACGGCGTCAGCCTGCCGTTCGAGGCGGGCTGCGTGGTGCACGTGCCCGTCGGCATCGAGCATGCCGTCGAGGCCGACCGCGGCGTCGGCATCGTCAGCGTCGGCGGCCCCAGCCCCGCCGACGTGCCGCTGCTCAAGGCTGTCGGCGCCCTGCCCGCCGACGCGGCTCCGCCTGCATGAGCTTTGCGATCGCCTGCGTCCAGTTCAGCCCACGCCTGGCGCAAGCTCAGCAAAACCGCGAGCGGACCGTTCGCCTGGTGGAGACGGCCGCACAACGGGGAGCGCGCCTCGTCGTCCTCCCCGAGCTGGCCGTGCCCGGCTACACCACGGACGGACCGATCCTCGCCGAGGCGGCCGAGCCGATCGACGGCGCCACGTTCGCGGCCTGGAGCGACGCGGCGCGACGCCTCGGCGTGCTGATCGCGGGCGGCTTCTGCGAGCGAGCCGGCGAGCACCTGTACAACGTGGCCATGCTCGTCGGCCCCGACGGCCTCCTGCTGCACTACCGCAAGCTCCACTTGTTCGACCGGGAAAAGCTGGTCTTTGCGCCGGGCGACCGCGGGCTCGACGTGGTCGACACGCCCTGCGGCCGGATCGGCCTGTGCGTGTGCTACGACCTTCGCTTCGTCGAGGTGATGCGGGCGCTGGCGCTTCAGGGGGCCGACATCGCCGCCGTGCCGACCGCCTGGGTCGGCGGGTTCGACAGGCGCGCCGCGGACGCCGACCCGATCATCGGGCAGGCCAGGGGGGCCATGGTCCAGGCCAACTTGAACCAGATCTACGTCGCCTGCGCCTCCCAGTGCGGCGAGGCCGGGGGCACCCGCTTCCTGGGATCCTCGCTGATCGTCGATCCCTACGGCCAGCCCCTCGCCGGGCCGCTGGATGACCGGGAAGAGGCGATCGCCGTGGCTTGCGTCGATCCGGCGCACGTGCGCGCCGCGCAGGAGCGCTCGGCGCTGGTCAGGCCCCGGCAGGACCGTCGCACCGACGTCTATGGGATCGCTCTGGGCGGCCGCCTATTCTGACGACGGATGCGGACGAACGACAAACCGTAAGGCCGAAGAATGAAGATTTCGCAGGAATTCACGGTGGCCCGTCCGATCGACGCGACCTGGGCCTTCTTCAAGGACATCCCGGACGTCGCCAAATGCCTGCCGGGCGCCGAGTATCTGGGATCGAAGGACGAGGGCAAGCATCTCGGCAAGATCTCCTCGAAGATCGGCCCCTTCCAGGCAAGCTTCGAGGGTGAGGCGGACGTCGCCTTCGACGATCAGGCCAAGACGGTGCATGTCGAGGGCAAGGGCGTCGACAAGAAAGGCGCCAGTCGCGGCAAGATGACCCTGGACTGCGCGCTGACGCCGGTCGGCGACACCACCAGGGTGAACGTCGACGCCGACATCCAGCTCGCCGGGGCCATCGCTCAATTCGGGCGCACCAACATCATCAGCGAAGTGGCCAACGTGCTGATCGCCGACTTCGTGCGCAACGTCGAGGCGAAGCTCGACGCGCCGGCGGCGGCCTCCGCCTCCGGCGCAGGGAGCGACACGGCGACACCTGCACCGTCAGCGTCGCCACAGCCCGCAGCCGCGACGCCGATCAGCGCCACCAGCCTGCTCATCGCCGCGCTCAAGGGCTGGTTCCGCTCGCTGTTCGGCAAGCGCGCCGCCTGATCCGAACGATCCTGTCCATCCCGGGAGTAGCCACATGCGAATCGTCGACCTGTCCCATCTGATGAACGTGCACACGCCGGGCTGGGTCGGCTACGCCGGCAACCAGATGTATTATGCGCAGAACCTGCAGACGAAGATGATCGTCGCCCAGCGCATCGACACCGCCCTTCACGTCGGCACCCACATCGACGGCGCCATGCACGGCACCGACGGCATGGGCGACATGGCCTCCTACCCGCTCGACTTCCTGGTGGGCCCGGGCGCCGTCGTCGACGTGTCGGCGCACATGGACGACTGGGCCGTCATCACCCCCGACATGATCGAAAGCGCCCCGGTCGAGGTGAAGGAGGGCGATATCCTCATCCTCCACACCGGCTGGCACCGCTTCTGGGAAGGCCAGCCGCAGCAGGACCTGGTGCGCTACTTCTGCATGCATCCGGGCGGCGGCATCGCGCTGCTCGAATGGATGATCGCCAAGAAGATCAAGTGGTTCGGCATCGACTGCGGCTCCGGCGACCACTCCATGAACACCTCGATCCGCCACATGCGGCCGGACCTCGCCAAGCGCTTCGAGGCGAAGGTGGGCAAGACCTGCGAGGAGTTCTTCGGAGAATACAACTACACGCACAAGAAGTCGGGCCGCAAGGTCAGCGAGAACATCTTCCCGTTCCACTCCTATGCCTTCCAGGAGGGCCTGATTCACGCCGAGAACGTCGGCGGCGACATCGAGAAGATGCTCAACCAGCGGGCTGTGATCGGGGCGTTCCCCTGGCGCTACGAGGGCCTGGAGGCCTGCCCCTGCCGCATCGTCTGCTTCCAGGGCATGGACGAGCAGGTGGAAGCCGTCGGCGACGTCGCCAAGGCCATCCTCGGCCCCCGGCGCATCGCCTCCGGCGTGACCACCGGCGGCCCCGACGGACGCTGACATCGGCGCATCATCCATACGGCCTATTGCGTCCCGATCAGATGAGCGCATCCGGTCGGGACACGCACTGAGCCGAAATCCGCAGACCGGAACACAGTTTCGGTCTGCGGATTTCAGCTAAGACATTTGGACGCTGCCGAATTTCGGGGGCCGCCCGTTGGGCAGGCTCAGAAATTCTGCTTAGGAGCATAACCATGCAGATCGGGGCCCGCTCCATCGCCGACATGACGGACGCGCAACGGCGCGTCCACGACGCCATCGCCTCCGGGCCGCGGGGCGGCGTGCCGCTGCCGTTCCTGGCCATGCTCGATGCGCCGCACCTCGCCGACGCGGTGCAGGCGGTCGGCGCCGCCATCCGCTTCTCGGGCGCCATGCCTGCCGACGTGCGCGAGCTCGCCATCCTGGCGACCGCCGGTGCCTTCGGCTCGGGCTATGAGTGGGACTACCATCTCCCCATCGCGCGCGACGCCGGGGTCGGAGAAACGGCCATCGCCATGGCCGCCGGACGATCGGGCTCTGACGGCGTGTCGCCGCGCGATGCGGCCATCGTCCAGCTCTGCCGTGCCGCCGTGCTCAATCGCCGCGTCGAGCGGGACCGCCTGGCCGAGCTCGTGCGCCTCACCGACAGGCAGGTGGCGAGCGAGGTGGTGGCGATCAGCGGCTACTACCAGCTGTTGGCCCTGTTCCTGAGCGCGGGCGAACTGGACCACCCGGTCGCCCACGAGCGGTAGCCGGGCTCGACAACGGCCGACCCGCCGATCCCGTCAGAGCCCGGCCGATCGCGACGTGCTCTCTAGCATTTCGCCATTGGATGGACCCATCCAATGGCGAAATGCTCATAGTCTTTTGAATCTGGAGCGCTTTTTCGCGATTGGGTGAGTCCACCCAACCGCAAAGCGCTCTAGCCGGGCTCTCCCTTGACCGGCCGCCGGCCTGGGCGCTTCGCGTCACGCTTGCCGTCTGCTCCGCCCATTACCCGAGCGTAGTTCAGCTTCAGTGACTTGTAGCAGCTGCACGCCGCCTCCTCCAAGGCGCCGCGATCGTGAACGGTGATCCGCCCGCGAACATAGGAGATGATGCCCTCCTGCGCGAACTCGCCTGCTGCCACGGAAATCGTCTGCCGGCGGACGCCGAGCAGCTCGGCCAGCGACTCCTGCTTCAGCACGAACGACGACGTTCCGACGGACTCCTGCGCCGTCAGCAGCCATCGCGCGTAGCGCTGCTCGATCGAGTGCACGCGATGGCAGGCGCTGTTCTGCGCGATCTGAGCCATCAGCGCCACCACGTAGCGCATCATGGTCGCGCGAAGGACGGGACAGCTGTCGAGCACCACCCGCAGCGCCGCCGCCCTGATCCGGACCCCCCGTCCGGAGATCTGCATGACGGTCGCGTCCGTCAGCTGTTCCTCGCCCAATATGAGCAGAGCGCCGATCATGCCTTCCGGCCCGATCGTCGCGATCTCGACGGCAGGCCCGTCCGACGGCTCGCGCAGGATGGACGCCATGCCCGCATGCAGGAAATGGACGTACTCGATCGGCGCGTGCGCCTTTTGCAGGATCGATTGCGCCTGAATATCGACCGGCTCGGCATGCTGCTCGAGCACGATCAACTCGTTCGTGGGGAGGCTTGCAAGTATCAGATTGGGCGTGAAGTCCGACGCCCCGCTCATTACGCCGCGCCTGGCCTTCCGCATGCTTCCCATCGTCGGGTTGACCACCCAGGGAAACGCCCGCGGCTGCCGCGAAGAGTTTGTCCGGTTCTCGGGATCCACTTTGCTTGACGACATCGATCGTTACGTCCGCAGTTTGCCGACGCCCCCGCGGACCTGCAGGGCGGCCGACTGACTATGCCCCGAATGCGCTGCCCTTGGTTGACTGAGGGCAACGCCCGGCTTCGAGAAGCGCGTTCCAGCCGCAAGGGAGGCGCCGTCGATCCGCCCGGCGGACTCCGCCCTGCGGCCCAGATGAGCGCCCCTCACCGGCCGGTGGCGGTGTGCAAACACCTCTAGCGCCCGGAATCCGCCGGGCATGCCCCGGTAGCCGCATCGAGAGCCGCGCGCTCCTCGAACGACGCGCCCCATTCCCGCGAATGGCGCAAACCTGCACGCGCCACGTCCCGTTCATTGAGGACAAGAGTCGGAGCAAGTATTTCCGAGCCCTCGACGGCAGCTAGACTAGGCAACGAAGCGCCGCAATCCCTGCCCGCAAATCTCATGATTGAATATACTTCCCTCGCGCAACCACGGCCGAACTCAACCGCACAATCTCTCTATCCCGATCATACACTTATACAGGAGCCGGCGCACGAAGCAAATCGGCTGTTCTGTGTCCGATTTCAGACATATACTTCACCGCAGGCGGCTCGAGCGACTCGCTATATGCCCGCCATCGTACACAATAATCGACATAGGAACGCCACCAACAACCGCAGTTCCGTCGGCATCACCGACTATCCGATAAAGTATGTACCCATAATTTTAACCGCTACCAATAACATAAATTGAAAATAGATGCGGATAACATCTCAATTAACGACATTATTCTTGCTGAATCTCATCGTTTAAACATACAACTTGTAATTTATGATAAAAACTAATTATTTTATGACAAATTTTTACACTATAATTATTCAGATATCCATGGAAAATCGCCCATGGATTTGGATCGAACGGCGATACGAAGGGACGTTTCCCACCTCAAGGGCCACCCCTCAATCACGAAAATGTGAATGACAATCCGTCGATTTGCCAGCGTTATACAACCCCAGCCTGTAGCCAGATCCACCCAACTTGACCAAGTGTTGCGCCTGAAGGGGAACACAGGCCAACGACGCTAGGCACCCGACCGAGCAACAATATTTGTAGCTTGAGCAACAAATATTGTTGCTGTTCTTAAACTACGTGATCGGATAAGGCTAACGCGAAGGTGCCGCCGAAAAAACAACCAGCGCTGTTCCGTTATCTAGGAGGAACGATGCGAAAACTTGGTCTCTCCCCGCATCAAATGAAGCTGATCGAGCGGTTTATCGCCAAGCCCAATTCCAGTTCGAGCTTGGAAGCGCTTCGCCCCATCGTGCGAGAGTGGTTCTTTTCTCGGGGAATGATCGACCCCCGATCGGCCTCCGAAACATCCCAGCAACGCCCATCCTGCAAGCCCGCTGCTAGGCCGCCGTCCGACACCTCGCTTCCTCAGCGCCGGGCGAAGCACCTCCCCGCGGCACCGGTCTCAAGACGGGCTACGGCCCTCGCCGGCCATGACCGGTCGTCGAACGGCTTGGTGACGAACGGCTTGGCGACCAACGGCTTGGCGACGGCATCCGACGGTGCCCCGACCGCCGTGACGACGCGCGGCGGAACCGGAGCAGCGGACCGGCAGCGCGGCCGGGACAGTTTGCCCGGACAAGCATTTGGCACCGTGGGATGCGGAGGCCCCGCAACCGAAACGACGGCGGCCTCCCGTGCCCCCGAACCCGATACCGGCCACCTCGCTGCGGACGCCGCCGCAACACAGGCGCTGCGCCCCCGCCACGGCCGCATCCGGCTTTCGCGCTAGTGTGGTGGATTGAAAGTCCTGCCGCCTCACGGCAATGCAGCTTTCGGGACCTTCAAATCCATCCGGCACCACGAGAACGACGGCGTAGGTCGCATCAATCGAAAACCCGGCGCTCACTGCCCCGGGGCGATATAGGTCGCGGATTCGTCGCACGCCCCCCCTGCAACGCAACGAGCTGCCTCGGGCACCTCGACCTGCCCTGACCCGCCTCGGGACGGGGCCGCCTGTCGCCCCGGCCCGACGACGATTGCTACCTCGGCATGGATATCCTGGATTCCATGCACCAGGCCGCACGGGGCTCCAGCCGCTCGACGAGCCGACAGGAGAGATCCGGCAGCCCATGCCTCACCCCGCTTCCGATGCCGTTGACGCCCGAGGTTCACTATGTCAGCACGACGACATATTGCGTCGCCAGGATGACAAGAAGGACCGCTGATCGAGGGGCAAGAAGCAGCAGGAAGGAGCAATCGACGATGCGGATGTGAGCAATAGATCCATGCCAACCGCTCATGCTTTTTCTGAACCTTCCGCAGCTTCCCGATGAACCACAAACTATTCGTCGTGAAGAAACTAGATCTTCCCACCGGTTCTGATGTGGAACGTTGGGCATCAACTCTGCTTTTGGCGCGGCTTACGCTGCGGCCCGTGCCAGCCCATCGACGTCGCGATTGACGGGCACTCGACGCAAGAGCGTCGCCAACCCGATCGTCCGGCGCCGGCTCGCCCTCTCGCAAGTGCGAACTGCGTTGACGGCTCTGGCCTCATATGTCAATAAGAGGACATATAGAGGCGTTGCACGCTGTCACCAATCGACAGCGCGGAAGGGCTAGGGGGATCCGGAGTGGCGCTCTGCTATCAACATGGATCGACGTCGTGCACGAAACGGCCCGCTCGAGGCGGTCGGCGCCCGCTGAACAAGGCGGCAAGCGGCCTCCAGGAGTAACCGGCGATGATGCAGAGGGCCAGGAGCGCGGCGACCGCAGCTCCGCACATCTCTCGATCCGGGCAGCGTGCTTGGCGCGCCGATTGCTCGCCATGCGGCAACTATCGCTGGACGCTGACCCGCATGTGGGACATCGGCGACCATGTTTGCTTTTGTGGCCTCCACCCCTCCTTTGCCGACGGCGACGACGACCGCTTGATCTCGCAGTTCGCCCGCCTGGCTCGGGCATGGGGCTATTCCGGTTTCACCGCCGTAAACCTCTACCCGCTCCGCTCCCTCACCAGCGCGCAATGCCGCGCCTGGGTGGCCCGGCAGGCGCGCGCGCCAATGGCGTTCGGGCGCGATCCAATCCAGGCCAACCTCGCCGTCATCACCCGCGAAGCACGAGCTGCCGCGCTGTTCGTCGCGTGCTGGGGTGAGCAAGCCTGGCACGACGCTTGGATGAACCAAGTCCTCGACCAGGTCCAAGCGACCGGCCCAACGGCCCAGGACGTATACTGCTTCGGACTAACCACGAGCAATGCCCCCGCTGACCTTCCGAGCACAGGCTTGCCGGTGGACGGCGACGACACCAAGCCACTGCTGTGGCGCGCGGCCTATCGTTAGCGACACCGCGCGGCCGCTTGCCGCAAGCCCCTCGCCGCACGGTGCAAATAGCCATCATCGCGAGCGACGGAGGAAGCTGAGGAGCTCCAGGGTGACACAGACCGACATAGCGGCAGCATCGAACTCCGGCCGGCTGTCGCCGTCGGCCCGGTGCGCCATCAGCGTCCGTCGCCGCCGCAACGGCGGCTCGGCCGTGCTCCATATGGGGGACACGGACCAACTTGTGAGACGTGGCTGATCATGCCTGCTTTCGACAGCGTGATGAGCCTCCGTTCGGGCCGCCCGCACCAGCTCAAGCAGGGACTATTCTGATTTCCCGGAGGGCAATCTTGAGCAGTCCGACATACGAGCCCAGCATCACCGTGCTCAAGGATGCGTTCTATCCCGGCTTCACCTTATTCAAGCCAGGCGACGTATGCTCGCTGGAACATCCCCGCCGCCAAGAGGAGCACGTGCGCCTCTTCACTGGCGCCATCTACGACTCGGCTGGAGTGCTGTGCGCGGCGTCTGATCGGGTCGGCGGCGTGTCGGGCGATCGGCTCCTCTCGATCAGCCCGCAGTTCGAGTTTCCGGCGCCGAACGCAGCGAGGATGAGCGGCAGAACCGCCTTCCTCGGCCATTTCATGGCCCACTACGGCCACTTCATCACAGAAAACCTCTCGCGGTGCTGGGCGCTCGAGGAAATCGGCGCCTGCCGCAACTTTGTCGCGTTTCCGTCCGTATTTTCAGATCGACTGCTTGAAACACATCTGTATCTCTACCGCGCGGTCCTGGGTTTTACTCCGGACGTTCAGGTACTCCGCAGCCCGACCGTCTTCGACGAAATACTCGTTCCGTCGCAGGCTTGGCGCATCAACCAGGCGGCGATGGGCTCGACCCAAAAGGTCTACGAGCGCGTGCGCAACAGCATGACCGCCGGCCGCCCTCACCGCCGGATCTTTCTGTCGCGGTCGGGCGGCTTGCAGCAAAGATTTCAGGATCCGTCCGTCGTCGAAGCGGCGTTTCGAGCGGAGGGCTTCGACATCGTATACCCCGAATCCTTGCCGATCGAGGTCCAGCTGCGCATGTACAAGGAAACCTGCTTCATGGCCGGCTTTTCTGGATCGGCGCTGCACAATATCGTTTTTTGCGAACCGGGCACGCGTTTGCTCGAGGTGGGCGATGAGCGGACCCCCGTCAACTTCCCGCCGATGCAAGCTGCCGCGAATGCGCTCGCGTCCGCCGTGTGCGCGCGAGTCACACTCGCACAAGTCGCCTCGTCAAGCCTTTCTAGGGAGGACATCTTCAGAAATATATCGATCGCAATAAAGGCGCTGGCCTCAGACACCACCCAATAGGGCCGCGTGGCGGCAGAACGTGTTCGGCGGGCAAAACGTCCTCGAGCAAGGAGAAGCACATGCCTGTGAATTCGAAGCCGACCTTCCCCGAATACAAGAAGCTCCGAGAGCATGCGGGGGAGCCCTACGAAGGGGTGCTGAAACGAATCCATGCGCTCGTCGCACCGCAACGATACCTTGAAGTCGGCGTGAACGAGGGGCGGTCGCTGGCATTAGCCACGTGCGCGTCGGTCGGCGTGGATCCGGCGTTTCGTCTGACGACAGACGTCGTCGGCAACAAGCCGATGCTCGCCCTCGTTCAAGCAACAAGCGATGATTTCTTTCTGAACTCCGACGTCCAAGCGCTGTTAAAAGGCCCGCCCGACCTCATCTTTCTGGATGGGCTGCACCACGCCGAAGTCCTGCTACGCGACTTCGTCAACTCCGAGGCGGTCGCTGCCGCCGGCAGTCTGATCGTCATGCACGATTGCCTGCCGACGGACGTCTTCATGGCCCGCCGGGATCAGTTCGACGCTGATTTGAGAAGCAAAACGCCCACGCCCGCCGCTTGGAGCGGCGACGTCTGGAAGACCGCGGAGGCCATACGGCGGTACAGGCCCGACCTGACAATGATAAGCCTGGATGCTCCACCCACCGGCTTGCTCATCATTACCAACCTGAATCCGGTATCCGATGTGCTCTCCAGCCGTTATGACGAAATCATCCGCTCGTTCGAGAGCCGCAAGACGACGAACGATTCCCTGATCGAATTTCTGAACACAATGAACATCGCCTCCACCGATCAGCTGGACTCCCTGGTGTCGCGGGCTAAGAAAGTCGGGGAGCGCAGCCACAGCCGGGTGAAACTCGATCCGGCCAGTTCATCCGCGAGCGCCTTGCGTTCCCACATGTAGCCGTCGTCATGCCGGGGGCGCCACTCTGGCCCGCCGCGTGTTGCTGGCCATATGAAAGGCCTCCGGGCCGTCGATGCCGACGTCACAGCCGGCACGACGCAGGAACCGACGCCGCAAGCCCGGGCCGCCGGGCTTGCGGCTGATGCCCGATATCGAGACCGCGGCCGAACGCTTGCTTCGGCCGGGGGCGGTTCATGGCTCGGGCCTCGATCTTCCGTCTGGCGCAATGGCACCGGGCCGCGAGCGGGCCAGACGGATGAAGCCATCGGTGTGCATGGACGAGCAGACCAGGCCTCCGCGGGTAGCACAAAGCGCGGACCGCCGCGCCGCATCGGTGTCGTCAGCGCGGGACCGGCTCACGGATGTGCCGCAAGTCGAACGCCAAACGCCTTACCTGGCGTGTCGGAGATCGGGCAGCTGAATGGCGCCGGCGGACGGGAGCGGTATGAATGTCAAGACAAGCGAAGCGCTTCATTGGGCCTCCATTCGCCGCCGCGCTGGCGCTCATGCTGGCCGTGACCGTCTCTCTCTCAGGCAAGTCTGCTGCCCTGGCCAAGCCCTCCGGGCAAGGCCTGAATGGTTCCTATACGACGAGCCCGACGAGCCCGCGGGTCCTTTTCGCTGAAGCGGATCTATCCGACATAGCAAGTCGAACACGCAATGCAGGCAGCTTCTCCGGCCTTCAATTTGCGCGCCTTTCAGATCAAGTGAAAAGGGACCTCGCTGCGTCCCCGCGCTGGCTCAGCACCTACGCAGGATGCGATATCAGGGTCTATCTGCTCGCATTCTCATACGAGGCGAACACCGACGTTATGACGCCGCTGCAACTCAACGCGGCGGTCGGCCTCAAGGACAACGATGCACCACCGCGCGGCGCGGCCCACGTCGCGGCGAGAGCTGCATTGTATGCGGCGTTGACGAAGGCGGGCGCGCCGCTCCCGCCCGGGGCACCCGACCCCCGTGCCGCGGCTGAACTTGCAAGACGTATTCTCCTGGCCTGGGCGAAGAACGGCTTCAAGGATACATCCGGGCGCCGGCTCACTCATGCGTCCCAGTTCTGCATAGACGGGCAGGTTTCCGCCGTCAGCAAGAGCCAGGTTGGACTTCAGATTTCGCGGGGCGTCGTCTATTCCGCCATGGCGCAAGACCTGATTTCGTACTTTGGCGGGTTGAGCGACGCAGACGCAAACGAGCTTAATACCTTCCATCGCGCAATGTACGAACTAATTCGAAACGCGATGAACTACCGATTCACCACACATAGAGACTATGACTGCAACTACTACAGCAATCACGTCGCCAGTCAGTTGGCCGGCCTTCTAGCCGTCGCGCGCCTTCTCGACGACAAGGCTCTGTTCGATGGAGCTCTTTTCGGCGGCCCCGGTTCAAATGTCACCCTTCCCTGGATGCGATACTTTGATCGCGCCATATATGGCGCGCAGGAACAGCTCAACAGTTGCTATCCGAACACAGGTCAGGACGGATCGAGCAGCCGGCCCTTCTTCCAATTGAATTCAGTCATTCCAGGGGAAATCGACGACCGCTATCGAAATTCGACGCCAGCACAAGCCATTGGCTATGCGATGGAAACGCTGATCTGGCTTTACAGGATGGCGGAAATCATGCGACTTTCCGGCTATGACGCCTATCGGTATCAAGGCCACTTTGGCCAGTCCATCGCGTTGGCGACCAATTTCTACCTTTGCTTCGCAAGAACGGCTGGCTTTGGCGCCGACGTGACCGCCGCATTATCGGGAAGCTGCCCAGGCTTTGCGCAGTATGACGGCAAAATAGTGAACGGCGTCGAGGACGTGGTGCCGATCTGGCTCTACAGAGTTGCAGACGATAACGTCCGAGACGAGCTCGAGGTGCGAGCCAAGGCGGTTTTGGCCAAACGCACACCTGATCCTCTGCTTTTCGGCCGCTGGCTCGACTAGAGTGGGATGGTTTATCTGCGAACCATCATCCCGCTCCAAGTCTTTGTGTTGAGCATGATCTTGCCCAAAGCCGGCGGTCACTTTCTTGGATCACCCGCTAATGACCGCTGCGGACATGGCGCGTAAACTCGCGCTCCGCGGCCTCAGAGAACTCGCCATTGGGACGAGATGTCGCGCTCTTCGTGCCCTCGACGATCCAGGTGGAGGGAATTCCTTTTGTCACCTTGTACCCGCCGTGCTCCTCGAGCCCACGGAACACCTGCGTCTCGCTCTGACCGTAGTCAAAAAAGGTGACATCGTCGAACCCGGCCGACGACAAGGCCCACTCGAGCGTCGGCGCTGACCAGATAAACTTATGGCCCCAGCCATGGAAGGCGCGGTTGACCGCGAAACTCTGCGCGATCATGCTTATCTTATCTTTCTCTGATGGGTTAAAATGCGTCGCCATCACCCATTCGAGCGCGGGCGTTGAAAGACGTATCTTTCCGCCCGTGACAAGCGCCGAATGCGCATGCGTTAGAAATGCAACCGCCTGTTGAGCATCGAGATGTTCTATGAAATGCTCACCATAAACATACCGGACATCTGAAAGATCTGTCCATGGCTCCGTTATATCGCAAACATGGTCAACCCCGGGAAAGGGCCTTATATCAACATTATACCAATCCGGCTTTAATGTATGCGGGCCGCAGCCCACGTGGACCCTCTTCTTTAGCTCGGCCACCGGCGGCCTGACGAGACTGCTCATCACCCCATCCTTCCCTCGTGCCGCTCCCATCGTCCTGGGGGCAGCGACGCTGCTTTAGCCTCAGCCGCAGACGATGCTTCGGCGGTAGACCTCATCGACCCGCCGCAGGCCTCAACCGGCCCTGAGCCGCCCGCCAACCGATGGTCTCATCTGATTGGCGGAGGCGTTTCAAGCCTTTGGATCGAGACCGCCCCCCGCCGATCGGATCGTTCCACCCGATCGGCCTGCGCTCCGGGTCCGCTCGCTCATCACGAGCGATCGAAGCCGCGCGCCAGCAATCGTGGCAGTTGTTCCCCTCGCACCGGAATACGCGGTCCGGGCCGTGCAGGAGTTCGCCGCCCCGCCCACGACGCGTTGCTCACTCCGGCTTTGCCAATCCCCCCTCGGCCACCGAGCGCCCTCCCCCCGACGGTCACTGGCACGCGTCGCGCAGCGGAAGGACGCTCGTACCTGCCGCTCGCCTTAAGCCGCGGCCCTTGCCTTGCGGCTTTCCCACTCCTTGAACCAGCCGACGATGACCTGTGCGCGTCGATCGAACGTGTGCTCCCTGAGCACATTTTCGGCGGCATCTCTCAAAACACCGCGCCTCGCCCGCACATCCGCAGCCTTCTGCGCCGCCGCGGAGAACGAGCCGAAATCGTCGAACGTCACGACAGCCTCCCCAAACAGCTCGTCCATCCCATCGACGCGATCCGACAGCAGCGGTGTCCCACACGCCACGACGTCGAACGCTCGGTTGGATATGAACCCCCACGACCTCATACTTGCCCAATGATCGTTAACGACGAACTCAGCCGCGCGATAATAGTCGCCGACCTCGGCGTTATCGATGTAGTCTGTGAGAACATATGACGCCGGTATAAAGTCTCTCCAGCCGGCACCAACCACGTTGAGGTCGACGCCGGCGCGGATTGAAAATTTGACGCCGCTGCGATAGATGTTTCGCGTGTTGCCGACGAACAAAGGCTTGGTCGGACGGTTCTTCAGATCCCGCTCGGCTATATTGAACCTCGACGAGTCCGTACACTGCAGCAGCGTTCGAGCAGGAATGCCCAATAGGTTGAGGTGCTCCCTGTGCTTCTCGGATGCCGTCGCAACGACGTCGTAGGTTTCGCACTCCGCCCCCGACACCATATCCGGATGGCTAATGATCCAGAGGATGTTGAAATGGTAGGGTTTGGTCTTATAGGCAGACAGCCCTCGCAGCACGATCACGCAGTCGTCGCCGTAGGCATCATCCGAGTCCCATTTGTCGAGGCAGTCGATGCGCACCGTATGACCGAGCCGAGCAAGCGACTTCTTGAGTGACAGCGCAAAGTGAAAGTCGCCCCACTCATGGGCGACGGACTGGTTAGGGGCGCCTATCTTGATGGCAAAGCGCCGCTGAGCGCCCACCTCGTCCCTGATAACGTCCATCAACTGCCGCGCTCGCACGTCGTACGTATGGTGCGATAAAATCTCCCGCCGGAGCTCGGCCGTCTTCCGCCTCAGAACGTCCGCGTTGCCGAGGTATGTATTCAGGAGGTCGTGGAGCTCGTGAGAACTGCGGTAGACCGGCAGCCGGCCTCCGAACTCGTCCTCAGAGCCCTTCTCTCCATTCGTCAGCACCAGACACCCGGCCGCCAATGCATCGTATACACGGCTGTTAACCGATCCCCATGCCTTGGTCACCGCATTGGCATCGTCCAATACGATTTTACTGCTGTTGTAGACACTGGGCATTTCCGCATAGGAACGTAGACCCTGCGTATAGCCCTTCCAGTTTTCGACCTGCTCCCAACCAGCACCGAATACGCGAAAGCTCCCAGAAAAAGCATCCGGGTGAAACATGTAAGATATATCTCGCGGATGTCCCCAGAAATTCCCGGTGAACACGACATCATATAACTTTCCAGCGTTGTCGCGAGGAAAAAATCTGTGTGGGTTGGTCGCTATATTCAACTTGAAGACGGGCTTATCGAGCTTCTCGCGGAGATAGTTCACCGCTTCGGACCCTGACGCGACGAGCAGGCTATAGTCTTTAGTACAATCTCCCTCGGCCCATTTGTCGAACCAGTTTCTCGCCCAGCCGATCGTGATGAGCGACGCCTTCCTATTCGTAAGCTTGTCGAGATTATACTCGTGCCGCATAGCGATAAGAACGTCTACGTTGAGCACGTCATACCAATTCTTCTTCTCTTCGAGAAATATGACCTTCGCGCCCCAGAGCCGCTGGATGGCATCGCCGAGCTCCGCAGCTGTAAAGAAATCGCCAGCGGCGGTATTGTTGCTGGCCTCGGTCACAGCGAACGCGACCACGATGGGCCGGCCCATCCAGAACTTTCCGCGCTCCAGAACATCAGTCAATAAATCGCGCCGGACCCGATAGGCAAAATTGGTCTCCAGCCGCGCCCGGTTCCGGCGCATATTGGAGCCGGCCCATTTTCCCGATTTCTTGCGGCTATAGCCACGATAGTGAAAAGCGCGCGACCCATTGGCGCAGACCACGCGCTTCTTCAAATCGAGGATAACCTTCAGGCAAAGGTCGACGTCCTCGTAGCCGTAGTTATACTCCTCATCAAACCCGTCTACAGCTTTAAAGTCACCGCGCCTCATCGCCAGGAATGCGCCTGTTACGCTTGGGACATCCGCATCGCCAAAGTATGAGCGCAGCACGGAGGAGTCGAATCGTGTCTCGACTGGATGAATCGCGCGGTCCTTCAGGGAGAAATTGAAGTGGATCCCCAACGTTTGCACGGTCGGTGGAATCAACTCGCAGTCGTCGGCGGGACTATCCAGGAGCTGGATTCCGACACATCCGACGGCTTCGTCGCCGAGCGCCCTCTCGACGGAATCCAGGACCGGCTGGCACCAGAAGATATCATTGTTGAGGAAAACCAGTATGCGTCCCTTAGCTTGCAGGGCTGCATAGTTATTCGATTCAGAGAACGAAAAATTCCGCTTCCTGTCGATAAATCGAACGTTTAGAAATTCGTACTTTTGGCAGATTTCATAGCTATCGTCCGACGATCCGTGATCGACAATAATAATCTCGAACTTCCTGTTCTGCTCGTGCGCGTGCAGCGTCTCAAAGAATTGGACGAGGACCTTCGCGCCGTTGAGATTTAGCACGATGAGCGAGAAGATGACATCCTCTGCCATCTTGACGGCCGGCACACGGCCCGAGCTCACCAACCCACGATCAAGGCCCAGAGCAACGTGCTCGGGGAGCATTTGGATCGCCTTGGCTCCTCCGCTCAGAATGTCGCCGCGTCGAACCGCTACGCAGATCTTGCGCCAGGCCGTCAATCCAAACTGCGGAAGAACTTCAAAGCTGAAGGCGTGGTAACCTGTCGTTCCAAATTTCTTGGCGAGGTCGGCGCGGAACCGATCCGTCCTGGCGGTCGCTACGAGCTGGTTGTCGATCAGAAGGTCCAGAATGACCGGTTCCTCGGGATTATCGGGGTCATAAGCCCAGCCACGAACCTCCGAAGAGGTTATCATGTCGATATGTCCGTGCGCCCGGGAGACCGCGCCAGCGAGGATTTCGAAGGCGTCGGGCGCAGAGGCCTCGCTCGGACGTATTTCGCCTTCCGCGGGGAGCAGGATACATGCGGACGGCGCGAACATCGATAGTTTCGATCGGTCGAGCGGGATTATTGTCCCCGCGATGCGAATCTCCAGCTTTTCAATTCCGAAGCCGCCGCGAACCGGGCTTGGAAGGACGGTGTCAAAGCTGTGGTTTCCCATGCCGACGCGGGCCTGCTTCAGGTCGGGCCTGCTCTTGTTCGCCAGCACGCTCGACGTCAGCATCCCGTCATAGAAGATATCGATCTTGACAGGCGTGAACTCACGCATCCGGTCGTGAACCCACCCTGCCACACGCAGCTTGTCTTCAGCGAACTCATATCTCTCAAACAGTCCACGGAAGCGCGCGCGATAGTCGACCACGACCTGGCACGTTGCGGCGCCGCATTTAAGCTGAAGCTTTCGCGTAAAGGAATCCCCTGGCGGTTCAGGCAACTGAAAGAAAAATCCGGACTGGATTCGCCCCGACTTCTTCAGCTCGGCGGGCACGGGCTTGTCCACGGCTGTCCGCGAGGCAATCGATCCGTCCACCAGCAGCGTCACGTTCTTTCTGTCACTGTCGCTGCAGCCCTCGATGGCGCCGACGAGGGTAAATTGCGGCGTTATCATAAGCTGAATCTCTCCGCCAGATGCATTGCTGCTGACCTGGAGAGGATAATACGTACCGGGCTCGCCGCGCTGGACGCGATCCATCTTCTTCTTCTCACCGACAATGCTTGCGGGTTGCTCGGGAACAACGTACTCACGACGACCGACGGTGGCCGCGGGGGGCAGGACGTCGGCGGCGCTGGCTTCGCCGGACATGCCATTTGAGGTATCGACCGGCGCGGCGAGGTCCCCCAGGGTCGCGGCGAGACCATTGCTCTCACCGTTCGGGCGACGGGCCGGGTCCTTCGCGCTTCCGTCCCGCTTGGCCACGAGTATGGACGTTGCGTCGTCTCGCTGGGACGAGGAGAGCTCACGACCGCCTGGCAAGCCCTCCGACGTGAGCCGTGGGCCGCGCTCCTTTGCGGCCAAGGTTGAAACATACTCCTCACGGGCCGCCATGAATTGAGTGAAATTGCGGTGACTAGCGCCGCGCGCCTGAAGTAACGATATAAATTCGTCGTCCTGGATGAGATTTGTCAGAAGTGCACGCCATGAGGTCAAGCTTCCGGTATCGGACGAGAATCCATTAGATACCGGAGAGCTGATCCTGATCCAGTTGGCTATGTCATCTGTTATCTTCAGCGACTGCGTTTCGTGGGGGAGAGGCGTTCGCTCCTTCAGGGGCCCCAACACCTTCTTGATAAACTCGTCCGCGAGCACGATCCCCACCAGGGCGTCCTCGGTCGTTTTCAGGGAGAGATCGGAAGACGCCTTGGCGGATGGCTGCCGGCCAAGCAGTACGTTAACGAGAATGCGCGCTTCATCAGATTTAAGCATGCCTAAGAGGCCCCACTCTCAGTTGCTAGGAGCATAGGTTGCGCTTTGGCAGTCTCTCTATTAGATCTGCGGCCGTCGAGCAGGGCGGATGTTGCGAAGTCTCGAGTTGTGCCTGCTCGTGAGACCGGTCGATCGTTATGCCCGTGCCAACCTCACAGTCCCTGCGGCGACAGCGCGTGCGATGACCGATTTGACCGGCCTCGTCGCTTAACCGTCCTTATGTCCTCCTATTGACATATCTGGTATCGACGGTCAATCGGCGAGTCACGATCGACGCAACCAATAAGTGCCGGCGGCTGCGCTTACAACGCCACAGTCCACGGGCTGCCGACAGGAGAGCGGCGACGTCCGGCACAGGCGACGCGGAACCGCGCGCCATGGGCGCGTGAGGGGCGCGAAGCTGAGCTCGCGCAGGATGTTACAGGTTGCTGGCTTGCGATTGGCGCGGGCCGGGCGCTCGCGGCCGCTGGCCAAGTCATGGGCAACTGGAGGCGGCGCATGGAGGCGCTGGTCAGGGCGTCGGTGCGGGTCAGCGAGAGACGTAGCCCGACGCAGGTCGTCCGGGCGTGCGTCCGCGCAGCTCGCGCGACGGCCCGGCGCTGCGAGCTCCTTACTGTTGCGGGCGCCGGCGGCCTAGACACGTAAACTCAAGCAAATTTCTTGATGAAGAGCGTGTCCTGGTACGATCGTCCGGAGCGTCCGCACCACACGCCGTAGTTGATTTCGGCAGTGAACAGGCCGAGCTGTGCGAGTTGGTCGGCCAGCCACGGCTCATCGTAGGAAATTGCATGCAGGGGTTGATTGGCGTCGTACGTGCTGCAATGATCGGACAGCTTGACGCCCATCGGATATTTCGAAACCCCGCGACGCTCGCACTCGCTCTGTGCGGAATTCAGCAGGAAGAACGTCGCGTACAACAAGGACTGCCCGTCCATCACCCTTGCGATCTCGCGCAGGTATGCGAGCAGATCGGCCTCGTACATGTGCGTAAAGACGCTCAAGACGAGGATCAGGCTTGGCGGCCGGTCGATGTCGAGCTTGAAGGCGCTGGCATCTCCCGATGCCGATGCGTTGTACCGATCGTTCTTGATGTCCAGGCTTTTAAAGTTGAAACGTTGCGCTCGAGGCGTGAAGTTATCGGATAACCAACGTATGTGCGCCGGCAGAATATCCAGACCGAGGTAGTGACCGGTGAAGCCGCGGCTCAGGAGCGCATATGCAAGCCGCCCATAGCCGCAGCCGATATCAAGGACGGCGCCCGATTTATCCCATTTTCCGTCGGCGATCTTGAGGAGAGATTCTCCATTCTGGATGGCGCTGGCCTGGTCTTCACCCATGAAGTTCGAGAGATTGGACGGTGGCCACGGGGGCAATTGTGCGTTCATGATCGGGCCTTTCGCGGAGCAGGCGACGGCTGGAGCGCGATGATTTATCTTCGGATCATCATCCCGCTCTAAATCTTTGCTTCGAGTATGATCTTACCCAGAAGCCGGTGTCCGCTTTTGGGATCATGCTCTAGAGGGCGGCGAGCCTCGCTTCAAGCATCGGGGACGTCGGTCTGTCGCCTCTCAGGGACGTGTTCGCCGGTGGGGCTGCGATGCCGAGCAGATACTGGCCGTAGGTGCTCTTGCCGAGGGCGGTGCCGAGGGCGATGAGCTCCTCGCGCGAGATCCAGCCGGCATCGTAGGCCACCTCCTCGGGACAGGCGACGCGGAAGCCCTGGCGCTTCTCCAGCGCCCGCACGAACTCGCCGGCCTCCAGCAGGCTGTCGGGCGTGCCGGTGTCGAGCCAGGCGAAGCCCCGGCCGAGCAGCTCGACGTCGACCGCGCCGCGCTCCAGATAGACGCGGTTGACGTCGGTGATCTCCAGCTCGCCGCGCGCCGACGGCTTCAGCCGGGCGGCGATGTCCACCACCTGCGCGTCGTAGAAGTACAGCCCCGTCACCGCCCAGCTCGAGCGCGGCTTGGCCGGCTTCTCCTCCAGCGAGATCGCCTTGCCGTCGGCGAACTCCACCACCCCGTAGCGCTCGGGGTCGTTGACCCGGTAGGCGAACAGCGTCGCCCCGCCGCTGCGCGTCGCCGCGCTCTTGAGCACGTCCGTCAGGCCGTGGCCGTAGAACAGGTTGTCGCCCAGGATCAGCGCCGAGGGCTCGCCGTTCACGAAGTCGGCGCCGATGAGGTAGGCCTGGGCCAGCCCCTCCGGCCGCGGCTGCTCGGCATAGCTCAGCTTGATCCCCCAGCGCGCGCCGTCGCCGAGCAGCTCGCGGAAGCGCGGCAGGTCGTGCGGCGTCGAGATGATCAGGATGTCGCGGATGCCCGCCAGCATCAGCGTCGACAGCGGATAATAGATCATCGGTTTGTCGTAGACCGGCAGCAGCTGCTTGGAGATGACGCTGGTCATCGGATGCAGCCGGGTGCCGCTGCCACCCGCGAGAATGATCCCCTTCATGTGCTCCTCATCTATGCGCGCGGGCTTCGCGGCCTGCTGCGTCTCAGCCGGCCTCGGCCATCAGACGCACGACGACCGCGGGCACGGGGGCGTGCCAGTCGGGCAGCGCCACGCCGTGGGCCGCCGCCAGCTTGGCGCCATCCAGGCGTGAATAGGCCGGCCGCCGGGCCGGCGTCGGGAACTCGGCCGTGGTGATGCGCTTGACCTGGGCGGTGGGACCGCCCACCGCCCGCGACGCGGCGAAGATGGCCTCGGCGAAGTCGGCCCACGAGGCGCGGCCGCCGGCGCTCATGTGGAAGACGCCGCGCAACGCGTCCTCGGCCGGCCGCGTCACCAGCTGCCCGGCCACCGCCAGGATGCCGTCGGCGATGTCGAGTGCGGAGGTCGGTGCGCCGATCTGGTCGTCCACCACCGACACCTCGTCCCGCGTCGCCGCCAGGCGCAGCATGGTCTTGACGAAGTTCTTGCCGAACGGGCTATACACCCAGGCGGTGCGCAGCACGACGCTGTTCGGGTTCGCCGTCCGAACCGCCCGCTCGCCGGCGAGCTTGGAGCGGCCGTAGGCCGACACCGGCCCGGTCGCATCGTCCTCGCCATAGGGGCGCTCGGACGTGCCATCGAAGACGTAGTCGGTGGAGATCTGGATCACCGGCAGGCCGCGCCGCGCCGCGACCGCCGCCACGGCGCCAGCACCGGCACCGTTGACCGCCTCCGCCAGCTCCGGCTCGCTCTCCGCCTGGTCGACGGCGGTGTAGGCCGCCGCATTGACGATCACGTCCGCCGCCACGCCATCGAGCGCCGCCGCGACCGTCGCGGGCTGCGCCAGGTCGAGCCTCGGCCGGCCGACGGTGATGATCTCCACGTCGGCCAGGGGCCTAGCCCGCTCGACGAGCGAGCGCACCACCTGACCCTCGGTGCCGGTGACGAGAATACGCATGCCGCCTGCCCCGCCGCTCAGGCGAAGTAGGGCGGCAGCTCGGCAAAGCGCGGCTGCGCCGCGTCCTTGGCCGAGAGCAGCGCCGCCTCGCCGGCCACCGGCCGGGCGATGCCCAGCTCCGGATCGTCCCAGCGCACGCCGTGGTCGTGCTCGCCCGAATAGTAGCCGGTCACCTTGTAGACCACCTCGGTGTCCGGCTCGAGCGTGCAGAAGCCGTGGGCGAACCCCACCGGCACCCACAGCTGCCGCCAGTTCGCCGCCGACAGCTCCACCGCCACATGCCGGCCATAGGTCGGCGACGAGCGCCGGAGGTCGACGGCCACGTCGAGCACGGCGCCACGCACCACCCGCACCAGCTTGTCCTGCGCGAACGGCGCCGACTGGAAATGCAGCCCCCGCACCGTTCCCACCGGCCCCGACAGCGAATGGTTGTCCTGCACGAAGCTGCCGGCAATCCCGCCCTCGGCGAAGTCGCGCAGGTTGAAGGTCTCGCTGAAGAAGCCGCGATGGTCGCCGTGGCGCTTCGGGGTCACGATCTTGACGTCCGCGATGGCCGTCGCCTCAATGCTTACCATCAGCTCCTCTCCATACGGCGCTATCGCAGTTGCCGGGGGCCGCTCAGCCCGATGCGGGGCCGGCGCCGGCGTTCGCTCAGACGGCGATGCCCAGGCGCTCGCCCCGGTAGGTGCCGGAGCGCACCCGCTCCCACCAGGTGCGGTTGTCGAGATACCACTGCACCGTCTTGCGCAGGCCCGTCTCGAAGGTCTCGGCCGGCCGCCAGCCGAGCTCGCGCTCGATCTTGCCGGCGTCGATGGCATAGCGCAGGTCGTGGCCGGGCCGATCGGTCACGTAGGTGATCAGCCCCGCCCGGCTCTCGTTGCTGCGGTCCGGCGCCAGCTCATCCAGCAGCCCGCAGATCGCCGTCACCACGTCGATGTTGCGGCGCTCGTTGCAGCCGCCGATGTTGTAGCTCTCGCCCAGCCGCCCGCGCTCGGCCACCAGGATCAGCGCATCGGCGTGGTCGTCGACGAACAGCCAGTCGCGCACGTTCTCGCCCTTGCCGTAGACCGGCAGCGGCTTGCCCTCGATGCCGTTGAGGATCATCAGCGGGATCAGCTTCTCGGGGAAGTGATACGGCCCGTAGTTGTTGGAGCAGTTGGTGACCACCGTCGGCAGGCCGTAGGTGTGGTGCCAGGCCCGCACGAAGTGGTCGGAGGCCGCCTTCGACGCCGAATAGGGCGAGTTGGGCTGGTAGGGCCAGTCCTCGTGGAACAGCCCGTCGGCCCCCAGCGTGCCGTAGACCTCGTCGGTCGACACGTGGTGGAAGCGGAAGCCGTCGCGCTTGGCCCCGACCAGCGTGCGCCAGTAGTCCAGCGCCGCCTGCAAGAGGGTGAAGGTGCCGACGACGTTGGTCTCGACGAAGGCCGCCGGGCCGTCGATGGAGCGGTCGACGTGGCTCTCCGCCGCCAGGTGTATGACCACGTCGGGCTTGAAGCGCTCCAGCGCCGCCCGCATGGCGGCCGCATCACAGATGTCGGCCTTGAGGAACTCGTAGCGCGGCTGGTCCGCCACCGGCTTCAGCGAATCCAGGTTGCCGGCGTAGGTCAGCTTGTCGACGACGAGAACATGGTGAGCGGTGGCGCCAAGCAGCCGCCGCACCACCGCCGACCCGATGAAGCCGGCCCCGCCCGTCACCAGAAATCGCTTCGACATCATGCGCGCACCCAACTAGCCGAACGGTCAACACCCCACAGCACAGTCGTCTCTTTGCTTGGCTAACCAAAACAGAATAGCTCTATCTGAGTCAGTCAACGTATCGCTCGAATCCACTTAGAATTCGGTTGGTCATCTTACGAATACATCGCGTTATGCTTCTCGAGATTCTCTTATTCGTTGACGGCGACCACGGCTTTCCAACCTTCTTCCGCTACCGCATGTGGCCGAGCCAGATACCGCCGATTTGGCGCCGGGCGCCATCCTCAGGCGGCATCTCGCATCTGCGAGATCTCTCATCGATCATAAGATGGTGTATGTCAATAGGCGGACATATGCGTCGGGAAGCGAAATCTGCGAATGCCGCGGCTTGACGATGCGGCCGGGCCGGCCGATGTCGGTCTAAAGCTGATATCGGTCTAAAGCTGTTGTCCGAGAATGGGTTTACCGACCCGAATTCATGAAAGAACTATGACAACGCTGGCGTACGGCTCACCTGGCGGAATCTTGGGGGATTTGAAACCGCAGCAGAGGTTCGTTCCGTATGATTCAATCTGCTAGAGCAGAGTGCGGCCTCGCCGGCAGGGTGTCGACGATCGTGGCCGCGATGGCCTCAGCCGCATCGGCATCAACCTTGACCGCAATCTCTGCCTCGCCCTCGAGGCCGAAGGTCAGCATCACGCGGCCGTCGCTGACGGCGCCGATCTCACAGGACATGACCGGCAAGCTCGGATCGGCGCCTGTCCGCTGTGCCATCGCAGACCACAGGCGGAGCGACAGATTGATCAGACATCTGATTTCGGCAGCGGGCAGCGAAATCTGTGTTGTACCATTAGACCCAAAGAAGTCGACTATCATTCTCGACCCGTCGGGCGAGATTGAACCCGCTTCGACCTCATCGAACACATTCATCGCTCGTCTCGGACTAGAATCGCTTCACTGTTCCTGACGGCCACCGACCTTCAGGCTGCGCATGAGCACGGCAATACCGACGTGTTGACACCGACACGCTGCCGCCGACGTAGGCGCCGCGCCACATAACGCACAAGCAGGAAGAAAATCGCATTCGGTCGATCTCGTCAATTCGCTCAGCAACGGCGGCATCCCGGCGGAAATTTTATCGGTATTTGGCAAATCAGCGCCACCGCCAATCATCAACCTGCTGCTGCTCTACATTGCGACGAGCCGCGGCGCGTCTGCACGGCAGAGCAGCGACATCGGGTGCGATAGCCATGGTTGGGTGCTCGCCGTACCGCGCCTGGGTGGATACCCAAGAGCATATGCCTGTCATTTGACATACGGCCAGCCGTCGGTCAACGAGACTTTAGAGCTGCGAAACTGCTTCGGTGACGATCGGAGCCTGGGCTCGTGAGCCCCACCTAGTTCACCCCCGCCCGCTGTAGCGGCTGGGGGCCACGCCCTTGGCGGCGGTGAAGACCTTGCTGAAGTGGCTGAGGCTGTCGAAGCCGACGGCGAGCGCAGCCTCGGTCACCGTCGCGCCGGCCTCCAGCATCATCGCGGCGGCGTCGAGGCGGACCTGGCGCAGATAGGCGTGGACCGAGTTGCCGACGACGGCGCGGAACCCCTCCTTGAGCTTGCGCTCGTTCAGCCCCACCTCGCGCGCCAGCTTGGCGATCGACCAGTCGAGGCCGAACTGCCCCTCGATGATCTCCCTGGCGCGCTCGACGCGCTCGCGATCGCCGCGCCGAATGACCGCGCGCTTGGCCGCCGTCTGGCCGAGCGTCTGCACGAGGATGCTCAGGCAGTGGATCGCCTTGCTGTAGAGGAACAGGTTGCGTGACAGGCCGTCCGGCAGCGCGCAGCCGGCGATGTCGCGGGCGGCCTGAAGCAACGAGACGGGCGCCGCGAAGCCCACGAGAAACACCTCCTGGTCGGGGCGGCTGTGCTCGCTCAGCAGGTCGCCGCCCAGACGCGCCAGCGGTGCGCCGCCGGCCTTGAGCAGAAAGCGCCGCTCGAAGCGCAGGTCCATCATGTGGATGCGCTGGCCGCCGGGAATGGTATTGAGGCCCCCGGCCTCCCGCCCGCTGGTGAACAGCACGCCCATGGCGGGCACGATCGCGAGAGGCGCCGCACCATCCACGGAGAGCGTGCCGCGCCCGTCGAAGAAAACGCTGAGCGAAAACGTCGCCGGGCCGCGCGGCCGAAACGTCAGGTCGCAGGGCGTCACCGTGTCGACGACGAAGATGGTGACATCCTCCTCGGGGCGATCGATACGCGTGTGCTCGGCCCAGCCCAGAGCGGCGATCTCATGGTCGACCGCCTCCCGCCAGGTGGCCGCCCGGAATCCCGATCCGCCATCGCCGGGTTGTTGAGCGCGAAGCACACCAGTCTCCAAATCGGGCATCCCCCGCAGCAAGTGTCCCGCTTGCGTCAATAGCAGTCCCGAAAACGTTAGACAACGTTGACGAACCGCCAGAGGACATAGGCAAGATTCCAGTTGAGGTTTGAAAGTTTAGAAATGTTCTCAAGAGCCGCCCGACTTGGTCCGACCACATTCCTATTGCTGATCAGCTCGACACTAGTCGGCCGAGCGCAGGACGGCGGTCGCAACGTTACCCTGGACGAGATCACAGTGACGGCCAACAAGCGTGAGCAGCCGCTCGACAAGGTCGACGGCGGGGTCTCGGTCGTCACCGGCGACGAGTTGCGCCAGCGCGATGTCCGCACCGTGACCGACCTGCAGAAGGTGTTCCCGGGGCTCGTCATCGACAGCCGCGGCAACCGCGCCTACGCCAATTTCACGGTGCGCGGCATGTCCTCGCCCGACTATTACAATCCGGCGGTGCAGGTCTACGTCGACGGCGTGCCGCAGGCCGCCTCCGCCATGGTGCAGGAGCTGCTGGACGTGGAGCGGGTCGAGTTCCTGCGCGGCCCGCAGGGCACGCTCTACGGCCGCAACGCCTACGCCGGCGTCATCAACATCATCACCCGCAAGCCGCGCGAGCAGACGGCCGCGGTGTTCGGCACCGCCGCCAGCGGCCTGTTCCAGGCCGGCGCCACGGCCACCGCCGCGCTGGTGCCCGACGCGCTGTTCCTCGATCTGGCGGTGAAGGAGAGCTACACCCCCGGCCAGATCCGCGACATCGACCGCGGCAAGGACGACATCAACTGGTGGAACGCGTTCAACGGCCGGGTGGGCCTGCGCTATGCGCCGGCCGGCGGCGCCTTCGACGCCAGTGCCTGGGTGTCGCGCGAAGTGCTGCGCTCGCGGGAGGAAATCTCCATCCTCGACCAGGACGTGCGGCATCGCTGGTACCGCAGCGCCCAGATCGGCCCCTACAACTTCCTCGACCGCGACATCACCACCGCCGGGCTCACCTGGAACTACCGCTTCAACGCCTTCACGCTGACGAGCACCACCGCCTACCAGGACGTGAACCTCAAGCGCACGCTGTTCGGCGGCAATTATCCCGAGACCGACCGCAGCTTCACCCAGGAGCTCAAGCTCACCTACGACGACGGCGGGCCGCTCAAGGGCGTCGCCGGCCTGTCGTACTGGTCGGACTGGTTCACACGCGACGCGACCGGCTACCCGGGGGTCTACGCGGCCTCCCGCAACAAGGTCGACAGCCAGAGCGCCGGCATCTTCGGCGAGCTGACCTACAACCTGACCGACCGCCTGACGCTGACCGGCGGCCTGCGCGGCTCCTACGACTGGGCGTCGGTCGATTTCATGCGGCCCGACATCTATGGCAACGGCCAGGGGTTCAGCTTCGACCGCTCGGCCAGCTTCCGCAGCCTGCAGCCGAAGCTCTCGCTCGGCTACCAGGTCACCGACACCACCCGCGTCTACGCGCTGGTGTCGGAGGGCTACAAGCCGGGCGGCTTCAACCATGCGGTCTCGTTCATCGAGGACGCCGAGCCGTACAAGGCGGAGACCGCCTGGAACTTCGAGGTCGGGGCGCGCACGTCGCTGTGGGACGGCTGGCTCACGCTGTCGACGGCGCTCTACTACATTAGGTCCCAGAACAAGCAGATCTACGTGGGGCCGATCGGCCTCCAGGTGATCCGCAACGCCGGTGACGCCGAAAGCCTCGGGGTGGAGGTGGAGGCCGCGCTGCGTGCGACCGAGCGGCTGACCCTCACGGCCACCGGAAGCTTCGGACAGTCCAAGTTCTCGGACATGGTCGACCCGTTGAGCCGCGCCACGTACGACAACAAGCGCGTGCCCTACGCACCCGACGTCACCGCCAACCTGGCGGCGCGCTACGTGCTGGCGCAATCGTTCTTCCCGGGCCAGGTCGTCGCCACCGGCGCCGCCCACCTGACCAGCCGCACCTACTTCAACGAGTCGAACACGCTGTATCAGCCGGCCTACGCCACCTTCGATGCGGGCCTGGAATTCGCCTTTGACAAAGGGCCGACGCTCAAGCTCTTTGCCGACAACCTGACTGACAAGGTCTACCGCACCTCGAGCTATTCCTTCCGCGGCGCCGTGCTGAGCACCATCGGCCAGGGGCGGATCGTCGGCGTGCAGATGCGGACGCAGTTCTGATGGATGCGTTCGTGACCGCAGCGGCGAAGGCGGACGAGCGGCTGCCGTTCCGGCGCGTGCTCGTCGCCATTGTCGGCATCTACCTGGCGCAGAGCCTCGTCGGCAGCCTGACCTTCCAGGGCGTGCCAGCGGTGCTGCGCAGCCAGGGCGCGGCGCTCGATACGATCGGGCTCGTGGCCCTGGTCATGCTGCCATGGGCGCTGAAGTTCCTGTGGGCGCCCTATGTGGAGCGCTACCGGCTGCCCGTCGGACGGGCGCGCCGCTCACGCCAGATCGTGGTGGCCGGCGAAGCGCTCGCTGCGCTGGCGCTGATCGGCCTGGCGTTCACCGAACCGGCCGGTCGGGCGCCCCTGTTCATCCTGCTCGGCACGGTCGCCCTGGCGTCGGCCACGGTCGACATCGCCTGCGATGCCTTCGCCATCGAGCAGCTCGCGCCTGCGGCGCGCGGCTGGGGCAACACCGCCCAGGTCGGCGGCGGCTATCTCGGCATCCTGCTCGGATCGGGCCTCTTTCTCATTCTGGTGTCATACGCGGGGTGGACCGTGGCGGTGCTCGCGCTTGCGGCCTCGGTCTGCACCCTCGCGCTGCCGTTCGCCCTCGCCGGCGAGCCCGGGCCGCCGCTGCCGGCGGGGACGGCGCGGCCGAGCCTGCGGGCGGCGTGGGCGCGGCCCGCCATACGCTGGGGCCTGCTGCTGACCATCACCTTCGAGATCGGCGTGCGCCTGGTGCAGGGCATGACCGGCCCGCTCCTCATCGACCGGGGGGTTGACCTCGCCACGCTGGGGGCGATCAACGGCCTGGGCGGCGTGATCGCCGGTGTCGGCGGCACCTTGGCCGGCGGCGCCCTGGTGCGCACCGCCGGGGCCCTGCGCGCCGTGCTGATCGCCGCGATGCTGCAGGCGCTCGCCCTGGCCTCGCTCGCCGCTGCCGTCACGAGCGGGCCGGCCGACGCGAGCCTTCTCGTCGGGCTCGTCGTGGCCCAGGCGGCGATGATGGCGATCGGCTTCGTGGCGCTCTATTCGCAGCTGATGGGCCTCGCCTCGCCGACCCAGGCGGGCGTCGATTTCACCCTGTTCCAGTGCGCCGATGCCTTCGTCGCCGGCCTGTGCGGCTTCGGCGGCGGCGTGCTGGCCAAGTCGCTGGGGTACGGCCCCTTCTTCGTCCTAGCCGCGACGCTCGCCATCGCCGGCCTCCTCGCCATGCCGTTCATCCTAAGGCGCTGCCTCGCACAGGAGGACAAACGATGACGCAACCCGTGGCTCTGATCGCGGGGGCGGGCGTGGCCGGCCTGGCCGCCGCCTGGTGGCTCGGGCAGGCCGGCTGGCGCTCGGTCATCGTGGAGCGCGCGCCGCACCTGCGAGGCGGCGCCTACATGCTCGGCCTCTCCGGCCCGGGCTACGAGACGGCCGGACGCATGGGCCTGCACCCCGCGCTGGCCGCGGCCGCCTATCGCGTCGACGAGAACGTCTACCGCGACCGCCACGGTCGTGAATTGCTGCGGCTACGCTATCGCGACTTCATCCGCGGCCTGCCCTACGTGGCCCTGCGCCGCACGGACCTGGTCGGCGCCTTGTATCAGGCCTTGCCGGCGAACGCCGAGCTGCGCCTCGCCACCACGATCACCGCCATCGACCAGGACGAGCGCAAGGCGGGCGCTACGCTGAGCGACGGCACACACTTGGACGTGGATCTCGTCATCGCCGCCGACGGCTTCCGCTCCACCCTGCGGCCGCTGGTGTTCGGCGCGGACGGCGCAAACCTGAAGCCGCTCGGCTATCGCTTCGCCGTCTACGACATCGACGATCCGGGCGGGCTGGGGGCGGACTTTCTCTCCTATGCCGAGCCCGGCCATCTGGCCGAGTACTACGCCCTCCGGGGCGATCGTCTGGCCGCCCTGCACGTGTGGCGCGACGAACGGACCGGGCCCGTTCCGGCCGACGTGCGCTGGCCGATGCTGGAGCAGGTGGCGACGCGCAGCTTCGGGCGCGTGCGGGAGCTCATGCAAAAGGCGCGGACGGACGGCGCGGTTCCGATCATCGACGACCTGACATTGGTCGACGTCCCCGCCTGGTCGAAGGAGCGCGTCGTTCTGCTCGGCGACGCGGCCCACTGCCTGACGCTGATCTCCGGACAGGGCGCCGGCATGGCGATGACCTCGGCGGAGATGCTGGGGCGCGAGCTGGCGCGGACAGACACGGTGCGGGCGGCGCTGGATGCCCACGAAGCCAGATTGCGCCCGGCCATCCAGCGGCTGCAGCAGCGCAGCCGGCGGATGGCGTCGATGTTCATTCCGGAAAGCCAGCTCGCCTTCCATGTCAGGAACGTCGTCCTGCGCCACATGCCGCGCGCCTGGCTCGGCCGCTATTTCCTCAACGCGGTCAAATCGGAGATCGGGCTGATGCAGGACGCGGCGTGAGCCGCGTCCTGGCCACCTCTTACGCCGCCTTGGCCGGCATCGGCCCGACGTAGCGCGACTGCGGCCGGATGATGCGCCCCGCCGCCTCCTGTTCGCGCACGTGCGCGATCCAGCCGGCGACGCGGCCGGCAGCGAACAAAGGCGTGAAGCCGGCGCGCGGCACGCCCAGAGCCTCGAGCAGCAGCGCCGTGTAGAACTCGACGTTGGTGTCGAGCGGGCGGCCACTCCTGTGGGCGGCCAGTTGACGGAGCGCCGCGGCCTCGACGGCCTCGGCCAGCGCGATGCGGCCGGGGCGATCGGTCAGGCCGCGAATCGCAGCCTTGAGCACGTCGGCGCGCGGGTCGCGCACGCGATAGACCCGGTGGCCGAAGCCCATCAGCCGGTCGCCGCGGGCGAGCGCGGCGGCAAGCCAGGCGTCGGCGCGGTCGGCTGTGCCGATGGCATCGAGCATGTCGAGCACCGGCCCCGGCGCGCCGCCGTGCAGGGGGCCCTTCAGCGCCATCAGCGCCGCCACCACGGCGGACGGCAGGCCCGCCGCGGTCGAGGCAACCACACGCGCCGTGAAGGTCGACGCATTGAGCCCGTGATCGAGGATCGTCACCAGATAGGTGTCGAGCGCCGCCACATGGGCCGGCGACGGCATCCGGCCGGAGAGCATGCGCAGCACGTCCGCGGCATGGGAGAGGCTTGGGTCGGGCGCCAGCGGCGCACGGCCCTCGCGGAGACGGACGGCCATGGCCGCCGCGACGCCGACGGCCCCCACCAGCGCCGCCGGATGGGCGAGCGGATCGTCGTCGCCGATGGCCGACAGGAACAGGCGCAGCCCCTCGACCGGGCTCAGCGCCGCCGCGGTGTCCTGCAACGGCGCGAAGCGGCGGTAGGCGTGCTCGCGGCCGACGGCGATGTCGCGCCCCAGCGCCGCGGCGCTGTCGCCGGGCGGCACGATCCCGTTCCAGAACAGGGCGACGGCGGCTTCGTAGGGCACTTGTCCGGCCAGGTCCTCCACGTCATGGCCACGCAGGATGAGGCGGCCGGCCTCGCCGTCCACGTCGCTCAGGACGGTCTCGGCGGCGACGACGTCGTCGAGGCCGATGGCTCTGGGCTTGGTCATGCCCGGTCTCCCTGATCACGCATTCACCGCCTCATGACGACCCGACTTGCTCAAGTCGTCAATCTTGAATCAATATATCAATATGATGGCTCAACCGGATCCCCCGCCCGCCCTCCTCTCCGCCAATGAAGCAGCCGCGCGCCTCAAGGTCAGCCGCGCCACGCTCTACGCCTACGTCAGCCGCGGCCTCATCGGCTCGGCGCCCCACCCCACCACGCCGCGGGCGCGGCTCTACGTCCAGGCCGATGTCGACCGGCTGATCGACCGCAAGGCGCGGTTGCGCCGGCCGTCGACGGCGGCGGCCTCGGCGCTCGATTGGGGGCTGCCGGTTCTCGAAACGCGCATCACCGCCTTCGACGGCGGCCGCCTGCTCTATCGCGGCCGCGACGCCGTCGAGCTCGCCGAGACGTCCACGCTGGAGCAGGCAGCCCGGCTGCTGTGGGGCGAGACGGATCGGGATCCGTTCGCGCACTCCGGCTTCGACCCGGCGACCGTGGCGGGATGGAGCGAGACGGCCCAGCGGCTCCGGGCAGCAGCGGCCACGGACAAAGCGATCGCGTTGCTCGCCCTGCTCCTCGACGAGGAGTTGCCGGGCCTGCCCGAGACGCAGTTTCCGCGCCGCGGCGCACGGCTGATGCAGGCCTTGGCAGCGGCCTTCGCCGGCGCCGCGCTCGCACCCGGTGTGCCGTTGCACGAGGCGCTGGCCCAGGCCTGGAACCGGCCATCGGCGGCCGACGCCATCCGCCGCGCCCTGGTGCTCTCGGCCGACCACGAGCTCAACCCGTCGACCTTCGCGGTGCGCGTCGTCGCGGCGACGGCGGCCAGCCTGACCGCGAGCCTGATCGCCGGCCTGGCCGCGCTCGGCGGAGCCCGCCACGGCCGCATGACCGACCAGGTGACGGCGCTGCTCGACGAGATCGAGCGGGCCGGCGGGGCGGCACGTGGACTCAGCGCCCGCATCGCCCGCGGCGAGACCATACCCGGCTTCGGCCACGCGCTCTATCCCGACGGCGACCCCCGCGCCCGCGCATTGCTCCCCCACGTCGGCGCGGCCGCTGATATCCTTGATCTCATCGACCACGCCGAGCGCCTCACCGGCCGCAAGGCGACCATCGACGTCGCCCTCGCGGCGATCGCCCGCAGCCATGATCTGCCGCCGGGAACGCCGCTCGCCCTGTTCGCGCTCGGCCGCACGGCGGGCTGGATCGCCCACGCCCAGGAACAACGTGCCGGGGGCCAGCTCATCCGGCCGCGCGCCAAGTTCGTGGGCTGAAGCGGCGGCAACGTCGCTGCGCGGGTGCGATCGAACACCGACATTCATCCACAACAAATGGTGGGAGTGACACCCAGATCACGACGATGTGGGCTTCTGTCGGTGAAGAATCATGGGTGTAATCGCGCGTAAGTCCTCAGGTCGGGTCGCCGGCCGACCGGCTGCCTCGCGCAGCGAATACGGCCGTACATTCGTGCGCCGGGGCTGCCGCTTCCCCGGCTCCGCGCCTGTTTGCGGGGGCACGCGCTACCTCTTGCTGCGGATGCAGTTGCGCCTGCGGACGGAGCCCAGGAGCCGACTATTTACTCACTATCGAAGAGATTTCGTGGCCGCTATTCTAGGGTATCCGGTTAGAACATCGGACCCAAAGGCCGACATCAGATTTGGGGGTAAATCCGATGCGAAGACAGGGAGATTGGGCGGTAGCTCCGATTCCGTCGGAGCGTCCGCTCCAGCGGGTGGGTTCAGGCCCTCGGCCACGCGCGGGAGGGCCGGCGCGTTCGACAGACCAGGGAGAGGGGGTCGTCATGAGCCGCATTCTCGTTGCCGAATCAGGGAGGCGTCCCGGATCACTCGCCCGTGGACTGACCGAGACTGGCCCGCTCGGCCGCGACGGCAGCGGCCGGCCGGTCACACGTGATGCGCGCTGCGCGATCGGCGGAGACCGCTGACATGGCGTGCCGGAGCGCCTGGTCCGATCTCGACGACGCGGCCGCGGCGAGGCGGCCGTCGCGGTCTCCCGACATCTGCATCATCGGCGCCGGCGCCTCGGGCATCACCGTCGCCAAGGCCTTGTGCGAGCGAGGGCTCGCCTTCGATTGCTTCGAGAAGGGCTCGAACCTCGGCGGCCTGTGGCGCTATCAGAACGACAACGGCCTGTCGTCCGCCTACGCGAGCCTGCATATCAACACGAGCCGCCGCCGTCTCGGCTACTCGGATTTCCCGGTCCCGGATTCGCTGCCGGACTTTCTGTCCCACCGGCAAGTCCTCTCCTACCTCGAGAGTTATGCGGACGCGTTCGGTATCCGCCCCATGGTCACCTTCCGCACCACGGTCGATGCGGTGACGAAGGGCCCGGGCGGCCAGTGGCGCGTATATCTGGCGGGTGGCGAGGTGCGCCACTACCGCGCCGTGATCGTGGCCAGCGGCCACCTGTGGGACCCGCGTCTCCCCGCCTTTCCCGGTCGCTTCTTCGGCACGGCGACGCATTCGCACCACTATCGCACCGCCCAGCCGTTCGAGGGCAAGACCGTGCTGGTGGTCGGCATGGGCAATTCGGCCGTCGACATCGCCGTCGATCTCTGCCGGCATGCGGCCGGTGTCACCCTCTCGACGCGCCGCGGTGCCTGGATCACGCCCAAGTACCTGATGGGGCGGCCGACCGACCATTGGTGCGATATTCTCTCCGGGCGCCTGCGACTGCCGGCCCAGGTGACGCGTGCGGTCATGGCACCGCTGATTCGGCTGGCTGCCGGCGATCAGCGGCGCTTCGGCCTCAAGCGGCCTGAGCATCCCATCCGGCGCGAGCAGCCGACGATGAGCGAGGAGTTGCTGCCCTGCCTCGGCCACGGGCTGATCTCGATCAAGCCGAATGTCCGCCTGCTCGACGGCATGGAGGTGGAATTCGACGACGGCAGCCGTCAGGCCTTCGACGCGATCATCTACGCCACCGGCTACCGCACCACGTTTCCGTTCCTCGCCAGATCGCTGTTCGATCCGGAAACCGACGCGGGCTCGCTCTACCGAGGCATGATATCGCCGAAGCATCGCGGGCTGATCTTCGCTGGTCTGGTCGAGCCGGTCGGGCCGGCGATTCCGCTGGTCGAGGTCCAGGGCCGTTGGCTCGCGGCGGCGCTCGCCGGCGATATGGCGCTGCCGGACGCCGAGTCCCAGGTCCGCGAGGCAGCTTCACGCCGCAAGCATCAGCGCGCGGCCTATGCGGATTCGGACCGCCACGCGCCCGAGGTCGACGACCAGGCCTACGCGCGGCAGCTGCACGACGACATGCGGCACGGCCAGGGCCGCCGTCATCGCAGCTTCCGCGAGCTCGCCGCAACCACCGCCAACGCGTGGCGCCTGCGCAGCCTATCCGCGCGCTGACGTCCCCGCCGGACTGTCCTCCCCGGTGGCGAGCTCGTGGAACATGGATTTCGCCATGGTGCCGATCTCGAGCGTCATCTGCTCGCGCATGAAGCGGCGCAGCGTGTCCTGGATCTCGGCAGCGGCCGCCTGATCCGCGCCGACAGCGTCGGTCGAGGCCCACATCAGCAGCGCGCCGAGCTGGCGGTCGCCCTCATCGCGCAGCGCCTCGAGGGCGGCGCCGTCAACGATGCCTCCGGCGGTCCGCGGCAGCGCCGGGATCGGTGGGTGCGGCAGGCCAGCGGCCAGGCAGGACACCGCCTCGAAGGCCCGGTCCTGCAGCGTGACCTGGGCCAGGAGCGGTCCGGCCGCCCAATCGGCACCGAGTTTCAGGCCGTTGAGGGCGAAGATCACGCCGTACGCCTGCCCCCTGACGAAGCTGTCGCTCAGGTGCGGCAGGATGCTGGTGCGGAGGGCCTCGATCGCACCGTCGAGGACGAGGTCGAAGGATTTGCTCATGCGGCGGCCTCGATGGCGCGATCCAGGGCGCGGATGATGGGAGCCATGCGGGTCGCCATGGCGGCCATGCGCATGTCGTTGCAGCGATCGACCTCGAAGGCGTAGGCGCCGCAGAGCTGGATGCCGGCCGCCTGGTAGAGGGCGAAGGCCTCGTAGAAGGCGAGGCTCCTGGCGGAGACGGGGATGCCCGAGCGTTTCGCGTAGCGCTCCAGCACGCGCTCGCGCTCCATGACGCCGTAGAGCTTGCGGCTGCCGGCGTTGAACGTCGGCATCAGGGCCCAGCCCAGATCCTCGTGCGGATCGCCGACATGGGTGAGCTCCCAGTCCAGGATGGCGGTGATCCGGCCCTGGTCCTCCAGGAAATTGCCAACGCGGTAGTCGCCGTGGACGACGGTGAGCCGCGGCGGCTTGGGGCAGTTGTCGGAAAGCCAGTGTCCCGCCCAATCGAGCAGCGGATAGTAGCGCTGCATGGGCCGCGCGATCAGCCGGCGCCAGCCCTCGATCGGCCGCAATTCGACAGGGCCGTCTCCGGCCGGCGACGGCAGCTTCGCCAGCGGCGAGGCGGCCCAGTCGAGGCCGTGCAGGTCGGCCAGGATGTCGACGAACTGCTCGGCAATCGCCAGCCGCTGCTCTTCGCCGGCCGAGCTGCCGGTCCACGGTGCGGTCACGTGGCCCGGCACGTGCTCACACACGAAGAACGGGAAGCCCACCGCGCCGCCATGCTCGGCATGGGCGACGAGGCCGGGAACGGGAATGGTCGTCCCGTGCAACGCCTGAAGCGCGTAGACCTGCGGCAGCACGGAATAGGGCGCGAACAGCCCGCTCGGCGGCCCGATCCGCAAGATCAGATGACGGATCTCGCCGGACGGATAGCGCGCCTTGAAGCTGTAGGTAAGCCAGGAGAAGCCGGGCGAAAGTCGGTCGAAGGCGATAATCGCCACGGGCCCGCCCGCGCTTTGGCTCAGGTGCTCGCTCAGGCCCGCGCGCACCCGTCCGTCGTCGACTTCGGTTGCGGGGATCGCCGCCTGCGGCGCGGCTTGCCGTGTTTGCATCGTCGACATGGCGGCGGTCAATTCACACCCCTGCCGTGGCCGCGCCACTTCTCTTCCCGCAATTGCGCCTTCATGATCTTGCCGCTGCCGGTCAGGGGCAGCGGCTCCGCCCGGACCTCGACGGAACGCGGACACTTATAACCGGCGATGAGCGTGCGGCAGTGCGCGATGACCTCCGCCGGCCCCAGCTCGCGGCCGTCCTTCGGCACGACGATGGCATGCACTGCCTCCCCCCATGTGTCGTCGGGCACGGCGATGACCGCGCACTCGCGCACGTCGATGTGCTGGTAGATCGCATTCTCGACCTCGCCGGAATAGACGTTCTCGCCGCCCGAGACGATCATGTCCTTCACGCGGTCGACGATGTAGATGAAGCCATCCTCGTCCATCCAGGCGCCGTCGCCCGTATGCAGCCAGCCGCTGCGGAGCGCCCGCGCGGTCTCCTCCGGCTTGCGCCAGTAGCCGAGCATGACGCCGGCACCACGGATGGCGATCTCGCCAACGCTGCCGCGCGGCAGCTCCCGGCCGTCCGCATCGACGATGCGGATCTCGACGCCGGCGGCGGCCCGCCCGGCGGACTTGCGCTTCTCCGCCAGCGGCCCTTCGAGGGCGTGCCAGCGCCAGGGCAGCAGGGAGGCCAGCGCCGCGCATTCGGTGAGGCCGTAGCCCTGATGGAAGCGCCAGTGCGGCAGCTCTCTCATGATCCGCACCAGCAAGGCGTCCGGCATGGGCGAGGCACCGTATTCGCAATCCTTGACGCTGCCCAGGTCGTAGGTGCCGAACGCCGGATGATTGAGCATCATGTTCAGCATCGTCGGCACGAACAGGCAGTAGTTCACCTTGTTCTCGGCGATCGCCTTCATCGCCGCCTCGGCCTCGAACTTCGGCAGCGTGACGTGGGTGCCGCCGACAAGCGTCAACGCCACCATCGGCGACGCGCCGGCCAGGTGAAACAGCGCCGCGGAATGGAGGTAGACGGTCTCTTCGGTGAAGCCGAGCGAATAGATCCAGACCACCGATTCATAGACGACGTTCTTGTGCGACAGCATCACGCCTTTGGGGAACCCGGTCGTCCCGCCGGTATAGAAGATGCCGACGAGATCGTCGTAGGCGCCGGACAGGTCGGCGATCGGCTCGCCCGCGGCCAGCGTCTCGAAATGGATGGCGCCATCCGGCGCCGCGCCGTCGTCCATGTAGACGACGGTCAGATCCGGCACCGCACCCCGCAAGGACACCGCTTGATCGGCGAAGTGCCCGTCGACGAGAAGCACCTTCGCGTCCGAGTCCTTCAGCGCGTACTCGTTTTCCGCAAGCGCCCAACGCGTGTTCAGCGGCACGACCACCGCGCCCGCCCAGGCGACGGCGAAGAAGGCCTCGACATAGCGGTCGCTGTTCATCGCCAGCACGGCGACCCGATCGCCGTCGGTGACGCCGAGGCCCCTCAGCCCGCCGGCGACGCGAGCCACCCGCTCGCCGGTCTCGCCCCAGGTGCGGGTGCGGCCGAAGTGGACCGTGGATGCGCGATTGCGATGCTGTTGCACGGCAGAGCTCAGCGCCTGCGTAAACTTCATTGAACGTCTCGCTCCCGAAAGTCGCCGTCTTTGCCGGTCAGCCGGAGGCGCACCGATGCCATCGTCCCGGCACGCCTTCCCGTCCAGCCGAAATCGTAGATAGACCGACTGGACGGATTATGTTTATCATCGCGCCGAGCGCTTGTGAACAGGCCGAATGGGGCCGGCCGGCCGTTCAACCGGCGCCAAGAATGGGAGGGGAACATGCGTACGGGTTCGATACTTGCTGCAGCCGCCATGGGCTGCGTGCTAGCCAGCGGCAGCGCCGTGGCCCAGAAGCGCTACGACAGCGGCGCCAGCGACACCGAGATCAAGATCGGCCAGAACGCGCCGTTCAGCGGACCGGCATCTGCCTATTCCAGCTTTTCCCGCACGATGCTGGCCTACTTCAAGATGCTGAACGAGAAGGGCGGCATCAACGGTCGCAAGGTCACGCTGGTGGCGCTGGACGACGGCTACAGCCCGCCCAAGACCGTCGAGGTCGTCCGCAAGCTGGTCGAGGACGACCAGGTGCTGGCCATCGTCGGCCCGTTCGGCACTCCGACCAACGCGGCGATCCAGAAATACCTCAACCTCAAGCAGGTCCCGCAACTCCTGGTGCAGAGCGGCGTCTCACGCTGGAACGAGCCCAAGGAGTTCCCGTGGACGACGCCCTATTCGCCGTCCTACCTGAACGAGGGCAAGAACATCGCCAAGTTCATCCTCAAGGAAAAGCCCGACGCCAAGATCGGCCTGTTCATGCAGTCCGACGACATCGGCAAGGAGTACGCCAAGGGCATACGCGAAGCGTTGGGCGACAAGGCCGGCACCATGATCGTCAAGGAGACGAGCTACCAGGTCACCGACACGACGGTGGACTCGCAGATGCTGGCGCTGAAGAACGCCGGTGCCGACGTCGTCCTGATCGGCGCCCAGAACAAGTTCGCGGCCCAGGCCGTCCGCAAGATCCACGAGTTGGGCTGGAAGCCGCTGGTCATCCTGCCCTCCATCTCCAACTCCGTCGCGGGCGTGCTCGTCCCGGCCGGGCTCGATGCAGCGGTCGGGGTGGTGACCACGAGCCCCTACAAGACACCGAGCGATCCGACCTGGGCCAACGACACCGGCATGAAGGACTACCTGGCCTTCATGAAGAGCTACATGCCGAGCGACAATCCCGACGACATCATCGCCGTCACCGGCTACTCGACGGCGCAGGCCGCGGCCGAGATCCTGCGGCGCAGCGGCGACAACCTCACCCGGGCGAACCTGCTCGAGCAGGCGACGCACCTGCAGGGCCTCTCCCTGCCGATGCTGCTGCCCGGCATCGTCTTCCAGGCCTCCGGCGGCGGCTATCCGACGCTCGAGGAGACCCGCTTCGCCCGCTTCGACGGCAAGACCTGGGTCCTGTTCGGATCCGGAGCGGCGGAGCGCTGAGGCTTCATCGACGCTGGCGGTCCCAGGCCCTGCGCCCCGGGATCGCCTCATTGCGTCGCGGCCGGGAGCCCCGGCCGGACCGAGACGCCCGACCTCGAAGACGCCCGACCTCGAAGACGCCCGACCTCGAAGACGCCCGACCTCGAAGACCTGGGCACGCCCCGCCGGACCGCTCGTCGACGTCCGGCGCAGGCACAGAGATTGACACAGGCGAAGGACCCGCGATGCTCACTCCCCAAGACGATCTCATCGGCCACCAGGCCGCCGCGCCGTTTGCGTGCGCCGGCAATGGCGATCCTCGCTTCACGGAACGCTATTGGTACACGGGGCACCCGATCGACGGCACCGATCTGCTGCTCGACGTCGGCCTCGGCTACTATCCCAACCGCGGCGTCATGGACGCCTTCGCCGGCGTCACCGTCGGGCGCAAGCAGCACAACTTCCGGGTCTCGCGCCAGCTCGGCGACACCCCCCTCGAGACCACGGTCGGCCCCCTGCGCTTCGAAGTCGTCGAGGGCATGAAGCGCCACCGGCTGGTCCTGGCCGACAACGGCTCGGGGATCAGCTTCGACCTCACGTTCGAGGCCACCTTCCCGGCCGCCCAGGAGAAGCAGAGCTTCCGCGAGCGCAACGGCCAGGTCGAGGAAGATATGACGCGCATCGCCCAGTTCGGCCGCTGGCGCGGCTGGCTCGTCGTCGACGGCCGCCGCCACGCGGTCGAGCCGTCGCTGTGGTGGGGCCAGCGCGACCATTCATGGGGGGTGCGCTCGGAGATGAAGACCGACGAGACCCGCCCGCCGGCCGCCACCCACAAGAACTTCTTCTGGACCTGGTCCATGTTCCAGTTCGAGGATTCGAGCCTGTCGATCTTCCTCAAGGAGCGGAAGCCGGGCCTGCCGATGTATCTGTCAGGCACGGAGTTCCGCCGCGGCCCCGACGGAACCGTCAGCCGCCGCGAGATCCTGGCGGCCAGCCACGACATCGAATGGGCGAGCGATCCGCACGGCCAGACCATCGCCACGGCCGAATTCCGCCTGGAGTTCGACGAAGGCCCGGCGCGACAGGTGCGCATGGAGGGCCTGCCGACGCGGTTCTACCTGAAGGGCGGGCTCTATGGCGGCTTCCAGGGCTGGAACCACGGTGACGACCGCGGCGCCCTCTACAGCGGCCACGACGTCTGGGACCTGGACGATCACGCGGTGCGCGCCGCCGCGCGCACGCTCTCCGACCACGTGGTGCGGCTCACCAGCGACGGCGCGACCGGCTGGGGCATCAGCGAATATGGCGTCGCCGCGGGCTATCCGCTCTATCCGGATCCGCAGCGCTTCCCGGCGCTCTAATTTGGGATAGGCGGCCGGGCCTGCCCGGCCCCATCAACGTGGACAGGCCTCAGCTCTCCGCCCGCGTCCGCTTGCGAGGCGCGGGCGGCGGATCGGCCGGGACGGTCCGCAGCGCGCCGGCAGCGGCAAAACCGTCGAGGAAGGTCGCGGTGATGATCTCGGCGAGCTCCCTCGGCTCGACGGAACCATGCGGATCGAACCAGGTGTAGGAATAATTGATCATCCCGAGCAGGCTCATCGTGTAGACTTTCTTGGTCTTGCGGTCGATTCGGCCGTTCGTGTCGGCCCGGACCAGCGCGTCGGCGAAGAGGTCGACGATGTGCCGCTCGAGGCCCTTGATGACCTCCTGTTCCTTCTTGTCCAGGAAGGTCAGGTCGTTGAGCAGAACGACCTGCTCGCCGGGCGAGTCGGCATTGTATTCGACGATCGCCTCGATCATCCGATGAAGCTGCGCGCGGGGCCCCTCGCGCTCGCCGGCCGCGCTCTCGATGATGGTCAGCAGCTTGCTGACGTGGTTGTGCAGGATCGCGAAAAGGATCGCCTCTTTGGAATCGAAGTAATGATAAAGTGCACCTCGCGATACCTCGCAGGCATCCGCCAGATCCGCAATCGTGCTCCTCATGTAGCCTTGGCTGGCGAAGAGATCGACCGCGTGCTTCAGGATCGATTGCTGGATCGCTTCGAAATTATCTGATCGGGTGCGTGCCATCTCAACCTTCTTCTCCGCGCCGGCCGGCAGCTCAATTCAACCATATCACCTCAAGACGCAATAACCCATCCGGACAGCTGTTTGGAACCCGATTGCGCAGAAGCGGCGCGCAAGGGGTGCCCTCTCCGGCGCTGCCGCGGCGCGCCCGTCCTCCCGGTTGCCGCGCTCCGCGCGGCGGGCCGTCTTATTAATTGAACAGCTAGCCGGTATATATTAGCCTCGATGCCGCCGCCGCTCCAGATGCGGCAGCTCAGAAAGCCGCAGGAGGAGGCCGCCGCCGACGCAAGCCGTCCGAATGTGCGGGATCCGCGGATCGGTGGCTGCCCGCACGCCCCCCCCCAAACCCGGCCGGTGGCGGTCATGCCTCGATCCCCCGCAGCCAATCACCGAGCCGGGCCGCGCAACAGCCCACGAGACATGCCGCATCGGCCGGCGATCCAGCAGCTCGATGTATCTTCACAAATTTGTTGAACGTCTGTCCGAATTATTATAATTTGATCCAGATCAACGACAGCCGGGCGGCGCGTCCGTGGCCGGCTCAAATCAACTCGAAGGGAACGTGCCGCATGCAGGAGGTTCATGCCGATGCCGTGGTGATCGGCGCGGGCGCCGGTGGCTTGAGTGCAGCCGCCCGGCTCGCCCACGCCGGCTTCAATCCGATCCTCGTGGAGTCCCTCGACCACGTCGGTGGCCGCGCCGCGACGGAGGAAATCGACGGCTTCAAGGTCAACATCGGCGCCATCGCCCTGGAACTGGGCGGCGTCTTCGAGGAGACCTTCCGACTGGTCGATGCGCCGCTCGACATCCGCGTGCCGGAGCCGGCCTCCGCCTTCTATCTCGACGGCAAGGTGGTGGACATCAGCCGGGGCGGCTGGGGGCTGCTGCTGGGCCAGATCACCAAGCAGGCCTCGCGCGTTCTCGAGAAGATCGCCGATGCGCGCGCCGGCAATCTCCCAGACGGCCGTCAGTCCACGGCTGACTGGCTGGCCGGCTACACCAGCAACAAGACCGTGCACGCCATCTTCCGCAACCTGTGCGCGGCGATCTTCGCGTGCAACGCCGACGAGCTGCCGGCCCGCGCCTTCCTCACCTATTTCACCAGCAAGGGCGCCTTCAAGCGCTTCGGCTTCTCGCCGACCGGCACCATGGGCGCCTGGAACGCGCTGGCCCGCGCCACCGAGGCCCATGGCGGCCAAGTCTGGCTGTCGAGCCCGGTGACCGGCATCTCCGTCGCCGATGGCGCGGTCAAGGGCGTCACCGTCACGCGCAACGGCGAGCCGACGCGCATCGTCAGCGGCCTCGTCGTCAGCGATGCCGGCCCGCAGACGACCGTCGCCCTCGCGGGCGAAGCCCACTTCCCGGCCGCCTACGTGGACCAGGTCCGCACCGTGCTGCGGCCGGCCGCCAACATCGTCGTCAACTTCGCCACGCGCGAGCCGCTGTTCCCGGCCCCGGGCATCATCACCTTCGGCAAGACGCGACGCCTCTGCAACATGGCCAACATGACCGCGACGTGCCCGGAGCTGGCGCCGCCGGGCTGGCATCTCTACGTCGCCTACGCCGTCCCCGTGCCGGCGCTGGGCGACTTCGACGAGAAGGCGGAGATCGAGGAAGCACTGGCCGACCTGCGCGAGATCTTTCCCGGCTTCGCCGGCGCCAAGATGCTGTCGGTGCGGGTCATGCGCGACGGCTGGCCGGCCCAGCGCAGTTGCGCCGGCTACGACCTGCCGCGCGAGACCGGGATCGACGGCCTCTGGTGCGTCGGCGACGCGGTCAAGGTATACGGCAACGGCGGCACCCAGGCCTGCGCCGAAACGGCGAAGCTGGTGGTCGACGCGATCGTGGCCGAGCGCGGCAGCAACCCGTCGCCGGCCCGCCGGACGGCGTGACCGCCATGCTCGCCTCGCCCCGCCCACAGGATGGGCCGGCCGGATCTGCGGCGCCGGCTACGGCCGCCCAAACGGCGCTGCTCGAGTTCCGCAACGTCCAGATCGTCTACGACAACGCCATCGAGGCCGTGCGCGACGTGAGCATCGAAGTGCCGAGGGGGCAGATCGTCGCCCTCCTCGGCTCCAACGGCGCCGGCAAGTCGACGCTGCTCAAGGCCATGTCCGGCATCCTCCATACCGAGGACGGCTCGCTCGACAACGGCAGCATCCATTTCGGCGGCGAGGACATCAGCCATCTGGCGCCCGACACCATCGTGCGCCGCGGCCTGGTGCACGTGCCCGAAGGCCGGCGCATCTTTCCGGCGCTGACCGTCGAGGAGAACCTCGTCATCGGCGGCTACACGACCTCGGCAGCCGTCGTCCGGGAGCGGCGCGATCAGGCCTTCGCCCTGTTTCCGCGCCTGGCCGAACGGCGCCACCAGATCGCCGGCTACATGTCCGGCGGCGAGCAGCAGATGCTGGCCATCGGCCGCGCGCTGATGGCCAAGCCGACGCTGCTCGCGCTCGACGAGCCCTCGCTGGGCCTCGCGCCGCTGATCATCGACCGCATCTACGAGGTGATCGCCACGCTGCGGCGCGATTTCGCCATGACGGTGCTGCTGGTCGAGCAGAACGCCCAGCGGGCGCTGGAAATCGCCGATGCCGGCTACATCCTCGAGAACGGCCGCGTCGTCCTGGATGGGCCGGCCGAGAAGCTCGCCCGCAATCAGGATGTGCAGGAATTCTACCTGGGGCTGTCGAACGCCGGCCACAAATCCATGCGCGACGTGAAGCACTACAAGCGGCGCAAACGGTGGCTGTCGTGACGGCGCTGCTCACTCTGCAATCCGTGTCCAAGCAGTTCCGCGGCCTGACGGCGGTCTCGGAGGTCAGCTTCGACGTCAACGCCGGGGAAATCTGCAGCGTCATCGGCCCCAACGGCGCCGGCAAGACGACGTTGTTCAACATGATCAGCGGCGTGCTGCGGCCGACCGCCGGGCGGATCACGTTCGACGGACAGGACCTCGGCCGCGTGGCGCCCTCGCGCTTCGCCGCCATCGGCATCGGCCGCACTTTCCAGAACCTGGCGCTGTTCAAGCACGGCACCGTGGTCGAGAACATCCTCGTCGGCCGGCACGTGCACCTGCGCTCCAGCGTGCTGGAGGCCGCCTGGTTCTTCGGGCGCACGCGCCGCGAGGAGATCGCGGCGCGCCAGCGGGTCGAGGAGATCATCGACTTCCTCGAGATCGAGCACATCCGCGACGCCGTGGTGGGCACCCTCTCCTATGGCCAGCAGAAGCGGGTCGAGCTCGGCCGGGCGCTGGCCTGCGAGCCCAAGCTGCTGCTGCTCGACGAGATGGTCTCGGGCATGAACCTGGAGGAGACCGAGGATATCGCCCGCTTCATCCTCGATATCCGCGACGAGCTCGGCATCACCGTGCTGATGATCGAGCACGACATGCGCATCGTCATGGACATCTCCGACCGGGTGCAGGTGCTGAACTTCGGCCGGCGCATCGCCGGCGGCACGCCTGCCGAAATCCGCAACGATCCGGCGGTGCTCGACGCCTACCTCGGCCGCAGCGCCGCGCCGGAGGCGTCGCCGGCCGAACAGCAAGGTGTCGGTGTCCATGCTTGACGTCGCCCGCACAGCCCCAACACCAGGCGCCCGCGGCGCCGCGATCACGCGCATCGCGGCCGAGGCGCCCGGCGCCGTCGAGGCCATGCTGCCGGACGGCAACATCACCCTGCCCCGGCTGCTGCGCCACCGGGCGCGGACCATGGGCACCGCGCTCGCCCTGCGCGAGAAGGATTGCGGCGTCTGGCACAGGTACACGTGGGCGCACTACTACCAGCGCGCCCGGCTCTTTGCGTTCGGGCTGTGGTCCCTGGGGCTCAAGGCCGGAGACCGCATCGCCATCGCCGGCGAGAACGCGCCCGAATGGTACTACGCCGACCTCGGCGCCCAGATGATCGGCGCCCAGGTCGTCGGCATCTATCCCACCAATCCGTGGCCCGAGCTCCAGTATATCGTGCGCCACTGCGGCGCCCGCCTGGTGGTCACCGGCGACCAGGAGCAGACCGACAAGGTCATCGATGCGCTGGCGCGCGACGGCGGCCTGCCCGCCGTTACAGCGATCGTCTGCGTCGATACCAAGGGCATGCGCGCCTACGGCAGGGCCGACCTCATGTCCTTCGACGCCCTGTGCGAGCTCGGCGCCGCCTATGCGGCAGCTCATCCCGAGGCGGAGGAGGAGCTCGACCGGACGATCGAGAACGCCGCGCCCGACGATATCTGCATCCTGGTCTACACGTCGGGCACCACGGGGCCGCCGAAGGGCGCGATGCTCTCCCATCGCAACCTGGTCTATTCCGCCTACCATTATGCGCAGGCCACCGGCACGCTCGGCCGCCGCTTCGAGAGCGTCTGCTACCTGCCGCTCTGCCACGTGGCGGAGCGCAGCTACTCCATGGTGATGCAGCTCGTGCTGGGCGGCGTGGTGAATTTCGCCGAGTCGATCGACACGGTCGCCACCAACATCCGCGAGATCGGGCCGACCTTCTTCATCGGCGTGCCGCGTATCTACGAGAAGCTGCAGCAAAACTTCTTCTTCAAGCTCGGTGACAGCCATCCGGCGCAGCGCGCCGTTGCCAACTGGTGCCTCAGCCGCGGCCGGGTGCTCTCGGATCGGCGCCAGGCAGGCCAGGAGGGGCTCAGGGACCGCCTCGAGCGCCGGCTGCTCGACGGCCTGCTGTTCGCCAATCTGCGTCGCCACCTCGGGCTCGACCGCTCCCGCCACCGGCTGTGCGCGGGCGCCTCCATCTCGCCGGAGATGCTGCGCTTCTTCGACATCATTGGCCTGCCGGTGGCCCAGGGCTACGGCATGACCGAGTCGGGCGGCGTCAGCTTCATCCAGGGCGGCAAGCACATGCGGATCGGCGGCTGCGGCCTGGCCATCGGCGGCACCGAGTGGCGGCTGGACGACGACGGCGAGATCCTGCTGCGCAGCCGGGGCATATTCCAGGGCTACTTCCAGGACGAGGCGGCCACCGCCGCGACGCTCGGCCCGGACCGCTGGCTACGCACCGGCGACATCGTCGAGGTGCTCGACAACGGCGAGATCACCGTGGTCGACCGCAAGAAGGCGATCATCATCACCTCGGGCGGCAAGAATATCGCCCCGTCCGAGATGGAGAACGCGCTCAAGGACAGCCCCTTCATCCGCGAGGCCATCGTCGTCGGCGAGGCCCGCAAGTTCCTGGGCGCCCTGATCCAGATCGACTACGACGAGGTCGGCCGCTGGGCGCGCGACCGCAACCTCGCCTACACCAACTACAAGTCGCTCTCGCAGCTGCCCGAGGTCGTCGAGCTGATCGACGGCATCGTGCGCGAGACCAACAAGAAGTTCGCCCGCGTCGAGAACGTCCGCAAGTTCGTCATCCTGGAGAAGGAGCTCGACCACGACGACGGCGAGCTCACGGCCACACAGAAGGTGCGGCGCGGCGCCATCAACAAGAAGTTCGCGCGCGAGCTCGAGCTGATCTACGGCAAGGACGCCAGATGAGCTTCCTCATCGATCTCACCGTGTCCGGGCTCGCCGTCGGCGCGCTCTACGGCCTCATCGCCATGGGCTTCGCCGTCATCTACAAGGCGACGGGCCTGGTCAACTTCGCCCAGGGCGAGATGACCATGATCGTGGCCTATCTCGCCTGGACGATCGCCACGACGGTCACCGGCAACGTCTTCGTCGTCGTGGCCGGCGCCATCATCGGCGCCGTCGTGCTGGGCCTTCTCGTCGAGCGCATCGTCATGCGCCCGATGCTGGGCGAGCCGCTGTTCGCCGGCGTGATGGTCACGGTGGCGCTGGCCGTCATCCTGCGCTCGTGCATCACCTTCATCTGGGACGCCTACCCGCATGCGCTGGATCTCGGCGTCGGCCGCGACGTGCTGCGCGCCGGCGGCCTGAGCCTGCGCGGCGCGCAGGTGGCGGCGATCGTGACCCTGCTCGGCCTGCTCGCCGGCTTCTACGCCTTCTTCCGCTTCAGCAAGTTCGGCATCGCCATGCGCGCGGTCGCGGCCGACGACCGGGCCGCGTTGCTCATGGGCGTCTCGGCGGCGCGCATCCATGCGCTCGCCTGGGCCGCCTCCTCGGTCATCGCCGGCATCGGCGGCGTGCTGTTCGCCATGGTCTACGACCTGTCGCCGGCGATGTTCCAGCTGGGGCTGAAGGGCTTTCCGGCGACCATCCTCGGCGGCCTCGACTCGGTGCTCGGCTCCGGCGTCGCCGGCCTCATCATCGGCGTCACCGAGAACCTGGCCGGCGGCTACCTCTCGCCCGGCATGAAGGACATCGCGGGCTTCCTGATGATCATCGTCGTGCTGATGGTGCGACCGTTCGGGCTGTTCGGTGAACGCGAGATCGTGAGGGTCTGATGCGCAGCGGCAATTTCAAGGAGACCTATGCCGGGCTGATCGTCCTCAGCGATTCCGCCTGGGTGTGGATCTGGTCGGCCGTGCTGGCGGCGGCGCTGGTCGCCGCCCCCTTCGTGCTGAACGCCTACGCCCTGTCGCTGCTGACGCTGGTGCTGATCACGCTCATCGGGGCGCTCGGGCTCAACATGCTCACCGGCCTCACCGGGCTGATCTCGCTCGGCCACGTGGGTTTCCTCGTCGTCGGCGCCTACGCCTACGCCATCATTGTCACCAAGCACGGCCTGCCGCCGCTCGCGGGCTTCGGCGCCGCCGGCGTCGTCGCGGCGCTCGCCAGCGTCATCGTCGGCGTACCGTCGCTCAGGCTGCGGGGCCTCTATCTCGCCATCACCACGCTGGCGTTCTCGTTCATCATCAACAACGTCATCCTGGAGGCGAGCACCATCACCGACGGGGCGCGCGGCATATCCGTGCTGCGACCGACCATGTTCGGCATCGATTTCGACAGCGACCAGGCCTTCGCCCTGCTGTGCCTCGGCGTGACGATCCTGACGCTCTTCGCCTGCCTGAACATCCGCCGCAGCCGCATCGGACGGGCCTTCGTCGCCATCCGCGACAACGATACGGCGGCGCGCACCATGGGCGTCAACCTGGCGACGTACAAGCTCTACGCCTTCGTCACCAGCGCCTTCATCACCGGCATCGCCGGTGCCCTCCTCGGCATCTACCTGAGCTTCGTCAGCGTCGAGGGGTTTCCCTTCCTGCTCAGCATCGAGGCGCTCGCCATCCTCATCGTCGGCGGCCTCGGCTCGGTGCTCGGCGTGGTGCTCGGCACGGTCTTCATCATCCTGCTGCCGGAAGCGGTGCAGACAGTCCTGCACCTTGCCGGCTCCGGCGTGGGGGCGCTGTTCGCCAACGGCGTGCACGAGCTCAAGGCCATCCTGTACGGCGTCGTGATCATCCTGTTCCTGCGCTTCGAGCCCCGCGGCCTCGTGGGCATCTGGCACGACGTCAAGCGGCTGTGGGTGCACTGGCCGCTGCGGTTCTGATGGGCTCGCGCGGCGATGTCCCTGGTTGGCCGATCGCAGAATGAACCGCCGGCGGCGCAACGGCATAACTCTCCCCGCATGCGGGGAGAGGTCGACTTGCGCGAAGCGCTGCGCAGGGCGGGTGAGGGGGTGTGCAGGAGAAAGTGGGCGGCGCGTCGTGCGACACGGGCAAGCCCCCTCACCTGCCCTCTCCCCGCATGCGGGGAGAGGGGTGCCCCGCGGCCCTGCCCGCGCCCCTTCAAAATCACGGATAGAAAGGGAGGACATCACATGCTGCAATCTTTGAAAGCCGCCGGTTTCGCCGCGGTCGCCGGCCTGGCGCTCGCCCAGCCGGTGGCCGCCGCCGAGCAGGGCTTTACCGACAGCGACATCACCGTCGGCGAGATCAACCCCTATACCGGCCCCCCCGCCCTGCTCGGCGTCGCCCACGCCCAGGGCGTCAAGCTGGCCTTCGCCGAGGCCAACGCCGAAGGCGGCATCAACGGGCGCAAGATCAAGCTGATCACCGAGGACGACGGCTACGTCCCCTCCCGCACCTTGCAGGCGGTGCGCAAGCTCGCCGACGTCGACAAGGTGTTCGCCCTGATGGGCGTGTCCGGCGCCGCCCAGTCCACGGCCGCGCTGCCGCTCATCGAGAAGGCCGGCCTGCCCACGATCATCAGCGTCGCGCCGATGCCGATCCAGTGGAACCCGCCGCGCAAGAACATCTTCATCCTCGGCCAAGCCTATGAGGAGGGCGTGCGGCAGCTGATCAACTACCTGGCCGACAAGAACCCCGGCAAGAAATGGGCGCTGGTGACCCAGGACGACGACTACGGCCTTGCCGTCCGCGACGGCTTCCAGGCCGCCGCCAAGGAGAAGAAGCTCAACGTGGTCTTCACCTCCACCTACAAGAAGGGGCAGACCGACTTCTCCTCGGAGATGCTGCGCCTGAAGGATTCGGGCGCCGAGATGTTCATGGCCGGCGGCATCATCTCCGAGAACGTCGCCATGATGAAGGAGCTCGAGAAGCTCAACATCAAGCCGGTGACCGGCATCTTCTGGCCGGGCCGCGTCGAGGCGCTGCTCAAGCTGATCGGGCCGGCCAGTGACGGCCTCTATGCGGTGGACTACGTCGAGCCGCTGGCCAGCCCCGCCGGCAAGGCCTTCGTCGACAAGGCCAAGACGCTGCTCGGCGACGAGGCCAAGGGCATCAACCGCTATACCGAGGTCGGCTATGCCGCCGGCAAACTGCTCGTCGATGCGATCAAGCGCTGCGGCAAGGACCTGACCCGCGCCTGCACCATCGCGGAGCTCGATAAGACCAAGGACCTGGCGACCGGCGTCATGGCGCCGATCAGCTTCGGCCCGGGCAACCGTTTCTCGTCCCAGGCCGTAAAGATCATGCGCGCCAATTACGGCGACCTGAGCTTCGTGCCGGTGGACTGATACGGTTCGTCGTCATGGCCGGGCTTGACCCGGCCATCCATCTACACAGCAAAACCGGCGGTCGGCTGGTCACGTCATTTTCCTGCTCTGATGGATGGCCGGGTCAAGCCCGGCCATGACGGAGCTTTGACTGGGAAGCCCCATGAAAGTCCTGATCGTCTACGCCCATCAGGAGGAGAAGTCCTTCAACCGGGCGCTGCTGCAACGCGCGCTGGACGAACTGGCGGCCGGCGGCCACGAGGTGCAGGTCTCCGACCTTTACGCCATGGGCTTCGACCCGGTGGCGACCGAAGCGGACTTCCGCGAGCGCCGCTTCCCCGACCGGCTGCAATACGACCGGGAGCAGAAGCACAACTATCAGCGCCAGTCGCTGAGGACCGACATCACCGGCGAGCTGGACAAGCTGATCTGGTGCGACACCCTCATCCTGCAGTTTCCGCTCTGGTGGTTCTCGGTGCCCGCCATCATGAAGGGCTGGATCGACCGGGTGTTCATCAACGGCCCGGTGTACGGCGGCGGCAAGCGCTACGACACGGGCGGCATGCGCGGTCGACGCGCCATGGTCGCCATCAGCACCGCCGCCTACGACACGATGTGCGCCCCCGACGGCCTCGTCGGGGGCCTCGACGTGGTCCTGTGGCCGATCCAGAACGGCATGCTGGCCTATGCCGGCTTCGACGTGCTGCCGCCGTTCGTCGCCTATTCGGTCAACTTCGTCGATGACGCCACGAGACAGGGCTATCTCGACGGTTACGCCGAGCGCATCCGTCGGCTCGGCGACACCAAGCCGCTGTTCTTCCATGCGCTGAGCGACTTCGGCCCGGACTGGCGGCTGAAGCCGGACGTCGAGGCCGCCACCGTCGGTCAACGGCGGCCCTGAGCGGCTGCCGGCAGGCGGCGCCCCTTGAACAGCCCGGGGCCGCGTGCTAAATACGAACGACCAGTCGGATTATTTAATGTCACGTCGAGTCGTCGACCGCGCCGGGTTCTGGCGACGGGCCGCGTCGACGATGAACGATGCAGAACGGAGAGCGGCGATGAACGTCATGACCCGAGCTTCGCAATGGGGCGAGCTGATCCGGCCGGATCGCGTTCACGGCTCGATCTATAGCGATCCGGCCATCTTCGAGGCCGAGCTTCAGCAGATCTGGTACAAGACCTGGGTCTACGTCGGCCACGAGAGCGAAATTCCCGAGCGCGACGACTTCGTCGTGAAGTCGATCGGGCCGCAGCCGGTGATCATGACCCGCGACAAGGACGGGCAGGTGCACCTGCTGCTCAACCGCTGTTCGCATCGCGGCAATCAGGTCTGCCTCTCCGAGAAGGGCAACCAGCGGACCTTTACCTGCCCGTTCCACTCCTGGACCTTCGCCAACGACGGCAGCCTGATCGGCTATGCCTTCCCGGACGGCTACCAGGGCCAGGACAAGTCGCAGCTCGGCCTCGGACGGGTGGCGCGGGTCGCCTCCTACCGCGGCTTCGTCTTCGGCTCCTTCGCCGCGGACGGGCCGTCGCTCGAGGAGCACCTCGGCGGTGCGGCGGAGACCATCGACCGCCTGCTCGCCACCTCCCCCACCGGCGAGATCGAGATCACCGCGGGCTTCCTCAAGCATCGCGTCAAGGCGAACTGGAAGTTCATCCTCGAGAACGAATGCGACGGCTATCACCCGGCCTTCGTACACGCCTCGATCTTCAGCGTCGCCGACAGCGGCATCGGCTCGCTCTACGGCGCCAAGTCCACGGCGGTGACGCGCGACTACGGCAACGGCCACACGGAGGTCGACCTCAGGCCGGAGTTCCGCCGCATCGGCAAGCCGCTCGGCTGGTTCGGCACCACGACCGAGAGGCTCTCTGACTACGCCGCCAAGATGCGGGCCGCCTACGGCGAGCAGCGCGCCAACGAGATCATGATCGACGGCACGCCGCACGTCATGATCTTCCCCAACCTGTTCATCGCCGAGATCCAGATGTTCGTGCTGCAGCCGCTGGCCGTGGACGATACGGTGCAGCACGTCACCGCCCTGCAGTTCAAGGGCGCACCGGATATGAACCGCCGCATGCGGCAACAGACGATGGGCTCGGTCGGGCCCGCGGGCCTGCTGCTCGCCGATGATTCCGAGATGTACGAGCGCTCGCACCGTGGGGTCCTGATGCGAGAGCCGGAGTGGATCTATCTCGGCCGCGGCATGCACCGCGAGCGGCGGGACGAGAACGGCTACATCATTGGTCACGCCACCGATGAGGTTCCCTCGCGCGGCATCTGGAATCACTACCGCGGCGTGATGGAGGCACGGTGATGAGTGACCGCGTCAGCCTCGAGCTGCTGAACGACGTGCAGCAGTTCGTCTACCGCGAGGCACGCCTGCAGGACGATCACCAGTATCAGGCCTGGGAATCCCTGTGGACCGACGACGGCGTGTACTGGATTCCGGCCAACGGCGACAGCATCGACCCCGAGAAGGAGATGTCGATCGTCTACGACAACCGCTCCCGCATCTCGCTCAGGGTGAAGCAGTTGCTGACCGGCAAGCGCCATACCCAGGCGCCGCCGTCGCGCCTGCGCCGCCTGGTGTCGAACATCGAGATCCTCGGCAAGACGGACAGCGGCGACATCAAGGTCGGCGCCAACACCATGATCTTCGAATCCAACCTGCGCGACGACACCATCTGGGCGACACGCAACGAATACGCGCTCAGGGAGCAGGACGGCGAGATCCGCATGGCCTTCAAGAAGGTGCTGCTGGTGAACAACGAGAAGGCGCTCTACACGCTGTCCTTCCTCGTTTGAACGAAGATACTCTGGGGAGAGAACGGATATGGCCGCAGAACCTGTCCTGCTCACTGTCGACGACGGGCTTGCCCATATCCGGCTTAACCGGCCGGATGCCTCGAACGGCATGAACATCGCGCTGCTCAAGGCGCTCTACGACGCCATCATGACCTGCCATGGCGATCCGGACGTGCGCGCCGTGCTGCTGACCGGCGAAGGCCCCAACTTCTGCGCCGGCGGCGACGTCAAGGACTTCGCCTCCAAGGGCGAAGCCCTGCCGGACTATCTGCGCCAGACCTGCACATATCTTCAGATCTCGGTCGGCGCGCTGCTTCACTTGCAGCCGCCGGTCGTCGTCGCCGTGCAGGGGTTTGCCGCCGGCGGCGGCGGCTTCGGCCTCGTCTGCGCCGCCGACCTCGTCATCGCCGGGCAGTCGGCCAAGTTTCTCGCCGGCGCCACCCGCGTCGGCATGGCGCCGGACGCGGGCGTTTCGGTGACGCTGCCGCGCCTCGTCGGCTTCCGCAAGGCGGCCGAGATCATCCTCACCAATCCCGTGCTGAGCGCCGAGGAGGCCAAGGCGCTCGGCATCGTCAACCGCATCGTGCCGGACGACGAGGTGGTCACGGCCGGGCTAGCTCTGGCCCGCGAGCTCGCATCCGGTGCCCCGCGAGCGCTCGCCGCCGCCAAGCGGCTGCTCTGGAACGGCATCGGGCTCAGCGTCGACACCTGCCTGCCGGAAGAGGCGCGCACGGTGGCCGAGCTGTCGGGCACCGCCGACGCCCGCGAGGGCCTTGCCGCCGTGATCGAGCGGCGCAAGCCCAAGTTCATCGGACGCTGACATGACCAGCCCTGCTGGCCGCCGCGCCTTCGTCACCGGAGCCGCCAAGGGGATCGGCGCCGCCATCGCGCGCGCCTTCGCCGAGGCCGGCGCCGCCGTGGTGATCGCCGACCTCGACGCAGATGCCGGCACCGCCCTCGCCCGCGCGATCGGCGCCACCGCCGTGCGCCTCGACGTCACCGACGTGGCGGCGGTCGCCCAGGTGATCGGCGACACGGGTCCGTTCGACATCCTGGTGAACAACGCCGGTGTCGACCAGCACTCCTTCTTCACCAGGACCGCCGAGGCCGATTGGCGCCGCCTCATCGACATCAACCTGATCTCGGTGCTGGCGACGACGCACGCGGTGCTGCCCGCCATGCAGGCGGCCGGGTTCGGCCGCATCGTCAACATCGCCTCCGAGGCCGGCCGCATCGGCTCGAAGGGCGGCTCGGTCTATTCCGCGGCCAAGGGCGGCGTCATCGCCTTCACCAAGTCGATCGCCCGCGAGAACGCCCGCTTCGGCATCACCGTCAATGCCATCGCGCCCGGCCCGATCCGCACCCCGATGCTCGACGAAGCGGTCAGCCAAGGCGGCGACAAGATCCTGAAGGCGATGACCGACGCCACGCTCGTGGGGCGCCTGGGCGAGACTGCAGAGGTGGCGGCGGCGGCGATATTTCTGGCCTCGGACCAAGCCTCCTTCATCACCGGGGAAACCCTGAGCGTCTCCGGCGGCATGGGGCTGGGCGGCTAGCAACGATGACGACATCGATCGATCAGGTCACCGACCGCATCCTGGGCATCTACCGCAGTTGGAACCGGCACACGCCGGTCGAGCAGATGCGGCGCGACTGGGACGCCATGTACCCCTTCGCTGCCGTCGAGCACACGGCGACGCCCGTCGACGCCGGTGGCGTACCGGCCCTGTGGATCGACGCATCCGGCGCAGCGCCCGATCGGGTGATCTTCTTCTGCCACGGCGGCGGCTTCCGCATGGGCTCGACCACCTCGCACCGGGACCTGATGGCGCGCCTGTCGGCGGCCAGCGGCTGCCGCGTGCTCGGCATCGGCTACCGGCTGGCACCGGAGCACCGCTTCCCGGCCCCTGTCGAGGACGCCGTCGCCGCCTACCGCTGGCTCATCGGCTCCGGCATCCAGCCTGAGCGCGTTGCCTTCGCGGGTGACTCGGCCGGCGGCGGGCTCGCGCTCTCGACCTGCCTCGACCTGCGCGCCAAGGGGCTGCCGCTGCCGGCGGCGGCGGTGCTGATGTCGCCGTGGACGGACCTGGCCGCCACCGGGGCGAGCTACGCCACCCGCGCCGACGCCGATCCGATCCATCAGCGGCCGATGATCCTCGCCCTCGCCAAGGGCTATCTGGGCGACGTCGACCCGCACGAGCCACTGGCCTCGCCCCTCTACGGCGACCTCCAGGGGCTGCCGCCGCTGCTGATCCAGGTCGGTGACCGGGAGACCGTGCTCGACGACGCGGTGATGCTGGCGGAGAAGGCACGCGCCGCGGGCGTCCGCGTCGAGCTCGACGTCGCTCCCGGCATGATCCACGTTTTCCAGATGTTTGCAGCCGATCTCGGCGAGGCCCGCAAGGCCATCGCCGCCGCCGGACGCTTCGTCGCGGCACATACGGCAGCTTGAGCGGCGGCCTCGCGGCCAAAAGGCTCCAGCCTTGACCGGTGTCGCGCTTGAATTTTAGGTAATCCGGACGATTAGTCGGAGAACACGATGAACATGCAAACCCGTGAGGCCCGGCCGGCAGCCCCCGCTGCGCCGTTCCGGCTGGCCGATCCGCCTTGCCTGACCGAGGAGCTGCGGCTGATGCGCGAGCAGGTCCGCCGCTTCGTCGAGCAGGAGGTGTTGCCCCATGCCGATGGCTGGGAGCGGGAGGGCAAGATCCCGCGCGAGATCTTCCGCCGCATGGGCGAGCTCGGCTTCCTCGGCATGCGCCATTCGCCGGACTATGGCGGCACCGACATGGGCCCGCTGGCGTCCATGGTCTTCGCGGAGGAGCTGGCGCGCTCGGGCTACGGCGGCTTCACGTCCTCGGTCCTCGTCCACACCGACATGTCGGCCTGCCACATCACGCTGCGCGGCACGCCCGAGCAGAAGGCCAAGTACCTGCCCGCCATCATTCGCGGCGAGACCATCTGCTGCATCGCCGTGACCGAGGCGTTCGCCGGCTCGGACGTGGCGGGCCTGCGCACCCGCGCCGTCCGCGACGGCGACGACTGGGTGATCAACGGCTCCAAGATGTTCATCACCAACGCCTACTACGGCGACGTGCTGATCCTTGCCGCGCGCACCGACCCGAACGCCAAGGGCAGCCGCGGCATCTCGCTGTTCATCGTCGAGCGCGACCTGCCGGGCATCACCGCCACCAAGCTCGACAAGCACGGCTGGCTGTGCTCCGACACGGCCGAGCTCAGCTTCGACAACGTGCGCGTGCCCGCCGACGCCCTCCTCGGCGAGGAGAACCGTGGCTTCTACGGCATCATGGAGACGTTCCAGAACGAGCGCATCTGCATCGGCGGCATCTGCGCCGGCGAGAGCTCCAAGGCCATCGAGCTCACGCTCGACTACGTCAAGACCCGCGAGGCCTTCGGCGGTCCGTTGTGGAACCAGCAAGGCGTGCGGCTGAAGCTGGCGCAGCTGGCCTCCAAGGCCGCCGCCGCCCGACAGCTCGCCTATCACGCCGCCGAGCTGGCGAGCCTCGGTCAGGACTGCATCCGGGAGGTCTCCATGGTGAAGGCCTTGGCGCCGGAGGTGCTGCAGGAGGTGGTGCACGGCTGCCTGCAGCTGCACGGTGGCACCGGCTACATGCGCGGCACGCCGATCGAGCGCATGGTGCGCGACGCTCGCATCCTGACCATCGGCGGCGGCGCCACCGAAGTGCTGCTCGAGGAGGTGGCGAAGCGGATGTAGCCAGGCGGTTATGCGTCCGTCGTTGCGACGATCCTGATTCTGCTAAGGCTTCATGGTATCTACTGATATGAGCCCGTCAGGATTCGAGGATGAGCCGCGATAAACTTTTTCTGCTGCGCCCGGATTTCGAAGACCTAACCTATCCGGGGCAGCGGTTCTATTGCTGGCATTGCGCCCTCATCGAAGGGGTGTTGGTCTCGTTCCCGGAACTGGCTCGGCAGATCCATGTCGAGCGGATCGCGTGGCCTCGGCCGAGGTTGCCGGTCATTGCTCTTGTCGGAGAAGAAAACCAGTCACTCCCATTGCTTGCGCTAGCGGAAGGAGAAACGTCGCTCCATCAGACAGGCCTCCATCGAGGACGAGCTTTCGTCTCCGAAAAAGACAAGATTCTAGCTGCGCTGTCTGAGCGATACGGCTTTCCTAACCCGCACCCCTAAGCTCACCGCAGAAGTCCTCCTTCGGCGCATCGTTCTCCGCCTCCGCCGGGTTCGCGCCGTTCGAAGCGGGGAACAGCGCGGCCCGACGTATCTGCGGCTCGCCGACGCCATGACCGGAGGCCCAGCTCCTCAAGAGGGTGACCCACCCGGATCTGGCCACTACAGGCGCGAGAAAGCCACGCGATGGCGGCGGTCCGGGCGAACCGCGGACCGCCCCCATCACGACGGACGCCGCGGCTATTCCGGTAGCGCGTCGCGGGTGATGACCCACAGCTTCTTCGAGAACGGGCCCTTGGACGTCCAGGTGATGTGCATCCCTGACGACAGGCCGATCACATCGCCCGCCCGGAACGTGTGCTTGGCGCCGCTCTCCGTCTCGACGACCTCCACCTCGCCTTCGAGCAGCAGGATGGTTTCGTCGCCCAAAGTGCCCGTATAGGGCGTCACCAGCGCGCCCTTGGCGTCGACCGATGAACCGGCGATGCCTTTGCCGGACCGCCAGACGCCGCTCATCATGGTGCCCGTGGAGCCCCCGGTGCGGATGAAGTAGAGCTCGCCGGCGACGAGGGGCCCCTCCTTCGGCTCGGTGAAGTGGTACTCCTGCCAGTCGTCGGGATTGTCGCTGGCATGGCTGACCGTCAGCTCCTTAGGGGGAGCGGCGGTCGGCCGGGTGCCGTTCCAGATGCACCAGTATTTCTTGAAGGACGGTGCCCGGATCTCCCAATGCACCTCCAGTCCCTTGGGGGAACTGATGATCGAGCCCGGCCCCACCTGATATTGGTGGCCGGTCGACGGCACGGTCAGAATCGCCGTCCCATCGATGACGCAGGCCGTCTCGTCACCGAGAGGGGCGGAGTAGACGATCCTGTGCGATCCGTCGGCCGCCGCGCCCGGCGCGGTCGGCCCGGTCCTCCAGAAGCCGGCGGACAGCGAGCCGGAGACGCCTTCGGGACGGATGACCGTGACCTCGCCGTGAATCTGTCGGCCGAGACGGGGCTCGATCCAGTCGAACGGCACCCAGCGGTCCGCCGGCGGGTTCTGAACGCCACCGTAAACCATGGGGCGAGGCGTGACCTCTGCTGTCAGGGCTGAAGCGCTCTTCATGTCTTGTCCTCTCCTAAGCTGTTCCGAGCGTTCGTTCTTGGCGCGAGCTGCAGGCGTGACCACGCACTGAGCCCGCAATTCAGCCTGGGCCGTGTGGACGCGGCGACCTAGATCCTGTTCCGGTCTTTCGGATGGTGCCAGGCCATGGCCAAGCCAGGGGTCGGACAGGGTACCAATTCGCCCAGGCCCTCTCCCGTCAGGCGGGCGCGTCGGCCATCTCGGAGGAGGCCGCGTCGACGGCGACCATCGGAATGTCCTTGAAGACCGCGAAGCTGCTCGGCGTCGCCGGCATCACGGGAAAGTTGAAGCCGCACTTGGGACAGGGCTCCTTCAGTACTTTCTGCTCCTCCTGAAGCTCATAGGGCTTGTCTTCCAGGTGACCGCAGCAGGGGCACACACGCAGAAGCCTCGTGTTCTTCAATTCGAAGTTGGTGATGATGTCTTCCATGATGGCGCCGTGAGAGGCCCATTCCTTGGCATGTTTATGATAGATATCCATGTGCCAATCCTTCAGGGATTCGCGATTGATCCAGAAGCTGACCTCGTTGAACCAGGTCGGATCCTCGGGGTGCACCCACCACGTCAGGTGGAGGAACCCGGGCATCTTCATCAGATGATTGCGGGTATCTGCGAATATGACTTTGAACTTCTCGTATCCATCCTGGCTGGAGAAGCGCACCCGCTGCATGCTGAGATAAATCGACATCCTGATCTCCCGGCTTCCTTGTGGTAAGCTGATCGGCGATCGAAGCAGGATGAAAACAGACTTGGCCGCCAGGTAGGGCCACGATCAAGAAACTTTCTGGTGCCAGATCGAATCTCCCTACCCGGCGTGCGAACGGCGTTTAGAATTCCAAACGCGCCGCGTCTCGAACGTCGAGCTGGCAGGAGAGCCAAGTGCAGTTGCTGATCAATATCGACCGAACCGATCAGCGATCGCTGCAAGTGCAGCTCTACGAATCAATCCGCACGTTGATCCTCAATGGAACGCTAAAGGCCGGGAAGCGGTTACCTTCCACGCGAAGCTTATCCGAACAATTGAGCATCGCGCGCAATACCGTCGTGCTGGCCTACGAGCGTCTTGCCGCTGAAGACTACATTACCTCCCGCGCCAAGGCGGGGATCTTCGTGAACGACAAGCTTCCCGATGCCGCCGTGCTGCTGCGCGAAGGTCATCCGACGGCCATGCAGGAGGGGCGGCGCATACGTCTCGGCAAGAACCCCGGCTTCTCGGGGCGCGCCCCCATGCTCTGGCGCGAGAGGCGCACACGCCCGCAGATCGATTTCTTTGTCGGACGTCCGCACCCCAAGAGCTTCCCGACGAGCTTCTGGCAGCGGTCCATAGCCCGTCACCTGGCCTATTCCGGCGGCGTGCAGACCGAGTACGGCGACCCTCGCGGGCTTCTCGCGCTGCGCGAGGCCGTGGCCGACCACCTGAGGGCGACCAGGGGCATCGATGCACGTGCCGATCAGATCATGATTACCGCGGGAATTCAGGGCGCGCTCAACGTGCTGGCCCGCATCTTCCTGAACGGATCCACCAGATCCAGCGCGGCGGTGGAGAACCCCTGCTATCAGGGAGCGGCCTTCCTGTTCAGCAGCTATGGCGCCGGCATTCATCCGGTCGAGGTGGACGAGCAGGGACTGATCGTGTCGCAGCTCGAGGGCTTCCTCGGCAGCCTGGTCTACGTGACCCCGTCCCACCAGTTTCCAACCGGTTGTACGCTGAGCCTCGACCGCAGGCTTCATCTCCTGGATTGGGCGTATCGGACGGGGAGCTATATTATCGAAGACGATTACGACAGCGATTTCCGCTACGATGGACCTCCCCTGGCGGCTCTGGCGGGCCTCGATCGCAAGGGACACGTGATCTATCTCGGCACGTTCTCCAAATCCATCGGGGCCGGGATCCGGATCGGCTACGCCGTTCTTCCACGCTATCTGCTCGATCAGGGCCGCATCGTTAAGGCGTTGCTCGATCATGGCGCCCCCTGGCTTGAACAGGCCGTGATTGCAGACTTCCTGAAGGAGGGGGCATTCCTGCGGCACCTTCGGCGCATTCGGCGGTCGTACATGGCCGCCAGAGATGCGCTGGTCGAAGCGATCGAGCATCACTTTCCGGGCGGCGCTCTGACGGGCCGAGAAGGCGGGATGCACATGATGTGGACCGTGCCGCCCGACCTTCCGGCGGCCGACGACATGCATCGCCTGGCGCTGACGTGCGGGGTGGGCCTCTACCCCTTCGCGGGCGCAGCGGCGCATGAATATGGCCGTCATAGGCGCCTGGGCGATCGCTCGCTGGTGCTCGGCTATACCGCTTTGTCCGAAGCCGAGATTCGCGAGGGGATCGCACGCGTTGCCAACGTGCTCGCGAAAGTCGGCTAGTCGCTCTGCACAGTGATTTGAGGCTTTGCTCGCTGGTCGAAGGGTGGATGGCGGTCCAACCGCGAACCTCGCCCCGCTTGCGGGGAGAGGTCGGCTTGCGCGAAGGCGCAAGCCGGGTGAGGGGCGGTGCCGGAGAGGGCTCCCGTCGGTCACGCCACGCGGCGAAGCCCCCTCACCCCTACCCTCTCGCCGCAAGCGCGGGGCGAGGGTGCGCGGCGGCTACGTCAATGCCCAAACCGTCCGAGCCGCGACTACGGCACGCTGAGCTCCAGCCCGTCGAGGTCGTCGCTCACCTGGATCTGGCACGACAGTCGCGAGGATGGCCCGGTGTTCTCGGCGAAATCCAGGAGCGCCGCCTCGTGCTCCTCGGGCGCGCCCACCCTGTCCAGCCACTGCGCGTCCACGTGGACGTGACAGGTGGCGCAGGAACAGGCGCCGCCGCAATCGGCCGTGATGCCGGGGACGCCGGCGCGCACGGCCGCTTCCATGACGGACAAACCGGCTTCGGCCTCGACCTCGTGCCGTCCGCCGTCGGCGGTGACGAAGACGATCCTGGTCATACGGCGAGGGCCGTGCTCGATGCCACGACCTCCTTCATCGGCACGGCGGTGTCGACGAGCCTGGCCACGTCGATCGGCTTCCGCGAGGCGATGAGCAGCTTGCCGGCCATGAACTCCTGCGGAGCGTTGACGGCTTCCACGGCGACGACGCCTCCCGCGCGCAGGTGAAAGGCCGCGAACCGCCCTGCCGCCGCGTCGCCGCGGATCAGCACCCGGTCCGCATCGAACGGCAGCCCGGCGATCTGCAGCTTGAACTCGTACTGATCCGACCAGAACCACGGCACCTCCGGCGCCGGCGCCGGGCGCCCGGCGATGGCGGCGGCCGCCTGCTTGCCCTGCTCCAGCGCGTTGGGCACGCTCTCCAGCCGCCCGGCGCGCGCATAGAGCGGCAACGGGCGCCGGGTCACGTCGCCGATGGCGAAGATCGCCGGATCCGACGTCCGCGCCTCCAGATCGACCACCACCCCGCCGTCGCAGGCGAGGCCGGCCGCTTGCGCAAGCTCGTCGTTGGGCTGGGCACCGACACCGACGACCACCGCATCGCATGCGACCACGCTCCCGTCCGACAAGACGACGCCGCTCACCTGCCCTGCCTCGCCGAGCAGCGCGTCCACCCCGGCGCCGAGCACGAACCGCACGCCGCGCGCCTGGTGCATGTCGGCATAGAACGCCGAGAGCTCCGGGCAGGCGACGCGCGCCAGCAGGCGGCTCTCCCGCTCGATGACGGTGGCCTCGGCGCCCAGATGGCGCGCGGATGCGGCCACCTCCAGGCCGATATAGCCGCCGCCGACGATCGCCAGCCGCAGGCCGGGCCGCAGCGTGGCCTTGAGCTGGTCGGCATCGGCAATGGAGCGCAGCGACAGGACCCCGGCGAGGTCAGCGCCGGGCAAGCTGAGGGCGCGAGGCCGGGCTCCGGTGGCGAGGATCAGGCTGTCGTAGGCGATGGCGGAGCCGTCGGACAGCCGCACCGTTCTCTCCTGCCGGTCGATGGCCGTGGCGGTCACACCGAGCCGCAGATCGATGGCGGCGCCGGCATAGAAATCGAGCGGCCTGAGCAGCAGGGACTCGGCGCCGGCCTCGCCCTTGAGCCAGGCCTTCGACAGCGGCGGCCGCTGATAGGGCGGATGGGCTTCCTCGCCGACCAGCGTGATCGGCCCGGCGAACCCGAACTGGCGCAGCTGGGCGGCCGCGGCACCGCCCGCGTGCCCGGCGCCGACGATCACGATGCGATGATCAGAGCTGCTGCCGCCGTTCACTGGTGGTCCTCCCTCCCGATTAATAGACCGGACGTTTAATATATAATTTGAGGCGAGGCAAACTGCGCGCTCGGCTGCGCCTCACGAGAACACTTAGCCAAAGGGATTATTAACTTGACAAGGAATGGAAGCTGCGATCAGTTAGCCACATGGCTCACCTTGATCGTGTCTTTCATTCCCTATCGGATGGCACCCGTCGCGCGGTGATCGCGCAGCTCGCGACTGGGCCGGCAAGCATTGGCGACCTTGCGCAGGGCCATCGCATGGCGCTGCCGAGCTTCATGAAGCACATTCGCGTTCTTGAAGAGAGCGAGATAGTCATCTCGCGCAAAATGGGGCGTGTCCGCATGTGCGAATTGCGTCCCGACGCGCTCACGGTGGCACAAGGTTGGCTCGAGCAGGAGCGTCGAGTCTGGGAAAAACGTCTGGATCAATTGGATTCATTCGTCGAAACACTGGCTGAAAAGGAAAATGCACGTGGACGTAAATGAGCAACTTGATCTCGTCCTTGAGCGCACGGTCAAGGCCAGTCCGGCCCAACTCTGGCGCGCCTGGACCGAGCCTGATCTTCTGAAGCAATGGTTCGCGCCCAAGCCGTATGGCGTGGTCAAGGCAGCGATCGAACTTGTACCGGGCGGCGAGTTCAATATCGTCATGTGCTCGCCAGAGGGGCAGGCCTTTCCGGAAAAGCCGGGGTGCATTCTGGTCGTGGATCCGGAGCGGAGCTTAGTCTGGACTGATGGCCTCGGTCCACGGTTCCGGCCGAACGCCGAATCCTTCATGACGGCCGAAATCACGATGGAGCCGGTGCCCGAGGGCACGCGTTATCGCGCCCTCGTGCGCCATAAGAGCGCGGAAGATCGGGCAAAACATGAAGAAATGGGATTCTTCCAGGGATGGGGTACGTGTCTGACCCAATTGGAGGAATTTGCCGTGCAGCTCCCGACCTGAGGCGTTGGAGCCCAGGTCACCGGTTCATAGAGCGCACCGGATGCGCATTATGAGTCGGCCACCTGGCACCGGGCTCGACGGAGCGGCCGGAGAGGATGCGCCGCGGCCCCCGCCGGTGCTCCGGAGAGGATCGTCGGCAAGCGTCTCAGCAAAGCCGACGTCGACGGTCCGGCCACGACCGAGCCCGCCGGGCTCGACACGAAATCGGAAGGCCCACGCCGCCTGAACGCGGCCCCACCGCGGGCCGCCGCCAAAATCCTTACATGGCCACGGCTGCCGGCCTATTCCCGCTAAATCCCACCTGATCCCGTCGAGTCCGCGATCAAGTGTCCCTTTGCGACCTGCCCGGAACGGGCGGTGCCTCAGGTCGACGGATCCTGCTCGGGCACCCGTGCCGTGGGCATCGGCAGCGCGGCCGTCGCGGTCGGCGCACCAAGAGCAGGGTTGGCGGACCGCGCCTTCAGCCGCGCCAGCACCGACGCGCCCGAGCCCGGCCCTTGCAGCAGGCCAGCATCGGCCAGCCGGCGATCGAGGTCACCGCCGCTCTGGATGTCCTCCAGCTGGTTGGCCGCGTCGAACTGGGCGGCGCGGGCCGCCTGCTTCTCCTTCAGGCGTTGCAAGGAGGCGGCCGCGTTGTTCAGGGTCGACACGGCGCCTGCGCCGTGGCTGACGATGGCCTGCTGCGCCTTCTGCACCGACTCCGTCACCTTGACGGTATCGATCTCGCGCTTCATCGCCTGGATCTTCTGGCGGATGCGGGTCACCGCCTCGCGCAGCTCCGTCTCCTTCCTGGACAGCGCCTCGAGTACGCCGCCCTCGCGATCGATCTCCCCCTCCAGGAGGGCGACCCGGTCGGCAAGCTCTTGGGCGAGCTGGTCGTGCCCCTGCTCCACCGCCCGCTCCAGCACGGCCATGTCGCGGGCGTGCTTCTGCTCGAGGTCGCCGACCTTGTCGCGCGCCAGCTTGCCCTTGCCCATGAGGCCGGCAAGGTCGGTCTGCGCCTTCAGCAACGCCGTCTCCGCGTCGCGAAGCTGCTGATCGAGAATGCGCATGGTCTGCGAATCGGCGATGGCCTCGGCCGTCTCGTTGACGCCGCCGCGAACCGCCGTGAACAATCGTCCCCAAACGCTCATGTCGCCCTCACCCCGTCTGTCCGGCTTTCCAGGCCTCGATCATCTCGGCCGCGTCGATGGTGTTGCGGCCAAGGGTATCGAGCTCCTCGACGATCTCCTCGAGCGCGGAACCGGCGCTGAGCTGGCCGAAGATCTCGTAGTACTCGCGGCCGTCGATGTCGGTGATGCCGAAGGTCGACAGCGGCAGCAGCTTGTTGGCGCGCAGCAGCCGGTGCTCAAAGACGGCCGCATCGGCGATCTCGTCGACCGGCACCAGGGCCACGCTCGCCTGCACTTCGAGGCCGGCGACGCCAAGGACCACCGCCAGGTCGCCATGCTCGTGCAGGGTGATCTCGATCACCCCGGCGCCCCCGGGCGCGACGGCGATGCTCATCTTGCCGCCCAGGACCTCCTCGCAGACGGCGAGTGCGCTTGCGAGCGCCGCGGTATCCCAATATTGGCCTTTGTCCATCGCCCCCACCTTGTCTAACCTGAGCCTATGGTCCTCAGAGCGAACCCGGCCTGACACCCGTTGCGGCGCCCTATCGTCCCCTCCGCCGCCCGCCCGCTGGGCGAGCACGACGCCGCCGCGGCCGGCACCGTCGCCTGTTGCTCCCTTTGTGCCTCAACTCGGCGCCCTCTGCCAACGGCACGTGCCAGGGCATTTCGCCATTGGATGAGATCGTCCAATGGCCGGGACATGCTCCAAGCTTTTGAATCTGGAGCGCTTCTCCAACGATTGGGTGATTCCACCCGATCGCGAAGCGCTCCAGCGTCCACTCGGCCGCAGGCGAAGACGCGCGGCCGCCGTCCCCGGCATCGGCCGCCGATGCCGGTGAGCGCCGCCCCGACAAGGAATGCAGCATGGTGTTCAAGCGCCTGACCGGCCTGTTCGGCGACAAGCCCGGCCCGACGCCGGCCAGGACCGGCCCGTTCGGGCTGGGGCTGGGCCGCGCCGTCAGCTTCGATCTGCTGCGGCTCAAGCTGGAGCTCGACAAGCTGGCCATGCGGCCGCCGGCCGAGACGCTGGTGATCTCCGGCCACGGCATCGCCGCGCTCGACGCCTCCGCCGTGATCCATCGCTACTACGACGACGACAACACCATCCTCCAGGTGCTGTGCAGCGACGGCACCGGCGACGAGAGTATCCGCGAGATCACCCTGTTCCATCCGTGGGACGAGCTCGTTCCGTCCTCGCCGGCGGAATGGGCGGCGTGGGACGGCCCGAACGGCCGGATCGGCGCGGCGGTCTTCGAGGCGGATGGCTTCCGCTTCGGGCGGGTGTGGGGTGAGCCGACGACCGCCTGGGCGCAGCCCGCCGAGTTCACCGAGGAGGTGACGGTCGGCGACGGCGACACACGGCTGATCCACCAGAAGATCATGCCCTACCGTCGGCAGGTCGGCACGCTGGTCGAGAACCTGCTCATCACGGTGGAGCGCGACCTCGCCTCGCACGATCGGGGCAGCATCAGCTTCATGATCGGCTATGGTCTAGCCAAGGCCGACGTCACACCGGTCTGAGCACGAGGGGCATCGATGCTGGCGGGATATCTCAGCGGCCTTCCGGCCTTTCTCATCTATTTCGTCGCGGCGAGCGCTCTCGTCATCATCTTTGCCACGGCCTACGTGCAGGTCACGGCCCACCATGAGTTCGCCCTCATCCGTCAGGGCAACCTCGCCGCGGTCCTCGCCTTCCTGGGCGCGCTCGTGGGCTTCGTGCTGCCGCTCACCACCGCCATGCGGTTCAGCGTCAATATGGTGGACTTCGTCGTCTGGGGGATCATCGCGGCGATCGTGCAGATCGCCGCCTATTTCGTCGCACGCCTGCTGATGCCTGACGTCGTCGAGCGGATCACCGCCGCCGACGCGGTCGGCGGCGCCTGGCTCGGCGGCATCGCCGTCGTCTTCGGCATGATCAACGCCGCCAGCATGACCCCCTGAGACCCTCCGGGAGCACGGCCGACATCGACCAAGGAGGCAAACGAGGCCCGATGAAGCGTTCATCATCCGTCCGTCTGACCCTGATGGGAGCGGCCGCGGCCACCAGCCTCGCCGCCTGCGACTCGTCGCCGACGGGCAGTAGCGTCGCCTTCACCTCGATCGCCGAATGCGTTGCCGCCAACTACAGCGAGAGCCAGTGCCGCGGCGCCTATGACGCGGCGCTCAAGGCGCACACGGACAAGGCGCCGCGGTTCAAGAGCCGTGACGAATGCCTGCGCGGCGTCGACGTGGACAATTGCACCGAGACCACCGTGCGCAACCCGGACGGATCGTTCAGCCAGGTCTTCCTGCCGCTGATGGCCGGCTACATGCTCGGCAACGCGCTGGCGCCGCGCCAAGATCAGTACCAATCCGGCGGCTCATCCTCGGGCGGCTATTACGGCGGCGGCAGTTGGGGCCGCTACTCCAGCAGCACGCCGCTGTACCGATCGCGCGACTATCCGTCGAACTACCGCGATTCCGGCAATCTGACGTCCAGCCGTCCGGCGGGGGCCATCGTCGCGCGGCCGCCGAACGTCAACACCACCACCATCGCCCGCTCGGGCTTCGGCTCCACCAGCCACTTCTTCGGCGGAGGCTCGAGCTGATGCGGCGCCTCGCCATCGCGGAGCGGCCGGACTGGCAGGCGACCGCCGAGGCCTGCGGCTTCAACTTCCACCACATGTACGGCGAGAGATACTGGGACGAGACGGCCTGCTTCGCCTTCACGCTCGAGGAGATCGAGCGCGACGTCGAGGAACCGTCGCGCGAGCTGCACGCCATGTGCCTCGACCTTGCCGACCGGGCCTCGTCCGACGAGCAACTGCTCGAGCGGCTGGGCGTGCCCGAGCCGTTCCGCGACTATGTGGCGGGCTCCTGGCGCGCCAGGGAGCCGACCGTCTTCGGCCGCTTCGACCTCGCCTACCGCGGAGACGGCCCGGCCAAGCTCCTGGAGTACAACGCCGATACGCCGACCGGCCTCTACGAGGCGGCCTACTTTCAGTGGGTGTGGCTGGAGGAGGCGAAATCGCTCGGCATCATCGCCGACACCGCCGACCAGTTCAACTCGATCCAGGAGAAGCTGATCGCAGCCTACGAGGCGCTGCCGAAGCGCTCGATCCTGCATTTCACCACCGACGGCGGCAGCGTCGAGGATTTCGGCACCATCACCTACATGATGGATTGCGCGCTCCAGGCCGGCCAGCGCCCCAAGTTCATCGACATCGCCGCCATCGGCCACGATCTGGCGGACCGCTTCACCGACACGGACGACCTCGTCATCGACGTGCTGGCCAACATCTATCCGTGGGAGTGGCTGTTCGCGGAGGAGTTCGGGCCGAAGATCCCGCGCTCCGGCACGCAGTTCGTCGAGCCGGCGTGGAAGGCGATGCTGTCCACCAAGGCCATCCTGCCGCTGCTATGGGAGCGCCATCCCGGCCATCCCAACCTGCTGCCGGCCTATTTCGAGGGCGACCCGCGGGCCGAGGGCCTGGCGGACTACGTGCGCAAGCCCCTGTTCTCGCGCGAGGGCGCCAACATCACGCTGCACCGGGGCGGCCGCACGGTGGAGCATATCGACGGCCCCTACGGCGGCCAGGACCGCTGGGTGCGGCAGCAGGCGACGGATCTCTTCTCCAGCCCGCACGGCCACGCGGTGCTCGGCGCCTGGATCGTCGGCGACGAGCCTTGCGGGCTGGGCATGCGCGAGGATGCCTCGCCCATCACCATGAACCTGTCGCGCTTCGTGCCCCACATCATCGCTGAGGACGGCCCGGTGTGAGGGGGTCTTGTTGGCGGCCGCGCTCAACGCCAGAGGCCCAGCTCCTCCCATTTCGACCGCGGAATCTCGCCGAGCAGCTTGTAGTCGAAGGCGCGAACCCTCATCCGGTCAGGCGTGGCCTCGCAGACGAATGAAAAGCCGTACCAGTGGCCCTTGCTCCGGATCACCGCCCCCGCGCCGGTCGCCGTGTCGCCGACGCGCTTGACCGGTCCGGCCGCGTCCAGCATGGCCCGATCGGGCCGCAAGCCCGGCTCGGCCTTCCCGATCGCCGACATGGCCGCCATGTCGCAAACCTGATTGAAGCGGGAATCCGGCTCGAGCCGCTTCAGGACGTGATCCAGGTGGCTGTCCGCCGCTGCAACGGGCAGCCCGCCGAGTGGGACGCTGACGGCAAGGACGGCCATTCGCAGCATCCAGATGTTCCTCATCGTGCAGTGCATGGGCCACGCCTTAGAGAAATCGTCGGCGAAAAGCGAGAGCCCGACGTCACGCCGGCCGGCGCCGCGTCGACAGCCCCACCGAGCGAACATGGGCCCAATCACCCGTGCGATGGCGGCCGCGCGTACCGTTTTGCTCGCGCGATCCTCCCTTCGACATAACCTTCCCTTTTTAGCGGCCGATCAGGATCAACGTTCTCTGTCGCCCGGCAAGATTGACATTCAATTCCATTGTCGGATGCGTCGCTCTTTCCAATAATCCTGGCTCCGGTTCGGAGGGCCACGTGAGCGACGCAGCCATTTCTTCACGCAGCAACGTCATCGACCTTGCGGCGCATCGGCAGGCGCGTGCCGAGGCGGCGGCGCGCCCTGCCGAGACTATGCCCTTCAGCTTTCCGATGCAGGCTGCCGCCCAACACGGCATTGTCTGGGTGCCGGTGATGATGATGGCGCCGTTCGGCCTCGCGATGGGGATGCCGTTCGCCGCGCCGATGATGATGCCGCGCGGCGGCTGAGCAGCACGTCGTACCGTCTCGCCGGCGCCCGATCCGGCTGGACGTGACCGTCCGATAGGAACGGCCTGCAATCAGCCGAGGCTGGGTCCCGGCTCACCGGTAGGGCGAGCCTGCCCGATCGGGCCGCACGTCGCATGGCCAACCAGAACTCACGGATCAGATGTCGCTGCAGGACGGGGATACGGACGCGGGTCAGGAGATCGACGAAGCCCTTGGCGATCTCGCCGGCACCGTCGGCGCCAACCTCAGGCGGATCCGGACCCGTCGTGGGCTCTCTCTCGAGCGCCTTGCCAAGCTGTCCGGCGTCAGCCGCGCCATGCTCGGTCAGATCGAGACCGGCAAGAGCGTGCCGACCATCAAGGTCCTCTGGAAGATCGCCCACGCGCTGGCGGTGCCGTTCGCGACCTTGATCGCCACCAACAATCTGGCCAGCCTCGTGGTGTTGCGCCAGGACGAAGCGAAGGTGCTGACGTCGTCGGGCGGCAAGTTCACCTCGCGGGCCCTGTTCCCCTTCGATGCCGACCGGCGGGTCGAGTTCTACGAGCTCCGCGTGGCGCCCCGCCACGCCGAATGGGCCGATGCCCACTCGCCGGGAACGCGCGAGAATCTCATCGTCGTCAAGGGCACAGTCGAGATCGTCGTCGACAAGGAGCCGGCGGTCGTGCTGAGCGAGGGCGACGCGGTGCTGTTCGCCGCGGACGTGCGCCATCGCTACCGCAACCTCGGCTCGACCGAGGCCGTGCTCTATCTCGTCATGACCTACGTCGAGGAGCTGCGCTGAGAGCTCGCCGTCACCGCGGCCGGCGAAGAGGGCCGCGTGGCGGCCCTCTCCATCGCGTCATCCGCGCAGATCAGGCCGCAGCCGGCATGCAGCACATCATCATCGTGCCGCAGCAGCACATCATCGGCATGCCCGATGCCATCATCTTGGCCATGCTGTTGCAGCACTCCATGAACATCTCGCTCGACATGCCGGCCATCGGCTTCATCTCGCAGACCATGCCGGTGTCGGTCATCTTGCAGGTCATGGTACACATCATCATGGGCATCATGCCGCCCATCATCATGGGGTTCATCATGGGGTTCATGCCCATCATCGGCCCCATGCCGCTCATCATCGGGCTCATGCCGCCCATCATCGGCATCATGTTAGGCATGGGCATGGGCATCATGGTCATGGCAGGGGTCATCAAAAGCTCTCCGCTCGGTCGCGTCAGTCAGCCCGGCGCCTCGCGCGCAGGCCATGACCTCCCTCTACGCGCAATCGCGACCGCCACAACGCCGATCGCCCGCCCCCCAGACGTTTCCTCCGCTGGCGGCAGAAAGCCCACGATCAAAACGGCGGCCGCAGCGGTCAAAGCGGAGAGGCATCTGCTATTGCAGACGTCCTCGTCCGCCCCTCGCCGCTGCGCCGCCAGCACGAGAACGGGTCAAGAGGCGCGCCGTAGCCCGGCCAGCAACCGCTCCAGGGCGTCCGTGTAACGCCGCGCCGTCTGCGCGGGCGCGTCGCTCGTCGCGCAGGCGACGGCAGCCTCCGTCACGGCCCCGAGCAGCAGGCGCGCCATGGGCTCGACGGGCTGATCGTCGATCAGCTTCGTCTCGATGGCGCGGCGCAGCGCCGCCGGCAGCATGGCGCCGAAATGCCGGCCGTCGACCTCGCGCCAGCGCTGCCAGCCCAGCACGACGGGCCCATCGCCGAGGATGATGCGACCCGTGGCACCCTCGGAGCAGAGCTTGAAATAGGCCTTGGTGCCCACCGCGATGCCGGCCAGCGCATCCCCGGCGCGCTGCGCGGCCGTGGCGACCTTGGCGACGACCTCGGCCGTCGTCGCTTCGAACACCGCCTCGAAGATGGCCTCCTTGGTCGGATAGTGGTGGTAGACGGCGCCCTTCGCCACGCCGGCGAGGCCGGCGATCTGATCGACGGTGGTCGCCGCGAAGCCCTGCCGGCCAAACAGCTCCGTCGCCGCGCCGATGATCGCGCCGCGCGTCGCCCCGCTCCGCTCCGCCTGCCGTGCCATGGCGCCTCCATAGCATCGGTCGGCGCGCAACGCCATTGACTTACAGACCAGCAGTCGGTTATTTACAGACTGTCAGTCGGTTTACTCGGCCCGATCGGAGCGACGTCGGTCGCGGCGCGCGACCGTGCCGCCTCTGCGCCTTCAGACCTTGTTCAACCCGGGAGATGGTCACCATGCCCGCACAAGATACTGTCGAAGCCTTCATGGCCGTCGTCGAAAGCGGCGATTATGTCGGGGCCATCGAGCGCTTCTACGATCCGGCCGCATCGATGCAGGAAAACGACGACCCGCCCCGGGTCGGCCGCGACGTGCTCGTCCAGGGCGAGCGAAAGGTGATGGGCGCCTTCAAGTCCATCGGCGCTCGGCGCCTGGCACCGCCGCTCATCAACGGCGATCAGGTGGCAATCCGCTGGGCGTTCGAGTTCACGCCTTTCGACGGCGCGTCCTTCAAGCTCGACGAGATCGCCTATCAGACCTGGCGCGGCGAGCGGATCGCCGAGGAGAAATTCTTCTATGATCCCAAGCAGATGGGCCGCTGAGCGCTCCCAGCGGAGGCGGCCGGACCGCGGACCGCGTGCTCAGCCGAGCTCGTCATAGGCGGCCAGGGCCTGTCCGGCATAGACCGCGCTCGGCCCGCCGCCCATCTCGATGGCCACGGCCAGCGCCTCGGCAAGCTCCGCACGGCTGGCGCCGTGGGTCTTGGCGCTGGCGACATGGAACAGGATGCAATCGGCGCAGCCCTGGTGGACGGCGATGCCCACCGCCAGGAGCTCCTTGAACCGCGCCGGCAACACCCCGTCCTTGGACGCCTCCGTCATCAGATTGCGGAAGGCGCCCATCGGCTGAGGCACCGCCTTGGCCAGCGCCGCAAAGCGTGTGTTCATGGCCTTCAGTCGGCCCTGCGCCGTCGTATCCGTCATCGTGCTGCTCCTTCGCGGCGGCCGCCGGCGCTGATCGCACCGATGCCGCCGCCATCTTCGCAAGGTGATACGTCAAGACCCCGCACCCGTTGCTCGACGGGCGCAACGGGCCGCCTATGACGACTTCGTCAGGTCGATCAGGATCTTCAGCTGCTCGCCGCCCGGATCGAGCAAGGCGTCGAAGCCCTGGTCGACGGCCCGCTCGAGCGTGATCCGCTTGGTGACGATGCTCTTGGCCGGCAGCAGCCCGGAGCTGATCAGGCGGATGACGCGCGGCCAGTACTGGGTTGGGTAGGCCCAGGAGCCGCGGATGTCCACGTCCTTGAAGGTCACCTGGAACCAGTCGAGCGGGTTCTCGTGCGGATGCAGCCCGGTCTGCACGACCACGCCCTGCTTGCGCACGGCGTCGAGGCAGGCCTTGAGGGCGTGCTCGTTGCCGACGCATTCGATCGCCACGTCGCAGCCGACCCCGCCGTCGGTCAATGACCGCACGGTATCGCCGACCTTGTCGCGCTGCGGATTGATGGTGACGACATCAGCCAGGATCTTGCGGGCGAAGGCCAGCCGCGCGTCGTTGATGTCGGACAGAAAGAGCTGGGTTGCGCCGGCCGCCCGCGCGGCCAGCAACGTCAGCAGGCCGATCGGCCCGGCGCCGGTGATCAGCACGCTGCTGCCGGCGGTGACGCCGCCGCGATCGCAGGCGTAGACGGCGACCGCGGCCGGCTCCACCAGGGCCGCCTCCTCGTCGCTCATCTCGTCGGGAATGCGCTGCACGTTGTAGTCGTTGAGCACGGCATACTCCGCCATGCCGCCCCAGGCCCAGCTGAGACCGGCGAGCGCGAGCTCGGTGCTCAGATGGTAAAGCCCACGATCGGCAAAGTAATCGCCGGACCGCGGCATGATGAGCGGCTGCACCGAGACCCGGTCCCCCACCTTCACCGAGGTCACGCCGTCGCCCACGGCTTCGACCACGCCGCCGAACTCGTGCCCGAGGATCTGCGGGCCGCTGCTCTTGGTGAACGGGTGCGGCTCGACCGGAATGAAGATCGGGCCGTAGGCGTATTCGTGCAGATCGGTACCGCAGATGCCGACGAAGCGGTTCCTGATCAGCACCTGGCCGGCTGCGGGCCGGTCCGTCGGTCCGGGCACGTCCTCGACCCGCAGGTCCTTGGCCGCGTGAAATCGTAGAGCTTTCATGAGCGCTTCTCCGTTTTTTGCATCGTTCGGACAGACACCGGGCCGTCATGCGTCAGCAGCGGCCGGCACTCCGACAGGTCCTTATCAATCCACGTCGTCCCAGGATCCGGGCGTCTTCTGCCCCTTCCAAAGATATGGCTGGTCGAGACCGAAGCCGAACAGCATCGGTATCATGAACGACCAGTTCGTCCCCATGTAACCGTAGGTGAATGCCTCGCCGAGGCTGCCGAAGACCGGGCCGACGAGGCTGTAGAGAAGCTTGGTCACCAAGTACGCCAGCCCCAGGCAGAAGAAGGACGCGGCAAGACCGCCCCACGGCATCGAAATGTGGGAGAAAGGCCAATTCTGGAGCGGAACGAGAACGCCGTAGACCACCGAACAGGCGACCATGAACCACAGCAGCCAGCGCTGATCGTCGGTGAAGTAGCCGATCGACCAGAAGCTGCCGACGCCGGGCTTGGTCATGTCCCACATGCCGAGGTTCTGGCTGATCCACAGGCAGACCAGCACCGTCAGGAACAGGATGGCGATCTGAACGAAGCCGCGTGCGGGCTGCTTCATGCCGCGCGTCCAGTAGGCCAGCAAGCCGGTGGCGGCGCCCATCTGCACGAAGGGAAACCACCACGCGGGGATCCAGCGAACCGCCGACGTCGTCACCGCATAGGTGCAGAAGCCGATCAGAATGAGCAGGATGAAGAACTGGCGCTCGGGCCGCATGCCGGCCACGATCCAGTTCTCGCCGGCGAAAGAGAAGAACGCCAGGAAGAAGAAGATGCATCCGACGATCGGGAAAATCCAGTCAGAGCCGAGCCCGCTCCAGTAGATGGCTTTCGCCGACAGCCATCCCATGATCCAGGAGGAGACCAGGATCATGATGCCGCGCCTGAAGCCGTCGCTAATGCCGTTGAAGGGCCATCCGCCGCTGACGATCGACAGCAGCGCCCACCACAGCGCCAGCAGTTGCCAGGTGACGTTGTCGAGCCAGAACATCTGATCGATCTGGCTGCCGGTCCAGGGCCCGATCGGCATGGCCCTGACGATGAGATTGATGACGAAGCACGAGGCGATGGTGAGCCCGTAGACGAGCGCCAGTCCCTTGAGCGACGCGTTCAGCCGCAACGGCGCAACAGCAATGGCCTGCTGCATGACATTCCCCTTTCTTGTCCGGGAGCGGGGCGCCGCTTGCCTGCAAGCGGCGCGCACAACGCTGCAACGTCAGACGAACACCATGCCGCCATCCACCAGAAGCGACTGGCCGGTCATGAAGTCGGAGGCGGACGACGCCAGGAAGCAGGCGACGCCGACGAGATCCTGCGGCGCCGAGGCCCGCCCCAGCACAGCCGCCGCGGCGAACGTCTCGAAGGCTTCGTCCGGCTTCTGCGTGAGGCCGTGCTCGCGGAAGCCCTCGTCGATCACGTGCCACATGTCGGTCGCGACGACGCCGGGGCAGATCGCGTTGACGTTGATCTTGTCCTTGCCGAAGGCGCGCGCGGCCGCCTGGGTCAGCGCGACGACGGCGAACTTCGTGGCGCTGTAGTGGGCGAGCGGCTCATAGCCCTGCTTGCCGGCGATGGAGGCGGTGTTGACGATCTTGCCGCCGCCGCCCTGCGCCAGCATGGTCCGGATGGCCTCCTGCATGCAGATGAGGACGCCCAGGGCATTGACGTCGTTGACGAAATGCCAGTCCGCCTCGGTGATCTCCAGGAACGGCTTGGTCTGGGCGACGCCGGCATTGTTGAAGATCACGTCGAGCCGGCCATGGGCGCCGACGGTCTCGTCGATCATGCGGCGCACGCTCGCGCGCTCGCGGACGTCCACCGGAACCGCGATGGCCGAACCGCCGGCCGCGCGGATCTCGTCTGCGGTCGCCCGGGCCGTCTCGGCCGAAAGGTCGGCGATGGCGACGCGGGCTCCCTCGCGGGCGAGGCCGTGCGCCATGGCGGCGCCGATGCCGCGCGCGCCGCCGGTGATGATGATGCTCTTGTCCTTGAGGCTCATGGTCATAGGTCTCCCTCTGCCGGTCCGCTGCGCGGCCGGTCTGTTGTGATTCCGTGCTGTGAAGGGCGCCCCGGAGGGGGCGTCAGGATCGGGCGAGGTGCGCCAGGATCAGCTCGTTGACGCGGCCCGCCTTTTCCATCTGCACCATGTGGCCCGCACCGGGCACGACCTCCGCCTGCGCATGGCCGTTCAGCGCCGCGGCGTGGGCGGGCGGAATGATGCGATCCGCCTCGCCCCAGATGATAAGCACCGGCCGGCCCTGCCCGGCGAGCGCCTGCGTCAGCACCGTGCTCTGCCGGCCGCCCGCGAACAGGTTCGTCGCGAGCGCGCGCAGCGCGTCCTCGACGCCGTCGAGCCGCTTGTACTTGAGCAGGTCGTCGACGAGCTGGCGGCTGACGAGGCCGGGGTCGGCAAACAGCTGCTCGAGCACGGGCTTGAGCTCGCGCCGCGATGAGGCCGCCGCGAAGCCGGCGATGTAGTCCCCGTTGATCTCCGGGCCGAGCCCGGCGGAGCTGATCAGCACGAGCGATTGCACCCGCTGCGGGGCATCGGCGGCCGCCTTGATGGCGACGGCGCCCCCCATCGAATGGCCGACGAGGTGCGCCCTGTCGATGCCCAGCGCATCCATGAACCCGAGCAGCGCCCGCGCGAGCCCGGCGATCGACGCATCGGCGATGGCCTTGGTGGACTGGCCGTGCCCCGGCAGGTCGAGCGCGTAGACGGTCGCCTGTTCAGCCAGCGCGTCGATGTTGAACAGCCAGTTGTCGAGATCGCCGCCGAAGCCGTGGATCAGCACCACGGTCTCCGCGCCCTCGCCGCGCTTGGCGTAGCGCAGCTCGCCGGCGGGCGTCTCGACCCGTTCGTAGCGCGGGCCGCTCTCCGCCTCGTCGTCGTCCGCCGCCGGCGTGACATAGCTGGCGACGAACGCATCGATGTCCGCGTCCGGCACCTCCTCGTCGGCCAGCACGCCGAGCAAGGCCTTCACGGGATAGACCGTGTCGGGCTCGCCCAGAACGCGGCGGAGGATGCCGGCGTCGCCGGCCTCGACGACGCCGGCGATCTTGTCGGTCTCGACCTCGACGATCTCGTCCCCGACGGCGATCCGGGTGCCGGGCGGCTTGAGCCATCCGGTCACCTTGCCCTCCGACATCGACAAGCCCCACTTGGGCATGACGATCGGCTTGATCCGTTCACTCATGGCGGGAGGCCTCCTCAGGCTGCCAGGGCGCGCGAGGTGGTCTTCGCCGCGGCCGCGGCGATGGCCTCGGCGGACGGGATGTAAAGGTCCTCCAGCGCGGGCGAGAACGGCACCGGCGTATGGGGGGCCGTCACCATCTGCGGCGGCGCCTTCAGTGCCGCGAACGCCTGTTGGGTCACGTGGGCGACCACGTCGGTGGCGATCGAGCAGCGCGGGTTGGCCTCGTCGACGACCACCAGCCGGCCGGTCTGCTCGACGCTCTCGATCACCGTGTCCCAATCGATGGGCGAGAGCGTGCGCAGGTCGATCACCTCGGCCTGGATGCCCTCCTTGGCCAGCCGGTCCGCGGCCTGCAGGGCGCGGTGCACGGTCAGGCCATAGCCGACCAGCGTGACGTCCTTGCCTTCGCGCAGCACGTTCGCCTCGCCGAAGGGGATGGCATACGCCTCCGCCGGCACGTCGGCCTCCTCGCCGTACAGGTTCTTGTGCTCACAGAAGATCACCGGATCGTCGTCGCGGATCGCCTGGATCAGCAGCCCCTTGGCGTCATAGGCGTTGGAGGGGCATACGACCTTCAGCCCGGGCACGTGGGTGAAGATCGGCGTCAGCATCTGGGAGTGCTGGGCGGCGGCCCGGAAGCCGGCACCGACCATGGCGCGGATGACCACCGGCGTCCTGGCCTTGCCGCCGAACATATACTTGAACTTTGCTGCCTGGTTCAGGATCTGGTCGAAACAGACGCCCATGAAATCGAGGAACATCAGTTCGGCGACCGGGCGCATGCCGCACGCCGCCGCGCCGATCGCGGCGCCGATGTAGGCGCTTTCCGAGAGCGGCGTGTCGAGCAGGCGGCCATTGTGCTTGGCGTGCAGCCCCTTGGTGACGCCGAGCACGCCGCCCCAGGCATCCTCTTCGCCGGGCGCGCCGGCGCCACCGACGATGTCCTCGCCGAGCACGATGACGGTGGGATCGCGGCGCATCTCGAGATCGAGCGCCTCGTTGATCGCCTGTTTGTAGCTGATCTTGCGAGCCATGGTGATTTCCTCCGGAACCTGTTCTGTCCTGATCAGTAGCTGACGTAGACGTCGGTCAGCAGATCCTGCGCCGTCGGCAGGGGCGCGCCCTTGGCAGACGCGACGGCGTCATCGATGAGGGTGGCGACCTCCCGGTCGATCACGGCGAGATCGGCATCCGAGACCACGCCCGCCTGGATGATGCGCTCGGCGAACAGCTTGATGCAGTCGCGATGCTGCCGGTTGTAGTCGTTCTCGCCCTTGGCCTTGTAGGTCTGGGCGTCGCCCTCGAAGTGGCCGAAGAAACGGACCATCCGGCACTCGAGCAGCGCCGGGCCGCCGCCGGTGCGCGCCCGCTTGATCATCTCGCCCGCCGCCTCGTGCACGGCGAAGAAGTCTGTGCCGTCCACCGAGACGCCGGGCAGGCCGAAGCCAGAGGCCCGATCGACGTAGGAATCGACCGCGGTCGCATAGTCGACGGAGGTGGACTCGGCGTAGCCGTTGTTCTCCACCACGAAGAGCACCGGCAGGTTCCAGACCGCGGCCAGGTTCATGCTCTCCAGCACCGTGCCCTGGTTGGAGGCGCCATCGCCGAAGAAGGTGACGCCGACCCCGCCGTCGCCGCGGAACTTCGCCGCCAGCCCGGCGCCGCAGATCAGCGGCGCGCCGGCGCCGAGGATGCCGTTGGCGCCCATCATGCCCTTGGACAGGTCGGCGATGTGCATGGAGCCGCCCTTGCCGCGGCAGGCCCCGGTCACCTTGCCGTAGATCTCGGCCATCATCTCGTGCACGTCGACGCCCTTGGCGATGCAATGGCCGTGGCCCCGGTGGGTCGAGGCGATGCGGTCGACATCGGTGAGATGGCTCATGATGCCGGCGGCACAGGCCTCCTCGCCGGCGTAGAGGTGGACGAAGCCCGGAATGTCGCCCTTGGCGAACTCCACATGCAGCCGCTCCTCGAACTCGCGGATCGTGCGCATGGTGCGATAGGCGGCGAGCAGCTCCGCCTGGGTCAGGGGCAAGGGGTTGTTGGACATGACGTTTCCTCCTGGGGCTAGACTTCTGACGGCAGCACGCTCGGCTCGGCGGTGCGCATGAGGCCGCCGGTCGCGGCGAAGCGCATCACCGCCGCGGTGTCGACGGTGCGGAAGGCGTTCTCGACCAGCGCGACGGTCACGGTCTGATGCGCGTCGAAGAACAGCTCCCGCTCGCCGTCGAGCGCGATGGCGCCGGCGTTCTGGCTCACGACGAACGGCACACCGGACGGCATCCGGCGCCAGTCCTCGATGCCGATGGCCTCGACCAGGCCCGGGCCGATGGGGGCATGGACGACGCCCGGCGCGCGATCGGCCGGGCAGAGGCGGGCCATCAGCCCGCCGGGCTCGTCGCGGGCGATCGGCTCGAGCAGTCCGGCGATCGCGGACATGCCGATGGCCTGCGGGTCGGCGAAGGTGACGAACAGCTCGCGAAAGGTGTCCGACCGCCACAAGGCCCGGGCGCCGACAAAGCGGTCCGTGACCACGGCCACATCCACCAGCGCGAGCTCCGGTGGCGCCCCGTCGACGCTGACGCGGATCAGCTTGTTCGGTGCAAAGGCGATGCGATCCGGGATGGCCCCGGAGACGGCAAGCCCCGTGGCCAGGCCCGTCACGGTCGGCTCGCATGCCTGGGGAAAGGCATTGTTGGTCCCGGTCGAGATGCCGGCGATCGGCACCGGCCCGCAGCCGGCGACGACGGCGCGGTGCGTGCCGTCTCCCCCCAGCACGACGATGGCCTCGGCACCGACGTCGTGCAGCAGGCCGGCCGCGCGGTGGGTGTCCGCCACCGTTCCGATGGGCTTCATGTCGAGGAAGGACAGCTTCGGAAAGCGCTTCTCGCCTTGCGCATGGGCGCGTTCGAGACCGCGCACGACGGCGGCGCCGATGCCGCCGCGATCCGGCATCATCAAGGCGTGATCGACGCCCGCGGCGGCCAGCCCGGCGAGCGCCCGCAGCACGATGTTGGCGCGGTCGCTGATCTGCAGCCCGCACGCGCTGGCGACGACGCGCCTGATGTCGCGCGCCGAAACCGGATTGGCGATGATACCGACCAGCGGCATCTGTTTCCTTCCCTCGCACTTTTGCTGCGGGAAAGATGGCAAGCCCTATGCCAGCCACATACTATGTCGTAAATTATTGTTATTAAAAGATATTTTTAAATACAGCCGGATCCGCAAGTGTGGCGCGGCCGCAGCACCTGCGGCGCATGGCGCAACAGGTGTGGCGCCGTCCCCGGCCGCGCCCGCCGCGGCTACGGCACCCCATTGTCGCGCCGATGCGGCGGCACGATGCCGAACCGCCGCATCTGCCGATGCACCGTGGTGCGATCGAGCCCGAGCTCGCGCGCGGTTGCCGACACATTCCAGCGATGGGCGGCGAGCGCCCTCGCCAGCCGCGCGGCGGTGTCCAGCGGTGCGGACACCGATCCCGGCGCGGCGGATGCGAGCGCCGGCGCGAGCCAGCCGTCGTCGGGCGCCGTGCGCCGGATGCCGTCGGGCAGATCGTCCAGGTGGATCAGTCCGCCGCTCGCGACCGCGCTGGCGTAGTCGAGCGCATTGGCGAGCTCGCGGATGTTGCCCGGCCACGGATAGGCCCGCAGGGCGTCGAGGGCGGCGGACGTCAAGCCGATGGCGCCGTCCCGCGCTCCCGGCCTGGCTGTCCGTTCCGTCAGCAGACGGGCGACGAGCCATTCGAAGTCGCCCCGCTGGCGCAGGGCCGGCAGCGCCAGCACGGCACCGTTCAGGCGGAAATAGAGATCGTCGCGGAAGCGACCCGCCTTGACCTCCGCCACGAGGTCGCGGTGGGTGGCGGCGATGACGCGGATATTGACCGGGACCGGCTTGGTGCGGCCGATGGGCGTGACCTCGCGCTCGGCGAGCACGCGCAGGAGCCGCGTCTGGGCGGCGGTGGGCATGTCGCCGATCTCGTCGAGAAACAGCGTACCGCCGTCGGCCTCGACGACGAGCCCCTTCTTGCCCCGGGCGGTCGCGCCGGTGAAGGAGCCGGGCTCGTAGCCGAACAGCTCGGCTTCGATCAGGTTTTCGGGCAGCGCCGCACAATTGACCGCGATGAACGGCTTGCCCGCCCGTGCGCTCGACGCGTGCAAGGCCTTGGCCAGATACTCCTTGCCCGTCCCCGTCTCGCCCTGGACGAGCAGGCTCATCTGCGCGTTGACCAGCTTGGCGGCCCGCACCACCACGGCCTCCATCGCCGGGTCATCGTCGAAGAGCGCCCGGAGCGGCAGCGGCACCGGCACCGCGGCCTTGGCAGCCGTGCGGGCCGGGGTCTGCGGCGGTGGCGGCAGGCTCAATGCGAACAGGGGCGTCCCGCTGCTGCGCAGCCTGACGACGCGTTGCGACATCGGCCGCGAGTGGGCAAAGCGCGGCAGGTCGTCGACGTCGATATCGAAGATCTCGCCGATCGTGCGGCCGAAGAGGGCCACTGCACGCGGATCGGCGCGCACCTCCCGGACCAGCAGCGTCCGCGCCCGATTGTTGAAGCCGATGATGCGCCCGGCCGCATCGATCGCCAGCACCACGTCGGGATCGATGTCGGCGAACTCCAGCGACGCGGACAGCTTCAGGATCCACTCGTGCCGGAAGCGGTTGAGCAGGTTCGCGACCTCGATCTTGTGCGCATACGACTTCACGAGCTCCAGGGCGAGAAACTGGCTCTCCTTCGGCTCCGGCGAGCGCAGGGCCGAGATGTCGAGAACCGCGGCGAGATCGCCGCGCGGGTCGAACACCGGCGCCGCGGTGCAGGTCAGCGGGATATGCGTGGCGTCGAAATGGTCGCTCTGGTGCACGACCAGCGCCTCGCGCGCGGCGATGCAGGTGCCCACGGCGCAGGTGCCGGCATGAGGCTCGTTCCAATCGGCGCCGAGATAGAGCCCGGCCCGCATCAGGCTGCTGTTGAACGTGGGATCTCCGATGAAGTCGACGGTGATGCCTTTGGCGTCGGTCAGCAGCAGGACATAGCCGAGCCCGGCCACCTGCCGGTAGAGCGTCTCCACACCGAAGCGCGCGGTGTGCAGGAACTCGTCCATGGCATCCTGGTGCTCGCGCAGGCGCTCGTGCGTGACGATGCAGGCGTCCCGCAGCGTTGCCGGATCGAGCTTGTGCTCGGCGACGCAGCGTTGCCACGACGCCTGGATGATGGGGTCGCGGCTGGTCGTGTGCCCGCTCGCGACACGAACGAGCTCGTCGATATGCGCGGATTGCTCGGTCCGCATCGCTTCCTCCCATTTTGGGCGGGAGCTTCAGCCCTTCGACGATGAATGGCAAGCACCCGTGCGATCTGACAAGCCCGCCCCTCGCCATTGCACCGCAGCGGACATAAAATCGCACCATGGCAGATACGACGACCAGCGGCCTCAAGCTCGATCCCGACGACCCCTACGCGCGTGAAGCGCAGACGTTCCCACACCTGAGCGCGGACATGATGCGGCGGGTCGCGGGCTACGGCGCGGAGGAGACGCTGACGGAGGGCGCGCTGGTCTTCGAGCGAGGCCAGCGCAGCGTCGACTTCTTCGTCGTGCTCGACGGCATGATCGAGATCTTCGACCGCGACGAGCACGACACGCCCCACGTCTTCGCGACACACGACGCCGGGCAGTTCACCGGCGAGATGGACCTGTTCAACGACCGCCAGATCCTCGTCTCCGGCCGGGCCAGGGGCTTGACCCGGGTGATCCGGATCAAGCGCGCCGATTTCCGCCGCCTGATCTCGGCCGAGCCCGATATCGGCGAGGTCATCATGCGCGCCTTCATCCTGCGGCGCGTCGGCTTCATCCGCCACGTGCACGGCGGCGTGGTGCTGATCGGACGGGGGCACGCCAGCGACACGCTGCGCCTGCAGCGCTTCATGACGCGCAACGGCTATCCCTTCCGGCTGCTCGACACGGAGGAGGATCCGGAGGCCGGGGGCTTCCTCGATTGCTTCGAGCTGACGCCGGCCTGCCTGCCGGTGCTGGTGCTGCCCGGCCACCATTTGCTGCGCAACCCGAGCACGGCGTCGCTGGCCGACGCGCTGGGGCTGACCGAGGCCATCGACCCCGCCACCGTCTACGACGTGGCGGTGGTCGGCGCCGGGCCGGCGGGGCTGGCGGCGGCCGTCTATGCCGCTTCCGAAGGACTGTCGACGATCGTGCTGGAGAGCATCGCCCCGGGCGGCCAGGCGGGGACCTCGTCGAAGATCGAGAACTATCTCGGCTTTCCCACCGGCATATCCGGCCAGGCGCTGGCCGGGCGCGCCCAAGCGCAGGCCCAGAAGTTCGGCGCGCGGCTGGCGCTCGCCCGGGTGGTGACGAGCCTCGACTGTGCGGAGCGCCCCTACCGGCTGGCCCTCGACAATGGGCAGCAGGTCAAGGCCTGCGCGGTCGTGGTTGCCACCGGCGCACGGTATCGCAAGCTCGATCTCGACAATTTCGCCAAGTACGAAGGCCAGGGCATCCACTATGCCGCCACCGCCATGGAGGCGCGGCTCTGCGAGGGCGAAGAGGTTGCCGTGATCGGCGGCGGCAACTCGGCGGGCCAGGCGGCGGTCTTCCTGTCGCGCACAGTGCGCCACGTCCACATCGTCGTGCGTGGCGCCCGGCTGGCCGAGACCATGTCGGACTACCTAGTCCAGCGCATTATGACGTCGCCCGAGATCACCGTCCATCCGTTCACCGAAGTGACGGAGCTCGAAGGCGACACCTACCTGCGCCGCGTCACCTTCACCGACCGCAGCACGGGCGCGAGCACGAGCCGGGCGATCGCCAACCTCTTCCTGATGATCGGCGCCGAGCCGAACACCGACTGGCTCAACGGCTGCCTGCGGCTCGACGGCAAGGGCTTCGTGCAGACCGGCCGGGACGACCAGGGCCAGGCGCTGGCGTCGCCCTACGCCACGACCATGGCCGGCGTCTTCGCCGTCGGCGACGTCCGCTCCGGCTCGGTGAAGCGGGTCGCCTCCGGCGTCGGCGAAGGCTCGGTCGTCGTTCAGGCGATCCACCGCTTCCTCAACCCCGGCGTCGCGTGAGGACCCCATGGCCGATACCTGCTCGCATCTGCGCACCATCGCCGTCGTCAAGCCCAGCGCCAGGGGCTGCGAGGACTGCCTGAAGACGGACGGCCACTGGGTGCACCTGCGTATCTGCCGCACCTGCGGCCACGTGGGCTGCTGCGACCAGTCGCCCGGCCGCCACGCCACCGCGCACTTCCGGGCCACCGGCCACCCGATCATCGAAGGCTACGATCCGCCCGAGGGCTGGGGCTGGTGCTATGTGGACGAGGTGTTCATCGACCTCGACGGCAACGTGACGCCGCAAGACGGACCCATTCCCCGCTACGTCTGACGTCCGTCCGGGACGCCCGGCACCAATTTCGCTTCTTTGTGGCCCGCCGCGGTCGACCGCGGCGGGCTTGATCGACGCGGCAAACGCCCGTAGCCAAGCCCACGCGGAGGCGGCATCCGGCCGCCGCAGGAAGCAGAGGAACCCGCCATGGCGACGGTCCGCATCGACGCGCGTTTTCGGGGCCCGCCGCAGAGCGGCAACGGCGGCTACGTCGCGGGCGTGGTAGCGCAGGCCTTCGGCGGCAGCGGCTGCGAAGTCACCCTGCACCGGCCTCCGCCGCTCGACCGCGACCTGAATCTCGACGTCAGCGGCGACAGGGCGGCTCTGACGGACGACGGCATCCTGCTCGCGTCCGCCTTTGCGACCTCGGCGGAGCTACAGCCGCCGCGCGCGCCGACCGTGGAGACCGCCCTCGCCGCCGAGAAGGGCTACAAGGGCTTCAGCGACCATGTGTTTCCGACGTGCTTCGTGTGCGGGCCGCAGCGGGCGCACGGCGACGGGCTACGCATCTTCGCGGCGACCATTCCGGGCGAGAGCGCCCAAGTCGGCGCCCATTGGCGCCCGGCCGACAACCTCGGCGACGCCGACGGCCTGGTGCGCAGCGAGTTCCTCTGGGCGGCGCTCGATTGCCCCGGCTACTTCGCCGTCGAGCACCGGTCGGGACCGGCCGTCCTCGGCCGGCTGGCGGCCGACATCGTGCGCCGCCCGCCGGTCGACGAGCCGATCGTCGTCACCGGCTGGGCCATTGGCCACGACGGCCGCAAGCATGTCGCCGGCACCGCCCTGCACGACCGCGACGGCGCGCTCATCGCCGTCGCCCGGGCCGTCTGGGTCTCGCTCCAGCGGTAGTAAGCCCGAGCCCGCGTGTGACAAGCGCCGTGGCCGAGCCGACGCTGCGCGAGTTCCGCACCATCTCGCCGGACGCGGTCACCGCCCACATCTTCCGGTTCTGTCGCGATGGGGGAAATCGATGATCTCAGCGGCTTCCCCGACACGGGCTGCTCGCCGTTCGCTCGAGCTGTCCTGGCGCCGCGACGCGCTTGGGAGCGGCGGATCCGTGTTCGCGATTTCAATCGCGATGACCTGATCGGCGGCGCCGCTTTCCGGGAGTTGCTCGGTATAGGGCTGCAACGCCAAGGCGGGATGGTCTGGATCGGCTCTTGCGATGCTGGCGAGCTTCTTCAGCGGCCCACGGAGATAGCCTGAGTGCTTGACTATCGACGACCAGTCGCCGTCGTCCTTCAGCACGCCCCTAAGAAGACCGCTCGACAAGAGGTCGTGCGGCGCAAATACAGCCAGACTGTTTGCGATGTCGATGACATATGGTCCTCTGTGCAGAAGCGTAAGAAGACCGATTCGTCCGTCCTTCATCCTGACAAGCTGCATGCGTCGTTCTCCACGCGACAGGCGGCCTGCACCGTCCCGACAGGGACCACCGCGCTGGTATCTCCGGCTCCGACAACAGGCTGCCGCGTCGCGGTTGGCGCCCCTCAGGAGCTGGTGATGGGTGGAGGCTCGAGCGCTTTGCGATTGGGTGGAATCACCCAATCGCGGAAAAGCACTCCGGATTCAAAAATTTATGAGCATTTCTCTGCAATTGGATGATCTCATCCAATTGCAGAGAAATGCTCTAGAAGCGCAGAAACTCTCAACGGTGAGACAGCCCAAGTGACTCGGTGTCACCCCTTATTTGATGGGAACGTTGCTCATCCAACCATCCCTGCGCGCCGAGATATTGCTCGTCGGACGCCTGGTCATGAATTCTTTGCTCGTCCACCCATGCGGCAACTCGCCAAAAGGTCGTGCCGGGGCGTCTGATACTTGCAACTCGGGCAGCCGGATCAATCCGAGCTGCAGCATCGCTGTCAGACCATCCGCCTGGCAAATTTCCTCGGCGATATAACCGTCATCGAGCCGGTAGATCGTCGTTCCCGCGACATTAAACGCCTTCCGGGTGGCCGCCGGCAGGGACCCCATTCTGAAGCCGCTATATGCGGGCCCCGTATGCGTACCGCCGCCCTTCCATCGCTGAACGGCGTAATGACCATCAACGAGAAGTCCGCCCACGGGCGAGAAGCTCAGATCGGGAAAGGCCGTGCGCAGGTCTCCCATAAAGCCGATGAGGCACGCGCGTCCCTCAATTGGCTCGAACAGAGGATTTCGCAGCACAACGTCCGGAGCGCCGAGCTCGTCTATGACGTCCGGGTTCCAAGCCGCCCCCCATACTTCCGCGAACCATCTCGAGACGGCGTTCCTGTTGTACAGCGACATTGGGCTCTCCACCGATTCTACGGGTGGTATCCTTCGAACGGCTACGGGACACGCGCACTCCGGATCTTGCCGTCAAATCGACGGTGGAAGCCTGCCGACCTGGAGGCACGCGCCAGCATCAGCGCTCATCCCATGGCTTCCTGCTGAGTGAGGCGTCGCTTCCACACTTGACCTGTGAACAAAATCGTCGGACGATCTCGCCCGACGAATAAGACCTATGGGAGGGCAAGGTGGACTTTTCGATGTCCGAGCGGCAGCGCTATTGGCGCGACCGCGTGCGCGCGTTCATGGATGCTCACATCTATCCGATGAGCGAGACCTACGACCGGCAGGTCGATGCCTTCGGCGACGACCGCTGGCAGGTCATTCCCATCGTCGAGGACATCAAGGCGAAGGCCCGCGCCGAAGGGCTGTGGAACATGTTCCTGCCGCCCTCGCCCGAGCATGACGACGAGACGTTCCACGGCGCCGGGCTCACCAACCTCGACTATGCCCTGTGCGCCGAGGAGATGGGCCGCCTGCACTTCGCGTCGGAGTGCTTCAACTGCTCGGCGCCGGACACCGGCAACATGGAGGTGCTGCACCGCTACGGCTCGAAGGCGCAGAAGGAGCAATGGCTGCGCCCGCTGCTCAACGGCGAGATCCGCTCCGCCTTCCTGATGACGGAGCCGGCCGTCGCCTCCTCCGATGCCGCCAACATCGAGACCTCGATCCGCCGCGACGGCGACGAGTACGTCATCAACGGACGCAAGTGGTTCTCGTCCGGCATGGGTGATCCGCGCTGCAAGATCACCGTAGTGATGGGCAAGACCGACCCGTCCGCGCCGCGCCACCAACAGCAATCGATGATCCTGGTGCCGGTCGGCACGCCGGGCATGACCATCGTGCGCATGCTGCCGGTGTTCGGCTTCGACGAGGTGCCCTACGGCCACGCCGAGGTGCTGCTGGAGAACGTGCGGGTGCCGGCGGGCAACCTGCTGCTGGGCGAGGGCCGCGGCTTCGAGATCGCGCAAGGGCGCCTGGGGCCGGGCCGCATCCACCACTGCATGCGCACCATCGGGCTGGCCGAGTTCGCGCTGGAGCAGATGGTGCGGCGGCTCAACGCCCGAGTCGCCTTCGGCAAGCGCGTGGTGGAGCAGTCGGTCTGGGAGCAGCGCATCGCCGAAGCCCGCATCGACATCAGCCGCACCCGCCTGCTCGTCCTGCAGGCCGCCGACATGATGGACAAGGTCGGCAACAAGGAGGCACGCACCGAGATCGCCATGATCAAGGTCGCCGCCCCGCGCATGGCGCTGAAGATCATCGACGATGCCATCCAGGCCCACGGCGGCGGTGGCGTATCCATGGATTTCGGCCTGACCAAGGCGTTTGCGCTGGCACGCACGCTGCGCCTCGGCGACGGGCCCGATGAAGTGCACAACCGGACGGTGGCCCGGAGCGAGCTGCGGCGCTACTTCGGCTGAGGCGCGGCCGCCGGCCACGAAGCACGGCGGGCAAAGAGATCGCGCCGCGCGGCCGATCTGCTACGGTCGCGCGTGCAGGACGATCGGTCCGAGTCCGGGTGCGGGTCGGCCCATCGCAGATGGCGGGATGAGGGCGTTGATTGGGAGAGCGCGCAGGAAGGAGCCGGCGGCGGTCGAGGCATCGCCGGCCGATGGAGCCGGCGACGGTGCCCCGGCGCAACGTCTGAGCTCACCTGATCATGTGGTCGACTGCATCACGCGCGGGCTGATCTCGGGCAAGTATGTCCCCGGCCAGCGGCTGGTGGAACCGGACCTGATGCGCGAGCACAAGGTCAGCCGCGGCTCGGTGCGCGAAGCACTGCGGCGCCTGTCGGCGGAGGGCCTGGTCACCCTCACCCTGCACCGCGGTGCCTATGTGCGGGCGCTGAGCCGCCGGCAGGTGAACGACGTGCTCGACATCGTCGAACTGCTCACCGGGCTCGCTGCTCGCAAGGCGGCGCTGGCCGTCAAGGCCGGCGCGGCGGCAGCGCCCATCGGCAAGGCGCTCGACCGTCTGGTCAAGGCGAGCCGGGGCGACGATCCCTTCGCCGTCATGCAGGCCCGCAACGACTTTCACCGGGCCGTCGTGCGGCTGGGTGACAACCATGAGCTGGAGCGGCTGCTCAAGGTGCTCAACCTGCACCTGCTGCGGGTCCAGTTCCGCGGCCTGCTCGGGCGCGCCGAGGTGCGCAAGCTGGACGACTACGAGCGCATCGCCCGCGCCATCGGCGGCGGCCTTACGGCCGAAGCCGAGCTCGCCGGCCGGCGGCACGTCCGCGGCGCCGTCCGTATCTTCAAGGAGCTGCCGGACGAGGCCTTCGCCGACGACAATGCAGCGCAGGAGCTGACAAGGCCCGACCACGCCCTCACCATCTAGGCAGTGGCCCGGCGCGCCGGCGGCGCCAAAGGCATGGAGGATAGCCCCGTGAGAATGGCCGACGAGGCTGCCGCCTTCAGCAGGTCCGAGCGGCTGGCCGCGCACGAGCGGTTCGATACGCAGCGCCTTGCCGCCTGGCTCGCCGACCACGTCGGCGGCTTTCGCGGACCAGTCCAAGTGGAGCGCTTCAAGGGCGGCCAGTCCAATCCGACCTACAGCGTCCGCACCCCAGAGGCCCGCTATGTCCTGCGGCGCAAGCCGCCCGGCCGGCTGCTGCCCGGTGCGCACGCAGTGGACCGGGAGTTTGCGGTGCTGACGGCCCTGAGCGACACGCCCGTGCCCGTCGCCCGCGCGCGAGCGCTTTGTCTCGACGAGACGATCATCGGCACCGCCTTCTACGTGATGGATCACGTGGATGGGCGCATCTTCTGGGATCCGGAAATGCCGGATCTGGCGCCTGGCGAACGCGCATCGATCTACGCCTCGATCAACCGCACCCTCGCCACGCTGCACGGCATCGACCCGGCGCGCATCGGCCTGGGCGACTTCGGCCGCAGCGGCAATTACCTTGAGCGGCAGATCACGAGGTGGACCAAACAATACCGCAGCGCCGACACCTGCCTGATCCCGGCGCTCGACCGATTGGCCGATTGGCTGCCGGGCCGCGTCCCGCCCCAGCAGTCCGCCGGCCTGGTGCACGGCGACTACAACATCAACAACATCATGATCGCGCCGGACAGGCCGGAGGTGGCCGCCGTGCTCGACTGGGAACTCGCCACGCTCGGCGATCCGCTCGCCGACTTCGCCTATCATCTGCTGCCGTGGCGCATGCCCAGGGGACTGCTGCTGGGCATGGCGGGCATCGATTTCGCGCGGGCCGGCATTCCCACCGAGGACGAATATGTCGCCGCCTATTGCCGGACGAGCGGCCGCGAGGGCATCGAGCACCTCGACTATTACGTGATCTTCTGCGTGTTCCGCATCGCCGCGATCCTCCAGGGCATTCTGCGACGGGCGATGGACGGCACGGCGGCGAGCGACAAGGCCCGGGAGGTCGGCTCCGAGGCCACCCGCGTCGCGGACTACGGCTGGACGCTGGTCCAGGCGCTGGAAACGTCCGGCACGGCGCGCCCGGGACTGGATTGATCCCGAACGTCCGTCGCGCACGCGAGCCGTCCGATCGGAGCAGCGGGTCGAGACGTCCCCCCTGCCCGGCCAAGCCCTTTCGCGCCGACCGCATCGCCCCGCGACGCTCGACTTGGTAAACCGGTCTGTGCAAACATATCGGCGCCTTCGGGCGTCCTATGCGAACATGCACGGATCGGCACGGGCAAATGAAGCCGCGCGATACCTCGGGAACGAGACGGCGGATCCTGGACACGGCAGACCGGCTCTTCTACGGCCAGGGCATCCGCGCCATCGGCGTCGACACGATCGCGGCCGAGGCCGGCATCAGCAAACGCACCCTCTATAACCACTTCCCCTCCAAGGACGACCTCGTCGTCGCCTACCTGCGGGAGCGGCTGCAGCCGCCGCGCCCGGCCACGGGTGACCCGGCCGAGCAGATTCTCCGGCTGTTCAAGGCGGTAGGCCGGGGCTTCGCACACGCGGAGTTCCGCGGCTGCGCCTTCGTCAACGCGGTGGCCGAGGTGGGAGATGACAATCCCCCGGCCCGCGCCGTCGCCGTCGCATTCAAGGAGCAGCGACGGCTCTGGTTTCGCGAGTTGCTCGTCGAGGCTCAGGCCCGCGACGCGGACTCGCTTGCCTCCCAGCTCATGCTGCTCCTGGACGGTGCCATAGCGACGGCTCTGGTGCGCCGTGATCCCGCCGTGGCGGAGGCTGCGCTCGCGGCCGTCCGCACGCTGCTCGCCGGGTCAGGGATTGCCGCCCACCGCCTGCGCGACCCCATGGTCCCCGCCCCTCGCAGCGAAGCGTGAAGGCCTGAGCGAAGCGGCCGGAGATCCGGCCCCTCATGCCGGCACCAGCCGCGGCGGCGGCGCCGTCGGGCGGGCCAGGGCGAAGGCAATCTGCACCACGCCCGCCGTCAGGCCGACTGCCGCACCGATCTGCCAGGCCAGCCCGTACGAGCCGAGGCTGTCATAGATGACGCCGCCGCCATAGGCGCCGACGAAGCTGCCGATCTGGTGGCTCATGAAGGCGACGCCGCTGATCATGGCCTGCCACTTCAGGCCGAACATCTCGACGACGGCGCCGGCGACCAGCGGCCCGACGCCGAGCCAGAGGAAGCCCATCAGCGCGCCGAACACCAGCGTCGACGTCGGCGACGGGGGCGCCACGAAGTACCAGCCGAGCACCAGCGAGCGGCAGACATAGATCAGGCCGAGCAGCGCAAGCTTGTTCCAGCGCTCGCCGGCCCAGCCGAAGAACAGGCTGCCCAGTACGTTGAAGCCGCCGATGACGCCCAGCGTCTCCGCGCTCAGCATGGGGTCCATGCCGCAGATCGCGAGGTAGGAAGGCAGGTGCGTGGTGATGAACACCAGCTGCATGCCGCAGACGAAGTAGGCGCAGGCCATCACCACGAACGACGCATTGCCGAAGGCCGCCCCGAGCGCCGCCGACATCGACTGGTCGTCCCCCTGCCCCGGCGACGGTGCCGGCAACGGGATCCGGTCGACCCGGCCCGCGTACCAGGCGGCCGGCAGCATGATCAGCGACAGCACGACGAAGCTCGCCAGGCCGATCCGCCAGCCGAAGCCCTGGTTCAGGATCTGCCCCAGCGGCGCGGCCATCAGCGCGCCGAGCGATCCGACGGCGGAGACGACGCCGAGCATGGTGCTGCGGATCGCCGGCGGCACCGCGCGCGCCGTGACGGCGAGCGCGATCGCAGCGGCCGTGGACGCCAGCGATACGCCGATCAGCACGCCGGCGCCCATCATGACGGCGAGCAGCCCCTGTGCGGTGGCCAGCAGCACCAGCCCGAGCACATAGAGCAGCGCACCGGCCAGCATCAGCGGCCGATAGCCGAACCGCACGGCGCAGGCGCCGGCCACAGGCTGAAGAAAGCCCCAGGCCAGGTTCTGGACGGCGATGGCGAGGGTGAAATCGGCGACCGATATGGCCACGTCGCGCGTCAGCGGCTGCAGGAAGATGCCGAGGCTCTGCCGCAAGCCCATGCTGAGGCTGAGCATCACCGCCGTGCCGACCAGTATGGGCAGCATCGGGCGAACGGCTTGCAGTGTGCGCATGAGGGTGCTCGCTCCCGCCCGTGGCCCGAGCTTGATCTGCCATGCTCGGTTACACGGATCGGCCCGATAGAGCGGGCCGAAGCCAGACGGTGTCAAGCTAAAATACACAGCTCTGTGTAACTCTTGGCGATGCGCCGGGAGCCGCACATGCGGGGCTCAGTCTGTCTGACTGCCGGAGCCGGATGGCGCGGACCCGTGGCGACGTGCGGTTCAGGCGGTCGGCAGGTCGCCCCGGGCGGGGACGGCCAGGGGGCCGCGGCCGAGCGATCTCCGACTGGCAGCTATGCGCTGCAGGAGGAGGTAGCTGCCCCCGCCGACGAGCAGTCCTGCGAGCCAGGACATGTCGATACCGCCGAGGGCCGGCGATCACCGATGAGATCGCCATCCTTCCACCCGACATGCCGGGACCTGTCGCAGGTCGCGCGAGCCCGCGATGCACGCAAGCCCGGCCCTCCAGCTACGCCACGCGGCGCGGCTCCGGGGCGAACGGGCTCAGGCCGAGCCAATGCTGCATCGCGCTGGCGATCTTGGGATCGCCGTCGAGCTCGAGCCGGCCGGCGTCGATCTCCTTGCGCACGACGCTCAAGCCCATCCAGACCGCCGTCATGCTTCTGAGCGAGCTGGTGACCAGCAGGTCGATCTCGAAGCCGGGATCGAAGGAGCACAGATCAACCGTCCCGGCGTCGACGATCAGCCACCAGTTCTGCTTCGACGATGGCAATTCCGGGTACAGAAACTGAATCGTGCAGCGCTTGGGCGGCAGCGGCTCGGGGTTGAGGTTGCGCCGCATGTCCCACATGAGCAGGGACGGGTCCAGGTTGCGCAGCGACAGCTCGGATTCCACCCAGCGCTGGCCCCACGCGCCGATGCCCATGATGATCGGCCGCAGCTCGTTGCCCGCCTCCGTCAGGTGATACTCGGTGGCTCCGCCATCTCCGCGCACGGCTCGGATGATCTCGGCTCGCTCGAGGTCCTTCAGGCGCTTCGACAGCAGCGCGGGCGACATGCGCGGCAGACCGCGGCGCAGGTCGTTGAAGCGTGTGGTGCCGCACAGCATTTCGCGAACGACCAATGTGGTCCAGCGTGAGCAGAGGATCTCCGATGCCATCGAGACGGGGCAGAACTGTCCATAACCTCCACGTTCTTCCATCGACAGGTCACTCCCTAGTGTGGTGGATCTGAAGTTCCTGGTCCCCACATGGCATCAATGTTCAGGAACTTCAGATCCATTAAACCACGCTAGAATCATAGAGTTGCTAGTGTGGCTTAGGAATCCGAAATTCGCTCCCAGCGCTGCCCCGAGGTGGTGCGAATTTCGGATCCGCCACACTAGAGCATTTCGCCATCGGATGAGATCATCCAACGGCAGAAAAATGCTCATAGCCTTTTGAATCTGGAACGCTTCTCTTGCGATTGGGTGAGTCCGCCCAATCCAGAAGCGCTCTAGGGCTCACAAGTTGTACGGCGAAAGCAGCCCGGCGGGAACGGCCGGCAGTACAGTTTGTGAACTCGACTGAACGGATGTTGGCGCCGATCTTACGTCCCACCTTGAGTACAAGGAGGGGAAGAACATGGTCAGCGCACTGAATATCTCAACCCATCCCGCCATGGCTCCGGCATCCACGCTCCGGCGCAGCGCGATCGACATCGCGGGCGAGCTCGTGTCCGAGCTGGCCGAGCGCGCCCCGGCGCACGACGAAGGCGATACCTTCGTTGCCGACAACTACGCCCTGCTGAAGCAGGCCGGCCTGATGGAGGCCGGCGTCCCGGTGGAGCTTGGCGGCGGCGGCGCTGACGTGGAGGAACTCGCGGGCATGCTGCGCATCCTGGCGCACGGCTGCGGCTCCACGGCACTCGCCTTCGCCATGCACACCCACCAAGTCGCCGTTCCGGCTTGGCGCTGGCGTCACCGGCAGGTCGCTGCCGTCGAGCCGCTGCTCAAGCGGATCGCGGCCGACCGGATCGTCCTGCTCTCCAGCGGCGGGTCCGATTGGATCGGCGGCTCCGGCACCGCGACCAAGGTGGACGGCGGCTATCGCATCTCGGCCCGCAAGGTGTTCACGTCGGGCTCGCCTGCGGGAGACCTGTTGATGACGACGGCGCTGACTGAGGACGGCGCCTCGGTCATCCACTTCGCCGCGCCGATGAGCGCCCCGGAAATCACCGTCACCGACACCTGGCGCACGCTCGGCATGCGCGGCACCGGCTCCCATGATGTGCTCATCGAGGGGCTGATGGTGCCCGACGCCGCGGTGGCCCTCACTCGCAAGGCCGGCGAGTGGCACCCGCTGTTCCAGATCATCGCGACGGTCGCCTTCCCGCTCATCTATGCCGCCTATCTGGGCGTCGCGGAGAGCGCCCGCGACATCGCCATCGGCTTGGCGAAGGGCAAGCGTGGCGCATCCTATGCGGTGGATGTCGCCGGGCGGATGGATACGGAGCTTCGGGCGGCCCAGCTCGCGCATCGCTGGATGCTCGAGACGGTCGCGCGCAACGCGCCCGACGCGGATACGGTCAACGAGGTGATGATCGGCCGGTCACTCGTGGCACGGCATGCGATCCAAGCCGTGGAGCTGGCGCTGGAGCTGGCGGGCGGAGCGGGTTTCTACCGCCGACACGGGCTCGAGCGCCGCTTCAGGGACATCCAGGGCGCCCGGTATCATCCGCTGCAGGCAGGCCCGCAGGCGCACTATGCCGGCGCCATGGCGCTGGGACTGCCGGTCGCCAACATCTATTGACGGCCGCGACAGGCTGCGCGCGATCGGCGAGGCATGACGCCTGCGCCAATCGCACGCGCTGTTCAATGGGCGCCGCCGCCCCCGGCGGCGTCGGCCTTCTTCAGCAGCAGCACGGCCACCAGGGCGACGACGAGGGCGGCGCCGAGCAGATAGAAGGTGTCGCTGAAGGCCATGACGTTGGCCTGCTGGCGCACCGTCGCGCCGATGGCGACGATGGCCTTGTGGGTCGCCAGCGCAGGATCGGCGACGCCATGACTCTGGAAGTAGGCGGTCAGCCCGGCGATCCGCTGGCGCGTGGCCTCGTCGAACAGCGACACCGCGTTGGTCAGGATGTTGGAGTGGAACTGCTCGCGCTTGTTGAGGAAGGTCTGCAACGCCGCAATGCCGATGGCCCCGCCGAGGTTGCGCATCATGTTGAACAGCGCCGAGGCGGAGCCCGCGTTCTCCTTCTCGATGCCGGCCGTCGCCACGGCGGCGAGCGGCGCCAGCACCAGCGCCTGCCCCACGGCCCGGACCACGTTGGGCCAGAACAGCTGGTCGCTGGCATAGTCGGCGGTCATGTGGATGTTCATGAAGTTGCTGGCGGCGAACAAGGTGAAGCCCACGGCGATCACCCAGCGCGCGTCGAAGCGCTGCATCAGGCGCGGTACCAGCGGGATGAGCAGCAGTTGCGGCAGGCCGGTCCAGGCCAGCACCATGCCGATCTGCTCGGAATTGTAGCCCTGGATCCGGGACAAATAGAGCGGCAGGATGAACACCGAGCCGTAGAGGGCGAAGCCCAGCAGAGCGTTTGCCACGATGCCGAAGCCGAAGTTGCGGCGCAGCAGCAGCCGGAGGTTCAGCAGCGGACGCTTGCTCGTGAGCTCGATCCAGATGAACAGCGTCAGCGCCACGGCAGCGATCACCGACAGGCGGACGATGAAGGGCGATCCGAACCAATCGTCCTTGTTGCCCTCCTCCAGCACCGTCTGCAGCGCGGCCAGCCCGACCGCCATGGTGGCGATGCCGGCCCAATCGCCCTGGGCCAGCAGCCCCAGCCGCATGGGCGAGCGCTCCAGCGAGATCCAGAGCATCACGATCATCACCGCACCCGGCACCAGATTGACATAGAAGATGTACTGCCAGCCCCAGTTCTCGGTGAGATAGCCGCCGATCGTCGGCCCGATGGCCGGCGCGAACGTCGCCGACAGCGCAAACAGGGCCAGGCCGATGGGCTGCTTGGCCTTGGGCAGGAAGGTGATGGTGATGGTGAACGCCAGCGGGATCAGCACGCCGCCGGCAAACCCCTGCACGGCCCGGAGCACGATCATCTGCTCCAGATTGGTGGCGAAGGCGCAGGCCATCGAGAAGATCAGGAACAGGATGGCATTGACCAGCAGGTAGAGCCGCAGCGAGAACACCTGCACCAGCCAGCCGCTCAGCGGGATAACGACGATCTCGGCAATCAGATAGGACGTCGAGATCCAGCCGCCGTCGTCGACGCCGGCGCCGATGGCGCCCTGGATGTCGGCCAGCGAGGCGTTGACGATCTGGATGTTCAGGACAGCCATGAAGGCGCCGAGCGTCGAGCCGACCACGGCGATCCACATGATCAGCCCGCTTGCCGGAGCGGCAGCGGTCGGCGGGGTTGCAGGCGAAGCGGGCACGGTGCCTGCGGCGACGCTCTGGCTGGTCATGGCTGCTCCTCCGGCCGGCTCCGATCCGGCACGCGGGTAAGATGGGCCGCCGTGTCCACGGCGATAATCGAGCAGAAGCGGGAAGGATTATCCGGCGAGACTTGAAGGTCGGCGGTCGTCGCGCCGACGGGCGACGGTTTCTGCCGTCACCTCGGCCGCACCCGCTGACGCGCTGTTGATGCGCCGCAACGCGCAGCCACCGCGAAGATGTCCCTATATTCTCTTCGGCATCCACGCGCGCCGCTGCCGATCAGGGGACACTGCTGCATGGACATCAACAGGAAGACGACGTTCAACATCTGGTACTGGGTGGCGGCCTTCATCGGCCTGCTGGCGTTCCAATACCTCATGACGACGACGACCCAGGTCGCGCAGATCCCTTACAGTCGCTTCGAGAGCTATGTGTCGGAAGGCAAGATCGCCGAGGTGGCCGTCTCGGACCGCTTCATCCAGGGCCGCTTCAAGGAGCCGGTCGACGGCAAGTCGGCGTTCATCACCACGCGGGTCGAGCCGGATCTGGCGCGGCAGCTCCAGGAGCGCGGCGTGGTCGTGACGGGGCAGATCGAAAGCACCCTGCTGCGGGACCTGCTCTCCTGGATCGTCCCGGTCGCGCTGTTCGCCGGCATCTGGATCTTCGTGCTCCGCCGCATGGGCGGCTCGTTCGGCGGCGGGCTGATGCAGATCGGCAAGTCCAAGGCGAAGGTCTACGTGGAGGCCGACACGGGCGTGACCTTCGCCGATGTCGCCGGCGTCGACGAGGCGAAGGACGAGCTCAAGGAGATCGTCGATTTCCTGAAGGATCCCGTGGGCTACGGCCGGCTCGGCGGGCGCATGCCCAAGGGCGTTCTGCTGGTCGGCCCGCCCGGCACCGGCAAGACGCTGCTCGCCAAGGCGGTCGCCGGCGAGGCGCGTGTGCCGTTCTTCTCGATCTCGGGCTCGGAGTTCGTCGAAATGTTCGTCGGCGTCGGCGCAGCGCGGGTGCGCGACCTCTTCGAGCAGGCCCGCGCCAGGGCTCCCGCCATCATCTTCATCGACGAGCTCGATGCCCTCGGCCGCGCCCGCGGCATCGGCCCCATGGCCGGCGGCCACGACGAGAAGGAGCAGACGCTGAACCAGCTGCTCGTCGAGCTCGATGGCTTCGATTCCTCCGCCGGGCTGGTGCTGCTGGCGGCGACCAACCGGCCGGAGATCCTCGATCCGGCCCTGCTGCGGGCCGGGCGCTTCGACCGTCAGGTGCTGGTCGACCGGCCGGACAAGCTCGGCCGCGTGCAGATCCTCGAGGTGCACCTGAAGAAGGCGAAACTGGCGCGCGACGTGTCAGCCGAGCAGATCGCCGCCCTGACACCGGGCTTCACCGGCGCGGATCTCGCCAACCTGGTCAACGAGGCGACGCTGCTCGCCACGCGCCGCAAGGCCGACGCGGTGACGATGGAGGACTTCAATAACGCCGTCGAGCGGATCGTCGCCGGCCTGGAGAAGCGCAACCGCCTGCTCAACCCCAAGGAGCGCGAGATCGTCGCCTACCATGAGATGGGCCATGCGCTGGTCGCCATGGCGCTGCCCGGTGTCGATCCCGTCCACAAGGTCTCGATCATCCCGCGCGGAGTCGGCGCGCTCGGCTACACCATCCAGCGCCCCATCGAGGACCGCTTCCTGATGACGCGGGAGGAGCTGGAGAACAAGATGGCGGTGCTGCTCGGCGGGCGGGCCGCGGAATGGATCGTGTTCCGCCACCTCTCCACCGGCGCGGCCGACGATCTCGTCAAGGTGACCGACATCGCCCGGGCGATCGTGACCCGCTACGGCATGACCGAGAAGCTCGGACACGTGGCGCTGGAGAAGGACCGCCGCTCCTTCATCGCCGGGGACCAGCCCTACTACGGGCCGCAGGAGCGCACCTATTCCGACGAAACCGCCGCCACCGTGGACGAGGAGGTGCGCCGCATCGTGGAGGAAGCCTTTACACGCGCCGTGGCGTTGCTGACGTCGCGCCGCGACGCTCTGGAGCGCTCGGCGCGACAATTGCTGGAGACCGAGACGCTCGACGAAAAGGAGATCCGTGCCCTCGCGGGCGCGCCGGCAGCCGCCTGACCTGGACGGCCGCTCCGGCGCCGGGCGGGCTCACCCGAGTAACGGCCAGCGGCCGAGGACGTCGTGGCGCCCCCGGCCACGGAGGCTATGGAGCAGCACGAACTCGCGCACCTCCCAGCTCACGGGCGACACCCACTGGGGCCGGAGCTCCGCCCTGTCGCGCAGCAGCGTCAGGTGCGGCTCGAACTCCCGCACCGTGCGCGCGGCGAGCCCCACGTCCGCCAGGGCGGCGTGAATCGTGCGATGGAGACGGCGCACGCCGACCACACCCTCGTCGCCGGTCAGGACCAGCGGCCGCGGCGAGCCCTTCCAGCTGATCAGCCGGTCCAACTTCACGACGAAGCGTGAGGCCGTCACACGACCGGCCGCCTCCCGCGCCCTGGCGATGATCTGCTCGTCCGGACGGCGAAAGGCGCCGAGCCCGTTCAGCGAGATATGCAGCAGCGCCGGCGGCGTGGGCGTGCCCGTCAGCCGCAGATGCGACCGATAGCGCTCGATGCGCCGCGAAAGGTCATGCGCGATGAGCGGGGGCGCGATCAAGGCGAAGAAGAGAGCATGGAGCCAACCGCCATGGGCGCCACAGCCGGCTGTATCCGAGGTCCACGCCGCCATCATTCCCGCCTTTCCTCAAGCTCCCCTCCCCGATTCGGGGCCGGCGCACCGGAAAGTCAAGAACATATCGTGAACACAGCTAAAACTATCGGCCAGGCGCGGGCTGACAAGCGGCATGGTCGTGCATACTGAGACACCGCCCGACGGTTTCGCGACGAAGAGAGGCTCCGTGACGGTCCGACCGATCGTAAGATTTCCCGACCCCCGCCTGCGCCAAGTCGCCGAGCCCGTAGCCGTCTTCGACGAGGCGCTTCGCAGCCTTGCAGCCGATCTCCTGGACACGCTCCGCGCGGCGCCCGGCATCGGCATCACCGCCCCACACATCGGCATTCCCGCCCGGCTCGTGGTGCTCGAGCTGACGACGGGCAACGCGCGAACCTACGTCAATCCACGGATCGCCTGGGGCTCGGACGAGCGGATCCGGCACAAGGAGGGCAGCATCTCGATGCCTGGCGCGACGGACGAGGTCGAGCGGTGCGCGCGGGTGCGCGTGCATTATCAGGACCTGGACGGCACCGCGCAGGTCGAGGAGGCCGACGGCCTGCTCGCCGTGTGCCACCAGCATGAGATCGATCAGCTGGACGGCGTCTTCTGGGTCGATCGGCTGTCGCGCCTCAAGCGCGAGCGCCTGATCAAGCGATACGAGAAGCAGCAGCGGCGGCCGTCCTAGAGCATGACCCCAAGAAGTGGACACCGCTCCTTGGGCAAGATCGCGCTCAAGGCAGAGACTTAGACCGCTTCGCGACGGGGTGGACGCAACCCGGCTTCACGGGCACCTGGAGTCTCCAGGGCGCGGCAAGCGGCGACCTTGACTCGTCCGAGCGTCTGGCGGACCATTTCGGGGCTGCTCCTGTGGAAGCCGCGAGTCGGCCTCAGGCTTTGCAGGACATGGCTCCTGATCATGTGGTCGGCGCAGCCAGCAGTGGATGCGGACGCACCGTCCGCCGGCTCACTGATGGTGAGGAGAAGTCCCCCAAGCACAACTCCATGACCTTGCCGAGGAGCAAGGTCGCGGCGCAGGTCACGGCCAGCCGCAGTTGTTAGCCGCCATTTGTGCCGTCCGACAATCGAACCGAGTTGCGAGGCTGACACGCTGACCCCAGCGCCGTCACGTCTCGATACAGCTGGCGCATACCAGAACGCTTCGCAAGACGAAGCTCAGGGCCCCGCGATGCAGTCATGCGGCGGGGCCCACGCGCGTTCGGCTCGACATCGCCGATAGGAACGGGCTCCGGCAAGACCTTCAGGTCGATTTGCGCATGCGTTTGCGGAGCGCGCCCGGCGCCGCCTTCGGAGACGGTTGCGCCGGCCGCGGCCTGATCCGCATGGCCCGGCCCTCCTGATCGACATCGAACGCTTCGGTGCTTCGCACCAGATCGCTCAGCTTGCGATGGCCATAGGTGCGAGGATCGAAATCGGAGGCGATGTTGGCGAGCCGCTGCCCGACCGCGCGCAGGCTCACCCAACCATCCTCGGTCTCCATCTCGGCGATGGCCCTGTTCAATATGGCAGCGGCCGCGCTCGACGGCTGCAGCGGCTTGAGCGCCGTCGCTTCGTCGCTGGCCGATCCCTGGCTCTCCGGCAGCAGGTTCTCGGTGTAGATGAACCTGCGGCAGGCCTGCCGGAAGCTCTCCGGGGTCTTGCGCTCGCCGAATCCGTAGACATCGGCCCCCTGTTCGCGGAGACGGGACGCGAGGCGCGTGAAATCGCTGTCGGACGACACCAGGCAGAAGCCGTCGAACCGGCCGCTGTGCATGAGGTCCATGGCATCGATCACGAGCGCGATGTCGGATGCGTTCTTGCCGGTGGTGTAGGCGAACTGCTGGTGCGCATCGATGGCATATCGCTGCAGGATGTCCGCCCACGACTTGAGGCGCTGGCCCGAGAAATCGCCATAAATGCGCCGGACGCTCGCCTCGCCGAATTTGGCCACCTCCTCGAACAGGCCCGCGGCGATGCGCGGCGACGTGTTGTCGGCATCGATGAGGATGGCAAATCTGGGGGGACGGTCGTCGGCCATGGTCTGCACCTCCATTGTCGTCGGCGCGGCGCTCGCCTCCCGAAGGCAGGCATCGCCGGCGCGCGACCGGGACCGGCCGCCGCCTTGCCTTAGCACGAACCAGCTCCTGTCCGGCTGAATGCGGCCGCGCTGTGGAGGGCCGCCGACGACCTGCCGGGTCTGCTATGATGCGGCACGAGGCGATCGCCTCGTGCCCAATCGCCGGCGCCCCGCCCCGGCATCGTGCGGGGTGGACGACGGCGTCGCGCCGACGACCGTCCGAGGACGCGCCCATGACCGCAACCACCGACATCGTTCGCGTCGTAGCGACCCCGACCGGCTTCCTCCTGGTGTTACGGCAAGGAGACGACGCCTTCGCCGTGCTGGAGCAGCTCGCCGTCGACAAGGCCGTTCCGGCGGCCAGCTTCGTGGGCTTCGGCTTTGCGGGAGAGGTGACCTTCGGCTTCTTCGACTTCGATAGCCGGCAGTATCTGCCCCGGACCTTCCACGACGTGGAGCTGGCCAGCATGACCGGCAGCCTCGCCTGGGCGGACGGGCGGCCGTCGATTCATGCCCACGGCGTGGCCGGGCGCAAGGATTTCGCCGCCGTGGGCGGGCATCTGCTCGGCCTCAAGGTCGGCACCGGATCGCTGGAGATCACGGTCACCGTGCATGATCGGCGCCTCGAGCGGGCCGTCGATCCGGCCGTCGGCACCAACGTGCTGCAACTGCCGGCGGATAGCCCGCGCTGACGTCCCGGCGCGAGCCGCTGCCGCCCCCGGTCAGCCGCCGGCGCACAGGCCGCCGTCGATGGTGACGACGACGCCGCTGGTGTAGCCGGACCGGTCCGAGGCCAGGAACGCCATCATGTCGGCGATCTCGCGCGGCTTGGCGGGGCGCCCGCCCGGGAAGCCGGCCATGAGCTCTGGGTAGCGGCTCTCGTCGCCGAAGCGGTTCTGCGCCTGGGTCTTCATCAGCGTGACGATGCGGTCGGTCTCCACCGGCCCGGGGTTGATGCCGACGACGCGGATCCGGTCGGCGAGGCTGCGGCCGCCGAGCGCCCGGGTGAACGCCATCAGGGCCGCGTTGCCGGCGCTGCCGGCGATGTAATTGGCATCGAAGCGCTCGCCGGCCGCCCCGATGTCGTTGATGATGACGCCGCCGCCGCGCGGCTTCATCTGCGCATACACGAGGCGCGTGAGGTTGATGTAGCCGAAGACCTTGAGCTCCCAGGCGTGGCGCCAGGTCGCCTCGTCGATCTTGTCGAGCGAGCCGCCGGGGATGTCGCCGGCATTGTTCACCAGGATATCGCAATCGGTCGCCGCCGCGGCCAGGCGTGCCACATCGGCCTGCTCCCTGAGGTCGGTCGCATGTACGTCGACCTCCACGCCGTGCGCCGCCCTGAGGCGTCCCGCCACCGCCGCGAGCGCATCGGCGCTGCGCGCGGCCAGCCGCAGATGACAGCCCTCCTCGGCAAAAGCCTCGGCAGCAGCCGCTCCGATCCCTTTCGATGCGCCCGTGATCAAGACACGCTTGCCGCGCAAATGCAGATCCATTGACCGCCCTCCCTCTCGAGCGACTGGCTTCGTCGCGCAGATCCTGCCCCCGCCGGAGGCCCGCGGTCATCCACAGGCTGGCGCAGCGGTGACCTGCTTCCGCCGCAGGGCAGCCCGCCGCCAACCCGAGGGCCCTGCCCGCCCGGCAAGGGCCGCGCCGGTGCCCAAGACGACATCAAATCTCAATGCTAAGGGAGCAAAGCTGTAGGTCGGCCATCCGACATCCACACCTCCGGGACGAGGCGAGAACCGCATGCAGGATCATGCCGTGCCGGCAGGGGCGGACAAGAGCCCGTCCCTGCGCCACCTGGTCTCCGATCGGCGGGTCGGCGCCATGCTGGGCCTCGGCTTCAGCTCCGGCATCCCGTTTCTGCTCGTCTACGTCACGCAGTCGGCGTGGCTGTCGGAAGCCAAGGTGCCGATCGCCATCCTGGGCCTGATGAGCGAGCTGACGCTCGCCTACAAGCTCAAGTTCGTCTGGGCGCCGTTTCTCGACCGCTACGACGCGCCGATCCTGAGCCGCCTGCTGGGGCGGCGGCGGGGCTGGATCGTGCTCTCGCAGATCGGCGTGGTGCTGGCGCTGGCCGGCGTCGCCTTCGGCGATCCGGCCAACTGGCTTGCCTGGACCATCGTGTTCTCGCTGGCGCTCGGCTTCGCCGGCGCCACCCAGGACGTGGTGATCGACGGCTGGCGCATCACCGTGGCCCCGCCCGAGCGCCAGGCGCTGATGTCGTCGTGGGCGGAGATCGGCTGGCGCATCGGCAACCTCGTCGCCGGCGCCGGCGCGCTCTACCTCGCCGATGCCTTCGGCTGGCGCGCCGCCTATCTCTGCATGGCGGCGTTCATGGCGCCCGGCATGATCGCGGCGCTGCTGGCGCCGGAACCCGTGTCGGACCTCGCGCCTCCGCCCCCACCACGCAGCATGGTCGAGACGATCTGGACGCCGATCAAGGAGCTGATCACCCGGCTCGGGCCGCTCGCCATCCCCATCCTGCTCATGGTCGCCGGCTTCCGCATGCCCGGCTACATCTCCAGCGCCATGGCCATGCCGCTGTTCAAGAGCCTGCACTACTCCGATTCCGACATCGCCACGGTGACCAAGCTGTTCGGCTTCGGCGTCGGCATCGCCGGCACCTTCCTCGCCAGCTACATCGTGCCGCGCATCGGCATCATGGCGAGCCTGCTGGTCGGCACCGTCTTCGGCTCGGCCTCGCACTTGAGCCTCGCCTACCTGGCGGCCCACGGCGACCACGGCGGCAGCGAGTTCTGGTTGTTCGCCGCCTCCGTCAGCATCGACAGCTTCGCCTACGCCTTCGCCTCCATCGTCCTCATCACCTACATGTCGTCGCTCACGGCCACCGAGCACGCCGCCAGCCAGTACGCGCTGCTCACCTCGCTCTGCGCCCTACCCGGCAGCCTCATCGCCGGCACCTCGGGCTTCATCATCGAGCGGCTGAGCTTCGTGTGGTTCTTCGTGGGCACATCGCTGATCGGCATACCCGTGGCTTTGCTGTGCTGGTACGTCTGGCACCTGCACGAGAAGCAGGCCGCGCTGCAGCCGGTGACCTGACGGCGCCATCGGGCGTGAGCAACTGGCTGATTCCCGTGGCTTTCGTGGATTTGAAGTTCTGCGACGTTGATGCCATGTGAGGGGGCAGCAACGCCTCATCCGACCTCACGATGTCCCATACCAACAGACCGGCGCTCGACCTCGGCGGCCTTGCCAACCAGATGATGCGGCAAGGCCTGATCGCCGTTGACGGCGATTCGCTGCTCGGCGACCTCGGCCGGGCCCTGAACGCCGCCGGCATGCCGATCCTGCGGCTGAGCATCAGCATGCCGACCCTGCACCCGTCGCTGACGGGCATGAGCCTCAGCTGGCGACGCGATGGCGAGGTCCAGGTCGTGAAGGTCGGCCATGACGGGGATGGCGAAGCCGAGTTCAATCGCAGCCCGATCCACGCACTGCTCGCGGCGGACCAACAGACCGGCCGCTGGCGCGTCGGCGACGGCGAGGGCTGCAACGAGTTCTCGTTGCTGGCCGACATGCGCCGCGAGGGAGCCACCGACTACCTGCTCAGGATCGTCGCGTTCGCACCCGATATCGCCATCCTCGGTGCTGCCATGAGCTTCGCGACCGATCGCCCGGGAGGCTTCACCGACCACGATCTGGCCACGGTCGAGGCCCTGCTCCCCTCCGTGGCGCTGGTGTCGTACCGCTTCTGCCTGAGCTCGACCATCAGGGAGGTCCTCGGCGCCTATGTCGGGCCGCGGACGGCCGACCGCATCCTCGCCGGCAGTATCCGCCGCGGCCAGGGCGAGGTCATCTCGGCGGCCATTCTCGTCGCCGACCTCAGGGCCTTCACGCTGCTGACCGATCACGAGGATCCGCTCCGGGTCGTCGGCTGGCTCGACCAGCACCTGGAGGCGCTCGGCGAGCCGGTGCAACAGGCCGGCGGCGAGATCCTCAAGTTCACGGGCGACGGCTTCATGGCCGTGTTCCCGGTCGAGGATCCGACGGCGCGTCCGTGCGCCGTCTGCGACCGCGCCCTGGCGGCGGCACAGGCCGGGCTGGCGCGCAACCGGGCGCTGGCGCTCACGCGCACCGCGGCCACCGAGCCTGCCCTGGCGGCCGATGTCGTCCTGCACTACGGCGACGTGGTCTATGGCAACGTCGGCATCACCGACCGGCTCGACTTCACCGCCATCGGCCGTGCCGTCAACGAGGCCAGCCGGATGGAGAAGCTATGCGACGAGATCGGCCGCAACCTCCTTCTCTCCGACAGCTTCGCCCAACGCTGCGCGGGACCGCTCATCGACCTCGGAGTCTTCCCCCTGCGCGGCGTCGACGGCCCACAGCGGCTCTGGAGCGTGGCCGATCCCGCCGATGACCCCACCTAGCAGGGCACGCCCCCAGGGCGTGGACTTGAACGAGCCCCTCCCTGCGCTGCTCGATGAGATCCGCCGCTGCCGCATCTGCCGCGACGCGCCCCGCTATGGCGCGCGATTGCCACATGAGCCGCGGCCGATCATCCAGGCGTCGGGCGAGGCGCGAATCTGCATCGCCAGCCAGGCGCCGGGCACCCGCGCCCATGCGTCCGGCCGCCCCTATACCGACCCGTCCGGCGTGCGCCTGCGCGACTGGCTGCGGCTCGACGAGGCGACGTTCTACGATCCGGGCAAGGTCGCGATCGTGGCCATGGGCTTCTGCTTTCCAGGCCACGACGCCCTCGGCGGCGACCTGCCGCCACGCCGCGAGTGCGCGGAGGCCTGGCGCGCCCGCGTCATGGCGCGTCTGCCCGAGGTCGAGCTGATGCTGCTCATCGGCCAATACGCGCAGCGCTGGCATCTGGGACCAGCGGGAACGGTGGGCGGCGTGACCGGGACCGTCCGGAGGTGGCGCGAGATCTATGATGCGAGCGCCCGGCCGCGGCTGCTGGCACTGCCACACCCGTCGTGGCGCAACAGCGGCTGGCTGAAACGTAATCCGTGGTTCGAGACGGAGTTGCTGCCGGTGATGCGCGCCGACGTGGCGCGGCTGGTGGGGCCATAGGGACTCAACTGGCGCGCGCCACCCCTTCGGGTGCGCGCAGCACGTCTTGTCCTTGGCGGTCGCACCCACATGGCCCTCGCGGCCCGGCAGCAGATCTCTGATCCGGTGCCATTGCTTCATCGCGCAAGCCATAGCGTCGCATCGGTCAGCTCCGAATCAACTGACTGCCTCGTGAATCATCAACATTCCTCTGGGGGAATCGCCCGATAGAGGAAACGCCTAGGCCTTTTACGGCGCGCTGCGCTTCTTCTTCTCCGGGTCGTCGAAATTGATCGGGCTCGCCGTCGCCGAGCAGGAGACGCCCTTGCCCTTGATCTCCAGCCTGGTGCCGGGTTTGGCTGCTGAGACGTCGAAGCGGCCGATGGCCAGCGAGCGCCTGGTCGCCCGCGAATGCATGGCGCAGGTGACGACGCCCGCCCTCTTACCGCCCACATAGATCTCATCGCCGCCGTCCAGGACCTGATCGGTGTCGGCGACGAGGCCGTAGATCTTGAAGCGCTCCTTGCCTTTCAGCTTGTAGTGCTCCTCGGCGCCGCGGAACAGCGTCTTGCCGGGCGAGACGGTGAAGTCTAGCCCCAGCTCCCACAAGGTGTCGCCGGGCGGCTCGTCCTCGAAGGGATACATCTGCGAATTGTCGTAGGGGTAGAAGATCAGATAGCTCTCGACGCGCAGCCAGTCGAGTGCGGTGAAGGAAGCCGGGATGATGCCCATCGGCTTGCCTTCAGCCAAGATCGTGTCCCAGATCTCGACCGCATCCTCGGCCCGGCAGAAGATCTCGTAGCCGCGCTCCCCGGTGTAGCCGGTGCGCGAGATCATCACCGGCTTGCCGAAGAGTCTCGTCTGGACGTGGTGGAAATATTTGAGGTCCTTGATCCCCGGCACCTGCTTGGCGAGAAAATCGACCGAAAGCGGGCCCTGCAGCGAGAGATCCTGCAAATCGTCGTCAAACAGAATCGAGACGTTCTTGCCGACCGTGTCGGCGGCGACGTCCTCATAACCGGTGCCGGAGCCGAACACCGTCATCCAGGAGTTCGGGCCGGTGCGGAAAAGCAGGCAGTCGTCCGTGAATTTTCCCGCCTCGCTCAGCATCGTGGCGTAGACCGACTTGCCCGGATAGACCTTCCGCACGTCGCGCGAGGTCATGTGCTGCAGCACATGATGCGAATGCGGGCCGACGAGATGAGCCTTCCTCAGGCCCGAGACATCCATCAGCGCCGCCTTGGTGCGCACCGCCTCGTGCTCGTCGGGCAGGTTGGACCCCGCGTAGGTCCAGGCCGTCTCCATGCCATTCCAATCCTCGAGATTGGATCCAAGCGCCCTGTGCCTCGCCGCCAGCGGCGACCTGCGCCACGACATCACGCCTGTCATTTCTCGCTCCTTCGACCCGCCTTTGCAGCGGGCGTAGAACCGGCCCGTCTGCCGCACTAACGAAAACTTTGGGGCGTTGGCGTCCTCAGATCATGACATCGCCTCCGTTCGGGTTCATCGTCGCACCGATGCAGTAGGTGCCCTCATCAGAGGCGAGCAGCACCGCTGTCGGTGCGATCTCTTCAGGATGGTCAGTTCATCCGGGGCGGCCTGTTGCCCCATTCGTCGAGGCGCATCCGCTCGGCTGCGCGGCGCGCCTCGTCCTCGCTATCGTAAAGCTTATCGGCGAAGACGCGGAGGGGTGTGACGGAATCGGCGTGGAGCTGTCCGACGCACCATGCTTCGCCGCGCTTGGCCTGGACGACGACGTAGAAGCCTTTGACCGGTCCCGGGCGATGGCCGTTGATCATGAACAGCATGGCTCCGAGCGCCGAGAACTCGCCATGCTCAATGAGCACCGGCTCGGGAGGCTCGGCTTCATTCCGGTCGACCAGCTTCACGCTACCGAGCGGGAACTCCATGATCCCGTCGAGATCGACGACCTTGTCCCTGAACTGCCGACTGACCCACCACATCGGGTCCTTGCCCACGCGCTTGTCCATCTTCATCTCCTCAAAGGCTGGGAAGGGGCTGCGAGGCCGCCTCGCCGCCCACGCGGTCAGGGAAGCGCCCCGTCTACCAGAAATCCGCGAAGGACGTTTTCGGTAATACGCGAGACGTTATTATTATAGTTGTTGTGGGAAAGACTTCCACACCAGGTCAGAGATCCCGGACACCAAGTACCACCGTTGTTTGCTGTCTTATAGTATATCATGTCGGCGCGAACCATCGGATTCTCGTCACCTCCACCCCAATAGCCTCTCGCGTAGTGCAATATCTCTTCATTGACCTGCTGCATCAGGTCCGTGTGCCCCTCCGATCGGGCGAGGACATAGGTCTGGTGCGGCGTGCCGACGTCCTCGGCATAGCGGTCGATCTCGAGACCGGCGGCGCCACCGCCGACAAGGCCGAAGTCGCCGATCACCTCGCCCTCGCCGACCCCTTCGAACATCCACGCCGTCTCCGGCAGCATGCTTTCCTCCATGCGGCGGTAGTAGGACGACACGTCGAAGCCATATGCTGCAAAGGTCAGACCGCACACCTTGCTGGGCGCGCGGCCACGCGCCCGCCACATGCCGCCGAAGCCGCCGTCGAAGGCTTGGGAATACTCGCCCGGATCGGTGGTGTAGGCACGGTTGCCGGCCTCCCCCTTGCGAACCTCGATGATGTTCTCGTTGTCCGGGTGGATCGACGTGCACCAGTAGAAGCCATCTCCGCCGAGATACATGAAGCGACCGCCCGAGTGCTGGTAGGCCATGAACGCTTCAATATGCTTCTCGGAGCTGTATTCTGGGTGGGTCCCGGTCAGCACCACCTTGTAGCGGTTGAGAAGTCCGGCGCCCTCCTTCTCTAATTCGAAATCGCTGTAGACATCGTAGTCGATGCTTTTGGCTTCTAGCCAGTCCGTCAGGTGCAAGTCCGCGTTGAACTGCCAGAGCGAGGGCGACAGCCAATGGCGATACTTCGGACGCAGGTTGATGATCGGCCGCAGGCGCGACGAATAGAACACACCCGAGCCGTCGGAGTGAACGGAGTAGCAGGACAGGCCCATCTCGCGATGCGCGTTCAGCGTCAGATCCGCCGCGGCGATCATCGGCACCGAACCCTTGAGAAGCTGAGCGATGACGGAGTCGGTGGCCAGATTGTCGTTCGAATAGGCGAGATAGCTACAGATCGGTACGATCAGCGCCACGTCGGCCGTGGTCTTGCCTTTCGGCGGGCGCACGATGAAGGGGATATAGTCCTCCGTCTCCGCGGTGGAGACGCCGCCGATCCGCACGCGCGCCGCGTAGATGCCGCTCTTCATTCCCTCGGGGATCGTGTAGCTGAAGCTCTCCTCCCAGCGGGAATCATCGAGATCATCGTCGTGGAAATGGATCGCACCGTACTCTTCCGGAGCGTGGCGGTAGGAGATTTCGTTGCCGGTCCAGTTGTAGCCGGTCATTCCGCGCGCGGGCATGTTGATGATGAAGCCGTCGAGCCCGTTCCAGCCCGCATCGATGATGAGGGTCGAGGCGATATTCTTGCCAAGATTGGCGTGGAAATCCCAGGCCGCGACGATATCGTTGCGAATGGCAGGCTCGACCGCCTTGACGCCCCGGACGAGCGCGTCGATCTGGCCCTCGCTCAGTACGGCCGAGGACAGGCGAGGCCCGTCGATCTTGCCGTTGTAGCAGGCGAACTGCACTGGCAGCGCGATGGGTGACTTCGCCTCCGCGAAATGGCCGCCGAAGGCGGAGCGACCCGACACCGCCTCCTTGCAGAGGGATCCGATGAGAAAGGGCGCATCGTTGCGCTTCGGCGCCCCGACCTTTTTCTGGAAGCGCACCACGGCGGTGCTCTCTTCGATCGGATGCACGATGGCCATGCCGATGCCGCCGTTCGTGGCGGTCGGCAACGGTGTCTGGCGAAGGCAGATCTCGCCGGAGCCCGCGTCATAGGTGGCCGAGACCTTGTACCAGACACGCTTCAGCATTGGCGTGGCGGTCGAGACCTTGGCCACGCCGTCGGCGCCCCCAATCCAGAGGCCGAGGCTGCCGTCTTCCGCCACGACCAGGGCATAGCCGGACTGGTCCGCGTCGCACCATTTTCCGGCGATGCCCTGGATACCCTTGTCCGGCGTCGTCGGAAACACCATGGCCTGCAGAGTGAAGCTTCCGACCGAGAGCCGGTCATCGGACGGTACGATGACATAGCTGCCGATATGGATGTCCTGCGGCTTTCCCTCGTAGTCGTCGCCAAGATCGGTCTCGATCAGTTCTTCCTTGTAGCCGGGTCCCTCAGGGGTCGTGTCGCCGTGGATCAGCCGCACGATATCCGCGCCGTAGCTCTCGCCCTCATACGAGCTGATATAGAATTTTAGCGTCTCTCCCGGCTCAACGCAGAACTTCTCGTTGTATCCGACAATTCGCAACATATTCGATCCGGTCATTTTTCACCTTTGAAGCTGATCTGCGAAATTCTGTCGTCGTCACGGCTTCGGATATTGTTCCATAAGCTTTGCGACACGACGCAGAAAGATCGCATGCTCTATCTCATCTTCGCTTCCATAATATTCGTTATCGAGAATGACAATCGGGTCGCCGCGCACACCGGACAGGATGCCGATCGCGTATTGTTCGAACGGCTTCAGGGCGATCATCACTTCCTTGCCCTTCGTCGGGTGCCGGCGCAGCTTGTCCAGGAGGTGCCCGAGCTCCTCGCTGTGCTGGACGCCCGGCACGCCCGCCTTGCCGGGCCTGCCGATCGGATTGGCGCGATGCTCGGCGATGACCCTTTCGCGGACTTCGTCGTTCCACAGGATCGGCATGACATGCGTACGGGTGATGAAGTCGTCCGTCTCGGCGTACGAGCCGTTTTTGGACATAGTGGTGTGTTTCCTGCCCATGGGCCGGACTCCTTTCTCCATTTCGACTGCTGCACTCTGCGGTTTCTAGGTGTCTTTGAGGGCCATTTCGAGCCTCAACGTCCGCTCTATATTTTCCTGAAACACTGCAAAATTGTCTACTTCGCGCTTACGGGCAGCAATCTGCTCATGCTTGAAGCAGCGAACACTGTGGTTCTTGCCGACCATGCTGATCGGCGGCATATGTGTTTGCGTATGACTGTCGGCATAGGGACAGCGCGAGGCGAGGAAGCACCCCTTGGGCAGGTCGATCGGGCTCGGGATCTCTCCCTCCAGCGCCACGCCCGGTTCGATCTTCAGGGTCGGGTCCGGCAAGAGCACGGATGACAGGAGCCCGATGCTGTAGGGATGGCGCGGCTCGGAGAACAGCGCGGCGGTGTTCGCCTCCTCCACGATCATGCCTAGATACAGCACCGCCACACGGTGGCTCAGATAGCGCACCGTGCTGAGATCGTGGGAGATGAACAGGTAGGCGGTCTCCAGTTCGCCCTGCAGGCGAATGAGCAGGTCGATGATCTCCGCGCGCGCCGTCGGGTCGAGCGCGGAGGTCGGCTCGTCGAGTACGATCAGCTCCGGTCGGGTCACGATAGCACGGCCGATTCCAACGCGCTGCTGCTGACCGGCGCTGAGCTCGCCGGGATAGGCGTTGAGCATGGCTTCGGGCAGGCCGACCCGCCTGGCGACCTCGCGGAGGCGCTTGTCACGGTCGCTGCGGTTGAGCTTGAGGATCCTCAGCGGCTCGGCAATGGAGTCTCCGACCCGAATGCGAGGGTCGAGCGATTCCGCCGGCTCCTGGAAGACGAGTTGCATGCGCCCGCGCAAGGACGGGGAGCGGATCGTCCGGCTGCCGCCCATGCGCTCGCCGGCGAACGTGACGGTGCCGCCGCTCGGCTCCAGAAGCCCCAGGACGCAGCGCCCGATCGTCGTCTTTCCGGAACCGGATTCGCCAACGAGGGAGAGCGTCGTACCCTTTTCCAGAGTGAGGCTCACCCCGTTGACCGCCTGCACCACCTTGCGGGAGCCGGCGAGCGGAAAGCGCATCTCGAGATCGTTGACTTCCAGGAGACTCATGCCGCCGTCTCCGCAACCGGATAGTGACACCGCACCGACTGACCACCGCGCAGCGGCGTGAGGGCTGGACGTTCGACAACGCATTTCGGCTGCGCCTTGACGCAGCGGTAGCGGAACGGACATCCCGTGGCGGCGGGCGGCGCCTCGCCGGCCGCCGCGCGCGTCCACCGGGCGCGCAGCGCCGGATTATGGGAGAACGCCGCCAGCAGCATCATGCTGTAGGGATGCGCCGGGCGGGCGAAAAAGGTCGCGATATCCGCGAGCTCCACGATCTCGCCGTCGAACAGGACGGAGATACGGTTGCAAAAGTGCGCGGTGATGCCGATGTCGCGCGTGATGAAGAGCATGGACGCGCCCTGGTCGCGAACCATGACCTTCATGAGGTCGAGCACCTGGGCCTGGACGGTCACGTCGAGGCCGCTGGTCGCATCATCGGAAATGATGAACTTCGGAGAGCAGATCAGCGCGATCGCGATGATCACGCGCTGCGCCATGCCGCCGCTCAGCTCATGCGGATAGGCGTTGAAGCGGCGCTCGGCGTCGGGGATGCGGACGGCGCGCAGCATCTGCAGCGCCTTGCCGGCGGCCTCGCGGCGAGACAGCTTGAGATGCTCTCGGACGACCGTGGAAATCTGCTCGCCGACCGTCTGCAGCGGGTTCAGCTCGCTGCGCGGATTGGGCACCATCATGCTGATGTGCCGACCACGGATTGACCGCAACGTCCCGTCGTCGAGCTTCGTCATGTTCGAGCCGTCGAACATGACGTCGCCTCCTTCGACCACCCCCGGCTGCGGGACCATGCCCATGATCGCGCGGGCCAGCGTGGTCTTGCCCGAGCCGGATTCGCCGACGAGGCCAACGATCTCCCCGCGACCGATCTTGAGATCGATGCCCTTGAGGGCGCGCTTGCCGGCACGGCCGTAGGACGGAAAGGTGACCTTGAGGTCTTTGACATCGAGCGCGGTCGGCTCGGCGATGCGTCTCTCGGCCACTGCAGTGGCGCCTGTGACGCTCTCACGCCCGACCTCGCGGTCTGTCATCGTGGAGGACTTCATCGTACCGACACGTCGTGCATGACTGCTCTCAAAGGCCACCATTTCGCTCACCTCATCCGTGGGTCGAGGGCGAAGTAGATGAGGTCGACCACCAGGTAGATCGCCAGCGAGATGACCGCGGCGAAGAGCACGAAGCCCAGGACCGGGTTGATGTCGTTGTTCAACACGCCCTGCACCGCGTATTGACCGGCTCCGCCCCAGCTGAAGACGATCTCCACCAGAACCGCTCCGCCGATCAGAAAGCCGTAGAGCACACTTATGATTGTTACGACCGAGGGGAGCGAGTTGCGCACCGCCTGCCGGGTGATGGTCGAAGGGGACAGGCCCGACATCTCGGCGTAGCGGATGAAATCCGAATCGAGGACCCGCTCCATGGTGGACTGGGTCACCTTCAGGATCGGGCCGGCATTGATGAAACCGAGTGTCGCGACGGGAAGGATGAGATGCCCCGCGGCCGACATGAAGGCCTGGCGATCGCCCGCGAGAAGGCTGTCGATCAGCATTGAGCCGGTGATCGTGGCAGGCGGCACCAGCTCCATATCGATGCGGCCGAGCGGAGCCGGGACCACCTGCAGGAGGGTGTAGAAGACGAAGACCAGCACCAGGGCAAGCCAGAAATCCGGAATCGCGCCGGCGATCAGGCCGTAGTAGTCGGCCACCTTCCGCACCGCCCCCCGCTTGTAGCGGGCGGAGAACACGCCGAGCGGCACGCCGACCGCCATGGCGAGGGCGAGCCCGAGCGTCACGAGTTCGAGCGTCGCAGGAAAGCGGTTGAAAAGATCCTCCGTTACCGGCCGCGTCGTCTGCCAGGAGCTTCCGAGATCGCCCTGTAGAACGTGCGAGACATAGACAAGGAACTGCTCGATCACCGGCTTGTTCACGCCGAGGCTCTCGCGCAGCGCCTCGACGCTCTCCGGGCTCGCGACGGGGCCGAGCATTAGCACGGCAGGATCACCGGGGATGAGCTTCACCAGGAAGAAGCTCACCACGATGATGCCGAAGAGTTGCGGAACGACGAAAATCAGGCGGCGGGCGACATAGAAGGTGAAGTGCATGGGGCCGCCTCCTACTTGATGGTTCCGGCGAGGATCCGTCGCCGTGCTGGATCGGCTAGCACTTCGATGCTCGCGCCCACCAAGGAGAAGCCGAACACGGTGAAGCCGAGCGCGAGACCGGGGAAGATCGACGGCCACCACTGTCCTGTGACGATGTTTTGGTAGCCCATGGCGATCATGCTTCCCCACTCGGGCGTCGGGGCGACGACACCGGCGCCGATGAAGCTGAGCCCGGCCGTGAGCAGGACAGACCATCCGATATTGATGGAAAGTTGGGCCAGCACCGGTGGCATCGCGTTAGGCATCACATGGCGTACGATAATCGACAGATCGGGCGCGCCGGCGACGTAGGCCGCCTCGACATAGCGCATGCGTCGCACGGACAAGACTTGGCTGCGCATGAGGCGCAGGTAGATCGGTATGTTGACGAAGGCGATGGCGACGACCACGCTCGAGACGCCTTGGCCGAAGACAGCGACAAGGGCGATGGCGAAGACGAAGACCGGAAAGGCCTGCAGCACATCCGCCGAGCGCATGACGAAGGCGCTGAGCATTTTCCTCCAGGCCCGCCCGCTTTCGTAGTAGCCGGTGATGGCCCCGACGAGCGAGCCGACAGCGGCCGAGATCAGCGTGCCTAGAACGGCGATGGTCAGATCGATGCGCGGGGCATGGATGACGCGACTGAAGATATCCATGCCGGTCGCATCCGTGCCCATGGGATGGGCAAAGCTCGGCGGCAGCAGGTAGTCGACCGGGTTGGCGAGAACTGGATCGTAGGGGGTGAGCACCGGCGCCAGGGCCGCCACGACCACCACGACGCAGACGATGCCGTAACCGAGCGCGAAGGACGGCCTGTTCTTCAGAATTGCGAGGAAAAACCGGATCGACCCGGCATTCTTGTTGGGCGAGACCGCGCCGCTACTCCCGGCGCCGTCCCCCATCCACTCCTCGGCAGCATCCGGCCCACGCTCCGCCTGACGCACGACAAGCTCAGGCGTCGACGTTGCCTGCAATGCTGCCCCGTGATCACCGGTAGCGGCGGCTGACATGGCCGGTCTCATGGCTTCACCGTTCCTGGAGCGAGGACATCAACCGCGGGATAGGTCCTGAAAGCGGATATTGTTCGAGGTGTAGTAGGTGAAGCCCTTGACGCTGCTCTTTCGCGCCCAGTGGTAGTTCGGATAGGCAATGAACACCCATGGCGCTTCGCGCATGACAATCTCCTGCGCCTTCCTGGACATCTCGGCGCGCGCAGGCTCGTCTGCACTACGGGCAATGCCCTCGAGCAGCTTATCGACCTCGCCGTTCTTGTAATTGCTGTAATCGACAAAGGATTTCGACAGGAAGTACAGGATCATCGCGTACCCGGGATCGGGCGTCCATGGATTATCCTGATAGAAGATCATCGGCTCCTTGCGTTCCGACACCGCATTGTAGAAAGTGCCGGCTGGGATCTTCTTCAGCTGGAGCTCGATGCCGATCTGCCGCAGTGCGCTTTGGTAGAGGATCGCGATCGGCTCGTGGACGGGATCGCCGGCATTGTAGGCGAGACTCGTCTTGAAGCCGTTCGGAAGGCCGGCTTCCTTCAACAGGGCCTTCGCCTGCTCCACATCGTACGAATATTGCCAGAACTTGTCGGTGAAGGTCGGATAGAACCATGGCATCGCGCCGATCAGCGGCGCACCGAGGTTCTGGAATACCGACTCGATCACCTGCTTCTGCGGGAAGGCGAAGTTCATCGCCCGACGAACTGCGATTTTGTCGAAGGGCTCGACCTTGGCGTTGAGCCCGATCCAAAGCATCGACGTGGCATCGATCGTGTCGATCGAAACGTTCGGCACCCCCTTCAACTGCTTGACTTCGAGAGGTTGCAGGAACTGAGCGACATCAACGGCGCCGCCGCGGAGCAGCGAGACGCGGGCGGCCGAGGTCGGAACCTCCTTGTAGATCACCGTGTCGAAGAATGGCTTGCCGCGGTAGTAGTCCTTGCGGGCCTTGAAGACCGCCTGCTGGCCGCGCTCCAGTCGCTCGATCACATAAGGCCCGAAACCCGCCGTATTGCTGCGCATGAACTCCTTGGCCCAGGGATCGTTCTCGCCGCCGACTTCCTTCAGCTTCTTGGAGTCGAACACATGGCAGAACAGATTGGGCATGATCCGGACCAGGATCGGGTTGGGATTGTCGATGGCGAACTTGACGGTGTACTTGTCGACGGCCTGGATCATATCTGGCCGGGTCAGGCTCAGCGTGGAGTTGTAGAACCCGCCGACGCCACCCATCTCGAACTTGCGGCGCCAGCTCCACACCACGTCCTCGGCGGTCAGCTCGTTGCCCCAATTGCTCAAGACGCCTTCGCGAAGCTTGAATGTGGCCCAGCGCGCGCCGGGGTCCATCTCCCACTTTTCCGCAAGCTTGCCGACCGCGTTCACACCGCCCGGCTTTTCGCCATAGAAGGCGGTGTCTTCGCGCATGACACCCTCGACCTTCTTGTCAGGGATCTTGGCGTATTCGATGAGGTTTTCCTGCAGTACGCCGTTGGCGTCGATGCTGCCGAGGCTGATGTCGAACTCGCTGTCGAGGCTCTGGGGCGTCTGAGGAGAGGCGATGGTCAGCGTCCGGCTCGTCGTCTGCGCCTCGGCCTCCTGCGGCGCCAGCGCCGGAAGGCCGCCGACACCCGCGAGCGCAGCCGCCCCGGTCGTCTTCAGAAAATGCCGGCGATCGATCCCATCCCCGCCACGCTTCGTTGGATTCTCGGCCACCTACCACTCCATCCGGTTGCGTGCTTCGGCTGCGGCCCGGATCGTTGCGATCCGGGCTCCCCCCGCCCAGCACATTTGAAGTCCCGCACGTCGCGAACGGCCCGACGTAATCGACCGTTTAGATCGAACTCTTCCAGTTCGAGGCTGACTAACCGTATTGACTAAACGTCGTTTAGTGCAAGAACAAAAGTTGAGCAAGCAACGGGCAAATCGTGAGCGCCCGTAATTTGCGCCATTTCTTTCTTTTGCGCCCGACCCGTAGGCCCCCCAGGCCCCAGCGTGGACGACATAAACAGGGCTTAGGCCGCATATTGCTGGGAGCATCGATCTATGCCTGCACGACCGTTGCACGATGTGTAGGCACGAAGACTTCCGCGCGGTGACCAGCGATCAGCCCTGCCCGGTTCGCAGGCACTTTCAGCAACTGCCTTGACGTGGAAGCGAACCGCTCTTCGCCAGGGACCACTACGAGAAGCCCGCGAGCGTCAGAAAGTGACGGCGGTTCAACCTCAGCTTGCCCTGACAATCCTGTTGGCTATGCCGCAATTTGCGTGTACCTATGCCAAAGCAGCGTTTAGATGGCTGTGCGACTGTCGTACGAGTGGCGCGACCTCAAGGTGCAACGGCCTCCTGCCCTGCGCGCTGGGGCCGCTCCGTGAAATGCAACGAATTGCCAAGACTTGGTTGTCCTGATGAAAGTGCTAATAGCCGACGATCATTGGATGATCCGCACCTCCCTAAAGCAAGCCATATCGAGCATCGACAATACACTACAAATCGTAGACGCATCCACCTTCGACGAAGCCACACGAATGCTCGCAGAACATCACGACATTGACTTGATGCTGATTGATTTGGTCATGCCAGGATTTTCGGATCTGGATGGGTTACGACGCCTGAGGGCGAGTCATCCTGATATCCCGGTGGCAGTCATTTCGGTCCACGAAGACCGGGATCATGTTCTACGTGCGATCTCCGAAGGTGTCATCGGCTATATCCCGAAGAGCGCCGAAGGGGCGGAGCTGCTGCGTGCGCTTAGTCTCATTCTAAACGGTGGCGTCTACTTCCCAAGAGATATTCTGCACGGCAACAGCTTCCGATCCCAGTTGCCGGATTCCAAACCAGCCTCGAGCGAGGCCGCGGAGCCCAGCGTCGCGCTCACCTCGCGCGAGGAACAGATCTTCCGGCTGCTCGGCGACGGCTGGTCCACCAGTGCCGTCGCGCAGGAGCTTGGATTGAGCCCCAACACCGTTCGTGTGCATCTGCGCAACATGAATCTGAAGCTCAATATCAAGACCCGGGACGAGCTACGATCGTTCCTCGCCGCCCGTCGACGGTCGTCGAAGCAAACCATCGGGTGAGCGCGATCTCCCTTCCGTCTGATTCTCCCCACGGTTCCGATGCCGCGCTTCTCAGCGAGGCGCTGGATTGTGTGGCCTATGCGATCAACGTGCCGGACAAGGGGCCGCCCCTGCTCGAATGGGCGACCGGATCGATCCATGGGGACCGGCCCGTGCCGCTGCGCAGCCTGATCGAAGCCCCCGGGGACACGCATCCCCACGAGTTGCGGGCGCATCTCTCGGCCCTGCTGAGCGGCAATCGGTCCGAGGTCGAAGTGAAGTGGCGCAGTGGTTTCGCGCAGCACATCCTGCGCGATGTCGCGCAGCCGGCGTTTGACCGGCGTGGACGTGTCGTCCGTATCGTCGGCGCGGTGCGCCATGTCGGAGAGGCGGCGTGGGAGCGCCAGCGTGAGACCGACGCGATCTGGAAGGTGCATGTCTTCGACCAGATCGATGTCGGGCTGGCCTGCTGGGATGCGGGTGGCCGGCTCGTGCTTGCCAATCGCCAGTTCCGCCAGTTGCATCGCCTGATCGGCCATGTCGCCCGCCCTGGGGTCGGCCTGCGGGACATGGTGATCAGCATCGCCCGGTCGCGTCAGGTGGTGATCGCCGGCCGACGGCGCGATTGGGTTGCGAAGGTCCTTCGCGATCTCGCCAGCGGCAACCCCGATGAGCATCTGCTCGTCGATGGTCGCTGGCTCGAACTGACGACGCTGCGAATACAGGAAGGAATGATCCTGAGGGTCCGCGACATCACAACGCTCAAGGGCAGCGAACTGTCGCTTCGGCGCGCCAAGCAGGCGGCCGAGACCGCGAACCTGAAGAAGAGCCGCTTTCTCCGCGCAGCGAACCACGACCTTCGCCAGCCCCTCGCGACACTCAAGATCCTGATCTACAGCAGCTTCGGCGTGAGCGACGAGGACAGGCGGCACGACCTCCTGCATTCGATGGATGTGACCGTCGGCATCATGGACGAGATCCTCGGATCTCTATTGCAGATCGGTCAGCTTGACGCTGGCCGTATTGCCGCCCGGGTCACCCACTTTCAGGTGCGGCAGGTTTTGGAACCGCTCGCAATCGAGTTTAGCCCGCAGGCGGAAGCGAAGGGGCTGCGTCTTCGCGTCGTGTCGAGCCGTGAGACGATTCGGTCGGATCGCGCGCTGCTCGGTCGCATCCTCAGCAATTTCATCGCCAACGCCATTCGCTTCACGGAAACCGGCTCCATCGTCATCGGTGTGCGCAAACGTGGCCCGATGCTTGCGATCGAGGTCTGGGACACCGGCTGTGGTATCGACGAAAGCCAGCTCGACCTGATCTTCGAGGAGTTTCACCAGGTCACCGACCAGTGGCGCGATCGCCAGCGGGGGCTCGGGCTCGGGCTCAATATCGCCCAGCGCTTGGCGGTGCTTCTCGGCCATGAGATCAGCGTCCGCTCGGTCCCGGGCAAGGGATCGGTCTTCTCCGTTCTCGTCCCGCTGGGGGACGTCTGGCAGAGCACCCTCGACGAGCCGGAGATCTCGGAGCGGATCGGTGGCGAATTTCTGGGCATCAAGGTGCTCGTCGTCGAGGACAACGAACTTTTGCGGCGCACGGTTTGCGAGATGCTCGATCGCTGGGGGGTGCAGGTGACCGAGGCCGGCGATGGTGACGGGGCGCTCAAGCTCGTCGACAAGCGTGATTGCGATTTTGACCTGGCCCTGGTGGACTACCGGCTGCCGAATGGCCGCGCCGGGACCGACATCCTCAAGGACATCCGGGCGAGGTCGGGCCGCGAGATCCCCGGCATCGTGACGACCGCCGACAACGACCCGGTACTGATCGCGCAGATAAGAGCCGAGGGGCTGCCGATCTTGATCAAGCCGCTCAACCCCGCGCGCCTCAGGTCGGCCATGCATCACCTTCTCTTCGAGCACGAATGAACCGCGAGGCCCCGACGCATGATCGCCGACAGTCGCATGATCCCGATCGGGAGCATGGTACCGCTCTCCGGTGCCTCCGCGGCCGATGGCCGCGAGTTCCGCAATGGGCTGACGCTGGCGATCGAGGAGATCAACGCGCTTGGCGGTATCCACGGCCGTCCGCTCGAGCCGATCTTCGTCGACTCGCACGACCAAAGCGCAGAGGAGGTCGTCGCGGCAGCTCGCGAGCTGATCTACGCGCATGGCGTCCATGCCATCGTCAACGGCTACAATATCGGGGCTCAGAACGCAGAATATGAGCCGATCGCCGACGCCGGCATCGTCTACATCCACCACAACACGCTCATCCAGCATCACGACACTGTCGCAGGCGATCCGAATCGATATTTCGGCTGCTTCATGAGCGATCCGGCCGATTACTGGTATGGCCAGGGCTTCATCAAGTTCATCTCATGGCTGCGCGACAGCGGATCGTGGCGGCCCGATTCCAACCGCCTCGCCATCATCTCGGGCTCTCGCCCCTACAGTATCGTCACCGCCAATGCGATGCGCGCCACCGCCGTCGACTTTGGCTGGAACGTCTGCTTCGGGCCGGAAATCGTGAAAACGCCGACCACTGACTGGCAACTCGTCATCGATCGGGCGATCGAGACACGGCCGGCGATCATCGCCAACACCCATTTCTACGCCGTCGACATCGCTCACTTCCAGAAGCAGTTTCGCAGGAGGCCGATGAACTGCCTGATCTATCTGCAATGGGGAGCGATGCACCGCACATTCCTCGACACGGCCGGCGCCGACGCGGAAGGCATCATCGTCGGCACGGTTGTCGGGTTGATCAAGGATGCCGAGGGCGAGCGCTACCGAAAGCGCTATCTGGCCCGGTTCGGCTCCGGTTCGACCCCGGAAGTGGGCGCGCTGTCCTACAGCTCGATGCAGCACTATGCGCTGGCGGCGTTGCTTGCCGGGGGAACGGGCGCACCGTTCGAATTCGAACAGAACCGAAAGGTGGCGCAACGGCTTAAGAATCTCACCTATCGCAGCCTGCTCGGCACGATCCACTACCATCCGGAATGGCAGGCGGCCGTGCCCTACCCCGACGCGACAAATGATCCGTCGCGGGGGATGCCGCATCTGTTTTACCAGGTCCAGAACAGTCCAGATGAGCTCATTGTGATTGCACCAGAGCCGTACAACACGGGAAAATTTCAGATACCGCCCTGGTACAGATGAGATATCGGGGCCTCTTTCGGCCTGCACACAGTCGTCTGGATCGACGATCCGCCACGGCGCGACACACTGCACACTCGCCTCGGCGAAGACGTCGATCGACCCTGGCTTAACGATAAATCCGATCCGGTCCCCGATGCGATGCCCTTCGCTTTCCGGAGGGTCCAATCAACTCGATCGGGGGAGCGCCGTAAGAGTCCGCCTTGGAGTTCAGCGCAATCCTTGGTTCGAGACGGAGCTGCGGCCGGTGCTGCGGGCCGACGTGGCGCGGCTGGTGGGGCCATAGGCACGCAGTCGGCATGGCCGCATCGGCGTGCAACGCCTCGCTCAGCCCCCCTTCAGAAGGCGCGCCACAAGGCCGAAGCCTAAGGCTACGATCAAGCCGTATATGAGGTACATCAGGATGAGGTTGGGTGGACGCGCCGGCGGAACGAAGCTGTCGCCGACGAGCCGGCCCGGCGTCTCGCCCACAGGCTTCAGGCCCCGAAAGGGCAGTTCGTCCTGGTCGAGGCGGTAGTCGCAGACCGGGCGCGCGAGAATGGCCGGGATCCGCTCGAGCACTCCGCACCAGTTCGCCTCCTCGTCATCGCCGGGCTCAGCCTCGGCCATCGCGCATGCGGCGGCCCAGCCGATCGGCGGCTCGCCGCTCACCTCGATCAGGCTGGTGCCGTCGGTTCGATCGTCCCGCGCATGGCGGACCTGCCAGAGGTCGCGGCCCGCCTCGGCTGCGCAGGAGGAGACGACGCCACAGCCGGACTTGTCGTCGTACTGGCTGCCGACGGCCGCGCCGAAACGCGACAGCTCCCGCACCCGCTCGCGATCACTCCAGAAGTAGTCTTCGCTGTAGATGATCACCCAGCCGTCGGGCCGCACACCGTACGACATGGGCGCCGCAAGGCCCCACGGGTGGTCCGTCTCACCGGTCTCGACGACCTCGAGGGCCGCGAGCAGCTCTCCTGCGGCGACTCCTTTGACGGCGATCCACGAACATGTCACGCCCATGGTCCAGTGGCTCCGAGCGGAGGGGGGGTGGTGCGTCGAGCGGCGCCAGCGGCCCCCCCGCAGGCCACACCCTCTAATGGGCAGCGAGATCCAATTCACCGGTCCGACTTCGTGTCACGCGACGCGCTGTCCAGCGCGGCCTGCAGTTCAGCGCATTGAATGGTGTAGAGGCGGCCCGCGGCCGAGCGCAGCGTCGCGCTGTCAGCGCTCGGATCCACTCCCGAGCGCTCGACCGTAGCCCACGCCAGACCAAAGGCTTGTTCCAACAGCAGGTCCTGCGCGGCGCCATCCGTCGGAGCAGACAGCAGCCCGTGGGCGATGGAGCCTGGTTGGAGGCCACTTGCGTCCAACCCGCCCTGCCTTAGTCGGCTCAACCTGCCGCTGGCGAAGGCGCCGAGCCCCGCCGCTCGTCTCCTGATCAGGTCGACGTTCGGTGCCGACCAGCGCGCGAACGTCGCACACATCTGTGCTGCCAGCGCCTCGTCGACAGCCCGCCCTGCGGTCAACTCCTTCGCCGCCAGGTCGCCCGCCAGCCCGAGCGCCGCGATGGTCGCCAACAGCCTCAGTCTCATGCCACGCCCCCCAATCCACGACACCGCGGAAGTGCTGTGCCAGCCTCCGATGGACCTCACGCCTGTGGCGCCGCGCCGCTATCAGCGCGGTAGCCGCAAACGAACATCGCGAGCTCGACGGGAATCTGGAGCATGGTGGCGGACCAGGGTCGATCGCCGCTCCGTTCAAGCAGCCCGGCGCAGGCGACCGCCGGAGTGGCCGGCGGCTCGCCGCTGATCCGGAGCCGCCGCGGCTCCCGGCCCTCGACGGACACGCGCCACAGCTCCCGCCGCATCGTGGCAGCGCAGGCGACGGCGGTGGCGTCGGCCTGATCGCGGAACTGGCAGCCGAGCGCGAAGCCGAAGCGGGACAGCTGCCGCACCCGCTTCCCATCGGCCCAGGCGAAATCCTCGCTGAACACGATCGTCCAGCCGCCGGGCCGCTCCGCGCAGGAGATCCGCGCCGCCCCGCTTCCCGGCTTCACGATCGCACCCGTCTCGGCCAACCCAAGCGATTTCAGAATCGCGCCCTTGGCTGCCCCCCGCACCGCGATCCACGAATAGCTCGCTGTCATCGCCCGCCCCCAAGCCCTAGCTGTTTCATACCGCCAACAACCTGGGCGAGCAAGAACAAATATCGAACGAGCCTGTTGGCGGCGGCGCGGCGGTCGCGCAGCCCGTTCTCACGCCACAGTGCGAGGCTTTCAGATCGGAGCTAGCGCAGCACGCGCATGAGCGCCGTGGCGAGAAAGGCCAACATCATCAGAACGATAAGGAGAGGAGCGAACAAGGACCCCAACAGGCTCTCGCGCCACGCGAAGCTCGCGCCCGTGAGCGCGTGGGGCACGTCGCCCGCCGGCCGCAGCCCGGTGAAGCGCTGCCGCGCGTCGTCGGGACGAAAGCCGCACACCGACTGGGCCAGCACGTCCGGGAGCTCGCAGATGGCGCCGTGCCAGGGCTCACCTTCGCCGCCGAGCCGCTGGTCCGCTTGCCGGAAGCCGGCGGCCAGGCCGGCCGGCGGATCGCCCCCCACTTCGAGCAAGCTTCTCTCGGAGCGGAGGAGGGCAGCACGAACCTGCCAGAGATCGCCGCCGGCTCCCGCCGCAAAGAGCGTCGTCTCGCCGCGCCTCCCGTCGTCCCGCTGCCCGCCCACAGCGAAGCCGAACCGCGACAGGGCGCGCACCCGCTCACGGTTGGACCAGGCGATGTCCTTGCTGTAGAGGATGATCCAGCCGTCCGGCCTGACGGCCACGGACATCGGCTCCGCCGCATTCCAGGGGCGGCCGACCTCGTCGGTCTCGACGACATCGAGGGCCGCCAGCAGGTCGCCCTTGGCGATCCCGTGCACCGCCGCCCACGAACACGTCGCCCCCATGCGTCGCCCTCTTTTCGCCTGCCGGCAACCCGTAGCCATCAATAGGGTCGACAGCCCGGATAGGCAAGAACGAAAAGAGAACGAACGCCGGGCTCAGCCATCGGTTTGTGGCGCTCCGATGGATAGCCCCAGTCGCTTGCTGCGGCTCATTTGCTAGGAGCTCTGCACTGAGGTCTTGAGTCTTTGAGCGGATGAATAGCCTGGCCAAGTCCGACCAAGACGTTGATAATAAATACTTTTCCGTCCCAACGGGTCATGGTCGGGCTTGACCCGACCATCCATCGACTTGAAAACTCACGCCGCCGCCATCGGGCACATTCATTGCAAATGAGCTGAAGCGGGCGCCCTCATGCGACCCTACTTCACCAGGCTGCAGCCGCCCTCCGCCAGTGGCCGGAACGCCTGGTCGGGCGCAATCTCGCGGACCGCCTTGTAGTAGTCCCAGGGCGCCTTGCTCTCCTCCGGGCTCTTCACCTGGTAGAGCGTCATCGGGTAGAGCACGCGGCCGTCGATGCGGATCGAACCCGGATGGCCGAAGTAGTCGACGGGCAGCGCCCGCATCTCGGCGGCCACGCGGTCGGCCTCCAGCGTATCCGCCGCCTTCACCGCCTTCAGGTAGTGGATCACCGAGGCGTAGACGGAGGCCTGTTCCTTGGTCGGCATGCGCTGCGTCTTGTCGAAGTAGCGCTTGGACCAGGCGCGCGCCGGCTCGTTCTGGTCCCAGTAGAAGCCTTCCGACAGCAGCAGCCCCTTGGTCACCGGCAGGCCGAGGCTGTGCACGTCCGTGAGATAAAGCAGGAAGGCGACGAGCTTCTGCCCACCGGCGACGATGCCGAACTCGTTGGCCTGCTTGATCGAGTTGATCAGGTCCGCGCCCCCATTGAGGAAGCCGACCACCTCGGCCTTGGAATTCTGCGCCTGCAAGAGGTAGGAGCTCATGTCGCCCGCATTGATCGGGTGGCGGACGGTGCCGACGACCGAGCCGCCCGCCTGCCGGATGAAGGCGGAGGCATCCCGCTCCAGCGCCTGGCCGAAGGCATAGTCGGCCGCGATGAAGAACCAGCTCTTGCCGCCGCCGGCGACGACGCTCTGGGAGGTGGCGCGGGAGTAGGCGTAGGTGTCGTCCTGCCAGGCCGTGCTGTAGGGCGAGCAGGCCTTGCCGCTGAGGTCGGAGGTGCTGCCCTGCATCAGCGTGATGCGCTTGGCCTGGCGGCCGATCTCCTGCACCGCGAGGGCCACGGACGAGACGGGCACGTCGGCGATGACGTCGACGTTGTCCTGCTCGAACCAGCGCCGCGCGATGGCCGAGCCGATGTCGGGCTTGTTCTGGTGGTCGGCTGAGAGCACCTCGACGGGGACGCCGTTCACGGTGCCGCCCATGTCCTCCACCGCCAGGCGGGCGGCGACCACGGAGCCCGGGCCGCCGAGGTCGGCGTAAGGCCCGTTCATGTCGTTCAGGATGCCGATGCGGATCGCGGTCTTCTCGATCTTGGCGGCCGCCGGCGCGATGGCGGTGCCGATCGCGATGGAGAGGGAGGCGGTGAGGATGAGAAGTCGTCGCATGAGGTCATCCGCTCCATGTCGCAGCCGGCAGCTGTCGGGTTGAGAAAGCTAGGTCGGTGGAGGCCCGCGCCCGGTATCGGTGCCGGCGAGGCCGGCTTCGGCGTCCGCGGCGGCAAGGGCCGGGTCGCGCCTGGACGGCGGGCCGAAGCCGCCGCCGCCGGCGGTCTCGATGATCAGCCTGTCGCCGCGCTGTAGCGGCACGTTGCCCTTCGAGACGAGCGGCAGGGCTTCTCCATCGCGCTCCACGGTGAAGCGCGACGGCGCGCCGGGCTCGCCGCCGTGCAGGCCCCAGGGCCGGATTCGGAAGCGGTCGGAGTAGCTGTTGAAGGTGACGCCGTCGTCGAGGATGCGGTAGACGCGCCGCGCGCCCAGGCCGCCGCGGTGGGCGCCCGCCCCGGCCGAGCCGCGGCGCAGCGCATATTCCTCAACCCGCATGAACGGGTAGTCGGCCTCCAGCGACTCGACCGGCACGTTGGAGCAATTGCCCACGTAGCCGTCGACCACGTCGGCCCCATCCGCTTGCGCCGAGGCGCCCCAGCCGCCGCCCACCACCTCCATGTAGACGCGGTAGCGGTCGCGACCCATGTGCCCCATGCCGACGGCGTTGGTGGTGTCGTGGCCGGAGGCGAGCACCCGCTCGGGCACGACGTCGGCCATGGCCAGCATGATGGCGTTGTAGACGCGGTGGCAGGCGTTGTTGCGGGCACGCACCGCGACCGGCTGGCTCGGGTTGAGGAACGAGCCGTGCGGCACGTGGACATGCCGGATCGGCCGATAGAGGCCGTCGTTCACCGGGATGCGGCCGCCGCCGAGCAGGATGGCGAAGGCGCCGTAGGCGGCCGACACCGTCGAGGCCAGCGGCGAGTTGATCATGCCCTTGGTCTGCGGCGCGCTGCCGGCGAAGTCGATCTCGGCGGTGTCGCCGCTGATGGTGATCCTCACCGCGACGCGCAGCGGCTCGTCGGTGAAGCCGTTGTCGTCGACGAAATCCTCGGCCTCGTAGACGCCGTCCGGGATCTCCTTGAGCGCCTCTCGCGCCAGCCGCTCGGAATAGTCCTGCAGCTCGGCTGCGGCCGCGAGCACCGTCTCCTCGCCGAAGCGGTCCAGCATTTCGATGAAGCGGCGCTCGCCGGTGCGGTTGGCCGCGAGCTGGGCGTAGATGTCGCCCATCACCTGATCCGGCGGCCGCACGTTGATGCGGATGAACTGCTCCAAGAGGCCGTCGCCCAGGTCCCGCTCGACGTCGAAGCGGACCGGCGGGATGCGCAGGCCCTCGGAGAAGACGTCGGTGGCGCCCGCATTCGGCCCGGCGGCCCCGCCGCCGACGTCGATGTGGTGGCCGAGCGAGGCGCTGAAGGCGACGAGGCGGCCCTGGTAGAACACCGGCGTGAACAGCACGATGTCGTTGAGGTGCTGGGCACCGCTATAGGGGTCGTTGGTGATCAGGCCCTCGTTGGGGCGGATCGTCGTGAGGTCGTAGCGCCTGGCAAAGGCCTCGAAGACCTTGCCGAACGAGTTCATGTGGATCGGGCAGAACTGCGCCTGGGCGATGATGCGGCCGTCGCGGTCGAGGAACGAGGTCGAGCAGTCGCGCGCCTCGCGGATGATGGTCGAATAGGCCGAGCGGACGAGCTTCTCGCCCATCTCCTGAGCCATGCCGTGCAGGCCATGGCTGATGATGTTGAAGGTCGCGGGATTGAGGCCTCTGGTGCTGCTCATGGCCGTGTCTCCGGCGACAGGATGAGGGCGCCGGTGCGGTCTACCGTGGCCGTCCAGCCCGGCGGCACCAGCGTCGTCGCCGTCGGCTCCTCGACGATGGCGGCGCCGCGCAGCACGTAGCCGGGCAGCAGCGAGGCCCGCCAGGCAAACCGGCACGGCAGGGCCGCGCCGCGGAAGGTGATGGTGCCCTCCTCGATCTCGGGCTCCACGTCGGCGGCCGGTCCACGCGTCAGCTCGTCGAGGGTGGCACGGTCGGCGGGTATCTGTGCGACCAGCCGCAGGGTCACGATCTCCACCGGATCGCGCGAGACCGCCCCGTAGCGGGCGCGGTGCGTCTCCTGGAACAACGCCTCCAGATAGGGCCTCCCCTCCCCGGCAAGCCGTCCCGCGTCCACGTCGGCCAGCAGCTCGAAGCCCTGGCCCTGGTAGCGCATCTCGACGGCGTGCTCGAAGACGATGGCGGCGGCCGGGCGGCCGAAGGCGCTGAACTCGGCCGCCGCGCGCTCGCGCAGCCGCTGGAACGCCGCCAGCACGCGCGGCCCGACCTCGTCGTCCACGGGCAAGAAGCTGGTCTCGCGGTAGATGCGCTTCAGGTCGGCGACCAGGAGGCCCAACGCCGAGAACAGGCCGGGGTTGGGCGGGATGACGACACGCTCGATCTTGAGGTCCTCGGCCGCCAGCGCGCTGATCATCGGCCCCATGCCGCCGTAGCCGTAGAGTGCGTAGTCCTTGGGGTCGTGCCCGCGCTGCACCGACACCAGCCGGATGCCCTGACCGATATGCGCGGCAGCGATCTCGACCATCGCCTGTGCCGACGCGGCCGCCGCCGAGCCGAGTGTGGCCAGGGCCGCGCGCGCCAGCTCGGGCTGCAAGGTCATGCGCCCGCCGAGGAAGCGGTGCGGCCGGATCCAGCCGAGCTCGACGAGCGCGTCGGTCAGCGCCGGCACGGTGCCGCCGTGGCCGTAGCAGGAGGGCCCCGGCCGGGCGCCGGCGGAGCGCGGCCCCACCTGCAGCATGCCACCCGCGTCGATCCAGCCGAGGCTGCCGCCGCCGGCGCCGATGTTGGCGATGTCGATGCTCGGCAGGCCGACGGGTAGGCCGTCGACCTCGGTCTCCGAGGTCACGCCGGGCGCGCCGTCGCGGATCAGGCAGATGTCGGAACTGGTGCCGCCCACGTCGAGCGTGATCACGTCACGGTCGCCGATGATGCCGGCGACACGCACCGCGCCGATGACGCCGGCCGCCGGCCCCGAGTTGAGCATGTCGACGCCGCGGTCGTGCGCGCCGGCGCTGGGCAACACGCCACCGGACGATTGCATGACGAACAGGTCACTGCCCGGCGCCCGCTCGCTCAGATAGGTCTCGAGATGCCCGAGGTAGCGGCCGACGAGCGGGACCAGATAGGCCGCCATGGCCGTCGTCGAGGCACGCTCGTACTCGCGGAACGTCGGCAGCACCTCCGACGACAGCACCACCGGCAGGTCGGGGTAGCGCTCCGCCACGAGCGCGCGGATGCGCCGCTCGTGCGTGCCATCGCGATAGGAATGGAGCAGGCACACGGCCAACGCCTCCGGCTGCTCGCGGGCCATCAGCGTGTCGAGCGTCGCCAGGAAGCCGGGCTCGTCGAGCGGCGCGACCACCTGACCGTCGGCGTCGAGCCGCTCGGCGGCCTCGATGGCGCGCGCCAGCGGCACCAGCGGCTCGGGCTTGCGACAGGCGATGGCGTAGACGTTCGGCCGCAGCTGGCGCTGGAGCGCGAGCAGATCGCGGAAACCGCGGGTGGTCACCAGCCCGGCCCGGCAGCCCTTGCGCTCGATCACGGCGTTGGTTGCCACCGTCGAGCCGTGGAACAGCTCGGTCATGCCGGCCAGGCCATCGCCGAGGGCGGACTGCAGGCCGTCGATCACGCCAATCGAGGCATCGTGCGGCGTCGACGGGACCTTGTGGCTCCTGACCTTGCCATCCTGGACCCAGATCAGGTCAGTGAAGGTGCCGCCGACCTCGACGGCCATCTTGATCATGGTGCGGCTCCGTCCGGAACGGCCCAACCGGCCACGAGCAGACGCGTCTGCTGGCGCGTCATCACGAGGAAATCATCCGGCGTCATCGAGTCCGAGCTACAGTAGATGCGGAAGTCATACATCAGCAGCGCGTAGACCATGTCGGCCGCCACGCGCAGATCGACAGGGCCGCCCAGCCGCCCGCGGGCCTCGAACTGCTTCAACAGCCGCTGCACGAAATCCTTAAATACGTTTCTGTTCTGCTCGAATCCATCATCCGGACTGGCGTGGGAGCGTGTCTCGGCAGCCAGCAACTCCCGCCACAGGGCCTTGTCCTGCGCGGTGATGACGTCGCCGATGTCGGCGTGCATCAGGCGCGCCAGCGCCTCGGCCAGATCGCCCGGCGGGTCGGCCACCACGGCCTCGTAGGCATCGACGAGGCGTTGCCTGTCCGCCCGCAGCAGCTCGATCAGGATCGCCTGCTTGGAGGGGAAGTAGTTGTAGATGGTCTTCAGCGACACGTCGGCGACGCGCGCCACATCCTCGAGCCGCGTCTGCTCGTAGCCGCGCTCGCGCAGCAGCAGCAGCGCCGCGTCGAGCATCTGTGAGCGCTGCTGGGCCTTCTTGCGCTGGCGCAGTCCGTCGTACGGCCCCGCGTGGCTGTTGCCCGGCGCGGGCGCGGTTGACAGGGCGGCTCGTCTCACCAACCGATCGTCTCCAATTTTTACACGTCACTAGACTATTTCAGTCGAAGGTAATATGCAACTGGCCGGAATAAATTTTCACCTGCGGCCGGCGTTGACGCGGCCGCAAGCGCCCCGCGGGGGCCGAGAGAGGTGCAGGGCCATGCGGGCGAAGCTCTTCATCGACGGCGCCTGGATCGATGCCCGGGCGGGCGGGCACATCGCGGTCGTCAATCCGGCCACGGAGGAGGTTCTCCACCATGTCGCGGCCGGTGAGGCGGCGGATATCGATCGGGCCGTCGCCGCGGCCGCGGGCGCCTTCGCGGCGTGGCGCGCGGTGCCCGGTCGCGAGCGGGCGGCGTTTCTCCGGCTGATCGCCCGGCGCATCGCCGAGCGGCGCGACGACCTCGCCCGGCTGGAGGTGCTCGACAACGGCAAGCCGCTGCCGGAGGCGCTCTGGGATATCGACGATGCGGCCGGCTGCTTCGACTTCTATGCCGGCCTCGCCGACGAGCTGGACGGGCGGCAGGACGAAGAGATCGCCCTGCCGGACGAGCGCTTCGTCAGCCGGGTGCGCCACGAGGCGTGCGGCGTGGCCGCCCTGATCATCCCCTGGAACTATCCGCTGCTGATGGCCGCCTGGAAGGTGGCGCCCGCGCTGGCGGCGGGCGCGACCGTGGTGCTGAAGCCCTCCGAGCTCACGCCGCTCACCGCGCTGGAGCTGGCGGCGATCGCCGAGGAGGTGGGCTTGCCGGCCGGCGTGCTGAACGTGGTGACCGGCACTGGCTCTGCGGCGGGCGCGCCGCTCGCAGCGCACCGCTCCGTGCGCAAGATCGCCTTCACCGGCAGCGTGCCGACAGGCCGAACGATCATGTCCGCCGCCGCCCAGGACATCAAGAACGTCAGCCTCGAGCTGGGCGGCAAATCGCCGATCGTAGTGTTTGCTGACGCCGACATCGACGCAGCGGTGGAATGGATCCTGTTCGGCATCTTCTGGAACCAGGGGCAGGTCTGCAGCGCCACCTCACGGCTCATCGTCGAGGAGAGCCTGGCGCCGCGCCTGCTGGCGCGCCTGGTCGAGGAGGCCGGCCGCATCCGCATCGGCGACGGGCTCGCGCCCGGCACCCTGCTCGGGCCGCTCGTCAGCGAAGGGCAGCACCAAAAGGTATCCGGCTTCGTGGCGGCCGCCGTTGCCGAAGGCGCCGAGCTCATCTGCGGCGGCGGCCGTCCGGCGGCCCTGCCCCGCGGCTATTTCTACGCCCCGACCATCCTGGCGGAACCGCCCGGCCGCTCGACCGTCGCCTGGCGCGAGGAGATCTTCGGACCGGTGCTGAGCGTGCGCACGTTCCGCACCGAAGCGGAGGCGCTCGCGCTGGCCAACGACACCGCGTTCGGCCTCGCCGCCGCGGTCATGTCCGCCGATCCGGCGCGATGCGAACGGGCGGCGCGCGGCTTCGACGCCGGCATCGTCTGGGTGAACTGCTCGCAGCCCACCTTTACGCAGGCGCCGTGGGGCGGCGTGAAGAGCAGCGGCATCGGCCGCGAGCTCGGCGAATGGGGCCTGCGCAACTACCTCGAGGTCAAGCAGGTGACGACCTACCGCTCGACCGAGCCCTGGGGCTGGTACCTTAAGCCCTGATTGCGGACCACGGGTCCCAGTTTTACCGGAGGAATGATGCGTATCATCGTGCTCGGCGGTGCGGGAGCCATGGCGTCAGGCACCGTCCGCGACCTCACGGCCTCGGCGTTGCCTGAGATGACCGAGCTCGTCGTGGCCGACACCTCGCTCGAGCGGGCCGGCCAGCTCGTTGCCGAAGTCGCCGATCGGCGCGTGCGCGCCCTCGACTTCGATGTGGCGGATGCGCGCGCGCTGCACGCGCTGCTGGCCGACGCCGACATCTGCATCAATGCCGTGCCGACCTTCGCCGGCCACCAGATGGCGATCTTCCACGCCTGCTTCGCGACGCGGACCACCTATGTCGACTACGGCGGCATGGGCGTCTACACGGTCCAGCAGAAGCGCGAGGCGGAGGCCTGGAAGGCCGCAGGCCTGACCGCGATCCTGGGATTGGGCGCCGACCCCGGCATCTCCAACATGGTCTGCAAGGCCGTCGCCGAGCGGCTCGACCGCGTGGAGCGGATCAACCTGTACTGGGCGGCGGCCCGGTTCGGGCCGGAGAGCCCGGTGCTGGTGCCGCCCTACAACGTCTCCACGCTGCTCGCCGAATACGGCCGCAGCTCCATGCAGTTCCTCGACGGTGAGCTGCGCGAGGTGCCGCCCCGCACCGGCCAGGAGCGGCTGCGCCTGCCGGAGCCCTGGGGCCTCACCGAGTTCATGTACACGCAGCACTCCGAGCCGCTGACCGTGCCGTTCGCCGCCGGCATCCGCGACAAGGGGATCCGCGAGTTCACCTGGAAGCTGCACCTGCCGCGCGCCGAGCACGAGGCCTGGGTCGGCCTGGTGAAGGCGGGCTTCGGCGATTTCGACGACGCCGTCACCGTCGACGGCGTCGCGGTGCGGCCCGGCGCCTTCCTGGAAGCGCTGATCCGCCGCCACGTGGAACGCAACAAGGGCAGCATCCCGGAGCAGGAGGGCCACGAGGTCCGCTTCGCCATCGGCCACGGCGAGCGCGACGGCCTGCGCTGCACCGTCAACCAGGGCATCGCCGTCGCGCCCCACCCGAGCTACGCCGGCTACGTCGACCCCGCGACGTCCATGGGCCTGTCCGTCGGCGTGCAGTTGCTCATGCGGCAGCCCCCCGTGCCCGGCGTATGGGGGCCCGAGGAATACTTCGCGGTGGAGCCCTTCTTCGCCGAGCTCGAGGCGCGCCACTTCAAGGTGCTGACCGACATCGCCGTGGAGCCGGCCGACGGATAGAGGAGCGGAGACGCGGTGCCGGTCGGGCTCGCTCAGCCGAGCCGCGCCAGCAGACGCCTGGCAGCGGCGACATCGACCGTGGCGGCGCCCTCGCACGACCCTGCGACCAGCGGCCGGAGCAGGGTCTGCGCCCGCTCGCCTTCGCCACGGCCGGCCAGCAGGGCGGCCAGGTTGGTCGCGGCCCGCAGCTCCCAGGCCCGGGCGCCCTGCCGGCGGCTGAGCTCCAGCGCGCGCATGAAGCACGCCTCCGCCTCGCCGGTCGTCGGGTGCGGTCCGGTCAACGCGAGCGCGCCCTCGAGGCGCAGCAACTCGGGCAGGTAGCAGAGGTCGCCACCCGCCTCGATCGACTGGATCGTCTCGGCGCTCAGGGCCGCGGCCGCGTCGAAGCGCCCGGTCGCCACGAGCGCCTGAAGCAGGGCGATGCGCAACGGCGTGGTGAGCAGTTCGTAGGGGGCTGCGTGCAGCTCCGCGAGGCTCGCCTGCAAGTCCTCCACGCCGCGCGCTGCAGCCCCGCGGCGGATCGCGAGCTCGCCCCTGAAGCCGCGCCCCACCGCCAGATAGGGCCCGAGCGAGTGCAGCTCCGCCCGCGCGAACAGGCGATCGATAAAGGCCTGCGCCCGATCGAGATCGCCGACCCAGAGCAGCACCGACACGGCCCAGACCAGCGCGATGGACTGGGTCAGCGGATGGCCGAGGGCCTGCGCCTCCTCGGTGGTCAGCAGCGCACGCGCCACCGCCTGATCCGGATAGCCGCGCAGCCAGAGCGTACGGGCCAGGATGGCACCGGCCAATATCCGGCCGTCGAAGCCGAGGTAGTTCGACGTGCTGCGGTCGGACCGCGGCTCGGACCGAACCGCCGCCTCCAGCGCCGTCTGCGCGCGGGCGAGCTCTCCGCCGAGATGGAGCGACATCCCCATCAACGCATGCGCCAATGCCGTGGACACCGGGTCCTCGAGGCTCGCAGCGATCACGGCGCAGCGCTCGGCGTAGCGCAGCGCTATCCTGAACTCGCCGACGCGCAAATGGAACATCTGCAGCGGGCCGAGAACCTGAAGCTGATCGCGCGCGTCGCCACGCGCTTCGGCAATGCCGAAGCCTCTCTGCAATGCTGCGCCCGCGGCGTCCTTCCCGCCGCGCGTGAACATCAACGCGACACCGAGCGCTGCCTGCAGGTGCATCTCCTCGCGACCGCCCCGGGTCTCCGCACCCAGCGCCTCGAGCGCCTGGCCGGCCCAGCGATGGCATTCCGTCAGCAGGGACATGGACAGAAAGACCGGAGCTGCTGCGGCCGCGACCCGGATGCCGAGCCCAATGTCGCCGGGGGGCCCGAAGCACCACTGCAGCGCCGCGCGCACGTTGGCGAGATTGGCAAGATGCAGCGCGCGCTGCGTCGCGCTCGACAGGCTCGGCCATTCGGCGCCGACCTCGTCGAGCCAGCCGAGATAGTAGCCGGCGTGGCGCGCGGCGATGCGCGGGAGCTCGGCGTCGTCCACGTTGAGCTGATGGGCATAAGCCCGCGTCGTATCGAGCAGCCGGTAGCGCATCATTGCGCCGGCCGGGCTCGTCGCCACCATCGACTTGGCGACCAGGCTGTCGATGGCGCCGAACACCATCGTCTCGTCAACCGTGGCGCTCGTCACGACGGCCAGCACCGCGTCGATCGGAAAGGGCCCGACGAACACGGCGAGCCGGCGCAGCAACAGCCGCTCGAAGGGTGACAGCAGCCCGTAGCTCCAGTCGAGGGTGGCCTGCAGCGTCTTCTGGCGCGGCGGCGCGGTCCGCTGCCCGGGCCATAACAAGGTCAGCCGTTCGTCCAGCAGCGCCGCCGTCTGCCGCAGGCCGTAGCTCACCACCCGCCCCGCCGCCAGCTCGATCGCCAGCGGCACGCCGTCGAGCTTGCGGCAGATGCCGGTCACCACCGCTGCGTCCGCGTCGTCGAGCGCGAGCGCGACACCGGCGGCGGCCGCCCGCTCCACGAACAACTGCGTTGCCGGAAACGCTTGCGCCGCAGCCGCGCCGAGGTCCGGGTCGTCCGGCGGGCACCGCAGCGGCGCCAGCTTGTGGACGTGCTCGCCTTCCACATGCAGCGCCTCGCGGCTCGTCGCCAGGATGTGGGCCTGCGGCGCGGTGGCGAAGATGCGGGACGCCACCTCCGCTGCGGCATCGATGACATGCTCGCAGGTGTCGAGGATGAGCAGGGTACGCCGCTGGGCCAGATGGGCGAGCAGCGCAGGCAAGGCGTGGTCGGGCTGCGCGGACAACCCCAGCGTCGAGGCCACGGTCGTGGCGACGAGATGAGGATCGCTCAGCGCTCCGAGATCGACGAAGTTGACGGCGCCGCCGAACGCCTCGACCAGCCCATGCCCCACAGCGACCGCGACGGTGGTCTTGCCCACGCCGCCGGTGCCGACGAGGGTGACGAAACGCGTCGCCATCAGTTGCGCGGAGAGTCCCGCCACGTCATCGGCGCGTCCCACCATTCGCGCCAGTCGGCTCGGCAGATTGGCCTGCGGATAGCGGGCTCCGACCTCCCTCTGCGCCTCGTCTCCGCCGCCGGGCCGTGAGACCGGCGCGACCAGGCAATAGCCCCGCCCGGTCAGGGTGGCGATGTAGCGTGCGCCATCCTTGCCGTCGCCCAGCGCCTTGCGCAGACGGGTCATGTGAAAGCGCAGGCTGCCCTCTTCGACGGCGACGTCCGGCCAGACCTGCGCCAGCAGCTCCTTCTTGCTGACGATCTCGTTCGGGCGGGCGGCCAAGGCGGCGAGAATATCGAAGGCGCGGGCCCCCAGCTCGACAGCCGCACCGTCTCTCAGGAGGAGCCGCGCGTTCGCCACGAAGGTGAACGGGCCGAAGGAAATGTCCGTGCCGGTGCGGTGGATCATCGGGCTCGTCGCGGTATCGCTTTGCCGGCCCCCGACCAGAGCAAGGCGCTCCCCTGCAGGCTCGCCGTTGCCGGCAAGCGCTAACACCTTCTCATAACGCATAACGGGTGCTGCGGGCGACCGCCCTCTATGTCTCGAGCCGCAGGATCCTTCGCTGCCTGGACGGGAATCGAGACCATGCGCGGACTGTCGCCTCCGCTCGCGCGACACCGCCTGCCTGCGGGAGCCGCTGCGGCAGGGTTGGCAGCCGCCATTTTCGCTTCGACCACATTCGGGAGTCGACCATGAAGACCGAAGAACGTCCATGCAGCGGTTTCGACCGCCGTGAAGTCCTGGGCGCCGCGGCAGGCGCGCTCGTTGTCGGCGCCGCGACCATGCTGCCGCCACAATCCGCGATCGCGGCAACGTCGACCGATGCCGTCCGTCCGTTCCAGGTCCACATCCCGGATGGAGAGCTGGCCGACCTCCGTCGGCGCGTTGCCGCCACCCGCTGGCCCGAGCCGGAGACCGTCAGGGACGACTCTCAGGGCGTTCGCCTCGCCACCATACAAAAACTCGCGCAATACTGGCTGGCAAGCCACGATTAGCGGCAGGTCGAGGCGCGGCTCAACGCCCTGCCGCAGTTTGTCACCGATATCGACGGCCTCACCATCCACTTCATCCATGTGCGTTCCAAGCACGACCACGCGCTGCCGATGATCGTCACGCACGGCTGGCCGGGCTCGATCATCGAGCAGATGAAGATCATCGAACCGCTGACGAACCCCACGGCCCATGGCGGCACCGAGGCGGATGCCTTCCACCTCGTCATCCCGTCGCTGCCGGGATACGGCTTTTCCGCCAAGCCGACCGAGCCGGGATGGACGCCCGTTTGGATCGCCCGCGCCTGGGCAACGCTGATGCAGCGCCTCGGCTATGCCACCTATGTCGCCCAGGGCGGCGACTGGGGGAACGCCATCTCCGAGACCATGGCCCTGCAACAGCCACCGGGGCTGCTCGCCATCCATACCAACATGGCCGCAACGGTTCCGGCCCCTGTCGCCAAGGCGCTCGCCGAGGGCGGCCCTGCGCCCGCCGGCCTCAATGCCGAGGAGCAACGCGCCTGGGATCAGCTGGACGACTTCTACAGGAAGGGCCTGGGCTATGCGATCGAGATGAACAATCGTCCGCAGACCCTCTACGGGCTGGTCGACTCCCCCGTCGGCCTCGCGGCGTGGATGCTCGACCACGACATCCGCAGCTACCGGATGATCGCCCGCGCCTTCGACGGCCAGCCGGAAGGGCTCACCCGCGACGACGTGCTCGATAACGTCACGCTCTATTGGCTGACGAACACGGCCATCTCTTCGGCGCGCCTGTATTGGGACACGGCGCAGGTCGCAAAGGGCGGCTTCTTCGACGTCCGCGGCCTCAAGATCCCGGTCGCCGTCAGCGCCTTTCCCGACGAGATCTATCAGGCGCCGCAGAGCTGGGCCGAGCAGGCCTATCCCAAGCTCATCCACTACAACCGGCCCGACAAGGGCGGCCATTTCGCCGCCTGGGAGCAGCCGGCGCTGTTTACCGCCGAGATGAGGGCCTCGTTCAGGTCCCTGCGCTGATCCGGGATGGCAGCCGAGGGAGGCCTGGCCATGAAGGAGCACCCGAAGCTGCTCTACACGGCGCGCGTCCGCACCACCGGCGGCCGCGACAAGGGGGTGTCGCGCAGCTCCGACGGACGGCTGGATCTGAGGCTCTCGCTCCCTGGCGGCCCGGGCGCCGGCGCCAATCCGGAGCAGCTCTTCGCCGCCGCCTGGTCGGCCTGCTTCGAAGACGCCATGGCGCGCGCCGCCGGGGCGATGGGCGTTCGGCTGCCGGCGGGGGTCACCGTCGATGCCGAGGTGGATCTCGCCTTGGCCGACGACGGCTGCACGCTGCGTGCCCGCCTCATCATCGCCGTGCCGGGGCTCGCGCGCGAGGTCGCGCAGGCCGTCGTCGACGCCGCCCACGCGGCCTGCCCCTACTCGAACGCCGTACGCGGCAACATTGCCGTCGCCATCACGTTGGCCTGAGGCCACGATGCGCGCCGCGGGCGTCGGCCAGGGGCAACGGATCGGGACGCAACGGCCAGGGTTCGAAGCCTGGAACATCTCCCGATCGGGCGGACTGATCGGAGCGGAGTGCTCTGGGAGCGTGCCCATCCATTCATCTGAATCAGTCGGGCGGCCCCCTTGCGCCGGCCCACGTTCGACACCCTCGCAGCACGGAGCATCACCCATGGCTCAGAACGCAACGTCCCAGCCGGTCGACGGCGCTCGACGCCGCTTCTTCGGCGCCGTCATGGCCACCGTCGCTGCCGCGCAGCTCGGCATCGCCCGGGCGCAGGCGCAAGCCGCGGATTCGGCTCCGGCGAAGCTGCCGCCCGTCACGCCAGGGAGCCATACGTCCTTCGGCGCGCTGAAGCAGATCGACGCGGGCGCTCTGAACGTCGGCTACGCCGAGGACGGCCCGGCCGACGGCCCACCGGTGCTGTTGCTGCACGGCTGGCCCTACGACATCTACGCTTATGTCGACGTCGCGCCGCTGCTGGCGTCGGCGGGGTACCGGGTCATCGTTCCGTACCTGCGCGGCTACGGCGCGACGCGCTTCCTCTCGGACGCGACGCCGCGAAACGCGCAGCAATCGGTGATCGCCATGGACATCGTCGCCCTGATGGATGCGCTGAAGATCGACAGGGCGATCATCGGCGGCTTCGACTGGGGCGCGCGGACGGCCAACATCATCGCGGCGCTGTGGCCCGAGCGCTGCCGGGCCATGGTGTCCGTGAGCGGCTATCTGATCGGCAGCCAGGAGGCTGGCCGCATGCCGCTGCCGCCCCAGGCCGAATTGCAGTGGTGGTACCAATACTACTTCGCCACCGAGCGGGGCCGCGCCGGCTATACGCAATACCGGGCCGATTTTTCGCGGCTCATCTGGCGGCTCGCATCGCCGCAGTGGCGCTTCGACGACGCCACCTTCGCCCGCACCGCGGCATCCTTCGACAATCCCGATCACGTGGCCATCGTGATCCATAACTACCGGTGGCGCCTCGGCCTGGCGGAGGGCGAGCCCAAGTACGACGCCCTGGAGGCGCGGCTGGCCGCATTCCCGGTCATCACCGTGCCCTCCATCACGCTGGAAGGCGACGCCAACGGGGCGCCGCACCCCGACCCAAGCACTTATGCCAAGAAGTTCTCGGGCCAATACGCCCACCGCCTGGTCGCGGGCGGCATCGGCCACAACCTGCCCCAGGAAGCGCCGCACGCCTTCGCCGAAGCGATCGTCGACGTCGCCACCCTCTGACCGCCGCCGAGACGGACGGAGCTTCCCGATGCGCTGTGGCGCGCCTTCGCCAGGCGCAGCGGACCTTTCTACGCTACGGTCCTGCAGCGTGCCGCGCGGCAGCCCGTCGCCGTCCCGACCCCGGCCGACCTGGCGAGGGCCTTCGACGCGTGCGTCGCCAGCATCGCCTGTCTCGGCGAGCGAGCGTTGGGCAGGCCGGACGGCGGCGCCGTTGCGGCAACCCGCTCGCTGGATGAGGGCCCTCGCCCACGGCGGCTGACGCCTGTCTCAGGCGCTCCAGACACCGGTCGCCGCAGTGGCACGGGCATAGTCGGAAAAGTCGCGAGCCGGACGTCCCAGCGCGTCCTCGACACCGTGCATGACCTGCGCATTGCGTCCGTCGAGAACGACGGTGAAGAGCTCGTCCAGCAGTGCCACCACATCCTCCGGAACGCCGGCCTGACGCAGGCCGGCAGTGAAGTCCTTGGACGTGACCTGCTCATAGCGGATCGGACGGCCGACGGCGGCGGCGATCTCCGCCGTCGCCTCGGCAAACGTGAGCGCACGCGGGCCTGTCACCTCATACAGCTTGTCCGCGTGGCGCGCGTCGGTCAGCGCCGCAACGGCCACATCGGCGATGTCGTCCGCATCGATGAAGGGCTCGGGCACGGCCCCGGCCGGCAGGACGACCGCGCCGGCCCGCACACCGTCGACCAGGTAGCCCTCGGAAAAATTCTGGTCGAACCAGCTCGCACGCACAATGGTCCAGGCGACGCCCGCGGCCTGCAATGCCGCTTCCGCACGCTGCGCCCCCGGCTCGCCGCGACCGGACAGCAGCACGACGCGTTCGAGGCCGCGCTCCCGGGCAAGACGGCCGAGCTCGGCCACGGCGTCGGCCGCGCCTTCGACGGCGAGGTCGGGCTGATAGGTGACATAGGCCTTGGACACGCCGTCCAGTGCACCGGCCCAGGTCTCGGACCTGGTCCAGTCGAACGGGATCGGCGTGGAGCGCGACACCAGCCGGGTGGCGATGCCGCGCGCGCCGAGCCGGCTGTTGACGCGCGCGCCGGTCTTACCGCTGCCACCGATGATCAGAACGGGACGCTCGGACATGGGACGGCTCCTCTCCATTAAATGCGAGATAATCTCGCATTTGTGAAAAGCGATAAACTCTCGTATTAGCGACGTCAATATCTGTTTGGAGAGGCCCATGGCGGGAAAGACGGGGAAGCGGATAGCTGCCGAGCCGAGCCCGCAGGGGCTGGCACGCCTCGTGCCGACGCAGGCGCGCAGCCGCGAGCGCTTCGAACGCATCCTCGCCTGCGCGGCGCAGGTGATGGCCGAGAAGGGCAGCGACGCCTTCCGCATGAGCGACATCGTCGAGCGCGCGGGCGTCGCCTTCGGTTCGCTCTACCAGTATTTTCCGGACAAGACGGCGCTCATCGGCACGCTGGCCGAGCGCTACAACGCCATCGGCCGCGCCTGCGTGCAGCGCGACCTGGCCGCGGTCAAAGAACCGGCGGACCTGCATCCGGCGCTCTGCCGCATCACCGACAGCTACTACCGGATGTTCCTCGACGAGCCCGTCATGCGCGACATCTGGACAGCGACCCAGGCCGACCGGGCGCTGCAGAAGCTCGACGAGGACGACGGCGCCTACCTGTCCGGTCTGCTGGCCGAGGCGCTGCGCCCGATGGCGCCGGACGCGCCCGCTCCCGTCCTTGCGACCTTTTCGCAGCTGACGATGACGCTGATCGCCGCCGCCGTCCGCCAGGCCATCACGCTGCCGCCTGCGGACGCCGAGCGCCTGCTCACGCTGTTCAAGCGCCTGCTGCCCCGCGATCTCTCGGCGCTCGGCTGAGCAGCATCGCCACCTTGGCCGCGACGAGCCTGGCGACGAAGCGCAGCGGGAACGTCGGGTAGCTCGGCACGTCGGCAGGAATGACGCTGTCCGCCGGCTTGAACTTCGTGCCGACGCGCATCTGCAGCGGCGGCACGGCGCCGCGCAGCCGCGCCCGATACACCGACAGCCAGTGGCCCCAGCCGTCCACCCTCACGAACATGCCGGTGTTGCAGCAGGTGGCGACGACCCGGCTGGTGGCGGATGCGGCGCGGATCTTGTCGTCCCGCAGGAGCTCGGCGCCCCTGGTGCAGGCGACACGGTCCTTCCGGTAGAGCACGTAGGCGGTGCCGCCGTCCGGATCGCGTAGCGGCACCGCGTTCGGCAGCGCTTCGATCCGGCGGGCGCCCTCCTGGCAATCGTCGCAGTAGCACGCCGCACACGTGATCGGCGCACCCACGACTGCGAGCTCGACGCCTCCACAGGCACATCGGGCGATCATGGCATTCCTCCGCACGTCATGAGGCCACCGTGGCCGGTCCATCCCAGTTCGTCAGTCCACGGCCGGCGGCGCTCAACGGCGCGGGCCGAGCGCCGTGAGGCGCTTTTCGAGGAAGCGGCGCTCGGCCGGCTGCCGCGCCAGGGCCAGCGCATGTGTGTAGGCCGTTCTGGCCTCGTCCGCCCGGTCGAGCCGGCGGAGCATGTCGGCGCGCGCAGCGTGGGCCAGATGGTAGGCATCCAGCCCACCCTGCGCCATGACGGCCTCGATGGCGGCGAGACCTGCTTCCGGCCCGTCGCGCATGCCGACTGCGACCGCCCGATTGAGCGCCACGACCGGCGAGGGATCGGCGCGCAGCAGAACGGCATAGAGCGCCACGATCTGCGCCCAGTCGGTGGCGGATGCGCTCGGCGCTTCGGCGTGGACAGCCACGATGGCGGCCTGCAAGGTGTAGGGCCCGAAGCGGCGCGACGTCAGTGCCCGCTCGATCAGCCCCTGCGCCTCGGCGACGGCGGCTCGGTCCCACAACGTGCGGTCCTGGTCTTCGATCAGCACCAGGTCGCCGGCCGCATCGGTGCGGGCGGCGCGGCGCGCCTCGTGCAGCAGCATCAGCGCCAACAGGCCCTGGGCCTCGGGCTCGTCCAGCAGGTGGAGCGCCAGCCGCGCCAGGCGGACGGCCTCCCGGCACAGGTCGGCGCGCACCAGCTCGGGACCGTCGGTCGCCGTGTAGCCCTCGTTGAAGATCAGGTAGATCACCCGCAGCACGCTCTCGAGCCGCCCCGGCAGGTCGGCCGCGGCGGGCACCTCGTAGGGGATGGCCTCGTCGCGGATCCGCGCCTTGGCCCGGACGATGCGCTGGGCGATGGTCGGCGCCGAGACGAGGTAGGCGCGGGCGATCTCCTCGGTGGTGAGGCCCGCGACCTCACGCAGGGTCAGCGCCGCACGCGCATCCGGCGCCAGCGCCGGGTGGCAGCAGATGAAGATCAGCCGCAACTCGTCGTCCTGCACTGTCTCTGCCATTGCTGGCTCCGTGGGCTGGTCGGCCAGGGCGGCCAGATCCGGCAGGACGCTGGCGACCCGGGCCTGCCGGCGCCAGCGGTCGATGACGCGGAAGCGGCCGGCCGACACCAGCCACGCAAAGGGGTTGGCGGGCATGCCGTGGCGCGGCCATTGTTCGGCGGCGGCCGTGAAGGCCTCGTGCAGGGCCTCCTCGGCCGCGTCGAAGCCGCCGAGCAGGCGGATCAATGTCGCCAGCACGCGCCGCGCCTGGGCGCGGTACACCGCCTCCAGGGCGTCATGCGCAGCCGCTGCGCTGCTCATAGCCGCGGACGCGGCTCGCTGAAATCCACCACCGGGCGCACTTCGATCGAGCCCATCTTGGCCAGCGGAATGCCGGCGCCGATGCGTGCGGCTTCGTTGAGGTCGCGGGCCTCGATCAGGACGAAGCCGCCGAGGACCTCCTTGGTCTCGGCGAACGGCCCGTCGGTCATCGACATCTTGCCGTCGCGCATCTTCACCGTCACCGCCTCCGACGGGAGCTTCAAGGCATGGGCCACCACCAGATGGCCGGCCGCCTTGAGCTCGTCGTCGTAGGCGCCGGAGTCGCAGCCCAATGCGGCGAACTCCTCGTCGGTCTGGCTAAAGACTTTCTGCGGATCGAAATAGACGAGGCAGACATAACGCATGGGAGGCTCCTTCCTTGGCGTATGGATGCCCCTTGTCGTCGCCCGTTGCCAGGATTCGACATGCCGCCGCAATTTTTTTGCGCCCCGTCACCCAGGCTCGACGCAATGGTGACCGCGAAAGACGTTGTCAGGGTCGTAACGTTGCTTGGCCGCCGCGAGCCGCGGATAATGGCTGCCCCAGTGGGCGCGCTGCCAGTCAGGCTCGTAGAAGTCGCTCTCCGACACGTAGGCGCCCGCCTGCGGCGCTAATTGCCGGAGCGGCGCCATCGCTCGGGCAACCGCGGCGGCATTGCGCCGCCCGGCCGCCAGGTCGGGCTCATGGCCGGGAATGCCGGGCCACGCCGGCGGCGCCACCGCCGCCGCGATGGCGAGCGCGAAGGCGTCGTTGACCGCGGGATTGGTCGCCGTCTCGCGCGTGGCGGCGAGCGCCTCGGGCGCGCCGCCCGCCAGCCCCTTGTTGGTGTGCAGCGTGACCCTCCAGTGGCCGGAGGCGGCGACGAGCGCATCGACCAGTGCGCCGCGGCTCTCCTCCTCGAGCAGACGCGCCGGCAGCCAGGCGGACTGGTAAGCCTGCAGCACCTGTCCGGCCTCGCCCAGGTTGGACGCCCAGAAGATGTCGTTCGGCGACGCACCCGGCCGATCGTCGGCCAGCACCACGCCGGGAACGGACTTGAGCAGGGCGGGATCCCAGAAGCGCTGCGCCGGGATGGCCGCGATGAACGGCTCGCCCACGATCTCATAATCCGCATGGGCGGCAAGCGCAGCGAGGAACGGCTGCCACAGCGCCCGTGCCGCGCCCTGATCGAGCCCGCGGAACACCATCGCCACGGTGAGCCGCCGGCCGGGACCGAAGCCCAGCTGCTCGCCCCAGTCCGGGTTGAACAGCGCCGCCGCATAGAATTCGACGGTGCGCGCCACCAGCGCCGCCCAGGCGGCGTCGCTCCGCGCCGTGATGACGACCTGCACGGCACCGATGGTGGCCGGCAGCGGATGGGTCGCCAGCGTGAGCCGGGTGACGATGCCGAACGTGCCGCCGCCACCGCCCCGGAGCGCAAAGAACAACTCGGGCTCGCGCCACGGGTTGACAATGCGGACCTGCCCGTCGGCGGTCACCACCTCCGCCTCCAGCAGGCTGGCCGCGCCGGTGCCGTAGGCCTTGGACAGGCTGCCGAAGCCGCCGCCGAGGACGAGGCCGGCAACGCCGACGGTGAGGCAGCCGCCGCCCTGGACGTAGCGGCCGCCCTCCACCGACACCGCGCGGTAGACGTTACCCCACAGGGCACCGGAACCGACCGAGACGGCCGGCCGTGCCGTGCCGGCCGGCGCACCGTCCGCCACGAACGCGTCGTGCCGCTCGATGGCATTCATCGCCCGCGTCCACAGCAGCAGCGCCCTTTCGGCGTTGGAGTTGCCGAAGTAGCTGTGGCCGCCGCCCTTCACCACCAGGCGCAGGCCCGCGCGACGGGCGAAGACGACCGCGGCGGCGACGTCCGCCGCCGATCGGGCCTGGACGGCGTAGGGGCTGGCCCGCGAGGTCCAGGCGTCGGTCCATCCCAGCGTCTGAGTGAGCGCCGGCTCGTCGCCCAGGTAGAACGGGTTCTTCAATCGGGCAAACAGAGCCTCCGCCCCTGCCCCGCCGTGGGCCATACACTCGGCCAGGGGCGACCCTGATCAGCCGCTCTCCCACCGCCGCGCGCAGCGGCGCCCAATCGGGCTCGCCCGCGGGCGCGGCGGCAGCGCCCTGCAACGGCGCAGCCGCGGCCAGCGCCGCGCCCGTGGCCGAATGGAGGAAGCCGCGGCGGTCGACCTCGGTCATGGTCCCTCCCGCTTGCCGGCTCATCGTAGCCGCCACGCGATCATCGCTGGATCGGGCGGCGCCTTCAACAGCGCCGGCAGGGATCAGCTTTCGTCGATGCGGACCCGAGGAACACCCGGCTCGACGACGCCGATGCGGCGGGCCGCCGGATAGCCTGCGGCGACGATACGGGTGAGCAGTGCATCGGCCTCAGTGGCGGCGCAGGCGACCAGCAGGCCACCGGAGGTCTGCGGGTCAGTCAACAGATGGCGCCGCCACACCGGCAGGTCGGGCGGCAGCGTCACCTCCGCGCCGTAGCTGTCCCAGTTGCGATGCGAGGCGCCGGTGACGAAGCCATCCTGGGCCAACCGCTCGGCCTCGGCGAACAGCGCCGGCGCACCGTCGCGGATGGCGAGCGTGACGCCCGAGCCGCGCGCCATCTCGAGGGCATGGCCGAGGAGACCGAAGCCGGTCACGTCGGTGACCGCATGCACTGCCTCCTCGCGGCCAAGCTCGGCGCCGATGCGGTTGAGCAGGGTAGTGCTGGCGATCAGCTCCGCGTAAGCCGCGGCCGACAGCGTCTCCTTCTTGAACGCGGCGGAATAGACGCCGACGCCGAGCGCCTTGGTCAAGATGAGGACGTCCCCCGGACGCGCGCCCGCGTTGCGGCGCACCTCGCCGGGCCGGCAGGTGCCGATGACGGCCAGGCCGTAGATCGGCTCGGGCGCATCGATGGAATGGCCACCGGCCACCGGGATGCCGGCCTCGGCGCAGGCCGCCGCGCCGCCCGCCAGGATCTCGCGCACCACACCCGTCGACAGCCGGCCGAGCGGCATGCCGAGAATGGCCAGCGCGAAGATCGGCCGCCCGCCCATGGCATAGACGTCGGAGATGGCGTTGGTGGCGGCGATCCGTCCGAAGTCGCGCGGGTCGTCGACCACCGGCATGAAGAAATCCGTGGTGGCGATGACACAATGCTCGTCGTCGAGCTGCCAGACGGCCGCATCATCGCTCGTTTCGGTGCCGACGAGCAGCTGGCGGAACGGCGCGGCTGCGGGCTGCCCGGCGAGCAGCTCCTGCAGAACGGCCGGCGCCAGCTTGCAGCCGCAGCCGCCGCCGTGGGCGAGGCTCGTCAGCCGGATTGGGGTATCATCGACCGCGTCGGCAGGGGATGGCAGAGCCATGGAGCGATACCTCCTTTTTCGGCGCCGGCAGCCGCGCGTCGAGGCTACCGCAGGTTGCCAGTCTGGAGCCTCGGGGGGCGACCGACAAGAGCCGCCGCGGGCCCGGACGCAAGCTCGATATTCCCGATAAGTTATTTTCAAAACACACGTATTTATACTTTTGGCGATCCCCCGCCTGTTTGACATCAGAACGGTTCAAAAATAGCATCGCCGCATGCGGTACCCCCATGCCTTGCACGGTCGGGGTGGCTATCTGGGAGACGCCAGATGAATATGGAGCTCTCGCGCCGCGCGTTCTTGCGTACGGCAGGCGCGGGTGTCGCCGGCACAGCGCTTGGGGCGTTCGGCTTCGGCGACGTCGAGGCCGCCTACGCGGCGGCCATCAGGCCCTTCAAGCTCGTCAACACCACGGAGACCCGCAACACCTGCACCTATTGCTCGGTGGCCTGCGGCATCATCCTGTACTCGAAGGGCGACCTCAAGAAGGGCGAGACGGCCGAGATCACCGCCATCGAGGGCGACTCGGACCACCCCACCAATCGCGGCACGCTCTGCCCCAAGGGCGCGGCGCTGCTCAGCATCGTGAAATCCGAGACGCGCCTGAAATACCCGATGCGCCGCAAGCCGGGCTCCGACCGCTTCGAGCGCATCACGTGGGACGAGGCGCTCGACAAGGTGGCTCGGGTCCTGAAGGACGACCGGGACAAGAACTTCATCGCCAAGAACGACGCCGGCGTGACCGTCAATCGGTGGATCACGAGCGGCATCCTCGCAGCTTCGGCCACCACCAACGAGACCGCCTTCGCCACCTACAAAGTGATGCGAAGTACCGGGATGTTGGCCTTCGACAACCAGGCGAGGGTCTGACACGGCCCAACGGTGGCGAGTCTCGCCCCAACTTTCGGCCGCGGCGCAATGACCAATTCGTGGACCGACATTCGGAACACGGATCTCGTCGTGATCATGGGCGGCAATGCCGCCGAGGCGCATCCGTGCGGCTTCAAGTGGGTTACCGAAGCCAAGGCCAACCGCGGCGCCAAGCTCATCGTCGTCGACCCGCGCTTCAACCGCTCGGCGTCGGTCGCGGACCTTTATGCGCCGATCCGGCAAGGCACCGACATCGCTTTCCTGCTCGGCCTCATCAACTACTGCATGCAGAACGGCAAGGTGCAGTGGGAGTATGTGAAGACCTTCACCAACGCGAGCTTCATCGTGAAGGAGGGCTTCACCTATCAGGACGGGCTGTTCACCGGCTACGACGCGCAGAAGCGCGACTACGACCGCTCCAGCTGGGACTACGAGATCGGCCCAGACGGCTACGCGGTGGTCGACGACACGCTCCAGCATCCCCGCTGCGTGTGGAACCTGCTGAAGCAGCACGTCGCCGTCTATACGCCCGAGCTGGTGGAGCGCATCTGCGGCACGCCCAAGGACAAGTACCTGACGGTGGCGCAGATGATCGGCGCGTGCTCATCGCCCTCCAAGGCGATGACCTCGATGTATGCGCTGGGCTGGACCCAGCATTCCAAGGGCTCGCAGAACATCCGCACCATGGCGATGCTGCAGCTCATCCTGGGCAACATCGGCGTGCGCGGGGGCGGCATGAATGCGCTCCGCGGCCACTCCAACATCCAGGGATTGACCGACGTCGGGCTGCTGTCGAACTCGCTGCCCGGCTACATGAACCTGGCCACCGATCGGGAGCCTGACCTCGCCGCCTACATGTCGACCCGCGGCTTCAAGCCGCTCAGGCCGAACCAGACCAGCTATTGGCAGAACTACCGCAAGTTCCTGGTGAGCTTCCTCAAGTCCATGTGGGGGCCGGCCGCGACGCCAGAGAACGATTTCGCCTTCGACTGGCTGCCGAAGCTCGACGTCCCCAACTACGACATCCTGCGGGCGTTCGAGCTCATGAAGCAGGGCAAGATGACCGCCTATCTCTGCCAGGGCTTCAACCCGCTGCAAGCCTTCCCCAACAAGGCCAAGCTGGTCGAAGGGCTGTCGAAGCTCAAGCTGCTCGTGGTCATGGACCCGCTGGAGACGGAGACGGCGCGCTTCTGGGAGAACCACGGCGTTTACAACGACGTCGACACCGCCTCGATCCAGACCGAGGTGATCCAGCTGCCCACCACCTGCTTCGCGGAGGACGAGGGAGCGCTGGTGAACTCGGGCCGCTGGCTCCAGTGGCACTGGGCCGGCGGCACGCCGCCGGGCGAAGCCAAGCCCGATACGTGGATCATGGCGCAGATCCACCTGCGCCTGAAGGCGCTCTACCGCAAGGAAGGCGGCGCCTTCCCCGACCCGATCCTCAACCTGCACTGGCCCTACAAGGACCCGAGCCTGCCGACGCCGGAGGAGCTGACCAAGGAGATGAACGGCTACGTGGTGGCGGACGTGCCTGACCCGGCCGATCCGGCCAAGAAGCTGCTCGAGGCCGGCAAGCAGATCTCGAGCTTCGCCCAGCTGCGCGACGACGGCACCACCGCCGGCGGCTGCTGGATCTTCGCCGGCTCCTTCACCGAGGCCGGCAACATGATGGCGCGGCGCGACAATTCCGACCCCGGCGATACCGGTGCCTACCCCAACTGGACCTTCGCCTGGCCGGCCAACCGCCGCATCCTCTACAACCGCGCCTCCGCCGACATCGACGGCAAGCCGTGGGATCCCTCGCGCAAGCTGCTCGAGTGGGACGGCCAGAAGTGGACGGGCTACGACGTGCCCGACATCGCCCCGAACGCCAAGCCGCAGGATGTCGGCCCCTTCATCATGAACGCGGAGGGCGTGGGGCGCCTGTTCGCCCGCGGCATGATGCGGGACGGGCCGTTCCCGGTGCATTACGAGCCGTTCGAGAGCCCGGTCGCCAACGTCGTCGCGCCCAAGGTGCGCGGCAATCCGGTGGCAAGGGTGTTCGCCGACGACTTCGCGCAGTTCGCCGACATCGCCTCGCCGGAATTCCCCTACGCGGCGACCACCTACCGGCTGACCGAGCACTTCCACTACTGGACCAAGAACAATCACGTGAACGCGGTGCTGCAACCGGAGTTCTTCGTCGAGATCTCGGAGGAGCTGGCGCAGGAGAAGGGTGTCACCAAGGGCGGCTGGGTGCGCGTGTGGTCGAAGCGCGGCTCGGTGTTCGCCAAGGCGGTGGTCACCAAGCGGATCAAGCCGCTGATCTGCGACGGCAAGACCGTCCACATCGTCGGCATTCCGATCCACTGGGGCTTCGTCGGCGCGGCCAAGAAGGGCTTTCCCGCCAACGTGCTGACCCCCTTCGTGGGCGACGCCAACATCGAGACACCCGAGTTCAAGGCCTTCGTCGTCAATCTCGAAGCCTCGACCGGGCCGGCGTCGGTGTAGGGAGGGCCAGGCCGATGTTTCCCCCGATCCCGAACCCGCCCGTCGCCTCCACCCCGCCGAAGTTCGGCGACAAGGACCTGATCCGTCGCTCCGCCTCGACAGTGACGCCGCCCGCCACACGGCAGACGGAGGTCGCCAAGCTCATCGACGTCTCCAAGTGCATCGGCTGCAAGGCCTGCCAGGCCGCCTGCATCGAGTGGAACGACACGCACCAGGCCATCGGCGTGAACGTCGGCGTCTACGACAACCCGGCGGACCTGACGCCGGACATGTTCACACTGATGCGCTTCACCGAGTGGGAGAACCCGCAGACCAAGAACCTCGAATGGCTGATCCGCAAGGACGGCTGCATGCATTGCGAAGATCCGGGCTGCCTCAAGGCCTGCCCGGCACCGGGCGCCATCGTGCAGTATTCGAACGGTATCGTCGACTTCGTGCACGAGAACTGCATCGGCTGCGGTTATTGCGTGAAGGGCTGCCCGTTCGACATCCCGCGCATTTCGAACGTCGATCACAAAGCCTACAAGTGCACACTGTGCTCCGACCGCGTCGCCGTGGGCCAGGGGCCGGCCTGCCAGAAGGCCTGCCCCACCCAGGCCATCGTGTTCGGTACCAAGGACGAGATGAAGCAGTGGGCCGACTTCCGCATCAAGGACCTGAAGTCCCGCGGCTTCGACAACGCCGGCCTCTATGATCCGCCCGGCGTCGGCGGCACGCACGTCATGTACGTGCTGCACCATGCGGACAAGCCGGAGATCTACGCCGGGCTGCCCCGGAACCCGACCATCAGCCCGCTCGTTGAGCTGTGGAAGGGCGTGAGCAAGTATGTGGGCCTCGGCGTCATGGGCCTGGCCGCTGCGGCCGCGGTGGTGCACCACCTCGTCGCCGGCGCCAATCGCGTCTCGCCGGAGGATGAGGCCAACGCCGAGAAACTGACGGAGGGCAGACGGTCATGACCCCCGACGGCGGCGACCCGGCCTACGACGTCGAGCCCGGCGACGACGTCCACCCCGGCAAGCCGGTGACGGTCGACCGCTACACCGTCGGGGCGCGGATCAACCACTGGATCACCGCCGTTTCGCTGGTGCTGCTCGCCCTGTCCGGCCTGTCGTTGTTCCATCCAAGCCTGTTCTTCCTCACCGCGCTGTTCGGCGGCGGCCAGTGGACGCGCGCCATCCACCCGTGGATCGGCGTCGTCCTGTTCGTCTCCTTCGCCGGCTTGTTCATCCGCTTCTGGAAGGCCAATCTCTGGAAGAGCGAGGACAATACGTGGCTGCGCCGTATCCGGGACGTATTGGCGGGGGACGAAGAGAAGCTGCCCGAGCTCGGCAAGTACAATGCCGGCCAGAAATTTGTCTTCTGGGGCATGTCGGCGCTGATCATCACCCTGATCGGCAGCGGCATCGTCGTCTGGGACGAGTATTTCTTCGCTTTCACCAGCATCGAGCAGAAGCGGGTCGCCATCCTCGTCCATGCCCTGGCGGCGGTGGTGATCATCTGCGTGTGGATCATCCACGTCTATGCGGCGATCTGGGTCCGCGGCACCATCGGCGCCATGACCAAGGGCCGGGTGACCGGCGGCTGGGCCTGGCGGCACCACCGCAAGTGGCTGCGCGAGCTGGTCAGCAAGAGGCTGGTCGGCAAGACCTCCGCTTCCTAGGTTGTGCAAGGCGTGTGCATCACGTGGCCCGGCGGGTTCGTGAGGGTTCGAGATGAGCGAGCATGAGGTCCGGCCGGATCCGACGGTGATCGGCGACGTCTCGTCCCCTCCGTTCGTGCGCCTCCCCGATCCGGCCCGGCTGTTCATCGACCGCACCCTGCGCCTCAGGGCGCTCGCCGCGCGGAGCGAGATCGGCCCCTATCTGCGCTTCCTCGCCGATCTCACCGAGGTCCAGTACCGCATCCAGGACGGCCTGCCCGAGCCGGAGATGCCCGACGACGCCGTGCGAGCGCGCGCCCGCGCCCACGGAATGCCGCCGCTCGACCGGGCCCGCTCCATGGCTGATGCCGCGCTGACGGCGACGCTCACGGCGCTCTTCGATGCGGCGGCGGAGATTCCAAAGCCGCCGGCGGCGCGCGAGGCGCTGGCGCGCGTCAGCGCCGCGGACGGACCGGCGCGTGAGGCCATGCTGCAAGCAGTGCTCGCCAGTTCCATTCCGGCCGAGACGCTGGCCGAGCATGTCTACGTGGCGGCGGCTTTGCAGGTCCACTTCGCCCGCTGCGCGGCCCGGCTCGACGGCGAGGCGCTCGTGCCGATCGGCGACGGCGCCTGCCCGAGCTGCGGGGGCCCGCCGGCAAGCTCCCTGGTGGTCGGCTGGCGAGGCGCACACGGCACGCGCTTCTGCGCCTGCGCGCTCTGCGGCACGCTCTGGCACACCGTGCGCATCAAATGCGTGCTCTGCGGCTCCACCAAGGGCATCGGCTACCAGGAGGTCGACGGCGGCAACGGCACGATCAAGGCCGAGACCTGCGACGCCTGCCACTCCTATGTGAAGGTGCTCTACCAGGTGAAGGAGGCGGATCTGGAGCCCGTGGCCGACGATGTGGCGAGCCTCGGCCTTGACGTGCTGATGAAGACGGGCGCGTATCGTCGCGGTGGCTTCAATCCGTTCCTGCTGGGCTACTGACATGGCTGGCGATCCGGCCCGGTCCCGCTCGCCCGCCGACCGCCTGCGCGATCTGCCCTCCGTCGACCGGGTGCTGAACGCCCCGGCCGCGCGGGCAGCGCTTGCCGCGCACGGCCACGTCCAGACCACCGCCGCCGTCAGGGTGGCCCTCGATGCGGCGCGCCAGACGGTGCGCGCCGGCGGCCCCGCACCGGATGCCGCCGCCGTAGCAGCATTGGCGGCCGCCGCGCTCGCGGCGGACACGCGCTCCACCCAACGGCCGGTGTTCAATCTGACGGGGACGGTGCTGCACACAAACCTCGGCCGCGCCTTGCTCGCCGAGGCCGCAATCGAGGCGGCCGTCGAGGCGATGCGCAACGCCGTATCGCTCGAGTTCGACCTCGCCTCCGGCAAGCGCGGCGAGCGCGACGACCATCTGCGGAGGCTGCTGTGCGAGCTCACCGGCGCGGAGGACGCCACCGTCGTCAACAACAATGCCGCGGCGGTGCTGCTGGTGCTCAACAGCCTCGGCCAGGGGCGCCGGTCCATCGTGTCGCGCGGCGAGCTGATCGAGATCGGCGGCGCCTTCCGCATGCCCGACATCATGGCCCGCGCCGGGACGGTGCTCGACGAGGTCGGCACCACCAACCGCACGCATCTCAGGGACTACGCGGCGGCGCTGGGGCCGGAGAGCGGGCTGATCCTCAAGGTCCACACCTCCAACTACCGCATCACCGGCTTCACGGCCGCGGTTTCGGCGCGCGACCTCGCCGCGCTCGCACGCGAGCACCGGGTGCCGCTCGTCCATGATCTCGGCTCCGGCACGCTTGTCGACCTTGCCGACGTCGGCCTCGCCCACGAGCCAACCGTGCGCGAGGCGGTGGCCGACGGCGCCGACCTCGTCACCTTCTCCGGCGACAAGCTGCTCGGCGGCCCACAGGCCGGGTTCATCGTCGGCCGCCGCGACCTTCTCGGCGTGATCAACCGCAACCCGATAAAGCGGGCGCTCAGGGTCGACAAGATCCGGCTGGCAGCGCTGGCGGCGACGCTGCGGCTCTACCGCGATCCCGCACGGCTGGCCGAGCGCCTGCCGACCCTGCGCCTGCTGGCGCGTAGGGCGGACGCCATCGAGGCGCAGGCCCGCCGGCTGGCGCCCACGGTGGCCGCTGTCTGCGGCAGCGCCATCGCCGTCGAGGTCCGCGCCTGCGCCAGCGAGATCGGCTCCGGCGCGCTGCCGCTCGAGACCCTGCCGAGCGCCGCTCTTGCCCTGAAGCCCGTCGGCAACGGGGGCGGCGGCGCGCTGGCGGACCTCGCCGGCGCGCTGCGGCGCCTACCCGTGCCGGTGATCGGACGCATCGCCGACGGCGCGCTGCTGCTCGACTTGCGCTGCCTGGAAGATGAGGCGGGCTTCGTTGGTGTGCTCGGCGCGCTTGATCTGGAGGCGGGCAATGCGATGGCTTGACCGCCTCATCCGCTCGAACCGCCCAGCGGCGCCACATCCGGCGGAACCGGCTTCCCAACCGGCGCCACCCGTCGCCGAGCAGATGGCGGCCGCGTTGACCGCGGCGGAGCACGGCGATCATGCCGCCGCCCTGGCGATCTGGGGCCCGCTCGCGCAGGCCGGCGTGGCCCGGGCGCAAAGCAACGTCGGCGCCTGCTTTGCCGAGGGCCTGGGCGTCGACCGCGACCCGGCGCTCGCGGCGCGCTGGCTCGGCCTTGCGGCGGATGCCGGCGATGCCGTCGGCCAGCGCAACCTCGCGGCCCTTTACTTCCGCGGCGACGGCGTCGCGCAGGACGACGGCCGGGCGGCCGCCCTCTACCGCGCCGCGGCCGAACAGGGGGACGCCGCCGCGCAGGACATGCTGAGCTGGATGCTCGTCGAGGAGGGCGGCATCACGTTCGATCCCGTCGAGGCGCTGCACTGGGCGCATCTCGCGGCCGAGCAGGGCGTCGCCCAGGCCATGACGCGGCTCGGCATGCTCTATCACGACGCGCTCGGTGCGGCTCGCGACCCGGTGGAAGCCGCGCGCTGGTGGCACAAGGCGGCCGAGCGCGGCGAGCCCGACGCGCAATCCATGCTCGGCGCGGCCTATCACCTGGGCGCCGGCGTCCCGCGCGATCCCCTGGCGGCCTTGGCGTGGTTGACGCGAGGCGCGGCCGGCGGCAGCGCGCTGGCGAGCGGTTTCCTCGGCCCGGCCCGCGCCGCGCTCGATCCCGCGGGCATCGCCGAAGCCGAGCGGCTCGCCCGCCTCCCCTTGCCGGAGGCGCCGCCATGATCGTCGGCACCGCCGGCCACATCGACCACGGCAAGACGGCGCTGGTGCGCGCGCTGACGGGCGTCGACACCGACCGGCTGAAGGAGGAGAAGGCCCGCGGCATCTCCATCGAGCTCGGGTTCGCCTACCGACCGACGCCGGATGGCGAGGTGCTTGGCTTCGTCGACGTGCCCGGCCACGAGCGCTTCGTGCGCACCATGCTCGCCGGCGCCACCGGCATCGACTACGTGCTGCTCGTGGTGGCCGCCGATGACGGAGTCATGCCGCAGACGCGCGAGCACCTCGCCATCGTCGAGCTCCTCGGCGTCACGCGCGGCGTGGTGGCGTTGACCAAGGCCGATCTCGCCGCGCCCGAACGGCGCGAGGCGGTCGTGGCGGAGATCCGCGCGGCGCTCGCCGACGGCGCCCTCGCCGCCGCCGACATCGTGCCCGTCTCGACCGTCACCGGCGAGGGCATCGCGGCGCTCGGCGACAGGCTCGCCCGGGAGGCGGCCACCTTCGCCGGACGGGACGCGGCCGGGCGCTTCCGCCTCGCGATCGACCGCTCGTTCACCCTGCACGGCACCGGCACCATCGTCACCGGCACCGTGCTCTCGGGCTCGGTGTCGGTCGGCGACCAACTGGTCGTCAGCCCGGCCGGCCTGCCGGTGCGGGTGCGCTCCATCCATGCGCAGAACCGGCCGGCCGAGCACGGCCGCGCCGGCGAGCGCTGCGCCCTCAACCTCGCCGGCGAGCGCGTCACCCGCGATGCCTTTGCCCGCGGCGACGTGGTGCTCGATCCTGCCCTGCACGCGCCCGCGGCCCGCATCGACGCCTCGCTTAGGGTGCTGGCGAGCGAGCCCAAGCCGATCGGCCAGTGGTTCCCTGCCCGCCTGCACACGGCCGCCGTCGAGGTCGGCGCCCGCGTCGTGCCGCTCGGCGACGGGCCGATCCCGCCCGGTGGCGAAGCCTTCGTCCAGCTGGTGCTGGAGCGGCCGATCGCCACCGCCGTCGGCGACCGCTACGTCCTGCGCGACACCTCGGCGCAACGAACCATCGGCGGCGGCCGGCTGCTGGACCTGCGGGCGCCGGCGCGCAAGCGCCGCACGCCGCAGCGCCTCGCCCAGCTCGCCGCCCTGGCGATCGGCGCACCCGACGCCTCGCTCGCCGCTCTGCTCGCAGTGGCGCCACGGGTGGTCGAGCTCGACGGCTTCGGCCGCGACCGGGCGCTGAGCGAAGCGCAGGTCGACGGCGCCGTGGCGCGGCCCGGGATCATCCGCATCGCCACCGGCGGCCGCCACTTCGCCCTCGCCGGTAGCGACTGGGAGGCGCTGACCGGCGGGCTGCGCGGCACGCTCGCGGCCTTCCATCGCGACAACCCGGACCTTCCCGGTATCGGGCTGGAACGGCTGCGCCTGCAATCGGAGCCGCTGCTGCCGGCGCCCGCCTTCGCCGCGGTGCTGCGCGGCCTGGCGCGGACGGGCGACGTCGCGCTCGACGGCGCCTGGGTGCGCCTCGCCGGCCACGAGGTGCACCTGACGCCGGCGGACGCGGCGGCGTGGGACGCGATCCGCCCGCACCTCGCCGGCGCCGCCCGCTTCCGGCCGCCACGGGTGCGCGACATCGCCGGGCTCATCGGCATGGGCGAGCCGGACGTGCGCCGGCTGCTGAAGCGCGTGGGCCGCATGGGGCAGATCGACGAGGTGGCGCACGACCACTTCTTCCTGCGCGAGACCGTGGCCGAGATGGTCGACATCCTGTGCCGGCTGGGCGCAGCCGCACCGCCGGGCGGCTTCACCGCGGCGCAGTTCCGCGACCAGGTCGACAGCGGCCGCAAGGTGGCGATCCAGATCCTGGAGTTCTTCGACCGCCACGGGGTGACCCTGCGGCGGGGCGACCTGCGCCGCGTCAACGTGCACCGGCTGGACCTCTTCCGCCCCGTGGGCGACGATGAGGCGCCGGCCACGGCTGGAGGAGAAGCGTCCCTGGTGGGGCGTCCGGACTTCAAATCCGGGAGGGGCCGCGCGCCGGTCTCTGGTGGGTTCGACTCCCATTCTCCTTCGCCAGCTCATTCGGACGGCCCACGATGATCGGATTGGCGCGACGAGATTTACGCGCTTGGGGCAACCCGCCTTCACCACGTCGGCATGCCAGATCAGCATCCACGACAGCCGCGAGATCGTCGAAGGCGCGGCATGCCAACACCTGTCGTTTCCGATTGCCCCCGGGAAACCGGTGTTCAGCCCGCGAGCTGCATCTGCGGGAAGGCCAGCCTCAGGCGCGCTCCACCCGAGGGCGCATCAAGCGCGGCGACCTGGCCGCCGTGCAGGCGCATGATCTCCTGCACGAGATTGAGGCCAAGGCCTACGCCTTGGCTCTGCAGGTGAAGCCTGTGAAATGGCTCGAAGATCCGGTCCCGCTCCTCAGGCGGAATACCGTGTCCCTGATCCGTGACCTCGATAAAGGACGCCTGGGCAACACGGACGGCAATCGTTCCTGTCCGGCCGCCATGTTCGATCGCATTCTGGACCAGATTGGTCAAAGCCCTCTCGATCGACATGCGGTCGCCAAGTACCGTGATCACCTCCCCCTCCGGATCGAAAGACATTTGATAGCCGGCCGCGAAAGCCAGAGCGGCGAGATCGATCACCACCCGCCGGCCGATCGCAACAAGATCGACAGGCATGAATTGGACGGTCCGTTGCTCAAATCGCTCGAGATCGAGAAGTTGTTCCGTCAGGGTTGACAGGCGGGCGGCGTCCTCGAGGAGATGGGCCTTTTCCGGCCCCGGCTGGAGCGATGCGACCCGCGTGCCGAGAATGGCGATGGGCGTCCGCAGTTCATGGGCGGCGGCGGCCAGGAAGCGCTTGTGGCGCTCATAGCCCATGTCGAGGCGGCCCAGGGCAGCGTTGACGGCTTTGACCAGGGGCGCGACCTCGATCGGCACGTCGTCGAGCGGCAGCCGGACGCCACGCTGGTCGATCTCAATGCATTCAGCCTGCGTTGCAGCACGGTCCAGGCCTGCCAGTGCCCCGCGCACCACCAGTGGGGTTACGACAAGTGCCGCCACCGCCATCACGACGAGGACGGGGAGAACCTCCTTCAAGAGGACCAGGGCGATCCCCAGCATCACCAGATAAGGCGATGTGCGGGATTCCGGACCTGTGAGAATCTGCACGTCTCCGGCGGCACTGCCGACCCACCTCATGCGGGCGGTAGGGCGAGGCGGGTCCCAGATGTTCCAGCCGAGCCTCGCCTGCCCGATATGATCGAGCGCGTCACCGAGCCGGAGATATTCAGGCGGGACGGCGCCTTCGGACAGCCGGTGTCCAGACCTGTCCTTGATGACGAACCAGAGATCGGGGACATCCGCCCGCATCCGCGCGACAGCGGGCGTTGGCCGCAACGACAGCTCGCCATCGGCGTCACGCGCCACCGCTTCGCGCAGAATTTCGATGGTGCTCTCGACCGACCTGAAGTCGAACAGCACGCCCGAGGCGAAGAGCGCCGCGACGATCAGTATCACCGCCGCTGCCTGGAAAGCCATGAGCCGCCCGACGAGTCGGCGCCTCAACGAGTGCGGACGGCGCGCCCTCAAAGTGTCTCGCGGATGAGGTAACCGACGCCGCGGATGCCGTCGATCGTCGCACCTGCTGTAGCGTCCGCCAGTTTGCGACGCAGCCGAGAGACATGGGTGTCCAAGGCGTTGGACTGGATCTCGTCATCCAGGCCGAAGACGGCCTCCATGAGCGAGGTACGCAGCACCATGCGTCCCATCCGGCGGACCAGAGCTTCGAGCACGAGCAGTTCGCGGCGCGGCATCAGGAGGATCTGCCCGGCAACACGCGCCTCGCGATGCGCAAAATCGAACGAGAGACAACCGATGCGCACGATATCGGATTGCACGCCGGGAGACCGCCGCAGCAGGGCGCGGAGGCGAGCCAGGAGCTCCTCGAACGCAAACGGCTTGCAGAGATAATCATCGGCCCCGCGATCCAGGCCAATGACGCGATCGACCATATCGCCGAGCGCCGTCAACACCAGCACCGGCACGGCATTGCCGCCGGAGCGCAGCTTCGGGAGGAGCGTCAGACCGTCGCCATCCGGCAACTGGCGATCGAGCAGCACCGCGTCATACACGCCGTTGCATGCGGTCAGCACCGCCTCGGCCTCGGATCGGCTCGACAGATGATCGACCACCATGTCCTGGCGTGTCAGCGCAGCGCGCAGAGCCGAAGCCATGGCCGGCTCATCCTCCACCAACAGTATCCGCAAGACGGAGCCTCCCGCTTCGCCAACTCAGCCTGTCTATCGGCTTTCCATTGCAACAGCCTTGCAAGGAATACCATGCAGCGAACCAGAACACCGGCGCCGATGCGGCCCCGACACCGCAAAACGTCGGCATGACAGGCAGGCTCAATCCGGCTGTGAGATCAAAGCGAAGGGCTTCGAATCAAAGTGGCCCCTTCGGCGACGAATTCGATCTGTTTGTCGTCGAAGACCGGGTCCCAGCAGGAATCTCTTTCAATGCTCTTACCAAGATGTGGCCTCGACACACCTGAACACGTCAAAACCTCGGACGGTCGACATGCAGGCGTCTGATGCTTTTTCCTTCTTTCGTGCCTGGGTCAACAACCCATTGCGCGTCGCTTCGATCACGCCGTCCGGAGCCGCCCTTGCCGACCTGATCACACGGGAGATTTCGACGGAAACCGGTCCCGTCATCGAGCTCGGTCCCGGCACGGGTGTCTTCACCTACGCGCTCCTCGAACGGGGTGTAGCGGAACGGGATTTGACGCTCGTCGAGTCCGGTTCCGATTTCGCGCGGCTGCTTGAGCTGCGATTTCCGGACGCGCGCGTGCGCTGGATGGATGCGGCGCGCTTGCGCGAAGCCTCGCTGTTTCAGACAGCGATCGTCGGCGCGGTCGTCAGTGGCCTTCCGGTGCTTTCGATGCCGCCGCGAAAGGTCATCGCCATTCTCACCGGCGCTTTCGGCTATCTGCGCCCTGCTGGCGGGTTCTATCAGATCACCTACGGTCCGCGTTGTCCCATTGCTAAAGCGATCCTCGATCGCCTCGGCCTCAAAGCCACATGCGTCGGCTCGACGCTGCGCAATATCCCGCCGGCGACGGTCTACCGCATCGCCAGGCGCAAAACACCCAAGCTCGCGCGGGCTTGACGGCACATGGAGGTATCGAGCCCGATTGCAACACTGCTGAGCCTCGGTCTTGTCGGCATCGGCTGCCTTGCGCTGGTCGAGAAGCTCGTTCCGATCCTGCCATCCTACGTCCTGCTCCTGTTTCTCGGCATGACGGCCGTCTCGGACATAGAAGCGCTTGCCGCGACGGCGGGGGCAACCACAGCCGGATCGGCCTCCGGTGCTCTGCTTTGGTATGGCTTCGGTCGGATCGTCGGCCCCCAACGGGTTGAGAGCTGGATCGCCCGCTACGGCGGCTACATGCTGGTCAGTCCGGCCCTCTATGGGCGGTTGGCGCATGCCTATCGGCGCAACCATTTCTGGGTGACGCTGATCGGTCAGATCATTCCGACCGTCCGGATCTACCTCGCGCTTCCTGCCGGCGTGCTCAGGCTTCGGCTGCCGGCGTTTCTGATCGCGACGTCACTCGGCTGCCTAGCGTGGAACCTTCCCTTGCTCAGTCTTGGATACGGTCTGCGCCACAGCGGCTACGATCCAGCCGTGGTCGGCTTCTCGGTTGTCGCAGGCCTGGTCGCCACTGAGTGCGCGATCTTCCTCGCCGTGCGCTTCCGACCAAGACGGACATCGCTACACAGACGGGGTTTGCCTTTTCAAGGTGGGGGCAAGCTGTGACCAACGCCCTTGACGATCCGATGCGTGCTCTTGCTTCGTCGCATAGGCCGCCCATCGGCCGGGCAACGCAGCTGAAGACGCAAATTGAAATAATCGGCGAGCGCAAAGTCGAAACAAATACCCCGTTCGGAGAGGCGCGTCTCAAACCACGGCTGAAAACGCCCTACAGGCGTGACCAAGGCTCGAGGAAGCGTACGAAAAGCCTTCGAAGCCAACCGATGCTGTCTTCGTCTTTCGGCAAATCGTCATCGCTGTAGACCTTCTCCCCCACGCGCCTCAACGCTTGAAAAAGCGTGTCAGCCTCATCCTCATCGGCACGGTAGCCGCAAACCGCTCTGGCGAGCTCGAGGGGAAGCTCGTACATGCAGTCGGCGCCGGAATCGCCGGCCGCGTCCTGCTCCCTGACGAGCCGATCGCGGATCGCCTGGAATTCGGGAGGAGGATCACCGGTCACCTCCAGCCGGCAGGCCTTTGGCTCGTTGATGTGATACACGCGCCAGAGCTCTCGGCCATGCTCGGCCGCGCAGGCCACGCTCATCATCGCGACCTTGTCCTCGAACTGGCAGCCAAGGGTGAAGCCGAACCGGGATAGATCGAGCACGCGCTGGCGGTCGGCCCATTCGAGGTCGTTGGCGAACACGATGACCCAGCCTGCACGCTCCATGCACGACATCCGCGAAACGCCGCTCCAGGGCTCGACCTGCTCACCGGTCTCGACCAGCGCCAGCGCCTCGAGCAGTTCGCTCTTGGCGGCGCCGCGCACCGCGATCCAGGAGCACATCAATCCCATGGCCACGCCTCCCACAGCAGCGCGCATACCGACCAGTTCGTCGGCTAGACGATACGCCAAGATCAGCGACGTGAGAACTAAGCGAATATCTTCGCCAGCAGACGTTTGACCCAGCTAACCTTGTCCTGCATCCTTGATTCGCCGATCTCGTCCAGAGCTTGGAACAAGGCCTCGTTCTGCTCGACGTCGAAGCCACACACGGATGCGGCCAGTTCGATCGGAATGCTGTGAATATAATCCGTACTCCATCCGTCCCTGTCGGCGTCGCCCTGCTCCTTGAAACAGCGATCACGAATGGCCTCGAACTCGGAAGGCGGTTCACCGCTGACGTCCAGACGATATGTTCTCGGCCGACCCTCCGACCGACGGGGTCTTGGCTCGTTGAGATGGAACACACACCACAACTCCTCGCCATCCTGGGCGGCATAGGCAGTGCTCAGCATCTCCACCTTGTCTTCGAACCGGCAGCCGACGCTGAGACCAAAACGCGACAGATCGCGCACCAGTTGACGACTGGCCCAGTCAAGATAGTGGCTGAATACGATCACCCAACCACCGATCTCGGAGCACGAGAACGCTGAATCTCGAGCCGCCGGATCGACTATGGCGCCTGACTCGATGAACCTGAGCTCATCGAGAAGCACCCGCTTATCTGCGCCCTTCACGGCGACCCACGAGCAAGCCATTCCCATGATAAGTACCACCAGATAAATTTGCGAATACAACTTGGTGATTTCGATTCACTGTAGGCGATCAATAACTACTTGCGCCTGTCGCTGTCGTCTTTAAGAGCGAATTGATAGCCGGTTACGCTGCTGGGAAAGCCGACGATTGCCCCAACATCCTGTGGCAAAGTGTGATCGACGCGGTAGTTTGGCAGCTCGCTATAGGCCGCCGTCTGCCTCTTACTGAGCTGCGCGTCAGGGCCGAACTTGGCCTCGACGATGTCACGTTCCTGCGAGCCACGAAAGCTGCGATGGTCCGGGCGTGTCTCTCCCCCGCGCACCTTCACCCGCCCACCAGGCCCGACGTGGTCTCCACGCGCCCAGGTTCGGACTCGTGCAAAGCCTTCACCGAGACCCTGCTTCGTTCCATCCCGAAATCCCTGAGTCGTCCATCCACCAGGACCAGACGGCAGGCGGCTGGACAAGTGCCGCCCGGCAGCGCCACCGGCAGCCCCGAGATGACTGCCAGCACTGGCGGCATCACTTGCGCGATTGAGAGCCTCGAGCACTCCGCTGTACGTAAGAGGCTAGAACAAAACAAGAACATTCAACAGGCAAATCTAGACCGACGAGACAATCAGCCCGCTACCCCCTCAGCCCCAGCCGCCGCGCGAAAATACCGTCCGCCATGCGCTTCGGCAGCGCGGTGATCAGCCAGTTCTGGAACGGCGTCGGGGTGATGGCGTAGCGTGTGCGCGGCTTGGCGGCGGTGAGCGCGGTCTTCACCGCCTCGCCGATGCGCTCCGGCGGCAGCCCGTGCCGGCCTTGCGCGATCATGTAGCCGCGCATCTTGGCGATGGCGGGGGCGTAGGGCGTGCCGTCGAAGGGCGACGCGTCGGCCGCCGCATCGGCCTTGTCCCAGATCGGCGTCGCCACGGCGCCCGGCCCGATGATCACCACGTCGATGCCGAACAGCATCAGCTCCCGGCGCAAGGCCTCGGACAGACCCTCGATCGCGAACTTGGAGGCACTGTAGGCGCCGACGAAGGGTGCTGCGTTCTTGCCCCCGACGGACGAGATCATGACGATCCGCCCGGGCGCCCCTCGCCGTGTCCGGTCGGCCCCGAGCAGCGGCGTGAAGCGCTGCGTCACGATCAGCTGCCCGGTGACGTTGACCGCCAGCTGCTGCCGGAAATCATCGATGGGGAGGTAGAGCAGCGGCCCGGGCACGGCGATGCCGGCGTTGTTGACGAGCCCCGCCAAGGTCTCGCCGCCGAGGGCGGCGTCCACCTGCGCGGCGCCGGCCGCTACGGCCGCCTCGTCCGTGACGTCGAAGACGAGCGGCGTAAAACTCGCGCCGAACTCGCTGGCCAGCCGCTCGGCGTCCGCGGCCTTACGCACGCTGCCGAAGACGTGAAAGCCGCTTGCGGTGAGGACCTTCACGCACCCCCAGCCGATGCCGGTGGAGGCGCCGGTGACGACGACGGATCTCATGGGCCTGCTCCCGGCGCGGCGGCGCGGATAGGACCCGCGCCGTCGCGAACTGGAGCATTCCGGCGGAGCGGCGGCAAGCCCCGGCCGTTCCGCGATGCGACTCACACCAGGTTGATGGCCACCGGGATGTTGCCGCGCGTCGCGTTGGAGTACGGGCACACCTGGTCGGCGGCATCGACCACCGCCCGCGCGGTGTCGCGGTCGAGACCCGGCAGGCTGACGTTGAGGCGCGCCTGAATCCCGAACGCCTCACCGGCGGGCCCCAGATCCACCTCCGTGTCGACCGCGAGATCCGCCGGCAGCGCCACCTTCATCTTGCCGGCCACGTGCCGCATGGCGCCGATGAAGCAGGCGGACCAGCCGGCCGCGAAGAGCTGCTCGGGGTTGGTGCCGTTGCCGGGCGCGCCAGGCGGGGTCAGCCTCACCTCCAGCCGGCCGTCGGAGCTGCGGGACGCACCGTCCCGGCCGCCGGTCGTATGGGTCTGGGCGGTGTACAGCACTTTGTCGAGTTGGGTCATGGGTCCGCTCCAATTTCGTATCCGATTTAATCGGATACGATTTATATCGCTGGGGCGCGATGGAATGTCAACCTTCCGATTTCATCGCATACGATCTATATCCATCACGAGATCTCGATCACCCGCTCCGGAGGCCACGGATGAGCCACGCCGAACCGTCGAACGCCAAACTTGCGAACGCCAAGCTTGCGAACCCCAAGCTCGCCGACTTCCTCTGCTTTGCGATCTATTCCGCCAACCTGGCCTATGGCAGGGCGTACAAGCCGATCCTGGACGAGTTCGGGCTCACCTACACGCAGTATATCACCCTCGTCGCGCTGTGGGAGGCGGACGATCAGACCGTCGGCAGCCTCGGCGCCAAGCTGTTCCTGGAATCGAACACGCTGACGCCGATGCTCAAGAAGCTGGAGGCCGCGGGCTATCTGCGCCGGCGTCGCGATCCGGCGGACGAACGGCAGGTCCTCGTCAGCCTGACCGAGGCCGGCCGACGCCTGCGTGAACGGCGCCTGGAGATGAACCTGGTCGAGGCAACCGGCCTGACGCTCGAGGAATTCCCCAAGATCCAGCAGGCCGTGGCCACGCTGCGCGACAACCTCGCCAAGGCCGCCCAGGCCCAGGGATCGGTGGCGCCTAGAGCATGATCCCAAAAAGTGGAGGCCGGTTTTTGGACAAGATCATGCTTAGAGAACGACATAGAACGGGATGATGTTGCTTCACATCATCCCGCTCGACGTTTTTACCTCGAGCATCATCTTCGCCAAGAGCCGATATCCACGTCTTGGCACCGTCCTCTATGGCTCGGCGGGGGCGTGGATTTCCGCCATGTAGCCGCCGGGAAACTGCAGCATGGCGGCCTCGCGCCGGTCCGACCGAAAGGGGCCGGCGAGCACGGTGGCGCCGGCCGCTTTCGCCTTGGCGATGGTCTCCGCCACATCGCCGACCTCGTAGCCGGTCAGCTCCCGCCCGTAGGGAAAAGGAAGCTGGCCGTCGGTGACCAGCGCCGTCACCTTTCCGAAGGCGGAGTCGATGCGGATCCGCCGATAGCTCGTTCCCGGCTTGCCGATCTCGATCCCCGGCGCATCGGCACGGTCGGACGTGACCTCGCCATGGGAGAAGCGCAGGAAGCTCGCCACGAAGGCATCGGCGCGATCGGGCGACACGTAGACCCTGTTCTCAGGGACCGTCCGGAGCGCCGCAGAGGACGGCTTGGCCGTGTGCCAGTAGAGCTGCATGGCGACGCCGCCCGGCCAGCGGACGATGGCGTCACGCCCGATCGGATCCGAAAACGGGGCGACCACGATTTCGGCGCCGGCCGCCCGTGCCGCGTCGACGGCGGCATCCAGGTCCGTCACGAGATACCCCGTCCGTTCGGCTCCGAACGGATACGGGATCGGCGTCGTGAAGCCGAACAGCGAGACGGTGCCCACCGGGGTCCGCAGCAGTTGCGTGGTCGTGCTGCTGGGTGTCGGCGTGACGGTGGCCACAGCCTGCTTGGTGCTTTGCCCGCCGAAGGTCGCGAGAAAGCTCGCCGCGAACCGATCGACGTCGGCGGGCGCAACATAGACGTGCGTCGCACTGTACTGCGGAGCGACGCCGACCGCGGGCGCCTCGCCGCGCGCCAGCGCCGACGACGCCGGCCACGCCGCGACGATCAGAATGCCGGCGATCAGAAGACGGCGCACCATGACAGCGTCCTTCTCGGTTGTACGGCGAGCCGGCCGGCTTGGCGGCGGGTCGGCCGGCTTGGCGGCGAGCCGCGTGTCAGTTGCCATGAGACGCGGCGCCTGGGCGAATGGGACGGCGGAATACAGCGCTGAGCGCCGGGCGCCCGGCTTCAGCTGGACGGCAGCGGGTTGCCCTTGTGCGCGAGATGCATGCCGACGGACGCGAGCAGGAGCTCGTGAGCGCGCTCGACGATGTCGTCCAACGACCTGGTCCGCACGAACATCGCCCTCGCCTCAGCCAGCAGTTCCTCCCGGCTCGGCAGTTGCGGCAGATGCGACGCCGCCAGCACTTCGCCGGCGCGGTGCCGGGCGTGGGCAAGCGTCTCGCGCAGGGCGGAGAGTTCCGGCGCGTGCAGGGCCGACGTGATGGCGAGCGCGATCCGCTCGGAATTGAAGCTCGCCGCGAGCTGCTCGGCAGCACGGTTGACGACCCGCGAGCCAAGCCGCTGCTCGTTGCGGAGCACCTGCTGGGGCGGCGTCTTGAGGTCCCAGACGATACCGACCCACGACAGCGCCCGCAGGATGTAATACGTCGGGTCGATCTCCCACCACCTGAAGCCCTGGCGCACGCTGCTCTGGTAGGCGTGGTGATTGTTGTGCCAGCCCTCGCCCATGGTGATGAGCGCCAAGAACCAGTTGTTGCGGGAATCGTCTCCCGTCACGTAGCGCTTGCGCCCGTGCACGTGGGCGAGCGAGTTGATGCAGAACGTCGCGTGATAGACGAGCACCGTGCTCCAGAAGAAGCCGACGACGAGCCCGGACCACCCGGCGACGACGAACGACAGGGCGGCCAGGACGGCGGCCGGTGCCAGCTCGAACCGGTGGAGCCATCTGAGCTCGGGATAGCGGGCGAGGTCCGCCACCTTCGCAAGATCCGTCTCGCCGTGCTTGCGGGAGAAGATCCAGCCGAGGTGGCTGTAGAGAAAGCCCGTGTGCCGCGGCGAATGCACATCCTCGCCGGTGTCGGAATGCAGATGGTGATGCCGGTGCTTGGCCGCCCACCAGAGGACGCTCTTCTGGGCGCTGCTCTGGGCGAGGACGGCGAGGAGAAACTGAAACACCCGGCCGGTGGCATAGGCCCGGTGCGAGAAATAGCGGTGGTATCCCGCCCCGATCGCGAAAATGCGCAGCCAATAGAGTGATATGCCGAGCGCGGCCGCCTGCCACGTGACGCCCGACCAGAGCGCGCCGAAGCAGGCCAGATGGACCAGCACGAAGGGAATGGCCGAGGGGTAGATGATGTCGTCGTGCTCGTCGTCGTGGTCGGCAGGGAAAGGCATTCAGTGATCCTGATTGGCTGGTCGTAGGCCCGTGCGCTCGACCGGGCTGACGTGAACGAAAACGTCCTTGCCGCCACGCTCAGGCCGGACGAAGCCGAAGCCTTTTTGGCTATCGAACCATTCCACGGTTCCCGTGTGCATGGACATCCTTCCTACGGGCGGCCAGCTCACGCGAAATTGCTGGGAGGTCGTCAGTCACGCACGCTGCTGGCGGCGAGGCCAAGTCGCTCGGCCGCAACTCGCGTGCCTATGTGGCGATCTCATCCCCCATCGGCAAGAGATCCTTCGCGCGCCGGCCCCGGCCTGGGCACGACCCCTCCGGTTCATCGGTCTGATGTTTCGGCCTCGCGGTGCTCAGCCCCGCCGCTCGCCGGCGAGCATGTCGGCGCGGTCCGCCGCCACCAGCGCCTCGCGGCAGCCTGCGATCGGCTGCCAGCTGATCGAGACGCACGCCTGAGGCGAGCTGGACGCGCCGCGGCGCCGAGGTATCGCTCGGGCGTCTCCGTCACCTTCGTGCAGGCGGACCTCGGCGGCGAGCCGGCAACGCGCTTGGGGCGCACGTCGCTTTGCGGGGACACCATCGCAAGAGAAGCGCTCCAGCTTCAGGCGTCGAAATCCGTCTTTGCAACGGGATGTTCTGATCCAATCGTAAATGGCCAAGACCAAGCTCGGCGTCGGTGAGGACACATTGCATTCGTGGTCTGCGCCGGAAAGTAACTAGGCGCCGCCAAAGTCGTCTGTTACTCTTTGCTCAGACTAAGAAAGCTGTGACCTCGCGCAGCGGAATGCTGCGCGAGAACGTCGGAGCTGGGAGGAAAATATGGCCCGATTCATGAGGCGTGGCGCGGCCGCGGCCCTGCTGGCATGCGCAGGCTTGATCGGCGTCGGCTCCGCCGAAGCGCAGGACACCATCAAGATCGCCTATACGGACCCCCTGTCGGGTCCGTTCGCACAAGTGGGCGATGCCAACCTCAAGCAAATGCAGTACATCCTCGACTTCATCAATACCTCGAAGGGCGGAGCGCTCGGCAAGAAGTTCGAGCTGGTGCCGTTCGACAACAAATCCCAGCCGTCCGACGCGTTGCTCGCGCTCAAGAGCGCGACCGACCAGAACATGCCCTTCATCATGCAGTGCAGCGGCTCCAACATCGCCGCCGCGCTCATCGAAGCCGTCGACAAGCACAACAGTCGCAACCCCGACAACCGCATTATCTACATCAACTGCGGTGCGGTGGCGACCGAGCTCACCAACGACAAGTGCAGCTTCTGGCACTTCCGCTTCGACGCCAATGCGGCGATGAAAGCCGAGGCGATGGTGCGGGCGTTGCCCAAGGAGATCACCAAGGTCTATCTGCTGAACCAGGACTACCTCTTCGGCCAGTCGCTGCAGCGCGACGTCAAGACCTATCTGACCAAGCTGCGGCCAGACGTGCAGGTGGTGGGCGACGAGTTGATCCCGCTCGGCAAGGTCAAGGACTTCGCGCCTTACATTACCAAGATCAAAGCCTCCGGCGCACAGGCGCTGATCACCGGTAACTGGGGGCCGGACATGAACCTTCTGATCAAGGCCGGCATCGATTCGGGCATCGACCTGCGCTACTACACGCTGTACGCCCATCTCGCGGGCGGCGCCGTGGCCATCGGGCCGGGCGGCGACGGCAAGGTGCGCGCGGTGATGCCGTTCAACGAGAACATCGCGCCCGAGATCGGCAACAAGGACGCCGAAGCGTGGACCGCTGCGTTCCGCGAGAAATTCCCCTTCGACTTCTACGCCGCGGGCTTCCGGACCATCTTCGAGTACTTGCAGGAGGCCACCAACAAGGCGGGCTCGGCCGATCCGACCAAGATCGCCTTTGCGCTGGAGGGCCTCCCGCACAAGGATTTCCTCGGCTTCGACACCGTGATGCGCAAGGATGACCATCAGATCGCCAGCGCGTACTTCGTCGGCGTCTTCAAAAAGGGCGTGAAGTACGATTCGGAGAAGACCGGGCTGGGCTGGGCCACCGAGGCCACCATGCTCGCCAAGGATCTGGAGCAGCCGACCTCCTGCAAGATGAAGCGGCCGGCAGAAAAGTAACTCCGCCATCCCTCCTGCCGACGGGTGGCCGAGCCATGGAACTCTTTCTCGTCTCGCTGTTGAACGGGCTCGTCTACGGCATGCTGCTGTTCATGCTGGCGAGCGGGCTCACGCTGATCCTCAGCATGATGGGCGTGCTCAACTTCGCGCATGCCAGCGCCTACATGCTGGGCGCCTATTTCGCCTTCACCATCAGCCAGCACATCGGCTTCTGGCCGGCGTTGATCCTGGCGCCGCTGCTGTGCGGGCTGATCGGCGCGGCGATCGAGATGTATGGGCTGCGCCGCGTGCACCGCAACGGCCACATCGCCGAGCTGCTGTTCACCTTCGGCCTGGCGCTCATCATCGAGAAGGTCGTGCAGATGACCTGGGGCCTGATCCCGGTGCCCTATCGCATTCCCGAGAGCCTCGACTTCCCGCTGTTCACGATCTACGGCACACAATTCCCCGCCTACCGCGCGTTCATGCTGCTGATCTCGGCGCTGATGTTCGGCGCGATCTGGCTCGGGCTGACCCGCACCCGCATCGGCATGGTCATCCAGGCGGCGCTCACCCATCCCGAGATGGTGGGCGCGCTCGGCCACAACGTGCCTCGCGTGTTCACCATCGTGTTCGCTTCGGGCACGGCACTCGCCGGCCTGGCGGGCGTGATCGGCGGCAATTACCACGTCACCGAGCCGGCGATGGCGTTCACCATGGGACCCATCGTCTTCGTCGTCGTGGTGTTCGGCGGCCTCGGCTCGCTCACCGGCTGCTTCATCGCCTCGTTGCTGATGGGCTTGATCCAGACCTTCGCCGTGGTGCTCGACTACTCGCTCGCCGATCTGCTGAAGCAGTTCGGGCTGACAGTGTCGCGCGCGACGCCGTTCCACGAGGTGCTGACCGTGCCGCTGCCGCGCATCGGCGCGCTTCTACCCTACCTTCTGCTGGTCCTGGTCCTGGTCTTCAGGCCGCGTGGGTTGATGGGGACGCGGGACACATGAGCGCCGAGGCTACCCAACACGCGGTCGTCGCTCCCGCCGGCTCCCTCGCCTTCGCGCGGCGTCACTGGCTGTGGCCGGCCGCCGTCGCGGTGGCGTTGCTGCTGCCATGGGCGTTCTTCAACTGGTCGACCCAACGCCACTCGGGCTTCGCGCTCACGATGCTGAGCGAGATCGGCCTGATGGCGGTCTTCGCCCTCTCCTACAACATGCTGATGGGCCAGGCGGGGCTCTTGTCCTTCGGCCATGCCATTCTGTTCGGCCTGGGTGGCTACGTGACCGCCCACACGCTGAACGCCGTCAGGGACGGCGTTTTCTGGCTGCCGACGGAGCTGGTGCCACTGGCGGGCGGATTGGGCGGGCTCGTCTTCGGCGCGCTGTTCGGCTACGTCGCCACCCGGCAGCGCGCCACCGCCTTCGCCATGATCACCTTGGGGCTGGGCGAGCTTGTGGCGGCGTGCGCGCTCATGTTCATGGGCTTCTTCGGCGGCGAAAGCGGCATCAGCACCGACCGCGTCATCGGCACCAGCCTGTTCGGCATTCCCTACAGCTCGTCCTGGCAGGTCTATTGCCTGGTCGTGGCCTGGACGGCCATCGCCACGATGCTGATGCGCCTGCAGACGGAGACGCCGCTGGGCCGCATGGCCAATGCCGCGCGCGACAATTTCGAGCGTACCCAGTTCGTGGGCTACGACCCGCGCATGGTGCGCTTCTACCAGTTCACGCTGGCGGGTTTCTTCGCGGGCATCGGGGGCGCCCTCTATGTGCTGGTCTACGAGATCGTGACCTTCGACACGGTGGCCGCGGCCAAGTCGGCAACCGCGCTGCTTGCGACCTATATCGGCGGCACCGGCGCCTTCTTCGGGCCGTTCCTCGGCGCGATCGTCGTCGTGCTGCTGCAAAGCGGCGTCAGCCTCCTGAGCAATGCCTGGCTGCTCTATGTGGGCGTGCTGTTCATCATCATGGTCATGTATGCGCCGGGCGGCCTGATGGGCATCGCGGCGCTGCATGTGCCGATCGCGCGCACCGGGCGATTGCGCGAGCTCGCGGTTCCCTACATCCGCATCCTGGTGCCCGGCGTGCTGATGGTGCTGGGCTTCGTCCTGCTGGTCGAGCTTGCATCCTTCACCACCATCGGCGCCGCGCAGGGCAAGGCCTTCAAGATCGGGCCGCACACCGTCGATCCACGCACGGCGCTGCCGTGGGTGCTGGGCGCGGTGGCGCTGATCGGCGGCGGGCTCTGGCTGCGCATCGAGAGCCGCACGTTCCGCGCCCGCTGGGATGCGCTGATGGCCGACGCGAAGGCGCAGGGAGCAATACAATGAGCGAGCCCGCCATCTCGCTGCGCAGCGTCCACAAGAGCTTCGGCCGCACCGAGATCATCCGCGGCGTCGATCTCGACATTCCGCGCGGCCAGCGCCACGCCCTGATCGGGCCGAACGGCGCGGGCAAGACGACCCTGTTCAACCTGATCAGCGGCCGCTTCGCCGTCACCTCCGGCACGATCGCGCTCAACGGCCGCTCGATCGGCGGGCTGGCGGCGCACGAGATCAACCGCCTGGGGCTGTCGCGCAGCTTCCAGATCACCTCGATCTTCCCACGGCTCACGGTGTTCGAGAACATCCGGTGCGGCCTCCTGTGGGCACGCAACTATCGGTACTCGTTCTGGAATCTTCTCGGCCACCAGCGTGCCCTGAACGAGGAAGCGGACCGGGTGATCGAGCGGCTGAACCTGCAAGGCCGGCGGAACGTGCCGGCAGGGCTCCTCTCCTATGCCGAGCAGCGCGCGCTGGAGATCGGCATCACCGTGGCGGGCGGCGCCGAGATCATCCTGCTCGACGAGCCGACCGCCGGCATGAGCCACAGCGAGACCGAGCACGCCGTGGCCCTGGTGCGGCAGGTGTCGGAGGGCAAGACGCTGCTGGTGGTCGAGCACGACATGAGCGTGGTCTTCGGGCTTGCCGACGTCATCACCGTTCTCGTGTACGGCCAGGTGATCGCCAGCGACGTGCCGGCCAGGATCCGCGGCAACAGGGCGGTGCAGGAAGCCTATCTCGGCGCGGAGGCGGCGTGATGCTGGAAGTGCGCGATCTGCACGCCTTCTACGGCAAGAGCCACATCCTGCAAGGCGTCGACCTCGCCATCGGCGAAGGCGAGATCGTGAGTCTGCTGGGCCGCAACGGCGTCGGCCGGTCGACCACCTGCAAGGCGATCATGGGGCTGGTGCCGCCGGAAGGCGAGGTGTGCTTCAAGGGCCGTCCGATCGCCGGCTTGCGGCCCGACAAGATCGCCCATGCGGGGCTGGGCTATGTGCCCGAGGATCGCCAGATCTTCCCCGGGCTCACCGTCAAGCAGAACCTCGAGATGGGGCTGAAGCGCGCCGGGAAGTGCGGGCGCTGGAGCTTCGAGGACATGTTCCGCCTGTTTCCCAACCTCGGCGAACGCCAGGCCAACGAGGCCGGCGTGCTGTCCGGCGGCGAGCAGCAGATGCTCACCATGTGCCGGACGCTGATGGGCGACCCCGACCTCATCATCATCGACGAGCCCACCGAGGGCCTGGCGCCCAAGCTGGTCGAGCAGGTCGCGCGCCTTCTGGACGAGATCGCCCGGCGCGGCATCTCGATCCTGCTGGTCGAGCAGAAGCTGACGATCGCGCTGAGGATCTCCCGGCGTCTCTACGTCATGGGCCACGGCCGCATCGTGTTCGAGGGCACGCCCGCCGATCTCGGCGCCGATGCGAGCATCCGGAAGGAATGGCTTGAAGTGTGACCTCCGGCCGGCTGCGGAACACGTCGGCGCGGAATTAGCGGTCGAAGCCTATCGGGCGCTGCGGTGCCAGGGCTTCCTGCTCGAGCCGGTAGCCGCGCAGGTCGCCGTTCATCGCGTGCCACAGAGGCGCGATGGGGCTGGCCTCGGGGACGTTGACGGCGGGAGATGAACTATGGCGCGACGGGGCACCATACGTGCCGAGAACGAGCGGATCCATCAGGTGTGGCAGCAGTCGCACGCCCTGGCCGCCGAGTTCCTGCTCCAGATGCAGGAAGATGCGGACGCCTCCGGGGTCGATGTCTCCCCAATGGAACACCGGCGCCTCCGCCAACCCGGCCAATGTCACGATAGCTTTCAGGCCCTGGCGCGACGGAAAGCCGCCACTGTAGATCACCAGGCCGTCGCCGCCGTCGCTCACCTCTCGCACGTGCCGCACGAACGAGGTGAAGTTCTCGACGGCCAGCACGTAGGCAGGTCGCTGCCAAAGACCGATGCGCGCCACCTCCTCCGGAGGCAGCCCGAAGTAGGGCATCGGCGGCAGTTTCAGCCCGTCCAGCGTCAGCGGGCCGCCGAGCATCAGCGGCTGCGGAAGCGGCACGACGCCGAACCCGGCGATGACCTCCGCCGGCGTCATCGCCTCTGGCTTCACAGCCGTGGGCGCCAGCCGGCGCAGCAACTGGGCAACCGGCGCCTTGAGCCCTCTGAGGGCCTTGCTGTCGCCGGCACCAGCCTGCGAAAAGCTGCGATAGTCGATCTGCGGCGCCTCCGGGTCGGCGGCCCATTTCAGGAGCGCTAGCGACAGGTCGAGAGCCGCGCCAAGCGCATCCGTGCGCCCGGGCGGCAAACCAGACCACGCGACGTTTCGGGCCCAGGCCCGGCCGACATCATCAAACACCTCGCCCAGTTGCTCTGACGCCTGGAAGCGCGGCCTCAGCGCCGCCAGGGCATCGGCGGCCCGCCGCGGCGCCGGCGTGCGGCCGAGGTAAGCGCAGACGGGCGCAGGGTCGACGAGGCGAATGCTCCGCACCTGCTCGACGCCGTCCACGCGCCGGCGCTCGATGCGCACGCCGCCGTCCCGTTCGACGGCCGCAAGCCGTTCGAGGCACGCGTCCTGCTCGCTCACCGACGCAAAGCCTTCGTCATCGAGATAGGCCAGAAGGCGCGCGGCGTGCGGGCGTGCTTCATAGCGGTCCACCAGATCGTGGAGAAGAGCCCTGGGGTCGGTGAAGCGGCGGGTCACTCGGCCGCGGCCTCGGTGATGTCGTCGGCAAGCCGTCCGCGCAGAACCTCGTCACTGAGATACTGGGGGTTTGCCTCCCGCATGGCCGCGCGAGCACGCCGCTTGATGTGGATCGTCTCGGCCGAGACCTCATCGCCAAACCGATGCACGTCGATGATGCTGTCGAGATTCTCGTAGACGACGGCCCGTTTCTCCGTCGGCGCCGCGATGACGACCTGCAGGCCGATGTCGCCGTAGAACTCGAGCAGCGTGCGCTGATTGGGGCCGTCCATCTTGCTGAACGCCTCGTCGAACACGGCCAGCCCGAGGCCCAGATCATCGGATGAGCCCGAGCGTCGAGCGCCATGGTAGAGGCTGGCCAGAGCCGCGCCGATAATGACGTAGAAAGGCACCTGCCGCTCCGCGCCACTCGCCACGCCCCGCCGGCGCTCGAAGCTCGTCTCGCGCTTGCTGGCGATGTCGCGCATGCGCAAATCGAAGCCATAGTAGTTTCGGTAGTCTTGATAGTCCTCGAACGCGAGTGTCTCGTCCTCGAGCAGGCGTTCCACCTGGGCCAACGCCGCCGCCTGCCACTCTTCGCGCGGCGTGCCACGACCGAACAGCGTGCCCAGCGTGGCCTCGTCCGTCTCGCTCTCGCGGGCGAGGCGATGAAGCGCCTCGAACTCCGGCTTCACATGCGCCTTCAGCGAATAGATCTCGCCATGCAGCGGCCGCGTCCGCAAGGCGCGATTGAGCTCGTCGAGATCGCTCTCGAGCGCGCTGAAGCGGCTGTTCAGCTCGTGCACGAACCCGGTCCGGAACAACCGTCCGATCTGATCCGCCGCCGCGTCGGCCTGGCGCCGGTAGCGAATGAGCTCGTTGCCCTCGAGCGCCGCGACGTTCTCCTCCACCCACGGCTTGACGTCCGTCGCGATACGCGTCTCGCCGCCCGATGGCGCCGTCGCGCCGAACTGGAGCCGGTACGTCGTCAGGCGCTCGCGAATATCCCCGTCGCACTCCCTGTATTGCGTGACCAGTTCCTCGGCCTCGCGCTGCATGTCCTGGGCGAGCCGGGCCGGTGAGCGTGAGCCGCGCGCGTGGGCATACCTGGCGCGAACCGGCATCCACATGGCGAGATTGCGGACCCGCTTGCGAAAGCCGCGGCGACGGTCGACAAGAGAAAGCCGCGAGCCGGGCTGTCCCGCGCCGGCGCTCAGACGGCGCCCGATCTCCTCGATCTGGACGCGGAAGCCGGCGCGCTTCTCCCGCAGCTCGTCCTTGTCGGCCTTTGCCGAAGTCACGCGCCGGCGCGCCTCCTCCAGCGCGGTGCGCAGGGCAGGATCGATCAGCCCGGCAACCCGTGCCAGCCGCTCCTGCACATCGGCGAGACGCTCGTCCTCACTGACGAGGCCGAAAACCAGATTGTCGAGGCGATCGTCCTCCGAGACGGGGACGCCCAGCTGCTCGAGCCGCCGCAGGACGTCGTCCAGCATCGTCACGTTGTCGCTATGGCGCCCGTGGATCGCCCGCTGATCGGCGAGCTCCCGCTCCAGCTCGTCCAGCATGAGGCCAGCGGCGGCGCGGCCGATCTTCCAATCGCGCGTGCGCCGCACTTCGACGACAATGCCGTCATTGTAGGCGCCATCGCGCATGATCGCCCGGCCGCCGCTCAGCAGTTCCTGCTGGTTGGCCGCGAGGCGCACGTTGCCCAGGCGAAAGACGACGAAGGCGGTGGCAAGCGCGTCGTCGCTATGCACAACGGAGGCGAGGCTGTTCGGGGGCGCCGACATGTCCTCGCTCGCGAGACGACGCGTATTGGCGACGCGGCAGCCGCGGAATGCATCGCGGCTGCGACGGAGAATCTCGACGGCGCGGGCGGCGTGCTCGGGATCGACGAGGATCGCCTCACGGTCGCGGCCGAGCAGGGCTTCGGCCGCATCGCGCCACGCCTCATCGCGCACATCGAGCACTTCGCACAGCGCACGCGGCCTCATTCCCTCGCGCCGCAGGGTCTCCATCAGCGCCAGCGTTTGCGCATCGAGCATCACGCGGCCCTGACGCGCCTGGCCGATGCGGAGCTCGAGGTCGCCCATGGCCTGGCCGCACTGCCGACGCAAGGCGATGGCTTCGTCGCGTCGCTCAGTCACGAGGGCGAGACGTTCACCGGCCGCCGCGGCCGCGCGGCCGAACAGCGCCTCCATCCCCTTCGGGTCGCGCGGCCAGTCCGGCGGTTGCAGGCCCGCGCTCTGGGCTTGGACCTGCTCCAGCGCGTTCCAGAGATCCCCGAGCCGCAGCGGCTGCAACCGCTCGCGCCAGCGCAACAGCTCGACGGCGCGCGCGGCAGCCGTGAACCGCGTCGTCAGCCGGCGCACGAGATCGCCCCGTGCCCGCTCGATGTTGCGCGCCTCGTGCGCCAATACGGTCCTCTGGCTCGCGACGTCGGAAGCCGCGATCTGGGTCTCCAGGCTCTGCGCAAGACTTTCCGCCTGCTCGATCTCGGCGTCGCAAGCCTCGATGTCGGCCTCCGTCGTCCGCAGCGCCTCGCCCTTGCGGCGGAGCTCGGCCACATTCGCGAAGAGCGCACCGCCCGCTTCCAGCAGCAGGGCGAGCCGCTCCACCCCGCGGGCCACCTCTTCGCGCTCCAGCAGCGTCTCGAAACGCCCGACCAGGGCCTGGATCGCCTTCAGCGCCTCGAGGCGGCGCTCCAGGTCCTGGATGTCCTTCTGGATCTGACGATAGCGCTGAATCGACTCCCGCAGTTCGCCGATATCGATGTCTTTCCGTTCGAGCAGATAGGTCCGGACGAACTGCTCGACCGAGCGGATGTCCTCGAACGAGAGCGCCAGCACGAAGGCCCGGGCAAAGCGGTCGGGATCCGGGGACCGCCGGCCGGTGAACAGCAGGCGCATATATTCGCGGATATGGTTGCGTGCCGTTTCCGCGCGCAGGAAGCGTGTGCCGGCGGCGGCGCAATCGCGCTCCAGCCGGTCGCGCACGACGCTCCAGGGCGCGGAGCGCACCTGCCCGTCGGCCGTCTCCTCGATGAAATAGCGCGTGTCGACCTTTACCCCTTCCACCACGTAGCGGCCGGCCGAGACGACGTCGTCCCGCAGCGGTGCCTCCAGACAAAGGCCGATGGTGACCACCGGGCGCACGCCGGCCGGATCCTCGAAGCAGAGCGCGACATGGGTGATCGATTCCTGGCGCAGAGCATCGTGCTCGTTCAGTTGGCCCAGGCAATAGCCGCGCAGTGTTCGCGCCGATCGCCCGCCACTCTCGCCCGCCGACCGATTGAAACGGAAGAGGCTGCCCGAGGCACCGGTCATTACCGTCTGGATCAGATCGATCAGGGTGGACTTCCCCGATCGGTTGCGGCCGAGGATGGCGGTATCGCCGATGACATCGAGATCGGCGCGCTCGAAGAGATGCCATTGCACCAGAGCGATGCGGCTGAGCTGCATCATGCGTCGGCGTCCGCGTCGTCCTCGCCGGCATCCTTACTGATGTCGACGCGCTGCAGCAGCAGCTCGAGATGGGCAAGGAATTCGTCGCCCGCGACCGCCGCTACGATCGGCCGGATGGTGAGCTCCATGTCCTGGGCCTCGTCATCGAACACGCCCAGGCTGACGATCGCGCGTCGCTCGAACTGCTGGACGACGTCGCGAAAAGCGGCGATCGGCAGCGCCGGCCGGCGGCCGCGCGCCACGACCTCCTCGTAGGCGGCATACGCTTCGTTCAAGGTCAACAGGATCGCGCCCCTCGCCAGGATATCCCCATCCTGAACGCCTTCTTCCCACAGGCGCCGCAGCACCAGCAGCACCAATGTTTCGTCGATGCGCATGCGCGGCGCCGTGATCCGCTCCAGGTCGGGGAGGATGCCCGCCCACCCTTCGCTTTCCCGAATGACCAGCCGATAGCCGGCGACATCGAAATAGTCGGAGATCAGGTCGACGGCGCCAGGTCGCCGCAGCGTCTCGAGCAGCGCCGGCGAGCCGCGGTCGTCCACGTGGATGAACTGGTAGCGCAGGAGATGCCCGATGGCCTGGGTCACGCGTTCGGCCAGGCGTGCATCGCGCTCCTCCAGCAGTTGGAATTCATGCAGCACGCCCGTCCTCCAGGGTGATTTGATCGCCCTTTCGCACGATGGCAAAGCCGCGGCAGCTCAGCCACTCGTTGTCGACCGGATGGGCCGGCGCCGGAACGAACTCGAAGTGTTGCAGCAGCCGGCGGGCGAGCATGTCGTCCTCCGCGGCCCCCGCCAGGATCTGACGAACCGCAAGGCGCAGGGCCTCGAAGGCGAGAAAGTCGTCCACACCGTCGATCCAGAATCGGGCGGCGCTGCCTTCGCTGCCGGGCGCCACGCGCCGTTCGAGAAAGCGTGCCACCTGGGCGGGCGTCACCGTCAGGCGGTCCAGATAGGCACGCTCCAGCTGCCGGCGCAGCTCCCAAAGCGGATCGGGCGAACGCAGCAGCAGCGGCCCGCCGCCGATCGGCACGCGTGCTCCGCGGGGCCGCGCCAGCAGATGCGGCGACAGAGGCCCGCGGAGCGCCTCGAGCTGGCCCTCGATGGCAGCCGCGGCGCCGCTTTGCAACAGGCGGTCGAGCTTCACGGCAATCTGCTCGCTGCGCTGCAGGAAGGCGCCCGTGCGCCGCCCCGCGTAGCGCACCGTGTTGCGCAAGCGCGCTTCCAGGCGTCCCCGGTGCTGCTGAATCCGCTTGAACGCATCCTCGATGCGGTCGAAGACTTGGCGTACCTTCAGCAAGTCATCGAAGACGAGGTCGCGGGCACCAGCCAAGTCCGACGCCAGTTGCGCCTCCAGATAAGCCTCCGCGAGAACTTGGATGTCGACGGTCGAATCCTCGAGGGCACGGAGGGCCTCGAAGATCCGGTGACGGAACCGATAGGGATGGGACGTGGTCGATATCGTCGCATAGTCCTTGAGCAGCACGCGCTCGATGAAATCCTCGAAGTAGTGTTTGAGCCGATCCTCGAGGTTGTCGCTTGCCAGCACCTGGCGGTCGATGTCGCGGAGCGCCGACAGCACGCTGCGGAGATAGCGGCCGAACGCGCCGGCATCGCGAGCGGCCTTGTGCAAGCCCAGGGCGTTGTCGCGCGGCGCCGTGCGGGCGGCCTCGATCGCGGTCTTCATCTCGACCACCAGACCACCCAACTCCTCCGAAACGCCTTCGCGCAGGAGGCACAGGAATTCGGCCAGCCGCATGGCGCCGGCCGGCATATCGACGGTGACCCGCAGCCCGAAACGGCTCTCGTCCAGCCATCCGGTCTCAAGCAGACGGGCATAGATATGCCGTGCGCGCGCCATCGCCTCGGAGGTCGCCGTCTCGTCGGCCACGGCTGCCCCGCGCCGCCGCAGCCGCCGGCCGCCGCGACGGGCCAGCACCTGGTCCAGCGAAACCGATGCCTCGTCTTCCCGCCAGAGCTCCGGCCGTTCCGCCAGCACGTCGTAGATCAGGCTCACCACGTCCATCCGCGTGGGGAACAAGAGGTCCGACCGAATCCAGGTGTCGTAGATTTTCACCAGAACTTCTTCATAGAGGCGTCGATTCGCGCCCGCGAAAAGCATGAAGATGTCTTGGTTCAGCACGCCAAAAAGCATGGCCCCACCTAATGCCTCACTGTGGCGGCACCGTGGACGCAGACATTGCGGAGGCGCCCGAGCCCCGTCAGGCCGGAGCCGGCACGTACGTCCCTACGCGCCGAAGGCGAATCGGTTGGCCGACCAAGCGTGACACGCGAGTGCGGGCATGGGAAGGCAACGGGATCTCGCGGCCGGCTTGCATTCCCGAGTGGATGGATGGCCGGGTCAAGCCCGGCCATGACGTTGGAGGTAAAGACATTTGCGTCCCAACTGCGTCATGGCCGGGCTTGACCCGGCCATCCATCCCACTCAAAGAGCAGAGCGGCTGGCCCCGCGTTTGTAGATCGTGGACGTTCCTTTTGGTGCCCATGATTAGGTCATTGGTACCTCCTTGTCGTTTCGAGCTTCGCAACCATGCCCCTCCGCAGCCTACCGGATAGCTTTTCCCCGAGCGCTGTCGCCGCCATCGACGCGCGGCTCGATGAAATCTGCCGTGCGGACGGTGTCTCGATTCCCCTTGCCGTTGAAAGCGGCAGCCGCGCGTGGGGCTTTCCATCCCCGGACAGCGATTATGATTGCCGCTTCATCTTCGTGCGGCCGGTGGAACAGCACCTGACGCCTTGGCCGCGGCGCGACGTCATCGAGACGCCGCTCGCCGATGAGCTGGATGTGAACGGCTGGGACCTGGGCAAAGCGATCAAGCTGCTGCTCAGGGGTAACGCCGTGATCATTGAATGGCTGCGCTCGCCGATCGTTTATCGCGGCATCCCCTGGTTCCGCGAGGCCTTCCTGGAGTTCGCCGGCAGCTTCGCTACGCGCGACCTCGTCGCCCGCCACTACCTGCATCTGGGCGAGCGCCAGCGTCGCGTCCATTTCGGCGACGGCGCGATCGTGCCAGCCAAGAAGATCTTCTACGCTTTGCGGCCGGCGGCGACGCTGCGCTGGCTGCGCCTGCATCCGCACGAGGCCGTCGCGCCGATGCATTTCCCGACGCTGATGGCCGAATGCGACCCGCCCCACGAGGTCGCGGCGCTGACGGCCGACCTGATCGCCCGGAAGGCCGTGACGCACGAGATGGGCTCAACATCGTTACCGCCACCAATCGCCGCCTTCGTCGATGGAGAGTTCGCGATCGCCAGATCCGAGAGCGACCCGGCAGCTCGGACTCTTTCGGCGGCCGCGCGGATCGAGGCGGAGCGGTTCTACCGGGATGTCGTAGAGCGTTGCGGCTCGCTCACCGGGGCGCCGCCATGGCCCGCTTGACCGCGCTGACGAAGCCCTCCGACGTCAGCAGTCCGAGGGCCGCGTCGAAGCCGCGCTACGCCTCGGCCCGCAGCGCCTCGGATTCGGCGAGCGCTCCGTCCGCGCGATCCGCCGGTCGTCCGGGTCGACCACTACGGCGAAGCCGGCGCGTTGAGTGGCGTCGGATTGTGCGCGAGCCCGCCCGCGTCCATCAGCCTGTGACCGAGGAGACAACGCCATGCCACTCGTCCGTATCGATCTCCGCAAGGGCAAGGACGTCCGTTACCGCGGCGAGGTGAGCCGCATCGTCCACGCGGCAATGGTGAGCGTGGGCGTGCCCGCCGACGACCGCTTCCAGATCATCGCCGAGCACGAGCCCGACAATTTCGTGTTCGATGCCGACTACCTCGGCATCCACCGCAGCGACGACCTGGTCATCGTCCAGATCACCTGGAACGAAGGCCGCACGCTCGCCCAGAAGCAGGCGCTCTACAAGGCCATCGCCGACGGCTTGGCCGCATCGCTCGGCCTGGGGCGCGAGGACGTGCTCGTCAACCTCGTCGAGGTGAAGAAGGAGAACTGGTCGTTCGGCAACGGCGTGGCGCAATATGCCTCGTGAGGGTCCGGCAGCGGGCCCGGAGCGACCAATGGGACCGTGGCGGAAATGGCCTCACGTTCGGCGGTAGAACGCCCGGCCCCCGGAAGCGCGGTCGGGCGAACTCGGCCGCCGGGACGCCGTCGCCATTCCCCTCGCCGCTTCCACACCGCGACGTAACGAGGTCCGCACGCCAAGCCGACATGCGGAAAATATACTAAAACGATAACTCATCAAAGAATTTATATTCACAACCCAGATTATAAATAGAAGCAAATTCTGATAAACTCCCGATATATAATAAATTAAGGATCAACGCTCATCGCCGATCAAGGCGATGTCTTCCACCTGGCGGGCGATGCAGCCACGGCTGCCGTCAGCCGAGGATCAGCACGTATGGCTCAACGCCAAGGCCAGCTCAAACTGGGGGCCTTCCACTATATCTCGGGCCATCACGTCGCCGCATGGCGACACCCGTCGGCGTCCACCGATACCGCGCTTGCAGACTACGTCCAATTCGCCAGAACCGCCGAGGCGGCCAAGTTCGATGCCGTCTTCCTGGCCGACAGCGTCGACGTCCGCCTGCTGCATCCGGAGGGGGCGGCCCGCAAGGCCCATACCGGCATCACGCTGTTCGAGCCGCTGACGCTGCTCGCCGCGCTGGCGACTGCCACGAACCGCATCGGCCTGATCGGCACCGCTTCGACGAGCTTCAACGAGCCGTTCAACCTCGCCCGCCAGTTCGCCTCGCTCGACCACATCAGCGGCGGCCGGGCCGGCTGGAACCTGGTGACGACGAACGACCCGGAGGCGGCCCTCAACTTCAGCCACGCGGCGCCCATTCCGCCCACCCAGCGCTACGAGCGCGCCGAGGAGTTCGTCGACGTCGTGCGTGGGCTGTGGGACAGCTTCGAGGACGACGCCTTTCTGCGCGACCGCGACAGCGGCCACTATGTCGATCTCGCCAAGCTGCACGTGCTCGACCACCAGGGCCGCCACTTCCGGGTCAAGGGGCCGCTGAACACGCCGCGGTCGCCGCAAGGACACCCGGTCGTGGTGCAGGCGGGCTCGTCCGAGCCGGGCAAGGAGCTCGCCGCGCGCACGGCCGAGGTCATCTTCACCGCCCAGCAGACCCTGGCCGAGGCGACGGGCTTCTACGCCGACGTCAAGGGCCGCATGGCGAAGTACGGACGCTCGCCGGACGAGCTGAAGATCATGCCCGGCGCCTTCGTCGTGGTGGGAAGGAGCGAAGCGGAGGCCCAGGACAAGTTCGGGGCGTTGCAGGAGCTGATCCAGCCCGAGGTCGGGCTCGAGCTGCTGCGCGTGATGCTCGGCATCGACCTGCGCGGCTACGACCTCGATCAACCGATCCCGCCCCTGGCCGACACCTTGAGCAGCAAGAGCCGGCAGACGCTCGTCGCCGATCTGGCGCGTCGGGAAGGCCTCTCCATCCGCCAGCTCTACCAGCGCATCGCCGGCGCCCGCGGCCACTGGCAGCTCGTCGGCACCGGCGAGCAGATCGCCGATCAGCTCGAGGAGCGCTTCGTCCACTACGGCGCCGACGGCTTCAACCTGATGTCGCCGCTGCTGCCCAGCGGCCTCACCGATTTCATCGAGCTGGTGCTGCCGGAGCTGCGCCGGCGTGGCCTGTTCCGCACCGAATACGAGGGACAGACGTTGCGCGAGCACTTGGGGCTCCAGCGCCCGGCCCATCGCAGCGCCCGCGCCGGCGCGTCCGTCGCGGCGGAGTGAAACGGGGCAGCCCCCGCACCCGCCGCACCCCGTCTCCCGCCAAGGCTTGAATGATGTCCAGCACCGCATCCGGCGCCCGCAACCTCAGCGAGGCTCCCCCCGACTTCCAGGATCTGTTCGATGCGATCGCGGCCGGCGCCGCCGAGCGCGACCGCGAGCGCATCCTGCCCTACGACGTCATGGACCGGCTGCGCGAGAGCCGGATCGGCGCGCTGCGCCTGCCCAAGGCTGACGGCGGCGCCGGGCTGAGCCACCGCGAACAGTTCCGCGTCGTCATCGCCTTGGCGGCGGCCGATCCGAACGTCGCCCATGCGCTGCGTAATCACTTCAGCTTCGTCGAACGCTTCGCCCGGCCCAGGAACGTGCCGCACCGGGAGAAATGGGCGAAGCTCATCGCCAGCGGCGCCATCGTCGGCCTCGCCAACACGGAGCTCACCAGTCCCAAGGTCGGCGCCGTTACGTTCGAGACGAGATTGACGCCCGACGGCGACGGCTATCGCCTGGACGGCGTCAAATACTACAGCACCGGCACGCTGTTCTCCGACGTCGTGCAGGTACGTGCGACGGGCCCCGGCGACCATCAGGTCTCGGTGATCATCCCCACCACGCGCGAGGGCGTCGAGCTCGTCGACGACTGGGACGGCGCCGGTCAGCGGCTGACGGGATCGGGGACGACGCGCTTCCACAATGTGCGCGTGGAAGCGGACGAGGTCATCGTCGACGCGCCCGGTCTCACCTACAGCCTGGCCTACAACAACACGCTGGCGCAGCTCCTGGTCACGGCCATCATCGCCGGCATCCTGCGCAGCGTGCTCAAGGACGCCAAGGCTCTGGTCATCTCCCGCAAGGACCGCAACTTCTACTACGCCAACGCGGCCCGCGCCGCCGACGACCCGCTGCTCCAGCAGGTCATCGGCGAGATCTCCAGCAACGCCTTCGCGGCGGAAGCCTTGGTGCTCTCGGCCGCCGATGCACAGGACGAGCTGGCGCTGGTGCGCGACCGCGGCCTGCCCGACGAGACGCTGGCGCACACGGCGGCCGAGATCGCGGCCAAGACCAAGCTGATCGTCGACGATCTGACCTTGCGCAGCGCCACCCGGCTGTTCGACGTGGGCGGCGCCTCGGCCCTGCAGCGCTCCAAGAACCTCGATCGGCATTGGCGCAACGCCCGCACGCTCGCCAACCACAACCCGTCCGTCCTCAAGGCGCAGGCCATCGGCGCCTACGAGCTGAACGGCGAGCCGCTCCCCGGCCAAGGCTTCTTCTAAGTCTCCTCCTCCCCCCTCCATGCGCACGAGCCTTCCGATGACCGCAGCGGCCCTCCGCTCCCCCCACCGACGCCTCGCTCTCTCCTGGCCGCTGCTGACGGCTGCGGCCTTGTGCGCCGGCACCGTGGTGGCCGCGCCGGCCGAGCCTCAGCCGACGGCGGGCGGGTCGATCACCTTCGGGGTGACGACGGAGCCGGTGTGCTTCAACCCGCAGCGCTCGACCCAACAGAACTCGTTCATCGTCATCCGCAACTTCGTCGACTCGCTCATCGCCAAAGGGCCGGGCGGACGCTTTCTGCCGTGGCTCGCCACCAGCTGGACGATCTCGCCCGATGGCAAGGTCTATGACCTCAAGCTGCGGCCGGACGTGACCTTTCATGACGGCGAGAAGCTCGATGCGGCGGCCGTCAAGTTCAACTTCGACTTCATCAAGGATCTGAAGAACGCCAACGCGGCCAGCGAGCTGCTGCGGTCGCTGGCGCAGGTCGACGTCGTCAGCCCCTCCGAGGTGCGGCTCACGCTGTCCCAGTCCGATTCGACCTTCCTGGAGTCGCTGTCGAGCATCCGCCTCGGCATCCTCTCGCCCAAGGCCCTGCAATCCGGCGATCAGCTCTGCTCCGGCGGCCCGGCCCTCGCCGCGACGGGGCCGTTCCTGTTCGAGTCCTACACGCGCGGCCAATCCGTCTCGCTGGTGCGCAACAAGGCCTACAATTGGGCGCCGGGCTACGCCGCCCACACCGGCCCGGCCTATCTCGACGGCGCCACCATCCGCTTCTTGCCCGAATACTCCGTGCGTGCCGGCGCGCTCTCCTCCGGGCAGGTGGACGTGATCGAGGGCGTGCAGCCGACCGACGCCGCCCTGTTCAAGGACGAGCCCGGCTTCCAGTTCCTCACCGGCCCGTCCGGTGCCCAGACGGCCTTCACGCTGAACATCAACTACACCATTCCGCCCGCCACCGACGTCCGCGTGCGCCAGGCGCTGCGCGACGGGGCCGACATCGGCGCACTCGTCAAGAGCGTCTACCTCGGCACCGTGCGCCGCGCCTGGTCCAACATCGGACCTGAGAACCCGTTCTACGACAAGACGTTGGAGGGCACCTGGGGCAACGACCCGGCCAAGGCCAACAAGCTGCTCGACGAAGCGGGCTGGACGGGCCGCGATGCGGAGGGCTTCCGCACCAAGGACGGCCAGCGCCTCACCATCGAGGTCGGCTATCCGCAGCCCTACGTGCGCGACAACCGCGACGTGCTCATTCAGGGGGTGCAGGCGCAGCTGCGCAAGAACCTGGGCTTCGACCTGAAACTGCGCATCACCACGGGCGGCGAGTGGGCGCAGCAGCTCGCCAAGGGCACCTGGACCATCTATCCCAACACCTACCTGCCGGCCGACGCCGCACGCGAGCTCGACGCCAACATCGGCCGCAATGGCTTCATCAGCGCGGTGGCCGACAAGGCCGATCAGCCGCTGTTCGACCTCATCGAGAAGGCGCAGCGGGCAACCGACATCGAGGCGAAGCGGGAGCTCACCGCCGCGGCCCAGAAGCGGGCCGTGGAGCAGGCGTTCATCGTGCCCCTGTTCGCGGCGAACTACCAGTTGGCGGCCAAGGAGGGCATCCGCGGCCTGTCGTTCGAGACGCAGCTCGACTCGCCCGCGAGCCTCTACGACGTCTGGGTCGCCCAGCCGTGACGGCGAGCCCCGTCGCGCGTCGCATCCTGGCCCGGCTGGCGACCAGCCTCGTCGTCGTCTGGGGCAGCATCACGGCCGCGTTCCTGGCGCTGCATGCCCTGCCGGGACGGATCGAGGACATCCTCGCGGGTGATCTCATCTACCCCGGCCTCAGGGAAGCCATCATCCAGGAGTGGGGGCTCGACCGCAGCCTCTTCGCCCAATACGTCGATTTCGTCGGGCGCATCGGCACCGGCGATTTCGGCCTCTCCTACGTGCTGCGCCAGCCCGTGGCGCAGATCGTCGGCTCGCAGATCTGGCCGACGGTCCACCTTGCCACGGCCGCAGGCACGCTGGCGCTGGTCCTCGCGGTCGTGGCCGCCACGCTCACGGCGGGACGCGGACGGCTGGCGCGCGGCGTTGCCGCTGCCATCGAGCTCACCTGCGCTTCGGCCCCAGTGTTCTGGATCGGCATCCTGCTGCTGATGGCCTTCTCGTTCACGCTGCGCTGGTTCCCGGTCTCCGGCGCCCAGAGCTGGCAGGCGCTGGTGCTGCCGGCGGTGGCGCTGGCGCTGCCCACCGCCGGCCTGCTCGCCCAGGTACTGCGGGAGGCGATGGAGCGGGCGCTGGAGCAGCCGTTCGTCGTCACGGTGCGGGCACGCGGTCTGGGCGAGGGCCTCATCCGCCTGCGCCACGTGCTGCGCCATGCGGCGCTGCCGGCGGTGACGCTGGGCGGCTGGCTGATCGGCGGCCTGCTCGGCGGCGCCGTCATCACCGAAAAGGTTTTCGGCCGCCCCGGCCTCGGCACCGTCACGCTGAACGCCGTGCTGTCGCACGACGTGCCGGTGGTCCTGGCGGTGGTGCTGCTGGCGGCCTTCATCCATGTGGCCGCCTCGACGCTGCTCGACATCGTCTACGTCATCATCGACCCGAGGCTCAGGCAGCAATGACCGACTCCTCCCTCGCCGACGCGAGCCCGGTCGACGATATCGCCGTCCGATCGCGGTCCTTGCCGCGGCTGCCGCACGCCGGCGTGATCGCGGCCGCGGCCTTCGTCCTCCTGCTCGCCGTGGCGGCGATCGCGCCGCAACTGTTCACGCATTTCGATCCGCTCGAAGGGGACGCGCTCGCCTCGCTCCAGCCCCCCGGCGCCGAGCACCTGTTCGGCACCGACAGGCTCGGCCGCGACATCTTCGCCCGCACGCTCTACGGCGCCCGGCATTCCCTGGCGATCGGCCTCGGCGCGGCGGCCCTCAGCGCCATCTTCGGCATTGCGCTCGGGCTGCTCGCCGGGCAGCGCAGCCGCATCCTGGACGAGGCGGTCTCGCGCCTGTTCGACGTCATCTCGTCGTTCCCCGGCGTGCTGCTGGCCCTGCTGGTGGTCACCTTCCTCGGCGCGGGGCTGACCAACATCGCCATCGCCGTGGGCATCTCCGGCATCCCGAAATTCGGCCGGGTGGTGCGGGCCCAGACCCAGCTGGTGCGCGACGCTGACTATGTCACCCATGCCTACATCTACGGCCGTGGCCGTCTCGGCGTGTTCTTCGGCCACCTCCTCCCCAACGTGCTGACGGCGGTGCCGGTGGTCGCGACGGTCTCGATCGGCACCACCATCCTCGCCGTTTCGGGCCTGAGCTTCCTCGGCCTCGGCCCGCAGCCGCCGACGCCCGAATGGGGCGTGATGCTGGCGGAAAGCCGCGACGTGCTGCGGGTCGCCTGGTGGCCCGGCGTCTTCCCGGGGGCGGCGATCACACTCACGGTGATCGCCTTCACGGTGCTGGGCAATGCCTTGCAGCGCCGCTTCGAGGGCCGCGTCCCATGACCGGCGAGGCTCCTCTCGTCGACATCGAAGGCCTGTCCGTGCGCTTCGGCGTGGACGGACGGGCGGTCGTGCACGACGTCGATCTTGTCGTGCGTCCGGGCGAATGCGTGGCGCTGGTGGGTGAATCCGGCTCCGGCAAGAGCGTCACGGCGCGCAGCCTGATCAACCTCGCCGGCTCCGGGGCGCGCACCACGAGCCGGCGCTTTCTGCTCGGCGGCGAAGAGGCCAGCCGCTTCGACGAGGCACGCTGGCGACGCCTGCGCGGCACCTTCGCCGGCCTGGTGATGCAGGATGCGCTGACCTCGCTGGATCCGCTGCGGACCATCGGCCAGGAGGTGGCGGAGGTGGTGCTCCACCACCGCTTGCCGTTCGGCGGCCAGCGGATCGACGGGTTCGTCGTGGACACTCTGGCGCGGGTCGGCGTCCCCGAGCCCGAGGTGCGAGCCCGGCAATACGCCCACCAACTTTCCGGCGGCCTGCGCCAGCGCGCGCTCATCGCCTCGGCCATCGCCGGCCATCCTCGCCTGATCATCGCCGACGAGCCGACGACGGCGCTCGACGCCACCGTGCAGGCGCAGGTGATCGCCGTGCTGAAGGACCGCGTGCGCGAGGGGGCGGGCCTGCTGCTCATCAGCCACGACCTCGCGGTGGTCGCCGGCATCGCCGATCGCGTCCACGTGATGCGGGCCGGGCGGGTGGTCGATGCCGGCCCCACGGCCGACGTGCTGGCTCGTCCCCGCCATCCCTATACGCGCCAGCTCATCGCCGCCGTGCCATCGACGGACTCGCGCGGCTGCCGCCTGTCGTCGGCGCGCATTGCACCGGACGATGGCAGCCCCATCCGCATCGTGCGCGATCCCCTGCCGGCGCGGCCCGAGGTCACCGACGACGTGGTGCTCGAGGCGCGCGGCCTCACCAAGACCTATCGCCAGCGCGGCAAGCGGAACACGATGTTCACGGCCGTCGACGACGTGTCCTTCTCCATCCGCGCCGGCGAGGTGGTCGGCCTCGTCGGCGAGTCGGGATCGGGCAAGTCGACCTGCGCCAAGATCGTACTCGGCCTGCTGGAGCCGGACCATGGCGGGGTGCAGTTGCTGGGCGAGCCCTGGTCGGGCCTGCCCGAGCGGGCGCGGCGGCCGCGGCGGGCCAGGCTGCAGTACATCCCCCAGGACGCACTGAGCAGCTTCGATCCGCGCTACCGGGTCAAGGACATCATCGGCGAGAACCTGCCCGGGATCGACGCCACCGCCCGCGGCCGTCGCATCGGCACGCTGCTCGAGCAGGTCGGCCTCGCCCCGACCCTCGCCGACCGCCATCCGCGCTCGCTCTCGGGCGGCCAGCGCCAGCGCATCGCCATCGCGCGGGCCCTTGCGGCCGAGCCTGCGCTGATCGTGTGTGACGAGCCCGTCTCGGCGCTCGACGTCAGCATCCAGGCGCAGGTGGTCGATCTGATCGCGGAGCTGCAGGCGCGCTTCGGCACCGCGCTGCTGTTCATCTCCCACGACCTGGGCCTCGTGAGGCACATGGCCGACCGCCTGATCGTGCTGAAGGACGGCCGTGTCGTCGAGGCGGGCGATGCCGTCAGCATCTTCGACGCCCCCGCCCATGCCTACACGCGCAGCCTCATCGCCTCCCTGCCCGCTCCGCTCGTTGCGCGGGCGGCGGCTCCCTTTCCCCCGATCGAGGCCCGGCCATGACCGACCGCCAGCTGCATCTCAACGTCAACATGCTCAGCGCCGGCTTCTACGGCTCGGCGTGGCGCGCCTCGGCCAACGACCCGGCCGCGTTCACCGACATCAACCATTACGTCAGGCTGGCCCAGATCGCCGAGCGCGGCACCTTCGATGCAGTGTTCCTGGCCGACTCGCCGGCGCTCGTCGACCGGCCGGAATTCCGGCCCTTCTACACGCTGGAGCCGACGATCATCCTCACCGCGATCGCCGCAGCGACCGAGTTCATCGGCCTGATCGCCACCGCCTCCACCACCTACAACGAGCCGTACAACATCGCCCGGCGCTTCGCGAGCGTGGACCTGGCGAGCGGCGGCCGCGCCGGCTGGAACGTGGTGACCACGGCCGATGCGGTGGCCTCGCGCAACTTCGGCTTCGACAACGCGGTCGCTCACACCACCCGCTACGAGCGGGCCGCCGAGTTCACCGAGGTGGTGCTGGGCCTGTGGGACAGCTGGGAGGACGATGCGCTCGTCGGCGACAAAGCGACAGGCCGGTTCATCGACACCTCGCGCCTGCACGCCCTCAACCACATCGGCCGGTTCTTCTCGGTCAGAGGGCCGCTCAACGTGCCCCGCTCGCCGCAGGGCCATCCGGTCGTCGTGCAGGCCGGCGGCTCCGACGACGGCCGGGCGCTCGCCGCCCGCCACGCCGAGGCGATCTTCTCGGTCGCCAATTCGATCGAGGAAGGCAAGGCCTTCGCCGACGACATCCGCCGCCGGGCGGCCGCCTACGGCCGGCCCGGCCATGCCATCGTCATGCTGCCGGGCCTGGCGACGGTGATCGGCTCGACCGAGGAAGAGGCGCGGCGGCGCGACGATTACCTGTGGTCCCTGATCCCCGGCGACTACAGCCTTGTCCGCGTGGCCGGCATCCTGAATGTCGACCCGGCCAAGCTCGACCTCGACAAGCCGCTGCCGGAAACGATCAAGATGCCGGTCGACGGCTCGCAGACGTTCTTCCGCGCGCTCGTCGAGGTGGCTCGCCGCGACCGGCTGACCGTGCGCCAGCTGCTGCGGCGCCTGGGCGGCGGCACCGGCCATCGCGTCATCGTCGGCACCCCCGAGCAGATCGCCGACGACATCGAAGCCTGGTTCCGCGCCGGAGCGGCCGACGGCTTCAACCTGATGCCCGATCTGTTGCCGGAAGGGCTGGAACTCTTCGTGGACCACGTCGTGCCGCTGCTGCGCAAGCGCGGCATCTTCCGCTCGGCCTACGCGGGCAAGACGCTGCGCAGCCACTTCGGGCTGGAGCGGCCCGCCAACCGCTACACCGAGCAGACCCGGCTCGTCGGGTAGATCCGGCCGGTGCTGCATCAGGCCGCTTTCCGCGCTGCTTCGGTGACGCCAGCGCGCCCGCCTTCCGCGCGCCCGGTCTCGGCCGGCGCAAGCGAAGGATGCCGAGCAATGCGCCTCGCGGCGAGCTGCGCCATCACGAAGGCGACGGCGATGAAACAGGCGCCGATCAGGCCCAGCTGGTGGGGGCGATAAGGCTTATTCCCGCAGCGCCGATGACGCCTGACGCCGCCACGCCGATATAGACGGCGGCGGAGTTGAGGCCCATCAGCAGCGGCGCCATGCTCGGCGCGATACCGATCAACCGGTGCTGCTGCGGCACCAGCAGGCCCCAGCCGCAGAGCCCCCATACCAGGATGGCGACGATCGCGCTGGGAAGCGCGGCGCTCGTCCAGGGCATGAGCGCAAAGTCGGCGGCGACGATGATGATCGCCGTGTTGATGATGCGCCGGCTGCCGAACCGATCCGTCAGCATCCCCGCGGCCAGGTTGCCGGCCGTCGCGGCGACACCCCACAGGAAGAGCAGCCCCGCGAGGATCGTCCCATCGCCGCCCGTCGCTCGGCCGAACGCCACGGCGACATAGGTGTAGACGACGAAGAGGCCGCCGTAGGCCGCGAGCGTGGTGAGCAGCGTCAGCGCCACCCTGCTGTCCCCCAACGGCTGCAAGCGCTGGCGCAAGCCGACCGCCGGCGGCGACGGCACGGTGGGCAGCAGTGCCCAGATCCCGAGGCCGGAGGCGAGGCCCAGTGCCGCGACGAACCACATGGTGATGCGCCAGTCGGCAAGGCCGCCCAGCGCCGTGCCGATGGGTGCCCCGAGCGCCGTCGCGCTCGACAGGCCGGCGATGACCACGGCGAGCGCCCGCCCGCGCTGCTCGGCCGGCACCAGCGATGCGCCCGTGGCGGTCGCCGTAGGGCTGAACATGGCGGCGCCGAGCCCCGCCAGCACGCGGCTGGCCAGCACGAGCTCGAAGCTCGGGGCGACGGCCGTCAACCCATTGGCCACGACGAAGACCACGAGCGCGCTCAGCAGCAGTTCCTTGCGCGGCCAGTTCGCCGCCACCGTCGCCACCACCGGCGACAGGAGCGCGTAGGACAGCGCGAACAGGGTGACCATCTGTCCGCTCGCGGCAATGGTGACGCCCAATGAGCTGGAGACCGCCGGCAGGATGCCCGCGACGACGAAGCTGTCGGTGCCGATGGCGAACATCCCGAGAGCCAGAACAATCAGACGACGATCCATGCTTCGCGGCCCTCCCGGCAGCGGCGACGGCGGCTTGGCCGCGATCGCTTTCGAGGTTTCGTCACAAAACTATACTCATCGAAGTTGCGTCACGCAACTTCGATGAGATATGATTGCGCATGTACCGGAAGACCTTCGACGGCATGAACTGCTCGATCGCGCGCGCCCTCGATCAGATCGGGGAGTGGTGGAGCCTGCTGATCATCCGTGAATGCACGCTCGGAACGGCACGCTTCGACGACTTCCAGCGCCGGCTCGGCATTGCCCGCAACGTTCTCGCCGCCAGGCTCAGCCATCTCGTCGAGCAGGGCATCCTCGAGAAGACTCCGGTCGGCGACAGCGCGCGCTTCTTCCAGTACCGACTGACGCCCAAGGGTGAGGCGCTCTACCCTATTCTCGTCGCGCTCATGCAGTGGGGCGACCACTGGATCGAGGCGGAGGATGGCCCGCCGCTCGAGCTCGTGGACGACCGCACGGGACGGCCGGTCGAGCCCGTCTGTCTACGCAGCCAGGACGGCCGCAGGCTGGGGATCCGCGACATTCGGCTGGAAGCAGGCCCTGGCGCAACCGACAGCACGCGCGCCACCGTCGCCCGGCGCAACAGCGTCATCCTGGGCGACGACCCGGCTCAGTGACGCGGTCGTCTCATCCGAGCTCCGCGAGCCGCTCGATGAACTTCCGCTTTGCTCCGTGGCGGACGCGGATCACCTCGAGACGACGCACGAATTCGTCCTGGCTTCCTTCTTCCGCCGCCAGCGCCTTGAGATCGGCCAGCAGACCGGCCGCTCTGACATAGCCGGACGGATTGCGGCGCTCGATTTCGTCCTCGACCTCGCGCCACGCGCCCTTGCCGCGCTGCCTGAGAACGGCGAGCCGCGCGCGGCGTGCCCGCTCGTCCTCCGCCGCTTGCCGGCGAAGCTCGGCTTCGTGGCGTTGAGCCTCCGCGCGCTCGCGCGCCTCGGCGATGTCCTCCGCCCGCGCCCGCAATTGAGCAACCGTGCGACGTGGCGCTGCTTGCAGCGGGCGCTGCTTGCGGATCCGGCTCCTGAGCTCGGCGGCCACATGGCCATCGCCCTCGACCACGCGCAGCAGCAGCGCCGTCTTCTCATCCTCGGGGAGAGCGGCCAGCGAAGCGCGCAGCTCCGTCCGCGACGGTGCCTCCTCGCCGGCGCCGCACTCTGCCGCGACCTGCAGCAGATCCGGGTCGAGGTGGAAAAACTCCGCCAAGCCTTCGAGCGCGCCCGTCAACGGGCCAATGCCCGGCAGCGGCTCGACATCGTCCTCGGAGACCAGTTCCTCCTGCACCGCAGTGAGCCACAGGACGTAGAACAGCCTGAGATCGCCGGACAGCACGTCCGCCCGGAGCGGAGCCAGCGTGGCGAGCCAGCCCGTGCCGTCATCATCCCAGTCCTCGGCGGGCTCCTCTTCGTTGCGACAGATGTCGATGATCAGGTTGTCACCGGAAGTCCGCACCTTGACCCAGTCGATCTCGCGCAGAAAGGGCTCGATGTCCTCCAGGCTCAGAAAGCCCTTGGGCACCCGCATCATCAACTGTCGCGTGCCCCAGTTCGCCAGATAGAGGTGCAGGTCGAACCATTGCTCCAAGAAGGCGCGCGGATCGCCCTTGAAGTTGCCCCACTCGTAATGGTTGCTGAAGCTCGTCGCAGAGATCTGCGCCCGAGTGGATATCGACCGCAGCTCATCCTGCGCTGCCCGGTCGAGAGGCCGATCGATCGCGAGAAACTCGTAGTACTGATACTCGCTCATGCGTGACGTCGATCCGTCGGAAATGGATTGCGGTTGCCTGTAAGCAGCGTTCGATTCGCGGCGAGGCACGACGATACATGCCGCAGGACGAGGGCTAAACCGTTCGGCAACGTCGGTGCCCGGGCCTATTGGGCCGCGACGTCCATGTTTGCGAGACCTGGGCAGCGCGCTCGATATGGCCCGGACGACCGTCGCCGGCCGTGCGCCGACTTGGCCAGTCAGTTGGCCCGTCAGCCGGCTGGACCGTCCTGGTGCAGCGCGAAGCCGGTCGCCTCCGGCTCGCCCAGACCGGGGCGGAGCTGCATGCTCGGGATCAGGTAGTCGCCGCCGTTCTGCCGGCGGTAGGGAATGGGCGGAGTCGCCGCGAGCGTCCGCATCCTGTCGCGCAAGCGCTCGGCGATGGGCGCGAGCCCGGCCTCATCGAGATGGTCCGCGCTGTAGACGACGAAGGGCGGCAGCACATCGTAGCCCGGATAATAGAGGATCCCATGGTGGATCGGGAATAACAGGTCGTCGATCGGCCCATTGATGCCGCGGGCCGCATAGTGTTCCGGCCAGCCGCCGGCGGTGACGATCACCATGGCGCGCCTGCCGGCCAAGGTCCCCTCGCCGTAGCGGTCGCCCCAACGCCGGTCGCTGTGCTCGCCGACGCCATAGGCGAAGCCGTAGGCGAACACCCGGTCGACCCAGCCCTTGAGGATGGCCGGCATGGAGAACCACCAGAGCGGAAACTGAAGGATCAGAACGTCGGCCCACAGGAGCTTGTCGATCTCGGCCCTGACGTCTTCGGTCAGCCCGCTGGCCTCGAACGCCTTTTTGGAGGCCGCCGCCGGGATGAGGCGCTCATCCGGCCTCAGCAGGGGGAAATCGGCACGGTCGACCTCGGACGTCCAACCGTCGGCATAGAGGTCCGACAGCCGCACATGGTGGCCTTGGGCTTGGAGTTCCTGAATAGCGACGTCGCGGAGAGCGCCGTTGAGCGAGCGCGGCTCGGGATGAGCGAAGACGAGCAGGATGTTCATGGGTCGAGCGATCCGATGATGGGAAACCGGTCCTCCAGCTAGGCAATGCCCGCGCGCTCCGCTAGATGAGGTCAATGCATAGAATTATGCCGAATAATGGATAAGTCGGACATCACGCTCGAGCGCATGCGCACTTTCGTTCGCGTCGCCGAGCGCGGCAGCCTGTCGGCGGTGGCGCGGGAGCTGGGCGCCGGACAGTCGACGGTTACGCGCCATCTGCGCGAACTCGAGGAGGCCGTCGGCGTGCCGCTGCTCAGCAGGACCACGCGGCGCGTCACCCTGACCGACGAAGGCGGCCGCTACTACGCCCATTGCGTCCAGATCCTGCGGCAAGTGGAGCAGGCGGGAGACGAGGCGCGGGCCACGCGCGGCGCGCCGGCCGGCACCATCCGGATGTCCTGCACGGCAGCCATCGGCGTCCTGCACATCAGCCGGCTGATCTTCGCCTTCCAGGATCGCTACCCCGATATCGGGATCGATCTCAGCCTCACCGACGAGCGCGTCGACCTCGTGCGCGAGGGCGTCGACCTGGCGCTTCGGCTGGGCCCGCTCGGCGACAGCTCCATGAAGCTCAGGGCCCTCGGCCGCTCCCGGCGCCGGCTCGTGGCCGCACCGGATTATCTGGCGGCGCGAGGCCGGCCGGCCGTTCCGACGGACCTCACGGACCACGAGGGCATCCGGATGTCGAACGTGGCGGGCAGCGACATGCTCGCCCTCGTCGGGCCGAACGGCCAGCATCATGCGGTGCCGTTCAGCGGACGCCTCCGCGTCGACCATGGGCTTGCCGCGCGCCAAGCCCTGGCGGCCGGGCGCGGCATCGCGCCCGCCCATGAATGGCTCGTCGACGATCTCCTGGCGGCCGGACAGCTCGAGGTGATCCTGCCGGACTATGCGCTTCCCGCCGTGCCCCTGAGCCTGCTGATCGTACCGGAGCGCGCGGGCATCGCCCGGGTCCGCCTGCTGGCCGACTTCCTCGCCGAACGAATCGGCAGCATCCCCGGCATCGAGACGTCGCGAGCAGCGCGTTAGGCGGGCGTAGCGATCCGCCGACGTCATCCGGAGCTTGATCCCATGATCGGAAAAATTCCCGATATATCTTGAATGTCGATATATCGAGATCCATATCGGCATCCATGAAGCACAGATACAGTGACGGCCCGGGCCGTCATGTCACGTCGCCCGAAGACGCTTCGGGCCCTCTCCACGGCGGCCGACATCACCGGCATCATCACGGTGGCCGCCACGGTGGCCGGCTCTTCGATTACGGCGAGCTCCGGCTCCTGCTCCTGGCGATGATCGCGGAGCGCGAGCGCCACGGCTACGAGCTGATCAAGGCGATCGAGGAGCGGTTCGGCGGCAGCTACTCCCCGAGCCCCGGCGTGATCTATCCCACGCTCTCCTGGCTCGACGACATGGGCTACGCCGCCATCGAAGCCGAACAAGGCGGTCGCAAACGCTACCGCATCACGCCGGAGGGAGAGGCCTTCCTCGTTGCCAACCGCGCCGCCGCGGACGACTTGCTGTCACGCATCGGCGCGGCCGGCGGCGGACAGGATCCCGTGCCGGCGCCGGTGGTGCGCGCCATGGAAAACCTCAAGCTGGCGCTACGCCTGCGGCTGAAGCGAGGCCCCCTCGATCAACCCACCGCCGAAAGCATTGCCGCCGCCCTCGACGCGGCGGCACAAACCGTGGAGCGCAGCTGATGACTGAACCTTCGCCGGCCGTATCTTCACCGACCGTCCCTGGCATTCGAAGCATCGCCACCGTCGCGACCCCGCATGCGTCACGTTATCTCCAGCAACTCTGCAAGCATTTTCAGCACAAATGCCCGGTCACCTTTGACCCACATGCGGGACAGATCGAATTCGCCTTCGGCGAATGTCGTCTGGACGCCGACGAGAGCGTACTGAGACTGTCGCTCGCGGCGCCGGAACCCGGCCAGCTCGAACGGCTCCAGGACGTGGTCGCAAGCCACCTGCTTCGCTTCGCCTTCCGCGAGGAGATGCAGGTCGATTGGCGCCCGGCGTGATCTCGGCCACTCCCTCAATTCGCTGCGGGAGAATCCCTATGGTCGAAGACATCGCGGCGGTGCTCGACGCCAATCACGAGCTGATCCGGTAGGTGCTGTGGGGAAGACGCCATGGACCGGCGGCCGGTCGAGCAAACCGCTCATGCGTCCGGCAGGGTGAAGACGGCGCAAGGCGCGGCAATGCCGCGCAGCCTGTGCTCCCCCAGTGGCACCAGCGGCATGGCGGTCTCGGCGGCGAGCGCGCCGGAGATCAGCACCGACCGGCCGAGCGGCCGGCACAGCCCCTCCAGCCGGCTGACCAGGTTGACCGCGGGGCCGATGGCGGTGAAGTCGAGCCGGTCGACCGCGCCGATATTGCCCCACAGCATCTCGCCGAGATGCAGCGCTGCGCCGAAGGGCAGCGGCCAGAGGCCTTGCGCCTCTCGGGCCGCATCGAGGTGGGCCATGCCGGCACGGGCGGCGACTGCGGCGCGCAACGCCGCCTCGCAGGCCTCCGCCGGCGCGCCGGTCACCGGGAAGATCGCCAGCAGGCCGTCGCCTATGAATTTCAGCACCTCGCCGCCGAAGGCGTGCACCGCCCCGGCGACGCGGTCGAACCAGGCGTCGAGGGCGGCGATCACGGCGATGGGCTCCCTCGCCTCGGACATGGCGGTGAAGTCGCGCAGATCGGCATAGAGCAGCGCAGCGCGGATGGTCTCCCCGGTGCCGCGGCGGAGCGCGCCGGCCTGCACCCGCGCAGCGCTGCGCCGACCGAGATAAGCCTCGAGCAGAGCCGCAAGCGCCGCCCGCGCAGCGAGGGCAGCGAGGGGCGCGGCGGCGAAGCGCGCGACCTGGCGCAGCCGGTCGGCCTCGACCGGGCCGAACGGACGGGTGCCGGCCCAGCCCAGCAGCGGCCCGTCCGGCGAGGCGCCGACCATCTCCTCCTGCGCCGGGCCGAGCGCCGCCAGCCAATCGCGCCCGGCCTGGTCGGGCGGAGCGCCGACGAAGCCCAAGGCCTCGATCACCGTGCCGGTCTCGGCCCGCCACAGCCAGGTGCGACGGGCGATGATCGGATGCGGCAGCGCGAGCGTCAAGGCGCCCCCGGCCAGCGGCAGCCCATCCGCCGCCAGCCGGCGGCCGAGCTCGGCCAGGAGCCGGTCCGGACCGGGTGAGGCGACGGCCTCGTCGAGCAGCCAGGCGAGAGACGCAGGCACATCCATGCGGCAGATCATGCCGCCACGACCGCCGTCCTGTCACCGGCGGCGCCGCGCGAGACGATGCCCGGTCGGGCCACCGCTCCTAAGACTAGCAGCGCAGCCCGGTCATTCGCTGCCGCCGTGGCCGCGCCGAGGGTCCGGGCCCGGCTCACGCCCGGCCGCGACCTCGGCCAGCCGGCCGAGGTAGTGAGCCCAGCCTTCGGCGTGGCCGGCGCATTGCTCGGCATTGGGCAGGCCCGTGTGGGTCAGCCGCAGCAGCGTCCCGTCCGGCTGCTCGATCAGGTCGATCTCGACCAGGCTCGACCCCGGCGGGACCACCTCGCTGCCGTCCCAACCGAAGCTGTAGGCGAGGCGGTGCACCGGCACCACCTCGCGGAAGGAGCCACGGGCAATGCGGGCCCCGGTGACGTTGACGAGATAGAGCCCGCCGGGGTGCGGCTCGACCTGCGCCTCGGTTCCCATCCAGCGCAGGATCCTCTCCGGATCGGTAAGGAGGGCGAAGACGGCGGCGGGCGGCGCCGGGAGGCGCGTCTCGCGGTGGACGACGAGGGGCTCCTGCATCGGTATCTCTCCTTCGGCTGTCCTGCTTCGTGTCGACGGGTGCTCGTCAGATAGACTTAGTGCGGGATATCGAAGGGTAAGAGTGACAAGTGTGACGGGCTTCCGTTGGATTCGCTGATCACCGCCGCAGCGCGCGCGCTCGCCGCCGGCGACCCGCTCGGCGCGCTGAACCGGGTTGCCTTGCGCGACGACGCCCCTGCGCTGGCGCTGCGCGGCATCGCCATGGCGCAGCTCGGCGATCTCGATCGCGCCAGGGCTCTGGTGCGGCGCGCGGCGCGCGCCTTCGGCCCGAAGGAGGCCGTGGCCCGCGCGCGCTGCATCGTCGCCGAGGCCGAGATCGCGTTCGTCTCGCGCGACCTGGGCTGGCCTGCGAAGGCGCTCGAGGCGGCGCGGGCGACGCTGGAAGCACACGGCGACCGGGTGAACGCCGCGCATGCGCGGTATCTCGCTGTGCGCCGTCTGCTGCTGATCGGGCGCCTCGACGAGGCCGAGCGTGGGCTCGCCGGGCTCGACCCCACGCCCCTGCCACCCGCCTCGCGGGCCGCCCACGAGTTGGTGGTCGCGGGGATCGCGATGCGGCGTCTGCAAACAGAGGCGGCGCACGCGGCGCTGGCGCGGGCGGAGCGCGCCGCGCGCGAGGCCCGCATCGCGGCGCTGACGGCCGAGGTCGAAAGCGCGTTCCGCATCCTGCGCACGCCCGCGGCACGCCTGATCGCGCATGGGGGCGAGCGCCCTCTCCTGCTCGGCGAGGTCGAGGCACTGCAGGCGTCGCCGGCGCTCGTCGTGGATGCGTGCCGTCATGCCGTGCGCGACGCGCACACCGCGGTCTCGCTCGCACGACGGCCGGTGCTGTTCGCGCTCGCCCGCGCACTGGCCGAGGCGTGGCCCGCCGACGCGCCGCGGGACCTGCTGGTGGCGCAGGCTTTCCGGGCGAAGCGCGCCGATGAATCGCATCGCGCCCGGCTGCGGGTCGAGGTCGGGCGGCTTCGTGCCGCGCTGCGGACGCTCGCCGGCATCAGCGCAACGCCGCGAGGCTTCGCGCTGATGCCGCGCGGCGCCCGCGAAGTTGTGGTGCTGGCGCGGCCCGTCGAAGAGCAGCATGCGGCCGTGCTCGCCTTCCTCGCCGACGGCGAGGCATGGTCGAGCTCGGCCCTGGCGCTAGCGCTCGGCGCCAGCCAACGCACCGTGCAGCGGGCCCTCGATCAGCTTGCGGGCGCCGGCAAGGTGCAACCGTTCGGTCGCGGCCGCGCCCGCCGTTGGCTGACACCGCCCGTGCCGGGATTCGCGACGACCTTGTTACTCCCCGCGCCGCTGCCGGGCGATTAGGGTGGCCCCATGATTGAAGCAGCCGCCGAAATTCTTCGCGAATATGGGCCCTTTCCGGGCGTCGACAGCGTGCACGGGCTCACGTTCGACGGCCGCCACGTCTGGTTTGCGTCCGGCGACCGGCTGAACGCGCTCGATCCCGCGATGGGGACGATCGTGCGCACCATCGACGTCGCCGCCCATGCGGGAACGGCCTTCGACGGGCAGCATCTGTTTCAGCTCGCTGAAGACCGCATCCAGAAGATCGATCCGCAGACAGGCCGCGTGCTCGCCACCATCCCGGCGCCCGGCGGCGGTGCTGACTCGGGCCTCGCCTGGGCCGAGGGGACGCTCTGGGTCGGGCAGTACCGCGAGCGGAAGATCCATCAGATCGATCCGGGGACGGGGGCGATCCTGCGTACCATCGAATCGAACCGCTTCGTCACCGGGGTCACCTGGGTCGACGGCGAGCTCTGGCACGGCACCTGGGAAGGTGACGACAGCGATCTGAGGCGTATCGATCCACAAACGGGAGAGGTCCTGGAGAGGCTCGAGCTGCCGCGGGGGACGGCCGTGTCGGGGCTCGAGTCCGATGGCGGCGACCGGCTGTTCTGCGGCGGCAGCAGCAGCGGCAAGGTGAGAGCCGTCCGCCGGCCCAGGCGAGGCTCGGCGGCGGGCTAGAGCCGCCGCCAGCCACGGGACAGGCGTGCCGCGCCCGGTCTTGCGATGTCATTGTCGTCCGCCGACTTGCCGCGGACGAGACGCCGTTGAGCCGAGGGACGGCCACGCCATCATCGCGGTCTCCGCCATGCGCGACAGCCGTTCGCGGGAGGCGCCGTCGCAAGCCAACACGGACATCCCCTCGACGACCGCGGTATAGAAATCGGTCAGCGTCTGCGTCGAGGCGTCATCGCCAAGCTCCCCCTCAGTGCGGGCGCGCTCGATCCGCCGATACAGCGCCTGGGCCGCGAACCGGCGAAGCTCCGCCGTAGCCTCCTCCACGATCTTGTTCGCTTCGGCGCAGCGCAGCGTACCGATCCCCACCATGCAGCCAGGCGGCATGTTCGGACGAGTAAACGCCGTGGCCGCCGTCAGCAGCAGCGCGCGGACCCCTTCCTTCGCGCTCGCCGCCACCTCCAGGCCCTCGACGCCAAGGCCGAGGGTCGAGAGGTAGAGCCGCAGCGCCTCGCGATAGAGCTCCTCCTTGGAGCCGAAAGCGACGTAGAGGCTTGCCGGCGCGATCCCCATGGCGGCAGCGAGCCGCGCGATGGGCACCCCATCGTAGCCATGCCGCCAGAACAGCAGCATCGCCGTCTTCAGGGCCTCGTCGCGGTCGAACGTGCGCGGCCGCCCACGCGTTGTCGGTCCATGATTCATTTTTTAGCGACTCGAAAAAAATTCTTGTGAAGGTGGCACGGAGGTGTTTTTTTAGCGCTTCATAAATAATTGAAGAGCCCCTCTGATGGAAGCCTATGAGATGCACGTACGGACGGCCGGGGACGCAGGCGTCCTCGCACCGCGACAAGTCAATTTGCCTCCGCCGGCGCCTGACCAGGTACGGGTGAAGATCGAGGCGACCGGTGTCGCCTATGCCGACATTGTCGTCCGCCGCGGCCTCTATTCGGGCGCCAAGCCGCCGGTAACACCAGGCTACGACTTCGTCGGTCGGGTTGAGGCGACCGGAGCGCAGGAATCCGGCCTTCAGATCGGCCAGCGCGTCGCCGGCGTCACTGTCACGGGCTCCTATGCGGACCGGCGCAACGTCGAAGCGCGGTGTCTGGTCCCTGCTCCGGAAGGGGCGGATGCCGCCGCCTTGGTGGCCGCTGTGCTCAACGGCGTCACCGCCTGGCAAATGTTGCACCGCGTCGCGCAGGTCGGCGCCGGCGAGTGGATTCTCGTCCACGGCGCCGCGGGCGGCGTCGGCAGTCTGCTGCTCGATTTTGCTCGCCTCGCCGAGGTGCGGGCGATCGGCGTGGCTTCAGGCGGGAAGCTCGATGCAGTCCGGCGCCGCGGCGGCGAAGCGGTCGACTACCAGGCCGAAGACGTGGTGGCCCGTGCCCGGGCGATCAGCGGGGGTGGGGTCGTGGCCGCCTTCGATCACATAGGTGGACGGCATTTCAGGAAGATGTCGCTGTCGGCCCTGAAGCCTACCGGCATCGGCGTGCTTTATGGTGGTTATGACACCACGCGCGGCGGCAAGGTCCATCCGCTCGCCATCGCCGACCTGATGCTGAACAGCCGCTTTTCGGCCTTTGCGCTGTTCGGCAGGAGCCAGGGAATCGTCGGCTACGCCATTCCGGCCTGGCGCGACCTGCGCACGCAAGCCTACCGCGAGGATCTCGCCACGGTGCTCAAGCTCGTCGGCGACGGCGTTGTGACCCCGCTCATCGGCGAAACCTTTTCGTTGCGGGATGCAGCCAAAGCGCACCGCGCGATGGAGAGCCGCTCGGTGAGCGGCAAGATCGTACTGCTGCCGTGAGGCCACGGCCGGCCACCCCTCCGCGACCATCCCGCAAACAAAGGAAATCCGCGCATGCGCACCCTCAATGCCGTGACCTTTCCGCTCGCCTTGTTGTTGATCGTGGTCCAGGGCGGCCTCGCGCTCCGCGGGATTGTGGCCCCGGCCGCCGGAGCGTCGGGCTTCGGCTTGCCCACGGACGGCGCGGCGGCGGAATTTTATCACGCGGTCTATCGCGATCGGAATCTCGTGATCGCGGTGATCGGGCTCCTGCTACTGCTCATGCGCATGTGGCGGGCGCTCGCCATCGTCTTTCTGGTGAGCATCACGCTGCCACTCTACGATATCGTCGCCCTGAAGCTGGCCGGCGTGCCCGTGCTGCCGTTGCACTACGTCACGCTCGCGCTCCTCGTCGCTCTCTCCGGACTGGTCGTCGCCCGCGCCGTGCGGACGCCATCGTGACAGGCGCTGTGGCGGCAGCTTCCAGACTTAAAGTAGAGCGATAGAGGAGGACGGCATTTCGAATAGAAGTCGCCCCCCTTCACGGCGAAAATGAATACCGTCGAGCCGGTCACGCTCTTCGATCTGCAACGGCTTCGGTGCGAAACTGGGAAACGACCGCATCGAACGGAGCGGCCGATCGCTGGACCCGCGCCAACGTCCTTGCGCCTTCGAGACCCGCGACGAGGGCTGTGGCGCGGCGGAGCGCGGCTCTGGAGGGCTTGGGCGAGCTGATCGCGGCCGCGATGACGCTCACCCACTCGTCGAACAACGCGGCGAGCGCATCCGCGATCTCCGCGTCGCTCGGCGCAAGCTCCTGGGCGAGCGTCTGCGCAACACATCCCTTGGTCCACCCCGACGCCGACATGTCGTCCGCGACAGCCTTGGCCAGCGCGCGCACGAACGTCTCGGGATCGCCGCCCGCCCGGGCAGCCAGCGCGCGGAACCCCGCCGTCGTCTCGGCGCGGTAGGCGGCGATTACCTCGGCCGCCAGCTCACGCTTCCCGCCGGGAAAGTGGAAGTAGAACGAGCCTTTGGGCGATCCGCTCTCCTCGATGATCTGGGTGAGGCCGGTGGCGGCATATCCCTGAACGCGAAAGAGACGCTCGGCGGTCCGGATCGCCTTTTCACGCGCGTCCGTCGTCCTGGGCATGAATCGATTCTCCTTGCCGAAAGCCGGCGTCGGCGTTATAGGGTGACTGCCATACTATGGCAATCGCCATAGAACAGGAGAGCGAAGATGCCCGTTGTGACCGTTCAAGTGCCTGCCGGCGCCCTCAGCGACACGCAGAAGGCGGCGCTGATCAGCAAGGTGACCGACGTCGTGGTGGAGGTCGAAGGCTTCCCGGCGCTGCGGCCGAGCGTGCACGTCCTGATCGAGGAGGTGCCGGCCGGAGGCTACGGCGTCGGCGGCCGTGCGCTGGATATCGAGAAGGCAAAGGCCGCTCTGGCGGCGAAGGCAGCGGCTCCGACCGCGCGGGAGTAGCCATCATGCGCCAGCTCTGGTTCCTGGGTCCGATGAAAGCCGTTCTCGTTAGCCGGCTGATCCATGCCTAGGGCAGCGCCCGCCACGACGGGCATCACGAGGGAGTTCCTCGAGCGCATTCTCGAGGTGTCGTTCTTCCGGAGCGTCTTGAACGGGACGGTCGATCAGTTCGGTCACGGCCGCTGCCAGATCAGCATCCCGATCAGGCCGGAACATCGGCAGTTTCTCGGCGCCATCCATGGCGGCGTCGTCGGCGCATTGGCCGACGACGCCTGTGCCTGGGCCTGTGCCTCCGCGGCAGGCGAGCTGGTCACGGCGAGCTACACGATCAATCTGCTGGCGGCGGCCACGGGAACCACGCTGACCGCCCGGGGATATGTGTTGAAAGCAGGCCGACGCATCGTCGTCGGGCGGGCCGACGTCTATTCCGTGCAGGACGCGCACGAGAAGCTCGTCGCGGCCTTTCAGGCGACGCTCTCGCCCGTCGTGCCGTCGGCGGCGAGATAGCCGGGCACGCCCCCGAGACGGGCGGCGGCGTCAGGTGCGGGCGGGCGACGCGAAACAAGATCGTACCGCTGCCGTCTGGTCGGCGTCCGGCGCGCGACGGCGAAGCAAGCGGTGCGCGCCCGCTCGCCGCCGCGCCCCGAAGCCCGGGCTTCGGTTCAGGCCGCCGCCCTCGCCGCCGCCGGATCCAGCCACAGGCCGAAGCCCACGGCGATGCGGTTCCAGCCGTTGATGACGTTGATCATCAGCGTGAGCTTGACCTGCTCCTCCTCGGTGAACTCGGCTTCGAGCAGTGCACGAGCCGCCGCGTGCGGGTGGCGTTCCGACAGGCACGTCAGCTCCTCCGTCCAGCCGAGCGCGGCGCGCTCCCGCGCGCCGTAGCAGGGCGCCTCCCGCCAGGCCGACAGCAGATAGATGCGCTGCTCAGTCTCGCCCTTGGCACGCGCCTCGGCGGTGTGCATGTTGATGCAGTTGGCGCAGCCGTTGATCTGCGAGGCGCGGATCTTCACCAGCTCGATGAGGCTGGGCTCGAGGCTGGCCACGACGGCAAGCGAGGTCCCCATCCAGCTCTTCATGAGCTCAGGGGCAGCAGTGAAGGGATCGAGCTTGGCGGTCATGGTTCCGGCTCCTTTCGTGGGTTCCGGTGACATGACGAGACAGGGCCCGCGTCTGTGACATGCAGGCCAAGAAAGCGCGAGAGAGGAGCGACATCGCCACGCGAGCGGAACGCGGCGATCATTCCTTCCTAATTGGAAGCAATCATCTGCTCGATGTCCGGATAATCACGGCCGTGGTCGCAGGGCATATGCGCGGTGGAGATCAATGCACAACGGGACGCTTCCATGATCGACAACCGCACCGCGCCTTACGCCGCCTTCGTCCTTCGCATCGCGTTGGGCATCCTGTTCCTGGCCCATGCCGGGCTGAAGATCTTCGTCTTCACGCCCGCCGGCACCGCAGGCTTCTTCGGCTCGCTCGGCCTGCCGGGCTGGCTGGCCTACGTGACCATCGCCTGGGAACTGGTCGGCGCCGTGGCGCTGATCCTCGGCATCTGGCCCCGGATCGCGGCGCTCGCGCTGATCCCGATCCTGCTCGGCGCCATCTTTACGGTCCATGGACCGGCCGGCTTCTTCTTCACCAATCCCAAGGGCGGCTGGGAATACCTCGCGCTCTGGATCGTCGCGCTTCTCGCTCTGGCGCTCGCGGGTGACGGCGCCTATGCCCTGAAGCCGACGCCGGTTGCTGCCGACGGGCCCGAAGGGGATCGGTATCGCCATGTCTGAGGCGACCCTCATGTCTGAGACGACCCTGAAGGCGGCCGATCGTACGGCCGCCCCCTACCCGGCGCGGCGCCTGTCCATGGGCCGCGTGGCGCTGACCGTGAACGATCTCGACCAGGTCAGGGCTTTCTACGAGCAGACCGTGGGCCTCCATTGCCTGCGGCAGGATGGCGAGAGCGCCGAACTGGGCGCCGGCGACACGGTGCTGCTGGAGCTGCGCCGGGATGCCGCGGCACGGCGGCGTTCGCCGCGGGAGGCCGGCCTGTTCCACACCGCCTTCCTTCTGCCGGCGCGCGCCGATCTCGCTCGCTGGACACGGCACGCCCTCCAGGCACGAGCCGCCGTGGTCGGCGCCTCGGACCATCTGGTCAGCGAGGCGATCTATCTCTCCGATCCGGAAGGCAACGGCGTCGAGATCTATGCCGACCGGCCCGCGTCGACCTGGAGGTGGACTGATCGGCAGGTCGCGATGTCGACCGAGCCGCTCGACGTCGAGGGCCTGCTCGCCAGCGCCGGTGATGGGCCGTGGCGCGGCTTCCCCGGAGGCTCCGCCGTCGGCCACGTGCACCTGCAGGTCGGCGCGCTCGCGCCGGCCGAGGCATTCTACGCCGGCGTTCTCGGTCTCGACATCACCGCCCGCTACCCCGGCGGCACTTTCTACGCCGCCGACGGCTATCATCATCATATCGCGACCAATATCTGGAACAGCCGGGGGGCCGGGCCGCGCAGCTATCCGTCGACAGGCCTGGCCGAACTCGCCATCCGGGTGGATGCGGCCCGGGCCGAGGCCATCAGGGAGCATGCGCGCGGTACGGACGATGCGGGTGCGCCGTCCTTCTCCCTGCACGATCCCTGGGGAACGGCCATCGCGATTACGACGCTCGCCGGCTCCGACCGCACGAAGGCCTGATCATGCTCGTGAACGGACGATGGACCGAGGACTGGCAGCCGGTGCAGGCGACCGACGCCACCGGCGGCTTCGTGCGCCAGACCTCCAGCTTCCGCAACTGGGTGACGGCGGACGGCGAGCCGGGACCGACCGGATCGGGCGGCTTCAAGGCCGAGGCGGGGCGCTACCATCTCTATGTCGCGCTGATCTGTCCCTGGGCCTCGCGCACGCTCATCGCCCGCAAGCTGAAGGGGCTGGAGGCGGCCGTCTCCGTCTCCGTCGTCGATCCGGTGCTCACCGATCAGGGCTGGCGCTTCGGCGACCAGCCCGGGTCGGACCGCGACAGCGTCAACGGCTCCACCTACGTGCACGAGCTCTATACGCGCGCCGATCCGCTCTACACCGGCCGCGCCACGGTACCGGTGCTGTGGGACCGGGCGCGCGGCACGATCGTCAACAACGAGTCCGCCGACATCGTGCGGATGTTCAACTCCGGCTTCGGAGCCCTCGCACGCCATGGCATCGACCTCTACCCCCAGGCGCTGCGCCACGACATCGACGAACTGAACGCGGCCATCTATCCGCGCCTCAACAACGGGGTCTACCGCGCCGGCTTCGCCACCACGCAGGCTGCCTATGAGGCGGCCTTCGCCGACGTCTTCGCCATGCTGGGCGAGCTGGAGGAGCGGCTCGCCGCCGGCGGCCCGTTCCTGCTCGGCGCGGCGCCGACAGAGGCCGACATCCGCCTGTTCGTGACGCTGGTGCGCTTCGATGCGGCGTATCACGGCCTGTTCAAGTGCAACCTGCGCCGGCTCGCCGACTATCCCGCCCTCTCCGCCTACCTCGTGCGCGTCCTCGCGGTGCCCGGCGTGCGCGAGACCGTGAACATCGACCACATCAAGCGCGGCTACTATTCGATCCGGGCGCTGAACCCCAACGGCATCGTGCCCGTCGGGCCGGAACTGCCCTGGCTCGCGCCCGCGGCCTGACCGTCTCTCCGCCCGGCGTGAGCGCAAGGAGGGCATTTCGTGAGCTCACGGGTGAACCGTCCGGCACGGCGGCCCGGCGTGAGGCACGCCGCGGCGCATATGGGATAATCCCCCAGGTGGGCTAGTTTGACGGGAGGATGCACGCAACAGATCCCGAACGGACGCCATGGACCGCCTGGACTGCGACCGCATGTTCGTCGCCGTGCTCGATGCCGGCAGTTTTGCCGTCGCGGCCCAGCGCCTGGGCACCAGCAGCGGCCAGGCGTCGAAGCTCGTCTCGCGGCTGGAGGCCGATCTGGGCGTCCAGCTCATCAAGCGCACCACACGGGCGCTCTCCCCCACCGAGGTCGGCCAGGCGTACTACGAGCGCGTGAAGGCGCTGCTCGATGAATTCGACGTGCTGGATGCGTCCGTTCGCAACGCGTCCGGCGCACCGACGGGCCGCCTGCGGCTGACGGCTCCGATGTCCTTCGGCACGATCCAGCTCGCGCCCGCGCTTCTGGATTTCGCGCGCGCCTTTCCGGACATCCAGCTCGACGTGAGCTTTTCCGACCGCATCGTGAACCTGGTGGACGAGGGCTTCGACGTCGCCGTCAGGATCGGCAAGCCGTCCGACAGCAGCCTGATCGCTCGCAAGCTGTGTGATGCGCGGGTCGTCGTCGTGGCCGCGCCATCCTACGTCGCACGAAAGGGCGTGCCGAAGCGCCCGGAAGATCTCGCGGCGCACGATTGCATCATCGACACCAATTTCCGCGATCCCCTCAATTGGCGCTTCGCTTCGGCGCGGTCGGGAGAAGCGCTCACCGTCGCCGTGGCGGGGCGGCTGCACTTTTCGAACGGCGAGGCCTGTCTGGCCGCCGCGGAAGCAGGGCTCGGCATCGCCCGCGTCCCCAGCTTCATCGCCGGTCGCCATATCCGCGACGGCCGGGTCCGGCTGTTGCTGGCCGATAGGGAGGAAGGCCGGTTCGGCATCCACGTGGTCTACCCTCCCGCAAGGCACCTCGCCCTCAAGGTGCGGGCGCTCGTCGACTTCCTTGTCAACTGCTTCCGTGGTCAGCCGGAATGGGATCGCGGCTGGTGATCCATCGCGGCGGACGTGCCTCGCCCTGGTCCGGCCCGTCCACCTGCGCGTCGACCGGAACCAGGTCGCGGCGGGCCGGTGATAGGGCGGCCCTAACAGTGCCCTTATGTTTTCGTGCCGGCGCGTGAATGGACTTCTTATGGGCGTCGCTCCATCTACGAACGGAGGGCGAGCGCGCAGAGCTGACGCGGCTGCCGGTAGTTAACGTGCGGTGCCCGGTTCTCGGATGCCGCGGCAGGCGACGGCCGGCCCTCGTGCAGGGCCGACGGCAGGCCGGCCAGGCTCGCCCCTTGCCATGAGAGGGCATCGCCATGACCACTCGGAGAGCCATGTCGCCGGGCGGGATTACGGGACTCGACGAGCCTGATCCATCGCTGGCGTTGCAGCTGTCGAGCGCGCCGATCGCGGTGCGCTACCTCGCAGCGGTCGTCATGACCGCCCTGGCGACGGCCCTCGCGGTCGGCTTCGACAAGGCGGTGACGATCCCCAACCTGTCGCTGGTCTATGTCATCCCGGTCATCATCGCCGCGGTCACGTTCGGCTTGGGACCATCCCTCTGCGCGGCGATCCTCGGCGCCCTCGCCTACAATTTCTTTCTCACCGAGCCGCGCTACACGCTCGCCGTCGATGACCCCGCCAACATTTGGGCCATCGCGCTGCTGTTCGTCGTCGGATGCATTGCAAGCGCCGTGGCCTCCACGGCCCGGCGCAGGGCCGACGCGGCGGCCAACCTGAGGCGGCAGGCGGCGCTGTTGCAGGCCTATGGCCGCGACGTCGTCGCGGCCGACCATGCACGGGCGCTCACGGCCGTCACCGCCGACATCCTCGAGGCGCTTTTCCACGTGCCGGTTGCCGTGATGCTCATCTCGGAAACGGCAGTGGACGACATGGAGACGCGCGGCAGGATCGAGCCGCTCGAGGCCGAGGTGGAGGCGGCGCAATCGGCGCTGACGGCCGGCCGGCGCGTCCCGGCGGGCGTGTATCCGTTCGACACCTCGCGCTTCGACTTCTGGCCTGTCGCGACGGCCGCCGGACCGCAGGCCGTCATCGGGCTGGCGTTCGACCCAGCGGAGCGCCCATCCAGGCCCGGCACGCTGGTGGAGACCATGGGGAGCCTGCTCACGCTGGCTCTCGAGCGCCAGCACCTCGAAGCCGGCAGTCATCGTTGAGCTACCGGTTGATCAGCTCCGGTGACCATTGTTGCCTAGTGTGGTGGATCTGAAGTTCCTGCTCCCCACATGGCATCGATGTTCAGGACCTTCAGATCCATTAAACCACACTAGAATCATAGAGTTGCTAGTGTGGCTTAGGAATCCGAAATTCGCTCCCAGCGCTGCCCCGAGGTGGTGCGAATTTCGGACTCGCCACACCAGAGCGAAAATAGATCTCACCGAATATTCAGCCGAGCACGTCCACATGAACGGCTAACACCTTCGTACAGGCAGTCGAAGGACACGGCGGAGCGCATGTTCCCGATCGAGAGCGGGAGGTGATCGACGCCCCTGCTCGAGCCATTGATCTCGGAGACTTGCCATGATGAACCGCCGCACCTTTTCGACTGCCCTCGTCGCGGGGGTAACTGCGTCCCTCGTCGTGCCCCGCGCCTTCGCCGCGCCGGCCGCACCCACGCGGGCCCGCAACATCGTTCTCGTCCACGGCCTGTTCGCCGACGGTTCGTGCTGGACCGAGGTGATCGCCCGCCTCCAGGCGCGCGGGCTGAACGTCACCTCGGTGCAGAACCCGCTCACCACGCTGCCCGACGCAGTGGCGGAGGCCGAGCGCGTGCTCGCCCGCCAGGACGGCCCGACGGTGCTGGTCGGCCATTCCTTCAGCGGCATGATCGTGACGCAAGCCGGCGTGCATCCCAACGTGTCGGCCGTCGTCTACGTGGCGGCGCGCGCGCCGGATGCGGACGAGGATTACACGGCGCTCGCCAAGGGCTACCCGACACCGCCGGCGACGGCGGGCATCGTCTTCGACGGCGACGAGGGCCGCCTCAGCGAAGCAGCCTTCCTGCGCGATTTTGCCGGCGACGTGCCGGAGGCGAAGGCCAGGGTGCTCTACGCCGTGCAGCAGCCCTTCCACAAGGCGCTGCTGGCCGGCAAGACGAGCCAGGCGGCCTGGCGCTCCAAGCCGAGCTTCTATGCGGTCTCGACCGAGGACCGCACGATCAACCCTGACCTCCAGCGCTTCATGGCCAAGCGTATGGGCGCCAAGACGATCGAGCTCGCTTCGAGCCACCTGTCGCTGATCTCCCACCCCGACGCGGTCGCCCAGCTCATCCTCGAGGCGGCGGCGTAGGAAAAGCACCGCCCTCAGACCAGCCTGGCGGGCTTCAGCAGGTCGGCGAGGCCGACGCGGTGGAGCATCTCGGCGCGCAGACGGTCGAGCACGGTGAAGCCGACATCGGCGCCGTCCTCCGTCGGGTCGTAGTGGACGCGGAACGGGCGCTTGCCGAACGGCGTGTCCACCACCGCGACAATGGCGTCGGCGACGCCGGCCACATCCGCATCGTCGGGCACGATGGCAGCGAACGCCTGCTGCACCTGCTCGCCGAAGCCGTGGTAGGGCCCCGCCTCGTACGCCGCCAGGCGCGCTTCGTCGGCCGGGCGGCCCGAATGGGCGAAGTGGTTGGTGCCCTTGGTGAAGGCGCCGGGCACGATGATCGTGGTCTCGATGCCCCAGCGGGAGAGCTCGCGGGCATACTGCACCGCCAGCGCATCCATGGCCGCCTTGGCGGCGAAATAGGGCGCCAGGTACGGCGGCGTGCCGCCGGCCGAGCTCGAGCTCGACACCCACACCAGCAGGCCCTGCCTGGCGGCGCGCATGTGGGGCAGGACGGCGCGGTTGACCCGCTGCGTGCCGAGCACGTTGACGTCGTACTGCTGGGCGTACTGCTCCGGCGTGAAGGCCTCGGCCGGGCCGAACATCATGTGGCCGGCGTTGTGGACCAGGACGTCGATGCGCCCATCCCTGGCCATGATCGCTTCGACCGCCGCGGCGACCGAAGGCTCGGACTGCACGTCGAGCTCAAGGGGGCGTAGGTCGACGCCGTCGCGCGCCGAGGTCGCGGCCATCTCCGCCGCAGTCCCGGCATTGCGCCCGGCGACGTCGCGCATGGAGGCGTAGACGGTGTGGCCGGCCTTGGCGAGCGCCTCGGCGGTGAGCCGGCCGAAGCCGCTCGACGCGCCGGTAATGAGGATGATCTTGTTGGACATGACGAACTCCTGTCGATCGCCGGTCCGCGCCAGGGCAGCCGCCGGCTCGGGATGGTTTGGGGATGCTCAGATGATCCCGCCGTTGGCGCGCAGCACCTGGCCGTTGACCCAGGCGCCGTCGGGGCCTGCGAGGAAGGCGACCGCGCTGGCGATGTCCTCGGGCTGGCCGAGCCGCTCGAGCGGGGCGAGCTTGGTGAGGGTGTCGATCACCTGCTGCGGCTTGCCGTCGAGGAACAGCGCGGTGGCGGTCGGCCCGGGCGCGACGGCGTTGACGGTGATGTGGCGGCCGCGCAGCTCCTTGGTGAGCACGTGGGTCATCGCCTCGACGCCTGCCTTGGTGGCGGCATAGGCGGCGTAGCCCGGCTGGTAGAGGCCGACCACGCTCGACGACAGATTGATGATCCGCCCGCCGCTGCGCAGGCGCTTGGCCGCCTCGCGCAGCGTGTTGAAGCTACCCTTCAGATTGACGGCGACCTGGCTGTCGAACAGCGCGTCGTCGCTGTCGGCGATGCTCGCCAGCTTCATGATGCCGGCGTTGTTGACCAGCACGTCGATGCCGCCGAAGGCCGCCTGCGCCGCGTCGAACATGCGCGCCACCGCGGCGGCATCGCTGACATCGGCCTGGGCGGGGATGGCGCGGCCGCCGGCCGCCTCGATCTTCGCCACCAGCACCTCGGCCTCGGCCGCCCGGCCCGCATAGTTGACGACGACGGTGAAGCCGTCCCTGGCCAGCCGCTCGGCGATCGCCGCACCGATGCCGCGCGAGGCACCGGTGACAATCGCCACCTTGTTCGAGTCGTTGCTCATGATTTGCTCCTGTTCGCTGTCGCCCTGGTCGAGCCGATGCGAGTGAGATGCCCCCTGGGAGCGCCGGGATAATCTGGTTACGGTCGGCAACACTGTTCGCCGTGATCGAACAAAGGAGGCAGGCGGTGGACCGGCTGGATGCGATGCGGCTGTTCACGCGGGTGGTCGACCGGCGCAGCTTCACCCAGGCAGCGCACGACCTCGACATGCCGCGCTCGACGGCGACCGAGGCGATCCGGCAGATGGAGGAGCGGCTGGGCGTGCGCCTGCTCCAGCGCACCACACGCACGGTGCGGCCGACGCTGGACGGCGAGGCCTACTACCGCCGCTGCCTGGCCATCCTCGACGATATCGAGGATGCCGAGGGCGCCTTCCGCGGCGCCACACCCAGGGGCCTGCTGCGCATCGAGGTGCAGGGCACGCTGGCGCGCCATTTCCTGCTGCCGGGCCTGCCGGACTTTTTCGCGAGCTATCCCGACATCGAGATCGCCCTGAGCGAGAGCGAGCGCTGGGTGGACGTGGTGCGTGAGGGCGTGGACTGCGTGCTGCGCTGGGGCACGCTGCCGGACAGCGACCTGGTGGCGCGCAGCGTCGCCCAGCTCGCCCGCATCACCTGCGCCGCCCCCGCCTACCTCGACCGCTACGGCACGCCGCAGACGATCGCCGACCTGGCGCACCATCGCACCGTCGGCCTGCGCTCGCTCACCACGGGCGCGGTCAGGCCCTTCGAGTTCCAGGCGCCGGGCGGGCTCATGCGGGTGGATGTCGCCGCCCCCTTCTCCGTCACCGGCACCGAGACCTTCCTCGCCGGCGTGCGCCTGGGCCTCGGCCTCGCCCAGATGCCGGTGTTCCACGTCGAGCACGATCTCGCCGCCGGCCGGCTGCTGCGCCTGCTCCCCGACCACCTGGTGCCGCCCGGCCCTGTCTCGGTGCTCTACCCCCGCAACCGCCAGCTCTCGCCGCGCGTGCGGTTGTTCATCGACTGGATCGTGCAGCGGTTTGCGATGGCGGGTGGAGACGGCGCGCGAGGCGGGCCGGTCGAGGCATGATTTCTGATGATGACCTCCATCGGCGCCCCTATCGCTGTAAGATGACCCGCTGACTCATAAGAAGCACGAGGGTCACATGAAGGTTCTGATCGTTGGCGCGGCCGGAATGCTCGGGCGCAAGCTTGCGGAACGCCTGTCATCGGCCGGCCGCATCGCAGATCAGGAGCTGGCAAGCATGACGCTTGCCGACGTCGTCGCGCCCCAACGGCCGACGGGCTTCGCAGGCGACATCGAGCTGCGGGCGGTGGACGTTTCGAACGCAGACGATGCGCGCGATCTGATCGCCGGCCGGCCGGACCTCATCTATCATCTCGCCGCCATCGTCTCCGGCGAGGCCGAGGCCGACTTCGACAAGGGCTACCGCATCAATCTCGACGGCACGCGCCATCTGTTCGAGGCGATCCGCCGCGAGGGACTGCGTGCGCCCTACACGCCGCGCGTCGTCTTCACCTCCTCTATCGCCGTCTTCGGCGCGCCCTTTCCGGAGGCGATTCCGGACGAGTTCGCCACCATGCCGCTCACCAGCTACGGCACGCAGAAGGCCATCGGCGAGCTGCTGCTCGCCGACTACACCCGCCGCGGCATCTTCGACGGCATCGGCATCCGCCTGCCGACCATCTGCATCCGGCCCGGCAAGCCCAACAAGGCGGCGTCCGGCTTCTTCTCCAACATCCTGCGGGAACCGCTCGTCGGCCAGGAGGCGGTCCTGCCGGTCTCGCCGCACGTGCGCCACTGGTTCGCCAGCCCGCGCGCGGCGGTGGACTTCCTGATCCACGCCGGATCGCTCGATCTCGGCCAGGTCGGGCCGCGGCGCAACCTCAGCATGCCCGGCCTCTCGGCCACGGTCGGCGAGGAGATCGAGGCGCTGCGGCGGGTCGCCGGCGCATCCGCGGTGAAGCTCATCCGCCACGAGCCGGACGAGACCATCATGCGCATCGTGGAGGGCTGGGCGCCGCGCTTCGACCCGCAGCGCGCAAGCGCGCTCGGCTTCAAGGCCGAGACCAGCTTCGACGACATCATCCGCATCCATGTCGAGGACGAGCTCGGCGGGCGCATCGGGGGCTAGGCCATGCTGCTCGGCGCCATCGCCGACGATTTCACCGGCGCCAGCGACCTTGCCAACACGCTCGCCAGGAACGGCATGGCGACGACGCTCCTCGTCGGCGTGCCCCATGGTGGGGCGCCCGCGGCCGACGCCGGCGTGGTCGCGCTGAAGACGCGCTCCGTCCCGGCCGCCGAGGCGGTGCGGCAATCGCTCGAGGCGCTCGACTGGCTGCAGCGCCAGGGGGCCGAGCAGATCCTGTTCAAGTATTGCTCGACCTTCGATTCCACGCCCGAGGGCAACATCGGGCCGGTCGCGGAGGCCTTGAGCGAGGCGCTCGGCGCGGGGATTGCGGTGGTGTGCCCGGTGTTTCCGGCGACGGGCCGCACGCTCTACCAGGGCCACCTCTTCGTCGGCGGCCGGCTCCTCAGCGAATCCGGCATGGAGCACCACCCGCTGACGCCGATGACCGATCCGGACATCCGGCGCTGGCTGCGCCGCCAGACCAGGGGCGAGGTGGCGCTCGTGCCCTATGCCAGCGTCCGGCAGGGGGCGGAGGCCATTGCCGCCGCCCTCGCCGGCGCCGAGGAGGAGGGCGCGCGCCTTGCCGTGGTCGACGCCGTGGCCGACGACGATCTGAGGGCCATCGGCACCGCGATCGCCGGAGCGAAGCTGGTCACGGGCGGCTCAGGCATCGCGCTCGGGCTTCCCGACAATTTTCGGCGGGCGGGCAAGCTGGGTAGCAAGGGCGCGGCCTTTACCGGCGTGGACGGCGCGAGCGCCGTCCTGTCGGGCTCCTGCTCGCGCGCCTCCCAGGCGCAGCTTGCGCAGCATCTGGCGCGCCATCCCGGCCTGGCCGTGGCGCCGGAGGCCGTGCTGGACGGCACCCTCTCGGTCGCCGCGGCACGGGATTTCGTCCTGGCCCATGCCGGCGAGGCCCCGGCCGTCTATTCGACCGCCGCGCCGGAGGCGGTGGCCGCGGCCCAGCAGCGCTTCGGGCGGGAACGGACGGCCGCGGCCCTGGAGCGCTTCTTCGGCGACCTCTCCGCCGCGCTGGTGGCGGGCGGCGTCACCCGGCTCGCGATCGGTGGCGGTGAGACCGCGGGCGCCGTCGTCGCCGCGCTCGGCCTCGACCGGCTGACGATCAGCCCGGAAATCGACCCCGGCGTGCCCGCGCTGGCCGGCTCGGCCGGCGGCCGGCCGATCCGCATCGCCCTGAAGAGCGGCAACTTCGGTGCTGTCGACTTTTATGACAAGGCGCTCGCCATCATGGGGCGCCGCGCCACCACGGAGAGGGCGTGATGGCCGTGCCGCCGCACGGAGAGCGCGACGAGGCGGCCCTGCGCCAGGGCATCGTCACCTGGGGCCGCTCGCTGTTCGAGCGCGGCTTCACCGTGGGCTCGTCAGGTAACATCTCGGTGCGCGCCGGCGACGGCTTCCTGGTGACGCCGACCAATTCCTGCCTGGGCTTTCTCGACGCGGCCCGGATCACCGCGCTCGACGCGGACTGGAACCCCGTCTCGGGCGATGCGCCGACCAAGGAGCTGCCGCTGCACCGGGCCTTCTACGAGGGCCGGCCGCAGACCGGCGCCGTGGTGCACCTGCACTCCACCTTCGCCACGGCCCTCTCGTGCCTCGCCGACGTCGATCCGGACGACGCGATCGCGCCGATCACGCCCTACGTGGTGATGCGGGTAGGGCGCGTGCCGGTGCTGCCCTACACCATGCCGGGCTCGGCCGAGGTCGTCCCGCTGGTCCGCGCGCGAGCGGCCGACCACGCCGCCCTGCTGCTCGCCAACCACGGGCCGGTGGTGGCGGGGCTGTCGCTCGACAGCGCCGTATTCGCCGCCGAGGAGCTGGAGGAGACCGCGAAGCTCCTCGTGCTCACGGGCGGGCTCAACGTGCGCCACCTCGACACAGCCCAGATCGAGGCCCTCAACGCGAGGTTCAGACTGACGTGACGCCACGCTTTTCCGCCAACCTGGGCTTTCTCTGGCCGGACCGGCCGCTGCTGGAGCGCATCGATGCGGCCGCTCAGGCCGGCTTCAAGGCGATCGAGCTGCACTGGCCCTACGACACGCCGGCAGCCGCGGTGCGGGCGCGCTGCGAGCGCCATGGGCTCAGGCTCCTCGGCATCAACACGGTGCGCGGCCAGCCGGGCGAGAACGGGCTGGGGGCGCTTGCGGGACGGGAGGCGGAGTTCCAGGCCGCCGTCGACCAATCGATTGCCTATTGCGTGGAGGCGGGCGGCACCGCGATCCACTGCATGGCCGGGCTCGTGGCCGCCGAGGCCCGCGAGGAGGCGGCGCGCGTCTTCATCGGCAATCTGCGCCAGGCGTCGGACAAGGCGACCCCGCATGGCCTCACCCTGCTGCTCGAAGCGCTGAACCCCTATGACGCGCCAGGCTATTTCTATGCGACGCAGGCCGAGGCGGAGCGCATCCGCGACGAGGCCGGCCGGCCGAACATCAAGCTGATGTTCGATGTCTACCACGTCGGCGCGACCGAGGGCGACGTGCTGCGCCGGCTTACCCGCCACCTGCCTGTCATCGGCCATGTGCAGATCGCCGCCGTGCCCAGCCGCGCCGAGCCGGACGAGGGCGAGATCGACTACCGCGCCGTTTTCGCCGAGCTCGGCAGGCTCGGTTATGGGGGATGGATCGGCACCGAATACCGGCCGCGCGGCGACACTGACGCGGGCCTCGTCTGGAGGCGGCACCTCGGCGTGGAGCTCTGAGGCGCGGCAGCGACGGCGCGTTTCACGGGATCGGTACCGATGTTGATCCGGCCGTCGTCTCTCACTCTTGCTTTTGGCACACGGCCTCGACGTTGACCCCGTCCGGGTCGATCACGAACGCCGCATAATAGGCCGGATGATAATGAGGCCTGATGCCTGGCGGGCCGTTGTCACGTGCGCCTTGCGCCATCGCCGCTGCGTAAAAAGCGTCGACCACCGCTCTGCTTTCGGCCTCGAACGCGATGTGGATGCCCGCTCCACATGGACCATCCGGGGCGGCACGGCGACTGTCACTGGACAGCCAGAAGAATGGCTTTCCGCCACTTCCATAGCCTATGCCGTGATAGCCGCCGGCTTCTTCTGGCCTGACCTCCATCACGTTCGTGATGCCGAGCGGATGGAGGGCAGCATCGTAAAACCGTCGCGCGCTTTCGATGGCTCGTGGCCTGATGCCCATATGATCGATCACGGCTGTACCCTTTTGTGGCGGCATCCTTCCGACTTTGTAGCCGGCTCGGACGAAGAACTGATTTGCGTCATCTCTCTAAATCTGCAGCGCTTTGCCGATTGCAAGACAACAACCGGAGTTCGGCAAGGCGGTCCGGAGCGTAATCCTTTGCTCAGGTCATCGAGCAGTGTCGATGATCCCTCGAACCAGATCGATAGGACCCGTTCCCATGAGCAAGGAAGAAGATAACAAGGCTGTCGTCGTCCGCTGGTTTACCGAATTCTGGGGCAAGGACGTCAATCTTGCGGTCGTCGACGAGATCGCGGCGCCGGACATGCTGCTCAAGTACTCGCTGCACGAGCCGCGCCGCGGTCGCGACGACATCAAGGCGTTCATGACCGATTTCCGGGCCGCGTTCCCCGATCTCAACTTCTGGGGGACGGCGGATCTGATCGCCGAGGGCGACTACGTCGTCGGTCAGTGGGAAGGCGGCGGCACCCATACGGGGCCGGCCTTCAACGACTTTCTGACCGGCGGGCTCCCCGCTGCGACCGGCCGCAGGATGCACTTCACCGGCACCACGGTGCTGAAGGTGCTCGACGGCGAGATCGCGCAGGAGATCGGCCTCGACGACGGCGTAACCGCGCTGACCCAGCTCGGACTGCTGAAGGCCGCCTGATCGACGGCCGCCGGCGGTTCGCCCCCGACGGGGCGGCTCACCTGCGCCGCCCCGATCAGGCCCACCCCCGTGTGGGCTCCTCGATCTTACGGCGAGGACCGAAAAGGCCATGGCATCGCGGCCTTGCATCGTCTCGGTGCAAGCTCAACGGAGGCAGAGATGAGCGACATCATCCGCGTCGCATGGGCGACCAGCTCGCTCGGCGATGTCATGGTGGCCATGTCCGACAAGGGGCTCGTCGCCCTGGAGTTCGGCTCGAACCATCGCGCGATGGAGGACGCGCTGCGCGTCCGCTTCCCCGAGGCCGACATCATCGACGGACAGGAGGGGTTGAGCGACATCCTCGACCGGGTGACGCGCGCGATCGAAGAGCCCGGCTACGATCCCGCCGTTCCCCTCGATCTACGTGGGACGCCGTATGAGGTCCAGGTCTGGTCGATGCTGCGCACCTTGCCCATGGGCGAAACGACGAGCTACGGCGCATTGGCGGCCGAACTGGGCACCCGCGACGCTCGCGAGGTGACCACGGCGATCGCCTGCAATCCCATCGCCGTCCTCGTGCCGTGCCACCGCGTCATCAAGAAGGACGGCTCGATCTCCGGCTACCGTTGGGGCTTCAAGCGCAAGCGCGAGCTGCTGGCCCGCGAACAGCGGTCCGCGGGCTCGCGGCGCGTCTGAGAGCCGACAGCTTCGCAACGGCGCTCGGTGCGAAACGCGTCCGGCCGGAGCCCTCGCGCTCCGGCCGAAGCCGCAAAGGCAATCCTTCGCGGCCCGCGATCAGGCAGCCTTCGCCGGCCCCGCATCGGTGACGGGCGGCACCGCCCTCACCCACGCGTCATCCTCGCGCATGGCATCGAAGTAGCGGTTGACGTTGGCGAAAGGTGTCCAGTCGAACGGGGCGGCCGCGCGGTATTTCTCAAGGCCGATCATCGCGTAGTCGGCGAGCGTGACGCCGCTGCCGACGAGATGGTCGCGGCTGGCAAGATGTCCGTCGAGAACCGGCGCGAAGCGCGCCACCTGCGCCAGGCAGAACGCGACGAGATCCGGGCTCGCCTCCCCCATGCCGAACTGCGGCTTGATCAGGCTCTCGAAGACCAGCGTGCCGAACCATTTGTTGAAGTGCGCCTGCTCCCAGAACAGCCAGCGACTGACCTCGGCGCGCTGCCTGGGATCCTCGGGCAGCAGCGGGGAGCCCCCGGCTTTCCCGACGAGATACTCCATGATGGCGTTCGACTCCCAGAGCCGGAAGTCGCCGTCGACGAGGACGGGCACCATGCCGTTAGGGTTGAGCGCGAGGAACGCGGGCTCACGCGTATCTCCCTTGGAAAAATCGAGATAGGCGATGTCGACGGGCAGACGAAGCCGGTTGATCACCGCGACAACCTTGCGGCCGTTGGGAGATCCCGGAAGAGTATAGAGCTTCATGGCTGCACTCCTGGTGTGTTGCACCGCCAAGACGACCGGAAGACCGCAAAGGATTCGCGCGAAGTTTATTTTTTTCGGCTGATTGTGCCTGATCATCCGCACGGACATCCTGCGCCGCGACCCGTCGGCTGCGAGGAACGCCATGCCCGAGGCACGAGACAGACAGGAGGCCTTCGCCCCTCTCGCGGAGGCGCTGCGGCCGAAGCTCTACCGGTTCTGCGCGCGCATGGTCGGCTCCGCGGTCGAGGGCGAGGACGTGGTGCAGGACACCCTGATCAAGGCGATGCAGGCGTTCCCAGGCGTCGACGCGCTCGACAATGCCGAAGCGTGGCTGTTCCGCATCGCGCGCAACGCGGCTCTCGATCACCTGCGCCGCAGGGCGCGCGCGGCGCTCGTGCTGGTCGAGCCCATCGACGAGGCCGCCGCGGAGCCCATCGCCGCCATCGATCAGCACGAGGCTGCGGCGGCCGGGCTGCGTGGCTTCATGGAGCTCTCGCCCGCCGAACGCGGCAGCGTCATCCTGATGGATGTGCTCGGCTATTCGCTGAACGAGATCGCCGACATCCTCACGACGACGGTGCCGGCGGTGAAGGCCGCGCTGCACCGCGGACGGCGGCGGCTCCGGTCGGTCGCACGCTCGATCGACGCTCCCGTGGCGCCACCGCTGTCGCTCGACGAGCGCGAGAAGCTTACGCGCTATATCGACCTGTTCAACGCCCGCGACTTCGACGCCATGCGCGATCTGCTGGCCGAGGACGTGCGCCTCGACCTCGTCGGCCATTCGGTGCACGAGGGAAAGCGCTCGATCACGCGCTATTTCACCAATTATGCGCGGTTCACCGATGCCCGCTTCAGCCTCGCCGCGATCGACGGCGTACCGGGCATCCTCGTGCAGCGCGGCGACGGCAGCCACTACTTCATCCTGCTGACCTGGCGCGGCGACCGGGTATCACGGATCCGCGACTTCTTCCACTTCCCGCCCGCGGCGGAGGTGGCGGAGATCATTGAGGTCTCAGCTTGAGCCGCGGGGCAGTACCGGCCCGCCGCGCACCGTCCGGCGGTCGCCACCGGAGAAAGGCCGAAGCAGAAGGGCATCAGCCACGTCACCCGGTGTCCGCGTCGCGACCGCCGCGTCTCCCATGATATGATGCGCGCTGCGCACGAGCTGAGTGGCTCCCCGTTCGCCCCCGCCATCCTGGCGACGGCGGAGCCGATCGCAGTCTTGCCCTAGGCGCCTGATCCGAAAGGGAGAAGGCCATGACCACGCTCATGCAGGTGCTCGCTGCTGTCGCCAGCCGCCCGGGTCCAGCGCCCGCGGGCACTCCGGTCGGCCCGGAGGGAATCGACCACGGCCGGCGCAAGCTCCTGGCCACCGCCGCGACGGGGATCGCCGCCGCGGGTGCGTCCAGCCTGTTGCCCGCGGATCCGGGAGCCGCGGCCACGGGGAACGCCGTCCGCCCGTTCCGCATCGCCATCCCCGCGGGCGACCTCGCCGACCTGCGCCGACGCCTGCAGGCGACGCGCTGGCCCGATCGGGAGACGGCCCACGACCAGTCACAGGGCATCCCGCTCGCCAAGATCCAGCCGCTCGTCGCGTATTGGAGCAGCGGCTACGACTGGCGGAAGGCGGAAGCCAGGCTGAACGCCCTTCCGCAGTTCATGACCGAGGTCGGCGGCCTCGACATCCACTTCATCCACGTGCGCTCCAGCCACGCCAATGCCCTGCCCGTCATCATCACCCACGGCTGGCCGGGATCGGTGTTCGAGAACCTCAAGGTGATCGGCCCGCTGACGGATCCCACCGCCCATGGAGGCCGCGCCGAGGACGCCTTCGACGTGGTCATTCCCGCGATGCCGGGCTACGGCTTTTCCGGCAAGCCCACGGACACCGGCTGGAACGCCGACCGCATCGCGCGAACCTGGGCGGAGCTGATGCAGCGCCTCGGCTACACACGTTATGTGGCCCAGGGCGGCGACTGGGGCTCGCCGGTGTCCAGCGCTATGGCGCGCCAGGCGCCGGCGGGGCTGCTCGGCATCCATATCAACCTGCCGGCAACGGTGCCAGCCGAGATCGCCAAGGCGCTCAACGACGGCGGCCCCGCGCCGGTCGGGCTCTCCGAGACGGAGCGCGCGGCGTACGAGGCTCTCGATGCAGCCGCCAGGATGGGCGACAGGTCCTACGCGACGATCATGGGCACCCGGCCGCAGACGATCGGCTACGGCCTGGCGGATTCCCCGGCCGGGCTTGCCGCGTGGATGCTCGGCCATCCCGGCTTCGCACACTGGACATACAGCGCGAGCGACCCGGAAAAGTCGCCGGACGAGGTGCTGGACGACATTACGCTGTACTGGCTGACGAACAGCGCGACCTCGGCGGCGCGGCTGTACTGGGAGCACGCCGGACAGAGCGTCGTTGTTGCGGCGGCACAGAAGACGGCCGAGATCGCGCTGCCGGTGGCCATCACGGTCTTCCCGGGAGAGAATTATCGGGCCCCCGAGACCTGGGCACGGCGGGCCTACCGCAACCTGATCTACTTTCACGAGGCGGACAGGGGCGGCCACTTCGCCGCCTGGGAGGAGCCGGCGCTCTTCGCCGCCGAGCTCAGAGAGGCGTTCCGGCCGCTGCGGCAGCCGACGTGACCTGGGCAGGGCGGCTCGCCCTCGCCGAGGCGCAGATCGGGCGTGGTGCCCGGACCGCATCGGGACGGCCCCACCGCCACCCAATCGCCAGGCGCTCTCGCAGCTGAGCGCCGTGGCCACGCCGCTCAGGCGCCCTTGAGCTCCTTGCGAGAGCGAGACGGGCGGGCCGCACCCACCGACGTGTTCCGTGCCACGGCGGCACGGACGAGGGCCTTCAACGCCTCTTCGTCGATGCTGTCGCCCTCGCGGACGTCGATGGCCCGCCGGGTGTTGCCGTCGAGGCTGGAGTTGAAGAGGCCCGACGGATCCTCGAGCGAGGCCCCCTTGGCGAAGGTCAGCTTGACCACGCTCTTGTAGGTCTCGCCGGTGCAGATGATGCCGCCGAGCGACCACACCGGGACCCCGCGCCATTTCCATTCCTCGACGACCTCGGGAGCGGCCTCCTGGATGAGCGCGCGGACGCGCGCGAGGGTCGCGCCCCGCCAGTCGCCCAGCTCCGCGATGCGCGCATCGATCAGTTGCGCGGCAGATGCCCCTCCCGCGCCGTCCTCCGAACTGCTTGACGTCGTCATCGTGGTGTTCGCTCGCATAGGTCAGGCCCTGGGGCCGCCACCGTGGGCATCAAGCCCGGCGACGCCGCCTTCGGCAAGGGCGGCCGGCCCTCAACCCGGCGCTCGCCGCGCCTCGATCAGCTTCCACCCGTTGCCTGAGGGATCGCGGAAGCTGGCGTCGACGCTGCCGTAGCGCTCCACCGGCTCCTGCGTGAACTCCACGCCGCGGGCCTGCATGTGCTCATGGGCGCCACGGCAATCGTCGACGACGAGCACCAGCGGCGGCATGGCCCCCTTCGCTACGATCTCGCGCAGGGTCTGGGCGGTGGCCGCATCGTGCATCGGCGCCTGCGGCGTGAACAGGCCGAGTTGGAACGACGGCTGCTCCGGATGCTGCACCGTCAGCCAGCGGTAATCGCCGTTGCGCGCATCGGTGTGCACGCGGAAGCCGAGCTTCTCGACATAGAATTGAAGGGCTTCGTCCTGATCGCGAACGTACAGACCGACCACCCCGACACCCTGGCTCATGGGACCTCCCTCTCTTCAGGTCCGCCGACCCTAGCGTCCGCCTCCTGCCGCCGCTTCTCCGAAACTGCGATGATGAGGTGAGGCCGATGGGCGGCGGTGAGGAAGCAGGGCGGCACCGGCCCGCGCTGGTGGGACGCCGCTTGCTCACGCGCCCTGAGCTCGCCCGGGCTCTCGCCGGTGATGTCGCGGAACGTGCGCCCGAAGGTGCCCAGGCTGTTCCAACCGGCCTGGAAGGCGATCTCGGTGATCGACAGTTCGGTGTCGCGCAGCAGCGCCGCTGCCCGCTCGATCCGGCGCGTGAGCAGGTAGCGGTGTGGCGGCACGCCGAAGGCCTCCTTGAAGGAGCGCGCGAAATGGGCCTCGGAGACGCCGCTGACGCGCGCCAGCCGCGGCACCGGCCACGCCTCGTGCGAGGCGGCGTCCATGCGGTCCTTGGCGCGCAGCAGGCGGCGCAGCAGCGCAGGGTCCTGGCCGGTACGTCCCCGCCCCGCATTGCTCCCAGGGGGGACCGATCGGGTGTCCATCTCAAGGTTCGCAGCCCTGCAGCCGGTCGCGCCGTGCGCGCTCCCTGTGCCGTTCACATCCGTTCGCCCGGCAATTGGCTGGCCTGCGTCACCCAGGCGGCGAACTGGGCTTCGTCGAGCCCATCGTCCTCGCGGATGTCGAGGTAGCGCGTGTCCTTGGTCTTGGACGCGCCGGGGGGCACGGGACTGAGCGAAGCGCCCTGGAAGAAAGCCACCTTGACGTACTTGGCGAGGCAATGCACGCCGAGGAACCAGCCCTGGCCCTCGACGCCATAGAGCGGCGAGTTCCACTTCACGGCCTTGCACACCCCGGGAACGGTGCGCACGATGAGCGCGTCGAGGCGGCGCCCCACGTCGCTCTTCCAGCCCGGCATGGCCGCGATGTAGGCCTGCACGGGGGCGTCGCCGTAGCCCTTCGCGATCTGAGGGTTGCCGCCGGCGAGAAGGGTGGGCTTGGCGTCCGCCGCCGGGCCCTTCGCCGCGCTCAGTTTGGCGGCTGCGGGCTTGGTGGCCGCCGGCTTGGCGGCGCGCGCCGGCGGGATGGACGCCTTGTCGGCCACTGGACTCCCCCATAGATCGGCGAGCATCGGCTCGCTCGGGCATCGCAACATTCCTTTATGCACGCCTGTCGGCAATGCCAAAATGCCGGCAGCGGATTCTGGTTCTCCCCGCCCGAATTGGCAATTCTGCGGCGATACGGCCGTCACTTTGCGCGTGCCAGCGCGGCCGCACGCACCCTCGCCGATGCAGCGGCTGCGGTCGATCAGCCGCACGCCGAGGTCCTGTTCGCGCTGCACGATCTGCCGCAGCGGCGGCTGGGCGATCCCCGACCGCGATGCGGCTATCGAGCCGGGCGGCTTCCCGAACCCTGCGACCGCACCGCAGCCATCATCGCGAACATCCTTCTGGCCACGCTCGCCTTCGGGTGCGGCGCTGGCTGGATCAGGCTGTCATCCCTCGACGCGCTGCTGATCGTCACGTCATTCATCCTGGTCGCCGTCCCGAGCGAAACGCTGCCGCACTGCCCTCAAGCGTCATTCTGCATCTTGATCTACGAAGCCATCACCGGACACCCGCCCGACCACGGCATCGGCGGCTGAGCGGCCCTCGCGGACGGGAGCGCCGAAGCCATGGTGACAGGCGCGACGGCGATCCCCGTGATCTAGTCCGGATCACAGGACACCGCCCAGGCGCCCTGCCCCATCAAACGCAACGTGCCGCGATAGATGGTCCCATTGCCCTTCTTCGCGCGGCGCAGGCGCAGCTCGCCAACCAGTCTTTCGCCGGTTGCTTCGACGAAACCGATCCCGAGGCTGGAGCGATCTGCGGACAGCTGGCGCAGCCTCAAGCCTCGGCCCTCTCCGTAAATGGGATTGGTGGTGTATGTCGACGACCGGGACCGAAGCGTCGCGGCGACCGCAGACAGCGTCTCGGCTTGCCCGAGAAGCAGCCTTACCTCGACGGCGGAGCCCTTGTCGCCGCAGACCGTCCACTCGGTGGCGCCAGCCGGACCGGCGAACGCGAAGCCGGTGGCGGACGCGGCGAGAACAATTCTACGCACGTTGGACCGGAACTGAGAAAGCTGATGCATGCCCATACCCCCGCGCAATCGGCACGATGTCGATTGCCCCGGACCCGCGAAACGCTGTTTTCGTTGCGGTCTGAGGTTTGCCGTCTTGCAGCCACGTTTCCAGCTACCGGCATCCGGCGGGGGAGGCAACGTCCTGATTTGACCGCTCATGCTTCGCCTCATGACGAGATCGACCGGACCCGCCCCGCGAAGGCTCGCGTGGGCCTCAGGTCATGTGGTGTCGATCACGATCCGGGCGTGCGGCCGGACCTGCAGCTCGTTGGCGTCGTCCGATCCGCGTTGTCGCGCTGAGACCGGTGTGGCCCGTCACGGTGACGCAAATGAGCCACTCCCCGGGCAAAGCGACAACGTACAGAATTTGTCGCCCCAGACCGCCACTCTGTCGCCATCTCCAGCAAGGGAACGGAGCATGCAATCCCTCGAGTCCGATGCCTGCCAGGATTTTGCGGAGAAGCTGCGGCAAAGCATGCGGGCGTCCGCCATCAGCGTGTCCCTGATCACCACGCGTGACCTCGACGGCAGCTTTCACGGCATGGCGGTCACGAGCGCGACGTCGCTGTCCATGCAACCGCCATCGATGATGGTCGCGATCAACCACGCGGCCAGTTCGCATCCCATCCTGAAGAGGTCCGGCATCTTCTGCCTCAACATGATACACGCGGGGCAGATGGAGATGCTCGACCTGTTTTGCCGGAGCGACAAACGCTCACTGCGGTTCAGTCCGCGGGAATGGAGAGTCGGCACGCGCGGCCTGCCCTATCTGGAAACGGCGACAGCCAGTCTGTTCTGCAGCGTTGACGAAAGCCACGACTACGGAACGCACACCGTCTTCTTTGGACGGATCGAGAACATCCTTACATCCAATACAATAGAGCTGCTGGCCCCCTTGATATGGGTTAACGGCGGGCCCGCTCGCCTGGCCAGCGAGCGCAAGCCAAGCGTCGGATGAGCCGTCGGGCGGAATGTTGTGGATGGGCCGCAGTCCTGGCCGGTGAAGGGGGGCGCGGATGGGGTCTCGGCCCGGCATGGCGGCGCGCCCGTCACGCGCCGCTCACGGCCCGAGGCGACCGGCAACGAACGGACATCCGGCAACAACCGATGACCGGGCACGCCCGCCGCTCCGTTGCCTTGGGCGGGCGGACGCTCCATACTGTTTGAAAGCTTGAAAGCGGCTGTCCATCAATCAGGGAGGTGCGATGGATGATGTCCGAAGTTGAAAAGCTGCGTCGGCGCGCGGTCGACGCAGGCAATCTACAACCGTTCCCGGCGCTGGTGGAAGAGTCGTGGAGGCGATGCCTCGAGACGTACAACCTGCTTCCCGACGTCATTCGCCGGTCGGAAATGCTCAGCTACCATGAATTGCAGAGCAAATTGGCCTATCATGAAGAGCTGATCCAAGTCGCTATGCCGGAAGTGGATAGGCTGTTCCAGCAGCTTGTCGACAACGAGTACATGGTTTCCGTCGCCTCGGCCGAAGGCGTCAATCTCGCCTTCCGCTGCGACCACCATTTCCTTGCCGACATGACAGCCTTCGGCGTGCTGCCAGGGTCGAACTGGAGCGAGGAGATGCAGGGTACAAACGGCATCGGCACCTGTATCAAGACCGGGCGGGCCCTGTCGATCATCGGCGAACAGCACTTCAATTCTCATGCACAGACACTGACGTGCACGGTCGCGCCAATATTCGGGACGGAAGGACACGTCGAGTTCGTTCTCAACGTCACCTCGTCCAGGCCGGTCAGCGAGCGCACGGCCAACGTCGTTTGCGGCGTCGTGAAGCGCGCCGCGCTGCGCATCGAGAACCGCCACTTTGTGCGACGCAACAAGCGCCTGCGCACGATATGCCTTTCGCCCGACAGTGATTTCGCGGATATCGCGGCGGAAGCCAGAGTGGCCATCGACGAGCGTGGAACGATCGTCGATTTCTCGTCATCGGCTCCAGGCTTGCTCAGGAGCAGCCGCGAGGAGCTGGCCGGGTCCCGCCTGTCCTCCCTATTGAGTTTTGCGCAGCCACTCGAGGCGCACGACGTTACGCGCGCCGAAACGGCGACCGGCCATACCGAGTTGTATGCACGCTACTGGCCCGAGGCCAGAAGCGTCCGGTCGGAACGATCACATGCTGTTGCTGTCGGCTTGCCTCCGCCGTGGAGCATCCCGGCGGGCCCCGTTCCGCCGCAAGGAGCGCCGATCCTCCTCGTCGACAAGCGGCTGCAGGAGAATGTACATCTGGCCGTCAAGATGCTGACGGCCCAGATTCCCGTGCTGGTTCATGGCGAGACCGGAACCGGGAAGACGAGCTTTGTGCAGCTTCTGAACCAGAGTCGCTATGGGGCCGACAAGGCGGCCATCACGATCGACTGCGGCATGCCCGGCGTGCCGTGGTACGAGTTGTCCGAGCGGCTGTCGAAAGCGCACGACGCGACCCTCGTGCTCGATCGCGTCGATGAGATGCCCGTCAGCGAACAGGGCCACCTCCTGCGCCTTCTGTCCGATGACCGCTGGCTCAGGGACCGGACGATCGGCCTCATCAGCCTCGCCTCCGGCAACCCTGAAGAGCTGCTGAGGACCGGCGCCATCCGGCCCGAGCTTTACCATCGCTTGAGCGGCGCCATTGTCGAGTTGCCCCCGCTGAGGTCATTGCCCTCGGTCGAGGCGTTGATCCGGGACGCGTTCTCGAACGAGGCGGTTGCGCTGGGCAAGCAGAACCTGACGGTCGACGATGACGCCCGGCTCATCCTGCTCAACTACCATTGGCCGGGGAACCTGCGGGAATTGCGCCAGGCAGCCCGTCACGCGGCCGTGCTGGCAGCGGGAAGCCTGGTTCACATCGATCATCTGCCGCAGCAGATCGTCAAACAGATTGCATGCAAGAACCTGAGCGCACGCTCGCAACGCGAGGCTTCGCGGATCGAGGCGGCGTTGCGGCACAACGCCGGCAACGTCTCCGAGACGGCGCGGTATCTCGGCGTGTCCCGCGCCACGCTCTACCGCAAGATACAGATCAAGAAGGTCCGGGTTCCCGACCCGCAATAACTTGCAGATCCGACGACAACGGAGGCGATGTTGCCGTCATGCCTCGGGAGATGGGCGCCGGCTCTCCCCTGCCCCCGCACGGTTTCACCGATTGCGTGAAACGTCGAGCGACACCGCGGCGATGATGATCAGGCCCTTGACGATCTGCTGGTAGTAGGAGCTCACGCCGAGCAGATCGAGGCCATTGTTGATCGTCCCGATGATCAGGGCGCCGATCAGCGTGCCGACGAGCGTACCTCTGCCGCCGGACAGGGACGTGCCGCCGATCACGACCGCGGCGATCGCATCGAGCTCATATGCGACGGCCGCCTGCGGCAAGGCGGCCGTGGTTCTGGCCGTCAGGATGATGCCGCCGACGGCCGCGAGAAGGCCCGACACCATATAGGTCGAAACGATGACGCGGTTCACCCTTATGCCGCCCGTCTCGGCGGCATGGGGGCTGCCGCCGACGGCGTAAACGTGCCGCCCGTAGACCGTGTATTGCAGAACGAACCAGCACGCCGCGAACACGAGCGCAAGAACCACGATGGGCACCGGGATTCCAAACAGATATCCACTGCCGAGCCAGAGGAATTCCGGCGCCAGGTTCGAGATCGGACGCCCGTCGGTGAAGACGTAGACCATGCCCCTAGCGATCGACAACATGCCGAGCGTCACGACGAAGGCCGGCAGCCTGATGAAGGCCACGCAGGCTCCGTTGAAAAGCCCCAGCACGACGCCGACCGCGACGCCGGCGAGGATGCCGCCCCCCGTGCCGACCGGCTCGGGCGTGGCGACGAAACTCGCGGCAACCGCGCCCGCAAGAGCAGCGATCGACCCCACGGACAGATCGATCCCCCGGGCGAGGATGACGAAGGTTACGCCGATGGCGAGCGTTCCATTGATGGCGGTCTGGCGAATGATGTTGGCCCAGTTGTTCCACGTCATGAAGAAGGGATTCAGGAAGGCGAGGACCACAACCATCAGAATGAACGCCGCGACGATGCCGTGATGGCGAAACAGTTGCTGCGCGGTGAGGAAAGTCTCGCTGGTCGTGGTTCGGACGGCGGATTCGATCCGGCCCTGGTTGTTCATGGCGCCCTCCCCAGGCAACGATGCTTTTAGGAAATGTCGTGTAGAAGCGTTTGCTGGTTGGCGCCCTCGCGCGGCACGATGCGGACCAGTCTGCCCTTCTTGAAGAGCGCGATGCGGTCGCACACCTGGAGCAGCTCCAGCGCTTCCGACGAGGCCATGAGCACCGCCCCGCCCCGGCGGCGAAGTCGTCGATGATCTGGTAGATGTCCTGCTTGGCGCCCTCGTCGACGCCGCGGGTGGGCTCGTCGAAGATCAGGAGCTTCGGCTCCGACGAGAGGCAGCGTGCGATCACCACCTTCTGCTGGTTGCCTCCGGACAGGGCCGAAACCGCCAACGTGTCGGCGCCAGCCCTGATTCCCAGCTTGGCGGAGAGCCGGCTCGAGAGGGACCGCTCTTTCCCGGACAGGACGAACCCCAGCCGGCTCAGCCGATCGAGAATGGACAGGGAGACGTTGTGGCGGATGCTGGCGGGGAGCACGAGGCCGGACAGCTTCCGATCCTCCGTCACCATCGCGATCCGGTTTCGTATCGATAAGTCAGGGCGTCGCGGCGGAATCGCGACGTCGGCCATTCTGACCTGACCCCCGTCTCGAGCCCCGATCCCGTAGATTGCATTGAGGAACTCGCTTCGCCCGGCCCCCATCAATCCATAGAGGCCGACCACCTCCCCGGCGCCGACCGCAAGGCTGACATCCCTGACGCGGCCATGGACGCTCAGCTTGTCGACCTCGAGCAGCGTCTGGCCTGACGAGGCCCGCCTGCCCTGCGTTCGCTCATGCAGCTCACGCCCGACGATCAGCTCGATCAGGCGCGGCCGATCGAGCGACGACATCGGGCCCGTCTCCACGAACTGGCCGTCGCGGAAGACGGTGTAGGTATCGGCAATCTCGAAGAGTTCCTCGAGCCTGTGGCTGACGTAGATCACGCCGACGCCCTTCGCCTGCAGCCGGCGTATGGCGTCGAACAGGATGTGAGCCTCATGCTCGCCGATCGCGGATGTCGGCTCGTCCATGATGACTATTCTGGCGTCGAGAGACAGGGCCCGGCTGATTTCGACCAGTTGCACCTGCGCCAGACCGAGCTCCGACATCCGCTTCGTCGGGTCGATGTCGAAGCCGATGTCGGCGAGTATCTTGCGGGTGTCGTTCACCATCTTTCGACGGTTGACCATGACGCCGGCATGCCGCGGCTCGCGCCCCAGAAAAATGTTCTCCGCGACCGTCATCTCGGGGACGGGCGCCAGCTCCTGCGTGATGATCGCGATGCGCGCCGCGAGGGCCTCGCTCGGACTCGCGAACTGGGTGTCGCGTCCGTCGATCCTGATCGTGCCGCCGTCGCGCTGCAGCAGCCCCATGAGAATGCTCAGGAACGTCGACTTGCCGGCGCCGTTGCCGCCGCAGAGCGCGTGAACCGATCCCGCGCGAAGCTGCAACGCGCCGTTCCGCAGGGCCGGAACACCATCGAACGACTTGGTGACGGCCGAAGCGTCCACCAGTAAGGGCGTCATCACTCCCGTTCACCCACGTTTTACGTGTTCTGGGCTCCCGCACGCAGGTCTTCGCTGCATGGCGGCTTGACGGTCGATGCTACGTGGTTTCCCCACACGTCGGGCCTGCCCAAAGTGCAACATGGGCACCCGGTTCATCCGTCTCATTTGACGCACACGGACCGGAAGGAATCGGCGCTGCCGCATGGCACCCCGCCACGCTCGGGGAAAACCGGGCAGCACGCCTGTCTCGCGTGAGACAGGCGTGCTGCCCGTCGTGCCGCATTTGGTCCAGTTCCGATCGGCGCCGCCCCGGGGCTACGACAAGCGTGGGAGAGAACTTTCGCTCCGACCGAAGCGGATGGCGCGCCGCTCGCGGCCCGCGCGGACACGGGTTCCTCAGGAGGAAACATGGACATCGGATTGTTTCAGATGCCGCTGCATCCGGCCACCCGGCCGCTTGGAGACGTGCTCAAGGAAAATGCGGACAAGATCGTCTATGCCGACGAACTCGGGTTCCACGAGGCCTGGGTCGGCGAACACATGTCGGCCTCCACCGAGCCTGTCACGTCCCCTCTCATCTTCCTGGCGTCGCTCCTGCCCCGGACGCGGAAGATCAAGTTCGGCACAGGCGTCATCTCCCTTCCGAACCACCACCCGGTGATCGTCGCCGGCGAGGTTGCCCTGTTCGATCACCTTTCGGAGGGCCGCCTCCTGTTCGGGATCGGCCCCGGAGGCCTGGCCTCCGACATGGAGCTGTTCGGCAATCTGGATGCCGACGTGCGCAACGCGCGGCTGGCTGAATCGATCTCGACCATTCTCAAGATCTGGGCTCAGGACCCGCCCTATGACATTCCGGGCAAGTATTGGCCGATCAAGTTGACCGACAATATCGTTCCCGAGCTCGGCATCGGCTATTTGTCGAAGCCGCTGCAGCGTCCCCACCCGCCCATCGCCCTGTCGTCGATGTCGCCCGGCAGCGGGTCGGTCGCTCACGCGGCCAAGATGGGCTGGCGCCCGATCACCGCGAATTTCGCCCCCGAAAGCACGGTCATCAGCCATTGGGAGAAATATGTCGAAGGCTGCAAGGCGGCCAACCGCGAGCCGACGGGCAAAGACTGGGCCGTCGCCCGCAATGTGCTGATCGCCGAGAGTGATGCGCAGGCGGAAGACTGGCTGCTCGATCCGAAAGGCTCCAACTTCTATTACTTCAACTATCTGTGGGAGGTGCTGAAGCGGGCCGACTACACCGCCGTGATGAAGCCCGTCGACATGAAGGACGACGACGTCACCGTCGAGGCCCTCATCAAGGCCGCGGTGCTCTACGGTTCGTCACGGACCGTCACCGAGAAGCTCCTGAGCCTGCGTGAACGGTCGGGTCCTTTCGGGACGCTGCTGATGGCCTCCATGGACGGATCGGGCAGCAACCGGGAACGCGAGTGGATTTCCATGAAGCGGCTGGCGGACGACGTCGCGCCGGCGGTCCGCAAGGCCCAGGGCTGACCTTACCGAGGCTGGCTGCCCATCCAGGGAGGACAATGATGGAATCGAAGGAAATTCGCGCGACGGGAGTCAGACTGTCGCAGCTGGGGCTCGGCACCGTGCCCATCGCCGGCTTCGGTCATGGCACCGACTACGAGACCTTCGAAGCCGTGGTTCTGGCCGCTTATGCAGCCGGCATCCGCTACTTCGACACCGCCCCGATGTACGGCATGGGGCGCGCCGAGCATTTCCTGGGACACGTCCTGCGGACCAAGGATCTGCGCGACAAAGTCGCTCTGTCCACGAAGGTCGGGCGCCTGCTGAAGCCCGCCTCCAGGACGAACGACGACAGCGGCAAGCTGTTCGGGATCACCTGGGTCGGCGCATTGCCCTTCGAGGAGCACTACGACTATTCCTACGATGGCATCATGCGATCCTTCGAGGACAGCCAGCAGCGTTTCGGCCTGGACTGGTTCGACATCCTGCATGTCCACGACATCGGCAGCCTGACGCACGCAGACAACGCCGAATTCCATTGGCGGCAGCTGGCAGACGGCGGGTACCGCGCGCTGGACGAACTGCGGGCTGCGGGCGGAGCCAAGGCCATCAGCATCGGGGTCAACGAAATCGAAGCGGTGATGCGCATGGCCGCCGAGTTCGACATCGACTGCTGCCTTCCCGCGGGCCGCTATTCGCTGCTCAACCACATGGCGCTCGACGCGTTCTTCCCCTTCCTGCAGCAGCGCGGGATCGCGATCATCGCCGCCGGCGTCTTCAATTCCGGCATTCTCGGTGGAGGTTCCAAGGGAACGACGAAAACCTTCGACTATATGGCGGCGCCGCCGGAGATCGTCTCTCGCGTCGAGAAGATCGAGGCCGTGTGCCAGCGCCATGGCGTCGCCCTGCCGCACGCCGCCATTCAGTTCGTCGCGGCTCACCCCGCCGTCGCCTGCATCCTGCAAGGATGCAAGAGCGTCGAGGAGGTGAAGCAGAACACCACGGCCATGACGCAGCCGATCCCCGCCGCTTTCTGGGAGGAGCTGCGGTCGCAGAAGCTCCTTCCGGAGAACGCCCCCGTACCGTGAGATCCGGGCGCGCCGACGCGTCGTCCGCGCGCCGGTGCGCATCGCCCGCGGCTGCACCGCGCCCGTTCGCCAAAGAGCGAAACGGACCGTTTCACCACGTCCAAAAATGCTTCAAGGGAGGAAATCATGAGACGAATGCTGATTGCTGCCTTTGCAACGCTCGCGACAGCCGGCGCAGCGCTTGCGGCCGACAAGTACAACATCGCCGTCATGCCGTTCGGGCTGCCGGAGTACATGTCGTCCTGGACGAAGGAAATGAAGAAGCACCCGTCCGTCGCCGACGGAACCGTCAAGATGACGATCCTCGACGGGCGGTTCGACGCCGCGGTCCAGAGCAACCAGATGGATACCGTGATCACCCAGAAGTTCGACGCGGTGATCTTCGCGCCGATGGATTTCGACGCCGCCCGCGCGCCGGTCGAGCGGGCCGCGGCAGCCGGAATTCCCGTCGTGACATCGGTCACCGGCGCGGCGGGAGACAAATACTTTGCCCATATTGCCACCAACGACGTCGAAGGTGGCAGCATGATCACCGAGGAGTTGGCGAAGCGGCTGGGCGGCAAGGGCAACGTGGTCATCATCGAAGGCCCGATCGGCAACTCGCCGCAGCTCCTGCGCCGGAAGGGCATCGACGGGGCCCTGGCCAAGCATCCCGGCATCAAGGTTCTGGCCTCGAAGTCCGCCAACTGGTCTCGCGCCGAGGGCCTGTCGGTCATGGAGAACTGGCTCTCGCTCTACGGCGACGCCATCAACGGGGTGATCGCCGAGAATGACGAGATGGCGCTCGGCGCGATGGAGGCGGTCAGGGCGAAAGGACTGGATTTCGAGAAGGTGAAGGTGGTGTCGATCGACGGCATTCCGGACGCGCTTCGAGCCGTCGAAGACCGCAATCTCTACACGCTTTACAAGTCCGCGCACTTCGAAGGACAGGGCGCCATGGACCTCGCCTTGCGCGCGATCGTCGGCGAGGCCTACGAGCCGAAGTCCGACATCTGGAAGAAGATGGACTGGGCGAAGGGAACCGCTCACCGCTACGACGTCCCATGGTTCCCGGTGAATCGGGATACGGTCAAGGACTTCAAATAGCCGGACGGTCATTGCCCTGCGGGCGCGAGGAGAGGCTGACAAGCACGCCTGACACCATCTCCGGTCGACGGCGGCGCAGGGCACGCCCGGTTCCCTCGGCCGGACCGGGCGTCGTCAGCCTCGCCCTCGACCCCTGCGCCTCGAAATCGCACAATCCGCAGCTAGGATGGCGATCCGCCGGCGGCGCGCCCGACAGGGACCGCTCGTCGGGCCCCCACGGCGGGAGCCGGCGCGCAAGGGATGACCGACCCATGATCACCCGCAGGACGTTCATGCAGGCGGCCGCAGCCTGCGGCGCGGCCTTCGCCGTGCCGGCCAAGGCCTCGGCTGCGACGCCCGCGCCGATGACCCGCACGATCCCATCCTCGGGCGAGCGGATCCCGGCCGTCGGGCTCGGCACCTGGATCACCTTCAACGTCGGCGACGATGCCGCCCTGCGCGACGAATGCGCGGGCGTGATGGCAGGCTTCTTCCAGGCCGGCGGACGCCTGATCGATTCCTCGCCCATGTACGGCTCCTCGCAGCCGGTGATCGGCTACGGGCTCGCCAAGCTTGGCCGGCCGGACGCCCTGTTCTCGGCCGAGAAGGTGTGGACGGCCTCGGCCGCCGACGGACCGCGGCAGATCGAGCGCTCACGGCGCTTCTGGGGCGTCGACCGCTTCGACCTCGTGCAGGTCCACAACCTGCTCGCCTGGGAGGCGCATCTGCCGATGCTGTTCGCCATGAAGGCGGAGGGGCGGCTGCGCTACGTGGGCATCACCACATCGGAGGGGCGGCGGCACGACCTGGTCGAGGAGATCATGCGCCGCCAGCCGCTGGACTTCGTGCAATTCACCTACAACGTCATCGACCGCGAGGCGGAGCAGCGGTTGTTGCCGCTGGCGGCCGAGCGCGGCATCGCCGTCATCGTCAACCGCCCCTTCCGCCAGGGCGCGCTCACCCGCAGGCTCGCCGGCCAGCCGCTGCCGGGCTGGGCGGCGGACATCGGCGCCGCCACCTGGGCGCAAGCCCTGCTGAAGTTCATCCTCGCCCATCCGGCGGTCACCGTCGCCATCCCGGCGACCAGCCGCGTCGAGCACGTGCGCGAGAACCTGGCGGCCGCAGCCGATCCCCTGCCGGATGCCGCCCTGCGCGAACGGATGGCGGCGCAGGTGCGGGCCCTCTGAATGTCGGAGTGGTGGACCTATCGGCTGGAGAGCTTTTTGCTGTTCTCGCCGCGCGTCTACTGGCGCATGGTCGAGCTGCACAACGCCGCACTCTGGCCGCTGCAGCTCGCGGCTCTCGCCGCCGGCCTGGCCATCGCCGTCCTCGTGCTCCGCCGGCCGCCGGGCCATGGGGCTTGGATCGGGGGCGGTCTCGCCGCGCTCTGGGCCTTCATCGGCTGGTCGTTCCTGTGGCACCGCTATGCGGGGATCAACTGGGCGATCGCCTACGTCGCGCCCGCCTTCGGCCTCGAGGCGCTGCTGCTGGCCGCCGCCGGCGCCGCAGGCGGCCTCGCCGTCGACCGGCGCGACGTCGCCGGCCGGCTCGGCCTGCTGCTGGCAGCGGCCGGCCTCGTCGTCTACCCGCTGCTGCCGCCGCTCGTCGGACGGCCCTGGGCCAGCGCGGACGTCTTCGGCATTGCCCCCGACCCCACCGCCGTCGCTACGCTCGGCCTCCTCATCGCGGCCGGCGGTCGGTGGATACCGCTGCTGGTTCCGATCCCCCTGCTGTGGCTGCTGGCGAGCGGCCTCACCCTGCGCACCATGGGCGAGGCACAGGCGCTTGTGCCATTCGCGGCGGCGGGAACGGCCGTGGTGCTCCTGGTGCTGCGGCGGATCATCCGGCGAAGCAGTTCGGCGCCGACAATCGGCGGACCGGTGTCGCAGGAGCCACGAACACGCCGCTGACGCCCCGGCCCTACGACGGCGCGTGCGCCACGGGAATGCCCCGAACTTCCCCTGCGCGCCCCCGCCCCGGCAGAGCCCGAGATGCGGGGCGATCCGCGCGAGGCAGCGGGCTGCGTCACGCTCCGCCTGCTCAGACGGATGGCATCGCGCCTTGCGTGAGCATCGGGTGGGCTCATCCGGTCGGATCGGCTAGAGATGCATCTAGGTCATTTGGTCTGGCGCGCGTCGCCGCGATCGGCTGCGCCCGCCTGTTCGCGAGGCGCTCCAGGCTCGCGGCTGCCAGGGAGAGATCATGATCGTCGGCATCGACTTAGGCACGACCAACAGCGCCGTGGCCGTCTGGCGGGATGGACAGGCGGTTCTCATCCCCAACAGCATCGGCGATGTTCTGACCCCATCCGCCGTCGGCCTCTCCGATAGCGGCTCCATTCTGGTCGGCATGGCGGCGCGCGAGCGGCGCGCCACACATCCGGAGCTCACGGCGACCGCCTTCAAGCGCCTGATGGGCACGCAGCAGAAGCTCTCGCTCGGCCGCGACGGCTATTCTGCGGAAGACCTGTCGGCGCTGGTGCTGCGAGCGCTCAAGGCGGATGCGGAGGCCTGGCTCGGAGAGGCGGTGGACTCCGCCGTGATCACCGTGCCGGCCTATTTCAACGACCGCCAGCGCAAGGCGACGCGGCGCGCCGGCGAGATCGCGGGCCTCAAGGTGGAACGGCTGCTCAACGAGCCGACGGCGGCAGCTCTCGCTCACGGCATCCACGACAAGGAGGACAAGAACCCCTTTCTCGTCTTCGATCTCGGCGGCGGCACCTTCGACGTCTCCATCGTCGAGATCTTCGAGGGCATCATCGAGGTGCGCGCCTCGGCGGGCGACAACCGGCTGGGCGGCGAGGATTTCAACGACGTGCTGGCCGACCTGGCGCTGGCACGCTTCCCCGCGCTGGCCGGCGTGGTCCACGACAGCCGTCTGCGCGAGCTGGCGCGGGCGGCGGCCGAGCGCTGCCGCCGCGCCCTGACCGCGGCCGACCCGGCGCCCTTCGCCTTCGTCTGGGAGGGACAACCCTACGAGACCGCCGTCACTGCCGCCGACTTCGAGGCCGCGGCAGCGCCGCTGATCGCGCGTTTGCGGGATCCGGTGCTGCGCTCGCTGCGCGACAGCGGCATCGTCTCCGAGACGTTGAGCGAGATCGTTCTGGTCGGCGGTGCCACCCGCATGCCGCTGGTGCGCCGTGCCGTCACCCGCATGTTCGGCCGCTTTCCCGACACCTCCGTGCATCCGGATCATGCGGTGGCGCTGGGGGCCGCCGTGCAGGCCGGACTGCGCGCCCGCGACGCGGCGCTGAACGAGATCCGGCTCACCGACGTCTGCCCCTTCACCCTGGGCGTCGACACCATCGAGCTCGACCGCGGCGGCCGCATGCACCACGGCGTCTTCGCCCCGATCATCGAGCGCAACACGGTGATCCCGGCAAGCCGTATCCACGCCTTCTCGACCGTGCACGACAACCAGAGAGAGGTGCAGTTCGGCATCTACCAGGGCGAGGCGCGCAACGTGGCCGCCAACGTCAAGCTCGGCACCGTCTCCGTGCCGGTGCCGCCGCGCCCGGCCGGCGCCATCCGCGTCGACTGCCGCTTCAGCTACGACACCAGCGGCCTGCTCGAGGTCGACGTCACCGTGCCGGAGACCGGCATGACCAGGCAGCTCGTCATCCATGACGATGCGGATGCGCCTGACAGCGCCGAGCTCGCCGCCCGGCGCGCGGCGCTGGCCGCGCTCAAGGTGCACCCGCGCGACGATGCGGCCAATGCCGCGGTGCTGGCCCGGGCCGCGCGCTGCTACGAGTTCTTCCTCGGCGAGCGGCGCGACCATATCGGCCAGCTGATCCTCGCCTTCGAGGCGGTGCTGGAACGCCAGGACCCGCGCGAGATCGCGCATGTGCGCCGCGAGGTGGAAGAACGGCTGAACGCGCTGGAAGGCGAGCGCTTCCTGTGAGCTGCCTCCTATGAGCCGCTTCCTATGAACACTTGGGCCGTCCTCGGCCTGGAGCCGACGGGCGACACGACGGCGATCCGCCGCGCCTACGCACGCAAGCTGAAGGCGCTGGACGTCGACGCCGATCCCCAGGGCTTCATGGCCCTGCGTAACGCCCTGAATCAGGCGCTGCGCCACGCAAGCGCGCAGCCGGAACCGTTCGAGCCGACGCTCGATCCGGGGCCGCCGGCCACGGACGAGATCGCCGAGCGCTGGCTGAACCAGGCCGCAGAGCCGGTCCCGCCGGCGGTGCAGCCCTCGCCGCCGGCGGCCGAGGCCATTCCTCGGGCGCCGGCCCCCGCCCCACGGCCCGCTCCGATCGCGGTGCCGACGCCGGTCGAGGATCACGAGGCGCGCTTCGCCAGGCTCGCGCGGCTGCTGTTCCGCGAGGAGCCGGCGCCCCATGACGACGCCGCGCTGTCGGAGGCGCTACGCGCCCTGCTCGATCATCCCGGCATGGACGCCATCGATCTCAGCGCCAGGACCGAGGCGCGGCTGGCCGAAGCCATCTTTCACTCGGCCCCGCGATCGGACGCCATCCTGCCCCTGGTGGCCGACCGCTTCCATTGGGCCGCCGAGAGCCAGGCGATCCATGCGCGGCCGCTGATCATGCGCCTGGCGCGGCGTGCCGAGGATCTCGCCGTCATCCACCAGTTGAGCGAGCCGGAGCACCGCTGGCACGCGGCCTTCCGCCTGCTGCAAGCCGCCGCTCCCGAGCGGATCGGCCTGCGCGCCTGGCTCGGGGATGCGCCGCAGGTTGCCCAGCTGCTCGCCAACCTCAGGGCGCGCCATCCGGATGTCCTCGCCACGCTCGACGCGCGCCACGTGGCGCTATGGGACGCCAAGCTCGGCACGCGGGCCGAGCAGGTGGCGAAGCGGTCGACCTCCATCAGCTGGCACGGCTATCTCGTCGCCGGCTGGATCGCCCTCTGTGCGATCCACCTGGCGCTCGGCCTGGCGAGGTGAGCATGGCGGACCCGACGACGCCCTCCGATCGCCAGCTCCGCAACAGCGTGCCCGTTCTGCTGCTGCGGGCGCTCCTGGCGCACAAGCCCGATTTCGCCGGCCGGGCGACGCGCCGCGAGTTGCTCGCCAGCCTCGCCGCCTGCGCCCTCGCAACCGCCGTGCTCATCCCCCTGGTCATGGCCGTCAAGTCGCCGCTCCTGCCGGTGCTGCTCACGGCGCTCATCGTGCTGATCGTCGCGCAGGTGATCTCAGTCTGCCTGCGGCGCCTGCATGACACCGGCCGCGGCTGGACCGCCTTCTGCGTCGTCGCCATCCCCTATGTCGGGCTGCTCGTTCTGGCGGTTCTCCTGGCGCTGAACGGGGACGAGCACGACAATATATTCGGGCCTAATCCGCGGCCACGGACCGAGTGATGGCGCGGGGGCGATAAGCTCGCTCCGTCGGCTCTTGAGCGAGCCCCGCGCGGCGCCGCGGCCACACTCGCATTTGCGGGCTAGTAGGCTGTCACTTAGTGACATATATTATGTCTCTAAGTGACAGATCATGCCTGGAGTATCATGGACCGAGACGAAGCGCGCCTCAGCATGTCCCGGCATGCGGCGAAGCTGTTCATCGAACGCGGCCTGGCCGGGACGAGCGGCGACGACATCGCCGCCGCCGCCGGCGTCTCGACGCGGACGGTCTGGCGCTACTTCCGTTCCAAGGAGAGCTGCGTCGAGCCGCTGTTCTCGCGCTCGGCGCTGCGGTTCAGCGAACAGCTACGCGAATGGACCCGCGACACGTCGATCGAGGCCCATCTCGGCGTGTGCTTCGCGCTCGACCGGCAGACGCCGCAGGACATCGCCGACGGCCTTCTCATCGTGCAGTTGCTGGCGCTCCTCCCGCAGGAGCCGGCCCTGCGCACGGCCTGGCTGATGGCCTGCCACCAGGGCGAGCAGGACCTGATCGGCATCATCGGCGACCGCCTCGACCGCTCGGCCAACGACTTCGAGGTCCGGCTCTGCGCCGCCACGGTCGCCGCCGCCATCCGGGTGATCGACGAGACCATCAGCATGGCCGCCATCCGGCATGGCCAGACCTTCACCACGGCGGAGGTCGTGGAGCGGCTGGCGCGGGCGATCCGGGCGGCGAGCCCGTTGCCGTTCTGCGATCCCGTGGTGCCGACGGTCTTCGGCGCCAAGCTCCGCAGCGCCAAGCCCCGCAGTGCCGACGGCGCGCCCGGCGAATGACCGTTCCGCCCCCGCTTCGCTTGCCCCCGACCGACTCCGGAGAGACCATGCCCGACCAGATCACCTACCCGGACACCCGCCGCGACGCCGTGGTGGAGGCGCATTTCGGCGAGGCGATCGCCGACCCTTATCGGTGGCTCGAGGCCGACGCGGGCCGGGACGCGGACGTCGCCGGCTGGGTCGATACGCAAGCCGCCGCCACCGAGAACTACCTCGCCACCCTGCCCGGACGGGAGGTCTTTCGCACGCGCCTGACCGCGCTCTTCGACCACGCGCAGGTCACCTCTCCGCACAAGCGGGGCAGGCGCTACTTCCACACCCGTAACCCCGGCCTGAAGAACCAGCCGATCCTCTATGTGCGCGAGGGGGTGGACGGGGAGGATCGCGTGCTGATCGATCCCAACACGTGGTCGGCGGACGGCGCCACGGCACTCGCCGAATGGTCGGCCTCCGAGGATGGCACCCACGTCGCCTATGCGGTGCAGGAAGGCGGCAGCGACTGGCGCATGATCCGCGTTCTCGACGTCGACACCGGCCGGGTGCGCGAGGACCGGGTGGACTGGGCGCGGTTCACCGGCCTGGCCTGGGCCAAGGACGGCTCCGGCTTCTTCTATTCACGCTTTCCCGCGCGCGAGACGGGCGCCGCAGCGAGCGTCGGCATTTCCGGCCACGCGGTCTATTTCCACGCGCTGGGCACGGCGCAGGCGCAGGACCGCCTCGTCCATGCCACGCCGGAGCAGCCCGGACTGCTGCACGTCGTCGAGATCACCGACGATGGGCGCTACGCGGTGATCTACTCGACCTCGGGCTCGCCGCAGAATGCGCTGACCCTCGTGGATCTCGCCAGCCAGGACTGGGCGCCGCGCACCGTCGTCGACAATCTCGACAATCAATGGGGCCTGTTGGGCCGCGCCAACGACACCTTCTTCCTGTCCACCAACCGTGACGCCGGCCGCGGCAAGATCGTGGCGCTCGATCTGGCCGGCGACACGCCGGCCTTCACCGACGTGGTCGGGGAGCAGGCGGGCGTCCTCCACGGCGGCAAGCTCCTCGGCGGAGAGCTGGTCGTGGCCTATCTCATCGACGCCAGGACCGAGCTGCGCCGCTTCCGGCTCGACGGCACGCCGGCCGGCGCGATGGAGCTGCCCGGCATCGGCACCGCCGGCGGCCTGTGCGGCGCCGCGGACGATCGGGAGATGTTCTACGTCTTCACCAGCTTCAACGCGCCGACCACCGTCTATCGCTACGACCTGGCCGCCGGCGAGACGACCGTTTGGGCCGCGCCGCGCGTCGATGCCGACCTGGACAATCTCGTCGTCGAGCAGCGCTTCTATGCCTCCAAGGACGGAACCCAGGTGCCGATGTTCATCGTCCGGCGGCGGGACGTGACCGGCCCCGCGCCGACGGTGCTCTACGGCTACGGCGGCTTCTCCATCAGCATCTACCCCGCCTATTCGCCCGCGCAGGTCGCCTGGATCGAGCAGGGCGGCGTGCTCGCCGTCGCCAACATCCGCGGCGGCGGCGAATACGGGCGGGCGTGGCACGAAGCCGGCAACCTGCTCAACAAACAGACCGTCTTCGGCGACTTCATCGCCGCGAGCGAATTCCTCAAGGCCGAAGGCATCACCACAGCCGACGGGCTGGCGATCCAGGGCGAGTCCAACGGCGGGCTCCTGGTCGGCGCCGTGGTCAACCAGCGGCCCGATCTCTTCGCCGCGGCGCTCCCCGGCGTCGGCGTGATGGACATGCTGCGCTTCGACCGCTTCACCGGCGGGAGCTTCTGGACGGCCGAATTCGGCGACCCGGCCCGGGAAGCCGACTTCCGCAACCTGCTCGCCTATTCGCCTTATCACACCATCAAGCCGGGCCAGGACTACCCCGCCATCCTGGCCACGACCGCCGACACGGACGACCGCGTCGTTCCGGCGCACACGTTCAAGTACATCGCCGCCATCCAGGCCGCAGAGCTCGGGCCCAGGCCGCACCTCGTCCGCATCGACACCCGCGCCGGCCACGGTGCGGGCAAGCCCACCGACAAGGTGATCGCCGAGGTGACGGACCTGTGGACCTTCGCCGCCCACTGGACGGGCCTGGAGGTCAATGCGGTCGGCTGACTGGCCTCGACCGCCGCGGCGGAGTATGCGGATCGGTCATGACCGAGCCGACCGATGACCAGCTTGCCAAGCTTGGCGCCGCGTTCGAGACCTTCGCGCGCCGCTACAAGCTGGCGGAAGCGGAGGGCTCCGAACGGCCGCTCAACGAGCTCGACCGGCAGACGCTGCTGTTCGTAGCCGATCATCCGGGGTGCGGGCCGACCGACGTGGCGCGCTTCCTCGGCGTGGCGACGACGACGGTCTCCTCGGCGACGGACCGTCTGGCCAGGCGCGGGCTTCTGGAGCGGGACCGCGTCGAAGGCGACCGCCGTGCCGTGGCGCTGCGCCTCTCCGGCGACGGCGAAGCGCTGGTCGGCGAGCTGGTGGCGGCGCACCGCGCCATGTACCGGATGATGCTGAGCCGGCTGTCGCCGGCCGAACGCGACGCCTTCGTCGGCATGATCACGAAAATCGTTTATCACGAAGATTGAATAGTACGAATTTCGGCATATCTCGGGGTGAACTTGGCCGGCACGTTCGGCGTTTGCACCGGAGGGACTGCCATGGCGATACGCATCAACGGCACGGACGTCGCGGCCCCGGACGACGCGCGCGTCTCCCTGCTCGACCTCTTGCGCGAGCGCCTGCATCTCACCGGCACCAAGGTGGGCTGCAACCAGGGCGCCTGTGGCGCCTGCACGGTGCTCGTCGACGGAGAGCGGGTGCTGTCCTGCCTGACCCTGGCGGTGCAGGCGGACGGCCGGTCGGTCACGACGATCGAAGGGTTGGGCAGCGCCGACAGCCCCAACCCTCTGCAGGCGGCCTTCATCAAGCATGACGGCTTCCAGTGCGGCTACTGCACGCCCGGGCAGATCTGCGCGGCCACGGCCATGCTGCGCGAGGCCAAGGCGGGCATGCCGAGCTATCTCACCGCCGATCTGACCGCCGCGCCGGTTCTGCTGTCGCGCGACGAGGTGCGCGAGCGCATGAGCGGCAACCTGTGCCGCTGCGGCGCCCACAACGGCATCGTCGATGCCATCCTCGAGGTCGCGGCGGAGCACGCAGCATGAACCCGCTCAGCTATGTCCGCGCGGCGTCCGTCCGCGACATTCCCCCGATCGTGGCCGGGGATGGGCGCCGCCTCCTCGGCGGCGGCACCAACCTCGTCGATCTCATGCGCAAGGGCGTCGAGCGGCCGTCGCTGCTGGTCGACGTGACGGCGCTCCCCGCGACGATCCAGGAAGCGGAAGATGGCGGACTCGTCATCGGCGCGGCCGCCCGCAACACGGCCGTCGCGGCACACCCCCTGGTACGGGCGCGCTATCCGATGCTGTCCCGGGCGATCCTGTCGGGCGCGTCGGCGCAGGTGCGCAACATGGCGACCATCGCCGGCAACCTGATGCAGCGGACGCGGTGCGTGTATTTCACCGATGTCGCCGGCTCGCGCTGCAACAAGCGCGCACCGGGGAGCGGCTGCGACGCCATCGGCGGCTTCAACCGCTACCATGCGATCCTCGGCGCCTCCTCGGCCTGCATCGCAACGCACCCGTCGGACATGTGCGTGGCGCTGGCGGCCCTCGACGCGCGCATCCATGTGGACGGGGCCGCCGGCCCGCGGACCATTCCCATGGTCGAGTTCCATCGCCTGCCGGGCGATACGCCGGACCGGGACACGGCGCTGGAGCCCGGCGACGTGATCGTGGCCGTCGAGATCCCGGCCTCGCCCTTCGCCGCCCGATCGGCCTATCGCAAGGTCCGCGACCGCGCGAGCTTCGCCTTCGCGCTCGTCTCGGTGGCGGCGGGGCTGACCCTGCACGAGGAGCGGATCGCCGACATCCGCATCGCCTTCGGCGGCATCGCCCCCAAGCCGTGGCGGGCCTTCCATGCCGAGGCGATGCTGCGCGGCGCACCTGCCACGATGGCCGGCTTCGAGGCCGCGGCTGCGGCCGAGCTGGCGGACGCCGAGCCGCTGCCCGGAAACGCCTTCAAGCTCGAGCTGGCGAAGCGCAGCCTGAGCGCCGTTCTTGCCGAGCTGGCGGGAGTTGACCGATGAGCAGGGTCCAGAATGTCGTCGTCGGCTCGGTCAGGACCGCGCTCGGCTGGGTGCCGGCGCAATGGCTGCCCGGCGGCACGCCCGATCCGCTGATCGAGCGGCGGGTGGCGATCGGACGGCAGGCCTCCCGCCTGGACGGCCCGCTGAAGGTGGCCGGCGAGGCGCGCTTCGCCGCCGAGGTCGCCATGGATCGGCTCACCTACGCGGCCCTGGTGCACAGCCCGGTGACACGGGGGCGGATCACGCGGCTCGACACCCAGGCCGCCGAGGCGGCGCCGGGCGTCGTCCTGGTGGTGACCCATCGCAACATGCTGCGCCTGGGCACCCTGCCCCTCATCAGCCTCAGCGACATGTCCGCCGTCGGCAACAGCAACCTGCCGATCCTGCAGGACGGCGAGATCCGCTATAACGGGCAGGTCGTCGCGCTCGTCATCGCCGAAACCCAGGAGCAGGCGGACCATGCCGCGGCGCTGATCGAACTCGACTATGCGGTCGAGGCCGCCAAGACGCGCTTCGAGGACGCCAAGGCCGAGGCGCGTGTGCCGGCGTCGATCCTCATCGAGAAGAACCACGTCGCCATCGGCAACGCCGAGCGCGAGCTGGCGAGGGCCCCCTACCGAGTCGACAACCTCTATCGGACGCCGGGCCAGAACCACAACGCCATCGAGCTCCACGCCCTCACCGTCGCCTGGCAGGGCGAGCAGTTGCTGGTGCACGACGCGACGCAGATGGTCGCCGCCAGCGCCGGCGCCATTGCCAAGCTGTTCGGCATCAAGAAGGAGCAGGTGCGGGTGCTGTCGCCCTTCGTCGGTGGCGGCTTCGGCGGCAAGGGGCTGTGGGATCACCAGATCCTCGCCATCGCGGCGGCCAAGCTCACCGGCCGGCCGGTGCGCCTGGCGCTGAGCCGCGAGGGCGTTTACCGCATCATCGGCGGGCGCAGCCCGTCCGAGCAGCGCGTCGCCATCGGCGCCGATGCGCAGGGCCGATTCACGGCGCTGGTGCACACCGGCTACTCGGTCATGCCGCCCTATGGGGCGTGCCCCGAGCAATACACCATGGGCACGCGCTCGCTCTACGGCGCCAAGAGCTTCGAGATCCTCCAGCGCCATATCGACCTCGACATCGTGCCCAACACCTTCATGCGCGCCCCGGGCGAAGCCATCGGCACCTTCGCGGTCGAGAGCGCGGTCGACGAGCTGGCGCACGCCATGGGCCTCGACCCGATCGAGCTGCGCCTGCGCAACGTACCCGAGCGCCATCCGATCTCCGGCGCCCCTTTCTCGCAGCACGGCTTGCGACAAGCCTATACCGACGGCGTCCAGCGCTTCGGGTGGGAGCGGCGCAAGGCCGAGCCCGGCACCTGGCGCGAGGGCGAGTGGCGCATCGGCCTGGGCTGCGCCACCGGCAGCTTCCCCTATGCGCGCATGCCGGGCGCCAACGTCCGCCTCACCCTCCATGGCGACGGATCGGCGACCGTCTCCTGCTCGGCGCAGGAGATGGGCATGGGCACGGCGACCGTCCAGGTGCAGCACGCCGCCGACCGGCTCGGCCTGCCGCTCGAGGCGATCACCTTCGAAATGGGCGATTCCGCCCTGCCCGCCGCGCCCATGGCCGGTGGGTCGTGCCAGACCGTGTCGGTCGCCGGCGCCATCGTGGCGGCGGCGGACAAGCTCGCCGGCGAGCTGTTGCGGCTGGCCGGCAACGACAGCCCGGTTGCCGGCCTGCGCGCCGGCGAGGTGCGCTTCGCCGACGCGGGCATCGCCGGCATCGAGGAGCCCGCGCGGCACGAGACCTTTCGCTCGATCCTGGCGCGCGCCGGACGCGACGCCGTCACCGTCACCGCGGCGGGCAGCGCCCCGCTGGAATTTTTGAAGTTCGCCATGCACAGCTCGTCGGCGATCTTCTGCGCGCTGCGGGTCAGCGACGTCACCGGGGAAGTGCGCCTCGACCGGCTGCTCGGGTCGTTCGACTGCGGCACGATCCTCAACCCGATGACCGCCGCCAGCCAGTTCCGGGGCGGCATGATCATGGGGATCGGCCTGGCGCTGACCGAGGAGACGCTGTTCGACGAGCGCAGCGGCCGGATCATGAACGCCTCGCTCGCCGATTATCACCTGCCCGCCCATCTCGACGTGCCGGAGATCGACGTGATGTGGACCGGCATCCCCGATCCGCGCTCGCCGCTCGGCGCCCGCGGCATCGGCGAGATCGGCATCACTGGCGTCGCGGCGGCCATCGCCAACGCGGTGTTCAACGCGACGGGCAAGCGAGTGCGCGACCTGCCGATCACGCTGGATAAGCTGCTGTGATCGTGGTGCGAGGCGCGACGAGCGTTCTTGAGCGATGGTGGCACGCGCAAGCCGCTCGACCGTGGTCCCCGGAGCGAGCTAGCATGTCGCGGTGATCGGCGCCCACGACGGATCCATGGCGCCCTTCATCGCGAGGTGGCGTGATGGCGCGCCTGCTGTCCTTGAATGTGGGGCTCCCCCGCGACGTTGCCTGGCAGAGCCGGACGGTCCGCACCGCGGTCTGGAAAGAGCCGGTTCAGGGCCGGCGCATGGCGCGGCGGCTCAACGTCGACGGCGATGGTCAAGGCGATCTCGCCGGGCACGGCGGCGAGCACCGCGCCGTCTTCGTGTATCAGATCGAATCCTATCGCTACTGGGAACGCCACCTCGACCGGAGCGATTTCACCTGCGGCCAATTCGGCGAGAACTTTACCGTCGAAAGCCTGGCTGACGATCAGGTGTGCATCGGCGATCGTTACCGTATCGGAAACGCCTTGTTCGAGGTCACTCAGCCGCGCGTGACCTGCTACCGCCTCGGCATGCGCATGAACGAGCCGCAGATGCCGGCGCTGCTCGTCGCGCATGACCGGCCCGGTTTCTATTTTCGCGTCATCGAGGAGGGAGAGGTCGAGGCCGGCGACGAGATCGTGCGCGTCATGCAAGGCCCCGAGGGCATGACCATCGCCGAGGTGAATGCGCTCCTCTACAAGCCCGGTCATTCCGCCGACCAGCTGGAAAGGGCGTTGCGCATATCGGCGTTGAGCCCCGGCTGGCGCCGCTCGTTCAGGGCGCTGCTGGACCAGGCGCGCAGCCCGGGCGCCACGACGGGCAATGCCGGGCTCGCCGGAACCACGGGCCAACGGCCGGCATGGGCGGGGTTTCACCCGATGCGGGTGACCGGCAAGATCCGCGAGAGCAAGACCGTCACCTCGCTGCGGCTCGAGCCTGCCGATGGCCGGCCCCTCGCGGCCGGGCTGCCGGGACAATTTGCCGTGCTCCGCCTGCGGCCGGCGCCCGACGCACCACCGCTCCTGCGCAGCTATTCACTTTCGGGCGGGCCGAGCGAGGGGAGCTACCGCATCAGCGTCAAACGCAACACCGGCGGTGTGGCTGGGACCTACATCGCCGACGGCATCCAGGCCGGCGACATCGTCGAGATGGCGGCTCCGCGCGGCTGCTTCACATTGCAAGCTGGGGACGGACCGGTCGTCTTGCTGAGTGCCGGCATCGGCGCGACCCCCGTGCTCGCCATGCTGTTGTCGCTGGCCGCCACAAAGTCACGACGAGAGGTCTGGTGGCTGCACGGCGCGCGCGACCGCGAGGAGCATGTGTTTGCCGAAGAGGTGCGGGCTGCATTGAAGGCGTTGCCGCGTGCTCACAGCCGCATCCGCTATAGCGCGCCGGCCGCCGGCGACCGGCTTGGCGTCGATTTCGACGCGCCCGGTCGCGTCGGCGCCGCCGATCTCGCGGAGCTGGACGTGCCCCGCGAGGCCGATTTCTACCTGTGCGGGCCGGCCGCCTTCATGAGCGATGTGTCGGGCGGCCTCGCCGGTTGGGGGGTGGCCGCCGGCCGCATCCACACCGAGAACTTCGGGAGCGGACCATCGCTGACGCCCGGCATTGCCGGCATGTCTCGCAGGAGCCCGCACCTGCCGGCGGGGCCTGCCGGCTCGGGGCCACTCGTGTCTTTCGCGCGCAGCGGCCTCAACGTGCGCTGGGGGGCGCCGTACCAAAGCCTGCTGGAGCTTGCCGAGGCATGCGACGTCCCGGTGCGGTGGTCGTGCCGCAGCGGGGTCTGCCACAACTGCGAAACCGCGCTCGTCGCCGGTGCGGTCAGCTATCAACCGGAGCCGGTCGACCCGCCGGCGGCCGACAACGTGCTGATCTGCTGCTCTCGCCCCAAGGCCGATATCGTGATCGACCTTTGAACTGTTGCGCGCCCCTCGCGAAGGTCAAGATCGGCCATCGGCGACGGCCGAGGAGGTTCGAGATGGAAGACGAGCAGATTCGACGGGCTCTCGATCGCCACTGGGCCGCCTCCGATGCCAGCGACTTCGAAGCGGAGCACGACATCTATCGGGACGACGCGGTGCTCGAATATCCGCAGTCGGGCGAGCGCATCCGCGGCCGCCGCAACATCCAGTCGTCGCGCGCCGCGCAGCCGAACCGCAAGCACTTCACCGTGCGGCGGATGACCGGCACGGGCGACCTCTGGGTCACCGAATTCGTCCTCACCTATGATGGGCGGCCGTCCTACACCGTCAGCATCATGGAGTTCCTGGAGGGCAAGGTGGCCCGCGAGACCCAGTACTTCGGCGACCCGTTCGAGCCGGGCCCGTCACGCGCGCAATGGGTCGAGCGAATAGTCTGAAGCTGGCCCGCCGCAGGGATGGCCATCGCACCCCTCTCTCGCGCGGAACTGCCCATCGAGACGGTCGCGCTCGCCCGCCACCTCATCGGCAAGCTCATCGTGCGTGAGCTGCCCGGGGGCGTGGTCAGCGGCCGGATCGTCGAGACCGAGGCGTATATCGTCGGCGACGCCGCAGGGCACGCCTACCGCGGCATGACCCCGCGCAATCGCTCGCTGTTTCTGGAGCGGGGCCACGCTTACGTCTATCTGGCCTACGGCATCTCCTACATGCTGAATGTCTCCAGCGAGACGCCCGGGATCGGAGCCGGCGTGCTCGTGCGGGCGCTCGAGCCGGTCGACGGCATCGAGATCATGCAGCGCAATCGCCGCACCGAGCGCCTGCGCGACCTGACGCGCGGACCTGGACGGCTGGCCCAAGCCTTGGCGATCGACCGTCGGCTCGACGGGCTCGACCTGTGCCGCCGCGGGCCGCTCTGGCTGCGCCGTGCCGACCGCGAGCCCGGCGACATCGGCCAGAGCGTGCGCATCGGCATCACGCGCGACGCGGAGCGTCCGCTGCGATTTTTCCTGTTGGACAGCCCGTTCGTCAGCGGTCCCCGCTCTCTGAACGGCCGCTGAGGGCGAGGAAGGGGCCAGATCCCCCGTGCTTGACAACCTTCCTACTAGAAGGTAGACAAGCGTCATGAGCAACCTGTCCAGCACGTCGGATGACATTCTCCGGTGCGCGCGCGCCTTGATCATTGCCGGAGGCTATAACGGCTTCAGCTATGCCGACATCTCTGAAGTCGTCGGCATTCGCAAGGCCAGCATCCACCATCATTTTCCCAGCAAGGCCGATCTGGTCCGCATCCTCGTGGCGAAATACCGCGAGGAAGCCGAGGCGGGACTGGCTGAACTTGAACGTTATCATCCGGAGCCGTCGGATCAGCTGCGCGCCTACACGGGTTACTGGGCCGCCTGCATCGGCGATCCGACCACCAGCTTCTGCGTGTGCGCCCTGCTGGCAAGCGAAATACCCGCGCTGCCGCCGGATATCGTGCTGGAGGTGAGGGCTCATTTCCGGGCGCTGTCGGCGTGGCTGACCTCCGTTCTGGAGCGGGGCGCGCAACGCGGCACCCTTGCTCTCTCCGGCTCCGCGCGCGGCGAGGCGGAGGCGTTCATGGCCACCGTGCACGGCGCCATGCTCTCGGCCCGAGCCTATGGCGATCCGAAGATCTTCGGCGTCATCACCCAGCCCTTGATGGACAGGCTCGTCGCCGTCCGAACGTGACGGCGGCGGCCGGAGCCGCAATTTGCCCACCGGCCCTACCATCTAATCGGTAGCCGCCCAACCGACTGCGGCCAATCACCCTACCTTCTAGTTGGATGGACAAAGGAGAGATCCATGAGCGACATGACCATCGACCAGCCGAGCGCAGCCCAGGGCAACAGCTGGCTGACGTCCTATTACTTCACGCGCGCCGCCGTTTCAGCCGGCTGGGTGGCGGCCGCGGTCACGCTGGGAAAGAGCACGCCCGCGGTGGCGGCCGTGCTGCTGCTCGCCTATCCGGCCTGGGACGCCGCCGCCAATCTCGTCGACGCCCAGCGCAACGGGGGCCTGAAGCGGAACGCGACCCAGGCGCTCAACGTCGTCGTCAGCGGTGCGGCGACCGTGGCGGTCGCGATCGCGCTCGGGATCAGCATGAATGCGGTGCTCGGCGTGTTCGGGGCCTGGGCCGTTCTCGCAGGTGTGACCCAGCTTGCGACGGGCATCCGCCGCTGGAAAAGCTACGGCGCGCAATGGGCGATGATCCTCAGCGGCGCCCAGTCGGCGCTCGCCGGCGCCTTCTTCCTCAAGCAGGCCGGCGCGCCCGAGATACCGGGCATCACCACCGTCGCTCCCTACGCCGCCTTCGGCGCCTTCTATTTCCTCGTCTCGGCCCTCTGGCTGACCGTCGCGGCGGCGCGGCGCCGGAAAGTGGCATCCGGCGGCGCCTGACCCGACGCCGATTGACTGTTCGCGCCTCCCCCGACCCTGTCGCCGGACGCGGAACGCGCCTAACAGACGCCGAGATCCAGCAACTGAAAGCCGGGAAGGAAGGACGAAGAACACGATCACGCATCGGCTTTTGCATGGAGCGTCCTCGCTACACGCGGTCGCCAACCGAGGCTCGCGGCCCTATGAGGGGGCGATGTCTTCTCCGCCGCCACCGCACGCGCTCATACAGGCCCGCACAGCCGCACCGCCCGGTTGCGGTCGCCCCGAGGCCTCCGAGGCGATCGATCCATGACCACTGCGCTGGCGCGCTTCGGCCTGATGGCCGGCAACTTCGTCGTCGGGGTCACCATCCTCGCCCCCGCCGGCATGCTGGGCGAGCTTGCGCGGGGCCTCGAGGTCAGCGTGCGCGACGCGGGCCTGCTGGTGACCTACGGCGCCGTGGTGCTGTGCCTGGGCTCGCCACTGATGGCCTGGCTCACCGCGCGCCTCGACCGCAAGGTGCTGCTGGCGGGGACGCTGGCTGCCATGGTGGCCGGCAACCTCGCCTCGGCGCTGGCGCCCGACTATGCCACCCTCCTGATCATCCGCCTGCTCACCCTGGTGTTCGCGGCGCTTTACACGCCGCAGGCGGCGAGCACGGTGGCGCTCATGATGTCGGAGCGGGAGCGGGCGAGCGCCATCGCCCTGGTGTTCCTGGGCTGGGCGTTGGCCTTTGCCATCGGGCTGCCGCTGCTCACCATGCTGGCCGAGCCGCTCGGCTGGCGCGGCGCCTACGGCGCCATCGCCGCCGCCGCCCTGCTCAGCACCGCCCTGCTGATGCGGGCGCTGCCGCGCCGCCTGCGCGGGCAGCCGCTGTCGCTGGCCAGCTTCGGCACCATCGCCCGCGACAGACAGATCCTGCTCATCCTCCTGGTGTCGCTCCTCTCCACCGCTGGCCAACTCGCCATCTTCATCTACATGGCGCCGCTGCTCAGTGCGCTCGCCGGCGCCGGCAAGGAGGTGGCCGGCAGCTTCTTCGCTTTGTTCGGCGGTGCGAGCCTGATCGGCAACATCGCCGCCAGCCGCATCGTGCAGCCGCTCGGCGCGCGGCGCACGCTCGCCATCTGCCTCGGCCTGGTCATTGCCGGCATCGCGGCGTGGACGCTGGCAGCCGGCTCCCTTGCCGCCATGGGCGTGGGCCTGGCGCTGTGGGGCCTGGGCTTCGCCGCCACCAACTCCATGCAACAGGCCCGCCTGAACGCCGCCGCGCCGGCGCTGGCCAGCGTCTCCATCGCCCTCAACACCTCCCTGGCCTACGTCGGCCAGGCGGTGGGCACGGGCCTCGGCGGCTGGCTCATCGCGCAGGGCCGCCCCGAGGCGGTGGGTTATGCGGCGCTGGCGCTGGCCGCCGCGTCGGGGATTGTGCTGGCGCTGGAAGGCGACCGACGCCGCGAGGGCGTGCGATCGCAGGCGGCGTGAGCCGCCGCTGCGCCGGCGCCGGTCAGGCCCCCGCCTTGCGCTGCTTCAGCCATTGCGACCAGAGCGCGGCGACCCGCGCGCCATGCCGCTCCTCCAGGAAATCGGCGGCGACCACGCGGTCGGTGCGGAAGCTGCGGAAATCGCGTCGCAGCTCGCACCAGGCGATCAGCATGCGGATCGTCTCCATATAGCCGAGCTTGATCGGCCATATCGTCCGTGACGTCTCCGCGCCGCGCTCATCCCGGTATGCGATGAGAATCTTGCGGCCGGCGTGGATCCACTGTCGCGTGCGAACGATATCGAGCCGATCCTCGTATTTGTCTTTCGGACCCGGCGGCGTGGCGACCGCGGGCTCCATCACGACCGGCCGCAGATGGTCGGGCACGACGGACGCGATCTTGGCGACAAGGTCGCGCGCCGCGTTGGCGAGCACGGCATCGCCGCGCCCTGCCACCCACTGCGCGCCCAGCACCGCCGCCTCGATCTCATCGCGCGTCAGCATCAGGGGCGGCATGTCGAAGTCGCTGTCGAGGACGTAGCCCAGGCCCGCTTCGCCCCGGATCGGCACCCGCTGGGCCATGAGGTCGGCGATGTCGCGATAGACGGTGCGCTTCGATACCTCCAGCTCGGCGCCGATGGCGTCCGCCGTCAGGGGCCTGCGAGCACCGCGCAGGATCTGGATGATCTGAAAAAGACGATCGGCGCGCCGCACTCGCTGCTTCCTGCTGCCATGATGCTGTCAACAGGGTTCGCCTAGGAGGCGGTTCAGCGCAAGCGGCAACGCGCGCCAAGAAAGGGATATCCCGATGATCACGCTCTACCACGCCCCGCAAAGCCGCTCGAGCCGGATGATCTGGCTGCTCGAGGAGCTGGGTGCGCCCTACGTTATTCGCCCCGTCTCCATCTTCCGCTGGATGACCGGGCTCGGCGAGCCCGATCCCGCCAATCCGCACCCCGACAAGCTCGTGCCCGCGATCGTCGACGGCGATACCCTGGTCGCGGAATCCGTGGCGATCGTTCTCTATCTGACCGATGCCGTCCCCGCCGCCGGGCTTGGTCCGCAAGTGGGCGACCCGCGCCGCGGCGACTACCTGACCTGGCTTGCCTGGTACGCAGCGGCGCTCGAGCCCGCCATGTTCGCGCAGTTCGGCAATGAGCTCGATGCCAATGCAATGAAGAAGCGCAGCTATGACAAGGCGGTCCAGCGTCTGGAAAGCACGCTTGCCAAGTCGCCGTTTCTGCTCGGCGATCGCTTCACCGGCGTCGACCTGCTCGTCGGCAGTGCGCTGGCGTTCGGGCGACGCGCCTTTCCCGACAGCGCCGTGCTCGACGCCTTCATTGCACGCTGCCAGGCGCGCCCGGCCTATCAGCGCGCCGTCGGCCTCGACGGAGCCGAGGGCGTGCAGAAGGCCGCTTGAGACGGCCCGACCGGGTCAATTCTGCGGGGCATGGTGCGGCCATCGCACCGCGTCATGCTCAGCGATCTCTCCGGCGCTCCTTCAGACGGAGCGCCCAATCTCCGGCGGCACCGCTATTGCCTGCGACGCCGCACGCTGCCGCAGATTACACTGCCACCGCAGTGAGTTCGAACATCAGCGCCCGGTGAAGCGCGCCTTGCGCTTCTCGACGAACGCGTTCCGCCCCTCGAGCGCGTCGGCGCTCGTCCGGATCTCGGACTGCGCCTCCAGCTCGTGGCGAAACTGCTCCTCGAAGCTCGCATGCTCGCTGACATCGAGCAGTTGTCGCGTGGCGACGAGCGCGCGCGTCGGGCCATCGGCCAGACGCCGCGCCAAGGTCAGCGCCTCCTCCTGAAGCTGCCCATCGTCGACGACGCTGCGCACCAGGCCCATGCCGTGGGCCGCCTCGGCGGAGAGCGGCTCGTTCAGCAGCATCAGCTCGAGCGCCCGCTGCCGGCCGATCACCCGCGGCAGCATCCATGTGGAGCCGAGATCGGGCACGAGCCCGATCCGGCTGAACACCTGGATGAAGCTCGCCGACCGCGCCGCCACGATGATGTCGCCGGCCATCGCCAGGCTGAAGCCCCCGCCGGCCGCCACGCCGTTGACCGCCACCACCACCGGCACGCGGCACTCGCGCAACGCTCTGAAGGCCGGCCAATAGTGGCGCATGACGCCGGCCAGGAGATCCGGCCCGAGCGCTTCCGAAGCCTTGAGGTTCTGCCCGGAGCAAAAGGCCCTGCCGGCGCCGGTCAGGACCAGGGCCCGAATGCCCTCGTCGCCTGTCATCTCGGCGATGCCGGAGGCCAAGCCGCCCAACAGGTCCGGCGTCATTGCATTCAAAGAGGCCGGCTCGTCGAGGGTGAGAATCCCGACCCCACCGTCCCGCTCCTGTTTCACCCCAGCCATGGTCGTCTCTCCCGATGGATATTGTCGATCGCCCGCACTGTGCCATGGTTTGCTGGTTGCGCCAGCGCCAAGCGCGGGCGCAGCGAGGCAAGACGGCAGCGCCTCGTCGGTTCGGATGATCTCATCCAAGGGCGAAATGCTCCGGACCAATGAACGGTCGCGGCAGCCTCAGTTCCGGAGCTAGCAAAGTCGACGCGGCAGCGCGAGCAGCAAGGTGGCCTTGCCTTCTGCCTGCAGGCCACCCTGTTCTAAATGAATTCGCGCAGCTGCGAAGCTCGGCGCGCAAAAAAGCTTTCCGTCTAACCCGGCGCTGCCACTTTCGAAGGAGGGTTGCGCCGATTGGATGAGGTGCCATGCGCGCCCCTCCATCTTACCATAATGCGCCGCGGCCGGCTACCAATCGAAGGAGCCGCGCTCAGCCGTCAGCTGGCAAACGACCTTAGATCATCATTCGCGCCTTGCAGCTTCATCGCCGTCTTGTCGCGAGCTCTCACGTGGTCTGCGCCGCTGACGTTGCAAGCATCCCCCAGTAAAAGCTCCGGCTTCGGGGAGCCGGCCAAGACGATACCTGAAGTCGATCATGACCGCCGCCGTCCCACCTGAGCCACGGTGACCTCGACGCGCTCCAGTCTCCACGAACAATGGACGCTTCGCATGGAACGATCTCTCGCGACCGAGGGCGGGCAGCAGACCCTGGACGCAGGGTCGTGGGCTCGCCGCAGACTGCGGGACGCCCGCCTCGTTCAGATCCATATCGCCAATGCACTGATGACGAGGGCGCCCCTCGTCCCCGGCGTGTCGACATTGCTCAAGGCCGCCGGGGACTTTGATCCGTCCCGTCGAGCTCTCGAGCTTGCCGCCGGCTTTCGCCGCCCCTTCGGCTCCCTCGCAGAAGCACGGGCGGCCATCCATCACTATGCCAATGAGGGCCACAGCAATCCTGCCAACGCCTCGCTTCACGAGATGCTCGGCCTCCGGCCTCGGCCGAGCGACTACGCCGCGATGTTTCACCTGCAGCCGATCATTGGTGAAGCCCGACATATCCTGGATCTGGGGGGCAACATCGGAAACCTGTACTATTGCTACCGGTCTCGTTTAAGACTCCCCGCCGCGTTGACTTGGGAAGTCTTCGACTTGCCCGCCATGACCGAGATCGGTCGCTCTCTGGCCAAAGAGAGGAAAGCCGATCAGCTCATGTTCGTCGATTCACTCGAGCATGCGCAACCATGCGACATCTTGATCATTTCGGGCTCCCTGCACTACTTTGAGAAACCGCTGTCCGAGATCATTGCCAGCCTACGTGCAGCTCCAATGCACGTCATCATCAACCGCACGCCGCTCACAAACGGCAAGCCTTTCGCGACCGTGCAGGAGGCGGACGGCTTTCGCGTGGCGTGCATCGTCCGCAACAAGTCCGAGCTCATCGCCGATCTGACGGGAGCCGGATACCGGCTGAACGACGAATGGACCGCGCTCGAGAACTCCATTCGATTGCCGGCATTTCCGACCCGGGAGATACCGGCGTACTCCGGCCTCGCCTTCACCCTTGACGAGCGCCCGAAGCATGTCCCGAGCGGATGAGGTGCCGGGGCAAGGGACCGAAATACCTCTAATCCCGAGCGCCACACCGTTTCGCTATCGCCAATCTCCAATCAGGGGAGCTCCAGTGGGGCCGGCAAAGCCAGTTGCCTGCCTAGAGCATTTCGCCATTGGATGGACCCATCCAATGGCAGAGAAATGCTCATAGTCTTTTGAATCTGGAGCGCTTTCTCGCGATTGGGTGTTCCCACCCAATCGCAAAGCGCTCTAGGAGCCTGACACCCTCGGAGCGGCTTCTCGACGTCATTGCAGGGAGCGATACAGGGCCGGATGTCGGACCTTGGCCAGCTGCCAGAGAACAGCCCACATCGATGCTGAGCCTTCGCCAAGAGGTGCCCCATGAAGGGTCGCATTTGGACATTGCCAGGTCTCAAGCAACTTCGTCGTTCGGGGCGCCTGAACGCCATGCTGCACCGATGCTACGGCGATTTTTGGGGCACGTTCCCCACGCGCTACGCAGCATTGGGCTATCTGAGGCCTTCGGACCGCGTCGTCTACGACGATGACCGCATGGTCGACATCAACGTCGACCTCTTCGGCCGTATCCACCCCTTCGACTGGCCGATCATCTTCTATCTGCAGCGGCTCATCGCCGAAGGCAAGCTGCGGCGTGTCATCGACCTCGGCGGCCATATCGGCGTCAAATACTTCGCCTATCGTACCGTCATCGACTTTCCGGCCGACATGGTGTGGCAGGTGGTCGAGGTGCCGGCGATGTGTCGCGAAGGCCGAAAGCGCGCGACTGGTCTCCCACAGTTGGCATTTTACGACCGCATCGGCGACGCCGAGCCTTCTGATGTATTGATCTGCTCTGGAGCGATACAATACTTCGACACGCCTTTCGAAAATATCTTGTCTGACCTCTCGACGCCGCCACCGATGATCTTGCTGAACAAGATTTCATGCACCGACGAGCCGAGCTTCTATACGCTGGAAAGCTTCGGTATCGGGCGCATGCCGCATCGCGTGATGGCGCTCTCGGAGCTGAATGCCGCCCGCGAACACTGCGGCTATTCGCTTGCGACGCGGTGGGACATCCCCCATCGCACGTTTGTGGTACGAGCCGCAGACGGCGAACATGCGGTCCATATGATTGGTGAAGCGTGGAATAGCAGGCGAAGCGCTGCCGCGAGCAGCAGCCAGACGGCCACCTCCAGCGAGCGGCGCGCAGTGGCGTCGGCCGATGGGAGCATGCCTCGCGAGGCGCCCCGGGCCGCGGCTTGATGCGCGCGGACCGTCACCCGTCGTCCGTTTTCCTCCGGATCGGGCTCCGGCGATCTCCGCCGGAGCCGCTCTCCCCACGTGCCTGTCCACTGTCAGATGGCTGTCCTACGACATGGCCGGTGCGGGCGGCGCCGGCTCGTCCGGCAGCGGGATGAACTCCGCATCGTCGGCATCCGGCAGCTTCATCCGTCCCGCCTTCCAGTCCGATGCCGCCTGCGCGAGCCGCTCCCTCGAGGAGGACACGAAGTTCCAGTAGATGAACCGCTCGCCGACGGGCTCGCCGCCAAGGACCATCACGGCAGAGCGTTCCGCGGCCCGCACGCGCGAGGCGGCCGAGCCGAGCACCAGCATGCGGCCGCCCTCGTAGCGCGTACCATCCAGCTCCACCGCACCGGTCGCGATGTAGAGCGCGCGCTCCTTGTGGCCGCCCGGAATCTCGGCGGTCGCGCCCGGCGCCATGTCGAGATGCGCGTAGAACAGCGGCGAATGCGTTTCGGCGCCGGCCGTCAGGCCATAGGCGCTGCCGGCGATGAGCTGCCCGTTGACGCCGGCGTCGCTCCATTGCGGCAACCCGTGTCCGGCATGATGGGAGAAGGATGGGGCGATCTCCTCCTGCCCGGCCGGTAGCGCGACCCAAGCCTGGATGCCGTGCAGGTGGTCGCCCTGCGCCCGCGCGCGCTCGAAGCGCTCGCTATGGGTGATGCCGCGTCCCGCGGTCATCCAGTTGACCTCCTGCGGCCGGATCGCCTGCTCGTAGCCGAGGCTGTCGCGATGCATCACCTCGCCGGCAAACAGGTAGGTCACGGTCGACAGACCGATGTGCGGATGCGGGCGAACGTCGACGCTGCGATCAACGCCCGGCGCGAGATCGAGTGGCCCCATATGGTCGAAGAAGATGAAGGGGCCAACCATGCGCCGTTTTGCGAACGGCAGCACGCGGCCGACTTCGAAGCTGCCGCCAAGGTTATGCCGCCGCTGTTCGATGACCATTTCAATCATGTCGTCTCTCCTGATCGGTCCTCGCCACCGACAATATCGGAGCATCCGGGATGGCGTGCATTGCCCATTCGTTTCGTCGGCCTGCAAGAATGGCGGCGACCTCGTTCGTGGCCGCCGCCGTCATCAGGTTTCAGCCGCTCACAGGCCCCTTGCCGCTTCCTCGGCCGCCTTTTCGGCGTTGAAGCCGCCGAAGTTGTCGAAGACACCCATGAAGCCGGGGACGGTCGACTCGCGCGACCAGTCGCGCTGGAGCTCGCAGTACATCTGCACACGGCTGATGAGCTTCGCGCCCGCCTGCTCCATTCGGCGCAGCGCCGCCTCGTGCGCGGCGAGGGACGTGCCGCCGACCGCATCGACCGGCACATACACCTCATAGCCTTCCTGCATCGCGTCGAGCGCCGGGAAGGTCAGGCACGCTTCGGTCCAGAGCGCGGTCATGATGAGCTTCCGGCGGCCGATGGCCTTGACCGCCTGCTTGAACTCGGTGTCCTCCCAGCTGTTGATCGAGGTGCGGTCATAGGTCGGCAGGTGGCCGAGCACGTCCTGCAGCTCCTGGATCGGCGGCTTGTTACGGCCGGTCGCGATGTTGACCGTCGAGTGGACGACCGGGAGGTTGTAGTTGACCGCCGCCTTGGCGACGCTCGTGATATTGAAGACGAGCTCGTCGCGCGCCATCGAGCGGATCGAGGAGACCTGGATCGGCTGGTAGTCGATGATGATGAACGCTGAATTCTCGGGCGACAGGAGCTGGTCGGTGTGGGGGTTGCGGATGATCTCGCTTGCCATTGGCAGGTCCTTTCTTTGGTGATGATGCGCGCTTGCGGGAAGGCCGGAGGCCGTTCGGGTCGATGGGTCGCGCACGCCCCCTTCACAGGACCGATCGAATGCACACATCCCGTAAGCGGCCGGCTCTGCTATCGTCGCCCGGGAAGACATGCGCCCGGGGAGACATGCGCCGACGGGCGACGTTGTCTCGAAGGAATATTGCCGTTCCCACGAGTGATGCGGTAGCACCCTCTCGTGGCAAGCTGTGTCGCGAAATGGGGAACGCCGAATTGGACATCGAAGAGCTGCAGACCTTCGTGGAAGTGGCTGACGCCGGGGGCGTTTCGCCTGCGGCGCTCCGGCTCGGCGTCTCCAAATCGATCGTCAGCCGGCGGCTCGCCCGGCTCGAAGCGGAGCTCGGCGTCCAGCTTCTTGCCCGCACCACCCGGGGCGCCGCTCTCACGGAAGCGGGGGCCACGTTCCGGGACTATGCCGCCAGAGTCTGCGCCGAGATCGACGTGGCCAGGGAAACGATCCTGCCCGCCGGTGACCTACGCGGCCGCTTGCGCGTTGCCGTGCCGCTTTCGTTCGGCCAGACTCACTTCGCGCCCGTCCTCGCGGAAATGGCGCGACGCCACCCCAAGCTCCAAGTCCACACCTGCTACAGTGATCGCTTCGTCGATCTCATCACGGAGGGTTATGATTGCGCGATACGGGTTGGCTACCTTCAGGACTCCAACCTGATCGCAAGACGCGTCGGACCCATCTATGGGAAGTTCGTCGCGAGCCCGGACTACATCAAGGCGCATGGGTCGCCCGAGACGCCGGAGGAGCTCGTCGCTCATGAGGCGCTCATGCAGGGCACCGAAAGCTGGCAGCTCATGGACGGCGACGAGATCATCACGGTTCGTCCGCAGGGGCGCTTCAAGGCGGACAACGGCATAGCTCTCGTTGCCGCCGCAACGGCAGGGCTCGGGATCGCCTACCTGCCCGATTGCCTCACCCATGACCATGTGGCCTCCGGCGCGCTTGTGCCGGTCATGACACGCCATCCGCCGCCTCCGGCCGGTGCCTATGTCATCCGCCCGCCAGGTCAGAATCCCGCACGGAAGATCCGGGTCCTCACCGAATTGCTGATCGAGCACTGCGAACCGGCCCCGCACCTCGCAAGACCTGCCTTTGCCTGAGTGGCACGCCGCCTACGATGGGTCCGCATCATGAATGGGACGGCCGACGCCGAGCAAGACGCATGAGCCGGCGGCAGGCCTGGTCGGTCGGGAAGAGCGCGGCGTCATGCGGCGAACCGAGCATCGAGGACGAGGCATGACAAAGCACCGCATCTATTCGGTCAGCTTCGCGAGCGTTTATCCCCACTACGTCGCCAAGGCGGAGAAAAAGGGGCGGACGAAATCCGAGGTCGACGAGATCATCCGTTGGCTGACCGGCCACAGCCAGGCGACGCTGGACGAAGAGCTGGCGAACAACACGCCCTTCGAGGACTTCTTCGCGACGGCACCGGCGATGAACCCCTCGCGGTCGCTCATCACCGGCGTCGTCTGCGGCGTCCGCGTCGAGACCATCGAAGAGCCGACGATGCGGGACATCCGTTATCTCGACAAGCTGATCGACGAGCTCGCCAAGGGCAAGGCGATCGGCAAGATCCTGCGCACATAAGATCGGCCCCGGGCCGGCGGACGAAGCGCCTGCACGGGGCCGTCCGTCAGCGCGCCTGGGCGAGCGCGACGGCATCGGCGCCCGCCGGGAAGCGCAGTTGCCCCGCGGTGTCATGAACGGCGGCCCAGACCGCCTCTGCGACATCGCCTTCGCGGGTGGTCAACGCCGGCTGTCCGAACGCTTCCAGAATCGGTCGCGCGAACGCGGCATAGTCCCCGGGCAGCAGCTCCTCGACCGGCACGATGGCGTTGGCGGCAAACCGGGTCGTCGGCGCATAGCCCGGCTCGACGAGCTTCACCTGCACGCCGAAGTGGCCGAGCTCGTGCGCCAGCGAGCCGGAGAACCCTTCGACCGCCTGCTTGGACGCCGTGTACGCCGCGGCGAGCGGGAATGCAGCGAGCGTGGCGCTCGACGTCACGTTGACGATCGTGCCCGACCGACGCTCGCGCATCTGCGGGATGACCGCCTGGCACATGGCCATGACGCCGATCGTGTTGGTCTCCACCAGCTGGCGGATCAGCGACATCGGCATCGCCTCGAAGGCGCCGACGCCGCCGACGCCGGCGTTGTTGACCAGCACGTCGACCGGGCCTGCAGCGTCGATCGCGGCCGCGATGCTCCGCTCGTCCGTGACATCCAGCGGCAGCACGCGCAGCCGATCGGACCCGTCACCGAAAATAGCCGGGTCGGGACGCCGCATCGCGGCCATCACGGTCCACTCCCGCTGAAGGAAATGCTCCGCAATCGCCTTGCCATAGCCGGACGACGTGCCGGTGATGAGGATGGTCTTGCTCATTGCCTGTCTCCTTGCGCTCGATGCCGAGGAGATAGACAGGCAAGCCAGGACGATCCATAATTCAAAATCCATAATCAATTACGGATCGTCCAGACGTGGATCCTCTGAGCGATATCATCGGCTTGCTTCGGCCGACGGCTGCGGTCTCGAAGCCGATCTCGGCGCGCGGGCGCTGGGGCGTGCGCTATCGAGCACACGATGCGCCCGGATTCACGATCGTCCTGGAGGGGCAGGCCTGGCTCACCTTGGACGGCCAGGAGCCTCTGCGGCTGGCCCAGGGCGATTTCGTGCTCCTGCCCACGACGCCGGCCTTCTCTCTCGCCAGCGAACCGGATGCCGCATGCATCCCGGTCGAACCGCGCAACGAAGCGGTCCGGCACGGGGAACCGGACGGCGACCCCGACTTTGTGGCGCTCGGCGGCAGCTTCGCGTTCGAGCGGGTCAATGCCCCCCTCCTGCTCGCGCTGCTGCCCGGCCTCATCCACATCCCGGCGTCTGAAGGGCGAGCCACACGGTTCGGCCGCCTCGTCGATCTGCTCGCTGAAGAGTGCACCGTCGACGATCCGGGCCAGGAGCTGATGATCCGGCGCATGCTCGAGGTGCTGCTGATCGAGGCGTTGCGCCGGCGCGGTATCGGACGTCAGGCGACGCCGACAGGCCTCCTCAGCGGCCTGCAGGACCCGGCGCTCGCGCGGGCGCTGCAAGCGATGCACGCCGATGTGCGGGCGAACTGGACCGTTGCCGATCTGGCCAAGGTCGCCGGCATGTCCCGATCAGGCTTCTCCGCCCGGTTTGGCGACGTCCTGGGCTGTGCGCCCATCGAATATCTGGCGCGCTGGCGCATGGCGATCGCCAAGGACGCCCTCACGCGCGGGATGAAGTCCCTCGATCGCATCGCGGACGAGATCGGCTATGAATCCGCCAGCGCCTTCAGCACAGCGTTTCGCAAGCGCCTCGGCTGCCCCCCGGGCCAATTTGCGCGCGACCTGAGGGGGCCGAACCACATCTGAGACCAGCCTTGGCCCGCGCCTTAGTGCGTGCGCGCCGTCATCCATCGTCCCGTTTTCATCCGGACCGGGCTCCGGCGGTCTCGGCCGGAGCCCCTTTGTCCATGCGGCCGGCGATGCGTGCGCCGGTCAGATCTGGGCGACGCCGCCGTCCGCGAACACCTCGCTGCCGGTCATGAAGCTGCTGTCGGCGGAGGCGAGAAAGGCCGCGACCGCAGCGATCTCGGCCGGATCGCCCAGCCGTCCGATCGGCGTGCCGACGCCCATGGCGTCCATCGCTTCCGCGCCGACGACCTCCAGCGCCAGCTCGGTCCGCGTCGGCCCCGGCGAGAGCACGTTCACGCGGATGCCGGTGCCGCGCAGGTCCTGCGCCCAGCTGCGCGCAAAATTGCGGATCGCCGCCTTGGTGGCGCTGTAGACGCTGAAGCTCGGCGTGCCCATCACCCCCGTGCTCGACCCGGTGAGGATGATCGAGGCCCCCTTCCCCATCAGCGGCAAGCCCTTCTGGACGGTGAACAGCAGCCCCTTGACGTTGACATCGAAGGTGCGGTCGTAGTGCTCGGGCGTGATCTCGCCCAGCGGCACCAGCTCGCCCGTCCCCGCATTGGCGAACAGGATGTCGAGATGGCCGCGCTCCGCCTTCACCGCCTCATAGAGCCGGTCGAGATCGGCCATGTCGGCCACCGAGCCGCGCACCGCGCGCGCCGTCGGCCCAAGCTGCGCCAGCGCGGCGTCGAGCGCCTCCTGCCGCCGGCCGAAGATGAACACGAATGCCCCCTCGTCGACGAAGCGCTTCGCCGCAGCGAGCCCGATGCCGCTGCCGCCGCCGGTCACCACCGCCGTCTTGCCCTCAAGCCTCATCATGTCGTGCCTCCATCGTTCAGGTGGCACGTAGCTGATGGATCACACACCTATTGACAAGTATGCACCTTTTGGTAAGTGCCAATTATGACATCAACGCCTCCGCAGCTCCCCGGTTTCACCTGCGGGCTCGACGCCACGCTTCGCGTGATCGCCGGCAAGTGGAAGCCGCTGATCCTGTACTTTCTCCTCCAGGGCCCGAACCGCTACGGAGAACTGAAACGAGCGGTTCGCGGCGTCAGCGACAAGGTGCTGATCCAGCAGCTGAAGGAGCTGGAGGCCGACGGCGTCGTGCGGCGGACCGACTACAAGGAGGTGCCGCCGCGGGTCGATTACGCGCTCACCCCGCTCGGCCGCGGCCTCGCCGAAGCGCTCGTTCCGCTCTGCACCTGGGGCACGGAGAACATGGCGGAGGTCGCGCGCATCTTTGCTGAGCGCGGGGGCTGGCGCGGCGGAGGGGGGTGAGCGCGCTTGGGTGGGTTTCGGGATTACGTCCTGGCGTCGCTTGGCAGCCGCCAGAACCGCGATGGCCCCATTCACGGCGACGGCTTCCCACAGCGTCGCGCCCTCCTCACAATCTGGCGAAGATTAGCAGACTACTGTCTAATGGCTCGGTAGTTTGTCAAGTTTTTTTGAGTAAATTGATGTATATTTCAGATATCATGGCGATATAAAGCGTTCACGTTCACAGATTTACCTGCGAACGGCGAACAACTTCTATCGGATGCCGAATGCCAGGCGGACGGGTCTGGTGTCACCGAAGGCCGCAGCGCAGCGAAGGACCGTGCAGCGGTTGACACCGGACCCGGCCGCGTGGCCGTGACGGGAGGGGTCTGTCTTCTCATTCGCTTGCGGCAGGCGCCGCCCGAGGCTGCTGGGTTGTCTACGCGGTCAGCACCGAGCGGCCAGCAATGTGGGAGGCGATAACCCGATCTTCCAAAGTCACCGGCGCGAACGGAGCTGCAAAGTTTACCGCGGAATGATCGGGCCTTCGCCCTCGGGCGAAGCCTCTGCCGGCGCCCTGCCCGCAGGGGGCGGTTGCCGGCGAAGCGGCATATCCTCCTTGTCAGGATCTGCGGAACGGGTGAGAAGCGGCCGCTCGCGTCGGCTCAGGCCACGGCCGCCGGCTGGGCCGGCCGCCCCTTCGGGTCGAAGGCCAGGCCGTACTCCCACATCTCGTGCAGGATCACCGCCATCTTGCGCGCCAGCGCCACCCGAACCTTCTTCACGCCCTTGGCTGGGATCATTCGCGCCGCCCAGTCCTTCAGGACGCAGCTCCCGCGCCAGCGAAACAGCATCACCCCGGCCGCCTCGTAGAGATACGAGCGCAGGAGCGGATCGCCGCAATGCGAGATCTTCCCGCGAATGTCGACCTCGCCCGACTGGCTGCGTCGCGACGTCAGCCCCAGATGCGCCCCGACATTGCGCGACTTGCCGAAGCGGCCCGGCTCGCACACCGTGCACAGATAGGCCACCGCCACCAGGGGCCCCACGCCCGGCATGCTCATCAGCAGCCGGCAGGTCTTGTCGTCGCGCGCAAACGTCAGCAGGGCCCGGGTGGCGGTGGCCAGCTCCTTGCGCACCGCCGCCATCGCCGCCAGCAACGGCTCGACCACCGCGCTCAGCGCCGCTTCGCCCGCCAGCTTCTCGCGCACCAGGCCGACGAATACCTGGCCCGATCCCTTGCCCAGGATCAGCCCGAACGGCTTCAGGAGCCCGCGGATCGTGGTCTTCAGCGTCGCCGCCGCCTCCACCAGTTGCTGGCGTGCCGCCAGCGCCGCCCGCAGTTCCTGCGCCTGGCGCCGCTTCACATAGACCTGCCGGAACAACAGCGTCCGCGCCAGGTCCGCCAGAACCCGCGCATCGTTGCGGTCGGTCTTGTTGCGCAGCTGCGCCAGCACCGGCTTGGCGTGGCGCGCATCCACGCACACCGCCGGCACGCCTAGCTCGCGCAACCCGCTCGTTAGCCACGGGCTGGTCGAGCCCGTCTCCAGCGCACAGCGCACCAGATCCGGCACAAAGCGCTCCAGCGCCGCATGGATCGACGCCGGATCGCTGGCGCTCACCCTGCGCCACACGATCCGCGCCTCTTCGTCCACCACGCAGATCTGCGTGGTCTTGAGCGAAACATCCAGACCAGCATAAACTCGCATCGCCTCCTCGGCTTCCTCGGGGGCATCGCCGTAGCGCCGCTAACGCTCCGGCTCGGCAGGCGCCTAACACGCGCCTGCCATCACCCCCAAAGTCTCCGGAATCCCACCGATGAGCAATTGGCTGAGAGCCTGTCGACGGAACTCGCGGTTCTGGCCTTCAGGGTGCGCTACATGGCCTTCATCAACGAAAGGCGATTGGGCGGATGGGATCGCCTGCTTGCGGTGATGGCCGTGCGGCACCCGGATCTAGCACGCCGCTTCTTCGACCTTGGCCCGGGCCGCGGACAATCACATCTGACGACGATCATCGAGCCACGGCATCGCCAAGGGACGCATCAACCCGGAAAGCGCCGCCGACGCAGCGGGCAACCTGGTCGGGCTTTGGCCCGGCTTTACCGCCGTCGAGATCAATCTGCTGGCCTGCGCACCCATGTCGGCTTCCGAGCTCAAGAAGCGCGTGAAGCGTGGCGTCGCGCTCTTCATGCGTTCGCATGCGCCGACTGGAGCGCGCGCCCGATGCCCCTCGCGCTGTGCGCGGCTGATAGCGAACGGGTGGACAGCCGCCTCAAACACCGTAATACTGTCAGCCGGGGGTCGGATTTTGCCGCAAGGGTTGCTACACGCGCGTGGGGCACTTGCTCAGGCGGTGGGGGCAAGTGCCGAGCGGCAAGATACCATGGCAGACTTCACCTACATGGGCTCAAAGAAGCTCCTCGCGCCGCGCATCGCCGAGCTCGTCGCCGGCATGGCTGACGGGCCGTTTCTCGACCTTTTTTCTGGGATCGCAGCCGTGGGATCGCAAATCGGCACGCAGCGCCCGGTCTGGTGCAACGATGTCCAACATTTCTCCACGCTGCTGACCGGACAGAGATTTCACGCGGCGAGCGCATTTAGGACCGGATCGAAGATCGCTGATGACGCCCAACCGCTTTTTGCCTCAAACCGATCCGCGCTGGAGGTCGCTTTTGCCGAAGAACTAGAAATCGAGGCGCGCTCGCTTTCGGAATCGAACGCAAAGGCGTCGCGTGAACTCATCGCAACAATGGCCGAAGTAGGTCACGCCCGATGTAAGGCGCTCCGCGACCAGGGGCAACACTGCCTGTTCACTGCGACGCATGGCGCGACCTATCTTGGAATTCGCCAGTCAATCGACCTCGACTCGGTACGCCATGCCGCGGATCAATTGCTAGCCGCCGGCACGATTAGTGGAGAGGAACACCGTTGGATGGTCCTCGCGCTATGCCAAGTCATTTCTACTATAAGTAATTCAACAGGGCATTTTGCCCAATATCTATCCCCGAGCGACTTAAACTTTCGCCGGATATTGCGCAAGCGCCGGATGGATGCCTGGTCACTTTGGATAAGTTCGCTTCGCGAAAGCCGTCCACTTGGCACAGTTGCGTGGCGACGGCGCAATCAGGTCTTCAGAGCGGAAGCCGTGAGCTTGCTAGTAAGGCTCTCGAGCAAAGCGCGACAGCCGGCTGTTATCTATGCTGATCCGCCATACACTAGCGATCAATATTCTCGCTATTATCACATTCTGGAGAATGCAGTCCTATATGATTACCCCGAGACGTCGAGCAAAGGGCAATATCGGCTGGATCGGTTCACCTCAGGCTTCTCGCTTAAATCAGGGGTCAGCCGCTCGTTTGATGAGCTGATTGCGGCCGCCGCGCAACTCCGCTCGGTCTTCGTCCTGAGCTACCCGACGAACGGATTGCTTAAGGATTCGACGCAGCGCATTCTTGAAATCCTGACGGAGCATTTCGAATACGTCGAACGCCCCATCGTCGTCCCGCATATGCATTCAACCATGGGCGGCTCAAAGGGCGCACAGAAGCAAGCGGTCGAAGAAAATATCTTCATTGCCTACCAGAATCAGATCGCGCGTTATCGAGCCGGCAAGCCTTGCGATCGGGCCGCCGCAGTTGTCGCGCGACGCCCGGCCGCATCGACGGCGGCAGGCATTGAGGACATCGTCGCTTGACCGCACGCACGCTCAAGATCGCGGTGATAAGCGATCTCCACGTCTTCAATGGCTCGTCGAATAACGGCGACAGCCCGTCGACGATCGGAACCGCTGATCCGCAGGACGCGCCGGAACGACACCCGTTCCGCGGGCTCGCGCAGATGATCGAGCGCGACAAGATCACCGCTGACCTATTGATTTGTCCCGGCGACTTGTCAGACAAGGCTGACCCGGCCGCTCTTATATACGCTTGGGGCAAACTCCATGAGTTGAAAGATCAACTCGGCGCCAAGCATCTGATGGCGACAACGGGCAATCACGATGTTGATTCACGCAATCAACACAATGATCATGATCCCAAAGGAAATCTTCAATCGCTGGTGCCCATGTTTCCAGGTATCCAGGAGCCGCTATGCGATCACTACTGGTCGCGAAATTTCGCGATCGTCGAAGAGGGGGACGTTCGTATCGTCCTACTGAATTCCGCAGCGTTTCACGGATACGGCGCTCACGCCAAACCCGAATACCAACACGGCCGAATAAGCTCGAAGACAATCTCGGCCCTCCGCCAGGCGCTCGACGGCGGGGAGCGACGCGTCAACATCCTCGTGTGCCATCATCATCCGGCGACGCACAACCCGGTTGACGAGGAGGACTATAGCGAGATGGCCGGAGGCGATCGCCTGATCGAACTCCTGGATTCAGGTGATTTCGGCTCGTGGTTTTTGATCCATGGCCACAAGCATTACCCGCGCTTGACCTATGCATCTGGCGGCGCTTCGTCACCGGTCATTTTCTCGGCCGGTTCGTTCAGCGCCTTCCTTTACCAGAAGATTGCCAGCCGCGCGCGGAACCAGTTCTACATTCTCGAAATCCCGCTCGACGACCTTGACGCTCTCGAGCTGGATCTGGCTGGGACGTTGACCGCTTGGGATTGGATCAACATGTTTGGATGGCAGCCAGCCAGCGCAACGTCGGGGCTCCCGCACAAGGTCGGTTTCGGCTGGCGCGAGTCGGCGCGAACAATCGCAACGATGATTGCGACCCACATCGAGGGCAAACCAGAAGTCGTAACTGGCGAGGAAATTCTCGCTGCGATTCCCAAACTCCGCTTCCTGCGCCCCGAAGAACTTGAGACCGTCGTCCGACGGCTCGCAATAGGCCACCAGATCGTCGTACAGCTGAAGGATGGTGTGATCTGCGAGGTGGGCCGGTCATGAATGTCTTGATGTCGGCCCCGAGCGTTTTCGAATCGTTCAACGCGCGCAATCTCGACCCTACTCAGGTTGCACAGCGTTTCATTCCACCACGGCAATTCGATGAACTTATCCTGCGCAATCACAGCATCGTCGTCGGCCCGCGGGGCAGCGGCAAGACGACGCTGCTCAAAATGCTCCAGCTCCCCGCACTGGCGTCCTGGAGGCACCCGGATGCGGACAGCTTCCGGTCGAAGATTGACTTCACTGGCGTATTCGTCGCCGCAGATATCAGCTGGGGCGCGCAGCTGACCGCTTTGGGCGAGGCGCGGCTGTCGGATGACCTGCGCACGCTGCTCGGGTTCTCGGCATTCACAACCCATATGTTATCCGCGTTGGTGCGGGCCGTGAAGGAGGCGATGAGTCCTGCAATTGCCGAAGTGCCATCTCTGGCTAGACTTCATGTCGATCTCAGCCGGGAGACAATCGCGGCGCTTGTCCGGACCCTCTCCAAAGGATGGGAGCTGACGCCCGAGCTCCCCACGTTATTGGCGTTGCAGTCGGCGCTCCAGGGTCGATTGTCGCGTATTGCGCAGATCGCCAATCAGCTGGCGCTCGCGGGCGTCCGCGAGCTTGATTCGAACAACGCTGAAACGCGATTCCTATATCTTGACGCGCTCGCGGCAGTCTCATTTGGCGTCGAGCAGTTTAACAACTACGCTGAACAGCCTTATCGCAAGTGGGCATTGCTATTCGACGAGCTCGAGATCGCGCCGCAAGCGATCCGTCAGGCGCTTCTCAAAGCGCTGCGCAGCACAAATTCGAACCTGCTCTTCAAGCTTTCGCTCAGCCCCTACCATCAGGACGCGGGGCTATTGAACAACGCTATCGCCGCCATGCCCGCCCAGGATTACCAGCCCATCGAGCTTTGGTATGCCCGAAAGGAACAGGGCTTTCAGTTTTCGCGCGCACTTCTCGAGGCGATGATCGCGGATGCGGGCTGCGAGGGCGTGAAGCCTGAAGACATTTTCGGCACAGCATCGATCGGCACGCGCGACGAAGGCACGGGTGCGCAGCCTTCCACCTATCGGCCGGGGACCGAGGTGCATGCGCGTTACAAGCGACTCGCAATGAAGGATCCAGGCTTTGCTGCCTATGTGAGCGAAAATCGCGTCGACCTTGACGCAATGCACGAGATGTCATCGGCCGAACGTGCCGGTATCGTGCGCAAAATCACCTCGATCGTTATGGTACGCGAAGCATATCGCTCAGAGCCACAGACGATCGGTGGCGGCCAGCGCTTGGGGCGTAGCCGTAAGAATGCCAACATCTACTTTGGAGTTGATGCACTACTTGCGATCGTCGAAGGCAACCCTCGCTGGCTGATCGGATTGATGGGGCCTCTAATCAGGCGATATAAGGACGATAAGCAGAGAATCCCGCGGTCGGTTCAGGCCAGCTCGATCTCGACCGCAGCGGACCGCTTCCGGGCGCTCTTGCGCACCATCCCTTATGTACCGGATGGGATGGCTCCGTTCCGCCACAAGAAGATGGCTTCGCGTGGGTTGCTTTCGCTCCTCGATGCTCTCGGTGAACGCTTTCGGCGTCATGTCATCGTCGATGAGTTCTCCCCTGATCCCGTCCTTTCGTTCACAGTCGACGCGAATACGTCGGAATCTCTTCTCTTGGCACTGGGTCGTGCGCTCAACGCGGGCGCCATCATTCTCGTCCCCGACTCGGGTGCCGAGGCGATCGCGAGCTCAATCCGGGGAAAGCGCTTCCGGCTTTCCTATATGCTCGCGACCAGCTACGATTTACCGTTGCTTCTCGGCCGCGAAGGGTCGCTGCAACGATTGCTCACCGACGAACGTGATAATTCTGCACCGTTGTTCCGGGGGGATCTATGAACCCGCTCGGCATTGAGGTCATTGGCGATGGGTCGATAGCCGATCGGTTCGACTTGTTCATAGGAACGCTCGGCTACGAAAGTCGGTCAAGCTACCTCGCAAGGCAAGGACTGATCAACGCCGCCCGCAAGATTGCCCTGGCATTTCCCGAGGAGGATTACGCCGCCTACTTCAGCAACCGCAGCTTCCTACTAGCAGCGCAATTCGAGATAGTGCCTAAGGACGCCGGCACACTCTCTCAGTTGGTTGCGACCGCACTTAGCGCGCACCCGCGTGATCAGGACAGCAGCTTTTCAATCTTGGTCGATATCTCGTCAATGTCACGCCCGATGCTTGCAGACCTTGTCTACTTGCTCAGCACGAGCGAAGAAGTTGACAACATCTTCGTGACGTTCGCCTATCTTCCCGCTGCATTCGTTAAAGAAAATGCGGAGCATACACCGGTCGCCGTGACGGAACCCGTAACCCCGGAATATGCCGGATGGACATCAACGCCAGAACGCCCCGTCACCGCTGTGGTCGGACTAGGCTATGAGCGCGACTTGGCGCTGGGCACACTTGAGTATCTTGAGCCGACCGCAGCATGGATGTTCATACCAACCGGTGAAGATCGGCGTTACGACGATGCGGTGAACCAAGCCAATCGCGACCTCAAAGATATTATCAGCGAAGAGCGCTCGATGAGCTATCATGTCGACAGTCCGGCACGGGTTTATTCCATTCTTGAGAGTTTAATTTACGGACTAGTTCAGACCTCGCGCCCGATTTTAATTCCCTTTGGGCCGAAGATATTCAGCTTGTGCTGTCTTCTTATCGCGCGTACTTACGCGCCGCAGCTTACGGTGTGGCGCGTGAGCGGCGAGACGCATGCAAGACCGGGCGACAGAAAAGCTAGCGGAAAAATCGTAGCGCTCAAGACACGTTTCGCGAGGATCGCGCCTGTCATGTGAGCTTGACCAACATGCCTTGCTAGTCGGTTAAGACGGTGCGCTCATTTCGATCGCAGCCATGTTTGGGACGCCAACAGCGACCATTGACCGGCATCGAACTGCTAGGCGTCGTCCCATCTGTCACATCCGCAAACGGTGGCTCTTAGAATCTGGCAATATCGATCGGCATGAGCAGGTCAGGGCGCGTAGTAGACCCGCCTTTCTGCGAGCCGTTCCGCACCAGAGCGCTTCCGTCTTATGAAATGACTTTCCTCCGCCGCTGAAGTGGACGGAGATCGTGACAGTTTACCAATCCTGGCAACCTTGTGACGGAGTTGAGAGCCGCTGAGGAATCCGCACCGTGTATATGGGCATCGCGGCGTTGGCGGCTGCCAAGCCACACCTGGGTGACGCTCGGACGCAAGAACGAACTAGCGGCGCCGTGCGCCGCGAATTTCGTAAACTGTTGTCGCCGTAATTCCTGTCACCGTAATTCCAGGTCTCATTGATGAAGACCAGCCGCTCGGGGTCGAGATCGAGTTGGCCGTGAACCAGGCCTGTCGCCGCCTCACGAGGTCGGGGCGCTCCTGCTCCACTGCATGGGCGGTCTTTTTTCGCGTGATGGCGTGCCGTTTGAAGAAGAACTGGATCGAGGTCGAAGCTGAAAATCAGCCCCTGCTCGTTCAGCACCTGCCGCACCTCTTCGATTGAGCGGTCCGCGTCCGGACCAAGCGTTTCCAGGATAGCGCCCTTGTGGGCGTCGATCCGGCCTGACTTGCGGTCACCGCCAGGTGCTTTGGGCCGTGCGTCCCCTGTTCCCTCTCGCGCCTGCGCCAGCGGCTTACGCTCGCCGCGCTCACCTCGAAACGATCCGCGGCTTCGCGGTGCATCGCCCCCGCCATAACCGCCGCCAGAACTCTCTCCCGAAGATCTACCGGCAAAGCCTTCGACATGCCCGCCGGCCTCCTTCCGGCAGACAGTTTGAATCAGCTTCCCATCCAATTGGGAATCCCGATTCAGCCAGATCGAGTCACGCTCTAGCAGTCCCGGTCCGACCAACGGCTCCACGCACTCTAACGTCAGCCAATTCACGATGCCGACGGTCCGGTCCGCCGATCTTATCCATTTCAAACACGCTTGATGCAAATTGATCCTGACGATGTAATTAACATGCTTGGCGCCTTATGCGCCGCACAGGGGAATCGATGACCACATTAAACGACGCCGATATTGCGAAGGAAATTAGTCAGCAGCGGCTGATCCTCAACGCCAATACCAACGGTTTGGCCGGCGCCTGCTACGAGCTTCGGATGGGCAATGTCTACTATGACCTGACGGAAGATGGCCGGCGCTTCGCGCTTGCTCCGGGCGAGGCGGCGCTGCTCAAGCCGGGGCACCGCATCGTGCTCATAGCCGCCGAAGAATTCGACGTTCCCGCTGACGTTCTTGTTCGCATCGTCTCGAAGGGATCGCTGTTCAGTGTCGGCCTCAGCCCGGTTGCGACTTATGCCGATCCAGGTTTCAAGGGCAATCTCGGCATCGTCACCGAAAATATCAGCGCCAAATATATCGAACTCCCGCAAGGTGAGCCGATCGCCAAGGCCGACTTCACCCGGCTTTCGGGGCCAGCGGCAAAGCCCTACCACGGTCAGCACGGCTTCCAGGCGGGTGTCTGGCCGATCAAGACGCACCTTCAGAAAAGCCATGCCGAGCTCGCGCATGACCCGCGCGTGCAATCCGAGCGAGCCGAAGCCCTGGCACTCCTCCCAGCGGCCACGCGGACGATCATCAAGAAGATTGAGCGATCGCAGGCCTGGATCAATGGCGCGCTTGCGCTGGCCATGATCGTCAATGCCTTGGCGCTCTTCGCCATGGGCAGGGGGTGGATCGACGCATTTCATGCTATCCTCACCAATCTGGTGAGCAGCGCGATCGTCGGTCTTCTCACCTTCTGCGTCACTTATTTTCGGAAGCCATGAGCTATGGAATTATCGGCCCTAATTGAGCAGCAGATCGATCGAGATCGTCGGCGGGGGTTCAGGGTTGATTTCAAGGACGTTGCCGCACGCGAACAGCAGATCACGCACGATCTTGTCGGCCTGTTCGGCGAGATTGGCGAGTTTTCGAACGCCTTGAAAAAGGTGACGCTCGCCCGCACGACGCAAGGTTATGAGGGGCAGACGCTCGCGGAGGCGACCCCGCATCTGCGCGAGGAGCTTGCCGACGCTGCGATCTACATCTTCCGGCTCGCGACGCTGCTCGGCGCAGATCTTGAGATGGATATTCTGGAGAAGATCAGTCGTAATGACGAACGCTATCGCCAGCTCGAGCGATAAGCGAGTATTCTTCCTGGGGGTGAACACGGGCTATGTCACGAATGGCTTGCCCGACAGCCGCTATGTCGAATTCTACCGGCAACGATCTTCCCGCGCCCTGCATTGCGCCATTATCGGAAATGTAGTTGTGCCTGGGGGCCATGGGAGCAATGACGCGACGCCGACGCTCACGGGCGATCCTGTGTGGAGCAGGGTTGCTGCGGCCATCGCCGAGGCCGGGAGCATGGCCGGCATCCAACTCGCCACGAGTTGGGCGGGCTATGTCGGCACCCGCAAGTTCGTCGGGAGCGACCCTGGCAGCGTGATCGCGGATGCCCGCACGCTCGTCGAGGAGCTCGGCCCCGGCGGCAGCTCAACCATAATCAAGGCCTTCCACGAGGCTTCGAACATGGCAATAGATCATGGCTATCGGCATGTGCAACTCCATGGCGCGCACGGCTATCTCCTGAGCCTGCTCATCGACTATCGCATCAATTCCCGGAGCGAGGAGGTCCTTGACCGCCTGTCCCGGCTTGCCGAGCGCCTGGCGGCAGCCGGGATCGAGACGTCTCTTCGCATTTCGCTGTTGACGGGGGATGCCGCCTTCGACGCGGCAGGCGCCACGCGCTTCCACGACAGCGTTGCGGCACTGCCCTTCGATTTCATCGATCTGTCGTCCGGCTTCTACAATATCGACAAGCGGCTAATCTATCCGAGCCGTCCGGATGTGATCGCTACGCGCCGCTCGATGACCGTGAATGTTGCCAGCCGACATCCGGGCCAAAGATTCATTTTGTCGGGACGAGCGATGAACGCCGCCCGCGCGGCGCTGCCAGATAATCTTCACATCGGACTCTGCCGCGACCTGATAGCGAACCCGCTTTTTTTCGCCCAGCCCGATCGAGGATGCGAGAATCGAAGCAAGTGCCACTATTTCTCGAAGGGTGAAGGGTCGCTGCGTTGCGCGCGGTGGGATGAAAGAACGTCAACTCTTCCGCAAGGCACACCCCGTGACTAGTCGGCCACCAAGGCGCTGTCGCGAGCGCCACTATCCCCTCACTCCCATTCGATCGTCACCGGCGGCTTCGACGTAATATCATACGTCACCCTATTAATACCTGCACCTCGTTGACGGTGCGCGTCGCCACGGCGGCCAGGAGGGCCAGTCAGGACCGACGGCGTCCCGTCGATCCTTCGCCCATGCCCACCCGGCGCTGCTTTCAGCGTCTGCTGGCAGACCAGCCCCCACGGCGGAGCCCGTGTTCGCCCGCCAGCACCGATCTTCGAACAGCCTTTGCCCGCGCCCTTAGTAATGGACGGACGCGGAACCGAGCGGCATCGTCTTGGGTGGTGCGAACTTGGTCAGGTCGACGCCTTCGACCGCGGCCCGGTATTCCTCGGCATTCGGCGTGCGGCCGAGGATGGCGGCCAGCACCACGACCGGGGTCGAGGCCAGGAGCGATTCGCCCCTCTTCTCGGCGCTGTCCTCCACGACGCGGCCCTGGAACAGACGGGTCGAGGTGGCCAGGACGGTGTCGCCCTTCTCCGCCTTTTCCTGGTTGCCCATGCACAGGTTGCAGCCCGGGCGCTCGAGATAGAGGATGTTCTCGTATTCGGTCCGGGCCTGGCCCTTCGGCTTCGCGTCATCGAACTCGAAGCCCGAGTACTTCTGGAGGATTTCCCAATCCCCCTCGGCCTTCAGTTCGTCGATGATGTTGTAGGTCGGCGCGGCGACGACCAGGGGGGCCTTGAACTCCACCTTGCCCTGGGCCTTTTCGACGTTCTTGAGCATCTGCGCGACGATCTTCATGTCGCCCTTGTGCACCATGCACGAGCCCACGAAGCCGAGGTCCACCTTCTTGGTGCCGCCGTAGTAGGAGATCGGGCGGATGGTGTCGTGGGTGTAGCGCTTGGAGACATCGGCGTTGTTCACGTCGGGGTCGGCGATCATCGGCTCATCGATCAGGTCCAGATCCACGACGACCTCGGCGAAGTACTTGGCATTGTCGTCGGGGGCCAACGCCGGCTTCTCGCCCGAGCGGATCTCGGCGATGCGCGCATCCGCCTTGGCGACCAGGCCCTTCAGCGTGCCCGCGGCATTCTCCATGCCCTTGTCGATCATGATCTGGATGCGCGACTTGGCGATCTCCAGCGACTCGATCAGCGTCTCGTCCTGCGAGATGCAGATCGAGGCCTTGGCCTTCATCTCGGCCGTCCAGTCGGTGAAGGTGAAGGCCTGGTCGGCGAGCAGCGTGCCGAGGTGGACTTCGATGATGCGGCCCTGGAAGACGTTGTCGCCGCATTGCTTGAGCATCTGCGCCTGGGTGGCGTGCACCACGTCGCGGAAGTCCATGTAGGGCTGCATCGTGCCCTTGAAGGTCACCTTGACCGATTGCGGGATCGGCATGGTCGCCTCGCCGGTGGCCAGCGCCAGCGCCACGGTGCCCGAGTCGGCGCCGAAGGCCACGCCCTTGGACATGCGGGTGTGGCTGTCGCCGCCGATGATGATCGCCCAGTCGTCCACGGTGATGTCGTTCAGCACCTTGTGGATCACGTCCGTCATCGCATGATAGACGCCCTTCGGGTCGCGCGCGGTGATCAGGCCGAAGTTGTTCATGAAGGCCATGAGCTTCGGAATGTTCGCCTGCGCCTTCTTGTCCCAGACGGAGGCCGTGTGGCAGCCCGACTGATAGGCGCCGTCCACCAGCGGCGAGATGACGGTGGCCGCCATCGCCTCGAGCTCCTGGGCGGTCATCAGGCCGGTGGTGTCCTGCGAGCCGACGATGTTCACCTTGACCCGCACGTCCGAGCCCGCGTGCAGCACCTTGCCCGGCGTCACGCCGACGGCGTTGCGGTTGAAAATCTTCTCGACCGCGGTCAGGCCCTGGCCCGCAATGGCGATCTCCTTGTTCGGGGCGAACACCGGGGTCGGCTCGATGCCGAGGGTCTGGGCCGCAAACGTCTGGAGCTTCTTGCCGAAGACGATGGCATAGGAGCTGCCGGCCTTCATGAACTCCATCTTCTGGGGCGTGAAGGCGGCGGCGACATCGACCAGCTCCTTGCCGTTGTCGTCGCGCAGCTTCTTGGCCTTGACGTCGATCGACAGGATGGTCCCGGTCTCGACCGAATAGGTCTGCTCGAGAACCGGATTGCCGTCGTTGTTGAGGATCGGCTTGCCGTCCGCGCCGGTCTTCCTGACCCAGTTCTTCAGGTTGATGCCGATGCCGCCGGTCACGTCCACCGTGGTCGCGAAGATCGGCGAGATGCCGTTGGTGCCGGCCACCACGGGCGCGTAATTGACGAAGGGCACATAGGGGCTGGCCTGCTTGCCGGTCCAGAGCGCCACGTTGTTGACGCCGGACATGCGCGACGAGCCGACGCCCATCGTGCCCTTTTCGGCGATCATCATCACGCGCTTGTCCGGGTGCTGCTTTTGCAGCGCCACGATCTCCTGCTGCGCTTCGGGCGTGATCATGCACTGGCCGTGCAGCTCGCGGTCCGAGCGCGAATGCGCCTGGTTGCCCGGGGACAGGAGGTCGGTCGAGATATCGCCTTCGGCAGCGACGAAGGTCACGACCTTGATCTCGTCCTCGACGTCCGGGAGCTTGGTGAAGAACTCGGCCTTGGCGTAGCTCTCGAGAACGCCCTTGGCGACGGCATTGCCCGCCTTGAAGGCATCGCGCAGCCGGAACATGTCGGCGTCGTAGAGGAAGACCTGGGTCTTCAGCACCTCACCGGCCCTCTCGGCCAGGGCGGGGTCGTCGCCCAGCGCGATGTCGAGCAGCACCTCGACCGAGGGCCCGCCCTTCATGTGCGACAGCAGCTCGAGGGCGAAGGCGGGGGTGATCTCCGGGACGAGCGCTTCGCCGACGATGATCCTCTTCAGGAACGCAGCCTTGACGCCCGCCGCACTGGTCGTGCCCGGCAGCGTATTGTAGATGAAGAACTTGAGGGCGTCCGTGCGCTGCGCGTTGCCGGCATCCTCAATGATGGCAATGACTTCGGCGGTCAGTCCGCCGTCATCGATCGGCTTGGGGGCGAGCCCTTGGCTTTTCCTGCTCTCGATCTCGGTCAGATAATCCAGGTAAAGGCTCATCGGGATCCCAACCTCATGAGTTGCATGGCGCTGAAGCGCAACGCCACCAGCGCGCATCATCAATCTATCGTAAGCGATTATGGGCTTCGCGCACGTCAATCAAGACCGGATGACAAGACACCGCATTTGCGCAAAAAGCGGCCATCAAATGCCCGTCGGACGGGCACGATGACATTCATCAACTTCATCCAGGCGGGTCTTCCGGACGTGATCACTCCCACTCGATCGTCCCCGGCGGCTTCGACGTGATGTCGTAGGTCACCCGGTTGATCCCCTGCACTTCGTTGACGATGCGCGTCGCCACGGCGCCCAGGAAGCCCATGTCGAACGGATAGAAATCCGCCGTCATGCCGTCCACCGAGGTCACGGCGCGCAGGGCGCAGACGTGGTCGTAGGTGCGGCCGTCGCCCATCACGCCCACGGTGCGCACGGGGAGCAGCACGGCGAAGGCCTGCCAGATGTCGTCGTAGAGGCCGGCGCGGCGGATCTCTTCCAGGAAGATCATGTCGGCCCGGCGCAGGATCTCCACCTTCTCCCGGGTGACGGCGCCGGGGCAGCGGATGGCGAGGCCGGGGCCCGGGAAGGGGTGGCGGCCCACGAACACCTCGGGCAGGCCGAGCTCGCGGCCGAGCGCGCGCACCTCGTCCTTGAACAGCTCGCGCAGCGGCTCCACCAGCTTCATGTTCATGCGTGCCGGCAGGCCGCCGACGTTGTGGTGGCTCTTGATGGTCACCGACGGGCCGCCGGTGAAGGAGACGCTCTCGATCACGTCCGGATAGAGGGTGCCCTGGGCCAAAAAGTCGGCCGGGCCGCCGCCGGCGTCGGCGAGGTTCTTGGCCTCGGCCTCGAACACGTCGATGAACAGCTTGCCGATGATCTTGCGCTTCTGCTCCGGGTCGGTCACGCCGTCGAGCGCGCCGAGGAACAGCTCCTCCGCCTCCACGTGCACGAGGGGGATGTTGTAGCTCTCGCGGAACATGGTGACGACGCGGTCGGCCTCGGCCGCGCGCATCAGCCCGTGGTCGACGAGCACGCAGGTGAGCTGGTCGCCGATCGCCTCGTGGATCAGCACCGCGGCCACGGCGGAATCGACGCCGCCGGAGAGGCCGCAGATGACGCGGCCCTGGCCCACCGTCTCGCGGATGCGGGCCACCGCCTCCTCGCGAAACGCCTTCATCGACCAGTCGCCGGCGCAGCCGGCGATGTTGCGCACGAAGTTGCGGATCAGCGCCGCGCCATGGGGGGTGTGGATCACCTCCAGGTGGAACTGCACGGCGTAGTAGCGCCGCGCCTCGTCGGCGATGGCGGCGATCGGCGCGTTGTCGCTGGTGGCGACGACGGAAAAGCCTTCGGGCAGGCGGGTGACGCGGTCGCCGTGGCTCATCCAGACCGGGTAGCGCTCGCCCTTGCGCCAGACGCCCTCGAACAGGGGTGAGTCGGCGGTCACCTCCACCTCGGCGCGGCCGAACTCGCGGTGATGGCCGCCCTCGACCTCGCCGCCGAGCTGCACGGCCATGGTCTGCTCGCCGTAGCAGATGCCGAGCACCGGCACGCCCGCCGCGAAGATTTCTACGGGCGCGGATGGCGCATCAGCATCAAGAACAGAGCACGGGCCGCCGGAGAGGATGACGGCCTTGGGCCGCATCTCGGCGAAGGCGGCGGCCGCCTTCTGGTAGGGCACGATCTCGGAATAGACCTTCTCCTCGCGCACGCGCCGGGCGATGAGCTGGGTCACCTGGCTGCCGAAGTCGACGATCAGGATCTTGTCGTGCTGGCCGCCCTCGCCGATGGCGAGCGCGGTGTCGGAGGCGGTGGAAGGAAGGTCCGTCATCGCGGTCAGCTAAGCCATGCTCGAGGGGTTCGCAACCGGGATCAGCATAACGCGCCCGCGCGTGCGATGCGCGCTGATCCTGGTCAAAGGACCGACCATCACCGCCGCGCCACCGCGGCGACGAAGAAGCCGTCGGTGCCGGTGGCGCGCGGCGTGAGCTGCACGGCGCCGCCCGGGCGCTCCCGGTGGGGGGCGCCGCCGGGCAGCGGCGGCAGCGGCGCCGGCGCAAAATCCGGGTGGCGGGCGAGGAAGCTTGCGATCTGCTCCTCGTTCTCCTGTGGCAGCACCGAGCAGGTGATGTAGGCGATGCGGCCGCCGGGCTTCACCAGGCCGGCCGCCCGGTCGAGCACCACCTCCTGGTCGCGCAGGCGCTCGGTGAGGCTGCCGGGCCGCAGGCGCCACTTGGCGTCCGGGTTGCGGCGCCAGGTGCCGGTGCCGGTGCAGGGGGCGTCGACCACCACGAGGTCGATGTGGCCGGCCAGATCGGCGAGCGGATCGGGCCCGTCCGGCCGCCAGCGGCCCTTGGGCGCGCGCACCTGCACGTTGCGGGCGCCGGCGCGCTCCAGGCGGGCGTAGAGGGGAGCGAGCCTGCGGCCGTCGATGTCGGTGGCGTAGATCTGGCCGCGGTTGTCCATCAGGGCGGCGAGCGCCAGGGTCTTGCCGCCGGCGCCGGCGCAGAGGTCGACCACCTGCAGGCCCGGCGCTGCTCCGGTGAGCAGGGTGGCGAGCTGCGAGCCCTCGTCCTGCACCTCGAAGCGCCCTTTGATAAAGCCCTCCTCGCCTTGCAGCGAGGGGCCGCGGCCGTCGCGCGGCGCGGCGATGCGCAGGCCCTCGGGGGCGTAGGGGGCAGCGGTGGCGCCGAGGTGGGCGAGGTCGGCCAGCGTCTCGGCCTGGGTCGCCTTCAAGGCGTTGGCGCGCAGGTCGATGGGCGCGCGGGCGGCGAGCGCGGCGAGCTCGGCCACCGCCTCGTCGCCGAAGGCCTGGACGAGCGCCGGCGTCAGCCAGTCCGGATAGTCGCCGGCCACATCAGGCGGAGCGCCGTCGAGCGTGACGTGGGCGAAGCGCTCCCGCTCCTCGCCCGTGAGCGGCGGCGGCGCGTGGCCCTCGCCGGAGAACAGGGCTTCGGCGGCGGTCAGGTCGAGACCGCGGTCGAGCCGGAGCATGCCGAGCACGGCGGCGCGCGGCGTCTCCGCCCCCATCAGCCACTGGGCCGAGGCCTTGCGGCGCAGGGTGTCGTAGACCAGCGAGGCGATGGCGGCGCGGTCCTTGGCCCCGGCAAAGCGGCGCTTGAGGCCCCAGTCCTTGAGCGCATCCGGCGCGGGCCGGCGCCGCTCGGCGATGTCGTCGAGCACCTCGATGGCGGCAGCGATGCGGGCCCCGGGGGTCATGGGCAGTTTCCCAAGTGGATGGATGGCCGGGTCAAGCCCGGCCATGACGCCATAAGGCGTGCCGCGACCTTCCCAGTGTCATGGCCGGGCTTGACCCGGCCATCCATCACGCGGAATGACTCACGGGCCATAGGACACCAGGATGCGCACGGCGAAGATGATCCACATGATGCCGAGCACCACGGTGCTGACGGCGAAGGCCGCGCCGCGCAGGGGCACGGTGTTCGAGGTGACGTGGATGCCCATCTGCACGGCGCGGGCGGCGACGTAGATCCACTCCAGGACGACGAACAGGAAGTCGGCCTTGCGCGTTACCAGCGCCAGGATCACCAGCGCGTAGAACAGCACCGGCATGGTCAGCGCGTTGTCGTAGGCGTTGTTGAGCTTGCGCGACGCCTCGGGCCAGCGGTCGGCATCGAGGGCGATGTCGCCCACGCGAAAATCCTGGCCCTTCATGGCGCGCTGGCGCACCACCATGAGCCCGATCAGCAGCGCGAAGGTGAGCGCCACGAGGACGAAGACGGGAAGCAGGATGGCCTGGACGGTCATGGCGCGGGGAGCCTTCCGGTGGGCGGGGTCGCCTTGAAGAACAGCGTCGGCGAGGCCGTGTTCCAGCCGCCTGCTGCCGCCATGGCCGGGCTATCGGGATGCACACATCTCGTTGCGGCCGGTCCTGCTGGCGTCGCGGCGGTTGGACCCGCCCCCCACCAGTCCCTCCGCTTCGCTCGGGCCAGCCTCCCCACAAGGGGGGAGGCCGTTCGGCTGGCCGCCTCGCCAATTCTTCAAGGGCTGCAAACAAACGCTCCTCCCTCCCCCTTGTGGGGAGGGATTAAGGGTGGGGGTCGTCCAGCTTGCGCTACGCTTGCAGAACAAGAGCTCGGCGGGCTCAGATCGACGACGGGTAGTTGGGGCTCTCGCGGGTGATGGTCACGTCGTGCACGTGGCTCTCGCGCAGGCCGGCGCCGGTGATGCGCACGAAGGTCGACTTCTCGCGCAGCTCGGCCAGGTTGGCGGCGCCCACATAGCCCATGGCGGCGCGCAGGCCGCCGGCCAGCTGGTGCAGCACGTTGGCGACCGGGCCTTTGTAGGGCACCTGGCCCTCGACGCCCTCGGGCACCAGCTTCAGGGTGTCCTTGATATCCTGCTGGAAGTAGCGGTCGGCCGAGCCGCGCGCCATGGCGCCTACCGAGCCCATGCCGCGGTAGGCCTTGTAGGAGCGGCCCTGGTAGAGGAACACCTCGCCCGGGCTCTCCTCGGTGCCGGCGAGCAGCGAGCCGACCATGGCGCACTCCGCCCCCGCCGCCAGCGCCTTGGCCACGTCGCCCGAGTACTTGATGCCGCCGTCGGCGATCACCGGGATGCCGTGCACCGATGCCGCCTCGACCGCGTCGAGGATGGCGGTGAGCTGGGGCACGCCGACGCCGGCGACGACGCGGGTGGTGCAGATCGAGCCCGGGCCGATGCCGATCTTGATGGCGTCGGCGCCGGCGTCGATCAGCGCCTGGGCGCCGCTCTTCGTGGCCACGTTGCCGGCGATCACCTGCACCGCGTTGGAGAGCTTTTTCACGCGCGTCACCGATTCGAGCACGCGGCGGGAGTGGCCGTGGGCGGTGTCGACGACGACCACGTCGACGCCCGCATCGATCAGCCGCTCGGAGCGGATGAAGCCGTCCTCGCCGGTGGTGGTGGCGGCGGCGACCCGCAGGCGCCCGCGCTCGTCCTTGGCGGCGTTGGGATAGGCGACCTGCTTCTCGATGTCCTTGACCGTGATCAGGCCGGTGCAGCGGTAGTGGTCGTCGACGACGAGCAGCTTCTCGATGCGGAACTGGTGCAGCAGGCGCTTGGCCTCGTCCTGGCCGACGCCGTCGCGCACGGTGATCAGCCGGTCCTTGGTCATCAGCTCGGAGACCGGCTGGCCCAGGTTGGTGGCGAAGCGCACGTCGCGGTTGGTGAGGATGCCGACGAGCTTGCCGTTGTGGCCCTCCGGCCCGCGCTCCACCACCGGGATGCCGGAGATGCCGTGGCGCTTCATCAGGGCGAAGGCATCGGCCAGCGTCTCGTCCGGGTAGATGGTCACCGGGTTGACCACCATGCCGGATTCGAACTTCTTCACCCGGCGCACCTCGTCGGCCTGCTGCTCGGGCTCGAGGTTGCGATGGATGACGCCGATGCCGCCGTGCTGGGCCATGGCGATGGCCATCGGCGCCTCGGTCACCGTATCCATGGCCGACGAGATGATCGGCAGGTAGAGCTTGATCGTCTTGGTGAGACGGGTGGCGACATCGACCTCGCCGGGCATCACGTCCGAGGGGCCGGGTTGCAGCAGCACGTCGTCGAAGGTGAGGCCTTCGCGAATACGTCCGGTGGTGTCGAATTCTGCCATGGTCAACTTCCGATCCGGCATCGCCGATGGTGACCGCCCTGGTCCGCCGCCCCCCGAAACAGAGGATCGATGCGCGGGCGAAGTTGACGGCGGCCCATAGCACGTCGTTTTGCATCGCGCAAAAGTCAACGCGGTCGCAGCCGATGTGCGCGCAGCGCATGAAAGCCCTGTGACGTGGCCCCGTGCATCGCCTGCCCCGGTCCCTATGTTGCGGCTATCCACAGGGGCGGCCCTTCAGGGAGGGCCCAAGAACTCGGGGCGAGGATCGGACCCAAGGGATGCTGCAGGCGCTCTCCAACAGGCTGGCCGGGGTGAAGCTCGACCGGCAGATGCTCATTCCGCTGATCGTCGCCTGCGCGCTGTTCATGGAGAACACGGATTCGACGGTCATCGCCACGTCGCTGCCGGCCATTGCCGCCGACATCGGCGAGGATCCGATCGCGCTCAAGCTCGCCCTCACCTCCTACCTGGTGAGCCTGGCCATCTTCATCCCGATCAGCGGCTGGATGGCGGACCGCTTCGGCGCGCGCACGGTGTTCCGCCTCGCCATCGTCGTGTTCATGGGCGGCTCGCTCGCCTGCGCGCTGTCCAATTCGCTCGGCAGCTTCGTCGCCGCCCGCTTTCTGCAGGGCATGGGCGGCTCGATGATGGTGCCGGTCGGCCGCCTCGTGCTGCTGCGGTCGATCCCCAAGGCGCAGCTCGTCTCGGCCCTGGCCTACCTCACCGTGCCGGCCCTGGTCGGGCCGGTGATCGGGCCGCCGCTCGGCGGCTTCATCACCACCTATTTCAACTGGCGCTGGATCTTCTTCATCAACATCCCCATCGGGCTCTTAGGGATCGTGCTAGCCAGCGTGTTCATCGAGAACATCCGCGAGGAGGACGTGGCGCCGCTCGACATCGGCGGCTTCGTCCTGGCGGGCTTCGGCTTCGCGGCGCTGATGCTGGGCTTCGCCAGCGGCGGCCGCCACCTGATCCCGGCGGGCATCTCGGTGGCGCTGGCGGTGTCCGGCGCGGTGTCGCTGGCGCTCTATTATGTCCATTCCCGGCGCGTCGCGGCGCCGCTGCTGAAGCTCGACCTGCTCAAGATCTCCACCTTCCGCACCAACGTGGTGGCGGGCTCGCTCTTCCGCATCGGCGTCGGCGCCATCCCATTCCTGCTGCCGCTGATGCTCCAGCTCGGCTTCGGGCTCAGCCCGGTGCAGTCAGGCCTCATCACCTTCATCTCGGCGGTGGGGGCGCTGTTCATGAAGACGCTCGCCACCCGCGTGCTGCGCCGCTACGGCTTCCGCACCGTGCTGACGGCGAACGCGGTGCTGGCTTCAGCCATGCTCGGGGTCTACGGCTTCTTCACCCCCACCACGTCGATGACGGTGATGCTCGCCGTGCTGTTCGTCGGCGGCTGCCTGCGCTCGCTCCAGTTCACCGCCATCAACGCTATCGGCTACGCCGACGTGGAGGCGCGCGACATGAGCTACGCCACCAGCCTGTCGAGCGTGGCCCAGCAGCTGTCGCTGTCGTTCGGCGTCGCGCTCGGCGCCCTGGTGCTGCAATTGGCCTCCGACCTCAACGGCCACGCCGAGATCCGCGCCGAGGACTTTTGGCCGGCCTTCCTGGTGGTGGCGGCGGTGTCGGCCAGCTCCGTGCTGGTCACCATGGGCCTCGCCCGCGACGCCGGCGCCGAGGTTTCGGGCCACGTGCCGCGCGAGCGCGTCGAGACGCCCGGCGGCGCCCGCCGGCTCACCGCCGAGGCGGTGCAGCAGCACCCGACCGCCGGCGAGACGTGAGGGGGATTCGTCCGTTGGATGGATGGCCGGGTCAAGCCCGGCCATGACGGCCTGTAGCCGACGCGCATCCCTTCCAGCGTCACGGCCGGGCTTGACCCGGCCATCCATCGCCTCAGGAACTCGGCGCAGCCTCGCTGCGTCCCCGGAACCCCGTGGCCAGCACGTAGAGCTCGGCCGAATCGGCGCGGCTGGCAGCCGGCTTGACGTGGCGGACCGTCGCGAAATCGCGCTTCAGGTCGGCCAGCAGGGTGTGCTCGGTGCCGCCCTGCAGCACCTTGGCGAGGAAGGCGCCGCCCGGCGCCAGCACCTGGCGGGCGAAGTCGATGGCCACCTCGGCCAAGCCGACGATGCGCAGGTGGTCGGTCTTCTTGTGGCCGGTGGCGTTGGCGGCCATGTCCGACAGCACCACGTCGGCGGGACCGCCGAGCATGGCGATCAGCCTGTCGGGCGCCTCCGGCGCCAAAAAGTCCAGTTGCACCGTGTCGACCCCGGGCAGCGGGTCCATGGCCAAGAGGTCGATGGCGACGATATGGCCCTTGCCGTCGGCCGCGCCGATGCGCTTGGCCGCCACCTGCGACCAGCCGCCGGGCGCGGCGCCCAGGTCGGCGATGCGCTGGCCGGGCTTGAGCAGCTTGTACTTGTCGTCGATCTCGATCAGCTTGAACGCCGCGCGCGAGCGCCAGCCCTCGCGCTTGGCGCGCTCCACGTAGGGGTCGTTGAGCTGGCGCTCGAGCCATTTCTGCGAGGCGAGCGAGCGTTTCTTGGCGGTCTTCAGCCTGACCTTCAGGCTGCGCTGGCCGCCGCGCGGCGGCTCGCTCACGACGGCCGTCCCTGGCGCCAGACGCCGTCGGCGCGCATCAGCGACATGAGGATCCCCTCGCGCAGGCCACGGTCGGCGATGCGCAGGCGCGGCGACGGGAACGAGCGGCGCAGGCCATCGAGGATGGCGCAGCCGGCCAGCACCAGATCCGCCCGGTCGCGGCCGATGCAGGCGTTGGCCGCCCGCTCCGCATAGCTCGCCCGCCGCAGGCGCCAGACGATGCGGTCCACCTGCCGGTCGGACATCCACAGGCCGTCGACCCGCCGCCGGTCGTAGCGCGGCAGGCGCAGGTGCACCCCGGCGATGGTGGTGACGGTGCCGGAGGTGCCGAGCAGGTGAAAGCCGCGGCGACGGGCGGCCCAGCCGACGCGCGCCCGGAACGGCGCCAGGAGATCCATCACCTCGTCCACCATGTCCTCATAGACCGCCGGCGTCACGTCGTAGCCGCCGTGGCGCTCGGCCAGGGTCACCACGCCCACCGGCAGCGACACCCAGTCCTCGATGCGCTCGCACGGGTCGGCGGCGGACGCGATGCGCGGGCCCAGCAGGCAGGCCACCTCCGTCGAGCCGCCGCCGATATCGAAGACCAGCACCGCGTGGGCGCCGGGGTCGGCCAGGCTGGCGCAGCCGGAGACGGCCAGGAACGCCTCGGTCTTGCGGTCCACCACCTCGAGCGCCAAGCCGGTCTCGGCCTGGACGCGGGCGACGAAGGCCTCGCCGTTGGTCGCCGCCCGGCAGGCCTCGGTGGCGATCAGGCGGGCGCGGGAGACGCCGCGCAGGTCCATCTTGGCGCGGCAGACCTTGAGCGCCTCGATGGCGCGCTCGATGGCGCCGTCGCCGAGGCGGCCGGCGGCGCCGAGCCCCTCACCCAGGCGCACGATGCGGGAGAACGCGTCGACGACGCGAAAATGCGGCTCGGCCGGCTCGGCGATCAACAGCCGGCAGTTGTTGGTGCCGAGGTCGAGCGCCCCATAGGCCACGCCGCGCGCTGCCGACGGCCAGCGCTCGTGCGCCGTGTAGACCCGGCCGGTGGACGGAATCAGCGCCGCTGCAGGCGCGATCGGGCCGTCAAAGGCAAGCGACGCATCGGGCGATGCCGCCGCGACAGCACTCTCGGCCCGAGCCTCCGCGGCGCCTGCTTCGTCACTCGCCGACACTGACACACCCTTCGGCGCAACCGCCCCGCGTTGCGCAAGTTGGCGCCAGCCTATCAGCGGTGCAGCCCGCAGGCCAGCCCGTCGCCCGGCAGAGGCAACACACGGGAGAAGGAGCGGCAGCCGACGGCGGCCTCAGGCGGCGTGCTCCGGCCCGAGAAAGAAGGTGCTCATCATCCCGGCGCCCTTGATCGGCATGGGCCCGCGCGGCTCCACGGCGAAGCCTCCGACGAGCAGCCCGCGCGTCGTCTCGGAGATGTGGATGCGCCCTGCAACCCCATGGGATTCCATGCGGCTGGCGATGTTCACGGTGTCGCCCCAGACGTCGTAGGCCCATTTGCGCTCGCCGATGATGCCGGCCACCACCGGCCCCGAATGCAGCCCGACACGGATGCCGAGCGGCTCGCCGCAGGCGGCGCTCAGGCCCGGCAGCTCGTCCAGCATGGCCTGGGCGAGGCGCGCCGCCACCGGCGCATGGTCGGCCCGCGCCTCCGGCAGGCCCACGGCGACCATGTAGGCGTCGCCGATGGTCTTGATCTTTTCGGCGCCGAATCGGTCGACGAGCCGGTCGAAGGCAGAGAACACGGTGTTGAGCAGCTGCACCAGCGCGCTCGGCTCCAGCCGGCCGGCCATGGGCGTGAAGTTGTCGATGTCGGCGAACAGGATCGTCGCCTCGGGCACCAGGTCGGCGATCAGCGAGGTGCCCTGCTTGATGCGCTCCACCACCGCCGCCGGCAGCACGCTGAGCAGCAGCCGCTCGCTGCGGTCGCGCTCGCGCGCCAGCTCGCTCAGCATCAGCTGCTCGCGGTCGCGCAGGAACTTGGTGTCGAGCGCCGCCGCGATCCGCGCCAGCAGCAGCGTCGTGTCGACCGGCTTGGGCAAATAGTCGAGCGCCCCCGCTTCCACACAGCGGATGACGCTGTCGATGGTGTCGAGGGCCGACATCATGATGACCGGGATGTGCCGGGTCGGCTCGTCCGCCTTGAGCCGGGTGAGCACGTCGTAGCCGGTGATGTCCGGCATCATCAGGTCGAGCAGCACCAGGTCGAACGGCTTGGCCGCGATCGCCGCCAGGGCGGCGGTGCCGTTCTCGGCCAGATCCACCTCGTGGCCCTCGCGGCGCAGCCGGCGGCCGATCACGTCGCGGTTGAGGCCGTTGTCGTCGACGACGAGGATCTTGCCGGCCAGAACGGCGCCCGGCGCGTGGACGCGGGGCGACAGCATGTCCTGGAGCGGCGCCAGGGTCGACGCGTGGCCGAGCCCCAGGGCGCCGGCCGCCAACCCTCCCCCGGGGGCCGCGCCGCCGCCCTGCCCGCCGCTCGCGAAGCTCACCAGCTCGTCGATGCGGCGCAGCATGTCGTCGGCGGCCGCGAGCACGCCGGTCAGGTCGTCGACGAGCTCGGCGTAGCCGCCGTCGTCGGCATCCTCCAGCAACATCTCGCCGTAGCCTTTGATGGCATTGATCGGGGTGCGCAGGTCGTGGCGCACCTTGCCGACGTCGAGGCCGGCGCCGTCGCCGGTGAGCAGATCGGCCAGCAGCCCCTGCAGCGAGCCCGCGGCGCTGAGGATGCGCAGCAGGTCGGCCTTGGGCTCGGCGTAGCCGGCGCGGTCGGCATCCTCGACCATCATCTCGGCATAGCCGGCGATGGCGTTGGCCGGCGCGCTGAACTCCTGGCGGATGTGGGCGAGCAGGGCCCGGTGCGCGGCGTCCGATGCGGCCGTGGCGCTCACGCCGGCCCCGTGGCGCCCACCAGGGCGCGGATCTTCTCGAGCAGCCGCGGCAGCTCCACCGGCTTGGTGTCGAAGTCGTCGCAGCCGATCTCCAGGGCCTTCTCGCGGTCCTGGGCCATGGCATGGGCGGTGAGCGCGATAATGGGGATGGCGCTGGTGGCGGCGTCCCCTTTGAGCAGGCGCGTCGCCTCCCAGCCGTCGAGCACCGGCAGGCTGATGTCCATCAGGATCAGGTCGGGCCGGTCGGCCCGCGCCATGTCGACGCCCTGCTGCCCGTCGACCGCGATGGCGACCTCGAAGCCCTGGCGCGCCAGGCGGCGGGACAGCATGTCCCGGTTCATCTCGTTGTCCTCGACCAACAGAATCCGTGTCATCGTCTCCTCGAGGGCTCCGTCGCCCGGGCTGCGCTCACGCGGTCCTTCACGAGAGCAGGATGATCTATCCTCGAACCATCATCCTGCTCTAAGTCATTCTTTGAGCATGATCTTTTCCAAAAACCGGCAGCCACTTTTTGGGATCATGCTCTAGGCGGCCTGCCCCGGCTTGCGCGCGACAATAGCGGCGAGGGCCGCGGCGAGGCTCTGGCCTGACTGCATGCCCTTGGTGAACACGTGCATGGTTCGCTCGGCCAGGAAGGTCCGCTCTTCGTCCGTCAGGTCCTTGGCGGTCAGCACCACCACCGGCACGTCGAGGCGGGCCGGCGTCGCGCGCATGGCCTCCAGGAAGGCGAAGCCGTCCATCACCGGCATCATCAGGTCGAGCAGGATCAGCGCCGGATTGCCGTTAGCTTCGAGCCACGCCAGCGCCTCCTGGCCGTTGGCCGCCTCCGCCACCTTGAGCCCGGCGCTCTCCACCACCTGCCGGATGAAGCCGCGCACGTCGGCCGCATCCTCGACGATGAGCACGAGCCCGCCGCGCGGCTTGTCGACGACGGCGCGCAGCACCGTGAGCAGGCGCTGGCGGTCGACCGGCTTGGTCATGAACTCCGAGGCGCCCAACGAGTAGCCGAGCGCCCGGTCGTCGACGATGCTGATCATGATCACCGGGATCGGCGCCAGCACCGGGTCCGACTTGAGCATGCCGAGCACCGACCAGCCGTCGACGTGCGGCATCACCACGTCGAGCGTGATCACGTCCGGCGGCGTGGCGCGGGCGATGCGCATAGCCTCCTCGCCGTTGCGCGCGTGCAGGATGCGATAGTTGTCGCGCACCAGCGTGGCGGTCAGCACGTCGTGCACGACGGGATCGTCGTCGACCACCAGCACGGTCGGCCCCGTGGCCGCCGCCGTGCGGCCGGCCAGCGGCGAGCGGCCCGGAGCGGCCGTAGCCGCGCCGGCGTCGGGCAGCACGATGGTGAAGGTCGAGCCCGTGCCGGGCTTGCTGGTCACGTCGATCGAGCCGCCCAGCATGATGCAGAAATGCTTGGTGATGGTGAGGCCGAGACCGGTGCCGCCGTAGTTGCGGGTGGTCGACGAATCGGCCTGGGTGAAAGCCTGGAACAGCCGGCCGATCTGCTCCTCGCTCATGCCGATGCCGCTGTCGGTCACGCTGAAGCGGATACGGCGGACGCCGTCGGCCCCGGGCTCCGCCGCCACGTCGAGCTTCACCTCGCCGGACTTGGTGAACTTGGCGGCGTTGGAGAGCAGGTTGAGCAGGCTCTGGCGGACCTTGGTCAGGTCGGTCGACATGGCGCCGATATCCGGCGGGCAGTGGATCACCAGCCGGTTCTGGTTGGCGTGCATGAGCGGCTGCACCAGGGTCGAGACGTCGCCGACCAGCTTCTGGACGTCGACGTCCTCCAGGAAGATGTCGAGCCGTCCCGCCTCGATCTTGGACAGGTCGAGGATGTCGTTGATCAGCCCGAGCAGGTGCTTGCCGGCCGTCTGGATCTTGCGCAGGTCCGGCTGGCTGTCCTCGTCGCCGCGGTCGACCGCATCCTCCAGCAGGATCTCGCTGTAGCCGATGATGGCGTTGAGCGGCGTGCGCAGCTCGTGGCTCATGTTGGCGAGGAAGGACGATTTGGTACGCGAGGCCTCCTCGGCGGCGGCGCGCGCCCGCTCCGCCTCGTCGCGGGCCGTGTGGATCTCGCGGGCGTTGTCGCGGAACACCGCCAGCGCCCGGCTCATGTCACCGAGCTCGTCCGGCCGCGCCGACGGGATCGGCGCGGCAAGGTCGCCGCGCGCGATGGCCAGCATGCTGCCGGCCAGCTCGACCAGCCGATGCACCATGTAGCGGATCACGAACAGCCAGACGACGAGGATCGCGAGCGCCAGGCTCAGCCCGGCGATGATCAGCAGCCACAGGCGGCTCGCGGCAATCCCCTGCACGGTCGCCGCCGACGCCAGGTCCGCATCGGTCTCGGCGGTGCCGACGAGGTTGCTGACCTCATCGCTCAGCCGGCGGCCGATCGCCTGAAACGCCGCCTGCCGCACCCCCGCGGTCGCCTGCGCGGCAAGCTCGGCCCGACGCAGGTCGAACAGGCCGGCCTGTCCCTCGCCGAGATGGAGCAGGTTGTCGACGGCGCCCCTCACCTGCTGGAAGCGCTCCGATGCGATCTTCGACTTGGAGGCCACCACGTCGAGGCTGCGGCGCAGCCGATCCCCCGCCGCCCGGAACTGGTCCTGCAACGGCACCAGCAGCTCCGGCTCGTCGATCGTCGCAACCTGCTTGAGCAGGGTGGCGATGGTGGCGATGGTGGTGCGCGCCTCGTAGATCGCCTGCAGCAACGGCAGTTGCTGGGTGCTGATGCCCTCGACCGCCTGGCTGCGGCCCTGGGCGACGTCCTCCAGCGTCAGCGTCACATCGAAGATGATCTCGTCGGCGAGCGGCGCCAGCAGACGCGACAGCGCGTCGGTGGCGGGCGTCACCGCCGCCGTCGCCGCGGCGCGCCGCGCGCCGATCGCCACCTTCTCCTGCACGGTCTGGTTGAGCCGGGTCGTCTCGCCGTCGATGTCCTCGACCAGCGGCTTGAGCCGGCCGACCTGCGGGGTCATGCCGGCGCTCTGCTGCAACTGATCGAGCAGCCGCCTGACTTCGGCGGTCTGGGCCTTGAGCGTCGCCAGTCGCGCCGTGCGCTGGCTGTCGCCTCCCGCCCGGGCGAGCTCGGCCGCGCTGGCCGCGGCCTGCGCGGTCGCGGTCTCGAGCTCCAGCGAGATCGAGACCGCCGGCAGGCTGCGGCCCGTCAGCCGGTCGATGACGCGGCCGAGGTCGGCGAGCCGCACCCAGGCGACGATGGTCGCCACCACCGTCAGCGCCGAGATCAGCGCAAAGGCCAGCAGCAGGCGGCCGGCGATGCTTTCATACCAGCGGCGGCGCGGCGCGGGCCCGCCCTCGGCGACAGCTGTCATTTCCGCAATCCGCTGAGATCCGCCACGGGCACCACCTGCCCGCCCTTGAGCATGGTCAGGTAGACCTCGTCCATGCCCTGGTTGTCGGTGGGGCCGAACGTGAGGCGAAGCCCGTCGAGGTCGAACTGCGGCTTGGCGTAGATGGTGTCGAGGAAGCGCTGGCGGGTGACGTCGAGCCCGGTGCGGTCGAGAATATCGATGACCATGCGGCCGACGACGTAGCCCTCGAGCGAGACATAGCCCGGCTGGGTGTCCGGCGCCGAGCGCTTGAGCGCGTCGAGATAGCTGGCGACGATCTTGACGGAGCGGTCGCGCGGGAACGGCATCACCTGGGTCACCACGACGTTGTCGCCCTCGGGCCCGAGCTCCTGGGCCAGGCTATCGGCGCCGACGAAGCTCACCGTCAGCATCGCCGCGCCGAGCTTGAGGCGCTTGGCCACGCGCACGATCTCCGCCACCGGCTGATAGGGGCCGATCAGGATCACCGCCTGCGGGTCGGCGCTGCGCACCTGGAGCAGGCCGGCACGCACGGCCGTGGTGTTGCGCTCGAAGGTGCCCTCGGCCACCAGCTTCATGTCGCGCCGGGCGAGCGCCCGCACGGTGCCTTCGTACCCGGCGCGGCCGAAGGCGTCGTCCTGGTAGAGGATGGCGATGCGCGTCAGGCCGAGGTCGCCGGTGAGCCGCTTCACCATCTCCTCGGTCTCCTGGAAGTAGGAACCGCGCAGGTTGACCACGGTGCGCTGGAACGGCGTGCGCAGCAGCTCGGCGCCGGTGAAGGCGCCGATGAACGGCACGCCCGCCTGCTCGGCGATCGGCTTCGTCGCCGCCGAGGTCGGCGTGCCCACCGCGCCGATCAGCGCGAACACCTGGTCGGCGCCGATCAACTGCTTGGCCGCGGCGATCGCCCGGTCCGGCTCGTAGCCGTCGTCCACCGATTTCAGCTCGAGCTGGCGGCCGCCGACGCCGCCGGCCGCGTTGACCTCGGCGAACGCCGCGAGAAGCCCCGCGCGCATGCCCTGGCCCAGGCCGCGCGCCGGCCCGTCCAGGGCGGCCACCTGGCCGAACAGGATGCGGTCGGCGCTGACGCCGTCCTCGGCGTGCGCCGCCGCCGGCGCCATGGCGAGCACCATCGCAAGCGTGGCGACGCGTGCCCACGATGACCGCAACGACGCCATGATCGCCGCCATGTTCGTCCCCCCGATTCGGCCGCGCCCCGCGCTCACCATGTTCCGAGTGTGGAACGTGTGTCCACCGGTGAGCACCTGGGTCCCCCATCGGCCCAAAGCCCGCGCCCCGCTCAAATTATGCTCTTGGCCGCGACAACGGCGCAAGCGGCGCTTGCAACAGCCCGCTTGCCCTCCGGTCCGGGCCGCCTTAGCTGAGCGCATGCTGCACTTCAGCTCCCTCGGCATCGACATCGCCTTCGTCGACCTGCCCGCGCCGGATGGCGCCCACGGCGACCCGATCCTGCTCGTGCACGGCTTCGCCTCCAACCATTCGGTCAACTGGGTCTATCCGGGCTGGACCACGACCTTGCGCCGGGCGGGCTTCCGGGTGATCGCGCTCGACAACCGCGGGCACGGCCAGAGCCAGAAGCTCTACGATCCGGCCGCGTACGCCTCCGAGCTGATGGCCGACGACTGCCGCAACCTGCTCGATCACCTCGGCGTCGAGCGGGCCGACGTGATGGGCTATTCCATGGGCGCGCGCATCACCGCCCATCTCGCCCTGCACCACCCGGACCGGGTGCGTTCGGCCATCCTCGGCGGCCTGGGCATCCGCCTCGTCGACGGGGTCGGCCTGCCGGTCGGCATCGCCGATGCGCTCGAGGCGCCTTCGGCCGAAGGCCTGACCGATCCGCAGCAGCGCATGTTCCGCAACTTCGCCGAGCAGACCCGCAGCGACCTCAGGGCGCTGGCCGCCTGCATGCGCGGCACCCGCCAGACGCTGACCCGCGACGAGGTCTACCAGATCGGCGTGCCGACGCTCATCGCCGTCGGCACCACCGACAACATCGCCGGCTCGCCCCACGAGCTCGCCGCGCTGATGCCGAACGCCCGCGCCTTCGACATCGTCGGCCGCGACCACAACCTCGCCGTCGGCGACAAGACCCACAAGGCGGCGGTGCTGGAGTTTTTGGCCGAACGGCCGTGACGGAGGCCTCGGAGGGTGGGGCCACGCGTTCGAAATCGCGCCAGCTGCGCCAGCTTCCGCCGAATCTACGATTTCAGGCGCAGGACGATCCCAGGCCACGACGGCAGAGCTTCGTTGTCGTAGGAGAGGCGGTATTGGGGGCACGACGTTCGTATCGGCGCATTGCCCAGGATAGGGTGTTGGCTGCAAGCCAGCACCCTAACGCAATCATTCGTCCTATCTCGGGCACGGCGAGGGCAGGCTGCGGCGCTACGGGCCGATCTTGCCGTTGCCCCATTGCCGCTGCCTTTGGCTCAGGGTGAACTTGTCGAGGTGCCGAAGACCATCGACTTGCCAGATATGATGCGTCATGACCAGCGGTAACTACTCCGACCTTTTTGCCCTTCGTTGCATCATCGACCATGGCAGCTTTGTTGCGGCAGCCAGAGAGCTCCGCGTGTCTCGCTCCACGTTGAGCGAGACGATCCGACGGCTGGAGCGGGACATCGGCGTTCAGCTTCTGAACCGGACGACGCGCAGCGTCAGCCCAACGCCGGCGGGCGAACGTCTGGCTGCAAGATTTGGGGTGGCGTTCCAGGAAATCGAGGCAGCCATCGGCGAAGCCAGCGCTATGGGCGCTGAAGTTGTCGGGCCGGTGCGCGTTCACGCCCAGCGTCTGGGCTACAAACTCTTCCTGCGGCCGCTGCTGCCAGAATTCATCCGCCGCTTCCCCCGGATCAGCGTCGAGGTCCAGATCGACGATGCCGGCATCGATATCGTCTCGAACCGCTTTGATGTGGCGATACGCTTGGGCGAGATGTTGGATCAGGATGTGATCGCCTTCCCGCTTCAGCCCGCTATACGGCAGATCGCCGTCGCTGCGCCGACCTATCTCGATCGGTATGGCCTGCCGCAACATCCTCAAGCGCTTCGCGATCATCTCTGCATCTGTTTCCGTTGGCCGGGCCATGACGCCCTATACAACTGGGAGTTCTTCGAGAACGGCGTTTGGTTCTCCGTCCCGGTATCCGGCCCCTTGATCTTCAACGATCAGCGGGCGGCGCTAGATGCCGCCATTGCGGGCGCGGGCATCGCGTTCTGGGTCGAGAGCGAAGTTCAGCCGTATGTGGAGGACGGCAAGCTCGTGCCGCTTCTGACGGACTATTGTGCAGCCTTCCCCGGCTTTGCGCTCTATTACCCTCCCCACCGTCATCGATCGGCTGCGGTCTTGGCGTTCATTTCCGCGGTGCGAGAAGCGGCAAAGACATGAGTGATTATACCGCCATCCCCGAACAATCTATGCGAAATCCGGGGTATTCACCGAACGATTCGAAAGGCCCAAATGCCAGCCTGCACATCGCAGGAGGCTGTCATGGATACGGAACTCGCAGTAAGAGATTTCGAGGGTAAGGTCGCAATCGTAACCGGCGCGGCAAGCGGGATTGGCCGCGCCACGGTGGAGTTGCTTCACGCGCGCGGCGCATCGATCATCGCGGAAGATCGTGATCCGCATGTCAATACTCTCGCCCAGCCCCGGGTCGTCCCGTTGCTCGCCGACGTCACGGAAGAGAGCGCCGCCTCGCAAGCCGTGGCAACGGCCATGGAGCAGTTCGGCAGACTGGATGTCCTGGTCAACAACGCTGGTATCATCATCAACAAGCTGGTGGTGGACATGACCCTTGAAGATTGGGACAGCATCTTTGCCGTCAATATTCGAGGAGTGTTCCTGCATTCGCGCGAAGCGATGCGCGCGATGATGCCGGCCCGGAGCGGTGCGATCGTCAACGTGGGTTCCTATGCATGCTTTCAGACATTTCCTTCGATCGCAGCCTACGCCGCATCGAAGGGCGCACTGGCGCAGTTCACCCGGACGTTAGCGGTGGAAGCGATCGAGCACGGCATTCATGTGAACGCCGTGGGCTCGGGAGACACTGTGACCAATATCCTCAATCATATCCACGAGGATGGCGCATCGGCGCTCGCCGACTACGGCAGGCATGCCCCGATCGGACGCGCGGCTCAGCCCGAGGAGATCGCCAAGGTGATCGCCTTCCTCGCTTCTGATCAGGCCAGCTTCATGGTCGGATCGATCACAATGGCTGATGGCGGTAAGAGCGTGGTCCTTCCGGCCTGAGGGCAAATGGGTGCGCTTCCGGCATCCGGCCGCGCACCCTTTAGGCGAGATCGCCATGCACGTCCGATGCCATTCCGCGCTCGCAGGCAGCGGCAATAGCTGCGTCGAGGCTCGGGGGAACAGGTCGCTACAGACTGCGTTCGCAGAGAGGATATGCGCGGGCCAGGAGCGCCGATTGATCACCGACCTCTGGTACAAGAACGCCGTCGTCTACTGCCTCTCGGTCGAGAGCTTCATGGATTCCGACGGCGACGGCGTCGGCGATTTCCGCGGCCTGATGCGGCGGCTCGATTATCTGCACGGTCTCGGCGTCACCGCGGTGTGGCTGATGCCCTTCCAGACCTCGCCGCGGCGCGACGACGGCTACGACGTGTCCGACTATTACAGCGTCGACCCGCGCTACGGCACGCTCGGCGACTTCGTCGAGTTCACCCACGGGGCCAAGCAGCGCGGCATGCGGGTGCTGATCGACCTCGTCGTCAACCACACCTCCAACGAGCATCCCTGGTTCGAGGCGGCGCGGTCGGACCCGCATTCGCCCTACCGCGACTGGTACGTCTGGTCGAAGACGAAACCGCCCAACGCCGACCAGGGCATGGTCTTCCCCGGCGTGCAGACCACCACGTGGACCTGGGACGACGCCGCCAAGGCGTATTACTTCCATCGCTTCTACGCGTTCCAGCCCGATCTCAACACCGCCAACCCGCGCGTGCAGGCCGAGATCCTGAAGATCATGGGGTTCTGGATCCAGCTCGGCGTGTCCGGCTTCCGCATGGACGCGGTGCCGTTCGTCATTTCCGAGAAGGGGCCGCGGGCCGGCAACAGGCCGGTCGAGCACTTCGACATGCTGCGCTCGTTCCGCGAGTTCCTGCAATGGCGCAAGGGCGACAGCGTCATCCTGGCGGAGGCGAACATCCTGCCCAGGGACGACATGCAGTACTTCGGCGCCGACGGCGACCGCATGCAGATGATGTTCAACTTCCAGGTCAACCAGCACCTGTTCTACGCACTCGCCGCGGCCGACACCCGGCCGCTGAGGACGGCGCTCCGGCAGACCAGGCCGGAGTACGATACCGCCCAATGGGGCCTGTTCCTGCGCAACCACGACGAGCTCGATCTCGGCCGGCTGAGCCCCAGGCAGCGGCAGACCGTGTTCGACGCCTTCGGCCCCGACCCATCGATGCAGCTCTATGACCGCGGCATCCGCCGGCGCCTGGCGCCCATGCTGATGGGCGACCGCCGGCGGCTGGAGCTCGCCTACAGCGTGATGTTCACCCTGCCCGGCACGCCGGTGATCCGTTACGGCGACGAGATCGCCATGGGCGATGATCTGGAGCTGCCCGAGCGCAACTGCGCGCGCACCCCGATGCAATGGTCGGACGAGCCGCAGGCCGGCTTCAGCACCGCAAAGAAGACCTTCCTGCCGGTGATCTCCAGCGGCGGCTACGGCTACGCCCAGGTCAACGTCGCCCAGCAGCGGCGCGACCCCAACTCGTTCCTGAACTGGCTGGAACGGATCATCCGCATGCGCCAGGAGGTGCCCGAAGTCGGCTGGGGCGGGTTCCGGTTCGTCGCCATCCGCGACGCGGGGGTGCTGGGCCTGCGCTACGACTGGCGCGACAACGCCGCGCTGTTCCTCCACAACTTCCACGCCGACGGCTGCAGCGTCAGCTTTCGCAGCGGCGCGCGCCGGGGCGAGCCCGACAAGCTCGTCAACCTGCTCTCCAACGATCACAGCGAGGCGGACAGGCACGGTCGCCACCACGTCACCTTGGAGCCCTACGGCTACCGCTGGTATCGGGTCGGCGGGCTCGACGATGTCATCCACCGCACCGAGATGTGAATGCCGGCTTCTAGATTCGCGGGGATGCCCGACATGGCGCGATGGTGGCAGAGCGGAACGATCTACCAGGTCTATCCGCGCTCGTTTCAGGACACCGACGGCGACGGCATCGGCGATCTCGAGGGCATCCGGCAGCGGCTCGATCATCTCGTCGGGCTCGGCGTCGACGCCGTCTGGATCTCGCCGTTCTACCCCTCGCCGATGGCGGACTTCGGCTACGACGTCGCCGACTACTGCGGCGTCGATCCGATGTTCGGCACGCTCGACGACTTCGACCGGCTGGTCGCCGACGCGCACGGGCGCGGGCTGAAGGTCATCCTGGATTTCGTGCCCAACCACACCTCCGAGCGGCATCCGTGGTTCAAGGAGAGCCGCGGCGGGCGCGACAGCGCCAGGCGCGACTGGTACATCTGGCGCGACCCCGCCCCGGACGGCGGTCCGCCCAACAATTGGATCAGCACCTTCGGCGGCAGCGCCTGGGAATACGACGCCGCCTCGGGCCAGTACTATTACCATGCCTTCCTGAAGGAGCAGCCCGACCTGAACTGGCGCAATCCGCACGTGCGCGCCGCCATGAACGACGTGCTGCGCTTCTGGCTGGACCGCGGCGTCGACGGCTTTCGCGTCGACGTCATCTGGCACCTGATCAAGGACGCCACCTTCCGTGACAATCCGGACAACCCGGCCTTCGCCGAGGGCCAGACGGACAGCGCCCGCTTCCTGCCGGTCCATTCCGCCGACCAGCCCGAGGTCTTCGACGTCATCAGCGAGATACGGGCGACGGTCGAAGCCTATGGCGACCGTGTCCTGATCGGCGAGATCTACCTGCCGCTGGAACGGCTGATGGCCTACTACGGCCACGACCTCTCGGGCGTGCACCTGCCGTTCAACTTCCAGCTCATCCTGACGGCCTGGAACGCCCGCGGCCTGGCCGAGCTGATCGACACCTACGAGCGCTCGCTGCCGGACGGTGGCTGGCCCAACTGGGTGCTGGGCAACCACGACCAGCACCGCGTGGCAAGCCGCATCGGCGCCGCCCAGGCGCGCGTCGCCGCCATGCTGCTGCTCACGCTACGCGGCACGCCGACGATCTATTACGGCGACGAGATCGGCATGGTCGACGGCGCAATCCCGCCCGAGGCCGTGCAGGATCCGTGGGAAAAGAACGAGCCTGGCCTCGGCCTCGGCCGTGATCCGGAGCGGACGCCGATGCGCTGGACCACGGCCGCGAACGCCGGCTTCACCTCAGGAACGCCCTGGCTTCCCATCGGGCCGATCGAGGCAGCCAACGTGGAGGACGAGGCAGGGGCTTCCACCTCCATGCTCGCGCTGCACCGCCGGCTGCTGGCGCTGCGCCGGGCCCACGAGGCCCTGTCGCTCGGCAGCTTCGAGAGCGTCGCCGCCACCGGCGACGTGCTGGCCTATCGGCGGCGCCTCGGCGGCGAGATGCTGCTGATCGTGCTGAACCTCGGCCACGAGCCGGTCGCCGTGGACGGCCTCGGCCGGCACCGGGCGATTCTGTCCACCCACCTCGACCGCGAGGAGACGACGGCGAGCGACACCATCGCGCTGCGCCCCGACGAAGGCCTGATCCTGGTGCCCTGACGGGCGGAACGCCGGCGCGTCGTGCGCATCGCGCGCCCGGCATTGATCGGCCCGCGAAAAATTTTTCTCCCCACGCCACCTTGAAGAAAAAATTCTCTAATTTCACTCCGACATAGCAAGATTATCTTTCAAATTGGTTCGCCGAGCCGGCTCATACCGCAACTTTTATTGACGGTAGGGGTGTCCTGTACTCATATGAGCGCGGTCGCACCGGCCCGCGGGCGAGCGGCGACACGCCCGAGCGTATTCGTGAACTGGCGTATTCGTGAACTGGCCCGCATCTGGTCGAAAGCCGGAGTCGCATCAATGCAGCATTTGCCCCGGCCCGCGTCTTCGCCGCTCCCGCCCCGGCGGGCTCGTACGTCGCGCGATCGCTGTCGGTCGTAAGGTCCTCACACGACGAACCCGAGACCTTAACCGTATAGCGCCGCCACCAAACCGCGCCCGCAGGCCGACATCGCCTGCCCGTTCAGGCCATGCCCGCCATGGCGCTGGACGCGAGAACCCGTGCGTGCCGGCGGCAGGAGAGACCATGTCGACCGCAGTTTCCGAGGCCCCCATCACCGCCGAGGCGGGCGGGGCTAGTGCCTACATCATCGAGATCGCCGGCACGGCCGCCGGCATCGTCGCCGCCGACCGGCGCGGCTTTCGGTTCCATTCGGCGGCCGGCCGCTTCAACGCCATCGACGGGCACAGCTTCCGCACCCCGGCCGAGGCGGAGCGGGCCGCCCGCCGCCTGTTCCACCGGCGCGCCGACATCCGGCACGCGGGGCTCAACCAGGCCGCAGGAGGCCTGCGATGAGCGCACTCAGGCTCGTCGCCTTGAGCGGCAATACCCGCCGTCCCTCCAAGACACGCGAGCTGGCCGCCACCGCCGCACGAGCGGTGGCGCGCCGGCGCAGCGTACGGCTGGAGCTGTACGACCTGGTCGACATCGGCCCCGGGCTCGGCGCCTTCAGCCGCGACCGGCTGCCGATCGCGGCCACGGCGATCCTGGCGGCCATCGAGAACGCCGACGCGCTGATCGTGACCACGCCGGTCTACAAGGGCTCCTACGCCGGCCTGCTGAAGCACCTGATCGACTTCATCGATCCGCCGGCGCTCATCGGCAAGCCGGTGCTGCTCGGCGCCACCGGCGGCGGACACCGCCACAGCCTCGTGGTCGAGCACCAGCTGCGGCCACTGTTCGGCTTCTTCAGCGCGCTGTCCGTGCCCACCGCCGTCTACGCCGGCGACCCGGACTTCATCGACGGCAAGCTGACCGATGCCACCATCCTCGACCGGCTCGACCAGGCCGCAGCCGAGCTCGCGGCGCTCGCATCCGCCGTCTCCCCCTCTTCCGCGCCGACCCGCGACGTCGCCTGATCCCGGATAGACCCATGTGGACCAAACGCACCCTCCTTGCCTCGGCCACCGCCGCGGCGTTCGCCCTGGCGCTTCCGGCCGCGTCCGGCCGGGCGGCGGAACCGGCTCCGGCCGAGTTCCGCATCGGCTTCCAGAAGGCCGGCGTCTCCATCATCGCTCGCCAGCAGCAGGTCATCGAGAAGCGCCTGAAGGAGCTCGGCGTCGAGAACGTCAAATGGGTCGAATTCCAGTTCGGCCCACCGATGCTGGAGGCCTTGGGCGTCGGCTCGATCGACATCGGCACCGTCGGCGACACGCCGCCGATCTTCGCCCAGGCCGCCGGCGCCAACGTCACCTACGCCGCCTCCAGCCCGGGGGCCCAGCACGCGATCCTGGTGCCGAACGACTCGCCCCTCAAGACCGTCGCCGACCTCAAGGGCAAGAAGGTCGCCATCCCGCGCGGCTCCAGCGCCCACAACGTCATCGTCCAGGCGCTGGCGGCCAACGGCCTGTCGTTCGCCGACATCACGCCGGTGTACCTGACGCCCGCCGACGCGATCGCCGCCTTCTCGCGGAGCGCGGTCGACGCCTTCGTGATCTGGGATCCGTTCTACGCCCTGGTCGAGCTCAAGCAGAACGGCCGCCCGCTCGCGGGCACCGACAAGATCCCGGCGACCAACTCGTTCTACCTCGCCAACAAGGATTTCGCGAAGCAGCACCCCACCGTGCTCAAGGCTGCACTCGAGGAGTTCGGCAAGGTCACCGACTGGGTGGCCCAGCATCGCGACGAGACGGCGGCGGCAACGTCGGCCGCCACCGGCCTCGATCCGCAGGCCAACAAGCGGGCCATCGAGCGGGCGACGATTTCGCTCGGGCCGATCACGCCGAAGATCGTCGAGCAGCAGCAGAAGATCGCCGACACCTTCTTCGAGCTGGGGCTGATCCCCAAGAAGATCGTCGTCAAGGACGCCATCTGGGTGGCGCCGCAGAGCTGACCGTCAACCACCGTCGAGGTGCGGCGCACCGAGCGCCGCACCACCACTTCGGTATGGAGAACCTCGTGTCCGTTGTCCCCATCGCCGCCCGGCCGGCCGATCCGCTGAACTTCTTCTGGTTCATTCCGACCCACGGCGACGGCTCCTACCTGGGCTCGGAGACCCAGCAGCGCCCGTCCGATTTCGGCTACTTCAAGGAGGTGGCCAGCGCCGTCGATCGCCTCGGCTTCCAGGGCGTGCTGCTGCCGACCGGTCAGAACTGCGTCGATTCCTGGATCACCGCGGCGGGCCTGGCGACGGCGACGGAGCGGCTGAAGTTCCTGGTGGCGCTGCGCCCCGGCGTCGTCTCGCCGTCGTTCGCGGCGCGGCAGACCGCGGCGCTCGACCGGCAGACCAACGGCCGCCTGCTGCTCAACGTGGTCGTCGGCGGCAACCCGACCGAGCTCGCCGGTGACGGCGTCTTCCTCGACCACGACGAGCGCTATGTTCAGGCGGCCGAGTTCCTCACCATCTGGCGGCGGCTGCTCGAGGGCGACACCGTCGACTTCGACGGCAAGCACTACAAGGTCGCCGGCAGCCGCCTGGACTTCCCGGCCGCCCAGCAGCCGCATCCGCCGCTCTATATCGGCGGCTCATCCGATGCCGGCATCGAGCTCGCGGCCGAGCACACCGAGCTCTACCTCACCTGGGGCGAGCCGGTCGACGCCGTCGCCGACAAGATCGAGCGCGTGCGCGCCGCGGCCGCCCGGCGTGGCCGCCGCATGCGCTTCGGCATCCGCCTGCACTTCATTGTGCGCGAGACCAACGAGGAGGCGTGGGCAGCCGCCGACCGGCTGATCAGCCGCATCTCCGACGATCAGATCGCCCATGCCCAGAGCCGCCTGCGGGCGCTCTCCGACTCGGTCGGCCAGCGGCGCATGCTGGAGCTGCACGGCGGGCGTCGGGACAAGCTCGAGGTGGCGCCCAACCTGTGGGCCGGCGTCGGCCTGGTGCGTGGCGGGGCGGGCACGGCGCTCGTCGGCGACCCGGCAACGGTGGCCGAGCGCCTGCGTGAATACCAGGCGGCCGGCATCGATACGGTGATCGGCTCGGGCTACCCGCATCTGGAGGAATCCTACCGCGTCGCCGAGCTGCTGTTCCCGCAGCTCGGCATCCAACGCCACCACGCGAGCTACCGGCCCAGCGTCCACAACGAGTTCGCGGTCGGCGCCGCCAGACTGACGGCTGCATCATGAGCGACACCACCCTGCAGACGGCCGCCGAAGAGGCGGTGGAGAAACCCCGCAGCCGTCCGCTGTCGAGCTGGATTCCGAGCAGCGCCATCGGCTGGCTGGTGCCGGCGCTGCTGATTGCCGTCTGGGAGCTGCTGTCGCGGCTGGGCCAGATCCCCGCCAACGTGCTGCCGGCGCCGAGCGCTGTGGCCGCCGCGGCGGTGCGCCTGACCGCCACCGGCGAGCTGCAGCACAACATCGGCGTCAGCGCGCTCAGGGCGCTGAGCGGCTTCCTCATCGGCGGCGGCGTCGGGCTGGCCTTCGGGCTGGCCAACGGGCTGTCGGCGCTCAGCGAGAAGCTCACCGACACGACCCTGCAGATGGTGCGCAACGTGCCGCATCTGGCCCTCATCCCGCTCGTCATCCTGTGGTTCGGCATCGACGAGGAAGCCAAGCTGTTCCTGGTGGCGCTCGGCGTGTTCTTCCCGATCTACATCAACACCCTGCACGGCATCCGCAGCGTCGATCCGCAGCTGATCGAGATGGGCCGCATCTACGGCATGGGCTCGTGGGAGCTGTTCTGGCGGGTGATCCTGCCCGGCGCCCTGCCCTCCATGTTCGTCGGCCTGCGCTACGCCCTCGGCATCATGTGGCTGACGCTGATCGTCGCCGAGACCATCGCCGCGTCCTCGGGCATCGGCTACATGGCCATGCAGGCGCGCGAGTTCCTGCTCGTCGACGTGGTCGTGCTGTCGATCCTGATCTACGCCTTGCTCGGCAAGCTGGCCGACAGCATCGCGCGGTTCCTGGAGCGGCTCTCCCTGCAATGGCACCCGGCCTACCGCCGGTAGGTAGAGCCCGATCGCAAGGCGTGAGCAGCGGCCTTGGGCCGGATCGCGCCAAACAAAACCGAGAGTGGAGCGATGCCGCCAAGCGACGTCGCTCCGCACCGACCATCAACCGATAGGGACAACACCATGAATGCGGTCGCAGCGGCGATCAGCCGGCGCGAGGGGCGCTTCCCCATCGCGGCACCCACCCGCGCCAACGGGAGCGCCCGCGGCGTGCCGGTGACGCTGCGAGGCCTCGCCAAGTCGTTCGGCCCCAAGCAGGTCCTCACGGCGGTGGACCTGCACATCCCGGCCGGCCAGTTCGTCGCCGTGGTCGGCAAGAGCGGCTGCGGCAAGAGCACGTTGCTCCGCCTCATCGTCGGCCTGGAGCAGGCGACGGCCGGGCGCGTGCTCATCGATGCCGACGAGGGCCGCTCGTCGGGCGCGCGCATCATGTTCCAGGAACCGCGGCTGCTGCCCTGGGCGCGGGTGCGCGGCAACGTCGAGGTCGGCCTCGACCGCAGCCTGTCGGCGGCGGAGCGCCGACTCAAGGCCCAGGACACCCTGGCCGAGGTCGGCCTGGCCGACCGCGGCGACGAGTGGCCGGCGGTGCTCTCCGGCGGCCAGAAGCAGCGCGTCGCGCTGGCGCGGGCCCTCGCCAGCCACCCGCGGCTGCTCGCCCTCGACGAGCCGCTCGGCGCGCTGGACGCGCTGACCCGCATCGACATGCAGCGTCTGATCGAGCGGGTCTGGCAGCAGCAGGGCTTCACCGCCGTATTGGTGACCCACGACGTCGCCGAGGCCATCGCGCTGGCGGACCGCATCCTGGTGATCGACCAGGGCAAGATCTCGGCCGATCTGGCCATCGAGGCTCCCCGCCCCCGCCATCGCGGCGACCCGGCACTGGCGGCCCTGGAAGGCCGCATCCTCGACAGCCTGTTCAACGATCAGGGCAGCGGGATCTGAAGCGCCGCGCTATTGAGCGGGCTCGCCCGATCGCGAAAGAAGCGATTGTCCGAGAATGCGGAGCGCTTGGGCATTCGTCTGCGCCACGTTGAAGCGCATGAGATCGGTGGCCGACTGCGTGACGCTGAAGACGTTGCCCGGGGCGAGAACGACCCGTTCGCGCAGCGCGGCTTTCGCGACCTCGGCCGCATCCCGACCGTCGGGCAGGCGACACCAGAGATAGAAGCCGCCGCGCGGCAGTGTCCACGGCCGGACGCCAACCCCTTCGAGCTGCACGACGATCTCCCGGCGGCGCTTCGCCAGGCGGTTGCGCAGGCCGGCCAGGTGCTTGCGGTAGCTGCCATCGCTCAGCGTCCTGAGCACGATCTCGGCCGCGACAGGGCTCGGCCCCCCGAAGCTCGTCGCCACCTGGAGATCGACGAGGCCGTCAATGCAGTCCGGCGGAGCGACGATGTAACCGCAGCGTATGGAGGCCGACAGGGTCTTGGAGAAGCTGCCGATCCGGATCACGCGCGAGAGTCCGTCGAGCGAGGCGAGCCGCGGGGACGGCTCCGGCTCGAAGTCGGCGAAGATCTCGTCCTCGACGATGGTGAGGCCGTGAGCCGCCGCGGCAGTCAGGATCCGGTGGGCGGTCTGGGGTGAGAGCGAGGCACCGGTCGGGTTGTGGATGGCTGCGTTGGTCACGTAGAGCCGCGGCCGATGGGTCGCGAGCGCTTCGTTGAAGAGCGCGACGTCCGGCCCGGTCGGCGTGTAAGGGACACTCACGATCCTGGCCCGGTGGGCGCGCAGCAGCGCCTGGAAATTGAAGTAGCAGGGATCGTCGACCAGGACGGTGTCGCCGGGATTCAGCAGGAAACGGCAGAGCAGATCGATCGCCTGCGTGCCGGACGCCGTCAGGAGGATCTGGTCGGGCGCCACCTCGATCCCCTCGGCGGCGAACTGGCGGACGAGGAGCCGACGCAGCGCGAGGGATCCGTGCGTGGCACCATAGTCCGCAAGCATTGCGTCGTCGGCTCTGGCCAGCGCGCGGAGCGCCCGCCGGATCGTGGCGTTGGGCATCCAGTCGGGCGGAAGCCAGCCGCATCCGGGACGCAGCATCTCGGGCCCGGCATCGAGCGACTGCCGCGACACCCACAGGGGATCGATGGCGCGGTCGAGCCGCGGCGCCACGTCTGCCAGCGCCACGGGCGGCCAGGCGCCGGCCACGAAGAAGCCGGAGCCCGGACGGGACCGGATCAGCCCTTCCGCCGCGAGGCGGTCGTAAGCCTCCACGACGGTCGACGGCGAGACCTGCATGTCGCGGGCGAACTTCCGGATCGACGGGAGCTTCTCGCCGGCCGTCAGGGCCCTGTTGGCCAGACGCCGGCGGATGACGGCCATGACCCGCTCCGTGCGCGGGGCGGTCACCTGCTCCTCGGTCTCGCGGGGCACCAACTGTATGGCTCCTGTCATCCATACTGTTTGGTCCCACCGTATGGGTGTGTCGCTGTCGTCGCAAGCCCTCGCACGCTATCGCCGCGCGACAGGCGACGGAGACCGGCATGCAGCGTACGACGGCAGGATGGGGCAGCGGCCTCCTCGGCGTCATCATCTTCAGCGGCTCGCTCCCGGCGACGCGGGTCGCGGTGGGCGGGTTCACGCCGCTGTTCCTCACCTCGGCCCGCGCCGTCATCGCGGCGCTGCTCGGCGCGGCTCTGCTCCTCGTGCTCCGTCAGCCGCGCCCGGAGAAGGGAGCGCTCCTGCCGCTCGCGGTGGTGGCGCTCGGGGTGGTGATCGGCTTCCCGCTGCTGACGGCCTTGGCGCTCCAGCACATCACCTCTGCCCGTTCGATCGTGTTCATCGGGCTCCTGCCGCTCGCGACGGCGATCTTCGGCGTCATCCGGGGCGGCGAGCGGCCGAAGCCGGCCTTCTGGCTCTTCTCGGTCGCCGGTGCCGCGTCGGTCGCGGGCTTCGCCCTGGCGAACAGCAGCGCGGCCTCGCTCGCCGGCGATCTCCTGATGGTCGCCGCCATCCTGCTCTGTGGCCTCGGCTATGCGGAGGGGGGCCGCCTCGCACGCCGCCTCGGCGGGTGGCAGGTGATCTCCTGGGCGCTCGTAGCGGCGCTCCCGGTCATGGCCGTGATCGCCGCCGCGACCCTGCCGGATGTCTGGACCGGGATCGGCGGGCCGGCCTGGCTCGGCCTCGCCTACGTCTCGGTGTTCAGCATGCTCGTCGGCTTCGTCTTCTGGTACAGAGGGCTGGCACTCGGCGGCATTGCCGGGGTCGGCCAGCTCCAGTTGCTCCAGCCCTTCTTGGGGCTGGCGCTTGCGGGCCTGCTCCTCGGCGAACCGGTCGCCTGGACGATGATCGCGGTGACCGGACTGATCGTCCTCTGCGTCGCCGGTGCGAAGCGCTTCGCCTGAGCGGCACGTCGAACGCGGGCCAGCGAGATGTCGTGGAGGCGGCCATGGGCGGAGATCGGCCCAGCTCCTTGCCCGAGATCCACGGCACCGCCGTCCTGTCGGCCTGCAGCGCATATCGCTGGTCGCTGACGCGCCGATGGGGCACGGGCGATCACGTCTGTTTCTGCGGCCTCAATCCGTCGACCGCCGACCACGAACGGGACGATCCCACCGTCCGCCGCTGGATGCGCTTCGCGAGCGCCTGGGGCTACGCCGGATTCGTTGCGGTCAACCTCTATCCGAAGCGCACGCCGATCGTCGCCGACTGCCGCGCCTGGATGCGTCGGCATGAGGAGGGGCCGCAGCGCCGATCCGCCCGGCGCGCCATGCGCACGAACCTGGACGTCATCGTCCGGGAGGCCGAGGCCGCCGCCCTCGTCGTCGCCTGCTGGGGCAGCGGGGCCTGGGACGCGCAATGGGTCGAGCACGTCGTCGGCCGGATTCGACGATGCCGGGCGTCCTCGTCTCGCCTGCACTGCCTCGGGCTCAATGCCTCCGGCGCCCCGGTGCACCCGATGGCGCGCGGCAGGTATCGCGTTCCCGACGATGCGCAGCCCGTGGTGTGGCGGATGTCGCCCATCCGGCGACCGGCTCGGGCCCACCCATAGGGGGAAGCCGATCGCCTCAGCTGCGGAGCGCGTGAGCGATTTGCGTCAAGCGCCGTAGCGCTCGGTGCGCACGAGGGATGCCGCCAGGCCGGCAGCGATGGCCCCATCCGCCGCCGCGTTCACGAACGCATTGGAGCCGCAGACGAACACGTGCTTCGCCGTCGCCGGCAGCCGGGCCGCGACCTCGGCCATCATGGCCGCGTCCACCCGCCGGCCGTAGTCGCCCGGGCGCCGCGGCGCGTCGCGGGTCAGCGTCATGACCAAGGTGAAGCCGGCGGAGGCGCGCTCCATGGCGAGCAACTCGTCGCGGTACAGGACGTCGTTCCAGCTGCGGGCCGACAGCAGCAGCAGCGCCGGGATGGCAGACGCCATCGCCTGCCGGTGGCGCAGCATCGCCATGAGCGGCACCACGCCCGAGCCGCCGCCGGCCAGCAGCAGCGGGCCGCCATCTGCCACGGACCAGACGAAGTGGCCGCCCAGCGGTCCCCGCAGCTCGATCTCGTCGCCGAGCGCCACCACGTCGTGGAAGAAGGGTGAGACCTCGCCGTCGTCGAACCGTTCGATCGCCACCTCGATGACGCCCGACGGATCGGGGGCGGATGCGATCGAATAGCTGCGCATCGCCCGATAGCCGTCGGGCGCCGTCAACCGCAGGTCGACGTGCTGGCCGGCCCGGTGGCGGAAGGGCCGAGCCGGTGCGAGCATGAAGCTGGTGATGCGCGGTGTACGCCCGACGATCTCGACCACCCGCGCCGACTGCCAGCCGCCTTCGGGGCCGGGGCGGTCAATCATCCTTGTAGCGCTGCTCGCGCCAGGGATCTCCGTAGCTGTGGTAACCGCGCAGCTCCCAGAATCCGTCCTCGTTCCGCGCCGTGAACTGAAGCCCGTTCACCCATTTGGCGGACTTCCAGAAGTAGAGGTGCGGGACGAGCAGCCGCGCCGGACCGCCGTGGTCGGGCTCCAGCGGCTGCCCCTCGTAGCGCAGAGCGACCATCGCCCTGCCCCCGGTGACGTCGGCAGCGGGCAGGTTGGTCGAGTAGCCGTCGTACGAATGGGCCAGCAAAAAGCCGGACGGCGGCTCGATCCCGGCCGCCGCCAGGATGTCATCGACCAGCACGCCTTCCCATGCGGTGTTCAGCTTGGACCACGTCGTCACGCAATGAATGTCCCGCGTCATCCTGGTGAGCGGCAGCGCGTTGAACTCGGCCCAGCTCCAGGTCCTGACAGGCTTGACGCCGTTCTTCAGGGAGAACGTCCAGCCATCGAGCGCGACCCGCGGCGTCGGGCCGGCCGAGAGCACGGGGAAATCCTCGACCAGATGCTGGCCCGGAGGGACGCGCCCCGCCAGCTCCGGGGCGGCCTGCCGGCCGGTAAAGCCGCGGGTGACCATGTCCAATGCTCCTGCTCGACCGGTCGACGGCGCGCCTCTCGATGGCGCCGCCGCTGTGGCGCGGACGGTCCCCGCCCTTTGTCGGGATCGATGCCGCTATCCCGCCGCGCTCGACTGCGCCGGGCTCCGCTCCGTCCGCACCGGCAGCTTCCAGCCCGGGCGGACGAAATGGCAGGTATAGCCGTGCGGGTAATGCTCCAGATAATCCTGGTGCTCGGGCTCGGCCTCCCAGAAGGGGCCGACGGCAGCGACTTCGGTCACCACCTTGCCCGGCCACAGGCCCGACGCGTCAACGTCGGCGATCGTGTCCTCGGCGATCCGCCTCTGCTCGTCGGTCGTATAGTAGATGGCCGAGCGGTAGCTCATGCCGATATCGTTGCCCTGGCGGTTGCGCGTGGTCGGATCGTGAATCTGGAAGAAGAACTCCAGCAGCGTGCGATACGACAGCTTCGCTGGATCGAAGATGATCTCGATGGCTTCCGCATGCGTGCCGTGATGGCGGTAGGTCGCGTCGGGTACATCACCCCCGGTATAGCCGACCCGGGTGGACACGACGCCCGGGTAGCGGCGGATCAGATCCTGCATGCCCCAGAAGCAGCCACCGGCCAGAACCGCGCGCTCGGTCGTTGTGGTCATGTCGTCACTCCCGTCTCGAACAGTCTGTGATTGCACCATGGCGCTCGCCGGAGCCCACGCCAACCCATGGAACACGGCCAGACAAAGGGGAGGCAAGGCGCAAGCCCGCCTCTCGATCGACCGGTCGCCCGGCCGTTGAGCCGCTCCCATATGTGGGTTTCACGCAGGCCGCATGCCAGAGCGCCCGGTGGTGCGCCCCGGCCGGACATCCGGCCGCGCCCGACCCGGCAGCTCTCCGCATCGTGAAGTCCGACCACCAATAGGTGATTGGCGCCGGGAAGAATAGCCAAGGTAGCATTCCGTAGGTCAAGGTGTAGCCGCTGCGCTCGCTGGGAGGACAGCATGGAGAAAAGTCAGCCGGCTCGACGGCTGGACGCACGGGGTCGTTGTTGTGGGCGGGTGCCGATTCCTTACGCCCGGCCGCTCCGGTTGTTCTGCGTGCGGTGCTGCGCCGAGTTTGACGCGAACGGCGTGCAGCGATCGAACTGGGCATGGTCGCAGACGGACGGCGGCCTGTTCACACGGAGCGAATCGCTCCGCGCCTGAGCACCCAGGTCGATGGGCGAGCTCATCGGCGTTTGGTCACTCGGACGGCAGCCCGAGCCGCAGCAGCAGAGCGACCAGCTCGGCCTGCCTGTTGGTTCCGGTCTTCAAGAACACCGACTTGAGCAGCGACCGCGTCGTCTCGCGCCTGACGCCGAGCTTTGCCGCCAGCGTCTCGAGACTGTCTCCCGAGGACAGCATCGCCGCCAGTCTGGCCTCCGAAGGGGTCAACCGAAACAACTTCCGCAGATGGGTAGCCGAGGTGCGGCCGCTCTGCTCCGGGTCGGTGAGCACGACGACGGCGCGGCACGCGGCGAAGGGATTGCGGCTGAGGCTGGCCAGTCGCACACCGTGGGCGATGAGCGGACGCTTGGCTTCCCGGCGCAGCGTCACCGGCAAGGCAAGCGCATGCCCGCCCCGAACCAGGCCGTGCAGGGCCCTGTCGAGAGCTGCGGTGTCGTCGCGATGGGCGCCCGTCAGCCGATTCTGCCGCACCTGAGCCACCCCTTGCGCCAGGTACCGCTCTGCCGTTCGGTTCGCGCGAACCACTTCCCCTTGCCAGCCGATCAGGACCATGGCGTGGCCGCTCGTATCGAAGGCTTGCTCCACCGCCTCCGCCTGCGCCAGCCCCAGGGCGCGTGCCAGCACCGCCGAGCTCGACAATCGCGGCGACAGCTCGCCGAGCGCCGCCAGCTGCTCGCGCGAATAGGGCCCCTCGGCCGCCGCACGATTGATCCGCAGGCACCACAGCTCGCCGCCGCTCGCGACTTTCAACCCCGCAAACCAGCGCAGATCATAGCGCGCCAGAAACTCCTGGTAGTAGGGATGCCTCGCCATCAGCTCGGTCGACATGAAGTCGAGATCCGTCGCGACGCCGCGCCGGGCGATGAGCGGACCTGCCCGGTAGCGCTCGTCCCGCTCCGCCCATCCCTCCTTGACGTAGGCGTCCGTGGCCTCATGCAGCGACGGGCTGCTGAAGATCTGGGGGAGCGGGCTGTTCAGGCCGAGGAGCGATGCGCCGCGCGATCCGACTGCCTCGCCTGCGACTTGCAGGGCCGAGCTCCAGCGATTCGCGTTCAGCGCCGCTTCGGCGAACGCCGCTGCGATACGCTCAAGATCCCACTTTGATGTCACGTTGCGGCTTCAGAATGATGTAGCAGGCCCTTCGCCCTATTGACGTGGTCTCCGTTTTGGAGGTCGTGTGAATGTCGGAGCTCCTCTGCCTACGCGACGCGATCCAAAAATAATCGGAACGAGGCCCCGCGCACCCCCCAAACGGGTGATGCGTCGGACTTCTATCATCTGCGATTGTACCGTTAGAGCAACCGTTCCAAGGCAGCACCCCGCGTGGCCACGGCGAAGCGGGTGTTGCTGGATGGGAACGCGCATGCGGAAGCCGCCTGAGACGATCACCGCGTGGCCAAGGCGCATCGCGGAAACGTGAGCAACCGTGGCACGGCGACGGGCGATGGCGGACGCCATACGGTCCTGATCGAGGACAGACCGTTGCTCCGTGCACGGGCGACGGCATCGCTCCAAGCCATGGCGCCGCATCGCAGCTTTCGCGCCTTCGCAAGCATAGCTGCCTGGGTCAGGGCGCTCGCGGCCGAGGAGACCGCCGTGCTGATCCTGTCGGTCAGGTCGACGCCCGACGCCGTGTCGAGCAGCTTGAGGCTGGCGCTGGATCGTCCGCAGCCGCCGCCGGTCGCCATCATGGCGGACTACGATGGGGCCGCGCTGGTCAGCCACGCGATGAGCTGCGGCGCACGGGCCTTCCTGTCGCCGGGCATGGCCACCGAGACGATCGTCAAAGTGCTGGATATCGTGGCCGCGGGAGGAACGTTCGTCCCGGTCGAGACCGCCGGCGCCGAGGCCGCCGCAGCCGGGCCGCGCTCGGAGATCGATGGCGCTCCCGCTGGTCCGCGGCAGTAGCGACATCCACGGCCCAGAAGCCGGGTCTCGCCCTCTTGCCTGGGGCCAGCCCTTGCTCCGGGGCCAGCTCGTGGTCCACGTGTGGCCATGATCGCCCGCTAGCCCATCCCTGCATGCCAGAGCTCTGCCGCTGCGCTCTCCACGGATCGCGGGCCGTGCTAGGAATGCGTGCAGCGCGTCCGGCGATGTTCGCCGGCTCGTCTGGACCTTTGGGGGCTGAACCCATGACGAACGGCTGGCCACGCAGGGCATTCGGGAGGCATCCCGGGCCAGCGGCATGGCCAGCTCTCACGGTGGGGACGACGCTGCAAACAGCGGAGAGGGCGCCATGCCGCGCAAACTGAAGACGGACGACATCATCCGCAACTTTCAGTCGGAGACTGACCGGATCATCAACCGGGGCGCGCCGCGGATGTCCGGCTACGTCGTCTGGGCGGTCTCCCTCCTGCTCGTGGGTGGGGTCGCCATATCGACGGTGGTCAACTTCGACCGCGACATCGAGAGCAACAACGGCAAGATCGTCCCGACGGAAAGCGTCAAGACCGTCCAGGCGCTCGACGCGTCGATCATTAAGACCGTGGCCGTTCACGAGGGGGACCGGGTCGCCAAGGGCCAGTTGCTGGCCACCCTCGATCCCACGTTCGCCGCCGCGGACGCTGGCCAGCTCGAGCTGCAGATCGCCTCGCTCGATGCCCAAATCGTCCGGGCCGAAGCCGAACGCTACGGCGAAGCGCCGAAATTTCCTGCCAAGCCTTCGACGGCGATGGCCCCTTACGTCGTCCTCCAAGCCGGCCTCAACAAGCAGCGCGCAGCCCAATACGACGCCCAGCTGAGGAGCTATAATGAGAAGATCAACCAGTCTCAGATGACCGTGCAGCGCTTGGAGGGCGACCAGGTTCGCTACAAGGAACGCGACAAGGTGCTGAAGCAGATCGAGGACATGCGGGCAACGCTCGTCGAGAAGCAGGCGGGCAGCCTGCTCAATCTGCTCTCCGCCTCGGACCAGCGGGTCGAGCTGCTGCGCACGATGGAAAACGATCAGCAGCAGCTGGCCGAAGAGCGCCATTCCCTGGCGGCCACGACGGCCGACCGCGATGCCTTCGTCCAGCAGTGGCAGGCCCAGCTCAGCCAGGAGATCGTCACGGCGCGCAACTCGCGTGACACGGCGCTGGCGCAGCTGTCCAAGGCCAACCGCATGAAGGAGCTCGTCGAAATCCGCGCGCCCGAAGATGCGGTGGTGCTGAGCGAATCCCAGCTCTCGGTCGGGTCGGTGCTGAAGGAAGGCGACATGCTGATGACGCTGGCGCCGCTCGGCGGCCCCGTCGAGGTCGAGATGGAAATCGGTTCATCCGACGTCGGCTATATCAGGCCCGGCGACCCCTGCACGATCAAGATCGACAGTTACGATTCCGTCTCCCATGGCCAGGCCGAAGGAGAGCTGGAGTGGATCAGTGAGGGCTCGTTCACGAAGGAAGACGACGGCAAGGATGTCGCTCCCTTCTACAAGGCGCGCGCCAAGATCACAAAGATGGATTTCCACGATACGCCCGACGCGTTCCGCCTCATACCGGGCATGACCATCGCCGCCGATGTCCACATCGGCACCCGTACGCTGTTCCGCTACCTCGTCGACGGCTTGAGCCGCGGCTCGACCAACGGGCCGATGCGCGACAACTCATAGGTCATTCATGGGCCATGGGCCGCCGCGGCGCGCGCCCCTCCGCGGCGAGCGGGCGCCTGACCGCCTCTGCGCCGCCGTCACGGGAGCGTTGGAACAATCCGCCATGATATAAGTCTGATTCGATGTGGATCCGAACGGCCACAGCCGATGGGTGTGGCCAGTGTCAAAACGATGGGGATATTATGCTGCGCTTGTGTTCCGCTTTTGCCCTAGCCCTTACGTTGGGCGTGAGTTTTGCACCTGAAGAGGCCTGGGCCGGGCGTCGCACGGGCACGTGGAAATATGCTCCTGGACCTTACTATGGACCGCGGCCTCACTATGGTCCGCGGCCGGGCTATGGCTACGGCTACGGCCAGCGTCCCCGCCCTTACGGCTATGGCTACGGACGCCCCTACGGCCGCCCGCCCGGCGCGCCCCGACCGCGCCCTGGCTGGGGCTACTGAGCCGCGCGCGCTGGATGCGCGTCGTCGCTAAGCTGATCGAAGGCGGCGGCATCAGCCGCCGCCGGGGCGTCGGCACGATGACACATGATGGTCTTGAGCCGCTTCGCTCTCCCGCGCCCGACTGGGGCTCGAACGCCTGAAGGCGGCGCGGCTGCGCTCGCCGTACAGACATGTCGGAGCTGGACGATGGCGTCGGGCTGAGGCGGAGCGGGGCGCCGGCCTATCCCAGCAGCCGGTAGCAGATGGTGATGTACAGCGCCGTCGTGCCGCCCGCGAGTCCGATGATCAGCGCCAAGTTCTTGAGACGGTCGATCATTGTCGATGCCCCCATAACTTCCGTTACGATAGCGGGGTGTGGCGAGGGCCTCAACTGACCATAGGTCGTGGGACGGAGATCATCCGCCTGAGACCATCGAATTGACCAGGAATACGCAGACCGTACACGTCAGCAGCGCGGCGGCTGCCGTCAACAACACCCAAACTGTCCTGTCCGACACACACTCGCCCCTGCACACTCCACTCGGCGGCCATGGTGCCGACGCGCGGCGCGACGTTCAATATGACCGAATGAGGTAGGTCGTTCAGGGTTGCGGGCACCACACTAGCGTGCTGGCCGCGCCAGCGTCTCGTCGGCGAGCGCGGGCTTGCCGGTTGCCACGGCGGCGGCTTTGCAAACGTCCTTCGCACTTCCAAATGGCGCGGCCTTCGGCCTGCTGCCTGCCGTCGCGTCTGGCTTGGCCATCATTGGAACGCGTGTCCAGGTCTCGCCGCCGCACAGAAGTCCGAGCACGCACCCCTCCACCCGCAGATGATCCGCTGCCGCCAAGCTGATGTTCGCGGCGTACGTCTTGCCATTCATCGCGTTGTAGATGTCGCCCTCCCACCGGTTTGATGCCGCCTGCTTCATCCCGAGCAGGACCGGCATGCCCAGCGTCGGCCGCGACCGACGCGCCGGATCCGGATTGCGCTTGTCCGACGTACCCGGCTCCTTCTCCCAAGAAATCAGGCCCCATATTTCGCCAGCGCACTTCTCGATGCGGACTTTGGCCTCGCCGCCCTCAACCATCCATTCGCCGGTGGGCTCGGCCGCGCCCGCTGGACCGGCACGCGCCAACAATCCCACCAAGGCGGCGAGGACGATGGTCGGGGGCGCAGGTCGAATGCCGAGCATGAGATCACCTCAAGCGCGATCAGCCGCTGTTCGCCGTGGCCACGCCAGACGGAGGCCACCGCGCCGAGCGCGCCAGGGCCTAATTCACCGCGTCACGGCGGCTTCGGCAAGTGGATGCCTCGGCCGGAGCCGACAACAATGTGCCGGCCAGCGCTGTCCGCGGATTGGCGCCGGCCCGTCGCGGTCGGGAGCATTGCCCGACCAGACGAGCTCGCCCGAGCTGACAAGAGCGCTCCAACTCATTGAATTCGCATCGATTCCTGCCGGTGAACCCGCTGGTCATGGCACATATGCCGGCGCAACCCAGGGCAAGGACGATAAGCCCCGCGGCGCCGGCAACCAGCCAAGCGATCGAGGGCCGGACCTTGCTTCCGGGCAAGAGCACCGCCTGAGGCGGACGGCAAATCACCGGCAGCACAGCAGGTCGCGCGGCACGGGGTGCGGCAGCACCGGAATGATAACGAGCTGCTTCGTGGCCCAAAGGATCGCCTGCGTGCAGCCGTGCCACAAGCCGCCTGGAATCATGTCAAGGCGAACGGAGGCGCCGACAGCTGTAACCCATTGAAATCACGGAAAACGCGTTGCAGCCGCCTGCAACACGAAAACGCCCCCGATTGCGATCGGAGGCGTTGCGTAACCATATGAAATCATTGGAATTTCAGGCTGGCTGGGGGACCTGGATTCGAACCAAGACTAACGGAGTCAGAGTCCGCTGTTCTACCGTTAAACTATCCCCCACCGAAGCCCCTGAAAACATTAGCCTTTTTTTGGAGATATCCTCCAGTTTCGGGCCAGTGCTTTCCAAATCGCCGCGGCGAAGGCGGCTCTATAGCGCCATCCGTGTTCCCGGTCTACCCCTGTGACGCGATAATCTCGAACCGTCGGCCGCCGGCCTCGATCTGGTCGCGGAACCGCATGCAGCGCTCGACCGTGGCGCGCGACATCCCGACATCGCCGGCGATGCTGCTCGACCTCAAAGCCTTCGCAGCCGGACGCCGGCACCCGCAGCCCGCGGATCGTCGGACCGGCGGCTTCCTCGGCGTCGACCTCCCACTCGAACGGCCTCGCCTGGTGCGTCAGACAGGCTCGCCCCGCCGCGCAGAACGAAGCCCATGCTTGGGCGATGGCAATCAGCCTATAGGCCCGGCGCCTTGACACGTACCGCCGGCTGCGGGCATTTAGTCGGACACGCTGGCTCCCAATTTTCCGGATAAAACCGCCGAGACGGGAGGGTATAGTTGCTCAAGATCTACTATATGGCCGCGGCCCTGGGCGTAGCGGCCTTTCTCTATATCTTTTTTGTCTACGTGATGGGACAGACCAACATTCAAGACGAAGACGATTGATAACAGCGCCTCGACGATCGCGGCCACGAACAGACCGAGCGCACCGGCTCTCTTGTGTTCGCGGTCAAGGATCGTTGGCAGTCCCCGGTCGGCCGTGGCGACTGGCAGCCCAAACCCGGCCCGGCGAGCCGCAGCGGGCCGTGCACAAGGGCGGGCGCGGCGCCTCCTGATGAGGCCGCCCTCCCCGCTGGCTGATCGAGAGCCCGCCGTCTAGTGCTTGCTCCGGCTTCGCCGCGCACTCACGTCAAATGCTCCCGCGGTGTCGCGGGCGTCGCCGGGGACGCATGATGAAGTGGATCGCCGTCGCCATCCTGATCCTCGCCGGACCAGCGACGGCAGCTTCGCAAAGCGACGACGAGTCGATGCCTCGGACCGACGTGGAACGAAACTGCAGCCACAGGACCGAGTGCATTCTTGCCGAGCAGCGGGCGTACAATCGCGTCAAGGAGATCTGGGGCCGCGTCAACGGCTACTCGCAGTTTGTATGCCGTATGAGCCATATCGGCTTCGGGGCTTCGCCAACGTTCTATCGCGGCATGGTGCCCTGTCTGGAGAACGCGCTGTTCAACCAGGAAGGGTTTGAAGGCCGCAAAGCAAAGGCGCAGGGCTTTCGTGAGTAGCGCCAGCCCGAGGATGCGGACAACGCGGCTATCGCTCATGTCGGCTTACGGGACGCTCGCCGCGGAGGCCAACGGACGGCTCGACGGCGCCGGATCGGATGGGTCCATCCAATGGCGAAATGCTCTAGCGGCCTTGGCCGCCGTCCCTGACGGGCCCAGCCAACCGGGCCACCTGATCGCCGGCGGCCACAACCTGTCGGCCGCGCTCGACTAACCCCGCTCCTCGTGATTGGATTATGCAGGGAGGATCAGGAGATGTCCGAAACAACGATACGCAACCTGTACAATAGGGCCAGGCTCCGGGACCGGCAGATCAACGAGCTGGTCGGGCTGGCCCATGGGCTCACGGCCGACGGCACGGTCAACCAGGCTGAAGCCGAATACCTGTTGAAGTGGCTGGCGGCCAACGCCGGCACCGCCGAGAACCCCGTCATTCGACTGCTGTACGAACGCGTCGGGCAGATCCTCGCCGACGATGTGCTCGACGAGGACGAAGCGGCGGAGCTGCTCGATACGCTGACCCGCTTTTGCGCCGGGGATTTCGAGCTCGGCGAAGCACGGACGGCATCGACGCTGTCGCTCTGCGACCCAGCTCCCGCCATCCGCTTCGCCGGGATGACCTATTGCCTGACGGGCACGTTCGCCTTCGGCAGCCGCCGCGAGTGCGAGGAGGCCGTGATCGAAGCCGGCGGCTTCTGCGGCGGCCTCACCCAGCAGACCAACTATCTGGTGATCGGCACATACGCCACCGGCAGCTGGGCACACTCGTCCTACGGCCGCAGGATCGAGAAGGCCGTCGCGATGCGCAGCGCCGGCGTTCCCATATCGATCGTCCATGAGCCGCATTGGGCAGCCCACGTGCGCGCTCATCCCTAGAGCATGTCTACCCGATCAGATGGACGCATCTGATCGGGTAGACATGCTCCGAGTCTTTCTCCAAGTCCTTTCATCTGGAGCGCTTCTCTCTGGTCGGGTGGTTCCACCCGATCAGAGAGCGCTCTAGCGGCCGGCCTATTCGGTGATCACGTCACCGAAGACCACCCAGCTCTTGCCCTCGAAGCGCTGCAGCCGCAGCGCGTGATAGGCATTAGCGTCGTCCGGCGTCGTCTTGAGGCTGATGCCGGGCAGCAGCATGGGAAACGTCGTCTCGTCGATGCTGGTCACCATCTTCATGAGGTTTTCCCGCGTGAGATTGTCCCCGGCGCGTTCGAGTATCTTGTGCATCAGCATGGCCGTGGTGTAGCCGACGACCGCGCCGTATTGGGAAATCTTACTCTCAAGACCGGATTCCTCCATGAACCGGATGAAATCCTTCATGGCCGGATCATCCTTCCAGAGCGGATCGGCCGGCGTCTTCATCACCACTGCAGTGATCAGCCCCTGGGACGCCTCGAGCCCAGCCGGCTCCAGCACGGCGCCGATGGAGCTGGCGCCGCTGCCGATCAGGAAAAGCGGCTTCCAGCCGAGCTCATGGGCCCGTCTGATGGCCTGGGCGGCGAACTTGGGCGTGGCGGCCAGGAAGAACGTATCCGCGCCGGCTCCCTTCAGCTTGAGCATCTGCGAGTCGACGGTCGCATCGGCCGTTTCATAGCTCGCCTCGGCGACGAGCTGGGTCTTCGCCCGGTCGCCGAGCCCCTCCTTGAAGCCCTTGACGTAATCACGCCCGTAGTCGTCGTTCTGCGACAGGACGGCAATCTTCGCATCTGGCTTGGTGGCCAGTGCGTATTTCGCCAGGGCGCGGCCCTCCATCGCATAAGGAGGGTAGAACGCCATCGTCCAGGGATAAGTCTTGATGTCGTTCCACCGGGCAGCCCCCGTGTTGAGCAGGATCTGCGGCACCTTCTTGCTGTTCAAATATTTGTGGATCGCCGTATTCGTTGCGGTGCCATTCGAGGAGAATATGGCGAGAACCTCGTCGTCTTCGACGAGCTTGCGGGTCTGCTCGACGGTCTTGGGCGGGCTGTAGCCATCGTCGAGCGAAATCAGATTGACCTTGCGCCCGTTGACGCCGCCCCGCTCGTTCAGCCGCTTGAAATAGGCGAGCTCGGTGATGCCCTGGAGGCTATAGGCGGAGGCCGGCCCGCTATAGGGCATCGTCTGGCCGAGCTTGATCTCGGTGTCGGTGACGCCGGGGCCGTACTGCTTCTCCGAAGCCGAGCCGTCGACAGTCGACAACGCAAGGATCGAGGCCACGATCGCGGCAGAGCGAGTGGTCATATCTGTATCCCTCCTGGTAGCGGGGCACTCAAGTCGCGACCCGCATCTGGTTCTTTTCGGTCTTGCATCCACGAGATGCGCGAGGCGGACGACAACGTCCTCGCGGCCTTTCGCGATCCATGCTCAGCGCTCCGACAGGGGGCCTATCGCTTCAGATGCGGCCCGGACTGCGCCCGCTGCGACCAGGCGCTGCGGCGCTCGTCCCCTCACGTCCACGCTGCATCTGCCAGGTCGCGATAGTGGCGCGCCGCGCCGCCCAGGTCGGACTTCAGCAGCTTGGCGCGGTAGGTCCAGCGATGGAGCGGGTGCTCCAGGGTCAGGCCCATCGCGCCCATGAACTGGTGCAGGTCATAGGTGACGGTCTCCACGGCATCCTGCGCATAGGCCGCGGCCATCCGCGCGTCCGCGTCGGTTCCGCTGCCGGCCTTCAGCGCCAGCCATGTGGCGGCGGTGATCCGGGCGGAGCAGGCTGCGAGCCGGTGCTGCACGGCCTGGAATGCGCCGAGGGGGCGGCCGAACTGGCGACGGTCGCTCACATGCGCGACGACGCTGTCGACTCCCCCTTGCAGCAGACCGGTGATTTCCGCCGCCACCGCCAGCGAAGCCAGGCGCCGGGCGAGCGCCGGATCGGCACAGGGCGTCGCCCGGGCCACGCAGTCTTCGGGCGCCCGCAGGCGGCCGGAGGGATAGGCGAAGTAGCCCTCGACGATCTCCACGTCGTCTGCGGCGATGGCGCACCACGAGGCGCCGGTCTCGGACAGGAACAGCACGGCGCGCGCCACCGGCAGGAACCGCACGGCCCTGGTCGCATCGCCGTGCAGCACGGCGAGCGGCCGCGGCGCGTCGGGGCAGACGAGCGGACGGATGACCGCGGAGGCCGCCACTTCGACGATCGAGGACTTGCGGCAGACATCCTGGACGACGAGGACGCCCGTCGCCGGGCCGAACTCGTCGAAGCCGGCCGCGTCGAGCACGCCGCTCGCCTCCAGCTCCGCATCCAGCTTCGCGTCGAACGACGACCTGGCGCCATCCGGCAGCCACTGGCCGGCGGCCCGGGAGAGAACGGCCGACACGGTCGAGAGCAGCGCAGCCTGATCGTCCGTCTGGTCAAGCAACATGGCGGCTCAGCTCCTCGGAAGGTCGAGATGATCACTGGCGACGATGCCAAGCTGGATCTCGGTCGCGCCGGACGCGATCCCGGCGGCGATCGCCCGTTCGTGGTGGGGCTTCAGCAGGGGAATACTGTCGTCGGCGAAGGCGTCCGGCAGGAAATCGACGGCGAAATTCGCGACCGCATGGTCGGCCGCCGCGACCGCGACGCGCGCCAGGCTCGAATCGGCGTTCGGCGGCAGGCCCCGGGCGCGCTGGTCGACCACGCGGTAGACGAGCATGCGGGCCGCCTCGCAGGCTGCCAACGCCTGGCCCGCCCGATGCCGGACGATGTCGTCACGCCAGGAGCCGTCGGCCTTGAGCCGCTCGACCATGGACGCGAGGGCGCGCGCCGACAGCTCGTAGCGCGCGATGCCGACCCGTTCGTTGGCGAGGGCGTAGGTGATCAGCGACCAGGCCTTGCCCTCCTCGCCCAGCATGGCGGAAGCGGGGATGCGGACGTCCTGGAAGAACACCTCGTGCAGGTCGCCATTGCCCACCAGGCTTGGAATGGGCCGCACCGTGATGCCCGGTGTGGCCATGGAGATCAGGAAGATGCAGATGCCGTCCTTGCGGTGTCCGCTCGTCCTCGCCAGCAGGAAGCAGTGGTCGGCGAGGCCCGCGTAGGAGGTCCAGACCTTCGAGCCGTTGATGATGTAGTCGTCGCCGTCGCGCTCGGCACGCGTGCGCAGCGAGGCGAGATCGGAGCCGGCGGACGGCTCCGAGAAGCCCTGGCACCAGATGGCGCGCCCCGACGTGATGTCGGGGATGTAGCGCTCCTGCTGCTCCGGTGTGCCGAAGCGGAGGATGGTCGGGCCGATCCAGTTGACGTTCATGTACTGCGGGCCGCGCGGCTCGCCCGCCGCCCACATCTCCTCGCCGAGGATGAAATGCTCCCATACGGAGCCGCCGCGGCCCCCGTGCTCCTGCGGCCAATGCGGCACGAGCAGCCCGGCCGCGGCCAGCTTGGCGCAAAACCCGAACGAGAACTCCGTCTGCGCCTTCGATCCGGGGCCGTGGCGGGCGATCGCCGCCCAGTCGGGCGGCAGCTCGCGCGCGAGGAAATCGACGACCTCGGCCCGGAAGGCCTTGTCGCGCGCTGTCCACTCAAAGTTCATCTTGCCACTCAAAGTTCATCTTCGTCATCCGCTGGGCGTGATGGGAGCTGGGGCCTGAGCACGGCTAGGCCGTCGACCGCGGTGATCGTGTCACCGCGGCAGATCAGCGGGTTGACGTCGAGCTCGAGCAGGCGATGGCGGTGGTCGAAGGCCAGCCGGGAGATGCGGCTCACGGCCCTGGCGAGGGCCAGGCGATCCACCGGCGGTGATCCGCGAAAGCCGTCGAGGACGGCGGCGCCGCGCAGCCGCCCCAGGAGGGCGAGCGCCTCGGCCTCGTCGACGGGGGCCATGGCGGTCACCGTGTCGCGCAGCAGCTCTGCAAAGATGCCGCCCAGCCCCACCACCATGATCGGCCCGAACGCGGCGTCGTTGGTAATGCCGACGATGATCTCCACGCCGGGCGGCACCATCTCCTGCACGATGGCGCCGTTGAGCGCTGCGCCCGGCACGGCGCGGGCGCAGGCGGCCATGACCGTCCGATAGGCCTCGCGCGCCGCCGCTCCTCCCGCGACGCCGAGCACCACCCCGCCCGCCTCGGTCTTGTGCGGGATGTCGGGGCTGTCGATCTTGACGACCACCTGGCCGCCGATCGCCTCGGCCGCGCGCGCCGCCGCCTCCGGATCCGCCACCCGGATGTCGCGGGAGGTGGCGATGCCGTAGGCCGCCAGCAGCTCCTTGGTCTCCGTCTCGCCGAGCGGGCCGCCCGCGGCCGGCAGCCGTGCGGCCGCCCGGCCGTCGTTCTCCGCGCTTGGCGGCGCCGGCAGCCGCGGGCGTGCGGCGCGCGCGTTCCAGGCGGCCAGCGTCGCGAAGCACCGGTCCATCGAGCGGAACATGGCGATGTGCGGATCCGCCTCGATCTCCGCGGAGCCGGGGCCTTCGAGGTATTGCGTCAGCCATACGGCGCAGATCGGCTTGCCGTGGCGCCGGGCAATCTCGCTGAGGTGCGGCAGGCGCTCCGTCGCGGGCGCATAGGCATAGGTGCAGCCGTAGACGAGTGCGCCGTAGCCGGGATCGGACAGCAGGGCGTCGGCGCAGTCCATCAGCGAGGCCGAGTCCGAAATGACCTGAGCGGTGACGTCACAGGGATTGCGCGCCGCCCCGAAGGCCGGGATGCGCGCCTCGAGCACCGCCCGGACCCTGGCCTCGGGCTGCGGCAGCGGCACGCCGTGCTGCTCGGCGCAGTCCGCGCCCATGATCGCGGCGCCGCCGGAGCCGGCGAGGACGGCGGCGCCCGGCGCCTGCGGCTGGCCCGCCTTGGCGAAGAAGGCGGCCGTCTCGACGAGATCCTCGAAGCGGTCCACGACGATCGCTCCACCCCGCTCGAACAGGGCGCGCCACGACGCGTTCGCGCCGGCGAGCGACCCGGTGTGCGACATGGCGGCGGCAGCCCCGGTCTCGCCGGTGGCGAGCTTGAAGACGATGAGCGGCTTGCCGCGCTCCCAGGCCAGGTGCGCCGCCGCCAGCATGCGCAGCGGCGCCGATCCGCCTTCGAAGACGCAGGCGATGACGGCGCAGGCCGGATCCTCCGCCAGGGCCGCGACCCAGTCGGCCACGTCCACGTCGCCGGAGTTGCCGCTGGTGAGCACATGGCTCACCGCCACGCCGCGCTCGAGCGCCTGTACCAGGGCGAAGCCGAGGGCGCCGGACTGGCTGACCAGCCCGACGGCGCGCGGCCCCGGCGAGCTGCCCTTCGGCACCGCCGCAAAGGTGATGCGGGCCCCGCTCGTATAGTTCAGCAGGCCGACGCAGTTGGGGCCGAGCAGGCGGATGCCGGCATCGGTCGCGCGCTGTGCCAGGCGCTGCTGGCGCGCCACCGCCTCCGCGGTGCCGAGCTCGGCGAAGCCCGAGGCATAGAGGATGACGCTCGGCACGCCGGCTGCGATGCAGGCCTCGATGATCGGCTCGACGCTCGCCGCCGGAGTGGTGACGACGGCCACGTCCGGAACCTGCGGCAAGGCGCCCAGGCCGGCGTAGCAGGGCGTATCGCCGATGCGGTCGTATTTGTCGTTCACCAGGAACACCTGGCCGCGGTAGCCCGCCAGGTTGGCGGCCGTTCGCGCCCCGAACGAATCCGGCCGCGGCGAGGCCCCGACGATGGCGATGCTGGCGGGATCGTAGAGCCGCCGCAGGTCCGCCCGGCGATAGGGGCGCAGGCGCTCGGCGGCGCTCATCGCGGCAGCGCCGCGCCGCCCGCGGCCTCGCGGCGGGCCTTGGCGACCTTGTGCAGGTAGGCCATGTAGCCGATCGGGATGCGGCTGCCGCCGTGCACCTGGATCACCGTCCCGGAGACCCACGCCGACTCGTCCGCGGCCAGATAGACGCAGAGCGGCCCCACATCCGCCGGCGTGCCCAGCCGGCCGAGGGGCACCGTGTCGATCTGCTTCTGGGCCCGCTCGCCGGACATGAGGTCGGCGAACTCCTCGGTCATCACCACGCCGGGCGCGATCGCATTCACGCGGATGCCCATGTGGCCCCACTCGACCGCCATGGTCGTGGTGAGGTTTTCTACGCCCGCTTTGGCCGCCCCGTACTGGCCGGTCATCGGGTTGGGGTGCGAGCCGGATCGCGACGAGATGTTGATGATCGAGCCGCCATCGGTCATGGCGCGCGCCGCGGCCTGGGCGGCGAAAAAAGTCCACTTCAGATTGAGGTCGACGACGTTGTCCCACTGAGACTCCGTCAGCTCGAGCAGCGGCCCCACATCGTCCGACGAGGCGCTGCCGGCGTTGTTGACCCACGTGTCCAGGCGGCCGAACGCGGCGAGCGCGCGATCGGCGACAGCCTGCGCGGCACCCGGCTCGGTGATGTCCGAGGCAAGGGCGAGCGCGCGGCCGCCCCGGGCGCCGATGGCGGCGGCCGTCGCCTCCAGCGGAGCCAGGGTCCGCCCGGCGCAGATCACGGCGGCCCCGGCCTCGGCCAGGGCCAGGCTGATGCCCTTGCCGATGCCACGCCCCCCGCCGGTCACGACCGCGACCTTCCCCGCCAAAGAGAACATGCTTCCTCCCCGCCCGACGCCACTCCATTTCGGTGGCTAGCTGACCAGCTACCAAAAATAATCGGTATCGACAAGCGCTTGATCCGCTGCAGGCGATGGCATCGAATGGGGCCTCGTCCGATGTGCGGCCGGCGAGCCGACCACCGCGGCACGGCGCGGCGACGGCGAGGGAGGATCGTGATCTGGTGAGCGCAACGAAGGTGGCGGAGACGGGACCGGCGATCCTCGGCTCCAAGCTGCGACGCCGTAAGAAATCGGACAGGAGGATGCTGCAGGCGGCCATCACGCTGATCGGCCGGCACGGCACGGTGGGCGCGAGCCTCGCCCAGATCGGCATCGACGCCGGCTACAGCCGCTCGCTTCCCGTGCAGCGATTCGGGACCAAGCAGACCCTGCTGGAAGCGGTGATCGACGCCATGCAGGCGCGGTTCGAGCGTCAGGTGGAACGACGAACAGCCGGCAAGAGGGGCTGTGCGGCTCTCGTCGAGCGCATCCGCGCTCAGATGGAGGCGGTTCGCGACATGCCCGAATCGGCCATCGCGCTCTACTATCTCATCGTCGATTCCACGGGCGCCGTTCCCGAGCTCAGGCCGCGGATTGCCGCGCTGCACGCCGCCTATTGGGACAACCTTCGCAGCTACCTGGTGGACGCCCGCGAAATCGGCGAGCTGCGGAGCGACGTCGACATCGACCAGAGCGTGCGCGCCATTTCCGGCGCCATCAGCGGCATCTGCATCCAGGCCCTGGTCAACGGCGACACGACGCGGCTTGGGGAGGACGCGGAATTCATCGCCGACCTGTTCGTCAGGCGTGTCTCCAACCGCCCGATCGCTGCCCCGGCCTCCACGGACGTGGCCGCGGCATCGGTCGCAACCGCGGCGGAATCAGCCTGACGACGCGTTTTGGCACCGTTGGCCACGACAGCGCGGCAAATGCCGTCCACCGCCCCCGCCGGCACGCGGTGGTCAGAGACCGCCCGCCAGGTAGGTCAGATACAACGACGCCAGCGTGAGCCCCAGCGACAAGGTGAGCAGCACAACGGTCGTCGCGTACTCGGCGGTGCTGACAGTCACCGTGAGTTCGGCTTCCGGTGGTTCAGGCATCGCACCGGCCTCTCCAGATAGCGGCTTCATGCGCGACATCGTCGAGCATCGCCCCGATGTGCGCTGTGATCCAGCGCACATCGGGGTCGCGGACCGTAGCCTTCTGTCGGGTTCGTACTCCTTTTGGAGGACGCGTGGTCAAGCAGCTTCCCTCGCCTGCGGACCACAAAACGGCCCAGCTCCAGTCCTACCGGCTGCGCCCCACCCTCAACGGGAGACAATCGTGAAGCTGGTTTCGATACTGCCCTTCTGTGCCGCCCTCTGCCTTGCCGTTCCCGCCGTCGCGCAAACGGAGGCCACACGCGATCCGGCGAAGATCCAGGCGGGCACCTATGCCGTCGACCCGGATCATACGCAGGTGTTCTTCGCCGTGTCGCACCTGGGCTATTCCATCTACCGGGGCAGCTTCGCCGACGTGTCGGGCACGCTGGTGCTCGATCCGCAGAAGCCGGCCGCGAGCACCCTCAAGGTATCGATTCCGGTGGGCTCGGTCGCGACCACCAGCGCCAAGCTGACGGATGAGCTCAAGGGCGTCGACTGGCTCGATGCGGGCAAGTACCCGGCCATGACCTTCGTCTCGACCAAGGTGACGATGGAGGGCCCGGACAAAGCCACGGTCACGGGCGATTTCACCCTGCATGGCGTGACCAAGCCGGTCTCGCTCCAGGTGACGCTGGTGGGAGCCGCGCCGAACCCGATCAGCAAGAAGTTTTCCGTGGGCTTCGAGGCCAGGGGCAAGATCAAGCGCTCGGACTTCGGCGTGAAGACCTACGTGCCCATGGTCGGCGACGAGGTCGACCTCACCATCGCCGGCGCCTTCGACCGCTGAGGAGCGACGGAGCGGCGGCTCAGGCCGCCGCCCGTCCGATCCGCGCGACGCGGCCGGGCCGGGCCGGGAAAGCTCCGGCCCTGCCGCATGGGCGGGCCCGTGCGGCGCGGCCATGCCCATCGCGCCGAGGCGCAGCTACGCCTCCGGCGCCCTCGCCATCATGGCGCGCGCCACCTCGGCCGCCGTCGGGATGGCGGCCTGGGCCCCGTGCCGGAGGCAGGCAAGCGAGCCGGCGGCCGCAGCCCGCGCGAGCGCGTCGGGAAAGCTCAGTCCCTGATCGAGGCCGGCTGCGAAATAGCCGCAGAAGGTATCGCCCGCGCCGACCGTATCGAGAGGCGCGATGGCCAGCCCGTCGGCGGTGAACGCCTGCCCGTCCCGAACCGCCAGCGCACCGTGCTCGCCGAGCGTTGCGACAAGGCTCCGGCCCTTCTCGCGGCCGAGGCGCAGCAGCGCCTCGCAGAGCTCGTCGATGCCCGAAGCGGGGCTGCCGGCGAGCTCCGCGCATTCGAGGCGATTGCCGATCACGATATCCGCCAGGTGCGTCAGCGGAACGGCCTCCCGGGTGAACGGCGCGATGCTGAGGATGCTCGTCACGCCCCGGCGGGCGGCTTCGGTCAGCGCCAGCCCGACGAGGGCGATCGGCGTTTCCAGCTGCAGCATCAGCAGGTCGCCCGGGGCCATGGGGGCGAGCGCCGCATGCACGTCCGCGGGCCCGAGCGCACCGTTGGCGCCCGGCACGACCGTGATCATGTTGTCGCCGTTGCCGTCCACGAGGATCACCGCGGTCCCGGTCGGCTTGTCGGTCGCACGCACCAGGGCGAGGTCGATGCCCGCTTCGCGCATCGGGACCGTGGCGAGCCGGGCGAAATCGTCGCACCCTACCGCGCCGACCATGCGCACCGCCGCGCCGGCCCGCCGCGCGGCAACGGCCTGGTTGGCGCCCTTGCCCCCGGCGGCGGTCAAGAAGGCGCTGCCCAGCACCGTCTCCCCGAGCGTCGGCAGACGCGGGGCGCGGGCGACGAGGTCCAGGTTGATGGAGCCCAAGACCGTGATCATCCGGCGTCCTCCAGCTCGCGCGACCGCAACCGCGGCAGCCCCCCTTGGGGCCCGCGCGTCTCCCTTCGGCGAACGGCCGCTCCTAAGCCCGGAAGCCGACCATACCCTTTATCTCGACGAATTCGTCGAGGCCGAAGACGCCCCACTCGCGGCCGTTCCCGGATCGCTTGTAGCCACCGAAGGGGGCGGCGATGTCGAAGTCGGGATAATTGATATAGACCGTGCCTGCCCGCATGCGGCGCGCTACCGCTTCGGCCCTGTCCTGGTCCGTCGACTGCACGTAGGCCGCAAGCCCGTACTCGGTCGCATTGGCCATGGCGACGGCACTTTCCTCGCTGTCATAGGGCAAGATCGACAGCACCGGCCCGAAGATCTCCTCGCGGGCGATGCGCATCTCCGGTCGGACATCGGCGAAGACGGTCGGGCGGACGTAGTAGCCACGGTCGAGCCCGCTCGGACGGCCGGGACCACCGGCCACCAGGCGAGCCCCCTCCTCGATGCCGGCCTCGATCAGCCCCTGGATCTTCTCGAACTGCACCCTGTTCGAGATCGGCCCCAGGTTGGAGTTCTCGCTGCGCGGGTCGCCTGGAACAAAGCTCGCAGCCGCCCTCTGCGCATAGCCGATCACCTCTTCCTGCCGCTCGCGCGGCACGAACATGCGGGTCGGCGCGTTGCAGGTCTGGCCGCTGTTGCCGAAGCAAACCGCAACCCCTTGCGTAACCGCGCTTTCGAAGTCGGCATCGCCGAGCAGGACGTTGGCCGACTTGCCGCCGAGCTCCTGATGGACCCGCTTCACCGTGTCCGCTGCGGCCTTGGCGACCAGCACGCCGGCGCGCGTCGAACCGGTGAACGACATCATGTCGACGTCGGGGTGAGCCGACAGGGGCGCGCCGGTCGAGGCCCCGTCACCGTTGACGAGATTGAAGACACCGTTCGGCACGCCGGCCGCATCCATCACCTCGGCGAAGATGATGGCGTTGATCGGCGCGATCTCGCTGGGCTTCAGCACCATGGTGCAGCCCGCAGCTATGGCCGGCGCCACCTTGCAGGCGATCTGGTTCAGCGGCCAATTCCAGGGCGTGATCATGCCGACCACGCCGACGGGCTCCTTCGCCACGCGCATGCGGCCGGCCTGATATTCGAACGCGTACGTCTCGAGCACCCGCAGCATCTCTTCGAAATGGGCCTGGCCGATCCAGGTTTGCGCGGTCCTTGCGAGCTCCATGGGGGCGCCCATCTCGCGCGAGAGGGCCTCGGCCAGATCATTGTAGCGCCGCTGGTATTCGGCGAGGATCGCTCTCAGGAGCTCGACGCGCTCCCGTACCGGGCTCTGCGAGAAGCTCTCGAAGGCACGTCTGGCGGCCGCCACCGCCTTGTCGATGTCGGCCCGGCTGCCGGCCGCGATCCTCGTGAACGGCTCCTCCGTCGACGGATCGACGACGTCGATGAAGGCAGGCACGACCGGGTCGACCCAGGCGCCGTCGATGTAGAACTTGGTCTCGTGCGTCATGATATGGCTCTCGTTGCAGATTGCTCGGCGGAACGAGCCCCGGTGCGGGCTTGACCGCAGCGTCGGCCGGGGCTGTCGGGCTGAACCGTTTCACTGAAGGGTTCAGCGGCACTTGGAGCTCTTCGCAGACGGATGGACTCATCCGCCGCGAAAGCGGCGCTCCAGCCTCAAAAGGGTTGGAGCATCGGATTCACCTCGAAGCCGCTGCTCGCTCGCGGAGCCGGCGCTGTGGATCCGGGGTCACGCGAGCTTGCGGTACGCGTCCTTCAGCAGGATCCGCCCGCCCGCGTCGTAGGTGATCACGTCCACGCCCCGCACATCCGCCGTCCCGCCCGCAGCGGCAGGCAGCAAAAGCGTCCAGTAGGTGAGACTTCGCTGGCCGAAGAAGTGCGTCTCCTCCGGCGCCTGCGGCTCCGTTGCAGCAGGGGACGGCTTGCACATCGCCGTCAGGCCGGCGCGGACCGCATCGCCCCCGTCGTAGCGAGCCCCGGACGACGTCCGATACGTCGGGTTCTCTCCCATGCACTGCATCAGACCGTCGATATCGACGCGGCGCCAGGCGTCGGCGAAGCTGGCGAGCGTCGCGCTCATGATCGACGTGGGCGGCGCAGGGGCGCGGGCCTCGTACCATTCCGCAAGATACGCAGACGACATGGTGTCGCTCTCGGCGAAGGCGAACGCGGATGCGAAGGCCGATGTCTCGTGCGCCCTGATGAGAGCGGCCTCCAGCGGCAGAGTGTCGCCCGCCGCGGACGAGCCGGGCCCACTCTCCTCGTAGAACTCCCTGAGTTCCGCGGGGCTCGACGAAGCCCACAGCCCAAACAACACGCGCAACCGCCCGTCTGCGCCGAAGGCGATCGCAAATCCAAGCTCCGCCCGGGGGCCTGCATTTCCGGCAACCGTGCTGGCGGCGGCGTTCAACACGACCTCGTCCAGTACATTGCTGACGAGACTGTAGACCTTGATTCCACCACGCACGCCGAGCGGCCGTGCCGTTGCCTGGACCGCCGCGCTGCCGGCGCGCTCGACTGTGGGGACACCGGTCATGTCTTTCCTCGGAGACGGATAGATCGCGTTATCAGATGCGGGCGAGGGAACGTCCAAGCTGATAGGCCTGCCAGATGTCGTCGCCCTCGTAGTGCGCCGCGGCCAGCTTCTGCAGTTTCTCGGAACCGTTGACGGACACCGTGTGCGGGAGCTTGTGAAACAGCGGGATGTCCGACGCTGAATCGCCGTAGGCGATACAGTCGTGCTCGCCGATGCCATACCGGGCCATCAGATCGGCGGCGATATGGACCTTATGCTCCGGCGTCAGCACGAGCTCGGGATCAAGCACCCGCCCTGCCCCGATATCGGCACCATGCGTAGTCGTCGCGCCCCAGCTCAGAAGCAACTCCGCAAAAAACAAAGGAGACAGCGTAATAACTGCGCTATATTCACCGCGCTCGGCGATATCTGAAAAGACTTTTGCGACGTTCTGCCGCCATGGCGAGCCGTCGAAGACGTGCGCGATGGCGTCCGCGTCGAGCTCCTGCCAGAGCGGCAGGCAGAGCTCGTAGAACTCGACGTGCCCGACCTCGCCGCGCCCCCAAGCTTCCTCGATCACGTTGATCTCCGCAAGGCAGCCGAGGTGCCGGGACAGGTGAACGCACGCCGATCCTTCAAGTATCGTTCCGTCCATGTCGAATATATGCAGCTTGCTCATATCGTCTCCAACGCGCCGCGGCCGGCGAATCGCGGTATCTAGCCAGGCTTCAACCCGTTCACGTCGCAGAGCTTCAGCCTTGAGATTATCCCTTTGCTAGTGACTTCGGAGGAGCAACCGATTTTCTGACGACGACCTCCGTCGAAAAGGTCAGCGTCGACGGAGCCTCCATCGAGCCGATGTTGTGAAGCAGAAGTTGCGCCGCGGCCTGGCCCATCTCGTAGCCCGGCTGCGCCACCGTCGTGAGGGGCGGAGCCAGATACCGCGACGACACGATGTCGTCGAAGCCGACCACCGAGATATCCCGGGGGATCGACAGCTTCCGCTGTCTGAGGAAGTTGATGCCGCCGATCGCCATCAGGTCGTTGGCGTAGATGATGCCGGTCAGTCCCTCGGTCTCCCGTCTCTCGAAGAGGGCCGCCGTGGCGCGATAGCCGGAGTCCTCGGTGTACTCGCCGGTGACGATGGGGATTTCGTCCGGGTCACGCCCCGCGCCGGCGAACGCCTCGCGGTAGCCGGCCAGGCGCTGCTGGCTGGTCCAGAGCCACGCCGGCCCGGCGACGATCGCGATCTTGCGATGGCCGTGACGGATCATCTCCTGCGCCACCTGGCGCGCGCCCTTGCGGTTCGCCGCGCTGATAAAGGGCGCCTCCAGGCCGGGGACACATTCATCGACGAAGATGACGGAGCCCGCCTCCACCAGCTTCACCAGGCCGATGTTGGGCCGCCCGGACCCCGACAGCAGGATCATTCCGTCGAGCCGCCGCGCTCTGAGCGACTGTGCGTAGTACTCCTCCCAGCGGCTCTCCGAGCCGGTCGTGCCGAGGACCATGAACACGTCGTTCCGGCGGGCCACCGTGTGCGCCCCTTCGGCGATCGAAGCGAAGAACGGGTTCTGCAGATCGGGCACGACCAGTCCGATGGACGAACTGCGCTGCCGCTTCAGGCTCCGCGCGGCCGTGTTCGGCTCGAAGCCCAGCTCGGCAATGAAGCGCTGGACATGCTGGCGCGTCTTCTCGGTCACCGTCCCCGAGCCATTGATGACGGCGCTGACGGTGCCGATCGAAACCTCGGCCGCCAGGGCGACCTCGCGGATGGTCAGCCGGCGCTTGCCTCTAGTCTTGATTGCCTGGCTTGCGTTTGCCCCGTCTACCATGACTTCGCTCCCGGGGCGCTGCGCGCACATCCGCCGCCCGCTGCACGCCCGCCCCGTGCCGGTCCCGCCCGGCCTGCGTCGTGCCACTTCGACGCGGCGCCTCTTACCTGTTCTCGAGCCAACGATCCGACCCCGCTACTGGAAGAGCGACGAGACTGAGCTCTCGTTGGCGATAGCGTATATCGCCCTTGAGAACAGATTAGCTGATGAAATTTGCCTTACACATCCCGCTTCCTCCGTAGCTTTCCTGGCCGATAAGCTATTTGTGATTGTCAGCATGCTCAGCTGTGAACGTTCAATGCGGCCCACGGCGTCGCCACTCAACACGCCATGCGTGGCGTAGGCCTCGACCGAGCGCGCCCCGTGCGCCATCAGCGCCGCCGCGGCATTGCAGAGCGAGCCGCCGCTATCAACGATGTCGTCGATGAGGATGCAATCCCTGTCGGACACGTTGCCGACGATGTTCATCACCTCCGAGACGCCGGCGCGCTCGCGCCGCTTGTCGACGATCGCCAGGTCGGTGTTCAGGCGCTGGGCGAGCTCCCGCGCGCGGACGACGCCGCCCACGTCCGGCGATACCACCATCACCGACCGCCCAGCCCCCCTGTCCGCAATGTCGCGCCTGAAAAGCGGGGCTGCGTAAAGATTGTCGACGGGCACGTCGAAGAAGCCCTGGATCTGCATGGCGTGCAAATCCAGGGTCAGGACGCGGCTCGCTCCTGCTTCCTCGAGCAGATTGGCCACCAGCTTGGCACTGATCGGCGTGCGCGGCCCGGACTTCCGATCCTGTCGCGCATAGCCGAAATAAGGAATAACGGCCGTGATGCGCCTCGCCGAGCCCCGTCTCACCGCGTCCAGCATGATCAGCAACTCCATCAGATTGTCGTTTGCCGGAAAGCCGGTGCTCTGGATGATGAAGACATCCTGCCCGCGCATGTTGTCGTGTATCTCGATGAATATCTCCATGTCCGAAAAGCGCTTCACGCTCACGCAACAGAGCGTCTCGCCCAGATCGGCCGCGATGGCCTGTGCGAGCGGACGATTGCTATTGCATGAGATGATTTTCATCAGATGCATATCTCGCTTGTCGCGATCTACCTCGGCTCCGCCGCCCAGCCGATCATGGCGGCCCACAGTTCGCCGTAGTACGGCCATTGCATGAACTCCGGAGGGGCCCAATGGGGCGCCACGTCGGACGTGAATGCCACGGCGCGACCTCGCCCGGCCCGGCCGACCACGAGCAACGGGTCGCCCGCCACTTCGGCGATGACCGTCGCCTCCGGCTTGGCTATCGTCCGATTGTAGCCCAGCAGCTTCGGCCACTCGGCTGGCGTGGCGCCGGCCGCCGGGTGGCCGGGGCTCGACACCGTCGGCCTGATCCCCTCCGGCCGCTCCGAGCGATCGTCGTAGGGCAGCATCTCGACCGGCAGGATGTCGGCCAGCGGGCTCATCCCGTATCGCGCCCGCGCGTCGATGCCGGTGAAGGACATATATCCGCCGATCATGACGAGGCCGCCCCCGGCCCGGACGAAATCGGCGACCAGCCCCAGCCGGTTGACGCTGACCTTGGAGCGTAAGAACGTCTCGTCCGTCAACAAGAAGCTGTTCGAACCGATATCGCTCAATATGATCACATCGTACGTCTGCATCTCCGCGGCGGAGGTCGGAAACTTCGCCGAAACCTCGTGCGCGCGGACATAGGTCACGTCGAAGCCCGCGGCTCCGAGACAGTCAATGAATACGCCCGCCCCCTCCTCGTACTCGACGGAAACGAAATGGTCGAAGCCCTTCATATGAGTCGTTTGCTTGATCCACGACTCGCCGACGAGGAGCACACGCGCTCCTGCCCTTGCGGTGACGGCCATGATGTGAACTCCTATCGCTGCGGCCGCGAGGCTTAGGGAAGGCGCCGGTCGCTGACGAAATCGGGCAGCACCCGGGCTTCCGGCACCGTCGGCAGCGACGTCTCCCGCATATCCCAACCGACCACCTTTCTCACGGCGAGCTCCAGCACGCGCCGGCCCGCGGCGCGGCCGAACTGGAAGTAGCTCTCGGCGTAGGGATGGCCTTCGTAGAAATACTTCTCGAACACGAGCTCCATGACCTGCTCGACGAGCTCCGGCTGCTCGACCGCGGTGAGCGAGCCAGAGAACCTGACGCCGTGCACCGTGGCGTATTCGTCGCCGCTGTCGATCACCGCCGACAGCGAGCGGCCGGCCTCGCTGTTCGTCGCATGGCGGCTGCCGGCATCCAGCGGCAGGAAGATGCGGTTGTCGATGACGACGAACCAGAGCGGCGACAGGTAGATGCCGCCGTCGGCGTTGACCGTGGCGACACGGATCGTCCGCTGCCGGCGGATATAGGCCCACCGCTTCGCGCCGTGCATGCCGTGGATGGGGAGAAGCGGGTTGGGGGTCTCGACGGCGTCAGTCATGGATAAGCTCGCCCCGCAGGCTCGAGAGGGTCTTGCTGTATTCGGGAAGCTCGACCAGGCCATACCTGGGCGAGGGCCCGCTCGTCCAGAAGAAGGCGGTCTCCACACCGGTCGGCTCGAGCGTGTAGTCGTAGCCCGCCGGCAGGTAGATGTGCTCGCCGACGGCGGCCTCCAGCACGACCTCCCGGCCGGCGGCGTCCTTGACGCGCAGGCGGATCTTGCCTTTCAGGCAGTAATGGGTCTCGTCGAAGTTCGTCTGGTTCCAGTTGTAGGGCGTGTGATCCGGCGTCTGCCAACAGATGCCCTGTCGGAAATGGCGGGCGTCGTCCCGCTCCTGCGACAGGAAGATCGCCGTATCGATGCCTTTTTCGAAGATAAGGCGTGGCATTGTCTCGATTTCATCGAGCGTGATGACACGCGGATAGCGTGTCTCGCTGCCTTTGTAGGCATCTATCTTGGCCAATTTCTTGTCTCCTTGGGATCGGGAGCGACGAGTCCGCGGCGATACCCATCGGGTATCGCCGCCGACCTGACCTCGGTGCCAGCCTATGCTGCGGACGAACGGGCTGCGGCAGCGATCATGGGCTCGGTGATTGACCGGTAATAGGCCTCCGGCACGGGCCGCTCGCTCCGCTCGATCAGCTCGGAGAAGTCCCACTTCTTCAGCAGCTTGCCGTTCCGGAAGACCGGCTGAAGGAGATTGTCCTCCGGCGGGATCGAGTCGCGGGGGACGGTCCTGTACTCGCCGTCCTTGTACTGCAGCGCCAGGCGGCCGCGTTTGGACGCCTTGAACGCGGCGCCGGTCGGCTGCTTGAACACGTCGACCCAATTGCCGTTGATGCAGACCGCATTGGCCTTCTGGCCGAAATTGAGCGTGTCGCGATTGCACTGCTGAAGCAGCCCGCTGCCCATGCCGAAGACCGCGTTGTCGGCCGCCAGGCCGCGGCGCTCCATCTCGATGTAGATCTCGCGCAAGCTCGACAGCACCACACCGTCGCCCTGCACCACGCGAATGTAGTCGGGGAGAACCCTGTAGCCCTTGCTGTTGATCGCGAAGCCGAAGCTCTCCATGAGCCACTCCGTCGTGTCGGCGGTGACCTGCACCGGGTCGCCGGAGTCCGGACGCACGCCGATCAAGCCGGGCCCGGCCTGGATCGTGTCCTTCAACTCCTTGCCGATGATGTTTCTGACGGCGTTCTCGTGATCGTAGGAGTCGGTGAGCAGGATGACCACGCCGTAGTGCCGGTAGAGGTCGATCATGTGCCGCATGACGTCGACCTCGCGCTCGAGCCCCCATGCGGTGAAGGAGGCGTGCTCCGAGTTGGGGCCCGACACGGCCGGCGCAACATGGTTGTAGTATTTCTTGGATGCGAGGACGCCCGGAACGGTGTCGCTCTGGTTGAAGTTGACCAGGTGCGCCAGGCCGCCCAGCGCCGCCGACTCCTGCGAGCTGACCCCTCGCGCACCATAGTCGTGCAGAATATGGCGGATCATCTTCGGGCTGCCGTTGTCCGACGTCTGCCGGAACGCCTGCTTGATCACCTCCTTCGCCATCCAGCTGAGCGTTCCGATCGTCGTCGGATACCAGACGGCACGCAGCAGGGCGGTCTCGAAGAAGCTCGTCGCCCAATAGTACTTGGGGTCGGTATTGATCAGCTGTACGAGGACATTGCCGGTCGGCAGCACCGTTCCTTCGGGAACCGCCTCGATCTCGACTGGCAGGTAGCCACCATAGTCGTTGAGCACGCCCAACCAGTTGTTGCGGTTGAAGGGCATGCCGATCTCGCGGCAGTGGAACTCCGCGTCGTCGATATGCTCCAGCGTGATCGGCTTCATGAGGTATTCCCTCAGATAGGCTTGGAGCCCGACGAACAGCGTCGCGGGGAATACGCCGCCTCGCGATTCGATATAACTGGATACGTACTCAGTTTTATCTGGGTATATCGCATAATGGCAGTGCTTATAGTTATCCGTATTCAAGATCACATTGTGAAACCAGGATGCTGCGGTCACGGGAATCCTCCCATCCAAAGGCACTGACGGTTCCGGCGGCGCGCTCCCTCTTCAGGCAGCGCCGGAGCGGAGATCGATCCGCGAGGCCTCATCGTCACGATCTTCGGATCAAAATCTACGTGAACCGTTTCAAGAGTCAAAGTTATATTTTTTGCACGACAGCCTATTTTCATTGCGGCCTGGCGACTACGCATCTCCGAGCGGCAGACGGCAGTCAACTCGCGCTCAAAAAGGTATTGACGATAAATATTTATCTCATTTTTTCCAGCAGGGTCGGCATGGGGCGGTTCGCGCCGTGGTTGGGTGGAAAAATCAACGAGAATGCCGCGCTTTTGTGCGCGAGACGGCGTGAAAATAACTCCGCATCGCCCCCAATGACGACGACTGAACACACGTCAATTGAAACGGTTCGATTATGGAGATATGGACGATCGCCGGCCCCCCGGGGGGCCCCTCGGACGGTCGACGTCAGCGGAGGATCCGATATGCCGAGAATTGGTTACAAGGCGTCCGCAGAGCAATTTTCATCCCGAGCGCTTCTGGACCTGGCCGTTCTGGCCGAGCGCCTCGATTTCGAGTCGGTGTTCGTCAGCGATCATTTCCAGCCCTGGCGCCACGACGGCGGCCAGGCGCCCAACTCGCTGGTCTGGCTCGGCGCGGCGGGCGCGGCCACGTCGCGCGTTACCCTCGGCACGAGCGTGCTCACGCCCACGTTCCGCTATCACCCTTCGGTCGTGGCGCAAGCCTTCGCGACGCTGGGCGTCTTGTTTCCCGGCCGCATTGTTCTCGGCGTCGGGACGGGGGAGTCGCTCAACGAGGTGCCGGCCACGCGTATGGAATGGCCGGAGCAGAAGGAACGCACGGCGAGGTTCCGCGAAGCGATCGAGCTTATCCGCCGCCTCTGGCGGGAGGAGCGTCTCTCGTTCGATGGCCAGTTCTACAGGACGGAGCGCGCGACGATCTACGAGCGACCGGAGCAGCCCGTTCCGATCTATGTCGCCGCGGCGGGACCGCTGATGGCGAAGCTGGCGGGCCGGAACGACGGGTTCATCTGCACGAGCGGCAAGAAGCCGGAGCTCTACACCGAGACGCTCCTGCCCAATGTGGCGGCGGGGCGCAGCGGCCTGGACGGCCCATTCGAGCGGATGATCGAAATCAAGCTCTCCTTCGACACGGATGCCGGCCGGGCGCTCGATGACACCCGCTACTGGGGCATGCTGGCGCTCACGCCCGAGGAGAAGATGAACACCGAGGATCCTCTCGAGTTTCAGCGGCTTGCGGATGGCCTCCCGGTGGAGCGGGCCGCGTCACGCTGGATCGTCTCCGCCGATCCTGAGGAGGCCGCGCGCCGCATCGGCGACTATGTCGAACTCGGCTTCGATCATCTGGTGTTCCACTTCCCCGGTCCCGACCAGGAGCATTCGATGAAGCTCTTCGCCAGACACGTCATGCCGCGCCTGCGGTAGCAGGAGCCCAAGCCCCTGCGCTGGGCGGGTTGCTCGGCGTGCGAGAGCCTCCGTCCGCTTGCTCTACCGCCCGTCCCTGCCGAGCCTGGCCAGAACGGCGACGGGCAGGAGGCTCGCCAGCACGATCAACAACGCGGCGATCGAGGCGTCCTCGTAGGTGCCGCGGGCGGCTTCGCCGTAGAGGCGTGTCGCCAGGGTCTCGAAGTTCAGCGGGCGCAGCAGCAGCGTCGCCGGCAGCTCCTTCATGCAGTCGACGAAGATCAGAATGGCGCCGGCGGCGAGCGCCGGCTTCGCCAGCGGCAGGTGCACCGCCAGCAGCGTGCGCAGCGAGCCCGCGCCCATCGTGCGCGACGCACCGTCGAGGGACAGCGGGATGCGGCTGAGGCCGCCCTCCACCGAGCCGGCGGCAATGGCCAGGAAGCGCACGGCGTAGGCGAGCACCACCGCCGAGCCGGAGCCGAGCAGGACGAGGCCGACCGATGCGCCGGTCAGCTGCGACGCGGCCCAGGCCACGGCACGATCCGTCGCCCCGACGCAGAACAGGACACCGATGGCCAGCACCGTGCCCGGCACCGCATAGCCCGCCAGCGACAGCCGCGCGGCAAGACTGGCGGCGCGCCCGGGCGCGACACGGCCGGCGTAGGCGACGATCAGGCCGAGGCCGAGCGCCGCCAGCGTCCCCGCGGCAGAGACGCTCACCGTGTTCCAGGTCGCGGAGAGCAGGCCCTGCGACAGGCCGGCAAACGCGATCCGTGCCCAGGCCGACCAAGCCAGGTAGGCGCCGGGCACGACGAAGCCGATCAGCACCGGAAGGCTGCCGAGCGTCAGCGCCAGCGCGCCTGCGGCGCGGCCCAGCGGGCGAGGCTCGAGGCGCCGCGGGCGCTGGGCCGAGGCGGCAAAGCTGCGCCGGCGGCGGCCGAAACGCTCGGCGGCCACGAGGGCCGCCACCGGCACGAGCAGCACGAGCGCGATCTGCGCCGCCCCGGCCAGGTCCGACCGGTTGACCCAGGTCGCGTAGATCGAGACCGTGAGCGTCTGCACCCCGAGAAACTCCGAGGCGCCGATATCGTTGAGGGTCTCCATCAGCACCAGGCTCACGCCGACGGCGATCGCCGGCCGCGCCAGCGGCAGCGCCACACGCACGAAGGCGGCGCCATAGCTCGCCCCGAGCGTGCGCGAGGCATCGATCAAGGTCGCGGCTTGGGTCAGGAACATGGCCCGGGTTGTGAGGTAGACGTAGGGGTAGAGCACGAAGGACAGCAGCAGGATGCAGCCGACCATCGAGCGGATGTCCGGCAACCGGAAGTCTCGCGCGCTCTGGTACCCCAGCAGCCAGCGGAGCCAGCCCTGCACCGGGCCGACCGGGTGGAGCACGTCGAGATAGGCATAAGCGGCGATGTAAGTCGGGACCGCGAGCGGCAGGATCAGCGCCCACTCGAGGACGCCGCGGCCGGGGAAGCGATAGGCGGTGACCAGCCAGGCCGTGCCGCAGCCGATCACGGCGGCGAGGCAGCCGACGCCGGCCAGCAGCACCACCGTATTCGCTGCCGCCCGCGGCAGCACGTGGGCCATGAGATGCGGCCACAGGCCGGCGGAGCCGCCCAGGGCGAGGCTCACCAGCGTGAGGATGGGCGCCAGGGCCAGCACCGCGACGGCGCAGGCCGCGACCGACCAGCCGAGTCCCGGGCGGACGGCGTGACGGGACGCGACGCCGATGGCGCCCGGGCGCCGCGGGCCCGCCGCGACCTGCTCGCCAAGCCGGGCCCCCCGGCCGCGCCGCGGGGCCCGCCACCGTCGCGGCTGCTCCGGGCTCAATTGTCGAAGCCGACCTGCTCCGCCAGCCGGCTCGCCTCCGTGCGGAACCGAGCGATCTTGGTCAACGGCGTGGGGTCGACCTTGAGCTCGCCGAAGGCGGCGATGATCGGGTCGGGGGCGACATCGGCCCGCACCGGATACTCGAAGTTGGCTTCGGCGTAGGTCTTCTGGGCGTCCTTCGACACCAGATACTCGAGGAAGGCGACAGCCTGGGCCCGGTTCGGGGCGCTCTTGGCGATCGCCGCGCCGGTGACGTTGACCTGGGTTCCCCCGTTCTCGAAGGTGGGCAGCACCACCTTGATCGCCTTGGCCCACGCCTCCTGCTCGGGGCCGCCCTTGCCGCTCGCCATCAGGCCGACGTAGTAGGAGTTGGCGACGCCGATATCGCAGATGCCTCCCATGATGTCGCGCGCCACCTCGCGGTCGCCGCCCGACGCCTTGCGCGCCAGGTTGGCCTTGAGCCCCTCCAGCCACGCCTTCGTCTTGTCCATGCCGTGGTGGGCGATCGAGGAAGCGATGAGGGCGGTGTTGTAGGGGTGCTGGCCCGACCGGATGCACACCTTGCCCTTCCATTGCGGTGAGGCCAGGTCCTCGTAGGTGAAGCGGGTGAGTCCGAGATCCTTGGCCGCATAGAGCACCCGCGCGCGGAGCGACAGGGCGAACCAGTGGCCCTCTGGGTCGCGCAGTTGCGGCGGCACGGCGCCGTCCAGCACCTCGGACTTCAGCGGCTGGGTCAGCCCCTTGTCGACGAGCTCCACCAGCCGGCCGACGTCGACGGTCATCAGCACGTCGGCGGGCGAATTGCCGCCTTCCGAGGCGACGCGCTCGGCGAGCCCGTCCTTCAGGAAGATCGTGTTCACCTTGGTGCCCGTGGAGGCCTGGAACGCGTCGATCAGCGGCTGCACCAGGCCGGGCTCCCGCGTCGTATACAGGTTGAGCTCGGCGGCGAAGCCGCCCGCGCCAGAGCCCGCCAGCAGCGCCGCCGCCCAGACCAACTTTCGAGCCGTTCTAAAGAATAACATGGCTCACCTCCGGTATTTTTGTGCCACAGCCGCAGAGACGTCAGGCTCCGGCCGCTGTCAACCGCGGCTCGTCGCGACTGTCGCAGATGTTATCGGAGGCTTTGAATACAATGGCGCGGGCAACGTCGATGGCCAGCGTGCAATGGTCGCCCGACGCCAAGTCGATCGGGCCCGGAACTCTGACGACGACGAGCTCCGGGCTGCCTTCGACTTGGATGCCGAACTGCTCCACCTCGCCGCGGAACCAGCGCTCGACGACACGGCCGGCGATCCCGCCGCCTGGCTCCGACAGGCCGATGGCGCCCGGGCGGACGAAGACGTGGACCGCCTCGCCGTCGGCAATGCCGACGCCGGCCGGCACCGCGCCAAGCGGCGTCGCCACCGTTCCGGCCCGGCAGGTGCCGGCGAATTCGTTGCAATCGCCGAAGAAACGCGCCGCGTAGGGTGTCTGCGGCCGCGCATAAAGGTCCCGGCCGCCGCCCGTCTGCATGATTCGGCCCGCGCGCATCAGCGCGACGCGGTCGGCGGCCATCACCGCCTCCTCCGGGTCGTGCGTCACCAGGATGCCGGTGATACCGAACCGCCGCAGGATCGACAGCGTCTCGAACCGGACCGCATCGCGCAGGCGGCCATCCAGATTGGAGAACGGCTCGTCCATCAGCAGCACACGCGGCCGTGGCGCCAAGGCGCGCGCCAGCGCGACCCGCTGCTGCTCGCCGCCGGACAGCACGTGGGGGTAGCGCGGCGCGAAGTGGGCGATCCCCAATTGCTCGAGCGTCTCGCCCGCCCGCTCCCGCGCCTCGGCCTTGGTCAGCCTGGCGAGGCCGAAGGCCAGGTTCTCCGCCACGGTCAGATGCGGAAACAGGGCATAGTCCTGGAACATCAGGCCGATGCCGCGGTGCTCCGGCTCGACGAAGGCCTGCGGCCCGGCGAACAGCGCCCCATCGAGGCTGATCTCGCCGGCCGTCGGCCGCTCGATGCCGGCGATGAGACGGAGCAAGGTGGACTTGCCGCAACCCGATTCGCCGACCAGGCAAATGATCTCGCCCGGCCTCACGTCGAGATCGATGCCCGCGAGGATCGATCGCCCCGCGATGTCCTTGGCAAGTCCGCGAACGGAGAGAGATGCCATCGAGCCTCCCGGCTGAAACGAAACTGACGTTGCGTCGCCGCTGGTGCGGCAGCGAGGTCGTCTCATCCCTCCTCGGCCGCCGATGCTCAAGCCCCGTGGCACGTCCGAGATCGCAAAGCCGCAGCCGTCGCGGACTATTTCTCCTGCACAGCCGCGTCCTGGGGCTCGGGTGGCCGCCGGACGCCCGCGTAGGTGAAATGCCACCACTCACGCCGATAGGCCCTGAAGCCCCGCGCGGCCATGGCGGCGCCGAGGCGCTGCCGGTTGCGCCGCTGGTCCGGCGTGATCTCCCGGCTGTCGGTGGCGCTCATGGCGTCGAAGCAGTCGAAGCTGGTGCCCATGTCGAGACTGCCGTCGTGGCGGCGAACACTCGACGGACCGTTGCAGGGACCGCCGGTCCCGCTCGGGACTGGCGCCGTGGTATCCAATCCGACGAGCGTCAGGTCCACGGCAACGCCCCTCGCGTGATTCGAATCGGATGATATGTAGCCGGCGGCCACCAGCGCGCCTCTCGTCGTCCTCGGCCAGTACGGGCCCTCCGTCGGCCCGGCGCGGCGCTTGACCCAATCCACGAAGGCCTTCACGGCCCGCACCGGCCGGTAGCAATCGTAGACCTTGAGGCCGAGGCCACGAGAGCGCAGATCCGCCTGCACTTGCGCCAGCGCACGGGCCGCCTCGCCCAGCAGGACGCACGCGCCGGCGCCGTAGCCCGGGACGACCGAGCCGGTGAAATTGTCGGTCGAAGCGTAGCGGATGTCCTGGATGATCGAGGCGTCCACGTCGCGCAGATAGACGAAGCCCGGCGGCAGGCGCGGCGACGCTCCGGCCATGGCAGCACCCGCGGCAAGACAGAGGGCAACGCCAAGACCGGCCGCGGCAAGCTTGGAGACCTCGTATCCGGTGCCGGCCATCTCTCCATCCCGCAGGTCCCGCGCGGCTTTTGCCGGGCCAGCTGTCGCCGGTGGGGAGGACAGCCATCGGCCCGGGCCGCCCTCGCCGGTATATGGCAGCGGTGGCCGCGGTCAGCCGGCGCGCGCCGCCGGGCGCACCAGATGCGCGATCCAGTTCGCCAACTCGCACCAGCGTAGCCGCTCGTCGATGATGTCGTCGGCAAGGTTCAGCCGCCAGGCGATGTCGCGCCGGCCGCGGCTGGCCTCCAGCGTGTCGAGCTCGGCGGCGTAACGCTCGAGGTCGGGCAGATCGGCGAAGAAGCCCTCGCTGACCAGGGTCGCGCCGTAGCGGCGCACGACGGCGGCGACGTCGAGGAGACGAAACTCGGGGTGATACTGGACGCCCCAGAAGACGCTGGCGCCGACGCGGATCTCGGCGGCCTGGACGTCGCTCAGGGCATTGCAGGCGGTGACGACGGCACCCGGCGGCAGCCGCGTCACCACATCGCTGTGGATCGCCGGCGCATCGAAGACAGACGCGCGGCCGGCGTGCATGGCATGGCCGCCCCCGGCTCGGTGAGCACGATGCGCCGGGCGAAGGCGACCTCGCGGCCGCGTGGATTGAGCGCGACCTCGCCGCCTGCGGCGACAGTGGCCAGCTGCAGCCCCCAGCAGGAGCCGAACATGGGACGCCCCTGCGCGTACACCGCCCGCACGAAATCGATCTGACGCAGCGATTCCGGCTCGCGCTTGTAGATGTTCAGCGCCGAGCCGGTAAGGGCGACGCCATCGTAGCTGTCGAGCGCCGCCGGAAGCGCCGCCGCCTCGTCGGCAGGCGTGCAGATATCGACGACCGCGTCGGGCGCGATCGCCCGCAGCACATCGGCATAGCTCTCCGCCGCCGTCGCCCCGACCATCTCCACCATGCGGCGCCGCCCTTCAGCGGAGCCGCCGTCGGCCACGAGCAGCCGTAACATGTCATGCCCTTCCAACTCGCCGCGAATTGCCACCCGGTGTAGGCATGCCGCGGCCCGCGCGCAATGTCAGCCGGCTCCCGGCGGCAATTCTGCGTCGATCCTGTTCAGCTCGCGGCGAGCTCGCTGAGCGCGTCGTCACAGGCGGCGATGAACAGGTCGGCGTTCTCGCGGCTGAAGCACAGCGGCGGCCGGATCTTCAGCGTGCTGCCATGGGGCCCTGCCACTCCGACGAGGATGCCGCGCTCGCGCAGCCGGTTGATCAGGCGGGTGGCGAGGTCGGGCGCCGGGTCTTTCGCCTCCCGGCCCCCGACCAGCTCCAGGCCGATGAAGAGCCCGGCGCCGCGCACGTCGCCGATGGCGATGTGGCGATTGCCGATCTCACGCAGGCCGTCCATGAGATAGCTGCCCACGGCGCGGGCATTGTCGATCAGCCCCTCGTCGCGGATCGTGTCGAGGACAGCCAGGCCCGCCGCCGCGGCCACCGGATTGCCGCCGAACGTATTGAAGTACCTCACCTCGGCCGTGAACCGGTCGAGCAGCGGGGCGCGCACGACGACGCCGCCCATGGGGAAGCCGTTGCCCATCGGCTTGCCCATGGTGACGACGTCCGGCACCACGCCGTGGCGGGCAAAGCCCCACAGGCCTTCGCCGAGACGGCCGAAGCCCGGCTGGACCTCGTCGGCGATGAAGAGGCCGCCGCGAGCGCGCGCCACCTCGACCGCCGGGGCGAGAAACCCGGGCGGATCGGCGAAGACGCCGTCGCTCGAGAAGACGGTATCGACGAGCAGGGCCGCGAAGCGGATGCCGTTTCGCTCCAGGTCGGCGACGGCGGCCGCGACGGCGGCGGCAAAGCGCGCGCCGACGTCGCCGTCCGCCGCGCGAAAACTGTCCGGCGGCGGCACGGCGCGGACGTGCGGCGCCAACGCGCGGCCGGGCCGGGACGACGGCGACACCTCCGTCACCGCCGCCGTGTTGCCGTGATAGGCTGTCCGGGTGACCACGATGCCGGTGCCACCGGTCGCCGCCTGCGCGATGCGCAGGGCGAGATCGTTCGCCTCGCTGCCGGTGCAGGTGAGGACGATGCGGTCGATCTGCGCCGGATATGTCGCCAGCAGCCGCTCGGCATAGGCGTCGACCACGTCGACGAGATAGCGCGTATGGATGTTCAGCTGGCCGACCTGCCGACGGATTGCCTCGACGACGCGGGGATGCGCGTGCCCGACCGACGGAACGTTATTGTAGAGATCCAGGTAGGCACGGCCGGCCGTGTCGTGGATCCAGACGCCCTCCGCCCGGTCGATGTGCAGCGGCTCCTGATAGAACAGCACGGCGGCCGGGCCGAAGGAGGTCAGCCGCCGCTGCACGGCCAAGCGCACGCCATCGGCCATGGCCGACGCCTTCGCGCCGTCGAAGGCATTCAGCGCGAGAATGTCCTTGTCCTGCCTCATCCCGTCCCTCCTCGCCGGCGCCGCGCCGCGAGGCAGCCGGGGACCGACGCCCAAGCAATCTGTGCAAGCAATCTGTGGCAGTGTGGGCACTTCCACAACACGGGCAAACTCTCAGAAACAACTTATCGGAATCTCGATCGATGAGCGCTCTGCGTTCACTCAACCGGATTTCGATCCCTGAAAACACAAAGCGTTAGCAGTACGTCAAGCACATGATGCGCACATTGTGGGCAGAGTGCCGCCCATAAAATGGGGAAGATGCCACAAAGTTAGTGTAGACATCCAACATGAGCCGGAGAAGGATCAGGTGCAGGATGGCTTGCGGCGTTGCACGCAGGCCGGCTCCAGGAACCTTCGATGGACAGCCACCGGTCATCAGCAGCCGACACGGCCGCAGCCGAGAAGAGGCCGCCGCGCAAGCTTGACGGCGATCGCTTCTCCAAGCTGGCGCGCCACAGGCACATCATCTCGCAGCTGACGGCGGCCCCCACGCTGCGGGCGTCGGAGTTGGCAGCGGCCCTGGGCGTCTCGGGAGAGACGATCCGGCGCGACCTGATGGAGCTGCAAGAGCAGAAGCTGATCAACCGCACCTACGGCGGCGCCTCGCGGCCGTTCGCGCTGGAACCCTCGCTCACCGATCGCAAAGGGATCATGATCGCCGAGCGCGAGGCGATTGCCGCCGCGGTGGCCGACCTCGTGCTGCCGAACGAGGTGCTGATGCTCGCGGCGGGAGCTACCACCTTTCACGTGGCGCGGCGCCTTGCGGCGCGCGCCAGGGATCTGACCGTGATCACCCATGACTTCGCCATCGCGGCTGCGCTGGCGGTCAATCCGTCGATCCGCGTGCTGTGCTGCCCGGGGCGCTATCACCCGACCGAAGGCTACGTGTTCGGCACGCAGACGATCGCCAGCATCGACGGCTACGAGGCGAACCGCGCCATCGTCGGCGCCACCGGGATCGGCGGGCGCGGGATCAACGATGCGGACGATGAGGCCGGCGCCATCTACGGCGCCATGGTGCGGCGTGCCGCCGAAGCCATCGTCGTCGCCGATCACACCAAGTTCGACCAGCGCGCCCTGACCGTTTTCGCCCAATGGACCGAGATCGACCGGCTCGTCACCGATCGGCCGCCGGAGGGCGCCTTGGCGATGGCCCTCCGCCAGGCGGGGACCGAGGTCATCGTTGCACAGCCTTGAGAAAGATCGAAGCCATGGCAGTTCTATCTCAACTTGTTCCGCTGGACGCAGTCGCGCCGTGCGACGGCCATATCACGGCACCGTCGCAGGTGATTCACATCGGCCGGATCCAGCTTCACGTCGTTGCGGGCCGCAAGACCTTTGTCCGCAACTGGGAGCGGGCCGAGAACATCGCCGAAGCGTTCTATGTCCTGGCGTTTCCGCTGAGCGGCAGCCTGCAGTTCAGGCAGGACGGCCGCAGCGGGACCGCCCTGCCCGACGAATATGTGCTGCTGAGCGAACTGGCGTTCTACGAGCTGTCGTCGACCGAGCGAGCCCACGTGCTGATCATGCGCATTCCCGTCGGCGAGCTGCGAAGCCGGCTGGTGGCGGTCGAGGATCATGTGAGCCGTCGCTTCAAGATGAACGAGCACATGAGCAGACTGCTCGTCGGCCTCCTCAGGAGCGTGGCGGAGCTGTTTGCCGATCGGCCGCCGCCGAACCCGCAGGCCTTGGCGACCGAGATCATCAGCTTCGTCGCCCTGGCCATCGGCGCGGAAGACCGCGGAGCGGCCACCGACGTGCGCAATGCGCGCTACCACCTGCGCCGCCGTATCGCTGACTTCATCGAGAAGCACCTGAGCGACCACGACCTGTCGCCGAAGCGCATCGCCGCCAGCAGCCGCATTTCGCTGAGCTACCTCTACAGCCTGTTCAATGACGACGAGACCACCGTCGGCCAGTTCGTCCAGGTCAAGCGTTTGCAACGCGCCTACGAGCTCCTGGTGGCAGATCCGGGGGGACGGCGCACCGTGTCCGAGGTTGCCTACGACGTCGGCTTCAAGAACGTCTCGCACTTCTCGCGCAGCTTCAGCCGGCATTTCGGCATCACGCCGCGCGATGTGCGCCAGCTGAGCCAGGAGCCAGGCGCCGCGGCCCCGGCCAAGGGCGCCCGCCCGGCGCTCCAGCCGCCCGCACCGGCGCGCAACAGCTTCCCGCAGCCGTTCTGGGCCGAGAGCAGCCGGCGCGCGGTGCACGAGCGCGTCTGAGCCACCGCCCGGCCCCGGTTCGGGCGCTCGGCCCTCCCTCCCCCACGGTCCCGCCGGGGACCCCGACCGAGAGCGGGTCGACGCCGCGCCGGCGCCTCGTCCCCGCGAGCTCTCGCAACCGCTGCCGATGCAGCGACCAAGCTCCGGAGCCCTCCTTGTCCGACCCGCAGTACAAGCCGTCCGCCGACGCGCTGGCCACCTTCTTCAACGATCTGGCCGATGCGGCGCGGCCCGTGGCGCTCGCGCACTTCCGCTCAGCCCTCGATGTCGAGCGCAAGCAGGACCTGACGCCGGTCACCATCGCCGATCAGACCATTGAGCAGGAGCTGCGGCGTATGATCGGCGCGCGCTTTCCGCGCCATGGCATCTGCGGCGAGGAGAGCGGGCTGACGCCCGGCGAGCGCTTCACCTGGTATCTCGACCCCATCGACGGCACCAAGAGCTTCATCTCGGGCATGCCGCTGTTCGGCACGCTGATCGCCCTGGCCGACGAGGAACAGGGCGGGGTCGCGGCCGGCATGATCGACATGCCCGCCCTGGGCGAACGCTGGTACGGCACGCCTGACGGCGCGACTCTGAACGGCAGGCCCGCGAAGGTGAGCCGCACGACAAAGCTCGAGCAGGCGCAGATCTACACCTCGTCGCCGGACTTCTTCTCGCCCGACGACTGGGCGCGCTACGATGTGCTGAGCCGCAGGGCCATGTTCCGGCGATTCGGTGGCGACTGCTATCTGTATGGCCTTTTGGCCTCGGGCTATTGCGACCTGGTCGTCGAAGCGTCCCTCAAGAGCTACGATTTCATGGCCCTCGTGCCGGTGATCGAGGGCGCCGGCGGGGTGATCCGGGACTGGGACGGCAAGCCGCTGACGCGCGACTCGGACGGGCGCGTCGTCGCCGCCGCAAACCAGGCGCTGCTTGACCAAGCGCTGGCGTTTCTGAGGTAACGGCCGCCTCTAGAGCATTTCGCAATTGGATGAGCATCATCCAATTGCGGAGAAATGCTCCAACTCTTTGAATCTGGAGCGCCCCTTTTGCGATTGGGCGATTCCACCCAATCGCAAAAGAGGCGCTCTAGTGTGGTGGATCTGAAGTTCCTGCTCCCCACATGGCATCAATGTTCAGGACCTTCAGATCCATTAAACCACACTAGAATCATAGAGTTGCTAGTGTGGCTTGAGAATCCGAAATTCGCTCCCAGCGCTGCCCCGAGGTGGTGCGAATTTCGGATTCGCCACACTAGCGGAGCGCCGAAGCCGGATCGCGCGCAACGCAATCCGGCCGGGAACGCTCGGCAGGGGCTCGAAGACGCTCACACCACACGGTTGTCCGATCGCTGCCCCCTCCCCGGTGCGTTGGGAAGGGGGCCCCTTCTCGTCTACGCGGCGAGCTCGGAGGCGATTAACTGCGCGGTCGCACAGGACAGGGTCCAGCCGAGATGCCCGTGTCCGGTGTTGAAGAAGATCCGACTGGAGCGAACGCTCCGCCCGACGCGCGGCAGCATGCTCGGCGTCATCGGGCGCAGGCCGGCCCAGACGCTCACGTCGCTCACATCCAGTTGCGGAAAATGCCTGCGCGTCCACCTGATGAGCGGCGCGATCCGATCTGCCCGAACGTCGCGGTTGTACCCGTTCAGCTCCGCCGTCCCGGCGATGCGGAATCGCCGGTCGCCCAGGCGACTGGTGACGATCTTCGCAGCGTCATCGAGAAGCGCCACGTTTGGCGCTCGATCGATCTCGTTGGGCCTGACCGCAACAGTGATCGAATACCCTTTCACCGGATAGATGTTGACCTTGTCGCCGACCATCGCGGCCAGACGCCGGCTGCCGACGCCGGCACAGATCACGACTCGGTCCGCCGTGAGCGAGGTGGTGGGCGGGGACGCTTCGCCGGCGGGACGCAGCTCGACGGCTGCACCTCCTCCGGTGTCGCGAATTTTACACACCTCCATCTCAAACAGGAAACGCGCGCCCATGCGCTGGCACGCGCTGGCAAGCCCGCGTGTAAACCGGCAGATGTCGCCCGAGGCGTCCGCCGGCGTGAAGAATCCCCCATGAAAGGCACCTTGGAGGCTGGGCTCGATGTCCTTGATCTCGTGCGGTCCGACAGGCGTCCGTTCGAGCCCGCCTCTCTTCAGGAGCTCGTTCACGCGCGCGGCACGCTCGAAGCTGGCCTTGTCGCGGTAGACATGCAGGAGCCCGCGCTTGAGGAGATCGAAATCGATGCGCTCCCGCTCGGCGATCTCGAAGAGGTGCCTTCTGGCCTCGATGGCAAGCCGCACCGTCTCGATAGTGTTCCCCTCGTAGTTCCGGATTGCTGCCAAGAACTCGCCCAACCACGATATCTTGTGCCAGGTAGGCTTGGGGTTGAGGAGAAGAGGGGCCGATCGCGAAAATATCCAGCGCACGGCATGGGCCACGGTCGACCAATGGTTCCAGACTTCCGCATTGCTCGCCGATAGCTGCCCGCCATTGGCGAAGGACGTCTCGAGCGCCGCGTAGGGATGCCGCTCCACGACCGTGACGTCGTGCCCATCACGCAAGAGCGCATAGGCCGTCGTGATCCCGGTAATTCCGGCGCCGATGACTAGGATAGTCGACATGGTTGCTCAGGTCTCCGTCGAGTATGGGTCGGTGCCCCCTCTGTCACGGAACCTGAGAGCTTCTCCGCTGGCGCGGATATCCCCTTCGGTGGATCAGATGACTCTGATCACTCTCCAGAGTGCCTGATCAGCTAGTCCTTTTGCCTGAGAGTTTCCGGGGCGGTTGCTCCTTCGGCGGCGCACGGCAAGCGAACGCTCTCTCCCAGCCGATCACGACGGCGCTTATGTCCTACCCCGGATAGGTCAGAACGCAAGGCCGAAATGCATCGCGAAGCGGTGCGCCGCGGGCCCGGCGATCAAGCACATGCGGCGCTGGGCTTCTTGGGCTGTTGCCACGTCACACCAGCCGCAGCCAGCTCTCCCATTGCGGGTCGTACATCACATCCCGCGCCCGCATGTATTTCCAGATGCCGTATTTCTGATAATCGAAATCCCAGTCCTTCAGCTTGCGGCTGACGACGGCCCAGGACGCCCATTTGATGTCGGCGAGCGCACGGTTGATCTTGACGCGCGCCACGATCTGCGGGCTGACGCTGCCCATATATTGCTCGATGAGGCTGTTCGATACCTCGTCGTCGAAGAACATCTCGGCGAACAGCACGCCGAACTCGTAGCTGCGCTCGTTGTTGGAGGCGAACTCGTAGTCGATCAGCCGCATGGGCTTGGCCGCGCCGTTGGCGCTGACGAGGAAGTTGCCAGGCATGGGGTCGTTGAAGCAGGGCACCAGATCGAGGCCCGACGCCAGGAAGGCCGCCTTGGCCTGCCGGTAGCGGTGCATGATCCACGGCATGTCGGCGGGGAAATGCGAGCCGAGCTCGCGGCCCTGCTCCACATGCTCCTCGATCATGTCGAAGATCGTCTTGGTCAGGCCGAGCCTGGGGCCGGCGTGGAGCTGGCGATAGAGCCCCAGCACGTCCGCCTGGATCGCGGCGTCGCCGAAATCCGCGTTGGTGCAGGCCCGGTAGCCGTCGAGAAACTCGCTCACCTCGACGCCGTCGGTGGGGTCGAAGAAGATGACCTCGGGGCCGATGCCGGCCGCGTGGGCGTTGCGCGCCGCCTCGTTGGCCGAGACGCGGTCGATGAACATCTCCGAGCCTTCGCCCGGCACCTTGACGAAGTAGCGGCGCGCATCGCCCTCCACATCGACGAGCCAGTTCTGGTTGGTCAGCCCGCCGACCAATGGGGTGTAGGCGACGGCCCTGCCGCTCCACTGGGGCACGCGCCCCACCGCCGCCTCCAGATTGCGCTCGTGCATGTCGGCCGCATCGCCCAGACGCTTGACGGTCATGCCAGCCTCCGGAGGGTCTCGCCGAAGCGCGGCTCGCGCACGGCCATGCCGCAGCGCAGGAAGCGCCAGCTGGCGAACTTGTAGAACTCCAGCGTGCTGCGCGCCGACCTAGCGGCGAGCAACGCACCGATCAGCCCCCACCTGAGGTCGTCGGCGATGCCGTAGAGGCGGGCGCGGTTGAAGGCCGCCTCGTCGAAGGCGCCGGTGTGGCGCACGAAAGCGTCGCGGGCCTCCGGCTCCTGGGCGAAGGCCTCGACCAGGAAGCTGCCGATGTCCTCCAGCGGATCGGCGGTGGTGGCCCGATCCCAATCGATCAGCCTGACCTCGCCCATGTCGCTGATCAGGATATTCGACACGTTGCCGTCGCCATGAATGGGCACGGGCGCGATGGCGAGGCCGCGGATGGCGTCCGCTGCGAGGCGCAGCTCGCTGACCAGCCAAGGCGTCGCGCTCGGCAGCTGGGCCCGCGCCTCCACCGCGGCCCCATAAAAATGCTCGATCTCCTCGAAGACGCCGCGCCGCTTGGGCAGCGGCGGCCCCTCGTGGAAGCGCCGGCGCGCCGCCATGACCGCATCGACGATCGCCGGATCGAGAAGCCGCTCGAGCGTACCGACCCGCCAGCCGCGGTCCAGATCCTCCATGACCAGTACGCCGTCGTCGACGTCGGCGGCGATGACGCGCGGGCCGATGCCGAGGTCGGAGGCGCGGCGGGCCGCCTCGAACGCGCAGGGCACGTCGATGTAGAGCGCTGCATCCTCGTCCATCGCCTTGACGAACAGGCTCTCGCCGCTCGCCGCTTTCCTCGCCCGCCAGGGCGTTCCGTCGACGCCGCGCCAGCTCGGCGACGCCAGCACCGGCATCGCCGGCTCGATCGACACGGCCTCGCCATCCCACCCCGGCAGGCGGGCGACGCTGCGCCGGACCCTGCCCTGCTCCGCTTGCAATGAACCCATGGAACTCATGCCGCTTCCCGATTGCCGGCGGACCGACGGCCATGCCGCACGCCCTCAGCCGCAAGTTTGGGCAATCGGGAAGCAAAAGGGATGCCTCGTCCTCCACCAAATCGTGCCGTTGCCACCAGCCGGCTACCCGCGGGCGGGATATGCTCGCTATTGCCGTCGGACGGCCCCGGCGCGGAGCCGGGCGGCAAGGCGGGAGAGGCGATGTCGGCGCAGGAGCTGGTGAACATGTCGCTGGCGGAGCTCGGCGACGCTTATGCGGCCCGACGGCTCTCGCCGGTCGAGGTGCTCGGCGCGACGCTCGCCCATGCGGACGCGGTCAATGGTGCCATCAACGCGCTGTTCTCGGTCCGTCCGGAAGAGGCGACGGCGGCGGCGCGGCGCTCCGAGGCACGGTGGCGGGCGGGCGCACCGCTCGGGCCGCTCGACGGCGTGCCGATGACGGTCAAGGACAGCGTCGCCATGGTCGGCTGGCCCTACCTGCATGGCATCCGCGCCAACCGCGCGCTGCCGCCGTCGACCTACGATTCGCCGCCGGCCATTGCGCTGCGCGAGGCCGGCGCACCGATCTTCGCCAAGACGACGATGCCCGACTGCGGCCTGATGGCCTCCGGCATCAGCTCGCTCCATGGCGTGACGCGCAATCCCTGGGGCCTCGCCTGGAACACCGGGGGCTCGTCGGCGGGCGCCGGCGCCTCGCTCGCCGCCGGCATCGGCTTCGTCTCGGTCGGTACCGACATCGCCGGCTCGGTGCGGCTGCCGGCGTCTCACTGCGGCCTGGCCTCGCTGAAGCCCACGCACGGGCGCGTGCCGCACCTGCCACCCGATACCATGCGCATGGCCGGCCCCATGGGGCGTCGCGTCGCCGACATCGCCCGCCTCCTGACCGTCCTCAGCCGCCAGGACGAGCGCGACACCTGGAGCCTGCCGGCCGACGGGGTGGCCTACCACGAGCATCTCGGCCGCGACGTCGCAGGCCTGCGCGTCGGCGTGCTGACCGACATGGGCTTCGGCCCGAAGCCCGACGCGGCGGTGCGCGAAGCGGTGGAGACGGCCGGCCGGCTCCTTGGCGGCGCCGGCGCCCACGTCGAGCCCTTCGCGCCGCCGCTCGACTTCGACGCCTATGCCCCCATCGACCTGTTCCTGCAGGTGCGCGGCTTCGTCGAGTACAGCGGCTTGCCGTCGCACGAGGACGGCGACATCGACCCCTACGTCAAGCAATGGTGCCTCGGCGGCGCCGATCATTCGGGCGCCGACGTCTATCGCGCCCTCGCCCAGATCGGCCGCGCCAAGGCGGCCCTGCTCGCCGCCTTCGAGGGCTGGGACTACGTGATCGCCCCGACCCTGCCGATGGTGAATTTCCCGGCCGAGGAGCCGGGCCCGTCGCGTGACACTCCGCTCGCGCACACGGTCTTCACCGCCCTGTTCAACCAGACGGGCCAGCCGGCCGCCACGGTGTGCACGGCCTTCGACGAGCGCCACCTGCCGATCGGCATCCAGATCATCGGCCACCGCTTCGACGACCTCGGAGTGCTCCAGATCGCACAAGCGCTGGAGGACCTGCGGACCGTCACCATGGACTGGCCGGTGACGCCGCGCGCCTGAATGGGCGCGCGGCCAAGCGCACTTATTCGGCGGGTAGCGTAGCCCCCACCTCCCCGCCTTCGATCGGCGCCATGCCGCCGGACTGGCGCTCGAACAGCCGGCGGTAGCGGCCGCCCGGCCGGCCCAGCAGTGCCTCGTGCCGGCCATCCTCGACGATGCGGCCCCGCTCGAAGACGAGGATGCGATCCATCGCCCTGACCGTGGAGAGGCGGTGGGCGATGACGATCGCCGTGCGTCCCTCCATGAGCCGCTCCATCGCCTCCTGGATCGCCGCCTCGGATTCCGAATCGAGGCTGGATGTCGCCTCGTCGAGGATGAGGATCGGCGCATCGGCGAGGAAGGCGCGCGCGATGGCCACCCGCTGACGCTCGCCGCCGGAGAGCTTCACGCCGCGCTCGCCGACCAGCGTGGCGTAGCCCTTCGGCAGGCGCGTGATGAAGTCGTGCGCGTTGGCGAGCCGGGCCGCCCGCACGATCTCTGCCTCGCCGGCGCCCGGGCGGGCATAGGCGATGTTCTCCGCCAGCGTGCGGTGGAACAGGATGGGCTCCTGCTGCACGATGGCAACCTGCCGGCGCAGCGACGCCTGTGCGACCTCCCGCACATCGTGCCCGTCGATCAGCACGCGGCCGCCGCTGACGTCGTAGAGCCGCTGCACCAGCTTCACGAAGGTGGTCTTGCCCGAGCCGGACGGGCCGACCAGGCCGACCCGCTGCCCCGCCGGGATGCGCACGTCGAGATCGTCGAACAACGGCGTGACGTGCCCGCCGTAGTGGAACACGACATGCTCGAAGCGGATCTCACCGCCCTTGACCGACAGCTCGCCGGCTTCCGGCCCGTCCGCGACGCTGGTGGTGAGCGCATGCAGCTCGACCAGCTCCTCCATGTCGTTCACCGCGCGCTGCAAATTGTGCACGTGCTGGCCGACCTCGCGCAGATAGCCGTGCACGACGAAATAGGTCGTCAGCACGTAGGTGACGTCACCGGGCGTTGCGCGTCCCTGCCACCACAGCCAGAGCGCCGCGCCGGTGACGGTCGTGCGCACCACCCATAGCAGCGCGAACTCGCCGCTGGTGCTCCATGTCGCCAGCATCCAGGTCCGCCGCACCCGCCGGCGCCAGCGCGCCACCACGTTCGCAAGCCGCACATCCTCCCGCGCCTCGGCACCGAACGCCTTCACCACCTGGTTGGCGCCCAGCGTGTCGGACAGCATCCCGCCGATGCGGGTGTCCCAGGTGTTGGAGAGCCGCGCCGCCGGCGCCACCAGGCGCGTGGCGAGGGTGACGGTCAGCGCCCCGTAGGCGAGCGTGCCCGCCGCCATGACGAGGCCCATGATCGGCCAGTGCAGCATCAGCAGCACCACCGTGCCGGCCAGCACCACGACCGAGGGCAGCAGCGCCAGCAGCATCACGTCGTTGATGACGTCGAGCGCCCACATGCCGCGCGTGATCTTGCGCACGGTCGATCCGGCGAAGCTGTTGGCGTGCCAGTCGGACGAGAAGCGCTGCACGCGATGAAAGGCTTCGCGCACCACGTCGGCCATGATGTCGAGCGTCAGCGGCACCACGCCCCACCAGGCGAGATGGCGCAAGACGACCATGGCGAGGCCGAGCCCGGCCATGGCGAGGAAGGCCGCCATCGCGGCGCTCGCCTCGTGATGGCCGGCGGTCAGCGCGTCCACCAGCCGGCCGGCGAACAGCGGTACGAAGATCTCCGTCACCGTGGCGACGGTGATCGTCAGCGCGACGACGGCGGCCAGCGGCCAGCGGCGGACCCAGTGACGGAACGTGAAGACGAGAACGGAACGCAGCGCATCGGCGCCACGTGCAGAAACGGTCGACATGAAGCTCAAGGCGCGAAAGGCGCGCCTCTCCTGCGAAGGGGAATGGTTCAGCGCGGAGGATGAGGCGTCAGGCGGGCCTCGGTTGCGAGGCGGGCCGAACTAGCGGCGAGGAACCCCGGCCGGGTCGGGCAGACGGAACAGAATGGTCATCGCGCCCCTCCCCGGTTCGCAGCGTCAAGAGGGCTGGCTCATAGCACAGGCTGACCACGAATACAACTCCGAGGCGCGCATGAGCGCCCTCGATAGCTTTTCGAAGACAATATCGACACATACAAGAATTTATATTAGTATTTATCCGATTTAACTCGCGCGATGCGCACCTGATGAGAACAACTTGAGCGCGGTCCCGCCTATAATTTGTTGAATAACGATGATGACCGGGTCAAATCCGGCCATGACGAGGGTGAGATGGAGGCGCTTATACCTTCATCGTCATGGCCGGGCTTGACCCGGCCATCCATCCCTACTGATGCTTGGGCGCCGCCGTGCGTCGCGCTAGACGGCCACGAGCGCCCTCTCCCACTCCGGCACCGCCATCGCCATGCGGCCGCGCGCGAAGATCAGGTCGGCGTATTTCCCGAAGTCGAAGGGAATAGACGACGTCATGCTCTGATACGTGGCCCACAGCCCCCAGACGATGCTGGCGACACCGACGTAGAGATGGACGCGGGCGGCGATGTCCTCACGATAGCTACCGTCGTAGATCTCGATCAGCTCGCGGCGGCTTTGCGGGTCCGTATAAAAATTCTCCCACGAGAACATCGTCAGGTCCCAATAGGGATCGTTGTTCGCGGCATACTCCCAATCGATGATCTTCACCTCCAGGCCGTCATTGTACATGTAGTTGGAGACGTAGCCGTCGTTGAAGCAGGCCACCAGATCCATGCCCGAAGCGCGGATGGCCTGCTCGGCGCGGCGCCGCTGCCACAGCATCTCCTCGAAGTCGCGCGGCAGCTCGGCGCCCATCTGCCGGAGCCGGTTCAGGTGCTGGTCCAGCTGCGCAAAGCCGTCCTTGGCGACAGACAGGCTCTGCGTCGAATGCACGGCCTTGTAGGCGCGCACGATGTTCTCGCGGATCGTCGGGTGCTGTGTCTCCAGCACCCCGCAGCTGCGGAAGCCGTGCAGATACTCGTAGACCTCGACGCCGTCGACGGCATCGTAGAAGAGCAGCCGCGGCGCGATGCCGGCATCGCCCGCCTTGATCGCGGCCTCGTGCGCCACCGCGCGGTCGATGAAGCTCTCGGTGCCCGGGCCGTGGATCTTGAGAAAGTAGATCTCCTCGGGATTGGACACCGTGATGCGCCAGTTGAGATTGGTGATGCCCGCGGCGATGCGCTCGAAGCGCAGCGGGCGCCCGGCCCATAGGCCGACCTTGGCAATGGCGTCCTCGATGGCAATCGTTGACATGATGCGGGCCTCTGCCTGACGAATGCGAATTAGATCTTGCCGATGAGCAGCGCCGCATCGAAGGCGCCGAGGTTATGGGAGGCCCGCAGGAAGCGGTTGCTCGCGTACTTGAAGAACTCCGGCCCGCTCATCGCCGGATTGAGCTCCGCCAGCAGGGCCCAGCAGCCCCACAAGAAGTCGTCGACGACGGCGTAAAGCTTCAGCCGCGCCAGCAACGTCGCGTCCGGCCGCCCCGCGTACATCTCGATCAGCTCGATGCGCTCCTCCTCGGTGCGACAGAGGTCGAGACTGAGGGCGCCGAGGTCGTAGAGCGGATCGGCATTCACGGCCCGGTCGAAGTCGACGAGCAGGACGGCGCCGTCGGCGCCGATCAGGACGTTCGACACCGTGTTCTCGCCCTGGATGGGCGCCTTGTCGACGCCGGAGGCCGCGACGGCCGCGCCGATGCGCTCGATCCATGCCGTCAGTCCGGCGAACGGCACGGTGCCCTTGTAGGGGACCGGCGTCTCGTTGCCCGACGCCAGGTGAGGCGCAAGGCGTTCGACATAGTCCCGCGCCAGCTCGAAGGGCGAGAGATCTCGGCCGAGCAATGGCTGGCCATGCCATCGCTTCTTGGCCGCGACGATCGCCGCCTTCACCGCCGGCGTCTGCGCATCGCGAGCGAGCGCCATGCGGAAGCCGTCGGGGGCCGGCTCGAACAGCAAGACCTGCTGCGCCGCATCGGCCTCCAGCAGCCGCGGCGCGATGCCGGCCTCGCCCGCCCGCGCCGCCGCCTCGGCGGCGCCCGCGAAGGTGAAGGGGTCGAGGGCCCCGGCATGAAACGCCTTGGCGAAGGCGACAGTCGTGGAGCCCGGCGCGGTGACGACGCAGGAGAGCGCGTCGAGGCCCATGTGCATGGGCATGGAAATGGCCGGCACGGCCGCGCCGACGGCTGGCTCCCGGCCCGCAAAATGCCGGGCTGCGGAGAGGGCGCGGGACAGGCGCTCGGGCGCAGGGGCGGAATGTGGCGTCACGACGCGCTCCTCAGTCAGCAACCGATGCAATTCCAGCAAGTCCCAGGCCAGACGGCCATTGCAACCTGCTCCCCGGCGCCCGCACTCAGATCTCGGGGATGCCGGGGGTGAACCCGCGCAGCCCCTCGTAGGCCGCGGCGAGCGCCAGGATCTCCACGTCCCGGTGCTTCGCCGCGATGATCTGCAGGCCGATCGGCAGACCCGCCGCAGTGAAGCCGCAGCAGATGGATGCGGCCGGCCAGCCGATCTGATTGATCAGGCTGGTGAAATTGACGTGCCACGTGGGATGCTCGGGATCGGCGCCGGCGACGTCCGCCGCAAACCCCGCCATCGGCAGCACCGGCGCGAGCACGAAGTCGAACGGCGACAGCGCCTCGACGAACGAGGCCTTCGCCTTCTCCAGCGTTTCACCGGCCCTGAGATAGGCCTTGGCGCTCAGCCGCTCGCCGGCGTCACAGCTGCGGTTGATGACGTCGAGCGCCTCACGGCTGCGGTCGGGCGGCAACTCGTCCCGCTCCATCGCCGCGCGCACCGAGAAGATCTGATCGAAGACCGGGTTGAGATCGACATCGACCGGCGCCGGCATGGCGGTCAGCGATGCGCCCTCGGCCTCGAGCAGCTTGGCCGCCCGCTCGATCAGCTGCGCGACCTCCGGCTCCACGTCCGGGCCGTAGCCCATGTCGAGGAGCAGCCCGAGCTTCAGCCCGCCCGCGGCGAGCGGCTCGATGCGCGCCGGCGTGGGGCCGGCGGGCTCGCCGGTGCGCGCGTCGGGCCGGCTGATGACCGACAGCAGCAGCGCGCCATCCGCGACCGTCCGGGTCAGCGGGCCGGCGACCCGCGCAGTGCTGACCGGCAGGTGTGGCACCAGGCCGACGGTCGGCTTGTGGCCGAACAGGCCGCACTGCGCCGCCGGCAGGCGGACGGAGCCGCCGAGGTCCGAGCCGATCGACAGCGCGCCGGCGCCCGCCGCCACCGAGGACGCCGCCCCGCTCGACGAGCCGCCGGTGTTCATCTGCAAGTCCCACGGATTGCGCGTGACGCCGTGGGCGGAGCTGATGCCGGACGCCAGGAGCCCGTAGTCCGGCATCGTCGTCTTGGCGAAGATGATGGCACCGGCCTCCTTGAGGCGGGCTGTGGGGGGCGCATCGTAGCTCGACACCGTTCCGACCCGCGCCTTGGTGCCGCGCCAGTAGGGCCAGCCGGTCGCGGCGACGCTGTCCTTGATGGACACCGGCACGCCGTCGAGCGGACCTGCCGGCGCCTGCCTGGCCCAGCGCGCCTCGGCCGCCCGCGCCTCATCCATCGCCTCGTCGCCGCGGATCTCGAAGAAGGCGTTGAGCTTGGGATTGACGGCGGCCGCCCGCTCAAGCGTCGAGCGCATCGCCTCGACCGGTGACAGGGAGCCGTTGGCATAGCCGGTCAGCAGCTCGGTTGCGGACAAGGTCCAGGCGTTCATCTCACTCTCGCAGGTGGGTTTCGGATCGTCAGGGACCGCGCCCGCTCAGGCCTTGAGCAGGTTGCCGTCCCGGCAGAAGCGCCAGAGCATGCCGGCCAGGATCTCGACGCCCAGCAGACGGTCTTCCGGCGTGGTGAACTCGTCCGGGTGGTGGATGACGCCGTTGACGCTGGGCACGCCGATGACCAGAGCCGGCGTCACCGCCGCCATGCTGATCGAGTCGTGGCCGCCGACCGACGTCAGCCGCATCGTCTCGTGACCGAGGGCGGCGGCGGCCTCCTCGGCCAGGGCGTAGAGGCGGCTGTCGAAGGCGCCGGCCCGGCGGCGGTCGATGGAGCGCACCTCGTAGCCGACGCCGGCGCGCTCGGCAGCGGCCGCCATGCGCGCCTTCAGCTTCTCTTCGGCCGTCGCCAGGACGACCGGATCGGCGGAGCGGAGCTCGATGAAAAGCACCGCTTCCGCCGGCACGATGTTCGGCGAATTGGGCGACACCTCCAAGCGGCCGACCGAGGTGTGCAGGCCGATGCCGCCCTCGTCGGCGATCGTGCGCAGGTCGGCGATCAGATAGGCGGCCGCCAGCAGCGCGTCCTTGCGCTCGGCCATCGGCGTCGGCGCGGTGTGGGCCTGGCGGCCGAGGAAGGCCAGCCGATACTTGGTGGCGCCCCAGAAGCGGTCGAAGGCGGCGAAGCGCTGGCCGGCCTTCTCCAGGTGATCGGCGCCTTCGATATGCAGCTCGATCAGGGCGTCGGGGACCACGCGCTCGGCCGTGCCGGCGTAGCCGATCGCCTGCAACGCCTCGCCGACCGAGACGCCGTCGCCGTCCTTGCGGGCCAGCGCGAACTCCAGCGTGTGCTCGCCGGCGTTGACGCCGCTGCCGAGCAGGCTCGGCTGGAAGCGCGCGCCCTCCTCGTTGGTCCAGTTGACGACGATGAAGTTGGCCTTGGGTTCGATGCCTGTCTGCGCCACCTGGCGCTGGATCGTCTCGATGGCGCTCATGGCGGCGACCACGCCATAGGCGCCGTCGAAGCGGCCGCCGTTCGGCTGGCTGTCGATGTGCGACCCGGTCATGATCACAGGCGCGTCGGGGCCGGCCCATTCGAGGAAGCCGAACATGTTGCCGATCGGATCGACCTCGAGGCGCAAGCCGCTGCGCTTCATCCAGGCCGCCAGCCAGTCGCGGGCCGCACCGTCGGTCGCCGACAGCGTGAGCCGGTTCATCGAGCCGTCGGCACCGCCGCCGAGGGCGGAGAGCTCGTCCATCAACCGGTGATGCGCCTCGCCATCGACGGGGGGGAACGACGACGCTTCGCTTCTAGCCTCTGACATGACTTACCTTTACTTGAGCCTGATCGCGTGCCCACGTGGAGCACGCCCGGATGCGGGCGACGGTGATCGGCCTGCCGACGCCCCAGAATTCGCGCGCGCCAATCGCGTCTTCGCGCTGTCGTGACGAGCGCGGCTCGACTGCGCATCGGCGCGCAGCAGCCGCGCCCTCAGGCCGCGATGCGGCCGCCGGCGCTCTCCAGCAGGAAGCATGCCGCCATGCCCTCCTTGCCGTCGACGGTGAGCACCGGGCTCTCCGCGTGGCAGCGGCTGAAGGCCTTGGGACAGCGGCTGGCGAAGCTGCAGCCCGGCGGCAGGTCGATGGGGCTCGGCGGCTCGCCCTCCAGCAGGCAGTCTTCCGGGCGGTAGCGGCGCTCCTCCAGCGTCGGGATCGCGCTGAGCAGGGCCTTGGTATAGGGATGGCCGGGATCGAAGAAGAGCTTGCCGTTGTGGGCGATCTCCACCACCTCGCCGAGATACATCACGGCGATGCGATTGCAGACGCGGCGCACCATGGCCATGTCGTGCGAGATGAAGATGTAGGTCAGGCCGTGCTTGGCCTGGAGTTCTGAGAACAGCTTCAGCAGCTTGAACTGCTCGGTCTGGTCGAGCGCCGACAGCGTCTCGTCCATGATCAGCACCTTGGGCTCCAGCACCATCGCCCGGGCCACGTTGACGCGCTGGCGCTGGCCGGCGCTCAGGCCCAGCGGCAACTCGTCGTAGAGCGCCGCCGAAAGCCCGACCTCGCTCATGACGGCGAGCGCGCGCTCGCGCCGTTTGTCGGCGCTGTTGACGCCATGCACCTTGAGCGGCCCCTCGATGATGGCGCCGATCGAGGTGCGCGGCGGCAGCGAATTGAAGGGGTCCTGCAAGACGAGCTGGAAGTCGCGCCGGAACTTCAGCAGCTCTGCGCTCGACAGCTTGGCGATATCCTTGCCGTCGCAGACGACGCGGCCGGTATCGGGCGACTCCAGCCGGCTCAGCAGCCGCATCAAGGTCGACTTGCCGCAGCCGGATTCGCCGACGATGCCGAAGTTCTCGCCGGGATAGACGTCGAAGGTCACGTTGCGCACGGCGCGCACGTTGTTGTAGCTGGCGAAGGAGCTGCGCTTGCGCACCCGGTAGGTGCGCGTCGCATCCTCGATGCTGATCAGCGGCGCGCCGTGGCGCTCCGGGCTCTCGACCACCGGGGCCGCCGCCGTCCAGATCTGCGGGATCTCCGAGATCAGCTGCACGGTGTAGGGATGCTGCGGCTCCTGGACGAGCTTCTTCGGCGTCTGCCGTTCGACGATCCGGCCCTCGGCGAGCACCAGCACCTGGTCGGCCGCCTCGCTCACCGTCGGCAGCGAGGACGAGACGAAGACGACGGCGGTGTCGAAGCGCTCGGTCAGCTCGCGCATCAGGCGCATCACCTGCGCCGCCACCGTGACGTCGAGCGGCTGGGTGACGTTGTCCGCCACCAGGAACGCCGGATTGGTCGCCAGGGCGTCGACGATCAGCGCGCGCTGCATCATGCCGCCGCTGAACTGCGACGGGTATTCGTGGAAGCGCTGGGCCGGCGACGGAATGCGCACCGCACCGAGCAGCTCGACCACGCGCCGCTGCGCCTCGGCCTTGTCCATGCCGGGCACGACGGCGCGGATCTTCTCGACGATCTGCGCGCCGACCGGCAAGGTTGGGTCGAGCGCCCCCATGGGGTTGGCGCCGACGTAGGCGATCTCCTTGCGCAGCGGCCTGAGCCGGCTCGGCGGCAGGTCGAGGATATTCTGCGACTTGTAGGTCACCGAGCCGGAGGCGATCGCCAGCGGCGGATCGATCCAGTTGACCAGCGCCCGCGACAGCACCGTCTTGCCCGAGCCGCTGGCGCCGATGATGCCCATGATCTGGCGTGGCTCCAGGTCGAAGCTGATGTCCGACAGGATGCCGCGCGTGCCGCCCTCCGTGCGCAGCTCGACGGCGAGATCGCGGACGGACAGAACCGGGGTGCCGGCCATCAGGCGCCTCCGTGGATGCGGTTGCGGGCGCGCTCCAGGGCTGCCCCCATCAGGTTGACGCTGGTCAGCGTCAGGCACAGGAAGATGCCCGGCATCGTCGCGATCCACCATGCATTGAGCAGGTATTTGCGGCCGTCGGCGATGATGCTGCCGAAGGTCGGCGTCGGCGGCTGCACGCCGAGCCCCATGAAGCCCAGGATCGACTCGAAGATCATCATGCGGGCGACATCGAGCACCGAGATGAAGACGATCGGCGGCAGGATCAGCGGCGCCAGCAAGAGCGCCATGATGCGCAGGTTCGAGGCCCCGCTGACCTGCGCCGCGCGCACGTACTCCTGCTTGCGCTCGGTCATGACGACGCTGCGCATCACCCGGGCATAGACGGGCCAGCTCGACAGCCCCAGCACCAGGATGATGGCCGGGATCGTCGGCCGCGAGACGCCGAGCACGGTGATGGCCAGGATGATCATGGGGATCGACAGCTGGGCGTCGGTGATGCGCATCAGCACCAGGTCGACCTTGCCGCCGTAGTAGCCCGCCAGCATGCCGATGGTGCAGCCGACGGCGAGCATCAGCACTACGGTCGAAAAGCCGATGAGCAGCGAATAGCGCAGGCCGACGAGGCTGCGCACCAGCATGTCGCGGCCGATCTGGTCCGTCCCCAGCGGCGCAGACCAGCTCCACTTGTCGCCGAGGAACCACGGCGCCTGGAGGCGGCCCGCGACATTCATCTTGGTGGGGTCGATGCCGCTCAGGGAGGGATAAAGGAGCGCGGCCGCCACCAGGATGACGAACACCACGAGGCCGACGCGGAACTCGTAGGAGGCGAAGGCGGCGCGCCAGATGCGGCGCGACACCGATACGCCTTTGCGGTTCGACGATTTCTCCGGCACGGCGATCGGAACGTCTGTCTCTGCCAAGCTCATCAGTATTCGAGCCTCGGATCGATAAGAGTGGCGATCAGATCGACGCCGATGTTGATCAGGACGAAGATCGCGCTGCTGACGATGGCGATGCCCTGGATCAGCGGGAAATCCCGCTGCATGACGGCGTTGACGGTGAGCAGCCCGAGCCCCGGATAGTCGAAGATGAACTCCACGATGAGCACGCCACCGAGCAGGCCGCTGATCTGGATGCCGAGCAGGTTGAGCAGGGGCACCGAGGCGTTGCGCAGCGCATGCCCGTAGACGATGCGCTGGCGCCCCAGGCCGCGCACCCGCGCCACGGCGATGAACGGGCTCTGCATCACAGCCGCCAGCGAGCCGGTCAGGTTGCGGATCAGCACCGGCGCCAGCTCGATGGCGAGCACGATGGCGGGCAGGATGGTGTAGGCGAAGCCCTTGTAGCCGATCGCCGGCAGCCAGCCGAGCTTCACCGAGAACAGGAGCGCCAATACGATGCCGAGCCAGAAGTTCGGCAGGGAGACGAAGATCGACGATATGTAGAAGGCGAGCCTGTCCGGCCATCGGTTCGGTGCCAGCCCGCCCGGTACGCCCACGAGGAAGGAGAAAGCCAGCGCGAAGGCGATGGACAGGGCGGCGAGCTGCAAGGTCATCGGCAGCGCATCGGCGATGAGCGTCAGCACTTCGGCGCGGTCGCCACGCGAGGAGTCGGAAAAGCCCGAGCCGCCGGTGGCCGCGCCGCTCGCCGGCCGCACGAAGGACTGGCCGAGATCGCCCTGCACGACGCCCGTCATATAGCGCCCGAACTGCACGAGGATGGGGTCGCGCAAGCCCATCTGCTTGGCGATCTGCTCGATCAGCGCCTCGGGCGCCATGCCACCGGCCATCAGCCGCACCGGGTCGCCCGGCACGATGCGCAGCAGCGTGAAGATCAGCAGCGTGACGAGAAAGATGATCAGCGCGCCCTGCAGCAGGCGGCGGACGAGAAAGCTGAGAATGAACACGTCATCTGGCTCCTGCCGAACAGGCGGCGAGGCGGTCTGGACCGCGCGCGCTCATCCGCCTGTCGGGGTCGCACGGCGTTACGGCGCGCCGGCGTAATGAGAGGCGGGCGGCGCCGCAATCGGGACCCTGGCGCCGCCCGCGCATCAGGCGAAAACGCCCTTCGAGCCGTCCATGGAGCCGTCCGGGTAGATGAACATGCCGGTGAGCGACTTATCCATGGCGTGGATCATCACCGAGGTGAACAGCGACAGCGCCGGCACCTTCTCGGCGAGCAGCGGCATGGTCTCGGTCTGCAGGATCTTCTTGCGCTCCTCGAGCGAGGGCGCGCTGCGCTCCTTGTCGAGGCTCGCATCGACCTGGGGATCGACGAGGCCCGTGATGCGCTTCGACGACGAGTGGAAGTGGGTGCGCAGGACGAGGTCGGGCTCGGGCGAGCCCGTCGACCAGCCGCAATCCACCATGTGGCCCGGGCCGCCGCCGGGCCGATCGTAGAGGCGCTCGTTCCAGGCCGCGATTTCCAGGACGGAGAGCGTCACCGGGAAACCCTGCTCTTGCAGCATGGCGGTGATGACCTCGCCATACTCCTTGGTCTTCGGATAGAAGCCCGTCGAGGTGAGATATTCGAGCGGCGGCAGGCCCTTGCCTCCCGGGAAGCCGGCCTTGGCCAGCAGCTCCTGGCACTTCTTCGGGTCGTAGGCCGGGTAGTTCGGCAGATCGATGTAGGCGAACTTCACCGGCGACACGAAGTTGGACGAGGGGTAGCCGGCGTCGCCCAGCACCGCCAGGATCTGCTGGCGATCGATGGCGTGGCAGGCGGCCTGACGCACCAGCGGGTTGTCGAACGGCGGCTTGGAGCAGCGGAACCAGAGATACTTGTTCTCGACCGAGACCACCTTGTTGATCGCGATCTTGTTGTTGCCCGCCAGCGTGGCGACCTGCTCCGGCTCAAGACGCTCGACGATGGTGGCCTGGCCGTTCATCAGCGACAGCATGCGGGTCGTGGAGTCGCCGACGAAGTTGAAGCTGATGCCGGCGATCTTCGGCGGACCAAGGAAATAGTTCGGGTTGGCCACCATGATGGTGTCGTTGCCGCGCTGCTCGACGAACTTGAACGGGCCGGTGCCGTTGAGACGCTGCGACAGCGGCCCCTTCGGGCCGCCGGCGATGTCGGTCGCCGACATCATCGGCAGGTAGGCCGCCAGGAACATGAAGAGGTGGGCCGGATAGCCGCCCTTCGACGTATCGACGATCACCGTGTAGTCATCGGGCGTGGTGATGGTGAGCGTCTCGGTCGGGCCCGGATACCACTGCGCCGGGCGATCCGGCCGCGAGCCGTATTCCATGGTCGCCTTGACGTCCTCGGCCTTGAACTCCTTGCCGTCGTGGAACTTGACGCCTGGGCGGAGCTTGATCTCGAGCTTGGTCGGCTCGAGCAGCTTCAGGCTCGTCGCCAGCTCGTAGATGACCTCGTCCGGCTTCTCGACGCGCATCGGCGTGCGCGTGAGGTAGCCCATGGTGAAGCCCTGGATATTGCCCTGCGACAGGGTCGTATGGGCGGTCGGATCCCAGTTGCCGGTGATGTTCTCCGCAGACAGGAAGACCAGGGTCTTGCCGGCCTGGGCGGCGGCCGGCGAGACGAAGAACTCCGGGTTGATCCTCAAGAGGCCGGCGCCCGCGCCCAAGGCAGCCGCCCCCGTCAAGAAACCGCGTCGCGTAGCGTCGTTCATGAGGTTCCCCATATTCGCGAACAGGCGAGTGGCCATTGCGCGTCGTGTCCAGCAAACGGTAAACCAATCGCCGCGGCGGCTGAGCCCTGATGCTCCACGATTCCGTTGCTGACGTTCTCGCCCCCGGCGGCGACTGCTCTGCCGGCGTCTTGCTGGTCTATCGAAGCCTTGCCGGGCGCGGCCGAAAGCCATGCGCGACCTTGCGGTCACGTTTCGGCGCAGCACAGGAAAAGTGGACGGGCGGCAACAACGCGAGCCGGGGGAGCCGCTAGATCATCTCCAGTCGGATGGCCTGGCGGGCACCTCTGACGCACAGACAGGCACGAAAGGCGTTCATTGTCCCAATTCGACGTCACCCGGAGCGCGGGCATCCGCGCGGTCGTCTCCGATCTCGACGGCGTCGCCTATCGCGGCGATTTGCCGATCCCCGACTCGGTGGAGGCTTTCCGCACGTGGCACAGGCGCGGCATCCCCTATGCGTTCGTGACCAACAACTCGTCCAAATCGGCCGAGCAGTTTGCAGCCAAGCTCGACCGCATGGGCATTCCGGCGACGCCGGCGCAAGTGTTCAACACGGTCTCCTCGACCGCCGCCCTGATGCAACGGCGCTGGCCGCCGGGAACGCGGGTGTTCGCCATCGGCGAGGCGCCGCTCTTCGACGCGCTGCTGGAGGCGGGCTACCAGCTCGGCGCCACCGACGCCGAGGTGGTCGTGCTCGGTTTCGATGAGGAGTTCACCTATGCGAAGCTGCGCACGGCCGTGCGTGCGGCCTTGGGCGGCGCTGCCGTCATCGTCACCAATCCCGACGTGCTGGCGCCCAGCGAGGACGGCTACGACCCTTGCGTGGGCGCGTTCGCCGCGGCCGTGACCGCCGCGGTCCCGGGCGCCGCACCGATCGTCGTCGGCAAGCCGGAGCCCCTCATGATCGAGCAGGCGCTCGCCTTTCTCGGCAGCGCTGCGGCCGACACGGTGATGATCGGCGACCAGATCGGCACCGATATCGTCGCCGGCCAGCGCGCCGGTCTGCGCTCGATCCTCATCACCAGCGACATCCCGCGCGACCCGGCGGCCGTCGCCGTGCCCGACCGCGTCGTCGCCAGCCTGCTGGAGCTGATCGATCCATGATGAGGCCGGCGGCGGACCGCGGCTGCCTCACCCCTCGGCCGTCACGAGGCGCCACAGGGCTTCCACCAGCACCGCGTAGCCCTTGTCGAGCGCCTCCGGCGCAGTGAATTCGCGCGGCGTGTGGCTCAGGCCCTCGCGGCTCGGCACGAAGATCAGGGTGGCGGGGACACGCTTCTGCAGCGCCAGGGCATCGTGCCCGGCGATGGTTTGCATGGTCAGCGCCGCGAGGCCCAGCTCCCCGGCCACGGCACGCACCAGCGCCACGCCGGCCGGGTCGAGCAAGGCCGTGCCGCGTAGCTCGTCCGCCGCGATCGAGCAGCGGATGCCGAGCGGCGCCGTCTCCCGCTCGATCCGCGCCAGGAAGCGGTTGCTGATGGCGAGGGCCACCGCCTCGTGCTCGTGGCGGATCTCGAACCAGACGCGCACGCGGGCCGCGACCACGTTGGGCGAATTGGGATGGACGCTGATGCGGGCGGCGGAGGCATGCGCGCCGGCCTGCGCCCGCTCGACCTCGTCGTACAAGGCCTCAATGGCGCGGGCCACCGCCCGTAGGGCGTCGCGCCGCCGGCCCATCGGCGTCGGGCCGGTATGCGACGGCTCGCCCTCGAACACGATCGACAGCTTGCGCGCCGTCCAGGCGCCGGCGACCGCGCCGATGTCGGCGCCGGCCGCCTCGAGCCGGTCGCCCTGCTCCACGTGCAGCTCGACATAGCGGACCGGCCGCAGATCCAGCGGCGCGGCGCCGCGATAGCCGATCGCGTCGAGGGCCGCGCCGAGCGCCACGCCGTCGCCGTCCACCAGCGCGGCGGCGTCATCGAGCGACAGGCTGCCCGCGAACACGGAGCTGCCGGTCAGGCTGGGCTGGAAGCGCGCGCCCTCCTCGTTGGTCCAGTTGGCGACGACCAGATTGCGCTTCGCCCTGCCCGGCTCGGCCGCGGCGCGGTCCCGCACCGCCTGGGTGGCAAGCAGCCCCGCCAGCACACCGTAGGCGCCATCGAAGCGCCCACCGGTCGGCTGCGAATCGAGATGGGAGCCGACGATCACGGCATCGGGCGCGTCCGGCGCCAGCATCGCGACGCCGAACATGTTGCCGATCGCGTCGACGCGCAGGGCGAGCCCCCGCGCGGCGATCTCGCGGGCAAACAGGTCACGCGCGGCCTTGTCGGCGGGGCTCGCCGTGAGGCGGCATACGCCGCCGTCGTCCGTCGCGCCGATGGCCGCGAACGCGGCGATCAGATCGTGCAGCTCGGTCGTAGGGCGCTCGCTTGCTCGCATGTCTGATCGGATGTGGTCCGCCCCATGTCTCGAATTGCAGCCGGCACGACGCGGCGAGCGTGGGTGTATGGCACGCGCCCGCGCGGCGGTAGGCATGTGCCTTCACCGCAATGGAAAGCTGGAGAGGGAGGCATCGGCGGCTGCCGACACGGGAGGCGCGCGGCGAACGCCCGTCGCGACGCTTCAAGGGAGCTCCCCGGCCAAGCCGTCACAACGCCGGCGTGTGTCGCTTTCGCCACCTTGCGCAACAGCCCAAAGATGGCTCAACTGGTGGCTCGTCACACGAACGAACAAAAATTGGGGAGGCAGGTCATGGCGGGCATCCACTTGCTCGATCGTCTTATCGGCAACGCGTTTCCCAGCTTTGCCACGGAGGCCGAGGTTCGCGCCTTCGAGCAGACGCCATACAGGGAGCGGATCGCGGCGCAGAGCACCTACGAAGCGATCCAGTTGGGCGCGGCACACGATCCCGACGCGCCGGCCCTTCAGTTTCTGCCCAATGCCGACCCGGCCGAGGCGCCGGTCGTCATCAGCCACCGCGATTTCGTGGCCCGCATCACCCAGGCCGCCAACATGTTCCATGGGCTGGGCGTCGGCAGCGATGACGTCGTCAGCTTTCTGCTGCCGCTCGTCCCCGAGGCCTTCATCACGCTGTTCGGTGCCGAGGCCGCCGGCATCGCCAATCCGGTCAACCCGCTGCTCGAGCCCCATCAGATCGCGGAAATCCTGGATGCGGCCGAGACCCGCGTCCTCGTGGCGCTGGGACCGATGCCGGGCACGGACATTTGGCAGAAGGTCGAGGCGCTGCGGCCCCACCTGAAGCACCTCAAGGCCATCGTGCAGGTGTATGGCCCGGGCGATCCGGCGAACGGAGTCTATTCCTTCGCCGATCTCATCAAGCAGCAACCGTCCGATCGTCTTGTCAGCGGCAGAACGATCGCGAGCGATGAGATCGCTGCCTATTTCCACACGGGCGGCACCACCGGCACGCCAAAGCTCGTCCGTCATACGCACGGCAATCAGGTCTACCAGGCCTGGGGCTGCAACCTGATGCTCAAATCCGCCCCCGGACGAAATCTGCTGTTCGGCATGCCGTTGTTTCACGTGGGCGGCTCGCTGACGCAGGCGCTGGCGGCACTGACCGGCGGCAACTGCCTCGTCGTGCTGTCCCCGGCCGGATGGCGCAATCCCGCCAGCGTCGCCAACATCTGGCGCCTGGTCGAACGCTTCAAGCCCGAAGCGTTCGCGAGCGTTCCGACGGTTCTCGCGGCCTCGCTCGGTATTCCGCCCGGCGATGCCGACCTGTCGAGCCTTCGCTACGCGGCCGGGGGCGGATCCGCGATTCCGGTCGCCGTCGGCAAGGCCATCGAGGAGAAGCTCAAGCTGCCCGTGGTCGAGGTCTACGGCATGACGGAGACGTCCAGCGTCCACACCTTGGCCTATGGGGATCGCCCCATCCGTCTGGGCTCCGTCGGTCTCCCCCTGCCCTACAGCCGTGTGCGCATCGTCGAGCTTGATGCCGATGGCAAGGTCGCGCGCGACTGCGCGGTGGGCGAGATCGGCGTCGTGGTCATGGCCGGGCCCGGCGTCTTCGGCGGCTATCTCAACGACGCGCACAACCGAGGCGCGTTCGTCGACGGCGCGTGGGTCAACTCCGGCGATCTCGGCCGCGTCGACGACGACGGCTTCCTATGGATCACGGGCCGCGCCAAGGATCTGGTGATCCGTGGCGGCCACAATATCGACCCCGGCCCCATCGAAGACATCATGTTCCAGCATCCCGCCGTCGGCTTCGCCGCCGTGGTCGGTCAACCCGATGCCTATGCTGGCGAATTGCCCGTGGGCTACGTGCAGCTGAAACCCGGCGCCAGCGTTGCGCCCGGTGAGCTGGAGGCCTGGGTGCGTGAACGGACGCCCGAACGTGCCGCCGTGCCCGTCCAGATCCACCCCATCGATCCGATGCCGCTCACCGGGGTGGGCAAGGTATTCAAGCCCAAGCTGCGTTGGGATGCGGCAACCCGCGTGTTCTCCGGCATTCTCGCTCCGCTCCGCGAGAAGGGCATCGAGTACAAGGTCGACGTCGGCGCTCACGGCAGCCACGGCAGCATCGCCACGGTGACGCTGACCGGTGTCGCCGAAGACGAGCGCAAGACGATCGCAGAAGAGGTCGATGCGTTGCTCGCCCCCTTCGTGATCCGGCACGAGGTTGTTTGGGCTTCCTAGCGCGACAAGGTGATTTGGCTGTCCGCAGCTCTGGGAACGGCGTGGATTTCTTCACGTCGATGGATGGCCGGGTCAAGCCCGGCCATCCATCCGTTCAAAAAAGCAAACTAGCTCTGTGCAGCAACCAGGAGAGGCGCCCTACTGCGCCGCGATCGCGGGAAGCTCGCCGGCCGGACCCAGCCCTTCGCCGAGGCTGAGGTAATGGGCCAGATAATCGTGCAGCGCCTGCGCCGCCTTCGAGGTCGCGGTGTTCGACTTGTAGAGCAGCAGGTCGACCTTCGGCAGCGGCGGAAAGCCCTCCTGCGCGCCGATCTCGCGCATGGACGGCACCAGCGCGCTGCGGCCGAGGACGGTCACCGCCATGCCGGCGAAGGCTGCGGCCTGGAGGCCCGCGACGCTGGCGCTGACGCAGGCCACGCGCCAGCGGCGGTGCACCGCCTCGAGGCGCTCGATGGCGTGGTCGCGGTAGATGTTGCCGGGCGGCAGCAGGGCCAGCGGCACCTGGTCCTCCAGATGCGCCGTCGAGCGCTCGCCGGCCATCCAGATCAGTTGCTCCTGGCGCACCACCTGGCCGCCGGTGAAATCGTTCATGCGCGTCACCAGCGCCACGTCGACCTCGCCGCGCCGGACCAGGCCGACGAGCGGCGTCGACAGCGCACAGTTGAGCTCGACCTGGATGCGTGGAAAGGCGCGGCGGAAGATCGCCAGGATCGACGGCAGCATGAAAGCTGCATAGAGGTCCGGCGTGCCGAGGACGACGTGGCCTTCGATGGTCGGCGCCGCCAGCTGCGACAGCAGTTCGTCATGCAGGCGCAGGATCGAGCGGGCATAGGCCAGGACGGTCTCGCCGTCGGGTGTCAGCACGATGCGGCGGTTCTCCGGGTCGAACAGGGCGCGGCCCGCCAGCTCCTCCAGCCGCTGCAATTGCAGGGTGATGGCCGGCTGGGTCCGGCCCAGGCGCCGCGCGGTCTCGGTGATGCTCCCGGTCTCGACGACCGAGATCAGCGACCGCAGCATGCGGATGTCGAGGCTGACGAGGTTCATCGCCTCACCGCCAAGCAAGATTCGTGCGAGCGCCTCAGTCCAGGGCCGGCCACCGCCCCTGCCACGGCCGGGCCTGCTCGAGCGCGGCGGCGACGCGGAAGATGACCGCCTCGCCGAGCCAGGGCGCGATGATTTGCAGGCCGATCGGCAGGCCGTCGCCGTCGAAGCCGATCGGCACCGTCGCGGCCGGCAGGCCGGCGAGGTTGATCGGCCAGGAGAACGGCGACCAGCCGAGATGGGGATCGACGGAGCGGCCGTCGACGACGGGGGCGCCGAGCGTGCCGGCGGCGAAGGCGGTCACAGCGACCGTGGGCGTGACGAGCACATCGGCACGCTTGAACTGCTCGAGGAAGGCAGTCCGGAGCTCGCCGCGACGATACCCGGCCTCGACGTAGTCGATGCCGGAATAGGCCCGGCCGCGCTCCACGGCGGCCCGATAATCGGCATCGGACCCGCCGAGATCGCCCGGCGGGCGGCGGTTGACGGCGGCCGCCTGCTCGGTGAGCGCGATCGGCTTCAGCGTCCGCTCCAGCGCGTCCGGGTCGAGGCCGGGATGGTCCGAGGTGACGGCGGCGCCCAGGTCGGCGAGGACATCGACGGCGGCACCGAAGGCCCGCCGGACGTGGGGCGCCACGGCCGCATAGCCCAGGTCGACGCTGGCGGCGACGCGCAGGCCGTCGAGCTTGCCCGGCGCCGCCACGTAGGAGCCGCCCTCGACCGGGAGGCTCGCCCCGTCGCGGCCGTCATAGCCCGCCATAATGCCCAACATCAGGGCCGCGTCGCCGACGGTGCGGGCGATCGGCCCGGTGTGGGCAAGCGAGCCCCACGACGGCGGCGAGAAGCCGGGCGAGCGCGGCACCAGGCCGAAGGTGGGCTTGATGCCGAACACGCCGCAGAACGACGACGGCACGCGGATCGACCCCACCCCGTCCGTTCCAACGGCGATCGGGCCGCAGCCGGCCGCTACCGCCGCGGCCGCCCCGCCGCTCGAGCCGCCGCTGGTCCGCGCCGGATTCCACGGGTTGCGGGTGATGCCCGAGACCGGGCTGTCGGCGGTGAGCTTGTAGCCCGCCTCACATGTGGTCGTCTTGCAGGTGACGATGGCGCCGGCGGCCCTGAGGCGCGCCACAACCGCCGCGTCCTGCTGAGGCACGAAGCCTTCGTTGCCGGGCGCCCCGCCGCGGGCCGGCACCCCGGCGACGAAGACCAGATCCTTGATGGTGACGGGAACACCGGCCAGGACGCCGCCGGGCTCGCCGCTCCGCCAGGCTGCCGTCGCCGCGTCCGCCTCGCTCCGCGCCGCGTCGAACCGCGGCTCGACCATCACCTTGCAGATGCGGTCGGTGCGCTCCAGCGCGGCGATCACCTCGTCGACGACATCCCGGGGCGTGAACGTGCGGGATCGATAGCCGGCCACGAGCTCGGCGGCGGACAGGCGCGCGAGATCGGCGGGCGCCGGTCGGGCATCGTCGATTTGGCTCGTCAGGGACATCATACGCCTCGCGTGCTCATGAAAAAGGCAAGCCCATGGACGGCGCGCGGGCGCGCCGCCTCATCGTTCATCCGCTCTGTCGAAGGGGTGCGCCGCGTCTCCGGGACAGCGCGGCGCCCGCGTTACGCCGGGCCGCGCAGCTCCAGGGCGTTCTGCACGGCGCGGCGGGCCATGACGCCGACCAGATGCGCCTTGTAGGCGGCCTCCGCGTGGATATCCGAGCTGAAGGCGTCCGCATCGACGTGGATGCCGGCCACCACGGAGGGCTCGAACCGGTCGGTCAGCGCGCTCTCGAAATCGGGCAGGCGCGCCACGCCCAGGGCACGGCCGTTGACGGCGACGCGCACGCCGACGCTGGTGTCGGCCACGAACACCCCGACGGTGGGGAAGCGCGAGGCCGGGCTGCGCAGCTTGGCGTAGCCCGCGGCCTTCGGCACCGGGACGCGCACGGCGAGGATGATCTCGTCCGCCTCCAGCTCCGTCTCGAACAGGCCGACGAAATAGTCGTCGGCCGCGATCTCGCGCTTGCTGGTCACGACGACAGCGCCCAGCGCCAGCACCGCGGCCGGGTAGTCGGCCGACGGATCGTTGTTGGCGAGCGAGCCGCCGATGGTGCCGCGGTTGCGCACCGCCGGATCGCCGATCGATCCCGCCAGTTGGGCGAGCCCCGGAATCAGCGCGTTGACGAGGGACGAGGCGGCGACCTCGGCATGGCGGCTCATGGCGCCGATGACGAGCGCATCGCCGTCCTGCCGGATGCCGCGCGCCTCGGCGAGGCGCGACAGGTCGACCAGCGCCGGCACGGCGGACAGCCTCAGCTTCAATGTCGGCAGCAGGGTCATGCCGCCGGCGAGCGGCCGGCTGTCGGCGACGGCGGCGAGGATGGCGGCGGCTTCGGCCACCGCACCTGGCTGGTGATAGTCGAACGCCTTCATGGCTCCCCCCCACTACTCGGCCGCGCGCGGCAGCGCGGCGTTCTGGATCACGCGCCAGATCCGGTTGGACGTCGCCGGCATGTCGACGTGGGTCACCCCCAGGTGCGCGAGCGCGTCGACGACGGCGTTGATGACGGCGGCCGGCGAGCCGATGGTGCCGACCTCCCCACATCCCTTCACGCCCATGGGCGTGTGGGTGCACAGGGTCGAATGGGTGGCGACGTTCATGTGCGGGCTCGTGTCCGCCCGTGGCATGCAGTAGTCCATGAACGAGCCGCTGAGCAGCTGGCCCGAGCTCTCGTCGTAGACCGCCGTCTCGCAGAGCGCCTGGCCGATGCCCTGCACGATGCCGCCGTGCAACTGCCCCTCGACGATCATCGGGTTGATCACGGTGCCGACATCGTCGACGCCGGTGTAGCCGACGATCACCACGGTTCCCGTCTCCGGATCGACCTCGACCTCGCAGATGTGGGCGCCGCCCGGATAGGTGAAGTTGACGGGGTCGTAGTAGGCCTGCTCCTCCAGCCCCGGCTCGAGGATCTCGAGGGGATAATTGTGCGGCACGTAGGCGGCGCCCGCGATCTCGGCGAAGGTCTTGCTGCGGTCGGTGCCTGCCACCTTGAAGACGCCGGCCTCGAACACGACGTCGTGCTCGCCTGCTTCCAGCAGGTGGGCGGCGATCTTCTTGCCTTTGGTCACCACCTTGTCGCTCGCCTTGGAGAGCGCGGCGCCGCCGACCACCAGCGAGCGCGAGCCATAGGTGCCCATGCCGAACTGCACCTTGTCGGTGTCGCCGAAGACGATGTCGACGTCATCGAAGGCGACGCCGAGCTTTTCCGAGACGATCTGGGCGAAGGTGGTCTCGTGGCCCTGGCCGTGGTTGTGGGTGCCGATCAGCACCGTCACCTGCCCCGTCGGGTGGACACGGACGGTGGCGCTTTCGTAGAGGCCGCCGCGGGCGCCCAGCCGCCCGGCGAAGCGCGACGGCGCCAGCCCGCACGCCTCGATGTAGGTCGAGAAGCCGAGCCCCCTGAACTTGCCGTTGCGCGCCGATGCGGCCTTGCGGGCGCCGAAGCCGACCACATCCGCGGCGGCCAGCGCCTGCTCCAGGCAGCCGGCCGGATCGCCGGAATCGTACTGCAGCAGCACCGGCGTCTGGTACGGGAAGGCTTCTTTGGGGATCATGTTGCGGCGGCGGATCTCGACCCGGTCGATGCCCATCTCGGCCGCCGCCACGTCGACGATCCGCTCGACCAGGAAGGTGGCCTCGGGCCGCCCGGCGCCGCGGTAGGCGTCCACCGGCACGGTGTTGGTGAACACGACCTTCACGTTGCAGTAGATCTGCGGCATCACGTAGACGCCGCTCAGCAACGGAGCGTAGAGGTTGGTCGGAATATTGGGGCCGAAGGTGGATAGGTAGCCGCCCATGTTGGCGAGCGTCACCACTCGGAAGCCCAGGAACTTGCCGGTCTCGTCCAAGGCGAGCTCGGCCTCGGTGACGTGGTCGCGGCCATGCCGGTCCGAGACGAAGCCCTCCGAGCGGTCGGCCACCCACTTGATCGGCTGGCCCACCTTGCGGGCAGCCCAGGTGATCACCGCCTCCTCACCGTAATGGAACTGCTTGACGCCGAAGCCGCCGCCCACGTCGGGCGCCACCACCCTCACCTTCTGCTCCGGCACCTTGAGCACCAGGGCGCTCATCAGGAAGCGCACCACGTGCGGGAACTGGCTCGTCGAATAAAGCGTGTAATGCCCGGTGCCGGCGTTGTATTCGGCGACCGCCGCACGCGGCTCCATCGGGTTGCCGATCAGCCGGTTGTTGACCAGGCTCAGGCGCGCGATGTGCGCCGACTTGCCGAAGGCCAGGTCGGTCGCGGCCTTGTCACCGAGCTCCCAGTCGGCGCACAGATTGCCGGGCACGTCGTCGAACAGCAGCGGCGCGCCGTCGCGCACCGCGTCGAGCACGCCCACCACCGCGGGCAGCGTGGCGTAATCGACGGCGACCAGCTCGGCTGCCTCGCGCGCCTGCTCCAGCGTCTCGGCCACGACGAAGGCCACCATGTCGCCGACGAAGCGGACCTTGCCCTGGGCCAGGAGCGGGAACGGCGGCTCCTTCATGGGCTCGCCCGACTTGTCCATGATGCCCCAGCCGCACGGCAGGCCGCCGAGCTCGTCGGCCGCCGCGTCGTCGCCGGTGAGCACGGCGAGCACGCCGGGCGCCGCCAGCGCGCCGCCCGCATCGATGCCCTTGACGATCGCGTGGGCATGCGGCGAGCGGATGAACACACCGTAGCTCATATCCGGCCGCTTGATGTCGGACACGTAGTTGCCGCGTCCGGTGAGGAAGCGGAAATCCTCCTTGCGCAGGGGTGCTGCACCGATGCCGATCGCCTTGCCCATGGCTCGAGGTCCTCCCTGCCTAAGCCGCGACGTCCGACGAGCCGCGCATGGCGGCGGCGCCGGCGAGGATCGAGGCGACGATGTTCTGGTAGCCGGTGCAGCGGCAGATGTTGCCTTCCAGGCCGGCGCGGACCTCGTCCTCGGTGGGCTCCGGATTGTCCGTGACCAGGGCGACCGCCGTCATCACCATGCCCGCCGTGCAGAAGCCGCACTGCAGGCCGTGGTTGAGGTGAAAGGCCTGCTGCATGGGGTGCAGCACCTCACCTTTGGCCAGCCCCTCGATGGTGGTCAGCGAAGCGCCGTCCAGGGCCGGCGCCAGCAGCGTGCAGCTCTTCACCGCCTTGCCGTCGAGCAGCACGACGCAGGCGCCGCACTGGCTGGTGTCGCAGCCGACGTGCGTGCCGGTGAGCCCCAGGTGATCGCGCAGCAGCTCGCTGACCAGGGTCGACGGCGCAACCTCGACCTGACGGGGCTTGCCGTTGAGCGTGAAGCTTAAGGCCATGATTGTCCCTCGTGTTGCTTGGAGTGAGATGATTTCCTTCGACATCAGCTCACTTTAAGTCTTTTGTCCTTGTTCTGAGCGTGATCTTGTCCAAGAATCGGTGTCCATTTTTTGGGATCACGCTCTAGGCGAGCAGGCGCGCCCGGTCGGCCTGCCAGGCGGCGACGGCGATGTCGCCGATCTCGAGCGGGTCGCGAAAGAAGTCGCGCTCGGGCACGTAGGCGACGAACTCCGACGGCCCGAGCGCATCGAGCATCACCTTGACGAAGTTGCCCTGGTACTCGACCCCGAGCACGCGGGTGGAGATCGACGACATGCCGTCGGCGACAGGCTTGCCCGGACGCAGCAGGACGATGTCGTCGCGGCGCACCGCCACGTCGATCGTGTCGCCCGTGTCGGGGCGGGACGCGCCGAGCGGCACGGCGACGCCGCGCAGCTCTGGCGCCGCGAGCGTCACGCTGACGCCGTTGACCCGCTGCACCTTGCCGGAGAAGACGTTCTGGCCGCCGAGGAACTCGGCGACGTAGCGGTCCTTGGGCGTCGCGTAGATGTCGCGCGCCGGGCCCGCCTGGCGGATCACGCCCTTGTCCATCACCACCACCATGTCGGCGAGCGCGATGGCCTCCAGCTGCGTATGCGTCACGTGCACGAAGGTGATGCCGAGCTCGCGCTGCATGCGCCGGAGCTCCTGGCGCATCTGGATGCGCAATTGCTCGTCGAGGGCGGACAGCGGCTCGTCGAGCAGCAGCACGCGCGGCTCGGTGATGGCGGCGCGGGCCAGCGCTACGCGCTGCTGCTGGCCGCCCGAGAGCTGCGCTGGCAGGCGGTCGGCAAGCTCGCCCAGCCGCACCTTCTCGATCATCGCGTCGGCGGCGGCGTAGCGCTCGGCCTTCGACCGGCCGCGCACGCGCAGCGGAAAGGCGATGTTGTCGCGCACGGAGAGGTGCGGGAACAGCGCATAGGACTGGAACATCATGGCGGTGCGCCGGGCCACCGGCGGCAGGCCGACGACATCCTCGCCGCCGATGAGGATCTCGCCCGTGGTCGGCTCCTCGTGGCCGGCGATCATGCGCAGGATGGTGGTCTTGCCACAGCCGGAGGGGCCTAGCAGGCAGCAATAGGCACCGTCCGGGATCTTCAGGTTGATGCCGTCGACAGCCATCACCTGGCCGTCATAGCTCTTGCAGACGCCGGCAAGCTCGATATGGCCTGGCCCGAGGCTCATCACGCATGTCCTCCTGGGCGCGCGCCGTTGGCACGCCGCCGCTGAATAAGCGCGATCGTCGCAAGACTCGCGCCGATGATGGCGAAGGAGATGATCGTGGTGACCGTGCCGAGCGCGTAGAGCGACGGCGAGGTGACGTTGAGCGTCATGCTCCAGATCTCCAGGGGCAGGGTGTTGAGGGACCCGGCCGTCTGGAGCGTGCGGGCGAACTCATCGTAGGAGAGGGTGAAGCCGAACAGGCCGACGGCGATCAGGCCCGGCGCGATGATCGGCACGATGACGAGCCAGATCGTCTGCCAGCGCGAGGCGCCCAGATCCCACGCCGCTTCTTCCCAGGCGCGGTTGAAGCGGGACATAACCGCGAACATCACCAGCACGCCGAACGGCAGCGTCCAGGACAGCTGCGCGCCGAGCGCCGAGGTGTACCAGTTGGCCTCGATGCCGAGCGCGTTGAACATGAGCCCGGTGCCGATGCCGAGCACGAGGCCGGGCGCCACCAGGCTGCCGATCATCAAGTAGAACACCGCGGTGTCGCCCGGGAAGCGGCGGCGGAAGGCGAGCCCCGCCATGAACGACACCACGACGGTGATCAGCGTCACCATGACGGCCAGCTTGATGGAGCGGTCGAACGAACCCTTCACGTCGCCGGTGCGGACCTGGGTGAACAGATCGACGAACCAGTGCAGGGACAGGCCCTTCATGGGAAAGACCAGGCCGCCGCGCACATCCTGGAACGACAGGATGTAGATGCAGATCATCGGTCCGTAGAGCGCGACCACGTAGAGGACGAAGAGCGTCGCCAGCGCGTAGAAGGTCCACGGCCGCCCGTCGCGGCGCGCGGCCGCCCGAGCCCGCGCCATGGACGCTGCCGTCGCGAGCGCGGTCATTGGGCGATCTCCCGGCGGATGTCGACGGAGCGCAGGATGAGCAGCACCACCGCTGTCAGCAGCAGCGTCAGCAGCACGGCGCTCGCCGCGGCCGCCGGATATTGCAGCACGCCGATGTCCTCGTAGAAGGCGCCCACCACCGAGGCGGTGCCGCCGCCCGACATCACCTTCACCACGAAGAAGTCGCCCATGACGATGGAGATGACGAAGATCGAGCCGAGCGCGATGCCGCTCTTGGTCAGCGGCACGACGATGAGGCGCAGCACGTCGAAGCGGCTGGTGCCCGCGTCGACGGCCGCCTCCAGCAGGCGTTTGTCGATGCGCGCCATGGAATTGAAGATCGGCACGATCATGAAGATGGTGAGCTGGTGCACGTAGGCCACCACCACCGCGAAGCTGGAAAACAGCAGGAACTCGAGCGGCTGGCCGATCAGGCCCGTCTTGATCAGCGCCGTGTTGATCAGCCCCTCCTTCCCGAGCAGCGGGATCCACGAGATCATGCGGATGATGTTGGAGGTCCAGAACGGCACCGTGCACAGCAGGAAGAGGCCGATGGCGAGCAACTGGTTCCTGACGTGGAAGGCCAGGAAATAGGCCACGAAGAAGCCGATGATCAGCGAGAAGAACCAGGTCAGCACCGCGAACTTCACCGTCTCCATGTAGAGCGCGAGGGTGAGCTTCGACGTGAGCAGCCCGCCGTAGTTGGCGAGCGTGAAGGTGCGGATCAGGCCACCGAAGCCGTCGCTCTCCAAAAAGCTCGCCACCAGCACGATGACGATCGGCAGCACGAAGAACGGCATCAGCACCAGCACCAGCGGCGAGACCAGCAGCCAGCCGGACCACTTGCCGCGAGAGGGAGACGACGGGGTCATCGCGGTTCCATTGCGGATGAACGGGACGTCATTCGAGCGAGTGCAGCAAGAGCCGTCGGCGGCCCAGCTGCGTACCTCGCCCCGCTTGCGGGGAGAGGTCGGATCGCGTGCAAAGGCGATCCGGGTGAAGGGGCTCTCCGGAGAGAGCACGACGCCGGTCGTCGCCACACGGCAAGCCCCCTCACCCTACCCTCTCCCCGCACGCGGGGAGAGGGGCGCCCAGCAGCTCAGCGGACGCGATAACTTGAGGCTTACGCATGGCCACCGTCAAGCAACCTTGAAGTCGTTCCAGCGCTTGTTCATGTAAGCGCTCTCGTCCATCAGCGTGTTCCAGCAGGAGATGTTGGTCACGCGCTCCAGGAACGATCCGCCGTCGCGCTTGGCGCCCGGCTGCTCCATGGGCACCCCGTACGGGTCGTTGATGACGGCCGGGGCGGGCTTGCCCTCGTACCAGAAGTCCCATTCCGCCGGAGTCAGGAACTTCTTGGCCGTCGACGGTACCGGGCTGTAGTAGCCGTAGCGGGCGACGAAGCCACCCTGCCAGCCGGACAGGTACCAGTTCAGGTATTCGTAGGCAGCCTCGAGCTTCTTGCCGGATAGATGCTTCATCAGCGCCATGCCGTTGCACCAGCCGCGATAGCCTTCCTTGCCGTTCTTCAGGTTGACCGGCGCGTAGACGCAGGGAATGCCCTTGACGCGGACGGCGGCGACGGCGGGCGACCACATCGACTGGATGATGACCTCACCGGCGGCCATGAGCTGCACCGACTGGTCGAAGGTGGTCCAGGTGGCGCGGAAGTGCCCGGATTTCTTCAGCTCGATCAGCTTGTCGATGGTGAAGTCGATCTCGGGCTTGGTCATGTTGCCCTTGTTGCCGTACTTGATCAGCCCAGCGCTTTCGAAGCACAGCGCCGCATCCATGATGCCGATCGCCGGTACGTCGAGAATGGCCGCCTTGCCCTTGAACTTAGGGTCGATCAGCTCCTTCCACTCGGTCACCTCATGGCCGACGAGGTCGGGACGGTAGCCGATGGAGTCGGCGTTGTAGACCTGGGGCAGGAAAGTCATCCAGTCGCTGACGCCGTCGTGCAGATCGGTGGCGTCCGGCTTGGCGATGTACATGGCTTCGTAGGGCGAGATGCCCTGGCGCGGAATCTTGTGGCCGTTGATCTCACCTTTTGTGAAGATCGGCAGGATATTGTCGAACTCCTTGATCTTCTTGACCTCGATGCCCTGAATGACGCCGCGCTTGGTGGCGACCTTCGACTGCCAGCCCTCGACGTCGGCGATGTCGACTGAATTGGGCTGGGTGACGAAGCGGTTGATGGCGGCCGAGGTATCGAGGTTCTGCATCGTCACCTTGAAGCCCAGGTCCTTGGACGCCTGGTCGCCGATGGCCTTGACGACCGAGTACGAGACGCCGACGTGGCGCAGCTCGATGTCCTTGATCTCCTGGGCCCAGATGGTCGGGAAGCCGGTGATCGCCCCGGAGCCCGCGGCGGCGCCGGCGGCCGCGGCGCCGGCCTTGAGGAACGTCCTGCGGCTGAGCCCCTCGCCCGTCGTCTCGACTTGAGGCGTGGCGGGCGCAGACGAATCGGTCGTGTCTTTGCTCATGACAGCAGCTCTCCCAGCTTGATGATTACTTTCAGCTGAACGCGACTGCTTGCGCAGATGGCTGAACTGGGAGTGAGGCTATGGAAGAGATCTGGCGATGCAAAATTAGAAGTTATGCGAACGGCTATAAACGAAACTCATGTGCTCGCAGAATGCGCAGATCTCCAGACCGGGGCGCTGCGAATTGGGCACGTCCGCCACGCGGACCGCATGGCCGCGAGGCGCGCCAAGGCCCGATCTTGGCGATTATCGCTTTACATTCAGCGATGAGCTCGACGCAGCGCCCTGACCGGAGTGCAGCGGTCGACGTGGCGAATGCCTCTGAAATCTTCGGCCACGCCGATTGGCCGAAGGAAAGGTCATCACCTCTCGAACAGCGCCCTCAGCTCGCGCTTGAGGATTTTGCCGGTCGCCGTGCGCGGCAGCTCCTCGGTGGTCAGCCGGACGGTGGTCGGCACCTTGAAGCGGGCGAGCCTGCCGGCGACATGCGCCAGGATCACCGGCGTCGGATCGCCCTCCCCGTCTGCGGCCACTTGCGCCGTCACCTGCACCACGGCGGCGACCTCCTCGCCCCACTCCCGGTGCGGCACGCCGATCACGGCGACGTCGAGCACCAGCGGGTGCTCGATCATGGCGCTCTCCACCTCGGCGCAATAGACGTTCTCGCCGCCGCGGATCACCACGTCCTTCTTGCGGTCGACGACGTAATAAAGGCCGTCCCGGTCGCGGTAGCCGAGATCGCCGGTACGGAACCAGCCGCCGCCGAACGCGGCGTCGGTCGCATCGGGGTTGCCCCAATAGCCCGGGATGATGTTGGGTCCGTGCGCCCACAGCTCGCCGACCGCGCCGTCCGGCACGTCGCGGCCGGCGTCATCGACGACGCGGATATCGGCGGTGGGCATGGGCCGCCCGACGCTGTCGGGATGGGCCAGGTACTCAGCGCCGGAGTTGGAGATGACGGCGCTCGTCGTCTCGGTCAGGCCATAGCCGTTGCCGGGCGCCACCTTGGCATCGAAGTCGCTGCCGATGCGGCGGATCAGGTCCGGCGGCACCGACGCGCCACCCGACGTGAGGCCTTGCAGCGTCGACAGGTCGCCACCCATGTCCGCTGCCGCTTCGAGCAGTTGGCGCACCACCATCGGCACGCCGCCGGCGCTGGTGAGCTTGTGCCGCTCGATCAGCCTGACCGCCTCCGACGCGCTCCAGCGGTACATGACCACGAGCTGGGCCCCCAGCGCCGTGTTCACGTAGAGCCCGGTCATGCCGCCGATGTGGAAGAACGGGAAGGTCTGCAGCGCGCGGGGCTGCGGCACCTCTGCGCCGGGCGCCAGCCCGGCGAGCCGGCGGCCGGCCTCCACGCCGAGCAGCGAGTTCCAGAGGTTGGTGACGTGGTTGGCGTGTGTCGCGACGGCGCCCTTCGGCCGGCCGGTGGTGCCGGACGTGTAGAGGATCGTGGCAAAGTCCTCCGGGCCGATCTCGGCGTCCGGCAGCACCTCCCCGTCGCCCGCCGTTGCGGCCACGAAGCTCAGCCCATGCGCCGGGCTGTCGCCGGCGCGGGCCACCACCAGGGTCTTCGGCGCCAGGCGCGCCAGATCGGGCGCCAGCCGCTCGAGCCGCTCGCCGTCGAGCAGCAGTGCGCTCGCTCCGCTGTCCTCCAGCGCGTAGGCGAGCTCCGGCCCCGTCCACCAGGCGTTGAGCGCGACGGTGACCGCGCCGATGGCCTGGCAGGCCCAGAAGCTGACCACCCATTCCGGGTAGTTGCGCATGCCGATGGCGACGCGATCGCCCTTGGCGATGCCGCTGGCGCGCAGGTGATGGGCCAGCGCCGCCACACGACGCCAGTGCTCGCGGAACGTCAGCGTCTCGTCGTCGTAGGTGAGGAATGGCCGCGCGTCGTAGGCCCGCGTCGCCTCCAGCACCGCCCGGAGCGAGCGCGGCGCATGGGCGTAGACGCGCGCCCGCAGCCCATGGGCGTCGGTGGTCTCGACGATCTCGAAACGCCCCTCCCGCGCGAGCTCGGCGACCAGCTCAGCGCGCGTCGGCATGGACGGGACCTAGCGTGCAATGGTCGGAGGGGATGGGATTCAGGCGAAGCCGCAGCTGGGCATCGGTTCGGAGAAACTCGGTCATGCAGGTCATGGAACGGGGCGCGCTTCCTCTCCGTCCGACTGGAGGCGGACGTTGGCTGCACCATAAGCTTGGTTATGCATGGCAGCAATGGGCCGGCACTCCTGCGAGGGGTGCGCGAGGACGTGCGGAACCGCACGCGGCTTGCCGCTGCACCGAAAAATCCACCAAGCTTGGCCTTGAACGCCAAACGCTCGCACATCACGTTGGTTGCACCGAGGAGGCCATACGCGCATGCTAGCCACGTCGACGCCGGTGCTTCACGCGAGGGAGGCGCCAGTCGCGCCGCGCTGGAGGAAGCCCGACTTCTTAGTTGGCATACATGTCGGCGGCATGATCGATGTGTTTACCGAGGCGGGCGCCGGCTTCGGCGCGCCGGCCGCCACCAGGTCGCTGGCTTCCATCGTAAGACGTATTGCACCGTTGAAGCCGAGCCATGTCGTCATCGGCGGCTCGGGGGAGCTGACCGATCTCATTGCACGAGCGCTCGTCGACGCCGGCATTTCGGTTACCATGCGCGGCGAGTTGCCACCGCATTGCATCGCCAAGCCGTGGGTCCAGACCAGGCCGGGCGACCGGGCCGCGCTGGTCCTTGGCGACTACCTCACCGCCAGTGCAGCGAGCTGCGGCGCGCGGTCGGCCGACACCGATGGGCCGGTCCGGAGCGCCGCACCCGAGCCGACGTCGTCCCCAGGAGAGATCTCCACCAAGTCCAATAGCCGCGCCTTCGACGTCGGCTGGTTCTTGGCAATCACGGCGATCCAGTTTGTGCCGTTCTTTCTGATCGCCTGGTGGATGTCCGCATCGGCCGGCAGCGCTTTCTGGTGGGCTAGCGCTCTGGCACCGCTGTCATCAATCAACTTGGAGTTCATCGGGAGGGGCTGGCCCTCGCTCTTCGAAATCGTGAAGGCGGTCGTCGACGTGGGGGAAATGGTCTTCCAGGCCGTTGTGGCAATCGTCGGTGTCTTCTCCTCGTAACGCGCCGGTCGCCACATCGCACGCCCACCTCGTTGCTCGCCGTCTGGCAGCCGGTCACGCCCGCACCAGGTAGAGCCGCCGCCACCATCGACATGAACTCCGCCCCGCGCCCCCCTCAAAGTGGGATCAGCCCCGCGACGCGGCGCTCATCGGCCTCCGCGCTGGCCGCAAGCCCGGCGGCGACGCCGGCCCGATCCTCCGCGCTGCGGTTCTGGCTCATCTTGCGCTTGCCCTCCAGCCGCGCGATCGGCATGCGCAGGCCGACGATGCCGCGCAGCTGTGCCTTGACAAACTCCGGCGGCGCATCGCTCACCGCCCAGGGCTCCGCCCGCGCGTGCTCATGGAGGTCCGTCAGCCGCGTCACCACCGCGAGCAGGCGGTCGGCCTCCTCGAAGAACTCGACCGGCCCGTAGGCGTGCACGGCGATGTAGTTCCAGGTCGGCACCACCTTCCCGGTCTCCTGCTTGGTCGCGTACCAGGAGGGGGAGACGTAGGCGTCCGGTCCGTTGAATAGGGCCATGGCCTCGCCGACCACCGGCTCGGTCCACTGGCTGTTGGCGCGGGCGAGGTGGCCGTAAAGCACGCCGTGCTCGCCCTCGCCCGGGTCCAGGATCAGCGGCAGCGGCGTGCAGATCAGGCCGGACGGCGTGGCGGTGACGAAGCTCGCAAGCCGCGCCGCTCGCATCATCTCATGCAGCACGGGCAGCCCGCTCTCGCGGAACGCGGGTGGGACGTACATCGGGGTCTCCTGATCGAGCCCGAAGCTTCGTCCGAGACCGGCCCGCCGTAAACGTCCAGTTTTCACACGATCGATGGAGCCAATCGGAGCTCAACAATCGGCAAAACCACGGCGCGGGCGTGCGTGCCGCGCAACGGGCGTTGCGGCCTTCGCGTTCGTCCGTCTCCATCCGCTCGGCTATCCCGGCTCGCATGACAGGCATTATTCGAGACGGATCCGGCGCGACGAGCTGGACGCTAGAGGTGTCGCGCACCGACTTTCACCGGACGCGCGTCGTCGCCGAGGTCGACGGCCGGCCGCCCCAGCCGGGTGAAGTGGTGCTGGCGGTGGAGCGCTTTGCCCTCAGCGCCAACAACCTCACCTATGCCGCGACCGGCGACACGCTCGGCTACTGGCAGCTCTTTCCCGCCGCCGACGGCTGGGGGCGGATCCCGGCTTGGGGGCACGCCGTCGTCGTCGCCTCGGGCCACGACGATGTCCGCCCGGGCGAGCGCTTCTTCGGCCTGGTGCCCATGGGCAACCGCCTCACCATGCGGGCGAGCCGCAGCCGGCTCGGCCTGCGCGACGACAGCCCGCACCGGGCCGGGCTCAACCCGGTCTACAACCAATACGCCGCCACGCGCGAGACCGATGCCGTCCGGCTCGAGAACGACGTCCTGTTCCGGCCGCTGCTGATCGCTTCGTTCGTGCTCGACGCCTTTTTGCGCGAGAACGACGTCTTCGGCGCTCGCACCGTCGCGGTGATCAGCGCGTCGAGCAAGGTGGCGCTGGGCCTCGCCATGCTGCTCAAAGAGGCCGTCGCGGTCGCCGGCGTGACCTCGCGGCGCAACGTCGGCTTCGTCGAGGGCACCGGGCTCTACGACCCGGTGCTGGCCTACGATGATCTCGATCGTCTGCGCGGCCTCGGCCCCTGCGTTGTCATCGACCTGGCCGGCGATTCAGCGCTCGCCGGTCGCGTCACCGCAGAGCTCGGCGAGGGCGCGGTGCGCGCCATCCGGGTCGGCGGCACGCACTGGGACGCCGGCCTGGCGCAGGACGCCGAAGCCTTCTTTGCCCCGACGCACATCCAGCGCCTGGTGAAGACGTGGGGACCGGCCGGGTTCGAAGAGCGCCTCTCGGCGATGCTCGGCCGCTTTGCCGAGCTGTCGGCCCCCTGGCTCACACGGACCTACGCCGACGGGCCGGAGGCCGTCGCCGGCGCCTATGAATCGCTGGCCGACGGCCGCATCGATCCCGCGCAGCTTCTGATCGCCCGGCCCGCGCGCTGATCTGGAACAAGCTAATCTGGAACACGGGGGCCCGGCGTGGCACACCGGGCCGATGAGCCTGATCCCATCCGTCCGCAGCCTCGCCAGCCGCATCGGCCGCCAGGAGGTCGGGGCGCTGGTCGCCCTCCTCGTCTCGGCCGCGCTGCTGCTCGCCTTCGTCAACATCGCCAACGAGGTTGCCGAGGGCGAGACCCTCGGCTTCGACAAGGCCATCCTGCTGGCGCTGCGCACGCCGGGCGATGTCAGCGAGCCCATCGGCCCACACTGGGTCGCCCTGGCCGTCAAGGACCTCACCAGCCTCGGCGGCACCGCCGTGCTGACGCTCGTCACGCTGGCGGCCATGGGCTATCTCGCCATGGCCGGCAAGCGTCATGCGGCGCTGCTGGTGCTCGTCTCGGTCGGCGGCGGCACGATTCTCAACTGGGCGCTGAAGCATATCTTCAGCCGGCCCCGGCCGGATTTCGTCGCGCACGTGGTCGATGCGAGCTCGTGGAGCTTTCCCAGTGGCCACGCCATGCTGTCGGCCATCACCTATCTGACGATCGGCGCCCTGCTCGCCCGCGTCGAGCCCAAGCGGCGGCTGAAGGCCTACCTGCTCGGCCTCGCCATCACGCTGACCCTGCTCGTCGGCGCCAGCCGCATCTACCTCGGCGTACACTACCCGAGCGACGTCCTGGCCGGCTGGACCGTGGGCGCCGCCTGGGCGATCCTGTGCTGGGAGGTGGCGCAATGGCTGCAGCGGCGTGGCGAGATCGAAGGCGACGACGCGGATCCGCCGGAGACGAGCTGAAGCCCCACCCGAGCAGCCGCCATCCACTTTTTGCAGCCATTCGAGACTAGCGGCGCCAGGCGCAAGTGCCTATGGTGCGGCGCAGTTCGATCCGAGCCCCGAGAAACGCGACATGGCCGACCACGGCGTCCCGCATTTCCAGAACGACCTCGGTGTCGCGACGATTCACGTCGGCGCGCGCGAGTTCATGTGCATCGGCGCGCGGCCGCCGTTCGACCATCCACACATCTTCATCGACATGGGCGATTCGGACGAAGCCATCTGCAGCTATTGCTCGACGCTCTACAAATTCGACCCGAGCCTGGCGGCAGGGGCCTGCGAGCCGCCCGAGTGTCGCTGGGCGGATGACGTCACCGCCTAGCAGCTCCGCAACGGTGGCTGTAAAGCCCCCCGCATAGCGGCATGGGTTCATCGGCGCGCGTTGCTGGCGGCGGTGCAGAGCTAAGGCCGACGGACAATCTTTCCATGAGCGACGCCGGACGCGTCATCATCGCCGGAGCCGGCATCGGCGGCCTGACCGCCGCATTGGTCCTGGCCAAGGCCGGGATTGCGGCAACCATCCTGGAGCGTCGCACGGTGCTCGACGAGACGGGCGCCGGCATCCAGCTGTCGCCCAACGCCAGCGGTATCCTCTTTGGCTTGGGCTTCGGCCCGGCGCTGATGCGGCACGCGGTCGAGCCGGCGCGGCTGGCCGTACGCGATCTGGCCCGCGGCCGCCCCCTCGCCGAGGCGCCGCTCGGCGCCGGCATGCGCGATCGCTTCGGCGCGCCCTACCTGGTGATCGCCCGCTCGGATCTGCACACGATCCTGCTCGACGCCGTCCGCAGCCGCACGGACACCCGCCTGCTCGTCGGCCGCACCGCCCTCGGCGCGGTCTCGCACGAGGACAGCGTCCAGGTGGCGGTCGAAACGGCCGGAGGCCAGCGCGACACGCTGAGCGGCGCGCTCCTCATCGCCGCCGACGGCGTCTGGTCGCGCCTGCGCGGCACCGTGGAGCCCGGCGCACGGCCGCGGCCGTACGGCTACCATGCCTGGCGCACCACGCTCCCGGCCGCCGCCGTGCCGGACGGTCTGCCGCGCAAGGAAACCGGGCTGTGGCTCGGCTCGGGCTGCCACCTCGTGCACTATCCCATTGCGGCCGGCCGCCAGGTGAACGTCGTCGCCGTCCAGCGTGCAGCCGGGGCGGTATCGGGCTGGGCCGCGGCCGGCGACGGCAGCCAGTTGAACCGCGCGTTCCTGCGCGCCGCCGCGCCGGTGCGGGCGCTCCTGGCGCAGGCCGCCGAGTGGCGCGTCTGGTCGCTGCAGGATCTGCCGCCGCTGCGCCGCTGGCACGCCGGCCGCATCGTGCTGCTGGGCGACGCCGCCCACCCGGTGCTGCCGTTCCTGGCGCAGGGCGGTGCGCTCGCCATCGAGGATGCGGCGGTGCTTGGCCGTTGCCTGGCCGCCACCGCTCTCTCCGATGCGGCGGCGCTCGATGCCGCGCTGGCCTTCTACACCGAAGCGCGCCGCGAACGGGCGGCGCGCGTGCAGCGGGCAGCGCAGCTGAACGGGCGCATCTATCACCTGCCGGCCCCGCTCAGCCTCGGTCGCGACCTGGTGATGGGCCGGCTCGGCGACCGCCTGATCGACCGCTACGATTGGCTCTACGGTTGGACGCCGGCGGAGTCCGGCGGTCCGGCGGGGCACCCCATCGCCGCGGCGTGACCTGCCTGTCGCGGCGCACTGGTGCCGTGCGGCCAAGCGCCCGGCGCTCGAGTGCCGAGCGCTTGGCCGCACGGCGCGGCGCAGCTATAGAGGTCGCGTCACGCGGGCGTGGCGAAATGGTAGACGCATCGGACTTGAGCGATTGAGTGCTCCCGCGGAAACGCGGGATGCAGAACTGCCCAAACTCGGGGAAACCTTCACTGGCAATCCCGAGCCAAGCCCCGACCGGGGAAGGTGTAGAGACTAGACGGGCAGCACCTAAGGCTTCCGCTAAGGTGAAGGGATAGTCCAGACCACAAACGCCCCTCCCGGGCGGCGGCGAAAGCCGTAGCTGGTACGAAAATCCGTAGGGCCTCGGCCCGTGGGGGTTCGAGTCCCCCCGCCCGCACCATGACGAGGCTGCCCCGGCCTTACGCCTGCGCCGTCGGGCGGATCACGATCTCGCCAACGTCCACATCGTCCGGCTGTTCGATCGCGAAGGCGATCGCTCTCGCGACCGCCGTCGGCGCAATCGCCATCTGCTCCATCGCGGTCGCGGTCCGGGACCGGAGCTCCGGGTTGGTCATGGAGGACGCGAGCTCCGTGCTGACGAAGCCCGGCGAGATGGTCGTCACGCGCAGCTTGTCGCCGGCCTCCTGGCGCAGCCCCTCCGAAATGGCGCGGACGGCATTCTTGGAGCCGGCGTAGACCGCCATGGTCGGCACGATCTTGAGCCCTGCGGTGGACAGCGTGTGGACGAAATGGCCGAAGCCCTGGCGGCGGAAGATCGGCAGCGCGGCCGCGATGCGGTAAAGCACGCCCTTGATATTGACGTCGATCATGGCCTCCCAGTCGTCCACCCGGAGCTCGTCCAGGAGCGAGATGGGCGCCACGCCCGCATTGCTGATCAGCACATCCAGCTTGCCGAAGCGATCGCAGGCGAGGCCCATGAGCCCGGCGAGATCCGCGCGGCGCCTCACGTCGGTCGACGCATGGACGGCCTCGCCGCCCGCCGCGGCGATGTCGTCGCACAGCGCCTGCACGCGATCGGCTCTGCGGGCGCCGAGCACGAGCTTCGCCCCGCGCGCGGCGAGCACCCGGGCCGCCGCCTCCCCGATGCCGCTGCTGGCACCCGTTATCGCGATGACCTTGCCCTCTATCCCCGCCATGCCGCTCCTCCCACGCGTGTTGCGTCCGGCTGATGCTGACGGCAGACTGTCGGATGATCTATGCTGAACGCTCCGTAGAATCGGTTCGATCGTCCACAATCCATGGATCCTCTTTCGGACGTTTTCTCCCTGCTCGATATCCGCACGTCGCGCTGCACGCGTCTGGAGGCGGGCGGCGCCTGGGCCTTGCGCTTTCCCGCCAAGCCCGCCCTCAAGTTCGTTGCCGTGCTGCGGGGGCAGTGTTGGATCATGCTTCCGGACGCGGAGCCGAGCCGGCTCGTCGGCGGTGACACCTTCCTGCTGGCCAACGCGCCGGCCTACGTGCTCGCCAACGACCGGCGGAAGCCCCCCGAAGACGGCATCGCGCTGTTCGACTGGGAGCATTCCGACACGGCCCACCATGGCGGAGACGACACCGTGCTGCTCGCCGGCAGCTTTGCGTTCGAACCGTCAGATGCCCAGTTGGTGCTCGAGCCGCTGCCTCCATTCATGCGCCTGGCAGCGGACGGCCCGGCAGCGGCGATCCTGCGCGGCACGCTGGAGATCCTCGACCGGGAGATCAGGAGCGATCGCATGGGCGCGTCGCTCGTGACGCGCCGGCTCGCGGACGTGCTGCTCGTCCAGGCGCTCCGCGCTCATGTCGCCATGGCCGGTCCGGAAGGCACCGGCTGGATCGGGGCGCTCGCCGACCCGAAGATCGGCGCCGCGCTGCGGCTCCTGCACGGCGACGCCGCGCGTCACTGGACGGTGGCCGAGCTTGCGCGAGCCGTCGGCATGTCCAGGTCCAGTTTCGCCCTCCGCTTCAAGACGCTGGTGGGCGTCCCGCCGCTCGACTACCTGCTGCGGTGGCGCATGCGGCTCGCCCGCAATTTCCTGCGCCGGAACGACACCGTCGCCAGCGTCGCCTCCCGCCTCGGTTACGCGTCCGAGAGCGCATTCGGCAACGCGTTCAAGCGCATCCATGGGCGGGCGCCCAAGCGATACTGGGCGGCGTGCCGGGAGCAGACATCCGACGCGGCTCAGGCCGCGGCAACGACATCCATTCCCTGAGTTGAAGCGTTGGATCAGCGCTGCGCATCATCTCACCGCCTGCGGCAGCGAAGATGGGAGACCGCTCGATGACCTACGAGCTCTACTACTGGCCCAACATCCAGGGGCGAGGCGAATTCGTCCGGCTGGCGCTCGAAGCCGCCGGCGCCGCCTACGTCGATGTCGCGCGCACGCACAAGCGCGGGATGGACGAGATGTTCAAGCTCATGGAGGGGACCGACCTGGCGACGCCGCCCTTCGCCCCACCGTTCCTGCGCGACGGCGACCTGATCGTCGGCCAGACGGCCGCCATCCTGCTCCATCTCGGCGGCAAGCTCGGCCTGGCGCCCCAGGACGAGGCCGGACGGCTATGGACGCACCAGATCCAGCTCACGGTGACCGACCTCGTCGCCGAAGCGCACGATACGCATCACCCGATCGCCGTGAGCCTCTATTACGAGGACCAGCGCGAGGAGGCGAAGCGCCGGGCGCAGGATTTCTGCAGCGAGCGCATGCCTAAGTTCCTCGGCTGGCTGGAGAGCGTGCTGCGGCAGAACCCCGCCGGCGACCGCCACCTGGTCGGCGGTGGCCTCACCTACGCCGACCTGTCGCTGTTCCAGATCGTTCAGGGCCTGAGCTACGCCTTCCCGAAGGCCGCGAAAGGCGCTCTGGCGAAGACGCCCCGCGTCGCCGCCCTGGCCAAGCGCGTGAGTGAGGTGCCGGCGATCGCCGCCTACCTGGCCAGCCCACGCCGCATCCCGTTCAACGAGCAGGGCATCTTCCGGCGCTACCCGGAGCTCGACGGCTGACCGGAAGCCCCCCTGGATCGCATGTTGCGCCGTCGGCGCATGGCGCGCCCGGCGTCGGCGTACGTTGCCGGAGGCGTCCTCGCATGACAGGTTCCCCCATGGTCCCGCGCCACGATGGGACGTGACAAATGGGGAGAATGCCCGTGGTCGATGCCAGCCTGGAACACAGCCCGCAGCCGAGCCTGTTCGCGGGTCTGCGCGTCATCGATGCGGGATCGTTCGTCGCCGTGCCGGCCGCGGCGACGATTCTCGCCGACTACGGCGCCGACGTGATCAAGGTGGAGCCGCCCGGTTCCGGCGATCCGACACGCACCTTCCACCTCACGCCGGGCCTGCCGCCGAGCGAGGAGGCCTACTATTGGACGCTGCTGGCGCGGAGCAAGCGCAGCCTCGCCCTGGACCTCAAGGCGGCGTCCGACCGCGCGGCGCTCCATCGCCTGGTGGCAACCGCCGACGTGTTCATCACCAATATGCCCCTCAAGGCACGCGAGCGGCTCGGCATCGCGCACGCCGATCTCGCGCCCCTGAACGATCGGCTGATCTACGCCTCCTTCACCGGTTTCGGCGAGCAGGGCCCGGAGAAGGATATGGCCGGCTTCGACGTGACCGCCTGGTGGGCGCGTTCGGGCCTCATGGACCAGGTGCGCCCCGACGACAGCAGCCCGCCGGGACGCTCGACGCCGGGCATGGGCGATCACATGGCGGCGCTCGCCCTGTTCGGCGCCATTGCCGCCGCCCTCTATCGCCGCGCCGTCACCGGCAAGGGCGCCCACGTGGGCTCGTCGCTACTCGCCAACGGCGCCTGGTCGAACGCGGTGAGCATCCAGCAGACCGCGGCCGGCGTTCCGATCGCCTATCCCTCGCCCAGGCACGCGGCGACCAGCCCGCTCGGCAACTACTACCTCTGCGCGGACGGCCGCTGGCTCTCCATCGCCCTGACGCCGCCGCAGCAGCTCAAGATCTGGCCGCTGCTGGCCGACGCCATCGGCCTCGGCCACCTGATCGACGATCCCCGCTATCGGACCTCGGAGGCGCGGAGCGAGAACGCCGTGGCCCTCATCGCCCTCATGGACGACGCCTTCGCGGCGCGCACCACGACAGACTGGCGGGCCATCCTGATCCCACGGGGCGTCCCGATCGGCATCGTCGCAAGAGCCGCCGACGCCACGAGCGACGAGCAGATGCGCGCAGCCGGCGTCATCGTGCCGATGGCGTCGGCGAAGGGCGGCGTGACGGTCTCGAGCCCGTTCTGGTTTGCCGACGAGGTCAAACGACCGCCCGGGCGGCCGCCCGGCCTCGGCGAGCACAACCGAGAGATCCTGGCCGAGCTCGCATCGCCAGAGGCCACGAAGACGACCTGAGAACCTGTCGCAGGCGAACGCTCGTCGACGGGCCTTAAGGGATCTTGCCGGCCCGCCCGGGCAACGCCGCGAGCATGGCCTCGACCTCCGCCTTGGCGGCGGCGAGCCGATCGGCGTCGCGGCTGCGCAGGACGAGGTTGGTGTTGTAGCCGTGCTCGTCGTTGAAGGGATAGCTGCCCATCATCACGTCGGGATACGCCTTGGCCAGCACGCCGAACGGCTCGGCCACATCGCCCTCGCGGGCGTCGGCGCGAACACTGACCGACAGCATGCGCCGGCCGGTACGGAGCGTGGGCGTGACGTAGTCCATCATCGACTGCATGATGGAGGGCACGCCGGCCATGACGATGACGTTGTCGAGCCGGAAGCCGGGGGCGCTGGAGACGGCGTTGCGCACGAGGTCGGCGCCGTCGGGGATGCGTGCCATGCGCCGCCGCGCCGGCGTCAGGTCGGCACGGCTCACCCGCTTCAGCATCTCCTCGATGGCCCGCTCGTCCTCCGAGATGCCGACGCCGAAGGCCTTGGCGATGCTGTCGGCGGTGATGTCGTCATGGGTGGGGCCGATGCCGCCGGTGGTGAACAGGTAGGTGTAGCGCACCCTGAGCGCATTCACCGCCGCGACGATCTCGTCCTCCTCGTCCGGCACGACCCGGACCTCCTTGAGATCGATGCCGATGCCGGTCAGGTATTCGGCGATGAAGCCGATGTTCTTGTCCTTGGTACGCCCGGAGAGGATTTCGTCCCCGATCACGAGCACGGCAGCGGTCACCGCTTCTTCCTGGTCCATGGGATCCTCCTGTCCGCCCCGCTCTATCCCTCTGCTGCCGGCGGCTCAAGCTTGAGAAGTGGGTCGCGGCCCTTTATGGGCGGGCCCATGCTGTTTCCTTCGCCGCTGATCGAGGCGCGTCTGCTGCGCCGCTACAAGCGCTTCCTGGCCGACGTCGAGCTGGCGGACGGCACGGTCACCACCGTCCACTGCGCCAACCCCGGCGCCATGCTCGGCCTCACGGCAGCCGGCAGCCGGGTGCTGCTGTCGCGCTCCGCCAATCCCGCCCGCGCCCTGCCGCTGTCGTGGGAACTGGTGGAGATCGACCTGGGGGGCGAGCCGCAATGGGTCGGCATCAACACCGGCCGCCCGAATGCATTGGCCGAAGAGGCGATCCGCAACGACGTCCTGCCCGATCTGACGGGCTACGCCGGGCTGCGACGCGAAGTGAAGTACGGCAAGTCGAGCCGCGTCGACATACTGCTCGACAGCCCCGACCGGCCGCTCTGCTACGTCGAGGTCAAGAACGTCCACCTGATGCGCGAGCCGGGGCTCGCCGAGTTCCCGGACTGCGTCACGCTGCGCGGCGCCAAGCACCTGGAGGAACTGGGCGACATGGTCGAGGACGGCTATCGCGCCGTGATGCTGTTCGTGGTGCAGATGCGCGCCGCCGCCTTCAGTCTCGCCGCCGATCTCGACCCCGGCTACGCTGCCGCCTTCGCCCGCGCCACGGCGCGCGGTGTGGAGACCCTCGTCGCCACCTGCCGGATCGACACGCAGGAAGCCCGCATCACGCAGACGATCCCGCTGCTCCATGCAGGCGCCTGAAGGCTCCTCCCCGCTCGTTGCACGCACAGCCCGGAGCGCTTCGAGATTGGGCGGGCTCACCCAATCGCCGGAGCAGCGCCCCAGATTCAAAAGGCTATGAGCATTCTGCCGTTGGATGGTTCCATCCAACGGCAGAATGCTCCTGGCTCGTGGTCACCGGTCGCCTCGCGTGGGCTCGGTCCCGATCAGCTCGCGCAGGGCCTCCGGCGTATCGACGTCGAGGGCGGCGCCCGGGTCGGCGATCTCCACCTCGACCACGTCCGTCCGGCCCGCCAGCAGCCGCCGCGCGCCTTCGTCACCCGCGAGGGCGGCGAGCCCGGGAAAGAGCCGTCGCGTCAGCAGCACCGGATTGCCGCGCCGCCCGCCGATGAGCGGGACGACCGCAGCAGCGTCGGGATGGGCCGCCTGTGCCTCCAGCAGCCGCGCGATGAGCGCCGGGGTGACCAGGGGCATGTCGCCGAGCAGCACCAGGCAGCCGTCGCTTTCGTGCGGCAAGGCCGCGAGCCCGGCCTGCAGCGACGTGGCGAGGCCATCCGCGAAGCGCGGATTGTGCACCACCCGTAGCCGGCCGGCCGCCCCAGGCAAATCGCCGGCCCCCGCGGCCGCGGCAATGGCGGCCGCGACGGCCGCCGCCTGATGGCCGGTCACGGCCACGACCGGCGTGAGCGGGCTCGCCAGCGCCGCCGCCAGGGCATGCAACACCAGCGGCCGGTCGCGATAGGCAGCGAGCAGCTTGTTGCTGCCCATGCGCGTCGAGCGCCCCGCCGCCAGGACGACGCCGGCGATGCTCATTCCATATCGTCCTCGTCGGCGCTCTCGCCGCCCGCCCGCGGCTGTGGCCGGGAACCGATCTCCATCAAGAGCCCGCCAACGCCGAGCCGGCCGATGTCCGCAGCGGTCACCGGCAGCCCCGCCAGCAGCCGGTGCAGCACCCAGTCGAACCCGTTCTCCTTGGGGCTGCGGGCGCAGCCTGGAGCGCCGATCACCGGGCGGCGGCCCACGCCGGCCGGCAGGCTGCCGACCAGCAGCAGGTTGCCGGGGTCGACGGGCATGCCGAGCCGCTCCACCCGGCCCCCGACCGCCTCGATGCCCGCCGGGATCACGTCACGCCGGTCGGCGATGGCCGAGGCGCCGAAGACGATGATCAGCTCCGCCTCGGCGAACACCGGATCCGCCAGCGCCGCAGCCAGGGCGTCGTCCGCATGGGCGACGCGCCGCTCGGCGATGATGCGCGCGCCGGTGCCTTCCAGGCGGCGTTTGAGCACCCGCAGGGTCTTGGCGACGACGCTCTCCTTGAGGCCGGCGAGTGTGGTCGACACCACGCCGAGGCGCCTGATCACGTAAGGGGCCACGCGGACGACCGGCTGCGCGGCGTACGCCACCTCCTCGGCGCGCGCCAGCAGGTGGCCCGGCGCCGCATAGGGAATGATCTTGACGGTCGCCACCATCTCGCCCGCGACGACCGGCTTGAAGGCCGGCAGCGTGGCGATGGTGATCCGCTCGTCGATGGCATTCACCGCATCGACCGCAGCCACGTCCACCTCGAGCACGCCGGGCGTCGTGGCGAACAGGTTCGAGCGGCCGGTGAACGGGGCCTCGATGCGCACGCCCTCGCCCGTCACGGCGGCGGCGAGCCGTGCCGCCGCCTCGTCCTCGGCAATGTCGTCGGCATCGAGCCGCGCCGCGATCAGGGCCGTCAGGCCCAGCGCCTCGAGCCTGCGCAGGTGGTCCGCGGTCAGCCGCGTCCCCTTCTTGATGTGCACATCGCCCGCATTGATCGCATGGGCGGAAATGGCGCCTTCCGCCTCGGCAACGGGGATGGAGCCGAATCTCATGCGGCCCGCTTCCGCTCGGCGTGCTCGCGCCGCAGCGTCGCAATGATTTCGCCCAGGATGGCAACGGCGATCTCAGCCGGGCTGACCGCACCGATATTGAGGCCGATGGGCGCGTGGATGCGGGCGACGTCGGCTTCGCCGAAACCCGCCTCCCTCAGGCGGTCGAGCCGCTTGGCGTGGGTTTTCCGGGAGCCCAGCGCACCGATATAGAAGCACTCCGAGCGCAGCGCGGCCGTGAGCGCCGGATCATCGATCTTGGGGTCGTGCGTCAGCGCGACGAAGGCGGTGTAGCGGTCGAGCGGGGCAGCGGCCAGCGCTTCGTCGGGCCACTCCGGCAACAGCCGCACGTCCGGAAAGCGCTCCGGCGTCGCGAAGGCGGTGCGCGGGTCGATGATCGTCACGTCGATGTCGACGAGACGTGCCATCGGCGCCAGGGCCTGCGAGATATGGACGGCCCCGGTCGCCACCAGCCGCACCGGCGGCACATGGACCGACAGGAAGTAGCTGCGCCCGTCCGCCTCGACCAGGCCGCTCCGGCCCTGCGTCAGCCGCTCGGCGAGCTCGACGGCCAGCGGGTCCGCCGCGATCGCCTCCGGCGCCACCAGCCGTTGCGCGCCCGAGCCCATGTCGGTCACCAGGATCACTGCCGTACGCTCCCGGCGCGACCTGTTGAGGGCGGCGAGACTATCGAGCTTCATCGGACCGCTCCCCGGATGTGGTTCAGTTCACGGGCTCGACGTAGACCTTGATGCGGCCGCCGCAGGAGAGGCCCACCTGCCAGGCCGTCTCGTCGGCGACGCCGAACTCCAGCATCTTGGGCTTGGCCTCGCCGATCACGTCCATCGCCTCGGTCACGACCGCGCCTTCGACGCAGCCGCCGGACACCGAGCCCAGGAAATTCCCGTCCTCGTGGATGACGAGGTGGCTGCCGACCGGCCGCGGCGCCGAGCCCCAGGTCTCCACCACCGTGGCCAGCGCCACGCCCTTGCCGGCGCGGCGCCAGTTCTCCGCTTCCCTCAGGATGTCGTCGTCGCTTGCCAGCATCTTGCTCGTCTCCACGCGACCTCAAAGTAAGCCCTGCCCGGCAGCGCACAAGGCCGCCGGCTGCGGAGCTGGTCAACGCAACCAGTGCCTCGGATTTTCGCCGGGGCGGGCCGCGCCGAGCGCGGCCACGAGATCCTGCATCGATGCGACCGAGTGGATGGAGCGGAACTCGTCGACGTGGGGCAACATGGCGCGGATGCCCGCGGCGCGCGCTTCGAAACCGTCATAGCGGAGCAGCGGGTTGAGCCAGACCAGCTTCCGGGAGGAGCGGCGCAGCCGGTCGAGCTCGAACGTCAGCTCGTCGGTCACGTCGCGCTCCAGCCCATCGGTGAACAGCAGCACGACGGCGCCCTGCGACAGCACCCGCCGCGACCACAGCCGGTTGAAGCGATGCAGCGCTGCGGCGATGCGCGTGCCCCCCTCCCAGTCAGGCACGGCCTTGGACGCCCGCGCCAGGGCCTCGTCCGGGTCGCGCCCCGCGAGCTCGCGCGTGACGTTGGTCAGCCGCGTGGCGAACAGGAACGTGTGCACCCGCTGGCCACGCTCCGCCAGCGTGTGCATGAAATGAAGGAGAAGGCGCGTGTACTCCGCCATCGAGCCGGAAATGTCGACCAGCGCCACCACCGGCGGGTGGCGCGTGGCCGGTTCGCGCAGCGCCAGCTCGATCATGGCCCCGCCCGATCGCAGGGACCGGCGGAAGGAGCGGCGCGCGTCGATGCGGGCGCCACGCGGGTCCGGCACGAAACGGCGCGTGACGACGCGGTCGACCGGTAGCCGCAGTTCGGAGATCAGCCGCTTGGCCTGGGCGATCTCGGCCGCACTCATCTGGGCGAAGTCCTTCGCACGCAGGATGTCGCGGTCGGAGACGCTGAGGCGCGCCGACAGTTCGACCTCCTGCTGCTTGGGCTCGGCATCGCGGCGCCTGGGCGCAAACGCCTCGGCGACGCGGGCCGAACCCGGCTTGGGCGGCTTGTGCTCCGCGGCGGCCGGCGCCACCGGGCTCATCATGGCAATCAGCTTCTCGATCAGGCCGCGGCGGCGGAAGAACAGCCGGAACGCCTGCTCGAAGATGACGCTCTGCTCGCGACGGGTGACGAACACGGCGTGCAGCGTCCAGTAGAAGTCGGCGCGGTTGCCGATCCCCGCGACCTCCAGAGCCGTGATCGCGTCCAGGACGGTGCCAGGCCCCACCGGCAGCCCCGCCACGCGGAGCGCCCGCCCGAAGTGGGCGATGTTGTCCGCCAGCCGCCCCTGGTCCGCTTGCTCCGCGCCGGTCATGTCCGCTGCTATCCGAGGCTAAGTAGAGATTCGCGGGTCGGAACCGTGTTCCGACCCGCGAATCTCTGCCAAGACTTTGAGATCATGCAGACTTTCCGAACCCGCGCCGCGGGCGGAGTTCGGACATCCTGCTTAGCCGTCACTCCGCCGCCTTGAGATCACGCTCGAGGCTGTCGAGCATCTCCTTGATGCGCGAGCCCTTCATCTTCTCGATGTCGTCCTGATACTTGAGCAGCACGCCCAGGGTATCCGCCACGACGGTCGGATCGAGAGCCACGGCATCGAGCTCGACCAGCGCCGAGGCCCAATCGAGCGTCTCGGCCACGCCCGGGAGCTTGAACAAGTCTTCCTTCCGCATCGCCTGCACCAGCCCGACGATGGCCTTCGACAGCTCGGCCGGGGCCTGCGGCAGCCGCGCCTTCAGGATCGCCAGTTCCCGCTCGCTGTCCGGATAATCGACCCAATGGTAAAGGCAACGCCGCTTCAGGGCGTCATGGATCTCCCGCGTGCGATTGGAGGTGATGATGACGATGGGCGACCGCTCGGTGCGGATCGTCCCGAGCTCGGGCACCGTCACTTGGAAATCCGAGAGCACCTCGAGCAGATAGGCCTCGAACGCCTCGTCCGTACGGTCCAGCTCGTCGATGAGCAGCACGGGCGGGCCGGCCGGATCGGGCTCCAGCGCCAGCAGCAGCGGGCGCTTGATCAGGTAGCGTTCCGAGAAGATGTCGCTCTGCAACGTGTCGCGGTCGATGTCTCCGGCCGCCTCGGCGAGCCTGATCGCCATCATCTGGCCGGCATAGTTCCATTCGTAGACGGCGGCGGCGACGTCGAGGCCTTCGTAGCACTGCAAGCGGATCAGGCGGCGGCCCAGCGTCCGCGCCAGCACCTTGGCGATCTCCGTCTTGCCGACGCCGGCCTCGCCTTCGAGGAAGAGCGGCCGCCCCATGCGCAGCGACAGGAACAGAACGGTCGCGAGAGACCGATCGGCGACGTAGCCCCCGGCCTCCAGCAGCTTGAGTGTCTGGTCGATGCTGGTGGGCGGCGAATGAACCATGACGATCCGATCGGGCGACGGCAACCGTCACTGGTCTTAAAGCGCTTTCCGCCGGAATGAAATCGCCGCGACGTCGCGCCCCGGCGCCCGCCCGCCGACCGGAGCTCTCGGATTCGAGCCCCGCCCCGGCAAAGTGCAGCCGCCCTCGATCAGGCGGACGCTTGCTGCACCGCCCGCCTGGCCATGACGCCGATCAGATGCGCCCGATATTCGGCATCGGCGTGGATGTCGCTGTTGAGCCCCTCCGTGGGCGGGACCAGTCCGTCCAGCGACTTGGCCGTGAACCGCCCCTTCAGGGCCTCCTCGGCCTCCAGCCAGCGAAAGACGCCGTTGGCGCCGGCGCCCGTCACCGCGACTCGGATGTCCGAGCTGCGCTTGGCGACGAACACGCCGACCAGGGCGAAGCGCGACGCGGGGTTGGGGAACTTGGCATAGCCCGCCTTGGCCGGCACCGGGAAGCTCACCTTGACGACGAGCTCGCCCTCCTCCAGCGCCGTCTCGAACAGGCCCTTGAAGAAGTCGTCCGCCTCGATCTTGCGTTTGTTGGTGATGATGGTGGCGCCGAGCGCCAGGCACGCAGCCGGATAGTCGGCGGCCGGATCGTTGTTGGCGATGGAGCCGCCGAGGGTGCCCATATGGCGCACGGCCGGGTCGCCGATCGTCGAGGCCAGCTCGGCCAGCGCGGGAATCGCCTCGGCGACGTCGGGCGACTCGGCGACCTCGGCGTGGCGCGTCATGGCGCCGATGGTGAGCGTGCGCGGGCTGCGATCGATCCCTCTCAGCTCTTCGACGGCATTGAGGTCGACGAGATGGCCCGTCTGCACCAGCCGAAGCTTCATCATCGGCAGCAGTGATTGCCCGCCGGCGAGCAGACGGGTGTCCTCGTCCTTCCCGAGCAGGCCGGCGGCCTGCCGCGCGGTCGTCGGGCGATGGTAATCGAAAGCGTACATCGTGGCTCTCCGCTCTCCCGCAGCGATGCGGGCTCGTCAGATGCGCTTTAGAGCAGCGGACGCTCCGACAGGATCGGAGCCGTCGCTCAATCTCATCGATCTAGCATCGGCTTCGCTTCACGACCGGCGCCTTGTTTGGGCTCCGATGCGCGAGACGACGGGCCGACGCCTCATTCAGCCCTATTCGGCCGCAAGGCGCGGCGGCGTCCGGCAGGCCCGCCAGATCGCCTGGGGCGTCGCCGGCATCTCGATGTTCTCGTGGCCGAGCGCATCGGTCAGCGCATTGACCACGGCGGGGGGAGCCGCAATGGCGCCGGCCTCGCCGCAGCCTTTGATGCCCAACGGGTTGGACGGGCACGGCGTGACCGTCATGTCGACGGTGAACGACGGCAGGTCGGCCGCCCGCGGCATGCGGTAGTCCATAAAGCTCGCGGTCACCAGCTGGCCGGAGCCGTCGTAGACGGCGCCTTCGAACAGGGCCTGGCCGACGCCCTGGGCGATGCCCCCGTGGACCTGCCCCTCGACGATCATCGGATTGATGACGTTGCCGAAATCGTCGACGGCAACCCATTTGTCGATGGTCGCGACGCCGGTCTCCGGGTCGATCTCCAGCTCGCAGACGTGGACGCCGGCCGGGAAGGTGAAATTGGTCGGGTCGTAGAACGCCCCCTCCTTGAGCCCCGGCTCCAGCTCCTGTCCGGAGAACTTGTGGGCGATATAGGCCTGCAGCGCGACCTCGCCGAAGGCGAGCCCGCGGTCCGTGCCGGCAACGGAGAAGCGCCCGTCCTTGAACTCGATATCGCCCTCGGACGCTTCGAGCACGTAGGCCGCCACCTTCTTGGCCTTGGCGATCACCTTGTCCATGGCCTTGACGATGGCCGACATGCCGACGGCGCCCGAGCGCGAGCCGTAGGTGCCCATGCCGAACTGCACCTTGTCGGTATCGCCGTGAACGATCGACACCTGCTCGATGGGGATGCCGAGCCGGTCCGACACCAACTGGGCGAACGTCGTCTCGTGTCCCTGGCCGTGACTGTGGGAGCCGGTGAGCACCTCCACGGAGCCGGTCGGATTGACCCGGACCTCGGCCGATTCCCACAGGCCGACGCCGGCGCCGAGCGAGCCCACCGCCTGCGACGGGGCGATGCCGCAGGCCTCGATGTAGGCGGAGAAGCCGATGCCCCGCCGCATGCCTTTGCGGGCGCTCTCGCGCTTGCGCTTGGCGAGGCCCGTGTAGTCGATCAGCTCCAGGGCCCGCGCCAGCGAGGCGTTATAGTCGCCGGTATCGTAGGCCATGATCACCGGCGTCTGGTGGGGGAAGCTCTTCACGAAGTTGCGGCGGCGCAACTGCACCGGATCGATGCCGAGCTCGCGGGCCGCGACCTCCATCAGACGCTCGATCACGAAGGTGGCCTCGGGCCGTCCCGCCCCCGGTAGGCGTCGACGGGCGCCGTGTTGGTGTAGACGCCGTCGACCTCGCAGTTGATGGCGGGAATGTCGTACTGGCCGGACAGCAGCGGCGCATAGAGATAGGTCGGCACCGACGACGAGAAGGTCGACAGATAGGCGCCCAGATTGGCGATCGTCTTGACCCGGAGGCCGAGGACCTTGCCGCGCTCGTCGAGCGCGAGCTCGGCGTGGGTGACATGGTCGCGTCCATGCGCGTCGCACAGGAACGCCTCGGTACGGTCGCTAGTCCATTTGACCGGGCGCCCGACCCGCCTCGCCGCCCACACGCAGACGGTTTCCTCGGCATAGATGAAGATCTTGGAGCCGAAGCCACCGCCCACGTCGGGGGCGATGACACGCAGCTTGTGCTCGGGGGCGATGCCGATGAAGGCGGCCAGCACGAGCCTCGCCACATGCGGGTTCTGGCTGGTGGTATGGAGCGTGAAAACCTCGGTCCCCGGCTCGTATTCGCCGATCGCCACCCGCGGCTCGAGCGGATTGGGCACCAGCCGGTTGTTGACCAGGTCGAGCTTGGTGACGTGAGCTGCCCGTTCAAAGGCTGCGTCGGTCGCCGTCTTGTCGCCCAGCTGCCATTCGTAGACGGTGTTGCGGGGGGCCACCTCGTGCACCTGCGGCGCCTCCGGCGCCTGGGTCTTGGCAGTGTCGACCGCCGCCGGCAGGACGTCGTAGTCGACGACGACGGCCTCGGCGCCGTCACGGGCGGCCGTCAGCGTCTCGGCGATCACCACCGCGACATGGTCCCCCACGTAGCGGACCTTGCCCTGGGCCAGCGCCGGATGCGCGCCCGCCTTCATGGGGCTGCCGTCCTTGGAGTGGATCATCCAGCCGCAGATGAGGCCGCCGACGTTGTCCGCGGCGACGTCATCTCCCGTCAGAACCGCCAGGACACCCGGCAAGGCGCGGGCGGCGGCCGAATCGATGCTGCGGATGTGGGCGTGGGCGTGGGGCGACCGCACGAACACGGCATGGGCCTGGCCCGGTCGGTTGAGATCGTCGGTGTACTGGCCACGGCCGGTGATGAAGCGTTGATCTTCCTTTCGGCGCACCGCGGTGCCGATCTTCGTCACGCCCATGATGGTCCTCCCTGGACGAGAGCATGCTCAGCATTCGCGCATGCCGCGATGACCGCATGCTCCTCGATTGTGATCCGCCGGCGCGGGCCGGGCCCGCCGTCCGTCTACTCGGCCGCCTGCTGCGCCGGCCCCTCAGCTGCCATGGCCCGGGCGCCGGCCGCGATCGCCTTGACGATGTTGTGGTAGCCGGTGCAGCGGCAGAGGTTGCCCTCCAGCTCCTCGCGGATCGTGGTCTCATCGAGCGCCGAGCCTTTGCGCCGGACCATGTCGACCGCAGTCATGATCATGCCGGGTGTGCAGAAGCCGCACTGGAGGCCGTGGTTGTCGCGAAAGGCTTCCTGCATCGGATGCAGCCCGGCGGGGCTCGCCAGGCCTTCGATGGTGGTGATCTGCGATCCGGCGCAAGTGGCCGCCAGCACGGTGCAGCTCTTCACGGCATGCCCGTCCATGTGAACGACACAGGCGCCGCATTGGCTGGTATCGCAGCCCACGTGCGTGCCGGTCAGGCGCAGGTGATCGCGTAAAAACTGAACGAGCAGAGTGCGCGGATCGAGCTCCGCAGACGCCGGCTTTCCGTTCACCGTCATGTTCACGGCGACCATGCAGCCCTCCTCCTTGGCAAAACCCGCTCCGCCGTTGCGGGTGGGAATGCCCGCGGAAAATGGGTGAACCGCGGGCGACGGCGGCAACTCAAGCACCTGTTTGGAACTTGTCGAAATCAAATCTGAACCCCCGCCTTTTGAGGGTCAAGTAGACGATCGGTGGGGCCGAAGCAGGAAAACGCCGCGAAAACGAAAAAAGTCGTGCCGGCGGCGTCGAGGCAGCGGGAGCCCGCCCGCCCCCGCTAATGTCCAGGCTGCCTGCGCACGAAGGGCACAACGCGACGATCGCCGCCTTCGCCGTCGAAAGGCGCCGGCTGGTGCATGGCCGGATCAAACAGCACGACACCGGAGGCGGCCTGCGCGCGGGACCGGTCGAGCGCGGCGCAGGCGGCAGCAGCGAGCGCCGTGAGATCATGGCCGCCCTCGGACGTGGAGGCGATGCCGATGTCGAGACGCCAGCCGCGCTCGTCGCAGAAGTCTCTCAGAGCGCGGAACATCCGTTCGCCGGACGCCGTCGCGTGTCCAGCTGCCGCGCCCGTCAGCAGACAGGCGAAATCGGCGTGTCCGGTGCGGCCGACGACGTCGGTCGACTGGAGCTGCTGACCGATGACGCGCGCGAATCGATTGAGTGGCTCAGCCTCGATCACGCCGGCCGAAACATTCGGCCGGATCTCCGCAAACAGGAGCGAGACCTCTCGCTGCTCGGCCCTGTACCGTCGAATGGCACGCTCCGCCTGAATCACGAAGCTGCCGCGGGCGAGCACACCGGTGACCGGATCGATCACGGCGTCGCGCGGCGACGCGAGCGTCGCCCGCTCCTTGCTGAGGGCGACGGCCAGGAAGGAGAATGTCGTCGTCGTCAGGAAGGTGAACAGGAATGCGATACTGTTCCAGAGCGCTGGCACCTCGATCGGCCACGATACGAAGGCGAAGGACGCCGCGCGGGCCGCGCTGACGAAAGCCATGATGCCGGCAAGGGCCATCATGGCGTCGCGCGACATCAGACGCTCGCCGCGGCCGCGCCAGCACTCGACGGCGATCGCCACCGACAGGGCCGCTATCCCCGCCGCGGGCAGGAATGATCTTGCCCAGGCAAATCCGCCGACGATGGCGGGTAGATTGACCACCAGCCAGATCATCGGCAGCAGTATGGCGATCGGCCATAGCGATGTTCGGCCCTCGAAGACCCGGACGCCCTGCCATGCGAGGGCAAATGCGGAAAGCCTGGCGATGTCGGCAAGCATCGCCGCAGCGCCGTCGTGCGGCAGGTCGAGCCATGCGGGAAGCGCCCGGCTCACGCCGGCCACGAGATAGGCGGCGGCCCACCACAGCAATGGTGTGAAGCGCCGGTCGCGCACCCAGAAATAAGACAGGAGCACGCTCTGGATGGTGGTCGTCACACCACCGACGACGAAAAGCGTGGCCGCATCGAACAGCATGTTTTTTCCGGGGCCATGCAGGGAACTGCCGTCCGAGGCGCGTTCCTGTTGCCGCTATCACTACCGTATCGGAAGGGCGAAAGCTGTGTCGGGAGGGAAACGGGCGCGGGCGTTGAAACGCTGACGAGGGGCGAGGCAAGAGCAGCAGAGCCAGCCGACGCTACCGATGCCAGACCCGGTCCCGGCTCGTGAAGGGAATGACGCGGCCGGCGGCACCGGCGACCGGCTCGTCGGCGACGCGCTCGAGCGAGGGGTGATAGAGCACGACGCCTTCGCCGCGCTGCCTGCCGTGCTCCATCGCGGCATCCGCCGCTTCGACGAGCGCCCGCAGGTCATGGCCAACCTGGGTGGAGCTCGCGACGCCGATATGCACCCGCGCCTTGGACGCGAGCACCCGATCGACGCCGGCCATCGCGTGAATGCTTTCGCCGATCGAGACGGCGTCGTTGTGCGTTATGTTTGCCAGCACGCACGCAAATTCCGTACGTCCCATGCGGGACATCAGGTCGTTCGGCTTGAGAAAGCCGAGCGTCTGCTCGGCAAATCGATGCAACGCCGTATCGTCAGCCGAGCCGTCCGACGGAATACCGAGATCGATGAGCAACAGGCAGACCGGACGCCGCTCGGTCGCATAGCGCGCCACCAAGCGGGCCCCCTGCAACATGAAGGCGCCCCGACGCAGCACGCCGGTCACCGGATCGACCGCCGCGTTGTGGCGCTGACTGACTTCGATCCGCTCCTTCGACAGCGCCACGAACAGGAACGCCATCACCGAGATCGATATGAAGATGAAAAATGCAAACGCGGCATACCAGGCGGTGCCGGCCGGCGGCTCAGCTCCGATCGGATAAGGCAACAGGCTGCCGTAGGCGCTGCGGACGGCGAAGATGACCGAACATGCCGAAAACAGCGCGATGAGCGGGCGGCGCGACGACAGCCGCTCGCCCCGGCCGCGCCAGAATTCCACGGCCGACGCCCCGGTCAGCACGGCAATCAGCACGGACATGATCGCCGTGCGCGCCGGCTGCGAACCGAGGATGCGCTCGTCCAGGCAGGACAACACCCAAATGACCGGCGACGCCAAGACTGCCAGGATGCTCGTGCGCAGCCCTTCGAACAGTCGGACGCCCGCCCAGCAGCAACCGTAGGCCACCAGGATCAGCGCATTGGCGACGATCATCGAGAGCGCGTCGGGGATGACGCCACGGCCGGCGAACAGCGCGATGCCGATGCTGCCGACGATGAACGCCAGCCCCCAGACGCCCAACGCCTTGACCTTCCGATCCTGCCACCAGAAGAAAATCAGCAGCAGGCCCTGCACCAAGGTCGTAAAGAAACTCGCGATCAACAGGGTGGCCGAGTCGAGATGCATGACTGTCAACGCCCCCCCTTGCGTGCCTCTGCAACACTACCGGATACCCCGGGGACCGGATAGCCGAGACGATACCGTTGTCGAATCATTCAGTTAACGTTTCGCGGAGCCAATTTTCCCGCAGAGCGGAATACGACCGCCCAGCCGTCGCCCATGCCGTGGGGCGCACGCCCGGCTTTCCCCCCAGCCGCACGGCTCCATAGCCCGAAATGTCCGCTCAATGTACTTGGTTCCGCCGAATCCCTGCGCGCTGAGCGGGTCTGTCATGTTGTACTCGCCTATCTGGCGAAACACAAAACGTCGGAGGCGGCACAGATCCGCGGCCTAGCCCCATGAGAGGCGATCGCCCGATCGGCAAGAATGGTTCAAGCCATTGAATCCGGAGCGCCCTTCTCGGCCGGGAGCACCCGCTCGATGGGGAGATCGCTCTACGCGGCGGGGGCCGATACGGCTTTGGCGAGGTTTTCGAAGAAGCCGTCGGCGTAGTTCTTGGCGACCCCGTTCACCAGCCGGCCGCCGAGCTGCGCCAGCTTGCCGCCGATCTGCGTTTCCACCTCGTAGGCGAGGCGCGTTCCCGCCTCCACTTCCGTGAGGGTCACGAGCGCGCCGCCCTTCGCGAAACCGGCGACGCCGCCTTCTCCCTCGCCGGTGATGCGGTAGCTCTCGGGGGGCTTGATGTCGCTCAGCTCAACCCTGCCCTTGAACGTCGCTTTGACCGGGCCAACCTTGACCTTCGCGGTCGCCCTGAACTCGGTATCGCTCACCTTCTCGAGCGCCTCGCATCCGGGGATACATGATTTCAGCACCTCGGCGTCGTTCAGCTTGGCCCAAACGGTGTCCCGATCGGCGGACAACACCACCTCGCCCGTCATCGTCATCGCCATTGCTTCGCTCCTTGAGGTCCGCCGGTCTAAGAACAGACGCTCACCGCAAACGGTGAGCTTTACGCAAGCCTAGCATGGCGGCGGAGCGGGCATCCATATCGTCGACGTGACAACAGGAGGTACCCATGCCGATGTTCGAGACCGCCGCAGGCCGCTTCCATGCGGTGATCGACGGTCCTGCGACCGCGCCCGCCCTGGTCATGGCCCACTCGCTGGCGGCCGACCTGTCCATGTGGGAGCCTCAGCTCGGCGCGTTGGCGCAGCGCTTCCGGGTGATCCGGTACGACGCGCGCGGCCACGGCGGCTCGGACGGGCCGGCCAGCCCCTTCAGCATCGATCGGCTCGGCCGCGATGCGCTGGATCTTCTCGATGCGCTGCACATCGAACGTGCCCATTGGTGCGGCCTGTCCATGGGCGGCATGGTCGGACAATGGCTGCTGGCGCACGCGCAACACCGGCTCGGGCGCGTGGTGCTCGCCAATACCGCGGCCGTGGCCGGCCCCCCGGACAGCCTGAACGATCGCATCCGCCTCGTACGCCAGGCGGGCATGGAGTCGGTCGTCGAGGCGACCATGGCGCGCTGGTTTACACCAGGGTTCCGTGCAGCTCGCCCCGACGTGGTCGATGGTATTCGGGCCCTGGTCCTGGCGACGCGTCCCGCGGGCTTTGCCGCCTGCTCGGCGGCGCTGCGCGACATGGACCTGCGCGCCGTCATCGGCGGAGCCCGCAACCCGGTGCTGGTCATCGTCGGCGCCCACGACCCGGGCACGCCGCCGGCGGCCGGCCGCTTCATCGCTCAGCAGATCACCGGTGCCCGCGTCATCGAGCTCGATGCGGCGCACCTGTCCAACGTCGAGCAGGCGGAGGCCTTTACCCGCGCCGTCCTGGACTTTCTGCTCGACGAGGCCGACGCGACGTAGGCCGATGCTCAGGGCGGGCCGGCATCGGCCCGGCCGCCATCGCCGTTGCGGCCAAAGCGCGGCAGGAACAGCTTGACCGTGGTGCCGCTGCCGCCCTCGCTGTCGATGCTGACGTGACCGCCCGACTGCTTCACGAAGCCGTAGACCATCGACAGACCGAGTCCGGTCCCCTGCCCAAAGGGCTTGGTCGTGAAGAAGGGCTCGAACACGCGGTTGAGCACCTGGGCGTCCATGCCCATGCCCGTATCGGACAGGGCGATGAGGACATACGGACCGGGCGCACAATCCCCGTCGGTGCCCACGCTGCACGTCGCCTCGACATTGGCCGTCTCGATCCGCAGCATGCCGCCGGCGGGCATGGCGTCACGGGCGTTGAGCGCGATGTTGAGGATCGCCGCCTCGAGCTGATTGGCGTCGGTGTAAGCCCTCCACACGTCGCGACCGAGCAGGGGCCTGACCTCGATCGATTCGCCGAGCGTGCGGCCCAGCAAGTCGCTCATCGAACGAACCAGCTGGTTGACGTCGATCGGCTGCGGATTGAGCGCCTGGCGCCGCGAGAACGCGAGCAGCCGTTGGGTCAATGCCGCCGCGCGCTCGGCCGAAGCGGTGGCCGTGGCGATATAGCGGCCGACCTCGTAGACCCGGCCGCTCTCGAGCTTGCGCCGCATCAGGTCGAGCGAGCCGATCATCGCGGTCAGCATGTTGTTGAAGTCGTGCGCGATGCCGCCGGTCAGCTGGCCGATCGCCTCCATCTTCTGCGCTTCGCGCAGTTGGGCTTGCGCTGCTTCGAGCTCCGCCGCAGCCTGCTTCTGGGCGGAGACGTCGCGGCCGATACAATAGAGGACGTCGCCATCCTGAACCGCCGACCAGGAAATCCAGAGGCAGCCCCCCCGCGCGTGACGAGCCGGTTCTCGTAGGTGCCGTGGCTCTCGCCCGACAGATGCAAGAGCAGCTCGGCCCGCGACTGCGCCCGGTCCTCCGCCGGCTCCAGCCATTCCGACGTGCGGCCGATCAGTTCCTTGCGGCTCCACCCTAGGGAGCGCTCGGCGGCCGGGTTGACATCGAGCCAGCGGCCGTCGCGGTCGGCCACGACGAGGATGTCCTTCGACGTTCGCCACAGGCGGTCGCGCTCGCGCGTCCGCTCCTGGATCCGCTCCTCGAGCTGTGCGTTGGCGCGCCGAAGGTCGGTTTCCGCCTGCTTGGCCTCCGTCAGGTCGTGGGCGGCGGCGATGTAGCCTTCCAGCTCGCCGGTGGGGCCGAACACCGGCTGCATGGCGGCGCGCAGCCAACGCCATTGCCCATCGCAGCGCATGACCCGTGCTTCCATCTCGCACAGCCTCAGCGAGGCGCGGCCGGCCTCGATCGCCGCGAGCACGCCGGGCAGGTCGTCGCGGTGGACGCCGCTGCGCCAGTTGGTCTGGAGCACCTGTTCGTGGGTCAGTCCGACAAAGTCGACATAGGCCTGGTTGATGAAGCCGAGCCGCCCGTCGACGCGCTCCATCCAGATCGGCATCGGGATGTGCCGGGCAAGGCTTCTGAAGCGCTCCTCGCTCTGGCGCAGCGCGTCCTCCGCCAGCCGCCGCTTGGTGCTCTCGACCACGAACAGGAAGAAGCCGTCCACCTCGCCGGCCTCGGTGCGCCGCGGCGTCAGCCGGCATTCACCCCAGCGCGACCGCCCGTCGGCATGGGGAATGTAGAGCTCGACCGTCGTCGGCTCGCCCTCGAGCGCACGCCGCATCGCCGGCAGCCGCTCGGCGAAGCCGATCGGCCCGACCAGATCCGTCACCGGCTTGCCGACGATCTCCTGCGGCGGACGGTGGAACCAGTCCCGGTAAGCCGCATTGGCGAAGCGATAGACGAAATCCCGGTCGATGAAGGCGATCAGCACCGGCAGCGAATCGATAATCTCGGCCAGGGACGCCGCATCGACGGGGCCCTCGGCCCAAACGCCGTCGGCGCCAGCCGGAGGCGCCGTGCGAAAGAAATCCGGAATGGAGGGCTCGGCACTCGACATGGACCGCTTCAACCTCCTGACCACCGGCGCCCCGACACCGTTGGCAGCATTGCCTTATAGCACGCTGCGCCCGGAATGGCTCGGACCTCGCGTTCGTCCAGCCGAGCTTCGGCCGCTCGGGTGTGCCGCAGCCCCCCATCCCGGCCTCGCCGGATGTGCGGCCCGCAGCGGAGCCTGGATCATCTCTTCCCGGCAAAAATCGGGCCGATCGCTTGGCATCGCGCGCGCAGGCAGGATAAGACAAACGGGGAGCGGTACTTGGTCTGAGGCTTGCTACACTTGGTCTGAGGTTTGCTGCGGAAGTGCAACCGGCAGGGCTCACGGTGGGGCGCATTGACCTCCGCCCCCTGCTAGCGGGTTTTGTCAGAGGGACGGCTGGAGAATGGCAGATTTCGTTCAGCAATTGGTGAACGGGCTTACCTTGGGCTCCATCTACGGCCTCATCGCCATCGGTTATACTCTCGTCTTCGGCATTATCGGCATGGTGAACTTCGCCCACGGCGATGTGTTCATGGTCTCGTGCTTCATCGCGCTGCTGCTCTTTCTGTTCGTGAACGCCGTGCTGGGCGCCGGCGCGGTCATCCTCTCCCTGCTGATCGTCATGGTCATGTCCATGGGCCTGACCGGGCTTTGGGGCTGGACCATCGAGCGGCTGGCCTACCGCCCCCTGCGCGGCTCGTTCCGCCTCGCCCCGCTGATCTCGGCGATCGGCATCTCGATCTTCCTGCCCAACCTGATCCAGGTCACGCAGGGCGCCCGGCCCAAGCCGACGCCGCCGATGGTCGGCGACGTCATCGTGCTGTTCACCGACGGGCACTACGATGCGACCATTTCCTACAAGCAGCTGATCATCATGGCGGTGACCGCCGTCCTGCTGGCGATCTTCTGGTACGTGGTGCAGAAGACGCCGCTCGGCCGGGCGCAGCGCGCCTGCGAGCAGGACCGGCGCATGGCCGCCCTGCTCGGCATCAACGTCGACCGCACCATCTCGCTCACCTTCGTGATGGGCGCAGCGCTCGCCGCCGTCGCCGGCACGCTCTACCTCCTCTACTATGGCGTCGTGTCCTTTTCCGATGGCTTCGTTCCCGGCATCAAGGCCTTCACCGCGGCCGTTCTCGGCGGCATCGGCTCGCTGCCGGGCGCCGTCGTCGGGGGGCTCATCATCGGCCTCGTGGAGACCATGTGGTCGTCCTACTTCTCGATCGAGTACAAGGACGTCGCCGCCTTCGCCATTCTCATTGTCGTGCTGATCTTCATGCCCACCGGACTGCTCGGACGCCCGGAAGTCGAGAAGGTGTGAGCGTTCCGCGATGACCAATCTCGCCCGTGCGACGACAGCCGCAGACCGTCCGGACCGGCCGGCGCCCGCTCGTGATGGCGCGCACGCCGTTCCCCACGCGGGAAAGCCCGAGGGCGGCATGATCGCCGCGGCCAAGGATGCCGCCCTGGCCGCGCTGGTGATGCTCGGCCTCTCCTTCCCGATCCTGCTGCTCCGCTCGGACGTCGGCTCCAACAACGAGCTGGTCCTGACCCCGCGGGTGCCGCTCGTGGTGGCCGCCTGTGCCATCGTCTTCTTCGGTCGCCTGGCGCTCGCCTTCGTCCGCCTGGCATGGCGCCGAAGCCGTCCGCGACCCGCCGCGATCGAGGCGCCCCCCGTCCGCACGACCGCCGACAGGACGGCGTTCGGCCGGGTCGCCGGTCTCCTCGGCATTGCGCTCGTTGGCGCGGCGGTCGCCTTCCCGTTTCTGGCGGCCTACGCGTTCGGCGGCCTGAGCGCCGCGCGCTACTGGATCGATCTCGGCATTCTCGTGCTGACCTACCTGATGCTCGGCTGGGGCCTGAACATCGTCGTCGGCCTCGCCGGCCTGCTCGACCTCGGCTATGTCGCCTTCTACGCCGTCGGTGCCTATTCCTACGCCCTGCTGTCGACGACCTTCGGCGTGTCGTTCTGGATCTGCCTGCCGGTGGCCGGCATCATGGCTGCTTTCTTCGGCATCCTGCTCGGCTTTCCGGTGCTGCGGCTGCGCGGCGACTACCTCGCCATCGTGACGCTGGCCTTCGGCGAGATCATCCGCCTCGTGGCCATCAACTGGGTGAGCCTCACCAACGGCAGCGCAGGCATCTCCTCGATTCCGCGGGTATCGTTCTTCGGCATCCCCTTCACCAGCGGCGACAACGGCTTCGCCGCCACCTTCGGGCTCACCTTCGATCCGATGCAGCGGATCGTCTTCCTCTACTACCTCATCCTCGTGCTGGCGCTGGTCACCAACGCGGTCACGCTCCGGCTGCGGCGGCTGCCGATCGGCCGTGCCTGGGAGGCCTTGCGCGAGGACGAGATCGCCTGCCGCGCGCTCGGCATCAACACCCGCAACACCAAGCTGACGGCCTTCGCCATCGGTGCCATGTTCGGCGGCTTCGCCGGCTCCTTCTTTGCCGTCCGCCAGGGCTTCGTCAGCCCCGAGAGCTTCAATTTCATGGAATCGGCGATCATCCTGTCGATCGTGGTGCTCGGCGGCATGGGCTCGCAGGTGGGCGTCGCCATCGCGGCGGTCGCCATGGTGGCGGGCCCCGAGCTGCTGCGGCGGCTCGAGGTCCTGCAGGTCGTGTTCGGCGAGCACTTCGACCCCAACCAGTACCGCCTGCTGCTCTTCGGCCTCGCCATGGCGGCGATGATGGTATGGCGGCCGCGCGGATTGATCTCGCAGCGCACGCCGAGCGTCCTGCTGCACCGGGCGGGCGCGCCGGCCGCAGCCCCTGCGGAGGCGCGTTGATGCGGTGGCAGAACGACCCGCTGCTCGCGGTCGAGCACCTCGTGATGCGGTTCGGCGGGCTGGTCGCCGTCGATGACCTGTCGTTCAGCGTCGGCCGCTCCGACATCACCGCCGTCATCGGCCCGAACGGCGCCGGCAAGACCACCGTCTTCAACTGCATCACCGGCTTCTACCGGCCGAGCGGCGGGGCGCTCACGGTGCGCAGCGGCGAGCGGAGCTTCTCTCTGGAGACCATGCCCGGCCACGCCATCGCGGCCAAAGCCAAGGTGACGCGGACGTTCCAGAACATCCGCCTGTTCGCCGGCATGACCGTGCTGGAAAACCTGCTGGTCGCCCAGCACAACCCGCTGATGCGGGCCTCCGGCATGAGCTTCCTCGGTCTCCTCGGCATCGGCTATCCGGCCGCCGAGCGCGCCGCCATCGACAAGGCGCGGCACTGGCTGGACCAGGTCAACCTGACGAGCCGGGCCGATGTCGCGGCCGGCGAGCTGGCCTACGGCGACCAGCGGCGGCTGGAGATCGCGCGGGCCATGTGCGCCGATCCGGTCCTGCTGTGCCTGGACGAGCCGGCGGCGGGCCTCAATCCGCGCGAGAGCGCGGCGCTGACCGACCTTCTGCTCGACATCCGCAGCACCACGCCGACCTCGATCCTGCTCATCGAGCACGACATGTCGGTGGTGATGGAGATCTCCGACCACGTGATCGTCCTCGACTACGGCCGCAAGATCGCCGACGGAACGCCCGAGGAGGTGCGCCGCGACGAGCGGGTGATCGCGGCCTACCTCGGCGTCGCGGACGAGGAGTTGCCCGCGGTGGCTGCGGAGGTCGGCTCATGAGCCCGGTGCCGCTGCTGTCGATCAGGGGCGTCAAGGCCTTCTACGGGCGCATCATGGCGCTCAAGGGCATCGACCTGGAGGTCAACGAGGGCGAGATCGTCACGCTGATCGGTGCCAACGGCGCCGGCAAGTCGACCCTGATGATGACCATCTTCGGCAATCCCCGTGCCCAGGACGGCGCGATCGTCTATGGCGGCCGCGATATCTCGCAGCTGCCGACCCACGAGATCGCCCGCCTCTCGATCGCGCAGTCGCCGGAAGGACGGCGCATCTTCCCGCGCATGACGGTGCGCGAGAATCTGCAAATGGGCGCGGCCGTCCTGGGCGGCGCCCACTACGACGAGGATCTGGACCGCGTCTGCGGGCTGTTCCCGCGCCTGCGCGAGCGCCTCGACCAGCGCGGCGGCACGCTCTCCGGCGGCGAGCAGCAGATGCTGGCCATCGCCCGCGCGCTGATGAGCCGCCCCAGGCTGCTGCTGCTCGACGAACCCTCGCTGGGCCTGGCACCGCTCATCGTCAAACAGATCTTCAACGTCATCCGCGAGCTCAACCAGCGGGAGGGCATGACCGTGCTGCTGGTCGAGCAGAACGCCTTCCATGCCCTTCGCCTCGCCGACCGCGGCTACATCATGGTCAACGGCGAGATCACCATGACCGGCAGTGGCGCTGAATTGCTGCGCAGCCCCGAAGTTCAGGCGGCCTACCTGGAGGGCGGCCGGCACTGAACGGCCGGGCCCGGCGACCGACGCCGGGCGGGCCCAAGCCGGACGGAAGCCGGCAGCCGGAAGCTGCAAAAATAGTCATGCCGCCGCGCCCGGATCATCTATTGTCGGGGCGGCGGCGAACTGACCGACATTCGATAAATCGAAGCGGAGGGAGACGATGACGACAAGATCAGTACTGGCCGCGCTCGCGCTCGGCGTGGGTTTTCTCGGCGCCTCGACGGCGCACGCCGAGGTCAAGCTCGCGGTCGGCGGGCCGCTGACGGGCTCCATCGCGGCCTTCGGCGCCCAGCTGCGCAAGGGCACGGAGCAGGCGGTCCAGGACATCAACGACCAGGGCGGCATTCTCGGCCAGAAGCTGGAGCTGTCGATCGGCGACGATTCCGGTGACCCCAAGCAGGGCGTCTCGGTCGCCAACAAGTTCGCCAGCGAAGGCGTCAAGATGGTGGTCGGCCACTTCAACTCCGGCATCTCGATCCCGGCGTCGGAGGTGTACGAGGAGTCCGGCATCATCCAGATCACGCCGGCGTCGACCAATCCCAAGTTCACCGAGCGCGGCATGTGGAACACGTTCCGCACCTGCGGACGCGATGACCAGCAGGGCGCGATCGCCGGCACCTACATCGCGGACAAGTTCAAGGGCAAGAACGTCGCCATCGTCCATGACCGCACCCCCTACGGCCAGGGCCTGGCGACCGAAACCAAGAAGACCCTGAACGCCAAGGGCGTGAAGGAGGTGCTCTACGAGGGCATCAACCCGAGCGAGAAGGACTATTCGGCCCTCGTCTCCAAGCTCAAGTCCGCCAACGTCGATCTGGTCTATTTCGGCGGCCTGCATCCCGAAGCCGGCCTCATCATCCGCCAGATGAACGATCAGGGCCTCAAGGCGCCGCTGATGTCGGGCGACGGCATCGCCGACAAGGAGTTCGCCCAGATCGCGGGCCCCGGCGCCGCGGGCACCCTGATGACGTTCGCGCCGGATCCGCGCCGCAACCCGCAGGCCAAGGACGTGGTCGAACGCTTCAAGGCGAAGGGCTTCGATCCGGAGGCCTACACCCTCTACAGCTACGCCGCCGTCGAGATCCTCAAGCAGGCGGCGGAAGAAGCCAAGTCGCTCGACCCCAAGAAGATGGCCGACGTGATGCACTCGGGGAAGGTGTTCAAGACCGTGATCGGCGACATCGCCTACGACAAGAAGGGCGACATCACCCGGCCGGACTACGTGGTCTACGAGTGGAAGCGCACCGGCGACGGCTCGATCAACTACGCCGGCAACCAGCTGACCAACTGACGCGGCGCCGATCGGCGCAACGGGTCGGCCGCCCGCGCAACGGGCGGCCGCCTCGTCTCTTGCGGGAACGCATTTGGGTTGTATGCTGAAGCCGACGTCGCCCGAAACGATACCAACCGCGACGCACGGAGGATAGACATGGCCTGGGAGAAGCCACTCGCCGTCGAGATCTGTGTCGGCATGGAAGTGACGAGCTACGAATCCGCCGACCTGCCGCCGGAGTTCTGAGCGGGGCGAACATCGCCGTCGCCCGCGCGTGCTGGAGGCCATTCTCCTCGGCTCGGCCGCTGGCGGCGGCGTGCCGCAGTGGAACTGCCGGTGTGCCGTATGCCGACTGGCCTGGGCAGGCGACCCGCGCGTGCGCTGGCGGACGCAGTCGAGCCTGGCCCTCTCGGCCGACGGCGAGCGCTGGATCGTCGTCAATGCCTCCCCCGATCTCCGTCAGCAGATCGCCGCAACGCCGGAGCTGGCGCCGCGCGCGGGCGTCCGGCACTCGCCCATTACAGGCGTGATCCTCAGCAACGGCGATGTCGATCACATCGCCGGGTTGCTGACCCTGCGCGAGCGGCAGCCCTTCGCGCTCTACGCCAGCGAGGCCGTGCTGGGGCTCGTCGAGGCGAACCCGATCTTCCGGGTGCTGGACCCCGCGCTGGTGACGCGCCGCGTGGTCCGCCTGGGCGAGCCGTTCACGCCCGCCGACGGCATCTCGGCAACGTTGTTCACCGTGCCCGGCAAGGTGCCGCTGTGGCAGGAGGGCGGCGACGCGGACGGGGGCGCCGACGGGTGGACCGTGGGCATCGACATCGCCGCCCATGGCCGCCGCATCGTCTCGATTCCCGGTTGCGCTGTCGTCGATCCAGCGGTCCGGATGCGTGTCGCCGACGCCGACGTGCTATTCTTCGACGGCACCGTCTGGCGTGACGATGAGCTGCTGGCCGAAGGCGTCGGCAGCAAGACGGGAGCGCGCATGGGTCATGTGGCCATGGCTGGCGAAACCGGCTCGATCGCGGCCCTGAGGGACGTGGCCGTGGGCCGGCGGGTGTTCGTCCACATCAACAACACCAACCCGGTGCTGATCGAGGGCTCGCCCGAACGCCGGGAAGCCGAGCGGGCCGGTTGGGAGATCGGCTACGACGGCTGGCGGGTTTCGCTGTGAGCGCCCTGCTCGCCCCCGACGCATTGGAGGAGCGGCTGCGGGCGATCGGCCGGCAGCGCTACCACGACCTGCATCCGTTCCATGGCCTGCTGCATGGCGGCAGCCTGTCGAAGGATCAGATCCGGGCCTGGGCGCTCAACCGCTACGTCTATCAGGCGGCGATTCCCATCAAGGATGCGTCGATCGTCGCGCGCATGGACGATCCGGCGTTGCGGCGCATCTGGCGCCAGCGCATCATCGACCACGATGGCGCCGCCGCCGGCGAGGGCGGCATCGAGCGCTGGCTCAGACTGACCGACGGGCTGGGCTTGCCGCGCGACTACGTCATGTCAAGGCGAGGCGCGCTGCCCGCCACCCGCTTTGCCGTCGAGGCGTACGTGCATTTCGTGCGGGAGCGGTCACTGCTGGAGGCGATCGCCTCGTCGCTGACGGAGCTGTTCAGTCCCTCGATCATCTCGCAACGGGTGGCCGGCATGCTGGCGAACTACGACTTCATTTCGCGCGAGACCCTGGCCTATTTCGACGACCGCCTGACGCAGGCGCCGCGCGACGCGGATTTTGCGCTCGACTACGTCAAACGCCACGCGACGACGGCGGAGGCCCAGGACGCAGTGGCCGACGCCCTGCGGTTCAAGTGCGACGTCCTGTGGGCTCAGCTCGATGCGCTCCACTTCGCCTATGTCGAGCCGGGCCTCATTCCGCCCGGCGCCTGGCAGCCAGCGGAGGACGGCGCATGACCCCGTTCGCGGGCACGGATGTACCGCGCCTGCCCGCCGGCGTGCGGCTGAAGACCGACGCGGTCCGCGGCTCTGTGCTGCTGCTGGCGCCGGAACGCGCATTCGCGCTGAATCTCATCGCCGTCAAGGTGCTGGGGCTGGTCGACGGGCAGCGCTCGGTCGATGCCATCGTCGCCATGCTGGCCGAGGAGTTCAACGCGCCGCCCGAGGCCATCCTCGCCGACGTGACCGAGCTCCTCGACGAACTGGCACGCAAGCGCGTCGTCGAGCGATGAGCGCCGAGCACCCGCCGCTGTCGCCGCCGATCGGCCTGCTGGCCGAGCTCACCCATCGCTGCCCGCTGCGTTGCCCCTATTGCTCCAATCCGATCGACCTGGCGCGGCGCGGCACCGAGCTCGACACGGCGAGTTGGCGACGGGTCTTTGACGAGGCGGCGCAGCTCGGCGTGCTGCACGTGCATCTGTCCGGCGGCGAGCCCACCGCCCGGGTCGACATCGCCGCCCTGACCGGTCATTGCGCGGCGGCCGGGCTCTACACCAACCTGATCACCTCTGGCGTCGGGCCGGCCGGCGAGCGGCTGCCGGCGCTCGCCGGCGCGGGGCTCGATCACGTGCAGCTGTCGGTGCAGGCGGCCGACGCAGCTTGTGCCGATCGTATCGCCGGCCGCGCGGGCGCCCATGCCGAGAAGCTCGCCTTCGCCGCTGCGGTGGCCCGGCTGGGGCTGCCGCTGACGCTGAACGCGGTGATCCACCGGGGCAACATCGGCGAGGTCGAGGCGCTCATCGCGCTGGCTGTCGCCGTGGGGGCGCGGCGGCTGGAGATCGCGCACACGCAGTACTACGGCTGGGCCCTCACCAACCGGGCCGCGCTCATGCCGACCCGGGAGGATGTCGCCCGATCCGTCGCGGCGGTCGAGGCGGCGCGCACCCGGCTCGCCGGCGCGCTCGTCATCGATTTCATCGTGCCCGACTACTTCGCTCGCTATCCCAAGGCCTGCATGGGGGGCTGGGGGCGACGTCTGCTCAACGTGACGCCGTCCGGCGAGGTCATGCCGTGCCACGCGGCGGCGACCATTCCGGGGCTGGTCTTCTGGTCGGTCCGCGACCATAGCCTGGGCGATATCTGGCAGCGCTCGCCGGCCTTCGAGGCGTTCCGTGGCACCGACTGGATGCGCGAGCCGTGCCGGAGCTGCGAGCGCAAGGAGCTGGACTGGGGCGGCTGCCGCTGCCAGGCCCTGGCGCTCGCCGGCGATCCGGCCGCGGTCGACCCGGCCTGCATCAGGAGCCGCGACCACGACCGCGTCGTTGCGCTCGCCGCAGCGGAAGCCGCGGCGGATGCGCCGCCCTACCGATACCGCTCGTTCGAACGCCTCCATCACAGCTGACGCGGAGCGTGCCGTCCGCATGCGCCGCGGGCGCTCTTCGGCGCGCCGACGAGATTGCACGTGACAGCCCCGCGCAACCACGCTTAGAATTACTCCAGCCTAAGCATGGTCCTGCAGTCGTCCTGCAGGTGCAGGGCCGTACCCGGGTGCAAACAAGCTGCCGGCGGACGAATCGATCCTATCGTGCAGCAATCCGGTCTCGCTGAAGACCGTGGGAGGAAACGATGGACCGTGTTGTCCCCGCGCTGCTTGCGCGCGCCCAAAGCGTTGGCTTCTGGCCAATGTTGCCGATCTCGCAGCCTGCTTCGGCAGGCCTGCTGCGATTAGGGCTCGCGGCCGCCGCCTGCGTCCTGCTGGCCACGGCCCCCTCCCGCGTCGAGGCGGAAGATGCCAAGCCCGCGGCGCCGCGAACCACCGCGGTCACGGGCCTCGACGGCGCTTCGATCACCGCCAACGCGGCGACCGGCAAGGACTGGCCGAGCTACGGGCTCGACTACGCCGAGACGCGTTTCAGCAAGCTCGACCAGATCAACGACACCAACGTCAAAGAGCTGGGCCTGGCCTGGACCTATGACCTCGAATCGACGCGCGGTGTCGAAGCGACGCCGCTGGTCGTCGACGGCGTGATGTACGTGACGGCGTCGTGGAGCGTGGTGCACGCCATCGACGTGCGCACGGGCAAGCGGCTCTGGAGCTACGACCCCGAGGTGGACAAGGCGCTCGGCTACCGGGGCTGCTGCGACGTCGTCAACCGGGGCGTCGCACTCTATCGCGGCAAGGTCTATGTCGGCGCCTACGACGGCCGGCTGATCGCCATCGACGCGGCGACCGGCAAGAAAGTGTGGGAGAAGGACACGATCATCGACCGGTCGTTCTCCTACACGATCACCGGCGCGCCGCGCGTCGTGAAGGGCAACGTGGTGATCGGCAACGGCGGTGCCGAGTTCGGCGTGCGCGGCTATGTCACCGCCTACGACGCCGAGACCGGAGCCCAGAAGTGGCGCTGGTTCACCGTCCCCGGCGATCCGTCCAAGCCGTTCGAGGACGAATCGATGGCCATGGCGGCCAAGACCTGGGATCCGGCCAACAAGTACTGGCTCAACGGCGGCGGCGGCACGCCGTGGGACAGCATGGTGTACGATCCGGAGCTGAACCTGCTCTACGTCGGCACAGGCAACGGCTCCCCGTGGAGCCGCCACCTGCGCAGCCCGTCGGGCGGCGACAACCTGTTCCTCGCCTCGATCGTGGCCCTGAATCCGGATACCGGAAAATACGTCTGGCATTACCAGGAAACGCCGGGCGACAACTGGGACTATACATCGACGCAATCGCTGATCCTGGCGGACATCCCGATCAACGGCACAACCCGCAAGGTGGTCATGCATGCGCCCAAGAACGGCTTCTTCTTCGTCGTCGATCGCACCAACGGCCAGTTCATCTCGGCGAAGAACTTCGTCGATGTGAACTGGGCGACGGGCTACGACGACAAGGGGCGTCCGATCGAGGTGGCCGAGGCCCGTAGCGGCGACAAGTCGTTCGAGGCAATCCCCGGCCCCTACGGCGCCCACAACTGGCACCCGATGTCGTTCAACCCGCAGACCGGCTATGCCTACATCCCCGCCCAGCACGTCCCGATCACGCTGATGGACGACAAGAACTGGGTCCGCAACGCCAACACGCCCGGGCAGCCGGCCTCCGGCGTCGGCTGGAACCTGGCGATGTTCGTCAACGCCACGCCACCGATGAGCAAGCCCTTCGGACGCTTGGTCGCCTGGGATCCGGTGCAGCAGAAGGAGGCGTGGCGGGTCGAGCAGGTGTCGCCCTGGAACGGCGGCACGCTGACCACGGCGGGCAACCTCGTCTTCCAAGGCACGGCGGATGGGCGCTTCGTCGCCTACAACGCCAAGACCGGCGACAAGCTGTGGGAGTCGCCGACCGGCACCGGCGTCGTGGCAGGGCCGGCGACCTACATGGTGGACGGCAAACAGTACGTGTCGGTCGCCGTCGGCTGGGGCGGTGTCTACGGCCAGGCGGCGCGCGCCACCAACAAGGTCGGCCCGGGAACGGTGTTCACCTTCGCCGCCGGCGGCAAGGCGCCTCTGCCCAAGTTCGCCGAGTATCAGATGGAGAGTCTGCTCTCCGGCGTGAAGTACGACCCGGCGGACGTGGCGCACGGAACGCTGCTCTACATCAGCAACTGCGCCTTCTGCCATGGCGTGCCCGGCGTCGACCGCGGCGGCAACATCCGCAACCTCGGCTATGTGCCGCGGGAGGAGATCGAGAACCTCGATAACATCGTCTTCAAGGGCCCGTTCACGGAGCGGGGCATGCCCGATTTCACCGGCAAGCTGACAGCGGCGGACGTGGTGAAGATCAAGGCGTTCATCCAGGGCACGGCCGACGCGATCCGGCCCAAGAACAATTAGGCATCGGACCCAAAAGTGGACGCCGGTTTTGGGATAAATCCGATGCTAAAACAAAGGGCTAGAGCGGCAGCTCCGATTCCATCGGAGCGTCCGCCGCTCTAGGCGATGCCGGGATGACTTGGCGGCCGGGTCGCAGCCCGGCCGCCGCCGGACGCGCCTTACTTGAGGACGGTCAGGGCGAAGTCGTCGGCGATCTGCTCGATGGTGAGACGGTCGGGCCGGTACCATTCGCCGGCCCAGTTCATGGCGCCGAGCAGCAGCAGGCGGACGGAATCGGCGGAGACATCGTCGCGTAATGCTCCCGCGGCGCGCAGCTCGGCCACCAGCTCGCGCCAGACGTCCTCGTAGCGGCGGCGCCGCTCACTGTTCTTCTGGCGGATCTTTTCGGGAACGAACGAGAAGGAGCGGATGCAGGCCGAGGTGTAGTCGCTGTACTCCAGCGACGAGCGCAGGTGGGCCGCGATCGCCGCGGCGAGGCGCCGGCGCGGATCGTCCTTGGGTGCGCTCGCCAGGGCCTCCACGACAGCCTCGTGCACGATGTCGACGCCGCGATCGATGACCACCTGGACGATGTCGTCCTTGGAGCCGAAGTAATGATAGATGGTGCCGGCCTTGATGCCGGCGGCACGGGCGATGGCGCGAGTCGTCGTCGCTTCGTAGCCCCGGCGGCTCAGGATGTGCGCCGCGGCATCGAAGATCTCTTCGCGCGAGCCGCTGGTCGGCGCGGCCGCAGCCGAGGCATCGTCGGCGTCGGCACTCGCGTGCATGCCGGATGACAGACGGCCGGATGCGGTTGAGGGGCTCATGCCGACCACATCTCACAATCGAGGGAGAAGTCCAGCCCTCCGCCGCCGTCCCGTGTGGATCATCAGCCCGGCGCAGGGGGCGGGACGGTGCCCCATTCGGCGGTCGCCGGCCGCTCGCGCCGCATGAGCAGGCGCGCGCTGCCCTGCTGCACCGCCTTGCCGTGCTGGTTCTCGATGGTGAAGGCGAGGCCGACCAGCCCACGATCCGGGCGGGACACGGGGCGGGCCTCGACGACCTCGATAACGGCGCGGACCGTGTCCCCGGGCCGCACCGGCGCCTTGAAGTCCCAGGCCACGCCGAGCAGCGCCACCACGGTGCCATCGATCAGATCGAGGCGCGAGGCGAGGCCGAAGGCCATGCCGATGCCCATCGGGCCGTGCGCGATGCGGCCCTCGAATTCGCTCGCCGCGGCGAAGACCTCGTCCGTATGCACCGGGTTGAAGTCGCCGGTCAGGGTGGCGAAGGCGACGATGTCGGCCTCGGTGATCGTGCGCCGCGGCGTCCGCCAGACGGTGCCGACGACGAACTGGTCGAAGACGAGGCCCATCAGCCGCCTCCACCGGTGCGGGGCGCGAAGTCGGGCGGCCGCTTCTCGACGAAGGCCGACATGCCCTCCAGCCAATCCGGGCTGCCGACCAGCGCCGACAGCGCCTCGACGCCGAAGCGGCGGGCACTGCGCAGGTCGACGTCGCCGCTGACGTGGATCGACGACTTGCATTGGGTCAGCGCCGCGGGGCTCAGGCGCATGAGGTCTGCTGCCAGGGCCAGCGCCGCCGCCTCCAGGTCCCCCGGTGCGACGACCTTGTAGGCGATGCCGTAGCGCTCCGCCTCGGCCGCCGGGACATGGCGCGCCAGCATGATCCATTCGATCGCCTTGCCGCGCCCGATGTGCCGGGCAAGCTTCTGGACGCCGCCGGCGCCGGGCGTCGCGCCGAGCACCGCTTCGGGCAGGCCGACGACGCTGTCCTCGGCCAGGATGCGGAAGTCGCAGGCGAGCGCCAGCTCGAAGCCGCCGCCCAGGGCATAGCCGTTCACCGCGGCAATGACCGGAATGCCGATGGCCTCGATCTTGTCGAACAGCCGCGCGATCCGGCTGAAATAGGCGTCGCGCGCCGTGAATACGTCGGTGAAGCGCGCGGCCGGACCGGCGAAATACTTGAGATGGGCGCCGCAGCAGAAGGCGCGCTCCGTGCCGGTGACGACGAGCACCCGCGCCCCGCCGGCGATCGCCGCATCGATCCCCGAGTCGAGCTCGTCGAGGAAAGCGAGCGTCAGCGTGTTCATCTCCTTCGGCCGGACGAAGGTGAGCCGCGCCACAGCGCGATCCGGCCAGTCCAGCACCATGGCGGTCGAGGCCGCCCGTTCCGATTCGCCGCTCACGGCTTCACCTCCAAGCGCGCTTCATCGCGCAGGTCCTTGCGACGGATCTTGCCGGTCACCGTCATCGGCAGATCGGCGCGGAACTCGATGGCCCGCGGATATTCGTGGGCCGACAGGCGCTGCTTGACGAAGGCCTGCACCTCCGCCGTCAGCTGCGCATCGGTGGTGACGCCGGCCTTGGGCACGATGAACGCCTTGACCACCTCGCCGCGCACCGCATCGGGCACCCCCACGGCAGCCACCATGGCGACGGCCGGATGCTGCATCAGGCATTCCTCGATCTCGCTCGGCCCGATGCGGTAGCCGCCGCTGATGATCACGTCGTCGTCGCGGGCGTGGAACCAGAAGTAGCCGTCTTCGTCGCGGTGGCCGACGTCGCCGGTCAGCAGCCAGCCGTTGCGGAACTTCTCCGCCGTCGCCTTGGGATTGTTCCAGTACTTCAGGAAGAACACGGGATCGGGAGCGCGCACGGCAATCGAGCCGGCCTCCCCCGGCGGCTTCGGATGCCCCTCCTCGTCGACGATCTCGACCTCGTGGCCGGGCATGGCGCGGCCCATCGAGCCGTCCTTGAGTGGCATGAGCGCGGCGCAATTGCCGACGGTGAGGTTGGCTTCCGTCTGGCCGTAGAACTCGTTGATGGTGACGCCGAAGGTCTCGCGCCCCCAGGCCAGCATCTCCTCGCCCAGCCGCTCGCCGCCGCTGGCGATGCTGCGCATGGTCACCCGCGTGCGCGGCGCCGCGCCGGCCTGGCGCATGATCTTGAGCGCCGTGGGCGGCATGAAGGCATTGCGGATGCGGTGCCGGGCGATGAGATCGAAGGCCTCGTCCGCATCGAACTTGGCGAAGCGCCGCGCCAGCACCGGCACGCCGTGGAACAGGCTCGGCAGCAGCACGTCGAGCAGGCCGCCCGCCCAGGCCCAGTCGGCCGGCGTCCACATGCGGTCCCCCGGCTGCGGAAAGAAATCGTGCGGCAGCTCGACGCCGGGCATGTGGCCGAGCAGCACCCGGTGCGCGTAGAGAACGCCCTTGGGATTGCCCGTGGTGCCGGACGTATAGACCATGATGGCCGGATCCTCGGCCGCCGTGTCCACCATGGCGTGGTCCGACGACGCCCGCTCCAGCAGGCGGCCGAACGCATGCACGCCCGCCGGGCAGTCGCCGTCGACGGTGATGACCGCGACCGGCGCCGCCAGCCTGTCCTTGAGCGCCAGGAGCTTTTCCAGCCCGATCTGGTTGGTGACGATGGCTTTGGCGCCGCTGTCGTTGAGCCGGTACTCGACCGCGTCGGGCCCGAACAGCGTGAAGAGCGGCAGCGCCACCGCGCCGATGCGGTAGGCCGCCAGATGGCTGACCAGCGTCTCCGGACACTGCGGCAGCAGGATGCCGACGCGGTCGCCGCGGGCGACGCCCAGGGCGGTGAAGGCGTTGGCCAGACGGCGCGACTGCTCCTGCAGGTGCTCGAACGAGAGCTCGACGGCGTCGCCGGCCGTCGTCTCGTAGATCAGCGCCGTCCGGCTCGCGCCGGTGTGCCGGTCGCAGATCGCCTGGGCGATGTTGAAGCGCTCCGGGATCTCCCAGCGGAACGCCTGCCTGATGTCGTCGTAGGTCGCGCCCGTCAGCGGCATATTTGCTCCTTGCCTCCCTCCCTAACGGTTGGTAGGGATAGCACATAAGAGATCGGCGCGGCAAGCGAGCGCCCGAATGGGAGGGTCGGATGAGGCGGTTACGGTGGAAGGGGCTGCTGGCCTCGACGGTCGTCAGCGCGGCGCTGCTAACAGCAAGCGCGCAGGCTCAGGTCTCCGACGGCGTGGTGAAGATCGGCGTGCTCAACGACCAGTCCGGCATCTATGCGGACCTGTCGGGCCAGGGCTCGGTCACGGCGGCGAAGATGGCGGTCGAGGACTTCGGCGGCGCCGTCCTCGGCCAGAAGATCGAGGTCGTGTTCGCCGACCACCAGAACAAGCCGGACATCGGCGCCGGCATCGCCGCGCAATGGTACGACGCCGAGCATGTGGACGCGATCGTCGACGTGCCCGTCTCCTCGGTCGCGCTGGCGGTGCAGGAGGTGGCGCGCCAGCGCGGCCGCATCGTCATGTTCTCGTCGGCCGGAAGCTCGGACATCAGCGGCAAGGCGTGCTCGCCGTTCGGCACGCAATGGACCTTCGACAGCATCGCGCTGGCCAAGGGCACGGCCACCGCCGTGACGAAGAGCGGCGGCGACACCTGGTTCTTCATCACGGCGGACTACGCCTTCGGCAAGGCGATGGAGGCCGATGCCGCCCGCTACATCCGTGAGGCCGGCGGCAAGGTGATCGGCTCGGTCGCCCACCCGATGAACAGCACCGACTTTTCGTCGTTCCTGCTGCAGGCCCAGGCCTCCAAGGCCAAGGTGATCGGGCTCGCCAACGCCGGCGGCGACACCATCCGCACCATCAAGGGCGCGGCCGAGTTCGGCATCGTGCAGGGCGGCCAGACGCTGGCGGCGATGCTGCTCTTCATCACCGACGTGCACAGCCTCGGCCTGAAGACGGCGCAGGGCATCCAGCTCACGGAATCGTTCTACTGGGACCTCGACGACGCGACGCGCGCCTGGTCGCAGCGCTTCGGCAAGCTCAGCGGCGGCAAGATGCCGACCATGGTGCATGCCGGCGTCTACAGCGCCGTGACCCACTATCTCCAGGCTATCAAGGCGGCCGGCACCGATGAGGCCAAGGCGGTCGCGGCCAAGATGGCCGAGCTGCCGGTGGACGACGCGATCCTCAAGGGCGGCAAGGTCAGGCCGGACGGCCGGGTGCTGCGCCCGTTCTACCTCTTCGAGGTCAAGGCGCCGTCGGAATCGAAGGGGCCGTGGGACTACTACAAGCTGGTGCGCGAGATCCCCGCCGAGGAGGCCGTGCGGCCGCTCGCCGAGGGCGGCTGCCCGCTGGTCAAATAGGCGAAGCAATCCAGAGCATTTCGCCATTGGATGGACCCATCCAATGGCAGGGAAATGCTCATAGTCTTTCGAATCTGGAGCGCTTTCTCGCGATTGGGTGGGTCCACCCAATCGCAAGGCGCTCTAGGGCGCGACATCATTCATGCGAGGCACTTCATGGCGGTGATCAAGGCACGGGCGGTGAACGACGAGACCAGCGCGGTGCGGCAGGCGTCCTATGCAGCGCTGCTCGACGACCTGCGCGCCCGCCACGCCCGGGTGGTCGAGGGCGGCGGCGAGGCGTTGCGCAAGCGGCATCGGGAGCGCGGCAAGATCCCGGTGCGCGAGCGCATCGACCTGCTGCTCGATCCGCTGGCGCCGTTTCTGGAGCTCTCTCCCCTCGCCGCCTGGGGCCTCTACGGCAACGAGGTGCCGTCCGCCGGCATCGTCACCGGGGTCGGCGTCGTCTCGGGCGTGCCCTGCATGATCATCGCCAACGACGCCACGGTGAAGGGCGGCTCGTTCTTCCACGAGACCGTCAAGAAGCACCTGCGCGCCCAGGAGATCGCCCGCGAGAACCACCTGCCCTGCATCTACCTGGTGGATTGCGGCGGCGCCTTCCTGCCCGAGCAGGATCGCGTCTTCCCCGACAAGGATCATTTCGGCGGCACCTTCTTCCAGCAGTGCCGCATGTCGGCCGATGGACTGCCGCAGATCTCCGCCGTCTTCGGCGGCTGCACCGCCGGCGGCGCCTACATCCCGGCGCTCTCCGACGAGGTCGTCATGGTGCGCGGCACCGGCCGCATCCACCTCGGAGGCCCCCCCATCGTCAAGGCGGCGATCAACGAGATCGTCGACGGCGAGACCCTCGGCGGCGCCGAGATGCACGCCACCGTCTCCGGCGTCGCCGACTACCTCGTCGACAGCGAGATCGAGGCGCTGGCCAAGGTCCGCGAGATCGTCGCCGCCCTGAACTGGCCGGCGCAGGAGCCGGCGAGCCGCCGGCCCTCGCGGCCGCCGCTGGTCGACGGCGGCGATCTCGGGGCCATCGTCGGCCTGGACCTGAAGCAGCCCTACGACGTGCGCGAGGTCATCGCCCGCCTCGTCGACGGCAGCGAGTTCCAGGAGTTCAAGCCCGCCTACGGCGCCTCGCTGGTGTGCGGCTTCGCCTGGATCCACGGCGAGCCGGTCGGCATCGTCGCCAACAACGGCGTGCTGTTCGCGGAATCGTCGGTGAAGGGCGCCCATTTCATCGAGCTCTGCGATCAACGCCGGATCCCGCTGCTGTTCCTCCAGAACATCACAGGCTTCATGGTCGGCACCGCGGCCGAGCGCGGCGGCATCGCCAAGCACTCCGCCAAGCTGGTCTATGCGGTCTCCAACGCCCGCGTGCCGCGCTACACGGTGATCATCGGCGGCTCCTACGGCGCCGGCAATTACGGCATGTGCGGGCGTGGCTTCCAGCCGCGCTTCCTGTTTGCCTGGCCCAACGCCCGCATCGCCACCATGAGCGCCGACGTGGCCTCCACCGTGGTGACCGACCTGCGCCGGCAGAGCCTCACCCGGGGCGCTGCGGCCGAGGACGAGATCGCCGCTCTCGACGCCCGCACCCGCGCCCAGTTCGAGGCGCAGAGCGACCCCTATTACGCCACCGCGCGGCTCTGGGACGACGGCATCATCGAGCCGACACAGACCCGCGACGTGATCGGCCTCTGCCTGGCGCTCGCCTCGTCGGCCGCCGAGCTTCCGGGCAATCGGCCCGTGTACAGGATGTGACGGCATGTTCGGCTCGCTTCTGATCGCCAACCGCGGCGAGATCGCCGTCCGCATCATCCGCACCTGCCGACGCCTCGGCATCCGCACCGTCGCCGTCTATTCCGACGCCGACGCCGACGCCCTGCACGTGGCGCTCGCCGACGAGGCGGTGCGCATCGGCTCGCCCCCGGCCCGCGACAGCTACCTGCGCCCCGACGCCATCGTCGAGGCGGCGCTGCGCACCGGCGCCGAAGCGGTGCACCCGGGCTACGGCTTCCTGTCGGAGAAGCCGGAGCTGCCCGAGGCCTGCACCGCAGCCGGCCTCGTCTTCGTCGGGCCTTCCGCCCGCTGCATCGCTGCCATGGGCTCCAAGATCGGCGCCAAGAAGATCGCCGCCGAGGCCGGTGTCGCCAGCGTGCCCGGCTATGCCGGGGCGGAGCAGTCGACCGCCCGGCTGGTGGAGGAGGCGCGCCTGATCGGCTTCCCGCTCATGGTCAAGGCCTCGGCCGGCGGCGGCGGCAAGGGCATGCGCCGCGTCATGGCGGAGGACGAGCTGGTGCCGGCTCTCGATCTCGCCCGGCGCGAGGCCGAAGCGGCGTTCGGCGATCCGTCCCTGCTCATCGAACGGCTGGTGCTGCGGCCGCGTCATCTGGAGGTGCAGATCGCCGGCGACACGCACGGCAACGTCGTGCACCTCTACGAGCGCGACTGCTCGGTGCAGCGCAACCACCAGAAGGTGCTCGAAGAGGCACCGGCGCCCAACCTGCCGGAGACGGTCCGGCAGGCGCTGCTCGAACGCAGCGTCGCGCTCGGCCGCACCATCGCCTACGACAATTTGGGCACCGTAGAGTTCATCCTCGACGAGGGCGCCAGGGAGCCCTGGTTCCTGGAGATGAACACCCGCCTGCAGGTGGAGCACCCGGTGACGGAAGCGGTGACCGGCTTCGACCTGGTGGAGTGGCAGTTGCGCATCGCTGCCGGCGAGCCTCTGCCGGCCCGCCAGGACGAGATCGCCTGCCGTGGCCACGCCATCGAGGCGCGGGTCACGGCGGAGCGCGCCGACGCGCAGTTCCGCCCCGATGCCGGCCCGATCCGGCTCGCCGTGGAGCCCGACGGAATCCGCGTCGACGCCGGAGTGCGCACCGGCTCGGAGGTGACGCTGTTCTACGATTCGCTGCTCGCCAAGGTGATCGCCGCCGGCCGCGACCGGCCGGAGGCCCTGCGGCGGCTCGAGGCAGGGCTCAGGCGTTACGTCGTGCTGGGCCCGGCCACCACCTTGCCGTTCCTGGCCGACGCCGTGGCCCACCCCATCTTCGCCGAGGGGCGCGCCACCACGCGCTTCATCGACGAGGCGTTCCCCGCCGGATGGCCGCCGGCCGTGCGGCGGCTCGCGCTGGCGCGGGCCGTCGCCGCGGCGCTGCGGACCGAGGCGGCGCGTCCTCCCGGCCAATCGCCATGGAGCGCGCTGACCGGCTTCCGCGTGCTCGCGCCATCCGGTGCCGCAGCGCGCGTCGCCATGCGGGTGGAGGACGACAGCGGGGCGGAGAGCCTGAGCCTCGGCCGCACCGGCAGCGTCTGGAGCGTGGCGGCGGGCGAGGAGAGCCTCTCATTCGCGCTGACCCGGGCAGCAGCTCGCATCGAGGTCACGGTCGACGGCGTCACCGTGCCCGGCTGGGCGGCTGTCACCGGCGACCGCATCGATCTGTGGCTCGGAGGCGAGACCTACGCATTCAAGGTCCAGCCGGACGTGGCCGGAGCCGCATCCGCCCGGCAGGGCGCCGGCCAAGGTGTCGTGCGCGCGCCGATGCCCGGGCTGCTGGCCGAGTTGCGGGTCGGTCCCGGCGAGACCGTCGAGGTCGGCCAGACCGTGGCGGTGCTCGAATCCATGAAGCTGCTCATCTCGCTGTCGGCGGATGTAGCGGGCGTGGTGCAGGAGACCAGCGGGCGTCCGGGTGAAACGGTCGAGGCTGGGCAGGCGCTGGTCGTCATCGCCGCCGCAAAGGATGTCGCATGACGCCCGCGACCGCGCTCATCACCGGCGGCACCTCGGGCATCGGCCTCGAGACAGCCGCACAGCTTGCTGAGTCTGGCGTCGCGACGATCGTGATCAATGGCCGCGACGCCCGGCGGGGTGCCGAGGCCTGCGAGGTCGTGCAGCGCCGGGCGCCGGGCGCCCAGGTGCATTTCGTCGCCGGCGACGTGACGTCGACGACGGGCGTGGAAGCGCTGTTCGCCGCTGTCGCGGACGTCACGGGCGGGCGCCTCGACGTGTTCGTGCACAGCGCCGGCGGCGACTTCGCGCCGACGCTGTTCAAGGACACGGCAGCCGACGACGTGGAGGCGATCGTCCGTCACTGGCTGGTTGCGACCATCCTGTGCGTGCGCGCCGCGCTGCCGCTGATGCCGCGCGGCGGCGCCATCGTCGCCGTGGCGTCCGACGCCGCCAAGGTGCCCACACCAGGCGAGGCCGTGATCGGCGCAGCCATGGCGGGCATCGCCATGTTCGCCCGCACCCTCGCCATGGAGGCGAAGCGCGACGGCATCCGGGTGAACGTGCTGACGCCGTCGCTGGTCGCGGGAACGCGCACGTTCGAGCGCGTGACCGAGGGCGGCTTCAGCGCCAAGCTGTTCGCCAAGGCGATCGACGCCGCCCACCTCGGCCTGCCGGATGCGGCCGACGTCGCGGCTTGCGCCGCGTTTCTGGCAAGCCCGGCCGCCGCGCGCATCACCGGCCAGTTGGTGAGCGTCAACGGCGGCATTTCCGCGGGCTGAGCCCGCACCGGCCTGCGATGACAAGTCGGCGGCACCGGGGCAAGAAAGATGATGAATCGAGGGAGGATCGCGTGAACGTTGCACCATCCCAAGCCGCCGGCGGCACCGGCCAGCTTCGCTCGCCGTTCCTCGGCGAGGAGCACGAAGCGTTGCGCGACCAGGTGCGCCGCTTCGTCGAGACCGAGGTCAAGCCCCACGCCGCATCCTGGGAGGAGCAGGGCCACGTGCCGCGCGAGGTGCTGCGCAAGATGGGCGAGCTCGGCTTCTTCGGCATCCGCTACCCCGAGGCCTTCGGCGGCGCCGACATGGATACGGTGGCGAGCGCCGTGTTCGCCGAGGAGCTCGGCCGCTCCACCTTCTCCGGCGTCGCCATCACGGCCCTCGTCCACACCGACATGGCCTCGGTGCACGTGTTCAACGCGGGCTCGGAGGAGCAGAAGGCCCGCTTCATGCCTGGCATCGTGCGCGGCGAGCTGATCACCGCCGTCGCCGTCACCGAGCCAGACGCCGGCTCCGACGTGAAGGGCATCCGCACCACCGCCCGCCACGTCGACGGCGGCTACGTGCTGAACGGCGCCAAGATGTTCATCACCAACGGCGTGCTCGCCGACATCTACTGCGTGGCGGCCAAGACCGACACGACGGGCGCGCCCAGCCGCAGCGTCACCATGTTCCTGATCGAGCGCGGCACGCCGGGCTTGCGCGTGGCCCGCCGGCTGAACAAGCACGGCTGGCGCTCGTCCGATACGGCCGAGCTGGTGTTCGAGGACTGCTTCGTCGCCGACACCCAGGTCCTGGGCGAGGAAGGCAAAGGCTTCTACGCCATCATGCGCAACTTCCAGAACGAGCGCACGGTGATCGGGGCCATGGCCATGGGCGAGGCCCAGGCCGCGCTCGAGCTCACGCTCGACTACGTCAAGACCCGCCGCGCCTTCGGGGCGCCGCTCTGGGAGAAGCAGGCGATCCGCCAGCGCCTGGCGATGCTGTCGGCCAAGGTGGAAGCCGGCCGCCAGCTCGTCTACCACGCGGCCTGGCTCGACAGCCGCGGCGCCGACGCGACCAAGGAGGTCTCCATGGTCAAGGCCTACTGCGGCGAGCTGGTCAACGAGGTCATGTACGACTGCCTCCAGTTCCACGGCGGCACCGGCTTCATGTGGGAGACCACCATCGAGCGCATGGCCCGCGACGCACGCGTGCAGTCGATCGGCGGCGGCGCCACCGAGGTGATGCTGGAAGAGATCGCCAAGCGATTGTAAGAGAGTTAAGCTTTTGTAAAAATGAAAGAAATATGCTACGATACAAGAATGGCCGCCGATACCGAGAGCTTGAGCCCCGCTGAATCGAAGGCCGCGAGAGAGCGACGGCTCGAGGCCATGCGCCTGCATGAGATCGAGGGCAATCCCTTAGACGCCGAACAGGTTGCTCTCTTCGAGATGTTCGAACGGGAGAGCTGGAGCCACGAGCGGCGATTGGCTCACCTTCTCGAACGTGCGCGCCGTCGGGGGTTGTCGCCTGCCGCGGAATGAGCGATCCCTATGTCTATCCGGGAACCATCGTTCTTCGGAACAAGCTGGGCCTGCGGGACGCTGCCATTCTGGCGTTGCATGAGCGCGAGATCGTTACACAGCGTATCGCCGAAGGCGCGCCCGAAGGGCATTTTGACCTTGTCCACCTGAAGGCAATTCACCGGCATCTGTTTCAGGACGTATACGACTGGGCCGGCGAGTTGCGCACCGTCGAAATCGCCAAAGGCGGGCATCAGTTTCAGCTCCGGCGCTTTCTCGAAACCGGGATGGCCGACGTGCATCGGCGCCTGCGCGAACACCGTGTCCTTCGACGCGCGACATCACAGGCGTTTGCAGAAGCGGCCGGCCGGATCATCGGCGATATCAACTACATTCATCCCTTTCGTGACGGCAACGGTCGCACTCAACTGCAATACCTGAAGCAGCTGGCCGAGCGCGCTGGACACCCTCTCGACCTGTCGAAGCTCGATCCGGAGGCCTGGATCTCGGCATCGCGTGAAGCGCACCATGCCCGCTATGACGCCATGGTGGCCGTCATCAGAGGTGCACTCGACCCTTGATCTTGAGCCATGTGGCGGGGCGACGCTTTGGTAAGCCGCTATCACCCCAGCCGCTGCAGCGCCGGGAAGGCGTCGAGCGCCCACAGCGACCAGCGCGCGATGGTGCCGGTCAGGAACAATATCCCGGTCAGCACGAGGAACAGGCCGAGCCAGCGCTCCACCTTCGAGAAGCGCGCCTGCGCCCGCCGCACCACGGCGATGAACGGCTTGGCCAGGAAGGCCAGGACCAGGAACGGAATGCCGAGGCTGATCGAATAGGCGGCGAGCAGCACGGCGCCGGGGAAGGCGCCGTCGCGGGAGCCGGCGATCGACAGGATGCCCGCGAGCTTGGGGCCGACCACCGGCGTCCAGCCGAAGGCGAAGGCGAGGCCCATGACGTAGGGGCCCCAGAGGCCCGGCGGCTTCGGCACCCGCGATCGCGTGCCTTTGGCCGCGAACGGCACGTTGAAGGCGCCGCAAAAATGCAGGCCCATGAGCAGGACGGCGATGCCGCCCAGGACGCGGAACGTCTCGACGTAGCGCCGGAGCTCGAGGCCGGCCGGCGGCGAGCCGGCGCCGGTCAGAATGACCACCGTGGCAAAGCCGACCACGAACGCCGCCGCGGCGGCCAAGGCCCGGCGATTGATGTCCTGGTCGCGCCGGTCGAGGATCTCGTCGAGCGCTTCGGCGCCGAGGTAGGCGAGGAAGGATGGCACGAGCAGCAGGACGGCTGGTGTCAAAAAGCTCTGCAGCCCGGCAACCACCGCTGCCGGAAAGGACACGTCGGGCATGCCTGTTTCCTAGAGCAACGGCGCCGGGAGGGGGATTCGATTCTGGTTCATGCCGACGGCAACTCACTCTGCATGTTCAAGCTGCGGCTCGACCGCACCTGGGGCCCTCTCCGGCTCCGGCGTCGCCTCGACCGACCGCGTCCGCATGGCACCGTCGGGATGACGGAGTAGCGACACCGTGTGCCTCGCTATAGGCTACCGGGCCATGCGCCGCGTCGCTTGTCTACCCCAAACGGGGGCATCGCCGCTCCGCGGCCGGCGACGGCAGGAGACCCCATGAGCCGAAATCTCATCACCGATGTGAACGGCGTGCGCGTCGGCCACGCCCACGATGCCCGTGTCGCATCCGGGGTGACGGCGGTGGTGTTCGCCGAGCCGGCGGTCGCCTCGGCCGCGGTGCTCGGCGGCGCGCCGGGTGCGCGGGAGACGGCTCTGCTCGAAGCCGAGATGACGGTCGAGCGCGTGGATGCCATCGTGCTGTCGGGCGGCTCGGCCTTCGGCCTCGCGGCGGCGGATGGGGCGATGATGGCGCTGGCCGCCCAGGGCCGCGGCTTCTCGGTCGGCACCGCGACGATCCCGATCGTGCCGCAGGCGATCTGCTTCGACCTAACCAACGGCGGCGACAAGGCCTGGGGCGGCGAGCCGCCCTACCGCCGTCTCGGGGCCGAGGCGATCGCCGCCGCCGACACGGTCTTCGCCCTCGGCACGGCCGGCGGCGGCTACGGCGCCACTACCGCCAATCTCAAGGGAGGTCTCGGCTCGGCGAGCGCCGTCACCAGCGGCGGGCACACGCTCGGAGCGCTCGTCGTGGTCAATGCCGTCGGCGCGGTGACGGTGGGCGACGGCCCGCACTTCTGGGCCGCCCCCTTCGAACGCCACGGCGAGTACGGCAGCCGCGGCTGGCCCGCGACCATCTCGGGCGCGACCCTGACGACGCCGCTCAAGGGGGTGCGGATCGAGAACACCGTCATCGGCATCGTGGCCACCGACGCGCATCTCACCAAGGGCCAGGCGAAGCGGCTGGCACTCTCCGCCCACGACGGCTTCGCCCGCGCCATCAGGCCGGCCCACACGCCGCTCGACGGGGACATCATCTTCGCCGCGGCGACCGGCGCCCGTCCGCTCGGCGATCCGCTGCGCGAGCTGACCGAGCTCTGCATCGCCGCCGCCGACACCATGGCGCGGGCGGTGGCACGGGGCGTCTACGAGGCGACGGCGCTGCCGTTCGCCGGCGCCCTGCCCGCGTGGCGCGACCGATTCGGCGCGGCCTGAGGGCTCAGAACCGGTCGGCCTTGAACGGCGTCGGATCGACGAAGGGCGATTCGCCGCACATCATCTCCGCCACCAGGCGTCCGGTCACCGGCCCCAGGGTGAGCCCGTGATGGGCATGGCCGAAAGCAAACCAGAGGTTCCGGTGCCTCGGCGCGGCGCCGATGATCGGCATCATGTCCGGCGTGCACGGCCGTGCTCCGACCCATGGCTCCGGCTCGAGCCGCTCGGCGAGGGGAAAGAAGTCGCGAGCGATGGGCTCGGCCCGCGCGAGCTGGATCGGCGTCTTGCGCGCATCGCGGAGCGCGAATTCCGCCCCGGTGGTCAGGCGGATGCCGCGGCGCATCGGCGCCAGGAAGTAGCCGCGCTCCACGTCGAGCACCGGGTGGTTGAGCTTGGCCGCACCGGCCGCCCGGTAGTGCATGTGGTAGCCGCGCTTGACCGCGAGCGGCAGGTCGTAGCCGAGCGCCGTGGTCAGCGTGTCGGCCCACGGCCCCAGCGCGACGACGGCGCTTCTCGCGTTGATCCGGCCCGCCGCCGTCCTGAGCGTCCAGCCCTGGCCGTCAGCCGTGAGCGAAGCGGCATTGCCCTGCACGAAGCGGCCGCCGAGGCGCTCGAACAGGGCGACATAGGCCAGCGTCAGGGCCTGCGGATCGACGACGCTCCAGGGGTCGGTCCAATGTAGCCCGCCCACCAGCCCGGGCGTCAGGTAAGGCTCGGCCGTCTGCATCGCCGCCGCGTCCAGCGCCCGATAGTTGAGGCCGAACTCGCGACGCCAGCTTTCGGCCTCGGCGAATCGCGCGTCCCGCTCGCGCTCGGTGCGGAAGGCCTTGATCCAGCCGTCCGGCTTCATCAGCGCCTCGGCGCCGGCCTCCGCCGCCAGCGCCCGGTGTTCCTCGACGCAGTGCTCGATCAGCGTCGCGTATTGCCGCGCAATCGCGGCATGGCGCGACGGCCGCGAGTGCCGCCAGTAGCGGAACAGGAATGGCGCCAGCCGCGGCAGCGCCGACGGATGGTAGTGCGCATCGATCGTGTGGTTCAGGCCGTAGCGCAGCAGCGCCCCGAAATCATGGGGAAAGCCATATGGGTAGACGCCCTCGCGCTGGATCAGGCCGGCGTTGCCGTACGACGTCTCCTCGCCGGCGCCGCGGCGGTCGACCAGCACCACCGAACGGCCGCGCTTGGCCAGGTGGACGGCGACCGATACGCCCACGATGCCGGCTCCCAGGACCGCCACATCGGCCGAGATGTCTCCGTCGACGTCCACTTGCATGGCTGGTGCGCCCTCTCTTAGATTGCCGCGCGTCGCGGGCCATCTCTAGAGTGACCAGGCTTGGCCGTCATCCCGAACTCGCCTGCCGATCCCGCCTGATCCGTCGGGCAACTCGCTGAAACTGGTGCTTTTGTCCGTCCTGCGTGTCCTCGAGACTGCTCTTGCGACGATCGGTCGGCTCGGCACGCAGGGCTTCGTCGCCGCCGTCGCGCTCGGCCTGCTGCTGCCGGGCCTGGCATCGGCCTTTCGGCCCCTGCTCCCGGTCGTGCTCTTCTGCTTCCTCGCGCTGGTGTTCGCCCGCTCCGAGCTCGATCCCATCCTGCGGACGATCCGGCGACCGCTCCCGCTCGTCGCAGCGTGCCTGTGGCTGATCGCGGCTCCGCTCGCCCTGGTGGCGGCGACCATCGCCCTGATCGGCCACGATGGCGTCGACCCGGGCCTGATCCTCGGGCTCGCGGTGATGGCGGCGGCGCCGCCGATCATCTCGTCGCCGGCCATCGCCATTCTCTACGGTTTCGAACCGGCGCTGATCATCGCCGCGGTGGTGGTCACCACCGCCCTCGCCCCGTTCATCGCGCCGCACGCGGCCGCCTGGCTTGCGGGCACCGCCGTGCCGCTCGACGCCATGGTGCTCACCGTGCGGCTCGTCGGCCTCATCGGCGGCGGCATCGTGACCGGCCTGGTGGTGCGGGCCGTGGCCGGCCACCGGCGCATCGTGGCGGTTCGCACGACCCTGGATGGCGTCGTCGTGCTGCTGTTCGCCGTCTTCGCCACGGCCGCCATGGACGGTGTGAGCCGTGCCGCGCTGGAGCGGCCGGTGACGGTCATGGCCTATCTGGCGCTCGCCTTCGTGCTGTCGCTGGTCGGCTTCATCATGGCCATTCCGGCGCTACGCTTCCTGAAGCCGTCCGACCGCTTCATGCTGGGCTACGGCACCGGCCAGCGAAACATGGGCCTGCTGATCGCCGCCATGGGCGCCGGCACGCCCGGCGACACCTACCTCTTCTTTGCGCTGGCGCAGATCCCCATTTTCGTTCTGCCACAGATGCTCCTGCCGATCGCGCGCCGTATCCGGCGCGATGCGGAGGCCGCGCGGATTGTCTCACCGCCCCCCCGGTGCTAGAGCCCGCGGCATATGACCCTCCGGAGCGTTCCGTCCGACCGGATGGACATGCTCGAAGCTCCGGCCTCGGAAGCGCTTCGCTCCCATCGGGCGAGGCCCGCCCGACCGGGACGCGCTCCGGGCGCACCACGGCTGGAGATGCTCATGCGAAACCCGATCGTGATCGCACCGTCGATCCTGTCCGCCGATTTCGCTCGTCTGGGCGAGGAGGTGCGCGCCATCGATGCGGCCGGCGCCGATTGGATCCACGTGGACATCATGGACGGCCATTTCGTGCCCAACATCTCGTTCGGCCCGGACGTCATGCGCCACATCCGTCCCTGCACGAACAAGCTGTTCGACGTCCACCTGATGATTGCCCCGGTCGACCCCTATCTGGAGGCCTTCGCCAAGGCGGGTGCCGACCGCATCACGGTGCAGGCCGAGGCCGGGCCGCACCTGCACCGGTCGTTGCAGACGGTCCGCCAGCTGGGCAAGAAGGCTGGCGTCGTGATCAACCCCGCGACCCCGGTCGACGCCGTCGAGTTTGTGCTCGACGACGTCGACCTGATCTTGATCATGTCGGTCAATCCGGGCTTCGGCGGCCAGGAGTTCATCCCGGCGGCAGCCGACAAGATCGCCCGCGTCAAGGCACTCATCGGCGGACGGCCGATCCACGTGGAGGTCGACGGCGGCATCACGCCCGAGACCGCCGTGATCGCCGGGCGGGCTGGCGCGGACGCCTTCGTCGCCGGCTCCTACGCGTTCCTGGGCGGACCGCAGAACTACGCGGCCAACATCGAGGCCCTGCGCAAGGCGGCCGAGAGCGCCCGCGGCGAGTGGGTGTAGGCCCATAGGCAGGCAGCCAGTATCAATCCGTTCGGCAGCGCCGACGACGCACAAAGGCAGCAGATGATTCCCCGCTACAGCCGGCCCGACATGGTCGCCATCTGGTCGCCCGAGACCCGCTTCCGCATCTGGTTCGAGATCGAGGCCCATGCCACGACGGCCCTCGCCCAGCTCGGCGTGGTGCCGCAGGAGGCCGCCGACAAGGTCTGGGAGCTCGGCGCGCCGGCGACCTTCGACATCGACCGCATCGACGAGATCGAGCGAGAGACCAAGCACGACGTCATCGCCTTCCTCACGCACCTGGCCGAGATCGTCGGCCCGCAGGCACGTTTCGTCCACCAGGGCATGACCTCGTCGGACGTGCTCGACACCTGCCTCAACGTGCAGCTCGTGCGGGCCGCCGACATCCTGCTCGCCGATATCGACGCGGTGCTCGCAGCGCTGAAGCGCCGCGCCTTCGAGCACAAGATGACGCCGACCATCGGCCGCTCGCACGGCATCCATGCCGAGCCGGTCACCTTCGGGCTCAAGCTGGCGCAGGCCTATGCCGAGTTCGCGCGCAACCGCGAGCGGCTGGTCGCCGCGCGCCGGGAGGTGGCCACCTGCGCCATCTCGGGCGCCGTCGGCACCTTCGCCAATATCGACCCGCGGGTCGAAGCCTATGTGGCGGAGAAGATGGGGCTCGCGGTCGAGCCGATCTCGACGCAGGTCATCCCGCGCGACCGGCACGCCATGTTCTTCGCCACACTCGGCGTCATCGCCTCGTCGATGGAGCGGCTGGCCATCGAGATCCGGCACCTGCAACGCTCGGAGGTGCTGGAGGCGGAGGAGTTCTTCTCGGAGGGCCAGAAGGGGTCCTCGGCCATGCCGCACAAGCGCAACCCGGTGCTGACCGAGAACCTCACCGGGCTGGCGCGCATGGTGCGCTCCTACGCCCTGCCGGCGATGGAGAACGTGGCGCTCTGGCACGAGCGCGACATCTCCCACTCGTCGGTCGAGCGCATGATCGGGCCGGACGCCACGGTGACGCTCGACTTCGCGCTGGCACGCCTCGCCGGCGTCGTCGACAAGCTGCTCGTCTATCCCGAGACCATGCAGAAGAACCTCGACCGGCTGGGCGGCCTGGTGCATTCGCAGCGCGTTCTGCTGGCGCTGACCCAGAAGGGAGCGAGCCGCGAGGACGCCTACCGGCTGGTGCAGCGCAACGCCATGCCGGTCTGGCGCGGCGAGGGCGACTTCCTCACCCTGCTCAAGGCCGACCCGGAGGTGACGCGCTATCTCAGCGACGCCGAGATCGAGGAGCAGTTCGATCTGGGCTATCACCTGAAGCACGTCGACACGATCTTCGACCGGGTCTTCGGCGCCCCGCATTCGTAGGCTGGCCGTCAGGCGCGCCCCGTGTGCGCTGGCGCATCGTGGCCGGCCATTCGATCGGCGATCTTCCCTCCATAGACGGAGGGCTGACCCCATGATCGAGTTCCTGATCGCGCTGTTCGAAGGTTTCGGTCCGGCCGCGGGAGCAGTCGCCGGGCACGTCGAGGCCGAGTGACAACCGCCTGTCCTGCAATCGCCGACGCCCTGTCTCGCGACGACGGCGGTTGATCCGAACCGGCGCACAGGCTATCGGCGGGTGATGCGCACCGCCGACTGCGATATCCTGATGGTTCCGGGCTGGTCGGGCTCGGGGCCGGACCATTGGCAGAACCGCTGGGAGGCCAAGCTCACCACGGCGCGGTACGTGATGCAGGCCGACTGGTACAGCCCGAACCTGGAGCGCTGGAGCGAGCGATTGGTCGATGCCTGCATGGCGTCGGTCCGCCCGGTCATCCTCGTCGGTCATTCCCTGGGCAACATCCTCATCGCCCACGCGGCTCCGCTGCTCTCCGACGAGGTCGTCGGCGCCTTCCTGGCGGCGCCGCCGAGCGAGCGCGCCGTCAAGGCGATCCCCGGCATGGACCCAGCCTTCACCCCGTTTCCGCGCGATCCGCTGCCGTTCCCCTCGGTGCTCGTCGCCAGCCGCAACGACCCCTATTGTCCGTCGGCAGAAGCCGAGGATCTGTCCTACGCCTGGGGCTCGGCCTTCGTCGACGCGGGCGAGGCGGGGCACATCAACGTCGCCAGCGGCCATGGGCCATGGCCCGAAGGGCTGATGCGCTTCGCCGGGTTTCTCAAGATCCTGTAGCGGCAGGGTCCTGGAGCCGGCGAATTTCCGCGTGCTCCCGGCGCTTGCGGGTATCCAGCTGCGCCCAACATGCTCTACAGGAACCTCCCGGGCGCGGCTGGCCGCGCCCACCGCAATCCTGGCGAGGGCGCGCGCGTATGCTTTCCCTGCTTCGTCCCGATCCGTTCACCCTGCTGCTGGTGGCAACCGTCGCACTGGCCTCGTTCGTGCCGGTGCGCGGCGCGGGCATCCCGGTCTTTTCGGTCATCACGACGGCGGCGATCGCCCTGCTGTTCTTCCTGCACGGCGCCCGCCTGTCGCGCGAGGCCGTGATTGCCGGGCTGGTGCATTGGCGCCTGCACCTGACGGTGCTGGCCGCAACCTTCATCCTGTTTCCGCTGCTGGGGCTCGGCATCGACGGGGCGCTTTCCGGCATCATCAACCCGATGCTGGCGGCCGGCCTGCTCTACCTCTGCCTGCTGCCGTCCACCGTGCAGTCCTCCATCGCCTTCACGTCCATCGCCGGCGGCAACGTGGCCGCCGCCGTGTGCAGCGCCTCGGCGTCGAACCTGCTGGGCGTGTTCCTGACTCCGCTTCTCGTCGCGCTGTTCATGAACCTGAAGGGCGGCGTCTCCTGGGGCGCAGTCGGCGGCATCGTCGGCCAGATCCTGGTGCCGTTCGTGCTAGGCCAGCTGCTGCGGCCGTGGGTGGGCGCCTTCGTCGGCCGCCACAAGCAGCTGGTCAACGTCGTCGACCGCGGCTCCATCCTGCTGGTCGTCTTCCTGGCGTTCAGCGAGGCGGTCGATCACGGCCTGTGGACCAGCCTGAGCCTCGACGATTTCGTCGTGCTGTTCCTGATCGACGCAGCACTTCTGGCGCTGGTGCTGGTCATCACCACCTACGGCAGCCGGCTGCTCGGCTTCAACCGCGCGGACGAGATCGCCATCGTGTTCTGCGGATCGAAGAAGACGCTGGCGAGCGGCCTACCGATGGCCAGCGTGCTGTTCCCGGCCCAGACGGTCGGCATCATCGTCCTGCCGCTGATGCTGTTCCACCAGATCCAGCTGATGGTCTGCGCCGTGCTGGCGCGGCGCTACGCCCAGCGCGCGCCCAGTGAAGACGAGCTGGAGGCGGCCGCCAGCCCTCAGTAGAGCGACCACCACGCAAAAGGGCCGCCCGAAGGCGGCCCTGGATGCTTCGTAACCGGCTGGAGATGGTCAGCGCGAGTAGAACTCGACCACCAGGTTGGGCTCCATCTGCACCGGATAGGGCACGTCCGACAGGGTCGGCACGCGCACATAGGTCGCGCTCATCTTGCCGTGATCGACCTCGATGTAGTCCGGCACGTCGCGCTCGGCCAGCTGGCTCGCCACCAGCACCAGCTCGAGCTGCTTGGAGGCGTCCTTCACCTCGATGACGTCGCCCGGGCGAACCTTGTAGCTCGGGATGTTCACCCGCCGGCCGTTCACACGGACATGGCCGTGGTTGACGAACTGGCGCGCGGCGAAGACCGTCGGCACGAACTTGGCGCGGTAGACCACCGCGTCGAGGCGCCGCTCCAGGAGACCGATCAGGTTGGCGGCCGAGTCGCCCTTGAGGCGAATGGCCTCCTGATAGATCTTGTTGAACTGCTTCTCGGTGATGTTGCCGTAGTAGCCCTTGAGCTTCTGCTTGGCGCGCAGCTGCGTGCCGAAGTCGGAGATCTTGCCCTTGCGGCGCTGGCCGTGCTGGCCGGGGCCGTACTCACGGCGATTGACGGGGCTCTTCGGGCGGCCCCAGATGTTCTGCCCCATACGGCGGTCGATCTTGTGCTTCGCCGCAATTCTCTTCGACATACGCGTGTCCTCTCGTCATGCGAGTTGGCTTTCGAGGAACGCGCCCTCCTCTGCCTCCTTGGGGGGAGGCCGACAGATCCGGTACGGGATGAGGTCCGATGGGATCACGGGTGCGTTGGAGCGAGCGGCACCCTTTCGGTCGCCATCCGCGTCCTTGTCGTCTCGCTGCATCCGCCGACGGCGGCCGCCGTTCAGCTGAGGCTCGAAACGGCCACGCGGGCCCAAAAGGCCCGCGTGGAAGCGCGCCTCATAGCTCGCCGTGCCCGGCCTGTCAAACCGAGATGGGCACCGCTCGCGGCAAGGAGGCATCCGTGGCAGCGTGCACAGGTGCGCGTACGATATGCGGCAGGCCATAGGCGGCCAAGGTCGCTTCCAGCTCCGGCGTGATCGCCGCGCCGCCGGTGAAGATGGCCGTGCCTTCCGCCGCCCCGGTCGCCGTCACCGGGTTTGCGCCGATGAGCTGAAGAACGCGGCGCGCGATGGCCGGCGCTGGATCGATCCAGGACACCGGCCAGGGGGCCAGATCTTCGAGCCGGTCGAGCAGCAGCGGATAATGCGTGCAGGCGAGCACGATCGTATCCGTCCGGCCCTCCGCGTCGTCACGGAAGCACGGCGCAATCTCGGCTGCGATCGCCTCGTCGCTGATGATACCGCCAGCCATGATCGCCTCGGTGTAGCTCGCGAGCCTGGTCGAGCCGACCAGGGCCACATCGCAATCGCCGGCGTAGGCGCGCACCAGCTCATGGGTGTAGTCGCGCGCCACCGTGCCTGGCGTGGCGAGCACGCTGACGCGCTTGGAGCGGGAGGCAGCCGCCGCCGGCTTGATCGCCGGAACCGTGCCGACGAACGGCATCGTAAACCGCGCCCGCAGGTGCGGCAGCACCAGCGTCGACGCGGTATGGCAGGCGATGACGACGAGCTCGGGCCGGTAGGCGGCGATCCGCTCTTCGAGCACCGCCATGACGCGCGCCACGAGCACGTCCGGCGTCAGCCGGCCGTAGGGGAACACCGCGTCGTCCGCCGCATAGACGAAGCGCGCGTCCGGCCGCGCCTTGGCCACTTCGCGATAGACCGTAAGGCCCCCAGGCCCGAATCGAACACGAGGATTGCGGGATGCGTCATGGCCACCGGCGATACTATGTTCGAGATCGGTCGTCGACGTCCACGCGATCAGCCCGATTTGGCCTGGGCGATGATCTGCGCGGCGCGCGTGCCGGCGAGCGTCGCGCCGCCGACGGTCATGGCGCCGGTACCGGCGGTCGCCTCACCGGCGAAGATGAGCCGGCCGGCGATCGGCCGGGCCAGCACGGCGCGCGCCGCCGCATGCCCCGGCTTGGCGACCGAATAGCTGCCGCGCGCCAGGGGATCCGTCCACCACCCGGCCAGACGGCCCTGCACGAAGGCGCGCCTGGCGTCGGCACCGACGATGGCCGCGAGCTTGTCGAGCGCAAACGTCACGGCTGCGGCTTCGCCGGCCTCGCACACGGCGCGGGCGCCATCTCCTCCCAGATGCGCGACCACGAGGTCGCGCCTGAACGACCAAAGCTCCAGGTCGACCGGGTTCTCCGCCTCGCCGATATCGAACAGGTCCATGCCGTCGGCGAAACCGAAGCGATTGCCGTCGAGACGCAGCGCGATCTTGGTCAACGCGCCCATGGCGAGGCCGTCGATGGCGGCCAGGGTGGGGGCCGGCAGATCGGGCTTGAAGGCGAGGCCACCGCCCTGGAGCACGCCGATGGGCACCGTCACCACCGCCGCATCCGCGCGGATGCCGCCGCCTGGGGTATCGACGACGACCCCGGCGCCGTCCCAGTGGACCGCGGTCGCCGGCGTGCCGAGCCGCACCGGCACATCGGCGTTGTAGCGGGCGACGAGGTGACCGTAGCCCTCCTCCACCAGATAATCCGTGCCGGACGCCAGCTGAACGTAATCGGCGACGGATACGCGCTCGGGATCCTGGCCCAGCGCCAGGCGGGTCAGGCCGCCGGCGGCGAGACGCAGCTCCGCGTCGCCGGCGGTCAGCTCGGCGAAGGAGATGTCCTTGCCTGTCGCGGCGCGATCCTCGGTCAGCCGGTTCAGCGTCCCGAACGACGACCGGCGCTTCGCCGCGCGCTCGGCCGGCACGGCGGCGCCGCGGTCGAAGACGCGCACGGCCCCCGGGGTCCAACGGTCGACCATGAGATTGGCGCCGACCTCCCGCGCGTAGCGAAGCCAGGGGTTGTCTTCGGCCCAATGGATATAGGCCGCCCCCGCATCGAACGGCGAGCCGAGACTGGTGTCGGTGTAGGCTCGACCGCCGATGCGGTCGCGGGCCTCCAGAACCGTTACCTGCCGGCCGAGGCGGAGCAGCTGGCGCGCCGCGGCAAGCCCGGCCGCTCCCGCGCCGATCACCACGACGTGGTGAGGCGGCTCGTCGGCGCGAACGACGGCCGGCCCGGCGACGGCACCGGCCGAGGCAGCGGCAACGAACGTGCGACGTGTCATGGGCATGGCAAGCTCGAGGGCGGCAGACGGCAGCCGCCCTTATGTAGGACCGGCTGGCGGCGGCACCAGAGGATGTCGCAGCAGTTCGAGTCCCCCTGCATCGCGACCGCTTCCGGTTGCTGCGCGCAGTCTGCCGCGGCCCGATCACACGATTGCGACAACGCCACTGCGGCGATGAGCCCGTCGCAGCGCAGCCCTCGTCGGCGGCCGATGCGGCCGAATCAGGTGCGATCGCGCTTGGTCTTGGCCGGAGCAGGCGGCGGCGGTGGAGGCGCCTCGCTGGTCGGCGCATCGGTCTTGAGCGCCTCCGGCTTCGGCGTTTCCGTGGTCAGCCGCTTCAGGGGCCAGCCATCGCTCCACTGGCCGAGATCGTAGAGCCGGCCATCGCGCTTGATCGCGAGAGCATCGCCGCCAGCCAGGACCGCCGCTGCCGCAATTTCGAAGGTGCGCCAGAACAGCAGATAGTCGGTCGCATCGACGCTCTGGGCGTCGTAGGACGGCAGCTCCTTGCGCTCCTCGAAGCCGACGCGCCAGAGTTCCTGCGCGTCCTTCGCCGGCTTGCGTGCAGCCTTCGGCGCAGGCTTGTCCTTCTTCGCATCGGCGGCCGCCGGTGCCGGCGGGTTGGCGCCGGGGATGGCGGCAAGGTCGTAAGCCGCGTTGGGCGATACGGGCGAGTAGTGGCCGACGAAAAGTGGCGGCTGGCCGTGGTTGTCCGAACCGGCGCGAATCAAGAGCTTCTGCTCCTGAGGGAGGTTGACCGCCGCACGCAGGATCGCGCGGGCGCCGTACTCGCCACCGACGGTGTCCCGGTCTCCGGTCATCATCACGACAACGGTCTTGGGATCCAGGGTGGCAAGATCGGCGAGCGGAACGCCCCTCACCTTTTCTCCCGCGGGTTTGGCCGGCGTCACCCCGAAGACCAGCCTGACCGGCGGCAGGTCATTCCGCGCCGCTTGGCTGGCCATGTCGGCGGCGATGATGGCCCCGCCGGAGTGGCCGATCGCCAGCACCTTGTCGAGATCGGGGTTGGCGTCGGGATCGGCCTTGAGGCCGACGAGCGCGGACTGGACGCCCTTGGCCGCTTCCTCGGCCATCTTCTCGAACGGCGTCTTCCCGATATCTTCCTGATATCGCGGATAGATTACGATAAAGCCCTTGCGCGCCAGATGCTCGATCCAGGCGCCGTAGTACTTGGGCGAGAAGGCGCCCGGCGCATGCACGAAGATCACCACCGGGCGCGGCTCATTGGCGCGGCCCGCCGGACGGAAGACCAGCCCCTGGCTGCTGCCGGCGCCGAAGGCCTGCTTGAGCACGTCAGCGGTGACGTAGTCGGTACCGCCCGGGCCTTTGGCCGCTTGCGGCGGCGGCGCTGCGGCTTCGGCGCGCAGGCCCATCGCCGACACGGCGAAGGCCACGACGACGGTCAGGAACGCGCGACGAAAAACCAACATGGAACGCTCTCCGGTGGATCAGACGCTCGCAGAGCGGCCGGAACGGTACAAGGGCCCCGAGGCCACAGCAACGCTCAAATCAGGGGTTGTCCAAGGGTCCCGCCGTTCCGGGCCCCTCATCGGAGGGATCGGACGTCATCGACCGCTTCCCCCGGCGCCCCTGGACCAACGCCACGACCGCTCCGCGCAGCGTGCGAACGTCCTGGTCGGTCATCGAGATACGGTGGAAGATGTTGAGAAGGTTGCGCGTCATGATCGGCCGTTTTTCGGGCGGCACGAAGAAGCCGGCGTTGTCGAGCTCCCGCTTCAGGAAATCGAAGAACGAGAACAGAGCTTCGCGCGTCGCCGGCGGCGACCGGATGACGAAGGGGGCAGGCTCGGCGATACGGGCGGCCTTGAACCACTCGTAGCCGACCAGCAGGACGGCTTGCGCCAGATTGAGCGAGGCGAAGGCGGGATTGACGGGAAAGCTGATCACCCGATCGGCCAGGCCCACCTCGTCGTTGTCGAGACCGCTGCGCTCCGGCCCGAAGACGATCGCGACCCGCTCGCCGGCGGCGAAGTGCGCCGCCATCTCGGCGGCTGCCTTGTCCGCCCCGATGACCGGCTTGGCCTGGCCTCGCTCGCGGGCCGTGGCGGCCAACACCAGGTGACAGTCGCCGATGGCCGAGCGCAGGTCATCGTAGAGCGCAACGCCGTCGAGAATATGAACGGCCCCGGAGGACGCCTCGCGGACGCCCTTCTTGGGCCAGCCGCCGCGGGGCGCGACGAGCCGCATCTGATCGAGCCCGAAGTTGGCCATGGCGCGGGCCGCCATGCCGATGTTCTCGGCGAGCTGCGGGCGCACCAGGATAACGATCGGTCCGCCCGCGATCGGCTGTTTGGTGTGGTCGGTTCCTGCCATCGGTCTACCGGCGTCCGCCCTCGTTCAAGACGCCGCGCCGCCGGCGAGGACAGCCGACGAGGCCGCCGCCGGGTGCAGATCCACGATCGCCTTGAGCCCCAGGAACGTGGCGTCGGCGTGGGTGATGAGAAAGGTCGGTATCGCTTCCAGATACGTTTCGAACCGGCCTTTGGCGACGAAGCGGGCGTGAAACGCGGAGGCCTTCAGCTGCGGCACGATCCGCGGGCCAATGCCGCCGGCAATATAGACGCCGCCCTTGGCGCCGTAGGACAGGGCAAAATTGCCGGCGACTTCGCCGAGCATGGCGCAGAACAGCTCCACTACCTCGACGCTGGTGGGGCAGGTGCCGGCCACCGCGCTTTTGGTGATGTCGACGGCGCTCTTCAACGGCTCATCGCGACGATCAACCGCCACGATCGCGCGAAACAGGTTCTCGAGCCCTTGGCCCGAGACCAGCCTTTCGGCCGAGACATGGCCGTGGATGCCGCGCAGATAGCCGATGAGGGCATCGGTGCGCGCCGACCAGCTGGGCGCGGTGACGTGCCCCCCCTCCGAATCGAGCACGGCGAAGCCCGCGCCGGTCGGCACCAGGCAGGCGACGCCCAGGCCCGTTCCCGGCCCGACGATGGCGACCGGCTCGTCGAGGCGGCCGACCGTGGCGCCGCCGCCACCGCCGAGGGGCTCGAGATCCGCCGCCACCATCGCCGGAACGGCGCGGGCCAGGGCCTCGAAGTCGTTGACGACACTGATCGCCGGTATGCCGAAGCGCGTCTCGAGCTCACGCCGGTCGACGACCCAGGCGCTGTTGGTGAGCTCCACGCGGCCGTCGCGGACCGGCCCCGCCACCGCAATGGCCGCCCGGTCCACCTTGCGACCGTCGAGGAAGGCGGCCATGGCCTCGTCGAAACGGGAGAAATCGGCCACGGCGAAATGGGCGACCGGGCCCTGGGTGCCGCCCGCGAGCAACGCGAAACGGGCGTTGGTCCCTCCGATATCGGCGAGAAGGGCAGCTCCGGCGCCGTGGCCGGCAGTCGTCGTCATGGCTGGTCATCCACCTTCAAGGTCCGCGGCCGGCCTGCTTGGGGCCCGCGAATGCGCATTCGTATAGGTCGGCCCGGGCGGCGCTACCGGCTATGCCGCCGCAGCCCGCTTCCAGAGCTTCTGCACGACGGTGCCCGCCTTGCTCTCGATGGCGGCGGCCGCGGCCAGGCAGATATCCTCGCGGTAGCGCGAGGCGATGAGCTGGACGCCAATGGGCTTGCCCTCGAGCAGCCCCACCGGCACCACCGCCGCCGGCAGCCCGAGCACGTTGATCGCCGACATGAAACGAACGTCGTTCCAGAACAGATCCTTCACGCTCTGCGCTCCGCCGAGATCAGCGTTGACCTGCGGCGTCGGCTTGACGGAGAGCGGCGTCAGGACCACCGGATAGGTCTCCAGGAACTGAAGCCAGTTGCGCAGCACCCGTGAGCGCTGGGCGACGGCCTTCATGTAGCCCTCGCCATCGAGCAGGTTGGCGACGCCGAGGAAGGCGTCGAGGGTCTGCTGGAAGTCGGCGCTGGCGACCTCGCGCATCTGCTTTTCCTGCAGCACGTGCAGCTCGGTCATGATCAGGTCGGCCCAGAGCTGCCAGGTGCCGGTGAGATCGGGCACCTCCACCTCGGTGACGTCGTAGCCCGCTTCGGCGAGGTGGTCGGCCGCCGTCCGCACCAGGCTGATCACGTCGCGATCGACGTCCATGTCGGACGGCGTCTTCGCCACCGCGACGCGAATCGGGCCGGGGAGCTTCGGGCCGTCGAGCGGTGCCGGCACCCACCAGGGATCGCGCGGATCGCGGGCGGCCATGACCTCGAGCCCCAGGGCGACATCGGCGACCGAGCGTGCCAGCGGTCCTTGGCACGACATGAGCTGCGCGATCAGGGGCCGCTCGGCTGCGGCGCTGGGGTTGAAGGCCGGGATGCGCCCCTGGGTCGGCTTGATGGTGGCGATGCCGTTGCAGAAGGCGGGCCAGCGTAGCGAGCCGCCGATGTCGTTGCCGTGGGCGATGCAGCCGATGCCGGCCGCAATCGACGCGCCGGCACCGCCCGAGGAGCCACCGCAGGTGATGGCCGGGTCCCAGGGATTGCGCGTCAGGCCGTGCAGCGGATTGTCGGTGAAGGCCCGCATGGAGAACTCGGGCGTGTTGGTCATGCCGACGATGATTGCGCCGGCCTTCTTCAGGTTGGCGACGACGGGCGAATCGGCGGGAGCGATCGTCTGCTTGAAGGCCGCGACGCCGTTCGAATTGGCCTGGCCCTCCACGTCGACGTTGATCTTGACGGTGACCGGCACGCCGTGCAGCGGCCCGATGGGCTTGCGCTTGGCCAACGCCTTGTCGGCGGCCCTGGCCGCCTTTGCCGCCGGCTCGGACAGATCGACGACCACGGCGTTGATGGCGGGGTTGGCTTTCTGCATGCGGCGGATGTGCGCATCGACGACCTCTTCGGCGCTCGTCTTGCCGGTCCTGATCGCCTTGGCCGTATCGACCGCGGACCACTGCCAGATCGGTTTCTTCGCCACCCGTTCACCTCCGTTCGCACCCGTCCTTGAGCGCGTCGCAGTCAATACGAAAAGCGCCCTCCCGACCAGAGCGGCGGACGCTTGTCCCCTCCCTGCTTTCGCAAGTGCGATCGGCGCGCTAGAAGCAGGCCAGAGGCGCGCTGCCGCTCAGTCCGCGCCGAAACCAAGCCGTGCAGGCGCTCCCGCGAGGATTGTTGACGATGGCGAAGATCAAGGTGGCGAACCCGGTCGTCGAGCTCGATGGCGACGAGATGACCCGGATCATCTGGCAGTACATCAAGGACAAGCTGATCCACCCCTACCTCGAGGTCGACCTGCTGTACTACGACCTCGGCGTCGAGCATCGCGACGCGACCAACGACAAGGTCACCGTCGAGGCCGCCGAGGCGATCAAGAAGCACGGCGTCGGCGTCAAGTGCGCGACCATCACGCCGGACGAGGCGCGGGTGAAGGAGTTCAACCTCAAGGAGATGTGGAAGTCGCCCAACGGCACCATCCGCAACATCCTGGGCGGCGTCATCTTCCGCGAGCCGATCATCTGCAAGAACGTGCCGCGCCTGGTCCCCGGCTGGACGCAGCCGATCGTCGTCGGCCGTCACGCCTTCGGCGACCAGTACCGCGCGACCGACTTCCGCTTCCCGGGCAAGGGCACGCTCACCATCAAGTTCGTCGGCGAGGACGGCCAGGTGATCGAGAAGGAGGTGTACAAGGCGCCGGGCTCCGGCGTCGCGCTGGCCATGTACAACCTGGACGACTCGATCCGCGACTTCGCCCGGGCCTCGCTGAACTACGGGCTCAATCGCAAGTACCCGGTGTACCTGTCCACCAAGAACACCATCCTCAAGGCCTACGACGGCCGCTTCAAGGACATCTTCCAGGAGGTCTACGACACCGAGTTCAAGGCCAAGTTCGAGCCGCTCGGCCTGCACTACGAGCATCGACTGATCGACGACATGGTGGCTTCGGCGCTCAAGTGGTCCGGCGGCTATGTGTGGGCCTGCAAGAACTACGACGGCGACGTGCAGTCGGACATCGTCGCCCAGGGCTTCGGCTCGCTCGGGCTGATGACCTCGGTCCTGATGACGCCCGACGGCAAGATCGTCGAATCGGAGGCGGCCCACGGCACGGTGACGCGCCACTACCGCGAGCACCAGAAGGGCAAGGAGACGTCGACCAATTCGATCGCGTCCATCTTCGCCTGGACCCGGGGTCTCGCCCACCGCGCCAAGCTCGACGACAACGCCGAGCTCGCCCGCTTCGCCCAGACGCTGGAGACGGTCTGCGTCGACACCGTCGAGGCCGGGTTCATGACCAAGGACCTGGCCCTGCTCGTGGGCGCCGACCAGAAGTGGCTGTCGACCACCGGCTTCCTCGACAAGATCGACGAGAACCTGAAGCGGGCGATGGCCTGATCGCCGCAGCCCCTCCCGCGCGGAGGGGCTCGCGCGACCGCGGAGCGGCCGCGCCGGCTCCGAGGAGCCGAAGCATCGATCCGGTCTGAAGATCGGGGCGTGTCAGTCCCCGCCACGAGCGGCGGGGGCTGAGGCGGCATCAAAGCGATAGCCAGGGGTGGGCGAGCTGCACTAAAATCACGGCCTAGCCGGAGCCGGGGCTGGCTTCGCTAGACCATGGACGCTTCCTGATCGCGGAACCACCCGATCGGAGAGAAACGCTCCAGATTCAATGGCTTGGAGCATGTCTACCCGATCGGATGAGTCCGTCTGATCGGGACATGATTTACCGGTCCACGCCGAGCCGCGCTCCGCTCTACGACAGCGTGGCCACGATCGCGAGGTGAGCATTGACCGAGGGGGCGACACCGCTCTGCGTGCTCGTGGTCGAGGACGAAATGTTCGTCCGCATGACGACCGTCGACATGCTCGAGGACCTCGGCCACACCGTCGTGGAGGCCGACTGCGCCCGGGTGGCGCTCGATCTCCTGAAGCAGAATGCCGGCATCAACCTGCTGCTCACGGATGTGGGCCTGCCGGACATGCGCGGTCCGGCGCTGGCCAAGGCCTGCCTGGAGCTGAGGCCCGGCCTGCCGGTCATCTTCGCGACGGGTTACGACTCGCGCAGCGTCGTCGACGAGTTCGAGGCCCCTGGCCTCGTCGGCGTGCTCAACAAGCCCTTTCAGCTGCGCGACCTGGAGACGGTCCTGCGGACGACGCTGGAACAGCAGTCGATGTAGCGAGGCGGCCCTGCCTGGCTGCCCGGCGCGGCGTCAGGCCGCGAGGGCCCGCTCGATGACCTCGAGCGCGCTGTCCGCTCTGCTGCCGTCCGGGCCGCCGGCCTGCGCCAGGTCGCGGCGGCCGCCGCCGCCCTTGCCACCAAGCTCGGCGGCGCCCAGCTTGACCAGGTGAACGGCGTCGAAGGTCTCGGTGAGATCCCCGGTGACGCCGACGACGATCGCCGCCTTGCCGTCGTCAGCAACGCTGACGATGGCCACCACGCCCGAGCCGATGCGCTTCTTGGCGTCGTCGGCAAGGCTCTTCAAGTCCTTCATCTCGACCCCGGCGACCGCGCGCGCGAACAGCTTGACGCCGCCGACATCACGGATCCCCGTCTCGCCGTCGCCGCCGCCCATGGCGAGCTTCTTGCGGGCCTCGGCGAGCTCCCGCTCCAGCTTGCGGCGCTCCTCGAGCACCGCCTCCAGGCGCGCCGACGCCTCGTCGACGGTGGTGCGCAGCTGGCCCGCCAGCCCCTGCAGGCGGTGACTGTCGTCCTTGAGCTGCCGGCGTGCATGGCGGCCGGTGAGCGCCTCGATGCGCCGCACGCCGGCGGCCACGGCGCCCTCGGACACGATGGTGACGAGGCCGATATCGCCGGTGCGCGCCACATGGGTGCCGCCGCAGAGCTCGATCGAGAAGGCCCGGTTCGACGGCTCGTTCGTCCGGCCCATGCTGACGACGCGGACTTCGTCGCCGTATTTCTCGCCGAACAGCGCCCGGGCGCCCGATTCGACCGCTTCGTCGACGGCCATGAGCCGCGTCACCACGGCATCGTTCTGCAGCACCACCTCGTTGGCGATGTCCTCGATGCGGGTCAGTTCGTCATCGTCGATCGGCTTGGGATGGCTGAAATCGAACCGCAGCCGGTCGGGCGCCACGAGCGAGCCCTTCTGAGCGATGTGGTCGCCCAGGACGAGGCGCAGCGCCTCGTGCAGCAGATGGGTCGCCGAGTGATTGGCGCGGATGGAACGGCGCCGGTCATGGTCGACGGCGAGCTCCACCGCCTGTCCGACCGCGAGCTCGCCCGCGTCGACCACCACGTCGTGCACGAAGACGTCGCCCAGCCGCTTGGCCGTCGCCGTGATGCGAGCCTTGATGCCCGGCGCCGAAATGGTGCCCTCATCGCCCACCTGTCCACCGGACTCGCCGTAGAACGGCGTCTGGTTGAAGAGCACCTGCGCCCGCTCGCCGGCGCCGAGTGACGTCAGCTCCAGCCCGTCGCGGACGATCGCCGTCACCACCGCTTCCGATTGCTCGGTGTCATAGCCCAGGAACTCGGTGGCGCCGACGCGATCCTTCAGCTTGAACCAGACCGTTTCGGTGGCCGCCTCCCCGGAGCCGGCCCAAGCGGCACGCGCCATCTCGCGCTGGCGCGCCATGGCCCGCTCGAACGCCTCCGTGTCGACGCCGATGCCGCGCGCCCTGAGCGCATCCTGCGTGAGGTCGAGCGGAAAGCCGTAAGTATCGTAGAGCGTGAAGGCCGTGTCTCCGGAGAGGTGATCGCCGTTGACCAGCCCGCGGCTCTCGTCCTCGAGGATGGCCAGCCCGCGCTCCAGCGTACGGCGGAACCTGATCTCCTCGAGCCGCAACGTCTCGGTGATCAGCGCGTCGGCGCGCGTCAGCTCGGGGTAGGCGTGGCCCATTTCCCGCTCCAGCGCGGGCACCAGCCGGTACATCAGCGGCTCCTTGGCGCCGAGCAGCTGGGCGTGGCGCATGGCGCGCCGCATGATGCGCCGGAGCACGTAGCCGCGCCCCTCGTTCGAGGGCAGCACGCCGTCGGCAATCAGGAAGGCCGAGGCGCGCAGATGGTCGGCGATGACCCGGTGGCTGACCCGTTGCGGCCCGTCGGCGTCGACGCCGGTGAGGTTGGCCACCGTCATGATCAGCGAGCGCATCAGATCGGTGGCGTAATTGTCGTGCGTGCCCTGCAGCAGGGCCGAGATGCGCTCCAGCCCCATGCCGGTATCGATCGACGGGTGCGGCAGCGCCAGCCGCTCCCGCGGGCTGAGCTGCTCGTATTGCATGAACACGAGGTTCCAGATCTCGATGAACCGGTCGCCATCCTCGTCGGGGCTGCCCGGCGGGCCGCCCGGGATGTGGTCACCGTGATCGTAGAAGATCTCCGAGCAGGGCCCGCACGGCCCGGTGTCGCCCATCATCCAGAAATTATCGGACGTCGGGATGCGGATGATCTTGCTTTCGGGCAGGCCGGCGATCTTGCGCCACAGATCATAGGCTTCGTCGTCTTCGGAAAAGACGGTGACGAGCAATCTGTCCTTCGGCAGCCCGAACTCGCCCGTCACCAGCTGCCAGGCCAGCTCGATGGCGCGGTCCTTGAAATAGTCGCCGAACGAAAAATTCCCCAGCATCTCGAAGAAGGTGTGATGCCGGGCGGTATAGCCCACGTTGTCGAGGTCGTTGTGCTTGCCACCGGCGCGCACGCACTTCTGGGACGAGGTGGCGCGCACGTAGGGACGCTTCTCCGCCCCCGTGAACACGTTCTTGAACTGGACCATGCCCGCGTTGGTGAACATCAGCGTCGGGTCGTTGCGCGGCACCAACGAGCTCGACGGCACGACCTCGTGGCCGTGCTTCCGGAAGTAGTCGAGAAAAGTCGATCGGATCTCGTTGACGCCGCTCATCGGGGACACGCACTCGCAACATCAGGGACGGCCCGCGGCCGTCCCACATCGAAGCGCGTTTCTAGAGATCCCATCGACACTTGTCGAGGATACTCGGATCGAGCCACATCAAGTCCCGGCCGCGCCTGCCTCCAGGCAGCGCAGAAGATCGACGCGTCCCGCGCCGTCTGCCGCAATCGTCGACCTGGAGCGGCATCGGATCGTCCCCAAACCGGCGTCCGCTTTCGGATCCGATGCTCCAGTGCCCAAAATTCAGGCCGATCCTTCGTCCAGGTCGTCCGCCGACGGCTCGACGTTGTCGAGGATCCGTTCGGCCAGAAGGCCGGCATTCTGGCGGATCGACGCCTCGATCCGGTTCGCCACGTCGGGATTCTCGCGCAGGAAGGTTTTGGCGTTCTCGCGGCCCTGCCCCAGCCTCTGGCTGTCGAACGAGAACCAGGCGCCCGACTTCTCGACGATGCCGCCTTTGACGCCGAGATCGATGAGCTCGCCCACCTTGGACACGCCCTCACCGTACATGATGTCGAACTCGACCTGCTTGAACGGCGGCGCAACCTTGTTCTTCACCACCTTGACCCGCGTCGTGTTGCCGGTGACCTCGTCCCGATCCTTGATCGAGCCGACACGGCGGATGTCGAGGCGCACCGAGGCGTAGAACTTCAGCGCGTTGCCGCCCGTGGTCGTCTCCGGCGAGCCGTACATGACGCCGATCTTCATCCGGATCTGGTTGATGAAGATGACCATCGTGTTGGAGCGCGAGATGGAGGCCGTCAGCTTGCGCAGCGCCTGGCTCATCAGCCGCGCCTGCAGGCCCGGCTGCACGTCGCCCATCTCGCCCTCGATCTCCGCCCGCGGCGTGAGCGCGGCCACGGAGTCGACGACGAGCACGTCGATCGCGCCCGAGCGGACCAGCGTGTCGGTGATCTCCAACGCCTGCTCGCCGGTGTCGGGCTGGGAGATCAGGAGATCGTCGAGCTTGACGCCGAGCTTGCGGGCGTAGACCGGATCGAGCGCGTGCTCGGCGTCGATGAAGCCGCAGACGCCACCCTTCTTCTGCGCCTCGGCGATCGTGTGCAGCGCGAGCGTGGTCTTGCCGGACGATTCGGGCCCGAAGATCTCGACGACGCGGCCCCTCGGCAAGCCGCCGACGCCCAAGGCGATGTCGAGCCCGATCGAGCCGGTGGAGATGGTTTCGATCTCGATCGCCTTCTCGCTCTTGCCGAGACGCATGATCGAGCCCTTGCCGAAGGCGCGCTCGATCTGGGAGAGCGCAGCGTCGAGCGCCTTGGTCTTGTCCATGGAGGAACCTTCAACGAGCCGCAGAGTCGATTGGGACATGTTTGGGTCCTTATGGCACGGGGCGCGGACGAGTCTCAACGCTCTGGTTGTACCCTTTTTGTTCTAGCCCGCAAGTTCTTTTTTTGTTCGCCTCGGTGGCAGGCGCACGCTCACCCGCGCCCGGCCTGCCGGCGCCCTTTCGGCGCCAACGCGTAGGCCAGCGCGATAGCCAGGGAGACCCCGATGAGGATGCCGGCGAGCCGCTCCACGACGGCGATGATGTCGGTCGGATAGCCGGCGCCGGTGACGAGCGCGATGATGTAGGCGATGCCGGCCTGGGTGCCGACGTAAGCGTGCGCGCCGCCGCCGAGATGGAGGCTCGAGAAGAAGAAGATGCCGGCGCCCAGCGCCCAGGCCCAGAACAGCAACGAAGCGGGGCCGAAGCCGACCACCACGAGGCCGCTCGCGGCGCCGAGCAGGCAGCCGCCGATGCGCTGCTGCGCCCGCACGCGGCTGGTGCCCAGGTCGCGATCGATGATGATGTAGCTGGTGATGGCGATCTGGGTGGCGGATTGCATGGCCAGGGCTTCCCAGACGACGGCGATGACCACGCCGATGAGGCCACCGATGGCCGCCACGCGATCGAGGTTGAAGTCGTAGTCACCGCCGCTCGCCGGCGGCGCGGCCGCGGGCGCCGGCCCTTCGCCGCTCACGCCCAGCACCAGCCCGGCGACCAGCGCGGCGATGACGCCGCAGACGATCTCCAGGGCGCGTGCCACGGCAAACTCGAAGAGGCCGTCGCGCTGATTGAGGCCCACCAGCAGCAGCATCATGGAGGTGATGGCGAACAGCACCCAGGCATAGGCGTAGGCGCTGGTGAAGCGGCCCCGCATGCCGAGAGAGCCGCAGACGAAGATCGCCGCCAGGATGAGGAGGGGCTGCCCGCCCAGCAGCATGCTCAGGCCGTAGCCGAAGGCGCAGCCGGCCAGGGTGCCGATGATTCGCAGGATGCTCTTGGGCAGGATGGCGCGCCGATCCGGGTTGGCGACCATCCAGGCGGTGATGGCCGCCCACCACGGATCCGGCAGTTCCGCGGCCAGCGCCATCAGCACCGCCAGAACCACGCCCGCAGCCGTCGTCAGGCCGTGGCGCGGCGCCCAGCCCATGGCTCAGAACCACACCAGGACGCGCGCGTCGGATCCCTGAAACAGCGGCTGTTGCCGCGGCAGCTCGCCCAGATCGATCTCGACGGGAAAACGGCGCGGCAGCCGGATCCAGTCCGTGGTGGTCTCCACGTAGGGAAGCACCTTGATCGCGCCCGGCGTGCGAGACACGCCATTGGCGACCGACCGGACCCGACCGGTATAGACCTGCCACGGCCGCGAGCCGATCGTCAGCCAAACAGCCTGTCCAGGGGCGAGGCGGCGCAAGTGCCGTTCGGTCAGGTTGGCGACGACGCGCCAATTGTTGTCCGTCACGATCGCCAGCACCGGCTCGGATACGGTGCGGTAGTCGCCGACGCGGGCGAGGAAGGGTGCCACACGCCCCGCCGCCGGCGCCGAGACTGTCGTCTGCCCGAGCTCGTAGCGGGCCCGGTCGAGTGCGCGCACCGCCACGGCCCGCTCCGCCCCGCGGATCACCACGCCCTGCCGCGCGGCCGTCAGGCGCGCCTTGGCCGCCAGGAACAGGGCGTTGGCGATGCGCGCATCGCGGGTCGCGTCATCGAGCTGCTGCTGCGACACCACGTCGTTGCCGCGCAGCGCCCGGTAGCGGCTCTCGGTGACCTGCGCGTCGGCCAGGGTGGCTTGACGCTGACTGACCTCGTCGGCGGCGGCGCTGACCTCGTCGTTGGCCTGGACCAGATTGGCGTCGGCCAGCTTGAGCTTGGCCTCATCCTCCGCAACGGTCAGCTCGTAGGGCCGGGAATCGATGCGGAACAGGACATCGCCGGCCTTCACCACGTCGTTGTCCTTGACCGCCAGCATGCTGATCGGCCCGGCGACCGTCGGTGCGACGGCGACGCTGTCGCCGGCGACGTAAGCATCGCCGGTGTAGGCGAAGAACACGGCGCTGAGCTCGTAGGCGGCATAGGCGAGCACGCCGAAGGCGAGGACGGCGGCGGCGGCGTGCCGCACCAGCCACGGCCCGATCTCCGCGACGAAGCGGCGTCGCGACGGCGCAGCCGGCTCGAGCTCGGCTTCATCGTTGCGCTCGGTCACGTCCGACAGCGGAGCCTCCCCAAATGCCGACACACCACGACGCCGCCGCCGGTTACGCCGCGGCATGGCGAAGCTCATGGCAAAGCTCCCCACGCGGCTGGCGTGGGCTGTCCGCCGCCGCCCCGAGGCCTCAGCCCATCTGCGATTTCACCGCCTCGATCAGCTGCTTGAGGCTGAACGGCTTGGGCAGGAAGACGAAGCTCTCGCCGTCGGGCAGGTTCTTCTTGAAGGCGTCCTCGGCATAGCCGGAGACGAAGACCACCTTGGCGTTGACGTTGCGCGCCCGCAGCTCCCGCAGCAGCGAGGGACCGTCCATCTCCGGCATGACCACGTCCGAGACGATCAGATCGACCGGCTCGCCGCGCTGCTCCAGCAGGGTCACCGCCTCGCGGCCGGAGGTCGCCTCCAGGACGGTGTAGCCGCGCGTGGCGAGCGCGCGGGCGGCGAAGGCGCGCACCGCCTCCTCGTCCTCGACCAGCAGGATCGTGCCGTGGCCGGTCAGGTCCATGGCCGGCTTCTTGGCCTTGGCCACGTCTTCCACCGCCGGCTCCTCGGGCTCGGCCTGGTGGCGCGGCAGGAAGATGCGGAAGGCCGTGCCGCGCCCCACCTCGCTCTCGCAGAGGATGAAGCCGCCGGTCTGCTTGACGATGCCGTAGACGGTGGAGAGGCCGAGCCCGGTGCCCTTGCCCACCTCCTTGGTGGTGAAGAACGGCTCGAAGATCTGGGCCAGCACCTCGGGCGGCATGCCAGTGCCGGTGTCCTGGGCCTCGATCATCACATAATCGGCCGCCGGCATCGCCTCGTCGTAGCGTTGCGCCTGACTTGCCGGCACGTTCTGGGTGCGGATGGACAGCCGGCCGCCGCCGGGCATGGCGTCGCGCGCGTTGACGGCCAGATTGACGATGACCTGCTCGAACTGGTTGATGTCCGCCTTCACCGGCCACAGGTCGCGGCCGTGGTGCACGTCGAGCTCCACCCGCTCGCCGAGCAGCCGCTTCAGCAGCAGCGACAGGTCGGACAGGATGTCGCCGATCTGCACGACCTGCGGGCGCAGGGTCTGCCGGCGCGAGAAGGCGAGCAGTTGCCGCACCAGGCTCGCGGCCCGGTTGGCATTCTGCTTGATCTGCATGATGTCCTGGAACGACGGATCGGTCGGCCGGTGCTTGCCGAGCAGCAGATCGCTGTAGCCGATGATCGCCTGCAGCACGTTGTTGAAATCGTGGGCGACGCCGCCCGCCAACTGGCCGACGGCGTTCATCTTCTGCGCCTGGGCGAATTGCGCCTCCAGCGTCCGCTGCTCGGTGGTGTCGAGCGCGTAGATGATGGCGGCCTCGCCGTCGCTGTCGACGTCGTCGACGCCGCTGACGTAGAAGCGCGCCGAGCGCCCGCCGTCGCCGGCGATCAGGGCATCGAAGGGCACGACGTCCTCGCCTGCCGCGGCCGCCTTGACTGCCGCGGTCAGTTGCTCGCTGTCGCGTTCGGCGATGATCGAGCCCACCCAGGGCGCCTCCCCGTCGCGGCGGGCGGGCGTGCCGAACAGGCGCGAGAAGGAGGCGTTCGAGCGCGCGATGGCGCCGTCGCGCGTCACCGTCGCGATGGCGACGGGCGTGTTGTTGAAGAACCGGGCAAAACGGACCTCTGCCTGGCGGAGCCCTTCAGCAACGTCCTCACCGGGAGACCGGTTGAGCACCAGCGTCCGCGACGGGCCGCGGCGGCCTTCCGCGTCGAAGCCGATCCGGTGGAACAGGCGCACCGGCAGCATCTGGCCGCCGCGCCGGCGAAAATCGAGATCCAGGATATCCGTCCTGATCTCGCCCGGCGCGCCGGATACGCCGTTCAGCAGGGCCGCGGCGTTCGTCGAGACGACATCGGTCAACGTCAGGCCGCCGGTGCCGACGCTGGCAAGATCGTGATCGAGCCAGCTCGCGAGGGTCGCGTTCATGTAGACGATGCTGCCGTCGCGCTCGAGCGACAAGAATCCCGCCGGCGCCTGGTCGAGGTAATCGATGGCGTGCTGAAGCTCCTGGAAGACGTTCTCCTGCCGGTCGCGATCGGCCGTGATGTCGGCGATGCTCCACAGCACCGGATCGGCATCGGCGCGGCCCAGCGGGCGCACCGCCACGCGGTACCAGCCGGCGTGCCCGCTGCCGGCCAACGGCGGGGACAGCCGCAATTCCTCCCCCCGCGCCAGCCCGGCCCGAGCCGACTGGACCAGACGGTACAGGGCCTCCGACACGGCCGGCGCGCCCTTGAGGAGCAGCTCCGGCGGCACCAGGTCGGCGCTCGCCGCCGCACCGGTCAGCTGCCGATAGGCCGCGTTGGCATAGACGACGGCGCCGTCGGCCGCGACGGCGATCAAGCCCTCGGCGGCGGTATCGGCGATGGATCGGGTCAGGTCGTCGCCCGCGGCGCGCGTGCCGAGGCGGACGAGGCCGAAGGCGAGCGCAAACAGCGCAAAGACGCCGGCGATGGCCAGAACGGCGAGGAGCGCAAGCACCAGCGGCCGGTCGCCTTCGCTCGCCTGCAGCGAGAAAACGACGGCGGCGCCGACGACGGCGAGAGCGAAGACGGCGAGCCACCCCGCCCGGGCGGGACGATCGGTCCGGTTGAGCGCAGTGTTGGCGGTCGTCTCGCTCATGAATGCTCTGGGAGCCCGTTCAAGTTGCTCAAGGCCCTCGTCTGCCTTTATGCGCCAGCTCGGGTGGGGGCAAGCGCAACAATGCCCGCCGGCGCGTTATTCACCCAAAGTTCGCAGGGCCTTCGTCCCCTTCGGCAGCGCCTCGGGCCCCACCGGAACGGCAAGGCCGGCCACACATTGCCGCGATCGGACCCGATGATCATCGGGTCCGGCGATCGATGCCGATGACATACCTGTGCGGAAGAACTATTGCCGCTGGATCAACGGTCGATTAACCATGAATATGAAAGAGTGCCGCCAGGTAGCCTAATTGTCGCGCGACTTGGCTTTCGTAGCCGCGGCAGTGAAAAAGCCGAGTGATCGATGTTCGGAATTGAGATGTCGCCCGCCGTCCAATATCTCGTCGCTTTCGTCATCATCTTCGCGTTGCTGACGGTCTTCGCGCTCGTGCTTCGCCGTATCACGGGGGGGCGCAAAAAATTCGGCGCGCAGGTATCCCGCGCGCGCCAGCCGCGTCTCGGCGTGGTCGATATTTTCGATCTCGACCAGCAGCGCCAGCTGGTCTTGCTTCGCCGCGACCACGTCGAGCATCTGGTGATGATCGGCGGGGCGTCGGATGTCGTCATCGAGGCCGGCATCTTGCGCGGGCACGCCAGCCGGCAGCCGTCGGCGACGCAGGGCGCGGCCGAGGCGAGCGAGGGCGCCGACCGCAAGGGCGAGCCGACGCTGGGCCGGCCGGGCCAGGACGGCGCCCCGGAGGGGCCCGAGCCTACCACCCTGCCGCCGGCGCCGCCCCGCCCGGACGTGCGCCCCCTGCCCGCCGCGCCACCGCCGGCACGTCCGGTGCCGGAGCCCCGGCCGGCAGCGGCCGAGGCGGCCCAGTCGGTCGACGCCCGTACCGCCGCCGATCGGCCGGAGCCCGCCCTGCGGCCCGAGCGCCGGTTCGAGCCTCGGCCGCCGACACGGCCGGAGGCGGTGCCGCCGACGCCTGCACCAACCCCACCGCAACGGCCGGCGCCCGTGGCCGTGCCGTCGGACCAGACCAGGCAGGCTCCCGCGCCCGCGCCGGCTGCCGCAGGAGAACGCGGCGAGCGGCGCCTGACCGACATGGCAAGGCAGTTGGAAGAGGCGCTCAAGAAGCCTTTCGCGGCCGTCCGCCCGTCTTCTCCTCCGGACGCCCCGCCGCCGCAGCCCCCCCTGCAACAATCGCAGCCGCCGTCGCCACAGCCGCAGCGGCCGGTGCCCCCCGCGCCCAACCGCCCCGTCCCCCTGGCCGACCCGCCGCGGACCGGCGATCGCCCGGGCGCGGGTCCGGCGCCAGCATCGCAGCCGCCCAGGCCGGAAGGGCCCGCGGCGCCCGCACTGCGCCCCCTGGACCTGCCGGGGCTCCGGCGCCCCACGGCGCCGCCCGCACCGCGCCCGCCGCAGCCCCCCGCCGAGGCGCCGGCGCCGGCGGCCAGCCGCCCGAGCAACCAGCGCGTCGATCTGCCCGACCTGAACTTCGACTTGCCGGCACCGACGGCTCAGCCGGGCCCGACAGCTCCAGCCCGTCCGCAGCCGCCCGCGCCGGCGGCGCCGCGCCCGCCGGAGCCGTCACAGCGGCCGGCTGCGGCGGCGCCTCCCGCAGCGCCCGAGCCGCCCCCGGCACCGCCGTCCGAGCCGGCGCCGGCTGCTCCGCCCGATCCGTTCTCGCCCGAGGCCATCGAGGCCGAGTTCGCCCGGCTGCTCAGATCCCCCAGCCCCAAGACCTGATCGCCGGGGCTGGCGACCGGCCGCGGGCGGGCGACTCGGGTCCCCCGCGGCGACTTCTCTCCTATCGCGGATACGCGTGGCCTCGGGGCCCTTGCTGCGGGCGCTGCGGCAAACGCAGCCGCTCCGCCCAGTGCTCGGATCAGCCTTCGCACAGGGCAACGCCAGGCGGCCGGGGGCCGAGACCTGCTAAGTAAAGCTCCACCGTCCCCCAACGTAGCGGGGACGACGATCGCCGGGGCAGCCCAGCCTTTTTACGCTATGGGAATCGGAGGTACGGCAGCCTGACGGGTCGTCGGGCCGTCGCGATCCACACGTCGCCCCACGCCGTCAGACGCATGCTCGACAGGGTACGACCGACAGGCGCGATACGCCGTTCAATCGTCGCGGTAGACGCGCTCGTTGCGCTCGTGCCGCTCCTGCGCCTCGAGCGACAAGGTCGCGATCGGCCGAGCCTCCAGGCGCTTGAGAGAGATCGGATCACCGGTCTCCTCGCAATAGCCGTAGGTGCCGTCCTCGATCCGCTGCAGCGCGTCGTCGATCTTCGAAATCAGCTTGCGCTGGCGATCGCGCGCCCGCAGCTCGATGGCGCGATCGGTCTCGGACGAGGCACGGTCGGCGAGATCGGGATGATTTTCGTTCTCGTTCTGCAGCGTGGCCAGCGTATCCCTGCTCTCCCTGAGGATCTCGTCCTTCCACTTCAGCAGCTTGCGCCGAAAATATTCGCGCTGCCGCTCACTCATGAACGGCTCGTCTTCCGAGGGTCGGTAGCCTTCGCCGATCGTGACATTCGACATCGCGGCTTCTTCTCTCGTCAACCCGGACGCTGGCATTTGCAGAGGGCGCTCCACGCAGTTAACCGCGCTAGGCGGTCGCTATATAGCCGCACGTATCGGCGCCGACAACGCACCATGTAAGCGCACATGTCACGTCCCTGCACGACGGGGCGCGGTCGTGGGCTGCCCGGCGCCGCGCAGCCTCCCGGAAACTCAGGGCTTGGCTGGCATCAGCGCCGCCAGCCGTTGGCCGATGGCGTCGGCGAACTGCTGTCCGAGCGCCCGGCGGTAATGCGTGCGGTCGAAGAAATTGGCCTCGTCGCGGCTCTCGGGCCGGTCGCCCGACCAGTCGAGCACCGCGCCTCGGGGATGCGAGAGGGCCAGGCGCTGCGCCGATTCGCGGCAGGCGCGCCAGGTCACGTCGGCCGGGCTGCCCGGCACCGGCCGATAGCTCTCGTGGACAGGGCTCCAGGTGAGCAGAATCGGCGTGGCCGGCGGCACCTGGCGCAGCACCTCGGCAAGCTGGGCGAGGCCCGGGAAGCTGTTGCCCGGATTGTCCGATTCGGTCGGCCGCGGCGCCGACAGGCGCTGATGATGCAGCACCGGCTCGGTCGCGCCGATGGCCAGGTAGTCCTGCTCGTAGTCCCAGAAGCCGTCGGGCCGCGCCCGAGCCGCCGATCCGGCGAGATAGGCGAGACGCCGCGATACCTGCTCCAGCGCCTCGTAGCGCAGCAGGCCCCTGATATAGCCGAGGGTCGTTTCGGCATAGAGCCAGAACGGAAACGGCTTGTCGGCCTTGATCGACGGCAGGCACCACCATTCGTCGAGGCCGATCACCAGCGCCTCGGGACGGGGATGGTTGCGCAGGAACCACCGCAATAGCACCAGTTGCTCCTCGGGCCGGATCGCCGGCACCATCAGCGTCACGAACTTCAGCCCCGTCGCAGCGTCGATTCGCGACGGCTCGACCATCTGCACGCGCGAATTGCCGATGAGCGCCGCGTTGAAGGCGGGATCGCGGCCCCGGCTCGCGTTGGCGATGCGCGGACCGGTCTCCGGGATGCCATGCTTCTGGATCAGCCCCAGGCGCCCGGTGTCGTAGGGATCGAGGGCCACGACCGTTGCCAGAAGGCCGACCAGGAGCGCGGCCGCGGTGACGACGAACGTCGTCGACACCGCGCGCCATCGGGCGCCGGGGTCAGAACTGGAAGTAGATGAACTCGTAGTTCGCATCGTCGCCGATCTTGAACAGGACCACTACGAACACGACCGCCGCGACGACCGCCAGCAGGCGGGAAGGCGGCGCCCGATGCACGGCCGCCCAGGCCGTCGGGCCGATCAGCGCCACCAGGGCGGCGAGCAGGATGGTCCGCCATTTGAAGCCGTGCCCGATCGACGTGAGGCCGAGCATGCCCTCGTAGATCCTGAGCGCCGCCTCGAACGTCTGCGCCCGGAACAGCACCCAGGTGAACAGGACGAACAGGAACGTCAGGGCCCAGCCCACGAGCGGCGGGATGGTGCGGCCCGTCCGGCGCCAGAGCAGGCCGGCGCACAGCCCGAGCCCGTGTGCCGCGCCCCACGCCACGAAGGTCAGGCCGGCGCCGTGCCACAGGCCGCCGAGCGCCATGGTGGCGAACAGCGCCAGCACCTGGCGCGACAGGCCGTGGCGATTGCCACCGAGCGGGATATAGAGGTAGTCGCGCAGGAAGCGCGACAGGGTCATGTGCCAGCGCCGCCAGAAATCCTGCAGCGACAGCGCCCGGTACGGCACCTCGAAATTCTGCGGCAGCACGATGCCGAACATGAGCGCGATGCCGAGCGCCATGTCGGTATAGCCGGAGAAGTCGAAATAGATCTGGAAGGCGAAGGCGAGCGTGCCCTGCCAGGCCTCGGCCATGGACACGGCGGTGCCCTTGGCCGCCGCCTCGTAGACCGGGTTCACATAGGCCGACAGCGGATCGCCGATGAAGACCTTCTTGATCAGGCCGGCCACCAGCAGCAGCAGGCCGCGCGCGAACCGCTCGGCCGCGTCGGCGCGGGCGTAGGGGCGCTGGTCGAACTGGTGCATGACCTCGCTCCAGCGCACCAGCGGACCGGCGAGGACCTGCGGAAAGAAGGCGATGTAGAGGCCGTACTTGACGAGGCCGAAGTTGGGCGCGCGTCCGGCCTTGAGGTCCACCAGGTACATCACGTGGTGGAAGGTGAAGAACGAGATGCCGAGCGGCAGCGCAGCGCCGCTGCCGAAGACGTCGACGCCGGTGAGCGCGAGGCCGGGCAGCAGGCCGGCGAAGAAGCCCGCGTACTTGAATACGCCGAGCACGGCCAGGTTGACGGCGATGGCGAGGGTGATCAGCCAGCCCAGCCGGGCGCGGACGAACGCTTGCGCCAGCAGCCAGTTGACGACGATGGACAGCGCCAGCAGCGGCACGAAGCGCCAGTCCCAATAGCCGTAGAAGACCACCGACAGCGCCAGCAGCAGAGGCAGACGCAGCTGCGGCCGCGCGCGCTCGACCAGCCAGTGCAAAAGCAGGGCCGCCGGTAGGAAGACGAGGAGGAAAGCGAACGAGTTGAAGAGCATTGCGGCCTAGAGGATGTCCCGATCGGACGGGGCGTCCGGTCGGAGAGACATGCTCCAACTCCTCCCTGAATCTGGAGCGCTGCCCTCGCGCAGGTGGAGGCCACCTGATCGCAAGGAAAGCGCTCTCTGGTTCAGGACCTCGCAGCCGTCAAGTCGACGCCTGCGATCGGGCCGCCTCAGCGGCTGTCGCGCTTGGCCGGCGGCTTCGCCTGCACGGCCGTCTCCAGGCGCGCAATCTTGTCCTCGATCTTGTCGAGCTTGGTCAGGATCTGCACCAGGAGGTCGGGCATGACGGCGATGTTCTCCGCCGTCGTGCGCGCCGACTTGGCCGTCGCTTTGGCCGCCTCGATCAGCTCACGGGTGTCGGCGTCGGACGACGGCTGCGACGGCGCCGGCTTCGCTGCCGGCGGATCGCCGGCCTGGGCCAGTGCGGGTGCCGCGGCGGCCAGCACGGCCGCCGTCACGAGCCAGGCGAGGAAAGCTGTGCCGCGCATCGAGGATGCCCCTGATTCGGACCGATCGTCGTCAGGCGCATCCCTGCACCCACAGCCCGCGCATCGCAACCCGCGAGCCGGCCGCCGGCTCAGGGTGTCAGCACGGCGCGGCCGACGATGCGGCCGCCGCGCAGATCCTCGAGGGTCTGGGCCACCTCGGCGAGCGGACGCCGGATCAGCGGCACCGCCGGTACGGCGCCGGCGCGCACGAGCCCCATGAGCTCGTGGAACTCCGCCAGGCTGCCGACGAACGATCCCTGCACCGTGGCCGCCTTGATCGGGAACATCGGCAGCGCAAAGGCGGCCGATCCGCCGAACAGGCCGACGATGACCAGCTTGCCGCCCTTGCCGAGAGCGTCGAACCCGACCGAGCTTGATTGGGTGTTGCCGACGAGGTCGACCACGCCGCGCAGCCCGCCGCCGGCCGCCGTCGTCGCCTGCTTCACGGCGTCGGGTGCCGCGCCGTCGACCGCCGCGATGGCGCCGGCCGCAAGCGCCGCCTCGCGCTTCTTGGCGTCGATGTCCACGACAACGGCGCCCTTGCCGCCCAGCGCCTTCAGCAGCGTGAGCGCCATCAGGCCGAGACCGCCGGCGCCGATGATCATGATCGGCTCGTCCTTGAAGACGTGCTCGAGCTTCTTGAGCGCGCTGAAGGTGGTGAGGCCCGAGCAGGCGTAGGGGGCGGCCACCGCCGGATCGACGCCGTCGATATCCAACAGGTAGCGCGGATGCGGCACCACGATATGATCCGCATAGCCGCCGTCGCAGACGACGCCGAGCGCGCGCGGGCGGTTGCACAGGTGCTCGTCGCCGGCCTGGCACAGGGCGCATTTGCCGCAACCGATCCACGGAAAGACGACGCGCACGTCGCCGGCCTTGACGCCGTCGGCCTCCGGCCCCACGGCGACGACCTCGCCCACCGTCTCGTGGCCCATGGTCAAGGGCAGCGGAATGCCTCGCATCGGCATCTTGCGGCCGCCACCGAGGTCGTAGCTGCCCTCCCAGATGTGGATATCACTATGGCAGACGCCCGCCGCCTTGACGCGCAGCAGCACTTGCGTTCCCTCGGGCGTCGGCGTGTCTTCGTCGACGGTCTCGAGGGGCTGCTCGAATTCCTTGAGGCGATAGCTGCGCATGTTCCGTCTCCTCCCCGGCGGCTCGTGCCATACTCGGCAGCCGGCATTCATGCTGTCGAACAAGCGATTGGGCAAGACCGCATTCGACGGGCGACGGACACGGACAACGGGACTTCGTTCGCCGATTGTGCGCGAACACCCCGCATTCGCTGCGGCCGTGACCATAAATGACGCGCGGCTGTGATATAGCTCGACTAAGGATCGTTCCATGCTTCGGCTCATGCTCCTGCGCCACGCAAAATCGGATTGGCCCGACGGCGTGGCTGATCACGAACGCCCGCTCGCCCGGCGTGGCCAGGAGGCTGCGCCGGCGGTGGGCTCCTACATGGCCGCCGAGCAGCTCGTGCCGGATCTCGCCGTCGTGTCCACCGCGCGCCGCACGCGCCAAACCTGGGATCTGGCAGCCGCGGCCTTCCGCGAGGATGTGCCGGTCCGTTTCGAGGGGCGGATCTACGAGGCGAGCCCCGAGGATATCCTGGCGGTCATTCACGCCACGCCCGACACGGTGCGCACGCTTGTCGTCGTCGGCCACAATCCGGGCTTCGAAGAGCTCGCCGGCCGCCTCGTCGGCCACGGCGACCGCTACGCCTTCGCACGCATGCTGCAGAAGTTCCCGACGGCGGCGCTCGCCGTGATCGATTTTGCCGTCGAGCGCTGGGATGCGGTGACCGACCGTGGCGGCCGCCTGGACCGTTTCATTACGCCGCGGATGATCGGCGGCGTCGAGGAGTAGGCGCAGGTGACGAACCTCACGCGACCAACTATGCAGACCCGGTGAGCCCGCCCGTCCTCTCCGACACGCTCGACGCCCTTAGAAACCTGGCCGATTTCGCCATGGGGACGGTGCAGCCCACCGTGCGGCTCGGCGTCACCGGGCTGTCCCGCTCGGGCAAGACGGTGTTTACCACGGCCATGGTGCACCACCTGCTCGAGGTCACCCCGATGCCGGTGTTCCGCGCCGCCGCGGAGGGGCGGATCAGGCGCGCCCGTCTGGCTCACCAGCCCGACGACGACGTGCCGCGGCTTCCGTTCGAAGACCATCTGGAAGCGTTGACCGGCCCCGAACGGCGCTGGCCCGGCTCGACGACACAGATCGCCGAGCTCAGGGTCGCCATCGACTTCGAACGGGCGGCCGGCTGGGTCAAGGGGCCGTCGACGCTCTTCGTCGACATCGTCGATTACCCGGGCGAATGGCTGACCGACCTTGCCCTGCTCGATGAAAGCTATGCCTCCTGGTCCCGCGATACGGTCAACGCGAGCCGCCGTCCCGACCGGGTCGGTCTCGCAGGCCCTTGGCATGCGGTGCTCGCCGAGATGGACCCGGCCGGGCCGGCCAACGAGGCCAAGGCAGCGACGGCCAGCGACGCCTTCAAGGCCTACCTGCTCGCCCTGCGTGCCGGGCCCGAAGCCGTGGCGACGACCCCGCCCGGTCGCTTTCTCATGCCCGGCGATCTCGCCGGCTCGCCTGCCCTCACCTTCGCGCCGCTCGACCTGCGCGGCGCGACCCCCGAGCGGGGCACCCTGGGCGGCCTCATGGAACGCCGCTTCGAGGCCTACAAGTCGCGGGTGGTGCAGCCGTTCTTTCGCGAGCATTTCGCCCGGCTCGACCGCCAGATCGTGCTGGTCGATGTGCTCGCCGCGCTGGATCACGGGCCAGGCGCGCTGGCCGAGCTCGAAGCGGCGCTCGATCGCGTCCTGGGCGCCTTTCGGGCCGGTCGCAATTCGCTGACGTCGATGCTGTTTGCGCCCCGCATCGAGAAGGTGCTGTTCGCCGCGACCAAGGCCGACCATCTGCACCAGTCGGGCCATGCCCGCCTCGAGGCGATCCTGCGCGTGCTGGTCGAGCGCGCCATCCGCCGGAGCGAGGGAGCCGGCGCCAAGGTGGGGACGGTCGCGCTCGCCTCGGTCCGAGCCACCAAGGAGGCGATGGTGCGCGAGGGCGCGCTACGCCTGCCGGCAATCACCGGGACGCCCGAGGCCGGCGAGATCGTCGGCGGCGAGACGTTCGACGGCCAGACGGAGGCGGCGATCTTCCCCGGCGAGCTGCCGGACCGGCCGCAGGCCGTGTTCGAAGGGGCGGTGGCACCCGGCTCGCTTCGGTTTCCGCGCTTCCGGCCGCCGAAGTCGTCGAGCGATGCGGCCGGTCGCAATCATAGCCTGCCGTACATACGTCTCGACCGGGCGCTTGAATTCCTCCTCGCCGACAAGCTGGCCTGACCCATGACGACGCCTCCGCGCGCCTTCCGGCTCGATGACCCCGACGTCCTCGCCGTCCCCGCCGGCAAGGCTCCGACCGGCTCGGCGCCCGTCGTGGTGGCGGCGGAGGACGGGGAGATCGTCGATCCGGCCGCCGAGCCGGAAGCGCCGCGCCGCCGCTCCTCGTGGGGCGGCCTGTTCCTGTCCGCCATCGGCGGGCTTGCCCTGCTGGGCCTCGGGCTCTGGGTCGAGAGCCTCATCACGCAATTGCTGACGCTGGCCCCGGTGCTCGGCTACATCGCCATGGCGCTGGCCGCGCTCGCCGTCCTGGCCTTCCTCGTGCTGCTGGTGCGAGAGGCGGCCGGCGTGCTGCGCGAGCGCCGCATCGAACGGCTGCGCCGCGCCGCCATAGACGCCTATGCCGAGGCGAGCGACGACAAGGCCCGCGCCGTGGTGCGCGACCTGGCGACGCTCTACGCGGCCCGTGCGGACACGGCGCGGGCGCGGGCCGCCCTCGACGGGCTCGGCGACGCCATCATCGACCCGCGCGACCGCCTCATGGTCGCCGAGCGCGAGCTGATGACGGCCCTCGACCTGTCGGCCCGGCGCGCGGTGGCGCGGGCAGCGCGCCAGGTCTCGCTGGTGACGACGATCAGCCCGCGCGCCATCGTCGACGTCGGCTTCGTGCTCTACTCGTCGTTCCGGCTGATCCGGCAACTGGCCACGATCTACGGCGGCCGGCCCGGGTTCCTCGGCTTCCTGCGGCTGGCGCGCAACGTCCTCACCCATCTGGCGGTCACCGGCGGCATGGCGGCGGGCGACAGCCTGATCCAGCAGGTCATGGGCCTCGGCGTGGCCGCCCGCGTCTCGGCGAAGCTCGGCGAGGGCGTGCTGAACGGCATGCTGACGGCACGCGTGGGCCTGGCCGCGATCGACGTCTGCCGCCCCATGCCCTTCGAGGCGTTGCCGGCGCCGACCTTCACCGAGGTCGCAGGCCACCTGCTCGAGAGCAAGGCGGAGTAGCTCAAGGCGGCGCCCCAGGCTCGTCCGGGCGAAACTCCAGCAGATCGCCCGGCTGGCAGCCGAGCACCTCGCAAATCCGCGCCAGGGTGTCGAAGCGGATGCCTTTCACCTTCCCCGACTTCAACAGGGAGAGGTTCTGCTCGGTGATGCCGATGCGCTGGGCGAGCTCCTTCGAGCGCATCTTGCGGCGCGCCAGCATGACGTCGAGATTGACGACGATAGCCATCACGCGCCTCAGATGAACTCGCCGTTCTCGCGGGCCAGCCGCACCGCCTCACCGAACACCCGGGCGAAGGCGACGAGCGCCAGGCCGACGATGAGAGCGAACAGATCGGCGCTGCCGAAATTGAGCGCCAGCGCCTTCTGCCCCGGCGGGTTGTCCAGCGTCAGCACCACGCTGGTCGCCGCGCGCGTCAGCGGGCCGACGAGCACGGCAGCAAGCGCCGCCAGGCCGATCCGCCGCAACCGGCCGGCATTCTGCTCCTCGAACACGTCGCCGTCGGCGAAGGCACCGAAGAGCCGCGCCACCTCGAGCATGGCGTAGGCGAACAGCCCAAAGGGCAGCAGGGCCACCAGGAAGCCCCGGAAGCGAGCGGCGTCGCTCACCGTAACCGGTTGGCCGACGAGGCCCGCTTCCGGCACGACGAAGCGCCGGATCAAGTCCGCGTCCGACCAGACGATGAGCGTGCCGAGCCCTCCGAGCAGGATGCCGCCGACGGCGAGCGCTGCGACGGCACGGCCCAGGCGGCGGATGGAAAGAGACGGCTGAGCGTCGGACCGGGCGGCGGGACGGATCATATCAAAATCTCCCTTGACGACCATAAATTATCGTAGAACATGAATTTATCAACCCATCTCGTGAAGGAACCTCCCTTGCTTTTTGCTCTGGGGCGCCCTGCGGCGCCGCTCATGATCCTCTGCGCTCTGCTCCTCGGCGGCTGCGGACACATGCCACTGGGCAGCATGGTGGCCCTCAACAAGATCGATTTCGCCACCACCGACCCTGCCGCGATGCGAGCGGCGATCAAGCTGCCGCGCGGTCTTCGGCCGGTCGAGCCCATGCTCACGATCGTCGTGGCGGGCAAGGACGGCAGCCGCCATGAGCGCTCGGTGCCGCTGCTGCCGATCGACGACGAAGCGGCCGAAGACGTCGCCGACGTCACCGCGGCGCAGCGCCTCTTCACGTTCCGCTTCTCGGCCCAGGACGCAGCCAAGATCGCCGCGTTCCGCACCGAAATGCTCGGCAACAAGCAGGGTGGCGGCTCGCTGACGCTGAACATCGGTGCCAAGGCCTGCAACGAGGCGCCGACGCCATGGTCCGGCCCGGTCGTCACCTCGAGCTACCTCAGGACCAGCGAGACCGGCCGCTACGTGGTGCTGGCGAAGGATGTCGATCTGCGCAAGGCAGCCCGGGAGGCAGGCGTCGCGCCCGAGACGGCCGATGCCCCACTTGCGCCCTGCGCATGATGTTTGAAACGGTCTGTTAACCCCGAGCCGCTCTGGTCGCGCCCGTGTCGCAGGAATCGGCCAGGAATGCTTGGCGAGCGACTGGGTGCGCGCCCACCCTCCCGGCCGGGGGCGGCCCCGCACAGAAGGAGACTCCGACCATGAAGAAGTACATCCTGATCGCGACGCTTGCCCTGGGCGGCATGGGCGGCATGTTTGCGCCGGCAACGGCCGAGGCGGCGGTCGCCTGCGGCCCGCGCGGATGCGTTGCTGGCCGGCCCTATTATCGTCCGGCGCCGCGCGTCTATGTCCGCCCCGCCCCGCGGGTCTACGTCGCTCCGCGGCGGGTCGCCCACTGCTATTGGCGCGCGGGCGTCCGCGTCTGCCGCTGAACGCATCGGCACGATAAAACGACGCCGGCCCGGATCGTCCGGGCCGGCGCGATACTTGACCGGTAGGCGCGTAGCGCTCGGCCCCGCGATGCGCTCAGCGCTGCTCGCGGCGGGCCATGAACGCCAGCTTCTCGAACAGGGTCACGTCCTGCTCGTTCTTGAGCAGCGCGCCGTGCAGCGGCGGGATGACCTTGCGCGTGTCGCGCTCGCGCAGGATCTCGGGCCCGATGTCCTCCGCCATGAGCAGCTTGAGCCAGTCGAGCAGCTCCGACGTCGACGGCTTCTTCTTGAGGCCGGGCACGTCGCGCACTTCGAAGAACAGCTTCAGGGCCTCCTCGACCAACCGCCGCTGGATTCCGGGATAGTGCACCTCGATGATGGCCTTCATGGTCTCTTCATCGGGGAAGCGGATGTAGTGGAAGAAACAGCGGCGCAGAAACGCGTCCGGCAGTTCTTTCTCGTTGTTGGAGGTGATCACGACGATCGGGCGCAGGTTGGCGCGGATCGTCTCGCCGGTCTCGTACACATGGAACTCCATGCGGTCGAGCTCCAGCAGCAGGTCGTTCGGGAACTCGATGTCGGCCTTGTCGATCTCGTCGATCAGCAGCACCGGGCGCTTGTCGCTCTGGAAGGCTTCCCAGAGCTTGCCCTGCTTGATGTAGTTCTTGATGTCCGTGACGCGGCTGTCGCCGAGTTGGCTGTCGCGCAGACGGCTGACGGCGTCATACTCATAGAGGCCCTGCTGCGCCTTGGTGGTCGACTTGACGTGCCAGGTCAGCATCGGCGCGCCGAGCGCCTTGGAAATCTCCTCCGCCAGCACGGTCTTGCCCGTTCCGGGCTCGCCCTTCACGAGCAGCGGACGCTCCAGAACGATCGCCGCGTTGACGGCGACCTTCAAGTCCTCGGTCGCGACGTAGGACTCGGTTCCATGAAACTTCATACCGGCTTCCATTTCGTATCACAGTTGCGGCGACACTAGGCGCAACGCCCATTGTCAAGCAAGTGCTTGATTGGCAATGGCCTGGGCGAGCCGCGGGCGCTCAATCGAGGATGGCGGAGTCGACCTCCCGGCCACGGCCGTAGGAGCGGATCGCCTCGGCGAGCTCGGGACGCACCTTGACCTGGTGCCCGTAGAGGCGGCGCAGCGCCGCGTTGAGCCGCCCGCCCCGGCCGAGGAGCTCGTCGGCAAAGGCGATCATGCGGGAATTGGGCCACATCTGCGGCCGAACACGCAGGATCCGGGCCAGAATGGTGCCTTCGTCCGCCTGCGGATGGTCCTGCAGCAGCAGCGTCGTCATCGCCGCCGTGGAGCGCGAGACGCCCATATGGCAGTGCACCAGGAGATGGTCGGACTTCTCCGGCACGAGATCGATGCTCTCGCCGAAGGTGAGCAGCGCTTCCACATCCTTGCGCTGCGGCAACACCATGTCCGGGGTAGGGTCGATGATGTCGTGGAAACGCAGGGTCAGCCGCCGATGCTGCCCGTAGTCGGCAAAGGCATCGGGATCGTCACGCTCGGGATCGAGGATCGAAAGCACGTGCGTCACCGACCTGCCACGGAAATCGGGCAACTCGTCGATGCCGCAGACGACGAACTTGTCCTTGATGCTTTCCCGCATACCTCACCTCCGATCCGTGGCGCCGGGGTTAAGCGATCGAAGCCGGTGTGTCGACCGCCAAAAATACGGCGCCCGCCGATGAACCCGCCGCGCGCCGGCGCAGCGGATCGTCACCGGCCGTTAACCATGGCGCATCATTACGCATCCTTAATTTGAAACCCCGGGCGCCCGGCCACATGCTTTTCTCACCTCGACAGGAGGACTTAAGGATCATGAAACGCACCCTTGCAGCTTTGACTATGACCGCCGCTCTCGCCGTCGCGGGCGCAGCATCGGCTCAGCAGCAACAGAACGCTCAGGGGCCGGACGCCGGTTCCGCAGGCCGGGCGCGGCCGCAGATGACCGAAGCCGACCGCAGCGCGTTCGTCGATGCTCGCATCGCCGGCATCAAGGCAGGCCTCAAGCTGACGCCGGAGCAGGAGAAGCTCTGGCCGCAGACCGAGCAGGCGATCCGCGACGCGGCCAAGGCCCGCGCCGAGCGCTTCGCGCAGTGGCGTGAGCAGCGCCGCGAGGCCCGCGCCAACCCCGAGGAGCGCCCGAACCTGATCGAACGCATGCGTGGCGGCGCCGAGCGCATGACCGACAGCGCGGCGACGGTGCGCAAGCTCGCCGATGGCATCGAGCCGCTCTACAAGACCTTGGACGACGCCCAGAAGCGCCGGCTCTCCGTGCTGATCCGCGCCGGCATGCAGCATCGCAAGTTCGCCGCCTACGGTGGGCACTGGCGTCAGGCGGCCGAGTAGGCGCCCCGGCCGACCCGCGCTCTCCAGCTTTCGAAACCCCTCCGGCCGAGCCTCGTGCTCGGCCGTTTTTCGTTGTCCCGGCCCCGCCGGGCCGCCGGCTGCTTCCGGTCGGCGCCTGGAGTTGTTATCCTCACCGTCGAAACGGTGCGAACCGCCCGACCTACAGGCAAGAGAACGCCATGTTCCTGAACTTCTTCACCGAGCTCCGCAGCGCCAAGGTGCCGGTCAGCCTGCGCGAATACCTGACCCTGCTCGAAGGGCTGGAGCAGGACCTGGCGGAGAAGAAGGTCGAGGATTTCTACTACCTCTCGCGCGCCTGCCTGGTGAAGGACGAGCGCAACCTCGACAAGTTCGACAAGGTCTTCGGCCACGTCTTCAAGGGCCTGGAGACCATGGGCGAGGCCGTCGAGGCCGCGGAAATTCCGGAGGAATGGCTGCGCAAGCTGGCCGAGCGCTACCTCAGCGAGGACGAGAAGAAGGAGATCGAGGCGCTCGGCTGGGACAAGCTCTGGGAAACGCTCAAGGAGCGCATGAAGGAGCAGAAGGGCCGGCACCAGGGCGGCAACAAGTGGATCGGCACGGCCGGCACCTCGCCCTACGGCGCCTACGGCTACAATCCCGAGGGCATCCGCATCGGCCAGGACAAGAACCGCAACTTCTCGGCCGTCAAGGTGTGGGACAAGCGCGAGTTCAAGGATCTCGACGACAACGTCGAGCTCGGCACCCGCAACATCAAGGTCGCGCTGCGCCGCCTGCGCAAGTTCGCTCGCACGGGCGCCGCCGACGAGCTCGACCTCGACGGCACCATCCACGAGACCGCCCACAAGGGCTATCTCGACGTGCAACTGCGGCCCGAGCGGCGCAATGCCATCAAGGTGCTGCTGTTCCTCGACGTCGGCGGCTCGATGGATTGGCACGTGGAGAAGGCGGAGGAGCTGTTTTCCGCCGCCAGGACCGAGTTCAAGCACTTCGAGCACTATTATTTCCACAATTGCCTCTACGAGCGCGTGTGGAAGGAAAACCGGCGCCGTTTCCAGGAGGTGACGCCGACGCTCGACGTGATCCGCACCTTCCCGTCGGACTACCGGGTGGTGTTCGTCGGCGACGCCTCGATGAGCCCCTACGAGGTCGCCATGCCGGGCGGCTCGGTGGAGCACTGGAACGAGGAGCCGGGGCAGGCGTGGCTGAAGCGCATGCTTGACCACTTCCCGAAGGCCATCTGGCTCAACCCGGTGGCGGAGCAGCACTGGAGCTATACCCAGTCGATCTCCCTGATCCGGGACATCTTCGGCCAGCGCATGTTCCCGCTGACCCTCGAAGGCCTCGACAAGGCGATGCGGGAGCTGTCACGCTGACAGCCTGGCTCACCCCTGGCGAACGGGGGTGTGAATGATAAGACCGTCGAGCTCGGGCTTGACGGTGATCTGGCAGGACAGGCGCGAGTGCTCGCGGACGTCGAAGGCGAAGTCGAGCATGTCCTTCTCCATGTCCGACGGCTCGCCCACGGCCTCGACCCAGGCGTCGTCGACGTAGACATGGCAGGTGGCGCACGCGCACGCCCCACCGCATTCACCGACGATGCCGGGCACGTCGTGCTTGACCGCGGTCTCCATCACGGTGCTGCCGGCCGGCGAGTCCACCGTCCGGGTGGCGCCCTGAGCATCGATGAAGTTGACTGTCGGCATGGCGGCTCCTCGTTGATCACGACCGTTCGTCCGGTGCAGGCAAAAATGGGTTCGCGCCGGCTCTCATAAAGCACAAGCGGCGGTGAGCGATACGCCCGCATGTGCCGATCGGCCGGAAATGCCTCCCGCGGCGCTTCGCAAGGGTTGCCGGCGAAAGACATGGCAACCGGCAGCGCGACGCCGACAGCGTAAAAAACTCGTTAACGACGTTCTGAGGTGGGCGAAGAGCTTGGGTTTCCAACGCATTGCCGCGGCACTAAACTCCGCATGTCGGATAGTGGGCGGCGACCGTATGGCCGCGCCCGGCTCCGCGATCCGGGCGGTGAACCGAGCGTAGCGTAAACGAGGCGGCAGTATGTCCAAGGACAAGAGGCTTACCGATACCGCAGAGGCCGCGCTGTCTGCACTCGAGCGGGAACTGATGGGTCCCGATGCCGCTGCGTTTGCCGCTGTCACCCCCGCGGCCGACCCCAAGGTGAACGTGGATCCCGCGCCCGCCGCGGAGGCGGAAGCCATCGCCGCGGCGGAACGCGTCGCCGACGACGAGGCCGACGCCGTCGCAGCCGAAGTGCGGCCGAGCCTGTTCGACGAGCAGTCGTTGGCGGCCTTCGCCGCGGCGCTGGAGCCGAACGCCGCAAGCGCTCCGGCAGCCGACGAGGAGAGCCGCCAGGAGACGGAGGGGTCCGCAGCGCCTGCACACCAGGGAGCGCCGGAGGGCGACGCTCCGGAGGTCCGTCCGGAGCCGCGTCTGCCGCGCGCGACGAACGGACCGGCGCTGGGCGGCGTGTACGACAGACCCGCGCGCCGCGATCGATCCTCCGACCGGGCCGCCGGCTTCGTGGCTCCGGTCGCGCCGCAGCGGGGCGGCCGCCGCGCGGCGGCGGCAGCGGCCGCCGCCGTCGCCGACCCCGTTCCGGAGCAGACCCAAACCGCTTTACCCGCTGATCAAATCCAAGCGAGCGAGACCGTGGCAGACGCCGAGCCAGCCGAACTCTTTCACAGGACGCCCGAGCGCGCACGTCCGGAGCTGCATCGCCCCGTCGTCGCCCCCGACACGACCCGCGTCGCCAACGACGACCTGGCCGCCGCAAGCGCCTTGGTGCAGCAGACCGAACGGCAGCGCCAGTCGCGCCTGCCCTATGCCCTCGCCGCGCTGCTCTCGCTGGTGTGGATCGTCGGCGGGGCGGCGGTGATGGCCGAGCACTACGGCGTCACCGACCAGGGTCTGAGCGCCTTCGGCCAGCTCGGCCTGGTGCGGCTGCTGCTCATCGCCATCGCGCTGCTGGGCCCGACCGCGTTCCTGTTCGTGATCGCCGGATTCTATCTCCGGTCCAAGGAAATGCACCTGGTGTCGCGGACCCTCCTTGGCGCCGCCGGTCGCATGGCGCAGCCGGAGACGCTGGCGGCCGACTCCATCGTCAGCCTGTCCCAGGCGGTGCGCCGGGAGATGGCGGCGATGGGCGACGGCGTCGAACGGGCACTCGCCCGGGCCGGCGAGCTGGAGACGCTGGTCCGCAGCGAGATCGCCACGCTGGAGCGCTCCTACGCCGACAACGAGGTCCGCATCCGCTCGTTGGTCGAGGAGCTGGCAGCCCAGCGCGAGGCCATCATCACCAACGCCGACCGCGTGCGCACGTCGATCGAGGGGGCGCATCAGAACATCACGACCGACCTGTTGACGGCGAGCCGCAGCATCGCCGAGGCGGTGGCCGCGGCCGGCGGCCAGGTCACCGACTCGCTCGCGACCCGCGGCGAACAGATCACCGCCGCGCTGGGCCGCGCCGGCGAGCGCATGGTGGACGAGCTGACCTCGCGCGGCGTGGAGCTGGTCGACCGCATGAGCGCGACCAGCGACGACATCTCCGCGTCATTGTCGGAAAAATCCACCAGCATCTCCGCGTCGCTGAACCAGGCCGGCGAGACCCTCACCGCCGGTCTCACGCAGGCGGCCGGACAGGTGGCCGAGCAGCTCGCGGAAACCGGCGGCAGCGTCGCCCAGTCGCTGGCGGACCGGGCCCTAGAGGTCAACGAGCGCTTCCAGGCCACGGGCACCAACCTGACCCAATCGCTGGGCGAGCGCAGCGAGGAGTTGCGGCAGAAAATCGAAGACGCCGGCCGCGTCGTGGTCGACATGATCGGCAACCGGGGCGGGGCGCTGGCCGACAATCTCGTCGGCACGATCGAGCGGCTCAACAGCACCATGGCGGACAACAGCCGGCGCCTCGAGGACACCCTCGAGACCTCGGGCAATCGCTTCACCGCCCAGCTCGACGAGCACAGCAGCACCGCCCGCAAGGCCTTCGAGGACAGCGTGACCAACCTTTCGGGCACCTTCGTCCAGCAGAGCGGCGCGCTGCAGAGCGCGCTGTCCGCCTCCAGCGACCAGTTCCTCAATCTGATCGATACGCGCGCGGCCTCCCTCAAGACGACGCTCGAGGAATCGATCGACAAGATGTCCGGCCAGGTCACCGCGCACACGCAAAACCTGGACACCCTCTTCGCCACGTCGACCGAGCGCTTCGCGACGGTGGTGGAAGGCCGCACCGAGGGCGTTCGCACCCTGTTCGAAGACGGCGTCGAACGCCTGAGCGGCGATGTCGCCAAGTACACCAGCGCCATCGAGCATACATTCGCGTCGTCGAGCGATCGCCTGACCGGCCTCGTCGACAAGCACGGAGAACAATTCCGCAGCACCTTCGACCAGGCTTTCGGACGCCTGTCGACGGACGTCGGCACCTATACCCAGGCGCTCGAGGACAAGTTCACGGCGACCAGCGCGCGCTTTGCCGAGGCGTTGGCGGAGCACGGCAACCGCGCCGCCACGACGCTGGACCAGAGCGTCGAGCGCTTCGCGGATGCGGCCAAGAGCCACAACGACGAGATGCAGACCCTGCTCTCCACGCAGACGAGCGAGGCTCGCGATCAGCTCGCCAGCCGCGGCCGCGAGGTGGTGCTGGCCATCGCCACCCAGGCCTCACGCGTGAACGAGGCGCTGACGCAGAACGCCAATGCGCTGGCAGAGGCGATGCAAGGCAAGGCCCGCGACGCCGAGCAGGCGCTGGCGACGCAGTTCGGCAGTCTCGAGACGCGCGTCATCCAGCCGACCAATCAGATGGTGGAGGCCTTCACCGCCTCGGCCGACAAGCTCGGCGGGCGCATCGGCGAGAGCCTGACGGCGATCGAGAGCATCATCGTCGGGCGCGGCGAGCCGTTGGCCGACCGTCTGGCCGGCCAGGCCCAGGAGACCGCGAGCATCATCGACGGCCGCGTGGGCGCCTTCGAGGAGCGCGCCGCCAAGAGGGGCGAGGAGCTCGCCGGCAACCTCGACCGGCTGATCGGCAGCATCGAGCATAACCTCAACGCGCGGGCCAACGCCCTCAACGAAACGCTGGTGGTGCGCTCGGCCGAGATCGCGCGCGTGCTGTCCCAGGGGGGCAGCGAGGTCACCGGCGCGCTCACGGCCAAGGCCGAGGAGATCAGCGCGACGCTGGGCAACCGGGCGCTGGAGATCGCCGACAGCCTGGGCACGCACGTCACCTCCTTCGAGGAGCGGGTGGTCAACCGCCTCGACAGCCTTGGCGCCACGCTCAACGAACGCGGCTCGAGCATCGTCGGATCGATCGGCGGCCGCATCGACGACATGGCGAGCCTGCTCGACGACAAGGGCGGTCATCTGCTCGGCGCCCTCGCGGAGCAGCAGCAGGGCATCGTCGGCGCGCTGGAGCAGCATGCGGGCAAGCTGGAGCAGGCGGTCAGCGCCCATGTCGAGCGCATCGCCACCGCCTTCGACACCCACGGCGGCTCGGCGACGGCGAGCCTCGGCGCGCGCATCGACGACATGGTCACCCGGCTCGACGATCGCGGCGGCCATCTGCTCGGCGCCCTGGAGAATCAGCGGCTCGGCATCGTCGGCGCGCTCGACCAGTACACCAGCAGCCTGGAGAAATCGGTCGGCGCCCACGTCGAGCGGATCGCGGCCGCCTTCATCACCCACGGCGGCTCGGCGACGGCGAGCCTCGGTGCGCGCATCGACGACATGCTCGGCCAGATCGACGATCGCGGCGGCCATCTGCTCGGCGCCCTGGAAAGCCGGCAGGACGGCATCGTCAGCGCGCTCGACCAGCACACCGGCAACCTCGAGCAGAGCGTTGCCACCCACGTCCAGCGCATCGCCGCCGCCTTCGACAACCACGGCGGCTCGGCAACGGCGGCCTTGGGGGCGCGCATCGACGACATGCTCGACCGGCTCGACGACAAGGGCAACCATCTGCTCGGCGCCCTCGAGAGCCAGCGCGCCGGTCTGCTCGGCGCGCTCGACCAGCACACGACCAGCCTGGAGCGGAGCGTCGGCACCCACGTGCAGCGCATCGCCGCCGCATTCGACACGCTCAGCGGCTCGGCGGCGGCGAGCCTGGGCTCGCGTATCGACGACATGCTCACCCAGCTCGACGACAAGGGCAACCATCTGCTCGGCGCTCTGGAGAGCCAGCGCAGCGGCATCGTCGGCGCGCTCGATCAGCACACCGGCAGCCTGGAGCGGAGCGTCGGCACCCACGTGCAGCGCATCGCCGCGGCGTTCGACACCCACGGCGGCTCGGCAGCGGCGAGCCTGGGCGCGCGCATCGACGACATGCTCGGCCAGCTCGACGACAAGGGCAACCATCTGCTCGGCGCCCTGGAGGGCCAGCGCAGCGGCATCGTCAGCGTGCTCGACCAGCACACCGGCAGCCTGGAACGGAGCATCGGCACCCACGTGCAGCGCATCGCCGCGGCGTTCGACACCCACGGCGGCTCGGCGGCGGCGAGCCTGGGCGCACGCATCGACGACATGCTCGGCCAGCTCGACGACAAGGGCAACCATCTGCTCGGTGCCCTGGAGAGCCAGCGCATCGGCATCGTCGGTGCGCTCGATCAGCACACGAGCAGCCTGGAGCGGGCGGTCGGCACGCAGGTTCAGCGCATCGCGACCACCTTCGAAGCGCACGGCAGCTCGGCCGTGGCGACGCTCGGCACCCGCATCGACGAGATCATCGGTGTGCTCGACAGCAAGGGCGGCCATCTCATGGGCGTCCTCGGCGACCGTGGCGACGAACTCGTCCGTGCCATGGACCAGCACGCCGTGCGGGTCGACGACAACTTCACCAACCAGCTCCAGCGCATCGAGGCGACCTTCGACCAGCACCGCGGCGCAGCGGCCGCGAGCCTGGGAGGCCGCATCGACGACATCTCGAACCTGCTGCAGGACAAGGGCGCCGAGCTGCTCGCCGCCCTCGCCGAACGCGAGACGGCGCTCACCCAGGATCTGTCATCTGTCGGCAGCACCGTGATCCAGGCCCTCGACGAGCGTAGCGCCTCGATCTTCGGCACCATGAAGGTGCGCAGCAGCGAGCTGACCGCCTCCTTCGCCCAATCGGCGCACGAGATCCGGCAGGTCGTGGACACGGCGGCCAGCGAAGCGATAGTCGCCCTGTCGGCGGCGACGGACAAGCTCAAGAGCGACGTGCCGAACGTCATCGATCGGCTCACGCAGGCCAACCGCACGCTGCGCGAGATCAGCACCGATGCCGCCGAGAACCTGGCCAGCATCGAGAGCGGCCTCTCCGACCGCGTCCGCGGCCTCGACCTGACCGTGCACGACATGAGCGAGAAGGCGGCTGCCGCCTCCGACCAGCTCGACCGCCACATTACGACCTTGCGCGACGTCGCCGAGACCACCATGCGGGAAGCGGCGCTTGTGGCGGCCAAGTTCGCGGAGGAAGGCCGCACGATGTCCGACGCCGCCCGTCGGCGCATCGAGGAGATCGACGAGACGGTCGATCGCCTCGAGCAGGTCGAAGGCCGCTTCCAGACCTCCCTCGGCGACAAGCGGGAGGGGCTCGACGGCATGATCGACATGATCGAGCAGCGCACGGCGGACATCGAGCGGCTGTCGCGCGCCTTCGCCACCCTGATGGAAAACTCCATCAAGAACGCGGAGGAGCGGGCTCAGCAGATCGGCCACCTGCTGCGCAACAGCGCCCAGGCGACCTCGAACGCCATCGCCGAGCAGTTCGACTCGGTGCGCGCGACGACCGCCAAGGAACGGGAGGCCACTGCGGCAAGCCTGCGCGACATCTACGAGCAGGTGCTGACGGAGGCGTCCGACGCGCTCTCGAAGACGACGGATCGCTTCCGCGCCGTCGCCGACGAGGTGCGCTCGATGACGTCCAACGTCTCCCGCGAGCTCGAGGCGACGCGGTCGGAAATCTCCCGCGGCATGCTGGAGCTGCCGCGGGATACGCAGGAATCGACGGCTGCGATGCGGCGCGTGGTCGGCGAACAGATCCGGGCGTTGAACGAGCTCAACGAGATCGTCAACCGGGCTGGGCGCACCCAAGCGGTGCCGGCCGAGCGTCGCGACGAAGGGGTGTGGGAGCCTGAGCGGGCGGTAGCCGAACCGCAACGCGCGGTGGCCGACCGCTCGGCGGCGCGGCTGCAGGCCCCGGCCCCACGCGCCCCGGAGCCGCGGGTGGCCATTGACCAACGGACCGCGGCCGCGGTCGCGCGTCCGCCGGAGACCCGTGTCGCCGCGGAGGCCCCCCAGCCGCCGATCGCGCCCCCCTCACCTCCCGCGCCGCAGCCGCGTGCGCCGGAGGCGGAGCGAGCTCGTATCCGTCTCCCCGATCCGGAACCGGCACGGCCGCGCCCGCAGCAGCCCGCAGCGGCCCGGCCGAGCGAACCGGCGCCGCCGCCGCCGCCCGCACCGCGCACCGGCAGCGGCTGGCTCTCGGACCTGCTGACCCGCGCGTCCCGGCAGGAGGAAGAGGAGATCGCCACGGCTCGCCAGGAGCCGGCGCGTCCCGTCAATTCCATCGAGCTGCTCGACTCCCTGTCGGTCGACATCGCGCGCATGATCGATCACGACGCGGCCGTGGAGCTGTGGGACCGGTACAAGCGTGGCGAACGCAAGGTGTTCACGCGCCGACTCTACACGCTGCACGGCCAGCAGACGTTCGACGAGGTGCGCCGCAAGTACCGCTCCGACCAGGAGTTCCGGGCCACGGCGGACCGCTACATCGACGAGTTCGAACGGCTGCTGAACGAGGTCGCGAAGAACGACCGTGATTCCATGGTCGCGCGCACCTACCTCACCTCGGAGACCGGCAAGGTCTACACGCTGCTCGCCCACGCCGCCGGACGTCTGGACTGACGGCGGCGGGCGGCGGCGCCCGGATCGGGACAAGGTGCAAAGCGGCAGCTCCGAGGCGTCGGAGCTGCCGCTTTCTGCTTTTGTCTCGTCGAAGACCGTTGCCCGCGTTTCGCTCCAGGCGTGAAGCGCTCTCAAAGCGCCGCGACGACCATCTCCGTGTCGATCGACCAGTCGCTGCGCATGGACGAGGTGCCGCCCGCCACCATCCTGCCGGTCAGATAGCTCATGCGGGACCTGGTCTGGGCATTGATCAGCGCATCATTCGGCGACACGAACTTGGCCGAGGCCAGGAAGCGGCGGACGCCCGTCATCCTGCAATAGACGCAGTTGTAGAGCCCGGAGCCGGTGGGCCCGACGATCGTTTCCGCCCCGCGGAACAGGCTGACCTGGGCGGGAATGCTCAGCTCTTCGGGATACACGATGTGGTAGCCGAGCTTGCGCGCGGCCGCCTCGATCACCGGCTCGTCCACGAGGCTGCGCTGTACGTTCCAGCGCGCCCGCGACACGTAGAGCCGTGACGGCGACCCGTGCGCGGCGCCGTAATAGTCGCCGATGCGGTTCCAGACCTCGAACGCGGCGGGTGAAGCCGATTGCTCCAGCACGTAGGCTTGGCTGGCGACGGTGAGATGCCTGATCAGGACCGGTTGCCGGAGGAAGAGGATTCGGTCCGCCGCTATGCCGAACGGCTCGAGCAGCTCGAAGATGCGCCGTGCCGGCGCCGCGAAGGTGACGAAGTGGTAGTCCGAGAAGTCGATCGCCTTGAACGGCCACAGGCGGCTGAGCACCTCCAGGGTGAAATGGCCGAAGTGATCGGCGTGCTCACCGTCGATGTAGAAGCAGGGAACGTCGATGGTCGCCTGCGCCGTGACGGCCACCGTCGGCCGAAAGACGCCCTCCCCCGCCGGCTCGAGCTGGACGTGAGGGTGCCGCGAGCTTCGCCGGCGGAAGCTGTCCGGCAGCAGGGCGTGCTTCTGGATGAGCAGTTGCCGCGGAGCGCACGTCACGTCGCGAAGCTCGGCCACGTAGTGTTCGGGAATATCGATTGTCCGGATCGAGGCCGGCCTGGTCAGCTCGCCGCGGCATTCCGGGCTCTCGATGTCCAGCGTCGTGCGCTCGTGGATGATCCTCAGGTCGGCGTGTTCATAGCTGCCGACCTGGAGCAGCGGCCGATCGGGCATGGCCGCCAAGCGTTCAGGGCCTGGCATCGCGGTACGCGGCGATGGACGGAGCGGCCGGCAATAGCAGGATAAGGTCCCTCCCGCTGCGGCCGGATCAGGTCGATGCCCAGCGCACGATATCGACGAGCACCTGCTGCAAGGCTTCGTTCAACGCCCGCGTGGCGTTCGCCCCGTCGATGGCCCCAGCGACGGGCACCTCGGCCTTGAACAGCCGGGCCGACAGCACCTGGCCGCTGGCCGTCAACAGCCGCGCAGTGATCTCGACCAGCGCCGTGCGGCTCTCGGCCTCGATCTGGAACGCACGCAGCTCGCTGCTGAGCAGATACTGGGCGTTGAGTGACGAGTTCGGCCGTCCGACGCTCGCCAGCCGGCTGCCGTTCTCGAAGGTCTCGATGAGCCGCGTCTGGATCAGCGCCGGGAGCCGGTCGGCCCATTGGGCACCGCCGACGAAGCTCAAGGCGCCACCATCCTTGACGATGACGCGGTCGCTGTTGAGCACCTGCACGGCCACGGGCTCGCCCACGGCGAGCGGCCCGCGACCGGAGCCGAGCTTGCCGAAGTCCCGGGCGGCGCTCAGATCGAAGGTGGGCGGCGGCGCGTTTGCGCAACCAGCGGGGCCGAGGCTCAAGCCGACGGCGACGAGGGCCGCGCCCCATCCCCGATGGCCGAGGCACGCCTTCAGACCGGCCGACGACCCGTGGAGGAGCGGCAATCTCATCGCGTCAGCGCCGGCCGTTGTACTCGGGGATCGGCGGCTTGCCGCCGAAGATGAACTGCTGAGGGTTGCGGTCGACGCTGCGGAGCACGCGGTTGATTTCGCCCAGCGTGCGTTGGCCGTCAACCGCAACAGCCGTGAACTCCTTCAGGCCGGCGCCGGTGAAGCGGTTGATGCCGACGGTGATCTCGGCGGTGCGCTTGTCGAGGTTGTCGGCCAGGATCTTGATGGAGCGCGCAGCCTCGGCGACCTGCTGGAAGGCGCCCTTGCCGTCCGGCGACGAGAGAAAGCCCTGCGCCGCCTTGAGCACGCCCTCGATCTGGTCGGAGGCGCGGTCGAGCTTGGCAGTGATGGACGTCACGTTCTTCACACTCTTCTCGACATCGGGGCTCGACGATCCGAGCGCTCCCATGAACCGATCTGCATTATCGACGATTCGCGTTACTTTCTTCCTATCGACGTCCTTCACGATCGAATCGAGGTTGCCCGCAAGCGACTGTATCTGGTCGGCGGCGCTGCCGACGCTACCGAGAAACTTGTCCACGCCCGGTGAGTTGTCGCCGAGGGCCTTGGTGAAGCGGCCGAGGTTCTGGACCGAATCTGTGATGGATTGCTGGTTCTGATCGATCAGCGCATTGATCTTTTCAAGCGTGTCGTTGGCGTTGCGGGCCAGGACGCGGGTGCTGTCCAGGAGGTCCTGGAAGTCGGAGCGTTCGGCGAAGATCGTGCAGGAGGGTGCGGGGCAGGGTTCGCGTGGCGTCGCATTGGCGGCCCCGCCGATCAGCGAGATGGAGCCGATGCCGGAAAGCAGCTGCACGTCGAGCCGCGCCTTGGTGTCGATGCGCAGCTTGTTGCTGGAATCGACGCGGATGGTCGCCACGACACGGCGTGGGTCGTCGGCATCGATCGCGACGTTAGCGACATCGCCGATGCGGATGCCGTTGAAATAGACCGGCGAGCCGATGCCGAGGCCGCTGACCGAGCCGGTGAAGATGACGTTGTAGGTGACGCGGCGGCCGGCGCCCTGCTGCCCGCTGAACCAATAGACGAACAGGAAACCAGCGGCGATGACGGCTAAAGTAAAGATGCCGATGAGCGCGTAGTTCGCCCGCGTTTCCATAACGTTTCTCGTTTCAAGCCAAGGCTGCGCGCGCGCGCTTGCCGTGAAAATATGCTCTCAACCATGGATGGTTCGAGGCAAGCATGGTGTCGATCGGTCCCTCGGCGATAATTCTTCCTTCGGCAAGGGCAGCGATGCGGTCGCAGACCGAGTGCAGGCTGTCCAGGTCGTGCGTTACCATGAAAACCGTGAGCCCCAAAGTTTGCTGCAGCGTCGAGATCAGGTCGTCGAACTCCCCGGCACCGATCGGGTCGAGACCAGACGTGGGCTCGTCGAGGAAAACGATCTCCGGGTCGAGCGCAAGCGCCCGCGCCAGCGACGCGCGCTTGATCATGCCGCCGGACAGGTCGGAGGGAAATTTGTCGGCGGCGTCCGGTTTCAGCCCCACCATCTCGATCTTGAGCATGGCGATCTCGTCCAGCAGGCGGTCCGAGATCGACAGGTACTCCCGCATCGGCACCTGCACGTTCTGCTTGACGGTCAGCGACGAGAACAGTGCGCCCTGCTGGAAGAGAACGCCCCAGCGCTGTTCGACGGCCTTGCGCGATTGGGGCGACAGCGCGTCGAGATCCTCGCCGAACACCTCGATGGTCCCGGCGCGCTTGGGCACCAGGCCCAGGATGGCGCGCGTCAGCACGGACTTGCCGGTGCCGGACGCGCCGACGAAGCCGAGGATCTCGCCGCGGTACACGTCGATATCCAGGTTCTTCATGATCGTCTTGGTGCCGAAGCCGACCTCGAGGCCGCGCACGCGGATGACGACCTCGCGATCGTTCGGATCCTGCTGCGGCCCCCTGCGGCCCGGCGCGAGAGTGGGTGCGGAGGTGTCGGCCATCGCAACGTCAGTAGTCGATCGCCGCAAAGAACATCGCGAAAAGCCCATCCACCACGATCACCATGAAGATCGCCTTTACCACCGATGCCGTCACCTGCCGACCGAGCGATTCGGCCGAGCCTTGCACGGCGAGCCCCTCGAGCGAAGCGATGATCCCGATCACCAAGGCCATGAACGGGGCCTTGATAAGGCCGACCATGAACGTGCTCGGGCTTTGACTGATGGTCTGCTGCAGGCGTGACAGAAACACCTCAGGCGTGATGCCGCCATAGGCCCAGGCGACGAGTCCACCGCCGAACAGCGCCGCCATGGCGGCGATGAAGGTCAGCAGCGGCAACGCCACGACGATCGCGATCATCCGCGGCAGCACCAGCACCTCGACCGGGTCCATACCCATGACGCGCAGCGCGTCGACCTCCTCGCGCATCTTCATGGAGCCGATCTCGGCAGTGAACGCCGACCCGGAGCGTCCGGCGACCATGATGGAGGTGAGCAGCACGGCGAGCTCGCGCAGCGTCAGAATGCCGACGAGATTGACCACGAAGGTCGAGGCGCCGAACCGCTGCAGCTGGAAGATGCCCTGCTGGGCGACGATGCAGCCCACCAGGAACGAGATCAGCGCGATGATCGGCACGCCGCGGAAGCCCACCATCTCCAGATGATGGACGACCGAGGGGCCCCGGAACCGACGCGGATTGACGATGACGCGCATGAGCGCCACCACGACCTCACCGAGGAAGCTGGTGCCGCGCACGACATCCTTGCCCGCATCGACGACGCTCTCGCCCACCTGGGCCAGGAAATCGACGATGCCGGAACGGGGCGACGGCGGGATCTGCTGGAAACCGCGATAGGCGATCTCGTCGAGCAGGATGCGGTGCTCGGGCTTGGCACCGACGAAATCCGCACGCTGGCTCCTGCCGCCGAGCTCGTGGCGGGTCCGGTCGAGAACCCAGGCCCCGAGCGTGTCCAGGCGCTCGATCTGGGCGAGATCGATCAGCACACGGTGGGCGCCGCTCGCCGCCGCCTCCAAGGCCGCAGCCTCGTGCTCGACGGCCTCGGAGCGGGACGCCGTCCACTGCCCCGACAGGGTCGCTCTGAGTTCGTCGCCTTGGCGGACCAGCTCCGCCGTGGGATCGTAAGCACTGGACACGGGCGATGAAGCCTGCTCGTAGAAGGAGTTGGATCGCGCGTTACCGCACCCTCGATGCTGATACCGTGTCGCATGAGGGTGAGTCGAGCGACCGAAATTTAGGTGGTGGCCGATCCGGGCCACGCCCATCCCCCGAGCTCTGCCCATGACCCGCCGCCTGTCGCTCGCCGTGGAACGCTTCCCGATCGCCGGCCGCTTCACCATCGCCCGCGGATCCCGCACGGAAGCGGTGGTCGTGACCGTCACCATCGACGACGGCGCCCACCGCGGCCGGGGCGAATGCGTCCCCTACGCGCGCTACGGCGAGAGCATCGAGAGCGTCATGGCGGCCATCGAAGGCCGCCGCGTGGACATCGAGCGAGGCGTCGGCCGCCTGGACCTCATCGAGCTGCTGCCGGCAGGCGCCGCCCGCAACGCGCTCGACTGTGCGCTGTGGGACCTGGAGGCGAAGCAGGCCGGCGTCGCCGCCCATGTGCTGGCCGGCATCGACCGGCTGCGTCCGGTCACCACCGCCTTCACCATCAGCCTGGGTGAGCCGCAGGACATGGCTGCCGCCGCGGCGGCAGCCGCCCACCGGCCCATCCTCAAGATCAAGCTCGGCGCCCCGGACGGCGATCCGCAGCGCATCGCGGCCGTACGGGCAGCCGCCCCCGACAGCATCCTGCTCGTCGACGCAAACGAGGGCTGGCGGCCGGACACACTCGCAGGGAATCTCAGCGCCTGCGCCGACGCGGGCGTCGCGCTCGTCGAGCAGCCGCTGCCGGCGGACAGCGATCGGGTGCTCGCCGCCATGGCCCGTCCGCTCGCGATCTGCGCCGACGAGAGCGTGCACACGCGGGACGGGCTGGCGTCGCTCCGCGACCGCTACGACGCCGTGAACATCAAGCTCGATAAGGCCGGCGGGCTGACCGAGGCGCTGCTGCTGGCCACGGAGGCCGAGCGGCTCGGCCTCGCCATCATGGTCGGCTGTATGGTGGGCTCCTCGCTCGCCATGGCCCCGGCCATGCTGCTGACGCCCAAGGCGCGCTTCGTCGACCTCGACGGCCCGCTGCTGCTGGCCGCGGATCGGCCGGACGGGCTCACCTACGACGGCAGCCTCGTCTTCCCTCCCGCCCCCCAGCTCTGGGGCTGACCGCCCGCGGCCGGCATCGCGGTCGTCGTTAAAGGTTTGTTTGGGCTCGGCCGCTAACCATCGCGGTGATGACCACACGCGGGTTCTCGTGCCGATGCGCATGACCGACATGGCGAGCGCCGCTCAGCTGAGCGACGACGAATATCTCTCGATCTGGTCGGCGATGATGGAAACGCCGCGTGGACGGCGGTTCCTCAGCGAGTTCGCGCGCCGCACGCGCACCGCCGAAACCCGCACCCTGCTCGATTCGGTGCAGACGCTGGAGCGCGCGCTGATCGCCGCGCGCGCGCGCGCCGACGGCAAGGCCACGCCCGAGCCCGGCCCGTCCGAGCCCAGCCCGTCCGCACCGCCGGTGGCCGGCCCGCACCTCCGCGCCATCATCGGCGAAGCCGTCGAGGTTCTCGACAGCGTCGTCCGCATCAGCGGCAATGCGGCCGTCGACGTGCGCAAGGCGGCCGACGAGATACAGGAGACCATCGAGCTCCTGCGCGACGGCGGCGTGCGCGCCACCATCTGCGCCGAGCTGCGGCAGCAGACTGAGGAGATCCACGAGATCGTCACGGTCCAGCAGATCGCCGCGGAGCGCACCGCGCGGATCGCCGAGGCGATGGCGGCGCTGGACGACCGCCTGGGCCGCGCGTCGTCGGACGATCGCGCGTCCACGCCGAAGCCGCCCCTGGGGGCTGCCGCGCGCACGCGGGAGACCCTGCCGCACATCGGCCGCCATGGCATCGACGATGATAGCGAGATTCAGCGGCTACAGCAGGCGCTGCGCTCTTGAGAGCGTCCCCTTTGCGCTCGGGCGGGCCATCCGATCGCAAAAGAAACGATCCAGATCAATAGCTTAGAGCAGGGCTGCCTCTGGCTTCGGTCGGGCGGCTTCCGCCGACGGGCGGACGTGGTCGTGGGCGACACGGATATTGTCGAAGAACTGCCGGGCGCTCTCTTCCCAGGTGAAGGTCTCGCCGTAGGCGCGGCAAAGGTCACGCGGAATGTCGAGGGCGCGCAGGGCCGCCTCGCGCAGATCGTCGCTCAGCGCGCCCGCCCCGGACTCGCCGATGACATCGCGGGGCCCCATCACCGGAAAGGCCGCGACCGGCAGGCCGGAGGCCAGGGCCTCGAGCAGCACGATGCCGAAGGTATCGGTGAGGCTCGGGAAGACGAAGACGTCGGCGGACGCATAGATCCGCGCCAGGGTCTCGCCGGACTGGGCGCCCAGGAAGACCGCCTCGGGAAACTCGAGCTGCAGCGCGACGCGCTGGGGTCCATCGCCGACCACCACCTTGGTGCCCGGCAGATCGAGCGCCAGGAAGGCGGCGATGTTCTTCTCCACGGCCAGGCGGCCGACGTAGAGGAAGATCGGGCCGGGTAGGTCGAGCATGCGCTCGGCCCGCGGGCGGAAGAGCTCGCCGTCGACGCCACGGGACCAGCGCATGATGTTGCGGAAGCCGCGCGCCGACAGGTCGTGCTCCAGCGAGGGCGAGCTCACCATGACGCCGGCGCCGGCGTTGTGAAAGCGGCGCAGCAGCGCATAGGTCAGTCCGAGCGGCACGGGCGCCCGCGCCGACAGATATTCCGGGAAGCGCGTGTGATAGCTCGTGGTGAAGGGCCGATGCTGGGCCAGGCAGACGGCTCGCGCCATGATGCCGATCGGCCCCTCGGTGGCGATGTGGATGTAGTCGGGTGCCGCCGCGTCGATATGCTTGGCGATCGTGCTCCGGCGGGCGAGCGCCAGCCTGATTTCGCCGTAGCTCGGCAACGCCACCGTCCGGAAGGGCTCAGGCGTCAGCATCTCCACGTGCGCGTCGCAGCCGTGCGCCCGCTCGGCCACGTTTTCGAGCGACCGGACGACGCCGTTGATCTGCGGATGCCAAGCGTCCGTCGCGATCAGGACACGCATCAAGCGGCAGCAGCCTTGGGCTTCACTGTCTTGCGCTGACGGAGCAGGTCCGCCTCCGCAGCAGCCCGCTGGCGCACGATGTCGGCCCAGCGCAGCAGCTCGAACCGGCCGTCGTAGTGCTCCACCAGTCCCGTGCAGCTCTCGACCCAGTCACCGGTGTTGATGTAGGTCACGCCGAAGCGGTCGTGCATGATCGCGTGGTGGATGTGGCCGCAGATCACGCCATCGGCCTCGTGCCGGCGCGCCTCGGTGGACAGCAGCTCTTCGAACCGGCCGATGAAGTTGACCGCATTCTTCACCTTGAGCTTGGCCCAGGCCGACAATGACCAGTAGGTCAGGCCCAGCCGGCGCCGCACGATGTTGAGATACGTGTTGAGCAGGAGGGCGGTGCTGTAGGCCCAATCGCCGAAGAAGGCGAGCCACTTGGCATGGCGTACCACGATGTCGAGCTGGTCGCCGTGGATCACCAGGAAGCGCTTGCCGTCGGCCGTCTCGTGAATGGCGCTGTCGATGACGTCGATGCCGCCGAAATTGGAGCCCACGTAGTCGCGCAGGAACTCGTCGTGATTGCCGGGGATGTAGATCAGCTTGCTGCCCTTGCGCACCTTGCGCAGCAGCTTCTGCACAACGTCGTTGTGGGTCTGCGGCCAATACCAGCCCGCCTTCAGGCGCCAGCCGTCGACGATGTCACCAACCAGGTAGATCGTATCGGCGTCGTAGCTCTTGAGGAAATCAAGCAGAAGCTCGGCCTGACAACCCTTGGTCCCGAGATGAACGTCCGACAGAAACATCGTACGGACCCGGATGACGTCGGTATCCTTGCTCAAGGGTCGCAGCCTTCATCGACAATGGTCAGTTCATAGGCCGGTTTGCAGGATTCGCGTTTCATTATGATGACGCGCAGCTCCAACCCGTCTCGGAAACGCAGGCCAAGCAATGGCTTCGATCGAGCTGACGGCGCTCGCCATGCCACCAACTATAGAGAGCCGCCGACAGCGGTCAATTTGCTGTCGACAAGCCACTGCCATGCTTGCGCTTTCCCGGGCCCGGATGCGGCGGCGAAGTAGACAGGCGCCGTCGAACGGAGTTTGCTTTTCCTGCCTCACGGTCAGCTGTAAGCAGGAGCTGCCGGCCCGTCATGGCGCGGCTCGGCCGGGGGCTTGCGGACGCGGGCGGATCGGCGCAGAGCGGCGTCGGGCAGGAACGGCATCGGGACAGGAGCGCCGGAGGCATCGATGGATCTGGGACTTGCGGGACGTAAGGCGATCATCTGCGCATCGAGCAAGGGCCTCGGCCGCGCGTGCGCCCAAGCCCTGGCCGAGGCCGGCTGCTCCGTCGTCGTCAACGGCCGCGACGCGGGCGTGCTGGACGCCACGGCCGCGGAGCTGCGCCGGCTGACCGGCACCACCGTGATCGCGGTGGCGGCCGACGTCGGCACCCCCGAAGGGCAGTCGGCGCTGCTGGCCGCCTGCCCGGATGCCGACATCCTGGTCAACAACAATGCCGGCCCACCGCCGAAGGACTACACGGCAATCGATCGCGATGCGCTGCTGCGCGGCGTCGTTCAGAACATGGCGACCCCGATCGAGCTCATTCAGAAGCTCGTGCCCGGTATGGGCGAGAGGGGCTTCGGGCGCGTCGTCAACATCACCTCCGCCTCCGTTCTGACGCCGCTCACCGGGCTCGACCTGTCCTCGGGAGCCCGTGCCGGCCTGACCGCCTTCCTCGCCGGGGTCGCCCGCCAGGTCGCGCCCACGGGCGTCACCATCAACAACATCCTTCCGGGCGCCTTTGCCACCGACCGGCTGACCGGCATCATCGCGGGCGCCGCCAAGGCCTCCGGCAAGAGCGAGAAGGAGATCAGCGCGGAACGGGCGGCCAGCATTCCGGTCGGTCGGTTCGGCGACCCGGACGAGTTCGGCAAGCTGTGCGCCTTCCTCTGCAGCGCGCATGCGGGCTACATCACCGGCCAGAATTTCCTGATCGACGGCGGCGCCTTCCGGGCCGCCTTCTGACGATCCGTTGGGACGACGCGCGTGACCGCCATTGCCGTGACCATTGCCGGATCGGATTCGGGCGGCGGCGCCGGCATTCAGGCCGATCTGAAGACGTTCTCGGCGCTCGGCGCCTACGGCGCGAGCGTCATCACGGCGCTGACGGCGCAGAATACGCTCGGCGTGCAGGCCGTCTTCGACGTGCCGGCCGCCTTCGTCGCCGCGCAGATCGATTCGGTGTTCGGCGACCTCGCGGTGGATGCGGTGAAGATCGGCATGCTGTCGCGCCACGAGACGATCGCGGCCGTCGCCGATGGTCTTCGCCGCCACGCCCCGCGCGTCGTGGTCCTCGATCCCGTCATGGTCGCGACCAGCGGTGACCGGCTGCTCGCGCCGGAGGCCGTGGCCAGCCTGAAAGCCCAGCTGCTGCCGCTGGCGCACGTCCTGACCCCCAACTTGCCCGAGGCGGCCGATCTCTTGGGCGAGCCCATGGCGATGGACGAGGCGGCGATGATCCGGCAGGGCGAGCGGCTGCTGGCGCTCGGCCCGGCCGCGGTGCTGATGAAGGGCGGGCACGCCAGCGGCCCCGAGAGCGTCGATCTGCTGATCGAGCGGACGGGCATGCTGCGCCTCGCCGCGCCGCGGATCGCCACCCGCAACACGCATGGCACCGGCTGCACCCTGTCGTCGGCTATCGCCGCCCTGATGGCGAAGGGCGCCGGGCTGGAAGAGGCCGTGCGCGGCGCCAAGACCTACCTCGACGGCGCAATCGCCGCCGCCGACACGTTGACGATCGGCCATGGCCGCGGCCCGGTGCATCACTTTCGTCACTGGTGGTGAGCCACGCAAGCTGGTACCCCTCGCCATCCGTCGCACCAGAGCATGTCGATCCGATCAGGCGAGATCATCTGATCGGATAGGGATGCTGCGATTGACGGCATGCGGGGAATGACGATGGCCATCGAAGGCAAGGAGCGGCCGCGACCCGCCGATCTGGGCGCCCACCAGGTGTCCGGCCAGCTCGGCAAGACCATCCAGCGTCTGCGCAAGGCCTACAACCTCTCCCTGTCAGAGCTCGCGGAGCAGGCCGGCGTGGCCAAGTCCATCATCAGCCAGATCGAACGCAACGAGACGAACCCGACGCTCGCCACCATCTGGCGGCTGTCGCAGGCGCTCGACGTGTCGATCGAGCGCGTGCTCGCCTCCGACGAGGAGCCGGTGATCGAGAAGGTGTCGCGCGCCGACACGCCGATGCTGCTGTCCGAGGACGGCAAGATCCGCCTCGCCATCATCGGCTGGCTGCGCACGGTCGAGTGGCTGCAATGGTACGACATGACGGCCGAGCCGGGCGGCACGCTGGAGTCGGAAGGCCATCAGCGCGGCGCCGTCGAATGTCTTTCGGTGCTCGACGGCCAGTTCGAGGTCATCGTGGCCGGCGTCAGCCAGATGCTCGGATCGGGAGACAGCCTGCGCTACCGGTCCGACCGGCATCACGTCATCCGCTGCGTCGGCACCGCCACCGGACGCGCCACGATGGTGTGCATCATGAAGGCCGCCGCGATGGAGTAGGCGCGCCGCTTGGTCAGAAGCTGCCGCCGAACGCCTTGATGCCGCCGAAGACGATCACCGCCGCCGCGACCAGGCAGCCGGCGGCACGCGGCAGCGTGCCGCCCACCACCACCTGCTGATCGGCATAGGCGCGCGCGGGCTTGTAGCCGCTGGTCATCGCGCTGATCTGCGCATCACGCCTCACGTACTGGTAGAACAGATTGACCAGGACATGGACGGCAACGAGCACGAGGAGGATATCGGCGCCCAGCCGGTGGTAGCGCGACAGGGCGCTCTTCCAGCCCGGCGGCTCGTCCATCGGATCCAGGTGGGCAAACGGGCCGCCGAAGATCGCGTTCGAATCGGCGGTGAAGAGGCCGCTCAGCGCTTGCGCCGCGACCACCGCGAGCAACGCCAGGACCATCAGCGTGCCGAGCGGATTATGACCGAGGTAAGCCGGCGCCCGGCCGCGGGCCAGGGCCGAGGCGTAGCGCGCGATCGCGGCCGGCGAGCGGACGAACGACGCGAAGCGCGCCGTCGAGCTGCCGACGACGCCCCAGAGCAACCGGAACACGAGCAAGGTGAGGATGGAATAGCCGAGCCAGCGGTGGAAACGCATCGTCGGATCGACCGCCGGATCCATCCACCACTGGGTGTAGTAGGAGCCGACGATCAGGGCGAGCTGGAGCCAATGGTAGAGGCGCGTGGGTAGATCCCACGCGCGCACGCGCTCGCCGAGGCCGTCGGCGGCGGCTCCCGCGCGGGCAGAGCCGACCGCCTCGCTCACGAGGGCTTCTTGTATTCTTTGTGGCAGGCGCCGCAATTGCCGAGGACCTTGGGCATCGCGGCCTTGAAGGTCGCCTCGTCGGTGATCGATGCGATGCCCGCCGCCGCGTCCTTGCCGAGCTTGTCGAAGCGGCCCTCGAAGTCGGCCTTGCTCTCCCAGACCTTGGGCAGAGCATCCGTGTTGCCGCTCTTGGAGGTGTCCGGGAACAGCGTCGGCAGCTTGCCGGAGTTGGTCACCACGATCGCCAGGGCTTCCTTGACCTTGGCTGCGTTGAACGGCTCCGCCCCCTTCAGCATCTGCGCCGGATCCTTCACCGCGCCGGCCATCTGTTTCAGCAGCGTCTTGCGCTCGGCAATGGGATCGGATTGGGCGGTCACCACGGTCGCGCCAACCGCCATCGCGGCGGACACCAGGACGGTCGCTACCAGGCCGGCATACTTCATCTTACTCGAGCTCCTGTCGGGCGAGCCGTTCGGCCGCCGGGCTTCATGATCATAGAATCTCGACTTAGACCAATCCCAAGTTGCTGAGCGCGCTTCGCCCGTCTCTTGCCCCATCGGGCGGCGCAGCCGTGCCCGATCAGGCCGCCTTGCGGGCCGCCGCCGTCCGCAGCAGCGCGAACAGCCGGTCGGGTGTGACGGGCATGTCGACGTGGGCGATGCCATAGGCTCGCCACAGCGCGTCGCAAACCGCATTCATCACCGCCGGGGTGCCGCCGATGGATCCGGCTTCGCCGGCGCCCTTCATGCCGAGCACGTTGGTCTTGCACGGCACGTTGCGGGTTTCGAACGTGATCTCCGGAAAATCGGCGGCTCGCGGCATCCGGTAGTCCATGAACGACGCCGTCACCAGCTGGCCCTCCGTATCGAAGAGGGTCCGCTCGTGCAGCGCCTGGCCGACGCCTTGCACCACGCCGCCATGCACCTGCCCGGCGAGCAGCAGCGGGTTGAGGGTGACACCGAAGTCGTCGACGATGGTGTAGCGCTCGATCGCGATCTCGGCGGTATCGGGATCGATCTCGATCTCGCACACGTGCGTGCCGTTGGGGTAGGTGAACTCGGGCGGCGTCCAGGCCTCCTCCACGGCCAGCTGCTCGCGCGTGGCGGCCGGAAGCTGGGCGATGTCGGTGAAGCTGATCGACCTGTCGGTGCCCACCACACGCACCTGGCCGCCCTCGGCGATCTCCAGGTCGGCGGGCGCCGCCTCCAGAGCCTCGGCGGCGAACGCCTTCAGCCGCTCGGCGAGCGTCCGCGACGCCTGGTCCACCGACGCGCCGCCGACGGGGATCGAGCGCGAGCCGCCGGTGCCGCCGCCGCTGGCGATGACGTCCGTGTCGCCCTGGAGCACGGAGATCTTGTCCAGCGGCAATTGCAGATGCTGCGAGACGAGCTGCGCGTAGGCGGTCTGGTGGCCCTGCCCGGTCGACTGCGTGCCGATCAGCACGACGGCCGAGCCGTCGGGCTGCAGGCGCACCTCGGCCTTTTCGGCGCCGCCGCCCGAGCATGCTTCGATGTAGGAGGCAAGGCCGATACCGCGCAGGCGGCCGTTCTGCGCCGCGGCGGCGCAGCGGGCCTCGAAGCCGGACCAGTCGCCGAGCTCCATGGCGCGCCGCATATGACCTTCGAACTCGCCCGAATCGTAGACACGCCCGGTCTGGGTCGTGTGCGGCATGCTCTCCGGCTTGACGAAGTTGAGCGCGCGCAGCTCGGTGCGGTCCTGGCCGATCTGGCGCGCGACATAGTCGACGAAGCGCTCGATGGCGTAGGCGGCCTCCGGCCGGCCGGCGCCGCGATAGGCGTCGACGGGCACCGAATTGGTGTAATAGCCGCGCACCCTGATCAGGAGGGCCGGGATGTCGTAGCAGCCGGGCGTCATGCGCGCGCCGACGGCGGGAATGAACGGCGCGAACTGGGACAGATAGGCGCCGAGGTCGGCCCTGAGATCGACGCGCAGGCCGAGGAAGCGGCCGTTCCCGTCGAGCGCCATCTCGGCGCGGGTGGCGTTGTCGCGGCCGTGGGTGTCGGCGACGAAATGCTCGTTGCGATCGCTCACCCAGCGCACCGCACGACCGAGCCGCTGCGCCGCGACAGCGCACAGCGGATACTCGCGGTACATGAAGATCTTGGTGCCGAACCCGCCGCCCACGTCCGGCGTGACGACGCGGATGCGCTTGCGATCGACTTTCAGGATCTGGCGCGCGAGCGTGTCGCGGATGCCGTGGCTGCCCTGGCTGCCGAGGGTAATGGTCCAGCGCTCCTCGGCCGGATCATAATCGGCGAGGCAGGCGCGCGGCTCCATGTAGTTGGCGACGACGCGGTTGTTGACGATGGCGAGCTCGACGGTCCGCGCAGCCTGGGCGAACGCGGCGTCGACCTTGTCCTTGTCGCCGACGAACATGTCGAAGGCGACGTTGCTCTTGAGCTCGGGCCAGACCAGGGCCTCGTTCCTGTCGGCCTGCTCGATGCCGACGACCGCGTCCAGCGGCTCCCATTCGACGGGAAAGACTTCGGCTGCCTGCCGTCCCTCGTACTCGTTCTCGGCGACGACGAGGGCGATCGCTTCGCCGATGTGGCGCACCTGATCGCGCGGCAACACCGGATAGTCCGGCAGCACGACCTCGGAACCGTCGGAATTGTGCACGGCGGCGGCGCCCGGACACGGCAGGCCGCCCAAATCCGCCACGTCATCGGCCGTGAGGACCAGCAGGACGCCGGGCATGGCGCGCAGCTCGGCCAGATCGCCGATGGCGAAACGGGCACTGGCGTGGGGGCTACGCACAACGACGACGGCGGCGGCCGACGACGGCTTGATATCGGCCGTGTAGCGGCCGACGCCCGTCACCAGCCGCTCATCCTCGACCCGCTTCAGCGGCTGCCCAATGCCGAACTTCGCTGTCATCAACGTTCTCCCGCCAGGGGTCGAGGGTATTTGGGTCTGCGCCACCTCACGCGGACGCGGCCGGCGCGGCGGCACGACGCCGCTTGCCGCTCAGCAGATCCGAGATGAAGCGGATGGTGACGTAGAACACCGGGGTGAGGAACAGACCGAAGAAGGTCACGCCGATCATGCCGTAGAACACGGCGGTCCCCAGCGATTGGCGCATCTCGGCGCCAGGTCCCGTCGCCGTCACCAGCGGGACCACGCCCAGGATGAAGGCGAACGCCGTCATCAGGATCGGCCGCAGCCGCAGCCGCGCCGCCTCGATCACGGCCGGCACCGCCCCCTTGCCCTCGGCCTCGGCCTGCCGCGCGAACTCCACGATGAGAATGGCGTTCTTGGCCGCGAGGCCGATGAGCACGACGAGGCCGATCTGCGTGAGGATGTTGTTGTCCATGCCGCGCAGCGAGACGCCGATCATGGCCGAGAGCACGCTCATCGGCACGATCAGGATAATGGCGAGCGGCAGGCCCCAGCTCTCGTATTGGGCGGCCAGCACCAGGAAGACGAACAACACCGACAGCGCGAAGATGTAGACGGTGGTGTTGCCGACCGCCCGCTGCTGGAAGGCGAGCTCGGTCCACTCGTAGCCCATGCCCTGCGGTAGAACACGGGCGGCGAGCGCCTCCATGGTGTCGAGGCCCGTGCCCGAAGAGACCGCGGGCGGCGTCTCGCCCTGCACCGGCACCGACGTGTACATATTGAAGCGCTGCACCAGATCAGGCCCGGCGACGTCCCTGATCTCCACCAGCGAGCCGAGCGGCACCAGCGCGCCGTCGGACGAGCGCACCTTGAGCCGCAGGATCTTGTTGCGATCGGCGCGGAAGGACTCGTCAGCCTGTATGCGCACCTGGTAGACGCGTTCGAAGACGTTGAAGTCGTTGACGTAGGCGCCGCCCAGATTGACCTGCAAGGTGGCGAATACGTTCGACAGCGGCACGTTGAGCATGCGTGCCTTGACCCGATCGATGTCCAGGTAGATCTGCGGCGTGTTGGCGCCGAAGGTGGTGAAGACCCGCGTCAGGTTGGGGTTCTGGTTGGCCTCGGCGATCAGGCTGCGGCTCGCCGCCAGCAGTTCGCCCAGGCCGGCGCCGGCGCGGTCCTGGATCTGCATCTTGAAGCCGCCGGCGTTCCCGAGGCCGCGCACCGGCGGCGGCGGCACCGCGATGACGAAGGCCTCCTGGATGGAGGACAGACGCTTGACCAGATTGCCGGCGATGGCGTTCGCCTTCAGGTCGGGCGTGGTGCGCTCCTCGAACGGCTTGAGCGGGGTGAAGATCACCGTCTGATTGGTGGCATTGGTGAAGGTAGCGCCGGAAAAGCCGACGATGGCGATGGTGTCGGCGATGCCGGGCGTCTCGCTCACGATGCCCATGGCCCGTCTCGCCACCTCGTCGCTGCGCGCCAGCGAGGCGCCATCCGGCAACTGAATCACCACGATCAGATAGCCCTGATCCTGGGCGGGAATGAAGCCCTGGGGCACGCGCTGGGAGATCCACATCGTGCCGTAGAGCAAGCCGCCGTAGACCGCGAGCGCCGCGACGAGCGGCAGCTTGTGGGCGACGAGCCCCCGCACCGTCGTCGCGTACCCGTTCGACGTCTTGTCGAAACCCCAGTTGAAGCCGTTGGCCAGCCCGCGCCCCCAGCGGGCCAGGAAGAAGCGCGGCCGGTGGTCGGCGTCGTGGTGCCCCTTGAGCAGAAGGGCGCAGAGCGCCGGTGACAGGGTGAGCGAATTGAAGGCGGAGATCACCGTCGAGGCCGCGATGGTCAGCGCGAACTGCCGGTAGAACTGGCCGGTGATGCCGCTGATGAAGGCGGTCGGAATGAACACCGCGGATAGCACCAGCGCGATGGCGATGACGGCGGCGCCGACCTCGTCCATGGTCCGGTGCGCCGCCTCGCGCGGCGACAGTCCTTCGGCGATATTGCGCTCGACATTCTCCACCACGACGATGGCGTCGTCGACGACGATGCCGATCGCCAGCACAAGCCCGAACAGGGTCAGATTGTTGAGCGAGAATCCGAATGCAGCCATCACCGCGAAGGTGCCGATCAGGGACACCGGGATGGCGATGATGGGGATGATTGCGGTCCGCCACGACTGCAGGAAGACCAGCACCACGATCACCACCAGGATGATCGCTTCGAACAACGTCTTGTAGACCTCGTCGACGGACTGCGAGATGAAGACGGTCGGATTGTACGCGATCCGGTAGTTCAATCCGGCCGGGAAGTCGCGCTTCAGCTCCTCCATCTTGGCGATGACGGCGGCAGACGCCTCGAGCGCGTTGGTGCCGGGACGCTGAAACACGCCGATGCCGACGGCGGGCTTGCCGTTCAAGTAGGAGTTGGTCGTATAGTCCCGGGCGCCAAGCTCCACCCGCGCCACGTCCTGCAGCCGCACGAGGCGTCCGGCCTCGCCGCTCTTCACGATGATGTCGCGGAACTGCCGGACGTCCTTGAAGCGCCCCTGCGTCTGCACGATCAGCTGGAAATCGGCGCCGGCCGGTGTCGGCGGGCCGCCGATCGCGCCGCCCGCGACCTGCACGTTCTGCTCCTGCAGCGCGTTTACGATGTCGGTCGTGGTGAGCGAATAGGAGGCGAGCTTGTTGGGGTCGAGCCAGATGCGCAGCGAATACTCGCGCGCGCCGAACACCGTGATGTCGCCGACGCCGTCGAGCCGCAACAGCTGATCGCGCACCCGGATCAGCGCGTAGTTGGAGATGTAGAGGTCGTCGAAGCCCGCGCTCTCGGAGAACATGTGCACGACCAGCATCAGGTCGGGCGAGCTCTTGCGCGTGGTCACGCCGAGCGCCCGCACCTCCGCCGGCAGGCGCGGCTGGGCGACCGCGACGCGGTTCTGCACCAGCACGTTGGCGGTATCGAGATCGGTGCCGAGCTTGAACGTGATGGTCAGCGACATGTTGCCGTCGCTGGTGGAGTTCGAGGTCATGTAGAGCATGTCCTCGACGCCGTTGATCTCCTGTTCGATCGGGGTCGCCACGGTCTGGGAGACCGTCTCGGCGTTGGCGCCGGGATAGCTCGCCCGGACCACGATCGTCGGCGGCACGATCTCGGGATATTGCGCGACGGGCAGTGAAACGTAGGAAATATATCCCACGAGCACCATGACGATCGACAGCACCGAGGCGAAGATCGGCCGGTCGACGAAGAAATGCGCGAATTTCATGTCGGATCAGCTCTTCGAGCCGTTCGCGACGGCCGGATCGGGGGCCGTGGGCGGCAGCGCTTTCATCTCCGGCTTCACCTTGATCCCCGGACGCAGGCGCTGAAGGCCGTTGATGACGATGGTCTCGCTGCCGTCGAGGCCGGACCGGATCAGACGATAACCGTCGATGCGCGGCCCCGGCCGGACCACCCGGGGGGAGGCCTTGTCGTCCTCGCCCACCACCCAGACCAGCCGACGATCCTGGTCGGTGGCGATCGCCACGTCGGGCACCAGAACCCCCCGGTACGGATCGGAGCCGGGGAGGCGCACGGTGCCGAACATGCCGGGCGAGAGGAACAGGTCGGGATTGGGCACCAATGCGCGCGCCCTGAGGGTGCCGGTCGCCTGGTCGATGCGGTTGTCGAGAAAGTCCAGCCTGCCTTTGCGCGTCGGCTGGCGTTCGTCGGTGACGCCGACGAGCACGTCGCTGGCGATCGAGCCGCCGGTGCCGCGGTTGCGGTTGAGGCGCTGATAGGCGAGGTACGACCGCTCGTCGATGTCGAAATAGAAGTAGATCGGATCGAGCGACACGATGGTGGTCAGCAAGGTGGTGTCGGCGGTGACCAGATTGCCTTCCGAGATCAGCTTGCGGCCGATGCGCCCGGACACCGGCGCCCGGATCTCGGTGAACTCGAGGTTGAGCTTGGCGCTCACCAGCGCGGCATTGGCACCGGCGAGATCGCTCAGCGCCACCTGCGCGGTCTGGCGACGGGTCTCGAGAATCTGCTCGGTGATGTTGCCCGTCCGCTGCAGGCTCTGGGCGCGATCCAGGTCGCTCTTGGCGAACTGCACCCGCGCCTGCGCCGAGTTCACCGACGCGACCGCCTGGTCCGTCGCCGCCTGGTAGGGACGCTTGTCGATGACGAAGAGCAGGTCGCCCTTCTTGACGACGGCGCCGTCCTTGAACTCCACCGAGCTCAGGTAGCCGGAGACGCGCGAACGCACCTCGACCGCGTCCACCGCCTCGAACCGTCCGGTGAAGTCGTCGAGCTCCGTGACCTGCTTGACCACCGGCTTCGCCACGGTGACCACCGGCGCGGGCGGCGCCCCGCCCGGACCGCCGGCAGCGGGCGGCTTGTTCGCCGATTCGTTGCAGGCGGCGAGCGCTGCAACAACCGCGACGGAAGGCAAAATGCGAGCGAGCAGCGACCGGAGCATGCAATCGGACCAGGGGTGGGGTTCGCCACAGATAGAACGCGCAGCTACGAACCACCAAGTGCGCTAGCGCACGCCAGCCCGTTCGATAGCATGCCAGGGCCGGCCCGGGAAACGCGCCTTCGCGATCTCCCGCGCCGCAGTCCGCAGCGGCGCGACGCCTGTGAGCAGAGCCCGCCCCGTCCGGGGAGCGGCGTCAGTCCATGGCGACCGCGACGAAGCGCACTTCGCCGGCCGGATTGGACACCAGCAGCAGCGCCGATTTCTTGCCGTCCTTCTTGAGGGCGTCGAGCCGCTTGGACACGTCGGCCGGCTGCTGCACCGCCTCCTGCGCCACCTCGACGATGACGTCGCCGGGCTGCAGGCGCTTGTCGGCGGCGTTCGAGTTGGGATCGACCCGGGTGATCACCACCCCCTTGACCGACGGCTTGATGGAGAAGCGCTGGCGCAGATCATCGCTGATCGACGAGAGGTCGAGGCCGAGCGCCTTCTTGGCCGCCGGCTTGTCCACATCCGTGTCGCTGCCGCCGCGGGCCGCCATCTGCTTCTCGCCGTCCTCCAGGCGTCCCAGCTTGACGGTCCTGGTTTCCTCCTTGCCGCCGCGGAAGATGACCACCTCGGTCTCCTTGCCGACGGGCGTCGTCGCCACCAGGCGCGGCAGGTCGCGGCTGTCCTTCACCTCCTTGCCGTCGAAGCGCACGATGACGTCGCCCTGCTTGATGCCGGCAGGCTTGGCGGGCCCCTTGTCGTCGACGCCGGCCACCAGCGCGCCACGAGCGCGGCCCAGGTTGAGCGCCTCGGCGGTCGAATCGTCGACCGACTGGATGCGGACCCCGAGCCAGCCGCGCCGGGTCTCGCCGAACTTCTGCAATTGTTCGATGGCCGGCGCCGCCAGCGACGACGGCACCGAGAAGCCGATGCCGACCGAGCCCCCGGTCGGCGACAGGATGGCGGTGTTGATGCCGATCACCTCGCCGGCCATGTTGAACAAGGGACCGCCGGAGTTGCCCTTGTTGATGGCCGCGTCGGTCTGGATGTAGCTGTCGTAGGGCCCCTGATCGATATTGCGGTTGATCGCCGAAACGATGCCGGCGGAGACCGAGCCGCCGAGGCCGAACGGATTGCCGATGGCGATCACCCACTCGCCGATCCGCATCTTTTCGGAATCACCGAACTTGACGGCGGTCAGCGTCTTGCCGGCCTCCGGCTTCACCTTCAGCACGGCCAGATCGAGCTTGGAATCCTTGCCCAGGATCTCCGCCTTGAGCTTGGTGCCGTCGTTGAGGATCACGGTGATCTCGTTGGCCTCGCCGATGACGTGGTTGTTGGTGACCACGATGCCGGACGCATCGATGATGAACCCGGAGCCGAGCGAATTCGACTTGCGCTGGCGCGGCGCGTCGCCACCACCGCCGCCGCCGCCACGGCGATTGAAGAACTCCTCGAACAGATCCTCGAAGGGCGTGCCCGGCGGCAGCTGCGGCAGGGCCCGTCCCTTCGTCTCCACCGTGGTGGAGGCGGAAATATTGACCACGGCGTTGGTCACCTGGTCGGCGAGGTCGGTGAAGCCTTCGGGCCCACGCGCATGGGCCGCATTGGCGACACCGAGCACCAGGCTCCCCGCCAGCGCCAGCACGCCGGCGAGGCGTCGTGGCGCCGCCACGCGCCGCTGGAGCGCAGCCATGGATCTGGTTGCCTCGAACGCCATGCTGAGAGAGACCATTGTCCGTCCTCGTCGTTCGTGAACAGGGGCGCCGGGGCGCCCCGCATTGATGCATTATATAGGATTACGACCGTCCAGTGGCTGCCGATCCTGTCACGACACGTGGCTGCGCATCAGCCAAACGAGCCCGACGCCCACCGCCGCGCCGGCGATGCCGACCAGCCGCATGATATCGGGGGGCGCGTCGGCGATGTCCGCCGCGACCTTCTTCACCGCCGAGGGAAACGCCGCAAAGCAGATGCCCTCGATCGCCAGCAGCAAGCCGAAAGCCGCCACAAGGTCATGCATCGGGCGGCCACCGGCCCGTGACTACGGGCGCGCCGGCGCGCCCGCAGGCGCTTGCGGTCCGGAGCCTTGCAGGCCACGGCCCGACGCGTGCCCGAAATAGCGGAAGAAGTCCGAATCGGGTGACAGCACCAGCCGCGTGTCGCCGGCCTTGAGCGCAGCTTCGTAGGCCTGCATCGAGCGGTAGAACGAGAAGAAGGCGGGATCCTTGCTGTACGCATCCGCGTAGATGCGGTTGCGCTCGGCGTCACCCTGGCCGCGGAGCTCCTCCGACTTGCGCGTCGCCTCGGCCAGCAGCACGGTCACCTCGCGATCCGAACGGGCCCGGATGCCCTGGGCGATCTGCGAGCCCTGGGCGCGGATATCCGCCGCTTCGCGCTCACGCTCGGTCTTCATGCGCCGGTAGACCGCTTCGCTGTTCTGGTCCGGCAGGTCGACGCGGCGCAGGCGCACGTCCACCACCTCCACGCCGAGCCCCCGCGCCTGCTGGTTCACGTCCTCGCGGATGCGCTTCATCAGCCTGTCGCGCTCATCCTTGACGATCGCGGCGAAGGTCGCCTCGGCCAGCACCGACCGCGTCGTCGAATTGACGATCGAGGTGAGCCGCAGATTGGCGCCGGCGATGCTGTTGACGGCTTGGTAGAACCGCAGCGGGTTGATGACGCGGTAGCGCGTGAAGGTGTCGACCACCAGGCGCTTCTGGTCCGACGCGATCACCTCCTGCACCGGCAGGTCGAGGTCGAGGATGCGCTTGTCGATATAAACGACGTTCTCGATGAACGGGATCTTGAAGTGGAGGCCGGCCTGCTTGGGCTCGCCCCTGACCCGGCCGAACTGGAGGACGAGGGCCTCCTGGGTCTGACCGACGATGAAGGTCGAGGCGTAGAGCAGCAGCGCCAGCACCGCGACGAGGATGGCGCCGACGACCTTGAAGACGTTGCCGTTCATCGCGTTGCTCCCTGGGGTGCGGGTGCCCCGGGGGCGGGCCGTTGCAGCGAGTCGAGCGGCAGATAGGGCAGCACGCCTGGGCCGCCTTTCTGGTCGACGATGATCTTATCGGCCGGGCCGAGGATGTGCTCCATCGTTTCCAGGTACATGCGCTCCCGCGTCACGTCCGGTGCCAGGCGATACTGCTCGTAGACCGAGGTGAAGCGCGACGCGTTGCCCTGCGCCTCGTTGGTGGCGCGCTCCTTGTAGCCTTCCGCCTCCTGCACGATGCCAATCGCCTTGCCGCGCGCTTCCGGCACGATGCGGCTCGCATAGGTCTCGGCCTCGTTGCGCAGACGGTCCTGGTCCTGCCTGGCCGCCTGCACGTCGCGGAACGCGTCGATGACCTGCGCCGGCGGATCGACCTTCTGCAAGTTCACCTGCTTGATCTCCACGCCCGCTCCATAGAAGTTCAAGGTGTCCTGCATCAGCTGCCGCACCTCGGCTTCGATGGCGCCGCGATCGGTGGTCAGGATGTTCTGGATGTTGCGGCGGCCGACCACCTCGCGCATGGCGCTTTCGGCCACGACGCGAATGGTGCCGTCCGGGTTCTGCAGGTTGAAGACGTAGTCGGTCGCCTTGGCCGGATTGACCTGCCATTGCACGGCGAAATCGATGTCGACGATGTTCTCGTCGCCGGTCAGCATCAGGCTCTCGTCGGTGACGCTGCTCTGCTGCACGCGCGAGCGCGACTGCGTATTGGAGCGCACGCCGATCTCGATGATGCGGGTCGAGGTGACGTCGGGCTTGATGACCGAGCCGATCGGGTACGGGAAGTTGTAGCCGAGGCCCTCGCCAGTGGAGCCCGCATAGCGGCCGAAGACGAGGTTGATGCCGACCTCGTTGGGCTTGACCGTGTAGAAGCCGGTGGCGAGCCACAGCAGCACGGCGCCGAGCAGGATGAGAAGAATGCCGCGGAAGCCGAAGGAGCCGTTACCGCCCGGCAGGATGCCCTTCAGCCGATCCTGGCCACGCCGCAGCAGGTCCTCCAGGTCGGGCGGGCCGCCGCCGTTGCGCTGTGGTCCGGATCCCCACGGCCCCTGGTTCTTGGGCCCCCACGGTCCGCCGCCACCGCTCTGATTACTCCAAGGCATCGATCTGACATTCCCCTTTGGGCCCGATGGACGCTGATCCCCGAGCCTTGTCGTTTGGCAGGGCAAGCCCTGTCAAGCCGAGCACTTAATGGCGCCCCCGCCGCTGTTCAATGAATTGCTGCGGCCAGCATAGGCCGAACAACGCTCTTTTGCGACGAACTGTTCGATTCGCTTCATGCCGAACCGGAGCTCGGGTGGTCCGGGCCGCGCTCCAGATCGACAAATGTAAACGGATATTCGTCGCCTGGTCCGGTCGAGTGGTCCTGCCGGAACGTCTCGCGATAACTCCGTCGAAAGGCCCCTCCGGCCCAGCCTGGAAAGAACACGGTCGCCGGCGGCGACGCGTGAACCTCCGTCAGGTGGATGCGCTGGGCCAGCGGCAGCGTCTCGGCAAACACGCGCGCGCCGCCGAGCACCATGATCTCGCGCGCGCCGAGCCGCTCGGCCGCCGCCTCGCAGCGGGCAATCCCCTCCGCAAGCGAGCTGGCCGTGGCGGCGCCGGGCGCCTCGCCCATGGGGTGCCCGGTCAGCACGATCGTCTCCCGGCCGGGCAGCGGCCTGCCGATCGACTCGTAGGTCAGCCGCCCCATCAGCACCGGCTTGCCCATGGTCAACGCCTTGAAGCGCCGCAAGTCGGTGCGCAGATGCCAGATCAGCCTGTTGTCGCGGCCGATGGCGCCGTTGTCGGCGACGGCGACGACCAACACCAGCGGCAAAGCCATGGGCGCGTCCTTTCGGGCTGGCCGACACGGCGGCGCGACGGATCGGCTCGTCGTATCACATCGCCGCCGCCCGGTCGCGCCGATCAGTGCTCGTGATGGCCGCCGTCCGTCTGCCCCGCGCCGCCCGGTCCCTGCTGGGCGCCGACGCCGCCCACCGCCAGTGTGACGGGCACGGCGCCCGCCTTCTCGAAGGTGAGCGTGCCCTTGACCGTGTCGCCGGGCTTGAGCTGCTGCTTCAGGCCCATCAGCATCAGGTGAAAGCCGCCCGGCTTGAGCTCGACGGTCTGGCCCGGGGCCAGTTCCACGCCCCGCTCGAGCGGGCGCATGCGCATGACCCCGTCCTCCACCTTCATCTCGTGGATCTGGACCTCGGTCGCGACGTCGAACGAGCCGCCGATGAGCCGGTCCGCCTGCTTGCCGTCGTTGGTGACGCTCAGATAGCCGCCGGCCACCTTGGCGCCCGCCGGGGTGGCGCGCGTCCACGGCGACCGGATGGTGAGATCGCCCGCTTTGACGGGCGGGCTGGCGGCCGTGCCCGCGGTGGACGTCATGGCCGCCTGGACGATGCGAACGCCCGGCGCCGGTGATTTGAGCGAGGCGGCCGATTGCCCCGGCGCAGGGATCTCGGCCCAGTTCTGGGTGCCGCTCTCGCACTGCTGCAGCACCGGGAAGCTCGCCGTCGCTCCCGGCTGGAAGGCGTCGGTGATCCGCGCCGAGAAGATGAACTCGTCGTAGAAGTCGTCCGGCAGGCTGCCGCCCTTCCAGGTGATCGACTTCACGCCGCTGGCGACATCGGCGCCATGCAGGGCATAGGCCCGCGCGTAGGGGCCTTTCTCCAGCTCTATGGTCCAGCCGGCCTTGGGCATGGGACGCACGGCAATGACCCCCTCGGGGATGGTGACGCGCAGCAGCGTCGTGGCGGACGTGCCGCAGCCGTGGTTCACCTTGGCAACGCCCCGGTAGTAGGAATTCGGCGTCGCCTCGGTGGTCTCGAGGGTCACGTGGGCGAAGGCACCGGTGGCCAACAGCGCTGCGGCCGCGCCCAGCGCGCCGCTCAGTCCATATCGTGTCATGGGAACAGGCTCCTGAAAGATCGTCGTGGAGAGAGCGCGCTCGCTCTCGATCCGGGATGGCTCAGGCAGCCGTGGGTGGGCCTCGCGCGCTGGCCGCCGTCCACGTGGACGACACCAGGCCCATGCGCCGATGGGCTGGAAAGATGAAGGGCGCGGCCGTCGGCGTCGCGACCGAGGTGGGCGTGCCGCCGCCGTGCGGCAGCGCGGCCAACGACGGGCCGGCGCAAGCCGCCACGCAGCAGAGGTCGTGATGGTCGGTCGACCGCCGCTGCGGGTCCCTCTGCCCCTCCGGCGCGGCGGGGCGGCAGAGCGCCCCGGCATGGCCGTCCGCCGCCGACACCGGCAAGGCGGACAGCATCAGCACCTGCAGCACGAACGCGTAGGCGGCGATCACGGCCATGATCGCCCGCCGGCCGGTCCTCCATTCGATGGCTTGCTGCTGGCCCGTCATGCCTCACCCTGCCGGCGTACGCATAGCCCCAAAGGCACCCTGCCTCAAACGGCGCGACGACGCATGGCGAATCGTAAGCCGGCTGACGACATCGAGCCTAGACGGCGACCGGTGCGCGGATGAGCGGATGCGGGTCGTAGCTCTCGACGGCCACGTCGTCGTAGGTGAAGTCGTCGAGCGAGCGGATCGCCGGATTGAGCTTCAGCCTCGGCAGCGGCCGCGGCGCGCGGGACAATTGCTCGCGCGCCTGCTCCACATGGTTGATGTAGAGGTGCACGTCGCCGAAGGTGTGGACGAAGTTCCCCGCCTCCAGCCCGGTCACCTGCGCGACCATATGGGTCAGCAAGGCGTAGCTGGCGATGTTGAACGGCACGCCGAGGAAGACATCGGCCGAGCGCTGGTAGAGCTGGCAGGAGAGCCGCCCGCGCGCGACGTAGAACTGGAACAGCGTGTGGCACGGCGGCAACGCCACCCGGTCCTGCTGGCGCGCATCCCAACCGGTCACGATGAGCCTGCGGCTGTCAGGATTGCGCCGGATCTCGTCGACGACCCACGCGATCTGATCGACGCCGTCGCGCGCGAAGGTACCGTCGGGCAGTTCGGTCGCCCCGAAGTTGCGCCAGGCGTGGCCGTAGATCGGACCCAGATCACCTTCGCGCCGACCGAAACGCGCGCATTGCTCCGGCGTCGCCCATTCGTCCCAGATGGTGACGCCGTGCTCGTGGAGGTAGCTCACGTCCGTGCTGCCGGACAGGATCCAGATCAGCTCGTGGACGATCGACTTGAAGTGGACGCGCTTGGTGGTGAGCAGCGGAAAGCCCGCGGCGAGGTCGAAGCGCATCTGGTGGCCGAACAGCGACAGCGTGCCGGTACCGGTGCGGTCATCCTTGCGGACGCCGTCCTCCAGGGCTCGGTGCAGGAGATCGAGGTAGGCGCGCATCGGCTCTCCGGAATCGGGGGCCTCCAGCTTAGCCGCGGTCAGGCCCACCACCAAACACCGCGACACGATCGCCACTCATGTGGGGATCGGCGTTCGGCGATGCACGGCCTCCCTTTCGCGCCGACGAACATGTGCCTATATTCGGATCGCCGTCGCGAGGCGGCTATGGCAATAAACGGTCATCGCAATAAGCCATTCGGACCCGGGGGCGGTACCCGGCGCCTCCACCCAAGCTCAGCCCCGGGTTGGGCTTCGGCGGGGGCGAAATAGGATCGACGAGGGTGTAAAGGGTGTTCTTTTGCCCGGCATGGTTCCGCCGTTATCGGGCCATTGCAATAGTTGCCAACGACAACTTTGCTCCGGTTGCGGTTGCCGCGTAAGCGGTAACTAGACCGATCTAAAGCCCTGGCGGGTAGCACCGTCAGGCGGGGTTCGGAGGCACCTGGCAACAGAAGCCTCCACTCGTTTTTCGCCGCGCAGGGGGCCATGTCGAAAGATCTGATCCGGTACGATCTTCTTGTTCAGAATGCGCTGAAAGGCGTGGTGCGGAAGGTGCTGGCCGATACTGCTCGCGACGGGCTTCCCCCGAGCATCACTTCTACATTTCGTTCCGCACCGACGCTCCGGGTACCCGCGTCTCCAACCGCTTGCGCGACAAGTACCCGGAAGAGATGACGATCGTGCTGCAGCACCAGTTCTGGGATCTGGGCGTCAACGAGCACACGTTCGAGGTAGGCCTGTCGTTCTCCGGCGTGCCCGAGCGCCTGCTCGTGCCGTTCGACGCCATCACCGGCTTCTTTGACCCGTCGGTTCAGTTCGGCCTCAAGTTCGACACCAAGGACGAAGGCGGCGGTGTGGTCACCGTCGAGCAGCCGTCGTCCGTATCGCCGCGCAGCGAGCCGGCGATCAAGGCCCCGCGCAGCAAGGCGTCGGAGCCGTCGGAGCTGCTGCCGCTGGCGACCAACGGCGACGAAAGCATGCCCAAGAAGCCGGTGGCCGAGCCTGCGCCCGCGTCCGAGGGCGGCGCCGATGTGGTCAGCCTGGACGCCTTCCGCAAGAAGCACTGATCGTGGTATCCGCGACCCTGCCGGCCTGTCTGAGCAGCAGACCGCAGGCCGCGGGAGGATGCCATGAAGCTCTACTACGCACCGGGCGCCTGCTCGATCGGAATCCGCGTTCTCCTCGAGGAGATCGGCAAGCCCTACGAGCTTGAGAAGCTCAACCTGATGCAGGGCGATCAGTATGGGCCCGGCTTCACCAGCATCAATCCCAAGTCCAAGGTGCCGACGCTGGAGCGGCCGGACGGATCGGTGCTGACCGAGTTCGGCGCCATCGCGTTCTGGCTGGCGGCCACCAATCCCGAGGCGCATCTCTACCCCGCCGATATCGAAGCGCGCACGCAGGCGACATCGCTCATCGACTACGTGGTCGCGACCGTGCACATGCAGGGCTTCGGGCGGCTGTTCCGGCCGGCCAACTTTGCCCCGCGCGAGGAAGACCAAGACGCCGTCAAGCAGCGCGGCCGGGAGATCGTCGACAAGGCCTTCAGGCTGATCGACGCCCGAATCGCCGGCAAGGAATATGCCGTCGGCCCGTTCTCGATCGCCGACGCCGCGCTGTTCTATGTGGAGTTCTGGGCGTCGAAGCGCATGAATATCGCGCTGCCCAGCCATTGCGCGGCGCACTATGAACGCATGACCGGCCGGCCGTCGGTGCAGCGCGTCCTGAAGGACGAAGGCTTCGCATAATCCGCAAAGGGGGCACGCGTTGGCCGACATCGTCAATCTCCGCAAGGCGCGAAAAGCCAAGCAGCGAGCCGAGCAGGAGACGCTCGCCGCGGAGAACAGGGCTCGCTTCGGCCGCAACAAGGCGGAACGAGCCCGGGACGACAAGGAGCGGCACGCCGCCGAACGCCGAATCGACGGCCACCGTCTCGAGGACGATTCGTCGTCGTGACGCCAGAAACGGCCAAGGTGTCCGCGTCTGCGGACACCGCTCCGTTCCGCATCGTCAAGCGCTCGCTGGTGGTCGCCGGCCACCGCACGTCGGTGTCGCTGGAGGAGCCCTTCTGGATGGCGCTCAAAGAGATTGCGGCGGCACGCGGCCAGTCGCTGGCGAGCGTTGTCGCCGCGATCGACGACCGGCGCGACGCCCAGAACCTGTCGTCGGCGATCCGCGTCTTCGTTCTCGCCCATTTCCGGGACAGGCCAGCCGCCGAGCGGTGACGGCGCTCCAGCGCTTTGTCCGAGCACCGGATTTGCCCCAAGAGCCGCGTCCACTCTTGGGTTCGATTCTGGGCTTCGATTCTTGGCTTCGATCCTTGGGTTCGATCCTTGGGTTCGATGCCCTACCGGATGCTCGGCGTGGTGATCCATTGCCAGCGCTGGGCGTCGCGGCGCAGTTGGTCCTGCTGCTCGCGCTCGCGCGCATCGACCTCCGCCTTGCGCTTCGCCTCCTCGGCGCGCTGCTCCGCCTCGCGCCGCTCCCGCTCTTCCCTGAGCCGCTTGGCCTCCGCCTCGAAGGCCTGGATGCGCTCGAGCTCCTTGCTGAGGCGGATCGACGCCAGCCCGTTGGCCAGGGCATTGGCGTCGACCTCGCGGCGCGGCGCCTTGATCGGCCCCTGCCAGCGCAGCGCCACCTGCGCCGGGCCGCCCTTCCAGCCCGGCGGCCGGACCTGGGTGGACAGCGTTGCGGTTGCCTCGAGCGTCAGCGTCCTGAGATCAATCGTCAGCCCGCCTTCCAGGCGCGCCGGACCGGCCTCCGCCGACGTCGGCGTCGCACGCGCGACCCCGCCGCCGATGAGCAGCGGCACGTCGATGGTCTTGGCCTGGAAGAAGGCGCGCTGCAGCAGCCGATCGATCTGCGTGCCGAGGGTCCGCGGATCCAGCGTCTGCGTGTCGTCTCCGGCGCCCGCGGCCGCTTCGCCGAGCGCCCCGGGATCCACGCGCTTGAGCACGACGTTGGTCGCCTTCAACGAGCCGCTGCCCGACAGATTGGCGACGATGGCGGCCGTACTCTCACCCGAGCCGCCGGCCCGAATCGTCCCGGTCACCCGGCCGGCCAGATCGCCGGCGCCGGCCAGCGCCGCGATGTCGACCTGATCGAGCCGCAGGTCGGCCGTGAAGCTCGCGCCGCTGCCCAGCCTGCGCAGCACCGTTTCGCCGGCGAGACGGCCGCCAGCGAACGCCGCCCGATCGAGGCCGAACGCGACACCGTCGGCGACGCGCCTGACCGTCAGATCCGCATCCGTCGCCGCAAGGCCGCCGCCGAGCGCCAGCCGCCGCACCTTGAGCCGCAGGCTCGCCCCATCGGACATCACGCCGTCCAGCCACGCGGGTGCCGCGGCGAAGCGGTCGGACGGCCAGATGCCGCCGGGCGGCGCGGCGGGCAGAGGCCCGAGCGCCAGCATGCTGGCAAGGGCCGGCAACGACGCCTCGTCAGCGGTGAGCCCCACGTCGACCGCGCCCTCCGGCGTCGACGCGACGGTGCCGCGGACCGGAACGCCGGCAAGCGAGCCATCGAGACGTGACCGCCAGCCCGGCGCCGGTCCGTCCCGCTCGATGTCCACGCCGAGCGCCAGCGGCATCGCCTGACCCGTTGGCGCGGAGCCCCCAAGGCCGTCGCCAATTGGCTCACATCCTTGGCGGCCAGCTGGAACGATGCCCTGGCCGCGCGCCCTGCGTCGGAGCCGATCGGGATGGGGGCCGCTGTGCGCACGTCGACGCCGGCGACCTGCCCGGTGATGGTGAGCTGCTGCGCCGCCCCGCCCGCCGGCGGCTCTGCGAGCGTGGCCGTCAGGGCAGCCGGGCCGAGGGCGGCTCCGGCGCCCCGGGCGAGGCCCCAGGCCGCCAGGACGCGGCCGGTCTCGGCGGCACTGAAGGTGAGACTGGCGCTGGCCAGCCGCGCCGCCGGCCAGGCGAGGCTGGCCGTGCCGGTGACAGACGCCGCGAGCGCCGAGCCGTCGAGATGCACCTCGATGCGGCGCTGCGGGTCGGCACCGGATGCGGCCGCGACGACCTTGAGGGCGAGCGGGGCATCTTCGACGCCTGCGGGCCACGGTCCGGCAAAGATGCCGAAGCCCAGCTTGGCGAGCAAGGCGAAGGCCGGACCGGCGCGCTCGGCGTCGACGTCCCCGCTCACCCGGCCGTCGCCGTGCGGGCCGATGCTGCCCGTGCCGGTCACGTTGATGCCTGCCAGGTTGCGGATATCGAGCGCGTCGATGGCCAGGTTGCCGGCGCTGCGCGACAGCTTGGCATGCACCCGCCCGGCGCCGGCGCTCTGGCCGTAGCGCACGCCGCGCGCGTCGATCAGCAGGCCGAAATCCACGCCGCCGAGCGACAGGCCGACGTCGGACAAGGCCGGCCAGCGGGCGAGGTCGATCTGGTCGGCCGTGAGCTGAGCGTCGAAGCGCGGCGGCTCGCGCTCGTCGGCGAAGCTGTAGCGGAAGGCGCCGGCCACGACGACCGGGCCCGCCGTCAGGCGGATGTTGGACAAGCCGATCAGGGTCGGCGAGACCGCCACGTTGGCATCGAGCGCCAGGCTCTGCTCCTGCGCGACCTGGGTCGCCACGGCCTGGCTCATGCCGAGCCGTGACAGCGCCAGCCCGAGCCGCTGCGGCCCTCCGACCCGGACCCCGACCCGGAACGCGGCCGTCGGCTGATCGGCCGCCCGCAACGTCCCGTCGGCGGTGACGTCGGTCTCCCCCGGCAGCCGCACGGAGAGCTGTTGGACGGTGAGCTGATCGCCGTCGAGGCGGACGCGCGCGGCAAGACTCTGCGCCTCCTCGTCCGCCCAGCTCAGGCGATCGATGGCCACCCGCACGCTGACGGGCAACGGCAAGGGGCCGAGCACTTGCTCCAGCCCCTCCTCCTCGAGCACCGGCCTCAGCTGCTCCACCGCCTTGTCGAGCGCCACATGCCGGGCGCCCAGGGCGAGCTCCGCCGACGGCCGGCCGCCGAGATCGAGGCTGCCGGTTCCGGTGAGCTTGATGCTGCCCTCGCCCGCCGTAAGGTCCAGTTTCTGGATCGACAGGTGGCGACCGACGGCATCGACGTCTGCGTTGGCTGTGAGCATGAACGGCTCGCCCGGCGCCGCGGCTGCCAGGGGCCGTGTGGCGCCGACCTTGCCGACGAAGCGCGGCACCGCGTCCTTCGCGGCCAGGCTCAACTTTCCGTCCAGCGCGAGCCGGCCGGTGAGATCGTTGCCGACGACGGCTTTGAGCGGCCGCTCGCCGCCCGGTTCCGCCTGACCGGTGGAGAGCCGGAACGGCTGGCCCTCGACGGCTCCTTCCACCTGCCACGGCCCGGCCACGGAGCCGGCATGGCCGATCGCCTCGAGCCGCTCCAGCCGGTAGTCCCGTCCAGCCGCGGCGTCGGCGACGATGATGGTGCCGCGGGTGACCCGCACGCGGCCGATCGCCAGCCGCGCCAGGATGCGATCGCGTCCGAGCGCCGGCCAGGCGACGCCGCCGTTCTCGGCCAGCCGGACCGCCAGGACGAGCTGATCCACCGCGGCATCGGCGATCTGGATGTCGCCCCGCAGCAACGGCGCGAGCGCGAGCTCCACACGCGTCTCGCCCGCGCTCAGCGACGCCGGGCTGCCTTGCTCGCCGAGCATCACGCCGCCCAACGTGAGGACCGGCGAGGGCAGCAGGCGCACGCCGATATCGCCGTGCGTGCGGACCGGCACGCCCAATGCCTCGCCGAGCAACGCCTCGAGCCGCCCGCGGTGGGCCGGCCAGTCGATGAACAACGGTCCCAGCAGCGCCGTCAGCAGTACGACGATGACGAGAACCGCGATGCCGGTGAGGAGGTCTCGCACGGCCCTTGAAGCACCTTCGGTAGCCGCCTGACCCACCCGTCAGGCGCACCGGCAGTCTAGCCCGAAAACGCCACGATCTTGCCGGGGTTCATCAGATTGTGCGGATCGATGGTGCGCTTCAATTGTCGCATCAGCTCGAGGGCCGGCTCGCCGTGTTCGGCCGCCAGATACTTCATCTTACCTTCGCCGACCCCGTGCTCGCCCGTGCAGGTGCCGCCCAACGCCAGCGCACGCTTCACCAGCCGGTCGAGGAAGCCTTCGATCACCTTGCGCTGCGCGTGGTCGTCCGGATCGAAGAACGGTGAGACGTGGAAGTTGCCGTCGCCGACATGGCCGGCCAGGCCCGAGGCAATGCCGAGCGCATCGAGATCCCGCAGGGTGTCATCGACACACTCGGCAAGGTGCGAGATCGGCACGCAGACGTCGGTGGCAAAGGTGATCTTGCCGGGATTGGCCGCCCGGCCCGCCCAGTAGGCGTCATGGCGCGCCTGCCACAGCCGGGTGCGCTCTTCGGCCTGGGTCGCCCAGGTGAACGGGCCACCGCCCAATTGCTCCGCGATCTCGCCGAAGCGCTCGGCCTGCTCCTTGACCGACGCCTCCGTGCCGTGGAACTCGACCAGCAGCAGCGGCGTCTCGGGCAGGGTCAGCTTGGAATAGGCGTTCACGGAGATCACCGAGGCTGCGTCCAGGAGCTCGATGCGGGCGACCGGGATGCCCGACTGGATGGTCAGGATGGTCGCGTCGCACGCCGCCTTGATGCTGGGGAACGGGCAGGCACCGGCCGAGATCGCCTCGGGGATGCCGTGCAGGCGCAGCGCCACCTGAGTGATGATGCCCAGCGTCCCCTCGGATCCCACGAACAGCCGGGTCAGGTCGTAGCCGGCCGCGCTCTTCTTGGCCCGCGTGCCCGTCTTCACCACCGAGCCGTCGGCGAGCACCACCTCGAGCGCCAGCACGTTCTCACGCATGGTCCCGTAGCGCACGGCATTGGTGCCGGAGGCCCGGGTCGCCGTCATGCCGCCGAGCGAGGCATCGGCGCCCGGGTCGATGGGGAAGAACAGGCCGCGGTCGCGCAGGTGCTCGTTGAGCTCCTTACGGGTCACGCCGGGCTCGATGACGCAGTCGAGATCTTCGGCATGGACGGCGAGAATCGCCTTCATCCGGCTGGCGTCGACCGAGATGCCGCCGAACGGGGCGTTGACGTGGCCCTCGAGCGAGGTGCCCGTGCCGAACGGGATCATCGGCACCCGGTGCGCGGCGCAGAGCTTCACGATCTCCACGACCTCGGCGGTGGTCTCGGGAAAGACGATCGCATCCGGCGGCTCGTTGGCCTGCCAGGTCAGCGTGTTGCCGTGCTGCTCGCGCAGTGAGGCGTTGGTCGAGACGCGCTCGCCGAACCGCGCCGCGAGCGCCGTGACGACGGCCGCCACCGCCTCCCTGGAGGACACGGAGCCGGGGGACGGGGACGCAACGGCGGCAACGGGGGTCATGGGGCTTCCTTCCGATGCGGTCTGGGCCTTTGGGGTACCTTATCCGGTTCGCCGGAAAGCCAAAAGGTCCGCCGCGGCGAGGCCCGCGTGCCGCAGCGGGTCTTCCCGCAGAGCGGGAAATCGCTCTAAGCTGCCGCCATAAGGCAAAAAGGATCGCATGATGTCAGGGATGGCAACGCTCAACACCACAGTGCGCAGCAGCCGCGGGCCACGCGCGGCCGAATACGTTGACGTCTTGATCGTCGGCGCCGGCATATCCGGGATCGGCAGCGCCTATCACCTCACCCAGCAATGCCCGGGCATGAGCTTTGTCGTCCTCGAAGCCCAGGAGAGCTACGGCGGCACCTGGCATACCCACCGCTACCCGGGCGCCCGCTCGGACAGCGACCTCTATACATTCGGCTATCGCTTCAAGCCGTGGGTCGGCAAGCCGATCGCGACGGCCGCCGAGATCCGCGCCTATCTGGACGAGGTCATCGACGACAACGATCTCGGCCGGCACATCCGCTACCGCCACAAGATCGTCCAGGCGTCCTGGTCGAGCGACGACAGCCTGTGGACGGTCGAGGCGGTCCGCACCGACACCGGCGAAACTGTGCGCATCGAAGCGAATTTCCTGTGGATGTGCCAGGGCTACTATCGGCACACCGAGGGCTACACGCCGGACTGGGAGGGGCTCGAGACGTTCAAGGGGCGGATCGTCCATCCCCAGACCTGGCCGGAGGACATCGACCTCAGGGACAAGAAGGTCGTCGTCATCGGCTCGGGGGCCACGGCGGCAACGCTCGTCCCGTCCATCGTGGCCGATTGCGCGCAGGTGACGCTGCTGCAGCGCTCGCCGACCTACTACATCTCGGCCCGCAACCAGAACGACCTCGCCGACACGCTGCGGACCCTGGAGGTCAAGGAGGAGTGGATCCACGAGATCGTGCGGCGCAAGATCCTCTACGATCAGGGCGCCTTCACGCGGCGTTGCTTCGATGAGCCGGAGGTGGTGAAGCAGGAGCTGCTCGCTGGCGTGCGCGCGTACCTCGGGCCGGACTACGACATCGAGAGCCACTTCACGCCGCGCTACCGGCCCTGGCGGCAGCGGATCGGCTTCGTGCCCAACGGCGACCTGTTCCAGGGCATCGCCTCGGGCAAGGCCTCGGTCGTCACCGACGAGATCGAGCGCTTCACCGAGACCGGCATCCGGCTCAAGTCCGGCGCCGTGATCGACGCCGACGTCGTGATCACCGCGACCGGCTTCAATCTCAACGTGCTCGGCGACATCGCCCTCGCCATCGACGGCAAGCCGCTCGTGTTCTCCGACACCGTGACCTATCGGGGCATGATGTTCACCGGCGTGCCCAACCTCGTGTGGGTCTTCGGCTATTTCCGCGCCAGCTGGACGCTACGCGTCGACCTCATCGCCGACTTCGTCTGCCGCCTGCTCAACCACATGCGGGCAAAGGGCGCGCGCCAGGTCGCTCCGGCACTCCGGCCGGAGGATCGCGACATGCCGCTCTCGTCGTGGATGGATACCGAGGACTTCAATCCCGGCTATCTGACGCGCGGCATGCACCTGCTGCCGCAGCGCGGCGACGCGCCGGAGTGGCGGCACACGCAAGACTACTGGGCCGAGAAGGACCAGTTGCCCGCGATCGACCTCGACGACCCGGTCTTCGTCTACGACTGGACCGGGGATCGGCGCCAGGCCGTCAACGAGTAGGCGGCGCCGACAGCGCAGCTCATATGACGATCACCGGCTTGCCGATGCTCGCCCGCGCAAGCAGCCGCTCGATCACCGCCGGCGCCTCCTCCAGCGGGTAGGTGGCGCTGGGCTCGGGGCTGATCAGCCCGGCGTCCGCCAATTCGAGCAGGCGCTCGAACAGGGGCCGGGCGGCGCTCTTGTCGGCGCGGACGTAGCCGCCCCAATCGACACCGACGATCGACGCCCGCTTGAGCAGCGGCAGATTGAGCGGAATGCGTGGGATGTCGCCGCCGGCGAAGCCGACGACGAGGTGGCGGCCGCCGGGCGCCAGGCAGCGGAACGCGGTCTCCGACCAGCGATCGCCGACCGGGTCATAGACGACGTTGATCGGCCGTCCGGCGAGCGTCTGCTCCAGGGCCTTGCGCCACTCTGTGCCGCTGTAATCCACGAGATAATCGGCGCCTCGTGCCTGGCACGCGGCGAGCTTCTCCGCGGACGATGCGGCGGCGACCACCGTCGCGCCCAGGCCCTTGGCAATGTCGATCGCCGCCATGCCGACGCCGCCGGAGGCGCCGAGCACCAGCACCGTTTCGCCCGGCTTGAGCGCGCCGCAGGTCTCCAGGCCGTAGATTCCCGTGGAATAGTTGACGACGCTGGAGGCCGCAGCCGTGGCCGAGATGCCGTCGGGCAGCGGGATGCATTGCGCAGCCGTTGCCAGGACGCGCTCGGCGAGACCGCCGCGCTCTGCCAGCGCCATGATGCGCTGGCCGACGAGGCCGGCCGAGACGCCCTCCCCCACCGCGACGATCCGGCCGGCAATCTCGCTCCCCGGCACGAACGGCAGCGGCCGCTTGACCTGATAGGCACCGCGCACGTTGAGGCCGTCGACGAAGCCGAGCCCCACCGCCTCCACCGCGACGACCACGTCACCCACGCCAGGCGACGGCTCGGGGATGTCGGCCACGATCAGATCTCTGGGATCACCGTAGGCAACGCAGTGAATGGCCCGCATCTATCCTCCCGCGTACAGCCCGTCGCCGTCCCGTTTTTCGGGAGCGCAGGGATCTGATAGCGCGGGAGCGGGTGCCTCTGCAAAGGGTCGGCGATCAGCAGGTCGCGCCCACGCAGTTGCGCGGCACGGACGGCAGGTTGCGGTTCTGGAATTGCTGGAACTGCTGCTGCTGGTGGTTGAACTGCTGCTGGATCTGCTGGTTCTGCTGCCTGATCTGCATATCGTCGCTCATGCGCTGATTCAGGCCGCGAACGGTGTTCGCTGGGCGCTGGGCGCTGGGCGTCTCATCGACCACCTGAGCATGAGCGGCGGCTGCGAACCCGACCCCGGCGACCACCGCCAGGACCCGGCAAAGCGACGAGACCGACATGGGTTCACTCCTCAACTATAAACCTGAGACATATATGGGGTTTCGAGGGCCGCCTCGCCACCATGCCGCCGCGCGCTGCGTCTTGATTGCACGTGTGTCGAAGCATGCGGCCTCGACATTCGTTCCCGTTCCGGTCCAAGGTCCGGTGCATGAATCGCTCAAGCGCCCAAGCCGTGCCCGCCGGGGCGGCGGGCCCGACACCCCCATCGCGCTCGCAAAGTGAACCGATGCCGAGCTCCGATCACCGGTCCGATCCAGGCCTCGACCATACCCCGCGTCCCGGCGGCATCGCCGCGCGGGCGCGCGCCCTTGCCGGGCCGGAGCCCGCCTATCTCACCGGGCTCAACCCGGAGCAACGGCTAGCGGTCGAAACGACGGAAGGCCCTGTGCTCGTGCTCGCCGGCGCCGGGACCGGCAAGACGCGCGTGCTCACGACGCGCATCGCCCACATCCTCGCCACGGGCCGTGCCCAGCCCTCGCAGATCCTGGCGGTGACCTTCACCAACAAGGCCGCGCGGGAGATGAAGGAGCGCGTCGCCCATCTCGTCGGCGCGGTCGCCGAAGGCATGCCCTGGCTCGGCACCTTCCATTCGATCGGCACCCGCATCCTGCGCCGCCATGCCGAGCTGGTCGGCCTCAAGTCGAACTTCACCATCCTCGATACCGACGACCAGATCCGCCTGATGAAGCAGGTGATCGCGGCCGAGAACATCGACGAGAAGCGTTGGCCGGCCCGCCAGCTCGCCGGCTTCATCGACAGCTGGAAGAACCGCGCGCTCGGCCCCGGCCAGGTGCTGCCGGGCGAGGCCAACGCCTTCGCCAACGGCCGCGGCGGCGAGCTCTACAGGCTCTACCAGGAGCGGCTGAAGACGCTCAACGCGGCCGACTTCGGCGACCTGCTGCTGGAGGCGATCCGCCTGTTTCGCGAGAACGCCGACGTGCTGGAGCTCTACCAGCGCCGGTTCCGCTATGTGCTCGTCGACGAGTACCAGGACACCAACGTCGCCCAGTACCTCTGGCTGCGCCTGCTGGCCCAGGGGCGCGAACCCGGCGAGCGCAACCTGTGCTGCGTCGGCGACGACGACCAGTCGATCTACGGCTGGCGCGGCGCGGAGGTCGACAACATCCTGCGCTTCGAGCACGATTTTCCGGGCGCCAAGGTGGTGCGGCTCGAGCGCAACTACCGCTCCACCGGCCATATCCTCACCGCCGCCTCCGCGCTGATTGCCCACAACGAGGGCCGGCTCGGCAAGACGCTGCGCACCGAGGACGTCGCCGGCGAGCAGGTGGCCGTCACCGGCGCGTGGGACTCGGAGGAGGAAGCCCGGCTGGTCGGCGAGGAGATCGAGGCACTGCAGGCCAAGGGCCATTCGCTCGCCGAGATGGCCATCCTGGTCCGCATCTCGGCCCAGATGCGCGAGCTTGAGGACCGGCTGGTGCAGCTCGGCGTGCCCTACCGGGTGATCGGCGGCCCGCGCTTCTACGAGCGCATGGAGATCCGCGACGCCCTCGCCTATCTGCGCTGCGTCGCCTCGCCCGCCGACGATCTCGCCTTCGAGCGCATCCTCAACACGCCCAAGCGCGGGCTGGGCGACGCGACGGTGCAGGTGCTGCACGCGCACGCGCGGGCGGCGCGCATCCCGCTGATGGAGGCCGCCCGCTACCTCGTCGAGACCGAGGAGCTGAAGCCCAAGCCGCGGAGCACCTTGCGCGACCTGCTGACCGCCTTCGGGCGCTGGTCCGGGCTCATGGACACGATGCGCCAGGGGGAGCTCGCCGAGACCGTGCTGGAGGAATCCGGCTACACCGACATGTGGCAGCGCGACCGCTCGGCGGACGCCGCCGGACGCCTGGAGAACCTCAAGGAGCTGGTCCGCTCGCTGGAGGAGTTCCCGGACCTGCAGGCCTTCCTGGAACACGTGTCGCTGGTCATGGAGATCGGCGAGGGCGACACCGACGAGCGCGTGTCGCTGATGACGCTGCACGCTGCCAAGGGGCTGGAGTTCGACACCGTGTTCCTGCCCGGCTGGGAAGAGGGCCTGTTCCCCAACCAGCGCGCGCTCGACGAGAGCGGCCGCGCCGGCCTCGAGGAAGAGCGCCGGCTCGCCCACGTCGGCCTGACGCGGGCCCGGCGCCGGGCTCGGCTCTATTTCGCCAGCAACCGGCGCATTCACGGCATGTGGAACGCGACGGTCCCGTCCCGCTTCATCGACGAGTTGCCGGAGAGCGCCGTCGAGGTCATCGACGCGCCGGCGTCGTATGCCTACGGCGGCTACGGCGCCAGCCGCTTCGACGCGGTGAGCCACGAGCCGTCGTCCTACGCCACGCCCGGCTGGCAGCGCGCCCAGGCGCGCGGCTTTGGCGGAGCGGGCGGGTTCGGCCGGGGCGGCACCGGCGGTGGCGGGCCCGGCTTCGACCGCGGCGCCGGACGGGCCCGCGGGCGTGGCGGCGCGGTCATCGAGGGCGAGCTGGTGGCCAAGTCCACCGGCGGCTCGGCCTTTTCGGCCGGAGACAGGGTCTTCCACCAGAAGTTCGGACCGGGCGCCGTCACCTCTGTCGACGGCAACAAGCTGACGGTCGACTTCGACAAGGCCGGCCGCAAGATGGTGCTCGACAGCTTCGTGACGCGAGCCTGACGCCGGCCTGCGCGGCGCCGCGCGCAGGGGCCCTGCGATTTACTTGCCGGTCAGGTCACAGCAAACTACACCTCGGCTTTTGGCGGTGTCCGTCCCGGGCGGCGCGGATGGTTGTTCCAGCGTGGGAGCGCAACGACGATGGGGACGGTGACGGTCGATCTCAGCAGCTCCGATCAGACCGTCGACACCTCGTCGCCAGGATATGTCGCCGGAGAGGATACGACCATATCGGTCACGGCCATCGGCAGCCACGTTCTGGAGGTCGATGGGCTGGACGCCGTGGTATCGTTTGACCTGTCGACTGTACCGGCGGAGGCAGATCCGAGCTTTTCGGCCGTCAACGGCGCAAGCGTGACGATCGACTACTCGGACCTCGCCGAGCAAATTCCTCTCGTGTCCTATAAGGTCAACGACACATCGAGCATCACGGTTTCCGCCCGCGGCGAGGTCGTCGAGCTGACGGGAAGTCCGACTGTCGACTTTACCGGCAGCGGCGCCGGCAGCTTTGTCTTCGATCTGGAATCCTTTTTGTATGCAAACATTCCCCCCATCACGGTCACCGGGCTCGGCGCCGGCGACTCGATCGGGATGATCGGCGCAGCTTTCTCAGGCTTCTCCTACGAGCCCGACGCTGACGGCGACGGGCATGTCGTGGGTCACTTCAATTTTACGGCGATGAGCGAGGCCGGCGGCGTCATCAGCTTCAACGTCCAGGACATGGACCTCGCGCTTGCCCAGCAGGTGCAGGCAAACCCGCAGAGCTTCCTGGTCCCACTGGACGGCGGCGGCACCGCCTTCGTCGATCCCGTCTGCTTCCTCGCCGGCTCGCTGATCGCGACGCCGGCGGGGCCTGTCGCCGTCGAGCAGTTGAAGGCCGGTGACCTGGTGCTGACCCATGAAGGTGAGGCCAAGCCGGTGCGCTGGCTGGCGAAGCAGACCGTGTCGACCCGCTTCGCCGATCCGCTGCGCGTGCTGCCGATCCGCATCCAGGCCGGCGCGTTGGGCGACAGCCTGCCGCAACGGGACCTCTTCGTCTCGCCGGAGCACGCCCTGCTGGTCGCAGGCCTGCTGATCCAGGCGGGCGCGCTGGTAAACGGCACGACCATCACCCGCCACGCGGCCATGCCGAAGACCTTCACCTACTATCACGTCGAGCTCGACGATCACGACTTGATCCTGGCCGAAGGCATTCCGGCGGAGACCTTCGTGGACAATGTCTCCCGGCGCCGGTTCGACAACTGGCAGGAAGCGTCCGAGCGGCCGATCACCGAGCTCGACCGGCCGCGTGCCAAGTCCTGGCGGCAGGTGCCCCAGGGCGTCCGCACCCTGGTGGCCGAGCGCGCGGCGATGCTGGGGGTAGACAGCACACAAGCCGCGGCCTGAGCGTCGGGCTGGAGCATGCGCCGATCAGATAGGCTCGTCTGATTGGGCAGAAGCACCTCAAGCCTTTGAATCGGGATCGCGTCTCTCCTGCGGAGCAGCATGCGGCGGCCCGACTTCCACCAGCCTGCCCCCGGCGGCGCGATAGTCCGTATCGGCCTTGAGGCCGTCCTGCCCGATGCAGCCGGTGGCGAAGCCGATGCACCGGCCGGCGTCGTCGAATTCGGCCAGCGCGATCCAGGTGCCTTCGGCGCCGCGCGCCACCGCGCCGCGGCCGCTGCTGGTGATCACGGCCTCCGGTCCGCTGGCGGCGATCCGCGCCCCCTCGCCGCTGGCGCTGATGCGCGCGCGACGGCCGCTGGCGCCGATCCGCGTGTTGTTGCCGCTGGCGCTGAGGCGCGCGCGGTCGCCGGTGGCGCCGATCCGGGTGCCGTCGCCGCTCGACGAGATCCGCACGTTATAGCCGGCGGCGCCGAGGCGCGCGTTGCCGCCGCTGGACGCGATCCGCGCGCCATAGCCGCTGGCGGCGACATGGGCATCGGCACCGCAGGCCGCGATCCGCGCGTCATAGCCGCCCGAGCCGATCCGGGCGCCATTGCTGCTGGAGCCGAGGCGTGCGCGGGCGGCGCGGGACCCCATGCGAGCGCCGTGGCCGTCGGGCTCCTCGGGCCGAGCCGGCGTAGCATCGATGGTCCAGGTGACGAGCTTCCCCACCCAGGCGGACAGGGAGAAATCGGCCGTGACGACGATGCGCTCACCGGCAAGGCTCGAATCGTTCGGCCCGACATCCGCTTGGCTCGACAAGGCGCCGGAGAGCTCGACCTCGCCAAATCGGTTCAGCGAGCCGTCGTCGCCGACGGGGCCGAAATGGGCCCAGACGTCGAGGGGATCGGCGCAGGCGTGAAAGCCGTTCCTGCTGACCACGACCTCTCCGCTCACGGCGTAAGTCCGGCCGATCTCGAACGCATGACCACGGCAGCTCAGGCTGCCGTCGAAGCCCTTCCAGGCGACGATGCGTTCGCCCCGGGCTGGTGCGTCAGCCGCCTCTGTCGTCTCCTGTGCCATCCCCTGCCCGTCTCTCCTGCGAAGCCGGCGTGAACTCCGACCACTCTTTAGCCGGAGCGGGCCAATTCTGCTTGTTTCCGGCGAAAGAGCCGAGTGGAATCAGAACGAGATCGGGCTCGAGCGGGTGTGGGCGCCCTCGCAACCGCTCCGGCTCGGCCGAGGATGTCGGGAGGCCCTGACGATGCGGATCGACCCTGTCCTTCCCTACCGGGCGATGGCGCGCAACAACGGTTGGGCGAACCACCGCCTGGCGGCCGCCTGCGCGGCCCTCCCGCAGGCGGAGTTCGCCGCACCGCGAACGGGCTTCTTTCCGAGCCTGGCGGCCACGCTCAATCACATCCTCGCCGTCGACCGCTTCTATGTAGGCGCCATGGAAGGCGCGCAGGCCGAGCTGGCCGCCGGGTCGGACCCGGAGCCTTGCACGACGGTGGCCACCCTCCGGCTGGCGCAGGCGGACGTGGATCGACGCCTGATCGCCGTTGTCGAGGCGCTGGGCGCGGACGATCTGGCGCGCCCCGTCGCGCTCCGCCGGCGGACGGGCATCCGGCACGAGCGGATGGACCGGCTGCTGCTCCACCTGTTTCAGCACCAGGTGCACCACCGCGGCCAGGCGCACGCCATGCTGAGCGGCACATCCGTGCCCCCGCCCCAGCTCGACGAATTCTTCCTGGCGGAGGAGGCCTCCCTGCGCGCCGCCGAGTTCGCCGAGCTCGGCTGGACGGAGGCGGGCGTCTGGGGTGGCGGAGGCGTCCGCGCCCCCTGACGGTGGCGCCGATGTCGTCGGAGCTTAGCGTCTCTCGCCGCATCGAGGGCTCAGGAGGGGCTCGCCAGCCGCACGTTGCGGCGAGCGTCGTTGGCCGCACATACTTTGAGGCCCACGGCCGCGATCAGCAGCACGATGGCCAGTGCATACCAGCCGTTGCCCGGCACCCGCTTGCCGAAGGTCACCATGAAGCTCAGCCAGATGTACCAGGCGCCGGCCGTGTGCAGCCAGCGCCAGGCGCGCGGTCCGATCCACGCAGCGGTGCGATCGAACGAGGTCGCCGCCATCGACAGGATGAAGACGTAGGCGAGCCCGCCGGAGATGACCGAGCCGACGGTGCTGAGTTGCCAGAACACGGCGGGCGCCGTCGAGACCAGGGTAACGATGGCGACGCCGTGGACGGCATGCGAGAGCGCAAAGGACACACCGAGATAGCGGCGATTACGCCGCTGCCAGCGCGTCCACGGCCCGGGCCGGAGGCGGACCATGGCCGAGGCGGTGAACGCCAGCAGGAACAGCGCGAGCGAGGAGCGCGCCGTCCAGCGGATGACGGCGCGCACGCCGTCGACGCCGCCGCCGGCAACGGCGGCGACCGTGGCGCTCATCGCGATCAGAAGCACGAACACCACGCCGACGAGCCGCCAGCCGACGAGGGGTCGCCGTATCGATTCGATCCCTTCCATTTCATTACCTCGTGTCACTATGCCTCGTAACACGAGGCATAAGACGTTCGACGGCCTGGTGCAAGGGCGGCATTGAAGCCTAGCTTGGCTAGGTATATTTGTCGGAGATGGACGCGGAAATGCTCAAGGGTCATCTCGATTCGATCATCCTAGCGGCGCTGCACGACGAGGCGGCGCACGGCTACGCCATCATCGAGGAGATCAAGCGGCGCAGCGGGGGCACGTTCGACCTGCCGGAGGGCACGATCTATCCCGCGCTGCACCGGCTCGAGCAGGCCGGGCTGCTGGAGAGCACCTGGACGGTGCCGCCCGGCGGCCGCCGGCGCCGGGTCTATGCCCTCACGGCAGCCGGCTTGGCGGCGCTGCAGGACCGCAAGACGCGCTGGACGCGTTTCTCGGGCGCCGTCGACGCGCTGTTGTCACCGGGTGGGGCATGAGCGATCCGATCGCCACCTATGTGGCTGCCCTGCGCCGCCACCTGGCCTTCGACGCGAACCTTGCGCACCGCGCCTGCACGGAGGTGGAGGATCATCTGCGCGAGGCCGCGGCGGCGCAGGCCGGCGGCCAGGGGGAGAGCGCGGCCCGGCGCGCCGTCGAGCGCTTCGGCGCGCCGCAGGACGTCGCCGCCGCCTTTGCCCGCGCCGGGCTGCCGCACCGCCTGCACGCGGCCTGGTTTGCCGCGGCCTTTGCCGCCGTCGCGGTGTTCCTGACCATGCGGCTGCGCGCCGTGGTGCTCGGCCATGACATCCGCGACGAGGCCGGGATCGCCCTGCTCGCCCTTGTCGACCGCTACGCCTTCATCGCCGCCATCGTGGTCGGCGTCGGCGGCTGGCTGCTGGCCCGCCGCCCCTTGGCTCTGGCGCGAATCGGCGCGGCGTCGACACCGCTGGCACTCAGCGCCGGCGGCCTGGCACTATCCTGCGGCGCCGGTCTCGTTCTCAGCGCGCTGGCATTGCGGCAGCTGGGCTGGACACCCGCCGCGATCGTGCCGGTTTGCAGCACGGCCATAGAAGTGGCAGTGCTCGCCTGCGCGGCCGCCCACGTGCGCAGCGTAAGTCGGTACGCGCGCTCCGCATTGGCCCAGGCGCACAGTTGACTGGGGCGTCGGCGACGGCGCTTCAACCTGACGAAATGCGGCGAAGCTTCCCCGTCATCGTCCCGCCGTTTACTCTGTTGCCGATTTCCCTTGGTGACAGCGGCCGGTTGACGTAGAGGAGTCTCGCCTTTGCCACATTGGTCGCCCAGGGCTGCCGGATTCAACAGGAGGCAAAGCTATGGCAAACATTCCCACGCACCCCGAATTCAGCGATTCAGGCTCGCTGCCGGCACTTGGCCTGCGCTGGGCGGCGTTGCGCGGCATGCTCGCCTCCCCTCTCATCGACGCGGAGGACCAGCGGGACTTGCGCCGAGAGCTGCTGCAGGAGCTCAAGACCGTCGAGCAGTCGATGGCCAGGGTCGCGTCTCGCAGCGCCCTGGAGCTGTGCACGAAGATCGACGTGGTGAGCCAGTCGCTGCGCGAGCAGACCTATCCCGACGGCCGCGCCGCCCTGGAGCTGCTCGACAGCATCCGCGCCGACGTCTCGTCGCTCATCCCCCGCGCCGACAACAAGGGCGTGCACCTGAGCCGCGCCACCGTGGTCCAGCGCCCGGCCGACCAAGGCGGCGTGGCCCAAGGCTGATCGCGGGCAGGCAACCGTCGCCACGTACACCGCGGCGTGACGACGGATGTCGATGACTGACCGATGAGCCCGGACATCCGCGCATCCGCCGCCATGACGCGTGCTTCGGCGTGAAGATCGTACGCGAGCACAAGGTCAGCGCGGGGTGACATGCGCAAGACGATCTATCCCCGCCCACCGCATGGCTTCCGATGATCCCGGCACATAGCCTAGATAACGCCATGTAGAAGACATCGGATTTCCGGCGCTCTTCCCATGCCGACGCGCAGACGGAACCACATCCTCCGAGTAGACGTTGGTGATCTGCAAGGACGTTCTGGCGTGATGAACGTTTAATCACGCAGAGAACGCCCGGTAGACCACCAGGCCATCTACGCTGATCCTGCCCCACCGTGCGGTGGACTCGGGCAGACGCGTCTTTCGGCGATGGAGTATCACCATGCGCAAGACCCTTGCGGCGGCAGCCGCACTCACGCTCATGGCCGCCCCGGCGGCCTTTGCCCAGGATCGGGGTGCCGGCACGGCCGCAGGCGCCGCGACCGGTGCCGTCGGCGGCGCCATTGTCGGCGGCCCCGTCGGCGCCGCGGTCGGGGGCGTGACCGGAGCGATCGTCGGCGGCATCGCCGCCGACCAGCAGCCCCGGTTCCGCGAATACGTCGTGCAACAGCCTGTTCCGAGCTACACTTACCGCGAGACGGTGCACGTCGGCACCGTGCTGCCGCCAAGCGGCGTCACCTACCGCGAAGTGCCGGCCGAGTTCGGCCGCGGCTATCGCTACACCACGGTCAACGATCGGGTCGTGATCGTCGATCCGGGCACCCGCCGCGTGGTGCAGATCGTCGAATAGGCCATCATCGCATGAGCCTTGGGCCGCTTGCCCGGCCGTCGACGTTCCAAAGCGACCGGCGTTGCGTCAAAGGCCGCTTCGGCGCCGAATGCTAGAGCATTTCTGGAGCGCTTCTCTTGCGATTGGGTGTGTCCACCCAATCGCAAGCACTTTGGGCAGACAGGGCCGACACGGGCCCCCCGCGTCGGCCCGTCGTCACATGCTGAGCGGCGTGGTCGCCGCGAGCAGCCATTCCCGGTCGGCATCCGCCAGCAGCGGCGCCAGCGCGTCGCGGACGCGGGCGTGGTAGGCGTCGAGCCAGGCACGCTCCGGGGGCGTCAGCAGGCCGACGTCGATCAGGCGCAGGTCGAACGGGGCGAGCGTCAACGTCTCGAAGCCGAGCATCGGCTTCTCCGCCCCTTCGATCTGCCGCTCCTCCACCAGCAGCAGGTTCTCGATGCGGATGCCGTAGGCGCCGGTCTTGTAGTAGCCGGGCTCGTTGGACAGGATCATGCCCGCTTCCAGCGCCACGGTACCCAGCCGCGAGATGCGCTGCGGGCCTTCGTGCACCGACAGGAAGCTGCCGACGCCGTGGCCGGTGCCGTGCTCGAAGTCGAGACCGACCTCCCACAGCGGCCGCCGGGCGAAGCTGTCGATCTGCGCGCCCCAGGTGCCCCGCGGGAACACCGCCGTAGCGACGGCGATGTGGCCCTTGAGCACCCGCGTGAAGCGATCGCGCATCTCGGGGTCGATCGGCCCGACCGGCAGGGTCCGCGTGATGTCGGTGGTGCCGTCCTCGTACTGGGCGCCGGAATCGATCAGGAACAGGCCGGGTCCGATCGGCCGGTCGGTCTGCCGCGTCACCCGGTAGTGCACGATGGCGCCGTTCGGCCCGGCGCCGGCGATCGTCGGGAACGACACGTCGGCCAGCAGGTTGGTGTCGCGGCGGAACGATTCCAGCGCCTCCACGGCATCGATCTCGGTCAGCGCGCCGGCCGGCGCGTTGTCATCGAACCACTTCAGGAACCGGCTGACCGCCGCCCCGTCGCGGCGGTGGGCGGCGCGGGTGCCCTCGATCTCGGCGGCGTTCTTGCGCGCCTTCAACAGCGTGATCGGATCCTGGCCCAGGTTGGCCTTGCCCCCGGCCCCCTCGACGATGTCGGCGAGCGCGGCGGCCCCTGTCGCCGCGTCGATCCGCACGGTGCCGCCGGCCTTCGCCGCGTCAGCGATCCTGGCGTCCAGTTCGCCCGGATCGGCGATCTCGGCAACGGCGGCGAGGACCGGCCGGACATCGCCGCCGAGCTTCGCCGCGTCGAGCAGCAGGGTGGGCCGCCCGAGCCGCGGCAGCAGGGCGTAGCCGAGCACCAGAGGCGTGTGCGGCACGTCGGCGCCGCGGATGTTGAAGAGCCAGCACAGATTGTGCGGATCGCTGACGACGAGCACGTCGCATTTGTCCTTGGCCAGCGCATCGACCACCTGAGCCAGCTTGGCCTGGGTCGCTTCCCCCGCCAGCGCCGCGTCGTGCAGCTTGACCCTCCCCTTGGGCGGCGGCGGCTGATCGGCCCAGACGGCGTCGAGCGGATTGGACTCGACGGCCACGAGCTCGCCGCCGGCCCCCTCCACCGCGGCCTTGAGCCGCCGCACGCCGTCGCGGGTGTGCAGCCATGGGTCATAGGCGAAACGCTCACCAGCCTTCAGGTGGGCGGCGATCCAGGCCTCGGGCGTCATGGCGGTGAGCGCCACCGGCTCGAACACGGCCGTGTCGACCTGCTGCGGGGCCTGCAAGGTGTAGCGCCCATCGACGACGATGCACGCCGTCGCGGGCAGCACGACCGCGGTTCCCGCCGAACCGGTGAAGCCGGTGAGCCAGGCCAGACGCTCGGCCCGGGCCGGCACGTATTCGCCCTGGTGCTCGTCGGCGCGCGGCACGATGAAGCCGTCGAGGCCACGCCGTTTCAGCTCGGCGCGTAGCGCCGCAGCGCGCGGGCCGCCGGTGCTTGGATCGGCAATGTCGTCGAAGGACTGAAAAACAGATTTGAACATGTTCTAACCGTGCCCGTGGCAATTGAAGATGTGGCCCGCCGGTCCAGCGTTCTGACGCGCCGTCCTGTTAATCACCATCCGCCGAAAATTCGATCGGTTTCCATTGCAACCTTAACCTTCTGCTGCGCCGTCGTTGCGGAATATCAATTGGCCGCGGCCAAGCCATGCATCTGCGCGATGGCCAACATGCGCATACCCCTCTTTTTCGCAGGTGCAGCATAAACTAGATAGGGAGCATACAAGAACAAGAGGAACGTCTGGGCTGTCTTTCCTATGAGGAGATGGACCAATGACTACGACCACTTTCGGCCGCATGCATTATGAGCGGCCTGCTACGACGACCCGCCTGAGCGGCCTGCTGCGCTCGATCTTCGGCGCCGCCAACCGCGACAGCGACCTGTCCCACGCCCTGAGCGAGGCGGCCTACCTCGGCCCCGAGCAGCTCAAGGAGATGGGTGCGTACGCCGACCAGCAGACCGGCCTCATCTACTCCACGCAGCTGACCCGCTAATCCGGGCCAGAGCATGTCCCGCTCGGATGCGCCCATCTGAGCGGATCGCGTGCCCCGGACTCCCTTGAATCCGGAGCGCTTCAAGCCATCCGGCCCGGCACCGCGTCCGCTTGGATGCATGTCCGGGCGGACGGCAGCTTCATTCAGAGCCGGCACATGCCGTTTGCTCGCGCAGGTGCCGCGAGTCAACCGGCGGCCGTGCCGTCAACGGACATCGCCGAGCTTGGCGGAGCGCCTTGTGTGCCCGCCTGCAGGGTTCATTCCGACCCGTGCCGGCCGCCCGCCCCTGCTGGGCCACCCCCACTCCCCACACGTCGGGCTTGCCCCCGAGCGCTCCGCGTCTCGTCGCGCCGACACGTGCCCCCCCGCGATCCCGCGCATCGGCCACGAGCAGCACGAAATCCACATTTGCTGCTCGTGTAAGCGGCATTTCCCACGAATGTGACCCCATAGAATAAATATCTACGTCGAGATTTGTCGAGCAACCGCCTCGAATTTATAAATCTATTATATTTCATATACTTATAGTACAAATCGAATGGCCATACGTCGCCGGATGGTCATTATCAATCGACCATATCGATTGATTTCAGCGAAACAATGCGTTGGATCGATTGAATTTGAGCTGAGAGCATCACGGTCGAGACGTGAGGAGCTCGGCCATGACCACGACGACGACCGCCCCGGCGCAGCCAAACGCTGTCGGCATCACGGCCCAGCCGTACGTCCGTGCATCGCTCTCGGTCATCCCCGGCCTCTTGCTGACCGGCGCCATCGCCGGCGCCGCCTTCGTGCTTCGCGAGCTCCCCGGCATCGCCACCTTCAGCCCGCTGATCCTCGCCATCCTGATCGGCACCGCGTTGAACAACGTGGTCGGGACGCCGCCCCTCGCCAAAGCGGGCGTGACCTTCTCGCTACGCCGCATCCTGCGCTTCGCCATCATCCTGCTCGGCTTGCAGCTCACGGCCGGCCAGGTCGCCGCCGTAGGCCCCACGGGGCTTGCCGTCATCGTCCTGACGCTGGTCGCGACCTTCGTGTTCACCGTCGGCATGGGCAGGCTGATGGGCGTCGACCGCGGGCTTGCCGAGCTCCTGGCCGCCGGCACCTCGATCTGCGGGGCCTCTGCGGTGATCGCCACCAACACCGTGACCCGAGCGAGCGACGAGGATGTGGCCTACGCGGTCGCGTGCGTCACCGTGTTCGGCTCGATCGCCATGTTCGCCTATCCGCTGCTGCCCGGCCTGCTGCAGCTCGATGCGCATGGCTACGGGCTGTGGAGCGGCGCCTCGATCCACGAGATCGCGCAGGTGGTCGCCGCCGCCTTCCAAGACGGCAAGGAGGCCGGCGAGTTCGGCACCATCGCCAAGCTCACCCGCGTCATGATGCTGGCGCCCGTGGTGATTACGCTTGGCCTGGTGGCAGCGCGGCGGGCCCGGCGCCAAGGCGGACTGCAAGCCCGCGGCAGGGCGCCCCTGCCCTGGTTCGTGCTCGGCTTCATTGCCCTGGTGGCGGTCAACAGCATCGTCACGATCCCCCCGGACACCCGCGCGGCGATCGTCACGGCGACTACCTTCCTGCTGGCGATGGCGCTGGCGGCGATGGGACTGGAGACCAGCATCGGCAAGCTCAGGGCCAAGGGCCTGCGCCCGCTCGCGCTCGCTGCCACCGCCTTCGTGTTCATCGCGACGTTCAGCCTGATGCTGGTCAAGTTGACGAGCTAGCGGCCCGGCAAAGGGCTCGCCCGGGCCGATGAATCGGAGCATGGTCCCGCACCAGGGACCCATCAGGATGGCGCGGACCAAGCTCCGGTGACGCTCGAACAACTCCGCATCTTTGTCGCCGTGGCCGAGCGGGAGCACGTCACCCAAGCCGCCCGTGAGCTGCACCTGACCCAGTCGGCGACGAGCGCGGCCATCGCGGCGCTCGAGGCACGCTATGCGACGAAGCTGTTCGATCGCGTCGGCCGGCGCATCGCGCTCACGGAGGCCGGGCGGCTCTTCCTCGCCGAGGCCAAGGCCGTTCTTGCCCGCGCTGCGGCGGCCGAGACGGTGCTGACCGATCTGGCCGGCGTCGTGCGCGGCTCGCTCATCCTGAGCGCCAGCCAGACCGTCGCCAACTACTGGCTGCCCGCCTACCTGCACGGTTTCAAGGAGGGCTATCCCAGGATCACGGTGAGCCTCAGCATCGGCAACACCGAGCAGGTCGCCGCCCTCATCCACGACGGAGCGGCCGATCTGGGCTTCATCGAGGGCGAGATCGACGATCCCACCGTCGCCACCTCCTGGCTCGCGCAGGACGACCTGGTGCTGGTCGTGCCCGCCGGGCATCCGTGGGCAGGCCGGCGGATCGCCGGCGGCGAGCTCAAGCAGGCGCGCTGGGTGCTGCGCGAGCGCGGATCGGGGACTCGCGCGATCTTCGAGGCGGCGCTGCCGCGCTTCGGCCTGGAACCGGATGACCTCGACGTGGCGCTCGAGCTGCCGTCCAACGAAGCCGTGCGGGCCGCCGTCGAGGCCGGCACCGGCGCCACCGCCATCTCGCGTCTGGTGGTGGCCAGCTCGCTCGAGGCCGGCACCCTCGCCGAGGTGGACATCGCCCTGCCCACGCGCTCGTTCTTCCTGCTGCGCCACAAGGAGCGCTACCTGACGCGGGCGGCCGAGGCCTTCGTGGAGCTGCTGCCGCGGGCCGCCGATGGCGCGACCAAAAGCGCTACCAAGAGAAAGACGGCCTGACCGGAGCGTGTGCGGCCGATCAGATCGTCCCGCTCAGCGTCGGCGGCGGGGCGCGGCGCCGCCGCGCCGCAGCACCAGGGTGGCCCAGCCGTCGCGGTCCCGCCGCCGGGCGAGGTGCAGGCCCTGCGCCGCATAGGCCGACAGCACGCCCCGCACGTCGTGTGCCATCAGGCCGGACAGGACCAGTGTTCCGCCCGGCTCCAGCGCTCTGGTCAGCGCCGGCGCCAAGCGGCGGAGCGGCTTCGCCAGGATGTTGGCGAGCACCACATCGAAGCGCCGGCCGCGCACGTGCGGGTGGCGCGTCCCCGGCCCGACGTAGAAGGTGACCCGGCCCGCGACGCCGTTGGTGCGCGCGTTGCCCTCGGCCACGGCGATGGCCAGGGGATCGAGATCGCCGGCGACGACCGGCAGCTTCAGCCATCGGGCGGCGGCGATCGCCAGGATGCCCGTCCCGGTGCCCACGTCGAGGACACGGCGGGGGCGGCGCGCCTTGGCGATCTCGACCAGCGCCAGCAGGCAGCCGGCGGTCGTGCCGTGATGGCCGGTGCCGAACGCCAGCGCCGCCTCGATCTGGATGGGCACGTCGTTGGCGCGCACCGCGTGCCGATCGTGGCTGCCGTGCACCAGGATGCGGCCGGCGCGCACGGGCTTGAGGCCATCGAGGCTCGCCTTGACCCAGTCCCGCTCCTCGATCGCCTCGAAGACGGCGTGATCGGCGGCCGCGCCGACGATCGGCCGGATCAGCTCGATCACCGCGTCCTCGTCCGGATCGTGGGCGAAATAGGCTTCCAGCAGCCATGTGCCGTCGGGCGTTTCGAAAGCGGCGACAGCCGTCTCCGTGGGATCGAACACCTCGCCCAGCAGTTCCGTCGTCGCCCGGGCCCGGGCTTCATCGGTGACGAGGCGCAGCAGCCGGGTCGGGCGGTGGGGAGGCAGTCCTTCGAGCATGGCCCGCTGGTATCACGTTCGATGCTGGGCCGCGAGCCGGCGCGTGGAGGCCATCCCGTAGACTCATGGCCGCTGGCGCTGTTGCCCGGCGCCGGCCGAAGCGCTAATCGGGCGCATGTCTAGCACCCGACCCGACAAGCCCAAGGCGCGCCTGGCGCGCGGCTTCGCCGACCGCGGCCCGGCGGAGATCGCCGCGACCGAGACAATGCTCGCCAAGATCCGCGAGATCTACGCCCTCTACGGCTTCGATCCGGTCGAAACGCCGTTCGTCGAGTACACCGACGCGCTCGGCAAGTTCCTCCCGGACCTCGACCGGCCGAACGAGGGTGTATTCTCGTTCCAGGACGACGACGAGCAGTGGCTGTCGCTGCGCTATGACCTCACCGCGCCGCTCGCCCGCTATGTGGCCGAGAATTTCGACGCGCTGCCCAAGCCGTTCCGCAGCTACCGTGGCGGCTGGGTGTTCCGCAACGAGAAGCCCGGCCCCGGCCGCTTCCGTCAGTTCATGCAGTTCGACGCCGACATCGTCGGCTCGGCCTCGGTCGCGGCCGACGCGGAGGTCTGCATGATGGCGGCCGACACGCTGGAGGCCCTCGGCATCGCCCGCGGCGACTACGTCATCAAGGTCAACAACCGCAAGGTCCTGGACGGGGTGATGGAGGCCATCGGGCTCGGCGGCGATGACAACGCCGGGCGGCGGCTCACCGTGCTGCGGGCCATCGACAAGCTGGACCGGCTCGGAGTCGACGGCGTGCGTGCACTGCTGGGGCCTGGACGCAAGGACGAGAGTGGCGATTTCACCAAAGGGGCCGGGCTCGACGCGGCCCAGATCGAGACTGTCGTCGGGCTGTCTCAGGTCGGTGGCAGCGTCGCCGACATCTGCGCGAAACTCACCGCGATGGACGACGCGGGCGGCCGGGAGCTGTCCGAGATCGCCCGCCTGATCGAAGCGGCGGGTTACGCGGATCGCGTCCGCATCGACCCGTCCGTCGTGCGTGGCCTCGAATACTACACGGGCCCGGTCTACGAAGCCGAGCTCACCTTCCAGGTCACGGACGAGGACGGCCGCCCGGTGCGCTTCGGCTCGGTCGGCGGCGGTGGCCGCTACGACGGCCTCGTCGGGCGCTTCCGCGGCGACGAGGTGCCGGCGACCGGCTTCTCCATCGGCGTGTCCCGGCTGACGGCGGCGCTTCAGGCGATCAAGAGCCCGCTCGTCACCGGCGCGGCGGCGACCGGCCCCGTGGTGGTGCTGGTGCTCGACCGTGAGCGCATGGGCGATTACCAGCGCATGGTCGGCGCGCTGCGCGGTGCCGGCATCCGGGCCGAGGCCTATCTCGGCGCCTCCGGCATGCAGGCCCAGATCAAGTACGCCGACCGGCGCGCCAGCCCCTGCGTGGTGATCCAGGGCTCCAACGAGAAGGAGAAGGGCGAGGTCACCCTCAAGGACCTCAAGCTCGGCGCCGAGATCCGCGCCATCAAGGACCGCGAGGCCTACCTGGCCAAGCAGGCGGAGGCACAGTTCTCCGTGCCGGAGACGGGGCTGGTGGAGGCGGTGAAGACGGTGCTTACCCGCCACCGCGGCTGATCGCCCGTTCACCCTGCTTCCGCAAAGGCGTCGCCCACGCCGCGCAACGCTGATAGATAGCGCCCCAAGCGCCTTGACGCCCCGACCCAGGACGTGACGATGTCGACCCGACCCACCGACGAGCTGCTGGCGCTGTTCGCGCGCGCCGGCTACAGCCGCGTCGAGCCGCCCATCCTGCAGCCCGTCGACGCCTTCCTCGACCTGTCGGGCGAGGACATCCGCCGCCGCCTGTTCGTGACCAGCAGCGGCGACGGCGACGAGCTGTGCCTGCGGCCGGAGTACACGATTCCGGTCTGCCGCTTCGTGCTCGGCTCGGGAGCCGCCGGCGGCAAGGTCGCCCATTCCTATCTCGGCCCGGTTTTCCGGCTGCGCGCCGGCGAGAGCGGCGAGTTTCTGCAGGCCGGCATCGAATCGTTCGGCCGCGCGGACCGGGAAGCTGCCGACGCGGAGGTGATCGGCCTGGCGCTGGAGGCGTGCGCGCAGCTCGGCCTCGCCGAGCCCCATATCGTCCTGGGTGACATGGCGCTCATCACCGGCCTCCTCGACGCGCTCGGGCTCGATGCGCCGACCAAGCGGCGGCTGCTGCGCGGCGTCACCGCCGGCCGCGGCATCGCCGCCCTGGAGGCGGAGGGCAACGGCGGCAACGGCGCCGATTACGCAGGCCTGCTGGCTGCGATCGAGGGGCAGGATCCCAAGGCGGCGCGCGCCTTCGTCGAGGACGTGCTCACCATCGCCGGCATCAGCACCGTCGGCGGGCGCACGGCCGGCGAGATCGCCGACCGCTTCCTCGCCCGCGCCGCCCGGCGCGCCGATGCGCCGGCGGGCGAGGCCAAGACGATCCTGGAACGCTACCTCGCCGTGGGCGGGGATCCCGATACGGCGGCGATCGAGATCCGCAAGCTCGCGGCCGACGCCGGGCTCGATATCGAGCGCGCCGTCGACGCCTTCGAGGCCCGGACCGGCTTCATGGCAGCGCGCGGCATCGCGGTCGAGCGCATCGCCTTCTCGGCCGAGTTCGCCCGCAACCTCGACTATTATACCGGCTTCATCTTCGAGCTGACGGACCCGCGCCGGCCGGAGTGGCGGCCGGTGGCGGCCGGTGGCCGCTACGACGGGCTGCTCGAGCATCTGGGCGCCGCCAGCGCCGTCCCGGCGGTCGGCTGCGCGCTCTGGCTCGACCGGCTCGGCACCGCAGAAACCGGCAAGGGAGCCGTCGCATGACCGGTCCGGAAGCCGCAGCCCCCCTCGTCATCGCCGTGCCGTCCAAGGGGCGGCTGCAGGAGAATGCCGCCGCGTTCTTCGCCCGCGCCGGCCTCGATCTGGTGCAGTCCCGGGGCGCGCGCGACTACCGCGGTTCCATCCGCGGCCTGGCCGACGTGGACGTGCTGTTCCTGTCGGCGTCGGAGATCGTCGCGCAGCTGGCATCCGGAGGCGCGCACCTGGGAATCACCGGCGAGGACCTGGTGCGCGAGAACGTGCTCGACGCCGACGCGGCGGTGGAGCTGTTGACCCCGCTCGGCTTCGGCCACGCCAACGTCGTGGTCGCCGTGCCCCAGGCCTGGATCGACGTGCGCACCATGGCCGACCTCGACGACGTGGCCTCGGCCATGCGCGTGCGCCACGGCGCCAGGCTCCGCGTCGCGACCAAATACATCAATCTGACGCGGCGCTTCTTCGCCGAGCACGGCATCGCCGACTACCGCATCGTCGAGAGCCCGGGCGCCACGGAAGGCGCGCCGGCCGCCGGCGCCGCCGAGATCATCGTCGACATCACCACGACCGGCACGACGCTTGCCGCCAACGCCCTCAAGGTGCTCGACGACGGCACCATGCTGCGCTCGGAAGCGAACCTCGTCGCCGCGATGCGCGCCTCTTGGAGCGCTCGCACCCGGGAGGTGGCGCGCATCATCCTCACCCGCATCGCGGCGGAGGAACTGGCCCGCACGCACCGGGAAGTGCAGGCCCTGGTGGCGGAGCCGGGCGATGCCTTGATCGACGAGCTGGAGCAGGCGTTCGCTGCATACCTGCCGCACGGGCGGCCCGCCCCCGGCGCGCCGCTCGTCGTCATGTGTCCGGCCAAGGCGGTCTTCGGTCTCGTCGAGCGCCTGTCCCGCGCCGGCGCCGACCATATCGGCGTGCGGCGGCTCGACTACGCGTTCCGTAAAGGAAATCCGCTCGCCGACCGGCTCCTCGCCAGAATCGGCGGGTGAGCCGTCAGCTGGCGTCATTGGCATCGCCGATAAAACCGGTCTGATGTCACAGGATTGCCACGTCTCCGGTGCAACCGCTTGCAAGTCACGCATTTGCCGTGCACGGAGAGCCTATGCGCCGCGGCGCGCCTCTCCCGCGTGAGGCGCAACGCCGCCGACGGCTGCCATCGTGTTCGGAGCCGCGCACGGAGCGGTCTCGCCCCGGCCCGGCCACCTGAGGAGTTTAGACCGGTGAAGATTGTTCGTGTTGCTGTAGCGACAATGGCTACTCTTTGCCTCGCCGGCCAGATGGCCGACCCCGCCCTCGCGCAGTTCCGGAAGAAGGGCGGCAACCAGACGCCCCAGCAGGGCGAGGCGCTCCCGAACAAGCCGAACGACAAGACCTTTCCGCTCGGCAAGTCGTGGCTCGCCGTCAGCCTGAACGGCAAGCCGTTCGGCAGGGACCGCCCGGCCTTCATCCTCGACCAGCAGTTCCGGGCGCGCGGCTTTGCCGGCTGCAACACCTACTCGGCGGTGGCTTTCCCACTGCGCGAGCAGGGCATCGCGGTCGGCCCGCTGGCGCTCACGCGGCGCTCCTGCGACAAGGATACGATGGCGAGCGAAAGCGCCTTCCTGGCGGCGCTGCGCTATTCGCAGAAATGGGACATGGTCGGCGGCCAGCTGGTGGTGAAGGGTCCCTCCGGCGAGATCCGCTTCGATCGCTCCATCTGATCGGGAAGGCCCCCGTCACGGCACGGTGCTGCGCGCGTCGAGCGAGCGCACGTCCGCCGGGCGGCGCGGCTTCTTGTCGTCGAACTCGGTCGCCAGCGCGTGGTAGAGCGGGTCGGCCGAGATCAGCCGTGATACCCCCGCGGCGATCAACGCGGTCACCATGACAGGCACGACCATGCGGTTGTCGTCGGTCATCTCGATGACGATGACGAAGGCCGTCAGCGGCGCCTGCACCACCCCCGCGAAGTAACCGACCATGGCGAGCAGCGCCAGCATCGGCAGCGGCACGTCGGGCAGCAGCGGCGTCAGCACCGCGCCGAGGCCGGCGCCGACCGCCAGCGACGGCGAGAACAGGCCGCCGGCGATGCCGCACACCGACGACAGCAGCGTCGTCACCAGCTTGACGAACGGATACCACCAGGGGATGGCCTCCCCGCCCTCGAACAGCGCGCGGGTCGGCGCATAGCCGGTGCCGGCGGCATAATCGCCGGTGGCATACGCCAGCGCCGCCACGATGAGGCCGCAGCCGAGCGCGAACAGCACCGGCCAGCGCTTCAGCCGCACGACGAGCGGAATCTGGCGGAGGGTCATGGCGATCACCAGCCGGCTGAATATACCACCGAAGACGCCGCCGACGATGGCGCACAGCGGCACCGCCAGCCACTGCCGGGGCGTCGTCAGGCGCTCGGTCACGCGCCCAAAGTAGTTGTAGTCGCCGACGAGCATGATGGTCACCAGGCCGGAGACGGCGACGGCGGCGATGATGAAGCCAGTTATGCGCTTGTCGAAGGCCTTGGCCATCTCCTCGATGGCGAAGAGGACGCCGGCGAGCGGCGTGTTGAAGGCCGCAGCGACGCCGGCGCCGGCGCCGGCGAGCACCAGGCCGCGCTGGCGTCCCAGCCCGGCGAAGCTCGCCGTGAACAGCATGACGCTCGCGCCGATCTGCACCGTCGGTCCCTCGCGGCCGACCGAGGCGCCGGCGGCCAGCGCCGCCAGCGTGAGCAGGATCTTGCCGAGCACGACGCGGCCGCCCAGCAGGGTGGCGCGATGGGCCTCGTCGTCGGTGTGCCGGGCGGCGATGGCCTGCGGAATGCCGCTGCCCTGGGCGTTGGGAAACAGCTTGAGGATCGCCAGCGCGCAGAGCGCATACGTGAGCGGCGTGATGACGAAGCGCGCCCAGGTGGGCAGCACCTTCGTCCAATGGCTGTAGAGATCGCTCGCCTGATCCGAGGCCAACGCAAAGCCGACGCCCAGGAGCGCGACCGCCAGGGCGCCGGCGAAGAACACCAGGCGCCTGGCCCATAGACGTCGGGACAGGAGAACGGTGCGTTGGCGGCGGAAGGCACGGGACTGCATTGGCGAAGGCACGCGGTGTGAGAGGGGCGCAGGGAAGCGCCCCTCGCCGAGGTGCGGACCGCTCCCGGGAGGCGCTGCCTTCCGCTTAGCGTCCCGGCCGCCCCCTGTCACCCGAATGCATGGAACGCAGCCCGGCTCAGGCCACGACGGCGCTCACGTCGCGCGGCACGAACACGCCGGTGTCGTCCGCCTCCATGTCGATCTGCCGTCCATGGAAGGCTCGCAGGGTCGAGCGATGGCCGATCGAGACGACGGTGGTGCCCGGCAGGTGCTCGCCGATCAATCGATAGATCATCTCCTCCAGGCCCTCGTCGAGCGCCGCCGTCGCTTCGTCGAGGAACAGCCAGTCGGGCCGCGCGAGCAGCGCGCGCGCCACGGCGAGGCGCTGCTGCTCGCCGAGGGACAGGGTCTGGGCCCAATGCGCCTCCTCGTCCAGGCGGCCGACGAGATGGCGCAGGTGGGCGATGCCGAGGGCCTCGCGAAGGCGTCCGTCGTCGAAGGCGTCGCTCTCGGCGGGGTAGGCCACGGCGCCGCGCAGCGGCCCCATCGGGATGTAGGGCCGCTGCGGCAGCAGCAGCAGGCTGCGGCCCTCCGGCAGCCGCACCTGGCCCTCGCCGAACGGCCAGATGCCGGCGACGGCTCGGAACAGGGTGGACTTGCCCGAGCCCGACGGGCCGGTGAGCAAGGTGGTCTCGCCCGGCTCGAGGCGCAGGCCCGGCACGCGCACGATGGCCGTGCCCGACGGTAACCGCAGCTCCAGATCCTCGACCTCGAGCCGCTGTTGCGCCGCCGTCTGCCGCACGATCCGCGGCTCCTGGCGGTGCAGGGCGAGCACGCGGTTGAGCGAGGCGTCGAAGGTGTTCAGCCGGTCGACGACCGCCTTGTAGTCGGCGATGGTGGAATAGGCGCTGACGAAGAAGGACAGCGTGCTCTCCACCCGCGCAAAGGCGCCCGCAGTCTGCTGCATGCCGCCGAGCGTGATCTTGTTGGCGAAGTAGTAGGGCGCCACCAGCACGTAGGGGATGACCGCATTGGCCTGGGAATAGCCGGCGGTGAAGGCCGTCAGCTTCTTGGTGCGGCTGACGATGGCGTAGAAGTTGCCCATGACGTTGGCGAAGCGCTGGCCCAGGCGCTCCTTCTCGGCGCCCGTGCCGCCGATCAGCGCCACCTGCTCGGCATATTCGCGCAGCCGGGCCAGCGAGAAGCGGAAGTCGGCCTCGTAGTGCTGCTGCTCGAAGTTCAGCCGGATCAACGGCTTGCCGATCCTGTGCGTCAGCCAGGTGGCGAGGACCGAATAGATCAGCGCGCCCCAGACGAGAAAGCCGGGGATGCGCCAATCAGTGCCCGGCACGGTGAAGTCGGCCGACAGCTCCCACAGTACGACGGAGAACGAGAACAGCGTCGTGACCGACGACAGGATCCCGAGCGTCAGCGTCTGCGTACGCATGATGAAGCTGTCGATGTCCTCCTGGATGCGCTGGTCGGGGTTGTCGGCGCCCTGGCCGAACAGCTGCATGTGATAGTGGGCGTTGTGATCGAGCCAACGGTCGATGAAGTGGCGCGTCAGGAAGCGCCGCCAGCGGATGCGCAGGAACGATTGCAGCGCATACTGGTAGATGGCGCTGGCGATGTAGATCGCCGCCCAGAAGACGAACACGGTGAACAGCAGCGTCCAGAAGCTCGCCGCATCCTTGTTCTGGATGGCGTTGAACCAGTCGCGGCTGAAGTAGGACAGCCGCACGTTGATGGCGACCTGGGCGAACTCGATGGCCATGACGATGATCGCCAACGTCAGCCCGACGACGCGCTCCTGGGTGCGGAAGGTGCCGAACGGCCAGATGCGGATCTCGGTGGGCTCGCGCGACGCGAAATAGGGCCAGATCAGCCGCCAGATGTCAGCGAGGGCCTGCTTCAGTGCATTCATCGGGCGAGGGTTCCGGTCATGGCTCCGGCGCGGCGGGGAAGCGCCCGGCGGGCGAGGATGGCGGGAGGCGCGAACAGGATGGCAGCACCGGCAACAAGAACAAAATGCAAAGAGCGGTGAAGGCCCGCAACATGGCAGTACCGAGGCAAGCGCCGCGCCTAGTGTGGCGAATCCGAAATTCGTACCACCTTGGGGCAGCGCTGGGAGCGAGTTTTCGGCTTCCTAAGCTACACTGGCAACTCTATGATTCTAGTGTGGTTTAATGGATCTGAAGGTCCTGAACGTGGATGCCATGCGGGGAGCAGGACCTTCAGATCCACCACACTAGTTGCCCCGCCATGGCGTCCCCGCCCCCGTATATCGGGCGTTCCGGCAGCACTCGTGCGCTTGTCCACGCCGGGCCATTGGCGGTATAGCCGGTAGCAGCTATGCGGGCAGCGCGTGAGCGGCGGTCATCGACGTTACATTAGAACTCGTTGAATCTAGATCGTTTTCTTGAAACATCCGCTCACCGGCGCCATCAAAAGGCCAGGAACGTTGCCTCCATCACGCTGGTGCATCTTCCGCGAACGCCTCATCCGGGTTCGTGACAGGAATTCGCCCCCTTCGCTCCGGTCCATTCCCGTCGGCCGGCCCGATTGAAACCGGACGGCCATCGCCGCCGGGGGTCTAGAGGAGATATTTCATGGCGCTGACCTTGATCAATCCCGAGGCAATCCGCAACGCCCCCAGTCGAACGAGCCGTTTGACTACTTCTTGGGCGAGAACCTGCTGAAGGCCGAGGCCGTCGACGATCTGCGTCGGGATTTTCCGAGCATCGACAAGCCCGGCTATCTCACCGTCGACGAGGTGCAGCTCAAGGGCACCTTCAAGACGTTGATCGATGAGCTGGAGAGCGACGAGCTCACCCGGGTGATCTCGGAGAAGTGGGGCCAGGACCTGACGGCCTTCCCCCGGCTGACGACGATCATGAAGAAGTCGCAGCCCAAGTACGGCGCCATCCACACCGACGGGCCGTCGAAGGTCATGACCATGCTCGTCTACATGAACGACGCCTGGAGCACCGGCGACGGTGGCCGCCTGCGCGTGCTCTACGACGGCCAGAACTTCGAACCCTACAAGGTCGAGGTGCCGCCGGTCATGGGCACCGTCTTCGGCTTCCTGCGGTCGGACAATTCCTGGCACGGCCACAGGCCGTTCGCCGGCGAGCGCCGGGTCGTCCAGATCGCCTGGATTCGGGATGCGGACGAGCTGGAGCGCAAGAAGCGGCGCAACTCCTTCGCCCAGAAGCTGAAGGGCATCTTCGGGCGGTAGAGCCCCGGCGCCGGGTGGTGTCGGCGTCGGGCGAATCCGGCGCCCAGACCATGAGACCGAGCGACTGTCTCGTGACGGCCGCCGCGCGCGAGCGCTGCGCAACGGCGTGAGCGTGGATCTCCGGGACGAGCCGGCTGCCGGCGGCTCTACTTCAGGAAGATGTGGAGGCCGATGACCAGGCAGATCACCAGACCAAGGACGCCGGACGCAAAGATGCCGGAGATCGGGCTGTCGACGTGTTCGCTGTGATCGCTCATGGCATGGCCTGCTGGGTTCGGCACAGGGGATAGGCGGCCGTTCTTAGGCGCTTCGGCGAACCTTGGCAAACAAGCCGGGCGCCGGGCCGGCGGCATCGGCTCGGGCGCGTGTCCCCCATCGGTGTGATCAGCTGAGCGGACGGAAAGATGCGATCGGACGGCGCCGGCGCGACGCGCTCTTGAAACAAAAAGCCCCGGAGCTCGCTCCGGGGCTTTTCTTATCGGCATGATCCGGAGCCGGCGAGCCGACTCCGGACATTGCAAGCTGGAACGGCTTAGAAGTCCATGCCGCCCATGCCACCGCCGCCCGGCATCGGCGGAGGAGCGTCCTTCTTCGGCGCATCCGCCACCATGGCCTCGGTCGTGATCAGCAGCCCGGCGACCGAAGCGGCGTCCTGCAGAGCCGTGCGCACGACCTTGGCCGGGTCGACGATGCCGGCCTGCAGCATGTCGACGTACTCTTCCTTCTGCGCGTCGAAGCCGAAGGTCGGCGAGGTGTTCTCGCCGATCTTGCCGACCACGATCGAGCCTTCCACGCCCGAGTTCTCGACGATCTGACGGATCGGTGCCTCGAGCGCCTTGGCGACGATGGCGATGCCGGCGCGGATGTCGGAGTTGTCGGAGGTCAGCGCCTGCACAGCAGCCTTGGCGCGCAGCAGGGCAACGCCGCCGCCGGGCACGATGCCTTCCTCGACCGCCGCACGGGTGGCGTTGAGGGCGTCGTCGACGCGGTCCTTCTTCTCCTTCACCTCGACCTCGGTGGCGCCGCCGACGCGGATCACCGCAACGCCGCCGGCGAGCTTGGCGAGACGCTCCTGGAGCTTCTCACGATCGTAGTCCGACGTGGTCTCCTCGATCTGGGCCTTGATCTGGGCGACGCGTCCCTCGATGTCGGAACGGTTGCCGGCGCCGTCGATGATCGTGGTGTTCTCCTTCTCGATGCGGACGCGCTTGGCGCGGCCGAGCATCTGAAGGGTCACGTTCTCGAGCTTGATGCCCAGGTCTTCCGAGATGGTCTGGCCGGCGGTGAGGATGGCGATATCCTCGAGCATGGCCTTGCGGCGGTCACCGAAGCCCGGCGCCTTGACGGCCGCGACCTTGAGGCCACCACGGAGCTTGTTGACGACGAGGGTGGCGAGCGCCTCGCCTTCCACGTCCTCGGCGATGATCACCAGCGGCTTGCCGGTCTGAACGACGGCCTCGAGCACCGGCAGCATCGCCTGCAGCGACGACAGCTTCTTCTCGTGGATGAGGATGTAGGGATCCTCGAGATCGGCGACCATCTTCTCGGCGTTGGTGATGAAGTAGGGCGAGAGGTAGCCGCGGTCGAACTGCATGCCCTCGACGATCTCGACCTCGGTGTCGGCGGTCTTCGCCTCTTCCACCGTGATCACGCCCTCGTTGCCGACCTTCTGCATCGCGTTGGCGATTTCCTGGCCGATGAAGGCGTCGCCGTTGGCGGAGATGGTGCCGACCTGGGCAATCTCGGCCGAATCCTTGACCTTCTTGGCGCGGGCGGCGATGTCCTTGACGGCCGCGGTGACCGCGAGATCGATGCCGCGCTTCAGGTCCATCGGGTTCATGCCGGCGGCGACCGACTTGGCGCCTTCCTTCACGATCGCCTGAGCCAGCACGGTCGCGGTCGTGGTGCCGTCACCAGCGATGTCGTTGGTCTTCGAGGCCACTTCGCGCACCATCTGGGCGCCCATGTTCTCGAACTTGTCGGCGAGCTCGATCTCCTTGGCGACGGTGACGCCGTCCTTGGTGATGCGCGGGGCGCCGAACGACTTCTCGATGACGACGTTGCGGCCCTTGGGACCCAGCGTCACCTTCACGGCGTTGGCCAGAATATCCACGCCACGCAGCATCTTCTCGCGCGCATCGGCAGAAAACTTCACGTCTTTGGCAGCCATTGCCTACTCCAGTTCAGGAAGATTTGGGGAAACGATCGGACGCGAGGCTCAGGCCGCGATGACGCCCATGATGTCGGATTCCTTCATGATCAGGAGATCCTCGCCATCGATCTTGACCTCGGTGCCCGACCACTTGCCGAACAGCACGCGATCGCCAGCCTTGACGTCGAGGGCAACCAGCTTGCCGGCCTCGTCGCGGGCGCCGGGGCCGACGGCGACGATCTCGCCCTCTTGCGGCTTCTCCTTGGCGGTGTCGGGGATGATGATGCCCCCCTTCGTCTTCTCCTCGCTCTCGATGCGACGGACGACGACGCGATCATGCAGCGGACGGAAATTCATGGGACCCTGTCCTCTTGATGGAGCGCCGCGAGGCGCATATGTCCAGAAATCGTGCTACTAGCACTGTCCGTTGATGAGTGCTAACGGCAAGGCCGAATTAGGCATCGGCTCATGGGTTGTCAAGCGGAGCGGGCCGCGCCAGAGAAGCGGCGAACGCCTGCCAAAACGTTAACTGCCTAAAGCGATGCACGCTCTATCCCTTTTGTTTTTGCGCCAGGGACGCCTGGGGGCGTTGAGCACTTGACGGCAAAGCATTTGCATACCCATCGTCAGACAATGAGCACGACGCCCCCCGAGACGGCCGCCGAGCCTGCAGGACCGGCGACCAATGCCACGATCGCCCATCTGGGGCGCGTCTGTGCCTGCCTGCACACGCGCATGACCGCGCGGGCGCTCACCCGGGTCTACGACGAGCTCCTGCGCCCATCCGGGCTGAAGGTGACGCAACTGTCGCTGCTCGCCGCCATCGAGCAGGGCATCTGCGGCTCGATCAGCACGCTTGCCGACCGCCTGGCGTTCGAGCGCACGACGCTGACGCGCAATCTCCAGCTTTTGAAGGAGGCGGGGCTGATCGTGCCGCGCGAGGGCACCGGTCGCGCCGTGGCCTACGAGCTCAGCCCCGAAGGGCGGGCCGCCCTGGCCCGAGCCCTGCCTCTTTGGAAGAAGGCCCAGGACATGATCGAGGCGTCGGTGGGTCCGCAGGTGTGGACCGAGACGCGCGGCTCGCTGAAGGCCCTGCGCAAGGCGGCGCGGCAGGTGGCGTAGGGCTCGCCGGCCGGAACCGTAGGCGCGAGCGGGCGTTTGCCGTGCGGGTTGCGGCGCCATCGCAATTGCCCAGGTTTCGGCGCCTTTCCGAAGCATCCTGCTGGGATCCGAGGGTTCTCCTCGGGCCACATCAGCCAGACACGTCAGGAACGAGGGTCGAGACACCAAGATGACGCCCGGATCCAAGCTCGGTCTCCTGGTCCTGCTCGCGGGGCTGCCCGCGGCGCCCATAGCGGCCCAGGCGCAGTTCTGGGGCGCGCCCCCGCCCGGCGCCTACGCCGACGACGGCTCCGACTACGACCAGGCGCCCTACGGCTACGAGGAGCGGCGACGCCCGGCCAGGCCGGCGCCTCGCCACCACGGCCCCAATGCGCTGCGAGCGCTGAGCGGCGGCCCGGCCGAGACGGCGCCGCCGCTGGACGGCCAGTATATCGGCGGCGGCAGCTATGGCGGCGGCATGGCCTCGCTGCCCGACGACAGCGCCATCGAATCGACCGAGCAGGAGATCGCGCCACAGTTCCGCCGCCAGACCGTCGCGTATTCCGGCAATCACGCTCCCGGCACCATCGTGATCGATACGCGGCGGAAGTATCTCTACCTGGTCCAGGGAGGCGGCACGGCGGTGCGCTACGGCATCGGCGTCGGCCGCGAGGGTTTCCAGTGGCATGGGGTCCAGAGCATCAGCGCCAAGCGCGAATGGCCGGACTGGCGCCCGCCCGCCGAGATGCGCAAGCGCCGTCCCGATCTGCCGGTGCACATGGAAGGCGGCCCGGAGAACCCGCTCGGCGCCCGCGCCATGTATCTCGGCTCGTCGCTCTACCGCATTCACGGCACGAACGAGCCCAATACGATCGGCCACAACGTCTCGTCGGGGTGCATCCGCCTGACCAACGAAGACGTGGTGGATCTCTATTCGCGCGTCGGCGTCGGGACACGCGTCGTCGTCATGTGACGGCGTCGTAGGGGCCGTCTCCCGCCCGGCTGACCCGAGCGGGAGGGAGGCGCGGCGTCAGACCCAGTCGTCGCCGCCGCCGTCGCCACCGCCGAAATCGCTGTCGTCCAGCGATGCATCCTGGATGTTCGGATCGCCGAAATCCGAGTCCTGCAGCTGGGCCGCGTCGTTGGACGACGTCGAGGCGGTTTGCGCCGGGTTGCCGAAATTGCCCAGGGTCGAGCCTTCAGCCGCCTGAGCGCTCGAGCCGCCGCCGAACATCCCCTTCGCTGCGTCGAACAGCAGCGCGCCGCCCGCGACGCCGGCCGCCGTCGTCAGCGCCCCACGCAGGAAGCCACCGCCGCCCCCGCCGCCAAACATGCCGGGCGCCTGCCCGCCGCCGCCCCAAGGGCCGCCCTGCGGACCTTGGGGACCCTGCGCCGCACCGCCCCAAGGGCCTTGTGCCGGCGGCCGCTGATAGCCCTGGTTGGCGTAGCCCGGCTGCTGCGCATAACCGGGCTGCTGGTAGCCTGGAGCGGACTGCTGGTAACCAGGCTGTCCGTAGCCTTGCTGGCCACCTGCCGGAGGCACGCTGGTCCGCTGCGCCGGCGGAACATCCGGCCGGCCGCCGCCGAACAAGCCGGAGAGAAAGCCGCCGGATTGCTGCGGCTGGGCTGCCAGCTGCTGCTCGAGATCGCGCACGCGGGCTTCCAGCGCCTGGCTGCGCTCGCTCAGCTCGCGCACTGCGTGCTCCTGAACATAGACGGCCTGCGCCATGGCGTAGGGAGCATAGGGCTGCTTCGCCACCAGCTCGCCAATGTAGCGCTCGGCCTCCGGATCACGCGGGCTGTTTTCCGCCTGCTTGAGGCGGTCAAAGATCCCGGTGATCACCTCGCGTTCCTGCGGATTCATCGTACGCTCTCCCTCATCATGTTTGGCCGTACGTCCCCAACGCTCCGACGCAAACACCCACTAGATGGGGGTGACCGGCGTATTTGCCAGCCGCGGCGAAAGCGCCGCCTCGGACGGGTCGTCGAGACCGGCGGCAGACAGCGCGATCGGCCGTGCCTCGACGCGCGTTCGGCGCACTCGGCTTGGCGCACTCGGCTTGATGAATTGGCTTGATGAAATTGACCGGCGACGGCCGACGGTCGGACGCGCGCAACGATTCGGCAATCGACGGCAACGACTCAGACGGCCCGATTGGCTCCGGCGTCGATCGAATCGTCTGGCAAACCGCCCCACCCGCAAGATGCCCGCCAGCCCGTGACGGCGCGGCAGCGCTCGGGCGAGACATGCCCGAATTCTGCGGTTGGCCGGAACATTCGATAAAAAACATGGGCGGCCGCGCGGACACGGGATTAATACCTCTGGATCAATCCAGCTCTACGTGAAGCTGTATAACCTCATAGGCATCGGCCTTTTCGGCAGCATTATAGGGCGTATGACTTTCAATCCTTTTCTGTCGGCGCTCGGCACAATCCGAACACCGATCTATACTAAAACATGCGGGGGCAACAGATCCTGCCGCTCAGCACGACGGCGATGACACGTCGGTCTGGGAGTAAGTCATTTGGAAACACTTCGTAAACCATGCTAACCTATTCTCGAAGCGCACGAATACGAAACCGCTTGAAAGTGGAGAGGCCTTTCGTAAGCGCTTCGTGGCACGCGTCTGACCCGGCGAACGGGACACTGGCTTGGTCGGGAAGGGCAACCGCAAGCCAATAGATCATCTCCCCCACAGGCGAACGGAGTTCAGCAACATGGGAAAAGGAAGCGAGAAGGCGGCTGGCAAGAAGGCTGCCGCAAAGGACGCGACCCTCACCTCAACAGCTGCAGAGAAGAAGTCCACCAAAGCGACTAAGAGCGTGAAGGATAGCAAGCCCGCGGTCGCGAAAACCGCGAAGTCTCCCGAGAAGAAGGCGGCCAAGCCAAAGGAAACCAAGGCTGCCGTCGCCAAGGTTGCGGTCGCCAAGCCTGCAGTTGCCAAGCCTGCAGTTGCCAAGCCTACAGTCGCCAAGCCTGCTGCCAGCAAGGCCCCGGCCGCCAAGACCTCCGAGACCAAGACCTCCGAGGCCAAAACCTCTGCGGCCAAGACGTCCGCAACAAAGACGTCCGCAGCAAAGACGGCGGCACCGAAGACCTCCGCTGCCAAGCCTGCCGCTGCCAAGCCTGCCGCAGCCAAGGCGCCGACCAAGGCCACAGCAGCGAAGGCCGCAGCAGCGAAGGCCCCGGCCAAGCCGGCCGCGAAAGCTGCCCCCAAGGCGGCTGCGAAAGCTGCCCCGAAGGCTGCACCCAAGGCCGCGGAAAAGGCTCCGGCGAAGCCCGCGGCCAAGGCAGCGGCGGCAAGTTCTGCGAAGAGCGTGAGCGCGCCCGCCAAGGCACCGAAGACGGCTGCACCGAAGGCGGCGGCGCCGAAGGCGAGCGCTCCGAAGGCGGCTCAAGCCAAGGCCTCGTCGGCCGAGAAGAAGCCTGCTGCCAAGAAGGCTCCGGCGCGATCCGTCTCGAGCAAGGCGAACGGCGCCGCGCCCGCGGGCGTTTCGGCCAAGAGCTAGCGCAAACGCTGGCCGGCGAATGCCTCGCCGGCCGCAGGAACGTCTTGGGGACACGGGCAGATCAGCGTTCGGAGCGCGCTGCCGCGACCTTCGGTTAGGAGCGCTGTTTCCGCTCACATGTGCGCATGTGGGCGGAAAGCGCTCTTGTCTGGCTTACACCCGCCGCAGGCCCGCTCCGGCCCCCTCGAATGCTCCCATCCGATCGGACCCGTTCATCTCACCGGGCCTCCCGCGCCGATGATGGCGGCCTGTGCGGCATGCGCATGGGCCCGGCTCGACCGCTGCGGATCAGCCGGCCGGCCGCGACAAAAGCCGCCTCGCTGGAACGTTTCCAAGATGCTAAAGGCACGCGGTCGTTCCATCGGCGGCCGTGACCGCCGCTGGCTCGAGCGTCGCGTACAGTTGGAGACCGCGCCCCATGGATCGCTTCACCGCCGCCTTTGCGCTCGTCGGCCTGCTCGTCGGCGCGAGTCCGGCCTTCGCCCAGGAGGCAACGGCAGGCGAGAAGATCTTCTTCAAGTGCAGGGCCTGTCACCAGATCGGCGAAGGCGCCCGCAATCTCGTCGGCCCCGAGCTCAACGGCCTGATCGGGCGCAAGGCCGGCAGCGCCCCCAACTACAGCTATTCTGCGGCCAACAAGGCCTCCGGCCTGACCTGGGACGAGGCCACTTTCAAGGACTACATTCGCGATCCCAAGGCGAAGATCCCAGGGACGAAAATGATCTTCGCCGGCATCAAGAACGACAAGGACATCGACGATCTGATCGCCTACCTCAAGCGGTTCGACGCCGATGGCAAGACGGGCTCGTGAACGCCCGAGCCAGTCAACGTCGAGAGCGCAGAGCCGGCAACGCCAAGCATGCCTGGAGCATTTCTCGATCAAGTGTGCTCTTCTGATCGGATAGACATGCTTCAGATTGTCTAAGCGGGAGCGCGTCTCTCCGATCGACTGAGCTCCCGTCCGATCGCGAAGCACTCGAGCGGGGCGGGCTGTGCGTGAGGTGGAGGAGTACGATGCCCAAGAGCAGCGGGCCCCGCGTCGGCCTGTTCGTCACCTGTCTCGTCGACCTGATGCGACCGTCGGTCGGCTTTGCCGCCGTCAAGCTGCTCGAGCAGGCCGGCTGCAGCGTCGAGGTGCCGAGCCAGACCTGCTGTGGACAACCGGCCTATAATTCGGGCGACCGCGCCAACGCCCGCAGCATCGCCGAGCAGATGATCCGGACCTTCTCGGGCTTCGACTACGTCGTGGCGCCGTCGGGATCGTGCGCCGGCATGATCCGCGCCCATTATCCCGAGCTGTTCGCCGATGATCCGAACTGGCTGCCCAAGGCGCGCGCGCTCGCCGCCAAGACTTGGGAACTGACCAGCTTCCTGGTCGACGTGCTCGGCGTCACCACGGTCGACGCGGAGTACCAGGGGACGGCGACCTACCACGACGCCTGTTCCGGCCTGCGCGAGCTGGGTGTCGCCGCCCAGCCCCGGCGGCTGCTCGCGTCGGTCAAGGGTCTCGAGCTCGTCGAGATGACGGATGCGGACGTCTGCTGCGGCTTCGGCGGCACGTTCGCGGTCAAGTACGGACAGATTTCCAATGCCATCGTCGGCCAGAAGACGCGCCGCGCGGTCGCGTCGGGCGCCTCCATGCTGGTCGCCGGTGATCTGGGCTGTCTCCTGAACATGGCCGGCAAGCTCTCGCGCGAGGGGCACGACATCGCCGTGCGCCACGTGGCGGAGGTGCTGGCGGGCACGACCGAGGTGCCGCCGATCGGCGCCCCCAAGCCCTCCGGGCACTGATTGCGATGCTCCGCGGCCGCCTCGCCGCCATGACTGCTATCTGAAGGTTGGGCTCCCCATGGTCGCGCCTATCACCTCCCCCGCCTTCAAGACCAACGCCAGCCAGGCGCTGCAGAACGCCCAGCTGCAGGCCGTGCTGAGCGGCATGCGCGAGGGCTTCGCGGCGCGTCGTCGGGAGGCGGCGGGGCAGCTCCCGGAGTTCGAGGCGCTGCGCGACTCCGCGCACGACATCAAGCAGCACACGCTGGCGCACCTCGACCTCTATCTGGAGCGCTATGTCGACAAGGTCACCGCGAGCGGAGGCCAGGTGCACTTCGCCCGCGACGCGGCCGAGGCGCGCGCCATCATCACCTCGCTCTGCAAGTCGCTCGACGCCCGGACGGTGACCAAAGGCAAGAGCATGATCGCCGAGGAGATCGGGCTCAACGATCACCTGGAGGCCGCCGGCATCGTGCCGGTGGAGACCGACCTCGGCGAATACATCATCCAACTTCGCCACGAGATGCCCTCGCACATCATCGGTCCGGCGCTGCACCTGAGCGCCAAGCAGATCGAAGCCGACTTTCGGCGCGTCCACACCGACCTGCCCAGGGACCGCGACCTGTCGCAACCCGTCAACCTGCTCGCCGAGGCCCGCCAGGTGCTGCGCCAGCGGTTTCTGGCGGCGGACGTCGGCATCACCGGCGCCAACTTCCTGATCGCCGAGACCGGCACCTCCGTCATCGTGACCAACGAGGGCAACGGCGATCTCACCCAGACACTGCCCAAGGCGCATATCGTGCTCGCCTCCATCGAGAAGGTCGTGCCGACGCTCGAGGACTGCGCGCAGCTGCTGCGCGTCCTGGCCCGCTCCGCCACCGGGCAGGACATCTCGGTCTACACGACGTTCTCCACCGGGCCGCGCCGCCAGGGCGATGCCGACGGCCCCGGCGCCTACCATGTCGTGCTGCTCGACAACGGCCGCTCGGCGATGCTCGGCACGGCGTTCCGCGACGTGCTCAGCTGCATCCGTTGCGGCGCCTGCATGAACCACTGTCCGATCTACGAGACCGTGGGCGGCCATGCCTACGGCTGGGTCTATCCGGGCCCGATCGGCGCCGTGCTCACGCCCTCGCTCATCGGTGTCGACAAGGCCGGGCACCTGCCGAACGCATCGACATTCTGCGGTCGCTGCGAGGAGGTGTGCCCGGTCCGCATTCCTCTGCCCAAGCTGATGCGGCATTGGCGCGAGCGCGAGTTCGAACGTCATCTGACCCCGGCGGTGACCCGCAGCGGCCTGGCCTTCTGGGCGTTCTTTGCGAAACGGCCGGCGCTCTACCGCCTGGCGTCGCGAGCGGCGATGGCGGCCTTGGGGCTTGCCGGCCGGGCGCGGGGCCGCTTCCGCCGCCTGCCCTTCGCTGGCGGATGGACCGAATACCGCGACCTTCCGGCGCCCGAAGGAGCCACCTTCCAGGCGCGCTGGCGCGCCGAGCGGGGCGGCCGCGCCTAGAGCATGATCCCCAAAAGTGGCCCCCGGTTTTTAGACAAGATCATGCTCAAAGATCATCCCGCTCCAAGCCATGGCCGACGGGCCTCGGCCCGCCCCTTCACATGACGGACACAGCCCCATGAGCAGCGGACGCGACGAGGTCCTGAGCAATATCCGGCGCTCGCTCGGGGTGAGCGGCCGCGAGGCGCCGCGGCAGGCCACCGTGGACGAACGGCTGAGGCTGGCGGCGCGTGGCGTCGTGCCGAAACGGGGCGACGTGACCGGCCCGGATCGCATCGCGCTGTTCAGGCGCTACGCCGAAGCGGTACAGGCGACCGTCACCGTCGTGCCGACGCCGGACGACGTCCCGCAGGCGGTGGCCGCTTATCTGCGTGAGCAGAATCTGCCCGCCACGCTGCGCATGGGCGACGACCCGCGACTGGCGGCCATGCCCTGGGGCGCGACGGCCCTCGGCATCAGCGTCGGGCCGAGCGCCGGAAGCGATCTCAATGCGGTGAGCCACGCCTACGCCGGGGTGGCTGAAACCGGCACGCTCGTCATGGTGTCGGGACGGGACAATCCGACGACCCTGAACTTCCTTCCGGACAATCATGTCGTCGTGCTCGACGCGGACGATCTCCTCGGACACTACGAAGATGCCTGGGCGAGGCTGCGGGCCGGCAACAGCGGCGAAATGCCGCGCACGGTCAACTGGATCACCGGCCCATCCCGCTCGGCCGACATCGAGCGCACGCTGCTGCTCGGCGCGCACGGCCCCCGCACGCTGCACATCATCGTCGTCGCCGGCTCGTCGGCCGACAGCTAAAGCGGCGGAGGCGCCAAGTCTTTTGTCGATCAGAACCGAGCGGCTTTGCATTCGGCCTCTTCCTTCACGTCCGGGAGCCTCGACCTCACCGTGAAAGCGCCAGACCTGGAGGCCCGGAACTGGGGCGCCTGACGATCTGTTCTCTTGCTATTGCAGGGAGACGGACCATGAGCACGCAATCGACCGGCCGCACAGAGGATAAACGCGAGCAGAAGGCGCTGGATAAGTCGATCGAAGACAGCTTCCCCGCCAGCGACCCGTCGTCCGTTACGCGGGCGCCGCGCGACAAGCGCCATACGGCGAAGGCGCCGCCGTCGGGCGCCGACCGCAAGACGCCGGCGCGGCCATCCTGAGCGCAGGCCTCGCCCGTGGCAGGCCTTGGACGGCCACGGCGCACGCGATCGCGCGACAGGAGACGCACGGCAGCGGCCACAGACCCGTCCGGTCTAGCCGGGCGAGAGTGCCGTAGGGCGAGAGCCTCGGTCGCTCGCCCTCGGCAGTCAACCGCGCCATGGCACCGGCCATTAACCTGCGGCACGAATCTGACAAACAAATTTGAAGTTATCTGTCCATTCAGCGTTGCAATTTTGCGAACAATGCTTAGTTTCTCGATCCGTTAGAGGATTGATTCAATGACGGACACCCCAGAACCCCAACATCTTATCGAGCTGACCGCGGAGATTGTTGCCGCATACGTGGCGAACAATCAGACCGATGGCGTCCAACTGACTCAGCTGATCGGCTCAATCCACGATACATTGGCCAGGCTGTCGACGGGTGCTGTCGAGCCGCCGGCCGAGCCGCAGGCGCCGGCCGTACCGGTCAAGAAGTCGGTCACGCCCGACCACATCGTGTGCCTGGAAGACGGCAAGAAGTTCAAGTCCCTGAAGCGGCATCTCAGGACGGCCTACGACATGACGCCCGAGCAGTATCGGGCGAAGTGGAACCTTCCGGCCGACTACCCGATGGTGGCGCCGAACTACGCGGCATCTCGCTCGGCACTGGCGAAATCCATGGGCCTTGGTCAGCAGCGCCGCCGCCGCGCCGCCGCCAACGACGCTGGACGGACGGCGAGCGCAGCCAAGTCGGCGTCGACGTCGGCGCGCAAGCGCTCCAAGCCGTCGGCCTGAGGTCGAACGTTGTCCTGAGCGTAGCCGTCCCGCAGGTCGGGACACGGGGACGCTTTGGCCTAGAGCATGGCCCGATCAGGTGAATACATCTGATCGGATGTATTTTTTGCATCTGGAGCGCTTCGCGATTGGGTGAGCCCACCCAATCGCGAAGCGCTCCGGACGTGCGTCGTCGGCCTGCGCTGAGCGTATGGCCGGCAGGCCGTCGGAACCTGCCTCGCCCCCCGTCGCCAACCTCACCTTGGTGCCAAACTCGCGTGGGTGCTAAACTCTCTCGGGCGCCAAGCTGACGTACCGTCCGGCCAAGAGGCGGTGGCCTCAGTCGCCCGTGCTCGAATTCCAGGTGGCGTGCGAGATGCCCGGCACCTGCAGGAGCTTGGCGACGACGGCGTCGAGCTCGCCCGCTTTGACCGAGGTGCTGACCAGCTTGGCAACGATCTCCTCGGTGGCGTCGGGGCGATGGACGACCTCCAGGTCCCCCACCGGATAGCTCGCGGCCTCCAGGTGCGCAACGAGCTCGTCCTTGGCGCGGTCTGCAGTCTCCCGCGCGCTCACCACGCTCACTTCGTAAGTTGCCTCCGATGCCTCTTCGTCGAGCGGGATGCGGTTGATGGCGTTCACCACCGGCCTGAGCAAGGTATTGCCGGCCATGACGAACAGCGTCACCAACGCCGCCTGGGCTGCCATGTCCGCGCCCGCGCACGCCCCGACGGCGGCCGAGCACCACAGGGTTGCCGCCGTGTTCAGCCCGCGGATGTTCAGGCCTTCCTTCATGATCACGCCGGCACCCAGAAACCCGATGCCGGACACCACGTAGGAGATGACGCGCGCCGCGCCTTCCGCGCCTTGGATGCGCGTCGCCAGATCGACGAAGGCGGCTGCGCCCACGGCCACCAGAACGTTGGTCCGAAGACCCGCCGTTCTCTGCCGGTATTGGCGCTCAATGCCGATGATCGTGCCTAGGACGAAGGCAAAGAACAGGCTGGCCGTGGTATCGATGAAGTCGTAGGTCTGAAACGTCTCAATAAACCGCATCATTCCCCCATTCGTGCGGCATTGAGCCACATCGTCCGGACGAACCTCGACAGGCCCAGGCGACGTCGCCGCGGAGCTTTGACATCATCACGACGAGCGGGTCAACGAGGCCCGCCGTGGCGACGAGATCGGCTCCGTCGGGATGACTTGGCTCCGTCGGGATGACTTGGGAACGAATGATTTGGGAACGAATGATTTGGGAACGATGGTACAGCTGCCCCGGCTCGAACGGGGGACCTCTAGATCCACAATCTAGCGCTCTAACCAACTGAGCTACAGCTGCATCGGAGAGGCGGAACCTATGGGCAAAGTGGGCCCATGGCAAGATGTCCGGACGTCGTCCCCAGCTTTTGTCCACGCCGAGCTGCGGGCCTCAGCGGTCCTTGGACGGCGGCAAGATTTCGACCTTGGCTTCGGGCGCCAATCCCGATGCCATGCGCACGGCGGTCTGGGCGATGTCCTTGGCCCGCCGGCTGGTCTCCTCGTAGTGCTTACGCAGATGGCTCGTCTGCAGCTGAACAGCTTCGCTGAGCGTCGTCACGCCGGCCATGCCCTGCCAGAGCGACATGGTCGATTCGGCCTGCGCGCGCCAGAGATCGAGAATCTTGGTGTTGAGCTCCAGCAGGCTTTGCGATGCGGCGAGGGCCTTCGGTCCGAACCGGGCCTCGAGCACCGCAGCAACCGGCTGCACCAGGGCAGCAGGGTGGGTGAATTCCTGGGTCGCCGCCACGAAGGCCTCGGCGACGGCAAGCGGTTCGCTCACCTCGCCGTCGTTCAGACCCGCGGCTTTGGCCACGGCCCGCGGATCCTCCGCCAACCGCGCGGCGGAGCGCTGCGGGGCAACTGCGGCTGCGCGGTCCGGCTTCGGCGTCGATTTCGGAGCCGGCGTGCTCCGCGAGGGGGTCGGCGCCGCAGCTTGCCCGGCGGCTGTCTTGATCGGCGGCACCACGACCGCCGCGACCTTGGCCGGGCTGGCCTCCGCGACGAGTGGGCTGGCGGCGACAGGCGCCGGTTGCGGTGCCTTCGCCTCGACCGGCGGGCTCGCCGGCTTGCCGACAGCGGGCTTGCCGGCAGCAGACTCGGCAACAGCGGGCTTGGCAGACACGCGCTCGGCCGACGGCGAATCGACAACGGGCTGCTTGGCGGCGGAGAGCTTGGCAGCAGCGGGTTTGGCGGCTGGAGGCTTGGCGGCTGGAGGCTTGGCGGCTGGAGACTTGGCGGCAGGCTTGGTCGCCACCGGAGGCTGAGCGGTGGCCGCTTTCGCGCCAGCGGCGACCGCCGTGCGGCGAACCGGCTTTGCCGGCGCTTCCACCACGCCACTCGCCGACGGCGTCTTGCTCGACGCCGCGGTCGCGGGCTTTGCAGGAGCGGTCTTGGCCGAAGCAGTTTTGGCCGAAGCAGTTTTGGCCGGAGCAGCTTGCTTCACCGGGCCAGCCGGTCCGGAGCTTGTCGGTTTCTCGCCTGCCATGATGCTACCCTCGCTGCCCCTTCCGCCTCCCCGGCCTCCTGCTCATCGGCGAAAGGCTTCCGCCGACCTCAGGCCCGCCAATGCAGCGGGTGCGTCGCCACCCGCGTCCTGCGGCGGCAGCTCCGCCAAATCCGAGCTGCCGCTGCCATCAGCTTCGGGCCGGCCCGGGTCCGGCCCGCGTTTTGGGTCCGATGCCCTAGATCGAGGTCTTGGCCTTGTCGGCCGCCTCGCTCGCACTCTTCTGGATGGCGGCGCCCAGCTCCTTGGCCTGCTCCTGCAACGCCACGAACTGCGCCTGCACGAAGTCCGACTGCAGCTTCAGAGCCTCCTGCACGTCCTTCGTCCGCACCAGCCGCTGGGCGTGGTCCAACGCCGCGTGCATGTTCTGCTCGGCATAGCTCAGCGTCTTCCGCGGCAGATCCGAGGAACCCAAGCGCATGGTCTTGGCCGACCCTTCCCAGGTGTCCATCGCCTTCTGGGCGGCGCCGATAAAGCCGTCGAAGGCCTTACGGGCCTGCTCGACGCTCTTCTCGGCGAAGTCGCGCATGTCCTCGGGGATCTCGAACTTGGGGGTGAATTTACTGGCGTCCATGGTCGTAATCTCCCTGACGAAGCGATCAAATCGACTTGGCGATTGTGCGATGCAATATCACATTGTGCAACGCACTATCAAGGCCTGCGCCGCGCACAGCTTACACGTTAACTTTGTACTGGAGACGACGATAATCAAACGCCGGGGGCAGTGACGTTCGTCGATCGAAGCTGCTAAGCTCACCTCGACCTGAATCCGTCCCCGACGCTGATTGCACCATGGCCGACACGCACGGTCGCGAAGCCCTGGCGAGCCTCCTGGCTCCTTCGACGGCCGGTCCGGACGTGGCGGACACGGCAACGTGCGCCCTATGGGCTGCCGACGGCGCCCTGCTGTGGTCGTCCGCGCGCGGTCGGGGCTTCGCCGAGCGTCTGTCGGCATCGGGCCAACAGCGGCTCAGGCAGCTCGCCGCCACCTTGCGGCCGGGCGCTGTCCGCGTCGAGCGGCTGCGGTTCGACGGCGCCAGCGGGCCGGTGCTGCTCGCCTGCACCAATCGCCACGTGCAGCTGGCCCGCGGCGGCACCGGCATTCTGGTCGAGGCCGCAGCCGCCATCCCCGCCTCGTGGAGCAAGGCGAGGCCGTGGCAGCCAACGAGGACGGAGCCCGCGGCCGCGCTGGCCGCCCCGGTTCCGCCAGCGGCGGCCCCCACGCCGCTCGAGCGTCTGCGCGCGCTTGCCGCCACGCGGCCGACCGTGAGGTTCGTCTGGCAGACGAACGAAGCGGGGGTTTTCGTCTCCGTTTCGCCGGAGCTGAAACAGGTGGTCGGCGAGGCGTCCGCCATCGTCGGGTGCGCCTGGGCCGATCTCAGCGACGTGGTCGTGGACCAGGGGGCGGTTGCCGCCGCCCTTGGCGGTCATGAGACCTGGTCGGGCAGGACGGTGCGCTGGCGCGTGGACGCCACGTCGACGGCCGTCGCGGTCGAGCTCGCCGGCGTGCCGATCATGGACGGTTCAGGGCAGCTCGAAGGTCAGCGCGGCTTCGGCCTCGTCCGGCTGCACGACGAGACCGAGATCGCCTGGCCCAGGCCTGCTTCGCCCAAGTCTGCTTCGCCCAAGCTCGACTTGCCAAAGCCCCCCTCTCCTCCACCGGACGAGCCGGCGCCCAGCCGACGCGAGGCGCACCTGTACGGTCCGCCGCCGCAGATTCGATCATCGCGCACACAGGCGGGCGCGCCTGACGACCGCAACGGATCACGCGTGGTGCCATTCCGCCCCGCTGCTCCGACGGTAGCCCGCGCCGACGGCGCTCCACACGAGACGGAGCGACAACCGTCGGACATCCCTGCCCCCGCCGGCTCCGCCTCGCCTGGGGCGAGCCGCGGCAATTCGTCGTCGGGGCGCCAGCCCGCCAGACCGACACTGTCGGCCGGGGACCGGCAGGCGCTGCGCGAGATCGCCAAGGCGCTCGGCGCCCGCCTCGACGACGATGCGCCGGACGACGCCGCGCCGATGGGCTCCGGCGCCGTGCCAGGCGATGCGGACGCGCAGGCGCCGGCGTCCAACAGCGAATGTCCGCTGGATCATGCACTGGCCGAGCTGGAGCTTTCCCTGCCGTTGGTCGAGCCGGAAGCTGTCGGCAGCGCCGCGGAGGCTGCCACGGCCCCGCCGGCTCGCCCCGACCATCGCCAGGTCGCGCCCGATTCCGGCAGCGCCGCGCTCGACCGGATCCCGCTGGCCGTGATGGTCAATCGGGGCGAGCGCGTGCTCTATGCCAACCGCGCCTTTCTCGCCCTGGCCAGATACCCCGGCGTCAGCGCCATCGGGGCGGCGGGCCTCGATCAGGTGTTCGGCGGCCCTGTCATGTCGACGCGTCGCAGCGCGCGGCTCACGCTGACCACGGCCGACGGGCTGCGCCTGCCGGTCGATGCGGAGATCGTGGATCTCGACTGGCAGGGCGAGCCCGCAACGCTGATCAGCGCCCAGCCGGTCAAAGCCGAGCCGGCCGAGCCGCGCATCGCGGCGCTCCGTGCCAAGCTGGCGGAGCACGAGCGGCAGGAAGCCGAGCTCACGGCCATCCTCGACACGGCGACCGATGGCGTCATCCTGCTCAACGCGTCCGGGCGGATCCTCTCGCTCAACCGGGCCGCGCAGGCGCTGTTCGGCTACGATCAGGCCGAAGTGGTGGGCGAAAGTCTGGGCTTTGTGCTGGCGCCGGAGAGCCACGGCATCGCGCTCGACTACCTGGACGGGCTCAAATCCAGCAGCATGGCGAGCGTATTGAACGACGGCCGCGAGGTCACGGGGCGCGTGCGTCAAGGCGGCCGCTGTCCGCTGTTCATGACGCTGGGCCGCGTCGGCGACGCCGCCGAGGCGAAATACTGCGCGGTGCTGCGCGACCTGACCGCCTGGAAGAAGGCCGAGGGCGAGTTGCTGGAATCGAGGCGGCTGGCCGAGAAGGCCAGCGCCCAGAAGTCGGACTTCCTGGCCAAGATGAGCCACGAGATCCGCACGCCGCTCAACGCCATGATCGGCTTCGCCGAAGTGATGCTGGAGGAGCGCTTCGGCTCCATCGGCAATGAGCGCTATCGGGAATACGTCCGCGGCATCCACGAATCCGGCGGCCACGTCATCAGCTTGGTGAACGACCTGCTCGATCTCGCCAAGGTGGAGGCCGGCAAGCTCGACCTCGACTTCACCCGCGTGCACCTCAATGCCCTCGTCACCGGCTGCGTCACCATCATGCAGCAGCAGGCCAACCGCGAGCGCGTCGTCCTGCGCACGTCGCTCGCCGCGCGCCTGCCGGCGATCGTCGCCGACGAGCGCTCGTTGCGTCAGGTGGTGCTGAACGTCCTGGCCAACGCCTTGAAGTTCACCGAGGCCGGCGGACAGGTGATCATCTCGACGACGCAGACCGAAAGCGGCGAGGTTGTCCTGCGCGTGCGCGATACGGGTATCGGCATGTCGCAGGACGAGGTCGAGGCGGCGCTCCAGCCCTTCCGTCAGCTCGCCACGACGCGCCGCGCTGCGGGAACGGGGCTGGGGCTGCCGCTGACCAAGGCCTTGACGGAAGCCAACCGCGGCGCCCTGGCCATCACCAGCGCCAAGGACGAGGGCACGCTGGTGGAGATCGTGATGCCGGCGACGCGCGTGCTGGCGGAGTAGCCGCGCGAGCGGACAGGCCGAACCACCGGTCTGGCGCGGCAAACGCTGCACGGAAACGGAAGCGGAGCTGTCGCTCTATCTCTTCATCTTGGCATACAGCAGCGGCGCCTGAAGCCAGCGCGCCGCCGCAGTGACGGCCGGCGTGAACCGGCCGTCCAGGAGCTCAGGCTCAGTCGTGGTCGAGCTCGCCGATGTGGTTCTGCGAATAGAGCTGCTCGCCCAGCCGGCTGATCAGCTCGAGCTGAGTCTCGAGAAAATCGATGTGGCCTTCCTCATCGGTCATCAAGGCCTCGAACAGGTCCCGCGACGGATAGTCCTTGACGCTGTGGCAATAGGTGGCGGCTTCCTGGTAGAGCGTGCGTGCGTCGTTCTCCGCCGCCAGGTCCGCTTCCATGATCTCCGTCACAGTCTGGCCGATCCGGAGCGGATCGAGCACCTGCATGTTGGGGAAGCCCTCGAGGAAAAGGATGCGGTCGGTGAACCGATCCGCGTGGTGCATCTCCTCGATCGATTCCGCCCGCCACTTCTTGGCGAGCGCCTTGAAGCCCCAATTGTCCAGGATGCGGTAGTGCAGCCAATACTGGTTGATCGCCGTCAACTCGCTGCGCAGGCCGCGGTTGAGATACTCGATGACTTTCGCGTCGCCCTTCATGCGTACCCGCCTCCTTAGGATCATTCTAAACTAGAGGCGAGTGCCTTGCGACGCAAGGGGCGAGCCGCGGAAAAGCGCCGCCGCGCGACCGCAGCCGCAGTCAAGCGTCGTCGGGAAGCGGAGAACGCGTGCGATGCATGGGGCAGGCGCTTACGACAGGCGTGGCCTGCCGGGCCGACGCCAAACGCAAGTCCCGGCCGCATGTCAACGCGCTTTGAATTCGGAGCGCCGGAGTCGCCGGACGGCCCTCGCCGCTCACGGCTCCAGCGCTTCGCGATCAAATGGGATCATCCGATCGCCGGGAAGCGCTCCAGATTCCAAGGAAATGCTCTCGGAGTGCAGCCTACTCGGCCGCTTGCGCCACCAGGATGTCGGCGCCGGGCTGCGGCTCGGGCCGCCGATAGCGCCGCGCACCCGGCACGGAGATGCGCACCGGCCGCTCTCCGGCCGCCCTCGCCCATTCCGGCTCCGCTGCCGCCGGACAGGTGGCGCAGCCGACCTCGCAAGCGGACAGCCTGGCATCCTCGAGCAGTTGTCGGACCCGGATCAGGCAACGGCCGCAACTCGGCTTGCAGCCCAAGCAGCGATAGACCTGCCCCGGTGAACGCGGCTGGCCCGCCGTTTCGCTCTCCAACGTGGCCAGCACCTGCTTGTCGGTCAGCACGTTACACGAACAAACGATCATCCGTCGCTCTTTAGAACGATTAAAAAGTGAACGCTTTCAATAACTTATTTGCCAACCCCAGCGGCGAGCGTCAAGCGTCATCCGCGCCGGCCGCGGCATGATTCGCGGCCCCGGTGGATAGCGGATCCGCCTTGCTCATCGACGCAGGCGCCGGAATCCGTCAGGCGGCGGCCTTGGACGAGCCCAGCCGCGCGATCGCCGGCGCGAGCGGACGGGCGGCCTCGCCGTAGTCGGCCCATGCGCTGCTCTTGGCGAGCAGCTGCGGCACGGTGCGCATGGTGAACCGCTTCGGATCGAGATCGGCACGCACCTGCGGCCAGGTGAGCGGCATCGAGACGGTCGCACCGGGCCGGCCACGGGGCGACAGCGGCGCGACTGCGGTGGCCATGCGGTCGTTGCGCAGATAGTCGAGGAAGATGCGGCCGGGCCGAAGCTTCTTTGCCATGTTGATCAGGTAGCGGTCTGGCTGATCGCTCGCCATGCGGCGGCAGAGCTCCTGGGCGAAGGCTTTGGCTTCGGGCCAGGTCGGCTGCGCCGTCGATCCGATTGTGGCGGTGTCGAGCGGTGTCACGACGTGCAGGCCCTTGCCGCCGGTGGTCTTGCAGAAGCTGACGAGGCCGAGCCCCTCCAGGCGCTCGCGCAGCTGGCGCGCCGCCTCGACCACCGCCGTGAACGGCACGTCGGGCCCTGGATCGAGATCGAAGATCAGCCGGCCTGGCACCTCCGGCTGGTGGGGCGCGCAGTTCCACGGATGCAGTTCGACGGCGGCGATCTGGGCCACCGCCGCCAGGCCCTCGACGCGATCGATCTGCAGATAGGGCTGGCGGTCGCCGGAAACCGTCACCAGCTCGAGCAGGCTGGACATGCCGCGCATGGCGTGACGCTGAAAGAAGCGCTCGCCGTCGATACCGTCGGGGGCGCGAACGATCGAGCATGGCCGCCCCTCGATGTGCGCGATGAGCTGGGAGCCAACGGCTTCGAAGTAGTGCGCCAGGTCGAGCTTGGTGATCGGCGCGCTGCCGGCTTCGGCCGGCCACAGCGGCTTGTCGGGCTTGGAGATGAGCACGCCCATGACGATCGGCTTGACGACGGGGTTGGCCGCCCCACCACGCCCGGCCGGCGAGCTCCCGGCGGCGGGCGGCGTCGCGGCGACGGCTGCATCGATCGCTTCGGGGGAGACCGGGTGTTCGGCCTGCACCTCCGCGGCGGGCTTGTCGTCGCGCAGCCCCTTGAACGCCGCCTGGCGGACCTGGCCGCCATCCGTCCAGCCGGCAAACTCGATCTCGGCCACCAGCTCGGGCCGCGTCCAATGCACCCCGGCCGTCTTTCGGGGCGCGCCCTCGCCGGAAAAGGGCGAGCGGCTGCTTTCGACTGCCTTGAGCCGCGGCAGCAGCTGGTCGACCTTGGCCTGGCTATAGCCGGTGCCGACCCGCCCGATCGCAACGAGGCGGTCGCCGCGGTGGACGCCGACGAGCAACGAGCGGAACTTGCTGCCCGTAGTGGTCCAGCCGCCGATCACCACCTCGTGACCCGCCCGGCACTTCGAACGCACCCAGCTCTGGCTGCGGCCGGATTGATAGGGCGCGTCCAGCCGTTTCGAGACGATTCCTTCCAGCGACAGCTTGCAGGCCGAGCGCAACACCGCATCGCCACCCGCCTCGAAATGCTCCACGTAGCGGATCAACTGGCCATCGACCTCCGGCAAGGCCGCGATGATGGCGCGAAGCCGGGCCTTGCGCTCCGACAGCGACTGGCCGCGCAGGTCCTCGCCGTCGGCGTAGAGCAGGTCGAAGCCATAGAACAGCAAGTCCTCACTGGCGCCCTCCGCCAAGGCCGCCTGCAGGGCGGAGAAATTCGGCGCGCCGTTGTGATCGAGCGCCACCACCTCGCCGTCGACGATGCAATCGGGCAGCGCGCGGGCGGCGTGGGCGACGGCGCCGAACCGATCGGTCCAGTCCAGGCCCTTGCGGGTGAAGAGCGTGACGCGCCCGGCCGCCACATGCATCTGAATGCGGTAGCCGTCGAACTTGATCTCGTGCACCCAACCGGCACCGGCGGGCGGCCGTCCGACGGTCTCGCTCAGCTGCGGCGGAATGAACTCCGGCATCGCAACCGGTGGCCTCGTCTTGCCGCCACTCGTCTTGCCGCCACTCGTCTTGCCGCCGCTGGTCCTGCCGCCGCTCGTCTTGCCGCCGCCCGCCCCCACACGCCTGGATGCGGACGGATTCGATCCGGCGTCGGCCGTCCGCTTATCGGCGGCCAGGCCATGGCGCGAGTCCCAGACGGCGTCGGCGTCCATGCCGTCGGCCAGCATGAACGGCTTGGGCGGACGCCCCCGGCCCGCGGCGATCTCGGCGATGGTGCGGCCGGACGCGACCGAGCTGTCGTCGTCGAGGATGGCCGCACCGTCGCCTGAGACCGCGAACTCGTCGCGATGTTTAATCAGCAGCCAGTTGGTGCGGTTGCCGCGGTTGCGATCGCGCTTCATGCGCACCAGCACCCAGCTGCCCTTCAGGCGCGTTCCATACAGCGTGAACTTGAAATCACCCTGGGCGAGCGCCGCTTCGGGCGGCGTGTCGCCCTCGGGCTCCCAATAGCCGCGGTCCCACAGCTGCACCGTGCCGCCGCCATACTGCCCCTTGGGGATGGTGCCTTCGAAATCGCCGTAGTCGAGCGGGTGGTCCTCCACCTCCACGGCGAGACGCTTGTCCTGGGGATCGAGCGACGGCCCGCGGGTCACCGCCCATGACTTGAAGACGCCGTCGAGCTCCAGCCTGAGGTCATAGTGCAGGCGCGTCGCCGCATGCTTCTGGATAACAAAACGGCGGCGGTTCGAGGCCTGCACCTCGTCGCGGCCGCTGGGCTCCGCGGTCTTGGTGAAATCCCGCTTGGCGCGGTACGTCGTCAGTGCCTTGTCCGCCACGAGCGCCTCCGCTCGACATCGGCCGCGCCCGGAGCGCGGGCCCTATTCCAGCCAACTGTGCAGCCTGACGCTGGTTCCGCCAAGCACAAGCCCCCGTCATCGGCGGTGGCAGCGGTAGCGCCGAAGCCGAGGACGGCTCCCTCGCTCTGGCGCCCCTGAGCGGAGGCCGCCTCAAGGAACCGTCCGAAGCGGACCCACGCCGACCGTTCCGGCAACGGAATTAGGCTTGAAGACGCTGGCTCGGCCACTAGTCTACGGGCGGAGCGCGTCTTTGACCGGGACCGGGGAGAGCGCCATGCCCAACACGACAGTTGTCCTGCTGCTGGAGCGCCTCACGCGCCTGCCTCCGTCGAACGACCCGGAGGGGGCGCTTCGCATCGCCCTGCGTGACTTCCGCCGCGAGCGTGAGAGCGGACGGCCGATGACGGAAGAGGAGTGGCGCGGGCTCATGCTCTGCGCCCGCGATCTGGTGCATCCGCCGAGCGGCGGCTCGCCCTATGCGCGGGCGGCCGCCATCGAGCGGGCGCTCGACGGCGAGATCGTCGGGACCGCCTGAGGCCGCGACGATCTCGCTGGCGGGGCTCTATCGTGCCCGCGCGCGGCGCTTACGCGGCGGCGAGGAAGCCTTCCAGCCGCTTGCGGATGATGGCCTCAGCCTCGCCCATGATGCGGTCGACCAGTTCCTGGCAGGTCGGAATGTCGTGGATGAGGCCTGCCACCATGCCGCAGCTCCAGGCAGCGGCGTCCATCACGCCCTCGTGCAGCACGCGGCGGTTCTGCACGCCGACCACGTATTCGCGCACGTCGGCGATGGTGGTGGCGGCGCCCTTCTCCCGCTCGACCTCGAGGATGCGCTCGACGGCCGCGTTGGTCAGCACGCGCTCGGTGTTGCGGAGCGGACGCATGATCAGCCGTGTCTGCAGCTCGTCGGCGTCGACCAGCGCCTGCTTGACGTTGTCATGCACCGGCGCCTCGACCGTGGCGATGAAGCGCGTGCCCATGTTCATGCCTTCCGCGCCCAGCGCCATGGCCGCCACCAGGCTGCGGCCGTCGGCCATGCCGCCCGAGGCGACGAAGGGGATCTTCAGCTCCTCCGCCGCCCGCGGCAGCAGGATCATGTTGGGCACGTCGTCCTCGCCCGGATGACCGCCGCATTCGAAGCCGTCGACGCTGACCGCGTCGCAGCCGATGCGCTCGGCCTTCAGCGAGTGACGCACCGACGTGCACTTGTGGATGACCTTGATGCCCGCCGCCTTCAGCGCCGGCATGTGCTCCTCCGGGCTGCGGCCCGCCGTCTCCACGGCGCGAACGCCGCCTTCGATGATGGCGCGGATGTACTCAGGATACGGAGGGGCGTTGAACGACGGCAGGAACGTCAGGTTGACGCCGAACGGCTTGTCGGTCAGCTCGTGGCACTTGGCGATCTCCTTGGCGAGATCCTCCGGCGTCGGCTGCGTCAGCGCCGTGATGATGCCGAGGCCGCCCGCGTTCGAGACGGCGGCCGCCAGCGATGCGTAGCCGACATAATGCATGCCGCCCTGGATGATCGGGTGCTTGATGCCGAACAATTCCGTGATGCGGGTCTTCATGATTTCAGAGCCTCCCCTTGCATGGTGGATTGATGCCATCGCTGCTTAATCGATCGGCCGCCGGCTTCCACTAACTTTTGCATGCGGCGGCCATCGGGGGACCGTCCTGCTGGAGCGTCGCCAGGACCAATCAGCGCGACGGGGCCATGGCGAGCGCGACCAGCATCAGCACGATGGCGGGCCCGGTCTTCACCAGCGCGCCCAGCGGCTCGGCCCACAGCTCGGGCGCCAGCAGGGTGGCCGCCGCAAGGTAGGCGACCGATACGACGATGCCGGCCGCGAGCCCGGCGCGCGCCGTCGGCCGGACGGCGATGAGGGCGCCGATGACCATATCGAGGAGCCCGGTCGCCCACGTCGCGGCCTGTGCCGATCCGGCCGAAAAGCCGTGCCCGGCCAGGATCGCCGCGGCCTCATCCCTGGCCGCGAGCAGCGCCACCGCTCCGGAGATAATCCAGAAGGCGGAGAGGCTGGCGACGATCAGCGCCTTCAGCAGGTAGAGCCTGGCGAACCAGCGCTCCTGCACCGTATCCAGCACGCGGGTGGCATCGGCGAGCGCCGTCGGCACAAGCCCGGTCGCGGCGATCCACGGGCGCGGATCGCCCTCGACCCCGCGGCTGAGCTCCGCCAGCGCCGTGGTCCGCACCGGCGGGCGCCAGCCGAGCCGGGACACCAGATCGCCGGCGCGGGCCCCCAGGCCCAGCGCCCATGCCGGCAGTCGAAGCCGCCGCCGGGCGGGCGCACCCAGATGGGCGGCGAAGGCGTCGCGCACGTCGCCGACCGTGACCCGTTCGGCGACCATCAGGTCCCACGTGGCCGCGAATCGCTGGCCATCTGCTGCGCGCGCGGCGATATGGCCGACCGTCGCGACGATGTCCGCGACGGCGACCGGCGCAAACGACCGCGCCTCCAGCGCCTGTGGCAGCTCGAGCGGCAGTACCGCGAGCGCCCGCATCAAGGCACTGCCGCCATAGGCGTCGGCCGCGATCACGAAGCCCGGCCGCAGGATCACATGCGACAGGCCTGACGTCCGCACGTATTGCTCGGCGGCACGCTTGCTGCGGCTGAAGGCCGTCTGATCCGTCGCCGCGGCGCCGGGAACGGACAGATGCACCAGCGTCGCCGACGGGCTGTGCCGGCCGATGGCGGCAACCAGATCCGCGGCGAAGCCGGTGTGCACCGCATCGACGTCCTGTCCGGGCGCGTCCTGCAGCGCGCCCACGCAATTGACGATGGCGTCGAACGGGCCCCCGTCGAACAGAGGACCGAGCCCTTCGGGGCCGCCGCCGACCAGCGGACGGCAGACCGCGTCGGCCCCGAGCGCGCTTGCCTGGGACGGCTCGAACCGCCGCGCCGCGGCCGTCACGCACAGGCCCAGTGCGCCCAGCCCCAAAGCCAGCCGATAGCCGATCAGGCCGGACGCACCGAGGACCAGGACCCGGGCCATCGGCGTCACAAGCCGGGCTTGCTGATCATCAGCCACAGGATGGCGATGACCGAGCCGAAGCCGGGGAAACCGAACAAGAACCAGAGCCGGAATAGCCGATGGTACCGCGGCGGCAACGCCGTACGGGTCCGCGCGGCCTGGCGCGCCAGATCGCGCATCTCGATCTGCATCCAGACCACCGGCAGCCAGAACAGGCCGGTCATGACATAGAGCCCGAGCGAGATCGCAACCCAAGGCTCGATGAGCGGCACGCCCGTCATGCGGGCGAGCCAGAAGCCGGTCGCCGGCTGCAGCACGACGGCCGTGGCGGTGAACAGGAGGTCGGCCACCACCACGGTCGCCGCAGTCGCGGCGATGTGGGCGACGTCACCGGAACGGTGCGCCATCAGCATGAAGAAGGCGATGCCGGTGCCGGTGCCCAGGATGACGACCGCGCCAAGGATGTGGGCAAACTTGAGGAGCTCGTACCACGCCATGGCCGCCGTCTAGCACGGGCCTCGGCGGGCCGGCAGGGCACATGCGCGCCCTCTCGCGCATCCCGCGGTGGCGCGCACGCCCGGCCCCTGCCGCGGTGCGCCATGACCACCGTCGTCACGGCCGGACCAGGTCCGGCCGTGACGTTGCGCGAGTCAGCGAGCCGGTGCGGCTGCCAGCTCCTCTTCCACCTCGCGCAGCTGGTCCTTGCCAAAGAACATCTCGTCGCCGACGAAGAAGGTCGGCGAGCCGTAGGCACCACGGGCCACCGCCGCCTCGGTGTTGGCGATCAGCTTTCCCTTCACGTCGGGATCCTGGGAACGACGCAGGATGAGGTCCGCATCGAGCCCCGCGGCCACCAGAGCCGCCCGGAAGACCTCCGGGTCATCCATCTTCTTGGGCTCCTCCCACATGCTGCTGAACACCGTCTCGACGTAGGGCTCGAAGACTCCCTCAACCTGCGCCGCCACGGCGCCGCGCATCAGCTGCAAGGTGTTCACCGGGAAGAACGGGTTGTGGCGATAGCGCGTGATGTGGTGACGGCGCAGGAAGCGCTCCGTCTCCTTCTGCATATGCTCCGGCTTGTTCTTGATGCCGAGGAGGCTCTCCGCCGGCGAGCGGTTGCCCGTCGCCTTGAAGATCCCGCCGAGGAGGACGGGAACGTAGACGAAGGTCGCCCCCGTGCGCCGCTCGATCTCGGGGATGACGAGATGCGACAGGTAAGCGTTCGGGCTGCCGAAATCGAATAGAAAATCGACCGTCTTGGCCATCGCTCGTTCCTCCCAGTGAGCTGCACGGCGGCGCGCGCCGCCGCCCCGGCGGCGCGTCGCTGTGTTGCAGGCACTGTTAGAGTTCCGAAACAGAACTGTCAATGAGGTCAGGAGGTCGCGCAGCACGACGGCACCGCTGCACGGGCACACCGCCACGAGCCCACGCGTGGCGCGGCGTGTCCGGCCGCACCGCAGCGAACACGGATCAGGCCTAGCTTGCGGGCATCGAACAAAGGGGAACTTCACATGATCAATCTCGACCGCTTCTCCATCGGAGGTGTCCTCGGAGCGTGCGCGCTGCTCGGCGGCGCCATGATCGCGATGATCCTGCGGTAGTCGTCACGCCGATCGGGGCGTCTGGTGCGGAGCCGGTCACTTGTGCCGGGCTCCGCTTGCCATTGCTGGAGCGGCAGCGCCGACGGTGTCGGCGCTGCCGCTTTATGTGTTTATCTCAGCGGATTCACCCTTGAGCGCTTCCTGGTCGTGGGAACCCACCCGACCAGCGAGAAGCGCTCCAGATGAAAAGACCTGGAGCATGTCTACCCGATCAGATGAGTCCATCTGATCGGGAATTGCTCTGGAGCCGGTGCCCACACCTGGATCCGACGCCCTAAATCGTGGCGGCGTATGCGGCGCCACGGGCCGGACTCACCAGCGCGGACCGTAGTAGCCGCGGCGATAGCCGTACGGCCGACCGTAGACACGCGGCGGGCCATAATAGCGCGGCGGACCGTAGTAGCGCGGTGGGCCATAGTACCTGCGCCCATAATAGCCGGGGCCCGGCACCCAGCGGCAGCCATAAGGCCCGCACACTGTGGCCGTCTTGTCGATGGGGGCTGCACCGGCCACTGCGGACTGTGGGCCGGCGACCGCGGCCTGGGCGGGCGAGCCGAAGCCTGCACCCAGGGTGATCATGCCGGCTGCGGCGACGGCCGCCAACACAACGCGTTTCATATCGTCCTCCGAAAGTGCCCCCGTCTCGGCCGCTCGCCGAGTATCGGCAGAGTAGACACCCGAGACTGACCAAAACACTAAAGTCCGGTTCATCCGACGTTCACGAAGAGCGCCGGGCCGAACGGCTCAGCTTGCCGACGCTCCTTGCAAACAAACATACTCGGCTAGGCTTACACGCTCGATTCGCGGGGTGCGTCAGCATTAAGCTTATCGACATTTATCTCACTGCATTCAGAGCCCGGCGTGCGGGGCAACACATCTGAACGTAGGGTCCGATGCTCTGCAGGCAAGCCGATGCCGCGGTGACGCGCGGGTACGACCGCGCCGAAGCTGCCGTGCGGCCACTCGCGGTCAGCTGTTACGCGCTTGGACGCACTGGAGCGCTCCCTCGATCAGGCCGTTCCCGATTCGAGAGAAGCGCTTCAGCTCGAGCGAGCCGGAGCATCCCTATCCGATCGGATGAGCCCAATCCGATCGCGGAATGCTCTCGCGCGGCTCCACCTACCAGCGCGGCCCGTAGTAGGGGCGATAGCCGTAGGACCACCCGTAGTAGGGGCGCGGCCGTGCGAACACCCGCGGCGGGCCGTAGTAGGCCGGACCGTAGTAGCGAGGGCCGTAGCCGTAGTAGGAGGGCCCAGGCACCCAGCGGCAGCCGAACAGCCCGCAGATCATCGCCGTCTTGGTCACGGGCACGTCGCCGGCCATGATCGGCTGCGGACCGGCAACGGCCGCCTGAGCGGATGAAGCGAAGCCGCTGCCGAGGGCGATCATGCCGGCGGCGGCCAAGGCCGCAAACACAGAGCGTTTCATTTCGATCCTCCGGAGTTGCCCCCCGCTCGGGCGTCTGCCGAGGATCGATACAGTAGGCCGGACAGGCTGACGGAACCGCGAAGGCCCGGTTTAGCCGCCGTTCAGGAAGAGCGCGGCCGCCGCGGCGCAGCCGGTCGGCTTTCGCCCGGCTACGCCGGCGTGAAGGTGTTGCGGCCGTCGGCGTGGGTCACGTGGCCCGGCCGCCCCAGGCCGTCGCGCGCGACGAGATCGGCCAGGACGGCCGGATCGCCGGGCGTGTTGGCAACGAAGCGTTCGCCCGTGGCCTCGAGCCGGCCCACGACGACCCCGTAGTCGGGCGCGCTCTTGCCGTACATGACCGTGTAGGTCTCGATCCGCGCCGGCCCGGACGCCGCTTCGGCCACCGCGACCGTGGGCAGCTGATCGAGCTCGTCCTGAAGCACGTGCGGATCCTCGCGGCGCCAGGGCCCGATCGTCGGCTCGGTGGAGTACAGGCCGAACGAGTGCTTGGTGATGTAGTTGCCGTTGGCCGTCACCAGGCCGAGGCTGCTCGGCTTGCTGCGCACACGCCGCATCATTTCCGAGATCGAGTGCAGCACGTAGCTGTTGCCCGGTCCGCCGAAGTACGGCAGGCCGCCGGTCACCGTGTGGCCGCGCGGGTCATCCTCCGACAGGCCGATCTCCTGGCAGGCGATCTCCACCGCCGACGGAAAGCAGCTGTAGAGGTCGAAGAAGTCGACATCCTCGATGGTCCGCCCGGCCATGGCGAAGGCCCGCTTCGCCCCGGCGCGGATGGCGGGCGACGCGCCGAGCTCCGGCCGGTCGGACAGGTACCAGTGGTCGTGGCCATCGGCGCAGCCGTGCAGGAACACCCACTTGTCCTCGGGAATGCCGAGCTCGCGGGCGTGGCCGACCGAGGTCATGGCCACCGCGGCCGCCTGGTCGATATAGGCGTTGGCGACCATCAAGCGCGGATAGGGCAGCCCGATCCAGCGGTTGTCGTCGTCGATGGTGGCCAGCGCCTCGGCCGAATAGCCGTCGCGCCGCGTGGCATAGGGGTTGGCGGCAGCGACCGCGGCGAAGCGGGCGAACAGCTTGGCCATGGCCTTCAGGTGCGCGTCGACCGAGCGGTCACGCTTGCCGCGGATGGCGTTCTCGATGAGCGGATACATGGTGATGGCCGCCCGCATGTTGTGCCGGTCCTCGTAGTCGCTCCAGCCGCGACGCGGATCGCCGGCCTGCTCCGGCTCGCCGCCCGGATCCTCGGCCCAGGACACCTCGAAGCCGCCCCGCTGCACGCCGTGCTGTGTCCTGAGCGCCTCGCCACCTACGATCAGCGCGGCCCGCATGGCGCCCGCGGCGATCTGCTCGGCGAAGGTGTTCACCAGGTACTGCGGCATGTTGCCGCCATTCCAGGTGTAGATGTGGCGCGACGCCGCGAGGCCCAGGCGATTGGCGACGCTCTTGGGCGGATTGGTCGACGTGCCAAGCTGCGACTTGAAGCGGTGGGAGGTGTCCGAGAACAGACGCAGCATGGCGACGGTATCGATGCTCGCCGCGAGCCCTGCGACGCCGGCGTCCTGCAGCGCCCGCCGGCCCGCCTCGGCCACGATATCGAAGGGCGAGCGACCCGCCGTGACCGGGGTGGTCATGTCGGTCACGTCGCCGCAACCGACGAGGATGGGGGTCGTGGGATCAATCGAACGGGACGGGCTCGTCATGCAGCAGCTACCTCGGGCCGGCCAACTCATACGTGGCCTTCGGCATCCCGCTTAGACGCTATCGCCTAGCTCTGAAACCCGACGCGCCGCATGCGTCACAAGCAGCAACGGCAGAGCTGCGCGGCTTATCCTCACGCAGCGGCCGTCGTGTCGTTCAGCCGTTGCGCAGCTTGAGCCCGGTCAGCGGACGACCACGTCCGGGCTGTCCAGATGGACGAATTCCGTCCCGTTCTGCCTCAGCGTGCGGATGCCCTCGACGATGCCGAGGCCGGCGGAATGGTCGGGCTTGTTGATATGGCCGATGATGACGTCGCGGCCCTGCGCACCACGCAGGTTGCGCGCCACCGAAGGAGCCGGGAGCGAGGCGCCCTGGTCGCTGTTGATGGAGAAGCCGGCCACGCCGAATCCCATCTTGTTGATCGCGGTGATGGCATCCGGGCTGTAGAGCGCGGTCGCGCCCCGATACCAGACCGGCTGGCGACCGGTGGCCTGCTTGACCGCGGCTGCCCCGTTCTCGACCTCCGCCTTGAGCCCGGCCGGCGTGGCGACCGTCGGGACGCCATAGACTTCGCCAGCCTTCAGAATCGGCGCGTGGTGATGCTCGCCGTGATTCTCGACGACGAAGAGCTCGGGGTGGTCGAGCAGCAGCTGGAGCCCGCGCGGATTCGACTTGATCCACAGCGCCGTGGCGAAGATCGTCGTGGGGATTTTTTCCGTGACCAGCACGTTGGCGATGCGCATGTCGAACTGACCGCGGCATGCATCGAGCGTCAGCGCCACGCGCTTGGGCTTCTCGGCCGCTTCGGACAGGCGGAGCGGCGGCGCCTCGAGCTTGCCGAGGGCCGCGGGCAGCGGCGACGCCTGGCCCCGGGCCGGGAGCAGCCCCGCCGCCAGGCTGGAGGCCGCGGCGCAGGCCAGGAAGCCGCGGCGCGACAGCCGATGTTCACCCGCCGGCCGAAGACCTTCGCCGGAAGAGCATGCGACGCACATGGGAGACCCCACGATCTGAGCGATGACGACGGCTTCGGGTTTTGCCACCGGCACCTTGTCGATTGTGCTAAGCAGAATTTCCGAGTTCGCCCAACGGGCGGGCTCGGCAATTCTGCAGCGTCTAAAAATTTTCTGGCGGAAATTTGCGAACCGGGAACGTGTTCCGGTTCGCAAATTTCCGCTTAGCGCGATCATGCCATAGTGTCGCAGCCGCCGCGAACGGCCGTCCGCCGCCCTGCCCAGCCGCGACGGTCCGCCGCGCTCAGCCGGCGGGTTCCAGCGACTTACGCATGAAATAGCGGGTCTGGCCGCGCGGGTGCTCGTCCAGCGCGCCGAACACGGCGTAACCGTTCTTTTCGTAGAAGCCGCGCGCCTGGAAGCTGAAGGTGTCGAGCCAGATGCCGACGCAGCCGGCCTCCCGGCCGATCTCCTCCGCCTGGGCCAGCAGGCGGCTGCCCAGGTCCTGGCCGCGCAGCTCCGCCGGCACGAACAGCAGTTCGACGAAGACCCAGTCGTAGGATGTCTTGCCCCACAGGCCGCCGCGATTCGCACCCGTCGCCGGATCGCGCAGCAGCAGCGCGAAGGTCCGGTAGTTGGACGGGCCGGCGGTCTCGTCGTTGTAGGCGATCAGCGGGCGGACGATCGCATCCCGTTCGGCGGCGTCCGGCGTCAGCGATACGACGATGTCGGGGGCGGATTCGGTCATGGCCTGAGATCGCATGGCCTGGGATCGATGGTGCCGCAGGGGAGGATTGAACTCCCGACCTCACCATTACCAATGGTGTGCTCTACCACTGAGCTACTGCGGCCGATCGGATTGGGCGTTACGCCTGCGAAGCAGTCTGCCTCGCTCGGGCGCGGATGAATGCCATAGGCACCCACGCCGCGCAAGCGGGAGCAGCATAATCCTGTTGGGAAATGCGCTAGGCGGCGCGTCGGGCCGCCAGAGACAGGCCCAGCGCTCGCCACGTGGCGAGGAGAGCCTCGCTCAGCTCCTCGATCAGTTCGTCGCTATGGTACGGCGTCGGCGTGATGCGCAGCCGCTCGGTTCCGCGCGGGACGGTCGGATAATTGATCGGCTGCACGTAGATGCCGTGTTCCTCGAGCAGCATGTCGCTCGCAGCCTTGGCGAGCTGCGGGTCGCCGACCATCACCGGCACGATGTGGGTGTTGTTGGCGAGGACCGGCAGGCCTGCCGCCTCCAGCCGCGCCTTGGTGCGCGCCACCTGCGCCCGCTGGCGGGCGCGCTCGGCGTTGCTCACCGACAGATGCTCGACGGCGGCCAGCGCCGCGGCGGCCACCGGCGGCGGCAGCGCCGTGGTGAAGATGAAGCCGGGCGCATGCGAGCGCACCGCGTCGATGATCGACGCCTTGGCGGCCAGGTAGCCGCCGAGGCAGCCGAAGCCCTTGGCGAGCGTCGCCTCGATGACGTCGAGGCGCTCCATGGCCCCCACCTCCTCCGCGTAGCCGCCGCCGTGGGCGCCGTAGAGGCCCACGGCGTGGACCTCGTCGAGGTAGGTCATGGCGCCGTAGCGCTCGGCCAGATCGCAGATGCCATGGATGGGCGAGACGTCGCCGTCCATGGAATAGACGCTTTCGAAGATGATCATCTTGGGCCGCTCGCGGCCCGCCGCCTTGAGGATCTCCTCGAGGTGGGTCAGATCGTTGTGGCGGAAGATGCGCTTGTCGGACCCCGAGCGGCGCACCCCCTCGATCATCGAGTTGTGGTTCATCTCGTCGGAGATCAGCAGGCAGTCCGGCAGCAGCTTGGCGATCGTGGCGATGCCGGTCTCGTTGGAGACGTAGCCGGAGGTGAAGACGAGCGCCTCCTCCTTGCCATGCAGCCGCGCGAGCGCCGCTTCCAGATCGACGATCGGCTTGGAGGTGCCGGCGATGTTGCGGGTGCCGCCAGCGCCGACCCCCAGGCGCGCCGCGCTCGCCGCCATGGCATCGGTCACCACCTTGTGGCGGCCCATGCCGAGATAATCGTTGGTGCACCACACCGTGACGTCGCGGGCGCCGTCCGGCCCATGCCAGGTGGCGCGGGGAAACCGGTCCGTATCGTGCTCGATCGTGATAAAGACGCGATAGCGGCGCTCGCGCTTCAAAGCCGCCAACGCATCCTCGAAATAACGATCGTAGTTCATTGCGGACCCGCCTCGCGATACTGACACACGCAGTTTAGCCGCGGGCCAGGGCAACATCACGTTGTTTTCGAAACATTCCAGAGAGCAGACGCAGCTGCAAGCTGGCTGTTCGCCGCATGCGGCGACTTGTTCGCGGCGGCGAAGGAGGCTAACGATCAGCTGGCAGGGCATGGGGGCGCGATCACCTTGAGTTCCAGCACCGCACCGGATCGTCAGCAACGGCTGGCCGAGGCGCTGCGGGCCAATCTCAAGCGGCGCAAGACGCAGGCCCGCGGGCGCGCCGCTACCGGGCGGGGTGCGAGCGACACGCGGGATGACGACGGGCCCGCCGGGCCTTCCCCCTCGGCCACCTCCCTTCCGCGCGGCTGAAGCCGCCTCACATCGGCGGCGCAGACCCGCCCGGAGCAAGACGATATGGACCGCATCCGCATTACGGGAGGCTCCGAGCTCAACGGCGTGATCCCGATTTCCGGCGCGAAGAACGCCGCACTGCCGCTGATGATCGCCAGTCTGCTGACCGACGAGACGCTCGAGCTGCACAACGTGCCCCGCCTCGCCGACGTCCAGCAGTTGCTTCGCATCCTGAGCAACCACGGCGTCGACCATGGCATTGCCGGCAAGCGGCCGGGCCAGACGGCGGAGACGGGCCAGTCCATCCGCCTGCGGGCGCGCGCGGTGATCGACACGACGGCCCCCTACGAGCTCGTCTCCAAGATGCGCGCCAGCTTCTGGGTGCTGGCGCCGCTCGTCGCCCGCATGGGCACCGCCCGGGTATCGCTGCCCGGCGGCTGCGCCATCGGCACGCGCCCGGTCGATCTGCTGCTGATGGCGATGGAGAAGCTCGGCGCCAAGGTCGAGATCGAGGGCGGCTACGTGCTCGTGCAGGCGCCGACGGGCGGCCTCAAGGGCGCCGAGATCAACTTCCCCAAGGTGACGGTCGGCGGCACCCATACGGCCCTGATGGCCGCCGTTCTCGCCGACGGCACGACGGTCATCGACAACGCGGCCCGCGAGCCCGAGGTCGTGGACCTGGCCGAGTGCCTCAACGCCATGGGCGCCAAGATCACCGGCGCCGGGCAGTCGCAGATCATCGTCGAGGGGGTGGCCAAGCTCGGCGGCGCCAGCCACACGGTGCTGCCCGACCGCATCGAGACCGGCACCTATGCCATGGCCGTCGCCATGACCGGCGGCGACGTGCTGCTCGAGGGCGCGAGGCCTGCGCTCCTGCAATCCGCGCTCGACGTTCTGGGCGAGTGCGGCGCCGAGGTCAGCACCACCAACGAAGGCGTTCGCGTGCGGCGCAACGGTCACGGCATCGCCGCGGTCGACGTCACCACCGAGCCCTTCCCCGGCTTCCCGACCGACCTGCAGGCCCAGCTGATGGCGCTGATGACCCGCGGCAAGGGCACCAGCCGCATCCGCGAGACGATCTTCGAGAACCGCTTCATGCATGTGCAGGAGCTGGCCCGCCTCGGCGCCCGCATCCGCCTCGACGGCGACGTCGCCTTCGTCGAGGGCGTCACCAAGCTCACGGGCGCCCCGGTGATGGCGACGGACCTGCGCGCCTCGGTGTCCCTCGTCATCGCGGCGCTCGCCGCCGAAGGCGAGACGACGGTCAACCGTGTCTACCACCTGGATCGCGGCTTCGAGGCCCTCGAGGCCAAGCTCGGCCGCTGCGGCGCACAGATCGAGCGCATCTCCGGCGAGCAATAGGGGCGCGTCGCCGCCGCCTTCTAGAGCGCTTCGCGGTTGGGTGGACTCACCCAATCGCAAGAGAAGCGCTCCAGTTTCAGAAGGTTATGAGCATTTCTCTGCCATTGGATGGGTCCATCCAATGGCGAAATGCTCTAGGCCGATCTCGCTCGACGCAGCGTTTCCGACGGCAGCTCGGAGAAATGACGCTTGTAGTCGAGGGAGAACTGGCTGAAGTGCCAGAAGCCGTGCCGGACGGCGACGTCATAGACGCCGCTATGCGGGTCGTCGCAGCGCTTCAGGTCGCGCCGCACGCGATTGAGACGCACGGCGCGCCAATAGTGCAGCGGGCTCGTGCCGAGCACCTCGTGAAAGCAGTAGCGCAGCTTGCGCGGGCTGGCCCCGACCGCCTTGCAGACGTCCAGGAGCGACATCTCGCGATCGCCGCCCGCGAGCATCACCTCGCAGGCGCGCTCGACGGTGCGCTTGCGCGCCGCCCCGCCGCGCCCGCGATCGCAGGGCCGTGCGGTGGGCAGCATGTCCGTCACCTCGACGAGAACGCTGTCCTCCAGCATGCGGCACGCCACGGGATCGTCGAACGCGGCGGGACGGGTGACGATCGCGTCGTGGACCGTGGCGAGCAGCCGACGCAGGCGCATGACCGGGGCCTCTGCAACCTCGATCACCCGCAGCTGGCGCCAGACGCCGCGCGGCAGCTCGATGCCGAGAGCCGCAGCGATCTCCTCGATAAGCGCGGCGTCCATCTCGACGCCGCGGAGCTCGAAGCCCTCGGGCGTACACATGTCCACGTCGGCGTCGAAGCAGGCGATGACCTTGGTGCCGGCAAGCGTCGCGCCATTGCAATTGACCTCGTCGCTCGAGCGCCAGGGCAGGCCGATGCCGAAGCTGTTGGAGCCGAGCTGGCCGTGCTGGCGAACCCGCTGACTGGTCACCTCACGAAACAGCTCGACCCGGGGCAGTGAAAGCTGCGTGAAGCTGCCATAAAAGGCACCGGCGCTGATCTGGTCATAACTCAGGCGCCAACGCCCGAGGTTTGCGCAGTGCTCGTCGACGTCGGCGCTGGTCGCCTGCAGCAGCGCGACACCGCCGGCGGCGATCGAGTCCATCCTTGGAACGACACCGGCCGGAGCCGCTGAAGCGACCGAGATGCTCAGAGCCATGACACCATATTGAAACCGCAAGAGATGGGGGCCGCAAGAGATGGGGGCAGCAAGGCTTGGCGGCGGCAAGCCCCTCGGTGGCCGCAAGAATCACGCCAGGCCGGACCGGGCGATGGCCGTCACGCCGAACGGTATTGCCGAATTTCGATAACGCCGGACGGCCGGCGCAGGCAGTCTCGGCGTCGCGTGATGCTCCGGCGGGGGTGTGAGGCAGGCCGCGCATCTGGAGCGATCCTGATCAACCTCCGCCCAGGCCTTTCTGCCGCCGCGCCGGAGCATTTGAATCTGGACGAGCGGCAGCAAAGAGGAGCGCGGCATGTCGGACGTCATCGAAGAAGCACCTCAGGCGATCCCCCGGCTGAAACGGCTTCATCCGCTCGACCCGCTCGATGCCCAGGAGATCGCGGCGGCGTGCCGGCTGGCGCGTGCGGCCGCGACATCCCCGGCCGATTGCCGTTTCCCGATCGTGCGCCTCGAAGAGCCGAGCAAGCAGGACCTGCGCGCGGTCGCGGCGGGGACGGACCTGCCGCGTCGCGTGTTCGTGCTGACGCTCGATGTGGGGACCGGCGAGGCGATCGAGCACATCGTCGACCTCGACCGCGCCGCGATCGTTGCGCGCAAGCCCGTGCCGAGCGGCGAAGCGCCCTACGGCCAGCCGCCCGTCATGGTCGAGGAATTCTACCGCTGCGACGCCATCGTCAAGGCCGATGCCGGCTGGCGGGCTGCCATGCATCGGCGCGGGCTCTCCGACCAGGACATCGAGCTGGTCCAGGTCGACCCCTTCTCCTCGGGCTTCTTCGACATGGAGTTCGAGCGCGGGGCGCGTATCGTGCGCGCGGTCAGCTATTATCGCGAGCACATTCAGGACAACGGCTACGCCCACCCGATCGAAGGCGTCGTGGCCGTCGTCGACCTGATCAAGGGCAAGGTGGTCGATCTCGTCGACGCCGATCCGGTCGTGCCGATCCCACGCAAGAAGCGCAACTACGGCGCCCACGAGAACAAGAACCCGCGCACCGATATCCGGCCGCTCCACATCGAGCAGCCGGAGGGGCCGAGCTTCCGTGTCGACGGCTGGCAGGTCGAATGGCAGAAGTGGAGCTTCCGCGTGGGCTTCACGCCACGGGAAGGCCTCGTGCTGCACCAGCTCGCCTATCAGGACGGCGAGCGCAGCCGTGCGCTGATCCATCGCGCCAGCGTCACCGAAATGGTGGTGCCCTACGCCGATCCGACCGCCAACCACTTCTGGAAGTCCGCGTTCGACGCCGGCGAATACGGCCTTGGCATGCTCGCCAACGCGCTCGAGCTCGGCTGCGACTGTCTCGGCAACATCCACTACTTCGACGTGCCCGCCGCCGACAGCAAAGGTGAGCCCTTCGTGATGCGGAACGCCATCTGCATGCACGAGGAGGACTATGGCATCATCTGGAAGCACCATGAGTTCCGCAACGGCTTGTTCGAGGTGCGCCGCTCGCGGCGCCTCGTCATCAGCTTCTTCGCGACCGTCGGCAATTACGACTACGGCTTCTATTGGTATCTCTACCAGGACGGGACGATCCAGCTCGAGGCCAAGCTGACCGGCATCATCCAGACCGCGGCGGTGATGCCCGGCGAGCGCTACCGCTGGGGCGGCATGGTCGACGACAATCTCGGCGGCCCGACCCATCAGCACTTCTTCAACGCGCGCCTGCACATGGACCTCGACGGCAGCGGCAACACGGTGACCGAGCACGAGTTCGTGCCGCGGCCGTGGGGCCACGACAACCCTCACGGCAACGTCTTCGACATGACGACACGCGTGCTGTCGTGCGAACGCGACGCGGCCCGCATCGCCAATGGCGAGACCGGCCGCTTCTGGAAGATCAGCAATCCAAACCGGGAGAACTCGGTCGGCACGCCGACGGCGTACAAGCTGGTCGTCAATCCGAGCCCGCTGATGCTGGCGCAGGAGGGCAGCTTCGTCCGCAGCCGCGGCGGCTTCGCGACGAAGCATGTCTGGGTCACCGCATTCGACCCCGCCGAGAAATATGCGAGCGGCGACTATCCCAACGTCCACGCCGGCGGCGACGGCCTGCCGCGCTACGTCGCGCAGAACCGCAACATCGAGAATGCCGACATCGTCGTCTGGCACAGCTTCGGCCACACGCACGTCTGCAAGCCGGAGGATTTCCCGGTGATGCCCGTCGAGTATGCGGGCTTCATGCTCAAGCCGACCGGCTTCTTTGCGGCCAATGCGGCCGCCGACATCGCGCCTGAACGCAACGCCCGAAGCGTCCTGAGCAGTGACAGTGGCCCCGGCGGCTCCTGCTGCCACACGAGCTGAGCCGGAGGGCGGGCAGAAGGAGGGGTGAACGACGCCGCGTCGGGGTGACCGGACTAGAGCGATTCGCGATTGGGCGGACTCACCCAATCGCAAAAGAAGCGCTTCAGATTCAAAACGTTATGAGCATTTTTCTGCCATTGGACGATCTCGTCCAATGGCGAAATGCTCTAGCTCGAGCCTTCTTCCGAAGGCCCCTCACCCGGCTTGCGCCGGCGCACAAGCCGACCTCTCCCCGCAAGCGGGGCAAGGTACGCAGCTGCACCGCTGTTCGCCTTTGCCGCGACTGCGCCGAGGCGTCAACATCACCGCTAGTAGCCGATCGCGCCGCGCTTCTTGCCGAAGCCCGGGATCTCGCAGGCGCAGGGCGCGCCGCGCGGGAACACCATACCTGTCGGACAGGCGCCGCGCGACGTGACGCAGACGCTGCCGCCCGCGCGGCCGTAGCCCGGGGCGGGCGGAGGTGGCGGCGGCCGGTAGCCCTGCGGCGGCGGGCGATAGGGCGGCGGATAACCCTGCGGCGGGGGATAGTCGGGCGCCGGCTGGCGATAGCGCCGCGGTGGCGGATAGTCGTCGTCGCCGCCATATCCACCGTAGCCGCCTCCGCCGCCGCCGTAGTACTGGGCGGAGGCGGGCACGGCGGTGACCACGGCGATCGGCGCCAGGGCGATCGTCGCAGCCAGGACGCGGGCCAGCATCATCGTGTCGTCTCCTGCATCTGCCGTTGCGGCACTGTTCCGTAGCCGAATCGAGGGTTATCCCGACTGTAGAGGGATGATGCGACTGTTGCACCCCGCCCATGCGCCCGATACACACCGCCCATGGTAGCGGTACGATGACGGCCGAGCTTCTGACACTCGTGGCGCTGGACGCCGACGACCTCTCGGTGCTGTCCGCACACTTGCAGGACGCGGTGCTGCGGCCCCAGGACGTCTCATGGCGCAAGGCCGAGCACCAGCTGGTGCTGGTGCTGCGCCGCTTCGACTGGAGCGCGCCGGCCGACCAGCCGCGGCGGCGCTTGACCGGTCTGCACTTCAACCGGGTGCAGCGTGTCATCCATCAGGGCGTCGGGACCGGACGCGGCGTGCTCTGTGCCCTGGCGATCACCTTCGAGGAGACGGACGCCCCGTCCGGCGCCGTGCTGATCACCTTCGCCGGCGGCGGCGTCATCCGCGTCGAGGTCGAATGCATCGAGGCGCAACTGCGCGATCTGGGCCCCGCCTGGGAGGCTGCGAGCCGCCCCTCGCACCCCATCGACGAGGCTTGAGATGGCAATCCTGCTCGACGCCCAGGCGCCCGGCTTCGACAAGGCCTTCACCGCCCTCCTCGGCCAGAAGCGCGAGGTCTCCGAAGACGTCGACGAGCGCGTGCGGACGATCCTGGCCGATGTCGCCGCCCGCGGCGATGCGGCGCTGATCGAGCTCACCGCCAGCCTGGACCGCTGCGACGTCGCCGGCCGTCTGCGCATCACCGAGGCCGAGATCGCACGGGCGGAGGCGGCCTGCGCGCCCGACGCACTGGCGGCGCTCACCACCGCCAAGCAACGCATCGAGGCCTATCACGCCCGCCAGCGCCCTGCCGACGATCTCTTCACCGACGAGGCGGGGGTGACCATGGGCTGGCGCTGGAGCGCCATCGCGGCGGTGGGCCTCTATGTGCCGGGGGGCACGGCAAGCTATCCGTCGTCGGTGCTCATGAACGCGCTGCCGGCTAAGGTCGCCGGCGTGCCCCGCGTCGTCATGGTGGTGCCGACCCCCGACGATACCCTGAACCCGCTCGTCCTGGCGGCGGCGCGCCTGGCCGGCGTGGACGAGATCTACCGGGTCGGCGGCGCCCAGGCGGTGGCGGCATTGGCCTATGGCACCGCCACGATCGCGCCGGTCGCCAAGATCGTCGGCCCGGGCAACGCCTATGTGGCGGCGGCCAAGCGCCGGGTGTTCGGCACCGTCGGCATCGACATGATCGCCGGCCCGTCCGAGGTGCTGATCGTGGCGGACGAGACCGCCAACCCCGCCTGGCTCGCCGCCGATCTGCTGGCCCAGGCCGAGCACGACGAAGCGGCGCAGTGCATCCTCGTCACCGATAGCCCGCCTCTCGCCGACGCGGTGGAGCGCGCCCTCGCCAATCAGCTCACCACCCTGCCGCGCGCCGCGATCGCCGCCGCGAGCTGGCGCGACTACGGCGCGATCATCGTCGTTCGGGAGCTCGGTGACGCCGTGCCGCTCATCGATGCGATCGCGCCCGAGCACCTGGAGATCGAGACGCACGATGCCGAGGCGCTGGCAGCACGTGTGCGCAACGCCGGCGCCATCTTCCTCGGCGCCCATACGCCGGAGGCGATCGGCGACTACGTCGGCGGCCCCAACCATGTGCTGCCGACGGCGCGCTCGGCGCGCCACTCGTCCGGGCTCGGCGTGCTCGACTTCATGAAGCGCACGTCGATCCTCAAGTGCGGTCCCGACAGCCTGCGCGCGCTCGGCCCTGCGGCGATCGCACTCGGGACCGCCGAGGGCCTGGACGCTCATGCCCGCTCGGTCGCCATCCGGTTGAACCTCTAGGCAGCGGCACATGAGCGACGATACGCAGCCCTCCGCCGGGAAGCCCCGTGACCGCCTGGTCGCCGTCAAGCTCGACGATGCGTCCATCGGCCGGGGTTCACCCGATCAGGAGCACGAACGCTCGGTCGCCATCTGGGACATCGTCGAGCTGAACAGCTTCGCCGTTCCCAACCACGACGGCGGCCCCTACGTCCTGCTGATCGGCCTGGTCGAAAAGCGCCTGTTCTTCGAGGTGCGGAACGAAGGCGACGACGTCGTCGTCACCCACCATCTGTCGCTCACCCCATTCCGGAAGGTGATCAAGGATTACGAGCTGATCTGCAACAGCTACTACGAGGCGATCCGGACCGCGACGCCACAGCAGATCGAGGCGATCGACATGGGCCGACGCGGCCTGCACGACGAGGCGGCAACGCTGCTGTCGGAGCGGCTGGAGGGCAAGCTGACGATCGACTTCGACACGGCGCGCCGCCTGTTCACGCTGATCTTCGCGCTGCACTGGAAGGGCTGAGCCTTGATGAGCAGCGCGGCCCGCCACCGCGTTCAAGCCCTTCTGTTCGCCTGCGGGCTGAACTCGGTCCGCTCACCCATGGCCGAGGCGATCGCCCGCCACTATTTCGGCAAATCGGTCTACATCCGTTCGGCGGGCGTCCGCAAAGGCGAGCTCGATCCGTTCGCCGTGGCCGTCCTCGACGAAATCGGCATCGACGCCGGCAAGCACAAGCCACAGTCTCTGGAGGAGCTCGACGACGACGAAGGCATGAACTTCGATCTGATCGTCACCTTGGCGCCCGAAGCCCACCATGCGGCGCTCGAACTGACCCGCACGTCGGCCATCGACGTGGAGTATTGGCCGACCCCCGATCCGACAGCTACGCAGGGTTCACGCGGCCAGGTGCTCGACGCCTATCGCGCCGTCCGCGACATGCTGACCAAACGCATCCTGCAGCGCTTCAAGGATTGACCTAGAGCATTTCTCTGCCATTGGACGGACCCATCCAATGGCAGAGAAATGCTCATAGTCTTTTGAATCTGGAGCGCTTTTTCGCGGTTGGTGAGCCCACCCAACCGCAAAGCGCTCTAGTGTGGTGGATCTGAAGTTCCTGCTCCCCGCATGGCATCCACGTTCAGGAACTTCAGATCCATTAAACCACACTAGAATCATAGAGTTGCTAGTGTGGCTTGAGAATCCGAAATTCGCTCCCAGCGCTGCTCCGAGGTGGTGCGAATTTCGGATTCGCCACACTAGTCTAACGCTCAGGCCGGTGGGCGCAGGCTGACGGGCCGGCCGCGCGACTTGAGCACGCCGTAGGAGACGGCGAGCACCAGCAGCGCGCCGGCAGCACCGGCGGCGCTCTCCCAGGTATGGGCGACGTCCTGCCCGATCTGCCCCACGACCCAGAAATCGGTGATCATCATCGTGCCGGCGACCCAGCCGAGCAGACCGGCGCCGGCCCAGACGAGAGCCGGAAAGCGGCTGAGCAGGTTCAGCAGCAGATTGGCCCCCAGCACGATCAAGGGAATCGAGAGCGCCAGCCCGAAGATGAGCATGCCCACGTGGTCCTGAGCCACGGCGGCGATGGCGATGACGTTGTCGAGGCTCATCACCGCATCGGCGAGCGCAACCGTCCAGACCGCCTGCCACAGCTTGCCGCTCTCACGGATGTCGCTGTGGCTGTCGTCGTGCCCGGCCACGAGATTGACCGCGATCCTCAGCAGCAGGAGCCCGCCGGCGACCTTCAGGAAGGGAATCGCGAGGAGTTGGACGACGAGCAGCGCGAAGACGATGCGCAGCATGATCGCCGCCAGCGCGCCGAGGGCAACGCCCCATTTGCGCTGGCGTTCCGGCAGGCCGCGGCAGGCGAGCGCGATCACCACCGCGTTGTCGCCGGAGAGAATAAGGTCGATCCAAACGATTTTCGCGCCGGCGATGATCTCAGGCCAATATTGGTCCATGCTGGTCCGTCGCCCGGAACGAGCGTGCGCGTTGACGAGGCGGCTGCCCACCGGCAATCGCTCTCGACCGTTTGTGGTCTGCCGACCGGGGTGACGGCCCCGCCGGGGCTGTCGGTTGCGCCCGGACAGGAATGCCGTCCCGGCTCCTGCGAGATAAGCAGTAATGCACGCCAGTCAACTGCAGCGCCCGCTATCGGCGCGCGATCGTTGTGGCTTCAGCCATGCGCTAGAGCATTTCGCCATTGGATGGACCCATCCAATGGCAGAGAAATGCTCATAGTCTTTTGAATCTGGAGCGCTTTGCGAGCTAGGCCGGCTTGGCCGCGCGGCTGGCCGCGGCGGCAATCGGCCGGCGGCTGGGCGGCGGCGCGGCGATGGCCTTGGCGGGCGCGGCCGGGCGGCCGGGGGCAGCCCGGCCCTGACCCTGATCGGACGGCGTGGGCAGCTCGCCCTGCCGTTCCTCCAGCTCGACCAGTTCGCGCGCCTTGTTCCAGTGATGGATCTCACGCCCTTCGGGGAAGCCCTCCTCCTGCCAGAGATGATAGGCCTTTTCCCGAATGCGGCTCTCTTTCGTCATCATGGTGGACTGTCCGAAGCGAGGGCGATCAGCCGGTGCGCCGCGGGATCATCGACGGATGACCCCGCCGACCTCGAATACGGCTCGGCGAACGCACCTGCGTTTCGCTGCGGTCCCGTTGCGCACGGCCGCTCCCTGGAGAGGGGAACAGCCCGACAATGCGCAGACGTCCGTCAGAGTTCCTCGCTCGCGCGGCTCAATCCCCGAAGGCGGCGTGAACCAGGTTCCGGTAGAGCTGCCTGAACTCATCGCGCTGGCCGGGCGCCTGGATCATCATCAAAGCGAAGCACTCCTCTTCGGGATCGATCCAGAAGGTGGTGCCGGCGATGCCGCCCCAGAAGTACTGGCCGACCGAGCCCGGCACGGCGGCGATGCCCTCCTCCAGGCGGACGGCGAAGCCCAGGCCGAAGCCGTAGCCCTCGGGCAGCAGGTCCGAGCTGATCTTCACGCCGGGGCCGAGGTGGTTGGACGCCATGAATGCCACGGTCTTGCGGCTGAGCAGGCGAACGGTGTCCAGCGCGCCGCCATTCTGGAGCATCTGCAGGAAGCGCGCGTAGTCCATGGCCGTGGAGACGAGGCCGCCACCGCCCGATTCGAACTCGGCCGGGGTCCGCACGTCGATCAGGCGCACCGGATCGCCGGTGTCGGGGTCGCGGGGAAACGCCTCCGCAAGCCTGTCCTGGGCGCTCTCGGGCACCGAGAAGGCGGTGTCGACCATGCCGAGCGGCGCGAAGATGTCATCCTGCAGGACAGCTCCCAGCGTGCGTCCTGTCACCACCTCGATGATGCGCCCGAGCACATCGGTCGAGCGGCTGTAGTCCCAGTGCGTGCCCGGCTGGTGGATCAGCGGCAGCGCAGCCAGCGTCTCGGCGTGCTCGGCGTTGGACCAGTTGCGCCGGTAGATCTTGGCCTCGGTGTAGAGCTTGACCAGCGCCGGACCGGCCAGGAACTCGTAGCTGAGCCCGGAGGTGTGGCGCAGCAGGTCCTGGACCGTCATGGGCCTGACCGGATCGACCAGCTCGATCTCGCCGTCCCGCTCGATGCCGACCTTGGTCTTGGCAAACGCCGGAATGTACTTCGAGACCGGATCGGAGAGCAGCACCCGCCCCTGTTCGACCAGCATCATGATCGCTGTCGAGACGATCGGCTTGGTCATCGAATAGATGCGAAAGATGGAGTCGGTCTGCATCGGCGCGCCTGTCGCCGGATCGCGTACGCCGATCGCCTCGACATGGGCGATCTTGCCGTAGCGGGCGATCAACGTCACCGCGCCGGGAAGGCGGCCGCGGTCCACCTCCGCCCGCAGCGCAGCCGTGAGGCGCGCCAGGCGCTCGATGGAAAAGCCCACCTCTTCCGGTTTGGCGGTCGGCAACGACGTCATTCTCTGGTCCTCCCCATGGGCCACGGCTCCGCAGCGCTTCTCGATCGGGTGGACTTTTCCGATCCCTGAAGAACAGCTCCAGATTCAAAAATGCTCCCGGCCGCCGTGGGCGCGGACCATAGATGGTTCGGACCGAGTCGGAGAGCGAAATCGAATGAGGAGATCGTTCCTACGTCACATCCCAATTGCCGTTCGAGACATTATCTCCATATTAGTCAAAATGGCGAGATGAGGTCTTGTCGGCATGGGTCGGGTCCAAAAAGTCTCCGCGACCGAATTTTCCGGCCGCTTTGGCCAGTGGTCGTTTACGGCGCAATCGGTCCCCATCATGGTGACCAATCAAAAGACCGGTATGGTGCTGGGCTACTTCGTGTCGGCGCCTGAGTTCGAGGAGTATCTGCGCGTTCGCCATCTGCTCCCAAAGGCGCGACACGTTTGGGAGATGTCCGACGATTTGACGGCGGAGCTGGCCAAGCCTTTGCCGCGGCGCCGTCCCGAGCTCGATGAGCTGATGGACGATTGATGTCCCTCGCGGAGGTCGGTCCGGAACCCGGACTCGTCATTCCTTACATTTATCTGTGGCGACACGAACACAACGAGGGCGAGGAAAGCGGGCGCAAGGTGCGGCCCTGCGTGCTGGTGATCGTCGTCGCCAGACAAGCGTCGGGCAAGACCACGGTCGCGGTCGTCCCCGTCACGACGCAAGCGCCCGACGCCTCGCGCAGCGCCGTCGAAATTCCAGCGCGAGTGAGAGGGCACCTGGGCTTGGACGCCCCGCGCTCGTGGGTCATATGCGACGAGTACAATGAATTCGATTGGCCTGGCGTCGATCTCGCGACGACGCCCAAGGGCGACCGTCGCTACGGTTACGTGCCCGATGCGCTCCTGGAGCGCGTACGCCAGGAGATGAGAGCCGCCGCAGCTCGAAAAGCGTTGAAAGCAGTGCGTCGAACCGAATGAGTCTCGCGATCCCTTGCAAGGGCGCGTGTCAGCGCCAGGCGAAGACCGGCTGCTCGAGATCGGCGACGCGGGTGGTGCGGCCGACCAACAGCTCGCGGAACTGATAGATCACCGCCGCCGTCGGCGCGTGCACGTGCCGCTCGTTGATGTGGAGGCGGACGACCGGCCGCGGGCTCTCGGGGATGGTGACGAAGCTCACCGCGTCCTCGATGGTGATGTGGGCGAACGGAATGTGGTGCACCGACGCCACTTCCAGCGGGTTCGGCGTGAGGGCGGGGCTCGTCCCGGCCCAGACGACCACCGGCGACATCACGTAGCCGGACCGCGTGGGATAATCATCGAGCTGGCCGAGCACCGCATCGCTCGCCAACGCCAGCCCAAGCTCCTCGTGCAGCTCGCGCAGTGCCGTTTCCGTCGCGGTCTCGCCGGCGTCGCAGCGGCCGCCGGGCAACGCCCATTGGCCGCCGTGGGAGCGCAGCGTCTTGGCCCGGCGCGTGAGCAGCAGTGCGAGCTCGCCCGGCTGCTCGGGATCGCCGACCACGGCGATGGCGACCGCAGCCCGTTTCAGCTCCGCATGAGCCGCATCGGGATCAAGCCGCGCAAACGCGACGCAGAGACGCTGAAGGCGCTCGCGTTGGCCAGCATCGCTGGCCGGCATGGGCTCGGTTGAGGGCAGTGACACGCCTGCTCTTATGTCGACTGAGGCAACCGCCGACAAGTCACCATCCCGTCCGCGGCGGCAACAGAGCCTTGCATAGCGAACATAACGCCGCGTTTGCCCCTCAAGCCGTCGGCGCCGGATCCCGCTTGGGCGCCCCGTCGGCGAATTGGCCGCGCAGCGTCGGCTTGTGCACCTTGCCGGTCGCGTTGCGCGGCAGCGCCGCCACGAAGCTCACCACGCGCGGGCATTTGAAGCGCGCCAGATTGGCCCGGCAGTGGGCCATGACCTCGGCTTCGGTGAGCTCCTGGCCAGGCTTGACCGCGATGACGGCCATGCCCGTCTCGCCCCAGGTCTCGTCGGGGACGCCGATGACCGCCGCCTCGGCGACCGCGGCGAGCTGATAGAGCACGTCCTCGACCTCGGCCGGGTAGACGTTCTCGCCGCCGGAGATGTACATGTCCTTCCAGCGGTCGACGATGTAGTAATAGCCCTCGTCATCGACCCGCGTCGCATCGCCCGTATGCAGCCAGCCGTCGGTGATGGCCGTCTTGTTCGCCTCCGGCCGGTTCCAGTAGCCCGGCGTGACGTTGGGGCCGCGCACCCACAATTCGCCGATCTCGCCGGGGGCTGCATCGGTGCCGTCCTCACGGACCACACGCACCTCCGTGTGCAGGACGGGTTTGCCGGCGGAGCCGGCCTTGCGCGCCGCATCCGCGTTGTCGAGCGCCAGCACCGAGGGGCTCGTCTCGGTCATGCCGTAGCCCTGCATCAGCGCGATCCCCTTGCCCTCCCAGAGCTTGAGCAGTGGCACCGGCATCGGCGCCCCGCCGACGCCGCCGACCACGAGGCGCGAAAAGTCCGTCTCGGCGAAGGCCGGGTGCTGGCCCATGAACTGGTAGATCGACGGCACGCCGAAGAAGAGGTTCAGCCCGTAGGCTTGCTCGCCGATCAGCCTGAGCGCCGCGCCGGGGTCGAACACCCGCATCACCAGCACGGTGCCGCCCGCGTGGAGGACGGGGTTGACGTAGCAATTGAGGCCACCGGTGTGGAACAGCGGCAGCACCACGAGCTGGACGGACGAGGGCGTGACATAGGCGATGCTGCCCAGGTTGACGCAATTATAGAACGTCATGCCGTGGGTGATCGTGGCGCCCTTGGGCCGGCCGGTCGTGCCGGAGGTGTACATGATGGTCGACACGTCGTCGTGCGTCACCACGGCGCCCTGCTCCGCCGGCAAGGGCGAGGACAGCGCGATGCCGCGCTCGTAGTCGCCGCCCACCCCCGCGCGGCAGGCTGCCGGCACCCCGCACCGGGCGATCACCTGGGTCGCGGTCTCGGCCAGATCGTCGTCGTGCACGATGAGGCGGGGCGACGCGTCCGAGACGATGAACTCGAGCTCCGGCACCGTGAGCCGCGTGTTCAGCGGAACGAAGATGGCGCCGATGCGGGCGCAGGCGAACTGGATCTCGAGGATGTCGGTGCTGTTGAGCGCCAGCACCGCGACACGGTCGCCGACGCCGACGCCGTGCGTGTCGCGCAGGTGCCGGGCCAGGCGGCCGACCCGGTCGTTCATCGTCTCGTAGGTGAACAGGCGATTGGTGGCGAGGTCGACTGCGGCAAGCTTCGCCGGCGTGCGGCGGGCATGGTGTGCGATCCAATCGTAGTAGCGTACCGCCATGGCGGGCCTCCCCTGCGGGCTATCATCGGGCCGATACTCGAGCCTCGTTGAGCTGCAGGTTTCACGCCCGCGGGCTATTAGGCAAGAGGCTCCGCCCGCCGCAGCCACTGCATCGCTTGAGGCTTCGTTCCGCGCCTGATGCATTTGCTACGTTTGGCCGAAGGGCGCATAAGTGCGCACGCTACCGTTGCATCCCATTTAGTGATCGCCCGCCCATGCATGCACAACCCGCGCGGGGTCATGTCGCCCTCGTCGTGCTCATCGGCACCATCTGGGGCCTGAACTGGCCAATCGTTAAGATGGCGCTCATCGAGTTCGGCCCCTGGACCATGCGCGCCCTGTCGCTGGCCGGGGCGAGCATCCTGTTGATGCTGATATCGTTGGTGCAGCGGCACTCCCTGCGCGTGCCGCCGTCGCAGTGGTGGCGGATCGCGGCGCCCGGCCTGTCCGGCATCGCCGGCGTCAATATCCTCAATGCCTTTGCGCAGATGAACATGTCGACCGGGCGCACCGCGATCGTCACGTTCTCCATGCCCATCTGGGCGACGCTGCTCGCCATCGTATTCCTCGACGAGCCGCTCGACCGCCGCAAGATGATCGGCCTGGCGCTCGGCGCTGCCGGCCTGACCGTGCTCGCCTTGCCCGTCATCCAGCATGGCGCGGCGACGCTCGGCCTCAGCCTGGCGTTCCTGTCGGCGCTGTCGTGGGCAGCCTCGCTGGTGTGCATGAAACGCTTCCCGATCGCGGCGCCCCCCGTCGTCGCGGCGACCTGGCAGGTGACCTGCGGCGCCGTCTTCCTCATCATCGGCATGCTGCTGTTCGAGCGGTTCCCGCCAACCTTCAACGGCATCACGCCCGGCGTACTCGGGCTCATCTACAACGCCATCCTGGCTCAGGGCGTCGCGACCTTCCTGTGGTTCCAGGTGGTGGTCCGAACCCCGGCCGGCGTCGCGGCCATCGGCACGCTCATGGTGCCGGCGATCGGCATGGTGGGCGCCATCTTCCTGCTCGGCGAAATTCCACTGATCACCGATTGGATCGGGCTTGCCCTGGTGCTGGCCGCCTCCGCTTCGGTGCTGATCGCCCCGGCGCGTTACGCGCGCTTCAAGAGCGATGCGGCCATCGTGCCGACGCCGGGCACCGAATAACGGAAATGGTTGCGCAAAGGGCACGGGAGGCCGGCTTTCCGCCGCACGGCCGGCGCCCCCCGTTGCCAACCGGGCTCGGGTGCCGCAAACGAAAGGACCGCGGTTAGCCTGATCTCAACCCCAGATGAGCATTCGAGCCGATGATGCGCCGTTCCCTTGTTGCGTTGCTGCTCGCTGCGGCGTTGGGGCTCGGCGGCTGCGCCGGCCGGCCCAAGAACGTGCTGGTCCCGGTTGCGGCAACGGCGCCAGGCACCAGCGAGGTGACCCTGCTCGTCGCCACCACGCGCAGCGACCGCAACGCCGCCCCCGGCGAGATGTTCACGGGCGAGCGCGGGCGCGGCCTGAGGTTCGCCGATATCACGGTCTCGATCCCGCCCCCGCAGAACCGCAAGGTGGGCGACGTGCAATGGCCGAAATCGCTACCGGGCAACCCGGCCACCGATTTCGTGACCGTCCGCGCGACCGAGCTCGACCGGGCGGAGGCGACCGCCAGCTTCGATGCGCGGCTGCGGCGCACGCCCAAACGGCGGGTGCTGCTGTTCGTGCACGGCTACAACACGCGCTTCGAAGAAGCGGTCTATCGTTTCGCGCAGATCGTGCACGATTCCAACGCGCCGGCCGTGCCCATCCTGTTCACCTGGCCGTCGCGCGGGCAGCTGCTGTCCTACGGCTACGACCACGAGAGCGGCAGCTACTCCCGCGACGCGCTGGAGGCCGTGCTGCAAGCCTTGGCCAAGGACAAGAACGTGGACGAGGTCGCCATCCTGGCCCACTCCATGGGCAATTGGGTGACGCTGGAAGCCCTTCGCCAGATGGCGATCCGCAACGGCCGCATTTCGCCGAAGATCAACAGCATCATGCTGGCGGCGCCGGACGTCGATTTCGACGTGTTCCGCCGCCAGGTCGCCGAGATCGGACCGAACCGCCCACCCGTCACCATCTTCATCTCGCAGGACGACGAGGCCCTCGCCGTCTCCCGCCGGGTCTGGGGCGAGCCGCGCCTGGGCGCCATCAATGCGGAGGTCGAGCCCTACCGCGCCGTGCTCGACCGCGATCAGATCACCGTGGTCGACCTCACCAAGGTCGAGACGAGCGACAGCATCAAGCACGGCAAGTTCGCGCAATCTCCGGACGTGGTTCGGATGATCGGACAACGCCTGGTCGAGGGCCAGACGCTGAACGACGGCCACGCCGGCATCGGCGAGCGGCTGGGCCAGGTCGCCGTCGGCGCCGCGTCGACGGTGGGCAGCGCCGCCAGCCTTGCCATCTCGGCGCCGATCGCCATCATCGACCCCAACACGCGCGAGGGCCTGGGTGGTCAGTTCGAGCGGCTCGGCAGCAATATGGCGAGCACCATTCCGCTCGCCCACGGCGCGCAGTCCCGGCCCAGCGGCGAAGGGAGTAGCGAGGCTGACACCGCCCCGCTCGAGCAGCAGAATGACCCGGGGCAGGGCAAGCGTCGCCAATAGCTCTGCACGGAGATGCTGACCCCTCGTGGCCGGGCTTGACGTGGGGACGATCAGGTAGATCAGCTGGACGCCTCCACGCTATCCAAGCGCTCCAGGGAGGATGACATGATCCGGGTCGGTATCGGCGGCTGGACCTTCGAGCCCTGGCGCGGCACCTTCTATCCGCCGAAGCTGCCGGTGGCGCGCGAGCTCGCCCACGCCAGCCGCCAGGTCACCGCCATCGAGGTGAACGGCACGTTCTATGGATCGCAGAAGCCGGCCAGCTTCCGCAAATGGGCCGATGAAAGCCCCGACGGCTTCGTCTTCTCGCTGAAGGCTCCGCGTTTTGCGGTGAACCGGCGCGTCCTGGCCGAGGGCGGCGAATCCATCGAGCGCTTCTTCGCCAGCGGCCCGACCGAGCTCGGTGCCAAGCTCGGGCCGATCCTGTGGCAATTGGCTCCGACCAAGCGCTTCGATCCCGAGGACATTTCCCGTTTCCTCGAGCTGCTGCCGACGAGCGTCGACGGCCTCGAGGTGCGCCATGCGCTGGAGGTGCGGCACGAGAGCTTCGTGAACCCGGAGCTGATCGAGCTGCTGCGCGCGCGGAACGTCGCCATCGTCTTCGCGGATTCAGCGAAGTATCCGGCTGCCGCCGATCGCACGGCGGACTTCGTCTACGCCCGGCTGCAGCAGGCGCGCGAAGACGAGCCGACCGGCTATTCCGCGGCCGAGCTCGACCAGTGGGCCGAGCGGGCGCGCACCTGGGAGAGTGGCGCCACGCCCGCGGATTTGCCGCGGGCCGACGGCGCCTCGGAGCCGGCCAAGGCGCCCGTCGACGTGTTCATTTTCATGATCAACGGCGCCAAGGTGCGCGCCCCGCACGCGGCGATGGCCCTGATCGAACGGTTGCAGGCGGCGTAAGCCGATCGAAGCCGCGCCTACGCCGGAGCGGGCGCGGCTCTAAGTCCTCGTGTTAGGCATGATCGCCCAAGAACCGGTGCCCACGTTTTGGGATCATGCTCTAGGCATCACAGGCGCCGCGCGGCGGGACCGGAGGAGACAGGAAGCCCAGGATCTCGCTGGTGACCCGCTCCGGCTCCTCCCACTGAAGCCAATGCGTTGCACCTTCGACAAGCTTGAGCTCGCCTCTGTCGCACATCTCGATACTGGCCTTCGCCAGAGGTAGTCCGAGAAAGCTGTCGTCCTCGCCCCAGAGCACGAGCGTCGGCGGCGCGATCCGGGCGGGGGCGCCGACTTTTCTCTTCCGCACCGCGCGGTAGTAGTTGATCATCCCGGTGAGCGAGCCGCGTCGCCACGCATCGACGTAATAGTCGAGCTCACGCGAACCGATAGCGCCTTTCCTGGCGGTGAGCCTTATGAGCATCCGCAGGCCGGCGAACCGGAGGACGCCCAGCGCCGCCTCCGGCAGCCAGGGCAACTGGAACAGCACGACGTAGATACTGCGAAGCGCCTGGGAGAGATGCGTCGTGGCATACGCCGCGAAGACATCCGGGTGCGGTGCATCCAGGATGACCAATTGCTCGACCCGCTCGGGATAGCGTGCCGCAACCCACCAGGCGATGACCCCACCCCAGTCGTGTCCCACGAGCCTGAACCGTTCCGCCCCGTAGGCGGCGGCGAGCGCGACCACGTCCGATGCCAGCGTATCGAGATGATAGGGGTCGATCCCCTGGGGTGCATCGCTCAGATTGTAGCCGCGCATGTCCGGCGCGATCACGCGAAAGCCCGCCTGAGCGAGCGGACCGACCTGATGACGCCACGTCCACCAAAACTCCGGGAAGCCGTGGATCAGGAACAGGGCCGGCCCGTCCGCCGGCCCCGCTTCGACGACATGCAGCTTGACGTCGTTCACACGGACAAAGCCGCTCGTCCACGACGGTTTTGTGGGCTCGCTATCGGACATCTTGCATCCTCGGCTGCGGCGCCGGGTGTGGATCTTATCTAAGGATTGGCCTCGATCATCCTCGCGATATACGCGGCGGGCATGTCAATCGGCGTCCGTTCAGGCACGTTCAAGCCGGCCGCCTTGAGCGGCTGGGCAACCCTGATCGCGAAATCGATGCAATCGTTTCGATTCAGCGCGTAGCTCTCCGCCGACCCAGCCAGTTCGTCCGGCAGGCCGAGCGCCGTGAGCGTGGGGCGGGCTGCACTCAGAGCTTTCTGATACACGGCGCGATCGATCTTGAGGTTGAGGCAAGCCTGCCTCAGGTGGGTGAAGCGCTCCTCCGCCTGCGCCCCGACCACCGCCTTACCGCCGAAGTAAGTAAAGGCGATGGAAGACAGCCCCGCCCCCGATGCCACGGTGTGGCCGACGGCGCGAAAGTTGCGCGGCTTGCCGACATGTCTTTCGCTGAACGCCACGAACGCGTGCCCCGGAAAACCGAAGCCGTTGGGACTGGATCTCGAGCAGAAGCTGATTTCAGTCTCGCCGGTGGCGTCAGTCCGGGTGCGCAGATCTTTCTCATTGGCAAGCTCGGGAGCAGCAACGGCCGCCGCCAGCGTCGCTCCGCCCGCGACGAGGACAATGACCCTCAATGACCTCCCAGGCGACCTTACGAACACCATGGCAAACAGATCCGCTTGCCGCCGATCGAGCCGATCTGGACGGGCTTTGGCTTCGGCAGACGTTGTCCAGGGTTCAAGCTTTGTTTCATCAAAGCCTCGCAGCCATTTGCGGCGACCTTCGAGATGAGGGACGGATCTGCCTCGCGGACCGCCGTCAACTCCGTCAGCCCCAGGTTAAGCTATTGATTTCTTCCAACGTCAGACCACGGTCGCCAGTCTTCGGACGAGGGACACGGCGGGCGAAAATAGGAATGCGCCACCTGTCGCAGTCACGAATTGCTCGGGGGCGGTCGCCTTGTAGGGCACAGCCGCGTCCGCACTTGGCAGCGAGCCAAACCTGATTTCCCTGCCGCCCTGGCCGACCAAGAGATCGTGGCCTTCCCCGCATATCCCCAGCCGGTCGAAATGGCTCCTCCAGTCCCGGCTCAGCGCAACGAACTGCTCTGCGAATGATGTTTGGTATGCGAGGAACAACAATCCGCGGTCCACAGAACCTCGCTTATCTTCCTCATATCGCGGCCCGTATGGGATTCCGCGCAGAAGCACCTGCAGCCGAAGCGTGTTCTGCTTGTCTGCGGGCACGTCCCGCGGATTGACCTTACGAATGGGCGTGCGGTGTGGACCGATTCTGCCATTTCGATTGGCCGGGGCACGACGTATCGTCCGTCGCCGACCGTCGGGCTCGATAACGGTGAGGGGTGGAGCGACCGAACCGTAGCCGCGACGTGTATCACCAAGGACCGCTTGATCTTGGCCCGATAGCAAGACGCTGTAGGGCGTGCCATCGGGCGGCCGCCCGATGGCACGGGCGGCAAGCGCCGCGGGGCTGACGACGTGCCCCGCATGCTGGGTCGTCGCGGCGGCTTGCTCCGCGCACCAGCGGCGGAAACCTGGAACGTCCTGACGGAGGCGTCGGTAGACGAGGAAGCTGCCGTTCGTCATCCAGGCTTCCCCGCCCGTCACCGGGCTCGACGTGGGCAGCTTATCCGACAATTGTCCGTGATAGCCGAAGACGAACTGCCCAGGCCACACGAGCGGCCTGTCGGGGGCTGCCGTCGTAGCGCCGGCTGGTCCGATGATCGTACGGGGATAGAGGAAGTCGTCATCTTCATCGGAGAGGCGCCCGCGCGGCGTCACCTCGGACATGCCGTCGTGGAAGCCAAAATGTTCCCTCTCGTCCAGCAGCTTGGCGCCGTGCTCGCGAAACAGCACGTCCAGGCCGACACATTGCGCACCGCGCTCGAGAGCGCGCGCCGTCTCATGCAGAAGGATCGAATCGTCCGCCCCGAGGATCAGCAGGACATCCGGGGTATCCGCATGCGTGCGCCCGTAGAGATAGCTTTGGAGTTGGGGATCGCCCAGCTCCCGCGCGACGTCTCCCATGGCTTTGCGGAAGTACCGATCGCGGACCTTTGTGGTCGCAAGTCCAAGCGCTTCGCACCCGCGCGCCGAGAACGCGACATTGATCAGGACGACCGGCAAGACTTCGTCGAAGCGGCGCGCCAGGCGCCGCGCGAGGCGGAAGCGGGCAACACCGGCGAGTGTCGACAGAGGGAGACGAGCAAGCCAGTCGCGGGCGGCTGGTCGTGCCACGCCTGTGGCGAACTGCAGCCCGACAAGGGCGAGATATTGGCTATTGAAGCCGCGCAGGACGTTCCCCTGGATCTCGTCAGCGGCCAGTATCGGTTCTTTGAACATGGCAGCCTCTCAGAACAGGGCGCGGATGGGCCGCGCCATGGCGTTGGGGGGCAATGTTCGCGAGCAGGGTCCAGCGGCCGTGACGGGGGTGTTCGGATTGCGCAATTAAATCGTGATTTCTGCGTGAATGCGTTTAGCGTGCGATTGTGTACCCGGCAGAGCCCGATCTAGTGATGGAGCGCACACCAATCTCATACACGCTGAGGCTGCTGGGGACGTTTCGGCTACTCGGGCCAGCTGGCCTGCAGATCGAGATCTCCAGCCGCAAAGGGATGGCGCTGATCGCCATGCTGGCTACATCGGACGACGGAGAGCGCGCGCGATCGTGGCTGCAAGACCGGCTCTGGGGCAGCCGGCAGCTGGAGCAAGCGCGCGGTAGCTTGCGGCGCGAGCTTTCGGAGCTGCGCAAGCGGCTCAATACAGGCTCGACGGAGCTCCTGATCTGCAAGCGTGATCGGGTCGGACTGGCGCTCGCGCATGTCAACATCGACGCGCGCGCTGTCATGCTCGGCGAGGTGGCGGCCGACGAGCCGGCGCTCCTGGGGTCCCGCGAGTTCCTGGAAGGCGTCGATATCGCCGGCGAAGAGGGCTTCGAGGAATGGCTGCGGGCCCAGCGCCGCATGCTTGCCGATCGTGCCGCGCGGGCGCGGTCGCCGGCCTCCTCCGGCGAGCCACCCCAGCCCTTGCAGCCGATGGTCGAACTGCCGGCACGGATAGTGGATGTCTCGCAGCCTGCACCCGGGTTCGGGGGACGGCCGGCCTTGGCTGTTCTGCCGTTCCGGAATCTGACCGGCGAGCCTGAGAACGACTACCTGTCGGAGGGGCTGAGCGAGGATCTGATCGACCGTCTCTCCCGTCTGCGGTGGCTGCCGGTCATCGCCCGCAGCTCGAGCTTCGCTTTTGGCGGCGACAGCATCGATCACCGGATCGTCGGCCGTCAGCTCGGCGCCAAATATCTGTTCGAGGGCCGCATCAGGCGGGCCGCGACCGGTTTCAGCCTTGCGGTCGAGCTGTCCGACGCGGAGACGCAGCGCGTTCTGTGGTCGCATCGCATGGAGGAGCCATCGCTCCATGCGCAACAGGTGCAGGCGCAGATCGTCGCAAGTCTGGTCGGCGCGCTCGACACCCGCATCGATACCGCCGAGCAAGTGTCGGCGCACACCAAGTCGCCGCGCGATCTGAGCGTCAGCGATCTGATCTGGCGCGGACGGTGGCATATCAATCGCTTGACGAGGGAGGATGCCGAACGGGCGCGCGTCCTCTTCAGGCGGGCCCTCGAGCTCGAACCGGAATCGGCCGAAGCGCTGATTCAAGTGGCGTGGGCGCTCGGGCGGTCGATCTGGGCGGAGCGAGGGGCGCCCGACAAGGTCGCCGAGATGCGCGATCTGGCGCACCGCGCGATGCGCGCCGATCCGGAGGATGGGCGCGGCCACTGGCTGGCCGGCGTGGCCGAGATGTGGTTCCGGCGCCCATCGCGCGCAAAAGTTCTGTTTCACAGCGCGCTTGCGCTCAACCCGAGCCTGGCAGAGGCGCATGCGCAGCTGGGCGACGTTCATACCTGGGATGCGGAGCCGGAGCTCGCTCTGGAGGCCGTCAGGACCGCCTTGCGGTTGAGCCCGACCGATCTGCTGGTTTTCGCGATGCTCAGCATCATGGCGACAGCACACTGGATGCTTGGCGCCTACGTCGAGGCCATCGATCACGCCGAGCAGGCGATCATCCGCCGCCCCGGCTATTGGTACGGTCACGTCATCAAGATCAATGCTCTGGCCGATCTGGGAGATCATGTGGGAGCTGCACGCGCGCTGAGCGAGCTGCTGGCCGTCAAACCGAAATTCGAGCCCGACTACGTCGACTGGGTGCCGTTTGTCGATCCGGCGTGGACGGCCCGGCTCAAGCAAGGCCTGGCTCTGGCGGCGGCCGAACGGCACAGGTGGACAGCGACGGAGCCGGCTGGCGACGAGGCGCGGACCGCGGGTGGGTGCTGACGGCGGGAGCCGACCGATCGTGAGAGAGCGCCTGCGCGGCGCCGGTGTAGCGAGATCCGCAAGACGCCGACCCTGGGGCAGCGCCCAGAGCGGATGTCGGATCTTCGAGCGATACGCGTAACTCGACTGTGGTGCAAACCGCCACGCTCGGGGCATGCAGCCGCTATTCGAGAACATCAAAGGACAGCCCGGGGGGGAGCGATGTGGTCCTTTAAGTACTATGACGGCATTCGCGCCGCCCAGCGGCAGCAAAGCTCAAGCACCTCGGCAACCGCCCAAGACTTCGATCTGGACCGGCCGCAAGGCCGCCTGAGTGTCTTCGTCGGGTCTCTCGTATCGAGATCCCTCCCGCTGCTGTTCTGGTTCTTCCGTACGTTCTGGCCCAATCCGCAGTTCGGCCGACTGGTCCTGGTGACCCGCGAAGCCGACGTGCGCCAGGTCTTGACCGAATCGGACGTGTTCGAGGTGCCGTTTGCTTTGGAAATGACCGAGCTCGGCGGCGGAACGAACTCGGTCCTCGGCATGGAGGGCGATGAGCATGACCAACTGAACACGATTATCCGTGCCGCGATCCACAAGGGGGATCTTGATCTCGTCCGGGACCATACGCGTCGGGTCGCCGACGCGCTTCTGACGAACGCGGGTGGGCGGATCGACGTCATCGGCGATCTCATCACCCGCTGCGCGACAGAAGCGTGCGCCAAGTATTTCGGCTTGCGCGTCGATGATCCGACGGCGTTCGCGGATTGGACAGTGGCCATTTCGGCCATGCTGTTCGCCGATCCGTTCGGGGCCCCCGAGACACGGCGACGGGCTGTTTACGCGGCCGATCGCCTGAAGGCCGTCGTCGACCGCGCGATTGCGGACGCCAAGCTTCGGGCGAGTGGAGGCGCCCCCGCCGATGCGCTCGTCGACCGCTTCCTCCAGCTCAAGGCCGCTCACCCCGGCCTGACGGACGGCACGATCCGGGCCACCTTGATCGGGCTGATGACGGGATTCATTCCCACGAACACACTTGCCGCCGGCAAGATGCTGGACGAGCTGCTGCGACGCCCGGACGCGATGAAGAAGGCCGTGAAGGCTGCCGTCGCAGACGACCGGGCGACTCTCACCGCTATCCTCCTCGAGGTGGCGCGGCTGAACCCGGCCCTCTCGCCAGGCCAATGGCGATATGCCCGCAAGGACGGGACCATCGCAGACGGCACGCCACGCGCCAAGCGTGTCCGCGAAGGCTCGGTGGTTCTCGTCGCGACGGCATCGGCGCTGCGTGACAGCCGCGCCGTCGACAAGCCGCACGAGTTCATGCTCCGGAGTGATCAGAGCACGGATCTGCTCTTCGGCGCTGGTCCCCACTGGTGCCTGGGCAAGTATGTGGCGACGGCTCAGATCACGGAGGTGTTCCTGGCGCTGCTGGCGCAGGCGGACCTGCGGCGCTGCCCCGGCCCCGCGGGACGGTTGCGGTCCGCCGGCGCATTTCCGCGGCAGCTGGACATGGTGTTCACGCCGAAGAGCGCACCTGCCGGCCAGTCGATGATCACCGTGTGCGCCCCCCTGGCGGTCCCCGCCGAGGCGGAGGCGCTGCGCAAGCAGATCTGCGCCCTCGGCAATCCCGCCGGCGCAGCCTTCGCGCAGGATCTCACGGCGACGGGTGTCGTCCACTTCGCCTCGCTGGCGGTCGTCGAGCTCGGCAATGAGGATCAGGCCGCGCCGCATCTCCTGCTCGAGCTCAACGTCGACGGACCGCAGGAGGCGGCACTCGAGGCGGTGGCAGCTGCGGCGGTGAGCTGGTTGGGCCCGATCTTCACCCACGTCAAGGACGCACCGCCCTCGCTGTTGGAGGCGATGACGAAATACGCCCTCGCGGCGCGCGCCCTGCCCTGGGGGGCGACGGGCCTGAACTTCAACGGCACGCCGGAGTTCCCAGCGGCGGAGATCGGCCGCCAGGAGGAGCTGGCGATGTTTGCGCGGGATGCGATCGACCATTACCTCCAAGACAATGTCGCGGTGGGCGCCAAGCCCATGGCCACGCTGAACCATGTGCGCAATCTGATCCGGCAGGACGATCGGCTCGTGGCCATGGCGCAGGCGGACCCGCGCACCGCGGCGCTCCTTGAGCGCGGGGCCAAATTGGCCGACCTGCTGTTCCGCCCCATGCGACGGCGCCTGCTGATTTCCGAATGGACGGAGAGCGGCGCCGGCGGGGCCTTGGCCCGCTTCGCGCAGTCGCGGGCCGCGTGGCCGCTCTATATCTGCGCGGGCGGCCTCCTGTGCTTGCTGATCGTCGGGTTCTATACCGCCATCGTGCCGGAGACAACCGTTCAGAGGGTCACCGCCGCCCTGCTTGCGGTGACGGGCGGCATTGTTGCCGAAGTCATCGTGCTCGGCCTCTTGGCCTTGGCCTTCACCCTGCTGCTCCGATACCACGAGAGCCGGGACATTCCCGACGAGCGGCGTGCCGAGCTCGCGCATCTGCGGGCCGCCACCGCGCGTGAAGACGCGCCCGGCTACGCTCAAAACCATTTCATGGCCGTTACCACGCTGAAGCAGGGTTGGTTTCGCAGGCTAACGCTGGCGTCCGCCCTGTGGGGTATCAAGCAGCTCGTCACCTTCGCGTATCGGCCGGGATTCGTCGTCGACATGGGGAGCATTCACTATGCGCGCTGGGTCTGTGTTCCCGGCTCCGGTAAAATGCTGTTCCTGGCGAACTATGACGGCAGCTGGGACAGTTATCTTGAAGACTTTGTCACCAAGGCGCACGCAGGACAGACCGCTGCATGGAGCAACTGCGTCGGATTTCCGCGCACCCGATTTCTGATTGGAGAGGGCGCGCGCGACGGTGATCGCTTCAAGCGCTGGGTCCGCAGGCAGCAGGTGCCGTCCCAGTTCTGGTACAGCCGCTTCCCCAAGCTGACGACCGACCGAATCCGGAGCAACGCGCTGGTTCATGACGGACTCGTGCGTGCCAAGACGGATTCAAGCGCCCGCGCCTGGCTTGCGTGTTTTGGATCCGTGCAGCGGCCCGAGTTCGCCATCGAGTCCGACGAAGTGCAAGCACTGGTGTTTGGCGGGTTTGGGCGCCTGAGGCATGGGGCCTGCGCCTTGTTGCGTCTGCCGACGAAGCCGTCCGAGCGCCGAGACTGGCTGAACGCGCTGGCGTTGGACCAGACAATCGAGCGCTCTTACCTAGGCTCCGACCTCGCCATCATGTTCGGCGATACGCCGGCTGGAGACAGGGACAGCGCAACCTTTGTCGCCTTCTCCTCGGCGGGGCTTCGGAAGCTCGGCCTGCCAGGCGATCTGAACAGCGGCGCACTGGCGACGTTTCCGGGCGCTTTCAACATCGGCATGGCAAGCCGCGCCCAAGTGCTCGGCGACTTCGAAGGCTCAGCGCCAATGCATTGGCGGTGGTCCGACGGCGAGGGCGAAGGGGGCGTGGACGCTGCGTTGCTGGTCTACGCACGATCGGCCGCGATATGCAGCGACCTGCTGGACAAGCACGTCGCCCTGTTAGGCGGGACGGAACGAGCCGTTGTTCAAAGCATTCATATGCAGCCAATCGGCGCCAATGAAGTTGTACACGAGCATTTTGGCTTTCGCGACGGCATCTCTCAACCAATCATTCGAGGCACGCAACGATTTGTTAAGGGGGCCTTACCCAATGACGTGGCCGAGCCGGGCGAGTTCATTCTGGGCTATCGCAACAATCAGGGTTATTTCCCGCCGTCGCCGGTCGTCGGTGCCGAGTCCGATCCGGGAAACCGCCTGCCGACCCTGGAGGCGGAGACACCGGCCCGTTTCCCGGCTTTCGCCAGCTCGCCCGCAGCGATGCTGTCCCACGACTTCGGGCGGAACGGAACCTTCCTCGTCCTGCGGCAGCTCAAGCAGGATGTAGATGGCTTTCGCCAATTCACCGATGACAAGGCCAAGGAGCTTCGGCGATACTATCGCCGCGACGCAGCCGCCAGCGCGAAGATCAATGCAGATTGGGTGGCCGCCAAGATGATGGGCCGCTGGCAGGACGGGACACCGCTCGTCGACGCGCCTCTCGCGCCGCCCGCCCACCCCCGCGCGCAACCGAACAACGACTTCGCCTTTGGCCTCGATGACCCGAGCGGCCTGCGTTGCCCCCTTGGAGCCCACATCCGGCGGGCCAATCCGCGCGACAGCTTCCAACCCGGGGAGGCCGTCGCGCGATCCATCGTCAATCGCCATCGTCTGCTCCGGCGTGGCCGTCCTTACGAGGTTGGGCATGAAGCGGCCGGCGGACCTGAAAAAGGCCTGCTGTTTGCCTGCCTTTGCGCCGACCTCGAGCGCCAATTCGAGTTTGTTCAGCAATCCTGGCTGAACTCTCCATCCTTCCATGGACTGCACAATGAAGCAGATCCGATCGTCTCGGCGATGGCGTCCGCCAACGTGTTCACGATCCCGACAGCGTCAGGTGCTCTTACGCTCGAAGGCATACAGAGCTACATCACCACCGTTGCTGGTGGTTATTTCTTCATGCCGAGCCGATCATCACTTCGCTACCTTGCGGATACAAACATGGCGGGCTCGTCGACTGGGAGCGCTTGGCACGACAGCCAGACCAGCTCCTGAGGCCTTCACGCTGACGCCTTCGCCGCATGGGATGGCGCGCCGGCGGGTACCCAAGCGCTCTACGACCGCAAGTTGGCCGTGGGATCGTCATGCTCACGGAAGCGTCGCGCCCCTGGCGTGCGACCATCGAACCCGATCGAGCTGACCGAGCCGACCCCGCACGACGGCAACCATCGAGGCGGTTGTGGTGTGCATCAAGCCACTGTGACCGATCGGTGACGCGCCTTGTCCGCTCTCCCGGGCCCCACACTATTTCGCGCGATCCGAGCTTCGGTCCGGCGCTCCTGGCATGTATAAGCGCCTCAACAGGAGCTTCGCCCGATGCACCCCAGGTCACCTCACGCGATGGACGGCATGAACCGGAACGGTCCAGCTCGCGGCAGAGCGGTTCGCCTGCTGCTGCGAGCGGGGATACTGGCGGTGCTCGCCGCCAGCCTGGCGGCCTGCGACAAGTGCGGCAATGCCACGCCGATCTATGCCCCCTGGCACCAGGGCGCGTGTCACGGCGAGACGGTCAAGTAGGCCGTCAAATGCAAAGAGAGCCCCCGAAAGGGCTCCCGCTCATCGTCAGAGCTGCTTGGTCAGAGCTGCTTGCGCTGTCTCAGCCGCAGACGCGACGCGGTCCCCACGGGGTCGGGCGGATCCAGCAGCGGACCGGCCGGTAAGCCCAACCCGGCGGACGGGCATAGACCGGACGGCCATAGCGGCAGCCGCCGTAGGGGCCACGCCAGCCGCCGGGACCGCAGCCCTGGGCCACGTGGGTGACGAGGCCATTGTCGAGGGCGATGCCGCCGCCGGACATCGGGCCTGCGGGGAAGGCAAAGGCGCCCGAGGCGAAGAGCATGGCACCTGTCAGGGCGGACAGGCCGAGCATCCTGTTCATCATTGAACTCCCTTTGGACAGCTATCGGTCCAGCCCCCTTACCTGGACCGCTGTCCGGGGCGGCAAGGTGGCGACGCGGCCAAGGCAATCCAGAATGCGCGGCTATGGTCAACAATCGGTAAACTCACGATGACGGGAGCGGGGCCTCGGCTGAACGGATGGCCGCTGGAGCGGAGCACGCCGGCCATCCATTCCAGGCATGCAAGTCGCCACGATTGACTCGTCCGCGGCTTGCCATATCCTAGAACATAACATGAACAAACAGGACGACAGCTTCCGTGCAAGCCTCGGCGTTCGCCCAGTTGCGGCATACCATCAGCCGGCTGGAAGGCAGACCTGCGACCGGCCGGGACTGGGCGGGCGAAGCAGCGGTCGACCCGGCAGCCGGTGCAGACGGCCGGCTCACCGCCCTCCGTATTGGCCTGGGCCTGGCGGATGCGGACAAGGTGCTGCACGGCGGCCTCAAAGCGGCGGCGCTGCACGAGATCTTTGCCGCCTCCTCAGCGGACGGGCCGGCCGCCATCGGCTTTGCCGTCGGGCTGGCGCAGCGGGCGCTGTCGGCCCCGACCAGGGCCGGCCGCAGGCGGCTGCTCTGGATCCGCGACGACTTCTGCGACCTGGAATGGGGCGGCCTGTTCGCGCCCGGCCTGGTCGAGTGGGGGCTCGATCCCGATGCTGTGGTGCTGGTGCGGGTGCCACGCCCGCTGGATGGCCTGCGGGCGGCAGCGGATGCGCTGGGCTGTGGGGACCTCGCCGCCGTCGTCCTGGAAAGCTCTGGCGCCGACGCCCTGTTCGATTTGACCGCGACGCGCAAGCTCGCGCTCACCGCGGCCGCTTCGGGCGTGACCGCCCTGGTGCTGCGCCTGGACGGCGCCCCCATCCCGAGCGCCGCCGAGACACGCTGGCTGATCGAGACGGCTCCGTCCGCGACGGAGCCGAGCCAACGGTGGCAGCCGTGGCTCGGCAACCCCGCCTTCGCCGCCACCCTGACCCGCCACCGCAGCGGCCGCGACGGGCGCTGGACGATGGAATGGGACGGGGATGACCAGCGTTTCCGCGCCCCCCCTTCGCGGCCAACCGAGACAATCGACGATGGCGCCCGTCTCCCCATCCCATTCCCCCTCCGCCCGGCGGATCCTGGCCCTCTGGCTGCCGAAGCTGACGGTCGAGCGGCTGGCCTTGCGTCGGGCCGGAGCCGCCCACCGCTCCCGGCAGCAGGCCTCCTCCTCGCCCGTGGACCGATCCCCGGTCGTGGTGGTGGCCAAGATCGATAACGCACTCCGGCTGACGGCCGTGGACGATGCCGCAGCGCGGCTGGGCATACGCCGCGGCCTGCCGCTGACGACGGCCCGCGCCATCCACCCGGACCTCGAGGTCATCGAAGCCGATCCGGCGGCGGACCAGGCGCTGCTGGAGGCCATCGCCGACTGGTGCGACCGCTATACCCCCTTCGTCGCCCTCGAGCCGCCGGACGGGCTGCTGCTCGACATGAGCGGCGCCGCCCACCTCTTCGGCGGCGAGGAGGCCCTGGTCGCCGACATCATCCAGGCGATAGCCCGCCGCGGCTTCACCGCGAACGTGACGGTCGCCGGCAGCATCGGGGCGGCGCGGGCCCTCGCCCGCTACCGGCCCGGAACCATCGTGCCCGCCGGCGAGGAGGCGCAGGCGGTCGCTCCCCTCCCCGCTGCGGCGCTCGGCCTGCCCGCCGACGTGGCCCAGGCGATCCGACGGGCCGGGCTTGCCACCGTGGCCGACCTCGTCGACCGCCCCCGCGGCATCTTCTCGTCGCGCTTCGGCTCCATCGTCGGCACGGCGCTCGACCGCCTCTGCGGCATGGGCGACATGCCGCTGTCGCCGCGCCGGCCGCCGCCGTGCTTCCGCATCGGCCAGCGCTTTGCCGATCCCATCGCCGACGCGAACACCATCTCTGCCGTCATCGAAGGCCTCGCCCGGGATCTGGCCGGCCACCTGGAACGGGCGGGCCAGGGGCTGCGCCGCGTCGAAGCCGCCTTCTTCCGCAGCGACGGCGCCCTCACCCGCATCGGCGCCGACACCAGCCGTCCCACCCGCGATGCCACCGTCATCGCCCGCCTGCTGCAGGAGCGGCTGGAGGCGCTCGCCGATCCGCTCGATCCGGGTTTCGGCTTCGATCTCATCCGTCTCGCCGCCCTCGTGGTCGAGCCGCTCGACACGCTGGCTTGCGCCTTCGGCGGCGGCGAGGAGGCGGAACGATCGTTCGCCGCCCTCATCGATCGGCTGGGCGCCCGTTTCGGCACCCGGCGGGTCGTCCGTTTTCTGCCGGGCGATACCCATGTGCCGGAGGCCACGGCTCACCCGGTGCCGGCGATCGATGTCGGCCGGGCCGCCGTGAGGCCGGCACCGGGCACGGCCGCGACTTGGCGGGCGGTGCGCGGACCGGCCGAGCCACCGGCGCGGCCCTTGCGCCTGTTCGATCCTCCCCAACCCATCCAGGCGCAACAACTCCCCGGCTCCGGGGTCCATCCCGACGGGCCCCCGGCCCGCTTCCGCTGGCGGCGGTGCATGCACCAGGTGGTCAAGGCGGAGGGGCCCGAGCGCATCGCCCTCGATTGGTGGCGCAACGAGGGCCGGCTCCCCGTCCGCGACTATTTTCGGGTGGAAGACGAGGCCGGGCACCGCTTCTGGCTGTTCCGCGAAGGCTGCGACGGCCTTCCCGAGCCGGGCGACGGCGGCCGGCGCTGGTTCCTGCATGGGCTGTTCGGATGAGCGGCGAACCGCACGGCAAGCCCACCTTGCCCTTTCCGCAGCCGCGGCAGCCGGCCAGGGTCTCGGCCGTGCCCTATGCCGAGCTCGGCGTCACCACCAATTTCTCCTTCCTGCGCGGCGCCTCGCGGCCGGAAGAGCTGGTCGTGGCCGCCGCCTACGCCGGCCTCAAGGGGATCGGGATTGCCGACCGCAACACCCTGGCCGGCGTGGTGCGGGCCTATTCCGCCATGCGCCACAAGGACATGCCGCAGACAGACCTGAAGCTCGTGGTCGGCGCCCGCCTCGTCTTCACCGACGGGACGCCCGACATCCTGGCCTATCCGTCCGACCGGCCCGCCTATGGCCGCCTGTGCCAGTTGCTCACCAAAGGCAAGCGGTCGGCACCCAAGGGCGAATGCCACCTCACCGTCGACGACCTGGCGGAGCACATCGCCGGCCAGTTGCTGATCGTCATGCCGCCGCCGCGGCCCGGCGCCGAGACGCGGCAGGCGCTCGAGCGGCTCGCGCCCCTGGCGCCGGACGCCGTCTGGCTCGGCGCCTCCCTGCTCTATCGCAGCGACGACAGCCGCAGGCTCGCCGAGCTCGCCCGGATCGCCGCGGACGCCGCCGTGCCGCTCCTCGCCACTAACGACGTGATCTATCACGCCCCCGAGCGGCGCCCTTTGCAGGACGTGCTGACCGCCATCCGCGAGCACGTCACCGTCATGGCCGCCGGCCGGCTGCTGGAGGTCAACGCGGAGCGGCACCTAAAGACGCCCGAGGAGATGGCGCTCCTGTTCGCCGACCGGCCCGAAGTCCTGGTCGAGACGGTGCGCCTGCTCGACCGCGTTCGCTTCTCCCTCGACGAACTGCGCTACGAATATCCGGACGAGCCGGTGCCGCCGGGCAAGACGCCCCAGCAGCACCTGGAGGACCTGACCTGGGACGGGGCGGAGGACACCTATCCGCAGGGCGTGCCCGAGGCGGTGCGCAAGATCCTGACCGAGGAGCTCGCGCTCATCGCCAAGCTCGATTACGCAGCCTACTTCCTTACGGTCCACGACGTGGTGCGCTTCGCCCGCAGCGCCGACATCCTGTGCCAGGGTCGCGGCTCGGCGGCCAATTCCGCCGTCTGCTACGTCCTCGGCATCACCGCCGTCGACCCGCATCAGCACCAGCTGCTGTTCAGCCGCTTCATCTCCTCCGAGCGCAGGGAGCCTCCCGATATCGACGTCGACTTCGAGCACCAGCGGCGCGAGGAGGTGATCCAGTACGTCTATTCCCGCTATGGGCGGGCGCGGGCCGGGCTGACCGCGACGGTGATCAGCTACCGGGCGCGCAGCGCCATCCGCGAAGTGGGCAAGGCGCTGGGGCTGACCGAGGACATCACCTCCGCTCTGGCCGGCACCGTCTGGGGCTACGGCGGCAGCACGCTGCCCGAGGCGCACATCCGCCAGGCCGGTCTCGACCCCACCAACCCCGCTATCCTCCAGGCTGTGGCCTTCGCCACCGAGCTCATCGGCTTTCCGCGCCACCTGTCGCAGCATGTCGGCGGCTTCGTGCTGACGCGTGGGCGCCTCGACACCTACGTGCCGATCGGCAACGCCGCCATGGACGACCGCACCTTCATCGAATGGGACAAGGACGACATCGACACGCTGGGCATGATGAAGGTCGACGTACTGGCGCTGGGCATGCTGACCTGCATCCGCATGGCCTTCGACCTCATCGCCCGGAATGGGGGCGAGCGAATGACCATGGCCGCGGTCAAGGATGGTGACAAGAAAGTCTACAAAATGCTGTCGGACGGCAAGTCGCTAGGCGTCTTCCAGGTCGAGAGCCGGGCCCAGATGAACATGCTGCCGCGCATGAAGCCGAAGGAGTTCTACGATCTGGTCATCCAGGTGGCGATCGTCCGGCCCGGGCCGATCCAGGGTGACATGGTGCATCCCTATCTCAAGCGCCGGCAGGGGATCGAGGACGTCGTCTTTCCCTCCCCGTCGCCGGACCATGGGCCCGCCGACGAGCTCGAAACTGTGCTGGGACGGACGAAGGGCGTGCCGCTATTCCAAGAGCAGGCGATGAAGCTCGCCATGGTCGCCGCTAAATTCACGGATGAGGAAGCCAACCAGTTGCGCCGCGCCATGGCGACATTCCGCAACGTCGGCACCATCGGCACCTTCCGCAACATGCTGGTCGGCCGGATGGTCGAGCGCGGTTACGAGCAGAGCTTCGCCGAGCGCTGCTTCAAGCAGATCGAGGGTTTTGGCAGCTACGGCTTTCCCGAGAGCCATGCGGCGAGCTTCGCCAAGCTGGTCTACGTCTCCTCCTGGATCAAATGCCACCACCCGGCGGCGTTCGCCTGCGCGCTGCTGAATGCGCAGCCCATGGGCTTCTATGCGCCGGCGCAGATCGTCCGGGACGCCGAGCAGAACGGTGTCGAGGTGCGCCATGTAGACATCAACGGGAGTGTCTGGGACAACTCCCTGGAGCCCGGCGCCGAGGGCAAGCCGGCGCTGCAACTCGGCTTCCGCCAGATCGACGGTCTGAGCCAGATCCCCATGGAGCGTCTCGTCGCGCTGCGCGGCAACGGCTATCCGGATCTGGATACCGTGGCCCGCCGCGCAGGCCTCGGCAAGCGCGCCCTGTTGCTCCTGGCCGATGCCGATGCCTTCGGCTCGCTCGGCCTCAGCCGCCGGGACGGGCTATGGGCCGTCCGCCGCCTGCCCGACGAGGCGGCGCTGCCGCTGTTCGCCGCGGCCGAGGTGGACGAGCGCGGGGCGGACGCCGACGCCGGCCTGCCGACCATGCCGCTCTACGAGGAGGTCACCACCGATTATCAGACGATCCGCCTGTCGCTGAAGGGCCACCCCATGGAGTTCCTGCGGCCGCGGCTCGCCCGCGAACGGGTGCTCGCCTGCGCCGAGGTAGCGGCGTCGGATGACGCCCGCTTCTGCCGCACCGCCGGCGTGGTGCTGGTGCGCCAGCAGCCGGGCAGCGCCAAGGGCGTCATCTTCATGACGATCGAGGATGAGACCGGCATCGTCAACGTGGTGATCTGGGCCAGGACCATGGCGCGCTTCCGCCGGGAGGTGATGACCAGCCGCGTGCTGATGGTCGAGGGACGGATCCAGCGCAGCCAGGAAGGCGTCGTGCATCTGGTCGCCGACCGGCTCGTCGACCGCACGCGGGATTTCGTGAACCTGGCACGTCAGCCGGATCCGGGTGCACCGCTCACTGACGCCCGCGCGCCGACCAGCCATCCCCGCAACGTCCGCCTGCTGCCCCGCTCGCGGGACTTCCATTAGGACTCTTTGTCGACGGATGGCCGGGGTCGAGCCCGGCCATCCATCCGCTGAAATGACTTCCTGAACGTTGCCAGGGCTCACGACGTCTTTGGCGCCAGGATCGGCGCCGGTGCGGTGGCCGACTGCCGGCCCGCCAGCAGATCGCGGATCTCCGTCAGCAGCTTGACGTCTGCGGGCGCCTCCTCGGCCTTCGCCGGCTCCAGCTCGGCCGCCCGCAACCTGTTGATCCCCCGCACGACCATGAACAGCACCCAGGCCACGATCAGGAAATTCACCGCGAGCGTGATGAAGCGGCCGTAGCCGATGACGGCGCCCTGCTTCCTCGCGTCCTCATAGGAGAGTGCCGTTACGTCGTGGCCGAGCTTGATGAAGTAGTTCGAGAAGTCGAGGCCGCCGGTGATCCAGCCGATCACCGGCATGAACACGTCGGCGACGAGCGAATTGACGATGTTGCCGAAGGCGGCACCGATGATCACGCCGATCGCCAGGTCGACCACGTTGCCGCGCATGGCGAACTTCTGGAACTCCTTGAGCATTCACACTCTCCTTGACGAAATGGGGCGGCGGGACCGCCCGCTGGGCTTGCCGCGCATCCCGCCGCCAGCCGAGCGACCGCCTTGGTCGCGCGATGGTGCAAGCGATGCGCGCCGGTTAAGATAGCGCGCGATCTGTGAAGGGAGGACAGCAGCTCGATGCTCGACAGCTGGGTGGTGGTGCTTTCGGCGCTGGCCTACCTCTGCGCGCTCTTTGCCATCGCCCATGTCGGCGACACGTCCAGCCGCGAGATGCTCGACGGTCGCTGGCGCGCCGCCGTCTACCCGCTCACCATCGCCGTCTACTGCACGTCGTGGACGTTCTACGGCTCGGTCGGGCTCGCCAGCCGCTCGGGCCTCGATTTCCTCACCATCTACATCGGCCCCGTCCTCGTCATCGGCATCGGCTGGCGCTTCGTGATGCGCATCGTCGCCCTCGCCAAGGCGCAGAACATCACCTCGATCGCCGACTTCGTCGCCTCCCGCTACGGCAAGAGCGAGAAGGTGGCGGCGGTCGTTACCCTGATCGCCGTGCTCGGCGCCATCCCCTACATCGCGCTGCAGCTCAAGGCCGTCTCCGCCTCGCTGACCACCTTCCTGGGCGCGCTCGACAACGGCTCCCTCACCGCCGCAGGGGATGGCGGCGGCCCGGTGGCGCTGATCGTCGCGGCGGGGCTGACGGCCTTCGCCATCGCCTTCGGCACGCGCCACATCGACGCGACCGAGCACCAGAACGGGCTGGTGCTGGCCATCGCCGTGGAATCGGTGATCAAGCTGATCGCCTTCCTCGTCGTCGGCTTCTTCGTCGCCTATTTCATGTTCGACGGCGTGGCCGACATCGTGCACAGGGCGGAAGCCGCCACCCAGCGCCCGTTCATCGAGCGCACGGCGTCACCGACGGGCTTCCTCACCTTCATCCTGCTGTCGGCGTGCGCGGCGCTGCTGCTGCCGCGGCAATTCCACATGATCGTCGTGGAGAACCGGCGCACCCAGGACGTGCGCCGCATGGCCTGGACCTTCACCGCCTACCTCTGCCTCATCAACCTGTTCGTCATCCCGCTGGCGCTCGCCGGCGAGGTCGTCTTCCCGGGCAACGCCGACCGCGACATGACGGTGCTGCAGCTGCCGTTGCATGCCCACGCCGGCACCATCGCGCTCATCGCCTTCATCGGCGGGCTGTCGGCGGCCACCGCCATGGTGATCGTCGATTCCGTCGCGCTGGCGATCATGATCTCCAACGATCTGGTCATGCCGCTGGTGCTGCGCCGCCGCGCCGCCGTGGGCACCTTCGGCCCCGACGAGCCGGGCAGCGCCGATATGGGCCGCTTCGTCCTCGTCGTGCGCCGGCTGGCGATCCTCGCCGTCATCCTGCTCGCCTACGGCTATTACCGAGTCGCCGGGGAAGCGGCGCTGGCGTCGATCGGCCTGCTCTCGTTCGCCGCCGTGGCGCAGATCGCGCCGGCGTTCATCGGCGGCCTCGTGTGGCGGCGGGGGACGTCGCTCGGCACCGTCGCCGGCCTCACCGCCGGCATCGCCATGTGGGCCTACACGCTGCTGCTGCCGTCGCTGGCGCCGCCCGGTAGCGACACCGGCTCGTTCCTGGCCGGCCCGTTCGGGCTCACCATCCTCAACCCGATGCTCCTGCTCGGCATCCAGCCCGGCGAGCTCACCGGCGGCGTGATGTGGAGCCTCGGCATCAACATCGCCTGCTATATCGGCTTCTCCCTGATGCGGCCCGCCACCGCCATGGAGCGCCTGCAGGCCAACGTGTTCGTTTCCCCCGAGCCGCGCATGAGCCAGAGCCTCACGCACGGCCGCGCCACCGCAAGCTACGACGAGTTGCGCGCCACGGTGGCTCGCTATCTCGGCCAGGAGCGTACCGACCACGCCTTCGACGGCTTCGACGCCAGCCGCGAGACGGTGAGCCGCGGGCCGCACGCCGCCGACATCCACGCCATCCGCTTCGCCGAGCACCTGCTGGCTTCGGCCATCGGCGCGGCCTCGTCGCGGCTGGTGCTGTCGATGCTGGTCAACCGCGGCACCTTCTCGTCGCGCAAGGCCATGAAGCTGCTCGACGACGCGTCGGCGGCGATCCAATACAATCGTGACGTGCTGCAGCACGCGCTCGACAATGCCGAGCAAGGGATCACGGTGCTCGACCAGGATCTGCGCCTCGTCGCCTGGAACCGTGCCTTCGAGAACCTCTACAGCCTGCCGAGCGACCTCGTGCGTGTCGGCGTCGGCCTCGACGACATCGTCTCCTTCAATGCGCGCCGCGGCAGCTATGGGCCGGGCCACGTAGACGATCTGGTGGCATCGCGGCTGGCCAGCATCGTGCGCGACGGCGAGCCGATGCGCGTCAAGCTGCTGCCGAGCGGCAAGGTGATCGAGGTGCGCTCCAACCATCTGCCCGATGGCGGCTACGTCACCACCTACACGGAGATCACCCAGACCGTGGCGGCCGAGGAGGCCCAGGCGCGCGCCAACGAGACCCTGGAGCGGCGCGTCGACGAGCGCACCCAGGAGCTGACGCGGCTGAACGAGGCGCTGACCCGCGCCAAGGCGGAGGCGGAGGAGGCCAACCTCTCCAAGACGCGCTTCCTCGCGGCGGCGAGCCACGACATCCTCCAGCCCCTCAATGCCGCCCGCCTCTACGCCACCGCCCTGGTCGAGCGCGACCGCACCGGCGGCAACAGCGCGCTGGCCGAGAACATCGATGCATCCCTCGACGCGGTCGAGGAGATCCTCACCGCCCTGCTCGACATCTCACGGCTCGACGCCGGCCAGATGAAGGCCGAGTTCTCGATCTTCGCCATCGACGAAGTGCTGCGCCAGTTGCAGCGGGAGTTCGAGCCGATGGCCCACGAGAAGGGGCTCGCGCTCGCCTTCGTGCCGTCGTCCCTCGCGGTGCGCTCGGACCGGCGGCTGCTGCGGCGGCTTTTGCAGAACCTCATCTCGAACGCGATCAAGTACACGCCGAGCGGCAGGGTGCTGGTCGGCTGCCGCCGCCAGCGCGGCCACCTGCGCGTCGAGGTGTGGGACACCGGGCTCGGCATCCCCGCTTCGAAGCAGAAGGCGGTGTTCCGCGAGTTCCACCGGCTCGACCAGGGCGCCAAGCAGGCGCGCGGCCTGGGGCTCGGGCTGTCGATCGTCGAGCGCATCGGCCGCGTGCTGAACCATGCGGTCACGCTCAAGTCGGAGCCCGGCCGCGGCTCCACCTTCGCCGTCGTGCTGCCGACGGCGGTGCCGATGCCCGGCCGCCGCAAGGCCAGCGCGACCGAGCCGAGCCCGGCCGCACCGCTCGCCGGCCTTAAGGTGCTGGCGATCGACAACGATCCGGCCATCGTCAACGGCATGCGCACGCTGCTGACCGGCTGGGGCTGCAAGGTCACCATCGCTGGAGGCGTGGAAGAGGCGCAGCGCGTCATCCGCGACACCTACGACCATCCCGACGTGGTCATCGCCGACTATCACCTGGACGACGGCGACGGTCTCGACGCCATCGTGGCGCTGCGCTGGAAGATGAACCACCACTTCAACGCCGTGCTGCTCACCGCCGACCGCTCGCCCGACGTGCGCGACAGCGCGCTGGAGAAGAACGTGCACGTGCTGCACAAGCCGCTCAAGCCCGCCGCCCTCCGCGCGCTACTGGCGCAATGGCGCGCCGCCCGCATCGCCGCGGAATAGGCAGGAGCATCCGCCGCGGGCACGCGCCGCCCGCCGCCGCTCCAATCCCCCGACGACCGTGGCCTCCCTTGGTGGATCTGGAGATCCCGGCCGTCGAACGGAGCGCTCTCGTTCGATCAGCTCGCCGCGCCCGATCGGGACACGTACTCAGCGATTTCGGCCACATAGACGTGGTTGAGAGCTTCGATATTCTGGAATCTATACATCCATTCGCCATTGAATCGCATGCCGTGGGACCGATAGAACTGAATGGCCCTCGCATTGTTGCAATTGACGATCAGAAACATCCTGCGGTGCCCGGCCTCGCGCCCGATGGCCAGAGCTCGCCGCAGCAGGGCGGACCCGATTCCACGGCCCTTGTGCCGCTCGCGGACGTACAGGGTCACGATCTCCGCTGTCCCGCTGTCCGGCGCAGGGGGGCGCGCACCAAGCAGGACTTTGACATATCCGAGCATGTACTCGTGTCGATGACAAACGACCGTTCTGATGCGTCGATCGTCTTGCTGCTCCGTGAAAGCCTGGATGCTGAACGTTTCAAGGAGATGATCTCCGTATGCTTTCGACACGCCCTCGTCGGCGTAGGTATTGAGCCAGACCTCGATGGAGAGCGCCGCGAGAGCACTTGCGTCCTCCGGCACGGCATCCCTCAGGGCAAATTGGCTTGGCATTGGCGACGGCTCCCGGCAGGGAGCGTAGCTATCGCACAGAAGCTTGCGTTCGGCGCGCGGTAGCGCTCCCCCCGTCGACGACGGGCACCGGCGACGGCCCGCGGTGGTCGCCGGGAAGCGGCTCCGCCAATCAGCGGAGACGGTCGCCGCCCCATCATTATTAAATCGATTTTAATATTCAAATATCGATATAAATCGATATTATACTCAAACGTGAAAGGCGGGCTCGGCGGGAGAATCAGGCGTCGTGGCATCCTGGTCGCAGCCGCCGCGGAGCAGCGCCTCGAGTTCGCGCTGGCCTTCGCCGAGCGCGCTCATCATGGAGCGCGGCCATTGCGCCTGGACCGGATCCGCTGCGGCGCTGCCGGCCGATGCGGCGACTGTCGAGCGCCTGCTCGGCGTGGCCCTGTCGAAAACGGGCAGCTCCGCTGGTCCGGCAGAGAGATAGCGTGATCAGCGTGTCGGAAGGGCGGTGTAAGATGTAGGAATCGTTCACGCTTTCGCCGCGGCCCAGGCGCATCCGAGCGCCGCGGACGCGCCGGGAGCGTGCCGTCACGCAGAGTGTAGAGGTCCCCCATGCCGAACGACAGACCGAAGTCGGCCCGTCCCTCAGCCAGCCAGGCCAAGACCCAGACCAAGAGCCCGACGCTGGCCTCGACGGTGGAGCAGCACCTGCGGCGCGACCTGGCGCTGGCGGTGTTCATGCCGGGCGAGAAGCTGTTCATCGACGCCCTGCGCGAACGTTACGGCACGGGCTTGAGCCCCGTCCGGGAAGCACTCAACCGGCTCTCCGCCGAAGGCCTCGTCGTACAGTCCGATCAGCGCGGCTTCCGGGTGCCTCCGGTCTCGGTCCGCGAGCTGGAGGACCTCACGCGGGCGCGCTGCCTGCTGAACGAGATCACCTTGCGCGAGGCCATCGCGCGCGCCGACGAGGCCTCCGACGAGGCCATCGTCCTGGCGCTTCACCGGCTCTCGCGAACGCCTCCCTATGACCCCGAGGACAACGAGCGGATCAATGTCGAATGGGAGGAGCGGCACCGCGCCTTCCATGCCAGCCTGATCGCGCCCTGCGGCTTGCGCTGGTTGCTCGAGTTCGACTCCCTGCTCTTCGAGCAATCGTCCCGATACCGGGCGTTGACCGCCCATTCGCACCGGCCGCGGGACGTCGCCAAGGAACATCAGGCGATCGCGGACGCCGTTCTGGCCCGGGATACGGATTTGGCCCTGCGATTGCTGAACGCCCACATCAGCCACACGTCCGATCTCGTCAAGGACATCGCCAGGAGGCACGAGACGTCCTCCGGGCCCGTTGCCCCGGTGGCGTGACCGGCATCCCGTGGCGGCCTCGGGCCCCACGACATTGGCGACGCGCGCCACCACGGCTATCGCCACGCCGTCTTGATAAATCGATTTTTATGAATTATATTTATAAAAATCGATTTATTTAGGGATGGCGACAATGCGATTTGTCAACTTTCAGGCTGGCTCCGGTAGCGAGCTGGGTATTCGTTCGCCCCGGGGCATCGTCCCGCTGCGTGCGGTGGCTCCTGGCCTGCCGCGCGATCTCACACGGCTGCTGGCGCTCGGGCCGTCGGCGCTGGCGGACATCGGCGAGGTGGCGCGCGGCGAGGCGATCGACCCCGCCGCCGTGCGCCTGCTGCCGCCGACGACCACGGCGGGAAAGATTCTCTGCCTCGGCCTGAACTACGAAGACCATGCAGCCGAGTCGAAGCAGCAGCGGCCGGATTTCCCCGTCGTGTTCATGCGGGCCACCTCGTCGCTGGTGGCGCACGGCCAGCCCATCGTCCGGCCGGTCCAATCGGCCGCCCTCGACTTCGAGGGAGAGCTCGTCGCGGTGGTCGGCCGGCAGGCACGGCATGTGCCGCGCGAGAGCGCACTGGACTACATAGCCGGCTACTCGATTTTCAATGACGGCTCGATCCGCGACTACCAGATGCGCACGCCGCAGTGGACCGTCGGCAAGAACTTCGACGGCACCGGCGCCTTCGGGCCGGATGTCGTCACCGCCGACGAGCTGCCGCCGGGAGCCGCGGGCCTCGCCATCGAGACGCGGCTCAACGGCGAGGTCGTCCAGAGCGCCAACACGCGCGACATGATCTTCAGCGTCGCCGACACGGTGGCGCTGCTGTCGGCCTGCATGACCCTGGAGCCCGGCGATGTCCTCGTCATGGGCACGCCCGCCGGCGTCGGCGGAGCCCGCAAGCCGCCGCTCTGGATGAAGCCCGGCGACGTCGTCGAGGTCGCCATCGAGGGGATCGGCACGCTGACCAACCCGGTCGCTGCCGAACGCGAGCCGGGCGCAGCCGCCTAGAGCTTCGAGCGGATGATGGCTCGCGGAGACGTCATCCCGCTCCAAGCCTTCGCTCGGACCAGACAAAAACAGGCCGCTCAGCGGCGGGAGGAGACGATGAAGGAGACGCAGGTGCTGATCGCCGGCGGCGGCCCCGTGGGGATGACCCTCGCCGCCGTCCTCGCCGACTTCGGCGTGCGCGCCACCCTGGTCGAGCGCAACGCCACGACCACACGTCATCCCAAGATGGACATCACCAACGGCCGCAGCATGGAGCTGTTCCGACGCTTCGGCCTGGCTCCTGCGCTGCGGGCGGCCGCCGTCCCCGAGGATCACGTCTTCGACGTCTCCTGGATCACCAGCCTGGCGGGGCACGAGCTGCACCGCTTCCGCTACCCGAGCCCGCAGGAGGCGCGCGCCCTCATCCGGGCGCGCAACGATGGCACCCAGGCGCTCGAGCCGGCCATGCGCGTCTCGCAGGTCGAGATCGAGCCCGTCCTCAAACGGGCGATCGACGCCCGTCCCGAGCTCGACGTGCGCTTCAGCGTGGCCTTCGAGGATTTCGAAGCCGACGACGCGGGCGTCACGGCGGTCCTGCGCGACGCCGCCACGGGCGCCACGGAGCGCCTGCGCTGCCAATACCTCATCGGCTGCGACGGCGGCGGCAGCCGCATGCGCGATCGGCTCGGCATTGCGCTCGACGGCACACCGCGGGTGGGCGAGCTCTACATGGTGCACTTCCGCTCCACCGAGCGCGATCTGCTGCAGCGGTGGGGCACCGCCTGGCACTACCAGGCGCCGCAGGGCACCATGATCGCCCAGAACGACGACGACATCTGGACCATCCACGCGCCGGTTCCGCCCGGCGTCGATTCCAGCACGCTCGAGCCGCGCGCCCTGCTGGAGGCCTTCGCCGGCCGTCCCTTCGCTCACGAGATCCTCGTCGCCAATCCATGGACGCCGCATCTGCTGCTCGCGGACAGGTACGGCGCGGGGCGCGTCTTTCTGGCGGGCGATTCCGCCCACCAGTTCATTCCCACTGGCGGCTACGGAATGAACACGGGGATCGGTGATGCCATCGATCTCGGCTGGAAGCTCGCGGCGACCATCCGGGGCTTCGGCGGCCCCGCGCTGCTTCGGTCCTACGAGGTCGAGCGGCGCCCCGTTGCCCATCGCAACCGTGACGCCTCCGGTCGTCACATGGGCGTCCGCGTGGAGATCGCCCACGCCTACCAGCCCGGGCTCGACGAGCCCGGGGAGGCGGCGGCCGGGCGCCGCGCAGAGACGGCGGCGGCCATTGCGGCCCTGGGTAATGCCGAGAACGAGAGCTTCGGCATCGAGATGGGTTATATCTATGCCGGCTCGCCGGTCGTCCTCGAGCAGCCGGGCGCCGCGCCTCCGTTCGATCCCGTGATCTACCGGCCAACGACCGCGCCTGGCGCGCGCCTGCCGAGCATCTTCCTGGCCGACGGCACCCCGCTCTACGACCGGCTCGGCCCTTGGTTCACCCTGCTCGACTTCGGCCGCGGCAACCCCTCCCCGTTCGTGGCAGCCGCCGACCGTCGCGGCGTGCCCTTGGCCGTGGTCGCGCTGGATGAGCCTGCGCTCGCTCCCATCTATGGACGCGACACGATCCTGGTCCGGCCTGACCACCATGTCGCCTGGCGCGGCCGGCCGGAGGCGTCCGTCGACGCCGACCGCGCCCTCGCCACGGCGCTTGGCTGGGGAGCCGCCTGATGGCCCCACTCAAAGCGCTCGTCGTCGGCGCCGGCATCGGCGGCACGGCCGCCGCCATCGCGCTCCGCCGCGCCGGTCTCGACGTCCTGCTGTTCGAGCAGGCCGCCGCCCAGAGCGAGGTGGGCGCCGGCATTCAGATCAGCCCCAACGCCTCGCGTCTGCTCGCGCGCTACGGCCTGGCCGAAGCCATGGCGCGAACCGCGGTCAGGCCGACGGCCATCGAGGTGCGCCGCTGGCAGGATGGCCGCCTGCTCGCCCGCGACGAGTTGGGCGATGCCGTCGAAGCCCGCTACGGTGCGCCCTACTATCACTTCCATCGGGCCGATCTGATCGCCCTGCTCGGCCGCGCCGCAGGCGACGAGAGCCTGCGCATGGGCGCAAGGCTCGTCGACATCGAGCAGCGGCCCGACGGCGTGACGGCCCTGTTCGAGGACGGATCGCGGGCCGACGGCGATCTGCTCATCGGTGCCGACGGCATCCATTCGCAGGTGCGCCACATGCTGTTCGGGCCCGAGCGGCCACGCTTCTCCGGCCACGTCGCCTACCGCGGCCTGGTGCCGGCCGAGCGGCTTGCGCACCTCGCGCTCGAACGCGCGGTCACCAACTGGATGGGGCCGCACGGCCATTTCGTGCACTACTTCGTGGCGGGCGGCCGCTACCTGAACTTCGTGGCCGTGACCGAGCAGAGCGAATGGACTCGCGAGCACTGGTCGGACCGCGCCGAGCCGGATGAGGCGTCCCGCCACTACGCGGGCTGGCATCCGCAGGTGCACGCCATCCTGAACGCGGTCGACGCCAGCTTCAAATGGGCCCTGTTCGACCGCGAGCCCCTGCCCCGCTGGGCGCGTGGGCGCGTGGCGCTGCTCGGCGACGCCTGCCACCCGATGCTGCCCTACATGGCGCAAGGCGCCGCCCAGGCGATCGAGGACGGCGCCACCCTCGCCGCCTGCCTGTTCGGCCGCGGCAGCGACGGCATTGCCGACGCGCTCGCGGCTTATGAGGCCCTCAGGCAGCCTCGCGCCAGCGCCGTGCAAGCCGGCTCGCGCGCCAACGCCACCACCTATCATCTGCCGGACGGGCCGGAGCAGCAGGCCCGGGATGCGGCGCTGGCGACGAAGGGAGCCCGGGCCGGCCGGGCCGCCGAGCTCTACGGCCACGACGCCGAGACCGTCGGCCCCCGGCCGGCAGCGTGAACGAACGGGCGCGGCAGCGCCGAGGAGGATCCCCATGACGCGGGCCTTCCAGCTCGGCTACATCGAGCTCGTCACGGCCAAGATGGACGAGACGCTGGCCTACTACGACACGATCGTCGGAGCGACGACGGTCGAGCGCAGCAACGGCGGCGCCTACGTCAGCCTTGGTCTCGATCACCACAACATCGCCCTGCGGCCCGGGCCGCAATCAGCCCTCGGCGCGCTGGGGCTCCAGGTCACGGGCGATCTGGGCGAGCTGGCGAAGCGGCTCAAGGAGAACGGCCTGACGGCGGCGGAGAAAAGCGATGCGCGCCCGGGCCTCGCGCGCCTCCTCGAGGTCGAGGCGCCGGGAGGCCATGTGCTGCACCTCTACACGGAGATGGCCATGACCGCCCCCGGCTTCCGTCGCGAGGGCGTGGTGCCTAACCGGCTCGGCCACGCGGCGGTGATGTCGACGGAGAGCGAGCGGCTGGTGAAGCTGTTCACCGACGTGCTGGGCTTCAGGACGACCGACTGGTTCGAAGGCGTCGCCACCTTCCTGACCTGCAACCGCGACCACCACGTGCTCAACGTCGTCGCAGCACCTGTCTCCAAGCTCCACCACATCGCCTTCGAGCTCCGGGGGCGGACGCACCACTACGACGCCGCCGATCTGCTCGGCAGCGCCGGCATTCCGATCGTCTGGGGCCCGGCCCGGCACACCGCCGGCCACAACCTCGCCTCCTACCACTTCGACCCGAGCCGCTTCCTGATCGAGTTCTATGCCGACATGGACGTCTACATCCCGGAGCTCGACATGTTCGAGCCGCGGCCGTGGCACGACGTGCTGCCGCTGCGGCCCCGGGTCTGGGCGCCGGGCGATCTCACGACGTGGGGGACGAAGTTCGATTTCGACTTCAGGGCGGTGTGAGCCGCGGCTCACCGCCCCTTCGGTTCGGGCAGAAAGGCCTGCCGGCCGCTCGCCAGCATATGGTCGAGCAGCTCGAGGCGGTCCTGCCCCCAGAAGACCTCGCCATCGACGACGTAGGAGGGAGCGCCGAAGACGTCCTTGTCGACGGCGTTCTCGAGGTTGAGCAGGTAGATCACCTCGGTCGCATCGCCCTTGGCTGCGGCCAGGATCGGCTCCGGCTCGACGCCCACCTCATGGAGCAGTTGCGCCAGCACCGCCTCGTCCGCAAGATTGTGCTGCTTCTCCCAGATCGCCGGATGGGCGAGCGCCAGGAAGGGCGTCGGATCGCGCTTGGCGTGCAGCAGCGCGATGACGGTGCGGTCGGCCAAGGTCGGATCGAACGGCCAGTGCTTCGGCCATAGATGGAAGTCGAGGCCGCGAAGCTGGCGCCAGCGCTGCAGCTCCACCATGCGGTAGCGTTGGCGGGCGGGATGGCGCTGGGCCAGCGGCAAGCCGCCGGTCCTGTCGAACACGAAGCCCAGGCCCACCGGCTTGTAGCTCACCTCGAGCCCGTGCCGCTCGACGATGGCGCGGAACGGCTTGAAGCCGATGTAGGCCCAGGGCGAGGCCAGCGAGAAGAAGTACTCGACGGTGCGGGACATGCAGACGTTCCGTGCACGAGAGCGGCGTCGACGGTCGGCATGACCATCGGCACCCGACGGCCACACTTGTAGAGCATGTTCCGCAAAAGTGGAGGCCGGCTTTGCAGCCAACCGCGGGCGTCGTTTCAGCCCGATCCTCGCTTCAAGGATTCCAGCATCTCACGACGAAGGATCGCATTCAGGCGGGCTTGGTAGCCCTTTCCCTGTGATTTGAGCCACGCCAGCACGTCAGCATCGACACGTGCCGTGATCTGCTGCTTGACAGGCCGGTAGAAACGCCCCCGAACAGCGTTTCTCAGCTGCGCCTCAGTCAGCTCTGGAATGTCGCTTGTGTCGACCGTGTCGTCAGCCGCGTCCCGCGGCCGGGCGAGATCAGCCAGTTGCTCGTCGCTCAAGGGAGGGAGCGTAGCCAAAGTGTAGCTAACGGCTTTCTTCTTCATATCGCTGCCTCTCACGGCGCGTGGCGTGTCGCGCCGAGATGATGCGGATGACCTCAACGGGGCCGCTCTCGGCGGCTTCCTCATCCACCGTATGAGCGACAATCAGAACTGCGACGCCGCCGACAAGGCCCACTGTTTGCCATCGCAATTCGCCGTCCTCGATACGATCCTGCACCGAGAGATGCAAAGGGTCGCGAAAAACCTGAGCGGCCTGCTCGAAGCTCACCCCGTGCTTGCGTCGGTTGGTTCGGTTCTTCCTCTCGTCCCACTCTAACCGAACGACCGTCATGACAACTTTGTAATTATGATTTCGTAGTTATATGGGCGCGCGGCAGAGCTCGGTCAAGCAACATGGCTGCCTCCAGCATTCGGTGCGGCGTTGCCGCGCGCGCTGCTCCAACGGACGGCCGGGCTGGCGGCGCGGCCGTCCGTTGTATTCCACAAAGCTAAGCCGCCTCGCGCACCGGCGCCTCGGCGCCGTAATAGCTGCCGCCGTCCTTCGCCATCTTGATGAGCTGGCGGTTGGGCTTGAAGCGCTTGCCGTAGGCCTTCTCCAGCTTCTTGCTGAGCTCAACGAAGGCCTTCGCGCCCATGCCGTCGATATAGGACAGCGTGCCGCCGGTGAACGGCGCGAAGCCGAAGCCGATGATCGAGCCGACGTCCGCCTCGCGCGGGTCGGTCACGATACCCTCCTCGTAGCTGCGCGCCGCCTCCAGCGCCTGAGCGACGAGAAAGCGCTGCTTCAGCGTCTCGACGTCGATCTCGTCCGGATCGAGCGCCTTGCGCTGGAGCTCCGCCAGGCCCGGCCACAGCCGCTTGGGGCCGTTCTCCGGGTAGTCGTAGAAGCCCTTGCCGTTCTTGCGCCCGAGCCGTCCGTGCGTCTCGACCATGGCGACCAGGAGCTTTTCCTGCTCGGGATCGACCGCATCCTCGCCCAGCTCGGCCTTCGTCGCGCGGGCGATCCTGAGGCCGAGATCGATGGCCACCTCGTCGTTCAGCGACAGCGGACCGACCGGCATGCCCGCCATCTTGGCGACGGTCTCGATCATGGCGGGGGGCACGCCCTCCATCAGCATCAGGTGCCCCTCGCGGATGTAGGCGCCGACGCAGCGGTTGGCGTAGAAACCGCGCGCGTCGTTCACCACGATCGGTGTCTTCTTGATGGCGCGCACATAGTCGAGCGCCGTGGCCAGCGCCTTGTCGCCGGTCTGCTTGCCCTTGATGATCTCCACCAGCAGCATCTTCTCGACCGGCGAGAAGAAGTGGATGCCGACGAACTGGCCGGGCCGGCCCGAGGCGCGGGCGAGCCCGGTGATCGGCAGGGTCGAGGTGTTGGAGGCGAAGACCACCTCCGGCGCGATGACCGCCTCGGTCTTGGCGATCACGTCGCCCTTGACCTTGGGGTCCTCGAACACCGCTTCGATGATCAGGTCGCAAGCCTTCAGATCGGCGTAGTCGGCCGTCGTCCTGATGCGCGCCAGCAGTGCCTCCTTGGCCTCCGGCTTGGCCCGCCCCTTCTTGATCCGCCCCGTCATGAGATCGTCGGAATAGGCCTTGCCCTTCTCCGCCGCCTCCAGGTCACGGTCGAGCAGCACCACGTCCATGCCGGCCTGGGCGGTGACGTAGGCGATGCCCGCGCCCATGAAGCCGGCGCCGACGATGCCGATGGTCTTGAGCTCCGAGGCGGGCACGCCGGCCGGGCGCCGGGCGCCCTTGTTGAGCTCGCCCATGGAGACGAACAGGCTGCGGATCATCGCCGCCGCTTCCTTCGAGCGGAGGATCTTGGCGAAGTAGCGGCTCTCGACCTTGAGCGCGAGGTCCATCGGCAGCTGCAGGCCTTCGTAGACCGAGGCCAGGATCGCCTTGGCGGCGGGGTAGTTGTCGTAGGTCTCGCGCCGGTAGATGGCGTTGGCGGGCGGGAAGATCTGCATGCCGACCGGCGAGAACACCTTGCCGGAGGGCGCCTTGAAGCCCTTCACGTCCCACGGCGCCACGGCCTTGCCGCCGCCCTTGATCCAGTCCTTGGCCGCCTGCACGGCCTCCTCGCCGGGCACGACCGCGTGCACCAGCCCCATGGTCTTGGCCATGGCCGGCTTGATCTGCTCGCCCCTGAACAGGAACTGCAGCGCATCAGGCGTGGCGAGCAGGCGGGCGACGCGCTGGGTGCCGCCGCCGCCGGGGAACAGGCCGACCTTGATTTCCGGCAACCCGACCCGGGTCGACGCCTCGTTCGACAGCACGCGGTAGTGGCTGGCGAGCGCCAGCTCGAAGCCGCCGCCCAGGCAGAGGCCGCGGATGGCAGCGGCGACCGGCTTGCCGCAGGTTTCGAGCTTCCGGTAGAGCAGCGAGAGCTTGCGCGTCTCATCGAAGAAGAACGCCAGCGCGGCGTCCTGGCCCTCGGCGGTCGCGCGGCGCTGATACTCCGTCCGCACGCCCTGGAGCATGGTGAGATCGGCCCCGGCGGAGAAATCGCTCTTGCCCGAGGTGATGACGATGCCCTTGACGGCCGCATCCGCGACCACCGTGTCGATCACCGTGGCCAGGTCCGCCATCATGTCGGGCGTGATCACGTTCATCGAGCGCTCGGGCTGGTCCCAGGTGACCAGGGCGATGCCGTCGGCGTCCGTCTCGACGGTGAAGTTGGCAAGCTTCATGGGCGTGTCTCCAACGCGGCCCAAGACGTCTGATCTCGACGCCAGGCTGCTGCAACCGGAAAGGGCCTTCAGACCCGCTCGATGATGGTGGCCGTCCCCATGCCGGCGCCGATGCACAGCGTGACGAGGGCCGTCTCCTTGTCCGTCCGCTCCAGCTCGTCGAGCGCGGTGCCGAGGATCATGGCGCCGGTGGCGCCGAGCGGATGGCCCATGGCGATGGCGCCGCCGTTCACGTTCATGATCGCCGGGTCGATCTCGAACGCCTGGAGGTAGCGCAGCACCACCGAGGCGAAGGCCTCGTTGAGCTCGAACAGATCGATGTCCGAGATCTTCATGCCGGCGCGCTTGAGCAGCTTGTGGGTCACGTCGACCGGGCCGGTGAGCATCATGGCCGGCTCGGAGCCGATGTTGGCGAAGGCGCGGATGCGGCCACGCGGCTTGATACCGGCCGCCTTGCCGGCCTTCTTGCTGCCGATCAGCACCGCGGCGGCGCCGTCGACGATGCCGGAGGAATTGCCGGCGTGGTGCACGTGATTGACCCGCTCGACCTCCGGGTGGGCCTGGATCGCCACGGCGTCGAAACCGCCCATCTCACCCATCTCGGTGAACGACGCCCTGAGCTGGCCGAGCGACTGCATGTCGGTCTGCGGCCGCATGTGCTCGTCGTGGTCGAGGATGGTCAGGCCGTTGATGTCCTTGACCGGCACGACCGAGCGCTTGAAGCGGCCGTCGGCCCACGCGCGGGCGGCGCGCTTCTGGCTCTCCACCGCGTAGGCGTCCACGTCGTCGCGGTTGAAGCCGTACTTGGTGGCAATGAGGTCGGCCGAGATGCCCTGCGGCATGAAGTAGGACTTGATGGCGATCGCCGGGTCCATGGGCCAGGCGCCGCCGGCCGCGCCCATGCCGACGCGGCTCATGGATTCGACGCCGCCGCCGATGGTCATCTCGTGCTGGCCGGCCATCACCTGGGCTGCGGCGAAGTTCACCGCATCCAGGCCGGACGCGCAGAACCGGTTGATCTGGATGCCGGGCACGTGGTCGCCATAGTCGGCCGTCAGTGCCGCCGCGCGCGCGATGTCGCTGCCGGCCTCGCCGACCGGGTCGACGCAGCCGAGCACCACGTCGTCGACCAGCTTGGTGTCGAGGTCGTTGCGGTCCCGGATCTGCTCGAGCACGCTGGATGCGAGCTTCAAGGTCGAGCATTCGTGCAGCGAGCCGTCCGACTTGCCGCGGCCGCGCGGCGTGCGCACGTGGTCGTAGATATAGGCCTCAGCCATGTGAGCCTCCGCTTCGCCCGCCGACGCGGCAGGCGCGTTCGACGCGATTGATCAACGTAGATCTGGGGATGCAACGCCTCGACGACACCGGATTGCCGACGAACGCTCAGAACGCCTCCGCCGGCATCGCCATCATGGTGTCGGCGCCCGAGCTGATCCGGGCGAGGTGCGCGCCGGTCTCCGGCAGCATGCGCTCCATGAAGAACTTTCCGGTGAGCAGCTTGGCGTCCATCTGCGCCGCGGCGCCGTCACCCTGCGCCTTCTTCTCCAGCGCCACCTTGGCCATCTGCGCCCACATGTAGCCCAGCGCCACGAGCCCCAGCAGATGCATGTAGTCGTAGCTGCCGGCCCCGGCGTTGTCGGGCTTGGCCAGGCCGTTCTGCATGAACCACATGGTCGCCTGCTGCAGGTGGCCAAGCGCCGCCTGCAAGGGCTTCAGGTAGGGCGCCAGGGCGGCGTTGGCCTCGTTCTCCTTGGCGAACGCCTGCACCTCGCCGAAGAAGGCCATGATCGCACGTCCGCCGTCGCGCGGCAGCTTGCGGCCGACGAGGTCGAGGGCCTGGATGCCGTTGGCGCCCTCGTAGATCATGGCGATGCGCGCATCGCGCACGAACTGCTCCATGCCCCACTCGGCGATGTAGCCGTGACCGCCGAACACCTGCTGCGCCTTGACGGCATTGTCGAAGCCGCCGTCGGTGAGCACGCCCTTGAGCACCGGCGTCATCAGGCCGAGCAGGTCGTCGGCCGCCTGCATCGCCGCCTTGTCCTCGGTGCGATGAGCCACGTCGCTCTTGAGCGCGGTCCACAGCACGAACGCCCGGGCGCCCTCGTTGAACGCGCGGATCGACAGGAGATTGCGCCGCACGTCCGGGTGCACCAGGATCGAGTCCGCCGGCTTGTCGGGCGACTTGACGCCCGAGATCGAACGGCCCTGCAGCCGGTCCTTGGCGTAGGCGACGGCGTTCTGGTAGGCGACCTCCGACTGGGCCAGGCCCTGGATCGCCACGCCGAGCCGCGCCTCGTTCATCATCACGAACATGGCGTTGAGGCCGCGGTTGGCCGCGCCCACGAGCCAGCCGGTCGCGCCGTCATAGTTGAGCACGCAGGTGGAATTGCCGTGGATGCCCATCTTGTGCTCGATCGAGCCGCACGACACGCCGTTGCGCGCCCCGAGCGAGCCGTCGGCGTTGACCAGGACCTTGGGCACGACGAAGAGCGAGATGCCCTTCACTCCCTCCGGCGCGCCCTCGATGCGGGCCAGCACCAGATGGATGATGTTGTCGGCCATGTCGTGCTCGCCGGCCGAGATGAAGATCTTGGTCCCCGAGATCCTGTAGGAGCCGTCAGCCTGCTTGGCCGCCTTGGTCTTGATCAGGCCGAGGTCGGTGCCGCAGTGCGGCTCGGTGAGGTTCATGGTGCCGGTCCACGTGCCGGCGATCATCTGCGGCAGATAGGTCTTCTTCTGCTCGTCGCTGCCGTGCACCGCCAGCGCCGCCGCGGCGCCCATGGTCAGGCCGGGATACATGGAGAAGGCCATGTTGGCTGCCGACGAGAACTCGTTGATGGCGGCCGCCAAGGTGTAGGGCAGCCCCTGCCCGCCATGCTCCGGGCTCGCCGCCAGGCCCATCCAGCCGCCGGCCGCGAAGGCCTGGTAGGCTTCCTTGAAGCCCTTGGGGGTCGTGACCGAACCGTCCTCATGGCGCTTGCAGCCGTCGAGGTCGCCGACCCGGTTCAGCGGCTGGAGCACCTCCTCGCAGACCTTGGCGCCCTCGCCCAGGATCGCCTCGATCACGTCGGGCGACGCGTCCGAAAAGCCCGGCAGATTGCTGTAGCGCTCGATGTTGAAGACGTCCCTCAGCAGGAACAGCACGTCGTCAACGGGTGCCTTGTAGGTGGGCATCGGACCTCCCCTTGCCGGCCTTCGCCGCAATATGAGCCGTGGAAGCGACGACGAACCCCGCCGTCGCGACCTCGGCCGACCGGCCGAACCCGCGACGCACGAAACCATCGGCCGCCCGCTATAGTTCACATATAAACCATCTCGGGGCATCGCGGAAGAGGCGCACGGCAATATGGCAGCCCCCGGCTGGGGTGGCGCTCCGGCCCGCCGCATATCCGCACGTCTTGCTGGACGGCCGCTTCGCCTGGAGCGCGTCGTGATCGGGGCGGCATCGCCCCATCGCGAGAGAAGCGCTCCGAGCTCAGGCAGGTGAAGCTCGAACCCCGGAGCGGAGGCTGGCCTCGGGGAAAATCCGATGCTAAGACAAGGAGCTAGAGCGCCAGCGCCATTTCCACGGGAGCCTTGTCGCTACTCGCGATGCCCCCCCGAAGCGTCCAGCCGGCCCACCAGCCGGATCCTGGTCTGTATCAGCTCGTCGATGGCGGCTTCGATGTCGGCCTTCTGGCGCTGCAGATGACTGATCTGATCCTCGACCTGCGCCACCGACAGCTTGAGATCGGCCGCCTGCCCGGTGGTGCCGCTCTCCAGCATGACGGCGATCTCGCCCAGGGTGAAGCCGAGCTGCTTGCCCTTGAGGATCACCTGAAGGCGCTCGCGGTCGCGGGCCGTATAGACGCGCGCGACGCCTCGCCGCTGCGGCTTCATGAGCCCGCGGTCCTCGTAGAAGCGCAACGTCCGCAACGTCACGCCAAACTCCTTGGCCAGGTCTCCGATCAGGAACGTCCGCTCGTCCGCCCTAGCGCCCGAGCCGGACGCCGCAGGCCCGTCATTGCTCGCGCCAACCGCATCCTTGAGCTGACTGGTCATGGTCCCTGCACCTGACATGGGCGGCACGAGTCCCTTTGCGCACTTGCGGCTTCGCCTCTTACAGTCAAGCTCTGGATGGGCAAAGGCAAGGCCTAAGACGAACGTCCTTAACTTAGTTTTTACCCTATTGTCGAAATGTGACGGTGGGACGTTCGCTGAGGGCCGGAGAGAGACCGGACGGCCTTCTCTATTTGCCATGCCTGCGTCCGCCATCATGGCTCCTTCGGCTAAGGCCCAGCCCCGCATGCGGACATTCGACACCCCGATCTCAGCCGCACCGGACGGGCCTCCTGAACAAGGCAATTTGCGGGCCGCAAGCACCGGCCGGCCCGGCTCCGAACGGGAAGCTGCCCAGATCCCGCTGGACCGCATCGCCGCACGGCTGCTGGCGTATTCGGACAGCAGCGGCTCGGCCACCTTGCGGCGCACGTCGCCCTCTCGTCCGAAGGCACGCCAAGGCGGTGGCGGACGGCCCGACATTTTCGAGCCGCGTGCGACGGCCGCCGACGGCCAGGGAACCAGCAAGCCCAGCTCGCATCGGCCGGAGCCTGCGGCGGCGGAGCCCGTGGCCGGCAGCCCGGCGGAACCGGTCGGCCGGGACGATCTCGTGACCAAGCAGGACCTGCGCGCGCTGCACGATGCCGTCGACCGCGCGGGCCAGGCGATGGCCCGGCAAACGCGACGCGAGGCCGAGGAGGCGATGGCTGCTCCGGTTCGCGCCCTGCGCGACGAGGTGCGCGGCCTCGCCAAGACCATGGGGCGGTCGCCGGGAACCCGGGCCCTCCAGTCGCTCGACCGGCGCCTGGACGAGATCAGGACGTGCATCGACGCGCTGGTGCGCGACGGCGATGCACAGACCGCCGAGGCGCTCCGCATCGATGGACGCCTCGACCAGATCGACGCGCGCCTGAGCGGCCTGACGCATGCCGTGGACGGGCTCTCTCCCGCCGCCGGCGCCGATACGTTGGCGGCGCTGCGGGCGGAAATCGTCCGCCTGACCACGCGGCTGGAAGCCCATGAGGTCAAGGGCACCGATCTCTCGCCGGTCCTGAGCGCGGTGGAAAAGGACCTCGGCGAGATGCGCGCGCACATGGACATGGTGCGCGATCTTGCGGCCAGAGGGGGCGCAGGCACGTCGCCTGCCGGCCCTACCCCGCCGCCGGAACAGGCCGGCGACATCCGCCGCAGCCTCGCCGAGATCAGGGCCGCGCAGAGCCACGGCAGCCGCCAGAGCGAGCAGGGCTTCGAGGCCATGCGCCGGTCGCTGGCCGAGCTCACGCAGCGGCTGCGGACGATGGAGCAGCCCGGCGCCCGGCCCGGCCCGGGGAGCGAGCCGCGCGGCCCTCGCGCCGATGCCCGCGTGCTCGTCGGCGCCGGTGCCGCGCCGTCGGTGTCACCTACCCCGCGCGTCGCCCCGCCGCGCCCAGCGGCGGCCCGCAGCTCTTCGATCACGGCTCCCGCCGTACCGGTCACGCCGGCTCCTGCGGCGGCGCCCCAGCCGCTCCCGACGGTCGATGGCGCCGTGATCGAGCCGCCGGCAGCGAGCGACCCGCTCGACCGGCCGCTTCGCCCGGACGAAACGCCGCCGGCTCGCGTGCCGGCCGGGCCGGCGATGGCGGGCGGCCTCGTCGCCGCACCGGCCACGATCAAGGCCAGCTTCATCAACGCCGCCCGACGGGCGCGCGGCCTCATCGGCGAACCGGCTCCGGCCGGCGGGGTCGAGCCGGCGGCTCCCGCGGCCGCCCCGGTCGCCGCGCCGGAGCCGTCGGCCGAGCCCGAGGGACCGGCGCCCGCCGACGCGTGGCGCGTGAGTGAGGTGACGCTGGTCGAGACGGCGCCCAGCCAGGCGCCGGCGGTCGAGCCGCATCCATCGCCGTCCGCGGTTCGTCCGCCCAGCCCGGCCGATGCCGCCCTGGCCCGCAGCGCCAAGCCCGGCGTGAAACCCCGCTCGCCGATCAAGCGGGGCAAGCGCCCGTGGCTCGGCAGGCGCGGCCTGTTCTGGGCAAGCGGCCTCGCCATCGCCGCAGTCAGCGCGCCCGCGGCGGTGTCCATCGTGCAGCAGCTGCCGACGGGCCAGCCGAAGGCGCCTTCCCCCGGCCAGCCGGCCGCGCAGGCATCGAAGGCGCCGGCGCCGCTCGCGCCGGCGCCCGTGGGCGACGCATCACCGTCCAAGGCGCCCGCAGCGCCGGCGCAGGTGACGGCATCGCCCAGCGCCACGCTTTCCGAAAGCCCGAACGCGATCTACGACGTGGGCGACCGGCTGGTCGAAGGCGGCGGTGGCGCCAAGGACCTGAAGCTGGCCGCCACGATCCTGGAAAAGGCTGCCGAGCGGGGCCTGGCACCGGCGCAATACCGGCTCGGCCGCCTCTACGAAAAGGGGCTCGGCTTGGCCCGCGACCCGGCGCGCGCCCGTTTCTGGTACCAGCGCGCCGCCGTGCAGGGCAACGTCAAGGCCATGCACAACCTGGCCGTCCTGTGCGCCGACGGCGCCGAGGGCAAGCCCGACTACGCCGTCGCCGCGATGTGGTTCCGGCGGGCGGCAGAGCTGGGCCTGAGCGACAGCCAGTTCAACCTGGCCGTCCTGCTGACGCGCGGCCTCGGCGTCAGGGCCGACGCCACCGAAGCCTATACATGGTTCGCCATAGCCGCCCGCCGCGGCGACGCCGAGGCGGCCAGGCGGCGGGACGAGGTCGGCGCCGTCCTCAGCGCACTCGCGCTGGGGAACGCCCAGGCAGCCGCCGACCGCTGGCAGCCGCGACCGCTGGATCGCGCCGCCAACGAAGCGGCCCCCGGCACCGATACGCCCACCCCCGCGCCGACCCCCCCGGCGCCGCCGAGCGCCAGCAGCCCGGCGCCCGCCCGCAGCGACCGGGCGTAAGACGGCGTTGCTCTCTGCCGACTTACCCGGTCACTTGAAATCGCCGGCATTTGTGAGCTTGGTTTAGCCCAAGGCCATCTTGCAGGGCGGGCGCCGCCGGTGGCGCACGGAGCGACGGATACAGCGGGTTGGAGATCTACCTCCCCATAGCGGACATGCCGGTCAACGTCTTCCTGCTGTTGGCGATGGGCGCGGCGGTGGGCTTCATCTCGGCGATGTTCGGCATCAGCGGCGGCTTCCTGATGACGCCGCTGCTGATCTTCCTCGGCATTCCCGCAGCCATCGCCGTCGCCTCGCAGACCAGCCAGATCGCCGCTTCCTCCATGACGGGCGTGCTCGGCTATGCCCGCCGCGGCGCGCTCGACCCGAAGCTTGGGGCGGTGCTGACGCTCGGCGGCGCGGCCGGCACCGTCGCCGGCGTCGCCTTCTTCAACGCCATGCGCCGCCTGGGACAGCTGGAGCTGGTGATCGTCGTCTCCTACGTCGTTCTGTTCGGCTTCATCGGCGCGCTGATGCTCATCGAGAGCCTGCGCGCCCTGTGGTCGGCGCGGCGCGGCGTGGTCCGCCGGCGCCGGCACGGCGGCGAGCACCCCTGGTACGTCGGGCTGCCGCTGCGCATGCGCTTCTACCGATCGAAGCTCTATGCCAGCGTCATCCCGTTCCTGGCCGTGTCCTTCCTGATCGGCTTCGCGGGTGCCGTGCTCGGCGTCGGCGGCGGTTTCATCATGGTGCCGACCCTGCTCTACCTGTTCCGCATCCCGGCGACGGTGGTCGTCGGCACCTCCCTGTTCCAGATCCTCTGCACCATGCTGGGCGCGACCGTGCTCCACGCCGTCACCAACCAGTTGGTCGACGTGGTGCTGGCGTTGATCCTGGTGGTGGGCGGCGTCTTCGGGGCCCAGTTCGGCGCGCGCGCCGGCCAGCGGCTGGGCGGCGAGACGTTCCGCCTGCTGCTGGCCCTGCTCGTGCTCGCGGTCGGCGTGCGGTTCGCGGTCGAGCTCGTCATGCAGCCGCAGGAGCCGTTCTCGATCATGCGGCTGGGGCTGGAGCGATGACGGAACGCCCAAGGTCTCACAGGCGATGGACCGCGCTCCCGTGTGCGTTGTTGATGGCGGCAGCCGCCGCGCCGGCACACGGCGAGACCCTGATCACCTCGCTGTCGACGACGCAGATCGCCATCACCTCCACCTATTCCGGCGTCGACATCGCGCTCTTCGGCGTCATCGAGAAGGACCTCGGCGCGCCGGCGCGCAGCGCGCCCTATGACGTCGTCGTCACCGTGCGCGGCCCGCGCGCGACGACGCTCGTCCGCGAGAAGCGGCGCGTGGGCTTCGTCTACGTGAACACCCGGCAGCGGCGCTTCATCGACCTGCCGGTCTACCTGGCGGTCGTCTCCACGAGGCCCGTGGACGAGATCGCGTCCCGCCGCGTGCGGCTCGCCTACGGCATCGGCCTGGAGGCCGAGCTCACGCCCCGGGGCGTCGATGCGGCCCAGGACGACCCCAATGCACGCTTCCGCGAGGCGCTGCGACGGCTGAACGGCGAGACGGGCCTCTTCGTCGAGAAGAGCACGGCACGCTTCGTTTCGGCCAACGTCTTCCGCGTCACCTTCTCGCTGCCGGCCACCGCCCCCGTGGGGCGCTATGAGGTGGAGGCCACGGTGCTGTCCGGAGGGGCGTTCGTGGCACGCTCCTCGACGCGCTTCCACGTGGTCAAGACCGGCTTCGAGCAGGCGGTCGTCGACCTCGCCCACAACCAGCCCCTGGCCTACGGCCTCGCCGCGGCGGCGCTCTCGGTGCTGTTCGGCTGGGCCGCGACGGTGGTGTTCAGGCGCGACTGAGCCAGAGCGCTTCGCGATTAGGCGCGCGCGCCCAATCGCAAGAGAAGCGCTTCAATTTCAAAGAGCTGGGGCATGTCAGAAGCGCGGCGGCCGCGATTGGGCCGCGAGCTCTCGCCACGATTGGGCGAAGTCGCGGTTCCCCGGCTTGGCCCACATGGCGTCGAACGCCTTGGTCCAGCGCGCCGCCGCGGTCGGCGAGCGGATGATGACCAGATCGTTGTCCTGGTATCTGAGCCCCGCCACCGACAGGTTGGCCGAGCCGGTGCGCACCAGCGCCCCGTCCACCGCGTAGCCCTTCATGTGCATGAGATCGCCGTCCGGATCCTTCACGCGCATCTGGACGCCGCTGACCGTCGAGAGGCGCACCAGCGGGTGGGTCTCGCTGAGCCGGATGCGGCCGAGCTGCTCGGGATCGAGATAGATGCGGATCTTGACGCCGCGCAGGGCGGCCCGGTCGAGGGCCGCGATGATCGCGGGGTCGCTGAGCACGAAGGCCGCCAGATCGACGGATCCGCCCCGGCGCGCCTGCCCGATCAGCTCGACGTCGATCGTCTCCAGATTGGCCGCCGGCGCGTAATAGGTCTCCACGTCGCCGCCTTTGGCAACGAGGCCGGCCGGCTGATCCGGCTTGATCCAGGTGACGGCGCCGCCCGCGCCGACCGCGGCGCCGACGATGAAAGCGGCGGCACTCCTGCGGGCAGGAGACGAGCGCATGCGGGTCAATCCGGCAGCAGCATCGTGTCGGCGATGGTGAAGATCCGCTGAGTACCCAGGACACGGGCGACCATGCCGGCCGGGAACAGCGGCCGGAACGCCGGGTCGCGGACGTTGAGGCCGCCGGCGTAGGCGCCGAAGGCCGGCAGGATGCAGCGGCCGGGCCCGACGGCGAAGCAGCGGCGGCGCACGGACCGGCCGCGCATACGCACTTTCGCCACCGGATGCAGGTGGCCCGCCATCTCGCTCGCCTCGCCACCGCCGGGCTCGTGCCGGAAGACGATGCCGCGGTGCACCACCGACGCGACCACCGTGCCGCCGAGCGCCTGCGGGATCTTCGGATCGTGGTTGCCGGTGACCCAGATCCAGTCGCGCTGCGCCTGCAGGCTGGCGAGCAAGGCCCGGTCGGCGCCGTTCAGTCGGGCGCCGGCATGCACGTCATGAAAGCTGTCGCCGAGCGCCAGGACCGCGCGGGGGGCGTAGCGGGCCATCAGGCCGCCGAGCGCGCTCAAGGTGGCGCGCGTGTCGTAGGGCGGCAGCAGCACGCCGCGCTCGGCGTAGGAGGAGCCCTTCTCCAGGTGCAGATCGGCAACGACGAGAAGCCGCTCGCCCGGCTCGAACAGCGCACCGACCGGATCGGCGAGGAACGCCGCATCGCCCAGCTCGACCACCGCCTCGCCGGCGGGTGCGAGCGACTGAAAGGTCCGCGCGACATCCACGTTCATGCGGACGCTTCCTCCATCAGCATCGCCTCGGCCTCGGCCAGGATGGTCTCCGAAGCCTCCCCGAACACCGACTCGCGACCGATCTCCAGGATAATCGAGATCGACAGCGGCGATAGCCGCTCGAGCGCCTTGTGCACGATTCGCCCCCGGATGCGCGAGAGCAGGCCGGCAAGCCGGCGCAAATCGAGCAGGCCGGTGGCCGCGTCGGCGCGCGCCGCCCTGAGCAGCACGTGCGTCGGCTCGTGGCGCCGCAACACGTCGTAGACCAGATCGGTCGACATGGTGACCTGGCGCCCCGTCTTCTCCCGGCCCGGATGACGCCGCTCGATGAGGCCGGCGATGATGGCGCACTGGCGGAAGGTGCGCTTCATCAGGGCCGATTCGTCGAGCCATGCCTCCAGGTCGTCGCCGAGCATGTCCTCGCCGAACAGCTCGGCCAGATCGAGACGGCCCTGGACGACCGCCGTCGACAGGTCGCCGAGGCCGTACACGCCAAGCCCGTAGTCGTTGGCGGTGAAGCCCAGGGGCTGGAGCCGCGCCCGCTCCAGGCGGCGCGTCAGCAGCATGCCGAGCGTCTGGTGTGCCAGCCGGCCCTCGAACGGATAGGCCACGAGGTAGTGACGCCCGGCCCGGGCAAAGGTCTCGACCAGCAGGTCGCGGTGCCCGGGCAGCACCGATTTGAGCCGTTGGAACGACAGCCAGCCGGCCACCTCCGGCGGCAGACGGCTCCAGCTGGCGGGATCGGCGAGCATGCCGCGCACGCGGTCGGCCAGAAACGTGGAGAGCGGAAACTTGCCGCCCGCATAGGACGGCACCTTGGGGTCGGTGCCCGCCGCCCGCGTCACCAGCGCCTCGTTGGCGGCGAGCGCCTCGAAGCGCAGCACCTCGCCGGCAAAGGCAAAGGTGTCGCCCGGGCTCAGCGTCTCGATGAAGTCCTCCTCGACCTCGCCCAGGATGCGACCACCGCCCGTCGGCCGCCCCGGAGCGCCGGTGGCGCCGCGACGGAGGCGGCCCAGGCGCACCTTCACCATGGCCGCCTCGACGATGGTGCCGACGTTCAGCCGGTACTGCTGCGCCACCTGCGCGTCGCTGACGCGCCAGAGCCCGTCCCGACCGAGCTTGATCTTGGCGAAACGATCGTAGCTCTTGAGGGCGTAGCCGCCGGTGGCGACGAAGCCGACGACCTGGTCGAAGTCGTCACGTGACAGCGCCGCGTAGGGAGCGGCGGCGCGGACCTCGGCGTAGAGGTCGCCGTCCGCGAACGGCTCGGCGCAGGCCATGCCGAGCACATGCTGGGCCAGCACGTCGAGCGCGCCGACGCGCGCGCCGGCCGTATCCTGCGCCGCCTCCTCCACCAGCTCCAGCGCCGCCCGGCACTCCAGCATCTCGAAACGGTTCGACGGCACGAGATAGGCCTTCGACGGCTCGTCGAGCCGATGGTTGGCGCGGCCGATGCGCTGCATCAGCCGGCTCGCGCCCTTGGGCGCGCCCAGATTGACGACGAGGTCGACGTCGCCCCAGTCGATGCCGAGGTCGAGCGTGGACGTGCAGACGACGGCGCGGAGGCGGCCCGCGCCCATGGCGGCCTCGACCCGGCGGCGCTGGGCCACGTCGAGCGAGCCGTGGTGCAGCGCGATCGGCAGGGAATCGTCGTTGCGCTTCCACAGCTCCTGGAAGGCGAACTCGGCCTGGAGACGGGTGTTGACGAAGACCAGGGTCATCCGGTGTGCCTGGATCGCCGCGTAGACATCGGCCATGGCGTGCGCCGTCGTGTGTCCGGCGATCGGCAGCGGCAGGTGCGTGTCGAGCACCTCGATGCGCGGCTGGGCGCCCCCGGCGACCACCACGAGGTCGGCGACGCGCGCCGCTGGCGCGGCATCGGCACCGACGAGATAGCGGCACAGCGCGTCGGGCTCGCGCACCGTCGCCGACAGGCCCACCGCCGTGTGGGCCGGGGCGAGCCGGCGCAGCCGCGCCAGCCCCAGTGCCAGCAGGTCGCCGCGCTTGGAGGTGACGAGCGCATGCAGTTCGTCGAGCACGACGCGCTGCAGGCTTCCGAACAGGGTGCGCGCCTCCCGGTGCGCCAGCAGCAGGGCGAGCTGCTCGGGGGTGGTCAGCATGATGTCCGGCGGCCGCTCGACCTGCCGCGCCCGCTTGTGAGCAGGCGTATCACCGGTGCGGGTCTCGATGCGCACCGGCAGGTCCATGTCGCGCACCGGGGCCTCGAGGTTGCGGGCGATGTCGACCGCAAGCGCCTTGAGCGGCGAGATGTAGAGGGTATGCAGGCCGCTGCGCGGCGGCGCCGGCCCGCGTGCCGACAGCGCCACGAGGGTGGGCAGGAAGCCCGCCAGGGTCTTGCCGGCGCCGGTCGGCGCGACGAGCAGCACGGAGCAGCCGGCCGCAGCCTTCGCCAGCAGCTCCAGCTGGTGCGGTCGCGGCGCCCAGCCGCGCGCGGCGAACCAGGCCCGGAACGAGGCCGGCAGGAGCGCCTCGGGGGCGGCCGACGGCGCCGCGGGCCGGGCCGGCGTCAGCTCCGCCGGCATGGCCCCGCCCGCCCGGTCCGCGACACGTGGCGGGAGCCGCGGCGCACCAGGATGAACCCCGTCAGATGAACCTCCCTCGCGCAGCTCGCCGACGCAATCGCCGCCAGACAGAGACTATGATCGGGCGGGCCCGTTGCAACACCCGTCACGCCACGGCGAGGCCGCGGGACACCCTGCCGTCACCGCCGTCGCGCCACGACGGCGAGGCCCGGCGACGGCTCGCCTCGGTCGAGCCGCACGCTCGCGTCGTCGATCAGGCAGACTTCGAGCCCGGCGGCGCCCAGGAGCCGGCGCACGTAAGGCTCGCCATGGGCGTAGCGCAGGTCGGCGCCCAGCACCGGCCCGTCGGCCCCGAGCGCCGGATCGGCGGACGACGGACGCTGCACGGTGAAGGCGAACAGGCCGCCGGGCCGCACGGCACGGGCCGCAGCGCCGAACAACGGCTCGAGGTCGCCCATATAGACCAGCACGTCCGCGGCCAGCAGCAGGTCGCAGGATCGCGCCTCGCACGCCCGCAGGTGATCGACGACGTCGGCCACCGCCAGCCGGTCGTAGACGGCCTTGCCCTCCGCCTGCTTGACCATCGCGGGCGAAAGATCGCAGCCGACGAGCTCCGCCGCGTGCGGGCGGATGGCCGCCCCCATCAAGCCGGTGCCACAGCCCAGATCGACGACGCGGCCGAAGCGCATCGGTTCACCACGGTCGGCGGTGCGCGCCAGCGCGGCGAGCATGAGCTGCGGCCCGCGATAGGCCAGGGCATCGGTGAGATGGGCCTCGAAGCGCGCAGCATAAGTATCGAACAGTCCGCGCACGTAGCCAGGGCTCATGGCCCCCGCCGCCCCCTCCCCGCGCGGCCGATCCAGCAGGGTGAGGTGAAGCGCGGCACCGAGCTCGTCGGCGGGGTCGGCGCGCAGGGACTCGGCGAAGGCCCGCCGCGCTGCGGCCATATCGCCGGCGTCCTGCCGCACGCGGCCCAGCAGCAGCCAGGCCGGCGCATAGGCGGGCGCCAGCTCCAGCGCCTGCTCGGCGAGCTCCGCCGCCGCCGCGAGGTCCGCCTCCGCCAAGGCCGCCTCGGCCCATGCGAAGCGGCGGTCGGCGAGCAGGTTTCCCGATGACCGGACGATCTTTGCCACGCCGTCGCAAAAAGCCGTTTCACGGCCCCTGTCAAGCCTGTGCGGGCGAGCACACCCGGCCGCGCCCGACGCTGGCAAAGTCAAAGCATCGGAGGGGGCAAGAACAGTCTCCGGCTTCGATAGGCTTCAATCCAGAGGAGGTTCTCATGATCCGTTTCGCTGAAGGCTTCACCAAGAAGATCATGGTCGCGGCCCTGGCCGCCGCAACCGTCGGCGGCGCCGTGGTCGCCAGCGCGACGCCGGCCGCGGCCGGCCATAGCACCGGTTCCTGGAAGTACGGCTATGGGAAGTACGGCTATGGGAAGTATGGCTATGGGAAGTATGGCTACGGGTACGGCTATGGCTATCGCCCCGGCTGGGGCAACGGCGCCGCCGCCGGTGCGATCGCCCTGGGCGTGATGGCCGGTGCCGCCGCCGCCGCGTACGCCCCGACCTGCTACTACACCAGCCAGCCCGTGTACGACTCCTGGGGCAACGTCTTCTATCGCCGGGTCCGCGTCTGCGACTGACGATGGCGGCAGTCAGAGGCCACGCCCCGACGGGCCGTCCACACGATGTCGAACCGAGCCGATCTCCCGGGGAGTCCGCGGGGCATCGGCTCGGCGTTTGAATGCCCTTTGCTCACGGCGCGGACGGCTTATCTATCAAGGCCATGCGCCCGAGCGACGTCCTCAAGCTCACCCCCGCCGGCCTATGCTGCCCGCTGGGCGGCTTCCACATCGATCCGGTGCGTCCGGTCGAGCGGGCGATCATTACCCACGGCCATTCCGACCACGCCCGCGCCGGCCACGGAGCGGTGCTCGCCACGGACGAGACGCTCGCCATCATGGCGGCGCGCTACGGCGACGACTTCGCCGCGACGACGCAGCCCCTGGCCTATGGCGAAACCCTGGATCTCGGCGATGTGCGCGTCGCGCTGGCGCCGGCCGGGCACGTGCTGGGCTCGGCCCAGATCGTCATCGAAACCAAGCCGACGGCAGGCGCCGTCCTGCGCATCGTCGCGTCGGGCGACTACAAGCGTGAGGCGGATCCCACGTGTGAGCCGTTCCGGCCAGTGAGCTGCGACGTGTTCATCACCGAGGCGACGTTCGGCCTGCCGGTGTTCCGGCATCCCCCGGCCGCCGGCGAGATCGACAAGCTGCTCAAGTCGGTGGCGCTGTTTCCCGAGCGCACGCACATCGTCGGCGCCTATCCGCTCGGCAAGGCCCAGCGCCTGATGGCGCTGATCAGGGCGGCCGGCTGCGATGCCCCGATCTATCTGCACGGCGCCATGGAGCGGCTGACCGATCTTTATCAGGAGCACGGCATCGCGCTGGGCGATCTGCGGCGCGTGCCGGCCGGCGGCCGGCGCGACGCCGCCTCGCGCCTCCCCGGCGCCATCGTGCTGTGCCCGCCGAGCGCGACCCAGGACCTGTGGGCGCGCCGTTTTGCCGACCCGGTGACCTGCTTCGCCTCCGGCTGGATGCGCGTGCGGGCCCGCGCCCGGCAGAAGGGCGTGGAGCTGCCGCTGGTCGTTTCGGACCATGCCGACTGGGACGACCTCTGCCGCACCATCGCCGACACCGGCGCGGCCGAGATCTGGGTCACCCACGGCCAGGAGGATGCCCTGGTGCACTGGTGCATGCAGCAGGGCCTGAAGGCGCGCGCCCTGCACCTGCTGGGCTACGGCGACGACGGCGAGGCGGAGCCCGAGGATCGCCCGGACGCCGGAGCGGACGTCGCCGACGTCGCCACCGGACACGCCCCGTGAACCGCTTCGCCGCGTTCCTCGACCGCCTGTCCTATGAGGCCGGGCGCAACGCCAAGATCCGCCTGATGGTGGATTATTTCCGCTCCGTGCCGGATCCGGAACGCGGCTATGCGCTGGCCGCGATGACCGGAGCCTTGGGCTTCGACCACGCCAAGCCGGGCCTGATCCGCCAGCTCATCGCCGAGCGCACCGACCCCGTGCTGTTCGGGCTCTCCTACGACTATGTCGGCGATCTCTCGGAGACGGTGGCGTTGATGTGGCCGGCGCCGTCCGACCGGCCCGAAGCCGGCCCCGGCCACAACCGGCCGCCCCCCACCCTGGCCGAGGTGGTGGAGGCCCTGTCGGCGACGCTGAAGCCGGACCTGCCGCACCTGCTGGCCGGCTGGCTGGACGGCCTTGACGAGACGGGACGCTGGGCCCTGCTCAAGCTCGTCACCGGCAATCTGCGCATCGGCGTCTCGGCGCGCCTCGCCAAGACGGCCGTGGCCGGGCTCGGCAGCGTGGACGCCGATGCCGTCGAGGAGGTCTGGCACGGTCTTTCGCCGCCCTACGCCGAGCTGTTTGCCTGGGTCGAAGGCGCCGGCGGCCGCCCCGAGGCCGGAGATCCGGCGCCGTTCCGGCCGCCGATGCTGTCGCACCCCCTCGAAGAACGCGATTTCGACGTGCTCGACCCGCAGGACTTCAGCGCCGAGTGGAAGTGGGACGGGATCCGCGTCCAGGCCTGCGCCGGCAACAGGGCGGACGGACGGCCCGTGGTGCGGCTGTATTCGCGCACCGGCGAGGACGTGTCGCGCTCGTTCCCGGACCTGGCCGAGGCGATCGCCGACAATCCCCGTTTCCGCGGCGCCTTGGACGGCGAGCTGCTGGTGGTCCGCGACGGCCGGGTGCAGAGCTTCAACGTGCTGCAGCAGCGGCTCAACCGCAAGACGGTCACCCCCAGGCTGCTGCTGGAATTCCCTGCCCACATCAGGGCCTACGACCTGCTGAGCGACGGCGAGGAGGATCTGCGGCCCCTGCCGTTCGCCGTGCGGCGGGAGCGGCTGCAGGCTTTCGTCGCCCGGGTTGCCGACGCACGCATCGACCTGTCGCCGCTGGTACCGTTCGGCTCCTGGCACGAGCTGGCCGCGGCGCGCGCCGACCCGGCCACGGCCGGTGCCGGCGTGGATGCGGACGCCATCGAAGGCTGCATGTTGAAGCGGCGCGACAGCCCCTACGTGCCCGGGCGGCCGAAGGGCCTATGGTACAAATGGAAGCGCGATCCGTACCTGGTGGACGCAGTGCTCATGTACGCCCAGCGCGGGCACGGCAAGCGCTCGTCCTATTATTCCGACTACACCTTCGGGGTCTGGCGGAGCACAGACGGCGCGGCCGCCGCCCGCGAGCTCGTGCCGGTCGGCAAGGCCTATTTCGGCTTCACCGATCAGGAGCTGCTGGAGCTCGACCGCTTCGTCCGCCGCAATACGATCAACCGGTTCGGGCCGGTGCGCGAGGTGGCCCACGCGCCCGACAGCGGCCTGGTGCTGGAGGTCGCCTTCGAGGGGCTGCAGGCTTCGACGCGGCACAAATCGGGGATTGCCATGCGCTTTCCCCGGATCAGCCGCGTGCGCTGGGACAAGCCGCCGGGCGAGGCAGACGACATCTCGCTGCTGGAGCGCCTCCTGGCGGGGCAGATCAGCCCCTGAGCCGATCCGGACTGCGTCGGGCGCATCTCACGGCGCGGTCGACGTGACGGCCTTCTTCTCCGGCGCCAGGCCCGCGGCGGCGGGCGCCCGCGGCGCCATCGCGGTGCGATGCATGGCACTGATGATGGACCAGCCGGCGACCACGATGATGCCGATCAAGGCGCCCAGGGGCCCGGCTGCGGCAGCGGGATAGCGCACCAGTGGCAACGGCACGCCGCTCAGATGCAGGCTGGCGAAGGCGAGCCCGGCCGCCATCCCGGCCGCCGTCGCGCCGGGAGGCACCGGCAGGCGCACCCCGCGGAACAGCACCGCAGGAAGCCCGCCGGCGGCCGCGATCGCCCACGCCCAGAGCAAGGCCTGGGCGGCGAACAGGCCCGGGCGCTCCTGCGCGGCGGCAAAGCCGAGCCACGGCGTCGCCGCAGCCACGACAACCATGAGCAGCAGCAGCAGACGGGTGCCCACCAGCCGCCGCGAGGCAGGAGCCTCGCCGCCGCGGCGCGAGCCTGCTTCCAGCCCCGAGCGCAGGCCGATGAGCAGCCGCGCCACGGTAAAGACCAGCAGCGCCGCCACCGTCAGCGCCACCCCGGCCGCCGCGCCGGTGTAGAGCGCGCTCAAGCTGAAGAAGCCGGCGGTGGCCTGGCTCGCGGGCGGCACCAGCAGCGGCGAGAAGCTGAGCACGAGCACCAGCGCCCCGGCGCCGATGCCGCCGCGCCGGGCCTCGGACACCGTTCGCGCCGACGCGAAACGGGAGAACAGCGCCGGAAACATGATCGTGCCGCAGCAGGCGGCCAGCCACAGCCACACCTGATCGCCCCGCGGCGCCGCGGCGTCCGATGGAGCCGGCGGCGTTCCCGCCGCCCACAGGGCAGTCCCGGCGAGCGCTGCCACGGCCGCGCAGCCGGCCGCCGCGAGCTGCGCCGTGCTGACGCTGCTCAAGCCGCCCAGGACCGTGGCCGCCGCCATGACGACGGCCGAGACCCCGGCCGCAGATCGCGCCGACACGCCCAGCGCCTGGGCAACCCAGCCGTTGGCCTCGGCGCACAAGGCCATGGCCGCAGCCGCAGCCGATGCGCACAGGGTCAACGTCAACAGCGAGATCGTGAGCGCAGCGTCGGCATCACGCCCCTGCGCCCACATCATCCCGGCGATCGAGGCAGCGCCGCTGCGGCGCCATGCCGGCGCGAAGACGACGGCAGCCACGACGAGCCCGGCGGCGACGGCTGAGCCGACGAGACCGGGCTCGGGCGAGCTCCACAGCAGTGCCATCGCCACCGTCGTCAGGGCCAGGACGTTGGCGGGGATCGGCACGGCCTGGCGGGCGAGATCGAAGGCGAACACCGTCATGCTGCGGCCGGCGAAGGCGGCGACCACGACCGTGCCCAGCACCAGCGTCATCGCCGCCAGCGCAATGACCGCGGTCGGAAAGCCCAAGCGTTCCAGCAACGTACAGACCGCGATGCAGGCGGCAAGGATGGTCAGGCCCCCGGTGAGGCCGATGGCGAGGCGTTGCGTCTCCGCCGCATCCGTCGATGGAGTTCGATCCAGCATGATCCCCGGTGGTCGTTGGCGCGCCAGACGTTTATCGTGATACACGAGGGCGGGGGCGTGTGCACGCATGCAGGGGCGTCCGCCCCACGGCGTGTCCGCGACGACGGGCGGGGAGAACCGCGTGAGCGATCAGAATCCGACACGTATCGTTATTGCGGACGACCATCCCCTGTTTCGCGGCGCCATGCGCCAGGCCATCACGCAGCTGCTGCCCGGCGCCGATATCGCCGAGGCCGGCGACTTCAGTGCGACGACCGCCGCCATCGCCCAGGGGGGCGAGCCGGACCTCGTGCTCCTCGACCTGACGATGCCGGGCGCACAAGGCTTTTCGGGCCTGCTGTTCCTGCGGGCGCAGCACCCGAGCCTTCCCGTCGTCGTCGTCTCGGGGACGGACGAGCCCGCGGTCATCCGCAAATGCATGGAGTTCGGAGCGGCCGGCTTCCTGCCCAAGTCGCTGTCGGTCGAGAGCATGGGGACGGCGCTCATGACGGTGCTCGACGGGGGCACCTGGACGCCGCCGGATGTCGACCTGGCCGTTCCCGCCGACCGCGACACGGCCGAGCTGGTGCGCCGCCTGGCCAGCCTGACGCCGCAGCAGGTGCGCGTGCTGATGATGCTGTCGGAGGGCCTGCTCAACAAGCAGATCGCCTACGAGCTATCGGTCTCCGAGGCGACGATCAAGGCGCACGTCTCGGCCATTCTGCAGAAGCTGGGCGTCGAGAGCCGGACCCAGGCCGTCATCGCCGCCTCCAAGATCGCCGCCGGCCAGTGGGGGCCCAACATGGCCGCGGACTGACCGCCGCGCCTGCCCCTAGAGCGCTTGGCGATGGGGTGGACTCACCCCATCGCGAGAGAAGCGCCCCAGATTCAAAAGGTTATGAGCATGTCCCGGCCATTGGATGGTCCCATCCAATGGCGAAATGCTCTAGCCGCTCTCGAACCAACAGGAGACTTGTCATGGCAGACGGCCAGACCCCTCACTCGTCCGCGCTGCAAGCGCAAGCCCAGGCGCCACAAGGCCCGGCACCGCTCCCCCGAGCGCGGGATCGCCGTTGTCCCGCTTCATCGGCGGGTCCCCCGGCTCCGTGCTGGTCCGGCTGATCTTCCTGTCGGTCCTGGTCGGGGCCGCCATGGCGTTCCTCGATATCACCCCTCTGGCGCTCTACGACGGCATCCGCGGCTTCGTGCAGCGTCTGATCGCCAGCGGTTTCGCCATGGTGGGGGACGTGGGGCGCTGGTTCGTCTACGGCGCCATCATCGTGCTGCCGATCTGGCTGGTCCTGCGCGTGCTCGACAGCGCCCGGCGGTAAGCCGCGCGGTGTCCACAGCAGCGGAAACGGCCAGCGAGCCTGCGCGGCCCGGCGCCGCGCGCACGATCGAGGCGACGCACCGCCGGTTCGTGACCCTGGCGGTGCCGATGATGCTGTCGCACGTGACGACGCCCCTGCTCGGGCTTGTCGACGCGACGGTCATCGGCCGCCTCGGCGACGCGGCCCTGCTCGGCGGCGTCGCCCTCGGAGCGGTGGTCTTCGACTTCCTGTTCTGGGCCTTCGGCGCCTTGCGCATGGGCACCGCCGGCCTGACGGCGCAGGCCTACGGCGCCGGCGACGACCCTGAAATCGATGCCACGCTGGCGCGGGCGCTGGCGGTCGCGGCGCTGATCGGGCTGGCGCTCGTCGTCTTGCAGGGGCCGCTCGCCGCCCTGTCCCTCACCCTCATGGGCGGCAGCGAGGCCGTCGCCACGGCCGCGCACACCTACATCACCATCCGCATCTTCGCAGCGCCGTTCACGCTCGCCAACTTCGCCATCCTGGGCTCGGTGATCGGGCGGGCTCGCACCGACCTCGGCCTGCTGCTCCAGGTCGGCATCAACTGCCTCAACATCCTGCTCGCCCTCCTCTTCGTCGGCTGGCTCCACTGGGGCGTGGGCGGCGTGGCAGCGGCGACCGTGCTGGCCGAGGCGGCGGGTGCCGGGCTCGGCCTCGTGGTCCTGCGCCACCTGGGCGCACGCCCCTGGGCGGTGTCCCGCGCCACCTTGCTCGCCGCCGCTCCGCTGCGTCGCATGCTGGCGGTCAACGTCGACATCATGGTGCGCACGGTGGCGCTCGTCGGCGCCTTCGCCGTCTTCACCGCCCAGGGCGCCCGCAGCAGCGATACGCTGCTGGCGGCCAACGCCGTGCTCTACAACCTGTTTCTCATCGGCAGCTATTTTCTCGACGGCTTCGCCACCGCAGCAGAGCAATTGGGCGGCCAGGCGTTCGGCGGCCGCGATCGGACCGGCTTCCGCAAGGTGGTGAGGCTTGCCCTGATCTGGAGCGTGGGCGTGGGCTGCCTGGTCTCGCTCGCAGCCCTTGCCGGCGGCGGCGCCTTCATCGACCTGGTCTCGACCAACGAGGCGGTGCGCGCGGCCGCCCGCCACGACCTCGTCTTCGCGGCGCTGACACCGGCGCTCGGCGCCGCCGCGTTCGCCTTCGACGGCATCTATATCGGCGCCACCTGGACACGGGCCATGCGCAATCTCATGCTGGCCGCGTTCGCGCTGTTCGTCGTCGCGGTGCTGCTGCTCAAGCCGCTCGGCAACGATGGCCTGTGGCTGGCGATGCTGCTGTTCCTGGCCGGTCGCGGCGGCGGCCAGGCCGCCCTCTACCCGTCGCTGCTGCGGCGATCCTTCGCTGGAGCGGGTTCGGACCGGGCAGCCTCAGCCGATCCGAAAGCGCTCCAGGTCCAATGAGATGGAGCATGTCCAGCGCAACTGCGCCGATCTGATCGGGAGATGCCCGCCCCGGATCAGGCGAGGTCGTGCGCGATGGCCTGGGCGCTGCGGCCGACGATCGCCCGGAGCGGCTGACCGCCGCGAACGAGCCGCTCGATGAGGCCGCGCTTGACGGCGCGCACCAGCAGCGGCCCCTCGTAGACCATGGCCGAATAGAACTGCACCAGGCTGGCACCGGCCTCGATCTTGGTCCAGGCGGCGTCGGCGCCGTCGATGCCGCCGACACCGATGAGGGGGAAGGCGCCCTCGACGCGCAAGTAGACCTCCGCCAGCATGCGGGTCGACAGGCGGAACAGCGGGGCGCCCGACAGGCCGCCGGGCTCGGTCGCGCCGATCCGGTCGGCGAGGCTCTCCGGCCGGCTCACCGTCGTGTTGGAGACGATCAGCCCGTCGACGCACCGCCGCCGACACACCGCCACGATGCCGTCCAGCTCGTCGAGCCACAGGTCCGGCGCGATCTTCAGCAGCACCGGCCGCCGCGGGAAGCCCTGCGCCACCACGTCGTCCCGCGCGGCGATGACCCGGGCCAGCAGATCGTCGAGCACGGCCTGGCGCTGCAAGTCGCGCAGCCCCGGCGTGTTGGGCGAGGAAACGTTGACGGTGAAATAGCTGGCGCAGCCGCCGAACGCGTAGATCCCGGCCACGTAGTCGGCGACGCGGTCGGCGGCATCCTTGTTGGCACCGATGTTGACGCCGACGACGCCGGGCCGCCCGGCGCGCTGCTCCAGCTTGAGCAGAGCCGCCCCATGGCCCTCGTTGTTGAAGCCCAGCCGGTTGATGACGCCGCGGTCGGCGGCGAGCCGGAACAGCCGCGGCCGCGGATTGCCCGACTGCGGCTGCGGCGTGACGGTGCCCACCTCGACGAAGCCGAAGCCGAGGCCGAGCATGACATCGGGCACGTCGGCGTTCTTGTCGAAGCCGGCGGCGAGCCCCACCGGGTTGGGGAACGACAGGCCGAAGGCCTCGACCGCGAGCATGGGGTCGTCCGCGCCGAGCGCGAACCGCGGCACCCGCGCCAAGCCCTTCAAACCCTTGATGGTGAGGCGATGCGCGTCCTCGGGGTCGAGCGCCACCAGCGCCCGACGCGCCAGGTCGGCGACGAGTGCCGCGGGCCCGCTCATGGCTCGAGCTCCGGGATCACGGGCGCGCCGTCGGCGCCGAGCGACAGCGGCCGGACCCAGCGCGCAGCCTCGACGGGCAGCGGCCCGTAGAGGTGCGGGAACAGCGCCCCGCCGCGCGACGGCTCGTAGCGCAGGGCGTCGCCCAGCCCGGTGGCGTCGACCGCCACGAGGACGAGGTCGGCCTGGCCGCGGAAGTGCTTGGCCGCCGTCTCCTGCACCTGGCCGGCGGTGGAGAAATGGATGAAGCCATCGGCGAGATCGACCGGCGAGCCGAGGAAGAAGCGCGCGCGCTCCGCCTCGCGCCACGCCGCGGCGGGACAGATCTTGTAAATGACAGAAGGCTGACTACTGGACATGGCCGGGCTGTAGCGCTGCCGAGCCCACCGTGCAACGGCAGGGTCGGTTTACTGTTCCCCTTGGCGCCGTTACCAAGCCGAGACGGCCTACGGTGTTGACGATTGGAACAGAGGCGATGGGCATCCTTCCCGCTCAGGCGATCGGCGAGCTAGCGGCGACGGCGGCGTTGACCGCCGATCGGCCCCTGGCGCCCGATCAGATCCAGCCGGCGAGCCTCGACCTGCGTCTCGGCTCCAGCGTGGCGCGGGTGCGGGCGAGCTTTCTGCCGGGCGCCCGGCCCGTCGCCCGGCGGCTGGACGAGCTGGCGCTGCACCGCTTCAACCTGGAGAGCGGCGCCGTGCTGGAGACGGGCTGCGTCTACATCGCCGAGATCCAGGAGCGGCTGGCCCTGCCCGCGTCCCTGTCGGCCGCCGCCAACCCCAAGAGCTCCACCGGCCGGCTCGACGTCTTCACCCGCGTGATCACCGACCGCGGCGACGAGTTCGACACCATCGATGCCGGCTACCACGGGCCGCTCTACGCGGAGATCTCGCCGCGCACCTTCCCGATCCTGGTGCGCACGGGCTCGCGGTTGAGCCAGATCCGCTTCCGCGACGGCGAGTCCCGGCTGAGCGACGTCGAGCTGGCGGCGCTGCAGAAGGAGCTGACGCTGGTCGACGCAGCCACGGCGTCGATCCAGGGCGGCGTCGCCGTCAGCGTCGACCTGGCGGGCTTCGGCGCGCAGCGGCTGGTCGGTTACCGCGCCAAGCGCTTTACCGGGCTGGTCGACGTCGACCGGGTCGGCGCCTATGCCATCGGCGATTTCTGGGAGCCGCTCTACGCCGACGGCTCCGGCGCGCTGGTGCTCGATCCCGGCCAGTTCTACATCCTGGCCTCCAAGGAGGCGGTGAACGTGCCGCCCGACTATGCGGCCGAAATGGTGCCGTTCGATCCGCTGGTCGGCGAGTTCCGCGTTCACTATGCGGGCTTCTTCGATCCCGGCTTCGGCCACGGGGCGGGCGGCACCGGCGCGCGCGCGGTGCTCGAGGTGCGCTCCCGCGACGTCCCGTTCATCATCGAGGACGGCCAGATCGTCGGCCGCCTCGTCTACGAGCGCATGGCCGAACGTCCGGCGAGCCTCTACGGCGACGCCGGCTCGAACTACCAGGGCCAGGCGCTGAAGCTCTCCAAGCACTTCCGGGCGGAGCGCGCTTAACCACGCGACCAATTTGCGCCGCCGGGTGTGCTCGGCCGCCCCTTGCACGCGCGTCGAGGTCGTGGGAGGAGCTTCGACCGCCCGCGGTCGCTGCGTCCGCTGGGCGCGAGAGAATGTGCTGGGACGTGTCGTCGCGCCGATCCGGGGGGCAGCCGTGAAACGCATTGCTTTGGTCATTGTTGCGCTGACGCTGGTCGCGGGCTGTCAGACGCAGCAACAGAAGGCCGACCAGTTGGCGGCGATCTGCTCCGATCCGGCCAACCGCGAGCCCGATCCGGACTCGATCTATTATGCGGAATGCCTGGACGTGGTGCCGCGCGGCAACAACCAGCTGGAGCAGGACTGGTTCCAGACCGCCCCCGAGGGCAATTGAGCCAACGGCGCAGCACCAACGGAGCCCTTTGCACCGGCTCCGCCCCCCTCCCCCGACTCAGGATCGCACGTGATCCTCGCGGTCGAAGCCGGGCCGGGGGATGAGGCCGAGCCATGAGCGGCCGACCGCGCCGTCGACGAGCAGCTCCTGGCCGCTGACGTAGCCGGCCCGGTCGCTCGCCAGGAACAGCGCCGCCTGGGCGATGTCGGCCGGAGCGCCGATGCGTCGCAACGGCACCATGGCGGTGCGGCGGGCCAGAAGGTCGGCGTCCTTGTAAAAGGGCTCGCTCAGCGGCGTGCGGATCATCGCCGGGCTGACGACGTTGCTGCGCACGCCATACTCGCCGAGCTCGACCGCGAGCTGCTGCGACAGCATCATGACGCCGGCCTTGCTGACGCTGTAGGCGCCGCTGAAGGACTGCGGCAGATGCCCGGCGATCGACGCCACGTGCACCATCGCGCCGCGCCCCCGCTCCGTCATGTGACGTCCGAACTGCTGGGCGCAGAGCAGATAGCCGGTCAGGTTCACCGCCAGCAACGCGTTCCAATCGGCGAAGGAGACGCTGGCGATCGGCCCGGCGCGCAGGATCGCTGCGTTGTTGACGAGGACCTCGCAGGCGCCCGCCTGGTCCAGGCAAGCCTGCGCCGCCCGCTCGACGCTGGCCGGATCGGCAACGTCGCAGGCCAGGGCGACGGCGCCCGCCCCGGCGGGTAGGGACGCCACCGTCTCACGGCACGCGTCCACGTCGCGGTCGAGCACCACGACCCGGGCGCCGGCGGCGGCGAAGTGCGCGGCGAGGAGGCGGCCGATGCCGCCCCCCGCCCCGGTGATCACGCAGACGCGTCCGGTGAGGCCGAGCCACGCCGGATCGGCTTGAAGGTCGTCCGCCATCGTCATGTCCCGCTCCCCGCTACCGGACCTGCTGGAAGCGGCCGTCCCTGACCTGCATCAGGACGAGGGCGCTCTTGTCGAGGCCGCGGTGGTCCTGCGGCGTGATCTGCCGGCAGCCGTCGGCGCCGCACATCTTCACATTCTCGATCGCCGCCCGCAGGTTCTCGCGCGTGACCGGGCCGTCGATGGCCTTCAGCGCCTGCTCGAGGACGATCCTGGTGTCGAGCGCATGGCCGGAGGTCTGATCGGGGGGAACGCCCCAGCGCTCACGATAGGCCTTGTCGAAGGCGGCCAGCGGCGCCTTGCGCGGATCGCTGTCGGGCAGAACGTCCGGCGCCACGATCGGCAGCGCCGAGACGTACACGCCCTCAGCGGCCGCGCCGGTCTGCGCGATGAAGGAGAGCGACGCGTTGGCGTAGCTCACATAGAACGGCAGCTTCAGCCCGATGTCCTGCGCGTTGCGCAGCACGATGGTCGGTGCCGGATTGGCCGACCAGATGATCACCGCGTCCGGCTTCTTCTCGCGCAGGCGCAGGAGCTGCGGCGTCATGTTGGTGTCCTGCGGGCTGAACGTCTCGACGGCGACGAGATCGATGCCGAAGGCCGAGGCGCGCTCCTGCACGATACCGCCGCCGGACTGGCCGAAGCCGTCGGTCGAGTAGATCACCGCGGCCGTCTTCGCGCCGCCGTTGCGCAAGTGGTCGAGGATGTTCTCGACCACCAGGCGGTCCGTGGGCGACAGCGCGAAGACATTGGGCGTGACCGGCTTGGTGATCGGCTCGGCGCCGCCGTAGGTGACGTTCGGCACCTTGAGCTGGTTGGCAACCGGCACGACCGCAAGCGACTCGCCGCTCGTCGAGGGGCCGACGACGACGTGGACCTCGTCGTTGTCGACGAGGCGCCGATAGAGCTGGACCGCCTTCGTCGAGTTGCCCTCGGTGTCGTAGACCGTGAGCTTGACCTTCCGGCCGGCGAGGCCCTCCTTGGCCAGGCTGTCGAAGATCAGCTTCAGGCCCTTGTCCGCCGGACCGCCGTAGCTCGAGGCCGGCCCGCTGATGGCAAGGATGGCGCCGACGCGCAGGGTATCCTCGGCGGCCGCCGCGGTGGCGGACAGCGAGGCGGCGGCCGCGGCACAGAGCAGCAGCCGACGGGACAACGTCATGAAGATCCTCCTGGGTGTGTTCACATTTTTTTCTGCGGCGGAGCCTGCCCGCGCCGGTCGGGATCGATGGCCGCCCGAGGCCTCGCCGCATCGGACGGAAGCGCTCCGGAGAATTGAAGCGTTTCCATCCGATCAGGTGAGCGCGTCAGACCGGACGACGCTTCAGGTGCCGGGCGGGGTCGCCGGCTTCTGGTAGACGCCGCGCTCGAGCAGTGCCCTGGAGCCCAGATCGGCGCCGTTCCAATTGGTGAAGAAGCCGGCGGTGAGGCCGCCGTCGACGGGCAGGACGACGCCTGTGACATAGGCCGCCGCCTCCGACAGCAGGAACAGCCCGGGGCCCGCCTGATCCTCGGCGCGCGAGAGCCGGCCGAGCGGCACACGGCCGAACACCACGTTCTCGATATGGTCGGCCGGCATGCTGGCCCGCAGCAGGGGCGTATCGACGACGCCCGGAGCCAACGCGTTGACCCGCACGTTATGCCGACCCCACTCGATGGCCAGCGACTTCGTCAGGCCTGCGACACCGTGCTTGGAGGCGCTGTAGTGCGAGCGCGCGGCATGGCCGCCGAGTGCGTCGATGGACGCGATCAGCACCACGGCGCCGCGGCCGCGCGCCACCATGCGCCGGCCGATGGGTCTGACGGATTTGTACAGGCCGGTCAGATTGATGTCGATGACGAGGGACCATTCGTCGTCGGTCATGTCGGTCGACAGCGCCGGGCGGGAGGCGCCCGCCGAAGCGACGACGCCGTCGATGGGGCCGAGCCGGTCCTCGATGCGCGCCGTGGCGGCCTCGGCGGCGGCGCCGTCACGGACGTCGAACACCTCGGCGACGGCGCGGCCGCCGAGGCGCTCGATCTCGCCCACCACCTGGTGCGCGGCCTCGCTCGATGCGTCGATCACGGCCACTCGCGCCCCGGCCTCGGCGGCCGCCAGGCAGTGGGCGCGCCCGATGCCGGACGCCCCGCCCGTGACGACGATCACGCGGTCACGCAGTCCAAAATCGATCATGCGGCATGCCTCCGAGCTGCCTCGCCCAACCGGCCGCTCTGGCGACGGCCCGGTCATGACCGTAGTGCTATATTTAGTTTTTCACAAGCGGCCAAGATGGGCTATTTTGGCCCAATCCGGCATTCGCCGTGCCAAGTTGTATCATTGACAGAACCTTAGGTGTTCAGCTCTATGCGCGGCGACGCTGTCGGCTCGCCAGCCGACGATCGCCGGGCAGTGCGCAGGCTCGACCGTGAAGCCTGCGGAGCGACACCAGCGTTGGAGCAAGGAGGAACGTATGTCGACCATCCCGCTGAAGCATGGAGTTTTCCTGGCGCCGTACCATCCGATCGAGGAAGGCCCGACCACCTGGATGAGACGCGACCTCGAGCTGTGCCAGGTTCTGGATGATCTCGGCTTCGACGAAGTCTGGATCGGCGAGCATCATTCGGGCGGCTACGAGATGATCTCGTCGCCGGAGCTGTTCATCGCCGCCGCGGCCGAGTTGACCAGGCGCATCCATTTCGGCACGGGGGTGATCACCCTCCCCTACCACAACCCGCTGATGACGGCGAACCGGATCGCGCAGCTCGACCATCAGACGCGCGGTCGCGTGTCCTTCGGCGTCGGGCCCGGGCTGCTGATGATGGACGCGTTGATGCTCGGCCTCGATCCGAACAAGACCCGCGACATGATGCTGGAAGCCCTGGAGCTGGTGCTGCGGCTGCTGCGCGGCGAGGAGGTCACCGCCAAAGGCTCGTGGTACGAGCTGGTCAAGGCGCGCGCTCACCTGCTGCCCTACAGCCAGCCGCTGCCCGAGTTCGCCGTCGCCAGCGCCGGCACGCCCTCGGGCGGCCGGGCCGCCGGCAAGCTCGGGCTGTCGATGCTCTGCGTCGCCGCCTCGCAGATCGGCGCCTTCGACGTGCTCGACACCAATTGGAAGATCGCCTGCGAAACGGCGGAGCAGCACGGCCACGCCATGGATGCGGCGAAGCTGCGGCTGGTGGCGCCGCTCCACATCGCCGAAACCCGCGAGAAGGCGCGCGAGAATGTGCGCCATGGCCTGGAGCGCTGGGCCAAATACTACGAGATGGTGGCGCCGAACCCGTTCCCGAGCGACGGCCGCGATCTCGTCGACGTCCTGATCGATTCGGGCCGCGCGGTGATCGGCTCGCCGGACGATGCGATCGCCATGATCGAGCGCCTGCGCAAGAAGCAGGGACGCTTCGGTGTCTTCCTGGCGCAGCACGTCGACTGGGCCGACTGGGACCAGACGCGCAAGTGCTACGAGCTCTATGCGCGTTATGTCATGCCTCACTTCTCGACAGCCAACGCCAACCGTGTGGCGACCTACAACGCCATGCGCGAACGCAACACCGAGCTGCTCAAGCTGCGCGCCGACGCCTCCGAGCAGGCCTTCGTCAAGCACGAGAAGGAGCTCGGCCGCTCCGTGCGGAGCTGAGCCGGCAGGGGGCATCGTTCGCGCTCGTCACGGCCGGGCTCGATCCGGCCGTTCGTCGCTTCGAAACAACGGCGGCCCGACAGACCGGGCCGACATCTGCGTTCTGATGCATCGCCGCCGGGCGACGAAGCGCTCGAGATTCAAGAACATGGAGTATTCCCGGCACTTGGGCGATCTCACCCGAGTACCCGGAACCGCTTGAACAGCCTTTCGGAATCGCGCGATCCTCGGCCGAGCTGCCCCTTTCGGGGCGGCCCTGGTAGCTCGACGGAACGGCCCATGCTGCGCGCGCTCGTCATCTGTCTGGTTCTGCTGTTTGGGCCTCTGCCGCAGCCAGCAGCTCGCGAGGCGATGCCCGCATCCCGTCTCGATGCGATCGCGGCGTCCGGAGTGCTCAGGGTGGGCTCGACCGGCGACTACAAGCCCTTCACCTATCGGGATGCCGCGACAGGCGAATTCTCCGGGTTCGATATCGACCAGGCGAAAAACCTGGCTGCGGCCCTTGGCGTCAGGCTGGAGATCGTTCCCACATCCTGGCCCAAGCTCATGGAGGATTTCGAAGCTGGCGCCTTCGATGTCGCCATGGGCGGCATCTCCATCACCTTCGACCGGCAGAAGAAGGGCTTGTTCTCGATTCCCTACATGAAGGACGGCAAGACGCCGATCGGCCGCTGCGCGGACAAGGACAGGTTCACCTCGCTGGCCGACATCGACAGGCCGGACGTTGTCGTCATCGTCAACCCGGGCGGCACCAATGAACGATTTGCCCGCGCGAATCTAAAGCAGGCCAGGGTCGTCGTTTGGGAGAACAATCCGAGTATTTTTGACGAGCTGGCCGCCGGCAGAGCCGACGTCATGATCACGGATGCCTCGGAAGCGCGCTACCAAGAGAAGCTGCACCCGCAAATCCTGTGCGCGGCGCATCCCGAAACGCCGTTCAACTTCGTCGAGAAGGCATACTGGATCCAACGCGACCCCTATCTGGCTGCCTTCGTGGATCAATGGCTGCACCAATCGATGCAGAACGGGACCTACGGCGCCATTTACGATCGATGGTTCAGATAGAGGGGACTCGGCGCTTCTTCGAATGGGATGAAGGCGCGAGCGGGCCGCGGTCGCTTCTTGTCGAAGGCAAGTCGGTCAGCGCGCCCAGACGAGCCGCGCCGCGTCACCGTCGCGGACGAGATGGCACGCCGTAGGCGGGGGCGAATGGCCGGTGAGGATGATCGTATCGGTATCGGCGTAGGCGGCGATCAGCCGGCGCGCCGTCGCTTCGCCGAGGGTCGGGTCGGTGTCCGGCCGCGACCGCCAGGCGGTATGAGCGAACTGGATGGCGTGGTGCACCGCGTCCGCGGTGAAGAAGGCGTGGCGCCCGCCGGAGCGGATGTGCACGCCCACCTGATGGAGCGTATGCCCCGGCAGCTCCTCGAGCCGGATGTCGAGGTCGGGGCCGTGCTCGAGCACGTGATCGGGCGGCACGAGCTGCGCGCGCCCCGCCTGTACCAGCGGCTCGACGCATTCGAGGAACGATGCCTTGGCCTGCGGCGTGCCGGCATCGCGGGCGTGCACGTCGCGCCACCAACGGTATTCCGGCTCGCTGAACAGGTAGGTGGCGTTCGGGAAGGTCGGCACGAAGCCCGCTCCGTCCTGCCGCACGTTCCAGCCGACATGGTCGACGTGGAGGTGGCTGCACACGACCAGGTCGACGGCCTCCGGCGCCACCGCCGCGCACAGGCGATCGAAGTACGGCGTCTCGAGCATGTGGAAGAACGGCACGGATGGGCGCTGCCGCAGATTGCCGGTGCAGGTGTCGATCAGGATCGTCCGTGTCGGCGTGCGCACCAGATAGGACTGCACGACGAGCTTCAGCTGGCCCGTCGCCCGATCGACGAGGCTCGGTCCGAGCGCGTCGTAGTCAGCCAGGACATCCGCCGCCGCCGCGTCGTGGAGCAGCCATTCCGGCTCGAAGGCGACCTCCATCTCGATCACGTTGTCGATGCGTGCCTCGCCGATGACGAGCGTGTCCATGGGTCGTGCTCCTCAGGCCGCGCTGGGCTCAAGCTCGCGCAGCCGCTCCAGGATCGCGTAGGGCGATGTGGCGATGAGCGCACCGGCCTCGGCGAGCGCCGCCGCCTTGGCCGCCGCGGTCTCGCGCTCGGCGCCGACCAGCGCCCCCGCATGCCCCATGCGTTTGCCGGCGGGGGCGTTACGCCCGACGATCAAGGCGATGATCGGCTTGCGGCTGGCCGCCACGAGGTCGAGCATCGCGTATTCCTTGGTGCCGCCGATCTCGCCGCAATAGACGAGGATGTCGGTGTCCGGGTCGTCCAGGTAGAGCTTCGCCCATTCGTGCGGATTGCGGCCGACGAGCATGTCGCCGCCGATATGCGTCACCGTGCTCTGCCCGAACCCGTGCTCGCTCATGATGCGCGCCACCGTCATCGTCAGCGTTCCGCTGCGGCCGATGAGCCCGATGCGGCCGGGCGCCGTGAAGCCCTGAGGGATCGAGCCCAAGATCGCCTGACCCGGCGTCGCCATGCCGGCGGTGTTGGGCCCCACGACCCACGTCCCCTTCTCGCGCGCATAGGCCAGGGCGCGGAGGGAATCGTGCAGCGGCACGAATTCCGCGGCGGCCAGCGCGAGCTTGATGCCGGCATCCGCGCATTCGACGATGGCGGCGCCGCAGCCTGCCGCCGGCACGTAGATCACCGCGGTGTCGGCCGCCGTCGCGACCACGGCTTCGGCGACGGTGTCGAACAGCGGGATGCCCTCGAAGGTTCCGCCGCCGCGGCCGACCGAAACCCCTGCCACGATCTGGGTGCCGCCCTCCTGCATCGAGCCCAGTTGCGCCCGCCCGTACGGCCCGGTCGCCGCCAGCGCCACCACTCTCGCCGAAGCCCGAAGCAACACAGCCATGACATCTCCCGTCAGCCCGGCGCGCCGCCCGGACGGGCCGGCGCGGGATCGTGCGAGGCCGTATGCGGCGACCGACGATCCACGCGGCCGAACCACCCACCTGATGGGCTAGCATGCGCCGAATATGACAACAAGCCTGTAAGATCGTTATTAGGTTAAGCTATTGCAGAGCGCAGCGCACGCGGGGCGACCGGCGGCGTCATGCTGCCGCCGGCGGCGGCGTCCGAAGATCGCCAAATTATCATGGTTTTCTAGGGCTCCGGGACGAAACCTTGCGACGCGCCGGATCGACCGGCTATCCCCTCGCCTTGACCGGTCATGAAGTTCTATATATGGGAAAATAATTTATTATAAAGCCGTTCGATCGGCGCGGGCGCTTGGCGCGGGCGGGTCGGCATAGCTTCGTGACTTCGGGCGACAATGCGGAGGGCGCCGCGCATGAGCAGGACCGGGGGCAGCAAATGGCGGTCCGCCGCCGATGCCGTGGATGCCGTCACATCCGGCATGACGGTCGGCCTCGGCCATGTCGGGGCCGAGCCGACCTCGCTCACGGCGGCGTTATGGCAGCGCGGCAACGACCTGCGCGACGTGACGCTGCTGTCGGGGATGATGCTCACCGGCTATCCGTTCCTCAAGCCGGGGGCCGGCAACGGTTTCAAGCTCAAGACCTGGTTCATGCCGGGCACCCTGCTCAGCGCGGACGCGCGCGACGTTCAGGCCGAGTACCTGCCGCTGAACTGGACCCAGACGGCCCGCTTCCTGCTGTCGGCCGCGATCGACGTGTCGCTCGTCCAGGTGAGCGAGGCGGACGCCAAGGGCTATCACAGCCTCGGCATCTCGACCGGCCAGCACCGTCCGATGATCCGTGGCACGAAGCTGGTCATCGCCGAGGTCAACCCGGCCATGCCCCGCACGCACGGAGATTCGCTGATCCACGAATCGGAGCTCGACATCCTGGTGCGGGCGGACCATCCGCTGATCGCCTTTCCGCACCGCGAGGGTGACGCGATCGACAGGGCCATCGGCCTCCGGGCCGCGGAACTGATCGGCGACGGTACGACGATCCAGTTCGGCATCGGCACCATTCCCGGCGCCATGCTCGACGGCCTCGTCGCGCTCGGCCGCAAGAACCTGAGGATCCTGTCGCAGATCAGCGATCCGGCCTGGAAGCTGATCGAGGCCGGCGCCTGCGTCGCCGAAGGCCCCAAGGCGGTCGTCGGCGAAGTTCTGGGCACCCAGGCGCTGTACGACTGGGCGCGCGACAACGCCGACCTCGTCATGACCGACGCGCTGTCGACGCACACGCTCGCGAGCCTCGCCACGCGCGAGCGTTTCGTCTCGGTCAACTCGGCGCTCGAGATCGACCTCTACGGCCAGGTCAATTCGGAAACGCTCGACGGCCGCCAGGTGGGCGCCATCGGCGGCAGCATCGACTTCGCAATGGGCGCCCAGCTCGAGGGCAACCTGTCGATCATCGCCCTGCGCTCCGCCACCAAGCGCGGCGAGGCGCGCATCGTGCCAGCGCTGAAACCCGGACCGGTGACGGTGCCGCGCAGCCTCGTGCAGATCGTGGTGACGGAGCACGGCGTCGCCGACCTGCGCAACAAGACCATGAAGGAGCGCGCCCAGGCGCTCGCCGCCATCGCCCATCCCGACCATCGCGAGGACCTGGCGCGCCGCGCGGCCGAGATCCGCTGAAGCATGGAGCCACACATGGACCAGGACGACGACCTCGGCCCGGCGCTGCTGTTCTGCCCCGGCGACCGGCCCGAGCGCTTCGCCAAGGCCGCGGCTGCCGCCGATCAGGCGGTGCTCGACCTGGAGGACAGCATCCTGCCCGACGGCAAGGACGCGGCGCGGGCCGCCGTCGTCGCCTATCTCGCGCAATCTCCAGCCCCGGCAATCGTGCGCATCAATCATCCGACGACGCCGCGCGGGCGCGCCGATGCCGCCGCCGTGGTCGCCGCCGGCGGCCGGACGCTGCTGCTGCCGAAGACGCAGTCCCGGGCGGAGGTCGACGACATCCTCGCCCTCCATGCCGGGGCCGACGCCCTGCGCCTGGTGATCACCGTCGAGACAGCGCGCGGCGTGCTTGCCCTGCCGGACATCCTGGCCAAGCCCGGCGTCGCCGCGGTCAGCTGGGGCCCCTATGATCTGGCTGCAGACATGGGGCTCCGCAACGCGCGCGACACGGCCGGGCAGTTGCTGCCGCCGCTCGTTCACGCCCGCGACCAGATCCTGCTCTGCGCTGCGGCGGCACGAACGACGGTGCTCGACACCGTGACCGCCGAATTGCGCGATCCGGCCTTTCTGGCCCGCGACGTGGAGGCCGCGGCGGTCCTCGGCATGCGCGGCAAGTTCGCGATCCATCCGGCCCAGGTCGAGGTGATCCGCCGCGCCTTTCTGCCGAGCGCCGACGAGGTCGAGCGTTGCCGCCGCCTGCTCGCCGCCGTCCCGGCCCATGGTGCTTTTCTGTTCGAGGGCGATATGGTCGACGAGCCGATGCTGCGCCGCGCCAGACGCACCATCGCGCTCGCGGAGCAAGCCGGCATACCCGGCCGCGCCTGAACGAAACCTTGGAGGCTGGCCGATGAGCAGCACGCCGATGAACGGCCCCCTCGAGAGCGGCGGCATCGCCTGCCGGGGACTTCGGGTCATCGACACGTCGCGCGTTCTCGCCGGCCCCTATTGCGGCACCATCCTCGCCGACCTGGGCGCGGACGTCATCCGCGTCGAGCATCCCGTGCAGATGGACGAGGTGCGCAGCTGGTCGCCCGTCGTCGACGGCGTCGCCGCGGCGTTCATCGCTGTCAACCACAGCAAGCGCGGCATCGCCATCGACCTGGCGCGGGAGGACGGCCAGGAGATCTTCCGCCGCCTGCTCGCGACGGCCGACGTGCTGATCGACAACTACCGGCCGGGGACGCTGGAGCGCTTCGGCTTCGGCCGCGACGTCATCGAGGCGCTCAACCCGAGGCTGATCCACTGCGCCATCCGCGCCTTCCCCACGGGCACCAGCGCCGAGGCGCTGCCGGGCTACGAGGCGTCGATCCAGGCCTATAGCGGCATCATGGCCATGACCGGCGAGCCTGACGGCGAGCCGGTGCGCTGCGGCCCGAGCGTCGTCGACATGGGCACCGGCCTGGTCGCGACGATCGCCATCCTGGCGGCGCTGCGCGAGCGCGACGTCACCGGGCGAGGCGGCCGCGTCGAGCCGGCGCTGCTGCGCACCGCGACGAACCTGATGGGGTTCCAGCTCGCCTCGTACGCGCACGGCGGCGTCGCACCACAGCGCCAGGGCAGCGGCCATGCCTCGCTCGTTCCCTACGGCAGCTTCCACACGGCCGACGGCCCCGTCCTCCTGGCAGCCAGCAACGACCGGCTCTGGGCCCGGCTATGGAGCGTGCTCGCCCCTGAAGCCAAGGACGAGCTTCCTTTTCCCATGCTCGCCGACCGGGCGGCGGCACGCGGCGCGGTCAACGATCTCGTCGCGGCCAAGGTGGCCGGCTGGTCGCGCGAGGCCCTGCTCGCGGCGCTGATCGAGGCCGGCGTCCCCGCCGCCCCGGTGCAGACACTGCCCGAGTACATGGCCGACCCCACCCTGGAGAGCGCCGGGGTGCTGGAGCGCATCGCATTGTCGCCGGCCCGCGACATCCAACTCGCCGGCCGCCTGTTCGGCACCGATACGCCGCCGCGGCCGCGGCAGCCGCCGCCGGCGCTGGGCGAGCACACGATGCAGATCCTGGCCGATCTCGGCTATGCCGACGCGGAGCGCGAGCGCCTGCAGCGCGGCGGCGCGGTGCGGTGACCGCCCGTATGATCATCGACGGAGGGACGAAGCGATGATCCTCGAAGTCACCGATGCGCAGCTGGCGCTTCTGGAGCACGACAATCTGCGGGCCTTCAAGGTCTGCGCGAAGGGGCCGCGGCGGGGGCTCGACGGCATGCGGCAGGCGCTCGCGGGCCGCATCAGCTTTCCCGACGACGCAACAGCGTGGGTTGCCGAGCAGACCCTGCGGCAGTGGCCGACGCTGAAGGACAGCGCCGCATGGCAGCAGGCCCTGACGACCATGATCGAGAAAGCCCGGCCGCACGGCTGGATCGATCCCGCCACCGGCGCGATCAAAGCGCACGTCGAGTGGGCCGACGACGGGGCTTGAGCCCGCCAGGCACGGCGTGACGACCGGGGGCCGCGCCGAGTTGCGCCCCTGCGCCCGGCGGAGCATTCCGGGACAGCGGCAACCGGAATCGGATTGAGCATCGCCACACATTTGCTTGGCCGAAAGCGCATAGACGGTCTTAGTCGTGGTGAGCAAGTTGCAAGAGCGGTGCTGCGTCGGCCGACGACCGACGCCGGAATAACGTCCGGATGCAACGCCGAATATTGGCCGGATCACCGCTTCCCAGCAAACGATTGTCTCACGACGACCGAATCGTGACCAACGCGAATTGGAGGCCATCATGAAAACGGCTTACGCAATTCTCTCCGTCACCGCTGTCGCGCTTGCCCTGTCGGGCCAGACATTCGCGAATTCGCAAGATAGCACCGCCTCGTCGCGCCAGGCGACAGGCGCGCTCATGCTTGCGCAAAGCACGGGCGGTAATCAGGGCACCGACAGGCCGGGCCCCGGCGGCGGCCCGATCAGCACCGGCCGCGATGCTCAGGGCAACTACGGCTCGCAGAGCACGGGCGGCAATCAGGGCACCGACAGGCCGGGCCCCGGCGGCGGCCCGATCAGCACCGGCCGCGATGCTCAAGGCAACACCGGCTGCCAGAGCACCGGCGGCAACGCCTGCTGAGCGGGCAAGTCACCGTGCTTCGCCATGAGCGGCGCGCGAGCGACTGTCTCTGGCATCGCACCGCGTGCCACACCAGAGCATTTCGCCATGGGATGGGACCATCCACATGGCAGATGATCATGCTCTAACGCGCCCGGATCGCGGCGTCATTCGCCGCGATCGCGGGCCGTTTGCCGTGCCCGCGCCACACGATCACCCCCCGCGTGATGCGCCTCGCTCTAAGTCTTTGTCTCGAGCGTGATCTCGTCCAAAACCGTTGTCTACTTTTTGGGATCATGCTCTATCTGCCGCGGACGTCGCCGGCGACAGCCGGCGCCCGCGCATACTTGAGCGCGGAACGGAGCGTCGTCTCGGGGCTCTCGCCGAAGGCACGACGGTAGTCGTCGGCAAACCGGCCCAGCCGCTTGAAGCCGAGCGAGCGGACGATCGGGCCCACCGTGGTAGTGGCAGGGTCGGTTTCGCGCAGAAGCGCCCGCGCGGCCCGCAAGCGGATCGCCAAGTGATAGGCGCTCGGCGTCAGGCCGGCGAAGCGGCCGCAGATCGAGTGGAGCGTTCGGGCGGGCACGGCGATGTCCTGCGCCAGCTCGCCGATCGGCCGTGGCTGCTGCAACTGGAGCGCCAGGCAGTCGTCGAAGCGCGCCAGGATCGCCCCGTGTCGCACCCGGGTCGCGACGCGGCGCTTCGGCTCGTAGGAGGCGGGTGCAGTTGCCAGGCAGCCGACGAGCGCCGCGATGAGCTCCTGCTCCAACGCCCGCGCCACCTCCGGGTTGGCCAATCGCTCGGGTGCCGAGGCCGCAAGCTCGGCGATGTCGTCACGAAGCCCGGCGAGGGCGGCAAATGTGCTGCGCCGCGGCCGCACCACACCCTCCGCCTTCGGCATGGCAAGGCGCTCGCCGGTCAGGTCCGCGTAGCAGTCGAGCAGCAGCCGCGCCGGCAACATCACCCACGCCCAGCTCCCCGCGCCACGCATCAGATGGTATAGTCGTGTGCCCGGAGCTACCAGCATGAGCTCGCCCGGCCGCAGCGCCGTGCCCTGCCATGCCTGGCTCGTCGCCTGGCGGGTCGGAAAGACGATGACCGCGCTGTCGTCGTCCACGTGGGCGATGCCGAGCCGGGCACCTGACTCGTCGACCGCGAGCAGACGGAGCTGGCCGATGGCGACGCGGAGTACGCGGGCCGGAAACGGGCTGGCCGCGCTCACCACGTGGTCGAAGCGCAGGTCAACGATCGCCGCCTGAAAGCTCTCGGAATCGGGGCAGATCGTGACCGGACTGCACTGCATAGGGGGATCCCGGCCGGGACGAGCGGCGGCGCACTGGACCATGTCTGGCATGACTCCAGGCCCGCGCAGCATGTCCGGTCAGGATGCCCGAGCCGGCGAAGCTGTCTATGCAATCACGGCCAGACGCGATGGACGTGGCGAGCCGTGTACTCGGCCGGCGGGCGGCCGAGCGTGGCGCGCGGCAGTTCGCCGAAGGCACCGTGGTAGGCGCCTGAAAAGCGCCCCAGTTCCCAGAAGCCGAGCCCGGTGGCGATCTCCGTGACCGACGTCGCGCGGGGATCGCCCTCGAGCAGGCGCTGACGGGCGAGATGCAGGCGGCGCAGGAGCAGATATTGGTTGGGCGCCATGCCGAGCTGCTCCTGGCAGCAGCGGCGCAGGGTCCGCTCGGAGGCGCCGACGGCCTTGCACACCTCGGACAGGTAGAGCGAACGGTCCGCGTTCCGGTAGATCATGTCCTCCAGACGCTTCATCACGGCGGCGTGCTGACGGTAGGAATAGGCCGGCTCGATACTGACGGCCTCGGTCAGGCAGTCCACCATGGCGTGGGTGAGCGCACTTTCGAGCGCGCGCGCCACCTCGTGATGGGCGAGCCGCTCGGGCGCTTCCCTCGCCAGGCGCCGCGCATCGGCGTGCAACGCCGTCAGCCGCGCCATGGCCGCGTCGCTCGGCCGGAGCACAGCCGTCTCGCGCGGCACGACGATGTCGTGCCCCGCGATGGCTCGGGCCGCCGCCTGGAGGTCGTCGGGCGTGAGCGACATGGTCGCCCACTGGACCGCCGACTCCGTCCGCTGGAAATGCGCCGAGCCAGGGCCCCAAACGACGACCATCCCAAGCTTCAGGTCGACGCCGCCCGTCTGCAGCGTTGGCGCCTCGGGGCCAGGCAGGAAGAAGATCGGCACCCGGTCCGGTGCAAGCTGGATGTGGGCCGACCGCGGCAGGCTCTCGGAGCCGGCCTGCATCCACAACCTGTCCAGGTCGACCTGCAGAAGTTCGGCCGCAAAGTCTCCCTTTTCGGCCACGATGCCGCGCACATTTGCGGCGCGCAGCGTCTCTTCATAGTGATATGGATCAGTGAACTGATGGTTTGCGATTCTGACCATGAGTAGACCGATCAGTTGGCAATCGCTTCCGCGCAATCCACAGCATCTAACTGCGGAATGTCGCTTGACGTTCTGGCTACGACCTGACGTCACCTCAGCTATACAAGACTGTCGCGCTCCCGACAATCAAACCGGTGCGCCAGTTGTCTGCTTGGCCGAAAATACATAGCTTGCTGCCGGGCCGTTCGGATCCTAAGGACCAGGGCGCGCCGCGATGGCGCCAGAGTGCTTCGCGATCGGGCGAGCTCACCGGATCGTGAAAGAAGCGCGCCGGGTCGCGTGTCGACCCCCGTGGGGAGAAGCGTCGTGAACCGATCCAGCAACGCCCGCCATCGTCCCGGTTCCGCACCCGCGCCCGCCGAGACCGGCATGGTCTGGATCGAGGGCGGACAATTCCGCATGGGCTCCGACAAGCACTATGCCGAGGAGCGCCCCGCCCATCCGGCCGAGGTCAGCGGCTTCTTCATCGACGCGACGCCCGTCACCAACGCCCGGTTTCGGGCCTTCGTCGAGGCCACCGGCCACGTCACCATGGCCGAGACGCCGCCGGACCCGAAGGATTATCCCGGCGCATTGCCGCATATGCTCAAGGCCGGCTCGCTCGTGTTCTCCCCGCCCGACCATCCGGTGAACCTGCGCGACTGGAGCCAGTGGTGGAGCTTCCGCTTTCGCGCCAACTGGCGGCGGCCCACCGGGCCGGGCTCGTCGATCAAGGGCCTGGACGACCACCCGGTCGTGCACGTCGCGTATCGGGACGCCGAGGCCTATGCCGCCTGGGCCGGCAAGGCGCTGCCGACGGAAGCGGAATGGGAGTTCGCAGCGCGGGGCGGCTTGGCGGAGGCGGAGTTTGCCTGGGGCGACGAGCTGACCCCGGGCGGCCGCCACCTGGCCAACACCTGGCAGGGCGAGTTCCCGTTCCAGAACCTCGCCAGCGACGGCTTCGAGCGGACCTCGCCGGTGCGGGCCTTCCCGCCCAACGGCTATGGCCTCTACGACATGATCGGCAACGTCTGGGAATGGACCACGGACTTCTGGTCCACCCGCCATGCCGAGCCGGCGCCCAAGGCGTGCTGCGTGCCGCTCAATCCGCGCGGCGGTCCGGAGGCGGACAGCTACGACCCCGGCCAGCCGGCCGTCCTCATCCCGCGCAAGGTGCTCAAGGGGGGGTCGCACCTGTGCGCGCCGAACTATTGCCGGCGCTACCGCCCCGCCGCCCGCCATGCCGAGCCGGTGGACACGTCCACCAGCCACGTCGGCTTTCGCTGCGTGCTGCGCCCGACGGCCGACTGAGGCGCCCGGCAGGTTCAGGCGCCGCCGGCAATCCGCAGCCGTAGCGCCGCCACCAGCTCCGACGGCTCGGACACGCAGTCGTAGCCGAGCTCGGCGAAGGCCGCCTTCGCCTGCGCCACGCTCATCTCGCGCAGGGCCGGTCCCGTCGCGGCAAAGCCGACGACGACCGGCTTCGACGGCTGGCGCCGGCGGATCGTCTCGATCAGACTCACGACGGCCGGTTGCAGGGATGTGGCCGACAGCGTGAAAAAGGCGCCGATCGCCTTCACCTCCGGGTGCTCGGCGCGATCGAACACCAGCTCGGCCATGCGCGTGAAAGCCGCCATGCCGCTGCCGCCGATCGTGTCGCAGAAGTTGGCGGCAGCCAGTCCGCTCTCGGCGAGGAGGTCGACCAGAGCCATGCCGAGCCCCGCTCCGCCCGACATCAGCGCCACGTTGCCGGGCAGCTCGACGAAGGTCACGCCGGCGTCGTCGGCCTGTGTCTCCAGCACCGTCAGGCCAGCGTGGCGCAAGCGGTAGGAGGGCAGCGCCCGCCAGGAGGGGTGGCGGGCCGCCGCCGCGTTGTCGACCGACATCTTGCAGTCGAGCGCCACCACATCGCCGGCCGCCGTCACCACCAGCGGGTTGATCTCCAGCAGGTCGGCGTCCTCGGCCCGGAACACCCGATAACTGTCGGCGGCGAAGCGCGCGACGGCGCCGAGGGTCCGGCCCCCGACGCCGGCATCCCGCAGGAAGGCGATGAAGTCGTGGGGGAAGGCGTCCCGCAAGGGGCTCACCCGCAGCTGGCACAGGCTGCCGGCGTGGCTCTCGATCTCGATGCCGCCGTTGACGGAGAACATCAGCACCGGCTGCTGCGCCACGTCGTCGATGCGCCAGCCGAGGTAGTATTCGTGCGCAATGGCGACCCTGTCCTCCAGGAGGACGAGCGGCTCCTCGCCGCGCTCCCGCAGCGCTCGGCGGATGGCATCGACGCGGTCCGCCGCATCGTCCACCTCGATCAGTTGCACGAGGCCGGCCTTGCCGCGCCCGCCGGCCAGGATCTGCGCCTTCGCCACCGCGGGCGCCTGCACCACCACCTCGTCGTCCGGGCCGAGCAGCCGGGCGTTGGCGGGAACTGGAAGCCCGGCGCGGCGGAGCAGGTCCTTGCCGTCAGCCTCGATCATGCGCATGCCCGCCTCCCTCACTCGGCCGTATAGCCGCCGTCGACCGTGTAGGCGGCGCCCGTCACATAGGCGGCCCGGTCGGAGCAGAGCCAGACCACGAGCTCGGCGATCTCCTCGGGCGTACCGAGGCGACCGAGCGGCGTGCGCTGCTCCAGCTTGCTGCGCCGCTGATCCAGGTTCGTCTGGATCAGCGGCGTCTCGATGTAGCCCGGGCAGACGACATTGACGCGGATCGAGGCTGCGCCGTACTCGATGGCCGCCGCCTTGGTGAGTCCGACGACGCCGTGCTTGCTCGCGGTGTAGGCCGCCGCCGTCCGCAGGCCCACGAGGCCGCCGACGGAGGCCGTGTTGACGATGGCGCCGCCGGCCGCCTGCATGGCCGCGATCTCGTGCTTCATGCACAGCCAGACCCCGGTCAGGTTGACGGCGATGATCCTGTCCCAAGCGTCGCGCGGGATCTCGGCCGTGCGTTTGCCGGAGCTTCCCGTCTCGGTGCCGCCGATGCCGGCGTTGTTGAAGGCGCCGTCCAGGCGGCCGAAATGCCGGATCGCGCTCTCGACCATGGCCGCGATGTCCTCTTCGCGCGACACGTCGGCCACGGCGTGTTGCGCGTCGCCGCCGGCCGCGCGCACCGCCTGCGCGACGGCCTCGGCGCCGGCCTGGCTGCGGTCGGCCGCGAGCACGCGGGCGCCCTCCCGCGCCAGCGCGAACGCCGCGGCACGGCCGATGCCGGACGCCGCCCCGGTGACCAGCACCACCTTGTCGCGGCAGATGCCCTCGCCCATGGCCCTCGCTCCTCCAGCTCTGGAGCGCTTTGCGATTGGATGGAACCACCCAATTGCAGAAAAGCGCTCCAGATTCAAAAAGTTATGAGCATTCCTCTGCAATTGGATGAGATCATCCAATTGCGAAATGCTTTAGCTTCTGGCCGCCGCGGCGTCTTCGCCCGCCGCCTGGACCGCGCCTGAGGCGCGCAGGGCGGCGATGGCATCGGCCCCGTATCCGAGGGCCGTCAGAATCGCCGCCGTGTGCTCGCCGAGGAGCGGCGGCGGCGATCCGAAGTCGCGTGGCTGGCCGTCGAACAGGATGGGCATGCCGACCGTCTGAATGGGACCGACGACGGGGTGCTCGACAGCGCCGATGATGCCGCGTGCGATCGTATGCTCGTGCCGCAGCACGTCCTCCAGGCTGTTGACCGGAGCGCAGGGCACGCCGATGGCATCGAGCTTCGCCAGCAGGTCGTCGGCGCGCCAGGCGCGAACGATGTCCTGCACGATCCCGACGGTCTCCTCGCGATGGGCGACGCGGCTCGCGTTGGTGGCGAACCGCGGATCCTCGGCAAGGCGCTCCAGCCCGAAGGCGCGGCAGAAATTCTGCCACAGCTTGTCGTTGGCGACGCCGATAAGCACCGGCTTGTCGCTGCAGTCGAAGGCCTGATAGGGCACGATCCCGGCGTGGCGCGAGCCGATGCGGGTCGGCAGTGAGCCGTTGGCCCAATAGGCCTGCAGCAGATAGCCGACGAAGGCGACGGCGGTCTCGAAGAGGGACACCTCGATATAGGCCCCCTCGCCCGTCTGGCCGCGCCGCATCAGCGCCGCCAGGATGCCGACGACGGCATGATGGCCGGTCGTCTGATCGATCGGCGAGAAGGGGACACGGACGGGGCCGGCCCCCTCCTCCCCGGTGAGGCCCATGATGCCGCTGAAGGCCTGCAGGATCATGTCGTAGCCGCGCGCCTCGCGCAGCGGCCCGGTGCGGCCGAACCCCGAAATGGTGCAGTAGACCAACCGGGGATTGCGCGCCTTGAGCGATTCGTAGTCGATGCCGAGCCGCTCGGCGACCCCCGTCGCGCTGCTCTCGATGACCACGTCGGCGTCGTCGACTAGGCGCCGGGCGATCTCCAGGCCCTCCGGCCGCTTCAGATCGATGGCGATGCTGCGCTTGCTGCGGTTGGCGCAGAGAAACGCGGTGCTGGTGCCGTTCTGGAAGGGAGGCCAGGTCCGACTGTCATCACCGGCGCCGCACGACTCGACCTTGACGACATCGGCGCCGAGGTCCGCAAGGGTCTGTGCGCAGAGCGGACCGGCGAGAACCCGGCTGAAATCCAGTACGCGCATCCCAGCCAGGGGCTTCATGGCGCCGATCATATCTCATCCTCGTTCAAGAAACGGCGGAGCCTCCGCCGGAGCACGCCGCGGAGGGCGGCCCTTTCTGCGCTTACCAGCCCCGGCGCTCGCGCTCAAGAGTTTACTTCTATTCCTGATTTTAGGCCTAATTTCGGTCAACATCGGTGATGCTGCAGATAAATCAACGCGCCGCATGGTGACAACGGATCTGTAATTCCGTTATTAATCATAGCCGCGGGCAGCCGCCGAACCTGCATATGGAGCGGCCGCTGCGTCGGACGCAAGGCGCGCCGCGATTACCGCGCCCGGAGAGAAGCACGTGAACGATTTCAGCTGGTTGCCGTCAGGCGTGGACCTCACCCCCGAGCGTCGGCAGATCTGCGAGGCCGTCAAGGCCCTGTGCGATCGCTTCGACGACGGCTATTGGCTCGATCTGGACAACAAGCACCAGTTCCCGCACGAGTTCCATGCGGCCATGGCGCGCGACGGCTGGCTCGGCATCACCATGCCGGAGGCGTACGGCGGCGCCGGCCTCGGCGTGACCGAAGCCGCCCTGCTGATGCAGACCGTCGCCAACTCGGCAGGCGCCATCGCGGCGTGCTCGACCTTCCACATCAACCTGTTCGGGCCGCACCCGGTGCTGCTGTACGGCACGGAAGAGCAGAAGAAGCGCATCATTCCGCCGCTGGTGCGCGGCGAGGACAAGGTGGCGTTCGGCGTGACCGAGCCCGACGCCGGCCTCGACACGACCAGCATCACCACGCGCGCCGTGAAGGACGGCAACCGCTACATCGTCAATGGCCAGAAGGTGTGGACCACGACGGCGCAGCAGGCGAACAAGATCCTGCTGCTGACCCGGACCACGCCGCGCGAGAAGTGCGCCAAGCGCACCGATGGCCTGACGCTATTCTACACCGACCTCGACCGGCGCTACATCGAGGTGCGCGAGATCGACAAGCTCGGACGCGCCGCCGTCAACTCGAACGCCACCTTCTACGAGAACCTGCCGGTGCCGGAGGAGGACCGGATCGGCGCGGAAGGCGACGGCTTCCGCCTGCTGCTGGACAGCCTCAACCCCGAGCGCATCCTGGTCGCGGCCGAATGCGTCGGCGTCGGGCGCCGCGCCCTCGCCAAAGCCGCCGCCTATGCCAGCGAGCGCGTCGTCTTCGGCCGGCCGATCGGCCAGAACCAGAGCATCCAGCATCCTTTGGCGCAAAGCTGGATGGCCCTCGAAGCGGCCGATCTGATGGTCTGGAAGGCAGCCTCTCTCTACGATTCCGGGCAGCCGTGCGGGGCCCAGGCCAATGCCGCGAAATTCCTGGCGGCGGACGCTGCCTTCGACGCCTGCGACCGGGCGGTGCGCACCCATGGCGGCTTCGGCTACGCCAAGGAATACCACGTCGAGCGCTACCTTCGCGAGATCATGCTGCCGCGCATCGCCCCGGTCAGCCGCGAGATGATCATGTGCTTCATCGCCGAGCGCGTGCTCGGCCTGCCCAAGTCCTACTGAATCAATCGGAATCCGGCCCTACCGGATCACTCAGGGAGGGGATTGTCATGCAAGTCACTCGGCGTCTGAGCCTCGTCGCCGCGGCGGCGCTGCTCCTCGCGCCCTCGGCACGGGCCGAGGAGCCGATCAAGATCGGCGCCGTCCTGGCGCTGACCGGTCCGGCCGGCGTCTACGGCGCGCCGGCGGCGCAGGGCCTGCGGGTCGCGCTCGACGATCTGCCGGGCAAGCTCGTGGCCGGGCGGCCCTACAAGCTGACGATCTACGACAGCGAGGGCAACTCGACCAAGGCCGTGCAGCTGTTCCGCCGCCTCGTCGACAGCGACGGGGCCGACGTGATCGTTGGCCCGTCGACGAGCGGCGAATCCCTCGCGGTCGTCCCCGTCGCCAATCAGCTCAAGGTACCGATGCTCTCGGGCGGCGGCTCCGAGAAGATCACCAACCCGGTCACCCCCTACGCCTTCGCGCTGGCCCCCACCGACCGGCTGATGGTGGAGTTTCTCCTCGGCGTGCTCAAGCAACGGGGGCTGACCCGCGTCGCCCTGGTCTACTCGATGGACGGCTTCGGGCAGTCCGGCGGCACCATCGTGCAGGAACTCGCCGCCCAGTCGGGGATCGAGCTGGTCTCCGTCGAGACCTTCAGCCCCCAGGACACCAGCATGACGCCGCAGCTCATCCGCATCCGCGAGAAGAGCCCGGATGCCGTCATCGCCTGGGCGCCCAACCCGGGGCCGACCATCCTGCTCAAGAACGCGGTCGAGATCGGCTACAAGGTGCCGGTCTTCCTCAGCACCGCCAACGCGCTGTCGTCGTTCACCAAGCAGACGGGCCCGGCCGCCGAAGGCGTCTACGCCTCGGCCTTGCCGATCATCAATCCCGCCAGCCTGCCCGACAGCGATCCCCGCAAGGCGCCGTCGGTGAAGTTCGCCGAGGCCTACCAGGCGCGCTACGGCGTGCCGCCGGACCAGACATCGGGCCTCACCCTCGATGCCGTCCTGATCATCGAGGCCGCGGCCAAGAGCATCACGGGCCCAATCACGCCCGACAGCTTGCGCGCCGCGATCGAGACCGTGCGCATCTGCGGCGCCGACGGCTGCCGCGTCGGCACGCCGACCGATCATCGCGGCCTGACGAAGGATTCGCTGGTGCTGATGCAGGTGCAGAACGGCCAATGGGTGACGGTGCAGCCGTAAAGGTGGGCGGCGCCCCAACCAAGGCACCGCGTCATGGTGAGCATCAAAGGTTGTAGTCCGCTTTATAGATCTAACTGTCGCACATGATCGTCAGCAGAGGCCCACGTAGATGGCTATGACCGCCGCCGCAGGGCCTCCGCGTTGATTGACTTATGACTATTGATAGAACTACCTTACCGGCGCCATGACGGGCGGCTGGGATCGGAGGAGTGGAACGATGTCCCGAGATGCCGACAGAGCCGCAACGGCGCGCGGCCAGGCCGCGGAGCGGCGACCGTGACGCAGCTGTTGCAGACCCTGCTCGCCGGGCTGACCACCGGCGCCATCTATGGCCTGATCGCGCTGGGCTTCACCATCGTGTTCAACGCGACCAAGGTCACCAATTTCGCCAACGGCGATTTCGTGATGATGGGCGGCGTCGTGTGCGCCGGCCTGATCACGCTCGGCCACTGGCCGCTGCTGCTCGCCGTGCCGGCGACCATCGTGAGCGTCACGGCGCTCGGCGCGGCTCTCGACATCTTCGGCATCCAGCGCGCCCGGCGCAAGACCGTGCTCAGCCTGGCGATGATCACCATCGGCTTCAGCGTGCTCTATCGCGGGCTGATGCAGGTGGTGGTAGGCCGTGACGTGATGTTCGCGCCGGCCTTCGGCGTCATCCCCGATATCCGCACGGCGTCGCTCTACGTCGGCTCGCAGAGCCTGTGGATCCTGCTGGCGCTGGGCGTGATCAGCGGCGGGCTGTCGTATCTCTTCCTCGAAACGCGCCTGGGCAAGGCGATGCGGGCGGCGAGCCAGAGCCCGCGGGCTGCGGCCCTGTGCGGCATCGACCCGCGGCTGATGTCGATCGCGGCCTTCGCCATGGCCGCCGCGGTCGGTGCCGTCGCCGGGGCGCTGATCGCGCCGATCGGCGCGGCCTTCTACGATTACGGGCTGGTCTTCGGCCTCAAGGGCTTCGCCGCGGCCGTGCTCGGCGGCTTCGGCAGCCCGGTCGGCGCCGTCGTCGGCGGGCTCCTGCTCGGACTGATGGAAAGCATCGCCGCCGGCTATCTGGCCTCGGCCTACAAGGACGCGGTGGCGCTGGCGGTCCTGCTCGGGCTGCTGCTGGTGTGGCCGAGCGGCCTGTTCGGCCGCGTCGAGGCGAGGCGCGTATGATGGCCCGTTCTTTCCTCGCCCGGCGTTACCGGAACGACCTGATCGGCATCGCCATCCTGGCGGTGGCCATCGTCATCGGCGGCACGACGATCGCCAAGTCGTACTACCTCACGATCCTGATCTACTCCGGCATCTACGCCATCGCCGCGCTCGGCATGTTCGTGCTGTTCGGCATCGCCGGCCAGATCTCCATCGGCCAGGCGGCGTTCTTCGGCGTCGGCGCCTACACCAGCGCCCTCGTCGCGACGCGCTCGGGCCTGCCGCCGATCGTGGCGGTCGCCGGCTCGACCGCCGTCGCCGCGGTGTTCGGCTGGCTGGTGTCACGGCCGTTGCTGCGGCTGACCACCAACTACCTGGCCATGGCGACGCTCGCCTTCGGGGTGATCTGCTTCATCCTGTTCGCGCAGCTCCGCTCGCTCACCGGCGGCATCGACCCGGGCATCGTCTCGATGCCCGGCTTCACGGTGGCCGGGTTCGATCTGTCGAGCGCGCGCGCGATGTACTTCGTCGTCGGCGCCGCCCTGTGCGGCACCATCCTGCTCGTCCTCAACCTGGTGCACAGCCGCGTCGGCCGGGCGCTCCGGGCGCTCCGGGGATCGGAGGTCGCCACCGCCGGCCTCGGCGTCGACGTCGTCCGCTACAAGGTGGCGGCCTTCACCGTGGCGGCAGGGCTCGCCGGGCTCGCGGGCGCGCTCTTTGCCTATTTTCAGAGCGCCTTCAACGCCTCGGTCTTCAATGTCGGGCTGTCGATCGAGCTGCTGCTGATGGTCATCGTCGGCTCGGTGTCGAGCCCCTGGGGCGCCTTGTTCGGCGCCCTGTTCGTCACCATCCTGCCCACCTTCCTGGAAGACTTCGAACAGTATAAGCTCTTGATCTATGGAGTGATCTTGACGATCGTCATGATCTACATGCCGGATGGCTTCGGCAGCACGGTCATCCAGTTCGGCCAGCGGCTGACGCGACGGGCGGCGACGTCATGACGTTCGTCATCCAGGGTTTCGAAAAGCGCTACGGCGGCCTCGTCGCGGTCGACGGCGTCAGCCTTACGCTGGCGCCGGCGCAGGTCACCGCCATCATCGGCCCCAACGGCGCCGGCAAGACGACGCTGATCAACCTGATGAGCGGCGTGATCCTGCCGGATGCGGGCACGATGCACCTCTTCGGCGAGGACGTCACGCGGGCGACCCCGCATGTGCTGGCCGAGCACGGCCTCACCCGGACCTATCAGAGCCCGCAGCTGTTCGCCGACATGAGCGTGCTCGAAACCGTCATGGTCGGCGCCCATCTCGCCGGACGCGCCGGTTTCCTGTCGTCCATGCTGCGCCTGCGCTCGATCCGGCGCGAGGAGGAGGAACTGGAGGCACGGGCGCGCGCGGCACTGAGCCGGGTCGGCCTGCCGGACACGCTGCTCGATCGCGATACGATGGACCTCGCCTACGGGCACCAGCGACGGGTGGAGATCGCGCGGGCGCTGGCGACCGGGCCGAAGGTCATCCTTCTCGACGAGCCGGCCGCCGGCCTCAACCCGAACGAGACGCACGAGATCGCCGATCTGATCAGCGACCTGGCCCGCGAAGGCTACGCCGTGGGCCTCGTCGAGCACGACATGGACATGGTGATGGGCATCTCCAACCGAATCGTGGTGATGAACTTCGGCCGCAAGATCGCGGACGGCACGGTCGACGAGATCCAGTCGGACCCGGCCGTGATCGAGGCCTATCTCGGCGCGGCCGAGGGGGAGGCGACCCATGCTTGCGTTGCGTGACGTCACCGCCCGCTATGGCGCGATCCGCGCGCTCGAGGGCGTGTCGCTCGACGTCGCCCAGGGCGAGATCATCTGCCTGATCGGCGCCAACGGCGCCGGCAAGTCGACGACCCTGAACGTCATCTCCAACGTCGTGGCCGCGCAGAGCGGCGAGGTGACGTTCGAAGGCGAGCCGCTGCTCGGCCGCTCGGCGAGCGCCACCGTCCGCCGGGGCGTCATCCAGGTGCCCGAGGGACGCCTCGTCTTCCCCGACCTGACGGTGCTCGAGAATCTCGAGATGGGGGCCTACACGCAGGCGCAGGCCCGCTTCGGGCCGACGCTCGACGCGGTGTTCCAGCTGTTCCCACGCCTGGCCGAACGGCGCACGCAGCTCGCCGGGCTGATGTCCGGCGGCGAGCAGCAGATGCTCGCCATCGGGCGCGCCCTGATGGCGCATCCCAAGCTGCTGCTGCTCGACGAGCCTTCCATGGGGCTTGCCCCGCTCGTCATCGCCGACATCTTCCGGGCATTGCGGCGCCTGCGCAGCGAGCTGGGCTGCACCATCCTGCTGGTCGAGCAGAACGCTCGCGCGGCGCTGGCGCTTGCCGACAGGGGTTATGTTCTGGCAAACGGCCGAATCACCAAATCGGGCCCGGCGGCCGAGCTCATGCGCGACAGCGCCATCCAGGAGGCATTCTTGGGGAAACGTCGGGCCAGGCGTCCGGAACTTGCAGCCCATGGGTAGCGTCGGCGGGCTTAGTGGCGGCACGCCGCAAGAACGACGTAAACTGCACGACACGGTGCCGCGAGTCTCGCAACGGTTGCGGGCTTGGCGCCATCCCCAGAGGTTCCGGCCATGAATTATACGATGCTGCAGCCTGGTCCCGTGACGCTCTACGCGCAGGTTGCCAGCATACTGCGCGACCGCATCATCAGTGGCAGCTGGAAGAACCGTGAGGACATTCCGACCCTGGACGAACTCGCCAAGCAGTTGTCCGTTGCCCGCGTAACGGTTCGGCAGGCGGTCCAGATGCTGTCGTCGGAGGGGCTCCTCTCCAGCCAGCGCGGGCGGCGGACCTACGTGACCTACGACCTGGGCGAGGCCACCGACCAGAGCCCGTTGTTCTCGTCGGTCGGCTCGGTCGACAGCGAGGGCGTCAACTACGGCGTCGAGATCCTGTCGCGGGAGAAGGTGGCGACGCTGCCGCCCCGGCAAGTCTCGCTCGGCGTGCCCATGGGCGACTACGTCCGCATCCGCAAGATCGACAGCCAGTCCGGCGTTCCCTACGCGATATCCGAGAACTACATCGCCGCCTCGGTGGTGCGACGGTTTCCCAAGGGGGCCGAGAAGAAGGTCAAGCTGAGCCGGCTGACCCGCGACTATGCCAATCCGCCGATCGAGAAAGCCATGGAGGTCATCACTGTCGGAACGATCGGCTACGAGGAGGCGACCCGCTTGCAGGCGCCACTGTCGAGCGCCGTCGCCAAGGTGACCCGCCTGTTCTTCGGGCCCGAGCAGACGATCATCTACTACGGCACCCTAACCTACCGCGCCGAGCGCTTCCGCATCGAGCGGGACATCTCCGACCTCGTGGTCCAGCGGCCGTAACGCCGGCCGCGGCGGCCGCGAGCCGCATTGCATTCCGGCAACTAAGCCTGTAGTCCTACAAATAGAATTTATGGCCGCGACGCTCGCGGCCAGCGTGCGGATCTCGACCCGCACCGATCAGGGAGAGGACCACCATGGCTCAGGCAAACCCCGTCAGCGTCACGACCCGTGACGGCGTCGCCCGTCTCACCATCGACCGGGCCGACGCACGCAACGCGCTGAACGACTCGGTTATGGCGGCGCTCACGGCGGCGATCCGCGACGCTCAGGCCGACACGACGACGCGCGCCATCGTGGTGACCGGAGCCGGCGATCGCGCCTTCTGCGCCGGGGCTGACCTCAAGCCCGATTCCAAGACCTTCGGCTTCGACTACGCGCGGCCCAACACCGTCTATGCCGACCTGCTGCGGACGGCCAGCAATTGCACGCTGCCGCTCGTCGCCCGCGTCAACGGCGCCTGCATGGCCGGCGGCATGGGCATCTTGAGCATGTGCGACATGGCGGTGGCGAGCGAGGAGGCGCGCTTCGGCCTACCCGAGGTCAAGATCGGGCTGTTTCCGATGCAGGTGGCGGCGCTGCTGCAAATGGTGCTGCCGCGTACCAAGTTCGCCGAGATGTGCATCACCGGCGAGCCGATCACCGCGGCCGAGGCCCTGCAATACGACCTCGTCAACTACGTCGTGCCCGCCGTCGAGCTCGACGCCAAGGTCGACTGGCTGCTGGCGCGCATCGTCGACAAGTCGCCGACCGCCATCCGGCGCGGCAAGTATGCGCTGCGCGCCATGCAGGACATGACCTTCGAACAGGCGCTCGGCTACGCCGAGGTGCAGATCGGCAGCATCGTCCATACGGAGGACGCCACCGAGGGCCTCAAGGCCTTCAACGAACGGCGGCCGCCGGCCTGGACCGGCCGCTGACGGCGCGAGGACGGCCACCCATGGGCACCGATCTGCCGAGCCGCATCCGGATCTTCGAGGAAGGCCCGCGCGAGGGCTTTCAGAGCGAGCCGCCGGGAATCCCGACGGTCGCGAAGGTCCGGCTGATCGAGGCGCTCGCCGCGACCGGCCTCACGGACATCGCCTGCTGCTCCTTCGTCGACCCCAGGCGCCTGCCGCAGATGGCGGATGCGGAGGCGATCGCGGCGTCGATGCAGCGCCGGCCGGGCGTCGCCTATCGCGGCCTGTGGTTGAACGGCGCCGGCTTCGATCGCGCCCGGGCGACCTCGCTCGACCTGCGCCCGATCGTCTTCGCCAGCGCCTCGACGACCTTCGGCGAGCGCAACAACGGGCGCTCGCCGGCCGGCATGCTGGAGGAGCAGAGGCGGCTGATCGCCCGCTACCAGGCCGCGGGCCTGAAGGTCGAGGCGGCCTACGTGTTCACCGCCTTCGGCTGCAACTACGAAGGCGATATCGCCACCACCACTGTCGTCGAGCGCCTGGCCGAGCTGATGGCGGTCTGCGCCGAGGCCGACGAGCGGCCGGGCCTTGCGGTCCTATGCGACACGGTCGGTGCGGCCAATCCGCTGCTCGTCGAACGCGTCGTTGGCGCGGTGCGCGAACGTTGGCCCGACCTCGCCATCGGCCTGCACCTGCACGACACGCGCGGCCTGGGTCTCGCCAACGCCATGGCCGGCCTGCGCCTCGGCGTGGCGCATTTCGACAGCTCCTGCGCCGGCCTCGGCGGCTGCCCGTTCGCCGGCAATCGGGCCGCGGCCGGCAACATCGCGACCGAGGACCTGGCCTTCCTGTGCGGCGAGATGGGCATCGCCACCGGCCTCGATCTGGAGGCGCTGATCGAGGCGGCGAACCTGGCGGAGGAGATCGTCGGCCATCCGCTGCCGGGGCGCACCATGAAGGGCGGCTCGCTGGCGCGCTTCAGGTCGCGGCCCGTCTGAGCGACACCGGCGACGACGCGCGGCCGGCGGGTCACCAGGCGGCGCGCAGGATGTCGACGAGCTCATCGGCGGAGCCGACCGGGCGGGCGTTCTGGTGCAGGAACCAATCGTGCCCGGCGTCGGCGGCCACCTGCGGCAGGCCGGCCTCATCGACGCCGAGGTCGCGCAGACGGCGCGGGATCGGCAGCTCGGCGAGGATCGCCTCGACCGCCGCCGCGACGGGCTCGATGTCGTCGTGGGCGGCAGCGACGCCCAGGAGGTCGGCGAGGTCGGCTAACCGGCCCTGAGTTGCCGGCGCGTTGAAGCGCATCGTGTGGGGCAGCAGAACGGCGTTCGCGAGCCCGTTGTCCAGGTGAAACCGCGCCCCGAGCGCATGGCCGAGCACCGAGGCGAGCGCACCCGTCGTATAGTCGGTGCCCTGGCCGCACAGCAGGGCTGCGAGCATCAGCTCGCCCCGCGCATCGAAATCGTCCTCGCCGGTGCCGAGCTGCCGCATGCGCCGGCTGAGCAGGCGCAGCGCATGGATCAGCAGCGCGTCCGCCAGCGGCTCGCGCGTCGTCGATTCCAGGCCCTGGACGGCCATGACGAAGGCGTTCAGCGCAGCGCCGCGCACCAGATCGGCCGGCGCCCCCATAGCCAGCGCCGGATGGATGAACAGCGCCTGCGCCCGCGTCTTCGGGTCGAACAGGGTGAGGCGCAGGTTGCTGGCCGGATCGAGGACGGCGGTGCCGGCCTTGCCGTAGGCCGTCGTCGGCGTCGTCGCCACGACCAGCTGCGGCAGCTTGGGCTGCGCCAGCTTGGGGCTGACCGGCGGGCGGCCCGGACGGATCTGCGTGCACAGCTCGTGGATGTCGCGCCCTTCCGCGAGCAGGATCGCTGCGGCCCTGGCGGTGACGACGGCGGAGCCGCCTCCCAGCGCCACCACCGCATCCGCCTCCGCGCCGCGCAGCGCCTCGGCCGCGGCCTGCACCGCCGGCAGCGGACTGTGGGCGCGCACACCGTCGAAGACCCCGGCGAGCCGGTTGCCGAGCCCGGAACGCGCGAGGATGGCGACGCCGTCGCCGCGCGCGACCGAGGCCCCGCACACGACGACGGCCCGCCTACAACCGAGCCGGTCGAGCTCGGGACCGAGCTGGCCCAGGCTGTCGGCACCGTAGTGAACGCGGAAAGCCGGCGTGACGTGGCGGAACGAATGCAGCTGAGGCACGGGTGATGTCCTGCGTCTTGCCGCGAGGCGGCCGCGCCGCCGCGGGTCGCGGGCGGCCATCGATAAGTAGTACCAAAACTAGAACTTTTTGACCTCTGCGGCAAGGGATGCGGCCGTGCCGGTGGCTCGCGATGGCGCGGCATGTGGGGTCGACGTGGGCTTTGACGTCGATTCAGTTATTAATAGATTATCTATTATAAAAATAGATGACTTGACTTTTCTGTCGCCATATCTGACGAAAACGGCAGCTCGACGTGAGTTATTATCTATAAATATGATGCCATGGGGCGGGATGATGCTGGAACGGTCGGCGCGGTACGCGCGGGGGCTGGAGCACCTGCAGCGCAAAGGGCGGCGGCGCTTCCTGGTGCGGCAGAGCGGCATCGACTTCACGTCGAACGACTATCTGGCCCTGGCCGAATCGCCGCGCCTCAGGGCCAGCGTCCTCTCCGCCCTGGACCGCGGCGTGCCCGTCGGTGCCGGCGGCTCGCGCCTCCTGCGCGGCAATCACCCCGAGCACGAGGCGTTGGAAGCCGATGCCGCCGCCTTCTTCCGGTCCGAGCGCGTGCTCTATTTCGGTAGCGGTTATGCGGCCAACCTCGCGATCCTGTCGGCCCTGCCCCAGCGCGGCGACCTCGTGGTCCACGACGAGCTGGTTCACGCCAGCGTGCACGCGGGCATGGCGGCGGGACGGGCCACGGCCGTCGCCGTGCCGCACAATGACCTGGACGCCTTCGACGACGCCATCCGCGCCTGGCGTGCTGCCGGCGGTGCCGGGCATCCCTGGATCGCCGTCGAGAGCATCTACTCCATGGACGGCGATCGGGCGCCGCTGCGCCAGCTGGCGGCCCTGGCCGACCGGCACGACGGCTTCCTGGTCGTCGACGAGGCCCACGCCACCGGGGTGCACGGCGCCGACGGCCGCGGGCTGGCGGCCGAGCTGGAGGGGCGCGACAACCTCGTCGTCCTGCATACCTGCGGCAAGGCGCTCGGCGTATCCGGCGCCCTCGTCGGCGCGAGCCGCGTGCTCTGTGATCACTTGATCAATCAGGCCCGCCCGTTCATCTACGCCACGGCGCCCTCCCCGCTCGCGGCCGCGAGCGTGCGCGAAGCGCTGAAGGTCCTGGCCGACGAGCCGGAGCGCCGCGAGCGGCTGCACGACCTCATCGGTTTGGCCAATGCGCAGTTCCGCAGCTGCCTCGGCATCGCCGGCAGCGGCTCGCAGATCCTTCCGGTCGTCGTCGGCGGCAGCGCGCGCGCCGTGCGCATCGCGTCGCGGCTGCAGGACGCCGGCTTCGACGTCCGGGCAATCCGGCCGCCCACCGTCCCCGCCAACACGGCCCGCCTGCGCATCGCCATCACGCTCCACGTCGATGCCGCCACCGTGGCCCGCATGTTCGAGAAGCTGGCGCAGGTCATGGCGGAGGAGGCCCCGTGAGCTCCGGACCAGAGAGCCTGCGCGTTGTCGTGACCGGCACCGACACCGGCATCGGCAAGACGGTCTTCGCGGCTGCCCTCGCCGACGCGCTCGGCGCCAGCTACTGGAAGCCCATCCAGTCCGGCCTCGACGACGAGACCGACAGCGAGACGGTGCGACGGCTCGGCCGGCTGCCGCCGCACCGCATCCTGCCCGAGGCCTGGCGCCTCAGGACGCCGGCCTCGCCGCATCTGGCGGCGGCGATGGACGAGGTGACGCTCGCCCCCGAGGCGCTCGCGCCGCCCGAAACGGACGGGCCGCTGGTGATCGAAGGGGCCGGTGGGCTGCTCGTGCCCCTGACCCGCAGCGCCACATTCGCCGATGTCTTCGCCCGCTGGCAGTTGCCGACGATTCTGTGCGCCCGCACCGGTCTCGGCACCATCAACCACACGCTGCTGTCGCTCGAGGCCATGCGGCGCCGCCGCATTCCGGTTCTCGGCGTCGCCTTCATCGGCGACGCCCACCCGGATACGCAGGGGATCATCGCCGAGATGGGCGCCGTGCGCTGCCTCGGCCGGCTGCCGCGGCTCGAGCCGCTGACGCCCGATGCCCTGCGCCGAAGCTTCCACGAGAACTTCGGTGCTTCAATCCTCGAAGAGGTGACCACGTGATGCGCCCAGTGCCGAGATCGCCCGTCTGGCATCCCTTCACCCAGCACGGCCTGACGTCGGCGATGAAGCGGATCGTCCGCACCGACGGCGCCCATCTCGTTGACGAGGATGGCCGCGCCGTGCTCGACGCGATCTCGTCCTGGTGGGTGATCACCCATCGCCACCGGCATCCGCACATCATGGAGGCGATTCGGACCGCCTGCGACACCTTCGACCAGATCATCTTCGCCGAGTACACGCACGAGCCGGCAGAAGCCTTGGCGGAGGGGCTCATTCGGCTCGCCCCGCCCGGCCTCGCCCATGTCTTCTATTCCGACAGCGGCTCGACCGCGGTCGAGGTGGCGCTGAAGATGGCGCTGAGCACCTTCCACAACCGGGGTGCGCCGCGGTCGCGCATCGTGGTGATGGAGGGCAGCTACCACGGCGACACCATCGGCACGATGTCGGCCGGCGAGCGCGGCGTCTTCAACGCCGCCTACGGCGCCTTGCTCTTCGACGTCGCGACCATTCCCTTTCCCGAGTCCGGCCGTGAACAGGAGACACTCGACGCCTTCGAGCATCTCTGCCGCGGCGGGGACATCGCGGCGCTGCTGGTCGAGCCTCTGGTGCTGGGGGCCGGCGGCATGCGGATGTATCCACCGCACGTGCTGGCCGAGCTGCAGCGGATCGCCGCGCGGCACGGGACGCTGCTGATCGTCGATGAGGTGATGACCGGCTGGGGGCGGACGGGCACTCTCTTCGCCTGCGAGCAGGCCAGCGTCACGCCGGACATCCTGTGCGTGTCCAAGGGCATCACCGGCGGCGCCCTGCCGCTGGCAGCAACGCTGTGCACGGCCGAGATCTTCGACGCGCACCTGTCGCGCGAGCTGAGCCGCGCCTTCTTCCATTCCAGCTCCTATACCGCCAATCCGATCGCCTGCGCTGCCGCCCTCGCCAACCTCGAGGTCTGGCGGAGCGAGCCGGTCGCCCAGCGCCTCGCGGCACTTGAGCGGATGCACCGGGAGAGGCTCGAGCCGTTCCGCTCCGACCGGCGCTTCGCCAACGTGCGCCAGACCGGCACCATCGCAGCGCTCGATCTCGCCGTCTCGGCCCCAGGATATCTGGCGGATGTCGGGCCGCGGCTGCGTGCCTTCTTCCGGGAGCGGGACCTGCTCATCCGCCCGCTCGGCAACGTCGTCTATCTGATGCCGCCCTATTGCGTGACGCAGACCGATCTCGACCGCGCCTATGCGGCGATCGACGAGGCGGCGGACGTGATCGCGGAGAGCGCGCCATGACCGGTTGGCCGGCGAGCCGCGCCGTGGGCTTCGGCCACTATGCCCCTGAGCGGCGCGTGGAGAACGCTGAGATCGAGGCGAGGCTCGGCCTCGCGCCCGGATGGATCGAGCGGCGGACCGGCATCCGGGCGCGGCGGTGGGCCGCCCCCGGCGAGACGCTCACCGACATGGCGGTCAAGGCCGGCGCCGCCGCCCTCGACGCCTCCGGCCTGGCCCGCAGCGACGTCGCCCTGGTGCTGCTCGCCACCTCGACGCCGGACCACCTGCTGCCGCCCTCGGCACCGATGGTCGCCCATCGCCTCAGCCTCGCCGGGGCCGGCGCCGTCGATCTGGCGGGCGCCTGCTCGGGCTTCCTCTACGCGCTGACCCTGGCCGACGGCTTCGTGCGGGCGCAGGGCCGTGCCGCCCTTATCGTCGCCGGCAACATTCTCAGTCGGCGCATCAATTCGAGCGAGCGGGCCAGCGCCATCATCTTCGCCGACGCCGCCGGCGCCGTCGTGCTGGCGCCGTCACGCGAGCCGAGCGCGGGCATCCTCGGCGCGGATCTGGCGGCGGACGGCGACCACTACGACCTGATCAAGGTGCCTGCCGGCGGCAGCGCCCGGCCCTTCGCGCCGGGCATGGACCATCAAGAGCTGCTGATGACCATGAGCGACGGCAAGGCCGTCTTCTCCCAGGCCGTGCGCCTGATGACGCGCTGCGCGCTGCGCGCCCTGACGCAGGCCGGGGTGGCGGCGAGCCAGATCGACCGCTTCGTGCCCCACCAAGCCAACGTCCGCATCTTCGAGGCGGTCTCGGCGAACCTCGGGCTGGCGCCTGAGCGCACTGTCTCGACCATCGCGGAGTTCGGCAATTCCTCGGCGGCGACCATACCCCTGTCGCTGTCGATGGCCCACCGCGAGCGCGCGTTCCGGCCGGGCGAGTGCCTGCTGCTGACGGCGGCCGGCGCCGGCCTGACCGCCGGCGCCGTCGTTCTGGGCGTGGGCGAGCCCTGACTAAAACGGCTCGATGATGCGCTTGCGCTGCGGCCGCTGCGCCGGCACCGGCAGGGTGTCGAGCGTCTTGATCAGGATCGAGCGGGTCTCGGCCGGATCGATGACGTCGTCGTAGAGGAACTTGGCGGCGCTCTCGACGGCGGTGTTCGATTTCTTCAGCGCCGCCGTCAGCTCCGCATGCAGGGCCGCCCGCGCCTCCGGCGTCGGCGCCTCGTCCAGCTCGCGCTTGTTGATGATGTTGACCGCACCCTCGAGCCCCATGCCGCCGAACTCGGCGGTCGGCCACGCCAGCAGGATTGCAGGGTCGAGCGGGCGTGAGCCCATGATGTAATAGCCCAGGCCATAGGCCTTGCGGAGCACCACGGTCATCACCGGCACAGTGGCGTTGGCGAGGGCGGACAGCACGCGGGCGCTGTGGCGCATGAGGCCGGTCTTCTCCACGTCCGGCCCCACCATCAGGCCGGGCGTGTCGCAGAGCACCAGCAGCGGGATGTCGAAGGCATCGCAGAGCTGGATGAAGCGCGCCATCTTGATGCAGCAGGGCGTATCCATGGCCCCGGCGAGGAACATCGGCTGGTTGGCGACGACGCCGACGGTGCGCCCGCCGATGCGGGCCAGCGCCGTGACGCCGGCCTTGCCGTAGGCCGCCTTGAGCTCCATCACGCTGTCCTTGTCGGCCAGCAGCTCGATGACCTTGCGGACGTTGTAGGCGCGGCGCGGGCTGTCGGGCACGATGTCGCGCAGCGGCGTCTGGTCGTGCGCCTCGCCGGGCTCGCGCGCCAGGTCGAAATAGGCGAGATAGCGCTTGGCCGCGGCGATCGCCTGGGTGTCGTCGTCGACCAGCACGTCGATGACGCCGGAGGCCAGGTGCGCCGACGCCGGCCCGATCTCCTCGGGCGTGAAGCGGGTGCCGAGCGCCGCTTCGACCAGCGGCGGCCCCGCCATGCCCATGGCCGAATCGGGCGTCGCGATCAGGACGTCGCACAGCCCGGCGAGGTTGGCATGGCCGGCAAAGGCGCGGCCGGGGACGATGCCGACGGTCGGCACCCAGCCCGACAGGCGCGCGAAGACCACGAAGGTGGGCGTGGAAGGCCGCGCCGTCACATGCATGTCGTGCGGGCGGGCGCCACCGCCGTCGAGCCAGGAAATCACCGGCAGCCGGTGCTTCTCCGCATGCTCGTACATGCGGGTGATCTTGGCGTGGTTGAAGGCGCTCTGAGTGCCGGCGTAGACCGTGTAGTCATAGGCGACGAGATCGACCGGCCGCCCGCCCACCTTGGCGGTGCCCATCACCAGACCGTCGGCAGCCCCCTCCATGCCGGCCGTGGCCGGGCGCGTCAGCCCGCCGTACTCCACGAAGCTGTCACTGTCGGCGAGGCCGGCAATCGCCTCGCGCACCGTCAGGCGACCGCGCTTGCGCTGCTTGGCGACGGCCGCCGGCCGGGCCTCGTCGAGGCGCGCCTGCTGCGCCTCCAGGACAGTCTTCAAATCGTGACGCAAGTCCATGTCTCCGTCTGGGGACCAGTGCCGGCGCGGCCAAGCCCGCGCCGCCGGTTGCAAGGCGTGGTGAGGCGCGCGCCGCCTCAGGTGAGGGCGAGCTTGGTGTTGCCGAGCTTCTCGCGCTTGATGCGGATGCCGGCGGCCTCCCGGTCCCAGGTGCCGTCGGTCACGCCCTGCCCGCGCAACACATACTTCTCGACCTTCTGGGTCGGCGTCTTGGGCAGCTCGGGCAGCACCCGGATGTAGCGCGGCACCATGAAGTGGGCGAGCCGCGGCGTCAGATAGGTGATGAGGTCGGCCAGCTCAAGGTCGGCGCCGGGGACCAGCGCGATGACGGCCAGCACCTCGTCCTCGCCGAACTCCGAGGGCACGCCGAGCACCGCCGCCTCGCGCACCTGCGGATGGGACAACAGCTCCTGCTCGACCTCGAACGAGGAAATGTTCTCGCCGCGCCGGCGCAGCGCATCCTTCATCCGGTCGACGAAGAAGAAGTAGCCGTCCGCGTTGCGGCGGAACGCATCGCCCGTGTGGAACCAGCCGTTGCGCCAGGCGCGCGCCGTGGCCTCCGGATTGGCGTTGTAGCCGTGGTTGAGGGTCCACGGCGTATCGGCCCTGAGCATCAGCTCGCCCACCTGGCCGATCGGCACCTCGATGTCGTGCTCGTCGACGATGCGCACCTGAAAACCGTCGCGCACTCGCCCGCAGGTCTTCGGTACCGGCGGGTTCTTCTCCGAGACGATCGGGCAGGAGATCTCGGTCATGTTGAAGACGGTGTAGATGTCGACGCCGAAGCGGCGGGTGAACTCCGGCGCATCCTCGCTGTAGGGCACCATGGTCGCCTGCCTGAGCGTGTGGTCGCGGTCGCGCGGACCGGGCGGCTCCTTCAGCAGGAACGGCACCATGGCGCCGAGCAGCGTCATGGTCGTGGTACCGCTGCGCCGGATGGTGTCCCAGAATGTCGCGGTGTCAAAGGCTTCGACGACGGCGATGGAGCCGCCGAGCATCAGCATGCGGTACACCGCATTGGTGCCACCCACGTGGAACAAAGGCAGGTTGACCAGCGCCCGGTCGTCGGCGGTGACCACGTCGAGCGCCTCCGACATGGCGCCGGCATGACGATACGAGGACAGCACCCCCTTCGACGGCCCGGTCGTCCCCGACGTGTAGATGATGGTCTGGGTATCCCAGGGCGCGATCGGCCGAGCCGGCTCCGACGGGCTGCCGGTGGCGGCAGTGAGCACACTCTCCGGCAGCACGGCGAGGCCGGCGACGGCGGGCAGCGGCTCGCCGATCGAGACCAGGGTCTCGAGGGCGGCCTTGTCGACGTCGTTCAGGCGCTCGGCCAGGCGCTGGTCGGCGACCATCAGCCGGGCACCCGAATTGGCGATGACGTGGGCCAGCACGCCGCCGCGGTAGCTCACGTTCACCGGCACGTAGACGGCGCCGATGTAGTTCAGGGCGAACCACACCGTGACCGCATGCGGGCCGTTGGGCAGCCACGACAGGACGTGGTCGCCCTGGCGGACGCCGAGCGCCTCGAAGCCGGCGGCCACGCGCCGCACCATGTCGCGCAGTTGCGCGTACGACCAAGTGGTGTCGTCGGCGAAGAGGGCGAACGGGCGTTCGCCTCGCTCGCGCGCGTGCCTGTCGATCAGATTGCGGACTACATAGGCGTCGACGTCGTCAAGCTTGTCCTGCCTGCTCACCGGTTCCTCCCAGATGTATTATTGTTGTGCAGTTTCGTCAGAACTCGATGATGGCCAGCTTCTGCCCTTCCGATATCTGGTCGCCGGGGCCGACGAGGATCGTCGAGATCTTGCCGGCACGCGGAGCTCCCACCGGGATCTCCATCTTCATCGCCTCGATGACCAGGACGGTCTCGTCGGCCTCGACCGCATCGCCGACAGTCTTCTCGATCGACACGACGCTACCCGGCATTTCGGACAGAAGGTCACTGGTGCTCACGTTGATGGTCTCCGTTGTCGCGCGCGCCGATCGATCGTCCTCGCGGCGGGCGGCGCGCCGGCAAGGGCATGGGTGATGAACGACAGGACCTGCGGGCGGACCGATGCCAGGTCGGTGCGGTCGCGGTCGGTCAGCCACTGCATGAAGACGCCGCGCAGCAGGCTCACGATGAGTGCCGCGGCAAGGTCGCAATCGGTGGACGCCCGAATCTCGCCGGCGTCTCTAGCCTCGCGCAGGTGGACCGCGAAGCCCTCGCGGAAGCTGTCGTTGAGCGCCACCGCACGGCGCCTGAGCTCGGGAAACACCTGGATCGAATCGAGCGACAGCGAATAGAGCACCGCCGTCGCCACCGGGCTGCGCAGGGCACCCTCCACATGGGCGTCGGCCCGAGCCAGCACGGCGGCCAGGCCGCGGCTGTCGGCCACCGCCGTCGGCGCGTGGCGGGCGAACCAGGCCTCCATCGAATCGATGATCGCTTCCATCAGACCGAGCTTGGTGCCGAATCGTTCGGCCGGCAGCCCGCGGCTGTAGCCGGCGGCAATGCCGATCTCGGCGAGCGACGTGCCGGCCACCCCCTTTTCGGCGATCAGCTGCATGGCGGCCTTGATCATCCGGCGATCGGACGAGCGCCGCCGTTCGGCCTGAGTGCGGCCGCTCGCAGCGAGTTTGCCGGTCCGTTCGGTGCCATCGAGCGCCATTCCGCGTTTCTAGCACTTGCTGGTTGGCTAGCAAGTGTTAAGGTGCGCCGCAACGTGCTCCGAGCGCATCCAGAGGCGCCGCGAGAGAGAGCCAATTTGGGAGGACCCATATGCGTTTCACGGCCGGACTCGAACTGCGTGGCGATGGGAGCATCGACCGGCGTTCGCTGCTGCGCAGCGCGGCGCGGCTGGGGGCTGCCGCGGCCGGCGCGTCGCTTGCGGCGCCGCTGTTCGGCGGTGTGGCCCAGGCCGCCGGCGAGTCGGTCAAGATCGGTTGGGTGCGGCCGACCACCGGACGGCTGGTGACGTCGTTCGCGCCGCTCTATCTCGGCGGCAGCATCGCTGTGGACGAGATCAACCAGGCCGGCGGCATCCTCGGCAGGCCGATCTCCAAGGTCGAAGAGGATGACGAGGCGTCGCCTGCCAAGGAGCCGGCCATCGTGCGCAAGCTGCGCGAGGCGGAGGTGAGCTTCGCCGTCGGGCCGACCGGCAGCTCCCAGTCCCTGGCCTCGCTGGCGGCCACCACCCAGGCCAAGATCATCCAGTCCACCTACGCCGCGGCGGCCGAGGCGGCGGACGGCAAGCGCTACCCCTACCACTACCAGCTCATGTACAACACGGACCAGCAGGGGCAGGTCTGCGCCAACTACATGGTCAAGAACCTGGGGATCAAGAAGGTCGGCATCCTCCAGGAGAGCACCGCCTTCGGCGAGCAGGCGACCACCTCCACCAAAGCCGCGCTCAAGGCGCTGGGCATCGATCCGGTCAGCGTGCAGGTCTATCCGATCACCGCGCCGGACTTGAGCGCCTACGTGCGCAACCTGCAGAAGGACGGTGCGGAGGGCGTCATCGCCTGGATCGCCAACGTCCCCAACGCGGCGATGATCTTCAACACCATGAAGACGCTGAAGTGGTTCCCGCCGGTCACCGGGCACAGCGGCCTGTTCCTGCCGGCCCTGTTCGACCTCGTGCCCCCCGACGCGGTCAAGAACGTGTTCGCCACCTATTACCGCAACTTCACCTGGACCGATCAGCAGAAGCCCGGGGAGCGGCAGATCGCCTTGGCCAAGAAGCTGCTCGCAATCCCGGAGGCCAAGGGCTACGAGGTCAACGTCGCCTCCAGCCCCTATTACGACTTCGTCTATCTGCTGAAGGCCGGCGTCGAGCAGGCGAAGAGCTTCGACGCCGACAAGGTCAAGCAGGCGCTGGACGCAACCCGGAACTTCCCCGGCCTCATCGGCAACCTGTCGTTCACGCCCGACAACCACTGCGGCATCGACATCAAGGACGTGGTCCTCGCCTCGGTGGCCTCCGGCCAGGACCCGCAGGCCATGGGCAGCTTCCGCGAACGGGCCCCGGGCCAGTAAGTCAGCGCACCGAAAGCGCCTCGCCATGGATATCGACACGCTCGTTCGCGGCCTCGTCAACGGCAGCCTCTATGCGCTCGTCGCCGTGAGCTTCAACATCCTCTACCGGCCGACGAACGTCTTCAACTTCGCCCAAGGCGAGCTGGTGATGCTCGGCGCCATGGTCTTCGCCAGCGCCTCGACCTTGATGGGCCTGCCGTGGATCGGGGCGCTCGCCGTCGCCCTGGTCGCGGTCGGCCTCATCGGCCTCGTGGAGGAGCGCATCGCCGTGGCGCCGGTGCTGGCCAAGTCGCAGCACAACACGGGCTGGGTGATCACGACGCTCGCGGTGTCGCTGATCATCTCCAACCTGGTCGGCCGCGTCTGGGGCCCCGATCCGATCATGGTCGAGCCGCCGCCGCTGCTCTCCATGCAGACCCTCGACTGGACCGGCATCCAGATCAATTCCTACCAGATCGCGCTGGTGATCGTGACCTTCGTCATGGTGCTCGCCATCGAGCGAGTCTACCGCACCCGCCACGGCAAGGCCGTGCTGGCGACGGCGGAGGACCGGGAGGCGGCGCTGCTGCGCGGCATCGATCCGGCCAAGCTCAGCCGCTGGTCGTTCTTCCTCGGCGGCGCCTTCGCCGGGCTCACCGGCGTGCTGGCGGCGCCGATCCTCTACGCCTCCACGTCGCTCGGGCCGTCGCTGCTGCTCAAGGGCTTCGCCGCCGCGGCCGTCGGCTCGATCGGCAACAACCGCGGCGCGCTCATCGCCGGCTACCTCATCGGGCTGACGGAAGCCGTCGGCGCCTCCCTGCTGTCGCCGGGCTACCAGGAGGCGGTGATCTTCGTGCTGGTGCTGACGCTCCTGCTGCTCAAGCCGCACGGGCTGTTCGGGCGCCCCTTCACGCGGACGGTGTAAGATGGCAGCCACCGCCCCTTCCCCGGCCCGCACGCGCCTTCTGCCCGTCCTGGCCCAACTCGTCTTCGCCGCGGTGGCGCTGTCGGTGCCGCTATTCCTCAGCGGCGGCAGCTATCTGCTCTACGTCGCCACCCAGCTCGGCATCTATGTCATCGCCGCCATCGGCCTCAACCTGCTCGCCGGCTATGCCGGCCAGGTCTCCCTCGGCCATGCCGCCTTCCTCGCCATCGGCGCCTACGCCACGGCGCTGCTCACCGTCGACCACCACTGGTCGTTCTGGGCCGCGGCCGTCGTCGGCATCGTGCTCTCGGCCGGCCTGGGCGTGCTGATGGCGCTGCCGTCGTTCCGGCTGACGACGTGGTATTTCGCCTTCATCACGCTGGCCTTCGCGCTGGTGTTCGAGAAGATGATCGTGGAGTGGCGCGGCCTGACCAAGGGCTTCGCCGGCGTCATCGGCGTGCCGCCGCCGCAGCTCTTCGGCGTCGAGCTCGGCCAGAAGGCGCTCTACTGGCTGGTGGCCGGCACCGCCATCGTCTGCTTCCTCATCGTCCGCAACATGGTGAAGTCCCGCTTCGGCCGCGGCTTCGTCGCGGTGCGCGACACGCCGGCGGCGGCGCTGGCGGCAGGCGCCTCGCCGCAGCGGCTGAAGATGCTCGGCTTCATCGTGGCGGCGGCCTTCGCGGGCGTCGCCGGAGCGTTCTTCGCCGTGCAGAAGACGGTGGTCACACCCGACGACTTCACGGCCGACTTCTCCATCTTCTTCCTGCTCACGGTGGTGCTGGGCGGCCTCGGCACGCTCTGGGGCCCGGTGCTCGGCGCGCTGGTGTTCTTCCTCATCCCGGAGCTGCTGACCGGGCTGGAAAGCTGGCGCATGCTGGTCTACGGCTGCATCCTGCTGGTGCTCATGCTGTTTGCCCCCCAGGGTCTGGTCGGCGCGCTGAACGCCGGCGTGCGGCGGCTGGCGGCCCGCACGCGCGGCCAGCCGTCCGGCGCCGCCGCGCCGGCAGCAGCGGCCGCGCCGGTGACCCATCCGCCGATCGCCGGCGCCTCGCTGGCGGTGGAAGGGCTCAAGAAGCGCTTCGGCGGCGTCGCCGCCCTGGACGACGTGGCGCTGAAGGCCGAGCCCGGCACCTGCTGCGCCATCGTCGGCCCCAACGGCTCCGGCAAGACGACGCTGCTCAACGTGGTCGGCGGCTTCTACGAGCGCGACGAGGGCACCGTGCGCATCGACGGGCGCGAGACCCGCGGCATGAGCGCCCAGGCGGTCGCCGGGCTCGGGCTCGGCCGCACGTTCCAGACGCCGCGCCTGCTCAACGACCTCTCCATCGTCGACAACGTGCTGCTCGGCGCCTTCACGCGCGAGCGAGCCTGGCTGCCGGAGATCGTGCTGCGGCTGCCGCGCGCCCGGCGCGAGGCGGCGGCGCTGAGAGCCGAGGCGCTCGGCTACCTCGACTTCGTCGGCATCGCCGACCGGGCCGAGGACCTGGCGAGCGAGGTGCCGCACGGCCAGCAGCGGCTGGTGGAGATCGCCCGCGCCCTGATGGGCGGGGCGCGCCTGCTGATGCTCGACGAGCCCGCCGCCGGCCTCTCGATGGTGGAGCTCGACAAGCTCGAGCAGCTGATCAGCCGCATCCGCGATCTCGGCGCCACAGTGGTCATCGTGGAGCATCACCTCGACCTGGTGGCGAGCATCGCCAGTCACGTCATCGTGCTCGACCGCGGCCGCGTGCTGGCGTCCGGCGCTCCGAGCGAGGTGTTCGCCGATCCGGCGGTGCAGCGCGCCTACATGGGCGAGCGGGCCCTGCAGAGCACGTCCGCGTCATGAAGCCGATATCCAACCCGGGACAGTCCATGGCGGACAAGCTGCTGTCGGTCGAAGCGGTCGATGTGGGCTACGGCCACGTCGGCGTGATCGAGGACCTGAGCCTGGCGGTGCCGCGGGGCGCGGTCGTCGCCCTGGTCGGCCGCAACGGCGCCGGCAAGTCCACGCTGCTGCGCGCCATCTCCGGCCTGCTGACGCCGAGCAAGGGCCGCATCGTCTTCGACGGCCGCGACATCGGCCGCGCCAAGCCGCACGCCATCGTCGAGGCCGGCCTGCTGCACGTGGCCGAGGGCCGCCGCCTGTTCCGCAGCCAGACCGTGGACGACAACCTCGAGCTCGGCGCCTACGGCACCAGCCTCAGCAAGGCGGACTTCAAGGGCCGCGTGGAGCGGGTGCACGAGCTGTTCCCGATCCTCAAGGAGAAGCGGCAGGACCTCGCCGGCGCGCTGTCGGGAGGCCAGCAGCAGATGCTGGCCATCGCCCAGGCGATGATCCGCGACCCCAAGCTGCTGATGCTGGACGAGCCCTCGCTCGGCCTGTCGCCGCTGCTGGTGGACCAGGTGTTCGCCGCGATCCTCAGCCTGCGCGGCAGCGGCACCACGATCCTCCTGGTGGAGCAACTGGTGGAGCGGGCACTGGAGATCGCCGACGCCGCCTACGTCATGCAGAACGGCCGCGTCATCGCCAACGGCCCCGCCGCCGAGATCGCCAAGAGCGAGGCGCTCAGGACGGCGTACATGGCAGTGTAGGGCATGCTGCTCTGCTGAGCATTAGGCGCCAGCGTCCGACGCTCCGACACGCGAGGCGTCCCGGCGGGCGGACGGGACTGTCGCCCCCGCGCCGAACAGCCCGGAAGCTGCGACCGCCACCGCGCCGCCCTCAGACATGGGCGCGCTCGTGCAGCGGACCAGACTCGGCGCAGCCAGGCCTACGCCGGCGCGAGGCGAGGCCTTAAAAACTCCCGCGTTCTGTGCGACGTTTGTTCTATGGCCATCGAACTTGAAATCTCCCCCGAACTCCAAGCCCGCATCGACGCGATTGCGGCCCGTTCCAACCTGTCCGCGTCCGAGGTCGTCGCCGACGCGCTCGAAAACGGCCATTCGCTGGAATGGCAGGAGCGTTTCCTAGACAAGGTAGCGCGGGGTATCGCCGCCGCAGATCGCGGCGAATTTGCCAGCCGTGACGACGTCGAGCGGGTGCTGAACAAGTACCGCTCGTCCTGATGACCGTTTGGTGGACGCTGCCCGCGCTGAACGATCTCGAAGAGATCTCGGATTTCATCGCGCAGGACAGCCCCAAAGCCGCCTATCGGCTCGTCGGCGACATCATCAGCCGCACCGAAAAATTGCTGCCAGCAAATCCGATGATCGGGCGGCGCGGGCGCGCGCCAGGCACGCGCGAACTGGTCATGTCCAGGACACCCTCTATCGTCGTCTATCGGGTCAACACCCGCATCGAAATTCTCGCCGTCGTTCATGGCGGGCGCGAGTGGCCCGAGAGCTTTTCGTGAACCATTGTAGAGATATAGCTCTTGTAGCACAGCTTACCTGGCCGGCGCGCGCTCCGGCGGCCAGCAGCAGATGCTCGCCATCGCCCAGGCGATGATCCGCGATCCCAAGCTCCTGAACGAGCCCTCGCTCGGCCTGTCACCGCTGCTCGTGGACCAGGTTTTCGCGGCGATCCTCAGCCTGCGCGGCAGCGGCACCACGATCCTCCTGGTGGAGCAGCTGGTGGAACGGGCGCTGGAGATCGCCGACGCCGCCTACGTCATGCAGAACGGCCGCGTCATCGCCGACGGCCCCGCCGCCGAGATCGCCAAGAGCGAGGCGCTCAGGACGGCATATATGGCTGTGTAGGGGCTTTAAGCGCCGGTCGGGTTCTTGCCGCGGAGCTTCGCGAAGCCGTCCACGTCTTCATCGGTGAGTCCGGCCTCGCGGCCAATCGCCACCAGGAGTGAACCGAGCTTGACCCGGCCGTCCGGCTTCACACCGGCCCGCACAGTCAGCCCGGCGATCTCCGCCGCCTGCGTGAATTCTTCCGGGTTATCCGTGCTGAAGCGCCTACGATCTTCTTAGTGGGACAACATTCGGCGCTGTTTCGGCCGCTTCTGCGATGTCATGATCACTCTCGGCGCGGCCAAGTGTCTTTCGATCACCTCGCTCCGAGGCTCCAGCGGCTGCTTCATCGAAATAGCGCGCGGGGGTTGTTCCAAGCATTCGCCTGAACATGGAGATGAACGCGCTGACGCTCTCATAGCCAAGATCGGCGGCAATGTTCGTGACCAGTTCGCCTTGCGCGAGACGCCGCAGCGCCAAGCCGATATGCAGTTGCTGGCGCCAGCGAACGAAGGACATGCCCGTTTCGCGCTGGAACAGCCGGCTCAGCGTTCGGTTGCTTGCCCCCACGCGAGCGCCCCACTCATCGATAGTGAAGCGCAAGCCCGGATTTTCGATCATGGATTCGGTCAGCCGTCGCAGCCTGTTGTCGTTCGGCATTGGCAGATGGATCGGCTCGAGAGGCGCCGCGATCAGTTCGTCAAGCAGCACTGATATGAGCCGCGTCTCGCGCTCGCGATCCATGGTCGCCAGCGGTGATTCAGTATCGAACCGCAGAATGAGTTCGCGGAGAAAGGGCTGCACGAACAGAATGCCGCAATCCTGATCAAGCGGAGCGGCCAGAGCCGGATCAATGTACAGACTTCCGATCTTTATGTGACCAGCCACCCTGCCGGCGTGGGAAACGCCGCCAGGTATCCACAAGGCACAATGCGGCGGGACAGTCCAAATGCCACCTGCGGCCTGCATCGTCAGCACGCCGCTGATGACGTACATCAGTTGCGCCTTCTTGTGACGATGAGGCTCCGTCTCACCGACGAATGTCGCTTCGGTAATGAGAGTGAAGACGGGGCGTGGAATATTATCCACTTCGTCGAAGCCAAGTGTATTCGGAAACTCCATCACAGCATCCCGATGCAGTCCTTAGCCCAGGTCAGAAGAGTTTTGCCCTTTGTCGCAGGTATTTATCTTTAACTGTACTAAGATCATACCATTCGATATTGCGCCTTAAGCAGCGTGTTTTTCAAGCAAGACCGTGCCTTTGCCTACAGCTCCCTCCTCGTCGGCTGCAAACTGGACGGAAAAGCCAAGTGCCTTGCTTGCCGCCGCTGAGGCGATCCGTGCAGCGGCATTTGCTGGGGAGTGGCCTTCGATCACAACCAACCCGAGGCAATATTTTCTCATCCGGTCCTTGATCTTCTTGAAGAACAGTGCCTTCGCCTTGCGCTCCTCGGGCGTTTCATCATCGTGATCATGCGTAGAGTGATCGGCGATCAGGACGAACGGTGTCTCCTTGTCCAGGATCCTTTCAAGTTGCTTATTCCTTTCAAGTACCTCATGGACTGAGGAACTTTCTTCTTCGTGCGCACGCAGAAAGACGAGCGGAAAGCGGGAACCATCCAGGAGCATCGTCTATTACCTTTCGTTGACCGGGCGAGATGCCGAGAGCCGCTGAAGGCCGACATCGCTAATTCGTTCAACAGGGCGGCCCCACGGGCAGTAGCTGAAGCGCTCATTCTTATCATGGACAGCATTCCCGTCGCTCTTGCAGATCGGCCATCATATGCCGTGAACCTGCCAAAGCCGCTACGCTGCGTCGGCAGCCGACCGGACGCGATCCACCCGGCTCCCGGCACGCCTTTGGCGCTTTGCGACTCGTCAGCGCATACGTGGCAGGCGCCGCATGTCGTTGACCCACCGCATTCTCCCACGATATCGGCTACGTCGTTTTCGGTGGCCGCGCGCATGACGCTGCTGCCACTCTCCGCATGCATTCATGTCTCCATGCCGTCAAGCTGAATGAAAACAATTTCCGGCATCGGATATCCTTCAGTCTCAGTAGAGGTTGCTCTTATAGTCTTCTTGCATCTTCCGCTCGACGAGGCCGGGTGCTGCCATCGCGGCTGCGGCCTGCTGGGCTTCGACGCTCTTGTTCAGCTTTATGTGTCCGATCGCGATTTTCGCCGGCTCGATGTCCGGCGAAGCCGAGGCGGTGGCCCAGGTACCGGCGCGTACCAAAGCATTACTTTGGATGAGTTCGATCCTGAGACCGTCAATACCAGTCACCAGAGCGGGCATTTTGTCCTGCACGGCAAAACGCGCTCGGACCGCTGGATCGTCAGTTACGCGGGCCGTACCGAGGAGCCGAGCCACATGCGGCGAGCCCGGTATCATCACGATGGCTGCCACATGCGGCTGGACCACGATGTTCCGAAAGCTGTCGATCCGCTTGTTCCCGGGGCGGTCTGCGAACCAGAGCACGCCAGAGAGCAGTTGTACCATCGCGCCGGCCGGATCCCCTTTTGGGCTGATATCAGCGTGCCCGCTCCCATCGACCGTGCCCAGTGCAAGGAACCGAGCGCTGGCGAACAGCTCGTCGGGATTCGTCGGAGGCTGAGCAGTCGGGCTGCTTTGCCAGAACTCAGACCGCAACAGCGCCTTGCCGCAGTGTAAGTAGCACTCCTGCACGGCCACACAAATCACTTCGCCGTCGTTGCCGATCACCCGACCGTTCACGCGCAAAAGCTCGTTGATCGATGGGATCATGAAAAAAGAGCCGAAGCCGACGCCCGGCCGCGCGATACCTGGATCATCGATCATGGCGGTAGGAAGTTGAATCTCGCTGGAGCTGCCGGATGCCCAGCCGGGCGCACCGGATCCGAACGTTATGCCGATACACCCCGCGTCGCCGAAACTTGCCATCATCAACGGCGAAGCCGCCACCCAGCCCAGCGCCCCTTCGTCGAGATGATCGACGGTCTTGAGTTGGACCAACGCCGGCGGCTTTCCGATGTGGGCTTCGAGATCATCGATAGTTGAGAGGACGTGTTCCAAGGCAATTGATCTCCAGTGTCTTGCGAGGCGGCCCTGGACTACGGGGATCGAACTCCAATCTGTGGGACATTTCCCGCGCGGCGAGCAACCTCTGTTCTACTGGTGACGAATCTACGCGGTGGCTCTCGCCAAGCAGAGGGCATATCCGGCCACAATGTGTCATGAGCCCGCCAATCTGCTTCGCTAAGCGCGCGCCCCAATTTCATTGAAATCGGAACGCTCTTGTCCATGCTTCTCCATATCCCTCCCCGTTGCGGTAACCGACTCCAGCCGCTCCGCGAACTCGCGCCGCAGCGTGCGACGGAGTTCGGCCGCCTTGTAGCGGCGGATGTCGATGGCGTCGGCAGGCTGCAGATCCGGCACGCGCACCGGCCGGCCGGCATCGTCAATGGCAACCATGGTGAAGTAGCAGGAATTGGTGTGCCGGCGGAGGCCGGAGCGGATGTTCTCCGCTTCCACCCGGATTCCGACTTCCATAGAGGTACGCCCAATAAGGTTGATGGAGGCGCGGAAGGTGACGAGCTCGCCCACATGGATCGGCTCCTTGAACACCACTTGGTCGACTGACAGCGTCACCGTATATTGCTGCGAATAGCGCGACGCACACGAGAAGGCCACGCGATCGAGCAGATTGAGTAGCGCCCCTCCGTGGACCTTTCCCGAAAAATTGGCCATGTCAGGCGTCATCAGAACCGTCATTTCAAGGCGGCGCCGATCCTGCTCTATCGGAATCATACGGTCACACTCTCTTTTTGGCCACCATCGTCAGAACATCGTGCTGAGCGTCCGAGATAGCGAGCCTGTTGGTCAGGCGAGTTGCCGAGAGCCGCTGAAGGCCGAGACCTCCATTCGGTCCAACAGGTCGGCCATGGGCAATTGCTGGGCGTAGCTAGTTTTACGACGGATAACATCGCCGCCACTCTCCCAGATCTGCCAACAAATGCCGCGCACCCGCCACAGCATCATCTCTCTGATCGTGACTGCCATCCAAGCTGCTTCGCCGATATCGCCTCCAAAGGCTTCTGCCCCGCAGTCGACGCCTTCGCGACATGAATGGCCGATTCGAGAGATATCTTGGCGGGATCGGTCGATGCGGCATTCAACCGCTCAGCGTATCCGAGAGCGGTTCGCAGTTTAGGAGGCTACCGCCTGCGTGACGCAGTCGATGGGTGGGATGCGAGCGACAAGAAATGCTCTCTTCGTGACCATGGTCATCGCGACCATAAGCATCCGGCTCATCTCCGAGCCCGCCTCGGCGGCAATGCACCTTAGGTGGCCACTACGGAGCGGCCGGCATGGAAGGCTTCAGGACCGCGTTGCAATTTATTCAATGGGGCAACTCGGACATCGACGAGATTCCTCGGCCAATGGTGGCCGCGGGGCCCAACCAAGTGACCGGCCGCCTCGAGCGTCCGGAGCATCGGCACCGCAAATGCGAGTTGATCTACACGGTCAATGGTGTCCTCACCTGTGAAATCAGCGGCAGCCTGTGGACCGTTTCTCCGCAATGCGCAGTGTGGATTCCATCCGGCACGCCGCACAGGTGCCAAGCGTTCGGCAAGACCGAATACTATGTCCTTTTTCTTGATCCTGATGTCAGCCGGAACCTTCCGAGGACCTGCTGCACAATGTCCGTATCGCACCTGCTGCGCGAGGCGCTGATCCGCGCCGCGCAGTTTCCCGCATTGTATCCGCTGGACGGCCCGGAAGTCCGGTTGCTGCCCGTTATCCTCGACGAACTGAGCACTGCCAGGATTGAGGATCACCAACTTCGTCTGCCGTCCGATCCAAGCCTACGACGCCTCCTCGACATGATGATGTCCACTCCTGAAGACAAGTCTTCGGTAGCGCAGTGGGCGGCACGCTGCGCGTTGAGCGAGAGAACGCTAAGCCGGAAGATCCGCCAGGAGACGGGAATGAGCCTCTGGCGCTGGCGTCACCAGCTCCACGTCACGCTGGCGCTCCAGCGCATGGCGAGCGGCGACAGCGTTCAGGCGGTGGCGCTCGACCTTGGATACGAGACGGCCAGCAGCTTCATCACCATGTTCAAGAAGACGGTCGGCAAGCCACCGGGCCGCTATCTCTCAGAGCGCGGCAGTGGCGATGACACATGGGGACCGCGAAAAGATGCCTTCCCGCGATAACTCGGGCGAAACGAGAAGATCATCTATCGTTTAATGTCTGTTGGCAGCTCCGGGAGAACTTTTCAATGGAGCTCTTCAAACAATGATCGACTGTAAGCGGGCTCAGTCCGCCGCACACCTCTTTTATCTCCAACTGGCACCTACGGAGAGTGGCCCAGAAGATTCGGCACGTCGAAGAGAGCCTGAGGCGGTTTTCCTCAACGCAACTCGATATTGCATCGGGCGTAAGCCGCCACGGCCGTACGCAGATCGATAGGATCTCCGCTTTGCAAGCTTTCTTGACGGCAGGCGAAGGAGCGGCTGCAAGCGTGCTCTGCACTAAGGCAGCGGCAAGGCACAGTATGCACGCCGAACCGGAAAGCACGCGTGTGAACAAAGGCATCATCGCTCCTAGACTGAGGCTTTACTCTTAACATCGACGAGACCTGAACGCTATCGCAGGTATGCCAACAGATATCGCCATCCTGCCACCATCGCAAGCGCGGTCTTCATCATTGCCGTGGCGCAATTATTATTGAGCTATTCTAATGTGCTGCCCGCCATTTTGGCGGGATTGGAGATCCGATTGGCGCGATCCCGAAAGGCGAATGTTCCCATCCTCTTTATCAACGCTAGCTGCACACGCCTCGCGCAAAGCGAGGCGGCTTGTTGCGGTTGGGGACTGGGGATGTCGTCTTTCGGGTATAGAAATCTCGCGCTGAGCAGAGTCTCGATCATCGCACTCGTTTTGGCGATGGTTGGAGAGCCATTATCCGTTCGCGCGCAAACAGCGAGCCCGCCTAGCGGCTCAGACAGACCGTCGAACGTCAATCAGACTCTCCCACCGGTGACGGCGGCAACCGATCAGAGGAGCACGGCGGCACGCGCAAGCGTCAACACTCCCGCCGAGCCCGCCGTCAGTGAAACATACCGCAACCTCACTGTTCTCGATCCGATTATCGTCACTGCACGCAAGACCAACGAGCGGCTTCAGGATGTGCCGGAGAGCGTCACCGTCGTCACGCCGGAGAACCTCAGCACCAACCCCTTCGAGCCGGGCGCTGCGGTAGCCCGAAATTCTCCTAATGTTGAGTGGGTGAAGTCGAGCCCGGCCGCCCAGTTCTATTCCATCCGCGGTGTCAGCTCGCTCGGACTTCCGCAGAGCTTCTCCGACGGCACCGTCGGCTTCAACATCGACGGCGTTCCCAACAGCATGATGAGCGCATCGAACCCTCTTCTCGATGTTAATCGCGTCGAAGTGATGCGCGGGCCGCAAGGCACCCTTTGGGGCACTAACGCCCTCGGCGGCGCCATCAACGTCGTCACCAACCAGCCTGACGGCACCCGCGATATTCGATTCACGGGAGAGGTCGGATCGAATGGCTATCGCCTGGGCGAGGCCGTCATCGGCGGCAACATCATCCCCGGCACGCTGGACGGGCGCATGGCCGTCCGCTTCGCTCACCAAGACGGCACCGTCAATAGCCTGTTCACCGACGATCTCGGCAAGAGCGATATCGGGGCCTTCCGTGGCGGTCTGCGCTTCACCGGCCTCGACAGCACGACGGTCACGCTGACCGGGACCTATCTGAACGATCAGGGAAACGCTCCCTGGTATGTCATGCGCGACGCGCCGAGCTTCCCCATCAGCGGTGTGCTGTCCGAGCCCTATTCGAGAACGACGCAGGGCGGGGCTACGCTGAAGATCGAGCATGATTTCGACGCGTTCCGGTTTACGTCGATCAGCGCCTACCAGCGCAACGAATTGCGCATTCGCAATGACGCTACTGATAGGCTCGTCAATGACCGGGCCGGGTTGCCCGCGTTTCCTAACGTCGGCCGCACGCTCGACCAGGAGAACGTGTTCAGCCAGGAAGTTCGCCTGAACTCTCGCGATGGCGATCCGATCCGTTGGGTTGTAGGCGCCAGCGCCGTGCGAACGGAGGGAACCCGCACCTGCGAGGCCGTGCCGTGCGCGTTCCCACCAATCGTCACGAAGAACGTCATCAATAGCACGAATCTGGGCTTGTTTGGAGATGTCACGATCCCATTCGCCGATCGCTGGGAAATCTCGGCGGGCGGGCGTGTCAGCTACGACGATATTACGGACAGGTTTACAAACTCGCTGAATATACCGGCGCTGACGGCGAACAGCTCCACAAATCAGATCTACCCAACGGGACGGCTCGCGCTCACGTATAAGTGGACGGATGATGTCCGCACCTATGTTTCCGTCGCGCGCGGACACGCAAGCCGCGTCTATCCGCTATTGCCGAGGGTGACGAATGGCGTCCTGCCCGATCCATTCCCGGCCGCAACAGGATGGACTTACGAAGCAGGCATGAAAGCCAATCTCAATCGCCGTTTCGACCTCGAGGCCAGCGTTTTCTACAACGACATCAAGAATGGCATTCTTGCCTACATCGATCCGACGTCACCAATACCTTTGCTCAAGCAAACCTATCAGGACTACGAAACCAGCGGCTTCGAAGTTCAAACCCGCACCAAGATTACAGACTACCTGAGCTTCATCGGCGGCGTGGGTTACATTCATAGTTCGCTCGGCGCAAGCGGCGCGGTCGCAAACATGGTGAAGGGCAACCGAGTGCCGAACGTACCCGACTGGACCTTCACGACCGCGCTTCAATATGATGCGCCGGGAGCCATGCTTAGCGCGCCGGGCGCGTTCTCGTTCAACGTCCAGTATCAGTATTCGGGAAGTCGCGCAGTGGACGCAGAAGATACATTCGGTCTGAAGCCGTACCATATCGTCAACGCGCGGCTCGGTTGGAAGAATGACGGCGGGGATTTCGAGGTGTACGCCTTCGGGCGAAATCTCCTCGATCAGCGCTACGAAGCGTGGGGCGCTGCGCTTGGCGGCGTTCCAATCGTGAATGTTGGCCAAGCGCGCATCGTCGGTGTAGGCGCCACCAAGACTTTCTGAACGTGGTCTCAGGTCCCGTTGCCGAGCGAACGCCGACCGGGGCTCGCACGCCCGATCACCTTTGACGGGACCAGCCTGTGTCTATTTCCAACAACGAGCCTATTGCCGTTCGCCGTCGGCGTTACAGCACGCGCACGATACTCACCGCCGCGGCGCTTGGCGCAGCCGTTGGCATCGTTCTGGCCCCGGTCAATCTTGTCCTTGTCGGCATTGCGACCGCCTTTCCGCCTATCGCTTCTGCTTCGTTCGGCTTGTGGGGCATGGCAGCGTTGCTGCCTCTTGCCGTGCTGCGCCGCGCCGGCTCGGGCGTGATCGGCGCGACCGCTGCCGGAATCGTGCTGATCGTGTCTCCAGGCGCGTTGCTGATGGTCGTTCTCATGGCGATGTGGGGTGCTGTCATGGAGATGCCATTCTTCGTGACCCGATACCGTTGGTTCGGCTGGATAATGTTCACCGCCGCAGGCGTGATCCCTGGCCTCATCTCCTGCGTCATTAGCTTCCATACGTACGACCTGCCGACTCTGGACGGCGGTCTGGTCGCTCTGATCTGCGCTGTCGAGATCGTCTCCTTCGTCGCGGGAAGCCTGCTATCCCTCGTCGTCGCTCGTGCGCTCGCCCGAACTGGCATCACGGGAGGAGATCGTGGTGATGCCGCTCGATAAGACGGAATTCGTCATCTCGCTGAAGAACGTCGGCGTACGGTACGACACGAGCGAGAGATGGATCGGCGGACAGATCGATCTCGACATTCATCGCGGAGAGATGCTGTTGCTGCTCGGCCCTTCCGGGTGCGGCAAGTCCACAATCATGCTGGCCCTCGCGGGCCTCATTCCGGCGAGCTTGGAAGCGCACCTGCGCGGCCAAGTGCTATGCGATGGCATCGATACCAGGCATGTCGACGCCGGACAGCTCGCTGGAAAGGTTGGCGTTGTTTTTCAGGACCCTGATGCCCAGGTCGTCACCGGTAGCTTGTTGGATGAGGTGTGCTTCGGGTTGGAAAACCTGCTCGTTCCGGTGGACGAGATCGAGAGCCGTGCGCTCGCCGCTCTTCGCAGAGTAGGTTTAGCCAATAGCCGCGAGGATGCGCTCCGTGCTCCCACCGAGTTGTCTGGCGGTGGTCGGCAACGTCTCGCGATCGCCTGCGCGCTTGCCCTCGATCCGCCGGTGCTCGTGCTCGACGAACCGACCGCGAACCTCGACGCCGTCGCCTCGGCCGAGTTTTACGCCGCGCTCGCAACACTCAAGGACGCTTCCCATGCGATTGTCCTGGTCGAGCATGAACTCGATGACGCTCTCCCGCTGGCCGATCGTGTCGTCGTGTTCGACGCCAACGGGATTATAGTCCACGAAGGCTCCCCTGCCGAAGTGCTCGGCAAGCATGCGCGCTCTCTCTCTGAACGCGGCGTATGGCTCCCGACTGCAACTGCCGTCGCTCTCCGCCTTGGTCTCGACGCTGATCCCGAACGGGTGCTGCCGCTTGCGGTGGATGATCTAGCTCTGGTGCTTAATGAGATTGATGCGCCTGTGGTCACAGCCACGTCCGCAATCGAATCGAACAGATCGTTCGCTCCGAAGCCTTCGGGGGAGGAGGTCGCGGTCGAAGTCCACGCCGCCAGCGTCGAGCTCGCGGGCGCGACCGTGCTCCACAGCATCGACCTTCAGATAGGGTGCGGCGAGTTTTTTGCCATTGTCGGTGTCAACGGGGCTGGAAAGAGCACGCTGACTCGCGCGATCGCAGGTCTGGTTCCGCTTTCGTCCGGTTCGGTCATACTTGCTGGCACCTCAATCGTCGAGATGGATCCCCGGCAGGTCGGCGATCGGATCGGCTATGTGTTCCAGAATCCCGAGCATCAGTTCCTTGCCCTCACGGTCCACGATGAACTCGCCTACGGCCTGCGTATCCGGCGCAGCCCCAAACGCGAAATCGACGATCGTGTCGATCGCATGCTCCAACGCTTCGATCTGGCTCACTACGCCGACGTGAACCCTTTTCTTCTTTCCTATGGTGAGAAGCGGCGCCTTTCTGTCGCAACTGCCCTCATCACGGAGCCGAGCATTCTCATCCTGGACGAGCCGACCTTTGGGCAGGATCAGGCCCGCGCATACGAGATCGTAAGCATGATCTGCGAACTCAACGCTGCGGGCATCACCATCATCATGGTCACACACGATCTGCAGCTCATTGCCGATCACGCCCATCGCGTGGCGCTACTCTCACAGGGACATCTCCTCCAAGCGGGAGCTACCGGCGAAATCCTCTGCGATGCCTGGCTGATGGAATGTGCGGGCCTCCGACCGCCGCCCATCCGCCGTATCGCGCTCGCTCTCGCCCGAGAGAAACCTGAGTGGCAGACGGTCTACCGCAGCGGACAAATTCGAGAAATCACGCCATGAGCAACGGGCACGGTGTTCCAACCCGCAGGGGGTGGCTCGCGGCGATCAACCCGGTCGCCAAGCTCGTTGCTACGCTACCCCCGCTCGCCGTTCTCTTGTGCACACGCGACCTCGCAACGCCTGCTATCGTTGGAGGTGGTGCGCTCATCGCCATTCTCTCGGGCGTTCCGCTGCGGCTGCGCGCGATTATCGCCGGCGCCGCCGTGATATTGCTGGCGGGGGTCTGGACAACGCTCGTCTTCGCTTTGTTCACGCGACCCGATCTCGTCAGGAACTCTCCCGTAATCGTTGAGGGATGGATCACCCTGCGCGCGGCGGCCGTGCATACGGGCGCGGCGACCGCCGTCCGACTGACGGCGGTGATGATGATGGCGCTGCTCGGCTCCCTCGGCACCACGACCGACCAGCTCGCAAGCGCCCTAGTCCGCCAATGCCGCATTCCCTATCGCTTCGCGTATGGCGCAATCGCGGCGATGCGATTTGTCCCCCGTTACCTTCAGGACCTTCGCACAATGCGCGCGGCGCAGCGAGCACGCGGCATCATCGATTCGGCTGGCCCGGTCGGCTATCTGTGCCTCATCGCTCGATCGATCATTCCAATGCTCGCCGCCGGCGCCCGCTATGCCACGCGCCTCTCCCTCGCCATGGATGCCCGCGGCTTCGGTGCCTTCAGCTCCCGTACCGACCGTCAGCCATCTACGGTCCGCGCCAGCGACGTGATATTTGTCTTGGGGGTCTGGGCGGGAGTGGCGGCTGTCTTCGTCACAACTGGAATGCTTGGACTTCTCGCGATCAGCAGTGATTTGCGCGCCGTAGGTTGAGGCGTGATCTGCGCGACGCGCATCACCTCAACATTGGCGGCCTCGGCTTTCGCGCGACCTTCCGACGTCAGGCGCGCGAGCTGGCGGCGACCCTAGAGCTATGGAGGCGCGGCCCAACTGCCGGTTCGCCCCGGGGCGGTGTACGACGCAACTCACTGTCCTGACGCCCCACTCCCGCCCGCCTGGCGCAGCATAGGACCAGCGCCGCGCCGCCCCACAAGCCGCGCCAACGCCGGGCCGACGCCCTGCGGCAGGGCCAGCACCACGGCGACGACGCAGGCGCCGTAGATGAAGTAGTGCAGGCCCGGCAGCGTGCCGCCGAAGTGGCCGCGTAGGAATTCCCCCAGCGGCACCAGGAGCAGCGCCCCGACCAGCGGCCCAAAGGCGGTGCCGAGACCGCCGACGGTGGCGATCAGCACGATCTCGATGGTGAGCACGGGCGAGGCCAGCATATAGGGGTCGGCGAAGGTGGCGCTGCGCGCGTAGGCCGTGCCGATCAGCGAGGTGAGCGCCGCCGAGATCGCCATGGCGATGGCCTTGTTGCGGAGCAGCGGCACGCCCAGCGCCTGGGCCGCGTCCTCGTTGTCGCGGATGGCGCGCAGGCGATAGCCGAGCGGCGCGTTGACGATGGCGAGGTTGACGAGGATGCAGCCGGTGGCGAGCGCCAGCATCAGCCAAAAATAGCCCTTGAGGCCGCCGAACTGAAAGGCCGCCAGATTGCCGGTGTCGCGCGGCAAATAGAGGCCCGACGCGCCGCCCAGAAAATCCCAGCCGACGACCACCAGCTCGGCCATCTCGGCGAAGGCGAGCGTGATCAGGGCAAACGACAGGTGCCCCAGGCGGAAGCGGTAGTCGATGAAGGCGATGGCTGCGCCCATGGCGGCGGCGAGGGCCGCGGCGATGAGCGCGCCGAGCCACATGTTGACGCCGCAGTGGACGAGCAGCGCGCTCGCCAGCATGGCGCCGGTGCCGACGAACAGGCTGTGGGCGAGCGAGATCTGCCCGGTGAGGCCGCCGACCAGGTTCCACGCCGTGGCGAGCGCCGCATAGACCAGGGTGAGGGTGGCGATGTGCAGGTAGTAGCCGGGCAGCACCAGCGGCAGCAGGGCGGCGAGCGCCAGCAGGCCGAGGGCGGCGGGCGAGCGGACGATGCGCCAGAAGTCCGGCCTCATGCGGCCCTCCCCAGCAGCCCGGCCGGGCGGAACAGCAGGATGACGACGAACACCAGATACGGCAGGATCATGCCGAGGATGCCGGTGACGTAGATGGTGCCGATCGCTTCGGCGAGGCCGATGACCACGCCTCCCGCCAGGATGCCGGCGAAGTTGCTCATGCCGCCGAGCACCAGCACCAGCAGCGTGATCACCGTGTAGCGCAGCCCCAGGCCCGGCGACAGCGGCGTCCCCGGCACGATGAGAGCGCCGGCGATCGCCAGCAGGCCGACGCCGAGCGCGAACACCTGCGTGCGCACCTTGGACACGTCGATGCCCATGAGGGCGGCGGCCTTGGCATTCTGGTGGACGGCGCGGATGCTGCGGCCGAAATCGGTGCGCGCCAGCATGACGAAGAGCAGCGCGGCGAGTACGAGCGACACCAGGAAAGCGATGATCAGTGGCCAGCGCATGACGGTGGTGCCGACGATGAGGAGCTTGGTCTCCATGATCGACGGCACGCGCAGCGGCTGGCCGCCGTAGATCATCAGGAGCCCGTTCTGCAGCATCAGGCTGAGGCCCAGCGTGAGCTGGATCACCATCAGCATGTGGCCGCCGATGACCGGCCGGATCAGCAGGCGGTAGAGCAGCGCCCCGGCGAGCAACAGCACCGGCAGGGTGATGAAGACGGAGACATAAGGGTCGAGCGCGAAGGCGGCGAACAGGGACGAGCTCAGGAACAGCGCGACGGCGAGGAAGTCGCCGTGAGCGAAGTTGACGACGCCCGAGACGCTGAAGATCAGCCCCAGCCCGAGCGCCACGATGCCGTAGGTGCTGCCGACGAGCAGGCCCTGGACGAGGGCCTGCAGCAGGATGTCCATCCGCGCCTCCTTACCCCATGAGGGTGCACGCACCCCAGCGCGTCATGGCCGGGCTTGACCCGGCCATCCATCGAACCAAGTCAAAAGACCGTATTTCCAAGTTCTTGCCGAGACGAGTGAGCGACATCGGGGAAAGCAATTCTGTGAGGAAGAGGCCCCCATTTTGCCTGAGTGGATGGATGGCCGGGTCAAGCCCGGCCATGACGGTGGAGAGCCGAAGTACGGGCATCGTCATAAGCCGAGGTACGCCTTGCGGGTGGCGGGATCGTGCTTGACCGTCGCGCTGTCGCCGGAGACCACGACGCGACCGCGCTCGAGCACGTAGCAGCGCGCGGCGTGGCGAAAGGTGAGCCCCGAGTTCTGCTCCACCAGCAGGATAGTAAGGCCGTCCGCCGCGAGCTGGCGGATGATCTCGAAGATGTATTGGACGAACAGCGGCGACAGCCCGAGCGAGGGCTCGTCCAGCATCAGCAGCCGGCCGTCGGCCATCAGGCCGCGGCCGATGGCCAGCATCTGCTGCTCGCCGCCCGACAGCGTGCCGGCATCCTGGCCGAGCCGCTCCTTGAGCCGCGGAAACAGCGTCAGCACCCGTTCGAGCCGCTCGGGCCGCGCCGGCCGGGCGCGGCCGTTGATGCCGCCGAGCAGCAGGTTGTCGCGCACGCTCATCTGCGGGAATACCAGCCGGCCCTCGGGCACCTGGACGATGCCGCGGGCGACACGCTGGGCCGGCGCAAGCCGGGTGACGTCCTCGCCGGCGAAGACGATACGCCCGGCGCCCGGCACGACCAGTCCCGACAGGCACTGGATCAGCGTGCTCTTGCCGGCGTTGTTGGCGCCGAGCAGCCCGACCAGCTCGCCCTGGCGGACCTCGAGCGACACGTCGCTCAACACCGGGACAGTGCCGTAGCCGGCGGTGATGCCGTGCACCTCGAGCAGCGGCGCGCCGGTCGCCGGGGACGCCCCGGTCTGGACGGCAGCGACCTCACTCATGTGGCTCGTCCCCGAAATAGGCGTCCTTGACGCGCGGATCGGCGACGATCTCCTCGGGCGAGCCCTCGGCCACCTTCTCCCCGAAGTTCAGCACCACCATGCGGTCGGCGCAGGCCATGATGACAGGCATGACGTGCTCGACCATGACGAAGGTGAGCCCCTGCCCGCGCAGCTCGCGGATGATGGCGAGCGGCACCTGGGCCTCGCCCAGGGTGAGGCCCGCCATCACCTCGTCGAGCAGGATCAGCTCGGGCTCGGTCGCCAGGCACTTGGCCAGCTCCAGCAGCTTCTTGTCCTGCAGCGACAGCGTGTCGGGCGTCGCCGCCGCCTTGCCGGCGAGCCCGACGCGCGCCAGCACCGCCTCGGCCCTGGCCACGGCGGTGTGCATGGGATGGCGCAGCAGCGCCCCAGTGGTGACCACGTCGAGCACGCTCATGCCGGCGAAAACCTGGACGATCTGGAACGAGCGCGCCAGCCCCATGGCCACCACACGGTCAGGCCTGAGGCCGACGATCGAGCGGCCCTTGAAGCGGATGTCCCCGCTCGACGGCGCCAGGAACCCCGACATCAGGTTGAACAGCGTCGTCTTGCCGGCGCCGTTGGGCCCGATGATGCCGAGGATCTCGCCGTGGGCGACCGAGAAGCTGACGCCGTCGACCGCCTTCAGGCCGCCGAAGCGGCGGCCGACGTTGTCGACGGCGAGGATCGGCGCCGTGGAGGCCGAGGCCATGCGGTCGCCGCGCTCAGCTCTTGGGCCGTGGCTTGACCTGGGCGAACTCGGCCGGGAAGACCACCTCCTGGGCCTTCTCCGGCGTCCACTGGATCATCAGCGCCGAACTGTCGACCAGCATCCGGTCCTCACCGAAGCGCAGCCCCTTGGAGCGGGCGAGGTAGAGCGCGGGATCGCCGAACGGGATCTCGAAGGCCTTGAAGCCCTTGAGCAGTGCCTCCGGGTCGGTGGATCCTGCCTTCTCCAGGATCACCTGGATCACCCGCACGGCCTGGGCGGCCTGGATCGCCGCCTGGCCGATCGGCACCTTGAGGTTCGCCGCCTCCAGCTCCTTCACGATCGCCTGCATGGAGGGAAGCTTGGCGCCGGCAGAGAAGCCGGTCATGCCGAACAGGTTGCGGGTCAGCACCTTGGTGCCGATGTCGGGCCCCAGCTCCTTCCACAGCGAGCTGTCGGAATAGCCGCCGGTGCCGCCGACGAAGACGCTGTCGTTGTAGGCGAGGTTGAAGCGGGCCTGGTGCAGCAGGATGCCGTCGCGCGGCGTCACCAAGCCGGTGACGGCATCGGGCTTCAGGGAACGGATCAGCACCATGGCGGCGGTCTGATCCTGGGCCTTGGTGTCGAGCGGCACGTCGCCCACCACCCTGATGCCGGCGGCCGCGAGCTTCTCCTTGAGGAACTTGTTCACCTGCTGGCCGGCCTCGTAGTTCGAGTACGCCATCGCCGCAGTGTCGACCTTGAAGCCGAAGTCGGTCTTCATGGCGATGATGAACGAGGCGAGCGACTGGGCATAGCCCTGGTCGTAGGGGAACCCTAGCGAATACATGTACGGCGACTTCACGCCGCCGGCCCAGATCGACAGGGTCGGAATCTTGAGCTCGTCGACGACCGGCGTCAGCGCCAGCATCTGCGCCGACAGGATCGAGCCCGTCAGCATCACCACATTGTCCTCGGTGGCGAGGCGCCGCGCCTCGGCGGCGGTGCGGGCCGGCTGGCTGGTGTCGTCGGCCAGCACGGCTTCGATCTTGGCGCCGCCCAGGCTCTTGATGCCGCCGGCCTCGTTCACCTGGCGGATCATGTACTCGAACACCGGTTGGCCTTCGGTGGCGTAGGCGGCGAGCCCCCCGCTCATGGGCTGGATGACGCCGATGCGGACCGGCTTGGCCTGCGCCCGAACGATCGCCGGCATCGCGACCGCCACCGCTCCGAGCGCCGCGCCCGTCAAGAAATCGCGCCGATCCATGCCGCTTCTCTCCCGTACGCTGATTTTATCTTGTGCTTTGTCTCTACCGCGCCGAGCAGGGCGGAGCAACGCATTGCCGGCGATGCGCAGCCCGCGCCCGCAGCGCTTCACGATTAGATGGGGCGCGCTCCAGTTTCCATGAATTACGGCGGACGGCTACGGGCCGCCTACCAGCGGGCCGGCAGGGTCCTCAGGCCGCGCAGGACGAAGGTCGGGCGCCAGTCGGGATTGTCGAGGCCCTCGAGCTCGAGGTCGGGCACCCGCCGCAACACCGTTTCCAACGCGACCTCCGCTTCGATCCGCGCCAGCTGCGCGCCGAGGCAGAAATGGATGCCGCCGCCGAACGACAGAGGGCGCACGTTGGTGCGGGTGACATCGAGCCGGTCGGGCTCGTCGTAGGCGTCGGGATCGCGGTTGGCGGAGCCGAGCAGGCACAGGACGTTTTCGCCGGCCTTCACCTCGGTTCCGCCGACCGTCACGTCCTCCAGCGCGACCCGGCCGGTCACCTGCACCGAGGAATCGTAGCGCAGCAATTCCTCGACGGCGCCGGGGATCAGGGACGGCACGGCCTTGAGCCTGCGGAGCTGGTCGGGATTGCGATGCAGGGCCAGCAGCCCGTTGCCGATGAGGTTCACCGTCGTCTCGTGGCCGGCCCCGAACAGCAGGATGACGTTGGCGGTCAACTCCTCGCTGGAGAGCTTGCTGCCCTCCTCCTCGGCATGGACGAGGTGGGTCGTCAGGTCCTCGCCCGGATGGCGGCGGCGAAACTCGAACAACTTCTCGAAGTATTCGGCCATGATCATCATGCCGCCGTTGGCGGTGTCGAGCTCTTCGCGATTGAGCGGGACCGGATCGAGCAGCCGGCCGCTGGCGCGGGCGCCCGCGTAGAACAAGGACCGCTCATCCTCGGGAATGCCGAGCATCTCGCAGATGACGGTGATCGGCAGGCGGAAGGCAAAATCCTCGATCACGTCCATGCCGCCTTGGGGGATGACGCGGTCGAGCACGTCGTCGACGATCTGCTGGATGCGCGGGCGCATGTCCTCGACGGCGCGCGCCGTGAACGCCTTGGTCACCAGCCCGCGCAGCCGCGTGTGCACGGGCGGATCCTGCTGGAGCATCCAGTGCCCCATGATGCGGTAGGCCGGTTCGTCGAGCAGCGCATCGCCGAAGCGGCGGGAGATGCGCCCGGCGTAGTCCTTGCCGAAGCGCTTGTCGCGCAGCACGGCGGTGACGTCCGCATGGCGGCTCGACACGTAGAAGCCGAGCGGCGAGCGGTGCACCGGGTCGAGCTCGCGCAGGCGCCGATAATAAGGGTAAGGGTCGCGAATGACGTCGGGCGACAGCGGGTTGAACAGCGGCTCAGCCGCGGTCGATGGAGAATGCTCGTTCATCGCAGGCCTCGCAGAGCGGTTGGGCCGCGGTCACATCCTCGCCGGCTGGGCGTCGTCCGATGAGATCGGCCTCAGCCGATCAACGGACATGTGCCCCTGTTTGCATTTCGATAAGCCGGGCAAGCTTAGTCGACCGGGCGTCGTTCCTCCTTCGCCACCCGCATCCGCCGATGCCCGGGTCGAGATCGACGCTTGCATGCAATCGATCAGACCCTCTAAATCGAGGCGCAGGTGATTTTTGGATTTATATCCAAACTTGGAACTGGAACCAATGTCAAGAAGCGGTTTGCGGGCACGCGGCAAGGAGCGACGGCGCGCCGAGATCGTTGCCGCGGCAGCGGCGCTCTGGCGGCGGCATGGCATCGAAGCAGTGTCGCTCCAGCAAGTGGCAGAGGCCGCACAGGTGGCCCCGCAGACGATCTATAATTTGATCGGCGGAGTCGACGCGGTGGTCTTCGCCGTGATCGAGACGCTGCTGGACAAGATCAGCGAAGGGCTCGCCTCGGACAGCACCATGAGCGGGGTCGAGCGCGTGCTTTACTGTGTGCGCACCTCTGCCGACATGTTCGTCGGCGATGGGCGTCTCTACCGCCAGCTCATCGTGCGCATTCCGCAGGCGGTGTTCAGCGGCGTCCACCTCGGCCGCGACATCACCGGAGCCTATGCCGCCTCCGTGGCCGCGGCGCAGGTGGAGGGCGCCATCGACCGCGCCCTCGGCGCCGATGTGCTCGGGCGCCAGATCCACATCGCCTATCTGGGCGCCCTCTTCGCCTGGGCCAGTGGCGGGCTCGACGACGGCGGCTTCCGCCGCTCGGCCGAGACCTCGGCCCTGGCGCTCCTGGCAGCGGCCGCCACGGGCGTCGCGCGCGACCGCCTTGCCGGCGAGCTGCGGGCGTTGCTCGTGTCGTCCGCGGAAGCTCCGGCCAAAGCGCAGCCCGACCAGATGTGATCAGCCCGGCCGGTACTCGCCGCCTGGATCGGGCTCCGGGGAGCGCTCCGTTCCGTCAGCGCTGGCGGACGCCATATGGATGCGCCGCTCGCACATCGGCACGGTCTGTATCATAAGTGTCGATGGTGACTTGCGGCGATACGGGAACATGAGCGTCGAAGAGGCGGCACACAGTCCTCGTCCAAGTCTCTTTTCCGTCGATATCAGCTGGCGGAATATCATTTTCTCCGTACGGACGGCCGCAGCGGCAATCGTGGCGCTGGCGCTGTCCTACGCGCTCGAGCTGAGCGATCCGCAATGGGCGACACTGACCGTCTATCTTCTGGCGCAGCCGACGGTCGGCGGAGCCATCGGGAAGAGCGCGTGGCGGACCGTCGGCACCCTGGCCGGAGGGCTGCTCGGGCTGGGGCTCGTGGCGCTGTTCTCGCAGACGGCCGCATTGCTGGTGGCGGCCACGGCGCTCACGGTCGCCGCGTGCTTCTACGCCGGCGCCCGGCTCACCAACTATGCCGCCTATGGCGCGCTTCTCGGCGGCTACACGACGTTGCTGGTGGCCTTTGAGGGCTCGACCGATCCCATCAACGCCTGGTCGATCGCCGCCGACCGTACCACCGAGATTCTGATCGGCATCGCCTGCGTCACCGTCGCCAGCACGACGATCCTGCCGCGCTACGCCAGCGACGCTCTGCGCGAGGCGCTCGCGCATACCTTCAGCGGCTTGGCTCGCTATGTCGCGACGGCGTTGCGCCAGACGGCGCCGCCTGCCCTCTTCGCGCAGTTACGCCGCGCCATGGTGGCCGACGTGGTGTCGATCGACGCGTTGCGCTCGTATGCGGATTTCGAGTCCGCCGACAGGCGCGCCGATCAGGAGCGGCTCCAGCGCACCGTCCGCGAATTTCTCGTCGTGCTGTCCAGTGCGCGCGCCCTGTTCGTCCGCATCGGCGAATTCGACCGGGTAGAGAGCCAAGGGGTGCAGGATCGGCTGCGTCCGACGCTGGAGTCGATTGCGGCCCGCCTCGAGCGTCTCGCTCCCGACCCGGCGGCAGCGTGGAGCGATCCACACCGGCTGCGCCGCGAGCTCCTGGCCGCGCGGGTCACGCTGAGGAGCGCCGTAGCGGACCTCGAAGCAATGGCGGGTGCGGCCCCCTTCGACGCGCTCGCCGACGCGCTGTTGATCCTGAACCGGGTCGGCACCCTTCTGCATCGCCTGGCGATGGTGGTCGTCACGGAGGCGGCGAGCCTGCGCGGCAGCCGCGGGCGCCCGGCGCGCCGCCGCATGCAACGCGATCCTCAAGGTCGTCGAGAGGCGCTGCTGCTCGCGCTTCGTGCGGGCCTCGCCATTCTGCTTCTCAGCGGAGCGTGGATGGCCACTGGATGGAGCCAGGGCTTCACGGTCATCTCGGGCGGGGCGATCATGCTGTTCTTCGCGGTCAAGCAGGACAATCCGCTGGTCGCGGCACGCAACTACCTCATCTGGAGCTGTGTGGGCATCGCGGTTGCTTATCTGGCGATGGTCTTCGTGGTCCCGCACCTGCAAGGGTTCGGCGAGCTCGCCGTCGTGCTGCTGCTGTTGCTCCTGCCATGCGGATTGATGGCCGGGACTCCGAGCCGCGCCTGGGCCGGCATTGCCATGGGCGGGTTCATCATCGCGGAGATCGGCACCAACAACGTCTTCGCCCCGGACGAGGCCGCCTTCGTCAGTGGCGCGACCGCGCTGGTGCTGGGCATGGTCGGATGCCTCGCCGTCATCGCGGCCGTGCCCGTCACGTCGCTTGCGCGGCGAGGGCAGAGCTGGCAGCGCGCGATCGGATCGATCCTTCCCGGGGTGGCGCGCGGGGCGATTCTTCCCCGGCGGGGCGCCGACGACATCGTCGGCACATTGGCCGACCTGCTGCCGCGCCTTGCCCTCGACCGGCAGGCCGAGGAAGACTTCTTCCGCGGCACGCTCGGCGCGGCGTCCGCGGCGATCGAGCTCGGCCGGTTGGTCGACCTCACGTCGGACCCGGCCATGCCCCCCGGTGCAGCCCAAGCCGTCGCACGGTTCCTCGAGCGCTTCGCCGCGGCGCTGGAGACCATTGCAGCGGCCAAGTCTGCACATCAGCCAAATCTCGCCGAGGCCGAGGCCCTCGTTGCCGAGCTGCACGCCGATCTCTCGGGACGGACGCTGGAGCCTGGCGCCGCCGCGCGATCCGTCCTGCGGGCCGGCGCCTCATTGCGCTTCATCGCGGACCGCTTCTATATCGACCGCGCCTATCTCGAACGCAGCTTCACCGAGGATTGAATATGGGGCCGACGAACCTCGCTGTGTTCAAGACGGTGGAGTTCTTCGGCTTCTACCTGCCACCGCTGATGCTTTGGGCTCTGGCGGCGCTTATCCCTTATGCGATTCTTCACTGGGCGCTCGGACGGTGCGGTCTCTACCGGTTCGTCTGGCATCCTGCTCTGCTCAACATCGCGCTTTACGTCCTGCTCGTGGGTGGCGTGGCGTTCCTCGGCACGCGGGGCTGGCTGTGACGGCTGTTCTGCGCGTCCTCGTCACCGCGGCCGCCGTGGCCGCAGCCGTGCTCGTCGGATGGTGGCTGTGGACCTTCTACACGCTGTCGCCGTGGACGCGGGATGCGCGCGTGCAGGCCAACATCGTCGAACTGGCGCCGGACGTTTCCGGGCTCATCACGGCGATCAACGTCGTCGACAACCAGAAGGTCGCAAAGGGGGACGTGCTCTTCGTGATCGACCACGAGCGCTTCCTCCTGGCGGTCGAGGAGGCGCGGGCGAGTGTCGCCCAGAGCCAGTGGACGCTGAAGCTCGCGCAGGACGACGCGCGCCGGGACACGCAGCTCCTGGACCGCGATCCCGGCGCGATCGCGGCCGAGAGCGTGGAGACGTCGCGCACCAAGGCCGGGGAAGCCGCAGCGGCGTTTCAGCTCGCCCAGTCCAGGCTCGCCATTGCTCAGCTCAATCTGGAGCGCAGCACGGTGCGCTCGCCGGCGAACGGGTTCGTCACCAATCTCACGGCCGCGGTCGGCAACTACGCGACCAGCGGCACGGGCGTGCTTGCCATCGTCGACAGTGATTCCTTCTACGTCTACGCCTACTTCATGGAAACCAAGCTTCCGGCGATCAGGATCGGCAGCGAAGCGGAGGTGCGGCTGATGGCCGGCGGCGCTGTCCTGCGGGGCACGGTGCAGGGATTGAGCCGCGCCATCGCCAACCCGACGGCGGCCGGCGGGGGCTGCTCGCCTCGGTCGACCCGAACTTCGAGTGGATCCGCCTCGCACAGCGCATTCCCATCCGCATCGCCTTGAACGACGTGCCGGCAGGCGTCGAGCTGGCCGCGGGCATGTCGGCGACGGTGGTGATCCGTCCGGAAGCGGACGCTCAAGCCTCGAGATAACGCTCAAATGCCAAAGCTTGATCATTTGACCATCATCGCGCCGGCGCTGGAGCTAGGCGTTGATCACGTCCGCCAGCAGCTCGGGATCGAAATGCCCGCCGGGGGAAAGCACCCCGAAATGGGCACGCACAACCGCCTGCTCCGCCTGGGCGATGATGTGTTCCTCGAAGTGATCGCCATCGACCCGGACGCGGAACCGCTGTCGCGCCGGCGCTGGTTCGGTCTGGATTGCGCAGACGAGGTCGAGCGCGCCTGGACGCGCGGCGATCGCCTCAACGGTTGGGTGGTCCGAACGCGCGATCTGGCGGGGCTGCTGGAGCGTCACGGGCGCCTGCTCGGGCGCACCACCGGTGTCTCGCGCGGCGACCGCGCATGGCAGATCGCCGTACCGGACGACGGTTCGCTGCCCGGCGGGGGCAGTGCGCCAAGCGTCATCGACTGGGGCGACCGCGGCTCTCCCGCACCGGGGATGCCGGATCTGGGATGTCGGCTGGAGAGCTTTGCCATCGAGCATCCCCATCCCGAGGTCCTGCGCCAGCTCTACGCCGATTTGGGCATCATCGATCCGCCAGCCATCCGCGAGGCGGCTCGGCAGCGGTATCGCGCGGTGATCGCCACACCGGCGGGCCTGCGCGAGCTCTGGTAGGCCTCGGGGCGCCGCGGCGGCAGGCGACGTCGGGGGCCTCTGGGTCTCCGCCTTTCGCCAGGAGGGGACCGTCCATACATGGCGAGCCGGCGGGCGGGGTCCCACCGCGCCGCCGCCGGCGCAAGCGGCCCCATCAGCACTCCTTGGGATCGACGAGGCCGGCGCTGCGGGCGACGATCTCATAGGCGCCGCCCTTGGCCACGGCGGTGTACATGTTCATTTTGCAGTGACGCTTGCCGGGCACCATCTCCGCCGGTCCGCCCGGGCCTTCGGCGATCTTGGCATGGTCGAGCGCCGCGGCCACGCCGTCACGGTCGACCTTGCCCGCCTCCTTCACCGCCGCCTCCCACAGCTTCAGGGCGCGGTAGGCGCCGGTCGCCGCGCCACCGGCAGACAACTGGAAGGTGCCCGGGAACATCTTGTCGTACTCGGCGTGGATCTTGGCGCTCACCGGATCGCTCTTGTCCAGCGCCTTGAAGTAATCGAGGCAGCTCGCCAGTCCCTCGATCTCGTTGGGCTGGTTGATGCTCAACGCGTTCTCGTCGTAGTAGACGCAGGCCAGCCGCCCGCCGTTCTTGAGGAAGCCCGCCTCGTAGAGCTGCTTGAAGAACGGGCCGACACCGGGCGGAATGATGGTGTTGAACACCACGTCGACCTTGTTGGAGATGACGCGGCTCACCGTGGCGCTGAAGTCGATCTGGTCGAGCGGGTAATACTCCTCGAACACCACCTCGCCGCCGTTGGCTTCGATCACCTTGCGCGCATACTCGTTGAGCACGTGCGGCCAGACGAAGTTGGCGCTCGGCAGCGCGAACTTCTTGCCACCGTTCTTGATCAGCCAGGGGATCAGCTCGTCGCACTGCTGCGCCGGGGTCGGCCCGGTGCAGAACAGGTTGGCGGTGCACTCCCTGCCCTCGTAGAGCTGGGGGTAGATATAGAGGGTCTTGCCGCGGGCGACGATGACGTCCTTGATGGCGTTGCGCATCGAGCTGGTGATGCCGCCGACGACGAGGTCGACCTTGTCGCGCTGGATCAGCTTGCGGACGTTGCCGACGGCGACGGCTTCGTTCGACGCCGTGTCCTCGATGAAGAGCTGCAGCGGCCGCCCGAGGATGCCGCCGGCGTCGTTGATCTGCTTCGCCAGCATCCTGGCGACGTTGGCATTGGCATTCCCGGCGATGCCGATCGGGCCGGTGAGGTCGGTGGCGATGCCGACCTTGATCGGGCCCTCGGCGGCGTTGGCCCAGTCGGCCTTGATCACCCAACTGCCGAGCCCGGTGGCGACCGCCCCGGAGGCGAAGGCGAAGTTGCCGAGGAAGCGGCGGCGGTTCATGCGATAGTCGTGGTATGTCATAGGCTTATCCCTGTCGGTGATGCTGAGCCCCCTGCGCGATGACGATCATCGCGCCAAAGCTCAAGGCTCGAAGAACGCCGAGCGTATTCGTTTCGCGATGGCTGTGTTTCCATGCAGCGGCGCCGGCTGGCGCATCTCGATGACTAGAGCGGGATGATTTATCTTCGAATCATCATCCCGCTCTAAGGAATAGCCGCCCCGGAATTCTTCCCGCGATTCGCCAACCCAAAGACGACGCGCGCTGAAGCGCAACACCCGCAGGAGCTTATCTCGGCGGGCAGGCCCTGCTAGGAGGCCTTTACGGTCGCGGGGCGAAGATCCAACGCGAGATGCGCCTCCAGTGCGCGCGCCACGCGGTAGATTTTCGCTTCGTCGAAGTAGCGCCCGGTGATCATGAAGCCGACGGGAAGACCGTCGCTCACGCCGCACGGCAGGCTGAGGCTCGGATGCCCGGTCACATCGAACACTCCCGTATTGATCAGCGGCTCGTAGGCGCGCTGCACGACGAGGGCCGCGGGCGCGTCGGGGCCCGGGATCGGCGTCGCTTTCATCGGGGTCGTGGGCATGACCAGCACGTCATACCGCGAGAGGGTGTCGTCGTATGCCGTCACGACGCGGCGAAGTAGATTCTGTGCCTTTACGTAGAAACGGCCGTCGTAGCGAGTGTGCATGTGCTCCGCCAGCAGGAGCATCAGCTTCAAATTGATCGGCATCTCTTCGAACACCCGGCTCCGTTGCGCGACGGCCTCGAGCAGGTCGACCGGATAGAAACCTTTCGCGCCGGAGGGGCGGCCGTTCCCGCCATGGCAGAGCGTGCGTAAGGCGCCTTCGATCGTGATGGGGAGCCAAATGGCACGGCCGATGTCGTGCATGGGAATCGACACGTCCTCCACAACCGCGCCCAGGGAGGCAAGCTCGCGCGCCCCTCCTCTCACGATCGCGTCGACATCCGGCTCCGAGGAGGGCAGCCCGAATCCCTCCCGCACGACGCCGATACGCATGCCCGCCACGCCGGCATCGAGCTGAGCGAGATAGTCGCCGACGGCGGGAGCGTACTGGCGCGGGTCCAGCCCGTCGGCGCCGGCGATGACACTCAGCATGAGAGCGTTGTCGGCCACGTTTGCCGTCATCGGGCCGGCGTGGTCGAGCATGGGATCGACGGTCGCGATACCGGTATAGGGAACGAGGCCGTGCGTCGGCTTCATGCCGACGGCGCCGGAGAAGCTTGCAGGCACACGGATTGATCCGCCCTGGTCGCCCCCGATTGCAAAATCGGCCTCACCGTTTGCAACGAGGACCGCGCAGCCTGACGAAGACCCGCCAGCCATATGGCTCGGCCTATGGGGATTGCGCACTGGCCCCCACGCACTGGTATGGCTGCCGCCCGACCCGCAGAGATATTCGCAATGCGCCTTGCCGACGATGACCGCTCCGGCATCGAGAATGCGGGTAACGATCGTCGCGTCACTCTGCGGGCGAAACCCTTCCAGTGCGCGCGTGCCGTTGAGCATCTGTACACCGGCAAGGCAGATATTGTCCTTCAGCACGACGGTGCGCCCGGCGAGCGGTCCGGCAGGGGCGCCACGTATCTCCACCTTCACAGCCCATGCGTTCAGCGGATTGTCCTCGATTGCGGGTGTGTAACCCGCATCTCGCGGATAACGCGGAGCCAGCACTTCGTCCGGCATGGCATCGACTGACCGATAGACGTCAAGATTCGGCTCCAGGAGCCCCAGGCAATCAGCCAGCTCAGCATCGCTCATCTTCAGGCTGAGCGACGCCCCATACTCCCGAAGGTCGTCAAAAGTCGGCGCTCTGACGGTCATAAGAAGCCCTTCTGTGCAATTCATCTTCGCGGACGATGATCAGCGGCTGCCACGGATGGCCGCCACGGCCCTTCCGCGGCGCAGCGTCAGTCCGCTCATTTATTTGATACGGAAATATTTTCCTTTTCAAGTATTTTCTGACGGCACGACCCTGCCGCGTCGCCTTGGGAATCGTCAAAGCAGCTTGAAAGGCCGGAAATCGTGTCCGTCGGCTTCCGCGAGGTACATCGGCATCTCCGCCTCGTGCCCACGCATGTTGACCGGGCCGCGGCCTGCGGAATACGTCATCCTCTCCGCCGCAGACACCAGGGGCCATAGCTCGAGCGTTTCGGCGCGTTCGACCAGCGCCGTCAGAAAATGCAGTCCTTCGTAGCTCGACTGGGCCGGCGCTCCCGGCACAGGCGCGTGCAGGCCGAAGGCTCCGTAGTAGCGCTCGCGGAAAGCGTCGTTGGCGCCGGACCGGACACCGACAAAGTAGCCCGACGCGGCGAAGATATTCTCGGTGTTCTCGGCGCCGATACCGAGCAGGACGGTCTCGTCCATGGCATCGCCAAGCCGCAGCATGCGCCTGGCCAGCCCGCGCTCGGCGAAGGCGCGGTTGAAGACGATGCTCTCGTTGCCGATCATCGAGATCAGGACGACGTCGGGCGACGCTGCCTCGATGCGATCCAGGTAGCCGTCGTGCTCGTCTTCGCCGAGCGGAACAAAATCCTCGCCGACGACGTGCCCCCCGGCATCGGAGATGTATTGCTTGACGGCTCGGTGCGAGAGCCAGGGCCACAGGTAGTCGCTGCCGGTCAGGTACCATCGGCGCGCGCGCTTCTCCTCCACGAGCCAATTGATCGCAGGTCGCAACTGCCGTAGCGGGGTCTCGCCGATAGCCAGAACGCCCGGCGTACGTTCGCCCCCCTCGTAGATGGATGTGAAGATGTAGGGCACCTGACCGGCGATGGCATTGCGCACGGCAACGCGCACCGGGCTGAGGTGGCCGCCGATTATGGCGTCGATTCCATCGAGATCGACCGCGTCGGCCGCCAGCGCGGCCACCTCGTCGGGCGCACCGCCGGCATCGAAGACCGCCAATTCGACTTCGCGGCCGAGGATTCCGCCGCGGGCGTTGATCTCGCGCACGGCCAAGTCGGCGGTCTTGAGCGCGGCCGGGCCCCAGATGCCCGCCGGCCCGGACAGCGGCACGAAATACCCGATCCGGAGCTTGTGGTGGCGGCCGCGCCCCGGCCCGGCACCGGCAAGTGCCCCAGCGCCCCCGCGGCGGCGCGCCGGGAGCGGCCCGCGCCCGGCGCAATGACGGACGTTCAGGCTGATCATGCAGGATGCGCTCTCATCACCAGGGGCACCGCCTCCCGGCAATCGCCGGGCGCTCTAGTGTGGCGAATCCGAAATTCGCACCACCTCGGGGCATCGCTCGGAGCGAATTTCGGATTCCTAAGCCACACTAGCAACCCTATGATTCTAGTGTGGTTTAATGGATCTGAAGTTCCTGAACATTGATGCCATGTGGGGAGCAGGAACTTCAGATCCACCACACTAGAACCGAAACATTGAAGGCTCGGCAATTCGCGCCCATAAAGGCGCCACCCGGAGAAGCCGATGCCGTCCAGCCCATCAGTCCCACTGTGACCGAGATGCCCGATCCGCAGCCGTCCGAAGCACCCGGCCCGGCCGCGAGCGCGCCATCCGGCCCACCGCTCGTCGAGCATCTCACCTATCTGCTCGCTCAAGCCAACCGCGAGATCAACCGGCAGCTCGATGCGCGGCTGAAAAGCGAGGGCGTGCAAGCCGAGCAATGGCGCATCCTCAAGGTTCTATCGGACGGGGACGGCCACTCGATGGGAGACCTCGCCGAGGCCGTGCTGCTCAATCATCCGACCCTCACCAAGACCATCGACCGCATGATGGCCAACAGCCTCGTGTACCGCGTCCCGGCCCCCCACGACCGGCGCAAGATGCTGATCTTCTGCTCGGATCGCGGCCTGGCACTCGCCCGCAGGCTCAATTCACTGGCCCTCAGCCAGGAAGATCATATCGCCCGTAGCTGGGGTGACAAGGCCACCAGTGACCTGAAGCGCCTGCTGGAGAGCTTGATCGAACACGCCGGTTGACTGACGCCCGCCGACGGGCGCCCGCGCTTGGAAAGCAGACGATCGCGGGAGGCCCATGGCTTCGCGTCGGACTGAGGCGCGCTCAGGGCGCGAGGTAGCGCACCAGGGCCGGGTCGTCACGTACCGCCTCGGCCGGCCCGGACAGGGCGACGCGGCCGCGGTCGAGCACGTAGGCGATGTTCGCCACCCTCAGCGCCAGGTCGAGGTGCTGTTCGACGACGACGACGGCGATGTCCTTGGCGAGCAGGATCAGCCGCTCGGTGATCTCCTCGATGACGCCGATCCAGACGCCCTCGGTCGGCTCGTCGAGCAGCAGCAGCTTGGGCTCGGACAGCATCGCCCGCGCAATGGCCAGCATCTTGCGCTCGCCGCCGGACATCGTTCCGGCGGGCTGGTCGAGCCGCGCGCCGAGCTTGGGGAAGATCTCCAGCACCCGATCGACGGCGCGCTTGTCCTGGTTGGTCAGCGCGCCGACGGCCAGGTTGTCGCGCACCGACAGGCGGCCGAACACCGAGTGCTCCTGCGGCACGTAGCCGATGCCGCCGCGGATGCGCTGCTCGGTCGCCAGCTTGGTGATGTCGCGGCGGTCGAGGCCGACGCTGCCGCTCCAGGCGGAGAGCTCGCCCACGAGCGCCTTCATCAGCGTGGTCTTGCCCGCGCCGTTGCGGCCGAGGATGGCGACGCCCCCCCGCCAGGGCGCGCTCAGCGTGACGTCGAACAGCACCTGGCTGCGGCCGTAGCCGGTATTGAGATTGCGCACGTCGAGGAAGAGGTCGTCGGTATCGTCAGGCACGGCGAAGATAGACCTCCTGCACCTGCGGGCTCGCCTGGATGTGCTGCACCGTGCCGCTGTCGAGCACGCTGCCCTGGTCGAGGACCGTCAGGCGGTCGCAGATGTCTCTGATGAAGTCGAGATCGTGCTCGACGATGACGAGGGAGCAGTGGGCGCGGATCGGCTGCAGCAGCTCGCCGGTGACGCGGCGCTCCTCCAGGCTCATGCCGCCGGTGGGCTCGTCCAGCAGCAGGAGCTTGGGCTCGGGCGCCAGCGCCATGGCGATCTCCAGCCACTGCTGCTGGCCGTGGGAGAGCGCCGAGGCCGGCTCGCCGGCCCGGTCGGCCAGGCGGAACTGCTCCAGCATGCCCATGACGCGGTCGTGCAGGATGCCGCGAGTGCGCGAGAAGACGAGGCCGGCGAGCGACGTCCGCGCCTGCAAGGCGAGCAGGATGTTGTCGTAGAGGGTCAACGCCGGCAGCACGCTGGTGATCTGGAACTTGAGGCTCAGCCCCGCCCGCGCCCGCTCCGCCGGCGGCGCCGAGGTGATGTCGCGGCCGTCGAAGCGGACGCAGCCGGTGGTCGGCGTCTCGGCCCCCGCGATGCACTTCATCAGCGTGCTCTTGCCCGAGCCGTTGGGCCCGATCAGCCCATGGAACTCATTGGGGGCGACGCTCAGATACGCGCCGTTGAGCGCCGTCAGCTTGCCGAACACCTTGACGATGTCGGTCGCCGCGAGGAGTGGCTCGACCGCCGCGGCGGTCCGGCCGCCGCCGGCCGGACCGGACTCTGCCACTGCCATGCCGGTCACCATCACTTTCCCCTGCGGCCGGGCTGGCCGAAGCTGCCCACGCGCTCGCGCTCGCTGACGATCAGGCTGATCAGCCCTGCCGGACGGAAGACGATGACCAAGAGCAGCAGGACGCCCAGGATGATCGGCCAGATGTCCTGGAAGGTATTGGAGAGCCAGAAGCTCGCGGCCTCGATGACGATGGCGCCGATGACCGCTCCGATCAACGTGCCCGAGCCGCCGAACAGGACGTAGAGCACCACCTGGGTGGAGAACACGACGCCGAGGATGTTCGGCCACACGAAGCCTTCGTGGAAGGCGTAGAGCCCACCGGAGAGGCCCGCGATGGCGCCGCCGAGCGCGAAGATGATGGCTTTCAGGTGCTGCACCTTGTAGCCGAAGAAGGTGATGCGCGCCTCGTTCTCGCGCAGGCCGGTGAGCGCCAGGCCGAACTGCGAGCGCACCAGGAAGCGGCAGAGCAGGTAGACGACGATCAGGATGCCCAGGGCGAGGTAATAGAACTCCAGGCCTTCGCCGATGTCGTGCTGGCCGATCGACATCTGCGGGATCGACGGAATGCCGTTCTGGCCGCCGAGATAGTACCAGCCCCGCGCCAGCCGGTCGGCGGCGTAGGAGCCGGTGAGCGTGCCGAGGGATACGAAGATCACGCTGGCGGGGTTGCGCCCGAGCAGCAGGAAGCCGCCGAGCAGCAGGGCGGCGGTGAGACCGATGAGGGTCGCCGCCGGCAGCACCAGGAAGATCGACGTGATGTCGAGATCGCGCCCCAGCAGCGCCACCCCGTAGCCGGCACAGCCGAAGAACAGCGCCTGGCCGAAGCTCATGATGCCGCCGTAGCCCCACACCAGATCGAAGCTCAGGGCGAACAGCGCCAGGATCAGCACGCGGGTGGCGAAGATCGTCAGATAATCTTCGAGGAGGAACGGCACCACCAGGGCGATCGCCAGCACGGCGATCTCCATGATCGGCAGCACGCGCCGCGCCTGGGCCGGCGCGGCGGCCGCATGAGGCAGCGCCGCGGACGAGACTGTTTCGTTGGCCATTTCGCTCACCTGAGGCTGAGGCGGTCGCCCGTGGCGGCAAGACCGGGCTTGCCCCGGCCTTCCATCCGCTCTGCAACCCCACCCACGGCACGCCCGGAGGGGCCGACCTCTCCGGTTCGAGGGATGGCCGGAGCGAGCCCGGCCAAAGTGAGCCCGGCGACGACGAAGTGGGGCAGCATGCCGATCAGCACTCCTTGGGATCGACGAGGCCGGCGCTGCGGGCGACGATCTCGTAGGCGCCGCCCTTGGCCACGGCGGTATACATATTCATCTTGCAGTGGCGCTTGCCCGGCACCATCTCGGCCGGTCCGCCCGGGCCTTCGGCGATCTTGGCATGGTCGAGCGCCGCGGCCACCCCGTCACGGTCGACCTTGCCCGCCTCCTTCACCGCCGCCTCCCACAGCTTCAGGGCGCGGTAGGTGCCGGTCGCCGCGCTGCCGGCCGTGAACTGGAACGTTCCCGGGAACATCTTGTCGTACTCGGCCTGGATCTTGGCGCTCACCGGATCGCTCTTGTCCAGCGCCTTGAAGTAATCGAGGCAGCTCGCCAGTCCCTCGATCTCGTTGGCCTGATTGATGCTCAGCGCGTTCTCATCATAGTAGACACAGGAGAGCCGCCCGCCGTTCTTGAGGAAGCCCGCCTCGTAGAGCTGCTTGAAGAACGGGCCGACGCCGGGCGGAATGACGGTGTTGAAGACCACGTCGACCTTGTTGGAGATGACGCGGTTCACCGTGGCGCTGAAGTCGATCTGGTCGAGCGGGTAATACTCCTCGAACACCACCTCGCCGCCGTTGGCCTCGATCACCTTGCGCGCATACTCGTTGAGCACGTGCGGCCAGACGTAGTTGGCGCTCGGCAAGGCGAACTTCTTGCCGCCGTTCTTGATCAGCCAGGGGATCAGTTCATCGCACTGCTGCGCCGGGGTCGGCCCGGTGCAGAACAGGTTGGCCGTGCACTCCTTGCCCTCGTAGAGCTGGGGGTAGATGTAGAGGGTCTTGCCGCGGGCGACGATGACGTCCTTGATGGCGTTGCGCATCGAGCTGGTGATGCCGCCGACGACGAGGTCGACCTTGTCGCGCTGGATCAGCTTGCGGACATTGCCGACGGCGACGGATTCGTTCGACGCCGTGTCCTCGATGAAGAGCTGCAGCGGCCGCCCGAGGATGCCGCCGGCGTCGTTGATCTGCTTCACCAGCATCCTGGCGACGTTGGCGTCGGAGTTGCCGGAGTAGGCGATGGGCCCGGTCAGGTCGGTGGCGATGCCGACCTTGATCGGCCCTTCGGCGGCGTTGGCCCAGTCCGCGTTGATCACCCAGCTGCCCGTGCCGGTGGCGATGGCGCCTGCCGTGAACGCGAAATTGCCGAGGAAGCGGCGGCGGCTCATGCGATAGTCGTGGTGGGTCATGGGCTTAGATCCCCTTGCCGGCAATGAGGCCCTGCGGCCGGAATTTGACGAAGACGATGGCGAGGACGAACACCAGGATGTCGGCGGCGACCGGCGCGATCACCCACGGCAGGGCCGCGCTGAGCACGCCGATGAGACCCGCACCTGCCACGGGCCCGGCGAAGGAGCCGACGCCGCCCACCATGACGGCGACGAAGCCCTGGATGAGGAAGCGGATGCCAAGGTCGGCGAAGAGCGAGAACACCGGTACCACGAGCGCGCCGGCAAGCCCGGCGAGCGCCGCGCCGAAGGCGAAGGTGGCTCCGTAGATGGCCGGCGTCGAGATGCCGGAGGCGCGTGCCAGACCGGGGTTCTCCAGCGACGCGCGGATCTTCAGGCCGAACTTGGTCTTTGCCAGCAGCAGATAGCTGCCCACCATGACCAGCGCGGTGATGATGATGATCATGAAGCGCCAAGTGGAGAGGTGCATGCTGCCGATGGTGATGGAGCCGCCGATCGGCTCCGGCACCGAGATGTAGAGGCCGCCGATCAGGCCGCGCACGATCTCGCGAATGATCAGGCCGAGGGCATAAGTGCCGAGCATGGCGACGATCGGCGCCGCGTAGAAGCGGCGCACGATGGTTCGTTCGAGCACGAAGCCGAGGGCGCCGACGGCGAACGGCGCCGCCACCATGCCGAGCCAGACCGGCAGCCCGGCCGCGTGCACCACATAGGTGACGTAGGCGCCGAGCAGCACGAACTCGCCCTGGGCGAAGTTGAAGATGCCCATCATGCTGGCGATGATGCCGAGCCCCAGCACGACGAGGACGACGATCGCACCGAAGCTGAGAATTTCGAAGAGGGCCGAAAGTATTTGTTCCATATCGCCTGCGATAGTGGTCTGAGGCTAGAGCATTTCGCAATTGGATGAAATCATCAAATTGCGAAACCCTCCAACTCTTTGAACCTGGAGCGTTTCTCTTGCGATCGGATGAGGCCACCCAATCGTGATGCGCTCTGGAGTGGAGAGGCTGATCTTGTGGCGACCGTCCCGCTCCGTTCCGAGCGTGAACGTCACGCAAAACCAGTGCCAACATCTACAAGCCGGGCATCGGCTCCGGCAGATCTCATGCTGCCGATCAGACAAGGCATCCGCTCGATTAGAAATGCTCCAAACTACTTGAATCTGGGGCGCTTGCTTTTGCGATCGGGTGAGCTGCCCCGATTGCGGAGCGCTCCGGAGCGCCGCGGCTGCTTGCTTCGTCGCCAGCCGCGGCGCCTTGCGTTTGCAGCGTGGTCTTCACGCCGCTACGGCGGTCAGAACGTCTTCCAGTCGCCCGACTGCTCGAAGGCGTGGGCGGCCCGGTAGATCGTCGGCTCGTCGAAATGCTTGCCCACCAGCATCAGCCCGACCGGCAAGCCGTCCACCATGCCGCACGGCAGCGACATCGCCGGGTGGTGGGTGATGTCGAAAGGCGCCGTGTTGGTGATCATTTCGAAGGCGCGAGCCACGTAGTCCTCACGGCTGGCGTCGGGCTCGGGCAGCTTGGTAGCCTTCATCGGCGTGGTCGGCATGAGGAGCAGATCGTACTCGGCGAGCGCCTTGTCATAGGCCGCAGCCACGCGTCGGGACAGGTTGACGGCCTTGCCGTAATAGCGCGGCCCGAAGTTGTTGTGAATATAGGTGCCGAACAGCAGCATCAACTTCGTCGTTTCGGACAGCGAATCCGCCTGCCCGCGCCAGCCGCGATGGTATTGCATGAGCGACGTCGAATAGAGGTCCGAGCGGCTCAGGCCGTAGCCATCGCCATACATCATTGTCTGCGTCATGCCTTCGGTGCCGATCGGCATCCACACCGCGCCGGCGACGAAGTGCATGGGGATCGAGATCTCCTCGACCGTGGCGCCGAGCGAAGCGAACCGTTTCGCCGCTTCCTTGACGCTCTCGTTGACGGCGGCCTCGGCACCAGCCTGCTCGAAGCCCTCCTTCACGATGGCGATCTTCATCCCGGCGACGCCGCCGCCCAGCGCCTTGGTGTACTCGTGCACCTTGGGGGCCTTGATGCGTGGATCATAGCCGTCGTCGCCGGCGATGACCTCGAGCAGCAGGGCGTTGTCGGCCACGTTCGCGGTCATCGGGCCGGTGTGGTCCACGAAGATCTCGATGGGCATGATGCCCGTGTAGGGCACCAGGCCCCAGGTGGGCTTCAGGCCATAGATGCCGCAGAACGACGAGGGCATGCGGATCGAGCCGCCCTGGTCGCCGCCGATGGCCATGTCGACCTCACCCCGCGCCACGACGACGCCGCTGCCGGACGACGAGCCGCCGGCCGAGTAGCCCATCTTGTGCGGGTTGTGGACGGGGCCCGTCGAATTGGTGTGGCTGCCGCCGGACATGCAGAACGCTTCGCAGTGCACCTTGCCCGCGATCTCGGCGCCCGCGTCGAGCATGCGCGTCACGACCGTCGCGTCGAAATCGGGCACGAAGCCGTCGAGCGTCGAGGAGCCGTTCATCATCGGCACCCCGGCCAGCATGATGTTGTCCTTGAGCGCGACCGTCTTGCCCTTCAGCTTGCCGCGCGAGGCGCCCTTGACCAGCGACTTGCGGTACCAGGCGTTGTGCTGGTTTTCCTCACCGGACGGCTGATAGCCCGGCGTGCGCGGATAGCGCACCGGCGGCAGCTCGTCCGGCATGGCGGCAACCGCGTTGTAGGCGCTTACCGAGTCCTGCATCAGGCCGCGGAACGAGGCGACGTCCTCATCGGTCAGCGACAAGCCACATTGATCAGCCGCATCACGCAGTTGATCGGGCGTCGGAAGATGCACTGCCAAGGCCAAGATCGTTCTCCTACTCTACGGGTGTCTTGCGTCTGGCGGGTCGACGGCGAAATAGCCTTGGCTCCGCCTGGGAGAGCGGCGCGAGCCACGCGAAGAGGGGCCGGATCGGGCACAGCGGCCCGATCCGCGCAAAGCCGAAGACGGCCCGCGCACTTAATTCACATCGAAATATTTTTCGTTTCAAGTATCATTTCGCAGCATGTACCCACGCCATCTGCCTAAGGCGTGATCAAAAATGCTTGAGCGGCCGAACATCGCGTCCCGCCGCCGCGACGAGGTAAATCGGCATTTCGGCGCGGCGTGAACCCATGCCAACCGGGCTGCGCTCACCGAAAAGGCCAGCTTCTCCACCGCGACGGGATCGAGCGTCGCGGCCTGCTGGGCCGATGCCTGCAAAAAGTGCAGCTTTTCGAGCCGTCGCGCGGCGGAGCCTTAGCCGCCGTAGCGAGCGCCGAGCCGATCCCTCCGGCGCAATGACGACTGGAGCGCTTCCTGAGCGGATGGAACCATGCTCTGATCACGACGAGGCGCCGAGCGGCGGGAAACGTGTCGCCTGCTCCCGAGTCGAGACGTGGGAGCAAGTCTATCCGTTCGGGTGATTTGGCCTGAAATGCTCGTCAGAACCGGCGCATCGCGCGAAAATCGTGCCCGTCGGCTTCCGCAAGGTAGATCGGCATCTCGGCGCAGCTGGCGTGCATGCCGACCGGCCCGCGGCCGGCGGAATAGACGAGCCTCTCCGCCGCAGCGACGAGCGGCCACAGATCGATCGTACCGGCCCGCTCCGCCAAGGCCTTCAGAAAGTGCAGGCCTTCGTAGTTGGACTGGGCGGTGGCCCCGGGTACCGGCGCGTGCAGACCGAAGGCGCCGTAGTAGCGTTCGCGAAACGCGTCGTTGGCGGCCGAGCGCGTGCTGGCGAAATAACCGGACGCAGCGAACATGTTCTCGGTGTTGTCGGCGCCGATGCCGAGCAGCACGGTCTCGTCCATGGCGCCGCCGAGCCGCAGCATGCGCGCGGCCAAGCCCCGCTCGGCGAAGGCGCGGTTGAAGATCACGCTGTCGTTGCCAATGATCGAGATCAGCACCACGTCGGGCCGCGCCGCCTCGATGCGGCGCAGATAGACGTCGTGGTCATGCTCGCCGAGCGGCACGAAATCTTCGCCGACGAGGCGCCCGCCCGCATCGGCGATGTATTGCTTGACGGCGCGGTGCGACAGCCACGGCCACACGTAGTCGCTGCCGATCAGATACCAGCGCTGCGCCCGCTTCTGCTCGGCGAGCCACGCGATCGCCGGCCGCGACTGCCGCGGTGGGGTCTCGCCGATGGCGAGCACGCCGGGGGTGCGCTCACCGCCCTCGTAGATCGGCGTGTAGACATAGGGCACCTGGCCGGCGATCGCGTTGCGCAGGGCGACGCGAACCGCGCTGATATGGCCGCCGACGATGATGTCGACCTCGTCGAAGCCGACCGCATCGATCGCCAGATCGGCCACCTCGTCGGGCGCGCCGCCCGCATCGAAGGTGATGAGCTCGATCTCGCGGCCGAGGATGCCGCCGCAGGCGTTGATCTCGCGTGCGGCCAGCGCCGCGTTGTTGAGGGACGCCGGACCCCAGATACCCGCTGGCCCCGACAGCGGCACGAAATGCCCGATCCTCAGTCTGTCGCGCCGCCCGCGGCCGAGCCCGTCATGGAAGGACCGCCCACCGCCGCCGCGGCGCCGCACCGGGGGCGGAACGCGCAAGGCGTGGTAGGAGGCGTCCAGACGGATCATGCGGAGCGCGCTCTCGGGATCAAGGGCTGCCCTTGCTGATGTCGGCGTCGCGCCGATTGCGATGCTGCTCCTGCCATTCCTTTTGAATGGACGGGGCATGCGGCGGAGTCTAGAGAGGAAATATTGAATGTTCAACAATTCGAGCACATAAAGCCGCCAACCGCGCGCAGCTTGTGCTGCCCCAGTCGATCAGGCCCGCAGTGTCCGACACCTCCGATCCGCAGCCGCTCGAAGCCCTCTCCGCCGGCCCGAGCCCGTCATCGAGCCCGCCCATCACCGAGCACCTGACCTACCTGCTCGCCCAGGCGAACCGGGAGATCAACCGGCAGCTCGATGCGCGCCTGAAGAGCGAAGGCGTTCAGGTCGAGCAATGGCGCATCCTCAAGGTGCTGTCGGACGGCAACGGGCGCTCGATGGGGGACCTGGCCGAAGCCGTGCTGCTCAACCACCCAACGCTCACCAAGACCATCGACCGCATGGTGGCGAACAGTCTCGTCTATCGCATCCCCGACCCGCAGGACCGGCGCAAGGTGCTGATCTTCTGCTCCGACCGCGGCATGGCGCTCAGCCGCAAGCTCAACTCCCTGGCGCTCAGCCAGGAGGCCCACATCGTCGACAGCTGGGGCGACAAGGCGACCAACGACCTGAAGCGTCTGTTGGAAAGCCTGATCGAAAGCGCCGGCTGAGAGCCAGCGGCCGTCCATCGCCGAGGCCCATGACCGATACCGGTCCGTTATTGATCTGCGGAGGGATGGCGCCCGCGCTATTCCTCATTCCGGGGCCTGCCGCACTGTCGACGCCGGCGCGCTCCTTTGCCGAAAGGTGGCGGGTCCCTATCGCCAGCAGCCTCCGCCTCGCCTTTCAGGAGCGGCAGCGAGCAGGCCGTCACCGCCGATAGCGGCCGGCGCGCAGGCCATGAACTCCCTTCCTGGCCAGAAGGGCGATGGCGGCGGCGCCGTTGCCGCGAGCCACGAACACGACGTCATCGCCGGCCTCGATGCGCACGCTCGGCCCGGGCCTCGTCACGACGAGACCGTTGCGGCGATGGATCTCCACGATGAAGAAGCTGCCGGCGCCGCGCCGCTCCGCGTCGCCGACCAGGACGTTGGCGAGCGCGCCGTTGTCCGGCACCTTGGCGACCTCCAGGTCGAGCCCCATTGCCCTGAGCTGCCGCTGCATGTCCTGCATCTCGGTGTCGCCGCGGATGAGGACGTCGGTCTCCGGATAGAGGATCATCTCGGCGATTCGCTCCGCTCCGATATGCGTCGGCAGCACCACCTTGTTGGCGCCGGCGTGGCGCAGCTTGCCCTCCGTCGACGGCACCTCGCCGCGGGCAATGATCTCGATGGCATGATTGAGGCTGCGCGCGCTCAAGGTGATGAAGACATTGGCGGCATCGTCGGGCAGCACCGTCGCGAGAATACCGGCGCGTTCGACGCCGGCGCTGACGAGGGCGGCCTCATCCGTGGCGTCGCCGTCGACGCACAGATGTCCCGCCGTCTCGGCATAGCCGAGCTTGCTGCGGTCCCGCTCGATCACGACCAGGTCGCGGCCGGCCACCTTGAGATCATGGGCGAGCATCATGCCCATACGGCCGAAGCCGCAGATGACCACATGCCCCGACAGCATGTTGATGCGGCTCTGCATGCGGTTGGCTCCAAACATGGCGTGCAGTTGCTGGGCGGTGAAGATCTGCACGAGCGCGCCGGTCAGGACGATCATGCCGGTGCAGCCGAAGACCATCGTCGCCATGGTCACGCCGTGCAGGTAGGGCGTGTCGATCGGACGGACCTCGCCGTAGCCGACCGTGTAGACGGTGAGCGCCACCATGTAGCTGGCGTCGGCCAAGCTCCAGCCCGCCCGCATGTAGGCGAATGTCGCGACGACGACGACGACGGCCATGAAGGCGAGAATGATGGCCAGGTTGCGGATGGGCGAGGCCAGCAGCGCCCCGGTCGTGTTCGCCAGCCGCTTCATCGGGACCATTGTTCGGCGCGCCGATAGCCCGGGTGGGGCGCGCGGAGCCATATAAGGGGACGCTGGCCGGCCGCGCAACGCCCTTGCCGCCCCCGCTTGGGGCGTTGAGGGCAGGCGGTGGGAGCCGGACCGGGCGGACGTGCGCAGCGTTCATGGCGCGGCCCGTCGGCACCTGAATCTGATTGATCCCCAGCGCCTACCGGAGGTTCTCGATGCCGACCAGGATAAGGTCGATGCCCGCAAGAAACTGCTCGCGGTCGTCATGGTCGGGAAGCTGCGCCGCCACCTGCCGCACGAACGGATGCGCCGCGGGATCGAGCTGCGCCCACCTGGCGGCAACGGTCTCGAGAAAGGCCGATCGATCCGTCGGACGCGGGAAGAGGCGGGCACCCGCGGCGTACTGTCCGGCGAGACCGAGGATATAGCTCATGAGTGCGGTGGCGGCGTTGAACTGGGCGCTCTCGGGAACGTCGCACGCCTGAAGTTGCCGGCCGACGCCTTCCAATATCCGCAGCACGGCGTACTGCCACGGCTCGCGGGAGAGTTGGGCCCCCACCCAGGGGTGCGCGTCGATCGCATCAAACAGCCCGAGGGCGAGGCTGCGGATCGCGTCCCGCGGCCCCAAGTCCTTCTTCACCACCTCGGACATGGCGCGGGCGACGACATGGTCCGTGGCCGCCGCGAGCAGATCGCCCTTGTCGGCGACGTGCCAGTAGATCGCCCCGCTCCCGGTCGTCAGCCGCGCCGCGAGCGCGCGGAATGTAAGGGCGCCCTCCCCGTCGTTATCGAGGATCTCGATCGCCGCTTCGACGATCCGGTCCTTCGACAGCGCGTCTGCGCGCCGATCGCTCCGCTGAGTCCTGGTCGTCATGCGCACCTTCTTGACATGGCTGGAACGACGTTCCAATAGGCACTCATGGAACGTCGTTCCAATGAATGTCCGAGAGAACCATGATGACGGCGGCATCGGTTACGATCGTCGGCGCGGGCCTGGGCGGCCTCGTCCTCGCCCGTGTCCTTCACATTCATGGAATCTCCGCAACGATCTACGAGGCCGAACCTTCGGCAGGGGCCCGCACGCAGGGCGGCCAGCTCGACATCCATGAGCAGGATGGGCAGGTCGCGCTCGCGGCTGCCGGCCTCACCGACGCGTTCCGCGCGATCATCCACGCGGGCGGCGAGGCCACGCGCGTGCTCGACCGGCACGGCGCGGTGGTGTTCGAGCAGCCCGACGACGGCACGGGCGGGCGGCCCGAGGTGCTGCGGGGCGACCTGCGCGCCATCCTCCTCGACTCCTTGCCCGCAGGGACGATCCAGTGGGGGAGGAAGCTCACCGGGATCACGGCGCTTGGCGAGGGCCGTCATCAGCTGGCGTTCGCGGACGGGTCGAGCGTGAGCACCCAGATTCTCGTCGGCGCCGACGGCGCCTGGTCCAAGGTCCGGCCCTTGCTCTCGGACGCGAAGCCCGAATACGTCGGCACGTCGTTCGTCGAGACATATCTGCACGACGCCGAGGCGCGCCATCCCGCGGCGGCCGACGCGGTCGGCAGCGGCGCGCTGTTAGCCCTCACGCCGGGACAGGGGATTTTCGCGCACCGTGAGGCGGGAAGTGTTCTTCACGCCTATGTCGCGCTCAACCGCCCCGCCGCGTGGTTCGCCGGCATCGACTTCAGCGACGCCGGAGCGGCCAAGGCGCGGGTCGCGACCGAATTCGACGGGTGGGCGCCGGCGCTCACCGCCCTCATCACCGACGGCGAAGCCGCGCCGGTCCTGCGGATGCTCCATTCCCTTCCGATCGCACACCGATGGGACCGCAAAGCGGGGGTGACGCTCCTCGGCGACGCCGCGCACGTGGCGCCACCCGCCGGCGAGGGCGCCAACTTGGCGATGCTCGACGGCGCCGAGCTCGGCAAGGCGATCGCGGCGCATCCCGACGACATCGAAGCGGCGCTCGCCGCCTACGAAGAGACGATGTTCCCACGCAGCGAAGCGGCCGCCGCGGACGCGCACCAGACCCTGGCGCTCTGCCTCGACGACCGCGCACCGTTCGGACTCGTCGACTTTTTCAGCGGCGTCCGCGAGGGGACGTATGAGTGACCCGCACAGCCCATTGGATGGGTCCATCCGATGGTGAAATGCTCCAGGCGCCACTCTGTTAGCCCCCTAGGGGGTTGAGGAGTTTGTCCATGACTTATGATGTCGTGATCGCCGGCGGCGGGCCGGTCGGCTTGTTTCTCGCGTGTGAGCTACGTCTCGCAAGCCTCGCCGTGTTGGTGCTGGAGCATGCCGAGGACCCGCGCTCGCCCCTGAAGCGGCTTCCGTTCGGGATGCGCGGCCTCTCGGCGCCCACCCTCGAAGCCTTCTACCGGCGCGGATTGCTGAACGACATCGCGGTGCCGCAAGGCGCGAAAGACGGCTCGGGGAGCAGCCGCGCTCCGGCGGCCGCGCACTGGATGCGAGAGTCGCGCCGCCCGGGCGGGCATTTCGCCGGCATTCAATTCTACCAAGACAACATCGACACCTCGACGTGGCCGTTTCGCCTGCCAAGTCCGGCCGGCACCAGCATGGCGGTCGATATGGAGTCCCTCGAATCCGCCTTGGCCGCTCGCGCAAGCACGATGGGGGTCGAGATCAGGCGTGGCCTCGGCGTCGAAGACTTCGACCAGTCGGATGACGACGTGACCATTCGCGCTGGTGGCGAGACATTCCGCGGACGCTGGCTCGTCGGTTGCGATGGCGGCCGTAGCACGGTGCGCAAGATTGGCGGCTTCGAATTCGTTGGCACCGATCCCGAGTTCACCGGCTATTCCGTTGAAGTCGATGTGGCCGATCCGGATAAGCTCCGCCTGGGCCGCCATTATACTCCGACGGGCATGTATACTTATTCACGGCCCGGAACCATCGCGATGGTCGAATTCGACGGGGGCGCTGTCCACCGAACCCGGCCGATTACGCTCGAGCATGTGCAGGCGGTCTTGCGCCGTGTGTCCGGCGCGGACGTCACTTTGACGGCCCTCCGGCTCGCCACCACCTGGACAGATCGCGCCTACCAGGCGACGGCTTACCGCAGAGGGCGGGTGCTGCTCGCAGGCGACGCCGCGCACATCCATTCTCCCTTGGGCGGCCAGGGGCTCAACCTCGGACTCGGCGACGCGATGAATCTGGGTTGGAAGCTGGTCTCCACGATCCGTGGCGACGCGCCGGCCGGCCTGCTCGACACCTATTCGAACGAACGCCATCCGGTGGGAGCGGACGTTCTCGACTGGTCGCGCGCTCAGGTCGCGCTCATGCGGCCGAGCCGGAGTTCACGCGCGCTCGGAGCCATCATCCGTGATCTCATCGACACGCGCGACGGCGCGACATACTTCGCCGCGCGCGTGTGGGGCGTTGCTCTTCGCTACGACCTTGGCGGCGGCCATCCGCTCGTGGGCCGCAGCGTTCCCGACTTCGAGCTGGTCGACGGGACGAGGATCGGCGAGTTCCTCAAGAGCGGCACGGGCTTGCTCCTGGACTTTGACGCTCGCTCGCCGCTTCAAGCGCTTGCAAGCCGTTGGCGTGACCAGATCATGTATGTCGCCAGCGACGCGAAGTACCGGTTGGGCTTGAACGCTGTTCTCGTGCGTCCCGATGGCGTCGTCGCCTGGGCCGGTGAAGGCGCGTTCAACGGTGAGGGCGCTGCTCAGGCTGCATCGCGATGGTTCGGCGAGCCCGACAAGGTCCGTGGGTCTGCCTGAACCGGGCAACGCCACCGGCGATCCATGTCCGGCGAGGTCGGCTTCCCACCCCGAACCGAGGGCGGGAAGCTCCGGCGCCGCGCCGAACGGCGCGGCGCCGGAGTGACGTTAACCAGTTGTTTACCTGATGCTTGCCTTGCCTCACCCTCCGCGGCCAGAGTGTTAAAACTTCGTTAGCTTTCTCGGATGGCTGGGAATGAAGCGCTCGGTGTTGCGGAACCTGCGGGCGGTCGCGTGGCAGTTGGCCATTTTCGCGGGGCTGACGCTCTCGGCTCACGCGAGCAACCGGGCCGCTTCTCCACTTCCCGCGCCGGAGGCGGCATCCTTCGCTCCGGTCGGGGCGGTGTCGAGGCCCATGCAGGGCTGGGTGACCTTCTGCAAGGCCCAGCCGGCGGAATGCGCGGAAGGCCCGCTGACGCCAGCCACGGTCCACCTGTCGGCCCAGTCCTGGTCGGAGCTGACCCGCGTCAACGGGCTCGCCAACCGGGTGATCGAACCCATTACCGACGACGAGCATTACGGCATCTACCGGATGGGGATCCGCAACTGGTGGACCTATCCGGACGACGGCAAGGGCAATTGCAACGACTATGTCCTGCTGAAGCGCCGGCTCCTGGTCGAAGCGGGCTGGCCGCCCTCGGCGCTGCTGATGACGGTCGTGATCACACCGGCCGGCGAGGGCCATCTCGTGCTCATGGTCCGAACCGATCGCGGCGACCTCATCCTCGACAGCGCCCGCGATACCGTGCTCGCCTGGGACGAAACCGGCTATACGTTCGTCAAGCGTCAGGCTGAGACCGATCGGAACGTCTGGGTCTCGATCCAGTCCGTGACGTCGTCGCCGCTGACCGCCGCGTTGCGGGGCGTGACCGGCGTGATCAGCAACCGTTGAGCTTCCAGTACTTCCCGACGAGGGCCTTGTCGTCACGATCCAGCACGGCGAAGGAGCCTGGAACGACGACGAAGAAGCGTTCGTAAACTCCGCCCGGAGGCGCGACCTGTCCGCAGACAGCGTAGCCCGGCAGGTTTCGGCTCGGCTTGACCGCGAGAGCCTGGAAGCGGAGCTCCGACTCGGGATCGAACCGACGCGCCACCGCCGCCCGCGCCACGTCCGGCACTTGCTCCGCGCGGACCAGCGCTTCTCCCGGCGCCGCAGCGAGGAGAACGGGCAGCGGCGCGAAGAGCCATGGAGCGATCATGGCAGCGAGGGGTATTGCATCGCCACCGTGCCAGGCAAGAGCAACGCAGCCGCCGCGGCGGACAGCCGAGATGGAATCACCTGATCGGGCCATGCTCCGGCGAAAGAAGCTCGCCGGGGCTGCGACGGGCTTGATCGAGGTGGGGGAAAGCTAGTACATCTGCATCCGGCTTTTCCGGCGAACGCCGGTTCAGCTCGATATTTCGGCCGAAAACGCCAATGTTTTCAACGCCGAATTGCGCGGGCGTAGTTCAGTGGTAGAACGACAGCTTCCCAAGCTGTATGTCGTGAGTTCGATTCTCATCGCCCGCTCCAAAATTTCCCAAGGAATTCAAAGAGTTTAGGCGATCCGACCCCGACCAGCGTTTCAGAACGTAGCGGGTACGAACGGATCGCTTCGGGGCAGTTCGGGGCAAAAAGTCCCGAAAAAGTCCCGAAGCGGATCATGGTTTGTTCTCAGGCGGCGACCGCCGGCCGGTGCACCGAATCAAACGACCGCTCCCACACCTCGGTCAACAGTTTCAGGTCGTCCATGATGTGGCTGACTACCGCCGCCAGCGCGTCGGCGCCATTTTGGTCCAGGCCACCCCTTTGGTAAGCCACGAGCGCGAAGGCGGCGTGGGCGAGGTTCGCGGCGTCCCGCAGCGGCGACTCCATATCGGAGATGAGGGCGTCGAGGCTGGCGTTGGGCAGGTCGCTCATGCTGCATCGCCTCCATCGTCTTCGTTGCCGGTGTACTCGCTCTCGTCCCACAGGAAGCCGATGAGCTCTTTTCCGGCCGTGAACGTGGTGCCGCGCGCGAACGTGACGCCGCCGTCGGCCGGATCGTAGCGGTTGCTGGTGAGCAGCCCGGCCCGGACCAGCATGGTCATCGCCATGTGGATCTCAAGACATGCGTCTTCCTCCCGAACGTCGAGCGCGGACAGCGTGGCATAGAAGTGAGCACTGGCGGTGAAGGGGCCCGGGACGAGGGCCGCCTGCTTGACGGCCTCCGCGAGCACGGCCGCACGGAATGCGCCTCCGGGAGATTTTCGAGACGATCGGCACGCCGCAGGAGGAAACGGTCTATGGGCGCGAGGCGCAGGCCTGGGAGGCGACCTGGAAGGCCATCGAAGCGCTGCCGCCCAGCCCGGAGAAGGCCGCCGCCGCCATCCTCGTTGAAGCGGTCTGCCGCAGCCTGGAGCTCGACGCCAAGCTCTCCGACCGTGAATACCACACTGCCGAGATAGCGCTCCAAGGGCTTCGACCGATCATCCGCGGCGCCGTGGCGGACAGCGTCGACGAGGTGCTGAGCGACCGCAACCGGTCGTTCCTCCATTCGAAGCTGTCGCAGCAGCCGCCGAGCCTGGAGGCGCGCGCGTGACCACCGGCAAGCGCCAGATCGCCGCGATATCGATCGCCGGCCTGGCACCGGGCGCGCCGCCGACGGAGCCGCCCGTCAGCATGATGGTCAAGCCGACCGTGCTCCTGGTCGACGATGCCTACCAGCGGAACCTGTCCGAGCGCTCGCTCCGGCTGATCCGACGCATTGTCGAAGGCTGGGACTGGCGCCGCTTCAAGCCGCCGGTCACCAGCTGGACCGACGACGGCCTCGTCGTGCTCGACGGCCAGCACACGGCCATCGCCGCCGCCAGCCATCCGGCCATTGCGGAGATCCCGGTCATGGTCGTCGAGACGGCCGACCAGCAGGCGCAGGCCTCCGCCTTCATCGGCCACAACCGCGACCGTCTCGCCGTGACGCAGGTGCAGCTGCATATCGCCTCGGTCGCCGCCGGCGATGAGGAGGCCGTGACCATCGCTCGGGCCTGCGCCGCCGCCGGCGTGGAGATCATTCCGGCGACGCCGAAAGAGCCGAAGGCCGGGCAGACGATGGCCGTCAACGCCATCAGGGCCATCGTCCGCCGCGACGGCGAGGAATATGCCGAGGTCGTGCTCGCCGCCGCCGTCGAAGCCGGGATCGCGCCGCTGACGGCCGTTCACATCAAGGCCGTCGACCACCTGCTCGGCACCGAGGAGTTCTCCGGCCAGATCGACGCCGAGCGTCTGGTCGCCGCCATCCAGGCCACGGCCGCGACCGCTGACGCTGAGGCGCGCGTCTTCGCCGCCACGCACTGCGTGCCGCTCTGGAAGGCGCTCGCGACGGTCTGGTTCAAGGCCCGCAAGAAGCGGATGGTAGGTCGGCCCGCAGCATCGGATCCGCCAGCCAACGAGCCTAACCCGGCTGCCGCCGACGTGGCGATCGGCGCGTACACGCCGGGCCCGTTCATGCGCCGATGCACGTCCTGCGACGAGACCTTCAAGGGTGCGAAGAGCTGCTCAATTTGCGCGGACTGCGCGCAAAAGCCGATGACCGGCGCCCCAGCACATCACCACGAAACCCATGCAGCGCCTGCGGTTGGAGGTGGTGACCTCGCCGGCAGCGCAGCACCCATTTCTGCATGAGGGCCGAACCATGAACGACAACGTTGTGAGCCTCTTCGACGCAGCTGAGGCAGGCCTTCTTGAGATGGTGCGCGGCCGTTGCGCCGAGAACTTCACGGTCATCGTCACCTGCCGCAATGGAGGGTGGCAGGTCACCACGATCGATTTCGACGCGCCGCAGATGCCGCCCCGCCCGGACATGGCGATTGGCGCCGGAAACAGTTTCGCCGAGGCTTGGCATGGGCAAAGGCCCACCTTGGCGCCGGAGGCCTGAGCCGATGCCGCAGGACCCCGACACCCCACACGGCTCCGTATTCCCGCCGCGAACCTACTTGGACGTCTTCTTCTACGGCAACGAGGAGATGATGCGCGGCTTCTTGGACCAGATCGGGGGCGCGCCCGATCCAGGTGACAACAGGTCGCCATCGTATCGCTGGGGATGGGCCAACGCCAAGCGCGATACGCAGCACGAAGACGACGGGTTCGATCACATCCGGCACGAGTACATCCGCGAGAGCGGGGAGTTCAAGAAGCTGCCGCATGCCCTGATCCGGCTGGGGCCGAACACGTGACCCTCGACCTCGACAAGTTCCGCAAGGTCGTGGCGCTCATGAACGGCGCCACGGTGGAGGGGGAGCGCAAGGCGGCTCGGTCGCGGGCGACGGCCATGGCGCGCGCTGCCGGTATGTCGCTCGACAGGGCTCTCGCCAAGATGAGCGAGAAGTCGACCGCGCGGACCGCCAACCCATTCGCTGGCAACCCCTTCGCCGACTTCCAAGACTACATGGAGGAGAAGGAACCGGGCTGGAAGGCGCAGCGGGCACGCGAAGCTGCCGATCGGGCCGCTCGCAATGCGAAGCGCAAGGCCGAGCTGCTCCGCGAGCACGGCTCGGCCGTGGCCTTCTTCGCACTCACGCCGATCGAGCGCGCTCTCTACGATGCGGCGACGCCGTTCGCGGAACGGAAGCTCAAACTAGATTGGATCGAGGGCGAATTCGCCTTCACCGATAGCCTGGACGGCCTCCCGGAGTGGGCTTTCCTGAGCAAGGCGGCACCGGAGGCCGTCAACGCCATCCGGGCCGCATGGCCCATGCCAGACACGTTCGCCGGCCTCGTCGCCGAGTCGAAGATGTGGGATAAGCTCCGGCGCGACCGGCAGGTGTTCTTGGAGCCCCACGGCGAGTACCTCATGCACATGGAGGTCTGCGCCCGCGAACAGATCATCGAGCACGAGCTCGACACGCGCCCCGTCGCCAACTGGGACGACCTCGCCGCCCGCTTCGAATGGGAGCACCACAAGCAGGTCCGCCAGTGGATCGATCCGGCCGATGGGAAAGACGAGCCTATCGTCGCCCGGCTGCGTGATGACTTCGAGATCCTGCGGGGCCTGTATGAGCGAAGTGCTCAATCTGATCTGGAGCATTCTAGCGACGGACAATTTGTCCGTTGCACAGAAAATATGCAGGCGAAAAATTGTCGTTTGCATCTGTGTGGCCAATCAGGCCAGACGGTCGAGCCCACCACCGCCTCACAGCGCCGCCAACGCCTGGTCGACTTCCTCAACAGCCCCGAGAGCGAAGGCCTGTCCGATCGGGACATCGGCCGGCGCCTCGGCGTGTCAGCCCAGACCGTCAGCAGCTGGCGCTGGAGGCTGGCTCACGGAGAAACCAATGGCTGAGGCAGCTGCCATCCCCCCGGCCCTCGCCGAGGCCTTCCGAGAGCGTGTCACCGTACCCATGCGAGACGCCGCTCGCCTCCTCGGCATGGACGAGCGCACCTTGCGGCTGCACGTCCAGGCCGGCAACATCCGATACGTCGCGCTCGGCTTCGGGCTCGCCCGCCCGCGGCGCGAGTTCACGCTGGCCGACATCACCGACTTTTTGGAGAAGATGAGGCGGCAGGAATGTCCATCTACAAGCCCAAAGGGACGCCGTTCTACCACTACGATTTCCAGTACCGTGGTGACCGGTTTCATGGCTCGACGGAGACAGCAGATCGACGAAAAGCCGAAGCGATCGAGAAGGCCGAAAGGACCAAGGTAAAGGAGCAACACGTCCGCAACAGCCGCAGGGCCGCGCAGACGACGATCGACGAGGCCGTCGGCCGCTACTGGGATGAGGTCGGTCAGCACAGCAGCGAGACCGACCTCGAGGCGAACCTCGCCAGGCTGGTGACGCTACTGGGCGAGACGACCACCTTGGCGGAGCTCGACGACAATCGCCTCGCCAAGGCGGTGGCCGAGCGCCGCAAGGACACGCGCGCGGTCAAGGGCGGTAAGCGCAAGCCGATCACACCCGCACGCGTCAATCGCACCGTGCCCGAGCTGCTGCGCCGGATCATGACGCGCGCGAGCGAGATCTGGAAGATCCCGCTGCCGGACGAACCAAACTGGTCTGCCCATATGCTCAAGGAGCCGACAGAGCGCGTGCGTGAGATGTCGTTCGACGAAGAGGCCCAAATCGAGAGCGCGGAGCGCGATGACTACCGCCCTGCCCGGCTCTTTGCTCAGGCGACAGGCCTGCGCCGGCGCGAGGTCGTCAGCCTGACATGGCCGCAGGTCGACTGGGGCGCCGGCGTCATCCGCGTCGTGCAGAAGGGTGACCAGCCCCACACGATCCCGATCACGCCAGAGATCACCGGGATTCTATGGCCGCTGCGCGGGCACCACGAGACGGCCGTCTTCACCTTCGTCGCGCAGCGCACCAAGCGCGAAGTGAGGTCGGGGCGCAGCTACGTGAAGGGCCAGCGCTACCCCATCACTTACAACGGGTGGGGCACACAGTTCGGGCGCACTTTGGGGAAGGCCAAGGTCGCGGACTTCCGGATCCACGATCTGCGCCACACGGGCGCCACCAGGACGCTGCGGGCGAGCAAGAACATCCGGGCTGTGCAGCACATGCTCGGCCACAAGGATGTGAAAACGACAATGCGCTATGCCCATGCCATGCAGGACGACGTCGCCGAAGCGATGGAGGCGCGCGTCACGGACGAGGCTCGCCGCCGAGCGGATTATGAGTCCCGAAAAAGTCCCGAAGTAGCAGCCACGATCAAGATTTCTTCTTAAATATCAATTCGTTAGTTCGATACGCTGAAAGCTTCCCAAGCTGTATGTCGTGAGTTCGATTCTCATCGCCCGCTCCAAAATTCCTCCAAAAGACCAACGCCACAGCGCGATCGAGGCGGGCGGGTATTTCGGGACGAAGCGGGCAAGTCGGGGCAAGAGGTCCTGACGGGAGCCTGCTTCGCCTTCGCCGGCGAATCGCCTGGTAACCGGCGAGCTCCGGCATGGCCAGCCGCCCCGAAAGCCCCACACCCGGCCGTGCGCCACGCCCGCGGTCGCGACGCCGGCAGCCGCGCGGTCGCGTCCGGCAAGGCCCGCGCGGATCAGAAGCGGGTAGCACCAAGCTCCCGGTCGAGACTGCGACGGCCCGCGACGGTATAGCTGTTGGGGCTCATGGCGATGTGCTTGACCGCAGCATGCACGTCGCGCGTGCACCGCTCGAGTCCGCAGCTTTCGAAAATCGCTGCCGTGCCGGCCGCCGCAGCCACCGCATCGACCACCCACACGGCGCTCTCGGCAGCGAAGGCGCAAGCGGCCCGCAGACCGATGCGGGCATCCACGAGCCGCTCCGGCCGCGTATCGGCGGCAACCATGAGCTCCGTCATGGCGTGCCGCAACAGCGCGCGGGCAGCGCTATGCCGCGTCTCGGCGCGGCCGACGACGCCCTGCACCGACTCCTGGTCCGCCAGCGCCAGGCCCGCGCGCGTCTTGCTGTCGGCCAGCACGCGGAACTGGGAGAGCGCGCTCCGCGCCATGCCGAGCGGCGCGACGGACACCGACCAGGCGAACATCGACACGTTCGGGATGCGGAAGAGCAATCCTGGCTGCGTCGGATCGTGCTCGGGAAAGGTATGCGCCCACTCGACGGGCACGAACTGGTCGAGCACCTCGAAATCGCAGCTGCCCGAGGCCTTCAGGCCGGACACATGCCACGTGTCGATAACCGACGCGGCAGCCGCCGGGAAGTAGCAGGCGATCACCTTCGGCGCAGCGCTTGCATGATCCTGTACCGCACAGAGGGCCATGAGGTGGCTAGCGTGGTGGATACCGCTGGCGAATGGCCAGCGCCCAGTCACGCGATAGCCACCGTCGACACGCACCGCCCTGCCCGTCGCCCCCGTCGAGCTGACGATGAAGGTGCGCGGTTGCGAGAACAGCTCACGGGCCGTCCGTTCGGGAAGGTATCCGGCGGTTCGGCTCATGCCCGCGCCGTTGCCGACGATCCACCCCAGGGAGCCGTCGAGAGCGGCAGCGGCCTCGACGACATCCATGAAGTCCAGCGGCGACAGCTGCGGCCCGCCCAGGCCTGCTGGCAGCCAGAGCTTCAGAAGCCCGGCATCGGCCACTGCGTCGAATAGTGGGCCCGGCAAGCGCCGGTCACGGTCAAAGTCGCTCCGATACCGCTCGACCACCGCCTCGAGCTCGGCGATCCTATGGCGGAACGCCGCCGCCTGTCCCGTGTCGCGGGTCATCATGTCAATGCCTTGCCTCCTTGGCACAGGCGCATCCTTCGGCGCGCAGACCGCGCAGACAAGATCGAACATTTCAGCTGCAGCTGAACTGATTTCATCTGCATTGATTCCATGCAGCAGTTGCCTCCATTGACCGAGCCGGCCACGGACAGCGCAGCGCCACCTGGCAACGTTGGGAGGCCGTGGCACGCAGCCAGCATGGCACGGTACCCTCGTTTGGCGATCACGTGAGTCTCAGCTTTCGCGAAGAGCTTCACGCGATCGAAGCGGTCATCGCTGGCCATGGCATCGGCATTCTAAGCGACGTACTGGTCGAGCGAGAACTGAGCGCTGGCGTATTACGCCGCGTCTCCGACATCGAGCTGTCTGGATACGGATTTTATATTGTCTATAGGGATGACAACCGGAAAAAAGCCCTTGATCAACGCCTTTTCCCTATGGTGCGGCTCGGTCGCCGTGCAAAGCGGACAAGTCGCAAGCAGATCCTGAACTGGCCGCGGAGGACGCTTGTTTGCTTTGTTGACCATCTTCGAGCGCTTCGTGACTGGGTGGCATCACCCCATCACGAAAATAGCGCTCCAGATCAAAGACTTGCAGCATACGAAGCGCTCAAGGACCACGGCGGCGATCGAACGATGCATAGGATCGGCCTATTTCGCCCCGGCCCCCAAGAAGCCCCGCACGCGGGCGCGGACGGGGCCAGCCCGACGATCAGTGACGGAGTAGCATGGCACGTACGAGTTCGATCGCCGCGTCGAGCAGTTTGAATTCACTCACCTGGTCGGCGCGTTCGAGCAGACCGGCGGCCTGATCGCGAACATCCGGCCCCGCGCCCTTGATGACATCGAGCAGCGCTTTCGCAATCGCAGCGGTGGCCGGAGGCCGCCCTGTTCCGTCTAGCGTCTCCATTCACTTCGATCTTTCCTCTAACCGTCGACGACCGTGGAATGGTGTCGACGGATCCAGCTGCGGAGGAATGTACGAAATATACATGCGCCTTTCCTGAGGCAGCTGTCAGAATCCTGCCATGAAGTGGCCGTTGAGCCCCAAACGCTACGTCCAACGCCGCGAGTAGCCCTGTACCTCTTCAACGCTGCGCTTCTAGAAGGCTGACCAGTTGGGGCCTCCTTGCCTCACTGCGTGCGGGCCCGATGCACAGCCTTCCACTTTGCATTCCGACAGGCACGCACGCGGAGGCCGCTGCGGTCCGAGCCGCGCGTTGCACACAACCGCGCGGCATTCTGTCGGACACGTACCCATTTCGGACGAATTGCGACCGACGCGATGCCCCCGGACGATCTCTCGCTACGTGGCGCGCCGAGGTCAGATGATGGCCGACCGAGTGGTGTGGATCGTGATCGTCGCCGTGGCTGCGTTTCTGTCAGCCGGACTCTGCCTTGCCCTGCTGAGCGCCTGGCTGGCGGGCTAGGCCGGGCGGTGGGTAACTCGCCTGACGGGGTGTGACTCAAGGGAACGGAAAAATGCGGCTATAGACGTGTGGGTTGGGCTCGTTGCGCCTGAGAACCGAAGGAACCAACAGTTGCTGAACTCTGTCGACCGCAGCTTCGGCGTTTCGCTTGCCCTCGCGTCCGAGAATGTCGTTCTCGACAGCGTGAAGCGGAGGGTGGGCGCCGCTGAAGGGGCCGTTACGCTGCCGTCGCTCGACCTTCCGCTCGACCACGAGCAGATCGGTGACGCGTTGGCATGCATCGGTCACAGGGAATTGCTCAGCCTCGAGCGCGTCGACGGAGGGGCGCTCCATCGCTGCTATCACAACGTGACCGACGCGATCGCCGCCCATGGCGGCGAGCTCGTGCCGGGGTGGATGCTGGAATATGTTCCGAACGTCTACATCCGCGCCAGCCGCCATGCGGTGTGGCAGGATCCGGAAGGCGACTTGTTCGACGTGACCCCGGCCGAGCGGCCAACCAGCCAGGGACGATCAACGTTCGCTCCGGACGAAGACATCCTTCTCGACTACATTGCCGCCCTGCCGGTCGAAGACCGATATGTCGTCCTCGCCAAGGATTCCGACGTTCGCTCCACCGTCGCGCAATACAAGCGAAACATCGAGGCGCAACGCAAGCTGCTGACAAAGATAGTTGTCGACTTCAGATACGAGATCATCCCGGGCGGGGGCGTACAGGGCCCACCCGTGGCCGAAATCTACCCCGAGCTCAGCCACGAGGTGGACGACAGCTATTTCAAGATGCACCGTTACAGACGCCGGGTCCTCAAACGTTACTTCCCGGAGCAGGCGGCCTGACCCGCCCAGCCCATGCCTTCGCAGCATCCATGAGCCGTGGCGCCGTCCACGAATATGGCCATGGGGCAGCGACGACGCACTGACATGTTCCCGCGCTACGCTGGCGGCGAGAGCATTAGGCACCCAAACCCGTCCTCGCACAGGTCAGCAATGCCCGGCGGATACAAATCGAAGCTCGTCCTCAGCCACAAGGGCGTCAAGGTCTACCACAGCTGGAAGGGCGCTCGCGCGCTCACCTACTGGTACGCACTGGGACCCAACCACCAGGCCGAAGGAGGTGGCCAGGATTTTGACGTTCGCGCATTACCATCCAAGTATACACAAGATCTCCTGGTCGAGAACAAGAACGACGCGCCGGACGCTGAGACCGTCAAGAAGACATATGACGCTCTGCGCGAGGCGCACAAGATCGCCATGCGGCGCGCGATCGACGATGGCTACGACCTTCTGAGCCCGCAGCGGCGCACCGGTCTCTGGCAGCGGTTGAGACAGCTGTTCCCGTCGTAGCGTCCCATCCGCGCAAGACTGCTTCTGCGTCCCGCATAGTCCGTTCCGGCCAGTCAGGAGGATCCCGATGAGACATGGTGTTGTCGCCTGCGCGCTATGCGCGCTGACCCTGTCGCCCGCGGCGGCCCAGGCCGCCCCCCGCCCCGCCGAGCTGATCGCGACGTGGTCCAGGCTCAACAGCCAGTGCCGCGGCGGCAGCGGTGACGACCCCAGGACCATGCGCGCCTGCGACCAGCGGGACGCCGTCGGACGCCAGATCGACCGGGCCGGCTGGTGCTACGGCAAACGGAGACAGTCCGGCTACCAGTACCAGTGGCATGCCTGTGCCGCGGACTCGCTGCATCCATCATCGTGAGCGCTGTCGCGCGCCGATGGTGCAGCGCCAAGTCCGTGACGGCCGGCCCATCATCGGCGGCCGCCTCTTTCTCCCGACGCAAGGCGCCCATTCCCCGCGCGCAGCTGGCGCGACGGCGACAACATGTCATGCTCGTGACGCTCCCGCCCGTGTCACGCTGACGAGTTCCCCCATGGCCGCGCCACAGCCTATCGACGAGACCACCTACCTCGACGAGCTCCAAGCCCTCTACGCCAAGGCCTGGCCCAAGGGACTCCGCAGGGACATCACCTACACGCATGGGGAAAGGCCCCTGACGGACTATCTGGGGATATGGGCCCGCACGCGTCCCGACAAGCCGGCGGTCATCTTCTACGGCGCGGTAATGACCTATCGCGAGCTCGACGAGCTCAGCGACCGCTTTGCCGCCCTGCTCGCCCAGCGCGGCGTCAGAAAGGGCGATCGCGTCTCGGTGTACCTGCCGAACTGCCCGCAGTTCCACGTCGCCTTCTTCGGCATCCTCAAGCTCGGCGCCGTGCACTGCCCGGTGAGCCCGCTGTCGAAGGCGTTCGAGCTCGCCTACCAGGTCCAGGATTGCGGCTCGCAGGTCATCCTGGCGCAGGATCAGCTGATGCCGATCGTGCGCCAGGTGCTCGCCGAAACCGGGATCCGCGAGATCTTCGTGACCAGCTTCGCCGACGTCGTCCCGGCCGAGCCGTCGATCCCGGCGCCGGCCGCGGTGCGCGCTCCCAGGGTCGAGTGCCCCGATGCCATCGACCTGATGCCGGCGCTCGCGACCATCGACAACCCGTCCTATGCCGCCGGCGCCACGCTCGACGATATCGCCGCGCTCAACTACACCGGCGGCACCACCGGGCTGCCCAAGGGCTGCGTCCACACCCAGCGCGACATGATCTACACGGTCGCCGCCAACACCTCGCTGGCGGCTCCGCCCGAAGGCACCATCTCGCTGAGTTTCTTTCCGGAATTCTGGATGGCCGGCGAGAATAGCTGCCTCGTCTTTCCGGTGTACAGCGGCGCCACGCTGGTGCTGCTGGCGCGATGGGACCCGATCACGGTGATGTCCGCCATCCAGCGCTATCGGGTGACGGCGACGGCGATGCCGGTGGATGGCGCCCTGGAGATCATGGACCATCCCCGCTTCCAGGATTTCGACCTGAGCTCGCTGGTCAATGTCAGGGTCGTCTCGTTCGTCAAGAAGCTGACCATCGACGACCGCCGCCGCTGGCAGCGGATGGTCGGCACGACGCTGGCCGAGTCCGCCTGGGGCATGACGGAGACGCAGACCTCCGACACCTTCACGACGGGCATGCAGGACGACGACTTCGACCTCAAATCACGGCCGACCTTCGTCGGGCTGCCGGTCCCCGGCACCCAGTTCAAGATCTGCGACTTCGACACCGGCGCCCTCGTCCCGCTCGGCACCGAAGGCGAGATATGCTGCCGCTCGCCCTCCCTGCTCAAGGGGTACTGGAACAAGCCCGAGGCGACGCGGGACGCCTTGCGCGATGGCTGGCTGCATACGGGCGACATCGGGCTGATCGACGCCCAGGGCTACCTGTTCTTCCTGGGCCGCCGCAAGGAGATGATCAAGGTCAAGGGCATGAGCGTGTTTCCCGGCGAGATCGAGGCCATCCTCGGCCAGCACCCGGCGGTGGCCGCGAGCGGCGTCGTGCCGCGGCCGGATGCGGAGCGCGGCCAGGTGCCAGTCGCCTTCGTTCTGCTCAAGCCGGAGCTGGCCGCCGGCGCCGACGCCCACGCCATGGAGAGCTGGTGCCGCGAGCGCATGGCGAGCTTCAAGACGCCCGAGGTGCGCTTCGTCGGCGCCTTGCCGATGACCGCGACCGGCAAGGTCAAGAAGAACGAGCTGGGCGAGCTGCTGAAGCCGTCGTGAGCGGGATGCAGCCGCCGGTCAGGCGGCCAGCGCCGCCCGGCGCGGGCTGACGAGATGCTCCTTGAGCACCGTGTCGGACCCGTCCACCTCGCGCAGCAGCACGTCGTAACTCCAGAGATCGGCGAGGTGCTGGAGCACGCGCTTCAAGTCGATCTCGGCGAGCAGGCCGCCGTTCACCACGGTGTGGCGCAGGATGAGCCGCCGGTCGCCCGCCAGATCGACGTCCACGATCTCGATATGCGCGTCGATCCAGCCGACGTCGTACTGGCGCGACAGCTGGCGGCGGATGCGCCGATAGCCGCGTTCGTCGTGGATCGACTTGATCTTCATGCCCGACGTGTCGGCCGGATCGTCGTTGAGATGGAACATGCGCATGCGCCGCATCAGATGCGGGCTGAGAAACTGGCCGACGAAACTTTCGTCCCGGTAGTTCGCCCACAGGTCGCGCAGCACCGCCATCGCGTCGCCGGTGCCGGCGATGTCGGGGAACCACTCCCGGTCCTCGTCTTCCGGCTGCGTCACGATCCGCTCGATATCCTGCATCATCGCAAAGCCGAGGGCGTACGGGTTCAGGCCGGAATAGCGCGGATCGTCGTAGCCCGGCTGGAAGACGACGTTGGTGTGCGCCTTCAGGAACTCGAGAAAATCGCCGTCGCCGATGGCGCCCAGGTCGTGCAGGCGGTTCATGACGCGATAATGGACGTAGGTCGCCGTCCCTTCGTTCATGACCTTGGTCTGCCCCTGCGGATAGAAGTACTGCGCGACATGCCTGACGATGCGCAGCAGCTCCCGCTGCCAGGGGGCCAGCCGCGGCGCCGCTTTCTCCAGGAAGTAGAGGATGTTCTCCTGAGGCAGGCCGGACAGGGCGCGGCGACGCTCCAGCTCGGGGTCGGCCGTCGCCCTCGCCGTGCTGGACGGGACGGTGCGCCAGAGATCGTTGAAGATCCGCTCGTTGTGGGCCTGCCGGTCGCGCTCACGCCGCTCTTCCTGGCGCAGATCCAGCTTCTTCTTGCCGGCATAACGGTGAACGCCATGGGACATCAGCGCGTGCGCCGCGTCGAGCGTCCGCTCCACCGCGGCCGGTCCGTAACGCTCCTCGCAGCGTGCGACGTAGTTCTTGGCGAAATCCAGATAGTCGAGGATGCCTTCGGCATCGGTCCACAGCTTGAACAGGTAGTTGTTCTTGAAGAAGTGGTTATGCCCGAACGCGGCATGCGCGATGACCAGCGTGTGCATCGTCGCCGTGTTCTCCTCCATGAGGTAGGAGATGCAGGGCGAGCTGTTGATGACGATCTCGTAGGCGAGCCCCATCAGGCCCTTGCGGTAGAAGGCGTGCTGATGCGCGAAATGCTTGCCGAACGACCAATGCTTGTAGAACAGCGGCATGCCGATCGAGGAATAGGCGTCGAGCATCTGCTCCGCCGTGATCACCTCGATCTGATTGGGGTAGGTGTCGAGACCGAGCTCGGAGACGGCCACCGTGTGGCAGGCATCGTAGATGCGCTGCAGCGTGGCAAAATCCCAGTCGGCCCCCTGAAAAAGCCGGTCCATGCTCGTGATGGCCATATGGCAGCCCCCTCGGAACCCGTTTATGCCGCGCGGCGCTGAAATAGGTCGTGGAACACCGGATAGATCTCGGTCCGGCTGCAGACCCGACGCAGCGACAGCAGCGGCCAGCGCGCATTGATGCGTTCGTAGAGCGTCCACAACGCCGAACCGGACACCGGCGAGCTGCCCATCTCGTCGACCTCCAGGTAGGCGAAGTACTGGCAGACCGGCAGGATCACATCGTTCATCAACTGCTCGGTCGCCGCCCCGTCCGAGTACGAGTTGTCGCCATCCGAGGCCTGCGCGGCGTAGATGTTCCAGTCGGCCGGCGGATAGCGCTCGGCCACGACCTGCTGCATCGCCCGTAGGGCGCTGGAGACCTGCGTGCCGCCGGTCGCCGGGCTGTGGAAGAAGGTGTCCTCGTCCACCTCCTCGGCCCGGTCGGTATGGCGGATGAAGACGATCTCGACCTGGCGGTACTGCCGGACGAGAAAGATATAGAGCAGCATGTAGAAGCGCTTGGCGAGATCCTTCATGTGCTCCGACATGGAGCTGGACACGTCCATGAGGCAGAACATGACCGCCTGTGCCACCGGCTTCGGCTCGTTCTCGAAGTAGCGGTAGCGGATGTCGATCGGATCGATGTAGGGAATGCGCCGCACCTTCGCCTGCAGCGCCTTGATCTCGGCCTCCAGCGTCGAACGGCGCTCGTCGTCGTCGCAATCGGCGATCTCGGCGCTGAGCCGCGCCAGGGTGTCCTGCTTGGGGCGATGCAGCGCCACCCGCCGCATCATGGCGAGCCGCATGGTGCGGTTCACGGCGATATTGGCGGGGGAGCCGACGACGGCATAGCCGGCACGCACAGGCTTGACCTGGTCGGCGTTGGCCAGCCGCCGCTTCGCCAGATCGGGCAGCTCCAGATCGTCGAGAAACAGGTCCAGGAACTCGTCCCGGCTCAGGATGAAGCGAAAGGCGTCCTCCCCCTCCCCGCTGCCGCCCTCCCGCGGGTCCCCGCCTCCCCCGTCGGGACGGGGAATGGTGTCGCCCTCGATGAAGTGCTTGTTACCGGGCAGGATGTGCTCGCGAACCCCTTTGGCGCCGCGGTGAAACCGCGGCTCCTCCAATCCGTCCAGGGGGATGCTGATCTCGCCGCCCTCCAGGATGTCCTGGATATTGCGGCCCTGGGCGGACTTGGCGACAGCACGCTGCACCAGCGCCTTGGCCCGCCGCAGGAACTTCTGACGATTCTCCAGGCTTTTACCGCCTGGATTCAAACGCCGGTCGACAATGTGCATTCCCGCTCTCTATTGCTCAGCCGGCCTGCTTCACCCGCATGTACCATTCGACGAGGCGCCGGACCTGCCGCTCGGTGTAGCCGCGCGACGTCATGCGCTCGACGAACTCGCCATGCTTCTTTTCCGTTTCACCATCCTTCTTGGACCCGAAGGAGATCACGGGCAGCAGATCCTCGACCTGCGAGAACATACGCTTTTCAATGACCTCCCGGATCTTTTCGTAGCTGGTCCAACTCGGATTGCGGCCGGAATTGTTGGCTCGGGCGCGCAGGCAGAATTTGACGATCTCGTTTCGGAAATCCTTGGGGTTGGCGATCCCGGCCGGCTTTTCGACCTTCGTCAACTCCTGATTGAGCAGCTCCCGGTCGAGCAGCTGCCCCGTATCCGGATCCTTGAAGTCGACGTCCTCGATCCAGGCGTCGGCGTAGTCGACGTAGCGATCGAACAGGTTCTGACCGTAGTCGGAATAGGATTCCAGATAAGCCTTCTGAATCTCGTGCCCGATGAACTCCGCGTAGCGCGGCGCAAGCTCGCTCTTGATGAATTCGATGTATTGCTTCTCGGTCTCGTCGCGGAGCTGTTCGCGGCGGATGGCCTGCTCGAGCACGTACATCAGGTGCACGGGATCGGCGCCGACCTCGGTCGTGTCGTGATTGAACGTCGCCGCCAGCACCTTGAAGGCGAACCGGGTCGAGACCCCGTCCATGCCCTCGTCCACGCCCGCCGCGTCGCGATACTCCTGCACGCTGCGCGCCTTCGGATCCGTCTCCTTCAGGCTCTCGCCGTCGTAGACGCGCATCTTGGCGAACGGTGTCGAGTTCTCGTGCTTGGCGAGCCGCGACAGCACCGAGAAGCGCGCCAGGATCTCCAACGTCGCCGGCGCGCAGGGCGCCTCGCTGAGCTCCGAGCCGGTGATCAGCTTCTCGTAGATCTTCTGCTCCTCGGTGACCCGCAGGCAGTAGGGCACCTTGACGACGCAGATGCGGTCGAGGAACGCCTCGTTGTTCTTGTTGCCCTTGAAGCTCTTCCATTCGGCTTCGTTGGAGTGCGCCAGGATGATGCCCGAGAAGGGGATGGCGCCGATGTTCTCGGTGCCGATGTAATTGCCCTCCTGCGTCGCCGTCAGCAGCGGGTGCAGCATCTTGATCGGCGCCTTGAACATCTCGACGAACTCGAGGATGCCCTGGTTGGCGCGATTGAGGCCGCCCGAGTAGCTGTAGGCGTCGGGGTCGTTCTGGGCCAGGCTCTCCAGCTTGCGGATGTCCACCTTGCCGACGAGCGAGGAGATGTCCTGATTGTTCTCGTCGCCGGGCTCGGTCTTGGCAATGGCGACCTGGCGCAGGCGCGAGGGCTGGATCTTGGCCACGCGGAAGCGCGAGATGTCCCCGTCGAAGGCCTCGATGCGCTTGAGGCACCAGGGGCTCATCAGCCCGGTCAGGCGCCGCGCCGGGATGCCGAAGCGCTCCTCGATCATCGGCCCCATGCTCACCGGATCGAACAGGCTCAGCGGGCTCTCGAACACCGGGCTGAGCTCGTCGCCCGCTTTCAGCACGTAGATCGGGTGCACTTCCATGAGCGACTTCAGCCGCTCGGCCAGCGAGGATTTACCGCCGCCGACAGGCCCGAGCAGGTAGAGGATCTGCTTGCGCTCCTCCAGGCCCTGCGCCGCGTGCCGGAAGAACGAGACGATCCGCTCGATCGTCTCCTCCATGCCGTAGAAGCCCGTGAAGGCCGGGTAGACACGGATGGTCCGGTTCAGGAAAATGCGACCAAGGCGCGCATCCCTGGCCGTGTCGATCAGCTCCGGCTCCCCCATGGCGGCCAGCAGACGCTCCGCGGCATTGGCGTAAAGCAGCGGGTCATCACGGCACGCCTCCAGGTACTCCGAAAGCGTCATTTCCGTCGCGCGCCGCGCCTCGAAGGCGCGAGCGTACGAGTTGAACAGCGATTCTTCGAACATGGCGCCTCTGCGTATCACTCTTGCAATATACGTCGGCATCAGATACGGGGACGCAAGCCCTTGTGCGTCACTCTGCGACTTTAGCCCTCAGCGGCCATTGCACTCGCAGTTGGGCGGCGCAGCAACGCATTTAAACGTGCGATCCCGCGTTTTTGTTCATGCATATGCACAAAAAATGTGCAAATTTGGTTTTTCCGGGGCAAAGTGTCTGTACGGACACGGCCATATCGTCGTAGTCACGACGCCCAATTCAGAAAAATGCGGGTGTCAAGGCCTATCTGAGCCTGGTTTGAGGCCCGGGCGCCGGTCGACTCGCGCGGACTGCACGAGGCGCCGGCGAGCCGCTTGGGCGCGGAGCGCTCCGCGCCCGGATAGACGCGCCCCTTCGCAAGAGAAGCACCCCGGATTCAAAGGGTTGGAGCGTGTCTATGCGATCGGACGATTCCGTCCGATCGGAGCAGGCTGGACGCGTCGGACCCGAAAGTGGACGCCGGCCTTGGTAGAAATCCGGTATTTAAGACTAAAGAGCTAGAGCGGCCGCTCCGGTTTCATCGGAGCGTCCATCGCTCCAGCGTCAGCCGAGTCGCAGCCGCAGCGCTTCGAAGCGTTCAACCTGGACAGGATCGAGCTCTCGTTCGGCGTTGCGGCCGACGAACACCTTGAACATGGCCTCGCCCTCGCCGTTGACGAAGACGACGGAGCAGGAGCGACGGCCGAAGAACGGACGGTCGACGAAATAGATCGCCGCACACCGGTCGGCCCGCAGGTGCCCGCCGATGGGGCTGTCACCGTGGATATTGAAGTAGCCGCGGCCGAAGCTGCCCGGCGGAATGGTGCCACGGGTCTCGAACACCCCGTCTTTGGTGTGAACGATGAACGTGATGGTGCCCCACTCCACCAGATCGGCCCACACGGGCTCGAAGTGCGCGCCTTGGACGGCCACCGCCTGCCCGGACGGCAGACAATCGAACACGGTCTGCAGCGGCACCCCATGGGTATCGGCCAGGGCTTCCAGCACGCCGTCGGGCTTCTCGGCGATCGCCGCCCTGATCGCCTGGGTTGTGTCCGCTGCGGGCATCTGCATGGGCTCGGCCTCCGTTCGCGCGGGAGAGACCACGAACCGCCACGCCCGTCAAACGCCGCAGGCGAATACTCGCAAGGGCACGCCGGAGCCGCCGCCTCAGAGCAAGGCGACCAGGAGATCGGCGACGCCTTGGCTGAGAACCGCGGCAACGTTGGCTGTGAGGCTCGCGACCGCCGCGGCGCAGGCGGCCGCGATCAGCATGGCGATCGCGCCGCCCCATGCGGTAGCCGGGATGTGAGGCGCTGGGACGATGGAATGGCGCGACATGGTCGTCTGCCTTCGCGGCGTTAACCACGAGGTAATCTTAAGCGGGAATGGTTCACGTGCGCTGGCGCACCTGAGCACCTATCTGATCGGATGGAACCATCCGCTCCGGCGGATCGGGCGCTCGGCGATGCGACGATACGGCACCGCAGGCCGGACCCGCGATGCTCCAATTTGGCCCAACTGCCGGCTAGTGTGCGGCGCTTCATCGGCCTATGCCAGGGCTGGCCTGCATTCGCACCGGAGCCCGCCCGTCGGAGGATCGTTCGCCCCATGTCGACCCTGACCCAGCGGCGCATCGCCCTTCCGCTCGCCATTTTCGTGCTCGGCCTGATGATGCTGGGCGGCCTTCTCTTTTACGTGATGGCGCAGAACCCCTCGTCGGCCGGCGGCGGCGTCGGCGGCCCCTTCACCCTCACCGACCAGGACGGCAAGACCGTGAGCGACGCCAGCCTGCGCGGCGAGCCGTTCCTCGTCTTCTTCGGCTTCACCCATTGCCCGGACGTCTGCCCGACGACGCTGTACGACGCCTCCGAGATGCTGCGGGCCCTGGGGCCGTCGGCCAAGGCCAAGGTCCTGTTCGTCACCGTCGATCCGGAGCGCGACACACCGGAGGTGATGAAGAGCTACCTGGGCAGCTTCGATCCGCGTATCGTCGGGCTGAGCGGCTCGCAGGAGGCGATCGACGCCGTGGCCAAGGCCTACCGGGTCTATGCCCGCAAGGTTCCCTTGAAGGATGGCGACTACACCATGGACCACACCGCGCTGGTCTATCTCATGGATCGCTCCGGCCGCTTCGTCGGCGGCTTCAACCTCAAGCGCCCGCCCGCGGAAGCAGCCGCCGAGTACCAGCGCTATCTCTCTTGATGCAATGGACGGCCGGACCGGGCGCTGCCATCCGTCCTCCAACGACTGCCGCGGGCAGGTGTCCCGATCGGAGCCGCGATTGCGCAGGCACAGGATGAACAGGTTTCGATGGCTGCGGCGGCCGGCTTTCGCGCTGGCGGCCGCGCTCCTGGCCACGGGAACCGGCTTCGCGGCCGAGGCCGTCGCCATTCCCAACTTCTGGGATCCGAAGTCGCGGATCGACAAGCCCGATCTGACCGGCATCAGAACGATCCGCTTCCTGACCGACGACGATTTCCCGCCCCTCCACTTCGCCAATCCCGACGGCCGGCCTGTGGGCTTCTCCGTCGACCTCGCCCGCGCCGCCTGCGACAAGCTCAAGATCGCCTGCACCATCCAGGCGCGGCGCTTCGATACGCTGCTCGCGGCTCTGGATGAGAAGCGCGGCGATGCGATCGCCGCCGCGATCCCGATCACGCCGGCGCTGCTGGACCGCTTTTCCGTCACCCGGCCTTACCACCGCACACCGGCACGCTTCGCCGTGCGCGACAAGTCCGGATTGCCCGAGCCCAGCATGAAAAGTCTGGCCGCGCACGCGGTCGGCGTGGTGCAGGGCTCGGCCCATGAAGCCTATCTCAAGGCCTTCTTCGACGGTGCCAGGATCACGCCGTTCCCGGATGTCGCGGCTGCCGAAGCGGCGCTGAAGGCGGGCCACGTGGACTATCTGTTCGGCGACGGCATGACGCTCGCCATCTGGCTTGGCGGGCGCAGCGCCGAGGGATGCTGCGGCTTCAGCGGCGGCCCCTACCTTTCGCAGCGCTTCTTCGGCGAGGGCGTCGGCTTCGTCGTCCGCGGCGACGACCTGCAGCTCCAGCGGGCGCTGGACTACGCCTTGCAGTCCTTGTGGGATGACGGCACCTACGCCGATCTCTATCTGCGTTATTTCCCGATCAGCTTCTATTGAGCCGGTTGACGCACCGGCGCCCAAGCCACATTGAGGACGCAACCGTGCGCCACAGCGCTCCCGTGCATCCTCGATCGTGCGCCCGCTCACCGCAAGCGGGCTGCCGAACGATCCAAGCCCTGGACTCATGACGCTTTCTGAGATCGACCCGCAGCTCGTCGAAGCTGCCCAGACATCGTCGGCATGGCCGTTCGAAGAGGCGCGCAAGCTGGTGGCGCGGCTGGAGCGCTTTGCGATTGGGAGGACCGACCCAATCGCAGGAGAAGCGCTCCCGACTCAAAAGGTTGTGAGCATTTCGCCATTGGATGACCCTATCCAATGGCGAAATGCTCTAGCCGCGAGCGGCAAGGACCACGTCCTGTTCGAGACCGGCTATGGCCCGTCCGGCCTGCCGCACATCGGCACCTTCGGCGAGGTGGCGCGCACCTCGATGGTCAGACAGGCCTTCCGCCTGCTCACCGGCGATGCCATCCCGACGCGGCTGATCGCCTTTTCCGACGACATGGACGGCCTGCGCAAGGTGCCGGACAACGTGCCCAATCGCGAGTTGCTCGCCGCCCATCTGCACAAGCCGCTCACCGGCGTGCCCGACCCGTTCGGGACTCACCCGAGCTTTGGCGAGCACAACAACGCGCGGCTGCGCGCCTTCCTCGACGCCTTCGGCTTCGACTACACCTTCATGTCGGCGACCGAGTGCTACACGTCGGGCCTGTTCGACCCCACGCTGAGGCTGATGCTCGACCGCTACGACGAGGTGATGGCCATCATGCTGCCGTCGCTGCGCCAGGAGCGGGCCCAATCCTACTCGCCGTTCCTGCCCATCCATCCGGTCACCGGGCACGTCATGCAGGTGCCGATCGACGAGGTGAAGCGCGACGCAGGCACGCTCGTCTGGCGCGATCCGGAGAGCGGCGAGCGCTACGAGACGCCGGTGACCGGCGGCCACGCCAAGCTACAATGGAAGCCCGACTGGGCCATGCGCTGGGTGGCGCTCGGCGTCGACTACGAGATGGCCGGCAAGGATCTGATCGACTCGGTCAAGCTGTCGGGCCAGATCGCGCGCGCCCTGGGCGCCCAGCCGCCCGAGGGCTTCAACTACGAGCTCTTCCTCGATGAGCAGGGCCAGAAGATCTCCAAGTCGAAGGGCAACGGCCTCACCATCGAGGAGTGGCTGGCTTACGGCACGCCCGAGAGCCTGGCCCTGTTCATGTACGCCAAGCCGCGCGAGGCCAAGCGGCTCCACTTCGACGTGATCCCGCGCACCGTCGACGAGTACGGCAGCTTCCTCGACGCCTACACGCGCCAGGATGCCAAGCAGCGGTTGTCGAACCCGGTGTGGCACATCCACGCCGGCAACCCGCCCGCCCCCGAGGTGCTGACCCATCCCGATGCGGCCGGGCGCGGCGCCAAGCCGGCACAGATCTCGTTCTCGCTGCTGCTCAATCTGGCCACGGTCGCCAACGCGGAAAGCAAGGAGGGGCTCTGGGCCTTCCTGAGGCGCTACGCACCGGATGCCACCCCCCAGACCCACCCGCGGCTCGACACGCTGGTGGGCTACGCGGTCCGCTACTTCCAGGACTTCGTGAAGCCGGCCAAAGCCTACCGGCCGGCAGACGACCAGGAGCGGCGCGCGCTCGAACAGCTCGCGGACAAGCTCGCCGGGCTGCCGGCCGACGCCAGCGCCGAGGCGATCCAGGATGTCGTCTACGACGTCGGCCGCACGGTGCCGCGTTACCAGGACTTCAAGGCCAAGGGCGCGACGCAGGAGCGGCCGGGCGTGTCGAACGCCTGGTTCAACGCCCTCTATCAGATCCTGCTCGGCGAGGAGCGCGGGCCGCGTTTCGGCTCCTTCGCCGCCATTCTCGGGCTCGCCGAAACCCGTGCGCTCATCGCCCAGGGCCTGTCCGGCGGACTGATCGCCGCGCACGGCGCCTTTCTGGCCGGCCGCGCCGGCTCCCCTGCCCAGAAGGAAACACGGCAATGAAACGCCACCTGTTCACCCTCGTCGCAACCGCTTTCATGGCAATGACAATGACCGCATCGGCGCAGACCTACGTCACCACCCCCACGGGCCTCAAGTACAAGGACGACGTCGTCGGCACCGGCGCCGAGGCCAAGGCGGGCCAGACCGTCTCCGTGCATTATACCGGCTGGCTCGACGCCGGCGGCAAGCCGGGCGCCAAGTTCGACAGCTCGCGCGACCGCGGCCAACCGTTCTCCTTCTCGCTCGGCAACGGCCAGGTCATCGCCGGCTGGGACAACGGCGTCGCCGGCATGAAGGTGGGCGGCCGGCGCACGCTGGTCATTCCGCCGGACCAGGGCTACGGGGCCCGCGGCGCCGGCGGCGTCATTCCGCCCAATGCCACGCTGATCTTCGACGTGGAGCTTCTCGGCGTCCGCTGAAGCGGAGCCGCCGAGAGCATCGGACCCAAAAAGTGCAAGGCCGGCTTTGGGTCCGATGCTTTAATGCCGCGCCCAGATGATGCGCGCCATCCAGTCGATGTCGTTCAGCGGCAGGATGCGCGCGGGCTGCGCCGGATCGAGCGAGCGGAGCTCCACGGCGAGCGCCGTACGCCTGGCCAGTTCGCTGGCCGCCACTGCGCCGGCCCGCATCCGCACCACCACACGATCGCCCTTGCGCAGGCGCGCGTCCGGCGCGACCACGATGATGTCGCCGTCACGATAGAGCGGCAGCAGCGACGGACCTGACACCTTGAGCCCAAACAGGCGTCCGGACAGCTGGCCTGGGAAGCTGACCTCGTCAAGGCCGGCATCGCGCGGGTAGCCGCCGTCGAAAGCATCGCCAGACGCCATATGGGCCAAGCCCACGAGGGGCACGGCGGGCTGCGGACGCGGCGACGGCACGCGCTGCTTAGATCCGCGCGCCGACCGGGCGCCGTCGGCGGCCGCGTCGTCCGGCGCCCGTCCTGCGACGAGCGCCACGAATTCGTCGAGGCTGGCGCCGGTCGCCTCGAGCACCTTGGCGATCGACTCCGTCGACGGCCAGCGCAGACGCCCGCCCGCCGCCGAGCGCTTCGAGCGATTGAAGGTGGTCGGATCCAGACCCGAGCGCCGCGCGAGCCCCGATGGCGACAGGCCGTAGCGCTCCGCCAGCGCATCGACCGCCCGCCAGATCTGGTCGTGCGACAGCATGATGGACCCACTCCCGGGTTCACGAGCCAAGCGCCTAGGATTTATTACCTTCATCCCGATCTGACAAGCGCGCGGCATGGACCTTGCTCGGCCGCACGCGCACCGATCACGTCATCTTTCGATCGAGCCACCTTCTGCGTTGACGCGGTGCCGCATAACACCCTACGAATCGCTGGCGACGCGTCACCCATGCGATGGAGCCTCGCCATGTACAGGGCAGTGACCCGCGGCATCCAGGTAACCGTCACCCCGCAATTCCTGGAAGAGCAATCGTCGCCCGACCAGGCCCGGTTCTTCTGGGCCTACACGGTCGAGATCGCCAACCTCGGCATCGAAGTGGTGCAGCTGCGAACGCGGCAATGGAAGATCATCGACGGTCGCGGCTCGATGCAGGAGGTGAACGGCCCGGGGGTCGTCGGCGAAGAGCCTCTGATCCTGCCCGGCCACAGCTTCACCTATACAAGCGGCTGCCCGCTCTCGACGCCGGACGGCACCATGAGCGGCCACTATTTCATGGAGAATCGCGAAGGTGAGACCTTCCCCGTCGACATTCCACTGTTTCCGCTCGACAGCCCCTATGTGACCCGTGTCGTTCACTGACACGCCCATGGCCGGCCCGCGCTACACTCCGCTGGCGATGCTCGAGCGGCTGGTCGCGTTCCCCACGGAAAGCGCCACGTCCAACCTGGCCCTGATCGATTTCGTCGAGGATTATCTACGGACGTGGGGCGTCAACGCGATCCGCATCCCCAACGCGACCGGCGACAAGGCGGCGCTCTTCGCCACGATCGGACCGACCGCGGACGGCGGCGTCGTGTTGTCCGGCCACACCGACGTGGTGCCCGTCGCGGGCCAGGTCTGGACGAGCGACCCTTACACGCTCCGGGTCGCCGACGGCAGAGCCTACGGCCGCGGGGCCGTCGACATGAAGGGGTTCGTCGCCACCGCGCTCGCCCTCGTCCCGGATTTTCTGGCGACGCCGCTCACCATCCCGATCCACCTCTTCCTGTCCTATGACGAGGAGATCACCTGCCTCGGCGTGGTCGACGGCATCGCCCGCATGGGCCGGGATCTGCCGACGCCGGGCATGGCGATCGTGGGAGAACCGACCAGCCTGCACGTGACCGACGCGCACAAATCGGTGGTTTCGCTAAGGACCACGGTGGTCGGCCAGGCTGGCCACTCCTCCCGTCCTGCCCTCGGTGCCAGTGCAGTCATGGCCGCCGGCGAGCTTATCGCGGCGCTGGTGCACATCCAGGAACGGCTGATGGAAGAGGGCGATCCGAGCGGCCGCTTCGATCCGCCCTACAGCACTGTTCACGTGGGCGTGGTGTCCGGCGGCGTGGCGCGCAACATCCTCGCTCCCCAATGCCAGTTCCTGTGGGAGTTTCGCGGCTTGCCCGGACGCACGCACGAGGCGGTGGTGACCGAGCTCGACCGCTTCGCAACCGATGTCGTCCTGAAGCGGATGCGACGCGGCGCGCCCGACGCAACGATCGAAACGATCTGCGAAGTGGCCGTCCCGCACCTTGCGCCTCGGCCGGGCTCGCCGGCGGAGGCACTGGCGTTGCGGCTTGCCGGCAGCAACCGCACCATCACGGTGTCCTACGCGACCGAGGCGGGACACTTCCAGAATGCAGGCATCCCCACGGTCGTCTGCGGACCGGGATCGATCGACCAGGCCCACCAGGCGGACGAGTTCATCACGCTGGCGGATCTGAACGCGGGGGAGCTGTTCCTGCGCCGGCTGGCCGACGAGATCAGCCGGCAGTGACGCTGGGCCGGAAGAACCGGCCCAGCCGTCAAAGGTCCGTCTCAGCGCGAGGCAGCGCTGACCTCGCGCTCGACCTCGACCGGATCGAGATCGTAGTGGCGTGAGCAAAATTCGCAGGTCACGCCGATGCGGCCGTCGTCACCCACCATGTCGCGCCGCTCCTGCTGGCTGAAGCGCGTGAGCATGCCCATGATGCGCTCGCGCGAGCATTGGCACGCCTCATGGACGTTCTGGGCCGTGAACACGCGGACCCCGCGCTCGTGGAACAGGCGGAACAGCAGGCCCTCGCTCGACACCGTCGGATCGATCAGCTCGTGATCCTCGGTCGTCTCGACCAAGAGCCGCGCCTCGGTCCAGGCATCGTCCTCCTCGTCCAGCATCGCGTCTTCGCCGCCCGCACCGGGCGGCGCATCGCCCGGCGGCAGGTCGGCGCGGCGCAGCTGGTCCTCCGCCTTGGGCATGAACTGCACCATCAGGCCGCCGGCACGGAAATGGCCGCCATCTTCGCCGGGCACCATTTCTTCACCGACCGCCAGGCGAATGCGGGTCGGGATCTGCTCCGACTGGCTGAAGTAGTGGTGGGCCGCGTCCTCGAGGTTCTGGCCCTCCAGGGCGACGATGCCCTGATAGCGGCTGGCCTCGCTGCCCTGATCGATGGTCATGGCCAGGTGGCCGTTGCCGAGCAGCGCCCCCGTATCGAGCGCATGATCCGCCGTCGCCTGCTCCAACCGCCCGGCGTCGAAGCGGGCGCAGGCCCGCACGCGGTCCGGTGCATCGAAATCGACGACGATCATGTCGATCGGACCGTCGGACCGGGTTTGCAGCTGGAAGCGGCCCTCGAGCTTGAGCGAGGCGCCGAGCAGGACGGTGAGTGCCGTGGCCTCGCCCAGCACGCGCGAGACCGGCGGAGGGTACTTGTGACGGCCGAGGATCCGGTCAACGGCCATACCGAGCTTCACGACGCGCCCGCGCACGTCGAGCCCTTCGATGGCGAACGGCAGGACACGGTCGTCGCCGGCATGGGCCTCGTCGTTCCCGAGCCTCGCCGGCGCGTCCGATCCCTCCGACACGGACGGGCGGTTGCCGCCGCTCATCCCTCGACGGCCCCCAGGCACCAGGCCAGGATGCCCTTCTGGGCGTGCAGCCGGTTCTCGGCCTCGTCGAAGACCACCGACTGGCTGCCGTCCATCACCTCGTCGGTCACCTCCTCGCCGCGATGGGCGGGCAGGCAGTGCATGAAGATGGCGCCCTCGGCCGCCGAGGCCATGAGCTTGGCATTGACCTGGTAGGGCCTGAGCAAATTGTGCCGGCGGCCTTCGTCTTCGTCGCCCATCGACACCCAGCAGTCGGTGACGACGGCCTCGGCGCCCTTTACGGCCTCGAACGGATCGGTCGTCAGCGAGACGCGCCCATCGGCCAGGGCCAGCAGCTCGTCGCTCGGCCTGAGCTCGGGCGGCGTGGCGATGGCGAGCTCGAAATCGAACCGTGCGGCGGCCTGAATCCACGAGGCCAACACATTGTTGGCATCACCCGACCAGGCCACCTTGCGGCCTTCGATCCGCCCCCGGTGCTCCTCGAACGTCAGCACGTCGGCCATGATCTGGCAGGGATGCGAGCACTTGGTGAGCCCGTTGATCACCGGCACGGTGGCGTGCCGGGCCAGCTCCAGCATGGCATCGTGGTCGAGGATGCGGATCATCATGGCGTCCACGTAGCGTGACATGACCCGCGCGGTATCGGCGATCGATTCCCCCCGCCCGAGCTGCATCTCCGCCCCTGTCAGCATGATGGCGTCGCCGCCGAGCTCGCGCATGGCGAGATCGAACGACACACGCGTGCGGGTCGACGGCTTGTCGAAGATCATGGCCAGCGTCTTGCCCACCAGCGGCCGGCTCAGCGGCGGCTCGCCTTTGCGACGGCTGGCCTTGAGGCGCGCGCTGGCGTCGAGCACGACCCGCAGTTCCGCGCCGGTGAAATCGGCGAGGTCCAGGAAGTGACGAGCCTGCTCGCCGGCGTACCGGGCGCCGCCCCCGTTCATGACGGCCTTCTTGCTGGGGCTCATCAGGCTGCTCCCCGCCTCTCGCCCCGCAGGTCCGTCTCGAGCTGCCGCGCCGCGGCCGCGATCCGCTCGATCCCATCGGCGACCTCGGCCTCGCCGATGATGAGCGGCGGCAGCAGACGGACGGTGTTCTCGCCCGCGCCGATCAGCAGCAGATGCTGCTTCTGCGCCGCCGCGATGAAATCCGTGTTGGGAACGTTCATCTTCAGTCCGAGCATGAGGCCCTCGCCGCGCACCTCGACGATGAGCGACGAGAAGCGGTCCTTGATCTCCGCGAGCCGCTGCTTCAGCAGCAGGCCCATGGCGCGCACGTGCTCCAGAAAGCCCGGCGCCAGGATCACGTCGAGCACCGCGTTGCCGACCGCCATGGCCAGGGGATTGCCGCCGAAGGTGGTGCCGTGCACGCCAGCGGTCATCCCCTTGCCCGCCTCTTCGGTCGACAGGCAGGCACCGAGCGGGAAGCCGCCGCCGATGCCCTTGGCGATGCCCATGATGTCCGGCGCGACGCCGGACCATTCGTAGGCGAAGAGCTTGCCCGTCCGGCCCACGCCGGTCTGCACCTCGTCGAAGATCAGCAGCAGCCCATGCTGGTCGCACAGGGCGCGCAGCGCCTTCAGCTTGGCCGGATCGACCACGCGGACGCCGCCCTCGCCCTGGATCGGCTCGATCAGGATGGCCGCCGTCTCCGGCCCGATCGCGGCCTTGAGCGCGTCGTCATCGGTCAGCGGCACCTGATCGAAGCCGTCGACCTTGGGGCCGAAACCCTCCAGGTATTTGGCCTGACCGCCGGCCGCTATGGTGGCCAGCGTGCGGCCGTGGAACGCCCCCTCGAAGGTGATGATGCGGTAGCGCCCGGGCTCGCCGTTGGCCGCATGATACTTGCGCGCCATCTTGATGGCGCATTCCAGCGCCTCGGCGCCCGAATTGGTGAAGAACACGCGGTCGGCGAAGGTGGCGTCCACCAGCCGCTGCGCCAGGCGCTCGCCCTCGGGGATCCGATACAAGTTCGACGTATGCCAGACCTTGGTGGCCTGGGTGGTCAGCGCCTCGACCAGGTGAGGATGGGCATGACCAAGCGAGTTCACCGCAACGCCGGCGCCGAAGTCGAGATATCGTTCGCCGTCACGCGTGACGAGCCACAAGCCCTCTCCCCGGTCGAATTGCAGATCGGCGCGCGCAAAGGTCGGCAGAAGCGGCGAGGTCACGGGTCGGATCTCCTCATGCGGGATCACTTCGGTTCAATCGGCTGATGTTCGCAAGAGCCGATCCGCATGTCGAAGCCGCCGTCCGCGGCTGGGTGGCGGCTCCCGCCCGGATGGCGTCATCCGGGCGCATGGACGCTCCAGCACATCGAATCTGGAGTGCTTCGTCCCGGCCGCGTGGCCCCACGCAAACGGCAAGCGCTCCGCAGCGGCGTGAATTCGGACGGCCTTGCGGCCAGCGAAATCCCCAAAAATCAAAGTGCCGCCCAGCGGGGGGCGGCACTACCTCTATTCTAGGGACCCGGCTCCGGCTGTCAATTTCAAAGCGTACATTGGTACGGCGAGCGGCTTTTGCAACGCGCCTCGATTTTATGCACAGGTTCGGACGGCGGCGATTTCGATTGTTGCTGCAATAGCGACATTGGCGGCGCAAAACGGGCGCATTCGGACTCGGTTTCGTCACCTTCCTGGGGAAAACATCCACCGCACCGGGGCCGGTCTTGGCGCAGACTTGCGTCATCTTGTATGGTCCTGCGTGTGAACCACGACATGTCGTGGGTAAACCGGTCATTGGTGATGGTCCCGCTGCGCTGCGACGAGGAGCGTGCGCAATCGCGGAGGGATTCCCAATGGCGGCGCTGAGCACGGAGGGGCGGATGAACGATCCTGGAAACATCTGGAGCGATGACCGCGTCGAGCTGCTGAAGCGGCTATGGGCCGAGGGGTTGAGCGCCAGCCAGATCGCAACGGCCATGGGTGGCATCACGCGCAACGCGGTGATCGGCAAGGTCCATCGCCTGGGCCTCTCGGGACGGGCGAAGGCGCCGGCGTCCGGCACGCCCAAGCCCCGCAAGAGCGTGGGGACGCCCCCCCGCCCCGCCGTAGCGACAGCGCGGCCGACCCATGGCCCGGCCGTCCAGGGCAATACCGTGCTCGCCGTCAGCATGCGTATCGAGCCCGACGAGTACGCGCCGCCGGCCGCCCGGACGCTGCCCGATGTCGTGGTGCCGATGTCCGAGCGCGTGACGATCACGGAGCTGCGCGAGAACATGTGCCGCTGGCCGCTGGGAGATCCGACGTCGGCCGAGTTCCGCTTCTGCGGCAATCGCACGACCCCCGGGCAGCCCTACTGCAGCCACCACGCCCGCATCGCCTATCAGCCGCCCGAGCGGCGCAGGCGCTAGAGCTAGAGCATTTCGCCATTGGATGAGATCATCCAATGGCAGAGAAATGCTCATAACGTTTTGAATCTGGAGCATGTCTACCCGATCAGATGAGCCCATCTGATCGGGTAGACGCACGTCAACTTGTCGAATCTGAAGTGCGCTTCCCCGCTGTCATGAGGGGGGCTCGCCCGTGGTCATGACGGCGACAGACGGGCAGAGACGGGGCGCGACATCGGCGCCCCGCACAACCTCAATCCCGCGCAAAGGTCTCGTCGAAGGCGTAGCCGGCGCCGCGTACGGTGCGGATCGGATCGGGCTTGCGGGGCCGGTTGATCGCCTTGCGCAGGCGGCCGACATGCACGTCCACGGTCCGCTCGTCGATGTAGACGTCGTGGCCCCACACGCCGTCGAGCAGCTGTTCGCGGGAGAACACCCGTCCGGGGCTCTGCATCAGAAATTCGAGCAGGCGAAACTCCGTCGGCCCGAGGTGCAGCTCGCGGCTCGAACGCCGCACCCGCCTCGTCTCGCGATCGAGCTCGATGTCGCCGGCCGTCAGCAGGTTGGCGACGTGGGACGGCTTGGCACGCCGCAGCAACGCCCGCACGCGCGCCAGCAATTCCGGCACCGAAAACGGCTTGACGACGTAGTCGTCGGCCCCGGTCGCCAGGCCGCGGACACGCTCGGCTTCCTCGCCACGCGCGGTCAGCATGATGACCGGCAGCCGCTCCGTTTCCTGTCGGGAGCGTATGCGCCGGCACAGCTCGATGCCGGACAAGCCCGGCAACATCCAATCGAGCAGCACGAGATCGGGCACCAGCTCCCGCAGCCTGATCTCGGCATCGTCGCCCCGGGACACCGTGTCGACGTCATAGCCTTCCGCCTCGAGATTGTACCTCAGCAGCAGGCTCAACGGCTCCTCGTCCTCGACGATCAGAATGCGTGTCCCCATCCCCCCACCATTCCGTTAGCTCTTCGTCGCGTCGATCGTCGTGAAGCTCGACTTGTCGGCCTTGGGGCGTTCCGGGCCCAGAGGCTCGCCGGTAACGAGGTAGTTGATGGTTTCAGCGATATTGGTCGTATGATCGCCAATGCGCTCGATGTTCTTGGCGCAGAACAACAGATGCGCGCAGAAGCCGATGTTGCGCGGGTCTTCCATCATGTAAGTCAACAGCTCGCGGAACAGCGAGGTGTAGAGCGCATCGATGTCGCCGTCCCGGTTCCAGACCTCGAGGGCGACGTTGGCGTCGTGCTGGGTGTAGCCGTCGAGCACGTCCTTGAGCTGCTCCTGCACCAGATCGCTCATGTGCTGCACGCCCACGACGATCTTCGGCGGCTGGAACTGGCTGCCGATGGCCACCGCGCGCTTGGCGATGTTCTTGGCGAGATCGCCAATCCGCTCGATGTCGCCGGCGACACGGATGGCGGAGATGATCTCGCGCAGGTCGACGGCCATCGGCTGGCGCCGCGCAATGGTCAGGACCGCACGTTCCTCCACCTCGCGCTGGAGATTGTCCAGACGGATGTCGGCCGCGATGATCGACTGCGCCAACTCGGTGTCCCGGCGTACGAGCGCCCGCGTCGCGTCGTCCAACATCTTTTCGGCAAAGCCGCCCATCTCCACCACGGTGCTCCGCAGCGAAGACAGCTCGGTGTCGAAGGCGGAGACGGTATGCTCGGTCATCGCACTCTGCTCCTGGTTCGTTCAAGCATGGTGCTGATTGGTCAAAGGCGGCTCGCCAAGACCCACATGCTCTCGGTCTCGATATTCAAATGCCTCCGCCGCGACCGGAACCGGAGGCGCCGTCCCTGGAGCATTTCGCAATTGGATGAGGTCATCCAATTGCAGAAAAATGCTCCAACTCTTTTCACCTGGAGCGCTTCCTTTGCGATTGGGTGGGTCCACCCAACCGCGAAGCGCTCTAGCCGAAGCGCCCGGTGATGTAGTCCTGCGTGCGCGAGTCGGTCGGCGACGTGAAGATCTTCGACGTCGGACCGAACTCGACCAGCTCTCCCAGATACATGAAGGCCGTGTTCTCGGACACGCGCGCCGCCTGCTGCATGTTGTGCGTGACGATGGCGATCGTGTAGTCGCTCTTGAGCTCGTCGATCAGCTCCTCGATCTTGGCCGTCGAGATCGGATCCAGCGCGGAGCACGGCTCGTCGAGCAGGATGACCTCGGGACGGATCGCCACGGTACGGGCGATGCACAGGCGCTGCTGCTGACCGCCCGAGAGGCTCAAGCCGCTCGCGTTGAGCTTGTTCTTCACCTCGTCCCAGATCGCCGCGCGGCGCAGCGAGGATTCGATGCGGTCGTCGAGCTCGCTCTTCGGCACCTTCTCGTACAGGCGGATGCCGAAGGCGATGTTGTCGTAGATGCTCATCGGGAACGGCGTCGGCTTCTGGAACACCATGCCGACCCGCGAGCGCAGGATGTTCAGGTCCTGCTTCGGCGCCAGGATGTTGTCGCCGTCGAGCAACACTTCGCCCTCCGCGCGCTGCCCCGGGTAGAGATCATACATCCGGTTCAGGATGCGCAGCAGGGTGGACTTGCCGCAGCCGGAAGGCCCGATGAAGGCGGTGACCTTGCGGTCATAGAGCGGGAGGTTGATCCCCTTCAGCGCCAGCGAGTCACCGTAGTAGAAGCGCAGGTCGCGGACCGAGATCTTCTCCTTGAGGCCCTGATTGGAGGCCGCCGGCTTAGAGGCCGCGATTTCGATGGCGGAGACGCTGGATTCGCTCATTTCTGGGTCCTCGCAGAAAGCACGCGCGCCGCAATGGAGAGGGTCAGCACGGCTAGAGTGATGATGAGCGCTCCAGTCCAGGCCAGCTTCTGCCAGTCCGCGTAGGGCGACAGAGCGAACTGGAAGATGACGACCGGAAGGCTCGCCATCGGCCCGTTCAGGTTCGTGCTGCCGAACTGGTTGTTGAGCGCGGTGAACAGCAGCGGCGCGGTCTCGCCGGAGACACGGGCGATGGCGAGCAGCACGCCGGTGATCATGCCGGCGCGAGCCGCCCGATAGGCGATCCGCCGGATGACGAAGTGGCGCGGCATGCCAAGGGCCGAGGCCGCCTCGCGCAACGGGTTGGGAACCAGCAGCAGCATGTCCTCGGTGGTGCGCACGACCACGGGGATCACGATGACCGCCAACGCCGCCGCACCGGCGATTGCCGAGAAGTGGCCCATCTGCACCACCAGGACCTCATAGATGAAGAGGCCGACGACGATGGAGGGGGCGCTGAGCAGGATGTCGTTGATGAAGCGGACGATGGTCGTCAGCCTGGTGTGCCGGCCATATTCCGCCATGTAGGTGCCGGCCAGCATGCCGATGGGCGTGCCGATCAGGACGCCGATGACCGTCATGATCAGGCTGCCGACGATGGCATTCTGGAGACCGCCGGCCGACCCCGGCGGCGGCGTGTTCTGGGTGAACACTGCGGCGCTGAGGCCGCTGAAGCCCTCCCACAGCAGGGTCGCCAGGATGATCACCAGCCAGGTCAAGCCGAAGGCTGCGGCGGCCCAGCAAAGACCCATCATGACGCCGTTGGAGCGCTTGCGCCCCGCGAATGATACGCGCGCGGTCATGCTCTCACTTCCCCTGCTGCTTTTCGAGACGCAGCAGCATGAGCCGCGCGAATGCGAGAACGATGAAGGTGATGACGAAGAGGAGCAGGCCGAGCGCGATCAGCGACGAGGTGTAGAGATCGCCCACGGCCTCGGTGAACTCATTGGCAATTGTGGCCGAGATCGTCGTGCCCGGCTGCAGGATCGACGCCGAGATCTTGTGGGCGTTGCCGATGACGAAGGTGACCGCCATGGTCTCGCCCAGGGCCCGGCCGAGGCCCAGCATGACGCCGCCGATCACGCCGACGCGGGTGTAGGGGATGACGACGTTGCGGATCACTTCCCACGTGGTGCAGCCTACGCCGTAGGCGGCCTCCTTGAGCACCGGGGGCACGGTCTCGAACACGTCGCGGGAGATCGAGGTGATGAACGGCAGCACCATGATCGCCAGGATGAGACCGGCGGTGAGGATACCGATGCCGTAAGGCGGGCCGGCGAAGATCGACGACAGGACGGGAACGTTACCGAACACCGAGATCAGGAACGGCTGCAAGGTCCCCTGCAGGAAGGGCGCGAAGACGAAGAGGCCCCAGATGCCGTAGATGATCGACGGGATGCCGGCCAGGAGCTCCACGGCGATGCCGATCGGCCGGCGCAGAAACGGCGGGCACAGCTCGGTGAGGAAGATGGCGATGCCGAGGCCCACGGGAACGGCGATCAGCATGGCGATGAGCGAGGTCACCAGCGTGCCGTAGATCGGCGCCAGGGCGCCGAACTTCTCGGTCACCGGGTTCCAAGACTGCGATGTGATGAAGCCGAAACCGAACTCCCGCAGCGCGGGCAGCGCGCCGGCGATCAGGGCAATGATGACGCCGCCAAGGAGCACCAGCACAAGAAAGGCGGCGCCGCGCGTCAGGTTGAAGAAGGCGAGGTCCCCCATTCGGAAGCCCCGCAGCACCGACGCGCGGTCGACGGTTTTCGCCGCCGGCTCGGCCGTACTGGAGTTCAGCGCTACATCAGCCATCGGTGATCGTTCCCGGACGTCGGACATGCCCTACCCGCGTTCACTCAAGAGACCCAACGGGGCGAAGGCGGGACGCATGATCGAAGTGAAATGACGCGGCAAGGCGTTACCGCCTTGCCGCATTCGACAGATCGACTATCAGTTGGAGGCCGCCGGCATCACCGGCTTGCCGCTGGCGTCGACCACCTGAGCCCATTCCTTCTTGACCAGGCCGACGACCTTGTCGGGCATGGGGATGTAGTCGAGCTCCTCGGCGAGGCCGGCGCCCTTGGCATAGGCCCAGCCGAAGAACTTGAGCGCTTCGCCAGCCGCCGCCGCGTCCTGCGGCTTCTTGTGCATCAGGATGAAGGTGGCAGCCGTGATCGGCCAGGAGTCGGCGCCCGGCTCGTCGGTCAGGATGACGCCGAAGCCCGGGACCGAGCTCCAGTCGGCATTGGCGGCGGCCGCCTGGAACGACTTGGTCTCGGGACCGACGACCTTGCCGTCCTTGTTCTTCATCTTGGCGAAAAGCAGCTTGTTCTGCTTGGCGTAGGCATACTCGACGTAGCCGATCGAGCCCTTGGTCTGCGCGACGTTGGCGGCCACGCCCTCATTGCCCTTGGCGCCGAGGCCGACCGGCCACTCGACCGCAGTCGCGGAGCCGACCTTCGACTTCCAGTCCGCGCTCACCTTGCTCAGGTAGTCGGTGAAGTTGAAGGTGGTGCCGGAGCCGTCCGAACGACGAACCACCGCGATCGCCGTCGACGGCAGGTTCACGCCGGCGTTGAGCGCCTTGATGGCGGCGTCATCCCACGTCTTGATCTCGCCCAGGAAGATCTTGGCGAGCGTGGGACCGTCCAGGACGAGCTGGCCCGGCTGCACGCCCTCGAGGTTCACGACCGGCACGATGCCGCCCATCACCATCGGGAACTGGATCAGGCCGTCCTTCTCAAGCTGCTCGCCCTTCAGCGGGGCATCGGTGGCGCCGAACGTGACCGTCCGAGCCTGGATCTGCTTGATGCCGCCGCCCGAGCCGATCGACTGATAGTTCAGGCTGGCGCCCGAATCCTTCTTGTAGGCCTCGGCCCACTTTGCATACACGGGATAGGGGAAGCTCGCGCCGGCGCCGGAGATTTCGGCGGCGAAGGACAGCGTCGCAAAGCCGACGGCGGCAATACCGGCCGCAGCGATGAACGATTGAAACTTCACGGGGTCTCTCCTTAAGGGGTTGCAATAGGCCTCAGGCATTGCCGACGGTCGGCCGCGCCAGTTGCTCGCGTACAGTGAAGCCCCTTTGCGCGGCCTACGTATGACCTCTCGATGACAGTCGAATGACACGGCAGATCCTTTGCCCGCCAACGACTGCCGCGCTCAGCCCTGCATGCGGCCGGCAGCCTTCTGGTCGCCGAAGAGGGGCAAGATGACGCGGAACAGGGCACCGTGGCCGAGCTCGCTTTCGATTTGCAGGCGCCCGCGATGGTGGTTGACGATATGCTTGACGATAGCGAGCCCGAGGCCCGTGCCGCCCTTCTCCCGGCTGGCGGCGACATCGACGCGGTAGAAGCGCTCGGTCAGCCTCGGCACGTGCTCCGGCCCGATGCCCGGGCCGAAATCGCGCACCGAGATCGAGATCTCATTATCGTTCGCCGCCCCCCCTTCCGGGGGCGCCGCCACGGTGATGACGACCCGCTTGCCCGACTGGCCGTACTTGACGGCGTTCTCGATCAGGTTCTCGAACACCCGGAGCAATTCGTCGCGGTCGCCGGGGACGATCACCGGCGTGGACGGCGCCACCAGCTCGAGCGCCACGCCCCGATCGCCGGCCAGCGGGCTCAGCGTGTCCATGATGTGCTTGACCAGGCCCAGCACGTCCACGGGCGTCGCCGGCTGCACGTGGGCGCGCATTTCGATGCGCGACAGCGACAGCAGGTCGTCGATCAGGCGCGACATGCGCTGGGCCTGGTCGCGCATGATGCCGAGGAAGCGCTCGCGCGCCACCACGTCGTTGCGCGCCGGGCCCTGCAACGTTTCGATGAACCCCATCAACGACGCGAGCGGCGTGCGCAGCTCATGGCTGGCGTTGGCGACGAAATCGACGCGCATGTGCTCCAGGCGCCGGGCAGCCGTCTGATCGCGAAAGAACAGCAGCGCGCCCTTGTCGCCGCCGGCCACGACGAACGGGGTGATGGCGACCGCGTACACGCGCTCGGCCGCGCCTCGATGGGAGAACTCGACGATCTGCGCTTCGCCCGACTTGAGCACGTCATCGAGCCCCTCCAGCACCGCCGGGGCCCGCAACGTGAAGGACAGCGGCTGAGCGATCCGCAACGTCGGGAACGACCCCCGAGCCTCCGGTGTGGCGTCGATCACCACGCTGCGGCGGTCGACGAGCAGCGCCGGATCGGGAATGGCGGCCATCAGCGCGGCGATGCCAGCAGCATCCGCCTTGTCGCTCGACCGTCCGGCGGCCGGCACGCCGATCGGCATGCGGTCCCTGAACAGCAACAGGGTCACCAGGACGGCTGTGCCCGACGCGGCCAGCATCCAGAGATTGAGGCCATGCTCCGCCATGGCGATCAGCACGAAGACGGCGCACGTCGTCGCCGTCGCACGCAAGGCAACGTAGCGGCCGCGCAGAGCCCGCACCTGGAAGGATGTCTCGGAAGACGTGCGTTGCTCAGGCGGTGCCAAGGTCACGACCTCCCAGCCGGCGGCGAGCATCCCCTTGCGGCGTTCTAACCAAGAGATACTACCGATTTACGGAGGTGCCGTCCGAATCTGCGCGCGCAAACGCTTTCTGATCTCGTGGCCCCCCAGCAGGACCAGAGCCAGGACGAACGGAACCAGATAGTAATAGAGGCGAAAGAGCAGCAACGCCCCCAGCACCCGCTCTCCAGGCAAAGCCGACAAGGCGACGAGGATCGTGGCCTCGAAGACGCCCAGCCCCCCGGGCGCGTGGCTGGCGATGCCGAGCATGCAGGCGCAGACGTAGATCGCCAGAAAGGTCTCGTAGCTCAGGCCGTGGCCGAGCGGCAGCAGCGCGTAGAGCACGCCGGCGCCGGCGCAGACATCGCCCGCCCCCAGGATCATCTGGCCGAGCGTCAGACGGAAGCCGGGCAGCTCCAGCCGCCAGCCCTGGATCGTCGCGGCCCTGTGCTTGATCGACACCCACACGAGGTAGCCGGCCACCAGGGCGAAGACGACGACGCCGACGATCTGGTTCAGGAAGATGCGCGTATGGGCGAGAACCGCGATGGCGCCCGCCTCCCGCACCAGGCTCCAGGCCAGGACCACGCCCATGCCGAGCCAGAAGGTGAGACCGGCGATCACGGTCAAGGTCGCCACCTGCGAGGCACGCAGGCCTTTGGCCGAATAGATCCAGTAGCGGACGGTGCCCGCCGTCACCAACGGGAAGCCGAGGGTGAAGCTGACGGCATAGCTGGTGAACGAAGCGAGCGCCGTCGTGCGATAGGGAACGCGCACGCGCATCTGCCGGAGCGCCAGGAAGTCGTAGCCAGTGAGCAGCACGTAGCTCGTGAAGGTGAGCAGCACGGCGATGCCGGTCTGCCGGGCAGTGACGCTCGAGAAAGCGGCTTTCACATCGGCTGCGTTGAGCTGGCTGACGGTGCGCCAGAGGACGTACAGCGCCGCGATGAACAACGCGGTGCTGGCGATGCCGCCCAGGATCGACAACCGCCGGCGGCGCGCCTGGTGGGCCGGATCGTCCGCGCCTCGCCTGCCCGGCGCAGCCGCATCCGCGCCCGCGTCTCCGGCAACCGTGACCTGCGCCGCGCCCGATGCATCCGGCTCTTTGACCTCGCTTCGCATCGAACGCCTTCAGCACGCCTTCATCATCGCGGCGGCGATTGCATCGCCGCCCGTCTTGCCCGATGCGCCGGTTGCGTGCATCGAGGCGGAACCCGGCTCGCATAGCCCGTCCGCCGCGACGACTCAAATCGCATCCGCGACCGGCAGCCGAGCAACGAGACATGGCCGAGCAACGAGACATGGCCGAACCACACCGAGGCACCATCACGATCACCGGCGGCACGGGTTTCGTCGGCACATATGCGACGGCGTATCTCGCCGCCAGGGGCTATGCGCCGCGGCTCGTCGTACGGCAGGCCGCCGCCGGGCTCGGCGCGGACATCGTCCCCGTCGGCGATCTCGCTGCGCCAGGCGTCGCTCTGGCCCCGGCGCTCGCCGGGGCGTCGGCGGTCGTGCACCTGGCAGCGCGGGCCCATCGTGCCGTCGGCGAAGGCGCCGACGCCCTGGCGCTCTATCGTGCGGTCAACAGGGATCCGACCATTGCGCTGGCGCGGGCGGCGGCGGCGGCCGGTGTGCGGCATTTCATCTTCGCCAGCACCGCCTACGTGCATGGGCAGGGCGGCGACGGGCTCATCCACCCCGACATGCCGCTCGCGCCGAGCGGCGCCTATGCGGTGAGCAAGGCCGAATCCGAAGCGGCGCTGGCGGCCGTGGCACGGGAGACCGGGCTGGCGGTGACGATCATCCGGCCGACCATCGTCTACGGCCCGGCCGCCAAGGCCAATATCCGCGCCCTGTCGCGGGCCGTCGCCCGAGCGCTGCCGCTGCCCTTCGCCTCCATCAGGAACCGCAGGTCCTTCCTCGGCATCGAGAACCTCGCGTCCTTCATCGATCATCGGTTGGCGCATCCGCCGGCCGGCGGCGATTGTGAGGCCTTTCTGCTCGCCGACGCGGAGATCGTGTCGACGCCGCAGTTCATCCGCCTGCTCGCCGCCGCGCACGGCCGCCGGGCACAGTTGCTGCCGATGCCGCCGGCCATTCTTGCCGGCGCGCTCACCCTCCTCGGCCGCGCCGGCATGGCACAAAGCCTGATCGGCTCGTTTGCGGCCGACATCGGGCCGGCCAAAGCGCTCGGCTGGACGCCGCCCGTGTCGCTTGCCCAGGGGCTCGCCGACATGGTGCGGGCGGATCGCGCCGGCGCCGGCGGAGCCGGCCGGTCCGACGGCGCTTGAAATACAGCCGGCAATGCCTAGATCTGTCGCGGCGCCGCAACAGCGGGTCAAAACCTACGAAGTGCCTTCGAAAGGGCTTCGCCGATGAGCAGAGCTTCGCCGTTCTCACACCCGTTCTTGCTCGGGTTCGACGAAATCGAGCAAGCGCTCGATAGGGCCGCGAAAGCGGCGTCGGACGGCTATCCGCCCTACAATATCGAGCGCATCCCTCGCGAAGGGAACGAGCCCGAACGGCTGCGCATTATCCTTGCTCTGGCCGGTTTCACGCGGGACCAGCTCGAGATCACCCTGGAGGAGAACCAACTGGTGATCCGCGGCCGACAAGTCGAGGACAAGGCGCGCCAGTTCCTGCACAGGGGCATCGCCGCGCGGCAGTTTCAGCGGTCGTTCCTCCTTGCCGACGGCATGGAGGTGCTCGGCGCCGACCTGTCGAATGGGCTGCTGTCCGTGGACCTGGTGAGGCCCGATGCCGAGCGCATCGTGCGTAAGATCGAGATTTCGGCGCGCACTTGAGGCGGCCGGACAAGCGCACCGCTCATCAGAGGGTGCGAGGAGGACGAGATGAACGACAACATGAATAGCGACAACGAACTCACCCTGGCGGACACTGAAGAGAAGCTCGCCTACGTCCGCGCCATCCGCTCGGAAGACGTGCAGCAGCTGTTCCCCCAGGCGCCAGCGCTGCAGCCCGGCGTCGAGCTTTTCGCCCTGCTCGCCGCCGACGGCACGCCCATCCTGCTGACCGATTCGCGCGCTTCGGCCCTGGCGAATGCCTGGGCGCAGGACCTGACGACCGTCAGCGTCCACTGACGCCGGCGCAGGACTCATGGTTTCGGAAGGCCGAGCGGACTGGCATCCGCCCGGCCTTTTTTATCGCCCGGGGCAGACGTTAGGAGCGGCAGCTCCGACCGAACCCGATGCTCCCGTCAGCGATCCGCAACCATCGCTTCCACCGCGGCGATCAACCGATCGATGTCCTGGGGGCGCGACAGCCGGTGGTCCCCGTCCTTGATCAGGGTCAGGCTCACGGAATCCCCCGGCAGGTGCTCGACCACCTCCATCGCGTGCGCCCACGGCACGTCGGGATCCTGCATGCCCTGGAGGATGTGGACGGGGCAGCCGGTCGAGATCGGACGGTCCAGCATGAGGTGCATGCGGCCATCGTCGATGAGCCTGCGCGTGATCGGATAAGGCTCGTCGGAATAGGCCGAGGGACGGTACCAGACACTGTTCTCGGCAATCGCCCGCTTGCCTTCGTCCGGCATGGAAGCCCACATCCGCTCGGTGAAATCGACCGCTGGCGCGATCAGCACGAGCCCGCCGGGAGCCTGGGGCCGTCGCTCGCGCATCAGCGTCGCCGTCGCGAGCAGCGCGATCCAGCCGCCCATGGATGAGCCGACGAGGACCGGCTGCTCGCCGGCGAAGGCGCCGATGACGGCGAGCGCGTCCTCCAGCCACGTGGACACGGTGCAATCCTCGAAGCGCCCGGGTGATTCTCCGTGCGCCGTGTAATCCATGCGCAGGAACGGCCGGCCGGAGCGCTCCGCCCAGCGATCGAGCTCGGTCGCCTTGGTCGCCCGCATGTCGGACCGGAAGCCGCCCAGCCACACGACGGTGGGGCCGCGGCCCGGCCTGCGCAGCAGCGCGATCCGGCGCGCGGCGGAGCCCGTGCCCACCTCCAGATAGTCGGGATTGGTGTCGTTCACGCCCACATAACCCTCTGCGTCAGGTGCCGATGCCGTTACGCATTTGAAGTTCCTAAACGCGGATGCCATGAGAAGGAAGACAACCTCGTCTGCAACCACTCGACTCGGGACCTTGATCCAGCGACTCACGATGGCGCACTTTCCGACGACAACCCACGCGCTTACGGGCCGCACCATCTTGCAGATCGTGCCGGAGCTGGATGCCGGCGGCGCGGAGCGGACGGCCGTCGACATCGCGGCCGGGCTGGCCGCGGTGGGAGCACGGGCGCTGATCGCGACCGAAGGCGGGCGGCTGGTCGGCGAGCTGCAAGCCGAGGGCGGCATCTGGGTGCCGTTCCCGGCGCGGACCAAGAACCCGCTCGCCATGGCGCTCAACGTGCGCAAGCTGGCGCGAATCTGCCTCGACGAGGGTGTCAGCCTCGTCCATGCCCGCTCGCGTGCCCCGGCCTGGGTTGCGCTGGCGGCGACACGGGCGCTCAACCTGCCCTTCGTGACCACCTACCACGGCGCATATGCCGGCCGCTCGCCGATCAAGCTGCGCTATAATTCGGTGATGGCGCGAGGCGACGTGGTGATCGCCAATTCGCACTACACGGCCGGGCTGATCGGCGCGCTCTACCCGCAGGCACGCTCGCGGCTCAGGGTGATCCACCGCGGGACCGACCTGCGCGCCTTTTCGGCCCAGGCCGTCCCGCCGGAGCGGGTGGAGCTGCTGCGGCGGCACTGGGGGCTGGCGCCGCATCAGCGGATCGTGCTCCTGGCCGCGCGGCTGACGGCCTGGAAGGGCCAGCGCGTGCTGATCGAAGCGGCGAAAAAGCTTGTGGACGGTGGCCTGCGCGACGTCACGTTCATCCTGGCCGGCGACCCGCAGGGGCGTGATTCCTATGTGAAGGAACTCGATGCCGCGATCGCCGGATACGGGCTGACCGGCGTCGTGCGGCGCGTCGGCCACTGCACCGACATGCCTGCAGCCCTGCTGGCCGCCGCCGTCGTCACCGTGCCGTCGACAGAGCCGGAGGCGTTCGGGCGCGTGGCGGTCGAGGCGCAGGCGCTGGGGACACCGGTGATCGTCAGCGACCTCGGCGCCGTGCCGGAGACCGTGCAGTTTCCGCCGCGCGTGACGCCCAGCGAGCGCACCGGCTGGTGCGTGCCGCCCGGCGACGCGGGGGCGCTGGCTGCCGCCATCGGTGGCGTGCTGGCCATGGGCGCCAGCGCCCAGGAGGCCATGACCCGCCACGCCCGCGCCCATGTAGAGCGCCACTTCTCGCTGGAGAAAATGGTCGCCGATACATTGGATACCTATATTGCCATCACCGGGCGTCGATGAGCGCCGCCGAATCCGTCGAGGCAGCCCGCTGCTCGGTTGACTTGACGGGACTTTCTGCGAATGTCCCGAGTTCAAGGTCATGTGTGCGGAACCGCTCCGAGCGGGAGCAGCGCTATGAAGCGTCCGCGCCGAAACAGGAGATATGAGCCATTCGTCGACCGATGCGATCCATGCAGGCCCCGCAGAAGGACGGGCCCCGCGCGAACAGGGACATTCGTGGTGTCCGCGAAGTCCAGCTGATTGACGAGAGCGGACAGAATCGAGGCGTCGTACCCTTCTTCGACGCGCTGAGCGCGGCCGAGGAGGCTGGCCTCGACCTCGTCGAGATCGCCCCCAACTCGGTCCCTCCGGTCTGCAAGATTCTCGACCACGGCCGCTTCAAGTTCTTGGAACAGAAGAAGGCCGCGGAAGCACGCAAGAAGCAGAAGACCGTCGAGGTCAAAGAGATCAAGCTTCGCCCGGGCATCGACGATCACGACTACGAGACGAAGATGAAAGCGGTGCTCCGCTTCTTCGAGGAAGGCGACAAGGTCAAGATCACCTTGCGTTTTCGCGGCCGCGAGATGGCGCACCAGGACTTGGGCTACCGGCTGCTCGACAAGGTCAAGGGCGAGACCGCCGAGGTCGCCAAGGTGGAGAGCGAGCCGCAGCTGGAAGGCCGCCAGATGATCATGATCCTGGCACCCCGCTAGAGCATTTCACTCGTTGGATGAGATCATCCAATTGCAGGGCAATGCTAGGAGCCCTTTGAATCTGGAGCGCTTCTTCGCGATTGGGTGAATTCATCCATCGCGAAGCGCTCCAGAAATGTTCAGATCAAGTACAGTTTCTCGGCGCGTTGCAGACCTTTGATACGGTCGCCAAGCTGACGGGAAAGACGGCAGCGACGCTGAAGTTGTTTGACCATTAGCTGGCCGGATGAACTGCAGCCATGGCGCCGAAGGGGCCAGCGATCGTCATGGCTCCGCAGGCGGCGACGACGCTGCGGCCTGCTCCTTGGCCCGCTCCACCAGCGATGCACGCTTCGTCGCCAACGACGTGCGCAGATCGGTCAGGGCGAGACCGAAGGCGGCGATGTCCTCGCCCCTGAGCTCGCCGTCGGCGGCCTTCTTGAAGGCAAGCCGGGCGCGCTCGCTGGCCTCCTCGTCGATCGCCCTCAGGTCGGCCAGCGAGGTCGCCTGCGGCACCTTGGCCGCGACGTCCTGAATGTCGAAGAGCGCGGCGAGCGTGCGTCGGCGCCGGCGGCTGGCCAGGCTGCCCATGCTCAGCGCGATGGCGGACGCGATGCCGCTGGCGAGCGATGCGCCAAGATAGAGGTAATCGCTGTAGCGCTCGACGAAGCTGGTGTCGTCGCCGTCGAGATAGGCCTTGACGCCGGCATGGAGCACCAGGCTGTTGTCGGCATCCGGATCCGGCGGCGCGATGTTCGCCGCCGTCGAATGGCTTGCCGCCAGGCTCGACTTCATGGCCAGCAACTGGCGAACGAAGGCCGCGACGGTGCCCTCGTCGAGCGCGTCGGTGGCAAACATTCTGACGGCGTAGCTGATCGTGCTGACGTCGGCGGGCGGTTGCAACGGCTTGCCGCTGAAGGCGCCCTCCGCCACCTTGGTCGAGCTGAGGCCGTCCTGCAGCGCGGCAACCGCGTCGGCATCGGCGACGCCGACGAAAACGACCCGGTCGTGCAGAAGCGCGTCGATGGCGTGAACCGTCCTGGTCACGGCGCGCGCCCCTGGCACGCCCATGAGGATCACGGCCTCGATGCGGCCGTCCTTGAAGGCGCCCGGCACCTCGGTCAGCGTCAGGTCGACGCGCGTGACCTGCCGGTCCGAGAGCCCGTAGTAGGACAGCAGGGTGTTGAACACGTCGCCGGTGCCGGGGACATCCGAGGACACCCCGACGCGGTGGCCGGCGAAATCGGGGATCTTGGCGATGCCGGACGCCTTCGAGGCGACGATCACCGCCGCATCGTTGCGCAGGATCAGCACCACGCGGGCGCTCGCCGGCACGGCCACGTCGGAGCGGGCGATGGCGAGGTCGACCTTGCCGCCGTCGAGCGCGGCGAGCGGCTGGCCCGGGTTGTCCTGGAGCGCGAGCTTGAGGCGGAACGGCGCCCGGCGGGCCTCGAGCTGGGCGGCGGCAGCCTCGAACACCGCGCGGTCGATCGCATCGCCGGCGAGCAGGCCCAGGGTGAGCATGGTCGGTCGGCGCAGCACATAGGCCGTCCCGGCAAGGATGGCCACGACCGCAAGGCCCACGCCGACTGCCGCGACCGCTATCCTCCAGTGCCTCATCGCGCGTCTCCGAGCCCGATCGGACTACCTAGCCCCATGGCGCCGCCGGATAAAGCGGCCTCTCTGGTCCGCCCTCCAAGGGCTTGTCGCCCAAGGCCGTTTCTGCCATAAGCGCGGCTTCGTTCGAACCGCCCGGCTCAAAGGGCTGCCGTGGCCGTTCGTCTCGCTCATGAAAATCATGGGTTCGGGAGCGGTTTTGCCGCTCCCTCTCGTATTTGAGGAGAGCCAAATGCCCAAACTCAAGACCAAGTCGGGCGCCAAAAAGCGCTTCAAGATCACCGGAACCGGGAAGGTGCTGTCGGCCCAGGCCGGCAAGCGCCACGGCATGATCAAGCGGACCAACAAGCAGATCCGCAACCAGCGCGGCACGACCGTGCTGTTCGATGGCGACGCGAAGAACATCAAGAAGTTCTTCCTGCCCAACGGTTGATCGTCCCCCTTCCCCGACATTCCAGGAGATAGACTATGGCCCGCGTCAAGCGCGGCGTGACCAGCCACGCCAAGCACAAGAAGGTCCTGAAAGCCGCCAAGGGCTTCTACGGCCGCCGTAAGAACACGATCCGCACGGCCAAGGCCGCCGTCGATCGCTCGATGCAATACGCCTATCGCGACCGCAAGAACCGCAAGCGCACCTTCCGTGCGCTGTGGATCCAGCGTCTCAACGCTGCGGTGCGCGAGCACGGGCTGACCTACAGCCGATTTATCGACGGGCTCGCCAAGGCGGGCATCGAGATCGACCGCAAGGTGCTCTCGGACATCGCCATTCGCGAGCCGGCGGCCTTCAAGGCCATCGTCGACCAGGCTAAGTCCGCCCTGCCCGCCCAGGCAGCCTGAAGCGCCTCAGCGCGTCCCGATCGGGTGATATCGCCCGATCGGGGACGGGCGCCCTAAATCCAAAGCGCCTTTCGGTCCGATCGGGCGAGCACGCCCGATCGGATCGCTCCCGGCCTTCGCCGGGTATCGACTGGAGCCGGCGTGGCGCGCGACCGGCCGCCGCGGCGTCTCGGCCGCGCACGACGGCGCGACGCCGTTGCCCGCCGGCGCCGACGCGCGTATCCGCACCGGCGGAGCCTTCCGGCCGCGCCGCCGGCTGGTGCTCCCGCGATGTCAACCGGAGCCTTCGAGGCACTCATGACCGATATGTCCGTCCTTGAAAGCGGTCTCCTCGCCGAGATCGAGGGCGCAGCAGACGAGGCCGCGCTCGAGAGCGTCCGCGTGGCGGCCCTCGGCAAGAAAGGCAGCGTCTCCGAGCTGCTGAAGACGCTCGGGGCCATGACGCCGGACGAGCGTAAGGCTCGGGGACCGCTGATCAACGGCCTGCGTGACCGGGTCCAGACCGCGCTCGGCGCACGCAAGGACGCTCTGGCCGCGGCGGCGCTCGCCGCACGGCTCGCCTCCGAGCGCCTCGACGTGACGCTGCCCGTGCAGGAAGCGCCGCAGACGCGCGGGCGCGTCCACCCGATCAGCCAGGTGGTCGACGAGCTCACCACCATCTTCGCCGACATGGGCTTCTCGGTCGCCGAAGGGCCGGACATCGAAACCGACTTCTACAACTTCACGGCGCTCAACTTCCCGATCGGCCATCCGGCCCGGGAAATGCACGACACCTTCTTCCTGCCCGCCGACGCAGCCGGCGAGCGCAAGGTGCTGCGCACCCACACGTCGCCGGTGCAGATCCGCACCATGCTGAGCGCGCCGCCGCCGATCCGCATCATCTGCCCGGGACGGACCTACCGCACCGATTCCGACCAGACCCACACGCCGATGTTCCACCAGGTCGAGGGCCTGGTCATCGACAAGTCCTCCCATCTCGGCCACCTGAAGTGGGTGCTGGAAGAATTCTGCAAGGCCTTCTTCGAGGTCGACAGCGTCAAGATGCGGTTCCGCCCGTCCTTCTTCCCGTTCACGGAGCCGTCGGCGGAAGTCGACATCCAGTGCTCGCGCAAGGGCGGCGAGATCCGCTTCGGGGAAGGCGACGACTGGCTCGAGATCCTGGGCTGCGGCATGGTGCACCCGAACGTGCTGCGCAATTGCGGGATCGATCCCGACGAGTATCAGGGCTTCGCCTGGGGCATGGGCATCGACCGCATCGCCATGCTCAAGTACGGCATGCCGGACCTGCGCCCGTTCTTCGACGCGGACGTACGCTGGCTGGAGCACTACGGCTTCCGCCCCCTCGACCTGCCGACGCTCGCCGGCGGACTGACGTCGTGATCAAGGCTGGAACACGATGAAATTCACCCTTTCCTGGCTCAAGGACCACCTCGACACGACGGCGTCGGTCGAGACCATCGCCGAGACGCTGACGCGCATCGGCCTCGAGGTCGAGGGCATCCGCGATCCGGCGGCCGAGCTCGCCGCCTATCGCATCGCTCGCGTCATCTCGGCCGAGCAGCACCCCAACGCCGACCGGCTGCGTGTCTGCATGGTCGACGACGGCTCCGGCACGCCGATCCAGGTGGTGTGCGGCGCCCCCAACGCGCGCACCGGGATGACGTCCGTCTTCGCGCCCCCCGGGACCTACATTCCGGCCAAGGACCTGACCCTCGCGGTCGGCACCATCCGCGGCGTGGAGAGCCGCGGCATGCTGTGCTCGGCCTTCGAGCTCGGCCTGTCGGACGACCATGACGGCATCATCGACCTGCCCGATGACGCGCCCGTCGGCCAGCCCTACGCCGGCTGGGCGGGGCTCGACGATCCGATGATCGAGATCGCCGTGACGCCCAACCGCGCCGACGCGCTGGGCGTCGCCGGCCTCGCCCGCGACCTCGCCGCAGCCGGCCTCGGCACGGTGAAGACGGCAGCGATCGCGCCCGTGCCGGGCCAGGGGCCCTGCCCCGTCGGCGTGACGATTCCCGCGGGAGACGACCGCCACCTGTGCCCGGCCTTCGCGCTCCGCCTCGTGCGCGGTGTGCGCAACGGGCCCTCTCCCGAGTGGCTGCAGCGCCGTCTGTCGGACATCGGCCTCAGGCCGATCAACGCCCTGGTCGACATCACCAACTACCTGACCTTCGATCGGGACCGGCCGCTGCATGTGTTCGACGCCGCCAAGGTGGCGGGCAACCTCACCATCCGCCGCGCGCGGGACGGCGAGGAACTGCTGGCCCTGGACGGCCGCACCTACCGGCTCGACCCGGGGGCCGTCGTGATCGCCGACGACAACGGCGTGGAATCGCTCGCCGGCGTGATGGGCGGGGAGCATTCGGGCGTATCCGACGCCACGACGGACGTGCTCATCGAAGCGGCGCTCTGGGACCCGCTCAACATTGCCCAGACCGGGCGGCGGCTAGGGATTTCGACCGACGCGCGCTACCGCTTCGAGCGCGGTGTCGACCCGGCGATGACGCTGCCGGGGCTCGAGCTCGCCACCCGCCTCGTCCTCGATCTCTGCGGCGGCACGGCGAGTGACACCGTGCTCGCCGGCGACGTGACGCAGCCGGAGCGCGAGATCGTCTTCCCCTGGAGCGAGGTGGAGCGGCTCACCGGCCTGTCGGTGCCCAGGGACGACATGGAGAGGATTCTCGTCTCCCTCGGCTTCGCCGTACGCGGCGAGGGGACAAGCGCCGTCGTGGTGCCGCCCACCTGGCGGGCCGACGTGGAAGGCAAGGCCGATCTCGTGGAGGAGATCGTCCGTATCGCCGGCATCGACCGGGTGCCGTCGACGCCACTGCCGCGGCTGAGCGCCGGCGTGCCCAAGCCCGTGCTGACGCTGCTGCAGCGGCGCACGCGTGCCGCCAAGCGGGTACTGGCCGCACGTGGCCTGGTGGAGGCCGTCACCTACTCCTTCATCCCGCAGGAGGATGCCGAGCAGTTCGGCGGCGGGGCCCCCGCCCTGAGGCTCGTCAACCCGATTGCCGCCGACATGTCCGACATGCGCCCGAGCCTTCTGCCCGGGCTGCTGAAGGCTGCCCAGCGCAATGCGGACCGCGGCTTCGCCGATACGGCGCTCTTCGAGGTCGGCCAGGTCTTCGCGTCCGATCAGCCGGACGGACAGAGCATCAGCGCGACGGCGGTTCGGCGTGGCACCGCACGCCCGGCCGGAACGGGGCGTCACTGGGACGGCGGCGGCGAGCCGGTCTCGATCTTCGACGCCAAGGCGGACGCCTTCGCCGTGCTCACCGCGCTCGGCGTGTCCACCACGGGGTGCAGATCGTGCCCGGCGGCCCGGCATGGTATCACCCGGGTCGCTCCGCCACACTGCAGTTCGGCCCCAAGACCGTCATCGGCGCCTTCGGCGAGCTGCACCCCACGACGCTCAGGACGCTCGGCGTCAAGGGCCCGGTCGTCGCCTGCGAGGTCGTGCTCGACCTGCTGCCGGCGCCCAAGGCCAGACCGACCAAGGTCAAGCCCAGGCTTGTTCTCTCCGACCTCCAGCCGGTCACCCGCGACTTCGCCTTCGTCGTCGACAGCAAGGTGGCAGCCGGCGACATCCTGCGGGCGGTCTCCGGCGCCGACCGCAGCCTGGTGGCGGAGACGGCCGTCTTCGACGTCTACGAGGGGCCTCATGTCGGCGACGGCAAGACGTCGATCGCCGTCAGCGTCCGGCTGCAGCCGACCGAGCGGACGCTGACCGACGCCGATATCGAGGCCGTTTCGGCCAAGATCGTCGAAGCCGTGGCGAAAAGGACCGGCGCCACGTTGCGGACATAAGGTTGGAGCTTGTGTCTGCGGCAGCATGCCGACGGCCCGACGCGCGCCCGATCCGCGGGCGGCGTTCGCGCAGGAGACCACACACCGTGAAAGCCGCGCTCGTCGTTGTCCTCCTGGTCGCACCTGCCACCGCTTGGGCGCAGGCGCCGCTGAGGACGATCGACGATTGCGAGCGCTTCGCGGAGCCTCTCGCCTACAATGCCTGCCTCGCCAAGTTCGGCCCCGAACGGGGAGCCGGCCCGCAAACCACGACCGAAACATCGGACGACAGGGACGAGGGCCGCGGCAAGGATCGCAAGGGTTACTCCGGTGGCGGCGGAGGCGCGAGCCAGGAAGCCAAGGCCAGGCCCGGGCGGGTCACGCGCACCCGCGGCGGCCGGGTGTCCGCGTCCTTCGACGTCTCATCCTACTTTTCGGGCGGCTCGAGCCACCGGCACTACAGCAAGCGCTCCTATCGCCGCCGTCACTAGAGCATGTCTGTGCCGTCGGACGACCTCGTCCCACGGCGAAGTGCTTCAGGCCGGCGTCCTCATCCCACCGCAACGGACGCGGCCGCCCCGGACAGCGGATTGTCCGGATCCCAGGCATAGCGCAGCGTCTCGAAGCGCATGGACCGGGCGTCGACCATCAGCAGGCGCCCGACCAGCCCCTCGCCGAAGCCCACGATCTCGCGCACCACCTCGATCGCCATCAACGATCCCATCACTCCCGCAAGCGCGCCGAGCACGCCGGCCTCGGCGCAGGTGGGGATAGACCCGGCCGGCGGCGGAGCCGGGAACAGGCAGCGATAGGTCGGGTTGGGCTCACCCTCGGTGGTGCGCTCGTGGGCGCGGATCGTGGTGACGGTGCCGTCGAACACGCCGAGCGCCGCGGTGACCAGCGGCCTGGCCTCGTAGAAGCAGGCATCCGATACGGCGTAGCGCGTCGCAAAATTGTCGGAGCCGTCGGCGACGACGTCGAAGCCGCGGACCAGGCCGCGGGCATTGTCCGCGTCGAGCCGCGCATGGATGGCCTCCACGTGCACATGGGGGTTGAGGCGACGCAGCGCCTCGACGGTCACGTCGACCTTCAACCGGCCCACGTCCTCGGTGGCGAACAGCACCTGCCGCTGCAGGTTCGACAGCGATACATGGTCGTCGTCGATCAGGCCGATATGCCCGACGCCGGCGGCGGCCAGATACTGCGCGAGCGGCGCTCCCAGACCGCCGGCCCCGACGACGAGCACACGCGCGTTCTTCAGGCGCGTCTGGCCCGGGCCGCCGATGTCGTGCAGCACGAGGTGGCGCGCGTAGCGTTCGACCTCTTCTTCATCGAGCATGGGATCCGCCTTTCTCTCGCCCAGGGCGCTTGCGCCCACGCGGCGACCGTCGTCCGCTGGCGATTCCGTCCCAAGTCGGGGTATGCAACTTTGCCAGTCGCTCCGCCAACATCCGAGAGCCTCCAGATAAGGTCCATGGATGCATCACGCCAAGACGTCATCGGTCCGTAACCCAGCCCCGCGCAGACGCCGGCCGGGAGCCGTCCGCCTGCTGCAAGCCAGTTGCGCGCTTTGGATCGGGGCGGTTCTGCCCGGCTCCGTCCTTGCCCAACAGCTCAACCCGGCACTGGTGCTGGACGAGAGCGACCCGATCGCGGCCGGGCTTGCTGCGTCGGCCCGCGCCGGTGCCACGCGCTTCCAGACGGATGGGGGCGCCGCCGTCGATATCCAGACCGCGACGGCCGCCCAATCGGAGCAGGCGCTCCGCCGCGCGGCCGATCAAGGCCGGTTCCCCATCATCGCGGTCGGCCGCGGCCAGGCCGGAGCGGTCGACAAGGTGGCCAAGGCCTACCCCAACCTGCGCTTCACCATCGTCGACGGCGTCGTCGGCCTGGCCAATGTACGCTCCGTCGTCTTCCGGCGCGAGGAGAGCGCCTATCTCGCGGGCTTCCTCAGCGCCCGGGTGTCCACCGCCGGCCGGCTCGGCTTCATCGGCGGCATCGACGACGGGGAGACCAGACAGGTGCTGTGCGGCTTCGCCCAGGGCGCGCGCGCGGCCAAGCCGCACGTCGAGCTGCTGCAGAACATGATCGGCGCGACGAGCGATGCCGCGGCGAACCCGGCCGTCGGTGCCGACCTGGCGCGCGGCCAGCTGAATCGGGGCGCCGACGTGGTGATGGAGGCAGCGCGGCTGAGCGGCATCGGCGTCCTGCGGGCGGTCGCGGATGGCGGGCGCCTCGCCGTCGCCTCGGAGATCGACCAGAACGCCCTCTATCCCGGGACCATGCTGGCGTCGGCGGTCAAGCGCGTCGACACCGCCGTGGTGATGACGCTGACGGCCGGCCGCGACGGGACGTGGCAGCCCGGTGTGGTCACGCTGGGCCTCAAGGAAGGCGGCGTCGGCCTCGTGCTCAATCCGGCGCTGCTGCCGCCGCTCGCAGCCGACGTCACGCAGGCGCTCGATCAGCGGCGCGCCGCGATCGCCGACGGCAGCCTCGTGGTGCACGATTTCGCCGCCGACCAGAAATGCGACATGTGAGGCGCGGCGATCGTGCGCGACCGCGGCCACGGCGCGCGCCGACGCGGGCTGCGGCCTGCGCCGTTGCGGCCGCTCCCGTCAGGCCATCGCCTTCAGGTGCGTGATACCGCCGCCGCCCGACGCCTCGATGCGGCGAGCCGCGTCCCGGAGCGGTTCGCTCTCGACCATCATGTGGAAGGCGTTGGCGTGGATCAGCCGCTCTGCGTCGAGCATCATGCCGACGTGTCCCTTCCAGAACACCAGGTCGCCCCGTGCCAGGCCGGCGAGGTCGCCGGTGACCTCCAGAGGGCGGCCCAGCGACGCGGCCTGCAGGTCGCTGTCGCGCGGGCAGGTGCGGCCGGCGCTGCTCAGGCAAAGCTGCACGAGGGCAGAACAATCCAGGCCCGATGAGGTGCGGCCGCCCCACAGATAAGGCACGCCGCGCAAATGCTCGGCCAGGTGCGCATAATCGGCCACGACGGCGTCGAGCGGCCGCAGATGAGCGGCAAAGACAAAGCCGCCCTCCGCGCGCACATAGCCGCCGGAGGGCGCTGGATCGGCAGCATGAATCCGTGCGCCGAGCGGCAACGCCCCGAGGGGCGGCTTCTTCATGTCCGGCTCGGGATAGATGAAGGTGCGGGGCGCCCCGACCGCGTGCGTCGGTGCGGCGCCGCGGGCCGTCAGATCGTCGGCCGGAATGTAGCCCACGTAGCCGTCGGACAGGAGCTGGCCCCAGGCCCAGCCCTCGTCGTCGATGTCGAACACGTCGACGTCCTCGCCGCGGAGCGCCTCGGTATCCAACGCCGCGTCGCGGCGCGGTGCGCGGCGGATCGGGGCGCTGTAGGAGGCGACCCGCATGGGGCGCGCCTCGACAAAGCGCTCGGCCTCGACGAGGCCGCGCAGCCGCGCAGCCGCCAGGTCTGGCCGGGCCGGCAACAGCCGGCGATCGATGGTGCTCATCGGGTCTCTTTCGCCTTGGCCACCACCAGGTCGGCCAGGTGCTCGACGGCCAGCGCGCCCTTGACCGTTCGCTGGACGATGACGTTGCGGCGGTCGACCTCGTCACGGCGGCGGGACAGCAATTGCAGCTTGCCCATGGTGTCGAGGGCTCGCGTCACCACCGGCTTGGTGACGCCCAGCTTGCTCGCCAGCCCCCTCACCGTGTGCGGGGGCGTATCGAGATAGATGGTGAGCAGGATCGTCATCTGCCGGGCAGATAGATCATACTCTCCACCCCTGACGAGGCTGAGCATAACGTCATGCCAAAGGGTCAGCGCCTCGCGAGGCCTGAGTTCGATGCTCATACGACAACCGACGGGGACATTCGGATATCGCCCTGGACAACCGACAGTGGCATGCGGCCATTGTCAACTTGCAGGCATGCGCCCGCAAGTGCAGGCGCGCAGCACCTCACGATTTTGTTCAGACGGCGGATGAATCGATCCTAGAGCGCTTCCCGATCGGGGGGACTCGCCCAATCGCAAGAGAAGCACTCCAGATTCAAAAGGCTATGAGCATTTCTCCGCCATTGGATGATCGCCATCCAATGGCGAAATGCTGCCCCACTAGACTTTCTGTGCGTACCCCTACCCTACCGGGCATAGCGCTCGCGCAGCAACGCGTAGATAAGCCGGGCGCCCTGCGCCTCGCCGCCTTCCGGGCGACCGGGCCTGGAGGACGGTGACCACCCGTAGATATCCAGGTGCGCGTAGGACTTGGCGTTGTCCACGAAGCGGCCGAGGAACAGCGCCGCGGTCACCGAGCCGGCGAATGGGCCGCTGGAGACGTGGTTCACGTCGGCGATCTTGCTGTCGAGCATTTTCTCGTAAGGCGGCCACAGCGGCATGCGCCAGACCGGATCGTTGACCCGCTCCCCAAGCCGCACGAGGTCCGCCGCCAGGGCGTCGTCGCGGCTGTAGAGCGGCGGCAGATCGGGCCCAAGCGCCGTCCGCGCCGCGCCGGTCAGGGTGGCGAAATCCACCAGAAGCTCGGGCGCCTCCTCGTCGGCCAGGGCCAGCGCGTCGGCCAGGATCAGCCGTCCCTCGGCATCCGTGTTGCCGATCTCGACGGTCAGGCCCTTGCGGCTGGGCAGCACGTCGCCCGGCCGGAAGGCCGATCCGGAGATGGCGTTCTCGACCGCCGGGATGAGCACGCGCAGCCTCACGCGCAGCGCCGCGCTCATGATCATGTCGGCGGCGGCGAGAGCGGCGGCCGCGCCGCCCATGTCCTTCTTCATCAGGAGCATGGCCGCGCTCGGCTTGATGTCGAGGCCGCCGGTGTCGAAGCTCACGCCCTTGCCCACGAGCGTGACCTTGGGCGCATGCACGGGGCCCCAGGCCATGTCGATCAGCCGCGGCGCGGTCGCCGACGCCCGGCCCACCGCGTGGATCATCGGAAAGTTCGCCTCGAGCAGCCCTTCGCCGACGATGCACCCGAAGCTCGCGCCGTGGCGCTCGGCCAGGAGGCGAACGGTGCGCTCGAGGGCGTCGGGACCGAGGTCATTAGCCGGCGTATTGATCAGATCGCGAGCCATGACGACGGCGTCCACCTGGCGCCCGATCTCGGCGATATCGACACCCGGTGGCGCGATGAGATTGACTGCGCTGCCCTTGGGCTTGCGATAGCGGTCGAAGCTGTAGCCGCCGAGGACGAAGGCGAGCACGGCCAGCTCGACGGGCTCCGGGGCGTTGGCGAAGGTGTAGGTCCCAGCCGGCAGCAGTCCCGGGAGCGCCCCGGCGAGGAACGGGTCGGCGCGCCCGGCGTCGGGCTTGTCCAGGCCGAAGAGGACAGCGCCGAGGCCGCCGTCGGCCGCGGGCAGCACCAGAGCCTTGCCGGGCTGCGGCTTGAAGCCCTGCGCCGCCGCGAAGGCGCGCGCCAGCGCGGGGAGCCCGGCGGCGACGTCCGGCCAGTTCGCCTCGCTGACGAAGTGAATGGGAATGGCGGGTTGGCCGCTGTGGGCCAGGAGGGACGGGAGCACGAGTCGCGATCCTCACACGCAGGGGAAGGTCGTTGCCCGATACCACGCCGACAAAGTGACCGCGATGCGACCTGGCAGCCGGGAGTACGGCGCGCCTTCAGGCCGCCGTCCGGGTCGAACCGGCTGGGGCCAGCGCGTGGGTCGGGAAGCGGAGCGCGCGGGTATCGATCAGCCGCGGCGAGCAGCCGCGTATTCGGGGGTGCCGGGCTCGTTCAGCACGCCGGTCAGGCCGCTTCTCAGCGTGCCGAGGGCCGTCACGATGGCCACGGCGATCAAAGCGGCGATGAGCATCTGCTCGATCGCCGAGGCGCTGAAGCGCTGGCCGTTGGACGGGGAGCGTCCTCCACGCAGCATCGCCATGTCGCTCGCCTCTCCTCTCGGCTTGTCGCCGCCGTCGATGGAGCGACCCTAGGGCTGGCGCCGTTGCCCGCGCCTTAAGGAGTGAGCTTAACGAATGCTGTGCGTGGGCTCCGTGGCCGACATGGTTAACGAAGCGAGAATGTGAGGCGCCGGCCGGATCAGAGCGTCTGGTTGTAGGGCCCGACCTCGGGGTTCTCGCGGAGGATGGCGTCGACGGCGTGGAACATCTGGTGCAGGCGCGCCTCGGACACCGGGCTTTCCACCACCACCACCAGCTCGGGCTTGTTGGACGAGGCCCGCACCAGCCCCCAGGTGCCGTCGTCGGTCACCACCCGCACCCCGTTCACCGTCACCAGGTCGCGGATGGCGTGGCCGCCCACCGGCGTGCCCGCCGCCTTCAGCGCCGCAAAGCGCGCGATCACCCGCTCCACCACCGCGTACTTCTCCTCGTCGGCGCAATGCGGCGACATGGTCGGCGAGCCCCAGGTCCGCGGCAGCGCCGCATAGAGCTCCGCCAGCGACCGGCCCGGGTTGCGGTCGAGCATGTCGCAGATGGCCAGCGCCGTGACGAAGCCGTCATCGTAGCCGCGCCCCACCGGCGCATTGAAGAAGAAGTGCCCCGACTTCTCGAACCCCGCCAGCGCCCCGAGCTCCGCCACCCGCCGCTTGATGTAGCTGTGCCCGGTCTTCCAGTAGTCCGTCTCGACACCGTTCGCCTTCAACACCGGGTCGGTGGCGAACAGCCCGGTCGACTTGACGTCGACGACGAAGCGGGCGCCCGGGTGGCGGGCGCTGAGGTCGCGCGCCAGCATCACCCCGATCTTGTCGGCGAAGATCTCGTGGCCGTCGTTGTCGACCACGCCGCAGCGGTCGCCGTCGCCGTCGAAGCCCAGCGCCACGTCGGCCCCGCTCTCCCGCACCTTGGCCGCCATGGCATGGAGCATCTCCATGTCCTCGGGGTTGGGGTTGTAGCGGGGGAAGGTGAAATCGAGCTCGGTGTCGAGCGGGATCACCTCGCAGCCGATGCGCTCCAGGATCTGCTGGGCAAAGGCGCCGGCGGTGCCGTTGCCGCAGGCGGCGACCACCCGCAGCTTGCGGGTGAGCCGCGGCCGGTCGGTCAGCTCGGCGATGTAGCGGGCGGGAAAGTCGGCGATGAACGCGTAGGCGCCGCCCGGCGCGGTCCGGCCCGCGCCGGAGAGCACGATCTCCTTGAGCCGGCCCATCTCCTCGGGCCCGAAGGTGACCGGGCGGTGAGCCCCCATCTTGACCCCGGTCCAGCCGTTGTCGTTGTGGGAGGCGGTGACCATGGCCACCGCCGCGGTGTCGAGGGCGAACTGGCCGAAATAGGCCATCGGCGTGGTCGCCAGGCCGATGTCGCGCACGGTCACGCCGGCGGCCATCAGGCCGGTGACCAGGGCATACTTGATCGCCGCCGAATAGCTGCGGAAATCGTGGCCGACGACGATCTCGGGCTTGACCCCGAGCTCGGCCAGCAGCGTGCCCAGGCCCAGCCCCAGCGCCTGCACGCCCATCAGGTTGATCTCGCGCTCGAACAGCCAGCGCGCGTCGTACTCGCGGAACCCCGTCGGCTTCACCAGCGGCCGCGTCTCATACGCATAGCTGTTGCGCGACAGCGCGGGCTCGGGCTGGGGAAGCATGGTTTGCTACTCTCGCACCGCCGCAGCGGCTTGGGTGGTATCCAGATTGAAGGCGGCGGCGAAGAGCGCCCGCGTGTAGTCCGTCTTCGGCCGGGCGAAGATCTCGTCGGCCGGCCCCGCTTCGACCACCTCGCCGTTCTGCATGACGATGATGGAGTTCGCCAACGCCCGCACGACCTTGAGATCGTGGCTGATGAACATGTAGGTGAGCTGCTTGCGCGCCTGCAGGTCGCGCAGCAGGTCGACGATCTGCGCCTGCACGGACATGTCGAGGGCCGAGGTCGGCTCGTCCAGCACGACGAAAGCCGGATCGAGCGCCATGGCCCTGGCGATGGCGATGCGCTGGCGTTGGCCGCCGGAAAACTCGTGCGGGTAGCGGTCCATGGCCGCCGGGTCGAGGCCGACGTCGACCAGGGCCTGGGCGACGATCTCACGCCGCTCGCCGTAGGTGAGGCTCCTCGCCTGCACGATGAGCCCCTCCTCGACGATGTCGGCGACCGACAGCCGCGGCGACAGCGAGCCGTACGGGTCCTGAAACACTACCTGCATGTTGCGCCGCAACGGTCGCACCTCGGCGGAGCTCAGGCCGTCGAGGCGGCGCCCGAGCACCACGATCCGGCCTTCCGACTTGATCAGCCGCAGCAGCGCCAGCCCGAGCGTCGTCTTGCCCGAACCGGATTCGCCGACCACGCCGAGGGTCTCCCCCTGGCGCAGGCTGAGGCTGATGCCGTCCACCGCCTTGACGACGGCCACGGTGCGGCGCAGCAGCCCGCGCTTGATCGGGAACCAGACCTTGATCGGGCCGGCCTCGACGACGACGGGCGCGTCGGCCGGCACCGGCCGCGGCCGGCCCTTGGGCTCGGCCGCGAGCAGCTTCTGCGTATAGGGGTGCTGCGGCGCGCGGAACACGTCCGCGACGGCGCCCCGCTCGACGATCTTGCCGTTGGTCATCACGCAGACCGTGTCGGCGATCTTGCGGACGATGCCGAGGTCGTGGGTGATGAACAGCATCGCCATGCCGAGCCGGCTCTTCAGCTCCGCCAGCAGCTTGAGGATCTGCGCCTGGACCGTGACGTCCAGGGCGGTGGTGGGCTCGTCGGCGATGAACAGGTCCGGCTCGTTGGCCAGCGCCATGGCGATCATCACGCGCTGGCGCTGGCCGCCGGAGAGCTGGTGCGGCAGGGCGCCGAGGCGATCGCTGGCGTTGCGAATGCCGACCATGTCGAGCAGCTCGAGAATCCGGGCGCGCACGGCGCTGCCGCGCAGGCCCTTGTGCAGCTCCAGGATCTCGCCGATCTGCCGCTCGACCGTATGCAGGGGATTGAGCGAGGTCATCGGCTCCTGGAACACCATGGTGATGTCGTTGCCGCGGATGCCACGCAGCTCCTCCTCGGAGGCCGCGAGCAGATCCCTGTCCTTGAACAGGATGCGGCCGCTGGGATGGCTCGCCGCCGGATAGGGCAGGAGCTTCAGCACCGAGAGCGCCGAGACCGATTTGCCGGAGCCGGACTCGCCGACCAGCGCCAGGGTCTCGCCCTTGGCGACGTCGAAGGAGACGCGGTCGACGGCGAGCACGTCCTTGCCGTCCTGGCGGAAGGCCACCGAGAGATCCTGGACGGAGAGGAAGGGTCGGGTCATCCCGGCGTCGTGTTCCATGAGCCCGGCCCGCCTCACGCGAACGTCTTGCGCGGATCGAAGGCGTCGCGGACGGCTTCTCCCACGAAGATCAGCAGCGACAGCATCAGGGCGATGACGAAGAAGCCGGCGAGCCCGAGCCACGGCGCCTGCAAATTGGCCTTGCCCTGCGCCAGCATCTCGCCGAGCGACGGCGAGCCCGGCGGCAGGCCGAAGCCGAGGAAGTCGAGCGAGGTCAGGGTGGTGATCGAGCCGTTGAGGATGAACGGCATGAAGGTGATGGTGGCGACCATGGCGTTGGGCAGCAGGTGCTTGAACATGATGGTCAGATTGCCCAGGCCGAGCGCCCGCGCAGCGCGCACGTACTCGAAGTTGCGGGCGCGCAGGAACTCCGCCCGCACGACGCCGACGAGTGCCACCCACGAGAACAGCAGCAGGATGCCGAGCAGGACGAAGAAGCCCGGCGTGATCACCGCCGAGATGATGATCAGCAGATAGAGCGACGGCACCGACGTCCAGATCTCGATGAAGCGCTGGAACAGGAGGTCGACCCAGCCGCCGAAATAGCCCTGCAGGGCGCCGGCGGCGATGCCGACGATGGATGAGACCGCCGCCAGGGTGAGGCCGAACAGCACCGACAGGCGGAACCCATAGATCAGCCTGGCCAGCACGTCGCGGCCCTGGTCGTCGGTGCCGAGCCAGTTCCATTCGAGATCGCGGCAGGAGGTGGCGCCGATGCGCTCCGCCGCCGTCTTGCATTGCTCCGGGGTCAGCATCCACGTCGGCGGCGACGGGGCCGGCACCGGCAGGTCCAGGTTATGGGTGTTGTAGGAGAAGCGGATCGGCGGCCAGAGCGCCCAGCCGTTGGCCGCAAGCTCTTTGCGGATCACCGGATCGCGATAGTCCGTCATGGCCAGGAAGCCGCCGAACTTCTCCTCCGGGTAGTCGACGAAGGCCGGGAACAGCAGCTCGCCCTTGTAGACGGCGACGATCGGCTTGTCGTTGGCGATGAACTCCGCCCCGAGCGTCACGATGAACAGCGCCATGAAGATCCAGAACGACCAGTAGCCTCGGCTGTTGGCGCGGAAATTCCTGAGCCGGCGCTGGTTGAGCGGCGACAGCCGGATCAGGCCGCCGCGTGGCAGCGGCGGCGCGAGTGCCGTCTTGGGCGCCTCGATGGCGCGGACGGGAGCGGGGGCGTCCATCTCAGACCTCCCGCGTCTCGAAATCGATGCGTGGATCGACCCACGTATAGGTCAGGTCCGAGATCAGGTTCACGACGAGCCCGAGCAGCGAGAAGATGTACAGCGTCGCGAACACGACCGGATAGTCGCGGTTGACGATGGATTCGAACGACAGCAGGCCGAGGCCGTCGAGGGAGAAGATCGTCTCGATGAGCAGCGATCCGGCGAAGAAGGCATGGATGAACGCCCCCGGAAAGCCTGCGATGACGATCAGCATGGCGTTGCGGAAGACGTGGCCGTAGAGCACGCGGCGCTCGCTCAGGCCCTTCATCCGCGCCGTCAGCACGTACTGCTTGCGGATCTCATCCATGAACGAGTTCTTGGTCAGCAGCGTGGATGTGGCGAACGCCCCCAGCGCCATGGCGGTGATCGGCAGCACCAGGTGCCAGAGGTAGTCGGCGAGCTTGCCGAAGAGCGACAGCTGCGCCCAGTTCTCCGACGTCAGCCCGCGCAACGGAAAGATCTGCCAAAACGAGCCGCCGGCAAACAGCACGATCAGCAGGATGGCGAACAGGAAGCTCGGGATGGCATAGCCGACGATGACGACGGCGGACGTCCACATGTCGAAGCGCGAGCCGTCGCGCGTCGCCTTGGCGATGCCGAGCGGGATCGAGATGGCGTAGGACAGCACCAGCATCCACAGGCCGAGCGAGATCGACACCGGCATCTTCTCGCGGATCAGCTGCAGCACCGAGACATCGCGGAAGTAGCTCTTGCCGAAATTGAACGTGGCGTAGTCGCCGATCATCTTGAGGAAGCGTTCCGGCGCCGGCTTGTCGAAGCCGTACTGGACCTCGAGCTGCTTGATGAAGGCCGGGTCGAGCCCCTGGGCGCCGCGATAGGTGGACGAGTTGCCTTCGCCGACGTGCCCCTTGGGGCCGCCGCTGAAGTCCCCGCCCCCGCCGCCGCCGATCCGGGCCGTGGCGCCGACGTCCGTGCCCTGCAGCTGCGCGATGACCCGCTCGACCGGCCCGCCCGGGGCGAACTGCACGATGACGAAGGAGACGAGCATGATCCCGAGGATGGTCGGCACCATCAGGAGCAGGCGACGCAGGATATAGGCGCTCATGCCGTCGTGGCTCCGCTCATCGGCCGTCCTTCGTCGCCCGTGCGACGGCCTCCTTCGACCACCAGGTGTCCGGTACGCCGCGATCGTACTTCGGCACCGCCGGCGGATGGGAGTAGGTGTCCCAATAGGCCAGCCAATAGCTCGGCTTGTGCCACATGGGCACCCAGTAGCGGCCGGCACGCAGGACGCGGTCCAGCGCCCGGCAGGCCACGACGAGCTCCGTCCGGCTCCCGGCCCCGAGCGCGGCGGCGATCATGGCATCCGCCGCCGGGCTCGCCACGCCTGATATATTGTAGGATCCCAGGGTGCGGGCGGCCTGCGAGCCGAACAGCACCTTGAGCATTTCGCCCGGCGTCGGCGACACCGAGAACCGGCGCGAGATGACGTCGTACTCGAAGGCCTCCGAACGGCGCTGAAACTGGGCAGCATCCACGATGCGGAACGAGGCGGCGATGCCGAGCAGGCCAAGGTTGCGGATGAACGGCTGGGTGTGCGGCTGGAGCGCCGGCTGGGAATCGAGGAATTCGATGACGAGCGGCTGGCCGCTGGGCAGCAGCAGACGGCTGCCGTCGCGGCGGCAGCCTGCCGCACGCAGCAGTTCGTCGGCCCGGCGCAGCAGCTTGCGGTCCTGGCCGGAGCCGTCGCTGCGCGGCGGCAGATAGGGTTCGCCGAACACCTCGTCCGGCACCTGGCCACGAAACGGGGCCAGCAGCGCCACCTCATCGGGGCTCGGCACCCCGGCGGCGGCGAGCTCGGAGCCCACGAAATAGGAGGTCGTACGGTCGTAGAGCCCATACATGATGTTGGCGTTGGTCCACTCGAAATCGAAGGCCAGGCCGACAGCCTCCCGCACCCGCGGGTCGGCCAAGATCTCGCGCCGGGTGTTGAGCCACCAGCCCTGCATGCCCGAGGGCGTTTCGTCCGGCTGCGTCTCCCGTTTCACCCGCCCGTCGACCAGGGCGGGGAAGGTGTAGCCTGTCGCCCACGTGCGCGAGACGAACTCCTCCCTGAACGTGAAGGTGCGCGCCTTGAAGCCCTCGAAGGCGACGTCGCGATCGCGGAAATACTCGTAGCGGATCTCATCGAAGTTGTTGCGGCCACGATTGACCGGCAGATCCTGCGCCCAATAGTCCCGGACCCGATCGAACACGACGAAGCGGCCCTGCTCGAACTGGCGCAGGCGGTAGGGGCCGGATGCCAGCGGCGCCTCGAGCGTGGACGCATCGAACGGCTTCCTCCCGTAGTAGGCGGCCGAGAAGATCGGCAGCGTGGCGACCACCAGCGGCAGGTCGCGGCTGTAGCCCTGGGCCAGCCGGACCACGACATCGGCGCCGTCGACGACGGCCGCCTCGACCCCCCGAATGGTCTGGGCGATGGTGGGATGGCCCTGCGCCTTCATCGTCGTGATCGAGAAGGCGACGTCCTCCGCCGTCAGGGGCGAGCCATCGTGGAAGCGCGCCTCGGGCCGCAGCGCGAAGCGATAGCTGACCCCGTCCGCCTCCCGCACGACCGAGCGGGCCACGAGCCCGTAGACCGCGTCCGGCTCGTCGAAGGCCCGCACCATCAGCGAATCGAAGGTGAGGTTCATGCCGGCGGCGCCGTCGCCGCGCAGCACGTAGATGTTCAACGTGTTGAAGGTGTCGAAGTTCTGGTTGCCGAGGGTGTTGTCGAGCTGGGCCGAGAACGCGCCCCCCTTGGGAGCCGCGGGATCGACATAGGAGAAATGAACGAAGTTCGGGGGATAGCCGAGCTCGCCGAAGCTCGACAGGCCGTGGCGCGGCGTCCCGAGATCGGCCGCGGCCGGCGGCGGCGGGCCAGCTTCGGCACGGCCGGGGCGCGCGCCGACAAGCGCCACCGCCCCGGTACCGGCGAGCAGGTCGCGGCGGCTGAGGGACGGGGCGCCGCTTTCCGGCTGCCGCCGGCTCAACGGGGCGAACCCGCCGGATCGGACCACCAGATCGTGGGGAACGCCGACGCTGCGTATTCCGGCATCGTCTGAGGACGGCCGAACCGATTCCAGCGCGCCGTCCGCTCGAAGCGGTAACTCCATTGCGGCACGACGTAGTTGTGAGCGAGCAGGGTGCGATCGAGCGCGCGCGTGGCAGCGACGAGCTCCTCCCGCGTCTTGGCATAGATCAGCCGGTCGATGAGGGCGTCGACGCCGGGGTCGGCAATGCCGACGAGGTTGCGCGAACCCGGACGATTGGCGGACGCAGAGCCCCAGTAGTCGCGCTGCTCGTTGCCGGGCGATAGCGACTGGCCCCACACCGTCGTGGTCACATCGAAATCGAAAGCGCGCAGGCGGTTCTGGTACTGGGTCGAATCGACCAGCCGCACCGTGACAGCAATGCCGAGGCGCTCAAGCGCGGCCTTGTAGGGCAGCAGGAAGCGCTCACTCGACGGATCGAAGCCGAGGAACTCCACGGTAAACGGCTCGCCGGCGGCATTAGCCAGCTTACCGCCCTTGAGATCGTAGCCGGCTGCGCGGAAGAGCGTGAGCGCCTCGCGCAGGCTGGTTCGCACCGCCTCCGGCGAGCCGTTGACCGGATTGGTGTAGGGGGTGGTGAAAACGGCCGGCGGCACCTTGTCCTTGACCGCCTCGAGAATCTCCCGCTCCAAGCCTTCGGGCAGCCCCTTGCTGGCGAGGTCGGTGCCGAAGAAATACGAGTCGATGCGCTGGTACTGGCCGTAGAACAGGCTCTTGTTCACCTCCTCGAAATCGAAGGCATAGTTGAATGCCCGCCGCACCCGCTCGTCCTTGAACTTGTCACGCCGGGTGTTGAAGGCGAACGCCTGCATCACCCCCGAGTTGCGGACGGGGAACTCCTCGAGCACCACCCGCTTGTCCCGCACTGCCGGAAAATCGTAGGCCGTCGCCCAGTTCTTGGCGACATTCTCGGTGCGGAAGTCGAGACGATCGGCCTTGAACGCCTCCAGCAGCACGGTGCTGTCGCGGTAGTACTCGGTACGGATTTCCTGGAAGTTGCCGGTGCCGATGTTGACCGGCAGATCCTTGCCCCAATAGTCGCCGACGCGCTCGTAGCTCGCCCAGCGGCCGCCCTCGAACGCCTTCAGCCGATAGCGCCCCGAGCCCAGCGGCGGCTCCAGCGTGGTCTGGGTGATGTCGCGCTTGCGCCCGGCGGCATCGGTGCCTTCCCACCAGTGCTTCGGCAGCACCGGCAACTGGCCGACGATCTGCGGCAGCTCGCGATTGCCGGCTTGGTCGAAGGTGAAGCTGATCTCACGCTCGCCGGTTCGCTCGGCCTTGATCACGTTGCGCCAGTAGAACGCATACATGGGGCTGTTGGCCTTCAGCGTCTCGAACGAGAAGATGACGTCGTCGGGCGTGACCGGGCGCCCATCGTGCCAGCGCGCCTGGGGCCGCAGGCGATAGCTCACCGCGGAGAAGTCGGCCGGGAAGCTCACGGCCTCGGCCAGCAGCCCGTACTCGGTACTGATCTCGTCGGAGGCCGACGTCATCAACGTGTCGTAAATGAGGGGCAGCCGGTCCTCCAGCTCACCCTTCACGCCGGCGACCGCAAAGTTGAAGTTGTCGAAGCCGCCCAGCCCCCCGAGACGCACGGTGCCGCCGGCGGGCGCGGCGGGATTGACGTAGTCGAAATGCGCGAATCCGGGCGGGTACTTCGGCGCCCCCATCAGCGACAAGGCGTGCCGCCAGGCCGTGGCCGCCGCCGGCTTGGATGCGTCGGCCGCCTGCGCCATCGCCCGCGACGAGCCCGACAGCAGGCCGAGGGGCGATGCTCCGGACGCAAGCCCGAGCAGCGGCAGAGAGGCAAAAAAGCGACGCGAGATCAAAAGCGGTCTCCACTTGAACGGTCGGTTGCAGTCGCCGAACGGATCTGTGGCGTCCGATTATGTCGGCTTTTCGGATCGGAGCCAGCGCGCGGTTGGGCAAAAGCGCACGCCAGGGCCGTATCGCGGCCCCCTGCGCGCACAAAAAAGGCCGGGCGCAGCGGCGCCCGGCCTTCTTCGACGGGTTGGAAGAGGACGGCGGCTCAGTGCTTGCCGGCCGGCGCCGGTGCGGCCGGCGCCGGAGCGGCGCCCGCGGCCGGAGCGGCGGCGGCATCGGCCTTGGGCAGCGGCAGCGGGCTGTCCGACAGGGTGTTGAGGTAGGCCAGGATGTCGGCGCGCTCCTCCGGCTTGCTCACGCCGGCGAAGTTCATGAGCGTGCCGGGCACGTCCTTCTTGGGGTTGGTGATGAACAGGTTGACCTTCTCGAAGTCCCAGTTGCCGCCAGCGCCGAAGGTCTTGAGCGCCTGGGAATAGTTGAAGCCCTCGTGGCCCGCGATGTGGCGGCCGAGCACGCCGTACAGATCGGGGCCGATCTTATTGGGGCCGCCCTTCTCGAAGCTGTGGCAGGCCTTGCATTTGGCCACGGCCTTCTCGCCCTTGGCGGCATCGGCGCTGGCGAGCAGCACCGGCAGCGGCACGGCCGGCGCCTGCGGCGTTTCACCGGCGCCGGCGGCGCCCCCTTCGGCGGCCTGCGGCAGGTCATAGCCCGGGACCGCCGGCGGATGCGCCGTGAACAGCATGCCGGCCAGGATGTTCAGCCCGACGGCAAACATGAGCGTACCCAGAACCGCACCGGCGATCTTGTTGAGCTCGAAGGAATCCATTCGGGGCAACTCCGGGAGGCGTGAACCTGGGCGAGCGGCGGCGTCCGGCCCGCGGGGACGGCGGGCGATGATTACCCGCTTTGACGGCGGGTTTGCAACTCGTATAGGTGACACCCCGTTTGCTACCTTTTGCCGCCTGCTCCGAGCCCCCATGGCGCGTCCGATCGTTCTCATTCCCGCCCGCCTGGCCTCGACGCGGCTGCCCAACAAACCGCTTGCCGATATTGCCGGCGCGCCGATGATCGTGCGCGTCCTGCGCCAGGCGGAGGCAGCGGGCATCGGCCCCGTCGTGGTCGCAACCGACTCCGAGGAGGTCGCCGCGGCCGTCACGGCCGCCGGCGGCTGCGCGGTCATGACGCGCACCGATCACCCCTCGGGCTCGGACCGCATCTTCGAAGCGCTGGAGGCGATCGATCCGGCCAGGACCTATGATGTCGTCGTCAATGTCCAGGGCGATCTGCCGACCATCGACCCCGCCGTCATCGCCGCCGCCGTGGCGCCGCTCGGCGACGCCGCCGTCGACATCGCCACCTTGGCCGCGGTCATCACCCGCGAGGCGGAGCGGCACGAGCCGAGCGTCGTCAAGGCGGTCGGCACGCAGATTGCGCCCGGCCATCTCAGGGCGCTCTATTTCACGCGGGCGCAGGCGCCCTGGGGCGAGGGGCCGCTGTTGCACCACATCGGCCTCTACGCCTATCGGCGCGCGGCGCTGGCCCGCTTCGTGGCGCTGCCGCCCTCGCCGCTCGAGGAGCGCGAGCGCCTGGAGCAGTTGCGTGCGCTCGAGGCCGGCATGCGCATCGACATCGTGGTGGTCGACGACGTGCCGCTCGGCGTCGACACGCCCGGCGATCTGGAGCGGGCGCGGCACGTGTGGGCAGATCGCATCACCAAGGCCAGTACGGCATCGGAGTTGTCATGAGTTCGACGTCACCCGGCGCGGAGCGGCAGGCTCCCTCCCGCTCCGTTTCCTTCCAGGGCGAGCCGGGCGCCAATTCGCATATCGCCTGCCAGGAGGTCTTGCCCGATCGCCCCACCCTGCCCTGCCAGACCTTCGAGGATGCCTTCGCGGCCGTGACCGAAGGCCAGGCGGAGCTGGCGATGATCCCGATCGAGAACTCGATCGCCGGGCGCGTCGCCGATATCCACCATCTGCTGCCGACGTCGGGCCTGCACATCGTGGGCGAGCACTTCCTGCCGATCCGCTTCCAGCTGATGTCGGTCGACGGCGCCGATCTCGGCACGCTGAAGAGCGTGCACAGCCACATCCACGCGCTGGGGCAGTGCCGGCGCATCATCCGCACACTCGGCCTCAAGCCGGTCGTCGCCGGCGATACCGCGGGAGCCGCGCGCGAGGTGGCGCAATGGGGCGACCCTGCGCACGCCGCGCTCGCGCCCCGGCTCGCCGCGGATGTCTATGGCCTCAAGATCCTGGCCGAGAATGTCGAGGACGAGGAGCACAACACCACCCGCTTCGTCATCCTGGCACGCGAGCCGCGCTGGGCGCCGGCCGGCAACGGCCCGACCGTCACCAGCTTCGTGTTCCGCGTGCGCAATCTGCCGGCGGCGCTCTACAAGGCGCTCGGTGGCTTTGCCACCAACGGCATCAACATGACCAAGCTGGAGAGCTACCAGCTCGGCGGCGAGTTCGCGGCCACCCAGTTCTACGCCGAGGTCGACGGACATCCCGAGGACCGGCCGCTCAAGCTCGCCCTGGAGGAGCTCGCCTTCTTCTCACGCGAGCTGCGCATTCTCGGCGTCTTCGCGGGCCACAGCTATCGCGAAACCCTGAGCGCGCGCGCCGCCGAATAGAGCCCTTCCGCCCGGCCACGAAGGGTCCTCGCGTGCGCTGGCGCACATGGCCACGCCGGCGGATTTGGCGGAATCCCTCGAATTCCCAGCGCGATCTCGGCTTTGCCGCATTTCCTGGCGGAGACCGCCCTTTTATCGCCGCCCTGGAGCGCCATGTTCCCAGTGCGACAGAGAAAAGGAAGCCGCCATGCAGGTGACCATCAGACGGGCCCTAGAAGCGGACGTGCAGGCGATCGCCGAGGTGCATGTGGCAGCCTGGCGTGAGACCTATCGCGGCATCCTGCCCGACGAAACCATCGACCGTCTGACCGTGCCGGCACGCGCCCAGTACTGGACCACGGCCGTCGCCGACCCTGCCATCGCGGTTTTCGTGGCGGAGGCCGACGGCCAGGTGGTCGGCTTCGGATCGTGCGGCGCCGCGCGCCAGCAGCTGCTCACCGCGGCCGGCGAAGTCTACGCCATCTACGTGCTGAAGCGTTTCCAGTATCGCGGCATCGGCAGCCGGATCATGGCCGCCATGGCCCGCGCGCTCAGCGAAGCCGGCCATGCCACGATCGGGCTTTGGGTCGCCCGCGACAATCTGGCGGCCATCGCGTTCTATCGCACGCTCGGCGCCTGCGCCGGGACGGCCCGCAGCCATGCGCACGGCCGCGGCAGCGCACCGCTGATCGAGCTCGCCATGCTGTGGGACGACGCCGCGGCGCTGACGTTCTGGGAGGAGCCGGCTAATCAGCCTCTCCTCGGACGAATGCTGCCAGGACGTGGTGAGCGATCGCCATGGGGGGCGGTGCATACAGTCGCCCGGGGTGCCTGCCGGCCAGCATGAGCCGGGCTTCCTCGCGGCTGAACCAGCGGGCGTCGTCGAGTTCGGTCTTGTCGATCACGATGTCGCCCGACAGCGCGTCGCCGATGCAGCCGATCATCAGCGAGGCAGGGAACGGCCAGGGCTGAGATGCGAGGTAGCGGACCGTGCCCAGCGGCACCCCCGCCTCCTCCATGATTTCGCGCCGCACCGCGTCCTCCAGCGTCTCGCCGGGCTCCACGAAGCCGGCGAGGCAGGAGTACATGCCGCGCGGAAACTGCGGCTGGCGGCCGAGCAGGCATTCATCGCCGCGCACCGCGAGCATGATCACCACCGGGTCGGTGCGCGGGAAGTGCTGGGCCTTGCAGGCGTCGCAATCGCGCCGCCAGCCGCCGGCGACCGGCCGGCTCGGGGCCCCGCAGTTGGAGCAGAAGCGATGGCGCTGGTGCCAGTAGCCGAGCGCCTTGGCTTCGCCCAGCGGGCCCAGCTCGTCCGGCGGCAAGGCGCCCTGCATCGCAAGCGTCCTGAGATCGGCGACGACGAGATCGTCATAATCCTTGACCGTCTCCGCCAGCGCCGGGTCGAAATTCGCCAGGAACAGCGGCCGGCCATCGATGGTGCCGAGGAACGGCAGCTCACGGGGCTCGCCCAGGCGCTCGACCTCAGCCAGGGTGAAACGCGAGTCGAGGCCGTCGCGCGCCTTCTTCAGCAAGGGCTTGTCGCCCAGCATGATAACGGCACGCGCCGCCTCGTCGGCCTTGAAGCGGCTCATCTCCTCATCGTCGTGCCGCCGCTCCGAGTGGCGGAGCAGCGGATTGACGGCGAAGCCGACGCTGGCGGAAAGCTCCGCGCGGGAAGTCGATTCTGAGGGCATCGAGGCTCCGTTCAGGCGGATCGGCGGGGACGTCTTTCGGGCGTGATTCGGCGAAGCCCCGGGTTCCGTTTCGGGATCTTGCTTAGAACAGGTCGAGGCATGGTGGCTATCGGTTTGCGATCGCAACAGGCCCCCGCCCCGAGCATGTGACGGCCACCCATCAGCCAATCGCGATCTGCGGCAGAGCCTGCCGCAGATCGGCGATGAAGGCGGTGCGCACGGCGGCCTCGTACGGTTCGGCCGTGCCCACGCCCCAGACCGGACGCGGCCATGCGGCGTCGTCGCGCGAGCGGGCGATGACATGCACATGCAGCTGGCGCACGGCATTGCCGAGGGCGGCCACGTTGAGCTTGTGGGGGGCGAGCAGATCGCGCAAGGCGGTGGCTGCGGCCCGGATTTCCGCCATCAGCACGCCGTAGTCGGCCTCGTCGAGGTCGATCAGCTCGACGCAGCCGGGGCGGCGCGGCACCAGGATCAGCCAGGGGAAGCGGCTGTCGTTCATGAGCAGCACCCGCGACAGCGGCAGGTCGCCGACCAAGGCCGTGTCCTGCGCCAGCTGCGGGTCGATGGTAAAATCCGTCATCGATCCCAGCTTGAACCGGACGAGGCAGCCTGTGAAGCGGGGATTTGCTCGTCGCCGGCGATGACCCGTGACGAAGCCCGTGCACCGGCGCCGCGCCGCCCTTGCGCTCGCGGCCGGCTTCGCCGATATACGGCGCGGGAGGTTGGCGTTGGACGTTCCACTCGCCAACCGGGTCAGGTCCGGAAGGAAGCAGCCCTAACGAGACCGGGCGGGTCTTCGTTCAGCCTCCCACCCTCGCCCCCGATGGGCTGGAGGCTTCTCGATCGGATGCGATCATCTGGTCGAAAGGCGCTCCGGGGTCGGACCGCTCCCTGTCTCGATCTCGATCGCATGCGATGAAATCGGGACGGCGCGACGCCCGCCCGGCGCGCGTCGCGGCATCTGCCGAGAAGGCGAACAGCCGGCGCCGCGTGGGCCGGCCCCGCCTGAACATGCGCGGGATCCCCACGCAAATCATGCTACGTTTCGCCCAACCCAGATTCGAGCGCCCTGCAGCGAAGCGATGAACGAAACCGCGACCGGACCTTCGGCAGCTGTTGAGAGCAGCGGCCCGGCGGAGGCGATGCACGCCGAGCCGCGCGTCGACGAGCCGGGCCTGCCAGGCTTTGCGTCATCGCCGGCGCCGCAGCCGGCGCAGGCTGCTTCGGGCTACCGCGTGCTGGCGCGCAAGTATCGGCCGCGCACCTTCGACGATCTGATCGGACAGGACGCGATGGTGCGCACCCTGTCCAACGCCTTCTCGACCGGGCGCATCCCGCAGGCGTGGATGCTGACCGGCGTGCGCGGCGTCGGCAAGACCACCACCGCCCGCATCCTGGCACGCGGCCTGAACTACGAGCTTCCCGGGGACCGGAGTGCCGGTCCGACCATCCGCATGCCCGAGCTGGGCGTCCATTGCCGGGAGATCATCGACGGCAGTCACATCGACGTGCTGGAGATCGACGCCGCCTCCAACAACGGCGTCGACAATATCCGCCAGATCAACGATGCGGTGCGCTACGCCCCGGTATCGGCGCGCTACAAGGTCTATATCGTCGACGAAGTCCACATGCTGACGACGGGCGCCTTCAACGCGTTCCTGAAGACGCTGGAAGAGCCGCCCCCCCACGCCAAGTTCATCTTCGCCACGACCGAGATCCGCAAGGTGCCGGTCACCATCCTGTCGCGGTGCCAGCGCTTCGACCTGCGCCGCGTCGGCGCCGACGTCCTGGTCGCGCACCTGGCCGCGATCTGCGGGCAGGAACAGGTGACGACCGAAGACGAGGCGCTGGCGCTGATCGCCCGCGCCGCCGAGGGCTCGGTCCGCGATTCATTGTCGCTGCTCGATCAGGCGATCGCCCATGGCGCAGGCCACGTCTCGGCCGAGACGGTGCGGGCGATGCTCGGGCTTGCCGACCGCGGCCGGATCATCGATCTCTTCGAGGCGGTCATGCGCGGCGATCTGCCGGCCGCCCTGGCGGAGCTGGCTGATCAGTATGAGGCGGGCGCCGATCCGTCCGTGGTGCTGGCGGAGCTGGCGAGCTTCACCCACCTGGTCACCCGCCTCAAGCTGGTGCCCGGCGCGGCCAAGGACGGCTCGCTGACCGACGCGGAGCGCAACCGCGGCACCTCGCTCGGCGAGAAGCTGTCGCTGCTGGTTCTCTCGCGGACCTGGCAGATGCTGCTCAAGGGCGTGCCGGAAGTGCAGGAGGCGCCGCGGCCGATGGCGGCGGCGGAAATGGTGCTGGTGCGCCTCGCCTACGCTGCCGACCTGCCGACGCCGGACGAAGCCGTGCGCCTGCTGCGCACGGGGAGCGCGCCCGGCGGCGGCGGCCCGTCCGCCGGCGTGCCGCAGAGCGCCCCCGCCCCGGCTCCGGTCGCCAGCCGTGAGCCGCCGCGGCCCGGCTTGGCCGCCGTGGGCGGCGGCGGTGCCGTCCGCGCCGTCGCCGGGGCCCGCCTGGATCAGGTCCAGGCCGCAGCGCCGCAGGCGGCGCCAGCCCAGCCGGTGATCCGCCTCGCCCGGTTCGAGGATCTGGTGGCGCTCGCCGGCGAAAGGCGCGAGATCGGTTTCAAGCTCGCGCTCGAGCGCGACGTGCGCCTGGTCCGGTTCGAGGACGGGCAGATCGAATTCGCCCTGGCCGACGGCGCGAGCCGCTCCCTCGCCGCCGACATCTCCCGCTACTTGCAGGACTGGACCGGCCGCCGCTGGATGGTGGCCGTGTCGTCGGGGCCCGGCGAGCCGACGCTGGCCGAGCGCGCCAAGGCAGCGGAACGGGAGCGCCGCAGCGACGCCGCCGCCCACCCGCTCGTGCGCGCGGTGCTGGAACGCTTTCCCGGCGCCCAGATTGTCAACGTGAAAGAGGCGCCTGCCGCGCCCGACGCCGTGGACGAGATGATCGCCGACACGGTCGACGAACCGGATGCGGCGTCTGAAGGAGACTGAGCACATGCGCGACCTGATGGGACTGATGAAGCAGGCCCAGGCCATGCAGAGCAAGATGGCCGAGGCCCAGGCTGAATTCGAATCGCTGGAGGTCCAGGGCACCGCCGGCGGCGGCGCGGTCGACGTGCGCATGACCGCCAAGGGCAACATGCTCGGGGTCAGCATCGATCCGTCCCTGCTCAATCCCGACGAGAAGGAGATCGTCGAGGATCTGATCGTGGCGGCGGTGAACGACGCCCGCGGCAAGGCCGAACGCCTGGTGCAGGACAAGATGCAGGACATCACCAAGGGCCTGCCGATCCCGCCGGGGCTGAAGCTGTTCTGATTGCAGCGGGACGATGTCGCTGATCTCGGCCCCCGCGAAGACGCAGATCCGCAGGATCAGCGGGCGGCGGCGCGCGCTTCTCGACGCCCTGCGCCGTTCGTCCCAACGGCTACTGCGGCGGCCGTTCGGCGGGCCATCACAGGCGCCGGCCGCCGAGCAGCAGGCCGATCCGGCCTATGTCCTCTTCGATGCGCCGGCCGGGCAGGCGATCGGCCACGCCGACAGCCTGCTGGCGGAGTTCGAGACGACGCGCGAGGTGAGCCTGCCGATCGTCTACAGGCTCGAAACCGCCTACGCGACCCTCGACCGCAACGTCGCGGCGAGCAGCATCGACGTCTATGGGCAGGGCCGCGCCAAGCTGCGCGATGCCCTGCTGCAGGTCGTCCACCTGGCGCAGGTGGCACGCGAGTGGCAGCAAGACATCTACAACCTGCGACAGGGCCTCTACTACGACGAGCCGCGGCCCGAGAACGAGGCGGCCCTGGAGGCTGGCATCGCGCGCCTCGGCCAATTCATCCAGCAGAACATGGCTGACCTGACCCGATGGCTGCGCGCAGCCGAACGCCTGCGCGGCGAGTGAGCCGTGGCCTCCCCGATCGGACCCGAGCTCGAGCGCCTGATCCAACTGCTGGCGCGCCTTCCCGGCCTTGGGCCGCGCTCGGCCCGCCGCGCCGCCCTGCACCTCATCAAGAAGCGCGAGGCGCTGCTCGAGCCGCTGGCGGACGCCGTGCGCCTGGTCACCGACCGGGTGGTCGTGTGTTCCAACTGCGGCAGCGTCGACACCCGTGACCCCTGCACGATCTGCCGCGATCCGCAGCGCGACCCCAGCATCCTGATCGTCGTCGAGGACGTCTCCGACCTGTGGGCCCTGGAGCGCGCCGGCGTGCTCAACGCCGGCTACCACGTGCTCGGCGGTGTGCTCTCGCCGCTCGACGGCATAGGCCCGGACGACCTCAACCTCGGCCGGCTCGTCGAACGGGCGGCAGCGCCCGGCGTGAGTGAGATCATCATCGCGCTCAACGCCACCGTCGACGGGCAGACGACCGCCCACTACATCACCGACCTGCTGCAGCAGCTGCCGGTGAAGATCACCCGGCTGGCCCACGGCGTGCCAGTCGGCGGCGAGCTCGACTACCTGGACGAAGGAACGCTCGTCGCCGCCGTGCGCCAGCGGACTGCGCTGTAGGGCAACGGGACCTCGCAGCGGGCCTGCGCGCCCACCGCCGGCATGGACGGCCCGCCGCATCGACCCCATATGAGCGGCATGCCCGCCGTGTCCGCTGGAGGCCCCCACATGCCCGGCCCGAAAAAGCCTGCGACCGAGCAGCCCGCCGCCGACCTCGTGCGCCACGAGGAGGAGTTGCTGGACGAAGCCCTGGAGGAGAGCTTTCCGGCCAGCGATCCGCCAGCCATCCCGTCGCTGCATGATCTGGAGCGGCGGCGCAAGTCCGACGCCGCCCACACGCCTCCGCCGCGTCGCGACCGGACTTGATCCGGCCATCCCTTCGCATCCCAGCGCCTAGAGCATTTCCGCGTTTCTCCGAATCGCGGAAATGCTCTATCTGTTTGTTTTATCGCATTTTCTTCACGCGAAGCGGCGTCCACTTCGCTCGAAAATGCTCTAGCCGGCGGCAGTCAGCTTGGCGTCCGCCCGTCCGGGGGACGCGTCATCGAACTCCAGCGCCTCGATGCGGTCGGCGCGCTTGACGATCTTCTCGGTCGACGTGGTGACCGCGGCGATATCCTCCTGAGCCTGGCGGAAATGCGTGTCCAGCTTGCCGACGCGGCCGCGCAGCCGCTCCACGTCGTCGAGCAGCAGCCGCACCTCGGCCTGGATCTTGCGGGCCTCCTCGCGCATGCGCGCGTCACGGACCAGGGCGCGGGTGATCTGGATGGACAGCGCCAGGAGCGACGGCGAGACGATGACGACGCGGGCGCGATGGGCGCGCTGCACCACATCGTCGAAGTGCTCGTGCAGATCGGCATAGAGCGCCTCCGACGGCACGAACAGCAGCGCCATGTCCTGGGTTTCGCCGGGAACGAGGTACTTTTCGGCGATATCCTTGACGTGGACGCCGATATCGGCGCGCACCCGCTGTGCGGCGGCACGCCTGGCGTCGTCTGTTCCGGCGCCGCGAAAGGCGACGAAGCCCTCCAGCGGGAACTTGGCATCGATGACCAGCGGGTGGTCGCCGGGAAGATGGATGAGGCAGTCGGGCCGCCGGTTGTTGGCGAGCGTCGGCTGGAAGCTGTAGGCGCCGGCCGGGAGGCCGTCGCGGACAATCGCCTCCATCCGGCCCTGGCCGTAGGCGCCGCGCGCCTGCTTGTTGGCGAGGATGTCCTTGAGGCCGACGACCTGGCCGGTCAGCTCCGAGAGATTGCGCTGGGCGGTGTCGATGACGGCCAGCCGCTCGTTCAGCTGCGCCAGGTTCTCGGTGGTCTTCTCGACCGAATCGGCCAGGCCGCGGCCGACCCGATGCTGCAGCACCTCGATGCGCTCCGCCACGAATCGCTGCATGTCCGACTGGCGGACGCCGAGCCCGTGGAGGCTGGCCTGCACGCCGCCCTTCAGCTCGGCCTGCATGCGCTGCAGCTCGGCCACCCGCTCGTCGAGCTCGCGCGCGTGCTCCTCCAGCAGCTCGGCCACGGCACCGCGGTGGCGCGCGCCGCGCACCACGCTGACTGCGATGACCAGGAGCGCCACGAACGCGACGACGGCCAGGACGGCGGCCGCATCGCCGTAGGTGACGGCCCGCTCGCCCACGAACAGCAGAATCTGATCCATCAGCGCAGACGATCACGAATCGACATGAGAACAAAACTAGCACATCATTGACCAGCCATCGCCGACATCCTATTTCGCGACGGCCATGACCATTCGCCCGATCGTCCTCATCCCCGACCCCATCCTCAGGAAGCCGTCCGAACCTGCCGGCCCGGTGACGCCCGCCGTGCGGGAGCTGGCACAGGACATGCTGGAGACCATGTACGACGCGCCGGGCATCGGGCTCGCCGCGATCCAGGTCGGCGTGCCCACGCGCGTCGTGGTGATCGACCTCGTCAAGGGCGAGGACGAGCCCAAGAATCCGATGGTGCTGCTCGACCCCGAGATCGTCTGGTCGTCCGAGGAGACCAACGTGCACCAGGAGGGCTGCCTCTCGATCCCCGAGTATTTCGAGGAGGTGGAGCGGCCCAAACGCGTGCGCGTGCGCTACCGGACACTGGACGACGAGGTGAAGGAGATCGACGCCGACGAGTTGCTGGCCACCTGCCTGCAGCACGAGATCGACCACACCAACGGCGTGTTGTTCATCGACCACCTGTCGAAGCTGAAGCGGGACCGCGTGACCCGCAAGTTCGCCAAGGCGGCCAAGCGCGAAGCCAGCGGAGCATAGACCTTTGCGCATCGTCTTCATGGGCACGCCTGACTTCGCGGTGCCGACGCTGGCCGAGCTCGTCGGCCACGGTCATGAGCTCTGCGCCGTCTACACCCGCGCCCCCAAGCCGGCCGGCCGCGGCATGGGCGAGCGCAAGACGCCGGTGCATGCGCTCGCCGAGCGCTTCGGGCTGCCGGTGCTGACGCCCAGGACCCTGCGCACGCCCGAGGCGGCGGCCGCGTTCCGCGCCCATGGCGCCGATCTCGCCGTCGTCGTCGCCTACGGGCTCATCCTGCCGCCCGATATCCTGGCGGTGCCGGCGCGCGGCTGCCTCAACCTGCATGCCTCGCTGCTGCCGCGCTGGCGCGGTGCTGCGCCGATCCAGCGCGCCGTCATGGCTGGCGACACCGAGAGCGGCGTGTGCGTGATGCGCATGGAGGAGGGCCTCGACACCGGTCCCGTGGGCATGATCGAGCGCGTGCCGATCGGACCGGACATGACCGCCGGCGAGTTGCACGACCGGCTCGCGCCGCTGGGCGCCGATCTGATGGCCCGGGCCGTCGCGGCGCTCTCGCGCGACGCGCTGGGCTTCACGCCGCAGCCCGAGGAGGGCGTGACCTACGCCCACAAGATCGGCAACGACGACGCGCGCCTCGACTGGAGCCGCCCCGCGGCCGCCGTGCACAATCAGGTCCGCGGCCTCAGCCCGTTTCCCGGCAGCTTCTTCGAGGCCGACCTCGGCCGCGGCCAGCCGGAGCGCGTGAAGGTGCTGCGCACGGCGCTGGCCGACGGAGCCGGGGCCGCCGGCATGCTGCTGGGTCCGGATTTCGTCGTCGCTTGCGGCAGCGGGGCGGTGCGGCTGCTACAGGTGCAGCGCGCCGGAAAGGGCGTCGTTTCCGGCGACGAGTTTCTGCGCGGGGCTCGGCTCGCTCCGGGCACGGCGCTATCCTGACGCGATCATAGCTCTCGGACATCGACCTAGAGCGGGATGATTTTTCCTCGAATCATCATCTCGCTCTAAGTCTTTGTTTTGAGCATGATCTTGTCCAAAAACCGGCGTCCACTTTTTGGGATCATGCTCTAGCGTGCCTCGCTACAAGCTCACCGTCGAGTATGACGGCTCCGCCTACGTCGGCTGGCAGTGGCAGGACAACGGCCGTGCCGTGCAGCAGGCCATGGAAGAGGCGGTGGAGCGCTTCGCCGGTGAGCGCGTGCGCCTGCAATGCGCCGGGCGGACCGACACGGGCGTGCATGCCCTGGGGCAGGTGGCGCACCTGGACCTCGCCCGCGCCTGGCGGACCGATACGGTGCGCGACGCCGTCAACGCCCACCTGAAGCTCGCCGGTGACCGGGTCGCCGTGGTGGCGGCGGAACAGGTCGGTGCCGACTTCGACGCCCGCCACAGCGCACTGAAGCGCCACTACCTCTACCGCATCCTCAACCGGCGAGCGCCGCCGGCGCTCGGCCACGGCCGGCTCTGGCACGTGCCGCGCGGCCTCGACGCGAGCGCCATGCAGGCCGCCGCCCAGAGCGTGCTCGGCCAGCACGACTTCACCACCTTCCGGGCGGCCGAATGCCAGGCCAACAGCCCGGTGCGCACCCTCGACGTGCTCGACGTGACGCGCGACGGCGACGAGATCACGGTGCGCGCCGCGGCCCGCTCGTTCCTGCACCATCAGGTGCGGTCGCTGGTGGGATCGCTCGAGCAGGTCGGCTGCGGGCGCTGGCCGCCCGCGGGCATGCGCGCCGCGCTCGACGCCCGCGACCGGCGCCGCTGCGGCCCGCTGGCGCCGGCGCACGGGCTCTACTTCGTCGGTGTCGATTATCCGCCGGCCACAGGCGAGCCGGGCGCGAAATAGCGCTCCAGCACCCGGCGGTAGATGGCCGTCAGGCGCTCGATATCGGCCACCGGCACGCGCTCGTCGACCTGGTGCATGGTCTGCCCCACCAGGCCGAACTCGATCACCGGGCAATAGTCCTTGATGAAGCGCGCATCGGAGGTGCCGCCGGTGGTCGACAGCGCCGGCCGGCGGCCGGTCTCGGCCGCGACCGCTTCGGCCACCAGATCCACGAACGGCCCGGGCTCGGTGACGAAAGCGGCCGCATTGGTGGGCAGGAACTCCAGGTCGTAGCGGGCGCTCGCGGCCGCCAAGGCCACCCGTCGCGCGATCTCGGCCCTGAGGGTCCCCGGCGTCCACACGTCATTGAAACGCACGTTGAACGCGGCATGCGCGGTGGCCGGGATGACGTTGGTGGCGCGATTGCCGACGTCGACGGTGAGCACCTCCAGGTTCGACGGGTCGAAGCGCGGGGTGCCGCGATCGAGCGGCGTCCCGAGCAGCGCATCCAGCAGGCGCAGCAGATGCGGGATCGGGTTGTCGGCCAGGTGGGGGTAGGCGACGTGGCCCTGGGTGCCGTGCACGGTGAGCTTGCCGGTGAGCGAGCCGCGGCGGCCGATCTTGATCATGTCGCCCAGCGCGTCCGGGTTGGTCGGCTCGCCGAGCAGGCAATGGTCGAAGCGCTCGCCCTTGGCCTTGGCCCACTCCAGCAGCTTGACGGTGCCGTTGACCGCCGGCCCCTCCTCGTCGCCGGTGATCAGGAAGGCGATGGAGCCGGTGAAGCGTGGCTGGTCCCGCGTGAAGGCCAGGGCGGCTGCGGCCAGGGCCGCCACGGCGCCCTTCATGTCGACGGCGCCGCGACCGTAGAGCACGCCGTCGACGACGTCGCCGCCGAAGGGGTCATGGCTCCAGTCCCCGGGCTCACCCGGCGGCACCACGTCCGTGTGCCCGGCCAGCACCAGGCACGGGCTCGCCGTGCCGTAGCGGGCGTAGAGGTTGGTGACGTCGGGCGTGCCGGGCGCGCTGAAGGTGACGGGCTCCACGGCAAAGCCGCCGGCCGTGAGCGCATCGCCCAAGACGCGAAGCGCCCCGCCCTCCTCGGGCGTCACCGACGGGCAGCGCAGCAGCGCCCGCGCAAGCTCAAGCGGGTTCGGTGCGGGCATCGTCAGGCAGCACGGTCGAAGCGAGGGGATCCGGGCCGTAGGCATTCGGCCCGTCGGTGCCCTTGAGGCAGCCGAGCTCGACCATGGCCCAAACCGAGAGAACGAAGGTCGGCAACGCCAAGATGAGCAGAGCGTCGTTGAGCTCCGTCATGCCACTCAGAAGGACGGGTGCAACGAAAAAGAGCAGAAGCCATATCGCGCCCTTGCCCCTGTCGTGCAGCCGCTTGGTGCTGATGGCGAGATGCGCCCAAATGCCTGCGACGGCCGCCGCCAGGATCATTGCCCCGTAGACGAACGTGCTCGCGCGGGAGCCGACGGCCATCTCGACCAGGCTGGCGATGATCATGCCCACCACCGCAACGCCAAGGTAGATGAGGCAAATGAACAGCAGGCCGAGCCACCACTTGGCCCGGTTGATCCGGCCCTTGAAGCTGAACAGCAGCGTCTTCCAATCCATGTTCGCCCCCCAGTTGCTTCAATCGCGCCATTCAATCTCCAGCAATTCGGGACGAGATTCAATGCCTCGCTCAAGCCGTCGGCAAGAGGGGATCCGGCCCGTAGGCATTTGGCCCCACCGTGCCGTCGAGGCAACCAAGCTCCACGACGCCCCAGATCCAAATGGCAAACGCGGTCAGCTTGAAATCGGAGAGGATGAAGCCCGAATCCCCGGCGCCATGACCGATGGCTGTCGGGAGCAGGGGTGCCAGATAGAATGGCAGGAGCCACCAGGCACGTCTGTCTCGGTCGTGCAGCCGCTTGGCTCCGACCGCCGCGCCGATCCACACGGCCACAAAGGCCAGCACGAGGATGGCAACGGTCAGAACCTCGACCGATGCCAAGGCCCAGGCGAGGAAGCTGGCGAGGAGCTGCAAACCCAAGGCGATGAACGCGCCGAGCCAGAACTTGGCCCGATTGATGCACCCCTGGAAGCCGAAGAGCGTCTCCCAGCCCACGGCCCGCTCCCAGCCCCGCGCGCCAATCGCCTCAGCAGAATCTCTGATCAGTCTCGCAGCAGCTCGTTGATCGACGTCTTCGACCGCGTCTGCGCGTCCACCTGCTTGACGATGACGGCGCAGTAGAGCGACGGCACGGGCTGGCCGCTCGGGTGCGGCTTGCCCGGCAGGCTGCCGGCGACCACCACCGAATAGGGCGGCACGCGGCCGATGTGCACCTCGCCGGTGGCCCGGTCGATGATCTTGGTGGAGGCGCCGAGGTAGACGCCCATGGACAGCACCGACCCCTCGCCGACGATCACCCCTTCGGCCACCTCAGAGCGGGCGCCGATGAAGCAGTTGTCCTCGATGATCACCGGGTTGGCTTGCAGCGGCTCCAGCACGCCGCCGATGCCGACGCCGCCGGAGAGATGGCAGTTCTTGCCGATCTGGGCGCAGGAGCCGACGGTCGTCCAGGTGTCGACCATGGTGCCCTCGTCCACGTAGGCGCCGAGGTTGACGAAGGACGGCATCAGCACCACGCCGGGCGCGATGTAGGCGCCGTGACGTACGGTGGCGCTCGGCACGGCGCGGAAGCCTGCCTCGCGGAAGGTGCCGGCGTGCCAGTCGGCGAACTTGGAGGGCACCTTGTCCCACCAGGAGCCGCCGCCCGGGCCGCCGGAGATCACGCCCATGTCGTTCAGGCGGAAGGACAGCAGCACGGCCTTCTTGAGCCACTGGTTGACGATCCATTCGTCGCCGACCTTCTCGGCGACGCGGGCGGTGCCTCGATCGAGCAGCAGCAGCGCCTCCTCGACCGCTTCGCGCACCTCTCCCGTGGTCGAAAAGCCGATCGCGTCGCGCTTGTCCCAGGCGGCGTCGATGATCGAGGCGAGATAGTCGTGACGATGCATGGCGGCCCCTCTGTGTCTGGGCGCTTGTCGTCACGAAGGCGGCGGCGAGTCAAGCGGAGAACCATGCCCGTCGCCGCCCCCGGGGCCGTCGGCCCTGGAGCGCTTCGCGATTGGGTGGAATCACCCAATCGCAAGAGAAGCGCTAGCGCACGTGCGCGCCCATGGCCCAGTGCACGCCGAAGGGATCGCGCACCTGGCCGTAGCGGTCGCCCCAGAACATCAGCTGGACCGGCAGCACGACCTCGGCGCCCGCCGCCACGGCGCGCGCAAACCAGGCGTCGATATCGTCGACCTGCAGGTGCAGGGTGTAGCCCTGGTGCTCCTTCAGCGGATGCCCGTGGTCCGGATAGGGGTCGGACAGCATGAGCGAGCCGCCATTGATGTAGAGATGGATGTGCATGGTCCGCCCCTGCTCGTCGAGCGGCTGGCGGAACACCTCCTCGGCGCCGAAGGCTCTTTTGTAGAAGTCGGCGGCCTTGTCGGCGCCGCCGACGCACAGGTACGGCGCGACGCCGCCGCGCACCTCGGCCGCCACCGGCGCCCCCTCGGGCATGGCGTCGGCGGGACAGCTGGCGGTCTGGGCAGCATTGGTCGTCATGGTCGTCATCTCCGGTCGTAGGGTGATGATGCCGGCGGCTTCGGCCGGTCGTGAACGATGAGGATCACGGCCCAAGGACGGCCGGAGGCCGCCAGAGCCGACAGACCCGAGCCACTTTTTTCAGGGTGCGGCCGGTTCGGCGGCGACGGCGTTGTCTTGCCGCATGAGCCGGTCGAGGTGCATGCGGATGTGGGCGGCTTCGGCCGCCGTGTTGGCGAGCGCGATCGCCCGGCCGAACGCCTCCCTCGCCTCCCCCGTGCGGCCGAGCTGGCTGAGCAGCGCGCCGCGCACGCCGTGAAAATGAAAATAGCCGGCGAGACGGTCCGCCAGCGGCTCGACCATGTCGAGGCCCGCCTGCGGCCCCTTGAGCTTCATCACCGCCACGGCCCGGTTGAGGGTCACCACCGGGGAGGGCTGCAGCCGCTCCAGCAGGCTGTAGAGCAGGTCGATCTCGGCCCAGTCGGTGTCTTCCGGCCGCTTGGCGCGCGCATGCAGCGCGGCGATGGCCCCCTGCACCTGGTAGGGTCCGGGCTGGCGGTGGCGCACCGCCTTGTCGATCAGCGCCAGGCCTTCGGCGATCATCTTGCCGTCCCACAGGCGCCGATCCTGGTCGTCGAGCAGGACGACGGCGCCGTCGGCGTCGAACCGCGCCGCAGCGCGGGCGTGCTGCAGCAGCATCAGGGCGGTCAGCCCCATGATCTCGGGCTCTGCCGGAAACAGGCGGAGCAGCAGCCGGGCCAACCGGATGGCCTCGTCGCAGAGCGGCGCCCGCACCTCGGCTTCGGACGCCGGGGCGGAATAGCCTTCGTTGAAGACCAGGTAGAGCATGGCGGCGACGGCGCCGAGCCGCTCCGCCCGCTCGACCGCGCCCGGCGCCTCGAACGGCACGCCGGCCTTGCCGACGCGGTTCTTGGCGCGCGTGATGCGCTGCTCCATGGCGCTGTCGCCGACCAGGAAGGCCCGTGCGATCTGCCTGACGGAAAGGCCCGACACGATCCTGAGCGCCAGCGCGATCTGCTGCGTCGCCGGTAGCTCGGGATGGCAGCAGATGAACAGCAGCCGCAGGATGTCGTCGCGGTAGTCGGCGGCGTCGAGCCCCTCGGCCATGGCGCCCTCCGCGTCGCCGAGGTCGGAAACAGCCGCCTCGTCGGGAAGCTCCGTGTGCCGGGCGCGCTTGCGCACGCCGTCGATGGCGACGTTGCGGCCGACGAAGATCAGCCAGGCGGCCGGATCGCGCGGCGGCCCGTTCTGCGGCCAGTTCTTCAGGGCCTTGAGACAGGCCTCCTGGAAGGCCTCCTCGGCCACGTCCAGATCCCGGAAATAGCGCAGCAGGGCGCCGACCGCCTGGGGGCGCGCCGCGGTCAGCGCCGCTTCGATCCAGGCCAAGTCACTCATCGAAGTCACTCATCGACGTCACTCATCGAAGGCGCTCATCCGACGGGCCCTCCGGGGCGAAACACGGACACGGGGCGGATCTCGTAGGCGCCGCCGGGGTTGGCCCGGCCCAGGTCGCGCGCGGTGTCGAGCGCTTCGTCGAGGGTGGCGCACTCGACCATGTAGAAACCGAGCAATTGCTCCTTGGTTTCGGCAAACGGCCCGTCGATGACCAGCGGCGGCTCGCGGTCCTTGCGCAGCGTCGTCGCCGCCGTCGTCGGCAGGAGACGCGCCACGGGGCCGAGGCGGCCCTGCTTGGCGAGCTTGTCCTCCACGACGCGCACCCGGGCCATGACCGCGTCATCCTGCTCCTTGCTCCAGGAGCAGACGACGTCTTCACTGTGGTAGCAGAGAATGGCGTAGAGCATGGCCGTTCACCGTCCCTTCGTTCGGGCGCATGGCATGGGCATCGGGCTGGTGCTCGCCATCGGCATGCGCCCCCGTTGCATAGCCGAGAGCGCGTTCTGACCGCAAAGCTGGTTCATACTGTTTCCGAACGTGGTCTGGCTCGAGACGTCCGGCGCGCCGCAACGGCTCGCCTTGTCCAGAAGGACGAGCGGCGACCGTGGCCGCCGACAGCGCTCCAGCAAGAAGTTCACGCCAACGCAACGCCTTGCCCGAACGGCCGCGGCGCCGCGTGGCTCCCTGCGTGCCCTGAGGAATGAGAATGGTATTCGAGATGAGATGGCGCCGCCCGCTCAGCCACGCCATCGCGGTGATCGCCTGCGCCGGCGTGCTGACAGCCGGCGGCGCGCCGGCGAGTGCGCAATCATCCCAGCCGAGCGGTCCTCCGCCCCCACCCCCGCCGGCCGTCGTCTTCATGTGCGACGACGGCACGACGATCGTCGCGCGTTTTCCGGATACGGCGACGGCGCTGCTGCAGGTGGGCGACGACCGCTACGAGCTGACGACGACGACGGCGGCCTCCGGCGTGCGCTATGCGGGCGCCGGCATCGTGTTCTGGACGCATCAGGGCGATGCGCGCTTCGAGCGCGGCGCCACCAGCACCTCGTGCAAGGGACCGGGGCACTGAGCGGCCCTGGCATCCGTGCCGCTGCCGCCGATGCGCGCGCCGCATCGCTGCCCGCCCGCTTCCGGCGGTCGCTTATCCCACTGAAATTCGTTAGGTGCGCCTGGATGGCCGAACGGCCGCCAGCCGCAACATCTGGCCGTTGCGGCGGAGGAAAGCAGACTGATGAAGCGTGAAACGATCGGCTTGAGCGACGGCACCGTGTCGCTGCTGCGGTGGGATCAGGCGGGGCCGGATGCGCCGCTGTTGCACATCGCCCATGCGACGGGCCTGAATGCCCAGAGCTATCGCCAGCTCGGCGACCGGCTGAGCGATCGTTTCCGCGTCGTCGCCGCCGATGCGCGTGGCCACGGCATGACGGAACTGCCGGCCGACCCCGCCCAGCTCACCTCGTGGATGCGTTACGTCGACGATCTCGCCGCGGTCCTGGAGACGTTCGGCGAGCCGGCCTTCCTGGTCGGCCATTCCATGGGTGCATCGGTCACGCTGATGCTGGCCGCCACCCGGCCGGACCTCGCCCGCGGCGCCGTGCTGCTCGATCCGGCGCTGGTGCCTTATGCACAGCGGGAGCAGCGGGAGCGCGACGCTCGCCTCGGCGTGCGCTTCGACGCCGAGATCGCGCGGACCGCCAGCCGGCGCCGGGCCGACTGGCCGAGCCGCGATGCCATCCGCAAGGCCTATGACGGGCGCGGCATGTTCGCCTGGTGGCGACCGGGGACGCTCGACGACTATCTGGACGGCGGCCTGCGTGTGCGTCCCGACGGCAGCGTCACTCTTGCCTGCGCGCCGGCCTGGGAGGCCGCGACCTTCAACACGGTGACGACGGAGATCTGGCGGCTCGCACCGCAGTGCCAGGTGCCCGTCGCGCTGATGCGGGCCGACATCGGCAGCACCTTCGCGGCCGCCGAGGCCGCCGCGTTGCAGCGGCTGATCCCGGACACGGTCATCGTCCACGCCAAGGGCCTGACCCACTTCCTGCCCCAGGAGGATCTGGATCTGGTCGTCGGCTTCGTCGTCGATCAATGCGTCCGCATGGAGCAAATGGAGCTGGCCGAGAGCGCTTCCTGATTGGGCGGAACCACCCGATCAGAGAGAAACGCTCCCAATTCAAGAGCGCTCACCGAGAATCTCGGCCCGCGGCAAGCGCGAGCCGCAGTTCATGGCAGGCCATCAGCCCGGTGACGATGGCGGGCCCGACGAGCGCCTGGGCAAGGCCCGCCGCCAGGAACACGGCCGCGCCCAGCGCGGCGCCGAGCGCCAGGGCGAGCCAGGCCACCGCATGCGGCAGCCAGGCGCCGAGGCCGGCGCGACCGATGAGATGCCGGGCCACGCCTTCCCCCATCGATACCAGCGTGCCGGTGACGAAGGTGGCGCCGATCTGCACGCCCGCCAGCGTGCGCCGCAGATTGTTCTGCAGCCCCATGGCGAAGGCGAGCGGCAGCAGGCGCGGCACCGAGACGCCGTGCGCGGCGACCGCGATCGCCGCCCCCGCGAGCAGCAGCGCCTCCAGGCCGAGGATCGCCGGATGGAACAAGCGCGGGCTGGCCTCGACGATCACGGCGCCGGCGGCCGCGCCGAGCGCGAACAGGCCGATCAGCGCACCGGCCGCCGCCACCCCGGCCCAATCACCGCTGGCCAGCGACACCGCGAACTGCGTGCTGTTGCCGCTCATGAACGAGACGAACAAGCCGCTCAGGGCGAGGTAGCCGAGGGCGTCGACGAAGCCCGCCACGGCGATCATCAGCAGGGGCGCCACGAAGGGCCCGGCCAGGGTGCGCTGCTGGGACGAGGAAGGGCTCGGCATGCGCCGGTGTCGCCCGCCGCGGCAGCCGGCGCAAGCGGTGGTCAGCCGAACTGCTTGATCAGGATGCGCACCGCGCCGATGCCCACCAGGACGAACACCACGACATAGCCGATCAGCCACAGCCGCCGCTCGCGCCGGCTGGTGAAGCCGTCGTCATGCTGCGGCCGGACCGGCCGCAGCTCGGAACCTCCATCACCCGTCGCGCCCATCACGGCCTTCCCGGCGACAGCGGTTGCAGCGCTTCGATCGGACGGACGCCGATCACTCCGCCGCGTCGACGTAGAGCTTGCCGCCGCCGGCGGAGAACTCCTCGCTCTTGGCCCTCATCCCCTCGATCGCCGCCCGCTCGTTGTCGCCCATGGCGGCGACCTCGGCGCGCAGGTCCTGGGTGATCTTCATGGAGCAGAATTTCGGGCCGCACATGGAGCAGAAGTGCGCCACCTTGTGCGCATCCTTGGGCAAGGTCTCGTCATGGAAGGCGCGGGCCGTGTCCGGATCGAGCGCCAGGTTGAACTGATCCTCCCAGCGGAAATCGAAGCGGGCACGAGAGAGCGCATCGTCACGCAGCTTGGCGGCGGGATGCCCCTTGGCCAGATCGGCGGCATGGGCGGCGATCTTGTAGGTGATGACGCCGGTCTTCACGTCGTCCCGGTTGGGCAGCCCCAGGTGCTCCTTGGGTGTGACATAGCAGAGCATGGCGGTGCCGTACCAGCCGATCATGGCGGCGCCGATCGCCGAGGTGATGTGGTCGTAGCCCGGCGCGATGTCGGTGGTCAGCGGCCCGAGCGTATAGAACGGCGCCTCGCCGCAGCAGGCGAGCTGCTTCTCCATGTTGACCTTGATCTTGTGCATGGGCACGTGGCCCGGCCCCTCGATCATCACCTGGCAGCCGCGGTCCCAGGCGATCTTGGTGAGCTCGCCCAGGGTCTCCAGCTCGGCGAACTGGGCGGCGTCGTTGGCATCGGCGATGGAGCCGGGACGCAGGCCGTCGCCCAGCGAGAAGGAGACGTCGTAGCGCCGCATGATCTCGCAGATCTCGTCGAAGCGCTCGTAGAGGAAGCTCTCCCTATGGTGCGACAGGCACCAGCGCGCCATGATCGAGCCGCCGCGCGAGACGATGCCGGTCACCCGGCGCGCCGTCAGCGGCACATGCGCAAGGCGCACGCCGGCGTGGATGGTGAAATAGTCGACGCCCTGCTCAGCCTGCTCGATCAGCGTGTCCTTGAACACCTCGAAGTCGAGCTTGGCCGGATCGCCGTCGACCTTCTCGAGCGCCTGGTAGATCGGCACGGTGCCGATCGGCACCGGCGAATTGCGCATGATCCAGCCGCGGATGTTGTGGATGTTGCGGCCGGTCGACAGGTCCATGACCGTGTCGGCGCCCCAGCGCGTCGCCCACACCAGCTTCTCGACCTCTTCCGCCGCCGAGGAGGTGACGGCGGAGTTGCCGATGTTGGCGTTGATCTTCACCAGGAAGTTGCGGCCGATGATGGTCGGCTCGAGCTCCGGGTGATTGATGTTCGCCGGGATGATGGCGCGGCCGCGGGCGATCTCGTCGCGCACGAACTCGGGCGTGATGAAGACCGGGATCTCGGCGCCGAAATCCTCGCCGTCGGCCCGCCGCTCCGCTGCTCCTTCCGCCATCAGCTGGCGGCCGGCGTTCTCGCGGTGGGCGACGTAGATCATCTCCTCGGTGACGATGCCGGCGCGGGCAAACTCGTACTGGGTGACGAGCTGGCCCGGCGTACCCTGGAGCACGCTCCGCTCGGCCGGGCAGCCCGGCACCAGCTTGGCGTCGGAGACGCCGCCGTTGTCCTCCGGCTTGACGGCGCGCGCAGCGACCGCGGTGAAGCCACGCTGCTCCAGCCAGGGGGCGCGGACCTGCGGCAGCCCGCGCTCCAGATCGATCGCCGCGTCAGGGTCCGTATAGATCCCCGACGTATCCGGCACGCGCACCGGCTCTTCCCCGGCCACCGGCGCCAGGGCGATCTCCCGGAACGGGACGCGGATGTCGGGCCGATCGAGCGGACTGGAATAGACCTTCTGTGAACCGGTGATCGGCCCCGTGGTCACGGCCGCCGGCCGCGCACTGGTCTGGCCTTGCGGCAGCTTGGCGTGAATCGTCATGGCACTCTCCTGCGAGAGCATTTCGGCGCGATCAGAGGTGCTCATCCGATCGCGCAGAAATGCTCCAAGTTGTTGAATCTGGAACGCTTCTCTTGCGATCGGGCGATTCCAGCCGATCGCGAAGCGCTCTCGTGGCCGGACGACGGGACAATCGACGGGGGGTGATACGAATGTGCGCGAGGATGCGGCGCCGTCACGTTCCTGTCCCTCCGCCGGTATGACCCGGATCAGGTTCGTAAGGGTCACCGCGGTGCCGGCGCTTTCAATCGTGCCAGCGAGGCGGAATCTCAGCCCCCTCTCGGGGCCCCCCTCGGAATCGATCTAGTGTGGGACCGTGGCGGGCACCTGTCAAATCGATCTTGAGCCGGTTCGTGCTATGCCTGCCCCATGTCGAATGCCTTCAGCCTGGAGGGCCGCGTGGCCCTGGTGACCGGTGCCGCCCGCGGCCTCGGCCGCGAGATCGCCCATGGGCTCGCCGAGAGCGGCGCCACCGTCGTGCTCAACGGCCGCGACGCGGCCGCCCTCGAGGCGGCGGCGGCGGCCATGCGCGCGGACGGCCGTGCCGTCGAGGCGCTCGCCTTCGACATCGCCGACCGCAGCGCTTCGGCGCGGGCCCTCGCCACGATCGTGAGCCGGTTCGACCGGCTGGACATTCTCGTCAACAACGCCGCCGTCCGCGACCGGCGGCCGCTCGACGACGTCGAGGCCGGCGCCCTCGGCCGGATGCTTCACGTCAATCTGGTGGCACCGTTCGAGCTCAGCCGCGAAGCGGCGCAGCTGATGCGGCCGCGCCGGTGGGGACGCATCGTCAACATCACATCGATCGCCGGCACGATCGCGCGGCCAGGCGATGCGCTCTACGCCACGGCGAAGGGCGGGCTCGACGCGATGACGCGGGCGCTTGCCGCCGAACTCGGCGCGCACGGCATCACCGTCAACGCGGTGGCTCCGGGCTATTTCGCCACGGAGGTCAATGAGCCCATGGTCGCCGATACGGCGACCGGCGAGTGGCTCGCCCGGCGCACGTCGCTCGGGCGCTGGGGGGCGCCGGCCGAGATCGCCGGCGCGGTCGTCTTCCTGGCGTCGCCTGCCGCCTCCTATGTGACGGGCCAGAGCCTGGCCGTCGATGGCGGCTATCTCGCCCACTTCTGACGCCGTCTGCTTGCCGGCCGGGCCGTCCGAGCGGTTTCGCCGGCGTCGTCACGGGCCCACACAATCGGCCCGAGATCTCGTTGAACGGCCGGATGGCCGGATCAAGCCCGACCATGTCGCTGATGATAAGGGATTAGCGGGCCGGCCAGGCCCAGGAGATGCGATCCAGATCGGGAATCGTCGTTTCACCGACGTCCTTCGTGAGCTCATAGACGCAAGCATCGTCGCCCCTGAGCCCGTCCACCAAGGGCTGGGCGTGCGTGACCACAATGATCTGGCAGCCCGCGGACGCCGTCTTGATCAAGTGTGCGAGCGGTTTCAGCAGCTCCGGGTGCAGGCTCGTCTCCGGCTCGTTGAGCACCACCAGAGCAGGGGGCCGCGGCGTCAGCAGCGCCGCCAGCAGAAGAAGGTATCGCAACGTGCCGTCCGATAGCTCGGCGGCGCCCAGGGTCCTGAGCAGCCCTTGCTGGTGCATGAGCAACTCGAAGTGACCGTTGCTTTCCGAAACATCGATCTGCGCGCCGGGGAAGGCGTCATCGATCGCGCTCTCCAATCCCTCAAGGTCGCCGATCTCCCTTATGGTCTGAAGCGCGGCGGCCAGGTCCGAGCCGTCCCCGCTCAGTGCCGGCGTCCGCGTCCCGACGCGGGACATCCTGGCAGGGGCCTGGGGATCCGTGCGGAAATGATCGTAGAAACGCCATCCCCGCATCCTGTCGCGCAGGATGATGATCTCCCTGAGGTCCTTGGGGTCGGACGCGTAGGTCATCATGCTTTCGTCGGGTGGAAGGTCCGTGATGACGGGCACCCTGCTGCCGCTCTGATCGAGCGTCTTGACCAGTGGACCAGCTCGCTCGGAAAAGACATTGCGACGGCTTAGGACCTCGCCGGCCCAGACGGCCTCGGCCTTGATGATGGGGTCGCGGTTGAACATGGAGCCGGCGTGCGGCGTGGGGAGACCCAGGTCGATGGCGTAGCCGTAGTCATCGGACGCCATGCCCAGCCTGAGACTGACAGGCCCCTTTCGGACCGTGCCCTGAATCTGTGCGCCGCGCTTCATCTGGCGCGAGATGCGCTCGGGTCCGGCCCACAATGTCGACGGAAGGCCGCCCTCGGCGGCGAGGGAGGAAATGACCCGCCCTTGCGCGACATCCGCCAGGAGCCGCAACGCTCGATAGAAGCTCGACTTGCCGGTTCCGTTCTGACCGGTGACGACCGTCAGGCGCCCCAGCGGAAGGACAAGATCCCGGATGGAGCGATAGCCCGATACGGCAAGCGTCCTGATCACTCTCGTGCCTCCATGGGCTTGAGCCCGCTGGAACGGCGGACGCGCCGGCACGAACGTAAGCAACCTGCCTGGATGCGCGCCAACCGTGATGGAACCGTCACGCAATTCGATCAAAGATCCGACCGGGCGCTTTCGGCTCAGGCGGAGGACTTTCGATGTCTGGCCCGGGTCGTCTTACCGCAACCATGCCTCCTCCGGACATCCTGCCATGAACATCAACGCGCCCGTGCCGGCCGAAGAGCACGCGAGACACAGGACGGTCCAGGATTACATCGACGAAAAGCCGATGTGGGCGGATGGCACGGAGGTGGTGGCGACGCCGATGACGCCGATGCAATGGCGCATCTGGAGCCTCGCCGCAGCCGGCAAGTTCTTCGAGGGCCTGGTCGTGTTCATGACCGGCGTGGCCCTGCCGCTGATCGCGCAGGAGTTCTCGATCACGCCCGCCCAGCATGGCCTGGTCGGCGCCGCGAGCCTGTTCGGCATCCTGATCGGCGCGCTGGCGCTGGGCGGCCTTTCCGACGTCTTCGGCCGCAAGTTCATGTTCATCGCCGAGATGCTGATCTTCATGGTCTTCCTCGTGTTGCTCTCGGTCAGCCCGAGCTTCCCATGGCTCATCGTCTTCCTATTCGGTGTCGGCTTCGCGCTGGGCTGCGACTACCCGACCGCGCATCTGATCATTTCCGAAAGCATTCCGAGCAACAGCCGCGGGCGCCTGGTGCTCGCCGCTTTCGGCTTCCAGGCCGTGGGCGCGCTCGCCGGCACGGTCATCGGCTACCTGATCCTGAAGAACATTACCGACGTCACCTCCTGGCGCTGGATGTACGCCACCGCGATCATCCCTGCCGCCATCGTCACGATCGGCCGCTTCTTCATCACCGAAAGCGCGCCGTGGCTGTTCGCCAAGGGCTTCGTCGACCGGGCCGAGCGTGAAATGAAGCGGCTGCTGGAGCGCGAGCCGCAGTATCCCAAGACCGTCGAGCTGTCGCGCCACCATCACCATGCGGCGCAGGCGCACGAGCCCGCGCACTACGGCGTGCTGTTCAATGCCAAGAACCGCCGCGCCACCATCCTCGCCTCGGTTCCCTGGTTCCTGCAGGATCTCGGCACCTACGGCATCGGCATCTTCACGCCGACCATCCTTGCGGCCTCGCTCGGCCACTCGGCGGCCCACGTGCGCAACCTCGCCGACCTCCTGAACAACGACATCCTGGCCGCCAAGGGCGCCGCGCTCATCGACCTGCTGCTGATCCTCGGCATTCTGTTCGCCGTCGTGCTGGCCGACCGGGTGGGCCGCATTCCGCTCCAGGTGATGGGCTTCGTCGGCTGCGCGGCGGGCCTGCTGCTGGCCTCCTTCTCGGTGGACTATACAGGGACGACCTCGACGCTGCTGATCTTCGCCGGCTTCATGCTGTTCAACTTCATGACCAACATCGGCCCCAACGCGCAGACCTACCTGCTCGCCGGCGAAGTCTTCCCGACGCGGGTGCGCGGCAAGGGCGCCGGCGCCGCCGCCGCCTTTGCCAAGTGCGGCGCGGTGCTCACGGCGTTTCTGTTCCCGATCCTGCTCGCCGACATCGGCACCAAGAACCTGCTCTACATCCTGGTCGGAACGTCGCTGCTCGGGGCCCTCGTCACCTGGCTGTGCCGCATCGAGACGACGGGGGTCAATCTGGACCAGATCGGGCGTTAGAACACTTCCTGATCGGGTGGTTCCACCCGATCGAAGAGAAATGCTCCAGGGCGAAAGGCGGCAGCTTCAGCCGCCCTGCCTCAGGCCCGCGCGGTCACCACCCAGGTGCCGGAGTCCAGGTAGACGCCGTCGGGCCCGGTGTGGGCGGCGAGCACCGCCCGCACCGCCTCGGTCACTTGCGGCGCCACCGACGGCTGCTCGCGCACGAGGCGGGCCAGCGGCCCGATATGCAGGGCCAGATGCAGTGCGCGATCGGGCGTGTGGCCACCGATCGGCTGGTCGTGCGGGACGAGCGCGACGTCGGTGAAGCCGGCGCCGACCAAGATGCCTTCGACGCGCTCCGCGTCGGCGAAGGCGAACGGGCCCGGCGCCAGCGGGTCGGTCTTCTCCGGCGGCACCGGAAACAGATCGACGGCAGCCCTGTACGGCGCCATCAGGCAGGGGTTGTCGGAGGGCTTGCGCCAGCACAGGAAGGCCAGCCGGCCGCCGGGCCGCAAGGCCGCCCGCAGATTGGCGAACGCCGCCACCGGGTCGGCGAAGAACATGACGCCGAAGCGGGAGAAGACGGCATCGAACGCGCCCTTGTCGAAGGCATGGGTCTGCGCATCGGCTTCGACGAAGTCGACGCCCGTCACCCCCGCGGCCGCTGCCCGGCGCCGCGCCACCGCGAGCATCGGCGCCGAGATGTCGAGGCCGACGACGGTGCCGCCGGGCGCGACCCGGCGGGCCAGCTGCAGCGTAGTGGCGCCGCAGCCGCAGCCCACGTCGAGGATGCGCTCCCCGGCTTGCGGCGCCAGCGCGCCGATGGCAGCGGCGCTCAGGGGAGCCAACTGCTGGTCGATGTCCTCATGCAGCGACGTCCACGACTCGGCCGCCGGCGAGGCGTTCCAGTACTCGCTCTGCTCCGCGTTCGGATTGCCGTCCGCGCCTTGGTCCGCAAGCGTATCAACCATGCTGCCCTCCCCCGTGGGGGCGCCTCCGTGCTGCGGCTCAGCGCCCCCCAGCGATGTTAGGCCTGCTTGTCGATCGCGCCCACGAGGAAATTGGCCAGGTCGTTGGTGATGTGATCGACGTGCGGCGCCACCACCGGCTCCTGCTCGAAGGCCTCGCGGAACGGATCGACCGTCTTGGGCACCACCAGCGTCGTGGTCATGCCGATCGCATGCGGCACCATCAGGTTGACGGCGATGTCCTCGAACAGCGCGGCGTGGGCCGGATCGATGCAATGCCTTTCGAGAAACAGATCGTAGGCCCGCTGCTCCGGCTTCGGCACGAAGCCGGAGGCAGCGATATCGAACACGTCCTCGAAATGGTCGCGGATGCCGAGCTTGCGGCAGACGTTTTCGGCATGCTGGCGCGAGCCGTTGGTGAGGATCAGCTTGCGGCCCTGCAATGCGGCGATGGCCTCGCCGAGCTCGGCGTTCGCCTCGAGCAGGCTGAGGTCGACCTCATGGGCGAAGGCCAGGAAGTCCTCGGGGTCGATGCCGTGCTCCGCCATCAGGCCGCGCAACGTCGTGCCGTAGCGGTGGTAGTAGTACTTCTGCAATGCCTGCGCAGAGAGGCCGTCGAGCCCGAACAGCTCGGCGACATAGAGCGTAATGCGTTGCCCGACCTGCGGCCAGACCCGCGCTTCATGCGAATAGAGCGTGTTGTCGAGGTCGAATATCCAGGTATCGACATGCGCAAATCCGCGCGGCGCGATCCCGGCCGGGTCTTGTGTCGGCTTAATCAGCTCGTTCATGCCATGCCGCCCAAAAGCGGAGGGGCGGAGATAATCCCTCCGGCGCGATCCTGCAAGGGTCGCGCTGGCGGCAGATCGAATCCCCTCGTCACGGCCACGCTTGCCGCTGCCCTGACGTCCGGCGCCGCGCGCTTGACCCGGGCGCCCCCGACACCGGCGGCTCGCCTTGCAGCCGCTGTCGACGCGGTGGGCGTCCATGGGGATGCTCGGCACCCGGCATCCGCCACACCAGCGCTATCGATAGAGGCGCCATCCTCTGCGTGCATCCGCGGGATGGCATCGGCGAGGTCGATCTGGATCGTGGCGTAGGCCATGAAGCAATCTCGGTCGTTACGCTCTGCCTCGCGTTGGACGTAGGGACGTCACAATTCGCCTTGCCAGCCATCTGATCTATCATGCTGACGTAAGGTCAACTGGGCAGTTTCAGGAGAGATACCAGTGACTCGGCTCGAACGTACGATCGGATCGATTGGGCTCACGGAAGTCGGTCTGGAGATCGGCCCGCGTGATGCGCCGCTTCTTCACAAGGGGATTCATAACGTCCGCTATGTCGACTATGCTCCCACCGAGGTGATCAAGGCCAGCCAGTTCGATCCATCGGTCAAAATCGAGAACATTGTTGACGTCGACGTTGTCTGGGGAGGTGCCCGTCTCCTGTCCGTCGTCGGCGAGCCCGTCGATTACGTTGTGGCGAGCCATGTCGTCGAGCACGTTCCCGACCTGATCGGATGGCTGATCGAAATCGCGGAGGTCCTTCGTCCCGGCGGACGGCTCGGCCTTATCATCCCCGACAAGCGCTTTACCTTCGACGCCTTGCGGCAGGTGAGCACCCTGTCGCAGGCGGTCGAAGCCCATCTGCTGCAATCGAAACGACCATCGCTCCGCCAGGTGTTCGATACGGCCTCCCTCGGGGTCGCAGTCGACCTCTCGGAGGCGTGGGCGGGACGGATCGACCCAAGCACCCGCCGGGGCGAAGTGCTCAGCCGATTGCAGCCTGCCCTTCAACTCGTCACACGGCTTCACGCAGAGCCGCGCTACAACGACGCCCACTGTTGGGTCTTCACGCCCGCGAGCTTCCTCGATCTCGCCGAGGAGTGCGCCACGGTTGGTCTCTTCCCCTTCGTAGTCGCGGACTTTGAGCCGACACGCCGCGGCACCCTGGAATTCCTGGTGCGGCTCGAACGGCCGGACAACGCATCGGACGAGGCTATCTTCAGGTCCATCGAGGCGGCCCGTGCACGGCTTGTCACGGCCCCCGGACCGGATGCGCCAAGGACAGATGCCGAAAGAGCCCATGCCGAACAAGAGAAGCGACAGGTGACCGAGCTCGCCCAGGCGGAGATCGAGCACCTCAGGAGGCATATCGCTGCGCTGGAAGCATCGACCTCCTGGAAGGTGACGGCGCCACTCCGGACGGTGGGACGCTTGCTGAACCGCAGGGGCTAGAGCGAGATGATTTTTCCTCGAACCATCATCTCGCCTAAGTCATTCTTTAAGCATGATCTTTTCCAAAATCCGGCGTCCAATTTTTGGGATCACGCTCTAGATGTGAGCGCTTTGCGATTGGGTGGACTCACCCAATCGCGAGAAAGCGCTTCAGCTTCAAAAGGCTATGAGCATTTCGCCATTGGACGGCGATCATCCAAGGGCAGAGAAATGCCCGTAACTTTTTGAATCCGGAGCACTTCTTCCGAGCGACGCGAGGCCACGCGTGCACCCGACGCGTCGGGTGCACGCTGCAAGACGACGGCGCGTCGGGGCACCACGTCAGCGATATTTGGGCTCGTCGTACCAGGGGAAGTAAGGCGGCATGTCGCTCGACACCTTGTCGGTGAAGTTCGGCGGCCGCTTCTCGAGGAACGACGTCACGCCCTCCTTCACGTCGTTGCTCTTGCCCCGGTAGAAGATGCCGCGGCTGTCGACGCGGTGCGCCTCCATCGGATGGTCGGCACCCAGCATGCGCCACATCATCTGGCGCATCAGGGCGATCGAGACCGGTGCCGTCTTCTGCGTGTACTCCAGGGCGAGCGCACGCGCGGTAGGGAGCAGGTCGTCCTTGGGCACGACGCGCTTGACGAGCCCGCCCTCGAGCGCCTCCTGGGCGGAGAAGACGCGGCCGGAATAGGCCCAGTCCGCCGCCTGCTGGATGCCCACCAGGCGCGGCAGGAACCAGCTCGAGCAGGCCTCCATGACGATGCCGCGCTGGGAGAAGACGAAGCCGAAGCGGGCCTCCTCCGAGGCGATGCGGATATCCATGGGCAGCTGCATAGTGGCGCCGATGCCGACCGCCGGGCCGTTCACGGCGGCGATGACCGGCTTCAGGCTGTTGAAGATGCGCAAGGTCACGCGGCCGCCGCCGTCGCGAGCCGCCTCGTGCGAGACGTCGGGCTGGCCGTCCGCCCCGAGCGGGATCGGCTCCCGGTCCTCGCGCGAATTGCGGTCGAAGGTGGCGCCGCCCGCCGCCAGATCGGCGCCGGCACAGAAGCCGCGACCAGCGCCGGTGATGATGACCGCCTTGACGGCGTCATCTGCGTCCGACTTGTCGAAGGCGTCGATCATTTCGTGCATCATCTCGCCCGTGAAGGCGTTGAGCCGGTCCGGCCGGTTCAGCGTCAGCGTCAGGATGCCGTCCGACAGGTCGGTCTGGATCGTGGAGTAGGCCATGCTCTTCCCTGCGTTTTCCCCCGCCGCACCAGGCGGCTTCCCGGCTGTTTTTGGCAGATCAAGCGTTAGATAGGAAGGCTTCCGTGGCCTTGCCGGTCGTGGTAGCTGCGCGGCAAGCTCATGACTGAAGACCGGCAATCGGGGAGGACCACATGAACAGCGATTTCGATCTGAGCGGCCGCGTGGCCGTGATCACGGGCGGCAACGGCGGCATCGGCCTGGGTATGGCCGACGCGCTGGTGCGCGCCGGCTGCACCGTCTCGATCTGGGGCCGCAACGCGGAGAAGAACCAGGCGGCCCTGGCGCAGCTCGTGGCGCACAAGGCCGGCAAGGCCGAGGCGCGCGTCTGCGACGTGACCAGCCGTGCCGCCATCGAGGACGCCATGAAGGCGACGCTGGACGCGCACGGTCGCGTCGACGGCTGCTTCGCCAACGCCGGCATCGGCGGCGGTGGCCGCCGCCCCTTCATCGAGCGCACCGAGGAGGAGTGGCGCACGATGTTCCAGACCAACCTGGACGGCGTCTTCCATGTCTTCCAGGTGGCGGCCAGGCACATGGTCGAGCGCGCCAAGGCCGGCGACCCGTTCGGCCGGCTGGTGCCGACATCGAGCCTCGCCACCGTCTTCGGCACCGCCCAGAACGAGCACTACGCGGCGACCAAGAGCGCCCTCCTCGCCGTGACGCGGGCGCTGGCCGTCGAGCTGGCGCGGTACGGCATCACGGCCAACTCGATCCTGCCCGGCTGGGTGAAGAGCGAGATGACGGCCGGCCCGATCGGCAACGACAAGTTCGTGAGCGCCGTGCTGCCGCGCATTCCCATGCGCCGCTTCGGCGAGCCGTCCGACATCGGCGGCATCGCCGTCTACCTGATGAGCAAGGCCTCGTCCTACCACACCGCCGATACCTTCCTGATCGACGGCGGCTACGCGGCGTTCTAGATCCCTTCGTGGCGCTGGCCTACGACAGGGCAAAGCGCGAACAGCCCCCCGCCACCACGAGGTGGCGGGTCTCCCGTCTCAAGGCGATTCGGTCGCTTCGATCGACTGTCTCAGCGCGACCAACGCGATCTCGCCCGCGGCTCTCGCTCCTCTCTCGGTCTCGAACTGCGGGCCCACGGTCAACGGCAGCGCAAAAGACCGCCGGCGAAGCTCGTAGTGAAAGCCGTAGAGATCCCTAAGCACGAGCAGGACAATATCTTCCGAGCTGAATGGGAGCTTTTTCATACGGGTTAACATGGGGAACACCTGTTGAAATGATAGGGGGTCCGCAGCCGCGGAGCCCCGTGCCGGCCCCCTTCACAAGCCGCATCGCCTCATCTCGCCCCCTGCGCCATCACGAATTCGGCGCTCTCGGTGTCGAAGCACCTCAAGCCCGGTGTCCACACCAGATCGACGGGCGCAGACCGACTGAGCGGCTCGTTCTCTACAGCCAAGGATTGATGGACATTGCGTGGGCGCCCGAACGTGAGCCGACATTACACATTTTTACACGATATGATCGGCAATTTAGTATAACTCTAAAAAGAAAACCCGCCCCGCCGTCACGTTCCCGCTAGCAGGACCTTCTCATCGGCGAAATAATTTTCGCCGGCGTTGCCTGAATTCATGTTAGGGTGACGGTGCCATGATAGAAAAAGCCCGCAAACGCTATGCCTTAGGATTATGCTTGTTAGCCGCTTCAACCATGCTTGGCTCGGTTTGCCTTGCGAAAGCGCAGCGCAATGCTCCCTCGCCTTCGCAGCCTATGGACCAGGAGCCTGGCCGCGCCGACATGGATGCCCTCCTGAAGCGCAACCGTGCCAGACAAGCGGAAGAAGAGCGCATCTTTGAGAAACGAGCTGCTGAATTGAAGCGGGCCACAAGTGGGGTTTGCTCAAATTGCTAGGTCACATGACCTAGACTAAGACGAACGTGACCGTCCGTCCGCGTGCCCATGGCTGCAATGCAGATGGGGAACGCCGGCCGATGGCCTGTTCGAATGTTGCCCAACAGGACGTCTTCGTCCCCTCAAGCTGAAACGCTTCTCTTGTGATTGGATGAGTCCAACCAATCACGAAGCGATTTAGCCGGCCAAGCCCGCGACGGCGGAAACGGGCAGATGACGGCCCGCAGCGCTTCAGCTCTTCTTGCTGGCGGCGGCCGTAGGCTCGGGCGCAGTCTTGGTGGCAACGCGCACCTTGTCGCCCGTCGCCATCGTCTCCAGCGGCCCGTTGACGATGCGATCGGTCGCGGAGATGCCCGAGAGAATCTCCACGTCAGCGCCGATGTCCTGCCCGATCTGCACCGGCTTCAGCACGATCTTGTCATTGACGTCGACCGTCGCCACGCGGATGCCGCGCTCGCCGAAGATCAGCGCCGTCGCCGGCACGCGCAGCGCGTTGGGATCCGGACTGATGTGGAAGTGGACCTCGGCGTAGGTGCCAGGCCACAGCTTGCCGTCGGGATTGTCCGCCTCGAGCTGCACCAGCGCCGTACGCGACTCCTGCGTGATCGCGTTGGACGTCCGCACCAGCGTCGCCTCGAAGTGCTGGCCCGGGTACTGGATGAGGTCGAGCGTCGCCTTGGTGCCCGGCTTCAGCCCGGCCACATAAGCCTGCGGCACGCGCACGTAGGCACGCACCTTGCGGATGTCGGCGACCTGGAACAGGGCGGAGCCCGTCGTGCCTCCCGCGTTCACCAGCGCGCCGATGTCGAGCGACCGCACGGTGACGACGCCGTCGAAGGGGGCGACGAGGGACTTGAAGGCGACCAGCGCCTCGATGCGGGCGAGATTGGCCCGGGCGGAGTCCAGCGTCGCCTTCTTGGCGCGGGCGTCGCCCATCTTCTCGTCGTCGGTCTGCTGCGAGACGATCTGGCGGCCGACGAGGGCGTGGTAGCGCTTCGCCGTGGCGTCGGCCAGGACATAGTTGGCTTCCGAGGTGGCGACGTCGAACTTGGCCTGGGCATATTGCTGGTCGAGCTCCGGCGTATCGATCGTGGCCAGCACGTCGCCCTTCTTCACCCGGTCGCCGATGTCCTTGTAGAAGGCCTTCACGTAGCCACTGGCCCGGGCGTAGATCGGTGCCGAGGAGAACGCCTGGATATCGCCGGGCAGGATGAGCTCCTGGGCACCGCTGCCACGCTGCGGCGCCACCAGCTCGACCGAGGGCACGGCCTGCTCCCGGGTCCAGCCGGCGAGCTCCTGCTCCGTCTTGGCGCGCCCGCGGATGCCGCTGACGGCCACCACCGCCGCACCGGCAATCACCGCAACGCCGACCAGCAACAGGCGCCGCGGCCTCGGCTCGCGCACTTTGGGCTCGTGGTTTCCGGATTCCTGGTTCCCGGACTCGTGGGCCACGGACTCTTGAGTCTCCGGCGCTCGGGCCTCGGACTCGCGACGTTCAGGCGCGCGGGTTTCGTCCAGCTTCATTTCGTCCGAAGACATTGAAGGCTCCATGGCGGCAGCGACGCAGGCGGGGCGGCCGCCGTGCCGTTCGATCCGGTGCCCGTGCCGATGCGTCGACGCGTCATGCCGGCGCCGCGCCATCGGCGAGGCTGGGCTGCGCCGCGGTTGTCTTGGCGTGATCACGAGCGTGGACGAGACTGAACAGGGCCGGCACGAAAAACAAGGTGGCGAAGGTCGCGAAGACGAGGCCGCCGATGACGGCGCGCCCAAGGGGCGCATTCTGGCCCGGCTCGATGGCCATCGGCGCCATGCCGATGATCATCGCCAGGGCCGTCATCAGCACCGGACGAAACCGGGTCGAGCCCGCGGCGAGCGCCGCCTGGAAGGATGTCATTCCGGCCGCCAGCTGCTCGCGCGCGAAGCTGATCACCAGGATCGAGTTGGCGGTGGCCACGCCCATGCACATGATGGCCCCGGTCAACGCCGGCACGGACAGCGTCGTACCCGTTCCGAACAGTATCCAGACGATGCCGGCGAGCGCCGTCGGCAGCGCCAGGACGATGACGAAGGGATCGAGCCAGGACTGGAAGTTGACGACGATCAGCAGGTAGATCAGCACGATGGCGAAACCGATGCCGATGAACAGCTGCTGATAGGCCGACAGCATTGTCGCCACCTGGCCGCGCAGCACCATGCGCGAGCCGCGCGGCAGCTGCGGCGTCATCTCGTCCATGATCTTGCGGACGTCGGAGGCGATGGCGCCGAGGTCGCGCACTGTCGGCGTGCCGTAGATGTCGATGACGGGCTGGATGTTGTAGTGGCTGATCACCGCGTTCGACGAGGTCGGCTCGAAACGGGCCAGGCCGCCGAGCAGCTGTGAGTTGCCGTTGGCCGCGAGCGGCAGGTTGCGCAGGCCCTCGAGCCTGTCCATGGCGTATTGCGGCGTCTGGATCGACACCGGGTAGGAGACCTGGTTGTCGGGATTGAGCCAGTAGATCGGGTTGGTCTGGCTGCTCCCCGCCAGCGTCTGCAGCATGCTGGTGGCGGCGTTCTGCTCGGTGAGACCGACCAGGCCGGCGAGCGTGCGGTTGAAGCCGACGTAGAGAGTCGGCTGCTGGAAGGCCTGCTGCACCCGCACGTCGGCGAGTCCCGTCACCATGCGCATGCGCGCCGCAAGGGTGTTGGCGAAGGCGCGGTTGGCCTCCAGATTGGGGCCGGAGATCTGCAGGTCGATCGGCGCCGGAGAGCCGAAGTTGAGGATCTGCGAGACGATGTCGGCCGGCAGGAACGAGAACACCGTGCCTGGGAACTGCCGCGGCAGCAGCTCGCGCAGGGCGCGCACATAGTCGGCCGTGGGGCCGTGGTCCTCGTTCATGCTGATGAGGATATCGGCATCGCCGACCCCGATCGTGCCGGAGTTGCCGTAGGCGACATTGATGCCGCTGATCGGCAGCCCGATGTTGGAGACGATGCTGCGCAGCTCGGCCGGCGGGATGACCGAGCGGATCGCCTCCTCGATACGGGTGCTGAGCGCCGTCGTCGCTTCGAGCCGCGTGCCCGTCTGGGCCCGGATGTGCAGCTTGATCTCGCCGGAATCGATATCGGGAAAGAAGTTCGACCCGAGGAAGGGCACCAGGCCGAAGGAACCGCCCGCGACGATGAGGAAGCCGGCGATCAGCCAGACGCGCTTGCGCAAGCCCAGGTGCAGCAGCCCGACATAGCTGCTGCGGATCGCCTCGAAGCCCCGCTCGAAGCCGCGCTGGAAGGCGACGAGCGGGTTGCGGCTGGGCTTCGCCGACCCCTCGCCGCCATGGGCCCCGTGGTGGACCTGATTCCTGAGCAGGAAGTTCGCCATGGTCGGCACCAGCGTGCGCGACAGGATGTAGGAGGCGATCATGGCGAAGACGACGGCCTCGGCTAGCGGCCGGAACAGGTAGCCCGCCACGCCGCCGAGGCCGAACATCGGCACGAAGGCGATGCAGATGCAGAGCAGGGACACGGTCGCCGGCACGACGATCTGCTGGGCGCCGTCGAGGATGGCCGTCTCGATCGGCTTACCCTGCTCCAGGTGCCAGTTGATGTTCTCGATGGTCACCGTCGCATCGTCGACCAGGATGCCGACCGCGAGCGCCAAGCCGCCGAGCGTCATCACGTTGATGGTCTCGCCCAGCATCGACAGCACGGTGACCGAGGCCAGGATGGCGAGCGGGATCGACACCGTGATGATCAAGGTGGAGCGCCAGCTGCCCAGGAAGATCAGGATCATCAGCCCGGTCAGCGCCGCGGCGATGACGCCTTCACGGATGACGCCGGACACCGCCTCCTGGACGAACGCCGACTGGTCGCCGACCAGCCTGAGGTCGAGCCCCGGCGGCAGGATCTCCTTGACCGCCGGCAGCGCCGCCTTGATGCCGGAGATGATGTCGAGCGTCGACGCCGATCCCGTCTTCAGGATCGACATGAGCACGCCCTTCTGGCCGTCGAGCTGCACCACGTTCATCTGCGGCGGAGCGGCGTCGTGGACGTTGGCCACATCGCGCATGTAGACGACGGTGCCGTTGACCACCTTGATCGGCAGATCCCTGAACTCGACCAGCCGCTTGGGCGCGTCGTTGAGGCTGATGGTGTACTCGAACTTGCCGATCTTCTGGGTGCCGACGGGCGTGATCAGGTTCTGCACCGTCAGCGCCTGCACCACGTCCTGGGCGGCGAGGCCGTAGGAGCGCAGGGCGCGCTGGTCCAGGTCGATCTGCATCTGCCGGCTCTTGCCGCCGTACGGATACGGGATCGCGGCGCCGGGAACGGTGACGAGCGGCGGCCGGATGACGTTGAGCGCCGTGTCGGCCAGGCGCTGCTCCGACAGCGTCTTGCTCGACAGCGCCACCTGCAGGATCGGCACGCTCGAGGCGCTGAAGTTGAGGATGATCGGCGGCGTGATGCCGGCCGGCATCTGCTTCAGCACCGTCTGCGAGATCGCCGTGACCTGAGCGTTCGCCGTGTTGATGTTGACGTTGGGCTGGAAGAAGATCTTGACGATGCCGTAACCGGCGAGCGATTGCGACTCGATATGCTCGATGTCGTTGACGGTGGTCGTCAGCGACCGTTCATAGACCGAGATGATGCGGCCGGACATCTCGTCCGGCGGCAGGCCGGTGTAGCTCCACACCGCCGCGATGACCGGGATCTTGATATCGGGAAAGATGTCGGTCGGCGTGCGCAGCGCCGCCATGACGCCGAAGATCATGATCAGCATGGCCATCACGACGAACGTGTAGGGCCGTGCAAGGGCTAGCCGGACGATTCCGATCATCGGCGCTCGGGCCTCCGCGCACAGGAGAGCGGGCCTGGCCGCCGCAGAGGATGCATCGGCGGCCCGCGCTCGCTGTCCGACGACAGCCGAGGACCGACCACCGTCGGCCCTCTATGGCGCCCACAACTGCGGCGTTGCAACGGCGAAGCTGCCCGCATTCGGCAGGCGAGCCTATCCCTCAGCGCATGGCTCACGCTGCCGGCGGGTCGCGGACCCGCGGCTGGCGCCCGTTACTTGCGGATCAGCGTGCCGGCACCGTGGTCGGTGAGGAGCTCGAGCAGGCAGGCGTGCGGCACCTTTCCGTCGAGGATGACGACGGCTTCCACGCCCTGCTCCAGCGCGTAGATGCAGGTCTCGACCTTGGGGATCATGCCGGCGGTGATGGTGCCGTCGGCGATCAGCTCGCGGCACTGCTCGACCGTGAGCTCCGGCAGCAGCTTCTTGTTCTTGTCGAGCACGCCCGGCACGTCGGTGAGCAGCAGGAGGCGCTTGGCACGCATGGCCCCGGCGATGGCGCCGGCGAAGGTGTCCGCGTTGATGTTGTAGGTCGCGCCATCCTCGCCGACCGCGACCGGCGCCAGCACCGGCGTCAGCTCCGCTGCCAGCACCGCATCGAGGACGGCGCGGTTGACCCGCTCCGGCTCGCCGACGAAGCCCAGGTCCACGTGTCGCTCGATGTTCGAATCCGGATCGACCGTGGTGCGCGTCACCTTGCGCGCGATCACCATGCTGCCGTCCTTGCCGCACAGGCCGATCGCCTTGCCGCCCTCGGCGGAGATGGTGCCGACGATCTGCTTGTTGATGGAGCCGGCGAGCACCATCTCGACCACCTCGACCGTCGCCTTGTCGGTGACGCGCAGGCCGTCGGCGAACTCCGACTTGATGCCGAGCTTGTCCAGCATGGCGCCGATCTGCGGGCCGCCGCCATGCACCACGATCGGCTTCACGCCCGCCTGCTCCAGCAGCACGATGTCCTCGGCGAAATCCTCGGCCGCCGCCGGATCGCCCATGGCGTGCCCGCCGTACTTGACCACCACGATCTCCTGGTCGTAGCGCTGCATGTGCGGCAGCGCCTGCACGAGGATCTCGGCGCGGGTGAAGATGTCGGGAAGGTCGGTCATGGCGCCTGCCGGAATTGGCCTTTCGGTCGGGCGGTTCTAGAACGGCAAAGGCGCGGGGGGAAGCCGCTTTCGCTACCCCTCCGATCTGACGGACGAGGCGGGCCGACTCGGTAAAGTTCTCAGGAATTCGGACAGCCGCTCACGGTAGCCGCCTGAGTCAACCGTATGGCTGTCGCAGTGGCCGCCACCGTCGACGAGCCATGTCTGCGCCGCGCTCCCGGCACGTGCCGCAAGGTCGACCGCATGGTGGATGGGAACGATCGAATCGTCCTTACCGTGGATAATGAGGATCGGATGTTCGGTCGAGATCTTTGCAATGGGATCTTCCAGCCGGGAAAGGCCGAGCCTCATCTTTGTGATCCACATCACAAAGCGAGCGAAGCTATCGGCAACGGCAGGGCTGGCCAATCCCAGTTCCGTGAGACGGCGCAGCGTCCCATCCCTTACGAAGGTACCGACGCTCGCAAGCGCGCTGTCGGACACCACGCCGGCGACGATCGGGTTCCCCGCAGACGCGAGGATGGCGGCCGATGCACCAAGCGAACAGCCCATGAGAACAATGCGTTCATAGCCCAGGCTGTGCAGGACGTCCGTCGCCGTTCGTGCGTCCTCCGCCTCCCGCATGGCGAGCCCCGTTCCGGCGCCACTGCCGTCGCTGAGCCCGTTCTCGCGCAGATCGTACGAGGCGACTGCCGCCCCGGCTTGGTGGAGCATTGGGAGCAGAGGCAGCACGGAGCGGCGGTCGCCTCCACGCCCGTGAAGATAGATGACGGCGATGCGCTTGGAGCGATCAGGCGCCGGAACGAGCCAACCGCGTATCCACGTGCCATCCTTCGCCTCTACCTGGCTTTCTTCGAAAGCCAGTCCGGCGACCGTGAGCGGCGTCTCCTTATACACAAAGCCGGGTGGAAATGGATGGCTATACTCTGGAGGATTCGTCAGCCGCCATGACGTCCTCACGGCTGCTCCCGTTACGAGCGCTGCGGCGGTCGCGCCTGCGACAATCAGGATAGTGAGCAATCTAAGCCCCGTCACGCCGCCTCTTGGGTCTCGAATCGAGATGGCTCGACATCCGTTGCCTCCAGCTCGCGATTCAGTGTGACCATGAGGGCATCGATCGCGGGGGCGACAGCACGGTGGCGTGGTCCGCGTCTACGCTAACCGTGCGAATAGGGCCACTGACGAACTTGCTCCATCCAAGCTCGTTTCCGCTGCATGCGTAAATGAAACTCCTTCGGCTGGCCCGAAACAGCAGCAAGTCGCCCGCATAAGGCTTCGGCCTATATTCATCCTGAGCACGAAAGTAAGCGTCCGTCATCAACACTTCTGCGATCTGAAACGACGTAGCGTGTTTCGGAATCCTGCCGGCCCTGACATTGCCGGCGAACCGTTCTCTTATGATATGCTCCAATCTTCCGCGAGGCCAGCTCAGAAGCGACCGAGCGCCGATCCTGGTGATTTGCTTTAGCTTGTCCAGTCTACCATGGATAAAATTCTCCGTCGGCTCAAGTGTATCGATCATGATGAGGCGGCCGACTTCTGCGCCGCTTGATATCAATTGCTGAGCCATTTCGTAAGCGATGACGCCGCCACCGGAATACCCGGCAAGATGATAAGGACCAAGTGGATCCACCTGGCGAATGGCCTCCAGGTAGCACGAAGCCATTTCGGCAATGTCTTCATGAGGTGGAAGCTTGCCATCGGTGCCGCGCGCCTGCAGCCCATACATGCCACGCCCGCCGGTCAGACGATCGGCTATTGCCTTGAACATGACGACATTGCCGCCGGAGCCATGGACGCAGTACAGCGGGCGCCTCGAACCAGAGCCCGCTTTGATGCGGACGAGCGGAGACCAGGGCTGGATCGCAGGGCGCGGCTCCGTACCGCCGACGGCTCCGGCTGCGGCCGGCAGAACTCGCTCCTGAGGCTTCGGCGCCGTCAAGCTACGCACGTGCGCTGCGAGCTCTCGAATTGTCGGTGCCTGGAACAGAGCGCTCAACGTGAGCTCCGCGCCAAGCTCCTTCTTGATCCGAACGAAGAGGCGCACGCCCATGAGCGAGCCTCCGCCATAGGAGAGGATGTCGGTATCCGGATCGACCGCATCGAGGCCCAGGATGTCGGCGCACATTAGAGAGATCTTCGCCTCGATATCGTCACCACCTGAGAACCCGTCGGTCGCCGCGGCCTTGGCGGGGCTCTTCCGTCGGAGAGCAGGCTTCGGCTGGAAGGCCGCGCGAAGCGTGCTGAGAGGCGTCGGAGTGACGATCACCTTTCGGCCGGGACTCGCGAACGCGGCGGTGAAGAGGCGGGGGGCTTCCTCGCGGCGGATGCCCGCTGCGACCAGTCGGTCGAGTATGGGCGGCTGGGTTTCCCTCGGCTTGTCCTCGTGCCCCACGAGGAAATCAGGGCCTTGGACGTTCCACATGGCGAGATCGCGGATGTCGACGAGGAGCTGACCATCGGGCGCGGTGAGCTCGACATCGAACAGTGCGTGGCCTGCGCCGGGAGATGCCTTGAGTTTCGCAGATGCCCGGTAGGTCCGAGGCAGCGGTGCATACAGCCTGAAAGATCCGATGGACAGGGGAACGAAGAGCTTCCCTCCCTCGTCGTGGTCCGGCAGGGCGAACAGGCCAACGGTCGCCGCGACGTCGAGAGTCGCCGGATGCGCGCTGAATTGTTGCAGATCGTCTGCAAATTCGCTCTTCAGGCTGATGGACGCCACGACCTCGGTCGCCGAACGCTCAACCGAATCCAGGCACATCCAGCGCCGACCGAGCTCAAGGCCGCGCGTCGCCATGGTGTGGAGATCTGCCGGCACAGGGTCACGGCGTGACGACAGCTCGAGAGCGGGCTCCGGTCGCGCGCCAGCCTCCGAGAGGCGTGCCGAAACATGCCGCAGCCAATCAGCCTGGTCCCCGGTGCGGCTTTCAATCGTCGCTTCGTAGCATCCTCCGCTGCCGCGATCGAGACGCGTCCTCAGCTCGCGCTCACCATCAGCATCGGCTGGGAGGGGAGCAATGAAGCTTGCATTGTCGATCTGTATTCTGCTGAACCCCGCGCGCCTCGCCGCGGCGACGAGCATCTCGAGGTATGCCATGCCCGGAAGAACTGGTCGTCCCCGGACTTTATGCTCGGACATCACCCAGTGATCGGATGACTTGAGCACCGATGTGAACGAGATGCCCTGTTCATCGACCGTCTCGGCGCCGAGGAGAGGATGCTCGTCAGGATGTGCCGTTCGAGAGCGCCGGTCGCGTCCCGTAGCCCGGGCCGCCATGCCGACGTCGCTCCACACCCCCCATGCGATGGAGAGGCCATCGGGTCGGCTCGCCGCAATGGAATCGAGGATGGCGTTGGCTCCCGCGTAGTCGATCTGCCCGGGAAGGCCGACCGACGCGCTCGTCGATGAGAACACGGCAAAGACATCGAGTGTGCCCGCAGGCAGGAGCTCATTCAGAATGAGCGCCCCGAGGGCTTTTGCGCTCAGAACGGCGTGCGCGCGGTCAAGCGGCTTCGTCGCGACGAGGCCGTCATCGAGCGTGCCAGCCGCATGGATGATGCCATTGATGCTGCCGAACCGAGCCCGGATGTCGCTCAACGCCCTCGACGTCTCATCGAAGCTGGTCGGATCGGCGCGGATCACCGCGCATTCGGCGCCGGCCGCCTCAAGGGCCAGGAGCCGTCTGACCCGATCGGCAACGGGCCCGCGATCTCCGCTCGCGGCTATGGCTGGCCAATCGGCCCGGTCGGGAAACGCCCCACGCGTCGTCAAGGCCAACCGCGATTTCAGTGTTCGGCCAAGATGCTCCGCAAGCTCGAAACCGATGCCGCCAAGGCCACCCGTAATCAGATAGACGCCGCGCTCTCGAAGGCGCGAGCTCGCGTTCGGCGCCGGCTCTCCCGTGCTCACCTCGCCAAGGACATATCGCCCACCCGCTCCGAGCGTCACCAGGCTGTCAAGTGAGCTGGACGCCGCCTCCTCCAGGAGCCTTGCAGCGGCTACGTCCGGATCAAGAGTTGAAGCGACGTCGATGAGCTTGGCTGCAAGCCCCGGCATCTCCTTCGGCAGGACGCGCGCCGCTCCGACGAGCGCTGCGCGGTCCGGCCGCGAGTGGCCCGGGTCTTCGAGCGAGACGGTTCCGCTCGTGCCGATTGCGAGATGAGTGCCGCTCTCGATGCCGGCCATCTGGATCGAGCGCGCCAGGCAGAAAATGCTGTCGAACCCGAGCGGCTGGGAGACCGTACCGCGCGTGAGGTCCGGACCGGGCGCCTCGAGCGACCAAAGATGAAGTATATTATTGGGCTCGACGTCGATGCCGCTCAAGGCATCGATAAGTTGATCGTAGTCGGTCGGGCAATCGGGCCTCACCGAAAAGCGGCGCTCGGCGATCCTCTCGAAGCGCTCCCCGGCTACGACTTCTGCAGCCAGAGCGCTCTCATGGGTCAATCGCTCGACAACGGCCCGCGAAAGAGCGGACTGGCCCGAGAAGACCAGCCATCTTTGTCTTACGACGATGTTGGCGCAGACCAAGGGCTTAGGTAGCCATTGAGGCGCCGAAAACCATTTGTCGATGTCAGCGGTGCGTGTGATAGCGATTTCGTCGCTTGCGGGCATGTCCGCAGCGGCGGCCCTGCCTGGCTCGATCCAGTGACGTTGCTTGTCGAAGGCATACGTCGGAAGCGAGATCCGCCGTTTGACGTTGCTTCCCCGCAGCGCCTCGAAGTCGAGCTCCACACCGTGGGCCCAAAGGGCGCCTGCGGACGTACGCGCAAACACGGCGTCATCGGTGTCATCGGCAGCGGCAGGCAGAGAGGCAACAACGGCAAGGGGCTCCTCCCGTCCACCTGCGAGGCGACCGAGAGCCGACATGGCCTGACCTGGACCGACCTCCAGGAGAATCGTGTCCGGCCTGTCGAGAGCGGCACTCAGGCCATCGCCGAAGCGGACGGTCTGGCGCAGATGGCGTACCCAATACCCGGAGTTGCTGACATCTCCCGCAGCGGCCCAGGCTCCGCTCAGATTGGAGATGAACGGAATACTGGGATCCTTGAGCTCGATCGTTTTCAAGTGGCCGTCGAATCCGGGCAGAGCAGCATCGAGCATCCGCGAGTGGGCGGCCACATCGATACGCACGGGCGCTGAATCTATTCCAAGCTCTTTGAGACGCCCAGCGAACGCAGCCAGGGCTTCGGTCCCGCCCGAAACGACCGTGAGCTCCGCTGCGTTGACCGCAGCGAGATCGAGATCGTCTCCCATGAGCGCCCGAACCTTGGCCTCTCCGGCCTTGACACTGAGCATCCCTCCCCTTGGAGCAGCCTCGAAGATCTCTCCCCTCAATGTAACGGTCGACAGGGCATCCTTGAGAGTCATGACGCCGGCGACCGTAGCGCCCGCATACTCCCCCGAGCTGTGACCGATGACGGCATCGGGCCGTACACCCCAATGCTGCCAAAGTCTGGCGAGCGCGTACTCGATGATGAAGATCGCCAGGATGGACCGCGTCGGATGTTCGAGTGCAGCCGACGTGTCGGGCCCGGCGCCCTCGAACATGTGAGCCTTGAGGTCCGCCGGCGCGCGCGACGGCATCTGCGCAAAACAGTCGTCGACCGCACGCCTGAATACGGCTTCGGTCGCGTAGAGCCGCTTGGCCGCTCCGGGATACTGTGCACCGCCGCCCGGAAACATGAAAACAACCTTGGGCTTGGCGCGGGCGACGCCAGTTGCCGAGCCGGCTCTGGCGCCCCTGCCGTCGAGCGCGCTCAGGAGCTCAACGGCGTTCGAGCCCACGATCGCCTTGCGATGGGTGAAATGATCACGGCCCTCCTGAGTCGTGAAAGCCGCATCGAACGCTGCAAATTCCCGCGGTGGCGCCGCGAGGTACGTGCGCCATTTATCCGCAAGCCCCAGGAGAGATTCCTTCGTCTTCCCCGACAGGAGCACGAGGTGAGGCATGGCGATGTGTGGAACGGCAGGCCGCTCGGGCGATTCCTCGACAATTACGTGTGCATTTGTTCCGCCGACCCCGAGTGCGTTGACGGCGGCTCGACGCTTCCTGGCGCTCGGCGCCCAGCTGCGGGCCTCGGAAAGCACGTGGAACGGACTCTCCGCGAAAGCGAAGCGCGAATTCGGTGTCTTGAAGTTGAGAGAAGCAGGCAGGGTCCCGTGCCTGAGCGCGAGGGCGACCTTGATCAATGAAGCCACGCCCGCGGCGGTATCGAGATGGCCGATATTGGTCTTGATCGAGCCGACGCCGATCGAGCCCCGCGCCGCGCCACGGTACGCGTCGGCGAGCGCCGCGAGCTCGATGGGATCGCCGACGACGGTACCGGTGCCATGTGCCTCGATGTACTCGATGGTGCTCGGGTCGACCTGCGCTATGGCGAGTGCCTCTGATGCCGCCTGGGTCTGGCCCTCGACGCTCGGCGCGAGATAGCCGATCTTGCGCGACCCGTCGTTGTTGACCGCGCTGCCTCGGATCACAGCGTAAATCTGGTCGCCATCCGCCAGGGCGTCCTCGACGCGGCGCAGCGCCACCACGCCGACCCCGCTGCCGAAAAGCGTTCCGCTGGAGTTGTCGTCGAAGGCGCGGCAATGTCCGTCAACCGCAAGGATCTCGCCTTCGGCAAACCGATAGCCCCGGCCGTGTGGCACCTCGATCGTGACGCCGCCGGCAAGCGCCATGTCGCATTCACCGGCGAGAAGGCTCTGGCAAGCCACATGCACGGCGACCAGCGAGGTCGAGCAAGCCGTCTGAATCCCGATGCTGGGGCCCTTGAGGTTCAGGAGGTAGGAGACGCGCGTTGTGAGGAAGTCCTTGTCATTGCCGGTGTGCCGCAGCAGAAAGAGCCCCACCTTCTCGACAAGTTCGCGATTGCTCAGGAGATTGTAGGCCATGTAGGCCTGCATTCCGCACCCGCCGAAAACGCCGACGGCGCCGGGGAACCTGCCCGGAGTGTGTCCCGCATCCTCCAGCGCTTCCCAGCAGGCCTCGAGGAAATGGCGGTGCTGCGGATCGAGAATTGCCGCTTCGCGTGGCGAGAAGCCGAAGAAGCCGGCGTCGAACCGATCCATGTCCGGCAGCACCATTGCTGCCTTGACATAGTTCGGGTCGGATAGGGCGGCGGCACTCTCTCCGCCGGCGAGAAGCTCTTCGTCGCTGAGCCACCTGGTCGCTTCGCGGCCATCGGCGAGTGTCTGCCACAGCTCGCCGGGGTTGCGCGCATCCGGGAAATGGCCTGCGAGGCCGATGATGGCGATGGAGCCGGAAGCGAGATCGACGTCTGACATCAAACGGCCTCCAGAACCGTTGGCCTGCCGCGACCACGTGCTCTGAGGCGCGCGGACGCACGAGCGCGGCCGGCATCTGCGGCCGCTGCATCGGCGGTCTTGCCCCCCAGATGGCTGGCAAGGCTTCGAATGGTCGGAAAGCGGAAGACATCGGTGATGTTGATCCGATGCTCGACGAGCGTCGAGAGGCGGCGTTGCACCTGAACGGCAAGCAGCGAGTGCCCCCGAGATCGAAGAAATTCTGCGTGACCGACACCTCGCTCAAATCCAACAGCTCACACCAGATCGACGCAATGTTCTCTTCGAGTGCCGAGCCGGGAGGCGCGCTCTCCGGCGAGGCCGCATCTGCCCTTGGGCCGATCGGATCGGGCAGTGCCTTGCGATCGACCTTGCCGTTGGGGGTGAGCGGAAAAGCTGCGAGGTGCACGAACGACGATGGGATCATGATCTCGGGCAACGTGCTCGCCAGGGCTGCGCGCAGTCCGTCCGGATCGCATGCGGCATGGTCGTCGCCACGCAAGTAGGCAACGAGACGCTGTCCGCCGAAGCGCTCATCGCGAGCAACGACCACGGCCTGGCTGATGCCCGCAATCGTCTCGAGCGCGCGTTCGATTTCGCCGAGCTCGATGCGGTGCCCGCGGATCTTGACCTGGTTGTCGATCCGACCGAGGAACTCGATATCGCCGCCCGGCCAGACCCGAACCAGATCGCCGGTCCGATAATAGCGCGTCCCGTCTCTTTCGATGAACCGCTCGGCCGTCAGCTCCGGGCGTCCACGGTATCCCTTGGCAACACCGGCGCCGCCGATCCAGAGTTCGCCTGGGACAAGGACCGGCGCTCCTTCACCGTTCGCCTTGACGATCCGCAGTTCCGTATTGACGATCGGCTGGCCGAGGGGCGCAAAGGGCATCGCGCCGGACATTTCCGCGACGCTCGACCAGATGGTCGTCTCGGTCGGCCCATACATGTTGAATAACCTGGTCTCAGGACCGGATATGGCCTTGAGGTCGCGGGCCAATGAACTGGAGAGCGCCTCTCCGCCGATGAGAAGCGCTTCGAGCCGGGGCAACGCCTCCCGCGCACTCCGATCCTCCACGATCATGGTGGCCATGGACGGTGTGCACTGGAGGTGAGTGGCTCCGAAATAGAGCATATCGTCTGCAACGCTCGAGACGGCAAACGCGTCTGCATCATTGCTCGCGCCGTCAAGGACGTTCTTGAGCCGGGGAAGTTGATCGAGGGCGGACTCGACCGGCACACCAAAGTCGATAAGACATGCGATTTCGTCCACGCCGATCGCTGCAATGCGCGAAACCGTGGCAAGGCATGTCTCTGCCGATCCGAACAGGCCGCTCGTCTCATAGTACCGGCTGAAGGCGTGATCGAGGAGAGCGTCGAGCTCCTCGCCGGTCAGCGGTTCGCTCGCGAATACTTCGGACGGAGTCCGACCTGTCCTGTTGGCCCGATCGACGATGGTCGGGAAACTCCAGGCCGCATCGCGGACCAGGTCAACGGCAGAGCGAAGATAGTCCTTCATAGGTTTGCGGACCTGCTCGCGCACGCTGGCGTCGTCATCGCCCACGAACGTGTGCAGCATGAGCGTGACATGTCCCTGACCGGGATGGCCTGCCTTGCGCCAGGCTGCGCGGTAGCGGGAAATATTCTCCGCCACTTCGGCGAGTGTCATTCCCAGCATGTGTGTCAGCACGTTGTAACCGCGAGCGCCGGCCGTTTCGAAGGTCTCGGGATTCTTGGCCGCTGTAAGCCAGACGGGAACGTCCTGCTGGATGGGACGTGGCAGCGTGCGGGTCGCAACCTTGCCGTTGGGGCCAGCAAACTCGACGGCCTCACCGCGCCAAAGCCTGCGGACATCTTCAACGCGCGAGAGCATGACGTTCTTGCGATCGTCGAATGTATCCGGCGCAAGGACAAAGTCATTTGGCTGCCAGCCGGAAGCAAAAGCGAGGCCGACGCGCCCTTTCGACATAACGTCGACGACAGACCAATCTTCCACGACGCGAATGGGATGGTGCAGAGGAAGAACGCAACTGCCGGCACGGATCTTGATGCGCGAGCTGGTGGCGGCGATAGCGGCCGCCGTGACGGCGGGATTCGGATAGGGGGCGCCGAACGCGTGGAAGTGACGCTCCGGAGTCCAAACGGCCTCGAACCCGTTCGCATCGCCGTACTTCACGCTCTCCAGCAGAAGACGATAGGGATCGTCGGCATCCGGGGCGGCCGCGGCAAAAAAGAATAGCGAGAAGCTTGGCCCAGCTTGCCGCGTGATCGGCGGCTTGGCGCCATGCAAGGCGACGGTAAATCCGTGCGACAACGTCCAGAATAGCTCAAGGATGGAAATATCGAAATTCGGGCTGGTGACGGCGAGCCACGTTCCCGGAACGTCGTGAGGGATGCGCTGGTCCATGCCAGCCATGAAATTCGCCAGCGCACCATACGATACCTCCACGCCCTTGGGCTGGCCGGTCGAGCCTGATGTATAGATCAGGTAGGCAACGGCGTCAGTTTGCGGTGTGGGAGGCGTCCAGTCAGTTGGGTCGGCGGCCTCGGTCCCGATGTCCTTGGTCAGCAGCGTCGAACGATGCGCAAACGCGTGCTTGCGCGCGGCGCGCGGGCTTGTAATCAGGAGGTCAGCCCCCGAGTCCTTCAGCATATATTCAATGCGGCTCGCCGGATAATCGGGGTCGAGCGGAAGGTAGGCAGCTCCCGACCGCAAGACGGCAAGCAGGAACAGAACAAGCTCGGTCGAGCGCTCGATGCACACCCCGACAGTCCTGCCGGGGCCGACCCCTCTGGCTGCCAGCTTTGCCGCGATGCCGTCGACGTTGCGGGCGAGGTCATCGAAGGACAACGCTTCCCAGCGCGTTTTCAGGGCAACGCGATCCGGCGTGAGCCTGGCGTGCCAGAGGATGGTGTCGAGGAGCCCTTGAACCGGGGGTGGGACGACGGGGCCGAGAGGTTCCTCGAGTGCACGATACGCTTCGTGCACGGCGAGGTCGGACACGGATCGTGACGGATTCTCCTCGAACTGGCGCAGCGTCGCTCCCAACTGGGTTGCGATGACGGCTGCGGTTTCGCTGTCCAGGACGCAATCGCGGGTCTCGAGGACAAACGCCTCCTCGTCTGGCGCGAGCCTGACGAGAATATCGGCGCCATGAGCCGCGGCGATGTCGTCGCCTGTCGCGACCGCGACGGCGATCTTGAGGTCCTCGGGCAGGGAGGTCGGGCGAGACTTCCGCTCCCGTCGAAGTGGGATGTCTGTCGCGATCGGGCCTTCAGCGTCAATGGCGCTCCGCATTCGAGCGACAGCGTCGGCGATTGACGTTGCGGAGGCAGTAGCTGCAATCTCCAACGTCAGTGGTCGCCAGATCTTGAACCACGGAGCGGCCGGCCCGAGAGCGGCCATCGCTTGTGCGCTTGCATAGGCGAGCGAGACCGGAGGCCCGTTTGATATCAGGCGGGCCCAGGCGCCCATGGCGCCGATCTTGTGATCAACGTCGAGGCGTGAGGCCAGAATCTGCTTGGTCCAGCGATCCCGCGAAACGGTGGTCCTGCTCGCTGGCAATGGAAGATCCCCGACATCCAGGTTGTCGAGAGCCGTGAGCCAGAACCGTTCGGATCTTGCAGCTCCTGCACACGCATGATCGAGAACGGCGAGAGTTGCCGCATCGACTGGCATGATCCGGTTGCCCGCGTTCAAGGCGGGTACCGCGCTCGGCGAGATCGGTCTGCCGAGGGAGCAGGTCATTTGCTCGAGGCAGACGGGCACGGTTGCCGTTGCAACGACAAGCATGGTCTCGTCCGATGAAAGGACAACTCCCGGAGGCGCCGAGCGATCATCCGCGGCGAGAACGCCCGCGGACGCGACATGGAAGACCATGCCACCCGTGAAGATTCTCGCTGATCCGAGCGGATTGGCGTAGTCGCCGAGATCGAGCGCACGCACGAGCGCAACGATATCGTCGGCCGGCAACGTGAAATCGAGGGTGGCCGCAGCACTCGGGCGCTTGAAACGGCCGAAGTACGTGCGGGCACCGATTTGAGGGCGGTAGGAGAGCGTGCCGGCGCTCAGGTTCCGCAGCAGGCGCTCGAAGGCAGCGTGACCTGCCTCATAGCATTTTGCATTGAGACTCAGCCCCGTCTCGTGCTCATCGAGCGCAAAATCGTCCTGCTCGACGATGGCGCCATCGTCGGGCCTTTCCGTCATGGCATGCCACGTGATGCCGTGACGCGGCTCGCGTCCGATCAACGCCCATGACGTCGCGTTAAGGCCCGCGTATCTCGGGAGCGGCCCGTCGTGAAAATTGAATGCCCCATGCCGTGCTGCACGGATAAGCTCTATAGAGAGCATATCCAGGTTCGCGACACTTATGACAACATCATAGCCTTCTGAGAGCAGGATGGGCTCCCAGTCAGCGTCCTTGTCGAGGAGCCTGATATCAGCCTTTTCTGCCCATTCGGCGATCGTTTTGTTACGGGTTACGACGGCGGAACAGGCAAATCCGCTCTGAACAGCAGAATGCACACAAGAGATGAGAAGCGAAGCGTCACCAATGAAGACCATGCGCATTCTATCGCGTCCTGATACCTATGTTGTGCAAAAATCCGGCAGAGCGATACGGCTTTTGGCCAAAATGGCACTCGACAAGGCTTAGGGCATTCGCCATCATACTGCTGACGCAGCCCGGAAGTTCTTGCGTTTGTAAGACGAGCTGGACGTCACCATGGCGATCAACGGCCCGACCGGTCGCGCCCACCCCATTGCCAGGCAACAGGCGGGTGATCGACCGTTCAAGATCGGACAACTCGTAGCGGCTCATAGCAGGCTCCCCGACGAAGCATGACTCGCCTGCCAGCAGCCGCGGGATTCCCCATTGTGAGTTTTTGACCTAATCTGATAGAGGTATACGTAGCCAGTTGTTCGACTTATGCAGATGAACCGGGCTCAGCTTCGCTCGAAATGATCGACTAGAGCGCCTTGCGATCGGGTGGCCCCACCCAATCGCGAAAAAGCGCTCCAGATTCAAAAGACTATGAGCACTTCTCTGCCAGTGGATGGGTCCATCCAATGGCGAAATGCTCTAGCTCGCGCGGCGGGCGGGAACGAGAGCTGCGACGGCGAGCAGCAGCCAGCCGGCCATCAGCACCACGCCGCCCGTCGGCGCCGCCATCGAGAACAGTGGCGTGTGCGCCAGGGCGCGCATGGCAAGGTCGCCGCAAAACAGGATCCCGCCGAGCGCGATCAGCATGATCGCGAGCCGCGCCACGCCGCGGTGGACGAGGCCCAGGCCCATGGCCGCGGCCCCGGCGATCAGCACGGGAGCGTGAAACAGCAGGAAATTGGCGGCCGTGCCGAGGTTGCCCTCGCCGGTCACGTGGGCGGCGGCGGCCGATGCGGCCACGCCGGCGAGGCCGAACACGGCACCCAGCACGATGAAAAAACGGTCGAGCATCGATGCGCCTCCCCGAGCATGTTCCGATCGGACGGACATGCTCCAACCCTTTGAGCTCGGCTCGCTTGCCGATCGCGCGACTCTACCGGATCGGCAGGAGGCGCTCTTGACCCCGATCAGCTCCGCTCGGCGAGCAGTTGCACGACGGCCGCACGCAGCTCGGGCACGCCCGTGCCCGAACGGCTGGAGGTGACCGCAACGATCGGGAACGCGGCGGCGCGCCGGGTCAGCGCCTGCTCGACCTCCGCCACGCGCTGAGCCAGCTCGTCCTGCTTGACCGCATCGGCCTTGGTGAGCACGACCTGGTAGGAGACGGCGCTCTTGTCGAGCCCGTCGAGCACGTTGATGTCGATGTCCTTGAGGCCGTGGCGCGCGTCGACCAGCACGTAGACCCGCGCGAGATTGGCGCGGCCGCGCAGGTAGTCCTGGATCAGCCGGGTCCAGGCAGCCACCTTCTCCTTGCCCACCGCGGCGAAGCCGTAGCCCGGCATGTCGACCAGCATGAAGCCGCCGTCGGCAGGCCCGATGCGAAAGAAATTGAGCTGCTGGGTGCGGCCGGGCGTGTTGGAGGTGCGGGCGAGGGTCTTGCGTCCGGTGAGCGCGTTGACCAGGCTCGACTTGCCCACGTTGGAGCGGCCGGCAAAGGCGATCTCCAGCCCGTGCATGGGCGGCAGGCCGGCGATCGACGCCGTTGCCCAGGTGAAGTCGGCCGGGCCGGCGAACAGCTTGCGGCCGGCCTCGAGCAGGTCCGGATCCACGCTCGCCGTCGCGGCGACGCTGCCGTCGCCGTCCGCGGACTCGTCGCTCATGGGCTCGTCCACCGCCACGCCACGCCGCGTCCTGTCGTCAGGACGTCGGCTTGGCCTCCGGCTTGCGCTTGAACATGCCGGAGAGGTTGTCCCAGAGCTCCACCTTCACCCCTTGCCGCCGCATGATGAAATACTGCTGCGCCACGCCGAGGAAGTTGTTCCAGCTCCAGTAGATGACCAGGCCTGCCGGGAAGGCGCCCAGGGTGAAGGTGAAGATCACCGGCATCCAGCTGAACATCGCCTTCTGGATGGGATCCGGCGGCTCCGGATTCATCTTCATCTGCAGGAACATCGTGACGCCCATGATGAGCGGCCAGATGCCGAGGTGCAGCATGGTCGGCGGGGTCCAGGGGATGAGGCCGAACAGCGTGAACAGGTTGGTCGGGTCCGGCGCCGCCAGGTCGCGGATCCAGCCGAAGAAGGGGGCGTGCCGCATCTCGATGGTGATGAGCAGCACCTTGTAGAGCGCGAAGAACACCGGGATCTGGATCAGCATCGGCAGACAGCCGGCGATCGGGTTGATCTTCTCGCGCTTGTAGAGCTCCATCGTCGCCTGCTGCTGCTTCACCGAGTCACCGGTGTAGCGCTCGCGGATGGCCATGATCTCCGGCTGCACCGCCTTCATCTTGGCCATGGAGGCGTAGGAGCGGTTGGCCAACGGGAAGAACACCAGCTTGACCAGGACGGTGACCAGCAGGATCGCCACGCCGAAGTTGCCGGTGAACCGGAAGATCAGGTCCAGCAGGCGGAACAGCGGCTTGGTGATGAAATAGAACCAGCCCCAATCGATCAGCAGGTCGAAGTTCTTGATGCCGAGCGACTGCTGGTAGTGGTTGAGGGCGTCGACCTCCTTGGCGCCTGCGAACAGCCGAGTCTGCGCGCTGGCGGTGGCGCCGGGGGCAATGGTGATGGCGTCGGCGCGAATGTCGCTCTGGTAGATCGGGGTTGGCGTGTTGGTGACGGTGAAGCGGCCCTCGAACGGCGTCTCCTGATCCGGGATGACCGCCGCCGCCCAGTATTTGTCGGTGATGCCGATCCAGCCGCCGACGGAATTGGAGAAGGCGCGGCCCTTCAGGTTGCCGTAGAGGATCGGATCCTTGAGCAGCTTGTCGTAGGTCGGCTCCTGCAAGCCCTCAGCCCCCAGGACGCCGACGGGACCTTCGTGCAGCACGAAATAGCCGAGCGTCTGGGGCTTGCCCCAGCGGGCGACGAGCGCAAACGGATACAGCGTCACCGGCTGGGCGCCGGTATTGTTGACCGATTGCTTGACCGTGAACATGGCGTTGTCGTCGACGGAGATGACGCGCGTGAAGACGAGGCCCTGGCCGTTGTCCCAGGTCAGCGTCAACGGCTTGTCGACGGTCAGGCGGTCGGAATCGGGCTTCCACTCGGTGGTCGGCCCCGGCAAGGCGGGGTTGGCGCCGGCACCGGCGATCCAGCCGAAATCAGCGTAGTAGGGATCGGGCGACCCCACCGGGGACAGGAGCACGATGATCGGGCTCTTGGGATCGACGGTCTCGCGAAAGGCCTTGAGCGAGACGTCGTCGATTCGCGCGCCTTGCAGCGCGACGGAACCCGCGATGCGAGGGGTGTCGATCACCACGCGCGGGCCGCGCTTCAGCGCCGCTTCCCGCGTCTCGACCGTCGGCGAGCCCGGCGTCTGCGGCAGGCTGCCGGGCTGCAGCTGCCCGGGCGAGCTCGGCGACGCCGCGCCCTGGGGCTGCTGACCGGTCTGCGCCGTTGTTTGCTGCCCCCCGCTCGGCGGCTGGTGGGGCGCGGCGAAGAAGTACTGCCATCCCAGCAGCACCGCCATCGACAGGGCGATCGCGACGATGAGATTGCGATTGTCAGCGGTCATGGAGCGTGTCCGTGGCGGAGGCATCGGGCAGAGGGGGCATCATCGCCTGCGCGCCTGCACTGGAGGGCGAGGCCACGGTCGCCCCGGCAGCTGCCGGACGGCGCGCGCGACTGCGCCCGCTGCGCGGCGGGCTCGCCGAGCCCTTGCCGGCCGCCAGCAGCGGCACCGCGCGCGCGAGATCCTCGACCAGCAGCGGAAATGGGGCAGACAGCGCGTCGCGGCGAGCAATGACCACGACGTCGAGCATCGCCTGCGGCCACGCCTCGTGCGCCGCGATCACAGCCTCCCGCAGGCGCCGCCGAATCCGGTTGCGCTCCGTAGCGTGCCCAACCTTCTTGGTCACCGTGAGGCCGATGCGCATGCCACCAAACGCACCTGGTGCCTGGGACCGCATGATCGACTGCACCGTCATTCGTGGCGTGTGGAAGCGGCGCCCTGCGGCGACTGCGAGAAACTCGGCTCTCTTGGTCAGGCGCCCCACGCGGCCGATGGCACGGCCGGCAAAACGCTCGCCACCAGGATGAGGCTCACGCAGTGAGGCGCTTGCGGCCACGGGCGCGCCGCGCGGCCACGACCTTGCGGCCGCCCGTCGTTGCCATGCGCGCGCGATAGCCATGACGGCGCTTCCGCACGAGCTTGCTCGGTTGATAAGTCCTCTTCACCGTTCGTCTCCGGTCGTCGGTAGAGCGGCAGGTATCGCCCGCCCCAAGCCTGCGCGGTTCGAGACCGCTGGCACCGATTTGTAAGTGGGGTCGCCAAAAAGCAAGCGGCGCCCTCGCGGGCGCCGGCCAACCCATGGCGGGCTTATGGCGGATGCGCCCGCGAAAGTCAACGTGCCGGAAGGCCGGCGCAGCCGCCGCTCCAGCCAGGCCATTCGGCCCTCGACACGGCAGCAGACTCGTCCGGTCTCAGGGCTCGCCAGACGGCGTAGCGCTTACCCCTCCGGCGGCGGACGCATGGCATGGATCGATTCGAATCGGGAATAATCCGGGCCGGGCGTCGTCCGTAAGGGCGATCCGCGAGCTCGGCGCGCACCGCCATCGGCGGGGAGCTCGCAGCAGGTGCGCTGCCGCGCAGATCATCCGAAGGGAGAAGGGCCAACTGGTTTCATGAAATGAACCGCGGCGTTAGCCTCCGTTGGAGTGAGGCCATCCGCTGGCGGCAAGTGTTGGGTAGCGCGACCGATGGCGACCGTACTGACTGAGCAGCGCACGCAGCGCGCCCCGAGCAGCAGACCATTCGGCCTGTCGGCGCGGCTGCTGGTTTTGACCGTGCTCTTTGTCATGCTCGCCGAAGTGCTCATCTACCTGCCGTCGGTCGCGAGCTTTCGTCGCAACTGGCTGGCCGACCGGCTGGCGGCCGGACGGGTCGCGGCCATGGTGCTGGAGACGACGCCGGAAGGCCAGTTGCCCAAAGGGCTGAAATGGCGCCTGCTCGACGAGGCCGGTTTGCGGGCCATCGCCGTGCGTGGGACCAACGGCACGCAGATGCTGTCGGCCCAGCCGATGCCCCAGGACATGCGGCTGCTCGACATGCGCAATCCGAGCTGGATGAACCTGATGCGCGACGCGGTCTCGGACATGTTCTGGCCCGATCCGCGGCCGCTGCAGGTGATCGGCCATGCCATGAACACGGCCGAGCGCGTCGAGATCGTCGTGCTGCCCGCGCCGCTGCGGCGTGCCATGCTGGAGTTCTCCAGCAATATCCTGCTGTTCTCGCTGCTGATCTCGGTCGTCACCGCGGCATTCGTGTTTTTCGCCCTGAACCAGATGATCGTGCGCCCGATCCGCCGCCTCGCGGACAACGTCACCAGCTTCCAGCACCAGCCGGAGGACACCGAGCGCGTCATCCAGCCGTCGCCACGGCAGGACGAGATCGGCCAGCTCGAACATGTGCTCCAGCGCATGCAGCTGGCGCTCGGCGAGGAGCTGCGGCAGAAGAAGCGGCTCGCCGCCCTGGGCCTCGCCGTTTCGAAGATCAACCACGACCTGCGCAACATGCTGGCGTCGGCGCGGCTGATTTCCGACCGCATCTCGGAATTGTCCGATCCGACGGTGCAACGCTTCGCGCCGAAGCTGATCGCCACGCTGGGCCGCGCGAGCCAGTTCTGCGAAGCGACCCTGGCCTACGGCCGTGCCAGCGAGCCGGCGCCGCGGCGGTCGCTCGTCGCGCTTGCACCCGTGGCGGAGGATGCGGCCGAACTGGCTGGCATCGGCCAGGGCGTAGACGTCGACTTCGCACTGGCGTGCGACCCCGCCCTCAGGATCGATGCCGATCAGGAGCAATTGTCACGGATCCTGCTCAACCTGTTCCGCAACAGCCTGCAGGCGCTTCAGTTCGGCGCCGACGGGCCGCCGTGCCTGCGCGTCGACGCGAAGCGCGCCGCCGATACCGTGGTGATCTATGTGAGCGACAATGGGCCGGGCGTACCTGAGCGGCTGAAGCCCGTGCTGTTCCAGGCGTTCGTCCATTCGAACCGCCCGGGTGGCTCGGGCCTGGGCCTGGCCATCGCCGCCGAGCTGGTGAGCATGCATGGCGGCACCATCACGCTCGTCGAGCGGGGCCCGGGTGCCTGCTTCCGCATCCAGATCCCCGACCGGGCGAAGCCCTGACAGCCGAGGTATTCCCCCGGATCAGACCACCCCGACGATGATGGCGCAGATCAGCAGGAACGCCGCGCCGAACGTCGCCAATTGCGCCTGCTGGGCGAACGTGAGCTTGGCTGTCTCGCTCATGGTGCGCTCCCCTGAACGGGTACCGCCCGCACGTTAACAGACAGAGTCAGCGGCTCCAAGGCGATTACTTACCGCAACGCAACAAGTCGCCGAGGCGTATAGAACAACTCTCCTTCCCGCGGTCGCTTCGAAGGCAATTCATCCCCCTTCCGCGCCACGTGCCATAGCATGGCCGACGGGACAACCTTCCGGATACAACGGATGCGAGGCGCAGCCGTGCAACGACCCGCCGCAGCGCAGCTGAAGCCCGCCCCGGTTCGCGATTTGCATTGCACCATTTCCGAGGAACGATCGGGGATCGACTGGAGCCCCTCTCCTGCGATCGGCTGATACCACCCGATCGCGAAGCGCCTCAGCGCCGATGCGGCCGGCGGCCTGAGGCGGATACGGAAACCTGCCGCTAACCATACCGGACAAGTCGAGGCTCCGACGCGCCGACGGCGGGGCGGGCGTTCAGACGGCGTTAGGAGACGTGGCGGCATCCCTCATGCGTTCGCGTGGAGTGGTGCCGATGCTGCGCCGGCTAGGCTGCATCGTAAGTTTGCTCGTGACCAGCCTGCTCGCCGGCTGTGGGCTGCAGCCCGGGCCGCAGCGGGAGCCGTGGCGTGGCCAGGCAGAAGCCGCCTGCCTCGCCCGCGGCCAGGTGCGGGCTACCGCCTACACCGAGCCCATGAAGCCGATCAGCGGCCCGGGCGTCTGCGGCATGGACAACCCGTTCCGCATCATGGCCTTCGAGAAGGGCAGCGTGATGCTCCGGTCGCGCGGCGTGCTGGCCTGCCCGATGATCTCGATGTTCGATCGCTGGCTGGACGACGTGGTGCAGCCGGCCGCGGCGACCTATTACGGCACGCGCGTCGCCGAGGTGCAGATCGGCACCTACAACTGCCGCCGCATGAACAACGCGCGCAGCGGCCACATTTCCGAGCACGCCTACGGCAACGCCATCGACCTGATGGGGCTGAAGCTCGCCGATGGCCGCTCCGTCAGCGTCGAGCGCGGCTGGCGCGGCGACATCGCCGACCAGGAATTCCTGCGCACCATCTTCGTGGGCGCCTGCGAGTATTTCACCACGGTGCTGGCGCCGGGCTCCAACATCTACCACTATAACCACATCCACATGGACCTGGCGCAGCACGCCAAGGGCCGGCGCTACTGCAAGCCGGTGCTCAAATGGGCGCCGCAGACGCCGGCGCCGATGCAGCCCGGTCCGTCGGCCGATGCCCGCCTGGAGGCTGATCCTCACGCACGCCAGCCGATGCCTGCCGCCGTCAGCGCTCCCGCGCCGGCGCAGCCCGCCGCCGCCGAGGACGGCGCCTCGTCCGAGGGCGAGCCGCCGGGCGATGGCGCCGACGGGCAGGACGGCACCGAGCCCGACGGCTTGCCGCAGACGCGGCCGGTGGCGACGCCCGCCGACCGGATCGCGCGCGAGCGTTGGCAGGCCAGCACCGCGCGCCCGTCGAACCAGCCATCGTCGATCAACGACCTGCTGCGGTGAGCCCGGGCTGCCGGTGCAGCCGAGGCGCCCGAATCAGACGGCTTCGTCCGCGCCTGCACCGGCCTGGCCGAAGCCGCCCGGGGTCGGCGTCTCGATGATCACCGCCTCGCCCGCTTCGATGATCGTCTGATCGCAGCCGCCGAGCGGCTCGATGCGGCCGTCGAGCCGGCGCACCGCGTTGCGCCCGGTCCGGCCCGGCGCGCCGCCGGCGAGGCCGAACGGCGGCACCCGGCGATGGCCGGACAGCAGCGCGCATTCCATCCGCTCGCGGAAGCGCAGCGTGCGGCTGGTGCCGCCGCCGCCGTGCCAGCGGCCGCGACCGCCCGAGCCGAAGCGGATGTGGAAGTCCTCCAGGACGACCGGAAAGCGCGTCTCCAGGATCTCTGGATCGGTGAGGCGCGAGTTGGTCATGTGGGTGTGGACGCCGTCGGCGCCGTCGAAGCCGTCGCCGGCCGGCGCGCCGGAGCAGATCGTCTCGTAATACTGGTAGGTGTCGTTGCCGAAGGTGAGGTTGTTCATGGTGCCCTGGGCGGCGGCGAGCGCGCCCAACGCCCCGAACAGGCAATTGGTCACGGCCTGGCTCACCTCCACATTGCCGGCGACGACCGCCGCGGGGTAGCGGGGCGACAGCATCGAGCCCTCCGGCACGACGATGCGGATCGGCCGCAGGCAGCCGGCGTTCATCGGGATCTCGTCGTCGACCATGACGCGGAAGACGTAGAGCACGGCGGCGCGGGTGACCGGCGCCGGCGCGTTGAAATTGTCGTCCCGTTGCGGCGAGGTGCCGGTGAAATCGACCGTGGCCTCGCGGCTGGGCTTGTCGACGGTGATCTTCACCCGGATGACGCAGCCCTGATCCATCTCCAGCTCGAACGCCGAATCGCGCAGGCGGTCGAGCACGCGCCGCACGCTTTCGGCCGCGTTGTCCTGCACGTGCCCCATGTAGGCGCGCACCGCCGGCAGGCCGAAATGCGCGACCATGCGGCCGAGCTCGCTCACGCCCTTCTCGTTGGCGGCGATCTGCGCCTTCAGGTCGTTGACGTTCTGGGTCAGGTTGCGGACCGGATAGCGGGCGCCGAGCAGGAGCTCCGCCAGCTCCCGCTCACGAAAACGCCCCTGGTCGACCAGCTTGAAGTTGTCGATATAGACCCCTTCCTCCTCGATGGTCGTCGCCAGCGGCGACATGGAGCCGGGGGCCAGCCCGCCGACGTCGGCGTGGTGGCCGCGGGAGGCGACCCAGAACAGCAGCTCCCGCCCGGCATCGTCGAACACCGGCGTGCAGACGGTGATGTCGGGCAGATGCGTGCCGCCGTTGTAGGGGGCGTTGAGGCAGAAGACGTCGCCCGGCCGGATCACCTCGTTCTGGCGGATGACGGTCTCGACCGACTTGTCCATCGAGCCCAGGTGCACGGGCATGTGCGGTGCGTTGGCGACGAGATTGCCCTCGGCGTCGAACACGGCGCAGGAAAAATCGAGCCGCTCCTTGATGTTCACGGAATAGGCAGTGTTCTGCAGCGTGACGCCCATCTGCTCGGCGATGGACATGAACAGGTTGTTGAAGATCTCCAGCATCACCGGGTCGGCCTCGGTGCCGAGCGCCGTGCGCCGGGGCAGCGGCGCGACGCGGGAGAGCAGGAGATCGCCGGACGGCGTAAGCGCCGCCTGCCAGCCGGCCTCGACGACGACCGTCTGGTTGGGCTCGACGATGATGGCCGGCCCGTCGACGGTCTGGCCCGGGCCGATCGCTTCTCGCATCACCACCGCCGCATCGTGCCAGCGCCCCTGGCTGAAGACGCGGGTGGTGCGGGCGATCGCCGGACGGCCGTTCGCAGGCTCGCCGTGGACAGCCTCCGGAAGGCGTGCGCCGCCGCCCACCGCCTCGACTTCGACCGCCTCGACGACAAGCGCCTTCGCGGCGTCAACGAAGCCGAAACGACGGCGATGCGCCTCCTCGAAGGCGCCCTTCAGCCCGGCGACCGAGGCGTCCCCCTCCCCCGTCCGTGCGGGTGCCGGGCCTGCCGTGCGCTGGCCGGCCGCCACCGGCAGCGCGGTATCGGTGCCGGCGTAGCGGATGTGGGCGCGCACGCTGGTCGTCACCGCCTCCTGCGGGATGCCCTGCGCGGCGAGCTCCGCCAGGCAGTCGCCGGCGAGCGCGTCGGCCAGCGCCGCGATGGCGGCGGGCGCGCCTGAGTCGAGCGGCACGTCGAGCGCCTTGGTGCGTGCCGCCGAGACGTCGGCCAGGCCCATGCCGTAGGCCGACAGCAGCCCCGAGAACGGGTGGATCAGCACGCGCGTCATGCCCAGCGCATCCGCCACCAGACAGGCGTGCTGGCCGCCGGCGCCGCCGAAGCAGTTCAGCACGTAGCCGGTGACGTCGTAGCCGCGCTGCACCGAGATGCGCTTGATGGCCTCGGCCATGTTGGCGACGGCGATGGCGATGAAGCCGTCGGCCACCTCCTCGGCGGTGCGCCCGTCGCCGACCTCCGCGGCCAGCTCGGCGAAGCCGTCGCGGACAGCCTCTGCGTCCAACGGCTCGTCGCGGCCGGGGCCGAAGATGCGCGGAAACAGATCGGGATCGAGCTTGCCGACCATGACGTTGGCATCGGTCACCGCGAGCGGGCCGCCACGGCGATAGCAGCGCGGGCCGGGGTCGGCTCCGGCCGAGTCGGGCCCGACCCGGAAGCGCGCGCCATCGAAATGCAGGATCGAGCCGCCGCCGGCCGCGACCGTGTGGATCAGCATCATCGGCGCGCGCATGCGCACGCCGGCGACCTCCGTCTCGAAGGCGCGCTCGTAGTCGCCGTCGAAATGGGCCACATCGGTGGAGGTGCCGCCCATGTCGAAGCCGATGACCTCGCCGAAGCCCGCCGCCTTCGCCGTCTGCGCCATGCCGACCACGCCGCCCGCCGGGCCGGAGAGAATCGCGTCCTTGCCCTGGAACAGGTCCGCGGCGGTGAGGCCGCCGGCGGAGGTCATGAACATCAGCCGGGGGCCGGAACGGTCCTGCGCCGCGCCATCGTGCGCGTCCCCGGGGCGGGGCATGCCGAGCTCGCCGGCGACCTGAGCGACGTAGCGGGCGAGGATGGGAGACAGATAGGCATCCACCACCGTCGTGTCGCCGCGGCCGACGAGCTTGATCAGCGGCGACACCTCGTGGCTCACGGACACCTGGGCGAAGCCCATGGCGCGCGCCAGGCCGGCGACGAGCTGCTCATGCTGCGGGTAACGGAAACCGTGCACGAAGACGATGGCCAGCGCGGCAAAACCTGCATCCCGGAGCGCGTGCAACGCCGCGCGCACCGACGTCTCGTCCGGCGAACGCTCGACCGTGCCGTCCGCCAGCACGCGCTCGTCGATCTCCACCACCCGCTCGTAGAGCTCGGCCGGCTTGACGATGCTGCGGGCGAAGATCCTCGGCCGCGCCTGGTAGCCGATGCGCAGGGCATCGCGGAAGCCACGGGTCACGATCAGCGCGGTGCGCTCGCCTTTGCGCTCCAGCAGGGCATTGGTGGCCACGGTCGTGCCCATGCGCACGTCGCCGATGAGCCCCGGCGGCAGCGGCCGGCGCGGATCAAGGCCGGTGTGCGCGGCGAGATGCTCGCGGATGCCCTGCACGGCCGCGTCGCGATAGGCGCCGGGATTTTCCGACAACAGCTTGCGGGCGTGGAGCCGTCCATCCGGCGCGCGGGCGATGACGTCGGTGAAGGTGCCGCCGCGATCGATCCAGAAGTCCCACCGCGCCGACCGGCGCGACACCGCGGCCTCGTCCATGTGGCCTCACCCTCGCTTCGAACGCCGGCGCACCGGAGCGCCACCGCTCATGGCGCCTCGGCCGGCGCAACCCGCTGCACGGACCAGCCCGGCCCACCGCGGGCCCCTGGATAGCCGAATTGGCGCCATCGACAAATTGTCATGGCGAAATGCGCCCTGCATCTGAAGCGGAGCTTCGATGATCCGCCGCGCCGACCGCATTGCGTCGACACCTGTTGCACGCGTGCGCTTGACCGGGGCGGCGCACGTCGCCATCGTCCTCCGGTTAAAGTTGCCCTAACGGACCCATGGTCATGCGCGCTGGCGTTATCTCCTTCCTTCTTTCGCTCGTCGTTCTGGCCGGATCGGCGGGACTGGCGGCGGCCCGCGACCAGGTGCCGGCCGAGCAACGGGACACGCCATGGACCGGCATCATCCCGGACTGCAATGCGGACATGGTGCTGCTCAACGTCTCCGAGCAGTTCGCCCACACCGAATCGACCTATTGGAACTCGCCCCTGACCATCACCGCCTACGATCAGGTCCGGCCGGTGGCGTTCAGGCCCTGGGGCCTCGATTACATCCCGCGCCGCTTCTGTAGCGCCCGGGCGCTGATGTCCGACGGCTACAAGCGCACCGTCTATTATTCGGTGCGCGAGGCCCTCGGGGCGCCGGGAATCACCCGAACGGAATGGGGCATCGAGTACTGCGTCGTCGGCCTCGACCGCGAGTGGCAGGACGCGCCGCTGTGCAAGATGGCGAAGCCCTGAGCCGCCAGCGTCCAACCGGCTCCGGGCTCATGCATTCGGCATCGTCCACGGCCGGCGCCGCGCCGGCGCGGCCGGCCTTGACCGTGATCGGCGCGGCTCTGCTGACGATCGCCCTGGCGCTCGGCTTCGCCGCCCCGGCGGCCGCGCAACGCTCCGGCCCCAGCGCCAATCGCGGCGCGCCGGCCGGCCAGTTCGACTATTATCTGCTGGCGCTGTCCTGGTCGCCCGGCTTCTGCGCGGCCGGCGGCGCGGAGAAGGGACGCGCCCAATGCGACCTGGGCCAGCAGCTCGGCTTCGTGGTCCATGGCCTGTGGCCGCAATACAGTGGCAACGGCTATCCGAGCGAATGCGCGCCGGCGGCTCGTTTCCCATCGCGGCTGGCGTTGCGGGGAGCCGACGACGTCTTCCCGGATCAGGGCCTCGCCCGGCACGAATGGCGCATCCATGGCACCTGCTCGGGCAAGAGCCCGACCGACTTCTTCGCCGACGTACGGCGCGCCCGCGACGCCGTCACCATCCCGCCGGCCTTCAAGGCGTCGCCGGCGGAGCAGCGGTGGACGGCGCTCGACTTGAAGCGGGCCTTCGTTGCCGCCAATCCGGGCCTGCGCACCGACATGATGGACGTCTCCTGCCGCCGCGGCGCGCTGCAGGAGGTGTTGATCTGCTTTTCCAAGGATCTGCGCTCGTTCACGCCGTGCGGCGACACCGGCCCCCCGCGTTGCCGCTCCTCCTTCCGCGTCGACCCCATGCGTTGACCGCCGGCGGCGCGGCGCCGACGCAGGTGCCCGCAGCCGTGAGCCAGCATCGACCGATCGAGCTCCGATGAACTACCGCCACGCGTTCCACGCCGGCAATTTCGCCGATGTGATGAAGCATGCGCTGCTCACCCGAATCCTGGTGCACCTGCAGCGCAAGGACACGACGTTCTTCGTTCTCGACACCCACGGCGGCATCGGGCTCTACGACCTGGCGGCGGAGGAGGCCGAGCGCACCGGCGAATGGCGGGAGGGCATCGGGCGCCTTGCGGAGCCGGCCGCGCCGGACGTCGAAGCGCTGCTGGCGCCCTACCGCGCCGCATTGGCCGCAACCTGCGCCCGGCATGGTCCCGCCGCCTATCCGGGCTCGCCGCTGATCATCGCACGCTTCCTGCGGCCGCAGGACCGGGCGCTCGCGGTCGAGCTGCATGCCCTCGACTTCGCGCTCCTCAAGGCGGCGCTCGCGCCGGTGCCGGGGATTCGCGCCCTCCCGCTCGACGGCTGGACGGCGCTCCACGCCAACATTCCGCCCAAGGAACGGCGCGGGCTCGTCCTCATCGATCCGCCCTACGAGGCCAGGAACGAGCTGACGCGGGCAGCTGACGAGCTCGTCGCCGCGCTGCGCAAATGGCCGACGGGGATCATGGCCCTCTGGTATCCGATCAAGGACCGGGCGGTCGTCGACGAAGCGGCCGAGCGCCTGGCGCGCAGCGGGCTGCGCAAGCTGCTGCGGCTCGACCTGCTGATCGACCGGGACGGGCCGCCCGAACGGCTCAACGGCTGCGGCCTCATCGTCGCCAATCCGCCGTGGACTCTCGCCGCGGAGGCGGAGGTCCTGCTGCGGGCGTTGGCCGAGCGTCTGGGCCGCGCCGGCGCAGGCGAATCCCGCTGCCAATGGATCGCGGGGGAGTAGAGCGGAGCCAGGGCGTGGCCACCGCCGCGCCGCGCCCGTAGGCTCCACGGGCTCGCCCCATGAACGGGCTCCCACGTTCTGGCCCGATGCTCTAAGAGGTCGTCGCGCCCAAGCCGACGTGAGACAACCGGACCCGCCCCCATGATGATCCTTCGCGCCTCGCCGCCCTCGCCCTACAGCCGTCTGGTACGGATCGCCGCCCAGGTCCTCGGCCTCGACCACCGCATCACCATGGTTCCGGCCGATCTCAGCAACGAGGCCGAGGTGCTGTGGCGGCAGAACCCGCTGGGCAAGATCCCGACGCTGATCACCGAGGACGGCACGTCCCTGTTCGATTCGCGGGTGATCGTGGAGTACCTCGACCATTTGGCGGGCGGCGGGCGGATCATTCCCGCCGGAGCCGACCGCTTCCAGGTGCTGAAGCTCGAGGCGCTGGCGGTCGGCATCCTCGATGCGGCGCTGCTGCAGGTCTACGAAGGGCGCTATCGCCCGGAGGAGCGGCGGCACGACGGCTGGCTCGCCATGCAGGCCAAGAAGGTCGCCGGCGCCCTGGCGGAGCTGGAAGCTGCGCCGCCGGCCCTCACCTCGCCGCCGGACGTCGGCCAGATCGCGCTGGCCTGCGCCCTGGGCTATCTCGATCTGCGCTTCGGCGGCCGTTGGCGCGCCGAGCATCCCCGCCTGGTCGACTGGCTGGATCGCTTCGCCGCGGCAGTTCCGGCATTCCGCGCCACCCACGTAGATCCGTGACGGGGCACTGCGCGCCCCGGCCAGGCGCCTCGGTCGGGCCATAGAAAAAGGGCCCGGTGGCGAACCACCGGGCCCCAATCCGAAAGGGTCGTTTCGTCTTATTAGAACTTGTAGTTCAGGCCGACGCGGACGACGCCGAACTCGTTCTGCTTGCTGCCGCTGCTGTAGTAGGCAGTGGCCAGCGGCAGGCCCGGGAGGTAGATGTCGCTGTTGCCGCGGTCGAGGTTGACATACAGGCCTTCGATCTTGGCCGTGATGTTGTTGGTGAAGGCGTACTCGAGACCACCGCCGACGGTCCAGCCGGTCGCGGTCTTGTCGCCGTTGCCGCCGTAGTAGGCCGCGCCGTAGTTGTAGAAGTTGTTGTTGCTGCCGCCGCCGCCGTAAGCGAAACCGCCGGTGGCGTAGATCAGGGCGCGGTCGAAGGCGTAGCCGACGCGGCCGCGGACGGTGCCGAACCAATCCATGCCCTGGTTGCCGCCGCCGTAGTTGTTCTTGCCGCCGAGGTCAGCGTACTGGATGTCCGCTTCCGCGCCGATCACGAACTGGCCGATCTGGTAGTTGTAGCCGATCTGGCCACCGCCGGTGAAGCCGCCGTCGTTGTTGCTGCCGCCACCGTAGTAGCCGTAGCCCGGATAGCCGTAGCCGTAGCCCGAATAACCGTAGTTCTTGTCGTTGTTGGTGTTCCAGGCGTAGCCGGCGTTGGCACCGACGTAGAAGCCGGTCCAGGTGAACACGGGCACGATGACGACCGGAGCGACCGGCGCGTACTTGCGCGACGGCAGGTCAGCTGCAAATGCAGAACCGGCGGTCAGCAGGCTTGCGGCAGCGACGCCGGCAAGAAGGATCTTCTTCATCACTCACTTACTCCGTTTATTCTTGCGAGACCGGCTGAGCCGTTCACCGCGAGTTGTAGGCTCCTAGCCCACCCGCCGGCCGGTGTCTGTAGCACTATGGCCACATGGGCACCGGCCTTTGAGGCGGAACTGTGAAGTCCGCGGGCAGAACCATGGCGGCTTCACGACGACGCAACACAGGACGCAAACGGCGATGGCCGAACCCCACCGGCGCCCTCCCATCCCCGCCCTGGGGGAAGATGGGAGGCCGTCGCACAGCGAAACCGCTGCCGTTCGAATCCGTTCCGTTCACGAGGAGACAAATACCCGATTTTGGCCGACAAGGGAGCGAAAGCTCGGATCGTGGCTAAGGAGACTTTAACGGCAGCGCTGAAGCCTCTCGGCCTGGGCGCACGGCCAGACCCGGCGCCTGCGGAGCCCCCCGAACCGCCCGGGGCGTGCCGAAGCCGGACGCCGCCGTCGGCATCTGGAAAAATGCCGCAGCCGGCAGCCGCCGCGCCGCAGGCCGCCCCGCTCCCGGGTATCCGTCGCCGGGCCGATCGCCTCGCCGCTGCGGCCGCCATGGCTTGCCGCGGTGCCCAAAGACATGCCAAAGCCAAGGCTGCACAACCGGTTGCCAGAAGTGTCGCACGTTTCCCAGCTCTCCGTCTTCATCATCGCCGTGAACGAGGTCGACCGCATCGGCCGCACGATCGAGGCCGTGCGGCCGCTCACCGACGACCTGGTGGTGATCGATTCAGGCTCGACGGACGGTACCCAGGAGCTCGCGGCGAGCCTCGGGGCGCGCGTGATTCACAATGCCTGGCCCGGCTACGGCGAGCAGAAGCGCTTCGGCGAGGAGCAGTGCCGACATCCCTGGCTGCTGAACGTCGATGCCGACGAGGTCGTGCCGCCCGATCTGGCCGGCGAGATCGCCAGCCTCTTCGTCCGCGGCGAGCCCGAGGCCGACGCCTATCGCATCCGCATCGCGGAGATTTTTCCAGGCGAGGGCACCCCTCATCCCCTCGGCTTCTCGCTGGCGCCGGTGCGGCTCTATCGCCACGACAAGGGGCGCTACTCCCGCTCCCCGGTGCACGATCGGGTGGACCTCGTCCCCGGCGCGCGCGTGCGGCGCCTCAAGGGTATCATCCACCACTTCTCGGTGCGCTCGATCGGCGACCAGCTGGCCAAGCTCAACAGCTATACGGACGCCTTGGTGGAGGACCTCGACGCCCGCGGCGAGCGCGTCTCGACGCTGCGGCTGGTGCTCGAGTTCCCCGCCAACTTCATCAAGGCCTACGTGGGACGGCGGCACGCGGTGCGCGGTATCTATGGCTTCATGACCGCCATGAACTTCGCCTTCTACCGCTATCTGCGGGTCGCCAAGCACGTGGAGCGCAGGCTCGCCGACCGGGCCCGCAAGGAGGGGCGGCTGTGACCGCCGCCCCCGCCCCGGCCGAGGTCGCGCTCGTCACCGGCGGCGCCAAGCGCATCGGCGCGGCGATCACCGAAGCATTGGTCCGTGCCGGCTACGACGTGGCGATCCACTGCCATCGCTCGCGCGATGCGGCGGAGGCCCTCGCCGCCAGGCTCGCCGCCGAGGGCGGGCGCTGTGCGGTGGTGGAGGCCGATCTGGAGGACGTCACGGCGGTCGCCGGCCTCGTCACCGCCGCGCAGGGCCAGCTCGGGCCGATCACCCTGCTCGTCAACAGCGCCGCGCTCTTCGAGCAGGACGAGATCACCGACCTTGACGTGGCACTGTGGGACCGACACTTCGCCGTCAACCTGCGTGCTCCGGCGATGCTGTCGCAGGCCTTCGCCCGGGCTCTGCCCGAGGGACGCCCGGGTGCCATCGTCAACATCCTCGACCAGCGGGTGTGGAAGCCGACGCCGCGCTGCTTCTCATATACGCTGACCAAATCCGCCCTGTTCACCGCAACCCGCACGATGGCGCAGGCGCTCGCGCCGCGCATCCGCGTCAACGCCGTCGGACCCGGGCCGATCTTCAGGAGCGAGCGGCAGACGGCCGAGGACTTCCGCAAGCAGGCGGCCGCCCTGCCGCTGGCGCGTGCCGCCGGCGCGGACGAAATCGCCGACGCAGTGCTCTATCTCGCCCGCGCCGCCAGCGTGACCGGACAGATGATCGCCGTCGACGGCGGCCAGCACCTGGCCTGGCAGACGCCCGACGCGACCGTCGCCGAGTAAGAGGGGTTCGAGCCGGCGCCCCCAGGTCCCGGACCGGCACCACGGGGGGCAACGGTTCCGTTCGCGCCGCGGGCCGATGCGCCGCGAGCAGCCTTTGACGTCACGCCTTGATGCAGATGGCGGAGATCAGGCGGCCATAGTCGGGCTCGCCGCGATGGGTGGTGCGGCGATAGCTGTAGAAGCGCGCTTCGTCGCCGTAGGTGCAGAGGCCCAGGCTCTCCGCGTGGCCGACACCGGCCCTGCCGAGCCGCAGCACGATATAGCCCGGCAGATCGAACATGGCGTGCCCGGCGCGCTCCGACGGGGCGAAGAACGCCTCGTTGGCCCTATCGGCCTCGATGAAGCGGGCGACGAACTCGGGGCCGACTTCGTAGGCCGTCGGGCCGATGGTCGGTCCGAGCACGGCGACGATCCGCTCACGGCGGGCACCGAGGCCCTCCATGGCCGCGACCGTGGCCTCGAGCACGCCGGTGAAGGCGCCGCGCCAGCCGGCATGGGCGGCACCGACGACGCCGCCGTCGCCATCGGCGAACAGCACTGGTCCGCAGTCGGCGCTGGCCACGCCGAGCGCCAGATCCGGGACCCGGGTCACGGCCGCATCGACCTTCGGCCGCTCGCTCCAGGGTGCTTCGGCCACGACGACGTCGGGCGAGTGCACCTGGTGCACGCCGAGCAGCCGCTCGGGCGGCAGGCCGAAGCGGGCCGCCATGCGCCGCCGGTTCTCCGCGACGGCGACCGGCTGGTCGTCGGAGCCGACCCCGCCGTTGAGCGAGGCGAAGATGCCTTCCGACACGCCACCTTGCCGGGTGAAGAAGGCGTGCGCGATGCCTGGCAGTTGCTTAAGCCGCTCGGCTTCGATGACCATGGATGCCGCCTCGTGCGCTCGATGGGGATCAGGATGCGTCCGCGATATCGGGTGGCGATCGCAGCGGCGCTAGCCCCGGCAACGGTGGAAGAGCCGGAGCGGCGATCGCCATCACCTTGAACAGCTCGCCCATCTGGGCCGGACCGCCGCCGGTCAGCCGGTCGAGGGCCGCGCCGATCTCGGCCCGTGCGCGTTCGTCGCGCCCGGCGGCCAGCCGCTCGGCGCGCTGGGCCGCCCCGAGCGCCTGCAGGAACGCGCCCTGCCCCACCGGGCCGTGCACCGCGGCGCCCGCGCCCAGTGCCGCCCGCGCCAGCGCACCGAAGTCCACATGCGCGGTGAGATCGGCCAGGCCGGGCTCGGCCAGCGGATCGGCATAGGCGTGCTGCCGGACGGCCTGGAGCGTGTCCCCCGTCGCAGTCTGGGCGTGACCGTAGTCGATGAGCAGCGCCGCGCCTCCCTGCTGCACCACGCGACGGGCGAGCTCGCCGGCGACGGCTGCGCCGCCCCGGTTGACCTCCAGCACCGCGCCGGGCGCCCCGACGGTCATGGACAGACCGGTCTCCGCCTCTTCGGCGAGGCCGAAGACGAGACCGCCCTCCCCCGACAGGCCCACCAGCCGCTCGTGCCAACCGCGCGCGCCACGCACAAACTGGCGGATCGGCAGAGCGTCGACGAATTCGTTGGCGACCGCCAGCAGCGGCCCGTCCGGCACATCCTCGAGGCGGTCGTGCCAGGCGACCACCGTGGCATCGGTGAGCCCGGCGTCGGCCAAGGTGGCTTGCTGCCGCTGCCGCAGCACCGGGCTCACCTCGACCAGCTCGACGCGAAGGGCGTCGCGGAACCCCGGCAGGACGCGCGCGGCGCGCCAGGCATCGGCCATGAGCGTGCCCCGGCCCGGCCCAAGCTCGACGAGGCGGACCACGGCCGGCTCGCCCATCATCTGCCAGACCGCCGCAGTCCACAGCCCGATCAGCTCGCCGAAGATCTGCGACACTTCGGGCGCGGTGGTGAAGTCGCCCGCCGCTCCGAAGGGCTCACGGCCGGTATAGTAGCCGTGCCGGGGATGGATGAGGCAAAGGCCCATGTAGCGCTCGACGGAGATCGGCCCCTCGGTCGCGATGAGCCGGCACAGCTCTTTGCCCAACGGCGTCGCCGGCCTCCCGGTCATGCCGCCGCGCGGTCCAGCGGCACCCGCGGCCGCGTGCGGCCGCCGGCCGCCACGATCAGCAGGATGACGCCGGCGATGAACAGCGGCAGGCTGAGCAGCATGCCCATGGTGAGGCCGCCGCCGAACGCGGAAATCTTCGTCCCGAGGAGAAAGCCGAGCTGCGGATCGGGCTCGCGGAAGAACTCGCAGGTGGTGCGCGCGACGGCATAGCCGATGGCGAAGACCGCGCTCACCAGGCCCGGACGGCGGAAGCCGAAGAGACGCACCGCGATGGTCACCGCGATGAACAGCAGGAGGCCTTCGGCGAAGGCTTCGTAGAGCTGGCTCGGGTGGCGCGGCAGCGGACCGCCGTTCGGGAACACCATGGCGTAGGGGAAGTCCGGCGCCACGCGGCCCCACAGCTCTCCGTTCACGAAATTGGCCAGGCGGCCGAGGAACAGCCCGATGGGAGCCACGGCGGCGGCGACGTCGAACATGGCCAGCACCGACAGCCGACGTGAACGGGCGAGCAGCACGATGCCCAGCACGGCGCCGAGGAAGCCGCCGTGGAAGGACATGCCCCCGCGCCAGACCGCCAGGATGTCGAGCGGGTGCGCCAGATACTGCTTGAGATCGTAGAACAGCACGTAGCCCAGCCGGCCGCCGAGGACGACGCCGAGCGCCACGTAAACCAGGAGATCGTCGAGATCGGCGGGAGTCGGGCGCTTGAGCGGGCCCCACAGTCGCTCCGCCGCCGCCAGCCTGCGGGCATAGAGCCAGCCGCCGACCAGGCCGACGATGTAGGCGAGCGCGTACCAGCGAATGGAGAACGGCCCGATCGATACCAGGACCGGGTCCATGACGGGAAAGGGAATCACGAAGACCGGCATGCTCTCTGGCCTAGATCGCGGGGGGGCACTCTGCGCACCGGCCGCCCCAGGTCAAGCGGTTCGCTGCGATGGATCGAACCGCCGTGCGCATCGCCCGGGAGCAGGATCCCGGTACCACATCCGGTGCCGCACCGGGCAGCCGGCCAACTGCGCCGTTGATCTCGCCGCCCGCAGACGCCATGTCACATGGCGATGGCCAAGGATGCGCCATGTTGCGCGGAGGAGATCATGTCGCAGACCTCGAATCGTTTCTTCGACGATCTCGCCCGCTTGGCGACCGACGCCGTTGGCGCCGCGCAGGGGGTCCGCCGGGAGGCGGAGACCGTGATGCGCGGCCAGGTCGAGCGGCTCATGCAGTCCATGGACATGGTGTCGCGCGAGGAGTTCGAGGCCGTGCGCGAGATGGCGATCGCGGCGCGCGACGAGAACGAACGCTTGGCCAAGCGCATCGCCGCACTCGAAGAGCGACTAAGCGCCGCACCCAAGGCGGCCGCGCCGGGCGAGCCGCCGGCGTCTGGACCTTACGGCGACTAACGGCGCGTCGAGCGCCGCCCCCTCCATCTGCCCCCTGCCCCGACTGTGGACAGCGGCGCGCGCGCCGTTGTCGGCGACGCGCGAATCTTCGAGGGTCGCGAATGTATTCGCGGCGGGAGTCCTGCGGGGTATAGTCGAACCGACAGGTGATTCGTCCAAAGCGAAGGCTGGAAAGCTTTCTGCTTGATGAATAGCTCGGGCTTCGGGGGCCTAGAGCGCTTCGCGATCGGGTGGAACCACCCGTTCACAAGGGAGGCGCTTCAGACTCAAGAGGTTTGGAGCATTTCGATCCGATCAGATGACCTCGTCTGATCGGGGAATGCTCTGGTCCTCCGTTCGCTCGAGTTGGTCGTTGCGTCGCTGCGAGCTTTGCATGCCGGCTGCATGCGGAGTTCACAACCTGGCCTCCAGCCGAGGGTTCGGCATGACCCACATCGATTTCGAGATTATGCGCAGCGAGCATCCGCTCGATGTGTTGGAACGACTTGCGTCCACCAATGACTGGAGCTTCGACAGGGCAGACGATGACGAGCTCTCCGTAACCATCAGCGGCAGCTGGACGGAGTACCACATCGCCTTCACCTGGATCGAAGAGGTGGAGGCCATGCATATCGCCTGTGCCTTCGACCTGAAGGTGCCGGAGCGACGCCGCAACGAGATGCTGACGCTCGTTTCCCTGATCAACGAGCAGCTCTGGCTGGGCCATTTCGATCTTTGGGTCAAGGAAAGCGTCGTCATGTATCGCCACGGCCTGCTGCTGGCCGGCGGTGCCGAGCCGACGCCGGGCCAGTGCGAAGTGCTGATGACGACGGCGATCGAGGCCTGCGAGCGCTACTACCAGGCGTTCCAGTTCGTGCTATGGGCCGGCAGGTCGGCGCGGGAAGCGCTCGATGGGGTGCTGTTCGAGACCGCGGGAGAGGCTTGAATCGCGCCACCTGGCTTGACCTGCGGCCCGGCGTCACCCGATAGCCGGAGCCCAGATGTCACAGCCGGGTGCCGATCATGCAGCCACTTCCCTCTCCCCTCGTTCTTGTCGGCGCCGGCCGCATGGGCGGCGCCCTGCTCAGCGGCTGGCTCGAAGGCGGTCTCGCCGCCGACTCGGCCTACGTCCTGGAGCCGTACGCCTCGGACGACCTGCGCGCGCTCTGCGCCGCGCGCGGCATCAGCCTCAATCCGCCGCTAGCGACGATCCCGGCGCCCGCGGCGATGGTGCTGGCGGTCAAGCCGCAGATGCTCGCCGAAGCCGCGCCCGGCCTCGGCGCGCTGGCTAGGCCCGACACGCTCGTCGTCTCGATCCTCGCCGGCAAGCGCCTCGTCGACATCGCCGCCGCGTTGCCGGGCGCACGGGCCATCGTGCGGGCCATGCCGAACCTGCCGGCTTCGATCCGCCGCGGCATCACGGTGGCGACCGCCAACGAGGCCGTCACGCCGGGGCAACGGGTGGCCGCCGACGGGCTGCTGGCTGCGGCCGGCGCCGTGGAGTGGGTGCAGGACGAGGGCCTGATCGACGCGGTCACGGCAGTGTCCGGTTCGGGCCCGGCCTACGTGTTCCACCTCGCCGAGGCGCTGGCGCAAGCCGGCCTCGCCGCGGGCCTGCCGCAGGCACTGGCCGACCGGCTGGCCCGCGAGACGGTCGTCGGCGCGGCCGAGCTGCTGGCGCGTTCGCCGCAGAGCCCCGCGGCGCTGCGCGAGGCGGTCACCTCCCCCGGCGGCACGACCGCCGCCGCGCTGGCGGTGCTGATGCGCGCCGACGGGCTGGCTCCCTTGCTGACCGAGGCGGTGGCGGCGGCGGCCCGTCGGTCGCAGGAGTTGTCCGGCTGAGCGCGCTGCATCACGCACCCGCCGCGGGACCATCGCGTCAGGCGTCGGGTGCTTGATCCGCCGCACTGGAACCCGCCGCATTCACTGCTACTTTCAGGCATAGAAGCCCGGCTGAAGCATCAGCGCGAGGCTGCGTTCGCCACGGGCCTCGGCCTGCGGCGAGCCCACGTGCAGGGGCGCGATCATGGTGAGGAAGCCGAGCAGCGGCAGCAGCGACGACATGGCGGCGGGGCATCCGCCGGACCCGGCGGCCGAGGCCGCGCCGAAGCCCGGGCGGCTGGGCGGTGATTCGCCCCGTGAGCGGATCGTCGAGGCGCTGATGACGCTCGCCGAGGAACGCCCGTGGGACGAGATCGGCATCCCCGACATCGCGCGGCAGGCGAACGTCAATCTGGCGGACTTCCGCGACGCCTTTCCGTCCAAGGGCGCGATCCTCGGCGGCTTCGCCCGCATGATCGACCGCAAGGTGCTGGAGACCCCCGCCGACGACCTGGCGGGCGAGCCGGCGCGCGAGCGGCTGTTCGACGTCATGATGCGCCGGATCGATGCGATGGCGCCCTACAAGGAGGCGCTGCGGCGCATTGCCATGGCGCTGCGCAGCGATCCGCTGGCGCTCGCGGCGCTGCACCAGGTCGCCGCCAACTCGATGCGTTTCATGCTTGCCGCGGCGGATGTCGACACGGAAGGAGCGCCCGGCCTGCTGCGCCTGGAGGGCGCCGTCGCCGTCTTCGCCCGCACCATGGAGACATGGTTCGAGGATGACGATCCGGGTCTGGCCCGTACGATGGCCCGGCTCGATCGGGAGCTCGGCCGCGGCGAGCGCCTGCTGAACTTTGCCGACGATCTCTACCGCGTCACCGAGCCCCTGCGGTCGCTGGGCCGTGTTCTCGCCGGAGGGCCGCGCGAGTTCGGGCGCCGCGTGCGCGAACGGAGCCGTGCGGCGCCAAGGGGCGAGACCTACGACCCAACCGATCCGCCCACGACCCATTAGTACGAGCTGAGAGACTGGGTGCTGACAGGGCCGCCGCGCACCCTCGCCGCGCTTGCGGGAGAGGGAGGGCTGAAGCGGGCTGACCGCACGACAGGACCGGCCTGGAGCCCTCTCCGACGGGGCTCCTCACCCGGCTCGCGCTTGCGCGCGATCCGACTTCGCCCCGCAGGCGGGGCGAGGTAGGCAGCTGCATCGCCGCAGCTTGTTGTTGCAACCAGGCAGCGGTGCAGGGATCAGGCGGGCACGCGCACGGTGGCGCGCAGGCCGCCCAGCGGGCTGTCCTGCAGGATCACGTCGCCGCCGTGGGCCCGCGCGATGTCGCGGGCGATGGCAAGACCGAGGCCGGAGCCGCCCTCGTCCTGGTTGCGCGCCTCGTCGAGGCGGACGAAGGGCTTGAACACCTCCTCCCGCAGCTCCGCCGGAATGCCCGGGCCATCGTCGTCGATGCTGATGGTGAGCCAGCGGGCGTCGTGGTTGGCGGTGAGCGCGACCGTCTCGCCGTGGCGGGCGGCGTTCGACACCAGGTTGAGGATCAGCCGGCGGAAGGCGTCGGGCCGGACCGTCGCCATAGGGTCGCCGTTCATGCTGACCGTCGTCGGATGTCCCTGCCGCTCCAGATCGAGCTGCATGTCGTCGAGAACGTCGCGAATGTCGGTCTCGGCCGCCACCTCGCCCGTATCGCCGCGGGCGAAGGCCAGGTAGGCCTCCAGCATGCGCGACATTTCGTCGACGTCCTTGCGCAGCGCGTCGACCTCCGGCTCGTCGTCCGGCAGCAAGGCCAGCGAGAGCCTGAAGCGGGTCAGGATCGTGCGCAGATCGTGGCTGACGCCATTGAGCATGGTGGTGCGCTGCTCGATGGCCCGCTCGATGCGGCGCTTCATCTCCAGGAAGGCGAGCCCGGCACGGCGCACCTCGCGCGCGCCGCGCGGGTGGAAATCGGGGGTCCGGCCCTTGCCGAAGTCCTCGGCCGCGTCGGCCAGGCGGAGAATGGGACGGATCTGGTTGCGCAGGAACAGGATGGCGATGCCCATGAGGACCAGGGAGGTGCCGACCATCCACACCAGGAAAATGTGCGAGTTGGAGGCGTAGGCAAGGCTGCGGCGGGCAATGACGCGCATCACCGCCCGGTCGAGCTGGATGCGGATCTCCACCAGGTTCGAGCGGCCGACCGTGTCGATCCAGAACGGGCGCGCCACCTGCTTGCGGATCTCGTCCGACAGCACGCTGTCGAGAATGGAGAAAAACGGCTTGGGCTGCGGCGACGGCAGCGGGTCCAGCGGCAGGATATCGACGTCGAGACCCAGCCGCTCGGCGGCGATCCGGGTCAGCGTCGCGGCGTCGGCGTCCTGCGGGTAGCTCTGGTAGACGTCGACCAGCGCGGCGATGTCGGCCGACACCGCCGACGACAGCCGCCGCGTCACGTTCTGGTATTGTCGCTCCAGGAAGACGTAGGCGATCACCGATTGCAGCAGGACGATCGGCGCGATGATGATGATCAGCGCGCGGGCATAGAGGCCTTTGGGCATCGCCGATCCGAGCCAGCGGGCGAAGCGGCCGTAGAGCGCGACCGGGGTGTGGGCCACGCCGCCGGCACCGTCGAGCGGCGGCGGCGCCCGCGACGGGCGCGGCCTGGCGGCCGGCGGCGTTCCCCGCGCGCCACCGCGTCGCATGGCCAGCCATCCCTGGCGTCCGCGCCGCCAGCGCGCCATCTCAACCATCGATGTCAACCATCGATCAGCAGGCGGTAGCCGATGCCGCGAACCGTCTGCAGAAAGGCGGGATTGGCGGGATCGACCTCGATCTTGCGCCGCAGCCGGTTGATCTGCACGTCGACGGTCCGTTCGTTCGCCGCCGCTCCCTGCCCCGCCAGCACATCGCGCGGCACGTTGTCCCCGCGCCGCGCCGAAAGAATGACCAGGATCTCGCGCTCGCGATCGGTCAGGCGCACGATATCGCCGTCCTTGCGCAACTCGCCGCGGTCGAGCCGGAACACGAAGGGACCGAAGCGGACCTGCTCGATATCGGCGCGGACCGTGGTCCGCTCGGCGCTGCGGCGCAGGATGTTGCCCAGCCGCAGCAGCAGCTCGCGCGGCTCGAACGGCTTGGACAGGTAGTCTTCGACGCCGGTCTCCAGCCCCTGGATGCGGTCGGCCGGCTCGGCGCGGGCGGTCAGCATCAGGATCGGCACGTCCTTGTCCTGGCGCAGGCGCACCGCGAAATCGAAGCCGTTCTCCCCGGGCATCATGACGTCGAGCACGAGCACGTCGAACATGACGTTGCTCAACTTGGTGTCCGCCTCGGCGGCATCCGCGGCGACCGTCACACGATAGCCGTTGTCGCCCAGGAAGCGCGCCAGCAGATCGCGCAGCCGCCGGTCGTCGTCGACGACCAGGACGTGCGGTGCATCGTCGGGAAGCGGGACGCGCACGCGATCGGCGTTCATCGTTCCAGCCCCCGGCGCGCCGGTCGCAGGCCGCCGGGCCCGGGCGGGTCGATCATGGCCGCCAGGAAGCCGGCCGCAGCCGCGCGGGCGCCCGGTTCGCAACGGGCGAGCGCCCGGTTGATGCGCGCGCTCTGCAATTCGGACAGCTCGAGCGCCAGGGCGCGCCCGCGCGGCGACACGAAGAGCAGCCGCTGGCGCCGGTCCGTCAGGCCGGCCCGCTGCTCCACGAAGCCTTCGTCGACCAGCTCCTTCAGCACCCGGTTGAGGCTCTGCTTGGTGATCCGCAGCAGGTCGAGCAGTTCGGCGATGGTGAGGCCCGGACGCCGGCTGACGAAATGCATCACCCGATGGTGGGCCCGGCCGAAGCCATAGTCGGCCAGCAGCCGGTCGGCGTCGCCGACGAAATCGCGATAGGCGAAGAACAGCAGCTCGATCAGATCATATTCAGGCAGCGGCCGCAGTTCCCCACCGGCCGCATCAGCCTGGACGAGTACGTCGGGCAATCGCGTCTCCATTATGTCAGCCCTGTTGACATATCTCAGGCCCGCTGTTACCCGTCAATCATCGACGGATGGTCCCGCGTCGGCTCCCGGCCGCCTTGTGCTCCGGGGCGAAAAGCCCGACCATCGCTCCCCGACATGAGGACGCGCGTCGCTCGGCTTGGCAAGTCGGGCTTTCGTCGGTCCCCAGGCCCCGTGATGAGAGCTGAAGCGCCCTGAAAAAGGCTGCTGAATAGCATAGCGTAGGAGGAACTGACATGTCCGCGATTCCCTTCGATCGCCGCGATGGCGTGATCTGGTTCGACGGGCAGCTGGTTCCTTGGGCCGACGCCAAGATTCACGTGCTGAGCCACGGGCTGCATTATGCGTCCTGCGTGTTCGAAGGCGAGCGGGCCTACGGCGGCAGCATCTTCAAATCGACGTTGCACTCCGAGCGGCTGAAGCGCTCCGCCGAGCTGCTGGACTTCACCATTCCCTTCTCGATCGCGGAGATCGACGCTGCCAAGCAGCTGGTCGTCGAGAAGAACGGCTGCCCGGATGCCTACGTGCGGCCCGTCGCCTGGCGCGGCTCGGAGATGATGGGCGTGTCGGCTCAGCACAACGTGATCCACCTGGCGATCGCCAGCTGGGAGTGGCCGAGCTATTTCGATCCGGCCGAGCGGCTGAAGGGCATCCGTCTCGACCAGGCCGAGTTCCGGCGCCCTGATCCGGCCACCATCCCGGCCAAGGCGAAGGCCTCCGGCCTCTACATGATCTGCACCATCTCCAAGCACAAAGCCGAGCGACGCGGCTATGCCGACGCCCTGATGCTGGACTGGCGCGGCCACGTGGCCGAGTGCACGGGCGCCAACATCTTCTTCGTCAAGGACGGCGCGCTGCATACGCCGACCGCCGACGCCTTCCTCGACGGCATCACCCGCCAGACGGTGATCGAGCTGGCGCGCCGCCGCGGCATCGAGGTCCACGAACGCACCATCCTGCCGGATGAGCTCACGGGCTTCAGCGAATGCTTCATCACCGGCACGGCCGCCGAGGTGACGCCGGTGTCCGAGATCGCCCATTGGCGCTTCACGCCCGGCCAGATCAGCAAGACGCTGATGGACGATTACACCGCCGAGGTGCGGCCGCACGCCAAGGCCGCCTGACGGCCTTCGCGCCAGGCCGGCCCCCGTCCCGCTCGGACGCATCGGGAGCGCGTCACCAGCGCTCCGCCGCCGCATCGTCGGTCGCCGTTGCGGCGACCCAACCGGCGGCGCTGCGATCCTTCAGGTGCTCCTTTTTCCAGAAGGGGGCGCGGGTCTTCAGGTAATCCATCAGGAATTCGGCCGCTTCGAAGGCGGCGCGCCGGTGCGACGCGGCGGCCGTCACCAGCACGATCGGCTCTCCCGGCCGGATCAAGCCGTAGCGATGGATGATCGTCAGGCCGAGGAGCGGCCAACGCTCCTGCGCCTCGTGCGCGACGCGCCCGATCTCCTCCTCGGCCATGCCGGGATAGTGCTCGAGCTCCAGCGCCTCGAGCCGGCCGCCCTCGTCGCGGCAGAGCCCGGTGAAGGTGACGACGGCACCGACGTCGCAACGGCCGCTCGCAAGCGCTTGCGCCTCGGCGCCGGCGTCGAACGGCTCACCCTGCACCCGCACCGTGACTGTAGCGGCTTGTTGGCTGGCGGACGGCATCACGCTCACGGTGGCAGCTCCCTCGTGCCGGTGTCGTCCCGTGCCGTGACGGCACTCGAGCGCTTCCCGGTCATCCAGTCGCGAAGCGCTCTAGTGTGGTGGATCTGAAGTTCCTGCTCCCCGCATGGCATCCACGTTCAGGAACTTCAGATCCATTAAACCACACTAGAATCATAGAGTTGCTAGTGTGGCTTGAGAATCCGAAATTCGCTCCCAGCGCTGCTCCGAGGTGGTGCGAATTTCGGATTCGCCACACTAGCCTCCCGTCATCGGCGGGAAGAAGGCGATCTCGCGCGCCCCGGCGATCGGCGCATCCGGCTTGACGTGGCGCCGGTCGATCGCCGCGCGCACCACGCCGGGATCGGCGAAGGCGCTGGCGTATTCCTCGCCGCGGCCGGCGAGCCAGCCGGCCAGGTCGGCGACCGTCGCCACGGTCTCGGGAGGTTGGATCTCCTCGTCGTTGCGGCCGATCCGCTCCCTGACCCAGGCAAAATAGACGAGCTTCACACCCACCACCGTTTGCGGCATCACCGGCTTACGGGCCCGGCCGATCCTCGTCGATCATATGCCGCAGCCCCGCCCGCAGGTAGTCCCAGCCTGTATAAAGGGTGAGCAGCGCTGCGATCCACAGCAGAATCACGCCGACCGTGGACGTGCCGGAAAAGACCCGGTCGCCGGCGGGGCCGGCAATGAGAAAGCCGATGGCGACGAGCTGCAACGTCGTCTTCCACTTGGCGACGGTGGACACGGGCACGCTGACGCGCAGCTCGGCCAGGAATTCACGCAAGCCCGAAACCAGGATCTCGCGGCAGAGAATGATGATCGCCGCCCACAGGGCCCAGCCGCGGATGTCGCCGTCCGCCACCAGCATGAGCAGCGACGCGGCCACCAGCACCTTGTCGGCAATTGGATCCAGCATGCGGCCGATGGCCGATTGCTGGGCCCAGGCGCGGGCGAGATAGCCGTCGAGGAAATCGGTGACGCCCGCCGCGATGAAGATGGCGAGCGCCAGCCAGCGCATCATCTGTTCGCTCGGCCAGAACAGGCACGCGACGACGGCCGGCACCGCCAGCAGCCGCCCATACGTGAGTATGTTGGGGATGCTCCAGGCGTGGGACCGGCGCATGGCAGGGGCGATGCTCATGTCGGGGCAGGAAACACAGCCCGCCCCCTAGCGTCAACCAAGCTGACCAAACGATCTCCGCACCGATGCAGCGGCACAACCGCGCTTAGCCGGCTTTGTCGTGGAAGAAGGCGTAGACGGCCTTGGCCGTGGCCGCGTTGACGCCGGGCGTGCGCATCAAATCGTCGAGGGAGGCGCGGGTCACGGCCTTGGCCGTGCCGAAGTGCAGGAGCAGCGCCCGCTTGCGCGACGGCCCGACCCCGGGCACCTCGTCGAGCGGGTTCTTGACCATCTCGCGCTTGCGCCGCGCCCGGTGGGTACCGATGGCGAAGCGATGCGCCTCGTCGCGCAGCCGCTGGACGAAGTAGAGCGCCGGGTCACGCGGCGGCAGCTTGAACGGGGTGCGTCCGTCGATGAAGAACGTCTCGCGGCCGGCGTCGCGGTCCGGCCCCTTGGCGATGGCAACCAGGGGCACGTCGGCGATGCCGAGCTCCGCCAGCGTGGTGCGGGCCGCCTCGAGCTGGCCGCGACCGCCGTCGATGAGCACCAGATCGGGCCAGGCCGGGAAGATCTCCGAATCGCCATCGAGCTCCTCGTCGATCTCGTCGTCGCAGGCGCCGTCGGGGATATCGCTCGACGCCGACGGCGCAGCCGGCTCGGCGACGACCTCGGCCGGCGCCTCCCGCGGTGCTTCCTTGGCCAGCCGGGCGAAGCGCCGCTGCAGCATTTCACGCATCATGCCGTAGTCGTCGCCGGGCGTGAGATCCTCCGAGCGCATGTTGAAGGTGCGATAGTGCGTCTTCATGAACCCGGCGGTCCCGGCGACGATGAGCCCTCCGACCGCGTTGGTGCCCATGATGTGGGAGTTGTCGTAGACCTCGATACGCCGCGGCGCGCGCGGCAACCCGAAGGCTTGGCCCAGCGCGGCCATCAGCTTCTCCTGCGAGGCCGTCTCCGCCAGCCGCCGCGCCAGCGCCTCGCGCGCGTTCTGCGCCGCATGGGCCACGAGATCGCGCTTCTCGCCGCGCTGCGGCACCGCGAGCTCGATGCGGCGCCCGGCCTTGGTCGACAGGGCGGCTTCCAGCAGGGCGCAATCCTCGGGCTCGTGCGACATGAGGATCAGGCGCGCGCAGGGCTTGTCGTCGTAGAACTGGGCCATGAACGAGGCGAGCACCTCGGCCGCCGCGAGCGAACGGTCGGCCTTGGGGAAGTAGGCGCGATTGCCCCAGTTCTGGCAGTTGCGGAAGAAGAAGACCTGGACGCAGAACTGCCCCGCCTGCTCCTCGATGGCGAAGACGTCCGCCTCCTCCACCGAGCGGGGGTTGATGTCCTGGCTTGCCTGGATCGCCGACAGCGCCGCCAGGCGGTCGCGATAGCGGGCGGCCCGCTCGAACTCCAGCTCTTCGGAGGCGGCCTGCATGTCCCCGGCGAGCCGCTGCCTCACGGCATTGCTCTTGCCGGACAGGAAGGCCCGCGCCTGGTCGACCAGGGCGGCGTAGTCACCGTGGTCGATCTCGCCGGTGCAGGGCCCGGCGCACCGCTTGATCTGGAAGAGCAGGCACGGCCGGGTGCGGTTCTCGTAGTAGCTGTCGGAGCACGAGCGCAGCAGAAAGGCCCGCTCCAGCGCATTGATGGTGCGGTTGACGGCGCCCGCGTTGGCGAAGGGGCCGAAGTAGTCGCCCGGCCGGGTGCGGGCGCCCCGGTGCTTGAGGATCTGCGGCGAGACGTGGTCGCCGGTGAGCAGGATATAGGGAAACGACTTGTCGTCGCGCAGCAGGACGTTGTAGCGGGGGCGCAGCTGCTTGATGAGGTTGGCCTCGAGCAGCAGCGCCTCGGTTTCCGTCTGCGTCGTGACGAACTCCATCGCCGCGGTCTCGGCGATCATCCGCGCCGTGCGGTTGCCGCCGTGGCCGACGCCGCGGGTATAGTTCGCCACCCGGTTCTTGAGGTTGCGCGCCTTGCCGACGTAGAGCACCTCGCCTGCCGCATCGATCATGCGGTAGACGCCGGGCGCATGGGGCAGCGTCTTCCAGAAGCGCCGGATGACGTCGGCGCCGGCGCGCAGCAACGCGGGCACTTCGGCGCCGAAATCCAGCTCCATGCCGGAGCCGGCAGCGTCGTCCTCGGCCGCCGGACCGGACCCAGCGGTCTCGACGGGGTCCCACGGGGGCGTATCTCTCGGTTGGCCGTTCATTGACGTTGATCTAATCAGCGTGAGGCCGTTGCGCAAAATGCTCGTAATTTTTTGAACCTGGAGCGCTTCTTTTGCGATTGGGTGATTCCATCCAACCGCAAAAGAAGCGCTCCAGCAGACTGTCCACAGCCCCGGTCGCATCTCCCATGCCCTGAGGGCGGCTTCCACTCGGGAGAAACTTGATCTATGAGCCGCAGCAGCTCAGGTGACGGCGGCGTCCGTCCGGCGGACGGGCATCAGCGCGACATTTGTGTTACAGACGCGCGACCGCATCGGCCGTAGTTGAGCGGCGATCGAGGCGGCGCGGAGCAGCGCTCTCCAGGAGGACGGCTGGCAGGATGAAATCCTCCATCAAGCTCGTGGCAGGCAATTCCAACCGGCAGCTGGCCGAGGCGATCTCGGCCTATCTGGAGGTGCCGCTCGCCGGCTGCCAAGTGAAGCGCTTCGCCGACATGGAAGTGTTCGTCGAGATTCTGGAGAACGTGCGAGGCGAGGACGTGTTCGTCGTCCAGTCCACGTCGTACCCGGCGAACGACCATCTGATGGAGCTGCTGATCATCATCGACGCGCTGCGCCGCTCCTCGGCCCGGCGGGTGACCGCGGTGATCCCCTATTTCGGCTACGCCCGGCAGGACCGCAAACCGGGCCCGCGCACGCCGATCTCGGCTAAGCTCGTCGCCAATCTGATCACCCGTGCCGGCGCCGACCGGGTGATGACGCTCGATCTGCACGCCGGCCAGATCCAGGGCTTCTTCGATATCCCGACCGACAACCTCTACGCGGCGCCGGTGATGGTGCGCGACATCAAGGAGCGCTTCGACGGCGACGACATGACGGTCGTCTCGCCCGACGTGGGCGGCGTGGTGCGCGCCCGCGCGCTGGCCAAGCGCATCGACGCGCCGCTGGCCATCGTCGACAAGCGCCGCGAGCGGCCGGGCGAGAGCGAGGTGATGAACATCATCGGCGACGTGAAGGGCCGCTCCTGCATCCTCATCGACGACATCGTCGATTCCGGCGGCACGCTCTGCAACGCCGCCGATGCCCTGCTCGCGGAAGGCGCCAAGGAGGTCTACGCCTATTGCAGCCACGGCGTGCTGTCGGGCGGAGCCGTGGCGCGCATCGCCTCCTCGCGGCTCAAGGAGATGGTGATCACCGATTCCATCCAGCCGACCGAGGCCATCCGCGTCGCCAAGAACCTGCGCGTACTCTCCATCGCCCCGCTGATCGGCGAAGCGATCGGCCGCACCGCATCCGAATCGAGCGTCTCGAGCCTGTTCGACTGAGGCGCGGTCCGCCAAAGTGGGCTGCGATAGCCCCTTGAGCATGTCCCGATCGGATGGAGCCATCCGATCGGAGGGACATGCTCCAGCTCCTTGAGTCCGGAACGCTTCTTTCCGATCGGCGAGCAGCGCCCCAGGCTGGATCGATACGGCCATGACCACCCTCTCCGACAGCCGTGCCCTCGTCCTGCTTTCTGGCGGGCAGGATTCGACCACTTGCCTGGCCTGGGCGCTGGCCCGCTTCGCCGAGGTGGAGACGGTCGGCTTCGCCTATGGCCAGCGCCATGCGGTCGAGCTCACGTGCCGGACGGTGGTGCGTCAGGCGTTGGCGCAGCCGACGGCGCAGTTGCCCGGCCGGCTCGGCGCGGACCACATGATCGGGCTCGACGCGCTCGGCACGCTCTCCGACACCGCCATGACACGCGAGGTGGAGATCACCATGGGCGACAACGGCCTGCCCAACACCTTCGTGCCGGGTCGCAACCTCGCCTTCATGGTGTTCGCCGGCGCCCTCGCCTACCGCCGCGGCTGCAAGCACATCGTGCTCGGTGTCTGCGAGACGGACTACTCCGGCTATCCCGACTGCCGTGACGACACTATCAAGGCCATGCAGCTCGCCCTCAATCTCGGCATGGAGGCGCGCTTCGTCCTGCAGACGCCGCTGATGTGGCGCGACAAGGCGGCGACCTTTGCGATGGCGCAGGAGCTGGGCGGCGCAGCCTTGCTCGACCTGATCGTGGCGGAAACGCATACCTGCTACGTCGGCGATCGCAGCCACCGCCACGCCTGGGGGTACGGCTGCGGCCAGTGCCCGGCCTGCCGGCTGCGCGCCGACGGCTGGCATCGCTTCCAGGCGACGCGGCCGCGGGACTGATCGGGCCTTGCAGGCGCGCTCGAGCCGCTGGAGCTTTTACAGCCGAAGCGTTTCCCTTGTGATCGGGCGATGCCGGCCGATCACAGACGAAGCACTCGGGGCAAACACGTCCAATCAACGACAAGAGCAAGGGTGGAGACTTTATGACGAGCGAGAACCAGGCCGACGTCCTGCTGATCGATAGGCCGCGCCCGGGTATCCGGCGGCTCACCATGAACCGGCCGCACAAGCGCAACGCGCTCAACAATGCCTTGCGCACCGCCATCATGGCGGCGCTGGAGGAGGCCGACCGCGACCCCGAGGTCCACGTCTCGATCCTGCGCGGCGCCGGCCCCTGCTTCTCGTCCGGCTACGACCTGTCGAGCGACAACACGGTGGGTCAGCCCTTCCACACGGCGGGCGGCCCCGGCCAGTGGCCGCGCCACGTGGTCGATGGATGGACGCGCATCTGGGACCTGCAGAAGCCGGTCATCGCCCAGGTGCACGGCTATTGCCTGGCCGGCGGCAGCGAGCTCGCCACCTGCTGCGACCTCGTCTACGTGGCCGAGGACGCCCAGATCGGCTACCCGCCGACGCGGCTGATGAGCCCGCCGGACAACCAGTTCCACCCGTGGCTGATGGGCCTGCGCCGGGCCATGGAGATGTATCTCACCGGCGATTCGATCAGCGGCATCGAGGCGGCGCAGGACGGCTTCGCCAACCGCGCCTACCCGGTAGCGGAGCTGGAGGAGCGGGTGCTGGCGCTGGCCGAGCGCATCGCCATGGTGCCGGTCGAGCTGCAGCAGATCAACAAGCGCAGCGTCCACCGCGCCATGGAGATCATGGGCCTGCGTACCGCCATCCGCGCCGGCACCGAGCTGCAGGCGCTCGCCTTCTCCACCGAGGCGAGCCGCGCCTATCTCAGCCGCTTCAAGCGCGACGGCGGCAGCGTCGCCAAGCTGCTGAGCGAGCGCGACGCCCCGTTCAAGGACTATCGCGAGGACCCGGCCGAGTAGGCAGCGTTGCTGGTCCGGCTTGGTTGAGCGCCACCGCCGCCTCGGCTATGGTCCGCGGGGGCGCCGCGGCGGAGATGATTTGATGCGGACGAAAGCTGCCTGGATCACAGCGGTGGTTCTGTTCGGCAGCGCCGTGCAGGCGAGCGCCGCCGACACGTCGGCCCCCCTACCGAGCCTCGCGCTGAATCCGCAGGAGAGCCCCTCCCTCTGGACCGGGCTGCGCATCGGCGCGGATGTGTTCGCGGTATCGGGCTCGAAGGGCATGAAGGGTGGCATGGGGGGCGCCGTCAGGCTCGGCTACGATTATGAGTTCGAGAACAACATGGTGCTCGGCGTGCAGGCCTCGACCGGCTTCACGCCGGCGAGCTACGTCGGCAGCCGTCTCCGCGGCTTCGATTTCGCCACCGTCGACGTGAAGGTGGGCTACGACATGGGTCGCGTCATGCCCTACATGATCGGCAGCGTGGCCCTGCTGAAGCCGAATTTCGACACCGGGCTCGCCGGCTTCGCCACGGGCGCCTCGTTCAACAACCTGCTCAGCGGCGGGCGAGACCTCGATGTGGCAGGCCGCGTGGGCGCGGGCGTAGAATATGCCATCACCGACCGGCTCCACGTCGGGCTTGAGGTCTCGGTGTCCCGCGGCCAGGGCTGGCTCTACCCGTATTGATTGATCCGCCAGAGCGCTGGCCCCGCCTTGCCGGCCGCCGCCGGCGACGCTATAAGGCGCGCTTGCCCGCCAGACACCCTTGGAGGCACGGGCATCCCAAGCGGCCGCCGTGAGGCGGCCATTTGCATTTATCTGAAGGACTAATCATGACCGCCGTCAAGCAACTCAAGGCCGAGGTGCGCGACCGGGTCGGCAAGGGGGCCGCCCGCGCAATCCGACGCCAGGGCAAGGTGCCCGCCGTGATCTACGGCGCCGGCAAGCCTGCCCAGTCGATCGCCCTGGACTTCAACCAGACGCACCAGCTGATCTATGCCGGCCACTTCCTGACCACGATCTTCGAGGTCGAGGTGGGCGCGGAGAAGACCCGCGTCATCCCGCGCGACTTCCAGCTCGACCCGGTACGCGATACGCCCGTGCACGTGGACTTCCTGCGGGTCGGCCGCGACGCCACCATCGATGTCGAGGTGCCGGTGCACTTCATCAACCAGGATGCCTCGCCGGGCCTGAAGCAGGGCGGCTCGATCAACGTCGTGAGCCACCACATCGGCCTGACCGTGCGCGCCGACGCCATCCCCGACGCGATCACCGTCGACCTGACGGGCCTGGAGTTCAACGACACCGTCCACATCTCGGACGTCAAGCTGCCCGCCGGCGCCGTCCCGACGGTCACCGACCGCGACTTCACCATCGCGACCATCGCGCCGCCGACGGTGGAGGAAGCACCCGCTGCGGCCGACGCCCCGGCCGCCGACGCCAAGAAGGCCTGAGGCCTCCAAGGTCTGAGCCCCCGGCTCATGGCGGTTTCCCGGCCGCCGTGAGCCGGCCCTAGTGTGGCGAATCTGAAATTCGCACCACCTCGGGGCAGCGCTGGGAGCGAATTTCGGATTCTCAAGCCACACTAGCAACTCTATGATTCGAGTGTGGTTTAATGGATCTGGAGTTCCTGAATATTGATGCCATGTGGGGGCAGGAACTTCAGATCCACCACACTAGAGCGCTTCGCGATCGGGTGGCCTCACCCCCGGAGAGACGCTCTGCGGATCCAATGGCCTGATCGGCTCGTCGCATTCGATCGGGCATCGTCCAGCCCCCGGCGCAGACTGGAGGTTGCCTGTGCTGCTCTTCGTCGGCCTCGGCAATCCGGGCGCCCGTTATGCCCACAACCGCCACAATATCGGCTTCATGGCGGTCGACGCCGTCGCGGCAACGCATCGGGCCGGCCCCTGGCGCACGCGCTTTCAGTCCGCCTGCGCCGAAGCGACGATCGGCGGCGAGCGGGCCATCCTGTTGAAGCCGCAAACCTTCATGAACGATTCGGGGCGCGCGGTGGCGGAGGCTGCCCGCTTCTACAAGATCGCCCTGAGCGACATCGTCGTGTTCCACGACGAGCTCGACCTGCCCCCCGGCAAGGTGCGGGTGAAGACCGGTGGCGGCAACGCCGGCCACAACGGCCTGCGCTCGATCACCGCCCACGTGGGCAACGACTATCGCCGCGTGCGCTTCGGTATCGGTCATCCCGGCCACAAGGACCGCGTCCACGGCTACGTGCTGAGCGATTTCGCCAAGATCGAGGAGCCGTGGGTGACGCAGCTCTGCGGCGTCGTCGCCGACGAGGCGACCTTCCTGGCCAAGGGGGAGGACGCGACCTTCGCTAACCGCGTCCACCTGGCTTGTGCGGATTCCGCCTGAGCGACGCCCGGATCGGGGCAGCGTCGGCGTATGGTCAGCTGCGCCCCTCGCCGCTGATGATCGGCCCGAACAGGTCCCACTTGTCCCCGTTGAACCGCTGCAGCTGCATCTGCTCGATCGGGAAATAGTCGGTCGGGCCGGTGTTGATGGTGATCCCCGGCAGCAGCATGCCGAGCTCGAGGTTCTTCAGGCTGGCCGCCTGCCTCATCACGTTCTCGCGCGTGAGGTTGTCGCCCGCCTGCTTGAGCACCTGGACCATCGTCTGCGCGGCGATGAAGCCGTAGACGGTGAAGGTGCTCGTCCTGTCGCCTTCGGGGTAGTACGTGGCCATGAAGGCCAGCCACTCCTTGTAGGCCGGATCGTCCTTCCACTGCGGATCGGTCGGATCCTTGCCGTAGGTGGCGGTGATCACGCCCTTTGCATTCTCGGGGCCGGCCGGCCGCATCACCGCGCCCACGGAGTTCGAGACGCTGTTGAGCAGATGCACCGGCCGCCAGCCGATCTCCGCCATCTTCTTGATGGCTTGGGCGGAGAACTTGGCCGTCGTCACGTCGAAGAACAGGTCGGCGCCGGCGGCCTGCAGCCTCAGGATCTGGCTGTCGACGGTCGGGTCGGTGCCCTCGTAGGTCGCCTCCGCGATGATCAGGCGCCTGCCCGTGTCGCCGAGCCCGTCCTTGAAGCCGTTCAGATAGTCCCGCCCGTAGTCGTCATTCTGGTAAAGAATGCCGATCCTGGCGTTGGGGTAGTTCTCCAGAACGTATCGGGCGTAGATGCGGCCTTCCCCCTCGTAGGTCGGCCCGAAGCCCATGGTCCAGGGGAACTCCTTGGGATTGCCCCACTTGCTCGCACCGGTCGCGACGAACAGCTGCGGCACGCCCTTGGTGTTCAGATACTTCTGCACCGCCGTCTGGGACGGCGTGCCCAGGCCGTTGAAGATCAGCAGGACCTCGTCGCCTTCGACCAGCTTGCGGGTCTGCTCCACCGTCTTCGGCGGGCTGTAGGCGTCGTCATAGGAGATGAAGTTGATCTTCCGTCCGTTGATGCCGCCCTTCTCGTTGATCATGCGGAAATAAGCGGCCTCGGTCTTGCCGATGACGCCGTAGGGCGAGACCGGCCCGCTGTAGGCCATGGTGTTGCCGATCTTGATCTCCGTGTCGGAGACGCCCGGGCCGTACTGCTTCTGGGCCTGGGCCGGCTGGGCCGCGAAGGCCACGCCAACGCCGGCGAGCGCGGCCACGATCGCGGGCAGCAAAGGCGATTTGGTCATGGGATGTCCACCTGCTCGGCAGGCGACCGGGTGGCGTCATACCGTCGGCCGTGACGCGGCCGGCCGCTGCAATCCTCGGGGAAATGGCTGACGGACCCGCGCGGGGCGGGCAGCCATCCGCGGCGGCTCGCCGCGGATGGCCATGTGCGCCGGGTGGCGCGACGATCAGCTGGGCACTTCGCCGCTGATGATCGGGCCGAACAGCTCCCAGCGCTCGCCGTTGAACCGCTGGAGCTGCTCCTGCTCGATCGGATAGAAGTCGGTGGGGCTGGTGTTGATGGCGATGCCCGGCAGCAGCATCCCGAGCCTCAGGTCCTTGAGGCTCGCGGCCTGCTTCATGATGTTCTCACGCGTGAGGTCGTCGCCGGCCCGCTTGATGACCTCCGCCATGGTCTGCGCGACGAGATAGCCGTAGACCGTGAAGGTGCTCGTCTTGTCGCCCTCGGGGTAGTACTTGTCCATGAAGGCGAGCCACTCCTTGTAGGCCGGGTCGTCCTGCCATTGCGGATCCGTCGGGTCCTTCAGGTAGTTGACCGAGATGATGCCCTTGGCATTGTCGAAACCCGCGGGCTTCAGCACGGCGCCGACCGAGTTCGAGACGCTGTTCAGGAACTGCAGCGGCCGCCAGTTCACCTCAGCCATTTTCCTGATCGCTTGAGCTGCAAACTTCGGCGTCGTGACGTTGTAGACGATATCGACGCCGGCGGCCTGCAGCTTCAGGATCTGGCTGTCGACCGTGGTGTCGGTCACCTCGTAGGGCGCCTCGGCGACGATCATCGAGACCTGATCGCCCAGCCCATCCTTCAGGCCCTTGACGTAGTCCTTACCATAGTCGTCGTTCTGGTAGAGGATGCCGATCTTGCCCTTCGGGTAGTTCTTCAGGATGTAGCTGGCATAGATGCGGCCTTCCCCCTGGTAGGTCGGCTGCCAGCCCATGGTCCACGGGAACTGCTTGGGGTCGCCCCATTTGGTGGCGCCGGTGGCGACGAAGAGCTGCGGCACCTGCTTCTGGTTCAGGTATTTCTGGATCGCCGTGTTCGACGGAGTGCCGAGCGGCTGGAACATGACCAGGACGTTGTCGCTCTCGACCAGCTTGCGTGTCTGCTCCACGGCCTTGGGCGGGCTGTAGCTGTCATCGTAGCTGATGAAATTGATCTTGCGGCCGTTGATCCCACCCTGGTCGTTGATCATGCGGAAGTAGGCCGCCTCTGTCTTGCCGATGGTGCCATAGGCCGAGGCCGGGCCGCTGTAAGGATTGATGTTGCCGATCTTGATCTCGGTATCGCTGGCACCAGGCCCATATTGCTTCTGCGCGACGGCCGGCGTTGCCAGGCCAAGACACACGAACGCGGCCGCGGCCGAGCCGCGGAGCACTGACGTCATCATGTTCCCTCCTCTGGGCATGTTCGCCCTTGTTGTCCGTTTGCGGACTGATGCGATCTCGTTCGACTGGTCGCACCTGTAACTACGTTGTCGCGTTTCGTCCGGCTCCGCAAGAGGGTGGCGCCAAGTACCCAACATTTGATCCGCCGCATTGCAGCCACCCCGGCAAGACTTAGGCGCCGATCAATACGTTTGACTATGCTGTCGTCGAGACTTGGCACGAAATCCGCCGGGGCTGCCCCTTGGCGACATCTATGCGGCGTGCCGCGCGCGCAAAGAAGCCCGCCGAGCGAGGGCTCGGCGGGCTGGCGGCAAAAGTCTTCAATCCGCGTTCAATGATCGACGCCGCGGACTCGATGGCCCGCGGGGCCGACGCTGGACCTCAGCTTCTGATTTCCCCGCTGATGATCGGGCCGAAGAACTCCCAGCGGTCCCCCTGGAAGCGCATCATCTGTTCCTGCTCGATCGGATAGAAGTCCGACGCGCCGGTGTTGATGGTGATGCCGGGCAGGAACATGCCGGTGTCGAAATTCTTGATGCTGGCCGCCTGCTTCATGATGTTCTCGCGGGTCAGGTTGTCGCCCGCCTGCTTGAGCACCTGGACCAGCGTCTTGGCGACGCCATAGCCATAGACGTAGTTGCTGTTCGTCTTGTCGACCCCAGGCAGATACTTGTCGATGAAGGCCTCCCACTCCTTCACGCCCGGATCGTCCTTCCACTTGGGATCCGTCGGATCCTTGATGTAGTTGACGCTCATCACGCCCTGAGCGGCCTCGAAGCCGGCCGGCTTGATGACGGAGCCGATGGACGTGGACACGTTGACCAGCAGATGGACCGGCTTCCAGCCGATCTCGTTCAGTTTGCGGATGGCCTGGGCGGCGAACTTGGGCGTGGTGACGTCGTAGAAGGCATCGGCGCCACTCGACTTGAGCTTGAGGATCTCCGCGTCGACGGTCGGCGACGAGATCTCGTAGGGGACTTCGGCGACGATCATGCTCTTGGCCTTGTCGCCGAGGCCATCCTTGAACCCCTGGACGTAATCCTTACCGAAGTCGTCGTTCTGGTAGAGGATGCCCACCTTGGCGTTGGGCATGTTCTGGAGCAGGTACTTGGCGTAGACGCGGCCCTCGCCCTGGTAGGTCGGCTGCCACCCCATCGTCCAGGGAAAGTTCTTGGGATCGCCCCACTTCGTCGCGCCGGTGGCCACGAACAGCTGCGGCACCTGCTTGCTGTTCAGATACTTCTGGATGGCCGTATTCGATGGCGTGCCGAGCGGATTGAACACGAACAGCACGCCGTCGTTCTCGACCAGCTTGCGCGTCTGCTCGACCGCCTTGGGCGGGCTGTAGCTGTCGTCGTAGCTGATGAAATTGATCTTGCGGCCGTTGATGCCGCCCTGATCGTTGATCATCCTGAAGTAGGCCTCCTCGGTCTTGCCGATGGAGCCGTAGGCGGAGGCCGGCCCGCTGTAGGGCATGATGTTACCGACCTTGATCTCGGTGTCGCTTGCACCGGTATCGTATGCCTTCTGAGCAAAAGCCGGGCCGATAAGGAGTCCGATGCCCGTGAGCGCGGCAACGGTCGGGCCGAACAGCGATGGCTTGAACATATCTCCTCCTCTAGTCGTCGCGCTCTCGGCCGCCTATGGCGGTCCGTCGCGATCTCTTGGTGATCGTCGCACCTGCAACTCAGGGTGTCGCGTCCCGCCCCCAGGCGCAAGCCCTCCTCTCGGCTAACGCAGCGTCTGCTCGATATTTGGGCTGCGCGCTGCAACCAATGGTCTGGAGACGTCAGGCCCGGTCACAAGAAAGGCCTGCCGCGGGCTTCGCGGCAGGCCTCGACCAGTCGATGGATTCCGACCTTCCGCCCCGGACGGACGGAGGCGGACGGAGCGGAATGCCGCCGCGTCAGTTGTTCTGCACGGAGCCGATCAGCACCGGTCCGAACGGCACCCACTTCTCGCCGTCGAAGCGCAGCGGCTGCAACTCCTCGATCGGGTAGAAATCCGTCGAGCTGGTCTTGATCTTGATGCCCGGCAGCAACGTATCGAGGGTGAGATCGTTGATGTTGGCCGCCTGCTTCATGATGTTGGCGCGGGTGAGATCGTCCCCGGCCTGCTTGAGCACATGGGCCAGTGTCTGCGCCGCGGCATAGCCGTAGACGTTGAGAACGTTGGTGCGGTCGGCCTCCGGCAAATACTTGTCGAGGAAGGCGTTCCAAGCCTTGATGCCGGCATCGTCCTTCCACATCGGGTCGGCCGGATCCTTCAGATAATAGCTGCTGATGATGTCCTTGCCGTTCTCGAGGCCTGCGGGCTTCAGCACGCCGCCAACCGATTGGGAGACGCTGGCCAGGTAATGCGCCGGCTTCCAGTTCATCTCCGCCACCTTGCGGATCGCCTGGGCGGCGAACTTCGGCGTGGTGATGTCGACGAGCACGTCGGCGCCCGCCGCCTTGAGCTTCAGCAGGGGCGAGTCGATGGTGGAGTCGGCCAGCTCGTAGGGGGCCTCGGCCACGATCATCGACTTGGCCTTGTCGCCCAGCCCCAGCTTGAGGCCGGTCACGTAGTCCTTACCGAAGTCGTCGTTCTGGTAGAGAATGCCGATCTTGCCGTTCGGCTGGTCCTTGAGGATCATCTTGGCGTAGATGATGCCCTCGCTCTGGTAGGTCGGCTGCCAGCCCATGGTCCACGGGAACTTCTCCGGCTCGCCCCATTTGGTCGCGCCCGTGGCGACGAACAGCTGCGGCACCTTCTTGGCGTTCAGGTACTTCTGGATGGCCGTGTTCGACGGCGTGCCGAGCGGATTGAAGATCAGCAGGACCTCGTCGCTCTCGACCAGCTTGCGCGTCTGCTCGACCGCCTTGGGCGGGCTGTAGGCATCGTCATAGCTGATGAAATCGATCTTGCGGCCGTTGATGCCGCCTTGGTCGTTGATCATCCGGAAGAAGGCCTGCTCGACCTTGCCGATGGTGCCGTAGCCCGAAGCCGGCCCGCTGTACGGAAACATGTTGCCGATCTTGATCTCGGTGTCGCTGGCACCCGCGTCGTACTTCTTCTGCGCCAGCGCCGGCGTGGCGCCGGTCAACGCCAGCAACGCCCCCGCGACGACGGCCGCGCGGCAATCCTTGGTCAATCGCATGAAAGTTCCCCAATCGAACGCTTGTTTGAGCGGGGAGCCTAGAGCATATTCCGCAAGCTTGGCTACCGCTTTCACGGCGACCACGCGCAGCGGAGCGCGCCCATTTGCCGCGCGTTCCGCCCGAGGCACGGGGCCGTGTCGGCCGCCGATCCACCGTTCAGTTCGGGGTCGTCTCGCTGTTGATGAGGGGCCCGAACGGCTCCCACCGGTCCGTGCTGAACCGCATCATGCGCAGTTGCTCGATGATGAGGTAGTCGGTCGGGCTGGTGTTGATGCTCATGCCCGGCAGGAGCAGGTCGAGCTGGAGGTTCTTCAAGCTGGCCGCCTGCCGCATGATGTTCTCGCGGGTCAGATCGTCGCCGGCCTGCTTGAGCACCTGCTCGAGCGTCTGTGCCGTCGTGTAGGCATAGAAATAGACTGCGTTGTTCTTGTCCGCGTCCGGCATGTACTTATCCATGAAGGCGATCCACTTCTTGACGCCGGGATCGTCCTTCCACGTCGGATCGGTATAGTCCTTGAGGTAGCTGACGCTGAGGATGCCTTGCCCATTCTCGAAGCCGGCCGGCTGCATCACCTGGCCGACGGAAACCGAGTTGACGCTGAGGATGTGGACGGGCTTCCAGCTCAGCTCGCCGGCCTTGCGGATGGCCTGGGCCGCGAACTTCGGGGTGGTGATGTTGAGGAACAGGTCCGCGCCTGACGACTTGAGCTTGACCATCTGCGAGTCGACGGTCGGATCGGTGGCCTCGTAGGACGCCTCCGAGATGATCATCGCCGCCGCCTTGTCGCCGAGCCCTTCGCGGAGCCCGGTGATCACCTCCCGGCCGAAGTCGTCGTTCTGATAGAGGATAGCGATCTTGGCGCTGGGATGGTTCTGAAGAATGTAGCGGCCGTAGACGCGCCCCTCCGTCAGGTAGGTGGGGTTCCAGCCCATCGTCCACGGAAAGTTCTTCGGGTCCGAGAAGCGCGTGGCGCCGGTCGATACGAACAGCTGCGGCACCTTCTTCTGGTTCATGTACTTCTGGATCGCCGCATTCGGCGCGGTGCCCAGCGTCTGGAAGGTGAACAGCACCTCGTCGCTTTCCACGAGCTTGCGGATCTGCTCCACCGTCTTGGGTGGGCTGTAGCCGTCGTCGTAGCTGATCAGCTTCAGCTTGCGGCCGTTGATGCCGCCCTGATCGTTGAGCATCTGGAAGTAGGCAGCCTGGGTCTTGCCGATGACGCCGTAGGATGAGGCCGGGCCACTGTAGGGCATGGTCTGGCCGAACTTGATCTCGGTGTCGCTGGCGCCCGGACCGTACGTCTTCTGTGCCTGTGCGGGTGCGGTGGCGAGGGCCAGCAGCCCGGCCAGAGCGACGATCACGCCTGCGCGGCGCCGTGATACGTTTTTCACGCGTTCCTCCCGATGCAAAGTCGAGCGAATGGCGGCGCGGTCGGCGCCCGCCCCTGAAACGATCCCCCCGGATGTGATATCGGGCCGGCCCGTCGGCGCCGGACCTTGCAGCCCGGCGCACATGCGAAGGACGGCTCGCACGAACCGTCCTCCCCTGCCGCAATCGGGATGTGCCCGCTCGGGCCGTCATCTTGCGATTGGGTGAACCCACCCAATCGCAAAGCGCTCTCGTCTAGCCTTCGTGGCGCAGCACCCTGCGGCGGAGCATGGCGATGAAGCCGGCGACCCCCGAGGGCATCAGGAACATCAGCCCGAGCAGGATGATGCCGTAGAACGCACCGGACAGCCCCTTGGAGAACTGCTCGGCGATGTTGGGCACGAACAGCACGAACAGGCCGCCGAAGAATGCGCCGGGGATCCAGCCCACGCCGCCGACGACGAGGCCGACGAGCAGGGCGATCGACAAGATCACCGTGAAGCTGTCGGGGGCGACGAACTGGACGACGATGGCGCCCAGTGCCCCGGCGATGCCGGTGTAGGACGCGCTGAGGCCGAAGGTCAGCGCCTTGTAGAGGGAGTTGTTGATGCCCATCGAGCGCGACGCGATGGGGTTGTCGCGGATCGCCATCATGGCGCGCCCGGTGCGGCTCTTCAGCAGGTTGTGCGCCAGCCAGAACAGCAGCACCCCCGTGATCAGGGTGAAGAAGTAGAGCCACTGGTCCTGGTTAAGCGGCAGGCCGAAGGGGGCATCGGGCTTCATGATGACGATGCCCTGCACGCCGCCGGTCCAATGCTCGAGCGGCGACAGCTTCAGGATCTGCGGCGTGGCGACCGACAAGGCGAAGGTGGCGAGCGCCAGGTAGATGCCCTCCAGCCTGAGCGCGGGCAAGCCGAACACGAAGCCGAAGGCGAAGCAGATGACGCCGGCCGCCGGCAACGTCCAGACGTAGGAGATCTCGGCCTTGTCCATGAGGATCGCCGCCGTGTAGGCGCCGATCGCGTAGAACGCCGCATGGCCCAGCGAGAACTGCCCGTTGAAGCCGGTGAGCAGATTCAGCCCCAGGATGGCGATGGCGTAGATCAGCACCATCGTCACCTGGAAGACGAAGAAGCTCTTGGTCACGAACGGCAGTGCAACGGCCGCAGCGAACAGGATGATGCTCAGGATGATGCCGATGGCGCGGTCACGACCGAACGGCTTGGTGACCATATCGGCTGAGAGAGCTGGATGCTCGGCGGCGGTTTCGAGGTTCTCGGTTTGCACGGACATGGTTACACCCGCTGGACGGTTGCGCGGCCGAACAGACCGCCCGGCTTCAGGACGAGCACCAGGACGATGATGCAGAGAGCGATGGTGAGCTTGAGCTCACCGCCGATGACCGGGATGAAGGTGCCCGCCAGGTTCTCGATGACGCCCACGAGGAAGCCGCCGAGGACGGCCCCGCCGGGGCTGGTCAGGCCGCCGAGCACGGCGCCGGCAAAGCCATAGACCAGGATGCCGAGCATCATGTTGGGCTCGAGGAACACGACAGGCGCGACCAGCATCCCGGCGACGGCGCCGATCGCCGCCGCCATGCCCCAGCCGAGCGCGATCATCCAGGAGACGCGCACCCCGACCAGCCGCGCCGAGACGGGGTTATCCGCCGCCGCCCGCATGGCCAAGCCGACCCGCGTGTAGCGGAAGAAGAAGAACAGCGCGAGCAGCAGAATGAGCGTGATGCCCATCATGCCCGCCTGGTGGGCGCTGATCAGGCTGGAGCCGAAGAGCGGCGCCGAGCCGAAGGGCGACGGGAAGGTCTTGATCGAGAAGTCCCAGATGAAGCCCGCGGCGCTGGTCAGGATGCTGAGCAGCGCGATGAACAGCACCACGTGGCTCAGGATCGGCGCATTGGCCAGTGGATGGAAGATCAGCCGCTCGATCAACACACCGCCGACGAAGGAGATCGCCACGGTGAGAGCGAAGGCGACCCAGTAGGGGACGCCCCACGTGATCAGCTGCCAGGCGATGAAGGTCGAGAACATCGCCATTTCGCCCTGGGCGAAGTTGAGATGGCCAATGGCCGTGAAGATCATGACGACGGCGAGCGCCACGCAGGCATAAATTGCCCCGGTCGCAATCCCGGCCACGACTTGCTGGATCAGGAGTTCCATGGAGTGTTCGCCTCAATAGCCGAGATAGGCGCGGCGGATGCTCTCGTCTTCGCGGATGGCAGCCGCGCGGCCGGAGAACACGACACGCCCCGTTTCCAGAAGGTAGGCATGGTCGGCGAGATCGAGCGCCAGAGAGGCGTTCTGCTCCACCAGCAGCATGCTGACCTTCTCGTTGCGGTTGAGCGAGCGGAAGATCTCGAAGATCTCCCGCGTGATCATCGGGGCGAGCCCGAACGACGGCTCGTCCAGCAGCATCAGCTTCGGCCGCAGCATCAACGCGCGGCCGACGGCGAGCATCTGCTGCTCGCCGCCGGACAGCAGCCCGGCGATCTGCGTGCGCCGCTTCTTGAGGATCGGGAAGTAGCTGTAGACGAGCTCCATGTCGGAGGCGATGCCGGCCTTGTCGCGGCGCGCCATGGCGCCGAGCTGCAGGTTCTCCTCCACCGTCTGGCGCAGGAACGTGCCGCGGCCATCGGGGACGTGCGCAACGCCGAGGCGAACGATATCCTCCGTCTGGTTGCGGTTGATCTGCTGGCCGTTGAGCAGGATGTCGCCGGTGCGCTTGACCATGCCGCAGATGGCCCTGAGCGTCGTCGTCTTGCCGGCGCCGTTGGCGCCCAGCAGCGTGGTGACGCTGCCCGGCTCGATCTCGAAATCGAGCCCGTGCAGCACCCGGGTCTGGCCATAGGCCGCGTGCAGCCCCTTGATCTCAAGCAGTTTGTTCATTGTTTCTCGGTCCCGAGATAGGCGGCGATCACGTCCGGGTTGCGCTGCACCTCGGCCGGTGTGCCCTCGGCGATCTTGCGGCCGAAGTTGAGCGCGACGACCCGGTCGGACACCGACATGACGAGGCTCATGTGATGCTCGACGAGCAGGATGGTCAGGTTGCGGTCGTCGCGAATGTGACGGATGCGCTCGCCGAGCTCCTCGACCTCCTCGTGATTGAGGCCGCAGGCCGGCTCGTCCAGCAGGAGCAGCTTGGGATCGGTGGCCAGCGCCCGGGCGAGCTCCACGCGCTTCTGCGTGCCGAACGGCAGGTCGCCGACCCGGCGTTGGGCCACGCCCTTGAGGCCGAGATACTCCACGATGTTACGGGCGCTGTCGTCGATCAGCTTCTCGTTGCGCCGGCTCCATGGGAAATTGAACGCATCGCTCACGTAATCGCTGCGCGTGCGGCAGTGGCCGCCGATGCGCACGTTGTCGAGCACCGACAGGTTCTGGAACAGCGCCAGATTCTGGAAGGTCCGGCCGATGCCGATCTCGGCGATGCGGTGGGCCGGGCGCGACAGGATCGACTTGCCGTCGAACAGGATGTCGCCGTCACTCGGCGTATAGAGCCGGCTCAGGCAGTTGAACAAAGTGGTCTTGCCCGCACCGTTGGGGCCGATCAGGCCCACGATCTTGCGAACAGGCATATCGAATGAGACGCCGTCGAGGGCGACGATGCCACCGAAACGGACAGCGACGTCGCGAACGGACAGTATTGGCTCTGACATAATGGAGACCGTGGCGGCTAATGCGAACTCGGGACGCGATTCGGCAGCAGGCGGTGCATCGCCTTTCGCGTGACGGATCGTTGAAGTGAGTTTGACACGTGCTCCTCCCTGGGCCGGAATTGGTTTTCGTTTTTCGGCGGCCCATCTTCCTCAGATCGGGCCCGTTTGGCAACGGGCCGCCGCTGGCGGACCGGCAATTTTCATATTTTATTTGTTGTCAGATCCGGCCCGAGCGGGACGCGTCCGCAACCGCCGCGAACAATGCCCACATCATGAGCATTGCGCACAGCGCATGTGCGACCAGTCAGTATGGCATACGTGTGACGCTGTCAAAGCCTTGCCGCGCTGAGGCCGGGAACTCAGCCGTGGTGCCGCGGGTTCCCCTAGGTCCGACGTTCTTGGCAACGCGAGTGGGGAGTCGGGACAATGAGGTTTGCAATTGCAGCGTTTATTGTGGCGATGACGGCCGCGCCGCTCGCCGCACAGGCGCAATCCGCACCTGGCAATGTGCCGCAGGCACCGGTCGGCCACCGGCAACCCCGGCAGGACGACCTGCTGTCCGCCACCAGTCGGCTCGGTGATCCGATCGCAGCGCAACAGCAGCGGCGGAATCAGGAAGACAACAGAATCGTCGGCAGCATCTGCAGCGACTGCGGCGTTTCGCCGAGACGTTGAGCGGGACCGTCTGGCCCGGCAGGGGCGGATCGGCCGCTCCTCGCCGCGTCAGGTGTCGTTCTGCGCGTTGAGCTGGTCGGGGGCCACCGAGGCGACGGGCGCTTCCAACCGGGCCCCGCCGCCGTCCTGGAAGTGCACGCCGTGCGCCCGCAACGTGCGGATGACGACCCCGTACGCCTCGTCGCCGTCCTGCACCGCAGCCCCCCGCTCCACAGCGGCGATCGTCGCGGCCGAGAGGCCGCAATGGGCTGCGAGATCCGCGGCACTCCATTGCAGAAGTGCGCGGCCAGCCTTGATCTGAGCCCCCGTTACTTCGCCCGACATGGCCTGCTCCCTATCGCCTCTTTCCGCCGGCGCGGCGGTGCCAGCTCTACCTGCGATACTGGCTGGCCACCACGAGCCCGGGCGGCGACGGCCAGACATCCTCAGCCTCACCGAGGCGGATGATCTGGGTCACGAACGCCATCATCGCCTTGAACATGGCACTTGTGAACGGCTTCGGCAGGCAACCGATGACATGGGGGTCGTCGAGCCCGGCGAGCTGGCGCTCGCTGGTGATGAAGACGACCTGCGTGGCGTAGTCGCGCATGATGTCGTGGGCGACCTGAAGGCCGGTCAGGCCATCGCGCAGATTGAGATCCACCAGCGCGACGTCGGGCCGATGCGCCTTGGCGAGGGCGATGGCGGCGGCGGAATCGGCCGCCACCCCGATCGGCGCGTGGCCGAGACCTTCGAGCAGGCTCTCGTATTCCAGGGCAAGAAGAGGCTCGTCTTCCACGATCAGAACCCGCAGGCCTCCGACAGCGCCCATTGCACGATCCACTCCTTCGGATGCCAGCACCGTCGTGCGCATCAGCTCGGCGCTATGTCGGCCATCACACAAAATGCCTGTAGTTCATCCATGGTTCCCTTAACAGTGCCAAAAACTGGTTGCGCTCGGGGGGTGTTCGGCCCGTATCCGCTCGCCGATGGTCACAATGGATCGGTTGCGAACTCGGCCGTGGCGTTATCCATGTCGAGCATCGACGGCAGGATGGATTGGGCGCGCCGCCGCTCCTCGTCGTAACAGTTGCACGCGCGCCGCCGGAGAATGCCGGCATCGACGATGTCGAGCCGGCCACGGCTGTAGCGAATGGCCCCCGCGCGCTGGAGCGCCTGGGCCGCCAGGGTGACCGTCGTGCGCTGGACGCAGAGCATCGCCGCCAGGAACTCCTGGGTGAGCGGAAACCGGCGCGCATCGCAGCGGTCGCAGCACATCAGCAGCCAGCGCGCGAGCCGCTCCTCGGCGCTGTGCAGTGCGATGCAGGCAACCGACTGCATCGCCTGGGAGAGGGCCAGATCCGTGCAGCGGACGAGCAGCTCATTGGCTTCGGCATCGTCATCGATGGCAGTCCGCAGCGCCGCCGCGCCGACGCAGTGGGCGTAGCCCGGCACCTGGATCACCGCCCGCTGCAGAGCGACGCGCCCCTCCCACCACGCCGGCAGACCGAGCGCTTCACGCCGGCCGACGAGGCCCGTCTCCACCTGCGCCTGCCCCGGCAGGAGCGTGATCAGCGAGATGATCCCGTCGGACGGAAAATAGATGCGGTCGATGACGTCGCCCGGCTCGTAGAGGATGTCACCCTGCCTCAGATCGGCGAGGGCCAGCTGCCCTGCCAGCCGGGCGAAGACGTCATGGGGCAACAGGCGAAGTATCCGGTTTTTCACCGGTATCTCGGTCACGCTTGGTTTGATCATGCAACCGAAACGCCCAGTCTCCGCTGTGCGTTCCAAGCGATGGCGCGTTCGGCGCAGAACCGGCCGTGGCCGGAAACGAGACGCCCCGCGGAACCGATGGTCCGCGGGGGCGTTTGCATTGGCCGCGGCGAGCCGAGCGGCCGCGCGGGGATCGACGGGGGCCGCCGGCTCGGGCCGGCGACCTTCCAGAGCGACGGACACCCCAATGGAATCGGGGCTGCCGCTCCAGCTTCCTGTCAGAGCTCGTGCAGCTTCTTGCCCTCGGCCGCGACCTTCTCGAGCAACGCCGAAGGCTTGAAATCGTCGCCCATGGTGCGCTCGAACTCGCGCATCTTGGCGAGCACCTTGTCGGCGCCGATCACGTCGCCGTAGAACATCGGGCCGCCGCGATAGACGGGCCAGCCGTAGCCGTTGATCCAGACGATGTCGATGTCGGAGGCACGGATCGCCTTGCCCTCTTCGAGGATCTTGGCCCCCTCGTTGATCATCGGATAGATGCAGCGCTCCAGGATCTCCTCGTCGGAGATGACGCGCCGGTTGATGCCCTTCTTGGCGGCGAAGTCGAGGATGACCTTTTCCACCTCGGCCGACGGCTTGGCGTTGCGGTTCTCGTCGTAGTCGTAGAAGCCCTTGCCGTTCTTCTGGCCGCGGCGATCCATCTCACAGAGCACCTCGCGGATCGTGGAGCTCGAGGTGGTCTCCTTCGACCAGCCGATGTCGAGGCCGGCGAGGTCGGACATGGCGAAGGGGCCCATGGGCATGCCAAAGTCGTAGAGAACGCGGTCGACGTCCCACGGCATGGCGCCTTCCAGCACCAGCTTGTTCGCCTCGCGCTGGCGCTGGGCGAGCATGCGGTTGCCGACGAAGCCGTGGCAGACGCCCACCAGCACCGCGACCTTGCCGATCTTCTTGGAGAGCTGCATGAGCGTGGCGATGACTTCCTTGGAAGTCTTGTCGCCACGCACCACCTCGAGCAGGCGCATGACGTTGGCCGGCGAGAAGAAGTGGGTGCCGATCACCCACTCCGGCCGCTTGGTGGCCGAGGCGATCTCGTTGACGTCGAGGTAGGAGGTGTTGCTGGCGAGGATGGCGCCGGGCTTGGCGATGGCGTCGAGCTTGGCGAACACCTCCTTCTTGATCGCCATGTTCTCGTAAACGGCCTCGATGATGAGGTCGCAGTCGGCGAGCTTCTCCAGCTCGAGCGCGCCGGTGAGCAGGCCCATGCGGGTCTCGACGTCCTCCGGGCGCAGGCGGCCCTTCTTGGCCGTATTCTCATAGTTCTTGCGGATGACGCCGAGGCCGCGCTCGAGGGCGTCCTGCTTCATCTCGACGATGGTTACGGGAATGCCGACGCTGGCGAAGTTCATCGAGATGCCGCCGCCCATCGTGCCCGCGCCGATGACGCCGACCTTCTTGATCGGCAGGACGGGCGTGTTCTCCGGCACGTCGGGAATCTTGGCGGCCTGGCGTTCAGCGAAGAAGATGTAGCGCTGAGCGGCGGACTGCGTGCCGCTGACCAGGCCGACGAACAGGTCGCGTTCCGCCTTCATGCCCTCATCGAAGGGCAGGTTCACGGCCGCCTCGATGCACTTGATATTCGCTTCCGGCGCCTCGAAACCCCGGAACCGGCGGGCGTTGGCCTTGCGGAACTCGGCGAAGATCTCGGGCTTGCCGCGGGCCGCCTCGACCTTGTCCTGGAGATCGCGGACCTTCTTCAGGGGGCGCTGCTCGGCCACCAGCTTGCGGGCGAAGGCGATGGCGCCCTCGCGCAACTTGCCCTCGTCGACGATCTCGTCGACCAGCCCGGACTTGAGCGCGACGCCGCTGCCGACGAACTCGCCGGAGGTGACCATGCCGAGCGCGACTTCGGGACCGACCAGCCGCGGCAGGCGCTGGGTGCCGCCGGCGCCCGGCAGCAGGCCCAGCTTGACCTCCGGCAGGCCGACCTTGGCGGAGGGCACGGCCACGCGATAGTGCGCGGTCAAGGCCACCTCGAAGCCGCCGCCCAGCGCCGTGCCATGGATCGCCGCGACCACCGGCTTGGGCGAGTTCTCCATCATCGCCTGCACCGCCGGCAGACTGGCCCCCTTCGGCGCCTTGCCGAACTCGCTGATGTCGGCGCCGGCGATGAACGTGCGGCCGTCGCAGATGAGCACGATGGCTTTGACCGCATCGTTGTCGATCGCCGCCTTGAATCCGTCGTGCAGGCCGTCGCGCACCGGCGCGGACAGGGCATTCACCGGCGGGGAGTTCAACGTGATCACGGCGACGTCGCCTTCGATCGTCAGATCGGTCACTGGATTGATCGCGGTCATCTGCTTCTCCTTGGCCGGTAGCCCATCTTTTTTGGCATCTTGATCGGCATCCGCTTTAGGCAATGAACGAACGGAAGTCGAGAGTAGCGGGGGGTTGCGACAGCCGCAGCCCCGGCGGCGCCATGGCCTCTCCCCGATGACCTCTCCGCGATGCGGAAGCGCCGGTCGGCCGCCGCGGGACATTTCCTGCACAGGCGCCGCTTCAAGCTGGCATTTCGAGCTGGCTTTTCGACGTGTGCGCTGCCGTAAAACTTTCCAGCAGCCGCCGAAAACTTGCCGCCGACGGATTGAGCAGAGAGCTATTGCGCATGCCCGGCTTAGCGCCCTACACTCTTGGTGTCACGGCGGCGTTTATCCTCTTTCAACTGGCGCGGTCTGGGGGTACTAATGAACTGCCGTTCCAAAACCGACCGCGCCTTGATCTGTAACCACGCCTGAGCATCCGGATGAGCCGAGACAACGATTTTCGCGACCGTCGCCGTTCACGTGACCATGCGCCTGACCCCTGGGCCAACGACCTGCCTCCCCTTCCATCGCGTCCGTCGCCGTCGTTCTCCCGGCCTGCCCCGAGCAGCGGCCCCGAGGTCGGAGCCACGGTCAAGTGGTTCAACGCCCAGAAGGGCTTCGGCTTCGTCCAGCTGACGGACGGGTCCGGTGAGGCTTTCCTGCATATCCGTCCGGTCGAGGCCGCCGGACATACGACGCTGGAGCCTGGCACCACGCTGACCGTGCGCATCGGTCAGGGCCAGAAGGGCTCGCAGGTCACCCAGATCCTGAACGTCGACACCAGCACGGCCGAAGCTCCGCGGCCGCGGAGCGGTGGCTTCGGCGGCGGGGGCGGCGGTGGCGGCTATGGCGACCGCGGTCCCCGTAGCGGCGGCTACGGCGGAGGTGGTGGCGGCGGCTTCGGCGGTGCGGGACCGCGCCGGCCGTTCGGACGTCAATTCGATCCGGCGGTGCTTGAGGGCGTGCCGGAAGAAGCCGGCACCGTGAAGTGGTTCAACCCGGAGCGGGGCTTCGGCTTCATCGCTCTGGAGCGTGGCGGCAAGGACGTCTTCGTCCATCAGTCCGCCCTCGCCCGTTCGGGCATCAACGACCTCCGCGAGGGCCAGCAGGTGCTGGTTCGCCTGGTCGAAGGCCCCAAGGGTCCGGAAGCCGGTTCGATCCAGCTCGGCTGAGCGGATTCGCTGATCAACGACATGAGCGGCGCGGTCGTCTGATCGCGCCGCTTTCGTTTGCGCTTCTCGCCGCGCGGGTGACGTCAGTTCATCACAAGACGCCGCGCGTGACCGGCAGAACCGCCCCAATGGGATCGGAGCCGCCGCTCCGGCTCTCATCCTGGCACCGGATCCACCCCAAGACGGGGCCCCAACTTGATCCAATGCTCCAAGCTCAGGCCCGATTCTGGCCGGAGAGACGGCCTTCCGCCAGCCACGCCGCGAGGACGGCGCCCAGCAGCAGGCCAAGAGCGATCAGGCCGATGCCGAGCGGGAACACCGAGACGCCGCGCACGACGGCGCTGTCGCTCGGGCGAATGCCGATCCAGTCCGTCCCGGCAAAGCGCGAGCCCGAGCGGATCTCGACGATGCGGGGCACGTTGACGCCGCTGCCGGCGGCTTCGACGCGGCGCACGCTGCCGCCGGTCGCGTCCGCCAGCGGCTGCAGGCGCCCCGTGTCGCTGAAGACGTCGGCGAGCTCTCGCGGGTTCTCGGGCCCGACCGAGACGAAAGCCATCAGCTCGCCCGAACGCAGCCGATAGAGGCCCTGCTCGCGCGCCGTGGCCACGGCGCGAAACAGCCCGGGCTTGTCAGGCGACAGAGTGACCGTCGTCTCGCCGCCGCTCGGCGCCGTGACCGTCACCGGGCCCGGATCGTCGCCCATGGTCTGGCGCTCGATGTTGATCTCGCGGCCGCGGCCGGTGGCCCTCAGCGCCTCCTCCTCCAGCTCCGGCTCCTTCATCAGCCAATGGCTGGTGCGCCGCAGCAGATCGAGATACGGGCCGCCGCCGCGATAATTGCGGGCCCACAGCCAGGCGTGATCGGACAGCAGCAGGGCGACGCGGCCCTTCTGCTCCCGCGCCAGGACGACGAGCGGCCGATCGCCGATGCCGTCCATCACCACCGAGCCCTGCGATACGCGCGCACCGATGACGCGCGCCCACTCGCCCCAGCGTGGTGGCTGCGTCTCGGAGCCCGGCAGCTCGCGCGTGACCGGGTGGCGTTGGCCGAGCGGCGTCACCTCGGCCCGGAACGGGCTCTCCTCGATGCGCCCGTCGGGAATGGCGGGCAGCACCGAGAGCAGCGGCGTACGCGCCAGGCTGGCGGCGCTCGCGTATTCGGGGCCCGCCGCCACCAGCAGCGCACCGCCGTCGCGCACATAACGCACGATGTTATCGTAGTAGAGGCTCGGCAGTACGCTTTGGTTGGCGTAGCGATCGAAGATGATGAGATCGAACTTATTGATCTGCTGTTGGAACAGCTCGCGCGTTGGGAAGGCGATCAGCGACAGCTCGTTGATCGGGGTGCCGTCCTGCTTCTCCGGTGGCCGCAGAATAGTGAAGTGGACGAGATCGACGTTGGCATCCGACTTGAGCAGATTGCGCCAGGTTCGCTCGCCCGGATGGGGCTCGCCCGAGACGAGCAGCACCCTGAGCTTCTCGCGAATGCCTTCGATCGTCAGAACCGCCCGGTTGTTGGCGGCCGTCAGCTCGCCGGCGAGAGGGCCGACCTCGATCTCCACCACGTTGGGGCCGCCATGCTCGATGCGCACCGGCAGCGGCACGGGCGTATTGGTGGCGACCTCGACCGTACCGAGGCTGACGCCATCCCGGCGCACCGTCAGGCTGGCGCGACCCGTGCCGCCCCGCTCGACGACCTCGACGCGCATGACCTGATCCTTGCCGACGATTCCGAATCGGGGCGCATCGAGCAAGGCCACGCGCCTGTCGAGCTCTTCGGCGTGACCGGTGATCAGGGCATGCAACGGTGCCTTGAAGCCGAGTTGCGACGCCTGCGCCGGCACATCGTGAACGACGCCGTCGGTGATCAGGAGGGCACCGGCGATGCGCTCGGCCGGCACATCGGACAGGAGGTCGGACAGCGCCGCGAACAGGCGGGTGCCGTCGCCGCCGCCCTCGCTGTCGGTCACGTCGGCGGTGCGGACCTCGATGTCGGGCAGGGCGGCGAGCCGCCGCTCCACCTCCGCCTTGGCTCGGTCCGTCTGGACGGCCCGGTCGGCCAGCGTCTGCGACGTGGTGCGGTCGACGAGCACGGCGACCACGTCCTTCACCGGCTCGCGCTGCTCCTGCACCAGGGAGGGATTGGCGAGGCCGGCGAGCACCAAGGCGAGCGCCACGCCGCGGATCAGCGCCGTGGGTCCGCGCGCCAGCAGCGACACGAGCACGACGATCACGGCGAGCGCCGCGAGCACGCCCAGCGCCCAGAGAGGAACAAGTGGCGAGAAGCTGACCGACATCGTCACTGCCCCAGCCGTTCGAGCAGCGCCGGCACGTGCACCTGGTCCGCCTTATAGTTGCCGGTCAGCGCATACATGACGATATTGACGCCGCCGCGGATGGCCATCTCCCGCTGCCGCGCCTCGCCGTGGCCGACGACCGGATAGAGCGGCTCGCCGCGGCGTCCGACGGCCCAGGCTGCGGCCAGATCGTTCGAGGTGATGATGATGGGCGACACGCCGTCGCCGGCGCGCGCCGGCGCCCGCTCGCCCTCCGTCTCCGCCGGCAGCGCCTCCACCCAGGTCTGTCCCGAGGCGTAGCGGCCGGGGAAGTTGTCGACGAGGTAGAACGCCTTGGTCAGCACGTGGTCGCGCGGCACCAGTTCCAGCTGTGGAACGTCGAGGGTCGCCAGCATCCGGCGCAACTGCTGGCCTTCCGGCGAGGTGGTTCCCGAGGCGCGGCCGGACAGCGCGTCACGCGTGTCGAAAATGACGGTACCGCCGCCCTTCATGTAGGAATCGAGCTTCCGCAAGGCGACGTCCGACGGCAGCGGACGCCCCGCGACCACCGGCCAGTAGAGGATAGGGTAGAACGCCAGCTCGTCCTTGCCGGGGTCGACCCCGGCCGGCTCCCCCGGCTCCATCGCCGTGCGCTGGGCCAGCGCCTGCGACAGGCCGACGAGCCCGGCCCGGCTGGTGGCGTCGACCTGCGCATCGCCGGTCGCCACATAGGCGAGCCGCGTCACCAGGGCCGCCTCGATATCGGATTTACGCAGCGGCGGTTGCGCCGCGGTCCCGTCAGGCGCTGTGGGCGCCTGCGGGGAAGCCGCCGGCGGCGTACCCGGCGTCGGCGGTCCCGCCCTCCCCGTCGGGCTCGCCTGCGAGATCTGCGGCGATGCCGACGTCGGCGCCGCCTGCGCCCGCGCCTGGGGCGGCGCGCCGGTCCAGGCGGCGAATGCCGCCATGACGACGGCTGCCGCCGTCGCGGCGGCGCGGCTGCGACGGCCGAAGCGTGGCCGATAGCCGCCGAGCAGAAGACTGGCGATGCTGTCGATCAGCACCAGCACGGCGGCCGCGAGCAGCAGCGGCATGCGCAGGTCGATCGCCGCCGGGCGGCCGATCCCCTCCAGGCGGGCGTTGAGCGGCGCGACATCGACCATGCCGAGCCGATCGCCCGGCGCCAGCGCATTCACCGCCATCAGCGCCTCATTCGGTCCGTAGAAGCCCGGTGGGTGATCCTCGGTGGCCCGGCCGGCAAAGTTGCGCGCCACCGGCTTCGCCGTGGCCGGCGGCGCCCTGAAGGCGCCGAAGCCGTCGAGCGTCCGCTGCGGCGCCGCCGTCTCGATCCGGCCGGTCGCCGGGTCGGCCGCTTCGGTCGGCTTGCCCGACAGCGCCACGATGCGCCTCAACATATCGACGAAGATGCCGGACAACGGCAGATTCGACCAGGATGGATCCGCGGTGACGTGGAACAGCACGAGAAGCCCGTCGCCGCGCTTGTCGGCGGTGACGATCGGCGTGCCGTCGGCCAGCGCGGCCCAGGTCTTGCCCGCCAGCTCGCCATCCGGCTCGGCCAGGATCTGGCGGCGCACGGTGATCTCCTCGGGCACGGCGAGGCCGAAGAACGGGCTCTCGCGAGGGAATGGCGCGAGCGTCTTGGGCGCGTCCCAGCTCAGCGAACCGCCGAGGCTGCGGCCGCCCCGTCGCAAGTGAACCGGCACCAGATCGTCGTTGCCGGCGGCCAGGCGCGAACCGGCGAAGCGCACCAGCACGCCGCCGCCGGCGACGAAATCACCAAGCTTTTCGGTGGTCTCGCGGTCGAGCGATCCCACATCCGCCAGCACGATCACCGAGACCTTTTCGCCGATCAGCGTGTTGATCGTCTCGTTGGTGCCGGCGCGCGGCTCACGCACGTCGGCAAAAGGAGCCAGCGCCCGGCCGACGTAGTAGGTCGGCGACAGCAGCGGCTGCGCCACGTCTGCCGTCGCACCGGTCACCAGCCCGACCCGGCGGCGCTGGCTGCTCTCGTCCACCAGCGCCACGGCGCCGGCGGAGGGCTCGTCGACGATGTCGATGCGCGCCACGGCATTGCGCAGCTCGATCGGTAGCTCGAAGCGAGCCGTCGTCTCCGTCGCGCCCGACGGAAAGCTGAACCGAGCCTCGCCGAGCGGCAGGCTCTTGACGTCGAGCGCCCGCGCCGTGCCGCTGTCACGACCGCTCGACGGCGGCCGGATCACCGTCACCTCCAGGCCGCTGGCGGCGTTGTTGGTGCCGGCGAGCGCCAGCGCGAGCGGGCGTGGCGCCCGAAAGAGGGTTACCGCGGGCTTGGCACCGTTTGCATCCGCGAGGCGCGACAGCCCGGCGACGAACGCAGCGCTGTCGTCGCTCCGCTGCGCCGCTTGCGGGCTCTGGGCCGCGGCTGCCGGCTCCGCGGCGGGTGCTGCCGCCGTGACCGCCACGCCATCGCTGATCCATTCGATCTCGACGCCTGGCGTCGACGTGACCAGCCGCTCGATGGCGGCCAGGTGTGCGCGCCGGTCCGGCGCATAGGGTGCAGGCACGATGGCCCGCAGCCGCTGCTGGGCGGCGCCCGCTTCCTGTGGCGCCAGCTCGCCCGGCCGGTCGGCCGTCGCCAACACGACGACGGCGCGGCCGCTGCGGCCGGCTGCGGCGATGCGGTCGGCCGCCAGCGCGATACGCTCCCGCCAGTCGTGCGCGGCGGCAAAGCCGTTGTCGAGCACGAGCAGCAGCGGCCCGCGCGCGCCGGCCGGAGCGTCCGGCACGGGGTTCCACACCGGGCCGGCGGCAGCGAGGATGACGCAGGCGGCGATCAGCAGCCGCAAGGCCAACAGCCACCAGGGCGTGCGCGCCGGCGTCTCGCGGCGGGCAGCCAAGTCCACGAACAGCTTGAGGGGTGGAAACACGATGCGGCGCGGCTGCGGCGGCGTCACCCGCAGCAACAGCCAGATCGCCGGCAGCGCGGCCAGCGCGATCAGCGCCATCGGCGCGGCGAAACCCAAGGCGGCGGGGATCATAGGGCCCATGCTCCGACGGATGCGCCCGCCGCCGCGCCGCGGCTCGCGGCGATCAGGGTCATGGCCCGCAACAGCCCTTCGCTCGCCGGCCGGTCGGTGCGATGGATGGTCATCGTCCAACCGCGCTTGGCCGTGACGGCGGTGATGGCCGCCCGATGCTGCGCCAGCTTCGCCCGGTAGTCGTCGCCCCACGAGGCGGCATCGCCGACCCTGAGCCGCAGCCCGGCCTCCGGGTCGGTCAGCTCCGCCTGACCGGTGAACGGAAAGGTCTCCTCCACCGGGTCGGCGATGAGGATCAGATGGCCGCGCGCGCCGCGGCTGGCCAGGCCCTCGACCGACGCCTCGAGCTCGGCCGGACGCACCAGGAAATCGGCGATGAGCACGGCTTCGTTCAGAGGCGGCAGGGCTTCCCGCGGCGGCAGATCCCGCTCCTCGCCAGCCTTGTCGAGGACCAGGGCTTCGGCAAGATCCTCGACGATGCGGCGTGAGGCCCGCGGCGGCAACAAGCCCAGCAGGCCCACGCGCTCGCCGACCTCGACCAGGGCGTCGGCGAGGGCGAAGCCCACCACGATGGCGCGCTCCACTTTGGGCGCCTGCGCCAGCGACGAGGCGAAGGCCATGGAGGCGGAGCGGTCGATCCACAGCCACACCGACTGAGCCGCCTCCCACTCGCGCTGGCGCACGTAAAGCCGCTGATCGCGGGCCGAGCGGCGCCAGTCGACGCGCGCCGCGGCCTCGCCGGGCGAGAACGGACGGAACTGCCAGAAACTCTCGCCCTGTCCGGCGCGGCGGCGGCCGTGCACGCCGTGGGCGGCTGCGGCGACCCGACGCGCCTCGAGCATGATGCGCGGCAGCCGCGACGCGAGCGACAGCGCAGCTTCGATCTCGCGGCGGCCAGGCGTTCGGTTACCGGTTTGAAGCGCCGTGACGTGCGCCATTCCCGCCTCAGGCCAACCGTGAGACGAGCTGGCCGACGATGCCGGTCACCGTCTCTCCTTCGGCGCGGGCGGCGAAGGTCAGCGCCATGCGGTGCTTGAGCACCGGTTCCGCCAGGGCCGCGACGTCGTCGATCGACGGCGCCAGGCGGCCGCCGACCAGGGCGCGGGCACGGGCCGCCAGCATCAACGCCTGGCTGGCGCGCGGGCCCGGCCCCCAGGCCAGCTTGTCGAGGATCGCCTTGTCGCCGTCGCCGGGTCGGGCGGCACGGACCAGATCGAGGATGGCCTCGACCACGCTGTCGCCGACCGGCAAGCGGCGCACCAGCCGCTGCGCCGCCATCAGGGCCTCGGCCGTCATCGCCTGCGTCGGCTTCTTCTCATCGAGTCCGGTCGTCTCGAGCAGGATGCGTCGCTCGGCCACGCGATCGGGATAACCGATATCGATCTCCAGCAGGAAGCGGTCGAGCTGCGCTTCGGGCAGCGGATAGGTGCCCTCCTGCTCGAGCGGGTTCTGGGTCGCCAGCACGTGGAACGGCGCCGGCAGATCGTGCCGCTCGCCGGCGACGGTGACGTGGTGCTCCTGCATGGCTTGCAGCAGGGCCGACTGGGTGCGCGGGCTCGCCCGGTTGATCTCGTCCGCCATCAGCAGCTGCGCGAAGACCGGCCCGCGCACGAAGCGGAAGCTGCGGCGGCCCTCGGGGCTCTCTTCGAGAATCTCGCTGCCCAGGATGTCCGACGGCATCAGGTCGGGGGTGAACTGGACGCGCCGGGCATCGAGACCGAGAACGGTGCCCATGGCGTCGACCAGCCGCGTCTTGGCGAGACCGGGAACGCCGACCAGAAGGCCGTGGCCGCCCGCGAGCACCGTCACTAAAGCCAGCTCGACGACCGTCTCCTGACCGAAAATGACCATCCCGATCGCCTCGCGGGCCTTGCCGATGGTGGCAAGCGCGGCCTCCGCCTGGGCGACGACGGCATCGTCGAGAGCGGTGGGCGGCGTCGTCGGGAAGCCGGCAGAGGCGGCCGAAGCGGAGGCGGATGCGGTGCTCATCTACTCAATCTCCTCATCGCCCCGAGCGGCGAGTGTGCCGTCAATAGCCCCGCCGGAGCAAGCAATCCCGCAGAGCGGGCCGGCCGCGATGGGTCATCTGCAAAGACAGATGGCGAGCAAATGGCGTGCCGGATGCCATCCGAAAAGGGCGCGCCCGCGGCCATGCCCCTCGCATCGAAGCCGATGCCGCGCCTTTCCCGAGACGCAACGTGGCATTACATCATGGAAAAATGGACGTCGTGAGGCGGCCGCCCGTCGAGGTCGATCCGGGGCCGACGGTGGCGGCGGGACCGATCGCCGCAGCGCAGCAGCCGGTGGCCCGGAGGAGGGATTCGTGGTCGAGAGCGCACAAACCGGTGGCAACGCTGCCCCGGCCCAGGCGATGCCAGCCGGGCTCGACAATCTCTTCGCCGCCCTGGGCGGCCCGAATGCCCCCGCCAAGCCCCGCCCCGTCGAGACGTGGAACCCGGAGTTCTGCGGCGACATCGACATGCGAATCGCCGCCGACGGCACCTGGTTCTACATGGGCACGCCGATCGGCCGCCCCGCCCTGGTCAAGCTGTTCGCCTCGATCCTGCGCAAGGATGCGGAGCGCTACGTGCTGGTGACGCCGGTCGAGCGGGTCGGCATCGCCGTCGAGGACGTGCCGTTCATGGCGGTGGAAATGGCCGTCTCCGGTGATGGTCATGACCGCGTGCTGCACTTCCGCACCAACGTGGACGACGTCGTGGCCGCCGGCCCCGAGCATCCGCTGCGCTTCGCGCACGGCGAGGGCGACGCCCTCAAGCCCTATGTCCATGTCCGCGGCGACCTGTGGGCGCGGCTGAGCCGCCCGCTGCTCTATGACCTGATCGAGCTCGGCGAGGAGCGGCCGAACGACGGCGACGGCGACGGCGACGCCATGTTCGGCGTGCAATCGGCTGGTCGCTTCTTCCCGATCGCGCCGGCCAGCACGATCCGCTAAAGCAACGCTCGTGATCGCTGAACCATTCGACATCGACACCTTCCTCGACCGCGCGCGCCGGCGCCTGGAGCCGGAGCCGCCGCCGATCGGCAGCCCGTTGTCCAACCCGCGCGGCGATCACGACCTGAACGAGCATGCGGGGCCGCCTCTGGCCGAGCAGGGCACCAAGCCCGCGGCGGTGCTGATCCCGGTCGTGCGCCACCCGGAAGCCACGGTGCTGCTCACCCAGCGCGCCACCGCGCTGCGCGACCACGCCGGCCAGGTCGCCTTCCCCGGCGGCAAGATCGACCTGGAGGACGCCTCGGCATTGGCTGCGGCCCTGCGCGAGGCCGAGGAGGAAATCGGCCTGGACCGCAGCTTTGTCACGCCGCTCGGCTATCTCGACCCGTACATTTCCGGCACCGGCTACCGCATCATGCCGGTGGTCGCCCTAGTGGAGCCCGGCTTTAACTTGACGCTCAACCCGATCGAGGTCGATGCGGCCTTCGAGGTACCGTTGTCCTTCCTGATGGAACCGCTCAATCACCAGCGCCACGCCCGCGAGTGGCGCGGGCAGCTCCGGCATTATTATGCAATGCCGTTCGGCGATCGCTATATCTGGGGCGCGACCGCGGGCATCATCCGCAATCTCTATCAAAGGCTTTACGGAGCATGAGCCGGGCTCTCTTCGAAGAGCTGATGCTGTTCCTCATCCCGTTCGCCGCGTTTGCCCTCTATCTGGCGGTGCGCCGGCGCAATCCGCTGACCCGCGAGCCGTGGCGCGGCCACGTGCCGTGGCTCGCCATCGTCGGCCTCGGCCTCGCCATCGGCTCGCTCGTGCTGACCGGCCTGTTCGAGCCGCACCGCAGCGGCAGCTACGTGCCGCCGCGCCTGGAGAACGGCAAGCTGGTCCCCGGCGGGTTCCAATGACGACGGCCGTCACGCCAGCTCAGGCCGACCGCCTGCGGGCCGTGCTGGCGAGGCCTCCGCTCGCCACCCTGCTCGACCTCCTCGACCGCGACGGCGAGGAAGCCCGCGTCGTCGGCGGCGCGGTGCGCAATGCGCTCATCGGCGCCGCGGTCAGCGAGGTCGACGTAGCGACGACGGCGGTGCCGGCCGAGACGATCCGGCGCGCCCGGCGGGCGAAGCTCAAGGCGGTGCCGACCGGGATCGAGCACGGCACCATCACCGTGATCGTCGCCGGCACGCCGTTCGAGGTGACCACTCTGCGCCAGGACGTCGTGACCGACGGCCGCCACGCCCAGGTCCGCTTCGGCCGCGACTTCGCCGAGGATGCGGCACGGCGCGACTTCACCATCAACGCCCTGTCGCTCAGCCGCGACGGCGCCGTGCACGACACGGCCGGGGGCCTCATCGATCTCGCCACCCGCCGGGTCCGCTTCATCGGCGATCCGGCGACGCGCATCCGCGAAGACTACCTGCGCACGCTGCGCTTCTTCCGCTTCCATGCGCAATACGCGGACGGGCCCATGGACACCGCCGGCCTCGGCGCGGCAATTCGCGAACGGGCCGGGCTCGCGCGCCTGTCGCGCGAACGGATCCGCGCGGAGCTGCTGAAGCTGGTCGCGGCGCCCGGCGCCACCGCGACGATCACAGAGCTCTCGCACGCGGGCCTGCTGCTCGCCGTGACCGGCGCCGTCGCCGAGCCCGGCCGCCTGGCACGGCTCGTCGCGCGCAGCGATGCGCGCGGGCGCGACACCATCCTGCGGCTCGCTGCCCTGCTGGTGCGGGTGCGGGAGGACGCGGACAACCTGCGGGAGCGGCTGCGCCTCACCAACGCCGAGCACGACCGGCTGCTGGATCTCGCCGCTTTGCAGGCGCGCCTGCGCAGCCTCGATGCCCCGCTCGACCGCCGCGCCGTGCGCCGGCTCGCGGTCGGCCACGGCGCGCAGCCGCTGGCGGACGCCGTGGTTTTGCTGGCGGGCGGCGCCCGGCCGGCCCTGACGGCCGGGGGAGCGGCGACCCTGGCCGCTCTCGCCGCCGGCGACGAGGCGATCCCGTCCTTCCCGCTCGGCGGGGCCGACGTGATCGAGGCCGGCGTCCCGCCCGGCGCCGCCGTCGGCCGCGTGCTCGCCCGCGCCAAGGCGCTCTGGCTCGACGCCGACTGCCCGGTCGACGCCGAGACCGTCGCCGGCCTGCTCCGGCAAAGCCTGGAGCATCCAACGCCCTGAATCTGGAGCGCTGCTTTTGCGATCCGGCGAATTCACCAGATCGCGAAGCGCTCCAGCCACTAGGGCGCTTTGCGATTGGGTGGATACACCCAATCGCAAGAAAGCGCTCCAGATTCAAAAGACTATGAGCATTTCTCTGCCATTGGATGGGTCCATCCAATGGCGAAATGCTCCAGCGACTCGCACCGATCCAAAGGCCGCACTACATTATCCGCGTCCGGCAGGCATGGGTCCGCGCCGGGCTCGGAGCGCGCGATGGCCGATGCCCCCGATCGTCCGGTCGACGTTGCCAGGCGCCTGGCCGAGCGTCGCGACCGCTTCCAGCAGCGGCAGGCCAGGCGGCCGGTGAGCGACGGCTGGCGCCGCGAGACCTTCACGCTGCCGCGCGGCGAGGCGCGTGAGAAGGCCCGCGAGTGGTTCGCACGCTTCCCGAAGGCGGCCTACATGTCCGAGGTGGAGAGCTGGCGCGAGCTCGCCGACGGCTCGATCGAATTCACCATGCGGCGGCTGCCCACCGCGGACTGACCGGCGCGACGCGCCGGCGGGCGTCCGCAGCCGACGCCATCCCACAGGTCCAGGTGGCCGGCATGCCGATGCGACGGCCGGCGCTTCGACGCCTGCGGGCGGCCCTCAGTTGGCGAAGCGGAAATGCAGGACGTCGCCGTCGGCGACGATATAGTCCTTGCCCTCCAGGCGCAGCTTGCCCGCATCGCGCGCGCCGGCCTCGCCCTTGAGGCCGACGTAGTCGTCGTAGGCGATGGTCTCGGCGCGGATGAAGCCCTTCTCGAAATCGGAATGGATGACGCCGGCGGCCTGCGGGGCCCGCGTGCCGCGGGTGATGGTCCAGGCCCGCGCCTCCTTTGGCCCGACCGTGAAATACGTCACCAGGCCGAGCAGCTCGTAGCCGGCGCGGATGACGCGATTCAGCCCCGGCTCGTCGAGGTCGATCGCCTCCAGGTAGTCGCGCTGCTCGTCGGCCGGCAGCACGGCGATCTCGCTCTCGATCTTGGCCGACACGACCACCGCCTTGGCGCCCTCCTCCGCGGCGCGCCCGAACACCTTGGCGGATTGCCCATTGCCGTCGCGGGCCGAGGCCTCCTCGACATTGCAGACGTAGAGCACCGGCTTGGCGCTGAGCAGGCCGAGCAGGCGGAAGCTGCGCTCCTCCTCGGGCTTGAGCTCCACCAGGCGGGCGGGCTGCCCCTCGCGCAGCAGCCCGAGCGCCCGCTGGATCAGGTCGAGCTGCTCCTTGGCCTCCTTGTCGCCGCCGCGCGCCTTCTTCTCCAGGGCGACGACGCGCTTCTCGAGGCTGTCCAGGTCGGCGAGCATCAGCTCGGTCTCGATGGTCTCGATGTCGGCGACGGGGTCGACGCGACCCTCGACATGGGTCACGTCCCCATCCTCGAAGCAGCGCACCACATGGGCGATGGCGTCGCACTCACGGATGTTGGCGAGGAACTGGTTGCCGAGTCCTTCGCCCTTGGAGGCGCCCCGCACCAGCCCGGCGATGTCGACGAAGGTCAACCGGGTCGGAATGATCTGTGCCGAGCCGGCGATCGCGGCGAGACCGTCGAGACGGGAATCCGGCACCCCCACGTCGCCGACGTTCGGCTCGATGGTGCAGAACGGATAGTTGGCGGCCTGAGCCGCAGCCGTCTGCGTCAGCGCATTGAACAAGGTCGACTTGCCGACGTTCGGCAGGCCGACGATCCCGCATTTGAAACCCATGGAAACTCCAGCGCTCCGCTCGACAGACGGCGGCATTCAGCTCGGCGGCGCGCGGCCCGGCGCCCCTGGCGAAGGGGATGTCTCGCAGCCACCCGTTTTTTGCAATAGCCAGGATGGGCGAAGGAGGCTACCCATAGGGCGAGCGCGCGGCGCCGGGCAATGCCGGGCGAGCGCGTGTGGAGCAGGGCCCGAGCGGCGGAGCGCGGGCAGCCGCAACGGCGCCGCGGGAGGTTCATCGAGCCGGACGCGCCCGCAGCACGCAGCCGCGCACCGACAACTCGAAGGTTTCGGCTCCCGGAACCGATAGCTGGAGGAACATGGGCCGCTGGCGCCAATTGAGCATCCTGATCGTCGAGGATGATCCGGTTTTCGCCCTGCAGATGACCTATGCGGTCGAGGACGCCGGTCATCGCGTCGTCGGCCAGGAAGCGCGCTTTGCCGACGCCATCGAGGCGGCACATCGCCTCAACCCGGATGTCGCCTTCGTCGACCTCAATTTGTACGAAGGCCTGATCGGGCCGACCCTGGCGCGCCGATTCGCGCGCGAAGGCCGGCCGCTGGTCATCTTCGTGACCGGCCATCCCGAGCAACTGCCGCCGGATCTCGCCGGCGCCTATGGCCTCCTGCGCAAGCCCGTTTCGCCAGCCGACCTCAAGGCGACCCTCGCCTTCCTCGCGGCGAAGTTCGACGGTGGCGCGGAGACCAAACCCAACCAGCTGCGGCTCGCCGCGGAATGAGCCAGGAGACTCCATGACCGCCCCCTTGACCGAGAGCGGCGCGACGGACACTGCGCCAGCGGCCGAAGTCGTGCTCCGCGCCGCCATCGTCCCGGTCACGCCGTTCCAGCAGAACTGCTCGATCGTGTGGAATGACGAGACCAAGCGAGGCGCCGTGGTCGACCCGGGCGGCGACCTGCCCCGCGTCAGGAAGGCGCTCGAGCACTCGGGCGTCACCGTCGAGAAGATCATTCTGACCCACGGCCATATCGACCACGCGGGCGGCGCGGCCGAGCTCGCCGAGGAGCTCGGCGTGCCGATCGAGGGGCCTCACCTGGAGGACAAGTTCCTTCTCGATCAGCTCGTCGCCAGCGGCGCCGGCTACGGCATGACCGGAGTGCGCAACGTGACTCCGAATCGCTGGCTTGCGGAAGGCGACGTCGTGACCATCGGCGGCGCGCCGTTCGACGTGCTGCACTGCCCCGGCCATTCGCCCGGCAGCGTCGTCCTGGTCAACAAGGCCCAGCGCTTCGCGCTGGTGGGCGACGTGCTGTTCCAGGGCTCGGTCGGCCGCACCGACCTGCCGCGCGGCAGCCACGAGACGCTGATCGCCGGCATCGTGGAGAAGCTCCTGCCGCTCGGCGACGACATCGCCTTCATCTGCGGCCACGGGCCGATGAGCACCTTCGGCCAGGAACGCCAGTTCAACCCGTTCCTGACCTGATCCGGTCTGCCATCCACCGGGCCGTCGCCGCTACACTACGGCGATGAACGCATGGGCGATCTCGCCGACGAACGGCTTGAGGTGGAAGTTCTCCTCGGGCATCACCCGCACGCGCCAGCCGGCTTTCTCGACCGCCACCGCGGTCACCGGCCCAACGGCGGCGACGAGCGTGCGATCGAAGGCGCCGGTCAGGGCGTCGCCCCGGTCGCGCCGCTGGGCGACCTCGGCCAGGCGGCGCACCTGCGGGGCACTGGTGAAGGCGATCATGTCGACGTCGCCGGCAATGATCCGGTCGATGGTCGACGCCACCAGCTCTTCCTCGGCGTCGGACGCGTAGCGGTAGCACAGGATCGGGTCGGGCTCGGCGCCCGCATCCTTCAGCCATGTGACGAGCGTGTCCGGCTGCTCGGGATAGAGCTGCACGCCGACGCGCCGGCCGCGCAGGTCGAGGCCGGCGGCCGCCGCCAGCACGCCGGCGGTGGTGGCCGGCTCCGCCACGATCTGTGCCGACAGGCCGACCTCGCGCAGCGCGCGCTGCGGCTTGGGCCCGCGGCAGACGATGCGGGCGCGGGCGAAGCCCGCCAGCACCTGAGGCTGCACGCTGGCCCGGCTGGCAAAGCCCAGCAGCCGCCGCACCCCCTCCCCCGTCGACAGCAGGAGATCGTCCATCGCACCGTCAGCCAGGCGGCGAAGCCAGGCGACGACGGGGGCTGCGTCCTCGGCGTCGTGGATCGAGACTAGCGGACAGCGCAGCGCCTGCGCGCCCTCCCGCTCCAGCATGGTGCAGAAGAGGTCGAGCGACCGGCTCTCCGGCACCACGATGCGCCGTCCATCCAGTTTGCCCATGGCGTTCATCCTGTACGAGGCGGTTGCGACCTAGAGCATTTCGCCATTGGATGGACCCATCCAATGGCGAAATGCTCATGACATTTTGAATCCGGAGCGCTTCTCTTGCGAGCGGGTGATTCCATCCGATCGCAAAGCGCTCCCGAGCATGATCCTGTCCAAAACCGCGGGTCCGTTGTCCGAGGCCATGCTCTTGCATCGCACCATCATGCCCATTGCGGCCCCGCGAGGCCAGCGCCCACCGCTTTCCATCGGGCGGCCGGGCCGCTATGGAGCGCTGCCGCCGGTTCTCCCACCCCACGGTTTCTCAGCGGAACGGCATAGCGAAGGAAAAGGTTTGGGGAAGGAAAAGGTTTTGGCGAAGGAAAGGTCTGGCGAATGAGCACCGATGCCGCATCCATGACGACGCCCCCCGATCGCCTGTCGGTCGATCCCGACAGCCCGCACCACGACGAAGCGGTGCTGCAGCGGGGCGTCGGCGTGCGCTTCAAGGGCGTCGAGAAGACCAACGTCGAGGAATATTGCGTGAGCGAGGGCTGGGTCAGGCTGACCGCCGGCAACACCGTCGACCGCAAGGGCAAGCCGATGACGGTGAAGCTGAAAGGCACCGTGGAGCCGTACTTCCAAGACTTGGGCTGACGGCAAGACTTGGGCTGACGGCAAGCTTGGGCCGACGGCAAGCTTGGGCCGACGGCCGCGGTCGTCCCGGCCATCGCCGGACGGAAAGGCAGCCATCGCCAGAAAGCGGGTACCACCGCGCCCGTCTTGCCCTTAAGCCGGGCGGCATGAGCGACAGCACGCCCGCCTCCCGTCCGGCCGCGTCCAGCGCGGTAATGACGGCGTCCGGCCCGAAGCCGTGGCGCATGACGCTGTCGGCACTCAGCTGCTACCTCGTCGCCGTCGGCCTGGCGCGCTTCGCCTACACGCCGCTTATCCCGGCGCTGGTGCATGAGCAGTGGTTCTCGGCGTCGCAGGCCGCGTATCTAGGCGCAGCGAACCTGGCGGGCTATCTGGCCGGCGCGGTCCTGTCGCGCCAGATCGCGACCTGGACCTCGACCGTCACGGCGCTGCGCGTCGCCATGGTCGTGGCGGCACTGAACTTCTTCGCCTGCGCCGGCCCGGGGCCTTTCGCCTGGTTCCTCGCCTGGCGCGCGACCGCCGGCTTCGTCGGCGCCGTGCTGATGATCCTCACCGCTCCCTTCATCCTGCCGCACATCGCCCCGTCCCGCCGGGGCCGCGCCGTCGGCATCATGTTCGTGGGTCCCGGCAGCGGCATCGTGCTGGCCGGTCTGGTGGTGCCGGAGCTCCTCACCTTCGGGCTCACGGCGACGTGGCTCGGCCTCGGCCTGATCGCGGCGGCGCTCGTCGCCGTCGCCTGGTCGGGCTGGCCGGCGGACAGCCGCGCCGCCGCGGAGGCGCCGCGCACGCCGTCTACGGACGCCCCGGCCGCGCCGACCGACCGGGCGGTGCTCTGGCTGCTCGCCGCGCTGTACGGGATCTACGCCTTGAGCTCGGTGGGGCTCGTCCCGCACATGCTGTTTCTCGTCGACTATGTGGCCCGCGGGCTCGGCCGGGGCATCGCCGTCGGCTCCTACCACTGGGTGCTGTTCGGCGTCGGCGCCATGGCCGGGCCGCTCGTTGCGGGCAGCATCGGGGACCGCTTCGGCTTCCGCGTGACCCTGCGACTGTCGCTCCTGATCCAGGCCGCCGGCGTCGGGCTGCTGGCACTGACGGCCCACCCGGCCGCTCTGGTGGGTTCGAGCCTCGTCATCGGCGCGTTCATTCCCAGCGTGTCGGTGTTCGTTCTGGGTCGGATCCAGGAGATCACCACCGGGCCCACGGCGGCGAACGCCTGGCGCATCGCCACCATCGGCTTCGCCGTCGGCCAGGCGGTGGCGGCCTACGGCTTGTCCTATGTCTTTGCCGCGACGGACAGCTATCGGCTACTCTATGGCCTCGGTGCCGGCGCCATCCTGGCCGCCTTCCTGGTCGACGTGGCGATGGACGCATGGGCCCGACGCCGCGCCGCGCGCCCCTGAGAGCGCGGATCAGCCGTCGCGCGCCAACGTCTGCAGCCGGTAGAGCGCCTCCAGCGCCGCACGCGGCGTGAGATCGTCGACGTCGAGCGCAGCCAGCGCCTCGCGCAGCGGGTCGGGCCCGGCGGGGTCCGGCGCGGCGGAGGGCCGGCGGGCAATGGCGGCGAACAGGGGCAGGTCGTCGATCAGCGCCGCCACCGGCTTCTCGCGCTCGCTCTTCTCGAGCTCGGCGAGGATCAGCTTGGCGCGCTCGATCACCGCCGGCGGCAGGCCGGCGAGCCGCGCCACCTGAATGCCATAGCTGCGGTCGGCCGCCCCCGCCACCACCTCGTGCAGGAACACCACCTCGCCCTGCCAGTCGGTGACGCGCATGGTGACGTTGGCCAGCCGCGCCAGGCGCTCGGAGAGCGCCGTCAGCTCATGATAGTGGGTGGCAAAGAGCGCCCGGCAGAGGTTGCCGTCGTGCAGGTGCTCGATCGCAGCCCAGGCGATGGACAGGCCGTCGAAGGTCGCCGTGCCGCGGCCGATCTCATCGAGGATGACGAGCGCGCGCGGCCCGGCCTGGTTCAGGATCGCCGCCGTCTCGATCATTTCCACCATGAAGGTCGAGCGCCCCCGGGCCAGGTCGTCGGCGGCGCCGACGCGGCTGAACAGGCGATCGACGAGGCCGATATGGGCGGACCGGGCCGGCACGTAGGCGCCCATCTGCGCCAGCACCACGGCGAGCGCGTTCTGGCGCAGGTAGGTGGACTTACCCGCCATGTTCGGGCCCGTGACCAGGAGGATGCGGCCGGCGTCCTCGCCGGCCGGCGGCGACAGGTCGGCATCGTTGCCGACGAAGGGCTGGCCGTTGCGGGCCAGAGCCGCCTCGACCACGGGGTGGCGCGCCCCGTCGAGTACGAAGGCCAGGCTGTCGTCGACGACCGGACGTACCCATCGGCGCTCGACGGCGAGGTGCGCGAGCGCCGCCGTCACATCGAGCACGGAAAGCGCGTCCGCCGCCGCCTGGATCGCGGGGGCCGCATCCGTCAGCCGGGTGGTCAGCGCATCGAAGACGGCGAGCTCGATCTTCAGCGAGCGATCGGCGGCCGACGCGATCTTGGCCTCCAGCTCGCCGAGCTCCAGCGTCGAGAAGCGCATGGCCCCGGCCATGGTTTGGCGATGCACGAAGGTGGCGTTGAGCGGCGGCTTGACGAAATCCTCGCCGGCCGCCTGCGGTACCTCGACGAAATAGCCGATCAGGTTATTGTGCTTGATGCGCAGCGTGCGGCAGCCGGTATCGGCCGCGTAGCGAGCCTGCAGGCCGGCGATGAACTTGCGGCTGTCGGCCTGCAGCAGCCGCGCCTCGTCGAGCCCTTCGTCGTAGCCCGCCCGCACGAAGCCGCCGTCGCGCTTGAGCAGCGGCAGCTCGTCGGCGAGCGCGGCGCCCAGCGCGTCGATGAGGGACGAATCGGGCCGGCGGAGCGCGTCGGCGGCCTCGGCCAGCTCCGCGGCGAGCTCGGCCTGAGATGCCAGCAGCGCGGCGATCTCGCCGGCCGCCGCAAGTCCCTGGCGTAGCGACGCCAGATCGCGTGGACCACCTCGCCCCAGGGTCAGCCGCGACAGCGCGCGCGCCACATCGGGCGTGGCCTTGAGCGCCGCGCGCAGGCGCTCGCGCAGCACGGTGTCGTCGACCAGGGAGGCGACGGCCGCGTGCCGGCGCGTGATCAGCGGCAGGTCGGTTGCCGGGCCGGCGAGCCGCTCGGCGATCAGGCGGCCGCCGCCGGGGGTCAGCGTGCAGTCGATGGTGGCGAGCAGGCTGCCGGCGCGGTCGCCGCCGAGCGTGCGGGTGAGCTCCAGGTTGGCGCGCGTCGCCGCGTCGATGGCGAGGGTAGAGCCGGCCGCGTCGCGGGCCGGCGGCGCCAGCGCCGGCCGAGCGCCGATCTGGGTGCGCGCCACGTAGGCGAGCGCGGTGGCGGCCGCCACGATCTCGGCGCGGGAGAACGAGCCGAAGGCATCGAGCGAGGCGACCCCGAAGTAATCCTTCAGCCGCCGCTCGGCGGACGCCGGGTCGAGCCCGTCGCGGGCGATGGGCGTCACCAGCACCTTGAGATCGCGCCACAGCCCGGCCAGGTCGGGATCGTCGTAGATCGTGTCAGCGACGACGATCTCGCGCGGATCGAGGCGGGCGAGCTCGGCGGCGAGCCCGGCGGCCTGGGCCTCGACCACGCTAAACCGCCCGGTCGAGATATCGACGGCGGCCAGCGCGTAGATGTACAGCTCGTCCGAGACACGGCGCCGCGCCACGGCGACGAACAGGCTGGCGCGGGCCGGATCGAGCAGGCGATCCTCGGTCACCGTGCCGGGCGTCACCAACCGCACCACGTCGCGCTTCACGACCGATTTGCCGCCGCGCCGCTTGGCCTCGGCGGGATCCTCCGTCTGCTCGCAGACGGCGACGCGGTGGCCGGCGGCGATCAGGCGCTCCAGGTATTCGTCGGCGCGGTCGACCGGCACGCCGCACATGGGGATGTCCTCGCCCAGATGCTTGCCGCGCTTGGTCAGCACGATGCCGAGGGTACGCGAGGCCTGCTCCGCGTCGTTGAAGAACAGCTCGTAGAAATCGCCCATGCGGTAGAACAGGAGCGATTGCGGGTGTCCCGCCTTGATCTCCATGTATTGCGCCATCATCGGCGTAACGCGCGCGTCGGCGGGCGCCGTGGTCGCGGCGGCGGGCGCCACCGGCTCCTGCGCCGGGGGGGCGGGAGCGGCGATCCTCGCGGTCGAGCTGGTCATGGCAGGGACGCTAAAGCCAAGGCCGGCGCGGTGGCTACCCTCTTCATGGGCTCTGCGGCCGCCATCAACAGGCGTATGCTGGCGCCGCTTCTGTTGCAGTGCGCAAGAAATTCTCCGGCGCCGCGGCTTGAGACCACTGCCTCGCCTGCGTAAGGTCCGCGGCTCGCAACCCGAGGGGGCGTCGTTCGCGCCCGCTCTCCCCGTCCGCCCCCGCTCGCACCATCGACCGCGGCAACGAGCACAGAACCGAGCCATGACCGACCAGCCCACGCGCCGACCGACACGCGCCACCTTCACCGACCAGGAAGCGCTGCTGTTCCACTCCCAGGGCCGGCCGGGCAAGCTCGAGATCATCGCCACCAAGCCGATGGCGACGCAGCGTGATCTCTCGCTCGCCTATTCGCCAGGGGTCGCAGTACCCGTGCTGGCCATCGCCTCCGACTCGAGCAAGGCGTTCGACTATACGGCCCGCGGCAACCTCGTCGCGGTGATCTCCAACGGCACGGCGATCCTGGGGCTGGGCAACCTGGGCGCACTCGCCTCCAAGCCGGTGATGGAAGGCAAGGCGGTGCTGTTCAAGCGCTTCGCCGACGTCGATTCGATCGACCTGGAGGTCTCGACCGAGGACCCGGACGAATTCATCAACTGCGTGCGCTATCTCGGCGCCTCCTTCGGCGGCATCAACCTGGAGGACATCAAGGCGCCGGAGTGCTTCATCATCGAAGAGCGCCTGCGCGAGCTGATGGACATCCCGGTCTTCCACGACGATCAGCACGGCACCGCCATCATCGCGGCGGCCGGCCTGATCAACGCGCTGCATCTGACCGGCCGCGACGTGAAGACCACCAAGCTGCTGGTCAACGGCGCGGGCGCGGCCGGCATCGCCTGCGTCGAGCTGATCAAGGCGATGGGCTTCGCGCCCGACAACGTCATCCTCTGCGACACCAAGGGCGTCATCTACCGCGGCCGCACCGAGGGCATGAACCAGTGGAAGTCGGCGCACGCGGCGGAAACCGACGCGCGCACCCTGGCCGACGCCTTCGTCGGCGCCGACGCAGTGCTCGGGCTTTCGGTCAAGGGTGCCTTCAGCGCCGACATGATCCGCTCGATGGCGCCGAACCCGATCATCTTCGCCATGGCCAACCCCGACCCGGAGGTGACACCGGAGGAGGTCACGGCCATCCGCGACGATGCCATCGTGGCCACCGGCCGTTCGGACTATCCGAACCAGGTCAACAACGTGCTCGGCTTCCCCTACATCTTCCGCGGCGCGCTCGACGTGCGCGCCACCGCCATCAACATGGAGATGAAGATCGCCGCCGCGGAGGCGCTTGCGGCGCTGGCGCGCGAGGACGTGCCGGACGAGGTGGCCGCCGCCTACAAGGGCGCCCGGCCGCGCTTCGGCCGCGACTACATCATCCCGGTGCCGTTCGACCCGCGCCTTATCCACACGGTGCCGCCGGCGGTCGCCCGGGCCGCCATGGAGACCGGCGTGGCGCGACGGCCGATCGTCGACACCACCGCCTACAAGAACCAGCTCTCGGCGCGGCGCGACCCGGTCGCCGGCACGCTGCAGCGCATCTTCGAGCGCGTGCGCCGCTACCCCAAGCGGGTCGTCTTCGCCGAGGGCGAGGAGGAGCAGGTCATCCGCGCCGCCATCTCCTTCGTCAACCAGGGCCTCGGCACGGCCGTCCTGGTCGGCCGCGAGGACCGCGTGCAGGCGACCGCCCGCGCCGCCGGCATCGAGCTCGACGGCCGCGACGGCCTGGAGATCCACAATGCGCGGCTGTCCAGGCGCAACGCGGCCTACGCGCAGTTCCTGTACGACCGGCTCCAGCGCCGCGGCTTCCTGCTGCGCGACTGCCAGCGCCTGATCAACCAGGACCGCAACCACTTCGCCGCGGCCATGGTGGCGCTCGGGGACGCCGACGCGGTGGTGACCGGCGTCACCCGCAACTACTCGCTGGCGCTCGAGGACGTGCGCCGCGTCATCGACCCCAAGCCCGGCCACCGCGTCATCGGCGTCTCCCTGGTGCTGACGCGCGGCCGCACGGTACTCGTCGCCGATACCGCCATCACCGAGATGCCGGACGAGCGGGAGCTGGCGGAGATCTCGATCGAAGCCGCCAACGTGGCCCGCCGGCTCGGCTACGAGCCGCGCGTCGCCATGCTGGCCTTTTCGACGTTCGGCCAGCCGGAGGGAGAGCGCTCGAAGCGCGTGCGCGAGGCGGTGAAGATCCTCGACGGCATGCGCGTCGACTTCGAGTACGACGGCGAGATGGGCGCCGACGTGGCGCTCAACCGCGATATCATGGCCCAGTATCCGTTCTGCCGGCTCACCGGCCCGGCCAACGTGCTGGTCATGCCGGCGTTCCACTCGGCCTCGATCTCGACCAAGATGCTGCAGGAGCTGGGCGGCTCGACGGTGATCGGCCCGCTTATCGTCGGCCTCGACAAGCCTGTGCAGATCGTCTCGCTCGGCGCGCGCGACAGCGACATCGTCAACATGGCAGCGCTGGCGGCGTTCAATATCGGCGGCTAAAAGCATATTCCGATCAGATAAGATCACCCGATCCGATCGAAATTATGCAACTCGTTGAATCTAGAGCACTTTTCAGCGATCGGGTGAGTCCACCCGATCGCGACGCGCTCTAGCGTCGTCATACAAGACACCACAAGCGCGGCTAATAGATCTCCCGACGACCAGAACGACGGAGAGCGTTCGATGGGGGTCTTCTCAGGCTGCTGGCCGTGGCCGCGTGGCTCGGCGCCGGCATCGCGGCCGTGCACGCGCAGGCGCCGCCGCAGGACATCAAGGTGGCGACGCGCCTGCTGCCGCCCTTCGTCATGGGCGAGCCGGGCCGGCTCAGCGGCTTCAGCATCGAGCTGTGGAACGCGATCGCCGAGCGCCTCAACCTCAAGACCGAGTACGTGCTGGCGCCGGACGTGCGCTCGCTGCTGGAGTTGATCCGCAGCGGGCAGGCGGAGGCCGGCATCTCCGCGATCTCGATCACGGCGGCGCGCGACAGGGAGTTCGACTTCTCGCAGCCGATGCTCAACAGCGGCCTGCAGATCATGGTGCGCGGCGGCGGCCAGGACAGTGACAGCAACCCGCTGTGGACCCTGCTCGAGCTGCTGTTCTCCAAGGCGATCCTGGTCTGGATCGGCATCGCCCTGCTGCTGATCCTGATCCCGGCCCACATCATATGGTGGCTGGAGCGGCGCCAGCCGGACGGCATCATCCCGACCGATCGCTACATTCCCGGGATCTTTCACGCGCTGTTCTGGGCAGCGGGGACGCTGGCGACGCAGAGCGACCAGATGCCGCGGCAATGGCTCGCCCGCATCTTCGCCGTGCTCTGGATGTTCGCCGGCGTCGTCTTTGTCGCCTTCTACACCGCCCAGCTCACGGCGACACTGACGGTGCAGCAGATCCAGGGCTCGATCAACGGCCCCGACGATCTGCGCGGCAAGGCCGTCGCCACCACACGCGGCAGCACCGCGGCCGTCTTCCTGAACGAGATCGGGGCCTACGTCAGCGAGTTCGGACGCATCGACGAGACGTACCAGGAACTCGTGGACAAGCAGGTGGACGCAGTGGTCTTCGATGCCCCCGTGCTGCTCTACCACGTGGCCAACGAGGGCAAGGGGCTGGTGCACATGGTCGGCCCGATCTTCCGCAAGGAGGACTTCGGCATCGTCTTCCCGCCCGGCAGCCAGCTGCGCAAGCAGGTGAACAACGCCTTGCTCGCCCTGCGTGAGGACGGCACCTACCAGCGCCTCTACGACAAATGGTTCTCGAAATAGCTGATGGAATGGCCAGGCTCGCCCCCCGGCCACCCATAAACCTGGACCTCGCGACCGACGCGGGGCCCCGCGCCCTGAGCCCTACGACTTGGACGGGGGCGCCTTCGCCTCCGCGCCGGCGATGGCCGCGGCCAGATCCTCGTACTCCTCGCTATCCTTGCCGCTGATGGTGGCGATCACCGCCAGTTGCTCGCGGGCCAGGTCGAGCTTGCCCTGGGTGACGTAGGCTTCGCCCAGATACTCGCGCACCTGCGCGTACTTGGGATCGAGCGAGACCGACTTGAGGTAGTAGCCGATGCCTTCGTCGACCCGGCCCAGCTTGCGCGTGATGTAGCCGCGGTAGTTCAGCGCCTTGGGCGTGTTCTGATCCTGCACCAGCGCGAGCACCTCGAGCGCCTCGTCGTAGCGCCCCGCCTTCTTGGCCAACACGATGGCGTATTCGGCAAGGGCGTCGTCGCTCATGACGCCTGCGCGCGCCTTCACGCACTGGCGAGCTCCGGCGCTGTAGACCTCGCCGCGCGGGCAGGTCTCCTGGTCGCCACCACCGCCGCCACCGCCGCCGCCCGCTGCCAGCGCGCCACCGCCGGCGAAGGCGACCGCCAACGCCGCCGAGCAGATCCAGCCAGCGCGCCGTCCGGGCGCGAGGCGATGCACCTCGTTCAAGATCTTGCTCATCCCTGTCCTCCGTCGGAAGCTTCTACGATGTGCTGCGATCACCCCGGGGCATCCCCCCGGGCTGCCATGCTCCGGCTCTCGATCCGGGAGCACGTCCATCCCTGGCGGGATGGCACGCGACCGACCCCGCCGGGGCGCGGCGTGCCCGCCACGGGACGAAAGACTGAGCCGATCGCCGTTCTATTCCGCCGGTAGCGACTTCGTGAGCGGCACGTGTCGGCCTGCGAACAGCTTCTGCTCGCGCGCCTCGTCGACGCGGTCTACGCGCCGGTCTTCCGGTACTTCGACATGTTCGACACGATCGCCGACACGGACGTCTTTACGCAGACGGCCAAAGTCCGGGCTTGGCGCCGGGCGCTTGCCGAACGTCCCAGCGTGCAACATGCGGTCGCATCAGACTATGCCGAGCGGCTGCGCGCCTTCCTCGCCGCTCACGAATGCGCACCTGCTCAGGGTCGCGGCGTGAATGCGGCAACCGGTCGGTGCCGCCTACATCTTGCCCGGCGCGCCGGCCTTTTCGGCGTCCGCGATCGCGTCGGCCAGGTCCTCGTACTCCTCGTTATCCTTGCCGGCGATGGCCTCGATGGCGGTGAGCTGCTCGCGGGCGAGGTCGAGCTTGCCCTGGGTCACATAGGCTTCGCCCAAGTATTCGCGGACCTGCGCATATTTGGGATCGAGCGATACGGACTTGAGGTAATAGCCGATGCCTTCATCCACCCGGCCCAGCTTGCGCGTGGCGTAGCCGCGATAGTTCAAGACCTTGGGCGTACTCTGGTCCTGCACCAGGCCGAGCACGTCGAGCGCCTCGTCGTAGCGCTGGGCCTTCTTGGCGAGCACGAAGGCGTATTCGGCCAGCTCGTCGTCGCTGAGGAGACCGGCGCGGGCCCTGACGCACGCGCGTGCACCGGGGCTGAAGATCTCGCCGCGGGGGCAAGTCATGGCGCCTTCGCCGCCACCGCCGCCGGCACCGCCACCTGCGCCGCCTCCGCCTCCGCCGCCGCCCCCTCCGCCTCCTCCCCCTCCTCCGCCGCCGCCTCCACCGCCAGCAGCCAGAGCCGCGCCGCCCGCCAGGACGACCGCCATCACAGCCGACCAACGCCAGACGCTGCTGCGCCGGGGTGCACAGAGATGCATATCGTTCAAGATCCTGCTCATTGTGTCCTCCCTCTGCTGCTGGAGGCCCGGCTCGTTGGGATCGCGCCGGGCGGGCTCACGGCCTCTCCGCCGGCGAATGCGGCCCGGTCTCCATGGAGGAAAGACTGTTCGCGAAGCCCATTTAATCCGCCGGTAGCGACATCGTGAGCACCGGCCGCCGTCTTTGACGCGGTGGGCGTCCGCTGCCGATATTGCCGCCGTAAAGCGGTCCCGGCCGGCCATGCCTGAACAAAACGTGCGGGGCTTGTCGGATCGCGACGACGCCGATCGTCCTTCGTTCATCGCTCAGGAGAGGAGACTTGCATGCCCTACGTCGATGGCTTCGTGCTGGCGGTGCCGAAGGAGAAGCTGGAGGCCTACAAGGACCTGGCGCGGCTCGCCGGCCGAATCTGGAAGGAGCACGGCGCCCTCGCCTATGTGGAATGCGTCGCCGACGATGTGCCCTACGGCGAGCTGACGTCGTTTCCGCGCGCTGTGCAGGCCAAGGACGACGAGACCGTGGTGTTCTCCTGGATCGTCTACGAATCACGCGAACAGCGCGACGCCATCAACGTCAAGGTCATGGCCGACCCGCGGCTCAAGACCGACCCGGCGGCCATGCCTTTCGACGGCAAGCGCATGATCTACGGCGGCTTCAAATCCTTCATGGAGCTATAGGCGGCAGGAGCGCTCACGGCTTCCCTGCGATCAGGCCGAGCGCCGCCCGCGTGCTGGCGCTGGCGGCACTGGCGGGGCGCACGCCGTGGCGCTTCCCCGTTCTGCGCAATCCGGACGAACGTATCGCGCCTCAGCGGCGTCTCCGAGACGGCCTGGCCAGTGCGTGGGCGTGGGCCGTCCGCAGGGCCGCCACGAGATCCTCTTCGCTCAGCCTGTCCAACTCTGCGGCGGTCCAGCCGCGCCTACCCCAGCCGTTTGGAATAGCCGTGAACGCCTCGGGCGCCACCATGCACTTGAATTCCTGCTCGTCGGGCGTGAAGTTGAAGTTCGCGGTGCGGCCATCGCCGGCGAGGGTCACGTAGATGCGCGCCACCTTGAACGCCGTCCGGTCGAAGTGCGGCGCTTCGGTCGTGCCGTCGAGGGCCAAAGCCAAGCGCCGCAGATCCTCGCCTGTCGCCACCTGGCACCCTCCCCGCCTAACTCATCTTCCGGCAGCATAGCGCGAACCGTGCGCTATTCGTCGACCCGCGTCAGGTAGGCGGCGACCGACTGCGGCTCCGGGATCATGGCGACGATCTTCATCTGGGCGATGTTGCGGTTGAGGGCAGCGCCGAGATGGGCGTCCAGCATGGCAGCCGCCGCATCGACGGAGCCGCGGAGCAGGAGCTCGACGATCAGGCGGTGCTCGGTCAGCGCCGTTCGGTCGCCGGGCAATCCGAGCCGCCGCAGCAGCCGCTCGGACGCCAGCACGGGCAGCAGGTTGTTGCGGATCAGCTCGTTGAGCTTCTCGTTCGGCGTGGCGAGCACGCACGTCTCGATCAGCAGCACGTCGAGCTCGGGACCGGCGCCGCCCGACGGCAGGCTGTCGTCGGTCTCGGCGGCGCGCAATTGGTCGAACAGGGCCGACAGGCGGCCGCGGTCGAGCCGCGGCGCCGCCGCCTGCAAGGCCGGCGGCTCGAGCATGCGCCGGATGGCATAGTGGTCCTTGATCGTCTGCGCCGTCAGCGGCCCGGCGATCCAATGCGAGCTCTGGTTCTTGCGGACGAGGCCGCGCTCCTGAAGGCGGCCGAGAACCTCGCGCACCACCGTGCGGCTGACGCGAAAATGATCCGCCAGCTCCGTCTCGATGATGCGGTATTGGCCGAAGACCACGCAGCCGGCGACGTCCGCTTCCACGGTGTTGTAGATGCGCGACCAGGAGGTGCGGCTGGCCAGCGCCTCGCCGGCCCCGTGCGGCAGGACCAATCCGAGCGCCTTGATGTCACGCCGGATCGGCGCGAGGCCCTGGCCGGGCGGACCGACGAGGTAGCCGCGCCCGTCGAAGCGATGCACGAGGCCGTCGGCGCCGAGTTGCTGCAAGGCGCGCTGCACCGGCGCGCGCGATGTCCGCATGATGGTGGCGATCGGCCCCTCCAGCAGCACCAGTCCGGGGGGGAGGCGCTGGTCGATGATATTGGCCCGGAGCACTTGCTCGATGACCTCGTGCCGCGCCGGCGCCTTCGATGTCTTTGCCTGAGCCATTCGGCGCACCGATCAGATCGACAGGTTGGGGGGGGGACGGCGCCGGACATGCGTTGGCCTGGTCGCCGACGTCACGATAAAATGACTATTGCATACCATATGCCGCTAGCGACTTTCGCTCAAGGCCGGCTCGCGAACATCGCGACACCGCCCGGCTGCATCCAGGCCAAGCTCGCGGTCGCTCCCCCTCGCTATATCTGAGTTTTGAATATCCTTTATTCGACGAACCGAATGCTATGGGAAACCTCTACGCCCGGCGCAGGCTTTGCGTCGACCGCTACGGGCGGCGACATCGGACGCTGCGCCGACACTCTGCCCGCCAATTGGGCGGAATGGTCGATTTTTGTCTTGCGCTGCCAAAATAAAGCCCATTGCATACAAAATTCACTCGTACTACGTTTTCATTCGTTGAGGCGAGCACCTTGCTGCTGATCTCGGAGCGTCCGCAGGCGATCCGAGACGGCGGGCAGTACGATCGTTCATCGTCGCAAGTACTACGATGAACATCTGAATTTTTGCCGACCTATACATCGAACAAAGCCTGTCGATCGTCATCGTACCCGATCTCGACCAGGAGAACTGCGTGGCGACAATCCTCAAGCTCGACAACGTCTCCAGGACCTATGGGGCCTTGCGCGCGCTGGACAGCGTGACGCTGAGCTTGCCGGACAACGCCTATATCTCCCTGCTCGGGCCGAGCGGGTCGGGCAAGACCACGCTGCTGCGCGTCATCGCCGGCTTCGAGCCGCAGGACAGCGGCGTCGTCTCGCTGGCCGGCAAGAGCCTGGAGGGCGTGCCGGCGCATCGCCGCAACATCGGCTTCGTCTTCCAGAACTTCGCGCTGTTCCCGCATTTGAGCGTCGCCCGGAACATCAGCTTCGGGCTGGAGAACCGCGACGGCGCAGCACCGCTCTCCGCCCCGGCCATCGCCGCCAAGGTCCGCGATATCGTCGCCTTGACCGGTCTCACCGGGCTCGAGGAGCGCGGCGTTGCACAAATTTCGGGCGGCCAACGCCAGCGCGTGGCGCTCGCCCGCACGCTGATCACCGAGCCGGGACTGGTGCTGCTGGACGAACCGCTGGGGGCGCTCGACGCCAATCTGCGCACCCGCATGCGCGACGAGCTCCGCGCCATCCGCGAGCGCCTCGGCGTCACCTTCCTGCACGTCACCGGCAGCGAGACGGAGGCGCTGGCCATGGGCGACAGCCTGATCGTGCTGGACCGTGGCCGCGTCGGCCAGATCGACGATCCCGACACCGTCTACAACCGGCCCGCCTCGCCCGCCGTCGCCCGCTTCCTCAATTGCTACAACCTCTTCGACGGCGATCTCGGCGACGGCGCCTTCGTCGGGCCGGCCGGCCGCTTCCCGCTCGACGGCGCGGCGCCGGCGCCGGCGCCCAAGGGCGGCGGCCCGGCCTATGCCGTGCGTCACGACCGCATCCACGTGCGTGCGCCGGCGGAGCCCGTCGACGCCGACGAGGTGCGTATCGAGGGCGCCTTCGTCGCCAGCGAATACACCGGCGCGACCCAGCTGTCCTTCTTCCGGCTCGACGACGGGCGCGTCGTCGAAGTCGAGGCCCACCTGAGCCATCGCAGCCCCGCCGCGTACGGAGCGGAGCAGCGCTACGGCCTGGTCTGGAAGCGCCGCGACGCGCTCGTCTTCGCCTGACGATGGCCCGCATTTGGCCCTGCACCTGCATGAGGAGCCCGACCGTATGACGATGACGGCCCTATCGGACGGCCTGGCGGAAGAGAAAGTGGAACGGCCGACGCCGCGGCGCACGACGCTGTGGCTGGTGCTGCCCGGCGTCCTCTGGATGACGCTGTTCCTCGTGCTGCCGATCCTGATGATGGTCTACGTGTCGTTCTGGACCCAGACGACGTTCACCATCACGCCGGTGCTGACCACCAAGAGCTGGGTCAACTTCTTCTCCAGCGACACCTACCTCACCGCGCTCTGGACCACCGTCCGCATCTGGCTGACGGTGCTGGCGATGACGTTGCTCGTCGGCTACCCGACGGCGCTCTTCGTCGGCCTGTTCGTCAGGAACAAGACGCTCCAGACCATCCTGCTGGTGCTCTGCGTCATCCCGTTCTGGACCTCCTTCCTGATCCGCGTGCTGGCCTGGCGGCCGATGCTCGGCAAGGAAGGCGCGATCAACCTCGTGCTGCAGGGCCTGCACATCACCTCGGCGCCGATCGAGGCGCTGCTGTTCTCCGAGCTCTCGGTCGTCATCGGCATGACCCAGATCTACTGCGTGTTCATGGTCGGGCCGATCGCCTTCATGCTCGGACGCATCGACCCCAACGTGCTGGAGGCGGCGCGCGATCTCGGCGCCGGCTTCGGCCGCATCTTCCGCACCATCATCCTGCCGCTGTCGATGCCGGGCGTCGTCGTGGGCGCCATCTTCGTCTCGGTGATGGTGCTCGGCGAGTTCGCGACGTCGGCCGCGCTGTCGGGCCGCAAGGTCAACCTGCTCGGCAACATCATCGTCACCCAGGTGGGCTCGCTGAAATGGGCCTTTGCCGCCGTCGTCGGCGTGATCCTCACCGTGATCATGGGCGTGGTGGTGGCGGCGCTGCTGCGCGTCGTCGACCTCCGCAAGGAGCTCTGAGCCCATGCAGTCCACCGTCATCAAGCCGGCGCTCGCCACCTACACGGCCCTGTTCCTGCTGTTCCTGTACGGCCCCTTCGTCGTGCTGGCGATCCTGTCGTTCCAGACCGGGCCGGAGGGCGGACCGCAGTTTCCGATCATCGAATGGTCGACCTACTGGTACCGTCACCTGCTCGGCCTGGTGCCGCCGTCACGGGTGGCGCCGCTGCCGATCGACGAGAGCCTGGTGCGCTCGCTCGTGCTCGCCTTCATGACCATGGTGGTGTCGACGGTGCTCGGCGTCGCCAGCGCCCAGGCCTTCCGCACCCGCTTCAAGGGCTCGGGCATCGTCTTCTATCTGATCGTGCTCGGCATGATGGTGCCGGGCGTGCTGGTCGGCCTCGGCACGTCGCTCGTCGCCAACGCGCTGGGCATCGACCGGCACTGGTGGAGCACCGCCTTCGTGCTCCACGTCGTCTACACCTTCCCCTTCGCCTTCCTGGTGATGCTGGCGATCTTCAACCGCTTCGACCAGAGCGTCGAGGAGGCCTCATGGTCGCTCGGCGTCTCGCCGGGGCGCACCTTCCGCAAGGTGACGTTTCCGCTGATCTTTCCCGGCGTGCTGTCGGCCATGCTGTTCGCCTTCACGCTGAGCTACGACGAGTTCTCGCGCACGCTGTTCGCCTCGGGCCGCGACCTGACGCTGCCGCTCGCGATCTACGGCACCTTCTCGGTCGAGATCCATCCCAACGTCTTCGCCTTCGGCGTGCTGACGACCCTGTTCTCGTTCGCTCTGCTCGCCGTCTACGCGGTGCTGATGGGCCTGTCGATCAGGCGCGCCAGGCGCGTCGCCATCCAGGAGGATGCCACGTGAGGAACCCCGTCCATGGCTGACACGACGCCCCGTACCGTCCTCATCACCGGCGCCGGCATCGGCATCGGCCGGGCCACCGCCAAGGCCTTCGCCGCCGCCGGCGACCACGTGGTCGTCACCGACGTGCTCGAGGCGGAAGGCGCCGCCGTCGCCGCCGAGATCACGGCCGCCGGTGGCTCGGCCGAGTTCATAGCGCTCGACGTGCGCTCCACCGAGCGGGCCGACGCCGTCGTCGCCGCCGTGGAAGCCAGGCGCGGCGCCATCGATGTGATCGTCGCCAATGCCGGCATCGCCCACAAGGTGCCCCTGGCGTCGCTGAGCGACGAGAAGTGGGACGTCACGCTCGACATCGACCTCAAGGGCATCCTGCGCGTGGTGCGCGCCGCGGCCCCCGCCATGCGGGCGCGCGGCGCGGGGGCGATCGTCGCCGTCTCCTCGATCATGGGCGTCGCCTACGGCTGGGACGAGCACGTGCACTACTCCGCCGCCAAGTCCGGCGTCGTCGGCCTCGTCCGAGGCCTCGCCGTCGAGCTCGCCAAGGACGGCGTGCGCGTCAACGGCATTGCGCCCGGCTATATCCGCACCGCGCAACTGCTCTCGGAGGAGCACTCGCTCGGCCCCCAGGGCGCCGAGGCGGCGGGCGCCTTCATTCCCATGGGACGCATCGGCGAGCCGGAGGAGATCGCCGATGTGATCGCGTTCCTGGCGTCGGCCGGCGCCCGCTACATGACCGGCCAGGTGGTGGTGGTGGACGGCGGCCTGCTGGTGGGCCGCTACTGAGCCAAAGCAAGCACAGGTGGAGGTGGGACAATGTCGAAGGAAGATCTGAGCCGGCGCTCGGTGCTGAAGCGCTCGGCCGGCATGATGGCGCTGGCGATGGGCGGCGGCACGCCGTTCCTGAGCTCACGTCAGGCCTACGCCAAGGCCGGAACGCTCGCCGACGAGCAGTTGCGCACGATCGGCCTGTCGGTCACGGTGCAGGAGCGCATCCTGGCCGACTTCAAGAAGGAATCCGGCGTCGGCTCGACCTCCGGCACCGCGGCGACGTTCCCCGACGCCCAGACCAAGATCCTGTCGGGCTCGAAGGATTTCGACTGCTGGGAGGCCACAGGCGAGCGGCTGCCCGCCGTCGTCCAGACCAACAACCTGGAAGCCATTCCGACCAGCTCGCTGAAGAACTGGGGGAATATTCGCGACACCTTCACCAAGTCCAACCCGAAGTGGGACGCCAAGGCCCAGATCGTCGGCCAGATCTGGGCGGACGACGGCCATACCAAGCTGTGGCAGGTGCCGTCGGTCTATAACTACGACTCGGTCGGCTACAATCCCGACGTGCTGTCGGCCGAGGAGGCCAATACCTGGACGGCGCTGTTCGACCCCAAGTGGAAGGGCAAGTCCGGCCTCAACACCGACCCGCTGATCGCCTTCGGCCAGGCCATCATGGCCATGAACTCGCTCGGCCTGTCGAACGTGAAGAACCCCGGCAATCCGAGCACCGCGGAGATCGACGAGACGGCCAAGTTCCTCATCGCCAAGAAGAAGGACGGACAGTTCCGGGCCCTGTGGGGCGACTTCGGCGAGCTCGTCAACCTGCTCGCCTCCGGCGAGATGGTGGTGTGCGACGCCTGGCAGCCGGCGGTCATGGCGGTGAAGGCGCAGGGCAAGCCCTGCAAGTACGCCGTGCCCAAGGAAGGCTACCGTGGCTGGGCCATCGGTCCGTGCCTGATCAACGGCTCCGCCAACAAGGACGCGGTGGCCGCCTATTGCGACTACTGGCTGTCGGGCCCGCCCGGCGTCACCGTCTCCGAGCAGGGCTACTACTCGCCGACGACCAACATCCAGAAGGTCATGCCGCCGGCCAAGTACGCCTTCTGGTACGAGGGCAAGCCGTGGGTCGGAGCGCCCGAGCGCGGCATCAAGGAAGGTGACCTGCGCGACGGCGGCTCGCTCGAGGAGCGCGCCAAGCTCGTCGCCTACTGGCACCAGTGGCCCGACGAGTACGACCACCTGATCCAGAAGTGGGACGAGTTCCTCAGCGCCTGAGCCGGCGCAGCCCCCTCCCCCTCCGGCGCGGAGCAGCCCGTTGCTCCGCGCCGACACCGCGCAGCATCACCCGGGCGGACGCATGCTCTATGATCTCGAGCTCATCAAGGTCGGCAAGGTCTACGACAACGGCACGCCGGCCGTCATCGACTTCGACCTGTCGGTGGTCAAGGGCGAGTTCATCGCGTTCCTCGGCCCGTCCGGCTGCGGCAAGACCACGACGCTCAGGATGATCGCCGGCTTCGAGTCGATCACCTCCGGCTACATCCGCGTGCGCGGCTCCGCCATCAACGACCTGCCGCCCGAGCAGCGGCCGACGTCGATGATCTTCCAGAACTACGCCCTGTTTCCGCACATGACCGTGCGCCGGAACATCGGCTACGGGCTGGAGGTGAAAGGGCTCGCCGCCAAGCAGCGGGCCGCCAAGGTCGACCATCTGCTGGCGACGCTCGGCCTGGAGGACGTGGCCGACAAGCGCCCCGACAAGCTCTCCGGCGGCCAGCGCCAGCGCATCGCCCTGGCCCGCGGGCTTGCCGTCGAGCCCGAGATCCTGCTGCTCGACGAGCCGCTCGGTGCGCTCGACGCCAATCTGCGCAAGACCATCCAGGCCGAGCTCAAGATCTTGCAGAAGACGCTCGGCATCACCTTCGTCTTCGTCACCCACGCGCAATCGGAGGCGCTGTCGCTGTCCGACCGCATCGTGGTGATGAACCAGGGCCGCGTCGAGCAGATCAGCCCGCCCCACCAGCTCTACACGCGGCCCGACACGCCGTTCGTGGCGCGCTTCATCGGCCGCAACACCATCCTGGACGGCACGGTCAAGGGCCTCGACGGCGACCACGTCCTGCTCGAGACGGCGCTGGGTCATCTCAGCGGTCGCGCCAATGGGCCGCTGGCCGGCGGCCAGGCCGCCAAGATCGTCATTCCGGCCGAAGCAATCGAGGCGCGCGCAAGCACCGCCGGCGCGACGCCGGCCCAGTCCAGCGTCAACGTCGTCGGCGCCACCGTGCGCCGCTCGGATGTGGTCGGCCACGTCTCGCACATCGCCGTCACCCTGCCGACGGGAGCGCCGATCGCGCTCGAGGGGCACGTGGACAAGTATCCGCCCAACGCCTTTCCGGCGGGCGGCGACATCGTTCTCACCTGGAACGCCACGGAAGCGACCGTCATCCCGGCCGCCTGAGCCTGGATCTCGAACGGCGGCCGCCACAACAAATCGATGGGAGGACCCGATGACAGCGACACGTGCGAGCCACAGCCGACCAACGAGCACGGGCCACGTGGCGCGACGGTGACGCCGATGGCGCCTGCGGAGGCCAAGCTATCGGCCCCGGCCATCCGGACGGCCGGCAAGCCGAAGCTGCGCGTGCTCGGCACGGAGATCACGTTGCTGGACGAGATCCGCCGCCGGGCCGAAGCGGACCTCGGCATCGACATCGTCTTCGAGAAGCACGAGTTCCTGGCGGCGCAACACCGGGCGGCGACCAGCCCGGAGAGCTACGACGTCTACGACCAGTGCTTCCACAACCTCGATATCGTCTGGTACTGGCGCGCGATCCAGCCGATCGACCTCAAGCGCATCGCGCGCTGGGACGAGGTCTCCGACCTCTCCAAGACCGGCCGGATCAGCCCCAACGCGCGGATCGGGCGCGGTGACGCTCCCGTCACCAAGCTGTTCGTGCAGCCGGGCCAGGCTCTGGGTGCCACGCCCTCCCGCTGGATCTCGATGCTGCCGACGGTGCACAACCTCGACAGCTTCGCCTTCCGGCCCGACATCGTGAACGGCGACGCAGCCCAGGTCGCCTCGTGGGGTGCGTTGCTCGACGTGCGCTGGCATGGCCGCGCCGCCCTCGTCGACGAACCGGCGATCGGCATCTTCGACGCGGCGCTGGCGGCCCAGGCCCTGGGCGAGGTGCAGTTCGACGACATCGGCAACATGTCGACCGGCGAGATCGACCAGCTCATCCACGTGCTGGCCATGCGCCGCAAGGCCGGCCACTTCCAAGGGTTCTGGCGGACCACGGTCGAGGCCGCCGATTTCATGGCGAGCGGGGGCACGGTGATCCAGAGCATGTGGTCGCCGGGCATCACCGCGCTGGGCCGCATGGGCGTCGCCGTGGCGGAGGCGGTGCCCAAGGAGGGCTACCGCGCCTGGCATGGCGGCCTGTGCGTATCGAACCGGCTCACCGGCCGGGCACTGGATGTGGCCTACACCTACCTCAACTGGTGGCTCGACGGCTGGGCCGGCGCGGTTGTCTCGCGCCACGGCTACTACATGTCGGTGCCGGGCCGCGTGAAGGATCACCTGGCGCCGGCCGAGTGGGCCTACTGGTACGACGGCGAGCCGACACCGGTCGACCTGCCCGGGCCGGACGGCTCCGTCACCGTCAAGGCTGGCGCGACCCGCAGCGGCGGCTCCTACTGGCAGCGCGCCAGCTCGATTGCCGTGTGGAACACCACGATGGACGAGCACAACTACCTCGTCCGCCGCTGGGCTCAGCTGGTGGGACGCCAGCCATGAGCGCCCCAGCCGCGCCCCACCCCATCACACGCCGACCCGTACCGGTCGGCAGTCGCGCCGGCAGCCCTCGCGGGGCTCGCCGGCCCATACGAAGCCGAACCTAAGGAGCGAGCTCATGTTGCGGGTGGGAGTCGACGTCGGCGGCACGTTCACGGACATCGTCCTGGAACGAACCGATAGCAGCGGCCAGCAGGTCGTCGTCCACAAGGTGCCGAGCACGCCGGCCGACCAGTCGGAAGGCGTGGTGCGCGGCATCGTCGAGATCTGCGGACTGGCCGGCGTGACGCCGAGCCAGGTCGGCGCAGTCTTCCACGGCACCACGGTCGCGACCAACATGGTCATCGAGCGCAACGGCGCCGAGGTGGGCATGCTGACCACCCGCGGCTTCCGCGACATCCTGCACATGGCCCGCCACAAGCGGCCGCACAATTTCTCGCTGCAGTTCGACGTGCCGTGGCAGTCCAAGCCCCTGGTCAAGCGCCGCAACCGCCTGCCGATCACCGAGCGGCTGATGCCGCCCACCGGCGCCATCGAGGTGCCACTGGCGCTCGACGAGGTGAAGGCGGCGGCCGAGCTGTTCGCCAAGCGCAAGCTCGACGCCGTCATCGTCGGCTTCCTGTTCTCCTTCCTCAACGACGCCCACGAGCAGACGGCCAGGGAGATCCTCCTCGCGGCGATGCCCGACGCCTACATCTGTACCTCCTCCGAGGTGGTGAACGTCATGCGCGAGTACGAGCGCTTCTCCACCTGCGCCATGAACGCCTACATCGGCCCGAAGACGGCGCTCTACCTCAACCGGCTCGAGGCGCGCCTGCGCCAGAACGGCATCACCGCCGACGTGCGCATCATGCAGTCGAACGGCGGCATCTCGACGGTGGAGAAGTCGAGCAAGCTGCCGGTCGGCCTGCTACTGTCGGGGCCGGCGGGCGGCGTCATCGGCGGCCGCTGGACCGGCCAGGCGAGCGACACCGGCAACGTCATCACCATCGACATCGGCGGCACCTCGGCGGACATCAGCGTCATCCAGAACGGCGAGCTGCGCATCAAGAACCCGCGCGACACCGAGGTGGCGCATCTGCCGGTGCTGGTGCCGATGATCGACATCGACGCCATCGGCGCCGGCGGCGGCTCCATCGCCTATCTCGATCCCGGCGGCGCTTTTCGCGTTGGCCCGCGCTCGGCCGGCGCCGTGCCGGGCCCCGCCTGCTACGGCAACGGCGGCACGGAGCCGACCGTCACCGACGCCCAGGTGGTGCTCGGCCGCCTCGACCCGGAGCAGTTCCTGGGCGGCGACCTGAAGCTCGACAAGGCGCTGGCCGAGCGGGCGATCAAGACGCACATCGCCGACAAGCTCGGCCTCCCGGTCGTCGAGGCGGCGCTCGGCATCCTCAAGATCATCAACAACAACATGGCGCTGGCGATCAACGCCAACTCGGTGGCCAAGGGCATCGACCCGCGCAACTTCACGCTGATGGGCTTCGGCGGCGCCGGGCCGCTGCATGCCAATGCGCTGGCCGAGCTGATCTCCGCCAAGGATATCGTGGCGCCCCTGCATCCCGGCATCACGGCGGCCATGGGCCTCCTGGTGACCGAGCTCAAGTACGAATACACGCGCTCGGTGCTGCTCGCCCTCGACAAGCTGGGCGACGCCGAGTTCGCGGCGGTGAACGCCCAGCTCGAGGCGCTGATGGCCGAGGCGGCAGCCCAGTTCGAGCGCGACGGCATCGCCGCGGACAAGCGCAGCTTCGCCCGCATCGCCGAATGCCGCTACGTCGGTCAGGGCTTCGAGCTGCGTGCCGCCATGCCCGACGAGCCGCTGACCGCGGCCAACTGGCGGGAGGTGGCGAAGAGCTTCTTCGCCGTCCACAAGCAGGTCTACGGCCACGCCTTCGAGGACCAGTCGATCGAGGTGGTGACCCTGCGCGTCGTCGCCACGGCGACGGTCGACACGCTCAAGCTGCCGGACCTGCCCCGCGGCGGCCGCACCAACCCCGAAGCGGCCCTTATGTACGTGCGCGAGACCATCTTCGACGACGGCCATGCCGTCGACACGCCGCGCTACCAGCGCGCCAAGCTGCTCGCCGACGACGTCATCGTCGGCCCGGCGCTGATCGCGCAGCACAATTCCACCGTGCTGGTGCCGCCCGGCCGCAAGGCCGTCGTGCTCGGCCACGGCGACATCCGCATCACCCGGGCGCCGGCTTCGCCGGGCGCGCTCTGAATCCGTTCGGCAGGAGAGCTCCCATGACCACGCCGTCCGACAGCAAGACCGTCGATCCCATCACGTTGCAGGTCATCTCCGGCGCGCTGCACTCGATCGCCGAGCAGATGGGCAACGTGCTCTACCGCATGTCCTATTCGTCGATCATCCGCGAGAGCCAGGACCTCGGCGCCGGCCTGTTCGACACGCGCTTCAACACGCTGTGCGAATCGGATTCGACGCCGATGCACATCGGCTCGCTGCCCGGCTACCTGCGCGGCATCGAGAAATCGATCCCGCTCGACGCCTGGAAGCCGGGCGACTGCGCCATCCACAACCACCCCTATTTCGGCGCCAGCCATTCACCCGACATCGCCATCGTCATGCCGGTGTTCTTCGAGGGCGACCTCGTCGGCTTCGCCGCCAATACGGCGCACCACGTGGACATCGGCTCGGCGACGCCGGGGCTGATCATCGACGTGCCCGACGTCTTCGCCGAGGGCATGCTGCTCAACGGCGTCAAGCTGTACGAGGAGGGCAAGCGCAACGAGGCGCTGTGGAAGTACATCCGCGACAACACGCGGGTGCCCGACCTGGTGATGGGCGACCTGGAGGCGCAGATCGCCTCGGCCGAGCTCGGCGTGCGCCGCTTCGGCGAATTGCTCGCCGCCTACGGCAAGGCCACCGTGCTCGCCGCCTGCGACCAGCTGATGGACTATTCCGAAGCGATGCTGCGGCGCGAGATCGCCAAGATCCCGGACGGCGAATACACGGCGGAAGGCTTCCTCGACGACGACGGCCGCAACCGCGGCAAGACCCTGCCGGTCAAGGTGACCGTGCGCGTGGCCGGCGACGGCGTCGAAGTCGACCTGACCGGTTCCTCGCCGCAGGTGCCGACCGCCTTCAACGTGCCCTTCGAGGGCTCGACCAAGGTCGCCTGCTACTTCATCTTCCGCGCCCTGCTGCTCGACACCTACACCAACCACGAGCACATCCCGCAGAACGAGGGCTCGTTCCGCCCGGTAAAGGTGACGGCGCCGGAGGGCACCATCTTCAACCCGATCATGCCGGCGGCGGCGGAGGCCCGCTTCTGCCAGATCCAGCGCGTCGCCGACCTGGTCATCAAGGCGCTGGCGCCGGTGCTGCCGGACAAGGTGACGGCGGGCAACAGCGCCACGCTCTCCTTCGCCGCCTACTCGGGTGTGCGCCCCTCCGGCGACTATTGGGTGTTCCTGGAGGTGAACGAGGCGGCCATGGGCGGCCGGCCAAGCTCCGACGGCCCGGACACGGTCGAGGAGCTGATGCGCAACACCCGCAACAACCCGCTCGAGGATCTCGGCATGCACCTGCCGCTGATCTGCGACCGCTACGAGGTGCGCGACGACGTCATGCCCGGCGCCGGCAAGTTCCGCGGCGGCTGCGGCGTGGTGAAGTCCCAGCGCTTCCTGACGCCGGGCTTCATGACGCACGAGTCCGATCGCCACGAGGACGTGCCGTGGGGCATCTTCGGCGGCGGACCCGGCTCGGTGGGCGCCCTCACCATCCACAACGCCGCAGACCCGGCGACGGTACATCATAATCCGGCAAAGTTTTCCGGCCTGCGCGTCGAGGCCGGCGACGTCGCCACCTACATCTCGCCGGGCGGCGGCGGCTACGGCGACCCGCTGGAGCGCGACCCGGGCAAGGTGCTGGACGACCTGCTCGACGACTTCATCACCGTCGAGCACGCCCGCGACGTCTACGGCGTCGTCTTCGACGAGGTCGACGACGGCTACGGCTACGCGGTCAATGCGGCGGCCACCGCGCGCAAGCGCGGCGAGCTGAGCGCGGCGCGCTGACGCGAGGGGGCGACACCATGGGCAAGCTCAGCGGCAAGGTTGCCGTCGTCACCGGCGGGGCGAGCGGCATCGGCAAGGCCATCGCCACGCTGTTCGCGGCCGAGGGGGCTACGATCGGCATCATCGATCTCGACCTCGAGCGGGCGCAGGCGGCGGCCGCGGAGATCGCCGGCTCCGGCGCGACCACGGCGGCGGCCGCCGCCGATGTCGCCGACGAGGCGGCGGTCAAGGCCGCCTTCGAGGCCCTCGTCGAAGAGCTCGGCCCGGTCGACATCCTCGTCAACAACGCCGGCATCGACACCACCTCACCGGTCGACGGCATGGCCACCGAGCTGTTCGACCGGATGATGGCGGTGCACATGCGCGGCACCTTCCTGTGCACGCGCGAGGTGCTGCCGGCGATGAAGGCCGGGCGCTGGGGCCGGATCATCAACATCTCGTCCCAGCTCGCCCACAAGGGCACCGCCGGCATGGCCCACTACTGCGCCGCCAAGGCGGCCATCATGGGCTTCACCAGGGCGCTGGCCTACGAGGTGGCGGGCGACGGCATCACCGCCAACACCATCAACCCCGGGCCGATCAGGACGCCGCTGCTGGAGGCACTGCCGGCCGACTGGCTGGCGGCCAAGAAGGCGGAGCTGCCCATCGGCCGCTTCGGCGAGGTGGGCGAGATCGCCCCGGTGGCGCTGCTGCTCGCCTCCGACGACGGCTCCTACTTCGTCGGCGCAAGCCTCAACCCCAACGGCGGCGACTACATGATCTAGCTCGAGCAGGGCGGCCTCCGACGGAGCCGAGGCCGCCTTGTGCCGCATTGCCCGAGCGGCGTTGGATCCGCCCCCGATGGCACCCGCGCGCGTGCGGGGGCGTTCCGTCCGGTGTGATCGCGTGAGCGGATAGCCAAAGCGCAAGATCATGAACCGGCACCCGCTCGCCGATCGAAGCAGAAGCGTTCAGGGGACCGATACGGGCGAGATGGCCGCCGGGTTTTCGCTGGAGCTCTGGCCGAGATTCGGGTCGTAGGAGATCGACAGCACGCGGGCGTTGCCCGGGCTCACCGAAATATAGACGTGCGGCATGCTGCTGTCGAAATAGGCACTTTCTCCCGCCTTCAGACGAAACGGCGTATAGAGCTCGGTACACACCTCCACCTCGCCCTCGAGAACGTAGAGGTATTCCTCGCCGGGATGACTGCCCCACCGCTCGAACTCGTGGGGCGAGCGGGCACGAACCTCTATCTCCAGCGGCACCATATGCTTCTGTGCCAGCTCCGTGGCGTGGACGCTGTACTCGTACTGGCCGGTGGAATGTACGACCGCCTCACCCCGCAGCGTGACGGTTTTCCGGCCGGTGACGAGCGCCTTCTGGCCGTTGGCCCGGACAAGATCCTCAAGCGAGATATCGAGCCCTTCCGATATGCGCATGATGACGTCGAAGGACGGAGAGACCTGGAGGTTCTCGATCTTCGACAGGGTGGAGATGGACACGCCGGTACGCTGACTGGCCTCCGCCAGCGTCAACCGGCGGCGGAACCGCAGGTCCTTCAGTCGCTCGCCAATTGCCGTCCGCGCTTCGCCCATGAGCATCTCCGTACGCCTGCGGCCACGTCCTTCAGCGTCCTATCACGCGGGGGAACGGCCTGAAATAAAATCTCACGATGAAAATTTAATCATATGATGATAGAAATTTTTTCTTGAAAGAAAATTGATTTTGGAGATGCTCGTAACATCGAAATGGAACGGGGTCTTCCGAATGCCATTGCCCGCCCCCCCGCCGACAGCATCCGCCGCAGAGACGGCGCCAGATGTGGTTACGGTCGAGGTCATCCGCCACGGCCTCGATGCGGCCGCCGAGCAGATGGCGACAAGCATCGAGCGGTCGTCGCGTTCTCAAGTCATCCGCGAAATGCTGGACTATTCGACAGCGTTATTCGACCTCACGGGCGGCATCCTGGCGCAGTCCACGCGCATTCCGGTGCACCTCAATTCCATGACCCGAGCTTTGCGGACCGTCCTGAAGGATCATTTTCCGCTCGAGATGTGGGCCGAGGGCGACATCTTCTGCACGAACGACCCCTATGCCGGCGGCCAGCACCTGCCGGACATCATGACCTTCTCGCTGATAACTCACGGCGGCGCGCCGGTTGCCATCTGCGGCACGCTCGGCCATCACCTCGACGTCGGCGGCCGCGGCTCGGGCAGCTACGGGGCAGACGCCACCGAAATCTATCAAGAGGGCTTCCGCATCAGCCCTTGCCGCATCGGCCGCGGCGGCGCCGTCCACCCCCTGTTCTTCGATCTGCTCCGGCCCAACATCCGGGTGCCCGACAAGACGATACCGGATCTCAACGCCCAGCTCGCCGCGTTGCACATCGGAGCAGGCGAGGTGACGCGCATCGTCGGCCGATTTGGCGCTCCCACCTTCGCCGAGGCCTGCAGGGAGCTGGTCGCCCAATCGGAGCGACGCATGCGGGCCCTCATCGCCGCCCTGCCCGACGGCATCTACACCGCCTCCGATTGGGTGGACGGAGACGGGCTCGACGACGACCCGGTGCCAGTCCACGTCGCCGTCACGGTAATGGGCTCGGAGCTCGTCGTCGACTTCGCAGGCACGGGCGCGCAGACCCGCGGCCCCATCAACTGCCCGATCGCCGCGACGGAGTCGGCGGTCTACTTCGCCGTCCTCTCGATGCTGGCGCCACATCTGTCCCCCAACTACGGCTGCTACAATCCGGTCACCGTGCTGGCGCCGTCCGGCAGCGTGGTCAATCCGCGCCTGCCGGCTCCCGTCGTCGGGCGGAACGTTCTCACCCATCGCATCAACAACGTGGTGAGCGCGGCGTTGGGCCAAGTCGTGCCGGAGCGGGCGTCGGCGGCCTACTACGGCAACTCCAACGTCTACATCCTCTCGACGCCGGAAGCGGATGGCACGGCCAACGTCCTGTTCGAGATCGAGGTCGGCGGATGGGGCGGCCACGCGGACGGTGACGGCCATGACTGCTACTCGGCCGGCGTCCACAATCTCAAGAACAACCCGATCGAGCTGACGGAACAGGAGTTTCCGGCCCGCTTTCTGTCCTACGCCCTGCGCCGCGATTCCGGCGGGCCGGGCCGCCGGCGCGGTGGGCTCGGTGCCCGCAGGGAGATGCAATTGCTCGCCGACAGCACCTTTTCCGCACAGTTCGACCGCATGAAGTTTCCTCCGCCAGGCATGGCGGGAGGAGAGCCCGGAGCCACCGGCCGCATCGAGGTTGTCAGGGACGGCACGGTCACCGAGCTGCCGGGCAAGGTGCTCGCCTATCCGCTGCGGCGAGGCGACGTCCTGGTGATCGCCAGTCAAGGCGGCGGCGGCTTCGGCGTCCCGCGGGAGCGGGAGCCCGCGGCCGTTGCGCGCGATATTGAGGAAGGTCGCGTCAGCCCAGAGGCGTCGGCGCATGCATATGGCGTTCGCCCGGGAGAGCAGGCATGAAGGGCTGGCACGTCGGCGTGGATGTGGGCGGCACGTTCACGGATCTGGTCGCGGTCGACGACGCTGGGGCCCGGCACGTCCATCTCAAGGTATCAACAGTGCCGAGCAATCCCGCGTCCGGGTTCATGGAGGCGGTGGCGGCATTGCGCAGGCGCGCGGATCTCGCTCCAGGCGACATTGCCAGCATATTCCATGGCACGACGCTCGCGACCAATGCCATCATCGAGCGCAAGCTGGCGCGCACCGCGCTCGTCACCACGAAGGGCTTTGCCGACGTCATTGAGATCGGCCGGCATTGGCGGCCCGACCTGTACGACTTGCATGCCTATCGTGCTCCCCCGCTGATCAACCGCCGTCTACGGTTCGAAGCAGACGAGCGGCTGAGCGCAGACGGCACCGTGGTGACACCCCTCGCCGATGCCGAGATCGATGGCATTCTGGAGGAGCTGGATCGAGCCGAGGTCGAGGCGGTCGGCATCGTCTTTCTTCATGCCTACGCCAACCCCGAACATGAGGAGAAGCTTGCACGCCGGCTGCGAGAAGCCACCGGTGGACAGGTCTACGTCTGCGCAAGCTCCGAGCTGAGCCGGGAACCTCGTGAGTATGAGCGCACCTGCACGACCGTGCTCAATGCGTCGTTGATGAAGCTCATCGACGACTATCTCGGCCGGCTCGAGACCGCGCTCAACGACAGCTGGGAAACCAGCCGGCTCTACATCACCCATTCGAACGGCGGAGCTCTCGTGCCGGATGCGGCCCGCCGGCGCCCGGTGTCCCTGGCTCAGTCCGGCCCCGTCGGTGGCGTCCAGGCCTGCCTGCAGCTGGGCGAGACGCTCGGCCTGCGCAACCTCATCGGGTTCGACATCGGCGGCACGAGCACGGACATCGCACTCATCGAGGACGGCAAGCCTCGCTTCGCCAGCGAGATCGACGTGGGCGGAGTGCCCGTCCGTCTGCCGACCGTGCAAGTCTACTCCATCGGCGCCGGCGGCGGCTCCATCGCTGCCGTCGACGAGGTCGGCGCGCTCACAGTCGGGCCGCGCAGCGCAGGCGCGGCCCCGGGGCCGGCCTGCTATGGCGGCGGCGGCACGCTGCCGACGGTGACCGATGCGCACTGCGTTCTCGGACGGCTTCCCCCAGATCGCAAGCTGGGTGGTTTCCTCGCGCTCGACGCTGCAGCAGCGGAACGCGCCATGGTCTCGGGCGTCGGCCGGCCGCTCTCGCTCGCAGTGGAGGATGCCGCCCAGGCCGTCATCGACGTGGTCAACGCCAAAATGGAGGGCGCGGTGCGCGTGCTGTTGCGCGAACGCGGCAGTGACCCCCGTGATTTCGCCCTGGTCGCGTTCGGCGGCGCCGGCCCGCTTCACGCCGTGGAGCTCGCAGCAAGGCTGGGCCTGTCGACCGTCGTCGTGCCGCGACATCCCGGAACATTCTCGGCCTTCGGGCTGCTGACGTCTGACCTGCGGCAGGATTTCGCGCTCAGCCGGCCGATCCGCAGCGATGATCCGCGGGCCTCACAGAAGCTCACCGACAGCTTTCGCGAGCTCGAAGCCCTCGCCCGTGCGCAACTCGACGGGGATCGCGACTTCGCCGGCGAGGTCCGCGCCGAGCGGCGCTGCGACATCCGCTATGCCGGGCAAGCCTATGACGTCGGCGTGCCGCTCGATGTCGAGCCCGACAGCCCGACCGCATGGCAGAGGCTGCAGCAGAGCTTTCATGACGAGCATGAACGCGCCTATGCCTTCGCCGAGCGGGGTGAGCCGTGCGAGATCCGCACGCAACGCCTCTCCCTCACGGTCGCGGTAGGCAGCCGCTACCGCTCCGGCCCCCCAACGGAGATCACCTCCGCCGAACCACAGCTGGCGCGCGTGCTGATCGGCCGCCGGCGCATAGACTGCCCGCTCATCCAGCGGAGCGCCCTGCGAGCCGGCGATGCGGTCCCATCGCCATGCCTCATCGTGCAGGACGACGCCACGACCTACGTGCCGCCCGGCGTGAAGGTCATGGTTTCACCTTCGCTGGCCCTTGTCATCTCGGAGATCGCAACGGCATGAGTTCCGCCTTCCCATCAACGCCCTCAGGCGCAGCCGATGCCCACGACGCTGCTGCCGCCGTTCACGGCAAGGGCGACCGGCTCGCCATCACGGCCGTCGAAGCGGTGCCGTTTCGGTTGCCCCTGCGCCGCGATTTCAAATGGGCAAGCCTGCAGAAGGAGCTGGGAGGCTTCGTCCTGGTGCGCATACGCACCGAATCGAGCCTCGTCGGCTATGGCGAGGCGACACCCTTGCCGGACTGGGGCGGTGACTTCGGCCGCCGCGGCGGCGAGACCCAGCGCTCGGTCGTCACCATCATCGATGACGTGCTGGCACCGGTCCTCGTCGGCCGCAACGCCCTCGACATTCCGCAGGCCCTGGCCGCCATGGACAAGGCGCTGGCCGGCAATAGCTATGCCAAGTGTGCGGTGGACATCGCGCTCCACGACCTGCTGGGCAAGGCGCTCTCGGCACCCCTCTATCGCCTGCTTGGCGGCGCTGCACGGAGCGCTGTCCCGGTCGCCCACATGGTCGGGCTGATGCCGGAGACGGACGCGCTGGAGGAGGGCTGCCGGGCTGCGGCCGATGGGCTGACGGCGCTTCAGATAAAGGGCGGGGTGGACTCCGCCCGTGACATCCGCCTCGTCGGCGCGCTGCGCAGCGAGCTGGGCGTCGGCATCACCCTCAGGCTCGACGCCAATCGCGGCTACCGCGACGTGAAGCATGCGCGGCGTGTGATCGCGGCTCTCGCCGACATGGGCGTCGACTATGTGGAACAGCCGGTCGAAGGCCACCGACGTATGGCCGCGGTACGCGACACGGCCGCCGTCCCGATCATCGCCGATGAAAGCTGCTGGAACGGAGCGGACGCGCTCGCCGTCGTCGCCCACGGAGCCGCCGATTGCCTGTCCGTCTATCTGGCGAAGGCGGGAGGCCTCTCTGGGGCCGGCCGGGTCGCCGCGATCGCGCAGGCTGCCGACCTGCCCTGCGATGTGAACGGCTCCATCGAGTCCGGCATCGGCACCGCTGCCAACCTGCATTTCGCCCTCGCCCACGCAGCGGTCGAGATGGCGAGCGTCATCTCCATCAGCGCGCCGGCGGGCACCCATCCCTTCCAGGTGGGCGGCCGCTACTACGAGGACGATGTGATCACCGAGCCGCTGCCGGTCGTCGACGGCGCCCTGCGTGCACTGGAAGCCCCCGGGCTGGGCATCGAAGTGGATGAAAGCAAGCTTGAGCGGTACCGCTGCGACTGAATATGGACAGCAACAGTACGCGACAAAGACCTGACTATGCCAAATAATTCCTCATTCAGCGCCAGCTCGGAAATGTAATCACTCAGCGCAAGATGCCGCCGTAGATCCATTCCGGGGTCATGTGCTGGCCAATGTTGGAGGTGGTCGTCGTCCATGAAACGCTGGTCGACTTGGCGGCTCGATGGAAGCCACCATCAGCACGGCCGCCGACGGCGCCCGTCCCTCACGGCGCTGGCGCTGGTGATGCCGAGCGTCGTTTGGTTGGGCGTCTTCGCTTTGGCGCCGCTCGGGCTGCTGGTGCTGATGTCGTTCTGGACGTCCAGCATCTTCGGGTTGTCGACAGAATTCACCCTCGACAACTATGCGACGCTGGTCGCGGATCCTGTCTATTCGCTGGTGATGCTCCGGACCTTGCGAATCGCGCTGACGGTCACGCTCTGCTCGCTGCTGATCTCCTATCCGGTGGCCTACTTCGTCGCCTCCCGGCCTGCCCTGCGCCGCAACGGCTGGCTGCTGCTCCTCTTCATCCCATTCTGGTCGAGCTACGTCGTGCGCACGTTCGTCTGGCTGCCGATGCTGGGGCGCAACGGGCTCGTCAACAACGCCCTGCTGTCCCTCGGCATCGTCTCCGAGCCTCTCGACTGGCTGCTCTACAACGAGATGGCCACGCAGATCGGGCTTGTGTACGTCTACACGCTGTTCATGACGCTTCCGATCTACCTGTCTCTCGACCGTATCGATCCGAAGCTGATCGAGGCCGCAGCAGATCTCGGTGCGGGCCCCCTACGTGTCTTCACGCGGGTCGTCCTGCCGCTCAGCAAACCCGGCGTCGTTTCTGGCTGCATCATGGTGTTTCTTCTCAGTTGCGGAGCCTACGTCACCCCGCAACTTCTCGGGGGACTGGCGGAGTGATGATCGGCAACATCATCGCCGCACAGTACACCTCCACCAACAACTGGGCCCTCGGAGCGGCTCTCTCTGTCGTGACGATCGGCGTGGTCCTGCTCATCCTCGCCGTCCTCGGCCGCCATGCGCGCCTCGGCGACGCAGTGGCGAAAGGCTGAGGCCATGAGCAACGCAGCGATCCCCGCCGCATCCCGCGCCACCGATGGCCGCAGGGCCGCCATCCTTCGGCGGCACGTGCTCCATCTCTACGTGGCCTGCTTTTTCTTCATCCTATATCTGCCTATGCTTCTATTGTTTTTCCTTTCCGTAAACAATTCGGAGGTAATGTCGGCCCGTTTCCAAGGACTTACCCTGCGTTGGTACGCCAGCGTCGCGGCGTCGCACAACCTTTTGCTGTCGATCCTGAACAGCATGACGGTCGGGCTGCTGGCTTCCCTCATCGCCACCTTTCTCGCGGTCACCCTTTCCCTGGGCCTCCGTCACGACTTTCCGCTCAAGCCTTTGCTGATGAAGCTGATCCTTCTGCCGATCCTGATCCCCGGGGTCGTTGCTGGCGTCGTCCTGCTCATGTTCTTCGGCTATGGCGGCATCACGCCCAACCTCTGGACCACGGTGCTGCCGACCCACGTCACCTGGGTGCTGCCGTTCGCCTTCCTGACCATCTTCCCGCGCATCCACGGCCTCGATCCCAGCCTCGAGGAGGCGGCCATGGACCTTGGAGCGACGCGCTTCGTGGTGTTCCGGCGGATCGTCTTTCCGATGATACGGCCCGGCGTGATCGCCACCGTGCTGTTCGGCTTCACGCTCTCGTTCGACGAGTTCATCCGCACGTTCTTCATCGTCGGCCGCGAACGAACGGTCCCGGTGCTGCTGTGGGAGCTGCTCTCCGACCAGATGGCGCCCTTCCTGCCGGCCGTGGGCGTCGTGGTCACCGTGATCTCCGTGCTCGCGTCGCTCGTCGGGTTCGCGGTGAGTTCCTCGGCGGCGCGCCGGCACGAGACCTTAAGCAACGGCTACAAGCCAGAGGGGACCAGCAATGACCGATATCCATCATGAGGCACGCTTCCAGGCCATGGCCCAACCATCGCGCCGCCGGATTCTGCAGGGCCTCGGCGCGGCCGGCGCCATCGGCGCAGCCAGCGTCCCGGGATTGGCCCTGGCGCAGGCGCCGAGGCCGGTCGAAACGCTCGGCGTCGGCTCCCTGTTCAACACGACCCTGAAACCCATCATCGAGAAGGAGGCGAACGTCAGCCTCACCAACGGCCCGTTCCAATCATCGGTCGATGCAGTCTCGCGGCTCACGGCCCCGGGGGGTACCCAGTACGACCTGATCGTCAGCTCCTACGACTTCTCGCAGCCCGTGGTGATGGGCGCAAAGGCCGGAGACGAAAGGACCCAGGCCATCGACATCGCCCGCGTGCCCAACATCAAGAACATCAACGACGTGTCGCAGTACGCGCTCAATCCGCGCGACGGAAAATACTATATCGTGCCACTGTGCTGGGGCTTCGACACGGTCCTCTACAATACCCAGTCGGTACCGCCGGACGCACCCGACACGCAGTCATGGGGGCTCCTCTTCGAGGACAAGTATGCGGGCCGCATCGCCTGGTGGGACACGCCGCTCAACATGCTGATGGCAGCGGGCCTCTACCTCGGCCACGCGACCCCCGACACGATGGACCGCAAGGAGCTGGAGGAGGTCGGCAAGTTCCTGATCGCGAAGAAGAAGAACGTGCGGACCATTTTCACCAGCTTCGCCCAGGGCACGAACCTGCTGGCGAGTGGCGAGGTCGTCGCCTGCTACGGCATCGTCACCATGCGCGTCGAGCTGGAGCAGAAGGGCCTGCCGATCGCGGGAGCCTGGTGCAAGGAGGGCGTGCTGTCGGTCATCCAGAGCGGCTATATCCCAAAGAACTCCACCCGCGCGGAAGCGGCGAACGACGTGATCAACGCGATGCTCGGCAAGACCTTTGCCGGTGCCATGACGCGCGCCAGCGGCTATCTCTCCACGTCCAGGCTGGCTGAGCAGGACTTCACGCCGGACGAGCGCCGACGCTACGGCTTCGGCATGTTCGACGGCACCGTAAAATACTACCCTCAGAAATTCCCGAAGGTGATGAACAACTGGATCGAAGTGTGGTCGCGGGTGAAGAGCGCATGAGCTTGGCCGGGCAGAGACCGGCCTGCGCCATGTCGGGCGCGGAGTCCGGCGCACAGCCGGCGCCGGCGGTGTCGATCCGCGGCGTATCCCGCGTCTTCGAAGGCGTCGTCGCACTCGGCGAGCTATCGCTGGACATTCGGCAGGGGGAGTTCTTTTCCCTGCTGGGTCCCTCGGGATGCGGCAAGACCACGCTGTTGCGGATCATCGCCGGGTTCGAGCAGCCCAGCGCCGGCAAGGTCTTCATCGGCGGCCGCGACGTGGCCGATGAGCCGGCCTATGCGCGGCGCACCAACATGGTGTTTCAGCACGGCGCGCTGTTTCCCCACCTCAACGTCGCGGCAAATGTCGCGTTCGGCCTGGAAATGAAACGCATGGCGCCGGGCGAAATCCGCCACCGCGTCGCCGACGCCCTGGACATGGTGCAGCTCGGTGGCTACGGCCGCCGGCGGATCGACCAGCTCTCGGGCGGGCAACGACAACGCATCGCCCTGGCGCGCGCGCTGGTGAACGAGCCTGACGTGCTGCTGCTGGACGAGCCGCTGAGCGCTCTCGACCTCCAGCTCCGCCTCCAGATGCAGGACGAGCTGCGCCGGCTGCAACGCCAGACCGGCGCCACCTTCGTCTTCGTCACCCACGATCAGGGCGAGGCGATCACCATGTCGGACCGCTTGGCGGTGATGCAGGGCGGCCACGTGCTCCAGGTGGGTACCCCCCGCGACATCTATGAGCGCCCATCCCGACGCTTCGTGGCCGAATTCATCGGGCAGTCCAACCTGCTGCCTGGCATCGTGGCGCGAACCGAGGGCCCGCTGACCGTGGTGCGGTGTGCCGGCGGCCTCGAGGTCGCAGGCTTTTCCATCGCTGCGCTGCCCGACGGCGCAGAGGCGCTCGTGGCGCTACGCCACGAAAGGATCGAGTTGGCACCGCCCGGATCGGGCGCCGGCAACGTGGTCGGCGAGATCATCGACGAGATCTATCTCGGGCCTGCGGTCCGCCGCCGGATCGCGCTTCCGGGTGGCATCGTCCTCGTGGCGGAGACGCCGAACTCCGCAGCGATGGGCCTGGACAAGACGGTCGCCCTGCGCTGGCGAGCGGACGCCGTGCGTGTCGTGCAGGATTGATGCGCGTTGTCGGAGGCGGCCTGGCAGCCGCGCCGCCTAGGGTCGTTGCCGTGCGGTAGCGCCGTGTGGTCGGCTCGAACAGCCGATTTCTATATTTCAAATTGATTTGGCATATTGACAGTCAGAAGCGCGTCAGAGTTCATAGGCGCGGGACGCGGCGCGCGTTCCTCACAAAAATGAGGGAGGAGACGACAATGTCTCGAACGACAGGGCTCAGGGTTCGCGACACTATTCTTTGGGTCGACGACACGGGCGAGGCAGACTTGCCGGCCGTTCTCTGCCTGCATTCGCTTTGGCTCGACCGCACCATGTTCGACGATCTCGTCGCTGCGGCGCGCGGCACCTACCGCATGATCCGGCCGGACTGCCGTGGCCAAGGCTTGAGCGCGCCGGCGACCGACGAGGTCGTGACCATGGAGGACTGCGCCGAGGACATCGAAGCGCTCGTCGGTGAACTCGGACTGTCGGCGGTGCATGTGGTGGCCCAGTCGATGGGCGGCGACGTCGCGCTCCGCCTGGCCGCGAAACGTCCCGACCTCATCACCTCCCTGACCATGCTGGGGTCCTCGGCCCGTGGCGAGCCGCCGGAGCAATTGGCCTGGGCCGACGTTTGGCTGGCCGATGCCACCCGGGAGGGCGGCTTCAAGGGGGCCAATCTCGAGACCCTGATGACCGTCATGTTCGGCGAAACCTCGCGCAAGACCGAGGCGAAGCAGGCGGTTCTCAGCCATTGGCGCGACAAGATGGAGGCCGGCACGCTGTCGCTCTGGCCGGCCATCAGGGGCGTCGTTCAGCGCGAGAGCGTCGTCGACCTGCTGCCGCAGATCAAAACGCCGGCCCTTGTGATTTCAGGTGCCGAGGACATGCCGCGGCCACCGGCGTGGGCCGACGAAGTCGTTGCGGGCTTGTCGAACGCCAGGCTGCTCCGGCTCGACAAGGTGGGCCACAGCCCGATCATCGAGGCGCCAAGCCGCGTGATCCCGGAGATCATGAGCTTCATCGCGAGCCAAGCGCGTCCAGTCTAGGCGGCGCCGGCCGGGCCTTGACCCGGCCGTCCGTCCACTCAAGAAGGTCACCGTGCAGACATATGCACGCGGAGGCACGTGTCTCGGCCATGGCCAAATCTTCGGAAGACGGGGAGCCGAACAAATCGGGGACCCCGACACTTCAAACTGTCGATCGTGCCCTGGCATGTCTCGAATACGTGGCCGAGTGCCCCCAGCCGCCTTCGGTTCAACAGATTTCCGACGCGCTGGGTCTCAACATCACCACCTGCTATCATCTGATGCGGAGCCTGGAGAGCCGCAACTACCTGAAGCGCCTGGCGGGCGGGAAGCTGGTGATCGGGAATGCGGTCGGACCGCTCTACCGCGCCTATCGTCTGCGCCTCAAGGTCGATCAGGAGATCGCCGACATTGTCGCGTGCCTTTCGGAGAGCACCGGGGAAACGGCCTTCTTTTCGGCACCCGAGGGCGATGCGGTCATTCTGGAAGTTCTCGTGGAGGGGTCGCAGCAACTGCGAGTGGGTGGCCTGTTCGTTGGCATGACCGGGAATGAACATCTGCGTGCGTCAGGCCGCGCCATCCTGCCTTATCTCGACGAAGCGCGTCGCAACAGGATCCTCGGCAACGCGCTGGCAAAGCTCTCCCGCAAGGAGATCGAAAAGGCCCGCGCAGCCTTCGCGGACGCCGCGGCCAAGACCAGGGAGCGCGGCTGGTCCCTGGACGGCGGCGATGTGGAGAGAGGCATATCCAGCGTCGGCTGGCCGATCTTCGATGGCGGCGAGACCATACGCGGAGCGATCGGCGTGATCGTGCCGACCGTCCGCTTCAACCGTTCGCAGGATGAGCTGCTGCGAGCGGTATCCGAGGCGGCGCAGCAGGCCATGCGAACCCTCAGAAACGCCGTGACCGCATAGCCGTCCCGAGCTCGGCGGCCGCGGTCAGCTCACAGGAATATTCTCGCGAAACACCACCTGCAGGCGGGGTGGGTATTCGCTCTTCGTCGTGCCGCGCACCGCACAGGTTAGCAGCTGAACGATCTCGCGCGCTTCGGCGCGGGCATTCTGGTCGATCACCGCGTCCATGGTGCGGTCCAGCAACATCAGCCGGGTCGCGTCGGTCAGATCATGACCGATGAAGATGGTGTCGCGCCCCAGATGCGCCTCGCGGAGCGCGCGGCCGATGCCCTGATTGCCGGACCCGGTATTATAGACCCCCGAGATCGGGCCCTGCGCGAGGATGCGCCGCATGTCATGATAGGCGCGCTCACGGTCGTCATCCATTTCGGCATAGGCGATGATGCGAAGCTCCGGGAAGTCCTCTGCCAGAATCGAGCGGAAGCCCATCTCGCGCTCTTCGTGGCCGCGATAGGTGCGCGAGCCGACAAAGAGCGCGATGTCACGCCCGCCGGTCGGGCCCAGAAAGCGCCCCATCAGGAGCCCGGCCAGCCGCCCCGAGGCGCGGTTGTCGACGCCCACATAGCCCACCTTGTCGACCGACGGCACGTCCGAGACCAGCGTTGCCACCTTGATGCCCTCGCGCGCCAACGCGTTCAACTCCTCCCGAACCTCCGGGCGGTCGGGGGCAACCACGCCTACGGCATCGGTCTGGCCCCGCAACTCGTGCAGCTTTCGCGCTTGGCGGCCCGCGCTCCAGTCTTCCACATCGTGGATGCGCACCGAGACGTCGCTCCGGGTAGCGCATTCCTCGATCAGCCGGGCGCGCAGATGGCGCATGAAGCTGTTCGAGCCGGCGGGCAGCACGAAATCGAGGCGAACGCCCAGCGGCGCCGTCTGTAGCGGGGGCCCGAAGTAACCCAGATCGCGGGCGACGCGCAGGACGATATCGCGCGTCCTCTCGCGCACGCCCTCACGCTTGTTGAGAACGCGGTCCACGGTCGCGGTCGAAACGCCCGCCTGTTCGGCGATTTCGGAAATGGTGGTGCGCATGATGTTTCTGATGGCTGATTTTCACCAAATTGCCTCAATATGACATCCTTTTCCATCATTTTTTGCACATCCGCGGCGTTTCGAACACGCATCTGCACTTTGTGATCGAAAATGATTTAAAACGATCGAATTTGAAGATTGTCATTGCGGGATACCGAGGCCACCGTCGCAGCCAATCAAGCGGCGTGGAGGGACGCGGGAGGACATATGACACACGAGGCTCTGACGCCGGATCCAGCGATCCGTTGCCGGGATTATCGGATCGGCGCCGTCGGCGCGGGCATGATCATGGCGGAATGCCACCTCGAGGCCTATCGCCTGGCCGGCTTTCCGGTCGTGGCGATCGCCTCGCGCACCCGCTCTCGCGCGGAACAGGTGGCTGCGCGCTATGGCATCGGCACCGTCCACGACACGCCGGAGGCGCTGATCGAGGATCCCGCGACCGATATCGTCGACATCGCCTATCCACCGCACCTGCAGCCGGCGCTCATCCGTTACGCGCTGAAGCAGCCGCACCTGAAGGGCATCCTGGCGCAAAAGCCGTTGGCCTTGTCGCTGGAGGAGGCGCGGGCCCTGCGCGACGAGGCGGAGGCCGCGGGCAAGCCGCTCTCGGTCAACCAGAACATGCGCTACGACCAGTCGATGCGGGCGCTGAAGCAACTGCTCGAGCGGGGTGCGCTCGGCACGCCCGTCTTCGCCCAGATCGACATGCATGCGATCCCCCACTGGCAGGGCTTCCTCGAGGGCTACGACCGGCTGACGCTGTCCAACATGAGCGTGCATCACCTCGATGCGTTGCGCTTCCTGTTCGGCGATCCGTCCGAGGTCACCACCGTCACCCGCACCGATCCGCGCACCCAGTTCGCGCATGCGGACGGGATCGTCTCGACCGTGCTGCGCTTTCCCTCCGGGCTTCTGGCGCTGTCGCTCGAGGACGTCTGGTCCGGCCCGCGGGCCGAGGGCTATGCCGACGACCAGCATATCAATTGGCGGGTCGAAGGCACCGAAGGCGTGGCGCGCGGCACCATCGGCTGGCCCAGCGGCGCGCCCTCGACGCTGAGCTACGCCTCACGCCACGAGACCGCCGGCGCGTGGGCGAGCCCCCATTGGCAGACGATGTGGTTCCCCCACGCCTTCATCGGCGTGATGGAGCAGTTGCAATGGGCAATCCGGAGCGGCGAGGCCCCGGCCCTTTCGGTGGCGGACAACGTCCGCACCATGGCGCTGGTCGAGGCGGCGTACCGCTCGATCGACGAGAAGCGCACCGTTGCGCTCGACCTGTCGAAAGACTGAAAACGGGAGGACCATAGACATGATGCAAGCAGGTATCTTCACGGGGTATTTCCCCTACGACTTGCAGACGACGGCCCAGAAGATCCGCGCCCATGACTTCAACACCGTGCAGCTCGATCTGCATTTCACCGACGTCGACGTGACCCAAGGGCAGGTGACGGCGGAGAAGTGCCGCCTGATCCGCGACACGTTTCGCGATCATCACCTGCCGATCTGCTGCACCTCGGCCTATACCAACATCGTGCATCCCGATCCGGGCACCCGCAAGCAACTGCTCGCCCGGCTCAAGGAGATTCTCGCCCACGCCCAGTATCTCGGCTCGCCCTACGTGATCTCTGAGACCGGCACCTTCGCCACCGAAAGCGACTGGGTGCACCATCCGAAGAACAAGACCGACGACGGCTGGGACGATTGCCGTGCGGTGGTCGCGGATCTCGCGCAGTTCGCCTATGACCACGGCGCGGTGTTCCTGCTGGAAACCTATGTGAACAACGTCGTGGGCTCGGTCGAGGAAACCCTGCGCATGTTCGCCGAGGTCGACCACCCGGGCCTGGGCCTGCTGATGGATCCGACGAACTATTTCGAGGCCCACAATATCGGCCGGATGGACAAGACGTTGAACCATGTCTTCGATGCCCTGTCCGACCATATCCGCATCGCCCATGCCAAGGACGTGAAGCGCTCGGGCGACGACAAATCGGAAAAGCACTCGGACATCGGCGACGCTTCGGCGGCGGAAAGCCACACCTTCCGCGGCGTCGGCGAGATCGAGCTGCCGGCGCCGGGCCTGGGCGAGCTGAACTACGACCTCTATCTCAAGCGGCTGGCGAAGAGGCACCCCAACATTGCGATGATCATCGAGCACCTGGACGAGGCCGACGTGCCGCGCGCGAAAGCCTTCCTCGACGGCAAGCTGCGCAAGAACGGTTGCTGAGACCGGCTGAACCGAGGAGTGCGCGCCGGTCCGGGCGCCACTCCGCCCACGGTGTCGCGTGAAGCGGAGCCAGACGAGAGCATGGTACAACTTTACGGCAAGACCTTCACGCGGCGCGAGATCGAGGCCGTCAGCGGCGATCTCGGCCATGCGGCGGGCGTCCGCCTCATGGTGCTGGACAACGGGCTCGAACGCGGTAACCGCATGCTGGAGTTCCGCACGGGCTCCGGGCTGCGGTTCACCGTCCTGGTGGACCGCGCCATGGACATCGCCGATTGCGAGCACGCGGGCCGGGCCATCGGCTGGCATTCGCCTGCAGGGTTCCGTCACCCCTCGCTTCACGACTACGAGGGCGAAGGCGGGCTCGGCTGGATGCGCTCCTTCTCGGGCCTGATGGTGACCTGCGGGCTCGATCATATCCTCTTCATGAACGAGGTGCCGGCCGACACCTACGTCTACGGGCCGCGCCGGACGGCCGCCCATTCGCTGCACGGCCGCGCCGGCACGATCCCCGCGAAGCTGACCGGCTACGGCGAGCGCTGGGACGGGGACCGGTGCGTCCTCTGGGCCGAGGGCGTGGTGTCCCAAGGCACCGTGTTCGGCGAGCATCTGGAGCTTCACCGCCGCATCGAGGCCGAGGTCGGCACGGACGAGATCCGCCTCTCGGACCGGGTGGTGAATCGCGGCTTCTACCGCACGCCGCATATGTATTGCTATCACATCAACGTCGGCCATCCGGTGCTGGACGACGGCGCGCGCTACCTCGCCCCCATCGCCGAGACCGTCTGGGCCGCCCACGCCGGGAGCTATCGCAACCAGGGCGTCGGCTACCGCACGCTCCCCGGGCCTCGGCTCGATTTCCACGAGCAGGTCTGGCAGCACGAGATGGTGGCCGATGCCGCGGGCGACGTGCCGGTGGCGCTGGTCAACGACCGCCTCGGCTTCGGCTTCATGGTCGTGACCCGCAAGGATCAGTTCCCCTGCCAATATCAATGGCAGAACCTGCAGGCCGGCCAATACGCCGTGGGGATCGAGCCGTCGACCCATCATGTGCTGGGCAATGCCGCCGCGCGCGAACGCGGCGAGATGATCTGGCTGGGCCATGGCGACGAGCGCGCCTACGACTGCCGCTTCGTCGTCTTGCCGGACCAGGCTGCCGTTGCGGCGGCGGAGGCGAAGATCCGCGCCATCTCAGGCCAGCCCGACGCCGACTATCCTGAGCCCACCGGCCATTTCCGCAAGCTGGAAGGCCGGGCATGACCTCGCTTCACGGACGCCGCGTTCTTTACACCGGCGCGGCGGGAGGTCTCGGCCATCAGACCACGCTGCAGCTCCTGGCCGCGGGGGCCGAGGTCCATGCCCTCGACCGCGACCACGCCAAGAACGAAAGCCTGATCGCCGAAACGCCCGCCGATCTGAGGGCGCGGCTGCACTTGATCGAGGTCGATCTGGCCGACAAGCCCGCGCTGGAAAGAGCTTTGGCCAAGATCACGGCCGATAAGCCCCTCGATGTCGTGATCAACAATGCCGCGATTTATCCGTCGAAGCCGTTCGAAGACTACAGCTTCGCGGACCACGCGCTGGTCCACGCCGTCAACGTCGAGGCGGCGCTGATCTGCACCGGCGCTGCCCTGCCGGGGATGCGGGCGCAGAACTGGGGCCGGATCATCAACATCACCTCGATCACCCTGTCCGGCGGCTGGGAGAACCTGGCCCCCTACGTGCAGTCGAAGGGCGCGCTGCTGGGCCTCACCCGCGCCTGGGCGCGCGAGTTCGGCAAGTGGGGCGTCACCGTCAACGCCATCGCGCCGGGCGCCTTCCCGACCGACGCCGAGAAGATCCATCCCGACCCCGAGGGCTACAACGCCCATGTCCTGTCCTGCCAGTCGATCAAGCGCCGCGGCCATGCGGGCGATATCGCGGCAGCCATTCTGTTCTTCCTGTCGGACGGAGCAGGTTTCATCACCGGCCAGTCGTTGAGCGTCAACGGCGGCTGGACGATGCAGTGAGGAGCATCAGATCACCATGGGTATTCTCGGCGGCTATACGGTGCTCGACTGCTCCATCGCCATGGCGGGGCCTTTCGCCGCGCAACGGCTGGGGGATCTGGGCGCCGACGTCATCAAGATCGAGCCGCTCGCGGGGGAATGGCAGCGTCATGCGCCCGCAGGCGGCCTGACCGGCAACAAGATCAACGTCTCGTTCCTCTCGCTCAATCGCAACAAGCGCTCGCTCGCCATCGACCTGAAGACCGAGGGCGGCAAGGCCGTCCTCAATAAGCTCGTCGAACAAGCCGACGTCTTCATCCAGAACTATCGCCCCGGCGTCGCCGCACGACTGGGCGTGGACTATGAAAGCCTCTCCGCGATCAATCCCCGCCTCGTCTATGTGTCGATGTCGGGCTATGGCGAGGACGGACCGAGCGCCAGGCGTCCCGGGCAGGATCTGCTGCTGCAGGCCATGTCGGGGGCGATGATGTCGACCGGCCGCGAGGGTGAGCCGCCCCAGCCGGCCGGCCAGTACCTGGTGGATGCGATCACCGCCTATACGGCGTTCGAGGGCGCGCTGGCCGCCCTTCTGCACCGCGAGCGCACGGGCGAGGGCCAGAAGGTCGAGGTCAACATGCTCGACGCCATCGCCACCATCCAGATGCAGGAGCTGTCGGTCTTCACCGTGGGCGGCAAGCCCCAGACCCGCAGCGCCGAACCGCACGCCCATGTCTATATCCGCTCGCCCTACGGGATCTTTGCGGCGAAGGACGGCTACATCGCGCTGGCCATGCCGAACTTCCCCGGCCTCGCCCGCGCGCTCGACGAGCCCCGCTTCGAGGGGCTCGACGAGATGAAGGCGGGCTGGGAGGATCGGGACGCCACCTTCGCGCTGGTGCGCGAGGCGGTGGGCAAATACAGCCGCGACGAGGCGCTGGCCCGGCTCGAGGCCGAGGGCATCTGGGTCGCGCCGGTCTATGGCTATGCCGACCTGGTGGCCGACCCGCAGGTGATCCACAACGGTACCTTCATCGACTACGAGCACCCGACCGAAGGCCGTGTGAAGACGCCGGGCTTTCCCATCAAGTTCTCGAAGACGCCGTCCGAGCTGCGCTATGGCGCGCCGCTGACCGGCCAGCACACCGACGAAGTGCTCGCAGCCGCCGGCTACAGCCCCGAAGCGATCGCGGCGCTGATCGCGGCCGGCGCCGTGGGCAGGGGCGAGGCATGAGGTTCCGCGGGCTGACGTGGGATCACCCACGCGGGCGTCACGCGCTCGAGGCCGCGGCCAGGGCCGGCGGTCCCATCGATTGGGAGGCGCAGCCGCTCGAGGGCTTTGAAAGCGCCCCGATCGGGGTGCTGTGTGCGCGCTACGACCTCGTGGTGCTCGATCATCCGCATCTGGGCGAGGCGCTGTCGCACGACTGCCTGCGCCCGCTGGATCAGGTCTTTGCGGCCGGCGACCTCGAGGCCATGGCCGGCCGCGCCATCGGCCCCAGCATGGCGAGCTATGTCATGGCCGGCCGCGCCTGGGCGCTCCCGCTCGATGCGGCCACGCAGGTCATGGCGCTCCGATCCGATCTGATCGCCCAGGCCCCGGTGACATGGGCGGACGTCGCCGACCTCTCGCGTACGACCGGCAAGGTGGCGCTGTCGCTCGCCGGGCCGCATGCGCTGCTGTCGTTCCTGTCGGTGGCGCAGGCCATCGACCGCACGCTGGATCTGCGCGACGGCAACGTCTGGGTGCCGGAGGCGGCCGCCGTGCAGGCGCTCGCTATCCTGGCCGATCTGGCCGACCGCAGCCCGGCGTCGGTCGCGGAGCTGAACCCGATCGGCATTCTGGAGCACATGTCGGGCGGCCACGACGACGTGGCGCTCTGCCCGCTGATCTATGGCTACGTGAACTATGCCGCCCCCGCCCGCACGGTGCGGCTTCGCTTCGCGGATGCCCCGCGGATCGCGGCGGGCATGCCGCCGGGCTCGATCCTCGGCGGAACGGGCATCGCGGTCTCGACACGCTGCCAAGTGAACGACGAGCTGCGCGCCCACCTTCTGTGGCTGATGAGTGCTGAGGCCCAACGGGGCTTCATCCCGCAGAACGAGGGCCAGCCCGGCACGCGCGAGGCCTGGCTCGACCCGGCCGTGAATGCGGCCACGGGGGGCTTCTTCCAGAATACGGCCGCAACGCTGGAAGCCGCATCGATCCGGCCGCGGCATGACGGCTACATCGCCTTCCAGAGCGCGGCCTCGGCTGCGCTCCGTGACGGTTTCGCCGCCCGGACGGCGCCCGCAGCCCTGGCAAGACGGCTGGAGGAGATGGTCCGGGCATCGCACCGCGCCGCACAGGAGGCAGGGGCATGAGCGCACCGCTGACATTCGAAATCGAAGGCCGTGTCGGCATCATCACCTACAACCGCCCCGACAAGCTGAACGCCATGACACCGGAGATGGCCGAGCTGATGGTCGAGGCCGTCGCGCGCTGCAACGACGACGATACGGTGCGGACCGTGGTGCTGACCGGCACCGGCAAGGCCTTCTGCGCGGGCTCGGACATCTCCCTGCTGGAGACCTATGCGACCCCTTGGGACTTCCGCAATCGCACCGAATATTGCGATGCCGTGCGCGCCCTGCTGAAGCCCTCCATCGCCGCGATCAACGGCTACGCCTTCGGCGGCGGGCTGGAGATGGCGCTCACCTGCGACATTCGCCTCGCCGCGGACACGGCCCGCATGGCCGCTCCCGAGATCAAGCTCGGCTGGATCGGCGGCGGCGGCATGACGGCGCTGCTCGCGCATTCCATCGGCCCGTCGAATGCCGCGCTGATGGTGATGACCGGCGAGGCCATCGACGCGGCCAAGGCCCTGTCGTGGGGGCTGGTCAGCGAAGTGACCGCGCCGGATGCGTTGCGCGCTCGTGCCGTCGAGATAGCCGCCCAGATCGCCGATCGCGCGCCGATCGCGGCCGAGACCGCCAAGGCCAATCTGGCTGCCGCCTTCAACATGCCGCTGGAGCAGGCCATCGCCTATGAGCGCGACCTGCAGACGATCTGCTTTGCGACCGAAGATGCCCATGAGGGCCGTGCCGCCTTCGGCGCGAAGCGGCCCCCCGTCTTTCGGAGGCGTTGAGCATGAGCGTCGATCTTCGCATGCTCCGGCTCCGCCGGTGCGCCGGGCTGGATGAAACGCATCGTCCGTACCTGGAGCGGGATGATTTATCGTCGGATCGCCCCGCTCCGAATCTTTGTTTTGAGCATGATCTTGTCCAAAAACCGGTGTCCACTTCTTGGGATCACGCTCTGGAGCATTTCGCGATTGGGTGGACTCACCCGATCGCAAAAGAAGCGCTCCAGATTCAAAAGGTTATGAGCATTTCTCTGCCATTGGATGGGTCCATCCAATGGCGAAATGCTCTAGCCGGCAGCGGCCATCGACCAACGAAGATGGGGAGGTTGCAGCATGATTGACGATCTTTCGGGCCTGTGGCTCGGCCGCGTCTGGCTGCCCGAGGTCTCGGGCCCCGCCGTGGTCACCCTGCGCGACGGCCGGGTGATCGACATCACCTGCAAGGGGGCCGCGACCGTCTCCGAAATCTGCGAGACGGATGATCCCGCCGGTTTCGTGCGAAACGCACCAGGACGTGACCTCGGCAGGCTCGACGGGATCGCGGCGGGCACGCCGGGCGACCTGGCCGTACGGCATATCCTCGCCCCCTGCGATCTGCAGGCCGTCAAGGCCTGCGGCGTGACCTTCGCCCGCTCCATGGTGGAACGAGTAATCGAGGAGAAGGCCAGTGGGGACCCCTCGCGGGCCGAGGCGATCCGCGCCCGTATCGGGGCCGTCATCGGCGACTCCCTGCGCAACATTCGGGCCGGCTCCGCCGAGGCAATGCGCGTCAAGGACGCGCTGATCGTCGAGGGCATGTGGTCGCAATACCTGGAGGTGGGCATCGGCCCGGATGCCGAGGTCTTTTCCAAGGCGCAGGTGCTCAGCGCCGTCGGTTCCGGCGCCGATGTGGGGCTGCATCCGATCTCGACCTGGAACAACCCCGAGCCAGAAGTGGTGCTGGCCGTGTCGTCGCGCGGGCGGATCGTCGGTGCCACGCTGGGCAACGATGTCAACCTGCGTGACGTCGAGGGGCGCTCGGCCCTGCTCCTGTCCAAGGCCAAGGACAACAATGCCTCGGCTGCGATCGGGCCGATGATCCGTCTGTTCGACGACAGGTTCACGCTGGACGATGTGCGCCGTGCGGAGCTGACGCTGACCGTCGAGGGCGAGGACGGCTATGAGCTGAGAGGGCATTCCTCGATGGCCGAGATCAGCCGGGACCCCGAGGATCTGGTGCGCCAGACCGTCGGGCGTCATCACCAGTATCCCGACGGTCTCATGCTGTATCTCGGCACCCTGTTCGCCCCGACCGAGGATCGCGACGTGAAGGGCGAGGGCTTCACCCATAAGCGCGGCGATCGGGTCACGATCTCGGCCCCAGGTCTCGGCGTGCTGGTCAATACCGTCCGGTTGTCCACCCAATGCCCGCCTTGGGAATTCGGCATCCGCGCGCTGATGACCAACCTTGCCGGCCGCGGCCTGATCTGAGGATGATCGCCATGACCCACGCCACTCTGTCCCTGCACGGCAAGCATTTCATCGCCGGCGCGCGCGTCGGCGCCGCCCGAACCTTTCCCTCGAGCCCGGCGCATGGCCCTGTCCGGCAATTCTCCGCGGGCACCCCGGAGCTGGTCGATCAGGCCTGTCGCGCAGCCGCTACGGCGTTCCCCGCCTATGCTGCCACCTCGCGCGAAGAGCGTGCGCGCTTCCTCGACGCCATCGCCGACGAAATCGAGGCTCGCGGGGCTGAGATCACCGAGATCGGCACGCAGGAGACCGGGCTTCCGCAGGGCCGTCTCGAGGGCGAGCGCGGACGGACCACCGGCCAGCTGCGGCTGTTCGCCGACCATATCCGCAGGGGCGACTATCTCGACCGCCGTCACGATTGGGCGCTGCCCGACCGCAAGCCCGCTCCGCGGCCCGAGCTCGTCATGGTGCAGCGCCCGATCGGGCCGGTCGCCGTCTTCGGCGCATCGAACTTCCCGCTGGCCTTCTCGGTCGCCGGCGGGGACACGGCGGCAGCTCTGGCGGCGGGCTGCCCCGTCGTGGTGAAGGGGCATTCCGCCCATCCCGGCACGGGTGAGATCGTGGCCGAGGCGATCGACGCCGCGATCGCCCGCAGCGGCGTGCCGCACGGCGTGTTCAGCCTCATCCAGGGGGGCGACCGCAGGGTGGGCGAGGCGCTGGTGACCCATCCGGCAATCAAGGCGGTGGGCTTCACGGGGTCGCTCGGCGGCGGGCGCGCGCTGTTCGACCTGTGCGCGGCGCGGCCGGAGCCTATTCCCTTCTTCGGAGAGCTCGGCTCGGTCAACCCGGTCTTTGTTCTGCCCGAGGCCGCAGCCTCACGAGCCGAGCCCATCGCCCGCGACTGGGCCGCATCGCTGACGCTCGGCGCGGGCCAGTTCTGCACCAATCCCGGCATCGCCGTCCTGTCGGCCGGGGACGATGCGGAGCACTTTGCCGCGACCGCGGCCGCGGCGCTTCGCACGGTCGATGCGCAGACCATGCTGACCGACGGGATTGCCGCAGCCTACCGGCAGGGGCGCGACCGGTTCACCACCGCCAATTCGGTCGAGACGCTGCTGGCAGGCGCGAGCGACCAGCGCAGTGCCAAGCCCAGCCTGTTCCGCACCACCGGGGCCGCCTGGTTGGCGGACCGGCATCTGGGCGAAGAGGTCTTCGGTCCTCTCGGCCTGATCGTGACGGTCGCGGATGCCGAGGAGATGGTCGCGCTGGCCGAGTCGATCGAGGGGCAGCTCACCTGCACCTTGCAGCTGGACGACGGCGATGTCCCGCTTGGCCGTCAGCTGCTGCCGATCCTCGAGCGCAAGGCCGGCCGCGTGCTGGCCAACGGCTTCCCGACGGGGGTCGAGGTGGCCGACGCCATGGTGCACGGCGGCCCCTACCCGGCGTCGACCAACTTCGGCGCGACGTCGGTGGGCACGCTGTCGATCCGGCGCTTCCTGCGCCCGGTCTGTTATCAGAACATGCCCAGGGGCTTGCTTCCGGAGGCGCTGGGCTAGAGCTTTCGCCATTGGATGGCGATCCATCCAATGGCGGAAAAATGCTCATAACCTTTTGAATCTGGAGCGCTTTGCGATCGGCAGCTCCGCCCGGTCGGGAAGCGCTGCGGAGAACGTCAGCTTGCCCGTCATCCCGCGGGATGGCCCGCCCTCGACGGAGGGCGGGCCCAGAGCGCCCGACGTGCAGGCTCAGAAGCCGATGCGCAGGCCGGCCGTGACGACGTGGGCGACGTCGCCGCCTTTGGTCGCGATGTTGGCGTCGTAGCCGACACGCCAGCCGATGCTCGGCGAGATGTCGCCTTGCAGGCCAACGCCGATCGCCACCGAGCTGGTGTCGAAGCCGGGCACGGCCACGGTCTGCGTCGCCATCGGGCTCAACACGCCGGCAAGGCTCACCGACGCCAGCTTGGTGTCGCCATTCACCAGATGGTTGTAGGCGACCCGCAGCGACGGCGTGAGCCCGTTGAACGTGGTTGCGACCTCGCCACCGACACGCAGCGTCGTGGCGTTTGCCCAATGGCTCGGATAGGTCACGTTGCCGCCGGCGGCGCCGAACTCGGTGAAGCCGCGGACGTTGGCCGTTGCATAGGTCAGGCCGACGAACGGGGTCAGCCGCAGCGCGCCCAGCTTCAGCTTATAGCCGGCCTCCGCATCGATGGCATAGGCGTCCACGTTGGTGCGGCCGACGCCGACCAGGTCGTAAGCGCCGAAACGGCGGATGTCGGAGAACTTCACGTTCGGCGCCGCGCTGACCGACGCGTAGATATAGAACGGATCGCCGAAGTAGCCGGCGTAGAGCGACGGGGCGATCGACGCCGAGATGTCGTATTGGCCGCGCGCGCCATCACCGAGCTGGCCGCCCTGGACCGTCGCCGCCACGCCCGCGCGGAACTCGTTCCAGCCGTAGTCGAGGCCCACGGTGCCGCCGAACAGCGTCCTGTCGGCGCCGATCGTTTCGGGCTGGATCAGGCCGGCGCCGAACTCCGCTCGGCCCCCGACCCACGCCGACAGGCCCTGGCTCGCCCAGGCCGAGCCCTCCGCCCGACGGATCGCCCGCAGCTGGTCGGCGACGGACGCGGCGGCGCTCTGGCCCAGGCCCAGGGCGCCGGCGTTGAGGCGCGCGAGGATGAGCGGAGCGGTCTCGCGCATCGACTTGAGGAACAGCGGGTCGACGGCGGTCGGCAACGTGAGCTTGTAGACGAGCACCATGTTGTCGTTGTTCTGGCCCGAATTGTAGGGCTGGCCCTGCATGGAGCCGTTGGTCGTCAGGAAGTCGTTGTCGTTGGAGACGAACAGGAAGAAGTCGTTCGGCCGGCCCTCGACCAGGGTCGGCACCAGCGCCATGCCCTCCCACTTCTCCGAAATCGTCAGGCTCGACTGCGGGCCTTGCCCCGGCGCGCCATTGTTGAGGCCGAGGCCGAAGCGCGCCAGCTGGGTCGAGTTGACCATGTTGACGAGCTCGACCGAGCGGGCCGGCGTGATGGCGGGATTGAGCTTGCCGGCCGTCGCGATCTGGCCTGAGGGCGAGGTTTCCGCGGACGAGCCCGCGATGTTCGAAGCCTGGCTCACATCGACGAGATAGACCGACTTGGTCATGATCGGCGTGCCGGGGGCCGCGCCCTGCCCCGTGCCGTCACGCGCCAGCACGAGGAACTGCCGGTCGTTGAGCGCCACCATCTCGCTCTGCGCCGCCGTCCGGTTCGCGGGGCCGCCGTTGCCGTTCAGGGTGAAGGTCGGCAGTTGCAGCACGTAGGATTCGACCGGCGCCGTCGGCGTCGCGGTCCTGGAGATGTCATAGACGAGGATGCGCGTGTTGAGGCGGGTCTGCTGCTGGGAGTCGGTCAGGTCCTGCATGGCCGAGCTCTGCAGGACGGTGATCAGCTTGTTGCCGTCGGGGCTCACGGCGAGCGCCTCGAGGCCCTGGTTGTTGCGACGCCCCGTTGTCGGCGCGGTGATGGAGTTGAAGTTCACGGTGCCGTCGGTGCGCGGGATCAGCGCCGGCGGAACGGGGATCGAGCCCTTCAGATTGCCGTTGGCATCGAAGTAGAAGATCGAGGGCCCGTATTCGTCGCTGACGTAGAACGACCGGTCGGTCTTGAAGGCGACCGCTTCGGCGTCGATGGCGATGCGCCCGGCGCCGAGGCTTCCGGCCGCCGGGCTCGGCGCCGGGCGGCCATAGAGGAGCGTGGTGCCGCTGCCGGGATCGGCCCCTGTGAAGGTCCGGCCCTGGTCGTCACGGAGGACCATGCCGCCGTTCGGTGTGAGCTGCACTTGGCTCTGCGAGCTCGTCGCGGCCGGAAGATTGGGCCCGGCGTAAGGGGAAAAAGCCATCTGGAACTTGAACAGCCGCGCCGCATAGTCGGAATAGATAGGCGGGCTGGCGGCCGGATCGTTGCGGCCGCGATCGGGAAGGGCGAGCAAGGTCGCCGTATAACCGCCGCCGGGCGTCATCCGCCACGAATAGGGGTCGATGGCGAGGCCTGAGAACGAGCCGAGCGTGTCGCCCAGAAAGTCCCGCGCCGTCGCCGGAAAGCGGCCGGCGCCGAGCAGTCCCTGGTTGGTGAAGGTGATGCCGTCGACATTGATGGAGGTGGGCAGGCCGGTGGTCGCCACATGCGGCGTCGTATAGGTTTGCGCCTGCGCTACGCTATGAATTGCAAGCGATGACGCGGATGCAAAAAGAAGCGCGCGGAAAAACATCGTCAGCCCCCATCCTTGGAATGCGGGACTGATCGGGGGCAGGTGCAACAGCCCCATGACAAAAGATGAGGCCCGGGGCAGTTTGCGGCGGGCTAGTCTCATTCTGGCCACAGTTCAGAAACGTTCAGAAACGCGAAGCGGCGTCGAGCGAGGCGACGGCTCGAAGGCGAACCGGCCAGCTCCGGCTGCCGGTCGGGGGCGTTCCACGATTGGGTGGGCTCGCCCAGCCGAAGAAGAAGCACCCGGATTCAAGAACTCGGAACAGGTCAATCCGACCAGATGGGCTCAACCGGCCAAGATATGCTCTCGGCGATGATCCTTGAAATCGGAGACGTTCCGGAGAAGATCACGCTCAAGACATCGAGTTGGAGAAGGTGATGGCCGGCTCGACATGCAGCAGATGAGACGTCACCTGCCGGCCGGCGATCCAATGCAGCAGAAACGCCGGTGGTTCGAGCGTGAGAGCCATGCGACCCGTGTCGCGGAAGTCCGGCGCGACCTGATGCGCCACCGAGGGGGCGACGACGCAGATGGTCGTCCCGAAGCGCATCTGGATGCTCCGGTGCACATGGCCGCACAGAACGCGCTCCACCTGTTCGTGGTCGCGCAGAATCTCCTCCAGCGCGGCCGCCCCGTCCAGCAGACGGATGCGATCCATGGCCGGAATGCCGCACGCGATCGGCGGATGGTGCATGAACAGCAGGGTGCAGGCGTGCCGGTCCTCCTCGAGCGAGCGCGACAGGAACGACAGGCCCGCCTCGTCGAGCTGGCCGTGGCTGCTCCCCTCCACCAGCGTGTCCAGCCCGATCAGGCGCACTTCGCCGACTCGCGTCGAGACGTGCAGGGGGCCTTGCGCCGGGACGTCGTAGCGCCGCGCCCACGCCTGCCGGAAAGCCTCACGCCGGTCATGATTGCCCGGCACCGCGAGAAGCGGCATCGGCAGCCGGGCAAGCTCCGTCAGGAGCGCCTCGTATTCGTCGGACAATCCGTGCTCGGCGAGGTCGCCGGTCATGATCACCGCGTCGGGCGGCGTCGGAAGGCCCAGCACGGCGTCGACCACCCGCCGCGCCATCGCCGCCACGTCCACGCGAGCGCCGAACAATGGCGCCCGCGAGAAATGGAAGTCCGACAATTGGGCGATCAGCATGGGCCCGTCGTCCCGTCAGCTCTCGTCCGCATAGATGCCGTCGAGCTGCCCGGCGGTGAGGTTGGCCGCCCGCTCGTCCAGCACGAGGCGCCCCTGGCGCATCGCCACGATACGATCGGCAAAGCGCAGGGCCAGATCCGTCTGGTGCAGGCTGCACAGCACGGCGATGTCCCGTTCGCGAGCGATCTCGCGAAGCACGGTGAGCACATTGGAGGCCGACGCCGGATCGAGACTGGCCACCGGCTCGTCAGCAAGAACGAGCCGGCTCTGCTGGGCCAGCACGCGGGCGATCGCCACGCGCTGCTGCTGGCCGCCCGAGAGCGAATCCGCCCGCTGATAGGCCTTTTCGAGGAGCCCGACACGATCCAGCGCCGCCAGCGCGATGTGCCGATCCTCGGATGAGAAATGCCGCAGGAGCACACGCCAGGTCGGCGCATGGCCGAGGCGGCCCGCGAGCGTGTTGTCGAGCGCATTGAGGCGCATGATCAGGTTGAACTGCTGAAAGATGAGGCCGATGGCACGACGATGCTCGCGCAGCGCATTGCGATCGAGACCTCCGACATCGTGACCCAGCACGGTCACGCGACCGCCATCGACATCGGCAAGGCGCGAGATGCAGCGGAAGATGGTCGATTTGCCGGCGCCGCTGGGACCGAGCAGGGCGACGAACTCGCCGGGGTTGATGCGAAAGCTGACACGGTCGAGCGCGATCGCCGAGCCGAAGATCTTGGTGACGCCATCGAGCTCGAGCGCCGGCCGGGCGGTCACGGCGGTTTCGGTCGCCACCGATCGAGCCGGGACTATGACCGTCACGACAATCTCCGACGCAGCCAGGCGCTGAACTGGTCGATGACGGTGACCATGATCAACATGATGACCGTCACGGTCAGCAGCTTGGGAAAATCCAGGAGATCGATCGCCGCCTTGATCTCGATGCCGATGCCGCCGGCTCCGACGATGCCGAGAATGGTGGAGGTGCGGACATTGGCTTCCCAGACGTAGAGCGAGACGGAGGACAGGTTCGGCAGCACCGAAGGGAGCAGCGCATAGGTGACGATCTTGGTGCGGTTAGCGCCGGTCATGGCGGCCGCCTCCAGAGGCGCCTTGGGCATGGTCTCGATCGCCTCGCTGTTCAGCTTGGCGATCACGCCCAGCGAATGCACGATCATGCCGAGCACGCCGGCGAAGGGACCGAGGCCCACCGCCGCCACGAAGAGCAGCGCGAAGACGATGGTGTCCACACCGCGAAAGCAGTTCAGGATCATCCGCACCGGCGCCGCCAGCAAGGGCGAGGGCGTCACGTTGTGCGAGACAAAAATGGACAGCGGAAAGGCGAGCAGCGTGGCAACCGCAGTCGCCACCGTCGCGATGGCGACCGTTTCGGCCGCCCGCAGCCAATAGACGTCGAGGTCATTGAGATAAGGCGGCCACGCCTTCGCGGCCCAGCTGGCAAGACGCGGCAACCCGGCAATCAGCGCCGCGGGATCCACTTCGGCGAGCTTCACGCATAGGCCGAACAGCATGATCAGCACTGCGGCGAGTGCCAGCCGCACCAGCACCGCCGGCGATGTGAACGGAATGCGGGGCTCGACATATCGTCCCGCGCCATCGCGAACCGGCGGGGGCCGCGTAAGTTGCCATATGTTGTGCATCTGATCCCACCCGCTGCACGGCCGGAGCGGCCCGGGCGCTCCAGCCGCCACGCCCGTCAGGCCTTGAGCACGCCGAGATCGCGCCCCATCCGCTCCAGCACCGCATAGGGCTCGTGCGTGGTCGAGCGGAACCCGGTGTAGGGATAGGGCAGCGTCGCGAGCTCGGCGGGCGTCAGTTCGTTGAAGGCGGCCTGAAGCTTGCTGGCCAATTCGTCGTCCATGCTCTTGCGCACGACGATGGGCTCGTTCGGCAGCGGCGCGGACTGCCACACCACCTTGTTGGCGTCGGCGGCCATCAGCCCGTTCTTGATCATGGTGTTGCGATGCGTGTCCCAGCCGGTGGCGAGATCCACCTGGCCATTGATCGTGGCCATCTGCGCGGCGGCGGCCGACGCGCCTTCCGCATACCGCCCGAAATAGGTCTTGGGCTCGATGCCGAGCGAACGGAAATAATGTGTCGGAACCATCCAGCCGGTGGTTGAGCCGGTGTCCAGCATCTGCATGGACATACCCTTGGCGTCTTCTGGGAACTTCTCGATCACCAGATCCCGCCGGGCGACAATCAGGCCGTGATAAGTCGGCTTGCCGTTCACCAGCATGACGTTGATCACGCGCGTACCGGAACTGTTCTTCGCCAGCACATAACCCCAGGGCCCGAGCTGGGCGAGATCCACCTGCTCGCTGCCGATCGCCATGGAAACACCGGCCCAGTCATTGGCCACGGTGAGGTGAAGGTCGGCGCCGATACGCTCGCACACCGAACGATACAGCGGCTCCCATACCTTGCGCGTCTCGGCCTGGGTCGGCTGCGAGGGCGCAAGTGCAACCTTGATGGTCTTGCGTGTCTGGGCGCTCAGGATGGCCGGAGCGCAGAGCATTGCGGAGGCCCCGATGAGAAGGGATCGGCGGTGGATCATGGTTCGTTTCCTTCGTGAAAAACGACTGCCGAGAACGGGTCGAGACGCCATGAAGACCCCGCAGACTTATGGATGCTCAGTGACATGACAATGACACTGAGGTAAACTCAAAAATGTGCATCACGCAATGAAATCGACGACATACTGAATTTACCTCACTCACGTGCCGCTGCTATTGAGCCTGGAGACATGCGAGGACGCGATGCGGCGGACGGTGATGACGGACGACACTGCAGGCCGACTGACGGACCTGGCGCACGCACGCGCCGCGCTTCAGGCCGCCAACGCGGTTCTTTTCGATCTGGACGGGACGCTCATGCGCACGAACGAGGTGATCGACGGTGCGCGGGACATGCTGGCCCGTGTCGGCGAGCGTGCCATGATCCTGTCCAACAACTCCTCGGACACAGAAGAGGAGTTGTCCCGGCACTTGGCCCGCTCCGGTCTCGACGTCGCTCCGGCGCGGATCGTGCTGGCAGGCATGGAAGCGGTCCGCTTCATCGCGTCACGCTGGCCAGGCAGGCGCATCATGATGCTGGCCCGCGAGCCCTTGGTCGCCCTGGCGCGCCGGCTCGGCCTCGTGGTCACCGACGAGGCGCCCGAGGTGGTTTTCGTCGCCCGCACCACGGCGTTCGACTATGCGATGCTGTCCCGAGCGGCCAACGCCGTGCGGTCGGGAGCGTCATTCGTGGTGGCCAACCCGGACCTGCGTCATCCCGGCGCCGGAGGCCGTCTCGTGCCCGAGACCGGCGCGCTTGCTGCGGCGATTGCAGCCGCATCGGGGCGTCAGCCCGCTCACGTCTTCGGCAAACCGCAGGCCGAGCTCTTTCAAGCGGCGCTTGCGCGACTGCGCCTCGCGCCCCATGAGGTCATCATGGTGGGGGACAATCCCGACACCGACGGGGCGGGCGCGCGCCGGCTCGGCATCCCCTGCATTCTTCTCGACGAGCGACTTTCGCTGCGCTCGCTCGTCGCGTGATCTGCGGGCTGCGGCGACGGCTATTTTTCGGTCGTCGGTCGCGTGCGCTTGGTGGCAATGACGTCATACGATTTCTGGATCGCGGCGAGCGATGTCTCCCATCGCGCGAGCGCCAGCCGCGCATAGAGGACATCTATGACAAACAGCTCGGCGATCCGGCTGGACAGCGCTTCCATCCGGTATTTCGTCTCCTGCGCCGCTGTGAACAGCACCACGTCGCAATATTGCTGGAGCGGTGACTTGCCGAAATTGGTGATGCACACCGTGCGCGCCCCCGCCTCCTTCGCGAGACGGGTGGCTTCGAGCGTCTCATGCGTGCGGCCCGAATGCGAGATCGTCACCGTGGCGACATGCGGACCGGTGAAGGCGGCGCTGACGGCCTGGCCATGGGAATCCGTCACCGCCTTGGTGATGAGACCGAGCCTGAGAAAGCGATAGGCCGCGTCCTCGGCAATGGGCGCGGACGTGCCGATGCCGTAGAATTCGATGCGCTGCGCTCCCGCGAGATAAGCCGCCGCGCGGTCGACGTCCGCCGTGTCCAGAACCTTGGCGGTGTCCTCGAGCGCCACCGCATGGCTGGCGGCGAACTTCGCCACGACGTTCGCCGTGCTGTCGCCCGGCACGATAGCCTCGTGCAGCAGGGCCCGCGAGATTGCGATCTCCTGTGCGACCGCGATCTTCAGCTCGGCAAATCCCCGCGCGCCGATCTGCTGGCACAGCCCGATAACCGACCCCTCGCTGGCCTGTACCGCGATCGCGATCTCGCTCGCCGACATTTCCAGCACGCGATGCGGCTGTTCGACCATGAAGCTCGCAATGCGCCGGGCCGTCGGCGGGAGCTCATCGAGCATGGCCTTGAACCGGGCGAGCGGGAATTCCAGCTGGGACATAAGCAACTTCCATAGCGATGGGCACGGCCAACGGATAGCAGATCGTTCCGCCGTCAGCGTTTCGCTTTTCAGCCATCCGCAGATTTCCAGCGCGTTTCGCGCGGACAGCGCAACCCGCCCTCGAGCGGATCGCACCGTCCGACGGCCGGAGGCGAAGCGCCGATCTCTCCAGCGCAAAGACCTCGACGAAGGTGAGCGACCTCCCCTCTCCTCGCGCGCTGGGGCCGCCGGCGTTGCCCGCGCATCTCGAACGTCTTGCTGGCCGTACCCGCCACCATGTCGAGGCGTCGAGCTCGAGCCCCCGGAGCCTATGGCCTCGGACTATAGAAGCATTGGCGCCGAGGGCGTGTTCGCGGCCCCCACGGCGCGATGAGACCACGACGCCTCCCCGCCCGCGCGCAGCGAACGAATTGGGCCCGTGGGCTCAGGCGCTCGGGGGCAGGAACGTCAGATCCACCACACTAAAGCAGGATGATTTTTCTTCGAATCACCCCATTCCAAGTCTTTGTTTTGAGCATGATCTTGTCCAAGAGCCGGTGTCCAATTCTTGGGATCAGGCTCTAACTCTGAAAGATCAGGCATGTCGTCGTGCCGTGGGCGAGCAGTCGGCCGCTCCGATCGGTGATCCGCCCCTCGGCCGTGCCGATGCGTCGGCCGCAGTTCAGGACGACACCCTCGGCCATGATCAGGCCCGTCTCCGGAGTAATGGGGCGGACGAGCGAGATCTTGAACTCGACGGTCGTCTGTCCGACGCCCCGCTCCAGCGTCGACTGGATGGCGAGGCCCATGCAGCTGTCGAGCAGCGTGGCCGCCAGGCCGCCGTGCACCGTGCCGGCCGGATTGAGGTGGGTGCCGTTGGGCTCGGCCGCGACGACGACGCGTCCGCGCGACACCTCGGTGACATCATAGCCCAGCGTCTCGGCGATCGTGTTGAGCGGCAGCGTGCCGTCGACGAGCCCTCCCACGAACTCCAGCCCGCTCATCTCCTTCTGCCGCTCGGCGCTGACGGTCCCATAGATCTTGTTCGCGGTACGGCTCTGCATCGGCTTATCCCGTGGTTTCTGGAGCAACACTCAAGGTGCCGCCCATCATCGCCGCGGCCGGGGCGTTGTCTCGCGGGATCCGGACTCCGTCGCTCGGGAGCCTGCTCATCCTGTTCGGATCTTCTATCGCCAGGGCATAATCAACCCGACGAATCGGAGTTTCGCTCTTTGGCAAAGAGGCCCATTTCGCTCACATCGGCCGAGGCCCGCGCCCTCTGGCTCGGCGCGCAACGTCTCGGCGAGACGGCACCGTTCGGCGACGGGCCGGAGGCCACCCGGCAGGCCGTCGCTCATCTCGGCTATGTGCAGATCGACACAATCAACGTGATCGAGCGCAGCCACCATCACATCCTCTTTACCCGCATTCCGGCTTACGCCCGCACCGACCTGGAACAGGCACAGTCGGTCGACAAGTCGGTTTTCGAGTACTGGGCACACGCGCTCGCCTACATACCGAGCGCCGACTATGGCTTCTTCATGCCGGCCATGGAGCGGTTCCGCGAAGCTCCGCCCAACTGGTTCGATCCCGTCGATGCGGCTGACTACGCGGCCCTGCTGAAGCGCATCCGCAAGGAGGGTGCGCTCTCGATCCGCGATATCGACGACGACGTGCTCGTCGAGAAGACCCATCCGTGGGGCAGCCGGAAGCCGTCGAAGCGCGTGCTCCGCCTCGCCTTCTTCGTCGGCGACCTCACCATCAGCAAGCGCCAGGGCATGCTGAAGAGCTACGAGCTCACCAGCCGGCATTTCGGCTGGCGCCGCCGCCCGAAGCCGGCAAGCGACGAGCAGTTTGCAGGCTATCTGCTGGCGCGGGCACTGCGCTCGCAAGGCATCGTCAGCCTCGATTCCATCTGCTTCGGCAATCTGTCGACGAAGAAGGCGGTGGCCGGCCTGATCGCGACGGCCGTCCGCCGCAAACGGCTCGTGCCCGTGCACGTGGATGGCCGTGATAGCGCGCAGCATTGGACGGCGCCGGAGGCCTTGGACGGCATGGCAGGGGTGGCCGGGATGGAGCCCGGCCCGCTCGTCCACATCCTGTCGCCGTTCGACCCGCTGGTGATCCAGCGCAAGCGCCTCAGCCTGTTCTTCGGCTACGAGCACCGCTTCGAGGCCTACGTGCCGCCCGCCAAACGGGTGCTGGGATATTTCGCCCTGCCCGTGCTGATGGGCGACGAGATCGTCGCCGCGCTCGACCTCAAGACCGACCGCACGGCCCGCAAGCTGCTCATTCAGCAGTGGACCTGGATCGTGGAGGAACGCCCGGAGCTGAAGGCCGCGATCGAGGCGGCCCTGGATCGCTTCGAGCAGTTCCAGTTGGCCGAGCCGCGGTCACTTTGAGGACGCGGCAGCGGCAGCTGCGAACGCCGACATCGCGGCCACCTGTGTCCAGCCGATCGGCAGGCTCGCAACTATGTCGGGCAAGGAACACAGGAACAACGACATCCGGCCCTGGTTGACGTGGTTCAATGGTCGCGCATGCGGGGTGCTGCCCGGCCAGTCAAGCAACCAGGGAGAACTGATATGGCCGAGTACCAACAGGTCGCGACCGACGAAACACGAAGCCTGATCGCCGCCAGCAAGGTCGAGGGTACCAATCTCTACAACAGCCAAGGCGAGAGCATGGGCTCGATCTACGATGTCATGCTCGACAAGCGCTCCGGAAACGTCGCCTACGCGATTGCGTCCATTGGCGGCTTCCTGGGAATGGGCGCCGACTATCATCCGGTGCCGTGGGAAAAGCTTCGGTACGATACACAGCTCGGCGGCTACAGATTGGATGAGACCATCGACCGTCTGAAGGCCGCCCCGACCATACCCGGCGACTACGCATCCGATCCGGACTGGGGGTCGACGGACCTCGGCTGGCGCGGGCGGGTCGATGACTATTATCGTCCCGTCCTCTGAGCCGTCCGCCGCGTCAAAGCCTGGAGCGCTTCTTGTGCGATGGGGCGGGTCCACGCAATCACTCAGCGCTCCAGCCCACCTCGGCTGGGGCCGCGGGAGGCGAGGCTGTCACCAGATGCGTACGTCGATCATCGCAACGATCGCGCTGCTGGGCTGCATCGCAGCCGCCCCCGCACGGGCTCAAGCGCCTCCCGAGGTCGAGGCCTGCCGGCTGGCCGGCCAAGCCGCGCTGAAGAAGCGGTCGCCCAGCCTCGACCAGATTACGGTCGAGCTCGACACGATCGCCGTTTCAAAGGCCGATTCCAAAGTCGGCGACACGCCGATCAAGGGCGTGGTGATGGGAGAGGCCTACCTTCAACGCGACAAGAGCGACAAGCCTGTCCGCTTCGTTTGCCTCCTGGGCAACGACAGCCAGGTCGTGTTCACGTTCTTCACGGAGCAGTGATCCGGCTGCGGTTGGCAGCCAAGCGAGCGGCGGCTACGACGGACCCTGCCATACCTTACTCAGCGGTGAGGGTGAGGCCCACGGCCCTGGCGAGCTTCATGAACGTGATGATGTCGAGGACCTCGCGACGATCGAATATCTCGACGAGCTCGTCGGTCGTGAGTCCCAGGGCCTCGGCTCCCTCCTCGAGACCGTAGGCAATCACGATTGCCCCGAGCGCATCGCAGGCGAAAAAGCCGTCGCCGCTCCGCAGCGCGAGCGAGAGATAGGCCGCACGCGCCTTCTGCCGTTCGGTCATGGCTGGATCGGCGCTTTCTCGCACGGCAGCCTCCGCTACAGGTCGAGGACGAGTTTCGGGCCGTGCACGCGGCCGCAACAGATGATCATCTCGCCCGCCTCCTTCTCGGCCTCGGTGAGGAACGTGTCGCGATGATCCGGCACGCCTTCGAGAACACGCGTCCGGCATGAGCCGCAGTAGCCCTGCGTGCAGGAGAACGCGACCGGCACGAACGCATTCATCAGCACCTCCCCCAGCCGGCACTCAGCAGGAACGTGGAAGGTCTGCCCCGACCGCGCCAGCATGACATCGAAAGCGCGATCATCGCCCACAGGCGCAAGCGGCTCACCGCTGAAACGCTCGAGATGCAGCGTGCGTCCCTCGCGGCCGGCGATCACGGCGGCGGCCTCGATCATCTCCGCCGGTCCGCAGCAATAGATGGCGGCATCGGCCGGAGCGGCGGCAATCGTCGCGGCCAGGTCCATCCGCCCTCTCCGGTCCTTGGGGAAGAGATCGACGCTTTGTCCCTGGGCGAGCCTGTCGACGAAGGCCATGGCGCGGATCGCACGCCCCCCATACGCGAGCGTGTAGCGCCGACTGTCGGCGCCGAGCGTCTCGATCATCGGCAGGAACGGAGTGATGCCGATGCCGCCCGCAATGAACAGGTGGTGCTCCGCCTCCACCATGGGGAATTGGTTCTGCGGCGGGGAAACGGGCAGCCGGTCACCTCGCCGCAGCTGACCATGGATCTCGGACGAGACGCCGCCCTCGCCCATGCGCAACACGGCGATGCGGTAGGAGGTGGGATCGAGAGGGCTGCCGCAGAGCGAATACTTGCGCGTCCGTCCCGAGGGGACGCTCACATCGACGTGCGCGCCGGCCGTCCACGACGGCAACGGCGAGCCGCCGGGATCGGCCAACGTCACGCCCACGACGCCCTCCGCGAGCGGCGTGATCTCCGTGACGGTGAGGGTCAGGGTTTCAGGAGGTGGCATCGATCGCCTCGTCCAGGAGTTCACGGATGGCCGCCTCGACTTGGCGGCTCTCGTTGCGATGGCGCCCCGGCGCTCCTGCGACATGGCCCAGGGACGAATGGATCGGACGCAGCTCCGCCCCCGGCACGGCCGCCACCTCGAGCGCATTTTCGTCCAGGGTGAAGTAGCGATCGGTATCGCAGGGCATGGCGATCACCCTGGCCGTCACGCGCGCGAGCGCCCGGCGCCAGTCGCCCGACATCCCGGGAAGGCACCCGACATCCGCGCTCTGCCAGGTGCGGAGCTTGTGGATCAGGTTCGCCGCGTCCCAGGCGAGATGGTCGTCCTCCCACCATTGGAGCAGCTCCTCCACCGAACCGAAGCCCAGGCTCCGCCAGAGCTCGTCGCGGAAGAACGCCGGCGAATAGGCCCATCCCGCATAGACGCGACCGAAGGCCCGCAGGCCCTCCCGGGGCGGCTGCGCATACGCCCCCGCCGCCCACGCCGGATCGGCCATCAGGGCCGCGCGCACGCCTTCCAGGAAGACATGGTTCTGGGGCCAGCAGCGCGCGGCGCCGCAGACCGGCAGGATCGCACGAACGCGCTCCGGCCAAGCCGATGCCCAGCCCCAGGCCTGGAGCGCGCCCATCGACCAGCCGTAGATCAGCCTCAGCGTCGCGATGCCCAGATGGTCGAGGAGGAGCCTCTGGGCCCGCACGTTGTCGAAGAGCGTGAGCGCGGGGAACGCGGCCCGCTCGACGGGCGTCCGGGCGTGCGACGGGGACGACGCGACACCGTTGCCGAACATGTCGACCGCGACGATGAGGAGGCGGGCGGGGTCGAACGGTCGCCCCGATCCGATCAGGCCATCGAAGGAGCCGCTCGTGCCGGTGAAGTGAGAGCACAGCAGCACGGCATTCCCGCCGGCCTGGTCGATGCGCCCCCAACGGCGAAAGGTCAGCGTCACGTCGATCCTGTCGCCACGTTCGGTGGCGAAGTCGGGGATCGCGAACCGCTCCAGCGTCGTCATCCCCTTGCTCAGAACAGGTGGCTGTAGCGCTCCGTTTCCCACCGGCTGATCGACTGGTGGTACTCGTTCCACTCGTTCGTCTTGTAGGTGACGAACTCGTCGCGCAGCGCCGTTCCGAGCGTCGCCTCGATCAGCGGATCGGCGGCGAAGGCCTGCACGGCTTCGAGCAGCGTCTGCGGCAGAAACGCAATGCCGCGCTTGGCGCGCTCGCCCTCGGAAATCGTATAGAGGTTGTCCTCGTTGGGCAGGCCCGGGTCGATTCCTTCGCGGATCCCTTCGAGGCCGGCGGCAAGCGCCAGCGCGGCAGCCAGATAAGGGTTGACCGCGCCATCGGCATTCCGGCTCTCGCAGCGCCCGCCCCCCTGGGGCACGCGCACGGAGTTGGTCCGGTTGTTGGAGCCGTAGGAGTTGAACACCGGAGCCCACGAAAAGGTGGTCATCGCGCCGCGCCGCACCAGCCGCTTGTAGCTGTTCACGGTCGGCGCGAAAGCCGCACAGAGCCCGCGGCCGTGCTTGAGGATGCCGCCGATGAAGTTGTAGCCGAGCTCCGTCAGCCCGTAGCCGCGCGGATCGTCGGCCGGATCGCACGCAAAAACATTCGCTCCGGTTCCGAGATCGAAGAGCGACATGTTGAAATGCGCGCCGTTGCCGGTCTTGTCGGCGAACGGCTTCGGCATCATCGTTGCGACCAGACCTTCTTCCTTGGCGTAGTGCTTGGCCATCATGCGGAAGAACGTGAGCCGGTCACACGTGGTGAGCGCGTCGGCATAACGAAAATCGAACTCGAACTGCCCGTTCGCGTCCTCGTGGTCGAACGAGTAGAGATCCCAGCCGAGGCCGTTGATACAGCTCGCCATTTTGTCGAGCCAGTGAAAATTGTCGAGGAAGCTCCGCACGTCGTAGCAAGGCTTGGTCAGCTTGTCGTCGGCGTGCGGAACGACCAGAGATCCGTCCTCAGCCTGCCGCAGAAGGAAGATCTCGCATTCCACACCAAGGTTGAAGCCGAAGCCGAGCTCCGCCGCCTGCTCGAGCGCTTTCTGCAGGACGACACGCGTCGACATGGGGTATGGCGCGCCCTTGAAGTGGTTGTCCGCCGGCATCCAGGCAATCTTCGGCTCCCACGGCAGCTGGATGATGCGGTCGAGATCGGGGACGGAGGTGATCTCGTCTTCGTTCGGCTCCTGCCCCAGTCCATCGAGAGCGTAGCCCGTGTAGCGCTCCGACCCGGCTGCCATGTGGTAGAGATGTCCGATCGGAACCACCTTGGCCTTCTGCACGCCATGGATGTCCACATAGGCGCCGATACAGTACTCGACGCCCCTCATGCGGAGGTCCTGCTCCAGATCTTTGATTGGAGTAATCTGATCCATGATCTTTGCCTTGATGATCAACGAGCTCAAAACACGAGCCGTTCGTGGCTTTCGCGGGTGTAAGGGCGGATGGAGCCGAAATCGCGCGCGGCGATCTTGCTGACCCAATCGGGATCGGACAGCAGGGCGCGACCGACTCCCACCATCTGGTAGTCGTCGCGGTTCAGCCCCGCGACGAGCTCGCCGAGCCGGTCATAGGACGGGCGCACCTCCGCGCCTTCGTCCTGGGTGATGAACTCGCGTTCGACGCCGACGCTGCCCACCGTCATCGTCGGCTTGCCCGTGATCTCGCGCGTCCAGGCGGCGAGGGTCTTGTCCGAGCCGGCGAAGCCGGGCAGCCAGAAGCGGCGCGTCGATGCATCGAATACGTCGACGCCCGCCTCCGAGAGTGGCGTCAGGATGCGGGCCAGCTGGTCGGACGTCTCGGCGATGCAGGCGCCGTAGTCCGACTGTTTCCACTGTGAGAAACGCAACACCAACGGAAAGTCGGGACTGATCGCGGCCCGGACCGCGCGCACGACCTCGACCGGAAAGCGCACCCGGTTCTCGATCGAGCCGCCGTACTCGTCCTCGCGGCCGTTGGTCTTCGCCCACAGGAAGTTGTCGATGAGGTACTCGTGTGCGCCGTGCAGCTGGACCCCGTCGAAACCCAGCTCCTCGGCGATCGCCGCCGCCTCGGCATAGGCGGTGACGACGTCGGCGATGTCCTGCTTCGTCATGGCCTTCACCACGATCCGGCCGTCGTCGACGATCTCCATCGCCGAGTAGCCGGGGACCGAAGGGTCCGGCTCGACCCCCGGACGGCGCATGAGCCCGTAGTGCCAGATCTGCGGGATGATCATCCCTCCTTCGGCGTGCACCGCATCGACGATGCGCTTCCATGCATCGAGGCTCGCCTTGCCATGGAAGGCCGGAATCGCCGGTTCCCCGTTCGCGGCCGGGTGATTGATGTATGTCCCTTCGGTAATGATGAGGCCGACGCCGCCGCGCGCCCGGACCCGGTAGTAGGCGAGCACGTCGTCCGTCGGCACGCCGCCCGGCGACTGCATCCGGGTCATGGGCGCCATCACGAAGCGATTTCGCATCTCCCCCCTGCCGAAGCGATAGGAGGTCAGGAGCGGCTCGAGGCTTGGAATGCTATCGAACATCGCCACGTCTTCAGATTCTCTCGCCGATGCGCCGACGTATGAAGTTCGAGAGCTGCCAGACGGCGATTTCGGTATGACTGAGCCGGCCGGCAGCAGCGGAAGCGGTCTTGGCGCCCCGCTGTTGCATCTCGTTGACCGTGATATCCTCCATGTTGATCGTATCCCACATCTTGAGCTGCTTCTCGACCTCTGCGGGAAAACCTTCGGACTCGGTCGTTTCCGGCAAGAGCAGCAGATGGGTCTTGATGACGGTGTGGTCGGCCGCCTTCGGCTCGATCTGGAACCAGACCATCCGGTCGGGAAAGGTTGCCGCCAGATGGAAAGGATAAGCCAAATAGAGCCGCATCTCGGTCTTCTCGGCCTCGCTGATGCCGGGAAAGAACGGCAAGCCGGAGAAGAACACCTCGGGGCCCGCGCCGGGCCGGGCGGGCGAATGCACGACCGTCCAGGCCTCCCGCGTCTCCTCGCCCCAGCTCAGGCGCGCCGGGAAATCGCGCTCGAAGGTGATGGGGTGCGCCGCCAGATGATGATAGCACTCCATGAAGGTCTCAACGACGATCTTCCAGTTGATCCTGGTGTCGTAGTCGAGCGAGGCGCAGAGCTTCATCTTCTCTGCCTGGAAGTAGCCTTGGTGCTCGAGCATGGACTGCAGACGCGGCGCGAGCGGCAGCGCATCTCCCGAGAGATTGACATAGACGAAGCCGTCGACAACGTCCGAGCGATAGATCGGCAGCCGGCAGGATTTCGGGGTGAAATCCTTGGCGCGCTCCATGAGGGGCGTGCCGATCAGCGTGCCGTCGAGCGCGTAGCCCCACGCATGGAACGGACACATGAACGTGCGGGTATTGCCCTGGCCGTTGACGAGCGGGGCCCAGCGGTGAAGACAGATCCGAGACATCACGCGGATCTGATCGTCGGCCCCTCGCACCGCCATCAGCATCTCGTTCGCGATGTCGGCAGTCACATAGTCGCCAGCCTTCGGCAGCTGCGATACATGGGCGATCGACACCCATTCCTTTCGGAAGATCTGTTCGACTTCGAGGTCGTAGAACGCCTCCGACGTGTAGGCTTGCGGCGGCAGCGTCTCCGCCCGGTCGAGTGATTTGTTCGATCCGCTCAGCGCCTGAGTCACGATCTCGCGTACAGCACTATCCAGAGAGCTCATCGGTTCACCTATCTGATCTGGAAAGGCGGGCGCAGCGTGCTCGCCCGGGTCACTCGCCCTGATGGAACGACCAGTCGATGACGTCCTCGATCGGCACGGGAGCCTTGACGCGACCCAGATGGCCCCAGATCTCATTGCCGAGCGCGATCACTTCGGCGATCTTGCCGGGCTTCCCGGGCGTGCCGAAGTATTCGGCGTTGGCTGCCTTGTCCATGAAGCGGACATGGGTCAGCGTCGTGGCGACATCGCTCGGCTTCGACAGCCAGCCGCCGATTCCCTTGGCCATGATCTTGTTGGCCTCTTCGGGATTCTGCTTCATATAGTCGAGGGCCATATAGTAGCCCTTGACGAGCGCCTTCACGTCGCCGGGCCGCGTCTTGATCACCTCGCAGGAGATGGTCACGACATCGACGATGATGCCGGGTGTCGCCTTGGAGTCGATCAGCACCTTGGTGTCCGGCCGGTTGGCCTTGGCGAAGGTGAGGTTCGGCTCCCAGGTCACGGCTGCATCGGCCCGCTTGGCGATGAACGCGGCAGCGGCCTCGTCCGCGGTCATGTTCGCCACGGTGATGTCGGAAGAGCTCATCCCTTCCTTGCGCATCAGGTAATGCAGCCAGAAACTGGTGACGGAATCCTGGTTCAGGGCGACGGTCTTGCCCTTCAGGTCGGTGATCTTGTTGACGTCCGGCGCCGTCAGGATGCCATCGCCGCCGTAGCTGTCGTCCAATACGAGCACCGTCTTGAAGCACGCATCGGCGTTGCGATACACGAGGATGTCGTCGATCGTATCGGGCACGCCATCCGCTTTACCTGCCGCGAGCGCGAGAAATCCCTCGCGGGTCTCGTTGGTGACAGGCAGGTTCAGCTTGAGCCCCATTTTCTCGAAGTATCCGAGATCCCGAGCGAGGTAGAGCGGTCCCCAGCCGACCCATGTGGTGTTGGCAAGGGTGAGTTCCCCTGCCGTCGACGTCCCGGCGGTGGCCGACAGCGCAGCGGCGACGAGACAGGCGGAGAGCAATTTCTTCATGATCGTCGTCCTTCCTGAAGGATCAGCGGCGGATTGCGGCGGCGTGACTTATTCGGCTTCGTCCCGCTCTTCCCCTGCGTGCAGGAGGTTGAACAGGCGCTGCTTGAGTGAAATGAATCCGGGCGCAAGCATCATCGACAGGGCGCGTGGCCTCGGCAGGGCCACCTCGATGACTTCGCGCAGTCGGCCCGGATGGGCCGACATCACGAAGATGCGGTCGGCGAGCAGGATCGCTTCGTCGATATCGTGGGTCACGAAGAGCACCGTCGTCTTGTCATGCTCCCAGACCCGCATCAGCATCTTCTGCATGTTGAGCCGGGTCTGGCTGTCCAGCGCGCCGAAGGGCTCGTCCATCAGGAGGATCTTCGGGTTGTTGGCCATGGCTCGGGCGATGGCGACCCGTTGTTTCATTCCGCCCGAGAGCTCGCTCGGATAGTGGTCGGCGAACTTCTTCAGGCCCACTTCCTCGATGTACCTGTCGATAATCGGTGTGCGCTCCTGCGCCGGCACGCCGCGCTGCTTGAGGCCGAAGCCGATATTGTTTCGCACCGTCAGCCACGGAAACAGGGTGTACGATTGGAACACCATGCCCCGCTCCGCTCCGGGACCCGTCACCTCGACGCCGCCGAGGCGGATGCTGCCCGCGGTGGGCGCGGCCAAGCCGGCCACGAGGTAGAGAAGGCTGGATTTGCCGCAGCCTGAAGGGCCCACGATGACCGCGAACTCGCCTTCCCTCACGTCGAAGCCCAGGCTGTCGATCGCGCGCAGCGCCTTGCGGCCGCTGCCGTAATCGAGGGTGATGTTGGTGAAGCTCAGCAGCGTGGGGGCCGGCGCGGCCACCGGCGCCTGACGCAAGGCGCCGTTCATCGCGACCATGGGAAGAACACCCTCCGGATCAGGCGGAAGATCTGATCGGTTGCCAGCCCTAGCAGCCCGATGATGGCGATGGCGAGAAAGATGGTGTCGACCTGGAAGCCGCGCATGGCCCGCATGCTCATGTAACCCAGGCCCGCCGATGCGCCGACCAGCTCGGCGACGACGAGATAGGTCCAGCCCCAGGCGATGGTCACGCGCAGGATATCGATGATCGCCGGGGCGGACGCGGGCAGCAGCACGCTGACGAGGACGCTACGTCTCGACGCGCCGAGCGTATAGGACGCGTTCAACAGGTCGTCGGACACATTGCGCGCTGCGTCGGCCACCAGGACGATCTGCTGGAAGAAGACGCCAAAGAAGATGATGGCGGCTCGCTGTTCGATGCCAATGCCGATCCAGAGGATGAAGAGCGGCACGAACGACGTCACGGGCAGGTATCGGGTGAAGTCGACGAGCGGACCGATGGCGGACTGCACGACCCTGTAGGTCCCGGCGAGCAGGCCGATCGGGATCGATATCAGCGACGCGAGCCCGAAGCCGAGGAGCACCACCGAGACCGACGACCAGATATTCGGCAGCAGCGTTCCATCGCCCCACAGTTCGATGCCCCTCCGCAGGACCGCGCCCGGGGTCGGAAGGAAGATCGGACGCACGAGGCCGCCATAGGTGGCGATCATCCAATAGCCGAGCATCAATGCCCAAACGAGCAGCGCTGCGGCGAGCGAGGCGCCGGCGGGAATCGGTGCCCGCGGCGTTGTGAGCCGTCCCAGGACGGGGTTGCGCGCGCGGCGCGCGGTGCTCCGCTCCGCCATCGCGACAGTCCGAACTTGAGTGAAGGTCATGATGCCTCCCTCTTCGATGTCTCAGTCCGAGCAAGCTGACATTGATTAATCGCTCGATCAACCGAGTCGTCGCCTCAGATCCGCCCGAAGCGCGCTATTTCCTCAATATGGCCAACGTATATGCATGCTGATCAGTTTATGCGCGGCCAATTGAATGCATCATGTTCAGTATTTGCTCGCAGTGTCCGCCATATCCAAGAAGCTGCACTCTCCGATTGCCGGACACAAAATTCTGACATATCTGTCAGATAACGATCCGCGTCGGCGTCAGGGAGATCGCGAGGATGGCACAGCCCCAGGGTGTTGAAGCGAAGTTGCGGCTGCTCGAGCTGGCCGAGACGCTGGGCAATGTGAAGCGCGCTTGCGAGATCACGAAGTTCAGCCGCGACAGCTACTATCGCTTTCGCCGTCTGTATGAGGCTGGAGGCGTCGCCGCCCTGGAGAGCCGGACCCGACGTGCGGCGCCCGAGGATCGCGACGAAGCCGAGATGCCCGGAGCCGTCGACGACGATGGCGGGCCAAGCTCGCCGGTCGAGCTTGGCGAAACGGCGCCGAGCAGCTCGCAGCACATTCTGAAAACCGCCTTCGGGCTCTTCGCACAGCGCAACTATGCCCAGGTGACCATCAAGGACATAAGCGACGCGACCGGTCTGAACCCGGGACTGATCTACTACTATTTCGGCAGCAAGGAGGGGCTATTCCTGAAGGTCGTCGAAATGGCGGCCAACAATGCGTACGAGAGCTTTCGCACGATCTCGCGCAGCGTCTCCGCGCCGGAAGACATCATATCGACCTGGATCGTCAACCACGCACGGCAGTACCCGCTGATGCGCGACCTCATCAAGATATCGATCGACTACGCCAACACCCATAGCGCCAACGCCGAGATCGACGCCGCGATCCGCCGCTTCTATCAGATCGAGCGTGAGATCCTACGCGACGCGATCAGCCGAGGCGTCGCCTCGGGCCGCTTTCCCGCTGGCATCGATGACGAAAAGGCGGTGACGTTCATCTCCACCTTCCTCGACGGGGTGCTCGTGCGTTCGGTGATGTTCGAGGAATTCGACTTCAACGCAGCGATCTACAATCTGCGCGATTTCGTCATTCACTCAGGCTTGATGCTCTAGTCTAGGTCCCGTTGACAAAATTGGTTCCCAAATCAGCGGAAGCATGATTCAAGGCCGCCTTTCAGGAGGCGGTTTTGGCTCGCGGCGATGTGACGGATATCGAATGGCATATCATTGAGGGGCTTTTGCCGCAGAGCGCGGGAGGACGTCACGCCCCGCCCAGGACAATCGGCGCTATCCCACCCGATGCGATAAAACCCGGAAATCGTTCGCGGCCTTTCTCGTCGGCATCCGCAAAGATAGGGTTGCCACATTTGCTCTGGTTCGTGAGTTGTGCGTCGGCCGGGTGAGATCCGCCCGATCCGTAAAACTTGCGCACCGCTGGTGAACAACCGAATCCATTTACACACGAAAGGCGTTTCTGCAGTGGACATCCCCCGGATCTTCAACGTCACGGAAAGCGCTCACCGCATCCATAATCCGTTCACACCCGAAAAGCTCGCCACTCTCGGCGCGGCGTTGCGCCTGGAACCGGAGACCCGCGTGCTGGACCTTGGCAGCGGCTCGGGCGAGATGCTGTGCACTTGGGCACGCGACTACGGGATTAGCGGCACTGGTATCGACATGAGCCAGTTGTTCACCGGGCAAGCGAAGCTGCGCGCTGAAGAGCTCGGGGTCGCCGATCGGGTCGAGTTCATCCACGGCGACGCTGCCGGCTATGTGGCCGAGGAAAAGGTCGGCGTCGCAGCCTGTGTCGGTGCCACGTGGATCGGCGGGGGTGTCGTCGGCACCATCGAGCTTCTGGCGGAGAGCCTTCGCACCGGAGGGATGATTCTCATCGGCGAGCCGTACTGGCTGCAGTTGCCGCCCACGGAAGACGTTGCCAAAAGATGCCTTGCCGGCTCGATCTCCGACTTTCTCATGCTTCCAGGACTTCTCGCATCCTTCGGCAGGCTCAACTACGACGTTGTGGAAATGGTGCTGGCGGACCAGGACAGCTGGGACAGGTACGAGGCAGCCAAGTGGCTCACGATGCGCCGATGGCTCGATGCGAACCCCGACGACGATTTTGCGAAAGATGTGCGAGCCCGACTGACCTCGGAACCCGAACGCTACGTCACGCACACGCGCGAATACCTGGGCTGGGGGGTGTTCGCGCTGATGGCGCGGTGAGGCGAGGCAGTTGGCATCCGGCGGATCGTTGATGGTCGTGCGCAACAGATGATGCGGCGCGGGGGGCGGCGCAGCCTTCCGCGCACCGCCTATTCCGCGTCCGTCACATAACGTCGTCCCATTGCTCCACGGCCGAAGGAGAGCTCGGCCAAAGAGGGCGGCCGAGGGATAGAGCCCCAAGGCGGCAGCCGGCACGGCAAACACAGGCGGCTCGCCGCGTCTCCAGGCGCCGCGGCGCGCCTCACACCGCCGCCTTCAGCGCCGCCACCGCCGCCGCCCGCTCCTTGCGCGCCGCCAGCGCCTCGGCCATGTCGACGGCGCGGAAACGCGCCGGCTGGTGCGGCTGGAGCTGGCCGATGAGGTCGAGGTCGGCCGAGATCACCGTGCCGAGCATGAAATAGCCGCCACCCGACACCGCATCCCGATGCAGCACGATCGGCTCGGTGCCGCCGGGCACTTGGACCGAGCCGTAGGGGTAGCAGCTGTCGACGATATTGGACGGGTCGGAGCCGGCGCCGAAAGGCTGCTGGCGCGGCAGGAATGCGAGCGGCCGGCCGCCGCGGAAGCGGTAGCCGATGCGGTCGGCCTCGGGCGCCACCTTCCAGACGTCGTCGAAGAAGTGCCGGCCCGCCTCCTCGGTGATGCGGTGCCAGTAGAGGCCGGGCAGGACGCGCAGCACCGCCTCACGGCCGGTCGTCCGCCGCAGCGCCGGCGGAATGTGCGCGCCTGGCCTGAGCGTGCGCTTGGCCGGGCCGACGGAGAGCACGTCGCCCTCCTTGAGGGCCCGGCCCTCATGGCCACCCAGCGCGCCCAGCGGATAGGTCGAGCGAGAGCCGAGCACCATCGGCACGTCGATGCCGCCGGCCACCGCGATGTAGGCGCGGGCGCCAGCCTTGAGGAAGCCGAAGCTCAGCACCTGCGCGGCCTTGACCGGAAACGCCTGCCACGTCGGCTGCTCGACGCCGTCGACCTTGGGCGGCAGCTCGGCCCCGGTGACGGCGACGACCGCATCCGCGGTGAAGCGGATCTCCGGCCCCATGAACACCGCCTCCAGCGCCGCGTCGCCGTCGTCGTTGCCGACCAGCGCGTTCGCCGCCACCAGCGCCTCGCGGTCCATGGCGCCGGAGAGCGGAATGCCGAGGTGGTAGTAGCCGGGACGGCCCAGGTCCTGCACCGTGGTGGAGAGGCCGGGCTTCAGGATCTCAAGCGCCATGGAGCACCCCCAGCAGCTTGGCATTGGTGGCGGCGGGATCGGCGTGGAACTCGGCCAGCGAGAAATCGACGGTGCGGATCAGCGGGGCGAAGGTGCCCTTGTCGACCTCCTCCACGGCAGCATCGTAGCCGGCCCGGTCGACGGGCTTGAACTTCACGATGTCGCCGGGGCGGAAGAAGATCATGAATTCGCGGAGATAGCTGATCTCCTGCCGGGGATCGTAGATCGGCATGGGCGTGATGCCGAACATCTGGTAGCCGCCGGCGCCGCGCACCGAATAGATGCAGCCGAAGCAGCCGCCGTGGCCGACCGTCAGTCGCGGCGTATCGGTGCGCGGGCGCAGATACTTCGGCACCTCGATCTGCCTGGCGCGCTCGACCATCTGATACATGAACGGCAGGCCGGCGACGAAGCCGACCATGGAGACGAACCAGGGCGAGCCGGCATGGGCGGCGACGAAGTCGTCGACGCCGGCGTAGCCGTTGACGCGGGCGGCGTAGTCGAGGTCGGTGCCATCAGGCTCCTGATGCCGCTCGCGGAAGCGCATCAGGGTCTCGTGCGTCCACGGGTCGCCGTAGTACACGGGGATCTCGACGATGCGCGTCGCCAGGGTCGACTGGCCGTTGCCGGTGGCCGCTTCGATGCGCTTCAGCTCGGTGAGCAGGTCGTCCGGCGCGATCACGTCGGGATCGAACTTGATCTGGAACGAGGCGTTGGCCGGGCAGATCTCGGTGACGCCGCGGATGTTGCTGTCGCGGACCGCCTGGGTGATGGACAGGCCCTTGAAGAAGGCATCGAGCGACATCTCTTCGTCCACCTCGACGAAGATGTGCTCGTCGCCTCCGAACGCGTATCTCGTCGTCATCGGCCCCTCCAATGGAATAACGTCCCAGGCGATTGATGGCCGGATCGAGCCCGGCCATTCCACCCACTCAACCCAAGCCGCCGCGCTCCAGCCAGCCCTCCAGCCAGCGCGTATGCACATCGCCTGCCAGCACCGCCGCGTCGCGCGCCAGCGCCTGGTGCAGGGCCGCCGTGGTGACCAGCCCGTCGACGCGCAGCTCCTCCAGGGCGGCGGCCAAGCCGGCAATGGCGGCGTCCCGGCTCTCGCTCCACACAATCAACTTGCCGAGCAGGCTGTCATAGAACGGCGGGACGGCGTAGCCGGCATAAAGCATCGTATCGAAGCGGATCCCGGTCCCCTCCGGCACCGTGAGCGCCGTCACGACGCCCGGCGACGGCATGAAGCCCTTCGCCGGGTTCTCGGCGTTGATGCGCACCTCGACGGCGTGCCCGTTGAGGGCGACGTCGGGCTGCGCGATGGCGAGCTTGGCGCCCCCGGCGATCTCCAGCATGGCGCGCACCAAATCGATGCCGGTGACCATCTCGGTGACCGGATGCTCGACCTGGATGCGCGTGTTCATCTCGATGAAGAAGAATTCGCCGGTCTCGGGATCGTAGAGGTATTCGAGCGTGCCGGCGCCACGGTAGCCGACGGACTGCGCGAGCCGCACGGCCGAAGCGCACAGCGCCTCGCGCACGGCGGGCGTGAGACAGGCGGCCGGCGCCTCCTCCCACACCTTCTGCCGCCGCCGCTGCAGCGAGCATTCACGCTCGTAGAGGTGGATGACGTCGCAGCCGTCGCCGAGGACCTGCACCTCGATGTGACGGGCGCGCGCAATGAAGCGCTCCAGGTAGAGGCCGCCGTCGCCGAAGGCCGCCTTGGCCTCGGAGCTCGCCTGGGGGATGAGGGCGTCGAGCTCCGCCTCCGTCGCGGCGACGCGGATGCCGCGCCCGCCGCCGCCGGCTGAGGCCTTGATCATCACGGGATAGCCGATGTCGCGGGCGACGCGGCGGGCGTCGTCCGCGGTCTCGACCCGCCCCTCGCTGCCCGGCACCGTCGGCACGCCGGCCTTGGCGGCCATGGCGCGGGCGGTCGCCTTATCGCCCATGGCGCGGATGGTCTCGGGCCGCGGGCCGACGAAGACGAGCCCCGCCTCCTCCACCATGGCGGCGAAATCGGCATTCTCGGAGAGGAAGCCGTAGCCCGGGTGCACCGCATCGGCGCCGCTCGCGACGGCCGCCTGCACCATCACCGCCTTGTCGAGATAGGACTTGCTGGCGTGGGCCGGGCCGACCTCCACGACGGCGTCCGCGAGCCGGGCGGCCAGCATGTCGCGGTCGGCGGCGCTGACCGCCTGGACGGTGCGGATGCCGAGCTCGCGCGCCGCCCGGATAATGCGGACCGCGATTTCCCCGCGGTTCGCAACGAAGAGTGTCCTGATCGCCATCTCAGCCTGTAATGTCAGCCCGCAATGTCAGCTTGCGGCGATCATGCCTCGAGGTCGTACAGCGGATCGCCCGCCATCACCGGATCCTCGTTCTCGATATGGAAAGCGGCAAGCTTGCCGCCCTCCTCGGCCAGCACGGGCATGAACGACTTCATCACCTCGATCAGGCCCACCGTGTCGCCGACGGCGATCGTATCGCCCGGCTCCTTGAACGCCGGCTGGTCGGGGGACGGCTTGCGGTAGAAGGTGCCGGGGATCGGCGCTTGGATCGTCTTCAGAGCCATCGGGCGGTCTCGTTCGCTGTGAGCATCATGGTGCGGCGTGAGCGGGGGCGAGCATGCCCTCCCGCGCCAGCCGCGCGTGCAGGACCTGGGCCAACGTGTCGGCACCCGGCGTGTCGGAATGGACGCAGATGGTCTCGGCGCCGACGGCCACGTCGTTGCCGGCCACGGTCTTGACCAGCCCCTCGCGCACGGCGCGCACGCACTTCGCCGACGCCGCCTCCGGGTCGACGGCCTCGTGCTCGCGCGTGATGATCAGCGAGCCGTCGCCGGCGTAGTCCAGGTCGGCATAGAATTCCGGCATGAAACGGTGGCCCCGCGCCGTGTAGACGCGCTGGTGCTCGGTGTTGATCATGCCGAGCAGCGGCACCTTGAAGACGTCGGCGGCATCGCAGACCGCCTCCGCGATGTCGGGCATGCGGGCCGCCATGCTGTAGAGCGAGCCGTGCGGCTTGATGTGGTTGAGCGCCATGCCTTCCGCGTCGAGGAAGCCCTTGAGCGCGCCGATCTGGTAGATCAGGCAGTTGGCCAGCTCCTCGCGGCCGATCTTCATCTCGCGGCGGCCGAAGCCCTGCAGGTCCGGCAACGAGGGATGGGCGCCGACGGCGACGCCGTGGCGCTTGGCGAGCCGCACCGTGGCACGCATGTGGTTGAAATCGGAGGCATGGAAGCCGCAGGCCACGTTGGCGATGTGGATCGCCGGCATCAGCGCTTCGTCATTGCCGAGCCGCCAGATGCCAAAGGCTTCGCCCATGTCGCAGTTGATGAGGACCATGTTGTCGTCCGGCTGTCGCGCTCGCTCCCCATCGGCTTTTCCGATTGGTAGCCCCGCGATTCGAATGTTGTAAAAATCAAAAAACTTGTACGCTGCATTCGAAAATCAGATAGCATCCGCGAAACCAGGGCGAACCCGGGCCCTCGCGACGCTCTCGGGCAGAATGGTGCCGATTTTCACCGCTGTCGAGACAAGATGGCTCGGTTGATGCATGGCATTGGGCTTCGGCTCGCTGCGTGGTTGGCCAAACGAACCGGCACGACAGGCAGGGAGCGCCGCAAATCCGCTCTGGCCCATCCATCTGGTTTTTCGATATGAAGCGGTGAGCCGATCCGACCGAGGCCGCATGACCGTCTCGCTGAAGCAGATGCGCTACTTCATCGCCGCAGCCGAAAGCGGGCAGATCTCGCAGGGCGCGATCGAGCTCAACGTCTCCCAGTCGGCGGTCACCTCGGCCATCCAGCAGCTCGAGCAGACCCTCGGCGTGCGCCTGCTCGAGCGCTACCCCACCGGCGTGCGCGTCACGCCGGAAGGCAGCCGCTTCCTGTCCCATGCGCGCGAGATCATGGCCGCGGTCGAGGAGGCGCTGCGGGTGCCGCGCTCGTTCCATGCCGCGGCGTCCGGCCAGGTCCGCGTCGGCGTCACCTATACGGTCGCCGGCTATTTCCTGCCGCGCCACCACGCCCGCTTCACGCGCAGCTTCCCGAATGTGACGCTGCATCTCTACGAGGCACCGCGCGACGTCATCGAGCAGGCGCTGCTCGACGGCGCCCTCGACATCGCCGTCATGCTCGTCTCCAACCTGGCGGCGCGGGACCGGCTGCAGGCCGAGCCGCTGCTGCGCTCGCAGCGGCGCCTGTGGCTGCCGGCCGAGCATCCGCTGCTCAAGGCCGAGCGCATCAGTCTCGGCGACGTCGCCCAATACCCCTACGTCATGCTGACCGTCGACGAGGCCATGCACACCGCCCGCCTCTACTGGGACAAGACTCCCTACCGCCCCAACGTCGTCTTCCGCACCATGTCGGTGGAGGCGGTGCGCAGCATGGTGGCCGCCGGCATGGGCTTGACCATCCTCTCCGACATGGTGTTCCGGCCCTGGTCGCTGGAGGGCCAGCGCATCGAGACCCGCCTCCTCGACGACGACATTCCCACCATGGATGTGGGCCTGGCCTGGCGGCGGGACGTCGAGCCCAGCGCCGCCGCCCGCGCCTTCCACGATTTCCTGAGCCTCGCCCACGGCGGCGTCGGGCCTCCCTGAACCCCGCGGCCGCGCGCAGCGGCAAGCCGACGACCGCATCCCTTCGCCATCAGTCACCTCATCCCCAACCCAGAGAAGGCCCATGCCGCCCATGGAAGATCTGTCGACGCTCGCCCGGCGCCTGGCGCGCGGCGAAACCACCGCTGAAGCCGCGACCCAGGAGGCGCTGGCCCGGATCGAGTCCGACAACGCCCGCCTCGGCGCCTTCGTCCGCGTCGACCGCGAGCGGGCGCTGATCGACGCGCGCCGGCTCGATGCCCTGGCGCGGCTCGGGGGACCGCGCGGCCCGCTGTTCGGGGTGCCGGTCGGCATCAAGGACATCATCGACGTGGCCGGCCTGGTGACCGGCGGCGGCTCGCTCACCCGCAGCGAGGCCGTCGCGGCGGCGGCCTCGGCCGCGGTCGTGCAGCGGCTCGTGGCCGCCGGTGCCGTCGTCGTGGGCAAGACGGCGACGGTGGAATACGCCTTCGGCGGCTGGGGCACCAACGAGACGCTCGGCACCCCGCGCAATCCCTGGGACCCTGCGACCCCGCGCGTCCCCGGCGGCTCGTCGAACGGCTCGGGCGTGGCGGTGGCGGCCGGCCTGGTGCCGCTGGCGCTGGGCACCGACACTGGCGGCTCGGTGCGCCTGCCGGCCTCGTTCTGCGGCGTCGTCGGCCTGAAGACCTCCGTCGGCCTGGTCGACCGGGCCGGCGTGCTGCCGCTCTCCGCCCTGCTCGACACCATCGGCCCGCTGACGCGGACGGTCGCCGATGCGGCGCTGGCGCTGATGGTGATGGCCGAGACCGGCCACCTGCGCGGCGGCTCGCTGGCCGAGCTGGCGCAAGGCGCCGTGCCGCCGCTGGCGGGCATACGGCTCGGCATCACCGCCCTCGGCGCCGACCTCGACCCGGACGTCGCCGAGACCTTCGACCGCGTGCTCGGCTTGCTGGCGAATGCCGGCGCCGAGATCGTCGAGGTCACGCTGGAGCAGCCGCCCGCGGCCTATGTCGGCCCCTGCGGGATCATGATCGCCGCCGAAGGCTATCAGCACTACGGCCACCTGGCCGAGGCGGAGCCCAACCGCCTGGGCCCGCCGGTGCGCGAGCGGCTGCTCTCCGGCAAGGCGATCCCGGCGCCCGCCTACCTCGCCGTGCTGGACGAGCGGCGGCGCGGCAAGGCCAAGCTGGACACGGTGTTCGACCGCATCGACGCGCTCGTCACGCCGACCACCGCCACGCCGGCGCCGAGCCTCGCGACCTACGACGAAGGCGCGAGCCCGGGCGTCTTCACGCGCTTCGCCAACTTCTTCGACCTCGCGGCGCTGTCGGTGCCCGCCGGGCCGTCGCGGGACGGCCTGCCGATCGGCTTCCAGATCAACGTGCCCGCGCTCCACGAGCCCCGCGCGCTGGCGATCGGCGCGGCCGTCGAGCAGGCGGTCGGACGCTTCACCTGCCCACCCGTCGGCGGGAGCTGACCGCCGGCGGCTCTCCAGGCGCTCATCGGCTCCATCCATGCCGTCTTGATGCATTCATGACCATCATCAGGTATAGATGGAGCCCGAAGAAGGAGGACGAGCCATGAAAGTCAGCCGGGAGCAGGTCGCCGAGAACCGCCAGCGCATTCTGGACGCGGCGGCGCGCCTGTTCCGGGAGCGTGGCTTCGACGGGGTCACGGTGGCGGAGATCATGAAGGCGGCGGACCTCACCCACGGCGCCTTCTACGGCCATTTTCGCTCCAAGGAGGATCTGATCGCCCAGAGCTGCGGCCACGCGCTGGGCGCGAGCGCGGAGGGCGAGACGCCGCGCGCGCTGAAGGACTACGCCGCGGCCTACCTCAGCGCGCGCCACCGGGACGACGTGGGCGGCGGCTGCCTGTTCGCCGGCCTGGGCAGCGAGGCCGTCCGTGCCTCGCCGGAGGTGCGCCACACCCTGACGCAGGCGATCCGGCGCCAGATCGACGCCTTGAGCCGCACGGCGCCCGGCCGGACGCCGGAAGCCCGGCGGCGCGCCGCCGTCGGCAGCTGGGCGGCCATGGTCGGCGCCGTGCTGCTCGCCCGCATCGCCGACGATGAAGAGCTCGCCGATGAGCTGCTCGACGAGACGAGGGCCTGGCTGGGCGCCTGACGGCGACGGCCTTCAGGCGGCAGGCAGCGAGATCTCGAAGCGGGCGCCGCCGGCGGACGGCAGCAGCCGGATACTGCCGAGATGCGAGCGCAGCATCGACTGTACGATGTGCAGCCCCATGCCTGTACCTCCGGCCTCGCGGCGGGTGGTAAAGAAGGCATCGAAGACCTGTCCCCGATTGGCCTCGGAGATGCCCTCGCCGTTGTCGCCGACGACGAACGTCACTTGGCCCGGCACCGTGCTCCGCTCGATCACCAGCTCGGTCGCCCCATGGCGCAACGCATTGTCCGCCAGGTGGGAGAACAGGATCACCGCGTTGTCCTGCGACATCGCCAGGACCTCGTGCCGGCCGCCGTCGACGCGGATGGCCAGGGCGGGGCACTGGCTCTCCAGCTCGCGCACCACAGCGCCCAGCGTGGTGGTGCCCGCCAGTTGCGGATTGTCCGCCTGCGCCAGGTCCTTGAGCCGCTGCAGCAGCAACGTCAGCCGCCGGGTGTCGGCGACGATGTTGTCGAGGAAGCGGCGGCGGCGCTGCGGATCCATCGCCCGGCCCTCCTCGTCATCGATCAGCAACTCGGCCGCCCCCTGGATCGAGGTGAGCGGTGATTTGAGCTCGTGCGACACGTGGGCGGCGAAGGTGGTGATGTAGGCGGCGCGCTCCGACAGACGGCCCGCCATGTCGAGGAAGCTCTGCGCCAGCAGGGCGATCTCGCGCGTGCCGTAGTTGCGCAGCGGCTCGATCCCGGCGGCGCCCTGACGGCCGACGTCGCGGGTGCGGGCGATGAGCTGGTGGATCGGCTGGGTGATGGTACGGGCGAACAGCAGGCCGACGACCAGGATGACGGCGAGCAGGCATGCGCCGGCAAGGGCGACCTTGCGGCGCTCGGAATAGAGATGACGCACGATGTTGTTGGGCGTGCGTGAGGCATAGACGACGCCCACCACCTGCCCGGCGACCATGGCCGGCATGGCCACGAACACCCGCACGCCGGTGCCGCGGCTGACCGAGTAGAGGGGCGGCGGTTCGTGGTTGGAGATGCGGACGCGCAGCGCGCTGCCGTAGCGACCGCCCATGGCGGCCGCGACCTCCTCGACGTGGGCCAGCGAACGGCCGACGTCGTCCTCCCCCGCGACGATGGTGCCGTTGGCGTCGAGCACCCTGAAGCCGGCGAGCGTCACCTCCCGCGTGCGCAGCGCGACCGCATACAGGTCGGTGCCGATTCTCTGGATCGCGGGATCGACCGGCCGCTCGGCCGCGATCGCATCCGGCCGGCGCGGCAGCACGTCGCTGCCGGCGAGGTCGAGCCGCGGCTCGACCGGGTGGTAGCGTTCCCCCGACACCGATCCCGGCGGCAGCTCCGCGGCCGGCGCCGGGGGAGACGCGGCCTCCACGTCACGGCTGAACAGGGCGGCCAGCACTGCAGCCTGGGCGATCAGCTCCGCTTCGGTCTGCCGGATCAACTGGTTCTCGTAGAGGCGGAAGAAGAACAGGCCCGCGAGCGGCAGCGCCGCGACAGTGAGCAGCACGGCCAGGACGATCATGCCGAGCGACGGCCGCCATTTTCGCGGCACCATCGTCCGCGTCACGCGTCGGCCTCGCAGCGGCCGAGCCGGAAGCCGACGCCGTGCACCGTCTCGATGGCGTTGCCGCAGCCGGCGGCGACGAACTTCGCCCTGATGTTGCGGATGTGGCTGTCGATGGTGCGGTCCGAGACGTGCACGTCGTGGTCATAGGCCGCGTCCATCAGAGAACCGCGCTCCAGCACGCGGCCGGGGCGGCTCACCAGGGCACGCATGATCAGGAACTCGCGGACCGTCAGCCCGAGGTCACGGCCGCCGAGCCGCGCCTCGTGCCTGCCCTCGTCGAGGGTGAAGGCGCCGTGCGCGAAAGAGGGGACGCCATCGACCGGGGCCGCCGGCGGCCTCTTGGTCCGGCGCAGGATGACGTTGATGCGCGTCACCAGCTCGCGCGGGCTGAACGGCTTGGTCACGTAGTCGTCGCCGCCGAGCTCCAGGCCGAGGATGCGGTCGATCTCGTCGTCCTTGGCCGACAGGAACAGGATCGGCACGTCCGACTGGCGGCGCAGCCGCCGGCACACCTCCAGGCCGTCCATCTCGGGCATGCCGACGTCGAGCACGATCAGGTGCGGGACCGCCTGCACGACGGCGCGGAGCGCCTCCACGCCGTTGGCGGCCACATCCGTCGTCATGCCGGCCTTCTCGAGGGCGAAGCAGATGACCTCGCGGATATGCGGATCGTCGTCGACGACGAGGATGTGGGTCACGGCCGCGTCTCCCGCGCTCAGGGGCTGATGTCCGGTATAGCCGAGCTCCCGGAGGCAGGCGCGGGCGCCTCGTTCAGATAGCGCGTCAGGCGCGCGCTGCGAAAGCTCCAGCTCCGCCAGTCGTCGAGCGGCTTGATCGCCTGGAGCGTCAGGTCGGGCCGCCGCCTGTCGAGATATTGCAGCGCTGGATCCGATGCGGCGTCGGCGCCGCTCTGGAGCCGGAGGCTCCTGTATGTGTCGATGGCGGGGATGGCCTGAGGACCCAGACGGACCAGGTAGAGGACATCGAGCACCGGCCCGCTGCCCGATATCTCACGAGCGTGCGCGACGTTGTAGGTGGCGATCAGGGAGGGGATGTTGAGGAAAGCGCAGGCGTAGAGGGCGACGCCCAAGCTCACGAGGTTGGCGCCGATCAGCCATCGGTTCGGACGCAGCAGCACCATCCGCACGATGATCAGCGCAAGCCCGACGGCCACCAGGATCATCCAGACGAAGGCCCAGAACCGCAGCCACGTCAGCGAGTAGGTTTCGACGTAGAGATCGAGCCGCAGCATCGACGAGAGGACGAGCAGGATGTTCTGCGCGATCCACGCGAAGATCAGCGTGCGGATCGCCCGCGAATCGTTGGCACCGGTGCCCGGCCGCAGCGCCGCCAGCACGAAGGCCGCGGCCAGCAAGGCCGTGGCGATCAGCGGATAGGCCCCCCGGTGGGCGTAGTCGGCATAGGTCATGCCGGGCGGCAACGCCGCGCCCGCCCAGAGGTAGGTGAGGTCCAGCCCGGTCTGGAGGGCGAACAGCAGGTTGAAGAGCACCAGCGAGCGCAGGATCGCGGCCTGGCCGAAGACCTCGGCCGTCCGCGGATCGGACACAGCCACGCGGGCCGGAAGCGGCGCCCCGCCGGCACGCGGCTTCGGCTTGCGAGCACGCAGGAATGGCCAGGCCACGACCGCCAGAGCGCACCAGAACAGCAGCCGGAGATAGTCCAGGCTGGCGTCGGTCGCCTCGACTGACGTCAGCCAGCGTTCGATGAGCGGATTGGCATCGGCGAACAGAACGAGAAAGACGCCCGTGCAGACGACGGGCACGATCCAGCCCAGCAGCGCCCTCGCCTCGCACCGCATCACGCCCAGGCGCCGGCAGAGGCGCGGAAACCGCCAGGCGTCCGCGGCAAGGCGCCAGGGCCCGCCCAGCAGCAGCGCCGCCACGGCATGCGCCCGAGCAGCGGCGCTGCCCATGAAGCTGCCGCGCAGCACCAGCGTCGCGCCGGCAGCCGCCACGCACGCGAGGCCGAAGGAGAGCAACGTCAGCTCCTCGACGACGGGCAGGAGGCCGGCCGCCGCGATGAGGCAGGCGAGGACGAAACGACGGCCCGCCGGCGGGACCGGATTGGTCAACACCGCGCCGGCAAACAGCGCCGCGAGGAACAGGGCGACGGAGATCCCCGGCCCCCGGTTCCAGAACAGCCAGTCCCCCAGCACGATCAGGGCGAGCGCGAGGAGCAGGCGCTGCGAGACCGTTCGGGCGGCCCGCGTGGAGGCGTCGGTCAGCGGCAGCGATAGGCCGGTCATGGGCGGAAGCCTTTGCGGTTGCGGATGCGGGACGAGATCGCCGGCACGGGAGCCGCGGCGTGGGAGCAAGCCGGCCCAGGCGGCGCGGCGGTGTCCGCCAGCCACCAGCCGTCATTGAGCAGGCTCGTCGGCAGAACGGTCGGGAAGAAAGGCGGCAGGCGAATGCGGCGTCTCATGGCCCTCGTTGTGCCCGCACGCCTTGCAGGCCGTTGGCCGCCGTCGCGCATGAACTCAGGAGTCTTGTGCAGATTGCGTGCAGCGCTGCCGGGGCGCGGCGACATAGCCGCAGCGCACATGATGAGGCTGCACGATCGGCCGATGTGGCCCCATTTTCCGCATGCTACAGCTGCGCGAACCTGTCGGTTGCGTCGTCCTGCGCCCGAGCCATCAAGGCGGGCGCGCGGGCGGCGCTCAGCCGAAAGGCGGATGGCCGCGCTTGGCGCCGGCCTCTAAGGAAACCATTGTTGCAACGGGACGATCGGGCCGAGGCCTCGGGGCGAACATGACGAGCAACGACAGTGCACTTTCGGGCGCGACGCCCCAGATCGGGCCCGGCGCCGAGCCGCAGCGCAGCGCCCAGCCCTGGTACAAGGTGCTCTACATCCAGGTGCTGATCGCGATCGCCCTCGGCATCCTCGTCGGCCACCTGTTCCCGCATACGGGCGAGGCCCTGAAGCCGCTCGGCGACGGCTTCATCGCGTTGATCAAGATGATGATCGCGCCGGTGATCTTCTGCACCGTCGTGCACGGCATCGCCTCGGTCAGCGACCTGCGCAAGGTCGGCCGCGTGGGTATCAAGGCGCTGGTCTACTTCGAGACGGTGTCGACGATCGCCCTCGTCATCGGCCTCATCGTCGGCCGCACGGTGCAGCCGGGTGCCGGCTTCAACATCGATGCCAGCGCCCTCGATGCGGGCGCCGTCCAGGGCTTCGTCAAGCAGGCCGCGTCCGACAGCTTCGTCGGCCATCTCATGGCGATCATCCCGTCGAGCTTTCTCGACGCGCTGGTCAAGGGTGACCTGCTGCAGGTGCTGCTGGTGGCGATCCTCACCGGCATCGCCGCCGCGAACATGGGCGAGGCCGGCCGCAAGGTCGAGCATGTGGTCGACGTCGCCGGCAAGCTGTTCTTCCGCATCATCGGCATGATCGTGAAGCTCGCGCCGCTCGGCGCCTTCGGGGCGATGGCCTTCACCATCGGCAAGTACGGCCTGGGCTCGCTGGTCAACCTCGGCCAGCTGATCGCCACCTTCTATCTCACCAGCGCCCTCTTCGTGCTCCTGGTGCTTGGTACCATCGCCCGGCTCGCCGGCTTCTCGATCCTGCGCTTCCTGGCCTACATCAAGGACGAGCTCCTGATCGTGCTCGGCACCTCGTCGTCCGAGACGGTGCTGCCGCACATCATGCGCAAGATGGAGCGGCTCGGCGCCTCCAAGTCTGTGGTCGGGCTGGTGGTGCCGACGGGCTACAGCTTCAACCTCGACGGCACCAACATCTACATGACGCTGGCGACGCTGTTCCTCGCCCAGGCGACCAACACGCCGCTGACGATCTGGCAGGAGCTGTCGATCCTCGCCATCGCCATGCTCACGTCCAAGGGCGCCTCCGGCGTGACCGGCGCGGGCTTCATCACCCTCGCCGCGACCCTCTCGATCATCCCCGACATTCCGATCGCTTCACTCGCCGTGCTCATCGGCATCGACAAGTTCATGAGCGAGTGCCGCGCCCTGACCAACCTGATCGGCAACGGCGTCGCCACCATCGTGATCTCCCGCTGGGAAGGCGAGCTCGACAAGGCCGCCCTGCACGAGGCCATGGCGCATCCGCTCGAGCTGTCCGACCGTGTCGAGGCGGAGATCGCCCGGGAGGGGGCCGAGGTCGCCGTCGTGGACGGCCCCGCAGCCGCGCCGCGGCCCGCGGGCTGACAGCGCACCGGCGTCGAGGACAGCGGCAGCCGCAGAACAGGACTGTACCGGGCGCAGCGAGACCCGGTGAGCCCGCGGCGGGGCAGCGGTGCCGCCGCGGGCGAACGCAACCGGCCGGCAGCTCAGTTGCCGACGGCGCTCTTGAGCTGCTCCTCGATCCGCGACAGGTTGAAGGATCCCGGCGCCTGGCTCGGCGGGTAGTCCTTCATGGTGGCGAGGAACCGGGCCGCCATCGCCTGGATCGGCACGATGACGAACACGCGGTCCATGAACCAGTCGTTGTAGGTGTTGGAGCTGTGCTGGGCTCGCTCGAACGGATCGCGCCTGAGGTTGAACAGGAGCGGCACCCGCAGCTCGACGAAAGGCTCGCGCCAGACGCCGAAGCCCTCACCGCGGTTCTCGAGGAACACAACCTTCCAGTCCTGGTAGCGGGCGGCGACGATCTGCCCGTCGTCGTTCACGTACCAGAATTCGTTGCGCGGCGGCTCCTTCACCTTGCCGCTGAGGTAGTCGAGCTGATTGTAGCCGTCGATGTAGTTTCGATATTTTCGGCCGTTGAGCTCAACGCCGGCCAGCAGCTTCTCCTTGATGTCCGGCGCGCCGGCGACGGCGGCGAAGGTGGGCAGCCAGTCCTCGTGGGCGACGAGGCCGTTCAGCGTCGTACCGGCCGGGAAGTGTCCGGGCCAGCGCACAAAGGCCGGCACGCGATAGGCACCTTCCCAATTGGAGTTCTTCTCGCTGCGGAACGGCGTGGTGCCCGCATCGGGCCAGCTGTTGAAGTGCGGGCCGTTGTCGGTGGAGTAGAAGACGATGGTGTCGTTGGCGATGCCGAGGTCGTCGATGAGCTTGAGGAGGTCTCCCACCTGCTCGTCGTGCTCGACCATGCCGTCCGAATACTCGTCCTGGCCGGACTTGCCGCGATGTTCCGCCTTCACATGGGTGCGCAGGTGCATGCGCGTGGCGTTCCACCAGGTGAAAAAGGGCTTTCCGGCTTTCACCTGCCGGTTGATGAAATCCTTGGCGGCGGCGAGCGTCTCCTCGTCCACCGTCTCCATGCGCTTGCGCGTGAGCGGGCCGGTATCCTCGATCCTCTGGGTGCCGTCCGGGTTCGCCCAGGCGCGGATGACGCCGCGCGGGCCGAACTTCTTTCGGAACTCCGGATTTTTCGGGTAGTCCTCGTTCTCCGGCTCCTCCTCGGCATTGAGGTGATAGAGGTTGCCGAAGAACTCGTCGAAGCCGTTCATGGTGGGCAGGTGCTCGTCGCGGTCGCCCTGATGGTTCTTGCCGAACTGGCCCGTGGCGTAGCCCTGCGCCTTGAGCACCGTCGCAACGGTGACGTCGCTCTTCTGCCAGCCCTGGGCCGCGCCGGGCAGCCCGACCTTGGTCATGCCGGTGCGCACGGGGACATTACCGCCGAGGAAGGCGGCACGGCCGGCCGTGCAGCTCTGCTGTCCGTAATAATCGGTGAAAGACACGCCTTCCCGGGCGATACGGTCAATGTTCGGCGTAGAATAGCCCATCATGCCGCGGCTGTTGTGGCTGATGTTCCAGGTGCCGATGTCGTCGCCCCAGATGACGAGGATGTTGGGCTTCTTCCCCGGGCTTGCAGGTGGCGTCTGAGCGCGAGCGGCCTGGGCCGAAGCGGCCGGCGCGAACGCCTGCGCGGCCGCCAACGTGGTTCCCGCCAGCAGAATGCTGCGCCTGTTCAAGCCGGACGGGCCGCGTGGCACGTTGCGATCGCTGTCTTGGTCCATGACTTTCCTCCGCTGGCCTGCGCGCCTCTTGCTTCAGGCAACAGGACCTCGACGGCGCCGTGCGCCGGCGCCGCGGAGATCGAACGTTTGACATTTCAGTCGAGATGCCCCGTCGGCGGTGCCGTGCCTGCTTCCGCACGGCACTCCTCCGTCAGTCACGCCGGCTCGTGGAGCCGAGCGCGTAAACGCTGCGTGACCTCAGTTCTCTCTCTGCCGGGCGGACTATAGTGAGCACGGTGGGCGCAAATGCGCGATTTTGATCAATCTGGTGCACTATGCATGCGGGGAAATTGGCGCCTCTCGATCGGGTCGGCTGGCTCGCCAGCGAAAGCGAGGCATTTCGCGGTTGGGTCGCCGAAGCGGGGCGCTGGCGCGTCTACGATGCCGGCCAGCTCATCTACAGCGCCGGCGACCCATCCGACGGGCTCTATGGGCTGGGGTCGGGCAGCCTGGAAATCATGTTCCCCGTGGCCGCCGACGAGCCCGCGTTCGTACATCTGGCAGAAATCGGATTCTGGATCGGGGATGCGGCCGAACTGGCGGGCACGCCCCGAATCGTGACGATCTCGGCCGCCTCGCGCTCGCGCCTGCTGCACCTCCCCAGCCGAGCGATCAAGGCCCTGCTCGCCAGCCAGCCGGAGCACTGGCAGGCGTTCTATCGCCTGGGCACCAGGAACGTCGGCGCCGTGGTCAAGTACTATTCGGAGGCGCTGTCGCTCAGTGTCCGGGCGCGCGTCTGCAGGCACCTGCTTCGCCTGACGGAGACGCCGCAAGCCGTGCAAGCGACCCAGGACGACCTGGCGCGGCTGCTCGGCGTGGCACGCGGTACGTTGCGGCGATGCCTGTCCGAACTTGCGGAGCTCGGTGCCATCGAAAACCGCTACCGTAAGATCCGGGTTCTGGATCCGGCCATCCTGGCTCGGTTCCGCAACGAGGCATAACCCGAGCTCGGTCGGCGCGTCCCACCCCCGTGCGGGGCGAGACGCGACCGCCTCCGCTCGCTCAGGCTGTCGCGGGCGCCGCCGCAGGCGCTGCGGAGGCGATCGGTTGCTTGGCCTTCGGCTTCAGCAGCAGCACCAGGCCAGAGGCGATGAGGCAGGCGAAGCCCGCCGCGTAGAAGGCCGGGAGGTAGGTCTCCAGCGCCGTGCGCGACAGGCCGGCGCCGTAGGCCGCCACCGCCGCGCCGATCTGATGGCCGGTGAAGATCCAGCCGAACACCAGCGGCGCCTTGGCCGCGCCGAACGTCTGGCCGGCGAGCTTGACGGTGGGCGGCACTGTGGCGATCCAGTCGAGCCCGTAGAACAAAGCGAACAGCGACAAGCCGTAGAACGAGAAGGTGGAGTGCGGCAGCCACAGCAGCGAGAGGCCGCGCAGGCCGTAGTACCAGAACAGCAGCCACCGGTTGCTGTAGCGGTCGGAGAGCCAGCCGGAGAGGATGGTGCCGACGAAATCGAAGGCACCCATCATGGCGAGCGTCGTCGCGGCGTCGACCTGCGGCATGCCGAAATCGGCGCAGAGCGCGACGAAGTGGGTCTGGATCAGGCCCGCGGTGCTCAGCCCACAGATGAAGAAGGTGGAGAACAGGATCCAGAACGCCGGGCTGCGCGAGCTCTCGGCGAGGATGGAGAAGGCGCGGCCGACGGCGCTGAACACCGATCCTGCAGGGAGCGCCGGAGCGGGTGCCGGTGCACCTTGCGGCTCGACGGGAGCGCCGAAAGGCGTGAGACCGACGTCCGACGGACGGTCGCGCAGGAACAGCACCACCAGCGCCGCGGCGATCAGCAGCCCCGCCACGTTGGGCACCAGCGCCAGCCGCCAGCCGACGACATCGATCAGGTGCGCCGCGAGCGGCAGGAAGACCAGCTGGCCCGTCGCCACCGCGGCGGTCAGGATGCCGAGCACCAGGCCCCGGCGCTCCACGAACCAGCGGCTCGCCACCGTGGCGCCCAGCACCATGGCGGTGAGCCCGGTGCCGATGCCGACGACGAAGCCCCACAGCAGGACGAGCTGCCAGAGCTTCGTCGCCAGTGTGCCGAGCACCAGCCCGGCCGTCACCAGCGTCAGCGCCGTCAGGATGACGCGGCGCAGGCCGTAGCGCTCCATGAAGGCGGCGGCGAACGGCGCCATGAGCCCGAACAGCAGCAGGCGGATGGCGAAGGCGCTGGAGATGGAGGCGGTATCCCAGCCGAACTCCTTGGCCAGCGGCGCGATGAACACGCCGGCGAGGCCGACGGCGCCGGCGGTGCTCAAGCTGGTGAGGAAGGTGACGGCGACGATCACCCAGCCGTAGTGGACGCCCTGCTTCGACAGCGTGCTCGCCGTGACCCGCGCAACCATGTCCCGATCCTCTTCGCCCAGCGCTTGCAGCGTCGGCGCCACGAGCTATGATGACATCTATCATCGAATAATGATGACGCCAATCATCGAAGAGCAAGAGTGCGGACGCCGGACGGGGTTGTGCGATGCGCATAACAAAGCAGAAAGCCGCGGAGAACCGGGCCCACGTGCTGGAGCAAGCCGCCCGCCTGTTCCGCGAGCGGGGCCTCGACGCGCCGAGCGTCGCCGACCTGATGCGGGCCGCCGGCATGACCCACGGCGGCTTCTACAACCATTTCGCGTCGAAGGCCGAGCTGCAGGCCGACGCCTTGGCGCTGACCTTCGAACAGGCGGTGGAGCGGCTGGACGACATCTCCGCTGCGCCGGCCGGGCCGGAGCGCACGGCCGCGCTGCGGCGCTACGTCGAGCGCTATCTGTCGCTGAAGGCGCGCGATGCGGCAGGGGCCGGCTGCCCGATGGTGGCCTTCAGCGCCGACGTGTCACGCGAGGACCAGGGCGTGCGCGCCGCCTATGCCGTCGGCCTCGAGCGCTATATCGCCAAGCTGGCCAGGATCTGGTCCGACGCCCCGGCGGAGTCCGCCGAGGCGGCGGCGGCGCGCAAGCGCGCCATGGCGCTGCTGGCGCCGCTCGTCGGCGGCCTGTCGCTGGCCCGCAGCGTGGCGGCGGCCGACCCGGCGTTCTCCGACGAGATCCTCACCGACGTGCGCGAGGGCCTGCTCGCCGCCATCGACGGGTTGTTGCCACCATGCGCGACGACGGCGTCAGAACAGCACCTCGCCGGCGAATAGGCCCAGGATGAGCAGGATCGCGAAAATCGCCAGGGCGACGAAGAACAGGATCTTGGCGATCTGGCTGGTACCCGCGGCGATGCCGGAGAAGCCCAGCGCACCGGCTATGATCGAGATGACGAAGAAGATCAGGGCCCACTTCAGCATCGAAACTCTCCCATGAACGCGGTGCACCGCATCAACCGCACCGCGTCACGAGAGTTCCCCCGCCCGAGACATCGTAGGTCTGGCGTCCGGCGCACCGAATCGAACGGATGCGTGCGAAACGGCGGCCGTCCGCGGGCTGCGAGCCCGGCGTTCAGCGAACGATGGTGAGCCTGCGGGCGGCGCGTGTCACGCCCGTATAGAGCCAGCGATGCCGGTGCTCCCGGAAGGCAAAGCTCTCGTCGAAGAGCACGACCTCGTCCCATTGCGAGCCCTGGGCCTTGTGCACGGTGAGCGCATAGCCGTAGTCGAACTCGTCGGAGCGGCGGCGCAGCTCGTAGGGCAGCCCTTCCTCGCGGCCCTCGAAGAACTCCTTGAGCACGCTGACCTTGATTCCTTTGCGCCCGGCCTCGTCCTCCGGCGTCACCTCCAGCTTGACCATGCCTTTGGCCTCGCCGCGTAGCGTCGCGATCTTGAAGGTGCCGCCGTTGAGAAGGCCCTTGGTCTTGTCGTTGCGCAGGCAGACGATCTTCTCCCCGGCCCCGGGCATGCTGTCGCGGAAGCCGAGCAATTCGCGGATACGGCCGTTGTAGAGCCGGCGCGTCCGGTTCATCCCGACGAGCACCTGGTCGGCGGCCAGGATCGCCGCCGCGTCGATGTCGCGGCGGCCGATGACGCGGCTTTCGCCGTAGAGGCCGGGCTCGATCTGGCCGCCCTCCCGCGCCACCATCGACAGGCGCACGATCGGATCGTCCTTGGCCTGGCGGTGAACCTCGGTGAGCATCACGTCCGGCTCGACCTCGGTAAAGAAGCCGCCGCCCTTGACCGGCGGCAGTTGCGCCGGGTCGCCCAGCACCAGGATGGGCACGCCGAACGACATGAGATCCCGGCCCAGGTCCTCGTCGACCATGGAGCATTCGTCGATGATGACGAGGGCGGCCGTCGAGGCCGGGCCGCTGCGGTTCAGGACGAAGCTGGGCTCCTCCTCCTCCGTGCCGCGCGAGCGATAGATCAGGCTATGGATGGTCGAGGCATCCGGGCAGCCCTTGCCGCGCATGACCAGCGCCGCCTTGCCGGTGAAGGCGGCGAAGACGACATCGCCGTCGACCCCCTCCGCGATGTGGCGGGCGAGCGTCGTCTTGCCGGTGCCGGCAAAGCCGAACAGGCGGAACACCTGCGGCGCGCCGGTGGCGAGCCAGCGCGCCACCGCCTTCAACGCGTCATCCTGCTGCGGCGACCAGGCCATCGATACACTCTGAATCTGGAGCGTTTCTCGGCGATCGGGTGTTTTCACCCGGACGCCAAGCGCTCTAGGGATGGGTGCGGTGTGGACCGGAAACGGGCCAACCTCACGGCGATCAGGATAGATAAATTGATTCGCCGCTGGCGCATGTCGCGATCGGATAACGCCGTCCGATCGGATTGACAGGCTCCAACGCCTTGAATCCGGGCCCTGGATCGGCCGAGGCTTGCCATGGCAAAGCCCGGGGCTTAACCCTCGTCAGGGCTCTGGGGCTCACCCTTTGCGTCGAACTGGCGCGGCGGCGGCGTATCGATGCGGTTCATCCTTCGACTGATCGGGTTCCTCTGCGTGGCGGCCGGCTTCTCGTCGCTCGTCATCGACGGGGCGCGCGCCATCGCCAACAGCGCCTGGGCGCCGACGCCGCTGGCCGAGGTGACCCGCGCCACCTTCCCCGTCTGGTACGCGGGGCTCGCGCCGGCGGTTTCCGCCATCCACCCCTGGCTGTGGGACCCACTGCTGACCGGTATCTTCGCCGCGCCGGCCTTCGCCGTCGGGATGATCGTCGGCTTCCTGCTGATGCTCATCGGCCGCGCGCCGCGCGAGGACGTGGGCTTCTACGCCAACTGACCTGCGCCCGCCCTGCCGCCGCGATGGTCAGGGCGCCTTGAGGATCTGGGTACAGGCGGGCGGCAGGTCGGCCAGCGTCAACGGCCGCCCGGGCTTTCCGGGCTTGGGGGTCAGTGCCTGCGGGGTGAACCACCAGTCCAGCTCCTTGCCGCAGCCGTCGCCCTGCGGCGGCGGCTCCTGATCGCGGCAGGTCTGATCCCCCGCCGGGCATTCGAGCCTGACATGGAAGTGGTAGTTGTGGCCCCACATCGGCCGGATCTTGCGCAGCCAGCTGCGGTCGCCGCCCGAATCCCGGCACAAGGCCTTCTTGATCGCCGCATTGACGAAGATGCGCGCCACCTGCGGCTCACTGGCCGCCGTCTTGAGCAGCGCCAGATGGGCGCGCGAATAGACCGAGGGGTCGATGTCGAGCCGGTCCGACCGCACCAGATCGTCGGAGGACACCTCCTCGCGGTCGGACGCAGAATAGCGGCGGCTGGGCATCGGCTTCAGCCAGATGTCGGCCTCGATGCCGAGCTGGTGGGAGGCATGGCCGGTGAGCATGGGGCCGCCGCGCGGCTGCGACATGTCGCCGATCAGCAGCCCGGGCCACCCCGTCGCCACCGCCGCCTTGGCGCTCAGGCGCTTGAGGAAGGCGATCAGCCGCGGCGTGCCCCAGGAGCGGTTACGCGACAGGCGCATCACCTGCCAGGTGTCGCCGTCCGGCGGCATCTGCACGCCGCCCGAGAAGCAGCCGCGCGAATAGAACCCGACAGGCTCCGCCGGCCCGGGCGAGCCGGTCTTCACCGTGCCGAACAGGCGCCGGGCGGCGTCCGGCGGCAGGCTGGCGACGGCCTGGGCACGGCGCGTCGCCTCCTCCCGTGCGTTCTCCTGGGCCACGGCGGGCCCCGCGCAGAGCAGCAGAATCAGAAGCGTGAGCAGCCGACGCATGGATTGGACGCTCTCATGTCAACGGCCGAGCGGCAACCTGGCCGAGCCGTTGTGAACCGTTTTGTCGCCGCGCTGTCTGGCGCTCGATCAGGGCGGCGGCATGGCCGTGGGGGGCTCCTCACGGCCGGCAAGCCCCGGCCGGCCGCATGCGAGCGCCATGCCGCCAAGGCCCTTAGAACCGCTCCACCCCTTGCGCTCGGGCGCCGGCCGTTCTACATCGCCGCCCTCGCATGCGCCGTTGCGCGCACGTGCGGCGCGCCTTGGCGCGCCGGCGGAGGGGTGGCCGAGTGGTTGAAGGCGCACAGCGCGCCTGCGACGCGCGTCCCTCCGTGAAGAGTTTGCGTGCGCCTTGGCGTACGCGTGCGGAGGGGTGGCCGAGTGGTTGAAGGCGCACGCCTGGAAAGTGTGTATACGGGAAACCGTATCGGGGGTTCGAATCCCCCTCCCTCCGCCAGAAAGCCCATATAGATCGTTGATTTTGTTTATATTTTCCGGCTTTTCCGGCAAGCTACCTTAGCATTTGCCCTAAGGGCTGGCAGATCGTGGCCGCGCTGGCGCTTCGGACCCGGCCGGGCTTATGCGCGCCCGGCATGAGAGCCGCGACATCCCACCACGCCTTCGCGCTGATCGTCGCCGTTGCCATGTTCGGCGCCGCGCTGGCCACCGCGGCCGAGACAGATGGTCCGATCATCGCCTCATCCGCGACCTTGTCGAGCGTGGCGGCCGACAGGTCCACCTCGGGGAGATAGTCGCCCTGCGGAAGCCGCACGACCACCAGGTAGAGGTCGGCGTCGAGCGCGGGGATTGGATGATGGTGGGCCACATCGCCGTTGCTCCAGAACCGCAGCTATGCGATACTTCAGGCATTAAATAATCCTTGGGGATTAATCCATATCCAGGGTATTCATTTTCTGGATGAGGAAGCGACACGTGGTCACCAGCGAGCAGATCAGGGCAGCACGCGCGCTTGTCCGTTGGGAACAGCGCGACCTCGCGGAGGCGTCGAAGGTGTCGCTGCCGACGGTGAAGAGGCTGGAGGCGAAGGCGGGCCCACTGGCCGCTCAAGGGCGTACGGCTGACGCGCTCGTGGCTGCCTTTGAGGCGGCTGGCGTCCAGTTCATCCCTGAGAATGGTGGCGGCGCTGGGGTGCGGATGGCGAAGCGCACAAGCGGGCCGGATGCTGGCGCCATAGACCCCACCGAGCAGCAGGCCGCGAGTAAGCAGGCGGCTCAGGCGGCCGTGGACCGGGCCTTGAAGGGCTCGCCGGCGTCGCCCGAGGAAAAAGCCGAGCGGAAGCGCAAGCTGACAGAACCGCCTAAGGGCGCCAAATAGGTGAATGCCCGCCTGGGGCCATGATTGGTGGGGGCAGCAGCGATGAAATGGGCTTTCTTCGGGGCGGCGCCCATCGCAGCAACTCAGGCTTTGGCGGATCCGACAGACGCCGAATTGGACGCGTTGCTGAAGACCGAAGAGGCGAAGTTATGGAATGATTGTGTTTGGTATCAGCTGGCCAGGCCAGAGAAGTACTCAGACATTTGGGTGGCAGCTCAAGTCGATCAAGGCTCACATGGATCTGGCCGGCTATAGCCAGAGCGATTTCGCCGAGATCATCGGCTCGCGCCCGCATGCGTCCGAGATTCTGAACCGTAAGCGTCCTCTGAGCCTCACGCAGATCCAAAAGATCGCCGCGGTATGGAAGGTCCCGGCCGCGCTCCTCATTCAACCATATCAGCTGGACAAGTCGGCCGCATAGGAGGATCAGCCCATGAGACTGCCAGAGACCTTCACGGAGTGGGCCTTGGTCGGCATCCTGGCCCTGCTCTTCCTGCTGTTCGTCAAGGCGTTTGAGATCCTCTCCGTTTTGAGAAAGACTGCCGCTCGCGACGTCAAGCCAGGGCCGGACGATCGGGCCGACATCGTCTTGGCGGTCAACCGCGTCGAGGTGGCCGTCATCAACCTTGAACACGCTATCCGAGAGATAGCCCGCGTCGATGCGGAGGAGGCCGCCGGGCGAGTGAGCTAGAGCGCACGCCCTTTATGCGCGAGCAGGCTCGCAACCTAGTGAGCCTGCTCCCGCGCTGCAGTCGGTCGCGCCGTATCAGGCCGGCGGCGCAAAGACGATGTCGTACTGCGAGCAAAGCTTGCCGACATCCTCCGGTGCGGGCAGGCCATGCGAACTCGCGGACAATGCGGCGAGCGCACCGAACATGCGCTGCATGTTGCCACCAGGGGTCATCAGCACGAGCAGCCGGCTCGGCGCATCGGTCGGGTTGCGAAAGCCGTGCAGTCGCCCGCGCGGGCCGTAGAACAGTCCACCCTGCGGCAGTTCCGTGGGGCCCTCGGTGCCGTCCCCCACGATTTCCACGGTGCCTTCGATCACGTAGAAAATCTCGTCCTCCACATGATGGGTGTGCGGCGGGATGCCTTGGCCCGGCGGTACAACCAGCTCGATACAGGCCAGGGCGCCGCCGGTCTCCTGTTCTTCCACCCGGTAGATGTGGGTCATGCCCATCACCGTCTCAGGCCGCCCGGTGCCTGGCATGCTCACGATATTGCTGCGTTCGTTCGGGGCAGCCTGCTCATTCACGGTGCTCAACCTTTCGCGTCTTGATTATCGCGTATCCACGCCCGCTATCGCCGGCGGGAATGAGCTGCGGATGCGCGCCACAGCACATCCCTCGCTGCCTCCTCGTGATCGCACCACATCCGAGAGCATCCGGCGCCCGGGGCGCGACGGACGGCGTTTCCAGTGTGGTGGCAAAGAGCCGAGCTTTCCGGGATTTTTGCCTATCAATCCCGGTCGGCTGAGAATGCGATGTCGCGCTGAGCTTCGACGGCGGCGAGCCGCCGCGAAAGGGCGTGCGAGATCGAGCTGTAGGCGGTTCCGCCCAGAACCAGCCGCAAGGCAGGGTTGGCCTCGTCCGCAGCCGCGATCATCGCAGCAACGGTGCGTGCGGCATCTCCCCTGATGACGAAGCTCCCGCTGCCGATGGCCCGCCGCACGTCGCCCGCGGGCGTCCTGTCATACACCGCCATCGGCTCGGCATGCGCAAGCCCCGCCCCGAAATTGGTCGCGGTCGGCCCCGGTTCGGCGATGATGAAGTCGATCCCGAACGGCGCGACCTCCTGGGCGACGGCTTCGATGAAGCCCTCGATCCCCCATTTGGTGGCGTGGTAGAGGCTGAAATTCGGATAGGCGATCTGTCCGCCTTCCGACGAGACCTGGATGATCCGCCCACCGCCCTGCCGGCGCAGATGCGGCAACGCCGCGCGAACGAGCTGGATGGAGCCGGTGAGATTGGTCGCGATTTGCCGGTCGATCTGCGCGTCCGTGACCTCCTCGGCTGCGCCGAACAGACCGTAGCCGGCATTGCTGACCAGCACGTCGATTCTGCCCAAACGATGAAATGCGTCGTCGACCGTGTCTCGGATGCCGTCCGTATCCGTCAGCTCGAGCATCATCACCATGAGCCGGTCGCCATATTGTTGCTGAAGATCGTCAAGCACGCCTTGACACCGCACTGTCCCGACCACCGTATCGCCGCGCAACAGCAACTGCTCCGCCATATCCCGGCCGAGGCCGGACGATGCCCCGGTGATAAGCCACGTCTTGTTCATGGGAGAGCTCCCTTCGCGATCATAGCCAACAGCTATGACGGCGCGATTGGTGATGTAAGGTATCCGGCATCGGACAGCCTCGTGCAGATGATTCACCAATGCCAAGACCAACGCTCAACGAGCTCGAAGCCTTTGCCGCCGTTGCCAGCCATCGCAGCTTCCGAAAGGCCGCCGATGCGCTCGGCATATCCCGCTCGGCCCTCAGCCATGCGCTGATCGGTCTCGAACGGAATCTCGGCGTCCGTCTGCTCCACCGCACGACACGCAGCGTGTCCCCCACCGATGCCGGCGCCCGACTGCTCGAACGCCTCGGTCCGGTATTGAGGGATCTCGATATGGCTCTTGACGGGCTCGCCGAGGAACGGGGAGAGCCGAGCGGCAGACTGCGCATCAACGCCAACAAGAGTGCGGCGCGACTGCTGCTCGGCCATGTCGTTCCTCAGTATCTCGCGCGCTATCCGGATGTGGAGCTCGATCTCGTTTCGGAGGGGCGGCTCGTCGATATCGTCGCCGAAGGCTTCGATGCTGGCGTCAGGCTTGGCGAGTCCGTCCCCCAGGACATGATCGCCGTGCGGGTCGGCGGCGACGTGCGCTTCATCGCTGTTGCGTCTCCAACCTATCTGGCCGGCCGCGCCCTGCCGCTCACGCCGGACGATCTGCGCCATCAAACCTGCATCCGCCAGAGACTACCGAGCGGCAAGCGCTACCGGTGGGAATTCAGCCGGCATGGCGAGGAACTGGCCATGGACGCGCCGGGTCCGCTGACATTGGATGACAGCGACCTCATGGTCCAGGCTGCGACGGACGGCCTAGGCATCGCCTATGTGCCCGAGGCTTTCGCTCGAGAGAAGCTGAGATCCGGCCAGCTCGTCACGGTCCTGGCGGATTGGTGCCCTCCGATAGCGGGGCTCATGCTCTACTATCCCGGCAATCGCCATGTGCCGTCTGCATTGCGGGCGTTCATCGGCGTTCTGAAGGAAGCCGATCGCAATCTGGAACGGGAGTATGGGAAGCGCTCCTCCATTTAAGGTCCATTGTGCCGGTTTTGAACGGGAGCTTAACAGCTCGGCCCCACCTGGAGACAGGCTCGACGTCGACGAAGGCCGCGGACATGAATCTTCGCCAGATTGAGACGTTCGCCGCGGTGATGAGGTGTGGCACCACGTCGCGAGCAGCGGAAGCGCTCGGCATAACGCAGCCGGCCGTCAGCCGAAGCATTGTCGAGCTCGAGAGGACGCTCGGCTTCCCACTCTTCGCCCGGATCCGCAATCGCCTGGTGGCGACTCCGGAAGGCCGCATGCTTTACGACGAGATCAAAGTCACGTTTCAAGGACTGGAAACGATCAGAGCAACGGCGGCTCGGATTCGCGACCATGGCTCTGGAGAGGTTCGCATTGCGTCAGCGGGTCATTCCGTGATTCCGAAGGCCATTGCCATCTTTCGGAAGCTTCATCCAAATGTTCGCGTCACACTGCAAATCCTGCCGGCGCGCGAGGTGCGCAATCTGATTGCTTCGGGCCATTTCGATATCGGTCTGGCCGCCGACTTGACCGAGACAGCCGGCGTTGTACATCATTCCTTCATCGCCCGAGACGCGCTTTGCGCACTGCCGCCGGGCCACGAGCTTGCACCCAAAAAGCTGATCTCGCCCCAAGACCTCCACGACCTGCCGTTCATCGCCTATTTGCCGGAAGACCCCTTCCGACAGAGGATCGACGCTGTGCTGAGGGCGGCCAATGCCGCGCCCCGCATCGTCGTCGAGACCTCGTTTCCACCGACCGCGCTCGCGCTGGTGGCGGCCGGGGTCGGTGCCACGCTCACGCCTCCGCATTCTGTCGTCGACCGCTCCAGCCTGGTTCTGAAGCCTTTCGAGCCGGGAATAGAAGTACGTGCGTTCCTCCTGCTCCCCTCCGATCGGCCGAAGTCGCAGCTCGTCCGAGATTTCGTCGATGCCTTGATGAGGGCCCGCTAGAGCATTTCCGTCTCCTTGGATGATGCTCATCCAACGGCGAGATGCTCGAGAGCCCGTTCTTCGCGCGCCGGCTCGATAAGCTTTTGGCATAGTTCAATGCATGGGAGTCATTTGCGCAGTCTCCCACCCGATGGTTCTTCTCGTGGCACAGACGTGCACGAAGCTTGAACTGACCCCAGCTGGCCGCAGCGCCGGCCCGCGGGGCGCCGTGGCCTATGCACGGAGGGGCGAAGCATCATGACAAAGCGCATTCTCATAACCGGTGCGGGTTCGGGGTTCGGCAAGGCAGCCGCCATCGGCATGGCAAGGAACGGCCACGCGATCATTGCGACCACCCAGGTCTCGTCACAGGTTACGCCACTGCGTGAAGAGGCGCGCGCGCTGGGCCTGGACAACGTCCGGGTCGAGCGGCTGGACCTCACCGACCCCTACGATATCGCGCAAGCCCAGGGCTGGGAGATCGACGTCCTCTGGAACAACGCCGGCATGGGCGAGGCGGGCCCGGTCTGGGAAATTCCCGTTGACCTGGTGCGCAGGAATTTCGAGGTCAACGTCTTCCTGCCACTCACGCTGACGCAGGGGGTCGTGCGCCGCTGGGTGTCCGAAGGCAGGCCGGGAAAGGTCGTCTTCACCTCGTCCATGGGCGGCCTGTTCACGCCGGCCAATTGGGGACCTACGTCTCCACCAAGCATGCGCTGGAGTCGATCGCCGAAGCGCTCCAGCAGGAGCTCAGCGCCTACGGCATCAAGATCCAGACCATCAATCCCGGCGCCTACTACACCGGCTACAACGAGACGATGGCCGACAATCCGTTCCGCTGGCTGGATGATAGCAAGCACTTCACCAAGCGCGCCGACCTGCGCAGGGGATTTGACGAGTTCTTCGCCACGCCTGAGGGCAAGATGGACCCGCAGGAGATGATCGACCGCATGATCGAGATCGTCCCGGCCGACACCGGCAGGTTCCGCAACGTCGTACCGAAGACGATCGAAGATATGCTCAAGGCCCATCAACTGGCAGCCTGGGAAAACCCTATCTGATCGCATCTCGGTGGACGGATCGCCAGCATGACACTTACGGACGAGATCGCCCAAGCCGTGATCGTCGCGGGCCGGGCCGCCGCGGGCGGGATCGGCGTTCCGATGAACATCGCCGTGCTCGATGCGGGCGCGCACCTCAAGGCCTTCGCCCGCATGGACGGCGCCTTGCTCGGCTCCATCGACATTGCGCTCGGCAAGGCCAAGACCGCTGCCTTGTTCGGCATGAACAGCGAGGCGGTCGGAGAGTTCTGTAAGCCTGGAGGCGGCTCGCCCGGCCTCGAGCTGACCAACGGGACACTCGTGGTGTTCGCCGGCGGCGTGCCGATCCGCGGCCGGGACGGCGCTCTCATCGGTGCCGTCGGCGTATCCGGCGGCGCCGTCGCGCAGGATCAGCGGGTCGCGCAGGCTGCCGCTGCGGCGGCGCAATCTCGCAAAGCATGAAAGGAAGCACCCCGTGACATATCATGCTGCTCTCATCGTCATGGCCGCCGGCCTCCTCGCCGCAGGCGCGGCTTTACCGGCACAGGCTGCGGCCGGCGGACCATCGGCGGAGGAGGAGAACAACCGCACCCTCATTGCCCGCAGCTTCGATGCCTGGCGCGCCGGAACCGGCGGTCCCTACGATCTCCTCGCCGAGGACGTCGTCTGGACCATCACCGGCCATTCCGCAGCCGCCAAGACGTATCCGAGCCGCGAGGCGTTCATGAGCGAGGTGATCCGTCCATTCAATGCACGGATGCGCACCCATCTCGTACCGTCGATGCGACGCCTTTACGCCGAAGGCAACACGGTGATCGCGTTCTTCGATGCCAGCGGCGAGACACGCGACGGCCAGACTTACGCTAACACATATGCGTGGTTTCTCGAGATGAAGGACGGCCGCATCGTGCGGGCGCACGCCTTCTTCGACAGCATCGCCTTCGATGCCTTCTGGAAGCGCGTGACGCCCGACACGAAATAAGGGTCGGTCAGGCCAGGCGCGCACCCGTGTGGATCAGAGTCCCGACGTGCTCGCCACGCAGCGCCGCCGTGAGCCGGCCGGGCACGAGACCGTTGATCACCTGCACGCGCTCGATGTGGCGTGCGGCCGCCATGACCTCGAGCAGCGTGCGCTCGAACGGCAGCGTGCCCGCGAGCTTGGCGAGGTCTGCGGCACTCGTCTCGGCGAGGAACTGCGCCTGGGCGCCGTCGGGGCCGGTGGGGTCCGCGGTGTAGACTCCGTCCACGTCCTCCACGATGGTCAGGCCGGCCGCGCCGAGCGCATCGGCGAGCAGGAACGCGCCGGTGTCGCCCCGGTGCGGCGGGATGCGCGACGTCGGGAACTCGTGGTGATGATAGGGCGGGAACGCGCTCCCGACGACGGCGCGGGCGGCGGCCAGGTGGATCGCGAGCTGGCTGGCGATGGTCGGATGCTCGATGTAGGAGACGCCCTCCGGCGCGAGCAGCGCCGCCAGGATGTGGCCGTTCTGGCCGGCCTCGCTGGCCGCGAGCGGGGCGAGCGACCCGACAGGCAGGCCGAGGTCGAGGCCGACGCCGTAGAGATGGCGGGCGCGGATGCCGGCCCCGGTCAGGATGAGCAGGCGGTGCTCCGGCAGCAGCTTGCGGATCTCCTCCACGATCGGAAGGATCGCATCGTGGCCGCGATCCATGATGGAGCGGCCGCCGATCTTCACGACCTGCAGCCAGGGGAGGATGCGGATCGGGCGCCCACCAGCGACGGGACGGGTGAGCTCGCCATCCAGAAGGGTTTGACGCGCGAGCGGCGAAGCGACGTGCTTGATGGTGTTGGTGTGGCCGGACATGGTCGTTGTTCTCAACTCGCGGTGATGATGGTGCCGACGTGCTCGCCAGCCAGCGCACGGGTCAGGTTGCCGGGGACGAGGCCGTTCACGACCTGCACCTGGCGGACGTGACGTGCTGCCTTGAGCAGGTCGAGAACGGGGAACTCGAGGATCGAGTCGTGCAGGCCTTGCGCCTTCATCTCGTCCACCGAGATCTTCGGGATGAGCACGGCGTCCGTCGAGGTCTTCGGATTGGCCGTATAGAGGCCGTCCTCGTCCTTCACGTAGATCATCGCCTTGCAGCCGAACTGCTCGGCAACGAGGAAGCATCCGGCGTCGGTGCGATAGGGCGGAATGACGCCCTCGGCGGCCGGGCGCATCCACAGTGCATAGGGCGGCATGCCGCCGAAGACGACGGCGTTGACCTCGGCGAGGTAGAGCGGCACCGCCGAGAGGCCGGCGCCGCCGACCGCCGAGATCCCGTGCTTGGCGAGCAGCTGCCCGAGCATGGCAGCGTTCTGGTCGGCCACCGATGCGCCGAGCTGGGACAACACGCCCGCCGGCAGGTTGAGCCCCGCCGCGATCGAGTAGAGGTGGCGCGCGCGCGTGCCCGCGCCGGTGCCGATGAGCAGCTTGTGGGCCTTGCGGATGGCGACGATCTCGTCGACGAGCGGGTAGACGGCGGTGCGCCCGCGGTCGATGACGCTCTGCCCGCCGATCTTGATCACCGTCGCGTCCGGCAGAATCCGGAAGTCGGCCGCCGCTTCGGCCGCCGCCAGAAGCTGCGGGTCGGTCAGCGAGCGCTGCATGAGAAGCGCATCGAGCTGCGCCGTCGTATCGGGCATGGAAGCACCTTTCGCCGTTTCTATGTATTGCTCTTCTTCTGAGCTATTCTATACTCGCCATGGGCTTGTTGCGCAACACGCGAAATTACTGCGCCCTCTCGCTCGCTCGAACTGTATAAATAAATTGCTCACGATGTATTTTCGTATATTTGAAGAAAGTAGAATCTCCCACAAACCCGACCGTCGACAGTAGAACGAGGAGACTGCCGGCCGCGGCCGCAGCCGTGACCTCGCGACGCGCCTTTCCCGGGCCGCGCGCCGCCGCCGGCAGGCTGCTGCATGTGATCAGGCGGCATGGGGATGCGCACGTCGCCGTCGTTACGGCAACCTTGGCTCCCCTACGCGCGTATCAGCCGGCGATCCGCTCGACAAACTCCGCAAGAACGCTAACCTGCAAATTGACTGAACGTTAAGTAGAATTGGGAGGAGACGTGCGATGAGGCGGAGGTTCGAAGGCAGGGTCGCTCTGGTGGCCGGCGGCGCGGGCGGCATCGGCAGCGCCGTGTGCCGTCAACTGGCGGCGGAGGGAGCGACCGTGGTCTGCGCCGACCTGAGTGAGCGGCGGGGCCTCATGGTCGTCGAAGCCGTTGCCGCGCAAGGCGGAGCGATCGAGTTTCTGCGCCTGGACGCGGGCGACGCTCACGACTGGGACGCGGCCCTGGCCCATGTGGCGGCAGTGCATGGCAGGCTCGACGTGCTCGTGACCAGCTTCTTTTCCGGCGCCGCCGGGGCGGTCGACACCATGACCGAGGAGGGTTGGGCGGCGAGCTTCCGGGCCACGAGCACGGGCGTCTTCCTCGCGATGAACCGAGCCTTTCGTCTGCTCGGGCCGGGCGGCGCCATCGTCAATGTGGCCAGCATCGCGGCGCATCGACCGACCGGCGAGAACATCGGCTATGCGAGCGCCAAGGCGGCCGTGGTCAACATGGGCCGGGCGGCCGCTCTGCGCGGGGCGGCGCGGGGCGTCCGGGTCAACACGGTGACACCCGGGATGATCGACACGCGCGCGCTGCAGGCGACCATGAAGGCGCTCGCGGCAGAGTCGGGCCGCGAGGCCGAGGCGGCCCTGGGCCCCCGCGCGCCGCTCGGGCGCGTCGGCCGACCCGAGGAGGTGGCCGCAGCCATCTGCTTCCTCGCCTCGACCGAGGCCAGCTACATCACCGGCACCGAGATCATCGTCGACGGCGGATTGGCGGCCTTGTAAGCCTACGCGCTCTCACGGCGACCTGCCGCCGGCGCGAAGGACGATCGACGCCGGAGCCAACAAACGCGTGCTCCGGCCAACGGCATCACCTCTAGAGCGGGATGATTTTTCTTCGAATCAGCATCCTGCTCCAGGTCGCTCTCTGAGCATGATCTTGTCCAAAAACCGGCGTCCACTTTTTGGGATCATGCTCCAGCCGTCCGCTATTTTGGCAAGCTGTCCCTGTAACTCCAAACCATCACGTCCCGGCAGGTCGAGGCGCGGGCGGGCCCATATCGCTATACCCGCAGCTCCGTGTCCACGGTCGCGACGACCTCCGGGCCCCGCAGCGCCTTCGCCGCAAACACGTAGTGCGAGAGCGTAGGCGATGCCGAAAGGCACTCGGCTTCGAAGGACAGCGGCTCCAGCGCCGAGACCAGCTTGAGCGCGGAAAGATCCGTCCGTACGATGGAATAGTCGACTTCCCGGCCCACCACGTGGTGCAGGAGACGCGTCATGACTTGGCAGATGGTGTCGGCGATGATCGCGACAGGCCACGCCGGGTAGTGGAGGAAGTGGCCCGCACATCGAACCGGCGCCAGAGGCCGGCTGTGTGCGGTCAACGACGCGCCGCGCGGCTCGTCGAATTCGAGCGGCACCCGCTCCCGATACGGTGACTGCTCCGGAATCGGGCTGGCGTCGACCCGGTAGCCGTTGAACAGACGCGTGAAGGTCTTCTCCGACAGCACCTGATACTCGCAATGCAAATGGGCGAAGGGCTTCGTGTCCGACACGATGGCCTGCGCCGTCAAAGATCGCCGATCGTGCTTCAGCACCTCCGCCGTCCCCGAGAAAGTCCGGCCCGGGCCGCGGTTCGGCACGGATTCGAGCATGCTGTAGCGTGCCTTGGTTGCGAGATAGTAGGTCCGCTCGGTCGCCTGGCCGACGACCGCCGCACAGGAGCCGAGGATCGCGAGATGTCGACCGATCTCGGCCGTAGACACCGGCCCGCGCTCGTAACCGATTGGCTGTTCCGAGACGAAGAGGCCGCGAACAGCGTTATCGTTCTTCACCTCCAGGTCCCCGAAAGCAAAATAGGGCGCCTGCACCGCGATGCGGTCGGAGATTGTTTGAACATCGATCTTCTGCATGGAGCCTCCGCTTGGCTTTCTCTTCGCGGTGATGTCTGCTCACGCATGGCGACGGAACCAGGCGCTCCTGTCTCCGGTCACAGAACGTGAAGCTTGCTGCCTATCGATATCGCGCTTGTCGGCGGCCTGGAGACGGCCATGAAGCGGCGGCGAGCAGAACGACGCCGGCCCGGCACGGTGGCCGCGCCCTGTTGGACGCAGCCGCCTGCAGGCTCTTCCTCAATTCAAGCTGTAGGCTTCAGGCTACGATAAGACCAATGAAATCCGACATTATTGTCGGAGCAGTCCATGATGTTCACTCTATCTCTCCTTGCGCCCAGGGAGATGCGTCGTGTAGCTTGTTCATAGTATTTTAATATGACATATCTATTAACTGATTTTCATAATCCTCGCTATATTTATATAAAATGACCGCAAGGGGGCCACGCTCCATATCCAACATCATCGTTAGCCAGATATTCTTGGCCGCCGGGCGCATCGGGCCCCGACCCGCATCAGCTTACTCGACAAGGACGGGCGACTCCGCTGCGACGGATGTGAAGCAGATGCTCACGTCCTCGAATCCGTAGCGCTTCTCGCGAATTGGGCGGAGCCACCCGAACGGCGCGCGCTCAGGCGGCAATAGCCGTGCGGCGCCCGGCCGAGCGAGCTCGTGGAACATGGCGGAGAACGCGCTGGAACTGTCATTGCCCTGTCCACAGCGGGATCGCCGGCCCTGCACCAGCTGCATCGACGCCCGCAGGAGGCCCTGCTGGCGCCCGCGGCAGAACCCCATGCCGGGCCTCCCAACGGAAGAACCGCATGAGGCTGGCGCGGCTCTTGCCCCGGGGTGGCGGCCGCGTCCGCGAGGGACACGGCCTGCGCCAGTCCCTCCCCCGCGACGGGCCGCCGGCGCGCGAGCTGAAATTTCAGCCCAGCTTACTCCAACTCGTAAACTGTCGCTTCAATTGCCCATGAGCGGTGCGGAGCTCTCTCCTCACCCATGCATCTGATTCAGCTGCCGGGCGATGATGTCGTGATTGAGCCAGAGCACAGGGCCGCCCGGGCTCGATGTCTCCCGGAAGATCAATGGGCCGGTCGCCTCGAGCACCAGGGAGCTCAGATGATCCGTGATCAGCGACTTGCGATCCTTGTGCATCTGGACGATGTCATCGGAGGCGCCGATCATGACGTCGGCCAATGCTGCGCTGTTGTCCATCGGCCACGCGTCGAAGTCGCGGAGATCGCGCATCGTCTGGCTGTCGTTCAAGCTTCCGATCGTCCGTAGCAACTCGTCGATCGAATGGCCGTCCTGAAGCAGGTTGGCGCATGTCTGCCATTGCGTGTCGGCCCAAGCGCCACCGCCTTCCTGCTTCAGCGCCTGAAGCAAGGCGATCAAGGGCAGTTCCACGCCGACGAAAATGTCCGACGAGTTGGTGCGGATCTCCGGGCAATTGAACACCGTGGCCTTGATCCCCTCGGCCCAGCTCGCGGTCGCGATGCGCTCCAGGCGCATTTTCGCGTAGCCTTGGGTGTAGTTGGTGTAAGACTGCCACTGGTAGCGGCCGTCGATCAGAATCGCTGTCCCGTGATAGCCGTAGGCCGAATACCGCACCTCCCCGCCGCCACCGGCGACGCGCTGGCGTATGGCCCCGGTGGCGTCGATCAGGTGCTTGAACGTGTTCGCCGTCACCTCGTCGAAATTCTGCAGGATCAGCCGGCCGAGATCGCTGTCGAGGAGGAGCCGCGAGGACATGAAGCGCTCGCCCCGCCCCTTGTAGATGCGGTTGGCGATGGCCAGGAACACCTTCGCCTTGGGGATGCCGCCGGCCATGGTGTGCGCGAAGAAGACGTTGCGGCCGTCGCCGATCATGCCGTCCAGGCGGGCGGCGAATTCAGCCGCCGCATCGGTGAAGCGCTGGACACCGAGCTTGCGGCATTCGGCCAGGTAGGCCCAGTCGAGAGCAGTGTCCTGCCAGTTCTTGAGCGTCAGTTGGCCGAGCACATCGGTGGGGGTCGGGCCGCCGGCCGGGGCGTCGAGGTCGAACCCGGCCATCAGGGGCACATTGATGATTCGGCCGCCGAGATTGGCCTCCGCAGCTCGCAGCTCCTCGTCGTTCAGCGGGCGCAGCGCGTTGTTCTCGTCGCGGCGGCCGACGGTGGCGCCGATGATCTCCATGCCGGCTTTGCGCGCCTCGTTGACCAGGCCGTTCGCGTAGCCACGGCCGAACAGTTCGCCGAACAGCACGAACACGTCGCCGCGGCGAAAGATGTTCGTCTGCGGAAGCTCATTCAGGGAAATCGGCGAGGCCATATCAAATGTTCTCCGTGTCATGGCGCTCTCGCGGACGTTGGAGCCCGCAGCTCACGTCACGACGCGCTGCCCGCCGGGCTGCCGAGGCGACCCGCAACAGGTTCCGGACCGAAGCCGTCCGGCAGCACGCCAGCCGTGTCCCGCGCCCGAGGCGTGAGTCGGTCGTCGACGGATCTCCCATGGCGGACGACGCGCCCGACCGCAATAGCATGGGCGCCCGCAAGCCCGGCGTCGGCGATCACGATGCGTATCAATTGAAACAATCATGCCGGCCGGCGTGATCGGAGCCGGGCTCATCCGCTTGCGCACGGCCGGCCTGTCTTGCGGAGGGTACCCATGTCGCAGGAGGATATGGTGAATCCGCCCAGGGAGGGCCTGCCGCTCTACCAGCCGAGCACGTAAGCGTACAGTTCCCGCATGCGTCCCGCGATCATTGTGAAATGATCTTCGCCGGCCCGTGGCACAAAATTCGCGTACCGCCGCACGTTCGACGGTGGTGACGCCTCACCGACCGGGTCCAGCGTCACGAGCAATTGCACGGGCACGCCGGCCTCTCCGAGCTCCGCGGCCATATGGGCGGCGGCGCTGCCGCCCAGCGAATGGCCGATGATCTTGATCGAGCGCACGCGGCCACTTTTGTACTCGGCGATGGATTCCTGCGCGAGCCATGATTCATAGCCATGGTTGGCAACCGTGGTGCGAATGCCGGCGCGCTGCATCTGGTCGCCGAATTCGGCCAGCCCCGGCGAATTGTTGCCGAGACCAAGCAGCACATACAGATGCGTGCCGCCTTGCGCATGCGCCGCATCGTGATGAAGGGATTTCGCGTGGCTGGCCTCGGGAGAGGCCATGCAGGCGCATACGACGCCGAGCAGGGCGACGAGAGCGATGATCGCTTTCCGCGGGGTGGTCAGGCTGGAGAGGGTACACATGAGCGGCGACCGTACCTTGGCCGTCGGCGCGCCTCAACGCAGCCGTCCGGCGGTTTGGATGCCCCTATATGGGGTTGTTGTCTTCATGGAGGGTCGTTGTGGCCGCTGGCCTGGTCCGCCCCTTCCGCGGAACAAGACGGCCTCGATCTCTTGATCAACAACGCCGGTGTCATGACGCCGGCGGAGCGTCGTCTGACCAGCGACGGCTTCGGTCGAGCCTAGCCGAGGGGATGCGACCTTGGTTCCTGTACCGGCCTGCAGGGCAAGGCGGCTTGCCCACGCTCTTTGCGGCGACCGCCCCGGCAGCGCGGAACGGCGCCTACTGGCGCCTACTACGGACCTGACAGGCTGGGTGGGACGCGCGGCTATCCGACCGAGGAGATACCTCCCAAGCAGGCGCTGGACGCCGCTGTGGCAGCTCGCCTCTGGAGGACGTCCCAGGAACTGATGCGCGTGACATTCGTGTGAGACGCCCAAGCAGTTCGTGCTGCTTTGCGTCGCCGAGAGCTAGCTGACGATCGGAGGATGACGAGTATTCCGCCGATCACGGGATCGCCGCAACTTAAGCAATAGCCGCAAGAGGCAGTCTAGATGAGGGAAACAAGCATTTCGGCGATTCCGACCGATGCACGTCCGACGGGTCATCGGCCCTCCGCTCGCGCCATTGACACCTCAAGATGAATGATATTCATTATCAGTCGTCACCGTGAGGGTTTGCGAACCGCCGTCAGAGCGGACGCAAGGGAGGATAGTCCAATGTCCGCCATCGCAAGCGAGGGCGTTCGATGCGCAGACGATCACGTCGCCGCTGAGCATGAGGCCGTGCTCAGCTGCATCGGCCCGGATCAACGGTTCAGCGGTCCGTGCGCACCGACGAGCGTATCCTTCGACGTCAGGAGCGGCGAGATCTTCGGACTCGCCGGCCTCAACGGCTGCAGCAAGACCACGGCCGTGAACGTTGCGGTCGGCTTCATGCGCCCGACGAGAGATCTATTGTCGGCAAGGACATCGTGGGGCGAGCCCGCCGGCCGGGCGCGATCGTGAAAGGACCGGACAGGAACTCGCCACGCGGGGCGGGATGCGGCTCCAGCGGATGAAAAAGCGCGACGATGTCGCCCTCTGAAACGCCAACGATAACAGATGCGAATGGGAGACGGCAGCATGGACGCAGAGTTCGACACCGAGCGCCTGTATGAGCGACGAGCGGATCGGCGCTGGGACCGGGTATGCGTCGGGGATATCACGGAGCGCATGACCTGGAGCCGTCCCGACGAGGTGGCCATCGTTGGCTGGGAAGGGGCATACGCCGACCCGACGTTTTCCAGCCTGACCTGGCGGCAGGCCGATCAACTGGCCAATCGCATCGCCAATATGTTGCGCAGCCACGGACTGCGGCGCGGCGATCGGCTGATGATGATCTGCGAGAACTCGGTCGAAGCCTATGTCACGAAGCTCGGCGCCGCGAAGGCTGGCGTCGTGCCGGCCGCCATGAACCCGGCCTTCGCGGTGGACGTGGTGCGGCATCTGGTCGGTCAGATGAAGCCGTCGTTCGTGATCGCGGACGCGAGCACACGGCCTGAGGTGGTGCGCGCGCTGAGCGACGCCGGGGCTCCGGTCAACGTGACGATCCGCATCGAGGGCGAGCTGATCCCGGGAAGCACGGACTTCACCGAGGAGGTCGCGCGCCAGAGCGCCGAGGAGCCGGTGGCGACGGTGCACGGCGACGACATCTGGGAACTGCTGTTCACGTCCGGCACAACCTCGATGCCCAAGGCGGTGATGCTCTCGCACATCTATGCGCACCTCGCGGCGCACGGCTTCGCGCTGTCCTTGACCCGCGGGCTGGACATGGAAGCCCGGATCTGCCTGGTCACCTTCCTGCCCATCGTCTATCACGTCGGCGATCAGGTCCTCTCCCTGCCGGCCTTGATCGCGGGCGGGAAACTGGTCATCGGGCGCAGGTCGAACCCGGACGCCGTGGCGGACGCCGCGGTCAAACATGCGGCAACCGCCGTCTGGGGCGGCGCGCCACAGTCGATCAAGCAGATCAGCCTGGCGCTGGAAGCACGGGCCCCGCAGAACAAGACGTTGACCGTCATGATGTACGGATGGGGCGCGGTCGAACCCGAGGTTCTGCGCCGCCTGGAATCCTGGAGCCGGCCGGGTTTTCAACTCGTGGGCATCTTCGGGCAGACCGAGTCCATCGCTTGCCATCGCTTCTGGCCGTCCCGCCAGCGGACGCTGTTCGAGGCCACCGGAAGCACGAGGAATTACGTCGGCGTGCCCAGCCCGTTGCTGGCCTCGACGATCATGGACGATGTCGGCAACGATCTGGTATCGGCGGGACGGGCGAACGAGCCCGGCGAAGCCGTCTACCGCTCACCCGTGATGATGGCCGGCTACTACCGGGATCCCGAGGCCACCGCCCGCGCGTTCGAAGGGGGATGGTTCCATTCGGGCGACAGCTGCCTGATGACCGAAGACGGTACGCGGGTCATGATCGACCGCTACAAGGACATCATCAAGTCCGGCGGCGAGAATGTATCCAGCATGCGCGTCGAAGCGCGTCTGCATGAGCATCCCGGGGTGCTCAAGGCCGCCGTCGTCGGGCTCGCGCACGCGCGCTGGGACGAGGCCGTGACGGCGTTCGTCGTGCGCGCCATGCCCGAGGTCGAGGAGCCTGAACTGCTTGATTGGGCACGGGCGGGCTTGGCCGGCTTCGAGACGCCCAAGAAAATCGTCTTCGTCGACGGCCTGCCGGAGACGGTGGGCGGCAAGGTCATGAAACACAGGCTGCGCGCGACCTGGGCCGACCTGTACCAAGCTTCGGATGCGCCGGCACGTCCTTGAGTCTGGAGCGCTTCTCTTGCGATTGGGTGAGGCCACCCAATCGCGAAGCGCTCTAGTGTGGTGGATCTGAAGTTCCTGCTCCCCACATGGCATCAATGTTCAGGAACTTCAGATCCATTAAACCACACTAGAATCATAGAGTTACTAGTGTGGCTTAGGAATCCGAAATTCGCTCCCCGCGCTGCCCCGAGGTGGTGCGAATTTCGGATTCGCCACACTAGCGAAGCGGCGAGCTCAGGTGCCGCTGACGACGTTGGCCTGCACCGGCAGCACCTCGGTCGTCGCGCGGTCGGGCGTCTCGTCCTTCCAGCGGACCGACCCGAACGGCCGTTCCAGCATGCGGCGCACCCGGATCGGATCGGGGCCGAGATGGAACTCGGACGCCTTTTGAAACAGCTCCCGCTCCGATCGGGTTGCCCGGTTGCGCTGCCGCAGGAAATCGTTCCAGGTCGGGCAGTGATAGCGCTCGGTCCACAAATGGGGGTCGGCGATATCGCGGGCGATCGACCAGCCATAGGCGCCGTTGCGTTGCCGGCTGAGCTGCACGTCCTGCATCACGCCGTAAAACTCCCGCGCCCGCGTCGGATCGACCTGATACTCGATCTCGATCACGATCGGCCCGCTGCGGCCCTTGATCGAGAGCGCGACTTCGGGATCCGCCAGGGGATCGACGGGCTGCTCGTCGCGACCGCCGGCGGCGGGCATCCGCAGCCACAACCCGAGCAGCGGCGACAGCAGCATGAGGCCGGCGGACAGCATCAGGGCGTGGTCGGTGCCGATGCCATCGGCGATATGGCCCCAGAACCAGCTGCCGATGGCGATGCCTCCGGAGATCGCGGCCTGGAACGTCGCCAGCGCCCGGCCGGCGACCCAGCGGGGCGCCGACAGCTGGATGCTGATGTTGAACAAGGTGATGGCCAGCATCCATCCGGCGCCTGCCACCACCAGCGCCGCCCCGGTCAGCGCCGGCGTCCGGCTCATGGCGACAACGGCGAGGCCGGCGCCCATGGTCAGCACGCAGAGGCGGATCGCCGCCTCGCTGCTGAAGTGCCGCCGCATGGTCTCGACGTTCAGCGCTCCGACGACCGCGCCCATGCCGAACGCGCCGAGCATGATGCCGAAGGTCTGCGCGCCGCCGCCCAGCATGTCACGGGCGATCAGCGCCATCAGCGCCAGAACGGATGCGCCGCAGAGGCCCGTGGCCAGCGTGCGCAGCAGCACGATGCGCAGCGAGGGCGAATGCAGGACATAGCGCACGCCGGAGACGATGGCGCGGCCGAGGCGCTCCGGCGGCAGCCGCGACGGCTCGACCTGACGGCGCCAAAGGAAGAACACCACGAGTAGCGGAAGATAGAGCAGCGCATTGCAGATGAAGGCCGCCACAGCGCCCGCCGTCGCCACGATGACGCCGCCGAGCGCCGGGCCGAAACTGCGGGCGATGTTGTAGCTGATGCCGTTCAGCGCCACCGCCGAGGGCAGCGTGGCCGGCGGCACCTGCTCGCTCACCGATGCTTGCCAGGACGGCCCGAACATGGCCATGGCGCAGCCGATCAGGAAGGTGAAGATCAGGATGACGTTGGGCGTCAGCAGGTCGAAGTGCGTCAGCACCGACAGCGTGGACGCGCTCGCCAATCCCAGCGACATGGCCAGCAGCCCGACGATGCGGCGATCGAACATATCGGCGATGGCGCCGGCGGTAACCGCCAACAGCATGACCGGCAGCATCAGGGCGGTCTGCACCAGCGCGACCATGTCGGCCGAGGACGTCATGCGCGTCATGGCCCACGCGGCACCTACGCCATGGATCATCAGGCCGAGGTTGGACAAGAGGCTCGCAAACCAGATCCGTCGAAACAGGGCGATGCGCAGGGGGGCGCCGATACCGTTGAGCAAGACCAGACCTTTCCCGATCGACAGATGGAGCGCATCGCCCCGCACGACCGCGGGCAGGCTCAGATATCATCTGTAGCTCATCGAGATGAATGAATTCCGGGTGAAGCGCGACTATCGTCTAGTGTGGCGAATCCGAAATTCGCACCACCCTGGGGCAGCGCTGGGAGCGAATTTCGGATTCCTAAGCCACACTAGCAACTCTATGATTCTAGTGTGGTTTAATGGATCTGAAGTTCCTGAACGCTGATGCCGTGTGGGGGGCAGGAACTTCAGATCCACCACACTAGGGCGGTACGAGCGCCGAAGGCCTCTCGCGGCGACATGCCGGCGTCGGACTGCGGTCCGAGCCGCAGGACGCAATCCACGCTGTCCTCGACCAAATCGACGACGCGGCCTGTGACGCCGAGACGATGCCGACGACAGCCCCGTCCTGTGTCGGAGCCAGCTTGCGGGCGGCGCCAAGGAGAAGGCCGGCGCCGCCCGCCCCTCCAGCTCCATCACCGCCGCCGTGACTGAGGGGCGCCGGCAGGCCGAGACCATCGGCCGCGCGGGTGAAGCTCGAGCATTCGACGACACGCGCGAAGATGCGCACGAGCGCTATTCGATTCAGCAGAAAGCACCTTGATTGGGCGCCAATCCTGACAAGTGATGTCAGAGACAACGGCTTTATCACGAAATTCTGGACGATATCTCCCCCAGACGAAAGCGCTCTAGCCCCAAGGGAGCACGAGCAATGGTCGCGATCAGTCATCAAGCGGTCTCCAAGACCTTCCCTACGGCGACAAGCACCGGCGCGCGCCGTTTCGTCGGCAAGAACGCCATCGTGGTGGGGGCCTCGGCCAATGTCGGACGAGCACTGGCCGAGCTGCTGGCCCAGGAGGGCGCCAATGTCGTCGTCCACTACAACTCGGCCGCAAAGAAGGACGAGGCTGAGAAAGCCGCCGCCGCCGTGCGCGCTCACGGCGGCCAGGCGCTGATCTTCCAGGCCGACCTCTCCAAGCCGGCGCAAGCTACGGCGCTGTTCGACGCCGCTATTGCGGAGTTGGGGAGCGTCGACATCCTCATCAACACCGCAGGCAAGATCATCCGCAAGCCTCTGGCGGAGTTCGAGGAAGCCGAGTTCGACGATCTGATCAACGTCAACGCCAAAGCCGCCTTCTTCCTCCTGAAGGAGGCGTCGAAGAAGATCGCGGACGACGGCCGTATCCTCGGCTTCGTCACGACGATGGTGGCGGCCTTTGCGCCGACCTATGCGGGCTACGCCGGCAGCAAGGCCCCGCTGGAGCATTTCAGCAAGGCCCTGGCGAAGGAGCTCGGGCCGCGAGGGGTGACCGTCAACTGCATCGCGCCCGGGCCGCTGGACACCTCGTTCTTCTATCCGGCCGAATCGGACGAGAACATCGCCTGGCTGAAGTCGATGTCGATCGACGGCGGGATCGGCAACATTCAGGATGTGACGGGACTTGCTCTCTATCTCGTCTCGCCGGAGGCGCGCTGGATGACCGGCACGACGAGCTATATCAACGGCGGCATCATCTCCCCCATCAACTGATCCGGGCACTGCCTTCAACGCATGTGGCCACCGCGAGACGCCTGGAGCGCATTGATCCGTCACGCGCGACTTGAGCGGCGCCCCCCGGGGTCAACGGTCCGCGCGAGGCCGAACGAGGTTGTCACCATGTCAAGCAACGCAGGAAACAAATTCCAGGGCCTGTTCGACGCCCAGCACGAGCATTTCCTGACCGACGTGACCAAGAGCTACGAATGGCGGATCGACCAGCTTGACCGCATGGAGCGCATGCTCCTCGACAACAAAGACGTCTTCTGCGCGGCGCTCTACGAAGACTTCGGCAAGCCGCCATTCGAGCAGCTCTTCGAAATCACTGTGCCGAGCGGTGTGATTGACTATTATCGCCATAACCTGCGGGAGCTGATGGCGCCGCAGCCCGTCCCGATTCCCGCCGGCCTGGAAGCGACAGGCAATAGGGGCATCATCTACAAGGAGCCTTATGGCGTCACGTTGGTGATCGGCCCCTTCAATGCACCGATCCTGCTGCTGCTCGATCCCGCCGTCGCGGCGCTCGCTGCGGGCAATACGGTGGTCCTGAAGCCCGCCAATACGACGCCGGCGACAGCCGCGCTCTTTCAAAAGTTGATCCCGCAGTACTTCGCGCCGGAGAACCTCACGGTCGTCACCGGTGGGCGCGAGGAGATCGGCGCGCTGCTCGAGCTTCCCTTCGACTTCATCTTCTTTACCGGCTCTTCGGCCGTCGGCAAGGTGGTGATGCGCGCCGCCGCGGAGCATCTGACGCCCGTGCTGCTCGAACTCGGTGGCCAGAACCCGACAATCGTCGACGGGACCGCCAATCTCGATATTGCCGCGGATCGGATCGCCTGGGGCCACAACGCCATCTCCGGCCAATGGTGTATCGCCCCCGGCTATGTCTGCGTGCAGGAAGACGTCGCCGATGCGTTCGTCGCCAAGCTTAAGGCGTCGATCGTCAAGATGTATGGCGAGGATCCGAGCAAAAGCCCCGACTTCGCCCGCATGATCAGCGAGCATGACGCCGAGCGTGTTGCCTCCTATATCCTGCCGGAGAAGGTCGTGCATGGCGGCCGCTTCGACGTGAAGGCGCGCTATGTCGAGCCAACGGTCCTGTACCCGTCCAACTGGGGCGATCCCGCCTTGCAGCAGGAGGTGTTCGGGCCGGTCCTTCCCGTCATGACCTATCGCGACCTCAAGGCGACGCTCGATATCGTCAAGCGAAGGCCGAAACCGCTGGCGGCCTATATCTTCAGCAAGGACCAGGCGACGATCGACACGGTCCTGGCCTCGCTGTCCTTCGGCGGCGGCTGCGTCAACCAGACCAACCTGCATTGCTGGATCGACAGCCTGCCCTTCGGCGGCGTCGGCAACAGTGGAATGGGCAAATATTACGGCAAGGCCGGATTCGACGCCTTGTCCAATACCAAGGCAATGCTGATCGGCAATCCGGATCGGCTACTCGACGTCTTCCCGCCGTATGCCGGCAAGGACATCGAAAAGAATCTCGCCGTCTTCTCGGCGAAGCGAGATTGAGCATGCACATGGCGATGGTGGTCGGGCCGGACACGGCCCGCACCACTGAACGCCCGCCTCAGCCAGCCCTGGCTTTGCGATACCGAGGGACACCGTGACATCATTTGTCAGTTAGACCAGGGCAGCAGCATCTCGTTCGAGGACTATGCCATCGCCCCGGTCGACGAGCCCGAGAAGCTCGCCCGCCGGCGTCAGCACTTCGCCGTCGGCTACTGATCACATGGCCCGGCGCGGCCCTCTCATCGATGGCGTTCGGCGCATCGTTCCTGCGTCGGACGCCGACGCGGGCTTGCGGGGCGGACCTGAGGCCTCGCAGGTTTCCCTTTGTCAAAGCTCGGACAGCACGCGCGGATAGAGCCAGGGCCATACGGTCTGCCCATGACAATCGGCCCATTGCTGCCCATGAATCATCCTCCGGCGACGATCCATCTATGCCCCACGCGGCCCTTCCCAGATCGTGAGCGGCGGATGGCTTCGCGCGCCGGTCCGGCGGCACCTTCACCGCTTCCCGAGAAGGGGTGCAAGCGGCCACGGCCGATGGCTGTCGTGAGGTCAGCCCGGCCGGTCCGGGGTCAGATGCCGGGTCGCGGCCCAGAAGACCAGGGCCGTGGCGCTGATCGCAGCGCCCAGCAGGCTGACGCCGGTCCAGCCGGCCTGCGCATAGACCAGGGTCGAGACGATCGAGCCCGTGGCGGAGCCGATGGAGTAGAAGATCATGTAGCCTGCGGTGAGCCGGCTGTGCGCCTCCGGCCGCACGCGGTAGATCAGGCTCTGATTGGCGACGTGCACCGCCTGGAGCCCGAAATCGATGGCGACGACGCCGACGATCAGGCCCCAGAGGGAATAGGGCAGCAGCGCGATCGGCAGCCAGGACACCAGCATCATCGCAAGCGCGATGCCGGTGGTGCGCTGTGCGTGCCCGCGGTCGGCGAGCCGGCCCGCGCTGGCCGAACCAAGCGCGCCCATGGCGCCGGCGAGCCCGAACAGGCCGACCTCGGTGTGGGAGAGCAAGAGAGGCGGTGCGCTCAGCGCCAGCACCATGGGCGTCCACAGGACGGTGACCGCGGTGAAGATCAGCAGCGCGAGGATGGCGCGGATCCGCAGCACCGGCTCCTCGGCGAACAGCGTGAACACCGATGCGATGAGCCGGGGGTAGCGCATGGGCGCGCCGCGCTGCTTCTGACGGGGCAGCACCTTGGCCAGCAGCGCGATGATGACGAGCGTCGCCGCCGCGGAGACGACGTAGACCGAGCGCCAGCCGAAGAGGTCCGACAAGGCGCCGGACACCGTGCGCGCGACGAGAATGCCGATGATGATGCCGCTCGTGACCGTGCCGACGACGCTGCCGCGCTCCGCCGGCGGCGCCAGGGCTGCCGCATAGGCCACGAGCACCTGGGTGACGACGGCGAGCAGGCCGACGGCGCCCAAAGCGGCGAGCAGGACCGTGCCGGTCGGCGCAGCGGCGGCCGCGAGCAGCGCCAGCACGGACAGAAGCGACTGGGCGACGATCAGGCGCCGCCGGTCGAGGAGGTCGCCGAGCGGCACCAGCAGAAGGAGCCCCAGCCCATAGCCGATCTGGGTGACGGTGACGACGAGCCCGACCGTCGCATGGCTGATCCCGAACGCCTCCGCCATGGTATCGAGCAGCGGCTGGGCATAATAGACATTGGCGACAGCCAGGCCGCAGGCGACGGCGAACAGCAGCGCCACGGCGCGCGACAGCGTGGGCGCCGCGCTCGCCGTGCCCGCATGGGGCGCGGTCGCTTCGCCGACGAAGCCGCCGGTGTCCCTGCCGTCGACGACGGCCTCGATTTTCACGCGCATGCAATCTCTCATTATGTTTTAGTTTGCAACCATACAAGACGAAGAACGACGACGGCATCCGGCGAGAGCAAAGAACGAACAGCGCGCCCCGGATGAGCGCCGTGGCGGAGATCCCAGGCGCGTCGTGCAGGCCTCTTTGCCCGCGACCAATGACGGCGCATATGGTTTTAAATTAAAACCATAAAGTTCATATCGCTTGAGGTTTTAAATTGCAACCAATATATGCCGTGGAAACGACGAGGCCGCGATCCGGCCGGGAGAGGCAGCCGGATATCGGGCCACGACACCTCGGACAGCAGGGAGATCGGACCGCGATGGTCAAGAGAACAAGCCACAAGGACTCGACCTGCGGCGTCGCCAGGCCGCTGGATGCGATCGGCGACTGGTGGTCGCTGCTGATCGTCCGCGACGCGTTCGATGGCCTGCGCCGCTTCGGCGAGTTTCAGAAGAACCTCGGGCTCGCCAAGAACATCCTGTCCGCCCGTCTGCGCAATCTTGTAGTGCACGGCATCATGGACACGGTCCCGGCATCGGACGGCAGCCCGTATCAGGAGTACGTCCTGACCGAGAAGGGGCGCGGCCTGTTCCCGCTGCTCGTGGCGCTCAGGCAGTGGGGCGAGGATTTCTTCTTCGAGCCCGACGAGGCGCATGTGTTGCTGGTGGACAGGAAGAACGGCCTTCCGGTGCGCAAGCTGGAGCTCCGCGCCCAGGACGGGCGCGTGCTGGGGCCGGAGGACACGATCGTGCGTGCGCCACCGGGCTCGACCAGGAGCTGACCCCTTGCAGCGGCTTCCGCTCGCCGTGGGCGGTGGCGTCTGCTCGCAGGCCGAGACGGTCGATCGCTTGGGCGATCATCCGCACAGCAGCAAAAATCAGCCAACATTATCGGACTTTTACCATTATTTTTCAGCGGCACCGTCGGCGTCATAAAACTGCGACCATCATCGGACAAAAGAACATCCTGAATCGATGCAGAATAATACCGAACGAACCAGGACCATACATTTCGATGAGCGCGCGGATATGAATGATTTGTAAAATATATATAAATTAATCGACAAGCTTATCGCGTAACTTTGAAAACCTCTCTTGTGCCGAATGCGCACGCCTGTTGCGCGGAGAGCTTTCGCCGCATGGCAGGGCTTGAGACGATGGAATGGACTCAGCGCAACTCCTGCACGTTCTCTATCTCGTCGCCATCGTCGCCGAAGCGATGACAGCAGCTCTTGCCGCCGGCCGGCGCGAGATGGACTGGGTCGGCGTATGCCTGCTGGGCTCCATCACGGCGCTCGGAGGCGGCTCTGTTCGCGATGTGCTGCTGGGCCGGCATCCGCTCTCGTGGGTGGAACACCCCTCCTATCTCCTGATCACCGGCGGAGCTGCGCTGGCGACGATCGCCGTCGCCCGCCACATGCACCACCTGCGTCACCTCTTCCTGTTCCTCGATGCCGTCGGGCTCGTCGTCTTCACGGTCATCGGCTGCAACGTGGCGATCAGCCTCGACCTGCCGATCGTCGTCGTCATCGCCGCCGGCATGATCACCGGCTGCGTCGGCGGCGTCCTGCGCGACATCCTGTGCGCCGACATTCCGCTGCTGTTCCGCGCGGAGCTCTATGCGACGGTGTCGGTCGTCACCGGCGGGCTCTATGTGGGCGGACGATGGCTCGACTTCGGCCACGAGCTCACCATGATCGCCGCAATGCTCGTCGGCCTCGGCCTCCGCCTTCTCGCCCTGCGCTTCGGATGGCGGATGCCGAAGTTCGTCTATACAAACTCTCTGCACTGAGCCCGGAGCTCACGCCGAACTATGGGCCCCTCCTCGTGGCGGCGACAGGACATGGCGGCCGCCGATGGCACCCTCGCCCGCGGTCCGCGTGGAAAAGCCAGCCGCCGTACGCCGCGCATCTTTGTCTGCGCCTCAGCGGCTCGAAAGCTCCCGCTTCGCGCATCAATCCGCTCGACCTCGACCGCAGTTCAGTTTTCCGCAGTCATCGTCGAGCCGGCACAGCAGGCCTCAAAATATATTATAACTCATACTATCATTTTGCGCCCGAGCAGACGAACCGTGAACGCAGCGCCGTCGGCGAGATGCGCATCAAATCGGCAGCAGGGTGCGCTCAAATTGGTATATTGCCAAAATACACTGCATTGTATCAAAAACCCATCATCATCTGAATCGACAGCCCCAGCCCTGCCCGGGGGTCGGAGCAGCAACGGTTCTGGTTCGGGTCGGGAGTCCATCGTGGCTTGAATTTGATAGTGCGGCTCCATTTGACAGACCTAGCCGGCCAATCGGACGAGGGGAGTTGGTTCAATTGCTTAAGGGCATTCCGGACGAGTGGGGGCCGAAGTTCGAGCGTGACGGAGGCGCGGTGACGCGCACCCATACCGGCCCGAACGAGATTCAATTCACGGCGCCCGGCCATATGGCGCTGGTCATGTTCACGGCCCAGCCGGGCCGGCAGATCGGGCTCAACAGCGACCGGACGGCCATGGGGCTCGCGCCGGTCGGATCGCTCGAAATCGTTCCGGATCACAGCGAGCTTTTCGCACGTTGGACCGCGGAAAAGGAGAACCTGCTCGTTGCGCTGAGCCCGTCACGCTTGGCCCGATTGGCCGGCCTGGAGTTCGACAACGCGACCTTCGAGCTCTGCCCGCCAAGCCTCGGTTCCGTCGACGACCGCGCCCACACGTTGGCTCGCTGGATGCGGCACGAGGTCGAGAACACCGAGCTCGGCAGCGGCGAATGCCTCGACGCCTTGGTCACCGTGTTCGCGACTTATCTGCTGCGAAACTATTCTTCTCTGAAAAGCCGTACGCCGCGCCTGTTCAGCGGCGGCCTGCCCCCGAATACCTGGCGGAGGGTCAACGACTTCATCCAGAGCCATCTGGCTGAGCCCCTGTCGCTGGAACGCCTCGCGGCGATCGCACAGCTGTCGCCGAGCCACTTCGCCCGGGCGTTCAGGCAGACCACGGGGCAATCTCCGCACCAATATGTGATGTCCTCCCGCCTCACCCACGCGCGCCACCTGATCGTCGCCACCGAAACGCCCCTGAACGAGATCGCGGCGCTGACCGGCTTCTCCAGCAACAGCCACATGACCGCCTTGATGAGACGGGCCTGGACCACGACGCCGACGGAGCTGCGCAGAAGCCGATAGCGCGGCCCCGACCGAGTTCGACATTCAGCCTTATCGCGCCGTCTTCGGCCGGCGTGTGGCACGGTTCGGACGGGGACGGCAGCCCGCAAAAACGGGACAATTATCGAGTTTTCACCCAAATCGCGCAACGCGCACCCAGCGCATCCTGCGATACGATCCGTGATCGGGTAAAACCGGGCGAGCGAGACGATTCCCGAGATCGACCCATGGAAAGGCTATGTTGGACGTGTTCGAGCTTCACCTTTCCCGCGACGATCAGGGCGTCCGCCCGTCGTGCCGCCAGGGCCGCCAGGGCCGCCCCGGCATTCATCATGTGCGCAGGATCATGATCGCATTGGCGGCGGTTGCGACCGTCGCCGCCGCCCCGGCGGCCAGTGCCCAGACGGCCGCCGACGTGAACGGCACGCTCGACACGCTCTTCGGCGGCCACGCCCCTTACGTGGCCTTCTTCGATGCGCTGAAGAAGGCCGTGGCGGCCGACGACCGAAAGGGTGTCGCCGCGATGGTCAGCTACCCCTTCCGCGCGCGCATCAACGGCAAGGCGGTCAAGCTCAACGACGCGGACCACTTCGTCGCCGATTACGACAAGATCGTCACCGCCAAGGTGAAGGACGCCGTCGCCAAGCAGACCTACGCGACGCTGTTCGCCAACTGGCAGGGTGTGTCGATCGGCGACGGGGAGATCTGGTTCTCCGGCGTGGGCACCAGCCAGGCGATCAAGATCACCGCCATCAACGACTGACCGCGAGCCGCGGCCGGCGCGGGACGGCGGGGTTCGCCTCGCGCGAAAGGACCTGCGATGAAGACGACGGATCTTCGGCGCGCCGGCCTGGGCCTTCTCGCCTGCGCCTGCGTGGCGGCGGCGCAGCCGGCGGCCGCCCGCGACGACATGGGCTTCGACGTGACCATCGCGCTGTCCGACAAGGCGGCGGCGCGGCTCGCCCATCAGAACGAGGGCATCGTCGTCGGCGCCTCCTACTACGGGGACCCGAAGCCCAGCGCCAAGAAGCACGCCGACGAGGTGGGCCAGATCAACCTCGGCCGGGAGGAGGTGGAGATTCCGGGCAAGCCCGGCCCCGCGCACGTCAGCGGCGCCAAGGTCGACCCGAAGCGCCTCGACTGGCTGGCCGGCCCTGCCAGCGTCAACGTCAACGTCTATTCCGCCCGCAAGAGCAGCCCGGACAACCTGCTCAGCTGCGACTTCATCGACGGCCCGCTCGCCGACGTCCGGACAGCGCCGGTGGCGCTGCACTGCGGGCTGATCACGGAAAACCCCAAGACGGCGCAGAAGCCGTAGCGAGCCGCGGCGGCCGAGCCCGCACGTGCGGACCCGCCGAGCCCCGGATGCGGCGAGGCGGAACTCTCCCTCGGGGCGATGCCCCGCTCATGATCGCGACGTCGTACCGATCGGCCGCCTCGGCCTCAAGGGGGCGCTCCCACAAAGGCGCGCTGTCCCCGACTATTGTCATGATAGTGCTTGGCTATCACCTTCAGACTACGACCCGGCCGCCCGCGCGGCAGGAATCGTGGAGTGTGTCTTGACCTTGCTGCTACCAGGGGGCCGAACCGAAAGGGTCCGCTCCATGGTCGACGACGCGCCTGCCGCCCCGCTTCCCTCCGCCCGGCCCGCAGGCCTGCGGCGCGGAAGCGCTCGCCGCTCGCTGGCCGCGATCCTGAAATACGGCACGGCCCTGTCCTCGGCAGGGCTGACGCCGGTGCTGCTCTGCGCCGAACTCGTCCTGGGCGTGCCGGCGGCTGCCCAGGCACAGGCTCCCCAGTTGCTGCCCCTCCAGCACATGCAGGCCAACGACGGGAGCGACCTCAATCGGCTCGGCATCTCGATCGGGGTCAACGGCAGCGCGCCCCTGCCCTATATCTTCGACACGGGTTCGGATCAGTTCAACACGCAGATCAGCCCCAGCGTTCCGAATGTGCATCCAGCGGGACCGCAGGGCAGCTATTTATATGGCGACAGCCTCTACGGATACCTCTATACACCAGTCGACGTCACGCACGGTCTCAAGATCTACGATCCAAAGCGGGGATCGGCGAACACGACCTTGCCCGGAACCTTTCGCATCGGACGAATAGACGAGTTCATCTATACCGCAAACACCCCCTACGCCCATGGCCAGTTATCGGAGCAGCCGGCCCACACGGAAGCTGGGAGAAAATATTACTCAGACACAACCGCAAGATCTCGAATAAATCAAGGACTTCCGGCAGACGACGGCAAATTCAAGGCGGACGGGAAGACGTTTGACGACTATTACAGCGCCGGAACTTTTGGGGCCGGCGACTTTAGCATGACCACCAGCTATGGCGCCAACCCGTTGGCGCAACGGACGGCGAGCGGCTATATCGTTGCGGCGAATGCCAACCTCGACGGCGACAAGACTCCAGGCTGCGCGCCCTGCGCGATCCTCAACCTGAACGCCAGCCTGCGCGCTCAATTCAGCTCGTTCGTGCCCTGGGGACAGCAAGACACGACTGGCTTCAAATCTTCGTTCTCCAATGGAACCCCTGCCTCGACTCAATTTGAAGGAAACTTCACCGTCAAGTACTTCGACGCCGGTGGAAATTCGATCGTCGCGCGCAACGGCTCAACGAGCAGCGAGATTACGACGACCGGACCAGTCCTGCTCGACACCGGAAACCCAGTTGACCTACTGCTGGACAAAGCCACGTACACGGCCCTCAAGAACGCGGGTGTCGTTTTCGACGCGGACAATAAAGCGACTGTGCCCACTATCACGATTGCCGGCCAAGGCAAAACAGCCGCCGAGCACGGAGATACCGTCACGCTCCAGAACGCCAGCGTTCAGTATATCGAGGGCCAGGACGAGCACTTGAACATCGGCTTAAATTTCTTCCGCGACCAGTCGGTCATGTACGACCTCGCCAATAAAGTGACCGCCTATACGCCCTATTTCGTCAGCGCCAACGACTTCACGACCGGGCAGGCCGGTCTGGCAATCACCAAAGAGATGGGCAGCCAGAAGATCGTCGATGGACGTCAACAGGGGTGGTTCGGCATCGCCGGCGTCATCTCCGGTGCGGGCGCCTTCACGGTCGACACCGACGCCAATGTACGGCTGACCAACGTCAACACCTACACGGGCGCGACCTACATCAACACTAGTGCGTTTCTCTCCCTCGCCGGGCCCGGCAGCATCGAACAATCCGCCCGGGTGGTCGCCAACGGCACGTTCGACATCTCCCAGCACGGGAGTTATCTAGCGGACTGGGGCGTGACGGGGGTGCCGAACACGGCCTCGATCCGCAGCTTGAGCGGCACGGGGACGGTTCAGCTCGGAGATCGGACGCTGGTGCTGACCGCCGCCAGCGACACGTTCAGCGGCAGCATCAGCGACACGGTCGACTCAGCCAACGGAGCCCAGCATGGCAATGGCGGCCTGACCGTCGCCGGAGGCCGGCAGACGCTGAGCGGCGAGAACACCTTTGCCGGCATGACAACCGTCAACTCCCGCGCCGGCCTGCTGCTCACGCCCTCCGGCTCGCTGAGCGCCGACGTGACCGTGTCCGGCCTGTTCGGCAACGACGGGCGCGTGGGCGGCACGGCCGAAGCCCGGTGGGGCGGCGTGCTCGCCGGTTCGGGCAGCTTCGGCGGCGTCATCGTCGGCAACGGCGCCCGGATCGCGCCCGGCTCGGCCGCCAATCCCGCCTCGATCGGGACGATGACGGTCACGGGCGATTTCGTGCAGCAGGGCGGCTCGGTCTACGACGCTACCGTCGGTCCGGGCGGGGCATCGGACCTTATCAAGGTCGGCGGCCGCGCCACCATCGATCACGAGGCGGCGGTCAACATCACCCAGCAGAGCGCCGGATCGTACGCGATCAACACGCGCTACACGCTGGTGTCGGCCAACCAGGGCGTCTACGGCACCTACGGCCTGCTGACCGGCGACCTCTACCACGACTCGCCGTTCGTCGACTTCGCCCTCGGCTACGACCCCAAGGCGGTCTATCTCGACGTCAACCGCAGCTCCGTCGCCTTCGCCGACGTCGGCACCACCTTCAATCAGAAGTCGGTGGCCGCGGCGGCGGACGCGCTCGGGTCCAGCAACGCCCTCTACAACCGCCTCGTCTTCCAGTCCGCGGCGGTGGCGCAGACGGCCTTCACCCAGCTCTCCGGCGAGGTGCATGCCTCCGCCCGCGGCGCGCTGGTCGAGGACAGCCACTTCGTCCGCGATGCGGCCATCGACCGGATCCGGGCGGCGTTCGGCGACGCCGCCGTCCCCGCCATGCCGGCCGTGAGCCTGGGGGCGGACGGCCTCAGCAAGGGCCCGGCGAACCGGCAGGCCTTCACCGTGTGGGGCCGCGGCTTCGGCGCCTGGAGCCGTGCGGACGCGGACGGCAACGCCGCACGCCTGAGCCACTCCACCGGCGGCTTCCTCGCCGGCGCCGACGGCACGGTCGCCGACAGCTGGCGGGTGGGGGCGCTCGCCGGCTACAGCCGCACCTCCTTCGACGCCAAGGCCGTCGGCTCCTCCGGCGCGAGCGACAATTATTCGGTCGGCCTGTTCGCCGGCACGCAGTGGGGCAATCTCGGCTTCCGCTCCGGCCTGGCCTATACGTGGCACAGCCTGTCGACCAGTCGCCGGGTGGCGTTCGCCGGCCTGGCGGAGGGGCTTTCGGCGAAGTATGACGGCGGCACGTTCCAGGCGTTCGGCGAGCTCGGCTATCGCATCGAGGCCGCCGCGGTCAGCTTCGAGCCCTATGCCAACCTGGCCTATGTCCGCCTCAACACGGACGGCTTCAGGGAGAGCTACGGCACGACGGCGCTGGCCAGCGCGGACCGCGCGAGCGGCACCGCCTTCACCACGCTCGGCCTGCGCGCCTCCTCATCCAAGATCCAGATGGGGACCATCGTCGCGACCGTGTACGGCGGCATCGGCTGGCGTCACGCCTACGGCGACGTGACCCCCGAGGCCAGGCTGGCGTTCGCGGGCGGCCTCCCCTTCGCGGTGCAAGGCGCGCCGATCGCGCGGAACGCCGCCTTGGCCGAAGCCGGGCTCGACATGAACGTGACGGAGGCCGTCGTGCTCGGCCTGTCGTATCAGGGGCAGCTCTCCTCGGATGCGCAGCAGCACGGGTTCAATGGCCGGCTGTCGGTTCAGTTCTGATCGGCGGAGCGCGGCGCGCGCTCGGGTGCCGTTCGGCCGGAGCGCTTCGCGATCGGGTGGCTTCGCCCGATCGCGGCGGGAACTGGTGGCTCGCGGCTCGGCGTTCGATCGTGCTCAGGCCCAACCCGGCAGGTTCTGCGAGATCACATAGACGGCAACGATGAGCACCAGCACGGCGAACACGCGGTTGAGCGCGGTCCGGCTCGCGGAGAGCTTCGTCGCCAGCAGCATGCCGAGGATGCCGCCGAGCACGCCGCCCGCGATGAACTGCGCGGCGAGAGCCCAGTCGACGAAGCCGGCCCGCACATAGTTCAGCGCCGTCGCGAGCCCGAAGGTGCCGACCGCCAGAAGCGATGAGCCGACGGCGTTGATCGTCGGCATGCCGGTGGCGAAGATGAGGGCCGGCACGATGAGGAAGCCGCCGCCGATGCCGAAGAACCCTGAGGCCGCGCCGGACAGGACGGCCGCGGCCGCCGTGACGAGGCACATGCGCAGGTCGACCGGACGGAGGCCGCTCGACGCTGCGGCCCGCGGGCGCAGCATCAGCAGGCCCACGGCCGCCATCAGCAGCCCGAAGAGGAAGAGCAGGCGCCTGCCGTCGACGTGCAGGCCGAGGCTCGACCCCACCCCCGCCCCGATCGTGCCGGCGAGCGCGAAGACGATGGCGCAGCGCCACCACACGTGGCCCTGGCGGGCGTGGGCGAGCAGATTGGCATAGGCATTGGCGGCGACGGCGAGCGCGCTGGTGCCGATAGCCACGTGCGGGCTCGAGACGCCGACCACGTAGAGCAGCAGCGGCGTTGCGAGGATCGAGCCACCGCCGCCGACGAGGCCGAGGGCGAAGCCGACGAGCCCGCCGGAGGCCACGGCCGGAACGAGGGAGGAGACCGTCACGAGCGCCTCCCGGCGATCAGGTGATCATGGACGATCATGCCGAGGGCCATCGCCGCGACGAAGAGGACCACGGGCACGAGCCCCATCGACAAGGCCGAGACCGCCGGCCCCGGGCAGAAGCCGGCAAGGCCCCAGCCGCTGCCGAAGATCGCCGAGCCGAGAAGCAGGCGCCGGTCGATCGTGCCCTTCTCGGGAAGGTGGAAGCGCCCGTCGAGCAGCGGCTGCGCCAGACGGCGCTGCAGCATGACGCCGGGGACCGCCACCACGAGGGCGCCACCCAGCACGAACGCCAGGCTCGGGTCCCAACGGCCGCTCGCGACGTCGAGAAAGCCCAGCACGCGGGACGGATCGATCATGCCGGAGAGCGACAGACCGAAGCCGAAGACCGCCCCGGCCAGGAGCGCGACGAGGAGACGGGCGCACGCGCGGGCGTTCATCGCAAGGCTCCCGCCACGGTCGCGACGACGACTCCGGTCACGAGGAAGGTGATGGTCGCGGCCAAGGAGCGCCTGGAGAGGCGCGCAAGGCCGAGAATGCCGTGGCCCGACGTGCAGCCCGACCCCATGCGGGTGCCGACGCCGACGAGCAGCCCCGCGATCAGCACGGCAGGCCAGGAGGCGGCGATCGTCACCGCGGGAAAGTGCCCGTAGACGGCGGCATGGATGACCGGCCCGGCGACGAGGCCGAGAACGAAGGCGGCATTGGCCGGCACCTGCTGCCCGCCGACGAGACGCCCGACAATGCCGCTGATGCCGGCGATGCGGCCGTTGACGAGCAGCAGCAGCATGGCTGCGCAGCCGAGCAGCATGCCGCCGAAGAGCGAAGGCCAATAGGTCGTCACGGCCGCTCCTCCGGTGCGCAGAAGATGGCGTACAGCGCCTCGATCAGCCGAGCCGCCTTCGCCTCCGTCAGCCGGTAGAAGATCTGCTTGGCCTCACGCCGTGTCTCGACGATGCCGGCCTCGCGCAGCACGCCGAGCTGCTGGGACAGGGTCGGCTGGTGGATGCCGAGCATCTCCTCCAAGGCGCCGACGGAATATTCGCCCTCGGCCAGAGTGCAGGCGAGCATCAGGCGTGCCGGGTGGGCGAGCGTCTTCAGCAAGGCAGCGACCTCGCCGGCCCGGGCTTCCATCTCGTCGGCCCCCATCGACGGGCGGGGAGCGGTGTCGAGCGTCCTCACCATGCCGCTCCCTCCAGCGCGTCGAGCGGGAACTTGAGGTAGCGCCGGCCGTTGCCCTCCGGCTCGGGCAGGCGGCCGCCGCGCAGATTGACCTGCAGCGCGTGCAGGATCAGGCTCGGCATGGGCAGGGTGCAGTCACGGGCCTGGCGAAGCTTGACGAAGCCGGCCTCGTCCATGCCGGCGATATGCCGGTTGGCGCGCTTCTGCTCGCCGACCGTGCTTTCCCATTTCGGGTTGCGCCCCTCGGGCTGGTAGTCGTGGCCGGTGAACAGCCTGGTGTCGTCCGGCAGGGACAGGATCGATTGGATCGAGGCCCAGAGGACCTTGGCGCTGCCGCCCGGGAAGTCCGCCCGCGCCGTCCCCGAATCCGGCATGAAGATGGTGTCGTGGACGAAGGCGGCATCGCCGATCACGTAGGTCACGGACGCCAGCGTATGGCCGGGCGAGAACATGACGCGGCCGTCGAGGCCGCCCACCCTGAAGGTGTCGCCGTCGGCGAAGAGCCGATCCCATTGCGAGCCGTCGGCCGCGAGCGCGGGCCAGTTGTAGATGCCCTTCCAGAGTGCCTGCACCTCGCTCACGTGGGCGCCGATGGCGGTCGGTGCCCCCGCCTTCTGCTTCAGGTAGTGGGCGGCGGAGAAATGGTCCGCATGGGGATGGGTGTCGAGGATCCATTCGACCGTCAGCCCCTCCGCCGCGACGTAAGCCAGGATCGCGTCGGCGTTGCGTGTGCCGGTCGCGCCGGACCTCTCGTCGAAATCGTAGACCGGGTCGATGATGGCGCAGCGCTTCGTCGCCGGATCGCTCACCACGTACTGGATGCTCCAGGTCCGCGGGTCGAAGAAGCCCCTCACGTGCGGCACGCGCGCCGCCTCGCGCTCCAGCCAGCGCGCCGCACCGGAGAGATCGAAGCCGTGGCGCTTGCCGAAGGCCTCAACCTCCGCCCTGTCCATGCGCCCGTCCAGCACCTCGCCGAGGACATGGAGGGCGAGCGCGCGGGCGCCGCTCTTGCAATGGGCGAAGACAGGCCCCTTGGCGCCCGCGATCACACGCTGAAAGGCACGGATGTCGGCTTCGGTGATGCCCTGGCCGGTGACAGGCACGAAGGTGTAGTCGAGCGCCGCCGCCTTGGCCGCGGCCCTCTCCGCGTCGTTGCCCGGCTGGCCGGCCTCCTCCCCGTCGGGGCGGGCGTTGACGACGGCGGCGTAGCCTTCGCCCGCCAGCTGCCGAAAGGCGGCCGGATCGGGCTGGGCGGCCACCGTCAGGCGGTCATTGATCTTCACGGCATGCATGACGGCATCCTTTGGCGACATCAATATACGTTTAAATATAATGTATATTGATAAACTGCAAGCCCCCCGGAGCCAGACATCGCCGCAGGCCACGCCACAACCCGAGCCGCAGGCCGATGCCGGCTTCGCATGCAGTGCCTGACGGCGGGCCGCCCGCAGCTGGATGCGGCCGCGGGTGCCCGCCCGCCTCAGGCGCCCCCGCCACCAGCAGGAAGGACGACGACGCGGGCGCCGTCCGGCACCCGCCGGTAGAGGTCGATGACGTCCTGGTTGATCATGCGGATGCAGCCGGACGATACGGCCTCCCCGATCGACCACGGCTCGTTGGTGCCATGGATGCGATAAAGCGTATCCTTGCCGTCCTTGAACAGATAGAGCGCGCGGGCACCGAGCGGATTACCGGTGCCGCCCGCCATGCCGCCGGCCCATCTGGCATATCGCTCCGGCTCGCGGGCGATCATGCTCCGCGTCGGCGTCCAGCGCGGCCATTGGCGCTTGTGGGCGACGTTCGCCGTTCCGGACCATGCCATGCCCTCGCGGCCGACCCCCACGCCGTAGCGCAGTGCCTTGCCGCCGTCCTGGACGAGATAGAGAAAGCGGTTCTTTGGATCGACGACGATGGTGCCGGCCGGCTGGCCGGTGGGATCGTCCACGAGCTGGCGCATGTAGCGTGGCTTGAGCTCGTCCAGCGCCACGGCCGGGACGGGGAAGGCCTCGTCCGTCACGACCGCGTAGCGCCGCGCCGCCGCGGGCGCGACGAGGGCCTCCGCCGCCGGGCCAACCGGCGCGAGAGACGTGGTGGTGCAGGCGCCAAGCGCCAGCGGCAGCAGAGCGGCATGAAGCCGCCACGCCGACAGCCAAGGGAGCACAGGGAAACGCATCGGATGGATCACCCGCCCCTCACTTGGCCGTCTGACGGCGACGTGCCTCGGCGAGGGCTTCCTTGAAGCCGGCATAGTCGAGCGCCGCGGTGCGGAACGGGCCGATGAGATAGACGGGCGTGCCCTCGAGCCCGAGCGACTCGGCCTGGGCCGCGTTGCGTCGGAGCAGCGCCCTGATGGCGTCGGAATGGGCCTGGAGGTCGGCCTGCAGGCGGGCCATGTCGATGCCGGATGCCTTCACCGCCTCCAGCATCCTCTCCTTCGGGAGGCGTGAGCCGGTGATGGCCATCAGCGCGTGGTGAACTGCGTCGTACCGGCCCTGATACCTGGCGGCCAGCGCCAGCTGTGCCCCGTAAACCGAGGCCTCCGTCAGGATCGGCCAATCCTTGTAGACGAGGCGAACCGCACCATCGTCCTTGACGGCCCGCGCCAGGTCCGGCGCCGACGTCTTGCAGTAGGGACAGTTGTAGTCGAGGAACGCGACGATGGTGACGTCGCCCTTCGGGTTGCCGGCCGTCGGCGCCTCGGGATCGCGCAGGATGCCGTCTGCATCGACGCCCTGCGCACGAGCCGTGCGCCAGGCTCCTGCGGAGACGAGCAGGACGGCAAGCGCCAGCAGCATGCGGACGAGAAGGTCTCTGCGTTTCATCGATTGTCCTTCGGGATGAACGGTTGGACGTGGGCTTGTGGGAGACGGCTTGCGATGCCCCGCGCCGCGAGCGGGCCTGCGCTGTTGCCTCCGACGCGCGGCAGCCTCGCCCTCCACCTTAAGGCAGCCTTAAGGTGCGGGTAGGAGGACCGAAATCGTCGGGGACAGCGGACGAATGGTGATGCGCATACTCGTCGTCGAGGACGACCCGGTTCTGTCGGACGGATTGAAGGTCGGCCTCGGGCTGACCGGATCGACGATCGACAATGTCGCGACCTGCGCCGACGCACGCGCAGCCCTTGCAACCTCGACGTTCGACGCCGTCGTGCTCGATCTGTCGCTGCCCGACGGCTCGGGCCTCGACGTGCTCAAGGGCCTCCGCGGCGACGGCGATGCGACGCCGGTCATCCTGCTCACCGCCCTCGACGAGACCGCCGACCGGATTCGCGGCCTCGACGCCGGCGCCGACGACTATCTCGGCAAGCCCTTCGACCTCGACGAGCTGGCGGCCCGGCTGCGCGCCGTTGCACGGCGCCGGGACGGGCGCGCCGGACCGGTGCTGGAGGCTGCCGGGATCGTTCTCGATCCGGCCGCGCTGAGCGCCATCGTCGACGGTGAGGCGCTGTCCCTCTCGAGGCGTGAGTTTGCAGTTCTTGCGGCGCTCATGGAGCGGCCAGGCATCATCCGCTCGCGGACGGAGCTGGAGGATCGTCTCTACGGCTGGCAGGCAGAGGTGGAAAGCAACGCGGTCGAGGTCCACATCCACAACCTGCGCACCAAGGTGGGGCGGGCGGCGATCGAGACGGTCCGCGGCCTGGGCTACCGCATCCGGGGCCTGTCTTGACCTCGCTGCGCCGGCGTCTCTTCGCGCTGCTGCTGGCGGCGACGGGCGCCATCTGGCTCAGCGCCGTCGCCTGGATCTATCTCGGCAGCCGCGTCGAGCTCGAGCACGTGCTCGACACCCGCCTGCAGGAGGCGGCGCGCATGGTTCATTCGCTCGTCGCCGGCGGCAATATGGCGGCTGCCACCGCGCCGACCTTCACGGACGCCAGCTACGCCCGCCAGCTCTCGTGCCAGATCTGGTCGCTCGATGGTCGCCTCGTCGCCCGGTCGAGCGGCGCGCCCGACCGGAGCCTCGCCCTGGACAAGGAGGGCTTTGCCGACCGGGACGTCGATGGCGAGACCTGGCGGGTCTACACCATCGTCGACACGGCGAAAGGTGTCCGCGTCGCCGTCGGCGATCGCATCGGCCTGCGCGACAGGCTGGTGCGAGACCTGGTTGCGGGACTGGTCTGGCCGGCGGTGCTCATCGCGCCGATGCTCGGCACGCTGATCTGGCTGAGCCTCGGCAAGGGGCTTGCTCCGCTCAACGCGGTTGCCGGCGAGATTGCCGCGCGCGACGCCGAGGACATGCGGCCCATCGCATCCGAGGACGCGCCCTCAGAGGTGCGGCCGCTCATCCTTGCCCTCAACGGCCTGTTCGGCAAGGTCGAGGCGGCGCGCCGCCACGAACGGGAGATCACCGCCTTCGCCGCGCATGAACTGCGTACCCCGCTCGCCGGACTGAAGACCCAGGTGCAGGTGGCCCTGGCGGCGACGGAGACATCCGTTCGCGAAGGCGCCCTGCGTCAGGTCCTCGTCGCCGTCGACAGGACGAGCCGGCTCGCGCGCCAGCTGCTGGCGCTCGCCAGGCTCGAAGCCATGCCCGGCTCGAAGGGCGGCGAGACGGCCAATGTCGGCGCCGTCGTGCGCGACGTCGTCTCCTCCTCCGCGGCCCGGGCCGACGTCACCGTGGAGGTCGACCCGGCCCTGGACCGGCTCGACTTGAAGGGCGACTACAACAGCCTGCATCTCGTGCTCAGGAACCTGCACGAAAACGCCGTCGAGCACATGCAGGCGCCCGGCCGCGTGGTCTGGAAAGCCCTGCCGGAAGGAGGCGGCCTGACGGTGGAGGACGAAGGGCCCGGCATTCCCGACGACGAGCTCGCCCTCGTCACACGGCGGTTCTATCGCGGCCGCCATAAGAGCGCCTCCGGCACCGGCCTCGGGCTGACGATCGCCCAGATGGCGGCCGAGCGCCTCGGCACCCGTCTCGCCCTCGCCAATCGCGGCGATCGCCGCGGCCTGCGGTGCAGCCTGCGGTGGGCATGAGCCGCGTGGCAGGTCGGACGAGCTCGCCCGACAGGCCGCTGCGGATGGCCTGCCGGGACGGGACCGGCAGGGCTCGGGGATGTGGGCGCCGCCGGCCGCGCTGACCTTGCGACCACGGCGAACGACCGGTGATGTGGCCGACGGAGGCGCCGGCGCCGGCTCAGCTCGGGTCGTCGCGGTGCACGTCGTGCACGGCCATGCCGATCGATTCCGGGGGCTTCACCAGCCACTTGCGATGCTGCAAGGTCTTGCGCGTGTCCTCATAACCGGAATGCCAGTGCTCCCGCATGGAGGTGCCGGAGAATTCGTAATCCTTGGCGTCGCTCTCGTAGATCTTCTGCTGGTAGATGAGATGAACGATGTTGATCTGCGGCACGTCCGCTGCCATCACCGCGAGAAATGCGCGATCCTCGTCCGTCAATGCCTCGGGCGGCACCCGCAGCAAGGCTTGATACAGCTTGAGCCGTAGATTGTGCATGCGCCGAAAGGCGTCGGTGTTGTTGCGCGTGCGGCTCGAATACATGATGTCCTTGTGGCGGGCGAGCACGTCCGCCATGTCGCGCGGAAGGATGCCGCGCGCGCTGAACAGATCGACCTGGAAGACCAGGGTGTCGCGCACGTCCTCCTGCTCCAGCAGATATTGCAGCGGCGTGTTGGAGACGATGCCGCCGTCCCAGTAGTATTCGTTCTCGATGAGGATGGGGGGAAAGGCCGGCGGCAGCGCGCCGGAGGCCATGATGTGCTGCGGGCCGATCACCTCGATCTCGCTGTCGAAGTAGCGGAAGTTGCCGCTGCGGACGTTGACGGCCCCGACGCTGAGGCGGCGCTCACGGTCGTTCAGCACCTCCCAGTCGATCAACCGGTTGAGCGTCTGCTCCAGCTCGGCCGTGTCGTAGAAGCTGGTGGCGCCCGCCGCGCCGGCCAATTGGAGCCACGGATTGACGTTGCGCGGCTTGAAGAAGCCAGGCAGGCCCGACATCGTCGTCAGCGCGGCGCTCGTCTGGTTGCGCAGCTTGCGGAACAGGTCGCCCTCGGGGGTGAAGTGCCAGACCTTGCGGCTCGACACGGTCTCCCAGAAGTCCCGCAGCCGATCGATCTGGTTGCCGGGTCGGTTGCCGGCGATGATCGCGGCGTTGATAGCGCCGATCGATACGCCCGAGAGCCAGTTGGGGCTGATGCCGGCCTCGGCGAGCGCCTGGAAGACGCCGGCCTGATAGGCGCCGAGCGCACCGCCGCCCTGGAGCACCAGCGCCACCGACTGATAGGACGCGAGCAGCTCCTCCATGGGAGGCAGCTCGCTTCTGCGCTTGCGCGTCGCGTCGGTCATGTTCAGCATCGCTCAGCCTTCGTTCATGTAGTCGTGGACAACCTCGCCCAGGCCGAGCGTGAGGTCAGCTATAAAATGCGTGGCCGAGAGCACCTCCAGCACCGGCAGCCGCGCCACATCGGCGATGACGTGCCGGAACAGCTGCAAGTCGGCAGGGCCCGACCAGGCGCCCTTCACGGTGATGTCCTCGAGGTGGTAGCGCACCAGCTCGCAGATGCGTGGCTGTGCGTCCACATGCGGAATGATCTTGACGAGGAAGTTCGGCTTGGCCAGCGAATGGGCGATCTCATCCGTATCGAGGGTGCGGTGCTTGTAGCCCATGGTCGCGGTCGCGCAAAGCACCGTGCCGTAGTGCAGCGTGCCGACGATCACCTCGCCCTCGTGGACGAGCTTGGGAAAGGCGAGCTTCTTGGGAAAGCCCCAGATCTCGCGGCCGCCGGCGATCGGCGCATCGTCATCGAGATACATGGCGTGGACGTAGACCCCATCCTTGCCATTGAAACGGACGGGGATCACCTGGCCGGACTCGGTGTAGTCGCCGAAGCCGGTCGAGTCCGGCATCTTGATGAACTCGTACTTGACGACCGGCTCGACGATCTCGAGCGGCTCGGGGACGGCCGCCCTCAACGCCTCAGGATCGGTCCTGTAGGTGATGATGACATATTCCCGGTCGATGAAGCGGTAGGGGCCCCTCGGATAGGCCGGATTGGTGAGGGGCATCGCATAGGCGCGGCGAACGTCCTTGGTCTTCATGGCTGCCTTTCCCGTGTGGGAGGAATCCGGCCGACGGCACTCAGTGAGCTGATTGCACCGACGTTGCGCGTAATCTATCTCCGGGCATGACAAGCCAATGACGCCGGGCACTCGAAACAAAATATGCATTCGATAGAATCTAAACTTGGAAAGACAAGAATATATTTTTCAATAACTTAATATAACGAATATTTTTCGACACACACCAAGTGTATGGATTTCCGCTTTCGAGTGCGGATTTTATGTCATAGAAATGTAAGGCATCGAGGCTAGCTACGGATTCACTTCTCGGGGCGAAGTGCCGCGCCCCGGGCCGCGGGCCGGCGCCGAGTTGCTCGACCGTTCGCGGCACCGAACCCGGAGAAGCTGAATGAGCGTCGGCCTGATCGCCTTACTCGACGATGTCGCCGCGCTGGCCAAGGTTGCCGCCGCCTCGCTCGACGATATCGCCGGCCAGGCCATGAAGGCAGGCACCAAGGCGGCCGGCGTGGTCATCGACGACGCCGCCGTGACGCCGCGCTATGTGACCGGCTTTTCCGCTTCGCGCGAACTGCCCATCATCGCCAAGATCGCGCGCGGCTCGCTGAAGAACAAGCTGCTGTTCCTGCTGCCGGCGGCCCTGGCGCTCAGCCTTCTGCTGCCGCAGGCGATCATGCCGCTCCTCATGATCGGCGGCCTCTATCTCTGCTACGAGGGGGCCGAGAAGATCTATCAGCTCGCCTTCCCCCATGCGGCCCACGCGCACGAGGCGGAGGTCGAGCCGATCAGCCTCGACGCCAAGTCGTTCGAGGACCAGAAGGTCGCGGGCGCGATCCGGACCGACTTCATTCTCTCGGCCGAGATCATGACCATCACGCTGGGCGCGATCCCCGATGCGGACCTGCCGACCCAGGCCCTGGTGCTCGCCGTGGTCGGCTTCGCCATCACCGTCGCGGTCTACGGCGTCGTGGCCCTGATCGTGAAGGCCGACGACGTGGGGCTGATGCTCGCCCGCACATCGTCACCCTCGCCCATCGGCGGGCTGTCCCGCACGATCGGCCGCGGCCTCGTCCAGGGGATGCCGTATTTCCTGAAGGCGCTCGGACTGGTCGGAACGGCGGCCATGATCTGGGTGGGCGGCGGCATCATCCTGCACGGCTTCGAGAGCTACGGCTACGGCTGGCTGAGCCACCTCCTGCACGATGCCGGCGAAGCGGTCGCGCACGCCCTGCCCGCCATAAGCTCCCTCGCCTCCTGGCTGGTCCAGGCGGGCGGCGCGGGCCTGGCCGGCCTCGCCATCGGCGCGCTGACCATTCCGGCGATGAGCTACGGTGTTTCGCCGCTGTGGCGGTGGATCAAGACACGCGTAAGCCCCGCCCGCCCGGCGTGAGGCGGGCCGCGACGCCCTCCGCTCAACCGGAGAAGTAGGCGCTCGGCGACCTGCCGAGCGAGCGGCGGAACATGGCTGCGAAGGCGCTGGGGCTGTCGTAGCCGCAGTCCAGCGCAACGTGCAGGATGGATTTGCCGTCCGCCAGCAACGTCAACGCCTGGAGGATGCGGGTTTGCTGGCGCCAGCGGCCGAAGCTCATGCCGGTCTCGCGCCGGAACAGCCGCATGAAGCTCGAGCGGCTCATGCGCAGCGTGGCGGCGGCCTCCGCGACGGAGACGTCGCCCGCCGGATCGCCGCGCACCCGCTGGCAGAACCGGGCCAGTTCCCTGTGTCCCGGCATGGGCAGAGCGAGCGGCTCGATGGGCAAGAAGGCGAGCTCCAGGAGCAGCAGCCGCGTCACCGCCTGCACCAGGGCGCCGGTGTCGGCTCCGCTCTCAGGCGCGCCCTGCCCCGGCTGGTCGGCGAGGGCGGCGAGCCTCACGATCAGCTCGCGCAGCAGCGGCGTCACCGCCACGACCCGGCAGGCGTCGGACAGGCCCTTCGCGTGGGCGGCACCGATCAGCAGGGCGCGGAACTGCACCGCAGCCGGGCTCATCGTCATATGCTCGACGCCGGCCGGCACCCAGACGGCGCGGTTCGGCGGCACAACCCATGTGCCGAGGTCCGTCGTCACCGCGACGACGCCGCTGATCGCATAGATGAGCTGGGCCTCCGCGTGGCTGTGCCGGACGCTTGTAAAGCGCTGCTCGTCCTGGCTGACGACGGCGAACTGGTCGGTGACGGCCTGGCGCCGCATGGGGCAGCCTGATCCTTTTACGATGATGAATGACCTTTGCGCGCGAGAGTATCACATGCAGGTGCGATAGGACGATCGCCTCCAGGAAGCAGAAGCCGCCCTCACGTGTTCGACGTCGCCCCCATCGCCTCTCCATCCGGTCGACCGCGCTCCGCGGCGACGACGGTCGCGGCATGCGCGGACGCGTCCCGCCGTGCCTTTGTGCCGGCTGCCGGCCTGCTCCTGACCGTTGCCCTGCGACTTACCGGCGGTCGTCGGGACTGACGGCATCCCGGCGGCCGTAGCCAGCCGTGCTCGCTTCAACGCATAACCAGCACGCAACGGACCCCATCATGCTGAGGACCCCGCACACCAAGTATCGCCCGCTCATCCCGCCCGTCGACCTGCCGGACCGGCATTGGCCGTCGCGGCGCCTGACGGCGGCCCCTCGCTGGCTCTCCACCGATCTGCGCGACGGCAACCAGGCGCTGGCCGACCCGATGGACGGGGACCGCAAGCTGCGCTTCTACGACACGCTCGTCGCCATCGGCTTCAAGGAGATCGAGGTCGCCTTTCCGTCAGCCTCGCAGACGGAGTTCGACTTCGTCCGCCGGCTCGTCGAGGAGGATCGCATCCCCGACGACGTGGCGATCCAGGTGCTGACCCAGGCACGCGCCGACCTGATCGCCCGCACCTTCGAGTCGCTGGCCGGTGCGCGCCGCGCCATCGTCCATCTCTACAACGCCACCGCCCCGCTGTTCCGCCGTGTGGTCTTCGGCCTGGAGCGGCACGAGATCGTGGCGCTCGCCGTCGCCGGCGTCACGGCCATGCTGGAGGAGAGCCACAGGCGGCCCGAGACGGACTGGACCTTCGAGTACTCGCCCGAGACCTTCTGCTTCACCGAGCCCGACTTCGCGCTGGAGATCTGCGAGCGCGTGCTCGACGTCTGGCAGCCGACGCCGGAGCGCCCGGCGATCCTCAATCTGCCGGCGACGGTGGAGGTCGCCATGCCGAACGTCTACGCCGATCAGATCGAGTGGTTCTGCCGCCACATCTCGCGACGCGAGGCAGTCGTCGTCAGCGTCCACCCGCACAACGACCGGGGCACGGCGGTGGCGGCGGCCGAGCAGGCGCTGCTTGCCGGCGCTGACCGTGTCGAGGGCTGCCTGTTCGGCAACGGCGAGCGCACCGGCAACGTCGACGTGCTGACGCTGGCGCTCAACCTCTACACGCAGGGCATCGACCCCGGGCTCTACGTCCCGGCCATGCGCGACGTGGTCAGAACCGTCGAGCACTGCACCGGCCTCCCGGTCCATCCGCGCCACCCTTACGCCGGCGAGCTGGTGCACACCGCCTTCTCCGGCTCGCACCAGGATGCCATTCGCAAGGGCTTCGCCGCGCACGCCGCCCGCAACGACGGCGTCTGGGAGATGCCGTATCTGCCGATCGACCCGGCCGACATCGGCGAAAGCTACGAGGCGGTCATCCGCGTCAACAGCCAGTCCGGCAAGGGCGGCGTCGCGTGGGTCATGGAGCAGGACAGGGGCCTCAGGCTGCCGCGCGCGCTGCAGATCGATTTCAGCCGGCGCGTGCAGGCCCTCGCCGACCGGACCGGCCGCGAACTGACGGCCGACGACATCTGGGCGGAATTCCGCCAGGCCTACCGGCTCGACGGACCACAGCCGTTCGAGCTCGTCGAATATGGGGACGGCGGCCGGCAGGGCGCGGGCGCCGAGCGGGTGTTCGTCGGCCGCATCCGTCACCGCGGGCGCGAGGTTCCCGTGACCGGCCGCGGCAACGGGCTGCTCTCCGCGGCGCTCGCGGCCATGGCGGACGGCTTCGGCAGCACCCTCGAGGTGGTCGACTACCAGGAGCACGCGCTGACGCGGGGCAGTGATGCGCAGGCGGTCGCCTACCTGCAATGTGCCGGCCCCGGCGGCTCGCCCCTCTTCGGTGTCGGCATCGACAGCGACGTCGCCACGGCGTCCGTCAAGGCGGTGCTGAGCGCCGCCGGCGCCGGCGGGTGAGGTGCAGGCATGAGCGGACCGCCGATGCCGGCGGCCCGCTCTGCCGCCGTGCCGACGTCGGCGGCGACATGGCCGGCCTCGTTCCCCGCGGCATCCGGCGCCGTGCGGGCCGTCGCGATCAGCCGGCCCTGCCCTGCTCGGCCTCGCGTCGCCCGGCGTCCTCCTCCTCCCGCAGTTGGCGACGCATGATCTTGCCGGTCACCGTCAACGGCAGAGCGGAGCGGAACTCGATGTCTCGCGGATACTCGTGTGCCGAGAGCCTTTGCTTGACGAAATCCCGAATGGAGTCCCGCAGCCCCGGGCCCACCGTCGCGCCACTGGCGGGGACGACGAAGGCCTTCACGATCTCGCCACGCAGACGGTCCGGGACGCCGATGACCGCGGCCATCGCCACAGCGGGATGCAGCAGCAGGCAGCTCTCCACCTCGTCTGGTCCGATCCGGTAACCGGCGCTGGAGATGATGTCGTCGTCCCGCCCGCGAAAGTAGAAGAACCCCTGTTCGTCGCACTCGCCGACATCACCGGTGAGAAGCCAGCCGTTGCGATATTTCTCTTCAGTGGCTTCCGGCTGCCGCAGATAGCCGAGAAACATGACCGGATCGGGGGCGCGCAAGGCGATGATGCCGCGGCGGCCGGCCGGCAGGGGATGTCCCTGCGGATCGACCACGGCCACGGCATGGCCCGGCACCGGCCGGCCCATCGACCCGGACGGGCAGGACATCACGGAGGCGCAGCTGCAGACGATGAGGTTGGCCTCCGTCTGGCCGTAGATCTCGCTGATGTCGACGCGCAGCCGCTCCCTCCCCCAGGCGAGCATCTCGTCGCCGAGCCGCTCGCCGCCGCTGATGATGCTTCTGAGCTTCAGGCGATCGAGGGACGCCGGCTCCGCCGACTGGCGGATCATCCGGAGCGCCGTCGGCGGCAGGAACGTGTTGCGCACCCGATTGCGGATCATGAGGTCGAGGGCGAGCTCGGGATCGAACTTCGGCAGCCGGCCCGCGACGACGGGCAGGCCGTGGAAGAGCGCCGGCAGCAGCGTCGCGAGCAGGCCGCCACCCCAGGCCCAGTCGGCGGGCGTCCAGACGACGTCGCCGTCCTGTGGCAGGAAATCGTGCGACAGCTCGACGCCGGGCAGGATGCCGAGCAGGACATGGTGGGCGTGGAGCACGCCCTTCGGCGCGCCCGTGGTGCCGGAGGTATATTGCAGGAGGGCGGGATCGGAGGGGGCGGTATCGACCAGCTCGTGCCGGTCGGAGGCCGCGGCCAGGAGGTCGTCCCAGCCGAGCACGCCCGGAGCGCGAGCCGATCCTGTGGTGATGATCACCCGGAGGTCTGGCAGATCTCCGCGCAACGGCTCGATCTTGGGCAGGCTTTCGTCGTCCGTGATCAGCACGCGCGCGCCACTGTCCCGCAGCCGGTGCTCGATGGCGTCCGGGCCGAACAGGTTGAAGAGCGGCAGCGCCACCGCTCCCAGGCGGTAGATCGCGAGATGCGCGATCAGCGTTGCCGCGCTCTGCGGCAACAGGATCGCGGCGACGTCCTGCCGCGAGACGCCGTGCGCCGCGAGGGCATTGGCAAGACGACGGCTCGCCGCCGACAGATCCTCGAACGTCCAGACCCGGGGCGTGCCCCAAGTCTCCTCGATGAGCGCGGTGCGGCCATGTCCGACGTGCCGGTCGCACACGGCGCGGGCAATGTTGAAGCGGTCCGGCAAGCTCCAGGAGAACCCGGAAGCGAGCTCGCTGTAGGTCGACCTGCGTGTCAGCATTCTCCCACTCCGCTCTGAGCGGCATACGCGCCACGCTCGCGCGCGAACGTCATTTCGCCGTCCCCACCAGGGGGCAATTGCCCTCCGCCAGCGGGCGTGCGGCTTCCTCGGCGGGAATCCGGGTCACGGTCTTGTAATAGTCCCACGGATACTTCGACTCGGACGGCTTCTTCACCTCGAAGAGATAAAAATCCCGCATCACCCGCCCGTCTTCGCGGATCGGCACGGACTTCGTGTAGAAGTCGTTGACCGGAATGTCCTTCATCTTGGCGACGACGGTCTTGCCGTCGTCCGTTCCGGCCGCAGCGACCGCTTTCAGGTAGTGGAGGACGGCGCCATAGGCGCCCGCCTGCAAGGATGAGGGTGGAACGCCGCCCATGCGGGCCTTGAACCGCTCGCTCCAGCGCCGCGTCTCCTCATCCTGATCCCAATAGAAGGATTCGGTCAGGATGGTGCCCTGGGCGGCATCGAGGCCGAGCGCGTGGACGTCATTGGTGAAGAAGGCCAGGGCCGCGATCTTCTGCTTGTCGTTGAGGCCGAACTCGCGCGCCTGCTTGATGGCCCGGATGGTGTCGCCGCCTGCATTGGCGAGGGCGAGCACGTTGGCGCCGGAGGCCTGGGCCTTCAGCAGGAACGACGAGAAATCGTTGGTGTTGATCGGGTGACGGACCGCTTCGCGCACCGTGCCGCCTGCCTCCTTCAGGATGCGGGCCGCGGTTTCCTCCAGGGAAACACCGAAGGCGATATTGACCGTCAGGATGAACCAGTCGGTGCCGCCGGCCCGGTAGATGGCCCGTCCCGTACCGGCCGAGAGGGCGTAGGTGTCGGACGACCAGGCGATGCTCGTCGGAGAACAGTCGCTGCCGGTGAAATCCAGAAGTTGGCCGCCGGTGATCAGAAAAACGCGGCCGCGAGTGCGCGTCAGGGCCTGAATAGACTTCCCGACCGACGAGTTCGGGACGTCCATGATGACGTCCACGTTGTCGCGGTCGAGCCACTCGCGCGCGATCGCCGATCCGACGTCGGCCTTGTTCTGATGATCAGCGGCGAGGATCTCGACCGGTTTGCCGTTGACCTTGCCACCGAAATCTTCGACCGCCATCTGAGCGGCCACGGCCGAGCCCTTCCCCGTGATGTCCGCATAGGGGCCGGACATATCGGTGAGGACGCCGATTTTGATGCTCTGCGGTGCCGCCTGCGCGATGCCGGAGAGCATGGTCCCGACCGCAGCCGCAATTAGTGCAAGATGTGCGAGCCTCACGTCCACCTCCGCGTTTCCAGTCGTTTGTTATGCCGCTGAGCGGCGCTTTCCCGACGTCCCGGTGTGCGGGCGTCAGTTCGGACTTCAAGGCCTTGGGATGATGCGGGACCGCCCGGCATGACACGGGCCGGGCGCCGAGCCCCGCCTGGCCGGCCGCCAGCGCCGTCGATGAGAGCGTTCCCCAAACTGAATTAAATTCATTATGACGTCTTATAGCTCTCAGTACATGCGATGACAAGACAGAAGTTGGCGGAGGACGAAGCGCGCGGAGCACAGAAGACAGGCCGCGAAGGACCAGGAGCGGTTGGCGAGATTCTCCATCGTGGCCGCCGTCGTCGACGGCGGCCACGACGAGTCGGTCGGACCGTCATCGCCTGGGGTGGGGACCGATCGAGCTCCCCTTTGACGGTTGACAAACGAGCGTCCAGGCCATCAAATGAACTCAATTCATCTGCCTCTCGATGCATCGGGAGCGACGCAAGGCGCGCCGACGCGGGAGCGTCAGGACCGAATTTTAGGTAGAGAAAAACCATGATGAAAGGCCGTGATCGCAGCGGAGCGCCATGGCGACGCTCGGATCCCGCGATCGAACGGCCCTCGGCCCAAACGCGGCAGGCCTGCTGTCATATCATGAGTCAGTCTCATTAGCTGATCGGGACCTATGGCTTGCCGATGCCCCAGCGAAACCGTGGAAAGCGGAACGGTGCGACCTTGCAGACCCACATGATCCATCGCGTCAATGTTGGAGACCTTCTCTCTCGTAGTGCCGAGCGCTACCCGAGCCGGGAGATGGTATTCGATGGTGTCCGGCGCTGGTCGTACGCAGAATTCGACGCCTGGACCAACCGCGTCGCCCATGGGCTCTCGTCAATCGGCCTCAAACAGGGTGACGCGCTGGCGCTGATGGCCGGCAATTGCGCCGAGTTCCTGGCCGTCTATTTCGCCTGCGCCCGCCTCGGCCTCGTTTGCGTCCCGATCAACCTGCTGTGGCGACAGGGTGAGCTCGCCCATGTCCTCACGCATTCGGGCGCCCGCGCGGCTGTGGTGGAAGCCGCCCATCTCGAGCAGTTCCGCGGCGGCCTGAAAGACGCGAAGGCGCTGCTCGGCACCGTCGTGATCGGGCCGGGCGGCAGCGGCGACGGCGCGGCGAGCGGTGCGGAGGGCCTGACGCTGTTCGATTTCGACGGGCTTGTGCGCGACGCCGCGTCCGTCCTTCCCGATGTCGCCGTCGAGGATCGCGCGCCCCTGTCCTATCTCTACACCAGCGGCACGACCTCGGCGCCGAAGGGCGTGGTCGGCACCCAGCTCGGCATCTATCTGGAATCGCTCGGCACGGCGATCGACACCCGAATGACCGAGAACGACCGGGTCACCGTCCTCCTGCCGCTCTTCCACACCGCCCAGCTCAATGCGATCTGCACGCCGACCATCGCCGTCGGCGGCTCGCTGGTGATCCAGCGCGGCTTCGATGTCGCGTCCCTGCACGAGCTCGTGGAGGCGGAGCGCATCTCGGTCCTGTTCATGCTGCCGATGATGGTGCAGAAGCTGGTCGAGGAACAGCAGCGTCGTCCGCGCGACATCGGCTGCCTGCGCCTCACCGTCTATGCGATGGCGCCGATGCCGGAGGCGGACCTGCGCCGGGCGATCGACGTGCTCGCCTGCGATTTCAGCCTGATGTTCGGCCAGACCGAAATGAGCCCGGTGGCCACCTTCTTCAAGCCGCAGCACCAGCTCAGCCATCCGGGCTCGGTCGGCACCCCGGCGGTCAATGTGCAGGTCGCCATCATGGGGCCGAACGGCGAGCTGCTCCCGACGGGCAGCTCCGGCGAGATCGTCTACCGCAGCCCGCAGACCATGGCCGGCTATCTCAACAACCCGGATGCCACCACGGAGGCCTTCCGCCACGGCTGGTTCCATTCGGGCGATGCCGGGCATTTCGACGAGGACGGCCTTCTCTGGTTCGAGGACCGCTTCAAGGACGTCATCAAGTCCGGTGGCGAGAACGTGTCATCGATCGAGGTCGAGCTCGCCGTCCGCGCCGCCGATGCCAACGTGCTCGAGGTGGCGGCCATCGGCCTGCCGCACGCCCACTGGGGCGAGGCGATCACCGCCGTCGTCGTCACGCGCGGTGGCGACGGGATCGACACGGCAGCCCTGCTGGCGGCCACCCGTGGGAGGCTGAGCCCGTTCAAGTGTCCCAAGGCCGTCATTCAGGTGTCCGAACTCCCCAAGACCGCCACCGGCAAGATCGAGAAAGCGAAGCTCAGGAAGACCTATGCCGACTTCTACGAATGATGCCCAGCGCGGCGGGGCCGACTGGCGCCACGATGCCGCCGCCGCAGCGGACATCACCGTCGACGCGCTGTTCCGGCGGGCGTTCGCCGTCTTCGCCGACCGGGTGGCGGTCTCCTGGGAGACCGGGGAGCGCCGCTACGCCGAAGTCGGCGAGCGGGCCTGGCGGCTGGCCAACGCGCTGCGAGCCAGGGGACACGCGCGGGGCGGCACCATCGCCGTGCTGTCCGAGACGCGGCCGGAGTACATCGAATGCTACGCCGCCGCGGCCGCGCTCGGCGTCACCGTGGCGGCGCTCAACATACGCCTGCATCCGCGCGAGCTTGCCCTGTGCCTCGCCAAGGTGCGCCCGGCCGCGGTGCTGGTTTCCGGCGGCCTGGCCCATCTGCTCGCGGGGCTTCAGGCGGATTGCCCGGACATCCGCGACTGGATCGCCTTCGAGCCTGTGCCTGGCTTCAGCTCCTACGAAGCGCTGCTCGCCGCCGCGAGCCCCTTGGAGCCGCCCTCCGTGGCGCGCGGCGACGACATCCACAACATCCTCTTCACCAGCGGCACGACCGGCCAGCCCAAGGGCGCGCTGGTCAGTCAGCGAGCGGCGGCGGTGCGCGGCCTGCGCCTCGCCCAGTGGTTCAACCTGACGGAGAAGGACGGCTTCATCGGCTGGCTGCCGCTGTTCCATTGCGGCGGCGACGAATCCCTCTACGCCACCTTCGTCACCGGCGGCATCTACGCGACCTTCGGGAGAGCCGACATCCCGGCGATGTTTGCGCGCATCGCGCGCGAACGACTGAGCTGGACGCTGCTGCTGCCGGGCGTCATTACCGACTTCCTCGATCACCCGCAACGGGCGGAGCATGATCTGTCCAGCCTCCGCTTCGCCATCGGCTACGCCAATATGATGCCCAACGTGGTGGCCAGGCTCACCAAGACCTTCGACATCGCATTCTTCGACGCCTTCGGCCAGAGCGAGGCCAGCTACCTGCTGGCCCATGGCCGCTCCGGTCCGGGCGAGGTGCCGTCGCTGCGCAAGCGGCCCTCGCCGCTCATGGAGGTGCGTATCGTCGACGACGACATGAACGAGATGCCGATCGGGCAGCCCGGCGAATGTGTGGTGCGGGGCCCCAGCGTCATGTCGGGCTATCTGGACGACGATGCAGCCAACGCGGAGGTCTTCCGGGGCGGCTGGCTGCACACGGGCGACCTGCTCCGGCGCGAGGCTGACGGCACGCTCACCTATGTCGACCGCAAGAAATACCTGATCAAGACCGGCGGCGAGAACGTCTATCCGGCCGAGGTAGAGGGCGTTCTCAGCCGTCACCCGGCGGTCCAGGAGGCCTGCGTGTTCGGCGTTCCCGACCCGCATTGGGGCGAGACGATCAAGGCGGTAATCGTGCTGCGCGACGGCCACGCGGCCGGAAGCGACGAGATCGTCCAATGGTGCCGCGGCCAGCTCGCCGGCTACAAGCGCCCGCGCTACATCCAGTTCATGCGGTCGGAGGAGCTGCCTCGGAGCACCACCGGCAAGCTGCAGCGCCATGAGCTGGCGCGCATGCCGCTGACCGTGCAGCAACGTGCCGGTTGACGCGGTGCGCGGGAGAGGGGCCCGGCCCTACGGCTCCACACGGTGATCGTCACTTTGCCGCCGCCGGTCCCGAACGGTAGGCGGGCGTGCTAAAGCGCTTCGTGATCGGGTGGACTCACCCAATCGCAAGAGAAGCGCTCTAGTCTTCGCCGGGAAGGGACTCGCGGGGCTCCGGATGGAGAGGTCATGAGGAACGCAACAGCGCGACGCCAGGTCTCCAGGCTTTCCAGGGAGCGCCGGGTCGCCGACATAATGGCTGCCGCGCAATCGGTCTTCCGCGAAAAGGGCTACGAAGACGCTCCCCTCTCCGACATCGCCGAGCGCGCAAACGTCGTCGAGGGCAGCATCTACCGCTATTTCGAGAACAAGCGCGACCTCCTCGTGAAGGTGATCGAGGGCTGGTATGAATCGATGCTGGCCGATTACGATCAGCAGCTGTCCGGTATTCATGGCACGCGCAACCGGCTTCGATTCATGATCTGGCGGCATCTCAAGACCATCCATGATGAACCGGCGCTGTGTGACCTGATGTTCCAGTATCTGCGCACCGGGAAGGACTATAGCCAGACGGCCATCTTCGAGCTGAACCGACAGTACACGCGGCGCACGCTGGACATCGTCAGGGAAGGCATCGATGCCGGCGAGTTCCGCAGCGACGTGTCGCTGCCGCTGGTCCGTGACATGATCTATGGCTGCGTGGAACACCGGACCTGGGCCTATATCCGCGGCGAGGGCGACTTCGACCCCGATTCCACAGCCGACGCGATCGTCGACCTGGTCATGGTCGGCCTTCGTCAGCAGCCGGCCGCGGAGGCGCCGCCGAACCTGGCCGACCGCATCGAAAAGGCGGTCACGCGCCTCGAGACGCTGGCTGCCGCGCGCCGCCGCTGACGGCTGGGCCGCGGCGTCGCCGGGGACTCGGCGCCCTCCCCTCAGGTCAGCCGGCTTCGCCTGCCGCCTGGTCGGCCCGGACGACAACCATCATCCGGCCGCGCTGGACCGGCGCGCCGCTCTGGTTCACGACCTCGAACGCGTAGGTGGCCAGGCTCCGGCCGGGCTTCGAGGTCGGCCGCACCTCCTCCACGGTCACCCGCGAGCGGATCGTGTCGCCGATCTTCACCACGCCCGAGAAATCCCAGTTGAGATTGACGAGACCGATCACCCGCTCGCCGAACAGGCCGGTGTGTGTGGCCATGCCGATGGCGGTCGCCATCGAGAGCGGTCCGTGCGCGATGCGGGTGCCGTGCGGCGATGCTTGTGCGAAGCTCTCGTCCACGTGGATCGGTGTGAAATCGCCGACGAGGCCGGCGAACAGCATGACGTCGCCCTCGCCGACTGTCCGGCCCGGGGTGGTAACGGTCTGTCCGGTCGTCAAGGGCGCCATTGCCTGTCTCCCTCCCCCCGCGTCCCGGCCGTCGCATACCGTGCGGACACCGGTCACGCCTGCTGCTGGAGCATTTCGTCATTGGATGAGGTCATCCAATGGCAAAACGCTCATAGTTCTTTGAAGCTGGAGCGCTTCTCTTGCCATTGGGTGGTTCCACCCGATCGCGACGCGCTCCACAGCTAGGGCGTCTTGAAATAATCCGGCTTGCCGGTGGTCCAGGTTTCGCCCCAGAGCTGGCCGCCGCCGTCCACCGTCAGCAGCTCGCCGGTGATGAACCGCCCCGACGGCCCGCCGAGATAGACGCAGGCCTCCGCGATGTCCCAGGCGCTGCCGACCTGCATCATCGGGTTGGAGCGCGGATAGGCGGCGCGCGCCTGCGGCGTGTAGACCTTCCAGCCCTCGGTCTCGATGGCGCCCGGCGCGATGCAGTTGACGCGGATGCCCAATGGCGCCCACTCGACCGCCACGCTGCGCGTCAGTCCGATCACGCCCGATCGCGCGGCGATCGTATGGGCGACGCCGTAGAGCCCATGCGTGGTCACCACGACGATGTTGACGATGCTGCCCGGCCGGCCGGCGTCGCGCCATTTGCGGGCAGCGGCCTGCATCATGAACCACGTGCCGTTGAGGTTGGTGTTGACCACCGCATTCCAGCCCTTGACGCTGAAATCGATGGCCGGCTGGGGGAACTGGCCGCCGGCGCTGTTGACGAGGATGTCGACGCCGCCGCGCTCCTCCCACACCCGGTCGAAGAAGGCGGCGACGCGCTCCGGCTCGCGAATGTCGAGGGTGTCGCCGCTGGCCTTGAGGCCGCGCGCCCGGATCGCTTCGACGAGCGCTGCGATCTTGCCCTCGCTGCGGCCGGAGACCACCACGTGGGCGCCCAGCCGCGCGAACAGCCAGGCGGCCGCCCGGCCGATGCCGCCCGCACCGCCGGAGACGACGGCAACCTTGCCGGCCAACGCGTCCGGCGCGTAGACCGTCGGCTGTCCGCTCAGGTCGGCGTCGCTGAGGCCGAAGTCTTCCTCGGTCGGCTCGCTCATCGCTCCATGTCCTTCAGCAGTTCGCCGGAGATGATCATCTTGCGCACCTCCGTCGTGCCGGCGCCGATCTCCATCAGCTTGGTGGACCGGAACAGGCGGTTGATCTCCGATTCCCAGATATAGCCGTTGCCGCCGTGGACCTGGACGGCCAGGTCCAGCACCTTGTGCGTGGCCTCCGCCGCATACATGACCGAGGCGGCCGTCAGCTTGTGGATGTCGCCGCGGCCGCCGCCGCCCACCTCCAGCGGGGCCGCGGCGCCCAGCACCCGGTAGGTGAAGCTGCGGATCGTCTCCACATGGACATACATGTCCGCCAGCATCGACTGCACCATCTGGAAGGAGCCGATGGGCTGGCCGAACTGCTTGCGGGTCCTGGCATAGTCGACCGAGAGCTCGAGCGCCCGCTCGGCGATGCCGAGGCATAAGGGCGAGATCATCGCCCGCTCCAGGTCGAGGCCGCTCATCACCACCGCCACGCCGCGGTTCTCGCCGCCGACGAGGTTCGCCGCCGGAACGCGGCAGTCCTCGAACAGCAATTCGCCGGTCTGGCTGCCGCGATAGCCCATCTTCTTGAGCTTCTGCGCCACCTTGAAGCCGGGCGTATGGCCCTCCACGATGAAGGCGGAGATGCCCTTGGCGCCCTGCTCGCGATCGGTCTTGGCGTAGACCAGCAGCACGTCGGCGACCGGCCCATTGGTGATGAAGATCTTGCTGCCGTTGAGCACGTAGTGGTCGCCGTCGCGGCGGGCGGTCGTGCGCATGGAGCCCAGCGCGTCGGACCCGGCCCCGGGCTCGGTCAGGCCAAGCGCGCCGATCTTGCGGCCGGCGCACAGGTCGGGGAGGTAGCGCCGACGCTGCTCGTCGGTGCCGTTGCGGTAGATGTTGTTGGCGCACAGATTGTCGTGCGCCACCCAGGCCAATGCCAGGGCATGGTTCCAGCGTCCGAATGCCTGCAGCACCAGCCCGGCCGCCACCAGGTCGAGGCCGGCGCCGCCGTATTCCTCCGGAATGGTGATGCCGAAGAGGCCGTTCGCGCCGATCTTGGGGAACGCGTCCTCCGGCCACCACTCCTCGTTGTCCATGCGCTCCGACAGCGCGTGCAGCTCGTTGCGTGCGAAGCGGTCGGCGTTGTCGAGGATCATGCGGTGGTCGGCATTCAGGTCGAAGAGGTTCGCCGTCTCGCCGCGCTCTGCTGGCTGGTTCATGTCCGATGCCTCGCAATGATCCGTGCGGCAAGCCTCCCGCTTGCCGTTAATGAGATTATTTCATCATCTATCGACCCGTGTCCTGTCAATCGATATCTGGGAAATCGTGAGTGATTCCGACGGATCACGTTGCCTCGACAAAATCATGATGAGCCTGGTTGACAATGCTAATGAACTGAAATCATTTATGTGCATGATCAGCGGCAGCGACGGCGGGGAGACGAATGACGGAACCGGTACTCATCGAGCGCCGCGACGCGGTCCTGTGGATCAGGATCAACCGTGAAGAGCGGCGCAACGCCCTCAACGAGAAGGTGGCGCTGGGCATCCAGGCGGGCCTCGACCAGGCGGAGGCCGATGCCGACATCCGCGCGGTCGTGCTGACGGGCGCCGGCGACAAGGCGTTCTGCGCCGGCGGCGACCTGCAATTGCAGGCGGACGGAACCCCCTTCACCATTGACGAAGCCGACCCGCGCCACTATGTGGCCGCCCTGCTGCGGCGCATGGACGCCTGCCGGCTGCCGCTGATCGCACGGGTGAACGGCCACGCGCTGGCCGGCGGCTTCGGCCTCGTCTGCGCCTGCGATCTGGTGGTGGCGCGCGAGGACGCGCTGCTCGGCGTCACCGAGGTCAAGGTCGGGCTGTTCCCGATGATGATCCTGCCGTTCCTGCTGCGCACGATGGACTACCGCCGCCTGATGGAGCTGTGCATCACCGGCGAGACGATCACGGGCCGGGAGGCGGTGGCCGACACCATCGTCAACTACGCGGTGCCGGCCGCCGCGCTGGACGACAAGCTCGACTGGCTGCTCGGCCGCATCGTCGACAAGTCGCCGACCGGCATTCGCCTCGGCAAGCAGGCGCTCGCCAAGATCCGCGAGATGTCGACCGACTGCGCCCTCGAATATGCGCAGTTCATGCTGGCCAACATGGCCCGGACGCAGGACGCCCGCGAAGGCTTCGCCGCCTTCAACGAGAAGCGCGGCCCGCGATGGACGGCGCGATGACCATGGACAGGATCGTTCGCATCGGCTGCGGCGCCGGCTTCTGGGGCGACAGCCCCGACGGCCCCGCCCAGCTCGTCCGCTCCGGCCGGATCGACTACCTGGTGATGGACTATCTCGCCGAGATCACCCTATCGATCATGGCGCGCATGAAGGCGAGGCGCGCCGATCTCGGCTACGCGACCGATTTCGTGACCATGGTCATGAAGCCGCTGGCCCGCGAGATCGCCGAGAAGCGCATTCGCGTCGTCACCAACGCCGGCGGCGTCAATCCCGAGGCCTGCCGCGACGCCCTGCTGGCCCTCTTCAAGGAACTCGGCGTGAACCTCAAGGTCGCCGTGGTGCGCGGCGACGACCTGACGGCGACAGCCGATCGCTACCGGGCCGCCGGCACGCGCGAAATGTTCTCGGGCGCGCGCATGCCGGAGCGCCTCGCCAGCCTCAACGCCTATCTGGGCGCCTTCCCGATCGCCGCAGCCCTCGACGCCGGCGCCGACGTCGTCATCACCGGCCGGGTGGTGGACTCCGCCGTCGTGCTCGGGCCCCTGATCCACGCATTCGGCTGGACGACCGACGACTACGACCTGCTGTCGGCCGGCAGCCTGGCCGGGCACGTCGTCGAATGCGGCACCCAGGCCACGGGCGGCATCTTCACCGACTGGCGCGACGTACCCGGCTGGGACGACATGGGCTTCCCCATCGCCGAATGCAGCGCCGACGGCAGCTTCGTCCTGACGAAGCCCGAAGGCACCGGTGGGCTGGTCTCCACCGCCACTGTCGCCGAGCAGATCGTCTACGAGGTGGGCGATCCGGCGCGTTACATCCTTCCGGACGTCGTCGCCGACTGGGGCGAGGTCCGGTTGGAGCAGATCGGGCCGAACCGAGTGCGTGTGTCGGGCGCGCGCGGGCTGCCGCCCACCGACAGCTACAAGGTGAGCGCGACGTTCGCCGACGGCTATCGCGCCGCGGTGACGATGATGATCGCCGGCCGCGAGGCCGCCGCCCGCGCGCAGGCCACAGCCGACGCCATCCTGCGGCGGGCCGAACGGCTCATCCGTGCCGCCGGCTTCGACGGCTTCGCCGACACCTCCGTCGAAGTCCTCGGCAGCGAGGCAAATTACGGCGCCCAGGCCACCGCGGGCGCCGCGCGCGAGGTGGTGCTGAAGATCGCCGTGCGCCATCCCAGCAAGGAAGCGCTGCAGATCTTTGCCCGCGAGATCTATCCGGCCGCCACGGCCATGGCGCAGAGCATCACCGGCTTTGCAGGCGGCCGGCCGGAGCCGCAGCCGGTGGTGCGCCTGTTCTCTTTCCTCGCCCGCAAGGCCGACGTGGAGATCGGATTCGAGCTCGACGGCCGCACGCAGGCGGTCCGCCCGCACCTGCCCGATGCGGCGGCCCCTGCCCCCGCAGGGCCCGCGCCCGCCGCCGCGGCCCCGGCGGTTCAGGGCCGGCCGGCGCTGGTGCCGCTGGTGGCGCTCGCCCATGGTCGCAGCGGCGACAAGGGCGACATCGCCAATATCGGCGTGCTCGCCCGCAAGCCCGACTATCTGCCCTTCATCCGCCGCAGCCTGACCCCCGAGGCGGTGGGCCGCTATTTCGCCCATCTCGTCAGAGGCCGGGTGGAGCGCTTCGAGTGGCCCGGCCTCGATGGACTGAACTTCATGCTGCACGAGGGCCTGGGCGGCGGCGGCGTGGCATCGCTGCGCCACGACCCCCAGGGCAAGGCGATGGCGCAGATCCTCATGGATTTCCCGGTGGAGGTGCCCGCAGCCTGGCTCGACGAGGGCGGCCCCCTCGAAACCTGGAGCAAGGAACCGGCCGCATGACCAGACCGCTCTTCAGCAAGGTCCTGATCGCCAATCGCGGCGAGATCGCCTGCCGCATCATGCGCACGCTGGCCGAGATGGGCATCGCCTCCGTCGCCATCCACCATCCGGTCGAGGCGCGCGCCCGGCACGTGAGGATGGCCGACGAGGCGATCGAGATCACCGGCGAAACGCCGGTCGCGGCGCACCTCGACGCCGGACAGATCATCGCCGCGGCCAAGGCGAGCGGCGCCGAGGCGATCCATCCCGGCTACGGCTTCCTGTCGGAGAATGCGCGTTTCGCAGCGGCGGTGGCGCAGGCCGGCCTCAGCTTCATCGGACCGGATGCCGACACCATCGCGCTGATGGGCGACAAGATCTCGGCGCGCAACTTCGCCGCCGAGCACGGCGTTGCCGTGGCCCCTTCGGTAATGCCCACCGACGATCTCGACGCATTCACCCGCAGGGCCGCGGAGATCGGCTTTCCGCTGTTGATCAAGGCCGCGGCGGGCGGCGGCGGCAAGGGCATGAGCATCGTGCGCAACGCCGCCGACATGCGCGAGGCGGCCCGCCTGGCGTCGAGCGAGGCGCAGCGCTACTTCGGCGACGGCCGCGTCTATGCCGAGACCTACGTGGAGCGCCCGCGCCACATCGAGGTCCAGATGCTCGGCGACGGCACCGGCAACGCCATCCACCTGTTCGAACGCGAATGCTCGGTGCAGCGGCGCTTCCAGAAGATCATCGAGGAGGCCCCGGCTGCCCGGCTGGACCCGGAGCTGCGCGAGGCGATCTGCGCGTCCGCGGTGCGGCTGGCCGCCTCCGCGAAATACAAGAACGCCGGCACGGTCGAATACATCCTGGGCCCCGACGGGCGCTTCTTCTTCCTCGAGATGAACACGCGCCTGCAAGTGGAGCATCCGGTCACCGAGATGATCACCGGGCTCGACCTGGTGCGCGCGCAGATCGAGATCGCCGCCGGCAAGGGACTGCCGATCGCCCAGGCGGACGTGCGGGCCGACGGCCATGCGATCGAATGCCGAATCTGCGCCGAAGACCCGGAGCGCGACTTCATGCCGGCCACCGGCCGGGTGCAGTATCTCGGCGTGCCCGAGGAGAGCTGGCTGCGCTTCGAGAACGCCCTCGACCAGGGGCAGAAGGTGACCGCCGATTTCGACCCGATGCTGGCCAAGCTTGTCGTCCACGGCAGCGACCGGCGGGAGGCGATCCAGCGCGCGATCGCCGCGCTCGACGACCTGGCGTTGCTCGGCGTCACGACCAACATCGACTACCTCGCCCGCGTTCTCGACCACGGTGCCTTCCGTGCCGGCGACCTCCACACCGGCTTCGTGGCCGAGCACGGGCCGGCGCTTCAGCCCCCGGGCGTGCCGGCCGTGGAGCTGGCGCGGGTGCTGGCGGCGGCAGCGCTGGGCTTCCGTGACATCCAGGAGCTGGCCCTCGGCACCCCCGAGCCCTACGCCGCGATCGGCGGCTGGAGGAATTGAGCATGAGCATCCGGCTCGTCCTTGACGGCACCGCCCACGAGGTCTCGATCGTGCAGCGGCGGCCGCACCTGGTCCTGCTGATCGACGGCGAGGCGCACGAGATCTCCGATCTGCCGGCCTTCGGCGACGGCCGCCGGTCGATGACGGTCGCGGGTCACGCCGTCACCTTCGCCCGCGCCCTCCAGGGCGAGCGCCAGGTCGTGCGGCTCGGCGGCCGCACATTCGAGATCGACCTCGTCAATCCGTTCTCGGCCGGCGACGGCTCCGGCGGGGGCGGCCACGACACGTTGAAGGCGCCGATGCCGGGCGCCGTGGTGTCGGTCCATTGCGCAGTGGGCCAGAGCGTCGCGCGCGGCGACACGCTCGTCACCATCGAGAGCATGAAATTGCAAACCGCCCTTCAGGCCCCGCGGGACGGCGTGGTCGCACAGATCCTGCGCGCGGAAGGCGACACATTCGAAAAGGACGAGATCATCGTGATGCTCGAACCTGACAGCGGGACGGCCTGATGCGCGCGATCCGGTCCATGATCAGCACCTCGTCGCCGGAGTTCCGTGCGTTCGAGGCTCACAACCGGGCCATCGTGGCGGCGTTCCGGGCCCGGCAGGAGGCCGCGCGCCACCACCGCCGCGCCCGCGATCTCGAACGGCTGCAAAGCCAGGGCAAGATGCGGCCGCGCGAGCGCATCGAGAAGCTGCTCGACCCCGGCACGCCCTTCCTCGAGCTGTCGTCGCTCGCCGCCAACATGGCCTATGAGGGCGATGCGCCTTCGGCCAGCTCGATCGTCGGCATCGGCATCGTCTCCGGCCGGGAGGTGCTGATCCGGGCCGACGACCCCACGGTCAAGGGCGGCGCGTGGTATCCGCTGACGGCCAAGAAGATCGTGCGGGCGCTGGACATCGCCATGGAGAACCGGCTCCCGGTCATCCATCTGTGCGATTCCGCCGGCGGTTTCCTGCAGCTCCAGTCCGAGGTCTTCCCCGACAAGTACATGGCCGGGCGGATCTTCCGCAACCAGTCGATCCTCTCCAAGATGGGCGTGAAGCAGCTCGCCCTGGTCTTCGGCCACTGCACCGCCGGCGGCGCCTATATTCCCGGCCTGTCCGACTACAGCGTCATCGTGCGCGGCACGGGCGCGGTGTTCCTCGGCGGACCGCCGCTGGTCAAGGCGGCGACCGGCGAGGAGGTGACGGTGGAGGAGCTCGGCGGCGCCGACATGCACACCAGCGTGTCGGGCACCTGCGACTATCCGGCCGCTACGGAGGAGGAAGCCATCCACATCGGCCGCGAGATCGTGGCGCAGTGGGACCGGCCGAAGAAGTGGGACTGCCAAAGGGAGGCGCCGGAGCCACCTGCCTACGACCCGCAGGAGATCTACGGCATCATCCCCGACGACATCAAGAAATCGTTCGACATGCGCGAGATCATCGCGCGCATCGTCGACGGCAGCCGCTTCCACGAATACCAGCCGAACTACGGAACGACGCTGATCTGCGGCTTCGCCAACATCTGGGGCTACAAGGTCGGCATACTCGCCAACAACGGCGTTCTGTTCAACGATTCCTCGCTGAAGGGCGGCCATTTCATCGAGCTGTGCAACCAGAACAGCACGCCGCTGGTGTTCCTGCAGAACATCACCGGCTACATGATCGGCCGCGAGTATGAGCGGCGCGGCATCACCAAGGACGGCGCCAAGATGATCATGGCGCAGAGCTGTTCACGCGTGCCCAAGTTCACGGTCATGTGCAACGGCTCCTTCGGCGCCGGCAATTACGGCATGTGCGGCCGCGCCTACGACGGGCGCCTGCTGTTCACCTGGCCCAACCACCAGATCGGCGTCATGGGGGGTGACCAGGCCGCGAACACGCTGGCCGAGGTCAAGGCCAACCAGCTGAAGCGCAACGGCGACCCGGTCGACGAGGCGGAGATCAGGCACCTCTGGGAACAGACGCGCTCGGCCTATCAGGAGCAGCTCTCTGCCTACTACTCCACGTCCGAGCTGTGGGACGACGGCATCATCGATCCGGTCGACACGCGCAACGCGCTGGGCATTGCCATTTCAGTCTCCCTCAACGCGCCGCTGGGCGAGCCCGGCTACGGGGTGTTCAGGCTCTGACCACGGCGGCGCCGCCCACATCTGCTTCGGCATCGCCTGGAGCGCTTCGCGATGGGGTGGAACCATCCCACCGCAAGAGAAGCGTTTAGGAAGCGCTACGCCGTGGGCACGGTACCGCCGTCGATCACGTATTCAGCACCGGTCATGGCGCCGGCGCGGGGCGAGACGAGGAAGCTGATCAGGTCCGCCACTTCTCCCGGCTTCGCCGGGCGCCCGAGCGGGATGCCGCCGAGCGCGCCCATGATGATCCGCTTGCCACCCTCGACGTCGGTGCCGGCCTGGACGGCCAGGCGCTCGGCAAGAGCGACGGCCGCTTCCGTCTCCACCCAGCCGGGCGAGACCCGGACCACGCGGATGCCCTTCGGCGTCACCTCCTTCGACAGGCTCTTGCTGTAGGTCGACAGTGCGGCCTTCGCCGCGGCATAGGCGGTCGTGGATTCCGGCAGCGGCAGCACGTGCTGGATCGAGGTGACGTGGACGATGACGCCGGAGCCTTGGGCGATCATCGACGGCAGCAGCGCGCGGTCGAGGCGGACCGCCGGCATGAGGTTGAGGTTCAGCTCGGCCCACCACGCCTCGTCGCCAAGAGCGGCGAAGCCCCCGGCCGGAGCGGAGGAGCCGCCGAGCCCGTTGACGAGGATGTCGATGCCGCCGAAGCGATCGAGCATCGCCTTCGCGGCGGTGGTGCAGCCCTCGGCCGTGGCGAGATCGGCGGCGATGTAGCCAATCTCCGCGGACGCGCCCGCCGGCACCGAGCGCGCCACCGCCATCACCTGCGCTCCGGCCGCCCGCAGCGCCGCGACGGCGGCTGCTCCGACGCCTTTGGTACCGCCGGTCACAAGCGCCCGACGGCCATCGAGGCCGAGATCGAAGCTCATGGGCGGATCTCCAGGGAGGCGATCTGGTCGCCTTCGATGACGAAGGCATAGCGCAGATCGGCCGGACTGCCCGGAAAGTCGCCCACGACGTGGCTGGTGACGACAATCCTGCCGCCATCGCTCTCGATGGCGAAGGGCTCGCTCGTGTACTGGTATTGCGCCGACGCCGCCGTCTTCCATGCCGCGATGGCGGCGCGGCCGGTATAGACCCGGCCTTCGTCCTTGACGACGGCCTGTTCGGTGAAGCAGCGGGCGACGGCGGCGCCGTCACCGGTGTCCGCGGCGAAATAGGCAGCGACGGGCGCAGGCAGATCGGGCGGCATCGGCTTTCCTTTTCTCGTGTGCATGGGGGACCGCCGACGTGACGGCGATTGTGTCAGGGGAAAGCTGACCCTAAGCTCGCCAAACGACAAGAACGCACGAAAAAGTAAGGCGCTCACCTTTGAGTAAGGTCGAATATACGGCCGCGTCTGCGGCCGATGGTGTCGAGCAAGCCTTCAAGATGCTGGAGGGACGCTGGAAGCTCGTGATCCTGTTCCACCTGTTCGGCGGCAAGCTGCTGCGCTTCTCCGACCTCGAGCGGGCGATCCCGGGCATCTCGCAGAAGATGCTGATCCAGCAACTGCGGCAGATGGAGAGCGACGGCATCGTGCGCCGCATCGTGCACCATCAGGTGCCGCCGAAGGTCGAGTACGGCCTGACGGATTGGGGGCAGGCCCTCTGTCCGGCACTCGATGCCCTGCTGACCTGGGCTGAACGGCGCGCCGCACCACCATGATCGACGGCACGACAGAGACCGGCGGCGACTCAGGCGGTCAGGAGCCTGACCCGCGTGCCCCACGGGTCGGCGGCCTCGGCGCCGCCGGGAATCTCCGACACGGCGCTGCCGGCCTGGCGCAAGCGGTCCGCCTGGGCAGACAGCATGCCGGCCTCGCGAACCCGTAGCGAAAACCAGTCGAGGCCCGTGCTGGCCGCGTCACGCGGGCCTGCACCACGGCTGTTCCACACGTTCATCGCGATATGGTGATGGTATCCGCCGGACGCGACGAAGGCGGCATCCCCTCCCTCGCCGCGGGTCGAGGCCAATCCAAGCGCCCCTTGGTAGAAGCGGCGTCCGGCCGCCATATCACCGATGCGCAGGTGCATATGGCCGATCACCGTGCCGGCGGGCGCGCCGGAGAAGGTGTCCCGCGAGGTGTCGGTCAGAGCGAGGATCGAATCGATGTCGAGCGGATGCGCCCCCATGGTGACCATGCCGTCCTGCCAGTGCCAACCGTCACGAGGCCGATCGCTGTAGATCTCCAGCCCATTGCCTTCGGGGTCGTCGAGATAGATGGCCTCGCTCACACTGTGGTCGGCAAAGCCGGTCAACGGCACCTGGCTCATCGCCGCGTGGACGAGCCAGCGGGCGAGCTCGGCCCGTGACGGCATCAGAAACGCGATGTGGAACAGGCCGGCTCGCGTGCGCGGCTCGATCGCCGCCTCCGGCGCGGCAACGAGATGCAGCAGGACGGTCCCGCCGGCTCCCATGTGCGCACGGTCGGCAGCCTGTCCGATCAACCTGAGGCCGACCACGTCGCGATAGAAAGCCACCATTGCACCAAGATCACGCACGCGCAGTGCAGCCTCGCCCACGCTGACCGGCGTCCTACTGGCGAACGCTATGCCAGCCGGCGTCGGCGGCCGCTCCGCCCCCTCCGCACGGACTGCGCCCGCCAATGCGGCCGCGACGGTCGACGCACCGGCGAGCCTCAACAGTGAACGGCGGGTAACCAGCGTCTCGGCCATCGATTCTTTCCTAGTCGCGCGCCCGTGCGGCCGCCCGGTCCTTCACGAGCTCGGCGACGGCCTCGGTCAGGTATTGCCGAATCGCCTCCTCGCTGTGACCCGCATCACGGAGCGTCTCAGCCAGCGTCGCCACCGCCTGCGCGATCAGCTCATAGCTGGCGCTCACCTGCGAGGCGAGCTCGTCCATCTCGGCCTCCGTCAAGATGGAAACGGCCGCGGCGGTTGCATCCTCCTCGGGCCCAGGCATGGCGCGTCCTCGCATGCAAGGTAACGTTAATCGTCTTGCATACGTTTAGCAGGCCATCGGCCTGCGGGCACCTACCGCTTGTGCCTGTGGATCAATGGCCGACGATCGGTTGGGCGTCGTTCGTTATCAAGCGCGCGCCGACGAGCGCGGCGGAGAGCTCCGACACCAGGAGCCGCAAACAGGCCGGCACACGCGCTCAGCGTGCAGACCCAGCTTTTCGCCCGCACGGACGAGCCGCTCGAATAGCGCACGCGCGCCGGAGCGTTGAGCGGGGCGACGAAAAATACCACTTTCGTGGTATCAATACCTCTCTTCCATACCCCTTTCGGGGATGCGACGACAGAAAGCGGTAGCGACGCAAAAACGCATCAACCGAGCGTAGATTTCGGCCGGTTGACCTATAGATTTTCCCGCATTGAGAGATCTCGACCGGTGTAGCCCCAAGCGGCGCGCGCGTGCCGTGAGAGCAAGATGTTGGGGGTAGAATGCTCAAGACCTCGAACGCCATCGTTGCCGATCGCACCGCGGACCTCGGCTGCGCGACCTTTCAGGGGCAGGCCTTGATGAGGGCCGTTGCAGCCGATGCTCCGTGGCTTTCGAAGCAGCAGGTACGAGAGTTGATCGAGCAGCATATGGCTCTGGATGCGCAGATCAGGTCGCTGGATGTCTTGCGTGACGCGATCGTGCTGGTCGGCGTGCTCGGCGTTGCGTTCGGACTGGGCGTTCAGCTCTACTGAGCGGTCGGGAGCAGGCAACCGCGGCGCCCGGATCCGGCACTCTCCAGTGCTCCCAACGTAACCTTGTGCCAGATGTCTCCATATGCTTTGAAAAAGGACTTCGTGGTTGGAGCTGGATGTGCCGCTCAAAGCTAGAGAACACGTGACCTTGGACGACTTCAGCATTGAGTGCCTGATGGACGACACGTCGAGTGGCCGAGTCATCCGCGTCCTGGTCGATCCGGCCGCCACCCTGAAACAGGATCACCTCGGCATCCCACTCGACATTATTCTGAGGATCGCCAGCGAGAAGTACGACCGCGGCGAGCATTCGGACGGGGCCCTGGTCGTCACCGCCGACGATATCATGGGGTAGCGGGGCGCCGGGCGGGGGTGGACATCTCCGGGGGCTGCGGCTTGCCGCAGGCGGGCATCGGACGGTCGCGACCGGACGCGAGCGTTCGATCAGAGCGACATGCTCAGGGCGTCTGGCGCGCGGGCGCGCCTTGGCGGCTCCATCGGCCCGGGAAGCGTCAGTGATCAAACCGGCGGAATGGCCGCCGCTGCGAATAGAGCTGGTATATCAACTGTTTGGCCAGGGTCTCGGCTTGCTCGTCGGAGAGGATCAGCGCACGCGTCGCGCCCGCTTCGTCGACCACGATCACGCGAAGCGACGGCCGTTCCAGCGTCGGAATCGGGTGAACCGAAAGGGTCCGTACTCTCTCGTCAGTCATACCGGCCCCCTGCGATCGACGATTGCAAGTCTATCTTCGGCTCGCATGATTGCATCCTATCCGTGTGAAACAAGGCCGCAAGCCCCCGCCGCCGTCCCGCCGGATACGGACGCCCTGCCTCAAAGCCGATTCGTCGGGCCAGCCTCATGACAACGTCCGCCTGTCCAGCCGTGGGACAGGCGGCCGTTACCGGGCAGCGCGGAATCCGCGCCCGACCGCCCGTTGCCGCCTCGATCGCGCTGCGGAATGGATCGAACGCGATTGCGGCGCCGGTCGACATCGTCCGGCGGCTCCGCGGCGAGGAAGGGTTGATTGGGAACAGCGTGGCTTACGAGGCGGACACGGGCCAAACGGCCACGCCCCCGCTTCGCCGGGCCCCCCTGCAACGCGGCCGTCGTTTCGCTGGGCGTCCGACCGCCTCGACCTGCCGGTTAGAGCTCATCGGACCCGTGGCTTATCACCGATCCCCCGACGCCCGCGTCCAGCTGCGCCCACGCTCAGTAGGCGGCCGCAGCCGCCCGCGCTGGCTCGCCAAGGCGCCCGGCATCGGCGCCAATCGCGGTGGCTTCGAAGCGACGGGCGGATTTGCCGCCGCCATGCTCGTTCGCCACCCGGCGCAGGTCGGCGTCGACCATCATGGCGCACAGCTCCTCCAGGGACGTGCGGGGCTGCCAACCGAGGATCTCGCGCGCCTTGGCCGGGTCGCCGATGAGTGCAGCGACCTCGGCGGGGCGATAGAATTGCGGGTTGACCTTGACGAGCACCCGCCCGTCCGCCTCCGACAGCCCCTGCTCCTGCTCGCCGGTGCCGCGCCAGACGATCGGCAGGCCAGCCCGTTTGAACGCAAAGCTGGCGAAATCCCTGACCGTCTCCGTCCGGTTCGTCGCCAGCAGGAACGTGTCGGGCTCGTCGGCCTGCAACATCAGCCACATCCCCTCCACGTAGTCGGCCGCGTAGCCCCAATCACGCTTGGCGTCGAGATTGCCGAGCTCCAGCGGGGCCGCGGCCCCGTGCCGGATGCGCGCCACCCCGTCGGAGATCCGTCGCGTCACGAATTCGAGGCCGCGCAGCGGCGACTCGTGATTGAACAGGATGCCGCTGGTGACGAACATGTCGTAGCTTTCGCGGTAGTTGATCGCCATCCAGTGCGCGAACAGCTTCGACACGCCGTAGGGGCTTCGGGGATAGAACGGCGTCTGCTCCGTCTGCGGAACGGACTGAACCTTGCCGAACATCTCCGCCGAAGAGGCCTGGTACACCCGGATCTTCGGATTGACGTTGCGGACCGCCTCGAAAACGTTGAGCGGCCCCAGCCCCGTGATCTGGGCGGTCGTCATCGGCTGGTCGAACGAGGTCGCGACGAAGGTCTGCGCGCCGAGATTGAACAGCTCGTCCGGCTGGGCTGCATCGAGGAGCCGTGTCAACGCGCCGTAGTCGGTGACGTCGCACGGCGCCAGCCGCAATTGGGGATGGTTGCGGATGCCGAGATCCTCGAGGCGCCAGAAGTTGGGCGTGCTCGTCCGGCGGTGCGTTCCGTAGACGAGATAGCCCTTCCCCAGGAGCAGAGCCGCCAGATACGCGCCGTCCTGGCCCGTGATGCCGGTAATCACAGCACTTTTCATCGAGAAAACTCCGTCGTGGAGCGATAGCGGTTCGCTCGGTCACGCAGCGTGACGCTTGGCTCCAACCATCCCCTGAAACGTATGACCAGGGGCGATGCGGCGCTGATGCAGCACCCAGCATTCCTGGACGAAGTCACGGAACTCGCGACGAAACCGATCGGCCGAGAACAGCTCGGCGTGGGCGCGGATCGTGAGGGGATCGAACTGGTCGCTCCGCTTCTCGAACCGCTCGACCACGTCGCAGATGGCTTCCGCCGATTGCTCCCTGAAGTAAAGGCCGGTGACGCCGTCGACGACGGTCTCGCTGGCGCCGCCGCGATTGAAGGCCAGCACCGGCGTGCCGCAGGCCTGGGCCTCCAGCGGGGCGATGCCGAAATCCTCCTCGGAGGCGAACAGGAAGGCCCGGGCGCGCTGCATGTGATCGCGCAGTACCGGAAACGGCTGGAAGCCCATGACCGTGATGTTGTCCGTCGCGATCGCCTTGATCCGCTTCAGCATGGGCCCATCGCCGATGACGACGAGCTTCCGGTCCGGCATGCGCGTGAATGCCTCGACGATCAGATGCATCTTCTTGTAGGGGACGAGCCGCGACGAGGTGAGGTAGAAATCACCGCGCGTGCCGCCGATGGTGAAGTCGTCGACGGCGACGTTGGGGTAGATGACGGTGGACTGGCGCCGGTAGACCTTTTCGATGCGCCGCGCGATGTAGCGCGAGCAGGCGATGAACTGGTCGACGTGCGGCGCGGTGCGCATGTCCCAGATGCGCATGCGCTGCAGCACCAGCCGGGCGAGGACGCCTCTCAGGCCCGTCCATCCGGCCTCTCTCAGATACTGGTTCTGGAGGTCCCAGGCGTAGCGCATGGGCGTGTAGCAATAGCAGATGTGCAACTGATCCGGCCCGGTGATCACGCCCTTCGCCACCGCGTGACTGTTGGAGATGATGATGTCGTAGCCGGACAGGTCGTGCTGCTCGATCGCCAACGGCATCAACGGCAGCATGTACCGGTGAAACGAGGCGACGCCCGGGATTCGCTGCAGAAAGCTGGTCTTGATGCTCTTGTTCTTCAGCCAGCCACGATCGCCTTCGGCCATCTTGTCGACGAGACAGAAGACGTCGGCCTCAGGGAAGACGTCGAGCATGACCTCGAGGACTTTCTCGGATCCGGCGTAGGTGATGAACCATTCGTGAACAAACGCAATTTTCATGTCACGTCCCAGCTACATCCGCGACGCGCTGACGACGCAGCCACGACGCCCAAGATGAAGGCAAATGTGTTCGGTCAGCCACCCTCCAATTTGGTCGATGGCAATCGAAGCTTCAGTCGCTGTCCACCTCGGCCGTACCTCTTTTGAAGGTGAGGCATGGTCGTAAGGAGCGTTGCCCAAGCAATACGGACGGGCGCGTCCGCCGCAATCCGCCGGTCCAGCCTGCATCGGCGGAAGGCCGGCTCGTGCGCTGCGATGCCCGATCGCCGGATGGCTTGAGTTGGAAAGCTGCAAGTCGAGCCTACTCGGCGCAGCAGCAGGACGCGAAGCCTCGATCCCTGAAACCTCACAGCCGGCCGGCATGGCGTTCCGCCATGTAGCGTCCCGGCGAGGTGCCGAGCGCCTTTCGAAACATCGTCACGAAGCTGGGCACGCTCTCGTAGCCGAGGCCGGCGGCGACCTGCTGGATCGAAGCACCGCCGGCGAGCCACTCCACGGCCAGCATGACGCAGAGCTGCTGGCGCCAACGGCCAAAGCTCATGCCTGTTTCCCGATTTATCAGTCGCGCCAAGGTGCGCTCGCTCAGCCCTGCCCGCTTCGCCCAGACGTCCAAGGTTCCCCTGTCCGCCGGCGAAGCCATTATCAGGCCGACGATTCTGCGGAGGCGGGTATCGGTCGGCATCGGTAGATGAAGGTCCTCGACCGGCGCCACCGCAAGCTCGTCGAGAAGCACCGCCACCAGGCGCGCATTCGCGCCACCTTCCTCGTAGAAGACAGGCAGGCTCGCCGAGCGGACCAGAAGCTCGCGCAGCAGCGGCGTCACCGACACGGCGCAGCAAGCTGCGGGCAGGCCCCGGCCGACAGCCGGGTCGACGAAGGCGTTGAAGCCTTCGAGCGCGCCCGTCGCCTTTACGGCATGCAGCGCCCCGCCAGGTATCCAGACGGCGCTGCGCGGCGGCACGATCCACAGCCCGCCCTCCACCTCGCAGCTGAGAGCGCCCCGCTGCACTAGCAGGACCTGGCCCTTCGTGTGCCGATGGGGGGCCAATTCCATCCCGCCGAAATCGGCCATCGCAAAGCCATAGGTCACGACCGAACGGGGCACTTCGTCGGGATCGATCCATTCGGTGTCCTTCGGCGGGTCGCTCAAGATGGGCATGGTCCACCTTTCAGACAGGAGCGCCGAAATGGCGAGATCGAATAATATTCTGTCCGAGCTTCCACATGACGCCAAGCTCGCGCCCCCTTATCCCTTTGCCGCAGATCGGTCGGGGCCAATTCGGCCCCGAGAAACGCAAAGCGAAATGCGATGAACTCACTGACCGCCGAGCCAGTCACCCAGATCCTGAACAAGCTTCACCAGGACGCTGAAGCCGCGGACCGCGAGCGGTTCGAAGCAGCCATGGCGGCCATGGCGGCGTCCGGCACAACGGTGGAGCAGATGGCCGCGGGGCAGCTCGCCGAGGAGCATAAGGACTACCGGGCGATCTATCGCGGCTACGTGGACAATTTCCTTGCCGTCTCGCCGGCGTATGGCCGTTTCCTCTACGCGATCGCACGCGCCTGCAAGGCGTCCCGGATCGTCGAGTTCGGCACGTCGATGGGGATCTCGACGATCTATCTCGCCGCGGCGCTCCGGGACAATGGCGGCGGGCAGCTCATCGGCACCGAACTCGAGCCCACCAAGGTGTCGCGGGCGCGCGCCAACCTCGACGCGGCGGGCCTTGCCGATCTGGTGGAGATCCGCGAAGGCGACGCGCTCGAGACGCTCCGGGATGTCGGCGGCGAGGTCGATCTGCTGCTGATCGACGGTGCATTCGCGCTCTACCTGCCGGTGCTCAAGCTGGTCGAGCCCCGGCTGAGGCCTGGCGCCGTGATCCTCGGGGAGAACGCCTTCGAGCCGGGATATCTGGACTATGTCCGCAATCCTGCGAACGGTTACGTCTCGCAACCGCTCCCGCTCGACGAAGGTCGCGGCAACGAATTCAGCGTGAGGACCTTGTAATGCTCGCGCTGGAATCGCCCGAACGCCCGACGGCCAAGGCGCCCGGCCGGCTGAGCTCGGCGCTGCTGCGTCTCTTGATGAAGCGCGCGACCATCGTCGCGAGCGAGCGACTGGCCGATCGCTTCCGGCTGATCACGCTCGAAGGCCCAGCCCTCCAGGGCGTTTCCTGGGTGCCCGGCCAGAAGGTGCAGATCGCGATGGGGTCGGCCTTTGTCGCACGAACCTACACGCCGATCGAATGGGACGCGGTTGCGGGCCGCACCCGCCTCCTCTGCTACGCGCATGGCGACGGACCCGGGAGTGCATGGGTCCGCGGCCTCACCCCCGGCAACGAATGCGACATCTTCGGGCCGCGCCGCTCGGTGGACGTGAGCGCCGTGGCAGGCTCGCTTGCCGTCCTCGGTGATGAAACCTCGATCGGGCTCGCACAGGCGCTCCTGCAAGAGGACCGCGCGCGAGCCGTGGCGTGTCGCTTCGAGGTGGACGATGTCGAGGCCAGCCGCCGCGTCACGGCACATCTGGGCCTCGATGAGGCCGTGCTGTTCGCCAGGACAGAGGATGGTGCGCAGCTCGAGCAGATGGAAGCGGCGCTCACTCCGCTCGTCGCCGCCGGCGCGACTTTCGTGCTGACCGGCAAAGCCTCCACAATTCAGCAGTTGCGGCAAAGCCTGAAGCGGCGGGCCGTCCCGACGCGGCGCATCGTCACCAAGGCTTATTGGGCTCCCGGCAAGGCCGGTCTCGATTGAGCCTGAGGCCAAGCCGCCGGTATCCGGCGCTCGTCAATGGTGGCCGCTGCTCCTCGCAGCATCAGCCTGCAGCCGGGACGACGGGCTCCGGAAAGCCGTGGTAGAGCGCGGCGTGGCTGCCACCGGCGTTGGGGAAGCCCGGCTTCGTCAGATAGCCCCGCGGCGGCGCGAAGCCGTAGATCGTGCGCCGAGGCGCCTCGTGCCAGCCGATGTTGAAGGCGCCGAGCTTGGGGAAGAACTGCAGCTCGCTGTAAGGCAGGTGGTCGTGGATCCACCAGGCCATGGCCTGCCACGACGTCCCCGCCTCCAGCCGCGTGACCAGCCAGGGCACCACGACGCACGCCATGGCCCCCATGCCGGTCCCGTCACGGCGGTCCCAGATATGGCGCGCATAGTTCCGCCCGTTCGCGGCGCAGCTGTAGCCGTGCCGGTTGCCATAGTCGTTCACCGCCGGCGACCGGTAGGCGGAGCGGATCGCGATCCGGCCGAAGGTGGCCTGGAGCGGCTCCAGCAGCTCCAGGCAAAGCCGTTGTCCGGCGGCAATGGCCAGATCGGGGTCGTCGGGCAGGTTGGCGATGCCGTGGACGTTGCCGATCTCGCTGTAGAGAAAGTCGCGCATGAAGAACGACGGCGAGAGCCGGACGCGCCCCAGCGCTTCGGCGCTCCGAACCGTCCGGGGCGCTCTCATCGCCCGGTCGGCTCCGGCTCGCCGGCCAGGCGCCTCACGCGCCGGCCGCCCAGAAGGCCGGCACCGACGGCTCCAGCCGGCCGCCGATGCGCACCGGCGCGATCCGCACGGCCAGCCCGGTTTCGTCGTCGGTCTCCACGGCAATGCCGCACATGGTCGCCGGGCCGCTCGCCGGCGCGAACGGCCCCGCTGGCAAGCCGGTCGTGAAGCGCCGCAGCGGCACCTCCTTGTCCATGCCGACGATGGAATCGTAGTCGCCGGTCATGCCGGCATCGGTGATGTAGGCGGTGCCGCCCGGCAAAATCCGATGGTCGGCGCTCGGCGTATGCGTATGGGTGCCGGCCACGAGGCTGACGCGGCCGTCGCAGAAATGCCCGGCGCCCTGCTTTTCACCCGTGGCTTCGCAGTGGAAATCGACCACGATGGCATCCGCCGCCCGGCGCAGCGGCCGCGCCTGGAGCTCACGGTCGATGATGCCGAACGGATCCTCCGCCGGCTCCATGAACAGCCGCCCCAGGGCGTTGATGACCAGCGCGCGCCGGCCGTTCTTCGTCTCGACCAGCAGGGCGCCCTGCCCCGGCGCGCCCGGCAGGTAGTTGATCGGCCGGACGAGACGCGGCGCCCGCTCGATGAACTCGACGGTCTCCCTGCGCGCCCACGTGTGATTGCCCAGCGTCACCGCATCGGCGCCTGCGGCGACGATCTCGTCGTAGGCCTGTTCGGTGATGCCGAAGCCGGCACCGGCGGAGTTCTCACCGTTGACGACGGCGAGATCGATCGTCCAGTCGGCAATCGCCCGCGGCAGATGCGCGGCGATGGCATCGAGGCCGGATTGGCCGACGACATCGCCGATGAACAGGATTCGCACGTCACCACTCCCTCGTTGATCTGACCTGAGCGCTCGGGGCTAGGGGTAGGTTTTGGCGGAGCCCGACGCAAGTGTCGCCTCCGAAGCGACGATCCTCAATAGTTGCTATATATACATATTACAATCATTAGACGTGAAGGGCACTTCATCCGCGGGGGATATGCCCTGAACGTCCTAAGACCATCGACCCATCCTGGGCCGAAAAGGCGTAAGTAATAAGCAATTGTTCCGGCTACAGAAGTCCGGTTCGACTCTGCGTTCGACGGCGCTCACAAGAACGAGAACGTATCACGATGATCAAATGCGCCGTGCGGGATTGCCAAATCGGCGCGATTGCAGGAGCATGCGCGCCAAATTCAGCGCGGCGGACATCGCCGTCCCGCTTAGAGGATCTCAACGATGCCGGTCGTCAACGACTACACCGCGCTGCTGAGCGGCAGTTACTGGAACGGTATCGAGGTCGGCGGCCAGCCGGTCATCGTCACCTATTCCTTTCCGACCACGCTCGCCGACTACGCCGCGTCGATCGCCGGCTTCACGCCGGCGACGGTCGCCAGCTACACGGCCTTCACCGCCGCGGAGCAACAGCAGGCGCAGGACGCGCTCGGCGAGTGGGCCGCGGCCTCCGGCATCATCTTCATCCAGGTCGCGGCGGGCCAGGGCGACATCAATTTCGGCAACATCGATTTCAACACGACCAGCGGCCCGTCGTATGCCGGTGCCGGCGGCATCGGCTTCTACCCGTTCGGCTACTGGAACAACTTCAGCTACCCCTACTTCCAGGATGATCTGGACGCCGCCGGCGACATCTTCATGAACTCGCAGTTCCTCAGCGGCGGCGAGGTCAACTACGGGACGCTGCTGCACGAGATCGGCCACGCCATCGGCCTCAAGCATCCGACCGAGGTCGTGACCTCGGCGGCCGGCATCACCCACAACGAGGTGCTGTCGTCGGACGACCCGACGCGGACCATCATGGCCACCGTCGGCGACGAATCGTCCGGCTCGGAGCCGCACCTGCTACAGCTCGACAAGGATGCGGCCGCCGCCCTCTACGGCGCGTCCGGCGGCGGCGTCTATACCGGCTCCGCCTCGGGCGCGAACACCGTGTCCGACTGGGCCTGGGACGCGACGACCCAGACGCTGACGCAGACCGCCGTGGGCACCGACGCCGTCGTGCGCGGCTCGTCGGTCAAGGACGTCATCAACGGCACGGCGGGGAACGACCAGCTCTTTGGGCTGGCCGGCGACGACCAGCTCAATGGCGGCGACGGCAACGACAAGCTCTACGGCGGCTCCGGCACCGACACGCTGATCGGCGGCGCCGGCGACGATTCCTACTATATTCTGGACTCGACCGCGAACATCGTCGAGGCCCCGGGCGAGGGCTACGACGTCGTCTATTCCACGGTCAGCTATACGCTGGCCGACAATGTGGAGGACCTCTATCTCTACGGCGGCGGCCTCACCGGCGTCGGCAACAGCGGCAACAATCGCCTCTTCGGCGACGGAACCCTCGCGACGACGCTGAACGGCGGCGGCGGCGACGACTATATCGTCGGCGGCGCCGGCGACGACAGCATCGCCGGCGGCGGCGGCCACGATCTGATGTGGGGTCAGGGCGGCGCCGATACGTTCGTGTTCTCGGCCCTCACCGACGCGCTGCCGGACGCCAACTTCTTCGCCCTGACCACGATCGGCGACTTCACCGACAACGTCGACAAGATCGATCTGTCGGGGATCACGACGGCCGGCGGCGATCCGCTGACGTTCATCGGCACGAGCGACTTTTCCGGTCACGCCGGCGAACTACGATGGACCCCGGTCGGCGCGAACACCCTGATCGAGGGCGACGTCGACGGCGACGGCCAGGCCGATTTCCAGATCGGGCTCTACAACAGCCACACCCTGGATGGCGGCGATTTCGTGCTCGCTCCACCCTGCTATTGCGCCGGCACCCGCATCTCGACCCTGGCCGGCGACGTGGCCGTCGAGGATCTCGCCATCGGCGACATCGTCCTCACCCCGACCGGCGAGACCCGGCCGGTGTTGTGGATCGGCCGGCGGACGGTGGTTTCGGCCGCCGCCGATCCGCTGAACAGCTATCCAATCCGCATCGGCGCGGGCGCCCTGGCCGAGCATGTCCCGGCCCGCGACCTCTACGTATCGCCCGACCATGGCATGCTGGTCGACGGCGTGCTGGTGCAGGCCGGCGCGCTGGTCAACGGCAGCAGCATCCAGCGTGTGAGCCGGCCCGAGCCCGCGTTCGTCTATTACCACATCGAGCTGGAGGACCACGCGTTGATGCTGGCGGAGGGGGCACCGGCGGAGAGCTTCGTCGACAACGTCACCCGCCGCAGCTTCGACAATTATGCGGACTACGTGGCGCTGTTCGGCGAACGCCCCGCCCATATCGTCGAAATGCAACTGCCCCGGGCGAAGTCGCCGCGGCAATTGCCGCGGGCCATCCGCGCGCGCCTGGCCGCGCGCGCGGCGGCGCTCGGCTTCGTCATGGTGCGGGCTGCGGCCTAGCCTCGCCCCGGATAGGCCGGCGAAGCCGCAAGCGTTCGCTCAGGCCCGCAGCAGGAAGGCGAGGAGCGCCTGATTGAAGGGCGCCGGATCGGTGGCCGTGCAGGCATGCCCGCCCTCCACGGTGAACCAGAGCTCGGATCGCGCGATGCCCGCCGCGAGCGCCTCCGAGCACGTATACGGAACCAGCACGTCGTCGCGGGCGGCCGCGACGAGCGTCGGCACGCGCACCTCGGCCAGCCGGGCCGATACGTCGAAGGCGAGCAGCGCACCGATGCGCTTCATCAGCGTGTCCTCACCCTGGAAGTGGGCGATCCCGAGCTGCTCTTCGCGTGCAACGCGACCGGCGTTCCGTGCGATCCAGGCCGCCGGATAGAGGAAGATCGCCTGAGCGCGCACGTAGGCCTCCGGGCCGCCGTGCGCCAGCACGGCCAGGCGGGCCGCAAAGCACCGGCGCGTATGCGCGTCGGTGGCGGCCCACGCGTTGACCAGCACCAGGCTGGCCAGACGTTGCGGTGCGCGCAGCGCCAGCTCGAGGCCGACCAGCCCGCCCAGCGCATGACCGACGAAGTGGCATGAGCGCGCACCGGCCGCGTCGAGGATCGCCACGACGTCGTCGGCCATGGACGCAATCGTGTAGGGCTCGGGCAGCGCGCCCGCGTTGGCGCCCGTGCCGCGGTGGTCGTAGGCGATCACCCGGAAATGGGCGGCCAGCGCCTCGAACTGCGGCTCCCAGAAGCGCCCTGCCCCGCCCAGGCCCGCCGACAGGACGACGGCGGGCGCGTCCGGCTCGGGCCGGCCGAAGATCTCGTAACGCATTGGACCTCCCCCCGCCGAGCCTCAGGGCTTGCGCCCGACGTGGGCGACGCTGGCGATCTCCACCAGGGCGTCGGGCTTCACCAGGCCGCACTGGATGCAGTAGCGCGCCGGCTTTTCCCCGGGGAAATAGTCGGCATAGACCTTGTTCATGGCCGCATAGCTGGACCAATCGGTCAGAAAGATATGGTTGAAGGTCACGTCGTCCATCGTGCCGCCGGCGGCTTCGATCACCGACTTGATCGTTTCCAGGACGTGGCGCGTCTGCCCGGCGGCGTCGCCGACGTGCACGACGTTGTTGTCCTTGTCCAGAGGAAGGGTGCCGGCGACGTAGACGACGCCGTCGGCAAGCGTGCCCGGCGAATAGGGTGCCAGCGGCGTGCCCGAACCGGGCGGGATGACGGCTGTCTTCGGCATGGGCTGCGGCTCCTCTGCTGGCGCCGACGACGGCGCCTGGATGGGCGGACGGGACGGCGCAGCTACCGCTCGGCAGCGGGCCGCGGACGGATCCCCTCGAGAACGAGGCGCTGGACGTTGGCGACGGTCTCCTCGAGGAATGCGTCGTCGTCCAGGTCGCGGCCGACGATCGCTTTCACCTGCACGGCGAAGTCGGCGTAGTGCTGCGTGATCGACCAGATCGAGAAGATGAGATGGTAGGGGTCGACCGGCGCAAGCTTGCCCGCCTCGATCCAGGCGGCGATGACGCCGGCCTTGGCGTCGACCAGCTCCTTTACCGCACCGCGAAGCTGGGGCCCCAGCAGTGGCGCGCCGCGCACCATCTCCTGGCAGAACAGGCGCGAGGCCTCGGGGTTGGTGCGCGAGAAGACGACCTTGCGACGGATATAGTCGCCGATGGAGGCGATCGGGTCCGCCTCGACGCTCAGCTCCTTGAACGGCGCCAGCCATTCGTCGAGCAGCCGCTGCAACACGGCGAGGTAGATCGCCTCCTTGGAGGCGAAATAGTAGAACAGATTGGTCTTGGAGACGTCGGCGGCCTCGGCGATCTGCTCGACGGTCGAGCCGTGCAGGCCAAGGTGCGAGAACAGCTGGAGCGCCGCATCGAGGATGGCCGAGCGCTTGGCCTCGATCTGCCGCTGCCGCCGCGGCGTCCTGGGGTGCGCCGCTCGTGGCGGCGGAGGCCGCTCGGGGCTCGCTCCCGCCTTCGACCTGCCGCCGGACCGCGCCTTGGCAGGTGCGGCGGACAACGTACCGGCCTTGCCGGCGCCTGCCGTCCTCTCCGCCTTCGCCATGGGCCTATCCGCCATGCTCGCCGTGCGGGCGCTGCGAGACCGCACCGCAGAACTCGCCCAACGTCGACACCCAGCCGAAGAACGTCTCGATGTTGTAAAGCGACGCCTCCTCGATCGCTGAGGAGCCGATCGCCTGGGCCGCGTCCTTGAGCAGCACGGCGAAATATTCGAGGTGAAAGGCGTCGCGCAACGACGACTCGACGCAGACGTTGGTGGCCACGCCGGTGAAGACGAGGTTGCGGATCCCCCGCGCCCGCAGGAAATTGTCGGTGATCGAATTGAAGAAGCCGCTGTAGCGCGTCTTGGGGATGACGACGTCGCCCGGCATCGGCTTCAGAGCGTCGACGATCTCATAGTCCCAGCCGCCCTTGGCCAGCAGCTGGCCGGCGAGCTCCGGCTTGCGGCGCATGGTCTTCAGGGCGTTGGACTTGTGCCAGTTGGGCGAGCCCGGGCCCCCGGCCTCGAGATAGCCGCGATCCCAGCCATTCTGGAAATAGACGACCAGGATGCCGGCCGCGCGCGCCGCCTCGATCACGGCCTTGACATTCTGGATGGTCGTTTCGTTGCCCGCGATGTCGAAGCCGGCGAGATCGAGGTAGCCGCCGCGCGAGGCGTAGGCGTTCTGCATGTCGACGACGATCAGCGCCGTCTGGCTGGGGCTGATGCGCAGCGGCTCCGGCCGGGCCGGCAGCGTGACCGGCTCGCCGCCCCCGCCCGCGCCCCCGGTGGTATCGACGATGCCGGTCATGCGACCCTCGACAATTCTGCGACATGGCGTCGGGACGCCATCTTCGGCTGGATGTGGCGGCCGAAATTGTCCATGCCCCCGATGAAATCGTCAAAGGTCAGCAGCACGCCCGTCTTGGGCAGGGTGGCGATCTCGTCGAGCATGCGGGCGACGTTCTCGTAGGAGCCGATCAGCGTGCCCATGTTGACGTTCACGGCCGAGGCCGGATCGGAGAGCTGGCGCACGTTGGTGTCGGAGCCGGAGCGCGTATCGGCCTGGGATTGCTCGGTCAGCCAGGCGAGCGCCTCCACATCGGCGCCGGCGCGGTAGCTCTCCCATTTGGCGAAGGCGGCCTCGTCGGTCTCCGCGGCGATGATCATGCACAGGGCGAACACCGAGACGTCGCGGCCGACCTTGTCGGCCTCGGCGAGCACCCGATGGACGATGGGGGCGAACGCCGTCGGCGTGTTGACGCCCTTGCCCAGGCAGAAATTATAGTCGGCATAGCGCGCCGTGAAGGCGAGCCCGGCCTCGCTCTGTCCGGCGCAGATGATGGGAATGCGGTCCTTGGGCCGCGGGCTGACTCGACAGTCGTTCATGGTGAAGAACTCGCCCTTCAGGTCGCAGGCGCCGGTGGTCAGCAGCTCCTGGAGGATCTGTACGTATTCCGCGACGTAATCGTAGCGACGGCTGAAATATTCATCGCCGGGCCACAACCCCATCTGCGAATACTCGGGACGCTGCCAGCCGGTGATGACGTTGATGCCGAAGCGCCCGTTGGAAATGGAATCGATGGTCGCGGCCATGCGCGCCACGATCGCCGGCGGCATGACCAGGGTCGCCGACGTCGCGAACAGGCGGATGCGCGAGGTGACGGCGGCCAGCCCGGCCATCAGCGTGAACGACTCGAGCGCATGGTCCCAGAACTCGGTCTTGCCGCCGAAGCCGCGCAGCTTGGTCATCGACAGCGCGAAGTCGAGGCCGTAGCGCTCCGCCCGCGTCACCACCTCTCGATTGAGCTCGAAGGACGGCATGTATTGCGGCGAATTCTCGGAGATGATCCAGCCGTTGTTGGCGATCGGGATGAAGACGCCGATGTCCATCGTCAGGCCCTCTGTCTATGGCGCCGAACGTCGTCCGGCGGCCGCATGCACGGAGCCTGAAGCACAAGATGTGCCATTCATTAAAAATCTATATATTACAGGCGATTGACTGAGCTAGACGGAAAGTCGATCGGACCCCTTGGTCCATTTCGGAGCAATTGGTCTGCCCGGATTCCGTGCAGCGCGCCGGCCGGCTGGGCAGGCGCGGCCGGGCGACGCATCCACACGCAACAGCGTTTCGGGGCGATCGCTGTGATATAGCCGTTCGCCACCGTCGGCGGCCGGGCCGCGGTTCATGGAGGCTCAGATAGCGGCATTTCGGTTCATCCACGCGGCGGACGTTCATCTGGATTCGCCGCTGCGTTCGCTGGCGATGCGTGATCCCGGCCTCGCCGAGCTGATCGGCAACGCGACGCGGCGGGCGTTCGTGCGCATCGTCGATCTCTGCCTTCAGGAGCGGGTCGACGCCCTGCTCCTGGCCGGCGATCTCTACGACGGCGATCAGACGTCGATGAAGACCGCCCGCTTTCTCGCCGAGCAGATCCGGCGTCTGCACGACGCATCGATCCGGGTCTTCATCATTCGCGGCAACCACGACGCGTTGTCGCGGATCACCGCCGAGCTTATTTTCCCCGACTCGGTCAAGGTCTTCGGCGGACGGGCCGAAGCCGTGCTGATCGACAGGGGCACCAGCTCGTTCCCGGTTGCCGTCCATGGCCTGAGCTTCGCCCAGCCGCGCGCGCCCGAGAGCCTGCTCACGAAATACGAGCCGGCCGTCGCCGGCGCCGCCAACATCGGGCTTCTCCACACGAGCCTCGCCGGGGCCGCAGGACACGATCCCTACGCCCCCTGCCGGGTGGCCGACCTGCAGGCGACCGGCTTCCACTATTGGGCGCTCGGCCACGTGCACCGGCGTGCCGTCCTCGAGGGCCCCTGCACCATCGTGATGCCCGGCATGCCGCAGGGGCGCGACGTCAACGAAGCCGGCACCAAGTCCGTGACGCTGGTCACCATCGGCGACGACAGGTCGGTTCGCATCGAGGAGAGGGCCACCAGTCTGGCGCAGTTCGAGCGGATGTCCGTCGACGTCACCGGCCTGGAGGATTGGCGCGATCTCGTCGCTGCGCTGGGCCAGGCCATCGAGCACCTGCGCAAGCGCTGCGCATCGGAACACCTGGTGGCGCGCCTTCACCTCACGGGCGCCACACCGCTCGCCTGGCGCATCCGGCGCGACGTGGACCTGCTCAAGGCCGAGGCGGATGAGCGGGCCACCATCATCGGGGCCTCGTGGATCGAGAAGCTCGAGACCAGTTGCGAGGCCCCCGCGGCCGACGCCGGCTCGTCAGCCGATCCGCTCATGGAACTCCACCGCCTGATCGGCGAGGACGTGTTGGAATCCGAAGCCTTCAAGGCGGAGCTCGTCGCCATCGCCGAGGAGCTCAAGGCCCAGCTGCCGCGGCAAAGCCGCGATGCCCTCGGCGCCGACGAAGCGCAGTTCGAGGCCCGCCTCGCCGTTCTGGCCCGGGAGGGCGCCGAAGACGTGATCGCCCGCCTGCACGCCGGCCAAAGAGGTGTCCAGCCCTGATGCGCCTGCAACGTCTCGACCTCACGCGCTACGGCAAGTTCACCGGGCACAGCATCGACTTCGGCGAGCGGGCGGAGAAGCAGCCGGACCTGCACGTCATCTACGGCCCCAACGAGGCCGGCAAGTCGACGGCGCTCGCGGCCTTCCTCGATCTCCTCTTCGGTATCAAGCCGCAGAGCCCGTTCAATTTCCTCCACCCCTACGCCACCATGCGGATCGACGGGGCCCTGGAGCTCGCGCAAGGGGTGCAGGAGCTCGGCCGTATCAAGCGGCCACACAACAGCCTGCTCGACGGACAAGGCCGGCCGATCCCCGAGAGCGTCATCGCCGGCGAGCTCGGCATCGACCGCGACTCCTATTGCACCATGTTCTGCCTCGACGACGAGACCCTGGAGGCGGGCGGCGAGAGCATCCTGGCGAGCAAGGGCGACCTCGGGCAGCTGCTCTTTTCCGCCAGCGCCGGCCTTGCCGATCTCAGCCGCAGCCTCCTGGACGTGCGTGCGCAAGCCGACCGCTTCTACAGGCACCGGGCGCGCAGCGGCACGCTGGGTGATCACAAGGCGCGGCTGGCCGAGCTGAAGGCCGAACGCGAGCGGATCGACACCCTGGCGTCGGACTATCGGAGGCTGATCGACACCCGCGACCGGGCCGCCGACCACTATCGGGAGGCCCTCGCGAGCCGCGGCCAGATCCAGGCGCGGCTGGATGAAATCCAGCGCCATCTGAGCGCGCTCCCACGCCTGGCGACGCTCCGCTCCCTGCGCCAGCGTCTTCTTCCCCTGGCCGACGTGCCGGATGCGCCGCGCGGCTGGGCCGAGGACCTGCCGAAGCTGCGCGACCAGGAGATCGAAGTCGACGTGCGCCTGCGGGCGGTCACCACCGAGATCGAGCAGCTGTCGCGTGAGCTCGACGCCATCGTGGTCGATGACGCGGTGCTGAGCTTCGCGGCGCCGGCCGAACGGCTCGCCGAGCTGCGCCCCCGCCACGTCACCGCCGGGCAGGACATTCCCGAGCGACGGCTGCGGTTGCGAGAAGTGGAGCTCGGCATCTCGGGCCTCCTGGCTCGCCTCGAGCGCAAGGACGAGGCGGATCCCCAGCGCCTGTTGCTGACCGCGTCGACGGCCGGCGCCTTGCGGTCGCTGATCGAAGCCCGTTCCGGCATCGATGCCGCGATGCGGACCGCAGGCGCCGAGTTGTCCGCGGCGCGCCGCCGCCTGCTGGCCGCCCGCGCCAAGCTGCAAGCGGCGACGGGCAGCGATACCGCCGAGCGCACGACCGATGTAGCCGCCCTCTTGGCTGCCCTCTTGGCCGCCATGGCGGAGGCGCGCGCGAGCGACCACGCGGCCCGCCAGAGGCTCGCGAAGCGCGATCGCGACGCGGCGCTCGCGGTGCTGGCGGATCGGATGCAGGGGCTGCTGCCGTGGCGCGGCCAGGCCGATGAGCTCGCCGCCATGCCGGCGCTCGACGCGGACACCATGCAGCGCTGGAAGCGGACGCTGGACGAGGCGGAGGCGCGCGTGGAGCGCCACGCGGACGAGCTCGAGCGGCTGGCGACCGAGACGATCCGGCTCAAGGCCGAGCGGGATGCCATCGGCGGCGCCACCGGGGTCGTCACCGACCAGGAGGCGGCAGCGATCCGGACCCAGCGCGAGCACGCCTGGGCCGCCCATCGGCGCAGCCTCGACACGGAGAGCGCCGACAAGTTCGAAACAGCGCTCAGGCGGGACGACATCGTCGCGGCCGCCCGCATGGGGCACCTGGCCGATCTGGCGAGGCTGCACCAGCTCGGTCAGGCGCTGGCCGTCGCCGAGGCCGCGCAGGCCCGCGAGGCGGAGTTGCGGGAGACCGCCGCATGGCGTTTGCAGGACCTGCGCGATGCCTTTGCCGGCGCCGTTCGAACGACGTCGCCGTCCCTCCCGAACGACTGGACGCCGGCCCAGGTGGAGACCTGGCTGGCGCGACGGACGAGCGCACTCGATGCGAGGGCGGCGGTTCAGGGCGCAGACAGGGATCTGCAGCAGGCGATGAGCGACGGCACCGCCGCTCAGGCGGCCTTGTCCGCGGCGCTGGCAGCCGCCGGCATGCCCCATGAGCGCGATGCCGGCGTCGAAGCGCTTCTCGCCATCGCTCAGACCGCGGTCGATGGGCGGGCGGAGCTCGCCGCTTTGCAGGACGCGATCGCGGAGCACGAGCGCGAAGTCGTCAGCCGCGAGGCCGCCAGCCGGCAGGCCGGCGGCGACGACCGCCGCTGGTCCGCGACCTGGAACAGGATCTGCACGGGCTGCTGGCTCGGCGACGGAGGCGAGCCGCCGCCCCTGGCGGTGGTTCGCGAGATCCTCGACGCTCTGGCCGAGCTCGGGCCGGCTTTGGCGACGCGGGCCGGTCTCGTCGACCGCATCGACAAGATGGAGGCGGATCGGACCGCCTTCCGTCAGGAGGTTGCCGCCCTCGCCGAGGCCATGGCCATCCCGACCGCGGACGCCGATCCTCTCGATCTGGAGGCGCGCGTCGCCGAACGGATCCGCCGGGCGACCACCGAGCAGGCGCGGCGGGCCGAGGTGAGCAGCCGGCGCGAGGCAGCGCAGCAGCGCCAACGCGCCCTTACCGACGACCTCGCCGTCCTCCATCAACGCGTCCGGGAGATGACGGCGCATTTCGGCGTCGCCTCCCTGGCCGATGTCGAGGCCAAGCTGCGGGCGCTCGAGCAGCGATCCGCGCTGCTGAGCCAAGCGGAGGACGCCGAGCGGGACATCGCCGACGCCGTGCGGGCGCCCACGCCGGCGGACGCGGAGAGCGTGCTCGATGCGGCCGATCGGGTCGCCATGGAGGCGGAGCTGATCGAGCTCAAGGCCCGCTTCGACGACCACGACAGGCGCGGCCACGAGCTCTTCGCCGCTCACAACAAGGCGATCGACGCCATCGAGGCGATCGGCGGCGACGCCAGGGTCGCCGAAATCGAGGAGCAACGGCGCACCACCCTGCTCGAGATCGAGGAGGGCGCCCTCCACTACCTGCGTCTACGGGCCGGAACCGCCGCGATGGAGCGCGCGCTGCACGCCTACCGGGAGCGGCACCGCAGCTCGATGATGGCGCACGCGTCCAAGGCCTTCCGTGCCATCAGCCAGGGCGCCTACGCGGGGCTGACCACCCAGCCGCTCAAGGACAGCGAGACCCTGATCGCGCTGCCGGCGGCCGGCGGCTCGAAGCGAGCGGAGGAGCTGTCGAAGGGCACGCGCTTCCAACTCTACCTGGCGCTGCGGGTGGCAGGCTACTACGAGTTCGCGCGCTCGCGCCCGGCCGTCCCGTTCATCGCCGACGACATCATGGAGACGTTCGACGATTTCCGGGCGGAGGAGGCCTTCCGGCTGTTTGCCGAGATGGCGGACGTGGGCCAGGTGATCTACCTGACGCACCATCGCCACCTCTGCGAGATCGCGGCGCGCGTGTGTCCCACGGTCAAGATCCACGACCTCTCGCGGCGCGTGTCACCCTTCCTCGGCCGCCGCGACGCGTCGGACGCCAGGGGCCGCTGAGCCCGCGCGGCCAAGCTTCGTCCACGACAATCGACCGGCGTGCCGGGCGGCTGCGGGCTCCACCCGATCGGGAAGAACCGTCTGAGATACAGGATGTTGGAGCATGTCGATGCGATCGGACAACCTGATCCGGTCGGATCGAAGTGTTCAAGCCTCCCGCGGCCGCATCTTGCGCTGGGGAGAAGCCGATTCAATGCTGCTTGGGCGCACAGTGAGTCGCCCAAGCGCGCTTGGCGGCACGCGTGAGGTCGCGGCATGGTGGCCGCGTTGCATTTGTCGCGGACGTCTTGGCGTCGACCACTGACATCTCGTCAGGCCTGGTCGCCGGGCACGAAGGCCGAGGAGAAGCAACCATGGTGAACGCTGCGCGTGAGCCATCGGGCTCGGGGCTCGCTCCCCCGTTCGAGATCATCCCGATCGAGGAGCATTTGCATGCTCTGGCGACCGAATCCGATTTGCCCGAGGCTGCGCTGAGGAGCTGCGTCGCACGGATCCAGCAAGCCCGTCCAGCCTTGCTGGCCATTGTCGACGCCGCTGCTGACGGCGCCGAGATGGGCGATGAAGAGGCCTACCTCCTCTTTCGAGCGCTCTACGTGCTGGGCGCAGCGCGGGATACGGCGGCCTTCAAGCCGCTGCTGCGGTTGCTGCACGTCTCGCCCGATACCTTGGACGACTTGCTCGGCGACGCGACGACGACCGATCTGGTTCGTATCGCGGCGAGTGTCTTCGACGGCGATGTGGACGCCTTGCTCGATGCAACCACGGACCTGTCCATCGACGAATTCGCACGGCACTCCCTTCTGCAGGCCGCGACGTTTCTGACCTGGGACGGCAGGATCAGCCACGACCGGATGAAGGGGTTCGTGCGCCGCATCGCCGAGGAGAAGCTGCTGCCGCCGGAGGATACGGCTTGGCATGCCTGGGCCGACACGATCTCGCGGCTTGGCTGGCGCGAGCTGGCGCCGCTCGTCGAGCAGGCCTTCGCATGCGGCGACTTTCCGATCCATGTGATGGAATACAGCGACTTCGAGGAGGATCTCGCCAAGACCGAGAGCGCGCCCGCGGACGGCAGCCGCTTCGAGGACGACGGCCTCGGCTACCTGGGGGATGTGGTCGAGGCGCTGGCATGGACCCGGCCGCAAGACGCTTCCACGGCGCTGCCCGGCCGGTCGCTGCCGGACGTCTGGCGCGATGTCGACGGCCCCTACGTCAACCCCATGCGCAATGTCGGCCGCAACGATCCCTGCCCCTGCGGCAGCGGCAAGAAGGCGAAGAAGTGCTGCCTCGCCAACTGACGGCATCGGGCTGACCTTTGCTGGGAGCATCGATGCAGGGAGGAGCCGTCCACATCGCGCTGATCACGGGGCCGGCCGGCGTCGGGAAATCCACCTTGTGCTGGGAAATGAGCGCCCAGCTCGCCGAAGCCGGCATCGCCCACGCGGCGATCGAGACCGACGAGCTCGACAGGGTCTTCCCGCGCCCGCGCGCCACGGATCTGGATCGCCTGAGCCCTGGTGTTGCGGACGTCAGCCAGATCAACCTAGCGGCGCTCTGGTCGACTTACCGGGCGCTCGGGCATTCCAGGTTGATCATGTCCGGGGTGATGCTGCATCTCGGCTTCGACCGCCGCTGGATCCACGCGGCCATTCCCGAGGCCGACATCACCGTCGTCCGCCTGCGCGCGTCCGAGGCGACCCTGCTGGAGCGGCTGGCCCAGCGCGAGATCGGCTCGGGCCTGGACGACCAGATCGAGCGCACGCTGTGCCAGGCCCGGCGCATGGCGTCCGAAAGCACGGATGGTCAGGTCGTCGCGCCCACCGACGGCCGCAGCCCGCGCGAGCTGGCGAAGACGATCCTGCGGGAGCTCGGCTGGACCGCCGATGCGCAAAGGTCCGGCGACGTCGAGTAGCTTCGGCGGCTCAGGACGACTTGGCGCTCGCCGCGGCTTTTGTCGCCTCGCCCGCGGCCCGCGCTACCAGCGACGCGAACGGCTCGATCTCCCGCTCGCGCAGGGCGAACATCCAGTAGCGCAACGGGATCTCCAGGCGCCCGACCCGGCTCAGCGTGGCCGAGTCGAGGGCCGCGGCCGCGGCCCGCTGCGGCACCAGGCCGATGAACCGGCCGCTCCGCAGCGCCGCGAGCACCGCCATCGTCGATGCCAGCCGCAGGCGCGGGTGGGCAATCCTCTCCAGGTTGACGCGGTGGCTGGCCAAGGCGGCGAGGATCACCGGGGTGAGATCGGTCTGCTCCCACAGGATCGGCCCATACTGTGGCAGGTCCTCCCAGGTGAGCGCCGGGGGGATGCGGCCGGCTCGGTCTGGTGCGGCGCAGAGGATGATCCGGTCGGCGAAGACGCCCAGATGGCGAAACTGCGGGTGGCTCGGCATCGCCTCGGTCACGCCGACGTCGGCCGTGCCGCGCATGACCCAGGCGGAGACGTCCTCGGCACTGCCGCGCAGCAGGTCGACGTCCGGCATGGCGTCCTCGCCGCCGATGCGGGCGATCAGCTCGGGCACCCACTGGTCGTAGGCGTTGGGCGTGCAGGCGACGATCGGGTAGCGATCGGCGACCGAGCGGCGGCTTTCGACGCGGCGAATGGTGAGCTCGACGTCACGCAGGATGCGCTCCGCCTCGCTCAGCAGGACCTGGCCGGCCTCGGTGAGCACGAGGCGGCGGCCGGACCGGTCGAACAGCACGACGCTGTGCTTCTCTTCCAGCTTCTTGATGGAGATGCTGACGGCGGACTGGGTGAGACCGAGCTTCTCCGCGGCATGCGTAAAGCTGCCGTAGTGGGCCGCCTCGACGAAGATCTTCATCTGCTCGAGCGTCATGCCGCGCCCCCACTCCGGCTCATCCCGACTCCCTTCTGCCGAGCGCGTGCCCGGCTTGCGCCGACCCGGCGTCACAGCCGAAACCTCATCCAGGGCAGCCGCTTCACGCAGAAGGCGCAGACCTGCGGATCCGGAGCGATGTGATCCGCCTGCATGCCCCCGCCGACAAGGCTCCGTCAAGGAGCGCCCGCGGATGCCCCGAGCGCAACCGAACGGGGCAAAGGACATGGTCCGTTGACCGCAAATCGAGCATTGACGTCGCGTTGCAGAAATCCAATTAATCGAGAGGCGTCAACGGCGATGATACAATCGATCTCGCATAAATATCGCTTATGCGGTATTTACGACCATAAAATTTCCTTTCCAATACTGATCTATTTAAAGAAATATTATGCTATTGATTTCAGCAAACGACAAAATAACGTCCAAAAACTAGACATCGTCGATGGGAGCGGTTCTTGGCACTTCGTTTGCGCAGGCGCTCTGCAACGGCAGCTTCGGCTGCCTCGTGCTCGGCGTGATCGCAGAGGAGGACGCTATGCAAAAGACGGATCTGGTCCTGTCTTCGGGCCTGTCGCAGGGACTGGGCCTGGCCCTGATGATCGGCACGGGACTGCTCTGTCTCGCCCTCGCCTACATGATCAAGACGCGGCTGGTCCGCAACACGCACGACTTCATCATCTCCAACCGCCGCATCGGGCTCGGCTTCGGCGTCGGTTCGGTGATCTCGGTGTGGACCTGGGCCATGGCGGTGATGATGAGCACCGCCATGACCTACCAGTGGGGCCTGTCGGGCCTGTTCTGGTTCGTCGTGCCCAACGGCTTCGCCGTGATGGCCGTGGTGCCGCTGGCCAAGATCCTGCGGCGGCGCATGCCCGCGGGCTACACCATCAGCCAGTTCATCTTCAGCCGGTTCGAGCAATCCAAGGTCGCGTCCGGCGTCGTGACGATCACCATGATCTTCGGCATCCTCCTGGAGATCCTGATCAACCTGAAGGGGACGGCGGTCGTCATGTCGACGGTGTTCCCGATCGACTGGCGCGTCGCGACGCTGCTCACCGTCGTCGTCGTGCTCGCCTATTCCTACTTCGGCGGCCTGTGGACCAGCGTCATGACCGGCACGCTCAACACCTGGATGATCACGGTGCCCGCCGCCATCGTCGTCGTCGCCGTGTTCGGCATGATCAACGGCGGCGCGACGACCGTGTTCGACACGGTCAACGCCGCCAAACCGTCGAACCTGTCGGTCTTCAACACCGATGCGGCGGCCGGCTTCGGCATTACGCTGGCCTTCGGCCTGCTGGCGGCGACCGTGGCCGACCAGACGTTCTGGCAGAAGGTCTGGGCCATCCGGCCGAACCAGGTGGCCCGCACCTTCCTGTGGTCGGGCGCCTTGTTCTATCCGATCCCGATCTGCTTCGGCATGCTGGGCCTGGTGGGGCTGGCGTACGGCCTGACGCCGGCGGACGTGGGCGGCGACATCGTGGCGGTCGGCCCCTACATCGTCTCCCACATCGGGCTGCCGCTCGTCCTGATCCTCGCCTATGTGCTGGCGATCCTGGCGGCCTGCTACTCCACCATCGACGGCGCCAGCTCCGCCCTGTCGTCGATCGTGGCCGTCGACATCATCAAGCGCTACGCTCCCAAGACCACCGAGTCGTGGCTGTTCTACATCACCAAGCTGTCGATGCTGCTCGGCGGCATCATTGCTGCAGCCATCGTGCTGTCGGGCGCCGATTTCACCTCGCTGGTGCTGACGACATACGCACTGAAGACATCGATTCTATTTCCGCTCATCCTCGCGATCCTGTGGCCGCGGACCAACACCGTCGGCTTCGTCGGCGGCATCGTGCTGTCGATCCTGATCGGCATGCCGCTGCGCGCCGCGTACGGCGAACTGGTCGGAACGCTCTCGATCGTCGCCATCAGCGCCGGCGTCGTCATCGTCGCCGGTCTGCTGTCCCGCCGCAGCTTCGACATGAGCAACCTCGGCGTCAAACAGGCCATGAACCTGGAGGGCTGAGCCCTCCACCCTCGCAAGCTGCGGCGACCCCTTTCCCGGACGGGGCGCCGGCGTCAACCGGATGGACCGATCCCCCATGAGCACGCTTCTCATCATCTTCCTGGTGCTGGCCGCCGCCGCCACGGCGCTGTTCGTCGCCGGCTACGTGCGTGGCGTCCGCCTCGCGCTCGCCAGCTTTGCCGACGATCGCGTCGAGGTCGACGACAGCGGCGACATCCACGCCTATTGGTGGCCCATCGCGCTCGCGGTGCTCGCCTCGGCCGTGATCATCGCGCTCGCCGGCGTCAACCCCGTCTTCATCTATCTCGGCCCCCTGCTCGCCCTGGTCACGGCGGCTGGCAACGGTCTTGCCTTCTTCCTCGACGACGACGGATCCGGTGCCAAGTGACCCGGCACCAAGTGACGCGGCGCCAGATGACCCGCGCCGTCAAGATCACCTGACCGCGGCGGAGGTGCTCCGATGCATTTCGGAATCTGGCTACCGGTGTACGGCGGCTGGCTGCGCACGTCGGATCAGCCGACCGGCCCCGACGTCGCCTCGTGCCTGGCCATCGCACAGCAGGCCGAGGCACTGGGCTTCGACTTCCTCTACGCGTCGGAAAACCTGCTCAACTGCATCCACGGCCCGCACGAGAACGTCGCCGATGCGTGGAGCCTGCTGGCGGCCATCGCCGCCACCACGAGCAAGGTCGGCCTGTGCGGGGCGGTGAGGCCCGGCTTCCGCTCGCCCTTCCTCGTGGCGCGCATGCTCGACACCCTGTCGAAGATCGCCGAGCGGCGGTTGTCCCTGAACATCGTCTGCGGCTGGTGGAAGGAGGAGTTCGAGCTTTCCGGGGTCGCCTGGCTCGATCACGACGGCCGCTACGATCGGGCGTCCGAGTTCCTGCGCTCGCTGAACAGCCTGTTTCAACCGCCGCTCGACATGATCGAGCCTGCCGCGCACGACGACGCGGCCGTCTTCCCCGCAGACGAAACGTCCAGCCGGGCGCCGACCTATGGCCTCGACCGGGCGTCGCTGCCGGAGATCTGGATCGCCGGCCATTCCAGGCGCGCCGTCCAGATGGCCGCCGAGTGGGGCCATTGCCTCTTCCTCAACGGCATGCCCGACGACCAGCTGAAGCGGCACATCGAGGCGGCGCAGCAGGAAGCCAACCGCTGGGGGCGTACGCTGTCGATCGCCGCCAACGCCTACGTCATCGCGACGGAAACCTCGTCGCAGGCGAAAGAGCGCTGGCGGCTCGTGCTCGAGCGGCGAAACTCACGCTCCATCGAGTTCTTCAGGAACGTCATCGCCAAGTCCGGCGCCGCGGCCTGGGCCGAGCTCGACGAAGAACAGATGGTCGATTCCAACGCCGGCATCGAGCTCGGCCTCGTCGGCAGCTTCGACGAGGTTCGCGAGCGCATCCCCAGGCTCGCTGCGCTCGGCGTCGACCGCATCGTGTGCCAGTTCGACGATCCCATGCGCGATGCCGGCCCGTTCATGAAGCGCGTGATCAGGCCGCTGCAAGGTCATGCTGCCGTCGCCGCCGTCGCTTGACCGCTAGAACGCTTGGCGATCGGGGCCCCCCAATCGCAAAAGAAGCGATCCGGATTCAAGAAGTTGGCGCATTTCTTCCCGATCAGATGACCTCATCTGGTCGGGAAATGCTCTAGCCCGGATCACCACCAGGAGCATCTCATGCCATCGGCCGCCAAGAAGAAGGCCCATCTGCTCGGTTTCATTCAGCATGGCGTCAACAGCCATGCCACCGGCATGTGGCGCAACACCAAGGACAAGATCGGCTTCGACTTCGCCCGACCCGAATACTGGCATCATATGGCGCGCACCATGGAGCGCGGCCTGTTCGACGCCATGTTCATCGCCGACGAGCTCGCCCCCTATTCCACCTTCCAGGACAGTTCCGACGCCACGGTGAGATACGCCGTCCAGTGCCCGACGCACGAGCCATCGACGATCGTGCCCATCATCACCGGCGCCACCAGGCATCTGGGCGTCGGCGTGACCCTGTCGACCATGTTCACGCACCCCTACGCCATGTGCCGCATCCTCTCCAGCCTCGACCATCTGTCGAGCGGCCGTGTCGCCTGGAACGTGGTCAGCTCCTACTCGAAGAGCGAGTGGGAGGCGTACGGCCACGTCGACATGACGCCGCGCTCGGAGCGCTACGAGAAGATGGAAGAATACATGGACGTCTGCTATCAGCTCTGGGACTCCTGGGGGCCTGATGCCATCGTCGCCGACAAGGAAACCGGCATCTATGCCGACCCGAGCAAGATCAGGCTGGTCGATCACGACGGCAAATACTTCAAATGCAAGGGCCGCCACTTCTGCGCGCCGTCGCCGCAGGGCCGCCCGGTCATCTGGCAGGCCGGCTCGTCCGGCCGTGGCCGCGACTTCGCCGCCAAGCATGCGGAAGCCATCTTCGCGGTTCATCCAGGCGTAGAGCGTATGCGCCATTATGCCGACGACCTGAACCAGCGGCTCGAGACGACGTTCAGTCGGCCCGCCGGCAGCGTCAAGCTGATCTATGGGCTGCAGACGGTGGTGGCCGAAACCCGTTCGGAAGCGCAGGAGAAATACGAGCGCATCAAGGCCTGCATTCCGCTGGAAGGCGCCATCGCCTGGATCTCCGGCCATTTCGGCCTCGACTTTTCGAAGATGGACCCGAACGAGAACGTGCAGAACATCGAAGTGCCGGGCATCCAGGGCCTCTTCGAATCGATCATCTACGCCAAGGACCCGCTCGGCAAAGTGCCGGTGACGGTCAAGGAGGCGGCGCTGATCTACGCGCAGGGGATGGGCATGCCCGTCGCCGTGGGCACGGCGCGCGACATCGCCGACCAGATGGAGACCTATATGGACGAGGGCGGCGCCGACGGCTTCATGCTCGCCGCCACCTACACGCCGGGCTGCTTCGAGGAGTTCGTCGACCTCGTGGTGCCGGAGCTGCAGCGCCGCGGCCGCCTGCGCACGGCCTACGAGGGCACCACGCTGCGGGAGAACCTGCTGGCGTCGTAAAGCGGTCGTGCGCCAGCCCAACAGTTGTGCCGCTCTCTGTAACGCGTTACGCTTCTGTCTGGGCTCGATGTTGGAGGGCCGGACGTGACGGCACCCGCTGAGCGAATGAGGATGATGCGCGATCGTCGGCGCTCGCAGGGCTTGCGCGAGTTGCGGCTGATACTGCCGGACGCGCGTTCGCCCTTGGTGCGACGACGGGTAGCGAGCCAGGTCGCCGGCCTCCGCGACGCTGGCGAACGGGATGCACTTGACTGGATCGAGGCCGTCTCCGAGTTCGACGAGACGGACGCTTCCGAGCGCCCATGAGACGTGGCGACGTTGTCGTCGTCGCGGCGGCAGGCGACTACGGAAAGCCGCGTCCTGCGGTCATCGTTCAGACGAACGCGTTCCCTGAAAGCCATGCGTCTGTCGTGATTTGCCAAATGACGTCCGAGCTGTCCGATGCGCCGGATTTCCGCGTCACGATTGATCCGAGCGGCGCGAACGGATTGCGCATAAGATCCCAGGTCATGGCCGACAAGCCGGTAACAGTCCGACGTGAGCGAATTAGCCAAGTCATCGGCGAGCTCGCGCCCGACGATATCAGACGGCTCAACGTTGCTCTCGCGTTCGTCCTTGGGCTCGCGGACTGATCCTCACGAGCCGCTGACCGGGTCGCCCCCAACCGTCGCGGCCGCCTGAATGACCGATGCGGCCGCGCTCGCCATCGAATAGCGCGTTCAACCCGGGCCGTCGCGGTAGGCCTCCAGACGGTAGCCGTCGGGATCCACCACGAAGGCCGCGTAGTAGCCTGGCCCGTAAGCGGGGCGCACGCCGGGAGGGCCATTGTCGCGCCCGCCTGCCGCGAGTGCGGCGGCATGGAACGCATCGACGGCCCGGCGGCTGGGCGCATCGAAGCAGACATGCAGGTTGGATCGGTCATCGGCAGGGACCGGGTGCTCCGTCGCGCCGATCCAGAAAGCGACCGCTCCGTCGCCGTAGCCCAGGGATGTGTCGTCGGCGCTCAGGCATCGATAGCCAAGGGCAGAGAGGACGCTGTCGTAGAAGGACTTGGCGCGGGCAATGTCGCGCACGCCGATCGAGATATGATTGATCATCGGACAACTCCTGAAGCTGGCGTTCACGCGGCGGAACGGCGGGCGTGGACGTCGAGCTGCAACATCCAGGTCACGCCGTCGTCGAGCGAGCGCTCGCCGCGCCAATGGAAGCCTGTTTCGGTGATCTCGGTGAAGCTCCAGCGCAGGATGGCGGCGTTTTCAGCGCTGCCCACCTGGATGATGCCCTTCTGATCGGCGCGGCCAACCTGCCGGGTGTAGATTTGACGTAGAGGATCGGCCCATACGATGTGCCAGGCATCGAGGCCGGGGTCATAGACGCGCAACGTCGTGCCGTGGAAGACGCCCGGCAGGATCCACACGTCCTGGATGGCTCGACCTGCGAGAACCCAGCCGGCATGGATCTCGCCATGGCCGGTGTGCACGGTCCCGTCATCGCGATAGAGGGTGGCGTCCATTCCCCAGCTGCCGACCAGCCAGCCATAGAGCCCGAGCTTGTCGACCCGGTCCGGGTCCGGATGATCGGCGGCAAGCGCACGCACGAGGGAGGACACTGACGCCGGCGGCGTTGCCGTCGGCGGGTTGGGATGGATCAGATTCATGGCGGACCTTCCGGCTGACGCTGAGGCCTCCTACCTAGAATCACAGGCGCCGGGGGCGCTTGGGAAAAACTGCTATCAGTATCCGTATGGGATCGATGATCGCACAGCCCCTTGGCGAAGGCCCCGGCTGGCAAGCCTTCGATGTCGTCTGCACCGCCGGACCGCACGACCGGCCCTACGAGGAGCGCCACGACAACGTCTGCATTGCCGCGGTGATCGACGGCACCTTCCAATACGAGAGCAGCCAGGGCGACGCGACCCTGGTGCCCGGCGCGCTGCTGCTCGGCAATCCCGGCACCTGCTTCCACTGCGGGCATGAGCACGGCACCGGCGATCGCTGCGTCTCGTTCCAGTTTGCGCCGGCGTATTGGGAGAGCGTCCTGGCGGATATTCCGGGTGCACGACGGTTCAGCTTCGCCGTCCCGCGGCTGCCGCCGCTGCCGCAACTGGCCGCTGTCGTCGCGGGCGCCGCGGGCGCGCTCGACAGGCCGGCCGACACCGAGGTGGAGGAACTCGGGCTACGTTTGGCCGGCGTGGTCGCAGCCGTCGCCCATGACTGCAACAGCACCCGCCGCAGGCCCAGCGCCCGCGACGTGCGACGCGCCGCCGAAGCGCTCCGGCTGGTCGCGCAGCGATGCCACGAGCCGCTCTCCATCGGCGAGCTGGCGCGCACGGTCGCCATGACCCCTTACCATTTCCTGCGCACCTTTCGGGACGTCGTCGGCGTCACGCCGCACCAGTACATCCTGCGCAGCCGGCTGCATCGTGCCGCAGTTCGCATCCGCCGCACGGAAGAGCCCATCTCGACCATCGCCTTCGACGAGGGCTTCGGCGACCTGTCGACCTTCAATCGCCGCTTCCGCAAGCTGCTGGGCGTAAGCCCGATCGGCTATCGGCAGGCGCTCGCGACCGGCGGCGTGGCGCGCCCGAACCGCATCGACTCTTAGAGCGGGCTGATCTCTCTGCGAGTCATCATCCCGCTCCAAGTCTTTGTTTCGAGCACGATCCTGTCCAAAAACCGGTGTCCACCTTTTGGGATCATGCTCGAGCCGCCGGGCGCGCCTGGATGATCGGCGCCGCCGCGGCCAGAATGGCTGCCGGGTCGCCGTCGAGCGGTGGGTAGATGCGGCTGCCGTTGATCGTGCGCTTGATGCTCTTGGCGGCGGCGCCCGCGGCGACGATCGTGCCCCGGTCCCAGCCGGAGGTGTAGAGCGCTCCCCATGGTCCCAGGTCCAGGATGGTGACGTAGTCGGGCGCGGCGAAGGGCACCCGCTCGCCATCGCGGCCCAGCACGTCGCACACCGCATTGTGCCCGGCCAGGCGCCCCATCGGCCGGGCGTGCTGGCAGGACATCACGGTTGGGTGCCCGGCCTCATCGGCGCGGGCGACGGCGGCATCGCCGGCGGCATAGACGCCCGCCACGCCCGCGACCCGCAGGAAGGCGTCCACCGGCAGCCGGCCCAGCGCGTCGCAGGGCACGCCGAAGGCCTGCGTCAGCGGGCTGGCGCGCATGCCCGTTGCCAAGACGACGGTGGCGGCCTCGATGCGCTCGCCGCCCTCGAGCGTCACGCCGCCCGCATCGACCGCACGGACCCGCGCGTTGGAGCGCGCCTCGACGCCGAGCGCGCGCAAAGCCTCGACAATGACCGATTGCGCCACGGCGCCCATGCCGGCGCCGACCTCGCCGTGGTCGAGGAGCACCACCCGGACGGGCTCGGCACTGCCCAGGGTATCGCGCAGCCGCTGCGGCAGTTCGCAGGCGAGTTCGACGCCGACGAGACCGGCGCCGATGACGACCGCCGTGCGGGCCGCCGGGGCGGGCTCGGGCTGCGCGGCCAGCGCCGACAGGTGGCAAGCGAGGCGCCCGGCACCGTCGTAGGTATCCACATCGAGCGCCGCGCCGGCGCCAGCGACCGCAGGCGGGACGAGTGTGCTGCCGAGGGCGAACACCAGGCGGTCGTAGGGCAGGTCCCGCCCAGCGCCGCCCGGCGCCTCGACACGCACGCGCTGCCCGCACGGATCGATGGCGACCACCGTGGCGTCGACGCGGTCGACGCCGATCGGGGCGAGAACATCGTCAAGCGGCACGCGAAGCGGTGCGAGGTCGGCTTCGTAGCAACGCACCCGAATGATATGAAATGGGCCCGCGGAGACCAGAACGATCTCCAGCTCGTCGGACGTCTCTCCGAACAGCTGACGCGCCCGGGCAGCGCTGGCGGCGCTCCACAGCCCGGCAAAGCCGCCGCCGAGCACGACGATCCTCCGTGTCATCGCTTTGCCCCCATTAAGGATGAGCTGCGCCAGCGTGGCACGGTTCGCGCCGCGCTTGAAGGTGTGCCGCCCGGCCGGCCGCGTGGCGCGCTGACGTGCGGCGCCTCAGCCGGCGACGAGAACCGCGACGCATATCGCGGCGCCGGCGATCGCCAGCAGGCCGAACAGGAGGAGCCCCCGGTTGTAGGCTCCCAGGATCCGCTTGGCCCGCACGGCGGCCGAGTCGTCGCTCGGCCCGGGCTCAGGAGGCCATGCCATGTACAGTTCCCGGGACGATGAGGTCGACGGCGACAACCGACCAGTCGGTCGGCACGGCAGGAGGCATGGAGACAGCGGTGCGAAGTGCGGTCATCGGTTTGGTCCTTTGCCTTGATGCGCTGACACGCCAAAGCATCTGCAAGCCGACAACCAGCCGCGTGCTCGCAAAAAGCAGAGCAAATTCAACGAAGGAGCTGATCAGCGCGCGCCGCGTCTCGCATTCTGCAATTGCACCCCGCAACGCTGCCGCGATCTGCGAAGACAGGGCAGCCTCCGGCGGATCGGGGATGGCCAGCCCGCTCGCAACCGGAACACGAGCCCACGTGCCGAGTTCATCCCGTGCCTCGTTCGTAGGCATGGAGGGCGACATGGTAGACGTCATAGCGGTCGAGACGACGGCAACGGATCGGCGTTCGGCCACCTCCTGGGGAGCGATCTTCGCCGGCGCCACCACCTCGGTGGCGCTGACTGTCCTGCTGCTGACGCTGGCCTCCGGCGTGGGCTTCTCGACCGTATCGCCGTGGCCGGGCAGCACCATGTCCGCCCGGACCTTCGGCATCGTCACCGGCCTCTACCTCATCGTGATGGCGATGCTCGCCTCGACCATCGGTGGCTTCATCGCCGGCCGGCTCAGGCCACGGTCGAGCTCGAGCAGCGATGAAATCTACTTCCGCGACACCGCCCACGGTCTGGTCACCTGGGCGCTGGCAACCATCGTCACGGTGGGCATTCTTGGCTCGACCCTCGGCAGCCTCGCCGGCGGCGCGGCCTCGGCGCTGTCGACAGCTGCCGCAGCCGCCGGAAGTGCGGCCGCCACCCACGCATCCGACTATCTGGTCGACACGTTGCTGCGTCCCGGTGCGAATGTCGCCGCTGCGCCCAGCGCCGGCGGTGGCGAGGTGCGCGCCGAAATCGGCCGCGTGGTCACCCGCGCGCTGAGCCCCGGCGGCACCGGCCTCACATCGGCCGACAAAGCCTATGTGGCCCAGGCCATCGCAGCCCGCGCCGGCATCAGCCAGGCGGACGCCGAACGGCGCATCGACGACACCATCGACCAGGCGCGCGTGGCGGCCGACGAGGCGCGCAAGACCGCGGCAACGCTATCGCTCTGGTTCGCCGCCGCGCTGTTGGCCGGCGCCTTCTCGGCCAGCCTGGCGGCGGCCGCCGGCGGGCGCATGCGCGACGAATAACGCCGCCGAACCCGTAAGGAGGAGCACCATGGGACGCGGAATTCTGCTTTGGCTGCTGGGCGTGCCGATCCCGATCATCATCCTGCTGGCTCTATTGCGCTGATGGCGCCGCCGCGTCGGACAGGCCGCATCCGCGTTCAAAGGCGCACGAACGGCTGCAACAGGCGGCCGAGCCGCATCTCGCCCGCCGGCGATCCGCCGCTGACGGCGGCGCCTGGACGTTAGCCAAGGCCGCGCGCACCTCCACCGCTTCCGCCGGAGGCCGATCGGCACGCCGCTCAAAGGACGAAGCGGATGGCGGCGGCATGCAGGGAGCGGAGGACAGAACAGCTGTCGAAGGCGTCGCCTAGAGCATAAAAATCTGCTTATCGTCCGGGCATGCTGCCTGCAGGTTGCTCAGAGAGGGCTGTCGGCGCAGCCGGAGACATCGCGTGAACACGTCCGTGCCGCTCGCCGCCCTTCGTCCGCTGACCGACATCGACGGCCCGGCCGCCTGGCGCAGGCTCCTCGTCGCCGTCCTGCTGAGCGCGATCGGCGGCGTCGGCATGTGGTCGGTGGTCGTGGCCCTGCCGGCCGTGCAGGCCGAGTTCGGTGTCGCGCGGGCGGAGGCGAGCCTGCCCTTCACGCTCACCATGATGGGCTTCGGCCTCGGCGGCGTGGTCATCGGGCGTATGGCCGACCGCATGGGCATCACCGTGCCCTCGCTGCTGGCCACCGGGGCGCTCGCGGCCGGCTATCTGCTGTCGGCGCTCGCACCGAACATCACCGTCCTGGCCGTGATCTACGGCGCGCTGATCGGCTTCGGCGCATCCGCCGGCTTCGGGCCGCTGGTCGCCGACATCTCCCATTGGTTCGCGAGGCGACGGGGCCTCGCCATCGCCATCTGCGCCTCGGGCAACTACCTCGCCGGCACCTTCTGGCCGCCGATCGTCGAGCGCGCCATCGGTGCGTACGGCTGGCGCGCGGCCCACGTGGGCGTCGGCCTGTTCTGCGCCGTCACCATGCTGCCGCTGGCGTTGCTGCTGCGCCGCCGGCTGCGGACGGCCACGGCGGACGGTGCCGTCACCGCCACCTTCGTTCGGGCCGAGCGCGCCTTCGGCATCTCGCCGAGAACGTTGCAGGCCCTGCTGGTGGTGGCGGGCGTCGCCTGCTGCGTCGCCATGTCCATGCCCCAGGTCCACATCGTCGCCTATTGCGGCGATCTGGGCTACGGCGTCGCGCGCGGCGCCGAGATGCTGTCGCTGATGCTGGCCTGCGGCATCATCAGCCGTATCGGCTCGGGCTTCATCGCCGATCGCATCGGCGGGCTCGGGACACTGCTGCTCGGCTCGCTGCTGCAGGGGCTGGCGCTGCTGCTCTACCTGTTCTTCGACGGGCTGACGTCGCTCTACGTGATCTCGGCCCTCTTCGGCCTGTTCCAGGGCGGGATCGTGCCGAGCTACGCGATCATCATCCGCGACTATTTCCCCCCGGGGGAAGCCGGCGGACGGCTCGGACTGGTCGTGCTCGCCACCGTCGTCGGCATGGCGCTGGGCGGCTGGCTGTCGGGCAAGATCTTCGATCTCGCGGGCTCCTACCAGGCCGCCTTTCTGAACGGTCTGGGCTTCAATCTGCTGAACGCCACCATCGTCGTTTTCCTGATGGTGCGTTTCGCCGGGGGACGGCGGCGCCTGATCAGCGTTCCCGCCTGACGCGCCCGGCCTCGCGGGGCGAAAAACGCACCGCTTCGCCCCTTTTTGGCCCCGCTTTCGCTCACCTTGCCGATATAAGCGGCGAAGCCCACATGAGAGCGATGCGAGCCACCGACCGATTGAAGCTGACCGACACGGGCAGCCACCCGCAGAGCGCGAGATACGAAGCGGGCGATGGGGGGCGATCTGTTCCGTCACCACGTCATCGTACAAGTTGGCCAGCGAACTCTGGCCCGTCCTCGGCGAGGACGGGGTGAAATCGAGCGTCGCCATCCGCGACTGGCTGCTGGTCGAAGCGCGGCAGACCCGTGATTCCAACCTGATCCTGTCCGGGCTGAGCGAGCGGCTGAACGGTGCCGGCATTCCGGTGGATCGCGCGTCCCTGGTGATCGAGACGCTGCACGCCCAGCACGCCGCCGTAGGCCGCGTGTGGATCAAGGGGCAGGCGACCGTCGAGGCCGAGGAGTTCGCCTACGTTCGCGACGCCAGCGACAACTACATGCGCAGCCCGTTCTACGCCGTGCACCAGACACGCGCGCCGCTGGCGCTGCGGCTGGACGAGATACCGGACGACCTCTACAGCATCGTGCCCTCGCTCAAGGCGAGCGGCTACATCCACTATCTGTGCTTTCCCATGTTCTTCGCCAACGGCGACGAGAACGGCATCTCGTTTGCCACGCGCGATCCCAACGGCTTCACCGAGGCGCACATCGCCTTCCTGAAGCTGCTGATGCCGGCCATCGCCGCCGTAGTGGAGATCGTCGCCGGCTATCTCTCGCTCGACTCCCTGCTGCGCATCTACATCGGCGATGAGCCGCACAAGCTGGTGCTGAACGGCGACGTGCGGCGCGGCCAAGTGAGCCGGATCCGATCGGCCATCCTGTTCGCCGACATGCGTGGCTACACGCACCTGTCGTCCGGCATCAGCCCGGAGGAAACGGTCGACCTGCTCAACGCCTATTTCGACTGCCTGGTCCCGCCGATCGAGCAGGAGGGCGGCGAAGTGCTGAAGTACCTGGGCGACGGCCTCCTGGCCATCTTCCGGGATCGCGGCGACGACACCGGCGGCGCGGCCCGGGCGGCCCTGGACGCGGCCCGCCAATCGCTGCAGCTGCTCGAGGACCTCAACCAGGCGGGCACGCTGCCGGTGCGCATCGAGGCCGGCATCGCCCTCCACCATGGCGACGCCGCTTACGGCAACGTCGGCTCCGGCGCCCGGCTCGACTTCACGGTGGTGGGCCGGGACGTGAACCTCACGAGCCGCCTCGCCGGGCTGAACAAGGTGCTGAGCGAGCCGCTGATCATGTCGGAGGCCTTCACCAACCACCTGTGGGGCGATCCTGTGCTGCTCGGCCGCTTCGCGCTCGACGGCATCACCGACGAGATCGCGGTCTACAAGCCCTGACCTTCGCTCAAGCCGGCTCAGGCGGGTGTATCGGCGGGCGCTGCCCACTCGGCCCGTCGATGGGAGCCGCCGGTCGCGCGGCTCCCTTCCCTCTCACCGCTGTGGTCAGGCTTGTGCGGATGCTTCCAGCGCCTTGCCGACCTCGACGAGCGTGGCCTTCTCCGCATCGCTGACCTGGACGCCGCCGAAGCCGAGGAAACCACCTTCGCTCGAGGCTTCCGCGGTCTTCTGGGCAACCTGCTGCAGCCAGGTCTTGAAGCCCTGCGCATCCGCCGGATCCTTGGCCGACACGATCTGGCCCACCTGGGTCAGCGCGGCAAGGACCTGCTGCTTAATCTCGGCCGGCGATTTGCCCGTGAGCTCGGCCTTGATGCCGTCACGCGCCGCGGTGCGCCCGTCCGACGTTTCCATATCGGCGGCGATGGCCTTGGCAAGAGCATTGGCGCCGGCGTCGTTCTTGGCCGCCAGCAGGGCCAGGCCGCTGGCCATGCCTTCCTTCATCGTGCCCCACAGGCCGCTGGGATCAGCCAGCGTCACCGCCAGGGACGCGAGCATCGGGCTGCCCAGCACGAGCTTCCACTCGTCGGCGGAAAAGTCTGCTTTCGTGACCATGGTGTCCTCGCCTCATGGGAGTCGACGGAAGGTCCGGGCCTTTCGCCGGGGCGTCGAGACTAACATGCGCTCGACGCGGATGGAGCCGGCCCGGATACAACCTCAATGAGACCGCGCCTTAACAATGACGTGACAGGCGGCAGCCTGACGTCGCCGGCCTGTCACGGCTCGCCTTGCCGCCGACGCCCCGTCTCGGACAGGCTGCGGAAGGTGACCGACCATCGCGTCACGTCCATCGCAGCGATGCTGTGCTCCCAGTCGTGGCGTGCCGGCCCGCTCAGATGATAGATCGAGCGAGGCTCCAGCGGCGCCGAGGCGCGCTCGAAGCCGCCAGGCTTGCGCCGTCTGAAGCGCATGACGGCCGACGCGCCGAGCGAAACGCCGAGGATGTGCTCGAAGAGCGGCCGATCGCGGTGCCAGCCGATCCCTGCGCCCGGATCATAGCGGGTCAGCAAGGCCTGAACGAGCTCGTCGGGCGCAAGCCCGGCGAACCGCGCCGCCCGCTCGCGCAGCGGCGTGAGCCATGCCGGAATTGGATCGGTAGGCGCAAAGCTTGCATTGTCGAAGTCGTAGCGCCAGCCGAAGGACGCGGTCAGCCGTTTACCGAGCCAGCCCTGGAAGCGGAAGGGCGCGAGGTCGGCAGCATCGATCGCGGCCATCAGAGCCTGCTCCTCGGCCGGCGCGATGATCGCGGCGGCCTGGCGGAGGCCTGTGAGCCCTGGCGAGGTGAACAGATCCTGCTGAACGGCTGGCATACCCCGTCCCATCCCAAAGACAATCACCCCATTCATATGGGAAGAGTGCCGAACCCATGGTGCCGCCGCTGTCCCACTGGATGGCCGGCATGATCCCGCCCCCCTCGTGGCCGGCGATGCCGGCGAGGTCTTCCCAATGCCGCTCGCTCACCTCTCGGAGCTGATCGGACTGCTCTACGATGCAGCCGCGGAGCCGCATCTGTGGACCGGAATCGCACCGCGGATCGCGGCCGCCTTCGACTCCACCAGCACCGTCGTCAAGTTCCATGGCGCCCAGGGCGACGTGCAGTTGCTGGAGACCACGGACAACATGGTGGTGCCGGACAGGCTGCAGGACTGGGCGGAGGACTGGCACCGGCGCGACCTCTGGGTGCAGCGCACCGTGTCCTACGGCATGGACCGGATCGTCACGGCCGAGATGCTGGTGACGCCTGACGAGCAGCGGAGCAGCGGCTTCTATCGGGAATTTCTGGCGCAGTTCGACATCCACCATATGGTCGGGGCTGCCTTCTCGAGCGGCGACGGGGCTGTCGGTGTCCTGGGTATCCATCGGCCGAAAGGCGGCCGCGCCTATAGGAAAGCGGACCAGCACAAGGCCGCATTGCTCCTGCCCCATCTTCAGCGGGCGGTGCGCCTCGGCCGGCACCTGTCGAAGGCGCGGTTGGCGGAGGCGGCCGCCCTCGACGCGCTCGACCGGCTGGATACGGGCGTCGTCGTTCTCGATCGCGCCGGCCGCGTCGTCCACGCCAACACGGCCGCGGAAGCGGTGCTGCGGGGCGATGGAGAGCTCGGCAGCTCCTACGGCCGCCTCTACCTGCGGGACGTCTTGCTGCAGGAGCGCTTCGCCCAGCTGGTGCGGACTGCCATCGCAGCGGCGGCCGGGCGGCCGCCATCAGCTGGGCCCACGTCCCTCGCGGTGCCGCGGACGGACCGGTTGCCGCTCACCCTGTCGGTCACCCCCCTGCGGCCGGGCTGGTCGCGGGGCCGCGATCCAGGACCGATGGCCCTGGTCTTCCTCAAGGACCCCGAGCGGGCCACCCTGCACCTCGGCCGCCTGCGCGAGCTGTTCGGCCTCACGCCGACGGAGGCCGTGATTGCGGCGGACCTCGGCGGCGGCAAATCGCTCGACGCTATTGCCGAGCGACACCAGATCGGCCTTGGGACGGTGCGCTGGCACGTGAAGCGGATCCTCGCCAAGACGGGCACGGTGCGTCAGGCGGAAGCCGTCGCACTGCTCGCCCGCAGCGTCGCAGCGCTGCCGGAGCCGGAGTAGGCAGCCCCCTTATCTGGGAGGCGCGCAAAGCGATCTTGCGATGCGAAAATCAATGGGAAAGCCTCTTTTGCCGGACCTCCCATGCGCCACCTGCCTGAAACGCCATATCCGACGCTGCTGTCTTTCCTGGCCTGGCTGGTGCTGTCCACCGGCCCGGCGGCGGCGCAGTCCATCAGCATCCGCGATTTCCCGAAGACTTTCGGCAGCTTTGCGCCCGGCGGCGATTGTGCCCGGCAGCCGCGCGTCGCGTTGGGTCGAGACGGCATCCGGCTCGACACGACAGCCGGGGCCGGCTTCTTCCCGAAGCCCGACGTAATGCTGGGCTATGTCGGGCGCGAAGACCATTCGACCACCTTCTTCCTCCAAGGGCCTGGAGAAGGGCTGGTGATGTCGGTCGAGGGGAACAAGCTCTGGACGACCGGCGGCGAACACCTGGGGCCGGCCGAGCGCGCCGTGCACGCCGTCGCCGACATAAACAAGCCGCCGCTGCGCCGCTGCGGGGCGCAGCGGGCCGAGCCGGCTCCCCCGCCGGCGCCGGCGGCCCCCAAGATGCGGGCGAGCCCGGCGCGCAACGTCGATGAGCTGATGCGCCGCGGCTATAAGGACGACCCGGGCTTCGCCGACGCCTATCGGCGGGCGCTTGGTCCGCTGGCGCGCGAGGGCTGGCTGATCGATCTCGACGGTCCCGGCGACACGCGGGTCGCGACCATGGCCGGCGCCCGCTATCTCCAGGTGGAGAGCTGCAAGGAGCACGACTGCGGCGACAACGCCATGGTGGTGCTCTATCAGCCCGACAGCGGGGCGCTCTACGGCATCGTCTCGCTGCGCCGCCGGAGGATGACGATCGGCCACCCGCCAGCGGGCCTCATGCCCGAGCTGGCACGCCGCTGGCAGGCGGCATGGCCGAACGGCTGACGGCCGGCGACAAGCCGGCCAGCCGCTCGGCTCGCAACGTCGAGACACCTCGCGGCGGGCGGTCGGCACCGGCGACCGCGGCTCGTGGTCGCGGGCGGACGACCGAACCGCCGGGCGAACAGGCGACGACATGCCCGGCGCGGGGCGGCGGCCGCGCCGCACGCCGCCGGCCTGCTGGCCGCGCGGGCAAATCCTGAAGCGCTTCCTTTTGCGATCGGGGGACATCACCTGATCGCAGAAGGAAGCGTTCCGGATTCGAAGAGTTACAGCATTTGCCGATCAGATGACCTCATCCGGTCGGCCAATGCTCCAGGCGATCGCATGCGCGCATGCGCGGTCAACAGGGCCTGTTCACCCCCAGTCAGCGGACGATCCTGACACCGGACGGCGGCGCGAGCGCAAGGCGGGCCGCCCGTCGGCCACGGCTGGGACGAGTTGCCCCCCATCCCGACATGACCGAAAAATAACCTTCGGGAAGGTTCGGCGCGAAGCGCTGGCGCGGTATAGGAACTCCAGCTGAAAGCCGAGTGGAATGGCCTCTCGATGAATCCGACCGATCAAGCCGCCCGGGCGCAGGTGGTGCCTGCGCCCCCGGCGGCCGCCGACCCGCGCGACGAATTCGACCGCCTCGCCGACTACATGAATACGTGCATCCTCGGACAGAGCGCGTTCGTCGATCTGCTGCTGGTGGCGGTGCTGGCCGATGGCCATCTGCTGGTGGAGGGCGCGCCGGGCCTCGCCAAGACCAAGGCGATCAAGGCGCTGGCGCGGGCGATCCGCTGCGAGGACCAGCGCATCCAGTTCACCCCAGACCTGCTGCCGTCGGACCTGACCGGCACCGACATCTACCGGCCGGAGGACGGCAGCTTCCGCTTCCAGCCGGGACCGGTGTTCCACAACTTCATCCTGGCCGACGAGATCAACCGGGCACCGGCCAAGGTCCAGGCCGCGCTGCTCGAGGCCATGGCGGAGCGTCAGGTAACGGTCGGCGGCGTCACCTATGCCTTGCCCGAGCTTTTCCTGGTGATGGCGACCCAGAATCCGATCGAGCAGGAGGGCACCTATCCGCTGCCGGAGGCGCAGCTCGACCGCTTTCTGCTGCACGTGAAGCTCGATTATCCCGACCTCTCGGCGGAACGCCAGATCCTGAGGCTGGTGCGCGGCGAGGCGCAGGGCGAGATGATCGAGTTCGGCGAGCCGATGACGCAGGCCGTCATCTTCGCCGCCCGCCAGGACGCGCTGGCCAGCTACATGTCCGAGGCGGTCGAGGAATACCTGCTGCAATTCGTGTTCGCGACGCGCAATCCCGAGCGCTACGGCAAGGACCTCGCCGGCGTCGTCGCCTTCGGGGCCAGCCCCCGCGGCACTATCGCCCTCGACCGCTGCGCCCGCGCCCACGCCTGGCTTCAGGACCGCGACTACGTCGTGCCCGAGGACGTGCAGGCGATCGCCAAGGCCGTGCTGCGCCACCGCATCCTGCTGACCTTCGAGGCCCAGGCCGACGGCATGACGCCGGACCAGATCCTCGATGCCCTGATCGCCCGCGTGCCCGTGAGCTGAAACCCCGCCGTTCCCCTGGGATAGCCGATGACCGACCGCCCGGCCGATGCTCCCTACGGTCTCGTCGCCCACCTCGACGAGCTGATCGCCGCGCGGCCCACCGGCATGGCCAGCGGCTTTGCCCCGAGCGGCACGGTGCGCACCCATCACCACGGTGGCTACAAGTCCGCCTTCCGCGGCCGCGGCATGGAGTTCGACGAGGTGCGGGCCTACCAGCCGGGCGACGATATCCGCACCATCGACTGGAGGGTGACGGCCCGGACCGGCCGCACGCACACCAAGCTGTTCCAGGAGGAGCGCGAACGGCCGGTCCTCGTGCTGCTCGACGCCCGCGCCTCGATGCGCTTCGGCACGCGCGACACCTTCAAGTCGGTGCTGGCGGCCAGGGCCGCGGCGGTCCTCACCTGGATCTCCGTCGACAACGGCGACCGCGTCGGCGGGGTGATCGTCGCCCCCTCACGGATCCGGTCGTACCGCCCGGAACGCAGCCGCGGACGCATTCTCGGCTTCATCAAGGCGATGGCGGATGCGACCGCGGACCGCTTCGGGGCCGAGGACGCGGCGACGGAGCCGACACTGGCGGACGCGCTCGTGCGCATGCGCCGGGCCGCGCGTCCCGGGACGCTGGTCTTCGTCGTCAGCGATTTCCGCGACCTCGACGCGGCAACGGCGCGCGAGCTCGGCCGGCTGTCGCTCCAGGCGCAGGTGAGCAGCCTGTTCATCTACGACCGGATCGAAGCGGCGGCGCCACGCCGCGGCTATCACCGCTTCAGCGACGGCGCCGACGTCGCCGTGCTGGACGGCGACAGCAAGGCGGCCCGCGACGCCTATGCCCAGCGCTTCGCCGCCCGGCGAGGGGCGATCGAGATGCTGTCACGCCAGCGCGGCATGGCTTTCGTGCCCATGCAGACCGGGCAGGACCCGAGCGACATCCTGCATCCGGAGCGGTTGCGGCACGGGTGGTCGGCCGCCCGCAGGACGCCAGCATGACGGCGCCGCCCCTTGCCCCTCCGCCAACACCGCCGCCGGCTCTGCCAACGTTGCCGACGTTGCCCGGAGCGCCGGAGGCCGATCCGCTGGCGGACCTGCGCGACATCCACCTGCCTGATCCGGTGTCGTTCTGGCCTCTGGCGCCGGGCTGGTGGATCGCGGCCGGCCTGGTCGTGCTCCTGGCGATCGTGCTGGCCCTGCTCGAGTGGCGCCGGCGGCAGACCCTGGCCTATCGGGCGCTCAGGGAACTGGACACGATCGACCGCGACAGCGAGCGCTATGCCGACGCTCGCGCCGTCGCGGCGGCAGCCACCATTCTCGTCCGGCGCATCGTGCTCACCCGCGGCGACCGGTCCCGCGCCACCGCCCTGTCGGGCGACAGCTGGCAGCGGTTCCTCGCCGACGGCAAGGCGGGCCTGCCGCAGCCCGTGGCCAGTTTCATGGCGCTGGCTCCCTATCAGCCGCCGACCGCGGCGGGTGCCGCCGGCGTCGACCGCGCCCAGGTGATCGCCTCCGTTCGGCGCTGGATCCGGAGCAACGCATGATCCGGTTCGAATGGCTCTGGGCGCTGGCACTGCTGCCGCTGCCGCTCCTCATCCGCTTCCTGATGCCGCCGGCTAAGCCGCTGCGCGCCGGCGCCCTGCGCGTGCCGTTCTTCAAGGAGGTCAGCCAGGCCGGCGCGTCGGCCGGCCGCGCGTTCGGCCGGCGCGCCTGGACGCTCGCCGTGCTGACCTTGATCTGGCTGCTCATCGTCGCGGCCGCCACCCGCCCGACCTATGTCGGGCGCGCGGTGCCCATCCCGGTCGACGGCCGCGACATGGTGCTCGCAGTCGACCTGTCGGCCTCCATGGCGCGGGAGGATCTATCCCGGGACGGGCAACCGATGGACCGCCTGTCGGTGGTCAAGGCCGTCGCCGACGATTTCATCGCGCGGCGGGAGGGCGACCGCATCGGCCTGATCCTGTTCAGCACCAACGCCTACATCCAGGCGCCACTGACCTTCGACCGCAAGGTGGTGCGCGAGCTGCTGGACGAGGCGACGATCGGCCTGACCGGGCGGGAAACCGCCATCGGCGACGCCATCGCGCTGGCCATCCGCGTGCTGCAGAGCCGCCCGATCGATCATCGCGTGCTGGTGCTGCTCACGGACGGCATGAACAATTCCGGCGTGCTCGAGCCGCTGCAGGCCGCCCAGCTGGCGCGCGAGGAGCACGTCAAGATCTACACCGTCGGCGTCGGCGCCGACAGCCAGGCCGTGGGACAACAGGTCATCAATCCGTCGCTGGATCTCGACGAGGTGTCCCTGGCCAAGATTGCCGAGATGACCGGCGGCCGCTATTTTCGCGCCCGCGACGAGAGCGGTCTGGCGGCGATCTACCAGGATATCAACCGGATCGAGCCGGCCGCCGGCGAGCCGCTCTTTCTCAGCCCCACCGTCTCGCTGTTCCAGTGGCCGCTCGGCGCGGCCCTGGTGCTGAGCCTGCTCATGGGGGCGATGCGGCTGATGCCGACCGGATTTCGACGACGGGTGACGGCGGCCGACGCGGCCGCCATGCCCGGCCATGGAGCGCCGTTATAATCCCGCAGCAGTTCCACTTTCTGCGGCCGGAATGGTTGCTGGCCATCCTCCCGGCCGTCGGCCTCTGCGCCCTCGTCTGGCGGCGGATCGGCGCGGGCCAGGACGACTGGCGCCCGTTCGTCGACGCGCACCTGCTTCGGCATCTCGCGGTGCAGGGGAGCGCGCGCGGCCGCCGCTGGCCGCTCGTGGCCCTGCTCGCCGGCTGGACGATCGCAGCCGTGGCGATGGCAGGGCCGACCTGGCAGAAGCTGCCGACGCCGGCGCTCGACCGCTTCGATCCGACGGTCATCGTGCTCAGCCTGACCCAGTCCATGAACGCGACCGACCAGAGCCCGAGCCGCCTGGCCGCGGCTCGCTACAAGATCGACGACATCCTCGGCCGCCTGCGCAGCGGCCAGGTCGGGCTGGTGATCTTCAGTGACGCGCCGTTCGTGGCCGCCCCGCTGACCGAGGACGGACGGGTGGTCGCGCAGATGCTGCCCGAGCTCGCGACCAACCTGATGCCGGTGCTCAACGACCGCTTGGACCTCGCCATCGAGAAGGCGGCCGAGCTGCTCAGGAATGCCGGCGCGCCGGCCGGGCGGATCGTCGTTCTCACCGACGGCGCCGGCGAGCAGCCGGACCGGGCGTTCGCCGGGGCCCGCGCGGCGGCGCAGGCCGGCTACATCGTCAACGTCATCGGCGTGGGCTCCACCGCCGGCAGCCCGCTCGTCGACTTCAACGGCAACCCGGTGGCCGGCCGCGACGGCGCGGCGGCCACGACCAGGCTGGACGAAGCGCGGCTGCGCGCGCTCGCCGCTGCCGGCAACGGCCGCTACACGCCGATCACCGCCGACGACCACGATCTCGGCATCGTTCTCGCCCGGGGCGCAAGCCCGTTGGCGAACGGCGCGCTGAAGGACAGCGGGCTGGTGGCCGATCAGTGGCTGGACATGGGCCCTTGGGTCGTCATCGCCGTGGTGCTGCTCGCCTCCCTCGCCTTCCGCCGCGGCTGGCTGGCCGTGCTCGCCCTGGGGGCGACGCTCGCCCACGGCCCCGGCGCGGGCGACGCCAGGGCGGCCGAGCCGGCAGCGGCCGCGCAGACGTGGAAGGACCTGTGGCAGCGGCCCGACCAGCAAGGTGCGAGCGCCTTCCGGGGCGGTGACTACGGCGCCGCCGCCGCCACCTTCGAGGACCCGACGTGGCAGGCGAGCGCCCTCTACAAGGCCGGCAACTACCGGGAGGCCGCCGACGCGTTCTCGCACCTGCCGGGCGCCGACTACAACCGGGGCAATGCGCTGGCCCACGCCGGCGAGCTCGAGGAGGCGATCAAGGCCTACGATGCTGCGTTGCAGGCCGACCCGGCCAACGCCGACGCGCGCCACAACCGCGAGCTCGTGCAAAAGCTCCTCGACCAGCAGAAGCAGGATCAGAAGCCGCCCGAAGGCGGCAAGTCCGACGACCCCTCGCAGGACCAGCAACAGGGCGGCCAAGGCCAGAGCGGCCAGCAGCAGGACAGCAAGGCACAGGCGCCGCAGCAGCAGCCGGAACAGAAGCCGCCCGAGCAAAAGCAGCCGCCCCCGGAGCCCAAGCAAAAGGACAGCGATCCGGCGAAGCAGCAGCCGCAACAGGGATCGTCGAGCGGCGGCCAGCAACCCAAGGACGAGCCGCCGAAGGACGGCAAGCCCGACGCGCCGCCGGACCGCGGCGCCGGCGACAAGACGCCACCGCCGCCTAAGGACGAGCGCCAGGACCAAGGCAAGCAGGCCGAGGCCCCCGCCGCGCCGAAGGACGACGGGCCCGCCGGCCAGGCCCAGGCCGCCGCTGCCGGGACAGACCCGATGAGCGAGCAGGACCAGAATCGCGAGCAGACCTTGCGCCTGGTGCCCAACGATCCGACGAGCCTTTTGCGCGCGCGCATCCGCATGCACTATGGCTCCATGGGGATCCCGACTGCGGGACGATAGCGACGACATGGCTCAACGCAGGCGGATCGCCCGCACGTCGACGACATCAGGGGGTATCGGCGGAGGCTTGCGGGCCCGACCCGCGCTCGTCTGCGCGGCCGTCGCCCTGGCTCTGCTGGCGAGCGGACCGGGCCGGGCCGCCACGCTCACCGGCGTGCCGGATCAAACCGCGGTCGATCTCGGCAAGACCATCCGCTACGTGCTGAGCCTCGCCGGCGCCGCAGGCAACCCCGTCCCCGACCTTGCGCCGCTCGCCAGGGATTTCGACATCGTCGACCAGCGCCAGCAGCGCCGCGCGACGACCGTCAACGGCAAGCGCTCGGAGACGATCGAGTGGACGCTGACGCTGGCTCCGAAGGCAGCCGGCAAGCGCACCATCCCCGCCTTGACCGTGGCGGCGCTGCGCACCGCGCCAGTGGCCATCACCGTGACCGATACGCCCGCCGACCAGGCCCTGGACGGGGCGCTGTCCGTGCGGGTCGAGGTCGCAAAGCGGCCGATCTACGTGCAGAGCGACGTGCCCCTCACGCTGCGTGTCAACGATGCCCTCGGCATCCGCGACGGCTCTTTCGGCGACCTGACCGCCGATGGCGCCACCATCACGCCGCAGGGCCAGCCCCAGCATCGCTTCGAGATCATCAAGGGCCGCAAGTACCACATCATCGAGCAGACGTACCTGATGCGGCCGCAGCGCAGCGGCCAGATCGAGATCAGGCCGGTCACGGTGGAGGTCAACGTGCCGACCGGCAACGGGCTGCTGTCCTCGTCCGATCCGCAGGTGAACCTGAGTAGCGCGCCCCTGCCGCTGAGCCGCATCATCGATCCCGGCCGCGACGTGACCCTGCGCTCGCGGCCGGTCCTGGTCGAGGTCAAGGCACGGCCGGCCGCGATCGACGGCTGGTTCCTGCCGGCGCGCGACGTGACGCTCACGGCCGCCTGGTCGTCGCCGGTGGCCGGCGCCAGGGTGGGCGAGGCGTTGATGCGCACCATCAGGCTCGAGGCGCGCGGGGCAAGCCCCAACCAGTTGCCGGCGATCACCCCGCCCGAGGCTGACGGCGTTCGCCAGTACGAGGAGGCGAGCCGCACGGACGCCGCGACGATCCAGGCCCAGCCGGGCGCCGTCCTCGTCAAGACGGTTTCGGTGGTGCCGACGCGGGCCGGCGAGGTCACCCTGCCGGCGATCGAGGTGGGGTGGTGGAACATCGACGCCAACCGGCTCGAGCACGCGGTGCTGCCGGCGGAGACGTTCACGGTGGCGCCCGCGGCGGGTGCCGAAGCCACGCCCCCCCCGCCGGCCGCCGAGGTCCCCGCGGCCTTGCCGGATGTCGCCGAAGCGAAGCGACCTGGTCCCGGCCGGCTCGTGGCGCTCATCGAGATGCTCCTGGAGCACTTCGGCTTCGCCCGCCTGGGCGCCGGGTTCGCCGCCGCGATCGCCCTGGCGGGAGCGGCCTGGTGGCTGCCGCGCCGCCTGGCGCGGGGCGGCCGCCGCAGCGGGCCGGTGGCCCGGCCGGCCGCGACATCCACGGCGGCGACGGCCCCCGCCGTGCCGGCGATGGCCACCGAGCCATCGGCGGACGCCGCCGAGAAGGCCCTCAGGGCCGCCTGCAAGGTGAACGATGCGGCCGCGGCGTACCGCGCCTTCCTGACCTGGGCCCGTCTCGACGGCGACCCCGCGGCGCGCCCGGCTGCGGCGATGCGGAGCGCCGAGATGCGGCGCGCCGTCGACGAGCTGCAATGCCACCTCTATGGCGGGGCGGCACCCGCCGGCTGGACGGGCAAGGGGTTTCTCGCCGCCTTCCGGGCCGAACAGCAGGCTCGGCGCCGCCGCGAGGCGCGTCCACGCGGCGCGCGCCTGATGCCGCTTTATCCCGAGGCGGGCGCGGGCTGACCCTCATCGCCCCGCGTGGACGCCGCCGCGGAACGTCAGAACCCGTAGAGGCGCACGGGATTGTCGACCAGGATCTTGCGCCGGACAGCGGCGTCTGGCACGCAGCGCTCGAACAGGTCGATCAGCACCGCCTCCGCCGGCAGCGTCTCTGCCGTGTGTCCGACGTGCGGCCAGTCGGAGCCCCACACGAGGCGATCCGGATTGGCCTTGACGAGCGCCTGCATGAAGCCCTCGGTATCCGTATAGGGCGAGCCCTGACGGGTGTTGCGATCGGCGCCGGACAGCTTGCACCAGTAGCGGCCGGTCTTCAGGCGCTCGCAGAACCACTGGAAACCCTTATAGGCGACGCCCTTGTCGGTCATCGTCCGGCCCTGGTGGTCGATGACGAAGTCGAGCGGCAGCTTTTCCAGCTCCGGCGCCAGCTCTTCGAGGTCGCCGGTCTCGATCCAGAGCTGCGCATGCCAGCCGCGCTCGGCGAGCCGCGGCGCCAGCGCCTTGAGATCATCCAGGTTCATGCCGCCCGACGAGACCGGCTTGCCGTCCTGGCGCAGCAGGTTGATGCGCACGCCCTTGAAGCCGGCCTCCGCCAGTTCGTCCAGCCGCGCATCGGTGACGTCGCGCTGAACGATGGCGATGGCGCGCAGCTTGTCCGGAAAACGGCGCAGGGCCGCGAGCGTCACTGCGTTGTCGGGCCCGGCGCCGAGGGCGTGCACGATGACCCCGCGCGAGACGCCGATGGAATCCCACAGGGCGAAGAGCCGTTCCACAGGGAACTCCTCGCCCGGCGTGAAGCGGCCCTCCGACTGCCCCGGGAAGCGGTCGAACGGGCCGTAGATGTGCACATGGCAATCGCAGCTTCCGGCCGGAAACGGGGTGGCGGCCATTGGTTGTTCCTCCAAGAATTTTGGGATTGTTTTGTGTTCCGATGGATGGTCGGGTCAAGCCCGACCATGACGTTGAAAATAAAGTGCCTCAATTCCCAAGTCGTCATGGCCGGGCTCGACCCGGCCATCCATCTCCTGGACAAATGATGTCGCTCAGCGGCCCTTGAAGTTGCCGACGCGGCGCTCCGCGGTGGCCTTGATGCCCTCCTTGAAGTCTTCCGTATTTCGCAGCCGGTTCTGCTCCGCGAGCTCATGGTCGGTCGCGACGCGCACGCGCTCGGCCAGCCCGTCACGCATCGTGGCGCGGGTCGACAGCAGGCCGAGCGGCGAGCATTCGGCGATCTCGCCGGCAAGCTTGAACGCCGCGTCGCGCACCTCGTCCTGGGGCACGAGCACGTCCGCGAGGCCCATCTCGAAGGCCTCCTCGCCGGTCACGCGGCGGCTGGTGTAGAACATCAGCGCCGCCTTGGTCTTACCGACGACCTCCGGCAGGGTGACGGTGAGCCCGAAGCCGGGGTGGAAGCCGAGCTTGGTGAAATTGGCCGAGAAGCGGGCCTCGGGGCAGGTCACGCGAAAATCGGCCGACATGGCGAGGCCGAGGCCGCCGCCGATGGCAGCACCCTGGACCGCGGCGACGATCGGCTTCTTGTTGCGGAAGATGCGCACCGCCTCGATGTAGAGGTGGCCGGTGTCGCGCGGCCGCTCCTCGAAGCCGCCGGCCGGGGGCGCGGTGAAATTGGCGCCGGCGCAGAACGCCTTGCCCTGGGCCGCCAGCACCACCGCCCGGATCGACGGATCGGCGTCGATGGCATCGAGCGCATCGGCGATGTCGCGGATCAGCACGATGTCGAAGTAGTTCAGCGGCGGCCGCCTGATCTCGATGGTGGCGACATGGCCGGTGTGCGAGACGTCGATATCCTTGCTCATCCTGGAACCTCCCTGGCAACTCGTCCCAGACGTCATGGCCGGGCTTGACCCGGCCATCCATCACACTGAGAACAAATGAAAAATGCCAGCCCTATCGGGCTGAAGTGGTTGATCCGATGGATGGCCGGGTCAAGCCCGGCCATGACGCCGGGGCGACTGTGCGGCGCGATGAGCGGAACGCCTAGCCCGCATTACCTGAGCCCCAGGCCGCGAGCGATGATGCCGCGCAGGATCTCGGTCGTGCCGCCCTGGATCGTCAGCTTCGGCGCCGTCTTGAGATAGAACGCCAGCCGCTTCTCGAACGTCTCGTGGTTGGCGCTGTCGGGCTCCAGGAAGGCGGCAAGCTCCCGCGCGCGTTGCGGCAGGGCCTGCTCCCAGAGCGTGCCGACGTCCTTGACGATGGCCGCCTCGACGACCGGCTCCCGGCCGGCCGCCAGCATCCCGGCCACCGACACGGACATGCGCCGCAGCGTGTGCAGCTGCGCCACCAGGCGACCGATGCCGGCGGCGGTGCGGATGTCGGGCTCGGGGCCGACGGCCCTGACCAGCTCATCGAGCGCACCATAGGTCTCCAGGAACCGTTCGGGCCCGCTGCGCTCGTAGGCGAGCTCGCTGGTGGCCTGCTTCCAGGCGCCGTCGATCTCGCCGATGACGTGATCGTCGGGGATGAAGACGTCGGTGAAGACGACCTCGTTGAACTCGCGCTGGCCGGTCATCTGGCCGATCGCGTTGCAGACGATGCCCGGGGTCGTCATGTCGACCAGGAACGAGGTCAGCCCGTGGCGGCGGTTCTCCTTGGTCGGCTGCGAGGTGCGGAACAGGCCGATCATGTAGTCCGACTGGTGGGCGTTGCTCGTCCAGATCTTGGTGCCGTTGATCAGCCAGCCGCCGTCGGCCCGCGTCGCCTTGGTCTTCGCCGCGAACAGGTCCGAGCCCGATCCGGGCTCGCTCATGCCGATGCAGAAGCACACCTCGCCGCGCACCGCGCGGGGCAGGATGCTGCGCTTGATGGCCTCGTTGGCATAGCGGATCAGCGTCGGCCCGCTCTGGCGGTCGACGACGAAGAAGCGCCGCGTCGGCGCGTTAGCGACCCGCATTTCCTCTGTCACCACGTAGCGCTCGAGGAAGCTCTTCTCCTGGCCGCCGTACTCCTTGGGCCAGGTCATGCCGATCCAGCCGCGCTCGCCGACGCGGCGGCTGAAGGCATCGGCGTTGGCCGCGCCGCCTTCGGGATGGTGCGGATCGAAGGTGCCGGCGGCGATCTCCTCGGCCAGAAAGGCACGCACCTCCTGCCTGAGCGCCTGGCAATGGGGCGGCAGGCGGACGGGATCGAAACGAAGCGCAGTCATGGTTCTGTCCTCCCCGGTCAGCGCGATGCCAGCAGCGGCCAGAGCGCGTCGGCCCCTTGCCGGGCGACGAACTCGCCGAGCCGGACGCTCCAGTAGCTCTCGTTGCCGAAGTCGTCGCGCCAGCCGAGCGCCCGCAGGGTGAAGCGGTGCAGCACGTGCTCGTCGGTGAAGCCGATGGCACCGTGCACCTGGTGGGCGATGGCTGCCCCCGCCTCGGCCGCCTCGCCGCCCCGGATTTTTGCTGCTGCGACCTCCAGCAGGGCCGCCTCGCCGTCGAGGCCTCCCTGCCGGATGGTGTCGGCCGCCGAGACGGCGGCGGCCACCGCGGCCGCCACCTCGCCGCCGAGCTTGGCCAGATTGTGCTGAACCGCCTGGAACTTGGAGATCTGCTTCTCGAAGGCGATCCGCTCCGTGGCGTAGCGAACCGAGAGATCGAGCATGGCTTCCAGGGCGCCGGCGATCTGCTGGGCGCGCACGGCGGCCCCCATCAGGAGCAGCGCCTCCGCGTCGAGATCGGCGGCGGCCGATTGAACGGGCGTCACGCCGGTCACATCCACCGTGTCGGACGGCTCTCCCGCCAGGCCCGTGTCGTGCACGATGCGGCAGTCGCCGGTCCGCACCAGGCAGACGGCGAGGCCCTCGGGCCCGGCCGCGATCACGGCCAGGTGGTCGGCATCGCGTCCAAACGGCACCTTTCGGGCGATGCCCGTGAGACGCCCCGCCCGGTCGATGGCCAGACGGTCCTTCGGTCGCGCCGGCGCCACGCTCATGGCATCGGCAGGCGACCCGATCCCGGCCTGCGCCAGCAGCCATCCGGCCAGCATCGTCTCGGCCAGCGGCACCGCCAGCGCCGCCCGGCCGGCGGCGCGCAGCACACCGAAGCCCTCGTCGAGGGCGACGCCAGCGCCGCCCTGCGCCTCCGGCACCCAGGCCAGCGTCAGCCCGACATCCTGCAGGGCGGGCCACAGCTTGGCCTTCCAGTCCCCGGAGCGCGCATGGATGATGGTCTGCGGATCGGCAAGATCGGCAAACACGCGCTCAGCCGTTTCGACGATGAAGCTCTCCGCGTCCGGCATGTGATGTCCTTCGCAAGCGTCGGGCCGCTGGGCCCGGCACACTTAGAGTTCCACACTCAATTGGATGACGGGCCGGCCGCGGGGCGGACCATCAGCGCATCCGCGATGGTCAGCCCTTGTCCGGCCGGGTGGACGAGGACCGGGTTGAGCTCGATCTCGGCCACCTCGTCCTTCAGGGCGGCGGCGATGGCGGAGACCTTCGCCACCAGGGCACAGAGGGCGGCCTTGTCGGCCACGGGCGCGCCGCGGAAGCCATTGAGCAGCGGCGCCGCCTTCAGCTCGGCCAGCATCAGCGCCGCCTCGTCCGGCGTCACCGGCGCCGGACGGTAGGCCAGATCCTTGAACAGCTCGGTGGTGACGCCGCCGAAGCCGACCGTCACCATGGGGCCGAAGGTGCGGTCGATGAGCGTGCCGATGATGATCTCGACACCCTTGGCCGCCATCGGGCTCACCAACACGCCCTGCAGCGCCGCGTCCGGCCGCTTCGCCGCCACGTCGGCGAGGAGAGCCCGGTAGGCCTCGCGGCCGGCCGCAGCATCGGCGATGCCGAGCCGCACACCGCCCACCTCGCTCTTGTGCTGGATCTGCGGCGACTGGACCTTCAGCGCCAGCGGAAAGCCGACGGCCGCCATGGCGTCGTCGAGCTCGGCCGCCGATGCGACCAGCCGCTCCGAGGTCATCGGCAGCCCGCACGCCGCCAGCACCCGCTTGGCGTCCGCCTCCGACAGGGCCGGACCGAGCTCTGCCAGCAGGCTGGCGGCGGCGCGCGGAACGACGGCCGGCGCCGCCGGCCGCGGTGGCGTGTAGGCGCCGCGCTCGGCCAGCCGGCGCGCCGCGATGCCGAGATTGGTCAGGTTGGCGAACACCGGCAGGCCGGCCTCGGCGATGCGGCGGCGGGCGAAATCCGACGGCAGCGTGTAGGAATAGACGAGGATCGGCTTGCGCTGGGATCGGGCCAGCTTGCCCATGGCCTCGGCGTCGAAGGCGACCCGGTGCTCGCTGGAGAGGGCGTTGACGAGCACGACGAGATCCACCTCGTCACTGGCGACGAGGCGGTCGACGCTCGCCTGCAAGCCGCCGGTATGGACCCCCTGGGCGGTCACGTCGATCGGGTTTCCGGCCGCGCCGTAGGATGGGATCAGCGGCCGGATGGCGGCCTGGAACGCTTGCGACAGCTCGGGCACATCGAAGCCGTTGGCCGCCAGCGTATCGGCCGCCCAGGCGCCGCCGCCGCCCGAGACGGTGACGATGCCCGCCCGCCGGCCCTTGGCCAGCGGGGCGGTCGCCAGCGCCGCCGCGACGGCGATGGCTTCGTCCGGATCGGCCGCCTCGATGAAGCCGTAGCGGGCGAACACGGCGCCATACGCCGCATCCCAGCCGCTCATGTTGGCGGTGTGCGAGGCCGTCGCCCGCTCCCCGGCGCCGGAGCGGCCGATCTTGCAGACGATGACGGGCTTGCCGGCCACCGCCGCCTTGGCCGCTGCGGCCACGAACGTGTCGGCGTCGCGCACCCCCTCCAGCAGGAGCAGAATGATGTCGGTGGCCGGATCATCGACCATGTAGTCGAAGAAGTCGCCGGCGCCGAGGTCGGCCTCGTTGCCCGAGCTGACCACGCAGCTGAAATTCAGGCCCCAGGACTTGCCGTGATTGTAGAAGGCGAAGCCCAAGCCGCCGCTCTGGGAGACGATGCCGACGCGGCGCGCCCCCAGATCGATCGGCTGGCGGTCCGGCTTGACGTCGACGGTCGGGCTGAACGTGGCCGCCACGTGGCCGGGCTCGTTGTGGAAGCCTTGGGCGTTCGGTCCGCAAACCCGCAGGCCGGTGCGTCGCGCCAGCGCCGCGATCTCCGCCTGGGCGTCGGCAGCCGCCCCACCCTCCTCGGCGAAACCCGAGGTGATGATCACGGCGTGGCCCACGCCGGCCGTGGCGCAATCCTCGAGCGCCTCGATCACGCCGGAGGCCGGGATCGCGATCAGCGCCAGATCGACCGGCTCGCCGACCGCCGCGACGGAGGCGTAGCAGCGCACGCCGGCGATGTCCTGGTAGCTCGGATTGATCGGAAACAGCCGGCCCGCATAGCCGTTCTTCTGCAGCATGCTCAGCAGCTGGCCGCGGATCTTCGTGGCATCCGGCGAGGCGCCGATGATGGCGATGCTGCGCGGCTTGAAGAAGCGATCGAGGGGATGCCCGGCTTCCGCCACATGATCTGTCAGCAGCACCGCATCATCCTCCCTTCGTCTTTTCCGTAACCTGTCTTACCCTGCGGTGCCGCGCCCTGGCACCGATCCCAGCGCCGGTCTGTCATTCCCGTCACGTGCCCTGCCCGATCACGCCCTCGTCGCGCAGGGCTGCGATCTCGGCCGCTGACAGCTTCAGCCGCGACGCCAGCACCTCGTCCGTATGCTGGCCGAGCCGAGGCGAGGGCGCGGCCGGCAGGCGGTCGGCGCCATGGAAGCGGATCGGGTTGTTGGGCACGACGATGCGGCCGAACTCCGGATGATCGATCCATTCGAGCATGCCGCGCTCGTGCATGTGGCGGTCGTTGGTGACCTCGATCAAGTCGCGGACGGGGGCCGACGGCACCTTGTGGCGGCGCAGGATGGCGCTGGCCTCCTCGCGGGTCAGCGTCGACGTCCAGTCGGAGATGAGCCGATCGGTCTCCTCGAGGTTGCGGACCCGGGACACCTTGTCGGAAAAGCGCGCATCGCCCACCAGATCGGAGCGGCCCATGGCGGCGAGCAGATTGGTCCAGTGGGTCTCGTTGATGCCGATGATGGCGATGTAGCCATCCTTGGCCGGATAGACGTTGTAGGGCGCCGCCGACAGGCCGCCGTGGCGGTTGCCGGTGCGCGGCGGCGTCGTGCCGACGTCGTACATGAACGTCAGATTCGAGGCGAGGGTCGGATAGATCGTCTCCTGCATCGCCACCTCGACGAGGCGGCCGACGCCGGTGAACTGGCGCTCGTACAGCGCCGTGACAATGCCGGCATAGAGGTGGATGCCGCTCAGGAAATCGGCGAGCGCTGGGCCCGCCTTCACCGGCGGCCCGTCGGGAAAGCCGGTGACGCTCATCAGGCCCGAGGCCGCCTGCACGGTGACGTCCATGGCCAGGTTGTCCCTGTCCGGCCCGGAGAGGCCGTAGCCGGACCCCGAGGCGTAGACGAGCCGCGGGTTGAGCGCGTGCAGCACCGACCAGCCGACGCCGAGCTTGTCCATAACCCCGGGCGCATAGTTCTCGAGCAGCACGTCGGCGTCGCGGACCAGCTGCTTCAGGATCTCCGTGCCCTTGCGTGCCTTCAGGTTCAGGGTGATGCAGCGCTTGTGGCCGTTGAGCATGGCGAACGGCACGCCGGAGCCGCGGCTGACGGCGTTGCGCTGGCGCACCGGCTCGCCGCCGAGCGGCTCGACCTTGATGACGTCGGCGCCGGCCTTGGCCATCAGGTAGGTGGCATAGGGCCCCTGGTAGACTTGGCCGAGATCGATGACCGTCACGCCATCGAGGGGCAGGTTTCGGCGGGTCGTCATGAGCAATGCTTCCAATGCAATGTGAGGGTGAAGCGAGCCGAGGGTCAGGCTCCGAGGTAGGCTTCCTGGATGTCGGGGGCGGCGGCGATGTCCCGGGCCGAGCCCTCGCGCACCAGCGATCCGACCCGCAGCACGTAGGCCCGATCGGCGATCTTGAGCGCGGCGCGCATGTTCTGCTCGACCAGCAGCGTCGAGATGCCCCTGCCCCTGAGGTCGGCGATGGCGCTCAGCACGAACTTGGTGAAGAACGGCGACAGGCCGAGCGACGGCTCGTCGAACAGCACGAGCTTGGGGCGGGCCATCAGGCCGCGGCCGATGGCCAGCATCTGCTGCTCGCCGCCGCTCAAGCTGCCCGCGTTCTGGTGGAGTCGCTCGCGCAGGCGCGGGAACATGTCCAGGATGTCGACGACAGCGAACGCCGGGCCGCCGCCGAAGGCGTCGACGATCTTCAGGTTGGCCTCTACCGTCATGGCTGGAAAGATCTCCCGGCCCTCGGGCACGTGACTGATGCCGAGGCGGCTCAGCTGCCAGGGCTTGCGGCCATCGATGCGCGCGCCGCTGAAGCGGATGCGGCCGCCGGTGATGGGCAGGACCCCGGAAATGGCGTTGAGCAGCGTCGTCTTGCCGGCGCCGTTGGCGCCGAGGATCGCCACGATCTCGCCGGGGCGCACCGCGAGCGACACCTCGCGCAGCGCCACGACCTTACCGTACGCCGCCGAGACGCTCTCGACGGCGAGCAGCGGCTCCGTCTCATTCATCGTCGGCTCCGAGATAGGCGGTGATCACTTCGGGGTGCCGGAGCACATGGTGCGGCTCGTCGACGACGACCGGGCGGCCGTCGACCACCACCAGCGCCCGTCCGCACAGCTCGCGGATGACGGCCATGTCATGCTCGACGATGAGGATGGTCCGCCCCGGCGCGACGGCACGGATGAGCGCGATGAAGTCCGCCGTCTCGCGGCCGTTCATGCCCGCCGCCGGCTCGTCGAGGAACAGGATCTTCGGATCGGCCATCAGCGCCACGCCGACGGCGAGCCGGCGCTGCACGCCGTAGGCCAGCACGCCGGCCCGGCGGTCGCGGTCGTTCTCGAGCCCGGTCATGGCCAGGACCTCGCGAGCGCGCTGCTGAAATGCCCGTTGCTCCTCGCGGGAGGATGCGCTGCGGAGGATGTGCCCGAGGACGCCGTGCTGGAAGCTGGCATGGCGGCCGTAGAGCAGGTTGTCGAACACGGTGGCGTCGGCGAACACCGCCGTGCGCTGGAAGGTGCGGGCGACGCCGGTGCGCGCCACCGCGTGCGGCGCCATGCGGCCGACGTCGCGCCCCAAGACTTCGATGGCGCCGCTGGTGGGCTTGGTGATGCCGCAGAGGATGTCGAACAGGGTCGACTTGCCGGCGCCGTTGGGCCCGATGATGCCGAAGACCTCGCCCTCGGCCACGGTGAGGCTGACACCGTTGAGCGCGGTGACGCCGCCGTAGCGCTTGACGATGTCGGTGGCGCGCACCGCCGCGGTGGGCGCCGGCGTGACGGAGGGCTGCGGGCTATGCATGGCCATCCCTCCGCAGCCGGTCGCGCAGCGCCACAGCGAGCTGATGCAGCCCACCCGGTGCGAACATCATGATCAGGATGATGGCGCTGGAGAAGATCAATATCCGCACGTTCGGGTCGAGCTCGAGGAAGTGCGGGATGATGCTGAAGATCACCGCGCCGATGACCGGGCCGACGATCAGCTGCGAGCCGCCGAGCAGCACCATCAGCAGCCCGTCGACGGTGTTGGCGACGGAGAAGACTTCCGGCGTCACGATCTGCGCATAGGGCACGCACAGCGCGCCGCCGAGGGCGGCGAACGGCGCGCTCAGCATGAACGCCTTCAGCCGCACGCGGGTGGCGTCGACGCCGACGGACTGGGCCAGGTGGCGGTTCTGCCGCACGCTCTCCATGGCCGCGCCGAACGGCGAACGCTTGACCGCGACGAGGAACAGCACCGCCACCACCAGCACGGTCGCCGTGACGAAGAAATAGGACTGGGGATCGGTGAGCACGATCGGCCCCACCGAGAGCGCCGAAAAGCCGAACAGCCCGAGCGGCCCGCCGGTGATGCTCTCCAGGTTGGTGGCCGCGACCATGGCGACGCCCGACAGGCCCCACGAGACGATGGAGAAATAGGCGCCGGTGAGCCGCAGCGTGAGCGCGCCCAGCGCGGCCGCCGCGGCAATGGAGACGACGAGGGCGGCGGCGACCGCCAGCTCGAACGGCAGGCCGAGCTTGACCATGCCGATCCCCACGCCGTAGGCGCCGATGCCGAAGAACACGCACTGGCCGAGCGGCACCTCGCCGATGCCGCCGAGCATGATGTTGATACTCAGCGCGAACAGGGCGAAGGCGCAGGTATAGCCGGCCAGCGTCACGATAAACGGGTCGGAGACGGTGAGCCCGAAGGCCGCGATGGCGGCCACGGCGGCGCCGAGCAGCAGCCAGGCGTAGGCGGCCGGCGGCCCTGGCCGCGCGGCCGGCGCCGGCACGATCTCGCCGGGCGGGCTGGCGGCCAGCACAACGGAGGGGGAGGACGAGGGCTGCATGTTCACCTTAGTGCCTGTGCAGTTGCGCGCGGCCGCGCAGGCCCTGGGGCCAGAGCAGCAAGGTGGCGATCACGAGAATCCAGCCGAGCGCCGGCGTCCACGACACCGAGACGTAGGTCTCGAACAGCGCGTTGGCGACGCCCATCAGCAGCGCGCCGAGCAGGGCGCCGGAGATGCTGCCCATGCCGCCCAGGATCACCACCGTGAAGCCGACGATCAGCGCGCCGTGGCCCATCGTGGGGTAAGCCGTGACGATCGGTGACAGCAGCGCCCCGGCCAGTCCTGCGGCCGCCACACCGAGCACGAAGGCGAGCGTGCGGATCATCGGCACGTTGATGCCGGAATAGAGCGCGCCGCGGGCGTTCTGCGCCACCGCGACGATCTGCTGGCCCTTGACGGTGAAGCCGAGCCAGAGGCCGAAGGCGGCCAGGACGACGATGGAGCAGCCCAGGATGAAGGCGCGCTGCGCCGTGACGAGGATGCCGAAGACGCTGAACGTCGTCTGGCCGAGCGGCGACGGCACCGGGTGCGGATCCGGGCCGAACAGCAGCATGAGTGCCGCGATGATCGCCTGGCCGAGCGCGAACATGACGATCAGCGAGCCGTGGTGGGCATCGCCGTAGAGGCTGCGGCGGACGATGCCGAGCTCGGTGATCACGCCTATGGCCGCCACGATCAGGACGGCCACGGGAACGGCGAGGAAATAGTTCAGCCCCTGCCCGGTCAATAGGTAGCAGGCGTAGGCCCCGAGCGCGAAGTAGGCGCCGTGGGCGAAGTTGGCGATGCCGACGATGCCGAAGATCAACGTGAGACCGACAGCGATGACCGCATAGCCGGCGCCGAGCACGACGCCGTTGACGATGGTCTGCAACAGGAGTTCCAAGGCCGTGGTCTCCAGGTTTCAACAGGCCCCGCGGAGGGCAAGGCATCCCCGCTGCGTCATGGCCGGGCTTGACCCGGCCATCCATCGATGCATCGACGTCAGCCCGGCAGGGCTGGCTGAATGGCAGTGTTGCTGGGTAGATGGATGGCCGGGTCAAGCCCGGCCATGACGCTGAAGCGTATCACTCAAACAACGTCACGCCATTTCAGCCATACCTCAGTTGCTCTTCACCCGGTCGACCTGGACGAGCTTGCCGTCCTTGATCTGCTGGATGAAAAAGTAAGGTGCCGAGGCGCGGCCCTTGGCGTCGAAGCGCAGTTCGCCGCGCGGGCTGGGCCAGGTGTTGTCGCGGATCACCTGGGCGATCTTGGCATAGTCGCCGTCGGTGCCGGCCTTGTTCATGGCATCGGCGATGACGTTGACCGCCTCGTAGATGACCAGGTTACCCTTGCCCGGCTCGACGTTGTATTTCTTCTCGAAGCCTTCGACGAAGGCCTTGCCCTGCTCGCCCGGGTCGGATGCCATGAAGATCTCGCCGGTGTAGACGCCGTTCATGGCGCCGTCGCTCGGCTTGATCATGCCCGGCGTGACGACGCCGGGGGACATCGCCTCCTTGGGGAAGCCGCCGAGCTGGCGCACCTGCTTCCACAGCTGCGCCGCCCGCGCCGGATAGGCGTCGGAGACGTAGAGCAGATCCGGGTTGAGCGACTTGATCTTGGTGATGATCGAGGTGAAATCGTTGGTCTCGGCGTCGTAGGTGGAGACGTTGACGAGCTCGATGCCGGCCGCCTTGAGGCTCTCCTTGAGGTTGTCGAGCACCGTCTTGTTGAATTCGGTGTTCTCGCCCATGTAGGCCACCGTCTTCGGCTTCATCACGTTGACGATGTAGGAGTTGAACGCCTTCGAGTTGGCCGAGACCGTATTGTTGATCTGGAACAGCCACGGGCTGCCCTGATCGGTGATGGCATCGGCCTGGGCGGCCGCGTTGACCTGCAGGATGCGGTTCTTGGTGACGGACGATTCAGCCAGCACCACCGAGCTGTTGGTGCCGCCGGTGATCGCCTTGACGCGCCCGACCGAGATGAGCTTCTGCACGGCGGCGACGCCGCCCTGCGGCGTGCCCTTGTCGTCCTCGTAGACGATCTCGACCTTGCGGCCGCCCAGGATGCCGCCGCGCGCGTTGATGTGCTCAGCGGCGAAATCGGCGCCGCGCTGTACGTCCTGCCCATAGGTGGCCGCGGCACCGGTGAGCGGAGCGGCAATGCCGATCCGGACGGCGTCGGCGGCCTGGGCGGCCGACGCGAGGACGCCAATACTGTACAAGGCAATTGCCAGCCGGCTGGCTCGAACCATGTTTCTTCCCCTTTGTCTTGGCATTTGTTTATTTCTTCAGCTCACTCGCCGTCTCAGGCCAAGCTGCCGCCAGCCTGCGCAAATCTTGACCGTTTGCCGGCGAGGGAGCCGCCGCCGCGCACCCTCGCCCCGCTTGCGGGGAGAGGGAGGGGTGAGGGGGCGTTGTCAGTGGCGTGACCGGGTTGGAGCCCTCTTCGGGATCCCCCCTCACCCGGAGCGCGCAAGCTGCGCTCGCGCGCTCCGACCTCTCCCCGCAAGCGGGGCGAGGTACGCAGCGGCACCGTCAGCGGCCCTTTCACTGTGATGGACCAAAGCGTCGAAATCATTGTGCAGATCTACAAGTGCAGATTGCGCTGGAACAGGTCGAACAGCCGCTCCCAGTGCCGCTCGGTGCTCTGCTTGTGGTAGAGGCGGCGCGACGGGAAGGCGAAGCCGTGCTCGGCCTCCGGATAATACTCCATCGACGCGTTGATGCCCGTTCGCTCGATGATCTTCTGCACTTCGTCCAAGATCTCGGCGGGCGCGTAGTGGTCGTGCTCGGCGCAGGCGAAGTAGAGCTCGCCCTTGATCGCGCCGGCCGTCAAGTGCGCCGAATCCGGCAGGTCGGTGATGAGCCTGGCGCCGTAGACGGAGGCGCCGGCGGCGATCCGCTCCGGAAACACGCCCATGGCCCTGAAGACATAGCGGCCGCTCATGCAATAGCCGACCGTGCCGACCTTGCCGGCACGCGCGGCTGGCTCCTTGTCGAGAAACGAAAAGAGATGCTCGGTGTCCTCCATCACCATGGTATTGGTGAGGTGGCGGTTGAGCTTCCACATCAGCTCCAGGCCCGCCTCATAGGCCGGGTCCGTCAGCCGGTTGGCGTCGAGATCGACCGAGCGCACCATGCGATAGTACATGTTCGGCATGATCACGTAATAGCCGACGGTGGCGAGGCGTCGGCACATGTCGGACAACTCTTCACGGACGCCGAGCGAGTCCATGTAGAATATAATGACAGGGAAAGGACCCGGCCGATCCGGATGAAAGATATAGGTGTTCATCACGCCATCCCTGGTCGTGATGTCGACAACTCTCTCCTGCACGAGGTTGCTCCTGGGGTCTTCCTGCCAGCATTTCTTGCGCCGTTCGGCGATGGAGCTTCAGCATGGGGCGAAGCGGAGCCGGAATCCAGCTTTTTCAGCTATACGCTTTCATTTGCATATATCTGAAAATCAATCCGCCGGCTCGTCCACGGGCAGGAACCGGTCGATGCCGGCGCGGAGCGCACGGAGGATGTGGTCGCGGTTGTCGACCAGGCGGACCACCGGCCCGCCGACGCCGACCGCCAGGATGCGCCCGTGCCGCCGCTCGGGCAGCAGCATGCCGATGACGCCGGCACCGATGGTCACCGTGTGCAGCGAGATCACGTAGCCGTTGGCGCGGATCTCGCGGATGCGCTGCATCAACTCCGCCAGATCGACTTTGTGCTTGGGGTCCTCCTCCTCGATATTGATGCGGCGCACCAGCTTCTCGATCATGTCGTCCGAGCGCGCGCTGAGGATCAGCCATCCCAGGCCCGATCGGGCCAGCGGCCGGATGGTGCCCGGCTGAATGGCGAACTGGATGGTGTGAGGCGACGGCAGTGTGTGGATGTACTGCATGTAGAGATCGCTCTGCGTGCCGATGCTTATCGTCTCCTCGGTCTCCTTGCTCAGATACTTCATGAGCGAGACGATGCTGCCCTCGCCGAACAGCGCGCCCTGCACCCAGCCGCCGAGCTGCACGATGCGCATGGTCGGCATGTAGGTGCGCGAGTAGCGGTCGTAGTCGAGGTAGCCGAGCACCACCATGCTCTTGAGCAGGGCCGAGGCGCTCGACACCGGGTAGTCGAAGCGGCCGGCCACATCCTTCAGGCTCAGCGGCCGCTGCACGACATCGAAATACTCCAGGATCTCGAACAGCCGCCGCGCCGTCTTGATGACCTCTTCCGACATGCCTCGATCGCTCCAATTGGTTTTCATACATATGGAATTGATTTCCTTATGCGAGAACGAGTTTCCATCCAACCCGCCGATTGCTATGACGAGGGCAATTCGAAACCGGCAGGAAACGACATGGTGCACGCGGAGGAGATGCGGTTCGAGGTGCGCGAGCGCGTGGCCACCATCACCTTCGACCGGCCGGACAGCATGAACGCCTGGACCCCGGTGATGGAGCGCGAGCTGAAGCGCCTTATCGCCGTCGCCGCGGATGACCGGGAGGTCAGGGCGATCGTGCTGACCGGCGCCGGCCGCGGCTTCTGCGCCGGCGCCGACATGGGCAAGCTCTCCGCCTCAGCGTCGGGCGCCGCGCCAGCGCAGGTCGAGCGGCGCGAGAGCGACGACGATCTCGACCAGCGCTACAGCTATCTCCTGGCGGTGCCCAAGCCGATCATCGCCGCCATCAACGGCGCCGTCGCCGGTGTTGGCCTGTGCCTCACGCTCTACTGCGACCTCCGCTACATGGCCGCCGGCGCCAAGCTCACCACCTCGTTCGCCCGCCGCGGGCTCGTGGCCGAGCACGGCAGCGCCTGGATGCTGACGCACCTGGTCGGCCCCATGAACGCCGCCGACCTGTTGCTCAGCGGCCGTGTTATCGAGGCCGAGGAGGCCGACCGCCTGGGCCTGGTCCGCGCACTGCCGGCCGAAGGCTTTCGCGAGGCGGTGCAGCAGAAGGCGGCGGAGCTCGCCAACCTGTGCTCTCCCCGCTCGATGGGCACCATCAAGCGGCAACTCGCGCTGGTGCCGCGCCAGACCCTGGCGGACGCGACCCAGCTTGCCGACCGCGAAGTGGCGCTCTGCCGCGGCACCGAGGACTTTAGGGAAGGCGTCGCCCACTTCGTCGAGAAGCGCCCCCCGCGCTTCACCGGCCGCTAAGGCTCAGGAGACCGCCATGTTCCAGCCGGACCTGCTCCGCGGCAAGCGCATCCTGATCACCGGTGGCGGCACCGGGCTCGGACGCAGCATCGGCCATCGCTTCGCCGAGCTCGGCGCCTCCCTGGTGCTGTGCGGGCGCCGTGGCGAGGTATTGGAGGCAACGGCGGCGGCGATCCGGAGCGAGACTGGGACCACGGTCGAGACTGCGGTCTGCGACGTCCGCTCGGGCGAGGCGGTCGACGCCATGATCGAGCGGCTCTGGGCGGCGAGTCCGCTCGACATCCTGATCAACAACGCGGCCGGCAACTTCCTCGCCCGCACCCACCTGCTCTCCCATCGTGCCGTCGATGCGGTGTTGAACACCGTCCTGCACGGCACCGCCTATTGCACCATCGCCTGCGGCAAGCGCTGGATCGCGGACGGCCGCCCCGGCACCGTGCTCAGCATCCTGACGCTGTCGGCGTTGCAGGGCGCGCCGTTCACCGTGCCGTCGGCCATGGCCAAGGCCGGCGTGCTGGCCATGACCAAGGGCCTCGCGGTGGAGTGGGGGCGCCACGGCATCCGGCTGGTGGCGGTGGCGCCAGGGCCCTTCCCGACTCCCGGCGCCTGGCAGCAGCTCATGCCGGAGGACCGGCAGAAGGTGCCGCTGGGGCGAACCATCCCGCTCGGCCGCTACGGCGAGCATGCGGAGCTCGCCAATCTCTGCACGTTCCTCGTCTCCGACCAGGCCGGCTACATCACCGGCGAGGCGGTCGTCATCGACGGCGGCAAGCGCTACCTCGGCGGCGCCGGCCCCAGCGACATGCTGGAGTGGAGCGACGAGCAGTGGAGCAAGCTGAGGTCGTGATGGCCGCGGCCGGCATGGCCGCACTCCGTGTGCAGCGGCCGCACGCGGCGGTGCTACGTCGCATACATGGGACAGCAAGGATGCACGGCATGAAAGCGATGAGTATGGCGGCGCTGATGGCCGGGCTCGCCCTGGCGCAGCCCGCGGTCGCCGCCGATCCGATCAAGCTCGGCAACACCGCGCCCTACAGCGGGCCGGCCTCCGCCTACGGCACTATCGCGCGGGCGGAAGACGCCTACTTCAGGATGCTCAACGAGCAGGGCGGGATCGGTGGTCGTCCAGTCGAACTCCTGTCGCTCGACGACGGCTACTCGCCGCCCAAGACCGTGGAGCAGACGCGCCGCCTGGTCGAGCAGGACGAGGTGCTGGCCATGTTCAGCGCCGTCGGCACCGCTCCCAACATCGCCGTCCAGAAGTATCTCAACGCCAAAAAGGTGCCGCAGCTGCTGGTCTCGTCCGGCGCCAGCCGCTGGAACGACACGCAGCACTTCCCCTGGACCAGCGGCTTCAACCCGACCTACGAAACGGAAGGGCGCGTCTACGCCCAATACATCCTGAAGACCAGGCCGGACGCCAGGATCGCCGTCATCACCCCCAACGAGGACGCCGGCCGCGACTACCTGAAGGGCTTCAAGGAGGGCCTCGGCTCCCACGTCGACCAGATCGTCGCCGAGGCCACCTACCTCACCGCCGACCCGACCATCGATTCCCAGATCATCACCTTCCAGCAATCCGGCGCCGACGTGTTCTTCGCCGAAGCGACACCCAAGTTCGCCGCGCAGGCGCTGCGCAAGGCCGCCGACCTCGGCTGGAAGCCGCTGATCATCCTGCCGACCGTCTCCAATTCCGTGTCGGCGGTGCTGGAGCCGGCCGGCCTCGCCAATGCGGTCGGCGTCGTCTCCGGTGCCTATCTCAAGGATCCCGGCGATCCGCGCTGGGCCGACGACGAGGGCATGCGGGCCTGGCGCGCCTGGATGAGCCAGTACCAGCCGGGCGCCAACCCCGGCGATATCCTCAACGTCTCCGGTTACACCGCGGCGCAGCTGATGGCGCTCTATCTCGAGCGCTGCAAGGACGACCTCATGCGCCAGTGCCTCGTCCGGCAGGCGCAATCGCTGCACGGCGAGGTGCTGCCGATGCTGCTGCCGGGCATCCGGCTGACCACCAGCCCCGAGGACGTCGTGCCGATCCGGCAACTGCAGATGATGCGCTTCGACGGCAAGTCATGGGCGCTGACGGGCGACGTCTTCGGCGACTGAAGACGCACCTGGAGCGTTTCGCGATTGGGTAAGCTCACCTAGTCGCGCGAGAAGCGCTCTGGACTCAAAGGTTATGAGCATTTCTCTGCCATTGGATGACCTTATCCAATGCGAATTGCTCGAGCGTCATCTTTCGAAGTGAGGAAATGCCGCGCGATGCATCGGCGGCAAAGGAGGAACCGCATGTCCGACAGCCTGTTGTTCTCGCCGTTTCAATTGCGCGGCGTCACCTTGAGGAACCGCATCGTCGTACCACCCATGCACCAGTATTCCGGCGAGAACGGCTTCCCGACGGACTGGCACATGGTCAACGTGGGGCGCTTCGCCACCGGCGGCGCCGGCCTGGTGATCGTCGAATCCACTAAGGTGGAGCGCCGCGGCTGCGGCACGCTGGGCGACCTCGGGCTGTGGGATGACCGCTTCATCGAGCCGCTCGGCCGCCTCGCCCGCTTCATCAAGGCCCATGGCGCGGCCGCCGGCATCCAGCTCGGCCACACCGGCCGCAAGGCCCGTACGCGCCGGCCGTGGGAGAACGAAGGCCCGCTGGCCCGCGTGCCGGAGGTCGCCGACTGGGACGCCTGGGAGGTGGTGGGCCCCAGCCCCATCCCCTACGGCGACGGCTGGCCAGTGCCGCGCGAGCTCACGACGGCGGAGGTCAAGGAGGTGGTCGCCGCCTGGGGCCGCGCCGCGGCCCGGGCCGATGCGGCCGGCTTCGACGTCGTCGAGCTGCACGGGGCGCACGGCTATCTGATCCACCAGTTCCTGTCGCCGCTCGCCAACCAGCGCACCGACGACTACGGCGGCTCGGAAGAGAACCGCATGCGGTTTGCGCTCGAGGTGGCCGAATCGGTGCGTAGCCATTGGCCTGCCGAGAAGCCGCTGTTCGTGCGCCTGTCGATCGAGGACGACGCCGGCTGGGGGCCGGAGCAGAACGTGCGGCTGGCGCGCCTGCTCAAGACCAAGGGCGTCGACGTCATCGACTGCACCACCGGTGGCATCACCAGCGCCGCCCCCAACTTCTACCGGCTCAACCAGTACGGCTACCAGGTGCCGTTCTCCGAGCGGGTGCGGGCCGAGGCCGACATCATGACCATGGCCGTCGGCCTGATCATCCACGGCGACCAGGCGGAGGCGATCCTGAGGAACGGCCAGGCGGACCTGATCGCCGTCGGCCGCGAGATGCTGCACAATCCCAACTGGCCCATGGACGCGGCCCAGAAGCTCGGGCTCGACCCCAACCTCGAGCAGATCCCGGTGCAGGCGGGCTACTGGCTGTCCAAGCGGGCGAGGCGCGGCTTCGGCTGCAATCCCTCCACCTGGCAGGTCGGCTTGGGGGCAGAGGCTCAGCCCTGAGGCTTGTAGAGGCGCCCTGACCGTCCGCCGAGAGCCCCGCCGGTCGCGCCCCGACCGGCGGGATCGATGAGCTTCGGGCGAGCTCGCATCAGTACGTCGCCCGGCCCCCCGATAGATCGAAGACTGCGCCGGTGCTGAACGAGCACTCCTCGCTGGCCAGCCAGCAGATGAGCGACGTCGCTTCCTCGATCTCGCCGAACCGGCCGATCGGGATCTTCGACAGCATGAAATCGATGTGCGCCTGCGTCATCTGCTCGAAGATCGCCGTCTTGATCGCCGCCGGCGTAATGCAGTTGACGCGGATATTGGTCCTGGCGGTCTCCTTTCCCAACGATTTCGTGAGCGCCATGACGGCGGCCTTCGAGGCGCTGTACGCCGAGGCGTTGGGATTGCCTTCCTTTCCGGCGACGGAGGCCAGATTGACGATCCGTCCGTAGCCCGTGCGCTCCATCTGCCGGACCGCGGCCCGGTTGCAGTAGAAGACGCCGTTGAGGTTGATGTCGATGACCTTGCGCCAGTCATCGCCCGCATAGTCCTTCACGGGAACGTTCGGGCCGGTGATGCCGGCGCTCGCGACGAGGATGTCGAGCCGTCCGCCGAGCGCGGCGACGCTGCGCTGCATGGCGGCATCGACCTGGCCCTCGACCGAGGCGTCGACCGCCTGTGCATCCGGTGCCGCGAGCTCGGCCGCGGCCGCGGCCAGAGCGGACGCGTTCACGTCCCACAGCGAAACCCGTGCGCCCTCGGCCAGCAGCCGTCGGGCCACGTCTCGGCCGATGCCGGAGGCGGCGCCGGTCACGATGGCCGTCCGTCCCGCGAACCGATTCTCGAAGGCGCTTACGCTTGCGCCTGGCGTGCCAATGACCATGTCGCAACATCCCATGTCGGTGCGCCGAGCCTCTCGGCGCTCAACGTTCTGACGTCCCTCGAGTCGCGATAGATCGGGCTGGACTCGTTTCACCGCGGCCAGAGGCATGCTGGGAACGATGATGTCGCCAGACGTCACCGTCATCAACGTGCTTGCGTGCTTGTTCTGCAGCTGCGGCGTGTGAGCTCGGCGCGCCGATGGAACATCGGACGTCGAGGCGGCGATCGAGCCCACGGCCGGCAACCCATTCGCGCGATGGCGACCCCATAGCCGTTCGGCGGCCGTCCCCCGTCCCCCGCGATCGCGCGGGTCCTGTACCTGGTCGGGGATCGGGCGTAGTGAGGTGCCCGCCAGCTTGAGGACTGGCGGTACCGCGCGCTGGCCGCGGACTGCGACGTGGATGGCGACCGTGCTGGAATTTTTCAACTACTACTTCGGCTCGTCGTTCGGCCGGGGTATCATGTTCCTGGTGGTGGGCACCGCGATCGGCGGCGCTGTCCTGGTCGCCGCCGTGTTCCTGCTGACCAGCTATGTCGGCCGGCGCTCTGGCGATGAGGGCGGCGGCGACCCCTGGTGACGCAGGCTTGGCCGAATCGACGCCTGTTAGCGACGGCCTGTAACTCGCGGCGTATTGCGCCACACTAGCGTCGCGGCGGGTGGTTGCGAAAGCATCGCAGACCAGCCTCCGCGCAGCGATCCAGCGTATCGCCCGCCCTCAGAAGCTGCGCTTGACCGTGCCCTGAAAGGTCCACTGGTCACGGCTCGCCAGGTCTTCCTGGAAGGCGCTGCCGCGCGGCACCAGCGCCTGGATGCGGTTGGTCTCGATGCCGATGTCCAGGTCCTTGATCGGGCTCCAGATCAGGTTGACGGCGCTGCGGACCACGCGCAACTGCGGCAGCAGCGGCTGGTCGAGCCTGAGCGCCATGTACGTCACGAAGGCATTGGACCGCCATTGCGGCGACCAATGATGCGTCAGCATCACCGAGGCGCTGGCGCCGTGCGACAGCTCCGCCTGCTGCGCCGTAAAACTCGACGGCATGGTGTAGCCGACCGCATCGTCGGGATTGGACACGCCGAGGTAGCCCGGCGCGTTGCGGGCATAGTCGACCTCGAACACCAGCTCGTCGCCGCCGCCGAGCGCCGGCAGCGGGATGGTGCCGGCCAGCTGCAGCGCCCAGCCGGTCGCCGCCCCACGCCCGACGGCGGCGGCCACCGGGGCGGGCGACGACGCCTCTCCGTCGTCGTCAACGTCCTCATCATCGTTGCCGGGATCGGCCGGCGACGGCAGGCCCGCCACGGTCGGCGCGAAGCGCACACGGCGCCAGGCGGCGCTGGCCTGGATGGTGGCGAACGCCGTCTTGATGCGCAGCCGCGCCACCACGTCCGGCAGCGATTGCGATCCGTAGCCGTCGGCAACGACGAAGCGCGTCAGCGGACTCTCGGCCGAGAGCGACAGCCGCACGTTGGGAAGCAGACGGATCGTGTACGCCGCCACCACCGGATACTTGGACGGCACGATATCCGTGTAGAGGAAGTTCGTCGGCTCCCAATAGTCGAAGAACGACGAGCGCCGGCCGACGGCGAGTGGGCCGGCATTGATGGTGGCGCGGCTGAGCAGGAGCCCGGTGCCCGAGCTCTCGAAGGTCACGTTGGTGGTGAGATCGAAGGCGTCGAAGCGCTGCCGCGTCGAGACGTCCAGGCTGCCCGAGGACGCCACTGTCGTCCCATTGCTGCGGCCGGCCTCGCGGTCGAAGAGGTCGTTGTAGAACAGCGAGCCCGCCGACGCCGACACCGTGGCGCCCAGGCGCAGGCACGGGCCGAACGGCAGCTGGAAGAAGCCGGGCTCCTCCTCGTCGGACACGGTGGAACGGAAGCTCTCGTCGCTCGCCGGCATTGCGGGGCAGCTACGGTAGGCGGCCCCGCCCTCGCCAGCTGTCGCAGGCCCCGCCAACACGCAGGCGAGCGCCAGCCAGCAGATATGTCGGCCCATTCCCCCGCTCGATTCGGTCCGCCTCGACCGACGACTGATAAGCCAGCTGCCGAGGCGCCGACAACCGCAACGGCTACGGTGTTCTGCGCCGGAGTAGCCGCCGGCCCACGATTGGGGTATTGAGGTCGGCCCCTCCGGCAGGGCCGCCCGCACCGGACGGACCGACGCCCGGCCCCGGGCCCGTAGCTCAATGGTTAGAGCCGGCCGCTCATAACGGTCTGGTTGCAGGTTCGAGCCCTGCCGGGCCCACCAGCTAGATCAATAGCTTACGAGATTTCTGAAATCCTTCGGAAGCGCCTGGTTGCGATATTGGTTGCGCTACGCATTTGCGCGCGGCCCCAAATCGTGAACAAACTGAGAACATGAGTGACGAACGGCTGACCCTACCCCTCAAGATCACCGAGCACGAAGAGAGCTACGGCGTCACCGATGCCACGGGGCGCGTGATCGGCTATTTCTATTTCGAGACGGTGGTCAATGAGGGGCCATCGGTGAGCAACCGCGTCAGCAAGCGGCAGGCGCGATGGTTCGCGGAGCGGCTCATTGAGGTCGCCGCCGACCGCATAGAGGCGGCCCGCGAAAAGAGAAAAGCCCCGCCGGCCGGAGCCGACGGGGCGTGATGGGTGACGATGACGGGGCCGCTACGGCGCCGCCGCTCCAGCCAGAGCGAGCAGCGCGGCAACCGAGGCTGCCGACAGCAGCATCAGGACGGCGGCGACCAGGCGGGCCATCAGGGTGGAGCCGCCCGTCGGTCAAGCGCATGGTCGATCCTGTCACCGAGCCGCTCGATGGCGGCCGCCATGCGCACCTCAACCTCCCGCAACGTGTCGCGGTGGACGTAGCCCTGGGCGATGGCCTCGCGGTAGGCAGCAAAGGCGGCGACGTGCAGCGCCAGAGCATCGCGGGCCCGCTGCGCCTCCGCTGCCGCCTCGGACGCCTTGCGCTCGGCGCCGAGCGCCCGGGCGTCGACCGCGAAGACGTAGCGCAGGATGCCGACCACTGCCCCGGCGAGAGCCAGCAGCGCGGCGATGTTCAGGTCCCAGCTGACCGACATCGTTTTTAGCGGGCCGCCGCGTTAGCGCTCGGCCGGCGAACCCAAAAGCCCCAGATGGCCGGGACGGCGGTGATCACGCCGCCGATGACCCACTGCACGGTGGCGTCGTCCGCCCAGCCTCGGGCGGTCACGACGGATCCGACGCCGATGAGGGCGTAGCGGACGAGCTGCATGATGCTGGTGATGTCCATGGTGGTGCTCCGGGTGGGTTGCGCCGCCTCGGGCGCGCTGGGGAGGGAGAAGAGAGACAGGGCCGACGCGTCGGCCGACCGAGCGGCGGCTACGGCGTCGTCGAGCGCGGCCCACGTCGCGGGGCCGACGATGCCGTCCACCACGAGCCCACGCGCCGCCTGGAACGACCGCGTCGCGGCCTCTGTCGACGGGCCGAAGTCGCCGTCGATGCGCAGGACGTACCCGACAGCGCCGAGCTCGGTTTGCAGGTCGCGGACGTAGACGCCCTTGTCGCCGCGGCGCAGGACCGGGCGTGCTGCTACGGCGGGCGGCGGAGGCGACGGCGTGGCGCCAGCCCTGGCCATCGCCGACCCGGTGGCCAGAACGCTGTTCACGCGCTTGGTCCATCCGGTGCCGAATGTCGCCCACGTGCTGAGCCCGCGCAGCATCGCCAGACGGCGCCCGCAGATGTCGCCCACCAGTCGCTCGGGTGCCAGGTGCGCCTGCGCGGCCTTGACCGTTGCCGGGCCGATGACGCCGTCGGCCGCCACGCCAAGCGCGCGCTGGAGCCACTTAGCGCTCTGCGCGACGCCGCTGTTGACGGCGCCGTCGAACACGACGAAGTCGACGCCGCTCGGCAGGTCGTCGCCTCGGATTTTTGCCCAGTACTGGTTCCGGTAGATGTCCGACACCTCGGCGTCGGCGATGTTGTAGACGTCCCGCTTCGCGAGGCCTTTGCTCTTGCGGTAGGCGTCATAGACCCGCTGCGTCACGCCCTTGTTGGTGCGGCCGCCGGGGTCGCGCGGATCGTCGACCTTGCCGCCCTCGTAGACGAGCACGGCTGCCAGGGCCTTGGCCCAATTCTGCTGCATGCGGATGCTCCATGGCAAAGCGCCCGCCGAGTGGGCGGGGCGTGGTGGTGCGGGGATGGGAAGGAGGTGGCGCGGCGGCCCGGCGATTACGCTAGAACCGAGGTCGGATAGCGCGCATTGAACCTGCTGAACACCTTGGCGATCCAGGCGCTGCGCTCCGGCAGCAGCGCCGAACCCTCCACGAAGATGTGCTCGCCCATCCAGATGCTGCGGGCGACGTTCGAGTTGCCCGTGCCGTCGATGCCGGAGCCGCCAGCTCTCAGCTGCGTCGGGGCTGCGTCGAACTGAGCCAAGCCATTCACAGGGCCGGAGACGATCGAACCGCCGACATAGAGCACGGCCTGAGCCGCCTCATAATTCCAGTCGTACATGTACCAGAATCGATTGTTGCGCAGGTCCGTGGCGTAGCGGACATCATAAGCGGGCGAACCGCCAATATTGCGAGATCCCGTCAGGCGGCCGGAACTGTCGATGGTGACGGCCGGGTAGTTGGTCAACGCCGCACCGGCAAGGATGGCGCCAGTCGCGTCCGCCCCGAGCTTGACGGCGCCGATAATCGAAAAGCTGCGCGGCCCGATCAGGGGGCACGACGTATCCGGAGCCCGAGGATTCCCCGCCGGATCACGCTGCCATACCAGGCCGCCATTCGACGTTTGGCCGGTGCCAGTTGTACCGCTGATCCCGAACCCGGCCGCCGGGTAGAGATTGGCGGCGTCAATAAAGCCCTGCGCGGCCGGCGGGTTGGTGAAGCTGTGCGCAATGAGCCCGCGCGCCTGGCAGCGGTACATCATGCCGAGGCCGGATCCTCGGCGCTTGCCGACGCTCGGGTAGAACCATTCCCGGACCCAACTGGCTCCGGCGATCTCCTCCGCCTCGGTGTCGCGCGTCACCGTCATGATGCCGCTGCCCGAGGGGATGATTGCATCGACTTCTGTAAATTCAGGCATGCATGCACCTATGAGGCCGGCGGCCCATGGGGGTTGGTGGTGTAGCGGCTGATGTTCGCGGTGTTGCCAGACCGAAGATCGGCGAGAGAGATCACCGTCAGGTTCAGCTCGGCGTAGGTGATGGCGCCCGGCGTGGTTCGCGTGCAGACGGTCGACATGGCCTGCGCGGCGACGTCCTGCACGATGCTGAGCTGATATGTGCCATCGCCGCCGGGCGTGCCGCTCAACTGGGATGAGATCACGGTGCCGGTTGCGAACTGTCCCGACGTGGCGCCGCCAATCTTCTGGCCGACCGCGATCGGGTGCCCGGTGACGCCCGTCGCGGTCAGAACTCCGGCAACGACCACGCCGCTGGCGATCAGCGCCGCCTTGTTGGTGCCGTCCGCAAAGAATGGACCGTTGCGGCCGTGGTCGTTGGCGATGATGAAGTCGCCCGTGTACTGGCCGTTGGCCTTTCGGCGCCAACCAGTGCACGGATATGTCTGCGTGGGGCCGTCCATCGCCGCCGTCGTCCGAGGATCGACGATGACCGGCGACAGCCAGTTGACGAGGTCGCAGGGGTTCTTGGAGGTCCACGCCCCCATGTTGAATCGGACGGACGAGACATTTCCCGTGAACGTGAAGAACCCGGCGCCGCCCGGCACGCCGGCTGGAATGTGGTTCAGTTCGTATTTGGACGGCGCAGTGGCAGGATGGCTCTCGAAATAGCTGGCCGTCTCAGGCCCCCACGTGGCCCCATCGTTCCAGCTTTCGCGGACCCACTGTCCCGTATCTCCGCGCATGATAGCAAAGATATGGTCAGGCGTATCCCCTGGATGGACGCCGGTTATCTCCGGAAATTCGTTCTCAGCGCTCGCGCTGAACGGCGGAACATCTGATATCTTCTGAAACCAAGCCTGGTTTCCCTTGCTAACGACGCGGCCATATTGCACGCCACCGTTCGGCCGCGTGTAAGGCTGCTCCATGAACAAGCGGATCTCGCCGCCGTGGTACTCGGGGTTCATCGGCCAATTCGGGCCGAAGAACGTCTCCGGCCCGAACGCGAAGGTGCCGTCCGTCACCGTGCCAAGGTCGGGAGCGACGCCCGTCATGGGGTTGACGACCACGCGGGAGTAGCTGGTCAGGTAGCGGCCAGATGGAAACTGGACCGACTGGACGATGACGAGCCGGTTGTCGGGCAGCAGGATCAGCTTGCCGTCGGCGATGTAGCAGCTGGCGTCCGTCCCGCGGTAGGCGGCGAAGATGTGCCAGTTGAGGTCGGTCGTCTCGTTGTCGGTGGCCGGCAGCGTGTCGCCGGCCAGGTCATCGGTGTAGCGCCAGACCCTGATTTGGTGATCGGCTTCTTCAGGGGAGCCGTCGAGCACCGTGCGGCCGTAGTGCCCCTCGAACACCCGGCCGTTCGGCATCACGAGGATTTCGCGGATGCAGGCGTTCGGGATCGGCCGGCTCGGGTCCGGGAACATGGATGCCAACGTCGCGGCGTCCGTGACGAATTCGAACGCTGATGTCTCGGTCCACGGGCTTGTGGGGAGCGCCGGAGGCCCCGCCTGGGATGCCTCCATGGCCAGGATGGACCTGAGGGTGCCCATCTGACCGACGATGGTCGGCGAATAGGTCAGGCCCTTCGTCTCGTTCCTGGGCCGGTAGATGCGCTGATCGAAGTCGTACGTCCACGAGACGCCGGCCTCATCGGTGTAGCCCACCACTGCCCAGCCGCCGGAACCGTCCCGCAGCGGCGCGAGCTGGTAATGCTGGTGCCCGGCGTCGCCATAGTCGATGCAGGCCGGGCCACGGCGCAGGGCGGCATGCGCCCGCACCCGCTTGGCCCTGAACTCGTGGTCCCAGGCGGCATCGGCGCCGAACAGAATCTCGGACTGCCCGGAGCTGTTCGGCAGCGATCCGGCGCCGCCGACGATCGACGGCTGGTCCCAGTCCGGCCACAGGCCGCCGCGGCGCTGCTGGCGCGCGATGTCAGCGTTGACGCCGGAGCGCCAAGCGGCAATGGCCTGGTCGCCGGGGATGGTCTTCTGGTAGACGGCCGACCCGGAGCTGTTCAGCTTCAGATCAAGCGCTCCGACCAATGTGGGCGAGACGATGTAGTAGTACTGACCGCTGGTCGTAGCCGCGAGGCCGGCCGCGTCATTGGCGTAGACGCCCTGGATGTTCTGTGCCGTGCTCGCCGCCAGCTCCGCGCCCGCCTGCGCCGCCTGCGCGCCGCTCTCGCGCAACGCAGCCTGGGCGGCCGCGGTCTGCGCGTCGACCTTGGACACGTCGATCCCGTCGAGCGCCTCCTGCGCCTCCGGCGTGATGTCGCCGGTGTCGCCCTTCAGGCCCGTCGGCCCGCGCAAGCCTACCTGAGCCCGCACCTTGAAGGATGCGGGCGCCCGCTGAGTGAGCGCCATCAGAAGCGGTTCCCTGTGATGGTGATGGTTCCGTCGATCGGCACGACGTATTCGCCTGTCGTCTTGTGGTGCATCCGGTAGGCGTGCGTGTAGGTGCCGGCGCAGGGCTGCTGTTCACCCATCGAAAAGGTGATCCAGTTGTTCTCCGGCGGCGGTGCCGTTGGCGAGATGATGATGCCGCCGTTGTCGAGCGTGCCCGTGTAGATCTTGCAGCCGTTGGCGTCCCATACGGCCCACTCGTGGTCGTAGTCGTCGACGGGCCATGCCGAGCTATCGGCCTGCGCGAAGTCGCCGGTGAACTGCACGGTGGCGCCGACGCTGAAGGCGTAGTCGGCGCCGAAGGGGGCGGCGGTCATGCTATGAAGACCTCGGGGGAGCCGACGCGCTGGCGCCAGCGGTCATTGGGGGATCGGATGAGGATTGAGCTGTACCTGCCGGGCGACTTGGCTGAGGCCTTGGAGCGGTTCCGCTCGAGCGAGCCTATCGAGATGGAGCCGACGGACGCCGTCATGCTCCTGCTGCGCGATCACCTGATCGGGCTAGGGTTCCTGGCAACCTACGAGCCGCCGGAGGACCCGGGCGAGTTGCACTGATTTTTCCCCATTTTGGGGTTGAAATATGTACGGAAACTCCGTACTAGTATGTCATGCATGAGGTCGTCGAAACACCGTCCTATCTCGCCGACGTGAAGGCCGCGGGCCTCTCCAAGGATGAGCAGGACGACATCGTTTCGGTGTTGGCAGCCGATCCTCAGGCCGGCGATCTGATCGTTGGCACCGGCGGCGCGCGCAAGGTGCGGATTGCCGGCCGCGGCAAGGGCAAGTCGGGAGGATATCGGGTCATCACCTATTTCTGCGCCGACGATATTCCCGTGTTCCTTCTCGCGCTCCTGTCGAAGGGGGAGCGGGCCAACATATCCAAAGCCGAACGGAACGCTCTACGAGATGAACTATCTACGCTGGCCACGAACTACCGGGCCGGCGTGGCCGACAAGGTCAGCGAACTCAGGAGGTCGAAATGAGTGCTCTCGGAAAGCGCCTCATCCACGCCGCGAAGCAGGCGAATGCGATCGCCAAGGGCGAAGTCGATCCCGCGACCTATCGCATCCATGTTCCGTCTGACCTCGATGTGAAGGCCATTCGTCGCAAGACCGGGCTTTCTCAAGCCCAATTCTCCAAGCGGTATTCCTTTACCCTAGACCGCCTACAGGACTGGGAGCAGGGCCGGTCGAAGCCGGATAGCGCCCTACGCGCTTACCTCCTCGTGATCGACCGTGAGCATGAAGCCGTCGAGCGAGCCTTGACGCCGCGGCCGAACGCCTACGAGCCAGCCTGAGCCTGGACACAACCCTGGCGGCATGGTTCCATCCCCTGGCCTTGGGAGGGCTGGGGGATGATGGCAGGCCTCATTCGCTCCGGCCGGCCTTGATGCCGATCGCGCCGAGGCGGATTGCCAGCGCAAGCGCCTTGGAGCTGTCGGCCGGCGTGTTGGCTAGCAAAGCCGCCGGCGCCGCCGCCCACCGATGTTGCTAGACGCCCGGAAACAGGCGTTTCGATTCACCAAGAAAAATAGCGTAATATCAACGGCTTGTCGGAGACAATGCCCCGATAAGCCGTTGTGGAATCGCTAGGCTGCAAGCAGGAACTCGTTGATCTGCGCGAGGATGGCGGCGTGCCCATCCTCGAACATGTGGTTCTGCATCTCGCCCAAGACGAAGGCGATGGCGACTTTGACGCCGTCCATGGATGCCGGCATCGGCGGCGTGTCGAAGAGCCGAGTCTGCGCCGGCCCGTAGGTGCTAGCGATCATGGCGTCCATATCGTCGTCGCTGATGTTGCCGACGCAGCGGGCGTTGAATTGGCGCATGCCGGCGAGGTATGCCTCCACGGCATCAACCATCGGGTCGATGACGACGGGCGCGAGAGCGACGGCTCCGGTGGTCGAAACCGCCGCTCCTGCAAGGTGGCCAAGAACTCCGCGACGCGTTGGGCGCGGTGTGGTATCCGTGGCGTCAGCCATGGTCGATGCTCCAGATCGATTGAGGTGAGAGCCGAGCGAGAGGTTGCCGCCTCCGCCCGGCTCGATTTTTAGTTCGGGTGTCAGTGCGCCTGCATGTCTCGGCGCAAGGCGTTCACCGTCTCCGTGGACCAGACGAGCTGCGTCACGGGCACGCCGTTGCTGTGCTTTTTGCCGGTGAGAGCCAGCCGGCCGCCATGGCGCTTTCCCTTCTCGGTCGGCTCGTAGACGAGATGACCCTTGGCATCGCGGAACACGGTCTGATAGCCATGGGCGGTCAGAGCCTCGTTCCCCTTCGGGGCCGTCATCCCCAGCTGGCGGCCGAGTTCGGTGACGTTGATCTGCGCGCCGCCGGTATCGGCAATGAGATGGGTGACGCCCATCGCACCAAGGACGTCGAAGCCCGTCGTCTCCTTCGTCGCTTGGTTCGCGCTGATGGCGGCGTGCTTGTTGTCCAGGCCCATCATCTTGCAGACCCGCAGGAACCCGCCGAACGCGAGACGGATTTCACGGGCCTTCTTGATCCGCGCTGGCCCCGTCTCGACCACGTTGGCACGGCGTCCTTCCATGTACTCGCGCACCACCGTGTTGCACCACATGTGGAACTCGGGGTTGAGGTACTTCGCGTAGGCCATTGCAACCTGCCAATGACCAAAGGTGCCACCGCCTTTGCCGCGGGTCGCCTTCATAACCTGACTGGCAGGCAGGTTATGCGTAAGCGCCACAGCTTCGATGAAGGAGGCGCCTTCCTTACGTGCCCAGTTGAACGGCTCCTTGTTCACCGGCGAGCCGGCGGCGCGCCACATGTCCGTGAGGGACAGCATCTCGTCACGGGCGGTGATGACCTCGCCGTTGTAGACGAGGGGCGCTGGCACATTCGCGGAGCCGCGAGAGCCTGTGGTATAGTGAGCTTCCATCTGCGGTTCCTTTTCAACCGTGGTTGGCATGATCGGCGCTCGCAAAAGCGCCGGTTGAGTGAGCAGCGGCGGGGGCCTTGTCGCCAAACGTGTCCCCCGTCGCTGCCGAGCCCATGAGGGCATTCTCGAAAATCAGAACGGCCTCTGCATTCATGGACCTGCGGTTGGCTCTCGCGACAGCTTTCAGCCTGTCTCGCAGACCATCCGGCAGCCGGAGCGCTATGCCGTCTCGCATGGTTCGGTTTTGGGTCATCCAACCTCTCTATCGCCTATTGCGATAGAACCAACATCGCCTACTGCGATAATTGCGTCAAGCACAAACATCGCCTAGTGCGATGCTTTATCAACAGGAGGCCGCAGGTGGCGCAGGACACCCCCAGCCGGAAGCTCGACCAGTACATCGTGCGCTTCCCAGACGGGATGCGCGATCTGTTGAAGGCCACGGCCCAAGCGAACGGCAGGAGCCTGAACGCCGAGATCATCGAGCGCCTTCAAGATAGCTTCCAGATCGAGGCCAAGCGCGAAGTGGATCGGGAGGCTCTCTACGTCGCGCTGGGTCGGATTGAGGCCATCCTTTCCGAGATGAACGGCCGGTTGCCACCGGCGCCCCGCCAGAAGCGCGAGAAGCCCTCCGAATGAGCCCGAAGGTCGTCATCAACGAGCGTCTGAAGTACCTCGCCACTCTCCTGAACACGCTCTCAGCGGCGACCATCGGAACCAGCGTCATCGTGCCGGCCATCGGCCTCACGTACGGGGTGACCGGCCCGACCGGCGGCCCCTTCGCGGTCGCCTTCGCCGTCATTTGGTTCCTGACCGGAGCTGTCTTACATTATGGGGCGAGGATCGTCCTCGGGAGGTTGAGGGAATGACCTTCGCGCACTGGTACGCCCTGGTGATCGCACCAGCCCTGCTGCTGGCAGGCGCGGCTGCTGCCATTTGGCTCACCCGCCATGACGGCGATCAGCGGATGCACCCCGGCGAATGAAGCCGAGCCGGCTCGTATGGATGGCGCTGCAAGCCGCGTTCGTCGTGCTCTGGATGCGCAAGGCGATGAGCGACCCAGATCCGAACTTCGGCGGAGCGCTCTTCGGCGCTATCATCTGGTGCCTCATCCTCACCGGCATCTCATTTGCCATTTGGGAGCGGTTGTTGGTTCCCGCTTTCCGCGCCCTTTTTCGTAAGAAATGTCAGCCGAGCGGCGAGCATGAGAGCTTTGGCGCTGTCGGGCGGCGAGTTGGCCATCTCCCTGAAGACGCTGGCCGCTCGCGGATTGGTCAGGACATCCGCTAGTTCGTCCAGATTGTTGCCGAGGCTCCAACGCTCCCAGGTTTCCCGAACGCGCGCCGGTAGATTCAGGCCACCGCTGGTCGCCTGCTTGAATAGTTCACCCACGGCGCGACCCGATTTCAATTCGTTCAGCGCCTCGGTGTTGAACGCGGTGAGCGATCCCGGCCGCTGCCGCTGTCCGGTTGCCTCCAGAACCTGAAGGAAGCGGTCGAAACCGTCCCAAACCGTGCCACCGCGGAGGGCCGTGACGGCGGCCTTCAAGTTCTCCGCCTGCTGCGGGTTGCCCCTTAGGACCGCGGCAAACGTGGCGCCACCGAATTGGTTCGGGCCACTCTGGAGTGCCTGCGCTGCCTCGTTGAAGACGCTCTCCGCGTGCGCCCGCACGAGGCTTGTCGCCACCGTCGGCACCCGCCGCGACAGCGCTCCCACGGCCTGCGCGACTTCCGGCGCGCTGCCGGGCAGTGGGTTTGTCGGGAACAGGGTGTCGATCGCCTGCCGCGTCGTGGTGTCCCTCGACGCGAGCTTGCCAATCGGCCCGGCCATGAGCGGCTCCAGGAATTTCGCGCGCAGTTGCTGCTGAATGGCGCGCGCCTGCTCGTAGGCCGGCGCGACCTGGTCGGCGACCTGAAGCGGGATGTCGCGCGCCTCGCCAGCGCTCGCCGACCGCAGATTGCTGGTCGACGCCTGCCCTGGCACCGCGGCATTCTCACCGATCTCTCGCATCCGGCGCTGCACCAGATCCACCACGCCGACGCTGTTGTCCGGAAGCTTGGCGATGCTCTCGTTCAAGAACGGATCGCCCCTCACCTCCTTGAGGGTCTGGGCGTACCGCGGATCTTGCATCAGCGCCTGATGAACGCGTGGATCGAACTCCTGCGGCGACGCCTGATTGTAGAGGGGGCGCGTCTGGCGATTGATGTCGGCCGTGACCCTGCTCACCTCCCCTTCCGCCGCTTGGCCGACCTGGGGGCCGATGTTCGACGGCTGCGTGATTGGGGGCGCCAGATCATCAAACTGCTGCCGGGCCGCATTCTCGACCTGCTGCGCCCGCTGCGCGAAGTACGGACGCATGCGGCCCGAACTCTCTGCGATGCGCTGCACATCGCCGAGGCGCGTCGCCCCGCCCGTGACCTGCTGCAACGCTTCCGCGCGCGTGAGATTGACGCCCATGTTGGCAGCATCTGCCATGAGCCGCTCGGCTGCATCGAACTGTGCTGGTGTCGTCCCTTCGACGGCGCGGCGAACGACACCGGATGTGCTCGGCGATGGCATCGCCATGGTTGTCCCGATGCCAGCCGCAAGAGCCGCGGCGCCGCGCGCGAATGGCTCCCATTCGGTGCCCTTTGTAAGCTGTCCAGCCGTCTCCGAGACGATGGCCGGGATGGCTGTCTGGAGGCCTCGTTTCACCAATCCTCCGCCACCCATGAGCATGTTTGGTGCAAATTCGGCGATGGTGTTGGCGTACTCTCCAGGGACGGTCTGCGGCTTGTAAAGCGGCCCTGCCACGCTCTCGATGAGATCCGTCGCGTTCTTGGAGGTCATGACATCGCCTGCGCCAGCGTTGATCAGCCATGGGATGTGGCTGTTCTCTTCGACGTTCCGGCGCGCATCGGCCGCCACTTCCTGACGAGTGACATTCTTGCCGGATACCAGGCTTTCGATGACTGCGATGGGGAAGTCGCCGCCCCATTCCTTCAAAAATCCAGGAAGCCCGGCCATCCCCGCCGCCCCCCGCGCCAGCCCCGCCGGAATGGCCTTAGCCACGTCCGTCAGCGTGCTCGGCTTCTGCGCAGGCTCATCGAACTGGTCGAAGAAGTTGCCGCCGGCCGGTGCCGGTGCGCTTGGTGCCGCCGCGGCCGGGGGCTGCTGTGGCGATGCGGCGGCAGGCGCGTCGAACTGGTCGAAGAAATTCGCCATGTCACTGCCCTCCGAGGGTGCGGGCCGATGCGCCAGCGCCGTACTTGGCGTCGAACTGGTCACGCAGCGCCGGGTTGGACCGCAGAGCCTGGATCGCTGCCGGTGGCGGCTGAACTGCCAATGCCGGCTGCTGCCTGGCCGGGGCAGCTTGCGGCGTCGCCGGCAGCTTTCCGGCCTTCCCAAGCTCGCCGAGCCGCTTCACGAACTCCGTCTTGGGCGAAGGCAGCGCCCGCATCTGCGCCAGCGCTTCCTTGGGCGTGATGTCGCCGACCAGGGCTTGCTCGGCGATCACGGCCCGTGCCTGCTTGTACTGGCCGAGCGCGTCCATCGTATCGAGGATCAGCGCGTTGCCTTCCGGCGTGTTGATCAGGCGCGGGAGTGCCGCCTTGAACATCCTGGCGTCGAAGTCAGACGTCGCGCCCGTGCCGGGAATGCGCTGCGCTGGCGTCATCTTGTCGATGAGGGCGGAATAGGCCTCAACCGCACCGACATTCGAGCCCAGCTTGACACCGCGCTCGGCCAGCCACGCCTGCGCCGCCGCGGCGCCGCCCGTTCCGACCTGAGGGCCAAGCGCCTTCAGCTGCTCCGTGAGGCCGGCCTGCTCGCGGGCCTGTTGTCCTTCCTCGGCAAGATCCTGGAAGTTCTTCGCGAGGCCCTGGTTTGCCGTCTCGGAGAATTTCTTCTCACCAGATACGTTAACGTTGACGTCGGCCTTCCCAGCCGCGCGCAGCTCCTTCTGAAAATCGAGCAGCGTCCCGGTATATCCCTGCTGCCGGGCCATATTGTACTGGCGGATCGTCTCGCCCTGGCCGAACGACGGGTCGGCCAGCTCGCGGCGAGCTTTCTGCGCCTGAAGCTGCTGGAGCTCCATGCTCAGCCGCTTCGCGTCATAGCCCGTAAAGTACTCGTAGCGTTTCTCCAGCGCCGACCGCAGGCCCGGGTCGAGGTTACGCGCCGTGGCCAGGATCTCCAGCGTCTTGTTCGCCATCTGCATGGCGTTGGAGTTGGTAGCCGCGGGCGAACTGGGGGAAATGGTGCCAGGGGCCGCCGCTGGGATGCCGTGAGCAGGTGCGGCCTGCGCCACCTGCTGGCCGGCCGCGGGAGCTTGCGCCGCCGGATTGTACCAATCGGGGCGCTGATCGCTCGGCGCGGGCATGGCGGGCGCGAAGTTCGGATCGGCCGACGCGACACGAACGCCGTTCCGCATGCCGGCGCCGCTCGTGTCGACCTGCAATTGCTCCGTGCTTCCATCCGGGTTGCGGAACGCCACGGTGCTCGGCTCTGCGGGTGGTGGGAAGCCCTGCGCATCGCCGGCCGGCGCCGGCTGCACCCCCGTGGTCGGGATGTTGGCCGCCACCCGGCGCACATACTCTGTCGTCGGGATGTTTACGTCACGGACGCCCTTGGCGCGGGCATCGGCCAGCGTCAAGCCGGAGTGCCAGCGGCTCAGGGCATCATTGATATTCCCGTCTTGCTTGAGGTATTGTCCGAATTTGTAGCGGAACACCGCATCCTGCGCCTGGGGCGACGCGAGGAACTGATCAGGCGTCAGCCGCTGCCCAAGTGCCTCCTGCGTCCAGGGGCCGACGTTGACCTCCATGACCTGATATTTGCCGAGGGCGCGGCCGTACTTCGCGTGCGTCGGTCCGACAGTCCCGTAGCGCCCACCGCTCTCCATGCCGCCGACGGCCTGCGCGGCGCGCTGGATGGGATCGACCGCCATTGGCGGCGCCAGATCGGAGCGGACTTGTGCTGCGCTCGATGGCGTCCCGGCCGGCTGTGGCGCTGGCGCGAGGTCGCTGATGGTCTGTCCGCCGCCGGTGACGGTTGGCTCTCTGAAGACGCCGCTGTTCTTCACCAGATCACGGGTCGCGGCCTGGTCGTCCCGATCCTGACCGTACTTCAGCAAGCCAATGCCAGCACCCAAATCTCCGGCTCGGATTGCGGCAGCGGCGGCTCCCTTTAGGTCTCCAGAGAGCGCGAGATTGCCAATCGTCTGGTTGTTCCGAAGCTTCCACGCATCCTCGTTGTTCTGGCCAATCTGGCCGATCGCCGAGTTGATGTTGCGGAAGGCCGGTGAGAAGTCGATGAGCTGGACCATGGCGTCCTACTTCATGAACCTGGAGAAAAGGTCGCCGCCGAGCGAGCCACCGCCGCCCGTCTTCAGGCCGAGCAGGCTGAGGCCGGTTCCGACGGCGCCGAGCCCGAAGTTGAGCTTGTTCGCCGCAGCCGTGTCGCCCGCCTGCCCAGCCTGCATGCCGAGATTGCCGATGCTGGAGCCCAAGCCCATCTGATTGTTGCTGAAGGCCGTCGCTGTGCCCGTGGCGATGCCGGCGCGGCGGGCGGCATTGTTGCTGTAGACGCCGCCGACGTCCTGCCCCTCGCCCACGTAGAGGTCGCCGATGCCCTTTTGCAGGTCGGCCTGCTGCTGCGTCGCCTGTAGCCCCTGCCCCGACAGCCCGTTCAGCTGGCTCTGCCAGTTGCTGTAGTCCTGGTTGGCCAATTGTTGGGCGCGGTCGCCGATAGCCTGCTGGGTGTTGCCGGAGCCCAGGATGCCCAGGGCGCTGTTCTTGCGCGCCACGGCGTCGGTGGCCTGGTCCACCTGGTACTGGTAGCCTGGCGAAGCCTGGAAGGCGTTGACGGCCTGCTGCCGCGCGGCATCGCCGCCCAGGCCGAGTGAGCCCTGATATGTTCCTAGCGCGTCGACGCCGGCATCCACCCATGGCTGGTAGCGCGCCGCGGCCTGGCCGTACTGGTCCCGGCCCGCCGCATAGCCGCCCTGGAGCGCCGCGATGGTCTGAGGCTCGGCGGCGTTGATGTAGCCAAGGCTTTCGTCCTTGCCGGACTGCAAGAAGTTGTTGGCGGCAGCGGTGTTCTTCGTCAACAAGTCCGCGAGGAACACCGCTGCATTGCGGCTTCCAGATCCAGAAAACGGGCTGGCCATGGTCTATTTCCACCGTCCGCGGATGTTGATGTTCAGCGACTTTTCAATGCCGGGATCGAGCGGGACCGTGTTGACGATCTGCGCCCGGTACGTGTAGGTGCCCGGCGCGATGCCCGAGATGGCGTAGGTGAGACCGCTGTAGTTGTAGAAGTTGAAGGCCGAACCGCCCGTTCCGCTCTGGGCCTGCGACAGCTTCACCGTCTTGAGCAGTGCGGGGGTCCCGGTGATATCGGTGAGCGTGATGTTGAACTGAGCAACCGAAGTGTAGACGCTGGGGTCGCCGTCGTAGGTCACCTGAATGACGATTTTGGCGTCCGTGGCCCCGGCCGGGACCGTGAAGCTGCAATCGCACGGGCTGTCGGCTACATTCCATTCTTCGTTGGTCGCCGAATTGTCGTCGAGGTTCGTCAGCCCGGCCAGGAACGGTGCACCGAACCGGAACGCGGTTCCGTCGTAGAATATCAGGTTGCCAGGATCGCCGCCGTTGTACGACGGATCCGTGATCAATAGCTGATTGGCGCTTATCGACACCGCGCCCGTCATGGTGGCGGTGTCAGCAAGGAGCGTGAGGCCCACGTCGATGTTGCCGGCGACGACCTGGAAGCCAGCTGCTGACGTCCACCCGGCAGGTGTCGCCTGCGAAACCAGGAAAATGCTGCCGCCCGCCGTGGCTCCGTTGGCCGTCGCTTCGATCGACGTGATGAACGAGCCGTAGGCGCCTGACCCGTCCGTCAGAGCCTGTAGAGCGAGGCTCGCATTGGCATTTCCGCTATCCGCCGCGGTCTTGATGGTGGTGATAAAGGCGCCATACGCTCCCGTGCCATCGGTGAGCGCCTGGATGATCTGGGTGACGTTGGCGGTGTTGCCGTCGGTCTCGGAGATGACCTCGTTCTGCTTCGTCTGGAGGTCGACGATCGACCGCTTGAAGAAGCCGAGCGTGGCCGCCTCGCTGTCCATCGTCCATTGTGTCGGGACGTATACGGTTTGGCCGTTAACAGTGACCGGGATGACGCGAGCGACGTCCTGCCCAAGCTGGGCCTTCAGCTTCGTGAAATCGATATCGAGCGGGGCCGTCATCAGTTCGCTGCCTGCGGCGCGGCACGCGGGCGCACCTCCGGGTCCGGAACTGATGCCCCCATAAAAGAGAAGTCGGCATCAGACGTGCTGTTGAACCTCACGCGCATGCCGTGATGGGTGGACAGGCCTAGGCGATTGACCCGCACCGGCACCTTGTCGATCATCGCCAACGACCGGGTGAGCGGCGTCGAGAAGGTCTTCCCGCCATCCTTCGACCAAGAAATGTCGACCGAGCCGCCGTCGGCCTCTGTGAGGTCGGCGAACAGCGACGGGATTGCCACACGCGACGGATAATCCTTCAGCGATCCGCTCTCCACCATCCACAACATGCCGGTGTCCGGCTCCGTGAAGCTGGTCGACGGGATTAGGATGTTGCCCGACTGCGTGTCGCCGAAGAACCGCGCCCCCGTTGATGTGTAGAGCGACCACTTGGCTCGCCAGCGCGGTTGCGCGCCACTCACCCGCTCGTGCCAGGCCCGCGCCGTCACATCGTATGACCACGTTCCGACGGCGCTGCTGATGACGACCATGGGGCGCGTGCGCTCCAGGTACACCATCATCTCCAGGTCGGCCGACGCCGAGGCCGTGATGAATCGCTCGACGTCAGGCGTCGAAATCACGGCATCCTGATAGCCGTCAAGCGCCCGCACGCTGCCGTCGCTCGCCACGAAGAATAGGCCGTGATCCCAGCCGATGTCGGCGTCACTTCCGGCCACAGCCATGGCTCCTCGCAGGCCAACGGTTTTCCCGCTGGAGGCTGGCTGGAGCGGGAAGGGCGAGAACCCCTCGTTGGTCCAGAACTCTGTTGACGACGTACCCAGCGCATAGAAGCGCTGGTTGTGAACGACACCCCGCAGCAGGCCGTCGGGGTTCGATTCCGCCGTAGCGAAGCTCAGCGCCTCGACGGAGGCCGAGTTCAGCTCCGAGGCGAAGATGCGGCCGTCGGAACACGTGAACACGAAATAGCCACCCAGAGAGGCCACGGAATTGGCGTTGGGCGGCAGGTCCGCATCAAATCCAGAATATGCCGTCACCGTCGTCGGGCTCAGCAGATAGGCGCCGCCGTCGCGTCGCACACAAGCCACATCCGGCGTCGAGACACCGGCCGTCGTGCGATTGTTCCGCGCCAGCGTCACCGGATCGCTGCCCGGGATCGCGCCCGCCAGGTAGGTGACCGTCGGCGTCGCGCCCGCGAACGTGACATAGGCCACCTTGTCGGCATAGACGAAATAGTAGGCTCCGGTCACCTCGATCATGCCCCGGATGCCAGTCCCGGTCGTCGTGATCAGCATCGCAAGCCCGAGGCACCGGCGCACATAGTCGCGGTCGCCTTCGTGCGAGCTGTAGCAGTTGATCAGCCGGCCCTCACCCTCGCCGGAACGGCTGCCAGGCGTCGACGAACGAGGGATGGGCAGCGCGACCATCAGTGCACCCAGCTCGTTCGACGGCGCCGCGTCAGCGTCTTATCCATGCGCAGCGGCGTGATCGTCAGCGGCGCGTACCAGGATAGATCGCGCTCGGCTTTTTCCATGACGACATAGTTCGGTCCACCCGCACTCGCCGGTACTAAGGAGGCCGCCACGTGCCGCGCCACATGCACGAGCGCACCTTCCTCGATCGAGTCCTCATCGGCAGCATAGTAGACCTGCCGCCGGCCTAGATCGGAAATGGTCTGCGCCATCCGCGCCGCTACAGCTGACGCGTCAAACGTCGTCGTGTCGACGCCCAAGGCTCTCATCTGATCGAACACCAGCAACGTGAGCGCGCTCTTGCCGGCCCGGTCCTTGGCGTTGATCTCCGCCAGAACCTGCTCAGCTTGAGCGACCGCATCCGGAGAGACCGCCTTCGGCTGCACTCGCGCCGTCAGCAGCGTCACGAGGCTCGGCATCTGCGCCGGCGTGATCGCGGCCTCGTTGGCGATGCTGATCACGCGCCGCGCGGCGAGGTCGTCGAGCAATGATTGCACCGCACCGCCGACAGCCATCGCGTCGATGGCGGAGGTCGTGGCTCCGGTGGCGTCTAGGCGTTCCAGCACCGCCCGGACAAGCTCAGTCGAGGCGCCACGGTAGAGCCGATCACCGGCGAGCAGGCTTGCGGTGGCGACATCAAGCGCCGCCTGGTCATAGGCCTTCGGCTGGACGCGCGCGGTGGTCAGAGTGATGATATGGGGTAGCGCCCACGCGGGGATATCGGCCTCGGTGGCGAAAATCACAACTCGACGCTGGATCAGATCGCCAAGCACGCTCGGCACAGCCTCGGAGACGGCCGCAGCGTCGATCGCGGACGTGGAGAGGCCGATGCTTTCCAGCCGCTCCAGGACCGCACGCACCAGCACCGTCGGCCCGGTGCGCAGCAGCCGGTAGGCGCTGGCCAGGCGAGCCTCGGCTTCGGCGCGCGCCTGCGGGTTGTCATCGCGGCCGTATTGCGGGCCGAGATGCTGCACCAGGACAGAAACGAGCGGTTCGAAATAGATGTCGTCGATGTTGTCCGGGTCGACCGGCGCCGGCCACACGCGGCGGCCGACAAGCTCGACGACGACCGTGCCGGCGCGGTTGGTCGCGACGGCGACATCCTCCGTAGCCGGCGTGTCAGCCGCGTCCAAAACCAGGAGGTCTTGGAGTGCGGCGGCCGCGGCGTCGTCGAGCCCGAACGGCATGCTGGTCGCCTCTTACGCGCCGGTACCCGACAGCCGCACGGCGAGGCGCGGGTCGATCGCCTTGATGCCGTACAGCACGTCGAGACGCCACATGCTGACGTCGTTGACGCCGTCGTAGACCGGGATCACGCGCACCGACGTGCCCTTGTAGGTCTGACGAGACACCTCGACAGCACCCGGGGGCTTGACCAGCGGCACCGTGACCAGAGCGAACGCGTTCTTGTGGAACACGAGGTTCTGGCGGTACGGCGTCGCCGCAGTGCCCATAAAGGTGATGGCCTGATTGTTCAGGTCAGTCACGCCAACCACGTCGACGTTCTTGAACGCGCCCGTCCAGATCATAGCCGGGTAGATCGTGAGGTCGCCCTCGTTCGCCGCCATCGTCGCGGTGCTGACGACGGTGAACTGCTTCAGGAACGGCAGACGCGCCTTGGTCACCGGATTGACGGCATAGACGCCGGCAATCGTGAACACCTCGCCGGCCGCCACGGTGTCGGTGGCACCCGTGAAGCCGTCCATGTGGACGACCTGGGTCATGGTGTCCTTGACGTTCGCGTAGCTGACGGTAGCCGACGTGATGGACAGGTCCATCAGGATCGTCCCCGTGCGGCTTCCGGTCAGAAGCGTCGGCGCGTTTTGCGTCTCGAACGTGTCGATGCCGGCGATCCGGCCGAGCGAGCCCTCGCGATAGGCCGAGTTCGCGGCGTTCTGGATGTACATGCCGGTCTGGGTGCCGATCAGGCCCCAGTTGTCGGCCGGCGAGAGAACCGCCGATCGGCTGTCGACCGGCACCGCCATCTCGCTCAGGCGCTCTGGCGCCTTGGAGAAGTCCTTGAACGAGTCGACGGTCTCGCCCGGCGTGCCGACCCAGTTGGGCACCGCCGCGTAGAGCGACATGACGCTGATGTCGATCTGATTGGCCAGCTGCACCATCGCCGGCTTGATCACGCGCTCGGACAGCTCGCCGATCTTCAGCGTCAAGTCCTGCGACGTGAAGCTGAAATCGACGCCCTTGCGCTGGTCGACCGTGATGGTGGTCTTGCCCTCGACGACGTCCTGTGCCGTGGCAACGGCACCGTTGCGGACCGTGAAGTCGGTCGGCCGGCGGATGGAGATGGTCTCTCCGACCTCATAGCCGTTGACCTTCTTGTCGAACTCGTTTTCGTAACCCCGGAAGACCTGCTTGGCCATCACGAGGTTGTTGTCGAGGATCATCAGCGCCTCTTTGGCGATGATGTCCGCGGTAAGGGTTGTGTTGGGCATAGTGGCTCAAATCCTTCTGGATCAGCCGTTCTTCTGCCGCCACTTCACGTAGTCGCTCATGGACATCTTGGTCGGATCGGCCATGACGCCAGCGGTCCCGCGGTTGGGCGACAGAGGAGGAGAAGCTGCTGTGGTTCGGTTGGGCTTGGCCAACGACAGGCCGCGCTCGATCCCGCCCATGTAGCGGGCGGCTGCGATCGGCTGCATGCCGTTGAGCTTCTGGAGTTCAGATGGGTTCTTGGCGAGGTGGTACTGGAGCAGCTCGCTCTTGGGGCTGTCCAGCATCAGGAACTTGACGTGATCGGCGACGGCGTGGGTGCGCGGATCGGAGGCCTTGGCCATCACCTCTGCGTAGTCGGGGATAACCTTGGCGGCCTCCCGCTGGCGTTCGAGGTGATCCTCCAACAGATCCTGAAGATGGTTCTGCTGGCGTGCGCCGGCCGTAGACGCCTCCTGCCGCACTTGGCGGGTGACGATGCGCTTGTCGGCGAGGTAGGCGCTCAGCTCCGCTTGGTACGCGAAGAAATCACCGTTGAAATCCGCCTCCTTCGGCGGCTCTCCGATGCGGCTCTGAACTTCTCGGTCGATCGCCGCACTGTCGTCGGCGGAAATGTCCCCGCCTCGACTGCGCAGCGTTTCGACCTCTGCACGCAGAGCCTCATTCTGCCGCTTCAGCCGCTCAACGCCTGATCGGCGTCGCTTCGGCCGGTCCTCCTCGTCGCCGCCATCATCCGCCTCACCTTCTGGCTCTTCGCCCTCCGGCTTGTCGGCGTCGTCTGGCGTCTCGGATGCCACCTCGGTCGGCCTTTCGGCCTCATCCCGGGCGTCCGTCTGCTGTCCTTCGGCTGGCGCAGCGGTATCGCTCGCCTGCCCGTTGGTCAGGTCGTCATCGTCCATCGTAGTGTCCATGAAAAGGCGCCGCTCAGGGCGCCGTGATCATCATCGCGGCTATCGCGTCGTGCGACTGCCTGCGTGAAGCTCTACTCGGTACCTGCGGGGGCCTGCTCCGCCTGGCGCTCGGTAAAATCCTGCTTTCGGCGCGTCATCTCGTCCTCTCGGACGGCCCGCGAGCGCTCTATTTCGTCGTTCCGAACGGCGTCGGTGCGCTGCAACTCGTCTTCGCGCCCGGCCTTGACCCCCAATGCCGCGATCTGGGCATAGGTCAGCTGCGTCTTGGCGTTCGTCAGCTCGACATTGGCCGCGGACTCGCTCTGACGGCTCGCGGCATCCACCTCCATGAGGCGCGCCTTCAGCTGGGCGTCGAGCATGGCCACCTGCCGCTTGACGTCGGCGTCCTGAAGATCGCTCTGCGCCCGCATGGCGTCGATCTGGCGTTGCTGATCCTCGCTGGCCAGCTGGGATTGTGCTTTGGCCGTCTCGGCTTCCGCCTGCTGCTGCGCAGCCATCTGCTCAGGGCTTGGCTGCGGAGGCGGCTCCGGCTGCATCGGCTCACCGTCTTCCTGCGCCTCTGCCTGCCGGATCTGCGGCGGGAGGATCGAGCGTAGGCGCTTGGCGATCTTGTCCTTCATCGGCCAGTCCTGCGCTTGGACGAACAGATCTCCGATGACCTGGAACACATCTGGGACCGCCTGGATCAGCGTACCCATCCCCTCCTTGGCTTCCTCGCGCTTCGTCGTGTAGCTCGGACCTTCCTCGATCATCACATCGTAGGCGCCAACGGACAGATCATTGAGGCGCGCCGCCGGTTCGCCGTCCATCTCGACGCCGACGGCCTGGTTGATGACCATCGGCGTCATCTTCCCATCCTCGCCGACGACACGGAGCGTGCGCTCGTTGTCGTAGATATGCGGGATCAGGTCGATGAGGATGTTCCCAGTGTGGCGGATCGCCCGGTTGAAGTTGTCGAGGTAGACGAAGGTGCCGACGTCGGCCTCGATCTGCCGGCGCTGGATGGCGATGCCGCTCTTCTCATTGCTCGGCTCGCCGAGCGCCGCCTGATGGATGCCCGTCACCTGCCGCAGGTTGTCGGCAGCCAGAGCAATCCCCTCGGCGATGCCCTGCGACGACACTGGCGGCGCAATGCGCGATGGCTGCTGCCCGCCATTCGCCTCGTCCGGCTCATACACCATGAACGGGTGGTTGACGGTGTTCGCCGTCTCCCACAGATCGCGGTACTTCTTGACGTTCTTCTCCGTCAGAAGCCACGGTGCCTTTGGCTGAAGCCCCGTCGTCTCGGCCTGCGCGCTGTTCAGGTAGTTGAACATGCGCTGCGGGTCGCGAGCGAAGCGCACGAGCCCGTGACGGACCAATGTCCGGCCGATCCTGACTTCCTCGCCCAACACCGGAACGATCGGGATGTATCGGCCCGGCCACAGGCGCGGCTTTTCGAGGATGTAGCAGCTCGTGATGAGCGCCCGATAGACCTTGAAGCTCTCGCGATCGCGGATGCGGGCTCCCTCGCTCCGCAGCATCTCGACGTCATCGTCATCGGCGTCGGTCAGGTCGACAATCTTGCCATCGCGGGTGAGCGCCAGCATGATCTTCGACGGTTTCTTGTACCAGTAGGCCGCGACGCGGATCGTGTCGGCGGTCACCCAGTCGTTGAAGTAGTCGGCACCGAGATTGCCGAAGCCGTCCATGGGTGCGCCGGGGAACTTGGTCTTGTAGCCGTCGTGCGTGTAGTCGACAGGCACGAAGCAGAACTGAGCGTCCTTGCGGGTCTTGTCGACCGCGTCAGGATCCCAAACGACGCTGACGCCATCCTCGATCGGCCGAATGCCGATTTCCTGGTCAAAGGTCGTCTCTGACGCGTACTCAGTCACCACTTCCCAATGGCCGATGCCTCCCGTGACCTGGCTATCGGCGGCCGAGAAGTACGCGCTCGAAGCGTCCGACCTGTTCTCGATGTAGCGGATCATGTCGGCGCGCAGCTGCGCTGCCTGCTCGTCCCCGCCGGTGTCGACGGGGATCACCTTGAGTGCCGGCTTGCTGTGTCTGATATCGCCGGTCACCTGCCGAACGAACTGCGGGATGACGTTTACGGTCAGACAGGGCCGGTCCTCATCGTGGCGCTGCTTGCGCGCGCTGTCCGGCCACTGGTCTCCGGCCCGGAAACGGAGATCCTCGTAGGCCTCTTCAATGTTGACCTGCTCACGCGACCAGCCGGCATCGTATCGCCTGCTGGCGAGCTTGAGGAACTCGCCCTCGTCTTCGATGGTGTCGTGCTGGACGTCGCTGTCGTCGGCCATCAACCCATCCACCCACGACCGCGCGGCGCACCGAACACGATCGGCTTGTCATCGCCCGGCTCTTCGTAAACCACGCACATCAGACCGAACGCGTCGGCACCGTGCGAGGCCCAGTCGTGTTCCGGCCCAAGATCGATGCCCCGCGCGTCATCGATGCGAGCGTGATACGAGCCGAGCGCGTCGAGCCCGGCCGATGTCGTCGCCTCGTTGATCCATATGCTCGGGAACAGGCGACGGGCCGCCTCGATCCGCATGTTGGCCGCGCCCTTGCCCTGGTTCGGCACGACCTTGACCTCGAAGCCGGCCTCTTTCAGCGCGCTCTCGTAGCTGACGTCGTAGACCTTGTCGTTGCTCGCGCCGTCGTGCGGAAGGATACAGAGCGCGCGGCCGTATCCGTTGGCCCTAAGCCAATTGACGTGCGTCGCAAGCGGCTGCCCGCGCGCCTCGTAGTAGTTCAGCACCCTGATCTCGCGACCGACGAACTGGCATATCCAGATCGAGCAGGCATCCGCCTTCGCGCCGGTGCCGCCGATGTCCCAGACCGCACGGAAGGTCATCAGCGGGTCGGGGGCGACCCGGCCGATGCGTCCTTCGTTGCGCGCCGCGGCGAGCTGAGCGGCGTAGTAGGCGCCAGCCGTCACCTTGGCATAGCCGCCTTCCCAGATGTGATCGTACTGCTCCGGCGCGGTGCGCAGGCAGTCGAGACGCTCTTGCTCCAGCACGCCGGGGAACCACGGATTGTGCTTCCAATTGGCGTTGACGACCTTCGCGTCCGTCGGCTTGGCGGCGCCGCGCAACATCATGTCGACTGGGTCCGTCTTGCGGCGCGGGTTCCAGCCAAACCAGATCTCCGATCCGTCGGCGCGAATAGTCGGGCGCAGCAGGCTCAGCGAGCGCGGCGAGATGGTCTGCGCCTCTTCCACCCAGGCCCGCTTGAAGCCCTCCAGCGACTTGATGCTCTCGGCCGTGTGGTCCTGGAGCCCCTGGAAGATCACGATGCCGTCGCCCGGCGTCTTGATGACCTCCTGATAGACCTTGAAGCCGTCGGCCTCGCCGAGCCGGAACTCGCCGAGCTTCGCCTCGATCAGGCGCTTGGCGCTCTCCCGCAGCGTCTTCTGGACCTCGCGCAGGCAGACCGACAGCAGCCCGCGCTCATAGAGACTGTCTTCGATCAGCCTGTCCGCGAAGAAGTGGCTCTTGCCCGATCCGCGGCCGCCATAAGCGCCCTTGTAGCGCGATGGCTCTAGCAGCGGCGTGAAGACCTCAGCTGTCGGGATCTGGAGGACGGACAATGACGCGCTCGATCCGGTGGACGATGGGCCCGCCGCCTTCGCCCGTCACCTGCAACGGCAGCACCTTACCCAGCAGCGACATGAACGGGCCTGGGTTCACGACAGCCTGGATCTCCAGGTAGCCCACGAGCCCCTTCTCGCCGCCGGCATTCTGCGCAGCCTTCAGAATGGCATCCTTCAGCAGAGCCGTCGTCTTGTTGCGCGCACCTTTGGGGCGGCCCTTGCCGGCATTACCCCTATTTTCGCTTACTTTAGGCTCTTCGCTCATGTTCTTCGCCGGATCACCGCTCCTACTCGGCGAGCGTCTTGACCATGTCCGGCGTGGCCCGGAACTTTCCGTTCTCGTCCTGCAAGGCGGCGATCGTCCCACGCTGGACGTCCGCTTCGCGCTGATACTCGCGGGCGATCTTGGTCATTTCCTTGTAGGACACGTTGCGCTCGGCAAGCTCCGCTTCGAGGCCGGAGATACGCCTATGGGTCAGCGCAGCCGCATCCGCGCTGGCGCCCTGAATGCCGAAGCAGCCCCTCTTTGCGGTACTCCTCTCTCGCGCCTCATCGTTCCAAGCCGCCATCACGCCCAGCGTCGAGAGCGGGAACGCGTCGCCGACGGGTCCGAGCCCTGTCGTCTTTGCCTTCACCGTCGGGATGACGCCCGAAGGCGCCGGCTCCTGCCCCATGACGAAGTCGTAGAGGGCTTGGGCCTCCCTGACGCGGGCATCGCCGCCGGCATGAGCAGCGGCCAGCTTCAGGCACTCGAGGCGAAGCGCTTGATCGTCCATGGGGTTCTCCACGAGAAGGGCTTCGACGCGGGCCGGGGCGCAACTCCCGGCTTTCAAGCGGGGCCTGGCTGGCTTGCTCAGCAAGGGTCTTCGCTCGGCAGCAACGCCGCCGCGTCGAACTGAATCAAAACGCCCGGCAGCTTGTTCAGCCCCGGGCGCAAAAATCGATCGTGGTGATTCTGCACTGATTTGGGTGCATTCGCAAGGGGCAGCCGCAACACACCGACATTTGTCGCATATTTGCGATATTTACGCTTGACGCACCATCGCATATTTGCGATAAACACTCATCAGCAACGGAGCACCGCAGATGACATTCGCCGAATTGATCGCCGCCGACGAATATGAGCACTACGGAGTTCGTGCCCATCGTGGCGGTCCGGCGGTCGTCGGGGCATATCTCGGCAAGAGCCGGGTATGGGTCGACGGCGAGTGCACCGATGACGAGCTCTCCGGCATCAGCACCATCAAGGTCACCGCCGCCACCGTTGATGCGGCCATTGCCCGCCTGCACCGTGAGTATTGCTGGGACGGGGAAGCCGTCGTGCTTGTCGCCGGCAACCGCGGCGAGCGCGGGGAGGATGATGGCGAGATGATCATCGTCGACAACGTGTGCCTTGGGGTCATGTGATGGGGCCGCTTTCTGCTCTCGCAATCGCTTTTCAAAAGCGCGTCGCTTGGACAAAGGCGCTCCCACACCTCGGAATGCCAGGGGCCGCAGAAGGTGTGCTCGACGAGAGCATATTGCCTTCGCCGGACCTGAAGGAACCAAACCTTCGAACGAAGGAGCCGTTCATTTTCTGCGCCCGCGTCTGGCGAGACGGGAAACCGACTCTAGTTCCTCTGAAAAGTCCGTGCTCACACGCCGAAGCCAGGCTTCTCACTGATGATTTGGTTCGCAAGGGCGCTCACCCCTATGACCTGATCTACGCCACGTGGTACAAGGATCGGGTCCAAGACAGCGACGCGGAATTCACAATCGAAAATGTCGTCGACCGGATGCTCTGGTATATCGACGATCAGCGCAAGCTGGAGAAGGAGCTTGCCGAGAAATGACCGGCGCCGAATTTACCGCCTGGCTTGCCCTCATGAAACAGACCCGCCGTTGGTCTGCGGCGGAGTGCGCAAGGCGGCTCGGATGCGCCCCGAATTCAGTCGTCAAATGGGCTCGCGAGGGGGCGCCTCCGTATGTGGCCCTTGCGTGCTCAGCTATCTGCCATGGCCTGCCAGGCTGGAGGCCGGCGGCGTAGCTCCACGGGAGGCCCACAGGTCAGCCAGATCCTCCAGAGCCTGACGGAACCGGGCGGACACCTCTGACCGAGCAGCCGTCGAGCTATAGCCGAACAGCTCCGTGATCTCAGTCATCGTCTTGCGTTCGCCCAGCGCCATCGTGAGAATGCGCTCGCCCAACATGCCGATGGCGGGCCGCGTCTGCGCCAGCAGCTCGACGGCCTCCCGTGCCGCCTCCAGGCTCCTGACCATGCCGTTGTCGCGCCGCTCAGCCGGGTCCCCGCGGTCACCAGCACTCCACGACGACCCGACGGGGCTACGACCCTGCCGCTCTAGCGCAGCCTGATAGCGCAAGCCCGCCGCATACGCCGCATCGCTGATCCGATGCCGAGCGTATTCGGTCTCCAGCGCATCGGTGCATGCGTTCACCGCGACCCTCTGCCGGTAGCCGCGCCGGCTGGTGTTCGGGTCATCCACCAGCCCGTGCACGATGTGCATGTGCTCGCTGCGCCTGCCCGGCTTGGGCAGTTCTCCGGGGACGGTGCCGCGGTGGATGGCGTTGTAGCGGCCGTCGCTGTCGCGCTTGGTTCGCTCACTCATCGCGGTATCCCTTGATCATCTCGCGCTCGCGCATGGCCGCCAGCAGCCGCGGAGAGGCCTTGATGACGTGGCCCTCCTTGACCTCGGACATGATGCGATCGAGGTTGGCCTCGGCCTGCTGCGGCGTGTGCTTGGTGACCGGCGTCGGGCGGCTGGCGTTGCGTTCGGCGTCGGTGGTGGCGCGCAACTGCTCTGACAGGCGCTCGGCCATGGCGGATACCCGCGCCTTCTCGTCCGGCGGCGCGGCGCGGTGCACCTCGATCTGCAACAGGCGATCGATGCGCTCCATCTCGGCGCGGTATGGCGCCGCGCGCCGCGCCACCTCTGCCGCCACCTCAGGGATGGTCGGAGCGAATGCGAGGCTACGGCCGGTCACCTCGCCCCGAGCCCATGCCTCGCATGTCTGCCGAATGGCCCATATCGGATGGGGCGCCAACGCGTGCAGCGCGAGCTTGACCATCATCTCGTACTCGTCTCGATCCTGACGCAGCGCCGGGTAGGCCCCGAACAACAGCACGACGTAGGAACGCGCAGACTTCGGGTCGGCCGCGACCATGGCCGCCCGCAAGTCGGCCTGACGCTGCACCCATGTCTCGCGCTCGAAGCCGGCCGGCAGCCGATCCGAGTAGATGACGCCCTCGTCAATTCGCCCAAGGATCAGATCCAGCTCGATCGTAGCGCTCCGCGAAAGCGGAACGGGCGCCGGAGCCAGTCGATCCGCTGATGTCGTCTGCGTCGTCGGAAGGTGCTGGGTCATGGCTGGATCCGTTGAGGATGTCGTTCAGCTCGGCGAGGGCGTGGTTGCGTCGTGTCGATGCCGGCGGGCCGCGAGGTGGCGTCGCCACGGCGGCCGGCTGATCGGCCCAGCGCTCCTGGTTCAGCCAGGTCGCCGGGTTGCACCACGGTCTGTCGGGCGGCTTTCCGTCGACGTAGCGCTTCAGGCCGGCGAGCATCTCGGCGATTGGCGCTTTCCGACGGGCCCGCTCGAAGGCTTTCCGAGCGTCAGGCTTGCCGACCTTGTGGGGGTAGGCCGGCCAAAACTCGGCCTCGAATTCGTCGGCCTCTCGCGCACGCGAAGTTTCCCGAAACCCCGAAGGGGTTGAGGGTAGAGGTTGAGTTTTTATAGGGGGTGTGGGGGAGTTTTTTGTCTCAGGAGACCCGTCACTGTGACCGTCACGCTCTTGTCCCGTGACCGTCACGCTCTTGTCCCGTGACTTAGCTTTGCGCTCACGTTGCGCAAGCCTGCGGGCCTCGTCAGCCTCTGATGCTTCGGCGAGGATCGAAAGAACCTCCGCCATGGCCGCTGGCTCTAGATGAAGGGCCGCGAGACGGCGGAGAGTCGAGGCGCTGATGCTCATGTCGGCCTCGCCAGCACGTCGGCCGGGACATGCTCGCGGCACCACCATGTGCCAAGCTGGCCGTGCAGCAGTCGCACGCCGGCGCCGTACATGGCTTCGCGCCCGCAGACGGCGCACAGGTACTCCTGCGGCACGTGGCGGGGCCTCGCCGGTTCCAGTGGCAAGAAGTACGGCAGGAAGTTCACACGCGGTCGCTTGCGTCCGGCGACGGCCATCTACGGCGCCACCCAGGTCTGCAAGAAATCCTCGAACAGGCCGTCACCCGACGGACGCATGCGGCCTGACGATATGGCAGCGCGAGCCATCGCGGTCCCGCAGGACTGCCCGGACGGCTCAAGAAAGTAGTATTCCTCGGGCTCTCCGGTGTCCTTCACGCGGTTGCAGCGGCACAGACGCTCGCCGCCGGCCACGGCCTTGATGATCGCCTTGACGCCCTGGTGATAGGTTCGCTGTGCACGCTCCAGCAGTTCGTGCGCGCGCCGGATCGCGCCGCGCTCGGTGACGCGTCGCTCGGTGATCTGGCCGATGCATCCTGGCGGAGGCGACAGGTGGACGATGAACACGCCGCCGGCCTCGGTTACCTGCGCGATGAAGCCGTCTCGCTCGAAGATGTTCATGACGACACCTCGCGACGCAGCCAGCCGAAGGCCGTGGCCTGGCTCTTGGTTGTCAGATCCCAGACGAGCCAGCACCAATCGGATGACCCGTTGGCCGCCTTGTTGCCGGCAGCGAGATAAGCGCCAGGCGGGCAGGAGACGCGCGGCGTGACGACCCAGACACGCGACGGCGGATACTCGGCGAACAGGCCGGCCGCTCGCTCGCCGCCGGCGAGGAATCGGATGTCGACGAACGCCGCGACCTTGCCGTTGGCCAGCGCCAGGGCACGCCGGATGAACGCCTCGGCGCCCTTCGCACGGAAGAATGGCGGGTTCATCACGACATTGTCGACAAGGCCGTATTCGGCGAGAAAGTCGCGCTCGCCCAGAAACCATGGCGAGCCATCTTCAACGCGCCTGACGATGTCAGTGCCGTAGGCGGCGATGCCGGCCCGGCGCATCGTGTTGACGATGTTTCCCTGCCCGCAGGCGGGATCGATGACGCCGCCGCGGAACTTCTCAACGGTCAGCAGAGCCTCGGTCGCGGCCTCAGGCTCGACATACCAATCGTGCGCGTCACGCTCCCAGACGTGGGATGACCTGGCCTTGGCGATCCCCATCAGGCGGCCCTCGCTGCATGCTGCCGGTCGCGCACGTGCGCGAGGGCGTTTGCCACCTCGTGCTCGGGCCGCTCCAGGGCGGCCGCCATCTGGGCGGTGTCGAGCAGCGGCCACAGCAGCGCCACGCTCGCTTCAAGCGGCGTCCGCAGCTCGCAGGCCGGGCTGATGCAGGACTTGGGCGGCTCGGCCGCGCACCAGCCGCAGCGCTCGCAGGAATAGGCGGTCATGACGACCTCCTCTCGTAGCTGTCGCCGAGCATGGCGATGACGAGACGCTCCTGAGCGGCAATGCGGATCAGCTCGCGGGCAACCATCTCGGGCGAGAGGTCTATCCCCGCGGCTGCGGCCTGCCGCGCCAGAGCGCGAGCGTTGTCCCGGCTGACGCGGACGTGGAACCCGGTGCGGCGGGCGGTCACCACCGAGCCCTCCGCTGGGCCACGTCGGCGCAATCGGCCGCCGAGCTGCCACGCAACGGCAGCGGCACGACATGGATGCGCGTCGGCACCGATGCCGACGACGCCACATTGAGCTCGCCGGCGCCGTACGGGTGGTGGGCGCGCAGGGCGATCAGCGCGAGGCGCGACGCGACCTGAGCCGACCAGGCGTCGCCCGGCGGGGCGGGGATGATGGCGCCGCGCAACAGCCGCTTGACGCTTTGGGGCAGGCCGGCCAAATCACGCGGCAGCACGGTTCTATCAAAATCCTCGATCACAGGGATCTTGTCGGACACGCCATAGAAATTGGCGCGACGCGTCACGGAGTTGATGTGGACGCCAAGTGCAGCCGCAATATCCATGCGGGTCTTGCGGCCGTCGGCCACCATGGCGAGAAACAACTCGTCCATCTCCGGGGTCCATTGCGTCTTGCTCATGCTCACCTCCGGCTCTCACGCGTGCACGTGCACGCGAGGGATCACACGACGCCCAAAATCTCGCGGTAGAGTTCGAGGATCGCGTCACGCTCTTGGCGCTCGGCATGACCGAGCCGGCGCAGGGCGATGACCTGCTTGGTGGCGCGCACGTCGAAGCCGCGGCTTTTCAGCTCGGCGAAGACCTCGCGGATGTCGCCGGCAATAGCCTCTCGCTCGGCATGCAAGCGTTCGACCCGCTCGACGAACTGCTTCAGCTCTTCGGCCGCGACGCCGGAGTTTGTGACGTCAGCGGCTGTCATGGCGCCACCCCGCTCGCGCCTACGTCCGTCGCGTCCTCCGGGCCCACCAAAGCCTCAGCCGCGCGAACAGCAGGATGATCAGGCCCGGCGACTTTTTTGGTGGCATCAACGTCTTCCCTGAGGGCTAGCCTCTGCCGGGCGCGCTCTGCGTCGTATGCGGCCTTCAGAGCGAAATAGATGTCCGTCACGATGCTCTTGGGCGGCCGATACCGCAGCGCCCACAACGTGCCGTAGGTGATCTTTCTGTGCCTGGTCGCCAATCGACGCATAGCCGGGGCGACGTCGCCAGGTCCGCGGGTTTCCATCAGGACCATGTCCTGAGCCCAGACCCTCGCTTCATCAACGTATGTCGCGGTCGACACTTTACGCTCCTGCAAAGACTTTTTGCACATCTGCAAAAACATCCATGGTTTGTTGCTGGCCATGGATGCGGCGGCAGAGGAGATCGACGCGAATACCTGGATTCACATCGGGACGCCTGCTGCTCATATCTTGGCGGACGTGTGCAGCATGCGGGAAAGGAAGAGGCCGAGCGCCGAAGCGCCCGGCCAGTCCAAGGGGGAAACGCTCCTTGGGGAGGAGCCTCTGGACAGCCGCGTTGAGGCGGCGGAATAGGGTTGCGAGAGGATTGCCCGCATTCGTCGGGTGCACTTGATCGCGGAAGCCGCGACGGACCGGGACCGACGTTGACGCCAATGGACGCATGCAGGCCGTGTTGCGATGCCGGCCTCTCGCGCCGGCGCACCGGAGAAGTCCCCGGCCCTCAAGGGTGGAGACGGCGCTCATCCCTGGCGCCGCCGATAGACTTGTACGAGCGATGGGCCGACAAGGAGCGCCGTGTTGCCGGCCAGCCAGCCGATCAGCAGACCGGCGAGCGTGCCGACGATCAGGGCTGTGGCAGCCGTGATGCAGAGGACGATGAGGGCCGCGGCGACGGGCATGGGTCAGGCTCCGTCGTCTTCGGCTTGCCAAGCGTGACCGCGCGAGCCTTGATAGGTCGCGGTCGCGGATTGGGCCGCGTTCAAGCCGTTCTGGAGGTTGCCTTGACAGAGCCTGTTGAGTCCGACGTCGCCATGCCGCCGGCCGTTGTCACGCGGCCCGACACGCCCATTGTTCACTTCGAGGGCACGCCGTTTTTCGGCGAGATCAACGGCGTCTACACCTTGACGCTGGTCGACAGCTTCCCCACCGGGAATGGCGTCGGCGGTGTCAGCCGCCCGCCGCGCACCGTCGTCGCACTCAAAGGCAACCGTCAGGCGCTCGAATCCCTCCGAGCGGCAATCGACGGCTGTTTCCTTCTCGGGGCCGACGCGGAGGGTGATGGAAAGGGAGGGCATTAGGCGGCCTCGCTTTCGACTGCCGGGCCGAAGACGTCGGGCCGCAGCAGATGGCGCGAAATGCCGGTGATGCGCTCGACATCCAGGACGCGCGCCGCAGGGACGCGCGACCGCATCCAATGGGAGACGCGCGACTTGTGGACGCCAATTTCGACGGCCAGCTTCGTCGGCTTGACGGCGCGAGCCCGAAGCTCATCGGCGAGTGAAATCGTGCTCATGGAAATGCATGTTGCGCAACTCACAACTGCTTGTCAATGACAGAGTTGCGCGTTGCGCTAACGACGCAGTTGCGTCCGCGGAATTAGCATCCGCCACATGGCGAACGTCACGACGATTCATCACGGCAAGCAGCCGCGGCGGCCTCACTTCATCCGGGAGTGGGCAGATAAGCGAGGCATGAGCCAAGCAGACCTCGCCCGCGAGCTGGATGCGGACAAGAGCGTTGTTAGCCGGTGGTACAAGGGCACGTCGCCCGGGGAAGAATGGCAGCAGAAGCTCGCTGAGCTTTTTGGAACCGATCCAGGCGGCCTGTTTCGCCACCCCGACGATGACTGGATGGCGCGCTTCCTGCGGGGACGTTCGGACGAAGAGATCGAGCGCATCAAGGCGACGCTCGAGCACGCATTCCCCCGCCGCGCGGCGGGGTGAGAGGCGCAGCAACCGGCCGCGCCTCCCTGTTGTATGCCGCGCCGCGGCGTCCGGGTCAGCGGCTACCGCTTCCCGGTATTGATCTCGCTGATCCTCCCCTGGTTCACGCCGAAGTCGGCGGCGATCACGTGCTGGTAGTCGCCTGCACGCAGGCGCTGCCGGATGATCGTCTTGTCTTCGTCGGTGAGCTGCCGGGAGGGGCGATTGCCGCGCTGCGGCATGGTGCGATCAGCCATGGATGCTCCATGATTGGCTGAAAGACCATCTTGCACGCGATAGCGTTACCCCCTACAACGAGGGGCGTAACGCGCACCGCGTGGCCGACGGCTGGTCTCGGAAGCTCCGTCAGCACCGCACACTCAAACGGCCTAGGGCTGGCACCCTAGGCCGTTCGCGTTTTGTGCACGGCCAAGCCGAATCACCTAGCTTGAGTCTGGCGCCGCCGCAACGCGCTTTGCGCAACTATCAGCTATCTCCACAGCCAGGCCTCTAATAGCACGCGCAGCAAAAAATGTTGCAAGTTGCGCTTTTCGCATTTGACATGAGTTGTGAGTTGCGCAACTATCCTCTCCATCACAGGAGAGCCCCGCCCCATGGCCGCCCCTACCAAGCGCAAAGCAAAGACTGAGACGCCGGCCGAAGCTGCCGTGCAGCCCGATCAGGTCACGTCCATCAAGGGCTTCAGCCCCAGCCTGACCTGCCGCGACTTCAAATTCGAGGTCGGCAAGACCTATAGCGTCGAAGGCGCAATCAAGGCCTGCTCAAACGGCTTCCACGCCTGCCCCGTCGAGCATCATCCCCTATCCGTCTTCGAATTCTACCCGCCAGCCGGCAGCCGATACGCTGTCGTGAAGCAGAGCGGCGAGAGCGACGCCGACAATACAAAGCTCGCGTCGGCAAAGATCACGATCGATGTCGAAATCAGCCTCGGAGAGCTGACGAAGCGCGCCGTGAAGTGGGTGTTCGACCGGGCGAGGTGGGCGGAGGGCCAGGTCGCGACGGCCGACAATGAGGGTGCCACGGCGAGCGGCACCCAGGGCGCGGCCACGGCGAGCGGCTACCAGGGCGCGGCCACGGCGAGCGGCACCCAGGGCGCGGCCACGGCGAGCGGCACCCATGGCGCGGCCACGGCGAGCGGCGACCATGGCGCGGCCACGGCGAGCGGCACCCATGGCGCGGCCACGGCGAGCGGCACCCATGGCGCGGCCACGGCGAGCGGCTACCAGGGCGCGGCCACGGCGAGCGGCGACCATGGCGCGGCCACGGCGAGCGGCACCCATGGCGCGGCCACGGCGAGCGGCACCCAGGGCGCGGCCACGGCGAGCGGCTACCAGGGCGCGGCCACGGCGAGCGGCACCCAGGGCGCGGCCACGGCGAGCGGCTACCAGGGCGCGGCCACGGCGAGCGGCACCCAGGGCGCGGCCACGGCGAGCGGCACCCAGGGCGCGGCCACGGCGAGCGGCTACCAGGGCGCGGCCACGGCGAGCGGCGACCATGGCGCGGCCACGGCGAGTGGCGACCATGGCGCGGCCACGGCGAGCGGCTGGAAGGGTCGAGCCAGAGGGGCCGACGGCTGCGCTCTATTCCTCGTCGAGCGCGACGACAATGACAAGATTATGGCCGTCTGGGCTGGCATCGCCGGACGCGACGGCATCAAGTCCGACACCTTCTACATGCTGGTCGACGGAAAGCCTGTGGAGGTAGAGTGATGTCCGCAATCATCTACGCCATCGAAGGCTACCCGCTCTGCTCGCCGAGCGAGCTTGTCGTCGAAGACGCAGACACCTTCAGCATCAACGATCTGGTTGTCTACCTGGACAACGGCGACTTCGATCACATGCAGATCAACCGTATCTTGCTGATCGACGGCGGCGTGCAATCGGACATAACGGAATACGTCGCGCGCCGCCTGTCTGAGCTGTCGATGACTGCACGGATCGCGCCCCGAGCGCAGGCCGCGGAGATCATCGAGCAGTACGGGTATCCGGCGCATCGGGAGCCCCAGGTCAGCTGTGAGCGCCTGCCGTGGCGGCCCGAGACGGTGAGGGCTGCGTGATGTGCAACTGCATAGACAAGACCAACGTGGAGCTACGCGAGCACAACGCTGCTCTGGTGGCGACAATGATCGGTCAACCGCGCCGTGTCGTAGTCGAGACCTACAAGGTCGACAGCAAGAAGCGTGGCAAGCAGCCGCTGATGCTCGCGTCATTCTGCCCGTTCTGCGGCGAGAAGTACGAAGCGGAGGTCCAGGCCAATGGCTGAGATCGACAACGGCGGCCCGGCGTCGGTTGAGCAAGACCCAATCAGGAACGCGGCCGACAAGCTTATGAAAGCCGGAAACATTTTATCGTTCTGTGCGCAGACGTCGGGAGGCGTTGACGACCGCGACCAGGGACTATTTGAGGCGATCTACGAATGGGAGAAGGCTCGAGAAGCTTATGTGGCGATCAAGCGTATCGTGCGGTTCGAGGGGGGGTGGCGCAGCCCGAGACGATGACGGACTGATCGCCGCTGCGCCAGAACTTCTGGCGGCGCTGCGTAGCCTTGAGAATGCTCTTCGCACGGATAGCCGGCAGAAGTCGGTCACGAGCGATACCGTCGAATATCATTTGGATGGACAGGCTATGTACTCGGCAATCAATGCCGCTCGCGCCGCCATCGCCAAGGCGGAGGGCCACTGAGATGGCGCATACTCCTGGGCCATGGCGCGTCGAAGAAGAAACGACGCTCGTTTGGGGCGCATGCACTGAAGACCCTTCAACGTATGGGATGGGATATCCAGTTGCCCTGGCTTATCAGCAGCTTGGTCACGGCTCTCCATTCTGTAGAGAGACCCTGCTCGACACCGGACCTGAGCAGCCGAACGAACGGGATGCCGCGTGATGCCGCCACTCGCCCCGTACATCGCGGCCATCGCCTGCCTGATCGTATTCGTCGTCGCCGCTCAAGAATACGTCCGCGTCATCCGCATGCGTCAGGCCGCAGAGGGGCGCAAGTGCAAGCTCATCGTGCGGAGGAAGAGGTCATGAGCCAACAACTCGTCATCGACAACGTCGAGCACCTACCGACAATGGCCCCCGCGACGCCCATCACGCCCATGGCCATGATCGGACAGGCCATTCAGCAGGGCATGTCGATCGAAACCATCCGGGAGCTGCGGCAGCTTCAGAAGGAATGGGAAGCGGATCAGGCCCGTAAGGCGTTCGACGCGGCCATGGCGGCGGCGAAGGCCGAGATCCCGGTCATCTTCAAGAACCGCACCGTCGACTTCACATCAGCCAAGGGGCGCACGCACTACCGGCACGAGGATCTGGCCGAGATTGCGCGGACTATCGATCCGATCCTGGCGAAGCATGGCCTATCGTATCGCTTCGTCACGAAATCGGAAGGCGCCGTCACCGTCACCTGCGTCATTTCTCACCGCGACGGCCACTTCGTCGAGAATACACTGAGCGGCCCGAGGGACGAGAGCGGCAACAAGAACCCCATTCAGCAGGTCGGCAGCACGATCACGTTCTTGCAGCGCTATACGCTGAAGGCGGGGCTGGGGCTCGCTGCGTCGACGGACGATGATGGCCGGTCGGCCGGAGGGAACGAGGCGACCATCACTGATGAGCAGATGGAGGAAATCCGCGGGCTCATCGTGGAGAGCGGAGGCCGCATCGACCAGTTCTTGAACCTCTTCGAGATTGAGAACGTCGCCGAGTTGCCGGCCGTCGAGTTCAGGCGGGCGGTCAAGATGCTCTCCGAGAAGGTCGCCCTGCGCAAGCAGAAGGAGGCCCAGCCGTGAGCCGCTGCGCCATCCCAGACTGCGACAAGCCAAGGTACGGGCATGGTTATTGCGCCATGCACTATGCGCGGGCGAAGCGGAACGGAGACCCGCTCAAGGTTAAGAAGCTGGCCAACGGCGTCTGCATCGCCTGGGTGAGTAGTGCCGCGCTTCGGCACAGCGGAGGCGAGTGTCTCTTGTGGCCATACGGCATCGGTAGCCACGGTTATGGGAGCTTGATGGCTGACGGCAAGAAATGGCTCGCCCATCGATACGTCTGCTATATGGCGCACGGCGCCCCGTCGAGCGAACGTCTTGATGCAGCTCATTCCTGCGGTAACAAGTTGTGTGTGAGCCCACAACATTTGCGCTGGGCCACGCGGAAGCAAAACGAGTTAGATAAACTGACGCATGGCCGGCAAGCCCGCGGATCATCTCATGGGGGCACGAAATTAACCGACGCATCCGTACTGGAAATTCGTCTTAGCCAGGGCGGCCAAAGAAGCATCGCAGAGCGGTTCGGCATCACGCAGCAGACGGTAAGCGACATTAAGCGGCGGAGGCGATGGGCATGGCTCTAGAGATCTATACAGAGATCGAGCAGGGGACCGCGGATTGGTATGCCGTCCGCACGGGGATACCAACTGCCAGTATGTTCTCGACGGTCATGGCTAAGGGCCGGGACGGCGGAGCCAGCGTCACGCGCCGTGCCTACATGCTCAAACTCGCCGGGGAGATCATCACCGGCGAGCCGGGCGAGAGCTATTCGAACGCTCACATGGATCGTGGCAAGGCGATGGAGGACGAGGCCAGGCGTGCCTACGCCTTCATGGTTGATGGGGAGCCGCCGGAGCAGGTCGGCTTCATCCGCAACGGACAGAAGGGATGCTCGCCTGATAGCCTCATCGGCGCGGATGGCATGCTGGAGATCAAGACGGCGCTCCCGCATATCGTCATCGAGAAGTTGCTCAAGGGTGACTTCCCGCCGGAGCACCGCGCGCAGTGCCAGGGCGCCCTTTGGGTCGCCGAGCGCGAGTGGATCGACCTGACGGTCTACTGGCCGAAGATGCCGCCGTTCATCCGGCGAGCGCACCGGGATGAGGCCTATATCGCGAACCTATCCGCGGCGGTCGATGCGTTCAACGCTGAGCTTGCCGAGGTTGTCGAGCGCGTTCGTGGTGCTGAAAGCTGGAGGGTCGCGGCATGACGCCGGCACCCATCTCTTTCGAGTGGACGGGCGAGGTCATGGTGCCGCTCCGCCGCTTCCAGCGGATTGCCGACCTGCAATTCGTCATCGGCGAGCGCTATACGCTGGTGCCGCACGAGGAGCGCTCCGGCGTCACCCACCGCCACTTCTTCGCCGTGGTCAATGAGGCCTGGTCGAGCCTGCCGGAGCGATTTGACGGGCAGTTCCCCACGGCCGAACACCTTCGCAAGTTCGCGCTGATCAAGTCTGGCTTTCGCGACGAGCGCACCATCGTCTGCTCCTCAAAGGCCGAAGCGCTCCGGGTCGCCGCGTTCGTCCGAACGGTCGATGAGTTCTCCGTGGTCCAGGTCCACGAGGCCACCGTCATCCACCACACCGCACAGAGCCAGTCGACCAAGGCGATGGGCAAGCAGCGCTTCCAGCAGAGCAAAGAGGCCGTCTTCGCAGTGCTGGCAAACATGCTCGGCGTGGAGCCGACCGAGCTGCGGAAGGCTGCGTGATGGACGAGAAGCCGAAGAGGACCGTCCCGGCCGACACTGAGCGCTATCCGTGCGGGTGCCCCGACCCAGATTGGTGCCGCGGAAACCGGTCCTGCTACTGGGGATGCGCCGACAACAGCGATTGGTTGGAAGAGCGTCGGTGGGCGGAAGAGGATGCTCGGCTAGCCGAGATGAGGCTGACGCGATGAGGCGCGAATTTAACCAGAAAGTCCGCCGCGCCGCACTCGACCGCTCCGGCATGCAGTGTGAACGCTGCGGCGCCCGCGTCACGATCGGGAAGTACGCCTTCGACCACGATATAGCCGACGGCCTGGGCGGACATCCGACCGAAGCCAATTGCAAGCTTTTGTGCCTGCCGTGCCATTCGGAGAAGACCCGCAAGCACGACGTTCCTCTGATCGCCAAGGCCAAGCGCCGCGAGAGCCGCCACAACGGCACGCGCCCGCCAAGCCGAACGCCTTTGCCCTTTGGCAAGCGATCCGCCCTAAAACGCAAGATAGACGGGAGCATTGTCCCCCGATGACATCCCAATCCAAAGAGCTACGCGCTCGCGTAGAGGCCTCTCCCGGCCAGCTGGATGACGAGACGCTGGGCCGCGTGATCTGCGCGGTGCTGGGCGAGGCGCTCTGCATGGTCGACATCGTCACGGGCGATGACGGGAGCGACGAACTCCGGGTCATTGCGGACGACGGGTCGAAATGGGGCAAGGAGATCTGGTGCGACTACCGCTCTCGCGCCCCTGACGTCTCCATCGACGCCGCCGTGGGGCTAGTCTGGCGGATCTATCCAGGAGCATGGTGGCAGGCCAATTCAGCCGGTCGAGCCGCAATCGAGCTACCGCCGGACGGACATCGGCTTTTCAACGGCCGCGCCGCCACGCCCTCCCTGGCCATCCTCGCCGCTGCCTTGCGCGCACGGGAGGCTGAGCATGGGTGAGCAAGCCGACATCACGCTTGGAGCGCCCATTCAACCCTACGAGATCGACAAGCGTCTTCGCGCCGGGCTGACGGAGCTGGCCGGCAAGGTGGCGGCCCGCGCTGTGATCGACGGGCACGGCGCCGATCTGCTGCTCAGGGTCTACCTCGCCGGGCTCTACCACGGTGCTGAGCTGGGCCACCGCCTGCCGCAAAGAGATTGGATCAAGCCATGACGATGCCTGACAAGCGCACCAGCGGCTGGCGGATGGTTCCGGAGGAGCCGGACGCCACGCAGAAGGACAGAGCCGCACGGCGTCATGCCGTCAGCGACTCGCTCGCCGCCAACATCTATCGGGACATGGTCGACACCGCACCCAGCCCCCCGGAGCCGCTGGGCGGGACGTATCGGGAGGGGTTGGAGCGGGCGGCGCAGATCGCCTATGAACGAACAATCCTACCATCCGACTGCGAGATGTGCAGCCCCGTGGCCCCTGAGACCGGGGCTTACGAGTGCTCGCTCGAAGCGCGCGGTCATGATTGCCTGTGCCAGAACGGCGCTGAAATGGCCGAGACGATCAACCAGGACATCCGCGCCGAAGCCTCCCGCACCCCAGAGGCGTTGAATTGGGACGGTCATCTCTCGTTGAAGACCACGCCAGCCATGCGCGAGCAGTTGCGGGCCGCGGTTATTTTCGGGCCATCGCAGAATGAGCGCATCACCAGTAGGTTGATCGACGACTTTGCCGCGCTGCTCGCCTACGTCGCCCCGCTGGAGGACTTTGCTCGACGCCATGCCGTGGATGAGGTGCGTCGCTCGCTTCCCGCCACATCCGCCCCCGGCCACACCGACCTCATGATCTCTCCAGAGGGTATCGATGAGGTGCTGGCGTCTGTCCCGCCTGCTGCCGCTCCGGGTGAGCCGGTGGGCGACGATGCAGAATTCCTGCGCGAGTTGTCGCAGATGCTCCGGGGAAGTGATTTCGACGATATCGCTGGACGGCTTGTCGACCTCGCGGCGCGGCTCGCGGAGGCTCCGCGCCGGAGCAACCAACTAAGCAACCTCCTCGCCGACACGTCCGCCAAGCTAGGCGCGGCAGAGCGGACCATCCGCAGCATGCAGGAGGTCATTGCGAAGACTGGCGGTCAAGTCGTCGCCGCCGAAGCCAAGCTCGCGGAGGTGACGCGCGAGCGGGATGACGTGGCCGGCGACGCCACCACGCTGCGCGGGTTCATCAAGACGTTCGGCTGCACGCCGACGATGGCCGTATCGGCCGCTGAGGCGAAAACACGCGCCGCCTTGCGCACCAACGATGCGCTGCGGGAGCGCGTGCGGGAGCTTCAGGACCTCGTAAGGCGTGCGCTTCACATGGTCCCCGATGGCCAAACGACGTGGCCTCAGGATGCTCGCGCCGCCCTGTCCGCAGCCGCAGAAGAAGCCAGAGGCTTCGCCTCTTTAGACAGCCCCGCCGCCACGAGCGAGGGAGGGAGGGGTGTCGTGACGATTATTCCGAATTGGTCCCCCAGGGCCTATCGCTTGAAGTGCGCGGTCAAGACCAGTGATGCGCCGCCCGGCACCATCGTCTACGACCTCAAAGGTTGGGATTACGGTTGCGCCAGCGACGACAGCCGCATGCTCGGCGGAGAGCACAAGAGCGTCACCCTCGACCCGACGGGAGATTATCCGTTCTTCACGGTTCCTGTCAGCGCGCTTCTGCCACTCGCCACCCCCACCAGCGCAGACGGGAGGTGACGGGATGGATTCCGATCCCCTGACCATCGCCGTTATCAAGGCCCTGCGCGAAGCCTTCTACCTGCGAAAGGCGCAGGACCGGCTTCGCATGAAGGATGTGGCCGAGCGATTGGGCACGTCCGTATCGTATGTGTCCGAGGTGCTGAACGGCAAGAAGTCACCCAGCCTGCGTACGGTGGCACTGTTCGCTGAAGCGATTGGCTACCGACCAGTCCTCACGCTGGAGCCCGCCGGCCGCCGCGCCCTCTCCGACAGCACAGACGGGAGGGGGTGATGGGATTTCACAATTCCAAAATAGTGACCGGCCGCAAAGTGCACCGCTGCGCTCAATGCGGCCTCCCAATCCATGCGGGAGAGCGCCACCACAGCACAAGTTCTCACTTCGACGGGGAATTTTCAGCCTATCGCGAGCATCTCGAATGCAACGAGGCATGGAGAGAGCTGAATTTCAACCTTCGCGCCATGGACATGTTCGAGGGAGCACCTTTCTTGCGCGATGACGACCATGATCCAGAAGATAAGGATTGGATGCTGGAAGTCTATCCGGTGGTCGCGGAGAGATTATGGTGGGTAGGCCGCCGCGCCCTCGACCAGGGAGGCGACCGTGGGTGAGGATCTGAAGCGCCATGCCGCTCGGCTGCGCGAGGTGGCCGCGTCGTTGGCTGCCGAGCGCGTCCAGGGTTGGGCCAACCCGCTCGTCACGGTCCTGACCGACGCCGCCGATGCGATCGAGGGGCGAGTGAGGGTCGAGACAGATGATGCGGTACTGTCCGCCCAGGCCGAAGCCGTGCGGCGTGCGGTGGATGCCGAGCGCGAGGCATGCGCCAAAGTGGCCGAGCTCGACACCGGAGACTGCAACGGCGGAGAGATCTGGATCATGGACAACATCGCCCGCCGGATCCGTGCACGCGCCCGCCAAGAGACAGGAGGCGCCGATGTCTGACGCGTTCGGCCAGTGGGGATCGGCCCTCGCGCACCGCCGCTACATGCAGCCGCTGCGGCAACAGCGCAAATGCTCGTGCGGCTGCGGGCAAAGGCGCACGCACATCGGCATGGCGAACGGCGTCGGGCTGGCCTGGGGATGCGAACTGTCTATTCGCCGGTGGGTGCGCGACGGAAGCACCATCGTGCGTCGGACATTGCCGGAGCACAGCCATGGCCGCTGACTGGCGCAACCACCTTACGCCGGCAGAGCAGGCGATCATCAAAGAGGCCGAGCGCGCAAAAGCCATTTGGGATCGCCTCAAGCATCCCCGCGCCAACATCATATCGGCTACGACTAAGCGCGCTCGCGCCAGCCGCGGGACGGGAGGGGCACATTGACCGGGCGAAACACCTCATTCGGCTGGTCGGCATGCTGGCCGGGCGACCCGCCATTTATTTTCTCCGTCCGACGCACCAGGCGCGAGGTCTGCGAAGAGATCGGCAGGCAGTGGTCAATGGCCGGAGAAACGCCGGTTGATGGATGGCGCCGAGCCTACAAGAAGGGCATGCGGGCAGTGCGCGTCCGCGTGACCGCATGGGGGCACAGTGATGCCTAGGCCCCTCCCCGACAGGGCGGAGATCGGTGAGGACACGCCGGTCAGGCTGGAGACCGCCGCTAGGTTGGCATTCCCCGATGGCTCCATCAGCTTATCGTCACTCCGGCGCGAAGCCGCCAAGGGCCGATTGACCACCTGGCGCATCGCCGGCAAGGATATGACCACGCTCGCCGAGGTAGGGAGGATGGTGGAACGATGCCGCGTCGATCGAAAGGACCGCACCTCGTGCTGCGAGCCGCCAACGAGCGGCAGCGCCGAAGCGCCGTCTGGGTCATCGCCGACGGCCGCCATTATGAAAGCACAGGCTGCGCTCCAGAGCAGATTGCAGATGCCGAGCTCCGCCTTGCCGCCTACATCGAGGCGAAGCACAATCCCGCCGACCAAGGCTGCCGTTCTGCCACTGAAACGCCCGTAGCTGACGTTCTGTCGGTCTGGCTGGATGACGGTGTCGATAGCCAAGCGAGCCCCGGCAAGGCCAGGAGCCGCGTCAGCAGACTGTCTGCGTGGTGGGGCGACAAGATGCTGAGCGATGTGACGCCGACCAACTGTCGCGCCTATACGAAGAGCCGTACCAGTGGCGGCGCTCGGCGTGACCTCGAAGAGCTGCGGTCAGCCATTAACCACCACGGCCGCCGCGGACTGCACACCGGAAACGTGACGGTCACGTTGCCGGTGAAAGGGCAACCTCGGGCCCGCTTCTTGACGCGGGACGAGGCCGCTAGGCTTATTTGGTACTGCTGGCGCTTCCGGCGCCCACAGGTTCCGCCGCGCGGGTATAGAAAAGGAGAGCAGGTTTACGGCGCTAATCGTGAGAAATGGCACTATGACCTTCGCCATATCGCTCGTTTCATTTTGATGGGGCTATATTCAGGCTCGCGCAGCGGCCCGATCCTCAATGCCTCAGTCTACGCGGCTTCCGGCCGCTCCTATGTCGACCTTGAGTCGGGCCTATTCTATCGCCTGGCTGAAGACGAGGCGGAAGCGGCCAACAAGCGTTCGCCGGTCGTTCGCCTGTCGCCGCGCATCATGGCGCACCTGCGCCGCTGGCATTCCAAGGGCATCATCGATCAATACATTGTCGACTGGAACGGCGATCCCGTGGCATCGATCAAGACGGCGTGGTCGAACGCCGTCGCCGGCGCCGGGCTGTCGGGCCGGGTCACGCCCCATACCCTGCGCCATACCTGCGTCACGTGGATGCTTCAGCACGGCGTCCCGGTTTGGGAGGTCGCGGGCTACGTCGGCATGAGCCCCGAGATGGTGCAGCGGGTCTACGGGCATCATCACCCTGACCACCAGCGCGCCGCTGGCGACGCCCTACAGAAGGGCAGCCGGGCTGGTCGCGGATTGGTCGCGCTACGTCGGCCATGATATGCGATGAAGTCGCACGGTCTTTTCTTAAAACGATGATATTTCAAGGTCGTATGGCCAAACCGTCGCGCTCATAACGGTCTGGTTGCAGGTTCGAGTCCTGCCGGGCCCACCAGCTAGATCAATAGCTTAGCGCGCATCTCCTGCCACGTACCCGCGGCTGGTACCCGAACGGTCGCCGCGATGCGAGCCAGATCGGGGCAACGGTGGTCGCCCCGTCCGTTGCTGCACACCAGCTCAGCACCGCCGTGTCGATCGGTGTGGACCATTGATCCACGATTCGGATCAACGTCGGGGGGCGACCTTGTGCGCGCGGCGAGCCCCCGACGTTGCGCTGCGGGTCGGCGTCGCGCATTTGTTTATCAAACGATAAATAGTTGCCCCGCGCACATCTCCGAGGCTATTTATCCTCCGATCAATGCAGCATGGAGAGCGGCATGGCGGGACGGCGGGATGGCGGCAGGCGGGCGATCATCGTCGGCGGCTCGCTCGGCGGATTGCTGGCGGGGCTGTTTCTCCAGCGCGCCGGTTGGCGCGTCGGGGTACACGAACGCAGTGCGGTGGAGCTGGCCGGCCGCGGCGCCGGCATCGTGACGCATCCCGAGCTGTTCGAGTGCCTGGAACGGGCGGGGATCGACGGATCACAGGCGAGAGCAGGCGTCGCCGTGTCGGGCCGCCGCGCCTTCCACAGAGACGGTCGCCTTGCCGAGGAGCTGGAGCTGCCGCAGACGATGACCTCCTGGAGCCGGCTCCACGCCCTGCTGCGCCGGGCCTTGCCGCCCGACAGCTACAGGCTGGACAGCCATTTCGCATCGGCCGAGGAGCGCGGCCGCGACGTGCTGGTCCGCTTCACCGACGGCCGGGTGGCGGAGTGTGACCTCCTCGTGGGCGCCGACGGCCTGTTCTCCAGCGTCCGGGAGCAGGCGCTTCCGGCGGCGCAGCCGACATATGCGGGCTACGTCGCCTGGCGCGGGCTCGCCGAGGAGCACGCCCTCTCGCGGCGGACGCATGCGGAGCTCTTCGCGTACTTCGCCTTCTGCCTGCCGCCCGGCGAGCAGATGCTGGGCTACCCGGTCGCCGGGCCGAACGAGGAGACGTCGCCCGGACAGCGGCGCTACAACTTCGTCTGGTATCGCCCGGCGGCCATGGATGGGGCGCTGGGCGAGTTGCTGACCGACGTCGACGGTATCCGTCACCAGCTCTCGATCCCGCCGCACCGGATCAGGCCCGGGATCGTCGGCGACCTGCGGCGGGCGGCCGAGGAGCTGCTGTCGCCGCAGTTCGCCGAGGTGATCCGCGCCACCGAGCAGCCGTTCCTCCAGGCCATCCTCGATTTCGAGACGCCCCGGATGGTGCTCGGACAGCGCACGGTCCTGATCGGCGACGCCGCGTTCGTCGCCCGCCCCCACCTCGGCATGGGCGTGACCAAGGCCGCATTGGACGCCCAGGCGCTCGCCGAGGCCCTCACGCCGGCCGGCGACATCACCGCGGCGCTCGCCGCCTTCGACGCGCAGCAGCGGAGCTTCGGAGCGGCCTGCGTGCGCCGGGCGCGAGACCTCGGCACCTATATGCAGGCGCAGATCCTGACCGAGGACGAGCGCCGGCTGGCCGAGCGTCACCGCTCGCCCCAGGCGGTGCTGACGGAAACGGCGGTGTCGGACTGGCTCACCGGCGCGAGCGCATAGGCAGCGCGCCGAACCGACGAACAGAGAGGCCCCGCCACCGGCAGCGGTGACGGGGCCTTGAGGACGGCATCGCGCAGGGCGACAGAGAGCGCGGTGCCGCAATGGGGCCGGCAAGGGATAGGCCGCCGACGCCCTGAACGAGATACGGAGCCACCGCGCAGCGGGATGCACACCGCGCCCGCGACGATCGACGGCCGGATCGCCGTTCGCGACGGCGCCACCGCACGTCTCGAGCATCGCCGCTCCTGGACGCAGACGCGCCCTGCCCTGCGAGGCCTGTCCACGAAAATCGCACGCGGCTGTCGCGATCAGCTCGCGGCGAACGTCTTTGACGGAGAAGCGGATGGAAGCCGGAGGCGGAGCCGTGACACGTTCCTATGGTTGGGTGATCGTCGCCGTCGGGGCGCTCATGACCTGCGTCGGCATCGGAGCGATGTTTTCGTTGGCGGTGCATCTGGAGCCCATGGCAGCGGCGACGGGGTGGTCGCGCGCCGGCATCTCGAGCGCCATGACGCTCGACTTCCTGGTCATGGGCGCCGCAGGCTTCGGCTGGGGAGCGGCGAGCGACCGCTTCGGCCCGCGGCCGGTGGTGCTGGCCGGCGCCGTCCTGCTCGGCCTCGGCCTGGCGCTGGCCAGCCGCGCCACCTCGCTCATCCAGTTCCAGCTCACCTACGGGATCGTCGTCGGGCTCGCCGCCGGCGCCTTCTTCGCCCCGATGATCGCGGTGGCGACGATGTGGTTCGCGGCCAATCGCGGCCTCGCCGTATCGCTGGTCTCGGCCGGGATGGGCGTGGCGCCGATGACCATCTCGCCGTTCACGCGCTGGCTGATCAGCACCTACGACTGGCGCGCCGCCATGCTGGTCATCGCTGTCGCCGCCTGGGCGCTGCTGATCCCGGCGGCGCTGCTGGTGCGCCGCCCGGCCGAGGCAGAGCGCGAGGGCGCCGCGGCGGGCAACGCGATGGCCGACGCCGGCGCCGGCCTGACGCCCCCCCAGGCGCTGCGATCGCCGCAGTTCATCGTGCTGGCGCTCACCTTCTTCCTGTGCTGCGCGGCGCACGCGGGGCCGATCTTCCACATGGTGAGCTACGCCATCCTCTGCGGCGTGCCGGCCATGGCCGCCGTCAGCATCTACAGCGTCGAGGGCCTGGCGGGGCTGGGCGGACGCCTGCTGCTCGGCGTGCTGGCGGATCGGCTCGGCGTCAGGCCCGTGCTGGTCGGCGGCCTGCTGGTGCAGGCGCTGGCGATCGGCGGCTATCTCGCCGTCAATCGGCTGGAGGCGTTCTATGCCCTGGCGCTGGTGTTCGGCACCGCCTACGGCGGCGTGATGCCGCTCTATGCCGTGCTGGCGCGCGAATACTTCGGCCAGCGCATCATGGGCACCGTGTTCGGCGCGGCGACGATGGCCTCCAGCATCGGCATGGCCTTCGGCCCGCTCGCCGGCGGCTGGGTGTTCGACACCTTCGGCGGCTATGCCTGGCTCTATATCGGCTCGTTGGGCGTCGCTGTCGCCGCCGCCGCCGTGGCGCTCGCCTTCCCGCCGCTGCCGTCGCGGAGCCAAGCGCGCCTGCAGGCGGCCTGAGATATCCGTCGCCGGGATGGCGGAGCCGGTCGCCCGCCCTCTGGAGCACTTCGCTATTGGCCGGACTTCATCCAATTGCGGAGAGATGCTCCAGCTCCTTGGAGTGCTTCTCTTGCGATCGGGTGTTTCCGCCCGATCGCAAAGCGCTCTGGCGGACACCGGCGGCGCCGGCAAATATGCAGCCTGACTGAGGAGGCCGCGAGGCACGCGCGGGCCGGCACAAGAGCGGTTCCACCGATCGCGGACGGCTCGTGCCGGAGCCCCTCGCGGCGATGGGAGGGCAGGCTATGACGTTGCGCAGGTTTTCGGAGATCGTGGCGCTTGCGGAGCAGCACCATGGCAAGGCCGGCATCAAGGCACGGCTGGCCGAGCACGCCGACGGGAGCGCGGCGGATCTCGACCGCAGCGACGACAGGTTCCTGGCCGGCATGGCCAAGGCGGTCTTTTCGGCGGGCTTTTCCTGGGAGGTCATCGACAAGAAATGGCCGGGCTTCGAGGCGGCGTTTGCGGGCTTCGACCCCAATCGCGTCGCCTTCTTCGGGGACGACGATGTCGCCCGCCTGCTGAAGGACACGCGGATCGTCCGCAACGGCGCCAAGATCCAGGCGACGATCGCCAACGCCCGCTTCGTCGTCGACATCGCCAAAGCCCATGGCTCGTTCGGCGCCTTCCTGCGGAACTGGCCGACGACCGATCAGATCGGCCTGATGGAGCAGTTCAAGAAGCATGCTTCCCATCTCGGCGGCTCGGCCGCGATGTACTTCCTGCGCTTCAACGGCTGGGATGCGTTCATCCTCAGCGCCGACGTCGTCAAGGCGCTGATCCGCGAAGGCGTCGTCGACAAGGCGCCAACGTCGAAGGCGCAGCTGAAGGCCGTGCAGGAGGCCTTCAACACCTGGACGCGAGAGAGCAAGCGATCCCAGCGCGATGTGAGCCGCGTTCTCTCCTTCAGCGTCGGGCCGCCCCAATCCCCGTAGCGCGGCCCGACCCGGCCAGGGCAGGAGCTACCCCATCGGATACAGGATATCCTTCGAGACCTCGTCGATCTTGCGCAGCACCTCGGCGTCGAGCGTCACGTCCGCTGCCGCCAGGATATCGTCGAGCTGGTCCACATGCGTCGCGCCGACGATGGTCGAGGCCACGAAGTCGTGCTGCTTGCTCCAGGCGGTGGCGAGGGTGACGGCCGACAGGCCCGCCTCCGCCGCGATGGCGGTGAAGCGCTCGGTCGACGCCAGCGACTTGTCGTTGACGAAACGCCGGGCCATTGTCGCCTGCCGCCCGCCGAGCTTGAGGTAGTTGGCGAAGCGCGCCCCGTCGGGCATGCGTCCGCCGTTGTACTTGCCCGAGAGCACGCCGCCGCCGAGCGGCGAATAGGGGATGAGGCTCACCCCCTCCTGACGGCATGCCTGCGCCAGCTCGTCCTCGAAGCGGCGGTTGTTCAGGCTGAAGTTGTTCTGGATCGTCTCGTAACGCGCCAGGCCCTCGCGCTCGGACACGGCGATGCTCTTCATCAGGCCCCAGGTGGTCTCGTTGCTGCAGCCGATGATCCGGACCTTCCCGGCGGTCACCAGATCGTCGAGGGCGAGCAAGGCATCCTCGTAACGGCCACCGTGGTCGGGCCAATGCGTCTGATAGAGGTCGACATAGTCCGTCTGCAGCCGCTTCAGGCTGGCTTCGACAGCACGCGTAATGTTGTGCCGGTCGAGCGCCGTCATGCCGGCACGCTGGGCACCCCGGATCCAGCCGTGGCTCGGCCCGCACACCTTGGTCGCCAGAATGATGGCGTCGCGACGCTTGGTCTTCATCCAGCGACCGACGATCTCCTCGGTGCGCCCGGCCCATTTCTCATCGGGGGGTACGGGGTAGTTCTCGGCCGTATCGAAGAAATTGATGCCGGCGTCGAACGCCCTGTCGAGGATGCGCAACGACGCGGCTTCGTCGGCCTGATTGCCGAACGTCATCGTGCCCATGCAAATATCGGAGACGGCAATCGGGCTCCTGCCCAAGCGCTTGGTTTTCATCTGGTCCAGTGCTTTCCGTTAACAGCGGGGCCGGTTCTCGGCAGCTTGCACGCCGCGGCTGCGCCGGCCGACCGGGTGTACCCGATGCGATCGCTCCGCCGGCATGCCTGCACAGGCTCCCCCCTCCCCATTGGCTGAGCGCATGCGCCCGCCCGGACTATACCCAAGCTTGCAACGGCGAAGGTATCGAAACGTGCGCCGCCAAACACCGCGGCCGGGCGCGCGACAGATAGCGTGCGCGTGACGGTAGGGATGTGGGACGGCCGCGATGAGCATCCAGGCGCGGGCGCCATGCACGGGAGACCCTGCAACCCCGAACCGTACAAGGCCCGCCGATGCTGGCGGGCCGCCCAACGCCGTCATGAGCTGAGCTCGACCCAGCCATTCGCCGGGCGGGCAACGTGAGCCGCGGCCGATCGCGCCCGGCAGACGGCGACGGGCAGCCAGACCACGAGAGGGCAAGCTCACGGATAGGGAAATCACGGCCAGCTAAGTTAAGGAATAGACAGCAGGGGATGGTGGCTGCCGTCAGAATCCCGTGATGCCGGCGTCACTCCGCCTTCTGGCCCGTGCGGGACTGCCAGAGCCTTTCTGCGATCTCGAAATCGTCGGGCCAATCGATGTCGACCGTCTTGTCCTTGCTGATCTCATAGAGCACGGGCCGGTCGCCGATGCGGTCCGATCGCTTGCGGTAGGCTTCGATCGGCGCGATGAAGATAGCGCTGTTGACCTCGTACAGCGGCCGCAGCGTCTGCGTTCGTGGCCACTTCTCGACCGTACGGTCGTAGTTGATCGGGCCGTCCTCGTTCCAGAGAAAAGTGCTCAGCCGCGTCACACCCATCAGGCTGTCGTGACTGCCGGCCGCCCGCGCCGCGCCATAGGCCGCGACGGCAGCGTCGTACTCCTCGTGATCAAAGAACGGCGATGTCACGTGCGTCCACAGCACATCGCCCGCGGCGATGATCTGCGGCACGTAGGCGATGACCTCGTCGGTGGAGGTCGCCGAGCTGCAGAGATGATCGGGGCGATGGTCGATGACCAGGCGGCCGCCGGCCACGCTGAGCCGCTTCTCGCCGATGGCGATGACCACCGGGTCGTTGCTCGACAGCACGACCTGGTCGATGGCCCGGGCCTTGAGCAATTGGTCGAGCTTGAGCCCCACCAGCCCTTCCGGATTGTCGGCGAACGGGCGGGTGTTCTTGAGCGGCACTCTCTGGCTGCCGGCGCGACACGGCAGGAAGGCGATCATCGTCATGCTGCGTCGGCCTGGGTGAGTAGGGACGGAAGAGCCCGCAGATCGGCGATCTGCTCGAAACCGTATTCCCTCGCCAATGTGCGCATCCGCGGTTTCGCTGTGGAATACTTATCCATATAGACGAAGCGCGCCTGCGTGTCGGACGCGGCCCGCCAGTCCGCTTCGGCATCCCCGACAAAGACGACCCGCCCGCCGCCACCGGACTTCAGGCCTATGTCGGCTAGGATCGTGCGAATGTTGTCGGATTTGCTCTTCGGCGAGCCGAAGATGTTGCGGAAATGACGAGCCAGCCCGCGCTCGATCATCAGCTGGCGCAGTTCGGCCTGGTCGGAACCGGACACGATGAACAGCGGGGTGGCAGAGGCGGCGAGCGCATCGAGCGTGCCGACCATGCCCGGTGTCGTCGGGCAGCGCACATATTTGCGATAGAGCTGCTCGGCGTAGCTGCTCACCAACGCCTCGACGGAAGTTGCCGGTCTGTGCTCGAGATCCTCACGCGCCAGCAGCGCCTCGAACATCCGGATCCGCGACGTGCCGAAGTTCGCGGCGACATGACGGCTGAAGGCCGCCACGTCGCGCTCGGAGAAGCCGGCCGCCCGAGCCGCATCCGCGAACACCCGCACCTTGAGGCGGTTGGAGACCAGCAGGACACCGTCGCAGTCAAAGATGACTGCGGCCAACCGGGTTGCCATCAGCGCAGGTCTCAGGCAGCCGCAGCAAGACCGTGGATGGAGCGGCAGCGGACGTTGTAGCGCGTCGGCGTGAGGCTCACCAGCGAGGCCGGGCCGTGCTTGGCGGCGTAGAGGTCGAGCGAACTCTGCACCTCGCGCGCCAGATCCTGCTGGGCCAGCGTCGCGTGGTCATAGCCATCGAAGCCGACCAGCCAGCACTGACCGGCCTGCAGCGACTCCACGACGCCCAGGCCGAGCGCCATGGGACCGCTGTCTGACACCGGCCCGCCCGAAGCGCCATCCGGGCTCACCGGTGCGGCCTGGTAGACCGGCAGGGTCAGTCCCACGGGTACGCACCCGGGGACACGCGGCGGCGCCACCACGACAGCTCCCATCATGGTGTTGGCCTGATCGAGATCGGCCCGGAAAGCGTCATGCCCCGGCAGGCACAGCAGCTGCCGGCCGCCGAGCTGCTTGGCGAGCTTCAGATGCCGCGACGACGAGAAGACGACGAGCGGATCGTGCCGGGCGATGAACTGGCGAATGGCCTCGGCGTGCTGCGGCACGGTCGGGCCGCCGCCCACCAGCAGCACGCTCTTGCCCGGGAAGCCGCCCTGAGCGACGTCCGGATAGACGGAGCGGTCGACCTCCTGCCCGCTCTGCTGTTGCAGCGCGCGGATGATCGACACCACGGAGTAACGGCTCTTGGCGAGCCAATCCATGACGTCCTTCTGGGGTAGGTTGTTGGCGCCCGACAGCATGTACGGCAGATTGGTGCCCCACTCGTAGGTCTTGCGCATCTCCTCGAACGGCGCCACGACCGACGCCAGCGCCTGAAAGTCGAGCTCGCGGTTGGTGCCTTCGCGCGCCAGATGGATCAGCATCGCTTCGGTGCGGAGATTGCCGGCGCCGCGACCCATGCCGGTCAGCGTGCCGTCGACGATGTCGGCGCCCGCCTCGATGGCGGCCAGCGAGTTGGCGAAGGCCAGACACATGTTGTCGTGGCCATGGAAGCCGACGGCGTTGTTCGGCAGCTTTTCCCGCAGCTCGGCGATAATCCGGCCGACCTTGGCGGGGGAGCAGCCGCCGTAGCTGTCGACCAGGGCAATCGAGTCATAGCTCTGCGGCTCGTCGATGACCGCCTGCAGCCGACCCAGGTCATCCTGATAGGTCGAGAGGTACATGACGTTGAAACCGACCAGGAAGCCGAACTTCTTCAGTTCCCGCGCCAAGTCCAACGCGTGGCCGAGGGCATTGGGGGCAGCGGTGATGCGCACGCCGTCGACAATACCGACCAACGGCTTGAACAGCGGCTCGATGCGGCCGACGGTGGCGGACTTGCCGTCGATCATGACCATGAGCTTCTGGTCGCCGCGCAGCCTGGCCTTTACCTTGCGAAGCTTATCCGGTTGAAGAAAGAAGTATTCGCCGTAATAGCCATCCATGTCATCGTTGACATAGCCGAATTCGATGTAATCGATCGGCAGTCGAGCCATATTGTCGACATAGTCGTCAACGAGTTCGGAGCTGAAATCCCAATTGGTGTAATAGCCGCCGTCTCGCAGCGTGCAGTCAAGCATTTCAACCATGGTAAGCCCTTCTGCCGTAGTGCGAAACTGAAACGGCCAGACACTACCTTGCCCGGCCTTTGCGGTAAAGGTGCCGGCTCCAGAATTCGCGGCGGTGCAGCATGTGAGGCGCGCGGCGCAACGTCGCCCGACCGATCCTCGCGACGACGACCGGGCAGCGTGGGAGCTACCGCCCTCGCACGACGGCCGGGCTCAGCCCGGCCGCAAATCAGCTTGGACGCACCAAGCGCTTTCCTGGATGAAAAGAGTCGGGCCGCTCAGCCGTTGGCTGCGCCGTCGTAGTCGACGCGCTCGAAATTCTCCTTCAGGAAGGCGACGAGCTTCTGTCCCATGACCAGCTCGTATTCCGGGCGGTAGTGCCCCGAATCGATCATGGCGGTCTCGTAGCCGATCTCGTAGACGTAGGGCGTCGGATCGAACATCTTCGCGTCCGAACGTTCGCAGACCTCGGTGATGGCCGATCGGATCAACGCCCGCTCCGCGATCGGCGCACCGTTGGCGCCGATGACGTTGACGTGCGGGACGAAAACAACGGGCGCATCGAGCTTCTCGACGATCGCCAGCAGATCGGCGACCAAGTCGTCGTGCTTCTGGACCGTGAGCTTTGCCTCCTCGGCCAAAGCCACGGCCGGCGGCGACTTGATCTCGCCCTTCAGCGCGTCGCGGACGCACCACTGCTGTAGGTACCAGCCGCCGGCTTCGTAGACCTTGATCGACGCAACCTCGACGACGAACACGTCGGTGCCGGCATAAAAATCGGCCCTTGCCGCTTCCGGATGGTATTTGTCCAGGCCATGAACGAGAAGCGGCAAGACCTCCTCGGAAGGGTTACGCTCCGCATTCATAATATCGTATTTCTGCAATACATCCTGAGTAGAATGCGTATACCACTCGGCCTTGTCGTGACCGGTCGAAATATGGCCGCGACGCTTCATCAAGTTCAGAGGTGTGAAGACGCGACAACTTCCAATCGCAGAAACCTTCAGCACGGACGCTCATCCTTTCCCCGGGCAGCTAGGTTTCAGACTCGCCGCCGCAATTGCCGGCGGGCCGCTCCCATCATCGGCCTAGGCTATACACGCTCTACTCTACGTTTAACGCGCGAGCGCGGAAAACTCAAGCCAGCCGGGCCGCCCGTCGCCCGTTGACCACGGCGTTCACTCGGAGTTGAACGCGTCAGGCCTTCAGAGCGGCAAAGCGGCGTTCCACGAGAGGCCACTGGGCGGAGGCGCGGATGGCGTCGCGCCCGGCCTCTTCGAGCGCGTTGAACTCGGCCGTCAGGTATTGCTCCAGATCCAGGAACGAATCGGTCTGGTACGCCTTGCCCTTGAAGATGTAGCTGCCGGGAAAAGCGAGCTCGTGGCGCTTGGCGATCTCGGGATAGACCGGAAACACCGACGTGTCCGTGAAGAACGCCGGAAACAGCGCCTCGTCGGGCTGCCAGTCCCTCGAGCTCGCCAGGCCGCGCTCGGCGAGCGCATCGGCGATGACCTTTGCCCAAGCGCTGAACACGACGGGCGTCGGATGGTTCAGGACGTACATGGACAGCCGCTGCCGCAGCAAATCGCCGAACCTCTCGGCGAACTTGATCTCGACGCCATCGTCGCCCTTGAGCAGCCGACCGAGCGACTGCCGCCACTCCGCGAAGTAGCCGAGCTGTTCGTACACGTCTTCCCGGAACAGGGTCATCGTCTCCTGAACGGTCTTGCCGTTCATGAAGCCATGGAGCCCGATGCGGCTGCGATATTGGTCTAGCGGACCGTCGATCCGCTTGTGCGGCAGCCCGAGCACCACGATGTCGGGATGATAGCCGCCGAAGAACAGATTGCTGATGGTCAGAATCGGCAGGCCAGGAAAGGTCGAGGCGATCTGTTCCTTGGCAAGCCCGAAGAATTTATCGCTCAGATTGAACGCCAGAATGAAATCAGCATCGACCCTGATCTCATCAATCCTCTTATTGATATGGGCTTCGGCCTTGGCGGGATGCAGGGAGTGAACCTGCACATGATCGAAATCGACATCGGCAACATAGTAGTTCAGCGCGTAAGCCAGGGATTTGACCTGGCAATTACCGACCACGTAAGCTTTCTTGGCGCGCTTCGACTGCGGCCTCAGGCCCCCTCCATTCGCAGGGGTAAGGGCCGGCGGCGACGTCTCAGGCTGCGGGGAAAGCGACATCTGCTTCTCTCACTCCTAGCTCGAACGCGTTGAGCCGCGCCGTCAACTTGGCGGTGACGCGCTTGTTCCTGACGCGCAGCACGTCCGGCGCGATGAGCTCCATGGTGACTCGCATATCGTTCGGCGTCGACAGTCCGTCGATCGTGCGATTCATGACCATGCCCAGGAACGTCGCCCGGTGCACCATTCTGAAATCGTTGAACAGCGTCGGATTGCTGTTCTGCGAGCTGGCGGCAGCCCGCTGGAACAGGACGAATAGGAAGTTGTTGACCTGGCGCGCGCGCTCGGTGGAGCCCTCCGCCGCCAGCATGACGCTGTAGAGCAGCAGGCCCTTGGAGCCGTTGTAGCCGACCGACCAGGCGTCCTCGATGTCTTCCAGAGCCGAATGGATGTTGGCTAGCGCCCCCATCATATCGGCGCGGCGGTTGGCGTAGAGAGCGAGATGCCACCCGATCGTGTTGAGCGAGATCACCATGTGATCGCGATCGGACCGCACATGCCGGGTTGCACCGAGGGACGACACCAGCGGCAGCGACTCGGCGACAAAGCGCATGGCGAGCTCAACCCGTTCCGCATCATCGGCTTCCAGGCTGCGGTAGCCGAAGATGACGGCGGCCGATGCCAGATTGGCGTTCGAGAGCTGGCAATGCCGCAGGCACTGAAAGAGCGAGAACAGCAGCGTCTCGTCATCCCGAATGCGCTGCCCTATCCATGTGTAGCGGGCGGCGAACTCCTTGTCGTCCTTGGGCGCCAGGAAACCCAGGTGCCAGCCGGCCGGATCCGCCGGCACCTCGGAGGTGGTCCCATCCGACGCCACCAGCTCGATCCCGTAGGTCGGTTTCGGCAGATCCTCGAGCGCAATCTTGAGCGTCCAGCTCGAGAGCTTCGCGCCGGCGGCATCCGTCTGCGTGCGGTCAGCCTTGCGGGGCTTGAAATCCCAGCTCTTGGTCTCGGTGCGGCCGGTCGCCTTGACGCCGACCGTCAGATCCTTGGGCCATTGCGCGCCCTGCAGCTCGATCTCGACCGCACCGCCGCGTATGGCCCCACGCGCTGCCCTCAGCATGTCCATCCTTCCTACACAACAAGGCGGGCTGCGCGCGATAAGGCCCCGGCCCGACGGTGGTCCCGCAATGGTCTAGTTCGTTCCGCCGATGGCGATGCTCTCATAGAGGTCGAGCGCCTTCATGTTCTGCCGCTCGATGTTGAACTCGTTCAACACGTGAGCCCGGCCCTGGCGGCCGAACTTCGAGGCGATAGCCGGATTCTCGTAAAGTGCGATGATAGCCTCCGCAAGCCCCTCGACGTCGTGCTCCTTGACCAGGAAGCCGGTGTAGCCGTGCACGACCGCTTCCGGGATGCCGCTGTGATAGGTGGAGATGACCGGTAGGCCGGTCGCCATCGCCTCCATCGTCACGGTGGGGATGCCCTCCATGTCGCCGTCCGCTCCGGTGACGCTGGTCGCCAGCATGGCGTGGCTCGAGCCCAGGGCCCGCGTGACCTCCGTGTGGGGACGCGAGCCCAGGAGCTGCACCTTGTCGCCGACGCCGAGCTCCGCCACCAGCTCGCGCAGCTTCGGCATGTCGGCGCCGTCGCCGATGAGCGTGTAGATAAGCGCCATGTCCGGCCGGCGCGCGATAGCCGCCGCCACGCCGCGGATGCTGAAGTCGAAGCCCTTCTTGGGCACGCACCGTCCGACGGAGACGAGGCGAAGCGGCTCGTCGGCGCTGCGCCCGCGGTCCGAGAAGACGAACTTGGAGCAATCGACGCCGACGCGATGAACCTGAACGTCCTTGGCGTCGAACCCGAGCCCGATGAGCCGCCGACGGAAGAAGTCGCTGATCGGCAGCGCCTTGTGCAGCCTGGTCTTGACGTCGTCGTAGAGGCCCGGACCCATGCTCTGGATGTGCGCCGACATGTCGATGCCGTGGAAGGAGCAGACGACCGGAACCTTGGCCCCGATCATGTCGAGGTATTTGTAGATCATTTTCGGGCGGTGGCCGAAGTGGCAGTGGATGACGTCGACGTTCTCGATCTGGCTGGCGATGGTCTGGGCGGCGTAGAGATCGAGGAGGCGCCGGTGCATCGTCTCCAGCGTCTCCTTGGCCTGCTCGTAGGTGGCGGCGGCCTTGGGATCGCCGATATCGGCATTGGAGAGCGCCGCGCCCAGGCGCAGGCCGACCGCCCGCGTCTCCGAGCCCAGGGACTGGAGGGGGTTGTTCTCGCGGTCAGTCGGCAGGATCGAGATGGTCCGCTTGTCCAGCTCGTACTTCAGGTAGTCGATGGGCACCTGGTCTGCCGGTCCGCGGCGCGTAAACAGCACGCGAACATCGACGCCGAGGTCGAGCAATCCGGTGACGTGATTGAGAACGAACGTCTCCGAGAGCTTCGGGAACTCCCCCGCCACGATCAGCACCTTGATCGGCCGGCGCTCGCGGTAGGATCGCCTGGAGCGCATGCGATCGACGGCGTTCTGGCGCCGGGCGTCGTCCGTGTAGAACTCGAGCAGCTTGCGCGATTGCACCGAGGCCTTGGCCTGCTTGGCCAGGATCACCTGCTTGTAGGAGTCGAGGTACATGCCGCCGACGATGCTGGGCAGATACCGCTTGGCCGCCTCGAGCGCGTTGGCCCGCATCTCGTCCATGCGCTCGGGCTTGATCGCGGCGAGCTTGGCGAGAATGCCGACCAGGTCGTCCGTGCTGTCGGGATCGAACAGCCACCCCGTCTTGTCGGGCTCGACGATGTCGGGAAGCCCGCCTCGCGTCGTCGCGATCACCGGCACGCCGTGCGCGAACGCCTCGATCGTGATGCGGCCGAACGGCTCGTGCCAGATGCTGGGGGCGAGCAGCACGTCGATGTCGGCGAAAAAGCTGACCGGATCGACGAAGCCGATGTAGCGCGCCTGGTGGGTCTCGCCGAGCTTCTGCACCCGCGCGGAGATCTGCTCGTCCTGCAAATCGCCCGCCATCACCAGCGACGCGGTGCCCGGCGTCAGCTGCGAAAACGCATCGATGACCAGGTTGATGCCCTTGCTGGCATGCATCCGGCCGAGGAAGCCGACCCGCGGCACGTCCCTGCGAACGCCCGGGCTCGTGATCGGCGCCGCTCCGCGGCGCTTGTAGGAATTCGGGATCACCCGCTTCAGCGTCGCTTCGGGGAAGAAGCCACGATTCAGGTGCCGTTCCAGCGTGAACTTGCTGATGCCGACGACGCCGTCGACGTACTTGGACATCTCGACGGCGTAGCGGCTGGAGACGTCGCACGCGGCGCATTGATCGCCGCAGTCGCGCACCCCGTCGAACATGTTGACGCTGCACATCAGCTTGTATTCGCGCAGCGTGTGCAGCAGCGGAATGCCGAGGGGCGCCAGCGCCTGCCACAGCTGAGGGGCGCGATGAAAGACGTTGGTGTGAATGATGTCGGGCTGCTCGCGCAGGATGATGGGCGCCAGCAGGTCCGCATGCGTCGGAATCTGCGACTTCTTCGCCACGAGGATCGTCTTGACTCCGTTGATGTCGCGAACGGAGTGAATGCCGCTTTCCGTCATGTCCCGGGTGTAGGAGGCGCGCGCCATCGAGATGAAGGTCACCTGATGGCCGGCGGCCGCCATGTAGTCGGCAATGCTCTGCACGGAGCGCTCCGCTCCGCCCGGCCCGCCGAACGCCGCATGCTCCTGGTTGATCAGCACGATTTTCATGTGGCCCTCGATCGCGGTTAAAGCGCCGGCTCGGTCCGCCGCCGGGTCGCCGGCGCCGCTCCACTGCCGGACGGCTCCAGCCAGCCGTGGATCGCGGACCGAACCGCGTCGGGAAGCTCGTTCTGGTCGAGAACGGCGGTATGGATGCTCCGCACCGTTGCGGAAAAGCCGGGAAGAACCTCTCCGCCGGGCGCCACCAGCAGGGACGGCGTGCCCGCCATGCCCGCGGTGTGGGCGCAGATCATGTCGGCCGTGACGACGATGGCGGCCTGCTTCAGGGCTTCGGCAAACGGCGCGACAGCTGCGTCGAGTCCCGCGATCGGAAGCTGCACGCGATGGACGCCCAGGCTGAGCTTCGTCGCGCACTCCGAAACGATCTTGTCCAATCCGTCCGGCACCGGGCCGCCATCGACCAGGAGCACCTTGCCGCCCCGAACCGCCGCAGGCGCAGATCGGGCCAGCGCCGGCGCCGGATTATAGATGTTGAGACGCTCCTCGGCCCAGCCGACATAGGCCCGCAAGCGCTCGCCCAGCTGCGGCTTGGGCTGGCCCCCCGTCTCCGAATAAGACAGGACATGGTTGGCGCGCGGCAGAGGCGCAGCAACGGCCGACGTGATGTATTCGGGCACCAGGAACAGGAGCTCCACCGGCTGATCGAGTTCATCGGAGGCCAGGAGCTTCACGCTCTCGGGAAGAAGCCCCTTGATGTGATCGGTGAAGCCCGTCCTGGCGGGAACGACGACGAGCGCCGGCGCTTCAAAGTGCGTGCTCAGGTGCGCGCCCAGCCCACAGCCGACCAGCACCGCATCCGCATCGCTGCCGGTCGCGACCGCAAAGGGCCGCTCGGTCGAGGTCATGATCCCGCGATACCGGCGCGGCAGCTGCACGAAGCCCGGATCGCGCACTGGGCTGGTGATCGCCTTGATCCTGGCGGGCGCCCGCTTGTGCGCGGGATCGGCGGCGAGGATGGCCTGCCAGGCGGCGAGAGCCTCCTGGTGTTCGCCGAGATCCTGGAGCAGCTGCGCCAACGTTTCCCGCAGCTTCATGTCGGCCGGGCGGAGCGCCGCCGCTTCCTTGAGGAGCACGATCGCTTCGACGGGCCGCTCGAGCGCCCCGAGCATCCGCGCCGATTTCTGCAGCCGCTCGAAGTAGGCTGAATCGGTGGGCGGAACGTTCTTCCAGTACTCGAGGGCCAGCAGCCGATCGCCTTCCAGCTCGGCGATCCGCGCCACGACGATGGACGGCTTGACATGGTTGCGCCTGAGCGAGAGCGCATCGAGCGCCAGCTGCTTGGCGAACACGATATCGCCCCGGCTGAGCGTCACCCGCGCAAACCGGAACAGCACGTCGAAGTCCTTCGGAGCGATCTCGTAGGCGCGCCGCAGCGTGATGTCCGCCAGCTCCAGGTCCCCCTTGGCCTCGGCCTGGGTTGCCTGCGCGATCAGCTCCTTGAGGCTCAGCTTCGCCAGCGCCGCGTCAGCCTTGCTGTCCGGCGCCGGGCCTGACGCCGTGTCCGGTGCCTTGGCCGCTGCACTGGTGCCCTTCTTGGCCGGCGCCGCAGCAGCGCTCGATTTGGCGGCCTCGGCAGCCGCCGGCTTGGCCGCCGGCGCCACCGCGGCGCTCGGCGTGCTGGCGGTTGCGACAGCGCCCGGTACGGCGGCCTTCGCCGCGGCGGCGGGCTTGGCCGGCACCGCTGTGGCGCCCGGCTCGGCAGGCACCGCACCGGCCTTCATGGGCGCAGGGGCGGTCCCCGGCTTGACCGGCGCCGGAGCGCCGCCCGGCTTGGCCGCCGACGGCGGGGCAGACGGCTTAACCGACGGCGGCGGCACCGCTGTTGCCGCCGACGGTGCGCCCGCGGCCGCCTTGGCCGCCTGGGGCGCGTTCCGCAAGGCCTCGCCGCCGAACTTCGAGGCCGTGTAATCGTTGGCCTTCACCGTACCCAGGACCTGACCGCCGAACTCGCGGGCCAGCCTGACGATCAGCGTCAGCTCGTCATCGCCATCGAGGATGGCCGGCGACAACTGAAAGCGGAAACCGTGGTTGCCGGTCCCGATCCCGGCGCGCTGCAGATCCGAGCGGAACACGTTGGCGAGCGACGAGCCCACCTCCTCGCCGCGGGCCATGATCTCGACTTCGACCGCCGTGTCCGGACTCGCCCGATCCCAGACCCAGCCGAAGAGAATCCCGGCTCTGACGCCTTCCACCCGGCCGGCGATCGTCCTTGGCGTGCTGGGGAAGGAAAAGACACGCGCATGATTTGCCGGCAATTCATCATCGGTGGGAAACCGAAGCAGAACGCGGTGTGTCTGGCCGTCCCGCAAGCGCGACGGAACGATGGCCTCGAACCCATGCCGACCATCGCCGATGCCGGCCGAGGCGAGATCGCGGCGCGGAATATCGGCGCTGACTGAGCCCACCTCCACGTCGTCGACGACGATGATTGGCTCGATGATCCGGTCGGGGCTGCTCGGGTCCCACACCCAGCCACGCAGCACCCCGTTGTTGCAGTCTTCCAGTTTACCGATCAGTGTCGCCATCGATCCCGCTGCCCTGCACCGAAACGGACTAAGCTCGCGCGGCCACTTGTAGGCAAGCCGCGCGGCACTTCAAGTCAGCGAGTGCTTCTAAATGATCGCATGCCCACCCCCTTCGATGCCGTGCAGCCAAATAGGCAGCCGGCTTGCACGCCCGTATGGACCTCCCTCCCCTACGGAAGGCCACAGACGCTTTAAGCAAACCGCGTGACAGTTCGGCAAAAGCCACGCTGCTCGTGTCGGATCCGAGGCGATGCCTACACCTCCGCGTCCGGCAATCACCGGCCTGGCTCCGGCTTCACAGGCGTCGCCCATATTTTGGGCAGCAATTTGCCCGGCGGAGGCGGTCTGGCGCCGCCCTTGCCACACCACAGCGCGCACCACGGCGTCGTCGCAATCCTGGCACGAGCTTTGACTTAGCCGGCTTAGCCGGTGCTCGCGTTCGATCGACCGGCACGCGCCTGCGGTGACCAGACCAGAAGTGCCCCGCGGGGGATCTCGATTGGCCTGCCTCGTGCATGCCAGGGCAGTCCCATACCACGTCACGGCAAGCGCGAGGCCGCCATGGCAGGGCGCTAACCGCGGGAGGCCGCGCTGCGGCCCGCTCCATGCCCTTCGGAACCGCGGCGTCCGTGCGGTTCGGGACCTGCTCGGCAGGGAGGCCCCACGGTTGGACGCTCGACAGGTGTTGCCCCTTCAACAAGGTGTGACTTGGCTTGCCGCCAGCGGCGCAACATGGGAGTGAATCGATTGTTGCAGCTGCCGCTACATGGTAGGAGCCCCCTTTGAATCGAGAGCGATGCCCCCCTTATGTTTGAGCCTACCGTCGATCTTTTGCCTACAGCTGATATTGAAAAGATCGTATACTCTGCTGTCCAACAGAAGAAAGCATTCAGCCTCGTCCGGTGCGGCGACGGTGAATCTGTTGTACTTGGCTATCCGGAATTCGTGCACGAAACCCGGTTCGCAACGTGGATGACCAACTTTTTCGGAACGCACGCCGACGATCCGAAAAAGTTTACCACCCTCCGGACACAACTCGAGCGCGCCATCGCGGACGCCGATGTCGTCGGCACCTTTCGGGAAAAGGTGAGCGACATCGAGAAAGCGCGGGAGACCGCCCTGGCGCTGGGGGCCATCCAGGACCTGACAAACGATCAAAAACTCGAGCTCAACCAGATCGAGTGGCGCCTCCTTGACCATCTTATCAAGCCGCTCCTACGCGGGCAGGCCCTCCTGACGACGACGAACATCCACATCAAGATGGAAGAGTCGGGCCTGCTGAAGTCCATAGCCGCAGAAGCGGGCCAGCTGAACTTGATCACCGGCAACGATATTCAAGAGAAACTCGAGGCGACCTTTCCGGACACCCGTATTACGCAATATAGGGTACCAACCGAATACAAATTCGAAACGTCCCGCGCCGGCTGGAGCGAATCGGAACCGCATTTTCCCGATGTATTCGACCGGATCATGGAGCGCATCGCGGCGGGGGATTTCGAGGGGGTGACCTTCATCGGCGCCGGCCCTTGTGGGAAAATTTATGCTTCGGCCATCAAGAAAGCCGGCGGCATCGCGATCGACATAGGGAGCATTATGGACGTCTGGGCCGGGCGAAACACCCGCAGCTTCATGCTGACCATGCGGCAGCGCACGCTGATGCCGGCTGCTCCGTCGACCGCGTAGACGATCTCGAATTGTCGGCGCTTGCGGCTGGGCCGGGAAAAACGGATCCGGCACGCCCAGGCCAGAATACGAATCGTCGCACTGCAACATGAAACATGGACACCCGGCCTCTAAGAATGTAGTCCTGCCGGGCCGGTCGGTACGCACGAGCCGGGCCTGTTGGGCCTCAGGCCGGGCGGAGATGCACGGCTAAGGGGTGAAGCTGACGGGGGGCACGATGACGTCGGTTTTGGTGGTGGGCGGGGCAGGCTACGTCGGAAGCCACTGCTGCCAGGAATTGCATGCCAACGGCTACCAACCGGTCGTGGTCGACAATTTCACCACCGGTCACCGGGATTTCGTCCGCTGGGGCCCGTACGAGGAGGGCGATGTCCGCGACCGCGACTTTCTCCTCGAGGTGTTCGATCGTCACCGGCCCACCGCGGTCATGCACTTCGCCGCCAAATCCCTGGTCGGGGAGTCGGTCGAGCGGCCGGAGATCTACTACGACAACAACGTCACCGGGACGCTCAACCTGCTCAACTGCATGGTCGCCCGCGGCGTCACCGACCTCGTCTTCTCGTCGACCTGCGCCATCTATGGCCCCCCCGACGGAGCGACGATCGCGGAGGATTGCGCAAAGGCGCCGCTGAGCCCGTACGGCTTCTCCAAACTCGTCTGCGAACAGATGATGGACGACTTCAGCCAAGCTTACGGCGTGAAGTCCGTGCGGCTGCGCTACTTCAATGCGTCCGGCGCCGATCCGAAGGCGGAGATCGGCGAGCACCACGTTCCCGAGACGCATCTGATCCCGCTCGTCCTCGACGCGGCGCTCGGGCTCAGGGACGCCATCCGCGTCTTCGGATCCGATTATCCGACGCCGGACGGCTCCGCCATCCGCGACTACATCCACGTCTGCGATCTGGCCGATGCTCACGTCAAAGCCGTCGACTATCTGGCCCGCGGCGGCGCCACCACGGCCGTCAACCTGGGCACCGGCACCGGCAGTTCCGTGCTCGAGGTGATCCGGCAGACCGAGGAGGCGCTCGGGCGCGCCATCCGCATCGAGAGCGCGCCGCGGCGGCCGGGCGATGCCACGGCGCTCGTCGCCAATCCCGCCCAGGCCCAGGCGCGCCTGGGCTGGCGGCCGACGCGATCGACGCTTCCCGAGATTGTCACCGACGCGTGGCGGTGGCATCAGAAGCGCTTCGGGAGCTGACGCGCGCTCCCAACGGGATCAGCGGTATTCTTCTGGGATGCCTTCCCAGCTGTAGGTGCGCGACCAAGCGACATCGCTGCGCACTTTGACGGCAGGCGAGCCGGCGTAAACACAGTTCGGATCGAGGGTCTTCGTCGCAAAGGAGGAGCCGCCAAGCACCGAGCCGCGGCCGATGCGCGTTCCCTTGCCGACTTTGCTGCCGTTGCCAAGCCAAACGTGCGGCTCGATCACGACCGAAGCACCGGGATTGACGAGCTCGCGGCTCGCCCGATCGAAGATGCCGTGCCCGTCCTCCGTCCGTACCATCACGTTGTTCGAAATCATGCTGTCGTCGCCGATGATGATGTGCAGCCCGTCTCCCGAGGCGATGCAGCCGCCTGTCTCCCAGGTCGTCCCGGCGCCCAGCGCAACGAAACAGTCGCGCCCCTTGGCCTCGACCACGACGTGGCGGAGCTTGCAGCCGGCGCCGACATAGACGACGCAGTTTCGTCCGCGCACATGAAGCCTGGTGCTATCCAGGCTGACGTCGGGAGCGAGCAGCAGCAGCGCCCCGGCCCCCTGGACGGACACGGCGGGAGGTCGCTTCAGCAGAGGGGCTCCCGCTGTGAAGACCGCGCCGCCGTCCCGGACGTCCCAAGGCTCGATACCCGCGGGGGGCGTCACAATCGGCAAGAAAGCCGCATCGGGGAACGTCACCATCGGCCCGAGATCTTCACAGAGCTGCCGCAACCGGCCGTAGGCGGCAGCAGAAGGTGTCTCCTTCAGCTGGAGAACCTCAACCATGTCAGTGCCTCCGGGGGCGAAAGGACGGATTTTTTGCGCCGCTCTTCGATCTTGGTTGCTACGCTCCGAGCCTTCACAGCCGCTCCCAATGTCCACCGAAGCGTCACCACCCGCCCACATCCCGGTAGAGGCTCTTGTAGGCGCCGGCCATATCCTGAACGGTGTAGTGGGTGCCCTCTCCCGCCTGCCAGGCGTGCACGGCGCGTGTCGCCCGCGTCACCTCTGCCGGGCTCGAGCGCAGGCCCAGCAGGAAGCGATAGACCTCCTCCGGCGTCGAGATCGGCATCAGCCAGCCGGCCTTGTGTTCCGCGATGCGCTCGCCGACCGCCCCCAGATCGAACCCCAGAACCGGGATTCCCGCAGACCAAAGCTCCGTCAGCGTGTGGCAGTAGGTTTCCGGCCAGATCGACAGGATCGCGCCGATGTGGGGGTTGAGGGCGGAGAAGATCTCCGTCGCCCGCTCGCGCTCATAGGCGCCGTGCAACGTGATGTTCGCATCGACCAGCCCCTTGTCGGCATTGCCGACGATGTGGATGTCGAGCACGTTGCCGAGGTCCAGCTCCTTGACCGCCTTCAGCAGCTCGGAGCCCTTCGGCGGCCCGATGTTGCCGGGCACCACGATGCGCAGCGGCTCATGGCGCGTCGGCACGGGCGACGTGCGGACAAAGCGCTGAAAATCACGCCCGTGCGGAATCACGGGAAAGGGATGCCCGGCCAGGTCGGGGAAGGCCTCGAGCAGCACCTGCTTGGCGTAGGGCGAGGTGGTCACGAAGGCCGAGCACATGCCGAGATAGCCGCTGAACATGGCCCGCCAGGCATGCACCCACCGATGCTTCAGGGTGGGCATCACCTTGGGCTTCCACAGGTCGACGCGACAGCGGCCGTCGCCCGCGGTGCAAACCCCGCCACAATAGGTGAGATCGTGGTCGAGCAGCTTTATGGTCGGGCAGACAAAATAGAAATCGTGAAATGACATGACGATCGGCACGCCGAGCATCGCCGCCGCATCGAACAACCCGACACTATGCCAGCAGAAGTGCCGGACGTGGATCATGTCGATGCAATAGGCGACAAGCCATTCCGCAACGTTGCTGTCATACTCCTGAGACCTGTGCGAGACGATTTCGAGCGGCTGGCTGAGCTCAAGCGTTTCCAGCAGCTCGCGGCCTTGCGGCGTGTGCCGTTCGAGCGTGACGCTGATGTTGTCGCTCTTGAGCACGTAAGTGTCGTAGTCATCGGACACGCCATTCATCAGGTCGATGTTGGTCTGCGGTGTGCCGCCGGTCTCCTTCGAGATGATGTAGAGGATCGATCGCTTGATCCGGGTGGCCGGCCATTGCGTATGGAGGAGCGCCGAGCCGACGCGGCTGCGGATCGTCGCGATGTCGACGCCGGAAAAGCATTGCCGCACCATTTCGGTATATTCGGGATAGCGCTCGTCGATGATCTCCCGGCCGCTCCTGTAGAGAGGCCGCTTCGCCTCGCCGAAGCTCGCCGACCGCACGTGGTGGATGAACGTGCGGTCGTCGATGATGTTCTTGAAGCCCTTGCGCAGGGCGCGCATGCAGAAGTCGTTCTCTTCGCCGTAGCCGATCGGAAATGCCGCTGCGTCGAAGGCGCCGATCTCGTCGATGCAATCGCGCCGGATATAGAGGCAGAAGCCGTGCCCGGTCGGCACCTCCGGCCAGAGACGAGCGCTCGCCTGCGAGACGAGGCGGCCGAGCTCGTCGAAGGCGCCGCCGGCCAGGCGCTCCTGCGCGTCCGGCTGCGGCACCGAGAAGGGGCCGGCGTTGTCGGACAGCGGTGTCACTGTCGCCACGTTCCAATCGGAGTACGCCGCCAGCCGCAGGTTCTCGAGCCAGCGCGGCATCACCGTCGTGTCCGAATTCAACAGGATGATGTCGTCGTCGCCGGCGAGCTCGATCCCCTTGTTGACGGTCCGCGTGAAGCCGATGTTCACCTCGTTCTTATGAATTTCGATGCCGTCCTGGGAAAGATACTCCGACAGAACGGCCGATACCTCCACGTCCGGGCTGCTATCGTCGATGACGATCCAACGCACGCCGTCGCGCGGCGTGAATTGCCGCAGCGAAATCAGGCACGCCTTCAGCTCATCGGCGGCATTGTAGACGGGAACGATGATCGAAATCTTCGGGCGCTTGGCCTGAATGGCCGTCAGGGCGGCGTAGACCTTGGATCGCTGCGTCGTTCGGGCGACGGCTCCCATCGCCTGCTTGGCCGTGGCGATGTCCTGGCCATTCAAAGCCCATTGGATCTTCAATTCGCTGAGCTGCCGCACGGGCCAGACGGGATGCACGCCGAAGCGGAAGGCGAAGCCGCCATAGCCGGCCGCGATGCCCAACCGCTCCAGATCTCCGCGGGGCTCGGCCGCCGTGAGCGTGTGAACCGGAAAGCCGTCGACGAGGACGGTCACGTCGATCGGCTCGTTCCAGCCCTGGCCGGCCGCCGCCCAGCCCCTGATCGCGCCGGAGGCGATCGTGTCGATGTGTCCACGGGCGCGATAGGCCGGGCCCGCGTGGCTCGCCGCGGCGATCTCTCCCTGCGTCGCCACGTCGACGAGCGAGAAGCGCAACGGAAACGTCAGCTCCGGATTGGCTTTCAGCGCCGCCCTGTAGAAGGACGGGATGTCCAGCTCGGCCATCCAGTCCTGCCCTGCGACGATCTCCTGCCATGGGGCAAACTCGTCCAGCAGGATGCCGTTCAGGTTCAGCGCCAGCTCGGGAGCCGACTGCGCCGAGCGAATCGTCACTGAAACACGCTGATCGTTTTCCACCCGAAGCGCCGCGACGGTGCCTGCGGCAGGTGCCCCCGGCCGCGCACCGAGCGCACCAGCCACGCCATCGCCGGCCCGCTGCCGGGCACCGCCGGCCAACGCCGGCTCCGGCATAGTCCAGGACAGAATGGGGGACCCGACGGTGACGTCTCGACCGGCCGGAAGGAACCGGATGGCCAGGAAGAGCTCGCCGTCCCCCGCAAATCGCGGACAGCTCAACGGTATGGTGAGCGAGCCGTCCCAGGACAACGAGGCGGCCTGCGGGGGGATCTGCCTCCAGATGACGCAATTGGCGGCATCGGGTCCTTCGACGAAGGCCATCCAGTCGACCGTGGAGTCCAGCACGTCCGACGCCCAGGCCGGCATGTGCAGCTCAACCGCCAGCGTTGCCGCGCTCGGCAGTTGCCGGAGCGCGGCGCGGAGCAGAGGGATCGGCCAGAGGATCAAGAACGGCTCGGCGGCTTCGGCCGCGTTCAGGCCGACGACGTGAAAATCCGCCTGCGAGCCCCGCCTCGGCGTGACGGTCGGCACGATCCGCTGGTGGTCGGCATCCCCCTTCAGATTCAGGAAGAAAAGGTCGGGTGCCTCGATGACGGCCCGTCGCGCATACCCTGCCTGCTCAGGTCGCCCCCGGCCTTCAAGCGCAGCGGTCGACACGGACGTCATTGGCTTGTCCGGCATCGCGTTTCGGCTGTTGCAGCACGGCAATACTGGCTCAGTTGACCGGCCACGGCTACCCTTGATCGCAGCGGCTGCCGCCGCCACGCCGCGGGACAGCACCACGGCGGAACGCTTGCACCAGCCTCGTCCCGATCGGCAGTCCTTAGCCGATCGAGCCCCGTGTTCCAAGCTGCCTCGATCACGCCCGGCCCGGGCGTGTGCCTCCGACCGGCACCGGACCAAGCTCTTGAATCCGAAGCGCCTCTAGAGCATTTCGCCATTGGATGGACCCATCCAATGGCAGAGAAATGCTCATCGTCTTTTGAATCTGGAGCGCTTTGCGGTTGGGTGAGTCCACCCAATCGCAAAGCGCTCATGCCGCCCGGCCGGGCTCGCGCAATCGCCAGGCGCTTCGGCGCGCCCTACGCGGCGGCGCCGATCTTCTCGCGCTTGACGACGATGCCGGCCTTGTCGCGGTCGAAGGTGTCGGCGGTGATGCCGTCACTGCGCAGCACGTGCTTCTGCACCTTCTGGGTCGGCGTCTTGGGCAGCTCGGCGAGCAGGCGCACGTAGCGCGGCACCATGAAGTGCGGCATGCGCGGTATCAGGAAGCGCACGAGCTCCGCCGGGTCGAGGCTGGCGCCGTCGGCCAGCGACACCGCGACGAGCACCTCGTCCTCCGCATGCTCGCTCGGCACCGCGACGGCGGCCGCCTCCTTGACCGCGGGATGAGCGCAGACCTCGGTCTCGACCTCGAAGGAGGAGATGTTCTCGCCGCGCCGGCGGATGGCGTCCTTCATGCGATCGACGAAGAAGTAGTTGCCCCGCTCGTCGACACGGAAGGCGTCGCCGGTGTGGAACCAGCCGTTGCGCCAGGCCCGGGCCGTGGCCTCCGGATTGTTCAGGTAGCCGTGGTTCATGGCCCAGGGCGCATCTGTCCGCAGGATCAGCTCGCCCACCGTGCCGGGCGCAACCTCGCAGTCGTTCTCATCGACCACGCGAACGCTGACGCCGGGCCGCGGGTGCCCGCAGGTGCCGAGCGGCGACGGGTTGCGCTCGGAAACGATGGGGCAGGACGTCTCGGACATGTTGAAGACGGTGTAGATGTCGCAGCCGAAGCGCTCGCAGAACAGCGTCGCGTCCTCGCTGAGCGGCACCATCATCGCCGAGCGAAGCGTATGATCGCGGTCCTCCGGTGACGGCGGCTGTTTGACGACGAAGCTCGCCATCACCCCGAGCAGGGTGACCGTCGTCGACTGCGTGGCGCGCACGGTGGCCCAGAACGAGCCGGTCGCGAAGGAGTCGACGATGGCGCACGAGCCGCCCCGTACCAGCGGCACGTAGACCGCACCGGTGCCGCCCACGTGGAACAACGGCAGGTTGACGAGATAGCGGTCATCGGGCCCCACGTACGAAAAGGCGAGATTGACCGACTCGTAGATCTGCACGTAGGAGTTCAGCACGCCCTTCGACGGCCCTGTCGTGCCCGATGTGTAGATGACGGACTGCGTGTCCCAAGGCACGATCGGCCGGCTGGGCGGGGCCAACTCTCCCGCCTCCGGCGCCAGGATGGCTGCCTCGCGCACGGTCAGCCCGGCCATCGGCTGCGCAGGCCCGCCTACCACCACCACCTCCGCCAGGTTGGCCCGATCGATGTCGGCGAGCCGCGGCATCAGCTCGGCATGGGCGACGAGCATGCGCGCGCGGGTGTTGGCGAGGACGTGCTCGAGGATGCGGCCGCGATAGGCGAGATTGATCGGCACGTAGACGGCGCCGAGATAGTTGATGGCGAACCATACCCTGAGGCAATCGGGGCCGTTTGGCAGCCAGCTCAGCACATAGTCGCCCTGGCGCACGCCCAGCTGCTGGAGGCCCAGCGCCGTCTGGCGCACCCGGGCGCGCGTCTCCTCATAGGTCCAGCTGCTGCCGTCCTGGAACACGGCAAAGACCTTATCCGGCGTCTCGCGCGCCCAGCGGTCGAGCAGCAGCGGTATGATGCAATCGTCCGGACCGGGAATCCGCTTGTCCCACGTCAGCACGGCGCCGCCCTTCGTCATGTCGTCCTCCCACGATCCCGTGTCGCGGGCGGCAAGCCGCCCGGCGCACGCCTTTTCCGGATCTCGTTGCAGCGAAGAATAGCCCAAGGCCGAAGCCGGAGGTAGCGGCGCGCGCCCCGGCGCGTCGCCGTCCGGGCGCGTTCAGGCCGGGACGCCCCCCGCGCCGCTCAGGCCTGCGGCTCGAACCGGACGCCGCAGAACTCGAAGCCGCCGTTGCTCGCCGGATAGCCCCTGGCCGCAGCGCGGCCCAGGACACCCGCCGGATCGGCGGTTTCGACGACGAGCGTCCGGATGACCTCACGGGCACCTGGAGGCGCCTTGGCGAAGCGGATCTGCGTCATGTCGACGTCGATGTGGCCCCCCTCGCCGTCCGCCACGTAGGTCTTCTCGATCAGCTTGGCCCAGTGGCGGCCAAGCCCCTCGGCGTCCGGGCTTTCGACGACGATCGCCTTCAACGACTGGGTCACGTCGGTCTTGATGGCGTGCTGCCAGCCGTCGCCGCCGGCAGGGTAATACGGCCCTTTGAGGTCCTCCTCGCCGGGCGTGTTGTCGAACTCGAGCATGGCGGCGCGGCACTGGCGCGGATGCAACTGCACGCCGGTGAAGCCGTCGTGGTCGAGCCCATGGGCAATGGGCACGCCCATGGCTTCCGCGTGGGCGCCGCGGCGCAGGGGATCGCTGCAGTTGAAGATCGCCATGTAGCCGCCCACCCCGCCGCTGCGCTCCATGAAGCGGCCGGCGGCGGTGTTCGGCTCCACCGGCGACACCACCTCGACGAAGGAGAGACCGAATGGGAACAGCGCGTTCACGAGGCCGTACTTGCGCACGTGGGGATCCTCGTACGCCAGCTTGACGCCGAAGATCGCCTGCATGTCGGCCTTGACGCGCTCCAGATCGTCGGCGCAGAGCGCAATCTGGCGAAGGCGGAAGTAGTCGGCCATGTCAGCGTCCCCGGAACACGGGCTGCCGCTTCTCGACGAAAGCGGCGGCGGCTTCACGATGATCTTCGGTGGTGGCGGCGCGCGTGTGGTTCAGCGCCTCGTTGTCGAAGCAGGCCTCGAGCGGCGCGGACTCCGCCATGTTGAGGTTGTGCTTGATGTAACCCAGCGTGATGCGCGGCCCCTTTGCCAGGGTCATGGCATAGGCGCGCGCCGTCGCCTGGAAGTCGGCATCGTCGACGACGCGGCTGACGAGGCCGATCGCGAGCGCCTCGTCGGCGGTGAGGATCGGCGACGTCAGGTAGAGCTCGCGGGCCTTGGCGCTACCGAGCAGCTTGGTGAGGAAGTAGGTGCCGCCGAAGTCGCCGGAGAGCGCCACCTTGGCGAAGGCGGTGGTGAGCTTGGCGGAGCGGTTGGCGATGCGCAGGTCGCAGGCGAGCGCCAGCGACAGCCCGGCACCGGCCGCTGCCCCCTCGATGGCGGCGATGGTGGGCTTGCGCATCTCATGCAGCAGGCGCGCCGCCTCCATCTTGCGGCGCAGGTCCGCGGCCCGGTCGTCCACCAGCGCCGAGCGCCCCTCGCCCGCCGCCATCGCCTTGACGTCGCCGCCGACGCAGAAGCTGCCGCCGGCCCCGGTGAGCATCACCGCGCTCACCGCCGGATCGGCGGCGGCACGCCGGGTCGCGTCGAGCAGGGCGTCGAGGATGGTGGGGTCGAGCGCATTACGACGCTCGGGCCGGTTCATGGTGAGCGTCAGCAGCCCGTCGTCGAGCGTCTCGAGCAGAACCTCAGCCATGAGGTGCCTCCACCGCGCGGATGCGGCGGGCGGCCGTGGGGCACAATAGCCCGGCCAGCCTTTCTCTTGCCATCAGCGTTCTCTCCCGAAAGCCGTCACTCTTGCCGGTGCGGCGCCGTCGCTTGTCCGATCTTGCCAAAGCTCAGGCAGCTGCGTAGGGAGATCAAGCGAAAAAATATAAAAAATATCTGACGCGCGGTCTGCACCGCGATCAAGGAGGACCCTCATGGTGGCTCAACCGTCCAATGTCGTGGCCATGGACGCTGGCGGCGACCTCTCGGAAGCCGAGCGCAAGCTGCGCATCGACCTGGCGGCCTGCTATCGCCTGGTCGCCCTCTACGGCTGGGACGATATGATCTTCACGCATATCTCGGCCCGCATTCCCGGCCCCGAGCACCACTTCCTGATCAATCCCTACGGCATGATGTTCGAGGAGATCACCGCCTCCAGCCTGGTCAAGGTGGGCCTCGACGGACACGCCATCGGCCACTCGCCGTACCCGGTCAATCCGGCCGGCTTCACCATCCACTCCGCCGTGCACGAGGTGCGCGAGGATGCGGGCTGCGTCATGCATCTGCACACGGCCGACGGCACAGCGGTCGCGTCGAGCGCGCTCGGCCTGCAGCCGCTGAACCAGACCGCCCAGCTGATCACGGCCGAGCTCGCCTACCACGACTATGAAGGCGTTGCGCTCGATCTCGACGAGCGGCCGCGCTTGCAGCGCGACCTCGGCAGCAAGAACGCCATGCTGCTGCGCAATCATGGCACGCTCACCGTGGGCCGCACCGTCGCCCAGGCGTTCATGCGCATGTACTACCTGGAACGGTCGTGCACGATGCAGGTGCGCACCTACGCCATGGGCCAGGCGATCTACCCGACCGATCAGGACGTGATCGAGAAGAACGAGCGCCTGAGCCTGTCGGACAAGGGCCTGTCCAAGGTCGCCGACGTGCTGGCTTGGCCGGCCCTGCTCCGCAAGCTCGACCGGCTTGACCCGAGCTACAAGCAATAGCGCGCAGCCGCTAGTGGGGCGCTTGAAAATGCCCGATGGTGACTGCTTAAATTCTCAAGCAGATGGATAGTCGGGTCAAGCCCGACTATGACGAATGGCGACGGAACGCCTTTATTCTCAACGTCATGGTCGGGCTTGACCCGACCATCCATCTGCTCAAAGATTCAAAACCTCGGTGCAGAATTCCTAACAGATCAGCTGAGGGGGCGACTAATAGCTCGGCCGCACCGGCGCCGCATTGCGTGACCGGTGTTGAGCCTCTCCTGAGAGCCCCCTCACCCCTCCCTCTCCCTCTCCCCACAAGTGGGGCGAGGGTGCGCGGCGGCTCCGTCGACGCAAAAGCCGTCAGACAGAGTTTTCGCCCCTCGCTCAGCCAGATGTGTGAATCCGATAGCCGCAAGCGGGGCGAGGTGGGCGGCTGCGCCGTAGCGGCTAATCTACTGCTCAGCCACCGCTTATTTATAACTTTCTTATAAATTCCAGCGCCTGCGTCTCTCGATCCCTTACGGGCTCCGTATCAGCTTCTCGGCGTCTCCCGCGACATGGCGCTTGCACGCCGGCGGGCCCGTTTTCGAGGATGCTTCGATGCTGGACGTGATTGTTCTTGCGATGGCCTTCGGCCTGTTCGCGATCTCCGTGGCCTATACGGTCGCCTGCGAGCAACTGTGAGGGCCGGCCCATGAGCTTCGACTATCAGCTCGCAGCCTTGGTCACGGCAGGCCTGCTCGTCTACCTCACCTATGCCTTGCTGCGCCCCGAGCGCTTCTAGATCTGGCTGGTTCTGAAGAGGATCAACCGGATCTACCTGCCATTTCAAGCATGACCTTATCGCAAAACCGGCCGCCACTTTTGCGGATCATGCTCAAGCGAGGTCTATCATGACTATCAACGGATGGATTCAGATCGCGCTCTACTGCGCGGTCATCATCGCGCTGGTGAAGCCGCTGGGCTATTACATGACCCGGGTCTTCAACGGCGAGATCACCTGGCTCAGGCCCGTCGAGCGCACGCTCTACGCTGCCGCGGGCATCAACGAGCGCGAGGAACAGCACTGGCTGACCTACGGCCTCGCGCTGCTGCTCTTCAACGGCTTCGGCTTCCTGCTCCTGTACATTCTGCAGCGGGTCCAGGGTGCCTTGCCGCTCAACCCGGCCGACATGACCGCGGTCGCACCGGATCTCGCTTTCAACACCGCCATCTCGTTCGTCACCAACACCAATTGGCAGAACTACGGCGGCGAGACCACGATGAGCTATCTCACGCAGATGGCCGGCCTCACCGTGCAGAACTTCGTGTCGGCCGCCACCGGCATCGCGCTCGCGGTCGCGCTGATCCGCGGCTTCGCACGCGCCTCGACCCGCACCGTCGGCAATTTCTGGATCGATCTGACCCGGGCGACGCTCTACGTGCTGCTGCCGGTCTGCGTCGTCCTCGCCCTCGTCCTGGTGTGGCAGGGCATGCCGCAGACGCTCGGACCGTACGTGGACGCCGTCACGCTGGAGGGCGGCAAGCAGACCATCGCCGTCGGTCCGGTCGCCTCGCAGACGGCGATCAAGATGCTCGGCACCAACGGCGGCGGCTTCTTCAACGCCAATGCCGCGCATCCCTTCGAGAACCCCAACGCGCTGACCAACTTCCTCCAGATGGTCGCGATCTTCGCCGTGGGCGCGGGGCTGACCAACGTCTTCGGCCGCATGGTCGGCGACGAGCGCCAGGGCTGGGCGATCTTCGCCGCGATGGGCGTGCTGTTCCTCGCCGGCGTGGCCGTCTGCTACGGGGTGGAAGCCGCCGGCAACCCGGCCCTGCACGCGCTCGGTCTCGACGGCGCCAGCATGGAAGGCAAGGAAGTCCGCTTCGGCACGCTCGCCTCCACCCTGTTCGCCGTCATCACCACCGCGGCCTCCTGCGGCGCGGTCAACGCCATGCACTCGAGCCTGATGCCGCTCGCCGGCATGATCCCGCTGCTCAACATGCAGCTCGGCGAGCTGATCATCGGCGGCGTCGGCGCCGGCCTCTACGGCATGTTGCTGATGGTCATCATCGCGCTCTTCGTCGCCGGCCTGATGGTCGGGCGCACCCCCGAGTATCTCGGCAAGAAGATCGAGGCCAAGGAGGTGAAGATGACCCTGCTCGGCATCCTCGTGCTGCCGCTGGTGATCCTCGGCTTCACGGCCATCGCCGTGGTGCTGCCGACCGGCACCGCCTCCATGGGCAACCCGGGCCCGCACGGCTATTCCGAAGCGCTCTATGCCTACACGTCGGGTGCCGCCAACAACGGCTCGGCCTTCGCCAGCCTGAGCGGCAACACGCTCTGGTACAATCTGACGATCGGCATCGCGATGATGATCGGCCGCTTCTTCGTCATCATCCCGGCGCTGGCCATCGCCGGCTCCATGGCCGCCAAGAAGACGGTGCCGCCGTCCGCCGGCACCTTCCCCACCCACGGCGGCCTGTTCGTCGGCCTGCTCGTCGGCGTGGTCTTGATCATCGGCGGACTCACCTACTTCCCGTCGCTCGCCCTGGGGCCGATCGTCGAGCACCTGGCAATGCTCGCGGGGCAAACCTTCTCGTCCGGGAGCTGAGCCGATGCGCACCTCCCGCACTCCGCGCGGCCTGAGGCCAGTTCCCGGCCTCTCCCGCCGCGCCCATCCGACGCGTCTGCGCGCGTCGGAGGTGATCCTGGGCGCAACGGCCCTCCTGGTCCTGCTGACCCTCGGCCTTCGCCTCCTCGCCGGATCGGCGGGCTGAGAGCAGGCAATCTCCACTTTTTGATCGGCCTTATGGCCGCGGAGCGACAACGATGGCGAAATCGTCTTCAAGCGTTCTCGACCCCCAGATCCTCGTGCCGGCGATCGGCTCATCCTTTGCCAAGCTCGATCCGCGGGTCCAGATCAAGAACCCTGTCATGTTCGTGCTGGAGGTCGTCGCGATCCTCACGACGATCCTGTTCCTGCGCGATCTCGTCGCCGGCGCCACGCACGTCGGCTTCTCCTTCCAGATCATCCTGTGGCTCTGGATCACCCTGCTCTTCGCCAACTTTGCGGAAGCGGTGGCGGAGGGACGCGGCAAGGCCCAGGCCGACAGCCTGCGGCAGGCGCGCACCGACATCATGGCCAAGCGCCTTCACGATCCGGATCGCCGCGACCTCTTTCAGAGGGTGCCGGCGCTCGAGCTCCAGCCCGACGACGTGGTGCTCGTCGAGGCCGGCGACTTCATCCCATCGGACGGCGAGGTCATCGAGGGCGTCGCCTCCGTGAACGAAGCGGCCATCACCGGCGAATCCGCCCCGGTCATCCGCGAGTCCGGCGGCGACCGCTCGGCGGTCACCGGCGGCACGCAGGTGCTGTCGGACTGGATCAAGGTGCGCATCACCGCAGCCCCCGGCTCGACCTTCCTCGACCGCATGATCAGCCTGATCGAAGGCGCCCAGCGGCAGAAGACGCCCAACGAGATCGCCCTCAATATCCTTCTCGCCGGTCTCACCATCATCTTCGTCTTCGCCGTCGCCTCCATCCCGAGCTTCGCGGCCTACGCCGGTGGCTCGATCAGCGTGATCGTCCTGGTCGCCCTGTTCGTGACCCTGATCCCCACCACCATCGGCGCGCTGCTCTCGGCCATCGGCATCGCCGGCATGGACCGGCTGGTGCGCTTCAACGTGCTCGCCATGTCCGGCCGCGCCGTGGAGGCGGCCGGCGACGTCGACACGCTGCTGCTCGACAAGACCGGCACGATCACCCTCGGCAACCGTCAGGCCACGGAGTTCCTGCCCGTGGCCGGCGTTTCGGAGCGGGACCTGGCCGACGCCGCCCAGCTCTCCTCGCTCGCCGACGAGACGCCGGAAGGCCGCTCCATCGTGGTGCTCGCCAAGGAGAAGTACGCCATCCGCGAGCGCGACATGGCGAGCCTGGGGGCGCACTTCGTGCCGTTCACGGCCCAGACGCGCATGAGCGGCGTCGACCTGGACGGCTCGTCGATCCGCAAGGGCGCCGTCGACGCCATCCTCACGGCGGTCAACGCCCAAGTGTCGGCGGCCGTGTCGGCGGTCGTGTCGGCCGCGGTTCCCGCCCCGGCCGCAGGCGGCGCACAGGCCGCCGTGGCAGTGCGGCCGCCCGCCACCGCCGACAGCGTCCGCGAGATCCAGGCCATCGCCGAGCGCATCGGCAAGGCCGGCGGCACGCCGCTCGCGGTTGCCCGCGACGGGCGGCTGCTCGGCGTCATCCACCTCAAGGACATCGTCAAGGGTGGTATCCGCGAGCGCTTCGCCGAGCTGCGCCGCATGGGCATCCGCACGGTGATGATCACCGGCGACAACCCCATGACCGCGGCCGCCATCGCCGCCGAGGCCGGCGTCGACGACTTTCTCGCCGAGGCGACCCCGGAGAACAAGCTGCAGCTGATCCGCGACGAGCAGGCCAAGGGCAAGCTGGTCGCCATGTGCGGCGATGGCACCAACGATGCGCCGGCGCTGGCGCAGGCCGACGTCGGCGTCGCCATGAACACCGGCACGGTCGCCGCACGCGAGGCCGGCAACATGGTGGATCTCGACAGCGATCCGACCAAGCTCATCGAGATCGTCGAGATCGGCAAGCAGCTGCTGATGACGCGCGGCTCGCTCACCACCTTCTCGATCGCCAACGACGTGGCGAAATACTTCGCCATCATCCCGGCGATGTTCGCCGCGATCTATCCCCAGCTCGGGTTGCTCAACATCATGGGCCTGAAGACGCCGGAAAGCGCCATCCTGTCGGCGATCATCTTCAATGCCCTGATCATCGTGGCGCTGATCCCGCTGGCGCTGAAGGGCGTGCGCTACCGCGCCATCGGCGCCGGCCCCCTGCTGACCCGCAACCTCCTGATCTACGGCCTCGGCGGCATCATCGTGCCGTTCATCGGCATCAAGCTCGTCGACATCGTCATCACCGCCGTCGGCCTCGCGTGATTGGACCTACGACCATGCTGAAACAACTTCGCCCCGCCCTCGTGATGATCGTCGCGCTGACGTTGATCACCGGCATCGCCTACCCCTACGCCATCACCGGCATCGCCCAGGCGGTGTTTCCGCGCCAAGCCAACGGCAGCCTGATCGAGCGCAACGGACAGGTCGTCGGCTCGGCCCTCATCGGCCAGGCCTTCACCTCCGACCGCTACTTCCACGGCCGCCCGTCGGCGACGGTGGCGCCCGATCCGGCCGACGCCTCGAAGACCGTCGCCGCCCCCTACAATGCGGCGAACTCCGGCGCGTCCAACCTCGCCCCGACCAACAAGGCGCTGATCGACCGCGTCCAGGCCGATGTCGAGACCCTGCGCAAGGAGGCGCCCGCCGGAGCCGCGGTGCCGATGGACCTGGTGACCACCTCGGCCTCGGGGCTCGATCCGGACATCACGCCGGAGGCCGCCCTGTTCCAGGTCGCCCGTGTGGCCAAGGCCCGGGGCCTTGCCGAGGCGCAGGTGCGCCAGCTGGTCGAACAGCGCGTGCAGGGCCGCATGCTCGGCGTCCTGGGCGAGCCGCGCGTCAACGTGCTGGCCCTGAACGTCGCCCTCGACGATCTGAGCAAGCCCTGACGAAGGCGCCCGCTGGAGCGTTTCTCGGAGCGCTCCGGATTCGACGGGTTGGAGCATGCTCTCCGATCGGGTGTCCCGATCCGATCGGGAATTGCTCTGGCGCCGAGCCCCCGACCGCATCACAATCTCCCCATGCCCGACGATCGTCGCAGCGCCGACAAGAGACCGTCTCCGGAGGCGCTGCTGGCCGAAGCCCAGCGCCAGGAAACCGGGCGGCTCAAGATCTTCCTCGGCGCAGCGCCCGGCGTCGGCAAGACCTACGAGATGCTGTCGTCCGGCCGCCGCAAGCGGCTCGAAGGCGTCGACGTGGTCATCGGCGTTGTCGAGACGCATGGCCGTGCCGAGACGGAAGCCCTGGTCGACGGCTTCGAGATCATTCCGCGGCGCACGGAGCACTACCGCGGTCAGGACATCGAGGAGATGGATCTCGACGCCCTGCTGGCCCGGCGCCCTGCCCTCGCCCTGGTCGACGAGCTCGCCCACACCAACGCGCCGGGGAGCCGCCATCCCAAGCGCTACCAGGACGTGGAGGAGCTGCTGGCGGCGGGCATCGACATCTACACCACGCTCAACATCCAGCACGTCGAGAGCCTGAACGACGTCGTTGCCCAGATCACCCGCATCCGCGTGCGCGAGACCGTGCCGGATTCGATCATCGACCGGGCTGACGAGATCGAGGTCATCGATCTCACGCCCGAGGACCTGATGCGCCGGCTGAAGGAGGGCAAGGTCTATGTGCCGGCGACGGCCGAGCGGGCCCTTGGCCACTACTTCTCGCCGGGCAATCTGACCGCGCTCAGGGAGCTCGCTCTCCGCCGCACCGCCCAGCGCGTCGACGACCAGCTCCTCAACCATATGCAGGCCAACGCCATCTCCGGGCCGTGGGCGGCCGGTGAGCGGGTGCTGGTCTGCGTCAGCGAGGATGCGAGGTCCGCCGGGCTGGTGCGCTACGCCAAGCGGCTCGCCGATCGCCTGCATGCGCCGTGGACGGCCGTCCACATCGAGAGCCGGCGCAGCAGCCAGCTCAGCGAGGAGGAGCGCGACCGTATCGCCGACACCCTGCGGCTGGCCGAGCGGCTCGGCGGCGAGGCGATGATCCTGCCCGGCGGCGGCCGCCGCATCGCCGACGACCTGGTCGCCCATGCGCAGGCCCACAACGCGACGCAGATCGTCATCGGCAAAGCCACGCGCTCGCGCTGGTTCGAGATTCTGCACGGCTCCGTCGTCCACGATCTCGTGCGCGACGCAGGCAACATCAGCGTGCACGTCATCGCCGGCGACGAGCTCACGGCGAACCCGCTGCCGAAGAAGACGGTCAGCACGCGGCCGGCGGCGGGGCGGCTCGATCCGATGCCGTTCGCCATCGCGCTGCTTGCCATGGCGGTGGCACTCGGCTTTGCCTCGCTCGTCGAGCCGTTGATCGGCTTCGAGACGGTCGATCTGGTGTTTCTCACGGCCGTCGTCGTCGTCGCGATGAAATTCGGTCTTTGGCCCTCGCTGCTGGCCGTCGGCGTTGCCTCGCTTCTTTATAACTTCTTCTTCCTTCCGCCGCGCTTTACGTTCACCATCACCGACCCGACCAACGTCGCGTCGTTTCTGTTCTTTACCATCGTCGCCGTGCTCGTCTCGAACTTGGCCGCCCGCGTGCGCGCCCAGGCGGTGACGGCGCAGGCGCGCTCGCGCACCACCGAGGCGCTCTACAGCTTCAGCCGCAAGCTCGCCGGCGTGACCAACCTCGACGACGTGCTGTGGGCGACGGCCTACCAGATGGCGTCGATGCTCAAGCTGAGGATCGTGTTCCTGCTGCCGGGCGCGCAGGGCATCGAGGTGCGGGCCGGATACCCGCCCGAGGACAGGCTCGACGCGGCCGACCTCGCGGCTGCCAAATGGACCTACGAGAACAACCATCCGGCGGGCCGCGGCGCCGACACCCTGCCGGGCGCCAAGCGGCTGTTCCTGCCCATGCGCACCGGCCGCGGCGTCGTCGGCGTCGTCGGGCTCGACGGTGACCGTCCGGGGCCGCTGCTGACCCACGAGCAGCGCCGGCTGCTCGACGCGCTGGCCGACCAGGCGGCGCTCGCCATCGAACAGTTCAATTTGATGGTGGACATCGAGAGCGCCAAGCGCGCCGCCGAGGCCGACCGGCTGCGACAGGCGCTGCTCACCTCGATCTCACACGATCTGAAGACGCCGCTCGCCGCCATCATGGGGGCCGCCGGCACCCTGCGCGAGTACCCCGGCCTGCTGAGCGAGATCGAGAAGGCCGAGTTGGTCGGCACCATCCAGGACGAATCCGAGCGGCTCAACCGCTTCATCGCCAACATGCTCGACATGACCCGCCTGGAGGCCGGTGCCGTCGCGCCGCGCCGCGACCCGGCGGACCTGGGCGAGATCGTCGGCAGCGCCCTCAACCGGACGAGCCGCATCCTGAGCGCTCATACCATCGACGTGGAGCTGGCCGCCGGCCTGCCCATGGTGGAGGTCGATCCGGTGCTGCTCGAGCAGGTGCTGTTCAACCTGCTCGACAATGCCGCGAAATACGCGCCGCCCGGATCGACGATCCGCATCCAGGGCTGGCTCGATGCGGGCCGGCGGTCGGTCGACCTGCAGGTGCTGGACGAGGGCGACGGCATCCCGCCGGACGATCTGGAGCGGATCTTCGACAAGTTCCACCGCGTCACCAAGGGCGACCGCGTGCGCGCCGGCACCGGGCTCGGCCTCGCCATCGCCCGCGGCTTCATCGAGGCGCTCGGCGGCCACATCAGCGCGGCCAACCGCACCGACCGGTCCGGCGCCGTCTTCACCATCACCCTGCCGGTTCCGGCCGAGGCGTCCCCGCCAGCCGAGACGGCTCAGGAGAGCGCATGAGTGCCAATCCAGTCCGTATCCTCGTCGTCGACGACGAGCCGCCGATCCGCAAGCTGCTCCGGACCGGACTCGGCACGCAGGGCTATGAGGTGATCGAGGCCGGAACCGGCCGGCAGGCGGACGCGGCGATGGCCAGCGAGCGCCCGGATCTCGTCATCCTCGACCTCGGCCTGCCGGACGCGGCGGGCGGCACCCTGCTGCGGCAGTGGCGCGAGCGCGGCATCGCCACGCCGGTGATGATCCTGTCGAGCCGCACGGACGAGGCCGGCATCGTCGAGGCCCTGGAGGTCGGCGCCGACGACTACGTCACCAAGCCGTTCGGCACCAAGGAGCTGGTCGCCCGCATCCGCGTGGCGCTGCGCCACAGCTTGCAGCAGCACGGCGAGAAGCCGGTGTTCAAGGTCGGCGACCTCACTGTCGACCTGGTGCGGCGCCTCGTGCATCGCGGGGCGGAAGAGGTGAAACTCACGCCGCGCGAGTACGACATCCTGCGCGTCTTCGTGCAGCACGCGGGCAAGGTGCTGACCCACCAGCTCCTGATCCGCCAGGTCTGGGGCGGCAGCGCCGACGTCCAGAACCTGCGCGTGCACGTGCGCCAGCTCCGCCAGAAGATCGAAGCCGATCCGGAGCAGCCGCAGCTGATCCTCACCGAGACGGGGGTCGGCTACCGGCTGCGGGCGCCGGACTGATCATCGCCGTCGATGATGGCAGCTCAGCCGTGGGCCGGCTGCTCCTGCTCGTCGTCCTCTGACGCGGCCCGCAACGGATCGAACGCGGCGGCCCAAGGGGCGAGCGCCGCCGGGGCGACGCCCTCGTGCGCCAGCTGGCGCAGGGCGACACGGGCCGCCGCCCGGGCGAACTTGCTGTCCGGGAGGCCGAAGCCGTCGGGATGCGCTCCGGCCCGCACCGCGGCCGCCAGCCGCCGCTTCACCTCCACCAGCTCGGGCACGCCGTACGCTGCGAGAACGTGCTGGAACGCGTCGTGATCGCCGCGGTGGAACGGCCGCGGCCGCCCCATGCCGTCCTTCAGCGGGTTCGGCGGACCGGCATGGGCGAACGGCACCCAGCCGGCGGGGATCGGCGTCGTGGCCGCATGCGTGCGGCCGGCCCGCAGCAATTGCGGCAGCAGATGGGTGTGCGGCCCCTCGGGACTGACGCCGCCCGGCGGCGGGATCGGCTGGAACACCTCCAGCCGTCCGAGCCGGGCGAGGAACACCCGGTGCGGGCTGGCGGCGACGATCGCCCCCATCGCCGGGTTACCGGCCTCGAACACCGGCCGGCCGACGCAACGGCGCAGGATATCGAGCAAGCGAGGATCGGTGGTGCGCACACACATGTCCACCTGCGCGGTGCCGAGCCCGAGGTCGAACAGCACCGCCCCGCGATCCTCGTCCCGCAGCGCCTCCGCGTCGGGACCGAGCTCGACCAGCACGACGTGACGGCGCATGGCACAGGCCCCATCAGGCAGACAGAGGGCCACGGCCTGGCTCCAGCTCGCCCCGTCGCGGTTCGGCGTCTCGTAGGCGACGAGGCGCAGGTCACGGCCCGCCGCGAGGCGCACGCCGCCGCGCGCCGTGACGGCGCCGGCGGCATCCGGGCCGTCATCGCGCACGACCGGCTCGTCCGGGTCACGCATGAATTCGCCGATGGCACCGAAGGTGCCGAGGCTCCACTGCGTTTCCACATCCCCGAGCCAGGCGCGAACCAGCTCGAACGGCACGGCGTCAGTCATCTCTCCTCCCGAACATCGGCGTGGGCGTGGGAGGCGGCGGCGACCGGCTCCCACGGCAACAGATAGGGCTCGCCCGCCCGCTCGCCGCGCGCCAGCGTCACGCCATAGGCCTCGGCCACGTTGGCGTCGGCCAGCACGGTCGGCGCGGCCCCGTCGGCGAGCACGCGCCCGTGGGCGAGCAGCACCAGCCGGTCGCAGAAGCGCGCCGCCAGGGTGAGGTCGTGCAGCACGACCACGACGCCGGCGCCGCGCCGGGCGGTGGCGCGCAGCAGCGCCATCACCTGCAGCTGGTGCAGCGGATCGAGCGCCGCGATGGGCTCGTCGGCGAGCAGGATGTCGCCCTCGACGGCCAGGGCACGGGCCAGCAGCACGCGCATGCGCTCGCCGCCGGACAACGTGCCGACGGCACGATGATGGAACTGGTCCACCTCGGCGGCAGCCATGGCGCGGGTGACGGCGCTGCGATCGGCTGGCGAGAGCCCGGCGAAGAGCCTGCGATGCGGCAGGCGGCCGAGGGCCACGACGGCTTCGACGCTGAGCGGCCACAGCGCCCCGCCGTCCTGCGCCAGGAAGGCGACGCGGCGGGCGAGCTCGCGTTCGCCGATGGCGCGGGCCGGACGGCCGTCGTAGTGCACGGTTCCGGCGCCCGCCGGCTGCACGCCGGCGAGAACCCGCAGCAGCGTGCTCTTGCCCGCCCCGTTGGCGCCGATCAGGCCGAGCATCTCACCCGGGCCCACGGTGAGATCGATGCCGCGCAGCACGTGCGCGTCGCCGAAGCGGACGTGGATGCCGGCTGCCTCGATCCGCATCACGCCACCCGCCGCAGCCGATAGATCAGCCAGAACAGGAACGGCGCGCCGATGATGGCGGTGACGACGCCGAGCTTGAGCTCGGGCCGGATCGGCAGCAGCCGCACCGCGGCGTCCGCGGCAAGCGTCAGCACGGCGCCGCCGAAGCCGCTGACCAGCAGCAGCTTGCCGGGACGGTGGCCGACCAGCGGCCGCAGCAGATGCGGCACCACGAGCCCGACGAAGCCGATGGCGCCGCTGACGGCGACCGCGCTGCCGACGGCGAGCGCCGCGCCCGCGATCAGCTGCAGGCGGAGCCGCTCCAGGTTGAAGCCGAGGCTCCGGGCCGTGTCCTCGCCGAGTGTCAGGCCGTCGAGCGCGGCACCGGACAGGAGTAGCAGGAGCCACCCCAGCGCCATCAGCGGCAAGCTGAGCCAGACATGCGCCAGGCTGCGGTCGGCGAGCGAGCCCATCAGCCAGAAGATGATCTCCGTCGCCGCATAGGGATTGGGCGACAGGTTGAGGGCGAGTGACGTGAGGGCGCCGGCGAAGCTGTTGATGGCGACGCCCGCGAGCACGAGCGTCATGGTGCCGGCGCCGCGGCCGACGAGGCCGTAGAGCACCGCCGTCGCCAGGGCGGCTCCGGCGATGCCGCCGAGCGGCAGCGCCAGCGCGACGGTGCCGGCGAGGCCGGAATAGAAGACGGCGACGGCGCCGAGCGCCGCGGCTCCGGAGATGCCGACGACGCCCGGCTCGGCCAGCGGGTTGCGGAGCAGGCCCTGCATGGCCGCTCCGGTGATGCCGAGGCTGAAGCCGACGAGGGCGCCCAGGATGGCCCGCGGCAGCCTGAGCTCCAGCAGCACCAGGGCTGGCAGGGTGTCGCGTCCCGCAAGCAGGTCCGCGAAGGCGGCCGGCACATCGAGCGGCGCGTAGCCGGCGAGGAGGGACACGGCGGCGCAGCCGATCGTCGCCAGCGCAAGGGTCGCGACCAGCGCGGCATAACGCCCGCCGTCGGACCAGTCCCAGCGGCCGGTGGCCGCGACCGATGCCGGCGCGCTCATGACGACGAGCGGCCCGATGGCAGGGCGCGCAGGTCGCGCGTGGCCGCGGCCAGCTGCTCGATGGCGTCGACGACGGCGGGACCGGCGCAGGTCCACAGGCGCGACGGCAGCGAGACGATCCGGAGTCGGCCCGCGAGCTTGCGCACGACCGGGTGGTGCAGCACCTCGGTGGCGAGCGCCGGGCCGCTGCCCGGCTCGCCGTCGATGATCAGCACGTCGGCCCCCTCCAGCACCAGCGTTTCGAGCGGCACCTGGGCATAGGTGGTGGCGCCGAGCTCGGCGGCGAGGTTGACCAGGCCCGCCCTGCTGATGATGTCGTCGACGAGCGAGCCCTTGGCGGCAGTGAAGCCGTTGGGCCGCAGCACGATGGCCCGCGGCTTGCGGACGGGCGGCGCAACGGCGAGCCCGGCCAGCCGCCTGTCCATGTCGGCGATCAGCTCCTCGCCGCGCGTCGGCTCGCCCAGCAGCCGCGCCATCTGGCGGATGTTGTCACGCACCTCGCCGAGCGAGCGCGGCACGCCGAAGTCGACGACGCGAAGACCCACGTGCCGCAGCATGGCGACGGCGGCGCGCGACGTGTAGACGCCGGCGAGGACCAGATCGGGCCGGTAGGACAGCACCTCCTCGGCAAGCCCGTGATTGGCCGGATGCCGCCGCGCTTCGCCCGCCATATTGGCGTTGCGGGGATCCTGCGACAGCCAGGTGACCGAGGCGATGCGGTCCTTCTCGGCGAGCCGCAGCAGCAGCTCGTCGGTGCACATGTTCACCGACACGATGCGCTCGGGCCGCGGCGCGTCCGCGGCCCGATCCTGGCCCCGCGCCGTGACGGCGGCCAGGGCGACGACGGACGCGAGCGCCAGCCCGCCGACGAGTCGGACGCCGGCCGCCGCCTGCGGCCCGTTCCGCGCGAGCGACGGCCGCTGCGTCACCATGTGAACCTGGCACCGCCATAGGCCGCGAAGCCGCGGCCGAGGAAACCGGTCGGATCCTCGTAACGGCGGTCGAGAAGGTTATCGATGCGGGCGAAGACCATGATGGCATCGCTGTACTGGTAGTTCGCCGCCAGGTTGACGGTGGCGTAGCCCGGCGCCTTCAGCCGCGAGATGGAAAAGTCGCGGTTGCCGTCGACCCACGAGCCCAGCGCCACGGCGGTCGCCGACAGGGTGAGCTTCTCGACGGGCAGCCAGGTCAGCGTGGTGCTCACCTTGTTCTTGGGCCGGCGCAGCAGCTCCTGGTTGGCATCCTCGTCCTTGGCGATCGTGAAGGTGTAGTCCATGCGCGCCGAGAGCGTATCGGAGAAGGCGATCTCCAGGAAGGACTCCATGCCGCGGGTCCTGGCATGGCCGACGTTGGCATAGGACGTGCCCGTGGTGTTGGTGACGATCAGGTTGTCGATCTTGATGTCGAAGTAGGTCGCGCCGAAGCGCACCCTGTCGCCCACCGGCTGCTCGAAGCCGGCATCCCAGCCAATGCTTTCCTCCGGCTTCAAATTCGGGTTGCCGTAGAAGTTGAAGGCCGGAAAGTCCTGGTAGAGCTGGCTCAGGGACGGCGGCTTGAAGCCAGTGCCGACGCTGGCCTTCAGCTTGGTCTCGGAGCCCGGCACGATCACCGCGGGCGCGACACGCCAGGTGGTGTGGCCGCCGTACTGGTCGTTGTCGTCGTAGCGGATGTTGGAGACGATGAAGACGCGGTCAGCGAAGTTCGATTGCAGCTCGATGAAGCCGGCCTTGTTGCGGTTCTCCGCCGTGAGCGCGCTGGTGTCGATCCGGTTGGTCTTCTGCTCCAGGCCGAAGACCAGGGTCTGGCCGTGCATGAGGGCCAGCTCGCCGCGCCAGTCGAACTTCAGCTGCTCGCCCAGGCTGTCGCTCGGCATCGCCGGCCCCGTGATCGTCGGCGGCCCCTCGTTGCGGCTCCACAGATTGGTGTAATTCACGCCGAACACGTTGCGGAAGCGCCCGTCGAGCAGCGTCCACACCGCCTCGGCCCGGCCGTAGTAGTTGCGGTTGTCCTGCGTGCTGCGGAAGGCATTGGGCGTGCTGGGATAGCCACCGTCGCCGGTGAACAGCAGCCGCGAGTCGGTATAGCGGTTGATCAGGTTGATCTCGAGGTTGTCGGCGACGTTGACGCCGACGCGGCTCGACGCGGTCCAGTTGTCGTAGAAGTTGGGGTTGATGCGCCGGCCGGCCGGCACCAAGTCCTCCGGCGTCACCGGCGTCGCTTCGGCGCGGAAATGGGACACGTTGAAGGCGTAGTTGATGCGGTCGTTGCCGCCGCTGAGCGAGCCGGACTGGTTGAAGGTGCCGAAGGAGCCGCCTTCGACCAGCACCGATGCCCTGGGCGGACCTTCCCCGGCCTTGGTGGTGAGCGAGATCACCCCGCCGATGGCATCGGCGCCGTAGAGGCCGCTCTGCGGCCCGCGCAGCACCTCGACGCGCGCCAGGTCGTAGGTCAGCAGTTGGCCGAAGTCGAAGGCCCCGTTGGGGACCGACGGGTTGTTCGCCTCGATGCCATCGATCAAGACCTTGACGTGATTGGAATTGGTGCCGCGGATGAACACCGACGTCTGCCCGCCGGGCCCGCCGGTGGACACGACGTTGAGCCCGGGCACGACGGTCAGCACCTCCGGCAGCGTCCGCTGCTGGCGCTCGTCGATCTCCTGCGCCGTGATCACGGTGACGGAGTTCGGGATCAATCGCGCATCGGTCGGAATGCCCGTAGCGCTGACGACGATGGTGTCCAACGCCACTGCGGCGGTGGCCGGACCGGTCGACGCAGGGGCGGCGGCCTGCTGGGCCAAGGCCCCGCCGGACACGGCCGCCGTGCCGCCAAGGGCCAGAGCGGCGGCAAGGGCGCGGCGGCTGCAGGCAAGCGCGGTCGGCCGCGGACGAACGGAGAACGAGCTGCTCCCGGCAGCGGACGAAAGGGCAAGAATCAAAACAGCCTCGGGCGGTCACGGCAGTGGCACGTCACCGCGAACGAAGCCTCGTCGCGCAGCTCAGCTGCGCGACTCAACCACCATCGAGAATCCCCGCCCGATGTGTCCGCGTGTGACCACGGCTGACGGCAGGTCTCCTGGCTCGCGGGTCAGTGCCTCTGCGCCGCCTTCCCAGGACCCGAGATCCCAGTGGCATCGGTGCGCAAGGCTCGCCGCTTACAGTTGCGGGGGCAGCCGCAGCATCGGGTTGCCCCTCACTGCGTTCCCTTTTGATCCCCGAAGGGAACCGTCGGCGCGACCGTAGACTGGCGCCGCAGCCGACGTCAATCCACCTCACCGGGCCGGATGGGGCTCGATGGCCGCCAGGTGCGCGAACGATGCCGCGGCGGTCAGACGGACGTCCACACCCCGGCCGAGCGCCGCCAGGGCCGCCTCTACCTGATCGATGCGCGAGCGGTGGTCGAGATTGAGCAGGCGATCGACGGTCACCGGCTTGCAGCTCATGCGGCGGGCCAGCTCCGCGCGCCGGATGCCGGCGTTGCTGAGCGACACGTAGAGCAGCACCTTCAAGGCCGTCAGGAGCGGGAGCGCCAGGAACCGGTCGCCCGGCTCCTCGTCCCGCAGCGCGATGCTCGCCCCGTCGTCGATCATGCCGTCGAGAACGGACCTGATCGCATCCGCGGCGTCCCGGCGCGCGTCCTCCTCGGACCTGCCGAACGTCACCACCGCCGGCAGGTCCGGGCAGGTCAGGACCCAGAAGCCATCGTCGCCTGCCGTCAGTTCGATGCGGTGGCCGAGCATCACGTCCGTCCCGGTCGGCGGCGCCGCCACGCGCGGCGACGATCTTCGCGCATCCCCGATTATTGGCACGATGCCACGTATGAAGAAAGATACAAAAGATCCTACCGTCGGGAGCGGACGACGCGGCCCAGCCCGAGGCCGTCGGGAGGTCAGGGATGGTCGTGATCGTCGACGTGTGGATGGGTGTGGCCTGCCTCATCACCGTGGGCGTCGGCCGTTACGATGTGAAGGTTGCCGTGGCGGACGCCGCGCTGGGAGATGACGCCGTCGGCGAACGCCTTCACCTCCCCCACCGTCCCCTTCAGGACGGCGACCTCCAGGCAGTCGCGACTGCCGACATGCACGTGCAACGTCGAGACGGACAGGTCGTGGTGGTGATGCTGCACGGTCGTCAGCCGCCGCGCCAGGTCCCGCGTCTCGTGCTCGTAGACGTAGGAGAGCGCCGCGTAGCAGGGGGCGTCACCGGCTCCTGACACCTGTTCCCGGGTGATCGCCTCACGGACGATGTCGCGAAGGGCTTCGGATCGGCTCGTGTAGCCGCGCTGCTCGCTGAGCCGGTCGATCGTCTTGAGCAGGTCGTCGTCGATGCTGATGGTGATGCGCTGCATGCTCGGGCCTCGGATCGTCTCGCCTCGCCTGGCGCCGAATAGCTACACCAGATGGCGATCGCGCAACCGCTTGCGAGCCGATGGGCACGCAAAGCCGTGACCAAGGACCGCGCCTCGGCGGCCAGATCGGGCTATCGCTCCGTAATCACTTCCATGCAAACGTGATTACCAGCCAAGGCTGGGGCGAAGGCATGCTTCCCAATCCGTTCGATGATCGACCGCTCAAGGTGCGCACCAAGGCGGCGATCACCTACGCGCTCCTGATCGCCGCCAATGTCGGCGCCTGGATCTGGGCATGGATCGCCTTCGCCGACAAGCCCGCGCTGCTGGGGACGGCCTTCCTGGCCTACATGTTCGGGCTGCGGCACGCCTTCGACGCGGACCATATCGCGGCCATCGACAATGTCGTGCGCAAGCTGATGCAGGAGGGCAAGTCGCCCTATGCGGTGGGCTTCTTCTTCTCGCTCGGACATTCCACGATCGTCGTCCTCGCCTCGGTCGCCATCGCCGCCACCGCGGCCGCCATGCAGGGCAAGCTCGAGGCCTTCCACGACATCGGCGGCGTCATCGGCACGGCGGTGTCGGCGCTGTTCCTGCTCGTGATCGGCATCGCCAATCTGTTCATCCTGACCGGCGTATGGCGGGCCTTCGTCCGGGCCCGGCGCGGTGAACTGATCGTGGACGAGGATCTCGACGCGCTGCTCGCCGGAGGCGGCCTGCTGGCGCGCCTGTTCCGCCGGACCTTCAAGGTCGTCTCCCGATCCTGGCACATGTACCCGATCGGTTTCCTGTTCGGCCTCGGCTTCGACACGGCGACGGAGATCGGCCTGCTCGGGATATCCGCCACGCAGGCGGCCCAGGGCCTGTCGTTCTGGACGATCCTGGTCTTTCCGGCGCTCTTCACCGCCGCCATGTCGCTGATGGACACCACCGACAGCGTGCTGATGACCGGCGCCTATGGATGGGCCTTCGACAAGCCGATCCGCAAGCTGTGGTACAATTTGACGATCACTGCGGCGTCCGTGGTCGTCGCCATTTTCATCGGCGGCGTCGAAGCGCTCGGGCTGATCGGCGACAAGCTCGACCTGCGGGGCGGGTTCTGGAGCTTCATCGGTGCGCTCAACGACAACCTGGCCCATTTCGGCTACGCGGTCGTCGGCCTATTCCTGTTGAGCTGGGTCGTCTCGATCGCGATCTACCGCATCAAGGGGTACGATAATTTGCACGTCGAGCACGGATAATCGGGAATGCCCTGCCGCCCCGCCGTCGCAAAGACTTTTACGCGGGGCGGAAGGACGATCGCGTGTGGTGGCGTCCGTCAGGCCGCCTTGACCGATATCGCCTCGCGCACGTCGTGGGCGACCTTCTCGCCTTCGGCCTGATAATCCGAGACGGCGCGGCTGTTGAACTCCGCCTGTAGCTGGGCCGCTTCCGACACCGACGTGCAGCGTCCGAGCGCGCCGATGTAGTCCGCCTGCGCCTGCAGGCGCTTTCCGGCGAAGTTGAACGCCTCTGCCGTCAATGTCAGCGGCAGTTCGACGAAGACGGGCCGCCATCCCGCTGCCAACAGCGGGAACAACTCGAACGGCGTGGCCGGCGCGACCTTGCCCGGTGCGAATCTGGCCTGCTGGCTACCACCAGTGGTCATGGGGATCTCCTCTCGGCTTTGAACGACGTCCGACCCTGTAGCCGCCTTGAGCGCCGTCAGCGTTGATCTGAATCAGCCGAGCCTTGAGGTGCTCCGGTATCGGCTGATCGCGCCTGCGCCAGCACGAGCGGAGCGGCGCGGGCGGCGGGCACGGGCCGCCGCGCGAACCGCCCTGCCCCGTGGCGTGCCGATGCCCGCCGTTGATGCAGCCGGGCGGGCAGGCGCTTCACCGCCTCCGCGGCGAGCAGGTATCCGGCGCTGAGCAGCGCGACGGCGGCCCAGAGCTGCGGTTCGAGCGCGACGAAGCCGAGCGCGCGGCCGGCCGGCGAAGCGGCCAGCACCAGGGCCGCGGCGAGCGCTGCGAGCGACGTCGCGACCAGCATCGGATGCGGGCGGCTGCGCCAGGCCGGCAGCGCCGTGCGGATGGCGAAGATGACGAGGATCTGCGTCGCCATGGATTCCACGAACCAGGCCGTCCTGAAGGTGGCCGCATCCGCATCGAACCACAGGCGCAGGAGCGCGAATGTCGCGAGGTCGAAGACCGTGGACAGCGGCCCCATGACCAGGGTGAAGCGCAGCACGTCGCCCAGGTCCCAGCGCTGCGGCTCGGCCACCTCGGACGGTTCCACCCGGTCGAACGGAATCCCGGTTTCGGACAGGTCGTAGATGAAGTTGTTGACCAGCACCTGGATCGGCAGCAGCGGCAGGAAGGGGAGCAGCAACGCGGCGGCGGCCATCGACAGCATGTTGCCGAAGTTCGAGCTCGCCCCCATGCGCACGTACTTCATCACGTTGGCGAAGGTGCGCCGCCCTTCGTCGACGCCGTCGGCCACGACGCCGAGGTCCTGGGCGAGCAGGATCAGGTCGGCGGCTTCGCGGGCGACGTCGCTCGCGCCCTGCACGGACAGCCCGATGTCGGCGGCGTGGATCGCCGGGGCATCGTTGATGCCGTCGCCCAGAAAGCCGACGACGTGGCCTCGCGCCCGCAGCGCCTGGACGATGCGGCGCTTCTGGTCCGGAGAGACGCGGGCGAACAGGTCGGTGGTCGCGACCTTCCGCGCCAGCTGCGCGTCGGTGAGCGCGTCGATCTCCGGGCCGGTGGCCAAGCCGGCGGCCGGCAGTTGCAACGTGTCGACGAGGTGGCGGACGACGGCCGCAGCGTCGCCCGAAATGATCTTGACCCGGATGCCGGCGGCGCGGAGCCGCGCCACGGCAGAGGTCGCCGACGCCTTCGGCGGATCGAGGAATGCGCAGAAGCCGACGAAGGTCAGCCCGGCCTCGTCGCCGACGCCGACCGACGCGCGGTCGGCGGGCATCGCCCTGACGGCGACGCCGAGCAGCCGGAAGCCCTGGGCGGCCCGGCCCTCGTGCAGGGCGTCGAGCGCGGCGCGCGCCTCGCCGGTCAGCGGCGCCGGCGAACCATCCGGCCGCTCGACGGAGCTGCATTGCGACAGCACGTGCTCCGGTGCGCCCTTGACGATCAGCAGCCGAGCCGGCCCCTCGCCGACCAGCACCGAGGCCCGCCGCCGCTCGAAGTCGAACGGCGCAGCGTCGATCCTGGTCCAGGCGGCGAGCGCCGCCGGCGGGGCGCAGCTCAGCAGCGCCTCGTCGAGCGCGCTGCGGGCGCCGCCGCACAAGCGGCTGTTCATACCGGCCACCGCCGTGACGCGCGCCGACGGCGAGCCGTCGGGCGCGAGGCCGGCGGCGAGCTCCACCCGCGCCTCGGTCAGCGTGCCGGTCTTGTCCGTGCACAACACGTCCATCGCGCCGAAATCGTGAATCGCCGAGAGCCGCTTCACCACGACCTGCCGCGCCGCCATGCGCACGGCGCCGCGCGACAGGGTGACCGTCATGATCATCGGCAGCAGCTCGGGCGTGAGGCCTACCGCGAGCGCCACGGCGAACAGGAACGACTCGAGCGCCGGCCGGTGGAAGGCCAACTGTGCCAGCAGCACGAACAGGACGAGAAAGAGCGTGAGGCGCAGGATCAGCCCGCCGAGGCGCCGCAGGCCGAGCTCGAACGCGGTGGGCGGCGCCTCCGCAGCCAGCGCCGATGCGATACAGCCGATGCGCGTGCGGGCGCCCGTCTCCACCACCCACAGCCTGGCCTCGCCGCCGACCAGCGCGGTGCCGGCGAACAGGGCGCCGACGGTCTCGGCCGGGTCCGTCCCGCCCGCCTCCCAGGGCTGCTTCTCGACCGGATACGGCTCGCCCGTGAGCAGCGCCTCGTTCGCCTGGGTGTCGCGGGCGCTCAGCACCACCCCGTCGGCGGGGACGAGGTCACCGGCGGCCAGCACGACGACGTCGCCCGGAACGATGTCCTCGACCGGCACCGGCACGACGGCGCCGTCGCGCACGACGTTCGTCCGCACGGCGACCGATCGCTTGAGGGCCGCGGCCGCAGTCTCGGCCCGGTGTTCCTGCAGGGTTTCCAGCCCGATCGACAGCGCCACGACGGCAACGATGACACCGAAGCTCGCCCAGTCGCCGGCCAGCGCCGACACGAAGGCCGCCGCCAGCAGGATGGCGACGAGCGGCTCGAGCAGCTTGCGCCCGATCCGCGCCAGGATGCGGCGTCGCGTTTGCGGCACGGCTTGATTGGGCCCGAAGCGCGCCATCCGGGCGCCCACGTCGCCTGTCGACAGCCCGACGGGCTCGGTCTCCAGCGCCTCGGCCAGTTGCGCCCGCGATCGGGTCCAGAACGGCTGCTTGTCCGGCCCGGCAGCGCCCGGGCTGCCGGCCATGGTCATCAGGCGGCCGGGCGGGCGCTCGCGGCCTGCTCGGCGCGCTCATCCTCCGGCGAGGCGATGACCGTGCCGGACAGGGGCTCGATCCACAGCAGATGGTCGTGCACGCTGCGCACGCCGGGCACGTTCTCGACGGCCACCTTGATGGCGGCGCGCTCGCGCTCATCGGTGATCGAGCCGTTGAGCGCGACCTCGCCGTTGCGGACCGACACGGTGATCATGGGCGGCACGATCGACGCGGCCTTGTCGAAGGCGGCGCGGATGTCCGCTGCGATATCGGCGTCGCTGCGGGGGCCGGCGGCCTGGGGGCGGAGCCGGGCCGCCAACGCGCCGAGCACGTCGGCGCGCGAGACGAGGCCGACCGGACGTCCGTCGCGGACGACCGGGACGCGCTTGATGTGCTCGTCGAGCATCAATTGGACGATCTGCTCGAGCTCGGCGTCCTCGACGACGGTGTAGACCTCCGGGGTCATCACGTCCTCCACCTTGCGGCCGCGGGCATGGGTATACTCGTCCGCAAGCCGTCCGGGGCCGACGAGGAACTCGACCCAGCGGGATCGCTTGCGCTCCGTGCCGAGCTCTGCGCGGCGCAGCAGGTCGCCTTCGGTCAGCATGCCGACGAGGCGCCCCTCGCGGTCGACGACCGGCAGGCCGCTGAAGTTCCGCTCCAGCAGAAGCGTGACGGCCTCCTCGAGGCTCGCCGTCGAGCGGATGCTGACCACGTCCTTGGTCATGATGTCCCGGGCCTGCATGGCAATCTCCCTTGCGAACAAGGCCGCGCCGCAGCACGGTCATTGCACCGCTTTTAGGAGAGGCCGGGGCGCCGCTGCTTGATCTGGATCATCGGCAGCGGGATCGCGGGCGGCCGGGTGCTATTGCCACGACTTAGCCTTGACGGCACCTGTTGTGTACGCAATCTGCCGTCGCCGGGACCAGCCGAATGTGAGCCGGCTCAGTGCGGAGCAAGCCCGATGACAGCAATGCGTGGCATGAGTGCCCTCGTACTCGCCTTGGCGGCCGGCCTGGGCGCTGCCCCCGCCTACGCGGTCTGCGCCGCGGAGGAATGGTCGATCGCCTACTGGGGTATGAACGCCACCACCGCCGTCGCGGTCAGCAGCGGGGAGAGCTGCCAGCTGAACGGCAACACGGGCGGCACGGGCGTGATGAACTCCGTCTGGATCTCGACGCCGCCGCAGCAGGGCACCGCTAGAGTCGGCGACGACAACTCCGTCTGGTACCAGTCGAACCCCGGCTACGTGGGCCCGGACTCCTTCGCGTTCAGCATCAACGGGTCCGGCCCGGGCGGCTCCGGCACGTCGACGATCACGGCGGGCGTCACGGTCCAATAGGCCCAGCTGGTGTTTCCCAAGTCGCTGGATGGCCGGGTCAAGCACCAAGTCCCGGCCATCCATACGCTCAAAGACTCAAATGACCTGAAGCGACCAGCCAGAACGCCGCCGCTCTACACCACGGGCGGACTGAGACGGGCGAAGCCCTCCTGCCTGCGATACGGGAAGTAGGGATAGGGCGCCGTCACGGCGCTCGCCGCATCCAACGCCGCCATGTGGTCCGGACTCAGGCTCCAGCCCACGGCGCCCAGGTTCTGGCGCAGTTGCTCCTCGTTGCGGGCGCCGATGATCACCGACGCCACTGTCGGGCGTTGGAGCAGCCAGTTGATGGCGATCTGCGCCACGCTCCGGCCGGTGCCCCCGGCAACCTGTTCCAGTGCGTCGATGACGCGGAAGAGGTGCTCATCGTCGACCGGCGGGCCGAACTCGGCCGTCTGATGCAGGCGGCTGCCCTGCGGCAGCGGCTGGCCGCGCCGGATCCTGCCGGTGAGCCGGCCCCAGCCGAGCGGGCTCCAGACCAGCGCGCCGACGCCCTGGTCGAGCCCAAGCGGCATCAGCTCCCATTCGTAGTCGCGCCCGAGCAGGGAATAGTAGACTTGGTGCGCCGCGTAGCGCGGCCAGCCGTGCGCCTGCGCGGCGGCCAGCGACTTCATCAGCTGCCAGCCGGAGAAGTTCGAGACGCCGACGTAGCGCAGCTTGCCGGCCCGCACCAGGCTGTCGAGGGTGGCGAGCACCTCCTCGACGGGCGTCCCGGCATCGAAGGCGTGCAGCTGGAGCAGGTCGATGTAGTCGGTTCCGAGCCGCCGCAGCGCGTCCTCGACAGCGCGCACCAGCCGCAGGCGCGAGGAGCCGGCATCGTTCGGCCCGTCGCCCATGGGCAGGCTGGTCTTGGTCGAGATCAGCACGTCGCCGCGGCGGCCCTTGATCGCCGCGCCCAGCACCTCTTCCGACGCTCCGTTGGAATAGACGTCGGCGGTGTCGAACAGGGTCACGCCGGCGTCGAGGCAGATGTCGACGAGGCGCCGAGCCTCGTTGGCGTCCGTGGTGCCCCAGGCGCCGAACAGCGGGCCGGTTCCGCCGAAGGTGCCGGTGCCGAAGCTGAGCGCCGGCACCTTGAGGCCGGATGCGCCGAGACGTCGATAGTCCATTGCGATGCTCCTGTGTCAGAGACGGGATGCGAAAAGCGAGGCGCCTCAGCCCTCGCTGCCGACGGCGGCCAGGGCGACGGGGCGGCGCGGCTCCAGCCGTACCGCGAGGGTGACGGTGGCGATGGCGGCGAGCGGGAAGGCCGCCGCGGCAAGGGGCGCCCACGCCAGGCCCGGACCATGGTCGATCACCAGGCCGCCGACCCAGGCGCCGAGCGCGTTGCCGAGATTGAAGGCGGCGATGTTGAAGCTGGAGGCGAGGCTCTGGCCGGCGCCGTCGGCCTTCTCCAGCACCCACATCTGCAGCGGCGCCACGGTGGCGAAGCCCGCGGCCCCGAGCAGGCCCACGAAGGCGACGGCGGCGACCGGCTGATGCAGGGCGAAGGTCATCAGCCCGAGCACGGCGGCCAACACCGCCAGCGTGCCGAAGATGGTGGCGAGGAGGTTGCGGTCGGCCAGGCGGCCGCCGATGAGGTTGCCGACGATGAGGCCGCCGCCGAAGACCAGCAGGATGGGCGAGACGGCGCCTTCCGCGAACCCGGTGATGCGGGTGAGCGCCGGCGCGATATAGGTGAACACCGCGAACACGCCGGCGAAGCCGAGCACCGTGCTCAGAAGCCCGAGCAGCACCGGCCGGCGGGCGATGGCCTTGACGTCGTCGCGCCAGTCCGAGGCCTCGGGCGGCGCAGCATCGCGCGGCACCAGCCAGGCGATGACGGCGAGAGCGACAACGCCGACCAGGGCTACCGCCCAGAAGGTGGCGCGCCAGCCGAACTGCTGGCCGAGCCAGGTGCCGAACGGAACGCCGAGGATGTTGGCGACGGTGAGCCCGGTGAACATGATCGCGATGGCCGAGGCCTTGCGGTCCGGCGCCACCAGGCCCGTGGCGACGACCGAGCCGACGCCGAAGAAGGTGCCGTGGGCAAGCGCCGTCAGCACGCGGGCGGCCATGAGCAGGCCGTAGCTCGGCGCCAGCGCGCAGGCGGCGTTGCCGATCGTGAAAACGGCCATCAAGGCGAGCAGGATGGTCTTGCGCGGCCAGCGGCTGGTCGCCGCGGTGAGCAGCGGCGCGCCGGCGACGACGCCCAGCGCATAGCCGGAGATCAGCAATCCGGCCGTGGCGATGGAGACGCCGAGGTCGGTGCTGACCTCCAGCAGCAGCCCCATGATGACGAATTCGGTCACGCCGATGCCGAAGGCACCGGCAGTCAGCGCGTAGAGAGCGATCGGCATCGATATCCACCAACCCTGTGAAACCCCGGGGCGAGAGGTAGACGGTCCGCCGACGATGAATTAGATCACGGAACGGAATATCACTTGTGAATTGAGATCATCATGGCTCGTGTCGAGGTGAACCGGTCCGGCGAAATGGAGGTGTTCGTCCGGATCGTCGAACTGGGCGGCTTTTCCGCCGCCGCGCGCGCCTGCCGCATGACGCCTTCGGCCGTCAGCAAGCTGATGGGGCGGCTGGAACGTCGCCTCGGCACACGCCTCATCGGCCGCTCGACGCGGATGCTCCAGCTGACCCCGGAGGGCACCGCCTTCTACGAACGGGCGACCCGCATCCTGGCCGACCTCGACGAGGCGGAGCGCGTGGCCGCCTCTGGCGAAGTGCCCACGGGCCGTGTCCGCCTCAACACCAACGCCTCGTTCGGCACCCACATCCTGGCGCCGCTGGTGCCCGTCTTCCTGGCGCTCCACCCCGGCATCACGCTCAACGTGGTGCAGACCGACGCGGTGGTCGACCTGCTCCAGGAGCGCACCGACGTGGCCGTGCGCGCCGGCCCGCTGAAAAGCTCCAGCCTCGTCGCGCGCAAGCTCGGCGCCACGCCCATGACCATCGTCGCCTCGCCGCTCTATCTGGAACGCCACGGCACGCCCGTCGTGCCGGCCGATCTCGACCGCCATATCCGGCTGGGCTTCTGCTACACACGCGCCATCGAGGGCTGGCCGCTGCGCGACGGCAACGGCGTCACCGCCTGGCCGGTCGGCGCCCGGCTGCAGGCGAGCGACGGCGAGGCGCTGCGCCATCTCGCCGTCGCCGGCGCCGGCCTGGCGCGCCTTGCCGCCTTCACCGTGCGCGACGACATCCGTGCCGGCCGGCTGGTGCCCGTGCTGGAGGCCTACAATCCGGGCGACCTCGAAGAGGTGCACGCGGTCTACGTCGGCCAGGGCGGCCCCCTCCCCGCCCGCGTGCGCGCCCTTCTCGACTTCCTCGCCGAGCGGGCGCGGGTGGGCTGAGGCGGCGCGCGCCTCGGTTCGCTGTGACGTCAGCCGGTCGGGCCGGCCGCAAGCTTCTCCTGCGCCGCCTGAACGAGCGCTTGCAGCGCCGGGCGAGCCGGGGCGAAGAACGTGGTGCCGGTGTGCGGCGTCGAGAAGTCCAGTATCCGGTCGTAGGCGCCCGGCGGGTCGCCGACGTACATCCGTTGCAACATCTTCTCGATCACCCAGAGATATCTGGAATAGCCGATGAAATACGTTCCGAATTCCTGATGCCCGGGGCGGCCGAACGGCATGTTGTCGCGCAGGATGTCATATTCGTTGCCGGCCGCATCCACGATGGTCGCCAGTGACTTGTGCGACTTGCGCGGCGCATCGTCGTCATCGATTTCAACATTGTCTATTTTCGTGCGGCCGATGATCGCCTCCTGGAGCGGCGTCGGGACTTTCGCCCAGGCGCCGAGGTCGTGCAGATACTTCTGAACGACGACATAGCTGCCTCCCGCGAAGTCGGCATCTTCGTCGCCGACGAGCGCGGACGCGGGCAAATCGACGCCCGTCGGGTTGGCGGTGCCGTCGACGAAGCCCAGAAGATCGCGCGCATCGAAATAGCGAAAGCCGGTCACTTCGTCGACGACCGTCACGCTGGTGCCGAGGCTGTCGAGGAGCAGACGCTCGAACTCGAAGCACAGATCGGAGCGTTCGGCGCGGATGTGGAAGAGCAGATCGCCCGGTGTCGATGGGGCCGCATGGGCAGCTCCCTCGATCGGCGCGAACGGCTTCAATTCGTGCGGGCGCTTGTCGAAGCGGAGACGATCCCAGAGAGCGCGGCCGATCCCGACGATGCACGACAGCCGCCCGGCGAGATCGCGGAACCCGACGGTCTTGACGAGATCGTCGAGCCCGTCGAGCGCTGCGCAGACCTTGGCGAGAGCGGCCTGTTCGTTCGCGACGGTGACCACGAGAAAGACGGCTGCTCGCGACAGCGGTGCGTCGATGCTCTGGGCGTCGATCGGCACCCTGTCCCAACTCTTCCCTGACATCCCCAACACCCCCGGCCGTTTCCTGGAACGGTTATAAACGGGATGCCTGGACGGCCGCCAGGGTTTGGGCCGTCATGCTGGGTTGCGGGAGCCACGCTTGGCTCGCCACGGGCCATCTCTCTCGCCGTCATGGCCGGCCATGACGCGCACGTGTGAGCTATCGCCCCCGCAGCGCCCGGCGCCAGGCAGCGGGGGTCTCGCCGACGATGCGGCGAAAGACCCGCGTCAGGTGCGCCTGGTCGGCGAAGCCGGCCACGACGGCGATCTCGGTCAGCGGCAGGTCGGCGCTGAGCAGCATCTCCTGCACGCGGCGGATGCGCGCCTTCATATGCCATTGGTGCGGGGCCTGGCCGGTCGAGGCCTTGAAGGCGTGGCTGAAGTAGGATTGCGACAGGCCCGTCAGCGCCGCCAGTTCCTGGAGGCGGATGGTGCGCTGCCAGTTGTCCTCGATGAACGCCGTCGCCCGGCGCAACTGCCAGGCGGGGAGCGGCGGGCGACGGCGCGGCGTGTCGCGCCCGAGCCGCAGCAGGTCGATCACCAGCGCCACCGTCAGCGCATCGCCGTAGAGCTCGTCGCCGGGTGTCGGCCGCACGCAGGCGGCGGCGATGAGGTTGGCGAGGCCGAGCAGCCGTTCGTCCACGAACATCAGGCGCGGCCGGGCGAGCCGCTCGTCATCCAGATCCTCGCCCAGGCGCTCGCTCAGCGCCGCGACGTCGAAGTGCAGGTCGAGATGGCGCAGGCGCATCGGCGCGTCGATGCGCGACCAGAGCGGCAGCTCCGCCGGCACGAAGCTGATGTGCTGCGGGGCACGGCAGGGCGGCAGCTCCGCCCCCCGCCGGCTGAGGCACATATTGAAGGAGCCGCCCTCCCAATCAAGGACGACGAACAGGCGTGCGTCCGGCGAGACGTACTCGCCGCGCGCCCCGGCCGCGCAGGCGACGTTCCAGACATCCGCCGCCACGCCGTTCCATGACCGGCAGCGCAGCTCGTCGATCACCGCGATGCCGTCGAGCCGGCTGCTCATGCGTGGCTGAAACGACATCCCGCATCATTCCATGGGCGCGTCGCGCAGCGTCCGTCTCGCCGTCCGCTGCGGGCGGCTCCCGCGGCGCAGACGCCCGGCGCCGGACGCGACAACAGACCAAAAATGTTCAAAGCGCGACAGGAACACACAATCCAGACCACTACCAGATTGCTATGAGCCATCGCAACGCCTGCTGCCATCGATGCCGTAGTTTTTATTTTGACGAATTCTAATCAGCAGCAAGACAGACTGTAATTCCTCGGGGATTGCCATGATCCAGGCAAGACAATTGTGCGTTGTTCTTGGCAGCGGCCTCTCTCTTGTCTATGTGTCGCCGATGAGCGCCATCGCGCAACAGGCCGAATCGACGCGCCCGGTCCGTCTCGACGAGATCGTCGTGCAATCCGGCAGCGCCGTGCCGACGGCGGGCGAGGCCGGGGCGGACGGCGCCACGGCGGGCGCCCAGGCCCCGTCGGGCACGGCAACCGGGTGGAGCCGCATGGCACCGCAGCCGCAGACCGCCACCGGCCCGGTGGCCGGCTACGTCGCCACCCAGACGCTCACGGGATCGAAGACCGCGACCCCGATCCTGGAGGTGCCCCAGTCGGTATCCGTCGTCACCCGCGACCAGATGGAGGACCGCGCGGTCCAGACCGTCGGCCAGGCGCTGGACTATTCGGCCGGCGTGATCGCCGAGCCGTTCGGCAACGATCCCCGCTTCAACACCCCGATCATTCGCGGCTTCTCCGCCGCCGACTCGCAATACCTCAACAGCCTCAAGCTGATACGCAGCAACGGCGCGATCTCGATCGAGCCGTACGGGCTGGAGCGCATCGAGGTGCTGCGCGGCCCGGCCTCGGTGCTGTACGGCCAGGGCAACCCGGGCGGCCTGATCAACCTGGTCAGCAAGCGGCCGGTGTGGACGAGCTTCGGCGAGGTCAACGCCGAGGCGGCGACGTTCGGCCGCTACACCGGCAGCTTCGACTTCGGCGGCCCGACCTATCCCGGCTCCGACGTCGCCTACCGCCTGACCGGCCTGGTGCGCAACGGCGGCAGCCAGCAGGATTTCGTCGACGACAACCGCTACTTCTTCGCGCCGTCGCTGACCTGGCGGCCGTCCGACGCCACGTCGCTGACGATCCTGGCCAACATCCAGTACGACAAGTCCTATTCGCCGATCGGCGTGCCGGCCGACTACTCGCTCAAGGCGGTGAACGGCTACCGCATCCCGCGCAGCCTCTACCTGGGCGAGCCCTCGTTCGACGCCTCCAGCCGCACGCTGGCCAGCGTCGGCTACGAGTTCTCGCATGCGTTCGAGAACGGCTGGACCTTCCGCCAGAACGCCCGCTACCTGAAGCTCGACTGGAACTACCACAACCTCTACTTCACCGCGCTCGACCCTGCGAACCCGTTCGTCGCCAACCGCGGATCCTCGTTCAACCGCGAGAACCTGAACACGCTGACGATCGACAACCAGCTGCAGAAGGAGTTCGACACCGGGCCGTTCAAGCACACGCTGCTGATGGGGCTCGACGTGCGCAACCACCGGGTCGACACGTCGACCGCCTTCGGCAACGCACCGTCGATCTCGATCCTCACGCCGATCTACGGCATGGCGGTGCCCTATGACCTCACCTACACGGCCAACGTGCGCGGCACGCTGAACCAGGCCGGCCTCTACGCGCAGGATCAGATCAAGTTCGGCCGCTGGCTGCTGACGCTCGGGTTGCGGCACGATTGGGCCGACACCGACTCCACCACCTATTCCAGCCTCGGCACCACGCGGCAGGACCAGGCCGACAAGGCCCTGACGGGCCGCGCCGGGCTGACCTACCTGTTCGACAACGGCCTGGCGCCCTACGTCAGCTACTCGACCTCGTTCGAGCCGGTTCTCGGCAGCCTGCCGGTGGCGCTGGGCGGCGGCGCCTTCAAGCCCTCCAAGGGCGAGCAGTACGAGGCCGGCCTCAAGTATCAGCCGCTCGGCTCGAACATCCTGCTCACCGCCGCCGTCTACGACCTGCGCCAGACCAACGTGACCTCGAGCGAGCTGATCGGCGGCATCAGCTATACGACGCAGACCGGCGAGGTGCACGTCAAGGGCGTCGAGCTCTCGGCGGTGGCGACCCTGACGGACGGGCTGAAGGCCATTGCCAACTACACCTATACCGACGCCGAGATCACCGCCGGCGACAACATCGGCAACCGGCCGGCGAACGTGCCGATGCACGCGGCCAACGCCTGGCTCGACTACACGGTGCAGGGCGGCCCGCTGGCGGGCCTCGGCTTCGGCGGCGGCGTCCGCTTCGTCGGCAACCGCTACAACCTCGACACCGATGCCCTGCGCATTCCGTCGAACACGCTGTTCGACGCGGCCGTCCACTACGAGCGCGGCCCCTTCAAGGCGTCGCTCAACGTCAACAACATCGCCGACGAGCGCTACGTGGCCACCTGCGGCTTCTTCGGCTGCTTCTACGGTGACGGCCGCACGGTCACGGCGCGGCTCACCTATCGATGGTGAGTCGGTGAGCGCTCGCGCGGCCACGCCGTGACGGCAGTGCCAGCCCTGACGCGGCGCGCCCTGCTCGCCGCGCCGCTCGCGAGCATAGCCCTGGCATCGGCGCGGGCCGCCACGCCGCGCATCGCCGCCATCGACTGGGCCGCCCTGGAGACGCTGCTGGCGATCGGCGTCACGCCCGTCGCCGCCGCCGAGCTGATCCTCTATCGCGCCGTCGTCGTGGAACCGCCGCCGCCGGCGAGCGTGACCGACATCGGGCTGCGCGGCACGCCCAACTACGAAGCGCTGTGGCTCGCCCGCCCCGACCTGATCCTCAGCTCCGATTTCTATACCTGGGCGGAGCCGAAGCTGCGCCTCATCGCGCCGGTGGAGCGCCTCTCGATCTATGCGCGCGGCCACGCCCCCTATGCGGCCGCCGAGGCGGCGGCGCGCACCATCGGCCGCCTGGCCGGCCGCATCGACGCGGCCGAAGCACTGATCGCCGGCGCACGCGACCAACTCGACCGCTGGCGCCGCCACCTGGCCGGAGCCGACGGCCGCCGGCTGATCCCGGTCAATTTCGGCGATCCCCGCCACTTCCGGGTGTTCGGCGCCGACAGCATGTTCGGCGAGGTGCTGGAGCGCCTCGGCCTCGGCAACGCGTGGGGCGCGGGCACCAGCTATTCCGCCTCGGCGCCGATCGGACTCGAGGCGCTGGCCGGCATCGGCGATGCCTGGATCGTCATCGTGCCGCCCCTGCCGCCCGATGCCCGCGACGTCCTGCGGCAGAGCGCCTTCTGGGCTGCGCTGCCGAGCGTGCGCGCCGGGCGCGTCGTGTTGCTCGAGCCGATCAATCCCTTCGGCGGCCTGCCGGCGGCCCTGCGCTTCGGCCGGCTCGTCACCACCGCCCTCACCGCGCCGGACAAGGGCCGCGGCCTTGGCTGAGCTCGAGCATGATTGGAAGAAAGATCGTCCCGCTCTGGCGCTGGCGCCGCGGCAGGCCACCGGTCCCGCCGTGCTCTGGGGCTGCCTCGCCGCGGCCGCCGCAACCCTTTTCGCCGTTCGCCTGGCGCTGCCGCCCGCGATCCCGGGCGACGCCGCCACGGCACAGGCCCTGAGCCGGATTCTGCTGTGGCACAGCACCTTGCCGCGGGCGGCGACGGCGCTGCTGGCGGGCGCGACGCTCGGCCTCGCCGGCGCGATGCTGCAGCGCGTGCTGCGCAACCCGATCGCCGATCCCTCGACGCTCGGCGTCGCCTCCGGCGCCCAGCTGGCTCTGAGCGCCGCCATGGTTCTCGCGCCGTCCGCCCTCGCCTTGGGCCGCGAAGCCGTCGCCTTCGCTGGCGGCCTCGCAGCGGTCGCGGTCGTGCTCGCCCTGGCCTGGCCGAGCGGCCTCGCGCCGGTGACCGTCGCCATCGCCGGCATGACGCTGGCGCTGATGGCCTCGGCGCTCAGCGCCGCCATTGCGCTGGCGCACGGCGAGTACGTGCTGTCGCTGTTCGTCTGGGGCGCCGGGTCGCTGCACCAGCAGAGCTGGGGGCCGGCCGCGAGCCTGGCGCTCCACCTCGCCGCCGGCGGCCTCGCCGCGGCGCTGCTGCTGCGGCCGCTGCTGCTGCTCGGCCTCGACGACGCCAGCGCCCGCGGCCTCGGCCTGGCGCTGCGGACGAGCCGCGTCCTCGTCATCGTCGTCGCCGTCTGGCTGTCGGCCGGCGTCACCGCCGAGGTCGGCATCATCGGCTTCATCGGCCTGGCAGCGCCGGCGCTGGCGCGGCTGGGCGGCGTCAACTCCCTGCGCCGGCTGCTGCTCGCGGCGCCGCCCCTCGGCGCCGTGCTGCTGTGGCTGACCGACGGGCTGGTGCAGCTCACCGCGCGTGGCGCCAGCGACGCCATCCCCACCGGCGCCGCCGCGGGCCTGATCGGCGGCCCGCTGCTGCTATGGCTGCTGCCGCGACTGCCCATGGGCGGACGGCCGCTCGCCGATCAGGCGCCTCACCCGGCGCACCGCCTCGCCCGGCCCGGACCCGCGCTCGCCGGGCTCGCGGCGGGCGGCCTGCTGCTGGCGGCGATCACGCTCGTCGTGGGACGCACCTCCGACGGCTGGAGCCTCGCCAGCGGCGACCTGCTGGCCGGCCTGCTGCCGTTCCGCGCCCCACGGGTGCTGTCCGCCGCTGCGGCCGGCGCCCTGCTCGCCGCCGCGGGCGCTCTGATGCAACGGCTGACCGGCAATCCGCTCGCCGGACCGGAGGTGCTCGGCGTCAATGCCGGTGCCGGCGTCGGCCTGTGCGCCACGCTGATGCTGATCGTCGCCCCCGGCCCCGAGGTGCTGATGGCCGGCACGACGCTCGGGGCGCTCGCCGCCATCGCCGCCATTCTGCTGATCGCCGCCTGGACCGGTTTCGGCCCGGAGCGCCTGCTGCTCGCCGGCATCGCGCTCGGCGCCTTCTGCCTGTCGCTGCTGACCGCCGTGCTGGCGAGCGGCGACCGCAACGCCTTCACGCTGCTGGTCTGGATGTCCGGCTCCACCGACCGCACGACGCTCGCCATGACAGCGTTCGCCGCCGTCGCGGCTCTGGTGCTGATCGGCCCCCTGCCGCTGCTGGCACGCTGGCTGGATCTGCTGCCGCTCGGCACCCCGGTCAGCGGCGCCCTGGGCCTCTCGGTCCGCCGCAGCCGCGTCGTCCTGGCACTCGCCGCGGCCGCGATGGCGGCGCTGGCATCGCTCATCGTCGGCCCCCTGAGCCTGGTGGGCCTGGTCGGGCCGCACCTGGCGCGCCTGCTGGGCTTTGCCCGCGGCGGCGCGCAGCTCGTCGCGGCGGCGCTGATCGGCGCCATGCTCATGCTGGCGGTCGACTGGCTTGGCCGCACCATTGCATTTCCCTACCAGATCCCGACAGGCCTGCTCGCGTCCCTGGTCGGCGGCCCCTACCTTCTCTGGCTCCTGCGGCGCGGCAGGAGCAATCTTGCGTGAGATCCATGTCAGAGCAGCCCCTCCCGTCGCCCCTTCTCGAAGCTCAGGCGGCCATCCCCCTCCCCGACCCGTCCGGCCTGCTGAGCAAGCTCTGCAGCATTCTTGCCGAGCACGGCCTGGTCACGACGGCGGACGGCACGGCGACGATCGCGAGCCCGCTCGGCCGCGTCGAGCTGTCCGTCGCCGACGGCAGCCTCCGCGCACGGGCCGTGTGCAGGGACGAGGCCGGGCTCGCCCTGATCAAAAGCGCGCTGGCCGAGCACGTCTTCACGCTCGCGGGCGAGGACAAGCCCGTCTTCAGCTGGACCGGCCACCAGTCGGCCGGCGCCGACCTGCCCTATCTGCGCGAGATGACGGTGCTCGGGGCCTCGCAGGTGACGCCCCGCATGCGCCGGGTGGTGCTCGCCGGCGACGCATTGCACTTCGCTCAGGGCGGGCTGCACGTGCGCGTGCTGATCCCTCCGCACGGACGCGAGCCGGTGTATCCGCGCGCCGGCGCCGACGGCCGCATCGTCTGGCCGACGGGCGAGGACGAACTGGCGCCGCGCGTCTACACCGTCCGCACGGTCGATGTGGCGCGCGGTGAGATCGGCATCGACGTGGTGCTGCACGAGGGCAGCGCGCCGGGCTCCGACTGGGCGGCGGGCGCCACGCCCGGCGATCGCGTCGCCCTGCTCGGCCCGGGCGGCGCCGGGCTGGCAGAGGCCGACCGCTACATCATCGCCGGCGACGAGACGGCCCTGCCCGCCATCGCCCGCATGCTGGAGGCCATGCCCGCAGGGACGGCGGCGACGGTGCGCATCGAGGTCGCCGATGCCGCCGAGGAGCAGCCGCTGCCGACGGCGGCCGACGTCGACCTGGCGTGGCTGCACCGCGACGGCGCCGCCCCGGGCACCACCGACCTGCTCGAGCGAGCCGTCCGCGCCATCCCCTGGCCCGATGCGGCGACGCGCGTGTTCGCCTGGGCCGCGGCGGAGCAGATGACCGCCCGCACCCTGCGGGCCTACCTCGGCAAGGAGCGCGGCCTGGCGCCGACGCAGCGCTCCGTCGCCGCCTACTGGCGCCGCGGCCATGTCGGCGTGGACGTGCGCGATTAGAGCGGACCGGCCGCAGTCCGCTCGGCGCCGAAGCGGCGACGGTAGTCGCCGGGCGTGAGGCCCGTCGCCTTGATGAAGACCTTGCGGAACGACCCGGGATCCTCATAGCCCACGTCCCAGGCGATCTGGGCGACCGGCTGCCGCGTCCCCTCCAGCAGCTCGCGCGCCTTGCCGACGCGCAGATGCTGGCAGTATTCCGTGGGCCTGAGCCCCGTAGCCTTGCGGAAGCGGCGCAGGAAGGTGCGCTCCTCCAGCCCCGCCTTGGCCGCCATGGCACGGGTGGTCGCCTCACGGCCGGCGGTCTCCCGCAGCCAGTGCTGCACCTGCAGGACGGCGGCGTCGCCGTGGGCGAGCTTGGGCGAGAAGGCGCTGTAGGCGCGCTGCTCGCGGCCCGGCGGATCGACGAGCAGGAAGCGGGCCGTCTCGATCATCGCGGCCGGCCCGAGCAGGCGCTCGACGAACTTGAGGCCGAGATCGGTCCACGCCATCAGCCCGCCGGCCGTGATGATGTCGCCGTCGTCGATGAGGAGCTTGTCCACATCCACCCTAACGTCGCGGAACCGCTCGGCCAGCTCGTCGGCGCAGACCCAATGGGTGGTCGCCGTGCGCCCGTTCAGCAGCCCCGTCTCGGCGAGCAGGAAGGCGCCAGCGCACACGGAGGCGAGCGTCGCCCCCGCGGCATGGCGCGCCCTGAGGAACGCGACCAGTCCGGCGGCCGCCGGGCCGGACGGACGATCGTCCAGGGTGGGGGGCAGGATGATCACGGCGGGATCGCCGCCCGCGCCCGGCACGCTGTCGAAGCTGCGCACCACGGGCCCGCCGGCCTCGCTGGCGACGAGATGGCTGACGCGGATCAGCGGCTCGGTTCGGCCGAGACGCTGGCGCGCCAGCCGGTCGGCGACGGCAAACAGGTCGGTCAGGCCGTGCACGGCCGCGAGCTGCGCCTGCGGGTAGACCAGCAGCCCGATCTCCGGCGGAGACGCCGCGGTCATCATGGTCGGTTTCGCATTTGTCGGTTTTGCCCCGTTCTTTGTCGGCCGCGCCAATCCCCATGGTGCCCGTCGGCGGCTACACCGGCAACCGGACGGCGGCCGAGCCTCCGCCGCGCACCGAGGAGCCTGCCATGAGCAATCGCGCACTCGTCATCATCGACCTTCAGAACGATTATTTTCCGGGCGGCAAGTTCACGCTCTCCGGCATCGATGCCGCCGCCGCGAACGCGGCGCGCCTGCTCGACGCGTGGCGCGGCGCCGGCGATCCGGTGGTCCACGTTCGCCACGAGTTCCCGTCGGCCGAGGCGCCGTTCTTCGCGCCCGGCTCGGAGGGCGCCCGCATCAACGCCGTCGTGGCGAGCCGCGAAGGCGAGCCCGTGGTGCTCAAGCACCAGGTCAACGCCTTCCGCGACACCGACCTCAAGGAGATCCTCGACAGCAAGGGCGTCGAGGATGTCGTGATCGTCGGCGCCATGAGCCACATGTGCATCGACGCCGCCACCCGCGCCGCCGCCGACCTCGGCTACAAGGCGACGGTCGTGCACGACGCCGTCGCCACCCGCGACCTGGAGTTCAACGGCACGGTGGTGCCGGCGGCGCAGGTGCACGCCGCCCTCATGGCCTCCCTCGGCTTCGCCTATGCCGCGGTGCGCTCGACCGACGAACTGCTCGCCGAAGGCGCGGCGGCCGGCGCCTGAGGCGCTCACGCCCCGCCGCTCAGCAGCCCCGCGTCGGCCCTGGCCGGCGCGGCGACGAGGTCGATCATCGCAAGGAGCGCGGCCTTGCACCGGTGCACCGCTCCGGGCACCAGGGCGATCTCGGCGCGGATGCGCGTGATCAACGACCATCCGGATGGAAAAATCCTCCAGCTCCTCGAATCCGGGTCGTTTCTCTCCGGTCGGTCGTGCCCACCCGATCGGAGAAAAACACTCGAGCATGTCGCAAGACGTCTTTGATGCTGTATGAGACATCAAGGCACAAATTCAGTTCATAATTATACAAATTCTAAACTTGATACACGTCAAAGCCGTCGAATTCATGGTTCGTCATAGTGTTCTCGGTGGCGAGGGTGAGCGTGCGAGTTCCCCGGCCATTCGACGACGGCAATCGGCAGATGACGCAGCTTCCGCTCTTTCAGGTGACCAGTGGATCCGTGCGCATTGCCGCGCTGAACGGCAATGAAGCTGAACAGGTGCGCCTCAGCGAACTTGGCCTCCACCTGGGTGCCCGGCTCGACATCATCCAGAATGGCGGGGCGAGTGGGCTTCTTGTTGCCGTGAACCACGATGCCCGCGTTGTCGTCGATCCCGGGACGGCCCGCTCGGTGATCGTGCAGCGGCTCGAGGCAGCGCTTCCGCTGATGACCATGTCCGACCTCCAGCCGGGTGACCGGGCTCGCATCGTCCGCCTCGGAAAGGGCGTGCTCGACTATCGCCAGCGGCTCCTGTCCATGGGGCTCACGCCCGGCATCGAGTTCGAGATCACGCGCTTCGCGCCGCTCGGCGATCCGGTCGAGATCAAGGTGCGTGGCTTTGCCATGAGCCTGCGCAAGGCAGAGGCGGACCTGCTTGCGGTGGAGAAGCTGCCATGACGCGCAACACCGGCGGCGGCGCCGCGACGATCATTGTCGGCGTCGTCGGCAACCCGAATTGCGGCAAGAGCACCCTGTTCAATACGCTGACCAGCGCGCGGCAGGAGGTCGGCAACTGGCCGGGCGTGACGGTCGAAAAAAAATTCGGCTCCTACAGCAGCGGTTTACGTACCTACAAGGTCGTGGATCTGCCGGGCGTGTACTCGCTCGGCACCGCCGTCCAGCTCTCGGAAGATGAAAGGATTGCCCGTGATTTCGTGCTGTCCGGCGAGGCAGACGTCATCATCAACATCGTCGACGCGTCCAACCTGGAGCGGAACCTCTATCTGACGACGCAACTTCTCGACATGCGGGTGCCCCTTGTTGTTGCCCTCAACATGATGGACATCGCCGAGCGCCGGGGCCTGGCGATCGACACACGGCGGCTGTCGGAACAACTCGGTTGCCCGGTGGTGGAGCTCGTGGCCTCCCGCGGCACCGGGGTTGGCGTGCTCAAGGAGCTCGTCGCCGATCTGGCGGACCGGCCGCGGCCACCCGCCGTCGAGCCGGCGTATGGCCCCGTCATCGAGAAAAGTGTCTCGGCCATCGCTGAAAAGCTGGCCGGCATGGGCTTTCGCGACTGCCGCTGGCGCGCGCTGAAGCTGATCGAGGGCGGCTCCCAGCCGGGCGACGAGGCGGGAGCCGCCCTCGAACGCGATGTCGCCACGGCCCGGGCGGCCATTCAGACCCAGTTCGACGAGGACACGGACATCGTCATTGCCGATGCCCGCTTCGGCTTCGTGACCGGGATCATCGAGCAGGTCCTGACCCGCCCGCGCGAGGCCTCTCGCACCCTGTCGGACCGCATCGATCGGGTGGTGCTCAACCGGTTCCTCGGCATCCCGATCTTCCTCGTCATGATGTACCTGATGTTCGTGTTCACCATCAGCATCGGTGGCGCGTTCATCGATTTCTTCGACCAGGCGGCCGGCGCGGTGCTGGTGGACGGCGGCACGCGGGCGCTCGGCGCACTGCACTTGCCCGAATGGCTCGTGGTGCTGATCGCCGAAGGCATGGGCGGCGGCATTCAGACCGTGGCGACCTTCATCCCCGTCATCGCCTTTCTCTACCTCTTCCTCTCCCTGCTCGAGGATTCCGGCTACATGGCGCGCGCCGCCTTCGTGATGGATCGCGCCATGCGCGCGATCGGCCTGCCCGGAAAGTCCTTCGTGCCGCTCATCGTGGGCTTTGGCTGCAACGTGCCCGCCATCATGGCGACCCGCACCCTGGACACCCGGCACGACCGGGTGCTCACGATCATGATGGCGCCATTCATGTCGTGCGGCGCCCGGCTGCCGGTCTATGCGCTGTTCGCCGCCGCGTTCTTTCCCGCAAGCGGGCAGAACCTCGTCTTCGGCCTCTATCTCATCGGCATCCTGGCTGCGGTCGGCACCGGCCTTCTGCTGAAGAACACGGTTCTGAAGGGCACGGTGTCACCGTTCATCATGGAGCTTCCTCCCTACCATGTGCCGACCGCGCGGACCGTCCTGCTGCGGGCCTGGGATCGGCTGCGGTCCTTCGTCTTTCGCTGCGGGCGGGTGATCGTGCCGATCGTCGTCTTCCTGAGCTTCCTCAACGCGGTCGGGACCGACGGCAGCTTCGGCAATCAGAACAGCGAAAAGTCGGCTCTCTCCGCCGTGGGGCGGACCATCGTTCCGGTCTTCGAGCCCATGGGCATGCGCGAGGACAACTGGCCCGCTGCGGTCGGCGTGTTCACCGGCATTCTGGCCAAGGAGGCCGTCATTGGAACGCTCAATGCGCTCTACAGCCAGCTCGGCTCGGCCGAAGGGAGCGCGCCCAAGCCGGAGGCGACGACGACCATCGGCGAGAAGATCGCCGCCGCGTTCGCGACCATTCCCGCCAACCTCAAGGAGGCGGCAAGGCATCTCACCGACCCGTTGAAGCTCAACATGTCCTACACCCAGGCAGGTGCCGACGCCGCTGCCGAGCTCAAGGTGCTGCCGGAAGCCTTCCGGGCCATGGCGGCCCGCTTCGACGGGCAGGTCGGGGCCTTCGCCTACCTCCTCATGATCCTGCTCTACATGCCGTGCGTCGCGGCCGTCGGAGCCATCTACCAGGAGGTGGGCTGGCGCTGGACCGCGTTCGCGGCCACGTGGACCACGGGTCTCGGGTGGTGTGCCGCGGTCGTCTTCTACCAGGCCGCACGGTTCGATCGCCACCCGGCGGCTGCCGCGCTGTGGATCGCCTTCTGCCTGGGCGTGCTCACGGCCGCTGCCGTCGCGATGCATGCGGTCGGCAAGGCCGCAGCCCGCAAGCGCGACGCCGCGCCGGTCTTTCTCGGGAGCAAGCTTGGAGAGGTACGCCCATGACGACCCTGTCCGCCGTCAAGCACTACATGGAAGATCGCACCCGCGCGACAGTGGCAGATCTCGCCATCGGCCTCGAGACCACGCCCGACAATGCCCGCAGCCTGCTGGAAATGTGGCGGAGCAAGAACCGGGTACGCCTCATTCCAGGCGCCTGCGGCAGCTGCGGCAAGGGGCTTCTCGGCGGCTGCGCGTGTCCTGCCGCCGCACTCCTGCCCGACATCTACGAGTGGATGGAGCCGCAGCACGCCGACAGCCCGGCGCCGATCGACTCCGGTCCTTCGGCGGCGCCGGCCGTCGGCCCGGACGCCTCGGCCTCCGACCTGACGGGGCAGCCCTCGTGAAAAGTCTCCTCGCGGCGAGGCGTGCCGCCGATACGAGCATAGGTCGACCGAGTTCTTCCAATTACGCGAGGTATTCAGCCATCATCGGCTGAATGAGCCCAAAGGAAAACGACATGTCCTATGGTAACGACGGGTGGGGGCCCTCCGCGGGCGGCGGCTATCAAAGGGCCGGGGCCGGGCCCGGCTTCGGACAGCGGATCGATGCCTTCGACGTGCTGGAAGGCGTCCTCAAGGACGGCCTCAGCCTCACCAACGTCACGCGCATCGCCCGCGCCAGCGGCTCTAACTTCTGGCTCGGCGCGGCCATCGGCGCCGGCCTCGTCGTTCTGGTGAAGCGGCCGGATGTGCGCGCGGCCGTATCGAGCATCTTCACCCAGGCCAGGACTGCCAGGCCGGCGAGCGCGCAGCAGCCCGGCGCCGAGCCCGCTGCGGCGCCCTCCCAAACACCGCACGCCTGAGATGGCCGTCCCGCCTGTATCCGTCTGACCTTCGAGGAGCACGAGCATGTCGGAGCGCGCCGAGCAGGGCGTTCACTATCACTACCACTTCTACGGCTACGGCGCCGGTGCGGCGCCAGGCTACGGCCAGTCGGCACCGGGGGCGCCTCCGGGGCCGACGCCGGCGGGCGCGACACCGCCGCCGATGCCGCCCTTTCCGCCGCACGTGCCGTTCGGTGCGCCCGGCGCGGCCGCGGGTGCCGCACCTCCCGAGAGCGCTCCGTCCGGAAACTGGCATCGGCACCCGGCCGCGGACTCGCTGGTGAAGGGCCTCATCGTCGGCGCCGGCGCGGCCTATCTCCTGACCAGCGAATCCGCCCAGCGCACGATCATGCGCACGGCGCTCCAGGCCTGGGCGGTCGTGCAAGGCGGAATCGAGGAGCTCAAGGAGCGCCTGCGCGACGCGGAGGCGGAGGCCGCCGCGGCCGCGGCCGCCCACCAGCCGCAGGCCGCCGCTCCGCAGGCTGCTCCGGCGGCCGAGACGCCGGGCCGGCAGGCACCCTGAGCCCGGCCGTGCGGATCGGGATCGTCCACGAGACCGCGGGCCGCCTGCGGCTGAAGTTCGATGCGGACGCCGCCACGCTGGCACGCGCCGGCGCATCGGTCCGCGAGGTGCGCGGCGTCAAGGACGTGCGCATCAATGCGGGGTGCCGCTGCGTCGTGGTCTTGTACGACGGATCCGGCGCGGCGCGGAGCGAAGTGCTGGCGCGGGCGGCTGATCCGTCCCCGGACCTGCCGCCTCTGGTGCAGCCGCCGCGCGCCGACCCCTCCGGCGTGACGCTTGCCGCGGCCGCCCTGGCCGGCGCCGTTCTGCTGCCGCGGCCGGCCGCGGCGGCGCTGACCTATGTCAACGTGGTGGGCACGGTGGCGCGGGGAGCCGTCGCCGCCATGCGCCATGGGCTCAAGGTTGAGGTGCTCGACGCCATCGCGCTGGCGCTGCCGGCGACCCGGGGCGAATTCCTCACGGCCAACTTCACGCGCCTGCTGATGGAGCTTGCCGGCTATATCGAGGCGACCACCGTCGAGCGCTCCGACGAGCTGCTGCGCTCGCTGCTCCACCGTACGCCCGACGACGTCTGGATCACGACCGACGACGGCGCCATGCAGCGCGTCGCCTTCGCCTCGCTCCAGGGCGGCGAGCATGTGGTGGTGGGCCTCGGCGAGACCATCCCGGTCGATGGCACGGTCATCTCCGGTGACGCCTTCGTCGACCAGTCGGCGGTCACCGGCGAAAGCCTGCCCATTCCCCTCGCTCCCGGCGGTATCGCTCTCGCCGGCGGCATCCTCACCGACGGCCGCCTCGTGATCCGCGCCGACCGGGTGGGGCAGAGCACCACGACCGGGCGCATCACCCGCTACATCCAGGAGGCCCTCGAGCGGCCGGCGGAGATCCAGTCGGTGTCCGACGCGCTGGCCGACCGGCGCGTCGGCATCACCCTCGCCTCGGCCGCCGGCGTGTTTGCCCTGACGCGGAACTGGCGGCGCATGGAAGCCGTCTTCATGGTGGACTATTCCTGCACCGTGAAGCTGGGCACGCCGATCGCGCTCAAGAGCGCCATGTACCGCGCCGCCCGGCAGGGCTGCCTGGTCAAGAGCGGCCAGGCCATCGAGGCCCTGGCCGGCGTCGACACGGTGGTCTTCGACAAGACCGGCACGCTCACCCACAACACGTTGCAGGTCACCGACGTCTGCCCGCTGCACCCGGACGTGGACGAGGAAGCGGCGGTGGCGCTCATCGCCTCGCTCGGCGAGCACACCAACCACCCCATCGCACGCGCCGTGGTGCAGCTGGCCGCCCAGCGCCATCTCGCCCATGTGCCGCACGAGGAGGTCAGCTTCATCGTCGGCCACGGCGTGGAAGGCCACGTCCACGGCGATCTCATCTGCTTCGGCAGCCGCCATTATCTCGAGGACGACGAGCACGTCTCCTTCGAGCGGCAGCGGGCCCGGGTGATGCGCTTTCAGGCGGAGGGAAAGTCCATGCTCTACGCCTCCCGCAACCGGCGTCCGCTGGCCATGTTCGCCTTGCGCGACCGGCTGCGGGACGAGAGCGCATCCACGCTCGCGCGCCTGCGCGAGCTGGGCATCCGGCGCCTGGTCATGATCACCGGCGACCATCGGGCCAAGGCCCTGGCGTTCGGCGAGGCACTCGGCATGGACCAGGTGTTCTACGAGCAGCAGCCCGAGGACAAGGCACGCATCATCGCCGATCTCAAGGCGGCGGGGGCGCGGATCGCCTATGTGGGCGACGGCGTGAACGACGGGCCGGCCCTCATGGCCGCGGACGTCGGCATCGCCATGCCGCAGGCGGCGGACATCGCCCGCGCCACGGCGGACATCGTGCTCATGGATGACAGGCTCGATTCGCTGGCCACCGTGGTCGAGACCTCCCAAGCGACCATGCGCCTCATCCGTTCCAATTTCGGTGTCGCCGTGGGTGCCAATTCGGCGATCCTGGCGGCAGCCGTGCTGGGCTACCTCTCCCCCATCGCCACGGCGACGCTGCACAACGGCACGACCATCGGCGTTCTCATCCGCTCGCTGCTCGCCGGACAGGCACGAACCCAGCCGGCGGCGGATCGCGCCACAGCGCGACATGACGGGCCTGTCGGAAGCGGCGCCGCAGCGCTCCCGGCCAACGAACGCCTCGCCATCGGCGAGGCGCTCGCGGCCGGCGGCTGAAGCGCTCAGCGCGTGCCGCTCAGCAGCCCCGCGTCTGCCCTGGCCAGGCCGGTGACGAAGTCGATCACGGCGCGCATGGCCGGCTGCTCGACGAGGTCGGGGTGCGCCAGCAGGCGGATGTCGGCGAGCGCGAACAGCTTGGCCGGCGCCACCCGGACCAGATCGGGATAGGTATCGCCGACGAAGCACGACAGCGCGGCGATGCCGAGCCCGGCGCGGGCCGCGGCCAGCATGTCGGCCTGGGACGAGCAGCGCAGGGCGACCGCGGCGGGGCCGGTCACCCGATTGCTCCAGCGTCCCAGGCCCGGGTTCGCGGCCAGGCCGGCGAAGCCGATGACGCGGTGGTGGCGCCAGTCCTCCCGCCGCTCCGGCAGCGGGCCGCGGCGGGCGTAGTCGCGGGAGGCGTAGAGACCGGCGCCCAGCCGCGCGATCTTGCGGCCGACCAGGTTCTCGCCGCCGCCTTCGAGGCGCAGCACGAGGTCCGCCTCCCGCTTGAGGACGCTCACCGGAAAGGGATGGGTGACGAGCTCGAGCTCGATCGCCGGATATTGCTGCAGGAAGCCGCGCAGGCGCGGCATCAGCCAGTGGCTCGCCAGCGTCGGCCCGATGGACAGCCGCACCCGCCCGCTGGCCCGCGCCCCGCCGGCGGCCATGTCCGCCTGGGCCTGCAGCGCGGCGGCGGCCATGGCATCGGCGTGCTCGCGAAAGCGGTGGCCGGCCGCCGTGAGCTCGAGCCCGGCGCGCGACCGGGCGAACAGGCGAATGCCCAGGTGCGCCTCCAGCGCCGCGATCTGGCGCCCCACCGTCGGGTGGCTGCTGCGCAGCTCCCGGGCCGCGCCGAGATAGCTGCCGGCTTCCGCCACCGCCACGAAGGTACGGCAGAGGTTCCAGTCCAGCCCGTTCATGCCTGATTGAGTCATTGTTCAATCTTGAACATAGGCGGCCGGCAAACAAGCCTTATGGTGGCGGGCGAAGGGGCGAGGCCCGTCCCGAACCCGCGCCCAAGCCGCTCTACCCAGGATCGATCGATGCCAGCCACCGCCCCCCTTCCCGACAGGCTCGAGCTGCCGGTCGTCGGCTCGCCGCTGTTCATCGTCTCCGGGCCCGAGCTGGTCATCGCCCAGTGCCAGGCCGGCATCGTCGGCTCCTTCCCGGCGCTCAACGCGCGGCCGGCGCACGTGCTCGACGAGTGGCTCACGCGCATCCGCGGCGAGCTCGGCGAGTACGCGGCGCGCCACCCGGAGAGGAAGGTGGCGCCGTTCGCCGTCAACCAGATCTGCCACGCCTCCAACGACCGGTTGATGCAGGACATGGAGACCTGCGTGAAGCACGAGGTGCCGATCATCATCACCTCGCTCCGGCCGCCGGCGGAGATCGTCGAGGCCGCCCATTCCTACGGCGGCGTGGTGTTCCACGACGTCATCAACGTGAAGCATGCCCGCAAGGCGGCGGAGCAGGGCGTGGACGGGCTCATCCTCGTCTGCGCCGGCGCCGGCGGCCATGCCGGCACGCTGTCGCCGTTCGCGCTGGTGCGCGAGGTGAAGCAATGGTTCGACGGCACGGTGCTGCTGTCGGGCGCCATCTCCGACGGCTGGGGCATCGCCGCCGCCCTGGCGCTCGGCGCCGACCTCGCCTACATGGGCACTCGCTTCATCGCCACGCAGGAAGCCAATGCCGATGCCGCCTACAAGCAGGCGCTCATCGACTATGCCGCGCACGACACCGTCTACACCAACCTGTTCACCGGCGTGCACGGCAACTACCTCGGCCCGTCGATCGCCGCCACCGGGCTCGACCCGGACAACCTGCCGGTGGCCGACAAGACCAAGATGAACTTCGGCTCGGGCGGCAACATGAAGGTCAAGGCGTGGCGCGACATCTGGGGCTGCGGCCAGGGCATCGGCCAGATCGCCGACGCGCCGCCGGTGGCCGAGCTGGTGGAGCGGCTGAAGCGGGAGTTCACTGAAGCGAGCGACGGCTTCGTCCGCCGGAGCGGCGGGCGCGCAGCGTAGAATCGAGGCGTAGTGCCCTCGCAGTAGAGGTCGCTAGCGGTCCAGCCGCGCACCTCGCCCCGCGTGCGGGGAGAGGTCGGATCGCGCGCAGCGCGAGCCGGGTGAAGGGGCGTGCCAGAGCGGGGCTCATGGCCGGTCACGCCACGCGGCGGGCCCTCTCACCCTGCTCTCTCCCCGCAGGCGGGGAGAGGGGTGCACACCGGCTTCCGTCGGCGGCAATCATGCCGCTACGAATCCGGTTCAAGCGTGAGAAAAACAAGCGGAGGGAGTGATGACCATACGTGCGCGGCGCGTCTGTGCGGCCGTCCTGGCCACAGCCTGTGGTGCCGGAGCGGCGCTGGCCGAGCCCAGCTTCAAGGGCGAGATCCGCATCGGCCAGACCTTGCCCTACAGCGGCCCCCTGTCGGGCTTCGGCATCATCGGCCAGGCGGAAGCCGCCTATTTCAAGATGATCAACGACAGGGGCAGCATCAACGGCCGCAAGATCGTGTTCATCAGCCTGGACGACCAGTATTCGCCGCCCAAGACGGTGGAGCAGACGCGCAAGCTGGTGGAGCAGGAGAATGTCCAGCTCATGTTCGGCTCGCTCGGCACCGCCACCAACAACGCGGTGCACCGTTATCTCAACGGCAAGAAGGTGCCGCAGCTGTTCATCCTCAGCGGCGCCACCAAGTGGGCCGACCCGGAGACCTATCCGTGGACCATGCCCGGCATGGCCATCTACGCCTCCGAAGGAGCGATCTACGCCAAGTATATCCTGGCGCAGAAGCCCGACGCCCGCATCGCGGTGCTGTCCCAGAACGACGACTTCGGCCGCGACTACCTCGCCGGCTTCCGGCGCGGCCTCGGGGCGAAGGCGGACAGCATGATCGTGGCCCAGGCCACCTACGAGAGCACGGACCCGACCATCCATTCACAGCTCGCGGCGCTGAAGGCCTCGGGCGCCGACGTGGTGTTCGGCATCACGCTCGGCAAGTTCGCCAGCCAGTTCATCAAGGGCATCGCCGATATCGGCTGGAAGCCGGACATGGTGTTCGTGCCGACCTCCGCCGCATCGCTCACGTTCCTGAAGCCGGCGGGCCTGGAGAACGCCGTCGGGCTGCTGTCCGCCAGCACACAGAAGGACGTGAACGAGAAGCAATGGGCGGACGATACCGGCGTGACGGCCTTTCAGGCTTTTATGCGGGACTACATGCCGGGTGCCGACATCACCAATTCCAACTATGCCACGGGCTACCTCTACGCCTCGATACTAGTCGAAGTGCTCAAGGCCTGCGGCGACGACGTCAGCAGCGCCAACATCCTGAAGCAGGCGGCGTCGATGAAGGACGTGTCGCTGCCGCTGCTGCTGCCGGGGATCCTTATCTCCACCGGGCCCGACGACTACCTTCCCTTCCAGCAGATGCAGCTGCGCCGCTTCGACGGCACCAACTGGGTGCGCCTGGGCGAGCTAATCGACGACAGGTAGTGAGAGCCATGATCATCGCCGGTGACCGCACCCTCGACTACCCCACCCTGGACGAGCGCGTCGCGCGTGCCGCCAGCGGCTTCGCGAAGCTCGGTCTCGGCCCGGGCGCGCCGGTGGCGCTGATGCTGCGCAACGACTTCGCGTTCTTCGAGGCCGCGGCCGGCGCCTCCGCCCTCGGCGCCCCGTCGGTGCCGCTCAACTGGCACCTCAAGGCCGACGAGGCAGGCTACATCCTCGCCGACAGCGGCGCCCGGGCGCTGGTGTGCCATGCCGACCTGCTGCCGCAGATCCGCGCCGGCCTGCCGCCGGACCTGCCGCTCATGATTGTGCCGACGCCGCCGGAGGTGGCCGCCGCCTTCGGCGTTGACCCCGCCTCGACCGGCGTGCCCGACGGCCTCACCGATTGGAACACCTGGCGCGACGGCCAGCCGCCGCGGCCGGACGCGCCGCTGCGGGCCTCGGCAATCATCTACACCTCCGGCACCACCGGCCGCCCCAAGGGCGTGGTGCGCCAGCCGATGCGGCCCGAGCAGGCCGCCGTCGCCGAACGCGTCGGCGCCATCACCTACGGGATCGAGGCCGGCCAGAGCCAGGTCGTGCTGATGAACGGGCCGATGTACCATTCGGCGCCCAACAGCTACGGCAATCTGGCGGCGCGCCAGCGCTGCACCATCGTGCTCGAGCCGCGCTTCGATCCCGAGGACCTGCTGCGGCTGATCGAAACGCACCGGGTGACCCACATCCACATGGTGCCCACCATGTTCGTGCGGCTGCTGCGGCTGCCGGATGAGATCAAGGCGCGCTACGACCTCTCGTCACTGCGCTTCGTCGTGCACGGCGCCGCGCCCTGCCCGCCGGCGGTGAAGCGCGCCATGATCGACTGGTGGGGCCCGGTGATCAACGAGTACTTCGGCTCCACCGAGACAGGCATTCCGGTATGGCATTCGGCTGCTGAAGCATTGGCCAAGCCCGGCACCGTCGGCCGCGCCATCGAGGGCGGCATCGTCAAGATCTTCGGCCCCGCCGGGGAAGAGCTCGGTCCGAATGAGACCGGCGAGATCTACATGCGGCAGACCGCCATCTCCGATTTCGACTACCACCACAAGCCCGACGCGCGGGCCGAGGCCGGGCGGGAGGGCCTGATCAGCGTCGGCGACGTCGGCTATCTGGACGAGGACGGCTTCCTGTTCCTGCGCGACCGCAAGCGCGACATGGTGATCTCGGGCGGCGTCAACATCTATCCGGCAGAAATCGAGAACTCCCTGATCGGCATGGACGGCGTGCGCGACTGCGCGGTGTTCGGCATCCCGGATGAGGAGTTCGGCGAGCAGCTCTGCGCCGCGATCGAGGCCGACCCGGGCGCGGCGCTCACGGCGCCCGCGGTGCAGGCCTACTTGCGCGAACGGCTGGCCAACTACAAGGTGCCGAAGGTCGTCACCTTCCACGACGCGCTGCCGCGCGAGGCCACCGGCAAGATTTTCAAGCGCAAGCTGCGCGAGGCCTACTGGCCGAAGCAGGGGTGAGACGAGGCCCAGCGGCGACATCGTCGGCCAGCGCTCGCGCGTCTCCTAACGCATCGTCGGAAAGCGCTGCAGGTGATCGACGAGGGCGCGCATCTTCGGCGCGACGTTGCGGCGGCTCGGATAGTAGAGGTAGAAGCCGGCAAAGCGCGGACAATAATCCTCGAGAACGGACACGAGCTCGCCCCGCTCGATCCAGGGGCGAAAGCTCTCCTCCATGCCGAAGGTGATACCCGCCCCGGCGACAGCGAGCTTTATCATCAACGCCATGTCGTTCGTCGTGATCTCCGGCGCGACCGCGACGCTGAATTCCTCGCCGTCGGCGGCGAACTCCCACCGATAGGGCGCCACTTTGGGCGCGGGGCGCCAGCCGATGCAGCGATGGGCGGCGAGTTCGCCCGGGTGTGAAGGCGCCCCGCAACGATCGCGGTAGGCGGGTGCGCAAACGGCGAGCTGCCGCTCGTCTCCGGCAACGGAGACCGCGATCATGTCCTGTTCGATCACCTCGCCGAGCCTGACGCCGGCATCGTATCCCGCGGCGACGATATCGAACTCCCCGTCCGTCACGGTGATGTCGATCTGAATCTCCGGATTGGCCGCGGCGAAGGTCGCGAGGAACGGTCCTGACAGAAAACGCTCGGCGATCGACGAGACGGCCAGCCGCAACTGCCCGCGCGGGCGCCCGCGCAAGTTCCCGGTGGTCTCGATCGCGGCGCGTATGTCCGCCATGGCCGGCGCCACCTCGGCATGCAGGCGTTCGCCGGCCTCGGTCAAACTGACGCTGCGCGTCGTCCGGTGCACCAGCGCGATCCCCATCACCTCTTCCAGCCGCCGGATGGTCTGACTGACCGCCGAACGGGTGACGCCCATACGGCCGGCCGCGGCGCGAAAACTCCTTTCCTCGGCAACGAGCAGGAACACGGTGAGCGCGTTGAGATCTGGTGCCATTGGTTAGAAGTAGTTTCCATGGTGGCAAGGAATGGTCGCCTTATCGCAACAATGGGGCAAATCTATCTTCGTGGCGACCGCAGCAAGGCGGCCCCGAGATCAATCCACGACGAAAGACGCCCATGTCCCTCAACAAGGTCATCCTCATCACCGGCGCTTCGAGCGGCATCGGCGCCGCCATTGCCCGCGAGCTTGGCGCCGCCGGGGCCAAGGTCATGCTGGGCGCGCGCCGCAGCGATCGGCTGGACGCACTTGCCGAAGAGATCAATGCGAAGGGCGGCGAGGCACTGAGCCGCCGCCTGGACGTGACCAATCGTGCCGATGTCGCAGCCTTTGCCGAGGCGGCGCGTCAAGCCTTCGGGCGCGTCGACGTGATCGTCAACAACGCCGGCGTCATGCCGCTTTCGCTGATGGCCTCGACGAAGGTCGATGAGTGGGATCGGATGGTCGACGTCAACATCAAGGGCGTGCTCTACGGGGTCGCCGCCGTGCTGCCGGAGATGGTGGCGCGAGGCTCCGGCCATATCGTCAACATCGCCTCCATCGGCGCGCTGGCCGTCTCGCCGACGGCGGCCGTCTACTGCGCCACTAAATTTGCGGTGCGGGCCATCTCCGATGGCTTGCGGCAGGAGCACGACACCATTCGCGTCACCTGCATCCACCCGGGCGTCGTCGAAAGCGAGCTCGCCCATACGATCACCGACCCGGTGGCGGTGGAAGCGATGAAGACCTATCGCGCCATCGCGCTACAGCCGGACGCGATCGGCCGCGCCGTGCGCTTCGCCGTCGAGCAGCCGGATGATGTCGACGTCAGCGAGATCGTCGTTCGGCCGACGGCGAGCACATAGGAGGCATCGATGCGGTTTCGCCATCAGATCTCTGTCGGAGCTATCGCCGTCGCGCTCCTGCTCCATGCAATGCCGCCGGGAGCCATCGCGGAGACGACGGATGAGCGCCTGCTACGCGGCGATCAAGTCGTCCGGAGGCTGAATGACAGCAAGCCGCAGCCCACCCTGGAGCGCATGAGGCAGGAGTTTCCGTTCCTCGCCGAAGCAACCCAGGGCTATGCGCTCGGCGACGTATGGTCCCGCCCGGGCCTCGACGACCGCACGCGCCAGCTCGCCGCCGTCGCCGTGTTCGCGGCCTTGGGCGAGACCACCCTCATGAAAGTCCATGCCGGCTATGCGCTCAATGTCGGCGTGTCCGCGGATCAGCTGAAGGAAATCATCTACATGGTGACGGTTCCGGCCGGCTTCCCGCGGGCCATCGCGGCATCGCAAGCGCTGTCCGACCTGTTCGCCGAGCGCCGCGCCGCTCCCGGCAGGCAACCCTGACGGGTGGCCCCATGAAGCAGGCTTCGATGTTTGCCGCCGCCGCGCTGGTTGCCTGCGCGGCCGTCGTTCCGACCCAAGAAGGCCTCGCCCAGATGAACGCCAACCAGACATCCGCCGCACAGCCGGCGCAAAGCCATCCGTATGTCGGCATGTGGATCACCGCCGACGGCCTTGTCCGTCACAATTTGCTTCCGGGCGGCCGCTACGACGAGGCCCGCGGATCTCGCGAGAGCGCATACCAGGGACGCTACGACGTCCGAGGGAACGACATCTTCTACTGGGACGATACCGGCTTCACCGCCGACGGGCGGTTCATCGACGGCGTCCTGCATCATGGCGGCATGATCCTGTATCGGCGGGAGTAGCAGCTGCAGCGAAATGCCGGCAGTCCGCGGCTGCCATGAGCGGTGCGAGGTCTGTCCGCCTCACGCCGCTCGATGCGTGCCGCCGTCGACGGCGATGGTCCGGCCGGCACCCGAGGGCGACCGCTGCCTTGCTCACGCTCCCCCGTGACGGCGGGCCCCTTGCCACCGCGACGGGAGGGAGACGCTGTCTTGCAAGCGTGGAGAGTTAGGCGAGCCGGCGAACGACCTCCCCTCGTGGGGTCGCCGCCGCGAGCGAAGCCGAGGAACTGGCGGGCGGTGCTCCAGCCGCCGCAACGCCGGCCAGCCATACATTTCCCATCGAATTCCGCGCGTCGCGGCGACGCCACGGCGTGTGGAAAAGCGTGGCCGAACGCACCTGACGGCGGCCGTCCAAACCTCCCATTAACGACAACCGATTATTCCCTGAGACGAAGGTTGCCGGCCGGTGCCGGCCAGTGGGGTCATGCTCGCACATGTCGTCTTGGAATCGCCCTCCCTATCCGCTCGCCTCGGTGTTCACCCCCTCGGCCGGCTCCGGCGCCGAGACCCGCGTCAGCGTATCCACGTGGATGGAGCCCAGCCAGGCGCCGCGCTGGTTCAGCCCCTTCACCCTCGACAAGAACACCCGCTTCACCCGCACGCCGGACGTGTTCATGCGGCCACCTGGGCCGCAGCGGGACATGTCCGCCAGTGCCCTCCCCGCCGCACGCCCGGCGCCCACGCCGGATGAGGAAGCCGTGACCGACGCGGTCGAGGATGACGAGGCGTTCGTCGCCCCCATCGACGAGGTCGAGGAAGCCTTTGCCGCGCTCGCGGCGGCGGACGAGCGCTTCGGCTTCGACGAGCGGGAGGAGGCCGCCGCCGCGCTCGCCGCAGTGCCGGCCGCGCTCGCGCGCCCCCTGCCTGCCGCAGCTGAAGCCGCCGCGCCGGACACCCGCCACATCGCCGACGAGCTAGACGAGGCGGCCTTCGCCGACGGGGCGGCACCCGATGATGTGGCGGAAGCCGCTGCGCCGGCCGCCACCCGCGCCGCGGCACTGCTGGCCGACCTGCTCGAAAAGCCCCGCTCCGATCCGCACAACGAGCCCGCCGACCTCGACGACGAGATCCCGGTCGAAGCCCACGACGCATGGCTCGCCGAGGCGGACGAAACGCTGCCCGTCGACCCGGCCGAAGAGTTCGCGGCCGGTGCGCCCGACGAACTGCGGGCCGAGCCGCCCGAGCTGCTGGCCGACGCGCCCGAAGAGCTCTTCGGCGACCCGCGGCACGAGCTGCCCACCGATCAGGCGGAGGCGCTCGCGGCCGATTCGGACGACGAGTGGCTCGACGAGCCGACCGAGGAGCTCCCCGCCGTGCCGTGCGACAACCGGCTCGCCGAGCTGCCCGAGGCGATCCGCCGGCTCGCCGGCCTCATCGTCATCGCCCCGCCTGCGCCGCCCCTCGCGGCGGCGGAGCAGGACCTGGCCGAGACGCCGGAGGATGTCCCGGTCGAGGCGCTCGCCGTCGAGGCGGACGCCGACGACGGGCAGATGGTCGACTACACGGTGTATGCAGCGGACGGAGAGGACCAGGAGGTAGAGGACCAGTCCGTCGCGGCGCAGCCCGAGCCGGAGGCCGTCGCGGCATCGGCGGACGACGAGGCACCGGAGACCGCCGCCGAGACCGAGGAAGCCGCCGAGCCGGCGCAGGCCGCCGCGCCGATGCCGTTCCCGGCGCTCGACATGGGCTCCATGGTACGCGCCTCGTTCGGCTGGCCGGTCTTCGCCCTCGCGGCCGCCCTGCCCGCCGAGCTGCCGACCGCCCCAGTTGGCGAAACGGCCGCAGAGCCGGCAGGGGAGGCGGAGGCCGTCGAGGCCGCGGCGCTCGACGATTTCGACGGCATCGACGACGGCGAAGACTTGAACGACGAAGACTTGGACGACGACCTGGACGACGCGCCCGGCTACCAGCTGCCGCCGCTGCGGCTGCTGACCGAGCCGCCGCAGCTCGAGCCCGCCTTCGAGCTCTCGGAAGAATTCCTGGACCGCAACTCCGCCGCGCTCCAGCAGACCCTGTGGGATTTCGGCGTGCGCGGCCAGATCATCGACGCCAACCCCGGCCCGGTGGTCACGCTCTACGAGTTCGAGCCGGCGCCTGGCACCAAGTCGAGCCGCGTCATCGGCCTCTCGGCCGACATCGCCCGCTCCATGAGCGCCATCTCCACCCGTGTCGCCGTGGTCGAGGGCCGCAACGTCATCGGCATCGAGCTGCCCAACCAGCGCCGCGAGACCGTGTGGCTGCGCGAGCTCCTGGCCAGCCACGCCTTCGCCGAGGCGAGCGGCCGCCTCGGCATCTGCCTGGGCAAGACCATCGGCGGCGATCCTGTCATCGTCGACCTCGCCCGCATGCCGCACCTCTTGGTGGCCGGCACCACCGGCTCGGGCAAGTCGGTCGCCATCAACACCATGATCCTGTCGCTGCTCTACCGCCTGTCGCCGGAGCAGTGCCGGCTGATCATGATCGACCCCAAGATGCTGGAGCTCTCCGTCTACGAGGGCATCCCGCACCTGCTCACGCCGGTGGTTACCGACCCCAAGAAGGCGATCATCGCCCTGCAATGGGCGGTGCGCGAGATGGAGGAGCGCTACCGCAAGATGTCGCGCCTCAAGGTGCGCAACATCGAGGGCTTCAACGCCCGCGTCGCTGAGGCGCGCCGCACCGGCGAGGTGATCACCTCGACCGTGGAGAGCGGCTTCGACCGGGACACCGGCGAGCTGGTCTACGACGAGGTCACCATGGACCTCGCCTCGCTGCCCTACATCGTCATCATCGTCGACGAGATGGCCGACCTGATGATGGTCGCCGGCAAGGACATCGAGGGCGCCATCCAGCGCCTCGCCCAGATGGCGCGGGCCGCCGGCATCCACCTGGTGATGGCCACCCAGCGCCCGTCGGTCGACGTCATCACCGGCACCATCAAGGCCAACTTCCCCACCCGCATCTCCTTCCAGGTGACGTCGAAGATCGACAGCCGCACCATCCTGGGCGAGATGGGCGCCGAGACGCTGCTGGGCCAGGGCGACATGCTCTACATGGCCAACGGCGGCCGCATCACCCGCGTGCACGGCCCCTTCGTCTCCGACGGCGAGGTGGAGAAGGTGGTGGCCCACCTGAAGACGCAAGGGCGGCCCGAATACCTGGAGGCGGTCACCGCCGACGAGACGGACGAGGAGCCGGAAGAGGACACCGCCGTCTTCGACAAGAGCCCGCTCGCCGCCGACGACGGCGCCGACCACTACGACCAGGCCGTCGCCATCGTGCTGCGCGACCGTAAGGCCTCCACCTCCTACATCCAGCGCCGCCTCCAGATCGGTTACAACCGCGCGGCGAGCCTGATGGAGCGGATGGAGAACGAGGGCATCGTCGGCCCGGCCAACCACGCCGGGAAGCGGGAGATCTTGGCGAACCGGGCGGGGTGAGCGGCGGAGGCCATGGGCAGGTCAGCCCCGCCGGGCTGACCAAAGCTCCGTCGGCGTACGCATCTCAGCTCCCTGAGCGATGAGGCCGTCTTCCGTCCCCCGCGCCGGCCGCCGTCTTACGCGACCACAAGGCCGAGATGCTCTACCATCGGCGCGAAATCGCGGTCGTCGTGCAGCAGGGCGTGGCGATGCTCGATGCAGAACGTGCCGATGATGACGTCGGCTGTCTTGCGGACCGTGATGCCCTGCTCGCGTAGCTTGCGATAATTGCGGGCGGCGCGAGGGGCAAGCTCGGCATCGAGGAGCGGGACGACGGTATACTGGCGTAGACCCCGCTCAATGCGCGCCGCGTGGGCCTCATCGCGGGCGCCCTGAAGAACCTCGAGCAAGATGAGATCGCCGACCAGGAGCGGCTCTCGGCTGGCAGCGGCCTCCAATCTGGCGGTCGCTGCCGTTTGCTGGCCGCGCAGGTGCGCGATCCAGACGGAGCTGTCGACAAGGATCACTGCCGCTCCAGCGAGCGGCCCTGACGCATGTCGTCGAGGTCGCCGTCCCAGCCCAATCCCTTGAGATCCGCCAGCGCCACGGCCTGCTTGCGCACGCGGACGAGCAGCCGCAGGCCCTCTTCCACGGTGGCCCGCTTGGTCGACTGGCCGGACGCCTTCATGGCCTCGGACAACAGCTCGTCATCGATTTCGATGTTGGTTCTCATTCCACCGGCTCAATCGATGTGTATAAATTGAAATAGTATACACATCGCGGAGCTGTCGCAACGCCGGCGGCGGCCGCCGGCCGTTTCCTTCACGGGATCGACGACGCGCCGGCGCCCATGTGCGGATCCGCCCGGATGACGTCCTCGACGAAATCGAGCACGACCTTCACCCGGCTCGGCACGTTGCGCCGGGAGGGATAGACGAGCTGGATCGGCAGGCGCGCCGGCGGACAGGCGGGGAGGACGTTGACGAGACGGCCGGCCGCGATGTCCGGCAGGGCGATGAGGTGCGACAGGATCGCCAGGCCCCCGCCCGCCAGCGCCGCCCGGTGCACGCCCACGGCATTGTCGGCCGTCAGCCGCGGATTGATCCTGATGGCGACGTCCTCGGCGCCGGTGGACAGCGTCCATATCCGGCCGGCGCCGCCGCGGTCGTAGCAGATGCAGTCGTGAGCGGCGATGTCGGCCGGCTGGCCCGGGGCCCCGCGGCGCTCCAGATAGGCGGGCGCGGCGACGAGGAACGCCGTGGTCCAGCCGACGCGGCGGCAGATCAGGGCACTGTCGGCGACAGGCCCCAGCCGCACCTCGATGTCGATGCCCTCGCCCACGAGGTCGGACGCCTGCTCGCGGAAGAGCAGCTCGACGGCAAGCTGCGGATGGCGCGTGAGCAGCTCGCTGAGCCGTTCGCTGAGGTAGAGCCCAAGCACCGCCGGAACGCTCAGGCGGACCCGGCCGTTGGCGCCGTCGCCGTCGGAGCGGACGGCGTCGCCCAGTTGGTCCACGGCCTCGAGGATATGCCGCGCGAAGGGAACGGTGCGCTCGCCTTCCGCGGTGAGCGACAGCCCGCTCGTCGTGCGGTGCAACAGGCGGACGCTCAGGTGCGCCTCCAGGGCGGAGAGCTGGCGCGACACGGCCGACTGCGTGAGCTCCAGGTCAGCCGCCGCCGCAGAGAACGAGCCGGTTTCGGTGACCCGCAGAAAGCTCCTCAGCGCCGAAACCAGATCCATCGCTCTCCCCATGCGGTTTCATCATAAGCTCTATTCCGAACCCGACCAGTCTCGCCAGCGGATCGAAATTTTCTCGTCAAATCAATGGGCTGAACCGCGCGATGCAGCCTGTTCCGCGGTTCGGCGGCAGTCCGTGGGTCTTTACGGGCCCATGATTACGGACAATAAGAGTCCTTAAGGATATTAAATATCCTTATTAAAGAGAGAGACCGCCATGACCCAGCGATTGAACTACGCCCAGCTCTCGCCCGAGCTGTACAAGAAGCTCTCGGACTTCAGCCTCGCGCTCCGGGGCAGCGTCATCGAGCCGACGATCCATGATCTCGTGCAGATCCGCGCCTCGCAGATCAACGGCTGCGCCTTCTGCGTCGACATGCACGTCAAGGAGGCCAAGATCCACGGCGAGACGGAGCTGCGGCTCCATCACGTGGCGATCTGGCGGGAGTCCAACCTCTTCGCCCCCCGGGAGCGGGCCGCGCTCGCCTGGACGGAGGTGTTGACCCGGCTGCCCGAAGGCGGCGTGCCGGACGACGTCTACGAGCGTGTGCGCGGCCAGTTCTCGGAGAAGGAGATCTCGGACTTGACCTTCGCGGTCATGGCCATCAACGCCTGGAACCGCGCCGGCATCGCATTCAGGAGCGTTCCGGGATCGGCTGACAAGATGTTCGGCCTCGACAAGGCCGGGCTTAGCTAACCCAGCGCCACACTTTTACTTCACCGATCCGATTACATGCAGCAGACATCGATCGCGATGTCTGAACGGGGAGACGTTACCATGAAGATCGTCGTCATCGGCGGAACCGGGCTGATCGGTTCCAAGACCGTCGAGCGCCTGCGCAAGCGGGGCCACGAGGTGATCGCCGCCTCGCCCAACTCGGGCGTCGACACCGTCACCGGCGAAGGACTGGCGGCGGCCCTGGCGGGCGCCGAGGTGGTCGTCGATCTCGCCAATTCGCCGTCGTTCGCGGACCAGGCGGTGCTCGACTTCTTCGAGGCCTCGGGCCGCAACCTCGCGGCCGCCGAAAAAGCCGCCGGTGTCCGCCACCATGTGGCGCTCTCCGTCGTGGGCACGGAGCGCCTGCAGGAGAGCGGCTATTTCCGCGGCAAGCTGGTGCAGGAGAAGCTTATACGAGCCTCCGGCACCCCATACACGATTGTCCAGTCGACGCAGTTCATGGAATTCCTCCCGGGCATCGCCCAGTCCGGCACGGTCGGGCACACGGTGCGGCTGTCGCCGGCCGCCATCCAGCCCATCGCCTCCGACGACGTGGCCGACGCCATGACCGATGTGGCACTGGCGGCGCCGCGCAACGGCACCGTCGAGATCGCCGGGCCCGAGCGCGTGCGCCTGAGCGACCTCGTCGCCCGCTATCTCAGCGCCATCGGCGATCCCCGCACCGTCGAGCCCGATCCGGAGGCCCGCTACTTCGGGGCCCGGCTCGACGATGCCTCGCTGGTCCCGGCCGCCACGCCCCGGCTCGGCACCATCACCTTCGCGCAATGGCTTGCGACCGCCAGGCGGGCGGCCTGACGCCAGCGCGCACAACCCCGACCCACTCATTCCAGGAGGCCACGATGATCCGTTCCGCGATCCTTGCGCTGGCGATCGCCGCTGCCGGCGTCGGCACTGCCGGCGCCCACGACTCCAGCCATGCCGCCACCGTCACCCTCGTCTACGAGCACCAGCTGCCCAACGTGCCCGGCAAGAGCATCAAGGGCGTGCTCGTCGAATACGGGCCCGGCGGCTTCTCCGAGGCGCATACCCACCCGACCTCCGCCTTCATCTACGCGACCGTCCTCGAAGGCGCGATCCGCAGCCAGGTGAACGACGGGCCGGTCGGCACCTATCGGGCCGGCCAGAGCTTTTCGGAATTGCCGGGCGACCGCCACGGCGTCAGCGAGAACGCCAGCACGACCGAGCCCGCCAAGCTGCTGGCCGTCTTCGTCGTCGATACCGACCAGAAGGAACTGACCTACCCCTTGCGCAAATGAAGGGGCCAAGCCCTTCGATCCGGAGCCCTGCAATCCGGAGCGCTTCTCTCCGGTCGAGCAGTTCCCGCCGATCGGCAGGCGCTCCGGAGCCATTCGCCATGGGACAAGACCTATCCCTTGAGGTGATAACGCCCGATCGCGAAGCGTTCTAGATAGGGCTGGCGGTCCCGGCGGAGGGCCGGCTGCGGCACAGGAGCGACCATGACCACCGAAGCGTTCGGCACGCTTCTCACCCACCCGCTCGCCCAACTGAACCTGGTCGGGATCGCCGGCATCGTCGTCTGGCATCTCATCCCGAGCGCCTGGGCGACGACGCGGCTCCTGGTGCAGATCGCCTTCTTCGCCGTGATGACGGTGATCCTGATCGCCCACAACGTGGCGCCCCACCACTTCGAGGGGTTCGGCGCGGGCGGGGCGAGCGAGCTCGCCCTGGTCTCGGCCAAGCTCTTGTGGTGGCTTCATCTCGCCTGGGCCATCATTGGCTTCGTGCGGCTCTATCTGGTCATCGAAGGCTACCCGCGCGAAGCGCGCCTGTTGCAGGACCTGATCGTCGCCGTGATCTACCTCGGGGTGGCGCTGTCGGCGCTGGCCTTCGTCTTCGGCGTGCCGGTGGCGACCCTGGTGGCGACCTCGGGCGTCGTCGCCGTGATCCTGGGCCTGGCGCTGCAGAGCACGCTGAGCGACGTGTTCTCGGGCATCGCGCTGACGCTGGGCCGCCCCTATCGCCTCGGCGACTGGATCCGCCTCAACGACGGCACCGAGGGCCGGGTGGTCGAAAGCACCTGGCGCTCGACCCAGATCCAGACCTCGGCCCACAACATCGTCGTGCTGCCCAACAGTCTGCTGGCCAAGCTGGGGCTCTCCAACTACAGCCGGCCCGACGGCACCCATGCCCAGCGCCTCACCGTGCGCATCGCCCCCACGCGCATGCCGTCGGTGGTGGCCGAGGTGATGCGCACGGCGCTCGCCAGCTGCAGCTCGATCCTGCACGAGCCGCCGCCCGGCGTCTCGCTCAGGGGCGTCGATGCGCTCGCCATCGAGCTGGAGCTGGAATACCGCGTGGAGTCGCTGGCGCACCGCACGCCGGCGCGCAACGAGCTTCTCGATCTGGTCTATCGCCACTGCAAGGCGTCCGGGCTGATGCTGGCCCTGCCGCGCGAGGCGACCGTGATGGTGACGGAGCTGCCCAGCGAGGGGACGGCGCAACCGCCGCGCGTGACCCCGCTCGCGCTGATTCAGGCGATCCCGGTGTTCGCCGCCCTGACCGGGGACGAGAAGGAGACGCTGGCGGCGGGCGCGACCACGCGCACGCTGCGCGCCGACGAGGTGATCGTGCAGGCGGGCGACGTCCTCTCCGCCCTGATGATGGTGCGCCACGGCGTCGTCGCCGTCCGCGACGGCGAGCGCGAGGTGGGCCGCCTGGCACCGGGCGACTTCTTCGGCGAGACCGGCCTGCTCGCCGGCATGGGCGAGCCCCACACCCTCAAGGCGCTGACCCGGGTGACGCTCTACGAGATCGACCAGGCGGCGCTCGCCCCCCTGCTCGTGAGCCGCCCGGCCCTGGCCGAGGACTTGGCGACGGCGCTGGCGGCGCGGGCGCAGACGATCGCCCTGCCCGAGGATCACCAGCCCCACCACGCCCGCAGCGTCGCCGCCTTCCTCAAGGCGGTGCACGGCGTTTTCGGCGCCCGGGCCACGGCGCGGTGATATGGCCGTTGGGGCCAGGGCAACGCGTTGCGTCGTCAAGATGACGGATGGTCGGGTCACGCCGGACATGCCGTTGAAGATAAAGACTTCTCGCCCCCAGCCTCGTCATGGCCGGGCTTGACCCGGCCATCCATCAAAGCGAGCACGTCAGCCCGACAGGGCTGCCCGAATGCTGTTGTTTTTCAAGTGGATGGATGGCCGGGTCAAGCCCGGCCATGACGCGCACGAGATGCGTGAATCCGATCGCTGCAAAGGGGGCGAGGTCCGCGGTTGGCCGCCGGAGGTCGCGGCACCATGGCACGAGGCGGTGACGGCTCATCTACCCCGCCCGCTTCAGCGTCCACTCGAAGGTGTCCCGCCAGATCTTGGGATCGACCTCCGTCGTCAGGATGCCGATCAGGTCGGAGAGGCGCACCTCGCGCAGCTTCGCCCGCCAGGCCTCGTCGGCCTCCCACATGATGCGGGCGATGGCGCAGGGCTTGGTCTCGCAATGCCCCGCCGGCCGGCACGGGTTGTTGGCCCGGATCTCGCTGCAGGCGAACGACCGGGTCTTGCCCTCCACCGCCTCGACGATGTCGAGGAAGGTCACCTCCGCCGCCGACGTGCGCAGCCGGTAGCCGCCGCTCGGGCCGAGCGCCGTATCGACGATGCCGGCCTGCGACAGGCTTTGCAGGGCCTTGGAGAGATACTCCTTCGGCAGCCCGTGCAGCTCGGCCAGCGCCTTGGTCGAGAGGTACTTGCCGGCCGGAAGGCCGGCCAGGATGGCGCAGCAGTGGAGCGCCCACTCCACCTGGCTCTTCAGGATCATCCGGTATCCACACCGCCTATTGAGGATGTCATATATCCGTAAATAAGCCCGCCAGCAACGAGGGGGCATCGCTCGCCGCCGACGACGGCGCCGGTCATGACGACCAGGCCGTCGCCACCGCACACGCCCACGCGGCCGAGCTGCCCCGCCGCGCTATTGCCCCTCCCCCGCCGCTCGGAACGCGACCTCGCCATTGCTCAAGAAGCAGGTCTTGTCGAACAGCTGCAAATCCAACGGATTCGGCAGCCGGATGTCCCTCATGTCGGGATACGGCTTCGTCGCGGGATCGTAGGATCGGTCGACCTGCGAGATGAAGGCCATGATCAGCTCCCGGTCGCGGGCAAAGGCCTTGAGGGTGCGGACCTGATCCATCAATGCGGGCTTGTCGCGCCGCTGGTCGAGCAGCTGCAGATAGTCGATCACGGCAAAGGTGCCGCGGGGCGCTGTTGCCAGCCGGTCCATGACGTAACCGGCACTGATCTCGTCGGAGCAGTCGCAGTCGAACAGGCCGTCGAACGCCGCAGGGTTCGCGCCGATGGCCCGGAAGCGGTCGAGGACATCCTTCGCCGTATACTCGAGCGTGAAGAAGGCGGCCCGGTCGCCCCGCTTCATGGCCTCCACGGCGAGCTCCAGGCTCAGCAGCGTCTTGCCCTGGCCGGGACGCGCGGCCACCAGCAGGAGGTCGCCGGGCTCGAGACGCGACAACAGCCTTGCCGCCGGCTTCGATGCGGGTTGCCTGGCCACCAGCAGGCTCCAGCGCGCGTAGCCCTCCTGGCGCGCGATACGATCGAGCGCCGCGTTGAGCGGGATCTTCTCGCGGACTGACAAAAGCTTGGCGTTACGCCTCAGACGATAGATCGGCGCGGACAGCTTCACCGGCAACCTCCTATTGCGGGCGGTGTTCGCAATCCCTCCTCATGCCGATGCCCGAACAGTCGGTTCGATGATCCAAAGCGGCCCCGTATGCAGCATACTTTCCCGGCGGAGGGGGGAGGCGCGGGCCGCGCCGGGAGGAGGTATAGCCGATTCCCGCGGCGCCGACATGGTGCGCGCTAGCCCGGACCGGTGCCCCTTTTGGGGCGCCGGCGCTCATCTCGGCTGACGTCGTTAGGCGAGCCGCGATTGCGCGCGAAACTGACGCGGCGTGATGCCCGTCATCCGGCGGAAGGCGCGGCTGAAATGTGCCGGGTCCGTGTAGCCGGAGGAAAAGGCGACGTCGATGATCCGGCAATCGGTGTCGCGCAGAAGCCGGCTGGCATTCTCGTACCTGACGGTGTCGAGTATGTCCGAGTAAGACAGGCCTAAATGGGCGAGCTTGCGTTGAAGCGTCCGCGCGCTGACGCCCGCGATCTCGGCGACGTCGGCAAGGGCCGTGGTTCCCTCGTCGAGATAGGCCGGCAGCATCAGCTTGAGCAGATCGACGATGTCGTAGGCGGTCGGACCATCCTCGTTGTCGCGCGGCGGCGCGACCAACGTGCTCGACCGGTTGGGGAGGCCGAGGAGCGCGATCGGCAGGCTGATCCAGGCGGCATGCTGACCGGACAGGAACCGCACGTTCGGCCAGGAGGATCGCGTCGCAGGGCTCGGCGTATAAGATGATTCGAAGGCGACCGCCGTCGGCATCCAGCCGGGCCCCGCAAATTGACGGATGATGTGGATCGGGAAGATATTCTGGATCCACTGCGCGTATTTCAGATGCAGGAGCCCGGTTCCGGCGAGCCGGCTGCAGACCCGCACATGGTCCGCGTCATATTCGATCCACATGCTCAGAATGGTGTCTTCCCGCGACGCCCAATGGCAGGCGTGCCGGAGCGCGACGAGCAGCGTCGGTGAATGCGCGATCCGGGCCCGTGTCTTTTCCCTCAGATGGGAGAAGTGCAGGCGATCGGCGGCGAGAAAGCCGAAATCCGCGATGCCCTGGGTTCTCTGGGCGGTGTCCACGAAACGCAGCGCCGGCAGGAGCGGCAGATAGAGATCGCTCTTGTCGGCCAGAGACGATGGCAGCCGGAACCTCTCCAGGAGCGTCTCCGTCGGAGCGCCGATATCGTCGAGGATGCCGACGAAGGGCAGCAGGAACTGGCCGCGCGTCAAAGGGATATCAGCCATCGGGCCTCGTCGCGATCACCGCGTCCACGCTTCTCACAAGGCCGAATCCCGGGGGATTCGCGACCGACGAGGATGAGAATAGCCGGTGGTGATTGTCGCGAAATGGCAAGACGGGCGGGCTGTCCATGTACGACGTCCGACCGGGCCTCCATGTGCTTGGCAATGACGAAAGGAATGGGAATGTCGATGACCGCGACTGCGGTGCGGGCCGCGCATGTGTCCCTCGTTGCGCTGCTCGCGCTCTGCGGGCAGGCCCTGGCGCAGGTGGGCGAAGCGCAGCCCAAGGTCACCGACCCGCATTTCAAGATCGCGCCGGGTTATCTGAAGCGGTCCGACCTGCCGGACAGCCTGATGCTGCTCGGTCCGCCACCCGAGACGGCTTCGGCTGCCCTGGCCCGGGACGAGGAAGCACGCACGGCGACGATCCCGTTGCGAAACACCGAGCGCTGGAGGCTCGCCTACACCGACGCCGATCTCGCCTTTCCGCAGGCTGCCGACAATTTCTCCTGCGCGATGGGCGTCAAGATCGACAGCCAGCACACCCCGCGGCTCTATGCGATGATGCAGAAGATGCTGTCGGATTTCGGCCTCTCGACCTATGGCGTGAAGAACAAGTACAATCGGGTCCGCCCCTTCGTGGTCCACGACGAAGCGACCTGCCGGGCGGATCAGGAGGCCATTCTGCGGGGTGACGGCTCCTACCCGTCGGGCCACACCGCTGCCGGCTGGGGATGGGCCCTCGTCTTCGCGCAGATCAATCCCGAGCGCGCGGATGCCCTGCTCAAGCGCGGCATCGAGTTCGGGCAGAGCCGGGTGATCTGCGACGCACACTGGCAGAGCGACGTCGATGCGGGCCGGATCATGGGCGCGGCGACGGTCGCGCGGCTGCAAACCGACCCGGCATTCCTCGCTGACCTCAAAGCCGCGACAGCGGAGGTGAACGCTGCGAAAGCGAAACGGGTGCCCTCGGTCTCCGAATGCGCCGCGGAGGCTGCCGCACTGGCCTCGCGGTAACGGCGCCGGCGGGTCGCCGCCGATGTCGGCGCGCATCTGCGTCCGTTCTACGGCGAGATAGGCCGACCCTTGCGTTGCGGGTCTTGGGAATTTTGCGACAGCGGGACAATCGATCGTGAAGCGCATCCTTATCACAGGCATGTCGGGAACGGGCAAATCCGCCGTGATCGAAGAGCTGATGCAGCGGGGGCATCATGCGATCGATCTGGATTCGCCGGAGTGGTCGCACTGGATCGATGCAGCTCCAGGCGATGATCTGACACCCAAGGAGGGACAGGATTGGGTGTGGCGGGAAGACCGCGTCCGGGACCTCCTATCGCGGCATGTGGAACGAGAGCTGTTCGTCAGTGGCTGCGCGGAGAATATGGGCCAGCTGTTCGACGTGATCGACACGATCGTCCTTCTGTCCGCGCCGCTCGGGACGATCACGGCCCGGCTCCGGGGCCGGTCGGGCGACGGCTACGGTCAGACAGCTGAAGAACAGCGCAGGGTTGCCGAGCTGATCGAAGCGGTCGAGCCGCTGCTCCGACAATCGGCCCATATCGAGATCGACACGCGGCAGCCGGTCGCCCAGACGGTTGACCAGATATTAGCCAAGGTCGCGTGACCGACAGCACGGTCGGGGATCACGTGGGCTGGCCGGCCCGGAACTCGACGCGGAAGAGCGTATCGGCGGGGTCGCCCGGCTCCTTCCCTGCGCCGGGGAAGGCGGACGCGTGACATTCATTCACGGCACGGCGAATGCTCCCACCCACCGCCGCGTCTCCAGGCCCATCGCGGGCCTTCGCGTCTATGCCGCGACATATCGCTTTGCTGCCCGCGCGTCTGCACGCAGCGCCTCGGCAGTCTCCGCTTCACCTAAGCGGTCGAATTCGGCGGCGGCCTGCTCGCGCTCTTCGATCTCTCTCAACATGAGACCACGCACCTGATCCGTGCTCAGGACAAGCCGTTCCACTTCCGCCGAGCCGGCGTGGAAATCATGGCGGACCAGGGACACGCGCTCCGCGCGGGCGGGCGCAGCCTCGGCATTGTCGATCGCGGCGATCAGCTCTCGAACGAGCGCGGCTTCACGCTTCCGCCCGAGCTTCATCGCCGCGGCCAGATCTGCGCGCAGGCGGGACTTCATCTGTGTTGCAGCAGCGTCCGACATCGCCGGCCCCTCCATCGTACTCAAGGCTGGGTACCTTGCCCTATTGCCCTATATCGCCCCTTATCGTACCTTAAAATGGCGATTTAAGGAACAATGTGGACATGTCAGACGTACTTGTCACCGTCGAGCAGGCGGCGGAGCAGCTGAAGCTGCACCCCAAGACCGTGCTCCGCCACATCCGCAGCGGGCGCCTGCCGGCGACGCGGATCGGCAAGTCCTATCGCATCGACCAGGCCAGACTCGACGCCTTTGCCGGCGTCGTCAGCGGCCACGCCGAGTCGGCGGATGAGGCGCGTGCAACCTGCATCGTCGAGATCCCGCGCATGACGCTCGAGCGCGCCGAGCGGATGGCCACGTTCCTGAGTGCCGTTGCGATGACAGGCGACGGCCGCTCGTCGCCGCTGCATGTCAGCACGGCCTTCGATCCGCTCGCCAAGTTCCTGAAAGTCGTCGTCATCGGCAGTCCATCCGATGCAGCCAAGCTGCTGGAGATGCTGCACCTGCAACTGCGGCCGCGCTGATGAACGACGTGGTCTTTCGAAACGGCACGGCGGCCCGGAAGATCGCGTCGCAGTATCGGCAGGTTCTGGACCAATGGCCGGTGCCGAAATCCGAGCTGCACATCCCGACACGGCAGGGCTCGACATTCGTCGTCGCCTGCGGACCGGAGGACGCGCCCCCGATCGTGCTGCTTCACGGCGCCCAGGCCAACGCCGCAGCGTGGATGCCGGACATCCCGCTGTGGTCATCCAGGTTCCGGCTGCTTGCGGTCGACATGATCGGCGAAGCCGGGCTGAGCGCCCGGGTGAGGCCGGACCTCGCCGGGGACGCGCACGCCCTGTGGCTCGACGACGTCTTCAAGGGCTTGGGACTGCGAACGGCCGGCCTCGTCGGGATGTCGCTGGGCGGCTGGCTTGCGCTCGACTACGCGAGCCGACGGCCGTCAGCGGTTCGAGCGCTCGCCTTGATCTGCCCGGCCGGCATCGGGCGGCAGAAGAATTTTCTGCTGACGGCGGCGCCGCTCATGCTGCTCGGCGCGTGGGGCAGGCGCAAGGTCCGAGAGAAGGTGTTCGGTCCCGTTCCCAAGCAATGGCCGGCCGATGTGCGGCCGATGGTTGACCTGATGGAGGCGATCGGCCGGGCGATCAGGCCGCGAATCGTGACGATCCCGCGGCTGACGGACGACCAGCTCCGTCAGCTCCGCATGCCGATCCTCACGATCATCGGCGGGCAGGATGTCCTGCTCGATTCGCGCGATACGCGGGCCCGGCTGGAACGGGCAGCCCCGCAGGCGGAGATCTGCTTTATCGACGACGGCTACCACGTCCTGCCGAACCAGGGGTCCCGCGCCATGGCATTCCTGGAACGGAGCGCTCGGACGGCCAAGGGATAGCTGGAAGGCCCGCGAGCGACGTCGTGGACCAAGGCCGCCGCGAGGTGCGTCCGCCTCGCTTGAAGATGCTCTACCGCTGATCCCAGCCGCCGATCGGCAGCGCCTCGCTCGCGGCCGGGCGGGCGGCGGACGGGGCCTCTCCCGCCAGGCGCAGCGTGCGCTCGAGCAGCACCTCGTAGATCGGCCGCCCGCCCAGCGCATCGGCGACCAGATTGGCCAGCATGCAGGTGATGAGCGTCGGCAGCAGCAGCGTGTAGGCGCCGGTGAGCTCCGCGATCAGCACCACGCCGACGAGGGGGGCCCGGATCGTCGATGAGAACAGGCCGCCCATGGCGGCGACGGCGAGCGCCCCCGCGGCACCGGCGGGCAGCGGCATCACCAGCTCCAGGCAGAGCCCGAACAGCAGGCCGAGCGCCGTCGCCAGGGCGAGGATCGGCGCGAAGATGCCGCCGGGCACGCCGGTGGCGTAGCTGGCCAGGGTCATCACGAAGCGGATCAGCACCACGGCCGCAATGGTCGCGAGCGGCAGGTTCTCGCGCACCAGCGTGATCGCCAGCATGTCGCCGCCCTTCGTCGCCTCCGGCTGCACGACGAGCAGCACGCCGATGACGCACCCCACCACCGCCGGCAGGAGATAGAACGACGTGCGCTTGCCCATCGCCAGCGCCGTGTCCAGCGACCAGACCAGGCACCGGTTGAACACCACGCCGGCCACCCCCAGCAGCAGGCCGAGCAGAACGAAGGCCGGCAGGAACGACAGCCCGAGGTCGGGCACCGCCATGGCCATGAACGGCCGGCGGCCGGCGAGGGCCTCGACGACGATGCCGCTGACCACGGAGGCGGCCATGACGCCCGTGTAGGTCTTCAGCGAATAGGGAAACTGCCGGCGCGTCTCCTCGATCACGAACAGCACGGAGGCGAGCGGCGCGCTGAAGGCCGCGGCGAGGCCGGCGGCGGCGCCGGCGGCGAGGAGCCCGCGGCTCTCCATGGTCGGCAGCCTGAGACCCTGGGCCGCGGCCTGGGCGACCGAGGCGCCCATGTGGATGGTCGGCCCCTCCCGGCCGAGCACCAGCCCGGAGCCGAGCGACAGCAGCCCGCCGACGAACTTGACGGGCAGGACGCGGGACCAGCGGACGGTGCGGCGCCCTTCCATGGCCCCTTCGATCTCCTGCACGCCGGAGCCGCCGGCTTCGGGAGCGAAGGTGCGCACCAGCCAGACGGAGACGAGCACGAGGAGAGCGCAGACGCCGCCGGTCAGCAGCAGGACATGAGGCCCGTCGAGCTGCACGTGCGCCCGCAGCACCTCCGGCCACGCCAGCGCGCGGTCGACGCCCAGGTGAAGCGCGGTGCCGATGAGGCCGGTGCAGGCGCCGACAAGGATCGCGGCGAGGTAATAGAGCGCCGTGCCGGCAGCGCCCGACGGCGTCTCGCCGGTCGAGCTCAAGGCCGCCCCTCCCGGCCGGCCCATCGCGCCGGATGGCTCATGCGGCCTGTCCGCAGCGGGTGCCAGGCGGCCACCGACGGGCGGACGGTGCATTTTTCCTCGGCGCCACGCGCTGCAGTCACCGGCCGGCAACGCCGCACCGCGCCACGTAGCGGCCGCGGCGAGCCGCCGCCGATCGCCCATCGGCCGGCAGCCGACGCGGGACCGCTCCGACCATCCATTGCGAACACGGATGGTCGAGGCACCCCGACGCGCATCACTGCGCCGTCTGCAGGGCGGCGCTCACGGCGTTGGCGATCCAGGTATCCGGCGTCACGCCGACCGCCTGCGCCTTAGCATTGACCTTGTTCGCCACGCTCGGCGCCAGGGGCACGGTAAGCAGGATCGCCTCGGCATCCTGGGGCGCATAGACGATGCCGGACACCCGCATGGCGTAGCGCTGCACCTTCGTCGCCTTCTGCGCCGCGCTGAGCGCGCTGTCGTCCGCGACCACGGGGCAATAGGCGGCGACGAGGCTGTCGACGATGACCGCCTCGCGGACCTTGCGCTGGCGCAGCGCGGAGACCGCGTTGGCCAGGTTGTCCGCATCGTTCAGCGCCTCGCCGCGCGGCAGCAGGGGCTTCAGGTCGGCGCCCAGCGCATCCCCGCCCTCGAGCGGCCGGAACGCGCATTCGAACCCGGCGTTGGCCGCCTGCACCGGAACCGCCACCAGGCCCCCGAACAGGACCAGCGTGAACGCGCGGATGACGTGCTTGTGCATGCGCCTGGCTCGCTCCCCCGACGGCTGCGCCGCCCGGGGAGGCCATATCAGATCGTTCATGGGCGTTAAAGCAGGGCCGCGGCAGCAGCGCGCGGAGACGGCGCGGGCGACCGGCGCCGGAAAGCTTGTCTGGCGGCGGCCGCGCCACGCCGCCCCGTGCAGGTGGGGCGGCGGCGGCGCCCGGCGGTCGGCAACAGCCCGCCGACGTGCGCCATCTCCGTCAGTGCCGGACAACTACGGCCCATAACTGGCCATCATGCTGTCAGACCTCAATTCTGCAGACTGTCGCCGTAACCGAATGCAGGGAATCGCCACTTCAGAACATTCTTACGATATTTGTTTAATATGTTATATTTTTACGTAATTTACATAGACATCAATGCTATATTCAGCACTTTTCTCCAATATATATTCATGTATGACTTAAGCCGCCATGCGGCGACGTTGACTCACTGTTCAGAAGCCGCCCTCTGCGTGGCGCCAGATCCGGTCGTTCGCGAGGCCGCGCTTCGGATTATTTTGTGATCTTGTAGAAGTAGGCATGCTCAGTTGCGCGCAACTATTTCATAATCTAAGCTTCCCAAAATGGCTTTGAGGAAGCAATGGCAAGAGGGCGTTCAGGAAACTCGTTGGAGAAATGGGAGATCGCCCTGGTCAAGGCGATCCTCGACAGAGGGCCGATCACCGATCAGGACGTGTTGGCGTACTTCACGCGGCCGACGCGTTCAATCAACCACCGGGCCATCGGCGAAATCAGGACCAACCGGAAGCACCAGAACGTCGAGAAGGCCTCGTCCGAGACCCTCGACGCGTTCCTTGCCTCATGGCCCGAGATCGACCACACGACCGGGCTCAGCCTTCGGGGCGATGAGCTCCTGATCAAGGCGCGCGAAGCGATGATCGCCGCCGTCCACACGTTCAACGGCGCCGGCCTGCACTTCCGGGCCGAACTGTTCATCGTTACATCTGTGATCGCATGGACGTACCTCCACCATGCGTACTATCGGCGCGAGCGCGTTGATTACCGGTTCAAGAAGCGTGCCCCGGACGGCTCCATGGAGGTCGTCAAGACCGAGAACGGCGCCGACAAATACTGGGAACTCGCCAAGTGCCTGCGGGCGAAGGAGTGCCCTGTCGACAAGGCGGTCAAGGACAACCTCGAATTCTTACTGGAGCTCAGACACGAGATCGAGCACCGATCGACGAACCGGATCGACGACGCGATTAGTTCCAAACTCCAGTCCTGCGCGATCAACTTCAACGATGTCATCAAAAAGCTATTCGGACCGCAATTCGGGCTTGAGCGCCGCCTTCCTATCGCACTGCAGTTCGTCACCTTCAGCCCTGATCAGCGCGAGGTCCTGAAGCGGGCGGGCGGCCTGCCCGACAACGTAGCGACGATGATGGACGCGTTCCACGCCAAGCTCTCGCCCGATGAGGTGGCTGACTCACGGTTCGCATTCCGCGTCGCCTTCGTGCCGCTCACCGTAAGCCGACCCAAGAATGCCGACGCGGCCTACCACTTGGTGCAACCTGGGACTGAGGAGGCGCAGAACATCGCGCAGGTCATCCTCAAGGACCTGCGGAAGCATCGGCCCGGGCACATCGTCCGCATGATGCAGGACGAAGGGTACATTCTCTTCAACGCAACCCGGCACGCGGAACTCTGGAGGGAGATGGGCGCAAAGTCGCCTGCGAAAGGCTATGGCGCCCCAGTTGTAGCCGGTGGCGAGTGGGGCTGGTATGATAAATGGATCCCCATCGTTCGAAAGCACTGCGAAGAGAACGCCAGTCGTTACGGCAAGGCAGCGCCCCGCCTCGATGACGAGCCGCCACCGGCTCCGTAGCCGTCTTTCGTCAGATCGCGAAACGGCCCCCACCTGAACCGAGGCCAGATCCCGTCATCAAAACGGGTCAGCTTCTATCGGCTGGCAGCGTCGCGCCAGTTGCAGGCAACAGCTTGCTGCCCAATAGCGGACATTTCGGGATGGCGTAAGTGCTGCCATTCCGGACATCAGAGGTGCGGTCTTAAGTGCCGATTAGGCGTCCATCACCTGCGGGTCGTCGTGAGAGGTCGCTGGGACGCGCGAGATTGCCTTGGAGGACAAACGCGATCACGTAGATGGGCCGGTCGCCCGGCTGGACCGGAATCACCCTTACTGCTTCCGTCATCGGTATAGGCGGGCCCTTCTTTTCTGAACCGTCGAGGATACAGAGAATCGCGACCGTCTTGTCCGAGCTGGCCGCATAAGCCGCCGCCTGGAGCGCGAACCGGCTCAAATCGTCCTGTGTCAACGGCGCATCATTCTTGACCTTCAGCTCAATGCGGATCTGCCGGAACGAGAGATCGGTGCGCCCGCCTCCCGACTGTGCCTGGACCTCTAGTTCGATGCCGATCTCGGGATGGCGGCGTAGATGCTCGGTGACGCGTCTTTCGAGCGTGGCTTCGTCAATGGGTTGGGGGAAGCTATTATCCTGCACCGCCTGGCCGACGAGATTGGCGAGCGGCTTGGCCAGCCTCAGTGCAATGCCGGTCTCGCGCTCGGAGATGCGCGGTTCGGCGCGGAGATCATCACGCAGCGCGACGAGGCGCTCGTCAAGCGACGGATAGCCGGTCGCGAGATGATCGCTCGCGTCCGAGCTGTCGAGCCTGAGGCTTCGTTGCCCGGCGACCGCGACGGGCTGCTCGGCGCTGACCGGCACAAATTCCGCGGAATAGAGGAATTCGAGTGGTCGCGCGCCGAGCGCGGTCGGCATCTTGATCGACAGGCGCCCGTGCGCTTGGAGCGTGAACGGTGCGCTTCCTAAAGGTCGATCGAATGCGAATTCCGGCAGGTCCCATAAGTCCTCCGGCTCGACCGACACCGGTTTCAGCACCAGCCGCTCGGCTTCCTCCGCCCAGCGCGAGACGCGCAACGTTAGCTCGAGATCGTGAAGCTGGTTGGCCGGCAGGCGGTGGATCGCCGCCGCCTCCTGGCCATTGATCCGGAACTCGAGAAAAGCGACGGCGAGCTCGGGCTTGGCCTTGGTCTCATCGGACTGCCGGCGCGACAGCCCACTCGCCTCGTCGGTAAAGATCGCCACCGGAAAAGGCACGCGGGCGAGCTTTTCCAGCAAGGCACCGACATCGCTTGGCGAAAGCTCGCCGTCGATCACGCCGAGGATGGTTTTGAGCTCATCGCCATAGCCGTTGTCCGCCGTCTGCCATTCGGAGCACTGGAGCCGCGCGGCTTTCAAAAACCTGTCGGCATCAGCTTCGCCCTCTCGCACGGCCTGGTGCCACCGGCGAAGCTTGGCGGCGATGCTGAGCGATTCCGCTAAAGCCTGCCAGTTGGTCTGGCCGTCCTCGTCATGGACACGGGCCAGCGCGGCTCGGGCCGCCTCGGCGGCTTCATTGAGCGCTTTCGTCGCATCAAGGCCGCCAGGCGCGAGAAGCGCCCGCACCGCCCTAATGCGGGAAGGAAAAACGGCTTCGAGAATCGCGTGCACGGCGGTCCTCCAGCATCGCTTTTTGTTGAGCGACGGCTTCGTCCCATTCATCGGCAAATCTTGCCCAAGCAGCATTGTCGCCACCGGCGAGCGCTTGCTCCATTTTATGGGCGAGCAATGGAAAGCCGACGAACAAGGCGCGGCCCTGGTCTTTGACCGTGCTACCGAATGCGGTCGCCATATGCTCGAGCAGGCCAACCGCTTCGCTGCGCGCGCCGGCGCGGTACAGGGCATCTGTGATCAGCGCCGAAAGCCATATTGAGGATTCCGCCAGCCTTTCCCCGACCTCAACTAGGCGTGCTCTATGCTTGAGGATACCTGCCGGCGTCATCGCGCCGACAAGATCCCCCTCGACGTCGCGCTGGTTCATATTATCCGCATATTGCGGAAGCACATGTGCAACGACCAAGGGAAAATCGTCGCTTTGCTTCAGCGAGTAAAGAAGACTCCGCATCTCCGAGCGGACGTAGAGCGGCTGGGCTTTGAGCGCCGCGCGGCACAGAGAGTCGCGGATCCTGTCGGGATTGGGGAGATGATCGGCGAGCCGGGACAGCTCGTCGATGCAGTCCACTAGGAAGTCGTCGTCCTTTTCGCTATCAGAATAAACTGAGATCAAGTTGCACAAGGCGAAACCCGCGCGCGGTTTCAAGTCCTTGGGCAGTGAAATCCGCCCGAGCGTCCGCACCGCCGACTTATGCACCGCGACAAACTGGTCGAGCAGCAACACGCAAAAGGCTTCGTAGACGAGTGTGGGCAGGTTCTGGCGGCCACGCGCCGGAATTTCGGAGAGGGCCGTCGCCGCATAAGCTCGGCCCAAGACGTCGGCGCCGACCAGTCCTGAATAAAGCGTAGGCAGCACGGCCTTTAAGCCCTCTACGTCCTCGGCCATCTTCATCGCCGCTTTGGCGGCAAGGCCGCGGAGCAAAGCTCGCTCTTCGGGAACCGCCCGAATCGCGGCGATGAAGCGCGCCTTGGCTTCGCTCGTTTTCGCGGACTTTGCCGCGGCTTTGAGGAAATGCTCCGCGACATCGTAGGCCGCCGAGCGCAGACTCTGCCATTCCATCTGGACGAGAAAATCAGCGTCTTTGTTCTGTCCGCGCTCCTTGTCAGCGATGATGTCGTCAAGCAGTAAGGCTGCGCCGATGAGCTTGTCGGCTTCTTTCTCAATGAGTGGCCAGACCTCGTCGGGCGGATGGTGGAACGCTCCCGAGACCTTGTGGAGCACATCGCTGTCGAACATCTGCGTCGGCAGCCACATCAGCCGGTCGATTCCGAGCTTAAGCCTGCTTACCGGGTGCGCCTTCTCCTCGCCATTTTGATAATGCGCACGCCACGCCTCAGCATAGATGTTGGCAATATTTCGCTTGGCTTCGATGTTGGCGCCGACCGCTAAGTCTTGCAGGATGGCATCGAGCACTTGCGGCTCCAGGCTCAGGATTAAATCGAGCGCCTGGGCGATGTCGCCCAAACTCTCATAGTCGCCGAGATCGGGCAGAAGTTGCTTGGCGCGAACATAGCGCGACGCCGCTGCACGCACGAAAATCCCAGCGGCCGCGGGATCGATTTTAATAATAAGTTGCATAGCTCGGCCCGCCAACTGCGAGGTGACAGCCGTCTTGCAGTCCAGCAATCTGTCGACGCCAGCTTTGACCGCCTCCGGGCTTCCTTTCCACATCGCCAGCAAGAGCTTGGGCGAGGGGCGTGGGCCCTCGCCGCCGAGGAACTGGCGGCGGTCGGGGCTGGCGAGATTGGCCGCCGCGGGCACAAGCTCCGTGATGTCGCCGTCCTTCATCGCGCTTAGGTTGGCTATCAAAATTTCGGGCGCGAGCCGGGTCTCCACGTGGCTGCGGAACAGGCGCTGGGCAAGGAGCAGAGTACGCCGCTCATTTGGCTCGACCTGCGCCGCGACGTCGAGCGCCACCAATGCCAACAAGGTGGAGGCGCTCGCTTGGTCGAACAGCAGGTCGACTAGCTTCTTGTTGATGCGCTCGGGCGCAAGCCGCGCCGCTTCGGACAGCCGTTTGCGATCGACCTCGGCGTGCTTGCGATCGTAGGCATCAAGATCGTCGAGTAACGCTTGGTTAACTGCGTCCAGATCCTTGCGAAGCACAGCCCGAGCATCGCTGCGTACTTTCAGAGCTTGTTCGGCCTTGAGCTGCTCGATCTGATCCCGCGCGGCGGCGACCCTGCGCTGTTCCTGGCGTTCACTCACAAGCTTGGAAAGATTGGGGAGACCGACGGGCTTGCGCATGACACAGGTCGCGCAATTGCGGTCGTAGAAATCGAGCACGGATTCGCCAAAGTCGAAAGCGGCCATGCCACCTGCAGGCGCATGGTCGCATTCCATCGAAAAATGGCTGATCGGAAGACCTGTCATCTGCTCAATCATGCCGACCCCGCCCGAGCGCCGGGTGCGGGCATGCGCGCACCAATTGCGCATGAGCTCTATTACCTCGGCGTTGCGTTTGCCGGCGGCGATGGCCGCCTCGATCTGATCGTCCCTGCGCATCGATTCCAAATATAGCATGGACACGACAGTTGGCGTAGGTCGGCTGGAAACTCCGCTACGGCCGCAGCTACTCGCGGCCCCTCTGTTGCCCCCACCGCTGACGCAATGGACGTTCGCGGTTAAGCCGAGCGCGTACGGTCTGTATTCGGCCGCGACGGGCCGGCCCCTACATTAGATCACCCAGAACCGGACCTCGATAAGGTCCGCTCAGAGTCGAAGCCGCTAAGCTTCTGCGGGGTTGTTCCACCCTCGGCTGAGAACCGCTGCCGCCGGCCGAACCGCATCGCCCCCACCTCCCCCCCTCAAAAATGATACGCAAACCGCAAGCTCCCCCGCTGCACCAGGAACGCCTCCCCCGCCGACAGCGTGTATTCCGCCTTCGCCTTGAAGCCGTTCGCCGCGTAGACCGTGAGGCCGGCCGAGACGTTGCCGATCACCGCGGGGGAGTTCAGGTCGGTCTGGAAGGCACCATTCTCCCACCCAGCCCCCACGATGCGCGACTTCACCACGCGCGCGTCGTTGGAGTTGAAGCACATCCCGGCGCTCACGAACGGGCGCAGGATGGCCTCGTCGAGGGTGAAGCGGCCGCCGATCTCCACTGTGGGCGAGACGATCGCGCTGGTGTGGGTGCTGCCCTGCGCCGCGAGGGCGTAGCTCGCGGCGCCCTGCTCCCGGTAGCCGGGCGCGTTGGCGTAGACGAGGTAGAGGTCGACCTGGGGCCGGACGTACCAGCTCGGGAAGGCGAACTCGTAGCCCGCCCGCAGGCGGCCGGCGACGAAGGTCATGCTGCTGTCGCTGTCGAACACGCCCGCGCCCATCCCGGCCCCGGGCAGCGCGACGAGCCGGCTGTTGTCGTAGCTGCCGTGGGCCACGGCGAAGGAGCCGGCTAACAGCCACAGCCCCGCCACGTGCTTCAGCGAGACGCTGCCGTCGACTGAGAAGCCGTGGCCGCTGGAGCCGCTGTTGGCCGAGGTCCAGCTCTGGCCGGCACCGAACGAGCCGCCGAGGTACCAGCCCGGCGCCAGCTCCTTCTAGGCCCCCAGCCGGTACATCACGCCGGCGGCGCGAAAACCCTGTATGTCGCGGGTCTGTCCCTGGCCCGGCGCGGGGTGCGGCCTACATCATCAGTGATCGGCCCTCCACGCGGGAGCTTGCACATGAAGTCGAAAAGCTACAGGCAGCGCGACATCGGCGGCCACCAGCTCAGCCCCGAGACGCTGATGATGGGCTACGGCTACGCGCCGGCCTTCTCGGAAGGCGCGCTGAAGCCGCCGATCTTCCTCACCTCCACCTTCGTGTTCGAGAGCGCGCAGCAGGGCAAGGACCTGTTCGACATCACCGCCGGCCGCCGCGAGGCGCGCGCCGGCGAAACCGCGGGCCTGGTCTACTCGCGCTTCAACAACCCCAATTTCGAGATCCTCGAGGATCGCCTGGCGATCTGGGACGGGGCCGAGCGCGGGGCGGTGTTCGCCTCCGGCATGGCGGCGATCGCCACCACCCTGCTCACCTTCCTGCGGCCCGGCGACGTGGTGCTGCACTCGCGCCCCCTCTACGGCGGCACCGAAACGCTGCTGCGCAACACGCTGGCCGGCTTCGGCATCGCCGCCAGCGGCTTCGTCGACGGCATCGACGGCGCGGCGGTGCGGGCCGCCGCCGAAGCGGCCCTGAGCAAGGGCCAAGTCGGCCTGATCTTCGTGGAGACGCCGGCCAACCCGACCAGCGGGCTGACCGATCTGCGCCTCATGCGGCAGGTGGCCGAGGAGATCGGCGCCCGCCAGGACGGCCGCAGGCCGCTGGTGGCCGTCGACAACACCCTGCTCGGGCCGCTGTTCCAGCAGCCGCTCAAGCATGGCGCCGACCTGGCGCTCTACTCGCTCACCAAATACGCCGGCGGCCACAGCGACCTGATCGCCGGCGGCGTGACCGGCGACCTCGCCCACGTGCGCCGCATCATGCAGATGCGTGGCGCCATCGGCACCCAGCTCGATCCCCATTCCTGCTGGATGCTGATGCGCTCGCTGGAGACCTTGCAGATCCGCATGGAGCGCGCCGCCGACAATGCGCGCCGGCTAGCCGAATACCTGCGCGGCCACCCCAGGATCGCCAAGGTCGACTACCTCGGCTTCCTGGCCGACGGCGACCCGCGCAAGGCGGTGTTCGACCGGCAGGCGACGGATGCGGGCTCCACCTTCTCCTTCGACGTCAAGGGCGGCGAGGCGGAAGCCTTCGCCTTCCTCGACAAGCTGGCGGTGTGCAAGCTGGCGGTGAGCCTGGGCGGCACCGAGACCCTGGTCTGCCACCCCTCCTCCACCACCCATTCGGGCGTGCCCAAGGAGCTGCGCGAGGAGATCGGCCAGACGGACGCGCTGATCCGCATCTCCGTCGGCATCGAGCGCATCGACGACCTGATCGCCGACGTCGCGCAGGCGCTCGACTAAAGCGGAGAGCGTAGCGGTGGAGGGGTTCCCGGCTCCCGGCGCGCGTCGGGCAGGGCGGACGCCGTTTCGTGACCATACAGTATGGTCGATTTGTAACGGACGGTGTCCCGCAGCACCACAACCCGAGCCGAACTGGTCGCCGGCTGGCTTCTCCAACATGCTCGGGGGGCTGGCGTCTAGGCCGCTGCTTCGCCGGGGGGCACCCGTGCGGCGAGCCGCTCGCGAATGCGCGCCGGCAACTGCCGGACCGACTTCACGCGAGGCTTGTCCATTTCCTCGACAATCCCGGAGACCACGCCATAGAGGGCCACGAACTCGGCATAGTTGTCGAAGCGACTGCGCGTCACGTTGTCCACGAAGGTCTCGGCTGGCACACCATTGGCAAGGATCAGTGAATGGTCCTCGAGCTCGACATGGTAGTACACGAACATCTTCGGCATGTCGGTGCGGCGCACAATGGTGCTGCCGTTCACAAGCGCCCCGGCCTGAACAAGTATACCATTCAGCTCCAGCGAGTGGTCGGCGGAGACATGGAGGTCGTGGGTCGGCAGATGATCACCCAGCGCGCCGGCCGAGATGCAAATCGGCATCACCCGCATCGGGTCGGAAATGGCGGTAGAGACGGTCTGACGGGCGAGCCAGCGAACAGGCTTGGCGATGCCCTCGGACGTGAGCACGAGATCACCGGTCTTCAGCGTCTCGATGGCGGCTTGTCCGAAGGGCGTGGCGATCATTGTGCCGGCCAGAAAGCAGACGACGAAGATGTCGCCCGTAATCGTCGTGCTCTCTCCGGCTGGAACTGGGGCAGGGCCCACAATCAAGTACGGGTTCGCGGGGTCTGGGGCGCCATCGACGTAAATGACAAATGACGAGCCGTCGGTTCCTGAATAGGTACCGAAGTATGACTGAGAATTGTACGTGATTTCTACGAAATCACCGAGTTCGAAGAAATCCACGATCGAGAATTTTTCAATCGTTACGTCTGCAGAAGAACCGCTGCTTTCAAATGTATCAGGACCGGTCTCTGCCGCCGTCGTCCCCTGTCCCACGTAAGTTGTCATGCCGCACCCGAGGTTGAGCGAAGTCGCGCCTGAAACGCGCCGAACTTACAGGAAATTCGATCAACGACTAGTGTGGCGAATCCGAAATTCGCACCACCTCGGGGCAGCGCTGGGAGCGAATTTCGGATTCCTAAGCCACACTAGTAACTCTATGATTCTAGTGTGGTTTAATGGATCTGAAGTTCCTCCCCGCGGATGCCATGTAAATGGCAGGAACTTCAGATCCACCACACTAGTGGCCCGCAATTCCATTTCGCCGGGCAACAGGCTGCCTGTGATGCACTGATGGGTGCAGGGCCCGTCGATGAGTTCTCAAAAATGATACGCAAACCGCAAGCTCCCGCGCTGCACCAGGAACGCGTCGCCCGCCGACAGCGTGTACTCCGCCTTCGCCTCGAAGCCGTTCGCCGCGTAGACCGTGAGGCCGGCCGAGACGTTGCCAACCACGGCGGGGGAGTTCAGGTAGGTCTGGAAGGTGCCATCCTGCACTCCCGCCCCGACGAAGCGCGACTTCACCACGCGCGCGTCGTTGGAGTTGAAGCTCATCCCGGCGCTCACGAACGGGCGCAGGATCGCGTCGTCGAGCGTGAAGCGGCCGCCGATCTCCAGCGTGGGCGAGACGATCACGCTGGTGTGGGTGCTGCCCTGCACCGCGAGGGCGTAGCTCGCGCTGCCCTGCTCCCGGTAGCCCGGCGCGTTGGCGTAGACGAGGTCGAGGTCGACCTGGGGCCGGATGTACCAGCTCGGGAAGGCGAATTCGTAGCCCGCACGCAGGCGGCCGGCGACGAAGGTCATGCTGCTGTCGCTGTCGAACACGCCCGCGCCCATGCCGGCCCCGGGCAGCGAGACGAACCGGCTGTTGTCGTAGCTGCCGTGGGCCACGGCGAACGAGCCGGCGAACAGCCACGGGCCCGCCACGTGCTTGAGCGAGACGCTGCCGTCGAGCGAGAAGCCGTGGCCGCTGGAGCCGTTGTTGGCCGAGGCCCAGCTCTGGCCGGCGCCGAACGAGCCGCCGAGATACCAGCCCGGCGCCAGCTCCTTCTGGGCCCCCAGCCGGTACATCACGTCGGAGACGCGAAAACCCTGGGTGTCACTGGTCTGGCCCTGGCTCGCCCAGCCGCCCGTCACCTTGGCCCAGGCGCACTCGTCCTCGCCGAGCTGGGTGCCTGCGTTGACGAACACCGGGCAGCTCAGCGCCGCGCCCAGCACCGTGCCGGCATTGGCGAGCAAAGCGGTGGCCTGGGCGTGCGACGCCTCGGGCGAGAGGGAGCGGAGCGCTGTGGTGTAGGAGCTGGCGCTGCCCATCTGCGAGAGATAGCCGAAGAAGGGCGCGAGGAACGGATCCGCGTTGCCCCAGGCCTTGGTGAGGTAGCCGGCGAAAGAGGCCTCGCTGCGCGACAGCGACACGCCGGCCGGCGTGAAATGCGCGGTCGGCGTGAGCGAAGCCGTGTTCGTGCTGGCGTCGGTGCTGACGCTCCAGTCGAACAGCAGGGTGGACGGCACGGTCGACGTCACGCCCATCGGGCTGCCGCTTGCCACCGACAGGAATTGATAGGATCCCGGCAGCAGGGCCTTCGCCGTGGGGATGATCGTGCCGTCGAGCGAGGCGAGGCCGTCCACCCAGAGCAGGTCCGCCTTCTGCGCCGCGCGGCTGTCGATGTCGATGGCAAGGGTGCCGGTCGAGATCAGCACGCCGGTGATGGTCGTCGTCGCGATGTTCCCGACGCCGCCGACATTGATCCTCCCCGCATCCTGAACGCTGCCGACGTCGATGATCGATCCGGTGTTGAGCGTGCCGTTGTTCCACAGGGTGCCGGACGCGCCGCCGAGCTCGATCCGGCCGGTGATGGTGCCGTTGTTGGTGAGGTTGGTTGCGCCACCGGTGGCGTAGATGGCGGTGCCGTTCACGCCGTCGACGGTGCCGAGCGAGCCGGTGGCGCCGATGGTGACCTGGTTTGCGGTGTCCCACTGGCCGTAGCCGCCGCCGGAGAGGACGAGGCCGGCCACCGTGCAGCCGCTGCAGCCGGCCGCGGCGCCACCGACGACGGTGCCGTTGATGTTGACGATGATCGGCGAATAATCGTTGTCGCCGTGGATGACGCCGGTGCTCTGGGCGAGGATGCCGATGGAGCCGGCGCCCGTCGCCCGGATCGACGCGCCGGGCTCCACGGTCACCGTCACGGTGCCGGCGGTCGCGGTATACTGGCCCTCGGAGCTGGTGTTGCCTAGGAAATCGACGCTGTTGCCGAAGGAGAGCATGCCTCCGGTCGTGGCGATGCCGCCGCCGCCGCCCACTGATTGAGCGACGACGCCATGGGCGTTGGCCCCGGTCGTGGCAATGCTGCCGAAGAGATCGACGGTGACGTTGCCGGCGCTGGCGTTCACCTTGCTCGAGCTCTTGACCGCGTTGGCGGTGAGCGACCCGATCGGCAAGGACGGGTCGCCGGCGAAGCCGCCGCCGCCATAGATGCTCTGCGCCAGGATGCCCCAGCCGCCGGCGCCCGACGTGGTGAGGCTGGCGCCCGCGGCTTGGGTGACGGAGACCGTCCCGGCGGCGCCGTTGTTCTGGCCGGCCGCGGCGGCCAGAACGACCGACGCGGTGTTGGCGGCCGACAGGGTGGCGAGGCCGCCGCCGCCGCCGATCGACTGCGCGATCACGCCGATGGCGCGGGCGCCGCTGGTGGACAGGGCGCCGTCGAGCGCAACGGTGACGGCGCCGCCGGCCCCGCTGGCTCCGGCGCCGCCGCCCATCTGGATGGAGACGGAGGAGGCGTCGTTCCACGGCGCGACATTGCCGGTGAGGCCGGCGGTGTTGCCGTAGCACAGGGTGGTGGCGATGCCGCCCGCCGAAGCCTGGGTGGAATTGGTGCAGCCCGCGCTGCCGAGGCCGCCGCCGCCGCCGATCGATTGCGCGACGATGGCGTGCGCGTCGTCGCCGAGCGTCGTCACCCCGCCCGCGGTGACGTTGACGGCAGCGCCGTCGCCGGCGGCGCCGCCGCTGCCGCTCCAGCCAGCGCCGATGCCGAGGGTGGTGGCGGTGGCGACGCTGCCCTCCGCGCCCACGCCGCCGCCGCCGCCGATGGACTGCGCGAGGATGCCGATGGCGCCGTAGCCGGCGGTGAGCACGCTGCCGCCGCCCTGCACCGTCACGCTGCCGCCGCCACCGCCCACGCCGCCGGTGCCGGCGATCGACACGTTGGCCGAATAGGTGCCCGACTTGCCGTCGGTGCCCGGCCCGCCGAGCACGGAGCTCGCCGCCGCGGTCGCCGTGCCGCCGACGCCGCCACCGCCGCCGATCGACTGGGCGAGGATGCCGTAGGCACGCTCTCCGAGGGTGGTGACGGTGCCGGTGTTGGTGACCTGCACCGTGCCACCGCTGCCGCCCTTGCCGCCCTTGCCGCCGACGGCGAGGGTGGCGTCGTAGCTCTTGCTCGGCGCGTTCAGCAGGTCCTCGATCTGGGTGAGGCCGCCGATGGTGGCCGCCGCGTCCGAGGAGCCCGCGGTGCCGCCGCCGCCGCCGATGGACTGGGCGAGGATGCCCACCGCATCGCCGCCGGTGGTGGTGCTGCCGCCGGTCTGCTGCACCAGCCGGCCGGTGCTGATGGTGCCGGCGTTGGTCACCGTCACGAGCTGGCCGCTGCCGCCGCCGCCGCCGGATCCGCCGACCGCCACGTTCATCTGGACGCTGTCGCCGCTGGCCCCGGCGACGCCGCCGCCGGCATTGCCGCCGCCGCCGCCGATGGACTGGGCGAGGATCCCCTGGGAGCCCGAGCCGCTGGTCTGGATGAGGCTGCCGGAGGCGTTGGTGACCGTGACCCCGGTGCCGCCGCCGGCGCTGCCGCCGGTGCCGCCGCTGCCGCCCACGGCCAGGGCCAGATCGATGGCCGTGCCGGTGTCGACGCCGACATTCTGGCTGCTGACGCTGCCGTTGCCGGCGCCGCCATTGCCGCCGCTGCCGCCGATCGACTGGGCCAGGATGCCGGCGGCGTTGTTGCCCTGGGTGACGATGGTGCCGAGGCAGGCCGTCGTGCATCCGGCCGGGCCGCCGTTGGTCACGGTGACGATGCCGCCGTCGCCGCCGCTGCTGCCCGCGCCCGCGTCGCCGATGCCGATCTTGATCGTCGGTGTCGTCCCCTCCAGGGCGCGGCCCAGCGCGCTGGCATCGCCGCCGTTGCCGCCGCCGCCGCCGATGGACTGGGCGAGGATGCCGATGCTGCCGTCGCCGACGGTGCTGATGGAACCGGTGCTGACATTGACGCTGGCGCCGGTGTTGGTCACCGCCACGGCGCTGGTCACCGTGCCGGCATTGGTCACCGTGACGGAGCCGCCCGCCCCGCCCGCCCCGCCCGTGCCGCCGACGGTGGTGGTGATGTTGATGGTCGGCGTTTCGCCGGCGGGCAGGGCTTCCGAGCGCGCCAGCGCCGAGCCGCCATTGCCGCCGCCGCCGCCGATGCTCTGGGCGAGGATGCCGATGGAATCGAGGCCGGTGGTGGCGAAGCTGGCGCCGGTGCCGGTGACGGTGACGGCGCCACCGCCGCCGCCGTTGCCGGCGCTGCCGCCGACGGCGGTGGTCACCGTCAGCACGGCGCTGGCCGAGTAGACGGCGGCGGCGCCGCCGTTGCCGCCGCCACCACCGATCGATTGCGCCAGCACCGCCGGCGCATGCACCCCGGTGGTGGAGATGGCGCTGTCGGTGGCCGTGATCTGGATCGCGCCGCCCGCGCCGCCCGCGTCGCCGCCGCCGCCGATGGCCGTGCTGGCGGGCGCGACGACGGAATAGGTCTTGGCGTAGCCGCCGTTGCCGCCGCCGCCGCCGACGGACTGGGCGCCGATGCCCGGCGCGAAGTCGCCGGCGGTCGAGACGCTCGCTGATTGCAGGGTGACCGCCGCCGTGCTGCCGTAGCCGGAGGCTCCGCCCTTGCCGCCGACGGAGGTCCAGAGGCCGGACGCGTTGGCGCCGTTGCCGCCGCCGCCGCCGATCGACTGGACAAGGATGCCGAAGGCGCCGTCGCCCTGGGTGGTGATGGAGCCGCCGAGCTTGTTCACGGTGGCGTCGGCGCCGATGCCCCCGCTGCCGCCGTTGGTGCCGACGGCGACGATGCCCTCGGTGCCGGTCGCGGTGCCGCCGCCGCCGCCGATGGACTGGGCGAGGATGCCCATGGCAGCGATGCCGGTGGTGGCGATGGTGCCGGTGTCGGTGATCTCCACCACATTGCCGTCGGCGCCGCTGCCGGCGGTGCTGCTGCCGAGGATGTTGAGCAGGCCCGGCTTGCTGTCCATCACGCCGCCGGAGCCACCGAGGCTCAAGCCCAGGATGCCGATGGCGCCCACGCCGCTGGTGGAGATGGCCGCCGAATTGGTGACCGTCACCGTGCCGGGCGTGCCCGCGCCCGAGCCCACCTGCCCCACCTGGTCGATCACGTAGGTCTGGTCGGACGCCTGCTCCAGGAGCTGCCCGGCGCCGCGGCCGCCGGTGGCGCTGACGGCGGCGATGCCGACGGCGACGTTGCCCGCCGTGGTGATGCTCGCCTGGTTGTTCACGATCACGGTGCCGGCATTGCCGGGCGGCGCGTAATCGGTGGGCTTGGCGTTGTCGCCGTTGTCCTGGAGGCTGGGCGGCGGCGTCTGGGTCGTCGTCGAATTGCCGCCGGTGCTCAGGGCGAGGATGCCGATGCCCAGCTCGCCCGATGTGGTGATGGCGACGTTGGAGCCGGCGGTGACGGTGACGGCTTTGCCATCGCCGTTCTGATGCCCGCCATAGGTGCCGCCATCGGCATACCACGACAGGCCGCCGACGCTGGCCGCGAAGACGGCGATCGAATTGTCGCCGGACATGGTGATCCGCGTGCCCGGGTTGAGCGTCACGTTGACGATCGCCGCGTCGCCGCCCGACACCGAATACTTGCTGTCGGTCGCGCCCGACGCGCCGCCCACCGACAGCGCATAGATGCCGAAGGCATCGTTGGCGCCCTGCCCGTTGATGGTGCCGGTGAAGTTGACGGTCACCGTCCCCGCCGTGCCGCCCGGGCCGATGTTGTGGTTGGCGTCATAGGTGTAGCCGGCGCCCTGTCCCCCGGCGCTGACGGCATAGATCCCCGCGACGTTCGAGCTGAGGTTGATCACCGTGCCCGCGTTGGCGGTGACGGTGACCGCGCCCCCTTGGCCGCCGGCGCCAGCGGCGTTGCCGGTCGCGACGTTGGCGCAGCCGCCCACCGACTGGGCCCAGACGGCCGCGCCCGCGGGGTAGATCAGCCCACCGGGGCCCTGCTGGCCGCTCGTGCCGAGGCTGAGCCCGGACGTGGACAGGGTACCGGCCGTGGTGACGGTCACCGCGCCGGCATTGCCGCCGTCCACGCCACCGTCGTTGCCGCCGTTGGCGCCGAGGGATTGCGCGAACACCGTCGCGTTCGAGGCGCCGGAGGCATTGCCGGGAGAACTGAGCGAGACCCCGCTCGTGTTGATGCCGTATCGGGCGCTGCCCTGCACGAGGCACGTCACCGTCGGAGTGGCCTGGGCATGGGCGGGCGTGGGAGAGGCCAGCAGCACTGCCGCTGGAAGCATGAAGGCCAGACCGGGCCCGCCCGCGCGCACGGCCCCAAAGCGCACACGTCCCACGGCGAACGCCCCCCTTCGTGCCCGGCTCGCGGCCGGACCTTGCCCGTGCCGATCGGATTGGCGCCGATCGTCGGCAAGACCCCACGGCTCAGGTATAGATGCCTATGGGGAGTGGGGCAAATGCAGGTTGCGCGGTATCGCCCGCCCCCATCGCCTCCAGACGAATGGATAGCCGGGTCAAGCCCGGCTATGACGGCGAGGATAAGCCACCTTCCGCCACCGCCGCGTCATGGCCGGGCTTGACCCGGCCATCCATCCACTTGAAAAACAACACCATTCGGACAGCCCTCGCGGGCTGACGTGGCTCGCTTTGATGGATGGCCGGGTCAAGCCCGGCCATGACGGCGAGGGAGATGGACCGTGGTGGGCGCGCGGCGCATCGACGTCACACCATCACCCCGGCGAAAAACGCCGCGATCTCGCCATGCGCGCCGAGCGGCAGCACGTCCGCCACATACTGGTCCGGCCGGACGATGACGACGCAGCCGCTCTCCCGGGCGATGCCGCGCATGTCGAAGATGTCGCCGGCAGCCGGGTCGGCGCAGAAGGCCTTCTCGTAGTCGATCAGGCCGTGGCGGCCCTTGCGCGGCAGCAGCAGCGGCGGCAGCGCGCTGAGCGGGATGTCGCGGTGGCCGCGCTGGTAGACGGCGCGCACGTCGATGTCGGCGTCGATGTCGGCACCATCAGGCGTGTGGCGGCGCAGCGGCGAGTCCGCCGCGTCGGCGAGGAAAGCGCAGAGCGTCCGCACGGCGGAAGCCGGATCGGCCGGGTCCTTATCGTCGGCGAACAGGAACAGGCGCCAGCGGCCGTCGGCCGTCACCGTGTGGCCGAGCTGCATGGGCCTGGCGTCGGCGAGCCGGATCACCGGGGCCGAGTGGAAGCGCATGCCGATGGGAAAGCCCGTGGCGAGGTGCTGGTGGCGCGGCTCGGCCGTGATGGCCGACGGGGCGTAGCGCGTCGCCGTGCCGGCGGTGAAGCGCCCCTGCATGACGAAGTAGCGCTGGAACTCGGCCGGATCGATGCCGTCGCCGCCGGCAGCGCCGTGGCGCTTCGGCGCCGCGCTGAACATTTTTGCGAATTCGCGATCGAAGTCGATGAGCTCCTTGGCGATGGCGCGGCGCTCGGTCGAATAGGTGGCGAGCAGGGCGGCCGGGCTGCGGCTGCGCAGCACGGCGGCGAGCTTCCAGCCCAGGTTGAAGGCGTCCTGCATGGAGACGTTCATGCCCTGCCCGGCCTTGGGGCTGTGGGTGTGGCAGGCGTCGCCGGCGATGAACACCCGCGGCGCGCGGGGCGCCTCCCCCTCCTCCGCGCCGTCGTCGAAACGGTCGCACAGCCGCTGGCCGATCTCGTAGACCGACCACCACGCCACCTCCTTCACCGCGAGGCTGTAGGGCCTGATGATGCGCCGGGCTGTGGCGATCAACCGGTCGACGGTGATGGCGCGCCCGGCGACACGCTCGCCCGCCTCGAGCTTGTCGAGCTCGATATAGAGCCGCACGAGGTAGCCGCCCTCGCGCGGGATGACGAGCAGGCTGCCGTCGTGCGCCGAATGGATGGCGGCCTTGAGGCGGATGTCGGGGAAGTCGGTGACGGCAAGGACGTCCATCACGCCCCAGGCCTGGTTGGCGGAATCGCCGTGCAGGGTGTTGCCGAGGGCCGTGCGCACGGCGCTGCGGGCGCCGTCGCAGCCGACGACGTAGCGGGCCCGCACCGTCTCCACCTCGGGGCTGCCGGCGCCGTCCTGGCGCTCCAGCCGCACGGTGACGGGATAGGCCTCCTCCGCGCCGCCGGCGTCGGCGGACGCCACCGCGAGGTCGATGACGCGGCGGCCGTAGCTCGGCACGAGCCGCGTCGGGGCGTTGCGCATCACGTCGAGGTAGAAGTCGTGCACGCGCGCCTGGTTGAGGATGACGTGCGGGAACTCCGAAAGCCCGTCCTCGGTGTCCTGCACCTTGCCGCCGCGCACGATGTGCTCGGGCCTGGTGTCGTCGGGCTGCCAGAACGAGGTCTCGTTGACGTAGTAGGCCTCGCGCAGCACCCGCTCGCTGAAGCCGAAGGCCTCGAACATCTCCATGGTGCGGCAGGCGACGCCGTCGGCCTGGCCGAGCAGCAGCGGGCCCGTCTTCTGCTCGACGATGCGGGTGGTGATGTCGGGGAAAGCGGCGAGCTGCGCCGCCAGCGTCAACCCGGCAGGCCCGCAGCCGACGATCAGCACGTCGACGGCGGCGGGCAGCGGATCCGCCGGCTGCATGGCGTCGGGCGCGGGCACGGCCACATGCGGATCGCCGGCCCGGAAGCCATCGAGATGGAACTGCATGGGCGCGCCTCCCCGCTGCTTGCCGCTCTGTTCACGCTAGAGCATTTCGCCATTGGATGGACCCATCCAATGGCAGAGAAATGCTCATAACTTTTTGAATCTGGAGCGCTTCTCTTGCGATTGGGTGTGTCCACCCAATCGCGAAGCGCTCTAGCATCGCGCGGCACCGCGGCGCCGTCATCATTCGATTGGCGCGGCGCGCGCCAGGGGGCGCCGATCACCCCGGCCCGACCGAGGCGGCGGGATCGCGGGCGGCACACCGCCTACTGCGCGGTCCAGCCGCCGTCGACGGAGATCGCCGTGCCGGTGATCTGGCTCGCCGCGTCCGAGCACAGGAAGGCGACGGTGCCGCCGAGCTGCGCCGCCGAGACAAACTCCAGCGACGGCTGCTTGCCCGCCAGCAGCGCCTTGGCTGCCTCCTCCTGGCCGACATGCTGCGCGGCGGCGAAGTCGTCGATCTGCTTCTCGACCAGGGGCGTGCGCACCCAGCCGGGGCAGACGGCGTTGCAGGTCACGCCGGTGCCGGCGGTCTCCAGGCCCACCACCTTGGTCAGGCCGACCAGGCCGTGCTTGGCCGCCACATAGGCCGCCTTGTGGGTGGAGGCGACGAGGCCATGGGCGGAGGCGATGTTGACGATGCGGCCCCAGCGCTGCTGCTTCATCTGCGGAACGGCCACCGCGATGCTGTGGAAGGCGGCCGACAGGTTGATGGCGAGGATGGCATCCCATTTGGCGGCCGGGAACGCCTCCACCGGCGCGGTGAACTGGATGCCGGCATTGTTCACGAGGATGTCGAGGCGGCCGAAGGTCTGGATCGTCCGGGTGACGAGCCCGCGCACGGCCTCGCCCACCGCCATGTCGGCGCCGTCGTAGACGGCGCGCACGCCGTGCTCGCGCTCGATCTTGCTGCGGATCGCCTCGATCTCGTCGGCCGGGCCGAAGCCGTTCAGGACCACGGCGGCGCCCAGGCGGGCGAGCTCGGTGGCGATGCCGAGGCCGATGCCGCTGGTCGAGCCGGTGACGATGGCGACCTTACCTTTCAACATGGAAGCTCTCCCAGATCGTGCGCAGGTGCTCGCGTGCTCAGCCTCCGGCGAGCCGGCGATGATAGCGGCGTCGAGCGCGACGATCGAGATGCCCGCCACCGCTGGGCCGGGGCCCCGCCCTCAGTCCTCGAAACCGACGAACACCGCCGCCTCGTCCACCGACTTGCGGCGCGAGACCACCGCGTTGGCCGGGAAGCTGTCGTCGGGATAGCCCATGGCGATGCAGGTCATGATGACCTGGTCGTCGGGAATGCCGGCGTGCTCGCGCACGACGGGGGACTGCATGATCCCCTGGCTGTTGATCACGCAGCCGAGGCCTCGCGACCAGGCCGCGTTGACCATGGCATTGGCCACGGCGCCGCAATCGAAGGGGGCGATATCGCCGCCGTGGATCGACTTGTCGTAGGTCACCACGATCGAGACCGGCGCGTCGAACTGGCGGAAGCCGCGCAGCACCCAGTCCTTGCGCTTCTCCTGGTCGTGCCGTTCGATGCCCATGGCGGCGAACAGCTGCTTGGCGATCTCGATCTGCCGCTCCCGGTGCGCGCCGACATACTCGCCATGCATCCGGAACTCGCGCGAGTGGGGGACGCCCGCCAGGTTGCGCTCGGTGTTGCCGGCGCGGATACGGTCGAGCGGGGCACCGGTGAGCACGTAAAAGTTCCAGGGCTGCGTGTTCAGCGACGACGGCGCGCGCATCGCCGTCTCGATGACCTCCCTGATCAGGGCCTTGGGCACGGGATCGGGCTTGTAGCCGCGGATACTGCGGCGGCCGCGGACGACCTCCTCGTAGGTCATGGCAGGCTCTGGGGCTGTCGTCATGGGGGCGTGTCCTCTCCTTGCCGCGGCGTCACGGCCGGGCCGAGGCGGGCGCGCCCCGAGGCCTGCGCCAGGCGGTTCGGGCGGCTGTGTAGCGCATGCGCGGCTGGCGCGTAAACGCATCCGGCCGGACGACGGGCGGGCCGAGCGCGGGGTCAGCCCGGTCGCCGCGCGGTGATCCGACCGACGACGCATCACGGGTCTGCCGGCTGACGCCAGGGAGCCGGTCGCAACCGCCGTACTGCCGCGGTTGCCGATCGCGCCTCCAGCGGATCGACCCATATCATTCCGCCGAGGCAGACGTCACCCGCGCATGGCGTAAGCGCACCTCCGCCTCGGCCGAACCGACATGCAACGCGGGTCGCGCTGGCGAACTGCCGCGCCCGGGAGCTTACTTGCTGACGCTCCAGAAGATCGGCACACCCAGACTGATGAAGTTCTTCAGCTCCTTGCGCCAGGCGCTCGGGATCGCGAACTGGCCCCAGCTGAGCGACGTCGCCTGACCATACAGGTCGGTCTGCATTGCTCTGGCCAGAGCCTTGCCTTTCTCCGGATCGGATTCCCCCAGGAATGCCTTGAAATCGTCGGCCGCCGTCTGCACGCAGATCTTGCCCGGATAGGTTCCACTGCAATTGCTGGTCAGGAAGAAATTGTTGAGCGGGCTCGCCACGTCGTTGCGGTTGACGTGCATGACGAGCATCGACCAGCCGCCCTTGTCCACGGGCTCGTTGTTGTACCACCGGCTGAAGACGGTATTGAACTCGCCCGCGGCCACATCGATCTTGAAGCCGACCTGCCGCAACTGATCCTCGATCACCGAGACCGGCGTCGAGATCGTGGCTATGTTGGTCGTGTGGAGCGAAAGGATCGGCGTTCCGTCGTAACCGGCTTCGGCAAGCAGCGCCTTCGCCTTTGCCGGGTCATATGCGATGACGCCGCCCTCGTTGGCATAGATGCTGTCACAGGTGAAGATCGTCCGGCAGTCCGGCCGCGCCATGTCAGCCGGGATCCCCATCGCAGCCATGATCTCCTTGACGTTGATCGCGTGGGCGGCCGCCCGCCGAATGCGCGGGTCGTTGAACGGCGGGTGCGCGTTCTGCAGCGAAATCCAGCCGAGTTTGATCGCGTTGCCTGCGGGCTTGGAGACGGTGATGTTCGAATCCGACTGGATCAGCGGCAGCAGGTCGAGCGGAATACGCTCGACGTAGTCGACTTCGCCCGCCTGCAGCGCCGCCAGGCGCGTCGCCGGATCCTGGATAGTCCGAAAGACGACTTTATCGACGTTCACCACCTTGCCGCCGGCGAAGGCGTCGGCGGGCTCGCTGCGCGGCTTGTATTCCTTGAACTTGTTGAAGACGACCTTGCTGCCCGGCACCCACTCGGCCTTGTTGAACACGAACGGCCCGGAGCCGATCGGTTCCGTGACGGGCTGGTTGGGATTCTGCCTGGCCAGCCGCGCCGGCATGACGAAGATCGGATTTGCGAGCGTCGCGATCACATGGCCAAAAGGCTCCTTCAGCGTGAGCCGGAACGTGTCGCTTCCCGTCACGGCCAGCTCCTTGCTGAAGCCGGCCAGCATCTTGCCCGCCGGCATGCGGGCCTGGAAGCGCTGGATGCTTGCGACGGCGTCTTCTGCCGTGACCGGGCTGCCGTCATGGAAGATCAGAGCGGGGCGAAGCTTGAAGTCATAAGTCATGCCGTCCGCGCTGACGGTCCACCCCTCCAGCATCTGCGGCTTGAATTCACCGGCGGCATTCACGTCGAGAAGCGTATCGTAGTAGAGGTATGAGGCGTTGCGCGTGATGTAGGCGTTGGTCGCGTATGGGTCCAGAACCTTGAGATCACCTTCCAGCACGGCATTCACGGTCTGCGCATGAAGCGGCGCCGCGGCTGCAAGCAGCATGGTTGCAGCAGCCACGGCTCCAAGTCGACGTCTAAGCATATCCGCTCCTCTCCATTGGACATTTCTTCGAATTACCGTGCGGCCATCCGCGATGGCCATACTCAGCCGGTGCCATGGACCTCGCGAAGACAGCTTGTGTCGTCTCGAGCTTGCTTGCCGCGATCGCTTGCTTGCCGCGATCGCCCAGCCCGTCCTGAGCACTCCATCGAGCCCTGCATTCAGGAATTGCGTTGGCATGCGAACCTGTTGCCGGCCGCGCCACACCGGAAAGCTCCACGACGCAGACGCCCCGCCCCGCCGTCCTCCCGTCCAATCTTGCATGCCGGATCGGACCTCGGACCATTCAAGGGGCCGGCAACGAGTGCAGCAAATTACATTTTCTCATCAAGCGATGCATTGCCGGATGCATTCCAATAACGCATCGACTCCATGCAATCGTTCGACCAGAGCAGCGCAGAATAGTTCGATCAAAGGCTCGGCGAAAACGGAAGCAAGATATTAAGCCCGATTGACGGCACGCGCGCGAAGCCTGCACGCCCGCGCAACTGCCGTCACTCGAAATATCATCGTGCCATGAGAATTTGGAAGTTCCTCAGTCCCATTGGGCGAATCTAGGTTTTCCGGATCGCGGCGGCGGGCGCACAATAGTCTACTCAGCCAAATCCTCGCCGGACGAATTCCGCTCTTCGGAAAACTGGAACGTGTCTGGAGAAATCCTCGTGCAGCCCAGCGCAACCATCGCAACAAGAAGCACATCCGAACGCCTCGTCGATCCGGTCTCGCTCGAGATCGTCAAAGGTGCTTTGACGGCGACGGTCCGGGAAATGGAAGTCCTGATCGAGAGGACGGCCATGTCGGCCTTCATTCGCGAAAAGAAGGACTTCCATACGGGCATCTATTCGGGCAGCGGCAAGGCCATCGCCAGCTCGGGAGTTGGCAGCTTCGGCGATCTGGTCGGCACTGTGTGGAAGTTCTATCCGCCGGAAACGATGCGCGACGGCGACATCTACTGGTATAATGACTGCTACGAATCGGACGGCGTCGTCAGCCACACGCCCGATCAAGTCTTCATCATACCCGTGTTCTGCGGCGAAGGGATCGTCGCCTACGTCGAAAGCTGGGCCCATTTCAACGACGTCGGCGGCATGCGTCCGGGCTCGCTGTCGTCCGACTGTACGGAAATATTCCAAGAAGGCATCATCATTCCGCCGGTCCGGGTTGCCCGCGACGGGCAAGTCAGCGACGAGCTCCTGCGCGTCTTCTGTCGGAACTCGCGCTTTCCGGACATGGTGCGGGGCGACATGCGCGCGCTCATGGCCGCCATCGCACTCGGCAAGCGACGCATCGAGGAGTTGATCGCGCGCTTCGGTCCTCTCGTGCTGGAGGATGCCTTCGAACGGTTGATCGAGGCGGTGGCCGAAGCCTCGCGGGCTCGGGCCCGCGAGGTGTTCAGGGACGGCGTCTACCGCGTGGCCGAGACGCTGGACAATGACGGCCAAGGCAACGGGCCGTTCCGCATACGCTACAGCCTCGACGTCAAAGATGGCGTGCTGTCTCTGGACGCCACCGAGACGGACGATCAGGCGCCCGGCTCCATCAATCTGCTCATGAACCCGAAAATGCCGGGCGTGATGTTGAGCAGCTATCTGATGGGCGACACGCTCGGCTTCATGAACAACGACGGCCTGGGCGCAATGCTGCCGAAAGCGAAGCTGCGCGACGGCTCGCTGCTGCATCCGCGGTTTCCGGCAGCGCTGGGCTCTCGCGGCGTCACGCTGATGCGCCAGATGGTGGCCTGCATGGGCCTCGTGGCCGTCGCCACCGAGGGCAACGCCAACGCGTCGCACAGCGCCTACGTGATCTACTATCTCCGCGGCAGGGACAGATCAGGCGAATACTTCCTGCTGTCCGACGGCGTCGGGGTTGGATACGGCGGGCGCCCGACCGCCGACGGGAACGACGCGATCTATCTCGTCGCCAACGAGAACTATCCTTGCGAGTTCGTCGAGCTCAACTATCCGATGCGCATCAGGGAATACGCGATCAACCGGGATACCGGAGGACCCGGCCGCTGGCGCGGCGGCTGCGGCGTCATCCGCGAGATCGAGGTGCTCGCCGACGAGGCGATGCTGTCGGTCCGTATCGACAGCGTCGAGACACCGCCCTGGGGCGTGAACGGCGGCCAGGCCGGCCGGCCCGGGGGCTGCATCATCAATCCCGGCCTGCCGGGCGAACGCGTGGTGCCGGCCTTCAGCGACGGCACGATCGTGCGCCGCGGCGACATCGTGCGGGTGATGACGGGAGGCGGCGGGGGCTGGGGGCATCCCTATGACCGCGAGGTCGAGCGTGTCCTGCAAGACGTTCTGGGCGGCTTCGTCAGCGCGGCCAGGGCGAGCGAGGACTACGGCGTCGTGCTGGACGCTTCGGGTGGTGCGGTGGACGGCGCAGCGACCGAACGCCTGCGCGCCGACCGCCCCGAAGCCAAGCTCTTCCATCAGAACGGATACAAGGACGAGATCGCGTGAGCCACCAGGTGGATACGATCGCCCAGGGGGCCGTGATCGGCGTCGACACCGGCGGCACCTTCACCGATGTGACCATGGTCGATCCGCGGACCGGGCAGGTCTGGACGGCCAAGACGCCCTCCACGCCCGAAAACCCTTCGCTCGGCTTTTCGGACGGGATCTCACAGGTGCTCACGCTCTCCGGCAAGCCGCCGGAGGCGGTGGGCCGTGTGCTCCACGGGACCACGGTCGCCACCAACCTCATCCTCGAGTCCAAGGGCGCCCCGACGGCGATGCTGGTGACCAAGGGCTTCCGGTTCGTGGTCGAAATCGGTCGTCAGGATGTTCCGCGAGGTCATAACCTGCACAGCTGGGTGAAGCCGACTCGGCCGGTGAAGCCTCAGCACATCTGGGAAATCGGTGGCCGCCTCGGCATTCACGGCGAGGAGCTGGCGCCGCTTGACGAAGAGGCCGTTCGCCGCGCCGCCAACCAGATCGCGGCGACCGGCATCAAGGCCGTCGCCGTCGTATTCATCAACAGCTACACCAGCGCCGCTCACGAACGCCGCGCTGCCGAGATCCTGCGTGAAGAGCAGCCGGATCTGCTGGTGTCCGTCTCCAGCGAGATCATGCCGGTGTTTCGCGAATACGAACGCAGCATGACGACGAACCTGAACGCCTATGTGATGGCGGCAGTCTCGACCTATGTCGGGCAGCTGGAACAGCGGATCTCCGACCGGGCGTTGAATGCGCCGCTGCTGCTGATGAAGTCGTCCGGCGGCGTGGCCTCGGCCAGGGTGGTGCGGGCGCGGCCGGTCGAAACGGTGCTGTCGGGCCCGGCCGCCGGAGTCGTCGGGGCGATCTATACCGGCGGACTGGCCGGCGAGCGCAACCTCATCGGCGTGGACATCGGCGGGACCTCGGCCGATATCAGCCTCATCCACCAGGGCGAGCTCGGCCTGACCGGCCGCGGCCAGGTCGGCAACTGGCCGGTCGGCGTGCCGATGGTCGACCTGACCACTGTGGGGGCGGGCGGCGGCTCGATTGCGCGTGTCGGCGTGGCCGGCGCGCTGACGGTCGGACCGGAAAGCGCGGGCGCGCGCCCGGGGCCGGTCTGCTACCGCCGTGGCGGGACCGATCCGACGGTCACCGACGCCCATGCCGCCCTCGGCCATCTGCCGCCATACCTGTTGAACGGCGCCTTCGAGCTGGACATCGAGGCGGCGCGAGAGGCCATCCGCGTCAAGATCGCCGACCCCTTGAGCATGAGCGTCGAGGATGCCGCGCGCGGCATCCTCCAGATCGCCGACAACAATATGGTCGGCGCCATCCGCGTCGTCAGCATCGAGCGCGGCTTCGATCCCCGCGACTTCGTGCTGGTGCCCTTCGGCGGGGCGGGACCGCTGCACGGCGGTTCGCTGGCGCGCGCCATGGGTATCGGACGCGTTCTCGTGCCACCCGCTCCCGGCGTGCTGTCGGCAATCGGCCTCCTGACGTCCGACCTCAAGGCCGAGTTCACGCGCACCTCGCTGCAACGGTCGGATGCGGTCGACTACGGTGCGCTCGCCGGCGTGTTCGACGATCTGCGCAGTTCCGCCATCGCCTGGATGGACGACGAGCGGGTGCCCGCCGCCGCGCGGGAGACGCGGCGCATGGCCAACCTCCGTTACCGCAACCAAGGCTACGAGCTGACGGTGCCGTGGCGAGGGGACGGTTCCGGAGCGGCCGAAGTGGAGGCGACGGTCGAGGCCTTCCACGAAGCGCACGAGCGCATGTACGGCTTCGCCCAGCGCGACACGGTGGTCGAGATCACGACGCTTCGGGTCGACGCCGTCGGCAAGTTCCCACCGCCAAAGCTTCCTCCGGCGCCGTCTCAGGGCTCCGTGACAGAGGCCATGACCACGCGCAGCCGTATGCGGCTGGCGAGTGGCGACGTCGATGCCCCCGTCTACGACCGGGCCCTCCTGCCCTCCGGATCGCGGTTCGAAGGGCCGTGCATCGTGACCCAGCTCGACGCCACGACGCTGGTCCTGGACGGGCAAACGGTCGAGGTGCTGCCGTCCGGCGGCCTTCTCATTCAGGAGCGGAGCCGGAACGGATGAAACAGACCGCCTACCATCCCGACCGCTGGACGCCTCTGACCTTTCACGACGCCGCAGCGGCCTTCGCCAAGGGCGAGGACAGCCCAGCCGCGTATCTGGAGCGCTGCCTGGCGACGATCGCGGAACGCGAGCCCGAGGTGAAGGCCTGGAAGGCGACGCGCTTCGACGCCGCCCGGCAAGATGCCGCCGCCTCGGCCGCGCGCTGGATATCCGGCAAGCCTCTCTCGCCGATCGACGGCATGCCGGTCGCGATCAAAGACCTGATCGAGACCAAGGACATGCCGACGGGCCAGGGTATCGCCGGCAACGACGACGCGACGTCGGGGCTCGATTCCGCCTGCGTCCAGGCGCTCCGCGACGCCGGCGCCGTCGTCATGGGAAAAGTCGTGACCACCGAGCTGGGTGGCGCCCATCCCGGCGCGACCGTCAATCCCTTCGACGCCCGGCGCACCCCCGGCGGCTCGTCCAGCGGCTCGGCCGCCGCAGTCGGTGCAAACATGGTTCCGGTCGCCATCGGCACGCAGGTCGGCGGCTCGATCCTGCGGCCTGCCTCCTACTGCGCGAACGTCGCGATCAAGCCGACCTTCGGCGCGATTCACCGTGGCGAGCGGCAGGGCTACAGCCAGAGCTGCTACGGGGTCCACGCCAACGCGATCGAGGATATGTGGCTCGTCGCCATCGAGATCGCCAATCGCACCGGCGGCGACCCCGGGCATCCGGGACTGTTCGGTGGCGCCGAGCCGCCGTTTCCGGTGATGCCCGGCCGCCTGATCATGATGGAGAGCGCCGGCTGGGCGGTGACCGATGAGAGCACCCGCGACGGGTTCCAGGCCATCCTGGACCAGCTCCGTGCGAGCGGCGTGACGGTTCTGCGGCGAGGCGATCACCCGTTCATCGAGGAGTTCGAGGCATCGATCGCCGATACGCTGGCAATCGTCGCGCCGCTCCTCGCATTCGAGAACCGGTGGCTGCTCGAAAACCTCGTCCGCCTCTATCCCCACCAGCTCAGCGACAGCCCGCGCAATCAGCTGGCGATGGCGCGGACGATGAGCGTGGACGACTACCGGCGGCTTCTGCTCCTGCGCAGCCATGCCCAGCGCATGCACGCACGGTTGGCGCCCCTGGCGGACGCCGTCATCAGCCTCACCACGCCCGGGCCCGCGCCGCTCAGCGACGTCTCGAGCGATCAGGCCGGGCGGAAACGACCGCTGCCGACGGGCGATCCATCCTACAACCTGCCGACGTCGATGCTCTGGGCCCCCACGGTGCAGATCCCGATGATGGCGGCCGAAGGAATGCCGGTCGGCGTGCAGATCATGGGTCAGTTGCACGAAGACTACCGCATGACGGCGTATGCCAGGTGGATACTCGAGAATATTCGCAAGGTGGCCACATGACGCCGCGCCGGTTGGAGGGCAAAGTCGCGGCGGTCACCGGCGCGGCGAATGGAATTGGCCGCGGCGTCGCTGTCCGGCTTGCCCAGGAAGGAGCGTCCGTCGCGCTGTTCGACGTCGACGAGACGGGGCTCGGCGGGACCGCTGACGTCATCAAAGGCGGGGGAGCAGCTTGCTACCTCGGCGCCGGCGACGTCACGGACGAAGCATCGGTCGGTCACCTCTTCGCGGCGGCGGCGGCAGTGCTCGGACCGGTCGACATCCTCGTCAACAATGTCGGCGGAGGCTTCTCCGGCCGGATTTGGGAGGCCAAGGTCGACGATTGGGACGCCTGCATCCGGCTCAATTTGCGCTCGATGTTCCTGTGCACCCGCGCCGTCGCCCCCGCCATGATGCAGCGGCGCAGCGGACGCATCATCTCCATGAGTTCGGGCGCCCGCAACGGCACGCCCTGGACCGCGCTCTATTCCGGCAACGCCGCCTACGGCGCATCCAAGGCCGGTGTCCACGGGTTCACGCGGCACGTCGCGCTGGAACTGGCTGCTTACAACATCACGGTCAATGCGGTGTCGCCGGGGCCGATCCGGACCGAACGACTGGAGCCATTCTTCGCAGCGCTCGAAGAGAAGGACCACTCGCCGCTCAAGCTGGTGCCGCTCGGACGGCTCGGCGAGGTCACGGATATCGCCGCTGCCGTTGCCTATCTCGCCTCCGACGAGGCCGGTTACGTCTCCGGCGCGACGATCGACGTGCATGGGGGGCGCTGATGTCGCGCTTTGACGGGGGGCATGCAGCATGACCGAACTTGCTGGGCAATTGGCAGTCGTGACGGGGGCTGCGAGCGGCATCGGCGCAGCCTGCGCCAGGGCGCTGCTCGAAGCCGGGGCCAGCTTGGCGGCCGTCGACATCGCGCCGATCGATATCACCTCGCTCGGCTCTCCGATCGAGGGGGCATCGGCGAAGGCGTATTCGTGCGACGTGGTCGATCCGGCGGCCGTCACGGCGACCTGCGCCGCCATCCGCACGGACATGGGCCATCCCGACATCCTCGTGAACAATGCCGGGGGCTCCGGATCGACGCCGACGCCCGCCATCGAGCAGGTCACCGACGAGATCTGGCAGTTCGTCATGGACCTGAACGTCACCTCATCCATGCGCTTCTGCCGCGAGTTCGCCCAGGGCATGCGCGACAAGGGAAGCGGCCGCATCGTCAACATGTCTTCGTCGGTGCGCACCGGCGTGCCGGGCCCGCTGACCACGATCTCCGGCCGTCTGCCCTACGTGGTCGCCAAGACCGCGATCGTCGGGCTCACCATCCAGCTCTCCAAGGAGCTGGCGCCATTCGGGATCTGCGTCAACGCGGTTGCTCCCGGCATGATCCTGCCGGGCGAGAATGCGCGCCTGACGAAGAAGTTCAATTCGCTCGACGAGCCCCTCCAGAAGCTGATCCTGAACCAGATCGTCATGGGCCGCGTCGGGAGTGGCGAGGAGGTCGCGTCGGTCGTTCGGTTTCTGAGCGGGCCCGGCGCCTCCTACGTGTCCGGCACTGTCGTGGACGTCCGAGGGGGCTGAGGCATGCTGAGCTACATCGTACGCCGGCTTCTATCCACCATCCCCGTGCTGATCATCGTCGCGGTGGTCGTATTCGCGCTGTTCGTCGTGATGCCCGGCGACCCGGCCATCAACATGGCAGGAGAAAACGCCACTCCGGAACAGATTGCCGCGACGCGCGAGGCCCTCGGCCTGAACGAGCCTTTCCATGTCCGCTTCCGGCTCTGGGCGGGGGCGCTGGCCCAAGGGGATCTTGGCCGCTCCGTCTTCACCGGTCTGCCGGTCGTCGACCTGATAGGCCAGCGCCTCGAGCCCACGATCTCGCTGGCGCTCCTCTCGCTCATCGTCTCCGTGACGATCGCGGTGCCGCTCGGGGTGGCGGCGGCCTGGAAAGCCGGCTCTCGTCTCGACCGGTTTGTCATCGGCGGCGCCGTCTTTGCCTTCTCGGTGCCGGGCTTCGTCATCGGCTATTTTCTGATGCTGATCTTTGCCGTGCAGCTGCGCTGGCTGCCTGTGCAAGGCTTTACGTCGATCCGAGATGGGGTTTGGCCATTTCTGGAGCGCATGATCTTGCCCACGGCAACCGTCAGCCTCGTCCTGATCGCGCTGTTCGCACGCGTGACGCGGGCGGCGATGATCGAAGTCCTGACGCAGGATTACATCAGAACGGCGCGCGCTAAGGGCTTGCCGCCGTGGGAGGTCCTGGGGGTCCACTCGCTGAAGAATGCCGCGATTCCGATCGTGACGGTGATAGGTCTTTCGGTGGCGCTCTTGATCGGCGGCCTGATCGTGACCGAAACCGTATTCGCACTCCCAGGTTTGGGAACGATGACGGTCGATGCGATTACGCGGCGTGACTATCCCGTCATCCAGGGGCTCGTGCTCCTGTTCTCCCTGATCTACATCATCGTCAACCTCCTGGTCGATCTCAGCTATCCCCTCCTCGATCCGCGGATCCGGTACTGAGCGATGGCGGTTACCCAGGAGACACCCGCCCAGGCGCCGGCCGGTGGCCGCGCGTTCGGCAACTTCGGAACCGCGCTACGCGAGCACAAGTCGATCGTGGCCGGCGGCGTCATTCTGCTGCTGGTCTTCCTCATGTCGCTGCTGGCGCCCTGGCTCGGAACGGTCGATCCGCTGAAGATGGCCCCGGCGCTGCGCCTGCGGCCGCCTAGCCCTGAACATTGGTTCGGCACGGATGCCCTCGGCCGCGACGTCTACAGCCGGGTTGTCTACGGCTCCCGCATCTCGCTCGTCGTGGGCGCCTCGGTGGCGATCGTTTCGATCTCGCTGGGACTTGCGATCGGGCTCGTCACCGGCTTCCTGCGGCACGTCGACAACGTGGTCATGCGCATCATGGACGGGTTCATGTCGATCCCGCCGGTCATGCTCGCGATCGCCCTGATGGCCCTCGCCGGCCCGTCCGTGATCAACGTCATTGCCGCCATCACGGCCGCCGAACTGCCTCGAACGGCCCGCCTGGTGCGGGGAATCGTGCTGTCGTTGCGCGACCAACCCTTCGTCGAGGCGGCCATCGTGTCGGGCGCGCCGCTGCCACGGCTGCTCGTCAAGCACGTGCTTCCGAACACGATCGCGCCGCTTGTCGTGCAGGCGACCTACATCTGGGCGTCAGCGATGATCATCGAAGCCATTCTCAACTTCGTTGGTGCAGGCACGCCGCCCAACGTCCCGAGCTGGGGTGGAATGATCTCCGACGGCCGGGCGTTGTTTCAGATCGCCTACCACACGGTCATCTTCCCCGGCCTGTTCCTGTCGATCACCGTTCTGGCCGTGAACCTCCTTGGCGACGGTCTGCGCGACGTCCTGGACCCCAAGGCGGCGAACCGGAGATAGGCATGCTTCAAGCCGACCGAAAAGCTGTGCTGGAAGTGGACGGCCTCGTCACCGAGTTCGTCAAGGGCAACAGCAAGCTCCGCGCCCTGGACAGGGTCTCCTTCGGCCTCCACGCCAACGAAACGCTTGGCATCGTCGGAGAAAGCGGCTGCGGAAAGAGCCTGACCTCGCTGTCGATCATGCAGCTGTTGCCGCAACCGCATGGCCGCATCACCGCCGGCTCGATCCGTCTCAAGGGCCGCGAGCTCATCGGGCTGGCGGAACGCGAGATGCGGCAGATCCGCGGTGCCGAGATCGCGATGATCTTCCAGGAGCCGCTGACGGCCCTCAATCCGGCCCTGAAGATCGGGCGCCAGCTTGCCGAGCCGCTGCGGCAGCATAGCGGGATGGATCGGACCGGCCGCCGACGGCGCGTCATCGAGATGCTCGACCTCGTCCGCATTCCCGACGCGGCGAGGCGGTTGAATGACTATCCGCACCAGCTGTCGGGCGGCATGCGCCAGCGCGTGATGATCGCCATGGCGCTCATATGCAATCCCGCAGTGCTCATCGCGGACGAGCCCACCACGGCGCTCGATGTGACCACCCAGGCGCAGATCCTCAGGCTCATGCGCGACCTGAAGGACACGACGGGAGCCTCCATCATGCTGATCACACACGATCTGGGCGTGATCGCCGGCATGGCGCAGCGTGTCATCGTGATGTACGCGGGGCGGCAGGTCGAGCAGGCGCCGGTCGCCGATCTCTACAGTCGGCCGCTCCATCCCTACACACAGGGCCTGCTGCGCTCGATCCCCAGGATGGGCGGCTCGATAGGCACCGACGGCAAGCGAGAAAGGCTGGCCGAGATCGCGGGCGTGGTGCCGCCGCTCGGCGAAGAGCGGCGCGGCTGCACCTTTGCGGACCGATGCCAGATCGCCAAGCCTCGCTGCCGGACGGCGACACCAGAACTGCGCGACTTCGGCAACGGCCACCTGGCTGCGTGTCACGAGGCGGGGCGATGATGCCGAACCAAGAACCGCTCCTGCGCGTCGATGCCGTCAGCAAGGAATTCCCTGCCGGAACGAACTGGCTGGGCCGCCCGACCGGGTCCGTCAAGGCGGTCGACAACATCTCCTTCGTCATCAACCGGGGCGAGACGCTCGGCCTGGTCGGCGAATCCGGCTGCGGCAAGTCGACCACGGCGCGCATCGTCCTCGGGCTCGAACGCCCGACCCGCGGCGAAGTCTATCTGGACGGCAACCGGATCAGCCATCTCGGCCGCGGCCAGATGCGTCGGCACTACCGCGATCTGCAAGTCGTATTCCAGGACCCCTATTCATCACTGAACCCGCGGATGACGGCCGCGGACAACGTCGCCGAGCCGTTGCGGAACTTCGGCCTGCGGGACGGCGAGGACATCGACAGGCGGCTGCGCGAGCTGTTCCAGCTCGTCGGCCTGCGCCCCGACCAGATGTCCCGCTATCCGCACGAGTTCTCGGGCGGTCAGCGGCAGCGCATCGGCATTGCGCGCGCGCTCGCCATACGGCCCAAGCTGATCATCTGCGACGAGGCGGTGTCGGCGCTGGATGTGTCGGTGCAGGCGCAGGTCGTCAACCTGCTGATGGATCTCAAGTCGGAACTGGGCGTGAGCCTGCTGTTCGTCGCGCACGACCTGGCGGTGGTCGAGTATATCTCCGATCGCGTCGCGGTGATGTATCTCGGCGAGATCGTCGAAATCGGCGAGCGGTCTCAGGTCTACCTCACGCCGCGGCACCCCTATACCGAGGCCCTCCTGGAAGCGGCGCCGAAGGCGGACCCTTCCATCGACCAGGATCGACCGCTGCTCGAAGGAGAGGTTCCGAGCCCGCTCGATCCTCCGCCCGGCTGCAAGTTTCACACGCGCTGTCCCATCGCATTGGACCGCTGCCTGGGCGAGCGTCCGCAGCTACGCGAGGTGGAGCACGGTCATGCCGTGTCCTGCCACGTTCGCGGCTGATCAGCGCGTGCTCTGACCGGCCGACCGGCATCGGTAAGAGCCGCTCCCCATGCCCCGACAGGAGTTCTTCAGATGTCCGGCAAAGACCAAGTATGTATCGTGACCGGCGCCGCGCAGGGCCTTGGCCGTGCAATCGCCGAAGCCTTTCTCGGTGCGGGCGCGAAAGTGGTCCTCGTTGACGTCAACAAGGACAAGGTCGTGACGACGGCTGCGTCGCTCGACCCTCAGGGACAGAACACCTTGGCCATAGGCGCGGACCTTACCGCTTCTGCAAGCGCGGACGCGATGGTGGCGCAAACGCTGAAGACCTTCGGACGGGTCGATGTCCTCGTCAACAACGCCGGCGGCAGCGGCAATGTCGGCATTCGCGACATCGAAGACGTCACTGACGAGCTTTGGGACTCGGTGGTGAACCAGAATCTCAAGACGACCTTCTACTGCTGCCGCGCAGTTGTTCCGGCAATGAGGGCCCAGAAGGGCGGTCGGATCATCAATTTTTCGTCTCGCACCTATCTCGGCTCGCCCGGTCCCCTGGGCACGTCGGCGGTCCGCCTGGCTTACTGCGCGGCCAAGGGCGGCATCCATGGCCTGACAAACCAGCTGAGCCAGGACCTGGCGCCCCACGGGATCACCGTCAACATCGTCATGCCCGGCTTCATCCTGACTGAGGATGGCGCACGCGTACGCGAGCGATACGAGGCTCTCGATGCGGACCAGCGGGCGATGATGGAGCGGTACATGCAGGACCGCCCCGGCACACCGGCGGACATCGCCAGCGCTGTCGTCTTCCTCGCCTCGTTCGGCGCCAGAATGGTCAACGGACAGACGATCTCCGTCTCATGACAGTCGCTCGACGTATTCATCCTTCTTATGATGGGGATCTGCAATGACTAGCGATCGTTCCACGAATCCGATGTTTGGCCCGCAGCCGTTCAAGATCGGTCTCTTCTGCTACCTGCACGACGGCGCCATGACCATGACGACGGCGCCGGGACGTTGGCAGGCGCGCTGGAAGGACGTCGTCAAGCTGGCCAAGATGGCGGACGAGGCGGGCCTCGATTTCATGCTGCCCATCTCCTCCTGGCGTGGCTGGAAGGGCGAGATCGACCATCGCGTTTGGTGCTACGAGACATTGACGCATGCGGCCGCCCTGAGCGGCGTGACGGAACGGATCGCGCTGTTTTCGACCGTTCACGCGCCGCTCGTTCATCCGGTCTTCGCCGCCAAGGCTCTGGCCACCATCGACCACGCCTCGGGCGGCCGGGCAGGCCTGAACATCGTCTGCGGCTGGCAGACAGGCGACTTCAAGATGTTCGGCGTCGAGCAGCTGGAGCACGATCGCCGCTACGACCATGGCCTGGAATGGTTCGAAATCCTGAAGGGGCTGCTGGCCGGCCCCGGCGATCCCTATGACTATGAGGGGGAGTTCTTCAATCTCGAGGGGCTGATGGGGCAGCCCGGATCGCTCCAGCAGCCCCATCCAGCCATCTTCTCGGCCGCCTATTCGGCGGCGGGCCGCAACTATGCGATCAAGACTTCGGATTATCTCCTGACGGTGTTCTCGAACTTCGAGAAGGCGGCAGACGAGGTGACCGATGTCCGCAATCGCGAGAAAGAACTTGGCCGCAATAAGCCGCTCGGAGTCATCGGCACGGCGGCCGTCGTCTGCCGCGAGACCCGCAAGGAGGCGGAGGACTTCAATCGCTACTACGCTCTGGAGAAGGCGGACCGCAAGGCGGTGGAAATGTTTACCGACATCCGTTCCAAGATGGCGGCACTGCCGTCCGCCGGTTCGGCGGAGAAGGAGTTCATGCGCACCGCCGGCGGCGGCAGCCTCGTCGGCACGCCGGAGGATATCGTCGAGGGCTTCGTGAAGATGCACAAGGCCGGCTTTGCCGGCTCGACCATGCAGTTCTTCAATTTCACCGAGGAGCTTCCCTTCGTGATCGAGCGGGTGCTGCCGCTGATGAAGCAGGCGGGACTGCGCACGGAGGTCACTCTCGAGGCCGCCTGAGCCAGCAGTCCGCCGCCGGCGGCGCTGCCGACGGCAGACCCTGCAAACGATGCTCGCACGAACAGCCCCGATCTGCGGAGGCCTGGAGAATGCCTTTGAATATGCTGCATAATGAGATCTCTGCGGCGCGGACCGAAGCAGCGAGGACGGCAGCGCCGCTGTTCCATCCATTCTTCCACGGCACTCTGAGACTGAAGTCGCGCATCGTCATGGCGCCGATGACGCGCGGGTTCAGCCCGGGGGGCGTCCCCACAAGGGAGGTCGCCGAGTACTATGCCCGCCGCGCCCGAAACGCCGTCGGGTTGATCATCACCGAAGGAACCATCATCGACCATCCTTCGGCCTCTCCCGGTTCCAGCATTCCAAACTTCTTCGGCGACGCGGCGCTGGAGGGGTGGCGGCGTGTGCGCGAGTACGTCCACGCCGAGGGCGGCCGTATCATGCCGCAGCTCTGGCATGCCGGCATCGGCCGCGACCCGCACGGCGACGTGCCGAACCGCGGCCTGCCAAGCTCGGCCCCGTCCGGCATCGGCTCGGAGGGCCAGCGGGTTTCCGAGCCGATGACGGACGCCGAGATCGCGGACGTGATCGACGCCTTCGCTCGCGCAGCGGCGGAGGCGCAACGGCTCGGCTTCGATGGCGTCGAGATACACGCCGCCCATGGCTACCTGATCGACGCGTTCTTCTGGCGGCGTACCAACCTGCGTTCGGATCGCTTTGGCGGGGACATGCGTGAGCGCACGCGCTTTGCCGTTGAGATCCTACGCGCGGTCCGCGCGCGCGTGGGGCCGGAGTTCCCGGTCCTCATTCGCCTTTCACAGTGGAAGAGTGGCCAGTATGACGCAATGCTCTGGAACAGCCCGGTTGAGCTCAGCGCCTTCCTGAACGAGCTGACGGATGCCGGGGCGGACATGTTTCACATGTCGACGCGCCGCTTCTGGCAGCCTGCCTTCGAGGGGTCCTCGCTGCCGCTCGCGGCCTGGGTCAAGAAGGTCACCGACAAGCCCGTCGTCACGGTCGGCAGTGTCGGTCTATCCGGCGTGTTCAGCCGTGGCGCGCTGGAAGCTTCGGCGCCGATGTCTGTCGACGCATTGGTGGAGAGGCTGGAACAGAACGAATTCGATCTGGTCGCGGTCGGACGGGCGCTGCTGGGAGATCCGGAATGGGCGCTCAAGTTGCGCGAGGGCCGCGAGAGCGACCTGATCGGCTATTCACCGGCGGCACAAAACGTTCTCTGGTAGCGGCTCGGTCCGCATGCATCGGACTTGAGCTGGCAACGGCGGGATGAGGACGCTCGGCCGGACCTCGAACCGGAAAAGGTCGTGATCTGTTGACAATATTTCATTTATCCCGCCGCCCAGCGGGATGATGCCGAAATTCACATCGCAATACTGCAATTTCTCAGGATGCCTGGGCCCTCCTCGGGGTTGGATGGGCGCTCATGAACCACTCGGACGACTTGGCGGCCTCGTCCTTGAGCCACTGCCGAAAGGCGGCAACGGAGGTCAGATTGACGCTGCGTGGCGAATAGGCCGTGTAAAGAAGGGGTTCCAGGACGATCGAGCGGTCGAAGATCTGCACGAGATCGCCGCGCTCGATCTCGCGCTGGATCAATGGAAGCTGGCCCATCGCGAGCCCGAGATCTTCCTTCGCTGCGACGTAGATCATGGACGAACTTTCGAAGGTGAGGAGTTTTCGCAGCGGAATGTCGGGAGCGCCCATATGGGTCAACCAGGCACCCCAGTCCCCTCCCCGATAGGAGGCGTCGAGGATCGTATGTTTCGACAAGTCCTCCAGCGAGGTGATCGGCCCGTGCCGTTCGAGATAGCCGGGGCTGCACACGGGGGCGATACGGTTCGGCATGAGCGGTTCCAGGTGCAGGCCCGCCTGATCATCGGTCGGCGGCCCCTGGATCGAAATGTCGATCCGCTCCCAGTCGACGTGGACAAAATTCATCGACGTACTGAAGTTGAGGCCGACGTTGGGATTCATTGCGCGAAAGCCTCCGATCCGAGGCAGCAGCCAGGTGTGCAGAACACCCGGCAAGGCGCGGATGTTGATTGCACGCCGCCTCGGCAGGTTCGGCAGGTTTTCAGTCGCGGTCGAAATAATGTTGAAGGCTCGCGTGAGCTCTGGCTCATAGCGAAGCCCCGCCGGGGTGAGCATCACCTCGCCGCGCTCCCGCGTAAAGAGCTGGATGCCCAGGTAGCTCTCCAAGACCCCGATCTGGCGGCTGACGGCCGACTGAGAGACACCGAGTTCTTCTGCTGCACGTGTGAAATTGCCATGCCTTGCGGCTGCCTCGAACGCACGGAGAGGATTGAGAGGAGGCAGTTTCTTCATATTCCTTCCGGATGCCTTTTAGGTCGTTTTGGGGGAGGCCCGTGAATGCGAGCCGCGCAATCAAAGAGCCTTGATCTAAAGACGTCAAGACGATCAAATGCACGTCAGTAGCGCGAAATATAGTATGATGGAGGTGTCTCGGCAGATCACATTACCCTGAGTTGCAATGCTCGCCCATCTCTCGGGCACACGCTTCCAGCACCACCGCGTATTCTGTTGCAGCGGCTGAGCACTGCCTGCAGGAGGGCCTTTGCAACTTTGTCTGTCCGCTTGAGCGGACGTTCGACGAGGTGGAGCGCACCCCGAGCGGATGGAGCCGTCAGATCGGAGAGAAACGCCCAGATTCAAAGATGCGGAGCATATCCAGCAGATAAGCTTATCCGATCGAGAAATGCTCGAGCACAGGCATCAGCGACGGCAGCTTAAGCTTGGTCAAATTTCCGCGAGTCGCCGCAATGCGCCGTCCTACAGGCTGGCGAGTGCGACCTCCGTCCGCCCCCGGTTCGGCGCTTGGGGCGAGCATGATCGACGATCAGACCCCTACGATCGGGGCTTGATCAAAAATGTCCGACGATTGCCAAAAACGACGCGAATTCCGATCGCGCCCAATGAGCATTCGGCCACGCCGAAGCCGGATCCGGGATCTTACTGCGAGCCTTGGGTCGTCGGTCCTCTGCTCGGCTGTGCGGCGGCCGGTTCATCTTGATGGCGCGGCTCGCGGACCAGCCCGTCCTGGTGCCCGCCGCCGAGCCCGAGATACGTCGCCACCACGCGCGGATCGTTCGCCAGCTCCGCCGCCGGGCCCGCCAGCGCCACGCGGCCGAGCTCCAGCACGTAGGCGTGGTCGGCGACAGCGAGTGCGGCGCGGGCGTTCTGTTCGACCAGCAGGATGGCGACGCCGCGGTCGCGCAATTCGGCGATGATGCGGAAGACGTCGCGCACGATGAGCGGCGCCAGGCCGAGGCTCGGCTCGTCGAGCATGAGGAGGCGCGGGCGGCCCATCAGCGCGCGCGCCAGCGCCAGCATCTGCCGCTCGCCGCCGGAGAGCGTGGCGGCGAGCTGGCGGCGCCGCTCCTTCAGGCGCGGGAACAGGGCGAACATCTCGTCCAACGCCGTCTCGCGCTCGCCGCCATCACGGCGGAAGGCGCCGAGCGCCAGATTGTCGGCGACGCTCATGGAACCGAACAGCGCCCGCTGCTCCGGCACCAGGCTCAGGCCGCGCGCCACGCGCTCGCCGATGGCGAACGTCGCCAGGTCCTCGCCGGCGAAGCGGATGCCGCCGCGGGACGGCAGGATGCCCATGATGGCCGACAGCAGCGTGGTCTTGCCGGCGCCGTTGCGGCCGATGACGGTGACGATCTCGCCTTCACCGACGCCGATGGCAGCCTCGCTCACCGCCTCCACCTGGCCGTAGGCCACCGAGAGGCCGCTCACCTCGAGGAGCCGCGGCGGCGTCATGCGTCCGCTCCGAGGTAGGCTTCCAGCACGGCCGGGTCGGCCTGCACCTCCGCGGGCGCGCCTTGCGCGATCTCCTGCCCGAAGTCCATGACGAAGACGCGGTCGGCGAGCCCCATGACGAAGTCCATGTCGTGCTCCACCAGCAGCACCGCCATGCCCTCGCCGCGCAGCCGGTCGATGAGGCCGGCAAGCTCGCGCTTCTCCTGGAAGCGCAGGCCGGCGGCCGGCTCGTCGAGCAGCAGCAGGCACGGGTCGGCGGCGACGGCGCGGGCGATCTCCAGGAGCCGCTGCTGGCCGAGCGGCAGGCTGCCGGCCCTGTCGTCGCAGCGGGCGGCGAGCCCCACGCGATCGAGCTGGCGCCGGGCTTCCGCCAGCAGTTGCGCCTCCTCGCGGCGGTCGAGGCGAAGCATCGCAGCGAAGAGGCCCTTGCGGCCCCTGAGGTGCGCCCCGATGGCCGCGTTCTCCAGCACGGTCAGCTCCGGCAGCAGGCGCACGTGCTGAAAGGTGCGGGCTAGGCCGAGGCGCGCCATCGCCCGCGGGCTCAAGCCGGCGACGGGCTCGCCGCGGAAGACGATGCTGCCCGCCGTCGGCCGGTCGACGCCGGAGAGCTGGTTGAACAGCGTCGACTTGCCGGCGCCGTTCGGCCCGATCACTGCGAGGACCTCGCCGGCGCGCACCGAGAGGCTGACGTCGTCGTTGGCGGCAAGGCCGCCGAAGCGGCGCGTGACGCCGCGCGCCTCGAGGATCACCTCGCCGGGCCGCGGCCGGGCACGGACCGGCAGGGCCGGCTCGTCACCGTCCACCGCCGGCGGCTCCGGGCGCGTCCGGCGGCTGCCGCCGAGATAGCGGGCGGCGGCGATGCGCAGGGCGCTGGCGATGCCGTCGGGCATATTCTGCATCAGCACGATGACGATCAGGCCGAAGACGACGGCCTCGAAGTTGCCGGTGCGGCCCAGGAGGTGGGGCAGCAGGTCCTGCAGCCACTCCTTGCTGAGGATGAAGACGGCCGCGCCGACGATGGCGCCCCAGATGGAGGCGGCCCCGCCGATGAGCGCCATGAACAGGTACTCGATGCCTGCGCCGAGGCTGAACGGCGCCGGGCTGACGAAGCGCTGGGTGTAGGCGTAGAGCCAGCCGGCGATGGCGGCGAAGGCGGCGGCGATGAGGAACGCCGCCATCTTGGCGCGGACCACGTCGACGCCCATGGAGCGCGCCATGAGCTGGCCACCCTTCAGCGCCCGGATGGCCCTGCCCGGGCGCGAATCGAGCAGGTTCGCCGTGAGCAGCAGCGCCACCAGCAGCACGCCCCAGATCAGCCAGAACAGCCGCTCGCCGCTGTCGAAGCGGACCCCGAACAGGGCGAGCACCGGGATACCCGAGAGGCCGGTGTAGCCGCCCAGGCTGTCCATGGTGCCGAACAGGAAGGCGATGGCGAGGCCCCAGGCGATGGTGCCGAGCGGCAGGTAGTGGCCGGAGAGCCGGAAGGTGACGCCGCCCAGCACGGTGGCGACGGCGAGCGTCAAGGTGAGGCCCAGCGCCAGGCCGCCCCAGGGCGAGCCGCCGAGCCAGGCGAGCGCCGGCGGCAGCTCGGCCGCGGTGGCGAGATAGGCGGTGGCATAGGCGCCGATGCCGACGAAGGCGGCCTGGCCGAAGCTGGTGAGGCCGGCGATGCCGGTGAGCAGCACGAGGCCCAGCGTCACCAGCGCCGCAATGCCGATGTTGTTGGCGAGCGTGATCTGGAAGGACGGCAGCAGCAGCGGCGCCAGCACGACGGCGGCGATCGCGGCTGCGCCGAGGCCCAGGCGCCTCACTCCTCGTCCTCCACGCCGCTGCGGGCAAGCGAGCGCCACATGAGCACCGGCAGCAGCAGGGTGAAGACGATGACTTCCTTGTAGGCGGAGGCCCAGAACGTGGCGAAGGATTCCGCCTGGCCGACCAGCAGCGCGCCGGCTGCCGCAAGCGGATAGCTGGCGAGGCCGCCGACGAGGGCGCCGACGAAGCCCTTCAGGCTGATGATGAAGCCGGAGTCGAAATAGATGGTGATGATCGGCGCGATGAGCACGCCGGAGAGCGCGCCGATGAAGGCAGCCACCGCCAGGCTCACCCGGCCGGCGAGCTCGGGCGAGATGCCGACGAGCTCGGCACCCAGGCGGTCGACGGCGGTGGCGCGCAGCGCCTTGCCGTAGAGGTGGCGCTCGAAGCCGACGTACAGCAGGCCCACCAGCAGCAGCGACACGGCGACGACCCACAGCGTCTGGCTCTGGATCAGCGCCGGCCCGACCATGAACACCGCGTCGGAGAACGGCTCGGTGCGCGCCCCTTCCGGTCCGAAGATGAACAGGGCAATGCCGACGAGGGCGACGTGGGCGGCAATCGAGATGACCAGCAGCACCAGCGCATGGGCGGCGGCCACCGGCTGGAAGCACACGCGGTAGAGCAGCGGCCCGAGCGGCACGATGAGCGCGATGGTGACCAGCGCCTGCACGCCCATGCCTAGCGCCGCGAGCGGCAGCAGCACGGAGAGCGCCGTGACGGCGGCCACCCACGCCGACAGCCACAGCGTCGACCGGCTCAGCGCCGGGCGGCCACGCGTCCGCCAGCTCCCCACCAAGTCCATCGCCGCCGCCACCAGGCAGAGGCCGGCGAGCAGCCACCCGAGGCGGACCGGTTGGCCCGCCTGCATGGCCGCCATGGTCAGCGCCGCGAAGGAGACGAACTCGCCCTGCGGGATCAGCAGGATGCGGGTAACGGAGAAGACCAGCAGGATGCTGAGGGCGAGCAGGGCGTAGACGGCACCGCTGGTGATGCCGCTCTGCCCAAGCAGCATGGCCACCTGCAGGTTCAAGCTCGCGCCTCCGGGCGGTGAGGCGGTCCGGCGCGGCGTGGGCCGCCTGCGGCGCAGCCGCACACCTCGCCCCGCTTGCGGGGAGAGGTCGCCCTGCGCGAAGCGAAGCGCCACGCTGGGCGGGTGAGGGGGCGCGGGGGCGGAGGCTCGACGCCGGTCACGCCGCGCGGCAGGGCCCCCTCACCCTTCCCTCTCCCCGCTGGCGGGGAGAGGAGTGCAAGCTGCTCCGTCGACGCTTTCCCGTCCAGGATATCGTGCGCGGCTGCTGGGGTGGCTCGGCCCGCGCCGCCACCCCCATGCCTCACTTCACCAGGGCCCACTTGCCGTCCTTGACGGTGATGATGTGCAGGCCGCGCCGGTCGAAGCCGCTGTGGTCGGCGGGCGTCATGTTGTAGACGCCCTGGGTGCCCGGCAGCTCCTTCACCTCCTCCAGCGCGGTGCGCAGCGCCGCGCGGAACTCGGGCGTGCCCGGCTTGCCGGCCTTGAGCGCCTCCGGGATGGCGCGCTCGAGCAGGAGGCCGGCATCGAACACGTTGGCGCCGAAGGTCGCCGGCACCGTGCCGTAGAGCTTCTTGTAGCGGGCGATGTAATCGGCGGCGATGGGCTTCGAGACGTCGCTGTCCGGCAGTTCGTCGATGACCAGCATGCCGCCGGCGGCGAGGATGGTGCCCTCGACCTTCTTGCCGCCGAGCTTGAGGAAATCCGGCAGCGCCGCGCCGTGGGTCTGGTAGTACTTGCCGCGATAGCCGAGGTCGTACAGCGTCGTCTGCGGCAGCACCGAGGAGCTGCCGGGAGCGGCGATCAGCACCGCGTCGGGCTTGGCGGCGATGAGCTTGAGGCCCTGGGCGGTCAGCGACGTGTCCTGGCGCTGGAAGCGCTCGCTGGCGACGACCTGGATGCCCTTCTTCTCGGCGCCCTCGGTGAACACCTTGAGCCAGTTGCCGCCGTAGGGGTCGGCGGTGCCGATGAAGCCCACGGTCTTGACGCCGCTCTCGGCCATCTGGTCGAGCAGCGCCGACGCCACCAGCTCATCGTTCTGGGTCGGCTTGAACACCCACTTCTTCTTGTCGTCCATGGGCAGGATGACCGCCGCCGTGCCGACCGGCGCGAGCATCGGCACGCCCGCCTCGGCGACGAAGGGGATCACGCCGAGCGCGTTGGGCGAGCCGGGCGGGCCGATGATGGCGTCGACCTTGTCCTCGCTGATCAGCTTCTTGAACGCGGTGACCGAGGCGGTAGGGTCGCTGGCGTCGTCGAAGAGGATGTAGTCGATGGTCTGCCCGGCGACCTTCGTCGGCAGCAGCGCCACCGTGTTCTTCTGCGGGATGCCGACCAGGGCGATCGGCCCGGACGCCGAGGTGACGACGCCGACCTTGACTTGAGCCTGGGCTTGGGCCTGGGCGGCGGCGACGGCGAGCACGCTGGCGAGCAGCGACAGAACGAGGCGATGCGCGGACAACCGGGCTCTCCCTTGCGAAACGAACCACATCAAGCCGCTATAGTTTGCCGCCTGCCGCAGGTCCATCCAAGGGATGTTTGGTCCAGGAAGATGGATGGCCGGGTCAAGCCCGGCCATCCATCATGCGAGCCAAGCCTATCCCGCCGACTTCGTGAGACGACCTGCCCGCAAACCGTCAGCCCTTCGTCTTGCTCAGGAAGCTTTCGACGTTGGCACGGAAGGCGGGGGTCGCCATGCAGCGCACCATCTGCTCCAGCTCGGCGTCGAGCTGATCCGCGAAGGGGGTGCGTGCCGATTGCTGGATGAGCGCCTTGGTGGCGGCGATCGCCGTGGGCGCGATGCGCGCCACGCGCTCGGCGAGCGCCCGCGTCGCCGCTTCCAGCTCGGTCGCCGGCACCACCTTGTTGACGAGGCCTGCCTCGAAGGCCTGCTCGGCGGTGAGCCCGTCCTCGGCCAGGAACAGCGCGAGCGCCCGGCGGGGGCCGATGCGCTCGACCACGCCGATGCTGCCACCGCCGTCGGGCGAGACGCCGAGCTTGGCGTAGGCGGGCACGAAGCGGGCGTCGGCCGCCGCGATGCAGAGATCGCCCAGCAGCGCCAGCGAGAAGCCGGCGCCAGCGGCCGAGCCGTGCACGCTGGTGATGACCAGCCGCGGCCCTTCGCGCAGCGCGATGAGGAAGCGGTGCAGCTTGCCCAGGAGGCCGCGCGCCATCGGCTCAAGCGCGTCGATGTTGGCGGCGAAGGTGCGGATGTCGCCGCCGGCACAGAACGTGGGGCCGGCGCCGCGCAGGATGACGACGCGGACATCGTCGCTCGCCACGACGCGCTCACCGATATCGGCCAGCGCCTCGGCCAGGGTGGCGTCGACGGCGTTGTAGGCTTCGGGCCGGTTGAGCGTGACCGTGGCGATCCGCCCGTCGACCTCGAGCAAGGCGGGCGCAGCACCCGTCATATCAGCAGCCCTCCGCCGCACACCACGACCTGGCCGCTAATGTAATCGGATTCCGGCGAGCAGAACAGATAGACGGCGTTGGCCGCCTCCTCGGGCTTGCCGGCACGGCCGAGCGGGATCATCCGCGCCATGGTGTCCAGCATCTGCGACTGCACGCCCACCTTGATCTCGCGCCCGTCGACGTCGATGGTCTTCTGCGGCTGCTGCTGCTCGATCGCCTGGGTCAGCCGCGTCTCGATCAGGCCGAAGGCGACGCAATTGACGTTGACCTTGTAGCGCCCCCACTCCTTGCACATCGTCCGCGTCAGGCCCACCAGCGAGGCCTTGGCCGAGGAATAGCTCGCCTGGCCGGCGTTGCCGTAGAGCCCGGCGATGGAGGAGATGTTGACGACCTTGCGGAACACCTCCTGGCCGGCCTCCGCCTCCTTGCGCGAGAACGCCCGGATCGGCTCGGAGGCGGCCCGCATGATGCGGAACGGCGCCACCAGGTGCACGTCGAGCATGGCCTGGAACATCTCGTCGGTCATCTTCTGGACCGTGGCATCCCAGGTGTAGCCAGCATTGTTGACGATGATGTCGAGGCCGCCGAAGGCCTCGATGCCGGTGTTGACGAAACGGTCGGCGAAGCCCGCCTCGGTGACGCTGCCGTTGACGGCGACGGCCTTGCCGCCGCCCGCCTTGATCTCGGCGGCGACCGCGTCGCCCGGCTCGGCGTCGAGGTCGTTGACGACGACGCTGGCGCCCTCGGACGCGAGCTTGAGCGCGATGGAGCGGCCGATGCCGCGCCCGGATCCGGTGACGAGGGCGACCTTGCCCGCAAGCTTAGACATGCGCCTTCTCCCATCCGTCGAGCGCAGCGGTCGCCTCGCCCTGCAGTTTCACGTCGCCGTTCTGGTCCTTGGCGGTGAGCGCGATGCGGACGCGCCGCTCGCCTCCATCCTCGACGATGCCGACGACCTCGCCCTCGGCGGAGATCTCCGCTCCGACCTGGGTGATGGCGACGAAGCGCACGTTATAGGACCGCACCGAGGCCTGCGGCACCACGTTGGTCAGTGCGCGGCCGAGCCGCGACATCACCAGCATGCCGTGCGAGAACACATCGGGAAAGCCGAACGCCTTGGCGAAATCGACGTCGACGTGCATCGGGTTGTGGTCGCCGGAGGCGCCGCAATAGAGCGCCAGCGTGTGGCGGGTGATCGGGGCGAAGCGCTCGTCGATGATGCGCTTGCCGACGAGGCCCGCAGCGGCAGGCTCGGCTTGAACGGAGGCGCTCATTTGCCCACTCCCGGGTTGCGCACGACGGTGGTGCCGGTCAGGTCGGCTACGTGCTCGCCGGCGGCGTTCTCGACCCTCGTCTCCTGGACGATCACCGTCATGGCGCCGCCCTTCTTGTCGGCCATGTCGACGATGCGGCTGGTGAAGGTGAGCTCATCGCCCACGTAGACGGGCTTGTGGTAGCGGAAGCCCTGCTCGCCGTGCAGCAGCCGGCCGACGTCGATGCCGAGGTCCTCGGTCAGCGCGAACGGCCGCTCCGCGTCCATCATCTGCAGGCAGAACAGGTAGGTCGGCGGGATCGGGATGTCGCGGAAGCCGGCGGCCTGTGCCGCCGCCTTGTCGTGGTAGACGGCCCCCTCCTCGCCGATGGCCTTGAGGAAGAAGCGCAGGCGCTTCGGCTCCACGGTGGCGTGGGTCGCAGGCCGCGCCTGGCCGATGATCGATCTGTCGAGCATGGGATCAGGCCTTCTCGTAGAGCGTCACGACGCAGGCGCCGCCGAGGCCGAGGTTGTGCTGCAAGGCGATGCGGGCGTTCTCGACCTGGCGGGGGCCGCCCTGGCCGCGCAACTGCCAGACCAGCTCGGCGCATTGGGCGAGGCCGGTGGCGCCGAGCGGATGGCCCTTCGACAGGAGGCCGCCGGACGGGTTGGTGACGACGCGGCCGCCGTAGGTGTTGTCGCCGTCCCAGATGAACTTCTCGGCGGTGCCTTCCGGCGTAAGGCGCAGGCCCTCGTAGGTGAGGATCTCGTTGGCGGTGAAGCAATCGTGCAGCTCGACCACGTCGACGTCCTCGGGGGCGATGCCCGACGCGGCATAGACCTTGTCGGCCGCCGCGGCCGTCAGGTCGAAGCCCACCACCTTCATCATGCTCTTTTCAGTGAAGGTGGACGGAAAGTCGGTGGTCATGGCCTGGGCGCGGATCACCACGTCGGCCTTGAGGCCGCGGCGCTTGGCGAACTCCTCCGAGACCAGGATCGCCGCGGCGGCGCCGCAGGTCGGCGGGCAGCACTGGAGGCGGGTGAGCGGCCCGTACATCGGGGTCGACGCCATCACCTCCTCGACGGTCACGGGCTTGCGGAAGATCGCCTTGTCATTGTGCTCGGCGTGACGGCGGGCCTTCACAGAGATCTTGGCGAAAGTCTCGGTCTTGGCGCCGTAGCGCTGCTGATATTCGGCGCCGGCGCCGCCGAACACCTTGATCGCCATCGGCGCGTCGGTGTTGTGCGAGCCCTCGTCGGCGGCCGCGACGAAGCGCACGAGCGGGCTCGGCCGATCGCTGTAGATATCGCCGAGCGCGCCCGGCACCATCTGCTCGAAGCCGAGCGCGATGGCGCAGTCGACGATGCCGGCCTCGATCGCCTGGCGCGCCAGGAAGAGCGCGCTCGAGCCGGTCGAGCAGTTGTTGTTGACGTTGACCACCGGAATGCCGGTCATGCCGACGTGGTAGAGCGCCGCCTGGCCGCTGGTGGAATCGCCGTAGACGAAGCCGACGTAAGCCTGCTCGACATCGGCATACGAGAGGCCGGCGTCCTCCAGCGCCATGCGGGCGGCGATGGCGCCCATCTCGTCGTAGCTGGCGCTGGTGCCCGGCTTGACGAAGGGGATCATGCCGACCCCCGCGACTTTGACCCGTTGAGCCATCTCATCCTCCCTGTCGGCCGGTGCGGCGCTTTACAAACGCTTTCCGATCGGTCAGTCTTGCAATGACTCATCGGTAACTTTAGCGTCGCGACGCGTCAAGAGGCAGGGATGCGAGGAGGTTCCGGATCGGCCCGCAAGCTGGCGCAGCCGGCGGACGCCGATTCACCGTGGAAGCCGTTCGAGGACCGCCGGCGCGACCGCGACCTGAAGCGCGACGCGGTGCTGCGGACGGCCGCACAACTGTTCCTCGAGCTCGGCTACGACCGCACCTCGCTGGCGGAGGTGGCCGAGCGGCTGAACATCACCAAGCCCGCACTCTACAACTACTTCCACAGCAAGGAAGAGATCCTGGCCGAATGCTACCGGCTCGGCCAGGAGATGAGCGAGGCGAGCCTCACGGCCATCGCCGCCATGCCCGGTACCGGGCTCGACCGCGTGCGGGCGCTGATCCGCGACTACGCCGAGATCATGACGCGGGACTTCGGTCAGTGCCTGGTGCGCGTCGACGATCGGGTGCTGTCGCCCGATGCCCGGCGCCACGTGCGCGCGGGCAAGCGCATGATCGATCTGGGCTTCCGCCGCTTCATCGGCGAGGGCGTGGACGACGGCTCGATCCTGCCGTGCGACGTCAAGGTGGCCGCCTTCGCGGTGGCCGGGTCGCTCAACTGGATCGGCCACTGGTACCGGCCGGGCGGCGACCTCGACCCGCAGCGGCTGGGCGACGAATTCGCCCGGCGGCTGACGGAGGGGCTCGCCGCCGGCGCCCCGACTGAGCCCGCACCGTCCGGGCGACGACGCCGGCCGCCAGGCGCCCCGACCGGGCCCGGCGGACCGGCCACCAACAAGAGGCGCAAAGCCCTTTGAAGTCGAAACCAGGGAGGAACCGATGAACATCACGCAAGGACTGCGACGGGCGCTGCAGATGAAGGCGGGCGGCACCGCCGTGCTGGAAGACGACAAGGCCTGGACCTGGGCCGAGGTCGGCGCGCGTGTCGCGCGCCTGGCCGGCGCATTGCGCGGGCTCGGCATCGGCGACGGCGACCGCGTCGCCGTGCTGGCGCTCAACAGCGCCCGCTACCTGGAGCTCTATCTCGCCACCGCCTGGGCAGGCGGGGTGATCGTGCCGCTCAACATCCGCTGGAGCGTGCTGGAGAATACCGACGCGCTCCAGGACAGCGGCGCCACGGTGCTGTTCGTCGACAAGGCGTTCGCCGAAGCGGGCCACGCCCTGGCGCAGGCGCTGCCGGACGTGCGCCTCGTCTACGCCGACGACGGCGACGCCCCCGCCGGCATGGCCGACTACGAAGCGCTGATGGCCGCGGCGACGCCGGTCCCCGACGCCATGCGCGGCCGGGACGATCTCGCCGGCATCTTCTACACCGGCGGCACCACCGGCCGCTCCAAGGGGGTGATGCTGAGCCACGGCAACCTGGTGATCGATTCCCTGCATGCCCTGGCGGAGGGAATGTTCACGCCGACGGCCACCTATCTGCACGCGGCCCCCATGTTCCACCTGGCCAACGGCGCGGCCATGTATGCCATGCTGGCAGGCGCGGGCACGAACGTCGTCGTCCGCGCTTTCAGCCCGGAAGGGGTGATGGACGCCATTGCGCGCCACCGGGTGACGCACGTGCTGCTGGTGCCGACGATGATCCAGATGCTGGTCGACCATCCGGCCATGGGCACGCGGGACCTCTCATCGCTGAAGCGCATCCTCTATGGTGCCTCGCCGATCTCGGAGGCGGTGCTCGACCGGGCGGTGGCGGCCCTGCCGCACGTGGAGTTCATGCAGGCCTACGGCATGACCGAGCTGTCGCCCATCGCCACGCTGCTGCCGCCTGAGGAGCACGTGGCCGGGCGCGCCAAGGGGCGGCACCGCTCGGCTGGACGCGCCGCGATCGGTGTCGACGTGCGCATCGTCGACGAGAACGACAACGAGGTGCCGCGCGGCACCATCGGCGAGATCGTCGCGCACGGCGCCAACGTGATGATGGGCTACTGGAACCGCCCCGAGGAGACCGCCAAGGCCGTGGTCAACGGCTGGATGCACACCGGCGACGGCGGCTACATGGACGAGGACGGCTTCGTCTATGTGGTCGACCGCATCAAGGACATGATCATCTCGGGCGGCGAGAACATCTACTCGACCGAGGTGGAGAACACCGTGGCGCAATACCCGGGCGTGCTGCAATGCGCCGTCATCGGCATCCCGGACGAGCGCTGGGGCGAGGCGGTGCACGCCATCGTCGTGGTTCGCCCCGACGCGGAGATCGATCCGGCCCACGTGATCGCCTTCTGCAAAGAGCGAATCGCCGGCTACAAATGCCCGCGCAGCGTCGACGTCCGGACCGAGCCGCTGCCCATGTCCGGCGCCGGCAAGATCCTGAAGCGCGACCTGCGCCAGCCGTTCTGGGAGAACCGGGCGCGCCACGTCGCCTGATTTCCGGGACGGCGCCAGAGCATTTCGCCATTGGATGGACCCATCCAATGGCGGAGAAATGCTCATAACCTTTTGAATCTGGAGCGCTTCTCTTGCGATTGGGTAGTTCCACCCAATCGCAAAGCGCTCTAGGCGACGCGCGTGGCTCGCAGCGGCGTCGCTGAGCGTCTTGATCCGGCGGCCCCACCGCCCCTGCCGCAACGCAACGGCGCTTTGCAAGTCGTGCTCCATCTGGCAAAGGCTCCGCGCCAACGGAGCTCAGGTTCAATGGATCGCACCACGGCGCTCGTGCTGCCCATCGTCATGCTGATGGCGTCGAACGTGTTCATGACGTTCGCCTGGTACGGCCATCTTCGCTTCACCGACCGTCCGCTGTGGCTCGTGATCTTGGTGAGCTGGGCGATCGCCTTCGCCGAGTATTGCCTCGCGGTGCCCGCCAACCGCATCGGCCACGGCGTCTACAGCGCCGCCGAGCTGAAGACGATGCAGGAGGTCATCACCCTGGTCGTCTTCGCCGGGTTTTCCGTCCTCTTCCTCAAGGAGAGCCTCACCATCAACCACGCGATCGGCTTCGGCCTCATCGTGCTCGGCGCCTTCTTCGTGTTCAAAGGGCCGCTCGGCTGACGCCCGCGGCGAGCGGCCGTCGTTCCACCGCAGCCGAAAGCGCTCTATAGGCCCTCCATGTCCATCATCGAGCACGTCTTCGCCACGCCGATCTATCGCGCCGAGCTCGCCGGCGACGGCGGCCCGTCCACGATCGTGGCCGAGATCGACGCCGCCTGCCGGTCCATCGCCGTGGACGACGAGGCGGGCCAACGCTGGTGCGCCCGCAACGGCTACCCCGGCTACACGTCCTATGCCTCGCTCGACGATCTGCCGTGGCGGTTTCCGGTCTTCGGCCGTCTCGTCAAGCAGATCGACAGGCACGCCGCCGCCTTCGCCAAGGCGCTCGAGTTCGATCTCGCCGGCGGCAAGCTCATCTGCGACTCGCTCTGGATCAACGTGCTGCCGCCGGGCGGCGTGCACACCTCCCACATCCACCCGCACGCGGTGGTGAGCGGCACGTTCTATGTAGCCGTTCCGCCCGGCGCCAGCGCGCTGAAGTTCGAGGATCCGCGGCTCGGCTTCATGATGGCGGCGCCGCCGAAGAAGCGGAAGGCGACGCAACAGAACCGCCAGTTCGTCTCGATCGACCCGACGCCCGGCACCTTGCTGTTGTGGGAGAGCTGGCTGCGCCACGAGGTGCCGCTCAACGAGGCGGACGAGGAGCGCATCAGCGTGAGCTTCAACTATGCCTGGAAGGACGGCGGTGAACGCCGGCGCGGCTAGTGTGGCGAATCCGAAATTCGCACCACCTCGGGGCATCGCTTGGAGCGAATTTCGGATTCCTAAGCCACACTAGCAACTCTATGATTCTAGTGTGGTTTAATGGATCTGAAGGTCCTGGACGTGGATGCCATGTGGGGAGCAGGAACTTCAGATCCACCACACTAGGCGACCTGACACCGCCCGCCTGCCGTCACGTCCCCGGCTCCAGCGTCACCGAGAAGCCGAAGCTGCGGCTCTGGGTCGGCGCGACCTCGACGATGCCGGGCTTGGCGAACAGGTCGACGGGCTTCTGATCCGCGCCCGCGGGCCGGGCATCGTCGGCATAGCCCTGCCATGGCTCGATGCAGACGTAGGGGGCCCCCGCGCCGGGCTTGGTCCAGATGCCGAGGCTCGTCATCTCCGGGAACGCGACGACGAGGGACGGGGACCCCGGCGCGCCGTAGACGACGCGGCGGCTCGCCGGCTGCTTGAAGACGATGGCACCGGCGGCCAGCAGCGCATCGGACAGCGGCAGCGTGCGGTCCTTGACCGGATTGGGCTCGGGCGTCGTCAGCAGACCATCCGCATCGGGCCGGACGACCGGCGCCGTCTCGTCCTTGTCGAAGGCGAGCGTGTAGGTGTCGCGCGGGGCGCCGTAAGGCAGCGGCCAGCGGAACGCGGGGTGGAAGCCGAGCGAAAACGGCAGCGGCTTGCGGCCGGTGTTGGTCACGCTCGCCGTCACGGTGAGCGTCGCACCGCTCAGCGCATAGGTGACATCGAGTCGGAACGGGAACGGGTACGCAGCCCGCGTCGCCTCGCTCTCGGTCAGCCGCAGGGTGGCCTGGTCGGCCCGGCGCTCGACCAGGCTGAACTCGCTGCGGCGGGCGAAGCCATGCTGCGGCAGCCGGTAGACCTCACGGCCGATGCGGTAGGCGCCGCCGGCCAGCGCGCCGACGATGGGAAACAGCAGCGGCGCGCGCCCGCTCCAGACGGCAGGGTCCCCATCCCACAGGAGATCACGGCCCTCGCCGTCGCGGAGCACGACCAGTTCGGCTCCGAGCGTAGCGATCTGTGCGAAGAGCCCGTCGGATTGGATCGAGATGCGATCGTCGTTGCTCGCCTGCATCGCCATGTCACTCGCAGTGTTGGTTGGCAGTGTTGGTTGAATGTCGTCGATCACTCCGCGTCGGCGGTGAGCGCCGGCAGCGCCCCCGGCGTGCGCCTGAGCGCCGCCGTGGCGGCCAGCACGATCAGCCCGCCGGCGAGCAGCAGCCCCCAGATCGGCAGCGAGAAGCTGAGCAAGGCTGCGGCCAGACCGGCGACGAAAAACGCCAGCGCCGTCATCGCCGCACCGATACCGAGGGCCCAGCCCTGCTCATCGGCGGACGCCGACCCGCTGATCAGGGCGAGCAGGCCGACGAAGGCGGGCAGGTTGCTGGCGGCGACGATGAAGGCCGCCACCCATTGCAGATAGGCCGGCAGCGGCGCCGCGGCGACGAGGATGCCGATGCCGCAGGCCCAGCAGCCGACGGCGGCGACCCTCCTGTCGTCCTTCAGCCGCGCCGCGAGAGCGCTGTAGACGACGGACGTGCCGAAGACGAAGCCCAGGCCCATGGTCGCCGAGAACAGGCCGAGCTCGAGCGACGAGAGGCCGTACACCTGCTGCATGATGACCAGGATGTAGATGTAGTAGAGCGCAAACCCCAGCTGAAACAGCAGGAACGTCAACGCCAGCCCGCCGATGACCGGATGGCGAAGCGCCTGCACGAACAGGTCGACAGGCCGGCGCCAGCTCAGCTGTAGCGGCCACCGCGCCCCGTCCCCCAGCGATGCCCGGGCGATGAGGGCGAGCGCCACGAGGCAGAGGACGAGCGCGAAGGCGAGCGGCGCGCGCAGGTCGATGTGGCTCAGCACGCCGCCGGCCATCGGGCCGGCAACCAGGCCCACGCAGTTGATGAACACCACGGTCGACAGATCGTGGCCGCGCTGCTCGTCCGTCGACCTGTCCATCATCGCCGCCTGGGCGATGGGGCCGGTCCCCGCCATCAGCCCGGAGAGCAGGCGGCCGACGAGAAACACCACCAGATCGCGCGTTTCGACCGCCAGCCACATCAGCGCATAGGCGACGGCCAGGCCCGCCATGCAGATCGTCAGCGTGCGCTTGCGCCCCAGCGCGTCGGAGAGGTCGCCGAGCAGGCTGGCGCCGAAGAACATGCCGAGCGGAAACAGCGAGAAGGCGAGCGACAGGTAGAGCTCGCGCACGCCCGGCCGATAGGCGCCGACCACGGCGGGGTCATGAAACAGCGCCACGATGACCGGGTACATCAGGCCGAACGAAAAGATGTCGATGAAGACCGCCGCGAACAGCGGCAGCATGGCCTTGAGACGCGGATCGATCATGTCGTGGCCCCCGCCGGTGGCGTGCAAAGTGCCTGTTCCGGAGGGCGGCGTCAAAGAGGTTCGGGGCGGCGGCGGCCGGCGATCAGCCGGCCCCGACATCGGGGACGGTGAACAGGCGCCACGGTGCGGCGAAGCCGCGCAGCGCGAACGCACCGAACTGCATGAGCTGCTCCGGCACACGCAGGGCAAACTCGCTGGAGGCGAGCATCGGCTGGCCGACGCCGTGCAACGACGGTCTCCCCAGAGCAATCCCGATCAGATGTAACCCTCTGATCGGGATTGGAGCGCTTCTCCTGCGATCCAGGCCGGACCCGCCGGCCCTTGGTATCAGTTGTCGAGGAAGCTGCGCAGCTTGCGCGACCGGCTCGGGTGCTTGAGCTTGCGCAGCGCCTTGGCCTCGATCTGGCGGATGCGTTCGCGCGTCACCGAGAACTGCTGCCCCACCTCCTCGAGCGTGTGGTCGGTGTTCATGCCGATGCCGAAGCGCATGCGCAGCACGCGCTCCTCGCGCGGCGTCAGCGAGGCGAGCACGCGCGTCGTCGTCTCGCGCAGGTTCGACTGGATCGCCGCGTCGATCGGCAGGATGGCGTTCTTGTCCTCGATGAAGTCGCCGAGGTGGCTGTCCTCCTCGTCGCCGATCGGCGTCTCGAGCGAGATCGGCTCCTTGGCGATCTTGAGGACCTTGCGCACCTTCTCCAGCGGCATGGCGAGCTTCTCGGCCAGCTCCTCCGGCGTCGGCTCGCGACCGATCTCGTGCAGCATCTGCCGCGACGTGCGCACGATCTTGTTGATCGTCTCGATCATGTGCACGGGGATGCGGATGGTGCGTGCCTGGTCAGCGATCGAGCGCGTGATCGCCTGCCGGATCCACCACGTGGCGTAGGTGGAGAACTTGTAGCCGCGCCGGTACTCGAACTTGTCCACCGCCTTCATCAGCCCGATGTTGCCCTCCTGGATCAGGTCCAGGAACTGCAGGCCGCGATTGGTGTATTTCTTGGCGATGGAGATGACGAGCCGCAGGTTCGCCTCGATCATCTCCTTCTTGGCCTGGCGGGCTTCGCGCTCGCCCTTCTGCACCATCATCACGATCTTGCGGAACTCGATAATCTCGAGCCCGGTCTCGGCCGCCAGCGTCTGGATGTCCTGGCGGATGGCGCGGATGCGGTCCTTCTCCTGGGCGACGAAGTTCTTCCAGCCGCGGGTGCCGAGCTTGGAGACACGCAGGATCCACTTGGGATCGAGCTCGGCCCCCTGCGACTGGCGCAGGAAGTCCTCGCGCGCCACGCCGTAGCTCTCGCCCAGGCGCAGCAGTCGGCTCTCCATGCCGATCAGGCGCTTGTTGATGTCGTAGAGCTGCTCGACCAGCGCCTCGATGCGGTTGGCATTGAGCGACAGCGACTTGACGTCGGCGACGATCTCGTCCTTGAGCTTGCGGTACTTGCGCTCCTGGGCAGGCGACAGGCGCAGGCTCTGCAGACGGTTCTCGATGTCCTGGTCCTGCAGGCGGCGCAGGCGCTTGTAGGCGTCGGCGATCTTGTCGAACGTCTCCAGCACGCGGGGCTTGATCTCGGCTTCCATGGCCGACAGGGAGATGTTGTTCTCCATGTCGTCCTCGTCGAGGTCGCCCGGCAGCTCCGGCTCCGGCATGTCGGGGCCGCTGCTGGCCTCGCCTTCGGCGGCCGCCTCGCCGCCCAGCCCGTCGCCCATCTCGGCCGGCGAGTTCTTGGCGTCGGGGCCGGCGTAGGTCGCCTCCAGATCGATGATGTCGCGCAGCAGCACCTTGCCTTCGACGAGCTCGTCGCGCCAGATGATGATGGCCTGGAAGGTCAGCGGGCTCTCGCACAGGCCGGCGATCATGGCCTCCCGGCCGGCCTCGATCCGCTTGGCGATGGCGATCTCGCCCTCGCGCGACAGGAGCTCGACCGAGCCCATTTCGCGCAGGTACATGCGGACGGGATCGTCGGTGCGCTCGGACGGCTCGCTCTTGGTCTCGGTCTTGACCACGACGACGCGCGGCTGGGCCTCGACCAGCTCGCCGCCCTCGGCCTCCTCCTCTTCGGACTCGCCCTCCGGCGTCTCTTCACCCTCGTCCGATTCGACGACGTTGATGCCCATCTCGGACAGCTGGGACAGCACGTCCTCGATCTGCTCGGAGTTGAACTCCTCCGGCGGCAGAACCTCGTTCAGCTCGTCGTAGGTGACGTAGCCACGCTTCTTGGCAAGCTTGATCATCCGGCGGACGCCGGCGTCGGTCAGATCGAGGAGCGGTCCGTCCGCCTGCGGCTCGGCGGCCTCCGGGGCGTCTTCCCGCTCTGTCGTCTTCGTTGCCATTCGCTCACGCTCCAACTTCAGCCGCAGTGCGCCTGCGGCATCGGGCGCTTTCGCGTCCCTCTGAATCAGGATGCATTTGGAGCGCACCGCCCCAAATGCATCCCGACCGATGCAAAACCCATACGCATGACGCCATTCGGCGCATGCCCCCCACGCCAACGGCGGACCATGGATCCCACCGCAGGCCCCGATCTCGCCCCCCGCGGTCGGACCGCGATGCCGGTTTCGACCACACCCGGCCGGCGACCGGACGCGCCGTCACCATGCAAGGCGGGGCAGCGCAGGCCCCCTTGCCCGGCCACCCGATCCATGCTCGATACGCGAACGGATGTCGAATCGTGCGGGAGCATGAGGCGCCCGCCGATACGTCCCGGCGTTCCCGGCGTTCCCGGCGGCAAGCCGGCCTTGCGGCCATCGGCTCCGTCCCGAGCGAACCACGCGGCCATCCGTCCCCTGCCCGATTGCCAGCGGACGCTTGCGGAGCATCCCCCGATCAGATCGACGATCTGGCCGGGCCATCTCCAGCTCCTCGAATCCGTGGCGTTTCGGTCCGGCCGGATGCTGCCACCCGGCCGCGAAGCGCTCTAGCCGCAAGGGAGTTAACCCCTCCTTGCGACAGTGTGCCACCGAATCTCCTTCATATGCGCAGATGGCCGTGGTGACCGAAGCCGTCAATATCGGCTTCCATCCCCTCCAGGGAGGTAAGCTGCATCTTCACGTCCCGCAGCCAGGCGAGATTCGCCTCACTCTCGTCTTCGGCGAGCGCACGCTCGGCCGCTCGCAGCTCGCTATTTAGCGCGCCGGCGCGGCGATGCAAGACCATGACTTGCCGCAGCATTTCCTCCACGACGGTCGGATCAGCCTCCGGATCGAGCGCCCAGGTGTCGCCCGGGCGCAGCAGCGACCGCAACCGCGTCACCGCGTCCTCGAGGCCGGCGCGCCGCACCTGCGCCCGCAACCGCTCCGCCAAGCCCTCGGCCGGATCGAGCCCGTCCACGTCATCGTAGGAGGCCGCACAGTCGATCAGCTGCTGTGCCAGCTTGCGGGTCTCGACACCGGCAAACTCGATCTCGGCCAGCCCTTCGCAGTCGCGGGCGAGCAAGCGCGGATGAGCCAGCAGCACGAGCAGAATCAGCGCTTCCCGCGGCTGGTCGGCCGATTTCGCCTGGCGGAACAGCGGGTGGCGGGCAAGGGCCGGGCTGGCACGCAGGGGCCCGCCGGCGGCGCTTTGTGCCCCCGGGCCGCGGCCGAAGCCGCCGGCGGCAAGACGTTGATCCCGGCCAGCACGGCCCTGACCGTAGCCGCCGGCCGACCGGCGTGCCGACGCTCGCGATTCGGGTATCAGGGTGGCGATGCGGCCGCTGATTTCGGCGCGGTAGTGGCGCCGCACGGTTTCGTCCTGGATGGAGTTGACGATCTCGCGCAGGCGATGCTCCAGCGCCGCTCTCTGGTCGGGGGTGTCGAGCGGCGTCGCCTCCGCCTCGCGAGCCCACAGCAGCTCGGCAAGGGGCCGCGCCGCCGCCACCACGGCGCGGACCGCAGCCGCGCCGCCGTCGCGGAGCAGATCGTCCGGATCCTGCCCTTCCGGCAGCAGGGCGAAGTTCACCGATTTGCCCGGGGTCAGCAGCGGCAACGCCAGATCGATGGCCCGATAGGCGGCGCGACGCCCCGCCTTGTCGCCGTCGAAGCAGAGCGTCGGCGCATCGGCGGCGCGCCAGAGCAGACCCAGTTGCTCCTGCGTCAATGCGGTTCCCAGCGGCGCGACCGATTGCGGAAACCCCGCCCTGGTCATGGCGATGACGTCGACGTAGCCCTCGACGACGATGATACCCCCGGCCGCCTCGGCGGGGCTCGCCTGCCCGCCGTGCGCGGCCTTGCGGGCCTGATGAAAATTGTAGAGCAGCGCCCCCTTGTGAAAGAGCGGCGTCTCGGGGCTGTTGAGATACTTGGGTTGAACGTCGGCGGCCATGGCCCGTCCGCCGAAGGCGACGGTTCGGCCGCGCGCATCGGCGATGGGGAACATGACGCGGTCGCGAAACCGATCGTAGGGCACGGCGATATCGTCGCCGCTCACCAGCAGCCCTGCCTCGATCATCTGCTCGCGGCCAATGCCCTTGCTGGCGAGGTAATCGCGCAACGCGAAGCGGTCGGCGGGGGCGTAGCCCAGGCGGAAACGGCGCCGCACCTCCAGCCCGAGCTCGCGGCGGTCGAGATAGGCGCGGGCCCGTCCGCCACGGCTGCCGGCGAGCTCGGCCTCGAAGAAGGCCGCGGCCAGCTCGAGCGCTTCATGCAGACCTTGGCGGCGTTCCTCGCGCCTGGCGTCGTCGGCGGTCGCCTGCGGCAGCGCGATGCCCGCTTCGGCCGCCAGCCGCTCCACCGCCTCGTTGAAGCTCAAGCCCTCCGTTTCCATGACGAAGGTGAAGATGTCGCCGTTCTTGCCCGACGAAAAATCGAAATAGCGCTGCTTGTCGTCGTTGACGAAGAACGACGGCGTCTTCTCGGCATTGAACGGCGACAGGCCCTTCCACTCGCGCCCGGCCTTGATCAGCCGCACGCGCTTGCCGACCACCGCCGTCACCGGCAGCCGCATCTTGATCTCGTCGAGAATGGACGGTGGGAAGCGCATGGGCTGTTTGCTGTGGCCACCCGACGGCGTGATCGCCGGAGCATCTCGACGCGATCGGATGGGGTCATCCGATCGGGAAACACACCGGAGCATGTCCCGACCAGATATAATCACTCGATCGCGTCGAAATGCTTATTTTTTCGGTTTCGGAGCGCTTCAGGCGTCCGAACCGACAGCGCGTCGACGACCACGCAGGATATCCACCGGGTTTTCCGAGTTATCCACAGCCGTCACGCGTTCGTCGCAGTCGGCAACCCGCGGACCAGCAACGACTACGGTCCGCGGCACAGCTCGTCCGTTCGCCTCGGCGGGCCCGGTCAGCCGGCCCCCAGCTCGCTCTTGACCACGGCGCTCGCCTTGGCGAAGTCCATCTGGCCGGCATAGCTGCCCTTCAGGCTGGCGATGACCTTGCCCATGTCCTTGATCGAGGCCGCGCCGGTGGCGGCGATGGCGGCCTTGACGGCGGCGCGGATCGCGGCCTCGTCCAGCTGCGCCGGAAGGAAGCTCTCGACCACGACGATCTCCTCGCGCTCCTGCTGCTCCAGCTCGCCGCGGCCGGCCTTGGCGTAGATGTCGGCCGATTCCTGGCGCTGCTTAATCATCTTCTGCAGCAGGGCGAGGATCTCCTCGTCCGAGGCTTGGCCCTTGCCGGCGCCGCGCGCCTCGATGTCCTTGTCCTTGAGGGCCGCCTGGATGAGCCGCACGGTCGACAGGCGCCGTTTGTCGCCACTCCGCAAGGCGTCCTTCAGACTTTCGGAAAAGCGCTCGCGCAGCATGGCAATCTCCCTCGCCGGATCGTCGTCCAAGTCGTCGTCGTTGACGGTGGCTGGCACTGATCCTAAGTGTCCGGCGAAAGATGGGCGGCGCCGAAGCCGCGCGCCGCCGTAGCCCTCACAGCGCGATACGCCCATTTCGCCGACCGCCGGAAGGTGCCCGCGCGCCCGCACTTAGGACGACAGCGACCATGGTTCAAGTAAGCTCGACCGACGCCCAGGGCAGCGACGGCTGGACCGAGCCCGCACCGACGGCGCTGCTGGTGCTGGCCGACGGCACCGTGCTGGAGGGCGCCGGCATCGGCGCGACCGGGCAGAGCGCCGGCGAGGTCTGCTTCAACACCGCGATGACCGGCTACGAGGAGATCCTCACCGATCCCTCCTACGCCGGGCAGATCATCACCTTCACCTTCCCGCACATCGGCAACGTCGGCACCAACGAGGAAGACGTCGAGACCATCAACCTCGCCGCCAATTCGGGCGTGCGGGGCGTGGTGCTGCACGCCGACGTCACCGAACCGGCGAGCTGGCGCGCCACCCGCCATCTGAATGCATGGCTTGCGTCGCGCGGCATCGTCGGCATCACCGGCATCGATACCCGGGCGCTGACGGCCCTGATCCGCGACCGCGGCATGCCCAACGCCATCGTCGCGCATGCGCCCGACGGCCGCTTCGACATCGAGGCCCTGAAGCGGGCGGCAGCGGCGCTGCCGTCCATGGCGGGGCTCGACCTGGTGCCCGGCGTGACCAGCGCCCAGCGCTTCGACTGGGACGAGACGTCCTGGCAGCTCGGCCAAGGCTACGGCACGCGCAACGGGGCCAAATACCACATCGTCGCCGTCGACTACGGCGTGAAGCGCAATATCCTGCGGCTGTTCGCCGACCGGGGCTGCCGGGTGACCGTCGTGCCGGCGACGGCGACCGCAGCCGACATCATGGCGCTCGCGCCCGATGGCGTCTTTCTCTCCAACGGCCCCGGCGATCCGGCGGCGACGGGTGCCTATTCGGTGCCGGTGATCTCGGCGCTGCTGGACCGGAAGGTGCCGACCTTCGGCATCTGCCTCGGCCACCAGATGCTGTCACTCGCCGTCGGCGCCACGACCGTCAAGATGCGCCAGGGCCACCATGGGGCGAACCACCCGGTGCAGGACCTCACCACCGGCAAGGTCGAGGTGGTCTCCATGAACCACGGCTTCGCCGTCGATCGCGCCTCGTTGCCGGGCAACGCCAAGGAGACCCACGTCTCCCTGTTCGACGGCTCCAACTGCGGCATCGCGCTCACCGACAGGCCGGCCTTCTCGGTCCAGCACCATCCGGAAGCCTCGCCCGGGCCGCGCGACAGCCACTATCTGTTCGACCGCTTCCTCGCCATGATCGACGCCGAGAAGAGCAAGGCGGAAGCTTGAGCATCGGACCCAAAAGTGGATGCCGGTTTTGGGCAAATCCGATGCTAAAATGAAGTGCTTGAGCGGTGGACGGCTTCGATCCATCGGAGCGTCCGCCGCTCTAGCCCGCCTGACCAGCTAGCGGGGTCCGCATGCGCTGGATCGACTATTGGAACTCCGACAGCCCGATCTACGTCAGCGAGCGCCATAAGACGCTGCACTATCAGGGAATCGCGCGCGACACGGCCGCCCTGCTCGCCGAGCTCGGCGCGGGGCCCAAGGCGCGGGTGCTCGACTACGGCTGCGGCGAAGCGCTGTCGGCCGAACGCGTCGCCCGCGGCGTCGGCGAGCTCGTGCTCTGCGACGGGGCGCCCGCCGTCCGCGAACGGCTCGAAACCCGCTTCGGCAGCGTGGCCCGCATGGCCGTGCAGTCGCCGACGGAGGTGGCCGCCCGGCCGCCCGGCGGGTTCGACGTGATCCTGGTCAACTCGGTGATCCAGTATCTCAACCGGGACGAGCTCGACGGGCTGCTGGGGCAATGGCGCAGCGGGCTGGCGCCGGGAGGCACGCTGGTGGTGGCCGACGTCATCCCGCCGGACGTGTCCGCGGCGACGGACGCGCTGGCGCTGCTGCGCTTCGGCTGGCGGGGCGGCTTCCTCGGGGCCGCCCTGACCGGCTTGGCGCGCACGGCGCTCTCGGATTACCGCAAGCTGCGCGGCACCCTCGGCATCTCCCGCTACGGGGAGGCCGAGATGATCGCCCTGCTGGGCGCCGCCGGCTTCAGCGCCCGGCGGCGGCGACCGAACCTCGGGCATAACCAGGCGCGCATGACCTTCCTGGCGCGGCCGGCCGCCTAGAGCGCTGTGTGCCGCGAAGCTCTGCTCACACGGGTTGCGGCAGCTTCCGCGCCGCCAGCGCCAGCGCGATGAAGGCGATGCCTTCGGACAGCAGCTCGATGGCGACGAAGAGTCCGAGCACCCAGAAGCCGGACCACGGCCACTTGGCGAAGATCAGGATGCCGAGGAGCGCCGAGATGATGCCGCTGAGCAGCAGGACTCCCCAATTGGGCGCTGGCCGAAGCTGGAAGGCCATGATGATGCGGACGATGCCGACGGCCAGGAAGGCCGCGGCGATCAAGAGCGTGAGGCTGACGGACGCCAGGTCCGGATTGGCGATGACGAGCGCGCCCGTCACGATGTAGAGCACGGCGATCAGCAGGTGCAGCGCGAAGGCTCCCCAGCCCTTCTCGTGAAAGGCGTCGACCACCTGGGCACCGCCGCCGATGAGCATGAGCACGCCGATCCAGAGCGCGGTGAGCACGGTGAGCGCCGGCAGCATGCCGAGGCCGATGACGCCGAGGACGACCATGATGGCGCCGAGGCCGAGCAGCCAGCCCCAGTTGCGGTGCAACCGTCCAGCCAAGGCGTCGGTCGGCAGCGGTGTTGTCGGTAGCGTCATGGCGATCCTCCGATAGGCCGTGCATCGACGAGTGCGACAATGCGACGACATGAGCTTAATCCGCTCCGCGTTGCCTCGCATAGGGCATTCGCAAGCCGGCACCCACCTTGGCGGGTTGCTGGGGCCCACATGGCGTGGTGACGGCCCCGACAAAGGATGGTAGGCGGGCCCGATTGCATCTCTCACGAGTGTTGAGCAGGTCGAATCGTGGCCCTATCGAGCCCTACGACGCCTTTTGAGCGCCACATGCTCCCCGGTGAGCAGATCCTCTGGTCCGGCCAGCCCACCGGTGGACTGTTGCTGACGTCCCAGGATATCTTCCTTGTGCCGTTCAGCGTCGCCTGGTTTTCCATCGCGCTGACATCCACGAGCATCGCCAGTTCCGGCGTCCGGCCTTTTCCATTTGGCCTCTTCGGCCTGCTTTTCGTTACCGTCGGCTTGTACCTGGTGCTCGGCCGTTTCGCGCTGGACCTCTGGTGCCGCAAGCACACGTCCTATACCGTGACGAACCGGCGGGTTCTCATTGCGCGCTCCGGTTCGTTCGGAAGCTTCACGGCGCTCGACTTGCAACGTCTGCCCGAGATCGCCCTGCGCGAACGCAGCGATGGCCGCGGAACGATCGTGTTCGGCGCGCCGGCGGGTTTCGCCTCAGCCCGCGCCAATTGGACGTTCGGCGTTCCCTCGCTGGAGCCGACGCCCCAGTTCCTGGTCATTCCCGACGCAACCGCCGTCTTTCAACTGATTCAGCAGCAGTCACGCGCGGCCGCCTGATGCGCGGATGCCCTCACACGACCGGCGGTGCCGCGAAGGTCCAGAGCTTGTTGGCGAGGAAGCTCCAGGACAGCACCAGCCCCGTGGTCACCAGCTGAGCCGGCAGGTAGGGCAGGCCGAGCGGCCCGGTGAACAGGTACATGAACGCCCCGGTGAGCCCGAAGCCGACGGCCGCCACCAGGGCGAAGCGCCAGGTCGCCTCGGCGTGCGGACGGTCGCTTCGCCATGTCAGCCGGCGATTCAGGGCGTAGGAGATGACGCCGCCGACCAGATAGCCGGCCAGCGTCGCCGGCACCGGTCCCCAGCCGCCGCGCTCGACGAGGCCGATCAACGTGCCGTAGTGGCCGGCGGCCGCGATGAGGCCGACGCCGGCAAACAGCCACATCTCCCGCCCGATATCCGTTGGCTCGGTCATGGACGAGGGATCAAGCCGCTCGCCGCCCGGGCGTCAAGGCCGACGCCGCCTACTCCACACGGGCGATCGAGACGGTGATGGTCGCGTCGGCCACGCCGCTCAGCTGCAGGACCAGCGGCCCGGCCGCGGCTTCGAAGCGGACGCTCTTGCGCAGGCCCGGGCAATCGCGGACGCCCGAGTGGCCTTTCTCGGGCAGATATTGTCCGGCCTGCAGCAGGTCGATCCAGCCCTCGGCGGACAGCGTCACCTGATAGAGCCCGGCCGGGACCGGCCCGAACGCCAGGGCGCCGCCGAAGGAATCGGCGCTGCGCGGCGCCCGCTCCGGCGGCCGCTCGAATCGTGCCTGCGCCATCGGCGCCAGCTCGGCCACGAAGGCACCCGCCGGGAGCGCGCGGACCGTCCCGTCGGCGGAGAGGGTCGGCTGGTCCTTGGCGGCGAACCAGGCGCGCTCGCGCTCGAGCGGCCACGCGAAGCGCGCGCAAGGGCCCGTCGCCTCGGCGCGCGCAGCCCCGGCCGAAGTGCAGAGCGCCGCGAGCACGGCGGCGACGCCGAGGCCGCGGCGCCAGCTCCCCGCGGGACGCAGACTTGGAGGCGGAGGCGCGAAGAGGGTCGATGGCATCGTCAGGCTCCCGATGTATCCAGCTGGATATTACGATAGCCGCGACGACGCCAGCGATCCCGTCCACCTCAGTCGGTGGCAATGAGGACGTCGGACGACTTGATGATGACAGTGACGGCCGAGCCCTCCTTGAGGCCCAGCTCCTCCACCGCCTCGCCGGTGACAGACGACGTGATGGTCTGGCCGCCGATATCGATCTTGACGATGTCGGTCACGGCGCCCTTCTTGATCGACTGAACCTTGCCCTTGATCTGATTGCGTGCGCTGATCTTGCCCATCCATGATCTCCTGGGAGCGCGGCATGCGCTCGCACAGGCATAGCCGGTGGGCGGGACACGCTCCAACTCCTCGAATCACGGGCCACGCTTCCCTAGCCGGCGATAATCGTCTAAACGGGCTCACCCTGGGCCGGACCACGTCCTTTGAGCGTCGACCCTCAGGCCCTACGATCGCCCAGAAGGACGCGCTCCGGTTTGCATGAGGCCGACGGCGCGGCCTTTTTTTATGGCCGGCGCGCGCGCCGGAACAGCAGCAGACCGGACCGATGCCCAAACGCACCGACATCTCCACCATCCTGATCATCGGCGCGGGCCCGATCGTCATCGGTCAGGCATGCGAGTTCGACTATTCGGGCACCCAGGCCTGCAAGGCCCTGAAGGACGAGGGCTATCGGATCGTCCTGGTCAATTCCAATCCGGCGACGATCATGACCGACCCGGATCTGGCCCACGCCACCTACATCGAGCCGATCACGCCGGAGATCGTGGCGCGCATCATCGAGAAGGAGCGCTATGCCGCGCCGGGCGGCTTCGCCCTGCTGCCGACCATGGGCGGCCAGACCGCGCTCAACTGCGCGCTGTCGCTCAAGCGCATGGGCACGCTCGAGCGCTTCGACGTGCAGATGATCGGGGCCACCGCCGAGGCCATCGACAAGGCGGAAGACCGGGAGCTGTTCCGCGAGGCGATGATGCGGATCGGCCTGGAGACGCCACGCTCGCACCACGTGAAGACGCTGGCGTCCGCGCTCGAGGCGCTCGACGACATCGGCCTGCCGGCGATCATCCGGCCCTCGTTCACGCTCGGGGGCACCGGCGGCGGCATCGCCTACAACAAGGCCGAGTTCATCGACATCATCGAGCGCGGCTTCGACGCCTCGCCCACCAACGAGGTGCTGGTCGAGGAGAGCGTGCTCGGCTGGAAGGAGTACGAGATGGAGGTGGTCCGCGACAAGGCGGACAACTGCATCATCATCTGCTCCATCGAGAACATCGACCCGATGGGCGTGCACACCGGCGACTCGATCACCGTGGCGCCGGCGCTGACGCTGACCGACAAAGAATACCAGATCATGCGCGACGCCTCGATCGCGGTGCTGCGCGAGATCGGCGTGGAGACCGGCGGCTCCAACGTGCAGTTCGCCATCAACCCGGACGACGGCCGCATGGTCGTCATCGAGATGAACCCGCGCGTGTCTCGCTCGTCGGCGCTCGCCTCGAAGGCGACCGGGTTCCCGATCGCCAAGGTGGCGGCCAAGCTGGCGGTCGGCTACACCCTCGACGAGATCGACAACGACATCACCGGTGGCGCGACGCCCGCGGCCTTCGAGCCGACCATCGACTACGTCGTCACCAAGGTGCCGCGCTTCGCCTTCGAGAAGTTCCCCGGGGCCGATCCGATCCTGACCACCGCCATGAAGTCGGTTGGCGAGGCCATGGCGATCGGCCGCACCTTCCAGGAAAGCCTGCAAAAGGCCCTGCGCTCGCTGGAGACCGGGCTCACCGGGCTCGACGAGATCGACATTCCGGGCCTCGGCCTCGGCGACGACAAGAACGCCGTCCGCGCCGCGCTGGGCACGCCGACCCCGGACCGGCTGCTCAAGGTGGCGCAGGCGCTGCGGCTCGGCGTCGAGCCGGCCCTGATCCACGAATCCTGCAAGATCGACCCGTGGTTCATCGCCCAGCTCGAGGGCATCGTCGAGATGGAGGCCAAGGTGCGTCGGCTCGGCCTGCCGGCCACGGCGGGCGCCTTCCGCAAGCTCAAGGCCATGGGCTTCTCCGACGCCCGCCTCGGCGTCCTGGCCGGGCTCGGCGAAGCGGAGGTGACGGCGCGGCGGCGCGCGCTCGACGTGCGCCCGGTCTACAAGCGCATCGACACCTGCGCGGCGGAGTTCTCCTCGCCCACCGCCTACATGTACTCCACCTACGAGGCGCCGTTCGCGGGGCTGCCGGCCAGCGAGGCGCAGCCGAGCGAGGCCCGCAAGGTCGCCATCCTGGGCGGCGGTCCCAACCGCATCGGCCAGGGCATCGAGTTCGACTATTGCTGCTGCCACGCCGCCTTCGCGCTGGAGGAGGCCGGCTTCGAGACCATCATGGTCAACTGCAACCCGGAGACGGTGTCGACCGACTACGACACATCCGACCGGCTCTATTTCGAGCCGCTGACCGCCGAGGACGTCATCGAGATCCTCGACGTGGAGCGCAGCAAGGGCACGCTGGTCGGGGTCATCGTCCAGTTCGGCGGCCAGACGCCGCTCAAGCTCGCCCACGCCCTGGAAGAAGCCGGCATTCCGATCCTCGGCACCTCGCCCGACATGATCGACCTCGCCGAGGACCGGGACCGCTTCAAGCGGCTGCTCGACAAACTCGGGCTGAAGCAGCCCAACAACGGCATCGCCTATTCGGTGGAGCAGAGCCGCCTGGTCGCCGCCGATCTCGGCATGCCGCTGGTGGTGCGCCCCTCCTACGTGCTGGGCGGCCGCGCCATGGCCATCCTGCGCGACGAAGGGCAGCTCAACGACTACCTGTTCGACACCCTGCCGGCCCTGGTGTCGCCCGAGATCAAGGCCCGCTATCCCAACGACAAGACCGGCCAGATCAACACGCTGCTGGGCAAGAACGCGCTTTTGTTCGACCGCTACCTCTCCGACGCGGTCGAGGTGGACGTCGACGCGCTCGCCGACGGCACCGACGTCTTCATCTGCGGCATCATGGAGCACATCGAGGAGGCCGGCATCCACTCCGGCGACAGCGCCTGCTCGCTGCCGCCGCGCTCGCTCAGCCCCGAGACCATCGCCGAGCTCGAGCGGCAGACCGGGCTGCTGGCCAAGGCGCTGCAGGTCGGCGGCCTGATGAACGTCCAGTACGCCATCAAGGACGGCACCATCTACCTGCTGGAGGTCAACCCGCGCGCCTCGCGCACGGTGCCGTTCGTGGCCAAGGTCATCGGCGTTCCCATCGCCAAGGTCGCCGCCCGCGTGATGGCCGGCGAGAAGCTGGCGAGCTTCGGCCTCGAGCGCCGCCAGCTGAACCATATCGGCGTCAAGGAATCGGTGTTCCCCTTCGCCCGCTTCCCCGGGGTCGACATCGTGCTCGGCCCGGAAATGCGCTCCACCGGCGAGGTCATGGGGCTCGACGCCGGCTTCGGCGTCGCCTTCGCCAAGAGCCAGCTCGGCGGCGGCACCAAGGTGCCGGTCTCGGGCACCGTCTTCGTCTCGGTGCGGGACCAGGACAAGCCGCGCATCCTGCCCACGATCAAGCTGCTCGTGGAGCTCGGCTTCGACGTCACCGCCACCTCCGGCACCCAGCGCTTCCTGGAGAGCCACGGGGTGCCGTCCACGCGTATCAACAAGGTTCTGGAGGGGCGTCCGCACGTCGTCGACGCCATCAAGAACGGCCGTATCCAGCTGGTCTTCAACACGACCGAAGGAGCCCAGGCCCTGCACGACTCGCGGTCGCTGCGCCGGGCGGCCCTCTTGCATAAGGTACCCTATTACACCACTCTGGCAGGAGCGATGGCTTCGGCGGAGGGCATCAAGGCCTACCGCAGCGGCGAATTGGAGGTCTGCGCACTTCAGGAGTATTTCCTGGAGCAGGAGGCACCTCGGAACAACGCTGCGCTCGGGGGCGCTTGACCGCGTTGCGGAGCGTGGCCGGCTTCGTGCCACCCGCTCTGCGGTCCCCTGTCGACCGCCTATCGTAAGAACGGGCGATGCCGGTCGACCAAGCCACGCATCGACGTTCGATCCAGCAGGCAGCCGTTCTGGCTGGCCTGGGCTGCTGACGACCGGGGCAGGCAAAGGCCGCCGCGGCAATTTTCTGTTGCCCGGAGGCCGAAGCGGGCCGGGCATTGTGTCGAAGTGGGAACACGAATGGACAAGGTTCCGATCACGGCAGCGGGCGCAGCTGCGCTCAATGAAGAGCTGAAGCGCCGCCAGCAGGTGGAGCGCCCGCGCATCATCAATGCCATCGCCGAGGCACGGGCCCTGGGCGACCTTTCCGAGAACGCCGAGTACCATGCGGCTAAAGAGGCGCAGAGCCTCAACGAAGGCCGTGTGCTCGAGCTCGAAGGGCTCATCTCGCGCGCCGAGATCATCGACGTGTCCAAGCTGAACGGCAACAGCGTGATGTTCGGCGCCACCGTGACGCTCATCGACGAGGAGACCGAGGAGGAGAAGGTCTACCAGATCGTCGGCGAGCCCGAGGCCGACGTGCATTCCGGCCGCGTGTCGATCACCTCGCCGATCGCGCGGGCGCTGATCGGCAAGAAGGTAGGCGACAGCGTCGAGGTCATCGCACCGGGCGGCGGCAAGTCCTACGAGATCGTCAACGTCGCCTTCAAATAGCGTTGGCCATGGGCAGCTCGTCCATCGGGACCGGGACTTGCCCTCCATCCGATCTCCTCAAGAGCGACTCCAGGGGGAACCGACGATGAGCTTTGGCTGGCGGAGCCGGATCGCCACGTCCCTGCTGGCGGCCGTCGTGCTGTTTGCCCTGGGCCTGGCGCCGGCGCGGGCGCGGGCTGCCCCGCCGCCCGCCGGCGGCTACTCCCACGTGTCCATCGACGTCAGCGTGCTCGAGGCGCAGGGGCTCGGGCCCCTGGCGCGCTTCGTCGCGGCGAGCCTTTATGACCAGATGCGCCGGCAATTCGCGGGACGGCTGGGCGTCCGCGGCGCGCCTGCGATCGTGGTGCGGCTCACCGGCCTGTCGCTGCCGGCATACGTCGGCGGCGGCGGCCTGGGCGTCGGCGGCGGACGCTGGGGCGGCGGCGTCGGCAGTGACTTCCTGGAAGGCGATACCCTGGTCGTCGCCCGCAACGGTGCCGTCATCTACAGCCAGCACATCCTCACCAACCTGCCGTCGAGCTCCGGCGGCGCCTGGTACGACCCGAACATCGATGCGAAGCGCATTGTCGCCCTCTGCGGCGCCTATGCCGGCTGGAGCTACCGCTACGTCGTCGGCCGCTAGCCCGTCCACCGCCGGCGGTGGCCCGGCTGTCGGCAGCCTGTCGGCCTGGGTGCTGAGCGACGGCAAGGCCGGCGACGAGCTGCAATGCCTTGCCGTGGTGCGCGAGCTGGGCCTGGAGCCGGACGTCCGACGGGTGGCACCTCGCCCGCCCTGGGTCTGGGCCATGCCGCGCGGGCCGGTCGACCCGCGTGAGCGGCCATCGGCCGCCGGCAGCCCGATCGCGCCGCCCTTCCCCGATCTGCTGGTCGCGTCCGGGCGGCGAACGGTGCCCTACGTCCGCGCCGTGAAGCGGCTCTCGGGCGGACGCACGTTCACGGTCATCCTCAAGGACCCGCGCACAGGCGCCGGAAGCGCCGACCTGATCTGGGTGCCCGAGCACGACCGGCTGCGCGGCGCCAACGTCATCCGCACCCTGACCAGCCCGCACGGACTGAGCCTCGCCAGCCAGGCGGCGGCGCGCGAGGCCGCGCGCTCCGAGCTGCTCGGGCTGCCCGCCCCGCGTGCGGCCGTGCTGGTCGGCGGCGACAGCCGCCATCACCGCTTCACGGCGGCGGACATCGGCCGCTTCGTCGGCCAGCTCGACGGCCTGGCAGCCTCCGGCGTGGCGCTGATGGGCACGACGTCGCGGCGCACCCCGCCGCAGCTGCGCGAGCCACTTGCCGCGCTGTTCGAGCGCCGCGGCGGCTTCCTGTGGGACGGCCAAGGCCACAATCCCTACCCCGAGCTGATGGCGCTGGCGGACGCGGTCGTCGTCACCGCTGATTCGACCAACATGGTCGGCGAGGCCGCCGCGACCGGCCGGCCGGTGCTCGTATTCAGCCCGAGCGGCGGCCACCGGAAGATCGATGCGTTGCTGACAGGGCTCAGAACGCGAGGAATTGTGCAAGATTTTGCAGGAAGACTTGCAGGCAGTGCATACCCACCCCTAAATTCGACCCCTGTCATCGCCGCTGCGATCAGGCGCGCCCTCGCGGCCCACCGCCAAGCCGAAGCGACCTGACAGGCGGCGTGAGTTCGCCTGGGCTGGACGGCCTTGTTCCTGACCGGCCCGGCATCCTGCGACGCTTCCTTTCGGCGACCCCGGATCGGCATGGTGCAGAACCGGTTTGCCCGCTGCGCGGCGAGACAATGGCTCATACGCATACCAAGCTTCTCATCATCGGCTCCGGCCCGGCCGGCTACACCGCCGCCATCTATGCAGCCCGTGCGATGCTCGAACCGGTGCTGGTCTCCGGCTATCAAGCGGGCGGCCAGCTGATGATCACCACGGACGTGGAGAACTATCCGGGCTTCGCCGATCCGATCCAGGGCCCCTGGCTCATGGAACAGATGCGGGCCCAGGCCGAGCACGTCGGCGCTCGGCTGGTGTCCGACCACATCGTGCACGTCGACCTCGCCGTCTATCCGTTCCGGGCAACGGCCGACAGCGGCGACACGTTCAGCTGCGACGCCCTGGTGATCGCGACGGGCGCCCAGGCGCAATGGCTCGGGCTGCCCTCGGAAGAGGCGTTCCAGGGTTTTGGCGTGTCCGCCTGCGCGACCTGCGACGGCTTTTTCTTCCGGGGCAAGACCGTGGTGGTCGTCGGCGGCGGCAATACCGCGGTCGAGGAAGCGCTCTACCTGGCTAACCTTGCGGCCAAGGTCACGCTGGTTCACCGGCGCGGCACGCTGCGCGCCGAGCGCATCCTGCAGGAGCGGCTGTTCAAGCACCCGAAGATCGAGGTGCTGTGGGACCAGGCGGTCGACGAGATCTGCGGTGGACGCGAGCCCCCGTCGGTGACCCACGTGCGCCTGAAGAGCACGCGGACCGGCGCGATCACCGAGCTTGCGACCGACGGCGTGTTCATCGCCATCGGCCACAAGCCGGCGAGCGAGCTGTTCGCCGGCAAGCTCGACATGAAGCCGGCCGGCTATATCTGGACCGCGCCCGACTCCACGGCGACCAACATCCCCGGCGTCTTCGCCGCGGGCGATGTCACCGACGACGTCTTCCGGCAAGCGGTGACCGCCGCCGGCATGGGCTGCATGGCGGCCCTGGAGGCGGAGCGCTGGCTGGTGGCCCAGGAGCTCGACCGGGCTGCCGCGGAGTGATGCGCGCCGGCAGGCCATGCCCAGCCGACAGACGACAACGACGAGCCGGCCCTGAACGAAACGGGCCGCCGATTGAGGGGGGCTGACACGCCGTGGATTGGGACAAGATCAGGATCTTCTATACGGTCGCCGAGGCCGGAAGCTTCACCCGCGCCGGCGACGAGCTCGGCCTCAGCCAGTCGGCGGTGAGCCGCCAGGTGAGCGCGCTGGAGCGCGAGCTCAAGGCGCCCCTGTTCCACCGTCACGCCCGCGGCCTGATCCTGACCGAGCAGGGCGAGCTGCTGTTCCGCACCGCGCGCGAAATGACCATGCGGCTCGACGCGACGCGCGCGCGGCTGACCGATTCGCGCGAGCGGCCGTCCGGCGAGTTGAAGGTCACGACGACGCTGGGACTCGGCTCCAACTGGCTGACGCCGCGGCTCGGCGAGTTCCTCGACCTCTACCCCGACGTCCGCATCGAGCTCATTCTCACCGACGAGGAGCTCGACCTGTCCATGCGCCAGGCCGATATCGCGCTACGCCTGCGCCAACCGGTGCAGGCCGATCTCATCCAGCGCCGGCTGTTCACCGTGCACTTCCACATCTACGCCTCCCAAGACTACCTGAAGCGCCATGGCCAGCCGGAGACCATCGAGGATATCGACCGGCACCGGATCCTGTCGTACGGCGGCACGGTGCCGCCCTACCTGCTGACGGCGCACTGGCTGGCGACGGCGGGACGCGACCCCAAGGATCCGCGCACCTATCACATGGTGGTGAACAACATCTCCGCCCTGCGGCGCGCCGTCGACGCCGGCATCGGCATCGCCGTCCTGCCCGACTACCTCATCGAGCCGACCTCGGGCCTGGTGCAGATTCTGCCCGGCAGCGACATGCCCGCGCTCGACTCCTACCTGGTCTACCCGGAGGAGATGAAGTCGGTGGCCCGCGTGCAGGTGTTCCGGGACTTCCTGATCGGCAAGGCGCAACGCTGGGCCTACTGATCCCTCCGGTTGTTGTGCGGCACCGCAAAACATGCGGAGGCTGCATGGCTGGCATGCCCCCTGCTGCGTTGCGAAAGGCCCGGCGCAGAGCAAATATGATTGCGGTTGGATCAAGGCTCCGCACCGCCTCCCGGCGTTGAGCGTTGTTTCTGCCGTTCCCCTCTGGAAGTGTTCCGACCAGTGTCGGATCAACTATTCGGCCGGATTTCCGCAAGGAAATCCGGCCTTTTTGTTTCCAGGGCGAGTTCGAACGCGATCGAATTCTTTGCCGGTCAAGCTTTCGCGGGTCACCAGAGGCACCCTGCACACGGCCCACCGCGTGTCGCCGCCAGCGCCTTTCTGAAACTAAAATATTTGTTTATATCAATAATTTACGAGGCGATCTGAGGTCGGCCAGCGCGATCCTGCGTCGCGCCCGCAGCGCCGCTCGCCGAACGGCCAGCGGTGATGGCGGAGGTCAAAAGCGGCAAAACGGTGAGCGGCGAAACTCCGCCGCCTATGCAACCAGACAGGTTGTATCGCCGCGGCGAGCGACGGCTATGCACTGTGCGTAGGAGCCCTGCCGGGTCAGCCGCGTCGGGAGGCGCGGCCGACGGCACGTCCGCCGAGCGGCCGAGCCGGATCGTCGGCCGCCCGCCGGATCGCATCGAACGGCTGCTCACGCCTGCGGCGGCGACGCCTCCTCGCGCAGCGCGCGACGCAACACCTTGCCGACGTTCGTCTTGGGCAGGGCGTCGCGGAAGACGACGGTCTTCGGCACCTTGTAGGCGGCGAGCTGCTCGCGGGCGAAGGCCCTGAGCTCGTCCTCGGTCAGGCTCGGGTCGCGCTTGACGACGTAGGCGACGACACGCTCCCCGCTGCCCTCGTCCGGCATGCCGACCACGGCCGTCTCCAGCACCTTCGGGTGCAGTGCCAGCACGTCCTCGACCTCGTTGGGATAGACGTTGAAGCCGGAGACCAGAATCATGTCCTTGGCGCGGTCGACGATCTTGAACTGGCCATCCGGCAGCATGACCGCGATGTCGCCGGTGCGGAAGTAGCCGTCGTCGGTCATCACCTTGGCGGTCTCCTCCGGCCGGTTCCAATAGCCCGGCATGACCTGCGGCCCCTTCACGCAGAGCTCGCCCGGCGCGCCTGGCGGCAGGTCGTGCCCGTCGGCGTCGCGGATGCGCACGTCGGTCGACGGCATCGGGAAGCCAATGGTGCCGGAGAACTCGCCCAGGTTCGCCGGGTTGGCGGTGACCGTCGGCGACGTCTCCGACAGGCCATACCCCTCCAGGATCGGCTTGCCGGTGATCGTTTTCCATTTCTTGGCCACGGCCAGCTGGGTCGCCATGCCGCCGGAGACGGAGAAGGCCAGGTTCGAAAAGTCGACGCTGCCGATGTCGGGATGGTGGGCCAGCGCATTGTAGAGGGTGTTGACGCCCGAGAAGCGCGTGAAGCGGGCGCTCTTCAAGGTCTTGACGAAGCCGTCGATGTCGCGCGGGTTGGCAATGAGCAGGGCGCAGCCGCCGCTCTTCAGCGTGAACATGCAACAGGCCGTCAGGGCGAAGATGTGGTAGAGCGGCAGCGCCGTCACCATCACCGGCTGGTCCTCTGGCGGCTGGCCCGCGTTGAACCAGAGGTATGACTGCTCGACGTTGGCCGCGACGTTGCGGTGCGTCAGCATGGCTCCCTTGGAGACCCCGGTCGTGCCGCCGGTGTACTGCAAGAAGGCAAGATCGGTGGGCTCGACGGCTACCGCCCGAGGCGGCGTGCGCCGTCCCGCGGCCAGCACGGACGCGAAGCTCACGGCCTGGGGAATGCGGAACTTGGGCACCGCCTTCTTGACGTGGCGGGCCACCGCATTCACCACGAGCCCCTTCACGCCCATGAGGTCGCCGGGGGTCGCCAGGACCACGGCGTCGAGCTTGAGGCCGGGCAGCGCCTCTTCGACCGTGTGGGCGAAGTTCTCCAGCACGACGAGGACGCGGGCGCCGGAATCGTTGAGCTGGTGGGTAAGCTCGCGCGGCGTGTAGAGGGGGTTGACGTTCACGACCGTGTAGCCGCCGCACAGCGCCCCGAACATCGCTGTCGGAAACGCGAGCACATTGGGCATCATCAGGGCGATCCGATCGCCCTTGGCGAAGCCCCGCTGCTGCAGCCAGGAGGTGAAGGCGTCGGCGGCATCCGCCACCTGCCGGTAGGTGAGCTTGGCACCGAAGCTCTCGAACGCCGGCCGCTCGGCAAATGCCTTGACGCTGGTGCGGAACAGGTCAGCCAGCGTTCCGACCGTCTCGATGTCGATCTCGGCCGGAATGCCGGGCGGATAGTGCTCGAGCCAAGGCTTTGCGGCGCCGGCTTGCTGGGCGTCGGTCATCACGTTCATCGCGTCATCCTCCCGCCCGATGACGCACGCCCCTGCTTCGTGTCGCGGTCCTCAGGCTGACGATCAAGTTTACCGTTGGTTGAGCGGAACGTCGACCAGCCTTCAGAATAAGGCCATCGCGTCAGCGGCGCCGAAAGAAGGCCGGCTCGAGCGAGATGGCGCCGACACCGGCGGCGAGGCTGATGCCCTGCTGTCCCTGAATCGACAGGGGCTGCAGGCTGATGGTGCGGCTATTGCCGCCGACCAGGACGTTCGCACCGGCTCCGATGCCCGCGGTCGCCTCGGCCGAGGCGCCGCCGTAGCCGCCAGCGAGCGCGCCGGTCGGCAGCAGGCTGGTCGGCGCGAACACCGCCCAGACCAGCGTGCCGCCGGAGGTGACGCCGATGTCGAAGCCGAGCCGCGTGACCGTGCCCACGTAGAAGTCGCGCCGGCCCTGGCGCGAGCGGAACACACAGCTCAGCGACTTCTGCGAGCCGACGATCAGGCCGACGCCGGGCGCGACGCTGCAGGTCAGCGTTCCCACCTTGATGCCGCTTTGCGCCGCCGCCGGGCTGGCAGCGGCAGCGAGAGCGAGCGCCGCAGGCAGCCAGATGCTGCGGACGACGCGGCGGAACGGCAGAGACGAGATCATGACGACACCCCCGTGCTGCGCGGGGCGCCTGCCCCGCCTGCGAGCATGATCGCGACAAATGGATGTCGGTCTTTGGCGTAGATCATGCTCAAAGCACAACTTAGAGCGGGATGGTGGTTCTTCGAGTGATCACCGCGCGCAGATCCGCCGGGGCGCCTGCGGCTGGGCCCCGGCTTCGCGCATGTGGCGCTCGGCTGCGCTCACGCGATCGCCTCGACATGCTCAAACTGTCTGAAGCTCGAGCGCCTCGCCGGTCGGCCGCGTGGGCGCGACCGGGAAGCGTGGCGCCGCTCAACGACGATGCGGGGCCGGGGGCGGCGGCGTCATCGGCACGTTCGGTACCGGCACCAGGGTGATGCCGGCGACGCCCGCCGCGAGGCTGAGCCCCACCTGCCCCTGGACCGACAGCGGCTGAAGGTTGATCGTCTGATTGGAGCCGCCTATCAGCACGTTGGCGCCGAGCCCGGCGACAGCCGTCGCCTCGCCGCCCGCGCCGACATAGGTGCCGGCCAAGGCGTCGTCGGCGACGCGCGACGGCGCGAACACGGCCCACACCAGGCGCCCGGCGCCGGTGAAGCCGAGGTCGACGCCGACCCGCGTGATCGTGCCGTTGTAGAGGTCGAGCTCACCCCGCGTCGAGGTGAACAGGCAGTCGAGCGCCTTCTGGGAGCCGACGATGAGGCCGATGCCGGCGGCCACGTTGCAGGTCAGCGTGCCGACCTGTGCCGCCTGCTGGGCTTGTGCCGCACCGCCGGACAGGCCCGTGACAATGGCGGCGGCCGCGCCCGCGATGCAGGCGAAACGACGAAAACCCATGAGTGACCTCCCCTGCCCCCGAAACGCCGACGCGGCTGGCGGGAACGCCCGACGGTTGTAACCGAGGCCGCGGCGGCGTTCAACGCGATGGCCCGACGCCGCAGCCGCCCGATCCGGCCGTCAGGTCGGATCAGGGGCCGGCTTGACCGCGGAACGACGGCTCAGCGCAGCGATGCGCAGAAGCGCTGGATGCGCGTGCAGGCGTTCTCCAGCTGCTGCGTGGAGGTGGCGTAGGAGATACGGAAGTTGGGCCCGAGGCCGAAGGCCGAGCCGTGAACCACGGCAACCCCTTCGGCCTCCAGGAGCTCGGAGACGAATGTCTCATCCGAGCGGATCTCGATGCCACCCGGCGTCGTCTTGCCGATGGCCTCGGCGCAGGACGGGTAGACGTAGAACGCCCCTTCCGGCGTCGGGCAGCGCAGATACGACGCCTGGTTGAGCATGGACACCACGAGGTCGCGGCGCTCCTCGAAGGCTTTCTTGAACGTCACCAGATGATCCTGCGGCCCGTCCAGCGCCTCGACCGCCGCCCATTGCGCCATGGTCGCCGCCCCCGACGTCTGCTGGCCCTGGAGCGTATCCATGGCCTTGATCAGGTGCTCCGGACCCGCGGCATAGCCGATCCGCCAGCCGGTCATGGCGTACGCCTTGGAAACCCCGTTCATGGTGAGGGTGCGCTCGTACAGCGAAGGCTCGACCTCCGCCGGCGTAACGAAGGTGAAATCACCGTAGACCAGATGCTCGTACATGTCGTCGGTCAGCACCCAGACGTGCGGGTGGCGCACCAGCACGTCGGTCAATTGCTTCATTTCGTCGAAGGAATAGGCGGCACCGGACGGATTCGACGGCGAGTTCAGGATGATCCACTTGGTGCGAGGGGTGATGACCCGCTCCAGCTCCTCCGCCTGCAGCTTGAAATTGTGCTCGATGCGCGTCTCGGCGAACACGGCGGTGCCGCCGCAGAGCGCCACCATCTCGGGGTAGCTCACCCAATAGGGCGCCGGCACGACGACCTCGTCCCCGTGGTTCAGCGTGGCCATCAGGGCGTTGAACAGGATCTGCTTGCCGCCGGTGCCGACGATGGTCTGGCTCGGCTTGTAGTCCAGGTGGTTCTCGCGCTTGAACTTGCGCGCCACCGCCTCGCGCAGGGGCACGATGCCGGCAACGGGCGGATACTTGGTTTCACCCCGCTCGATGGCGGCGATGCCGGCCCGCTTGATGTTGTCGGGAGTGTCGAAATCCGGCTCGCCGACGGAGAGCGAGATGATGTCGCGACCTTTGGCTTTCAGGTCCCGCGCCTTTTGCGTCACCGCGATGGTCGCGGAGGGCTTCATGCGGCCGAGAGCATCCGAGAGAAAAGCCAACGTCGTTTCTCCTTGTCGAAGAGCCTGGGAGAGGCGCAACCGGCCCCGTGTAATTGCGGCAGCCTGGCCGAGCAAGCGAAACCGGCGCGCAGCACCGTTGCGCTCCCAGACTGCGACAAAGGTATGACGCAGCCGGGTTGCGTCATGAACGGGAGGATCGGCGGGCGCCGCGGTCCGAACCGCATCTATTCGTCGAGCCGTCCCGTATCAACAATCGACCCCCGACGCGCTCCGGAGGCGGCGGAACTTTACTTGAGCCAGGCGTGTTGTGGGATCCGACACGTTTTCCAACCGCCGCGGATGGCCGGGAAGACCGCCGCGCCGCGTGCGCAAACGCACTGCCGAGGGCCGCCTGTCGTCGCATGTTCGGTGCGTCGGCAACGGCCGGCGCCGGAAGGACTACGACGATGAATGCCAACGATCCCATTCGCATGAGCGATCTGCGCCGCACCCAGGCGGCCGCCACCACCGTGACCCGCTTCGAAGCCGAGCGGCAGTTCAAGTTGTCGTTCGCTCTGGTGGTGGTGCTGACCATGGCGACGCTGACGGCGATGGCGACCGTTCCGATGAGCGGTTGGGGCCACGGCAACGGTGTCGGCGCCCAGGTTGCCTCGACCAGCACGATCGTGCGCTGATCGACGGACAGCGCGAGCCGCACGCGATCGCATGCTCCTGCACCTTCCGCTGAAGGCCCTGGCTGTCGTAGCTGCGCTTGGCGCAGCCGCGCAGGCGGCCCGTGCCGAGCCGGCGAAGAGCGAGCGCAGTGCCAAGGCGACGTTCGTGGTCGAGACGGTCGCCGGCGAGCTGGACACGCCGTGGGGGCTGGCATTCCTTCCGGACGGCCGCTTTCTGGTGACGGAGCGCGGTGGCCGGCTGCGGATCTTGGCAGTCGACGGCCGCCGGGTGTCGACGGTCGAGGGCGTGCCACAGGTCTTCGCGCGCGGCCAGGGTGGCCTGCTCGACGTCGTGCTCGACCCCCGGTTTGCCGACAACCGGCTGCTCTACCTCAGCTATGCGGAACCGCGGGACGGCCGCTCGGCGGCCACCAGCGTAGCGCGCGGACGCCTGAGCGACGACGGCACCCGGCTGGAGAGCGTGGAGGTCATCTTCCGCCAGCAGCCGGCCCACAGCGGCAGCAACCATTTCGGCTCGCGTCTCGTCTTCGGCCGCGACGGCACCTTGTTCGTCACCCTGGGCGAGCGCTTCGACCTGCGCGCCAAGGCGCAGGATCTGTCGACGACCTTGGGCAAGATCGTCCGCATCCGCACCGACGGCTCGACGCCACCGGACAACCCCTTCGTCGACACGCCGGGCGCCGACCCCAGGATCTGGTCCTACGGCCATCGCAATGTGCAGGGAGCCGCCCTCAACCCGGCGAGCGGCGAGCTCTGGACGGCCGAGCATGGCGCACGCGGCGGCGACGAGATCAACGTCCCGCGCAAGGGCCGCAATTACGGCTGGCCAGTCATCAGCTACGGCGTCAACTACGATGGGTCCAAGATCGGCGAAGGAACGGCCAAGGCCGGCATGGAGCAGCCGGTCTATTACTGGGACCCGTCGATCGCTCCCTCCGGCATGACCTTCTATACCGGCAACGCCTTTCCCGCCTGGCGCGGCAGCATTTTCGTCGGCGCGCTCGCCGGCCAGCTGGTGGCGCGGCTGGAAACCGACGGCGACAAGGTCACCCGCGAAGAGCGCCTGCTGACCAATCTGGACGAGCGCATCCGCGACGTCCGCCAAGGCCCGGACGGGCTGATCTATCTGCTCACGGACTCGCCCGAAGGACGGCTGCTGCGGCTGCGCCCCGCCGGCTGAGCTAGATCCGCACGTCGGCGCGCCGCACCACGAAGACGCTGGCGCCGGTGAACTTGCGCCAGTGGTGCGGGCGGATGTTGGCCCGGACGAGATCTTCCTCGGCAAACGCAGCCGGCAGATCGTAGCGGGACGGCATGTGGAAGAGCATGCCCAACGTCTCGCCGATATAGGCGCGTCCGAAGTTCCGGTAGTGGCGGAAGGCGCCGAAACGCTCGGCCTTCTCCGCCAGCGTGCCGGTGACGATGTGGTCCCAGAAGTCGTCACCGTCGATCGGCACGGAGAACAGCAACGCGCCGCCGTCGGTCAGTGCCCGGACGAGTCGCAGCAGCACGGCGGAATAGTTGCACTCGATATGCTCGAGCACGTGGTTCATGACGACGAGGTCGTAGGCGCGCTCCGGCAGCGAGAAGATATCACGGCACAGGTCGAACCGTTCGACGCCAAGGCCCGGATAGTTCTCCGGCGCGATGTCCACCGCCCGGTAGTTGGCGTCGCCGACCCGGCCGCGCAGCAAGGCCTGCAGACCGCGCTCAGGCGCGAAATGCAGGACCTTGCTGCCGGAACCGAGCGCGAGCGAATGGTCGATATGCAGGGCGCAGACGCGCGCCCGCTCCAGCGAGCCGCAGGAGGCGCAGCGCACCTTGGGTCGTCCGGGCATGTCGAGGAAGTCTTCACCGCCGCAGATGTTGCAGCGGGGCGTGATCGTCTGCGTCATTGCGCGTGAGGCCCGGGACGGAGCGAGAGGGAGACGAAAGGACCGGCGGCGCCTGTCTGGCGCGATCCCGCGTCCGGCGCAAGCGCGGCGTCGCCACGGCCGGCCTAGCGTCGACGACGTCTCCTCCGGCCGATGGAACTGTGGCAGAGCAACGTGCGTCTTAAAGCGGGATGATTTTTCTTCGAATCATCATCCCACCCTAAGTCTTTGTTTTGAGCATGATCTTGTCCAAAAGCCGGTGTCCACTTCGTGGGATCATGCTCTAGCTCAAGTCGATCCGGCATGGCCGGCGTGGTGCTCCGGGGGTATGAGGTTCCCATGCGTTTTTTCAAGAACGACGAGCGGCCGAGCCGCCCCGGTCCGCCGGCCTACTTCACCGGTGCGGTGATCCTGGACGAGATCATCTCGGCGCAGGCGCCGGCGCGCGCCAACCTGGCGCGCGTCACCTTCCCGCCCGGCGCACGGACGGCCTGGCACACCCACCCGTTCGGGCAGACTTTGCACGTGCTGGTCGGCGTTTGCCTGGTCCAGGAGGACGGCAAGACAGCCGAGCGCCTGCATCCGGGCGACACGGTCTGGATCCCGCCGGGTGTCAAGCACTGGCACGGGGCCACGGCCACCACGCTGATGACGCACCTCGCCCTCCAGGAGAGCGACGACACCGGCAAGGCCGCCGACTGGCTGGAGCAGGTCAGCGACGCCGACTATGCGGCGGCTCAATCGGCGTGAGCACCGTCGAGCTCCGCACCATGGACGTCGAGGCGGCAAGGCCGGTGCTCGTCGCCTTCGCGCTCGCGCCCGCCGGGCCGCCGGCCACGCGGCGGGAGGCGATCGCACGCGCGGCCACGGCCTGGCGAGCAGCGAACGCCGAGGCTGGAGCGGACGATGAGGACGGGCTCGCGCTGGTCTACGCCGGCCTGCACCTCAGGGCCTTCGCCGGGGCCGACGCTCCGCCGGCGCAACCGGCTTCGGCCGCCGCGATCACGCTCGGCCAGCGCCTACTCGCCTTGCACACCGGGGCGCCCCTCCCCTGGCCGCTGATGCGCATCGATACGCTCGACCCGGATTTCCCCGCCCGGAGGCCGAAGCTGCTGCTGCGCCCCCAGCCCGCCTGGGGCACGCTGCGGGTGGACGGCGAGACCCTGATCGCCGGCATTCCGCCCGCCGCCTGGCAACACGACGTCGGTGGCGAGCCGCTGCTTGCCTGGGCGATCGCGCGCGCGAAAGCCGATGTGGAGGCGTTCGACAAGGATGCCTTCATCGCCCGGCTCGCCGGGCTCTGCCGGGTGGCCGTCGACACGGTGGCCCTGGTGCGAGCGGCAAGTTAAGCCCCGCAGCCGCCCTCGAAGACGTGCCGCTCGAGGAAGCAGCTTACCTTCTTTCTATGTCGCGTTGCGCACCCGCGGGCTGATGGAGCGGCCGAGCCGCTCGATCTCGTCGACCGGGGCCCGCCCGACCACCAGGAAGGCGAAGCTCTTGGTCGACCAGTAAGCGATGTTCATGCCGAGCCGCTGCTCGGTCCGCATCGTCGCCGCGCCGTCCAGCGCGCGGGTGATGCAGAGCGCCAGCGGCCCATGGGTGGGGTCGAGGTAGGTGACCTGCACCAGCGGCCTGTCGTCATAGCTGAGCACCTGCGCGCGCTTCATGGGAATGCCCGGCAGCGCCACCATGGCGCGCTCGAGGTCCATGCCGATCTTGGCGCCGGCGCTGCCGAGCTCCCGGTTCTGCCCCGCGTCGTCCGGATCGAGATGGGCCAGCGTATCGGGGGTGTAGAGCCGCAGTTGCGCTGCCATCACCTGGCGCCACGCGGAGCCGTCGCCGGCCGCGCCCTGCCGCTCGGCGGAGCGCGGCACCAGCCGGCCGATCGCGCCGCCGGCGACCAACAGCGCCACGCCTGCGGCGACGGCGGCGCGCCGGTCCCAGACGGCCGCGAGCGCCGCCCGGACGGCGGGCGCCTGATCCGGCACGCCGGCCAGCATGGCCTGCAACCGCTCGTCCGGCGCCGCGGCCAACAGCGGCGCGTAGGCCTGCTCGAACGGCAGGCCGCCGCGAGACAGGAAGGCGAGGCGCGCCGCCGCGGCCGGCTCGGCGGCGACGAGCGCCTCGATACGGGCGCGCTGCTCGTCGTCCAGCTCGCCGTCGAGATAGGCGACGAAGCTCTCGTCTTCGCGGTGGTCGAGGCGCCCTGGCTCGCTCATCGGCCGGCCCTCGCGCGCGCATGCGGACCATCGGAGCCGACGTCGGCCGCAAGCTTGGCCCGCGCCGCCGCCAGCCGGCTCATGACCGTGCCGACCGGCACATCGAGCAGCCCGGCCACCTCCCGATAGGACAGCCCCTCCACATAGACCAGGAACACGGCCTCCCGCTGCACTTCCGGCAGCGCCTGCACCTGGCGCAGCACCTGGCCGGCAAGGACATGGCTCTCGGTCTGGCCTGCGCCGTCCACCACCAGCACCGCCTCGGCGTCGACGAAGCCTTGGCCTTGGCGGATGCGCCTCGCCCGCACGTCGTTGAGCCAGATCGAGTGCAGGATCGCAAACAGCCAGCGGTCGAGGCGCGTTCCCGGCGCGAACTGGGCCGCCCGTTCGAGCGCCCGCACGCATGTCGCCTGCACCAGGTCTTCGGCCACGTCGCGCCGGTGGCAGAGCACGAAGGCATACCGCCACAATCGCGACAGATGCGGGCTCAGCCCGGCGCGGACCTCTTCGCTGGACCCCATGGCCGTACTCCGACCGCCTGTCCCCAGCCCCCAAGAACGCCCAGCCGACGGATCCGTATCCCGGAAGCCATCGTGACGCGAGAGCAAAGGGGCGACGGCAGCGACGCGCACGCTATCTCCTCAGCCGGAAGGGCGAAACCATGGCCGATAGGGCAGAGCTCCCCTCATGCGGACATCCCATTCCCGTGAACACGCCAGCGGACGAAGGGCACCAGGGCCAGCGCCAGGAGCGTGAGCACGGCGGTCAGCGTCCAGGCCAGATTCGTCGTTTCCACGAAAGCCGCCTTCTCGATCAGCGGCCGCACCAGTGCGACGACGGCGGGATCGTTCAGTGCGCCGGGACCCGCCGCTGCCATCATCTCGGGCGAGATGCCGACGGCCGCCGCCGTGGCCGCATCGCCGGCGCGAAGCCGATCGAGGATGGCCGCGCCATGGGCCGCGGCGCGGCCATAGATGACCGTGTCGATGAGCGCCAGACCGATGGCGCCGCCGAGGTTGCGCATCAGGTTGAACAGGCCGCTCGCGTCGGGCACCCGCTCCGGCGGCAGATGGCCGAGCGCCAGCCGGGTCGGCGGCAGCAGGCAGAACATGATGGCGCTGCCGCGCAGGATCTGCGGCCACAGCATCGCGTCGAAGTCCGTCTCCACGGTCTGGCGGGCGCTGAGCGCCAGGCCCATCCCGAACAGCGCGAAGCCGAAACCGGTGAGCAGGCGCGGGTCCAGGCGCCGCTCCAGCGAGACGGCGATCGGCGCGGTGACGAGCTGCGCAGCGCCGGTGACCAGCATGATCCGGCCGATCTCGAGCGCGTCGTGGCCCCGGACGTAGGCGAGGAAGACCGGCATCAGGTAGACCGAGCCGAACAGTCCGATGCCGAGCACGAAGCTCAGCGCCGCACCGATGGCGAAGTTGCGGTCCCCCAGCAAGGTGACGTCCACCAGCGGCCGGCGGCTCGCCAGGACGCGCCGGGCGAAGAGCGATCCTGCCGCCAAGGTCCAGACCAGCAAGCCGACGACGAGCGGCGACAGCCAGCCCCGGTCCGGCGCCTGCTTGAGCGCGATCTCCAGCGCGGCCAGTGCCGTCGCCAGGAGCAGCAGCGCGACGACGTCGACGGACTCGCCGGCCTCGGCGGCGGGCTCGTCCCGCGGCAGGAACAGCCACGCACCGAGCGCGGCGGCAATGCCGGGCATCAGGTTGACGAGGAACAGCCAGTGCCATGAGTAGGTCTCGGTGATCCAGCCGCCGACGATGGGGCCGACCGTCGGCGCCAGCACCGCCAGCACGCCGGCGAACGTCGTCGCGATGCCTTGCAGGCGCACCGGAAACAGCAGGAAGACGGCGGTGAACACGGCGGGGATCAACGTGCCCCCGGAAAACCCTTGCAGCACCCGCGCAGCGATCAGCTGGGTGAAATCGGTGCTGAGGGCGCACAGGACCGATGCGGCGGTGAAGACCGACACGGCGCCGACGAACAGCCGCCGCATGCCCACGAGCCGGGTGAGCAGGCCGGTCAGCGGGATCGCCACCACCTCGGCGATGAGATAGGCGGTCTGCACCCAGCTCATCTGGTCCGGAGCGATGGCGAGCGCGCCCTGAATGGTAGGCAGGGACGTCGCGACGATCTGCACGTCGAGGATCGCCATGAACATGCCGAGGCACATCATGGCGAAGCCGACGAAGACGCGCGGGGCCGCGGCCGGCTCGGCCACCGTCGGACTGGTCGCCTCGCTCATACGTTCGCCCCACGACGGGACGGCCGGCGCGCTTCGGCGAGGCCGGGGCTCACGATCCATCCGCGGCGCCTTGCGCCAAGGCCGTACGTTCGGCCCGGATACGAACGCAGAGGACCGCCGCATTCAGCAGGCTGAAGACAGCGGCGAAGACCGGCAGGCCGAACGCCAGCGGCAGCACTGCGATCTCGCCGGCCACCACCGCATAGTTCGGATGCGAGAGGAAGCGGTACGGCCCCGCGCGCACCAGCGGCGCGCCCGGCAGGACGATGATGCGCGTCGTCCAGCGCTCCTTCAGCGTCGCCAACACCCAGACGCGCAGGGCCTGCAGCCCGATGAAGACGGCGAGCCAGCGCAGGTCGACGGGCTGCGACGGCGCCAGCAGCCAGAGGCCGGCCAGCCAGGCCGCATGGACGGCGACGATTGCCGGGTAGTGGCCCGGCGCCACCTCGACGGCATGCCGCGCCAGCAGCGCCCGGGTGTTGCGCCGCGCCAGCGCCAGCTCGCCGAGACGCTGCGCCGTGACCAGGGCGAGGACGATGACGGCGAGGCTCACGCGGTGCCTCGCAAGGTCAAGCAGCTCGCCGTGAAGCCCGGGCCCATGGCGAGCAGCGCGGCACGGCCGGCCAGCCCCCGGTCGAGGACGCGCTCCAGCACGAACAGCGCGGTCGGCGCCGACATGTTGCCGTAGTCGGCGAGAACCTCGCGCTCGTCGGCCAGCGCCCCCGGCGCCAGCCGCAGCGCGTGCTCCAGCGCGTCGACCACCTTCGTGCCGCCGGGGTGGCAGACGAAGCGGGCGACGTCGCTGCGCGCCAGCCCGGCGCGCCCCAGCATCGCCTCGACTGCCGCGCCGGCATGGGCTTCGGCGAAAGGCGGGATGGCGCGGTCGAAGACGACGCCGAGCCCCACCTCCTCGACCCGCCAGCCCATGATGTCGAGCGTATCCGGCCACAGGTGCTGGCCGCCCCATTCGATGTCGGCCCGGCCGCCATGCCCCGAGCGCAGGACGCAGGCCGCGGCGCCGTCGCCGAACAGGGCGGTGGCGACGATGCTGGCCTTCGACAGATCGTCCGGACGGTAGGCCAGCGAGCAGGTCTCGACGGCGACGAACAAGACGGTCGTGCCGGGCTGCGCCTCCGCCAGCCGCGCCGCCGTCGTCAGCCCGGACACCCCCCCGGCGCAGCCGAGGCCGAAGATCGGCACCCGCTCCACGTCGGCGCGGAACCCCATGCGGCCGGCGACCCGGGCTTCGAGGCTGGGCGCCGCGATCCCCGTCGACGACACCACGACGATGGCATCGACCTCGGCGGCCCGCACGCCGGCGGCGTCGAGGGCGCGGGACGCCGCGGCCACGAACAGGTCGCAGGCGCCCTCCAGATAGGCGGCGCTGCGCTCCTCCCAGCCGCGGGGGCCACGAACCACTCCAGTGGCCTGACGAAATGACGCTTGCGGATGCCGGTCGTCTCGAACACCCGCGCCATGCGCTGATAGCCGTCGAAGCGGTCCCCGAACACGGTGGCCGCGACCGCGGCGGCCTCGGTCTGGAGAACCGCGTGAGGGGGTACGGCGGTTGCCAGTGCCAATAATGCTGTCACCACTCGCTCGCACCATCCAGGGCTTTGCACGACGGACGGCCGTGACCCCGGAGTGAACACGCCAGCGGGCGAAAAATTCGAGCCGCGCGGCCCGGGCAGTCTCAGAACATCGGGTCGGGAATCCGGCTCTTCTTCTGCCGAGGGCGTTCCCAGACCACGCCGGGATACCCTTTCAAGGGCGCCAGAGGCCGGCCACCGTAGGCCCAGTCGACCGCCTCCTCGATGCCGAGATGGTAGCGCGGCTCGCGGCCGGTCCGGCTGGCGAAGAGGGCACGCGGAATGTCGACCATGTGCGGCGAGCGCACCCGTTCGTAGAACAATGGCGTGCCGCAGCGGGCGCAGAAGCTGCGGGCGGAGCCGGCCGCGGCGTCCTCGAAGCGGCTGATGCGCTCCGATCCGGCCAGGACGCGAAAGCGGCTACGCCAGCTGCCGACATAGGTGGCGTAGGCACAGCCCTGCGCTCGGCGGCTGGCCTCGGAATGGTCATGCCAAGCCCAGCGCGCCGGGACGTCGATCTCGAAACGGACCTCGCCGCAGACGCACTGGCCGGCCGCCTGGACCGCCGAGGCCTTGCCGGCTTTGCGGACGCCGTCAGCCCTACGCATGATGAACAGTCCTCCCGAGCGGCCCCTCCGACGGCCATGCTCCGCCGGAGCGGCCGGCGATTGGGCGAAATACGCAATCGCTGAGGAAGAGCTCCAGATTCAGCCCGTTGGAGCCCTTCTCCTGTCCGATCGGATGATCACATCTGATTCGAGAGGAGGGCTCTATGGCGAAGCGGACGGGCGCGCAACCGCCGGGACCCGAGCTCTTGCGCCGGACGCAAGGCGCGCGCCGCGATTTGCGTTCGACCGCCATGGGCGGCCCAGGCATGCTCCCGGCCGCCGTCCGTGCGAGGCCGGGCCACGGCGCGAGAGAGCAACACAAAGAAAGAGAGATTGGCATGGACGAGACCGCGCCGCCGCCGGGCTTTGCGCCGTTTTCCCGCATTGCGCCGGTGCTCGAGCCATGGATGCCGATCTATGCGCGCGAGGACGGCGATACGCTGCGCCTCGGCACCTTCATCCGCCGGCCACTCTGCAACAATCGCAACCTCGTCCACGGCGGCGTGGTCTCCACGCTGGCCGACATCGCCATGGGCATGAGCCTGGTGATGACGCGGCGGCGGCAGTTTCCCGACCAGGCCTCGCCACTGACGACGTCGCTCACCGTCGACTACATCGCCAGCGGCACGCTCGGCCAGTGGCTGGAGGTGGTGCCGCGGATCGTGCACGCCGGCCGGTCGAGCGGCGTCGTCGACGCCATCGTCAGCGCCGGCGGCGACGTCATCGCCCGCGCCGCGGCGACTTTTCGCCTACGCGCCTGACGGCGTTACAGCCTCAGGATGAGACCTTCGGCCGGCGGCAGGCGGCCCTCCACGGCGCTCAGCCAACGGCGTTGCACGGCTTCCGGACCGTCGGCCCGAACAATGGTGAGCCAGCGGCGGGCGTCCAGCTCGAAGGCGGCGAAGGCAGCACCGAGCCGGGCGGCGTAGCCGTCGTGGCCCCATTCGGCGGAGCGCCTTGCGATGTGCTTGGGCGCGAAGAAGTAGTGTGGCGCGGCCCCCGGCAGGTCGAGATCCCAGGGCCCGATCGCCGACCAGTCGGTCGCGCCCACGGCGCAGTCGTAGACCAGGCTCTGGCGAAATTGCCCGTGCACGGCACGTCGCAACGCCGCCGAGCCGGCGAAGTCGACGTAGACGGCCGGTGCATCGGCGGCGATGGCGCCGATCCGATCGTAGGTCGCGACGCGGTCGTAGCAGCCGAGCCCGCCGACGAAAGCGGCGTTGCCGGACGACGTCAGGCCGATGGTCTCCACCCCGCCACGCCGCTTCAGGCACCAGGCCAGCGCCATCGCCGTCTTGCTCGAGGCGCTCGACAGCGCGACCCGCCGCGCGCCGAAGATGTCGGCATCCGCCAGGAAGGCGTCGATGACCCAGGCCGTGGTGAACAGCAGCCGCACCAGCATGGTCATGGCCTCGGCGTCCGCGTCGCCCTGGGCCTGTTGGTAGGAATTATAGAAGGACGGCAGTGCCTGGCGATGCGCCGCGAGGTCGGCGAAGGCACCGGCCCTCGCCGCGCCGGGCGCCACGACCAGATGCGTACCGATCGGACAATAGCCGAAGACGCGCGTCCCCACGGCCACGCCGGGCGCCCGCGAGGCGACCACCTGGCCGTGCCCCCAGCACGGAACGCGGCCCCAGCCCGGCTCGGAGCAGGGAAAGAAATCCCAATAGCGCATCTCGTCGCCGACCGCGGCGTAGGTCGCCGTCAGCGCGAAGCTGTCGATGCGCAGCAGCGCCTCGCCGGCGGCAGGCTCCGGCAACGGCGTCGAAACGAAGCGGCAGGTCCGCAGGTCGTCGCGCCGCACCACGAGATCGGTCGCCACTTCTGCCATCGCACCCTCGCAAGCGCCACCGGACGGCAAGGTGCTAGCACGCCCGGCCACGGGCGCGCGGCGCAAAGACCGCGCGCCCCGTTGCAAGTCATGCAACGGCGGGCTGTGCGGCGGCGAAGACATCCGGTGTCGCGCGGGCGGCGTCGACGAGCCAATCGCGCACGCGCTTCACCTCGCGCCGTGGCCGGCCCCGCGCCGCCACCAGGCGATAGCCGCCGTCGATCGGTGCGGGTGCGGCCGGCAAGCCGAGGCCGACCAGGCGGCCGGCGTCCAGGTAGGGCCCGACGGACGGGCTGGCGGCGAGCGCCACGCCGAGGCCGCGGGCGGCCATCTCGTAGGCGGCGTGCTGGACATCGAAGGTCGCGGCGGCCGGCAGGTCCTGGGGCCAGCCGATGGCGGCCGCCCATTGGCCCCAGACATCGGGCGGCTGCGCCACCGCAAGCAGCCGCTGGCGCGTCAGGTCGCGGCCCTCGGCGGCGAAGGCGGCCGCGACCGGAGGTGCGGCGACCGGCGCGACGGTGACGTCGAGCAACGGCAGCGCGGCGAGGTCGGCGACGGCGATATCCGCATAGCAAATGGCGAGGTCCACCTCGCCGCGGCGTAGGGCGGCCGCGTCCCGGGCGGTGGTCAGAGCGAGGCGGATGTCCGGGTGCGCGGCACGCAAGGCGTCCAGCCGCGGAATGAGCCAGCCGACCGCGAGCGAGTGGGACAGCGACAGGCGCACCGTCCGGTCCGCGGCCGCCTCCCGCGCGACGGCGGCGGCCGCACGCCGCAGCTCCAGATAGGCGGGCTCCAGCTCACGCGCGCAACGGGCTCCCGCCTCGGTCAGGCGGACGCCGCCGCCGCTGCGCCGCTCGAACAGTGTCAGCCCCATATGGGCCGAGAACGCCTGGATGCGGCGCGAGAACGCAGCCGGGCTCAGCGCGCACCGCTCCGCCGCCTCGCGAAAGGTTGGCGCGCGGGTTGCTTCGATGAAGGCCTCGATCTGTTCGAGCGGAGGCAGGCGCTTGCGCATGAATCGAGTTTACCATGGGGCGCGCGGCCCCGACATCGGCGCCGCCGCGGCGGCTCACCCGCCGAGGCCATGCTCCGACCAACGGACGGCCGTGTCGGCCGGCGGGCCGCTGGAACGTCCTTGGGCTCGACATCACGATGGCCGTGCCGCTGGAGCGCTTTGCGATCGGGTGGCCTCACCCAATCGCGAGAAAGCGCTCCAGATTCAAAAGGCTATGAGCATTTCTCCGCCATTGGATGGAACCATCCAATGGCGAAATGCTCTAGGGAAATGGATTTGTTATGGTCGACTGCGCCCCGTCCGCCCTCGTTCCGCCTCCGAAGCGGGCCCATGCTCCGCCGGCGCCCGGCTCCGGCAGTGTTGCTATCCTGCCGCGCCGGCAAACGATCGCATCGATGCGTGGATCTTCACCCTGGCAGAGCCGGGGACTGGCACATAGATCGTGCGCGGGTCCCGCTCAGATGTGATCACCTGGGCGGGCAGGCGTGCTTCAAGTCCTTGAATTTTTCGAATCTGGGACGCCCCCGGCTTGGGCGCGCCCCGCCCGGACGTGCTCCGGGCACCGATCCAGCGGACGGTTTTGATGGTCAACTTCTTTATTCAACGTCCGATCTTTGCGTCCGCCGTCGCCATCATCATGGTGCTCGCCGGCGCCATCTCCTACTTCCTGCTGCCGGTGTCGCAGTTCCCCGACATCACGCCGCCGCAGGTGGTGGTGGCCGCGGCCTACCCGGGCGCCAGCGCCCAGGTCGTTGCCGATACGGTCACGACGCCGCTGGAGCAGCAGATCAACGGCGTCGAGGGCATGACCTACATGTCCTCGACCAGCTCCAACGACGGCTCGTCGACCATCACCATCACCTTCGACGTGGGCTATCCGCTGAATATCGCCGCCGTCGACGTGCAGAACCGCGTCTCCCAGGCCTCGTCGGTGCTGCCGCCGATCGTCAACCAGGCCGGCGTCATCATCAAGAAGCAGAACCCGAGCTTCGTGCTGATCGTCAACCTGACCTCGCCGGACGGATCGGTCGATCCGGTGGCGCTCAGTAACTACGCCTATTTGCAGGTCGCCGATCCGCTGAAGCGCGTGCCGGGCGTCGGCGATGTCCAGATCTTCGGTGAGCGCCGCTATTCCATGCGCGTCTGGCTCGATCCGGACAAGCTCGCCAACCTCGGCATCACCGCCGTCGACGTGCAGAACGCCGTGGCCGAGCAGAACGTGCAGGTGGCCGCCGGCAAGATCGGCCAGTCGCCGGCGCCGGCGGGCACGGCCTTCGAGATGCAGGTCAACGCCGTCGGCCGTCTGAGCGACCCCAAGGAGTTCGAGAACATCATCGTCCGTGCCGACCCGCAGGCCGGGTCGGTCGTGCGCCTGCGCGACGTGGCCCGGGTCGAGCTCGGCGCCCTGCAATATGCGTCCTCGGGGTTCTTCGGCGAGGACCCCAGCGTCGTGCTGGGCATCTTCCAGCTGCCGGGCTCCAACGCCCTCCAGCTGCAGGAGAACATCAAGAAGAAGATGGAAGAGCTGGCCAAGCGTTTCCCCAAGGGCATCGCCTACGCCATGCACTACGACACCACGCGCTTCGTCTCGGCGGCCATGGAAGACGTGGTGAAGACGCTGGTCGAGGCCCTGCTGCTGGTGGTCCTCGTCGTCTTCATCTTCCTGCAGAGCTGGCGCACGACGCTCATTCCGATCATCGCCATTCCGGTCTCGCTCATCGCCACCCTCGCCGTGATGCTGGCGCTCGGCTTCTCGCTCAACATGCTCAGCCTGCTCGGCATGGTGCTCGCCATCGGCCTCGTCGTCGACGACGCCATCGTCGTCGTCGAGAACGTGGAGCGCCAGCTGGAGGCGGGGCTGCCGCCGCTCGCCGCGGCCCGCAAGGCCATGTCCGAGGTGACCGGGCCCATCATCGCTACCACCGCGGTGCTGATGGCGGTGTTCATTCCGGTCGCCTTCATCCCGGGCGTCGCCGGCCGGCTCTACAACCAGTTCGCGCTGACGGTGGCCATCTCGGTCGGCATTTCCGCGTTCAACTCGCTGACCCTGAGCCCGGCCCTCAGCGCCGCGTTCCTACGCCATCGCGGTGAGGTCACCTTCCCGCCGTTCCGCTGGTTCAACGCCGGCTTCGAACGGCTGTCGCACGCCTACGCCCGCAGCATCCGCACGCTGATCCGGCTCCGCTGGCTGATGATCGCGCTGTTCGTCGCCGGCGGTGCCGGCACCTACTGGGTGTCGCAACGGATCCCGTCGACCTTCCTGCCGGTGGAGGACCAGGGCTACTTCTTCGTCGTCATCCAGCTGCCCGAAGGCGCCTCGCTGGAGCGCACGGATGCCGTCGCCAAGAAGGCGCGGGAGATCCTGCGCAACACACCGGGTGTCGAGATCGTCGGCTCGATCAGCGGCCTCAACTTCCTCACCAACGCCGCCCAGTCCAACTCGGCGGTCGAGTTCGCCATCCTGAAGCCATGGTCCGAGCGGCCGCCCGAGCTCAGCGCCTCCAACATCGTGGCGACGGTGCGGCCCAAGCTGCTGCAGATCCCCGAAGCGATCGCGCTCAGCTTCGACCCGCCGTCCATTCCCGGCCTCGGCGCCACCGGTGGCTTCGAGTTCCAGATCGAGGACCTCAACGGACGCGGCAGCACGGCGCTGAACGAGGCGGTGCAGGCAGTCATCGCCGAGGCGCGCAAGCAGCCGGAGATCGACGGCCACCAGTTGTTCAGCACCTTCAGCACGTCGACGCCGCAGTTCCAGTATGACCTCGACCGCAACAAGGCCAAGCTGCTCGGCCTCAGCCTGCCGGACGTGTTCAACACGCTGCAGATCTATCTCGGCTCGCTCTACGTGAACGACTTCAACCTGTTCGGGCGCAACTTCCGCGTCACCATCCAGGCCGACAAGGATGCACGCGCCAACCCCACCGACATCTCCCGGCTCTACGTGCGCAACTCCACCGGGGGCATGGTGCCACTGAGCACGCTGGGCACGCTGAAGCCGATCGTCGGCCCGGAGACGGTGCCGCACTACAACAACTACGCCTCCGCGCTCATCAACGGCGGCGCCGCGCCCGGCTTCAGCTCCGGCCAGGCGGTCGCGGCCATGGAGCGGGCCGCGGCGGCGGCGCTGCCGCGCGACTTCACTTATGAGTGGACCGGCATCACCTTCCAGGAATTGAAGGCCGGCTCGATCGCCGTCGTCATCTTCGCCCTCGCCATCGTCTTCGTCTTCCTCATCCTGGCGGCGCAGTACGAGAGCTGGTCGATGCCGTTCATGGTGCTGCTGGCGGTGCCGCTGGCGCTGTTCGGTGCGCTCGCCGGCCTGTGGATCAGAGGCCTGCAGATCGACGTCTACTCACAGATCGGCTTCGTCATGCTCATCGGCCTGGCGGCCAAGAACGCCATCCTGATCGTCGAGTTCGCCAAGCACCTGCGCGAAGGCGGCTTCGGCATCGTCGAGGCGGCCATGGAGGCGGGCCGGCTGCGCCTGCGCCCCATCCTGATGACGGCCTTCGCCTTCATCCTCGGCGTGGTGCCGCTGATGATCGCCACCGGCGCCGGCGCCGCGAGCCGGCAGTCGATCGGCACCACCGTGTTCTTCGGCATGCTCGCCGCCACCATTCTCACCCTGCTGTTCGTGCCCGTCTTCTACGCCATGATCGAAGAGTGGCGCGAACGTGGTTCAACCAAGGACGCCCACTCTACCGCCGAGCCGCCCGTGGCCCTCGGCGCCAAGGCGAGCGCGGCCGAATAGGACTGGAAGCCCCTTATGCGCATGTGGAAACTCAGTCTCGGTATCGTCGTGGTCGCTGTGGCCGCGGGAGGTGCCTACTTCGGTCTGAAGGACCGCCTGACGCCCGGCGGCAGCACGCCGGCAGCCGCCGCGGCGGCGCCGGGCGGCTTCGCCATGCCCGTCCCCGTCGCCGGCGTCGTCAAGCGGACCCTGCCGATCTACCTGGAGTACTCGGCGCGGACGGAATCGATCCGCAACATCACGCTGCAGGCACGCGTCTCCGGCTACGTGCAGGAGCAGCCGGCGCCGGACGGGGCCAACGTCAAGAAGGGCGATCTGCTCTACAAGATCGACCCGCGCGACTATCAGGCCGCCCTCGACCAGGCCAAGGCCCAGGTACAGCGCGACGAGGCGGCGCTCGACTACGCGCGCTCCAACCTCAGCCGCGGCACCGAGCTCGCCAAGAGCGGCTACCTCGCCCGGGATACCTTCGACCAGCGGACCAGCACCCAGCGCCAGGCCGAGGCGGCGCTCGCCATGGACCGCGCGGCGGTGCGCACGGCGGAGCTCAACCTGAGCTACACCGAGATCCGCGCCCCCTTCGCCGGGCGCATCGGCCGCAACCAGGCGCCGGTCGGGACCCTGATCAGCGTCGCCGGCGCCCCCCTGAACACGCTGGTGCAGCTCGACCCGATCTACGTCACCTTCAATCCGAGCGAGTCCGATCTGGCCGAGATCCAGAAGGCCAGGACCGCCGGCAAGGTGGAGGCCGATATCCTGCTGCCCGGCGAGACCCAGCCGCGCTACCAGGGCGAGCTGACCTTCATCGACAACGTCATCGACCGCGCCACCGGCACGCTGACGGCGCGGGCCACCATCGCCAACAATGACCTCTCCCTGCTGCCCGGCCAGTACGTGCGCGTGCGCCTGCTGATCAAGCAGCAGCCGAACGCCCTCATGGTGCCGCAGACGGCGCTGGGCTCGAGCCAGTTCGGCAAGTACGTCTATGTGGTAGGCCCCGACCACAAGGCGGAGCAGCGGATCGTGACGCTCGGCCCCGTCAGCGGCGAGCTCGTCGCCCTGCTCAAGGGCGTCTCCGAAAGCGATCAGATCATCACCGGCAACCTGCAGAAGATCGGCCCCGGCATGCCCGTGCAGCCGCTGCCGCCGCAGCCGGCATCGCAGCCGCCGGCGGCCAAGGGTTAGCTGGATCGCTCGGCGATCGGGCGGGCTCACCCCCATCGCCGAAGCAGCGTCGAGATCAGCATCGGCGCGCCGCCCGTGCGGGCGGCGGCGGCCTGCGCATGCAACTGGACCTGCGCGGCGGCCCCGACCGCCGGATTGACAGTTTCTATAGTGCACTCTAAATATGTTTCCATAGGGATACCGCACGCCAAGATGCGGTACTCGAGGAAACGTCTCATGAATCAAAAGAGGGATCAGGCGTCCCCGATCAATGCTGGGACTGTTCTGGCCAAGAGCATGAGGCCTCCGGGTCTCCGGGAGCTCTTTGCCTCCCATGGCGGATACCTGGATGCTTGTCCGCCGTCCTCCCCGGACGATGATGTCCGCCTGACCGATGCCCGGCACGCGACGACGGTCGGCCATGCGGCGGAGGCGTTGCCCGCGCCACGCGCGCGGCCGTGTGTTCGCGATCCCCTCCGGTCCAGGGTTCTCCAGCGGCTTGACCGCGAGGTCGCGCAGCGCACCCCGTCATCTCGATGATGTTCGGCCGCGTCTACGCGGAGGGCGAGATCGTCGTCCATCCCCGGTGCCGACGCGCGGCTGCAACGGGAAACAACAGGACGCCATCATGGAACCGACGGCTCAATTGCACCGCAACGGCGAGGGTCTGCAGGCCGCGACTGCACAGTTGCGCGAAGAGGGCTGGTGCGTGGTGCCCGACGTGCTGAGCCGGGAGGAGGCCGCCGGCGTGCTGGAACGCCTCTGGGCGGCCGCCGAGGCGTTTCGCCGGCGCGGGCGCGAGACGCACCTGGCGCAGCTGGATCCGAATCCCGCCAATGTGCGTGTGTTCGATCTGCTGGACCTCGACCCGGTGTTCCGAGACTTGATCCGCAAGCCGGTTGCGCTCGATCTGGTGCGTACGCTGCTGGGCCCGGAGTTCATCGTCTCGAACTTCACGGCCAACATCGCCCGGCCGGGCTCGGGCTCGATGAACCTGCACTCCGACCAGGCCCTGGTGGTGCCGGAGCCGTGGCTCGAGGCGTGGTCGATCAACGTGATCTGGTGCCTGACCGACGCCTATTTCGAGAACGGCGCCACGCTGTTCATTCCGGGCAGCCACAAGGTGAAGCGCCTCGCCGAGCTCGGCCCCGATGCGGCCGCCCGGCTGCGCCCGTTCGAGGCCAAGGCCGGCTCGATCGTCGCGATGGACGGACGCATCTGGCACACCTCGGGCGCCAACATCACCGCCGACCAGGATCGCGCGCTGATGTTCGGCTACTACACGCGCAGCTTCCTCCGCCAGCAGGTCAATTGGAACGTCGTGCTGTCGCCCGAGGTCCAGCAGGAGCTGGATCCGGAGCTCCGCGGCCTGTTGGGCCTGGAGGCCACGGCGAACACCGGCCTGGGGGCAAAGCTGCTGGCGGCAAACGTGGGACGTCGCACGGGGTAAGCAGACAAGACACAACAAAGATGGGGAGGCGAGAATGCACGAGGCCAAGCGCAAGCTGGTCGTCGCGGCCGCGCTAGCGTTCGGAGGGCTAGGGGCGAGCAGTGCCCAGGCACAGAAGGCCTACGACACCGGGGCCACGGACACCGAGATCAAGATCGGCAACATCGTGCCGTACTCCGGGCCGGTGTCGATGCTGGGCACATACGGCAGGGCGCTCGCGGCCTACTTCGACAAGATCAACGCCGAAGGCGGCATCAACGGCCGCAAGATCAAGTACATCTCGCTGGACGACGGCTACAACCCGGCGAAGACCGTCGAGGCCGCCCGCAGGCTGGTCGAGCAGGACGAGGTGCTCATGCTGGTGTCCCCGGTGGGCACGGCGCAGAACGCGGCCATCGGCGCGTACATGAACAGCCGAAAGGTCCCGCACCTCTTCGTCGGGACGGGGGCGCCGCGCTGGGGCGACTACAAGAAGACGCCCTGGAGCATGGGATGGAATCCGAGCCTGCTGGCCGAGGGGCGCATCTACGCCCAGCATGTCCAGCAGACCAGGCCGGCCGCGAAGGTCGCGATCCTCTTCCAGAACGACGACTACGGCCGGGACCTGCTGAAGGGGGTCATGGAGGCCTTCGGCGAGAAGGCCGGCGCCATGATCGTGGCCCAACAGGCCTACGAGGCCACCGATCCGACCGTCGACAGCCAGCTCGCCACGGCGAAATCCAGCGGCGCCGATGTCTTCATCGACCTTTCCACGCCGAAGTTCACCGCCATGGCGATCCGGCGCATCGCCGAGCTCGGCTGGAAGCCGGTGCACTACATCTCCTATTCATCGCACTCCGTCGCCTCCGTGCTCACACCGGCGGGGCTGGACAACGCGGTCGGCGTGATCTCGTCGACCTATCTGCGCGACCCGACCGATCCTCGGTGGAAAGACACGCCGGAGTTCGCCGGCTACGCGGCCTTCATGAAGACCTACTACCCGAGCGGCAACGTCGACGACTTCCTGAACGCCGGGGGCTACACCATCGGCCAGGCGGTCGAGCAGGTGCTGCGCCAGGCCGGCGACAACCTCACGCGCGCCAACATCATGAAGCAGGCGGCCAACTTGGACGTGACGCTGCCGATGCTCTACCCGGGCGTCCGGGTCAAAACGGCGCCGGACGACTACTATCCGATCAAGCAGATGCAGCCGATCCGCTTCAACGGGCGCACCTACGAGCCGATCGGCGGCCTGCTCAAGGGGCAGTAGCGCACCACGTCAGGACGTCGTCCGCCGGCCCAGAGGGCCGGCCGAGACCGGCCCCATTGCGATATTTCCATGACTGGCGCATCGCCGCGTGGCGCATGCTCTCGGGAACCCTGCGGAGGAGCGCAAGTTGCAAACGGCCCTGCCACCCATCACCGACGACCTCGGCCAGGCCGAGCGCGACCTTCAGGAGCATGGCATCTGCCTGGTGACCGGGGTGCTCACCCCCGAGCAACTGGCCGACGTGCGCCACGCATTGTACCGGGCGGCGAAGCTTGACGCTCAGCGCGACGTCACCCACAGCGGCTTCAAGCTCGACTACGGCGAAGGCAACCATCGGGTCTGGAATACGTTGAGCCTGGATCCCGTCTTCGCCGACCTCGTCGAGCATCCCGTGGCGCTGCGGCTCGTCCGGTCGGTCCTGGGATGGCCGGCGCTGCTGGGCAACCAGTCCGCGAACATCGCGCTGCCGGGCTGTGCGGGCGGCATGCTGCACGCCGATCAGATCTTCGTCCAGGAGCCGTGGCCGGCGTTGCCGCAGGGCTGCAACGTGGCCTGGTGCATCGACGAGTTCACCGAGGAGAACGGCGCCACACGCTTCGTTCCCGGCAGCCACCTCCATCACCGCCCGCCCGGCCCCGACGACAAGGACAGCTCGGTCGCGGCGACCGCGCCGGCCGGCACGGTCGTGGTGTTCGAAAGCCGACTCTGGCATCGCACCGGAGAAAACCGCACCACCGACCGGACCCGCGCCGGGCTGTTCGGGTGGTACACCCGGCCCATCTACCGGGCCCAGGAGAACTGGTTCCTGTCGCTCAATCCCAGGATCCTGGAGGGAGCCTCGGACGACCTGCTGGTCCTGCTCGGCTACAAGACCGAGGGTTTGGGGAAGATCAACGGCCGCTCGCCCAGGTAGCAAAGTACCTACCCGCATCCGGGCATGCGCGTCGGATCAAGCCGGGCCGCGACAGCGGTGGGTCGCCGCTCGGCGGTGGACGCAGGGCCGCACGGAGCCGATCACCCTTTCCGCCGCGGCGGTTCCGTCCCATATTGGGACGATGCCGAAAGCCCCCAAGATTCCCGCCTCGGGTTCGACGGAGACGCCCAAGCGGCCGCGCGCCGGCCGGGGCAAGGCCGGCAAGCCCGAGCTCAAGCCGCTCGACGAGCATCTGGCCGATCTGCTCAACCCGGGCATCAACCGCGGCCGCGCCGCGCCAGGCACGGCGGCGAGCGACCGCGCCGGCTTCAGCGAGCGGCCGCAGGCGGCCTACGGCGTCACCACCGGCGAGGCGCTGCCGCCGGATTCGGCCCTGGCCCCCAAGCGCGGCCGCAAGTGGGGTGCGGGCGACCAGAGCCTCAGCCGCGACGAGATCCTCAAGGCCGCCCCGCGGCGCGTGCGCGAGGGCAACGTCGCCGCCGACGGCGAGGACGACGGCGGCGCGCTGACGACGGGCGTCTCGGCGACCATGGACGCGCTGTCCAAGCTGCTCACGGAAGGCGACCCGTCCCACAAGGACAAGCTGTGGACGCCGCACCGGCCGCCGCGCCCGGAGAAGTCCGAGGGCGGCATCGGCTTCACCATCGTGTCCGACTTCGAGCCCGCCGGCGACCAGCCCCAGGCCATCGCCGAGCTGGTGGACGGCGTAAACCGCCTGGAGCGCGACCAGGTGCTGCTCGGCGTCACCGGCTCGGGCAAGACCTTCACCGCGGCGCAGATCATCCAGGCGACGCAGCGCCCGGCCCTGGTGCTGGCGCCGAACAAGACGCTGGCGGCGCAGCTCTACGGCGAGTTCAGGTCGTTCTTCCCGAACAACGCGGTCGAATACTTCGTCTCGTATTATGATTACTACCAGCCGGAGGCCTACGTTCCGCGCTCGGACACCTACATCGAGAAGGAAAGCTCGGTCAACGAGCAGATCGACCGCATGCGCCACTCGGCGACCCGTGCGCTGCTGGAGCGCGACGACGTCATCATCGTCGCCTCGGTCTCGTGCATCTACGGTATCGGCTCTGTCGAGACCTACACGGCCATGACCTTCTCCATCAAGGTGGGGGAGCGCATCGAGCAGCGCCAACTGCTGGCCGATCTGGTGGCGCTGCAATACAAGCGCATCCAGAGCGATTTCGCGCGTGGCACCTTCCGCGTGCGCGGCGACGTCATCGAGTTGTTCCCGGCCCACATGGAAGACCGGGCCTGGCGCATCGGCCTGTTCGGCGACGAGGTGGAGACCATCGTCGAGTTCGATCCGCTGACCGGGCACAAGACCGCCGACCTCTCCTTCGTCAAGGTCTACGCCAACTCCCACTACGTCACGCCCAAGCCGACGCTGGGCCAGGCCATCAAGTCGATCAAGGAGGAGCTCAAGTGGCGCCTCGACGACCTGAACCGGGCCGGCCGCTACCTGGAGGCGCAGCGGCTGGAGCAGCGCACCAGCTTCGACCTGGAGATGCTGGAGGCGACCGGCGTCTGCGCCGGCATCGAGAATTATTCCCGCTACCTCACCGGCCGCAGGCCTGGCGAGCCGCCACCGACTCTGTTCGAGTATCTGCCCGACAACGCCCTCGTCTTCGTCGACGAGAGCCACGTCACGGTGCCGCAGATCGGAGGCATGTACCGCGGCGACTTCCGCCGTAAGGCGACCCTGGCCGAGTATGGCTTCCGCCTGCCCTCGTGCATGGACAACCGGCCGCTGCGCTTCGAGGAATGGGAGGCGATGCGGCCGCAGACGGTGCATGTATCCGCCACCCCCGGCGACTGGGAGATGGAGCGCACCGGCGGCGTCTTCGTCGAGCAGGTGATCCGCCCCACGGGCCTGGTCGATCCGCCCGTCGAAATCCGTCCGGCCCGCAGCCAGGTCGACGACGTCCTGGGCGAGATCCGCGAAACCGCGGCGCTGGGCTACCGGTCGCTGGTCACGGTGCTGACCAAGCGCATGGCCGAGGACCTGACCGAGTACCTGCACGAGAACGGCGTGCGCGTGCGCTACATGCACTCCGACATCGACACCCTGGAGCGCATCGAGATCATCCGCGACTTGAGGCTCGGGGCCTTCGACGTGCTGGTCGGCATCAACCTGCTGCGCGAGGGCCTCGATATTCCCGAGTGCGCCCTGGTCGCCATCCTCGACGCGGACAAGGAGGGCTTCCTGCGCTCCGAGACCTCGCTGATCCAGACCATCGGCCGCGCCGCCCGCAACGTCGACGGCCGCGTGCTGCTCTACGCCGACCAGATCACCGGCTCGATCGAGCGGGCGCTGGCCGAGACCAACCGGCGTCGCGACAAGCAACTGGCCTGGAACGCGGCCAACGGCATCACGCCGCAAAGCGTCAAGAAGAACATCGCCGACATCCTCGACAGCGTCTACGAGCGCGACCACGTCATCGTCGACGCGGGCCTGGCCAAGGAGGCCGCGCCGATCGGCCACAATCTCAAGACCGTGCTGGCCGACCTGGAGAAGCGCATGCGGGCGGCGGCCGCCGACCTCGACTTCGAGACCGCGGCGCGGCTGCGCGACGAGATCAAGCGCCTGCAGGCGACCGAGCTCGCCATCGCCGACGATCCGCTCGCCCGCCAGTCCGAGGTGGAGGACAAGGCCGGCGGCTTCGCCGGCAAGCGCCGCTACGGCAACGCCGGCAACCTGCCGCCGCAGGAGGCCACGCGCGCCCGCAAGCCCACCCTCGACGAGATGGGGCCGCACAATCGCGAGCTGCCGCTGACCCCGGCGAACTTCGTCGCCCCGGCCCGCTCGACCGCCGGCTGGCCCGGCCAGAAGCCGAAATATCGGGGGCGGAAGGGGAAATAGGCTGCGCCAACGATCGGCCACCTTGTTTCTGCTTCAAAGCCTCCGGTCGGTTGCCCGTGGCTGCCCTACGGCGACAGGGGTGCGGCGTTGCTCGCCCGCTGCAGGAACGTGACGAAAGTGCGTGCGGCAGGGCTCATCTTCCGTTCCGCGGGAAAGATAACGGCAACATCCACGGTTGGAACAGAACCGTCGACGTCGCGCGTCTCGATACGCTGCCCGTCCAGTGACCAGGGCCGGTAGATCATATCCGAGAGGATCGAGACCCCCATCCCTGAAGCGACCATCGTGCGAATGGCCTCGACGGACGAGGTCTTGAATACGACCTTCGGCCGGTGCGGAAGCGTGTCCCAGTATCGCTGCGCATAGTCCCACGCACCGTCGATCGTGAGGGCGACATAAGGCTCGCTCGCAATCTCCCGAAATCCAACGGCTTCCAACGCAAGGAAGCGATGATTGGCGGACACCCAAAGCCGCCGCGCCGAGCGATGCAGCGTCTTGATGGTTAGGCGGTCCTCGTGCCCGATGTCGCGAGAGTCCTGGGTCATCGTCAGCGCCAGGTCGAACGGCCCGTTCGAGACCGCACGCTCCACGTTGCGGCGCGATCCTTCCTCGAGGACAACCGTGATGTCGGGGTAGACGCGCCGGAACCGGACGAGCAGAGGCAACAGGAAATAGCCGACGACCGTGTAGGTGACGCCGACACGCACCGTGCCCGTGACGTCGTGCTGGGAGCGGCGCTGCACGTGCAGCGCCTGATCGACCGTCGCCATGATATCCCGCGCGTGGCGCAGGAACTGCTCCCCGTCGGGCGTGAGCGTGACGCCCGTCGAGCGGCGGGTGAGGAGCGTGATGCCCACCACCTCTTCAAGCTGCCGTATCGCCGTCGTGACGGCCGACTGGGAGACGTTGAGCTCGACCGCCGCGCGGCTGAGCTGGCCGCTCTCCGCGGCCGCCACGAAGTAGCGGATCTGTCTGAAGGAGAAACTCAAACGGCGGGCCTCCTGCTCCGGGGGTGATCGAGCATTATAAAAAAAACAGAATACGCCCCATCAATATATAGAAATTCCACAATGCGTCGGATGCCGCTAGCGTGATCTTGCAAAGAGCAAAAAGCCCGGCAAGACCAAACAGGGGTGATCCGATGGCAAGCAGTCCCGTGCCTGACGGAGCGGAAGAACTCGACTACACGAAGCGCCCGGTTCCCAGCAATGGCCGGATGAAGGCGACCTCTCTCACCATGGCCTGGTGGAGTTGTTGCAGCGCGATGTTCTGGATCGTCGTTGCTGCGACGCTGGCTTCGGTCTACGGCACTCGCAATACTTTGATCGGCTTGATTCTTACGATCATTACGTATTCTGCGATCAACGCCGTCATCGCGCGGTATGCGATCCGGACGGGTCTCTCGGTCTCGCTGTTCTCCCGCCTCCTGTTCGGCACGACAGGATCGGCTCTGGCCACATTGATCTTCGCGGCGACCGCCATCTACTACGCGGTGTTCGAGGGCTCGGTCATCGCGCTCGCCGCCACGTTCCTTTATCCCAGCCTCGACTACAAGATTGCCGCACTGCTCGTTGTGCTCTACAGCGTGCCGCTGGTCTTCGGCAGCATTCAGAACTGGCTCGACAAGCTCAACGGCGTGCTGCTGCCGGTCTACCTCGTCGGGCTGGCCGCGGCCGTCGGCCTGGCGATCTACAACTACGGCTACAGCAACGCCTGGCTGTCCGTGGAAGGATCGGCGCCGTCGTCGACCGGCTGGTGGAATGTCTACGTCGCCTATATGGGCGTGTGGATCATGATGATGTTCACGTTCGACTACGCCCGTTTCGGACGCAGCGACGACGAGACTTATCATGCGCTGTTCAACTTCGGTGCGCCATTCTATACGATAGCGTTGCTGCTCAGCGGGCTCGCCGGAATATTCCTGGCCAATACGATCCCGCTCCAGGGCGCTCTGAGCGAGGTCTCGGCGGTGAAGGCCATCATCCTGATGATGGGATTTCTGGGCCTCGTCTTCGTGTGGGCAACGCAGACACGGATCAACACGGCAAACTACTACCTTGCCGCGGTCAACCTGGAATCGCTGGGGCGCCTCACCCTGAGGCTCAACTGGCCGAAATACATCTGGGCCATCGTCGTGGGTCTCATCGTCTACGCGCTGATGATGGCGGACGTGGTGCACTACATCCTGGCCGCCCTCGCCTACCAGGGCATCTTCGTCGTCGCCTGGGTCGGCGTGGCGCTCGCCTACATCCTCTGCAGGGCCCCCGGCGAGCCCGAGGACGCCGGCGCCCGGCCCGACGCGGCCTATCCGGCCTTCAACCCGACGGGTCTGGTGGCGTGGTTCGGCGCCGTCGCCCTGGGTGTCGTTCTAATGAACGTGCCGTGGACGGCCAGCTTCTCGGCACCGGCGACCGCCGTCAGCAGCTTCGTTCTCTATCTTTCGCTGGGCGCACGCACCAGGCTGGCGCGGGCGTGAACAGCGTGGCCGGGCCGCACTCGGCCCGCAACGGCGGCGCCGTCGGGCAGGACGTCGAGATCAAGGGAGCGGGCCCGATGGCGGTCGGAACATTCGATATCAACTGCGACATGGGCGAGGGGTTCGGAAACTGGCGGATGGGCGACGACGAGGCGATCATGCCGCTGATCAGCACGGCCAACGTCGCCTGCGGCTTTCATGCCGGCGATCCGCTCATCATGATGAACACGGTGGCCATGGCCAAGGCGGCGGGCACCGCCGTCGGCGCTCATCCGGGGCTGCCGGATCTGCTCGGCTTCGGCCGCCGCGTGATCAACGTCACGCCGAAGGACCTCCACGCCTACGTGGTCTATCAGGTCGGAGCCCTGTCCGGGTTCCTGCGGCGCGCAGGCGTGCAGCTCAACCACGTCAAGCCCCACGGCGCCCTGTTCCATGTCCTGCGTGAGCCCGACCTGGCCGACGCCGCCCTCGACGCGATCGAGGCCGTGGCGCCGGAGGCCGCGATCTATTGGGCAGGGCCCGCCGATCGTGAGCCCTTCGCCGCCCGCGCCGCCATGCGCGGCATCCCGGTGTGCACCGAGGCCTATCCCGACCTCGACTACGCGGACGACGGGTCCCTCATCGTCGAGCGTGAAAAGCGGCCGGTCGATGCGGACCTCGTCTATGCGCGGATGGTCGAGATCATTTCTCGGAAAACCTTGACCAACCGGACTGGCAAGGTCCTGCCGATGGACGTCGAAAGCGTCTGCGTTCACAGCGACGGACCGAATGCGCTGGCGGTGATCAGGGCCGCGCGCCGCGCGGTTGCCGATTGCGGCCTTGCCGTCGCATGCGCGACGGCACGGGCTTAGCGCCTTGATGGCGCGCGATCACCAACGGCAGGGGCGGCCTACTGATCCAGGTCGTTGACGCATGCCCATCCCTTCATACGCGCAAATCCGAAGAAGACATGCTCCAGGAGCCCCACGATGACACGCGCTGTTCCCGCCCCGATCCCCGGCACGTTCTACAGCAGGCCGGCGCCGGACAAGCCGGCCTTCAAGAGCGAAGGCGAGAGCCTCGCACAAGGCGAGACGGTCGGCCTGATCGAAGTCATGAAGACCTTCACCGAGGTTCAGGCCGAGGCGAGCGGGACGCTCGTGCGGTTTCTTGTCGACGACGAGGAGCCCGTCATGGCGGGCCAGGCGCTCTACGAGATCGCGGACTGACAGGCCTCTGCGCGTGTCCTAGCGATAGAGGGAGACGATGGACGCTAGATACACGTTCGGCGGCGACGAGCATCTGTTCGTCGAGATGAGCGAAAGCATGTCGCTGCAGGCCTTCTTCCGCGCGCTCGGCATCTGCAACGCGGTCCGCGACAGCCGGATCTCCGGCGTGACGGAGATCTGTCCCGCCAATGCCTCGTTGCTGATCCGCTTCAATCCCGACGTCATCGCACCCGGCGACCTCCTCAAGGAGGTCAAGTCGATCGAGGCGGCCGGCGCAGCCGCGAACAGGGTGCTGACGACGCGCATCCTGGAGCTGCCCGTCTACTACGACGATCCGTGGACGCGCGAGACCTTGATGCGCTTCCGCGACCGCCACCAGGACCCCAACGCGACCGACCTCGAGTACTCGGCACGGATCAACGGGTTCGACAGCATCGAGGATCTCATTTCCGCTCATTCCGGCTCGCCCTGGTTCGTCTCGATGGTGGGCTTCGTCGCCGGCTGCCCGTTCATGTTCCAGATGGTGGAGCAGGACAGGCAGATCCAGGTGCCGAAATACGTCCGGCCCCGCACCGACACGCCGAAGCTCTGCGTGTCGCATGGCGGCTGCTTCAGCTGCATCTACCCGGTGCGCGGGGCGGGCGGCTACCAGATGCTCGGCATCACCCCGATGCCGATCTACGACCCCGACCAGGTCACCAGCTACCTTCGCGACTTCATGATCCTGTTCCGCCCCGGCGACATCGTGAAATACCGCTCGATCGGGCGCGAGGAATACGACACCCTGGTCGGGGAACTGGAGACAGGACGCTTCGTCCTGAAGGAGAGCACGGTCTCGTTCTCGCTCGACGCCTTCGAACAGGCGCCGGCACCCTATGCCGGACGGATTCTGGAGGCGCTCAATGGCCATTAAGGTCGTCAAGCCCGGGCTCCAGACCACCGTCCAGGATCTCGGCCGTCCAGGCTATTACCATCTCGGCATCCCGATGTCGGGGGCGATGGACCGCTACGCGCTCACCGCCGCCAATCTCATCGTCGGCAACCACGAGGACGATGCCGGCCTGGAGATCGTCTTCGCCGGCCCACAGCTGCTGTTCGAGGAGCGCCGCACGGTCGCCGTCACCGGGGCGGACATGCCCGTGAAGGTCGATGGTGAGCCGCAGCCCGCCTGGACATCGATCGTGGTGGAAGCCGGCCAAACCCTCTCCTTCGACTTCCTCCGGGCGGGCGCCCGCGCCTATCTCGCGATCGCCGGCGGCATCGACGTGCCGATGGTCCTCGGCAGCCGCTCGACCTACCCGCTCGGCGGTCTCGGCGGTCATCTGGGCCGGGCCCTCATGGCCGGCGACGTGCTGAAGCTCGGGCCGGCAGCCGGGCCGGACTGCACGACGGGGCCTCTGCCGGCCGCGCTGCGCCGCGCGATGCCGGGCGCGGTGGAACTGCGCGTCCTGCCGGGCCTTTATTGGCACCGCCTGACACAGCAGGCCGGTACCGACTTCTTCGAGGACACGTGGAAGGTCGCGCCGGAGGCGGACCGGATCGGCTACCGCTTTCGTGGCGGACGCCCCCTGTCGCTGGTCGAGCGTGAGCCGCCGTTCGGCGCCGGCGCCGACGCCTCCAACGTGGTGGATTGCGGCTACCCCTATGGCTCGGTGCAGGTGCCGGCGGGGGCCGAGCCGATCGTGCTGCATCGCGACGCAGTCACCGGGGGCGGCTATTTCATGCTCGGCACCGTGATCGCGGCCGACATGGACCTGATCGGCCAGTTGCAGCCCCATCAGGCCGTCCGCTTCGTCAAGGTCGACATGGACCAGGCGTTGGCCGCCCGCGCGGTCGAGCTCGACCGGCTCGCGCGGCTCAGGACGGAGCTCGCGTGAGGCACCCTCGGCGCGACGCCTGATCTGCCGCACACCCCGCGCAGCAGCCGCCTCCCGGCATCGAAACCGGGAACGGCGCTTCTTTGCCGCCCCGCACGGGGCCTTGCTCGTCGTCAAGGAGAACGACAGTGAAATTCTCGGTGATATTCAGCCTCGTGGCGCCCCCCGGCAGCCCGACGACGCATCGCCAGACGTTCCATGAGTTCCGTCAACTCTGCCCGCTGATCGAGGATCTGGGCTACCACGGCATCCACGTCACGGAGCATCATTTCCAGGCCGACGGGTTCGTGCCCAGCCCGCTCATGCTGCTGGCGCAGGCGGCTGGTGTGACGCGGCGTGTCCGCCTCGTCACCAACATCCTGGTCAGCACGCTCTACGCGCCCGTGCAGCTGTTGGAAGACCTCGCCACGCTCGACAATCTCTGTGACGGCCGCCTGACCTTCGGCACCTCGCCGGGCTACGCGTCGGAGGAGTTCGCCGGCCGCGGCGTGCCCTATGCCGATCGCTTCAAGCTGCACGAGGAGCTGATCGATTTCATCGAGAAGGCCTGGTCGGATCCGGACGATATCGGCTTCGAAGGCAAGCTCTTCCAGGTTCCTCGCCTCAAGCTAAGCCCGCGCCCCGTCCAGACGAAGCTGCCGATCTGGTACGGTGTCTCCGGTCCCAGGCTGCTCGAACGGGCAGCGCGTCGCCGCGTGCCCCTCACCGCTTCACCGCGCCATACGACGGCGGAGCTGAAGGAGCACTTCGCGCGCTACACCGAGATCGCGGCCGGTATCGGCTACGCCCCGGAGGAGCGTCCGATCTTCCGCGAAGCGCTCGTGCTGGATACGATCGAGGAGGCCGAGCGCTACGGTGCGCCCGGCACCACCGGCTTGTTCGGCATCTACGGCCGCAAGTCGGCGGAGGGCGAGCGTGCGCTCCGCACCGATCACGGCACCCTGGTCACCGACACGGCCATGGTCGACTTCCGGACCATGTCATCGCGCTACATCGTCGGCGACCCGGCCCTCGCCAGGGAGCGCATCCGCGAGATCAAGCGGGAGCTCGAGCCGACCGAAATCGTCTTGCGCATGCAGATGCCAGGCCTTCCGACCGAGCTGCTCGAGCGTTCGCTCCGGCTGTTCGCCGAGCAGGTCATGCCGGCGTTCGCCTGAAGCGAGGCCGCGCGATGCGGCCCGGCTGGGGTTCGGCGCCGCGGCGCGGCTGCGCGACGAGATCGAGCGCCTACAGGCGACCGAGCTACGGTCCCCCGTAGCTGACCCCCATGCCGGCGCGCACATCCTGCTGAATGCCGTATTGTGGAAACGGATAGCGCAGGCCGTTCCTGGACAATGCCTCCATGCCGGCAATCGCCTGACCGAGCATGTCGGGCGGCAGCGCCATCAGCATCTCATCGTCCAGCACGCCGCCATAGCGGCGCTCGGCGAAGCATGGAATCGACAAGCTGGGCTGGCGTGTCTTCAAGGCACGGCCCCAGGAGTCGGCGCAGGCGGATTCGCCGACGACACTCCAGTCGAAGCGCTTGTAGCCGGCCCATTGCAGCCCGTTGATGAAATACATCATCGCTCCCGGCGTCGCATAGAACAGCGCGATATCGGGTGGGTCGAGCCGCCCCGATGAGAGCGGCGAGACGGCGATCGCCTGATAGCGGCCGTCCTCGACGCAGTTCATCGCCGCCTGGTGGGCGCCGGCATCCTCAGGTGTCGAATACCAGACGCCGACCATGCGCTGCCCGGATGTCCATTCGGCATCCTTGGCGTTGCCGAGGCCGATCACCGCTCGGCACTGCGCGCCCACCAAATCCTCGGCGGTGGCCCCTACGGTCCACCCCAGCCGAGCTGCCTGTGCCACGACCTGATCGAAGGCGTGAATGGCCTTCGGGCGACGGATGCGCGGAATGGCCGCCATGTCCTCGGCACGCTCGAACAGCTTCATGCCGAATGGTGCGTTGCGTAACTTCAGCAGACGTTCAAGCTCCGCAGCCTGGCCGATCAGATCGCTAGGCATCGTGGTCTCCTCCCAAGGGCTCGCGGCCGCTCGTTGATGACGGCCACAAGGGCCAGAGTAGAGACATCAAGGGGCTCTGTCCTCGCCGAGTTCGGCTGGCCGCCGACCGCGAGGCGGCGCCCTCGAACAGAACGTGGGTCATCGTGCAGTGGAGCACAGACCGGCGTCCTTCGATCACCGACGCTGACCCGTCGCGGCGAGAAGGCCGATCAGGCAATGCAGCGGTAGGAGGACGTTCAATGACGACGAGACGAGATTTGCTCCGCTTGACGGCGTCGCTCCTGATCGTCCCGTATGCGGGCTCGGCGTTCGCCGCCGACGACGACCCTGCCGCGGTCGTCAAGGCGCTCTATGCGACCTACGGCGTTGGCGACAATAGCAATTCGGGATTCAATGAGCGGCTTGCCGCGAAATTATTCGATCGAGACCTTCTGAAACTCTACAAGAGGGCGGTAGCCGGTGGGCTCGATTACGACTTCTTCGTTCAAGGCCAGGATTTCAGCTTAGCGCGACCGATTTCGATTGATCGCATCGAGATTCAGGGGCGCTCGGCCAAGGTGCGGGCAACGCTGGAACAGTCGTTTGGAGGCGATCAAAAGGTCAAGAGGGATTCATTCACATTCAGCCTGGTGAAAGAAGCAAGCGGCTGGCGGCTGCACGATGCATCCTGTGGTGGCCGATCCGTTTCATCCGAATGGAGGGCCACCACGCAGTAACCTGTGCGATGGCCCTCAAGCCGGGAGCCAGACCCGAGCGAAAACGAAGCCCAACGGAGCTGGGATCGCCGCGCGGACCAGCCCGTCGCCGATCACCATGTCGCCCTGCCCCGCCAGCACTTCGCAAGCGGAGGCTTCCAGGAGCGGCACCTGAATGGCCGCTTCCGCGGCCGGGCTGAGCTCGCGGAACAGCAGGAGGTAGCCCGACTGCCGGTCGGGGGCGATCGCCGCGAAACCCGTCCAGCTCACGCCGTCCGGCGCCGCGCCGATCGGCAGGATCGAGCCGGCGAAGATGGCGTCGCGGTGGGCCTTCCAAGTGGCGATCAGCGGAGCCGCCTCGGCGACGTAATCCTCCGGCAGGCCGGACACCTCGAGCCAGGCCAGGGGCGAGGCGAACATCACGGTGGCGAAGAGGCAGTCCGGGCGGTACGTGGCAGGCCCGAGCGGGTCGTCGGCGTATTTGTCCGTATTGCGGGCGTTGTTCAGCCATTCCATGCGCAGCCGCAGCGGATCCAGGTAGTGACTGAGCTGCCACAGGTTTCGCAGGGTCGTATGTGGCCAGTAGCGCCGGGAATCCGTATAGCGGTTCTCGATGAACAGCGGTCCGCTGTCCATGCGGCCGAAATAGCCGGGGCGGGTCTCCGCCGTCACGTCGCAGTCGAGCAGGATGCGGCCGTCGGACTGGCGCAGGACATGGTCGAAGAACGCGTGCAGATTGCGCTCGCCCCGCTTGCTGCGCAGCTTGATGCTGTCGACCTTGAAATGGTCGATGCCGTGGTCTGCATGCAGCTGCAGCAGGTGGTCGGCATCCTTGCGCCAGTGGGCGAAGTGGTCGGCCGAATCGGGCGCGAACCACAGGCCAAGGCGCACGCCCAGCGCTCTCGCCTGCCGCACCAGGGGCGCCAGACCCTGGGGGAAGCGCTCGGGGTGCACGGCCCAGAAATCCTGGTCGGCGTCGTGGAACCCTTCCCAGACGCCGCCCGAGGTCTCCGCATGGACCGAATTGCTGCTGGTGCCCTTCTGCCAGCCATCGTCGATCTGCACGACCTCGACGCCCAGCCGCTGGGCGGCAGCGATTTCCTCGCTCAGAAACGCTGCGTTGATGCGGCCGTCGCGGTTGCGGTCGCCCCATGTATTGGACAGCAGTAATCCGTCGCAGCCGGGGCGATAGCAATGTACTGCCCGTTGATAAGCCTGTAACGCCACGGTGCGCCCGGCCTTGCCGTCGGCGGAGAGGATCACCGTCCACCCATAGCCCGGCTGCTCATCGTCGACGGCGTTACCATGCCCGATGAGCGTCAGACGCCGTTCGTTCGCGCGGACGACGAGATCGGCAGGCGTCGCCACCGGACGGGCGTGGGGCAGTGGCGCGTGCTTGAGCAGGATCAGCCCGCATCCGGTCAGCACGTCCTCCACGGCGAAGAGGCAGCCTTCGAGGCGCAACGCCTGCTCCGAGGGGTGCAGCAGCCATTCGGCCTCCTGCACGAGCTCGTTGTGAAAATCCGTGCTGTCGCGGAGATTGACCTGGGTCAGGCTCAGATGGAGCGGCGTCAGGGCCAAGGATTCCAGCACGTCGGAGCCGTCGGACGGGTCGGATGCGCCCAGGCCGGTTGCAGCGAGACGCATGGTCACGGCCGCGACGCCGGGGGTGATCTCGACGAAATAGGTCAGGCTGGACCCGGCGCCGGCCGCGTTCAGCTGCGCCTTTAGCGAGCTGCCGCCGTCGTGGGTGGTCAGCGTCACCACCCGCTCCTCGGCGACAGGCAGCCCAACGGCGGTGGGTGCGGGCTTACGCCGGAGGCCTTGCAGCCATTCTTTGTGTGCGGGCTTGTGATACAGCGACACGGCGACGAGCTGGCCGGCCGCGTCGACGCGCCATCGCCGCTCGATCAGCTCGTTGCCGACCACCAGCTCCCGCCGCCGCTGATCGAGCCGGGCGTAGCACGGGCCTGCCGTTTCGTCATGCATCGCACACTCCTCGGTTACGCCTGCGATGCAGGTAGCTTGTCCATGGCAGTTGGCCTCATGATGCGCCGCTGGCAACGGCTGATACATGGCGCGGAAGGGTGGCGCCCTGACGACGCACCGACGCTCACTCCTTTGTGGCTCGCACATCGGACAGAGGTGCCGCGGCTCCACCCCATCTGCGCCACTGCTGCGATGCCTGCAATTTGGCGCCGCGCCCGGTGGTTGGACAGCCAAGCCCAGCCGCAACCTTTACCCTCGGACAGCGCGACGTCTTTGACCGCTTCATGTCCCGCACCGCAGGCGAGCCGCCGGGCGAAAACGACACGATTCCGGGCGACTACCGGCGTCCCCGCGCGAGGGGGCCGAAGCACAAGGGGCATCGCGGGACATCCGAGACGCCGTAGAACGTCCCATCGAAGCCCCGCCGAGGGGCCGACGCCACGGCCGTGCCTCGTCACGGCGGGGCCTGACCCGGCCGTGCATCGGCTCAGTTCATGACCTCGACCCGGCGGTCGCGCGCGGGCACGCCGGCGCGGCGGCGCTCGTCCTCGGTCTCCCGGCGCCAGCCGAGGCGCGTCAGATGCGCCAGCACGGCTTCGACGATCTCGGCGTGAGCTTCCGGCTGATGCTCCACGGCCGGCTGGGCGCCGCGGAGCTCGCGCCTGAGGAAATCGTGGTAGCTCTCGCCGAGGTCCCTGAGGTAAGCGACGAGCTTCGCGGCCTGCCGCTCGCCGCAGGGCCAGACCGCGGCGTCCGCCTCGCGAACGAACCGCCGGTCGCAGAGCACCGTATAGGCGGCGCGGGCGAAGTAGTCGTCTTGCAGTGCGCCGAGAAACGACAGATCGCGCGCGAGTACAGCCTCCAGATCGGGAGCATCCGTCAGCGGCGGCGGCGTATAGGCCGGCTGCCGGCCGTCGATGAACACGACGTCGTCGGGGCGGATATCGGCCTTGCCGTAGACCCACCGCTTCGGCCCGGTGGCGCGCCGCCGGAAGCCGCCGTCGAGGGTGTAGTGCGCCGCGCCGCGGCTGCCGTCGGGATAGCGGATGCCGAGCACCTGGTGCGGCAGGCCCAGGCTCCACAGGACCACGGCCTCGCCGTGCCGCGTGCGCCAGCCGGGATTGCCCTCCCAGCGGCGCTGCCCGGGCAGGACGATGCTGCCGACGCGCAGATCCTCAGCCCAAACACCCGGGAATGGCTCGCCTTCGCCGACCAGGGGATAATGCACCTCAAGGAATTCCGGAGTAAATCCCGTCCTCTCATTCGTCTGTTCGTTCACTCAATACTCCTAGCGAAACCCTGTTCCAGTCGATCCGTCCGCCGACCGAGGACAGCCCGGATATCAGCCTTCGACTTCTGTCCGTCGGTCGGCTGCGGCCTCCTCAAGAAGCCAATCCCGGAATGCCGTGACCTTGTTCCCCTCCATCGCCGGCGGATAGACGATGAAATGGGAATAGGCGGTGCGGTAGCTCTGCGGGAACAGGCGGACCAGCCGCCCGGCCGCGAGCTCGCTCGCGCAGATCGAGCTTCGTGCAAGCGCGATGCCATGCCCGGCAACGGCCGCGTCGAGTAGCAGATGGGCATCCGTGAACGAGGTGCCGCGCACCTCGGCGTCCGCAGCGAGGCCGACCGTGCGAAACCAGTAGGACCAGGGCAGATTGGCGTCGCGCAGCAACGGCATATGCAACAATTCGCTGGGGCTTGCGGGCAAGCGGCCGTCGTTGAAGGACGGACTGCAGACCGGGAAGAGCTCCTCGTCCATGAGCTTGATCGCCCGCAGGCCGGGCCAGTCGCCGCGCCCGAAGCGGATCGCCAGCTCGACGCCGTCGACGTCGAAGTTCGCCAGGTGCGAGCCGGTGCGGATATTGATCTCGATATCGGGATGGCGCTGGTGAAAGCGGGACAGCCGTGGAATGAGCCATCGTGCCGCCAGTACCGGCAACAGGCTGACCGTCAATTGCCGCGAGCTCTTCACGGCCCTGATCGCGTCCAGGGCGCGCGCGATCTCGCCGATGGCGAGGTCCACGCTCCTGCGCAACTGCTGCCCATCCGCGGTCAGGAGCATCTTGCCGCCGCGGCGTTCGAACAGGCTGAATCCCAGGTCCCCTTCGAGCTGCTTGATCCGTTGGCTCACCGCCCCATGCGTGACGTGGATCTCGTCGGCGGCGCGCGAGTAGCTTTCATGCCGGGCGGCGATCGCGAAGATGCGGAGGGCGTCCAGCGACGGCAGCGAGCGAGGCATGGCCTATAAAGTTAGAATTCCTAACAGGGACTGTCAAAAGGATTTGCTGGCTATCCACTGCCCTCGGCCATAAGCCTGATAGAGCGGCTATCACGCGGGAGGCGCTCGATGCGCACGGTCGGCAGCTACACCTATCCGCCCATGGATCGCGTCATCTACTCCGCCCATGGATCGCGTCATCTACGGCAAGCCGGCGGACCAGGCGGTGCGCGAAGAGGCCGAGCGCCTGGACGCCCACCGCGTCTTCCTGATCGTCAGCCGCACCCTGAACACGACGACGGACGAGATCGCCAAGGTCATCGCGGCCCTGGGTTCGCGCCATGCGGGCACTTACGACGGCGTGCCACAACATACGACGCGCCTCGCCGCGGTCGCGGCCGCGAAGCAGGCCTTCGACCTCGACGCCGATCTCATCGTCGCCATCGGCGGCGGCTCGGTGGTCGATGCGGCCAAGATCGTCCTGATGTGCATGGAGCACCAGATCTTCGAGGACAGCGGCCTCGACGGCTTCGAGGTGGAGTCGACGCCGCAGGGTCCACGGCCCAGCCCGTTCCGCGCGCCCAAGGCCCGCCTGATCGCCGTCCCCAGCACGCTCTCCGGCGGTGAGTTCAACTCTGGCAGCCTGGTGACGGATACACGGCGCAAGCTCAAGCAGATCTTCAATCACCCGCACATGATGCCGCGCTCGATCATTCTCGACGCCGCCATCACCCGGCACACTCCGCAGACCCTGTGGCTGGGCTCTGGCACGCGCGCCATGGACCACGGCATCGAGGCCATCTGCTCGCCCGCCGGCAATCCGCTGGTCGACAGCGCCTGCCTCAGCGGCCTGCGCCTGCTGCACGACGGCCTGCTCAGGACCAAGGAGGCGCCGGATGACATGGACGCCCGCCGGAGCTGCCAGTTCGGCTCATGGCTGTCGGCGTTCGGGTTGCAGTCGCGCGTGCCCATGGGCGCCAGCCACGCCATCGGCCACGTGCTCGGCGGCACGTGCGATGTGCCCCATTACCTCTGCACGGCCGTGATGATGCCGAGCGTGCTGCGCTACAACCGCCCGGCGACGCGGGAGGCGCAGGAGCACATTGCCGAGGCGCTGCGCGCGCCCGGACGGGATGCAGGCGAGGCCTTCGCCGGCTTCATCGCGGCACTCGGCCTGCCCCGGCGGCTGGCCGACGTCGGGGTCGAGGCCGACAAGTTCAACCGCATCGGCGAGATCGCCTCGGCGCACATTTTCGCCCGCTCCAACCCGCAGCCCATTCGCGGCGTCGACGACGTGGTGGCGATCCTGCGCCTGGCTGCGTGAGCGCGGGACTGGCGCCGGCGCCGGGGAGCCAAGGCGTCCGGCGATTGGCCGGAAATGCCCAATTTCAGAAAAAGATACATGAACTCAACAACTTGAGCATCGCCCCGCAATTGGATATGCTCACTCAATTGGCAAATGCCGCCGCGCCAGGCAGCGGCCGCACGTGACGGCTGTACCCTTTCCGGCTATCAACGGGCCGGGCGGGACATCACCATGGGCAAGCATACGGCAACAGGATGGTCGCGGCCCCTGCGGGTGCACCTGGCCGTCGTCATGGTCGGCCTGCTCGTCGGCGTGTCCGGATTGATCGCCGGCCTGCACTTCGTCGCGGGCCGCAAGGCGGCGATCGAGCTGGCCAGCCAGCAGATGCGCATCCTCTCGGAGCGCCTCGTCGAGAACTACCGTCTGCTGTCGGCGGAATCGGTGATGTTCGTCGAGGTCGCGGCCATTGCCGACGAGTTCCAGCTGCCGCCGCCAGACCGCCTGCGCTCCAAGATCGCCTACCTGCGCTTGGCGGTCGACCGCTCGGCGCAGGTCGACGGCGCCTACGTAGGCTATCCGAACGGCGAGTTCGTGCACGTGGTGCATCTCACCCGCTCGCCGGAATGGCGGGCGGCGCTCGGCTCTCCGGCCGGGGCGGCCTATGCGGTCCGCGTCATCACGTCCGCCGACGACGGCCGGCGACACTCGCAGTGGACCTTCTACGACGGCGCCATGGGCGAGCTCGGCGTGAGGCCCGAGACAGGCACCATCTACGATCCGCGCCTGCGGCCCTGGTACAGGCTGGCGGCGAACCAGCGGGACACGGTCTCCGTGCCGCCCTACACGTTCGCCACGACGCGCGAGCTGGGCATGACCGTGGCCAAGGCGCACGACGCCAACCGCACCATCGTCTTCGGCGTCGACGTCGTGCTGTCGACCCTGTCCAGGTTCCTGGACGCGAGCCAGGTGGCCAAGGGCGCGATGACGCTGGTGGTGGCGCCCGACGGCAACGTGCTGATCCGGTCGGGCGCCCAGGCGATCGACGCCGCCCCGCTGCGGGGGCTCGCGCGGGCCAACACGCCACCCGGCACGCCCCCGTCGCAGCTCACCCTCGACGGGCAAACCTACCTCGTGTCGTCGAGCGCCGTCGACTTCGAGAACCTGCTCAAGGGCTCGCGGATCCTGGTCGCCGCCCCCTTGGCGGCGCTGACCCGGAGCGCCGACCGGGCGCTGTGGCGTGACCTCGCCATCGCGGTCGCCATCCTGGCGCTCGGTGTGCTGGTGGCCCTCGTCCTGGCGCGCCGCATCGCCAAGGCATTGCGCAAGCTGACCAGAGAGGCGAACGGCCTGAAGGACCTGCTGCTCGTGCCGCCGGCGCGGGTCCGCACCCGCATCACCGAGATCGCCGCGCTCGGCCGCGCCATGACGGGCGCACGCAACGCCATCAACGGCTTCGGCCTCTACGTCCCGGTCGAGATCGTCCGGCGCATCCTGGACGACGGCCGCTACGCCAGCCGCTCGGCCTCCCGGCAGGAGGTGACGGCGCTGTTCACCGACATCGCCGACTTCACCACCATCAGCGAACGCATCGCGCCGGAGGAGGTGGTCGCCATGCTGTCCGCCTATTTCGATCGCATCCACCACGTAGTCCTGGCGAACAACGGCGTGCTGATCCAGTTCCTGGGCGATTCCGTCTTCGCCCTGTGGAACGCGCCGGTCGCCGACCCGCGCCACGCGGAGCGCGCCTGCCGCTGCGCCCTGGACCTGGTCGCCGAGATCGAGTCCTTCAACCGGGAACAGGAGCAGCAGGGCCTGCCGCCGTTCCGCACGCGCGTCGGCATCCACACGGGACCTGCGGTGGTGGGCAGCGTCGGCGCCGAGGCGCGGCTCCAGTACACGGCGATGGGCGACACCATCAATCTGGCCTCGCGACTGGAGGGGATCAACAAGACCTACGGCACGGCGATCCTGGTGTCGGAGACCACGGCGGCCCGCTGCGGCGACGCCTTCGTGTTCCGCAAGGTCGATACGGTGCAGGCCAAGGGACGGTCGAAAGCCGTCACCGTATACGAGCTCAAGGCGGCGCGTGCCAGGGTAGCGGCGCGGGAGACGGCCGAAACCGTCGCCTGAGCAGAGATTATGCCGAGTCTCCGAGCCCGCCCTTGGGCGGAGCCCGGACATCCTGCTCAGAGCACGCCCCCACGAGCGCGCACCGGCTTTGGGCAGGATTGCGCTCAAGACCAAGGCCTGGGGCGGGACGATGATCCGAGGAAAAATCATCCTGGCGTGAGCCGGCGCCGGCCGTAGGGCACGGGCCACCGGCGTCAATTCGCGCCCGGCCGCCGGCCGTGACCCGCCTGCCCTTTCCGTCTATCGAAGCGCCATGGGCGAGCACGCATCAACGAGGTGGTCACGGCCTCTTCGGGAGTACCTGGCCGTCGTCATGGTCGGCCTGCTGATCGGGGTCACCGGACTGATCGCGGGCCTGCATTTCAACGCGGGCCGCACGGCGGCGATCGCGCTGGCGAGCCAGCACATGCGCGTGCTGTCGGAGCGCCTGGTCGAGACCCATCGCCTGCTGTCGGCGGAATCGGTGATGTTCGTCGAGGTGGCGGCCATTGCCGACGAGTTCGAGCGGCCGCCCCCCGACCAGCTGGCGTCGAAGATCGCCTATCTCAAGCTCGCCGTCGACCGCTCGGCCCACGTGGACGGCGCCTATGTGGGCTACCCGAACGGCGACGCCGTCAATCTGGTGCACCTGGGGCGCTCGCCGCGCTGGCGGGCGGCGCTCGATGCTCCGGCCGCCGCCACCTATGCCGTACGCGTCGTCACCATCGGCCACGACAGCCGCCGGCATGCGCAATGGACGTTCTACGATGCCGGCATGGCAGTGCTCGGCACGCGGCCGGAAGCCGGCGGCCCGTACGACCCGCGCACGCGGCCGTGGTACCGCCTGGGGAGCGGGCGGCCCGATACCGCCTCGGTGCCGCCCTACGTGTTCGAGACCACCGGCGAGCTCGGCATGACCGTCGCCAAGGCGCACAGCAGCAACCCGGGCATCGTCTTCGGCGTCGACGTCGTGCTGTCGACGCTGTCGAGCTTCCTGGACGCCAGCCGCGTCACGCCCGGCGCGATCACGCTGGTCATCGGGCCGGACGGCGACGTCGTGATCCGCTCGGGCCCGACCCAGGTCGACGTCGCCCCCCTGCTGCGGCGGGCGGTGCCGGTGGATGCGATCTCGCAGCTCACGCTCGACGGCCAGCCGTATCTCGTGTCCGCGACCGGCGTCGACTTCGACAGCCTGCTCAAGGGCTCGCGCGTCGTCGTCGCCGCGCCGCTGGCGGAGCTGACGCGCACGGCGGACGCCGCGCTGATGCGCGACCTCGCCATCGCCGCGGCGATCCTGCTGGCCGGCGTGCTGCTGGCGCTCGTCCTCTCCCGCCAGATCTCCAAGACGTTGCGCCGACTGACCGGCGAGGCGGACAGCCTGAAGGACCTGCTGCTCGCGCCGCCGGTCGAGGTGCAATCCCGGATCTCCGAGATCTCGGCCCTCAGCCGGGCCATGGCGGCGGCGCGGACCGCCATCAACGGCTTCGGCCTCTACGTGCCGGTGGAGATCGTCAGGCGCATCCTCGACGACGGCCGCTTCACCAGCCGCTCGGCGGCCCGGCAGGAGGTGACGGCGCTGTTCACCGACATCGCCGACTTCACCACCATCAGCGAGCGCATCGCGCCGGAGGACGTCGTCGCCATGCTGTCCGCCTACTTCGACCGCATCCATCAGGTGGTGCTGGCCAACGACGGCGTGCTGATCCAGTTTCTCGGCGATTCCGTCTTCGCCCTGTGGAACGCGCCGAGCGCCGATCCGCACCACGCAGAGCACGCCTGCCGCTGTGCGCTGGAGATGAGCGCGGCGATCGACGCCTTCAACCGGGAGCAGGAGCAGCAGGGCCTGCCGCCATTCCGCACCCGCATCGGCATCCATACGGGACCGGCGGTGGTGGGCAGCGTCGGCGCCGAGACGCGCCTGCAGTACACGGCGATGGGCGACACCATCAATCTCGCCTCGCGGCTCGAAGGCATCAACAAGACCTACGGCACGTCGATCCTGGTGTCGGAGATCACGGCGGCCCGCTGCGGCGACGCCTTCGTGTTCCGCAAGGTCGATACGGTGCAGGCCAAGGGGCGCATGGAAGCCGTCACGGTGTATGAGCTGGTGTCGGCGCAGGCCGACGCGACGGAGCGAAAAGCGGCCGAACCCGTCGCCTGAGGCGGCCGTCGCGCCGAAGGCACGCGCCCCTCTCGCGCTTCCGCCTACCGGCGGGACGTGACGGCGAACTGCCCGACGAACCACTCGGTGTACCAGCGCAACACCCACGGAATGGGGATGATCAGCACGAAGCCGATGCCGGCCGCCAGCGTGCGCCACAGGATGGCGAGACCGGTTCCCGTAAACTGGAAGCCGAGCGAGCCGCGGATGCTGTCGGCGATCCATCGGAACCAGTATTTCACCGCCCAGGCCCAGCCGATGACTGTCACAAACGAGGCGATCAGCAGGATATTCCACCCGATGAAGCCGATGTACGAGCCTTCGCAGGTGAGCCGGGTCTGCTGGTCGTCAGTATAGAGACGGCCCACGAACCATTTGACCAGCCACGCGCCGAGCAACATTTCGATCAGAATCACCAGAAAGATGCCGCCATTGTCCTGAAATGCCGTGCCAAGCACTGCGGCGAGGCCGAGGCCGAGGAAGAGTGGCCAGCTGTCCGCAGCGCTGGCCGCAAGCCGCAACGGGCGGCCGTCGGGCAACGCGATCCGCTCGGCAAACCACCTGTAGAACCAAGGGCCGGCCCACGGGGCCGGGACGACGAGGCCGACGCCGATGGCCATGACGATACTGCGCCATGTCAGCCCCCACAGCGGAAACGACGGCATCAGCGATGGCGCGCCGCCTGCGGCGGTGGGCGTGGATGCGGGGAGGCCGATATCTGGAACGCTCATGCTACCTGCCCTGCTGTCCAGGCCCGGAGCCCGCATTGCGGGCCTCCCTGGCACTCGTGGCAATCGGACCGGGCAACCGGCCGCGGATGTCGTGCACCCTCACGCGGCGACGTTGGCGAGCGCGCGGGCGTGGCGGTTGTGCTCGGCCACCACCTGGCGCAGGTCGACCGTGGTGACGCGGCCCGCGTCCACGACGACCCGGCCGTCGATAACCGTGTAGTGGGCCTTCTGCGGCGCGCAGAACACGACGGCCGCCACCGGGTCGCTGAGCGCGCCGGCGAAGTCCACCGTGTTCAGGTCTATGCTGAAGAAGTCTGCGCACTTGCCCGGCTCGAGCGAGCCGATGTCGTCGCGGCCGAGCACACGGGCGCCGCCCAGGGTGGCCAGCTCCAGCGCCTCGCGCGCCGTCATCCATTCGGCCGCGCGCTTGGGGTGGGACTGCGACAGGTTCATATAGGTCTGAGGCCCCTCCGGCGGCAGCAGGCCCATCTTCAGCCGCGCCAGCAGGAAGGCCGTGCGCACCTCGAGCATCATGTTCGAGGCATCGTTGCTGGCCGAGCCGTCGACGCCGATGCCGACCTTCACGCCCGCTTCCATGTAGCGCTTGATCGGGGCGATGCCGGAGGCCAGCCGCATGTTGGACGAGGGACAATGCGAGGCGCCGCAGCCGCATTGGGCCATGTGGCGGATCTCGTCGTCGACGACGTGGATGGCGTGGGCGAACCACACGTCGTCGCCCAGCCAGTCGACTGTCTCCATCCATTCGACCGGGCGCATGGAGAAGGTGTTGAGGGTGTAGCGCTCCTCGTCGAGGGTCTCGCACAGGTGCGTGTGCAGGCCGACCTTGTACTGGCGGGCCATGGCCGCGGTATCCTTGAGCAGGCCGGGCGTCACGGAGAACGGCGAGCACGGCGCCAGCACGATGCGCAGCATCGAGCCGCGGCTGGCGTCGTGATAGGTCTCAATGGCGCGCTGGCAATCCTTCAGGATGAACGCTTCGTCCTCGACGCAGTCGTCCGGCGGCAGGCCGCCATTGGATTCGCCGCGGGACATGGAGCCCCGGCTGCAATGGAAGCGGGACCCGAACTCCTTGGCCGCGTCGATGACGCAGTCCACCGTGTTGCCGCTCTTGAACACGTAGGTGTGATCGAAGACCGTCGTGCAGCCGCTGAGCGCCAGCTCGGCGAGGCCCACGATGACGCTGGCGCGCGACGCCTCCGGCGTGGTGGCAGCCCAGACCCGGTACTGCGCCTTCAGCCAGGGGAACAGGTTGTTGTTCTGGCAAGCCGGCAGGTTGCGCGTCAGCGTCTGGTTGAGATGGTGGTGGCAGTTGACGAAGCCGGGCAGCAGAATCTGCCCGGTCATGTCGAGCACGGTGTCGGCCGTCTGTGGCAAGTCCGCCGCGGGTCCGACCTGCTTGATGACGCCATCCTCGGCATAGAGGCTGGCGCCGGTGAGCTCCCGCCGCTCCCCGTCCATGGTCACCAGCACGTCGGCGTTCTTGGCGAGCAGGCTTGTCGGCATATGCGTTCCCCCCAACGCAGAATTGCTGCGCGATGACCGTAGCCCGGCGCGAAGATGACGGATAGCGGCAAACGCCCGAGCTCCGGCTTGCTGAGCGCAGGCTCGCGTCGTGCTAGGTTGCCTGCAAAGGGACGGAATCGGATCGAAGGTTGGATACGCTGCAATGACGCCTACCGGAGAAGAGCCGGCACGCCGGCCGATCGCAAGCCGATCGTCGCCGTGGGCGATCGGCCTCAGCGCGCGCCTGGCGCGCTCAGGCGTCACGCCGAACAGCATTTCCCTGCTCTCGGTGGCGTTCGCCGCCGTCGGCGGCGCGCTTATCGCCTGGGTGGGCCATCCGCTCGCCTGGCTGCTGGCAGCCGCCTTCGTGCAGCTTCGCCTCGTCTGCAACCTGCTCGACGGCATGGTGGCGATCGAAGGCGGCCTGAAGACCGCGAGCGGCCCTCTCTACAACGAGTTCCCCGACCGCATCGCCGACACGCTCCTGCTGGTGCCGCTGGGATACGCGGCTGATGTCCCGTGGCTCGGCTGGGCCGGCGCGCTGCTGGCGGCCCTGACCGCTTATGTGCGCGTGTTCGGCGGCGCGCTCGGCCTGCCGCAGGACTTCAGCGGCGTCATGGCCAAGCAGCGCCGGATGGCGGCCCTGACCCTCGGCCTCGTGGCGCAGAGCGTGGAGAGCCTGCTGGCGACGACCCGCTGGTCGCTGCTGGCCGCAGCAATCGTCATCGCGGCCGGCAGCCTGGCCACCTGCATCTCGCGCAGCCTCAAGATCGCCCGCGCGCTGGAGACCGCATGACCGCCTTCGTCAGCGGCCTGCTCGTCTGGCTGGTGCGCATCCTGGTGGGGGCGCGGGCGGACTGGCGCGGGTGCGCGCCCAGCGGCCAGCGTCGCATCTATTTCGCCAATCACAGCAGCCACTTCGACACGCTCGCCGTGATGGCGGCACTGCCCGGGAGGGTCCGCCGGCTCACCCGCCCGGCGGCGGCGCAGGACTACTGGGGCGCGAGCCCGCTGCGCCGCTTCATCGCCGAGAGGTGCCTGCGCGCCGTGCTGATCGACCGGGCCCCGCCGCCGGGCAGCGATCCGCTGGCTCCGCTCCAGCGCGTCCTGGAGCAGGGCTGCTCGATCCTGATCTTCCCGGAGGGGACACGCGGCAGCGGTGAGGCCATCGCCTCCTTTCGCAGCGGCATCTTCCAGCTCTCGCAACGCTTCCCGGACGTGGATCTGGTGCCCGTCTACCTCGACAATTTGCAGCGCATCCTGCCCAAGGGCAGCTTCCTGATCGTGCCGATCACCTGCACCGCCCGCTTCGGCGCGCCGCTGCGGGCCGCGGCCGATGAAGGCCGGGCCGAATTCCTGGAGCGCGCTCGCGCTGCCGTGCTGCAGCTGGCCGAGCCGGGGCAGGCGTGATGACCGAGCAACTGAGCTACGTCCTCGCCGGCATCCTGTCCCTGCTGGTGCTCGCCTCCGTGGCCGGCTTCGTGTTGGAGCGCCGCGCCAGCGGGCCGCAAGCCCAGGACACGGTCCGCAACCTCAACGCCCGCATTCGCGCCTGGTGGGTGATGATCGTCGTGTTCGGCGGCGCCATCCTGCTGGGCGAGACCGCGACGGTCATCCTGTTCGCGCTGCTGTCCTTCCTGGCGCTGCGCGAGTTCTGGACGCTGACGCCGTCGCGACGCGGCGATCACGTGGCGCTGTTCCTGTCGTTCTTCGTCGTGCTGCCCCTGCACTACCTGCTCCTCGGCGTCGGCCGTTACGGCCTCTTCTCCATCTTCATCCCCGTCTATGCCTTCCTGATCCTGCCGGCGGTGACGACGCTCGCCGGAGATACCAGCGAATTCCTGGCGCGCAGCGCCAAGGTGCAATGGGGGTTGATGCTGACGGTCTACTCGGTCAGCCATGCGCCGGCGCTGCTGCTATTGGAGACCGGCGTGCCGGCGGCCCTGCTGCTGGTCTACCTCGTCGTGGTCGTCCAGCTCAGCGACGTGTTCCAGTACGTCTGGGGCAAGATGCTCGGCCGCCGGCTGCTGGCGCCGGGCATCAGCCCGTCCAAGACCGTCGAAGGCCTCGTCGGCGGAGCCGTGTCCGCCGTCGTCGTCGGCACCCTCCTGCACGGGCTGACGCCGTTCTCCCCGGTGCAGGCAGCCGCCATCAGCACGGTGATCGTCGCCGCCGGCTTTTTCGGCGGCTTCGTGCTGTCGGCCATCAAGCGCGATCTGAAGGCCAAGGACTGGGGCTACGTCATCGAAGGGCATGGCGGCGTCCTCGACCGCATCGACTCCCTCACCTTCGCCGCCCCGCTGTTCTTCCACATGACGCGCTACTGGTTCACCGCCTAGGCGGACTGATCGCGGAACGACATCGGCGGCCACGCAGGCGAAGGCCGCGTTCGGAGCGGACGATGCCGCGGCCGCTTCAACCCTCCATATCGACGCATCCCAGGCGGTTCGCGTCGGAGCGGCATTATCAAAACGCGCAAGATCGAATAAGATTTCCCCGGGCTCGCGACGGCCCGTCGTCGCCGTCGCGATTATTCCGATCATCGTCGGACGCTCCATTGTTCGAGGGGAGCTCAAATGAAAGGCGTTGCTCACCACAAGTTTCGCCTTGGCCAAACAGTCAAGTTTGCGCCCGTTGCGATCGCCGCCGCCGACGGCGACTACGAGGTCACCCGGCTTTTGCCGCCAACCGATGGGGAGTTTTCTTACCGGATCAAAAGCAAACGCGAGGCGCACGAGCGTGTGGCGCGAGAAGGCCAGCTGACCGCCAGCGGCCTTTGAGGCCCCGCACCGCGGGCCGGCCGAGCCTGCGGGCAGGCCGGCGGAAACGAGCCTGGATCCCCGCATACCTCGTTCGAGCGGGGTGGGCGAATACCGCTTGTGCCGCTATCGCCGAAGGAGCATATTGCGCCGCCGATAGACGGTCAGCTGAATCGATCTCCGCTCGAAGTTTTTGTGCTGTTTTTGTTCATGACCTGAAGTCAGTTTCGACGGCTCGCCTCTGGGCGAGTGATCTAGATCTACGTTTATGAAGGACTAAGGCATGGCAACGGGAACCGTTAAGTGGTTCAATTCTCAGAAGGGCTTCGGCTTCATCGCTCCAGATGACGGCGGCAGTGACGCGTTTGTCCACATCAGCGCTGTCGAGCGGGCCGGCCTCAGCGACCTGCGCGAAGGGCAGAAGGTCTCGTACGAGCTCGTCTCCGACCGCAGGAGCGGCAAGATGTCGGCGGACAATCTGAAGAGCCTCAGCTGACGGACGCCGCCATGGCGTACGTGCTCCCGTCCATCGTGAGCTAGCCTGGATAAAGCGCGCGGCCGTGCAACTGATATGCGCGGCTGCGTGTCGCGGTCGATGCCAAGCGCCGGCACGGCCCGCATCCAGCGTCTTGCACCAGCGACCCGCGCTGACGTCGTCCGAGACGGCTCGCCGGCCACGCGGCGGCCAAAATCCAAGCTCAGAGCATCGCGGTCGGGCGCTTGCCGCCGTCGAACTCATTGGTGCGCGGCGGCTACAGGAGGTTTCGATGGCCAAAGGTCAAAAGCGCAGCAACCGCGAAATCAAGAAGCCCAAGACGAAGAAGGAGGCTGTCGCCGCTCCGGCGACCATGAGCAAGGGCATTTCGCCGCTCGGCGGGACGGCCAAGAAATAGCCCTCGGTCAAGCCTCGGCAGCAGGGCGCTCGAGCGCTTCGCGATTGGGTGGACTCACCCAATCGCAGAAGAAGCGCCCCAGATTCAAAAGGTTATGAGCATTTCTCTGCCATTGGATGATCCCGTCCAATGCCGAAATGCTCTAGCCGGGAACACGCTGGTCTGAGCGCCGGCGTTTCGAGGTCGACAGGCCAAGACGGTGCCAGCACGGGCGCAGCGAATTCTTCGCCGGCGTCGCTTTGTACTTGTGAACGCAGCAAATGGCCTCATCCGGGCTTCGGCAGTCGCACCAGCGGCCGAGCCGTGGTATGCTTTGCCATGCGGTCTTCCACGCCCTACGACTTTACGGTTCAGATCGAACCGGCCGATATCGATTTCATGGGGCACGTGAACAACGCCAGCTACCTCAAGTGGGTGCAGGCGGCTGTTCTCAGCCATTGGCAGCGGCTGGCTCCGGCGGACGTCGTAGCCTCGCATTTGTGGGTGGCGCTGAAGCACGAGATCACCTACCGCAAGCCGGCGTTCCTCGATGACAAGGTGATCGCGACCGTCAGGCTGGGCAAGGTGCGCGGGGCCAGCGCCTTTTACGAGACCATCATCAAGCGCGGCGAGGACGTGCTCGCCGAGGTGAAGTCGCGCTGGTGCTGCCTCGACGCCGCGACCCGCCGGCCGGCACGGCTGGCCAACAGCCTGGTCGAGAGCTTCTTCCCCAAAGCCGCCCCCTGACGCAGCGGCACGACGGTGGAACGAGACGCCGCGCCTCCGACCACCCTTCACCACGAGCTGTCGGATGCCCCATCCGGGGCTCGCGGGCGCGCGCCGCCATCCGCAACCGACGAGTTGCCAATCCTGCTGCGGCATGTCAGATAAAGGCAACCGGGAGGTTGCCCATGTCCGATCGCATCGAGAAGACCATCGTGCTGACCGCCCCGATCGAGCGGGTCTGGCGGGCGCTGATCGACCACACCGAGTTCGGCGCGTGGTTCCGCGTCAAGCTGGATGGCCCCTTCGTACTCGGCGAGGTCAGCACCGGCCAGATGACCTACCCCGGCTACGAGCACGTGAGATGGCGGGCGACGGTCACGGACATGGACCCGCCGCGGCTGTTCGCCTTCACCTGGCCCCATCCGGCCGACCTCCACGCCGCGGACGACGCGCAGGAGCCGACGACGCGCGTCGAGTTCCGGCTCGAGCCGGCGGGCTTGGGCACACGCCTGACCATCGTCGAGTCAGGTTTCGCCGCCCTGCCGCCCGATCGTCGGGCAGACGCCATGCGCAGCAACGACAAGGGCTGGACGGAGCAGGTGGGCAACATCCAGGCTCACCTCCGGGGCTAGCCCGTTGACGGCTCAGCCCAACCCGGCGCCGGTGTTTGCCGCCCTCGGCGACCCGACGCGGCTGGCGCTGCTGCTGAAACTGAGCGACGGCCGCGCCCGGTCGATCGCCACGCTGTCGGCGGATACGCAGCTGACGCGGCAGGCCGTCACCAAGCACCTGCACGTGCTGGAGAACGTGGGTCTGGTCGCGAGCACGCGCGTTGGCCGCGAAAGCCAGTTCGCCTGCACGCCCGAACCGATCGGCGCAGCCCGCTCGTATCTCGACACCGTGTCGCGGCAATGGGACGACGCCCTCGCCCGCCTGCAGGCATTCGTCGAGCGCTGACGATGGTCACGTCTGGCCGGGACGGTCCGCGAAGCGCGCGCCAAGGCCGGGCTTGACCCGGCCATCCATCCACAGCAAGTGTCGCGGCAGGGCAAGCCCCTGCGCGGCATGATGTCCTGAAGCCGGCGGAGGGCGGGGGTGGCCGGGTCCAGCCCGGCCTTGCCGCGGCATGGTACGCGCCAGGGGCAGCAATCGGGTGAGATCGGCATGACACGGCGGGGGGCACGGGCGGCCGCGATCGCAATCCTGGCGCTGGCCATCCTCGGCTTCGGCGTGTGGGGGACGCTGGCGACCTGGTTCCGCACGCCGCTCGGGCCGGCGCTGCAGGCACCGGCCGCCGCGGCGTGGGGCCTGCTCAGCCTGGCCGCGCTGGCAATCCTGCTGCTCTCGCCTCGCCGCTGGGCCGCAACGGCGGTCTACGCGCTGGCGATCGCCGGGCTGCTCGCCTGGTGGAGCACCATCGTGCCGACCAACCACCGGGACTGGGCCATCGACGTGGCCCGCCCGGCCACCGGCGAGATCACCGGCAACCGGCTCGTCGTCCACAACGTGCGCAATTTCGACTGGCGCACCGAAACCGACATGACGCCGGTCTGGGAGGAGCGGACCTACGATCTCGACAAGCTGGTATCGGCCGACCTCTACGCCGACTACTGGGCCGGCGAGGCCATCGCCCACACCATCGTCAGCTTCGGCTTTGCCGATGGCACCTATCTGGCCTGGTCGATCGAGCTCAGGCGCAAGCACAAGCAGCCGTTCTCGGCGCTCGCCGGCTTCTTCAAGGAATCCGAGCTGATCTACATCGCCGCCGACGAGCGCGACGCCATCCGCCTGCGCACCAACATCCGGCACGAGGACTTGCGGCTTTACCGGCTCAAGGTGCCCGCCGCCATGGCCCGGGGCTTCCTGACAGCCTACGTGACCGAGGCCAACGAACTGGCGGCCTCGCCGGCGTGGTACAACACCCTCACCTCCAACTGCACGACCCTGGTGTTCCGCATGGCGAAGCTGGTCGAGCCGGGAATCCCGTTCGACTGGCGCGTGCTGGTATCCGGCTATTTCCCGGCCTACGCCTACGATCGCGGCGCGCTCGACACCTCGCTCCCGTTCGAGGAGCTGCGCCGCCGCGCCCGCATCTCGGAGCGGGCCATCGAAGCCGACGGGACGCCGCAGCCGCTTTTCTCCGAGCTGCTGCGCGTCGACATTCCCGGCATCGCGCCGTGCGAGCGCTGCGTCGCCGCCGCCCCAGGGACGAGCGCCGACTGATCGGCCCGTGGGTCAGGGCGCCATCAGCACCGGCGAGCCCACCTGCACCCGGTCATAGAGATCGACGATGTCGGCGTTGTACATGCGGACGCAGCCATAGGAGGCGAAGGTGCCGATCGAGCTCGGCCGATTGGTGCCGTGGATGGCATACTGGCCGCCGGCGAGCGTCATGGCACGCAAGCCCATCGGGTTGCGCGGCGAACCACCCTGGATGACGTCGGGCAGGCGGGGATTGTCGCGCCGCATCTCGTCGGGCGGCGACCAGGCTGGCTGGACGTACTTGCCGCTGATGCGCGTATAGCCCTGCCACTGCTTGCCCATCCTGCCGACGGCGACGGGATAGCGGATGGCGCTGCCCTGGCCGGTGACGAGATAGAGCTTCCGCTCCTTGGTCCTGACGACAATCGTGCCCGGCTCGGCCCGTTCGTCGTAGAACGGCACCGTCTCCCTGGCGACGACCGGCGCGGTCGCCAGCAGCGGACCGCCGATTGCCACCAGACTCACCAACATCTTCCGCACCATGTGCCCCCGCCTTTCGAGAATGACGACGCCAGCCCGATACCAGAGCGCCGTGACGTTTGGCCGAGTCTCCGCTCGGCGCACGGCACGGCCCACGGCGACGGTTGTGTTCACGCGATGACTCCCGCCGCGAATGGAACTATACGACTAGCCGGTTAACCCTCGCTTGTGCCGGCGCACGCGGCCGACGCGGGGGAGCTGGCTGAGGTTGAGGGCGCACGATGACGGCCGCGCGGAGGCAACGAGCGTGATTCCCACGATCGCCAAGCGCTTGGTGTTCCACATCGGCGGTTTCGATCCCTTCACGCCGCACGAGGGCGCGCGCCGGCGCTTCGTGCGCGAGCTCGGCCGTTTCGAGCGCACCTGGTCGACGTCGGCATCCGTCGGCGCGGTCAACGTCGACGCCGATCAGACCGCCTGGACGGTGGTCACCAACGGCCCCAACTGGCAGGTCGAGACCGACTACCGGCTCGTCCGCTGGGATGACGTCATCCAGCGCCTGAGCCACCAGCCGGTCTGGCGACGGGCCGTCCTCGGCATCGCCGCCTTCGGCGATTTCGTCGCCGGCGGGGCCTTGTGGCGGTACTTCCGCACGAGCTGGCAGTACGCCCTGTTCTTCCTCTACCCGTTCGTCGTCTCGGCCGCGCTGCTGGCGGTCGCCGGCCTGATCGGGGCCCTGGTCCGGTCCTTCAGCCACTCGCTATGGGCCGGGGTCGCCGCCGGGGTGGCGGTGGGCGTCGCCCTGCTGCTGGCCGCCGGCCGGTGGTTGAGCATCACGACCCTCTACGACGATTGGATCTTCTCGTTCTGCTACATCCACCGCGGCAACGCCGTCCTGGCCGAGCGGCTGGAGCGCATTGCACAGGAGATCGTGGCCGCCGCCCGGAACGCCGAGGCGGACGAGATCCTCGTGATCGGCCACAGCCTCGGCGCCGTGCTCGCGGTGGACCTGCTCGACCGGGCGCTGAAGATCGACCCTGGCCTGGGCACGACCGGCGCCCGTGTCACGTTTCTCTCGATCGGCTCGTCCATCCTCAAGATCGGCCTGCACCAGGGCGCGAAGCGCTTTCGCGCCGCCGTGGCGCGCGTCGCCGCGGCGCCCGGCGTGTTCTGGGGCGACTACCAGGCCCGTATCGACGTGATGAACTTCTGCATCGCCGACCCGGTGGGCGAAATGGGGCTGGCCAGGGCGGCCAACCCCGTCGTTCGGCTGGTCGAGATCCGCAGCATGCTCGAGCGTGTCGTCTATCGGCGCATCCGCACGCGGCTGTTCCGGGTGCACTGCCAGTTCATCAGCGGCAACGACCGCCGCGCCGCGTACGATTATTTCATGCTGATGTGCGGCCCCTGCTCGGCCGAGCGCCAGACCAAGGCCCCGGACGGAGCGTTGTCGATGATCGGCGAGAACGGCGGCTTGATCGAACCGCAACCCGACTCGGCGCCGGCCGAGCCGGTACCCGCGCCGGCGCGGGGGGCAGGCCGCGCATGACACCGGCGATCGCCAAGACGGTTTTCGTCCTGCTGGCCGTCGGCTGGTACGTCATCCGCTTCAGGCATGCGCGGCGCTCCCGCCGGACGCCTGTCCTGAGCAGCGCCCGCGGGGCGCGCGAGACCACGCTGCTGCTGATCTCGCTCACCGGGCTCGGCATCGTGCCGCTGCTCTACGTGGCGACCGGCGGCTTCCCCCGCTTTGCCCGCTACGCCTTCAACCCCGCCCAGGCGTGGCTCGGCGTCGTGGTCGCGGCCGCGGCGCTGGTGATGTTCCACCTGACGCACCGTGCCCTCGGACGCAACTGGTCCGTCAGCCTCGACGTTCGCGAAAGCCACAAGCTCGTCACCAACGGCATCTACCGCAACGTGCGCCATCCCATGTACACGGCGTTCTGGCTCTGGGCGGCGGCGCAGGCGCTGCTGCTGCCCAACTGGTTCGCCGGCCTCGCCGGGTTTGTCGGGTTCGGCATCCTGTTCTTTGGCCGCGTCGGCCGCGAGGAGCAGATGATGCTGTCAAGTTTTGGCGATGAATATCGCGAGTATATGTCGCGGAGCTATCGGCTCATCCCCGGGATTTATTGATTCGGCGCGACAATTGCGCCGTTGGCGGCCCGACACCGGCCTTGATTTCGCCACCAACCCTACAGCAGCCGCGGGGGCGATTAGCCTGCGAGTCGCCGCCCTCGCGCAGCCGCGACGTCCGGCGCGCGCTATTTTTGCCACATCCCTGGAAAACCCAATGGCCGCTCCGGCCAACGAACCGACTCTCAATTGCGCGTCGGAGGCCACCACGGTAATTCGTAAGGCGCTACACCCGCGTGTGGAGATTCCCGAGACTGTCGTCTCCAATCTAGAATTCGTAGGAGATCCGCTAATGCTCAAGACTCTGATTGTGACAGCCTCGTCGCTGGCCATGATGAGCGTCGCTGTCGCTGCCGACCTGCCGCAGCCCCAGCCGGTTCCGGTTGCTCCGGCTCCGGTCGGCAAGGCTCCGATTGGCAAGTCCCCCATCGGCAAGGCTCCGGTCATCGGCAAGGCCCCCTTCGGCAAGGCCCCGGCTCCGGCTCCGGCCCCGATCATCACCAAGGGCTGACACCGTCCCCCCGCGGGGACGCATGACCTGCTCCAGGTTCTCTGCGGGTAGCCGGTTGTTATCGGCTACCGAGCGGTGGCGTTCGAGCTGAATATAGCCACCGTTTGCCTTTTTTATCCCTGTGCGCAACGGATCCGATCCGCGCCTGTTCTCACGTCCGGTTCGATACCAAGCCATCGATTCCGCCTGTGTCCGGCACGATCCGTCCGCCGCTCGTAGTCGAGAATGGGGTGCTCAAAGTGCGGGCCTTGACGAGAATCGGACAATACGGCCGCTACGCCGCGGTACTGCTCACGGTGGCGGCGTTCTGTGGTTTGACCAGCGGGACGAGCAGCGCCCGCGAAAACGCGACGAGCGCAGACCAGCAAACCAACGACCAAACATCGACGCAGGGCCGGAGCGTGGTCGCCGCGGTCAGTCAAGGTGGTACGCGGTCGGACGCCAGGATCAGCCGCAGACGCGCCGCCGTGCCTGGTCCCTACTATGTCGATTTCCGCGCCCGCACAGCGGCATCGTACGGCCATGCCTTCGTCTGGTTCGGCAAATCGACCGACCGGGAGGTGGAGGTCGCGGGGCTGCACCCGGCCGGCGACGAGATCCCCTACATGCTCGGCCACCTGATGTGGGTGCCGTCCGAGACGGGCAAGAGCTATGGCGATCTCGACGAGGAGTACCTGACCGCCAGCTACCGCGTCTACATGAGCGAGGCTGATGCCAAGCGGGTGTTCGCCTTCATCAAGCAGATCCAGAGCAGCACGCCGCTGTGGAACGCTGGAACGACCAACTGCACGTGGTTCATCGGCCGGATCGCGACGTTCATGGGGCTGAAGACGCCCTCCCACCTGCTGCTCCCGGAAAACTACGTGAACGACTTGCGCTCGATGAACGGCGGAAAGCAGTTCATCCAGTTGTCCGCGGTGCAGGATTCGGCGGTCGGGCAGTAAGAGCCGGCCATTCGTCCGTCGCGGCGTCGTCGCTGGCGGACGGATTAGGTCGCGACGCGACCAACGAAGATCCCCTGGAGTTCCGGTTGATCAGGGGAACTCCACCTAGAGCGCTTTGCGATTGGGTGGAATCACCCAATCGCAAAAAAAGCGCTCCAGATTCAAAAGGTTCTGAGCATTTCCCTGCCATTGGATGGGTCCATCCAATGGCGAAATGCTCTAGCCCGCAAGGCCTTCCGCGCGCTCCGATCGTCTGGTCGGAGAGAAGCGCTTCAGCTCCTTGAATCTGAAACGTTATTCCGTGCACGCGGGGCCGCGCACAGCTCCATTAGGATGCCCGTCGTCGCGCGGCGCGCCCATGCCGTGCGACCCGGCATGAGCCCGGCGCGGCAGCAAATTATCATCCGTTGGCGAGAAAAAGCGCTCGCGGTCATGCCGCCCCCACGTTAGGGCAGGGTCCTGCCGACCGGCAGTCAACCCATGCCTGAGAGGGGTGCTGTGGCCGAACCGTCGAACTTCGAGCTCGTGCAGATCGTCGCAGTCCTTGGCGCGGGCGTCGTCGCAGCCCCCTTGTTCAAGCGCGCGGGGCTTGGCTCGGTGCTCGGCTATCTCGCCGCCGGGCTCGCCATCGGCCCGTTCGGCCTGGAAGTCATCGCGGCGCCGGAGGCGGTGCTGCACTTCGCCGAGCTCGGCGTCGTCATGTTCCTCTTCGTCATCGGGCTGGAGATGCGCCCGGCCAGGCTCTGGAGTCTGCGCAAGGACATATTCGGCCTCGGCGCGGCACAGGTCGCGGTGTGCGGCGCGCTCCTGACGGGCCTCGGCGTGCTCGCCGGGCTCGATCCGGCGACCGCCTTCATCGCGGCCATGGGCTTCGTGCTCTCCTCCACCGCGGCCATCATCCAGATTCTGGACGAGGCGGGCGAAACGGCGACACCCGCCGGCCAGCGGGCGGTCTCCATCCTCCTCTTGGAAGACCTCGCCATCGTGCCGCTGCTGGCTGCCGTGGCGGTGCTGGCACCGGCGACCGGGGAGAACCTGCGGGCCGACTGGACGAGCCTGGCGATGGCGGTCGGTGCGGTCGCGGTGGTGATCGCTGCCGGCCGCTGGCTGCTCAACCCTCTGTTCGCCGTGCTCTCCGCCGCCCGGGCGCGCGAGATCATGACGGCCGCGGCCCTCACCGTGGTGCTCGGCACCGCGCTCCTGATGCAGGTGTCCGGCCTCTCCATGGCCATGGGCGCGTTCCTCGCCGGCGTTCTGCTCTCCGGCTCCACCTTCCGCCACCAGCTTGAGGCCGACATCGAGCCGTTCCGCGGCCTGCTGCTGGGCCTCTTCTTCATGGCGGTCGGCATGTCGCTGAACCTGGAGGTGGTCGCCCAGCAATGGGCCGTGGTGGCGCTGGCCGTCGTCGGCTACATGGCGGTCAAGGCCCTCGGCATCCTCGCGGTCGCCCTGCTCTTCGGCGCCGACCGCCGCGAGGCCATCTATCGGGCGGCCTTGTTCGCACAAGGCGGCGAGTTCGCCTTCGTCCTCTATGCCGCGGCGGCAGCCGTCGGAATCTTCGATCCGCTCGTCAATGCGGTGATGTCGTCGACCGTCATTCTCTCCATGGTGCTGACGCCGCTCACCGTGATGGCGGCACGTCGCCTGCTGCCCCCGGAGAAGCCCGATCTCGACGGGCTGGAGCGGCCAGACGGGCTCAGCGGCTCGGTGCTTCTCGTGGGCTTCGGGCGCTTTGGGCAAGTGGTCAGCCAGGCCTTCCTCGCCCGCGGCCTCGATGTGACCATCATCGACAACGACCCCGACATGATCCGCAGCGCCGCCAAGTTCGGCTTCAAGATCTACTACGGCGACGGCACCAACCTCGACGTCCTGCACGCCTCGGGCGCAGCCCGCGCGCGGGTGCTCGCCATCTGCATCGACAATCGGGAGGCCGCCAACAAGATCGTCGCGCTGGCGAAGGAGGCGTTCCCCCATGCCGGCCTGCTGGTCCGCGCCTACGACCGGGGCCATGCGCTCGAATTGATGAACCAGAAGGTCGATTTCCAGATGCGCGAGACCCTGGAATCGGCCCTCGCCTTCGGCCGCGATGCGCTCGAGTTCCTGGGCCTCTCCCCCGCCGAAGCGGCGGAAACAATCACCGATATCCGCCGGCTGGACGCGGAACGCTTCTCACTGGACCAGACGAGCGGGCTCTATGCGGGCGCCGCCCTCCTCCACTCCAACGCGCCCAAGCCCGAGCCCTTCACGCGCCCCCGCCAGACGGCGCGGGCCCTGAACCCGGAGGCCGGCGCCCTCGCTCAGGAGGACGCCGCTCGTTAGAGCGCTTTGCGACCGGATGGAGCCATCCGATCGTGACATGCTCCCGTGTTGCGCCCGAATGGAAGGCGGCGCCCGGGGCGCAAGCAAGCCTCAGGCGATCGTCGCCGTCCTGTCAGGCGATCTTCGCCGTCTTGGCGGTGAAGGCGGCGATGCGCTCCTCCATGTCCGGCCCGCGGCCGCGGGTGCGCACGATCTCATGGTCGAGCCCGGCAGCCAGTGGCAGCCCATCCGTCGCCAGCAGCAGCGCCTTGTTGGCGCGATGGCTGAACCAGGAATTGGCCAGGATCGTCTTGGTGAGGGAGGCGAGCTCGGCCTCGAACTCCGCGTCCGGCACGCAGATATTGGCCAGCCCCATGGCTTCCGCCTGCCGGCCCGTGTAGGTGCGCGCCGTGAACATCATCTCGCGGGCCTTGGGCAGGCCGACCCGGCGCGGCAGGCGCTGGCTCATGCCCCATACCGGCGTCAGCGCCCAGCGGGCGTGGGTGTCGGCGAACTTGGCTCCTTCGGATGCAACGAGCAGATCGCCGGCCAGCGCCAGTTCCAGTGCCCCGGTGTAGCAGTGGCCGTGCACGGCCGAGATCACCGGCTGCGGCAGGTTGGCCAGCCGCTCGATGACGTCGGCCTGGAAGTTGGGCCGCGGCGGCTTCTCGCCGGCGGCGATATCGGTCAGGTCGTGACCGGCCGAAAAGCACTTGCCGGCGCCGCGCACGATGACCAGCCCGACGCGGTCGGTCTCGGCGGCGATCCGATCGACGTGGCCGCTCAGCTCCGCGAAGAGCTCGACATTGAGCGCATTCAGCTTGTCCGGACGGTTGAGCGTGAGCGTGGCACAGCCGTCCCTGTCGTCGCGCAGAACGAGCGATCCCATGGCGCTTCTCCCTCTCCTGTTTACAATTCCGTCATGGCTGGGCTCGCCCTTCACCTCTCCCCGCACGCGGGGAGAGGTCGGCTTGCGCGAAGCGAGGCGCTGCGCAAGCCGGGTGAGAGGGCGGTGCAGAAGAAGGTTCAAGGCCGGTCACGCCCGGCGAGGCCCCCTCACCCCGCCCTCTCCCCGCAAGCGGGGCGAGGGGGCGCAGCGGCTCTCTCTGCGCACGTGACTGCAACCAAACAGCGGCGTTTAGAGAGCCAATTTCTGCGCCGCGACTAGCTCCTATTCCGCCGCCTGCCGCAGCGGCGAGGTCATGCGCGCCAGACGCGCGTTGATGATCTCCTCGGCATCACGGACGATGCGGTGGATCAGCTCCTCGCAGCTCGGGATGTCGTGGATCAGCCCCTGGATCATGCCGGCCGACCAGATGCCGTGGTTCTGGTCCCCGCCCTCGTAGACGACGCGGCCGCGGACGCCGGCGACGAGGTGCTTGACGTCCTCGAACTTGGCACCGTCGCGCTCGAGCTTCACCACCTCCTGGCTGACGTCGTTGCGGGCGACGCGCGAGGTGTTGCGCATGGTGCGGAAGATCAGGTCGGTGGCACGCTCGTCGTTGGCCACCAGCTGCTCCTTGATCTTCTGATGGATCGGCGCCTCCTTGGTGGCCATGAAGCGCGTGCCCATGTTGATGCCTTCGGCGCCCAGCGCCAGGGCCGCTGCCAGGCCGCGGCCATCGCCGAAGCCGCCGGAGGCGATCATCGGGATGGTGATCTTGTCGGCGGCCGCCGGGATCAGGATCAGGCCCGGAATGTCGTCCTCACCGGGGTGGCCGGCGCACTCGAAGCCGTCGATGGAGATCGCGTCGGCGCCCATGCGCTGGGCCGACACCGCGTGGCGGACCGCCGTGCACTTGTGGATGACCTTGATGCCGTGCTGCTGGAGGTCGGCGATATGCTCCTCGGGCTTGTAACCGGCCGTCTCGACCGCCTTGACGCCCGACTCGATGATGGCGCGCCGATACTCCGCGTAGGGCGGCGGATTGATGGCCGGCAGGATCGTGAGGTTCACGCCGAACGGCTTGTCCGTCATCTCGCGCGTGCGCTTGACCTCGTTGAACAAGGCCTCCGGCGTCGGCTGGGTCAGCGCCGTGATGAAGCCCAGGGCGCCGGCGTTGGCCACCGCCGACACCAGCTCGGCCCGGCCGACCCATTGCATGCCGCCCTGGGCGATCGGGTGCTCGACGCCGAACAGCTCGGTGAAACGCGTCTTGATCATCTTGGTCGGTCCTCTCTCCTGGCTCGGTGCGACGTCTGCTGCGTGCTTGTGGGGATAGGCCGCAATCAGCGGCCGGCCGTCGGGATGGCGTTGAAGGCCACGTCCTTGTCCACGCGGATGTCGGGCGGCAGACCGAGCACGCGCTCGGCGATGATGTTGCGCAGGATCTCGTCCGAGCCGCCCTCGATGCGGGTGGCCGGCGAGCGCAGCAGCATGGTCTGGAACTTGGCCAGCGCCGGCGTCTCGGCGGGGTCGGTGATCAGACCGGCATAGCCCTCCAGGTCGAGGGCGAACTTGGCGATCTCCTGCATCATCGAGCCGGCGACGAGCTTGCCGATCGAGTTCTCCGGCCCCGGGGTCTCGCCCTTCGACAGCGCCGACAGCGCCCGGAACGCGGTGAAGCGCAGACCGGAGGCCTTGACCGCCCAATTGGCCAGCTTGGCGCGCACGGCGGGATTGTCCACCGCCGGCCCGTCCGGGGTCTCGAGCCCGCAGGCGAGCTCGAACAGGTCGGGGAAGCCGGTCGGCATGCCGGAGCCGATCGACAGGCGCTCGTTCATCAAGGTGGTGAGCGACACCTGCCAGCCCTGCCCGACGCCGCCGAGGCGCTGGGCATCGGGAATGCGCACGTTCTCGAAGAACACCTCGTTGAAGGTACGCTGGTCGTTCATCTGCCGGATCGGCCGCACCTCGACGCCGGGCGAGCGCATGTCCAGGAAGAACATGGTCAGGCCCTTGTGCTTGGCGACGGACGGATCCGTGCGGGTCAGCAGCAGGCCCCAATCGGAGTGCTGGGCGCCGCTGGTCCAGATCTTCTGGCCGTTGATCACCCAGTCGTCACCGTCGCGCTCGGCCCGCGTGCGCAGGCCGGCCAGGTCGGAGCCGGCGGCGGGCTCCGAGAACAGCTGGCACCAGATCTCCGCGCCGGAGGCCAGCGGCGGCAGCCGCTCGCGCTTCTGGTCCTCGCTGGCGAACGCCATCACGGTCGGGCCGCACATGCCGTGGCCGATGGTGAACGGCGCCGAGAGCTTGGCATAGAGCCCCTCCTCCTGGCCCCAGATCACCCGCTCGATCGGGCTGGCGCCGCGGCCGCCGTAGTCCTTGGGCCAATGCAGGCAGGCCCAGCCGGCTTCGGCCTTCTTCTTCTGCCACGCCTTGGCCGCCTGCATCGGATCGACGCTCTCCAGGTAGAGGCCGCCGAAGCCGGAGCTCTTGAGCTCGGGCTCCAGCTCCTTGGGCGCGTTGGCCGCGATCCAGGCCTTGGCCTCGGCGCGGAAGGCGGCCTCCTGCGGCGTGTCGTCGAAATTCATGGGGCGTGCTCCCGCATTCCAGAGGTCGGACGTCGGTCACGGCGTTTGGCGGCCATGGCGACGCTAGCTTGGGCCTTGATTGAACGGCCGCCCCTTGTCGAGGCGGATATCGCCGGGCAGGCCGAGCACCCGCTCGGCGATGATGTTGCGCAGGATCTCGTCGGTGCCGCCGGCGATGCGACGGCCCGGCGCACGCATGAGCATGCGCTGGAACAAGGCGTTGCCGCCCGCCTCGTCCGCCTCGTCGAGCGCGCCCGCCTCGCCTTCGAGATCGAGCGCGAACTTGGCGATGTCCTGCTTCATGTTGGCGGCGACGAGCTTGCAGATCGAATTCTCGGGGCCGGGCACTTCGCCCCGCGACAGGCTGGTCATGGCCCGCAGGACCGTGAAGCGCAGCCCGCTGGCCTTGACCGCCCAGCCGGCGAGGCGCGAGCGGACGGCCGGATCGTCCAACGCCGGCCCGTCTGCCGTGCTGAGCCCCGAGCATAGTGCCAGGACCTCGGGAAAGCCGGTCGCCAACCGGGCCCCGATGGCCAAGCGCTCGTTCATCAAGGCAGCCAGCGCTACCTGCCAGCCGTCGTTGACGGCGCCCAGGCGCTGATCGTCGGCGATGCGGACGTTGTCGAGGAACACCTCGTTGAACTCGTAGCCACCATTCATCTGATGGATCGGCCGCACGTCGATGCCGGGCGTCCGCATGCTCACGAAGAACATGGTGAGGCCCTTGTGCTTGGCGACGGTCGGGTCCGTGCGCGCCAGCAGCAGCCCCCAATCGGCGTGCTGGGCGCCGCTGGTCCAGATCTTCTGGCCGTTGATCACCCAGTCGCCACCGTCGCGCACGGCGCGGGTGCGCACGCCGGCGAGGTCGGAGCCCGCCGACGGCTCGGAGAACAGCTGGCACCAGATCTCTGTGCCCGCCGCCAGCGGCGGCAACAGGGCCCGCTTCCGCGCCTCGTCGGCGTAGGCCATGATCGTCGGCCCGCAGATCCCGTGACCGACCGAGAACAGCCCCGACAGCTTGCCGTAGGGCTCCTCTTCCTGCTGCCAGATCACGCGCTCGATCGGCGTGGCGCCGCGGCCGCCGTAGGCCTGGGGCCAATGCGGAACGGCCCACCCGCCGGCCGCCTTCCGGCTCTGCCAGTCCTTGGCCGCGCAGAAGGCGTCGGCGTCCGCCAGCCGAAGCGGGCCGGGCCCGGCCCGCTGCAGCTCGGCCTCCAGCGCCCGCGGGGCGTTGGCATCGATCCAGCGTCTCGCTTCGGCGCGGAACGCGGCCTCTTCGGGCGTGTCGTTGAGATTCACGGGCGTGCTCCCAGGGTGGAAAATGATTGGGCGCCCCCGGGACAACTCCCGGGGCACGCCCGCCCATCTTCCGGCGGGATCACGGTCCACGTGATTGATCTGGCGCAATGTTCCGGCCTTCCAACCGAACTCAGCTGCCGGTGAGCGAGGCCTCCTACCTGCTCGGCACCTGGTTGAACGGCACGCTCTTGTCGACGCGGATGTCGCCGGGCAGGCCGAGCACGCGCTCGGCGATGATGTTGCGCAGGATCTCGTCGGTGCCGCCGGCGATGCGCATGCCGGGCGACCGCACCAGCAGGTTCTGGAACAGCGCCGCGGCCGGTGCCTCATCCGGGTCGGCGAGAATGCCCGCCTCGCCTTCCAGTTCCATCGCGAACTTGGCGATGTCCTGCGTCATCACGCCGGCCACCAGCTTGCCGATGGAGTTCTCGGGCCCCGGCCGCTCGCCCTTCGACAGGCTGGAGATGGCGCGGAAGGCCGTATAACGCAGGCCGGAGGCCTTGACCGCCCAGGCAGCGAGCTTGGAGCGCACCGCCGGATCGTCGATGGCCGGGCCGCCCGGCAGCTCGAAGCGCGAGCAGAACTCGAAGATCTCGGGGAAGCCGGTGTTCAGCCGCGTGCCGATCGACATGCGCTCGTTCATGAGCGTGGTCAGCGACACCTGCCAGCCGTCGTTGACGGCGCCCAGGCGATGGCTGTCGGGAATGCGCACGTTCTCGAAGAAGACTTCGTTGAACTCGCGCCCGCCGCTCATCTGGTGGATGGGCCGAACCTCGACGCCCGGCGCATGCATGTCGACGATGAACATGGTGAGCCCGGCGTGCTTGGGCACGTTCGGATCGGTGCGGGTCAGCAGGATGCCGTAGTCGGAGAACTGGGCGCCGCTGGTCCAGATCTTCTGGCCGTTGATGATCCAGTCGTCACCGTCCTTCTCGGCGCGCGTCCGCAGGGCGGCCACGTCCGATCCGCCCGCCGGTTCGGAGAACAGCTGGCACCAGACCTTCTCGCCGGAGGCGAGCGGCGGCAGGTAGTGGCGTTTGATGTCCTCGTTGGCGTAGGCCATGACGGTCGGCCCACACATGCCCTGGCCGATGGCGAAGGCGCCGGAGAGCTGGTTGTAGATGCCCTCCTCCTGCTGCCAGATCACGCGCTCGATGGGCGTTGCGCTGCGGCCGCCGTACTCCTTGGGCCAGTGCGGGACGGCCCAGCCGCCGTCGGCCTTCTTCTTCTGCCAGGCCTTGGATTCCTTGAGCACGTCGCGGCCGGGCAGGCGCAGGCCGCCCATGCCCGAGCGCTTCAGGTCGGCGTCGAGCTCGTGCGGCGCGTTGGCGCCGATCCATTCCCGGGCGATGGCGCGGAACTTGGCCTCTTCGGGGGTATCGTCGAAGTTCATGGGTCGATCCTCCTAGAGAATTTCTCGATCAGATGGATCATCTGATCGAACAGAAATGCCCCAAGTTTTTTGAATCTGGAGCGCTTCTCTGCGATCGGGTGGTTCCACCCGATCGCGAAGCGCTCTCGTGCGGTCAGGCCGCGTCCTTGGCCGAGTTGCCGGTGCGCATGCGCTCGATCAGCTTGTTCTCCCACTGGGAGAGGCTGCCGAGGTTGAGGGCCAGCAGGTTCGAGCGCTTGTAGTAGAGGTGGCAATCGAACTGCCAGGTGAAGCCCATGCCGCCGTGCACCTGGATGTTGTTGGTCGAGCAATGCTGGAAGGCCTGGGTGGCGCTGACGCGGGCCGTCGCCGCCGCCTCCGGCAGCTCGGCCGAGCCGGTCGACAGGGCGTAGGCGCCCCAGTAGCAGTTCGAGCGCGCCAGCGTCGCCGACACGTACATGTCGGCCAGCATGTGCTTGACCGCCTGGAACGAGCCGATCTGACGGCCGAAGGCGATGCGCTCCAGAGCGTAGTCCCGGGCCATCTCCAGCGCCCGGTCGGCGCCGCCCACCTGCTCGAAGGCGGTGAGCACGGCGGCCCGGTCGAGCACGCCGGTCAGGATCGACCAGCCCTCGCCCGCAGCACCGAGCGGTTCCGCCGCGGCGCCGTCGAAAGCGACGCGCGCGTGCTTGCGGCTGGGATCGATGGTCTTCACCGGCGTGCGCTTGACGCCGGCGCCGGCGAGGTCGACCAGGAACAGCGACACCGAGCGCACGCCCGAGCCGCCGGTGCGCGCCGCAACCACGGCGAAGTCGGCGATCTCGCCGTCCGGCACCGGCACCTTGGTGCCGGTGAGCTTGCCCTGGGAGGCACTGGCAGCGATGCGCTCCGGCGTCACCTCACCAACGCCCTCGGCAAACGCGAAGGTGCCGATCCATTCGCCCGACGCGAGCTTGGGCAGGTACTTCGCCTTCTGCTCGTCGCTGCCCGCCGCCATCAGGAACTCGGCCGCCAGATAGATCGAGGACGAGAACGGCGTCGGCGCGAGCGAGCGTCCGAGTTCCTCGGCGATGACGCAAAGCTCCAGATGGCCGAGGCCGGCGCCGCCGAACTCCTCGGGGATGGCCGCGCCGGTGAAGCCCATCTCGGCCAGGCCCTTCCACAGCTCCTTGTCGTAGCCTTCGTCGCCTTCCAGCACGCGGCGGACCACGGCGACCGGGCTCTGCTTCTCCAGGAAGCGACGAGCCGAGTCGCGCAACTGCTTCTGTTCGTCCGAGAAGTCGAAGTTCATTGCTTCCTCCCGCCAACTGCCGACTGTCCAATGCCGCCCACCATGGGAACGGGCCACCCTGCGTCGACGTTTGCAGCACCTAACGATCGTTTGGTCAACAGCATAGAGCCGCCTAGCGCCGGGCTCAAGCGGCGGTACCGACATAGGGATGGGCGACCGGGTCGAGCCCGGCCGTCACGAACTCGCAACGCCTCACGGACGAGCTTGGGCCGGCCGGTTCACCAGCCTGAGCGTGCCGACACGCGCCTCAGTTCACCCGTCGATCGAGGCCGGCCCAATAGGGCTCGCGTAACGTACGACGCAGGATCTTGCCGGAGGCGTTGCGCGGCAGGGCGTCGATGAACTCCACCGACTTGGGCGCCTTGAACGCGGCGATCTTGGAGCGGGCCCAGCGGATGATGTCGTCCTCGCTCGGGCTGGTGCCGGGCTTGGGCGCGACGATGGCTTTCACCTCCTCGCCCCACTTCTGCGAGGGAACGCCGATGACGGCGACCTCGGCCACGTCCGGGTGGCCGTAGATGGCGTTCTCCACCTCTGCCGGATAGACGTTCTCGCCGCCGGAAATGATCATGTCCTTCATGCGGTCGTGGACGTAGAGGTAGCCCTCCTCGTCCATGTAACCGGCGTCGCCCGACTTGAACCAGTTGTCGCCGGGCATGGCCGCAGCGGTGGCCTCCGGCAGGTTCCAGTAGCCCTTCATGTTGGACGGCGACTTGATGGCGATCTCGCCGATCTCGCCCACCGGCAGCGGCTTGCCGCTCGCGTCGAGGATGGCGATCTCGACGCCGGGCAACGCCTTGCCGGCCGACCGCATCTTGGGCGACTCATCGGCGGAATGGTCCTCAGGCGGCAACGCCACCACCGTGCCGGTCGTCTCCGTGAGCCCGTACATCTGCACGAAGCCGCACTTGAAGACCTCCATGCACTCGACGAGCAGCGCATGCGGGATCGGGCTCGCGCCGTAGGAGATGGAGCGCAGGCGGCTGTAGTCGACCTCGCGGGCGCGCGGTTGGCGCACGACGAATTGCAGCGCCGCCGGCACCATGAAGAACTTGTTGACGCCCTCGTGCTCGATCAGGTCCAGCACCTGCATGGGGTCGAACTCGCGGGTGACGATGGCCTTGACGCCATAATAGAGCACCCAGATGCCGAAGCCCGTGCCGCCGATGTGACCGTTGGGCATGGCGACGAGGCCGACATCGTCATCGTGCCAGTGCAGCCACTCGGCCTCGGACTGGTCCTGCAGGCGCCGCATGGTCAGGAAATTGTTGTGGGTCAGCATGGCGCCCTTGGGGCGGCCGGTAGTGCCGGAGGTGTAGAGCTGGAGGATGACATCGTCGGCCGCCACCTCGCGCTTGGGATCGGTCGCAGGCTGCGCGTCGCGCCAGGCCTCGAACGTCTGCCATTCCGGCGCGTTGCCCTCCATCGCCACCACCGCCTTGAGCAGCGGCAGGTCGGGCACGATCTGGCGGGCGAGGTCGATGAACTCGGGGCCGACGAACAGCAGCTTGGCCTCGGCATCTCCGACGATGTAGCCGACCTCCGGCGGCGCCAGGCGCCAGACGATCGGCACGATGATGACACCGGCCTTGAAGCAGCCGAATACCAGCTCGAAGAAAAAGTCCGTGTTCTTGCCCACGTGGGCGATGCGATCGCCGGGCTTGAGGCCGGCGGCGATCAGCGCGTTCGCCACCTGGCTGGTGCGGCGGTCGAAATCGGCGTGCGTCGTGAGCCGACCCTCGAAGGACAATGCGATCTGGTTGCCCTTGGTCGCCGCATGGAGGCGCGGCACGTCCGCCAGGGTGCTCAGGCGCGAATCGTCTAGCATGGCGTATTCCCCGCATGATGGCGACCGGTCGGAGCGGACGCCCGCCGGTCATCTGGTTTGTTGGAAGCCGAAGCTGCCCCGGCGCATGCGATGGATGATACGGGAGACCGAGACAAGCTGGGCCCGGCGATCGTCGCGATTGTTCGACCGTCCGACCGGAACCTGCATCCGCCCTCGCGCATCCTCACCGTCCGACGGCACGGAGAGCGACCTGCCGAAGCCTAACTATCGTTTGATACAGATTGTCAAGCGCAACGCCGCTCCTCGCCCGCGCCCCGGGATGGCAGCCCAAGAATCAGCGACAGCGATAGCTGATCGGACGATCACACGCCCGACCGAGCGGTGCGCCGATCAAGATCGGCACAGGCCATCCGAATGCACGGCCAGAGCGCTTCGCGATTGGGCGGGCTCGCCCAATCGCGAAGAAGCGCTCCAGATTCAAAAAGTTAGGAGCATTTCCTGCCATTGGATGATCCCATCCAATGGCGAAATGCTCTAGCGCGGCACCACGATCGGCTTGGCAGGCTGCTCCGGCACGGGCACAGCGGCGGGCGTCGCGTCGCTGCGCGACTTGGGCATGTACTGCGCGGCGCGGGGCTCGGAGGGCGGGGTCGGCAACGACTCTCTGGGCAGCACGCCCTCGGGACGAACCTTCCCCGTATTGCAGGCGGCCAAGGCGGAGAGAGCGGCGATCAGCACCAGTCGGACCCACATCGTCATCGTCTCGTCTCGCCTCCGCCGTTGTTGCAGCGCGGCAGCAACGCCGCGCGGCCCTCCACATGGATGGCGGCCGGCATCAATTCAACACGGGCGGCAAGAGGCCGCGCTCACGCTGGCCGAACCGCACCCCGCGCGCGCTCCAGCGCCCCCTGCACGAGCTCGACACAGAGCAGACGGGCCGGATCGACAGGCCCCGGCAGGGTCAATTGCCCCGGCGGCACCGATTGGAAGCCGAAGCGGGCGTAATAGGGCGGATCGCCGACCAGCAGCACCAGGGTTTCCCCGGCTGACCGCCCGGCCGCCAGCGCCTCGCGGATCAGCTCGCCCGCGATGCCCCGCCCCTCGAACGCCGGCTCCACGGCGAGCGGCCCGAGCAGCAGCGCGCGCACATCGCCGGCGAGCACGGAGGACAGGCGAACCGAGCCCACGAGCAGGGTGCCGACCAGCGATGTGAACGACAGGTCGGCCCGATGCGGACGCCCCTCGCGCAGACGATACGCGGTTCGCGCGTAGCGGCCGGGCCCGAACGCTCGCTCGTGCAGGCGCTCGATTTGCTCGGCGTCGATGGGACGCTCGGGGCGGGTCGTCAGTTGAAGGTCGGCCATGGACGTATCGGTTGAGAAGCCCGGCGCTTACCACGAGCGCGCTCGCGCCGTCCATGGCCCTAGAGCATTTCGTCATTGGATGGGATCATCCAATGACGAAATGCTCATAACCTTTTGAATCTGGAGCGCTTCTTTTGCGATTGGGTGAGTCCACCCAATCGCGAAGCACTCTAGCCGCGCTCAAATAGCGAGCGCCCCGTCCTTGGCGCGGGCGTAGCGGTCCCCGACCTTGCCCCAGTCGACGATGTCCCACCACGCCTTCAGATAGTCCGCGCGGCGGTTCCGATAGCTCAGGTAATAGGCGTGCTCCCATACATCGTTGCCGAAGAGGACGCGCTGGCCGTCCATCAGGGGCGTGTCCTGGTTCGGCTTGGTGACGAGCGCAAGCCGGCCCTGCCGGTCCACGGTGACGAAGACCCAGCCGGATCCGAACACCTTGGCGCCCGCCGCGTCGAAGCTCTCCCTGAGCTTGTCGAAGGAGCCGAAGGCGGCGCCGATGGCCTCCGCCAGGTCACCCTTGGGCTGCCCGCCGCGCCCGCCCATGACCTCCCAGAACATGGTGTGGTTGGCGTGGCCGCCGCCATTGTTGCGCACGACCGTGCGGACCGTCTCCGGCACCTGGTCGAGATTGGCGAGAATGACCTCGAGCGGCTTGGTCGCCCAAGCGCCGCCGTCGGCGGCCGCGCCGTTGAGCGCCTTCACGTAGGCAGCATGGTGCTTGTCATGATGGAGCTCCATGGTCTCGGCATCGATGACAGGCTCGTTCTTGCGGACCGAATAGGGCAGCGGCGGCAGCTCGAACGGCTCCGCGGCGGCCGCACGGCCCGCCGTCGCTGCCTGCGCCCACGCCCGGCCGCCGAGCGCCACGGCGGCCACGGCGGACGCACCGATCAGCAGACCGCGCCGCCTGTGGTCGGGCAGGGTATCGTTGGCAGATTGCATAGGATCTCTCCTGACATCGCGCAGCCCCCGGGACTAAGTCGCGGGTGCGACCGACCGTTCCACGCCGCCGGTGGCGCCGTCGCCACAGGGGCGCGGCAAATGCGGCGACCGCATGCCGTCGGACCGTTCGGCCGTTGACCAGTCCGCGCAGCGGCCCCAAGACTAGCGCATGGGGCGGCGTACCGGACAGCAGCGAAGCATCGCACGGAGCATTCTTGCTCTCGTCGTGCTCTACGCTTTGGTCGCACAGACCCTGCTGGCCGCAGCGATCCCGGCCTATGCGACGCCGGCGGCGCCGGGCCTGCCGGACGCGGTGCTCTGCGCCCACGACCCGTCGCAGGCTGCCGACGCGGCGCCGGCCGACCACTCCGGCCACGGGCTCCACGCGTCGTGCTGCACGGCGGCCTGCCCGTTCTCCGGCGCACTCCTGCCACCGGAACCGACCGCCGCGACCGTCGCCCATGCGCGCCGATCCTCCGCCGCGGTCGAATGGCAGCGCCTCTCGGCCCCCGACCGGAGCGGGCGCGACCAGAGCCCCTTCTCCGCGCGCGGTCCACCGGCCTGAAGCACGCGGAAGCCCTGAGCTTCGTCGTCTGAGCCGCCCGCCGCGCCGCGCGCGCCGGCGTTTCCCTCCCGCGTTTCGCTGTCCTTTGACCAATCCGCGACGTCTCGACCTGGCCAAGCTCCGGCCGGTCGAGCGCGCACGGAGTTATCCATGCTTCCCATCCACCTGCGCGCGAGCGCCGCCGCCGTGGTGCTGGCCGGCCTCACCGGCACGGGCGCGCTTGCCCAAAACGTCACCCTCCCGACCATCGACATCAGCGGCGGCAGCGCTGCGCCGGGCACCGCGGCCGACCAGGCGGCCGGTGCCACCGCCCCGCCGGCGCCCGGCGGCTCGCTCACCGTGCCGAGCGTCGCCGAGCAACGGCGACAGCTCTATCAGAACGCCGGGTCGGTCTCGTTCGTCGACGAGAAGCAGTTCGACAACACCTATTCGAACAATCTGCGCGATGTCCTGAAGGACACGCCCGGCGTCTACGTGCAGGACCGCTACGGCCAGGAGCTGCGGCTCTCCGTCCGCGGCTCCGGCCTCACCCGCGGCTACCACCTGCGCGGCCTCGACATCCTGCAGGACGGCATCCCGGTGAATGCCGCCGACGGCAGCGGCGACTTCTACCAGATCGATCCGCTGGCGCTGCGCACGGCCGAGGTCTATCGCGGTGCCAACGGCCTCTTCTACGGCGCGTCGACCATCGGCGGCGCCATCAATTTCACCACGCCGACCGCCTACACCGCCGAGGCGCCGAACGTGCTGCGCATCGACGGCGGCAGCTTCGGCGCGCTGCGCGGCAACGTGCAGATGTCGCGCATCTCCGGGCCGTTCGACGCGCTGGTGAATGCCACGGTGAGCCATGCCAACGGCTTCCGCCAGCACGAGACGCAAGACTACAAGCAGTTCAACGCCAATCTCGGCTACCGCATCAACGAAAACGTGGAGACCCGCTTCTATTTCGGCTTCTACGACACCGACCAGAAGCTGCCGGGCTCGCTCACGCTGTTCAACGCCCTGCACTTCCCGAAGATGGCCAACCCGGCGGCGATCAGCGGCAACCAGGCCCGCGATGTGCTGACCGAGCGCATCGCCAACACCACCACCATCCGCTTCGACGTGGGCCAGCTCGACATCTCGACCTGGGCCATCCACAAGAACCTCTACCACCCGATCTTCCAGGTGCTCGCCCAGGACGGCTGGACCTACGGCATCGCGCCCCGCTACACGGCGAGCTTCGATATCGGCGGCTTCAAGAACGACCTCATCGTCGGCGGTCGCGCCTGGGGCGGCAACACCCTGGCGCGCCAGTTCGTCAACGTGAACGGCAACAAGGGCGCGCCCACCGTCAATGCCCAGCAGGACGCCTACAACCTCGAAGGCTACGCGGAAAACCGCTTCTGGGTACTCCAGCAGCTCGCTCTGGTCGCGGGCGTGAAGGTGTTCAACGACCTGCGCGACTACACCCAGCTCTACAATGCGTCGGCCAAAGTGCCGACCCAACGCCAGCAGGACGATGTACGCTACGCCGGGGTCAACCCGAAGTTCGGCGTGCTGTGGCAGGCGACGCCGGACATCCAGGTGTTCGCCGACATCGCCCGCAGCACCGATGTGCCTGACTTCACCGACCTGACGCAGGTCTTCACCAACTCCACCACCTTCGTGCCCTTGCAGGCCCAGCGCGCCTGGACGGCGGAGGTCGGGACGCGGGGCCGCTATGACCGGCTGAGCTGGGAAGTCACCGCCTACCGTTCGGTGCTGCACGACGAGCTGCTCAACTACACCACCAACCCGAACGTGCCGGCGGCCACCTTCAACGCGCTGCACACGCGCCACCAGGGCATCGAGCTCGCGGTCGGCTACGATCTCTTCCGTGACATCACCGGCATCGGCGACAAGCTGACGGTGCAGCAGATCTGGACCTACAACGACTTCCGCTTCGTCAACGACCCCTACTACGGCAACAACCGGCTCGCCGGCATCCCGACCAACGTGCTGCGCACCGTCGTGTCGTACAATCGGCCCGACGGCCTCTACGTCGCGCCGAACGTCGACTGGGTGCCGACCGGCGCCTATGCCGACTACGCCAACACGCTCAGGGCGCCCGGCTACGTGCTGCTCGGCGTGCAGGCGGGGTGGACCATGCCGAGCGGCCTGACGCTGTTCGTCGACGCCCGCAACCTCACCGACAGGAAGTACATCAGCGACCTCTCGACGGTGACCAACGCCCAGAAGCTGCCGGCCTCCAGCCTGGCGATCTTCTACCCGGGCAACGGCCGGTCGGTGTACGCGGGCCTGCGCTACGCGTTCTGAGCGGCGGGCACAGCGGGCGCGGTCCGGAGAGAACAGCCTTACCGGATCGCATCGGAGGACTGGGGTCGGACGGAGCCGTTCACGTGCTGCCGTAGCCGTGAGCTGCGGCGAGCCGCTCGTGGGCCGGCTTCAACGCGCGGAGACACATGCCGATGAGGTCGCCTCGTCTATCGGGATCCGCGCTGAAGGTCCTCCGCTTCCTGCTGCTCGCCGACAAGCAATACGTCTACGCCGCGATGATCTGCCGGGAGACGCTGGTCGGGCCAGGCACATTGTCTCCGTTGCTGGCCCGCCTCGAAACGTTCGGCTGGCTCGAAAGCCGCTGGCAGGAGGCCGACCAGCGGGCGAGCCGTCACCGGCGGCTGCGCTGCTATCGGCTCTCCGGCGTTGGTGAGGCACAGGCACGGGCGGTTTTTGATGAGCTACAGTTGCCCCAAGCTCCGAACGAATAACCCCGATCGGCCATCCTTTCGCCGAACTTGCTCGACGTCTCACGAGCAGCAATCTCCCCCTCCTTCAGGAAGCCCGTGAATGCGATGGCCGCTTCGAACGGGACATGTTCCGGTTTCGCGTAGAGACGCCCGCTCCGTTGCACGCCGAGCGGCACCTTTGCGCGACAGTCGCAACCGTACCCTTCGCCGAAGCGCCTCGGCCACGCGCGGAAGGCGAGCCCCCGATGAAGGTGTGCTGAGCGTGCGCAGAGGCGGAGTCATGTCGGCGGTCTGGAACGCCACGGTCGGGCTGGTCGCTCTCTACGCGCTTCTGCTCCAGGCCGTCATGGCGGCGGCGACGCCGACCGGCCAGATCGCGCTGCCGGGCGTGATTTGCGCCGCGGCCGGGAGCACGCATCACCCCGCGGAGAAGCCGGTCCGGCACGATCACCCGTGCTGCACAGCCCTGCATTTCGGCTGTCTCGCCCCGCCCCCCTCGAATCTGGCCGCGGGGCCGATCCGGTGGCCGAAACGGGTCTTGGTTGTCCGGCAGCCCGAAGCGAAGCTGCCGCGCACCGGTCCGCCAGCCTACGCCCACTCTGCCCGAGGTCCTCCAAAAGCGGCCTGATCGACTCTGTCGCCTTCCGATCAGCCATAGATCCTGAGGATCTTAATCCATGAAATCCAAGCTGCTGAGCGCTTTGCTCGGCGCGTCGGCGCTTGCGCCGATGTCGCCCGCCCTTGCGCAAACCATTAATGAAACATTACCGACCATCGAAGTGACCAGCCCAGTCGACGACGGCGCTATCCCGACGACCGACACGACCGCGGGGCCGGTGCAAGGCATCCGCGCGCTGACGGCCAGTTCCAGCACGCGGACCAGCACGCCCATCGAGCAGATCCCGCAATCGATCCAGGTGGTGACGCGTCAACTGATCGAGCAGCAGGCGGCCACGACCGTGAGCGAGGCCGCGCTGAACGTCAGCAACGTTCAACCTCCCAACCCGCTCGGCATCGGCAACACGGATCTCGCTCCTCTCAAGATCCGTGGCTTCCCGGCGGAGCAGTGGCGCGACGGTATCGTCAGCATCTACGATGCGGGCGACCGCGACGGTCTCGTCAACGTCGAACGCATCGAGGTCCTGAAGGGGCCGGGCGCGATCTTGTACGGCGGCGGAACAGGCGCGCCGCTCGGCGGCGTCCTCAACGTCATCTCCAAGCTGCCGACGGATACCGCGTTCGCACAGGCGGGCGTCCGGGCCGGCAGCTACGGCTATTGGAACCCGTGGCTCGACATCAATCAGCCGCTGAACGCCGACCGGACGGCGCTGTTCCGGTTCACGGGCGAGTTCACCGGGAACCGCAGCTTCGTCGATGTGCTCGACTCGCAACGCTACAACCTCAATCCGACGCTCACCCTGACGAACCACGACGACACGACGCTCACGATCCAGGGCTTCGTGTCGCGCCAGCAGCAGCAGGCCTATCAGGGCCTGCCGGTCTATGGGACCATCCTCGGCGACTTCCGCGTTCCGCGACAGACCTACATCGGCCCGCGCGACATCCCGGACAGCTATTCCCGCAACTCCGGCGTGACCGTGACGCTTGACCACCAGTTCAACGCGATCTGGTCCGCGAACGTGAAAGCGCGCTGGAGCCGGTCGCAAACCGATCAGTTGTCGCAAAACATCTTCGGCGGCGACGCCACCGGAGGCGTGCCGGCATTCGCGCCGGCGACATGGCTCCTGCAAAATCTGGAGACGTTCCAGCGCCAGCAAGCGTACACGATCAATCCCACCTTGCAGGCGAAGTTCGAGGTGGGTCCGACAAGGAACATATTCCTTGTGGGAGCCGACTACAGCAAGGTGACCGACCAGGGCTTCATGACCGGCGACAATCTCGGCAACGCCTGTTACCTCACGACATTCGACCAATCGCTATGCAACCCCGCAACCGTTGATCTCCGCTCCCCTTATTTTGGCACCCCGTATGTCCGCCCGAGCCCCAGCGCGGGCATCGAGTTCGCGAAATTCTTCGATTTCAAGAACAACTACGTGACCAAGGGTGCCTACACCCAGATTCAGTCGACGATCTTCGAGCGTGTTCACCTGCTCGGCGGCGTACGGCTCGCCGATCTCGATATCGACTATCTGGAAAAGGCGCTCACGCCGGCCCAGTTGTTGCAGACCAAGAAGACGCAATGGCTGCCTAGAGTTGGCGTGGTCGTCGATCTTTGGCAGGGCGTTTCCGCCTTCGCCAGCTACACCGAGGGCATGCGATGGGCGGGCTTCACCACCGCGGTGGTGAAGCCCGAGCCTGAAATGTCACGGCAATCGGAAGTCGGTCTGAAGTTCAATTTCAGTGACACGCTGACCGGCACGCTGTCCTACTTCGACATTCGGCGCGACAACGTGCCGGTCACCCTGGCCTTGGGCGTCGCCGGCCTCTCGCAACAGAAGTCGCAAGGCTTCGAGGCCGACGTGATCTGGCAGCCGACCCGCAACTGGAGCTTTCTCGGCAGCTACGGCTATACGGACGCGACCTTTGCATCGCCGTTCAATGATTACTCCGGCGGGACCATTCCGGCCGGCAACAAGCTGCCCTTCGCGCCGGCGCATTCAGGCCGGTTGTGGGCGAACTACAAGTTCGATGCAGGAACGCTGACGGGCTGGAGCATCGGCGCCGGCGTCTATGCCGCGTCGAGCCAGTACGTCGACCCGGCCAATCAATGGAAGACCGCCGGCTACGTCACCATTGATGCGAAGCTCGGCTACGAGCGCGACAATTGGCGAGCCTCTCTGTCGGTGAAGAACTTGACCGGAGAGAAGTACTACACGCCCTATGCCTGGCTTGGCGGCCAGGTTGCACCGGGGGCTCCTCGGCTGATCTACGCCGAGATCAGCTACATGTTCAAGTAGGAGAAGCCCGATGACGATCTCCCGACGCGAATTAGCTGGCGCTGCCGCCGCGACGGTCCTGGCCGGCGCCCTACCCGCCAGGTCGGCCGAACCGGAGAGCGCGCGCGGCGCCTCACCTGGCTCCCACCCGGACGAGATCCCGGCCAACTGGATGGGCAAGGAGCAAATCGCGTTTCTGATCTATCCGCAGTTTACGGCGCTCGACATGGTCGGGCCCCATCAAATGCTATCCGGCCTGATGGGGGCGACGGTTCATATTGTCGCCAAGTCGACGGACGTCGTCCGCAGCGATACCGGGCTCGCCTTCGTTCCGTCGGCCACATTCGAGTCCTGCCCGCAGGAGCTCGACGTCCTCTGCGTCCCCGGCGGGGCGGAAGGCACCTTGGACGCCATGCGGGACGACGCGACCCTGCGCTTCCTCAAAGAGCGCGGCGCGCGGGCCAAGCACGTGACGTCCGTCTGCACGGGATCGCTGTTGCTCGGCGCCGCCGGTCTCCTGGAGGGCTACGAGGCCACGTCGCACTGGGCCACGCTGTCCTTGCTGTCGATCTTCGGCGCCAAGCCGCGCCATGGCCGCACCATCGTGGACCGCAACCGGATCACCGGAGGCGGCGTCACGGCAGGCATCGATTTCGGTCTCTTTCTCGTCGGACGCCTTCGCGATCGGACCTACGCGGAGGCGGTCCAGCTCATGGCCGAATATGCACCCGAACCGCCCTTCGATGCGGGAACGCCGGACCGCGCGCCTGCTCCGGTCAACCGGATGATAAGCGACATGTTCGTCGATTTCCTCAAGAAGGCCGACGAGGTCGGTCGCTCAGCCTTCAAACGGTCGCAACAGCTCTAGTGTGGTGGATCTGAAGTTCCTGCTCCCCACATGGCATCCACGTTCAGGAACTTCAGATCCATTAAACCACACTAGAATCATAGAGTTGCTAGTGTGGCTTGAGAATCCGAAATTCGCTCTCAGCGCTGCCCCGAGGTGGTGCGAATTTCGGAATCGCCACACTAGAATTGGATGGGATCGTCCAATGCGGCCAACTCTGCGCCAATCGGGTAACCTGCGGCGAGACGGCCCGTGCTGATCGCCTCATCGCCGGCAACACCGCCTTCGCTCAGCTCACGGAATACGGGCTCCGCGGGCGGGGCTCAAATCACGAAATTCACGGATGGCCTGGACGCTCGCCCAGGCCACGACCACCGCCATGGGCGGCTGGTCCGCAGGCGGCGGCTCGGTGGGTAGGGCCGACGAGGGGCCCAACAAACCAGCCCTCTCGAGGCGGCGACCCTTGGCATAAACATCTACATTTTTACTAAAATTTGTAAAATATAATTATAAATATATTGATAGGGTTGCCTTAGCTGTTTCGGCACCCGTAGGGGCAGAGCACGGCTGTTCTCGGAGCTATACCGTTCGAATTCCATGCGTAATCTGAACTGACATGTGGGAGCCGAGAGCGTCGCCCCCGATCTGACGTGTACGATTTCGATAGAGTTATAGAGGGTTGAGGCCGCGATGGCGTCTCGCAAACTGCACATAGGAACGTTTATCGTCGGCATCCACGCCGGTCACTGGCGTGACGCGGGCGCACCCGCCGATGCGGTATCGAACATCCAGTCGTTCATCAGGTTCGCGCAGATCGCGGAGGCGGCGAAATTCGACTTCGGTTTCATTGCCGATTCCGCCTACATCAACAAGGAATCGGCCTGGGCGCTGCTCAGCCGGCTGGAGCCGATCACGGCGCTCTCCGCCCTTGCAACCGCGACGACTCATCTGGGGCTCGCCGGGACTGTCTCGACGTCCTATTCCAACCCGTTCGAGGTGGCGCGCCAGTTCGCTTCGCTCGACCGGCTCAGCGGCGGACGAGCCGGGTGGAACGTCGTCACGTCGGCGCTTGAAGGGGCCGGGCGCAACTTCGGCCACGACCGCCTTCACAGCCACGAGAAGCGCTACCGCATCGCCGAGGAGCACGTGCGCGTGGTCAAGGGGCTGTGGAACTCATGGGCGGACGATGCTTTCGTCAGAAACAAGGCCACCGGCCAGTATTTCGACCCCGACAAGCTCTACACGCTCAATCATGTGGGCGAGTTCTTCAAGGTCGAGGGACCGCTGAATATCGAGCGCTCGGCGCAGGGGCACCCGGTGGTTTTCCAGGCCGGGGCCTCGCCGGCCGGCAAGCGCCTGGCGGCACGCGAAGCCGATGCGATCTACGCGCCATCTCCCACCGACGAGGAACGGGCGCGCGTGTCCTACGCAGAATGGAAAAGGCTCGCGGCGGAGAACGATCGAAATCCCGATCACCTGCTGGTTCTGCCGAATTTCCAGCCCGTCGTGGCGCCCACCGACGCCGAGGCGGAAGCGCAGTATGAGAAGACCAACCGGTTTCTCGATGTCGATCATTCCCTACGAATCATCAGCAGATACTTTAATTATTTCGACTTCTTCTCTATTCCGGTCGACCAACCGTTCCCGGAGAACATTCTCGATCACGCCAAGGAAGGATTCGCATCGCTGGCGGAAAGCCTCGTCCACGATGCGCGCCGGGACGGCCTCAGCGTCGCGGAGGCCGCGCTCAGGCATTCCCGACCGTCGAAGGATTTCGTAGGCAGCGCCAAGCGGATAGCCGACAAGATCGAGCATCTTTTCACGACGGGCGTCCTCGATGGCTTCGTCGTGACGGTCAGCGAGGAAAACCTCCTGCGTTTCACGAAGCTCGTCGTGCCACTTCTGCAAGAGCGGGGCCTGTTCCGCACCGAGTACGAGGCCACGACGCTGCGCGGCCATCTGGGGCTTCCGTTTCCCGATAATCCCAACGCCGCGAAGGCGGCACAGCCGCGCCAGGCAGCGGAATGACTGAAACCGTCCAGCTCCGCCGCTACACCATCGTGCCAGGACAGGTCGACGCGTTTCTCGCCCATTGGGAAGCCCACATCCCCGCCCTGAGACGTTCATTCGGCTTCGACATCAAGTTCGCCTATCTCGACCGCGAGAATGGCGTCTTCGTTTGGGCGGTAGGCCACAAGGGTGATCGGGACGCATTCCTGTCCGCCGAAAAGGCCTATTACGACTCGCCGGAGCGCGCCAGTCGGGTCGGCGGCAACACTCCGAACACGCTCGAGCGCCTGGAGTTCGGCTTTGCCGACACCGTCCGCGAGCTCGCCGCCCAGCCTGTATGACATCACGTAGCGGAAGACACCTCCCATGACGAAACTGATTGAAGCCCAGGAGCTCTCTGGCACGGAAGGTCATCGCAAGATCGTAGCCGCTTATCTGGACGCCGATCCCGCCGACAGCCGCGCAGCCTTTGCCGTGCAACACATTCCGGGCGCCGTGCTGGCCGACCGCTTGACGTTCGCCCGCGATCCCGAGCCCGGCGAGGGGCGCAATCCGCTACCTCGCCCCGATGTCCTGCAGGACCGTTTGCGGGCGCTCGGGCTTTCCCCCGACGATGCCGTCGTCCTCTACGACACCAAGAAGAATGTGGCGGCCAGCCGGGCGGCGTGGGTGTTGCGCCATGCGGGCTTCCGCGATGTCAGCATCCTGAACGGCGGCTTGGCGGCGTGGCAGGCGGCGGGCGGCGAGGTCGAGAGCGGCGAGCCTGCCGTGCAGCCGGGCGAGGCGCGCATCTCGTGGGGAACGCTTCCGGTCCTGTCGGCCGACGATACGGCGGCGTTCCCCGCACAGGGCGTGCTGCTCGACGCTCGCAGCGCCGAGCGCTTCGCCGGCAAGCCTGATCCGCTCGATCCGCGCCCTGGGCACGTGCCCGGTGCCACCAACCTGCCGTGGGAATCCCTGCTCGATGAGACGGGCCGCTTTCTGCCGGCCGCGGAGCTGCGGACGCGTTTCGAGGCGCTCGGGATCCAGCCGGACACGAAAGTCGGCGCCTATTGCGGCTCCGGCGTGTCGGCGGCCTTCCTCCTCGTTGCGCTCGACGTCGCCGGCTACGGGGCCGGCGCGCTCTATCCCGGCTCTTGGAGCGAATGGGCAATCGACGCCGATCGCCCGATCGAGCTGTGAGAGGCAGCGAGCCTCACGACATAGCCGAGGCGGCGGCGCGGTTGCCCAGCGACCTCGCATCCTACGTCAGCGGGGCGTTTCCGCTCGTCGATGGCGCACGAAGCGTGCGGTGCGAGGGCATCAGCACGCCGAGCCTCCGGTTTGTTCCACGATAGTCCTCAAGAATCCATGTCTGTGCCATTCATCAAGATCGCCGTCGGCGAAAAAGCGTTTAGGACACCGAACGGCGCCGTGACGGCGCTCGGCAATATCAAGCTCGAGATCGAGGAAGGCGAGTTCATCGTCCTCATTGGCCCGAGCGGCTGCGGCAAGAGCACGCTTCTGCGCCTGATCGCCGGTCTGGACCTCGACTACAGCGGATCACTGAGCATCGGCGGCATCCAGGTTCAGGGGCCGAGCCCGGAGCGCGGCTTCATCTTCCAGGAGGCGCGCCTGTTCCCCTGGCTCACGGTGGAACGCAACATCAGCACCGGATTCTCCTCCCGCGACCCGCAGGTGCGCGAGAACGTCGGGCGCCTGATCGAGCTCGTGCGTCTGCAGGGGTTCGAGAAGTCGTATCCCAAGCAGTTGTCCGGCGGCATGGCGCAGCGCACGTCGATTGCTCGCGCCCTGTTCCGTAAACCCGACACGTTACTGCTCGACGAGCCGTTCAGCGCTCTCGACGCCTTTACCCGCGCGCATCTGCAAAGGGCGCTGATCGACGTCTGGCACAGCAGAAAGACGACCAACATCCTCGTCACCCACGATCTCGACGAGGCCGTGACGCTGGCCAACCGCATCGTGGTGATGGATGCGCGGCCGGGGACGATCCGCACCATCATTCCGGTCGATCTGGATTATCCGCGCGAGCGCGTCAGCCCGGCGTTCGATCAGGTCCGGTTCCGCGTCCTGCAAGAGCTCGAGTCGGCGTATAACGTACGTGAGGGATCGGGCGCGTGACCTATGATCTCGAGCGGATCGGTCGCCGGTCCGCGACGGCCTATCCATTCCGCAGACTGGCCGTTGCGGCCTCGACGGCGGCAGAACTGTTCGTGCCGCTCCTGTTTCCCGCGGCCGTGCTGCTCATCTGGGAGTTTGCGGCGCAGAACCGGCTGGTCTCGCCCATCCTGTTTCCCGCGCCGTCGGCCATCTGGAAAAGCGCCGTCCTGCTGCTCCAGTCGGGCAGACTCTGGGAGCATTTGGGCGCCAGCGTTGCGCTGCAGGTGGCGGGACTGATCGCGGGCACCGTGGCCGGCGTCGGTCTAGGTCTGCTCGTCGGGCTGCTGAGAGCGGCGGAGGATATTCTCGACACCTCCTTCGTCATCCTGCAGTCGCTGCCGACGCTCGTACTGATACCGCTTTTTATCGTCTGGTTCGGCGGCGGCTTCGGCACCCGTGTCCTCGTGGTCGGGCTTGCGGTTTTCTTCCCCGTCTACGTCAATACGCTCGGCGGCATCCGCCTGACCGACCGCAAGCTGGTCGAAGTCGGACGCATCCTGAACTTCAGCCGTCGGGAGATCGCCACGCGAATCCTGATTCCGCACGCCTTGCCGCAAATCATCGTTGGTGTCCGGCAATCGCTGAAAATGGCCTGGGTCGGCGTGGTGGCTGTCGAACTGCTGATCGCATCCTCGTCGGGCATCTACTACATGATGGCGGAGGCGCGATCCTTCGGGCAAACGCCGCTCGTCTATCTCGGCCTGCTCCTGTTCGCCCTATTCGGCGTGCTCAGCGATGCAGCCGTCGCCGTTGCGGCGCGCTTCCTCGTTCCCGCCGCCCATGATGCGGACAGCGGGGCGCGCAGGGCATGAGCCGCAGGACGGGCGCCGGATTGGCGGCGAATGGCGGCACTGCCGCCGAATGGCGGCGGTGGGCTCTGCCCGCCGGACTGGTCGTCGCATGGCAGCTTGCTTCCTCGCTCGGCCTGTCCGACCCGCTGATCCTGCCTCCGCCGACTGCGGTGGTTGCGGAGACGTGGCGTCTTGCGCTGACGGGCGAGCTCTTCGCGCATCTGTTCGCGAGCGCGGTCCGTGTCGCGGCCGGCTTCGCCATCGCCTTCACGGTCGGCGGCGCGCTGGGCTTCATCGTCGCGTCCTCCCGCCTGCTGACGAGACTGCTCGACGCTACCATGCAGGCGCTTCGCCTCACGCCCGTCGTCGCCGCCGCGCCGCTTCTGATCCTCTGGTTCGGCTTCGGCGAGGCCAGCAAGATCGCGATCATTGCCGCGATGGGGCTGTTCCCGATGTATCTGGCGGCCTTCAGCGCCTTCCGCGGCATCGACCGGCGGCTCTACGAGGTCACGCTGATCCTGGAACCGGGGCCAGTCTGGAAGCTGCTGCACTTCTACATCCCCGCGACATTACCGGAAATCCTGAACGGCGCCCGCTATGCGCTGGTGATTTCATGGCTATCGCTGGCCGTCGCAGAACTGATCGGCACGGATATCGGCATCGGGCATCTCGTGCTGGCCGGCAACGCGCACAAGAACATCACGCTGCTCTTCGTTGCCGCGCTGCTGTTCGCCGTGTCGGGCAAGCTGACCGATGTGGTCGTCGCCTGGCTTCAGCGCAGGCTCACGGCAGCATGGGCCGACGTCGTGCACTCCGGCCGAGCCGGAGGGGTGGCAACGTGACCCGTCCATCTCTCAACCGTTTCCGGGATTTCCGCGAGGATCATTCAATGACGTTGTTTCGTTCTCTTGTTCCTCAAGCCCGCAGGCTGAGACGCTGGACGCCGCTGCGCACCGTCGCGCTTGCGGCCGCACTGGCCATGACCTCCGGCCTCGCCGTCGCCCAGCAGGCCGGCAGCACCCTGCGCTACGGCCACGTCAACTCGGGCTCCGTCAACGCGCTGGACGAGATCGGCTGGGGGCTGCACCGTGGGATTATCCAAGCGAAGCTGAAGGACATCGGCATCACGGAGATCAAGGTCGCGAGCGGCATGGTCGGCCCGGACCTCAATGACGCGCTCAACTCCGGCAGCCTTGATCTCGTCACCTACGGCGACGGACCAGCCGTGGTGGCCAAGGCTATTGGTACGCCGACGCGGCTGATCGACTTTTCCTCGATCAAGCGCCAGAGCATCATCGTCACCCGCCCCGACTGGCCGCAGGACTTGAAATCGCTCGACGGCAAGAAGATCGCCACCGTCATCGGTTCCACCATGCACCGCCAGGCCGAGGAATACCTGCGCGTCCTCGGCGTCAAGCCGACTTTCGTCTCCGGGGGCAACGACCTCTCGCTGCTGAAAAGCAGCACGGTCGACGCGATCGCGGGCTGGCCCTACGGGGCGCAGCTGCAGCTGCTGATCAAGCGGGACGGCTATAAGATCATCTTCGACAGCGCCGACCATGACGGCTACGCTTGGTCGCTTCTGAGCGTCGTAACAGAAGGCTATCTGGCGAAGCATCCCGATCTGCCGAAGGCCTGGGCGGCCGCACGAGCGGCCGCGGTGCAGGACCTGCTGGCCAATCAGGACGCCTTCTACGACTGGTTTGCGGCCCAGACCGGCACCGATCGCGAGCTTGCGCGCTCCCTGTTCCCCGCTGACCAGATCGCCCGAGGCACACCGGAGGAGTTTGCCAAGGGCGTCACGCTGGTGGATTCCGCCAAGGCTATTCTGCTGCGGACGGGACGTATCCTTAACAATTTCGATACCGCCGCCTGGGTGGCGCGCTGATCGCCAGTCCCGTCCTATGGAGATCCCCGGCGTATCCTTTGGAAAACCGCCGGGGGATCCCCGAGGAGGACGGGCAGCAACAGGTCGTAGGAGGAAACATGACGGCGGCACGGACCGATCTTGCGGGCAGGCGCGCGATCGTAACGGGCGGAAGCAAGGGCATCGGGCTGCGCATCGCCGCTGCCCTGCTCGACAGGGGGAGCGCCGTCACGCTGGTGTCCCGCGATCCCGTCACGCTTGAGAACGCCGCGCGATCCCTGGCGCGCGAGGGCGCGCATGTAGGCACGGCGACGGCGGATGTCCGCAGCAACGCCGAGGTTGCGGCAGCGATTGCCCGCGCGGTCGCGGAGATGGGCGGTGTCGATATCCTCGTCAATGCCGCCGCCCGGCCCGCGGACGAGATCGCCAATCACCCGATCACTGCTTTCGATGAGGATACGCTGCGCGAAGAATTCGAGACGAAGGCGCTCGGATACCTCCGCACCATCAAGGCGGTCGCGCCGCATCTCATCGCGCAGCGCTGGGGCCGCATCGTCAACATCGGCGGCCAGAGCGTGCGTCAGACCGGGTCGATCACCGCCACCATCCGCAACGCTGCCGTTTCGGCCTTGACCAAAAATCTAGCGGACGAACTCGGCCCGCACGGCATCACCGTCAACGTCGTCCATCCCGGCTTCACGATCACCGAGCGCAGCCCCGCGATTTTCGAGGCCTACGCGACCGCCAACAATACGACGCCAGAGCACGCGCAAACCTTTTTCGCCAGCTCGACAAGCAACCGCCGCCTCAATACAGCCGACGACATCGCCGCACTGGTCGCCTTCTTGGCATCCGACGCCGGAATATCGCTGAATGGTGAGGCTATCCATGCAGGTGGTGGCATCTCCGGGCGGATATTTTCTTATTAGGGCGCCTTCCAATCGGCGAGAACGCGGGATCGAGCCGCCATCTAGACGCCGTCGGCCTCGCAGGCGTGCCTGCGCGACGCGCTCTGACCGGCGGCTCGGACGCAGCGCGGCGGTTCAGACGACGAAATCCACGGGCTCACCGGCGATGAAGCGCTCGATATTGTCGATCACCTGATCGGCGAGCGTGCGGATGGCCTGGACGCTCGCCCAGGCCACGTGCGGCGTCAGAATGAAGTCGGGGCGCCCGACCACCGCCATGAACGGGTGGTCCGCCGGCGGCGGCTCGGTGGACGCCACGTCGAACCCTGCGCCGGCGATCCGGCCGCTCGTCAGCGCCGCGACGAGCGCATGTTCGTCGACGAGGCCGCCCCTGCCGGTGTTGATGACGAGCGGCCGGCGCTCCATCAACTCGAACTCGCGCGGGCCGATCATGCCGCGGGTCTCGGCGGTCAGCGGAGAATGCAGCGAGATGACGTCGCTGGCGCGCAGGACCTCGTCGAACGGCGTGCGGCCGTCGCCGCCGCCGGCGCCCTTGCGGGCAGCCACCAGCACGTTCATGCCGAAGGCGCGGCCGATGGCGGCCACGGCCTGCCCCAGCGCGCCGTGGCCGATGATGCCCAGGGTGGAGCCGGCGAGGTCCTGGATCGTGCCCTCGAAGTAGCAGAACTGGGTGGCGCGCTGCCACGCCCCATCGGCCACCGAGGCGCGGTAGGCGAGCAGGTTCCGGCGCAGCGCGAGGATCAGCGCGAAGGTATGCTCGGGGACCGAGCGGACGGAGTAGGCGCGCGCGTTGCACACCCGGATGCCGCGCGCCGTGCAGGCCTTGAGATCGATGACGTCGTAGCCCGTCGCGGCCACCGCGATGAGGCGCAGGCGGGGCGCGTGCTCGAGCGCGGCCGCACCCAGCGCCACCTTGTTGGTGATGACCACGTCGGCGTCGGCGATACGCTCGGCCACCTGGCCCGCGCTGCTACTGGGAAACACCTCGATGTGATGGGGGAAGGCCGGGCGCCGGAACGGGATGTCCGGTGGCAGCGTGTCGCGGTCCAGGACGACGATCCGGACCGGTTGGTGCGGAAGCTCGGGTGCTTGCAATGGGTGGGCGTCCTTGTGCGCGGGCGGCGGCTCACCCCGCCCAGACCTGGCGATAGATGGCCGTGATGTCCTCGTGGCCGGGCTGCCGCGGGTTGTTGGCGGGCGAGCCGGAGGCGAGCGCCTGCGTCGCCATGGTATCGACTGCTGCCTCCCAGCGCATCCGGTCGATGCCATACACGCGCGGGCTCGGCACGGCCAGATCGGCGTTAATGGCCCGCAGCTCGTCGAGCAGGCGGCGCCCGGCCGCCTCATGCGGCGTGTCGGCGGCGGCGACGCCCATCGCCCGCGCGCAATCCGCGTAGCGGCCGACGGTGCCAGGCAGCGAGAAGGCGGTGACGGCGGGCAGCAGCATGGCGTTGGACAGCCCGTGCGCGACGTGGAAGTGGGCGCCGAGAGGCCGGCTCATGCCATGCACGAGGGCAACCGAGCTGTTGGAGAAGGCGATGCCGGCCTGGGTGGCGCCCAGCATCATGCGCTCGCGTGCCGCGCGGTCTGCCGGATCGGCCCAGACGCGCCGCAGGTTGGGGGCGATGGCCCGCATGGCCAGCAGCGCCATGCCGTCGGAGAACGGGTTGGCGCGGCGCGAGACATAGGCCTCGATGGCATGGGTCAGCGCATCGATGCCGGTATCGGCCGTCAGCCGCGCCGGCTTCGTCAAAGTGAGCTCGAAATCCACCAGGGCGGCGAGCGGCAGGTAGGCCGCGCCCATGCACAGCATCTTCTCGTCGCCGTCGGTGATGACGGTGAAGCGCGTCGCCTCCGAACCGGTGCCCGCCGTCGTCGGAATGGCGATGATGGGCAGGCCCGGCTCGTCCTGCTGATGCGGGGCCTTGTAGTCGCGCATGCGGCCCCCCTTGACCCCGAGCACGGCGATCGCCTTGGCGCTGTCGATGGGGCTGCCGCCGCCGAAGCCGACGACGCAGTCGTGCGTACCGGCGCGCAGGGCCGCGACACCCGCCTCGACGGATTCGACCGTCGGGTCGGGAACGGTTCCGGCAAAGACGCGCGCCTCGAGGCCCGCGCCATGCAGGCCATCGGCGACCTGCTCGACCCTCCCGGACTGCACCATCCAGGCATCCGTCACGATCAACGGCCGGGCGAGGCCGAGCGCGCGCAGCACATCGGGCAGTTCGGCCGAAGCCCCGGCACCGACACGCATGATCCGGGGCAAAGCGATAGCGGCGCTCATCGGCGATCGTCCTTTTTCAGCCCAGCCGGCATCATGACGGCCGCCGAGACACAGCTGTCCACGCCGTCATGGCCGGGCTTCACGCTAAGGGGTTCAGCGCTCAGGCGCCGAAGTGTCGTTGGCGCTCGAGCACCTCGGGCAGGCCGACGAAATCGTTGAAATCATCGAAGCTCGTCAGCCGGTCGGCGACCGCGTTGGTCGAGCCTTCGCGCATGAAGATCTCCATCATCTCCTTGACCGCCTTGTGCATGGCGAAGAGCGGCTCGATGGGGCAGAGCGCGTAGGCGAAGCCGAGCTCGTGGACCTCCCGCAACGACAGGAACGGGCTCTTGCCGGAGCGCGCCATGTTGAACAGCAGCGGCTTGCCGAGCGGCTTGAGCTGCCGGCTCATCTCCTTGAGATGTTCGACGCTTTCCGGCGCATCCGCATAGAGCCCGTCGGCGCCCGCGGCCGCGTAGGCCTTCAGACGCGCGATCGCATCGTCGAGGCCGTTGACGGCAATGGCGTCGGTACGCGCCACGACGAAGAAGTCAGGGTCGCTGCGCGCCTCCAGCATCGCCCGCAGCTTCTGCTGCATCTCTTCGATCGAGACCAGCTCCTTGCCGGCAAAATGGCCGCATTTCTTGGGCTGCGCCTGGTCCTCCAGATGCAGCGCGGAGGCGCCGGCCTCCTCCCACAGCCGCATGGTGCGCTGTGCCTCGAGCGGCCCGCCGTAGCCGGTATCGGCGTCGGCGAAGACGGGGACGGTGGCGACGCGGCAGATGCGGCGGATGTGATCGAACATCTCGGTCTGCGACAGGACACCGAAATCGGGCTGCCCGGCGACGATGGCCGATGCGGCGTAGCCGCTGACATAGATCGCCGGCGCGCCGGCCTGCTCCGCCAGCTTCGCGGTCACGGCGTCGTGCGCCCCGAGGCAGACGAATGGCGGGTTCTTCAGCAACTCACGGAATCGGGCGGACCGCGCCATGCTCTCTCTCCTTGCTCGAGGCAGCGAACGTCGCGGGAGAAGCTCGCGTCACCGCCTTATGTTATCGCAAACATTAGAGACCGCCGCTTACCTTGGCAAGGCACATCCTCCGGCTTCGGCTCATGAATGCGTTGAAAGCGTCCCCTCAAAAGGGCAAAGCTTCACCGGGTCCGTCGCCGGCGCGCTTCGATTGGTTCGTCTCTCCCGATCGCAAAAGAAGCGCTCCAGATTCAAGAAGTTGGAGCATTTGGCTCCGATCGGGTGATCTCATCTGATCGGGACCTGCTCCAGGGCCCCGGAGCAAAGGATGGGCCGCCGCAAAGCACTGGATTCACCGGCCGACGACAGCCCGTCGGCCCCTGCCCCGCCCGCGGAGGCAGGCGATTCGTGGAAGGGCCCGGCCGACCGGCGCGGGGTGCGGATGGCGGACGTGGCCAAGATCGCCGGCGTCTCGGCGATGACGGTGTCTCGGGCGCTGCGCGACCCGAAGGTGGTGAGCGCGGACACGCTGAAGCGCATCCGCACGGCCATCGACGAGGTCGGCTACCTGCCGAACCGCATGGCCGGCAACCTGTCGTCGCAACGCTCCAACATCGTGGGGCTCATCGTGCCGAGCCTGCGCAATTCGCTGTTCGTCGAGACCATCCAGGGCGTGGCGGACATGCTCGGGCACGAGTTCGATCTGATGATCGCCGACAGCGGCTACACGCTGAAGGGCGAGGAGGCGGCGGTCACTGCCTTCCTGAGCCAGCGGGTCTGCGGCATCGTCCTGCACAACACCAAGCATACCGCCCGCACCCGCCAGCTGATCCAGGAGGCGGGCGTGCCCTGTGTGGAGACCGGCAACCTGCTGCGGCGGCCGCTCGACATGTGCGTCGGCTTCTCCAACCACGAGGCCGCCTTCGCCATGACCGAGTACCTCATCCGCGAAGGCTACAGGCGCATCGGCTTCGTCAGCCTGCCGCTCAAGGACAACGACCGTGCCCAGGAGCGGCGACGCGGCTACATGGATGCGATGGCGAAGCACCGCCGCACGATCGACGAGACGATCATGCTCGAGGCGGCGCCGGGGCTGCGCAGCGGCGGCAACGCGCTGGTCGAGCTCGTCGAGGGGCGCACCGGCGTCGAGGCGGTGTTCCTGACCGGCGACGTCCTGGCTACGGGCGCCGTGCTGGAGGCGGCGCGGCGCGGCTGGGCGGTGCCCGGCCGCGTGGCCATCGCCGGCTCGGACGACAACGAGCTGCAGGAAAACGTGCTGCCGCCGCTCACCAGCATCCGCTTTCCGCGTTACGAGATCGGCCGCAGCGCGGCCAACATGCTGCTCAACCGCGTGCTGAAGCGGTCGAGCGGCTCGGCCGTGCTGGATCTGGGCTTCGAGATCATCCGCCGCGGCAGCGCCTGAGCCGGTCGCGGCGGTCGGTCCTCATCCCCTCTTCGGCGCATCCGCCGCGGCCAGGGCCGCCCCGAGGGCGAAGCGCGCCTGGTCGAGCGCCTGCTCGGGGCTCAGGCCTCGCATGCCGTAGTAGAGATCGCGCCCGAGCATCAGCACGTCCGGGTGGGCGCGCGCCGCGCGCTCGACCACCGCCACCGCCGCCTCCAGCACATCCGGCCGCGGCACGGCCTGGTTGACGAGGTGCAAGGCGCGCGCCTCTGCAGCCGGAATGAGGCGGGCGTCGTAGATGATCTCGAACAGCAGCTTCTTGGGAATCGCCTCGCGCGCCAGGGCCAGCGCCAGGAACGGGAACAGCCCGTGGGCCGCCTCGGGCAGGCCGAGCGTCGCGTCGTCGGCCATGACCGCCAGGTCGCAGGCGATCACCAGGCTGAAGCCGCCGGCATGGGCGTCGCCGTTGACCGCCGCCACGAGGGGCTTGCCCAGCCTGGCCATGGCGTCGAAGACATCGATGTGGCCACGGGCGAACTCCATGCGTCCGGGGACGGCCGGCCCCGCCCCACGGTAGTCGCCGCCGAGGCAGAACACGTCGCCGTGCCCGGTCAGCACGCAGCCGGACACGGCGGGGTCGTGGCGGGCCGCCTCCAGGGCCGCCACGAGCTGTTCGGCCATGGCCTGGGTGATGCGGTTGTGGGCGTCCGGGCGGCTGAGCGTCAGGACCACCACCGATCGCGTGCGCGTAACCTCGACCTGTTTCATCGTCGCCCTTCGTATCCTGAGGGATGGCCGTCTCGACCCCGGCGGCACCGGCCCGGTCTCGGCACGATGCAAGAGGTGGCCAGGCAAGGCATCTCCCGACCGGCTCGGTCTCATCTTGTTATCGAAAACAGGAAAATCGTGTCAAGGCAGCCTGACGCACCCGAGCGATCTCCACCGCAGGCACTCGAAAATGACCGTCCCAGGCGGCGCGCCTTTCGCCGGCGTCATGCACTTGCGCAGTCCATAGTCATCGTCTACGTTATCGATAACAGTCATCGACCTGCATTGACGCGGGCGAGACGCGGCTTCGGCAACCCGCCGCCGCGACCGGCAGGTCCGGCGCAACAATAAGAGTCCACTGGAGGAAATATGCAGGACATCGAGTCGAGGACCGTCGGCCGCATCTCCCGCCGCTTCATCCCGCTGCTGCTCATCTGCTTCATCGTCGCGTTTCTCGACCGCGTGAACGTCGGCTTTGCGGCCCTGACCATGAGCAAGGACCTCGGCTTCAGCGCCACCGTCTTCGGGCTCGGCGCCGGCCTGTTCTTCGTCAGCTATTTCCTCATGGAGGTGCCCTCCAACATCATCCTGCAGAAGGTCGGCGCGCGGCGGTGGATCGCACGGATCATGGTGACCTGGGGGCTGCTGTCGGCCGCCACGGCGTTCGTGTGGGACGAGTGGAGCTTCTACGCGATCCGCATTCTGCTGGGTGCGGCCGAGGCCGGCTTCTTCCCGGGCGTGATCCTGTTCCTGACCTTCTGGATTCCCCAGGCCCACAGGGGACGCATCGTCAGCAGCTTCATGGTCGCCATGCCGCTGGCGAGCGTCATCGGCGCCCCCATCTCCGGCTACCTGCTGGGGCTGGACGGCCTGTTCGGGCTGAGGGGCTGGCAGGTCATGTACATCGTCGAGGCCTTGCCGGCCCTCGTCCTCGCCGTCGTCGTCCTCTACGTCCTGCGCGACAATCCGGCGAAGGCCGAGTGGCTCAGCGACGAGGAGCGTGCCTGGCTGGCGGACAAGCTGGCGCAGGAGCGCCAGGCGACGGCGACGGTGTCGGCGCACGGCTTCGGGCAGATCATCCGGCATGCACGCATCCAGCAGCTGTCGCTGGTCTATTTCGGCATCGTCGCCTTCAACTTCGGCTTGAGCTTCTTTCTCCCGCAGATCGTCAAGGGCTTCCAGCTCAGCCTGATGCAGACCGGCCTCGTCAGCGCGCTCCCCTTCGCCGTCGCCTCGGCCGGCATGATCTGGTGGGGCCGGCGGTCGGACGCGCGCGACGAGCGCCGCTTCCATCTGCTCTTCCCCATGGCCTGCGCCGCAATCGGCTTGGCGGGGTCGACGCTGGTGAGCATTCCCGCGCTGAAGCTCGCCCTCCTCTGCCTGGCCGCGTTCGGGGTATTCTCGGCGCTGCCGATCTTCTGGGCGCTGACGTCGAGCCTGCTGAGTCCGGCCGCGGCAGCGGTGTCCATGGCCGTCATCAACTCGCTGGGCAACCTCTCGGGGTTCGCGGCACCGTACGTGGTGGGCGCCATCAAGGACGCCACCGGCAGCTTCGACGGCGGCCTGCAGCTGATCGCGCTCTACGGCGTCTTCGCCATCGGCCTGATGGCCTACATCCTGAGGTCGCACCGCGCCGGCGTGGCGATCGCGCCGGACAGCGTGCGTGCCGGTTAGCACGAGAACGGCAGCTCCGACAGAACCGGAGCTGCCGTTCTAGCTATTTGTTTTAGCATCGGATTTGTCCCAAAACCGGCGTCCACTTTGGGTCCGATGCTCCAGGGACCGAACCATGACCGATCTCCAACAGCGCACCCGCCGACTGGCCGCCCGAGGCGGCTACTGGCCGGCGGCACTCGATCCGCTGATCGAGAGCGCGCCGCACTTCGTCGAGGCCTATGTCGCTTTCGCGGAAGGCCCGCACCGGTCGGGCCGCCTGTCGGCAAAGACCCGCGCCTTCCTGGGACTGGCGCTCGATGCCGCCTCCACCCACCTGCATGAGCCGGGCATCCGCCGCCACTGTCGCGCGGCGCTGGCCGCCGGGGCGACGAAAGCCGAGATCATCGAGGTGCTGCAGCTGGTCGCCAATCTCGGCGTGCACGCCTGCGTGCTCGGCATTCCGATCCTCGTCGACAAGCTCGAGGACACTGCGACGCCGGTCGACCTCGGCCACGGCGACGACGAGCGGCAGGCCCTGAAGCAGGAGTTCATGGCGAGCCGCGGCTATTGGAACGCGGTCTGGGATGGCCTGCTGGCGCTCGACCCGGCGTTCTTCAAGGCATTCATCGGCTTTTCGTCGGCCGCCTGGCGCCACGGCCCGCTGGAGCCGAAGGTGAAGGAGTTCATCTACATCGTGGCCAATGTCTCGGCCCATCATCAGTTCGCGCCCGGAACCCATATCCACATCGAGAATGCGCTGAAGCTCGGCGCTTCGACCGGAGAGCTGCTGGAAGTCATCCAGATCGCCAGCGCCGTCGGCATGCACACGTTCGAGGTGGCCCTGCCCATCGTGGAAGAGGAATGCCGCAGCCTGGCGGCCGGCCGCGATCAGGCGCCGTGACGGAGGGCGCGGCGCCGCCGGCCCGCCGGGCGATCAACGGCATTGTCGCCTTGCTGCATGAACCGCCGGCAGATCGAGAGCGGACGCATGCATGGATGCGTCTCACCGACCTACAGTTGCCCCAAGTTTTAGGCTAACACTTTGCATGGGCTCGCCTGGGCCGCCGCGTGGGGGGGCTCAGGCGGGCGGCGGTCCCGTCGGAACCAATGCAAGGAGAGGGGAGATGTCCGTACTCTCCGGTTGGCTGGGCGCCCGGCCCCATCGCGCAACCCTCGTGAACCTCGCGATACTGTCGCTGATCCTCGCCATGATCGGGAGCACATCCCTCTTCATCGTGGTCGGTGGCGGCGTCGTGCTGGCAGCCGGTGTCCATTTCGTGTCACGCGCCGCGGCGTGGACGCTGGCGCTCGGACACGACAGGAATGCCTTGCAGCTCGCGCTGACCTGGGCTCCCGGCATCCTCGCCATCGCTCTTGCCCTCGTCGGCCTCGACCTGGCGATCGCCAGCCAACCCGCGAGCCTGACCTACGATTTCGGGGTGGTCCTGTTTGCAGCGCAGGTGGGCATGCTCGCCTCCGCCGGGGCCGACCTGGCTTTCGATATCCGCGGGTGACGAGCTCGGGAGATCGCGAAGTCGGACTCCGATTTGAGCTGGGGCATCCGGGCCCCCAGGCCGCCGGGAGACTGACGAGGCCGCCTCGGCGACCTCCGAACGCTCGATCCTGAGGATCCTGCAATACCGTTCAAGACCGGGCCACCGATCGGTGGCACATCGCCCGGACGAGTCTGTTTCCACGGAGTCTCCGGCCGCATGAACGATACGGACGAAGCGGAACCGCAGCGGTGCGTCATCGTCGTCGACGCGGCCTTGCCGCCGGGCCGGGCCGCCAATGCGGCGGCGGTCATCGCGCTCACGCTGGGCAAGCGCCACCCGGAGCTCGCCGGCCCCGACCTGATCGACGCCTCGGGCGACGCCCATCCCGGCCTGATCCCGATCGGCATCGCCGTCCTTGCCGCGCCCGCGCAGGAGCTGCAGGCGCTGCGTGCCAAGGCACGCGCTGGCGCCGTCGACCTGGTGGACTTCCCCGCCCAGGGTCAGCAGACGACGGACTATGCCGCCTTCGGCGCTGCCGTGCGGACGGTGGCGGCCGACGCCCTCGCCTACGTGGGTGTCGGCGTCTACGGCGGCCGCAAGGCGGTCGGCCGGCTCGTCGGCAAATTTTCGCTGTTGAAGTAGCGCATGCCGCCCCGGCTGGATACGCTTGGACTTCGGCTCATCTCCGGCGGCCGGACACACGGTGGCGCAGCTGACCTCGAGCGTTCACACCAAGATCTGGCGCGACCGTAGCCTGGGCCAGGCCGAGCTGCTGCGCGGCCGCTTCAGCGGCTATGCCTATGACGTCCATACCCACGACAAGGCCTGCTTCGCGCTCATCACCCGCGGCGCCATCCGCATCCGCATGCGCGGCCACGAGTTCATCGCCCGCGCCGGCGATCTCTACGCCATCGATGCGGAGGAGCCGCATGCGGGCTGGCCGATCGACGGCGAAGGCTGGCAACTCCGGACGCTTTACGTGGAGGCGACCGACCTGAGCGGCCGGCTGGATCGCGTCGGTGCGGTACCGGCGCTGGCTGGCCCGATCATCCGCGATCCGGTGCTGGCGCAGATGCTGCACGCGGTGCACGCGAGCTCCGAGACCGACGCCCCCCTCCTCGCCCGCGACGGGCGCTACCTGGATTTCATCGCCCGGCTGTTCGCGCGGCATATCCGTGAGCCGGCGCCCCTCGGGGGCGTCGATCGGGAGCCGCACGCCGTCCAGCTGGCGCGGATGTTCCTCGACCAGCGGCTCGATCGCCGCGTCAGCCTGGCCGACATCGCGCACGCCGCCGGCCTGCCGCCGTTCCGGCTCTACCGCGCCTTCGAGCGCGCCACCGGCATGTCGCCGCACGCCTACCAGCGGCAGGCCCGCGTGCGCGCCGCGGCCGGCCTCATCCGTCGGGGCCTGGCACTAGGCGAGGTCGCCGCCGCCACCGGCTTCGCCGACCAGGCGCACCTCACCCGCAGCTTCCGCCGCACCCTTGGGGTGACGCCCGGCGCCTATCGCAGCGCCTACGCGGTGCGGTAGGGCGGCGGCCGCACATCAACGCGACGCCGACCGCACAGGCTCCTCCGCGACCGCTCTGCATGCAAAGACATAGTCATTCGCGTCGAAATTCTTGGTCATCGCCCAATAGTCGACCAGCCGCCACGGCGAGTTCGCGACCACCCGGCCGCTGCTGTTCTTGTACCAGCTGTTCATGGCTGGATGGCTCCACACCATGCGGCTGTGCGCATCGTCGACACGTTCGTTGTAGCGCCGGAACACATCGCTTCGACACTCGATCTCGGCGAAGTCCCCCTGGATGATCTGCCGAAGGCACAGCATGACATGGCGCACCTGGCATTCGGCATGAAAGAACAGGCTCCCGCCGTGCGAGAGATTCGTGTTCGGGCCGAACAGGATGAACATGTTTGGAAACGCCGGCACCGTCATGCCGAGGTAGGCGCGCGGGTCGTCGTGTCCCCACGACTCCCGGATCGAATGCCCGTTCCGCCCGACGATCTCCATCGGCCAGAGAATGCGGTTGGCTTGGAACCCGGTCGCAAGGACGATCGCGTCGACCGGATGCGCCACGCCGTCGCCGTCGACGATCTCGCCTGCGGAGATGCTTGCCACCTCGGCGTTCACCAGCTCGACGTTCGCCCGCTTCAGCAGCTGGTACCAGTTGTTGTCGCGCAGCATCCGCTTGCCGTACGGAGGATAGGAGGGCGTCACCTTCTCGATCAGGTCCGGACGGTCGTGCAGCTCGCTGCGGATGTGCGCCATGAGCGTCTGCCGCATCTTCTCGTTTTCGGCGTTGAGCGAAACGCCCGGGCTTGCCCAATCCGGATCGACCTGCAGGGACGCATGCAGCACGTCGCCGGTGGCCCAGGACAGCAGATACCTGTGCCACTTGGCGTAGAAGGGAACATGGGCCATGGCCCATTTCATTCCCGCCGAAACGGGCAGCAGATAGTTCGGGTTGCGCGCCACCCAGCACGGAGAGCGCTGGAATATCAAAAGCTTCTCGACGCTGTCGACGATCGCAGGCCCCACTTGCATGCTGCTCGCGCCGGTGCCGACCAGCGCCACGCGCTTGCCGGACAGATCCAGCGTGTGATCCCACTCGGCCGTGTGGAAGACCGGCCCGGCGAAGCGCTCCATGCCGTCGATCGCCGGGATCTTGGGCCGGTTCAGCTGACCCACGGCGCAGATGAAGAACGTCGCCGTCTCGGTGCCGGCACCGTCCGGGCCGTCGGTGTCCAGCCGCCAGGATCGCGCCGTTTCGTCGTACGCGGCCCGCTTCACCTCCGTGCCGAACCGAATGTCGGCCATGATCCCGTATTTTTCCGCGCAGTGCCGAAGATAGGCCCATAGCTCGTCGCGCTTTGCGAAGTGGTGCGACCAATCGGGCTTGGGCTCGAAGGAGAACGAATAGTAATGGCTCGGCACGTCCACCCCCGCACCGGGATAGGAGTTCTCGAACCATGTGCCGCCCACGGCGCTGTTCTTCTCGTAGATGGCGAATGGAATGCCGGCTTCCTTCAGCTTGATCGCCATGCAGATGCCGGACATGCCGGCGCCGACAATGGCGACCGTATAGTCCTGTAAAATTCCCGCGCTCACAGTCGGAAAGTCCACGGATCGCGGGTCGCGGCCGCCACGCGCGAGTTCCTCCACCATCATCGGCACGTATTCGTCGGGAATGTCGCGTCCGATGCCGACGCTCATGATCGATTTGAGGCGCTCGCAGGAGATATGGCCATCCCAGGCGCGACCGCCGCGGGCATAGGCGTCGATCGTCGCCGCGAGGTTCCGGCTGATGCGGTGGCAGAGCTCCGGCGGAATGCTCTGCATGTAGCTCCAGCCGCCCGAGATGAAGGGCGCCGCCTCCGCCAGCAGCGTATCGTCACCGGAAAGCTGTGCGTGAACGAGCAGCTGAGGAACGATGTCCGCATCGGGCAGGACCTGCGCCAGCTCGTCGCGGCGGCCGGCCAGCTCGGCGAACTCCGCCGCGGTGATCGAGGCAAGCGAAATAGTCTGATCCGCAACGAGCATTTCGCCGATCCTATCCAATCGAGACCATCGGCACATGTGTATTATCGCTGCGCCTGTTGCCGCCGAAGATGACCTCGCCGCGATCGAGCAGCAAATAACGGTTTCTAATAAGCACATAACCGAGTCTGATGGGGCGCGGCCCGGCTCTCGGTCCGCGATATGGCGACATCAGCATTTATGATTTGCTGGCCACGACAGGCTCTCGATACTTGATGCCCTCGCGTCGCCACGGACAAGGAGCAACGAAAATGGATAACGCAGCCCGCATTGCGCCCGGCCGACTGGCCGGCCGCGTCGCCATCGTCACCGGCGCCGCCCAGGGGCTCGGTGAGAGCTTCGCGAAGGCGCTTGCGGCGGAGGGGGCGGCCGTCGTCGTCGGCGACCTGCTCGACGCAGAGCCGGTCGCCGCGGAGATCAATCGACGCGGCGGCCGAGCCTGCGCCGTGCGCCTCGACGTCACCGATCCGGCCTCGACCGAGGCCATCGCGCGCGAGGCCGTCTCCCGGTTCGGCGGCCTTCACATCCTCATCAACAACGCCGCGCTGTCCGGCACGCTGGCGCGCAAGCCGCTTCTCGAGATCGAGCCCGACGAGTGGGATCGGGTGATGGCGGTGAACACGAAGGGCGTCTTTCTCTGCACCAAGGCCGTCGTGCCGCAGATGAAGCAGCAGAACTACGGCAAGATCATCAACATCGCCTCGGGAACCGCCTTCAAGGGCTTTCCCTTCTTCCTCCACTACATCGCGTCGAAGGGCGCGATCCTGTCGATGACCAAGTCCATGGCGCGGGAGCTCGGGGATTTCGGCATACGGGTCAACGCCATCAGCCCCGGCCTGACGCTCAGCGAAAACATGAAATCCATGGGCGTCTGGACCCCGGAGCTGCGGCAGGCGAATGTCGACAGCAGGGCCATCAAGAAGGAGGCGGAGCCCGAGGACCTGCTGCCGCCCATGGTCTTCCTGGCCTCGGCCGACAGCGACTTCATTACCGGAGAGACGCTGGTCGTCGATGGCGGGTCGGTCATGCGCTGACCCCGCCCCGCTCCATCTGCGCTACGGCCGGCGCGCGGGCGCCGGCCTTACGCGCGATCGTCGAGGGGCAATTCAAGCGCGCCCCTTTTGCGCGCACCCGGGAGGAGCCTGGGCCCGCTCCGCTTGCCGTGCGGCCGGCGACGGTGCTCTGCCAGACGGCCCCGCAACGGCGACCGATCGTTCAGTTCTGGACGGCTTTCCCCAGAACGATGTCCGCGGTCTTCAGATCCTCGGGCGAGACGACGGCGTTCTTGCCGTTCTGGATCTGGGTGACGAGCAGGCGGCTGCGGTCGTTCTGCCCATTGGCCGCGAACTTGATCGGGCCATAGAAGGTCTCGAACGCCGTATCGCCCAGGGCCTTGCGCACCTCGTCGGCCTTGACGGTCCCCGCCTTCTCGATCGACTGGGCGAGAACCTCGCAGGCGGCGCTCGCCGCCGCCTCCAGGTAGGTCGGCTCCTTCTTGTACTTCGCCCGGAACTTCGCGGCGTAGTCCAAGGCCGACCCGAACATGAACTTGTCTTCGTATTTGGCGCCGCCGATCCACCAGGTGTTGGAGGTCACCCCCTCCGCCAGGGCCTTCAGATTGTCGGCATATTCGGCAAACACCGGCCCCGCCGTCATGGTGACGATCGGAGCGTCGAGCTTCAGCTCCGCCATCTGCCGCCGCGCCAGGATGAGCTCCTGAGTATAGCCATAGACGTAGATCCAGTCCGGCTTGGCGTATTTGATATCGGTCAGCGGGTTCATCAGGTCGGCCGCCCCCGGAGCGAACAGCCCGTCGTAGACGATCTCGTACCCGGCCTTGACCGCGGCCTGCTTCATGCTGGCCGCATTGGTCTTGGGGAACAGGCTATTCATCGCCAGGATGGCCATGCGCTTGCCGCCGGGCAGCGCCTGCTTGTAGAAGGCGGTCTCGGTGTCGACGATGATCTGGTTGGGCGACAGAATGCCGAACAGGTTCTTGAAGCCCTGGTCGAAGACGGATTCGGACGCGGCCGACCACGCGATCATCGGCACGCCGTAGCGCTCGGCGATCACCGCGGTTGCCTTGGTGTCGCCGGAGCCGTAGGGCCCGAGCAGGAACGAGACCTTGTCGTTGGTCACCAGGCGCTGGATCATTTGAACGGCGCGATTGGTCTCGCTCTGATAATCGTACTTGACTAGGCTGAACCGGTAGGTCTTGCCGTCCGCCTTCACGCCGCCGCGCTCGTCGATCGCATCGACGCACATCTGAAAGCCCTGCTCGGACTTTTCGCCAGCGTCGGCGAGGCTTCCGGTCAGCGACAGCGGCGCCCCGAGCTTGATGATCTCATCGGCCCGGGCGGCCGCAGACGTCATGCCCAGACTTGCGATCGTCAGCCAGCAGGCGGTCCAACACATCGATAGTCCATCTCTGCGGCTCATCTTTTGATCCCTCTAGCTTGGCATGATCTAACGATGCTTTCATGGGCGAGCGCAGAGCTACAATTCAAATATTCTGAAGGCGCTATCAGTTTGGGTGATTGCGTCGGCAGGTTGAAGGCAAAGCCTTTCGCACCTGCGGACGACGTGAAACCTGACCAGGCGCAGGGGGCGAGCCTCAGCGGCGGGCGGCGAGAGCCACGCCCTGGCCGAGCATCGAGCGGCGCCGGGACACGACGACGAGCTCTTCCTCCAGCATCTTGATGAAGCGCACGGCGGCGACGCTGAGCGGGCGGCGCTGATCGTAGACGAGATGGATGGTGAAGGGGATGGCCGGGTTCGCCACCGGATAGACGAAGAGGTCGTTGTACCATTCGTTGCCGACGGTGATGAAGGGGCAGAGCAGCGCCCAATCGGAGCTTCGCACCAGGCTGATCGCTCCGACCTGGCCATCGATCTCGACAATCGCTTTCGGCTTGATGACCCCGGCATCGACGTAGTTGCGTACGAAGCGCGCGAAGCTATGCTTGGACGACGGCAATATGAGATTGATGCCCTCGCGCTTCTCCAGGTCCACGGACGTAAAGTTGCGGCCGAACAGCGCCGTTCCAGTGAGAAGGACGGTTATGTCCTTGAAGATCGCGCGCTGGATGAAGCCCGTCTCCTTCGGCGGCGAGACGCCGAGCGCAAAATCGACGTCACCCGACGCCACCCCTTCGACCACGGTCCCGCTGTAGGCCTCCATCACCGATACGCCGACGTTGGGATAGCTCTCGAAATACCTGAGCAGGGTCGGAATGAGCACGCTGCTGCTCAGCGCAGGGGTCAACCCGATGCGGATCTTCCCCGAGGTCGGCGATATGTCCTTCGCGCCGATCAGCGCTTCCTTGGCGAGGGCGATATCGCGCGTGATCGACATGCAGTAGCCGTAGAGCTGCTCGCCCGCGGCGGTCGGCCTGACACCGGCCAGTTCGCGCTCGAACAGCTTGACGGCCAGCTCCTCTTCGAGGCGCTTGATCTGCATGCTCAGCGCAGGCTGAACCACGTTGGCCTTCCTTGCCGCCGCGCTGAAGCTGCCCTCCTCGTAGACCCAGGTGAAATAGGTAATCTGCTTCAGATCCAAATCCGTCCCCCGGCAGCGTAACCACCATTATGCAAGGCATGGACCATTTGGGAAATGGCTGTCACGTCGCCCCGGCAAACGATGGGGTCTCCCCCCAAAGTCGTGGTCCGCGACCGCGGCTGGGGGCGTGATAGCACCGACAAGGAGCGCTATACCCGTCTCAAGCCAAGCGCGACGACCAACGCGACTGACAACAAGGTGATGCTCGATCAGGAGGGCCCGCATGAGGAAGCGCAGCAGTGTGCATCGGAAGGAGCGGCGTGCGTCGCGCGAAGGGGCGCCGGTCCTGCTGGCGCTCGGCGTGCTGCTCGCCAGCGCGACCGCGTCGCTGGCGCAGATCTCCAACGACGTCGTCAGGATCGGCGTGCTGACCGATCTCTCCGGCCCCTACGCCGACCTCTCCGGGAAGGGCTCCGTGGTGGCGGCGGAGCTGGCGGCGGCCGATGCCGGCGGCAAGGTGCTCGGCAAGCCCATCGAGATCGTCTCGGCCGACCATCAGAACAAGCCGGACATCGCCTCGGCCGTCGCGCGCCGCTGGTACGACGTCGACGGCGTCGATGCGATCGTCGATCTGCCGGTCACCGCCGTCGCCTTTGCCGTCCAGACGGTGGCGCGCGAGAAGATGCGGACGGTGATGATCACCGCCGCCGCCACCTCGGACTTCACATCCAAGACCTGCTCTCCCGTGAGCACCCATTGGGCCGACGACACCCACACCCTGACCGCCGGCACGGCCCGGGCGGTGATGCAGCGCGGCGGGCGCTCCTGGTACTTCATCACCGTCGACCACGCCTTCGGCGCCGCCCTCCAGGCCGAGGCCACCAAGGTCATCGAGGCCGACGGCGGCCACGTGGTCGGCACGTCGCGGCATCCCATCGGCGCGGCCGACTATTCGTCCTTCATCGTGCAGGCCCGCGCCTCCGGAGCGGAGGTCGTGGCGCTGGCGAGCGTCGGCAACGACTTCATCACCGCCGTCAAGCAGGCGCACGAGTTCGGCCTGGGCACCGGCAACCCGACGTTGACCGGTTTCCTGACCTATATCACCGACATCAACGCGCTCGGCCTCGAGGTCGCGAAGAACCTGACGTTCACGTCGAGCTTCTATTGGGACCAGAGCGACGCCGCGCGCGCCTTCGCCCGCCGCTTCAAGGAGAAGGTCGGCACCATGCCGACCAAGGACCAGGCGGCCGTCTACGCCGCCGTGAGGCAGTTCCTGCGCGGCGTCGAGGCGGCCGGAACCGACGAGGCCGTCGCGGCCAACAAAGCCATGCGCGCCGCGCCCTTCGACTTCTTCGGCCGGCCCGCGTCGATCAGGGCCGACGGGCGCGTGCTGTTCGATGCGACGCTCTACCGGGTGAAGACGCCGGAGGAGAGCAAGGCGCCGTGGGACTACTACGAGGCCGTGCGGACGATCCCGCAGGCCGAGGCCTTCCTGCCGATGAACCCGGCCTGCGCCGCGCCATAGCGACGGGCGGAGCAGGGACCTCTCCTCGAGTCATCACCCTCCAAGTCTTTGTCTTGAGCATGATCTTGTCCAGGAACCGGTGTCCACTTTTGGGGATCATGCTCTAATCGCTCGCCGTCGACGGTGAGACCTGCGCGCCGAGCGGCGGATTGAGCAGTTCCTTCAGCTTGGCCAGGTCGGCGGGAGCGACGTCGGAGACGGCGGAATAGGCGATGCCGTCCCGGGTCCACGAGACGAAGTTGTAGCCCTGCCGCCGCGTCTCGGCGGCCGGCTGCTGCTTGTCGTCCGGCCACATGAAGACGTCGATCCAATGCAGGTTGCGCCGGTAGACAGCCACGGCCACGCGGCGGCCATCAACGTAGTCGACGCGCCCACCGACGAGCGGAAAGCCCTGCGCCGTCAAGTCGTTGGCGCTCGGTGCGAACTCGACCCGGCCGGCAAACCAGGGCTTCACCACGTGCTGGTTGGACGAGGCGACCTGGATCGGGCGCTCCTGCAGCAGAGCCCGCACATGAGCCGTCAGAAGATCGTGACCGACCGTCCGATCGGCCGCGGCCTGCTGCATGACGGCAAAGGTGGCGCCGGAGGACAGCACGCTCGCCACCGCCACGGCGGCCGCCAATCGCCAGCCCGCGCCGTGGCCGCCGCCGACGAGGCGCTCGGCCGGCGCCTCGTCGCGCAGGGCCCGCCGCACGCGGGCGACGAGCTCCGGGTCTGCCGTCTCGCTGCCCTCGGCCCGCAGCTCGTCGCCGATCCGACGCGTCGTCGCCGCAAGGGCCGCGCAGCTCAGGCACGACGCCAGGTGCTCGGCGACCTGCCGGTGCAGGTCGTCGGTCAGCTCACCGTCAAGGTGCTGCTCGACCAGAGCTCTCGCCGTTTCGCAATCCATTCCGTCACTCATCTCAAGAGCCATTGGAAATCCGCCCCGCATCGGAGCGTCGCGCCAGCTCCGTCCGCAGATGGGACCGGGCGCGCGCCAGCCTGGACATCACCGTGCCGACCGGCACGTTGGCGACGCCGGCGATCTCGCGATAGGACAACCCCTCGATCTCACGCATCACGAGGACCTCCCGGAACAGCGGCGGCAGCGCCTCAAGCGCCGCGACCACGAGCGAGCGCTCACCCTGGGCGATCAGCCGCTCCTCGGCGCTGGGCTCGTCCGACGCCGGCTCCGCCACGCCGCCGTGCCCGTCCCCGTGGAACGCGTCGTCGAGCGATACGACGTTCGAGCCCCGCGTGCGCTCGCTGATCCAACGATAGGCAACGTTGCGGACGATCTTCAGCAGCCACGGGCGAATATCGTCACCGCGAAAGCCGTCGTAGGAGCGGAACGCCCGCAGATAGGCATCCTGCACGATATCCTCGGCAGCGCTGCGGTCACGCACCAGCCAGCGGGCGAGCGTCAGGGCCGCGTCCATGTGGGGCAGCGCCTGGCGCTCGAAGGCGCGCACGCCCCTCATCGCGGGCGCCCGCTCCACAATCGTCCGACGGACCAGGGCCCGGGTCCATGCACCGCCAGCAGCAGGAAGCCGCCGCCGATGGCGAGGTCCTTCCACAGCTGCAGCATCTGCTCGGGATCGCGCGGCATCCAATGGAAGATCAGCGCGACGACGATGCAGAAGGCCGCGAGCGCCAGTGCCGCCCAGCGCGTCAGAAGGCCGGCCGCGACGGCGAGGCCGCCCCCGAGCTCGACGACGATGGCCCCTGCCACGAGCACGCCCGGCACCCCGAACGCCTCCATATAGGCCATCGTGCCGCTGATGTTGGTCAGCTTAGCCCAGCCCTCGATGATGAACAGGGCGGCCAGGAGCAAGCGGCCGGCGAGGGCCGCCGCGGCGGCCGCCTGCCCGCCGGCGAGCGCCGCGGATACGGACAGCCCGGCCGGCTGCGATCGAGGCGAAGGCGATGGTGATGTCTCGGTCATGGCGTGCCTCGCATCTGTCGCCGCCGCTCACGACTTGGCGGCGATGGCCTTTTCCAGGTCCTCGCGCTCCTCGCAGCCCGAGGGGCACAGCCGCTTGAGCACGGTGAGCTGCTCGTTGGCCTTGGCCAGATCGCCGCTGAGCACATAGAGCTCACCCAGGTATTCGCGAGCCGCCCGATGATCGGGATCGAAGTCGAGCGCCTTGTTATAGAAGGTGAGCGACGTCCTGTAGTCGCCGAGCTGGCGGGTGACGTAGCCCATCAGGTTGTAAACGTCGGCTTGCTCGACGCCGCTGTCGATCAGCTTGCCGAGCGCCGCCTTGGCGCCGCTCCAGTTCCGCGCGGCGATCATGGCGCGGGGCCCCGCGAGGTCCGGCGCATCTTTCGAGGTGAGCGTGTCGACGGCGAACGCCGGCGCCGTGAACAGGACGGCGAGCAACCCGGCGGCCAACGGCTTGAGATGGCGGTTCATGGCGATCTCCCCTGCTCAGACCTTGGCGGACACGTAGGCGTAGGTGTTGCCGTCCCTGCTGATGTAAGCCGGTCCGGGGAACGGGAAGTGGGCGCCGGTCATCATCACCCGGTCGGCCACCACCTGGTCCATGAGCCGGCGCCGCGACGCCTCGGCCAGGGGGCCGTCCTCGTCATAGGCGCCGTGCCATTCGGGATGGGGCACGACGAGTGCCGGCACGTAGCAGGTATCGTTGGAGAGCATCAGCCGATCGCTGCCGGAGGCGAGCAGGAAGGCGACGTGGCCGGGCGTGTGGCCCGGCGTGGAAACGATGCGCACGCCCGGCGCCACCTCGATCTCACCCTCGACCTGACGGATATTCGTCCAGCCGGGGAAGACGTCCTGGATGCGCTGGCCGAGCGCCTTGCGGGCCTCCGGCAGCTTGCCGACGCGGCCCGGCTCCAGCCACCATTTGTACTCGGGGGCGGTGACGATGATCTCGGCCTTGGGATAGACGGGGGCGCTGCTGCCCTTCTGCATCAGGCCGTAGATGTGGTCGGGGTGGAAGTGCGAGACCAGGATCGTGTCGATCCTCGCAGGGTCGATGCCGGCGGCGGCCATGTTGGCGGCGAGCTGCCCGGCGGTCGGCACCCATTGGGCGCCGGAGCCGGAGTCCACCATGATCAGGCGGTCGCCGATCTTCAGCACCGAAACGGTGAGCGGAATGGAAACGAAATCGACGGGCAGCCCCGCGGCGACCATGGCCTCGCGCACGTCGGCGACGGAGGCGTTCTTGATGAAGGCGGGGTCGTGCGGCTTCTCCCAGATGCCGTCGTAGACGGCCGTCACCTCGACCTCGCCCACCTTGTACTTGTGAAAGCCGGGCGACGGTGCCGGAGTTGCTTGCGCCTGCGCCTCGTCGATGAAGGCGAGCGGCTTGTCGAGGCCGAAAGCGGCGCTGGCGGCCGCGGCGGACAGAACGAGCGTGCGTCGGGACAGAAACATGGCGGCCCTCCGAGCCGTGGCGGATCGGGATGGCCGATCGGCGATGGGCCTCCCTATCGCGTTGACTCGGAAGACGACGGCTTTATTCCCGCCCGCAGCGCACGCCCGCCCATTTGAGCAGGAGCGAACGACGGTGAATCGACCGACATGAGGGCCCACCTGGCGGAGGCCTTGCGCTGGTCGACCGAGGCCGAGTTCACGGCCATGGACGCCGCGCTGGCCGCCCTCGCCATGGCCGCACCGGTGCTCGTGGGCGCCGTCACCGGCCATCTGCCGGCGGGATTGGTGGCGACGGTCGGCGCCATGGGCACCACCGCCACCGTCGAGGGCTCGGCGCGGGCCCGGCGGACGGCCGCCGTCATGGCCTTCGCGTCCGTCGTCGGGGGCGCGGCCGCCGCTTGTCTCATGGCCGGCGGGGGCGTGCTCGCTGCCACCGCCACGGTCGCGCTGGCCGCAACAGCGGCGCTGGTCGGCGGCCTCAGCCGTCCGCTGGCCATCGCCACGACGCGGTTCATTCTGTTCATGGTCCTGGTCGGCGCAACGGTGAGCACGGGCCATGCCGGCCCGACCGATCTGCTGCCGCTGGTCGCCGCGGGCGCCGCCTGGGGCGCGGCGAGCGGGCTCCTCGTCGGCGCCGGCCTGCGGCGATGGTCCGCTGTGCCGGAGGCGCCGATCGCAGAGGCGCCCGCCACACCCGCGGGGGCGGCGCGGATCGGCAGCTGGCGCCGCTCGCTCGGCCAGTTGTCCGGATGGCAGTATCCACTGCGGCTGGTCATCGGCCTGACCACCGCCGAGGCGCTCGGCGCCATCTGGCCTTCCCATCATCCCCATTGGCTGGCGATCACCGTCGTCATCCTGATCGAGCGCCAGCTCGAACGCGTCCCGCTCAGGACCACGCAGCGGGCGCTGGGCGCCGTCGTCGGCGTCGCGATCGCCGCCGTGCTGCTGGTGTATCAGCCGCCGGCCTGGGCGCTGGTCGCCTGCGTCGCCGTGCTTGCCGCGGCCAGGCCCCTGCTGCGGGCCCGCAATTACCTCGCCTATACGGCCGCGATGACGCCGCTGATCATGCTGATGCTGGACGCCGGCCACTCGCCCGGCGCGGCGACGCTGGCCGATCGCCTGGTGGCAACCTTTGCCGGCGCGGTCTTGGTGCTGGCGACGAACCGGATCGTCTCCAGGCTCGGCGCCGCCGCGCCTTGAGGCGCCCCGAGCCGCCTTGACCCCTCCTGGCGAAATAGTTACCCCTCGGTCACATAAACGCCGGCTGGCGACAACAACCGGAGGGGAGGCTCATGCACGTTACCGATCTGTTCTATATCGGTGCCCAGAACGCGCCCAACAGCGTCGCTCTCGCAGGAAACGGCGGCGAGTTCACCTACGCCGCGATGCGCACCATCGTGAACCGCCTCGCTCGCCAGATGCTGGCCGAGGGCTTCTCCGTCGGCACGCGCTTCGCCGTGTTCAGCCCCAATTGCGGACAGGCGCTGATCACCATGATCGGCGCGCTGCGGGCCGGCGCCGCCTGGTGCAACCTCAACCTGCGCAACGCCATCGACGACAACGTCCACATCCTGAGCGCCGGCGGCTGCGAGGTGCTGTTCTACCACTCGTCGGCGGCCGCCCAGGCGAAGGAGCTGAAGGCGCGGGTGCCGAGCCTCAAGCGCGTCGTCGCCATCGACCAGGCCGACGCGGAAGGGGTGTTCCTGGACGACTGGATCGCCGGGCAGCCCGACGAGCGCCCGGACTTCCGCGTGCCCGACGACGGCCTCGGCATGCAGGGCGCCACCGGCGGCACCACCGGCCGGCCCAAGCTGACGCAGGCCGACAACAAATGGCTGCTGATGTCGGTGCTGGCCTGGTCGACCTGCCTGCATTTCGATGCGCCGCCCGTCAACCTGGCAGTGACGCCGATCACCCACGCGGCGGGCATGGTGGCGATCGCCAACCTGCAGTTCTCCGGCAAGACGGTGATGCTCGGCGCGCCCGACCTCGATGCGGTGCTGCGCCTGATCGAGGAGCACCGGGTCACCACGCTGTTCCTGCCGCCGACCCTGATCTACGCCCTGCTGGCACACCCGAAGCTCGCCGCGACGGACCTGTCGTCGCTGCGCTACGTCATTTCGGCGGCCGCCCCCATCGCCCCCGACAAGATCGCGGAGGGTGTCGAGCGCATCGGCCCGGTGATGTGCCAATCCTATGGCCAGACCGAATGCGGCTTTCCGCTGACCTTCATCTCGCCGCAGGAAACGGCGGAGGCGGTGCGCGATCCGGCCAGGCGCCACCGGCTGCTGTCCTGCGGACGCCAGTGCCTGACGGTGGAGGCGATGGAGGTGATGAGCGACGACGGCCGGCTGCTGGCCACCGGCGAGGTCGGCGAGATCGTCATGCGCGGCCCCACCGCCATGGCGCGCTACCTCAACGACGCGGCCGCCACGGCGGAGATCCAGACCTTCGGCTGGCATCACACCGGCGACATCGGCTACCGCGACGCCGACGGCTTCTTCTTCATCACCGACCGCAAGCGCGACATGATCGTCTCCGGCGGCTTCAACATCTTCCCCTTCGAGATCGAGACGGTGCTGTTCGAGCACCCGGCGGTGCAGGACTGTGCCGTCATCGGCGTGCCGGACCCTAAGTGGGGCGAGGCGGTGAAGGGCGTGGTGCAGCTGAAGCCCGGCGCCAGTGCCAGCGCCGACGAACTCATCGCCTATTGCAAGGACAAGCTCGGCTCGCTGAAGGCGCCCAAGAGCATCGACTTCAGCGACAGCCTGCCGCGCAGCCCCGTGGGCAAGGTGCTGAAGCGCGAGATCCGCAAGCCGTACTGGGAGGGCCAGGAGCGGGGGGTGAACTGAAGGCGGCCAAGCCGTACCGCGCGAAGCGTGGAGCGCATGACCGGCGCAAGTCACCACTATGCGGGTTCAGCGTCCCGGAACGGAAAGGAGTCGAAGACGGCGGCGGCGAGCGCGGCGATCGTCACGAAATCGAAAGCACGTCCAAGCTTGGGAACCCAATAGCGGCCATGTGTTAGAGCGTTTCGCGATTGAGTAGAATCACCCAATCGCAAAGAAAGTCCCTGACTTTAAAAGATTATGATCATTTCGTAATACAGAATACGTGCGCGTCAGCCTGAGATTACCTCATCAATGGCACTACGGAAGGAGATAAAGCTGGGAGAACTAGACTCTTCGATTCGATAGTTTCGGCCGACTTCCTTAGCCAGCTCAACTTTTCGAAGGCCTTCCGAAAAGTAACCCGCCCGCCGAAGGATTCTTTCGAGCGCCTCCCATGTTCCTCCCGATATATCGTCGCATTTGCGGATACGCCGCCTGCTGCGGTATATTAAGCGGGACTCTAGGGTACGCTCTATGTACGGCGTCCCATTCTCCAAAGTACCAAGCTTCCAGTTCCTCAATAGCGATTCTATTCACAACATTCCAGCCCGGCCCGGCGGTGATGCTCCGCGTTCGAAGACCGGCGGTCTTGGCTGCAAGCTCCAGACGCGCTTTTAATTTAAAGCAATCGTCATCATCTCTGTCAACTATAACTATTACTCTTGCATTTTCCGGAAGCCATTTTGCATAGCTGCGAAGCTTCGCCTGCAGCTTTCCCATTAGATCAAGTTTTCCCTGATGAACATGGATATTGTATGTTGCGTTCGATCCAACCATATCCGGCAAAATTGCGTCGAGAAACGTTTCCATCGAAGGCTCCTCAACCAGAAACTCCAGATGGGGCGCGTCCATGCCTATGACCTGCCCAGCAGAGACGGACCGCCTTGGTTCCGCAATGGGTCGCCTAAGCCGAAATGACCTTCCATCCAGAGATTTCCCAGAAGGGCTCCTTCCGACATGAACTCGGCAACCCCCGGTATCTCGGACACGACCTTGACTTGTGTGTACCCATCCTCATCGCGGTAGAGAACTCTGACCTGCCTGGGCTTTAGCGCGTTAAGGAAAAAAGGCGAATGCGTTGTGACAAGAAGCTGCCCTCTCTCAGAGGCCTTGCTGCATTCTTCTGCCAAGCCAAATAAAAGACGTGGGTGCAAGAAATTTTCAGGCTCTTCAATCCCAATAAATGGCGGCGGAAATGGATCATATAACAGAACCAGGTAGGCCAGCATTTTGAGGGTTCCGTCAGACGCAAATCGAGCCAAGACGGGACTCTCAAAAGGCGCGTCTTTTATAGTAAGAAGAAGCCGTCCGTCAGGCATCGGCTCCGCCATCACCTTCTCAATACGAGGCACGCGAGAACTAAGAACCTGAAAAATACGACTCAACCGATCAGGATGCTGCTCACTAAGGAATTGTATGACATTGGCGAGATTATCGCCCGTACGAGAAAGCCGCTCTTGCGGCCCAGCTTCTGGCTGACCTCTTGTATTTTCAACAGAGAAATATGACACATACCAGCTAGTAATAAAGTCACGAAGAGCTGCGACACGCGGGTGCTCGGCGAACTGACCCAACGCATTCACGGCAATCAAGTCGGGGGCCTTCAGCGGGATATCGATGCGGGTATCCTCGCTGTCCGGCGCCTCCCCCCGAACAGCTCGTCCGATTCCTTCTTTATAGTCCAGGAACTTGAAGGGCTGGCCGTGGCTTCCACGCTTCCATCTCAACCACTCCTCGGCTACAACCGGCGATCCATTTCTCTCGTCTACCGCTAGATGGTATGTTATGACCGGAAATTTAGGCTCACTATACTTAATTTCAATTACGATAGGCCCATCGCTCCCGCGAGTCTTTAGCTCCTTGGCTCTGCCGCGACGGTCCCAGGCTCGGCGCAAGCCCGATTCGAAGCACTCAGAAAGGAATGCAAACACGTCAAATATCGTTGATTTACCACTCCCGTTCGGGCCGAGCAGCACGGTGAGAGGCGAAATATCCTTTAGCTCTATTTTTCGGAGTGCTCTAAAATTTTCAACACGCAAATAAGTAATGCGCGCGGACCTTCGCGGGCGATCGTCATCGCTAATTTCATTTTGTCGATGCACCATCTGTCGAGCTCTGCAAGCGCTGGTCGTCATCCTCAAACATGTGGAAGCGTATGTCGAGCATTGACAAAGAAAGCAAGCTATAGCTCTGCAATTTTCGATCGGGCTCACCACTCCGCCGCGATCGGCACGCCCTCGGTGATCTCGGCCAGCCGCGCCCGCGTCGACGGCGTGGTTCCCTCGGGCAAAGCGCCGAGCGCAAAAAAGCCGGTCTCGGCGATCTCGCGGTCAGGGGCGCGAGGCGCCGTCTGCTCGAAGGCACGCACGACATAGAGCACCACGTGGTCGCGCCGCGACGCCTTGCTGTTGAGGAACAGCCCGTGCAGGCGGGGCTCGCCGGTGAGCACGATGTTGCCCTCCTCCACGAGCTCGCGCTTGAGCGACGTCAGCACGTCCTCGCCGACCTCGACGCCGCCGCCGGGCATGTACCAGCCGCGCACATAGGTGTGGCGCACGAGGAAGACACGACCCTCCGCATCGAAGACGGCGCCGCGCACGCCGAGCGTCAGGCCGCGGGCAAAGCGAAAATACGTGTGCAGCGTCCGGCGGACGATGCGCTCGGCCAAGCGGTCTGACATCGGCACGATCACTCCCCGATGCAGCGCTATAGCACATGCCGAAGGCTTGGCAGGCGCTGTCCGCGCGGCGGTCGGCTGCTGCGGCAGGCCACACCTCCCCTTCCATACCCAGACGCAAAAGGACGCAGCCGCGGGCGCCTCGATTCTGTAGCGCATAAATTAGAATAATTCTAATTTATGCGCGTGTCGTGCCACCCCAGAGAAGTCGCCCCATGAAAGCCCTGTCCGAACTTACCGAGGCCGAGGTGCTGGCCCTGGCCATCGCCATGGAAGAGGAGGATTCCCGCATCTACATCGCGTTCGCGGACCGGCTGCGGCCCGACTACGCGGCGTCGGCGCAGGTCTTCGAGGACATGGCCGAGGTCGAGCGCAGCCACGCGCAGACGCTGCTCGACATGTTCCGCGCCAAGTTCGGCCAGCACCTGCCGCCGATCGGACGCCGGGACGTGCGCGGCTTCCTGCGCCGCCGGCCGTTCTGGTGGCGCAGCCTCCTCGGCCTTGACGCCGTGCGCCGCGAGGCCGAGGTGATGGAGCTGGAAGCCGTCAAGTTCTACGAGCGGGCGGCGGAAGCTGCCACGGACGGGTCGATCCGCGCGCTCTATCTCCGGCTGGCGGAGGTGGAGCGCACCCACGAGGCCAAGGCGGCGTCGCTCGGCACCGAGAATCTGACCGAGACGGCCGTGGCCCGCGAAGAGGGCGTGCGCAGGCGGCTCTTCGTCCTGCAATACGTGCAGCCGGGCCTGGCCGGCCTGATCGACGGCTCGGTATCGACGCTGGCGCCGGTGTTCGCGGCAGCCTTCGCCACCCACAACAACAACCAGACGTTCCTGGTCGGCCTCGCCGCGTCTATCGGCGCCGGCATCAGCATGGGCTTCACCGAGGCGCTGTCCGACGACGGCTCGATCACCGGGCGCGGCTCGCCCTGGCTGCGGGGCGTGGTCTGCGGCCTGATGACGGCCATAGGTGGGCTCGGCCACACCCTGCCGTATCTCGTGTCCGACAGCCTGCCCAACGCCTTCTTCATCGCCACGGCGATCGCGGCCGTGGTCGTCGCCATCGAACTGCTGGTGATCTCCTGGATCCGCACCCGCTATATGGATACACCCTTCCTGCGTGCGGCCTTCCAGGTCATCGTGGGCGGCGTCCTGGTGCTGATCGCCGGCATCTTCATCGGCAACGCCTGACGCGCGCCGCCGGTCCAACGACGGGTGGGAGTGGTTGGCGGCCGGATGATGTCATCCGACCGCCATCGCTCCAGCTTCAAGACGTTGGAGCACGTCTATCCGACCGGATGACCTCATCCGATCGGGGAATGCCCGAAAGCGCTTCGCGATCGGATGGAATCACGCAACCGCAGAAGAAGCGCTACCGATTCAAAGAGTTATGAGCATTTCCATGCCATTGGACGATCCCCTCCAATGGCGAAATGCTCTAGGACAGCCGGATGGTATCGATCGCCCACCTTTCCGACGCGCATCTCGGCCCGCTGCCGCGGCCGAGGCTCGTCGAGCTGGCCAGCAAGCGGCTCACCGGCTACGTCAACTGGCGGCGCGGCCGCCACATCACCCATGACATGGGGGTGCTCGGCGCTATCGTAGCCGATATCGCCGCCCACAAGCCCGACCACATCGCCTTCACCGGCGACGTCGCCAACATCGGGCTCGCCGCCGAATTTCCGGCCGCGCGCCGATTCCTGGAGCGTCTTGGGCCGCCCGCGACGGTGAGCTTCGTGCCGGGCAACCACGACAATTACGTGCGCAGCTCGGCCGCGCCGCTCTATCGGGCGCTGGGCCCGTGGATGGCCGGCGATGATGCCACCGCAACCGGCGAGGCGGCGTTTCCCTACCTGCGCCGACGCGACGGCATCGCCCTGATCGGCGCCAACTCGGCCGTGCCGACGCTGCCGTTCCTGGCCAGCGGCAGGCTCGGGCCGCGCCAGCTGGCTGAGCTCGCCGACCTGCTCGGCGATCTCAGGCGCGAGGGCCTGTGCCGCGTCGTCATGATCCATCATGCGCCTTATCGCACCGCCACCAGCCCGGCGCGTCAGTTGATCGATGCCGCGGCCTTCGAGCGTGTCCTCGCCCAGGCAGGGGCCGAGCTCATCCTGCACGGCCACAATCACCGCATCCAGCTCACGCATCTCGCCGGGCCCGAGCGGCCGGTGCCGGTGCTCGGCGCCCCGTCCGCCTCGGCCTACGCCGGCTCGCGCCAGCATCGGGCCGGCTATCACCTCGTCGACATCACGCCGGACGGCGCGCGCTCGTCGATCGTCGTCCGCAGCCGCGGACTCAAGCCCGGGGGGCAGATCGCCGACCTGACGGCGCTCGGCGAGATATCGACGGCGTAACGCCGCACTCAGACGCCCGCGCGCCGCCGCAGCAGGAGCACGATCGGCTGCTCGAACCGCCGATGGACCAGCAGCGCCGCAATCACCGCGGCGATGAGACCGACCGCGATGAAAACGGCGGCTGGAACCTGGGACGCCACGGCGGTCGCGGCCAGCACCTGGCTGACCAGCCGGATGGCGAAGGGGTGGACGAGGTAGAGGGCGTAGGATGCGTCGCCCAGCGTCGCCAGCGCCGTCTCGAAGCGCGGCGGCTTGTGCGGCGCGGGGCCGAACACCGTAGCCGCCACCAGCAGGGCGCCGGGGATGCCATAGCCGACGACGTTGCCGAAGGCGCCGAACGCGCCGGTCTGCGGCACGTCCGCGGACAGCACCACAAGGGCCATGACGCCGAGGCCCACGCGAACGGTCAGGGGCAGCCGCAAGCCGCGCGCGCGCAGCAGCCCGAGCCCCATGCCGAGCACGAACTCCAGCACGATCGGCTGCGTCCAATAGGCCAGCGGCTCCGGCAGCGGCGCCACCACGGTCCCCGCCGCAACCGCCAGCGCCAGGAATGCTGCCACCGCCGCCACGGCCAGATGGCGCGGCAGCGCGATCGCGGCGGCGAACAGCAGGTAGAACAGCATCTCGTAGTTCAGCGTCCAGCCGAGCGAATAGACCGGTTGCACGAGGCCGTCCGGCCGCGTGTAGGGGATGAACAGCAGCGAGGCGACGACCTGCCAGCCTTCCGGGTGCGGGCTGTTCAGCGCGCGCGGCGTCAGCAGCGCCACGGCCAGGAACAGCCCGGTCGCCGCCCAGTAGAGCGGCACGACGCGGATCAGCCGCCGGATCAGGAAGACCCGGGACGCGCCCGGGCGGGCGAACAGCCGGGCCGAGCTGTGCACCATGATGAAGCCGGAGATGACGAAGAAGACGTCGACGCCCGCAAGCCACGGCAGCGCGTGCGAGCCGCTGAACGACCGCCCGGCCTGCTCGGCGAGCAGCGCCGCTTCGTTCTGGACGTGGTGGACGGCGACAGCGAGGGCAGCCAGGGCGCGCAGCACCTGCAGGCCGAGCAGCGTCGGCTGTCCGCCGGGGGCAGTTGCTGCGGCACTGGACGATGGTGGAGAGGACAGCTCGGTCACGGCGTATTCGAACGGGGCCGGCGGCCCGGAGAGCCGCGCAATGGACTAGACGGCGGCGGCTGGCAAGGGCGCGCCGCCGTGACGAATTGCGGAACACCGGGCGCACGGCCCTCGTTTGCTGTGGAGAGCCAGGCGCCCGTCGCGCCGGCCAAGAGCGTCTCACGTCCCCTCCCCGGGCGACCCGCCGACCATGCGGCTCCGGCAGCGGCGGGCATGAGACCGACGACCCATCGACTCGATCCGGAGAAAACCCATGCCCCAGATCAATCAGGCACGCATTCTCATTTTGGCGACGCACGGCTTTGAGCAGGCGGAGCTGACGGTGCCCTTGCAGGAACTGAAGAAGAAGGGCGCGACGGTGAAGGTCGCCTCACCGGAGAAGGGCCCGATCCGGGCCTGGAACCACACCGACTGGGGCGAGAGCATGCCCGTCGACCTGACGCTGGACCAGGTCGATCCCGCCGCCTACGACGCCATCCTGCTGCCGGGCGGCCAGATCAACCCCGACCTGCTGCGCATCAACCCGGCGGCGCTGAAGCTCATTCGCTCCTTCCTCGACAGCGGCAAGACCGTCGCCGCGATCTGCCATGCGCCATGGCTGCTGGTGGAGCTCGATGCGGTCCGCGGCCGCAACGTGACGTCCTACATCTCGATCAGGACCGACGTCATCAATGCCGGCGGCAAGTGGGCCGACAAGGAGGTCGTCGTCGACGAGGGCATCATCACCAGCCGCAATCCCAAGGACCTGCCCGCCTTCGTCGCCAAGATCATCGAGGAAGTCCAGGAAGGCCGCCACCAGCGCCACGCCGCCTGAGCCGGATCGCCGCGCGGGCGATCGCTCTGTGTCCGCAGCGCCTACACCAGCTTGAGGTCGGCCGGCCGCACGTCGGCGAAGACGCGCTGCAGGCTGGAGCCATCGAGGCCGTAGAGGCGCTGGAACAGGCCGGCCAGCAGGGCGCGGTAGTCGGTCAGCACGGGATAGTCCCGGTTCTGGAACAGGTTTGCTTCGTCGAGCCGCACCTGCGGCCCGGCGATGCGGCCGCCACGGACACCGCCGCCGATCACCCAGTAGGCGCTGCCGTGGCCGTGATCGGTTCCGCGGTTGCCGTTCTCCCGAAAGGTCCGACCGAACTCGGAGAGGACCACCACGACGGTGTCGCTCCAGCCGGGACCGATCTCCTCGGCGAAGCCCGCCAGGCCGCGGCCGATCTCGCCCAGCCGATCGGCCAGGTATCCGGTCGCCGCCCCCTGGTTGACGTGGGTGTCCCAGCCGCCGACGTCGACGAAGCTGAGGTTGAACTGGTCGCGCATGAGGCGGCCGATGCGCCGGGCCGCCAGCTCGAAGCCACGCGGCGAGACCGCCCCTCGGTCGGCCTGGGCCTGATGCTCCGATATGGCGTGGTAGACCTCGTCGCGCACGCGAAAGCCCTCCGCGACGGCGCCTTCCAGCGGCGTGCCCTGGTACATGGCCGCGATCAGCGCCGCCTGACGGTCGTCGATACCGGGCTTGCCCACCTGGTTGATGGAGACGTTGGGCACGATCTCGACGCCGCGAAAGATCAACGGCATCTGGTCGGTGAAGGCGATCGGGCGCACGCGCGTCAGCTCTGCGGCCAGGCGCGCCATGAACCCGGACTGGTAATTGCGCGCGCCGTGCACGTTCTGGCCGAGCTCGATGGTGTCCTGGGTGCCGAAGTGGCTGCGGCTCAGATCGTCGGTCCCGGCGAACGGGACGAAGGCCGCCTGGCCCTTGGCGTAGAGCGGCAGGATGGTGTCGCGCAGGGCCGGATGCAGGCCCCAGTCGGCGTCGAGCGGCAGCGCCGCGGCGGGGTTGGCCGGGTCCGGCCTGGCGACCGCGAGCCGGGGACGCGACTGATAGTAGAAGTCGCTGCCGATCGGGATCACCACGTTGGCGGCATCGTAGGCGCCGCGCAGGAACACGACGAGCAGGCGGACGTCTGTCTTCGGCGCCGCCCAGGCCCGGCCAGCGACGGTGCCCGACCCGGCGACGCCGGCCAAGCCCGCGATCAGCGCGCGACGGCTCATCACGGAACGATCCATGATTCCCCCTTCCTCTTCAGCCCCGCCGGCCGAAGACAATCAGGATGTCCTCGCCTCTCCTCGCTCAATGCATGAACTCTGGAGATGCCAGGAACAGCGCGTTCCAGTCCTGAGGCGAGACGGCGCGGGCCAGCGCCCCCCGCGTCTGCTCGCCCAGCGTACCGGCCAGGACCGCGAAATAGAGCCGGTTCTGGAGCAGCGGAAAGGCGGGCTCGGCCGCGCTTTCCGGCGTCGGCTTGAACAGGCTGCCCGGTCCCGAGCCGATCTGCCGCGCGACTTCGAAGCGCGTCATCAGCTGGCCGGGCCCGGTCCAGGCCGCCGACGTCAGCGGATAGCCGTCGGGGGTGGAGCGCAGGAACACGCCCTCGCCCAGGCGTGTGAGCCAGCTCTGCACGCTGCCGGGGTTGAGGATGACGCGGGTGTCGTAGGCGAGCCGCAGCGCCGAGAAGACGAAGCGCATGGGGTCCTTGAAGCGGCCGCCGGCCGCGGCGGCGGCGAAGGCCGGCGTATGGAACAGCTCGTCGAGCACGGCAGCGATGTCGCCGTCGGTCCGTGTGAACGTGGCCGAGAGCCTCTGCAGCAGCGCCTCGGGCGGCGCGTCGCCGACGAAATAGGTGGCGAGCGCGCGGCTGACATTGCGGGCGGTAGCGGGATGGCGGCTCAGGATGTCCAGCGCCTCGTCCACCTCGGCCAGGCCGCGGCCCTGGATGGCGTGCCCCAGCAGCACCTTGGGGCCGTAGTCGTGCCGGGCCGGATTGAACTCGAACAGGCCGTCGCGGACGAGATCGCCCTGAAGCTGGGGCTTCAGCCGGGGCGGCTCGGGCCGACTGCTGATGCCGACGCCAGTCAGGATGCGCGCCAGCTGCTCGACGTCGGCCTGGGTATAGCCGGAGCCGGCGCCCATGGTGTGGCGCTCCATCAGCTCGCGGGCGTAGTTCTCGTTGACGTGGCCCACGGCGTTGTCGGCATTGTCGAGGTAGCGCAGCATCGCCGGATGCCGCAGCGTGGCCGCCAGAAGATCGCGGAAGCTGCCGAGCGCGTGCGGCCGCAGCGCGGTATCGACGTAGTCGCCGACCGTGGCGCGCAGGTTCGCCTTGCCGATGAAGACGTTGAAGCGGTTGAGCCAGAACCAGGTCATGCGCTCGCGCAGCTGCGCCGGCGCATAGAGCGCGTGCAGGATCATCTGGTTGGTGGCTGCCCGGCCGGCCTCGGACAACGCCGCCTGGTAGGCGACGCGCGCCGCCTCCTGCTGAGCCGGCTCGGCTTGCGCGCCGGCGGCCTTGGCCTGGGCGTCGAAGGCGGCGACCCGATCGAACAGGGAGCCTGCGGGCTGCAGCCTGGCGACTTCGGCCGCGACCGCCTCCGGCAAGGCTTCGCCGGCGCCGGGCCGCAACTGATCCCGCAGCCATGCCTCGCGGCCCATCGCCGCCAACCGGTCGAAGCTCGACGGGCTCGCGCCCCACGTCACCGCATCGAGGAGAGCCAGATCCTTGTGCGCCGCCGCGTCGTCGCGTGCCACCGCGACACCTGCGCCCGCTGCCAACGGGCCGACCAGGACGGCGGCGAGGATGAGGCGGCACCACCGCCACCGCTTGCAGTTCACCATACACAGGACCAGAACGAGGTCGACGCGGCGACCCTGGCGGCCAAACAGGGCCGCAGCATGACGGCGGGCAGGGAACGCCCGCTCAGCCGTCGACGATGGCCACCGCCCGGGTCCAACCGGCCGAGGCGGCCCGGATCTTCACGGGAAAGCACGACACGGTGAAGCCGGTCGATGGCAGCTGCTCCAGGCTGTGGAGCTTCTCCAGGTGGCAATAACCGATGTGGCGGCCCGCCTTGTGGCCTTCCCAGATCAGGCTCGCGTCACCGGTCTCGGCAAACTTGCGGGCGGTGTGAGAGAACGGCGCGTCCCAGCTCCAGCCATCGGTGCCGGTGACGCGCACGCCACGCTCGAGCAGGTACATGGTCGCCGCATAGCCCATGCCGCAGCCCGAATCGACGTAATCGGCCTCGCCGTAGCGCTCGCCGGCGCGCGTGTTGACCAGCACGATCTCGAGCGGCTTCAGCGCGTGGCCGATGCGCGCAAGCTCCGCCTCCACGTCGGCCGGGGTGGCCACGTAGCCGTCCGGCAGGTGGCGGAAATCGAGCTTCACGCCCGGCTGCAGGCACCAGTCGAGCGGCACCTCGTCGATGGTGATGGCGCGCTCGCCGCGGTTCATGGTGGAGTGGAAGTGGTAGGGGGCGTCGAGATGGGTGCCGTTGTGCGTGGAGATCTCGGCCCGCTCCACCGCCCAGCCCTCCCCGTCCGGCAGGTCCTCCGGCTTCAGACCCGGGAACAGCGAGGCGACCAGCGGCGCCGACTGCCGGTGATCGGTGTAGTGCAGCCTGGGCGTCTGGATCGGCGGATCGGCCGGGACGTCGTTCTCGAGGGGGACGGATATGTCGATCAGCCGCCGTGCCATGCGCTTGCCTCCCGTGCTGGAGCATTTCGCCAATGGATGGGGTCATCCAATGGCCCAGAAATGCTCCTAACGTTTTGAATCTGAGCCGCTTCTCTTGCGGTTGGGTGAGCCCACCCAACCGCCGAGCGCTCCTGTGCCGACGACAGCGCTGACGGGCGCCCGCTCGACGCCGATCATCGATCGGCGGCGCCACTGCCGGCAAGCCCGAGCCGCGCGGCACGCGCGGAGCTCTCGGACCCCGTTATGCAGCGCAGCGACTTGATGTTGCAGCTGCGATCACGGAGATGGAAGGATAAGCGGCCTTATGCCGATCGATCGCATGCGTGCAGGATATCCATGACCGTCAACATCCCCGAAGGCTTCATTCGGCTGCCCCAGGCCGGCGGGCCCTTCTTCGCCGTCAACGGCCCGCTCTACGCCAAGTACGACGCCGGACGCCTGCTCGTCGGCTTCCGCGTGGAGGAGCGCCACTGCAATCCTTTGCAGATGGCCCATGGGGGCATGCTCATGTCCTTCGCCGACATGCTGATGCCGATGAGCGCCAATTTCGCCGAGGGGCTGCACCAGTTCCTGCCGACGGTGGGCATGACCATGGACTTCGTCGGGCCGGCCCGCCTGGGCAGCTGGGTGGAGGGCACCACCGACATCCTGCGGGTGACCCGCAACCTGGTGTTCACCCAGGCCCTGGTCACCGCCGACGGCGAGGTGGTGATGCGCACCAGCGGCACCTTCAAGCGCGGCCAGCAGATGGAGGGCTTCAACCTGCGCAAGGTGCTGGGGCAGGAGCGCGAGCTGGCGGACGAAACGCTGGCCGAATAGACGCGGGCCTCAGCGGCCGATGTGCCGGGCCACTTCGCTGGCCAGGGCCTCGACCTCCAGCGCCCCGGTGCTGCCCGGCAGGGTCTCGCCGACCGCCCGCCCCTGCCCCATGCTGGCCGGGAAGGCGACGCGATTGCCCAGTTGCGCCTCCGCCACCAGGTGGCCGAGGCGGCCGACCTCCGCCAGCACCTGGGCGGTCAGGGCGGCACGGCGCACCACGCGGTTGGCGACGAGGATCGACCGGCTGCCCTCCTTGGCGATCATCGCCAGGGTCGGGTCGACCGCCCACAGATCGATATGCGTCGGCTGGATCGGCACCGCCACCAGGTCCGCCGCCTCAATGGCCGGCCGCGTCTCCAGGTCGGACTTGGGCGGCGTGTCGATCACCACCAGCTGATAGTCGCGGGCAAGGCTGCGGGCTTCGCGCCGGGCGCCCCAGCCGCTGGCCGTGCGGAAGACGAGGCCCGTCTTCGCCTCACCCAGCGTCTGCTCGCGCATCTCGAACCATTGCCCGAGGCTGCCCTGCGGATCGACGTCGAGCACCGCCACCGGCGCGTCGGGCCGGGTGAAGGCGATGGCCAGATGCGCCGCCAGCGTGGTCTTGCCGGAGCCGCCCTTCTGTTGCGACACGGTGATGATCTTGCCCGTCATGAACCGCTCCGCGGCAGGAGGTCGTCACCCGGGAGCTTAGAGCATGATCAGCGCCGATGGGGCACCGGTTTTGCGGCAGACGGGGCGCCACGGTGACGCAAAGATGGTCAGCGCGGCCGGCAGCGTTTGGACGGTTGCCGCAGCGGGCGCAGCGTTACCGACGACCCAGCGTCGGCGCTGGCCCGGGACATAGGCCGCGACGCGCGAGTTGCCGGCTCTAAGAATATTTGTGAAATTATCTTATCGCGCTATCTTCTCGTGAATAGGGGACGCCATGGCGACGATGACGATTTCTTTGCCCGATCCCATGAAGGATTGGATCGAAGCCCGGATCAAACAGGGGGACTATGCGAGCGTGAGCGACTACGTGCGCGATCTCGTGCGGCGCGACCGGGAGCGCCGGGCGCCTTCCCAGTTGACGCTCGACGACCTGCGTCGGATCGTCGATGAAGCACGCGCGAGCGGGACGAGCGACAAGTCGGTTGCCGACATCCTCGACGCGGCCAAGCTGAAGGCCAAGGCGAGCGGCTTGCTGAATGAGTGACTACGGCCTGACGAAACAGGCCGAAGCGGACCTCTTCGACATCTTCCTTTACGGCTATGAGCACTTCGGAGCGCAGGAGGCGGAAGCCTATGCCGCCGGGCTGGAGCGCACATTTCAGCTTTTAGCCGACAATCCCTTGATGGGGCGCCGAGCAGAGGCAATCGCCCCCGGGGTACGACGGCACGAGCACGGTGCTCACGTCGTTCTCTACGAGAAAGCTCACGGCGGCGTCCTCATTCTGGCGGTCATTCATGCCGGCAGCGTGAGGCAGCTCAGGATCACGAAATAGCCGGCATGGCGAACCATGCCGGCCCTTCTTGGCATTCAACGTTGCGGCGCGGCGGCCTCAGCCGGCCTGCTGAATCGCCGACAGCACCCAGGGGCCACGGTTGTCGCGGCGGAACGTCCACAGCTCCACCGCCTCGGTCGGGGCGTTCGGATCACCGCCCACGACGCGGCCGGTGGCGCGCTCGATGGTCGCATCCTTGATCGAGAAGCGCATGGCGACGGTGGCGTAGTCCGTCGGCCCTTCGCGCCAGGCCTCGGCCAGGTCGCCCTGCAGCAGCCGCGGCTCGGTCACGGTGTTGACCACGCCGCGGCGGGCATTCTCGGCCAGCTCCTCGCCCAGGTAGCCGAACATCTCCGGCGTGGTGATGCGGCGCAGGGCATTGGCGTCCTCGCGGCCGTAGGACGTCTGCAGCTCACCCAGCAGACGCTCGAAGGCGCCGTAGTCGTCAGGGCCGATGCCCACGGTGTCGCTGCGCGCCGGGGCAGGCCCGGGCTGTGCCGGGCCGGGGCGGCCCATACCGCCAAGACCCGTGCCGCCAAGACCCGTGCCGCCAAGACCCGCGCCGCCCAGGCCGCCGAGGCCGCTCAGGCCGGTGGGGCCCATGCCCTGGCGCATGTTGGGCCCAGCCCCTGCAAGGGCGGGCTCGGAGCGGCGTCGGAAGAAGCGTAGCGCCAGCATGACCAGGCCGACGATCAGGCCGACCTGCAGCAGCAGGCCCAGGAACGAGGCGATGCCGGCCAGACCGCCGAACAGGCCATGACCCGCGAGCAGGCCGAACAGGCCGGCGCCGAGCAGGCCGGCCATCAAGCCGGTGCCCAGGCCGAAGCGCGGACGCTGCGCCTGCTGGGCCGCACCCGCCATGCCGCCGCTCTGGACGCCGGGCTGGGTCTGCGAGCGCTGCATGGGCTGCACGCCGCTGGGCGCCGTTTGCGTGGACGGCGGAGCCGAATAGGTTTTGGAGCCGCGGCTGCCGAAGCTGCCGCCCGAGGACGGCCGGGCGTCGGCGACGCTGACGGCGAGACTGGCTGCCAGGGCGGACGCCAATACGATGCGGCCCGCACGAGACATGAAAGACGACATTTCAGGTTCCCCTCCCGCGGATCGGTGTCATGGTCCGGGACGGCCACCGAGCGACCCGGCGCCCCCGAATCGGAGGTGCCCTGTCGCAACCGGCGTATGCTGTCCAGACATGCTAGGTCCGCGCACCCATCATATGGGATGACTGCGGCCGGGCGGAAGGGGCCGGAGGCCGACGATCGACACGGTGCGCGCGGAGTTGCGGCCGGAATCTGCTCCCCGGCGCGGCCGATCACGCGCGCCGGCCGCTGTCCACAACACAATCGTGACAATCGCGGCTCAAGGCTTGCAATGCTGCGCTCGATCCCGTAATGGACGCGCCTTGATCACGCGGGCCCTGCGGCCCGCCGTTGGCGCCCGTAGCTCAGCTGGATAGAGCACCAGACTACGAATCTGGGGGTCAGAGGTTCGAATCCTTTCGGGCGCGCCATTCCTCAGCTCTCTCCGAGCTCAGGTTTCTACAGCCTCTCTTAAGAATGCTCATGACAGCTGGCCGTTCCAGGCGCCGATTGCGTCGGTGATCGCTGTTGGCTGACCGCCGGCCCCTTGTCGCACGGCCTCGACGCGTTCCCCCGGGTCAATTGTCGCCTTACCGTTACGCACCTTGAGGCAAAGTCGGCAGCCATGAGCAGGACCAAATCCTTTCCGGCGCGACGGCTCGACGACAAGGGGCGATGCTGCGAGCGCACGCCCAAGAAATTACTTCGCCCGATCAAACTGTTCTGCCCCCGCTGCTGCTGCGAGTTCGACGTGGACGGCGCGCAGCGCCCGAACTGGGCATGGGCCGAGACGAAGGCGGGCCGGTTCGTCCCCACGCAACCCCAGGCGGAGTACGCCATGCACGGCCGCCCGCTGCCGACGCATGGCATCGTCTCCCGCTTGCGGCTGACAATACGCGGCGTGCCGACCAGCAAGATGCGGGTGCCGTTCCAGCGCGGCGGCAGTCTTCCGGGTCCGCGCGCCGACGTGTGAGATCGAGGGGGGTGGAACGTCGCACCGACCGCGGTGGGCGTTGTGTCGTCGGCTACGGTGAGGCGGCTCGCCGGCTCGACGTCTGCGCGGCGTGCAGGATGTGATAGCGTCCGTCCTTGCGCGCCAGTAGCTCGGCGTGGCTGCCCTGCTCGACGATCCTTGCTCCCTCGACCACGAGGATCCGATCGGCATTGACGATGGTGGCGAGCCGGTGGGCGATGACCAGCGTCGTGCGCCCTTCCGCAAGTTCGGCAAGCGATTGCTGGATGGCGCGCTCGGTCTCCGTGTCGAGCGCCGAGGTCGCCTCGTCGAGGATCAGGATCGGCGGGTTCTTGAGGAAGATTCGGGCGATGGCGAGACGCTGCTTCTGCCCGCCCGAGAGCTTGACGCCTCGCTCGCCGATGATGGTGTCGAGCCCCGAGGGCAGGTCGGCGATCATCGAACCGAGGCGGGCGCGCCGCGCCGCCTCGACGATCTCGGCCTCGCCGGCATCGAGCCGACCATAGGCGATGTTCTCGCGGATCGTGCCGGCGAAGAGGAAGACGTCTTGCTGCACGATGCCGATCTGCCGACGCAGCGAAGCCAGCGTGAACTTGCGGATATCGATGCCGTCGATGGTGATCGCGCCCGAATCGACTTGGTAGAAGCGCGGCAGCAGCGAGAGCAGCGTGGTCTTGCCCGCCCCTGACGGGCCGACGATCGCGACGGTCTCGCCCGCCGCGATCGAGAGGTCGATCCCCGACAGCACCGGCCGCTGCCTCGAATAGCCGAAGCCGACCTTCTCGAAACGGATATCGCCCTTCAGCGCCGGCGCCTCGACAGCGTCGGGCGCATCCGCGATCTCGGGCTCGGTCGCCAGCAGCTCCCGGTAGCGGCGAAAGCCCGCGATGCCCTTCGGATAGGTCTCGATCACGGCGGCGATCTTGTCGAGCGGCCGATAGAATACGCCGAGCAGCAGCAGGAAGCCGACGAAGCCGCCGATGCTCAGGCTGCCCTGCACCACATACCAGGTGCCGGCCAGCATCACCGCGAGCTGGACGAGGCGCATGCCGAGATAGTTCAGCGCCTGGCTCGCCGCCATGATGCGGTAGGCTTCGAGCTTGGTCGTGCGGTAGCGGCTGTTGTCGCCGGCGAACAGGCGACGCTCATGGGCCTCGTTGGCGAAGGCCTGCACGACGCGCATGCCGCCGATATTCTCTTCCAGGCGGGCGTTGAAGGCGCCGACGCGGCCATACTGCGTCTGCCAGTTGCGCGTCATCCGGCCGCCGTAGCGAGCGACGACGAAGCCCGCCAGCGGCACGATCAGCGCGGTCAGCAGGGCGAGGTGCACATGCACGCTCAGCATCAGCACGAAGGCACCGAGGAAGGTCATCACGGCGATGAAGAGATCCTCCGGCCCGTGATGGGCGACCTCGCCGATCTCCTCAAGGTCCTTGGTGACGCGGGCGACGAGATGGCCGGTCTTCTGATTGTCGTAGAAGCGGAAGGAGAGCGTCTGGAGATGGTCGAAGGCGCGCCGGCGCATCTCGGTCTCGATATTGATTCCGAGGCGGTGGCCCCAATAGGTCACGATCGCCATCAGGCCGGTATTGAGCGCATAGATCGCCAGCAGCGCCGCCCCCGCCAGCATGATCAGCGGCCAGTCGCCGCGCGGCAGCAGCAGGTCGACAAAGGCCTTCATCGCCATCGGGAAGCCGAGCTCGAGCAGGCCCGACAGCACGGCGCAGCCGAAATCGACCAGGAACAGCGTCCGATGCGGACGGTAGTAGGCGAAGAACTCTTTCAGCATGGCACGCTCATAACAGGTTCGCGACCGTGTAGTGCAGGCTTGAACCTCTGGGTGCACATGCTCACCGGGACGGCCCGCGCCGCTGCGGCGCAGGACGGGGCCGAGGTCGTCGCCGGCGCCGGCAAGTGCTGACGTCCCGGCCGCCGATGGGTACACTGGTCGTGGCCGCCGCCGTGGCGGCGATAACACATCCAGGGAGAGACCGGTCAGCATGAGTACCCCCGCCGCCGAATCCATAGCCCGCCCTCCGGTTCAGCGTGCCGACTTCGGTCGCGTGTCGGTCTTCCTCGGAGAGAAGAACGGGAAATATCCCGACGGCAACCAGGTCATGGTGCGCGGCTCCGATACACTGACGGCCTTCGACACGCCGATCGCCGCCAACTACATCGGCCCCGAGTTCGACGCCGCCGAGCTGGTGATCATGAGCCACGTGCACGAGGACCACATGGCCGGCCTGCATCGCCTGCCGAACGCGGCCGTGCACGTGCACGAGGCCGACCTGCCGGCGGCGCGCACCTGGGAGGGGTTGGCCACAGCCTACGGCACCAACGAAGCCGCCCGGCCGCAGATGCTGGCCAAGTTCGAGCGTGAGTTCTTCTATGCGCCGCGGCCCGACGCCGTGGGCTACGTCGACGGCCAGGTCTGGGATCTGGGACACGGGCGGGTGCGGGCCTTCCACATGCCCGGCCACACCGCCGGTCACGCGGTGCTCCTGGTCGAGCCGGACGGCGTGGCCTTCATCGGCGACATCGACCTGAGCGGCTTCGGGCCCTACTATGGCGACGCGTCCTCGAGCCTCGCCGACTTCCGCCGGTCGATTGCGCGGCTGCCGGACATCCCGGCGCAGGTGTGGATCACCTTTCACCACCGCGGCGTGTACACCGACCGCGAACGCTTCCTGAACGATCTGGCCGCCTACGGCGCCAAGCTCGACGAGCGCGACCAGCGCCTGCTGGAGCTGTTGCGCGCGTCTCCCAAGACCCTCGAGCAGCTGGTCGAATGCCGCCTGCTGTACCCACAAGACTACAACGAACTATGGGTCGTCGACTGCGAGACCCGCAGCATCTCGCAGCACCTGGACGAGCTCGTCGCCGACGGGCGCGCGCGGGTGGACGAAGAGGGCGTGTACCGCCCCGGCTGATGCCAAGAGCATGTCCTGATCAGATGAACTCATCTGATCGGGTCGACATGCTCCAAGTCTTTATCATCCTCCAAGTCTTTTCATCTGGAGCGTTTCTCTCCGATCGGGTGGTTCCACCCGATCGGAGAGAAACGCTCTAATGGGCGCGCGCATAGGCAGTCATCGCCGCAACCAGATGATCGAACACGGCACGCATGCGCGGCATGCCGCGCAGATCCTCGTGCATGGTGATCCACGTCTCGAGCGCAAAGGCGAACTGGTCCGGCAGCAGGCGCACGAGGTTGGGATCGCGCCGGGCGAGGCCGACCTGGCAGATGCCGATCCCGGCGCCGGCGCGGATCAGGTTGAGTTGAGCGAGGTCGCTGTCGGTGCGGAAGGCGAACTGCTCGCGCGTCATCCGGAGGCCGAGGGCGCGCAGCGTGCGCACGCCGACGGTCTCGCGGTCATAGCCGACGATGGCGTGGCCTGCTGCAGCATCGAGGCTCCCGGGCGCGCCGTGGCGGGCCAGATAGTCCCGGTGCGCGTGCAGGCCGAGCACGACGTCGCCCACGCGTTTGGCCAGGAGCGCGGCCTGCTTCGGACGCGCCATCCGCACCGCGATGTCGGCTTCGCGGCGCAACAGATCGGCTGGCTGATTGGACGTGACGAGCTCGATCGAGAGCCCTGGATACCTGGCGCGGAGGTCGCGCAGCATCGCCGGCAGCACCTCGGCGCCGATCACGTCGCTGGCGGTGATGCGCACCGCGCCCTCGACGGCGGCGGCCGCGCCCGAGGCGACGCGTCTCAACGCGGCGGCCGCCGAGGCCATGGCCTGGGCATGCGGGCGGAGCGCGCCGGCGGCCTCGGTGGGCAGAAGCCCGCGCGGCGAGCGGGTGAAGAGCGGCGCGCCCAGGCTCGCTTCCAGCTGCTCGATATGGCGGGCCAGCGTGGGCTGGGTGAGGCCGAGCGCGCGGGCGGCACGCGACAGGCTGCCCTCATCGAGGACGGCGAGGAAGGAGCGATAGAGGTCCCAGGCGGGCTCGGCGGAGTTCATTGATTTCCGTATATCAAATGAATAGATTATCGCAATTTCGTTTAATTCGCCGCGGCGCCATCTTCGCCCCACACAATGGAGGCGAACATGAGCAACGGACGACTGGCCCTGGTGATCGGCGCGGCGGGCGGTGTCGGCTTCGCGACGGCACAGGCGCTGGCACGCCATGGCTGGCGCGTGCGCGCGATGACGCGACGGCCGGCGACCGGCCTGAGCGGCGCGGACTGGGTGCAAGGCGACGCGATGAACGCCGTCGACGTGGCAACGGCGGCGCGCGGCGCGGACCTCATCGTCCACGCGGTCAATCCGCCCGGCTATCGCGACTGGCCGAAGCTGGTGCTGCCGATGCTACGCAACACCATCGCCGCGGCCGAAGCGAGTGGCGCGCGGATCGTGTTTCCCGGCACGGTCTACAACTACGGGCCGGATGCGCTGCCGCTGCTGCGTGAGGACGCCCCGCAGACCCCCCTCACGCGCAAGGGGAAGATCCGTGTCGCCATGGAGGACGAGCTGGAGGCTGCGTGTGTGCGTGGCGTCCGCGTCCTGATCTTGCGTGCGGGCGATTTCTTCGGCCCGCACGCCGGCAACTCGTGGTTCTCGCAAGGTATGGTGAAGCCCGGCGCGCCGCTGCGCTCCGTCACCTACCCCGGCACGTTCGACATCCCCCATGCATGGGCCTACCTGCCGGATTTCGCCGAAACCGTTGCGCGCCTGCTCGATCGCGAGGACGACCTGGCGCCGTTCGCGCGCTACCATTTCGCGGGACATACGTTTCTGCGCGGCGTTGAAATGGCCGAACGGACGCGCGCCGCCGCAGGTCGGCCGGCGCTGCCGATCAGACGTTTTCCATGGGGAGCGCTGCTGGCCCTGTCGCCGTTCGTCCGGCTGTTCCGCGAGATGGCAGAGATGCGCTACCTGTGGCGCCAGGACGTCCGGCTCGACAATTCCAGGCTCGTCGCGTTTCTCGGCGCCGAGCCGCACACGCCGATCGACGCGGCGTTGCGCGCGACGCTCGATGCTCTCGGTTGCGTCGACACACCGGCGTTGCGCGGAAAACCCGTCCGAGTTGCGTCTTGAGCCGCTGCCGCGACGGGAATGACGCTGTTTTCAAGGCGTTTCGTTCAAAGAAACGTGAGGCGGCTACCAGGTTGCGAGAATTCTGGCATTCTAATGTCGCGCTAGTCTGCCTGCCACGGGGGTGCAGGTTGGGGGCACGGAGACCGGATATGGGCTACGTGGTATTGATCTATCGCAAACGCGGCCGGGAGCCGTCGGCGCTCGTGCGCGAGAGCCTGGCTGAAGCCGTCGATTTGGCCCAGCGGCTCGTCCGCAAGGGCAAGGCGGTGGCCGGCGTCGCGGGCATCGGTGGTGCCACCTTCGCGGGGACCGAGTTGGCGAGCCTCCTCCGGACGAACGGACCGCCGCGCCGATAGCTCGGCCTCCCGGCTCGAGCACACGCCCGTTCGGCGGCTACCGGCGCGCGCCGGTGGCCGCCAGCCCTATGCGAGCCCCTGTGAAATCGGCGCATGTGAAACCCGAACCCCGTTGGACAATGCATGAGTTCCGCCATCACCAACGACGCCACTCGCGTTCCCTCCGAAAGCTATCTCTCGGCGCTGTGCTGGCTCGTCGACGCCGGCGGCGAGAAGGCGACCAGCGACATTCCCCATGACCGTCTCGAGCCTCTGCTGCAGCTGTCGAGACGCAGGGGCAACAGCCAATTCGTCCGCGTTCGCCTCGGCTCCGGGTTCAGATCGGTCGTCTGCATCACCTCGGCAGGGCGGCAGTTGGCGCGCCGTCACGGACCAGCAGACCGGCGCACTGGATAGCCGGCAAAAAAAGAAAAGGCCGACACCGTCCTGGCGACGGCGCCGGCCTTATCGCAGCCCCACCCCCCGGCCGTTGATTGGGCGACCTTGGCCGATGACTGGAGCCGAGGCCATTAGAACGGGTCCAGGCCGAACCGACAATATCGCCTTTAGTCTGCGGTCGCCCTGGCCGCGACGCGGTGAAGGCGCACGGCCACCTCGACCTCCGATGGCCCGGTCTCGCCACACCGCGGGGGCCGAGCCCTGGCTGCTCCGGACGCCCGCCGACATCATGTCCCCGGGGTGCAATCCGCGTCGAGCCGGCGTAATCTGCCCTCTCTCCGGCGCCTTCATAGCGCCCGGGTCGGGGTGCAAGTCAAGTCGAGGTGCAAGTCATGGCTGAGTACATTCCAAGCCCTGTCGACTGGGCGCGAAAGCAAGTCGAGCTTTACGAGAGCAGCGGCGGCACTCAAGGCACGACGTTGCTGGACACCGGACTGCCGGTGATCATCGTGACCCACATCGGCAACAAGACCGGTGGGGTCCGCAAGACTCCCCTGATGCGCGTCAAGGACGGCCCGAGCTACGTCCTCGTGGGATCACGGGGCGGAGCACCGAAGGACCCGCAATGGGTGCACAACCTGCGCAGCAACGGCCAGGTCGAAATTCGCGACGAGACCGTCGTCCAGCCCATGCGCGTGCGCGAGGTCACGGACGACGCTGAACGCGCACGGCTCTGGGCCCTCTGCGTGGCGGCCTTTCCGCCCTATGCCGACTACCAGCAGCGCACCGAGCGGCAGATTCCCGTTTTCGTGGCGGAGCCGCTGGGCGCGACGACGTAAGCGGCGGGCCCCGGGGCAGCCGACGCCCGTACCACGCCGATCAGGCCGGGGCGGCCTGATCGCGCCCGCTGAGCAATCGCGTCAGCACGGCTGCCGGCATGGCCCGACCCAGGCGGGCCGCCTGCCCCGCCCACAGGTTGGTGAAGTCCGCCGAGCCGCGCATCTCCGCTTGCGCGCGTAGCGGCGCCAGGGCGGCGCCGGCGGTCGGGAAAGCCGGGGCCAGGTCCGACAGCGGCCCGACCTCCCGCACCAGGCGATTGACGATGCCGCGTGCCGGCCGGCCGGTGAAGACATTGGTGATGGCCGTCTCGGCTGCACCCGCTCCCACCAGGGCCTCGCGGTGGACCTGCGCGATCCGCGCCTCCGGCGTGAACAGGTAGGCGGTGCCGACCTGCACCGCCGACGCGCCCAGGGCAAATGCGGCGGCGACGCCGCGGACGTCGGCGATGCCGCCGGCGGCGATCACCGGCACGTCCACGGCATCGACCACCTGGGGGACGAGCGCCATGGTGCCCACCTGCGTCGCCATGTCCGCGGCCAGGAAATTGCCGCGATGGCCGCCGGCCTCGGCGCCCATGGCAATGACCGCGTCGACGCCACGCGCGGCGAGCCAGCGGGCTTCGGCGACGGTCGTCGCCGACGAGATGACCCGGGCGCCCGTGGCCTTCACCCGCTCGAGCAGCGCCGCCTCGGGCAGACCGAAATGAAAGCTGACCACCTGCGGCCTATAGGCCTCGACCACCGCGCAGAACGCCTCGTCGAAGGGAGCCCGCCCGGCGCCGGCAGGGACCCCGTCGGGGTCGAGGCCGAGCTCGCCGTAGTAGGGTGCGAGCCGCTTGCGCCAAGCCGCCTGCGCGGCGGCGTCGGCCGCCGGAACCGTGTGGCAGAAGAAGTTCACGTTGATCGGCCGGCGCGTGCCGGCGCGGACCGTGTCCAGCGCCGTCCGCAACTGCTCGGCCGAATATTGCGCCGCAGGCAGCGAGCCGAGGCCGCCGGCCTCGCTCACCGCGACGACCATTTCGGGCGTGGTCGCCCCCGCCATCGGCGCCTGAATGATCGGCAGCTCGACGCCGAAGAGGTCGAGAAGTCTGCGATCGCATGCTGTCATGGTGCGAGCCTCATGGAACCTCGACGCGCCGGCGGTCAGTCCGCCGGACGCGCGCCGCGGCGACGATAGTCGCATCGATGCGACCATCACCATTCCGAATTTCGAAACGCTGACTATCGCATTCGCGAAATTCATCCCGGTCCTGCGACGCCCTACATCGCCGACCAGAGCGGCCGGAGCGCGCCGTGCGTCAACGCAGGGGATCAGCCATGCATTCGTCCATGCCCATCGACATCGCCTTCCGCACCGCCGCCGTCGGCCCCGTCAGCGTCTTCTATCGTGAGGCCGGCGACCCGGCGAAGCCGACGCTGCTGCTTCTGCACGGCTTTCCGACCTCGTCCCACATGTTCCGCGATCTCATTCCGCGTCTGGCCGACAGCTATCACATCGTCGCGCCGGACCTGCCGGGCTTCGGCTTCACGACGGCGCCCGACCGCGACCAATTCGACTACACGTTCGACAACCTGGCCAAGGTGATCGGGCAGTTCACCGACGTCATCGGCCTTGCGCGCTACGCTCTCTACGTCTTCGACTACGGCGCGCCGGTCGGCTTCCGCTTGGCGCTATCGCGCCCGGAGCGGGTCACCGCCATCATCTCCCAGAACGGCAACGCCTACGAGGAGGGCCTGAGCGATGGCTGGGCGCCGATCCGCAAATACTGGCAGGAGCCGACGCAGGCGAATCGCGACGCGCTCCGCTCCCTGCTGACGCTCGAGGGCACGCGATGGCAGTACGTGCACGGGGTGGCCGACGAAGCCAGGGTCGCGCCGGAGGCCTACTGGCTCGACTACGCCCTGCTGTCGCGCCCCGGCCAGGACGAGATCCAGCTCGACCTCTTCGGCAACTACGCCTCGAACGTCGCGCTCTATCCCGCCTTCCAGAGCTATTTCGCCGCTCGCAAACCGCCGGTCCTGGCCGCATGGGGCAGGCATGACCCGTTCTTCCTGCCGCCCGGCGCCGAAGCGTTCAGGCGCGACAATCCCAACGCCGAGGTCCACCTCCTCGACACCGGTCATTTTGCGCTCGAGACGCACGCGCCGGATATCGCGGCGCTCATGCGGGCCTTCCTGGCACGGGTCTCGGCCGGCCGCTGAGGCTGAAGCGTCGCCCGGTCGGATGGCTGGCCGGAGCTGCTGCGCTGAAATCCGGCGCCCTTTTGCGCGGTCCGCCGCCGCGGCCAGAGCATTTGGCAATTGCAATAAAGTTATCCAATTGCAGAGAAATGCTCCCCCTTTTTTTGAATCCAGAGCGCTTCTTTTGCGACTGGGCGAATCCACGTAATCGCAAAGCGCTCCAGCGCGAACGAGAGTCGACCGCAGCTCACGGCCGGAACGCGGGGCGGGCCGTCGTCATATCCGGGTCGCCCTTCGCCGATATCCCGCGATGGAGTTGAAACCCTGTCCGTGGCGAAGCGTAGCAGTCCATGCGAGTCTTGTCAGAGCAAGTATCGTCCGAGCAAAATCCCGACATCCCTGGTGGTCGCCACCCATCGAACCGGACCGGCTTCGCCCTTGCGTGCTGGGCGTGCCTCAGCGGCATGCCCGCGTTGGCGTTGGATGCCAACGAGACCTGGCGCAGCTCGGAAGAGAGGCGCATCGCCACCGAGCCCCCGGCCATCGGCTCGCCCTTCGGCGCCGGTGGCGACCCTCAGACCTCGGTGGCCCAGCCGGACACCTCGGCCAAGCCCTCGGCGACCGTGACCAAGTCGATCGCCGAGAGCATGGGCGCGTTCGGCGACCCCGGCGGCTATCGGGCCCTCTTGCGGCGCTACGGCTTCGAATACAGCCTTACCTACATCGGCGAGATCCTGGGCAACACGACGGGCGGCATGCGCCGCGGCAGCATCTACGACGGCTTCCTCAATGCCGACCTCAACCTCGACCTCGAGAAGCTCGCCGGCTGGAAGGGCGGCACCGTCCACGCCACCTTCTACCAGATCCACGGCGCGGGCCTCTCGCGCAGCTATGTCGGCAACAGCCTCACCGTCAGCGGAATCGAGGCCCTGCCGTCGTCGCGGCTGTACGAGCTCTGGTTCGAGCAGCGCCTGTTCGATGACCAGCTGTCGCTGAGGGCGGGACAACTGGCGGCCGACACCGAGTTCGCCGTCAGCCAAACGGCCACGCTGTTCGTGAACTCGACCTTCGGCTGGCCCGGCCTCATGGGCATCGATCTGCCCAGCGGCGGGCCGGCCTATCCCCTCGCCACCCCCGGCGTGCGGGCCAAATACGTGCCCAACGAGAACCTCTCGTTCCAGGTCGGCCTCTTCGACGGCGACCCCGCCGGGCCCGACCGCCTCGGCCTCGAGCCCAATGCACAGCGGCGAAACCGCACGGGAACGAACTTTCGCACCACGGATCCAGGCCTTCTCATCGGCGAGATCTCGTATGCCTACAACATCGACGCGGGCGACAAGGGTGAGCCGGGCACCGTGACCGTGGGGGGCTGGCACCATTTCGGTCGCTTCGACCTCATGCGCAAGGACATGGGCGAGCCCCCGCCGTCCGCCGGCCCCGCCAACGGCATCACCCGCCGGCTGCGCGGCAACACGGGCATCTACGGCATCATCGACCAGACGATTTTTCGCGAGCCCGGCGACCCTAACGACGGCGCCAGCGTGTTCGCCCGCATCGCCGCCGCTCCAGGCAACCGCAATCTGGTCGACCTGTACGTCGATGCCGGCCTCGCCTACAAGGGGCTCCTGCCCGGCCGCTCGGACGACACGCTGGGCATCGCCGTCGCCCACGCGCGCATATCGGGGGACGCGCGTGAGGCGGATCGCGCCGACATCGTGTGCGGCGAGCGCGATTTCTCCCCCCGCACGGCCGAAACGATCGTGGAGGCGACGTATCAGCTCGTTCTCGGCCCGGGCATCTCGGTGCAACCCGACTTTCAGTACATCTTTCGGCCGGGCGGCGGCATTCCCAACCCACGCAACCCCGCCGCCGGCCGCATCAAGGACGCGGCCATCTTCGGCCTGCGCTACACGGTCCGCTATTAAGCCGGTGCGTGAGGTCGTCGCCCCCGGGGCAGGTGTCAGGCCGCGTGCCAGAGCGAGGCGAGCGGTCCGCCCGCCCCCGCCACCGGGTCGGATGAAGGGAACGGCAGGCTCGCCATGCGTGCCGTCATCTCCGGCGTCGGGGCCTCGCGGACGAGGTCCGGGCTCTGTCCCCGCGGATAGGCGCCAACGACGAGGAAATCGCTGCTCGCCTCCAGCCGGCAGTGACCGGTGCCGGTGGGCAGCAGCGCGACATCGCCGGCGCGGACCTCGACCTCGCGCCCATCCGGGCCGCCGAGCATCAGCCGCGCGCCACCCCCGGCGAAGCCGAGCACCTCATGCGCGGTCGAATGGTAATGGTGGAACGAATAGACGCCGTTGCGCCAGGCCGGCGGCCAGCCGTTGCGATCGAACAGAGCTTCGAACGCGGCTGCCGGGTCGGGACCCGCAATGGTGACGGCGTTGCGGTAGAGCAGGACCGGCAGGCGCGCGTTGTTCGGCATCCAGCCGCGAGGCCCGAGCTGGAGCACCTCCGGCTTCCCCGCCGCTCCGGCTCCGGCCGAAGCGGTGGAGGCGGCGCCGAGCAGGCTGACGCCCGCGAGCATGGCGTTGAAATGCCTTCGTGCCAGGTCCGTCATCGCGTTCCTCCTCAGCTCCAAAGCCCTCCGGCCGACGCCCGCCGACCTGAGCCGTCGAGGCAAGCCCATGGATCGGGCGGGCTCAGGCCGGGAAACGCGGAGCGTTCGCAGGCGATCCCGGAAGAGCCGGCGCCGCCTGGGACGGCTGCGCCGCCCCTCTCCGGTCAAGCCGGTGCGAGAGGATCGTCAGCCCCAGCGCAGCGACCGCCAGCGCCACCCCGATCCAGGGCAACGCATCGTAGCCCAAGCCGGCCGTGAGGCCGACCCCGCCGATCCAGGCGCCGATCGCGTTGCCGAAATTGAAGGCCCCCTGGTTGAGGGTCGAGGCGAGATTGGGGGCTCCGGCGGCCTCGTCGACCACCCGCGTCTGCAAAGGCGAGATCAGCGCGAAGGCGAGCACGCCCCAGACGAAGATGGTGACGGCCGTCGGCAGGGGCGCCACGCTGGTGAGCGTCAACGCCGCCAACACCGGTACGAGAAGGGCGAGGATGCCGATCACCGAGGGCATCAGCTTCCAGTCGGCGAGCCGCCCGCCCAGGACGTTGCCGATGGTCAGCCCCACGCCGAACAACAACAGCATCAGGGTGACGCCATGCTGGGAGACGCCAGTCACCTGCTCCAGGATCGGCGTGATGTAGGTGAACACGCTGAACAGGCTGGCCGACGTGACGACGCTGATCAGCATGGCGAGGATCACCTGGGTGCGGCCGAGGGAGCGCGCCTCGCGCACGAGATCCATCGGCGGCACCGGCAGTTCGCGCGGCAGCCACGCCTGGAGCGCCAGCGCGGCCAGGACCCCGATGGCGGCGACGGCGAAGAAGGTGTCGCGCCAGCCCAGCGCCTGCCCGAGCGCGGTGCCGAAGGGAACGCCGAGCACGTTGGCCAGGGTGAGGCCGGCGAACATCATGGCGATCGCCTGGGCCCTGCGGCGCGGCTCGACCAGGGCGGCGGCGACCACCGCGCCGAGACCGAAGAAGGCGCCATGGCAGAGCGCCGTCACGATGCGGGCCGCCATCAGCAGCGTATAGCCCGGGGCCAGCGCGCAGAGCAGGTTGCCCAGGATGAAGATGGCGACCAGCACGAGCAGCGCCCGCTTGCGCTGCATGCGCGCCGTGGCGACCGCGAGGATGGGCGAGCCGAAGGCGACGCTCAGCGCGTAGCCGGTCACCAGCAGGCCCGCCTGCGGGATCGTCACCGCTAGGTCCGCTGCCACGTTCGGTAGCAGCCCCATGATCACGAATTCGGTGGTGCCGATGCCGAAGGACGCGACCGCGAGCGCGAGCAGCGGAAGATGAGGCCGCGACAGGCCGCGGGAGGACGAAGCTCGAGTGGGCGTGGGCATCAGTCTCACCGGATGTCGCGGCGCCGACCGACGCGCGCGAACGCAGAGCCCTCAGCCCGGCCGCCCCGGCGGCGCCGGCAACCGGAGCACCGCGCGGAATTTATGCTGCGGCGCAGCATGTTCAAATGAATTGCCCGACTAAGGTCCAGTCGCCGATGGAATGATGGCGGCTTCGTCGCACGCCCCCGTCACGCGGGGCGGATCGCCTGCCCGGGGTGGACCTCGCGGACGATCGCCAGCCAGGCCTTGGCCGCCTGCGACAGATAGGCACCGCGGCGCCAGATCATGGCGATGTCCCAGTCCGTCTGCGGCTCGGCGAGCGGGATGCGGGCGACGCCGGGATTGGGCCGCTGCTGCGCGATCATGCGCGGCAGGAAGGCGACGCCGAGGCCGGCGGCGGCGAGCTCCACGACGAAATCGATCTGGCTGCTGCGGGCGGCCACGGTCGGCTCGAAGCCATGACGCCGGCACGCGCCGAGAATGATGCGGTTCAGCGCAAAGCCGGTCTCGAACAGGACGAAGGGCACATCCTCGAGATCGACGAGCGTGATCGACGTCCGTTGCGCCAGCACATGGCCCGACGGCAGCAGCGCCACCAGCGGCTCGCGCTGCACCTCCTGCCACTCGAACTCCTCCGAGACCGGGCGCAGCAGGGCTGCCAGATCGATCTCGCCGGCCCGCAGGATTTCCTCCAGCCGGTCGCCGCCATGCTCGACGAGGCGGATGTCGATGCCCGGATAGCGCTTCCTGTAGATGGCGAAGAGCGGCGCGAACAGCATGCTCGAGCCCACCGGCGGCAGGCCCAGCCTCAAGGTTCCCCGCCGCAGGCCCTGGAGATCCTCCAGCTCGACCAGGAGGTCGTCCCGCTGCGCCAGCATCTGGACGGCGCGGCGGTAGACGATCTCGCCGGCAACGGTGAGCGTGCTGCGGTGACCGATACGGTCGAGCAAGGGGACGCCGAGCTCGTCCTCGAGCTGCTTGACCGCCTTGCTGACCGTCGACTGCGTCGCGAACACCACCTTGGCAGCCTGGGAAAAGCCGCCCTGGCGCACGACCTCGACGAAGGCTCGCAGCGTTCGAAGCTCCATATTTATTCGATATCAGAATATTATTAAGTCAAACAAGTCATTTTGCGCATGCTGCGCTGCGACATATGTTTCGTGGCGGAGATCCCGATGACCACACGCCCGTTCACCGTTCGCCTTCGTCGCGGCATGCATCGCAGCCGTCTCGGCCAGATCGGCCTGATCACGGCCTTCTGGCTGGCCGGCGAGGCGCTCGTCCGGCTCCTCGCCTTGCCGGTCCCGGGCGGCATCGTCGGCATGGCGATCGTGCTGGCGCTGCTGGCAAGCCGCCGCCTGACGCCGATCAGCATGCGGCGCGGCGCGGAGTGGTTCCTGGCCGAGATGCTGCTGTTCTTCGTGCCCGCGGTGCTGGCGGTGATCGACCACCGCGAGCTCATCGGGCTGCTCGGCCTGAAGGTCCTGATCGTCATTCTCGCCGGGACGGCGGCGGTCATGGGCGTCACCGCGGTGACCGTCGACCTGGGCTACCGTTGGAGGCTGAGGCATGACCCTGCCCCTCCTCTCCGCCGCTGATCCGCTCGCCCAGGCGCTGTTCTGGTCGGCGCTGACGGTGGGGTTCTATCTGGCGTCCAAACGCCTCTACCGGCGTTGGCGGCGCTGGTGGCTGATGCCGCTCGCGGTGACGCCGGTGCTGCTGATCGCCGCCGTGCTCACCTGCCGCGCGAGCTACGGGGATTATATCCGCGGCACCGGCTGGCTCATGGCGCTGCTCGGCCCCGCAACCGTCGCCTTCGCGGTGCCGATCTACGAGCAGCGCGCCATGATCCGCCGCCACTGGCCGGTGCTCGCCGCCGGCATGCTGGCCGGCAGCGCCACCGCCATCCTGACGGGCTGGACGCTGGCGACGCTGCTCGGCCTCGACGGCCCGCTGCGGCTCAGCCTGCTGCCGCGCTCGATCAGCACGCCGTTCGCCATGGAGGTCTCGGGCGACATCGGCGGCGTGCCCGACCTCACCGCCGTGTTCGTGGCGCTGACCGGCGTGCTCGGCGCCGTGCTCGGCGAGGCGATGCTGACGTGGCTGCCGATCCGCTCGACGCTGGCGCGCGGCGCCCTCCTCGGCGTCGGCGCCCACGGCGCAGGCACGGCCAAGGCGCATGAGATCGGCCGCGAGGAGGGCTCGGTCGCCGGCCTCGTCATGGTGCTCGTGGGGTTGCTGAACGTGCTGCTGGCCCCGGCCCTCGCCGTCTGGCTGAGGTGAGCGGCCGCGGCGGCCACGGGCAGCTCGCCCCACGCGAGCTGTGTCAGGCCACCCGCTTGGACAAGCGGCCAAGCTCCCGCTCGACCAGATACCGGTAGGCGCCGTCCTGCCGCGTCAGCACGTCGGGCGGCCCATCCTGGACGAGCTTGCCACGCTCCAGCACCAGGATGCGATCGTAGTTGCGCAACGTGGAGATGCGGTGGGCGATGGCGATGACGGTTCGCCCGACCATCAGCCGCTCCAAGGCCTCGCGGATCGCCTCTTCCGACTCGCTGTCGAGGGCGGACGTGGCTTCGTCGAGGATCAGCAGCGGCGCGTCCTTGAGGAACGCCCGGGCGATGGCGATCCGTTGCCGCTGGCCGCCCGACAGCTTCACCCCGCGATCCCCGACGACGGTCAGCAGGCCCTGCGGCAAATTCTCGACGAACGGCTTGCAGCGCGCCGCCACGATGGCGTCCCAGATCTCCTTGTCGCTGGCGCTGGGCCTGCCGTAACGGATGTTGTCGAGAAGCGTGCGGTTGAGCAGCGCCGTATCCTGCGGCACGACGGTGATCGCCTCCCGCAGGCTCTGCTCGGTCGCATGGGCGATGTCGTGGCCATCGATGAGGATCCGCCCGCCCTGCACGTCGTAGAAGCGCTGCAAGAGCGCAACCAGCGTCGACTTGCCGCCGCCCGACGGCCCGACGACGCCGATGCGCTGGCCGGGCTTGATGTCCACGCTGAGGCCGTCGAAGACCTGCTTGCCGCTCGGATAGCAGAACGAGACGCGCTCGAACTTCACGCGGGCGCCGTTCGGCACCAGCGCGAAGGCGCGGGGGTGATCGCGCAGATCGTGCGGCGAGAGCAGGGTCAGCAGCGCCTCGGCCAAGCGCGCGAGGTGCTGGGTCGCATCGACCGAGGCGACGGCCAAGTCACGCGTGGCGCTCAGAACAGATATGCCGAGAGTGCAGACCAGCACGACGTCGCCGGCCGTCGCCCGCTTCTCGCGCCACAGCATGATGGCCCACGCCAGCAGCGCGCAGGTCATCACCACGACGATCACCGCGTGCGAGAGTCGCAGCTTTTCCAGGTAGAGCAGGCTGCGGCGGCGGGCCAGCAATTCCTGGAAAATCTTCCGGTCGAAGCGGCGATGCTCGCGGGCGATGCCGCCGAAGGCCCGCACCATCCCCATGTTGCCGATGACGTCGACCATCTCGCCGTCGACAGCGGCTGCCTTGTCCGCAAATGCGTGATGCAAGGGGCGGCCATTGGCCGCGATGCGGAACATGGCGATCATGACGCAGGCGGAAATGGCGACGAGCACCACGGCCATCTCGACGCTGACCGTGGCCAGCAGCGCGATCGCTCCAACGGTCGCCACGCAGGGCGGAAGCACGTTCCAGCAGAACAGGTTCTCGACCTGGAAGACCGCGTTCGAGGTCGCCGTGACGCGGCTGGTGAGCACGCCGGGCAGGCGATCGGCGAAATAGCCCGGCGCGTGGCCGGTCAGATGCCGGAACAGCTCCGATCTCAGGTCGCCGGTCACGCCGACAAAGGCGTAGCTCGAGACCCAGGTGGCGATCCGCCACAGAAAATTGTCGGCGGCGATGAACGCCACCAGCAGGGCGAAGGCCGGCCAGGGGCTCGGGCCGGTGGTCGGGTCGACCGACAGGGAATCGACCAGGAACTTGACGCCGTACTGGGTGCTCACCGAACACGCGACGGCCCCGAGAACAGCCGCAACGATCACCGTGTGAGAGATGGGGCGCCGTCTGATGTAGCGAAAAAAGAACGCTAAAGGACGATCCGCGTAGCGGCAGAGATCATATTGCACGGATGGAATTGCCTTCTCTCTGACACGGGCAAGGACACTGATCCGGCAGGGAACAAACTCATCCAATCAAATGTTGCATTGCGGGACAAGTCGGCTTCACATTCGGTGACGGAACCGCCGCCAGCAGGAGAATGATGACAGGATGAGGATCGCTCAAATAGCCCCGCTGACGGAAGCCGTGCCGCCGACCCTCTATGGCGGGACCGAACGGGTGGTGTCGTGGTTGACCGAGCAGCTCGTCGCCCTAGGTCAGGAGGTTACGCTTTTCGCCAGCGGCGACTCGGTCACGAGCGCGCGGCTGGAGGCCTTATGGCCGCGCTCGCTGCGCCTCGACGGCACCGTGCGCGATCCGAACGCGCTGCACATGTCCATGATCGAGCAGGTCTATCGTCGCGCGGGCGAATTCGACCTGATGCACTTCCATCTGGATTATTATCCCTTCTCGCTCATGTCGCGTCAGCCGACGCCGTTCGTCACCACGCTGCACGGTCGCCTCGACCTGCCCGAGCATCAGCCGGCCTTCGCGACCTTCGACACCGTGCCGGTGATCTCCATCTCCGATGCGCAGCGGCGGCCGGTGCCGTCGGCCAACTGGGCCGCGACCGTTCATCACGGCATGCCCGTCGATCTGCTGCGGCCCACGGCGGCACGGCCCGAGTACCTCGCCTTTCTCGGACGCATCTCGCCGGAAAAGCGCGTCGACCGCGCGATCCGCATCGCTCAGCTCAGCGGGCTGCCGCTCAAGATCGCCGCCAAGGTCGACCGCGCCGATCAGGACTATTTCGACGAGACCATCCGCCCGCTGCTCGCAACGCCGAACGTCGACTACATCGGCGAGATCGGCGACGACCGCAAATCGGAGTTCCTGAGCGGCGCCATCGCCCTGCTCGTCCCGATCGACTGGCCCGAGCCCTTCGGTCTGGTGATGATCGAGGCAATGGCCTGCGGCACCCCGGTGATCGCCTTCAACCGCGGCTCCGTTCCCGAGATCGTGGAGCACGGCGTTACCGGCTTCATCGTGGAAGACGTGGTGAGCGCCGCGGGCTCGGTGCGCAACCTGGGTGCGATCTCGCGCAGCGCCGTTCGCCGCCGGTTCGAGGAGCGCTTCACAGCCCAGCGCATGGGGCGCGATTACCTCGACGTCTACCGCAAGCTGATCGACGGCAAGCGCGTCAAGCCGCATCTCGTCAAGGCCTGAACGGTCCGCCGCAGCCACGGGGCGGCGCACCGCTACCAGACACAGGGAACGAAGCGGTAGCGCACGCGCCCGACGTAGGCGTCGTAGCCGGGCAAGCCCGCGCGCAAGGCCTGCTCCTCGTGCACGGCGCGCCACGCAACCGCGAGGATCAGGGCTGCGGCCACCGCCAGCCCCCACCAGGATCCGAGCAGCAGCGGCGTGCCGACGAGCAGGAACAGCACGCTGGTGTACATCGGGTGGCGCACGACGGCGTAGGGACCCGTATCGATCACCCGTTGCCCCTGCTGGAGCTTCACCACCGGCGCGGCAAAGGCGTTCTCGCGGAACGTCCACCACGTGCCGATGGCATTGATGACGATGAAGAGGCCGCCGAGCACCTGGAGCCACGGCGGCACTGCCGTGAAGCCGGTGCGGCCGGCGTCCCAGCCCATGAACGCCATCCAGCCACAGAACCCGAGCACGAAAAGCGCCAGCCAGACACGGTCCCAGGGCTTCTGATCGCGCTGGAGCGGCGAGGCCATGCGCTCGCGCAGCAGGCTCGGACTATGCCGCGCGAGCCAGAGAATCATCGCCACGCCGCCGCCCCCGAACAGCCCGATGAGGATCCAGCCGCCCGTATAGGCCAGCGTGCCGGCCGGCCACAGGATCAGGACAGCCATGAAGGCCGTCCAGGCCACGAGCTGGAGCAGGTAAGCGATCACGGGGACCTCCTCTGTGCGCATCGCAGGGCTGCGGCAACGCTCACAGGCCCGCCGGGGCCGATGATGCAGCGGGTCTGGCGAACCACCCCACGACGGTGAGCCAGAGACCGATCAGGATCAGCAGGCCGAAGCCGAGCCGCACCAACGCGACGGCTCCCTCCGATGCGACGACGGCGCGCTCGTAGAGCTGCGGCGCCGCCATGAGAAACAAGCCGCGCAGCGCCAGGGACCAGCCGAACAGAGAGATCATCACCGCCGCCACGCTGGACCAGTACTGGTGCAAGGCGATGATCAGCAGCCCACAGAACAGCAGCAGCGCGCCCGCGAACCACACCATCACCGGATTGTCGAAGAAGGCGGACGCGAGCGGACCCATGTCCGGCGCACGCACGGCAATGATGCCTGGTGCGAGAACGAGCCAGGGCCCGATGACGCGCGCGAAGGCTCGGGTGCGCGCAGCGGATTCCGACGTGGCAGCCATGGGAGGCTCTCTTCTGCACCATCGTTCGAGCAGCAAGCGCCGCGACGGAATCGGACCTGCCGTTCCATCGACCTGGCGCCCAGCTCGCCTCTGACGCCCTGTGGGTGCGTTGCTGGGGCCGTCAGTGACGTCGCGCGCGAATCGCGGCGGCGATCCGTCCGGCCTCGATGCCGATCTGGCGCAGTTGGCCGGTCGCGACGACGATGTAGCCGCAGAAGAACAGGCCCGCATGGCGCGTGGGTTGCCCACAGGCGAGCGGCATCCCGCCGTCGTCGACGACGTCGCGATGATCGGCCAGGAGATGTCGAACGCTCGGGCGGTATCCGGTCGCCAGGACGATGACGTCGAAGTGCGCGCTGGAGCCGTCGTCGAAATGCACGTCTGCGCCGGACGATCGCGCAACGCCGGGGCGGACGGCGATCAGGTGGCGCCGGATGCGATCGAGGGTGCCGACGTCCAGAACCGGGATCTTGCCGCTTCTCACCACCTGCGTCATCGGGCCGTCCGCCGGCCGATGCAGCCCGAGCTTCTCCGGATCGCCGATCACCAGGCGAAGCAGGGGCGCGTTGAGCGCGTCCACGAGAGCGGGCGGCAGCGGCCGCTGCAGGATGGCGAGCGTGACGACCGGAATGCCGAGAAGATCGCGCGGCACGACATTGACCGGTCCGCGTATGGACAGCGACACGTCCAGCCCCGCATCGCAAAGATCCAGGGCGATCTCCGCCCCGGAGTTGCCGCATCCGACGACGAGCACGCTGCCTTCGGAGCAAGATGCGGGGTTGGCGTATTCGCTGGAGTGGAGGATGCGACCGGGGAAGCTCTCCATGCCGCACCAGCCGGCACGCACCGCCTCTCCCGCCATTCCCGTGGCCAAGACCACGTTGTCGGCGCTGAACGTCCCGGACACGGTGTCGACAGCCCAGCCGCGCCCTTCCCTGATGCCCACGACGGACGACCCGAAGCGCGGGGCTATGCCGTGGTGCGCCGCATAGGCTTCCAGGTAGGCGATAAACTGATCCCGCGACGGATAGGTGGGGTAGCGGTCCGCCATCGCCAGCCCGGGCAAGCCGGAGTGGCGCTTGGGCGTGTGCAGGTGCAGGCGATCGTAGTGACGGCGCCACGAGGAGCCGACCTCCTTTGCCCGCTCCAGCACGATGACGGAGCCGCCGACACCCTGCAGGGCGCAGGCGCAAGCCAGGCCGGCAGGCCCGGCGCCGATGACGATCGTCTCCGCATCCGGCATGACCTGTTCCTCGGTCTTCGCCCGCCGGCGCAGACAGTTCATGCCTGTCGCACGCCGCGATCAACGCGGCGGTTCGCGGTTACGTTCCCGTCGGCAGACCGCCGGCCGATGGGACGGGCTTGGGCGCGCCGCCGCGGCGCCTCAGATGCCGGCCGCACCACTCGCTGAAGCGCTCCATGTAGAGATAGGTCACCGGCGTGGTGAACAGGGTCAGGGCCTGGGACACGATGAGGCCGCCGACGACGGCGATGCCGAGCGGCTGGCGCAGGTCGGCGCCCGCGCCGATGCCGAGCGCGATCGGCAGGGTGCCGAGCAGGGCCGCCAGCGTCGTCATCATGATGGGGCGAAAGCGCAGCACGGCCGCCTCGTAGATCGCCTCCTCCGGCCCCTTGTGCTCGGTGCGCCGGCGCTCGAGCGCGAAGTCGATCATCATGATGGCGTTCTTCTTGACGATGCCGATCAGCATGATGATGCCGATGATCGCCATCATCGTGAGGTCGAAGCCGAACAGGCGCAGGAAGAACAGGGCGCCGACGCTCGCCGAGGGCAGGCTGAGCAGGATCGTGAAGGGGTGCACGAAGCTCTCATAGAGGATGCCGAGCACCACGTAGACCGAGAACAAGGCCGCGACGATGAGCATGGGCTGCGTCGCCAGCGAGGTCTGGAACTCCTGCGCCGTGCCCTGGAACGAGCTCTGCAAGGTCGCGGGCTTGCCCACCTGCGCCTCCGCCGCCTGGATCCGGTCGACCGCCTCGCCGAGCGACACGCCGGGCCCCAGATTGAACGACAGGGTCACCGACGGGAACTGGCCCTGGTGGTTGACGGAGATCGTGGAGGGCACCGGCTCGAGCGCGGCGAACTGGCTCAGGGGGATGAGTCTGCTGCCGGCACCGTGCACGTAGATCCGCGTCAAGGCGGAGACGTCCTGCTGGTACTCCGGCGCCACCTCCAGCACCACGTGGTAGGTGTTCAGCGGCCTGTAGAGCTGGGTGATGAAGGGCTGCCCGAAGGCGTCGTACAGCGTCTGCTCGATCGCAACCACGTTGACACCGAGCCGGGCGGCCGTGTCCCGGTTGATGCGGATCATCAGCTGCGGGCTGCCCGACTGCTGGTCGCTCGCCAGGTCCTGGAGGCCGGGCACCGTGCGCAGCTTGTCGAGGATACGCGGCGCCCATTCGTTGAGCTCGTCCAGGTCCGTGTCCTGCAACGTGTACTGGTACTGGGTGCGGGCCAGACGGCCGCCGACCTGAATGTTCTGGATCGACTGGAGGAAGGTGACCACGCCGGGCACCCGGGCGAGCTGCGGACGCAGGCGGGCGATGATCTGGTCGGCCCGCGCGGTGCGCTCCGCCAGCGGCTTGAGCTGGATGAAGAAGCGGCCGGTGTTCATGCCCGAGCTCGAGCCGCCGCCGATCGAGGAGCCGAACGAAAGAACGTCGGGATCCTTGCCGATCACCGCGGCGACGGCCGCCTGCCGCTGTGCCATGCCCTCGAAGGAGATGTCCTGGTCGGCCTGGGTGAAGGCGAAGATGAGCCCCGTATCCTCCTGGGGGAAGAAGCCTTTCGGCGCCACGTAGAACATCCAGCCGGAGGCGGCGATCAGCAGCACGTTCAGGATCATGACCGGGCCGCGCCAGCGTAGCGACAGCTTCAGCCCGCGCTCGTAGCCGCCGATGAGCCGCTCGAACTGCCGCTCGCTCCAGGCGTAGACAGACCCGTGCCTGGCCCCTTTCGGATTGGCCAGCACCAGCGACGCCATCATCGGCGACAGGGTCAGCGCAATGAGCGCCGACAGCACCACGGCCACGGTGACGACGACGCCGAACTCCCGGAACAGCCGGCCGACCACGCCGCCCATGAACAGGAGCGGGATGAAGACGGCGATCAGCGAGACGGTGATCGATACGATGGTGAAGCCGATCTCGCGCGAGCCCGCGAGCGCCGCCTCGCGCCGGCCCAGGCCGTCCTCCATGTAGCGGAAGATATTCTCCAGCATGACGATGGCGTCGTCGACGACGAGGCCGACGGCCAGCGTCAGCCCCATCAGCGACAGGTTGTCGAGGCTGTAGCCGAACATGTACATGACGGCGAAGGTGCCGACGAGCGACAGCGGCACCGTCACGCTCGGGATGAGCGTCGCCCAGAAGCTCCGCAGGAACACGAAGATCACGACGACGACCAGCACGATGGTGCCGACGAGCGTCAGCTTCACGTCGGCGAAGCTCTCGCGGATCGACCGCGAACGGTCGCTGACCACCGTGAGCTCGACCGATGGTGGAATCGACTTCTGCAGCTCCGGCAGTTGCCCCACGATCTGATCGACGAGCTGAATCGTATTGGCGCCCGGCTGCCGCCAGATGCCGATCATCTCGCCGCGCTCGGCGCCGACCCAGCTGGCCTGCAAGGGCAGCTCGGAGCCTGCCGACACGCTGGCCACGTCGTCGAGCCGGACCGGCGCCCCGTTGCGGTAGGCGACGACCGCCCGCCCGATGTCGCGCGGCGCGAACAGCTGGCCATTGGTGCCGATCTGGTAGGATTGCCGCGGCCCCTGCAGCGTGCCCACCGGCAAGTTGGCGGTCGTGCCCGTGACCGCGCTGGTGATGTCGTCGAGACCGATGCTGCGGGCGGCGAGCGCGAGCGGGTTGACCTTGATGGTCGGCGCAAACTTCTGCTCGCCGAAGATCAACACCTGGCCGACGCCGGGAAGCGCCGAGATCTTCTGGGCGATGTTGAGGTCCGCATACTGGTCGAGGTCCGTCAGCGTCATCGCCGGCGAGGTCAGGCCGAGGATCAGCACCGGCTGGTCGGCCGGGTTGACCTTCCGGTAGGTCGGCGGCGTCGGCAGGTTCTTGGGCAGATAGCCCTGTGCCGCGTTGATGGCCGACTGCACGTCGCCGGCGGCGCCGTCGATGTCGCGCGTAAGGTCGAACTGCAGCGTGATCTGGGTGGAGCCGAGCACGCTGGTCGAGGTGATCTGATTGACGCCGGGGAGAGCCGCGAACTGCCGCTCCAGGGGCTGTGCCACGGACGAGGCCATCGTTTCCGGATCGGCGCCCGGCAGCGTCGCCGACACCGAGATGGTGGGAAAGTCGACGCGCGGCAGGGCGGCGACGGGCAGCAGCTCGTAGCCGATGACGCCGCCGACCAGCAGCGCCAGCATCACCAGGGTGGTGGCGATGGGGCGCTGGATGAAGGGCGCGGAGACGTTCATCGCGAGGCCATCGGCGACGGCGCGGCGTCGGTGACGGCGACCTTCACCCCGGCCTTGAGCCGGAACTGGCCGCCGGTGACGACGCGTTCGCCCGCCGCCAGGCCCGACCGGATCAACGCCAGATTGTTCTCCGTCTGGCCGACGACGACGTCGCGCTGCTCCACGATGCCGTCGGACCTGACGGCGTAGACGTAGCTGCCTTTCGGCCCGGTCTGGACGGCCGCCGCCGGCGCCGTGACGCCGTTCCTGACCTCGGCGACGACGAGGTGGGCGTTGACGAACTGGCCCGGCCAGAGCCGCTCGTCGGCATTGGCGAACTCCGCTTTCAGCTTGACCGTACCCGTGGTCTGGTCAACCTGGTTGTCGACGAGCCTGAGCGTGCCCTCCGCGATCTGGTTCTGGTCGGCGGCATCGAAGGCGAGGGTCTTCAGGGCCCCCTTCGCCATGGCGCCGCGGATCCGGCCGATATCCTGCTCCGGCGCCGTGAACAGCACATAGATCGGCTTGATCTGGGTGATGACGACCAGGGGCTGTGCGTCGTTGCCCTGGACCAGATTGCCGAGGTCGACCTGGCGAATGCCGGTCACCCCATCGATGGGAGAGCGGATCCCGGCGTATTCGACGTTCAGGCGCGCCGCGTCGATCTGGGCCTGATCGCTCGCGATCGTCGCCTCGTCCTGCGCGACGGTGGCCTGCTGGGTGGCATACTGCTGCTCGGGCGCGTAATTGCGCTTCAGCAGATCGGAATAGCGCACCAGATCCTTGCGGGCGTTCAACAGGTTGGCCTGGTCCTTGGCGAGCGTCGCATTGGCCTGGTCGAGGATGGCCTGGTAGGGCCGCGGGTCGATCTGGACCAGCAGGTCGCCGTGCCGGACCTCCTGCCCTTCACGGAAATTGATCTGTGTGATGTTGCCCTGCACCCGGCTCTTGACCGAGACGGTGTTGAAGGCGGTCACGCTGCCGAGGCCGCGCACGATGATGGGGACGTTCTGCGCCTCCGTCACCGCCGTCTGCACGGGAACGGCGGGCGGCGGCGTCATCGGCTGCGCAAGGCCGTGGGTGCCGTGCGAGGCAACATAGACACCCCAGCAGACCAAGCCGAGAGCGATACCCAGAGCGAGCTTTACGCCGGTGCGCATGGGCATCGCTCCCATTCTTCGTCGATGGCCGGGCCTCGAACCCGCCGGAACCCGACTGGGCGCGACACTGGGCGGCTTGGACCGGAGCTTCTACTTGAGAGAGCACGGGCTGAGGCAGACAGCCCTAAGACAGAGGCAGGCTTCATGAGCAAGCACACAATCGATGCTGATGCTACTGCCCGGATTTTGTTGATCTTGAGGCAGCTCGCCTCACCATCGTGGCGGCCGAATAGCGCAGGGAACTGGACGTCGACGGCTCGAATACCCGCATATACAACCATAGGTTGATATCATCATCTGTGAAAGCGTGCGGTGGCAAATAGCCGGATCGGCGCCGCGGCGCGTGGATTCGCCGCTGCGGCCACACGGAACCGCGCCCGGACCACGACCGATGGAACCTGTAGCCGTGCCGCAAATTAACCGTGTGGAGGAGGATCGTTGGATGAAACAGCTCTGCGTTATCGGGATGCTCGCGCTCGGCATGGTCGCTTGCAACCCATATAACCGGACGGACCGCACCATCGGCGGAGCCGCCATCGGCGCGGGCGCGGGTGCGCTCGTCGGTGGACTGGCGTCGGGCACGGCCGGCGGCGCCGTGGCCGGAGCCGCCATCGGCGGTGTCGGGGGCGCCATCGTCGGCAATGCCACGACGCCGAGACGCGGATACGTCTACGGATACTGATCGGGTGCGCGCGATCGCACCCCAAGACGGGCTCGGACGTTTCCCTAGAGCATTTCGCCATTGGATGACGATCATCCAATGGGAGAAATGCTCATAGCCTTTTTCATCTGGAGCGCTTCTCTTGCGATTGGGTGTGTCCACCCAATCGCGAAGCGCTCCAGAGCATGATCCTAAGAGGTGGACACTGGTTCTTGGATAAGACCATGCTCAAGACGAAGACTGAGAGCGGGATGATGATTACCAGATAAATCATCCCGCTCTTGTGTCCGAGACCAGGGTCGCCAGGACTCGGCGTGCCCGGCATCGACCTGGCGACGCCCCTGACAACCGTGCCGCCGTTGCCCGCAGATCCCCGGCGGCAGTCAGGGGACTCCTCGTCCTCACCGAGCCCCGTGCGGCAGAGCCGAGACTACCGGCCCCGGGGGGCCGGGACACGCTATCGCGCCAACCGCAGGCGCGACATCTCGTTGGGACGGAACACGTGGATAGAGTTGGAGGGCGTGCGCTCGGCAATGCTGATCACCGCCGGGTCGACCCCCATGGCGCGTGCGTAGTTGCGCATGGCGACGGTCAGTCCCTTGGGCGGCCTCGCCGCGCGCACCGGGCCCCGGTGCTGGCCTGGCCGTCCCATGAAGGCCCGGTGCACGCCCAGATGGCTCCCCGGCGGCGCGATACGGCGGCTGCCGCCCATCAGCGTGTACACGCAGGCGGAAAAGCAGATGCCGCTGATCAGCCCCTGCCGTCCGGCCCGGGCGACGGCGACCGACGCGCCGAGCTCGCGCAGCACCAGGCCGAACGTGAGCGATTCGATGACGACGCCGCCAGGCGAGTTGATCAGCACCAGGTTGCTCACCGGCCCGCGGTCCATGGCCTGGCGCGTGAAGGCGACGAAGTTGGCGGTGGTGCCGGGCGTGATCTCGCCGTCCCCCGCAATGATCGGCGGACAGCCCTGGCCGCAGCGCGGGTCCTGGAGTTGCACCAGGCGAAAGCTCATGGCCTGCGCCGGGCCGCTGCCCCACAGGAGGACGCTCGCCGCCACGATGAACGCACCTAGAGCGGCTGGAATCGATCGACGAAGCAAGGCGATGCCCCGGTTTGGCCGGCCGCCGCTGAGCGGCCCGACGGTGTGCGCAGCGTGCCATCTTAGCGCACACGCCCGTCAAGTATACGACAGCCGCGCCGACGCCGCAGCCGCGGCGGCCTCGTCGAGTGCCGAACGTTCACCCGTGCCGCTCGAATCCGCGGCAGACTTAGCGCCGAGCGGATCCCGGCGGGTGGTGCGATGTCGCGCCCGGCTGGCGCACGCTCATCCAGCCGCCCACGTCATCTGCTCCAGATGCAGACGCGTGCGCCGGATATGCGCGCCGAGCATCCGGCCGGCCTCCTCCGCATCCCGCCGCTTGATCGCCTCGATCATCAGGGTGTGCTCGGCGTCGCTGATCCAGCGCCCCTCGGCGCCGGTATTGGCAAGGTAGTTGCGCCGGTAGGGCTGGGTGATGTTCCAGAAGCGCTCCACCGTGGTCAGCAGCCGCGGCATCGGCGCCCGGCGCACGCTGAGCAGGTGGAACTCGCGGTCATACTGGATGTAGTCCTCGAGGTCCGGCGTCTCCCGGGCACGGGTGGCCAACGCGGACAGCTCGGCGATGTCCTGGTCCGACAGATGCGCGACGCTCTGCGCCAGGGCGAGCGGCTCGAGCCGCTCGCGCATCATGTAGACCTCGATGCACTCGGCCTTGTCGAGCTTGCTGATCCAGGCGCTGCTGTTGGGCACGAGGACCACAAGGCCCTCGTTCTCCAGGAGCCGCAGGGCCTCCCGCACCGGGATGCGGCTGGTGCCGAACTGCTCGGCCAGCCGGTCCTGCTGGATGCGGCTGCCCGGCTTCCAGTCGCCCCGCAAGATGCCCTGTCGAAGCTGCTCGGCGATCTGCACACCCAGCAGCCGTTCGTCCCGCCCGCTGCCCTTCGCCATGTCGGCCCGCCTCGCGCTCCCCCGCCTCGTGTCCGCTCGTCTCATTTACATGGATTGTATCCGATTTTTGCGGAAAGGCGACTTTCAGAACGATTATCCGGGCATTTTTTGGTAGTTTGGATAAAATCCTTGACATGACCGGACGAGGCTGGAACCTTCACGGCAAGCGCGGAACGCGCATACGACACCCGCCCGAACCGCCGTTCGTTCGAACGCGGCGGGCGAGGTCCCAAGGGATGAACGTGACCATGGCGGACACCGCACAGCAGCGGGGCGGCTACAAACCTTCGCAGGCGCTCGCCGTGATGGGCTTCGCCGTTCTGGCGGCGGCGATCTTCAGCGTCACGCTTCCCGGCTTCTTCACCCTCGGCAACGCCCTGGCGCTGGCGCGGGCCGTGTCGATCCTCGGCGTCCTGGCCCTCGGCATGGCGCTGGTCGTCATCGGCCGCGGCATCGACCTGTCGCAGATCGCGGCCCTGGCGGTCTCGGCCGCCGTGGCGGTGACGCTGATCAACGCCGGGGTATCGAGCGGCGTGGCCCTGCTGCTCGGCCTGGTGCTGGCCGTGGCGATCGGCGTGGTCAACGGCTTCCTGATCGCCGTCGTCGAGATCCCGGCCCTGTTCGCCACGCTGGCCATGGGGCTGTTCGTCGTCGGGCTCACCCGCGCGTTCGTGGTGCCGCACTATCAGGTGTTCCTGTCACCGGGGCACGACGAGTTCCTGGCGCTCGGGCGCAACCTCGCCGGCGGCATTCCGGTGCCCCTGCTGATCTTCGCCGGCTGCGCGATCGTCGTGCACGTCTTCCTGTCGCGCACGGTGCTCGGCCGCTTCATCTACGCGCACGGCGACAACATGGCGGCGGCGCGCCTGTCGGGCATCGGGGTGCGGCCGCTGACCATGCTGGAATACGCCCTGTCGGCCGCCATCGGCTACATCGGCGGGCTCATGATGGTGGCGTCGACGGCGCTCATGCACCTCCAGATCGCCGAATCCACCCTGATCTTCGACGTCATCCTCGTGGTCGTGCTCGGGGGCGTCAGCCTCGTGGGCGGCCGCGGCAACGTCTTCAGCGTCGTCGCCGGCACCCTGCTGATCGGCGTGCTGCTCAACGGCATGACCATCATGAACCTGGATACGCAGACCCAGGACATCATCAAGGGCATCGTGCTGCTCGCGGCCATCGGCATCGACAGCTACGTGCACCCGCGGGAGGAAGAGACCGCCAAGCAGGGCGACTAGATCTCATCCGCATGACCGCATTCCGAAAGTACAGCGCCAATAAAGTCTACGGGAGGGAGACCATGAGCAAAGGATCCATCTTCGCACGGTCGGCGGCCGCGGCGCTCGCCGCCGGGCTTCTCGCCGCCTCGGCCCTAGCGCCGGCCCAGGCGGCCGACCCGCGCGAGGAGCTGCACGCGAGCTTCGAGAAGGCGGTGAAAGGCAAGACCGTCGCCTGGGTGCCCGTCTGGCTCGGGGTGCTCGAATCCACCTGGACGCGGGTGATGAAGGCGCACTTCGACGACTACGGCATGAAGCTGATCGTCCGCGACCCCAACTTCAAGTCCGACGTCCAGCTGCAAGCGGTGAGCACGCTCATCAACGAGAAGCCGGACGTGCTCATCGTGCAGAACCCCACCGCCAACCTGCTGGCGCGCGAGCTGAAGCGGGCGATGGATGCCGGCATCTACGTGGTGCAGGTCAACATGGCGTCGAACACCCTGACCGACGCCTACGTCGGCGCCGACGTGCCGAAGCTCGGCCGCATGCTGGCCAACGACGTGGTCGCCGAGTGCGGCGGCGGCAAGGGCTCGGGCAAGGTAGCGATCCTGGAGGGCGAAGCCACCGCCGCCTATTCGCTCGACATGGCCAAGGCCGCGACGGAGGTGTTCAAGACCGATCCGACGATCAAGGTCGTCTCGTCGCAGCCGGCGAACTGGGACGCCAACAAGGCCGGCGACATCACCACGACCGTGCTGCAGCAGCACCCGGACCTGTGCGCCATCCTGAGCGTCTGGGGGCCGATGACGGCGGGCGCGGCGCAGGCGGTCAAGAACGCCGGCAAGCAGGGACAGGTGAAGATCTACGTCGCCAGCGACGGCCAGCCCGCCGACTGCGACCTGCTGGAGCAGGGCCTGTTCACCAAGAACCTGTCCTACCGGGCCGACACACAGGGCGAAGCCATCGTCAACGCCGTGCTCGGGCTGCTGCAGAACGGCGACAAGCCCGGCAGCAAGAAGCTCGCCTATTACACGACCAACTACTGGGTGAAGAGCAAGGACGACCGCGCCTATTGCTTCACCGTGCCCAAGGATTGAGGCCGATGTCCGCCGGCCGCGCGTCACCGCGGCCGGCGGACATGGCTCGTTCGATCGGGCTCGTGGCGCAAGCAACGGGACCGGTCTTTCCAAGCCCACGTCAGCCGCATCCGCCGGCGTGATTTCGGTCGGAACGGGAGCCTAGCCTTATGGAATCGGTACGGCGCCTCTGGTACCGCTACTCGCCGCAACTGTTCATCAGCGAGCTTCTGGAAAAGCGCTGGATGGAACCGATCGTTCCATTCGTGCTCATGTGCCTGGTCTTCCTGGCGTTCGTGCTGACCATTCCGGGCTACACGAACTGGCCCAACCTTCAGCAGTTGATGCGCAGCTTCCCGGAGCAGGCGCTGGTGGCGATGGCCATGGCGGTCGCCGTGCTCGCCGGCGGCATCGACCTCTCGGTCGGCGCCGTGTTCGCCATGGCCAACTTCCTGGCGCTCTACCTGCTGCAGATCCTCGGTCTGCCGTTCCCGGTGATGATCATCGGCGTGCTCGCCTTCGGCGCCCTCGTGGGCGCCATCAACGGCGGCCTGATCGCCTATGCCAAGACGCGGCCGTTCCTCACCACCATGGTGGTGCTGATCATCGTCCGCGCGTCCTACAACAAGCTCACCACCGCCTTCACCAGGGAGCTCGCCTCGTCGTCCGAGAGCAGCGACGCCTGGGACTTTCTGGGCATCGGCACGGTCTTCGGCATTCCGACCAACATGGCCTGCCTCATCGTCATCGGCCTCGCCGCGCACATCTACCTCACCCGCCTGCGGCCGGGGTTGCAGATCATGGCGGTGGGCTCGAGCCGCAAGGCGGCGCGCCACGCCGGCATCGACGTCAAGCGCTCGCTGTTCACCGCCTATGTGCTGGCGGGGCTGCTCACCTCCTTCGCCGGCATCCTCTATGCGGCCCGCCAGAACAGCTCCGGCACCGACACCGGGGTCGGCTGGGAGGTCAATGCGCTGGCCGCCGTGGTGCTCGGCGGCATCAGCCTGGCGGGCGGGCGTGGCACCATCGCCCGCGCCCTGATCGGCGCCGTCATCATCTTCCTCCTGATCAACGGCCTGGTGCAGCTCGGCACCCACGGCAGCCTGACCACGGCGACGATCGGCTTCCTGCTGATCGCGGCGGTGGCCTTCAACGTCAAATGGCAGAAGAACAAGGGCAAGGTGCTCCAGAAGATCTACGTCAGCCCCACGCTGGTGGAGTTCAAGCCGCCGCCGTCGATTGCCCGCGACGCCGGCACCGCCTTCGCCGAGAACGACCGGCTGCACGCGGCCGAGGCCATCGCCTACGAGCGCATCGAGGGCCCCGAGGACGTCATCCTCGACCGTCACGACAACCTCTACACGGTCAACCGCAACGGCTCGATCATCCGCTTCCTCGCCCCCGACTACGAAACGCGCGAGGAGTTCGCGCGCATCGGCGGCCGTCCCCTCGGCATGGCCATGGACCGGGACGAGAACCTGATCGTCTGCGTCGCCGGCATGGGCGTCTACGGCGTCCGGCCGGACCGCTCGGTGTTCAAGGTGACCGACGAGACCAACCGCTCGTGGCTCAGGCTGAAGGACGATTCCCGCCTCTACCTGGCCGACGATCTGGATATCGCGCCGGACGGCAAGATCTATTTCAGCGAAGCGACGATCCGCTACGATCTCGCCGACTGGGCGCTGGACGGCTTCGAAGGCCGCGGCAACGGGCGCCTCATCTGCCACGACCCGGCAACCGGCCAATCAAAGACGATCCTCAAGAACCTCGCCTTCCCCAACGGCGTCTGCCTCGCCCACGACGGCCGCTCGGTGCTGTGGGCCAGCACCTGGCTGTGCCGCATCCATCGGCTGTGGATCGCCGGCCCGAAGGCCGGCCAGAGCGAGATCCTCGTCGACAACCTGCCGGGCTACCCCGACAACATCAATCGGGCGTCGGACGGCACCTATTGGCTCGCCCTCGTCGGCATCCGCTCGCCGGTCTACGACATCGCCATGGCCGATCCGAGCTTCCGGGTCCGCATGGTCAAGCAGATTCCGCCCGACGAGTGGCTCTGCCCCGGCATCAACTACGGCTGCGTCGCCAAATTCGACGACAACGGCACGGTGCTGGAAACCCTGTGGGACCCGGGCGGCCACTCGCACCCCACCATCACCTCCATGCGTGAGCACAAGGGCTACCTCTATATCGGCGGCCTCGAGAACAACCGGATCGGACGGCTGCGGCTGGCCGATGCCGACCCCACGTGGACGAGCTGGGACTCCTATTGGGGTGACGGCCAGCCCAGGACACGCCGTGGCGCTGCGGTGCCGGCGCGGGAGGTGGCGTGATGGCGCTGCTGCGGGACCTCGTCGACGCCGTCCTGTTTCCTAACCGGCCTGTCCACGGCATCCCGGTGCTCGACGGGCCGCTGTCGCCCAATAGCCGCCTGGAGGAGGCGCGGACGCTGGGGGGGCCGATCACGGCGCCGGACGACCTGGCACTCGGGCCGGACGGCGCCCTCTACGTGTCGAGCGGCACCACCGTGCTGCGCTGCGAGGGACCGGATTTCGACAGCCGTCGCGTCTTCGCCGATCTGGGGCGGCCGGTCGGCGGCCTGGCCTGGACGCCGGACGGACGGCTGCTCGCCTGCGTGTCCGGGCGCGGCGTGCTGGCGCTGGCGCCGGACGGGCGCCCGGAGGCGACGCTCGACACCGCGGGTGGCGCGCCGCTGAGCTGCCCGACCGCCGTCACGGTGGCGAGCGACGGTACGGTCTTCGTCACCGACGGCTCGTGCCATAACGTTCCGGAGGACTGGCTGCGCGACCTGATGGGGGCGGCCCCGGCCAGCGGCCGTCTCATCGCTTGCAACGACCGCCTCGCCGACGCCCGCGTGCTGAGCCAGGGCCTGGCTTGGCCGAACGGCGTGGCACCGACTGCGGACGAGCGCGAGGTTCTGGTCACGGAAGCGTGGAGCCATTCCCTCGCAGCCGTGTCGCGCGACGGCCTCCGCCGCGTGCTGGTGCCGAACTTCGCCGGCTATCCGGCCCGCCTGAAGCGCGCCCCGGACGGCTTCTGGATCGCCTTCTTCGCCCTGCGCACGCAGCTCACCGAGTTCGTCCTGCGCGAGCCGCGCTTTCGCGCCAAGATGATGGCCGAGGTGCCCCCGAGTTATGGATCGGCCCGGCCCTGTCGTCGCCGTTCAACTACCGGGAGCCGACGCAGATCGGCCGCATCAAGAAGCTCGGCATCCAGAAGCCCTGGGCTCCGGCCCGGTCCTACGGCCTTGTCGCACGGCTGTCGCCGGACGGCGATCCCGTGGAGAGCTTCCACAGCCGGGTCGGCGGCCACACGCATGGCGTCACCGCCGTCTGTGCCGTCGGTGCGCGGGTGATCGCCTGCGCCAAGGGCCACGACAAGCTCGTCGAACTGACGGCCAAGGCGATCGGAGCCCACTGATGGACGCGCTCAGCCCCCAGGACAGCCCTTCCCCCCTCGTACGCATCGTCGCCGGCAGCAAGGTCTACGGCGGTGTGCACGCCATCGAGGCCGTCGACTTCGACCTGCGCCCCGGCGAGATCCATGCTTTGCTGGGCGAGAACGGCGCCGGCAAATCGACCCTGTGCAAGGTGATCTCCGGCGCCGTCGAGCTGACGTCGGGCGACTATCTCCTCGACGGCCGCAAGGCCGGCTTCTCCTCGCCGAGCGGGGCGCTCAAGGCCGGCGTCGCCATGGTCTACCAGGAGACCAGCCTGGTCCCGTCGATGACGGTGGCGCAGAACCTCCAGCTCGGCCGCGAGCCGTTCTACACGGTGTTCCGTAAGCTCAACATCAGCGCCCAGCAGTCCCAGCAATCGCTGAACTTCCACGTCGATCCGTTGGCGCTGGTCGAGACCCTCGGCACCGCCAAGCGCCAGATGGTCGAGATCGCCCGGGCGGCGCGCTACCAGGCGCGTGTCATGATCTTCGACGAGCCGACGGCCAGCCTCACGCCCGAGGAGATCCAGCACCTCTTCCACCTGCTGCGGCGGCTGCGCGACGAGGGCGTCGGCATCATCTTCATCTCGCACGCGCTGGAGGAGGCGCTGACCATCGCCGATCGGCTGACCGTGCTGCGCGACGGCAAGCTGGTCGCGACGGTGAAGGCCGGCGAGGTCGACCGCGAACAGCTGGTCCGCATGATGGTGGGCCGCGACGTGGCCGGCGGCTATGGCGTACCGCGCGCCTTCGGCGACGCCGAGGCGTCCGCAGTCAAACGCGAGAAGGTGCTCTCGGTCGAGAACGTGACCATGGGTGCGGTGGTCAAGAACATGTCGTTCTCGGTGTTCGCCGGCGAGATCGTCGGCATGGCGGGGCTCGTCGGCGCCGGCCGCACCGAAATCGCCCACATCATCTGCGGCGCCCGCAAGCGCAACTTCATTCGCGGCGGCATGATCTATTTCAAGGGCCGCCCGGTGCGCTACCGGGTGCCGAACCAGGCGATCAACGACGGCATCGTCTACATCACCGAGGACCGCAAGCAGGACGGCTTCTTCGAGACGATGACCGCGGACGAGAACATCTATCTCGGCCGGCTGGCCTCGCGCCTGGGCCGCCGCTGGTTCTATTCGCCGAGCGAGCGCAAGCGCACCGCCGATACCTGGATCAAGGCGCTCGGCATCTCGGCGCTGAAGCGGAGCCTCAAGATCATCGAGTACTCCGGCGGCAACCAGCAGAAGGTGGTGGTCGCCAAGTCCCTGGTGCAGGAGCCCTCGCTGGTCATCTTCGACGAGCCGACCCGTGGCGTCGACGTCGGCGCCATTCCGCAGATCCACGCGGCCATCCGGGAGGTCGCCCGGCAGGGCAAGGCGGTGATCGTGATCTCGTCCTACCTGCCGGAGGTGCTGGCCATCTCCGACCGCATCCTGGTCGCCCGCGGCGGCCGCATCGTCGAGGAGATGCCCGCCGCCGAGGCGACGGAAGCGCGCGTCATGTATGCCGCCATCCATTGATGGAGCGCGTGAAGCGAAAGCGATGGCTCGACCAGTCTTTCTGTAGAAATAAATTTTCTCTTCATGGGAAATATTTGAAATATTGTTCACTTGGCGCGCAGCTTACCATCGTCGTAGATAGGTGCTGCCGTCCCTCGGTGCCGCTCGCCTGAGGCATTTGCCGTCTCGAAACGATCAGGACCGCTCACCTCTCCGGCGCGGAGGGGGAGGTGCGTCCATGTCACTCGCTTCAGCCGCGCAGCCCGGCGCATCCGCACCTTCGAACACGAGCTGACGACGAGAGGCCAAATGAACATTCTGCGCAGAACCGCCTTGGCAGCCGGCGCGCTGCTCCTGGCCGGCGGGCTGATGTCCGGGGGCGCCCATGCGGACGACAAGATCGTGCGCATCGGCTTCCAGAAGTACGGCAACGTCATCCTGCTGAAGAGCAAGGGCAGCCTGGAGAAGAAGCTCGAGCCGCTCGGGTTTCGCGTCGAATGGAAGGAGTTCCCGTCCGGCCCGCCGATCATCGAGGCGCTCAACGTGGGCGCCATCGACTTCGGCCATGCGGGCGAAGCCCCGCCGATCTTCGGCCAGGCGGCCGGCGCGGGCTTCCTCTACGCCGGCTTCGAGCCGCCGGCGCCGCGCGGCGAAGCGATCCTCGTCAAGAAGGACTCGCCCATCACCTCCGTCGCCGACCTGCGCGGCAAGAAGGTCGCCTTCAACAAGGGCTCGAACGTCCACTACCTGCTCGTCAAGGCGCTGGAGAAGGCCGGCGTGAAGTACTCCGAGATCGAGCCGGCCTTCCTCGCACCCGCCGACGCCCGCGCCGCCTTCGAGCGCGGCTCGGTCGACGCCTGGGTGATCTGGGACCCGTTCCAGGCCGCCGCCGAGGTCGCCACCGGCGCGCGCACGCTGGCGGATGGTACCGGCATCGCCGCCAACCGCCAGTTCTACCTGGCCCGCCGGGCCTTCAACGACGCGAACCCCAAGGTCATCGACGCCGTCCTCGCGGCGATCGCGGAGATCGACGCCTGGGCAAAGGACAACGAGGATGCGGTGGCGGAGGAGCTCAGCCCCGGCACGGGCATCCCGGCCCCGGTGCTGAAGATCGCGCTCAAGCGCCAGACCTTCGGCATCAAGCCGCTCGACGACACCGTCGTCGCCGAGCAGCAGAAGATCGCCGACACCTTCCTTGCGCTGGGCCTGCTGCCCAAGCCGATCGACGTCTCGGCCGTGGTGAGGAAGCCGGGCAGCTGATCGCCGGATGCCTGCCGCCTCGGCGGCGGCAGGCATCCGACCGCTTCCGGATCTCTCGATCACCCCCGGGAACGGCACGATGGGCGCCTTGCGCCCATCAGGTCCGGTGCTTGCACCGTCAGTGCCCCGGCCTCACCCTTTTAGGTCCCAACTTTTAAGCAGCTTCCGCGCCGTTCCAAAATTTCCCAGGTGGTAAACAGACGCCTTGGCGGGTGAGAACGTAAAAGTCTCGAACTTCTCGGCGAGCATCTTCTTCAAATAGTCCTGCGAGGCGAGGCCGATGGTCACGTGCGGGTTGAACTTCCTGCCCGTTTCATTGGGCACGAAGCTCGCCACGTAGGCGATGGTCGGCTGATTGATCTCAGGGTCTTCCTTCGTCGTAACGAACGCTGATGCCGTACCCGTCTTCACGGTGAACGGGGCGACGGCGTCGACGAGTTTCTGTTGATAGCGAACAAGATCATCGGTGGGCTCGACAACGATCCCGGCAAGGCCAACATCCTTCCAGGGGATATAATAGTACTTGTACGCCTTCAGCTTCCAGGAGGCCGGCCTCTCTCCGGCCAGGACTTTATCAACCGCCGCGTAGACTTTGTCGAGGTCCGCCGTTCTGACATACCTCTGCAGAACCGAGATGTGCGGTTGATGCTCATCACCCAGAGCGAAGCCCTCGGGAAAGCTCTTGCGCAAACGCTCGTTGGCCGCCACCGCGTGCTGGATCATCGTCGCGTCGGGGTCGAGCAGGATGTCAATGGCGGTGACCGCGCCCGGCTCACCAGCGCCGACCGGCTGCGCATGACCCGGCAGCGCGACCAGCAGACCGATGCTCAGGGCGGCGAGACCCATGAAATGCCGATGCATGTTATCCTCCTGGCGTTCCTCGCTCTCCTTCGGCTCATTGGCCACATCGCTCGGAAAGAAAACGCGCCTCCCATCATCCTTGATGCCCCCGACCATAGGGGAGCGACGGCTGCAGCCGCTATGCAAGTCCGGCCGAACGGCCGATACCGAACGCCAAGTGGTAGCCCCGGCCGAGGGATATCGGCTTTGGGCAACTTCAGGCTGTCGCCGCTCACCGCACATTCATTGCAAACGAACTGAAGCTAAGCGGCTACGCTTTGGTCCATCGCAGCAAAAGGGAGGCTGACGGTCCAGCGGCGCACCTCGCCCCGCTTGTGGGGCTATCCGACTCAGCCATCTCGTCGGCGTCATGGCCGGGCTTGACGGCGAGGGAAATGCCCCACCTCCAGGCCGGCCGCGGACCGGCTGCATGTTGACGCGATGAAGGCCTATATATAGATCTTCAGTGAATCTCACCTGACGCCGCCACGGGCCGGCGTCTGATGAGACCCCGCGGCGTCGGACGAGACCCGCACAGGGTGGAGGCGAGCGGCGTGCCCGCCGCATTGCGGCAACAAAAGGAGGGAGACCATGAAGATCCAAGCCTGCGCGCTGGCGTTGCTGCTCGCCGCCGCGGTCCCCGCTGTGGCCGACCCGCTGCCGAACACGATACGGATCGGCGTCATCAACGACATGTCCGGGCCCTACGCGGCGGCCGATGGGGTCGGCGCGGTCACTGCGGCCCGCCTCGCCGTCGAGGACTTCGGCGGCAAGGTGCTCGGCCGCCCCGTGGAGATCGTGGCGGGCGACAACCAGACCAAGCCCGACCTTGCCGTCTCGATCGTCCGGCGCTGGGTCGATGAAGGCATCGCGGCGGTGGTCGACGGCGGATCTTCGGCCGCCTCGCTCGCGGCGCTCACCATTCTCAAGGACAACGACCGGCCTTTTCTCTTCACCTCGCAGAGCACGATGGCCTTCACCAACGAGGCCTGCTCACCCGTCAGCGTTCACTTCACCTACGACGCCTATTCTCTGGGGAAATCTCTCGTCGACGCGATGATGTCGCCGAAGACCGACAGCTGGTACTTCATCACCGCCAACTACGCGGGAGGAACGGCCGTCGAGGACTCGATGGGCGGCTTCATCAAGGCGGCCGGCGGCAAGGTCGTCGGCTCGAGCCGTCATCCCATCGGCGACGCCGACTTCTCATCTTTCCTGCTGCAGGCGCGCTCGTCGGGCGCAAAGGTAATCGTCGCCGCCAACTTCGTTCAGGACCTGGTCAACACGCTGAAGCAGGCCGGCGAGTTCGGCGTCGGCCGGGCGTCCTCGCAGCAGTTCGCCATCCCGTTGATCTTTCTCGGCGATATCAAGGCCATCGGCCCCTCGATACCACCGTTCGCGACGGGCATGTCGTTCTACTGGGACATGAGCGACAAGACCCGCGCCTTTGCCAAGCGCTTTGCCGACCGCATGAACGGGCAGTATCCGGAAGAGCCCCATGCGGGCGCCTATTCGGCCGTCCTGCATTATCTCAAGGCCCTGGAGGCCGCCGGAAACCTGAGTGGGGCGGCCGTGGTCGCCAGGATGAAGGAGATCCCCGTCAACGACTTCTGGAACAGCAACGTGGCGATCCGCGCCGACGGACGCGTGATGCACCCGTTCCATCTGGCCGAGCTGAAGGCGCCAGGTGAGCCCAAGGAGCCGTACGACTACCTGAAGATCGTCCGAACGATTGCGCCGGACGATGCGTTCCAGCCCTTGGCCATGAGCCGCTGTCCGCTGGTCAAGAAAGCCCCCTGACGGACGGCGCAGCAGGCGACGACAGCGCCTTCAGAAAATCGAGGATGTGCGTGTTGAGCTCATCCGGCGCCTCGCGCTGGAGCCAATGGCCGGCACCTTCGATGAAGTGCACGCCGCGGCAGTCGCCGTAACGCCGCACCGGATCGGCGTAGCGATCGAACCCCTGCATGAAGCGTGACGGCTCGCGCGTGCCGCCGACGAAGATCGCCGGCTGCTCGATCTTGCGATCCCGGTACTTGCGCATCTCTTCCCAGTCGAGGTCCTGGGCACGATAGCGGTTGAGCGGCCCGCGCAGGCCGTTCCGGCGAAAGCCGTCGGCGTATTCGGCGATGTCCGCGCGGCTCATCCAGGCCGGCAGCGGATCGGGCTCCGGCAGCCCGTCCAGGAGTGTCGTCGACCCGGCCGGCCGCACCAGCGCCTCCATGGGGTCCGCCAGCGTCGTGTCACCGGACAGGTTGAAATGCATGAGGCGGACGAAGCGCTTCAGATCGGCTTCGAATTCCGCCTCGGCGGCCCCGTCGTCACGCAGGAAGTACTGCTGGTAGAAGAGCTTCTCCGGGTAGAGCTCGGCATAAGCCACGGAGGGCTTCTTGTCGCTGAACGATGGTGGCGGCGAGGACAGGCCGACGACGGCGCGCACGACCTCGGGCCGCATGAGCGCGGTGGCGTAGACGATCGGCGCGCCCCAGTCGTGGCCGACCAGCACCGCCTGCCCGTCGTCGCTGAGCGCGCGGATGACCGCTGCGTTGTCGCCCGTCAGCGCGGCCATCGTGTAGGCGCTCACCTCGTCAGGGGCATCGGATCCGCCGTAGCCGCGGACGTCGAGCGCGGCCGCGGTGAAGCCTGCCGCGGCGACGGCGCTCATCTGCGGGCGCCACGAGATCCAGGCGTCCGGCCAGCCGTGGACCATCAGCACCAGCGGCCCTTGGCCTGCGACCGCGACCCGGATGCGGTTACCGTCCAGTCCCTCGACGACATGGAACGCGGGTGTCGCCATGGTCCTCACCTCCGTGCTCGCAGCGCCTGCGCGCTATCGCGGCCAGACATCGCCGACGCTCGTCGCGATCCAGCGCACGAGCTGGGCGTTGACCTCACGCGGCTTCTCCTGCGCGACCCAGTGGCCGGAATCGATCACGGCGAGGGACAGGTTGCGGCAGTAGGTTTTCATCGGCTCGGCCAGCCGCGACTGCAGGGATTCGCAGGTGATGTCGTAGCGCGCCGCGATGAACAGCGCAGGCATGTCGAGGTAACCGCCGTTTTCAGCGCGGGCCGCATAGGCCGCGTTCGCCACATCGTTCATGTAGTAGGAATCCGGGCCGAAGAAGCCGTTGCGCGCCAGCGCCTCGGCGTAGACCCGCAGGTCCTCCTCGCTAACCACCGCGTCGTCCCGCGGCAGGTCCGGCGGGACGGCCGCCCGCGAAACCATCCGTCGGTCTCGAAGATGTCGGCGTTCGGGCTGGGCTTGCCGAGCGCCTCGGCCTTGCCGCGGCGGAACAGCGCCTTGACCGTGTCGTAGGGGCTGGCGTCGAAGGTCGTGGTGACCTTGTCGAAATGCGCCCGGTAGAAATACATGTAGGCCCACTGCCCATACGGGAAGCGGTCAGCCGGATAGACGCTGCGATCGATGAGCGGCAGCAGCGCCTCGGCCCCGCGCTCGACTGTGCCGTAGGGCACAGAGAGGCTGGCGACGGCAGCGCAGCGATCGTGGTGGTGGCCGGCGATGTTCCACACGGTCGGGCTGCCCCAATCGTGCCCGACCCAGATCGCCCGTTCCGCGCCGAGCGCGTCGAGCAACCCGATCATGTCGGCGACGACCCGTTCCTGAGTGTAGGCGTCGTGCCTGCGATAGACCGTGGAGCGGCCGTAGCCGCGCATGTCCGGGGCGATCGCACGGAAGCCGAGGCTGGCGAAGCAGGGCAGTTGGTGGCGCCAGCTGAGCGACAGCTCCGGCCAGCCGTGCACGAAGATGACGAGCGGGCCGTCGACAGGGCCCGCAGCCAGGTAGAACACGGTGTGGTCGCCGACGGTAACGCTGTGCTCGGTGATCGTCGCGATCGACATGCCCCCTCCTCCGCCCGGCTTCCGGGCCGCCCGCGCCGCGCGCATCTCAGCGCTCAGCGCATGTGCTGCCCACCGTTGACGTCGAACACGGCGCCGGTGACGAAGCCGGCCGCTTCGGACGCGAGGTAGACCACCGCCGCGGCAATCTCCTCCGGGCGACCGATGCGGCCGACGGGAAGCGCCGCAGCCGCGGCGGCCTCCTCCTGCTCCGACAGCACCAGCCGCAGCATCTGCGTGTCGATCATGCCAGGAGCGATGGTGTTGGCGGTGACGCCGAGCGGACCGCCCTCCCGCGCCGCGGTCTTGGTCAGCGTCAACACCGCGCCCTTGGCGGCCGAATAGGCGGCGCTGCCGCGCACGCCGCCGACCTGGCCGGCGAGCGAGCTCACCGTGATGATGCGGCCGTGTGCGACGGGAGCGGCAGCGCGCCGGCGCAGCATCTCGCGGACGACGAGGAAGCAGCCGCGGGCATTGACCGCGAAGCTCCGCTCCCATTCGTCCAGGGAGGTATGCATCAGGCCGGTCCTGACGCCGTCGCGGGCGATGAGCAGCCCGGCGAAATTGGCGAGCACGGCAACCGGGCCCTCGGCGGTCTCGATGGCCGTGAAGAGATCGACGACCGAGGCTTCGTCCGTCACGTCGACCCGGAAGGATCGATGGCCGCGGCCCGGGAGCATCGCTGCCGTGTCGGCCGCCGCACCCTCATCCAGGTCGGCCACCGCGACCGTCAGGCCCTGCTGCGCCAGGGCGAGGCTCGACGCCCGGCCCAGGCCATTGCCGCCACCGATGATCAACGCCAGTCTGCCGGCCATCTCCTGGTCTCCCCGTCGTCGTTCGCGATCGCGTGCACCGCGGCGACGCTGGGGAATTCGGGCCATTCCCGGATGCCGACAGCCCATGCCCGGCGCGGTGCTTCGGCGCCACTGTTATTCCTAAAATCCCGTAAATAGTTTTATTGACAGCGTCAAGGCGCGACGCCGGCGACGCCAAGGAGCGGTGTCCTGCCAGCCTGTCCCGGGAACGGACGGGTCAAAGTTTGAGCCGGCACCGGGTTGCCCCTGTTGCTGCCGCGCCAGATTGACAGTCCCCGGCCGGCGCAACAGGATATTGGATCGGCTCCAGAATCCGGGCTGTGTGGCTGTCAGGTTCTGCAAAAGAGCGCGCTCCAGGCGCGCGAGTTGCGGCGCTTTCGGGCGGGAGCGAGCGTCTCGCCGGGCAGCGCTCAGGGGAGGCTCCGTGTGACGTCCGAAAGCGGCAGAGATCTCGTCGGGCAGTTGACCGGAATCGCGAGTGACATCTACGCGGCTCCCTCCCTGGACGTGGCCGTCGATGGGGTGCTGACCGCCGCGCAAATGGTCGAGCTGCCGCTTCCCACCCTGGTCGACAACATCCTGTTCGAGCGGCGCCAGGACTGGGTCTGCGCCGCGTTCGGCGTGCCGCCGGAGCTGGTCGACTGGTGGCACGCGGGGAAGGTCGGCCGGGTGCACCGGGACGTGCGCCACGGCCTGCATGAGCGCACGCCGTTCCGCAGCACGCTGCTGGACGGGGACGAGGCCGACCTGTCCGCGCTGGACCAGGCGCTGCGGACGGCGCACCACGCCTTCGGCATCTACTCGTTCATCGTCGTGCCGGTGCATCTGCCCGACGGTGGCACGTCCTTCATGGGCTGGACCAGCGCCGTGCCGGGGGCCGCAGCGTCGCGCACGGCCGAGGCGGCTCACCTCGGGCTGCAGGCCGTTTCCTACGCCTTCGTCGACGTGCTCGAGCGAACGCAGGACTCAGGAGAGATGCCGCACGGGCGACGGCCCGGGCTCAGCGCGCGCGAGCGCGACTGCGTGCGCCTGGTCGCCGACGGCTGCACCGTGAAGGAGGTGGCGCGGTCGTTGTCGCTGTCGCCCTTCACGGTCAGGGACTACCTGGGCAATGCCATGCGGCGGTTCGAGGCGCGCAACCTGCCGCAGCTGGTGTCGATCGCCTTCCGCCGCGGCGAGATCGGCTTCGAATGATCGCTCGCGACCACCCCTCATTTTGTAGGTATTGAGGGGCGCCCCTGGGCAATTGTATCGATCGGGCGACGCCTCCGGCACGCACCGGGGACGCGGAGGGAGGAGCGACCTTGCTGCATCATCTGGCGCACACGCCGTCGGATCCGGCCTGCACGCGCTGCCGTCACGCGCACCGTTTCCCCATCACCGGCGGGAGCCGCCCATGAGGATCCGGGCGGCGGTGGCGACGGGCGCCGGCGAGCCGTTCGAGATCCGCACGCTCGACCTGGACGAGCCGCGCGACGACGAGATCCTGGTCCGCATCGCCGGCGTGGGCGTCTGCCACACCGACCTCGTGTTCAGGGACGCGGGCGCCATTGCGCCCCCGGTGGTGCTCGGACATGAAGGCGCCGGCATCGTCGAACGGGTCGGCGCCAAGGTCGGCAAGGTGGCGCCGGGCGACCGCGTAGCCATCACCTTCCGCTCCTGCGGCGCCTGCCCGCGCTGCGACCGCGGCGACGCCGCCTACTGCCACACCATGCCCCAGCTCAACTACGCGGGCATGCGGCCGGACGGCTCGACGGCGCTGCGCTGCGAGGGCGTGACCGTCGGCAGCAACTTCTTCGGCCAATCCTCGTTTGCCACCCACGCGCTCACCTATGAGCGCAACGTGGTGAAGGTGCCCGACGATCTGCCTCTGGCGCTGGCCGGCCCGCTCGGCTGCGGCATCCAGACAGGGGCCGGCAGCATCATGCGGTCGCTCGCCTGCGAGCCGGGCTCGTCGCTGCTGATCGTCGGCGGCGGCCCGGTGGGCTTGAGCGCCGTGATGGGCGCCAAGATCCAGGGCTGCGGCACCGTCATCGTCGTCGAGCCGCATGCGGCCCGGCGGGCGCTCGCCTGCGAGCTCGGCGCAACCCATACCATCGACCCCGCCGCCGACACCGACCTTGCCGCGGCGGTCCGCGCCATCGTGCCGGCCGGCGTCGACTACGGCTTCGACACCACGGGTCTTCCCGCCGTGTATCCGGCTGTCATGGCCGCGCTCGCCCCCAAGGGCGTCCTCGGCCTGGTCGGCGTCGCCCCGCCCGGCACGCCGCTCCCGGGCGACATCAACACGACGATGACCTTCGGCCACACGATCAAGGGCATCATCGAGGGCGACAGCAATCCGGACGAGTTCCTGCCGCAGCTGATGGACCTGCACCGGCGCGGCCAGCTGCCGTTCGACCGGCTGATCACGACCTTTCCCTTCGAGCGGATCAACGAGGCGGTCGCGGCGCAGCACCGCGGCGAGTGCGTGAAGATCGTGCTGGTGATGGACGCCTGAAACGGGGACCACGACGATGGATGCTCATTCCGACTTCGCCATGACTTCCGACTTGGCCATGACTTCCGACTTCGCCATGACGATCGACGGCCACAGCGTGCGCTCGCCCGCGACGATCGCCGTCGTCAACCCGGCCACGGGCGAGGCCTTCGCGCACGCGCCCGACTGCACAGCGGCGCAGCTCGACGAGGCGGTCGCCTCGGCGCGCGCGGCGTTCAAGTTCTGGCGCCAGGTGCCGATCGAGGAGCGGCAGGCGCTGCTGCGCAAGGCCGGTGACGTGCTCGCCGCCCACGCCGACGAGCTGGCGCGCCTGTTCACCCGCGAGCAGGGCCGGCCCGTCGACGGCGCCAAGCAGGAGATCCAGGGCGCGGCCCAATGGCTCCATGCGGTCGCCGAGATGAGCCCGCCGGTCCAGGTCTCCGAGGATTCCGAGCAGCAGCTGATCGAGACGCGCTACGTGCCGCTCGGCGTCGTCTGCGCCATCGCGCCCTGGAACTTTCCGGTGGCGCTGGCGATCTGGAAGGTGGCGCCAGCGCTGCTGGCCGGCAACACCATGGTGCTGAAGCCCTCCCCGTTCACGCCGCTGTGCACCTTGAAGGTCGGCGAGCTGTTGCAGGAGGTCTTCCCGCCCGGCGTGCTCAACGTCATCTCCGGCGGCGACTCGCTCGGCCCGGCCATGACCGCCCATCCCGGCTTCGACAAGATCTCCTTCACCGGCTCCAGCGCCACGGGCAAGCGCGTCATGGAGAGCGCGGCCAAGGACCTGAAGCGCCTCACGCTGGAGCTCGGCGGCAACGACGCGGCGATCGTCCTGCCCGACGTCGATCTCGACGAGGTGGCCCAGAAGATCTTCTTCGGGGCGTTCTACAATACCGCCCAGATCTGCGTCGCGACCAAGCGCCTCTACGTGCACGAAGCGATCTACGACGGCCTGCGCGACCGGTTGGCGGCCATCGCCAAGGCGGTAAAAGTCGGCGACGGGACCGAGCAGGGCACGGTGCTCGGGCCGATCCAGAACCGGCGCCAGTACGAGCGTGTGATGAACCTGCTGGAGGATGCGCGCGCCAACCAGCTCACGCTCATCCAGGGCGCCGACATCCCGGGCAACGGCGGCTTCTTCGTCCCGGTCACCATCGTCGACAACCCGCCGGAATCGTCGCGCGTGGTGCAGGAGGAAGCCTTCGGCCCGATCCTGCCGATGCTTAAGTTCAGCAACGTCGACGAGGTCATCGAGCGCGCCAACGCCAGCGACTACGGCCTGGCCGGCGCCGTCTGGTCGAAGGATGTGGACCAGGCGGTCAGCATCGCGCGCCGCATCGAGACAGGCACGGTGTGGGTCAACCAGAACCTCAACCTGCGGCCCGACACCCCGTTCGGCGGCCGCAAGCAGAGCGGCTTCGGCGCCGAGAACGGCATGAAGGGCCTGCTCGAATACATGGCGCCGCAAGCGATCTACGTGGCGAAGACATAAGATCCTGGGCGGCCGTCGCGCCGCTTCAGCGTCATGGTCGGGCTTGACCCGACCATCCATCAATACAGCAAAAGCTCTGCTGCGACTTCGTCGCGGCCGACGCCACACGTCTCGCTTGGATGGATGGCCGGGCCAAGCCCGGCCATGACGACAGCGCACGGCCGATCGCGGCCGCAATCAAGGGAGGACATCATGCAGGAAGCCATTGTCGTGGCTGCGGATGCCGCGATTCCGGCCGAGATCACGGCGACGCTCATCGACCCGACCGCCTATGCCGACCAGCGGCTGCACGAGGCCTATCGCTGGCTCAGGGCCAACAACCCGCTGGGCTATGCCACGCCCGCAGGCTACGATCCCTTCTGGGTGGTGACCAAGCACGCGGACATCCTCAACGTCAGCCGGCAGAACGCGCTGTTCTGCAGCAGCCGGCGGCAGGTCATCCTGACCACGCAGGCCGCCGATAAGAAGATGCGGGACATCAACGGCGGCGATCACCGCATCATCAATTCGCTGGTGAGCATGGATGCGCCCGAGCATCCCAAGTACCGCATGCTAGCGCAGGCCTGGTTCCTGCCGCAGAACCTGCGCAAGCTCGAGGACCGCATCCGCCAGATCGCGCGCCGCTCGGTCGACCGGATGCTGGCCACCGGCGGGCGCTGCGACTTCGTGCGCGACGTGGCCCTGGGCTACCCGCTGCACGTGGTCATGAGCATCCTCGGCGTGCCGGAGGAGGACGAGCCGCGCATGCTCATGCTGACGCAGCAGCTCTTCGGGCCACAGGACCCGGACGCTGCCAGGCACGAGGGCGAGGCGGACGACCCGGCCCGCTGGGCCGACCAGCTGAACGCCATCTTTCAGGACTTCAACGCCTATTTCGCGCGGATCACCGCCGACCGGCTGGCGCAGCCGCGCGACGACGTGGCCACCCTGATCGCCCAGGCGCGGATCAACGGCGAGCCGATGGCCGACCGCGAGGCCATGAGCTACTACATCATCGTGGCCACCGCGGGCCACGACACGACCTCCTCGTCGACCGCCGGCGCCATGCTCGCCCTGTGCCAGGACCCGGAGGAGTTCGCCAAGGTCAAGGCCGACCACTCCTTGCTGCCGGGCTTCATCGACGAGGCGGTCCGCTGGACGACGCCGGTCAAGCACTTCGTGCGCTGCGCCACGGCGGACACGGAGCTGCGTGGCCGCAAGATCGCCGAGGGCGACCTCCTGATGCTGTGCTACGCCTCCGGCAACCGCGACGAGGAGGTCTTCGACGAGCCGTTCGTCTTCCGCGCGGACCGCAAGCCCAACAAGCAGCTGGCGTTCGGCTACGGCGCGCACCTGTGCCTGGGCCAGCATCTCGCCAAGATGGAGATGCGGATCCTGTTCGAGGAGCTGCTGCCGAGGCTGAAGTCGGTAGCGCTCGACGGCCCGCCGGCCTTTTCGGCGGCCACCTTCGTCAACGGCCCCAAGAGCGTGCCGATCCGCTTCGAGGCGGCGTGACGGGAGGCGCGCAACAGCCGGGTCAATCCCGGCGATCCATCCGGCACAAGCGTCAGATCACTGCGCGGCGCTGCGAGACATCCGGTTCATTGCCCGCTCAGGCTGGCCCATTTGCGAAGGGCGTCCTCGACAGTGGTGACGCCGGGAGCCGACAGCTGCCGCGACGGCATCGCCGAGAAGCGGGGCGCGGGTCCCGGCTGGAGCACGCCGTCCAAGTCCTGAAAGGTCTCTCGCACCTTCATATGCGGGTGAGCCGGCGCCTCATCCATCGCCAGGACCGGGGTCACGCAGGCGTCGGTATCCTCGAAGTGGGCCGACCATTCGTCTCGCGTGCGCCGCCTGAAACGGTCGCCGAATAGAGCCCGCAGCTCATCCCAATTGTTTTGATCCTCTCTGGCAGGAACCTCGAGTCTGTCGAGGCCGAGGCCGCGCAACAGCTCGTCATAGAACTTGGCCTCTATGGCACCGACGGCGACAAAGCGGCTGTCGGCGCACTCGTAGACATCGTAGAACGGGGCCCCACCGTCGAGCAGGTTCCGCGCCCGCCCTGGTCTGACTGCACCGGCGGCCAGCAGGCCGTATTGCTTGGTCAGCAAGGAGGCCACGCCGTCGATCATCGCCACGTCGAGAACCTGGCCCCTGCCGGTCGCCTTGGCGTCGAGCAACGCCGCGACCAAGCCGAACGCGAGGTAGAGGGCGCCCCCGCCATAGTCGCCGATGAGGTTGAGCGGCACGGTCGGCGGCTGCCCGCGCCGCCCGATCCGATCGAGAGCGCCGGAGAGCGCGATGTAGTTGATGTCGTGCCCCGCCCGTTGCGAGAGCGGGCCGCTCTGCCCCCATCCCGTCATCCGCGCGTACACGAGACGTTCGTTCAGCCCAAGGCAGACGGCCGGCCCCAGCCCCAACGACTCCATGACGCCGGGCCGGAAACCTTCGACGAGCGCATCGGCGGCGGCGATCAATCGAAGGGCCTGCTCGATGTCCCCTCCCCGCTTGAGGTTCAGCGTCACGGCGTTCCGGCCTCTCATCACCGGATCGGGAGCCGACGGCTCCTCTTCGGCGTCGGTCGGCCGTTGGATGCGTACGATATGGGCCCCCAGATCGGCCATGAGCATCGCCGCGAGAGGCCCCGGCCCCAAGCCGGCGAATTCGACCACTTTGATTGCATGCAGAGGCCCCATACCGTCATCCCGCTGAAGGCAGACCCAGATCTGCCGGACCATGACCGAGCGGGGCGGCGCCCCACGATAAACCGAGAGTTCGGACGATCAACCGGTCCTACAGGAGCGAAGCCACGCGGCCGCCGTCGATGACGATCGTCTGGCCGTTGATGTAGCCGGCGCGCTCCGAACAGAGGAACGAGCACAGCGCGCCGAGCTCCTCGGGCCGCCCGGCGCGGCCGGCCGGGACGTTGCCGAGCCGAAAATTCTGCACATCGCTCGTCGGGCGGCCGCTCGCCGATTTGCCGGCGTAGGCCCGCCGCACGGAGTCCCCGTCCGAATCCATGGTGCCGGTCGCGATCGTATTCACCGTGATCCCATGCTCACCGAGCTCGTTGGCCAGCGTCTTGCTGAGGCCGACCTGGGCCGGCCGGCCCAGATTGGCCAGCACGAGCGGATATTCCTTGTGCGGCTCCTTCACGCAGAGCGAGCCCAGCGTCACGATCCGGCCCCAGCAGCGCGCCGTCATGGTGGGCAGCACCTCGCGGACGCACCAGACGAAGCCCATGACCAGGATCTGGTAGGCGTGGACGAAATCGTCGTCGGTCGCCTCGTCGAAATAGGCATCGCGGGTGCCGCCGTTGTTATAGACGAGGATGTCGGCGCCCCCGTGGCTTTGCCTGACGTCGGCGAACAGCCGGGCGACGGACGGCTTGTCGGTGAGATCGGCCGCCAGCCCCACGGCGTCGAGGCCCTCCGCCCTGAAGGCAGCGGCAACCTGCTCGACCTTGTCGGCCGTGCGCGCGACCAGGATGACGCGCGCGCCTTCCCGCGCCAGCTCCTTGGCCACGCCCTTGCCCAGCCCCTGGCTCGAGCCGGTGACCACCGCGACCTTGCCCGCGATCCCCAGATCCATGGTCGGCCTCCCTCCGCTGTCCTTCCATCGCCATGCAGACTTAACCTGAATTTAGGCCAATAGGCAAAGATGACGATTGAAGGTCGGCCAGCGCGTCGCTTGCTGGGGCTCCGGCGACGAACCTTGACCGCAGGTTGCCCCATAAATAGGCTCTTTCGCCTCAGCGCCTGGCTGGGCATCGACCGGCACCACGCACCGGTGCCGCACGCCCGGGCGGGCCCAGGGAGAGCATTCGGCCATGACCAGCGGCGAAGCGACACGACGGTTGGACGGAGCCGTCGCTCTCATCACCGGAGCGACAGGAGGTATCGGCCGGGCCACGGCGGCACGCTTCATCGACGAAGGGGCACGGGTGGTGCTGGCCGACGTCGACGGCGAGGCGCTGACAAGCCTGGCCGCGACGCTCGGGCCGTCGGCCGCCTGGATCCGCACCGACGTGACCGACGAGGAGCAGAACCGGGCGGCCGTCGCCTTCGCGCTCGACCGCTGGGGCCGGCTCGACATCGGCGTGCTGAACGCCGGCATCGAAGGGCGGGTCGCACCTATCGATCAGCTGCCGCCAGCCGACTTCGACCGCGTCATCGACGTTAACGTGCGCGGCGTCTTCCTCGGCCTGGCGCAACTGCTCCCGGTCATGCGCCGGCAGACCGGCGGCGGCGCGATCACCATCACGTCGTCGACCGGGGGTGTGCGCGGCTCGATCGGGCTTGCCGCGTACACGGCGAGCAAGCATGCGGTGATCGGCCTGATGAAGAGCGCCGCGCTTGAAGGAGCGCCCCACAATATCCGGGTCAACACCGTCAACCCTGGCCCTGTAGAGACGCGCATGATGCGCGCGATCGAGGCCGGCGCGAGACCCGACGATCCCGCCGGCGCCAAGGCCAAGGTGCTCTCCGGCATCCCCTTGAAGCGCTATGGCCAGCCCGAAGAGATCGCCGCGCTGATCGCCTTCCTGAGCTCCAGCGAGGCGAGCTATTGCACGGGCGGCATCTACATGGCCGACGGCGGCACCATGGCCGGCGGCAGCCGCTGACCGGCAGCTGTCAGCCCACGCGGCGGCGCCGATCCTCCGCCGGCTCACCCGGATGGACGGCTACGCTCAGGCCAGGGGCCGTATGTTCTGGTTCATGCGGAAGAAATTCTTCGGATCGTACGTCGCCTTGATCTGCTGCAGCCGACGGTAGTTGGGGCCGTAGGCGGCGGCGACCGCATCGCCGGCCTCGTCATCGCCGAGATAGTTGACGTAACGGCCAGGAGCGAAGAAGGGCTGCATTCTCTCGTACGTCTCGCGCGCCCAGGCCACGCAGCGATCCGTTTCCGCCGGATCCATCCACTGCCCGAGGATGAGGAAATTGTACCCCTCCTGGCGATGTGGGAAGGCAGTGTCGCTCGCGCCGATCCGCGTGGCCGCGCCGTGGACGTGCTCGAGGAGAAGCTGGCCCATGGGTGTGGGGCAGCGGCCGAAGCAGTCGATCATCGTGTCGACCGCCGCATCACTCAACTCTGCGAGGAAGCTCGACTTCCAGTAGTTGAGGGCCCCCTTGGGGTAGCCCGCGTCGAGCATGCTGTTGAGCTGGCAGTAGCCCATGGGCCCGATGGCATCGAGGAGGGGCGAGCCGAGCTGCTTCAGCGGCCGCATGGCCTCCTCGGCGTCGGCCGGTGAGCCGCAGTGACACGTGACGAGAGCCGCCATCTTCGTGCCGGAGCCGTCGGGGGCATGGGCGAGGGTCGCAAACAGGGTGTGCTCGTCGGCGAGCACCCGGGTCTGGTCGCGATAGAGCTCAAGCAAGCGCCGCGCGCGATCGATCGAATGCACGATGACACCGCCCGTCACGGTCGGGCCCACCGGGTGCAGGTGATAGTCGAAGGCGGTGACGATACCGAAGTTTCCGCCTCCGCCGCGAACAGCCCAGAACAGATCAGGCAGCTCGTCGTTGCTGGCCCGCACGACCTTGCCCTCTGCCGTCACGAGCTCGACGGACCGAAGATTGTCGAGGGCGAGACCGTATTTGCCCATCAGCCAGCCGAGCCCGCCGCCGAGGGTGAGTCCGGCGATGCCGGTGCTGGAGACCACGCCGCCCGTCACCGCCAGGCCGCGCAGCTGCGTCTCCCGATTGAGCTCGGCCCAGGTGACGCCGCCTTGCGCATGCACCGAGCGAGCCGTGGGGTCGACGTGAATGCCCTTCATGGGGCTCAAGTCGACCATCACGCCGCCATCGATGCTCGCGCGGCCCGCCACGTTGTGCCCGCCGCCGCGCACCGCAACCTCGAGACCAAGCTTCTGCGTCAAGTTGATCGCGTCGACGACGTCGGCCACGCCGCGGCATCGGGCAACCAGTGCAGGCCGCTTGTCGACGAGGCCATTGTGGACCTTTCTCGCATCGTCGTAGCCGCCATCGGCAGGCTTCAGAAGCTGCCCCCCGAAGGTCGCAGCAAGCTCGGCGGCGGCGCTGGAAACGGCCTGTATCGACATGACGTGGCCTCCTCCTCGAGCATTTCGCCGTTGGCTGAGATCGTCCAATGGCGGAGAGATGCTCATGCCCAGTTTGGATCTGGAGCGCTTCTCTTGCGGGGGCGTCCGCCCAATCGCCAAGTGCTCCAGGCTTCGACATGTAATCTCTCCCACCTCGGCCCCGGCAGAGCAAACGGGAAAAATTCAGCCCAGGATGAACCAGTTTCATCTACACTGTCGGGCATGGAGAAGCTGCCGCCTCTGATCGAACTACGCGCCTTCGATGCCGCCGCGCGACATCTGAGCTTCAAGAAGGCGGCGGCGGAGCTCGGCGTGACGCCGACAGCGATCAGCCATCAAATCCGGCTGCTGGAGCACTATTGCGGCTGCGCTCTGTTTCGCCGCAGACCTCGCCCCCTATCGCTGACGGAAGCCGGAGTGCAGTTGTTCCCGGTCATCCGCGGCGGGTTCGAGGCGTTTGCGGCGGCCATCGGCGCCGTCAAGCGCGATGGTGACCTTCAGCCTGTGCGCGTGACGACGACCAACGCGTTCGCCAGCCGATGGCTTGTGCCCCGTTTGGCCGCCTGGACGACGCTGCATCCTGAAGCGCCGCTCGACGTCATCGGCACCGACAGCGTGCTGGATCTGCGGTCCGGCGACGGCGATGTCGCCATTCGCTATGCAACGAGCCGCGCCGTGCCGACGGACGGCATCGCCGAGGAGTTCCTGAGCGACACCTTTTGGCCCGTCTGCAATCCTCGGCTGCTTGCATCGGGGCGTCTCAAGCAACCCCTCGATCTCAAGAAGCACGTTCTCGTTCACTCCTATTGGGGCCCGAACGACCGCGATCCACCGACGTGGCATAAGTGGCTCGCGCTCGCCCAGCAGACTTGGCACCCGGTTCCCGACTTCAAGGAGCTACAGCACCTGAGCTTCCGGGAAGAGCTGCACGCGATCGAGGCGGTGATCGCCGGTCAAGGGGTCGGGATCTTCAGCGACGCGCTGGTGGCGAGGGAGCTCGCGACGGGATCTCTGGTCAAGGTTTTCGATCTGAGCCTGCGAGGCTATGGCTACTACCTGGTCCGCCGAGCCGGCCATCCCCGCGAAAAGACCATCAAAGCGTTCTCCGCGTGGGCAAAGACGGTCAGGTGACGCGCCTCCATAGATCCAATATTGGTATATCTTGCTTCATTCTCATCGTCGGGGATCGATGACGTGGGCCCCGAACCGCGGGTCATCAGCAAGCCGATTCGCTCAGCGAATAGGCACCGGCACCGTCTATGCCCGCGAGCTGACGGCCCTTGGCTTGCGCATCGTCGGCCCGACGATTAAGACTATAAATAGGATAATAACTCGCCTGGGCCAGCGCAAGCGAGCCCGCCGGGCCACGGGAGACGAGCTGCATGACGACCGTCGGAATCAACTGCATCTTCCAGAACGTGTTCGACGAGATGTCGGACGCGGACGCCTACCGGCGCGACCTCCACATCGCCGGCCTCGCCGAGCCGCTCGGCTTCGACAAGATCAGCGCCGTCGAGCATCATTTCAGCAACTACTCGATGGCGCCCGACAACGTGGCGTTCCTCGCCTGGCTCGCTGCCCAGACGAAGCGCCTGGAGCTGATGACCGGCGCGGTGATCCTGCCCTGGAACAATCCCTTGCGCGTCGTCGAGCGCATGATCCTGCTGGATCATCTGAGCCAGGGGCGCGCTCACTTCGGCATCGGCCGCGGCCTTGCCCGGCGCGAGTACGAGGCGTTCGGCGTCGACATGAACGAGGCGCGCGAGCGCTTCAACGAGGCGGCGAAGATGGTCATCGACGGCGTCGAGACCGGCATCGTCGAAGGCGACGGCCCGTTCTACAAGCAGAAGCGCACGGAGGTGCGGCCGCGGCCCTACCGCAGCTTCAAGGACCGCATCACCTGCGTGGCCATGTCGTCGGACACGGTACCGATCGCCGCCGGCCTTGGCGTGCGCATGACGGTCTTTGCGCAGAAGCCGTGGGCCGAGATGGTCGGCCACTTCGACACCTATCGCCGCCTGTTCCAGGAGTCCCAGGGACGGACGGCGCCGCCGCCGACCTGCACCGAGTTCATGTTCTGCGACGAGAGCGCCGAGCGGGCGGAGGAGATGGCGCTCAAGCACATCGGCAATTACTACGACATCATCATCGACCACTACGAGTTCAAGAGCGACCACTTCGAGAAGACCAAGGGCTACACCGCCTATGCCGAGGCCGCCAACAAGGCGCGCACGGCCGACCACGTCAAGGCGCGCGAAGAGTACGTGCGCGTGAACAACTTCGGCACGCCCAACCAGATCCTCGAGAACTACGAGCGACGGCGCAAGCTCATCGGCGACTTCGACATCCAGGTCAACGTCACCTACGGCGGCCTGAGCGCCGCCGAGGCCGAGCGCAACATGCGCCTCTACGCGACCAAGGTGCTGCCGGAGGTCAAGTCCTGGCGGAAGGCTGCCTAGCTCCTAGAGCATGATCCCAAAAAGCGGACAGCGGCCTTCGGATAAGATCATGCCAAGAAACAAAGACTTATAGCCGAGTGATGATTCAAATTAAAACCATCCGGCTCTAGAACAAGAAGGCGTGCGTGGATGAAATGCCTTGGCTATGCCGCCCACGACGCGGGCAGCCCGCTCGTTCCATTCCGGTTCGACCGGCGCGAGCTGCGGCCCGACGATGTGGCGATCGACATCCTCTATTGCGGTGTCTGTCATACGGATCTGCACCATGCCCGCAATGATTGGGGCCGAGCGATGTATCCCATCGTGCCGGGCCACGAGATCGTCGGCCGGGTGAGAGCCACCGGGCCGGATGTGACCCAATTCAAAACCGGGGATACGGTGGCTGTCGGCTGCCTCGTCGACAGCTGCATGGCGTGCGACACCTGTGAGGAGGGCGAGGAGCAATATTGCCGCCATGGCTCGACCCCCACCTACAACGGCCTCGATCGCACGACGCGGGCCGTCACCTACGGCGGCTATTCGCAGTCGATCGTGGTGCGCGAGGCCTTCGTGCTGCGGGTGCCGGCGGGGCTCGATATCGCGCGGGTGGCGCCGCTGCTGTGCGCCGGCATCACCACCTATTCACCGCTGAAGGCGTGGAATGTCGGGGCTGGCACACGGCTCGCCGTCGTGGGGCTCGGCGGTCTCGGCCATATGGGCGTCAAGCTGGCGGTCGGGCTCGGCGCGCAGGTCACCGTGATCACGACGTCCGAGACGAAGAAGACGGACGCCCTCGCGCTCGGCGCGCACAAGGTGCTGCTCTCGACCGTGCCGGACGAGATGGCTCGGGCGGCGGCGACGTTCGACTTCATCCTCGACACCATCCCTGTCGTGCATGACGTCTCGCCCTATCTGAAGCTGCTCGACATCGACGGCGCGCTGGTCATGGTCGGCGCCATCGACATGATGCCGACCTTCCATTCCGGCCTGCTGCTGCGCGGCCGCAAGCGCCTGTCCGGCTCGGTGATCGGCGGCATCCTGCAGACACAGGAACTGCTCGATCTCTGCGCGCAAAAATCGATCATGCCCGAATGCGAAGCCATTCGCATGGACGGCATCAACGAGGCGTTCGAGCGGATGCAGCGGTCGGACGTCAAATACCGCTTCGTCATCGATATGAGTACGTTGGACGGACAGGCAGAAGCCTGACGTCGATCAACGTCGGAGCGTCAGTTCATCCGCTCCGGCGCGCGGCCCGCTATCGCCGTTCAGATGGTCTCACCCGACGGGCACGGCCGCTCTCGCCAGCGCGAAGCTGGCCAGCCGCTCGATGGCTTCTCGCCCTTCCGGGAGCAGCTTGGCGAAGAACGGCCAGATGTGGATCATCTCGGGCCATGGGTCGAGTTCGATGTCGACGCCGGCCGCGCGGGCGCGATCAGCCAGGCGCAGAGCGTCGTCGCGCAACGCTTCGGCCAGCCCCACCTGGATGAACAGCGGCGGCAGCCCGCCGAGCTCGGCGTGGAGCGGCGAGACCAGCGGATGTCCGGGATCGCCGGCAGCGCCGACGTAGCGCTGCACAGAAGCGGCCGCACCGCGCCGCTGGACAAGCGGATCGAGGCCGGCATTTTCATCCAGCGAAGCGCCCGACAGGGTCAGATCGGTCCATGGCGAGATCAGCAGTGCCCCGGCCGGCATTGGCAACCCGGCGTCGCGCGCCGCGACCAGCAGCGCGAGCGCCAGGCCGCCCCCGGCCGAGTCGCCGGCCACCAGCAGGCGCGCCGGAGGCACGCCGAGGTCCAGCAGCGTGCGATAGACGAGGAGCGCGTCATCAAGCGCCGCCGGGAACGGATGCTCCGGCGCCAGCCGATAGTCGGGAGCGACCATGAAGGCGACGGCGGCCCGGCCCAAGCGGCCGAGGAGGTCGCGATGGGTGCGGGGCGAACCCACGGTGTAGCCACCACCGTGCAGGAAGAGGATCGTCCGGCCGGGGTCGCGGGCGCCTGCCTTGATCCCCTCGCAGCTCACGCCGCCGAGCACCATGGGCGTGATGCCGACGTCGTCATCGAGCGGCAGCAAGGTGTCGGCCAGCCGCTCGAAGCCGGCCCGGCGGGCCTCGATGGCGAGATCGACGTCCGGCTGCGGCGTGCCCAGCGCGGTCAGGAGCGACGCGAACTCACGGCTTGCCATGGAGCTCTCCTCGACTAGAACTCGGTCTTGTCGCCGCCCTTGAGGCCGAGGATGGCGCGGGCTTCGTCGGGCGATGCGACCTCGAGGCCCAGGCCCTCGAGGAGCTCGCGCACGCGCCTGACCTGGGCCGCGTTGGAGGGGGCGAGCTGGCCGGGGCCGAGCCAGAGCGAGTCCTCCAGGCCGACGCGGACGTTGCCGCCCATGACGGCGGCCTGGGCGGCGATCGCCATCTGGTGGCGTCCGGCGCCGAGCACCGACCAGCGATAGTCGGCGCCGAACAACCGGTCCGCCGTGCGCTTCATGTGCATCACGTCCTCGGCATGGGGGCCGATGCCGCCGAGGATGCCGAAGACGCTCTGGATGAAGAACGGCGGCTTGACGATGCCCCGGTCGGCGAAATGGCGCAGCGTGTAGAGGTGGCCGATGTCGTAGCACTCGATCTCGAAGCGGGTGCCGTTCTCGGCGCAGGTCGTCAGGATGTGCTCGATGTCCTCGAAGGTATTGCGGAAGATCCGCCCGCGCGAGCCTTCCAGGTAGTCGCGCTCCCAGGGGTGCTTGAACTCCTTGAAGCGCTCGAGCATCGGATAGAGCCCGAAGTTCATGCTGCCCATGTTGAGGCTCGCGACCTCGGGCTTGAAGCGCGCCGCCGGCTGCAGCCGCTCCTCGATGGTCATGGTCGTCGAGCCGCCGGTGGTGATGTTGACGACGCAGTTCGAGCGCTGCTTGATCACCTTGAGGAACGGGGAGAAGGCGTCGGTGCTCTGGTCCGGCATGCCGTTGGCCGGATCGCGGGCGTGGAGGTGCACAATGGCCGCCCCCGCCTCGGCGGCGCCGACCGCAGCGTCGGCGATCTCCTCGGCCGTGACCGGCAGATGGGGCGACATGGACGGGGTGTGGATCGACCCCGTCACGGCGCAGGTGATGATGACCTTGTGCTTTGCGCGATCCGCCATTCCGCTCTCCCGTGCCCAGAGCATTTCATCATTGGATGGGATCATCCAATGACGAAATGCTCATAACCTTTTGAATCTGGAGCGCTTCCCTTGCGATTGGGTGTTTCCGCCCAATCGCGAAGCGCTCTAGGCTGCCGCAGACGTGAGGTCCGCAAAACGGCGCTGGTGGTAGTCCCCGTTGCCGAACAGCGTGTCGAGCGCCATGAGCCGCTTCAGGTAGTGGCCGGGGCTCATGGCGTCGGTCATCCCCATGCCGCCATGCAGCTGCACCGCCTGCTGCCCGACGAAGCGGCCCGACCGGCTCATCTGCACCTTCGCGGCAGCCGCCGCCCTCGCCCGCTCCAGACCGCCCTCGCGCAGGGCCAGCGCCGCATAGAGGGCAAGCGAACGCGTGTTCTCGATCTCCACCTTCATGTTCACCAGCCGGTGCTGCACCACCTGGAAATCGGCGAGCGCATTGCCGAACTGCTTGCGAACCCGCGTGTAGTCCGCGGTCGCCTGGAAGGCGGCCTCCATCGTGCCGACCGCCTCGGCCGCAAGGTAGGCCAGTGCGCCGTCGACGACCGCGTCGACATGGGCCATAGCGCCCTCGGGATCGCCCAGGACGGCAAGGACCGGCGCCGCGGTGAACGTGATATCCGCGCCGCGACGGCTGTCGATGGTCCTGTAGCTCGCCAGGTCGACGCCCTCGCCCTTCGGGTCGACGACGAACAGGCCGAGCCCCGGCCGTTCGTGCACGCCGCCCGAACGGCGTGCCAGAACGATGAGCAGGTCGGCGTGGGGCGCGTCGAGCACCATGATCTTGCGCCCGCTCAGCCGGTAGCCGTCCACGCCTGTCGACGCCTTGCAGGCCGCGTGGTGCATGACGAAGTGCGAATCCGCCTCCGCGAACGCGAAGGCCCATTTCCGACTGCCCGCGACGATGCCGGGTAACCATTCGGATTTCTGCGCCTCGCTCCCGGCTTGCGCGATCAAGCCGGCCCCAAGCACCGCCGTGGAGAAGAAGGGCTCGACGACCAGCGCGTGCCCGAACCGTTCGCCCAGCAGCATCAGGTCGGCCCCGTCGCCGCCGATGCCGCCGTAGGCTTCCGGCACCGTGAGCCCAAGCCAGCCCATGTCCGCGAATGCCTGCCAGTTGTCCGCCGACAGTCCCGGCTCGCTCTGGGTCAGCGCGCGCCAGCGCTCCATCGGATAGTGCTCGCGCAGCCAGCCCTCGATGCTCTGGTCGAGGATCACCTGCTCTTCGGATAATTCCAGGTTCATGATCGACACCTGCCCGTAACCGCTACTTGAGGAGGATCTTCGCGAGAATGTTGCGCTGGATCTCGTTCGTGCCGCCGTAGATCGTTGCCGCACGACGGAACAGGAAATCCTCCATGCGTCCGTCGGCGTAAGCCGGCGCGTAAGGCGATTGGCCGGAGCCGTCGTTGCCGTGCTCATAGGGCAAGCCGAGGTAGCCCAGCGCATCGACCGTGAGCTCCGTGACCGCCTGCAGGATCTCGGTGCCCCTGATCTTGAGGATGCTCGCCTGCGCGGTTACATCGCGCCCAGCGCTCTGGGCCGACAAGCCGCGCAGCAGCATGTATTCGAGGGACAGCAGCTGGATTTCCAATCCGGCCAGGCTGGTCCTGAACGCGTCATCCTCGATCAGCGGCGCGCCGAAGGCCGATTTGCGCTGCGCGATCTCCTTCAGCCGCTGCAGGCGCCGCTTCGTCGGTCCGAGCTCGACGATGCCGAACCGCTCGTTGCCGAGCAGGAACTTCGCATAGGTCCAGCCCTTGTTCTCCTCGCCGACGCGATTGGCCTTGGGGACGCGGACGTTCTCAAAGAAGACTTCGTTGAGCTCGTGGCCGCCGTCGATGGAGATGATCGGGTTGACCGTGATCCCCGGCGTCGTCATGTCGATGAGGACAAAGGAGATGCCCTCCTGCTGACGGGCGGCCTGATCAGTCCGCACCAGGCAGAACATGCGGTCCGCCCGGTGCGAGCTGCTCGTCCAGATCTTGCTGCCGTTGATGACGTAGTGGTCGCCGTCGCTGTCGGCCCTGGTGCGGAGGGAGGCGAGATCGGAGCCGGAGCCCGGCTCCGAATAGCCCTGGCACCAGAAGTCCTCCATCGACAGGATGCGGGGCAGGTAGAAGTCCTTCTGCTCGGCCGAGCCGAAGGTATAGATCACCGGCCCGACCATGCTGATGCCGAACGGCGACAACGGTGGCGCATCGGCCGCCGCGGTCTCCGCGTCGAAGATGTGGCGTTGGATCGGCGTCCAGCCGGGGCCGCCGTGCTCCTTCGGCCAGCCCGGCGCCGACCAGCCGCGCCGATGCAGGATCTTGTGCCAGGCGACGATGTCGTCCTTGGACAGGTGCGTCATGGCCCGCGCCCGCGCGGCGAGGTCCTTGGGGAGGTTTTCGGCAATAAAGCTGCGGACCTCGTCGCGAAAGGCGATCTCGTCCGGCGTATAGTGGATATCCATGGAGCGTTTCTTTCAGCGGATGGATGGCCGGGTCAAGCCCGGCCATGACGGGGGCCGCGGAAGCTTTTACTCTCAACGTCATGGCCGGGCTTGACCCGGCCATCCATCGACTTAAAAACTCACGCCATCATCATGACTCATACTGCCACAATGTGTGTGCAGCACCGCTAATCCTTGTAGTCGATCGCGTCCTTGCTGACGGGGATGAACTTGCCGCCCTTCAGCTCGGTCAGGAACGACGAGCGGGTGCCCTGGTGGTTCGTCGCGCTGTAGTTCTGCACGGGCCCGCCGAACATGTCGTGATAGTCCTTGATGCTCTCCATGGCGGCGATGAACTTGTCCACCGTCAGGTCCTTGCCAGCCTTCTCCAGCCCGATGCGGATCAGGTCGATCGCCACCTGGCCGTTGATGGCGGACGTGCTGACGTCGCTGCCGGTCCGCTTCTTGTACTCGTCGATCCATTTCTGCACCGGCGGAGGCGCCTCGTCGCGAAGAGGGACGAGAGCCGACGTGGTCGCGTAGTATCCATCCATGCCCGGGGCGGCGGCAACGACCGGGTCGTAGCCGGGCGAGTTGGCCACGACGTCGACGTCCGACCATCCGAGCTTTCGAATTGATGTATAGGCCAATATGGCGTCGCGAACCAGCGAGCCGAGCATGATGACCTCGCACTTCGCCGCCCGCAGCTTCAGGATATGGGCTGTGAAGTCCGTATCGGTCGGCCGATATCCTGCGGCTTCGACGACTGGAATGCCCGACGCCGCCGCCTGGTCCTTCACCCCGTCCAGCGTTTCCTTGCCGAAGTCGGTGTCCTGGTAGAGCGCGCAAACGTTTTTCTTGCCTTTGGTCCGCACCATCCAGACGATGGCGGCACGAGTCTGGTCGTAGTAGCCCGATGTCGCCGCAAACTTCAGCCGATCGAACGGCTCCCACATCTGCCGTGCTTGCGAGGCCGGAAACATGTTCGGGATGTTGGCCTTGAACTGCTCCGGGAAGATCGCGAGGTTCATCGGCGTGCCGATGTTGGCGACCATGAGGAAGACCTTGTCGCGGCTGATCAGCTTGTTGGCCGCCTGCACGGCGCGCGGCACCTGGTATTGAGCGTCCTCCGCGATAAGGCGCAGCTTGCGGCCGTGTATCCCGCCGGCCGCGTTGATCTCGTCGATCCCCATTTGCAGGGTCGCGGTCTCGGCAACGCCGGCGAACGCCGCCGGGCCGCTCAGCGAGGTGACCGAGCCGAGCAGGATCTCGTTGTCGGTGACACCGCGAACCGGCGACTGGGCGTGCACCGGCGCGGCGATGATGCAAGCCGCAACAGCGACGCCGAAGGCCTTGACGAACATGACACTCCCCTCCCTTTTTGCTGTAAGCACACGAGACGCCGGCGGGCGCGCCACGCCCGGCACGGCGGCATGTCCGGCGCTCGTGCGGCCAGCGGATGCGATGGCCGCACGAGCGCGTCCGCTCAGAGAAAACCTGCGTTCTTCAGGCGCTGGTCGATGTAGCCGGCCGGCCCGGCGGTGCTGGGCACGACGGCGTCGAGGCCGTAGATGTCGGCGAAGCGCTCGGCGAACATCTCCACGGTGATCGGCTGCTTGGGATCGAACTGCACGCCCGCCGTCTCGAAATAGTGCAGGCGGCCGAATCCGCCGGCGGCGGCCGTGATGATCGTGCCGGTCACGTTGCAGGCCTCGCTGGCGAGCCAGGCGACCGCCGGCGACACGTTCTCCGGACCCATGAAGGCGGAGATGGCGTCGCCGACGAGCCCTTCCGTCATCCGCGTGTTGGCGCCCGGCGAGACCGCGTTGATGAGGACATTGTTCTTTTGCCCCTCGATGGCGAGGGCATTCATGAAGCCCACCAGGCCGAGCTTTGCGGCCGCGTAGTTGGCCTGGCCGAAGTTGCCACTGGTGCCCGCCACCGATGTCGTCACGACGACGCGGCCGTACTTCTGCTCGGCCATGAGCGGCCAGGCGGCCTTGGTGCAATAGGCCGTGCCGAAGAGGTGAACCTTCAGCACCTTTTCGAAATCGGCGAGGTCCATCTTGGCGAAGCTCTTGTCGCGCAGGATGCCGGCGTTGTTGACCAGGATGTCGAGCCGCCCGAAGCGCTTGAGCGCCGTGTCGACGATGCCGGCGCCGCCCTCCGGCGTCTCCACCGAGTCGTAGTTCGCCGCGGCCTCGCCCCCCGCCGCCTTGATCTCGGCGACCACGCGGTCGGCGGCCGACTGGTCGCCGCCGACGCCGTTGACCGCTCCGCCGAGGTCGTTGACGACCACTTTCGCGCCCTGCTGCGCGAGCAGCAGCGCGTGCGCGCGGCCGAGGCCAGCGCCTGCTCCCGTGACGATGGCCACACGGCCGTCCAAACGTGTTGTCATGAGCTCAAGTCTCCTGTCTACCGGCGCGTCCGGCGCGCCTGTGATTCAGTTCGCACTCGGCGCGTCGCCGGGCTGCGTCATCCACGGCGTCATGGTCGGGCGCGACCCGCGCCATGACGCAACACGAACCTCTCCCTCAAGATCCCCACGCGACGCCATCAGCCGGCGGCCTCCCGGTACATCTCGTCGATCAGCTCCCGGTACTTGTCGTTGACGTATTTGCGCTTCAATTTCATCGTCGGCGTCAACTCGTCGTCCTCCGCCGTCAGTAACTGGTCGATCAACCTGAATTTCTTGATCGTCTCGACGCGCGCGAAATTGCGATTGACCTTCTCGATTTCGTCCGACACCAGGTCCTGTACGGCCTGGGCGCGGCAGAGCGAGGCGAAATTGGTGAAGGACACGCCGTTGTCCTGGGCGAACTGGGCGACATTGTCCTGGTCGATCATGATGAGGCAGGACAGGAACTTGCGCCGGTCGCCGATCACCACCGCATCGGAGATGTAGGGGCTGAACTTCAGCTGATTCTCGATCTCCGAAGGGGTGATGTTCTTGCCCCCGGCGGTGATGATGATGTCCTTCAGGCGATCGACGACACGGATCCAGCCGTCGGCGTCGATTACGCCTACGTCGCCCGTATGCAGCCAGCCGTCGACGACGGTCTCCGCGGTCTTCGCGGGCTGATTGAGATAGCCGGCAAATATGTTGGGTCCGCGAGCCAGGATCTCCCCTGCCGGGCCGAGCTTCACCTCGACGTTGGGGACGCATTTGCCGACCGTGCCGAGCTTGGCGGAGCCGGGCGGCGTGCAGGTGATCATGCCCGCGCTCTCGGTCTGGCCGTAGGCCTCGCGCATGTCCAGGCCGAGCGCCATGTACCATCTGATGACGTCCGGCGCGATCGGCGCCGCCCCGGTGACCAGATAGCGGCAGCGGCTGATGCCGATGGAGCGCCGCACGTTCTCCAGGGCGAGGCGGCTCGCCACGGCGTAGGCGGCCCGGAGCGCCAGCGGCGGCCGCATGCCCGCCGCGCGGCGCTCCACCAGCCTGTGGCCCAGAGCGATGGCGGCCTGGTACAGCAGCCGGCCCGGCAGCGTCGCCTCCTTCATGCGCAGGACGACGCCGGAGTGGAACTTCTCCCACACGCGCGGCACGGCGAAGAGGATGGTGGGCTGCACCTCCTGCAAATTGGCCGCCATCGTCTCGCCGCTCTCGACGAAGTTGACGACGGCCCCGGTCTTCAGCGGGAAGAACGACGAGTACGAGCGCTCGGCGATGTGGCTCAGCGGCAGAAAGCTCAGCAGCGAGTCGCTGCTCGACTGGCGCAGCAGCTGCGTCTCGTTCTCGATCTTGAAGACGATGTTGCGATGGGTCAGCACCGCGCCCTTCGGCGGGCCCGTCGTGCCGGACGTGTAGATGAGGACCGCCATGTCCTCGGGCCGCGTCTTCTCCGTTTCCCTGTCCCAGAAGGCCGGATGCTCGCGCCCATACTGCTCGCCGCGCGCGAGAAGCTCGGCGAAGCTGATCACCATCGGGTCGCTGAAATGATGGAGGCCCTTCATGTCGATGACGACGATGGCGCGCAGCGCCGGGCAGCGGTCGCGCACCTCGAGGACCTTGTCGAGCTGCTCCTCGTTCTCGACGATGCAGGCGACGGAGCGGCTGTCGTCGAGAATGTAGGCGATCTGCTTGGGGCTGTCGGTGGTGTAGATGCCGTTGCAGACCGCGCCGATGCCGTGAACGCCGAATTCGGCATAGAGCCACTCCGGCGTGCCCTCGGAGATGATGGAGACGACCTCGCCGCGGCCGACGCCCAATGAGGCGAGACCGAGCCCGGCGTGGCGGGCGCGTTCGCCATACTGGCGCCAGGTCACGCCACGCCAGATGCCGAACTCCTTCTTGCGCATGGCGATGGCGTCGCCGCGCTGGCGCGTGCACGCCGCGAACAGTCGCGGCAGGGTCTCCACCTCGATGATCGCGCGGATCCGCGGATCGATCCCATCCCAGGCCGGGACGTGCGGCGCCCGCGCGTCGGGCACGTCCAGAGCTGCCTGCGTCGCAATGGTCATTTGCTCACCTGTCGGCGGTCTTGGGTCATCAGCGCCAGGTCTTGCGCCGCTTCCAGCGCCGCCCCTGCCGCACGCCGTCGTCCTTCATCCCCAAGTAGAATTCCTTGATGTCGTCCTTCCTGATCAGGTTCTCGCAGGTGTCTTCCATGACGATGCGCCCGAGCTCCAGGACGAAGCCGTAGTGGCAGGTGGCGAGTGCCGTGCCGGCGTTCTGCTCGACGACGAGAATGGTCAGCCCGGTTTCACCGTTGAGGCGCTTGATCAGCTCGAAGATCTCGCCGACGAGCCGCGGCGACAGGCCGAGCGACGGCTCGTCGAGCAGCAGCAGCCGCGGCCGGCTCATCAAGGCGCGGCCGATCGCCAGCATCTGCTGCTCGCCCCCGGACATCGAGCCGGCGATGCGCTGGCTCAGGTCCTTGAGCCGGGGGATATAGGCGTAGACCATGTCCAGATCGCCCGGCACGGCGGCCCGGTCGCTGCGGGCATAAGCGCCCATCAGCAGGTTCTGGCGGACGGTGAGATAGGGAAACGTCTCGCGGCCCTCGGGCACGTGGGCGATGCCCGACCGGGCGACCCGATCCGGATCCTGGCCCTGGATCTCCCGGCCCTCGAAGACGACGGTGCCCTTGAGCGGATCCATGACGCCGGAGATGGTCTTGAGGATCGTCGTCTTGCCGGCGCCGTTGGCCCCCAGCACCGCCACGATCGAGCCCTCGTGCACGTCGAGCGAGACGCCGCGGATCGCCCGGATCGGCCCGTAGAACGTCTCGATATTGGACAGCCGAAGCAGCGGCTCGCGCATGGCTCAGCCCCCCAGATAGGCTTTGACGACCTGCGGGTCGCTCTTGACGGCGCTGGGCGTGCCGCTGGCGATCACCTGGCCGTAGTTCAGCGCGAGCACGTGGTCGGACACCTTGCTGACCAGCCCCATGTCGTGCTCGACCATCAGCACCGTGATGCCGAGGATGTCGCGGATATCCTGGATCCAGAACACGAGGTCGTCGGTCTCCTCCGGGTTCAGGCCGGACGAGGGCTCGTCGAGCAGCAGCAGGCGCGGCTCGGTGCACAGCGCCCGGCCGAGCTCGACGATCTTGCGCACGCCGTAGGACAGGCCGGAGATCAGCGTGTCGCGGTGGGGCTGCAGGTCGAGGAACTCGATGACCTGCTCCACCGCCTCCCGGTGCGCGATCTCGCGCCGGCGCACGCCCGGGAGGAACATGAGCTCCGCCAGCACGTTGCCGGCAGCATGGGCGTGGCGGCCGAGCAGCAGGTTCTGGAGCACCGTCGCATTCTCGAACAGTTCGATGTTCTGGAAGGTGCGCGCGATGCCGAGCCTGGCGATGTCGTGGGCCGGCGCCGTGGTGATGTCCTGCCCCTCGAAGACGAGGCGGCCGGCGGTGGGATCGTAGATCCGGCTGATCAGGTTGAACACCGTCGTCTTGCCGGCGCCGTTCGGCCCGATCAGCGTGAACACGCTGCGCTGCGGCACCTGGAAGCTGATCCCGTCGACGGCCTTGATGCCGCCGAAGTGGAGCGCAAGGTCCTTGGCCTCGAGCGCGATCACCGGAAGCGCTCCGACTTGGTGAAGCTCTTCTGCTTCTTGAATGTGGCCACGCGGTACATGGGGAACTGCGAGAAGAAGAGCCTGATCTTGCGCCAGCGCCCTTCGATGCCGTGCGGCTCGAACAGGATGAAGCCGATCAGGATCAGGCCGAACAGCCCCGGCTCCAGCCCCGGCTGGCGCGCGATGGTCTGGGGCAGGTAGTCGCGCAGCAGCGCGATGATCGACGGCAGAGCCCCGACGAAGATGGCGCCGAAGATGGCGCCGCGGAACGAGCCCAGCCCGCCCACCACGACCATCAGCAGCAGCTGGATCGACAGCAGGATGCCGAAGGCGTCCGGTGCCAGATAGCCGATCTTGTGGGCGAAGAGGGCGCCGGCAAAGCCGGTCAGACCGGCCGACAGGGCAAACGAGATGGTCTTGTAGCGGGCGAGCTTGACGCCCATCGACTGGGCGGCGACCTCGCTGTCGCGCAGCGCGATCAGCGCCCGCCCGGTCGGCGCCCGCATGATGTTGTTGGCGATGAGCAGCGCCAGCAGCAGGGCCGCGAGCGAAAGGTAGTAGAAGAGCGGATACTCGACGATCGACAGCCCGAAGATGGTTGGCTGCGGCACGGCAAAGCCGGAGAAGCCGCCGGTCACGCTGTCCCAGTGAACGAACACGTATTCGACGATGAAATTGAAGGCGAGGGTCGCCATGGCAAGGTAGATGCCGACCAGCCGCAGTGCCGGAAAGCCGATGGCGGCGCCCACGGCCGCCGTCACCAGGCTCGCGGCCGGCGCCGCGACGAAGAACGGCACGCCGCGCTGCAGCAGGACCGCATAGGCATAGGCGCCGATGCCGAGAAAGGCGCCGTGGCAGAGCGATACCTGTCCGGTATAGCCGGTGAGCAGCATCAGCCCGACGGCGGCGATCGACAGAATGAAGACGTAGGCGAGTTCGCCCAGCCAGAATTGCTCGAGCACCAGCGGCGCCGCGCACAGCCCGAGCAGCAGCAGCAGGTACCAGTTGCGCTGCGGCGCATCGACGAACAGGTCGATGTCCTGGTCATAGCGCGTCTTGAACTGATATCGCATGGCGTCACACCCGCTTTCTGCCGGCTGCTCCGAAGAGCCCCTGCGGCCTGACGAACAGGACGAGCAGAAGGACCACGTAGGCGGCGATGTCCTTGAAGCCGTCCATCAGGTAGACGCCGGAGAACTGCTCGATCAGCCCGATGGCGATGCCGCCGACCAGGGCGCCGGGGATCGAGCCGAAGCCGCCGAGCACCGCGGCGGCGAATGCCTTGAGGCCGAGGAAGCCGATCGACGTGTCGATCAGCGTCAGCGGCGCCAGCAGGATGCCGGCGACCGCGGCCACGCCGCCGGAGATGGCCCAGATCAGCGCGAAGATGCGCTTGACGGGGATGCCCATGTAGTAGGCGGCCAACTGGTTCTGCGAAGCGGCCTGCATGGCCACACCGACCGAGGTGTACTGGAAGAGGGCGAACAGCAGCGCGCACAGGATCGCCGTGCCCGCGACGATCGACAGGCTGACGTCGGGCACCGGTGCACCGCCGATACTGGTGGTTCCATCGGTGAACGGCGTCGAGAAGGCGAGCGGGTTGGCGCCCCAGATCATCGACGCGACGGCCCGGAACACGAAGCCCAGGCCGATGGTGAGCATGACCACGGCAAACTGCGGCTGGCCGATCACGCGCCGCAGCACGAACGCATCCAGCCCGTAGCTGAGCACGGCCATGATCAGGACGGCACCAAGCAGCGCCACCCAATAGTTCATGCCCAGGCTGACGATCAGAAAGTAACCGACGAAGGCGCCGAGCATCATGAGATCGCCCTGCGCGAAGTTCACCATCTCCGTTGCCTTGTAGATCAGCACGAAACCCAGCGCGACGAGCGCATAGATGCACCCCTCGGCCAGTCCGCTCATGAAGATCTGTATGACTTGCGTCATCCCTGGTCACGTCTCCCTTACGCTGCGTCTTTTTGGAGGGCCAGGGTGCCTCGGCCTTGCAGCGTCCAGGCAGAGACAACCATGAGGCCTAAGGTGCGGTCAATAGGTTTTCATAATTAAAACGGCTGGTCGGTTTTATACCAAACCCGAGCCATCCGCGAGTGGGCTCCGCCCGTCCTGTAAGATCTTGTTCTGAAAGCGCAAAGCAGCTGGACCGCCCCCCACCCCTACCCCTCCCCGCCACTTCGTGGGAGGGAGGAGCCTCATTTTCAAGCGTGGGAAAGTGGGGCCGGCGGCCAACCGAACGGCCTCCCCCTTGTGGGGAGGCTGTCCCGTGCGAAGCGGAAGGGACTGGTGGGGGTGGGGCCCAACCGCCTCAACGACGGCAGAACCTGCCCCGTCGAGATGTGTGCGTGCGAATAGCTGCCGCCAGTGAGCCGATACTGCCCCGCCGCCCGATCGAGAAGCGGTCCCGACGCCCGGCCTCAGCCCGGGGACGTCGGTCGGAACATCGGCACGGCGATGCCGTCCACGTCCCGAAAGACGACATCGACAGGCTGGCCGATGGCGATACTGTCGAGCGGGGTGTCGACGATGTTGGTCAGCAGCGTCGGGCCCTCCGCCAGCGTGACGAAGGCGATGGCGTAGGGCTCCGCGCCCCGGCGTGTCACGCTGAACGAATAGACGGTGCCGCGTCCCTCGGCTTCGACCCACTCGGTGTCGGCGCTCAAGCAGAACGGGCAGTGGGGGCGTGGATAGTGGTGAAGCTCGCCGCAGGCCTTGCAGCGCTTCAGCAGCAGCTTGCCGTTGGTCGAGCGCCAGTAGGGAGCCGCCTGGGCCTCCGGACGGACCGCATCCATGATCAGACCCTTTCCAGGATGAGCGTGGCGCTGCCGTGGCGTCCGGCGAGGTAGCCGCCGGTGCCGTTGGCGAGGGCCAGGTCGCAGTTCGGTACCTGCACGGCGGGATGAGCTTCACCGCGCAGCTGGCGGACCGCCTCGATCACCTTGGTCATGCCGCCGCGGTTGGCCGGATGGTTGCTGCACAGGCCGCCGCCGTCGGTGTTGAACGGCAGCTTGCCGACGCCGGAGATCAGATTGCCGTCGCTGACGAAGCGCCCGCCGGCGCCGCGCGCGCAGAAGCCGAGATCTTCCAGCTGCATCAGCACGGTGATGGTGAAGCTGTCGTAGATCGAGACGTACTTGATGTCCCGGGGGGTGACCGCAGCCTCAGCGAAGGCGGCGCGCCCGGACCAGATCGTGCCGGAGTAGGTCAGGTCGACCTTGCCGCCGTCGGAGTGCTTGACCGCGGTGCCCGCGCCTCTGACTTTGACCAGCGGCCGCTTCAGGCGGCGCGCGATCTCCGGCGCCACCACGACCAGCGCGCCGCCGCCGTCGGTGACGACGCAGCAGTCGAGACGATGCAGCGGATCGGCGATGATCGGCGAGCCCACCACGTCGGCCACGGTCACCACCTCGCGCAGCAGCGCATGCGGATTGTGCTGGGCGTGATGGGAGGCGGCGACCTTGATCCAGGCGAGCTGCTCGCTGGTGGTGCCGAACTCATGCATGTGGCGCTGCGCCACCATGCCGTACAGGTTGACGATGGTCGACCTGAACGGCGTCTCGTAGGGCACGTCCGGCACCCCCGGATCGGTCAGGTACGAGATCTCGGCGGGCGACTGGGGCTCGCTTCGCGGCCGGCCCGCCAGCGTGATGAGCGCCACCGAGCACTTGCCCATCGCGATGGCCTGTGCCGCGTGGTCGACGGCGACGATGTAGGACGAGCCGCCGGTGTTCGTCGTATCCACATGCCGGGCGCGCAGGCCGAGATACTCCGCCATGTTCAGCGGCCCGAGCCCGGGCGAATCGCCGGAGCAGAAGAAGCCGTCGACATCAGCGACGGACAAGCCCGCGTCGTCGAGGGCGCCCCTGGCGACCTCGGCGTGGAGCTCGGCCGTCGTCTTGTCGGACGCCTTGCGCGTCGGATGCTCGTAGGCACCCGCGATATAAGCCTTGCCGTTGATAGTCACGCGATGGTCTCCGGATCGGCACAGGCGGAACACGTCCCGCCAACAACGGCCAGTCAATCGAAGTAGAGGAAGACGATCTCTGCGATCAGTGCCGGCTTCGACGATCCCTCCAGCTCGATCGTCGCCTCCGTGGCGATGCGCAGCCCGCCCGAGACCGCCTCGGCGCTCTTGACGGTCTCGCTCAGGCGGATGCGCGCTCCGGAGGGCACCGGCGCCAGGAAGCGCAGACGATTGATGCCGTAGTTCAGGATCCGCGATGCCTTTACGGTGTAGATAGTGGGCTGCAGGACACCGAGCAGCGACAGCAGCAGATAGCCATGGGCGATCGTCGTGCCGCCCGGCGACTCCCGCCTGGCGCGCTCGACGTCGACGTGGATCCATTGCCGATCGCCCGTCGCATCCGCGAAGCGGTCGATCATCTCCTGGGTGACGGCGGTCCAATCGCCGGGACCGATGGCCTCCCCCGCCCGGCTCGCGAGCGCCGCCGGGCTGTCGAATGCGATCATGCTGGCTGTCCTTCCGCTGCCGCCGGGCAAGCCCCCGTGGGACACCGCCGGGCTGAGCCGCCGCTGCTGAAACATGCGGGTCCGGGCCGGGCGACGCGGCGGCTCGCCGCCGTCGCGCGCCACGCCGGCGGGCGCGGCGTCACCCGACTAAACCTATTAATGCGACTATCAGCTATGTTATCGACGCGCAAGCACCGTCGTGACCCGCAGCGCGGCCGACGGCTCGGCCCGGACAACGGCGGCGCGGGCGTCCGGACGGCGCGCGCCCCGCCCCCACAAAAGCATGCCCCGACCAGATGGGCTCACCTGATCGGGACATGCGCCGACGCGTCGGGACTGGGATCGGGGGACGTCCTTGCGATGGGGGGTGTCACCCGCGACGCGCATCAGGCCGGGTTGGCAGGCCCCTGCCCCGGCAGCATGGCCAGGATCTCGGGGCTGATGTTCGCGGTGCCCTTTTCCTGAATGTGCTGGACGACGCGGCTGCCGACCGCCTGGACCTGCTCGGCGAGCAGCGCGGCATGATTGTCGCGCGCCCACTCGAGCGAGGCCTGGCGATTGGTGTTGAGCTCCTGGAAGCGCGGGAAGACGTAGCGCGCCATCAGCTCGTAGGAGCGCTTGGTCTGCTCGAACGGCGCCCAATTGTGGGCGAGCTGGAGGAAGGCGCCGAAGCCGCCGGACTGCCGCTCGAGCCGCTCGATCTGGGCGATCGCGTCGTCCGGCGTGCCGATCACCGCTAGCCCCGAGGCGATCAGCGCGTCGACCGGGTCACCCTCCATGGGGGCGAGCGGCAGCGCCGCCACCTCGCGGAAATAGTAGATCCACTTGTCGAGGCCGAAGCGGACGTTCTGGCGCGCCTGCTCACGCGTCTCCGCGATATGCACGGGCCCGACCAGGCGCCAGCCCGACCGGTCGACCGTCTGGCCGTGGCTCTTGGCCATCTCCTCGCAGATCGCCCAGTTGGACGCGAGCGCATTGAAGCCGCCGACCGACGTGGCCCCGATCGACAGCAGGCCGAGGCCCTGCCGCCCGGCCGCGCGCGCGCCCGTCGGGGAGACCTGGCTTGCCACCGCGATCTCGACCGACGGCCTGGAGTACGGCGTCAGCTGCAGGCGCGCCTCCTCCAGCGTGAACCAGTCGGTCTTGCGCGTCACCGTCTCGCCGCGCAGCAGGGCGACGATCACCTCCAGCGCCTCGTCCATCATGTCGCGCTGCTGGGCGACCTTGATCCCCATCATGTGGGCGTCCGACGGCAGGGCGCCGGGGCCGGCCCCGAACATGACGCGGCCGCGGGTGATATGGTCGAGCTGATTGATCCGGTCGGCCAGCATCAGCGGATGGTGGTACGGCAGCGAGGAGACGCCGGTGCCGAGGCGGATCCGCCTGGTCCGCTCCGCCACGGTCGCGATGAACAGCTCAGGGCTGGCGATGAGCTCGTAGCCGGCCGAGTGGTGCTCGCCGATCCAGGCTTCGTCGTAGCCCAGCTGGTCCATCCATTGGACCAGCTCCAGGTCCCGCTCGATGGCGAGCGTCGGGTTTTCATCGAGCGGATGGAACGGGGCGATGAACGCGCCAAAACGAAGCTTGGTCCCAGCCATGAAACGTCGTCCTCCTTGCCTAATGGGCTCAGGATCTCGTGTCCTGCATCGGCGAAACTAGTCTATCGTGACTAGTCGATCTAGCCTAGAGCGTGTCGCTGGTGGATGGGCCCATCCGATGACGAAATGCGTTAGGCGAAGCGGAGGAGGAGTGCCCATGCGAACGCGAGCGGATCCGGCGTCGGCGGTGGTCCGGCATCGTCCCCTGACCGGTCGGGGCGCCCACACGCGCCTGCGGCTGCTGCAAGCCGCCACCCAGTGCCTGAGCACCCGCGGTTACGGGGCGACGACGACCCAGGCGGTCGCCGAGCTGGCCGCCGTCAGCCGTGGCTCCATGCTGCATCAGTTCCAGACCCGGCTCGACATGATGGAGGCGACCGCGCGCTACGCCATGGAGCAGATGGTGGACGCCGGACGGGCCCGCTTCGATGCCCTGGCGACGCCGGCGCTCGGTCTGATCCAGCTTCCCGACGTGCTCTGGGAGCTGCAGCGCGAGCCGCCGGCCCTCGCCCTGACCGAGATATTGCTGGCAGCCCGGTGGGAGCCCGGCCTGGCCGAGCGCCTCGAGCCGGTCGCCGCCCACGTCGAGGAGGTCATCGATGCCGATCTCGCGCAGATGGCGACGGGAGCCGGGATTGGTGACCACGCGCGCCTGCTGGTCCACAGCCGCCTGATGATCGCCGCCGTCCGCGGCCTGGCCATCGAGCTCATGTTCAACCGCAATCGGCGCATGATCCTCAAGGCGGCCGAAGCCCTGCGCGAGGATCATGTGCGCTTCATCGAGACGTTGCTGCCCGCGGACGGCGATCGGAACCAGCGCGCGATGCCGGCGCGGAAGGGACGTCAACGCCGCCGCTGAGAGGACAGGAGCGGCGCCCGTTCCGCACCCCGCAGCTCGGCCTGCGGCCACGGCAGGGCATGGCGCGCTGGGCGGCGACGCCGCGCACCCCAAGACGCAGCAAGCCACCGGCGCGCCGTCAAGGTGGCTAGTCCGGCGTCAAAATTTATAGTACGCATTTTAGGACTATATTGCGGCGCTCAGCGCGCGAGGCTGCGCCCGGTCCCCCTCCGAACGCACAACCACGGCCAGTCCCCATGAACCGACAGATCGTCCTTGCCAGCCGGCCCGAGGGGCTGCCCACGCCGGACAATTTTGCCCTGGTCTCGGGCGAGATCCCCGATCCCGGCGCCGGCGAGTTCCTGCTCGAGCACCATTATCTCGGCCTGGCGCCCGCCGCCCGCATCCGCATGGGCGCCTCCCGCTCCTATGCGCCGCCGCTGCCGATCGGCGGCGTCATCTACGGCCAGGCGGTCGGCCGCGTGCGGGCGTCGCGCCATCCGGCCTTCCGGGAAGGCGACCTCGTGGTCTCCACCGATGCCGGCTGGCAGGAGTACTCCGTTTCCGACGGGGCGCGCGCCAGCCGGATCGACGCTTCGGTCGCGCCGGAGCAGGTCTGGCTCGGCGCGCTCGGCGTCTCCGGCATGACGGCCTATGTCGGCCTGCTCGACATCGGGGCGCCGAAGGCGTCCGACACCGTGGTGGTGTCGGCTGCGGCGGGCGCGGTCGGGTCGGCGGTGGGGCAGATCGCCGGGATCAAGGGCTGCCGGGTCGTCGGCATCGCCGGCGGCGCCACCAAGTGCCGCTACGTGACGGAGGAGCTCGGCTTCGACGCCAGCGTCGACTATCGCGCCGCCGACTTCGCGCGGCAGCTCGCCGACGTTTGCTCCGCCGGCATCGACCTCTACTTCGACAACGTGGGCGGTGCGGTGCGCGACGCCGTCTGGCCGCTGATGAACGACTTCGGCCGCGTGGTGGTGTGCGGGCTCATCTCCGAGTACGGCGCCACGGCGCCGGTCGCCGGGCCCGGCTGGTTTGCCCTCCTGACCAAACGGCTGAGCGTGCGCGGCTTCCTGCTGCGCGACCACGAGGCGCGGCACGCCGACGCCGTCGCCGACATGAGCCGCTGGTATCGGGAAGGCCGGATCAGGGGCCGCGAGCAGATCGTGGACGGGCTCGAACAGACCCCCGCGGCCTTCATCCGCATGCTGCAAGGCGGCAATCTCGGCAAGACCCTCGTCAAGCTGAAGGCGCCCTGATGGCCCTGCGCCGGCGGGATCCGACCGCCGTCCGCGCTCCGTAGCGGCTTCTCCTGCGCAATCGAAGAGAAGTCCTATTGACACATCTACAGCCCTTCCATACCGTTTTCTGAGCCGCGCCCGGACGGGCGGCGGCACGACAAGCCGCCCCTCGGCGCTGAAGGGGCTCATCGCGGGGGGAGATACGGAGGGAAGCGCCTGTCGGACAACGCCGGGCGTGGCCGACCAGTCAGGTCGTGCCGTTTCCAGATGGTCCGGTCGCCGCCGTCCGACGTCCAGCCTGCTCCGCGTTCGATTCACCCCACTTGCAGCGTAGATGGTCCGGACGCCGGCTCCGGAGCACGGGAGAAACGTGACGATGGCGCTTCCAAAGCTTCTCGAGGGCCGGCTCAGCCTGCCGGTGATCGCATCGCCGCTGTTCATCGTGTCCGGCCCCGAGCTCGTCATCGCCCAGTGCAAGGCCGGCATCGTCGGCTCGTTTCCGGCCTTGAACGCCCGCCCGGCCGACCAGCTCGATGTCTGGATCCGTCGCATCAAGGAGGAGCTTGGCGCCTACGCCGCCGCCAACCCGGACAAGCCCGTCGCCCCCTTCGCGGTCAACCAGATCGCGCACAAGTCCAATGTCCGCCTGATGGCCGACGTCGAGGTGTGCCTGAAGCACGAGGTGCCGATCATCATCACTTCGCTCAGGGCACCGCGTGAGGTGGTCGAGGCGGTGCACGCGTACGGCGGCATCGTGCTGCACGACGTCATCAACATCCGTCACGCCCGAAAGGCCATCGACGAGGGTGTCGACGGCCTGATTACCGTCTGCGCCGGCGCGGGCGGCCATGCGGGCACCTTGAGCCCGTTCGCGCTGGTGCGCGAATTGCGCACGTTCTACTCCGGGACGATCGCCCTCTCCGGGGCGATTGCCGACGGCTACGCGCTGCTGGCGGCGCTCGCGATGGGCGCGGACATGGGCTACGTGGGCTCCCGCTTCATCGCCACCGCCGAGGCCAATGCCAAGCCCGAATACAAGCAGATGGTGATCGATTCCAGCTGCACCGACGTGGTTTACTCGGCCTTCTTCAGCGGCGTCCACGGCAATTACCTGGCCGGCAGCATCGCCAAGGCCGGCCTCGACCCGCTCAACCTGCCGCCCGGCAAGCGCGAGACCATGGACTTCAGCTCCGGCGACAGTCCCGAAGCGAAGCTCTGGAAGGACATCTGGGCCTGCGGCCAGGGCATCGGCGCCATCGACGATGCGCCGCCCGTCGCCGAGCTGATCGATCGCCTGAAGAGCGAATTCGCCGATGCCAAGCGACGCCTGGCAGCGATCGCCGCGTGACGGGCTGGTGCAGATGAGGGCGCCGGCGCGGCTTCAGCCCGCCGGCTTTGACGAGGCCGATGCAAGATGAGTGAGCTGAAGAGCCGTCACCTCTTCACTGCCAGCATGGAGACGACACCGCAGGTGGTCGGCTCGGTGCCCATGGGCTTCTATCGCCGGGCGGGCATCCTCACGGGCGGCACCTTCGCGGGCGACCGGCTGCGCGGACGGGTGCTGCCCGGCGGCGGCGACTGGCTGATCCAGCGACCGGACGGGGCACTGCATCTCGACGTCAGGTGCATGCTGGAGACCGACAGGGGCGAGGTCATCTACATGACCTACACCGGGCGCCGCACCACGTCGCCCGAGGTCGCAGCGCGCCTGGCGCGAGGAGAGCCGGTGGCCGCGGACGACATGTATTTCCGTACCGCCGTGCAGTTCGAGACGGCCGCCCCCGGCCTGCTCTGGCTGAACGATGTCATCGCGGTCGGCGTCGGCAGGCGGCCACCGGTCGGTCCCGTCTATGAGGTGTTCGAGATCCTCTAGAGCATTTCGCCATTGGATGGACCCATCCAATGGCAGAGAAATGCTCATAGTCTTTTGAAACTGGAGCGTTTTCTCGCGATTGGGTGGGTTCCACCCAATCGCAAAGCGCTCCAGAGCCGGAGCATGCACTCGGGCAGGCCGGGACTAAACGGACCGGCCGGCCGGTATTTCTTTGGGAGGAGATGACGGTGAACGACGTCAGCAACGATGCGCGGCTGTCCTTGCGCCTCGCGAGGTCGGTGGGCGACTTGCCGCGCGTGCATGCTCGAACGACACCCGACAAGCCCGCGATGATCTTCGAGGATCGGGTGACCAGCTATGCGGCCCTGGACCGCCGCACGAGCCAGGTCGCCAACGGCCTGATCGCCGCGGGCATCCGTGATCAATCGCGGATCGCCTTCCTCGCCAAGAACAGCGACCGTTTCTACGATGTCTATTTCGGCGCGGCGAAGGCCAACAACGTCACCGTTGCCGTGAACTGGCGGCTGGCGCCACCCGAGATCGCCTACATCATCAACCATTCGCAAGCCAAGGTCCTGGTCATCGGCGCCGAATACCTTCCGCTGCTGGAGGAGATCGCCGACGACCTCACCGGCGTGGAGCTGATCCTGACGATCGGCGCAAACGGGGCGCAGCACCCGGATTTCGATGCCTGGCAGGCCGGCCAGCCCGATGCCGACCCGTGCCTCGCCCATGACGCCGACATGACCGTGATGCAGCTCTATACCTCCGGCACCACCGGATTGCCGAAGGGCGTGGAGCTGACCAATGGCAACGTCGTCAGCGCGCTCGAGGTCGGGTTGACGGGCGCGCTGGGGCCGTGGGGGCCGACGACGTCGTCCTGATACCGCTGCCGCTGTTCCACGTCGGCGGCGCCCATTTCGGCACCAACGCGTTCTTCCACGGCGCCTGCAACGTCATCCTGCGCGAGACCAGCGCCGACCTGATCCTCGACGCCTTCCGCCGCTTCCCGATCACCCGCGCCGGCTTCGTGCCGTCGGTCCTGCTGCTCTGCCTGCAGCATCCCGACTGCCCGGCGACCGACTTCGGCCCACTCCACACCATTACCTACGGCGGCTCGCCGATCCCGTTCGACCTGCTGCGGCAAGCGATCGACGTGTTCAAATGCGGCTTCGTGCACATGTACGGGATGACCGAGAGCACCTCGCTGGCGACGGTGTTGCGGCCGGAGGAGCATGATCTCGGCAACCTGACCCGCCTGCGCTCGGTCGGCCGCGCCCTGCCCGGCCTGGCAGTGCAGGTCGTCGACGCCGACGGCACGGAAGCCGCGCCGGGGCAGGTCGGCGAGATCGTCATTCGCGGGCCCTGTGTCACCAAGGGCTACTGGCGTCAGCCCGACGCCACCGCCAACACCATCCGGACCGGCTGGCTCCATACGGGCGACGCCGGCTACACGGACGCGGACGGCTACCTCTACGTCTACGACCGCGTGAAGGACATGATCGTCTCCGGCGGCGAGAACGTCTATCCCGCCGAGGTCGAGAGCGCGATCTTCGGTCATCCCGCTGTCGCCGACGTCGCCGTGATCGGCGTGCCCGACGACCGGTGGGGCGAGGCAGTCAAGGCGGTGGTCGTGCTGGCGCCCGGCGCCGATGCCAGCGCCCAGAGCATCATGGACTTCGCGCGCCAGCGCATCGCCGGCTTCAAGTGCCCCAAGTCGGTCGATTTCATCGACGCCCTGCCGCGCAATCCCGCCGGCAAGATCCTCAAGCGGCTCCTGCGCGAGCCCTACTGGGCCGGCTACGATCGCCAAGTGAATTGAGCTCGAGTTAAGCTCGAATTGATCTCGCACGCCTGGCAATGGCATGGGAAGCGTCGCACGAGCGGACGGGAATGACATGACGGAAGCCCCCCTGCTGTTCCAACCGCTGCAATTGCGGTCGGTGCGGGCCAAGAACAGGATCGCAGTGTCGCCCATGTGCCAGTATTCGGCCACGGACGGCGTCGGCGACGACTGGCATGTGCAGCATCTGGGGGCGCGGGCCGCCGGCGGCGCCGGCATCGTCTTCGTGGAGGCCACCCACGTGTCGGCGGTCGGCCGCATCACGCACGGCTGCCTGGGACTGTGGAACGCCGAGCAACAGGCGCTGCTGCGCCGCGTGGTGAACATCATCGAGCGGTGCGACGCCGTTCCGGCCATCCAGATCGCCCACGCCGGCCGCAAGGCGAGCGCGGAGATCCCGTGGCTGACGACGGGACCGATGCGGCGCGAAGGCCCGCCCATCCCGCGCGACCGCGGCGGTTGGCAGCCCGTCGCGCCGAGCGCGATCCCATTTTACGACGGCGGCGCCCCGCCGCACGCCCTGTCGGCGGACGAGGTCCGGCAGGTGGTGGCCCAATTCGCGACGACGGCGCGCCTCGCCCGCGATGCCGGCTTCAAGGTGCTGGAGGTGCACGCCGCGCACGGCTACCTCCTGCATTCCTTTCTCTCGCCGCTGTCCAATGCGCGCGAGGACGCCTACGGCGGCTCACGCACCCGGCGCTGGCAGGCCCTGATAGAGGTGCTCGATGCCGTCCGCGTCGAGTGGCCGGCCGACCTGCCGCTGTTCGTCCGCCTGTCCTGCTCGGAGTATGTCGAGGGCGGCGTGACTCTGGCGGATACGATCGAGCTCGCGCGCGCCCTCGCCGCGCGCGGCGACGTCGATCTGATCGACTGCTCCAGTGGTGGCGGCAGCCCGCACCAGCAGCTGCCGCAGCTCTATCCCGGCTACCAGGCGGAGTTCGCGCGCCGCATCCGCGCTGACGCGGCGATCGCAACCGGAGCCGTCGGGCTGATCCAGGGGGCGGAGCTCGCCAACGCCCTGGTGTCCGGCGGTTCGGCCGATCTCGTCCTGGTCGGACGGGCGATCCTCGCCGATCCGGCGTGGCCGTTGCGGGCGGCCAAGGCGCTGGGAGTTGAGATCGAGCGGCCGCGCCCCTACCAAAGAGCCATCGTGGTTTGAGCGCCCCACTCCCGTCGTTTCCGCCCTGCGAGGTTGTTGAGAGCATGACTCACGAGGACAAGCTCAAGATCATGAGGTCGGCGGCCTACGCCCGCGCGCTGGGACTGGACTTCGTCTCCTGGGGCGGCGGGCAGGCCGAGCTGCGCCTGCCGCTGCGCGGCCGCATCCTGGCCGATGCGGACGCCGACCGGATCGACCAGCGGGCCCTGATCGGGCTGCTCGACGACCTTTCGGGATACGCCGTCGCCTCGACGATCGCGCCCGAGATGGGCATGTCGACCGTGAGCCTGCACATCGACTTTCTGCGGTCCGTGCCGCCGGGCGACATCGTCGGCCAAACCCGCTGCGAGGGCATCTTCAACGACATCGTCCTCGTCCGCGGCACCGCGACGAGCCCCACGGCCGGGCTGGTCGCGACATCGACGGCGTGGTTTCACGTCGGCGCCTACCCCGGCCAATCCACCTCGGCGGTGATGGGCGAGGCGCACGACCGCGCCCAACGCAGCGATGCGTGGCCAGACGGCCCCTACTCCGCCTTGCTGGGCGCCCGCCGGCAGGGCGACGACTGGGTGGTGCCGCCGACGCCGCATCTGCTCGGCGGCAACGACAATCCGGCCGTGCACGGCGGCGCCGTCGGCGCCCTGCTCGCCACCGCCTGCGGCGGCCGGCTCGCCGACGAGGGCCGCGCCGACATGCATATGGCGAGCCTCTCCATCCGCTATCTGCGCGCCGTCCGTTCCGAGCTGCGGGCCACGGCGAGCGTCAGCCGGGTCGGCGGACGCATCGCCTTCATCGACGCGGCGATCCGCGCCGACGACGGCGCCGCGCTGATCGCCACGGCCCAGTCGGTCTGGGCCCGGCCGCCGCGGGAGCAGGCGACGAGCTTCGGCGGGGAGCCGGTGCAAGCGAGCCGGCCGAGCCCGGCCCCGGTGCCATAGACCGCGACGATTGGAGCACGAGCAGTCGTTGCCGCCCCCTAGACGGCGGACCGTCCGCCTACGCCTCCTCCGTGACCACCTCGAAGCGCGCCAGCTGGGACGGCCCGAAGCTGGTCGACAGCGCCACGTCGGTGGCGTCCCGGCCCGTCGCCATGAGGATGCGGCCGATGCGCGGCGTATTGTGGCGCGCATCGAAGGTGTACCAATGGCCGCCCAGGTAGGCTTCGAACCAGGCGCTGAAGTCCATCGGATAGGGAACCGGCGGGATGCCGATGTCGCCGAGATACCCGGTGCAGTAGCGCGCCGGGATGTTCACCGAGCGGCACAGGGTGACTGCCAGGTGTGCGAAGTCCCGGCACACGCCGATCCCCTCGACGTAGCCGCCGTGCGCCGTCCGTAGCGGATCGGCCTTCTGGTAGTCGAAGGTGATGTGGTCATGCACGAAGTCGCAGATCGCCTGCACCCGCGCCCATCCCGGCGGCGTCGAGCCGAACTGCGACCAGGCGAAGTCGCCGAGCCGGTCGGTGTCGCAATAGCGGCTGCCGAGCAGGAACACGAGGACGTCGTCGGGCAGATCGCCGATCTCATGCTGCGCGGCGTCGGGGGCGACGACATCCGGCTGGCCGTGGTCGTAGATGTCGAACGCTGTCGAGATCGTCGTCAGCCCGGCAGGCGCCACGATGCGCGTGCAGGCGTTGCCGAAGCCATCGACATAGGCGCGCGCCTCGATCGGCGGATCGAACGTCAGCGCCTGCTGGCTCAGCAGGTCGACCCGGCGGGAGGGGTGGACGTTGAGCGCAAGCAACATCGGTGTCGGCTGGGGACATTCATAGCCGATGGTGAATCCCGCCCGTATTTTCATCAGCGCCCTCAGCCCTCCTGCGGCTATCCCTCAGGCGGGAAAGCTAGGGGCGAACGCCCGCGCGCGCCGGCGGTTCCACCGCTCCGCCCTCGATCAGGTCCCAGTTGGTCAGCGGCGGCTCCGTCGTCACGTTGACCTGCACGGACATGCCGACGAAATCCTCGGCCCGGCCCTCGTAGCTGCCGCTGAGCGGGATCGCCTGCCGCGGATCGCGGGCCACGGCAACGCGGATCAGGTCGCGATTGCCGACGATGCCGTTGGTCGGATCGAACTCCACCCAGCCTGCCCCGGGAAGGTAGACCTGACACCAGGCGTGGGTGGCGCCGCCGCCGAGCGTGGTCGAGCCGTCCCGCTCGGCGACGTAGATGTAGCCGGAGACGAAGCGCGCGGCCAAGCCGAGCGCGCGGGCCGCCTCCACCATGAGCAGAGCGAAATCGCGGCAGGTGCCGCGTTTCAGGAGCAAGGTCAGGCCAGGGGGCTGCGTGCCGGTCTCGTTGCGGCGCGCGTAGGCAAAACCCTCGTGGATGGCGTAGCACATCGTCATCAGCAGCCTGCCGGTGTCGGTCGAATGGCCGACGCTGAGGAACTGTCGCGCCCACCGCCCCACCTCGTCGTTCTGATCGGGGTAATGCCGCGCGATCGTGCTGGCGAGATCCGGCAATTCCTCCTCGTCGTAGGCGAACGGATAGGTCAGCGCTGCCTTGTCGATCTGGAAGTCGGGGACGTCCTGGGGCGTATGGTCCAGCCGGATGAGCGACTGGAACTTGAGCTCGCTGGCGCGGGTGGCGAAACGGACGAGCGCGACGCAATTGCCGAAGACGTCGTGGATCCAGCGCACATGGTCGGGCTCCGGCGTCACGACCAGGTGCTCGCTGAGCAGCTTCTGATCGTAGCTGTCGCGGGGACGGTACATGAGCCGGTGATCGCCGAAGGCGACCGGGCGCACGTACTGATAGGTCGTCGTGTGCCTGACGGAATAGATGGTCATGACGCTGTGGGTTAGTCCTCCCGCCCCTGCGCTCCAAGCTGATTGGCGAGGCTACAATCGGCGGGCAGCCGGCGCTAGTGTGGTGGATCTGAAGTTCCTGCTCCCCACATGGCATCAATGTTCAGGACCTTCAGATCCATTAAACCACACTCGAATCATAGAGTTGCTAGTGTGGCTTAGGAATCCGAAATTCGCTCCGAGCGATGCCCCGAGGTGGTGCGAATTTCGGATTCGCCACACTAGCCAGCTCATGAACTCATGAGCGGATCCGGCGCGGCGCTTCAGTTTGGGTTCGAGCTCTTTCGACCCGACGCAGCTTCAAGAAGCGCCAGAAGCTCGGTACGGCCGTCACGTCCCATAAAGCCGAGAAGAACCGCAGCCGCCGCAGCGCGGGAGCGCTGGCTCAACATTTGGTCCGAAAGCTCGCCCGCCGTCCAGAACGACAGCACGCCGCGAAAGGCCACGGCGAGCTGATCGGGAAGCACAGCGATCGCCAGGGAACGTGTCGCGGGGGCTAGTCCGGCCGCCGCGCCGAGCGCCTCCGCCCAATAGGCGCTCGAGTGCGAGGACACGCTGCCGGGTTCGCCGTTTGGTGCGCTGATCGCAGCCATGACGGCGCGATTCACGGCGGGTGCGCTGAGCATGACCGCCGCCGCAATATCGACCGCCACGAGGACACGCCCTGCCGCAGCGCCAGGAAGTATCGCCTGGGCAAGCCGGCCGCGCATGGTGTCGATGCGGCGTGCCGACAGCGCAAGCATGATCGCAGCCTTGCTGCCGAATTGGTTGAAGGGCGTCGCGAAGCTCATCCCTGCCTCTTCGGCAAGTTCGCGCATCGAAAAGGCAGCGCTGCCCTGCCGGAGCAGGCGCTCGGCCGCATCCAGAACGCGCTCGCGGGTGGTTTGCCTGGGCTGTTCGAGCCCTGCCTTGTCACGGGCCATTCGGATTTATATCTTGATATAATCCGTAAGCCAACCGCCAAGCGAGATCCTCATGGCTCAGCCAAAAATCTTCCTCATCACCGGCGTCAGCTCCGGACTTGGACGGGCCTTCGCCGCAGCGGCTCTGGCCGACGGCCATCGCGTGATCGGCACCGTGCGCCGCCCGGCCGACGCCCAGAGCTTTGGCGCGTCGGAGCGCGCGTTTCCGCTCCTGCTGGATGTCACGAACTATGCGGCCCTCCCGGAGGCTGTTAGCGCCGCCGAACGGGACGTCGGACCGGTCGACGTGCTGGTCAACAATGCCGGCTATGGGCACGAAGGCGTTCTCGAAGAATCGTCCATGGACGACCTTCAGCGTCAGTTCGCGGCCAACGTCTTCGGCCCCGTCGCCATGATCAAGGCCGTGCTGCCAGGCATGCGCGCGCGGCGGCGCGGCCACATCGTCAACGTCACCTCCATGGGTGGCTTCATCACCATGCCGGGCATCAGCTTCTATTGCGGCAGCAAATTCGCGCTCGAAGGTATCTCGGAGTCCCTCAGCAAGGAGGTGGCCTCCTTCGGTATCCACGTCACCGCGCTGGCCCCTGGCCAGTTCCGCACCGACTGGGCGGGGCGTTCGATGGATCGTACGGCGCGCAGCATCGGCGACTACGACGCGGTCATGGACCCGATACGGGCGGCACGGCAGGCCAAGAGCGGGAACCAACCCGGAGACCCCGACAAGGCGGCGCAAGCCCTGCTTCGGCTGGTCGAAGCGGAGAAGCCGCCGACGCGCCTGTTCCTCGGCGAGGATGCGCTTGGCCTCGTGGTGCAGAAGCTCGACCAGATGAAGACGGAGATGATGGCCTGGGATGCCCTCTCGCGCTCGACGAACTTCGCACCATGATCGGACAGGCGCCAGCGCGTCGAGCCAAGGGCGTTACGAGAGCTCTGACTTTGCGTCGTCCGTCATCGCGCCGCGGCCCCAAGACCGGCATCCGCTCTTGGGCCCCTTGCGCGAGCGCTCTTAGGCCCCTTGCGCGAGCGCTCTTGGCCCCGTGCACGAGCGGGCGACGAGAGCGTGGCTCAGCCCAGCCGTTCGCGCCCGTGCGCTGCGGCGAAGTCGAGTGTGGGGCCGACGGGCACGATGCCCGTTGGATTTATGCTGCGGTGGCTTTCGTAATAGTGCCGCTTGATGTGCTCGAAGTTCACCGTCGCGGCCACGTCCGGCGTCTGGAACAGGTCACACGCGTAGCCTGAGAGGTGGGGGTAGTCGACGATGCGGCGGATGTTGCACTTGAAGTGGCCGACATAGACGGCGTCGAAGCGCACCAGCGTGGTGAACAGCCGGATATCCGCCTCCGTCAGGCGGCTGCCCAACAGGTAGCGCTGGTTGGCCAGCCGCGCATCGAGCCAGTCCAGGGTGGCGAACAGCGGCGCCACCGCCTCCTCGTAGGCCGCTTGCGTGGTCGCGAAGCCGGCCTTGTAGACGCCGTTGTTGACGGTGTCGTAGACGCGCGCGTTGATCGCATCGATCTCCTCGCGCAGCGGCGCCGGATAATAGTCCCCGGCCCGGGCGCCAAGGCCGTCGAAGGCCGCGTTGAGCATCCGGATGATCTCGGCCGACTCGTTGTTGACGATGGTCTGCTGCTGCTTGTCCCAAAGCACCGGCACCGTCACGCGCCCGGTATAGTCGGGAGCGGCGGCCGCATAGACCTGATGCAGGTAGGCGGCGCCGTTGAGGCTGTCGGGGACGACGCCCGGCCCGTCCGCGAAGGTCCAGCCCTTGTCGAGCATGCGCCAGTGGACCACCGACACGGAGATCATGTTCTCGAGCCCCTTCAGGGCCCGCACGATCAGGGTGCGATGCGCCCACGGGCAGGCCAGGCTGACGTAGAGGTGGTAGCGCCCCGCCTCGGCCCGGAAGCCGCCGGCGCCGCTCGGGCCCGGCGCGCCGTCCGCCGTGACCCAGTTGCGGAACTGGGATTCCTTGCGGACGAAGCGCCCGCCGGTTGCACCGGTGTCATACCAGACGTCCTGCCATTGGCCATCGATCAGCAATCCCACGATCGTCTCCCTGCTCCCGACGCCGCGCTTCGGGTGAACGCGCTCGAGCGGCGGCCGCTCCGGCGCGGATACTACTCCTTGCAGGGCTCGAGCAGCACCGGGTCGGCGTCGCCCGGCAGCAGATCGCCCACGGCGCGGCAGGTGCCCTGGGCGCAGATGCGCCAGTCGGCGGTGGCGCCCGAGCGACGCAGGACGACCTGCGGCAGCGGCGCGAGCGCCGGGCGCCACGACCAGACCCCATCGTGCAGATGGGCCTCGGGCGGCGGCTCCATGCCGGCGCCGGTGCCGCGCACCCGCGCCTGATCGAGCACGAGGCCGGCGGGCGTGGCGCGCCAATCCTCTTCCCACAGGGTTTTTTGCACCGAATGGGTCCACGCCAGGGTCGCCGCCCCGACGCCGAGCCTGACGACGGTGGCGCCGGCCAGGAGGCACAGGCTCGCGGCCATGGGCTCAGCCCCGGCCGGCGGTCATGGCGCCTGCCGGGCCGGCTCCGCCCCGGCCGTCGCGTCGGGGCCGTTCGGCCGTCGCCACCACTGCGCGGCGACGATGGCGAGGGCCAGGGCGAGGCCGATCCAGTCGCTTCCCGCAAAGGGTGAGATGAACAGCAGGGCGGCGGCCGCCGCGGCGATCCGCTCCACCAGTGTCGTCCTGACGAAGAGGTAGCCGATGGCGGCGACGCCGGTGACGCCGACGGTGGCGGTCGCCTTGGCGAAGGCGAGCGCCACCTCGACCGGATAGCCGTAAGCGGCGGCAATGGCGCCGCCGTCCTGCAGCATCAGGGCGGGCTCGTAGACGCCCATGAACGGGATCAGGAACCCGGCGATGGCGATGCGCGTCGCCTGCCAGCCGATGGCGTCGGGCGAGGCCTTGGCGATCGGCGCCGCCGCCAGCGCCGCCAGCGCCACCGGCGGCGTCAGGTCGGCGATGATGCCGTAGTAGAACACGAACATGTGGCTGATGATCAGCGGCACGCCGAGCTTGAGCAGCGCCGGCGCCGCGACCGAGGCGGTGATGATGTAGGTCGGGATCGTCGGCAGCCCCGTGCCCAGGATGATCGACGTCACCATCACCAGCACCAGGCACAGGAACAGATTGTCCTGGCCCAGGGTGACGACGAAATTGCCGAAGATGGCGCCCGCGCCGGTGAGCGTCATGGCGCCGATCACCGTGCCGACGATGGCGCAGGCGAGGCCGACGGGCAGCGCCTGGCGCGCGCCGTCGGCGAGCGCGTCGCGGCACATGGCGAGCGTGGCGCGGCCGCCGCGGGTGAGCGCGTTGAGCAGGACCAGCCCGGCAACGACCGCCACCAGCGCCAGCGGGCCGAACCTGACGAAGGTGCCGGCGGCGAGGCCGATGGCGATCCAGAACACGACGCGCCCGGCCGACGAGGGAATGAGCGGCGAGCCGCCGGCGCCGAGGATCATCACCGCGGTCAGCGCGAGCCCCACCGCACCGGCGAACAGCGGCGTATAGCCGGCCGTCAGCAGGTAGACGAGGACGCAGAGCGGGATCAGCAGGTGCCATTTGCTCTTGAGCGCGGCGATGGGGCTCGGCAGCTCGCTCGCCGTGAGCCCGCGCAGGCCGCGCAGCCCCGCCTCCAGGTGAACCATCCAGAAGGCCGACGCAAAGTAGAGGATGGCCGGCAGCACCGCGGCCTTGACGATGTCCGTGTAGGGCACGCCGATGTTCTCGGCCATGATGAAGGCGACCGCCCCCATCACCGGCGGCATGATCTGGCCGCCCATGGACGCCGTCGCCTCCAGCCCCCCGGCGAAGGACGAGGAATAGCCGCTGCGCTTCATCAGCGGGATGGTGAACTGGCCGACGGTGACGACGTTGGCGACGCCGGAGCCGGAGATCATGCCCATCAGTGCCGACGAGAAGACGGACACCTTGGCCGCACCGCCCTTGGCGCTGCCGAACAGCCCCATGGCGATGTCGTTGAAGAGCTGGATCATGCCGGCCTTCTCGAGGAAGACGCCGAACAGCACGAAGAGGTAGATGTAGGTGGCCGACACGAAGGTCGGCGTGCCGTAGATGCCCTCGGTGCCGAAGCTCATCTGCTCCAGCACCTGCTGCCAGTCGAACGGGCGGTGGTCGAACGGCGCCGGCAGATACTGCCCCCACAGGGCATAGGCCACGAAGGCCAGGCAGATGACGGGGAGCGCCGCCCCCATCAGCCGCCAGGCGATGGCGAACAGCGTGATCAGTGCGGCGAGGCCGACGACGATGTCGGCCGTCGTCATGTCGCCGGCTCGGTTCACCAGATCGGCGTAGAACACCCAGTGGTAGAGGCCGGCCGCGAAGGCCGCCTGGCCGACCGCCCAGCAGGCGGCGCGCACCAGGCCGCGGCCGCTGTGGTTGCCGACGAGGGCCCAGCCGACCAGCACGAGGAAACCGACGTGCACGGTGCGCAGCACCTGGCTCGGCAGGAAAGCGTAGAGCGCGGTGACGATCTGGAAGACGGAGAAGGCGATGGCGATCAGGAACAGCAGGCGGCCCGGCAAGCCCGGCCCGAACCCGGGCGGCAGCCCGTGCTCCAGATCATCGATCGGCTGGAGAGGCGCGGGGTTCGGCTCAACCGCGCCGGCCACCGCCGGCCCGTCCCCCGACCGGCCCATCCCCGCCAGGCTCACTGGCTGATGCCCTTCCCGGCGAAGTACTTCGCCGCGCCCGGGTGCACCGGGATCGGCATGCCCTTGAGCGCGCCCTCCAGCGTAATCTCCTTAGCGGCGCTGTGGGCGGCCTGCAGCTCCGGCAGATTGTCGAAGATCGCCTTGGTCATGGCGAAGACGGCATCGTCGGAGAGATCGGCGCGGGTGACCAGGAAGTTGACCACCGCCGCGGTTTCGACCGGCTTGTCCTGCCCCGTGTAGGTGGCGGCGGGGATCACCGCCTTGACGTAGGGCTGGCCTGCCTTGTCGACGATCGCCGCCGGGATCTCGACGACGACGATATCGACGGCGGTGGCGAGATCGCGCAGCGACGAGACACCGAGGCCGGCCGATTGCAGCGTCGCGTCGAGCTGGCGGTTCTTCATCAGCTCGACCGACTCGGCGAAGGGCAGGTATTCCACCTTGCCGAGGTCCGCGTAGCTCAGCCCCGCCCCATGCAGGATGGCGCGCGCATTGAGCTCGGTGCCGGACTTCGGCGCCCCCACCGACAGCCGCTTGCCCTTGAGATCGGCCAGCGTGCGGATGCCGGAGTCCTTGGAGGCCACGATCTGGATGTAGTTCGGATAGATCGCTGCCAGCCCGCGCAGCTTGCCGAGCTTGCTCTTGAAGCCCGCCTCCTCGTTGCCCTGCCAAGCGAAGACGACGCTGTCGCCGAGCGAAAAGGCGATCTCGCCCTTGCCCTGCTGCAAGAGCACGAGGTTCTCCACCGAGGCCTTGGTCGCCTGCACCGACGGGCGCGTGCCCGGCACCTTCTCGCCGATGATCTTCGAGATGGCGACGCCCATGGGATAGTACACGCCGGAGGTGCCGCCGGTCAGGATATTGACGAACTCGTCGGCCCGGGCGGGCAACGCTCCGAGCACCACGAAGGCGAGCACGCCGATCAACCGCCGAACACCCTTGCCGTCCATCGTCGAGACCTCCCCAAGTTGGCCGGAGTGCGCCCGACCTTGCTGCATTGTTCCACGCCGGACGCACCGACCTCAACCTCGCATTTCGGACCGACGCCGCCGCGCGGGCGGCTGGCTATCGCCGTTCCGCCGCCCCGCCCTATGTCTGTTGCGAGCGCGGCTCCTGCGAAGACCAGCGGTGGTCTCGTGCAGCGCCGGTTCCGGCCAGAGGACCCTATGACCGGCACGACGGCGCCCGGGGCGCTCCTGATCATCGGCGGCGGCGCCAGCGGCGTGATCCTCGCCTGCCACTTGCTGCGGCGGCCCGAGGCCGACGTCCGCATCACGCTGATCGAGCGCCGCGAGCAGATCGGCCGCGGCCTCGCCTATTCGACCGATCATCCCGGCCACCTGCTCAACGTGCGGGCGCACAGCATGAGCATGTTCGCCGACGACTCGGAGCATTTCAGCCGCTGGCTGCGGCAGGACTGCTCGCCCGATAGCGACATCGACGGCTTCCATTTCGCCCAGCGCAGCCGCTACGCCCATTATCTGCGCCGGACGTTGGAGCAGCTCGCCGGGGCCGGCGACCGCTTCCGCCGGGTCGAGGCCGAGTGCCTGGCACTGGTCGAGAGCGAAGGGGGCGTGGAAGCCCGCCTGGCCGACGGCGCCCGCCACCTCGGCGAGACGGCGTTCCTTGCGGTGGGCTATGACGCGCCGATCTCCGCCGTCTCGGTCGACGAGGTGGCGCCGGACGATACGGTGCTGATCAAGGGCAGCGGCCTCAGCATGGTCGATCTCTTCATCGCGCTCGCGGCGCGCGGCCACCGCGGGCCGATCATCGCACTGTCGCGCCGGGGGCAGCTGCCGCAGGTGCACCGGCAGAGCGCGCCGCTCCCCATCGCTGCGGCGGACGTGCCGTTCGGCGGGGACATGTCACAGGTTCTGCGCTGGTTCCGCCGCCACCTCCGCCAGGCCGGCGCGCAGGGGCGGGGCTGGCGCGACGTGGTCGACGGGCTCAGGCCGCACAGCCAGCGGCTGTGGCAGAGCTGGTCGGTCGCGCAGCGCCGGCGCTTCCTCACCCACCTGCGGCCATGGTGGGACAGCCACCGCCATCGCATGGCGCCGCAGATCGCGGCGGTGGTGGAGCAGGCGCTCGCCAGCGGCAAGCTCAGCGTCATCGCCGGCCGCATCGCCGGCGAGGAGACGGTGGCCGGCCGCATGCGGCTCGCCGTGCGGCAGCGCGGTTCCGGCACGGTCCGCACCATCGACGTCGACCGTTGCTTCGATTGCACCGGCGTGAGCTGCCATCCGCTCGGCTCCAACCCGGTGCTGCGGGATCTCGTGTCCCGCGGCGCAGCCCGGCCGGATCCGCTCGGGCTGGGGCTCGACGTGACCGACGACGGCGCGGTCGTCGGCCGCGACGGCCGGCCCTCGCGCCGCGTCTTCGGCGTGGGCCCGGTGACGCGCGCGGCGCTGTGGGAGATCACGGCCGTCCCCGACATCCGCGTGCAATGCGCCGCCCTCGTCGAACGGCATCTGGGGCCGACCTAGGACGGAACTCCACGGACCGTGTCTCGCGTCTCAGAACTGAGACGCTTGCTTCGCAGCTTTGAGACTCGCGCACGGTCGTCACGCTCCGTCACCGCTCCGAAGAGCCGGCGAAACCCCGCAGAATAACTTGGGAATGCTGCGATCGGACCGGCCGTCGGGCGCTGGCACGGTGCTTGCGCACGCCCTTCGGAACGCGCCCGAGACGCGTTGCTGAAAATCAACCAATCGAGAGGAAACGATTATGGAGATCGGCTACTTCACCATGCCGTCGCATCCGCCGGAGTGCGGGCTGAAGGAGGGACACGACTGGGACCTTCAGGTGCTGCGCTGGGCCGATGAGCTCGGCTACCAGGAAGGCTGGATCGGCGAGCACCACACCGCGCCGTGGGAGCCGCATCCGGCGCCGGACCTGCTGTTGGCCCAGGCCTTCCTCCAGACCAAGAACATCCGCCTCGGTCCCGGCGGCTTCCTGCTGCCCTACCATCACCCGGCCGAGCTCGCCAACCGCGTGGCGATGCTCGATCATCTCTCGGGCGGTCGGCTCAACTTCGGGGTCGCCGCATCGGGCCTGCCGAGCGACTGGGCGATGTTCCACGTCGACGGCATGTCCGGCCAGAACCGCGACATGACCCGCGAGGCCCTGGAGATCATCCTCAAGCTGTGGAGCGACGAGGCGCCGTGGACCTACACGGGCAAGTACTGGACGGTCTCGAAGCCCGACCTGATGTTCGATTTCCTCAAGCCCCACATCAAGCCGGTCCAGGCGCCCCATCCGCCGATCGCAGTGGCCGGCCTGAGCAAGGGCTCCGATACGCTGAAGCTGGCCGGCGAGCGCGGCTACATTCCGATGAGCCTGAACCTGAATCCGGCCTACGTGGCGAGCCACTGGGACTCCGTGGAGATCGGCGCCGCCAAGACCGGGCGCAAGCCGAACCGGCAGGACTGGCGGATGGTGCGCGAGGTGTTCGTCGCCGACACCGATGAGGAAGCCTGGCGCCTGTCGGTCGGCGACATGATGGGCCGCATGATGGGCGAATACTTCCTAAAGCTGCTCGGCCATTTCGGCTTCAAGGACTATCTCAAGCATCAGCCCGACGTGCCGGACAGCGACGTCACCGTCGAATACTGCGCCAGGCACAACTGGATCGTCGGCTCGCCAGCCACGGTCGCCGAGAAGATCGAGAAGATCTACGACGAGGTCGGCGGCTTCGGCACGTTGCTGGTGTTCGGCTTCGACTACAAGCACAAGCCGGAGGCCTGGCACAACTCGCTGCGGCTCTTGAAGCAGGAGGTGCTGCCGCGTCTCGCCCACCTCAAGCCGGGCATCGACAAGGCCGCCTAGCTAGAGCGAGATGAGACTTGGAGCATGTCCCGATCAGATGAGTCGATCTGGTCGGGACATGCACACGATCGACCGTCGCGGCGCCATGTTCGGCCGTCGGCTCACCCCAAATCGGCGAAGCCGACGCGCTCGGCGAGACGACGAAAATCTCGCCGGTCGTGGAGGGCCTTGAAGGCAGGCTCGATGAGCATGCCCAGCATGTCCTGCTCCCGGCGGTCGATCGATTCTTCCAGATAGCGGATCGCGGCGGCGGCATCGCCGAGCAGCGCTGCCGTGGCGGCGACCTTGTAGGCCGGCTCGCGGCCCTGGGCATACTGGCGCTTCTGCTCCTCCAGCATGCGGGCGAGCATCCCCTGCGCGCCGCCGGAGGCCATGCCCGCGTCCGCCGCTGCGGAGATCGCAAGGCGTGCCGCATTGCCAGTCAGCGCCGCGGCGGCATGGTATTCCCGCAGGAAGTCCTGATAGCGTCCTTCGGACAGATAGATGGTGGCGAGATATTCACGCGGCGCCCGCAGCTTGGGCTCCGCGTCGGCGAGCTGGCGGAGGATCGTTTCCGCCTCCGCCGCGAGGCCGGCGTGAAACATGATCAGCGCCTTGTTGGACAGGATCACCCGTGACTCGGGATTGAGCTCCTGCGCCCGCGCGATCTCCCGCAGCGGCACCTCGAAGCGCCCGGCGTGCATCAGGGTGAGCGCATACCAATGGTGGGTCTGGGCGGACGACGGACCGAGCGCGATCGCCTGCTCGAACAGCTCCTGCGAGCGCGCGAAGTTGCGCTGCCAGTAGAACTCGGTGAAGGCCAGGGCCGCATGGGCGTCCGCCGACGCGGGATCGAGCGCGATCGCCCGCTCCGCCGCCGCTTTGGCACGGGGGTAGGCCTCGTCCGCCGGCACCAGCGTGAACTGGCTGATGGTGTTGTAGGCGTCGGCGAGCTTGACGTAGGCGTCCACGTAGAGCGGATCGCGCACCGTGGCCTCGGTGAAGTACTGGATGGCGCGGGTGAAGCCATCCGCCTGGCGCGTGCCCAGATGGTAGACGCCCGTCAGGTAGAGGTCGCGGGCCGCCTGCGGCGGCACGTGCGCCGTGGAAAGAGCGCCCGACGGGGCCGTCGGCGTGTGCCGCGCGCCCGTGGCCCCGGATAGCATCGCGGCACCTGCTCCCAGGAGGGCGAGGCCCGCGAGCGCAGCCGACGGCCACCGGGCACGACGGGGTGCCGGGCCTGCCGTCGCCTCCGTGATCATCGGCGCGGCGATCGCCGGCGGAGGTTCCGCGGGAAGCGACACGGCCGCTGTCCCGATCGGCTCCGCCGCCGCGCCGGGCATGGCTGCGTCGCCGGCCGGGTCCATCGGCGCAGCTGCGTCCGGCGCTTCAGCAGGCGGAGGAGCGGGCGCTGCTCTCAGCCACAGGTCAAGCTCGTCGTGATACGCATACACGAGATTGCGTTCGCCCCCCGGGATGCGGTGCACCGGCAGCCCGCGCTGACGCTCCCACCGCCGCACGGTGCGCTCGTCGCGTTTGAAGAACGCCGCGATCTCCTTCCAGCTTTCCAGGCGCCTGCGCCGATGCTCCACGACCGCCTCGCTCTCGCCGATGTCCGGTTTTGCCCGCTTCCGCCCGCTCGCGCCCGGATGCAGAGGCGCACGAAAAATCATATTTTTCAAAGACGTAGCTCAGGGGCCGTCCCTAGGGTGCCTTGAGCTGGTCCTTGGGTCAACGGGCCCCGTCCGCCGCCGGCCACCGGAGCCGCACGCATTGGCCGAACGCGCCGGCATATCCCCAGACGTCACATACGCTGCGGACAGCTGGGCCTTCGCCGAGGCGGTGGCGGCCTGCGACGACGTCGACGCTTTGGGGGCCCTGCTGGCCCGGGAAGCGCAGATGCTCGGCTATTCGGCCTGCGCGTTCGTCATCGCGCCTCCCGCGGGCCACGCGCCGGAGCCGATCTTCGTGCTGCGCCAGTGGCCGGCCCGCTGGACCGCCGTGTACCAGCAGCGCCGGCTCGCGCTTGCAGACGTCGCCCTCGCGGATGCGAAGCGGCGCCTCCACCCCTTCACCTGGTCGCAGATACGCTCCGATCGGAGGCTGTCGCCCGAGGAGGACGCCTTCCTCGATGTCGCGGGCCGGTTCGGTTGGCGGGAGGGCTTCTGCATGCCCTTCCACGGCCCCCGTGGATACCTCGCCGTCCTCTCGCTGATGGGCGGGACCGCAGCGCCGCAGCCCGCCGTTCACGCCAGGATCGCGGCCCTGGGCGTCGCGATCCACGCGCGGCTCCACGCCCTGCATGCGGTCACGCCGCCGCTGGCGCTGCACGAGCGCCTCACCGCGCGCGAGCGCGAATGCCTCAAGGGCGTCGGCGAAGGCAACTCGGACCGGCAGATCGCCGAGACGCTCGGCATCTCGCGCACCACGGTGAAATACCACCTCGGTCGCGTCCGCATGAAGCTCGGCGTGCGCACGCGCGCGCAGGCACTCGCACACCTGTCGCTCTGGGGTGACGCCTGGTGACGGCGTGCGCGCTCCTCTCCATCTGGAGAGGACACGGCCGTGACCGCGACGGGTACGACATAGGGCGGTGCAACCTCACAGGGTTGCGCATCTTGGGGCTGGAGTCGGGGCTGTGGGCATCTCTATTCGGCGCGCCGGTGAGCGGCGCTCGTTTCCGTTCGTCATCTCGGCACGCCTGGCGGCGCCGTCCGCATCGGGCCTGGCATTGCTGCTGTCCCTCTCAGGCACGGCCGATGCCGCCTGTTCGAGCGTCGCGCCGGCGAGCGGCCAGAGCGTGACCTGCAGCGGGGCGAGCACCACGGGCGTGGTCGCCGACGGCAGCACCGGCGTGTCCCTGACGCTGCTTCCCGGCGGCAGCATCGTGCCGGCGAGCGGCTATTCCATCGCGCTCGGCAACGGCGCGGCGATCTCCCTCGGTGCAGGCAGCACCGTGGGCGCGCTCGGCCAACCCTCCCCCAACACCCACGCCCTGTACATCGGCGACGGCTCGACCGTCACCCTGGAGGGGGTCTTGCGTGGAGCCGGCGGCATCACCGGGGCTGTGGGCACGACCGGCCTTGCCGGCTTCGCCAACTCTCTCATCACACTGAAGCCCGGCGCCCGCATCGAGGCGGACTCCCCCTTCTCGAACTACTTCGGGCTCAATGGCCGCAACGGCGGCAACACCTACGTCATCGACGGCTCCATCCTCAGCAAGAGCGACGGCATCGGCGTCGGCGCCGGCGACACCGTGACCATCGGCGGCACGGGCAGCATCGAGACGCAGAGCGGCGCCACGTCGAGCGCCATCAGCGGCTTCAGCAGGGATCACGTGACGGTGAAGGTGCTGCCGGGCGCCACCCTCACCACCCACGGCACGGGCGCCGTCATCGACATGCTCAGCGCCGCCCATGCCGACGTGACCGTCGCCGGCACGCTCAAGGCGGTCGGCGACATGGCCTCCCCCAACTCCAGCACCGGCGGCGGCATTGCCGTGGGCGCCAATTCCCAGGTCTGGCTGCAGAGCACGGGCTCGATCCACGGGAATGGAAGCGCGACCTCCGGGACCGGAATCTCGACCGGCGCCGACTCGCGGATCATCGTCGACGGCATCGTCGAAGCGCCGGCCAACGGCCTGACGGCGGCGGTCGGCTCCGACATCAAGGTGAACGCCGGCGGCCGGGTGACCGGGAATCGCTTCGGCATCCTCGTCAACGCGGCCACCTCGCCGACGGACAACCGGCTGGACATTGCGATCGCCGGCACGGTGGAGACGCTCGGATCAGCCTCCAACGCCTACGGCCTGTTCATCAACGCCAGCAACGCCGCCGGCAGCACGGACGTGCCGGTCGTCGCCAACACGACGATCGCCGAGGGCGGCACGCTGCGGGCCGCCAACCGGGAGGCCTACAGCCAGTACGACGGCGCAGGGAGCTATCCGGAGGTGATCGACAACCTCGTCATCGCCGGCACCGTCGCCCGCGACAACGGCGGCCGCGTCATCGACCTCAATGACGGCGCCGATACGCTGACCCTGCTTCCCACGGCCGTCATCAAGGGCTCCATCGACGGCGGCAGGGACGCGGCGGGAGCGCCGGAAATCGACACCTTCGTCTTCGCCGGCGCAGCCGGAACCGCCGGCACCTTTAATTTCGACGTCAACCCGGTCAGCAATTTCGAGGCCGGCCGCAAGACCGGGACCGGCGACTGGACCCTCCTCGGCAACGCTGGCAACGCCATCGCCGGCGCCTTCCAGGTGGAGGAAGGCCGCCTCTTCGTCGACGCGACCATGACCGCCACGGCCTTCAACGTGGGCGCCGGCGCCACGCTCGGCGGCAAGGGCAGCGTGGGCGGCACCACGGTCGCCGCCGGCGGCATCCTCGCCGGGCGTGCGGGCCAGACCTTGACGCTCGCTTCCCTGGCCCTCGACGACGCCGCGCGGGTCTCCGCCACGCTCGGGGCGCCGAGCAGCGCGCCGCTGTTCGGCGTGACGGGAAACCTGACGCTCGGCGGCCGCCTTGCCGTGACGGACGGCGGCGGCTTCGCCAGCGGCGCCTACCGCCTGTTCGACTACGGCGGCGGCCTGACCAACGGCGGCCTCGTGGTGACCAGCGCGCCCACAGGTTTCAATCCGGGCGACTGGAACCTCGACACGTCCGCCGCCGGGCAGGTCAACCTCATCATCGCGACCGGCACCGGCGCGCAGTACTGGGATGGCGCCAGCCAGACCCCCGGCGCGCAGACGGGCGGACGGGGAGGCTCCGGCACCTGGAACGGCACGAGCACCAACTGGACCAACCAGGCAGGCACCATCAACGCCCCGTGGGCCGGGCAGACAGCGGTGTTCGGCGGTGCGGGCGGCACGGTGACGGTCGAGGGCCTCCAGAGCTTCGACGGCATGCGCTTCACCGCGCCCGACGTCTACGCCTTCCAGGCCGGCACCGGCGGCTCGCTGGTCACCAGCACGACCGACACGGTGATCGCGTTCTCTCCGGCCACCGGCCATGCCTTCGCGACCTTCGGCGTCGCCATCGGCGGCACCGGCGGGATTCACCTGAAGGGACAGGGCTCCGCGGCCTTCGGCGCCGCAAATACCTACGGCGGTGGAACGCGGATCGAGAGCGGCACCCTGAGCCTCGTCCAGGACGGAACGCTCGGTTCGGGGCCGGCCACCGTGGACAAGGACGGTACGCTCCAGATCTCCCGCACGGGCGACGCCGGAATCGCCTCCATCGCCAACAGCGGCGTCGTTCGTCTCACCGGCCAGGCAACCCTCGACAGCACGGCGGTCGTCAACGCCGCGACCGGGCAGATCGATGTGAGGGACACCTCGTCCGCAGGCTCCGCGCATATCACCAGCAGCGGACGCGTCGCCTTCAGCGGCGCGGCCCAGGCCGGCGCCGCGACGATCGTCAACCAGGACGGCGGCTCGGTCGATATGACCGGCCTGGGCGGCGGCGGGAGCGAGTTCAACATCGGCTCGCTCTCGGGCGCCGGCCGGGTGATCCTCGGCCAGCAGACGGTCGTTCTCGGCGCCATCGGCCAGACCGATGAGATCGCCGGCGTCATCGAGGACGGCACCGGCGCCGCGGCCAGCGGCAACCGGCTGGTGAAGGCCGGGGGCGGCACACTGACACTGTCGGGGCAGAACACCTACAGCGGCTCCACCACGGTGCGCGAGGGACGCCTGCTGGTGAACGGCGCCGTCGCCGGCGACGTGGGCGTCACCGGCGGGGCGCTCGGCGGAGCGGGCACCATCGGCGGCACCACGACCGTCGCCGGCGGAGCGCGTCTCGAAGGGCGAGCCGGCCAGGTGCTGACCATGGGCGGCCTCACGCTCGACCAAGGGGCGACGGTGAACGTGGCGCTCGGCGCGCCGACCATGACGCGCCTGTTCAATGTCCGCGGCGACCTCACCCTCGACGGCACGATCAACGTGACCAACCTCGGCGGTTTCGGGGTCGGCGTGTACCGCGTCATCGACTACGGCGGCGCCTTGACCGACAAGGGTCTTGATGTCGGCCTCCTGCCGAACGGCACCAGCGCCACGGTGCAAACGGCGGTGGCCCGGCAGGTCAACCTGGTGGTGGACACGGCAACCCCGGTCGCCCCGCCGACCATCCAATTCTGGAACGGGACGACGACGCTGCCCAACGGCAGCGTCAACGGCGGCCGCGGCACCTGGAGCGCCGGGGCCTCGACCAACTGGACCGACGCCAACGGCGCGGAAGCAACGCCGTGGGCCGGCAACTTCGCGGTCTTCCAAGGCGCAGCCGGCACCGTGACGGTGGACAGGCCAGGTGTCGCGACCACCGGCATGCAGTTTGCCGTGGACGGCTACCGCCTGCAGGGAGGGGCGATCACCCTTGCGGGCGCCGGCGGCGCGACCCCGATCCGCGTGGGCGACGGCTCCGCCGACGGGGCCGGCTACACCGCCACCATCGCATCGTCGCTGACCGGTGCCGGCGGCCTCGTGAAGGACGATCGCGGCACCCTCGTGCTCACCGGCCAGAGCGACTATGCCGGCGCAACCACCGTCAAGGCCGGCAGGCTGGTGGTCAACGGGGCGGTCGGGTCGGCCGTCACGGTGAGCGACGGCAGCACGATCGGCGGCAGCGGCACCGTCGGCGGCCTCGTTGTCGCGAACGGCGGCATCGTGGCGCCCGGCAACTCCATCGGCACCCTGACGGTCGCCGGCAACGTCAGCTTCGCACAGAACGCGCTCTATGCGGTGGAGGTGAACAGCGCCGGCCAGACCGACCGGATCATCGCCAAGGGCAGCGCCACGCTCGACGGCGGCAAGGTCTCGGTGCTCGCCGGAGCAGGGACCTACAATCCGTCGACGACATACACGATCCTCAGCGCCGCCGGCGGCGTCACGGGCCGGTTCGGCGCCGTCTTCACCAATCTCGCCTTCCTCACGCCCTCCCTCGGCTACGACGGCACCAACGTCTACCTGACGCTGGCCGTCGGCTCGAGCGGAGGCGAGGACGGCGGCGGCCCCGGCACGGGCGGCGGCCCGACCCCGGGCGGTGGCCCGACCACGGGCGGCGGGCCGGTCGGCGGATCGGACGGCGGCAGCCCCACGAACGGAGGCAGCAGCCCCCCGAGCCGTCCATCGCCCAACTTTCCCTCGGTGGCGGCGACGCGGAACCAGTATGTCACCGCGCGCGCGGTCGAGGCGCTCGGCCCCGGCAACATCCTCTACGACACCGTCCTCTCGGGCACCGCGGCGGACGCGCGAGCCAGCTTCACCTCCCTCTCGGGGAGCTGTACGCGGCGCTGCCGGCCACGCTGCTCGGCGAGAGCGGCCTTGCCCGGACCGCCGTCCTCGAACGGCTGCGCGGCGCCATCGCCGATACGGCATTGGTGCGGGGCCCGGGCGCCACGCTCGATCCCGCCACCTTCGGCCTGTGGGGACAGGGCTTCGGCTCGTTCGGCCACAGCGGGGCCGATGCCGCCGTCACCGGAGTCGACCGCCGCTCCGGCGGCTTCATTCTCGGCGGAGACGTCCTCGCGCCCATCGGGCCGGGCGTGCGCATCGGCGCAGCGGGCGGCTACGCCACGACGGCCGTCGATCTCAACGGAAACCTGTCGCGCGCGACGACGAGCAGCGTGTTCGGTGCCCTCTATGCCGGCACGAGCTTCGACCGCCTGAGGCTGTCGGCCGGAGCCCTCTATCTCGGCACGCGCTTCGACGCGGGCCGCAGCGTTCAAGCGCGCGGCTTCGCGGACTACGACAGCGCCAAGCAGGATGCCTCGACCGGGCAATTGTTCGGCGAGGCGGCCTATCGGCTGGACGCCGGCACGGGGCGGATCGGAGGCTTGGCCTTCGCCACCTTCATCGAGCCCTTCGTCAACGCCGCAGCGGTGCGGATCGACACCGAGCGCTTCGTCGAGCGGGGCGGCGCGGCCGCGCTCGCGGGCTTCGGCCGCAGCGCCAACCTGGGCGTCGCCACGATCGGCGCCCGCGTCGCGGCGGCCTTCGGAAACGAGGGGCAAACGCCGTTCACCGTGCGCGCCTCGCTCGGCTGGCGGAGCGCCTTCGGCGACACCAACCCGACGGCGCTCCTCGCCTTCCGCTCGGCCCTCACGGCGCCGGGCACGATCGAGCCCTTCGCCGTCGGTTCGGTGCCGATCGACCGCAACGCCCTGGCCGCGGACGTCGGGCTCGACTGGTCGATCAACGATGCTCTCACCCTCGGCGTCGCCTATGCCGCTCAGGCCGGCTCCGACACGATCGACCAGACCCTGCGCGGAAAGCTCGATGTGAAGTTCTGACCCCGCCGTCGCGGTCGGGCCGGATGGCGGACGGATGGAGCCGATCGACGTCTACCGCCCGGCCGTCGAGATCTTCAGCGCCTTGATCTTGCGGTAGAGCGTCGCGCGGCTGATGTTCAGCGCCCGCGCCGCATCCGCGATGCGGCCGCCATGCACGCGCAACGCCTCGACGATGACGTTGCGCTCGGCCGTCTCGAAATCGGGTAGCGTCGCACAACGCGCGCCGGGTGGCAGGTCGAGATCGGCCTCGACGATGACGCCGTTCTCCGCGGTGCATCCGGCCAGCCGCAGCACGTGCCGCAATTGCCGCATGTTGCCGGGGAACGGGTGGGCCAACAGCATTTCCCAGGCGCCGGACGACAGGTGAGCGCGCGGCGCCTCCTCGGCCGCGACAAGGGCGATCACGTCGGCCTTGTCGGTCCGCGCCCGCAACGCGGGCAGCTCGACCTGCAAGCCGCGCAGCCGATAGTAGAGGTCGGCGCGGAAGCCGCCGTCAGCGACCATGGCCTCGAGGTCGCGATGGGTGGCGCTGATCAGGCGAATGTCGACCTGGATCGGCTTCAACGCGCCGAGCGGCCAGACCTCCCGGTTCTCCAGCACGCGCAACAGCCGTGTCTGCAGCGCCAGCGGCATATCGCCGATCTCGTCGAGAAACAGCGTGCCGCCATCGGCCTGCGCGATCAGGCCCTTGGAGCCGTCGCGCCGGGCGCCGGTGAAGGCTCCGCCCTCGTATCCGAACAATTCGGCGTCGATCAGGCTCTCCGGCAGCGCCGCGCAGTTCAACGCCACATAGCGGCCGCCGGCGCGGCCACTGGCGGCGTGGATCGCACGCGCGAAGACGTCCTTGCCGCTGCCGGTCTCGCCTTGCAGCAGGACAGGGATATCCCCGTCGGCAACCATCATCAGCCGCTTGACGCCGCGCCCGAGCACCGGGTCGCCGCCGGCCAGCCGGGCGAGCCCGGCGAAGCGCTGCTCCAGGGCTTCGGCGGCGCCTGCCGATGATCGCGAGGCGGCTTGTGACTTCGTGCCCGATGATCTGGCGCGCAGCGGGCTCGAGATATGGCCGCGCCCGAGGCGTCGTCCGTCGCGGTCGCGCAGCAGCTGCGGCTCGTCGGACCGCCACATGGGCGTGGGGTCGAGCTGGATGAGGTGCGACAGCGGCATTCCCGCATCGATCATCGCATCCGACAGATCGAAGGCGTGGCGCGCGGCCCGGCTTGCGCCGAGCACTCGCTGGTCGTCGTCGAAGGCGATCAAGGCCGGTCCGCACACGCCTTCGGCGGGCAATCTTGCGATCCAGCCGTCGCGGAAGTGCGATCGAAACATCGTCTCCTCGATGCGCCGCACGGACTGGGCCATGACGGCAAAGGCCAGCTGGTGCGCAGTGCGATCGAGGTCGCCGCGGCACGACGTGATGTTCACGGCACCGGCGAGTTGTCCGGCATGGTCGAACAGCGGGGCCACCGCACAGGTGAACTGAGACCATTGCTCGCGGAAATGCTCGTCGCGATGCACGAGGACCGGACGTTGCTCGGCGAGCCCGGTGCCCAGCCCGTTGGTTCCCTCGATGGTCTCGGAGAAGATCGAGCCGGTATGGACCTTCCATCGCCGCAGGATGGTCGCGGCCTCGCCGTCGGGCAGGCGGCTGACCAGGATGGCCGCATTGGTGTCGGCGAGATTGACGCAGTAGCCGGCGCTGCGCAGGACCCGGTAAAGCTCCTCGAGTTCGGGCACGGCGAGGTGTATCAGCCTGTCGACTGGCGCGACGAGCTGCTTCAACTCGGATTGGGTCAACGTGCGCGGCGGTCCGCGACGGGCTGGGTCCAGCTTGTGGTCCACAAGGCAGCGCCGCCAGGAATTGGCGATACCGGACTCGTCGACGACGGCCGCGTCGTTTTGGGCGACCGAGAACACGCGCTCGGCGTGATTGCGAGCCACAGGGTTCGCCATCGCGATTGTCTCCACCCTAGAGCCTAGCGCCATTGGATGGAGCCATCCAATGGCGCTAGGCTCATAACTTTCTTGAATCTGGAGCGCCTCTCCACGATCCGGTGGAACCACCCGATCGCGGAGCGCTCTAGACTTTGGCGAAGTGTGTCATCCCGTTTTGTCCGAAGTCAATTGTGCCGCCCCGGGCCGGAAACACCCTCTCGCAATCATGCTTTCGGCCGTGGACGCCGTTTTTGGACGGGATCATGCTCGAGGCGACGACTTGGAGCGAGATGGTGATTCGAAGAGACATCGTCCGCCTCTGACGGCCTCCCGAACGAGGAGCGTGGCATGCGTGAATCCACCGATGTGCTGGTCGTCGGCGCGGGATTGTCCGGACTGGTGGCGGCAACCGAGGCGGCCGACGCCGGCCGCTCGGTCATCATCGTGGACCAGGAGCCGGAGCAGAACCTCGGCGCGCAGGCGTTCTGGTCGCTCGGCGGCCTGTTCCTGGTCAATTCGCCCGAGCAGCGGCGCATGCGCATCCGCGACTCCGCCGAGCTCGCCTGGCAGGACTGGCTGGGGGCCGCGGGCTTCGATCGCGACGAGGACCTGTGGCCACGGCGCTGGGCCGAGGCCTACGTCGCCTTCGCCGCCGGCGAGAAGCGCGCCTGGCTGCACCGGATGGGCCACCGGCTGTTCCCCGTCGTGGGCTGGGCGGAGCGGGGCGGCGGCGACGCCACAGGACACGGCAACTCGGTGCCGCGCTTCCATGTGACGTGGGGCACCGGCCCCGGCGTGGTCGAGCCGTTCGAGCGTCGAGCGCGCGAAGCCGAGGCGGCAGGCCGGCTGCGCTTCCTGTGGCGGCATCAGGTCGACCGCCTCGTCCGGGCCGACGGCGCCGTCACCGGCGTCGAAGGTACCATCCTGGAGCCCAGCCGCGCCGAGCGCGGCGCCGAGAGCTCGCGCGTCGCCGTCGGCGAATTCGCCATCACCGCGCAGGCGGTAATCGTCGCCTCCGGCGGCATCGGCGGCAATCAGGACATGGTCCGGGCGGCCTGGCCCGCGCGCCTGGGCCCGCCGCCGGCCCACATGATCTCCGGCGTGCCCAGGCACGTGGACGGGCGCATGCTCGCCATCACCGAAGCGGCCGGCGGGCGCCTCATCAACCGCGACCGCATGTGGCACTACGTGGAAGGTATCCGCAACTGGAACCCGGTGTGGGAGCGGCACGGCATCCGCATCCTGCCCGGCCCGTCCTCCCTATGGTTCGACGCGACGGGCCGGCGGCTGCCGGCACCGAACTTCCCCGGCTACGACACCCTCGGCACGCTCACGCACCTGAGGAGCACCGGCTACGACTACAGCTGGTTCATCCTCAACCAGAGCATCATCCGCAAGGAGTTCGCCCTCTCCGGCTCCGAACAGAATCCGGACCTCACCGGCCGTAGCTGGCGGCTGACGGCGCGCCGCGCCGTCGGCCGGCGCGCCACCGGGCCGGTGGAGGCCTTCAAGGACAACGGCGAGGACTTCGTCGTCGCCGACAGCCTGACTGAGCTCGTCGCCGGCATGAACCGGCTGAGCGGCGCCGACCTGCTCGACCTCGCCGCCATCGAGCGCCAGATCGCGGCGCGCGACCGCGAGCTGGCCAACCCGTTCTGCAAGGACGCGCAGGTGATGGGCATCCACAATGCCCGCCGCTCGCTCGGCGACCGGCTGATCCGCACCGCGCCGCCGCATCGCATCCTCGACCCGGCCCACGGCCCGCTCATCGGCGTGCGGCTGCACATCCTGACACGCAAGACCTTGGGCGGCCTGGAGACGGACCTGGAGAGCCGCGTCTTCGGCCAAAACCGCGAGGTCATTCCGGGCCTGTACGCGGCCGGCGAGGCCGCGGGCTTCGGCGGCGGCGGCCTGCACGGCTACCGCGCGCTGGAGGGCACCTTCCTCGGCGGCTGCCTGTTCTCCGGCCGTGCCGCAGGACGGGCTGCGGCGGCTGCCATCGCCTGAAGCGGCGACCGCGTCGAGCCGGTCGGACGCGCGACCCAGAACGGGATGATTTATCTTCTGCTCATCATCCCGCTCCAAGTCTTTATTTTGAGCGTGATCTTGCCCAGGAGCCGGTGTCCACTTCTTGGGATCGTGCTCTGAAGCATGTCCCGATCAAATGTAATCGCCTGATCGGGACATGCCCCCGCCTCTTGAATCCGCTGCGCTCGAGCGGCCGGCACAAAGCTTGAAGACTGCCGCATGGCATGCGAACGCAAATGCCAGTGTCGTCAGCAGCGGGGCGCGCAGGAACGTCCACGGTTCCGTGAAGAGAAACGCCGCCATTGGTCCCAGGCAACGTTCCCCGAAAAACAGAATCACGGTCGTCGCGACAAACCCCTGCACCATGTAGCAATGGCCGATGACAGCCATGCGCCTGGGCGACCGACCGATGCGCGCAAGGCCGCGGCTCGCTTCGGCTGCCCAGCGCGCCCTATGCGCCCGTGTCAGCCAAAATACGACGCACGCGATCAGTAATGAAACCGCCAGCAGATGTCTGTAGACGGCGACTTCCAGGCCGTAGCCAGGTCCGGCAAGATCAGGCGGGCCTGGCACGAAGATGAGCATCCATCGTGTGACGTCGGACGTCGCGCCGATCCACCAGCGCAGCAAGGCGCCCCCGAGCCATTCGGGAGTTGCAGCCAAGCCGACGACAAGCAGCGCATAAGTGAGACTGGTCGCAGCTTCGAGATGCACGGCATCACCGATGCTCCAGCGACCGCCGGCCTGCGGTCGCGGACCGTCCGAGAAGCGCTCTGGTGGCTCCCACTGCATGCGGCGATGTCTCCGCATCGTAGCGGCAGAGTATTCCACCCTCCACGCGAAGTCTCCACCGTTGCAGACTTGACGGCTGCGAAGACCGCGGGCGAGCGGGCCGTCCTCGGCATGGCTCAGACGTAGATGATGTCTGACACATCACAAATCATGATTGAAAATAGAGAAGATTGCATGTAGCTTGCACAAAGGACGTTTTGGGCATCTCCGCGGCGGGTCAATCCATGATCACAGCTGCACAGCTCCGTGCCGCCCGCGCACTCCTTGGCATCGATCAGCGCCGCCTTGCCGCGCTGTCGGGTCTGTCCGTCCCGACCATCCAGCGCATGGAGACGAGCGACGGCGTCATCCGTGGCAACGTCGATTCGCTGATGAAGCTGGTGCACGCCTTGCAGGCCGCCGGCATCGAGCTGATCGGCGAGGGAGCCGTCAGCGACAGCGGAGGTCGGGGCGTCCGCCTCAGAGGGCCGGCAGCGGGCGGCGGTCCCCTGCCCGCGCACCCCTCCCAAACGCCAGCGGTCGGGGAGTAAGGGGATGCCGGTCGTCGCCGCGCTGGTGTGTGTGGGCGGTCTGCTCTTGATTGCGGTGCTGGGCGCCTTGGCAGGCGGCCGGCCGACGGCGAGCCGCCTGGTGTATGCCGCCACCCTTGCCGTGACGGTGATGGCGTGCGGCGGCGCGGCGGCGGGCTTGCTGGGCGGGGTGCCCCCAGGCGGGGCCAGCGCCGTCACGCTGCCGCTCGGTCTGCCGTGGCTCGGCTCCCACTTCCGCATCGATGCGCTGGCGGCATTCTTCCTCGTCATCGTCAATCTGGGGGGCTCGGCCGCAAGCCTTTACGGCATCGGCTACGGTGAGCACGAGCATGAGCCGCAGCGGGTGCTGCCGTTCTTTCCAGCCTTCCTCGCCGCCATGAACCTGGTGGTGCTGGCTGCCGACGCCTTCACCTTCCTGCTGTCGTGGGAAGCCATGTCCCTCGCCTCCTGGGCGCTCGTCATGGCGCACCACCGCGAGGGCGACAACGCCCGTGCGGGCTATGTCTACATCCTCATGGCGAGCTTCGGCACGCTCGCCCTTCTGCTCGCCTTCGGCCTGCTGGCCGGCGCGGACGGCGACTATGCCTTCGAGGCCGTACGCACCCACGGCTTGTCGCCGCTGCACGCCGGCATCGTCCTCGGTCTCGTCCTGCTCGGCGCGGGGTCGAAGGCCGGTCTGGTGCCGCTGCACGTGTGGCTGCCGCTGGCCCACCCGGCCGCCCCCAGCCACGTCTCCGCCCTGATGAGCGGCGTCATGACCAAGGTCGCGATCTACGGGTTCATCCGCATCGTCTTCGATCTGCTCGGCCCCCCGCTCTGGTGGTGGGGCCTTCCGGTGCTTGCGATCGGCGGCGGCACAGCCGCCCTCGGCGTCCTCTATGCCTTGATGCAGGACGACCTCAAGCGCGTGCTCGCCTATAGTACCATCGAGAACATCGGCCTCATCTTCGTCGGGCTCGGGCTAGCGCTGGCGTTCAGCGCCAATCACCTGCCGGCCACCGCAGCGCTGGCGATGACCGCCGCGCTGTTCCACGTCTTCAACCATGCGCTGTTCAAGAGCGTCCTCTTCTTCGGTGCCGGCGCCGTGCTGTCCGCGACCGGGGAGCGGCAGCTGGAACGCCTCGGCGGCCTGATCCACCGCATGCCGGTGACCAGCGTCGTCGTCCTCATCGCCTGCGTCGCCATCGCGGCACTGCCGCCACTCAACGGCTTCGCCTCCGAATGGCTCGCCTTCCAGGCGATCCTGCTCAGCCCGGAACTCCCGCCGTGGAGCCTGAAGCTCATGGTGCCGGCGGTCGGCGCTCTGCTGGCGTTGTCGGCCGCGCTGGCGGCTGCCTGTTTCGTGCGCGTCTACGGCATCGCCTTCCTTGGCCGGCCGCGGACGCCACAGGCGGCGGAGGCGCACGAGGTCGACGGATGGTCGCTCGCTGCCATGATCGCGCTCTGCGCCCTATGCGTGATCGCGGGCATCCTGCCAGGCCTGGTCATCGACGGGCTCGCCCCGGTCGTCGACGGCGTCGTCGGCGCGCAGATGCCGCCTCAGCTCGGCGTGCCCTGGCTCTCGATCATCCCGATCGGCGAGAGCCGCAGTTCCTACAACGGGCTCTTGGTGTTCCTCTTCATCACGACGTCGGCCTCGCTCGCGGCCTATGCCATCCATCGGCTGGCGTCCCATGGCCTGCGCCGCGGGCCGGCCTGGGACTGCGGCTTTCCCGATGCCGGCATCCTGACCCAGTACACGGCGGGAAGCTTCGCCCAGCCGATCCGTCGCGTCTTCGGCACCTCGATCTTCCATGCGCGCGAGCGCGTGGACATGCCACGGCCGGGAGACCTGCGCCCGGCACGCATGGAGGTGGAGCTCCGTGATCCCGCCTGGGAGACGATCTACACGCCGATCACCGGCGCCGTCTCGTCCCTGGCGGATCGTCTCAACATCCTCCAGTTCCTCACCATTCGCCGCTACCTCAGTCTCGTCTTCTTCGCGCTCGTGCTGCTGCTGGCGGTGCTCGCGGTATGGCGCTGATCTCCGACCTCCTCATCCAGGGCGCGCAGATGCTGCTGGTGCTGCTGCTGGCGCCCCTGCTCACCGGCTTCGTGCGCAAGGTGAAGGCACGCCTGCTGCGCCGCCGGGGGCCGCCGCTGCTGCAGCCCTATCGCGACCTGCTTCGTCTCCTGCGAAAGGAGGTGGTGCTCGCGCACAACGCCTCGTGGCTGTTCCGCGTCATCCCCTATCTGATCTTCGCGACCACCTGGGTGGCCGCCGCGCTCGTGCCCACCTTCGCCACAGGCCTGGTGTTCAGCTGGTCGGCCGACCTGATCGCCATCATCGCGCTGCTCGGCAGCGCACGCTTCTTCCTGGCGCTCGCGGGCATGGACGTGGGCACCAGCTTCGGCGGCATCGGCTCGAGCCGCGAGATGATGATCGCCTCCCTGGCCGAGCCGGCGATGATCATGATCGTGTTCACCCTGGCGCTCACCGTCGGCTCCACGCAGCTGTCCACGGTGGCCGGCGCCATGCTGGAGTCGTCCGTCGGGCTGCGCGTCTCGCTGGCCCTCGCCCTGATCTCGCTCATCATGGTGGCGATCGCCGAGAACGCTCGCATCCCCATCGACAACCCGGCAACGCATCTCGAGCTGACCATGGTGCACGAGGCCATGGTGCTGGAGTACTCCGGCCGCCATCTGGCGGTGATCGAGCTTGCCGCGTCGCTGAAGCTGCTGCTCTACCTCTCGCTCATCGGCTGCGTGTTCGCCCCTTGGGGTCTCGCCCCCCCGGCGCTGGCCTGGCGAGCCTGCTCACCGGCGGCCTGGTCTACGTGGGGAAGCTCGCGGTCGGCGGGCTTCTGCTCGCCCTGTTCGAAACCGTCATCGCCAAAATGCGCGTGTTCCGCGTCCCCGACTTCCTTGGCGCGGCGCTGATGCTCGGCCTGCTGGCCACGCTGCTGCTGTTCGTTTCACGGAGCCTGTAGATGGGCAGCCTGACTTTCGACGTCGCCCACCTGCTCGCCGGCGGCCTGGTCCTGGTGAGCTTCATGATGCTGTACCAGGACCGTCTCTACGCGCTCCTCAACGTCTTTGCCCTACAGGCGGTCGTGCTGGCCCTGTCGGTGTCCTGGCAAGCCTACGCCCAGGGTGCTCCGCACCTCTATGTCACCGCCGCCATCGCCTTGGCGTTCAAGGCCATCGTCATCCCGGTCGCGCTCCATCGCATCGTCGTCCGCCTCGGCATCCACCGCGAAGTCGAGACCGTCGTCAGCGTCGGCCCCACGATGCTCGCCGGCATCGGCCTCGTGGCGCTGTCCATGGTGGTGATGCTGCGCGTCACCGAAGCCGCCGATCCCCTGGCCCGGGAAGACCTCGCCTTCGCCCTCTCCGTCGTGCTGCTCGGCCTGCTCATGATGGTGACGCGGCGCAATGCGGTGAGTCAGGTCGTCGGCTTCATGTCGCTGGAAAACGGTCTGATCCTCGCGGCCACCGGCGCCAAGGGCATGCCGCTGGTGGTGGAGATCAGCGTCGCCTTCTCGGTCCTCGTCGCCTTCATCGTCATCGGCGTCTTTCTGTTCCGTATCCGCGAGCGCTTCGACACCGTCGACGTCGAGGCGCTCGATCGTTTCCGCGAGGGCCAGCGATGAACATGGCCGCCTTCGACGGCGTCACCGCGATCCTGGCGCTGCCGGCCGCCACGGCCGCGCTTCTGGCTCTGCTGGCCAGCTACCGCCTGTCGGCGTGGCTCAACGTGGCCTCGGCGCTCCTGACCTTTCTGGCGGCGCTGTCGCTGTTCGCGGCGAAGCCGGAGCCCGGGCCGTTCATCCTGGTCGACGATCTCAACATCGTCTTCATCGTGCTCAACACGTTCGTCGGCTTCACCACCAGCGTGTTCAGCGCCAGCTACATCGGCCATGAGCTGGAGACCGGCCGGCTGACCCCGGCACATCTGCGCTTTTACCACGCCATGTACCAGCTGCTGCTGTTCGCCATGAATTTGGCGCTGGTCGCGAACAACATCGGCTTGATGTGGGTGGCCATCGAGCTTGCCACGCTCACCACAGTGCTCATGGTCGGGATGTATCGCACCCCCGAGGCCATCGAGGCCGCGTGGAAGTATTTCATCCTCGGCAGCGTCGGCATTGCGCTGGCGCTGTTCGGCACCATCCTGGTCTACATGGCCGCGCGCCCGGTCGTCGGTGAGGGCCAGGACGGCATGGTCTGGACCGTGCTGATCCAGCACGTGGCGGCTTTCGACCCCGCCATGCTCAACGTCGCCTTCGTCTTCCTGCTGCTCGGTTACGGCACCAAGGTAGGCCTGGCGCCGCTGCATGCGTGGCTGCCGGATGCCCATGCCGAAGGCCCCACCCCCATCTCGGCCGTGCTCTCCGGCCTGCTGCTCAACGTCGCGCTCTATGCCGTGCTGCGCTTCAAGCTGCTGCTGGCCGCCAACGCCGCGGCGCTCACCCCCGGACCGCTGATGGTGACCATGGGTCTGGCGTCCCTCCTCTTTGCCGGCTTCATGTTGTACCGCCGCCGCGACATCAAGCGCATGTTTGCCTATTCCTCGATCGAGCACATGGGCATCATCGCCTTCGCCTTCGGCATGGGCGGACCGCTGGCGAACTTCGCCGGGCTCCTGCACATGACCATGCACAGCCTCACCAAGTCGGCGATCTTCTTCGCCGTCGGCCACATCGCGCAAGCGAAGGGAACCCAGCGGATCGCCGACATCCGCGGCCTCACCGTGACCCATCCCCTGCTCGGCTGGGGGCTGATCGCCGGTGTGATCGCCATTGCCGGCATGCCGCCCTTCGGCGTCTTCATGAGCGAATTCCTCCTGGTCAGCTCGACCTTCGCCCGCATCCCGCTGCTGGCGCTGCCGCTGGTGGCTGGCCTGCTGATCGCCGGCGGCGCGCTGCTTCTGCGTCTCCACGGCCTGGCGTTCGGCGAGCCGACCGGCAGCACGGCTCCGGTCAAGGCGTCCTATCTGCCGATGATGACGCATCTCGGCCTGGTCCTGGCGGCGGGCATCTATCTCCCCCCGCCGCTGGTCGCCTGGTTCCAGCACGTCGCCCGGCTGCTCGGATAAGGGAGGCGCTGCATGTCGGCCTTGATCGATACGCTCGCCGGCAGCCCGATCCGGCCGGATTGCCGGCCCTGGCCGCGAGCGGTGGTAGGGCATGATCTCTGGCGCCGGCTGGCGGCTCAGGCCGCCGAGGGGCGCTGGACGCTGCTCGCTTTGTGGGGTGACCGGGACGCGGTGCACATGGCCCTGCTCGACGCGGCGCAAGGCGCGGTCGCCATCGCCACCTGTCCATGCCCGGACGGCGCCTTTCCGTCCGTCGGGCAGCTTCATCCCCCCGCCAGCCGCCTGGAACGGGCGATCCGCGACCTGTTCGGCCTGACGCCGTCGAGCCTCGCCGACGGGCGGCCCTGGCTCGACCACGGCCGCTGGGGCGTGCGCCATCCGCTGGGCACACCGGTCGAGGCTGCAACGACGGGCGTCGCCTATCCGTTTCTGCCCGCGGAGGGCGAAGGCCTGCATCAGATTCCGGTCGGACCGGTGCATGCCGGCATCATCGAGCCGGGCCATTTCCGTTTCACCGCCAACGGCGAAACGGTGGTGCGGCTGGAGGAGCGCCTGGGCTATGTCCACAAGGGCATCGAAGCGCTGATGCAGGGCGCATCCCTCGATCGGGCCGCGCGCCTTGCCGGCCGGGTCTCCGGCGACAGCACGGTGGCCTATGCTTTGGCCTTCGCCCGGGCGGTGGAGGCTGCGCTGGCCGTCGAGGTGCCGGCGCGCGTCCACTGGCTGCGGGCGCTGATGGCCGAGCTGGAGCGGCTCGCCAACCATTTTGGCGACATCGGCGCCATCTGCAACGACGCCGCCTTTTCCCTCATGCTCGCCCATTGCGGCGTCCTGCGCGAGCGGACCCTGCGCGCGGCTGCGTCTTGCTTCGGACATCGGCTGATGATGGATCGCATCGTGCCCGGCGGCGTCGCGGCCGATCTCTCCCCGGCGGGCGCGGCACAGCTCCGGGAGCTGATCGAGACCGTCCGACACAGCTTTCCCGGCTTGGTGGAACTCTACGACAACACGACCTCGCTTCAGGACCGCACGGTCGGCACCGGGATCGTCTCCCCGGCGCTGGCGCGGCAGTACGGCTGCGGCGGCCCCGTCGGGCGCGCCTCCGGACGGCGCTTCGATGCCCGTCGGCACCTTCCTTATCCGCCCTACGACGCGCTGCACTTCGATGTGCCGCTGCGCGAGGACGGCGATGTCAACGCGCGGGTCTGGATCCGCATCCACGAGGTGGAGCAGAGCCTCGCGCTCATCGACCAGCTCCTCGCCGGCCTGCCCGCTGGTCCAATGTCTGCCCCGATCACGGAGACCGGCACCGCCGCAGAGGGCATGGCCGTCGTCGAGGGCTTCCGCGGCGACATCGTCGTCGTCGTGCGCCTCGATACCGCAGGCCGCGTCGCGCGCTGCCACCTGCGCGACCCGTCCTGGTTCCAGTGGCCTTTGCTCGAGGCGGCGATCGAAGGCAACATCGTCGCCGACTTCCCGCTCTGCAACAAATCGTTCAACTGCTCCTATTCGGGGCATGACCTCTAGGCCGGCGCGATGCGGAAGATCCTCCTCGAGAGCCTCCTGAAGGCGCCGTTGACCGAGCCGGCGCCTGTGGCCGACCCAGAGCTCGCAGCGCTCGCCGCCCAGGTCGGCGTGGCGGCACGCGTCCAGCTCGGGCGCAGCCTCGCCATCCGGCAGGTCGACGCAGGCTCGTGCAACGCCTGTGAGCTCGAGATCAACGCGCTCGGCAACGCCTTCTACGATCTCGAGCGGTTTGGCCTGCGCTTCGTCGCCTCGCCGCGCCATGCGGACGTGTTGCTGGTGACGGGACCTGTCACCAAGAACATGCGCGAGGCGCTGCTGCGCACCTACGACGCGACGCCCGCACCCAAGTGGGTGGTCGCGGCCGGCGCCTGCGCTCTGGACGGCGGCCTGTTCGCCGGCAGCTACGCCTGCGTCGGGGGCGTGTCTGCCGTGGTTCCGGTGGACCTGCACATCCCCGGCTGTCCCCCGACGCCAACGGTGCTGCTGAAAGGCCTGCTCGCGCTGATGAGCAAAGGTGAAGCTTAGAGCCGTCCCTTGAATCCGCGCCGCCTCTCTCCAGTTGAGCGAGACAGCCCGGCAGCGCTTGCAATCGGCTGGTCTCACCCATGCGCAAAGCGCTCCAGGGCGCGCTCGCGTCTGCCCGCAGCCGGGCAGCCGACGAATCAGGATCCCCATGACGCACCACCTTGAGCTCGGGCTCGACACCTTCGGCGATGTCACCACCGGCGCCGACGGCCGGCTGCTGCCGCATGCGCAGGTCATCCGCAATGTCATCGATGAAGCCGTGCTGGCCGATGAGCTTGCCATCGACTTCTTCGGCGTCGGTGAACACCACCGCGCCGATTTCGCCGTCTCGGCACCGGAGGTGGTCCTCGCCGCCATTGCCGGGCGGACACGGCGGATCCGCCTGGGCTCGGCCGTGACGGTGCTGAGCTCGGACGATCCGATCCGCGTGTTCCAGCGCTTCGCCACGCTGGACGCCACCTCGAACGGGCGGGCCGAAGTGATTCTCGGCCGGGGCTCGTTCACCGAATCGTTCCCGCTGTTCGGCTTCGAGCTCAGCCAATACGAAACCCTGTTCAACGAGAAGCTCGATCTGTTCGCGGAGCTGGCGAGCAGCCAAAGCGTAACGTGGAGCGGCACGACGCGGCCACCGCTCGTCGACCAGCGCGTCTTCCCGCCGGTCGCGGCGGGCACGCTCAAGGCCTGGATCGGCGTCGGCGGCAGCCCCGAATCGGTCGTGCGGGCCGCGCACTACGGCCTGCCGCTGATGCTCGCCATCATCGGCGGCGATCCCAAGCGGTTCCGGCCCTATGTGGACCTCTACCACCGCGCCCTCGGCCAATACGGCAAGCCGGCGCAGCCGATCGGTGTCCACTCCCCCGGCTACGTGGCCGACACGGACGAGCAGGCGCGCGAAGAGCTCTGGCCCGACTACAAGCAGATGCGCGACCGCATCGGCGCCGAGCGCGGCTGGCCGCCCATGGGGCGGGAGGAATTCGAGCACGAGGCCACGCGCGGCTCGCTCTACGTGGGCGGGCCGGAGACCGTGGCCCGCAAGATCGCCGCGACCGTCGCGGCCCTCGGCGTTTCTCGCTTCGATCTCAAATATAGCGCGGGACCTTTGCCGCACGAGAAGCTCATGCGCTGCATCGAGCTCTATGGCCGCAAGGTGATCCCGCTGGTGCGCGACATGCTCGCGGCGGGATGACGCGTCGCAGACGCCCGATGAGAAAAGCTCATAGAGAAAGCCCCGGCACTGGCCGGGGCTTCCTGCTCGCTGCCGTGAAGCGGCGAAGATCCTAGAAGGTGCGGTCGATACGGAACCGGGTCAGCCAGTTGTCGTCGAAGCTGACGGTCTTGCCCGTGAGCGTGCCGTACTTGTTGTTGTCGATCACACGGCCCTTCGGGTCGATGCGCTCGTAGAGGACTTCGACACCGATATCGAGATCCTTGACCGGCGACCACACCAGGTTGGCCATGGTGACGATCTCGTTGAAGCTCTTGAAGGCGATGTTGGTCGACCCTGCGGCGGCCGAAGCTGCCGTCACGATGCCCGCCGAGTTGGCGTAAAGGTTGCCCAGCGGGCCGGCGGTGCGCGCCGAACCGGGATATTGCAGCTCACCGTAGGTGAACACGAAGCCCGACCGCCATTCGGGCGACCAGTAGTGCAGGAAGGCAGCCGCAGCGGACCACGACTTGGTCAGCTTGATGTCGCCGCTGTTCGGATCGACGTAGCCATCCAGAGTGTAGGCATTGAGACGCGTGCCGCCGCCGATGCCGCCACTGGTCGAGAAGTCATAGCCGAGCGGCTGGTTGACGCCGGTGTAGGACATGGCGCCGCGGGCGTAGGCCGCCTGCAGCCACAGCGCGTCACCCGGTGCCAGGAACGGCAGGTTGAACTTCACGCCGCCCTGGACCGCATAGCCGTAGGCCGCCTCGGGCCGCTGCGGATAGACGCCCGCCGCGGCGACCGACGCCGGCGTAACCAGGACACCGGAGTTGTTGTAGACGCCGAGGTTGTTGTAGCCACCGATGGAGACCTGGTGGACCGCGGCCGAGATCTGCGCCGAGCCCCAGTCCTGATCGACGCGGATGTTGGCGACGAAGTCGGGCAGCTGCTGGCGCTGGGCGATGTCGACGTTGGCGAAGCCGATGCGCTGGCCGGCCGCGTTGAACAGGTAGACCGGCGAGCCGTAGGTGCAGCCGTTGACGCCGCCGTCGCTGCACAGCGACGCCAGGGAGGTTCCGATGTTGCCGACGTTGGGCTGGGCGAAGGTGAGGTTGGCGCCGGGGATCGCGCTCTGCGGGTTGACCGAGAACAGCGGCATGCGGCGGTACGACGGGTCTTCCGCCGACACCGTGGCGCTCCAGCCGTTGCCGAACTGGTAGGTGTAGCCCAACAGGTTGGTCGACCAGACGTCCGAGGTGATCGAGAAGCCGGTCAGCTCGATGTCGTTGGCGTAGAAGTCGTAGAACGACGAAGCGCGACCGGCGGTGAGGCCGGCGAACTGGATGAACGCCTTGTCGACGTCCACAAACTTGTTCGCACGGTTGTAGGTGTCGATGCCGGTGGCGTTGAACGAGTTCGGACCCCACTGCCGGAACACGCCCGTCGAGCCGTGCTGCTGGCCGGTGCGGCTGGCGATATCGAAGCGGATGAAGGTGCGCAGCGTGCCCCAGGCAGTGGCGGTACGCGCATCCACCTGGATACGGCCGGCGCCGATGAAGTTCGACCGATCGACGCCGTTCAGCGAACGATACTGCGCAAACTCGTACTGGAACTGAGCGCGGCCGCCGATCTTGATGCAGGTATCGGTACCCGGGATGTAGAAGAAGCCGACACCGTGGACGGCACAGACCTTCACGTACTCGACAGGCGCTGCCTTCGTCATGGGAAGATCGGCCGCATGCGCTCCAGCAACCGCAAACAGACCTGCCGCCGACCCAAGCAGAAGACTCTTAACGAGCTTCATTATGACCTCCAGATTCTTAGAGATCCTTGCAGCGTCTTCCCTGTGGTAATGTCGCCTCGCCGCGATTTGGGCGTGCAAGGAGGCATCGGCTGGCACGTGTTTGACCGCCGTTGTTCCACCATATTCCGCGCGACACTCCAATCAACGGAGATCTGACCGCTGCGCCTTGGCTTGTCTGCTTTTGACAGGTGCTGTTGCACAAACGTCACGAGACTTCAGCGACTGCTTCTTATGTGAACTGTCCATTGCCTCGTGAAACGGCATGTCGCCTTTTTTATAACCTTGACATGAACTGTCCCGGATACCGGCGTTTACTGTTCGCATCACGCTCCGCTAAGCGGTCGCGCCGCCGGCAAGCGACGGCGGGCGGTGCTGCAGCGCGACCAGCGTCCGATCGATCGCCGTCAGCGCCTCGTCCACATCCTTGGGCGTGATGTCGAGATAGAACACGGCGCGAACGCCGTCGCTGCCGGACGGCAGCAGGTGCACGCCCCGCCGATGCGCCTCGTCGACGAACGCGCCGGCGCCGACGTGGGTCAGCTGGAAGCGGACGATGTTCGTCTCCACCGTGGCCAGGTCGAGGGCGATGCCGGGCATGGTCGCCAGCCCCTCGGCGAAGCGGCGCGCGTTGGCGTGGGTCTCGTGCAGCCGCTCGCGATGATGGCGCAGGGCATGCAGCGCGCCGGCGGCGATGATGCCCGCCTGCCGGAAGCCGCCGCCGAACTGCTGCTTGAAGCGGCGCGCCCGCGCGACGACCGCGTGCGATCCCGCCAGGCACGAGCCGACCGGGGCGCCGAGCGCCTTCGAGAAACAGACGCTGACCGAATCGAACGGCTCCGCGTAGGCCGCCTCCGGCACGCCCGCTGCTGCCGTCGCGTGCCAGAGGCGGGCGCCGTCGAGGTGGAGCGCGAGGCCGCGGGCGCGGCCGGCGCGGGCAACGGCTACCAGGGTGTCGAGCGGCCAGACCGAGCCGCCGCCGGCGTTGTGCGTATTCTCCAGGCACAATAGTCGGAGTGGTGGCGCGACCGCGGACGGGAAGAAGGGGTGATCCCGGCCGAAGGCAGCCTCCACATCCGCTGCCGAAAAGATGCCGCGCACGCCCGGCAGCAGCCGCGGCAGCACGCCGGAGAGCGCCGCGGACGCGCCTCCCTCGAGCTGATAGACGTGGGCGTTCTGATCGTAGAGGGCGGCGTCGCCGGGCTGCGTATGGGCGCGGATGCCGACCTGGTTGGTCATCGTGCCGCTCGGCATGTAGACCGCGTCGTCCTTGCCCAGCAGCTCGGCGGTGGCCGCTTCGAGCGCCTTGACGGTCGGATCGTCGCCATAGACGTCGTCGCCGACCTCGGCGTTGGCCATGGCGGCCCGCATCTCCGCGGTCGGGCGGCTGCAGGTATCACTGCGGAGATCGATCATGGCTCCTCCCGATGGGCTTGATATGAGCGCGACGATCGTCGCGCCCGCTATCGGGCAGGGACTGGCGACGACGACGCTAGGTCTTCATATCCCGCGGCACAGGGCTGGGATAGCCGCGACCGGAGCCCACAGACCGGCGAGGGCGAAGGCGACGAGCATCAGCCCGCACAGCAGCCTGAGTGCGCGCTTGTTGTGCAGGCTGAGGCCCATACCGGTCAGCAGCGATACGCCGTAGGCGCTGGCGGCGACGGCGGGGATGGTGCCGGCGCCGAAGCCGGCCATGAATGTCGCCCCCGCCGCCGGCGAGCCGGACAGCGCGGCGTTGAGCAGAGCCCCATAGACCATGCCGCACGGGGCGGCGCCCCAGACCATGCCCATGAGCACGGGCAGGCTGGCCCGGCCGGGCAGCGCCTGCCGCAGCCGGCGGAGTGGTGTCGCCATGAGGCGGTCGAGCGCCGGAAAGCCCGGGCCGACGCCGGCGATGGAGAGCCCGGTCCACAGCAGGGCGGCGCCGGCAACAAGGCGCAGGACGAGTTGCCCGCCGGCCAAGTCCAGCAACACGCCGAGGGCCGCGCCTACACCGCCGACCGTCGCACCGCCCAGCACGTAGGTCAGCACCCGGCCAACCTGCATATGGAGCAGCACGCCGGCGCGCCCGCTCGTCGCCGTAGGCCCGGCGCCGGCCATCAGCAGCGACGAGGCGATGCCGCCGCACAGGCCGGCGCAGTGCAGGCTGCTGGCGAGCCCCATGAGCAGGCCCGCCGCCAGAGCACTTCGCCATTGGATAAAACCATCCAATGGCACGGACATGCTCATGACATTTAGAATCTGGAGCGCTTCACTTGCGATTGGGTGGTTCCACCCAACCGCGAAGCGCTCCAGGCCGAGATCGCCCGCGCCCATGCCTCAGGCCCTTCGCGCCGCTCTTCTCAGGCGTCGGCGCAACAGCTCGCGGCGTTCACCTCCGGCGCCATGTCGATGCACGGGTTGCCGTTGAAGAAGCCGGCCGGCATCAGCTTGAAGCCGGTGGTGACGCAGGGCTGCACGGGAAAATCCTCGACGCGCACCGGATGGTGCAGCCCGAAGACGTGCCAGAGCACGATGTCGGCGTTCTCGATCGGCTTGTCGCCGGCGATGAAGGCGGCGAGGCCCCCCGTGCCGTCGGAATGGTTCATGAAGTCGCCGGCCGGATAGCGCTGCTCGGGATCGAAGGCGGTCACCCACACGTGGTTCTGCACGAAGCCGGCGCGCTTGCCCGACGGCGAGCCGGCCGCCACGAACGGCGTGACGCAGTTGCCGGCGTCGAGCTTGTAGGCCACGGGCGTGCCGGCATAGTTCGTCTTGTTGGGATTGATGACCTTCCAGTAGCGCTGGCTCGCCGGGTTGGCGCGCCGCGCCGCCGCCTGCTCGCTCGCCAGCACGGTCTCTTCCTCATAGAAGGCGTTGCCGTAGGGATTCTGCGGCCCCTCGGGCTCCGCGTAGGTGTTGCACTCGACGAAGCTGTTGGCATCGCCGTCGACGGCCATGTCCAGGCGCGCGCAGAAGATGTGCTGGTGGATCTGCCCCACCACGCCCGGCAGCACCTCGCGGCCGTACTTGCCGGGCTGACCGGGAATGCAGGCGGCGGTGTTGATGATGCCGGTCGCCTTCATCTCGAACTCGATGGAGCCGTCGATGTGGAGGTACCAGTACAGCGCGTATTCGTAGTTGCCGACCGTGCAGATGGTGGAGACCACGAGCTTGCGGGCCCGGCGCACCTCGGCCCGGTCGGTGCGGAAGTCCCAGTGCTTCCACAGCAGGCCCGAATCCTCCTCGTGGATGCAGATCGCCTTCTCGATCGTCATCACGTCGCCGTCCATGGTGTTGAGATGGACGTCGAGGTATTCGATGGCGCCCAGGCAGTCGCAGCCGAGCTTCAGGGAGTTGGCCAGCTTGCCGATGCCGTATTCGCCGATGTCGAAGACGTTCTTGCGGTAGTGCCCGTGCTCGGGGCTGCCGTAGGGCACGACCATCTCGACGATCGAGGCCCGGTGCAGGATCGGGCGCCCGTCGTAGCTGATGTCATGCAGCGTCAGCGATTCGCGGGCGTTGAAGCCCACCAGCAACGACCACTTGCCCCAGGTGAGCCGCCGCCCCTCGAGGCGGAAGTTCACCCCCTGCGGCTGCACGACGTCGATCGGCCGCATCGGCGCCTCGGGCGTGAGGAACTGCCGCTCGTAGTTCGCCTCCGTCTGCGGCACCGGGGTGACGCCGTAGTCGTCGACACGGATCACCTCCCAGGTCTTCAGGTCGATGACAGCGTTCAGCCCCTCGATCGGATGGGCGTAGAAGTTCTCGTTCTCGCGCAGGCGCTGCCAGGCGAAGGTGTGACAGAGGTGGCGGCCCTCCTCGCCGGGAATGTCGAAGCTGCCGGCCGACCACGGATCCACGCACACCGTGGACATGTCGGTGATGCCGCGCTTGGCGCAGGCGGCGATGAATGTGGGATCCTGGCGTACGATGCCCTCGATGGCCATGAACTGCTCGAGCTGGATCATCGGCCGGGCGCTCGGGAACTCGTGGCGCGAGACGACCGCGCCCTCGTCTAGATCGACGACGAGACGGGTGACGCCGATGGTGTCGGTGCTGAACACGTTGGCGCGCGCCTTGCGCGCGATGGGCGCCCCCGGCACGAAGGCGCGGACCACCTCCTTGGTCGGCTCGTCGAGCTCGATCCCCTCGAAGCGGGTCGCGTCGCCATAGGGGGGATCGCGGCGCACGATGGCCGCCACCTCACGGATTTCGGCGGGCGTCAGCGCCTGGAGCGGATGCAGCACGGTCAGCCCGTCCTTGTGGGGGGATGGGACGGCTGCGTGGCAGCAGTCGACCTTGGCAGCGATGTTCATGGACATTCTCCTCTCTGGAGCGCGGGCCTTGGTCATCGACCGGGCCTCGGCGCTTCACCTCGAATCCAACGATCCCCTGCGGCCGGCCGCTCCACCTCAGCCGAAGGCGCGGCCGAGGTTGGCGTAGACCTCGGGCCGGCGAGCCCTGACCCAGACGGCCAGCCCCGCTCCGGCGACCCCGACGGCGAGCAGCAGGACCGGAAAGGCGCGGACGATGGGCGAGTCCGAGCCGCTCACCAGCGACAGGTTGAGGGTCATCAGGACGAAGCAGGCCAACAGCCCGGCCGCGCTCAGGCCCGGCGCCACCAGCCGGTGCCACGGACCGACCCCGCGCGCATCGCGGGCGAAGAAGACGATGACCGCGACCGACACGAGCACCTGGACGGTCAGGATGCCGAGGCTGGCGAGCGTTCCCATCCAAGCGAGCACGACGGTGTAGGGGTCCGCCCCGCCCAGCGCGAAGGCGGCGACCAGCCCCAGCGCGATCGCCGTCTGCACGGCCCCGGCCACCGCCGGCGATTGATGCGCGTGGTGGGTCCGCGCCAGGCCGCTCCACACCAGCCCTTCGCGGCCGATGGCGTAGAAGTAGCGGTTGATGGTGTTGTGGAACGACAGCGCGCAGGCGAACAGGCTGGTGATGAGCAGCACGCTCATCACCAGCCCGGCAGGCTTGCCCAGCAGCGCATTGACCGCGTCCAGGTAGAGCGTCGCCGTGTTCTTGCCCGCCTGCGCCTGGATATTGCCGGCGCCGTAGTAGAGTGAGATCGCCCAGGTCACGAAGGCGTAGAACACGGCGATGAGGACGACGGCGATGTAAGTCGCCTGCGGGATAGTGCGCCTGGGCTCGCGCGCCTCCTCGCCGAAGATGGCCGTCGCCTCGAAGCCGATGAAGGCGGCGACGACGAAGACGAGGGCGACACCGAAGCCGGGGCCGAAGATGGCGTGGGCGCCGAACGGCGCCAGCGAGATGGGTCGCGCCGCACCGGAGGTGGCCAGGACCGCGAGCCCGAGCAGCAGCAGGATGGCGATCTCGGCGATCATGCAGAAGCCGAGCAGATTGCCGCTGAACTCGATCCGGCGGATGCCGCAGAGATAGACGGCGATGCCGAGGCCGACGGCATAGATCCACCAGGCGATGGCGGGGCCGCCGTGCGCCTGGACCATGTCGTTGGCGAAGAAGCCGAAGAGCCCGTACACGGAGATGTCGATGGCGTTGTAGGTGACGAGCGCGATCAGCGCGCCGGCAACTCCCAACGGCCGACCGAGACCGGCGGTGATGTAGGGATAGAAGCCGCCGGCGCTGCCGATGAAGCTGGTCATCGTGGTGAAGCCGACGCTGAACAGCAGATACAGAATGCCGACGAGCAGGAAGGTGCCCGGCACGCCCGGCCCGCTGCCGAAAGCGAAGGCGGCCGGGGTGGCGCCGACGACGGCGGTCAGGGGAGCGGCGGCGGCGACGACGAAGAAGACGATATGGGCGACCCCCAACGCATTGCGGCGCAGGCCCTCGCCGGCCGGCTCATCGTCGATTGGGCCATCGTTGACTTGAATGTCGAGCGACATAGCGGTCCTGAACCGGCCAGTGATGGACCAGCAACGTAAAGAGCGGCGCCCGGCGAGAATTGACAGTAGACGCCAAAGTGGATGACGCTCACGTCACCCTTCCCGTTCGTTGTCGGCCAACGGGAGGCGACGCCGCGCCCCCGGGTGGCGCCCGTGCCGCTCCTGGTCGCGGGAGGTGGCCGGATTCTTATGGCCCGGTTTTTGCTGGTGATCCGCCATGGCCATCTCGCTGGACATATCGAGCCTGCGCTCATCGGCGACGATCACCGCCGGCTCGGCGCGCGAATTCCTGTCCGGCGTCGCCAAGCGGCGCCCGGTCAGCGCAGAGATCAGCAGCCAGGCCGGGATCCGCCGCGCCAGCCTGCGCGATCCGTCCGATACGCTGCCGCTCGCCGCCTTCACCTCCATGCTGGAAACGGCTGCCTACGAGCTCGGCAACAGCGCGCTCGGCCTCGAGCTCGGCAGGGAATTCCGCATCGCCACGCTGGGCCCCGTCGTCGAGGTGATGCAGACGGCGCCGACGCTGGGCTGCGCCATCGAAAGCTTCAACCGCTACTTCCCGACGATCCAGACCAACACGCGCAGCGCGCTCACTGTGAGCGATGGCACCGCACGCCTCGCCTATTCCATCCTCGATCCGACCGTGCGCTTCCGGGCGCAGGATGCGAGCTTCACGCTGGCGATCCAGCACGCCATGCTGGCCGACCTGATCGGCTCGCACTGGCAGCCGAGCGGCGTCGAATTCCAGCACGCCGCCGGTGGCGACGTCGTGCTCTATCGGGAGCATTTCGCCTGCCCCGTCGCCTTCGACCGGACCGAGAATGTGCTGCTCTTTCCGGCGCGCCTCCTCGACCTGCCGCTCGCGTCGGCGGACGGGCGGCTGCACGCGCATCTTGAAGAGGCGCTCGCCCGCGCCATGGACGCGCAGACCTCGCGGCTCGATTTCGTCGGCAGCGTCGAGGCATGGCTCGCGGCGTCGCTCTGCCGGTCGACCACCACCGACATCGACGACGTGGCCAGCGATTTCGGCATGAGCACCCGCTCGTTCCAGCGCAAGCTGGCGGAGCACGGGTTCGCTTACGCCGAGGTGCGCAACGACGTCCGCTCGCAGATCGCCAAATGCATGCTCGAGGAAACCGACCTGCCGGTGACGGCGATCGCGCTGCGGCTCGGCTACAGCGAAACGAGCGCGTTTTCGCGCGGCTTCAAGATCCAGGTGGGCGAGACCCCGGCGGCCTACCGCAAGCGCGAACGACCGGCGGGGGCACTCGCCTAAAGCATGATCTTCAAAATGGAGAAGATCATGCGCAAGATCACGAGCCGGGACGGCATGAACTGCCCAACAGCAGTTGTGCCGAAGAGGAGAGCTTTTCTTGCGGGAGGGTAGGCTCCCCCGATCGCAAGAGCGATGCTTCACATGCGAAGCGCCGGGGCATGTCCGCGCCAGTGGATGATCCGGTGGCGGGATGCCCCTGCAATGATCGGGAGTCTCCATGGTCCGGCAGGGCGTACCGGCCGTGATGGCAACGGAGCGATCGCCCTGCCGCGGAGACGCCATGCGACCGTGCACCGACATCAACGTCTTCAGCGGCTTCGTGCTCGATCTGCACGAACGCAGCCGCACGCTGAAGCCGGTCGAGCTGTTCCGCTGGAGCCTCGAGGCGCTGGCGCGGTCGGTCGGCGCCGATTGCAGCTGGGGCGGCTGGGCCGACCTGCGGCACGGCGACATCGACCTGCGCGCCAGCCTCTCCTACAACCTGCCCGACGACTACGACGCCTTCTGGAGCCAGATCCGCCACGAGGACCTGCTGGCGCAAGACGTCATCACCAGCCGCGGCCACACCGCCTCCTACGATCGCGGCGGCAATCGCCATACCGCCGGCATGGTGGCGCTGGCGGATCGCTATTGCATCGCCAAGATGGCAGTCGTCGTCGCCGACCAGCAGGACCAGTGGGCCTCGCTGTTCATGTCGGCCTACCGCGAGGGCCTCGGCGCCCGCGCCATTCAGGATGACGAGGTCGATTTCCTCTATAACGCGCTCGGCCACGTCCGCTACCTCGTGCTCCGGGGCCTCGCCGGCGGCGAGCTCGGCGGCGGCATCCTGGTCAACGGCAGCGGCCGCATTCTGACCGCCCCGCCGGGCGCCATGGACGCGATCCGCCGCTCCTGGCGCGGTTGGGCCGGCGACGTCCTGCCCGACGAGTTGCGCGGCGCCGTGCAGGATGGACGGCCGCGCTTCATCGCCGACCGCGGCCTCGTCGTCGACGTCCAGGAGCTGGCTCCCCACTCCCGACAGAAGTTCTTCACCGTGAACCTGCGCGCCGCCGAGCTCACCGATCGGCTGACCGCGCGCGAGCGACAGATCGCCGAGGAGATCGCCAAGGGCTGCACGCACAAGGAGATCGCCCGCACACTGTCGCTGTCGCCGACCACCGTCCGCAACCACACCCAGGCGATCCTGCGCAAGCTCGGCGTGCACAACAAGGGCGCGCTGGCGCGGCTGATCGGCTGAGGCCTGGCGCGGCAGCCTTCTTGTGGACCTCCTGGGGAAGCGTCGGCGGAACCGCCGCCTATAGCGTTTGCGCCGGCACCGGCGCCTGCTCTGCGAGCAGCTTTTCGCGCTTCAGGTCGGACCAGAAGGCCGCGGGCGTCGGGTGGCGAAAGGTCTCGACGTTGCGGCGGACCTGGTCCGGATCGATCGCACCGGGAATGACCGATGCCACGCACGGGTGCCCCAGTGGAAACTGCAGCGCCGCTGCCGCCAGCGGCACGCCGTGCGCCCGGCAGACCGCCTCTATCCTGCGCACCCGTTCCATGATCTCGGGCGTGGCGTCCTGGTAATTGTACTTGGCACCTGGGACCGCACCGGTCGCAGTGATGCCGGAATTATAGACGCCACCGATGATGATGCCGACGTCGCGGCGCTCGCAATAGGGCAGCTCCGTCGCGAGCGTATCCTGCTCCAGCAGCGTGTAGCGCAGCGCCAGCAAGACAAAATCGATGTCGAGCATGTCGAGGAAGCGCGGAATCATGCCGAGCTCGTTGATGCCTGCGCCGACCGCCCTCACCAGCCCTTGGGCGCGGAGCTGTTCGAGCGCGCGCCAGCCCGACGTGAACAGCTGCGCGAGGTAGGCGGACACCTTGGCTTCGGTCTGGTGGTACGAGAAGTCGAGGTCGTGAATCACCAGGAGGTCGATGCGGTTCATGCCGAGCCGCATTTGCGACTGGTCATAGGCCCGCATGATGCCGTCATAGCTGTAGTCGTGGACGTGATCGAATTTGAGCCCGCCGGCCCACGCGGTCGTAAAGGAGTCCGGCCTGGCCGGAGGGAAGAACCATCGCCCGACCTTGGTGGACAGGATGAACTCCGGACGCGGCTGGTTGTCCAGATACCGGCCCGTCCGGATCTCGCTCAAGCCGGCCCCATAGAAGGGGGCGGTGTCGTAGTAGCGGATGCCGGCGTCCCACGCCGCCCGCAGCGTTGCGGCGGCCGTCGCCTCGTCGACGCGGACGAACAGCTCGCCCAGGCCGGCGCCGCCGAAACCGAGCTGGGTGAGCGCCACGCCGGACTTGCCGAGGCTGCGCGTTTCGGTCGGATCCATCGTCGGCTGTCTCCGCGCTCCTGCCTCGAGAGCCGGTCCGAACTCTACGATTGGGATACGATCAGGTCCATCGGCCACTGCCCTGCACCAATCGGCATTGCGGCTATTCAGGCCTCCGGGCGCGGAGCCGGAGGCCGCTCGATGACAGCACGGAACCGACGTTGGAGCGGTTGTGGCCGTCGCGGCGACGGCAGTAGAAGGAACAAGGTCCGAGGAGAAGCATGCCCGAGACGCCGAAAGGGAGGTCGGCCGCCGTGCTCGCGGCGGATGCGGTCGGGTACAGCCACGCCGTGGGAATGGACGAGGCGCGGGCGCTGCGGGCCCTCGCCAACAGCCGCCGCCTCATCGACGGGCTCGTCGAGGGTCATGGCGGACGGATCTTCAGCACGGCCGGAGACAGCGTCCTGGCCGAGTTCCCGGCACCGGCGGACGCGGTCCGCTGCGCCCTCGCCCTGCAGCAGGCTCTGCACGGCGCGGCAAGCGAGATGCCGCTCCTCGCCTTCCGGATCGGCATCTCGCTGGGTGAGGTCATTGCCGACGGCGCCGATCTCCTCGGCGACACCGTGAACATCGCGGCAAGGCTCGAAGCCATCGCGCCCGCCGGCGGCGTCTGCATCTCGGGCGCCGTGCACGAGGCGCTGGCCGAGGCGAACGGCCATGACTGGCAGGATCTCGGAGCTCGCCATCTCAAGAACTTGGTCAAGCCCGTCCGCGTCTTCCGCTTCGCTGCTGCCGGCACCGGCCCGCTTCCGGCCGTTGCGACGGCCCACCCTCCCCTGGTCATCGTGCTGCCATTCGCCAACCCGGGCGGCGTGCCCGAGGAGGCCTACCTCAGCGACGGCATCACGGAAGACGTCATCGCCGGCCTGTCCCGCTTCAGCCGCCTCGCCGTGCTGAGCATGGCCTCGTCCAACGCCTATCGGGATCGGCCGGTGGACCTGCCGCAACTCGTCGCCGAGCTCGGGGTGGACTATGTCGTGCAGGGCAGCGTCCGCCGCGCCGGCGACGTCATCCGGCTATCGGCGCAGCTCGCCGATGCCCGGTCCGGCCTGGCCCTCTGGGCGGACCGCTACGACCGCGTCATCGACAATCTCTTCGCGACGCAGGACGAGATCTCGGCAACGATCGTCTCGACCCTCGCCGGCCAGCTCGAGGATGAAGCCGCGGCGGCCGCGAGCCGCAAGCGCACCGAGAATATGGAGGCCTACGACTTCCTGCTGCGCGGCGTTCACCTGGCACGGGCGCTGGATCCGCCGTCGGCCGCCGCGGCGCTGGCCATGTTCGAGAAGGCGCTGGCGCTCGATCCCGACTATGCACTCGCCCTCGCCTGGCTCGCCTTGATGAAGCTGCGCCTCTGGTCGTGGGAGCCGCATGGGCGCAGCCTCGACGACGCGCTGGCGCCGGCGCAACGGGCCCTGGCCCTCGATCCTTCGGAAAGCTGGTGCCATCTCGTCTTCGGCCAGATCATGATGTACCGGGGACGGCTCACCGAGGCCGAGCAGCACCATCGGCGCGCCCACGAGCTGAACCCGTTCGACGCCCATGTGATGGCGCTGCGCGCGCCGCTGGCCGTGTACCTCGGCAAGCCGGAGGACGGCGCGCGCTGGGCGCGGCAGGCCATGCGGCTCAATCCCCGCCATCCGGACTGGTACGTGACGAACCTGGGCCTCGCGCTCTACGGCCTGGGTCGCTACGAGGACGCCATTGCCGCCTATGCGAAGGTGGCGCAGCCGCAGGTCGGCATCCTCGCCGCGCTCGCGGCCAGCTACGCCCAGGCGGGCGACGCCGTGGCGGCGGAGATGACGCGGGCCCGCGTGCTCGCGCTGGCGCCCAGCTTCTCGGCGCAACGCTTCGTCGCGTTCAGGCCATTCCATCACGAGCGCGACCGGGCGCATCTGCTGGGCGGCCTGGAGAAGGCCGGGCTGCCGCTCTAATTCATCTGCATCATTCAAGCTCTGCCGCGCCGCCGATAAGCTTCGAGCAATTCCAGATCGGGGGCTTCGGCATGACCTTCCGTATGAACAGGCGAGACTTCGTCAGCGGCGCAGCGAGCACGTTGCTGCTCGCGACCGGCGCAACCAGCGCCAGCGCGGCCGACGAGATCCTTATCGGCGTACCCACCGCCCTCTCGTCGCCCGTCGGCGCCGGCGACCAGAAGGACTGGCTCAACGGCGTCTCGGTCGCGATCGACGAGATCAACGGGGCCGGCGGCGTGAAGGGTCGCAAGCTCAAGGCCGAGGTGGTCGACATCGACATCCTGACGCCGGAAGGCACCGTCACCGCCATGCAGTCGCTCAACGGCAAGAAGGTGCATGCCATCGCGTCAGCCTTCGTGCTCATCCCGCAGCCGGCGATGGACGCGGCGGCCGCAACCAAGGTGCCCTACCTGCACGGCAACACCTCCCAGGCCTCGCTCGACATCGTCAAGTCGAACCCGGCCAAGTACAAGAACATCTTCCAGATCGACGGCGCCGAGACCTGGTACGGCTACGGCTTCGTCCGCTACCTCGACCAGCTCGCGGCGGTCGGCACCTGGAAGCCGAAGAACAACAAGATCCATATCGTGCAGGAGCAGATCGCCTATACGCAGGTGATCTCGAAATCCGTGCAGAAGGCCATCGCGGAGTCGAACGGCAAGTGGGTGCTGGGCGCCGTCACCGACATCCAGTTCCCGGTGCAGGACTGGTCGCCGGTGCTGCGGGCGCTGCACGACACCGACGCCGGCATCCTGTTCATCGACCACTGGGTCGCCGCCGAGCTCGCCGCCTTCGCCCAGCAGTTCGCCAGCGATCCGGTCAAGGGCTCGCTCGTCTATCTGCAATACGGCCCGAGCCAGCCGGAGTTCCTGAGCCTCGCCGGAGGCTCCGCCGAAGGCATGGTCTGGGGCACGGTGCTCGGCACCTATGCCGATACTGCGGGACAAGCCTTCCGCAAGACCTATACGCAGCGCTTCGGCGAGAACATGGGCATCGTCTACACGGGCAGCGGCTACGACTCGGTGAAGATGCTGGCCGGCATCTGGGGCACGGTCGATCCGGCCAACTTCGACGCCGTGGGCGACGCCATTCGCAAGCTCAGCTACCCAGGCGTCTGCGGCACCTACACCTTCGACAGGCCGGAGCAGTGCCCGCTCGTCTATCCCTGGCAGACCGAGGACGTGAAGGCAGGTGTCGCCCACCTGCTGCTGCAGGTGCAGGACGGCAAGCACACGATCATCGCGCCCGACGTGCTTGGCCAAGCCAAGCTCAAGCCAGCCCCATGGTTCTGAACAAGCGCGCCCGCAGGACATGACCATCGAGGGGCCGTGCTTCGGCTGCGACGACATCTCGTTGTCGCTCGGCGGCCGGACGATACTGAAGAACGTGTCGCTGTCGGTCGGTCGCGGCGAGCTGCTGGGGCTGATCGGGCCGAACGGCGCCGGCAAGACCTCCCTCTTCGAGGTGCTGTCGGGGCGCTACCATCCGCAGGCCGGGACCGTCCATCTGGACGGGCGCTCGCTCGACCGTCTCGACATCTATCGCAGAGCGCGGCTCGGCGTGGCGCGCACCTACCAGAGCCCGGTCGTGCCCAATGCCCTGACCGTCAGCCAGGTGTTCCGGGCGGCGCGCAAGGCCTACGCCCCGGCGATGTCCGTCCACGACGCCGAATGGGCGGCGCGGCTGGTGCGGCTGGAGGTCCCCTGGGACCGGCTCGCCGGGTCGCTCGACACCTTCGACCGCCGCAAGCTGCTGCTCGCCTGCCTGATGATGCGCCGGCCGCGCGTGCTGCTCATGGACGAGCCGGCCTCCGGGCTCATCAACACGGAGATCTCCGAGCTCGACCTGCTGCTGCGCAAGCTCGTCGACGAATACCACATCGCCGTGATCCTGATCGAGCACCGGCTCGAGCTGCTCGGCGCCATCGCCGACCGGGTCTGCGTGCTCGACCTCGGTTCCGTCATCGCCGAGGGCGACCCGGCCCGTGTCTTCGCCGATCCCGTCGTGCGGGCGGCGTATTTCGAGGGGGCAGCGTGAGAGACAAGCTCCTGGACATCCAAGGCCTGTCGGCCGGCTATGGACCCCTGCGCGTGCTGCACGAGATCGACTTCTCGGTCGCCGCCGGCGAGCGGCTGGCCATCGTCGGCCTCAACGGCCACGGCAAGACCACGCTGTTCCGCGCCGTCATGCACCTGGTCGGCTGGCAGCGCGGCTCGATCCGCTTCGCCGGCCAGGAGATCGGCGGCACCCGCTCCCTGGGCGAGGGCCGGCGCACACCCGGCATCGTGCGCCTGGGCGTGGCCATGACGCCCCAGGGCGACGCCATCTTCCCGGGCCTGACCGTGCGCCAGCATCTCGATTGCGGGGCCTATACGACCCTGGCCTGGCGCGAGCGGGCGCAGCGGCGGGACCGGATCTACGCGCTGTTTCCCCAGCTCGCCCAGCTCGAGAACGCGTCAGTCGGCAAGCTCTCCGGCGGCGAACGGCGCATGGTCTCGGTCGGCCGTGCGCTGATGGCTGACGCCAGGCTCTATCTCATCGACGAGCCGTCGCTCGGGCTTGCGCCGAAGATCTCGCAGCGCGTCGTCGACGCGCTGGTCGACATCGGCCTCGACGGCAAGGCGATGATCATCGCCGAGCAGAACGTGGCGCTGCTCTCCGGCAAGGTCGACCGCATGATCGGCATGCACGCCGGCCAGCTGCGCGGCGAAGTCGGCCACGTGGATCTGCGCTGATGGACGCCGGGCTCATCGTCTACGCCCTCTACCTCGCCGCGATCTACGGCCTGATGGCGATCGGCATCTCGCTGCTGTGGTCGAGCGTCGGCATGGTCAACATGGCCCACGGCGCAAGCTTCGCGGTCGCTGGCTATGCCGCCTTCTTCGCCGGCACCTGGGCGCAGCCGCTCGTGCGGGCGTGGCTCGACGGCGGGGCGGCGGCGACGCCGGTGCTGGCCGTGTTCATCGGCGCCGTCGGCCTGCTGGCCGGCGGCCTGTGCGGTATCGTCATCTACCTGGTCGCGTTCCTGCCGATCCACGACAAGCAGAACTTCCCGGTGCGCAGCCTGATCGTCACCCTGGCGCTCAATCTGGCCACGGTGCAGGCGCTGCTGTGGTTCTTCGGCCCGCAGCAGAAGAGCCTGCCGCGCGTGTTCGGCGTCGGCCGCGTCTCGGTCCTCGGCGCCTCGGTGCGGATCGACCAGCTGGTCATCATCGCGGCGACCGTGGTGCTGCTGGGGGCGGTGCTGCTGTGGCTGCGCCACAGTCGCAAAGGCCTGGAGATCCGGGCGGTCATGCAGAATTCGGAAGGGGCCGCCCTCGTCGGCATCTCCAGCCGCAAGACGGCCCTGCCGATCATGATCCTGACCGGCGCGCTGGCGGGCCTCGCCGCCGTGCTGCTGTCGCAGACCGTGTTCGTGAGCCCCGCCGCCGGTGCCATCCCCCTGGTCAAGGGCCTGACCATCGCCCTGCTCGGCGGCCTCGGCTCGGTGCCTGGGGCGGTCGCCGGGGCCGTGCTGATCGGCCTGGTCGAGGCCGTCACCGGCGTCATCCCGTGGCTCGGGCAGCGCTACGTGCTGTTCGTGCAGTTCGCGGTGATCATCGCCGTCCTGCTGGTGCGGCCCCGGGGCCTCGGCGGCCTGCTCGACGAGACGCGGGAATAGCCATGGCGATCCAGGACGAACCCGCCAAGCGTTACTACCTGATCGGGCAGCGGCCGCAGGAGATCACCCTCAAGCCCGACGGCGGCCAGCCTTGGCAGCGCGATCGCGTGCCCTTCACCAAGCGCCACTGGCTGGCCTGGCGCGGCGTCAGCAACCCCAAGTCGCTACGCCGCGAGCGACGGCTGGCCGACAAGCGGCCGCTGTGGTGGACGATCGGGCTCGGCGCGCTGGTGGCGGTCACGCCGTTCCTGTCCGACCAGGCGATCAGCATCGCCTCGGTGTTCTGCATCTTCGCCGCGATCAACGTCATCTGGACGCTGATCATCGGCACCGCGGGTATCTTCTCGCTGGCGACCATGGCGGTGGTGGGCATGTCCGGCTACGCGGCCGCCGCCGCCAACGTCTACCTCGGCGTGCCCTGGCCGCTGCTGATGCCGGTGGGGGCGCTGGTCGGCCTCGTGCTCGGCGGCTTCCTGGCGCTGCCGTCGACACGGCTCGACGGCCTCTACTACGCCCTGCTGACGCTCGGCATCGCCGAGATCTGCCGGGTGTTCGTCTCCCAGATCAAGACGCTTGCGCCCAGCAACGGCAGCATCAACCAGGTCGACTCGTTCATCCCGGCCGACTGGATGCTGCAGCGCCCGGGCCTGCTGCTCGGCTTCTTCGCCGCCTTCATGCTGCTGCTCGCCGCACTCCTGGTGTTCCGGCTGATCAACAGCGAAAAGCTCGGCCTGCTGCTCCAGGCGGCGCGCGAGGACGAGGCCTTTTCCGAGGCCGTCGGCATCGACTACCGCCGCGCGCGCCTCTGGGTGTTCGTGCTGTCCTCGGCCGCGCTCGGGGCCATCGGCGCCTTCTACGCCATGTACTACCGCTCGATCTCGCTCGCCGTGTTCTCGCTCGACCAGCTCCTGGTGCTGTTCGCCATGATCGTCATCGGCGGGCTGGGGCGGGCGGAGGGCGCCGTCGTCGGCACGGCGGTCGTCGTGCTCATCGACAAGGGCCTCATCGACCTGGGGCCGCTGCGCATCATCATCGTCACCGCCGTGATGATCGCGGTCGCGCTCACAGCGCACCACGGGCTGACCGGCATCCGCGACCAGTTCCGCGGCTTCCGCAACCGCAAGAAGAGCGAGCGCCGCGCGCTCAGGACCGAGAAAGGAGGCGAGGTCATGCCCGAGGAGGCCATCGAAATCGCCGACAAGCAGCGGGTCTACTACCGCCGCTTCGACAAACGGCTGCGCGACCACCTGAAGACCTTGATCACGCCCGAGCTGCTCGCCGAGCACAAGGCCAAGCCGCTGGGGCAGCATTCCGACGCCCTGGAGCGCGTGCTCAACTACTTCCGCCGCGGCGAGATGCCGGACAAGTACGCCATCCTGCGCGTCGGCCCGCTGACCGACTGCGCCTACAAGGTGCTGGCCTTCTCCGGCCGCCCGGGGCAGCCGCCGCGCGTGGTCGACGACAAGCTCTACGCGACGACCGACGAGGCCCTGCACGCCGTCTTCCTGCTGCGCGTCAACGACCTCCTCGCCAGCTGACATTTGCAAGGACAGCCATGGCTACCAAGCGGATACACGGCTATGCCGACCCCTGGTCGGCGAAGGCCGGCGACACGCTCTCCTTCATGATCTCGGGCGAAGGCACCGACAGCGTCGATGCACAGCTGGTGCGGCTCATCCACGGGGACGAGAACCCGGAGGGGCCGGGCTTCGTCGAGGAAGAGGTGGCGAGCGTCATTCCCGGCGAGGTCGCCGTGCGCCGCCAGTTCACCCAGGTCGGCTCCCACGCCGTGGTGGCCGACCCGGAGGCGAAGCTCGCCGCGCCCGGCAGCTTCACCATCTACGCCTTTATCTACCCCACCAAGCCCGGCATCGCTCGCCAGGCCATCCTGTCGAAGTGGGACATCATGTCGGGCAAGGGCTACGCGCTCGGCATCAGCCCGGAAGGCCGGCTGGAGTTCTGGATCGGCGACGGCACACTGCTCGACCACGTGGCGGCCGAGGTCAGCCTCGTCACCCGGGCCTGGTATTTCGTGGCGGCGAGCTTCGATGCGGCGACCAAGGAAGCCCGGCTCTACCAGATCGGCTGCGTCAATCGCTACAACTCGCTCACCGGCCCGGTGGTGCCGGCCGACTACGGCTCGCGCGTGGCCGAGACGCTGCGCGTGGCGCCGGCCGATCCGGGGCCGGAAACGCCCTTCCTGTGGGCCGGCGCGAGCGAGGAGAACGATCGCCGCGGCCGCTTCGTCGGCATGCTCTACAACGGCAAGATCGACCGGGCCGGCGTGGCCGCCGCGGTGCTGACGCCCGCGGCGATCGAGGCCATCGCCCGCAGCGGCCAGCCGCCCGCCGACGGGCCGGTGCTGGCGCACTGGGACACCACCGCCGGCTACACCGACACCGGCATCGGCCACACCATCGTGGACGTCGGACCGCACCACCTCGACGCGCAGGGCATGAACCACCCGGTGCGCGGCATGACCGGCTGGAACTGGGCCGGACGCTCCGACAGCTTCCGGCTCGATCCGTCGCAATACGGGGGTGTCTGGTTCCACGACGACGCCATCACCGACTGCCGCTGGCAACCGACGGTGACCTTCACGGTGCCGCCCGCCACCCGCAGCGGCGTCTACGCGCTACGGCTGCGATCGGGCGGCGTGGAGGAGCACATCCCCTTCTTCGTGCGGGCCGCCAGCCCCAAGGCGCCGCTCGCGGTGCTGATGTCGACCTTCACCTATCTCGCCTACGCCAACGAGCACCTCGCCTACGAGGCCCCCATCGGCCAGGCGATCACCGCGCACACGCCGATCCTCACCGAGGCCGACATCGAGTTCAACAAACTGCAGGAGTTCGGCCTCTCCACCTACGACCACCATTCCGACGGCGCGGGCTGCTGCTTCTCGTCGTGGCGGCGGCCGATCATCAACATGCGCCCGCGGCACCGGCTGAGCTCGATGGGATTTCCCTGGGCGTTGCCGGCCGACCTGTCGCTGATCTGGTGGCTGGACACGCAGGGCTACGACTACGAGATCCTGACCGATCACGAGCTGCACGCCGAGGGCGCGGCCGCACTGGCGCCCTACCGCACGGTGATCAACTGCACCCACCCCGAATACTATTCGGAGCGGATGCTCGACGCCACCGAGGACTACCTCACCAGCGGCGGCCGGCTGATCTACTCGGGCGGCAACGGCTACTATTGGGTCTCCGGCCTGCGCGAGGACGAGCCGTTCTGCATGGAGGTGCGCAAGCTCGACACCGGCTCGCGCGCCTGGCAGGCGGATCCGGGCGAGGGCTACCTGATCTCCACCGGCGAGCGCTCGGGCCTGTGGCGCTCGCGCGGGCGGGCGCCACAGAAGATCGTCGGCGTCGGCTTCACCTCCGAGGGCATGGACGAGAGCATGCCGTTCGAGCGCATGCCGGACTCCTTTCACAAGCGCGTCGCCTGGATGTTCGAGGGCATCGGCCCCGAGGAGCAGATCGGCGACTTCGGCCTGGGGCTGGGCGGTGCCGCCGGCATCGAGATCGACCGCTACGACCTGGCGTTGGGCACGCCGCCGCACGCCCTGCTGCTCGCCGCCTCGCACGGCCATTCCGACAACTACCCGCTGGTGTCGGAGGAGATCGCCTACGCCTTCCCCGGCCGTGGCGGCACCCAGGATCCGCAGGTGCGCGCCGACATGGCCTTCTTCACCACCGCCAACGACGGCGCCTGTCTGGCCATCGGCTCGATCGCCTGGAGCCAGGCCCTGCCCTGGCGCAACGGCGACAACAACGTCAGCCGCTTCATGCGCAACGTGCTGGCCGCATTCCTGAAGCCCGGCCCGCTGCCGGGTGCCGAATACGTGGGCGAGGAAAAGCTCTGGCGCTGACAGGGCCGGCAGGCCGCCGGGCGGCTTGACCCGCGCCGCCGTTCGGCCAAAAGCTCCGCCCATGGCCAGGACGACGCGAGGAACACAGGCGCTGGAGCGGGCGGGCGTCGCCTTCTCGGTGCACGCCTACGATTACGACCCCAGCGCCGAGCGCGTCGGCCTGCAAGCGGCCGAGGCCTTGGGCGAGGCGCCGGACCGCGTGCTGAAGACACTGATGGCGCTCGTCGACGGCAAGCCGGTCTGCGCGATCGTGCCGTCGGACCGCGAGGTCTCCATGAAGAAGCTCGCGGCCGCCTTCGGCGGCAAGTCGGCGCAGATGATGAAGCCGGCCGACGCCGAGCGCCTCACCGGCTACAAGGTCGGCGGCATCAGCCCGTTCGGCCAGATGCGGCCGCCGCGCGTCGCCATGGAGGAGGCCGCCGTGGCCCATGACCTCGTCTTCATCAACGCCGGCCAGCGCGGCCTCCAGGTACGCCTCGATCCGAAGGACGCGCTGCGGCTGCTGGAGGGAGTCTCGGCGCCGCTGGTGGCGTAGCGTCTTGTCCACACGGCTCGGCCGGCGCCGCCACCCGCCCGCATGTATTGCAATTTGCACTACGCGCAATTATGCTCATGGCAGGAGGGCACGATGGCCGCCAACGCCGAACGCAAGGAACACCCGATTTCGATGCGCCTTCCGGAGGCGGATATCGCCATCATCGATCGCGCGGCCGGGCTGCGCGGCCGTTCGCGTACGGACTTCGTGCGCGATGCAGCGGTTCGGGCCGCCGAGGAGGTGCTCATGGAGAATCGGCTGATCCGCATGAGCCCGGAAGGGTTTTCAGAGTTCGTCGCCGCCTTGGCGGCACCCGCCGGCTCCGTGCCAGAGATAGTCGAGTTGGCGAAGCGCCCGGCGCCGTGGGAGCCGGGATATGTTGCAAAGCGCTGAGCCTTGGCCCTCTCGGCCCCCGAGCCGCTGACCGCGGCCCACGATGTTGCCGAATTCACCTGCGGACAACCGACGCTCGATCGTTGGCTGAAGACCAGAGCGCTCTCCAATCACGAAAAGGGCTTCACGGCTGTCATGGTCGTTCACGACGCCGGCCGGGTCATCGGCTTCTACGGCCTGGCCCCGACCGCCGTCGTGCCGGACGTATTGCCGCGCGCCATCCGCACCGGCCAGCCCCCCGACCCGGTTCCGTGCCTGCTGCTCGGTCAGCTTGCGACGGATGTCGCCTGGGCCGGCCGAGGCATAGGCACCGGTTTGGTCAAGCATGCACTTGAGCGGTGCGTGACGGCGGCCGCGCTCGTCGGCGGTCGAGCTCTCATGGTCAATGCCATTGATCTCGACGCCACCGCGTTCTGGCAACGACGGGGTTTCACGCCATCGCGGGATGATCCAGCGGTGCTGTTCCGGTCCATTGCGGCGATCGCTGCCTCGATCGCCGCGGCACGGATGTAGCGCTCCGGCACGAGACCCGAGCGCAAAGCCGACCCGAATCTTGTTCGCCTTTGGTCAGCCGACAGCCCGCCAGACGCCCGTCACCCGACGCCGCCGGTCGCCTCCTGGCGGAACACGCCCATGGCGCGCGGGTCCTTGCCGGACAGCGCGGTGCCAAGGCTGATCTGGTCGATCGAGATGCCCGAGTGGTTCTGCGGCGTGAAGCTGATCTTGCCGAGCATGCCGTCGAAGCCCTGGACGTTGTCGAGCGCCCGCTTGATCTTGTCGGTGTCGAACGTCTTCTCGGCCTCCACCACCTGCTTCAGCAGATACAGGAAATCGTAGAACGGGGCCGACGCGGTCGCGGCGCCCGAGCCTTTGGTCTCGGGATAGGCGGTGAGCTTCTTGGCATAGGCCTGCTGGCGCGCGCCGATCGGCCGGTCGTTCGTCCACAGCAAGGTCTTGTAGTTGGTGCCGGTGACGTTGCGCAGCGCCTCGTCCGGCACCAGGTCGAACAGCACCTCGTAGAAGACGCCGTTGTGGCCGGTGATCGGCGGGTACCATTTCTGCGCGTGCAGGCCGTTGTAGCACATGGCGAGCGACGGGGCGCTGGCCATCCAGCCGAGCAGCCCCTCCGAGCCGGCCTTGCGCAGGTTGGTGATGTAGGCCGAGAGGTCCGGCGCGGTCTGCGAGTAGATCTCGGTCGCCACGGGCTTGAGGCCATATTTCTGCAGCGCCAGAAGCGACGCCGCCGTGGCCTGCTCGCCGAAGGCGGTATTCTCCTGGAGGATGCCGATCTTCTTGAGCTTGAGCGTCTCCACCAGGTAGCGGACGCAGACCTCCGCTTGTTGGTTGGAGTTGAACAGCAGCTGGTAGTGATAGGGATACTTGGTGGCGTCGCCGAGGTCCACCGCATTGGCGAAGGCGGCCTGGATCACCTTGGCAGACGTCGTGCCGGCGAGGGACGCGAGCGATTGCGAGCTGCCGGTAGGGCCGCAGATATATGTGATGCCGCTCTCCTTGAGCTTGCGCACGATCGCCGGCTCCTTGGCCGGGGAGGCCTCGTCGTCCTCCTCCTGCTTGACGATCTGGCGGCCGAGGATGCCGCCGGCGGCATTGATCTCGTCGATGGCGATGAGGCCGCCCACGTAGAGCATGGTGAACGACGACACCAGCCGCCCCGTGGTGGGGCGGACCCAGCCGATGCGGAACGGCTCGCTCTGAGCCAACGCCTGGCCGGCGAGGCTGGAGGCGCCCATGGCGCCCGCCCACAGCCCTGCGGCACGGATGAGAAAATCGCGGCGGTCAAGACCGTCCCGGCCGTCGACCCAAAGCGGGCGATCCGTCATGGTGCTTCCTCCCAGGCATGGCTCTTGTCCCGGGCGTCTGCGCGCCCGGCCGAGCCTCTATTGCCTGGGCAGCTTGGGCGCCCGCCAATACATCGTCAAGCAAACGCGGGGCGTGCATGCGCCGGTGCCTCAACCGGCGGCGGCGGTCGCCTCTTCGCGGAACACGCCCATGGAGCGGGGATCTTTGCCCGAGAGCACGGTGCCGAGGCTGATCTGGTCGGTCGAGATACCGGTGTGGCCCTGCGGCGTGAAGCTGATCTTGCCGATCATGCCGTCATAGCCCTGCACATTGTCGAGCGCCCGCTTGATCTTGTCGGTGTCGAAGGTCTTCTCGGTCTCGATCACCGCCTTCAGCAGATGCAGGAAGTCGTAGAACGGCGCCGATGCGGTGGCGGCCCCGGTGCCCTTGGTCTCGGGATAGGCCGCGAGCTTCCTGGCATAGGCCTGCTGACGCGCGCCGATCGGGCGATCGGGCGTCCACAGCAGGGTCTTGTAGGCGGTGCCGGTGACGTTGCGCAGCGCCTCGTCAGGCACCAGGTCGAACAGCACCTCGTAGAACACGCCGATGTGGCCGGTGATCAGCGGATACCATTTCTGCGCGTGCAAGGCGTTGTAGCACATGGCCAGCGACGGCGTGCTGGCCATCCAGGCGAGCACCCCTTCGGCGCCGGATTTGCGCAGGTTGGTGACGTAGGCCGACAGGTCCGGCGCCGTCTGCGCATAGACCTCCCGCGCCACAGGCGTCAGACCGAAGGTCTTGAGCGCGGCGAGCGATGCCGCGGCGGCCTGCTCGCCGAAGGCCGTGTTCTCCTGCAGGATGGCGATTTTCTTGAGCTTGAGCGTATCCGCCAGATGGCGGACGCAGACCTGCGCCTGCTGGGTGGCGTTATACGACACCTGGTAGTGATAGGGATACTTGCTGCCGTCGCCCAATTCCTCCGCATTGGCGAAGGCCGCCTGAATCATCTTGTTCGGCGTGGTGGCGGAGAGCGATGCCAGCGACTGCGAACTGGCGGCCGGCCCGAGGACATAGTTGACGCCGGCCTCGCGCAGCTTGCGCACCACCGCCGGCTCCTTGGCCGGGGAGGCCTCGTCGTCCTCCTCCTGCCGGATGATCTGGCGGCCGAGGATGCCGCCGGCGGCGTTAATCTCGTCGACGGCGATGAGGCCGCCGACGTAGAGCATAGAGAAGGACGATGCCAGCCGCCCCGTGGTCGTCCGCACCCAGCCGACGCGGAACGGCTCGCTCTGGGCGATGGCGCGCCCCCCCAGGCCGGGAAGGCCCATGGCGCCCGCCCACAGCCCGGCGGCGCGCAGCAGAAAATCACGGCGGTCGAAGCCGCCCCTGCGGTCGACCCAAAGGGGGCGCTCCGTCATCGTCCCTTCCTCCCCGGCCCTTGGATCTTGTCGCGGGCGCTGCCGCGTGGTCAGGCCGTCTTGCGGCATCATGGTTGGCTAGCTAGCTACCCATCGTCAAGCAAATCGTGCGGCTTCGCCGGGGGCGGTCGGGGCCCGCGCTCCGCGGGACGGCCCTGCGTCCGCGGCGTTGACACCGCGAACGCCGCCGCCCTATCTCGTACGCAAGCAATAGCAAGGCGGCCGCACACAACAGGTTCGCCTCAGCAGAAATTGGCGAACCGGAACACGGCTCCGGTTCGCCAATTTCTGCTAAGATTATTTAAATGAGGCAGAATTTCCGAGCCCGCCTGTTGGACGGGATCGGAAATTCTGCTTAGGAGGAAACGCGATGAACAACGCCCTCAGCACCAAGCTCGAGGTCCCCTTCCCGCTGTTCGCCTTCAGCCACTGCCGCGACGTGGTGGTGGCCGTCAGCAAGGCCGGCGGCTTCGGCGTGCTCGGCGCCGCCGGTTTCTCGCCCGAAGAGCTGGAGACCGAGCTCACCTGGATCGATCGGCACATCGACGGCCATCCCTACGGGGTCGACCTGCTGTTCCCCGAGAACATGGCCCTTGCCGGCGAGGATCCCTCCCGCGTCACCGATCTGGCGCGCGGCATTCCCCAGCGGCACCGGCAGTTCGTCGCCGACCTGCTCAAGGCGCACGGGGTCGACCCGGGCGGCGAGGCGGACGCGGTGCGCGTGTCGCGGCCGCCGTCTCTGCTGCGGGCCCAGGGCGTCGCCCTGCTCGAGATCGCCTTCCGCCACCCGATCAAGCTCATCGTCAACGCGCTGGGCCTGCCACCCAGGGAGATGTTCGAGGGCGCCCGCGCCAAGGGCGTGCTCGTCGGCGCGCTCGCCGGAGCGAAGGAGCATGCGCTCCGCCACGTGGAGGCGGGCGTCGACGTGATCGTGGCCCAGGGCGGTGAGGCGGGCGGCCATTGCGGAGAGGTGTCGACCATGGTGCTCATCCCGGAGGTGGTGCGGGCGGTGCGCGCCGTGAGCGACGTGCCGGTGCTGGCCGCCGGCGGCATCATGACCGGGCGGCAGATGGCGGCGGCCATGGTGCTCGGCGCCTCCGGCGCCTGGACCGGCTCGGTCTGGTTGGCCACCACGGAATCGGAGACCAGCGAAATCTTCCGCGACAAGATGGTCAAGGCGCGCTCGCGCGATACCGTGCGCAGCAAAGGCCGCACCGGCAAGTATTCGCGCCAGCTCAAGTCGGCGTGGACGGACGCCTGGGAAGGTCCGGACAGCCCAGGGGCCCTGCCCATGCCGCTGCAATCGATGATCTCGGAGCCAGCCCTCCAGAAGGCCACCGCAGCCGCCGAACGGGGCGAGGCCGGCGCCCGCGAGCTCGTCACCTACTTCGTCGGGCAGGGCGTCGGCCTGGTCGAGAATGTCCGCTCGGCCCGCGCCGTCGTGCAGGAATTCCGCGAAGAGTTCGCCGAGGCCCTGGGCGACCTCGAGAGCCTCGCCAGCTGATCCGTCGGGCAGGACGATTTTTTTCGAATCATCGTCCTGTTCCAAGTCTTTATGCTGAGCATGATCTTCGCCAAATGCGGCATCCACTTCTTGGGATCATGCTTTAGACTGGAGTTGTCATGGCCCGCTACGTCTCGGAAGACCTCGACCAGGGTCTAGCCATCATCACCCTGAACCGGCCGGACCGCCGCAACGCCATCAGCATGGAGCTGGCCGAGGACCTGGTGGCGGCGGTGGCGCGGGCCGCCACCGACCCCAAGGCGCGGGCCGTGCTGCTGCGCGGCGCCGGCGGCACCTTCTGCGTCGGCGGCGACGTCAAGGGCATGGCGGAGCACGGCCATGGGCAGGGGCCGATCGACCACCAGGTGAGCGAGCTACGCCGCGTCATGGAGGTGTCGCGCCTGCTGCACGACATGCGCAAGCCGACGATCGCCGCCCTCGATGGTGCGGCCGCCGGCGGCGGCCTGTCACTAGCGCTCGCCTGCGACCTGCGCATCGCGGCGAAGTCGACCAAGATCACGACCGCCTTCGCCAAGGTGGCGCTCCCCGGCGACTTCGGCGGCACCTACCTGCTCACTCGCCTGTTGGGCTCTGCCAAGGCGCGGGAGCTATTCCTGCTGTGCCCGCTGCTGACCGCGGACCAAGCCCTGGCGCACGGCCTGGTGACCAAGGTCGTCGCCGACGAGGACTTGCAGCGGGTCGCCCACGAGATTGCGCTGGGGCTGGCCCAGGGGCCGAGCCTCACGCTGAGCTACATGAAGCAGAACCTCAACCTGGCCGAGACCGCGCCGTTCGACGTCTGCCTCGACGCCGAGGCCTTGCAGCAGGCGCGCGCCACGGTGACGGACGACCACAAGGAAGCCGCGCGCGCCTTCGTCGAGAAGCGCGCCCCCCACTTCAAAGGCGCCTGACATGTTCGACTATGCCGCCTTCCAGCCGGGCCAGATCATCGGCTCCCATCGCCTGACGCTCGAGCAGGCGCTGATCGACCAATGGTGCGAGCTCTACCCCGCCGATGCGGACGGTGCCGTCATGCCGCCGGGCATGATGCCGGTCATCACCAGCCGCGCCGTCTCCCACACGCTCAAGCCGTCGCCGCCGGGCGGCGTGCACGGCGGCCAGGTGTTCCGCGTGTCGCGGCTGCCGCGGGCCGGCGAAGTCATCGTCACCACGGTCGGCTGCGAGAGCAAGGAGGAGAAGCGCGGCCGCAAGTGGGTGCTGCTGGCGATCGACAGCACGACGCCCGAGGGCGAGCCCCTGTTCTCGAGCCGCATGAACAACGTGTGGGCGGCCTGATGAGTGAAGCCCTGCCCACCCGCCTCGTCACCGCCGAGAAGACGATCACACGTGAGGCTATCCGGCTCTACGCCGAGCTGACGACCGACTTCAATCCGATCCACCTCGATCCGGAATTCGCCGCAAAGACGCCGATGAAGGGCATCATCGCGCACGGCATGCTGTCGCTGAACCTGGTCTGGCAGGCCCTGCGCGCCACCTTCGGCCGGCAGGTGGCGGAGGGCGCCGTGATGGACGTGCGCTTCATCAAGCCGGTACGCGAGGACGATACGGTCCACGCCGAGGGCGAGGCCGTCGCGGATGCAGCCGGCCGCTACGCCGTCCGCGTCGTCAACCAGCACGGCGAGCCGGTCATTGTCGGCACCGTCGACCTCGCTCCCGCGACCGCGCGGGCCTGACGCCCTAGAGCATTTCGCCATTGGATGGACCCATCCAATGGCAGAGAAATGCTCATCGTCTTTTGAATCCGGAGCGCTTTTTCGCGATTGGGTGAGCCCACCCAATCGCAAAGCGCTCTAGTGTGGTGGATCTGAAGTTCCTGCTCCCCACATGGCATCAATGTCCAGGAACTTCAGATCCATTAAACCACACTAGAATCATAGAGTTGCTAGTGTGGCTTAGGAATCCGAAATTCGCTCCGAACGATGCCCCGAGGTGGTGCGAATTTCGGATTCGCCACACTAGGTGCTCAGGTCGGATCGGCCCCGGCCCGGGCCGCTCGGGGCAGGCCGCCGCGCGCTGCGACCGGCGTGGTCAGCAGCGCCTCGACCGTGTCGAAGAAGTTCTCGATGATGCGGGCCTGGACCCAGGTGCTGGTCTGCGGCGCGCGGGCGATCTCGGCCTCGCGCGTGGCGAGCACGCCCCGCGAATAGACGTCGAAGAAGATGAAGCGCTCGTTCAGCGTGGCTTTCGGCAGCGCGATCAGGCCGCGCAGCAGCTCCAGGCAGCGCTGATAGCCGACGTTCCAGCGGCCGCCGAGCGCATCGTGATAGGCGGCGCGATCGACGTTCTGGATGTTGCTGATGAAGCGAATGTGGGTGTCGGTGGCGACGAGGAGCGGATCCGTGCTCAGGACGGGCCAGCACAGCACCCGCACCACGTCGCGGACGGTGATCCGCTCCTGCTGTTCGACCTCGGCGAGACGCGCCAGGCGCCAGCTATCGGCGCTGCGCGCGCCGTCGACGATCAGCTCCCTGACCAGCTCGTCCTTGCCGCCGAAGTAGTGATTGAGCGAGGCGATGTTGCGCAGGCCGGCGGCATCGAGGATCTCGCGCACGCCCACGCCGTCGACGCCACGTTCCGCGAACAGGGCTTCCGCCGTGCGCTTGAGCCGGTCTCGGGTGCATTCGCCGCGCGCGCTGAACGTCGCCCGCGGCACCTCACCACCCAGACCCTCACGCTCCGATCGGCCCATTCCGCTCAAGCCCCGCTGACAGCGACAGTTTCACGTCGCGATGTGAGCGAAGGCTTTAGCATGCTGACGACACGAGGCCATTATCGTGCGTCCGCGCCGATCCGGCGAAGCGCGCTGCCGACGTCGATCGAGAGCATGACCCGGCCGAGCAACGAGCATCGGTCGGTGCCGCGCACCGAGGCGCGGCGCTTCTACGGCCGCGGTCCGTGCCGCCTCTCGTCGACGGTCAAGCGGCCGCGCGCTTGTAACGATCGGCGGGAGTCTGCCGCGACAGGTTGGGCATGAGCGCCTGGCGCGCCGCCTCGTACGCCTGCCAGTCGGCCGCGTCCGGCAGCGACGGGATGGTGGCGAACTCGCCGAGATCGAGCCCGGCCAGCGCCGCATCGACCATCGCGTCGGCGCGCATGACGATCTGTCCAGGCAGGTGCTGCACCGGGGTGCCCGCGAGGTCCCAGAAGTCGGTCGCGGTGGCGCCGGGCAACACGGCCTGGATACGGATGTTCTTGTCGGCGAGCTCGTGCTTCAGCGACTGGCTGAAGGCGAGCACGAAGGCCTTGGTGCCCCCGTAGACGCCGTTCAGGATTTCCGGGGCGACGCCTGCGATGGAAGAGATGTTGATGATCGTGCCGACGCCGCGTGCGACCATGCCGGGAACGGCCGCATAGGTCAGGCGGGTCAGCGCGACGACGTTCAACTCGATCATCGCCTCCATTCTGTCGACGTCCGACGCCAGCAGCGGGGCGGTCGCGCCGATGCCGGCGTTGTTCACCAGCGTCGTGATGTCTGACCGGCTGCGCAGGATGTCCTCGATGCGGCGAAGGTCGTCCTTGCCGCCGAGGTCGGCCGCAACGACCTCGACCGCGCGGCCGGTCTCGTCGCGCAGGCGCCGGGCCAGGGCCTCGAGGCGCTCGCGGTTGCGCGCCACCAGAATGAGATCGTGACCGCGGCGGGCCAGACGGTCGGCATAGATCGCGCCGATGCCCGAGGACGCACCGGTGATCAGCGCGGTGCCTTTAGCAGAGTTCGTAGCCATGGTTCGTGTCCGTTCATGCGGCGCGACGGCGCCCGTCGGACGAAACCATAGCCCCGCTGGTCGATGGCCCGAATGTCATATATACAGCTTTTCAGGACATCGCTGGAGGCGGCCGTGCAGCGCATCGGCTTCGTGGTCTTCCCGGACTTTCAGGTCATGGGATTCGCCGTGGTCACGGCGTTCGAGGTCGCCAACCTCACCGTTGGCGAGGCCCTCTACCAGGTCCACCTGCTGTCCGAGCACGGCGAGCTGGTGCGCGCCTCGGCAGGCTTTTCCGTGGACACCGAGCCGCTCGACAGCGGCGACTTCGACACCGTGATCATCGGTGCCGGCACGGTGATCGAGCCGTCCACGCCGGGGCTGCTCGCCTTCGTGCGGCGGGCTGCCGGAACCTCGCGGCGGGTCGCGGCGCCGTGCACTGGAGCGTTCGTGCTCGCCGAAGCCGGCGTCCTCGACGGCCGGCGTGCCACCACCCACTGGGCCTTCGCCCACGATCTGCGGGCGCGCTTCCCGGCGCTCAAGGTGGAGGAGGACCGCATCTTCATCAACGACGGGCCGTTCTGGACGTCGGCCGGCATGACTGCCGGCATCGATCTCGCCCTCGCCCTGATCGAACGGGATACCGACCCCGCAACCGCCCGCGCCGTCGCCCGCAAGCTGGTCATGTACCATCGCCGCGCGGGCGGGCAGTCGCAGTTCTCGGCGCTGCTGGAGCTCGAGCCGAAGTCCGATCGCATCCGCCGGGCGCTCGACTACGCCAAGCTCAATCTCCAGAGCGAGCTGTCGGTCGAGGAGCTGGCGGATGCCGCCAGCCTCAGCCCGCGCCAGTTCAGCCGGGCCTTCCGGGCCGAGACCGGGCAATCGCCGGCCAAGGCGGTGGAGAGCCTGCGGCTCGAGGCGGCGCGGCTGATGATGGAGCAGGGCCGCCACTCGATGGACACCATCGCCGCCGAAGCGGGCTTCGCCGACCGGGAGCGCATGCGCCGCGCCTTCCTGCGCGCCTACGGCCAGCCACCGCAGACGGTGCGGCGGAATGCGAGGGCGGCTTAGCTCATCGCCCGACGAATTTGGGGCGGCGCTTCTCGATCACTGCGGCCAGGCCTTCGCGGCTGTCGGCCGTGGCCGACAGCTCGGCCACGGTGCGCGCCTCCTCCGGCAGGCAGGCCTCGACACCGAGGCCGTTCCAGAGCAGGCGCTTGGTGGCGGCCAGCGCCTTGGGGGCGCCCTCGGCCACGTCCGCGGCCAGCCGACGGGCCTCGGCCGCGAGGTCGTCGGCGGGCACGACACGGTTGATCAGGCCAAGCGCCAGCGCCTCGTCGGCGGCGACGACCCGGTTGGTGACGAAGAGCTCGGTGGCGCGGCGAAAGCCGATGAGCCGCGCCAGCACGACGGAGGAGCCCGCGTCGGGCGCCATGCCGACCCGCGTGGCGCCGGCCATGAAGCGGGCACTGTCAGCCGCGATGACCAGATCGGAGGCGCACACCAGCCCCAGTCCGCCGCCACCGGCCGCATAGCCGTGGACCTCCGCGACGACGATGGCGTTGAGCCGGATCAGCGCGCCGACGGCGACCTGCAGATAAGCCGTGACCTCGCGCAGGAAGTCGCCCACCGCCGCCCCCTTCGACGCGAACTCGCGCACGTCGCCGCCGGCGCAGAAATTGGGGCCGGCGCCCCGGAGATGGACGACCCGGACCCGCGCGTCGCCATGGCAGCGCATCACCGCAGCGCACAGCGCCTGCATCATCTCGATGTTCATGCCGTTCGAGGCCGCCGGGCGGTTCAGGGTCATGGTCGCGACGCCGTCGGCGAAGTCGAGGAGCACGGGGCCATGGGCGATCCACGGCTCGGCGGTGGCGGATGAACTGTGCGGCATTGGAGCAACCCGGGGTTTTTGTTTGTTTGATGGATGGCCGGGTCAAGCCCGGCCATGACGTTGGAACGTGAGTTGATGCAAGTGCAGGTCGTCATGGCCAGGCTTGACCCGACCTTCCATCGGCTCAAAAACGTCAGATCAGGAACGACAGCGTGAAGATCGGCTTGTGGTTGTTGACCAGGCCGACCTTCTTACGCGCCATCCTGAGCTCGCCGTCGACCAGCCGCAGCCGGTATTCGTTGCGCGTCGCCCAAACGGTTTCGCCGCGCAGATTGTCCTCGAACACCACGGCATTGGCCCGCACCTCGACCTCGTCGCCGGCCTGCGACACGATCTCGATGTTGGACAGCACCCGTGCCAGTTCCGACCGCGGCGTCTGGGTGTGGCGTCGCCCGGTCTTCAACTGATCGATGCGGATGCCGATGCGCGAGCGGTTGTCGTAGATGAACGACATCGCCCGCTCGGGGTCGGTGTCGTGACCGTTGGCCGGCACCCAGTAGATGCCGTCGTCGGTCCACAGCGCCTCCCACTCGTCGTAGGCGTGAGTATCCTGGAGGCGGGCTTCCTTGAACAGGAACTGCTCGACCAACCGGTGCAGCCCCTCGCGGGCCGGGACCGGAGCAGCGTCGATCTGCGCGTTCATCATCGTCACCCTACGCCGTCATGAGATCCAGGTAGTGGCGCCAGATGCCGCGCTGCGGCACCTCGTCGGTCGAGTGACCGATGCGGAAGCCGCGCTCGTCGCGGCCCTCGCGATGCAGGCCGCGGCTGAGCGTGATCCACTCCGGATCGCGGATGAGCGCGCCGCGGTGGTTGCGCTCGTACATCTCGGTGTCGTCGGCCAGGAGGAAGCCGGCGGGGCCGACCGAGCCCATGGTCTGCTGGCGCAGGCGCCGGTTCAGGTCCGGCGCGCCCTTGAACTGCAGCGCCGTGACATGCTGGATGGTCTCGTCGACGGCGACCGGCTGCAGCACGAAGAGCTGGATCTCGGCGATGAACAGGTTGGGGAAGATCATGGTGTGCGGCGAGCCGTCGATCATGATCTGCCGCGCCCGCTCGGCCCCGTAGGCCGCGTTCATGGCCGCCACGTAGTCGGGCAGGCGCTCGGCATCGGTGCCGAACCATTCGAGCGGCTTGGCCGATCGGCGCCACTCGGGCCGCAGATCGAACTCGGTGTGGCCGTTGCCGAAATCGCGGGTGAGCGCGGTGGAGGCCGGGCTGTAGAGATTGCCGATGCCGCTCTCCGCCACCTGGAAGATCGATCCGTGCACGAAGGCCGGGTGGTAGCCGTCGGTCTCGTTCTCCAGCATGAACTTCCAGTTGGCCTTGGTGCGATGCTGGAGGAAGCCGGCGGTGAGCTCGAGCTCCCCCTCCGGCGAGTTGTCGAGCAGCTGATCAATCGACGCCTTGGCGCCCCCCAGGTAATCGTCGAGCGAGGGGCCGTCCTCGGCGAACGAGCCGAAGACGAAGCCGCGATAGATGCCGATGCGCGGCACCCGGCCCAGGGAGAACTGCGATTTGTCCGTGCCCTCGTAGCCGTCGGCGTAGGCATAGCCGACGAGCTCGCCGGAATTGGCGAAGGTCCAGGAGTGGTAGGGACACGTGAAGCTGATGCGGTTGCCCTGGCTGTAGGCGCAGAGCTGGTTGCCGCGGTGCGGGCACTTGTTGAGGAGCAGGCTGATGCGGCCGTGGCGGTCGTGCACCATCAGCACCGGCGTCGGCCCGATCGACTTGGTAACGTAGTCGTTGCGGTTGGGCACCTCGCTCACGTGCCCGACATAGACCCACGTGCGGTACCAGATCCGCTCCAGCTCATCCTGAAATACCTTGGGATCGTAGTAGAGCGCGCTGTGCACGCGCGTCGGCTCGATGAGGCGGCGATAGTCGCGCACCGCTGACACGTAGTTCATGGGACCTCCCCATCCCGGTCGCCTCGTCGACTGACGTTAATTCAACGATCGACCATTCGGGTTATTAATTGCCGTCATGCTCGACCACTTGTCAAGCTGAATTGGTGGCGGACGCCGGGCGATGCATCGCGACGATGGCGTCCAGCTCGGGACGACGGCTTGTCCAGCACCGAGGCGGCGCGCAGTCTCGAACGAATCTGAATTGCATAGCCCGAACGGTCGGTCTATGTTTCGTTGTCCACCATAAACCAAACCATTGCCGGCGCGCCGATCCCCGCGGCCGCGCCAAAATCCCCGGGAGGAAGGTCTGAGCCCATGATGCACCCCGAGATCGAAACGCTCGATCACGACGCGTTGCTGGCTTTGCAGCGCGAGCGCCTGGTCGCCCTAGGCCAACGGCTGGCGCAAAGCGGCGAATGGGTCGACCATTTCCGGTCGGCCGGCATGCATCCGGAGGACCTGGCGGCTGCCGACGGCCTCGCGCACGCCCCTTTCCTCGACAAGTCGAGCCTGCACGCCCGCTATCCGTTTCCGTTCCTCACCGCCCCGATGGAGCAGATCGAGCGCTTCATGGCGACGTCCGGGACCACCGGCCTGCCCGTCATGTTCGGGATGACGCAGAACGACTTCCGGCAGCTGCTGCCCTACCAGATGGCCCGCATCCTGACGGCGGCCGGCGTGCAACCGGGCCAGCGCGCCTATCAGGGCTACGGTTACGGGCTGTGGATCGGCGGGCCGGCGCTGGACGCGGGTTTCGCCGCGCTGGACTGCGCCACGGTGCCCATCGGGCCGGGCCGCGGCGAGCTGGTGGTGAAGTGGATGCGGGACCATCGCTACGAGGTCGCGTCCATGTCGCCGCTGTGGCTGATGACGCTGGTCAGCACGGCTCGGGAGCTCGGCATCGATCCCAGGCGCGAATGGGCGCTGAAGCTCGGCATCCTGGGCGGCCAGTCGGTCTCGGCCGAGTTCCGCACCCAGCTCGAGGCGGCGATGCCGGACGGCTTCGTCAGCCACAACATCTACGGCACCACCGAGGCGGGCGGCCCCGTCCTGGCCATTTCGACGCCCTACACCCACGCCGACGACGAGCTTCAGCTGGTCAACGAGGATACGGTCATCACCGAGGTCCTCGACCCCAAGACCCTGGCGCCCGTGGGGCCGGGCGAGGTTGGCGAGGTAGTGATCACCACCCTCTGCCGCGAGGCTTCGCCGGTGGTGCGTTGGCGAACGCGCGACCTAGTGCGCCTCTCCACCGCGCCGTTCGACTGCCCTTCAGGCCGCCGCGGCATGCGCAAGATCAGCCGCATCATTGGCCGCACCGACGACATGATCAAAGTGAAGGGCGTCATCGTCTTCCCCTCCCAGATCGAGGACATCGTCGCCAAGACGGCCGGGACGGTGAAGGAGGCCTGGCAGATCTACGTCGACAAGGAGCGGACGACGATCGGCACCATGCGCGTCGCCGTCGAGGCGGAGCAGCGGACCGGCCGCCCTGCCGATGCCATCGTCGCCGACGTGCGCCGCGAGATCCGGGCGCGGCTCGGCATCAGCGCCGAGGTCGAATGCGCCGCCGAGGGCACCCTGCCACGCTACGAATCCAAGGCGACCCGCGTCCTCCACCGAGCCGAGGCGGGGTAGCCCGCACGCGCCGCATCGTCATGGCCGGGCTTGACCCGGCCATCCATCGAAAGAGCAAACATCAGCCCGACAGGGCTGGCTATTTGCTTTTGTTTCCAGTTGGATGGATGGCCGGGTCAAGCCCGGCCATGACGCGTTGGGATGGTCCTTCGCGCCCAGTTCGAGCGTGCGCTCCTGCCCCGCGGCCGAAAGGCAAATTGCCTTGGCCTGCCCGGCCTCATATAGTCCGACCGGTCAAACATTTTTTCTCGGGATTCGGATAGTGGCAAGGACGCGGTCGCCGGACTACGACACGATCCAAATGTTCATCATCGAGCGGACCGCAGCTCTATTTGCGACCCGCGGCTACGCGGCGACTTCCATCGGCGACATCGCCGAGGCATGCGAATGCTCCAAGTCCCGGCTCTATCATTATTTTGATTCCAAGGAAGCAATTCTTGAGCAGATGATGACGGCGCACGTGGACAAGCTGCTCGTCGAGTGCAAGCAGATCGTCCGCCGCAAGAAGGAGCCGGCGGTGCGCTTCCGCGAGCTGATCCGCCACTTCCTCGAAATCTATGCGGTCTCGCGCGACAAGCACGTGGTGCTGCTGACGTGCATGGAGTTCCTGCCGCCCGAGGCGCGCCAGACCGTGCTCGACAAGGAGCGCAAGCTCGTCGCCTACGTGCACGACGAGCTCGCCCGCCTCCGGCCCGACCTCGCCAGCGCACCGGGACTGACCCAGGTCGACACCATGCTGTTCTTCGGCATGATCAACTGGACCTACACCTGGTTCGTGGCCAACGGCGCGATCTCGCCCAAGGAGATCGCCGACCGCAGCGTCGACATCTTTCTCGAGGGCTACCGCCATTTCGACGGCGCCCTCGCCGCGCCGCCGCGCGCCCTGGCCAAGGCTTGAGCGCACGTCTCAGGCCGCGCGCTCGAGCTTGTAAGGGCGGACAAGCAAATCAGCCGGGATTTTCCACCCCTCACTGATCCTGTGGATCATGTCGACCGTCAGCGCGCGCCGACGCGATAGCACTTCTGATGCGCGCGAACGCGAGCCGAGAAGCTCAGCAAGCTCCGCTTGCGTATGCCCTAGCTCCTCGATCGCGTAGCTGAGAACATCCACCGGATCGAAGCTCTCCGCGAGGTCGGACGGCCACCGCTTCGCTTCGTAGATCTCGACAAGCGCAAGGAGCACGTCGAGCTGGTCTCCTTCTTCGGTACCCTCAGGCGCGCCCCAGTATCTGTCGATCTCGGCGAGCGCAGCCCTATGATCGTTGTCTGTACGAATCGGCCGGATCTTCATCGGGTCCCTCCTTCAGAATTGCGCTATCGTCAAAGCATCGATGCGGTCGTACTCGGCGTGGGTGCCTACGAACTTCACGAACGCGACCTGGCGATGGAAGTCGAAAGCCACAACCAGGCGGTAGTTGCCTCCCGCGACCTCGAACCTGACGCGCTCGCGATTCAGCACCTTGGCTTTTGGAGACGCCCTCTGCACATCGTCTGTCGAAGCCCAATGTGCGGCCTTGACCAGCTTGTGCCAACGCTCAAGAGCAGCTTTCGCTTCCGGATGCTCGCTCCAGAAATTGACAAGCGTGCTTCGAGCAATGACGCGCATGTAGCGTGGATACCACGTTCCCGTTTTGGGAACAATCGCATTCTGGAAGATGCCATTCGGGCCGCCGGCTGAGCCACCGCGTTCGATATTAATCATTGATCGATCGTTCGGACTATGCATAACCTGCGGCAACAACAGCTCCCGGGCAGGAAAGCGGCTCCGCATGCAGCTCAGATCCGTCGCGCTCGACGACAGGTACACCGCGCAGGACGGGGCCGTGGTCCTCAACGGCACGCAGGGCCTGCTTGTCGCCATGCTGCGCCAGCGCCGCTTCGACCGCCGGCGCGGCTATCGCACGGCGGGCTTCCTCAGCGGCTACCGCGGCTCGCCGCTCTCCAGCCTCGACAGCGAGGCGTGGCAGGCGGCCCGGCATCTCGCCGGCGAGGACATCCGCTTCGTGCCCGGCATCAACGAGGACCTGGCGCTCACCGCCGTCTGGGGCACCCAGCAGGTGGCGCTGGATCCCAACGCCACGGTCGAGGGGGTGTTCGGCCTCTGGTACGGCAAGGGCGCCGGCCTGGACCGCTGCGGCGACGTGCTGCGCCATGCCCACGGCGCCGGCGCCTCGCGGCGTGGCGGCGTGCTGGTGGTTGCCGGCGACGACCATGCGCTGAAGTCGTCGAGCCAAGCCTATCACTCGGAGCCCACCTTCATCGACATGCAGATGCCGGTGCTCTACCCGGCCGGCATCCAGGAGATGCTCGACTACGCCAGCCACGGCTGGGAGATGTCGCGTTACTCGGGCTGCTACGTCGGGCTGAAGGTGCTGGCCGAGCACGTGAACTCCACCGCCGTCGTCGACGTGGGGCTCGACCGGCTGACGGCCGCGGAGCCCGCGCCGCTGGGCCCGGTCAACGACCGCTGGATCCGCTGGCCGGACCCGTGGCCCGACGTCGAGCGGCGGCTGCTGGAGGTGAAGCTGCCCGCCGCCCTCGCCTACGCCCGGGCCAACGGCCTCAACCGCACCGTCGTCCGCGCCCCGTCGCCCCGCCTGGCGATCGTCACCGCCGGTAAATCGTATCTGGACCTGGTGCAGGCCCTGGCTCTGCTGCATCTGGATCTCGCGGGCGCCGCGGCGCTCGGCTTATCGATCTACAAGATCGGCATGCCCTGGCCGGTCGACGAGCCGGCGCTGCGCGCGTTCTGCCGCGGCCATGCCACGGTCCTCGTCATCGAGGAGAAGCGCGACCTGCTCGAGGCCCAGATGCGCGCCGCGCTTTACGGCCACACCGAAGGCGCGGCCCCCCTTGTGATCGGCCGCGCGGGCCGCAGCGGCCAGCCGCAGTTCCCCATGGTGGGGGAGCTCACGCCCACGCTCATCCTGCGAGCCTTGGCGCCGGAGCTGTCGGCCCATCTCGATCCGGAGCGCCGGCGCCTCCTCGACACGCTGCTGCAGCGGTCGGCCGAGCCGCGCCCGGCCGCCATCATGGCCCGCACACCCTATTTCTGCTCCGGCTGCCCGCACAGCACCTCGACCAAGGTCCCGAACGGCAGCCGCGCGCTCGCCGGCGTCGGCTGCCACTTCATGGCGACCGGGATGGAGCGCCATACCGAGACCTTCACCCAGATGGGCGGCGAAGGCGTGCCCTGGATCGGCACGGCGCCGTTCACGCGCACGGGCCATGTCTTCGTCAACCTGGGCGAGGGCACCTATTTCCACTCCGGCAGTCTGGCCATCCGCGCCGCCCTCGCCGCCAGCGTGAACGTCACCTACAAGATCCTGTTCAACGACGCGATTGCGATGACGGGCGGGCAGCCGGTCGAAGGCGAATTCTCCGTTCCCGTGCTGGTGCGCCAGCTCGCGGCGGAAGGCGTCAAGCGGATCGCGGTGGTGGCCGACGACCCCGCACGCTACGGCGGCGGCGCCCTGCCGCACGGCCTGGCGGCGAGGCCGCGCGACGAGCTCGACCAGGTGCAGCGGGAGCTGCGCGAGGCGCCGGGCGTCTCCGTGCTGATCTACGACCAGGTCTGCGCCACCGAGAAGCGGCGGCGGCGCAAGCGCGGGACCATGGCTCAGGCGCCCCGGCGCGTCGTCATCAACGAGCGGGTCTGTGAAGGCTGCGGCGATTGCTCGGCCCAATCCAACTGCCTGTCGGTGGTGCCCGTCGACACCGAGTTCGGCCGCAAGCGGGCGATCGACCAGGCCAACTGCAACCAGGACCTGTCGTGCGTCGACGGCTTCTGCCCGAGCTTCGTCACCGTCGAAGGCGCCCTGCGCAAGCCGCGCACCGCCCCCCTGCCGAGCGGCGACCTGCCGGCGCCGACGCCGCTCGCCATCCGCCCCGGCACGACCTACGACATCGTCATCGCCGGCGTCGGCGGCACCGGCATCGTCACGGTCGGCGCCATCCTCGGCGTGGCGGCACACCTGGAAGGCAAGCCCTTCACCATCCACGACAAGCTCGGCATGGCGCAGAAATACGGCGCCGTGAACAGCCACGTGCGCATCGCCAGCAGCGCCGATGCGCTCGACGGCGTGCGCATCGCCGAGCGCCAGGCCATGCTGATGATCGGCGGCGACCTCGGCGTTGCCGCCGACCCTGCCCTGCTCGCCCTTCTGGACCAGGACGCTGCGCACGCCGTCGTCTCATCCGAGCAGGCCGTCGACGGGCGCTTCACGCGCAATCCGGACCTCGATTTCGCCACCGCACGGCTCAAGGCGGCTATCGCCAAGGTCCTCGACGACCGGGCCGAGCTGCTCGCCGCCAAGGCCATCGCGCGCGAGCAGCTCGGTGACGAAATCGGCGCCGGCCTGCTGATGGTCGGCTATGCCTGGCAGAAAGGCCTGCTGCCGCTCACCGAGGCCGCCATCCTCGGGGCGATCGAGCTGAACGGCGCCGCCGTCGAGCTCAACCGGCGGGCGTTCGCACTGGGCCGCCACTATGCCGCCCGGCCGGTAGCCCTGGCGCCCGGCCCCGCGCAGGGGCCGGCCGCTCTGCGGTGGGACGAGGTCATGGCCCGCAGGGCCGCTTTTCTCGCGGCCTACCAGGACGAGGCCTACGCCGACCGTTACCGGCGGCTGGTGGAGACCGTGGCGGCGGCCGAGCGCGCAGCACGCGGCGAGGCCGTGGAGCTCGCCCACGCCGTGGCCGTCAACCTGGCGAAGCTGATGGCCTACAAGGACGAGTACGAGGTGGCCCGGCTCTACACCGACGGCGCCTTCAAGGCGCAGGTGGAGGAGCTGTTCGGGCCCGGCGCCAGGCTCGCCTTCCATCTCGCGCCGCCGATCCTCGCTCGCCGTGACGCCACGACCGGCCTGCCGCTCAAGCGGCGCATCGGGCCGTGGATCCTCCCCGCCTTCCGCCTGCTGGCGCGTCTGCGCCGGCTGCGCGGCACGCCCCTCGACGTCTTCGGTTACCACCCCGACCGGCGCGAGGAGCGCGCGCTGATCGTGCAATACGAGACGGACATGGTGGCCGCTGCGGCGCGGCTCACCGTGGACAATCACGCCGATGTGGTCGAGCTGGCCAGGCTGCCCGAGACCATCCGTGGCTATGGCCATGTCAAGACGCGCAGCATCGACGCGGCGGCGGCGAAGAGGCTGGATGCTCTGAAGCGCATCGAAGGTGAGCGCACGGTTGCGGCGGTCGCTGCCGAGTAACACGCACAAATAAATAATATTTCACCGCCGTTCCAGCGTCATGGCCGGGCTTGACCCGGCCATCCATCCACTCAGAACGAAGCAATATCGCCAGCCCTTGCGGGCCGCAAGTTGTTGAGCCGATGGATGGTCGGGTCAAGCCCGACCATGACGTCCCCAAAGCGCTCAACCGTCTTTGTACGATCAGCGCAATAATGGACGATAATATGGTCAGGATTACTTACCGGAACAGCCATGGCGAAGAGATCACGGTCGACGTCTCCCCTGGGCTCACCTTGATGGAGGGAGCTCGCAACAATGGCGTTACCGGCATTCTGGCCGATTGCGGCGGTGCCTGCTCGTGCTCGACCTGCCATGTCTACGTGGACGACGCATGGATCTGCCGCCTGTCCGAAAAGAGCGAGCTTGAGACGAGCATGCTCGAATTCGCCTTGGATGTGGACGAGCAGCGGTCACGACTGTCGTGTCGGATCGAGATTACCTCTGAATTGGATGGGCTGCTGGTCGATATACCCGAGCGGCAGGTCTGACGCTCCATCCATCCACGAGATCGACAGCGCATGCGGTCATGCTCGTCGGCCGATCGTCCGGCTCTTTACTCGACCGAACGTTTGGACTATGAATAACAGGCTGACGCGGCATCGGCCACGCTGAGCTCAACGGTCGGACGGCCACATCTTGCGATGTGGCTGCGCTCGGGCTGCAACAGCAGATCTGCCGATGTATTCAACTGAACCGCGGGCGCCATTCAGGCGCGTCGTCTCCATGCGGCGCGGCGCGCCGCAGCAATCATAAGCTCAATTCCGAAGGGCAGCATAGAGGGAGGACACGTTGAGGAAGCTTATCTGGGGGCTCATTACAGCAGCCGCTTTCGTCATGCCGGCTTCGGCGCAAGTCAAAGTCGGGATCATCGTTTCCGCCACCGGCCCGGCCGCCTCGGTCGGCATCACGCAGCAACGCACCGTGGGAATACTTCCGGGCACGCTCGGCGGCCTCAAAGCGGACTATGTTCTGCTCGATGACGGCTCGGACACGTCCACCGCCGTGAAGCACGCCCAGAAGCTCATCAGCGACGACAAGGTGGACGTCATCGTCGGGCCGAGCCTCACGCCCAATTCGCTGGCATTGCTGGATCTGGTCACGGACAACGGCACGCCGATGATCAGCCTGGCCGGATCGGCGCTCATCGTCAGCCCCGTCGACGCCAAGCGCCACTGGACCTTCAAGACGCCGCAGAGCGACGCCCAGATGGCGCGCCTCGTCATCGATCACATGCAGCGGCAAGGCCTCAAGACCGTCGCCTTCATCGGCTTCAGCGACGCCTACGGCGAAGGCTGGATCAAGGAGATGACCAGGCTCGCCCAGGCAGCCGGCATCGAGGTGGTTGCGTCGGAGCGTTATCAGCGTACCGACACCAGCGTCATCGGCCAGATCCTGAAGATCATGTCCAGGCAGCCACAGGCGATTTTCATCGCCGCCTCCGGGACGCCGGCCGCCCTGCCGGAAACGACGCTGGCGGAGCGCGGCTACAAGGGCGTCATCTATCAGACGCACGGAGTCGCCAACAACGACTTCCTGCGGGTGGGCGGAAAGGCGCTGGAGGGCACCTTCGTGCCGGCCGGCCCCGTCCTGGTGGCCGAGCAACTCCCCGACAGCCATCCCGCCAAGGCGCCGGCGCTCGACTTCATCGGCCGCTACGAGGCCCTGCCCGGCGCCGGCGCGCGCTCCACCTTCGCCGCTTACCTGTGGGACGCGCAGCTCATCCTCGACAAGGCCATCGCCGCGGCCAAGGACAAGGCGGCGCCCGGAACACCGGCGTTCCGCGCCGCGCTGCGCGACGCCATCGAGAGCACGAAGGACGTCGCCGGCCCCAACGGCGTCTACACCATGTCGCCGACCGACCATCTCGGCCTCGACGAGCGCTCCGCCGTGATGACGCAGATCGTCAATGGCGGCTGGAAGCTCGTGCAGTAGAGGCGGCGATGCAACTCTCGTCTCTGCTTCCCGCCCGTCATCCCTCTTCGCACGGTGACGCCGAATGACCTTCGATATCGCCGCCATCCTCTTCCAGGATGGCGTCGCCAACGGCGCGGTCTACGTGCTGCTGGCCACCGTCCTCGTGCTGGTCTTCACCGTCACGCGCATCGTCTTCGTGCCGCAGGGCGACCTCATCGCCTTCAGCGCGCTGACGCTCGCGGCCTTCGAGACCGGGCACACCCCGGGCACGGTCTGGATCCTCGCCTTAGGCGCCGCCCTGGCGCTGACGCTGGCCGGCTGCAAGGCCGCGAGCGAGCGCAACCCGGCGGGCCTTGCCTCCGCCGCGCTGTGGTTCGGCGCCGTCCCCGCCGCCATCGTGCTGGTGGCGCTGTTCCTGGTCCCAAAGGAGGCGCCCCTGCTGTGGAAGATGGCGGTCACCTGCGCCCTGATCACCTGCCTCGGACCGATCCTCTACCGCGTCGTCTTCGAGCCGATCGCATCCGCCTCGCCGCTGGTGCTGCTGATCGCGGCGGTGGCCGCGCACTTCGGCCTCAGCAGCATCGGCCTGCACGTCTTCGGCGCCGAGGGAGTCCGCACCAGCGGCTTCGCCGGCCCACCCTTCGTCATCGGCGACCTCGTGGTCACACGCCAGACCGTGGGCGTGGTCGCCAGCAGCCTCGTCCTCGTCGGCCTGCTCAGCCTGTTCTTCCGTCGCTCGCTCAGCGGCAAGGCCCTGCTCGCGGCCGCGCACAACCGGCGGGGCGCCGAGCTGATCGGCGTCAGCACCACGGCCGCGGGCCGCACGGCCTTCGTCGTCGCGGGCCTGGTCGGCGCGATCTCCGGCATCCTCATCGGCCCGATGACGACGCTCTACTACGACTCGGGCTTCATCCTCGGGCTCAAGGGCTTCGTCGGCGCCATCGTCGGCGCGCTCGCCGTCTATCCGCTGGCAGCCCTCGGCGCCCTGTTCGTCGGCCTGGTCGAGGCGTTCGCCTCGTTCTGGGCCAGCGCCTACCGGGACGTCATCGTGTTCACCTTGATCATCCCGGTGCTGTTCTGGCGGTCGCTGGCCAGCCCGCAGGTCGAGGAGGAGGCAGAGTGATGCGCCGGATCCTGGCTTGGGCGCCGCTCGGCGCGCTGGCGGTCGCCGCGATGGCGCCGCTCGTCTTCACGCCCTATCAGCTGACGGTAGCGACCTACGTCATGCTGGCGGCCATCGTCTGCGCCGGCCTCGTGCTCATGACCGGCGTCGCCGGCATGGTCTCCTTCGGCCAGGCCGCTTTCGTCGGCGTCGGCGCCTACGTGGCCGCGGCGGCGTCGACCACGTTCGCGCTGTCGCCGTGGTTCGGCCTCGCCGCGGCGATCGCTACGGCCGCCCTCATCGCCACCCTCATCGGCCTGATCACCGTGCGCATGAGCGGCCACTACCTGGCGCTCGCCACGCTGTGCTTCTGCATCAGCTTCTATTTCCTGGTCGGCAACACCGAGATGCTCGGCCGCTTCAACGGCATCACCGGCATCCCGCCGGTCACCGTCGGCGGCTTCGCCCTGCGCAGCGAGGCCGCGGGCTTCGCGCTGGTGCTCGGCGCCCTCGCCGGGGTGATCTGGTGGACGCGGCGGCTCCTCGCCTCCCGCACCGGCCGCGTGCTGCGCTCGCTGCGCACCGGCACCGCCATCGCCGAGAGCTTCGGCGCCGACGGGCTGCGCCACCGGCTCATCGCCTTCGTGGCGGCGGCCGTCACCGCAGCGCTCTCCGGCTGGCTCTATGCGCACGTGCAGCGCTTCGTCAATCCGACGCCGTTCGGCGTGCAGGCGAGCATCGACTACCTGTTCATGACCGTCATCGGCGGCAGCGGCCAGGTCTGGGGCGCGCTGCTCGGCGCCGCCCTGGTGACCACCGCCAAGCAGGAGCTGCAAGGGCTGCTGCAGCCGCTCTTCGGCCCCACCACGCGGCTCGACGTGCTGGTCTTCGCCGGGCTGATGATCGTCATGCTGCACCGGGCGCGGCGGGGGCTGTGGCCCCTGCTCCAGGATCTTGTCGCCCCTCGCCTGCCGTCGCCGCCAGCGGTCGCCCCGCTCGAGCTGCCCAGCGGCCGGTCGCGGCCCACGGCCGGGCTGCCGGTGCTCGCCGCCAGCCACATGCGGCGCAGCTTCGGCGGGCTGGTGGCGGTGGACGACGTGAGCTTCGACGTGCGCGGCGGCGAGATCCTGGGCGTGCTCGGCCCCAACGGCGCCGGCAAGAGCACGCTGTTCAACCTGATCAGCGGCACCCTGCCGCGCAGCGGGGGCGAGCTCAGCTTTCTCGGCCAGCCGCTGGCGCGCGTGACGGCGCGCGACATGTGCCGGCGCGGGCTCGCGCGCACCTTCCAGCACGTGAAGCTGGTGCCCGACATGAGCGCCCTGGAGAACGTCGCCATCGGCGCGACCCAGCGCGGACGCTGCGGCCCCGCCGCCGCCTCGCTCGGCCTCGACCGCGCTGAGGAGCGGCAGTTGCTCGGCTGGTCGCGGCACCTGCTGGGCCGCGTCGGGCTGGCGGACAAGGCCTGGGAGCCGGCCGGATCGCTGCCGCTCGGCCACCAGCGGCTGGTGGAGATCGCACGTGCCCTCGCCGCCGATCCGGTGCTGCTGCTGCTCGACGAGCCGGCTGCCGGCCTGCGGGCCAACGAGAAGACCGAGCTCGCCCGTCTGCTGCTGGAGCTGCGCGCCGACGGCCTCGCCATCCTGCTCGTCGAGCACGACATGGAGTTCGTCTCCGAGCTCGCCGACCGGCTGATGGTGATGAACTTCGGCCGCCTCATCGCGTGCGGGCAGCCGGGCGAGGTGCGCGCCGACGCCCAAGTGCAGGAAGCCTATCTCGGAGTGGCGGCGTGAGCGTTCTCCTCGATCTCGAGCGGCTGTCCGTCCGCTACAATCGCCTCACCGCGCTCAGCGACGTCAGTCTCCAGGCGCGGGCGGGCGAGGTCACCGCCGTGATCGGCCCCAACGGCGCCGGCAAGACCTCGCTGGTCAACGCCGTCATGGGCCTCATCCCGTCGCGCGGCCGCATCGCCTTCCCCCTGTGGCCGAAGGCTGCGCTGTCGACCGGCGCGCGCGTGCGCGCCCGCATCTGCCTGGTGCCGGAGACGCGCGACCTCTTCGGGCCCATGACGGTGCTGGACAATCTGCGGCTCGGCGCCTTCGCCGCCCGCTCGGAGCCCGGCTTCGACATGGAGGCGCGCCTCAAGGAGGTGGTCGGCCTGTTCCCGCGGCTCGACGAGCGCCGCCACCAGCAGGCCCATACGCTGAGCGGCGGCGAGCGGCAGATGCTGGCGCTCGGCCGGGCGCTGATGCTGCGCCCGCGCTTCCTCATGCTCGACGAGCCGAGCCTGGGGCTGGCGCCGCTCGTCGTCGCCGAGATCTTTCGCGTCATCGAGCAGCTCAAGCGCGACGGCGTCTCGATCCTGCTGATCGAGCAGAACGCCCGCGCCGCCCTGCGCATCGCCGACCACGCCTATGTGCTGGAGGGCGGCAGCGTCCAGCTCGAAGGCCTCGCCGCGGCCGTCGCGGCGGATGCGCGCGTCGTCGACGCCTATCTCGGCATGGGACGCACCGGGCGAACCCCGCCAGCGACCGCCGCGTCGCCCGGCCGCGATGGCGAGGCTGCCGCCGGTCTCACCGAGGAGCCGCGCGCGCCGCGCGACTCCTCCCCGCGTCACAGCCGGGCCCGGCCGGCGATCGGAGCAGCCTCATGACCAGCGCGTCGCCTGCCGCCCTGGCCCAGCTCGCCGGGCGCTTCGGCGGCTCGCTGTCGACCGCCATGGCGGTGCGCCAGCACCACGCCGAGGGGGTGACCTGGCACGCCACCCGGCCACCCGACGCAGTGCTGTTCGCCACCTCGACGGGCGACGTCGCCGACGCGCTGGCCATCTGCCACGCCCACCGCTGCCCGGTGATTCCCTTCGGCACCGGCACGTCGACGGAAGGCCAGATCAGCGCCGAGCGCGGCGGACTGACCATCGACCTCTCGCGCATGACCCGGGTGCTGCGCGTCTCGCCCGACGACCTCGACTGCACGGTCGAGGCCGGCGTCACGCGCAAGGCCCTGAACGCGGCGCTGCGCGACACCGGCCTGTTCTTCCCCATCGATCCCGGCGCCGACGCCTCCGTCGGCGGCATGGCCTCGACCCGCGCGTCCGGCACCAACGCCGTGCGCTACGGGACGATGCGCGACGTGGTGATGTCGCTGCGCGTGGTACTGGCCAACGGGGAGGTGATCGAGACCGGTACCCGCGCCCGCAAGTCGTCGGCCGGCTACGATCTGACCCGCCTGTTCGTCGGCGCCGAGGGCACGCTCGGCGTCATCACCGAAGTGACCTTGCGGCTGGCGCCGATTCCAGAGCACATCGGCGCCGCCGTTTGCACCTTCCCCAGCGTGGATGCGGCGGTTTCGACAGTGGTTGCCGCCATCCAGAGTGCCATCCCCGTGGCTCGCGCCGAGCTGCTCGACGCGCTGCAGATCAGCGCCTGCAACCGCTACTCCAAGCTTGCTCTGGCCAAGCAGCCGACCCTGTTCCTGGAGTTCCACGGCACGCCGGCCGGCGTCGAGGAGCAGGTGAGCCGCATGGCCGCCATCGCCGCGGACCACGGCGGCAGCGCCTTCCAGTGGGCGACCGCGGCGGAGGAGCGCAGCCGCCTCTGGCAGGCGCGCCACGACGTCTGGTGGGCGGCGCTGGCCCTGCGGCCCGGCGCGCGGGGCCTGCCCACCGACATCTGCGTGCCGATCTCGCAGCTGCCGCGCGTCATCGTCGAGACCGAGCGCGATGTGGCCGAGCTCGGCCTGATCGCGCCGCTCTGCGGCCACGTCGGCGACGGCAACTTCCACCTGTGCGTCCTGGCCGACCCGGCTGATGACGACGAGCGAGGCCGCATCGCCGAGCTCGGGCGGCGCATGGTGGCGCGAGCCCACGCGGTGGGCGGCACCTGCACCGGCGAGCACGGCATCGGGATCGGCAAGATGAAGGACCTCGCGGCCGAGCGCGGGCCGGCCATGGCAGCGCTCGCCGCGCTCAAGCGCGCGCTCGATCCGCGCGGCATCATGAACCCCGGCAAGGTGCTGAGTGCCGATGCCTATCGGCCGTACGACTGAGCCGCCGATGCGCATCGCCGACCACGCTTCGATCGCCGATTTTCGCGACAGCGCCCGGCGCGCGCTGCCGCGGATGGTGTTCGATTTCATCGACGGCGGCTCCGGATCGGAGACGACCCTGCGCCACAACCGCGCTGCGCTGGACGCCTGGCGCCTGCTGGCCCGCGCCCCGGTCGACGTCGCCGCGCGCACGACCGAGATCGAGCTGTTCGGCGCCCCCTGCGCCGCGCCCCTGATCATCGGCCCCACCGGCCTCGCCGGCGTGGCCCGCCCGGGTGCGGAGGTCGACCTGGCCCGCGCCGCCGCCCGCTTCGGCGTGCCCTTCGTGATGAGCACCGCGGCCGCCGTCGCGCTGGAGGAAGTGACGCGCGCCAGCGCCGGCCGCCGCTGGTTCCAGCTCTACCTGCTGCGCGACCGGGAGCTCACGCGCCGGCTGCTCGACCAGGTGGCCGATCTCGGCTTCGAGCTTATCGAGATTACGGTCGATTGCGCCGTGCCAGGCACCCGCCTGCGCGACAGCCGCAACGGCTTTTCGCTGCCCTTCACCTGGACGCCGCGCAAGCTCGCCTCGGTGGCCGCGCATCCGCGCTGGGCGCTCGCCATGGCTCGTCACGGCGTGCCGCAGCTCGCCATCGTCGCCTCGCTGCTCGCCGGGCAGGCCCGCGCCGCGACCATCGCCGAGACCATGGGCACCCTGCTCAATGCCGCAGTCACCTGGGACGACATCGCCTGGGTGCGCGACCACTGGCGCGGCAAGCTGGTGGTGAAGGGCCTGATCGATCCGGCCGACGCGCGCGAGGCCGCCCGGCGCGGGCTCGACGGCATCGTCGTCTCCAACCACGGCGGGCGGCAGCTCGACGGCGCCGTGGCCGCCATCGACCTGCTGCCGGAGATATCCGACGCCGTCGGCGGCGACCTCACGGTGCTCGTCGACAGCGGCTTCCGCACCGGCGACGACGTGGCCAAGGCCCTGGCGCTGGGCGCCAAAGCGGTCCAGCTCGGCCGCAGCACCCTCTACGCGGCTGCCGCCGGCGGCGAGGCCGGCGTCGAACGGGCGCTCACGATCCTGCGCGCCGAGCTCGACACCGCCATGGCCCTGCTCGGCGCCACGCAGCCCGCCGCCATCGGCCGCGACCGCGTGCGCCGCGTCCCATGAGGAGGGCGACATGACGTTGATCATCCGCTGCCTCTACCGCCCCGGCGGCGCCGAGGCGCGGCTTGCCATCCGCGACGTGCACCTGGAGTACATGATCCGCCACCGCGACCGGCTGGAGCAGGGCGGCGCGCTGCTGGCGCGCGACGGCATCACCGTGGTCGGCATGTTCGTCATGCTGGAAGGCCGTGACCATGCCGAGGCCGAAGCCTTCCTGGCCGCCGAGCCCTATACGCGGGCCGGTCTGTTCGCGGCGACGACGATCGAGACCTTCGACCGCTTCGTGCCGCACGAGGATCCGCTGTTCCTGGAGAAGCTGCTCGTCGAGGCGCGCCGGCTGAAGGCGCTCACCGCCGCACCGGATCGCGATCCTCGTCGCCGCCCTGGGTGATGAGCCGCGCCGCGCGCTGGTTGCGCGTGTGGATCCACAGCCAGCTGATGGCGACGGCTAGGCGGGTGCGCACGCTGATCAGGAAGTAGATGTGGGCGATGCCCCAGATCCACCAGGCGAGGGCGCCGCGCAGCTTGATCCAGCCGAAGTCGATGATGGCGCGGTGCTTGCCGATCTGCGCCAGGCTTCCCGCATGCTTGTAGCGAAACGGCGGCGGCGCCTCCGCGCCGCGCAGGCGCGCCTTGATCACGTCGGCGACATAGCGGCCGCCCTGCTTGGCCGCGGGCGCGATGCCGGGCACGGGCTTGCCGTCCGGGCCGCTGACCATGGCCGTATCACCGACGGCGAAGATGTCGGGGTGGCCGGGAACGGTGAGGTCCGGCGCGACCAGCAGTCGGCCGGCGCGGTCGGCCGGCGCGCCGAGCCATTCGGCGGCGGGCGATGCCATCACGCCGGCGGCCCAGATGATGGTCTTGGCGGGCAAGGTCCGATCGCCGTAGACGACGCCCGCCTCGGAGCAGGCCGAGACCGCCCGGCCGAGCTCCACCTCGACGCCGAGCGCCTCGAGCGATCGCCGGGCGTAGTCCGAGAGATCGTCCGGATATCCGGCCAGGACGCGGGGGCCCGCCTCGATCAGGACCACGCGCGCCTGCTGGGTGTCGATGTTGCGGAAGTCCCGCGGCAGCGTATCCCGCGCGAGCTCGGCGATGGTACCGGCGAGCTCCACTCCGGTCGGGCCGGCGCCGACCACGACGAAGGTCAGCAGGGCCGCCCGCAGCTCGGGGTCAGTCTCGCGCTCGGCGCGCTCGAAGGCGAGCAGGATCCGTCGCCGGATCGTGGTGGCGTCCTCGATCGTCTTCAGCCCGGGCGCCACCGGCTCCCATTCGTCATGGCCGAAATAGGCGTGGCGCACGCCGGTGGCCAGGACGAGGGTGTCGTACGGCACCGTCTGGCCGTCGTCGAGCTCGACCCGGTGGCCCTGCGTGTCGATGCCGACGACCGTCGCAAGCAGGGTGGTGATCTCGGGCCGGTCGCGCAGGATGGCGCGGATCGGCCAGGCGATCTCCGACGTCGCCAGCGACGCGGTCGCCACCTGGTAGAGCAGCGGCTGGAAGATATGGTGATTGCGCTGGTCGATGAGGCAGATGGAGACGGGCGCGCCGGCCAGGCACCTGGCGGCCTCCAGGCCGCCGAAGCCGCCGCCGACGATGACGACCCGGTGCAGGCCGCCCGCCTCCGGCAGCGGCGGCTGGGCCGCCCCGGGAGCCTCGAGACCAACGGTATCTGCGGTCACGGCAGACCCACCTCCGCCAACAGCGCCGGATCAAGACGCGCCCGGTGCTCGGCCGATCCTATCCAAACCGATTGCACCCATCCACTTCGGTCCGCCCCGACGGGAACGGCCAACGACATTGGGCATCCCCGCCATAACGGCCGGCGGCGCCCGCGCGTAGGCAATGGGGATCCACGGGACCAGATCGGGAGGATCCACGCATGGACTTCGCATTGTCGCGCGAACAGCAGGAGATCAAGGACCGCGCCGCCCGCTTCGTCGAAGACGTCTGCCGGCCGCTGGAGGACAGCTGGGGTGTCGACGACTACCAGGTGCCGGTCGACGTCTTCATGGGCGTCGTCGCCAAGTTCCGCGAATACGGCTTTCGCGGCCTCGCCGTGCCGAAGGAGGCCGGCGGCCAGGGCCTCGGCACGGTCGCCAAGTGCCTCGTCTACGAGGAGATCGTGAAATCGCCTGTCATGCACGGGCTGCTGGCCACGTGGTCGGGCTTCCTCGATCCGCACCCGGCCCTCTACACCGCGCCCGAGTGGCAGCGCGAGGCCTACCTCTATCCCATCCTCAAGGAGGACAAGTTCTACCACATCAACATCTCCGAGCCCGGCGCCGGCTCGGACGCGGCCGGTATCCAGACGAGGGCGGTGCGCGACGGCGACACCTACGTGATCAACGGCATCAAGCGCTGGGCGCCGCCGCCCAACCACCCCGGCATCACGCCCAAGTATCTGCTCTGTTACGCGGTGACCGACCCGACCAAGGGCTACGAAGGCATCAGCCTGTTCCTGGTGGACTATCCCAACCCCGGCGTCTCGGTGATCCGCGAATACGAGACGATGGCACCCGGCACCTATCTCGGCCGCAGCTGCGACTACGAATACAAGAACTGCGTCGTCCCGGCGCGCAACCTGCTCGGCGAGGAGGGCATGGGCTTCCGCTACATGATGGACCAGCTCAATCGCAACCGCACGGTGATCGGCGCACGGCTGACCGGCACGGCGCGCTGGGCCCAGGCCCAGGCGGTGGCCCGGGCGCACGAGCGCGAGACCTTCGGCAAGCCCCTGGCCGACCGGCAGGCCATCCAATGGATGCTGGCGGACTCGGAAATGGACATCGAGCAGGCGCACCTCATGGTCTACAAGACCGCCTGGATGCTGGACCAGGGGCTCGACGCTCGCAAGGAGGCTGCCATGGTCAAGTGCTTCGCCCCGCTGGCGGCCTGCCGCGTCATCGACCGCGCCATCCAGGTCCACGGCGGCCTGGGCGTCCTCCGCGACAGCCGCTTCGGCCAGCTCTACTTCCAGAGCCGCATCGCCCAAGTGGCCGAGGGCACGACCGAGATCATGAAGCTGACGATCGCGCGCGAAGTGCTGAAGTCTTATCGGTAAAATAGTCGATCCGACCGCCGAGGTTTTGGCCCAGCCGGCGACCAAGATCTCGGTGCGTCAGCTCGCTTCAGTAAACGGGTTAACGATCCGGAGCTGCCCATCGACGAGCAAGCCGTCCTGCATATCTTCCGACCACAATGTTTCGCAGCGGGCGTGAAGGGCCGCAGCAACGATCATCGCATCGTAGATCGAGAAGCCATAGCGCTCGGCAAGGGCGAGGCCGCGCTCGTGCAGCTCGACCGTCAGAGGTTGCACGGGCAAGAGCGCCCGGAGCGTCGACAGGAAGGCGCGCGTCTCGTCCCAGGACATCGCCATCTTTCGACGCGCGACATTCGCGATCTCATTGAGCACCTGGACGCTGATCACCCCGCCATCGCCGATCAGCCTTTCGGCCCGGGCCGCCTTCACCGGATCTGCGGACGCGGCGTAAAGCAGGACATTCGTGTCGAAGAAGCTATCGGGCATTTGCATCGTCGCGGTCAAACTTGAAATCCGCTGGCAGCTTGCCGCGAAACGCCCGAAGGCGCGCGAGCCATTCGTCGCGACGCGGCTTGCGCGACACGCCAAAGGCGCGCTCGTCGCTGACGTAAATCTCGATCTCGTCCCCCTCCTTCAAATCCAGCGCGTCCACCACCGTGGCCGGCAGACGGACCGCAAGGCTGTTGCCCCATTTCGCGACCTGCATGAGAGCCTCCTAGATATACAATCCTCATATGTATATCAACGGAAAGATCGCTGCAATTGAGGCGCCGCTGGAACGCATCCAACTGGATGAGATCGTCCAGTTGCGGAGAAATGCTCCAACTCTTTGAATCTGGAGCGCTTCTTATGCAATTTGGTGAGCCCACCCAATCGCAAGAGAAGCGCTCTGGGGCCATACGACGGGGCGACAGCTCGGAACTGCCCGCGCAGCAGCTCTCCCGTGATTTCAGCCTACTTGTCGGCGCCGATCACCTCGCCCACTGGCACCCAGCGCTTGCCGTCGAACTGCACGATCTGTTCCTGGTTGAGCGGCGTGGGCTGCGTCGCGCCGGTGTTGATGACGATGCCGGGGAGCAGCATCGGCAGCGCCAGGTTCCTGATGCTGCGCGCCTGCGCCATCAGGTTCTCGCGCGTGAGGTTGTCGCCGCACTGCTCGAGCACGTGCACGAAGGTCTGCGCCGTGGCGTAGCCAAATACGTTGTAGGTCTCGTGCACGTTGGCGTCGGGCATGTGCTGCTTCATGAACGCCAAGTAGTCTTTCATGCCGGCGTCGTCGGCCCAGGCCGGATCGTTGGGGTCCTTGCGGAACGCGACCGAGATCACGCCCTTGGCATTGTCGAGGCCGGCGGGCTCGAGCACGCTGGCGATCGATCCCGATGCGTCGCTCAGCAGGTGCAGCGTCGTCCACTTCGTCTCCGCCACGCGCCGGATCGCCTGCGCCGAAAACTTGGGCGTCGAGAGGTCCAGGAACACGTCGGCGCCGGTGGCGCGCAGGATCTGCAGCTGGGAATCGACCGTCGGCTCGGTCAGCTCGTAGCTCAGCTCCTTGACGATCATCGACCCCTTGTCGCCGAGCCCGTCGCGAAAGCCCCTGGCGTAGTCGCGGCCGAAGTCGTCGTTCTGGTAGAGGACGGCGATCTTCGCGTTGGGCCGCTCCCTGAGGATATACTTGGCATAGATCACGCCCTTGGCGTGGTTGTTCGGCTGCCAGCCCATGGACCACGGATAGGTCTGCGGCTCCGAGATGCGGTCGGCGCCGGTGCCGAGGAACAGCGACGGCACCTTCTTGGCGTTCAGGTACTTCTGGATGGCGAAATTGGTGGGCGTGCCGAAGGTGCCGACGATGGCGAAGACCTCGTCGCTCTCGACGAGCCGCCGCGTCTGCTCCACCGCCCGCGGCGGGCTGTAGCCGTCATCGAGCGAGATCAAATTGATCTTGCGGCCGTTGACCCCGCCCGCCGCGTTGACCTTGGCGAAATAGGCGCTCATCGCCTTGCCGATGGCCGAGAAACTGGACGCCGGGCCGCTGTAGGGCATGGTCTGGCCGATCTTGACCTCGGTATCGGTCACGCCGGGGCCATAGGGCTTCTGCGCCCAGGCGTGAGTTGCCGTCGCCAGCGTGAGCGCAAGCGCCAATCCGGCCCTGCCGAACGTCTTCATCTTCCCCTCCCCTCTTCGATGGTGAACTACGCCACTGCCGCGCGGCGAATGCCGCTGCGGCCTCCCGGCAGCGGGTCAGCCGCGGTCCAGGTAGCGCTGCTTCAGCACGTGCTTGAACAGCTTGCCGTTCTCGTGCCGCGGCAGCTCGGGCTCGAAGTCGATGCTGCGCGGGCACTTCACGTGCGACAGCGTCTCGCGGCAGAAGGCGATCAGGGCCGCCGCCAGCTCGGGCGACGCCTTTGCCGGATCCTTGAGCGCGACGACGGCCTTGACCTCCTCGCCGAACTCCGGGTTTGGCACGCCGAAGACGGCGACGTCCTGAACGTCGGCATGCAGCGCCAGGCGGTTTTCGATCTCGGCCGGGTAGATGTTGACGCCGCCGGAGATGATCATGTGCGAGCGGCGATCGGTGAGGTAGAGGAAGCCCTCCCCGTCGAGGTAGCCGACGTCGCCGATGGTGCTCCAGCCCCTGGCGTTGCGCGACCGGGCGGTCTTGTCCGGATCGTTGTGATAGACGAACTCCGGGCCGTCGAAGTAGACGTCGCCGACCTCGTTCGGCCCGAGCTCGCGCTGGTCGTCGTCGAGGATATGCAGTTGGCCGACCACGGCGCGGCCGACCGATCCCCGGTGGGCCAGCCACTCCGGAGTCGAGATGCAGGCCACGCCGTTGCGCTCGGAGCCCGCGTAATATTCCCAGACGATCGGCCCCCACCAGGCGATCATCTGCTCCTTGATCTCGGGCGGGCATGGTGCCGCGGCGTGGATGGCGCAGCGGTGGGATGCGAGATCGTAGCGGCCGCGCACTTCGGCCGGCAGCGCCAGCAGCCGGAAGAACATGGTCGGCACCCACTGGCTGTGGGTGATGCGATGCCCCTCGATGGCGGCAAGGGCGGCCTGCGCATCGAACTTGCGCATCACCACCACCTCACCGCCAGATTCCAGTGTTCGCATGGTGAAGCGCAGCGGCGCGCCATGGTAGAGCGGCGCCGTGGACAGGTAAGCCATGTCCTGCACGAAGCCGAAGCTGTCCCGCACCCAGTCGCCGGAGGCCTGCGCCAGCCGGCTGCTGGCGAACAGCGGCTGCCTGATGCCCTTCGGCTGCCCGGTGGTGCCGGACGAATAGAAGAAGTCCTTGCCCACCGGGCCTTCCGGCAGCGCCACATAGCGGTCGAAGCGGGCCAGTGCCGACGCGTAATCGCGCCCGCCAGGCACCTCGCCGTGGACGACATAGACGAGGCAGCCGGCCGGGTTGTCCGCAAGCAGCGCCGCCACTGCGCCGGCGTAACGCTCGCTGGTGAACAGCACGCGCGCGCCGCTGTCGCGCACGATGAAGGCGGCCTCCTCCGCCTTCAGGTGCGTGCTGATCGGCGTGTAGTAGAGCCCGCAGCGCCGGGCGCCCCAGACCAGCTCGAAATAGGCGAGGTCGTTGTCGAGCAGGATGGCGATGCCGTCGCCCGGCGCGAGGCCGGCGCTCAGCAGCAGTTGCGCGACGGCGTTGGCGCGGCGGTCGAGCACCCCGTAGGTGATCTGCTCATCCGTGCCGGCCACGACGCAGGCAGGCTTGTCCGGGGCCTCATCGGCCCAAGTCCGCAGGGTTGGCATGGCGCTCTCGACGGCTGGAGGCGACATGCGTCGCCGGGCTCATGCCATCTGCATAGCGAGCTGCCACGAGGCGCCGGAATGACCTCGACTGACAAAATCGTTGGCAAATCCTGTGGGCCGGTGCGCGATGCTACGGACCTCCGCCGCCGAAGCTCTGACGAACGGCGAACCAACGCCTCCGCCGCAAGTCATTTTGGTCATCTTTATGATATTTTTCTCGTAACCCTTATCGCGACTTGCACATCCCTAATAACCAGCACTGCGGCTGATGCAAACGCATCAAGTGTCATGATGCATCCACATCTTTCGCAGCCGCCGCCCTCTCTTTAGCTCTATCAGGCTCCGGCGACCGGCGGCACGCCCATCAGCCGGAAGCACCCATAAAGGTCAAAAGGAGAAACCTCATGGATAAGGATCGCGTGGAAGGCGCCGCCAGGCAGGTGAAGGGCACGATCAAGGAGGCGGTCGGCAAGGTGACCGGCGACGCCAGGACCGAGGCCGAGGGCAAGGCCGATAAGGCCGCCGGCAAGGTCCAGAACGCCGTCGGCGGCGCCAAGGACGCTGCCCGCGACGCGCTGAAGAAGTAATCCTTCGTGGGACCGGCGCGACAGCGCGAGCCCCATGGCGTGAGACCGTGTATTCTGCAAGGAGTTCCTCATGCGTAACGCATTCATCGGCGCGCTGCTGTTCTCGGCGGCCGCCGTCCCCGCGTTGGCCCAGGGGGTTGCGCCGGCCACTGCACCCCACTTCGTCTCGGTGACCGAAGCGAGCGCACTCAGCTCGAACCTGGTCGGCTTGAGCGTCACCAACGCCGGCGGCCAGACCATCGGCGAGATCAAGGATGTCGTCCTCGCTGCCGACAGGAGCATCGCCGGCTTCGTCGTCTCGGTCGGCGGCTTCCTCGGCATGGGCGAGCACTACGTTGTGGTCGACCCGGCCGCCGTCGCCGTGAGCTATGACGCCGGCGTGCGCAAGTGGCAGGCCAGGATGAACGCGACCGCCGATCAGCTCAAGGCCGCGCCCGCATTCACCTACCAGGGCAAGTGGAAGTCCTGAGCCGCGCGCGGACAGCCCTCTGATGCGGCAAGGCGTCAGAGGGCTCGTTTCATCAGGAGACGCAGCCAGCTATTTAGGGAGGATGGGGAAGCTGGCCCGGGCGGCCCGCACGAACGATGGTGGCGTGCCATGGCGAACGAGGTTCCGCACGAGACGGTCCTGCGGCGGCAGGTCGACCGACGCCAGCTTCAGGACATCATCGCGGGCCTTGGGGAAGGTATCCTGCTCGTCGATCCGCGCGACGGCATCGTCTGGGCCAACGAGCGGGCGCTCACCCTGCACGGAGTGTCGGAGCTGGCCGGACTGGGGGCGACGCCAGCAGGCTATCGCCAGCTCTTTCAGCTCAGGTACCGCAACAACCATCGCCTGACGGAGGATCAGTACCCGATCGACCGCCTGCTGGCGGGGGACACCTTCCGGCACGTCACGGTGGAGGTCACGAAGGCGGCAGACGGTGATGGCGACAACGCCTGGCGGTGCGTTCACCAGTTGCGCGGCTTCGCCCTCGCCGACGGCGAAGGCAACGCTGAGTCGTACGTGCTCGTGATCGAGGACATGACCGAACGGTTCACCGCGGAGGAGCGCTTCGAGCGCGCGTTCGGTGCCAATCCGGCACCGGCCATCATCTGCCGCCTCTCGGACCTGCGCTATGTGAAGGTCAACCAAGGGTTCATCGAGATGACGGGCTACGCCCGCGACGACATCATCGGGCGCTCCACCTACGAGATCGACGTATTGGAGAACGCCGTCACCAAGGACGCCGCCATCGCCGCCCTGCGCGAGGGGCGCACGATCCCGCAAACCGAAGCGACGCTGCGCCTTCCCGGCGGGGGATCGAAATTCGTCATCGTCGCCGGCCAGCCGATCGAGGTGGGTGATGAGGCCTGCATGCTCTTCACCTTCATGGACCTCGAGCCAAGGAAGAAGGCCGAGGATGCGCTGCGCCAGAGCGAGGAGCGCTTCGCCCGCGCCTTCCGCCTCGCGCCCGTGCCGACGATGCTCGCGACCCGCGAGAATTTCCGGCTGCTGGAGATCAACGACGCCTTCGTCTCCGTGCTGGGGTTCTCGGAGGAGGAGATCATCGGACGCGCGGGACGCGAGCTGCCGATCTGGGTATCCGGCGCGTCGCGGCGCGAGCTCGATCGGGCCATCGAGAAGGACGGCCGCCTCCGCAACCTCGAGCTCCAGCTCCGGACGAAGCACGAGGAGATCCTCGATTGCCTCGTCTCCGCCGAGACGGTGATCATTCACGGCGAAGAGTGCGTGCTCACGGTCATGCAGGACATCACCGAGCGCAAGCGGACCGAGGTGGAACTGATCGCCGCCATCGAAACGGTGATGAAGGATACCTCCTGGTTCAGCCGCACGGTGATCGAGAAGCTCGCCAACCTGCGGCGCCCGGGGCGCGGGAACGCGCCGGCCGCCGAGCTCTCCGACCTGACGCCGCGCGAGCAGGAGGTGCTCGGCCTGATGTGTCAGGGGCTGAGCGATGCGGAGATCGTCACCGCCCTGAAGCTCACCCGCAACACGGTGCGCAACCATGTCGCGCGCATCTATGGCAAGGCCGACGTGCACAGCCGCGCCGGCGCCATCGTGTGGGCACGCGAGCGCGGCTTCACCGGCGATACCAGGAAGCTCCCGTCGCGGACGAAGGGCCGCGCCGGCCGTTAGCAAGGCGGCCGCCGGCGCGGCCCGCATCGCCGCCAGTGGACCACGCCCTGGTGCATCTGCATCAGCCTCGCTTGATCCATCCAGTTCTACAGCGCGCGGCCAGAACCGCTTAGGTTCATCTGCCGGAACGAGCCGACCTCGCAACACGCCGCGTGCGCGCGGGAACACCGAGCATGGAGCGAAACGGCAGAGCGGATCGCCGATGAGCGCATCGCAGCGCTGCGTCGATCCAGCGTCGCGCATGCAGCCTGCGATCAGCCATTCGACGAGATGGAGGCCTCTCTGCCACACAATGTGGGGCGCCCTGACGCGCCATCGGATTCATCGGACGAAGCCGGCGAACCGCTCCCCGTGGCGGCCGCGGGCTCGACGCAGGACGGCCGCGCGATGGAGCCCGACCTGAGACACGCCCTGGAGCGCGAGCACGCGGCCCGGCGTGAGGCCGAGCGCCGGCTTGCCGAGAAGGAGGAACAGCTCGCGCGCAACGACGTTCTGATGCGGGAGATCGATCACAGGGTCAAGAATTCGCTGCAGCTCGTCGCAAGCATGCTGTCCTTGCAAGCGCGCCGCCTGCCGGATGGTGGCGCACGACGCGCACTGAACGACGCGCGCCAGCGCATCGCCAGCGTCGCGGCGATGCATCAGCAGCTCTACCGCGTCTCGGATCTCGACCGCGTCGACCTTCGCGAACTGCTTGGCGGACTGTGCACGTCCCTGTCCGAGAACAGGCCCGACGGCGTCGAGGCCCTCTCTATCCACTTCGACCCCGTCGTCGTCGGCTCACGGCGCGCGATGAAGATCGGCATGCTCGTCTCCGAGCTCGTGACCAACGCCTTCAAGCATGCCTACCCCGGCGGGCAGCGAGGCGGCGTGCGCGTTCAGCTGACTGCGGCGCGCAAGGCCTATCGCCTCGTCGTCGCCGACGACGGCGTTGGGATCGGACGCAATGCGCCCTCCGGCCTCGGCATGCGCCTCGTCCGGTCGATCGTGGAGCAGATGGGCGCGACCTTGACGGTGGCCGAGCCGCCGGGCACCACGTTCATCCTCGATATTCCCGATGCGGAGCGGGCCGCCGCGATTTCGCCTTGAGCGCCCGCCGCTCCGCCTCGTCCACGTTGCCATCTTAGCGTCCGACGGCGCGGCTCAATCCGGCCAGATGCCGGGCGAGGTCGGAGCACCTTCGTCGAAGCCGGCAAGGTAGTCGACGGCGATCGGGCGCCAGCGGGTCAGGCCCTTGTAATCGGCCAGATCCGGCGGCAGGTCGCGCAGCACCCGATGCATCCGCCGCGCCCATTTGGGCACGGTGACGAGCTCCTCCAGCTTGATCAGGTAGCAGCGGATCGGAAAGACGATGGCGTTGGAGCGCGGCAGGCGCCAGAAGCTCTGCAGCTCGACACGCAGGTGCACCTTGTCGCCGACGTTGTCCGGCGTCACCGAGCGCCGGTCGGGCCCCCACTTGGGGTAGGTCTCCGGGCTGGTGTCGAGGCGCGGGTTGACCGTCATGGTCCAGTTGAAGCGGCGCATCGGCTGGCCGTGGCGCAGGTTCAGCATGAACTTCAGCGCCCGGTCGAACACGCCCATCTCGTGGGCCCGCGGCACCGGCGCATGCCACTCCATGAAGTTCATGCCGATGTCGAAATCGAGGGACCAGTCGGCCTGGGTGGTGACCATGCCGGCGTCCATCCACAGATTGCCGTCGCGCTGGTCCAGGAGGCAGAAGTCGCCCTGCGCCTGGCGGGTGATGTACTCCATCGGCCCGTAGGGCAGTGTCGAGGCGGCACCGAAGACGAAGGTGTCGTCGATACCGAGCGGCCGGTTGATCCAGCGCCAGCGCTCGCCGCTGCGCCTGAGCTCGAAATGCTCGGGATAGCCGGCCGCCTGCTGCTCCATCAGGAGCTCCAGCAGGTCCCAGCCGGCCAGCTCCATGTGCGGCAGGGACTGGCAGCGCAGCGGATCCTCGGCCAGCACCAGGGCCCGATCCTGCATCTCCGCCACATAGTGCTCGTCCACGTCGATGAGGCTCTCGTAGACGGAGCCGCGGCGCCCCTTCACGTGTGGCTCGATGTTGACCGCATACATGTAGTCGTCGCGGTCGAACGGGAATGGAAAGCGGCGAATACCTGCTGCGCTATTGCGGAAGCTGTAGTCGTCGCGGAAGGTCTCGCGGCGGAACGTGATCGTCATCGCAGCTCTCGAGCCTCAGAGGTCAAGGGTGAGGTTGCGCCCGGCGAAGCGCGAGACGCAGGGCATGACCTTGCCGCCCGCCGCCCGCTCGGTCGCGCTGAGGTAGTGATCGGCGTGGAGCAGCGTGCCGTCGCAGGCGAGCACCCGCGTTTCGCACTGGCCGCAGGCGCCGCCGCGGCAGAGCGACGGCACGTCGATGCCGGCAGCCTCGAGCGCCTCCAGCATGGACTGGTCCTCGCCCACGTCGACGCGCCGACCGGTGCGCGCCAGCTCGACCCCGTAGGGCAGCCCTCGCTCCGGCGCGGCGAAGCGCTCGCGGTGCAGGCTCTGTTCGGGCCAGCCCAGCGCCCGGGCCGAGGCCAGCGCCTCGTCCATCAGCGCCTGGGGCCCGCAGACGTAGAGATGCGTGCCGAGCGGCTGCTCGGCCAGCAGATCGGCGCAGGCGAGCCGGCGTCCGTGGGCCGAGTAGTGCGGGCGGAACCGGGCACCGAGGCGCTGCGCGAGTTCGTCGGCGAAGGCCGCATGCTCGGGCGCGCGCGCCGCGTAGTGGAGCTCGAAGTCCTGACCGTCGCGCGCGAACTGCGCGGCCATGGCCACGAGCGGGGTGATGCCGATGCCGCCGGCCAGCAGCAGGTGCTTGCGGGCGCGGACGTCGACGGGGAACAGGTTGGCGGGATGGCCGATGCGGAGCATCGTCCCGGGCGTGACGCGATCGTGCATGTAGCGCGAGCCGCCGCGGCCGTCGTCGTGCCGCCGCACGGCGATGACGTAGGCCGCCGTGTCGGACGGCGCTCCCATCAGCGAGTAGGCGTTGCGCCGGCAATGCTCGCCGTCCTGCATCTCGACGACCACGTGGGCGCCGCCGGAGAAGGGCGGCAGGCGGTCACCAGCCACCGGCTCCAGACGAAAGCGCTTGACGAGGGGCGTCACGGCGACGACCTCGCTCACGCGCACGGAGATGGACGGCGCCATCACGCGAACATCTCCTCGGGAGCCGGCGCACTGCCCGGCTCCTCCGCGTCGATGCAGACGCCCTGGAAGGCTGCCAGGCGGCGCGAATAGTGGTCACGGACGAAGAGCATCAGCCCGCAGCCGGAGCAGGCCACCGGCTGGGTGGTCACCTGCTCGATGAAGGCCTTGCAGTGCACGCACTGCACCCGCCGCGCCCGGGAGCCGCGATGCTCGGCGGCGATGGCGCCCAGTTCGAGGCCCGCGCCGAGCGCCACCCCCATCGCCTGGCCGATGGTGCCCTCGGTCCCGGCGAGGTAGAGACGGGTTCCCATGTGCGCGCCGGCGAGCATCCCGGCCAGGCATGACAGGCCGGCCGCGAGGCTCTCCGCCTCGTCGAGGACGGACGGCCGGAGGACGCGCAGCGGCGCGGCATCCGCCATCGCCCCGGCGGCCGCCGGGGCGATGATGATGTGAGCCGCCGCGACGAAGCCCCGCGGCGCGGCCGCGGCGAGATCGACGATGGCCGCCACCCCGTCGCCGTCGGCCAGGAGGATGTGCCGGGTGCCCGGCTGCGGCGCCAGCGTGCCGTACACCGGCCGGGTCTTGATGCTCGCTTCCAGCATGGAGGGCCTCGTCTCAGGCGGCGGTGCGCTTGGTCTTCTTGGGGTCGTCGAAGGTGATCGGATGGGCGATCGCGCGGCAGGCCACCTCGGCGCCGCGCACCTCCAGCGCCACCCCCTCGCGGGCCACCGCCACGTCCATGCGGGCGATGGCCATGGAGCGCCGCGTCAGCCGCGAGTACATGCCGCAGGTGACCACGCCGACCTGCTTTTCGCCCTGGAACAGCGCGTCGCCGGCCGCGAGGATGCCGTCCGTGTCGGCGAGCACGCCGAAGATCTTGAAGCGCTCGCGGCCCTTCAGCCGGTAGTGCTCCTCGGCGCCGCGAAAGCCGATCTTGCCGGGCGACACGGTGAAGTCGAGGCCGAGCTCCCACAGGGTGTCGCCGGGCGCCTCGTCGGCGAAGGGATACATCTGCGAATTGTCGTAGGGGAAGAACAGCAGGTAGCTCTCGACACGGACCCAGTCGAGCGCCGTGAACGACGCCGGGATGATGCCCATGGCCTCGCCCTCCGCCACGATGCGATCCCAGATCTCGGTCGCGTCCTCCGCCCGGCAGAAGATCTCGTAGCCGCGCTCGCCCGTGTAGCCGGTGCGCGAGATCATCACGTGCTTGCCGAACAGGGTGGTCTGCATGTGATGGAAGTATTTGAGCTCGCGGATGCCGGGGACGTGGCGGGCCAGGTACTCGACGGCGAGCGGGCCTTGCAGCGACAGATCCTGCAAATCGTCGTCGAACAGCAGCGCCGCATTCTTGCCGGCGAGATCGCAGGTGAGCGCCTCGTAGCCGGTGCCGGAGCCGATCACCACCATCCAGGCGTTGGGGCCGGTGCGGTAGATGATGCAGTCGTCGATGAACTTGCCCGCTTCGTTCAGCATCGAGGCGTAGACGGACTTGCCGGGATAGACTTTGCGCACGTCCCGCGTCGTCGCCCGTTGCAGGACATGGTGGGCGTGCGGGCCGACCAGGTGGACCTTGCGCAGCCCCGAGACGTCCATCAGCGCCGCGCGGGTGCGGATCGCCTCGTGCTCGTCGGCGACGCTGCGGCCCGCATAGGTCCAGGCCGTCTCCATGCCGTTCCAATCCTCCAGATTGGATCCGAGCGCCCGGTGCCGCTCCGCTAGCGGCGACCGCCGCCACGACATCACTCCTGTCGACATGTCTCCTCCATTGGTCCGGTTGCCCGCCCTGCGTCAGAACGCCAAGGCGTGGGCCTCTTCTCCGTGCGTGGCCGACACGCGGCCCTTCTCCATGTGCAACACACGGTCGGCCAGGCTCTGCATGAACTGGATGTTCTGCTCGACCAGCAGCAGCGTCAGCCCGAGCTCACGGCGCAGCCTGTGCAGCGTGTCGCTGATCTCGTCGCGGATGGACGGCTGCACGCCCTCGGTCGGCTCGTCGAGCAGCAGTATCCTGGGCTCGCCGCACAGGCAGCGCGCCAGCGCCAGGATCTGCTGCTCGCCGCCGGAGAGCACCCCGCCGGCGCGGTCGACGATCGATTGCAGACGCGGGAAGCGGGCGAGCACCCGCTCGGCCACGGTGGCCGGCCGGCCGGAGCCGAGCGCGGCCATCAGCATGTTCTCGTAGACGCTCAGCGCCGGGAAGATCTGGCGGCCCTGCGGCACATAGCCGATGCCGGCACGCGCCCGCGCATGCATCGGCAGCCGGCCGACATCGCGGCCGGCGAAGGTGATGCCGCCGCGGGTGAGAGGAATCTCCCCGCACAGCGCCTTGAGCAGAGTGCTCTTGCCCATGCCGTTGTGGCCGAGGATGCCGAGGAACTCGCCCTCCGCCACCTCGAAGCTCACGTCGGTCAAGACGCGCATCTGGCCGTAACCAGCGTCGATGCCGCGCGCGGTGAGGAGGCTCATGCCGCTTCCTTTCCGAGATAGACGTCCTTCACCCGCTGGTCCGACAGCACGGCGGCAGCCGGGCCCTCGGCCAGCACCCGGCCGCGGTTGAAGACGGTGACGTCGCGGGCGATGCGGCGGATGAACTGCATGTCATGCTCGACGATGATGACGGCGCTCGAGCGGGTGAGCTCGACGACGAGATCGGCGAGCCGGCCCACCTCGTCGGCGGTCATGCCGGCCGCCGGCTCGTCGAGCAGGACGAGGTCGGGCTGCGGCGCCAGTACCATGGCGAGCTCGACCAGCTGGCGCTGGCCGTGGGCCAACTCGCCCACGATGCGGGTGCGCAGCCGGCCGATGCCGATCCGTTCCAGCGTCTCGTCGGTGCGCGCACGGGCCAGCATCGGCGGCAGCGAGCGGCGTGCCGCGAGGCCCACGCCCTCCACGACGCTGAGCCCGTTGAAGACGCTGGGCACCTGCGTCTTGATGCCGATGCCGAGGCGGGCGATGCGCGACGCCGGCAGGCCGACGAGGCTCGTCCCCTTGAACAGCACGTCGCCGGCGCTCGGTCGCAGCTGGCCGGAGAGCATCTTGAAGAAGGTGCTCTTGCCGGCGCCGTTCGGCCCGATGAGGCAGCGCAGCTCGCCGGGCCGTACCTTGAGGTCGACCCCGTCGACGGCGGTGACGCCGCCGAAGCGCATGGTGAGGCCGCGAGCCTCGACGATGAAGGTCTCGGCCATGGCTCACTCCGCCTGCGGCTCGGCGCCGATCGCCGCGGCGGCGCGGTCGTCCCCGGCGCGCCGTCCGCCACGCGCTGCGATGCGGTCGAAAGCGGCGATGGCGAGGGGCAGCAGGCCCTTACGGAGCGCCACCACCACGATGGTCAGCAGCACGCCGAGCACCAGGTTGGGGTCGAACCAGTTGGTGCCGCCACCCTGGTGGACGGTGCCGAGCCAGGTCGCCAGCATCAGCAGCAGGAAGCAGCCGATGACCGGGCCGGCCAGCGTGCCGAGGCCGCCGACGATGACCCAGATGATCAGCTGACCGTTGGTCTGGAGGTTGAACATGTTGGGGCTGACGAAGACGCAATTGGCGAACAGCACCCCGCCGACGCCCGCCAGCGCGCCGGCGAAGGTGAACAGCCCGAGCTTGTAGAGGCGCGCATCGTAGCCCAGCAGCTCGGCCCGCATCTCGTTCTCGCGGATCGACACGACGACCCGGCCGAAATGGGTGGCGACCACGAGCTTGCAGGCGACATAGCTGGCGAAGAGCGCGCCCATGGCCAGCACGTAGATCTGCTCCGGCGACAGCGTGTCGTCCAGCCGGCCGGGCAGGGTCAGGATCGGCGTCGACGGGATACCGTTGAAGCCGCCGAGCGGAGCCGTGCCGATGGTCCACTCGTCACCGGCCGTCTGGTTGAGGAAGCGGTAGAGGATCAGCGACACGGTGAGCGTGATGACGCCGAGATAGACGTCGCTGATGCGCCCCCAGAACATGAAGTAGCCGAGCACTGCGGCGCTGGCGCCGGCGAGGATCACGGCAATGGCCATCGCCGCCCAGGTATTGCCGAGGTTGAGGGCGGCGATGGCGTAGGCGTAGCCGCCCAGGCCGAAGAAGGCCGCCTGGCCGAAGCTGAGGATGCCGCCGTAGCCCCAGATCAGCGCCAGGGAAAGGGCCAGGATGCCGTAGCTCGCGTAGACCGAGCCGTTGATCATTGTGGTCATCTGCCCTTCGGCGGGGACGACGACGAGGGCGTAGACGGCGGCGAGCGCGACGGCGGCGGCGCCGATGGCTGTCTTCAGCATCACAGCGACTTTCGGAAGAAGCGGCCGGTGATCCCCTGCGGCAGGAGGCGCAGCAGGACGACGGCGGCAGCCAGGAGGGCGACCTCGCCCAGCACCGGGCTGAAGGCGAAGGAGAAGCCGGTGTTGATCGAGCCGAGCAGAACCGAAGAGCTCAGCGTGCCGGCAATGATGGCGGCGCCGCCCGAGATCACGGTGATGAAGGCCTTGGCGATGTAGGCGGCGCCGATGGTCGGCACGACGCCGGTGATCGGCGCGATCAGGGCGCCGGCGAGGCCGGTGACCGCGGCCCCGGCGGCGAAGGTGACGGCATAGACCCGGCCCGGATCGACCCCGAGCGCCGCCGCCATGGTGCGGTTCTGCATGGTGCCGCGGGCGATCAGCCCGAAGGCCGTGCGCCGCAGCAGCAACCAGCCGCCGCCGTAGAGAGCGGCGCAGACCACGGCCAGCAGCAGCTCGTAGATGCCGATGGCATAGCGGCCGACCTCCAGGCTGCCGAGCGGCGGCGAGATGCCCGACACGGTGTTGCCGAAGATGACGGTAACGAGGCCGATCAGCGCCAGGCTGATCCCCCACGTCGCCAGCATGGTGTCGACCATGCGGCCGTAGAGGCGGCGGATCACCAGCCGCTCGAGCAGAGCGCCGACGGCGCCGACGACGAGGGGCGCCACGACGAACATGGCGATCCAGAGGTTCACCCCGGCGCGGTGCGAGACGATGGCAGCATAGCCGCCCAGCATCAGGAATTCGCCATGGGCGAAGTTGATGACCCGCATCATGCCGAAGACGATGGCCAGTCCCGCTGCGATCAACGCCAGGTTGGCGACGGTCACGGCGAGCTGCAAGACGATGATGACGATGTAATCCATCTATGCCTTCCACCTCGTCATGGGCGCGTTAGAGCCGGCTACTGCCCCGCTCTGTCATGACCGGGCTGGACCCGGCCGTCCATTCACTTGCGAACTCAGATCGGCGGGCTGCCGAGCGTCGTTTACTTAGCCGATGGATGGCCGGGTCAAGCCCGGCCATGACGCGGCGGACGCGGGGTCAGCCCGTCACACCTTCACGTCGATGACGAACTGCTTGTTCTCGTTGGGATGGGCCTTGAGGTTGCAGACCGCGGCGGTATCGGCCGGCGGTTGCTGCAAGTAGCTCTCCAGCACGTTGAACTTACGGTCCCGCACCTCGGCGATATAGACGTCGAGCGTGTCGTGGTGGGTGGCGGGATCGATGGTGGTCTTGCCGGCCGGCCCGGTGAAGCTCAGGCCGGTCTCCAGCGCCTCGATCACCTTGTCGCGGTCGACGCTGCCGGCCATCGTCGCCGCCTTCGCCCACAGGTTGACGGCGTGGTAGGTCATCGCCGCTCCCTCGGTGACCGGGTCGGCCTTGTCGCCGAAGCGCTTGGTGTACTTCTCCAGGAACGCCTTGTTCTCCGGTGTCTGGATGCCGTCCAGATAGGCGTAGGAGACGATGATGCCGTTGTGCTCCTCGGGCGAGGTGGTGAGCTGCTCGTTGCCGATGCCGAAGGTCGTGGAGGCCATCGGGATCTTGTCCTTCATGCCGGCAGCGACCCACTGCCGGTAGAAGGCGTTGTGGTTGGCGCCGACCAGCACCGACATGATGATGTCGGGCTGCGCCGCCTGGATCTTGCGGATCGTCGGCCCGAAGTCGTTGACATCGAGAGGGAAGAAGTCGGTGGCGACGACGTCGCCACCGTTCTCGGTGGCGAACTTCTTGATCCATTTGGCGGTGATCTGGCCGTAGTTGTAATCGGCCGCCAGCGTATAGATCTTCTTGCCGTTGAAGCGCTTCATGACGAACGGCGTAAACTTCTGCAAGGTCTGGGCCGGCGTCGAGCCCATGCAGAAGATGTTGCGGTCGCAGACGCCCCCCTCGTACAGCAGGCTGTAGAAATAGGGCGTCTTGAAGCGCCGCAGCGTCGGCCGCATGGCCTCGCGCGAGGCCGACAGGATGCCGCCGAACACCACCGCGGCCTTCTGCTTGGTCGCCGCCTCGGTGGCGTACTGGGTGTAGAGCTGCATGTTCGACTGCGGGTCGTAGTTGACCAGGTTCAGCGGCTTGCCGAGCACGCCGCCGGCAGCGTTGAGCTCCTCCACGGCCAGTTGCAGGCAGTTGATCATCGGCCGGCCGTAGATGTCGATGCCGCCCGACGCATCGTGGATACCTGCGATGGGAATGCCGTCGGCCGCCTGGGCTCGCCTCATATAGAAGGGGCCGACGCTGGCGGCGGCGCCCCCGCGGCCAGGGTGAGGAGCGTTCTACGGGTGATGTCGACCATGATCGTGTCCACCTTCCAGTTGGGTTGATGCACGGGCGGAGACGCTCCGGCGCCCGGCGCGGCCGGATGTGCGCAATGGCGCCGGCCCGCGGCGATGCCGCGGGCCGGCTATAGATTCAGGCGACCTTGAGGGTGACGGAGGTGTCCTTGCCGGCCGCGACGCTCTTGCCCCAGTAGGGCGCGGTGCGGCGCATCAGCATGGCGCGGAACTGCTCGGTGGTCTTGGGCAGCAGCTCGCCCGAGCCCCAGTTGACGATGACGCCGTAGGCCCGGATGAGGTCGTGCATGCCGAGGTCGCCGGCGCGGTAGCGGGCGGCGATCGCCTCGGCATCCTCCTGCAGCCACTTGGCGCGGTTGCTACGGATGTAGGCGCGGCGGGCCAGCGTCGCCTCGTGATCGACCTCGTAGGCGGCCAGATCCGCATCGACCTCCTTGACGATGACGCCGTAGTCCTTGGCAGCCCGCTCGATCGAGACGTAGCCATCGGCCACGTCCTCGCAGACGAGGTCCTCGTCCCGCTCCAGCGGATCACCGAGGCCGCCGCCGCCGGCGGACGGACGCGAGACCATGTCGCCCGCCTCGAGCGGCACGTTGGAGAACAGCGAGCCCAGGTAGCGCTCACCCTGGGTGTCGCGGTTGACCCAGACGCCGTGGGGGATGGACGGCAGGCCGCCCCACAGGCCCCAGGTGATGGAGCGCTCGCGGTCACAGCAGTAGGAGACGACGGTGCGGTCCACCTTGGTCAGGATGACGCCCTTCTCGACGCCCATGCCGCCGCGGAACTCGCCAGGACCGCCGGAATCCACCTGCAGCTCGTGGCAGGTGGTGAGCACCGGCGCCAGCCGCTCCTGGCCTTCGAACGGCTGGGTGCCGAGCTGCACGCCGAACACCGGGCCGGTGGCCGCCCAGCCGTCGCGGCCGTTGCGCGCGCCCCAGCCGCCGACCATCCAATCGTACCACATGAAGTACTGGTGGCCCGGCTGGCGCCCGTCACGGCCGCCGATCAGCAGGTAGTCCAGGTTGAAGGTGCAGGCCATCGCCCGCTCGGGCAGGATCTCCGCCCAGAGCTCGAAGATCGAGTTCATGATCTTCTCGAACGGTCCCGAGCAGAAGCCGGCGACCGGCGTCGGCCAGGCGGCGTTGACCACCGAACCCTCGGGCCCGAGATCAACGGTGACGACCCGGTAGAAGCCCGAGTTCAGCGGGATCTCCGGGAACTGCATCTTGGTGCCGGCGACGATCGCTGCGAAGGCGCCGCCGAAGCAGGCGTTGAGGAAGCTCGAGATCGACTTGGGATGGGACTTCGACAGGTCGTAGTGCACCCTGTCGCCCTTGATCGTCATGGTGATGCGGATCGGGATCAGGCCCTCGCCGAGACCGGGATCGACGTCGATGTAGTCCTCGGTCTGCCACACGCCGTCGGGCAGCTCCGCGACGCGCTGGCGGGTCAGCACCTCGACATAGTCCTGCACGGCGCCGAAGGAGCGCTTGATCACGTCGAGGCCGTACTTCTCGACCAGGCGGCAGATCTCCTGCTCCGCCACCTTGGTGGCTTCGGCCTGGGCCTGCATATCGCCGATGATGTCGGCGGGCGCCCGCGTGTTGGAGGCGATCAGCCGGCAGACGTCATCGAGGCACTGGCCCTTGCTCCACACCCGCGTCGGCGTGATGCGCAGGCCCTCGGCCATATGGTCGAGGGCATTGACGTTGAAGGAACCGGGCACGGCGCCGCCGACGTCGGCCCAGTGGCCGTTGGCCTGGGCGAAGCCGAGCAGCTCGTCCTTGTAGAACATCGGGCGGACGATGCGGGTGTCGTTGAAGTGCGTGCCACCCTGGTAGACGTCGTTGACGACGAAGACGTCACCCGGATGGATGTCACCCTTGAAGTTGTTGATCACCGCCTTGGCGGTGTAGTGCAGGGTGCCCACGTGGGCAGCGATGTCGCCGCTGCCCTGCATGATGGTGTCGCCGTTGGCGTCGCAAAGGGCGGACGAGAAGTCGCGTGAGTAGATGACGAAGGAGTAGCAGGTGCGGAAGATCTGCTCCGCCATCTGATCGACAATATTGACGTAAGCGTTCTTGAGAACTTCGAAGGTGACGGGATCCAATCCCTTGTCGGTCGTGCTCATGGCATCAATCTTTCTTCGGCTGCGGCTGCATCTCAGGCGAGCGGGATGCGCATCACGATGGTGAGCGAGCGGTCGACCTCGGCCGTCACGCCCGGCGGGACGAGGATGGTGGAGTCGAGCTGATCGATGACGGCGGGGCCTGCCACCTTCATGCCCGCCTGCAGGGCCGCCCGGTCGTAGACGGGCGTCTCCACCGCCTCCGGCAGCTCGTCGAAGCGGACCGAGCGGCTGCCCACGGCGACGGCGGGGGCATCGGTGAGGTCGAACTCGGCGAAGCTCGCCTGCGGCGTGAGGCCGGTGGCGATGACGCTGACGCGGTAGATCTCCACCGGCGCGCCGGGGCGCGAGTAGTTGTGCTCGCGGCCGTGCTCGTGGTGGAAGCTGGCGATCGCTTCATCGAGCGAGGTGACCGGCGCCGACAGCGGGATCGACAGCGCCCGCCACTGGCCGAGGTAGCGCATGTCGATCTTGCGCTGGAACACCATGCGGTCGTCGCTGACGCCCTCGTTCTTGAGGCGCTCGCGCCCCTCGATCTCCAGCGCCTGGTAGGTCTTCTCGAGATCGTCGATGGCAACGTCCTCGACCTTCGACAGGTACATCTGCGTAACGTCGTGCTGGATATCGACCAGCAGGCAGCCGAGCGCCGAGGTCACGCCCGGATTGGGCGGCACCAGCACCACCGGGATCGACAGGTCCTTGGCGAGCGCGGCCCCGTGCAGCGGCCCGGCGCCGCCGAAGGCCACCAGGGCGAAGTCGCGGGGATCGTAGCCACGGCGGATCGACAACAGACGCACCGCGTCGGCCATGTTGGCGTTGGCCACCTTGAGGACGGCCAGCGCCGCCTCCTCGACGCTCATGCCCAGCGGCTCGGCTACGCCGCTGCTGATCGCCGCGGTTGCCAACCCCTTGTCGAGGGAGACCTTGCCGCCCGCCAGATTGTCGCTTAGCCGGCCAAGCACCACGTTGGCATCGCAATTGGTCGGGTTTGCGCCGCCACGGCCGTAGCAGGCCGGTCCGGGCGTCGAGCCGGCTGACTGCGGCCCGTTGCGCAGCGATTTCGCCGCATCGATCCAGGCGAGCGAGCCGCCGCCGGCGCCGATGGTCAGCACCTCGATGGAGGGGAAGCAGATCGGATAGCCGTACTCGACATACCATTCCTTGGTGACGCGCAGATTGCCGTTGTCGCACAGCGACACGTCGGTGGACGTGCCACCCATGTCGAGGCCGATCGAGTTCTTGAAGCCGGCGTGCTCGGCGACGAAGCGGCTGGCGATGGCGCCGGCGGCGATGCCGGAGGCCGACAGGCGCGCCGCGAACTGCTCGGCCGTCTTGGCCGTCATCACGCCGCCGCCGGAGTGCAGCAGCAGCACGTCCTCGTCGTAGCCGCCCTCCTTCATGCGTCCTTCCAGCCGGCGCGCGTAGGAGCCGACGACCGGCGCCAGAACGGCATTGGCCACCGTGGTCGAGAAGCGCTCGTGCTCGAAGATCTCCGGCATGATGTCGCTGGACAGCGAAATGGTGGCGTCCGGGATCTCGCGTGCCAGGATGTCCCGCATCCGCCGCTCGTTGTCGGGGTTGATGAAAGCATTGGCGAAGCAGATCGCCACGGTCTTCACGCCGCGCTTCTTGACGATGCGGGCCAGATCGGCCGCCTCGGCCTCGTCGAGCGGCGTCACGATGCGGCCGGAGTAGTCGGTGCGCTCGCTGACCACGAGGCGGTCGCGGCGGCGGATATAGGGCTTCGCCATCTCCTTGTAGGTGTCCCAGAGATCGTCGCGGTTGCCGCGGCGGATCTCGATGGTGTCGCGGAAGCCCTTGGTGGTGATCATGACGGCCGGCGGAAAGCGACGGGTGATCAGCGCGTTGGTGGCGAGCGTCGTGCCGTGCGAGAACAGCACGATGTCCTTGAGGGCGACGCCGCCGGCGTCGATACCGGCGAGCACGCCCTCGATCGGATCGGGCGTGGTCGGCACCTTGGCCACGTGCATGCGGCCGGTCAGCTCGTTGAGCACGCAGATGTCGGTAAACGTGCCGCCCACGTCGCAGGCGACCCTCACCGCATCCTTGGATACTTCGGTTGTCGACATGATGACTTGCTCCTTGGGCGCGCTTTGCTCGCGCCGCTGCCGTTGCGCCGAACCCTTAAGGTCACGGCGTCGCGAAAACGAAAAAGCCACCGCCAGCAATCAAGCTGGTGGTGGCTCCCTTAGCCTCCGGGACACGGGTGGCGGCAGCTTTGGCGCGCCCGCATCGAATGTACAACTTGGAAGAACTGCATTCGGCCTACGCAAACTCAAGCGAGGACCGAATGGAACCGCATGCAACTGGCGGCCGTCTGACCCAACGTCGCGCGCTGTCATGGCCAGGCTTGACCTGGCCATCCATCAGCTCACAAAGGTGCCCCTCGCCGAGCCCACCGGACAGCACGTCCCAAGTGGATGGACGGCTGCGATGCGACTACGCACCGAAGAACTCGTTCGCTTCGATAATGGCGGACGAGATCGACTCGATCGTCGTCCGCTTCGCCATCGCACGCTCCCTTAGCGTGTCGTAGGCGTCCTGCTCGGACAGGCCCTTCCTCGACATCAGAATCGACTTGGCCTGCTCGATTCGCTTCAAGCCGTTTATCCTGGCTTGCATCTTCGCTAATCTATCCGAAGATGATTTAATTCTCTCTGAGAGAGTATTGGCGATTATCATACTTGTCAACAGCCCAAACGGCCGGATCGGCTTGGTGATGACCGCCTTGGCGCCGGCGCGCACCACCGCCTCGATCACCGCCGGGCTCTCGAATTCGACGATGCCGATCAGGGTCAGCTGCGGCAGGCGGTCGGCGAGCACCTTCAGCAACGTGTCGGTCAGCGCATCCTGCCGGAACAGCAGGAAGGCGATGTTGGTCTCCGGCGGGATGTCATCCTGCGGCGGCCACACCGCTTCGACGCGGCAGCCGATGCGGCGCACCTGGGCCACGAGCTCGTCGCACTCCCGATCCTTGGGATGCAGGATGAGGACGCGGAGGCTGCGGATATCGCGAAGGGCTTTGAGCACGGGGCCTACCTCCGCGCCATCCGCAGGTTGAACGCGAGCATCGGCTCGCAGTCGGCGAGCGTATGGTTGATCAGATAGGGGTCCGGCTTCACCGCGACCGGGCTCTCCTCGACGATGGCGAACTGACCGTCGGCCTGCGCCCGTCCGATGCGCGGCCACAGGTAGAAGTGATTGTTGTCGGGGTCGAGGTGCACGGTGCCCTGTGGGGCCTCGAAGGGCCGGGCGACGAGGGCGGCCCGCAGCGCCGCCGGCGCGAAGGACCCTGCTTGGCCGCCCGCGGCCAGCACCATGTGCGTGAGGCCGTAGGCGGTCTCCGCCATGGCGTTCAGCGGCTCGTGCGCCCCGAACCGCGCCTTGTAGCTCCTGACGAACTGGCGGTTCGCGGCGCTGCCGATGGTCTGGAAATAGGTCGCCGCGGTGAGATGGCCCTCGGCCAGGCCGGGCGGCATCAGCGCGATCTCCGCCTCGGTGATGGTGAGGCTGGCGATGACGGTGTCCGACATGACGCCGGCGTCCCGGCACAGCTGGTAGAACAGGTTGGCCGCCTCCCCCACCACGGTGCAGAACACCACGTCCGGCTGCTTGGCCTTGATGTCGTCGACGATCGCCGCCAGCTCGCTGCGCTCGGCATCCAGCTTGACGTAGCGCTCGGCGACCGTCTGCCCGTCCTGCTCGGCCACCAGGGTCATCATCACCCGATTGGATTCGATCGGGAACGTATAGCGCGTGCCCACCAGGTAGAAGCGCTTGCCCACGTTGGCCATGAGGTGGCGCGCCAGCATCAGGATATGCTGGTTGGGCACGGCGCCGCCATAGATCACGTTGGGCGAATACTCGAAGCCTTCGTAGCAGGCGGCATAGGCGAGCGCCGCCCCGCGTCGCTCGACGACGGGCACCACCGCCTGGCGCGTGTTGGTCATGTAGCAGCCGATCAGCATCGCGACACCGGCCTCGTCGAGGAGGTGCTCGGCAATACGGCTGAAGCGCTGCGGATCGGACTGCGCGTCGAAGGTGACGGGGACGACCTCGCGGCCGTCGATGCCGCCGGCGGCGTTGATCTCCTCGATGGCGAGCAGGGTCGCATTGAGCTGCGTCCGCTCCACGAAAGCTGTCCGGCCCGTCTGGGAATACAGCGCGCCGATACGCAGCGGCTCCTTGGAATCTGACGCCAACGCCATCTCCCCAACAAAAAAGGGAGCTCTCGCCCGTTGAACGGCGAGAGCCCCCTTGGCTCTTCATCATGGATGCTATGGAGACGGCTTCAGACCGTCAAGATGGATCGTGACTAATCTTCGGGCGCGCCTGCCTGATTCCTGAGCTATGGGCGCGGGCGCACCGGATGCGCTCAGTCTCCCTCATACAGGTCCTGACGATCTGGCGTGGACGGAGCCGCCGCGCACCCTCGCCCCGCCTGCGGGGAGAGGGAGGGGTGAGGGGGCTTGCCGTGTGTCGTGACCGGCTGGAGCCCTCTCCGGGAGCCCCCTCACCCGGAACACGCAAGCTGCGCTCGCGTGTTCCGACCTCTCCCCGCAGGCGGGGCGAGGTACGCGGTTGCACCGCTGCAGCCCTTTTGGGCTGCCAAGCGATTCATCAGGCCCCCTCCCCCTGGCCACCCTGGCGGTACTCGCCCGGTGTCTGCCCGGTCCAGCGCCGGAACGCCCGGTGGAAGGTGCTGACCTCCGAGAAGCCGAGCGCCGCCGCCACGTCGTCGAGCGACAGGCGCGACTTGCGCAGGAGGTGCACGGCCACGTCGCGGCGCACGCGGTCCTTGAGATCCTGGAAGCCCTGCTGGTCCTCCTGCAACCTTCGACGCAGGGTCTGGGGGGTGACGTGGAGCTTCGCGGCGATGTCCTCCAGCGTCAGGTTGCGGCCCAGGTTGCGGCGGAGGATGGCGCGGACCCGCTCGGGGATGCTGGTGTCGTCGCGGTAGCGCACCAGCAGCGTGCTCGGCACCAGCGCCAGGAAGCGGCGTAGCCGCTCCTCGTCCGGCACGATCGGCAAGTCGAGCAGCTCGGCCTCGAAGCGCAATTCGGTCCGGGGCTGGTGGAACAGGATCGGCGCCTCGTAGACCGGCTCGAGCTCGGCGCTGTGGGGCAATTGCGAGAACACGTAGTGGACGCTGATGAGCGGCAGCTTGCGCCCGACCAGCCAGCACATCAGGCCATAGACGAAGAACGTCACGGCGCCGTTGAGCATGCGGCGGCGCTCCTCGTCATCGATCGTATCGACCACCCAGATGCGTGCCTCGTGCCCATCGGCCTGGAAGCGCACGGTGAAGTCGTCGATCAGCAGGTGGTAGAACTGGCAGCCGGTGCGGATCGCCTCGCGCAGGCTGGTGCAACGCACGAGCAGACGGCACATCAGGCGGAACGTGCCGGGCTTGATCGGGCGGCTGCACAGCAGCCAGACCTCGTCCCGGGTCAGGCGCGTGAGCAGCGAGATCAGCGTGGCGAACTGCCGTTGCGACAGCCGGCCATGGGGCGCGGCGAGGATCGCCGGATCGATAGCGGCGCGGCGGAGAATGGCGTCGCCATCATAGCCCGCCTGGCGGACGCCGCTCATCACCAGATTGACATAGTCCGCATCGATCACCGGCCGGTCGCCGGCGCGCGGCCCGGATGGCGCGACGATGCGCGTAGGGGCCCCGGGATGCGGGCCAATGGTTTTGAGCGTTCCTGCCATTCCGATCCGCGCCGGCTCGTTCCATGTCCTGCGAGGAGCTGAAACGTCCGTTGCGCCGTTTGTGGAGCGGGAGCCTCCCCCATGCAAGTTCTGTTGAGCCGGGCCGCCGGCGGCCCCGAGACCCTGAGGCTCGAGGAGATGCCCGATCCGGTTCCCGGGCCCGGCCAGGTGCTGATCGAGGTCGCGGCCTGCGGCGTGAACTTCCCCGACCTGCTGCTGATCCAGGACCTCTATCAGGCCAAGCCGCCACGCCCGTTTGCGCCGGGCGCGGAGGTCGCCGGCGTGGTCGCCGCCATTGGCCCCGGTGTCGAGGGCTTTGCACCGGGAGACCGCGTCATCGGCCGCTGCGGCTGGGGCGGCATGGCCGAGAAGATCGTGCTCGACAGCGGCCGCTGCACCCGGATACCGGCCACCATGCCGCTCGATCAGGCGGCCGTGTTCCTGTTCACCTACGCCACGGCCTACTACGCCCTCGCCACGCGGGGGCGGCTGGCGCCCGGCGAGACGGTGCTGGTGCTGGGTGCCGCGGGCGGCGTCGGCATCGCCGCCGTCCAGCTGGCGAAGGCGCTCGGCGGCCGCGTGGTGGCAGCCGCCTCGTCGGCGGACAAGCTCGCCTTCGCGCGCGAGCAGGGGGCGGACGACGGCGTCATCTATCCCGCGCCCGCGGGGTCCGACGAAGCGCGGGCGTTCGGCCGCGCCGTCAAGGCGGCCGTCGGACCGGCCGGCGCCGACGTGATCGTCGACCCCGTGGGCGGCGCGCTGGCCGAGCCCGCGCTGCGCGCCATTGCCGAAGGCGGCCGCTACCTGGTGCTAGGCTTTACCGCCGGCATCCCGGCTCTGCCTCTCAACCTGCCCCTGCTGAAGTCATGCGATATCCTCGGCGTGAACTGGCGGACCTTCGTCACGGCCGATGCCGACGGCAACGAGGCGAACCAGCGCGAGCTCTTCCGCCTTTACGAGACCGGCCGCATCGCCCCGGTCATCACCGCACGTTACCCCCTGGCCCGCGGTGGCGAGGCGATCGCCCGCCTCGAGGACCGCAGCGCGCTCGGCAAGATCGTGGTCACCATGCCCGGACCGCTCCCCTCACATGCTGGCGGCGGCTGACCGCCGTGCCCGCACGAAAGGATCGTTGACCAGCGGTGCCAATGGCGCGGCACCCCGCGCATGGGCCTGGCGCTCAGCCGACGCCACCTCATACAGCGTCGTGCGCTGGCGGGGCGTGCGGCCGGCCGCCCGGATCCACGCCTCGATGGTCTCCGGCGGCGCTTCCTGGCCGTGCTGGGCGCCGGCGGCGCGGGTGATCGATTCGTTCATCAGCGTGCCGCCGAGATCGTTGACGCCGGCGGCGAGGCAGACCTGGATGCCGACCGGGCCGAGCTTCACCCACGAGGCCTGGATGTTGGCGATAGTGCCGTGGAACGCGATGCGTGCCACGGCGTGCATGAGCACGGCCTCGCGAAAAGTCGGGCCGGGGCGGGCCTGGCCCTTGAGGAACATGGGCGCCTCGGCCGCCACGAACGGCAGCGGCACGAACTCGGTGAAGCCGCCGGTACGGTCCTGCAGCGCGCGGATGCGGGCGAGGTGGCGGGCCCAGTGCACCGGCCGCTCCACGTGGCCGTACATGATGGTCGCCGTCGTCCTGAGGCCAACGCGATGGGCAGCCTCGATCGCCGCCAGCCACTCGTCCGTGGTGAGCTTGTCCGGGCACAGCACCTGCCGCACCTCGTCGTCGAGGATCTCGGCGGCGGTTCCCGGCAGCGTGCCGAGCCCCTCCGCCTTCAGCTTCGTCAGGAAGGCGTCGAGCGGCAGCCCGAGGGTGCGCGCGCCCTGCGTCACCTCGAGCGGCGAGAAGGCGTGCACGTGCATGGACGGGCTCGCCGCCTTGGCGGCGCGGCACACCGCGAGGTAGGTGTCGCCGGTATAGTCGGGATGGATGCCGCCCTGCATGCAGACTTCCGTGGCGCCGCGGTCCCAGGCCTCGGCGGTGCGGCGGCCGACCTCGTCCAGGCTCACGGTGTAGGGCGTGCCGCGCAGGTCCGCGTGGGTCTTGCCCTTGGAGAAGGCGCAGAAGCGGCAGCCATAGGTGCAGACGTTGGTGTAGTTGATGTTGCGGGTGACGACGTAGGTCACCACGTCGCCCACTGCCTCGCGGCGCAGGGCGTCGGCGGCCTGACAGACGAAGGCGAGGTCGGCCCCCCGTACGTGGAACAGCCGCTCGATGGCCTCCACCGTCAGGGCCTTGCCCTTGGCGGCTGTCTCGACCGACCGCGCCACCTCCGGCGACACCGCGGAGACGTCGCCCCGCGTGATCTCGTCGACGATGGCGGGTGCCGGCGGCGCCGTGCCGCCGGCCCGCCACGCGCAGCCGCGGGCAAGGTCGGCGGCATCGCTGCGCCGGAGCACCGCCGGCGCCATCGCCGGGTCGAGCCACAGCGCCGGCGTACGGGCATAGGCGGGATAGATGGTCAGGCGCTGGACGAGCGCCTTGCCCTTCGCCGCCAGCTGGCCGGTCAGCTCGTCCACGTGCGGCCAGGGCGCTTCCGGATTGACGAAGTCCATCGTCACCGGGGAGATGCCGCCCCAGTCGTCGATGCCGGCGTCGACGATGGCCTCGATGCCGTCAGGGTTGAGGTTGGGCGGCACCTGGATGCTGACCTCGCTCCCGAACATGACACGGGCCTGCGCCACGGTCCGCACCAGCTCGTCCAGGGACGGCTCCGCATGCCCATGCATGCGCGTGCCGGGCTTGGCGCGAAAATTCTGGACGATGATTTCCTGAATATGGCCGTAGCGCCGCTGGATGTCATGCAGGGCGGCGAGCGACTCGAGGCGTTCCGCCTCGGTCTCACCGATGCCGATCAGGATGCCGGTCGTGGTCGGCACCCGGTGCTCGCCGAGCCGTCGCAGGGTGGCCAGGCGCTCGCCCGGCCGCTTGTCGGGCGAGCCGTGGTGCGGCATGCCCGGCAGCGTCAGCCGCTCCGCGGCGCTCTCCAGCATCAGCCCCATGGACGCCGACACCGGGCGCAGCATCTCGATCTCGGCGTCGCTCAGGGTGCCGGCGTTGATGTGCGGCAGCAGCCCCGTCTCCGCCAGCACGGCGCGCGCCGCCTCGGCGACATAGGCGATGGTCGAGGCGAAGCCGTGCGCCGCCAGCCAGTCCGCCGCCGCCCGGTAGCGCGCCTCGGGCCGCTCGCCCAGCGTGAACAGCGCCTCGTCGCAGCCGGCCGCCTGCCCGGCGCGGGCCACGGCCAGCACCTCGTCGAGGCCCATGTAGGGCGCCTTCAGATGCCGCGGTGCCTTGGCAAAGGTGCAGTAATGACAAACATCGCGGCAGAGCTGCGTCAGCGGCAAAAAGACCTTGCGCGAATAGGTGAGCCGGTTGTCGAAGGCGCCGTCGCGGATCGCGCGCGCCTGCGCCGCCAGCTCGGCGGTGGGCCGATCGAGGCCGAGCGTCGCTCCGCCGATCGGCGGCGCCGCCTGCCCACCTGCGGGAGCCTGAGATCGCAACGTCACGTTCGGCTCCATCGTTGAACGGCTCATGCGGCCGAAGGGGTGCGATCGACGCCGAACGGCGCGCCGCCGGGAAGACGGTTGCCGTACGCCATGCGCAGATCGTCCGGAGTATCGCAGTCGAACGAGAGCGGCCGCAGCGTGACGGTCTCGACCTCGAGGCCCGCCTCGAGCGCCGCCGCACGATGGCGCGCCGCGCTGCCTTCGCCATACTGGGCGGCCACGGCGGCGGCCGGACGGCAGAAGCGCACGTTGGTGCCGCTGCCGCGCAGGTCCGTGACGATGGTCATCCGGCGCGGCGCGCCGCGCCGGTGCAGGGTGGCGGCATGGTCGAACGCCGCCGCATGGAACAGCGGCAGATCGGCGTGGACGATCACGGTCTCGTCGACGCCCCGCCCGGCGAGCCGGGCGCCGGCCGCATCGAGCGCTGCGTTGAGCCCCGCGCCGGCGTCGTCGAATCGCTCGAAGCCAAGCCTCCGCACAAGATCGGACAGGCCGTCGTCGGCCGACACCACGAGGACGCCGTCGAGCCAGGGCAAGAGGCTGAGCTCCGTGAGGACACGCTCGGCCATGTGCCGCGCCAGCGCCGCGCGCTGCGCCGGCAACAGCACCGGCGCCAGGCGCTGCTTGGCTTCGGCAAACCGCTTGATCGGAACGATCGCCCACATGCGGGTCTACCCGTCGAGGCCCGTGCAGCCGATGCGAACAGGCCCTTGCGGCAGCCGATCCGCAGCCGGCGCACGGCCCGTCCTCTTATCATCGCCGCTCACCGGCGCGTGGCCACGGCCTGATATGCACGCGCCCACCGGTTCCGCCAAGACGATCCCCAGCGAGACGATCCCCAGCAAGACAATCCGTAACGCCACGATCCGCAACGTCGACACCGCCACCCGAACACAATCGCCGACCCGAGGAGGCACCGTCAATGCCGGCGATCCTGCCGCATCGGGCACCACCCCGGGAGCCGGCGTGATCTCGCGTCGCTGTCAGCAATTTCCGTGCCTTCATGGCATCGGCGCGGGCCCATGGCGGGCGACGCCGATCACGCCGCGCGGCAAGCCGCCCTCCCTCTGCCCGCTCCGTCGACGGCCGCCCTTGCCATCGGCCTCTGCTGCTCCGTAGTGGAGACGGGACGGATCGCCGCTGGCCGGACAGCGACGCGCCGCCGACCAGCGATGGAGTGCACCGCGATGACTGACAGCCAGCCTGCACGCGGCCGCGGCGCGCGACTGGAGCTACTCGCCCCGGCCGGTTTTCCGCTGGTGGAGGCGGGCCAGCCGATCGCGCCGCTGATCCTGTCGACACTGGCCGCGAACGCCCTGGAGCTGCGGGACGGCGACGTCGTCGTGCTGGCCCAGAAAATCGTCTCCAAGGCCGAGAACCGGTATGTCGAGCTGGCGTCCGTCGCAGCCTCCGAGCGGGCACGCGAGCTCGCCGCGATCTGCGGCAAGGACCCGCGGCTGGTCGAGGTCATCCTGGCCGAGTCGAGCACCGTCGTGCGCTGCCGGCCGGGGGTGATCATCGTCCGTCACCGGCTCGGCCTCGTTCTCGCCAATGCCGGCATCGACCACTCCAACATCCCCGACTCCGCCGACGGCGGCCGGGTGCTGCTGCTGCCGGAGAATCCGGACGCCAGCGCCGCGGGGCTGCGCCGGGAGCTCGCCGCTGCCACCGGCGCCGAGATCGGCGTCATGATCATCGACAGCCTCGGCCGTGCCTGGCGGCTGGGCACCTGCGGCATCTGCATCGGCTCGTCCGGCATCACCACCGTGGCCGACCTGCGCGGACGGCCCGACCTCTTCGGCCAGACCCTGGTCTCAACGATCGTCGGCACCGGCGACGAGATCGCCGCTGCCGCCTCGCTGGTCATGGGCCAGGCGGCGGAAGGCTTGCCACTGGTGGTCGTCCGTGGCCTGCCCGTCGCCCAGGCGGCCGGCGGGAGCGCCGCGGAGCTAGTGCGGCCGCTCGCGCACGACCTGTTCCCGTGAGCGGATGCGGCCGCTCAATCCGCCGCACAACCATCGAATAGGCTGAGCAAAATCTCCGGTCAGGCCGCTTCCGCCACCGCCGGCGAAAAGCGCCGCATGACGATCTTCTCCATCTCGAGCGCGACCATCGTGACGACGCCGATGCCGACGATCAGCAGGCCGTCCGCGAAGGCGACCGGCGCGCTGTCGAACATGTCGTGCATGAAGGGCGCGTAGGTGAAGACGAGCTGCGCGACGACCACCGCCGCGACCGCCGCCAGCACGGCCGGCGTCCCCATCGCTCCGACGAGGCTGAACGAGGTCATGTGCAGGTAGCGGATGTTGAAGAGATAGAACGTCTCCATCACCACGATGGTGTTGACGACCATGGTGCGCGCCGTCTCCACGTCATGCCCTTGACCCAGGGCGTACTGGAAGATGCCGAAGACGCCGAGCATGAAGAGAAACGAGACGAACACGATCCTCCAGACGAGGAGCCGTGACAGGATCGGCGCACGGCGCTGGCGCGGCGGACGGCGCATGACGTTCGGCTCCGCCGGCTCGAAGGCGAGCACCAGTCCCAGCGTGACCGTCAGGATCATGTTGATCCAGAGGATCTGGACCGGCGTCATCGGCAGCGTCAGGCCAAGTATGATCGCGAGGACGACGCAGAGAGCCTCGCCGCCGTTGGTGGGCAGCGTCCAGCCGATGACCTTGCGGATGTTGTCGTAAACCGTTCGCCCCTCGTGCACCGAAGCCACGATCGAGGCGAAATTGTCGTCGAGCAGCACCATCTGGGCGGCCTCTTTGGCAGCCTCCGTCCCCTTGCGGCCCATGGCGATGCCGACGTCGGCCTGCTTCAGCGCCGGCGCGTCGTTAACGCCGTCACCGGTCATCGCAACGATGTGGCCATTGGCCTGGAGGGCGCGCACGATCCTGAGCTTGTGCTCCGGGGTGGTGCGCGAGAAGACGCTCACGTCTTCGACGACGCGTCGCAGCTGATCGTCGGATATCGCATCGAGCTTGGCGCCTTCCAGCGCCTTGGGCTCGTCGGCAATGGCGAGCTGACGGGCGATGGCGACGGCGGTGCCGCTATGGTCGCCGGTGATCATCTTGACCGCGATGCCGGCGGCACGGCATTCCGCCACCGCGGAAATCGCCTCCTCGCGCGGCGGATCGATGAAGCCGACGATGCCGAGAAAGGTCAGCCCGGCTTCGGCCGTCTCGAAGGTCAGCCGCTGCGTCTCGGCCCCGACGACCTTGACGGCGAAGCCGAGCACGCGTTCGCCCTGCGCGGCTGCAAGATCGATCCGCCGTTGCCAGTAGGCGAGGTCGACGGCGCCCGTCGCACCTGCGCCCGCCTGGTTTGCGCACATCGCCAGCACGCGTTCGGGCGCGCCCTTGACGAAGACACGACGGCCGCCGCTCGGATCGTCGTGCAGGGTGGCCATGAAGCGATGCTGTGCGTCGAAGGGTATCTCGTCCAGGCGGGTCCAGGTCTCGCGCTCCGCCTCGGGATGAAGGCCGAACTTCGCCGCAAGCGTCACCAGCGCGCCTTCCATGGGATCGCCGAGCACCGACCAACGGCCGTCGCGCTCGACGAGCCGGGCGTCGTTGCACAGAAGGGCGCAGCGGATCAGCTCGTCACGCACGCCATCCGCGAGGGCCGCGCCGCCCTCGCCAGAGGTCGGCTTGCCGTCCGGCGCATATCCCGACCCGGACACCAGCGTCATGTCCAGCGCCGTGACCGCCCGGCGCGCGGTCATCTCGTTCCTGGTCAACGTGCCCGTCTTGTCGGAGCATATCACCGAGGTCGCGCCGAGCGTCTCGACGGCCGGGAGGCGACGGACGACGGCGTTGCGCGCCGCCATCCGGCGGACGCCGATGGCCAGCGTGATGGTGATGACCGCCGGAAGCCCTTCAGGCACCACGCCCACGGCCAGCGCGACCACGACCATCAGGGCCTCGACCCAGTCGAAGCTTCGCACCAGGATAGCGTACGCGAACAAGACCGCCGCGGCACCGATCACGTACCATGTGAACAGCCTGCCGAATTCGTTGATCTGTCGCAGTAGCGGCGTGGTCAGCGTCTGCACATTGCGGATCAGGCTGGAGATCCTGCCGATCTCGGTCTTGCCGCCCGTCGCCACGACGACGCCGTATCCCTGGCCGGTGGTGACGAGCGTCCCCGAGTGGAGCATGGAGAACCGGTCGCCGAGCGGCGCATCGTCCGGAACGGCGTCTTCTCGCTTGTCTGCCGGGACCGACTCGCCGGTCAGGATCGCTTCGTCCGCGGTCATGCCGCGGGCCCGCAGCAACCGGATGTCGGCCGGAACCTTGTCGCCGGCCTCGAGCGCGACGACGTCCCCGGGGACGATGTCGCGGGCGTTGATCGTGTGGCGCTCGCCGTCGCGCACGACGACGGCGCGCGGAGCGATCATGTCGCGGATCGAATCCAGGGCCTGCTCGGCCTTCCCCTCCTGGATGAAGCCGACGATCGCGTTGATCAGCACGACGATCACGATGACGGCGCCGTCGACGACGTGCCCGAGGGCGGAGGCAGCGACCGCGGCGCTGAGCAGGAAGTAGATCAGCGCGTTGTTGAACTGCGCCAGGAAGCGAAGCACCGGGTGGGTACGAGCCGCCGCCGGCAATTGATTGGCGCCCCAGGCGTCGAGACGGCGCGCGGCCTCCTCGTGATCGAGACCGTCGATGTGTGTCTCGAGCGCAGCGCAAGTGTCCGCCGGCGTTCTCGCATGCCAGGGACGAGGATCGAGCATCGCGTCGATGGCGACCTTCGTGTTCATCGTCGTCGTCGCCATCACGCCTCCTCGTCGCGTCTCTGAAGATCTGTGCTGCACGGCCGAGCGGGCGGCGGTCGATTACGCCGCAGGACGGGCATCTTGGCTCCGGACGATCAGCACATCGCAGGGCGCTTCGTCGAGAATAGCCGTGGCGATGCTGCCGAGCAGGACCCCCAGAATGCCCGTTCGACCACGCGTTCCGGTGACGACGAGGTCGATATCCTGCTTCGCGGCATAGTCGGCAAGGAGCGTCGCCGGATCGCCATAGGCGACATGGAGGCCGACGTCGGCTGCCGCATCCCCGAGGCAACCTGCGAGAAACGTCTTGGCCTCGTCGAGAACCGCGCCGATCGAAGCCTGCTCATAGGCGCGCTTGTCCTCGGCGAACCCTCGAAACGGCATGTCGAACGCGTGGAAAAGCGTGAGCCGTGACGGCTGGAACAGCTTGGCGGCCATCTCCAATGCGCCGGCGGACGCTTCCGACAGGTCGCTGGCCACGACGACGCTGCGATAGGCGGTGCGGCATCGCTTCTTGACCACGAGCACGGGCTGCTCCGCCTGCTGGATGACGCCCGTGGTCGTGCTGCCGAGGAGGAAGCGGCCCAGCGGATCATTGCCGGCGATGCCGGTGACGATCAGTTCGCAAGACCTCTCCCGCGCGACGCCGAGGATGACGTCCGTCGGATGCCCCTCGCGGATGTCGATCTCGTAGGCGACGTCCCGCGCATCCTTGAGCTCGCGGTAGATCTGGCTGAAGGCCCGCGTCCTGGCACCGGCGACATCGGGCCTGGCCACCTCGTCGTTCGGCGGGCTGACGAGGTCCAGCGCATGCGCCACAGTGAGCTTCGCCGTCCACGCCCTGGCAAGATCGAGGGCTCGATCCTGGGCCCGGTCACACCGGGCGCTCAGGTCGGTCGCCAGCAGAATATGCCGCGGGAGGAATGCGTCTGCTTCAGTCATATGCCAGCTTCCATCACCGTGGGTCGTGCGGCAGCGCCACAGTCCGAAAGCTAGCATCTACGCATCAAAGATCAATGATCGTTGACATGGATCAAACTCGTTCGAAAATATTCAATATTTCCGAAATATCTCCAAATTATGCCAATCAAATTTCAGATCACACGACAAGTCTAATTGAATATCGGCGAAATTTAGCTGCGAGCGCACCGGCCCGATCTCGGCAGGGCGCGACTGCCTCCCTCAATCCGCCAGGTTCTCCTTGAGCAGCCGGCTCTTGTACGCCGTGCGGAAGCGGCCGCGCCGTTGCAGCTCCGGCACCAGATAGTCGACGACGCTGGCAAGGTCCCGCGGCGTGACCGGCGGATGGGCGATCATGAAGCCGCCGCGCTCGCCGGTGGCTTCGAACACCTCTTCCAGGTAGTCGGCGATCTGGGAGGGCGATCCGGCGATCGTTTCCTCGTAGGAGGCGGTGCGCCGCAGCAGATAATCGTAGAACTCGTCACGTGTCATCGTCGTCGTCGGATCGAGATGGCGGGTCATGTTGAGAAAGCCCACCGGCGAGGCCTGGCTCGCCGTGATCTCCTCGTTGATCTCCACGATGGTGAACTGCGCCGGCAGCTTGGAGAGGTCGTAGCCGATCTGGTGGGACAGGAAGGCGCCCACCGCCTCGGGCGGCACTACGGTGAGCAGTTGCCCTCGACGGCGCTTCGCCTCCGCCTCGGTTTCGGCGACGACGAGCACCACGTCCCACAGGACGCCGACCCCTTGCGGATCACGGCCCTGATCCACCAGCGCCCGGTCCAACTCGGCCCGGTGCCGGGCCTGGCGCTCCAGGCCCGGGCTCATGGCGAAGACGTGATCGGCGATCTGCGCCGAGGCGCGAATGCCGCGCGGCGAGGCCCCGGCCTGGATCAGCACCGGCCGCCCCTGCGGCGACGGCACCGAGGCGAGCGGGCCCTTGACCTTGAAGAAGCGGCCGACATGGTCGATCGGATGGACCTTCGCCGTGTCGGCGACGACGCCGCTCGCCCGGTCCCAGATGAACGCATCGGGCGCCACGCTGTCCCACAGCGCCTTGCAGACGGCGATGAACTCTTCCATGCGCTCGTAGCGCAGATCGTGCTCCATCAGCTCGTCGAAGCCGTAGTTGGCCGCATCCGCCCGCCGCGTCGAGGTGATGACGTTGAACGCCATGCGGCCGCCGGTGACGTGATCGAGCGAGTTGAGCAGGCGCGCCACGTAGAACGGGTGCATGAACGTGGACGAATAGGTGAGCCCGAAGCCGACGTGCTGCGTCAGCCGCGACATCAGCGCGATGTAGGGGCTCATGTCCTGCCGCGGCCAGCCGATGCCCCATTTGACCGCGGCATCGCGCGAACCTTGCCAAGTGCTGGGAATGCCGGTGCCGTCGCCGAAGAAGATGAAGTCGATCAGGCCGCGCTCGGCGAGCAGCGCGATCTCCTCGTAGAGGCGGACGTCGGGGAACGTGGCCCCCGTCCATGAGCCCGGCAGCCGCCAGCGCCCCTCCAGGTGCGTCCAGGACAGATCGAAGCCAAGGTGCATTTTCCGCTTCATCGACGCGCATCCCATGGTTATCGAGGATAACGACCAACGCCGAGGGACGCCGAGCGCTAGCGCCCGCATGAAGACACGCAGCGCCAGTCACCTCCGCCCAGTTTACGACGCCGTTCTACCTAGGCGTCACGCCGTATTATTGTTCAATGGAAGACATAAATATCGTCAGTCGCATGAACTCTACTCAGACGCCCTGCAGTTCGGCTCCGAGCGTTGCGGCTCGATCTCAGCCGATCGCCGGCGGCTCAGCCCGCAAACGGCGTGAGCCGCGGATCCGGTCGGCGGCGGCGAGCACAGCCTCGGCCAGGCCCACCCGGTCGTCGAGCGTCTGCATCACGGTCTGCGTCACCACCACGTCGAGATCGGCGGAGAAGCGATGCTCACGGTCGGCCGCGTCGACGACGAGGGCATCGATCAGCCCGTCGTAGTGGCGGGCGATGCTGGCGATGCTCACCTCGATGCCGAGCTCGCCCATCATCTTGGCGGTCGGTCCCTTGACCGCCGTGCCGCCGACGATCGGCGAGACGGCGACCACCGGCGCCGCACAGGCTGCAAGCGCCTGCCGCAGACCGGGCATCGCCAGCAGCGGATCGATGCTGAGGTAGGGGTTCGACGGGCAGATCACGACGGCGCGCAGATCGGGGCTCGCCAGCAGCGCGAGCGCCGCCGCGGACGGCGCCGCCGTCGCGGCCCCGGCAAAGTCGAGGCCGGTGACAGCGGGCTCGCAGCGGCGGCGGACGAAATAGTCCTGGAAGTCCAGCCAGCCGTCCGCCGTCCGCACGCGGGTGCGGACCGGATCGTCGCTCATCGGCAGGATGCGGGGGCCAATGCCCCAGGCGCGCCGGAACTGATCGGTCACGGCGGTCAGGGTGTCGCCGGCGGCGAGCCGGCGGGTGCGCTCGACGTGGGTGGCGAGGTCGCGGTCGCCGAGCTGGAACCAGGTCTCACCGCCGAGCCGCCCGAGGGCGGCCATGAAGTTCCACGTCTCGTCCCGCACGCCCCAGCCGCGGGCCGGGTCCGACAAGCCCGACAGCGTGTAGAGCACCGTATCGATGTCGGGCGAGACGGCGAGGCCCAGGTGGACGAAATCGTCGCCGGTGTTGACCAGGACGGTGAGCTCGTCCGGCGCCACCGCATGGCTCAGCCCGAGCGCCAGCTTGGCGCCGCCGATGCCGCCGGACAGGGCGAGCACATGGCCCGTGGTTGCCGCCATGGGACGGTCAGCCGAAGGCACGGCGCAGCCTGGGCACGACCTCGCCCGCGAACAATTCGATGAAGCGGGGCTGATCGAAGCCGGGCGCGTGGAACACCAGGTGGCGAAAGCCGAGCTCGACGTAGGGGCGCACCGCCTCGACGACCTCGTCGGCATCGGTGGAGACGATCCAGCGCTTGGTCACACGCTCGAGCGGCAGCGCATCCGCCAGGCGCTCCATCTCGACGGGGTCCTCCACCGACATCTTCTCCTCGGGCGAGAGCGCCAGCGCGCCCCAGAAGCGCGTATCCTCACGCGCCCGCTCAAGATCGCTATCGAAGGAGACCTTCATCTCGATCATGCGCTCGATCGCATCGGCCGGTCGCCCCGCGGCCTCCAGCCCGGCCGCGACGTTGGGCAGCAGGGTGTCGCGGTAGAGCTCGGTCGGCTTGCCGCTGGTGCAGATGAAACCGTCCGCCGTGCGCCCGGCGAACTTGGCGATCAGCGGCCCAGCCCCGGCGATGAAGATCGGCACCATGCGCGCGGGCCGGTCGTAGATCGTGGCGTTCTCGGTCTTGTAGTACTGCCCCTCGAAGCTGACCCGCTCCTCGCTCCACAGCCGGCGGATGAGCGCCACCGCCTCGCGCAGGCGCGCCAGCCGCTCCTTGGGCTCGGGCCAAACCATGCCGGTCGGCGGCACCTCGTTGAGCGATTCGCCGGTGCCGATGCCGAGGACGACGCGGTCCGGGAACATGTCGCCCAGGGTGGCGAAGCACTGGGCTATGGTCGAGGGATGGTGGCGGAAGGTGGGCGTCGCCACGCTCGTGCCCATGACGATGCGCGAGGTGGCAGCGCCGACCGCGCCGAGCCAGGCGAGCGAGAAGGGCGCGTGCCCGCCGGTGTGACGCCAGGGCTGGAAGTGATCGCTGACGAAGACCGAATCGAAGCCCTTCTCTTCCGCCAGGACGGCGAACCGCAGCAGGTCCCGCGGCCCGAACTGCTCCGCCGACGCCTTGTACCCGATCTTCATCACGTCGAACGCTCCCTATGCCCTCAGATGCCGCCCGGGCGCGGCTCCTCGCTGCGGCTCTCGGAGAAGTGGACGTGAACGCAGCGCCACTCGCCGTCCTGGCGGCAGAAAACCATGGTCGAGCGGGAGATGAAAGGCTTCCCTTCCTTGCGCGGCGACATCGGGTCGTCGGAACCGAACCATTTCGACTGGGTGTTGCGGTGGCACCAGACCGTGGCGAGGTCGCCGGAGATCACCCCCTTCATGTCGAACGGGTGCCAGTATCCGGTCTCCTGCTGGGTGATGTAGTACTTCCACAACCTGATCCAGTGCTCGCGCCCGTCGTAGGTGTGGCCGTTCAGGTTGAAGTAGGTGGCCCATGGCGCCTCGCTGAAAACCGACATGAGATGATCCCAGTCGAACTTCGAATTGGCGACGAGGTAGGCCTCGTGCTGCGCGGCGACGGCCTTGCGGTCCTCGTCCGATCCCCCCACCCATTGTATGTCCGGCATGGTCTCCTCAACCGATTGTGGCAGCCACCAGCTGCGCCCCGCGGAAGTCGCGTCGGGCGGATCCGGCGTCGCGACGGCCGTGCCGGCCCGCCGCATGCCCCCTCCCGATCGCCGCCAGATCCGAGCCGTTAACTTGATATCTGACATTTCAGTCTTAGTATCGAGGTCGAAGGCCAGTCGAGTCAAGCGCACGACGCCGATCCGTGCGGCCTGATCAGCCCGAAATACAGGCGCATGCACAACAACTTACCAGATGCCAGAAAATGACATTTCAGATCGATCACGCGGCTGGACCGACTGGCTGTTGCCGCTATTGTGCCGGTCTCGGGCTGCCCGCGGCGGCCGGCAGACATGACCCGCTGCGCCCGACACACGGAGAGAAAGCTTCGATGCTAGACTTGATCCTGCGTGGCGGCCGCGTCATCGATCCGGGCCAGGGGCTGGACGGCGTCCTGGACGTCGGCTTCCGCGACGGCGAGGTCGCCGCCGTCGGCCCGCGTCTGCCGGAGGAGGCGCGGCAGATCGCGGATGCGTCCGGGCTGATCGTCACCCCGGGGCTGATCGACATGCACTGCCACGTCTATTGGGGGGCGACGGCAATGAGCCTCGACGCGCGCCGCATGGCACCGCTCAGCGGCGTTACCACCATGGTCGATGCCGGCACGTCGGGGCCCGGCAATTTCCTGGGTTTCCGGCATTTCATCATCGAGCCCTCGCCAGTGCGCATTCTGCCTTTCATCAACATCTCGTATCCGGGCATCTTCGCCTACAGCAAGGCGGTCATGGTCGGCGAATGCGGCGACATGCGGCTGCTCGATCCGCGCGAGTGCGTGCGCGTCATCGACGAGAACAAGGACCTCGTCGTCGGCGTCAAGGTGCGCGTCGGCAAGATCGCCGGCGGCGACAGCGGCGCGGCCCCGCTCGACCTGGCGCTGGAGGCGGCGGAGGAGACCGGCCTGCCGGTGATGACCCACCTCGACGATCCGCCGCCGTCACGGCGCGACGTCTTCGCCCGCCTGCGCCCCGGCGACATCCTGACCCACTGCTTCAAGCCGTTCCCGAACGCGCCAGTGAGGCGTGACGGCGACATCTTCGAGGAGGTGCTGCTCGCCCGCGAGCGCGGCGTGCTGTTCGACATCGGCCATGGCGGCTTCTCGTTCGGCTTCCGCGTCGCCCGCGCGATGATCGAGAAGGGCTTCCTGCCGGACATCATCTCCAGCGACGTGCATGCGCTCAATGTCGACGGGCCGGTGTTCGACCTGATGACGACGCTGTCGAAGTTCTACTGCCTGGGCCTCGGCCTGTCCGACATCATCCGCATGGTCACGACGGCTCCGGCTGCGGCCCTGCGGCGGCCGGACCTGGGCTCGCTGCGGCCCGGATCAGTCGGCGAAGCGACGCTGTTCTCCATCGACGAGGGCGACTTCGCCTACCACGACGCCCGTTCCGAGGTGCTGCGCGGCGGTCACCGCTTCCGCTGCCGCGGGCTGGTGACGGCGGGACAGCTCGCGCGTGTCGATGGAGGGCCGGCTAAAGCATGATCCCAAAAAGTGGACCCCGGTTTTTGGATAAGATCATGCTCAAGACAAAGACTTAGAGCGGGATGATGATTCGAAGATGAATCATCCCGCTCTAAGCCCGGACGGTCTTGCGCCTGGCCTTCCCCGTGGGCAGGGCCTTCTCCGCGGCGAGCGTCTTGGTGCGGGCCGGCGCCTTGCTGCTTGCCGGCTTCTCAGCCGCCGGCTTGGCCTTCGGCGCGGCCGGGGCCTCGCGCGTCGCGGTCAGCCGGTCGAAGATCGGCGGCGCGATCAGGAAGTTGCGCATGTCCGCCGGGAAGTGGCCGAGGACACCGCGCATGGCCTGCTCGGCGGCCACCGCGTCGTGGGCGGCGATGGCGTCCGCGACCTCCAGGTGCGCCTGGATGTCGGCGCGCAGGGTGGCCGCGTCGAGCCGCAGCAGGCCGAAGTACCAGAAGCGCGATGCATTGTTGTGCAGCAGCACGAGGCTGCGGCCCATATGACCGTTGTGGCAGGCGTCCGCCAGGGTGCGGTGGAAGGACTGGTCCATCTCCACCAGCCGGCGAAACTCCCGCTGCTCGATCACCTCCTCGTAGCCGTCGAACGAAGCCCGCAGAGCCTCGACCTCGGCGGCCGACGCCCGCTCGGCGGCCAGCGCGGCGCAAGCGCCTTCGAGGATGACGCGCGCCTCGAACACCTCCTGCACCTCGCGCAGGCCGAGGTCCGGCACCCGCGTGCCGATGCGGGCATGGCGCTCGACCATGTTCTCCAGCGACAGGCGCAGCAGGGCGTCGCGCACCACGGCGAGACCGAGGCCGAAATCGTCAGCCACCTGCTTGTCGTCGATGCTGGAGCCCGGGGCCAGGTCACCGAAGATGATGGCCTGCAGAATGGTTTCGTAGGCATTCTGCCGAAGGGATCCGCTTCCCCGCTTGTCCGCCTGTGCCACGCGTCACCCCGTCGGTCGCCGGAGCGCCATGCCGGCGGTTGCGCCACCGGCCTGCTCCGGACCCATGCCTGCCCCGATCCGTCCTGCAGGAGCGGAGCCGATGCCTGCAAACTATGCTCTCGATGAAAATCGAGACATTTCAGTTCCGTTGTTGGGGAGTCCTGGCCCCGTTGTCAAGCGGCGGCGACACAACCGGTCGGGAAAGGCGAACGAAACCAATCATATAAGTGGACAGGCGCGCTCCCCGCCTCAATCGCCCGGCAGGTCGGCGAGGACGGGCGGCTTCTCCACCCGCATGGCGACGACGATGGTCGCCACCAGATAGACCGCGCCGACGATCAGCAGGCATGCGGAGATCGGCCGCGTCAGGAAGATCATCGGGCTGCCGTTGCCCATGAGCAGGCTCTGGCCCAGCGAATTGTCCACCAGCTTGGCCAGGATGAACGCCATGACGAACGGGCCCATGTCGAAGTCGGCCTTGCGGACGACGTAGCCGACGATGCCCGAGATGGCGAGGACGTAGACGTTGAAGAAGTCATTGCTGAGGCTGTAGGCGCCGATCATCGAGATGGCCACCACGACGCATCCGAGCAGCCAGAACGGCACCCGCAGCAGCTTCACCCACAGGCCGACCAGCGGCAGGTTGAGCAGCAGCAGCATGACGTTGCCGATGTACATGGAGGCGATGACGCCCCAGAACATGTCCGGGTGCTCCTTCAGCATCAGGGGCCCCGGCTGCACGTTCTGCATCATCAGGGCGGCGAGCAGGATGGCGGCGACGATGTTGCTCGGGATGCCCAAGGTGAGCAGCGGTACGAAGCCGGCGGTGACGGCGGAGTTGTTGGACGATTCCGGGCCGGCGACGCCGGCGATGGCGCCCTTGCCGAACTCTTCCGGGTGCTTCGACAGCTTGCGCTCGGCCATGTAGCTCAGCAGCGCGGCCAGCAGCGCGCCGCCGCCCGGCAGCAGGCCGACCAGAAAGCCGATGACGCTGCCGCGGCCGATGGCGCCGTAGGACTCGCGCCACTCCTTACGGTTCGGCATCAGCTTGCCGACCTTGGCGATCTTGAAGTCCTGATCGCGGCGCCGCTCGAGGTTGTAGAGGATCTCGCCGATGCCGTAGAGGCCCATCAGCACCGGGATGATGTCGATGCCGTCGAGCAGCTTGAGCTCGCCCATGGTGAAGCGCGTCTGCCCGGAGATGGGGTCGAGCCCGACCAGCCCGAAGATGAGGCCGGCCAGCGTCACCGCCACGCCGCGGATCGGCCGGCCGCCGGTCATCGTGCCGGCGAGCACCAGGCCGACGACGGCGAGCGAAAAGTATTCCGGCGCGCCGAAGCTCAGGGCCCAGCTGGCCAGCAGCGGGCCGATCACCGTCAAGGCGACGACCGAGAAGGTGCCGGCGACCCAGGAACCGACGGCCGCCACCGTCAGCGCCGGCCCCGCCCGCCCCTGCTTGGCCATCTCGTAGCCGTCGATCACGGTGATGACGGAGGCCGCCTCGCCGGGCACGCGCAGCAGGATCGCGGTGGTCGAGCCGCCGTACATTGCGCCATAGAGAATGGCGCTCAGCATGATGATCGAGCTCACCGGCGAGCCGACGCCGTAGGTCAGCGGCAGCAGCACCGCCACCGTGGTCACCGGGCCGAGACCGGGCAGGACGCCGACGAGCGTGCCCAGCAGCGAGCCGATCAGCGCGTAGAGCAGATTGCCGGGCGTCAGCGCGACGCTGAAGCCGTAGAGCAGGTTGTGCAGGGTGTCGGTCATGTCAGCGCGGCCACAGCGGGAGCGGAATGCCCAGTCCGAGCATGAAAATCACGTAGAGCGCCAAGGGCATCACGACGGCGGTGGCTAATGACGTGGCCCAGGACCGCGCGTAGAGCAGGCGTGCCCACAGAAAGATGAACGCGAAGCTCGGCAGCATGAAGCCCGCGTATTCGACCAGGGCGGCGTAGGCGAAGAAGACGAGCCCGGCGAGCAGGGGCGCCACCTGCAGCGGCTCGCTCTCGCCCGGCCGCGCCTGCTCCAGCACCAGCACCGCCGCGATCGGCAGCAGCGCCAGCGACGCCAGCAGCGGCGTCAGCCCGGGGCCCGGCATGCCGAGCTGCCAGATGCTGAGGCGCCACGAGCCGATGCCGAAGCCGATGGCGATCAGCAGCAGGCCGATGCCGGTCAGCTTGGCGGGAAGGGCAAGGGCCGACAATCGCATGGGCCTCTCCAGCATTCGGGTAGGCGGGCTCGCGGCCGTCTCCGGATTTATCCTTGCGCGGCGGCGCTAAGATCTGGCCGGCGCGGCTCGCCCGGCGGCACACACCTTTGCTTTGCAAGATAAGTGCCGAGGCCCGCCGGTCATGACCTGGTCAGCCCGACGCCGCGCAGCGCGTCGGCCAGATAGGCCATTTCGGCCTTGGGCTCGGGGCCACGGAAGGTGACCACCATCTCGCTGACGCCGGCGGCCAGGTAGCGCTCGTAGGCCGCCAGGCAATCGTCGGCGTTGCCGGCGACCGCATAGAGATCGAGGATATGGTCGCTGACCACGGTGTGGCCGGGCGCCCCTGCCTCGAGCCTGGCGGCGATCTCGTCGAACTCCTCCTCGGCGACGCCGCTGCCGATCATGTGCCAGCCTCTGAGCTGCGGCGTGCCCTCGAGGCCGAAGCTGCGCGCGATCATCTTGCCGACGATGTCCTTGGCGAAGGTGCGCGCCTCCTGGCGGTCGGGGCGGGCGACGCAGGGCGCGTACTGCACCACGGTGACGGGCGTGGAAAGCGTGCGCTTGGCGATGCCGGCCTGCATCAGCTCGATCGCCCGGGTGGTGAAGCCGGGCGTGCAGAGGTTGGAGATCATCAGCCCGTCAGCGAGCTCGCCGGTGAGGCGGATGGCCTGCTCGCCCATGGCGGCCATGAAGATCGGGTAGTCGGGGCGCGGTGCCGCGAACTCGAGGCGCAGGTCGGTGGCGGAGAAGACCTTCCCCTCGTAGGTGACCGCATCGCCCTTCATCAGGCCGCGCACGATGTTGATGGTGTCGCGCATGGCGGCGATCGGCTTGTCCGAGCCCAGATGCGCATGCGCCAGGATGCGTGCCACGCCGGAGCCCAGCCCCAGATTGGCCCGGCCGCCCAGCAGCTCGTCGAGCGCCCCCATTTCCATGGCGATCAGCGACGGATGGCGGTTGAACGGGTTGAACACGCCGATGCCCAGGTCGATGCGGCCCGTCGCCAGGCCGCAGGCGGCAACGGCGGGCAGGACGCCCCGGCCGAAGGGGTTCTCCGCATACCAGATCGAGTCGAAGCCGCATTTTTCAGCGGCAATGGCCAGATCGACGCAGGCCTGCGGCGTCATCCAACCATCAAGACGCATACCGAACCGTCTCTGCACTGGAAACGCCTCCTCCACTCCGTCGCGACCGATGCTCCGTGCCATGGCCCGCTACATCGGCGCGCGCCCCTGGCCACTGACAACATCAGAATTGCAACATCTGACATTTCAGTTGAAAGTCTGGGTGGTGCATGCATAACGGTCAAGGTGAAAAATGGGGCATGCGATGCACGAACCGGACCTGGAGCAGCTGACCGCAAGCGATCTGGTTCGCCTCTACCGGCAACGGCGACTCTCGCCGGTCGAGGTGATGGACGGCTATCTCGCCCGCATCGCGCGGCTGAACCCTGAGCTCAACGCGTTCGTCCTGGTCGATCCGGACGCCGCTCGAGCCGAGGCGCGCCGCGCTGAACAAGAGTTCACGGGCGCGGGCGACCCGCCGCTGCTGACCGGCCTTCCGGTGTCCGTGAAGGACAACATCATGACCGCGGGCCTGCGCTCGACCTCCGGCTCGCCGCTGTTCGCCGACCACGTGCCGGAGGCCGATGCCGGGGTCGTCGCGGCGGTCAAGCGGGCCGGCGGCATCGTCGTCGGCAAGACCAACACGCCGGCGTTCGGCTGGACCGGCTCGACCGACAACAAGCTGTTCGGGCCGACGCCCAATCCGTACGATCCCACCGTCACCGCGGGCGGCTCCAGCGGCGGTGCCGCGGTGAGCGCCGCCGCCGCCCTGGCGCCGGTCAACATCGGCACCGACGGCGGCGGCTCGCTGCGTACGCCGGCCGCCTTCACCGGCACCGTCGGCTTCAAGCCGTCGCACGGGCGCCTGCCGGACGTGCCGGCGCATCCGCACTGGCTGATGCAGCACTACGGCCCCATCGCCCGCACCGTGGCCGACGTCGCCCTGGTGCTGCAGGCGGCGGCCGGCCCGCATCCGGCCGATCCCCATTCCCTGCCGCGGGGGACAGACGATTATGTGGCGGCCACCGCCGCCGCGCCGCGCGACCTCAAGGTGCTGTTCACGACCCAGCTCGGCTTCGTCGAGACCATCGATCCGGAGATCGAGATGCTCTGCCGTGAAGCCGCCGGAGCGCTGGCCGAGATCGGCTGGACGGTCGCCGAGCGCGACCTCGACTGGCCGGATCCGGCGCCCTTCGCCAACACGTTGTCGGCGGTCGGCTTCGCCTGGCGGCTCAGGGAGCATCGACACCGCCGTGATGACATCGAGGACGGCATCCTGGCCATCCTCGACTACGCCGACGCACTGCCGCCCAATGCCTTCTACGACGCTTATCTGGAGCGGAACCGCTGGTGCGCCCATCCGCTGGCGCTGTTCGAGGACTTCGACCTGCTGGTCACGCCGACGACGGCGGCGCCCCCCTTCCCGGTCGGCCAGCTCGCTCCGGCAGCGATCGCGGGCAAGCCGGTGCCGCCGTCGGCCTGGTCGCCCTACCTGCGACCCTTCAACCTCACCGGCCAGCCCGCGATCTCGGTGCCGGCCGGCCGCACCCGGGCGGGCCTGCCCGTCGGCCTGCAGATCGTCGGCCCGAAGTTCGGTGATGCCCAGGTGCTCGCCGCGGCCGCCGCCTTCGAGCGCCTGCGCCCCTGGCCGATGTGGCGCGAGGCGGCCGCCTGAAGCGGGCGAGCCGGTGCCGCAGGCTTCCGTCGATGGATGGCAACGTCTGTCCCTGCCGTCATAGCCGGGCTTGACCCGGCTATCCATCAGCTGAAAAATCTGTCGGCGATCTAGCTACACAAAACCATTACTTGGCTCGGAGATGGATAGCCGGGTCAAGCCCGGCTATGACGTCGAAGCCCCTCATCAATTCTTCGGCGCCGCGCCGAGCATTGCTTCCCACAGCTTGCGATCGGCGATGGAGAACGTCCGCATCTCGTCGCCCGGCATGCTGCTGATCTCGGTGGCGATGCTGGCGAAGGCCTCCATCACCTTGGGATCCTTCAGCGCCTTGTCGATGGCGGCGTCGAGCTTGGTGCGGATCGGCTCGGGCAGGTTCGGCGGGCCGACGATGGCGCCGCGGCTGCGTACGACGTCGAAGCCGAGCTCCTTGAAGGTCGGTGCGTCCGGGAAATACGTCGAGCGCTTGTCTCCGGTGTAGGCGAGCAGGCGCAGCTGCCCCTGGCGCACGTTCGGCGCCCACGACGAAGCGTCGGAGAGGAAATCGAGGTGGCCGCCCAGCACGTTGGCGATGCCGGCCGCCGTCCCGGCCTGCGGCACGTGGACGAACTTGGCGCCGCTCTCCTTCATCACCTGTTCCATGATCAGGTGCTGGACGGAATTGATGCCGACGGAGCCGAACTTGAGCTTTCCGGGGCTCTTCTTGCCCTCGTCGAGCAAATCCTGCAGCGTCTTCCACGGCGCATCGGCGCGGACGACGACGCCCAGCACGAACTCGCTGTAGGAGCGGATGAAGGTGAAGCCCTCGATGCCGTCGTACGGCACCGTGGTCTTCATGCCGATGGGAAAGGTGTAGGCCGAATTGGCCCAGATGCCGATGGTGTAGCCGTCGGGTTTGGCGTTGGCGACCTCGCTCAGGCCCAGCACCATGCCCGGGCTCGGCTTGTTCAGCACGATGACGGGCTGGCCGAGCTCCGGCGACATGGCCGCGCTGATGGCGCGCGCCATGACGTCGCTGATGCCGCCGGGCGCGAACGGTACCACGAAGGTGATCGGCTTGTCGGGAAACGAGCCTGCGGCCTGTGCCGGAGGCACCGTCCCCAAGCCGATCGTCCCCAAGCCGAGGGTCGTCGCTATCGCGCCTGCAAACGCAGCTATCACGGTCCTTCGCTTCATGCCGATCCCCTGGTTGTCGCTCGCCTGTCGGGCCGCCGCTCGGCTGGTCACGCCGCCCGGATGCCTTGCCGAGTTTTGGTTTGAATTGACATTTCAGTATCAACGATGTGAGCGAACACATTGGCGGTCAAGGCCATTTGAATGCCTCACTGCCGCTTCTCTCATCACTTCGGCGTAAAGAGCGGGCATCGAGTGTGAATTCTGAACTTTCAGTTTTGCGATCCATCTCCTATGGTGCCGACATCGAACCGTGAGCCGCATGCAACCGTTTGCCAAAACCCCGCTGTCCGAGATCAGAGATGCCGTCGCCGCCGGCTCGCTCGAGCCGACGCGCCTCGCGCGCTGGACCCTGTCGCGCATCCGCGCCAACGCCGACCTGGAGGCCTTCGTCCATGTCGGCGACGACGCGCGGACGATCGTTCCGCCGGTCGGGCCGGCGCGCAGTTCCCTCGCCGGCCTGCCCATCGCCGTGAAGGACATTTTCGAGACGGCCGACATGCCGACCGGCTTCGGCTCGAACGCCTATGCGGGTCACCGCCCGGCGATGGATGCGGCGATCGTCACCGCGCTCAAGCAGTGCGGTGCCGTCGTCGCCGGCAAGACGGCGACCACCGAGTTCGCCGCCTGGCCCCCGGCCCGCACGCACAATCCGCTCGACGCGGCACGCTCGCCCGGCGGCTCGTCGGCCGGCTCGGCGGCGGCGGTCGCTGCCGGCCTGGTGCCCTTGTCGATCGGCACGCAGACCCTGGGGTCGGTGGTACGGCCGGCCTCCTACTGCGGCGTGGTCGGCTTCAAGCCGACCTACGCACGCCTCAGCCGCGCGGGCCTGAAGCCGCTCGCCGAATCGCTCGACAGCATCGGCCTGTTCGCCCGCAGCGTCGCCGACGTGCGGCTGCTCTACGAGGCGCTGGTCGACGATCCCGGCCCCGCGCCCGCAGCCGGCGGAAGCGGGCTGCGGCTGGGCTTCTGCCGCGGCGCCTGGTGGAGCGAGGTGGCACCGGATGCGCGCGCTGCGGTCGAAGCCTGCGTCGCACGGCTGCGCCAAGCGGGCGTCGTGATCGACGACGTGGAGCTCGGGCCGCGCTTCGCCGATCTTGTCGATATCGGACGCACGATCCATGATTTCGAGATGCGCCGCGGTCTGATGCCCGAGTATGTTGCTGCCCGCGACCGCCTGGCGCCGTCGATGGCGGCCGGCATCGAGCGGGCCGAACGGTGGACTGCCGCCGACCACCGCGAAGCCCTAGTGCGCGCCGAGGAGAGCCGCATCGCCTTCCCGCAGGCAGCGGCGGGCTACGACGCCCTGCTGTGCGCGGCGGCGGCCGCCGAGGCGCCAGACATGAGCAACACCGGCGATCCGTCGCAGAACATCCCGTGGACGGTGCTGCACGTGCCGTGCCTGACGCTGCCGGCGGCGACGGGCGCGACCGGCATGCCGATCGGCTTGCAGGTCGTGGCCGAGCGCTACGCCGAACCGCGCCTGCTGGCGGTGGCGGCCGAGCTGGAGCGGTTGCTGGCCGCCGGCGCCGGCACGCCATCGCCACGCTACCTGCCGGCCTGGGCCGATGCGGTCCGCGCCGACGGGGACTTGTGGACGCCAAGCGCACGCCTGCGGGCCTGACGAAGCGGCTCCCGGATCTGAGCGAGGCCCTGATGAACCTGTCCTGCACCGTGAACGGCCTTCACGTCGAAGCGACGGTCGAGCCGCGCCTGCTGCTGGTCGACTTCCTGCGCCACCAGCTCCGGCTCACCGCGACCCATGTCGGCTGCGAGATCGGCGTGTGCGGCGCCTGCACCGTCATCGTCGACGACGAGCCGGTCCGCTCCTGCCTGATGCTGGCGGTGCAGGCCCAGGGCAGCCGCATCGAGACGGCGGAAGCCCTGGCCGAGGACGGGGAGCTGTCGCCGATGCAGGCGTCGTTCCACGCCCATCACGGACTGCAATGCGGCTTCTGCACCCCCGGGATTCTGATGACGCTGGAGGCGCTGGAGCGGTCCGGCCGCCTGCCCGGCGACGAGGAGGGCGTGCGCCACGTGCTGGCCGGGCACGTCTGCCGATGCACGGGCTACCAGCACATCGTCGACGCCGTCCTCGCGCAAGCCCCGATGAAGGCCGTGCGATGAAGCCGCCGAGCTTCGCCTACGCCAGGCCCGGCACCGTCGCGGAGGCGACTCGGCTGCTCGCCGAGAGCGACGGCGCCGTGCTGCTGGCCGGCGGCCAGAGCCTGATGCCCATGCTCAACCTGCGCCTCGCCGCGCCCGACCTGGTGATCGACATCAACGGCATTGCCGGGCTCGCCGACGTGCGACGCGAGGACGGCCACGTCCGCATCGGCGCCATGGCCCGGCAAGGGGCGCTGATGCGATGCCCGACCGTGCCTCAGGCGCTGCCGCTGCTGGCGCTCGCACTGCCCCATATCGGCCATCCGCAGACGCGCAGCCGCGGCACCATCGGCGGCAGCCTCTGCCATGCCGATCCGGCTGCCGAGCTCGCCCTCGTCGCCGTCGCCTCTGACGCCGTGCTCACCCTGCTGAGCGCCGCGGGCGCCCGGACCGTCCCGGCCCGGGCCTTCTTCCTGCACGCCATGGAGACTGTGCGCGCGGCCGACGAAATGCTGACCGAGATCACCTTCCTGGCCAGCCACCCGGCGGCGCGGTGCGCCTTCCGCGAGCTGGCCCGGCGGCACGGCGATTTCGCCATCGCCTCGGTCGCCGCCGAATGGTCGCCGGACAACCTGACCGTCGCGGTGGGCGGGCTGGCGCCCACGCCGCACCTGTGCGCGCACCTCGGCCGGGAGCTGGCGGGCCGGCCGCTCCGACGCGACGCGGTTGCCCGCCTGATCGACGAGGAGCTGGCCCGAGTGACGCCGATGGAGGACGGCGTCATCGGCGCCGACTACCGGCTTCAGCTGGCCCGCGTGCTGCTGACCGACTGCCTGGCCGAGGTGCTGCCGTCATGAGCCGCCCGGCCGCCGCGTCCGCTCCGCGCCGCAAGGAGGATGCCCGGCTGCTGCGCGGCGCCGGACGCTTCGTCGACGACGTGCATCTTGACCGCATGGTCGAGGGCGCCTTCGTCCGCAGCTCGCGTGCCCACGCCGAGGTCGTCTCGATCGATGCCAGTGCCGCGCTCGCCGCCGGCGCGCTGCTGGTGCTGACCGCCGCCGACTTGCCGTTCAACGACCGGCCCTGGGTGACGCGCTATTGGCATGCGGCCATCCGCGGCGGCCTCCCGCGCTTCCTGGCCACGGACCGCGTCCGCTTCGTCGGCGAGCCGATCGCCTTCGTCGTGGCCGAGAACCGCTACCGGGCCGAGGACCTGGCGGCGCTGGTGGAGGTCGACTACCGCGAGCTGCCGGTGATCGCGACGGTCGCCGACGCCGTCGATCCCGACGCGCCGCGGCTGCATCCCGACTGGCACGGCAATGTCGGCGCCAGCTTCCACCAGGCGACAGGCGATGTGGACGCGGCCCTGCACGGCGCCACCCACCGCATGCGCGAGACGTTCAGCTTCGCCCGGCAGGCGCCGCTGCCGCTGGAAACGCGCGGCATCGTCGCCGACTACGACGAAGCGCGGCGGGCGCTGACGGTCTGGATGTCGACGCAGGCGCATTACAACGTACGCCAGAACCTGTCCTCCATCCTCGACATCCCCGAGTACCAGGTGCGCGTCATCTGCGAGGACGTGGGCGGCGGCTTCGGCGCCAAGTCGCGCACCTACGCGGAGGAGCTCGTCGTCAGCCATGCCAGCCGGTGCCTGCGGCGGCCGGTCAAGTGGATCGAGGACCGCTTCGAGAACCTGCAGGCCACCACCCACTCCCGGGCGATCGACGTGGACATCGAGCTCGGCTGCGACGCCGACGGCGCGCTGGTCGGGCTGAAGGCGCATGTGCGCCTGGACATGGGCGGCTACGTCTTCACCAGCGGCATCATGACGGCGGAGGTGGCGGCGGGCTTCCTGGCCAACGCCTACCGCATCCCCCACCTCCGCGTCGACGTGAGCTGCATCGGCACCAACAAGACGCCGATCGCCACCTACCGCGGCGCCGGCGCGCCGGAGGCGGCCTTCCCCATCGAATGCCTGATGGATCTGCTGGCCAAGCGCGCCGGCCTCGCGCCCGTCGAGCTGCGGCGCCGCAACCTGATCCGGCCGGCCGACCTGCCCTACGAGCTGAAGCGCAGCCTCGCCGGTATTCCGCTGCGTTTCGAGAGCGGGGATTTTCCCGCCCTCCTCGACCAGGCACTGGCCGAGAGCGGCTATAGCAGCGAGGTCGTCGTCGAGGCGGACGGCTGCCGCACCGCCTGGGCGCTGGCGGCCTGCATCGAAGGCTCGGGCTTCGTCAACTTCGAGACCGCCGTCATCCGCGCCGACGCCCTCGGCAACATCACGGTGACCTCGGGCATGAGCACCCAGGGCCAGGGGCAGCATACGACCTATGCCCAGGTGGCGGCGGAGACGCTCGGCGTCGACTTCGCGCGCGTGGACGTGCGCATGGGCGACACCCAGCTGGTGCCGTTCGGCCGCGGCGCCTTTGCCAGCCGCGGCGCCATCTTCGGCGCCAATGCCGTGCTCGGCGCCGCCGCGCGGCTGCGGGAGAAGATCCTGGCGGTGGCAGCCGACATGTTGCAGGCGCCCCCGGACGCCCTGTCGATCGTCGACGGGCGGATCGTGCGCGCCACCGGCGGCGAGACGGACCTGGACATCGCCGCGATCGCCCGGGCGGTGAGCCCCGGCGGCTCGCATTTCGCCGGCGAGCCGGCGCTGGAGGCCCAGTACGTCTACGGCAGCGACCAGCCGGTGACCTTCGGCGGCGCCGTGCATGTGGCCAAGGTCCGGCTCGATCCGCGGACCGGCTTCTTCCGCGTGCTCGACTATTTCGTCTCCCACGATGCCGGCCGCGCGCTCAACGCCATGATCGTCGAAGGGCAGATCGTTGGCGGCGTCATCGACGGCATCGGCGGCGCGCTGTTCTCCGAGCTGATCTACAGCGACGAGGGGCAGCTGGTGACATCGACCATGGCCGACTACCTGGTCGCCACGGCGCCCGACCTGCCGCGGGTCCGCCTCGGCCACGTGGAAACCCTCCCCGGCACCAACCCGCTCGGCGTGCGCGGCATCGGCGAGGGTGGGCTCATCCCCACCGCCGCGGTGATCGCCAATGCGCTCGCCCATGCCATCGCGCCCGGCGCATCCGGCCACGAGACACCGCTTTTCACGCTGCCGCTGCGGCCCGAGCGCGTCTACGCTGCCTGCCGCCTCGCCACCGACCAAGAAGGCGATACGCCATGACGAAAGCCACGCGCATCGACCCCGGCCTCGCCGCACTGGCGCCCATCGCGACCCCCGCGCTGGTGATCGACAGGCCCGTGCTGGACGCCAACCTCGCCCGCATGGCCGCCACCGCAATGGACGCGGGGGTGGCGCTGCGTCCCCACGCCAAGACCCACAAATCCGCCGACATCGCCCGCCGCCAGCTCGCGGCAGGCGCCATCGGCATCTCCTGCGCCACCATCGGCGAGGCCGAGGCGCTGGCCGCACGCGGCATCCACGGCCTGCTGCTGACGGCGCCGTTCGGCAGCGAGGGCACGGCGCGGCGGCTGCTGGCGCTCAACCGGGCGGCGCCGATGCTGGCGGTCGTCGACCACCCGGCTCAGGTCGCGCTGCTGCAACGGGCGTCGCGCCCCCGCGACGCGCCCCTGTCGCTGGTGGTCGACGTGGACGTCGGCCAGCGCCGCACCGGCGTGGCGAGCGCCGAAGCCGGGGCCGGGCTCGCCAAGCTGATCGCCGCCGACGGGCGCTTCCGCTTCGCCGGCGTTCAGGGCTATGCCGGCCATGTCCAGCACGTCGTCGATCCGGACGAGCGCCGGGCGGCGGCGGCGCGATCGGCGCAGGCTCTGGCACACGTGGTGGAGGCGATCGAGGCGGCGGGCCTGGCCGTGCCCCTGATATCCGGCAGCGGCACCGGTGCCTTCGCCTTCGACCGCGACGGCCCCTACACGGAGCTGCAGACCGGCTCCTATACGCTGATGGACGCCGACTACGGACGCATCAGGCGCGGTAACGGCGAGGACGCCGCCTTCGGCGTCGCCCTCTATGTGCTCACCACCGTGGTGTCGGCCAGCCATCCCGGCCAGGTGACGATCGACGCCGGCACCAAGGCCATCGCCACCAACGGCCCGCCGCCGCACGTCATCCTCGGCGCCGAGGGCGCCCGCTACCGCTTCGGCGGCGACGAGCACGGCATCCTCGACCTGCCGGAAGGCGCGACGCAACCCCCGATCGGCGCCCGGCTGCTGCTGTCGGCCAGCCACTGCGACCCCACCGTCAACTTGCACGACGGCTACCACGTCTGGCACCCGGACGGCCCGCTGGAGCACTGGCCCATCGACGGGCGGTACACGAGCGGGCGTTAGCGGCGCACAAAGCCAGCCATGACCGTGCAGCTGCTTACCTCGCCCCGCTTGCGGGGCGAGGGATGCCGCGGTCGTCGTGCGAACGAGCGCCGCCGAGCTGCATCCATCACGCCGCAAAGCTGTTCGCCGCACGCGCGCCCATGCGGCGTGACAGGCGGCGGGCGGCGGCCTCGACGCCGTCCCGCATCTCCCGCTTCTTCGCTTCGGTGATGAGCGCACACGGGGCGGACAGGCTGATGGCGGCGACGGTGCCGTGGCGGTCGGCGATGCCGGCGCCGACGGAGTAGAGCCCCGGGATGTTCTCCTCGTCGGACAGGGCGAAGCCGTTGCGGCGGGCTTCGCGCACCTCCTCGAGCAGCGCGTCGCGGTCGACGATGGTGGTCGGCGTCAGGCGCGGCAGGGGGATGCATTCGAGCATCACCGCGAGCTCGGTCTCGGGCAGCCCGGCGAGCAGCATCTTGCCCAGCGCCGTCGAATGCAGGTGCGTGCGCGAGCCCGGCTGGGTGTTGACCGTCACCGGCCCGCTGGTCAGCGACAGCAGGTAGATGACCGAATAGCCGCGCAGGACGCCGAGGAAGGCGCTCATGGATTGCGCATGGGCGAGGTCGCGCAGCTCAGTGAAGGCGTGCTCGGTCAGGATCTGCTGCGCCAGATAGGTCTGCCCCACCTCGAAGATGCGATGGCCGATACGGTAGCGCAGGCTCGACGCGTTCTGCTCGACGAAGCCGAACGACCGCAACGTCGACACCAGCCGCTGCACGACGCTGGGCGAGAGATCGAGCCGCCGCGCCAGCTCGCGCACCCCCAGCTCCTCGCGGGCATCACCCAGCTGCTCGAGAATGGCCAGCCCCTTGGACAGCGACTGGTTCGAGGCTTCACTGTGCCGCATATAGGAACACCGTATCGCTCATAGGCACAGAGTAGCCGGGGCGCGACGGGAGCGTCAATGTTGTACTGGCGAGGCGGGCGGGATGCCCCCGCCGCTTGGCGAGGCGCGCCCATGCAACCTCGTCATGGTCGGGCTTGACCCGGCCATCCATCAACTTAATGAATCTTCGCTCATGCCAGCTTATACGTTGGCTTTACTTAGGAGATGGATGGCCGGGTCAAGCCCGGCCATGACGGCGGGGGACGACGGCCATGACAGCGGAGAACGAGGAAAGCACCGCGCGTCGCGCCTCCGATCACCGCCCGCGCACGGCGTTCAGAAAGCTGGTGAGCTGGGCCGGGTCGGCCTGGCCGGCCAGCACCAGCTCGTCGAGGCCGACCTCGGCGTAGGCGCCGAAGCGCCCGATTACCTCGGCCGCGGTGCCGCTGGCCGCGTGGCGGCGGACCACGTCGTCGCCCACGAGCGCCTCGACCTCGTCCCACCGTTCGGCGGCGAAGGCCGCGGCGACCCTGTCCTGGTCGAGCGTTGCGCCGCCGAGCTCGATGTTGCGGGCGTGGTGGGCGCCGCGCAGGATGAACGCCAGCCGCCGCCGCAACCGGTCGTGCGCGGCCCGCGCGTCGTCGGCCACCGAAGCGTAGACGAGCGCCGCGCGGCTGATGCGGCGGCCACTCGCCGCCTCCCCCTTCGCCACCTGGTCGAGGCACCAGCGCAGGAACGGGATGGAGGTTCCGGCGCTGAGCAGCACGCCGTCGGCCATGCGCCCGGCGAGCTCGAGCATCTGCGGGCCCGATGCGGCAAGCTCGATCGGCAGCGGCCGTGCGCCGGTCGCCAGGCTGCGGCCATGGACCTGGAAGCGTTGGCCGTCATGGTGGATGGTCTCGCCGCCGAGCAGCGCCCGGGCGATGGCGATCGCCTCACGCAAGGTCTGCAGCGGCTGCGGCGCCGCGATGCCGGCGGCGGCCAGGTCGCGCGGCGCGCCCACCCCGAAGCACAGCGAGACGCGCCCGGGGAACCATTCGTCCAGGGTGGCCGCCGCCATCACGGCGTAGACCGGGTGCACGCTGTAGGGGCTCATGGCCATCAGCGTGACACGCACCGCCGGTGCCGCCGCCAGCACGCCGGCGGCCATGGCGATCGGCTCGCGCTGGAACAGGTGGCAGGCGATCCACAGGTGCCCGGCGTTGCCCGCCGCGGCGGCCGCGGCCAGCGCGCGCGCCACGGCCGGGGTTTCGCCGCCCTCGAGCGACAGGCCCAGCGCCGGAAGGACGGAAGCCGCGGTCATGGCGTCCCCAGTTGGTCGAGCAGCGCCCCCAACGCCGCGGCCGACGTCGCCGGGCGCCTCGCCTCGGCGGTGGCGACGTCCTTGAGGCCGCTCGACGTCAGGACGGCAACGACCGGGCCGGGGATGTCGGCGCCGGCGACCGCCGCTTCGGCCAGTGCGGCGACGGCCGCGGCGCCCGAGCGCTCCTGCCACAGCCCCTGCCGCGCCAGCCGCCGCTGCGCTGCGGCCATGCCGTCCTCGCTCGCGGTGAGCGCCCGGCCGTTCGTCTCGCGCAGCGCCACGAGGCCGCGATAGCTGCTGACCGTACAGGCGATGCCCGCCGCCGCCGAAGGCCACGCCGCGACCTCCGCCGCCGGCGCGTTCGTCGCCATGGCGCGGGCGAGCGGGCCGCGCGCCGCGGGCTCCGCCGAGAACAGGCGCGGCAGGCGGGCGGTGAGGCCCAGCCGCTGCAGCTCGCGAAAGCCCTTGGCGATGCCGAACAGCAGCTCGCCGTAGCCCGTCGGCACGACGACGGAGCCCGGCACCTGGCGTCCGAGCTGGAGGAACAGCTCGTAGGCGACCGTCTTGTAGCCCTCCGGGCCGAACGGGTTGCCGGTGTGGAAGCGGGTGAGGTTGCTCACCGGCAGGAAGCCCGTGTGCGCGACGATCCGGTTGAGGATCGCCCACCGCTCCTCGGTCGAAGCGATGACCGTGTGGGCGCCCAGCGCGTCGAGGAAATCGCGGAAGGCGCCTTGGGCGTCGGGGCTGGTGATGACCACGCAGGGAAGCCCCGCGCGGGCGGCGTAGGCGGCCGCCGCGACCCCGTGGTTGCCCGACGACGCCACGGCGATGCCGCGGGCGCCGGCGGCGCAGGCTGCGCTGACGGCGACCAAGTTGAGCCGGTCCTTGTGGCTCCAGGTCGGGTTGCGGCTCTCGTCCTTGAGCAGCAGCGTCTCGCGCAGGCCCAGCTCCGCCGCAAGGCCAGGAGCGTCGAGCAGCGGCGTGCCGCCTTCGCCCATGGACAATCCCGCCTGCAGCGGCGGCAGCAGCGGTGCCCAGCGCTCCAGGCCCGGCAGCGGCGGCTGATCGAATAGGCCGGGCGGCACGGCCGCATAGTCGTAGTCGATCTCGAGCGGAAACTGCATCTCGGGTCCGCCCGTAGCCGGGCAGCCGCGCGTCAGTACCGGCGTCAGCGGATAGAGCCGGCTGGGGTCGCCGAGCGAGCGCTGGCCGATGGCACAGGACGGCGAGCGTCCTGCGCCGGCGGCCGGACGATGGGGATGGGCGGCGGCTTCGGTCACGCCAGCGCCGGGGCGATCTCTTCCGCGAAGATCTGCATCTGGTCGAGCAGGTCCTCCACGTCGTTGGCGGCGAAGTAGATGCCGAGGAAATGGGTGACGCCGGCCTCCTTCAGCCGCAGCGCCTTCTCCCTCACCTCCTCGACGCTGCCGACCAGATTGGTGCCCTCCATGCTGTCGCCGCTCTGCCCCTTGAGCGTCGACTTCCTGAGCGACAGCAGGTGCTTGTACATCTGGCTCTGCTGGAAGCGCTCGCTCGCCTTCTCGCTGGTGCGCTCGATGCGGGCGGCGAACTGCGGCGCGACCTGGATGGCATCGGGATCGCGCCCCGCCTCGGCCGCCAGCCGCTTCAGGGTGACGACGCTCTGGCGCAGCCGCTCCAGCGGCAGGCCGGCCGGGATCCAGCCGTCGGCCGACTGGGCCGTGCGCCGCAGGTGGTTCTCGTTGTTGCCGCCGTAGTAGATCGGCAGCTTCGTCTGCAAGGGCTTCGGGAACAGCTCGACGTCCTTGAACGAATAATACTTGCCTTCGAAGCTCGAGACGCGCGCCCCGAACAGCGCCTTGAGCGCCTCGACCCCCTCCTCCATCATCTCGCCGCGATGGCCGCCGCCGCCGGGCGCCAGCGCCTCGAACTCCTCGCGGTAGGCGCCGATGCCGACGCCGAGCTCGAAGCGGCCGTTGCTGAAATGGTCGAGCGTGGCGATCTGCTTGGCGACCACGACGATGTCGCGGCGCATGGGCAGCACCAGCACGCCGGTACCGAAGCGCAGCGTCGTCGTCTGCGCGGCCAGGAAGGCGTAGGTGACCAGCGGCTCCCAGAACCGCGGCGGCACCGGGTATTCCTCGCGCACGTAGTGCTGCGTGGTCATGTGGTCGTTGCCCCACACGGAATGGTAGCCCAGCGCCTCGGCGTGCTTGGCGATGCGCACCACCGCCTCCGGCGACGAGAACGGGATAGGATAGGTCAGCCCCTCCATGCCCGTGGGAAGACCTGCACTGTAGATCATCGTCCGCTCCCTGTTGCCGCCGTCGGCCCACCCCGCAGCGCGGCCGTCGCCGCATCGTCCACCGTGAAGTCGTCGCGCACGACGACGCCGTAGTCCGCGCGCGCCGCGTCCCGCGAGACGAGGCCGGCGACGACGTCGTCCCGCACCAGCGCGATGGGCCGCGCCAGCGGGTCGCCGATGCCGCCGCCGCCGGGCATCTCGATGAGCAGCCGCTCGCCGCGCGGAATGGTCTGCCGGCCCTTGCCGGCAAGGGCCGGGCCGGAGCGCAGGCCGACACGGCCGTTGCGGCCGTCGCGGCCGCCGTCGCGCCCACGCGGCGGATAGATGACACGGTCGTAGTTGGCGCTGAGCGCGAACGGCTCGTTCTCCAGGCTCTCGACTTCCATGACCTGGCCGAGGCCGCCGCGGTGGTGGCCCGGCCCGCCGGAATCGGTCCGGTATTCCTTGCGCCAGACGATCAGCGGCGACATCGCCTCGGTGACCTCGATCGGCACATTGCGGACGCCGCTGGGGAAAGCGGTGGCCGACAGGCCGTCCTTGCCCGGCCGCGCGCCGGTGCCGCCGGAATGGAAGCTCATGACGTTGAACGACGTGGCATTCACAAGCTCGGCCGGATCCGCCTCGACGCGCCCCGGCCCGCCCATGGCGAACAGGTTCCACAGCACCGAGGTGCCCTCGGCCGGCACCTGGCCGGGCAGCGCCTGGGCCAGGCAGCCGAACATCAGGTCCGGCAGCAGCTGGCCGGTGACGTGGCGCGTCGCCACCGGCAGCGGATGCTCGGCGGCGAGGATGCAGTTCGGCGGCACGTGGATGCGGATGACCGACAACGAGGCGCTGTTGTTCGGCACCTTGGGGCCGACGATGCACTTCACGCCGAACGACGCATAGGCCTCGGTGTAGCAGAACGGCACGTTGACGCCGAACGACGAGGGCGGCGACGTCCCGGTGAAGTCGACGTCGATGCCGTCCTCGCCCACCGTCATCTCGGCCACGAGGTCGACCGGCTTCTCGAAGCCGTCGACCCGCATCGTGCTGCGGTAGCGGCCGGCGGGCACCTTGCGCACCGCCTCCAGCATCGCCTGGCGCGAGCGCTCCAGGATGGTGGCGCCGAGGTCGTCGAGGCTGGCGATGCGGAACTCGTCCATCATGGCGACGAGGCGCCGCGCCCCCACCTCGTTGCAGGCGGCGAGCGAGTAGAGGTCGCCGACCACCTGGACCGGCTCGCGCACGTTGCCGCGCACGATGGCGATCAAGGTCTCGTTGACGGTGCCCGCATCGGCGAAGCGCATCAGCGGCACGTAGAGGCCTTCCTCGTAGACCTGCCGCCCCTCCGGCCCCATGCCGCGCCCGCCCACGTCGACCACGTGGCTGGTGCAGGCGAACAGCGCCACCGGCGCGCCGTCGCGGAAGCAGGGCGACACCATGGTGAAGTCGTGCAGGTGGCCGGTGCCCTTCCAGGGGTCGTTGGTGACGAAGGCATCGCCCGCCCGCATGGTGGCGACGGGGAAGTGGTCGATGAAGTGGACCACCGCCCGCGCCATGGAATTGACGTGGCCGGGGGTGCCCGTCACCGCCTGGGCGAGCATGTTGCCGGCAAGGTCGAACACGCCGGCCGAGACGTCGCCCGCCTCGCGCGTCGAGGTGCTGAAGCCGGTGCGGATCAGGGTCTGCGCCTGCTCCTCGACCACCGAGATCAGCCGGTCCCACATGATCTGGCGGTGAATGAAGGCCAGGGTCTCGTCGCTCATGCGGCCTCCTTGACGATCACGATCTGCTTCAGCGCGTCGATGGTGGCGGTGAAGCCCTGCTGGACGATCGTCGTCGTCTCGTCCTCGGTGATGACGGCAGGGCCGCTGAGGCTCTGCCCCGGCTCGAGCGCCGCGCGGGCGTAGAGGGCGACCTCGACGATCTGCCCGGTCTCCGGGTTGGTCAGCCGCCGCCGCCCGGACGGAACGGCCGCCGCCGCGGCCGGCGTCGGCGGTGCCGGCGCGGCGGGCGTGGAATTCTCGGCCGCCGCCTCGAGCCGCAGCGACCAGTTGAGCGCCTCGGCCGCGAGCCCTGGAATGGTGCGCCCGAACAGGGCGGCATAGGCCTCGCCGAAGCGACTGGCGAGCTCGGTGCCGTCGGCCGCGGTGAGGTCGGCGGCATCGATCGTCACCGGCACCTCGTGGCCCTGCCCGCTGTAGCGCATGTCGGCGCTCCAGTGCTCCTGGAGCGCCGCATCCGGCGCCCCCTGGCGGACGATGGCGAGCGCCTCCCGCCGCATCTCGGCGCGCATGGCGTTCAGCGCAGCCGCATCGAAGCTGTCGTCGAGCCTGACGTAGCGGCTCTTCACGATCTCGAAGGCGACCGGCGCGAGCAGGAAGCCGATGGCCGAGCCGACGCCGGCGCCGCTCGGCACGATGACGCGCGCGATGCCGAGCTTGTCGGCGAGGCGGACCGCATGCAGCGGCGCCGCCCCGCCGAAGGCGATCATGGTGCGCTCGCCGAGGTGGCGGCCGCGCTCGACGGCGTGGACGCGCGCGGCGTTGGCCATGTTCTCCTCGACGATCTCGGACACGGCGAGCGCCGCACGGGCCGGATCGACGGCCAGCGCCGCCCCCACCGCCGCGTCGAGCGCGCGCTCCGCCTTGGCCGCGTCGAGCGGCATGGTGCCGCCGCCGAACTGCTCCGGGTCGATGCGTCCGAGCACGACGTTGGCGTCGGTCACCGTCGGCTGGGTGCCGCCGCGGCCGTAGCAGGCCGGGCCGGGCTCCGAGCCGGCGCTCTCCGGCCCCACCTGGACGCGGCCGATCTCGTCGATCGCCGCGATCGAGCCGCCACCGGCGCCGATCTCCACCATCTCGATGACCGGGATCTTGAGCGGCAGGCCGCTGCCCTTCAGGAAGCGGTACTGCCGCGCCACCTCGAAGGTCCGCGAGAAGTGCGGCTTGCCGTCGTCGATGAGGCAGATCTTGGCGGTGGTGCCGCCCATGTCGAAGGAGACGATGCGGTCGAGGCCGCAGCGCCCGGCGATGTGCGCGGCCAGGACGGCGCCGCCGGCCGGGCCCGATTCCACCAGCCGGATCGGGAAGCGGCGGGCGGTCTCCAGCGTCGTCAGCCCGCCGGCCGAGGTGATCAGGAACAGCGGGCAGGCGAGCCCCGCCGCCCGCAAGCCCTCGCCGAGCCGGCCGAGATAGCCTGCCATGACCGGCTGCACGTAGGCGTTGGCGCAGGCCGTCGACCAGCGCTCGTACTCGCGGATCTCGGGCGCCACCTCGCTGGACAGCGTCACCGCGAGATCCGGGGCGGCGGCGCGCAGCAGCTCGCGCATGGCGAGCTCATGGGCCGGATTGACGTAGGCGTGGAGGAAGCCGACGGCGACGCTCTCGACCCGCTCGCGCCGGAGCGTGTCGACGAGGCCGCCGATCGCGCTCGCGTCGAGCGGGCGGACGACGTTGCCGCGCGCGTCCATCCGCTCCGGCACCGGCAGCCGCAGGTGGCGCGGCACCAGCGGCGGCGGCTTGTCCATCATCACGTCGAACTGCTCGAAGCGGTTCTCGTAGGCCATCTCGACCGAATCGCGGAAGCCCTCGGTGACCAGCAGCGCGGTGCGCGCGCCCTTGCGCTCGATCAGCGCGTTGGTCGCCAGCGTGGTGCCGTGCACGATGATGCGCACATCGGCCGGCTCGAGGCGCGCCCGCGCGAGCACCAGGCGCACGCCCTCGAACACCCCTCGCTCGGGCGCGCTCGGCGTCGTCAGCACCTTCGCGGTCGTCCAGCGGCCGCCGGCCTCGACCGCCAGGTCCGTGAACGTGCCGCCGATGTCGACCGCGAGGCGGGCGGCGGCGCTCATCGCCACCCCCGAAGGCGCTTCGGGAAGGCTCCAGAGCATTTCGCAATTGGATGAGCATCATCCAATTGCAGAGAAATGCTCCATCCTTTTGAATCTGGAGCGCTTCTTTTGCGATTGGGTGATTCCACCCAATCGCGAAGCGCTCCAGGCAGGCGCTGGCTATGTCCTGTAAAATGACTCAACGCGTGGTCCTCGACTGAGCTCGATGTTCGTATCATGGCCGACTTCCGTTCCGGACGGCTGCGCGGCGAGAAGAAGGCCGCCGGGTTGCTGGGACATGGCTGTGTCGGCTTGGAGAACGACCTGTCCCGATACTTGGAACACTGCCGCCTATACTGGGCATCGGCGGGGGCACTGCCGCGCCGGGAGGCGGACGCTGCATCCGCAGCGTCCGTTTGGCCCGTCTATTGCCGGCGAAATGTCGCGGTCACGGCAGCTCGACCAGCTTCTGCACGGTGGCTTTCCGATCGGCGATGCCGAGGATCGCCACCACGTGGCCGCCCTGGTTGTTGGCGTCGAACTTGATGGGCGTCCCCATGACGCTGGTGAAGGTCTGCGTCTTGAGCGCCTGGCGGATTTTTTCGGGGTCGGTGCTGCCCGCCGCCGTCACCGCCGCCGCCAGCACCCGCATGGTGTCGTAGCCGGCCCAGGTCTGCAGGTTCGGGCTCATCTTGTGCAGCTCCCTGACCTTGTCGGCGAAGGCCTTGTTGCTCGGCACGTCCACGTCGGCGCTGTAGGTCCAGGCGGTGATCGAGCCGTCGAGGCCACCGGCCTTGACGATCGGCTCGTTGGCGCCGCCCGGGTCGAAGCGGCCGGTGAACGGGATCCTGAGGCCGAGCTGCATGGCCGTGCGCAGGAAGTTGAGCTGGTCGCCGGTCAGGTTGAACATGGCGATGGCGTCGGGCCGGGCCTGCTGGAGGCGCGTCAGCAGCGGCGTGAAATCCGGCTGGCTCTGCGGGTGGAAATCCGTGGAGATGATGGTCAGCCCGTCGGCCTTGGCCACCTCGGCAAAGGCGGTGGCGCCGCCGCGGCCGAAGTCGGTGTCTTCGCCCACCGAGGCGATCCTGCGGAACTTGGTGTTCTGGCTCAGGTAGATGCCGAGCGCCTTCATCATGTCGAGGTCCGACGGATTGATGCGGAAGGTCCACTCGTTCTTGCCGTCGCCCGACTGCTCGGTGATGCGCGGGCTCGACGCGATGCCCTCGATCAGCGGGATTTTGGCCTGTGCGACCAATGGCATGGCGGCGATCGTCGCCGAGCTGCAATGGGCGCCGAGGATGGCGATGACCTTGGCCTCGATCAGCTTGTTGACCGCGTTGACCGCCTCGGACGGGTTGCAGCGGTCGTCCTGGGCCATCAGCTCGACCTTGCGGCCGAGCAGCCCGCCGGCGGCATTGATCTCCTCGATCGCCAGATTGATGCCCCAGCGCTGCCAGAGCGCCGGCGCCGCCGCCGGCCCCGTGTCGGGCACGGCGGCGCCCACCAGGATGGTCTGGGCGGCGGCCGGCACGGCGGCTTGCGACAGGGCGGCTGCGACCCCCATGGCCAGGACACGAACGACGCGACGAGACATCAACCAAGCTCCCAGAACGATGCTGCTGTGGCCCGCCAGTACAAGAGCCATGCCAGCCGCGCCCCCGGAGAGAGCGATCGCCGGCGTCATCGCCGGGCTTGATGACCGTAGCTGCGCACCTCGCCCCGCTTGCGGCTAGGGGGTCACAGAAGTTGCCTACCGCTCACCCGCGTCAGGGCCGGGCTTGACCCGGCCATCCATCCGCTTGGAAAACAACGCCATTCGGGCAGCCCTGTCGGGCTGGCGTTGCCTGCTTTGATGGATGGCCGGGTCAAGCCCGGCCATGACGGCGAGCGAGGCGGACCGGGGTGGCCCACGCCCAGTCGCGCCCGAGATGGCATACCCGTTGCTAAGGCTCGGGCATGGATGTCACTCCCACCTACCTTCTCCAGCTGACGTTGAACGGGCTGATGCTCGGGCTGATCTACGGCCTGATCGCCGTCGGGCTGGCGCTGATCTTCGGCGTGCTCGAGATCATCAACTTCGCCCACGGCGAGCTGCTCATGCTCGGCGCCTTCGCCATGGCGCTGATCCTGCCGAACGTCGGCCTCGCCTATGCGCCAGCGCTCGTCTTCGCCGTCGTCGTCACCGCGGCGGCGGGCTTCGTGCTCTACGAGCTGTTCCTGTCGCGCGTCGGCCAGAAGGAGTTCGAGCGCGGCATCCTGATCACGCTCGGGCTCTCCATGATCCTGCTCTACGGGGCCCAGTACATCTTCTCCGCGACGCCGCGCATCGTCGACACCACGCTCGGCTTCGACGGGGTGCAGATCGGCTCGATCCGCATGACCTGGACGCGCATCCTGGCCGGCGCGGTGGCGGTCGCCGCCTTCGCCGGGCTCTACCTCATCCTGCACTTCACCCAGTTCGGTCGGGCCATGCGCGCCATCACCCAGAACCGCGAGGCGGCGCTGATGGTCGGCATCCGCCCGCGCCACGTGGCGCGCAGCGCCGTGGTGCTCGCCGCCGCGCTCTGCGGGCTTGCGGGCGCGGCACTGGCGCCGATCCAGCTGGTGCAGCCGGGCATGGGCCAGGCCGTCGTGTTCAAGGCGTTCGCGCTGGTGGTGATCGGCGGCCTCGGCAACATGGCGGGCGCCTTCATCGCGGCGGTGCTGCTCGGCATGGTGGAGAGCTGGATCGGCGGCTTCTTCGATATCGTCTGGCAGGAGGCGGCCGTGTTCATCTTCATGATGATCGCGGTGATCCTGCGGCCCGACGGGCTGTTCAGCCGCGAAGGCCTGAGGGTGGGTTGATCCGCATGCGCACCCTCCTGCTCGTCGTGGCCGCGGTGCTGGTGGCTCTGGCCGTGCCGCTCGTCACCAGCTCGAACTACCTCATCGGCATCGCCATCTCGGCCTTCGTCTTCCTGGTGCCGATCGCCGCCCTCAACCTGATCTACGGCTACACGGGGCTGCTGTCGTTCGCCCAGCTCGGCTTCTGGGGCATCGGCGGCTATGCGGCGGCCATCGCCGTGATCGATCTCAAGCTCGGCTTCGCCGCCGGCGTGCTGCTCGGCGGGCTGCTGGCCGGGCTCGTGGCGCTCGCCATCGGCCTGCCGCTGTTGCGCACCAAGCGGCATGCGTTCGTCGTGGGGACGCTCACCTTCGCGCTGCTGTGCAGCCTCGTGGCGCGTGACTGGGTCAGCGTCACGCGCGGGCCGCTCGGCATCCCCGGCCTGCCGGCGCCGACGCTGATGGGCCTCACCATCGGCTCGCCCGTCGCCTTCTACTACCTCGCGCTCGCCTTCATGCTGGTCTGGCTCGGCGTGTTCTATGCGGTGAAGTCGTCCCGCCTCGGGCTCATGCTCAAGGCCATCAAGGACAACGAGCCGCTCACCCAGGCGCAGGGCCTCTCGCCGCTGCCCTACAAGCTCGCCGCCTTCGTCCTGGCGGCGGTGGCCACCGGCACCGCCGGCGGCGTCTACGGCTTCCGGCTGACCATCGTCGATCCGCTGTTCCTGGATTTCTACTACATGCAGACCTTCCTCATCAGCGTCATCGTCGGCGGTCCCGGCAGCTTCTGGGGCGCCGTGCTCGCCGGCGCGGCCGTCGTCATCCTGCCGGAGGCGCTGCGCTTCTCCAACGAGCTGCGCATGGTGCTGAACGGCGTCGTGCTGGTGGCCGTCATGCTAGGCATGCCGCGCGGCGTCGCCGGCCTGCTCCACGACCGCCGCATCGCCGCCATCCGATCCGCCGCCCGATGAGCGCCCTTCTCGAGGTCCAGGGGCTGCGCAAGGCCTACCGCGGCGTCCACGCCGTAAACGACGCCAGCTTCGACGTGGCGGCCGGCTCGATCACCGGGCTCATCGGCCCCAACGGCTCCGGCAAGAGCACGACGATCGACTGCATCAGCGGCTTCCAGCGCGCCGACGGGGGCGCCGTCCGGCTCGCCGGCGAGGACGTGACGGGGCTGGCGCCGCAGCGCATCGCCCGGGCCGGCCTGATGCGCACGTTCCAGACGGTGCGCGTGTACGAGAGCTTCTCGCTGCGCGACAACCTGCTCGCCGTGCCCGCCCCCTTCGCCGGCCTCGGCTGGGCCGACGCGCTGCTGCGCACCCGGCGCTTCCGCACCGCGCGCGACGCAGCCGCCGACCGGGCGCGCGAATTGATCGAGCTGATCGGCCTCACCCGGCTGATCGACGCTCCGGCGGCCGTGCTGTCCTACGGCCAGAAGAAGCTGCTCGCCTTCGCCGCGGCGATGATGGCGAACCCCAGGCTGATCGTGCTCGACGAGCCGGTGGCCGGGGTCAACCCGTCGCGCATCAACGAGGTGGCGGAGATCCTGCGCGAGGCCAACCGCGCCGGCGTCACCTTCCTCATCGTCGAGCACAACGTCGACTTCATCGCCATGCTCTGCCACGCCGTCGTCGTGCTCGACCAGGGCCGCAAGATCGTCGAGGGCCCGCCGGACATCGTGCAGCGCGACGAGCGGGTGCTCGACGCCTACCTCGGCGTCGATGCCGGCCAGCCGGCCCAGGCCGGCATCGACGTGAAGGAGGTGCCCGCATGAAGGAGCCGCCGCACCTGGAGCTCGTCGACCTCGTCGCCGGCTACGGCGATGTCGTCATCGTGCGCGACTTCTCGACCCGGCTGGCGCGCGGCTCGATCAGCACGCTGATCGGCGGCAACGGCGCCGGCAAGTCGACCCTGCTCAAGGCGATCTACGGCACCAACCGGCACTTCTCCGGCGCCGTCGTGTTCGAGGGGCGCGACCTCGCCGGCCTCGACCCGGCAGCGCGCCTGCGCGCCGGCGTCGGCTTCGTGCCGCAGGGACGCTGCAACTTCGCCCAGATGAGCGTCGCCGAGAACCTGAAGATGGCCTGCTACACGCTGCCGGCGCGCCGGCACCGCGAGGCCATCGGCCAGGTCACCGCGCTCTTCCCGATGCTTGCGGCCAAGGCCGCCATCCCCGCCGGCAACCTCTCGGGCGGCGAGCAGCAGGTGCTGGAGACGGCCATGGTGCTGGTCAACGGGCCACGCCTGCTGCTGCTCGACGAGCCCTCCCTGGGCCTGTCGCCGAAGACGCAAGGCCAGGTGTTCGCGGCGATCCGCACCATCGCCGCGACAGGGGTGACCGTGCTGATCGTCGAGCAGAACGTGCACGGCGCGCTCAACATCTCCGACACGGCCATCGTGATGGAGCTCGGCCGCAAGTTCATGGAAGGCCCGGCGGGCGCGGTGCGGGATGATCCGCGCATCCGCCAGGCGTATCTGGGCGGCAACGTGGAGACGGGGTCTAGCCCGTGACGGGAGAGCGCTTCAGCCTATTCGCTGGGAACACTGCACCGAAGCTTTGAGTCTTCGGACGGATGGATGGCCGGATCAAGCCCGGCCATCCATCCACTTGAAAATCAAGCCTTCGCCGTGGCCGCGACTTGTTCAGGCGGCGATCGCCGGCTTGGTCATCGGCTTGCGCAGCCCGGCCTGCTCCAGCAGGGGCATGACCTTGGCGTTCCAGTAAGGAAGCTCCTGGTTGTAGTCGACCATGGAGATCAGGGTGCCGTCGATGCCGGTCGCCGACAGCTGAACGAGCTTGTCGGCAACCTGCTCGGGCGTGCCGACGAGCGGATAGCCGCCCCAGCCCGCGATGAAGTTCGCCCGGAACTTGTCGAAATACTCGGGGGTATAGCTGCCGCTTTCGACGCCGAACACCTTGCAGATGTTGTCGCAGGCTTCCCAGTCGCCCTTTTCGTGGACGTAGTAGTTGAAGTAGTCGAGCGCTTCCTTCTCTGTGTCACGCACGACCGCGTAGGAATAGGTGAAGGTTCCGATCTCGCGCCGGTACTCATCCCAGGCCAGCTTCTTCATGGTCTGGACCCATTGGGTGCCCTTCTCGATATCCTCGACGACCGAAAAATTGATGTCGCAGAAGCGGGCGGCAAACTCGCGGCCCTTCGGCGACGAACCGGCGCTGATCAACACCGGACGGGGCTTCTGATAGGGCTTGGGATCGGAAAAGCCCTGATTGATCGTGAAGAACTCGCCCTTGTGGTCGAACCATTCCTCCGTCCACAGCTTTTCCAGCACCGACACCCATTCGGTGGCGTACTCATAGCGGTTGTCGTGCTCCATCATCTTCACGCCGAACATCTCCATTTCAGGCGTGAACCAGCCGCAGACCATGTTCAACCCGAAGCGGCCCTTCGAGATGTGGTCGATGGTGGTCGCCATCTTGGCCGCAACGATCGGATGCAGCGTCGGCACGTGGGATGTCGCGAACAGGAAGATCTTCTCGGTCCGCGCCGCGAGTGACGCGGCCCAGGTGTAGGTCTCCATGCAGTTTCCGTTGAAGTTCGACGGGCCGCCGAACCCTCGCCAGCGTGCGATCGGCACCATGCATTCGAAGCCGGCGCCCTCGAGCATCCCGGCGATCTCGAGGTTCTTCTCGAACGTCGGCTTGAAACTGGTCTCGGCCAGCGTGACCGCGCAGGCGTTGGAACAGTTCGGCCCGAAGATCCCGAGCTTCAGCTTGTTCTCGTTGAACAGCGGGTTGCCGGCGGCGCGATATGCGTCGATGTTGCTCAATGTTCCCTCCTTGAGGTTGTTTCCGCAGTAGGGCCGATATTGGCTCTTATTATTATTTTTATCCGATCAGTCAGCTAAATATGAAGCGCGATCGACTTGTACAACGTGCCCTCCTGATAGAGGAGCGGCGATGATTCGCCGTACAGCAGGACTTTTTCGACATTGCCGATGAAGACGGAGTGGCTGCCGTGCGTCATGGTGCCCGCAACAGTACAGAAGATATTAGCCTGAGCATTTGCCAGGCACGGGATCCCCGATCCGTCAGTCGTCCAGTCGCCCGAGGTAAACCGCTCCTCGCCCGTCATCTTGCCGCTGAAGATCGGCACGAGATGATCGTGGCCGCACGCCAGTAGATTGATGCAGAACTGCCCGCTCCTGGCGATCGGCGCGTGGATGCTGGCCGACCGGTTGATGCACACCAGCAGCGACGGCGGCGATGTCGTCAGCGACGTCACCGCGGTTGCGGTCATGCCGTGCCGCCGGCCGGCGTCGCTTGCGGTGATGATCGTCACCGTCGACGCGAGCCGCCGCATCGCAGCCTTGAAGTCCCCGGCCAGCCCCACGCTCAAGTCTTGCCCGTCAGGCATGGCGCTCTCCCCGGTTGCCGTCGATGGGACAGCGCTCAGCCCATGACGAAGGGGTTCGGCACATCCGGATTGCCGTTGATGAACACGCTCTTCGCCTCCAGGTACTCCTTGATGGCTTCGATCCCGTTCTCGCGGCCGATGCCCGAGCCCTTCACGCCGCCGAACGGCGCGAGGTAGCTGACGACGCGGTAGGCATTGACCCAGACCGTCCCGGCATGCAGCCGCTTGGGAAGTTTGACCGCGCGCTCGATGCTCGTCGTCCACAGCGCGGCTGCCAGGCCGTAGGGCGTATCGTTGGCGATCTCGACCGCCTCGTCGTCGCTGTCGAACGGGATGACGGTGAGGACCGGCCCAAACACCTCCTCGCGAGCGATGCGCATCGAGTTCTTGACGCCGGTAAAGATGGTCGGCTCCACGAACCAGCCTTCGCCGCACGCCGGGCCCGAGCCCCTGCGGCCGCCGGACACGCACCTGGCGCCCTCGCTCTTGGCGATCTCGATGTAGTTCATGACGCGGTCGAGCTGCGGCCTGGTGGAGACCGGCCCCATGTTGGTGTCGGGCTGGGTCGGATCGCCGAGCCGGGTGGCGGACATGAAGGCGACGAGCTTCTCCACGAACTGGTCATGGATGGACGACTGCACCAGGAGGCGGGAGCCCGCCATGCAGGTCTGTCCTGTCGCCGCGAACACGCCGGAGACCACGCCCTTGACCGCGGCATCCAGGTTGGCGTCGGCGAAGACGATGTTGGGGGACTTGCCGCCCAGTTCCAGCGAGATGCGCTTGAACGATTTCGCCGCCGCAGCGGCAACCGCCTTGCCGCCGGCGTCGCCGCCGGTGAAGGCAATGCGCCTGACCAGCGGATGCGTGGTCAGCACCTCGCCCACCTCGGGCCCGTAGCCGGTCACCACATTCACGACGCCCGGCGGAAACCCGGCTTGCTCGAAGAGCCGGGCAAAGGCGATCAGCGATGTCGATGCGAATTCCGACGGCTTGATCACCACCGTATTGCCGGCGGCGAGCGCCGCCGCGAGCTTCATCGTCGTCAGTAGCAGCGGCGAGTTCCACGGCACGATGCAGGTGACCACGCCGAGGGGCTCGTAGGTGACGTAGTGAAACATGCCCGGCTTGTCGATCGGCGTGACCGAGCCTTCGATCTTGTCCGCAAGGCCCCCATAATACTGATACCACCGCGGCAAATACCTCAGGTTGCCGAGCATTTCGGCTTTGAGCTTGCCGGTGTCGCGAACCTCCAGCTCGGCCAGGTGCTCGGCATCCGCGGCCATGCAATCGGCGAGCTTGTAGAGGAGCAGGCCTCGGTCGGCCGGGCTCATGCGACTCCAGGGCCCATGGGTGAAGGCCTCGTGCGCCGCGAGCACGGCAGCCTCGGCGTCCCGGCCCGTACCGCGCGGCACGCGCGCCCAGGGCTTGCCGGTGTAGGGGTTTTCCGACTCGATCCATTCGTTCGACGATGCCGCCTGCCAGCGATCGCCGATGCGCATGAGAAATTCTTCCATGGCGCTGTCCTCCTTGGCCTCTTGCTGAACCGATCGAGGTCGTTGTCCGCCCCGTTGCGCTGAAAGCTCGCCGTCGCCGCCTGCAGCCGAGACCTCATGTTACACGTCTGGCGCCGCCGGAAAAGCAGAAATTCTTCTATAGTGGAATTTTGCATCACCGTGCGCGCCGGCGGACGACTCCCTCGGCGTCGCAAGTCCGCCTCCGCCCCGAGGCTGGACGGGCGGCATCGAGACCAAAGCCGTCAGCCGATGTTGCCGCCGACGACGATCAACTGCGAACGCGGACAAGCGAGCGGCTGCCGCCGCTCACGGAGGTGCGACGGCCCGACGCCGATGATCCGGCGCATTCGGTACCGCCCCTAACCCCAGGTCAGGTCGTGGCGCGCTGATGAACCATGAAGATATAGTACCGACAGAGCTTCGTGTGCGTATTCCTGAACCGGTACTCGCCCGTCACCTCGAAGGTCACGCTGTCGGCCGCATCGAGGGTGTACACGACGTTTCCAATTTCCAGCGTCAGCTGGCCTTCGATGACGACGACGCACTTGCTGGTGCGGATTCCGGCGTGGGGAAGCCCCTCGAACGATTGCCCGCTCGGAAGCACGTGCTCGACGACCTCCATGCCCGTATCCAGGTGGGTGGGCGACAACAGGTGCCGCTCGATCCCCGTCTGGTCGTCCCGGTAGACCAGCCGGTTGCGCCGCGTCGTCACCGACGCGACCACCCAGGGCACCTGCTCGCCCATCAGCTCGGACATCGTCACGTCCAGGCCCGCCGCGATTCGGGAGAGGACCGGCAAGGTGGGATTCTTGTCGCCCCGCTCCACGCTCGACAGCATGGCGCGGCTCACGCCCGACGTCTCGGCCAGTTGCTGAAGCGTCAAGCCGCTGCGACGACGAAGCTTTCGGACGATCGGGCCCAGGCCCTTATTGACGGGATGAGGGGCTCCGCCCGCATGATCAAGGTCGGTGCGGGGCGTCAATCGATTGGAACCCTTTTGCGTCACGGCTCTCGGCGCCTCTTCTCTCGGCTCGCTTCAGCCCCATGCCCGGCAGCGATAGCCCGCCGCGCCTGAAGAACAACGGTGGACGGCGCGCCCGCACAGCTGACGCGAGTAAGGAATAACCGATCAAGGGCCTGGTTCACATGGCCGTGCCGCACGACTACCGCCTCTCGTGGGGCCCGCTTGAGCTGCCCCGCAATTCCGCCGCTCTCCGCTATAGTGGAACGATGTAAGCGACCGGGCGGCCGCCATGTCAAGGGGCAGGCTGCCGCCACGCCACCGCTCGTAGCAAACCGACGTGCCCGGCGCGAGAATATCGTCGCAACGCCTTCGCCGATTTCGAACGCGATGGATGCGGAGCGCCTTCACCGCAAGAAGCCGGCGCCCCCCGAAGGCGACGCCGGCTCAAACTGCTCGGCCGACCGGCCGGCCCTGCCGCGGACGAACGAACGACCACGCCGGAGCCGCGGCCCGCGCCACGCCCCGGCGGAGGGCGGTCAGGCGGGCCCGCCGGCGCTCAGGGATCAGAGACGCTGGCGGGAATACCAGTTGTCGACGTCCTGCTTGGCCTTGTCCTTGGCAATTCCATAGCGCTCCTGGATCTTTCCTTCGAGCTGATCGCGCTTTCCGGCGATCACGTCGAGATCATCGTCGGTCAGCTTGCCCCATTGCTCCTTCACGTTACCCTTGAACTGCTTCCAATTACCTTCGACGCGGTTCCAGTCCAATTCAACCTCCTCTTGGATACGGCTATGAACTGGAAAGGCCCGAGCCGGCGGATTGGTTCCAATGTCGGCCGGCACACACACGCGGTCGGCGGCCGCTCCCGGGCGCCGCGGCGCCGCCCCGCCGCTTTCCGTCAGCCCCTGTCGACCTCGACCCGGAAGCGCTCGCGGTAGTCCTCCGGCGTGATGCCCAGGCGCCGCCGGAACGTGCGGGCCAGCGTCGCGGCGCTACCGAGCCCGCTGCGGTCGGCGATGCGGGCGAGCGGCCACTTCGTCGTCTCGAGCAGTTGCTTGGCACGGTCGAGCCGCACCAGCTCTACGTATCTCGCCGGCGTCATGCCGGTCTCCGCCACGAAGGCGCGCGCGAACGTCCGCTCGCTCATCGCGGCGCGCTCGGCCAGGACCGGGACACTGAGATCACCGTCCGGGTGCTCCGCGATCCAGGTGACGATCGCCCGCAGCCCGTCGGCAGCCTTGGCCTGGGCCGCCAAGCTCGCGCTGTACTGGGACTGCCCACCGACGCGCCGCAGGTAGAGCACGAGCGCACGCGCGGTATCGAGCGCCACCTGCGGCCCACAGTCCTGCTCCACGAAGGCCAGCGCCAGGTCGATGCCGGCGGTGATGCCCGCCGAGGTGAAGATGTGCCCGTCGCCGACGAAGATGGCGTCGGGGACGACCTCGGTGCGCGGCAGCATCGTCTCCAGTGTCTTCGTCACGGACCAGTGCGTGGTGGCGCGGCGGCCGTCGAGGAGGCCGCAGCCGCCCAGGAGAAACGCGCCGGTGCAGACGCTGGCGACGCGCCGCGTCGCCGGCGCCCGGGCCGCGATCCAGGCGAGCAGGCCGGTGGAGGTCGCGGCGGCGCGCAGGGCGACCTCCGGCCCGCCGGCGATCATCAGGGTATCGAGATCCTCGTGGAGATCGGCGAGCGCGCAGGTGGCGGCCACCTGCAGGCCGGAGCTCGACGTGATGGCGCCGCCGGAGGGGCTGGCGAGGATGGGCTCGTAGCGGAACGGCGCCGCGGCGGTGCCGGGCATATGCTCGTTGGCCTTGCTGAAGACCTCGAGCGGCCCGGCGATGTCGAGGAGCTGGAAGCCCTCGAAGCCCACGAGCGCGATGCGGCGCGGCGTGGCCCGCGCCGGCGCGCCGCCAGCAGGATCGGCCGGGGGAGACTGCACTTGCATGGGCTCGGGCCGTGCGTTGGTCGCGATCGGCGCCACCTTACCCGTTCGGCACGCGCGTGGCGTCAAACGTCCACGGGTATTCCATCACCAGCGCCACGATCGCCGCGGTCGAGCGGTCATAGCGGGCGGCGATGCGCGGCAGCTCCCGCTCGATGGTCATCGCCGGAGCCTCCGTGGGCGGTGCCGGGAGCATGTGGTCCACGGCGGCGGCTTCGCTCGAGCGGTCCGGGCGGATCATCAGGCCGTGCCGGCTACGGACGGCCTGTCCGCCGCCGACGGTCACGACCGTGGTCATCGCCGTGCGGGAATAGACGTCGACCATGAAACCCAGGGCGACCTCGTCCACGTCGGTGGCGACCGGAATACCCACGGTCTCGCGCCGCCAGAACGTCAGGGTGTTGCGCACGAAGGTCTTCATGTGCTCGCCGGTCAGCTCGAACGCGGCCGAGCGATGGCGCGCGTCCCAGGTGCCGACGCCGAGCTCGCCCGCCACCCGCTCGGCGGCCGACCGCCCGCCGATCGCCTCCACCAGCGCCAGCATCACCGGGACGCTGGCCGAAATGCCGGTCGAGGTGGTGACGCCGTTGTCGCTGACGTAGCGCCGGTCCTGCACCCACTGCATGGTCGGGTGCTTCTGCCGCAGCTCGGGAATGGCGCTCCAGTGCGCCGTGGCGCGCCGGCCGTCCAGCAGTCCGGCGGCGGCGACGGTCTTGGCCCCATTGCAGATCGCGACGATCTTGGCGCCCTTGCGGTATTGAGTGGCGATCCAGCCCGCCACGAACGGGTCGACCGGCTCCATCGCCGGCACGACGACATAGTCGGCACCGTCGGGATGGCGCGCGTCGAAGGCGCCCATCGTCGCCTCCGGCTCGATGCTGAGGCTCGGATAGAGCCGCACCGGCGCGGCCCGCTCCGCCACCACGGTCACGTCGGCGACGTCGGCCCGCCGCAGCACGCCATAGGCGGACAGGACATCCGACACCTCGGTCTCGGCGTTGAAGGTGGCGATGGCGATCACCGGCCGTGCCCGCTTGGACGGCCGCATCGCCGCGATGGTGCGGGCCTGCTCGGCCGCGTCGACGGCCTTGGCGGGACGCGCCTCCGTCGTCGCCAGCCTGGAGCACGTCACCATTGGATGGGACCATCCAATGGTGACGTGCTCATCACTTTTTGAATCTGGAGCGCAAAGCGCTCGAGGCGCGAGCACGAACGGCGCCGCGATCAGGGGCAGCGCCAGAGCGGCGCCAAGGCCGAGAAGGATGGTTCGCTTGCGCATGTTGGCCTCCACGTGCGCCGGACGATACCGGCGGCCCTGGAGGCGGATGCGCCATAAGACGCGCAGTTTCTGCCAAATTGCGATCTGCTTCGGGCCGAAGCGCCGCGCCCGCTCCGCGGATCGCCCGTCAGCCGCCGCTGGCCGGCAGGGACATCATCGAAGGGATCGGAAAGAAAGGGCCGGCACGCCCCGGAAGGCAGCACCGGCCCAGCCGCCCATCGACCGTAATGGCTGGAAGCCGACAGGATGGTCTATAGTTAATTCCGCATTGGGGCGTGGACAAACGGCAAACCGTACACCTTTCGACGTAGCCCACCTTACACCGAAGTGGTAGGAGGCGCGGCTGAAGTACGGTTGCGCCGCCCCTCCCGGCATCTGCACCGGCCCCTCGACGCCGGGGGTGCCGCTCGTAGAACCGGTTCGGACCGAGCGAGGCGAAGACCACCCCGTACGACGTCGATCCTGCCCGTTCGGACGCAGCGCGGTTGAACCCGCGGCGCGAATCGATATGAGTCCGGCCATGATTTTTTGCCCCCTCATCGCAGGGCGCGCGCCGCGATGACGACGCCCGCCAAGGTGTCCATCGACCTCGGCATCCGCACGGGCGGGGACACGGCCGTGCTGGATCTGGAGGAGCTGCTCGCCACCCGCCTCCTCGTGCAAGGCAATTCCGGCTCGGGCAAGTCGCACCTGCTGCGCCGCCTGCTGGAGCAGAGCGCGCCCTGGGTGCAGCAGGCGATCATCGACCCTGAGGGCGATTTCGTCACCCTGGCGGACCGCTACGGCCACGTGGTGGTGGACGCCCAGCGGGGCGAGGCGGACCTCCAGCGCGTCGCGGCGCGGGTGCGCCAGCACCGGGTGTCGGTGGTGCTCAACCTGGAGGGGCTCGACAGCGAGCAGCAGATGCGCGCCGCTGCCGCCTTCCTCGGCGGGCTGTTCGATGCCGATCGGGACGTCTGGTATCCGCTCCTGGTGGTGGTGGACGAGGCGCAGCTGTTCGCCCCCGCCGCGGCCGGCGAGGTCTCCGACGAGGCCCGCAAGGTCTCCCTCGGCGCCATGACCAATCTCATGTGCCGCGGCCGCAAGCGCGGCCTCGCCGGGGTCATCGCCACCCAGCGCCTCGCCAAGCTCGCCAAGAACGTCGCGGCCGAGGCCTCCAACTTCCTCATGGGCCGCACCTTCCTCGACATCGACATGGCCCGCGCCGCGGATTTGCTGGGCATGGACCGGCGCCAGGCCGAGATGTTCCGTGACCTGCAGAGCGGGCATTTCGTCGCCCTCGGACCGGCCTTGTCCCGCCGGCCGCTGCCCGTGCGCATCGGCCCGGTCGAGACCGCGCCGCGCTCCACCAGCCCCAAGCTGGTGCCGCTGCCGCAGCCTGCCGCCGCCGAGGACGCGCAGGATCTGATCTTCACCCCCGGCGCCGACGAGGCGCGGCCGCCGCTCGTGCGCCGGCCGCCGCCGGTGGCGTCCACCGCTGATGTGCTGACCCAGCTCGCCCGCAGTGTGCCGCCGGCGCCGGCGCCCGCCGCCGAGCCGCTGCCCAGCCTTTCGCCCGAGCAGCGCCAGGCCGCCATCGACGCGGCGCTGCGCGAGATCCTCAGCGAGAGCGACGCCGGCTTCCGCACCACCGCCGTGCTCTACCAGGACTTTTTGGTGCGCTGCCGGATCAGGCGGGTCGGCGGCGAGCCGCTCAGCCTCCCGTCCTTCCGCCGCCGGCTCGCGGTCGCCCACGCGGGCATCGACCTCGCCGAGGCGGAGGCGGAGGACTCGCCCTGGGGAGAGGTGCTGGCCATGGCGGGCACGCTGCCGGAAGACATGCAGGGCGTGTTCCTCACGCTGGCGCGGGCGGCCTTCGATCGCCGCCCCTGCCCCTCCGACGCCGATGTCGCCCGCGCCTACGGCAGCAACTCGTCCGGCCGGGCGCGGCGCCTGCTAGCCTACATGGAGGAGCGCCAGGTGATCGTGTGCCGCCTGGACGCCCGCGGCTGGCGTATCGTGGCCGTTCCCGGCCTCGCCTGGGAGACCGAGCCCGGCGACCCCAAGGCCGCGGCCAGCGCGGCGGAGGCGCAGGCTGCCGCTGCAGGCTGACGGATCGGCCTCACGCCGTCGTCCGTCCGCGGTGACCCTGCCGCGAGGCCGCGATGATGATCAGGCCCCGAGCAAGTCCTGATCAGACGGAATCACCCGATCGGCTCGAAAGGCTCGCCTCGCCGCTGCGCCGGAGCAACTGCTCGGCCAGGCGGACGTTCGCATAGTCGATCATCATTCCATTGAGCTGGACCGCGCCGCGGCCCTCATTCTCCGCGATCCTGAAAGCCTCGACAACTTGCCTCGCCCACTCGGTCTCCGCTTTTGACGGCGAAAACGTCTGGTTGATGATGTCGACTTGCTTGGGATGGACTGCGACCTTGCCGTTGAACCCGTACGTCCTTGCGATCAGGGCCTCCTGCACGAGCGCATCGCCGTCTGCAAGATTCATGAAGGCGCCATCGATCAACCAGGCGGCGCCGGCGGCCCGCGCATCACACACGAATTTGCCTCTGCAATAGGCCAAAGCTTCGCCCCGGGGCGTCCAGCGGGCCCCGAGATCGACGATCAGGTCGCCCTCCTCGGCTGTCGCAAGAGCGGCTCCGCGAATGCGCCGCGTGCCGCGCATGACGTCGTACAGGTTACGCAGGCCAAGTGCGCTTTCGATTCCGATCACCACCCCGATCGTTTCAGCGGGCAGCCCGGCCGCTCGTTCGAAGCCGCCGAGGTAGTCGTCGACCGCCATCAGCGCGTTGCCGGTCTCGACCTTCGGTAGCAGGACGATCTGGTCCGCATGCGGGGCGAGCACGGCCAAGTCCTGTTCAACGAGCGTCGCGTTGATGCGGATGGCCGTCGGGCGGCCGGCGCGTGTCCGAAGCGCATCGGCGACAGCCCGACGGGCGCGCTCCTTTGCAGCAACCGCGACCGAATCTTCGAGATCCAGGATGACAACGTCGGCCCCGGACGTATCGGCCTTGTCGAGGAGGTGCGGCCGATCGCCAGGGACGAACAGGTAGCTGCGACATGCGGGCGTCGAATTCATTGGCATGGGAGACAACACGTTCGGATCGGCGCACGGATCCGGGGGGGCGGGCGCAAGAATAGGATCGCCGTGACCACCTATACGGCTCGCCGCGACCGGGACGAGCGGTAGCACAACCGATCCATCGCCGCGTCATTCGAGGCGTGAATGCACCCTATTCAGCGGCCGTCGCTTACGTCTGCTTCGGCGCCAAAATAGGTGTCCTTGATCGACAACATCCCTGTAGCACTCTAACGCCCGAGGATGCGGCATGACGGGACACATCGCAGGTTCATCCGATCGCTACGTCGCGGCGACGGCGGATGCCGATCTGCTGGCGCGCCCCCTGCGAACGCTGAGCGACATCGCAGAGATCGAGCGGCTTCCATTGCATGAGCGCCTCGAGATCGCGGATTTCTGCAGGCGCATCGATTGCGCGATCGCCGCGCGAGACCCCGGCGAGACCGCGATCCACTATGTTCCGGACGGCGACATCGATACGCAGGCCGACGAAGTCTCGTTCGGAGATCTCCGGCGCAACATCGCGGGAACAGCGGCTCTGCTGCGCGCCTCCGGCATCGGCCGCACCGACGCCGTCGCGATCCTCATGCCGGCCGTGCCGGCCATCTATTGGTCGGTCATCGGAGCGATGAGCGCGGGTATCGCATTCCCGGTCAACTGGATGCTGGAGCCCAAGCAGTTGCTTCACCTGCTCAAGCAGGCGAGAACGAAAGCGATCATCGCGCTGGGGCCGACGCCGAACTTCAAGATCTGGGAGGCGGTCAAGGCGGTCGCTGCCGATCTGCCGGCCATGCCGGTGTTCTCGGTCGCTGGTCCGCACGGCTCGATCCTTCCCCAATCGGATTTGAACGTCAGGCTCCTGTCGGAGCCCCGGGACTCGCCGCCGGCGCCGATCTCGGGCGACGATATCGCGGCGTATGTTCACTCCGGCGGCACGACGGGCGCACCGAAGATCGTGAAGCTGACCCACCGGGGCCTCTCGTATCGTCACTGGACGATCCAGCTCGGCCTGAACATCGCCGTCGGCGAAGTCTGCATTCACGACACGCCCATGTTCCATGTCGGTGGCCTGATCGGCCGCGTCCTCTCGTCCGTTGCATGCGGGGCGACGATGGTGATTCCGAGCGTAATGGGCGCGCGCGAGCGCCGCTACATCGAGAACTACTGGAAGTTCGTCGATAAATACCGCATCACCCGTCTCTCGGGCGTTCCCACCACGCTCGCCACCCTCGCCAAAACACCTCCGATCTCGGAGGACCTCTCATCGCTCAAGCCTTATTTTGCGACCGGCTCGACAGCGCTGCCGATCGCTGTGCGCAATGAGTTCGAGCGGGTCACCGGCGTGCGTGTCCTCAACACCTATGGAATGACCGAGAACACGTCAGGCATCGCGATGGACCCCAGAGATGGTCGGTCGAGGGAGGGCTCTTCGGGGCTGCGCATGCCCTATACGCAGGTGAGGACCGCGGTGCTCGACCAGGCCGGCGCCGTCCACCGTCTGTGCGCGCCGGACGAGATCGGGATGTTGCTTGTCCGCAGCCCCGGGGCGACACCCGGCTATCTCGACCCGGCGCATGAGGCCGGCGCTCGGACCGACGATGGATGGATCGTGTCCGGCGATCTCGGCCGCATCGACGCGGATGGCTATATCTTCGTCACCGGCCGAGCGAAGGACGTCATCATTCGCGGCGGGCACAACATCGACCCCCGACTGATCGAGGAGCCCCTGGTCCAGTCACCCGACGTCTTGCATGCCGCCGCGGTGGGCAAGCCGGACGCTTACGCCGGCGAGTTGCCCGTCGCTTATGTCCAGCTCGCGCCGGGCTCGCGGGCGACGCCGGAGGACCTTGCGGCCTTCCTCGCGGATCGGATCGGCGAGCGGGCCGCCCTCCCCAAGGAGATCGTCATCCTCGACAGGCTTCCGCTCACGGACGTCGGCAAGCCCTTGAAGGCCGCGCTGCGGCAGGACGCCGCCGAGCGGGCCCTGCGCGCGGTCGTCACCGGCGCGGTGGAGGCCCACCTCGATGGCGGCGCGGCGTCGGTCTCCGTCCGGCCGGACAAATCCCGCGGCATGCTCGCGACCCTTGTTCTGCCGGGCACGGCCCGCAATCGCCCGCATCTCGAACGCCTCATCGCGGCCGCCATGGCGCCCTTCGCCGTGGCCTATGCCATCGAGTGGCGGGATACGCGGGAGGCCGTCTGATCACCGCGGGTCAGGCGATGGCCTGCCGCCGGTAGCCATTGCCGTCCTCCACAAGGATGCAGCGCCCCGGGAAGGGGTGATGAAACGCCTGGATCGGAACCCTGTCGCGAGCCAGCTCGGCGTAGAGCCGCAGGCGGGTCTCGACGGCCTGCTTCGGGAATTGATCGAGGGCGGATTGCCAATCGGGATGACGGAGGTACAGCGCGGGCTGGTTGGAGAGGTCGCTCTGGATGAACAGCCGTTCGGCGCCGGACGCGAGCCAGTAGGCCGTATGGCCGATCGAATGCCCGGGGGCCGCGACCGCTGTCAGCCCCGGGACGACCTCATCACCTGAAGCATAGAGCGTAGCGCGGTCGCGAACCTGATCGAGCACGCGACGATTGTTGGCGAAGAGCTGGCTCATGCGTCCCGGCGCGGCGGCCTGCATCTGCGCGTCGCTCATCCAGAACGACCATTCGGCCTCCGGAACGAGCACCTCGGCGTTCGGGAATACGAGCCCCTCGCGTGAGACGAGCCCGTTCACATGGTCGGGATGGCAATGCGAGATCACCACGCGATCGACCGCCTCCGGCGCCACTCCGCCGTCGCGCAGGTTGCGCACGAGCTGCCCCGCCGTCGCGCCCGGTTGGCCGCCCATGTCGGGGCCGAGGCCCGCGTCGATCAGAACGGTCGAGCCGCCGGACCGGATGACCAAAGGAGCAAACGAGGTGGTCAGGACATCGCTCGGCAGCCCTGCTGCCCGCAGCGCCTGTCTGACATCCTCGGCCGATGCGTTGAGCACCATGCCGTCGGTGATGGGCGCGGTGACGTGCCCGTCGTCGACGACGAGGACGTCGATGGCACCGACGCTAAAGCGATGAACGGATGCTGAGATCATGCGTGGCCCTCGATCGTGGCAGCTGAGGCGCAGGGCCTCTCATGGAGCCGAGCCCGCGACGGCCTCATCCGCGTCCGGCTGGGTGTCGCTTAGGGGGAAGATGTCGGCATTCAACCGCGGCAGCTCGCTACGGATGAAATCGATCAGGGCCTTGACCCGCGCCGGACGGAAGCGCGCCTGCGGATAGGCAGCCGCCAAGGTGACCGCGGGCGGCCGCCAATCGGGGCACAGGTCGACGAGCGCGCCGAACGCCAGCTCGGGCTGGACGAGCCAGCGCGGCAGGATGCCGTAGCCTACGCCTTCCTTCACCGCCAGCAGCGCTGCGAAGATGTTATCAGTCGCGAACATGGGGCGCAGGCGCAAGGTGAACCGTTGCCCATCGGCCGCCTCGAGCGGAATCTCTCGGGCGACATAGGTGACAAGCTGCACGGCGCCGTGGGCTTCCAGCTCGCGCGGGTGGGCAACACGCACATGGTCGGTGCGGGCGACGATGCTGCGCTCGCCGCGCCACAAGGGCCGCACGATCAGCGATTGGTCCTTGATCGGGCCGGCCCTGATCCAAAGGTCATAGCCCCCGGCCGCCAGATCTCCCGGTTCATCGATCAGCCGCCAGTCGATACTGACCCCCGGATGCTTCAGTAGGAAGCGCGCGGCAATCTGTGCGAGCAACGTCTGCCCGGCCGCGACAGGCGCGGCGACGCGGATCGGACCGTTCAGCTCCTCACGATCAAGGCGGACCGCTTCGGCGGCGGCGTCCCAATCGGCCAACAGGCGCGTCGCAGCCGCAAGAAACTGCTCGCCCGCGTCCGTCAAGGCGAGTTCGGAACTCGACCGCTTGATCAGCTGCACGCCGAGCAGCGTCTCGAGCTGCTTGAGCTGGCGGCTTGCGGACGGCTGCGACAGGCCGAGCAGGCGCCCCGCGGCCGACAGGGATCCGGCGTCGACGATGCGCACGAAGAGACGCATCAGCTCGATTCGGTCGCTCCCAGCTTTCATGCCCACCCCATCATTGCCGATCGTCCGCGATCCGATCTCTGCTTGCGCATGTCGTCTCGATAGCGACGAGAACCCGCGATGAGGCATCTTCACCCCATCGGCCGCCCGTGAGGGCCGTCGAATACTGCACCCATGCGGTGCATTGCGACCCAGGCGCCGCCTGGGGGCGACAAGCCAAGCCATGCAATCCGCGATTTGACAACCCGCCGGACCATTCGCGGAACGAATGACCCCAATTTACCCTGCCTGCCTAGGCGGCCGCAGCAGCGCCGGCCATCTTGGGCCGATGGCAGGCGGTGGCCGGCGCTTACGCCACCGACGACGGCAATCCGATAATTGGGAGGACCCGGTGGGAGAGACCCGCGACACGCTTGTGGTCGGCCGGTATCGGCTCGATGTCGTCCCGGAGTTCGGAGGGCCGCGCATGTCGCCCGAGGCGATGTTTCCGGGAGCGGATCCCGCGCATCTGGCCCGGCTCCTGACCCGGGTGCCGCCGACCAGCTACGACTGCGGCCGCAACCTCCTCTACACGAGCGTTCATTCCTGGCTGGTGCGCGGCGGCGACGGCCTCGTCATGCTGGTCGACACCTGCTTCGGCAGCCTCAAGCACCGTTTGCCGTCGCACCCCGCCTTTCACATGCAGGCGACCGACTGGCTCACCCGGCTGCGGGCCCTCGGCGTCAACCCCGACGAGGTGACGCACGTTGTGAACACGCATCTGCACCTCGACCACGTCGGCTGGAACACGCAGCTCACGAACGCTGTCTGGACGCCCACTTTTCCGCGCGCCCGCCATATCATGCCGCGGCTGGAAGCGGACCTGGCGCGGACCGGCGGGCTGCTCAACCACGAGGCGAACAACCGGGCGATGGCCGACAGCGTCATGCCCATCCTGGCCGCTGGCCTGGCCGACCTGGCTGATCCCGAGGCGGAGATCGCCCGCGATATGCGGCTCATCCCCTGCTACGGCCATTCCCCGGGAATGCTGCTCGTGGAGATCGCAGGCGAGCCGGGGGCCGTGGTCGGCGGCGACCCCCTTCATCACCCGCTCCAGCTGCTCGATCCCAGCGTGAACACCGGCTTCTGCGAGCAGCCGGAGCAGGCCGCGCTGTCGCGCCAGCGCTTCCTTGCGCGCTGTGCCGACGAACGCCTCGTCATCGCGCCGACGCACTTCTTCGCGCCGCGGGTCGCGCTGGTCGATCGCGTCGGCGGCGGCTTCGGCCTTGCCGAGGTGATGCACACGGTTTGAGCGGAGCCTATCGCCGCTCTCAAACAAGACACCTAGGGAGATACGACATGGATCCGCGGGTGGCCTCGTTCCACGCGGCAGTGGACAAGCGGCCGATCTCTCGATTTCAGGTGCGGCTCGTCATCATGGCCTTCGCGCTGCTCGCCATGGACGGCTACGACATCCAGGCCATCGGCTACGTCGCGCCGGTGCTGAGCGGGGTCTGGCACCTCGATCGCGGTGCGTTCGGGCCCATCTTCGGGGCAGGTCTGATCGGCCTCACCGTCGGAACGCTCGTGTTCGCACCGATCTCCGATCGGATCGGCTGCCGCCCGGTGCTGATCGGCTGCACGCTGTTCTATGCCACCCTGACGCTGGCGACTGCCTTCGCCGATTCCTGGTCGACGTTGCTCATCTTACGATTTCTCACGGGTCTTGGATTGGGCAGTGCCATGCCCAGCACCATCGCCCTGGTCTCGGACTACGCGCCGACGCGGCTGCGCAACGTCATGGTCATGCTGGGGCTCTGCGGCTTCGGGGTCGGCGGCGCCGTCGGCGGCTTCGCGGCGGCCGCCATGATCCCCCATTTCGGCTGGCCATCCGTGTTCGTGGTCGGGGGCGTCATACCGCTGCTCACGATACCTCTGTTTCTCCGCTGGCTACCGGAATCGCTGCCGCGACTGCTGGCCGATCCGGAGCCGAAGACGCGCCTCTCCGCCGTCGCCGCGGAACTGGCACCGGGATGGGTCGAGCCTAACGTCAGCCCCGCCGACGGGGCCGAGGCCGGCTCACGCTTTCCTGTCGCTGCTCTGTTCGAGAAGGCGTACGCCGTTCCGACGCTGCTGTTCTGGACGATGTTCGTCTGCAATCTGCTCCTTGTCTATTTCTTCGTGAACTGGATCCCGACGATCGTCAGCGGAACCGGTCAGACGCTTCAAGTCGCCAACATCGCCGCGGGCACCTTCCAGCTCGCCGGCATTGGCGGAGGGCTCTTGCTGGCTTTCCTGGCCGATCGCACCCGCCGGCCGCAACTCGTCCTTGGATGCGCCTATCTCGGAGCAGCCGTCAGCTGCATCGTGTTCGGCGCTGCCGCCGTCTCCTCGACGGGAAGCCTCATCGCAGCGGCGGCGTTCGCAGGCTTCTGCATCGTGGGCGGCAACGGCGTGGCCAACGCCTACGCCGGAAGCTACTATCCGCCCGCCATCCGCGCGACCGGCGTCGGCTGGGGCCTGGGCTTCGGGCGGCTCGGCTCGATCCTCGGGCCGCTGCTTGGTGGCCTGTTGCTCAGCTTCGACCTACCCGTGACCACGATTTTCGCCTATTTCGCCATCCCGGCGGTGCTGGCCGCGATCTGCGCGATGGCGCTCCGACGGGCGCCTGCCCCTGGCGCCGCAGCGTCGGGGGTGGCCGTAGCCCGGTTGCCCGCCGCATGAGCCGCTCGCATGAGCCCTTGGCCGCGGGCCGCGCGGGCGTCAGCAAGGAGGTTGTCGCGGAGCTCGCGCCGACCGGCATCCTGCGCGTGGCGATCAATCTCTCGAACTTCCTCCTCGTCCGCGGGCGGAGCGCCTTGGGCGAGCCGTACGGGGTGGCGCCCGCCATCGGCGCCGAACTGGCCCGTCGTCTCGGCATTCCCGTCGGCTATCAGCTCTTCGAGAAGCCTGACGTTTTGGCTGATGCGGTGCACCTCGACCTGTGGGACGTTGCGCTCATCGCCGCGGAGCCCCAGCGCGCGCAGCACATCGTCTTCACGACGGCGTATGCCGAAATCGAGGCGACCTTTCTCGTCCCTGGCCGATCGCATGTACACGCTATCGCCGAGGTGGATCGCCCGGGCATGCGGATCGTATCGGCCCGCGGCGCCGCATATGATCTTTGGCTGGACCGCAACATACGGCACGCCGCAGTCGTTCGCGCCGATACGCTCGACGCCTGCTTCCAGGTCTTCGTGGAGCACGACTTGGATGCCCTAGCCGGCCTGCGTCCGCGCCTGCTGAGCGATGTCCAGCGGCTGCCAGGCGCGCGACTTCTCGATGGGACGTTCGCGTCGGTTCAGCAAGCGATCGGGACGTCCAGACAACGCACGGTCGCCCAAGACTATCTGCAAGCGTTCGTCGATGACATCCTCGCTTCGGGCTTCGTCGCGCGCTTGATCAAGACGCACGATGTCCAGGGGTTGCTGGCGGCCGATGCAAAGTGAGACCACCCTCACTCACAGCCCCCTGTCACCCCATCAGCGTGCGGCGCAAGGCCTGATCGATGCCCGTATGCGGCTCGTCGCCGAAGCGGGCCTGCAGCTTGGCATTGTCGAGGCGTAGCGGCGTCGTCCAGAGATAGCGTATCTCCGCCATCTGCCCCGGGGCTCGCGCCCGGGCGCGGGGTTCCGACCGGCCGCATGGAGCGCCTGACAGAGAAGAATGATTAAATTCAAATACTTATATCATTCTACCCGATCAGACGAGTCCATCCGGTCGGGACCTGTTCCAGCCCGAAGCGGCCGAGACGACGGTCCCGCACGCGCCGAAGACGGCAAGGTCCGACGGCCGCGATGGAACAGGTCTCGCGCCTGAGCAATGCCACGGCGCCCCCACGGCGGCGACGGACGGCGGACCAGGCTCAAGCCGCTTCCGGCATCAGCGGCATCAGCTTGTCGAGGGTGATCGGGTAGTCGCGCACGCGCACGCCGGTGGCGTTGTAGATCGCGTTGGCGACCGCAGCGCCGACCCCGCACAGGCCCAGCTCACCGACGCCCTTCGCCTTCATGGGCGAGGAGGTCGGGTCCGTTTCGTCCAGGAACACGACCTCCTGGTGCGGGATGTCGGCATGCACCGGCACCTCGTAGCCGGCCAGATCGTGGTTGACGAAGAAGCCGTGGCGCTTGTCGACGACGAGCTCCTCCATCAAGGCGGCGCCGACGCCCATCGTCATCGCCCCGATGACCTGGCTGCGCGCTGCCTTCGGGTTCAGAATCCGCCCCGCCGCGCAGACGGCGAGCATCCGCCGCACCCGGATCTCGGCCGTGGCCGAATCCACGCCGACCTCGACGAAATGCGCGCCGAACGTCGATTGCTGATAGCGCTTGGCCAGGTCGCCGTACTCCATCGTGTCCTGGGCGACGAGGTCGCCGGCAGCGGCCGCGTCTTCCAGCGCAACGGCGCGGTCGCCGGAGCGAACGTGCCCCTCGGCGAACACCACATCGGCCGAATTCAGGCCGAGCCGCTCGACCACCGCATCACGCAGCTTCATGCAGGCGGCGTAGACGCCGGCCGTCGAGCTGTTGGCGCCCCATTGCCCGCCGGACCCGGCCGAGACGGGGAACGTGGAATCGCCGAGGCGCACAGCGATCCTGTCGAGCGGCAAGCCCATCATCTCGGCCGCGGTCTGGGCGATGATCGTGTAGCTGCCGGTGCCGATATCCGTCATGTCGGTCTCGACCGTGACGACGCCGCGCCCGTCGAGGCGCACCCGCGCGCCCGACGGCATCACGAGGTTGTTCCGGAACGCCGCCGCGGCCCCGATCCCCACCAGCCAGCGGCCGTCGCGAACCTGCATCGGGCGCGGGCTGCGCTTGTCCCAGCCGAAACGCCCGGCGCCGATCCGGAAGCATTCGACCAGCTGGCGCTGTGAGAACGGACGATCCGGGCTCTCGGGATCGACCCGCGTGTCGTTGAGCTCACGGAACGCGATCGGGTCGAGCCCCAGCTTCTCCGCCATCTCGTCCATGGCGATCTCGAGCGCCATCATTCCCGGCGCTTCGCCGGGCGCGCGCATCGCATTGCCCTCCGGCAGATGCAAGGTCGCGAGCCGCATCGCCGTCATCCGGTTGGCGCCGGCGTAGATCAGACGCGTCTGGCCGACCGCCGTCTCGGGCTGCCCCTGCGGCTGGTCGCCGGACCAGCTCTCGTGGCCGATGGCCGTGATCCGGCCGTCGCGCGTCGCGCCGATGCGGATGCGCTGGATGGTGGCGGGCCGGTGCGTCGTGTTGTTGAACATCAACGGCCGCGTCAGCGCCACCTTCACCGGCCGCCTGGCGGCGCGCGCGCCGAGCGCCGCCAGGATGGCATCGGCGCGCACGAAGAGCTTGCCCCCGAAGCCGCCGCCGATGAAGGGCGAGACCAGGCGGACGTTCTCGGCCGGGATGTCGAGCGTCTTGGCGACATCCCCGGCACCCCACGCGATCATCTGGTTGGAGGTCCACAGCGTCAGCTTGTCACCGTTCCATGCGGCCATCGACGCATGCGGCTCCATCATCGCATGGCCATGGTCAGGCGTCGTGTAGGTCGCGTCGAGCTGGACGGGCGCGGCTGCAAACGCGCCGGCAAAATCGCCCACTGCGGTTTCCGCCGGCCCCCAATAGCCGCTCCCCGCCATCCCGGCGTCGTCCCGGGCGGCGGTCAGGTCGAACTGCCCCGTCTCGCGGACATACGCGATGCGGACCGCCTGGGCCGCATCGCGCGCCTGCTCGAACGTCTCGGCGACGACCAGGGCCACCGCCTGATGATAGTGGTCGATCTCGGGCCCGCCGAGCAGCTTGACGGTGTTGAAGTCGCCCTTGCGGAGCCGGCCGGCATTCTCCGCCGTGACGATGGCGAGAACGCCGGGCGCGGCCTTCGCCGCCGTCAGATCCATCGAGGCGACGCGGCCCTTGCCGATCGCGGCGCCGATGACGAAGCCGTAGGCCGGGTTCTTGACGGCGTCGTGCCACTCGTAGGCGTAGGGCGCCGTGCCCGTCACCTTCGAGCGGCCGTCGATACGGTCCGTGGGATGGCCGATGACCTTGAGCTGATCGATCGGATTGGTCGTGGCTGGCGTGTCGAACTTCATGGCTCAGCCCCTTGCCTCGGTCATGACGGCGCCGAGGGTGCGTTCCACCAGCTTCAGCTTGAACGCGTTGTCATGGGTCGGCTTCGCCCCGGCGAGCAGGTGCGCCGTGACGGCCTTGGCGCCGCGCGGCAGCTCGGCATCCGCCGCCTCGACGCGCCACGGCTTGGGGGCCACGCCGCCCAGCGCCACACGCCCGGTGCCATCCTTCTGCACGATCGCCCCCACCGAAATCAGCGCGAAGGCGTAGGAGGCCCGGTCGCGCACCTTGTGGTAGATGTGAGCGCCGCCGACGGGCTTCGGCAGCGTGACGCCCGTGATCAGTTCGCCCTTGGTGAGCACGGTTTCCACGTCGGGCGTGTCCCCGGGCAGGCGGTGGAAATCGGCCACGGGGATGGTCCGGGTGTCGCCATCCGGCCTGACCGTCGAGATGGTCGCGTCGAGGGCCCGCATGGCGACGGCCATGTCGCTGGGGTTCGTCGCGATGCAGGCGTCGCTGCCGCCGATCACCGCCAGCGACCGGCTGAAGCCCTCCAACGCCGCGCATCCGCTGCCGGGACTGCGTTTGTTGCAGGGCATGTTGGTGTCATAGAAGTACGGGCACCGCGTCCGCTGCAGCAGGTTTCCCGCGGTCGTCGCCTTGTTGCGCAGCTGGCCGGAGGCACCGGCCAGCAAGGCGCGTGACAGCAACGGGTAGTCGCGCCGCACCCGCTGGTCGGCGGCAAGATCGGTATTGCGCACCAGCGCGCCGATGCGCAGCCCGCCCTCGGGCGTCGGCTCGATCCTGTCGAGTCCCAGGCCGTTGATGTCGATCAGATGCGCCGGGGTCTCGATCTGCAGCTTCATGAGATCGAGCAGATTGGTTCCGCCGGCGATGAACTTGGCACCGGGGGTTCGCGCCGCCGCCGCGGCGGCCGCGGCGGGCGTCGCGGCGCGCTCGTAGGTGAACGGCTTCATGCCTGTCTCCCGGCGACTTCCGCCATGGCGTCGGCGATGTTGGAATAGGCCCCGCAGCGACAGATGTTGCCGCTCATGCGCTCGCGCATCTCCAGGTTCGTGGCCTGCGGTTGTGCCGTCAGGTCTGCGGTAACGTGGCTCGGGATGCCGGCCTTGATCTCGCCTAGGACGGCGACGGCCGAACAGATCTGTCCCGGCGTGCAGTACCCGCACTGGTAGCCGTCGTGCTTGATGAACGCCGCCTGCATCGGGTGCAGCTCCGCAGGCGTGCCGAGCCCCTCGATGGTGGTGATCCGGTCGCCCTCGTGCATGACGGCGAGCGTCAGGCAGGAGTTGATGCGCCGGCCGTCGACGATCACGGTGCAGGCGCCGCACTGGCCGTGATCACAGCCCTTCTTGGTGCCGACGAGGTGCAGGTGCTCCCGCAGCGCGTCGAGCAACGTCGTGCGCGTGTCGAGCGCCAGTTCGTGCGCCGTTCCGTTCACGTTGAGGGAGATATTGGACGTCACCTGGGCCTCCTCGGCGCCGGGCGCCGACCAACTCGTCCCCGGCACCGCCATTGCAGCGGCCGAAGCGGTGGTCCCCAGGAGCACCTGCCGGCGATTGATATTCAGATCGATGAGATCGCGCATCCGCTTCCCGCTGTTGTCGCGTGCGACGCAAGCTTGTCCGGCTCACGCGGCGGCGCGCCGCTCATTCGACGCATGTAAATCTTGGGGACGCCGCGGCCGGTCTACGAGATGTCTCTCATTTGACGCGGCGTTGACTATTGCTCATCAATCCCGCCATCCTGCGGCCGTAGGCAGCCCGCCGTCGCCAGGCTTTCCGTCGTCCATCGAGCCGCCGGGCGACGCCGCGCACGCCCGACAGCGGCCGGACATCGCCCAGATCGCACGCAGGCAGGAATGCAGCTCAGCCGTTCGGATTTGGCCGACTTCGTCTACTTCCTGGCGATCGCCCGCCATCGGAGCTTCCGCGGCGCCGGGCTCGAGCTCGGCGTCAGCGCCTCGGCCCTCAGCCATGCGCTGAAAGGCCTGGAGGGGCGGCTCGGCGTGCGCCTGTTCAACCGCACGAACCGCAGCGTGACGCTCACCGCGGCGGGCGAGGAGCTTCGTGCGGTCATCTCCGACCCCTTCGAGCTCATCGGCCGATCTCTCCACGTGCTGGACCGGTTTCGCGCCGCCCCGGTGGGACGCATACGGCTCAACGTGGTCGAGGACGCCGCCTCCATGCTGCTCGCCCCGGTGCTGCCGGTCTTCGCGGATCGCTATCCGGACATCGAGGTGGAGCTATCGGTCGACAATCGCCTGATCGACGTGATCGAGCAGGGGTACGACGCAGGGATCCGCTTCGAGGGAAGCGTCCCGGCGGACATGATCGCCCAGCGGCTGACGTCGGACTCGCGGTGGCTGGTCGTCGGCGCGCCCGCCTACTTCGAGCGGTTCGGCATCCCGAGGCATCCCAGCGACCTGATGCGGCATCGATGCCTGAACATTCGCCTCGGCAATGGCCGCATCTACCGCTGGGAGTTCGAGAAGGCGGGGGAAGCGCTCGCCGTGAGCGTGCCCGGCACCATCACCATCGACGAGTCTCAGGTCGCGCGCACGCTGGCGCTCGGCGGCGCAGGCCTGATGTATGCCGCGGAGCTCTGCGTCGCGTCGCAGATACAGGCCGGCACGCTCAGAGCCGTGATCGAGGATTGGGCGCCCAACGGCGCGGCCTTCCACATCTACTACTCCAGCCGAAGCCACGTGCCGACCGGCTTGCGGCTGCTGATCGAGCTGATCCGGGAGATGCGCCCGCTCGGCATCTGAAGGTCGTGTCAGCGCTCACGATGGCCTGCGGACCGCACGGCTCGTCGGAAACCCGTGCATGCCGTTGCTTCCGAAGACGATGGCGTTCGAGCGATAAGGATCGCCCGAGACGACCACGAGGATGTCGTCGGGACGCTCGACGATCGGCACCAGACGGTCCGGCGCGTCCGACAGGACGAACTGCTCGGACGCCGCCCCTTCGGCGTGCAGCTCGCGAAGCGTACGGCGCCCCGGCACCAGATTGGTGAACTCGCCGATATACTGCTCCATCTTCCAAGCCGGCATGCGGGCGTGCCTGAACAGCAGCTCTTGCAGGCCGGCGCGGTCAACGCCCGCCTTGGCGAGGGTCTTGGCGATCATGGGGCTGATCGCCACCAGCGGCCTGTGCGTGTCGGGCGCAAATCCGACCGTGAAGACCAGCTCCCAGCCCGATTGGCGGAGCAGGCCGTCGGCGAGGTAGCGGGCGATGCCCTCCGGATCGCGCCCATAGGCCGATCCGACGACCGTATCGCCCGTGAACCGGCCGATGGTGACGACGTCCTTTGCCGGCGGAAAGCCGCGCTGCTCGGAGAAGCTCGCCCAACCGAGCTTGGCCACTTCGTCTTCGTGCTCGGCCAGCACAACGCGCGCCGCATGCCCGAAGGTGCATTTGTCGCCCTCCCCCGGGCGCAAGGCTGCAACATTGCGTAAGAAGAGACGCAGGAAGCGGCCGACCGCCGTGTTGGCACGGCGCCCCTCCCGCATCGCGCCATTCCCGCAATTGAAGCCCAGCTCCTTGGCGATCGGCCCGCTCAGCACGATGAGCGCGTCGCCGCCGGTCGTGTCCCCGCTGTGCTCGACGCCATAGTGGGGGTCGGCCAGCACCTCGGCGATGGCCACCAGCACCGGCATGTCCTCCGGACGGCAATTGGCCATGACGCCGTTGACGGCCACGTTCCAGACGGTCGCGGCCGAGCCCGACGGCTGGAGCGCCCCGATCAGCCGATCGGGCTGATCCGGAGTATGCGCAAGGAACGCTTCGACTGCATCGAGCGTCGGTGGAATGATCGGCAGGCCGTCGGACCAACCCTTCTCTTCATAGAGGCGGTTGATCTGCTCGAAGCTGCCCCGCGCCACGATCTCGTCCGGAGCAAAGCTCTCTGCACCGGCGCCTTGCGCCTGCGGGGTTTCCGTCAGGCATCTGATGACCAGGGGCAGGGTCTGCTCGAGCACCGATGCGTGCAGCTCCTCGTCGGATTGGCTGTCGACATGGTCGAGCGTTGCGACCGGCAACGCGGAACAGCCGAGGCCCGGGGCGACGGCGTGTGCCTGACCGACAAATCCGTCGCAGACGAGCGAGGCGGTCGGGATTCCCGCCCTTTCCATCACGGCGCTGGCGCGCATCACGGCCGGCGTGCAGGCCCCGCAACAGCCGACGCCGCAGATGGCGACGTCGACGCCCTCCTCCGCCAGGCGCCGCGGAAGCCGCCTGATAGCCTCGTGCTCGTCACCCCCGAAGATCGAGCCGAATACATCGTGAGTGACGAACTTTGTCGTCGGATACCTGTCGGCCAGGGCTTTCTGCAGAATCGGGAAGATCTCGTCGCCGCGGAAGAGGTAGTCCCAGAGGAAGGCCACCGTCAGCCCGTCGAGCGTCGACGGTCTCGGCGCAGGCGCGAAGGTCGGAACGGCGGGCCCGCCACCGGGCCAGAGCGTTTCGTATTGGGCAGTAGGAATAGAGGAGAGATCGCGCATCTTGCTGTTCCATTCCGTGTTGCGACGACAAATGTCTTGCGCAGCGCGCCACCAGGACCTCTACACGGAGGTTTTGACTGGTTTGGCGTCGGCGGAGCCGCTGCGGACGTAGCCTCGCTGGCGGCTGTCGCAGGCGCACATCGTTTACCGCGTCATGGCCGGGCTTGACCCGGCCATCCATCCACTTGAAAAACAACACCATTCGGGCAGCCCTGTCGGGCCGGGGCTGCTCATTTTGATGGATGGCCGGGTCAAGCCCGGCCATGACGGTGGCGGGTGACCTCCACCTTTTTTGGATCATCTCCAAATTCAAGCGACGCGGCGGGTGTGCTTGTCCCAGAAGGGTTTTCGCAGGTCGCGCTTCAGGATCTTGCCGGCGCCGGACATGGGCAGGGGCTCGGAGCGCACCTCGACGCTGCGCGGGCACTTGTAGCCGGCGATCAGTTGCTTGCAGTGGTCGATGACCGCCGCCGGGTCGATCGTCGTGTCCGGTCTCACCACGACGATGGCGTGCACCGCTTCCCCCCAGCGCTCGTCCGGGATGCCGATGACGGCGCATTGCAGCACGCCGGGATACTGCGCCACCGCGTTCTCCACCTCGGTCGAGTACACGTTCTCGCCGCCGGAGATGATCATGTCCTTGATGCGGTCGACCACGTAGATGTAGCCGTCCTCGTCCATGGTACCGCCGTCGCCGGTGTGCATCCAGCCGTCGACGACTGCCTTGGCCGTCTCCTCCGGGCGGTTCCAGTAGCCCATCATGACGTTGCCACCGCGGGCGACGATCTCTCCGACAGTGCCGCGGGGCACCTCGCTGTCATCGGCATCGACGATGCGCACGTCGACGCCGATGGCCGCCCGGCCTGCCGAGCGGTGGCGGCCGGTGGCGCGGCCGGCAACGTGGTCGTACCACGGCAGCACCGTCGCGATCGGCGACAGCTCGGTCATGCCGTAGAGCTGGGTGAAGCTCGCCCCCGGCAGCGCCGCGGCCGCCCGGTCGAGCACCGCCTCGGAGATCGGCGAGGCGCCGTACATCACGCTCTTCAGCGACGACAGATCGCGCGTGTGGATGCCGGGATGGTCCACGAACATCTGGATCATCGTCGGGACGAGGAGGACGTCGGTCACCTTGTGCCGGTCGACGGCCTCCGCCACCGCATCGGGCGTGAAGGAGCGAATGACCGCGTGGGTGCCGGCGGCCGCCAGCATGGCGTACATGGCGGCACCGTTGGCGATGTGGAACATGGGTGCGGCGTGCAGGTAGACCGAGGAGGCCGAGACCAGGCCTTCAGCCAGCGCATGCAGTGCGTCGGTCATCAGGTTGCCGTGGCTCAGCATCACGCCCTTGGAGCGCCCGGTCGTGCCGCCGGTGTAGAAGATGCCCGCGAGATCCTCGCTCGTGCGCATGGCGTCCGGGATCGCCTCCGCCGCCGCCAGAAGCCCCTCGGTGTCGTGCAGGCCGGCCGGCACCTCGCCGTCGTCCATGTAGGCCATCACGAGGCCGGGAACGGCCTGGCCGAGAGCCTCGCCGGCCTGTGCGAACGCCTTGTCGACGAACAGGATCCGGGCGCCGCAGTCGCGCAGCGCGTCGGTGTTCTCGATGACGCTCCAGCGGATGTTGAGCGGCACGATCACCGTGCCGGCCCAGGCGGTGGCGAGGTAGAGCTCCAGGTAGCGGGCGCTGTTCAGCGCCATCACCGCCACGCGGTCGCCCTGGGCGGCGCCGAGCCCGCGGAGCACGTCGGCGAGCTTCGCCACCCGCGCCCCCAGTTCGCCCCAGGTCAACGTCTTGTCGCCCTCCAACACCGCCGTTCCATGCCTGTTGATCTGGAGCGCGCGCCGCAAACCTTGCGTGATGTTCATCGTCGTCCTCCCTGGCCTTTGCCGTCCGGAGCGGGCCGGATCTATTGGCCCTTCGCCAACGGACATTCGCTCTCGGCGAGGGGTCGGAAGGCCTGGTCTGCCGGTACTTTGGCGACAAGCTTGTAGTAATCCCAAGATCCTTTCGACTCGGCCGGCGATTTGACCTCGAATAGATACATGTCGCGCATGACGCGCCCGTCCTTCCGAATCTGAACATCCTTGCTCATGAAGTCGTTCACCAGCAGCTCACGCATCTTCGCGGCGACAGTCGGGCCATCATCTGTGCCGGCAGCCTGAGCGGCTTTGAGGTAGTGGTTGACCGCGCTGTAGACTCCGGCCTGGACCATGTTCGGCTTCTTCTTCGCCTCTGCTTCGAAGCGAGTGCTGAAGGCGCGGGTGCCCTCGTCCAAATCCCAGTAGAAGGATTCCGCGACCATGACGCCCTGAGCGGCGCCGAGGCCCAGCCCATGGATCTGATTGATCAGGAGCAGCAGGCCGCCCAGCCTCTGGCCGCCCGCCACCACCCCGAACTCCGCCGCCTGCTTGATGGCGTTGAGCGCATCGTTCCCGGAGTTCGCAAGCCCGACGATCTTGGCCTTCGAGGCTTGCGCCTGGAGGATGAAGGACGAGAAATCAGCCGTGTTCAGCGGGTGCCGAGCGTGTCCCAGAATCGTCCCCCCGTTGGCGACGATGACCCGGCTCGCATCCCGTTCCAGAGCGTGCCCGAACGCGTAGTCGCTGGTGACGAAGAACCAGGTGTCGGCGCCTTGGCGCACGAGGGCGCCGGCCGTGCTGGCGGCGAGCGCGTAGGTATCGTAGGCCCAGTGAAAGCCGGTTGGCGAACAGGCCTTGCCCGTGATGTCGGAGCTTGCCGGGCCCGACAGCAGGGCGATGCGCTTGAGCTCACGCGCGATGTCCTGGATGGCGAGGCCGGCCGACGAGGAGCCGCCGTCGACGATCGCTTTGACGTCATCCACGTCGATCCACCGCCGGACGATGCTGGCGGTGACGTCGGGCTTGTTCTGGTTGTCCGCCGTCAGCAGCTCGATCGGACGGCCGAGCACCTTGCCGCCGAAGTCCGCAATGGCCAGGCGCGCAGCGATCGCCGAGCCTTCGCCGGTGACGTCGGCCAACGGGCCTGCCCGATCATTCACGACACCGATGCGCAGCGGGCCGTCCGATGCTTGCGCACTCGGGCTGAGCCATAAGACCGCGGCGAGCAACGCGGTGAGCCTCGCAATGACGGCAGCCCGAGCCATAGATAGACCTCCGATTTCGGCAGTTCGATCAATAGGTTGAGATCGCCGAGCCAGCGTTGGGGACGGCGCGATCCAGCTGCCAGCTGGACACGCGGCCTCAACTGACACATCATTCAGTGATGATGCGTAAAGACATATCAGCATCCATAAATGTGTCAACGAGGTTTCCGCTATGGATGAGACGGTCCAGCTTCAGCCACTCGCTCAGGCGCTGGGAGATCCGGTTCGGCTGATGGTGCTCCAGCACCTGATGGGAGGGCCGACGACGGTCTCCGAGCTGGTGTCCCTCACCGGCTCGAGCCAGTCGAACATTTCCAACCACCTGGCCGTCCTGCGCCAAAGCAGGCTGGTGCGCTCGGTCAAGCAGGGCCGTCAGAACGTCTATGAGATTCGCGATGAGCGCGTGGCGCAGCTGATCGAGGCGCTCTCCACGCTCGCCGGTCCGGCGCCCAAGTCGGTGCGCGAGTCACCTGCCCTGGCAAAGGCGCGGACCTGCTACGATCATCTCGCCGGTCAAGCCGGCGTGCAGATCTTCAAGGTGCTTCTGGAGCGAGGAGCCATTACCAAGCCAGTGACCCTGCGGACGCTGAAGAACGCCGGCTCGCCGGTCGAGCTCGGCGAGCACGGGGCCGAGATCTTCGGTGCGTTGGGGATCGACGTCAAAGAGGTGATCAACGGACGCAAGCCCTACGCGTTCGGATGCCGCGACTGGACCGAGCAGGAGGCCCATCTCGGCGGGCGCCTCGGCGCCGCGCTCTGGGCGCGCTTCATCGAGCTGGGCTGGGTCGAGCGGCAAGCCGGAACCCGCGCCGTGGTGATCACGCCGGAAGGGCGGCGAGGTATCGAGAAGGCCTTTGGTATTTCTTTGGCAAACTGAGGCCGGTGCGCGACGACGACTGCCCTCGGACGTGCGCCGACGCGGTGTCGACGCGGCGTGGCGCTTTGGTAGCCTGCCGTCTGCTCGACGTAGCTGCTCGCCACGGCCCGCGACACGGGGCCTCGTGCTTCTTCAATGAGGAAGCACCGGTCCTCCTGACGCTAAAGATATACAGCGCATCCACGGTCTTCGAGTTCAGCAAACCACGGGGGCGGCGCGAGCGTGGTCACCCATCTCAGGTCGAGCTTCTCCAGGCGTGGGAGGGCCAGCAGGCTGTCGGGCAGGCTCGCGATGGGGTTTCCCCGAAGATCGATCTGCCGAAGCTCCGCCAATGCACCGACCGGCTCCGGCAGTGTAGCCAAACGGTTGTTGCGGAGATGCAGCTCGCGCAGCCGCGTCAGCTTCGAGATTGTCGGTGGGAGGCTGGCGAGGCGGTTGTCGGAGACCCGCAGCTCGATCAGGCTGGACATATCCGTTACCGCTTCGGGCAGCACCTCGAAGGCATTGTCGCTGATGTTCAGGTAGCGCAGCCGCGCAAGGCGCCCCAGCGACAACGGAAGCTCGGTCAGCGCGTTATCGTGCAGGTACAGGAAGTCGGTCAGATCAACGAGCTCGCCCAGTCGCTCCGGCACGCGCTGTAGCTTGTTGTGGCCGAGGTCGAGCATTCTCAGCGCCCGCAACCCACCGACCCGGTCCGAGATTGCCGTCAAATTGTTGTCGGCAAGCACCAGCGTCCGCAGTTCGGTTCTGTCCCACACGTGATCGGGCACGACGCCGAGCCTCTGCTTCCACAGCGAGAGATCCAGGTCCGACGTGTTTCCCATGCGCGGAGGATACCGTTCAGCAGAGCGGTGGCCAAGATTGCCGGTCCCCGACGGCCGCCATATCGCGACGGGGCTTCCGATCAGACGGGATCGGCGCGGTCCGCCAGAAAGGCATCGTCGACCGGCACGCCGAGCGCGGTCACCAGCCTGTTCGTCTCCGCGGCCATGCCGACGATGGCGATGAGCTCGGCGTATTCAGCCTCGGTCATGCCCTTGGCCCGCGCCGCAGCCGTGTGGGAATGGATGCAGTAGCTGCATCCATGAGCCGCCGATACGGCGATGTACAGCATCTCCTTGACCTTGGGGTCGAGTGCGCCGGGCCCCATCACCTCTTGAATGCTCTCCCAAGTCCGCTTCAGCGTCTTGGGATCGTGGGCGAGCGCCCGCCAGAAGTTGTTGACGAACTCAGTTTTGCGCTTTGCGCGTATATCGTCAAAGACGTCCTTGGCCTCCGGGGATAGCTCATGATCCTGGAGAAGCTTTACGGTCGCCATCGGCCTATCCTCGGTGGGTTCTCATCTGCGGGATCGTAAACGCGAACCGAGCGCCGATTGAAGAGTGGTGCACGGATGCGCCGGGCCGCCGGCTCGTCATGTATGGCCGCCCCCTTCGTCCGCAAGGCCCTCAAGCCGCTTGCGCATGACGACGAAATGCAGGTCCGCCCGCCTGGGGCGGCCGAAGCGGTCTTCGCCATATGGGAAGGGCTCGGTCTCGCCGGTCAGCGCGTAGCCGCGGCGCCGGTACCAGGCGATCAGCGTGTCGCGCACGTGGACGACCGTCATCCTGACCTCCCGGCCGCCGTGGGCCTGGACCCAGGCCTCGGCTGCGGCCAGAAGCTGGCGGCCGAGGCCGCTATTCTGCTGGCCGGGGACGACGGTGAGCGAGCCCAGATACCAGGCGCCCTCACCCTCGGGCGCGAGCCAAACGCAGCCCAGCAGAGGGGCCCCCGACGTCCGCCGCCACACCAGCATGGCCGCATCCGGATCGTAGGCCATGTCCTGCCGCAGCATGGTCTCGGTCGTCCGGGCGCCGTCGATGTAGTCGCCCTCGGTGGTCCAGCCCGCATCGGTCCCGCGGCCGCGGTAGGCCGCATTCATCAACGCCACGATGGCCGGGAGGTCCGCCTCCGTCGCGGCGCTCAGGTGGGGAACTGCCAAGGCGGCCACGCGGCCGCTGAGCGGGCGGGCCTCCAGGCGCGCCTCGATCTCGGCGATCTGCACCAGGAACGGCCCCCGCAGGCCGTCCGTGATCTCCTTCACTGCCGCCTCGACGAGCGGCCACACCTCGCGCTTGGAGCGCTCCAGCACACGGGCGCCGGCGGCCGACAGCGACAAGACCGTCTGGCGACGATCCGCCTCGCCGCGCCTGATCTCGATCAGCCCCGCCTCGGCCAGACGCTCTGCATTCCTGGTGATCGCGGGCTGGCTCATCCGCATGGCCTGGGCCAGCGCGCCGATCGTCTGCGGCCCGGCGTCGTCGAGGGTGGCGAGCAGCGGATACTGGCCGGGCTGGATCGCCATGCCGGCGCGCTGGGCCGCGAGCGTCACGTCCGCCTGCATCCGTTCGGCCAGGCGTTTGAGGCGGCTGCCGAGGAACAGATGCGGCCTGTCCTGGATCACGTCGGATGTCATGCTACTCTCACGGAAGATCCATAACCGGTTATATATATGCGGCCGCGGGGCGCTGGCAAATCGCGGCAGCCCCCGGCCCGTGCCCTGACCCGGCTCCGGTGCGCGTCAGCTGCGCTGGAGATCCCTGAGGTATGCACAGAACATGTCGGCCATGGCCTCGGCATAGGCGTCGATCTCGGCAGGCGTGCGCGGCGTCTCCGAGAATTGCTTGCCCACCGCGCCGAGCGTCGTGGTGATGAGGTCGCCGGCCAATGCCCGGGCCGCGTCAGAGGCCTCGGGCAGCGCCTCGCGCATGAAGACCTCGACCGTGCGGGCTCCCGACGCCTTCGCCTTCCGCGCCTCGGGCGCATCGCGGTACAGGGGAGCAGCGTCGTCGAGCGCCACGCGTACGGCGGCCTCGTCGCATTCCGATCGAACGAAGGTGTGGACCAGCGTGCGCAGCCGTTCGAGCGGCGGCCGGCCGGCATCCGCGAGGATGGCGCGCAGCAACTCGCCCGTCTGCCGCCACTCGTCGCTCTGCAGCCGGAACAGGATCGCCGCCTTGTTCGGAAAATACTGGTAGAGCGATCCGACGCTCACGCCGGCCTTCTCCGCCACCCGCGCCGTGGTGAAGCGCTGCGCGCCTTCCTTCGCCAAAACCTGAACGGCGGCGTCGAGGATCGCGGCGACGAGCTCCGTCGAGCGCGCCTGCCTGGGCTGCTTTCGTGAGGAAATCGAGGCGCTTCGGCGAACGGTCATGGGCGCGCGCGGCAATGCGAATAGGGAACCTGACGAATTAGTCGTATTTCTGATGCGGCGCAAGAATGCGCTCACCTCAGACCGGAGACCTGCATGACCACCCTCACCACCGCCCCGCTCGCGCCCCTGCTGGACCGCCTGTTCGACGAGGCCGCCCGGGCGTGGCCGGAAGCGAGCCCCGCCGTGGCCGCGCTATCCAGCGAGGAGCGATCACGCCTGATGCGGAGCAAGACCGATTACCTGGACCTCTACGGACGTCTGAAGGATGTTCCGCTCGCCGTCTCGCGCGAGACCGGTGTGCTGCTCTACATGCTGGCGCGCAGCATCGGCGCGCGGACCATCGTCGAGTTCGGCACCTCGTTCGGCATCTCGACCCTGCACCTCGCGGCAGCCCTGCGGGACAACGGCGGCGGGCGACTGATCACCACAGAATTCGAGCCGTCCAAGGTGGCGCGCGCCCGCGATCATCTGACGGCTGGCGGCCTCATCGACCTCGTGGAGATCCGGGAGGGGGACGCTTTGCAGACGCTGAGCGTCGATCTCCCCGAAACCATCGACCTCGTCCTGCTCGACGGCGCCAAGGCGCTCTATCCCGACATCCTGAATCGTCTGGAGAGCCGCCTGAGGTCCGGCGCCCTCATCGTCGCCGACAACGCGGATTATAGCCCCGAGTATCTGGCCCGCGTGCGCTCGCCGGCACATGGCTACCTGTCGACGCCCTTCGCCGACGACGTCGAGCTCTCCATGCGGGTCGGCTGAAGCCGACCTGCACGGCCCAGCCTCCGAGCGTGGGCGGCAGCTCCGATCCCATCGGAATGCCGCCACACTTGTTACTCCCGCCGGTCGATCGCCCGGTGCGAAACTGCCTCACGATCAACGACGGGCGATGAGCCGCGCCTGAAGCGGGCTTCGGCCTTGCGGCGCAGGCATCTGCCCAGATCAGGAGGTTTCCCTATGGCCATGGCTCAATCAACGCAGAACGGACGGACCGATGGACAGCCAGCCCTGCACGCGCCACCGGTGGTGTCGGCCGAAGCGTGGGAGGCGGCCCGTCAGCAGTTGCTCGTCAAGGAGAAGGCTCACAGCCGCGCCCGCGACGCCCTGGCCGCCGAGCGCCGGCGCATGCCTTGGGTGGCTGTCGAGACGGCGTATGCGTTTGAAGGGCCTGCGGGCAAGGTCAGCCTGCTCGACCTGTTCGACGGCCGACGCCAGCTCATCATCTACCGCGCCTTCTTCGAGCCGGGGGTGTTCGGCTGGCCCGACCACGCCTGCCGCGGCTGCTCCATGGTGGCCGACCAGGTGGCTCACCTCGCCCACCTGAACGCCCGCGACACCACCCTCGTCTTCGTCTCGCGGGCGCCGCAGGCGGACATCGCGCGGCTCAAGGCGCGCATGGGCTGGACGATGCCGTGGTTCACCGTCACCGACAGCTTCGACGCCGACTTCGGCGTCGGCGAATGGCACGGCACCAACGTGTTCTATCGCGACGGCGACCGGGTGTTCCGCACCTACTTCGTCAACAACCGGGGCGACGAGCAGATGGGGGGCACCTGGAACTACCTCGACATCACGCCGCTCGGCCGCCAGGAGGTCTGGGAGGACTCGCCTGCGGGCTATCCGCAGACCCCGACCTACAAATGGTGGAACTGGCACGACAGCTACGTCGCCGACGCAGCGCCCGACAAGCGGTGGGTCGAGGTGTCCGATGCCGGCGAGGCGGCGTTCCGGAACCAGGACGCGAGCCCGACGCCATGAGCCAAGCCTGCTTCGGCGAAGCCGGCGGGGAGACGCCCCGCCGGACGGCCGCCGCGCTCGGGGTCGCCGACAGGCTGGCGCTGGCGGCGTCGCCGACCTTCGCCTTCATGGCCCTGTTGACCGGCGTTGCGGGCGCCGACCCGGCGCAGATGCTGTGCTCGGCCGGACATCCGTCGCCGCTGACCGGAATGGTCACGATGTACCTGCTGATGAGCGGCTTCCACGCTGGCGCATGGCTGAAGTTGCTCCGCGCAAGGCGCATCAGGGCAGGCGCTCCCGCTTGATGAAATCGACGAAGGCGCGCAGCGGCGCCGGCAGGTGGCGGCGGCCCGGATAGTAGAGGAACGGGCCCGAAAAGCTCTGCCACCAGGGCTCCAGCACCGGCTCGAGGGCGCCGCTCGCCAGGTGAGGGTGCAGCCATTCCTCGAACAGGTGGATGATCCCTAGCCCGTCCACCGCGGCACCGATGGCGAGATCGACCGCCGCGCCGAGGCGCACGAGCAAGGGGCCCGTCGGATTGATCCTGACCACCTCGCCGGCGCGCTCGAATTCCCAGACGGGCGTCCTGCCACTCGCGAACTGCCCGCGCAGGCAGGCGTGGCCGAGCAGGTCGCCGGGGTGCTTGGGGCGGCCGTTGAGATCGAGATAGGCTGGGGAGGCGGCGGTGGCGAAGCGCTGCACCCGGGGCCCGATCGGAACGGCGATCATGTCCTGCTCGAGCCGCTCGTCGTAGCGGATACCCGCGTCGCCGCCCGCCGCGATGACGTCGACGAAACCGTCCTCGACGACCACCTCCAGGCCGATGTCGGGATAGGCCTTCAGAAACGGCGTGACGATCGACGGAAGCACCAGCCGGGCCACGCTCGCCGGAACATTCAGCCTGAGCGTGCCCGCCGGCCGATCCCGAAAGCTGTTGACCACGTCGAGCGCCGCCTCGACCTCGCCGAGCGCCGGCACCAGCCGGTCCATCAGCCGCGCCCCCGCTTCCGTGGGCGCGACGCTGCGGGTCGTCCGATTGAGGAGCCTGACGCCGTTCCTCGCCTCGAGGCGCTTCACCGCTTCGCTCAGGCCCGACGCCGACGTGCCGCCCGCGCGGGCGGCGTTCCGGAAGCCGCCGGCCCGCACCACAGCCACGAACGCCGCCAAGTCGCTGAGGTCGGTCATTGTGCGCGTGCCCGAACACCCTGTTCTTATTGTCAGGTCTTATCGGACAACAACGGGAAGTCCACATCCGTGCCAATCAAACGGCAGGAGAGATGCCATGCCCGATACCGCCACCGCCGGCACGTTCAAGCTCGGCGACTTCACCGTGAACCGCGTCGGCTATGGGGCGATGCAGCTCGCCGGCCCCGGCGTCTTCGGACCGCCGAAGGATCACGCGACGGCGCTGGCGGTGCTGCGCGAAGCCGTCGCCAGCGGCGTCAATCATATCGACACGAGCGACTTCTACGGGCCTCATGTCACCAACCGGCTCATTCGCGAGGCGCTGCATCCCTACCCCAAGGATCTGCTCATCGTCACCAAGGTCGGCGCGGTGCGCGGCGACGACGCCTCCTGGATCCCCGCGCTCACGCCGGCCGACCTCACGCGCGGCGTGCACGACAACCTGCGCAATCTCGGCGTCGATGTGCTCGATGCGGTGAACCTGCGGGTCGGCGGCCTCCACGGCCCCGCCGAGGGCTCCATCGAGGAGCCATTCGCCACGCTCGCCGACCTCCAGCGCCAGGGCCTCATCCGGCATCTGGGCCTCAGCAACGTGACCTCGGCCCAGTTGGCGCAGGCCCGCGCCATCGCGGCCGTGGTCTGCGTGCAGAACCATTACAATCTCGCCCATCGCGACGACGATCCGCTGATCGACGAGCTCGAGGCCCTGGGCATCGCCTACGTGCCGTTCTTTCCCCTCGGCGGCTTCACGCCCCTGCAATCCTCCACCCTGTCGGCGGTGGCCGCGCGGCTGGGGGCGACGCCCATGCATACCGCCCTGGCGTGGCTGCTCCAGCGCGCACCGAACATTCTGCTGATCCCCGGCACCTCGTCGCTCGCCCATTTGCGCGAGAATCTCGCGGCGGGACAGCTGTCGCTGGCGCCGGGCGTCTGTGCCGAGCTCGACCGCGTCGCCCGTGGCGGTGCCGGCGGGGACAACTAGAGCGCGCTTCGCGCTTGGGTGGAATCATCCAATCGCAGAGAAGCGGCCCAGATTCAAAAGGTTATGAGCATGTCTCCGCCATTGGATGACGTTCATTCAATGGCGGAATGCTCTAGTGTGGCGAATCCGAAATTCGCACCACCTCGGGGCATCGTTCGGAGCGAATTTCGGATTCCTAAGCCACACTAGCAACTCTATGATTCTAGTGTGGTTTAATGGATCTGAAGTTCCTGAACGTTGATGCCATGTGGGGAGCAGGAACTTCAGATCCACCACACTAGGATCGGGCGCCGCCGGCGCCGCGCCGGAAATTCGAGATACCGTGTCGGGCCGATGCGGCCTCGTTCGTCCTCGGGGCGTGGATCGGCGTTGCCGCCCATTCCGTCAATGCAGGGGATCAACGAGCATGCCCAACACCATACGCTTGCACCGCGTTCTGGCCACCAGCCCGGAGAAGGTCTATCGCGCCTTCCTCGAGGCGGACGCCCTGGCGAAATGGCTTCCGCCCAACGGCTTCGCCTGCACCGTGCACCATCAGGAGGCGAAGGTCGGCGGCACGTTCAAGATGTCCTTCCGCAACTTCACGACAGGCGAGAGCCACGCCTTCGGCGGGGAATACGTCGAGCTCGTCCCGGGCGAACGGCTGCGCTACACGGACAAGTTCGACGACCCGAACCTGCCCGGCGAGATGCAGGTGACGGTGGCGCTGAAGAAGGTGTCGTGCGGCACGGAGCTCGATATCACGCAGGCCGGCGTGCCCGACGTTATCCCGCCCGAGGCCTGCTATCTCGGCTGGCAGGAGTCGCTGCAAAACCTGGCCAGGCTCGTCGAACCCGACATCAAGGCGTAGCGCGACAGAGTCGAGCCGAGGCTCCGGCATCGGATCGCGCCGCCGACGCCCGCGATCCGGGGCCGGCGCTTGGCCCTTCTCCCATCGGGTGGCTTCTCCGGATCGGCAGGCACGCCTCAGCGAGGGGCTTCCCGGCGTTCGCAGCCTGGGCTATGGGAACGTCGGTCTTCATAGTCGGCGTCGTATCTGCTTTGCCTAAGTAGCCCCCGGTCTCGTCAGCCCACCAGATCACGCGGCCACGCGAATGCGTCGCCGTGCTCTTCAGCATGAAGCTCTTCATGGTGGCGGTTCGAGACCGGTTTGGCTTGGCTGAACCGTGCCGGCTTTGGTCGGCCGCCATCACATCTCGACACATTTCGCGCCCCCGCCACACCGCTCGATCCAGCCGTCGCCTGGTGAGCTTCCCGATCGGAAGCGCGAACCGGCATGTGCGACGTCCTACGGGTCAAGTGGACCATTGTTCCGCAAAAGGCGCCTCGACCCCTGCTCCACTGCAAGCGATGCGGCGGCATCAGCCCTTTCAGGGCGAGCGACAAAATCAGGGTGAACGCCAATGGCAAGCAAATCGATGCCTGGCTCATCTACAAATGCACGTCTTGTGACGACACCTGGAACCGACCGATCCTCGAGCGCCGGCATATCCGCTCGATCGATCCGCTCTTCCTGAGAGCGCTGCGGAGCAACGAGCCGGCACTGGCGCATCGCCTCGCCTTCGATATCGAAGGCCTCGGGCGTCGGGCGCCCCGGCTGGAGACGTTCGCCGAGGTCGCCATCCTGAAAGAGAGGCTGTCGGAGAGTTCTGAATCACCGCGCCGACTGGACATTCTCTGCGTGGCTCCGCATCCCGTCGCCCTGCGCATGGACCGCATGCTTGCGTCGGAACTGCTGCTATCCCGAAGCCAGATCCAAAGGCTGGCAAAATCCGGAGAGCTGGTTGTCGTCTCTGGCATTTCTCTGCCATCGGATGGGTCCGTCCCATGGCGAAATGCGCTAGGCCGGCCGGTGCGCGATGGCATGCGCTTGCTCATCGACCTTCGCGCGCAGGACGCGGGCCGGATAGCCGCCGCAGCTCACGACGGTGCTCGTCCCGCAATCGAGCGAACGCTCTGAACGGGTGAGCGCAAAGGACCGGGTGCCGTTCTGTTTCGGCCGCCGAAGGGCCGCGTGTCACCCTGCGCCGGAACGGGACGGGCTCGCCTCGACCTCGGGAACGAACTGCACCCCTTGCGACGGGACCAGGACGAAGGGCGCCTCGACCGCGGGAGCGGCGGCGCGCGACACCGCCCGGGCCGCCGCCGCCAGGGCCAGCAGGGCCGCAGCCGCGGCGCAGAAGTAGAGCACCCCGTCGATGTCGAGATGGTACATCAGCCATGAGCCCACGAACGGGCCGATGATGGAGCCGATGCCGCTGACGAGGATGAGTCGGCCGCTGACGGCGACGGCCATGTCGCCGCCCATGTTGTCCATCGCGTTCGAGACGCAGACCGGATACATCGTCGACATGAAGCCGCCGAGAATGGCGGCGAGCGGCAGCACCGCGCTCAGGTTGCGCGGCACGATGATCAGCGCCAGCGCGGCGACCGCATAGCCGAGCGCCAGGGCGCTCAGCAGCAACCGGCGGTCGAGGCGGTCCGACAGCAAGCCCACCGGCACCTGAAAGGCCAGTCCGCCCAGCACGGCGCTGAGCATGACCAGGCCGATGGTCTCCTGCGGGACGGACCGGGCCATCATCCACGTGGGCACCACGGCGTAGAAGGTGGCGCTGATCATGCCTGCGATGCCGGCGCCGAGCACGGCCAGCGGGGCGACGCGCGCCAGGGCCCCGTAGGGCAGCCTCGCCTCCTTCACGATGGACGGCGGCTCGGCCCGCGTCATGCTGACGATGACCAGCGCCAGCGCGAACAGCGCCACGATGATGTCGAACGAGGCCGAGCCGGTCGGCGACAGCCGCCCCGCCAGCAACTGCCCGCCGGCCAGCGCCAGGAACGTGCCGACCATGTAGGTGGAGAAGATGCGCCCACGCAGCGCCGGGCCGGCCTTGGCGTTGAGCCAGCTCTCCGTCGCCACGAACAGCCCCACGCAGCCGAAGCCGATGGCCGCCCGCAGCACGGCCCAGGCATAGCCGTCGACGACGAGGCTCATGCCGATCGTGGCGCAGATGACGATGCCGCCGAACGCCGCATAGCCGCGAATGTGCCCGATACGCTGGATGATGCGCCCGCAGGTCAGCGAGCCGATGGTGAAGCCCACGAAAAAGGCGCTCATGATCACGCCCTCCAACGCGGGCGCGAAATCCTCGCTGCCGAGGCGCAGCGCCACCAGCGTCGTGAAGAACCCGTTCGCCAGTTGAACGAGACTCGTGGCCAATATTATGGCTGCAACTTGTGCGTACAAATGCGAACCCCGCTGTACTCGGGACACCGATCCGGGCCGTGGCGCTGAGCGCGAGCGACGACCTTATCGGACAATGCTTGCCATGTCAGCGCTGGCGAGCGCAACGCTCGCCAGCGCCTTGGAAAGGGTCCTGGAGCATATCCCGATCAGGCGGACTCATCTGCTCGGAGTATGCGCCAAGTCTATGAATCTGGGGCGTTTCTACTGATCGAGCGCCCTGCCGATCAGGACGCGCTCCAGCCGGCGACGCCTGACGGTACGTCGACAAGATGGCGCGTCTTCAGGATCGCATGCAGGGAGGAAGCTTCGACGGCGACGGTGCGCCAACCGATCGGGTGGGCCATCGCATCACGTCCCGCTGACGTCGATGACGGCCTGCGCGAAGGCTTGCGGCGCCTCTTGCGGCGGATTGTGCCTGGTACCGCCAGTGATCAGCCCCGCCGATGCTCCTGCGTGCTGCTCGGAAACGCCGATATTGCTCATGGTCGGGCGTCGTCATGATGCGCTCATGAGGCACGCGGGGCAGCCTATGCAAGGGCGCGCCGCCTGCCCCTTGGGCCCCGCTCCTAGACGGGCAGTTCCTTGCCGGCCTGCTCGGCCACCAGGTAGGCGGCGTACCAGTCGGGCCAATTCTCATCATGTCGGCCGCCGTCCCGCGCCTCGTGCTCGCCATGGGCGGCGGCCGCCCGGCGGAGGGCGGCGGCGAGATCTGCGGTCGAGGCGAAGCTCGTCGCGTCCGGGTCGGTCCGCCCCGGGAGCCGGGCGGTGACCTCCTGAAGCAGCCAGCCGTTGCCGTCGGGATCCTTGAACGTGGCGAAGGAGACGTAGCTGCGGCCTTCCGGATCCCGGCCGTTCAGGGCCGGCTGTCCGGGGCCTGCGCGGTGGAACACCTCGCCCACGGCTGCACCGTGCGCGGTCAGCTCGGCGCGCGCCGCCTCGATGTCGGCGACGACGAGATAGAGGCCTTCGGCCGTTCCTGGCGCAGCCGCGGTGAGGCCCCTGCCGAAGTGGATCGAGCACGGCGAGCCCGGCGGCGTGAACTGCACGACCCGGAATCTGTCGCCCACCACGAAATCGGCATCGAGCCGCCAGCCGAGGCCGCCGTAGAAGCGCTTGGCGCGATCGACATCCGCGACGGGGAGGACCACCACCTCGAGCTTCATGTCCAGGGTTGGGGTCCGTGTCGCCGCGGCCGCCGTTTCCAAGATCCTCTCGTTTGACATGACGTGTCCTCCCTTCTCAGTTGTGGCAAGGCGTCCCTGAGGCGTTCCAGGCCGCGACGACCGGCCGATGGCGCTGCGCGCACTAGAACGAGGCCGCCGCCGCGGCGCGCCAGGCGGTCGGCGTAGATCGCTCCGATTCCGTTGCAGGCGCCGATGATCACGGCGGTGCCCTTCGCAGACGTGCTCATCGTCTTTCTCCCCTTTGATCTCGTTGATTCGGGGGCAGAGTGCCGATCGACCGTTGAATTCTCCGAGTTCCCCGGTTATATTTCCAGATATATTGTTCGAGGCTTCCATATATTCGAGGCTCCCGTGGCGAACTCGCAGAGGCGCGCCGTACAGAACTACCGGTCTCGCTTGAGTGAACGCGGCTTGGCACGCTTTGAAGTGCTGGGGCGCGATGGGGATCGTGATCTGATCCGCGCCCTGGCCCGCCGCCTCGCGGAGGATGACGCCGACGCATCCAGGCTGCGCGCCCTCGTCGGTCAAGCGGTCACCGGCGAGCCCCCGAAGGCTGGCGGGATCCTGGCTGCGCTCCGCAGGTCACCGCTCGTGGGGGCCGATCTCGATCTCAGCCGTGAGCGCGCAGAGGGGCGCAAGGTCGACCTGTGACCCGCTACCTGCTCGACACCAATATCATCAGCAACGTCGTCAAGCCGCGCCCATCGGAATCGTTGCTGGAATGGATGGCGGCGCAACGGGACGACGATCTGTTCATCGCCTCACTGACGATCGCCGAGATCCGACGCGGCATTCTAGAGAAGCCGCGCGGCAAGAAGCGCGAAGCGCTCGATGCCTGGTTCTCCGGCCCCGAGGGGCCGCAGGCCCTGTTCGCGGGCCGCATTCTGCCGTTCGACGACAAGGCGGCGCTGATCTGGGCGGAGCTCATGGCGGACGGCACAGCCGCGGGCCGGCCGAGGAGCGGGCTCGACATGATCATTGCCGCCGTGGCCGGCGCCAACGGGTGCGTTGTGGTAACGGACAACGAGACCGATTTTGCTGGGCTTAGGATCGTCAATCCGATGCGGGGGACGGCCTGAGGCTGCACACCGGCGCGTCCGATCGCATGCCCTACCCCTCCGGCATCCTGACCGGTGCCTCGATGTCGAGGTTGGCCAGCTCATACCCCCGGCGGAAATCGACGATGTGCTTGTCCATCCAGGCGCGGGCTTCAGTCGCGTCGCCGGCACGCAGCGCGGCGAGGATGCGCTCGTGGGCGAAGATCAACCGCTCGCCGGCGTTGAGGCGGGAGAACACCTGGAGGAAGGCAGGGTAGAACAGGCGGCTGATGGGCTCGCGGCAGAGCTGCAAGGCGCGGTTGCGCGAGGCCTTGGCGACGAGGTCGTGGAACTCGATGTCGAGCTCGGTGAGGCTGCGCTCGTCGCTGAGCGCCCGGTGGGTGCGCTGCACGTTGTCGGCGATGGCGTCGAGCTCGTCCGCCGTGATGCGGCCGGCCGCGCCTTCGGCCAGGCCCGGCTCCAGGCTCAGCATCGCCTCCCACAGCTCGAAGAAGCTCATCTCGCGCAGCACCATGGCGGCGGCGACGCGGGAGGCAATGTCGGCGTCGCGCGGCGCGCTGACGAACAGCCGCTTGCCGCCCTCGTGGCGCCGCACCAGCCCGTTCTGCTCGAGCACGCGGATCGCCTCGCGCATGGTGGAGCGGTTGACGCCCAGCTGTTCGGCCAGCGCCGTCTCGGACGGCAGCCGGGCGCCCACGGCCCAGTCGCCGCGCAGGATGCGGTCTTCGATGAAGCTCGCCACCGCGCGGTAGGCGAGGCCGGTGCGGGCCGGGACCAGGCCGAGGTCGACGCCGGTCATGGCTTGAGGTCCGGCTTGGAGGCCACTTTCGCGTATTCCTGGTCGCGCAGGTCGCGCCGCTTGATCTTGCCGGTCACCGTCAACGGCAGCGCCTCGATGAAGGCGACGGCGCGCGGATATTTGTAGGGCGCGGTGACGCGCTTGACGTGGTCCTGCAGCTCGCGCACGAGCGCGTCGGACGGAGCGTAGCCGCTGCGCAGCACGACGAAAGCCTTGACGATCTCGCCGCGCTCCGCGTCCGGGCTGCCGACCACGGCGCAGCCCTGCACGGCCGCATGCTCGAGCAGCGCGTTCTCCACCTCGAGCGGCCCGATGCGGTAGCCCGCCGAATTGATGACGTCGTCGGCGCGGCCGCGGTACCAGAGGTAGCCGTCCGCGTCGAAGCTGGCGCGGTCGCCGGTCAGGTACCAGCGCCCCTCCGGTCCCTCCACGTGGGCGGCCACGGTGCGCGCCTCGTCCTGCCAGTAGCTGAGCATCATCTGCGGGTTGGGCGTGAGCAGCGCCAAGGCGCCCTCCTCGCCCTGGGGCAGCCGCCGGCCCGTCTCGTCGATGACGGCCAGCTCGCTCCCCGGCGACGGCCGGCCCATGGCGCCGTACTTCACCGGCTCGCCGGGATAGTTGAGCACCGTCATCAGGGTCTCGGTCTGGCCGTAGGCCTCGTCGACGCGGATGCCGGTGGCGGCCTCCCAGCGGCCGGCGACGACCGGGTTCATGGCCTCGCCCGAGGAGACGACGCGGCGGAGCGCCGAGAGGTCGTAGGCCTTGATGTCCTCGTCGACGATGCGGAACAGCTCGGTCGCCGGCGCGCAATAGACGGTGACGCCATGCTCGGCGATGAGCTTGAGGCGCTCGCTCGGCACGAACGGGCCGTCGTAGAAGAAGCTCGCGGCGCCGCAGCTGAGCGGCCCGAACAGGATACTGGTGCCGGCCTTGCTCCAGCCGGTGTCGGCGGTGCACCAGATGCGCTCGCCGGGCCGCAGGTCGAGCCAGTACATGGCCGAGACGCGCCAGGCATAGAGGGCACGCGCCGCATGCAGCACGCCCTTGGGATGCCCGGTGGAGCCCGAGGTGTAGTACATGATCGCCGGGTCGTCGGCCTTCACCACGGCGGGCTCCAGCGTCCCGGCCGCCGCGGCCAGCTCGCGGCCCCAGTCGAGCCAGCCGGTCGGCGCGCCGGCCTCGCCGCCGATGGCGATGCGGACCGGCACCTCGCCGGCGACAGCGGTGAACTTGTCCGCCTGCTCGGCCCGGCAGATCACCGCCTTGGCGCCGGAATTGCGCACGCGGTACTCCAGGTCCCGCGGCGTCAGCATCTCGATGCAGGGGATCGGCACGGCACCGATCTTGAGCGCGCCGATCAGCGCGATCATCCACTCCGGGATGCGCGGCAGCATGACGAGGATGCGGTCGCCGGCTGCGACGCCGTGGGCGCGCAGGACGTTGCCGAGCCGGTTGGTCTCGGCCGCCATGTCGGAATAGTTGAGCGTGCGCGCGGCGCCCGCGGCGTTGCGCCAGATCAGCGCCGGCCCGTCCCGCTCCCTTGCCCAGCGGTCGATGACGTCGCTACCGAAGTTGAAGGTGGCGGGCACGTCCCAGCGGAAGCCGGCGCGCATGGCTTCGTAGCTCTCCGCCCGATCCTCGGCGCCCGCCGTCCAGATGTCCCGCATGGTCGTCCTCCCGCTCTCCTTAGGCCAGCCCGAGTTTCCTCTCGCGCGATGTGCCTCTGCCGTCATGGCCGGGCTTGACCCGGCCATCCATCAATCGAAACAAGTCAGCCCGCCAGGGCTGGCTAATCGGGCGTGTTCCCAAGTGGATGGATGGCCGGGTCAAGCCCGGCCATGACGCTGGGAGCGCCCTCGCCTTCTTCAATAACTGAGCTCGCCCTTGGCGATGCGCTGGCCCAGGGCCCAGCGGTGCACCTCGGACGGGCCGTCGTAGATCCGGAACGAGCGCACATCACGAAAAATGCGCTCGACGATGGCGTCGCGAGTGACGCCCAAGCCGCCGAGCACCTGCAGCGAGCGGTCGACCACCCGGTAGATCGCCTCCGAGCAGATCACCTTGGCCATGGAGCTCTCGTTGCCGCCCTGCTCGCCGCGGTCGAGCAGCCAGGCGGCGTGCAGGATGGTGAGTCGCGACGTGTGGATGTCCATCAGGTTGTCGGCCAGCATGAAGGAGATGCCCTCGTGCTCGGCCAGCGTCTTGCCGAAGGCGGTGCGGGTGCGGGCGTAGTCCGCCGCCACGTCGTGGGCGCGCATGGCGGAGCCGAGCCAGCGCATGCAGTGGGTGAGGCGCGCCGGCGCCAGCCGCACCTGGGCGTAGCGCAGCCCCTGCCCCGGCTGTCCGAGCACGGCGCTCGCCGGCACGCGCAGCTCGTCGAAGCGCACCACCGCGTGGCCGCCGGTAAAACTCGAATCGAGCGAGTCGAGGGCGCGCTCGATGACGATGCCGGGCGCATCCATGGGGCTCAGGAACATGGTGGCCTTGCCGTCGCCCTCACCGCCCTCGATGCGGGCCATGATGATGGCGAAGGCCGCGCCATAGGCGCCGGTGATCAGCCACTTCTGGCCACTGATGACGAAGTCTTCGCCGTCGCGCCGGGCCACGGTGGCGAGCTGGCGCGGATCGGAGCCGGCGCCGGGCGCGGGCTCGGTCATGCAGAAGCACGAGCGCACCTCGCCGCTCGCCAAGGGCTTCAGGTAGCGCTCGCGCTGCTCCGGCGTGGCGACGATCTCGAGCAGGTGGATGTTGCCCTCGTCGGGCGCGGCGCAGTGCAGCGCGATCGGCCCGAGCATGGAGTAGCCGGCGGCGATGAAGCTCACGGCGCGGCCGAGATGGCCGAGGCCGAGGCCGCCGAACTCGACCGGGGAATGCGGGGCGAAGACGCCGGCCTTGCGGGCGAGGCCGTTCAGCTCGCGGCGCAGCTCGTCGCTCGGGCCGTGGGCGCCCCAGCGCGGGTCGTTCTCGTAGGGGATGATCTCGCTGCGGACGAAGGCGCCGATGCGATCGGCGAGCTCCGTCAGCTCGGCCGGGATCTCGAATCCGAACGCGGCGCTGGTGGTGGGCTTCGACATCTCGTGGGATCTCCCTGGAACAGCAACGCCGCAGCACTAGCACCGCTGCGCCGCGATGGCATGCCCCGCCGACGAGGCGACGTCGGTGCCGCGCTGGTGCTCCTTATTGTCGGACAATAAAGTGTGTCGCGCGTCCGAGGCCCGACTGTCAAGCGGCGGATTGAGGCCGGCGTTCTTTGGTGGATGTATGGTCGGGTCAAGCCCGACCATGACACGTTTTGGCCGATGAGGCTTACCTTCCAACGTCATGGTCGGGCTTGATCCGACCATCCATCGCCACTCGGAATCGAACCCGAGCGCACGCCATTGACGGATCGGCGTCGTGCCCCTAGGCTATTTTTGTCGGACAATAATAGCCCGAAGATTAGGGAGGACGTGCATGCGCAAGCTATGGATCGCCGCGGCGGCGGTGGGCGCGGTGTGGGCCGGCGGAGCGTTGGGCCAGGGGGCGGAGAAGCCGGCAGCGGCCGCCACGACCGGCGGCATCTCTGACGGCGTCGTCAGGATCGGCGTCCTCAACGACCAGTCGGGCCTCTACGCGGACCTGAGCGGGCCGGGCTCGGTGCTGGCGGCCAGGATGGCGGTGGAGGACTTTGGCGGCACCGTGCTCGGCAAGCCGATCGAGATCCTCGCCGGCGACCACCAGAACAAGCCGGACGTGGGTTCGGCCATCGCGCGCAAGTGGATCGATGTCGACAAGGTCGACGCCATCGCCGACGTGCCGAGCTCGGCCACCGCGCTCGGCGTGCTCAGCGTCACCCGTGACCGCAACCGCATGCTGCTGCTGTCGGGGCCGGCGCTGTCGGACTTCACCGGCAAGCTGTGCGCGCCGACGACGATCCACTGGACCTACGACAGCTACGCCATGGCCAACGGCACGGCGCGGGCGCTGATCAAGCAGGGCGGCGACAGCTGGTTCTTCATCACCGCCGACAACGCCGGCAGCCACTCCCAGGAAAAGGACGCCGTGCGCTTCGTCGAGCAGGGCGGCGGCAAGGTGGCCGGCACGGTGCGCCACCCGCTCAACACCCTCGATTTCTCCTCCTACCTTTTGCAGGCCCAGGCCTCGAAGGCCAAGGTGATCGGGCTCGCCAACGCCGGCGGCGACACGGTGAACGCCATCAAGCAGGCCAAGGAGTTCGGCATCACGCCGGGGCAGACACTCGCCGGCCTGCTGATGTTCATCACCGACGTGCACGCCATCGGCCTGGCCGACGCGCAGGGGCTGGTGATCACCGAATCCTTCTACTGGAACCTGGACGCCAAGACCCGCGACTGGTCACGCCGCTTCATGGCCCGCCACGGCGGCAAGGCGCCGACCGCCGACCAGGCCGGCGTCTACGGCGCCGTGCTGCACTACCTCAAGGCGGTCCAGGCCGCCGGCACGGACGAGTCCCTCGTGGTGGCGGCGAAGATGAAGGAGCTGCCGGTCAACGACTTCTGGAGTGACAATTTCAGGATCCGCCAGGACGGCCGCCTGGTCCGCGACATGTACCTGCTGAAGGTGAAATCACCCGCGGAATCGAAGGAGCCCTGGGACTACTACGAGGTGCTCGCCCGCATCCCCGGCGACGAAGCCTTTCGCCCGATGGCCGACGGCGGCTGCCCGCTCGTGAAGTCGTGACCGGTCACCCCCGGTCCAAAGCCGCAATGCCTGATATGAAATGGCCTGCCGAGCGGACAGGATAGGCCCCTCTCCCGCGCGTGCCTCCCGGCGGGACAGCGACGTCTGGGAGGCTGCTTGCATCAAGGCGGGTCATGGCTCGGGCTGAACGTGATTGCCGCCACGCGGCCGAGCATGACCCTCAGATCAGCCGCCTCCTTCTTACCGAGCGCAGCCTCAAACGCGGCATGGGCGTGCCTCCATAGCGGCTCGGCCTCGGCCAATATCGCCCGCCCCGCATCGGTCAGGCTGACCTCCCGGCTACGACGGTCTTCGCCGATGGTCAGGCTGACGTAGCCCTTTGCTTCGAGCGGACGCAGGTTGTGCCCCAAGGTCGCTCGGTCCATCACCATGGACTCGGCGAGTGGAAGCAAGGATATCGGGCCCCGCTTATCGATCTCGTAGAGCATCGTATATTGGGTGACCCGCAGCCCCGACGGCGCGAGGATCTGATCGTAGAACTGCGAAACGTGGCGGCTTGCCTGGCGCAAGGCGTAGCAGTTGCAGAACGCGGTCATGCCTGTTTCCTGATCCGGCGCCCTGCGCCCTCATCGCTACGCTCGGGGCCACGGCGTCAGTCGAGGCGGCCCCCCCGGGTCGGCGCCAACCGACTCTTGCATCGGCGAGCGCTTGAATATTTAGTCTTATATGCCCATATATGAGGTGTAGCCGGCTGGTGTCCAGCGGCGTGCAGCAAAAGACCTGCGCGACGGAGGCCCCGTCGCGGGCAGGAGAAGGATCGACTCGGCTTCGTCCCGGCGCCGCCGTGCGGCGCCAAAAAGCGGCATCGATCAATATAGTCTTATATGCCCGTAATTCGGGAGCATTGCGCGCACGCCATGGGCGCGCCTGCCCTTCACAGCCCAGGAGAGATTCCGTGACAGATGCCCAGATCCCGCCATTTCCTGCCTTCGCCGAACACCGCATCGCCCGCGACCGCGGCGGGCTTCATGTCCGCGACTTTGCCGGAGACGGCCCCGCCTTCGTGCTGCTCCATGGCTTTCCGGACAATGCGCGCATCTATGACGGGATCATCCCCCATCTGGTCGCGGCCGGAAGGCGGGTCGTGACGGTCGATTTCCTCGGCTTTGGCGCTTCCGACAAGCCGCTCGACGCGGTGTACAGCTTCCCGCAGCAGCTCGGCGACCTGGAGGCGGTCGTCGAGGCCCTGCGGCTCGAACGGATCGTTCCGGTGGGTCACGACGCCGGAGGGCCGGCAGCCGTCAACTTCAGCCTGCGGCACCCCGAGCGCACCGCGGCCGTTACCTTGATGAACGCCTTCTACGGAGCCTCGCCGGGGCTCCGGGTCCCCGAGCTCATCGGACTGTTCTCGAACAAGGAGCTGCAGGCGCTCAGTCGCCATTTCCTGAGAAGCCCGGCCCAGTTTGCCTGGCTACTCGACTTTCAGCGGCACGAGCTTCTGAGCGGGCTGACCGACGCACAGAAGCGGCACAACCTCGAATTCCTGGGGCCGATCATCGACGACAATTTCCGGCAGCAGCCCAGCGCCGCCTTCGCTTTTGCGCAGATGACAGCCCAGTTGAGTGACGAAGTTGCCGCCAACACGGCGCGCCTTGTCGAGTTCCGCCGCTCCGACGTGCCGTTGCGGCTGATCTGGGGGAAGGCCGACCCCTATCTGCATGTCGGCGTCGCCGAGCATCTTCGGTCGCAGGCGCGGAGCGCGACGCAGCATGTCGTGGAAGCGGGCCACTGGCCGCAGGTGGATGCCGCCGCGCAGGTAGCCGGCATCATGATCGACGAACGGTAGCCATCGCGTGGCGCCGGGCAGGACGCCCGACGAGGTTCGCCGGCGGCCGGCTCGGGCGTGCCGGACGGCCCTGCTTTCAGCCTAGATCTGCATGCCGCCGGCGACTTCGATCCGCTGCGCGTTGACCCAGCCGAAGTCGTCGGACAGTAATCCCGCGATGACCGGGCCGACATCCTCCGGCAGGCCCGTGCGCCCGAGCGCGGTATGCTCGGCGACCATCCTGTTCACCTGCGGGTTGTCCCGCACGATGCCGCCGCTGAAGTCGGTGGCGATGGCGCCGGGCGCCACGACGTTGACTGCGATCCGGCGCGGCCCGAGCTCCAGCGCCATGTAGCGCGTGAGGGCCTCCACCGCCGCCTTCATCGGGCCATAGACGGCACGGCCGTTCATGGCGACGCGGGCGAGCCCGGACGAAATGTTCACGATCCGGCCGCCATCGTTGATGAGCGGCAACAGCTTCTGCGTCAACAGGAAGACGCCCTTGAAGTGGACGGCGAACTGCGCATCGAGCTCCGCTTCGGTGCCGTTCGCCAGCGTGGCAGTCGAGGAAATGCCGGCATTGTTGACGAGATAGTCGAAACGCTCGGCGCCCATCTGCACCAGGGCCTCCCTGACGCCGCCGACGAAGGCGTCGAACGAGCCGGCGTCGCCGGTGTCGAGCTGCAAGGCCGTCGCCGGCACGCCGGCTTCGGCCGCGAGCGCAACCACCTTCTCGGCCTCCGCCCGGTTGGTCTTGTAGGTCAGGATCGGCCGAACCTCGCGCCCGGCGAGGTTGAGCACCGTGCTGCGTCCGATGCCGCGGCTGCCGCCGGTGACGATTACTGTCCTTGGCACGGGCTTCTCAGTGTTTCCTGTCGACATTTCAGGCTCCGAGCTCAATTCGACCGAGCCTGTTACCTAAGCTGACCGCCGATCCTCGCGAATGCCGGAAGGCACCGATTTCTTGCCTATTCCTGCCCGCTCCTTTATTCCGGCTGGGAAGCCGAGGCGAGAAGGACCATGGGCATGTCAGGTGAATTGGCAGCGGCGCTCCTGCGCTACACCGATTTCCATCCCGGCATCAGCATCATCGACACCGGCGTGGGAGAGCTGGGCGTGCTTCGCTCGGACCACCCCAGGCCGCCGACCCACATGCTCTCCAGGCCGGCGATGTGCATCGTGGCGCAGGGCGCCAAATGGGCGACGTTCGGCGGCCATCGGCTGGTCTACAGAGCGGGCGAGGCTCTGGTGGTCGGGATCGCGACACCGTCGGTCGGCCGCGTCGTCGAGGCCACGCCCGAAAGGCCCTGCCTCGTGCTCGTGCTCGCGCTCGATCTCGCGATCATGCGCGACGTCGCCGAAGCGATGGACACGCCGCCGAGGGCCGCCGGCGAGGCCCGCCGCGGCGTGTTCGTGACGGATTTCCAGGGGCCGCTTGCCGACTGCGCGCTGCGCGTGGTGCGCCTGCTCGAGACGCCCAAGGCGATGGCGGCGCTCTATCCGCTGATCATTCGCGAGATCTGTTATTGGCTTCTCACCGGCCCGCATGGTGCGGACGTCATGCGGATGAGCCTGGCGGACAGTCCGTCGCAACGCATCGTTGACGCGGTTCACTGCCTGCGGGAGCGGTTCACGGAGCCGATCCGGGTCGAGGAGCTGGCCGCCATCGCGCGGATGAGCCCCTCGGCCTTCCATCGCCAGTTCAAGGCGCTGACCGCGCTGACGCCGTTGCAGTATCAGAAGCAGCTTCGCCTGCTGGAGGCGCGCCGGCTGATGATCTCGGACGCCTTGAACGTGGAGTCCGCGGCCTTTCAGGTGGGCTATGAAAGCCCGTCCCAGTTCAGCCGCGAATACTCCCGCATGTTCGGCACCCCGCCCAAGCGCGACACCAGGCGGATGGAAGCCGCATAGCGACGCGTCGGGACCGGCCGGCCGGCGACCCGCCCCGCGGGGGCATGCGCCTCGCCGCGGCGATCCGTCTACAGCAGTGCCTTGGCCAGCAGCATGTGGATGCCCTTGTTACCGTCGACGAGCTGGGTGACGCGCAGGTTGCCGGCCAGTGAGCACAGCATGTAGGCCTGATTGCGCGACAGGTTGGTGCGCTGGCAGATGTGCTTGACCATCTCGCGCGTCGCCTGCTTGGCGGCGTCGTCGAGGTCCTCGTCCAGGCCGATCGACATGAGGTGTGTCGCGCTCTCGGCGAACGGCCAGTCGAGCTCCATGTCTTTGCGTACGGTGAGGCGGAAGGTCCCGGTGACACCGGTTTCGAGCGCGGTGATGCAGACCTCGCCGTCGCCCTGCACGCCATGCCCGTCACCGGCGAAGAACAGCGCGCCCTCGTTGAAGATCGGCAGATAGAGCGTCGTGCCGGCGCGCAGCTCCTTGTTGTCCATGTTGCCGCCGAAGGCGCGCGGTACCGGTGAGCCGCAGCGCCCCCAGGCCGGCGGCGGCGCCGTGGCGATAATGCCGAAGAACGGGTCGAGCGGGATCTCCGTGCCCCAGGGCGTGATGCAGACGTTGCGGGCGTGATCGACCGTCGGATGGATCGTTTCGTAGTCGGTGAACTCGTCCGGCAGCGTGCCGAGCAGCGGCAGGATGGAGACGAAGCCCCAGTCCTGGCGCACCTTCACGTCGAGGATGTCCACCTGCAGCGCATCGCCGGGCCGCGCGTCCTTCACGTGGACAGGGCCGGTGATGAAATGCGGCCCGGCGCCCTGCGGCAGCGTGTTCAGCGCCGCCATGTAGTCGTCCGGCACGGGCAGGTTGTCCGGCAGCGTCTCCTTGCCGCCGGCCGGGAACGAGTGCAGCGTCACCACATCGCCCGAGGCGACCTCCAGCACCGGCGGCGTCGAGCTGTCGAGATAGCCCCACACCATGTTCTCGGGCGTGGCGGGGATTTCAAAGCGGCGCGACATGCGTGTCTCCTGGGATCGGGGGGCGGGGATGCGGTCAGACGGCGATGAAGCGGGTGAGGCGCTCACGGCTCATCGCCTCGGCGCGGCCGGCCTCGACGACGGCGCCGCGCGACAGGATGACGAAGGCGTCCGCGGTGGCGATGGCGAAGTCGAGGTACTGCTCCACCAGGAGGATCGACATCCGCCCCTTCAGCGCGCGCAGCACCTCGCCGATGGCGGCGACGAGGTTGGGCTGGATGCCCTCGGTCGGCTCGTCGAGAATCAGCAGGCGGGGGCGGGTGACGAGGGCGCGGGCGATGGCGAGCTGCTGCTGCTGGCCGCCCGACAGGGCGCCGCCCGGCCGCTTCCACATCTCGCGCAGCACCGGAAACAGGCTCACCGCCTCGTCCATCGCCGGCGTGGCGTGGGTGCCGTGGGCGCGGGCCGCGGCCTCGATGTTCTCGCCGACGGTCAGCTCGGAGAAGATCTCCCGGCCCTGCGGCACATAGGCGACACCGGCGCGCGAGCGCCGGTTGGGCGGCCAGGCGGTCATGTCGGCGCCGTCGAGCAGCACCCGCCCGGACGTCGGCGCGACGAGCCCCATGATGCAGCGGAGCAGCGTCGTCTTGCCGGCGCCGTTGCGGCCGAGCACGGCCAGGCACTCGCCCGGCGCGATCGTCAGGCCGACCTGGCGCAGCACCTGCGCCGAGCCGTAATGCTGGTCCAGAGCCTCGACACGGAACTCCATGCTCAACGCCCCAGATAGACCTCGACGACGCCCGCGTCGGCCCGCACCTTGTGCATCGGGCCTTCGAACAGCGTGCGCCCCTCGTGCAGCACGGTGACGCGATCCGCGATGCGCTCGACGAAGTCCATGTCGTGCTCGACGACGACGATGGCGCGGTCAGGCCGGTTGAGGGCGCGCACCAGCATGGCCGTGCGCTCGGTCTCCTCGTCGGTCAGGCCGGCCACCGGCTCGTCCAGCATCACCACCTTGGGGTCGCCGGCGAGCACCATGCCGATCTCCAGCCACTGCTTGTGGCCGTGGCCGAGCTCGCCGGCGAGGCGCTCGCTCTGATCGGCGAGCCCGACCGTCGCGAGCACCTCGTCGACCCGCTCCGCGAGCGCCGCGGCGGCGAGGCGCGCGCGGAAGCCGACGTCGGCGCCGATGGCGATATGCTGGCGCACGGTGAGCCCCTCGAACACGCTCGGCTTCTGGAACTTGCGACGGATGCCGGCGCGGGCGATCGCCGCCTCGCTCCGGCCGGTCAGCTCCACGGCGCCGTCGAACAGCACCCGGCCCTGCTGGGGCCGGGTGATGCCGGAGATCACGTCGAGCAGCGTCGTCTTGCCGGCGCCGTTCGGGCCGATGACGGCGCGCACCTCGCCGTAGTCGATGGCCAGCGAGAGGTCGTCGATCGCCCGAAAGCTGCCGAAGCTGACGGTGACCCCGTCGACCAGGAGCGCCGTGAGGCTCATGAGCGCGCCTCGCCGATCTCGGCGGCGAGCCGCCGTGCGCCCATGGGCCGGGCGAGCCTGAGCTTCGCCAGGTCGACCAGCCCGTTGGGAAAGACGAGCACGACCAGAACGATCAGGCCCGAGAGGATGAAGGGCCACACGTCCGGCGCAGCCGTGGAGAGCCAGAACTTCACCGCGTTGACGAGGAGCGCGCCGATGACCGCGCCGACGAGATGGCCGCGGCCGCCGATGGCCACCCACACGGCGATCTCTAGCGACAGCTCCGGCGACAGCAGGCGCGGGTTGATGATGCCGACCTGCGGCACGTAAAGCATGCCGGCGACCATGGCGATGAGCGCCGAGACGCACCAGACGATGAGCTTCAGCCGCAGCGTCTCGTAGCCGAGGGTGCGCAGGCGCGTCTCGTCGTCCCGGGTGGCCAGCATCAGCGCGCCGAAGCGGCCGCCGACGAGACGGCGGCACACCACCAGCATGAGCGCCAGCACCAGGACCGAGGCGACGGCGAGTGCCGTGATCGTGCCGCTGGTGCCCATCGGCCAGCCGAACAGGACGGAGAAGCCGGTCATGCCGTTGTTGCCGCCGAAGCCGGTGTCGTTGCGGAACATCAGCAGCATGGCGACGTAGACGAGCGCCTGGGTGATGATGGCGAAATAGACGCCGCCGACCCGCGAGCGGAACGAGACATAGCCGAACACGCCCGAGATCAGCAGCGTTGCGACGACCGCGACGGCGAGTGCGTAGGGGAAGGCGCCGAAGCCCGCCCAGTAGAAGGGAAACTCCTTCCAGCCCATGAACTGGAGGAAGTCCGGCACCGTGCCCGTGATCTCGAAGGAGTGCTTGAGCAGATACATGGCCATGACGTAGCCGCCCAGCGCGAAGAACAGGCCGTGGCCGAGCGACAGGATGCCGAGATAGCCCCAGATCAGGTCGAGCGAGAGCGCCAGCACGGCGAAGGCGGCGAGCTGGCCGATCGCGTTGGTGAGGTAGCGCGACGGCGCCAGCGGCGTTCCGGCGAGCAGCGGCATCGCCAGGGCGACGAGGCCGAGCAGCCCGACGGCGACGAGAAAAGGGCAGTCGGCTGTCCAGCCCTTCATTTGCGGCGGCCCTTCACGGCGAACAGGCCCTCCGGCCGCCATTGCAGGAAGGCGATGATCATCAGCAGCACGATCACCTTGGCGGCGACGGCGCCCCAGAGCGGCTCGATCAGCACGTTGATCTGGCCGATGCCCAGCGCCGCGGCCACGGTGCCGGCGATGGTGCCGACGCCGCCGAGCACGACGACCATGAAGCTGTCGATGATGAAGTTCTGCCCCATCTGCGGGTTCACGCTGTAGATGGGCGACAGCGCGAGGCCGGCGAGCCCGGCCAGGCCGGAGCCGAGGCCGAAGGCCATCATGTCGACCCGCCGCGTCGGGATGCCGATGCAGGCCGCCATGTCGCGGTTCTGCGTCACGGCGCGGATGTTGAGGCCGAGCGGCGTGCGCCGGACGACCGCCCAGGTCAGCGCCAGCGTCACCACGGCGAAGGCGATGGCGAACATGCGGTTCCAGGTGAAGATGAAGTCGCCGATCACCGGCACGCCGCCCGAGACGTAGAAGGACGTCTCGAACTGCAGGTTCTGCGTGCCGAAGACCACCCGCACGAGATTGACGAGGAACAGGCTCACGGCCCAGGTGGCGAGCAGGCTCATCAGCGGCCGCCGGTAGAGATGGCGCAGCAGCGAGGCTTCGAGCGCGATGCCGATGGCCGCCGTAACGGCGAAGGCGACGGGCACGGCGAGGATCAGATACCAGTCGAGCAGCGACGGCGCGACGAGGCGCAGGCCCTGCTGCACGAGCCAGGTGACGTAGGCGCCGATCATGATGAGCTCGCCCTGGGCGAGATTGATCACCCCCATCAGGCCGAAGATGATGGCAAGCCCGATCGCCGCCATGAACAGGATCGAGGCGACGCTCAAGCCGTTGTAGAGCGTCGCCAGCGCGTCACCGACGGCGATGCCGCGCCCGATGCGCACCGCCGCCGCGTCGACGGCCCGGCGGAAGGCGGGATCGGCGGCATAGGCGGGATCCCGGGTGAGCTCGGTGATCTGGGTGAGGGCGCGGCGGCTCGGGTTGTCGGCGATGCGGCCGATGGCGCGGATACGGGCGGCCGGATCGGCGGCGTTGAGCGCCGCGGTCTGGGCCAACCCCTCGATCTGCGCGCGCAGGCCGGCATCGCCCTCGCTCGCCGCGGCAGCCTCGAGCAGCCCCTCGGGGATGGCTGCCGGCCGCCGCTCGAGCGTCCGCAGGGCAGCGGCGCGCTGGGGCGCGGCAGCGGCGCTGCGCAACGCGAGAGCGGCGTCGGCGATCTCGAACGCGGCGCGATTCTTCAGGCTGAGCACGGGCGTGCGGGACGGGCCCGCTTCGGCGCGCGCCGCGCGCGTCAGCGCATCGAGGCCGCCGTCGAGCCGACCGCCGGCGGTATCGCAGGCGAGCTTGCGCTCGATCACGGCGCGGGCGAGCGGTGCCGCCCAGGTGCGGTCGTCGACGCCTCCGAACCCGGCCGCGGCGGTCAGCAGCGCGGCCGCGTCGCCCATCTGTCCAGCCGAGCCGCACAGGCCGGCGACCACGGCAGAGCGGTCCAGCGAGGCCGCGCCGGCGCCCGATGCGCAGAGGACGAGGACAGCCGATAGGCCGGCCAGGCGCGCCGGCAGGTGTCGGAGCCACGGGGGGACGCCGGGACGCCTCCCCTTCGCAGACGATCGGACGGCAGCCGACGCCGGATCAGCCATAGGGGCTAAACGGCACCGGCTTCGGCGTATCCTTCGACTGCCACAGGATGTCGAACCCCTGCTTGTCGTTGACCGAACCGATGAACACGCCGCGCCCGACGTAGTTGTTCTCGCCGGTCATAGAGATCTTGTAGCCCGATGGGCAGTCGAGGCTGAGGCCATTGAAAGCTTTCGAGACCTCGGGTACGTCGAACGAGCCGGCCTTCTGGGCCGCCATGGCCCAGAGGTGGACGGCGTCATAGGCCGACACCATCGGATCAATGGAGACGTCGCCCTTGAAGGGCACGTTGTTGGCCTTCACGTAGGCGGCCCAGTTCTTCAGGAAAGCGGTATTGGCCGGCCCGGCGGCGTTCTGCAGGTAGGCCCAGCAGTTGAGGTGGCCGACGAGCTTTGCCGTGTCGAGACCCTCGAGGTCGGCCTCCACCATGTCGAGGCCGAGGACGGGAATGTCGGTCGCCTTGATGCCCTGGTTGGCGAACTCGCGCATGAAGTCCGGAATCGAGTTGCCGACCACGGTCAGGACGACGACCGGCTGACCGCCGCCCTGGTCGGCGAAGGCGCGGATCTGGTTCACGAGGGTCTGGAAATTCGAGAAGCCGAAGGGAACGTACTCCTCCTTCCAGGCGCTCTCCGCGATGCCCTTGGACGTCCAGTAACCCTTGAGCTGCTTGTTGATGGTGCGGGGCCAGACGTAATCCGATCCCAGCATGAAGAAGCGCTTGGCGGAGACGCCCTCCTCGCTCATCAGATAGTCGACGGCCGGCAGCACCGAGCTCGCCGGCGGCGAGTTCACGTAGACGACGTTCTTCGAATTCTCGTCGCCTTCGAAGTGGAGGGGATAGTAAAGCAGGCCATTTTCCTGCTCGACGACGGGGAGGACGCTCTTGCGCGACACCGACGTCCAGCAGCCGAACAACGCGGCGACCTTTTCCTGCTGCAGCATCTGCTTGGCGGTCTGCGCATAGAGCGGCCAATCGGATGCCGGATCGGAGACGAGCACCTCGATGGTACGGCCGTTGACGCCACCCTTGGCGTTGATCTCGTCCGCCGCCATCTTGACCACGTAGTTCAGACGCCCCTCGAGGTTGGCCATGGTCCCCGACGACGAGAACAGGCAGCCGAGCTTGAGCGGGCTTGCGGCCTGCGCGCTGCGGATGATGGCGGGCATGCCGACGGGAGTGGCCAGCCCTGCGGCAGCAAGACCGCTCGCCTGAAGGAACGAACGCCGCGAGAACATGACCATGGGACGACACCTCGAGTGTTCGGAGATGTCGAAATTCTGTTGAGTGCGGGCCGGCGCGCAACTTCATATAATGTTCAGCATTGCCCAAACGCGCGCCAGCCGAGCCAGAGAACGGTCAGTTCTGGCACAATTGCCAAATCCATCCGCGGCCGAAACCATCGCCGCCGCCGCTGGCGGACGGCGCGGAGCCTTGCCGGTGCGGTGCAATGGACATTCGCGGCACCCCGCAATGCGCTATGATGGCCGCGATTGCTGCACGCCTACATCATGGGCGGGCGGAGAGCTGCCGCGCACGGCGGGGCGGCCAGGACGGAGGGATATCTTGTGGCAAAGGCCACCGTCACCCCACCCGTCGACGAATCCAGAGGGCGTTCCGATGCGACAGTCGCAGTTCACCGACGCTGAGATCATCCACCTCATTCGCGAGGCGGATGCGGGCGTGCCGATCGGCGAGATTTGCCAGACCGCGCACGTGTCGCTGCGCACGTTCTACCGTTGGCGCCGCCGCTTTGGCGGCCTGAGCGCCCCTGCCGTCATGCAGATGAAGGAGTTGCAGGCCGAGAACCGCCGGCTGCGGGCGCTGGTCTCCGACCTCGCCCAGCGCCTGCGGGCCATGCCTCACGGCGATCTGCCGCATCGGGTCGAGCCCGACGCGCCCCGCGGCGGCGCGAGCCTGCAGCCGGGCCGGGCCGCGGTGCTGGCGGCGGAGCGCTGTGGCGGCGCCGTGGTCGGGCGCTTCGCCTCGGTCCGCCTCACCCGCTGAGGCCGCAGCCTGCCGCTGCATCCGATGGAGGAGCGCTCCAGCGCCGCCGAGCGCGCTACGCCGCCAGCAGGCCCTCGAGCCGGCCGCGGATGATCGAGTGGGCTTCCGCCATGATGCGGTCGATCAGCTCCTTGCAGGTCGGGATATCGTTGATCAGGCCGGCGACCATGCCGCAGCTCCAGGCGCCGGCGTCCATGTCGCCGTCCACCATCACGCGAGGGTAGACGCCCGCCACCTCCGGCGCGATGTCGGTGAAGGTGATGTCGCGGCCGAGGGTCTTCTCCTTCTCCAGCAGGCGGGTGACGCCGGCGTTGACGAGCACGCGCTCGGTGTTGCGCAGCGGCCGCATGACCAGGCGCGTGTCGAGCTCGCTCGCCGCCAGGATCGCCTGCTTGACGTTGTCGTGCACCGGCGCCTCGCGGGTGGCGACGAAGCGCGTGCCCATGTTCATGCCGTCGGCGCCCATGGACAAAGCAGCGACCAGGCTGCGGCCGTCGGCCATGCCGCCGGACGCCACGAACGGGATCTTGAGCTCGTCGGCGGCGCGCGGCAGCAGGATCATGTTGGGGATGTCGTCCTCGCCCGGGTGGCCGCCGCACTCGAAGCCGTCGACGCTCACCGCGTCGCAGCCGATCGCCTCCGCCTTCAGGGCGTGGCGCACCGAGGTGCACTTGTGGATCACCTTGACACCGGCCTCCTGCAGGGCCGGCAACCACTGCTGCGGGTTGTTGCCCGCCGTCTCCACGACCTTGATGCCGGCATCGAGGATCACCCGGACGTAGCCCGGATAGTCCGGCGGCTTCACCGCCGGCAGGAACGTCAGGTTCACGCCGATGGGCTGGTCGGTCATCTCGCGGCAGCGGGCAATCTCGCGGGCGAGGTGTTCGGGCGACGGCTGCGTCAGCGCCGTGATGATGCCGAGGCCGCCGGCGTTCGACACCGCCGCCGCCATCTCGGCGAAGCCGACGTAGTGCATGCCGCCCTGGATGATGGGATGCCTGATGCCGAGGAGCTCGGTGATGCGCGTCTTCATGGGGTTAGACCTGCTCGGAATGGGAGGGAGTGGCGTTCGCCGCCGCCTCACCAGGTTTCGCGGAAGGGACGGAGCTCGACGTTGAACGACCAGGCCGACCGCGGCTGATGGGCCACGTGAAAGACCTCGTCGGCGATGTGCTCCGGCTGGATGAAGAAGTCGTCGGCCGCGTCGGTGTAGCGGGCGCGCGTCCAGGGCACGTCGATGACCGCGTCGATCACGACATAGGCCACGTGCACGCCCTTGGGCCCAAGGTCGCGGGCCATGGCCTCGGCGAGAATGCGCTGGGCTGCCTTGGTGGGTGCAAAGCCGGCAAAGTTGGCGCGGCCGCGCAGCGCCGAGGTGTTGCCGGTGGCAACGATGGCGCCCTTGCCGGCTGCCACCATGGCGGGCGCGAGGCGGCGGGCGAGATGGAGCAGCGCCATGACGTTGACGTTGAAGTTGCGCTGCAGGATGGCCGGGTCGATGTCGGCGAACGTGCCGAAGGCACCGCCCACGGCGTTGTGCACGAGGACGGTCGGCGCGCCCAGGCGGCCTTCGACATCCGTGAGCGTCTGCTCCAGGGCCGCGGCGTCGCTGACGTCGGTGGCGAAGGCGTGGCAGCTGGCGTGCGACTGCGCGATCTCGTCGAGGCGCTCGGCCGTGCGCGCCAGCATGGCGACCTCGTAGCCGCCGTCGGCGAAACGCCGCACCAGCGCGCTGCCGGTGCCGGGGCCAACGCCCGTGATCAGGGCAACGGGACGGGTCATGGCGGCCCCCTCATGCTGCTGCAAGCGCTTCGGCCTGCATCGCGCCAGTGTAGCGCGCCAGGTGATGGTCGGCGTCGCCGAACTGGATGTCGATGGCGGTCAACCGCTTGAAGTAGCGCCCCACCTCCAGCTCCTCCGACATGCCCATGCCGCCATGGATCTGCACCGCCTGCTGCCCCACCAGGCGGCCGGCTTCGCCCACCTGCACCTTGGCGGCCGCGGCCTGCTGCGCCAGCTCCGCGCTCGGCTCGCCGAAAGCCCGGTGCAGGAAGAAGCTGGTCGCCGCCGCCTCCTCGTGGGCGATGAACATGTCGACCATGCGGTGCTGCAGCACCTGGAAGCTCGCGATCGGCGTGCCGAACTGGCGCCGCGCCCTGGCGTAGTCCAGCGTGGCGCGGTTGAGCTCGGCCATGCAGCCGACCGCCTCGCCGCAGAGGCCGGCGATGGCGCGTTCGGCGGCGCGCTCGAGCAGCGGCAGTCCGCGCCCCTCCTCGCCCAGCAGCGCCTCCGCCCCCAGGCGGACCTGGTCCAGGGTCACGTCGGCGGCGCGGCGCCCGTCCAGGGTCCGATAGCTCTCCAAGTGGACACCGGCAGCGGCACGATCGACGACGAACAGGCTGAGGCCGTCCGGATCGGCGACATCGCCGCCGGTCCGAGCCGAGACGATGAGCGCATCGGCCCAGGGGGCCGCTGCGACGACGACCTTGCGGCCCGTGAGGCGGTAGCCCTCGCCGTCGCGCCGGGCCGTGGTGGCCACGTGGCCGAGGTCCGAGCGGCCCTGCGGCTCCGACCACGCCAGCGCCCAGATCCGCTCGCCGCCGGCGATCCCGCCGAGCTCGTCCTGCCAGCGATCGAGCCCGCCCTGCCGCAGCAGGCCCGCGGCCACGACCACGGTCTCCAGGTAGGGCTCGACCACCAGGCGGCGCCCGAACTCCTCCAGCACCACCATGGTGTCGAGGGCGGAGCCGCCGAGCCCGCCGACCGCCTCGGGCAGTTCGACGCCGAGCAGCCCCAGCTCGGCGAACTGGCGCCAGTGGTCGCGGCTGAAGCCGGTCTCGCTGTCGACGATGGCCTGGCGGGCGGCCAATCCGTACTTGTCGCCGAGCAGCTTGCGGACGCTGTCCCGCAGCATGCCCTGCTCGTCCGAGAACTCGAAGTCCATGGCTATACGTCCCGCATCTCTCTCGGTGTCATGGTCGGGCTTGACGGCTGCGCTAGAGGCCGAGCACGGCCTTGGCGATGATGTTGCGCTGGATCTCGTTGGAGCCGCCGTAGATCGAGAGCTTGCGCGTGTTCAGATAGATCTCCGTCGCCGTCTGGGCGTAGTCCGGCCCGGGGGCCTGCTCGTTGTGGCCGAGATCGAGCCCGTGGCGCAGCACCATGCCGTAGGGGCCGATGGCACGGTGGGTGAGCTCGGCGATGCGCTGGCGGATCTCGGTGCCGCGGATCTTCAGCAGCGAGGCGCCGGCGCCGGGATCGCGGCCGGCGGAGAGCGCCGAGATCATCTTGAGCTCGGTGAACTCCAGCGCCGCCAGGTCGATCTCGGTCCGCGCCACCTGACGGGCGAAGTCCCCATCGGCCAGGAGCGGCGCCCCGCCGGCCTGCTCCTCGGCGGCGACCGACTTCAGCTTGGCCATCGCCCGGCGCGCGTAGCCGGTGCCGGCCATGCTCGTGCGCTCGTTGCCGAGCAGGAACTTGGCGTAGCTCCAGCCCTTGTTCTCCTCGCCGATCAGGTTCTCGGCGGGGACACGCACATCCTCGAAGAAGATCTCATTGATCTCGTGGCTGCCATCGATGGTGATGATCGGCCGCACGGTAATGCCCGGCGTCTTCATGTCGATGAGCAGGAACGAGATGCCCTGCTGCGGCTTGGCCGAGGGGTCGGTGCGCACCAGGCAGAAGATCCAGTCCGCATGCTGGGCGAGCGTCGTCCAGATCTTGTGCCCGTCGACGACGTAATGGTCGCCGTCGCGCACCGCTTTGCACTTGAGGTTGGCAAGATCAGAGCCGGCGTCCCGCTCCGAATAGCCCTGGCACCACCAGTCGTCGCCCGAGAGGATGCGCGGCAGGAAGCGCGCCTTCTGCTGGGCGTTGCCGTAGGTGTAGATCACCGGGCCGACCATGGTGACGCTGAAGGCGAGCGGCGGCAGCGTGCCGGCGAGCGCCGTCTCCTGGGCCCAGATGTACTGCTGCACCGTCGTCCAGCCCGGGCCGCCATACTCCTTGGGCCAGTGCGGCGCGAGCCAGCCCTTGCGATGCAGGATGCGGTGCCAGAGCAGGCTCTGCTCCTTGGTGAGGTCCGTATCCGGGTTGGTGACCCGCATCTCGGCCGGATAGTTCTCGGCGATGAAGGTGCGGACCTCCTGCCGGAAGGCTTCGTCGTGCGGGGCGAAGGTGACGGACACGGGCGCTCTCCGGCTAGTGAGTTTGCACGAGGGTTTCGGCGGCTGCCGCAAGAGCCGCTAGCGGTCCAGCTGCCCACCTCGCCCCGCCTGCGGGGAGAGGTCGGATCGCGTGCAACGCGATCCGGGTGAGGGGGCGTTCAGGAGTGTGCTCGACGCGGGTCACGCCACGTGGCGAGGCCCCCTCACCCTGCCCTTTCCCCCCAGGCGGGGAGAGGGGAGCCCAGGGCTTGGCCGGCACCAGATCTTCCGAACGACTGCGCAATACGAACATTTGCCCTCGATCAGTCGCTGTCGGCCTGGAGGATCGAGCCGATCAGCTCCCAGCGCTCGCCGGTCCAGCGCTGCAGCTGCAATTGCGTCCAGGCCTGGTTGTTGTCCGGGCTGGTGTTCACCTTGATGCCCGGCAGGATCATCGGCAGCTGCAGGTCGCGGATGGCGTGCGCCTGCTTGTTGATGTTGTCGCGGGAGAGATCATCGCCACACTGCTTCAGCAGCTGCTCGAGGATCATGCCCTGGTTGTAGCCGGTGATGTAGTTGATGTCGTAGGGGTCGGCACCGGGCAGGTACTTCTCGGCGAAGGCGAGATAGTCCTTGGCCTCGCGGCCGTCCTTCCACGCCGCGTCGAACGGATCCTTGTAGAATACGGCGCTCAGCACGTCCTTGGCGTTCTCCAGCCCCGCCGGCTTCAACGTGGCGGACACCGAGCTCGACACCAGATTGATGATCCGCAGCGGCCGCCAATCGAGCTCCGCCGTCTTCTTGATCGCCTGCGCCGCGAACTTGGGCGTCGCCGCGATCAGCAGCGCATCGACGCCGGCGCTCTTCAGGCTGAAGATCTGCGAGTCGACCGTGGGATCGGCCACCTCGTAGGGCATCGCCACCACCCGCTGCGGGAACGAATCCTTCAGCACCGTCTTGAAGCCGGCGACGAAGTCTTTGCCGAGATCATCGTTCTGATAGAGGATGCCGACCTTGGCGCCGGGCTTGGTCTTGTCGATGAACTTGGCGTAGATCTTGGCCTCGGTCTCGTAGCTCGGCAGCGCCGTCGTGGTGAACGGGTACTCGGCCGCCCTGGTGAACTTGGCGGCGCCGGTGACGATGAAGGCGTCGGGCACCCTCTTGCCGTTGATGTACTTGATGGTGGCCGAATTGGCCGGTGTCCCGAGCGGGCTGAACATGAACGCCACCTCGTCCTGCTCGATCAGCTTGCGCGTCTGCTCGACGGCCTTGGGCGGGATGTAGCCGTCGTCCAGCGCGATCAGGTTGATCTTGCGGCCGCCCACGCCGCCGCGGTCGTTGAGCAGGTTGACGTAGGCGATCAGCCCCTTGCCGGTGTTGCCGAGCGCCGACGCCGGCCCGCTGAATGGCATGGTGGTGCCGATCTTGATCTCGCTCGCTGTCACGCCGATGGCGTTGTCTGCCGCATGTGCGGCGGTCATGCCGAGGCCAAGCATCAGCCCCAGAGCAATCGGCGATCGCTTCATCTTTCCCCACCTCTTGTTGTTGTCTATCTGTCCAACGATGTATTGAGCGAGCTGCGGCTACCACTTCTCGCCGAAGGGCCGGATCTCCACCTCCGACGTCCAGGCGTCGCGCGGCTGCTGGTAGAGGCTCCAGTAGGTCTCGGCCACGGCTTCCGGCCGCATCAGCCGGTTGGGGTCGAGATTGGCGAGCGCCGCGTCGCCCTCCTTCTCCCGGATCCGCTCGCGCACCCATTCGGTGTTCACGCCGGAATCGATGATGAGGTGGGCGACGTGGATGTTCTGGGGGCCGAGCTCACGCGCCGCCGCCTGGGAGACGGCCCTGAGGCCGAACTTGGCGCTGGCGAAGGCGGCGTAGCCGACCCCGCCGCGCAGGCTCGCCGTCGCCCCGGTCAGGAAGATCGCACCGCGGCCACGCGGCACCATCAGCCGGGCCGCCTCGCGCGTGGCCAGGAAGCCCGAGTAGCAGGCCATTTCCCAGACCTTGCGGAAGACCCGCTCGGTCGTCTCCAGCAGCGGGAAGTTGACGTTGGCGCCGATGTTGAAGATGCACAGCTCGAGCGGCGCATGGTCGTCGGCGTCCTTGAGGAAGGCCGCGATCTCCTCCTCCTTGCGGGCGTCGAGCGAGCGGCCGAAGGCCTTGCCGCCGGCGGCCTCGATCTCGCTGACCAGCGGCGCCAGCTTCTCGCCGCCGCGGCGGCCGACGAACACCGTGAAACCTTCCGAGGCAAAGCGCTTGGCGATGGCCGAGCCGATGTAGTCGCCGGCCCCGATCACGGCCACTGTGGCGTTTCTTGTCGTCACGTCGGTATTCCTTCGAATTGCGCGTCGATGGCGCAGGTGAAGACGTTAGCCGTGACGGGCGCCATTGGTGGCGGCCAGGGGGCCATCGTCCGTTGGGCCGTCAGGTCGTCCGGGCGGCCTCGGCCAGTTTGTGCTTCAGGATCTTGCCCGTCGAGCTGGCCGGCAGGGCGTCGAGGACGACGATCTCGGCCGGGCGCTTGTAGGGCGTGAGCAGCGGCCTGGCGTAGGCCAGGAGATCATCCGCCGAGAGCTTGGAGCCGGGCAGGAGCTGGACGTAGCCGACCACCTCCTCGTTGCCCTCGACCGTCCGGCCGACCACGGCGGACTGGACCACGTCGGGATGCGAGTTCAGCACCGCTTCCACTTCGGGCGGGTAGACGTTGAAGCCGGAGCGGATGATCAGCTCCTTCGAGCGCCCGACGATGTACATGTCCTCGCCGGTGAAGCGGGCGAGATCGCCGGTCTTGAACCAGCCGTCCGCGTCGAGGGCGGCCGCCGTCGCCTCGGGCGCCCGGTAGTAGCCGCGCATGACGTTGGGCCCGCGCACGTGCAGCTCGCCCACCTCGCCCACAGCGACGGTGCGGCCGGAGCGGTCGACGATCCTGGTCTCGACGCCCGGAAGGATGGTGCCGACGGTGTCGTCCTCGCGGTAGGTGGACAGCACCGAGGAGACGCCGGGCGAGCATTCGGTGATGCCGTAGCCGTTGAGCAGCGGCTGGCCGAGTTCCTCCTCCACGCGAGCCTTCAGCGTCAGGTCGAGCGGCGCGCCGGCGACGAACATGCAGCGCAGCCTGGCGGCCGTAAGCTTCGGCAAGCCGCTGACGGTCTTGTATTCGAGGAGCCGCTGATAGGTCGCCGGCACGCCGTAGATGATGGTGGTGTCCTCGGCGAGCGCCCGCGCCAGGTCGGCCGGATCCGCCTTGGGCACGACGCGGACGGCCGCCCCGAACATGACCGACGACAGCAGGATGATGGTGAGGCCGACGATGTGGGACATCGGCAGCACGCCGTAGATGCAGTCGGCCGGCCCGATCGAGCGCAGCGAGCCCGACACGAAGGCGCTGAACAGCAGGTTGCGATGGGTGAGCATCACGCCCTTGGGATTGCCGGTCGTGCCCGAGGTGTAGAGCAGCACGGCCACCTGGTCCTCGGCGCCGGCGTGCACCGGCTCGGGCACCGCGTCGGCATCGAGCGGTCCCACCGCGACCCGGCCGAGACCCGGCAGCGCCTCGACGACGGCCTGGTTGCGGCTGGCGTGCTCGGCCGCCTGCTCGCCGATGTCGACGACGTAGAAAGCCCGCCTGGCACCGGAATGGGTCCTGATCTGGTCGATCTCGCGACCGGACAGGCGCGGGCTTGCGACCACCGCCCAGGCATCGAGCCTGGACGCGGCGAAGAGCAGCCCCGCCAGGGCGAGCGAGTTCTCGCTGACGATCAGAATGCGGTCGCCCGGGCGGACGCCCAGGCGGGCGAGCGCGTGCGCCGTATCGGTGACGACGCGGGCCAGATCCCCGTAGGTCCAGGTGCGGCCGGGCTCGATGAGCGCGAGCCCCGTGGGCCTCACCTCCGCCATGCGGGTGACCACGTCGCTGATCCGGTTCGGCAGGCCCGAGAGCTGATCGGGCTCGGCCTGACGTGCGAGCGCTTCGTTCACCGTTCCCTCCCGTTGTGTCGCCAAGCGGCGGCCGTCGCCGCTGCTGGCCGGCGGCTGACGGGGCCTATCTAAGGTACCTATTTGGAACTCGTCAAGCGAGTTCTGTTTCGGAGCGCACGGATGGCCGGGTCAAGCCCGGCCATGACGCGGTGAGATTGGCGCTTCGCCCCGCACTGCCGCGGCCGATCTTACCTCTGCGTCTATCCTCTGAGGACACGTCGATGCGCCTGACGGCGCCGCCGGATTGCGATGATCCGGAGCATTGGTTATGGTTAAAATTCCAAAATAGAACTTATTGGATGCCGCGGAAGCAACCGGCGAGCGCGGCAACAAAGATGGGAGGAAGCATGATGGAGTTCGTCCGACTCGAGCGGGCCGTGCGCTGCACGGTCGTCGGTTTCGGCCTGCTGTGCAGCGGCGCGGGGCTGGCCGACACCGCCCCCGGCGTCACCCGGACCGAGATCAAGGTCGGGCAGACGCTGCCCTACAGTGGGCCGGCGTCGGCCTGGGGCGTACAGGGCAAGGTCGCGGCGGCCTACATCGCCCACGTCAATACGGAGGGCGGGGTCAACGGGCGCAGGATCAACCTGATCAGCCTGGACGACGCCTACTCGCCGCCCAAGACCGTGGAGCAGACGCGCAAGCTGGTCGAGTCCGATGAGGTGTTCATGCTGTCCGGGTCGCTCGGCACGGCGACCAACGTGGCGGTGCAGCGCTACCTCAATGCCAAGAAGGTGCCGCAGCTGTTCGTGGTGTCGGGATCCTCGCGCTTCGCCGAGCCGAAGACCAATCCCTGGTCGATCGGCTGGCTGCCGTCCTACACCACCGAGGCCACCATCCTGGCCAAGCACGTGCTGGCCACGGTTGCCAGCCCGCGCGTCGCGATCCTTTACCAGAACGACGACTTCGGAAAGGAAATGCTGGCCGGCGTCGAGGCCACCTTCGCGGCCAGCGGCGCCGAGGTCATCGTCGCCAAGCAGTCCTATGAGCCGACCACACCGACGGTGGATTCCCAGATCGTCACCCTGGCCGCGACCGGCGCCAACGTCTTCTTCAACCTGGCCGCGCCGAAGTTCGCCGCCCAGGCGATCCGCAAATCCCACGAGATCGGCTGGAAGCCGACGCAGCTCGTCTCCAACGTCTCGGGATCGATCGTGTCGGTGCTCAAGCCGGCCGGCCTGGACGCCTCCCGCGGCCTGCTGTCGGCGGCCTATGCCAAGGACCCGGGCGACCCGCAGTGGCAGGACGATGCCGCCGTCAAGGCCTACAAGGCCTTCATGCAGGCCCACGTGCCGGAGCTCGACCTCTACGACACCTCGGCGGTCACCGGCTATTCGACGACGCAGAGCCTGGTCGAGGTGCTGAAGCGCGCCGGCAACGAGCCGACGCGCGAGGACGTCATGAAGATCGCGACCAACCTTCACGAGCTGTCGCTGCCCATGTTCCTGCCGGGCGTGACGCTGGACACGCGGCCGGACGACTACCTCACCATCCGCAAGGAACGGGTGCGGCGCTTCGACGGCACCCAGTGGCAGATCATCGGCGACCTGGTCAGCCGCTAGAGCATTTCGCCATTGGATGGACCCATCCAATGGCAGAGAAATGCTCATCGTCTTTTGAATCTGGAGCGCCTTTTCGCGATTGGGTGTGTCCACCCAATCGCGAAAAAGCGCTCCAGAGGAGTTTTCGCCGCCCTCGCGAGCGGCGGCGGCACGCCAATCGCGGGAAGAACACTGTATGGACGGCACCGTGATCCGATCAGGTCGTCGCATCTGATCGGATCACCCTCCGTCGCATCGCGGGACAGATGCGGGAGCGAGCGTCCACAACCGCACCGTTCCTGCGTGCGCGCGGACATGGCCGATACCTGACTCTTGACTTGGCGCCGACTTGTGATATATTTGGAAAATACTGAATTTCCTAATTTTCCTCGCACGATGATGATGGTGGTGGGAGTCCTGGTCTTGGTGGTCGACAATGTGCAACGCCGTGCGCGTGGTCGCCCTTCGACACGTAGCGAAGACGAGACGAGAAAGCTGATCATCGACGCTGCGATCGCGGAGTTCGCCGCATCGGGATATGTGCAGACCAGCATGGAGAGCGTCGCACGCCGCGCCGGGATCTCGACGCGAACCCTCTACAAGCTTGTTCCGACCAAGGCGGATCTCTTCCGTATCGCCGTGGAGAGCCGAATCGAGTCGAGCCTCAGGTCGCTCGATGTCGCCAATGATGGCTCCGGCGATGCTGAAGCGTACCTTGAACAGATCATCCTCAGCTTTGCGCGCCTGTCGCTGAGCGAAGAGGCCTGGAAGACGATGCGCCTCGCCATAGCCGAGATCGACCAGTTTCCGGAAGTCATCGCGAGCTACAGGCAGGTCGCGCTTCGGATCGCCGACGCGCTGGCGGACCGGATACGGTCGCTTTGCGATGACGGCCTCATCGATTGTCCCGACCCGGAGCTGGCCGCCAACCTTCTGCGGAGCATGGTCGTCGGACCGCAACGGCAGATGATCCTCGGGGTGCGCCCGGCCATGACACAGGAGGAGATCGAAGCCTGGGCTCTCGCATGCACGCGCATGTTTCTGTGCGGATGCGGCATGGCGAGACAATGACTTCATGGGCGCGATACTTTGTCGATCCCCAGCATGGCTCGGCGGATCATCGGACAACTTGGCAAATCACCCCGGCGACGGCTGCCACCGCCTTCGTGATACGGCTGATCTCGCATCTTCGATCACACCGCACGTTCCCCAGCCACGCATGCGCCTCAAGGGGGCTGCGCTCGTCTCCGGACGATGACGCGGGGCGAGTTTCGGCAGGCATCATCCCCAAGCCCCGCCATGCACTGGCATCCATCCCGGCCCGACAGTGCCCTGCGACGAAGGTCAATCAACCTCCGAATCACGGGCAAACGAATCGTCGAACGCTCCGGTAATTATCTCGAATCAACCTTGCGAGGTAGGAATTGAATCAAACAATCGTAAATGTAATTTCAAAAATTCCATCGACGAATGCACAAAAAGTCGGCGATTAATTATGTCACACACGCTGTGATATCGTGATAATTAGGCAACATATATGCCAATATGGGCGATGAACGTCTCTATGCGTGAATCGCCGATTGATGTGAACGGTGGGATCATTATGGTGAGGCTCGGGCGGGCCAAGCGGATGCCGGCCCGACGCCTCATGGCAGTCGCACTGCGGCGTCGGGTTTGCAGCTGAAGTGGGAAGAGCGTTCCAAGGATCTCTAAGCATTTGGAGGTCATTGTGGACATCGCGAGGAGTATTCTCCGGAGACCGGCGGCCGGATTTATCGCTGCGACCGGGGCAGCCGCTGCCGATCTGCCCATGACGAAGGCAGCGCCCGCCGAGCATGTCAAAGCCTGCACGCTGACCGGGAAGACCGTCGGCGTCGAGGACGACTGGCTGACGCGCGTCCCTATCGACCGCAGATTCTGAGGCCCTCTCTCCGCCAGTGCGTCGCGTCCGGGCGAGCCGGAGCGTGCGAGCCCCGGGTCAACGCCGAGGCTTCCCCTCCGATCCGGGCATCGCCGTTCAATCGCTCTCCTCTTGCGGCCTTTGACGCATCACCGCATCGCGCTCGCGACGCGCACGCATGGACGATCGGGCCGCCCGCCGGAAGGAACCAACCCATGAGGCCAGTCAATACGCAGGCCATCGAAGATGCGCTCGCCCGCCTTGCGGCGGATCCACGAGGCCGCAAGCTCAGCGCCACGCGCCTTGCCGCAGAAGCCGGCGTCTCCCGGTCCACCATCTACCGCTCGCCGGAGCTGCTGCGACGCTTGCGCAATCTGGACGAGGATCGCATGCACGAGCTGGAGACGCAGGTGGTGGCGCTCAAGGGCCGCATGTCCAATGAACTGCGCAAGCTCTGGACGGAGAACCGGCACATGGCCCAGCGCATTCAGACGCTCAGCCAGCACGTGCAGGACCTGCAGCGCACCATTGCGCGACTCAAGGCGGCGGCCGAGGCCTGACGCCTGACGCCTGACGCCTCCCCTCTCGCGCCGCACCCGGGACGAGGAGCAGCCGACGGAGCGCCTATGCGCCGGCGGCGCCCCTCGAGCTGCTGCCGCAGGGAGCCCCGCACTTGTCCCGTTGCGCCCAGCCACATCCCCGGGCAGCAACAGCGCGGCGACGCAACCAATGTAAATAGAATTTTCTTTCAATCAAGCATCCATTACAAGTAAATCAATTCATATCTCGTTGTGATCTATGAAGTATTCGTGATTTTTGTGCAACAGGCTGATATTAAGCGAAATATCGAGCCTACAACTTGAATTTGCTGGTTGCCGGGCGCGAAGGGGAGATTATGGTCCGGCCCTGGGGGACCAAGCAGCGCGGGGCGGATGCCTCAGCGCGCGATCTCGGATTGTTCCGAGCTCATATAAATGGGAAGAACGTTCCAAGGATCTCTGCGAGTTTGGAGGTCATAGTGAAAATTACTAAGAGTATTCTTCTTGGGTCGGCGGCTGCATTATTGGCCGTGACCGGCGTGCGGGCTGCCGACCTTCCGCTGACGAAGGCCGCGCCGGTCGAGTACGTGAAGGTGTGCTCCGTCCACGGCGTCGGCTTCTTCTACATTCCGGGCACCGATACCTGCATCAAGCTCGGCGGCCGCGCTCAGTTCCAGTACGAGACGGCGCAATACCGGGCCCTGAACGCCGACCGCTCGGTGTTCTTCGGCGCCGGCCGCCTCCAGGTGGACGCGCGGACCTCCACCGCCTGGGGCACGCTGCGCACCTTCATCCGCTTCGACATCGCCAGCCGCACCGGCCAACAGCACGGCTCGACGGCGACCTGGCGCAACTACGGCCCGAACTCGTTCAACTCCACGGGCATCGACACCTACAACCGCGCCAACAAGTACGTCGAGGTCGACAAGGCGTTCATCCAGTTCGCCGGCCTCACCGCCGGTCGCGCCTCGTCGTTCTACGACTTCTACGTCTGGGACATCGAGCTGGCGGGCCTCTCGATCGCCTCGGGCATCAACACCAATCTCCTGGCCTACACCTATCAGTTCGGCAACGGCTTCAGCGCCACCGTGTCGGCGGAAGACCCGTCGTTCCGCCGCAACCCGCTGTTCTCGGTCAATCCGCAGAGCGCCATCCCCGGCGCCAACCTCGGCTTCAGCCAGCCCGCCGTCGGCAACATCGCCACGACGCTCTCGGCGCTGTGCACCAACGGCGGCGTCAACGGCTGCACCTACGGCTCGCCGGTCTACCTGTTCAACACAGCCGGCCAGCGGACGGGCTACGCCTTCGTCGACATCGCCCAGCGCCAGCAGTTGCCCGACTTCGTCGCCAACCTGCGCGTCGACCAGTCTTGGGGCTCGGCCCAGATCTCGGCGGCCGTCCACCAGGTCTCCATCGGTGGCTACAACAACCTCGGCGTCTACAATAACGCAGGGGTCGCGCAAGGCGGCTCCGCCGTTGCGGCGGCCGGCGTCTACCCGCAGCGCCCCGAGGCGGCCTACGGCTACGCGGTCCAGGGCGGCGTCAAGCTCCTGCTGCCGTTCCTGGCGCCGGGCGATGCGCTGTGGCTGCAGGCGGCCTACGCCCGCGGCGCCATGTCCTACACCGGCGTCGACAACCCGCTCGGCTACGAGTCCTCGACCGCCGGCGGCATCGGCGGCGGCGGCCGCTTCAACGCCTACAAGGTCGACGGCTACGTCGATCCCAACAGCGGCGATATCAAGCTGAGCCAGGCTTGGTCGGCGTCCGCAGCCTTCCTGCACTATTGGACGCCGCAGTGGCGTTCGGGCTTCGTCGTCAGCTATGGCGAGCTGCTGTATCCCGGCTCGGCGCGCACCGCCGGCCCGCTCGGCAACCTCTACGCCAACTCGGCCGGCATCGTGACGGCGGCCTCGGCGGCAGCCGGCTCGACCAACATCGCCTTCAAGAGCTTCAACGAGCTGGTGACCTCCGCCAACCTGGTGTGGTCGCCGGTCAAGGATCTCGATATCGGCCTCGAGGTGCTCTACCAGCGCATCGACCCGAAGGGCCGCGTGGTCGACAACAACAAGTACGGCACGCTCACGGGCAAGACCGTCAGCTTCGACGACAACTGGCTGACGCGCTTGCGCATCGACCGCACCTTCTGAGGGCGGCCGTACCAGGAGCGCGTCTCGGCCAGGCACTGCAGCGGGAGGAAGCCCCGGCGACACCGAGGCTTTCGACGGCTTGACGAGCGACGGCGGTCAGCTCATCGCGACCGCCTCAGCTCGCCGCTCGCGCTTCACGGACGGTACGAGAACGACGACGGGCCGAGCTGGGCGGCGAGCAGCGGCTGCGCCAGCTCGATCCAGTCGGCGAGCCGCGGCCGCGTCTCGCGCGGGTGGATGAGGTCGTGCACGGCGAAGCCGTCGGCCTGCCGGAACGGTGATTGCAGCGCGGCGAGTTGCGCCTCGAGCTCGGCGCGCTTGGCGGCCGGATCCTCCGCCTGGGCGATCTCGTGCTTGAAGGCGACGGCGACACCACCTTCGACCGGCAACGCCCCCATCTCGACCGTCGGCCAGGCCAGCACGAAGGCGCCGGGCGCGATGTGGGCATAATTCGCCAGGCCCATGCTCTTGCGCACCCTGACCGTCGCCCACGGCACCGTCGCCAGCGCCACGGTCGCGAGCGCCATGGCGCCGTAGCGCATGGTGGCTGAGCGCTCCGCCTCGGGGCCGATCATGAAGCCCGGCTCGTCGACGAAGGAAATGACGGGCAGGTGGAAGGTCTGGCAGAACTCGACGAAACGCCGCAGCTTCTGGGCGCCGTCGGCGGTGATGGCGCCGCCGAAGTGACGGGTGTCGTTGGCGAAGATGCCGACGGGGTAGCCGGCGAGCCGCGCCAGGCCGACGATCTGCCCCGGCGCAAAGCGCCGCCCCATCTCGAAGAACGAGCCCTGGTCCATGACCGACCGGATGATGGCGCGGGTCTCATAGACGCGGCGCCGATTGGCCGGGATGATCTCGTCGAGCGCCGCGTCCATGCGGCCCGGCGGATCGTCGGCAGGCCCGCGCGGCGGCAGCTCCCAGACGTTCTGCGGCAGGTAGGACAGGAAGGTGCGGATCGTATCGAACGCCGCAGCTTCGTCCTCCACCACGTCGTCGACGACGCCGCTCTTCTCGTGGATGGTCGGACCGCCGAGCTCCTCCTTGCTGACCTGGATGCCGAGCGCGCGCTCCACCAGGGCCGGCCCGCCAATGATGACCTGCGACGTGCGCGTCATGATCGTGTAGTGCGACGACACCAGCCGGCCGGCGGGCAAGCCGGCCACGGTGCCGACGGCGGCGCTGACGACCGGCACGGTCGCGAGCGCCTGGGCGATCGACAGGAAGCGGTGCCGCCCGTGGACCGGCTCGGGCAGGGACGGCGCGGACTTGTCGCTGCCGGCGACGCTGCCCCCCGAGCCCTCGTGAAAGCGGACCAGCGGCACGCGATACTGGATCGCCAGCTCCTCAGTGTAGACGCTCTTGCGCAGGCCGGCGGCATTGGGCGATCCGGCCGCCTGGGTGAAATCCTCGCCCGCGACGACGCAGTTGCGCCCGCCGATACGGCCGAAGCCGACGACGAAATTGCCCGGGGTGAAGGTGGTGCCGCCGCCGGCCGCGGTCTCGGATCGGCCGGCGATCGGCCCGACCTCGCGGAACGATTCAGCGTCGAGGGCGCGCTCGATGCGCTCGCGAATGGTCAAGCGGCCGCGCCCGTGCTGCTTGGCGACCGCGTCCGCGCCGCCCTGGAGCTTGGCTTGCGCACGCCGATGGTCGATCTCGGCGGCCTTGTCCCATTCGCTCACGCGCGCCTCCCTTGGTTGGCGGGCCTCGCCGCGCCGACGACCACGATAGATGCGGGTGCGCCGAAGCCAAGCCGCGCGCGGTCGCCATGCGCCGCCGGCCGACACGGCCGCAAGCGCCCGCCAACCGCTATCGTTCCGTTAAAGAACGGTCAAGAACCGCGGGCCGACATAACCGCCTATGTCCGACGTGGCCGCATTTTGAGGCACTTTGTGGAACATGCCGCCAAAAAGCGGCAGGACCATTGACCTTTGTGGACAAAAATGGAACCTGTAGGAGCGGGGTATTGAGACCTACGCGCGCGACGCCCATCTCGGCGCCATCCGCCGCTCGCCAGGCCAGATGGAGACAACGATGAAGTGGAACACGCTCGAAGAGGAGCAGTGCTCGGTGGCGCGCACGGTCGCAGTGATCGGCGACCGCTGGAGCCTGCTGATCCTGCGCGACTGCTTCCTGCGCGTCAGGCGCTTCGACGACTTCCAGGCCAGGCTCGGGATCACGCGTCATCTGCTCTCGGATCGGCTGAAGAAGTTCGTGCGCTATGGCGTGCTGCGCCGCGTCCCCTACCAGGACAGCCCCAAGCGCTACGAATACATCCTGACGCAGCGCGGCCTCGAGCTTTATCCCGTGATCATGGCCATCGTCCATTGGGGCGACATGCACATGGCGGACGAGCGCGGCCGCCCCTTGCTGCACGAGCACAAGCTGTGCGGCAAGCTGTTCGACCCGGTCATGGTGTGCTCCGAGTGCAACGAGCCGCTCTCGGCCAAGGACGTCCAGGTGCGCCCGGGGCCCGGCTCGACCCCCGAGCGCCACGTGCTGCCGCCGGCACAGCTGCAGCAGGCCGGCTGACGCGGGCCGGCTGACGCGGGCGCTGTGCGCCGAGGGCATTGCTGACCGAATTGAAGATGAGATCCGCGACGGTCCAGCCGCCTCGCCGTCATGGTCGGGCTTGACCCGACCATCCATCAAAGCGAGCAACGTCAGCCCGCCAGGGCTGTCCGAATGCTGTTGTTTTTCAAGTGGATGGATGGCCGGGTCAAGCCCGGCCATGACGCAGGTGCTGATGTCAGCCCGGCGCGCGCGCCCGGAAGATGCCCATGGCCTTCGGGTCCCTGGCCGAGGTGACCGTCGCCATCACCATGTCGGCGACATCGATGCCGCAATGGTTCTCCGGCGTGAAGCTCAGGGTGCCGAGCATGCCCTGGTAGCCCTTGGTGCGGTCGAGCGCAGCTTTCACGCGCTCCACGTCGAAGCTCTTCTCCTGCTCGATGGCCATCTTCAGCAGATAGAGGAAGTCGTAGTAGGGGCTGCCCGCCGCATTGACCTCGCTGCCCTTGGCGTCGGGAAAGGCGAGGATCTTCTTGGCGTAGTCGACCTGCCGCGGCCCGGGGCCCTCGGTGTCGGTCCAGGTCAAGGATTTATACCAAGTGCCGTAGACGTTCTTGAGCGCGTCCGGCGGCACCAGGTCGAGCAGTGATTCCAGGAACAGCGAGGTATGGCCGGTGATCGGCGGGAACCACTTCATCGCGTTCATGGCGTTGAAGATCATGGCCGAGTTCGGGATGTTCGACATCCACATCAGGATGCCGTCGGCGCCGGCCTTGCGCAGGGCCTGGACGTAACCCGACAGGTCCGGCGCGGTGATCGGGAACACCTGCACGTCGACCGGATCGAGCCCGCGCTTCTTCAGCTCCGCCTTGGACACCGGCGTGATCTGCTCGCCGTAGGCGGTGCTCTCCTGGAGGATGCCGATCTTCTTCAGCTTCAGCACGTCGACCAGATAGCTGACGCAGGCGACCGCCTGCTGGTCGGAATTGAAGATCAGCTGGTAGTGGTAGGGATACTTGCTGCCGTTGCCCATGTCGGCGGCGAGCGCATAGGTCGTCTGGATCATCTTGCGCGCCGTCGTGCTGGAGAGCGACGACAGCGCCTGCGACGAGCCGGTCGGGCCGCAGACGAAGTTGATGCCCGCCCCCTGATATTTGAGGATGATGCCGGGCTCCTTGGCGGGAGAGGCCTCATCGTCCTGCTCGTCGCGCACGATCGGCCGGCCCATGATGCCACCCGCCGCATTGATCTCGTCGATGGCGATCATGCCGCCCGCGTAGAGCGGCGCGAACGACGACGCGAGCCGCCCGGTGGTGGGCCGCACCCAACCGAGCTTGAACGGCTCGCCCGCCCCCTGGGCCAGGCCGAGGCTTGGCATAGTGAGGCTTGGCACGGCGAGGCCGCCGCCGAGCACCGCTGCCGCCTGCAGCAGCCCGCGCCGCGACATGTCGCCGTCCGGCCGCACGAGCGGGGCGCCGATATCCTTGGTCATGTCTTCTCCCTCCGTCGGCGCTACCCAGGAGCGGGTGCGCCGTTCTGCTATTCTGGTTGTCGGGCTGATGTCCCAGCGGAAAGCCGCCATGCGTTAGGCGGCGGATGCCCCGATCTTCTCGCGCTTGATGCGGATGCCCGCCGCCTCCCGGTCCCAGGTGTCGGCGGTCACCCCCTCGCTGCGCACGATATGCTTCTGCACCTTCTGCGTCGGCGCCTTCGGCAGGTCGGGCAGCACGCGCACGTAGCGCGGCACCATGAAGTGGGCCATGCGCGGCAGCAGGAAGGCGACCAGCTCGGCCGGATCGAGCTCCGCCCCCTCGGTGAGCGACACCGCCGCCAGCACCTCGTCCTCGGCGAACTCGCTCGGCACGGCGACGACCGCCGCTTCCTTCACCGCCGGGTGCGCGCAGATCTCGGTTTCGACCTCGAAGGACGAGATGTTCTCGCCGCGCCGGCGGATAGCGTCCTTCATCCGGTCGACGAAGAAGAAATCGCCGTTGGCGTCCATGCGGAAAGCATCGCCCGTGTGGAACCAGCCGTTACGCCAGGCTTTCGCTGTCGCCTCCGGGTTCTTGTAGTAGCCGTGGTTCATCGCCCACGGCCGATCGGTGCGGACCAGCAGCTCGCCCACCTCGCCGACCGCCACCTCGCAATCGTTACCGTCGACGACGCGCACGGCGACGCCCGGACGGGGCTTGCCACAGCTCGACAGCGCCGGCGGGTTGCGCTCGGAGACGATCGGGCAGGACGTCTCGGTCATGTTGAAGGTGGTGTAGACGTCGACGCCGAAGCGCTGCGAGAACAGCTCCGCGTCCTCGCACAGCGGCACCATGGTGACCGACTTGAGCCCGTGGCCGCGGTCCTCATCGGACGGCGGCTGCTTCACCAGGAAGGTCGCCATGACGCCGAGCAGCACCGTCGTCGTCACGCCGTGCTCGCGCACCAGACGCCAGAAATCCTGGGTCGAGAACGCGTCGAAGACGGCGACCGAGGCGCCGCGCACCAGCGAGCGATAGACGGCGCCGGTGCCGCCCGCGTGGAACAGTGGCAGGTTGCACATGCCACGGTCGTCAGGCCCGAAGTAGGGCCACGGCTCGGCCGACATGGAATAGAGGTGCAGGTAGCTCGACAGCACCCCTTTCGACGGCCCGGTGGTGCCGGAGGTATAGATGATCGACTGGGTGTCCCACGGCATGATCGGCCGCTCGAGCTCCGGCGGGTCGCTCGCCTCCACCGCGAGCACACCGGCCGGGTGCACGGCGAGCCCCGTCTCGGCCCCGGCCTCGCCGCCGATCACCACGGCCTCTTCCAGCTTGGCGCGGTCGATGGCGCCGAGCCGCCCGAGAAGCTCGGCGTGGGCCACGATCAGCCGGGCGTCGGAATTCTCTACCACGTGCGCCAGGATGCTGCCGCGGTAGGCCAGGTTGACCGGGACGTAGACTGCACCGAGGTAGTTGAGGCCGAACCAGACACGGAAGGCGTCGCGGCCGTTGGGGAGCCACGACAGCACGTGGTCGCCCTGCTTCACGCCGAGCGCGCGAAAGCCGTGGGCCGCCCGCACCGCGACCTCGCGTATCTGACGATAGGTCCACTCGCCGCCGTCGGCGAAACGCACGAAGACCTTGTCCGGCTGCTCGCGGACCCGTCGCTCGAGCACGTCGCGTAGGACGCAGACGTCCGGCGCAGGCACGCGCGGGTCGGTCCACCCCTTCTCCATAGTTTCCTCCTGCTTGTCGTTGTTTCCCGGCGTAGCGCCTTGGGGGGCGGCGCGCGTCCCGGTCAGATCGGGACGATGCTCCTAAATTTCGGCGGCTGGCGGTTGTCGCGCCGGGCCGGCGCCCGGCTCAGGACGGAGATGAGCTGCAGCCGGGTGTCGCGGGGATCGATCACGTCGTCGATGCCGAAGCCGCCGGCCGCCTCCAGCACGCCGATGTCGGCGCGGATCTTGTCGATCAGCTCCTGCCGGCGGGCGGCGGGATCGGGCGCCTTCTCGTAGTCCTGGCGGTAGGCGACGTCGACGGAGCCCTCGATCGACATGGCGCAGATTTCTGCCGTCGGCCAGGCGAAGCTCGCGTCGGCATCGAAGCTGCGGCCGCCGCACATGGCGAAATAGCCGAGGCCGTAGCCCTTGCGCAGCACGATGGAGATGCGGGGCACCGAGGCTTGGCCCAGCTCGAACACCATCTTGGCGCTGTGCCGTCCGAGCACGGTGCGCTCGGCGCCGGAGCCGATCGAGAAGCCGGGCACGTCGATCAGGTAGACCAGCGGCAGGCCGAAGGCGTCGCACACGGCGATGAAGTGAGCCGCCTTGTCGCAGGCGTCGGAGGTGAGCATGCCGCCGAGCCGCATCGGCTGGTTGGCGATGATGCCGACCGACCGGCCATCGAGGCGGGCGAGCGTGGTGACGATGTTCCTGGCGAAGGTGGGCTTGATCTCGAAGCCGCTGCCGGCGTCGACGACGAGGTCGATGACCTTGCGGATGTCGTAGACGCGCCGCGTGTTGGCGGGGACGATGTCGAGCAGCGCCTCGGCCCGGCGCGTCGCCGGGTCGTCGCTCGGCCGGATCGGCAGCGGCTCGCGGGCATTGGAGGGCAGGTAGGAGAGATAGCGCTTCACCGCGTCGAGCGCCGCCGCCTCGCTCTCGACGCCGAGATCGGCGAGGCCGTGGCGGTCGACCTGGGCTTCGGCGCCGCCCAGCTCCTCCAGGCCGATGTCCTCGCCGGTGCCGGCCTTCACCAGCGCCGGACCGGCCAGGCCCATGGTGGAGCGGCCGCGCACCATGACGACGAAATCGGCCATGCCGGCGTAGTTGGTGGGCCCGGCAAAGCCGGCGCCGAGCATGGCCGCGACCATCGGCACCCAGCCGGACATGCGCGCCAGCTCGTGGAAGAAGGGCCCTGCCTTGGCGAAGTGCCGGGAGTTCTGACCGCCCTGGATGCGGTGGCCGCCGCCGTCGAGCAGCATGACCAGCGGCATGCCGTGCTCGCGCGCGATATCGGCGATGCGGCTGGTCTTGGCGCTGCCGATCTCGCCGATGGAGCCGCCGAACACGCTGAAATCCTGGGAGACGATGGCACACCAGCGGCCGTCGACCTTGCCGGTGCCGACGATCACGCCGTCGGCGGGCGCCTTCTTCGCCGCGCCCTCCTTGGGATGGGCGAGGCCGCCGATCTCCTGGAACGTGCCCTCGTCGCAGAGGTAGGCCACCCGCTCGCGCGCGGTCATGTCGGCGCGCTTGCGCTGGCGCTCCAGGGCCGTGCTGCGGCGGGCGTCGGTCAGTGTCGCCTTCGCCTCTTCCACATCGCTCAGAAGGGCACGGGATTCGACCTGCATCGTCACGAGGAGCGTCTCCTTGTCGTCGTGTTGTTGGATCGGCAGGCCGCCGCCGGCCGCCGCCGGCGGCCTTTCGCGGGCCGCCGTCTCACCGCCGGGCCAGCGACCGGCGTGTGAACTCGGCATAGTGGTCGGCGAGCCACGCTGTGCCCTGCCTCTGCCACAGCTCGGTCAGGCGGGGGATCATGAGCGGCGCGCTGACGATCCAGCTCACCGCAGCCCGGGCGTCGGCCACATCAATGCTGCCGTCGGCCTGGCCCGCCTCCACCAGCTTGATGAGACGCCGGCCGAACTGGCGCTGGCGGGCCCGCACGGCCTTGAGGTCGTCCGCATGCAGCGAGTTCATGTCGGTGAGCACGGCGCAGGTGCCAAGGTCCGAGGTGATGCCCTCGACATAAGTGCGCGTGAAGGCGACGACCTTGTCGAGGCCCCGGCCGCTCAACGCCTCGGCCACGTCGAGCGCGTGCTCGGCCAGTTCGAAGCCGATCTCGACGCAGCTCAGCAGCAGATGGTTCTTGTCGCGGAAGTAATAATAGCAGACCGTCTTGGAGATCCCGAGCTTCACCGCGACTTCGTCCAGTGAAACATTGCGGAAGCCGCGCTCGTTGAAGGCCGCTCCCGCCTCGCGCAGGATGAGGCGGCGCTTGAGCGCCTGCTGCTCCGACGACGACTCGAACTCGCCATTCCACCGGGGCCTTGCCTGCGTCACGGGATCCTGCACCTTTCGAGCGCTACCTGGGGGCGGGGTTTCCTGGGTGGATGGATGGCCGGGTCAAGCCCGGCCATGACGAGGCTGGGACCTTGCCGCCCGTCCCTCAAGCGTCATGGCCGGGCTTGACCCGGCCATCCATCTCAAAATCCTAGAGACTCGTCGGCCACGTTGCCAGGCGGTGCTGGCTGATGCCGCCCTGCATGCGGCGCTGGTACACATCGAGCATGCGGATCAGCCACGCCCGCGTCTCGCCGGGGCGGATCACCGCGTGCGCGGCGAAGATGCCGGCGAGCTCGTAGGGCGAGTTGCTGACCACCATCTCGTCCATCAGCTCGCCGTAGCTGGTGTCGCCGGGCTCGGGGCGGCGGTTGTGCACCACGCTCACCGCCACGGCCGGATCGACGAAGCCGACCTCGCCCGTGGTCATCACCGCGACCGCGTCGGCGACGCCGCCGCCCAGGTTGAGATAGGCCTGGCCGTAGCTCTTGCGCACCACGACGGCGAGCTTGGGCACGCTGGCCAGTGCCAGCGCCCGCAGGTTGTTCATGATCGCGCCGGCGACACCGTCGAGCTCGGGCTTGAGGCCGACGAGGAAGCCGGGCGTGTCGGCGAGCAGCACCAGCGGGATGTTGAAGCTGTCGCAGAGCACGATGAACTCGGTCATCTTGTTGCAGGACGGCCCGTCGATGGCGCCGCCCTTGCGCATCGGGTTGCTGGCGATGATGCCGATCGGACGGCCGTCAAGCCGTGCCAGCGACGTCTCGAGCGTGCGGCCGTAGCGCTGCCGGAACGGCATCACCGAGCCCGCGTCGGCCAGCAGCTCGACCAGCTTGCGGCCGTCGTAGATCTTGTGGCGCGCGGTCGGGATGAGCGCGTCGACCTCCTCCGGCGCGTGGGCGCGGGCCGGGCCTTCGGCACGCGGCGGCGTCTCGGCGCTGTTCGACGGCAGATAGGACAGGAAGCGGCGCAACGCCGCGATCGCCTCTGCGTCGGTGTCGGTCACCAGATCGGTCTGGCCCGTCACCTCGGCGTGCACGTCGGAGCCGCCGAGCTCCTCGGGCGTCACCTCCTGGCTCAGCGCCACCGAGACGACCTTAGGGCTGGAGACCGAGAACGTGGCGTCGCGGCGCATGACGGAGAAGTCGGACTGAACCGCGTACCAGGTGCCCATGCCGTAGCACGGCCCGAGCACGGCGCTGACCCAGGGCACGTCGCGCTCGCGGTTGTTGGCCGGCAGCAGCCCGATGCGGCCCATGCCGACGGCGCCCTGGATGTCGGGCATGCGCGCGCCGGCCGACTCGATCAGGAAGGCGCAGGGGATGCCGGCGCGCGAGGCGCTGGACTTGAGGAAGGCGAGCTTGCGGATGTTGGTCACCGACGACGACGCGCCGAGCGTCGTCAGGTCGAAGGAGGCGACCGCCACCTCGCGGCCGTCGACCCGGCCGAAGCCGGTGACGATGCCCTCGGCCGGCGTGCGCTCCTTGTCCTCGTCGCGGGCCGAATGGGCGAACTCGCCGATCTCGCTGAAGCTCTCGGGATCGACCAAAGCGTCGATGCGCTCGCGCGCGTTCATGATGCCGCGCTCGCGCCGGGCGGCGAGCTTGGCTTCGCCGCCCATCGCCCGCACCTTGCGTCGCTTGGCGTCGAGCTCGGCCGCCAGATCGGCTGTCGTCTTACCAGTCATTGCTTTCTGTCGTCCCGATCATGCGGCTTGTCGTGTGGCGGAGGGTCTTGTTCTGAAAGCGTCGCGGTTCACCCCCCACCCTTAATCCCTCCCCACAAGGGGGAGGGAGGAGCCTCGCTTTGCATGCGTGGGGCGGCCAGCCGAACGGCCTCCCCCTTGTGGGGAGGCTGTCCCGACCGAAGGGGAGGGACTGGTGGGGGTGAACCACCGCCACGACACCAGCTGACGAGGCCCTCACGCGGCGGTGCCCTGGGTCAGGCGCTCGCGCTTGAGCACGATGCCGGCCTTCTCGCGGTCCCAGGTGTCGGGCGTGACGCCGTCCGACCGCAGGATGTGCTTCTGCACCTTCTCGGTCGGGGTGCGCGGCAGGTCGTCGATGATGCGGAAGTAGCGCGGCACCATGAAATGGGCGAGCCGGGGCCTCAGGAACTCGACCAGCGCCGGCAGGTCGATGCTGTCGCGGCCAGGCGCCAGGCTGACGATCGCCATCACCTCGTCCTCGCCGAACTCGCTCGGCACCGCCACCACGGCGGCGTCGCGGACGTCCTCGTGGGCGACGATCTCCTTCTCCACCTCGAACGACGAGATGTTCTCGCCGCGCCGGCGGATGGCGTCCTTCATGCGGTCGACGAAGTAGAAGTTGCCCCCCTCGTCGCGGCGGAAGGCATCGCCGGTGTGGAACCAGCCGTTGCGCCAGGCCTTGGCCGTCGCCTCCGGGTTCTTGTGGTAGCCGTGGTTGAGGGCAAACGGCATGTCGGCCCGCAGGATCAGCTCGCCCACCACGCCCGGGGCGACCTCGCAATCGTTCCCGTCGACGACCCGGGCCTCGATGCCCTCGCGGGGCTGGCCGCAGGTGCCCGCCGCCGGCGGATTGGGCCCGCAATGCAGCGGCGACGACGTCTCCGTCATGTTGAAGCCGGTGTAGACCTCGACGCCGAAGCGGGCGGTGAACTCCCGGTGCTGATCAGTGAGCGGGATCATCGACACCTTGGTGAGCGGATGCGTGCGGTCGTCGGGAGATGGCGGCTCCTTCAGCAGGAACGGCGTCATGGCGCCGAGGAGGATGGTGTGGCTGATGCCGAACCGGCGGATCGTGGCCCAGAACTCGCCGGTGCGGAACGCCTCGGTCAGGGCGAAGGAGCCGCCGCGCATCAGGGTCGACCAGATCGGCCCGGCGCCGCCCACGTGGAACATGGGCAGCGTCACCAGCGTGCGGTCCTCCGGCTCCAGGACGCCGCGAGGGATGAATGTCGCCCACATCTGCAGCGCCGAAATGAGCACGCCCTTGGACGGGCCGGTGGTGCCGGACGTGTAGATGATCGACAGCGTGTGCCAGGGCTCGATCTCGCGATGCGGCGGCTCGAGCGCGTCGCCGTTGCCGGCCAGCGCCTCCTGCCCCAGCAGCGTGAGGCCGGGCACCTCGCGGGCTCGGCCGCCGACCACCACGACCGTGCGCAGCTCAGCATGGCTCACATCGGCCAGCCGCTCGACGAGCTGCGCGTCGGCGATCATCAGCCTGGCGCCGGCATTGTCGATGACGTGCGCCAGCAGGCCGCCGCGGTAGCCCGTGTTGATCGGCACGTAGACCGCGCCCAGGTAGTTCAGCGCGAACATGACCTCGAGGCAGGCCGGGCCGTTGGGCAGCCAGACCAGCACGAAGTCGCCCTGCTTGGCCCCGAGCCGCTGCAGTGCCTCGGCGCAGTTGCGCACCCGCGTGCGCAAGTCTCCGTAAGTCCATTGGGCGCCGTCGGGAAACACCGCGAAGACGTGGTCGGGAATCTCCCGCGCCCGCCGGTCGATGAGGTCGCGGATGACGACGTCGTCCCGCGGCGGCATGCGCTTGTCGAGCATGAGCGCCCTCCCCTCAGCTCGCGGCGACGCCGACGGTCTCGTACCGTGGCCGTCCGAACAGGTTGGGCTGGAAGCCGTCGAACTTCTTGCTGACGGCGGTGATGCTGACGTCGAACACCAGCGGCACGAACACCGCCTGCTCGAGCGCGATGCGCTGCACCTTGGACAGCCCGACCTTGCGCTGCTCCTGGGTGGCGCCCATGCGCGATTCCGCCAGCGCCGCCTCCATGCCGGGGATCTCCTGGCGGCCGCCGTTGTAGGGCGAAACTTTGCCGAACAGCGTATAGAGCCCCATCGACGGATCCGGCCGCGAGGTGATGGCGGCGACGAACATGTCGACCTGCCGCTGGAAGAAGAAGGCCGCCGAGGCCTCGGGCACGGAGGCCGTCCGCATCTGCGCCTTGATGCCGACCTTGCGCCACATCTCGCTCAGGAGCTCGCCGCGCTTCACCGCCGCCTGGTCGGAATAGGTGATGCCGGTGAAGGTCACTTCCGGGCTGCCGGCTTCCTTGAGCAGCGCCTTCGCCCGCTCGGGATCGTAGGCGAGGATGTCGCCGAGCGAGCCGTCGTGGGCCCAGAATTCCTTAGGGAACAGCGTCGTCGCCGGCTGGCCGAGGCCGGCCATGGTGAGCTTGTTGAAGATGCTGCGGTCGACGGCGAGGTTGAGCGCCTTGCGCACCCGCAGGTCGTTGAACGGCGGCTTGGAGAAATCCAGGTAGATCATGTGCAGGTAGAGCGACGGTGTCGCGTACACCGCGACCTTGTCGGAGCGGTCGAGGATCACCTTCTGCATCGGCGGCACGCCGACGACGATGTCGTTCTCGCCGGCCACCACCGAGCGCACGCCGGTCGCCACCTCGGGGATCACCTTCATCTCGAGCCGGTCGACCTTGGGAAGGCCCTTGTCCCAGTAGGCGAGGTTGCGCTCGTAGACGACAATGGCGTTGTCGTCCCACTTCACGAACTTCCAGGGGCCGGCGCCCACCGGCGCCCGGTCGATGCTGCCGCCGCCTGCCTTGACGGCCGTGGGCGAAGCTATCATCCCGGCCCGGTCGGACAGGATGAGGGGCAGCGACCGATCCTGGGCCTTGAGCTTGATCGTGACCGTCATCGACCCGCTGGCCTCCACCGCCTCCACCGACGAGAGGTCGACCTTGATGTTGGACTTGGCGTCGCCCAGGGCGCGATCGAGGTTGAACTTGACCGCTTCGGCGTCGAGCGGCGTGCCGTCATGGAAGGTGACGCCGGGCCTGAGCTCCAGCACCAGCGTGGTGTCGTCCTTGTAGGTCCAGGACTGGGCGAGCCCCGGCCGGGCCTCCAGCGTCTTGGGATCCCACTGCACCAGCGTGTCGTAGAGCGGATAGAGGAACTGGTGGTCGCCGCCGCTGCGGCCGGTCACCGGGTCGAGCGTGGACGGGTTGACGTTGGCCGAGACCCGCAGCGCGCTGCCCTGCTGGGCCTGGGCGCGGCCGAAGCCCGGCAGGTCGAAGACGAGCAGGCCGGCCCCGGCGAGGCCGGCGCCGATCAGGCGGCGTCGGTCGATGGCGGGGCCGCGGACGCGCGGATCGGTCATGTTTCCCTCCCTGGTCTGGCCGGATGGCCCGGCCATCTTGTCCTGGTGAGCCGGCGCCTCGGCCGCCCGGATGGACGGCGGCCTCGGTTCCGGCTTGGCGTTTCCCATTCCTTGGCCCGCTTATGGATGCGCGGGCTTACGTTGCTGATTGTTATCTTACGCTGGCGTAAGTCGACGGACGGGACTGTAACATCGGCGGCCGACCTGTAAAGAGATTGATACGGCGGCTGCCGGTGTCCCTCAGGCTCCCCCGGACCGCAGCAGCGCCAGGGTCTTGTCGTCGCCGACGCCGCCGCTGAAGCCGTCGAGGGCGCGCGCGAAGCACGTCTGGCCAGCATCGGCCGCCCGGGCGAACAGGGTCATCGACGAGCGGAACTTCATGTCGTCGGGAGAGCCGAAGATCGCGCGGAGGCAGGCGCCCTCGTGGGCCAGCACCGCGTCCGTGCAGCGGACCAGCCGCGGGCCGAGCACGGGATGGGCAAGATAGGCGCGCGCCTCGGCGAGCGAGCCGATGGCGTAGTGCTGCGCCATCGCCGAATAGCCCAGGCCCTCCAGCTGTGGGAAGATGAACCACATCCAGTGGCTGCGCTTGCGGCCGGCCGTCAGCTCGGCCAGCGCCCTGTCGAACACCGGCGCCTGCGCGGCGACGAACCGCTCGAGATCGAAAGGGTCGGCATCCGCCATGCCACTCTCCGTACGGGCGCACGGCACGAAGGGCGAAAATTTGGATCGGGCCGCTGTCGAAATCCGCCCCGTCCGTGCGCCTTGGAATTGTCGGTGCCGCAATCCGCGGCTCCGCCGAAACGAGAAGAGCCCCACACCATGCAATATATGCTGATGCTGTACGAGAACGAGGCGGTCTACGGCGGCCCGGAGAAGAGCGGGCCGGCGCTCAAGGAGGTCGCCGCCCGCCACTGGGATTTCGTCAAGGAGCTGGGCGCAGCGCGCGTCGCCGGCGCCGGGCTGAAGGGGACGGCCTTCGCCACCACCGTGCGCACCGCGGACGGGCGCCAGGCCCTTCACGATGGGCCGTTTGCCGAGACCAAGGAGCAGCTCGGCGGCTTCTACATCATCGAGGCAGCGGATCTCGATGCGGCCATCGCCATCGCGCGGCGCGTGCCGCTGAGCGCCAACGGCGCCGTCGAGGTCCGGCCGCTGATCCCGCCGCCGGCCGATGCGAGCCGATCGAGCTCGATCTAGGGCGATGGGCGGCGAGGGACCCGAGCGCCCGGCGCTGGAGCGCCGGGAGTTGGAGGCTGTTTTCCGCGAGGCGGGCGGCCGCGTCGTCGCCGCCCTCGCCGCCCGCTTCCGCGATCTCGACCTGGCCGAGGAGGCCTTCGCCGAAGCGTGCGTGCGCGCCTTGGAGGCCTGGCCACGGGACGGCACGCCGCGCGATCCCGCCGCCTGGCTCTACCGCGCCGCCGAGCGCCGGGCGCTCGACGCCTTGCGGCGCCAGCGCACGCGTCAACGCCTGGCACCAGAGCCGCCGCCGCCGGAGCCCACCGCGGAGGACGTCATGAGCGACGACGCCCACATGATCCCCGACGAGCGGCTGCGGCTGATCTTCGTCTGCTGCCATCCGGCCGTCGCCGTCGAGGCCCGGGCCGCGCTGACGCTGCGGCTGGTGTGCGGCCTCGCCACGGGCGAGATCGCCCGGGCCTTCCTGCTGCCGGAGCCGACGCTGGCGCAGCGCCTGGTGCGGGCCAAGCGCAAGATCGCGGAGGCCGGCGTGCCCTTCGAGATCCCCGGGCCGGCGGCCTGGCCGGAGCGACTGCACGCCGTGCTGTCCACCCTCGACGTGGCGTACGCCAAGGCGCACGAGGACGCGGCCGGCGCCGGGCCGCACGCCGGCTACGGGGCGGAGATGCTGCACCTGACGCGCCTGCTCGCCGAGATGCTGCCGGGCGAGCCGGAGGCCTTGGCGCTGGCCGCGACCGTCCGCTATGCCGAAGCGCGCCGTCCGGCCCGGCTCGACGACGGCGGCCTCATGGTTCCCCTGGCGGAGCAGGACCCGCGCCAATGGAACCGCGCGCTGATCGCCGAGGCCGATGCCTATCTGGCGCGCGCCGTCGTCCCCAAGCCGGCAGCATCGCGCGTCGTCCAGGCCACCATCCACGGCCTGTGGTGCGGCCGGCGCAGCCTGGCCGAGCCGCCGCCCTGGGCCGGGGTGCTGGCGCTCTACGACCTCCTGCTCAGCCGCCGCGACGATCCGATCGTGCGCTTGAACCGGGCCGTCGCGCTGGCCGAGATCGGCGGGCCGGCCGCGGCGCTCGGCGAGCTCGAGGCGCTGCCGGCGCAGGGCCTCGACCAGTTCCTGCCCTACCACGCCGTGCGCGCCGACCTCCTGCGCCGCCTCGGCCGTCCGGCGGAGGCGCGGGCGGCCTACGCGGCCGCGCTCGCCCTGGAGCCGGGGCCGGCCGAGCGGCTCTGGCTCACCCGGCGGCGGGACGGCTTGAGCAAAGGCTGAGACCGCTGGCGGCGCAGCCGCGCACCTTGCCCCGCTTGCGGGGAGAAGGAGACCACGCCGCTCGACAGCAGCCGGCGGAGCGATCAAAGTCCGCGGCGTAGCCGGGCCCAGCGGAGACAACCATGAGCGATGCCGGTCACGACCATGACCACCACGACGAGGGCGGCGAGCCTGCGCCGATAGCCCTGCGGGTCAAGGCGCTGGAATCGCTCCTCGTCGAGAAGGGCTATGTCGATCCGGCGGCGCTCGACGCCATCATCGAGCTCTATGAGCAGCGGGTCGGGCCGCGCAACGGTGCCCGCGTCGTCGCCAAGGCCTGGAGCGATCCGGCCTACCGCGACTGGCTGCTCGCCGACGGGACCGCCGCCATCCATTCGCTCGGCTACACCGGGCGCCAGGGCGAGCACCTGGTGGCGGTGGCCAACACCCCCGAGGTGCACAACATGGTCGTCTGCACCTTGTGCTCCTGCTACCCCTGGCCGGTGCTCGGCCTGCCGCCGGTCTGGTACAAGTCGGCGCCCTACCGCTCCCGCGCGGTGATCGAGCCGCGCGCGGTGCTCGCCGACTTCGGCGTGGTGCTGTCGCAGGATACGTCGATCCGCGTCTGGGACTCGACCGCGGAGCTGCGCTACCTCGTCGTCCCGCAGCGGCCGGCCGGCACCGACGGCTGGTCGGAGGAGGCCCTGGCCGAGCTGGTGACGCGCGACTCGATGATCGGCACCGGCCTCGCCCGGGATCCCCAGGGAGCCACGCCATGAACGGCGCGCAGGACATGGGCGGCATGATGGGCTTCGGCCCGGTGACGCCCGAGGACGAGGCGGTGCGCTTCCATGCCGCCTGGGAACGGCGGGCCATGGCGCTGACCGTCGCCGCCGGCGGCTCGGGTCTCTGGAACATCGACACGTCGCGCCACATGCGCGAGAGCCTGCATCCGGCCGACTATCTCGCCTCCAGCTATTACGAGATCTGGACCAAGGGGCTGGAGCGGCTGCTCCTCGCGCATGGACTGGTCACCCCGGAGGAGCTGGCGCAAGGCCACGCGCTCGAGGCGCCCCGCCCGATCCCGCGGGTCCTGTCGGCGGAGGCCGCGCTCGCCGCCATGGCCAAGGGCTCGCCCTACGATCGGCCGGTCGGGGCGCCCGCCCGTTTCGGCGTCGGCGACCATGTCCGCTGCCGCGAGATGAACCCCAAGGGCCACACGCGGCTGCCGCGCTACGCCCGCGGCAAGCGCGGCACCGTCGAGATCGTCCACGGCGGCTACGTGCTGCCGGATGCCCACGCCCACGGCCAGGGGGAGAGTCCGCAGTGGCTCTATTGCGTGCGCTTCGCAGCGCGCGAGCTGTGGGGCGGCGACGCCGACCCGACGCTGACGGTGTCCATCGACGCGTGGGAGAGCTACCTGGAGCCGGCGGCGTCCTGAGGCGCCGTCCTCCGGCCCCGCCGGTGGCATAGCGATTGCCTGCATGACTGCGATCATGGTGCAGTGAGCAGCGGCGCTCCGCTGCGGAACGGCCCGGGATGGGATGGCGGAGCAGACGCGCAAAGACGGCGAGGATGTCATCTGGCCGGTGCCGCTCGCGGCACGGCGCGGTTTGGCCCATCCGGCCTTCGCCTGGTCCGGGTTCACCTCCGCCTTTGCCTCCATTTTGATCGGCACCCGCCTGCAAGCCGAGCTCGGCACGCCGGATGCCCTGCTGGCGTCGGTCCTCGGCAGCTGGCTGCTGTTCATCTACTCGGCGGCGATCGGCTTTGCCGCCGGCCGTTGGGGCCTCAATTCGCAGCTGATGCTGACGGCCGTCTTCGGACGTGCCGGCGCGATCCTGCCGGGCGTGCTGCTCGCGGTCTTGGTGGCGGGCTGGTTCGGCTTCCACGTCATGCTGACGACGGCCGTCCTGGCCGATGCCTCCGGCCTCGTCTCCGCGCCGACGGGCTGGCTGCTGCTGTTCGGGCTGCTGTTCGCCGCGCCGGTGGTCTCCGGCCTCAGCCGCGGCTTCAACGTCACGGCCATCGCCTTCCCGGCCATGATCTTCTTCGCCGTGGCCATTGCGGTTCGCGACATCGGCCCGAGCCTCGGCACCGTCTTCGACGGCCCACTGAGCGGTCCGCTCTCGTTCGGCACCGGCGTCTGCGTCGTCTTCGGCATGTTCGTCGTCAGCGGCACCATGACGGGCGACATCGTCCGCTATTGCCGCACGGGCAACGAAGCCATCCACGCCATGGCGATCGGCTTCATCGTCTCCAATGTGCTCTTCCTGATCCTCGGCGTGCTGATCGGCGCCGCCCACGTGCGGCTGGACGAGCTCTTTGCGCGCCGCGATCCGCTCTCGTTGTTCCTGCTGGGCTTGATCGTGCTGTCGCACTGGACCACCTGCGACGCCTGCCTCGCCAATGCGAGCGTGACCTTGAAGAGCGCCTTTCCGCGCCTGTCCTGGGCGCTCGTCTCCGGCGGCGCGGCCGTCCTCGGCCTCATCCTGGCGCTCACCGGCACCATGAACGACGTCTTCGACTGGACGATTGTCCTGAGCGCCGTCGTCCCGCCGATCGGAGGAATCATCGTCGCCGACTATTACGTGGTGCGCGGCCATATCGGCTTTTCCCGCGCCCGCGACGTCCGCTGCAACGCCGCGGCGCTGGTGGCATTGGCGGCGACGGTGGCGATCGCCCTGGCGATCCGCGCCGATTTCATGGGCGACATGACGCCCCTGGTCGGCGCGCCGATCGCCGGCCTGCTCTATCTGGCCCTGGCGACGCTCGCGCCTCATTCGCTCGGCGCCGGCCTCGGACGCGGCTCGCTCGGCGCGGAAGCCCTCGACTGACGATCGGATGGCCGGCGAACGGACAAAATCCCTCTTCTCCCGGGCGTCCGGCGAGGCACGGACGGGGCTGGTCGCCATCATCCTCGTCTCGTCGCTGGCCTTCCTGCTACTGCAGGCGCGCAAGGACATCCTGAGCAATCTCTCGATCCACGAGGCCCGGCTGGCGCTTCAGTTCGCCACCGTCGCGGCCGACCCGCGCATCGCCGAGATGAAGGCCGTGCTCGACGATCCTGGTCGGGCGCGGACCGAGACCTCGTCGGGCCTGGCGCCTCTGACCGGCCAGGCGACGGTCGCGCTCCGGCTCACCGCCGAGCCGCGCGACCCTACGCTCGCGCTGCTCGGCGTCGACCTCGCCCGGCCGGAGGACACGGGCGGCAAGTTCGTCATCCGCAACGGCAAGCTGTTCGCCGGCATGCGCGACAGCTCGGTGGCGGTGATGACCTCGGCGCCGGTCACGGCGCTCACCGTCGGCTTGTGGAGCAGGCTCACCATCGACATCGGCTGCGTCGTCTTCCTGGGCTCGTTGCTACTGCTCGTGCGCGAGAGCCGGTTGAGCGACTATTCGGTCCGCCGCCTGCTCGAGGCGTCACCGGTGCCGCTGCTGCTGATCGACACCGACGGCCGCTCGCAGTTCGCCAACGCGCCCGCCCGCGAGCTGTTTGCGGGCGACGTGGCCGGCTCCCTCGATGGCCTCCGGGCGCAGTTGCGGCGCCACGACGACCTCTTCCACTGGCTCGTCGACATGCAGGGAGCCGACGAGCAGGCCGAGACGCGCGAGTTCGCGACTGCCGATCCCTCGCGCCCGGTCCGCCACATGCTCGTCTCGCGCCAGTCGGTGCGGATCCGCGCGCGCCGCATGATCATCGCCAGCATCGTCGACATCACCGTCCGCCATGAGGCGGAGACCGCGCTCAGGCGGGCGAAGAACGAGGCCGAGGCCCTCGGGCAGATGAAATCCGAGTCGCTGGCGATGATCAGCCACGAGTTGCGCACGCCGGTGAACGGCGTGCTCGGCCTGGCGCAGCTTCTGGCCAAGCAGCCGCTGCCGGATCCGGCCATGCACGTCGTGCGGCGCATGGTGCAGGCCAGCCGCACGCTCGGCGTGATCATCAACGACATCGTCGATCTGGCGCTCATCGAGATCGGCCATCTGCGCCTGGAGCGCGAGCCGTTCGACCCGCGCGAGACGATCACGGCGGCCGTCTCCCTGGCGAGCGCAGCGGCGCCGGAGAAGGGGCTGGCTGCCCGCGTGTCGATGCTGACGCCGCTGCCGCCGCTGGTCTTCGGCGACCCCGCCCGGCTCCAGCAGATCATCGTCAACCTCGTCGGCAACGGCATCAAGTTCACCGAGGCGGGCAGCATCGAGGTGCGCATCGACGCGGCCCCCGCCGGCGACGAGCGCCTCGAGCTCGCCATCGATGTCATCGACAGCGGCATCGGCATCGCGCCCGAGGTCATCCCGCAGCTCTTCCAGCCGTTCTCGCAGGCGGAGACGGGGCGGGACCGCCGCTACGGCGGCACCGGGCTCGGCCTCGCCATCAGCAAGGGACTGGCCGAGGCCATGGGCGGCACCATCTCGGTCGACAGCGAGGTCGGGCGCGGCTCGGCCTTCCGCGTCCGCCTGCCCTTCGGCCTGTCGGCGGACAGCGACGAGGACGACGCGCCGCCCGTGGCGTCGCGGGTGCTCGTCGTCGATGACGTGGCGCTCAACCGCGACGTGGTCGCCGACCTTCTGCGGGCCGACGGCTGCGAGGTGCGCGCCGTCGCCTCGGCCGCCGAAGCGCTCCAGGCGCTGGAGGACGCGCGTTTCGACCTGGTGCTGATGGATATCCGCATGCCCGGCGTCGACGGGCTGGCGGCGACGCGCATGATCCGGGCCGACCGTGGACCGCGCCGGCACCAGGGCCCGATCCTCGGCCTCACCGCCTCCCCATCCCTCTCCGACCGGCCGCTCTACCTGCTGCGGGGCATCGACGGCATCATCGAGAAGCCGGTCGAGGCCGGCAAGCTGCGGGCGGCGCTGCGGCGGCGTCCGGACCCCGACATTGGGATGCCCGAGCCGCGGCGCTTCGCCCATCTGCGCGAAAAGCTCGGCCAGGTTCGCGCCCGCCGCATCATGACGTCGTTCGTCGACGTGGCCGATGACGCCGTCGAGGCTATCGCCGAGGCCTGCTCGCGCCTGGATACCTCCGACATCGCTGACCATGCGCACCGCCTCGCCGGCGCAGCCTCCAACGCGGGCTTCGACGCCCTGGCGGCGGCGGCGGAGGAGCTGGAGACCGTCACCCCCTCCGCGAGCCTAGCCGCCATCTCCGATGCCGCGCTGCGCGTCGTCGAGGCGCATCGACAGGCGCTACGCTTCGCCCGCGCATTCCTCGATCAGGCGGAAGCGCCCGACCAAGTCGTCGAGCCCGCGCCGATCGAATGATCGTAAGTCGAGAGACTATTGTCCAAATAGGTGGATCGCCGGGTCGAACCCATCACCTTCGACAAGTCGATCTTCGTCGTGGGACGCCGCGAGACGGCGACTCAGGCCGAGAACAGATAGCCGACGCCGTGCACCGTCGTGATCAGGCTCGGCTGCTCGGGATTGGCTTCGAGCTTGCGACGCAGCCGGCGCACCAGCGTATCGATGGTGCGATCGAACGGATCCCAACGCCGATGGCTCGCCGCGGCGATCAGGCGCTCGCGCGACATCACCTGGCCGGCATTGCGGACGAAGACGCTGAGCAGGTCGAACTCCGCGGTGGTCAGGCTCACCGGCTGGCCGCCGTCGTCCGTCACCGCTCGGCGGCCCATGTCGATCGTGTAGCGAGCGAAGTGCAGCGTCTGCGTCGGACTGGCGAGGCGGCTGTGACCGACGCGGCGCAGGAGATTGCGCACACGCGGCAGCAATTCGCGCTCGTCGATCGGCTTGGCGATGTAGTCGTCGGCGCCATATTCGAGGCCGAGGATGCGGTCGACCTTGTCGTTGCGCCCGGTGATCAGGATGATGCCGAGCTCGGACTTCTCGCGGAGCGACCGCGTCAGGGTCAGTCCGTCGATGCCGGGCAGGCGGATGTCGAGGAGCACGAGGTCGAGCGGCTCCGCCCGCATCATGCGCTCGAGCCCCATGGCATCCGCGGCGCAGCGCACGTGATAACCTTCCTCTTCCAGGAAACCTGCGAGCGTCTCCCGGATCGAGGCATCGTCGTCGACGATGCCGAGCCGGCAATCTGTCCAGCGCTGCTGCACCCGGCCCGCCTCCTGTTCACAAAATTCTACAAGATTATCCCGCCGGTTCAAGGGCCGGCGCGGACTCGTTCACATGCGGGCGGCAAGCTCAGGGGCAAGCAATGCCGCCCTCGGCCTACGGCGCCGAGGGGGAAGCCGGGGCTAACGCGATGCATGTTGTCTTGTCTGCGGCCAGCGCCGGTCGGGCGCCGGCCCGCCGGGGTCGATGAGCGACGATGGCTTATCGTGCAGTCCTGCAGCGTATCGCCGGCGCGATCCCCAGCCTGATCGGCGTCGTCATCGTCACCTTCCTGCTGTCGCGCGCGCTGCCCGGTGATCCTGCCGCCTATTTCGCCGGGCCTGCCGCCAACGCGGCGTCGGTCCAGCAGGTGCGCGAAAGCCTCGGTCTCGACAAGAGCTGGCCCGAGCAGTTCTGGCGCTACCTGAGCGATCTGGCCCATGGCAGCCTCGGCCACTCGCTGACGACGGGCCAGTCGGTGGTCGCCGACCTCGTCCAGCGCCTGCCCGCCTCCATGGAACTGACGTTCTGCGCCCTCATCTTCGCGATCGTCGTCGCCGTGCCGCTCGGCGTGCTGGCCGCGGCGCGACCGGACTCCCTCGTCGACCACCTGTGCCGCGCGCTGGTGACGATGGGCGCGGCCTTCCCGACATTCTTCGTCGCGCTGCTGTTCGTCTACGTCTTCTACTATGTCCTGGGCTGGGCACCGCAGCCAGTCGGCAGGCTCGATGAGATCTACTATACTTTTCCAAAAGAAGTGACCGGCTTTCTGCTGATCGACACGCTCGTCGCCGGCGATGTCGCCGCCTTCCGCGGCGCGCTCGCCCAGCTCATCCTGCCCTCCGTATCCCTCGGCCTGTTCGCCCTGGCGCCGATCGCCCGGATGACGCGGGCCGCCATGCTGGCCGCGCTCGGCTCCGATTTCGTGCGCACGGCCCGGGCCAACGGCCTGTCCGGCGGCACGGTGCTGTTCACCTACGCCTTCCGCAATGCGCTGCTCGCCGTGGTCAACACCCTGGGCATGGTCTTCTCCTTCCTGCTCGGCTCGAACGTGCTGATCGAGCAGGTGTTCGGCTGGCCGGGCGTCGGCTCCTATGCCGTCGGCGCCGTCATCGCCTCCGACTACGCCAGCGTGCAGGGCTTCGTGCTGCTGATGGCGGTCGCCTACGTGCTGCTCAATCTCGTGGTCGATCTGGTCGCCGGCCTGATCGATCCGCGCGTACGCTTCGGAGGCTAGACCATGGCCGCCGCCACGCTGCGCGATGTGCGCTACGCCTTCGGCGAGAACCCGCTGACCGCCGTCGCCCTCGCCATCTTCCTGCTGCTCGTCGCCTGCGCCGTCGTCGGCCCCGCTCTGGTGCCCTACGACCCGCTGGCCACCAACTCCGACCTCCGCCTCCTGCCGCCGTCCGCCTCCCACTGGTTCGGCACCGATCGGCTGGGCCGCGACATCCTCAGCCGCGTGGTGGTGGCCGCGCGCCTCGACCTCGGCATGGCCGTCTCCGCCGTCACCCTGTCGCTGGTGATCGGCACCGCACTGGGCGCAGTGGCGGGCTACCGCGGCGGCTGGGTCGACAACGTCATCGGCCGCCTGTTCGACACCATCATGGCGTTTCCGCTCTTCGTGCTGGCGATGGGCATCGTCGCGGCGCTCGGCAACTCGGTCGCCAACATCGTCATCGCCACCATCATCATCAACCTGCCCTTCTACGGCCGCTTCGCCCGGGCCGAGGTGAACATCCGCCGCGAGCTCGCCTACGTCGAGGCGGCACGCATGGGCGGGAACGGCGCGGCCATCATCCTCGCCCGCCACCTCGTGCCCAACATCATGCCGCCGATGATGGTGCAAGCGTCGCTCAACATGGGCTGGGCGATCCTGAACGCCGCCGGCCTGTCCTTCATCGGCCTCGGCGTGCGCCCACCGGAAGCCGAGTGGGGCATCATGGTGTCGGAGGGCGCGAGCTTCATCTTCTCCGGCGAATGGTGGACCTTCGTCTTCCCCGGCGCCGCCCTGGTGCTCGCCGTCTTCTGCTTCAACCTGCTCGGCGACGGCCTGCGCGACATGATCGATCCCCGGAGGCGCACATGAGCGCGCCGCCGCTGCTCGACGTGACCGGCCTGACCCTCGACTTCCGCACCCGCGCCGGACGCGTCAAAGCCCTCGACAACGTCTCCTTCAGCGTCCAGCGCGGCGAGATCCTCGGCATCGTCGGCGAGAGCGGCTCCGGCAAGTCGGTGAGCGCCTATGCGGTCATGGACCTGCTCGACGGCAACGCCGAGATCCGGGCCGGCACGATGCGCTTCGGCGGCGCCGATCTCATCGAGCGCGACCGGGCGGCGGTGCGGCGCATGCGCGGCCGCGAGATCTCGATGATCTTCCAGAGCCCGCGCACGGCCTTGAACCCGATCCGCTCGGTCGGGCGGCAGATCGAGGACGTGCTCGTCCGCCACGGCCCAGTGCCACGCCGGCAGGCCAAGGAGAAGGCGATCGCGGCCCTGCGCAAGGTCCGCATTCCCGACCCCGAGCGGCGCTACGACGCCTACCCCTTCGAGCTCTCGGGCGGCATGTGCCAGCGTGTGATGATCGCCATGGCGCTCGCCTGCGAGCCGATGCTGCTGATCGCCGACGAGCCGACGACCGGCCTCGACGTCACCACGCAGGCGGTGATCCTCGATCTGATCCGCGACCTCGTCGACAACGCGCGCATGGCCGCGGTCCTGATCACCCACGATCTGGGTCTGGCCGGCGAATACTGCGACCGGGTCACGGTCATGCATGCCGGCCACGTGGTCGAGACGGCGCCGATGGCCGCCCTGCTCGGCCGGCCGGCCCACCCCTACAGCGCCAAGCTGATCGCCGCCACGCCGTCGTCGGCCGACAGCATCGACGGGCTGGCGAGCATTCCCGGCAACCTGCCGAACCTGCTGCGCGACGACCTGCCCTTCTGCCGCTTCCGCGATCGCTGCGACCGGCGGATCGCGCGCTGCGACGCCGAGCCGACACCGATCGCCGCGGTCGGCGAGGACCATGTCGTACGCTGCTGGAGCCCGCTGTGACGCCGCTGCTCGAAGCCACGGGGCTGAAGCGCTTCTATAAGGTCGGCGCGGGCCGCAAGCGGGGCGTGCTGCATGCGCTCGACGGCGTCGACCTCGCCATCGGCACGGGCGAGAGCGTCGGCTTGGTCGGCGAGTCCGGCTGCGGCAAGTCCACCCTGGCGCGCGTCCTGGCGCGCCTCGTCGAGCCGACCGCCGGAAGCCTTCGCTTCAAGGGTGAGGACATCGCCGCGATCCCGCTGGCGCGCTTCATCACGAACCCGTTGCGGGCTCGTATCCAGATGGTCTTCCAGGACCCGACCGAGAGCCTCAATCCGCATTTCACCGTGGGCGACGCCATCGCCGACCCCATCCGGCGGCTGACGGGGGCGGCGGACAAGGCCGAGCTCGACCGCCGCGTGCGGGCCGCGCTTGCCATGGTCGGCCTGCCGGACGCCCTGATCGGCCGCTACCCGCACCAGCTCTCGGGCGGCCAGAAGGCCCGCGTCGGCATCGCCCGAGCGGTCGCCGTCGAGCCGGAGCTGCTGATCCTGGACGAGCCGACCTCGGCCCTCGATGTCTCCGTGCAGGCGGTGGTGCTGAAGCTGCTCGCCGACCTGCGCGCCCGGCTCGGCATGAGCTACGTCTTCGTCTCGCACGACCTCGACGTGGTGCGCCTGCTCTGCGAGCGCGTCGTCGTCATGTATCTCGGCGAGGTGATCGAGACGGCGCCGACGGAAGCGCTGTTCGCGAGGCCGGCGCATCCCTATACCCGCGCCCTGCTCGCCGCCATCCCCGATCCGCACCGCCGCGGCCAGCACCCGCCGCGGCTCGACGGCAGCCCGCGCAGCCCGATCGATCCCGACCCGGACGTCTGCCAGTTCTACGGCCGCTGCCCCCGGGGGCAGCCGATCTGCGCCCAATCGCGGCCGCCGCTGCGGCCGGTGGGCAACGGGCACCTGGCCGCCTGCCACTTCGCCGGAAATCCCATCTAGAGGACACGACAGACCATGCCGTCAGCCGCCGACAATGCCATCGCCCGCCTTACCGCCGTCGAGATCGCGCAGAAGGTCAAGCGCAAGGAGCTGAGCGCGCTCGAGGTGGCGGAGGCATCGCTTCGCCGCATGGAGACGCTGGAGCCCCACATCTGCGCCTTCAGCGTCCCCACCCCGGAGGTGGCGCGGGCCGCCGCCGGCGAGGTGGATCGCAAGATCGCGGCGGGCGAGGACGCCGGGCCGCTGGCAGGCGTGCCGATCGGCATCAAGGATCTCGTCGCCACCAAGGGCATCGAGACCGCCATGGGCTCCAACCTCTACAAGGGCTGGATCCCCGACGAGGACGACATCGTCGTCGAGCGCCTGAAGGCGGCCGGCGCCGTCATCCTCGGCAAGACCAACGTGCCGGAGTTCGGCTACTCCGGCGTCGGCCACAACCCGCTCGGCCTCACCACCCGCAACCCGTGGAACCTGGCGCTGACGCCGGGCGGCTCGTCCGCCGGCTCGGGCGCTTCGGTCGCCTGCGGCGTCTCGCCCTTCGCCATCGGCTCCGACGGCGGCGGCTCGGTCCGCATTCCGTCCGCCCATTCCGGCCTCTACGGCATGAAGGCCTCGATGGGGCGCGTGCCGCTCTACCCCGGCTGCCGCGACGAACGCTTCCCCGGCGTGTCGAGCTGGGAATCGCTCGAGCACATCGGCCCCATGAGCCGCACGGTCGCCGATTCGGCGCTCATGCTGAGCGTCATCGCGGCGGGCCCGGACATGCGCGACCGCTATTCGCTGCCCGGGCCCGAGTTCGACTGGACCGAGGCGGCCAAGCTCGCCTCCCTCAAAGGATTGCGCGTCGCCTACTCGGCCGACTGGGGCTACGCCGCCGTCGACCCGGAGGTGCGCCGCGTGGTCGGCGAGGCCGTCAAGGTGTTCGAGCGGGATCTCGGCTGCATCGTCGAGGAGGCCAATCCCGGCTGGGAGGACCCCGGCCCCCACTTCTGGACCCTGGTGATGGCGGAATCCGACCTCACCGGCATGCGCAAGATGATCAAGGGCCGGGAAAGCGAAGTCTCGCCGCACCTGGTCGCGTTGATCGAGCAGGATTGGACGGCGGCGCAGATCACCGATGCCAAGACGGTGCGCAAGGCCGTGGTCAACAAGATGTGGCGCTTCATGCAGCGCTACGACGTCCTGCTGACGCCGACGCTCGCCGTCCCCCCGTTCCCGGTTCACATGCAGGGACCGGAGATGATCGAGGGCCGGATGGTGAGCACCGGCGCATGGCTCGCCTTCACCTCGATCATGAACATGACCGGCCAGCCCGCCGCCTCGATTCCCGCCGGCTTCACCAGGGACGGCCTGCCGGTCGGCCTCCAGATCATCGGCCGCCACCTCGACGATCCGATGGTGCTGCGCGCCTCGGCGGCCTTCGAGGCGGCCAGGCCGTGGGCTGACGCCTGGCCGCCGCTGGTCGCCGAGCTGGGGCTCTGAGCCCGATCCGACGTCGTCCAGCCGTTCCCTCAACCAGCGTCGGCGACGTCTTCGCCGACGCTGCCGACTACGCAGATCCACTCTAGCTCTTGAGGAGAATATCGCATGTTCGAGGTCAATCGCAGGCAAGCCTTCGGACTGGTCGGCGGCGCTGCCGCGCTGTCCATGACCGGCGGGTGGCAGGTGGCGCAGGCCGCCACCCCCAAGGACACGCTGATCCTCCTCAACGAGATGGGGCCGAACTCGCTCGACACCATGCTGCCGGCGGCCAACGATCAGAGCCGCATGGTCGCCTGGAGCGTCTACGACCGGCTGGTGACGCACGGCACCAAGACCCTGCCGAACGGGGCGACCGGCTATGACGCGTCGGTCTTCAAGCCCGAGCTCGCCGAGAGCTGGGAGGTGCTGGACGGCGGCAAGACGTTCGTCTTCCACTTGCGCAAGGATGCCAAGTTCCATGACGGCAGCCCTGTCACCGCCGAGGACGTGAAGTGGTCCTTCGACCGCGCCATCGCCGCGGGCGGCTTTCCGGCCGTGCAGATGGCGGCCGGCTCGCTCGTCAGCCCCAACCAGTTCACCGCGGTCGACGACCACACCTTCAAGATCACTTTCGAAAAGGCCAACAAGCTCGCCTTGCCCGACCTCGCCGTGCCGGTGCCCTGCATCGTCAACAAGAAGCTGGTGCTCAAGCACGTCACCGACGCCGATCCCTGGGGCCTCGAATGGACCCAGCGCAACGACGCCGGCGGCGGCGGCTTTGCGGTGGCGAGCTGGAAGCCGGGCGACCAGCTCGTGCTCACGCGCTTCGACGACTGGAAGAGCGGGCCGCTGCCCGAGCTGAAGCGGATCGTGTTCCGCCAGATCGCCTCGCCCGGCACGCGCCGGGCGCTGCTGGAGAAGGGGGACGTGGACCTGTCCGTGGGCCTGCCGCCGAAGGACTACGCCGAGCTCGCCGCGGCCGGGAAGCTCAAGGTCATCGGCACGCCCGTGCAGGGCGATCTGCTCTTCATCGACATGAACGTCCAGATGAAGCCCTTCGACAATCCCAAGGTCCGCCAGGCCATCGCCTATGCGATCCCCTACGCGCAGATCATGGACAGCGCCCTCTACCAGCGCGGCGTGCCGATGTTCGGGGCCGATCCGGCGCCGCAGACCTACCCGCCGACCTGGCCGACCCCGTCGCCGTTCAAGACCGACCTCGACAAGGCCAAGGCGCTGCTGGCCGAGGCGGGGCTCGCCAACGGCTTCGAGACCACCCTGTCGTTCGACCTGAGCCAGGCGACGACGCGCGAGCCGATCGCGGTGCTCGTGCAGGAGTCGCTCGGCAAGATCGGCGTCAAGGTCACGCTCGAGAAGGTACCGGGCGCCAACTGGTTCGCCAACATGGCGTCGAAGAAGATGCCCTTCGTCATCGCCGAATTCTACCCCTGGCTCGACTATCCCGAGTACCACTTCTTCTGGACCTATCACGGCGGCAACAATTCCGTGTTCAACACTTGCAACTACGTCAATCCGAAGCTCGATGCCCTGATCGAAACGGCGCGCTTCACCACCGATGATGCGGAATACAAGAAGACGCTGAGCGAGATGGTCGCCGTCGTCATGGCAGACGTGCCGCGCATTCCGCTGGCCCAGTTGTTCAGCGACGTCGCCATGCAGCCGAACATCCAGAACTACGTCTACTGGTTCCACCAGCACATCGACTACCGCAGCATCAAGAAGGGCTGAACGGGCGCATCTCGTCGCGCCCACCGGCGCCCCCGCCGATGCCGCCATCGGCGGGGACGCATCCTCGCTTGCAGACATTCGAGCGCCTTCGGACTGGAGACGGCCGCGGGCGTGGTTAGGACAGGACATCGAAATGCGTGACGCCCTCGGCGCCTTCGTGCAGCACGTCGACTGCGTGGTGCAGGGGGCGAGGTCCGGCCGCCTCGCGGGCATGACCTTCGCGGCCAAGGATCTGTTCGACGTCGCCGGCTACGTGACCGGCAGCGGCAACCCCGACTGGGAGCGCACCCATGCTCCGGCAAAGCGCCACGCCGTGGCGGTGCAGGCGCTGCTGGACGCCGGCGCCACGCTTGCCGGCAAGACCATCACCGACGAGATCTCGCTCGGTCTCGTCGGGCGCAACCAGTTCTACGGCACCCCGCTCAACCCGAAAGCGCCGGACCGGGTGCCCGGCGGCTCATCCAGCGGCTCGGCCTCGGCGGTCGCCGGCGGCCTGGTCGACACCGCGCTCGGCACCGATTCCGGCGGCTCCGTCCGCACCCCCGCAGCGTTCTGCGGCCTGTTCGGCCTGCGGCCCACCCATGGCCGCATCTCCGTCGCCGGCATGGCGACCCAGTCGCCCAGCTTCGATACCTGCGGCTGGTTTGCCGCCGACGCGGAGACCTTTGCCCGGGTGGGCGAGGTGCTGCTCGGCGCGCCGGTGCCGAACGGCGGTCCGACGCGCATGATCGTCGCCACCGATTGCTTCGCCATCGCCGAGCCGGAGGTGCAGGCGGCGCTCGACCCGGCGGTCAGGACGCTCGGCGGCCTGTTCGCCACGGTGCGGGAAGCGCCGCTCGCCGACGGCGACATCCTCGCCTGGTCGCGCCATCAGTCGCTGCTGCAGCGCGGCGAGTTCTCCAAGACCTTCGCGCCCTGGGTCGAGCGTTGCGTGCCGCGCTTCTCCATCGAGGTCGGCACCAGCCTGGCGCTCGGCGCCCTCCTCACCGAGGACGACCTGGCCGGCCCCAACGCGTTCCGCGCGACGGCGAAAGCGCGCCTCGGCGACCTCCTCGGTGACGACACCGTGCTCTGCCTGCCGACGGCGCCGATCCTGCCACCGCGGCGCGACGAGCCGTTCTCGGCCCTGACGCGCTCGGTCAGCCGCATCATCGAGCTGACCTGCATCGCCGGGCTCACCGGGCATCCGCAGATCAACCTGCCGCTCGCCCATCACGACGGCATCCCGGTGGGCCTGTCGCTGATCGGGCCGAAGGGCTCGGACGAGCGCCTCGTCGCGCTGGCCCGCAGGGTCGAGGGGCTCGCCCGGAGGTGACGGATGGGCGCAGACGGGCTCGACCGCGCGTCGAGCCCGGGAGCACCCGGCAACGGTGGAGCATTTTCAAGCGAAGTGGACGCCGGTTCGCGTGAAGAAAATGCGACAAAACAAATAGATAGAGCACCTCCACGATTCGAAGAACCCGAGGGTCAGCTCCGGATGACCCAGAGCTTGCGGACGGTCTCCAAAACGTTCCACGTCCCCCGGAAGCCGGGACGGAGCACGAACGCGTCACCGGCGCGCAGGGTGCGGGACGGCCCGCCCTCCTCGCTCAGCTCCACCACGCCGGATAAGATCGTGGCAAACTCCCAAGCGCCATCCTTGATGGAAATCCAGGCGCCGGGGGTCGCTTCCCAGACGCCGGCCGTCACCTGCCCCCGCTCATCCCTGTCGAGCTCCCAGGTCCGGAACTCCGGCGCTCCCCCGACCACGCGGTCCGGCGGCGGATGGCTGACGACGGGGGCGGGCAGGCCGTCGAGCCCGAAGACGTTCAACTGCGGAATCATGGCATTCTCTGATGGGGTGCGCAGCAGTCAGCCTGATACGGCCTGCGCGATCCGCGACCGATCGGTGATGAGCACGTATTTCGATTCAAGATATTCCTCGATGCCTTCGGACGAGCCTTCGCGGCCGAGGCCGGACTCCTTGACGCCGCCGAACGGCGCCATCTCGCTCGAGATCAACGTGTCGTTGACGCCCACCATGCCGGTCTCGAGCGCGTCCACGACACGCCACATGCGATTGAGACCTTCCGTGAAGATGTAGGCCGCCAGGCCGTAGGGCGTGTCGTTTGCGGCTGCGATGACCTCCCGTTCGTCGCGGAAGCGCACGAGCGCGGCCACGGGACCGAAGGTCTCCTCGCCGCAGATCAGCATCTGCGAGGTCACGCCCGTCACCACCGTGGGCGCGAAGAAGGTTCCGCCCAGCGCATGCCGACGGCCGCCGACGGCGATCCGCGCGCCCTTGGCCACCGCATCGGCAATGTGGCGCTCGACCTTCCGCACCGCCGGCTCGTTGATGAGCGGCCCCTGGACCACGCCGTCCTCAAAGCCATTCCCCACCTTGAGCGAGCCTACGACCGCCGACAGCCTGGCCGACAGCGCGTCGTAGATGCCGTCCTGCACGAAGATCCGGTTGGGCGAGATGCAAGCCTGTCCGGCGTTGCGAAACTTGCCGGCGATGATGGCGTCGACCGCGATGTCGAGATCCGCGTCGTCGAACACGATGAGCGGCGCATTGCCGCCCAGCTCCATCGAGACCTTTTTGACGGTGCCGGCGCACTGGGCGATGAGCAGCTTGCCGACGGCGGTCGACCCCGTGAAACTGATCTTGCGGACGAGAGGATTGGAGGTCAGCTCTCCCCCGATAGGGGCCGGAGCGCCGGTGACCACGCTGATCACGCCGTCGGGAAATCCCGCCCGCACGGCGAGCTCGGCGAGCGCGAGCGCCGAAAAGGGGGTCAGCTCCGACGGCTTGATGACCACCGGGCATCCAGCAGCAAGGGCTGGAGCGCATTTGCGGGTTATCATCGCGATCGGGAAGTTCCACGGAGTAATCGCTCCGACCACGCCCACGGGCTGGCGCAACACGAGCTTGCGGCCGCCCGGCTTCACGCCGAGCTGCGTCTCGCCGTGGACGCGCTTGGCCTCCTCGGCGAACCATTCGACGAAACTGGCGCCGTATGTCAGCTCTCCGCGCGCCTCCGCCAGCGGCTTGCCCTGCTCCAGGGTGAGGAGACCGGCCAGGTCCTCCCCATGGGCGACGATCAGCTCGAACCATCGCCGGAGCATCGCGCTGCGCTCGCCCGCGGTCAGCGCGCCGAAGGCGCCGCGCGCCGCGTCGGCCGCCGCGATCGCCCGGGCGGTGTCCTCACCGTCCAGGGAGGGGACGGCGCCGATAGTCCGTCCGGTGGAGGGGTCGGTGACCTCGATGACGCGGCCGTCACGGGCATCGATCCAATCGCCCGCGACGAACGCCTGCTGCCGGAACAGGGCCCGGTCCCTGAGGAAGGCCGGGGCGTCCGACGGCATTCTCCTTTCGATGGCGGCCATCCTGTTCGTCTCCTCCGTCTCTGCCGACCGTTCAGGTCTTGTCCTCGGTGCCGGCGGGAGCGAGCCCGGCCAGCAGGCGATGGATCGCCGGCACCTTGCGCCCGGCAATTTCGTCGTCGTCCTTGCGGGCCACGGACGCGCGGACGGTCGAACCCGCGACATACTGGATGGGCTCGGGCGGAAACCTGCGCCCGGACCGGTTGACGAAGGCGTTCTCGGTCCAGCGCTCCTTTCGCTCGAGAGCGAGGCCGGCCAGGATACGGCCACCGATGCGGCTGGGGCCCACGCCGTTGCCGCTCCAGCCGACGCCGTAGATGATGTTCGGCGACTGCCTGAAGGCCCCGATCAGCGGCAAGCCATCGTAGGTCCGGTCGATGGGACCGGACCATCCGTAGGCGATGGGCACGTCCACGAGAGACGGATACACCCGTCTGAAGTTCTGCTCCGTCGTCCCGATTCCTGCGGCGTCGGCATAGACGCCGGGCGTCAGACGGTTGCCGAACGACAGGTTGGCCACGCCCATGCCGTACACCAGACGGCCGCTGCGCGTCGTGCGGTAGTAATTCAGGCGCGACTGCGAGTCGGTGATGGTCTCTCCGCCGGTCCAGCCGATGCTGGCCAGACGGTCGGGAATGGGATCCGTGGCGACGATGGCGCTGGTGACCAGCACCATCGAGCGCGCCAGCTCGTTCAGGTGCGCCGCTGCGATGTTCGACGCCACGATGACCTTGTCCGCGGTGACGAGACGCTCGCCGACCTTGAGTGTCACGCGCCGGCCAGGAGCCACCTGGCGGACTTCGGCATCCTCATAGATTTCGACACCTCTGCGAAGGGCGATGATGGCGAGGCCGTACCCCAGCTTGCCCGGGTGCACCTTGCCGTTGACGGCCTCGAAAGCGCCGCCGATATGTTGGACGGACCCGGACCGCCGGGCGACCTCCGCGCCGTCGACGGTGCGGAAGATGTCGCCCCGCCCGAGCGCCCGGGCTTTCTCGACGACCCCGCTCCATGCCCCGAGGTGCGCTCGGGAGGTCGCGGTCCAGAGCCAGCCGCCGAGGTCGACCTCTGCGTCGACCTGCTCCTGCTCGAGGAAGTCGCGCATCTCGACGACATTCTGCGTCGTCTGGTCGGCGAGCCAGCGTCCGTCGTCCTCGCCTGCGATCTGGACGAGCCGGCCGATTTTCGGCCACCAGCTCATGAGGAAGCCACCGTTCATGCCTGACGCACCGTGTCCGGCGCGCCCCTTCTCCAGAACGGCGACACGCAGCGTGGGCGCCAGCGACTTGAGCCATATCGCCGACCACAGCCCGACGAAGCCGCCGCCGACGATCGCAACATCGACCGACAGGTCCATGTCGAGCTGACCGCCAAGGCGCGGCAAGGATTGGATTTCAGAGAGCCAGAGGGGCTCGCGTTTCATGACACGTCTCGGTTCATAGGCACGAGTTTGAAGAGACCGGCCACACGGGCGGCCGGTCGCAGACGTCAGAATGTCGGCTTCAGCGGGTCAGTCGGGGGCGAAAGACGTCCGCTCCAGCGTCTCGATGTGCTTGGGGCCGTACGTCGGGATGATGTAGGTATCGAAGATCCGCACGCAGTTGTCGGAACAGAATTGGAGCTTGCGCTCGGCCCGCGTCTCGGTCTTGATCTCCCAGGTCACGAGTTGCCCGCAGCACGCGCAGTGCGCCCTTTCGTAGACTTCCTCGGGCCTCATTTTGTCTCTCCTTTTGCGCGGGCAGCTGTCGTGGCGGCCAGGTCGAGCTCGAACGTCGTAGCCGAGATGACCACGCCGAAATGAGTTCTCGCCTGTTCGACGCTGAGCAGTTCGTCCTGCACGTCGGCGACGACGCTGGCTGGATCACGCGTGAACGGATCGCCGTAACCAGCCCCGTTACCGGTAATGACCAGGACCTCGTCGTCGGTCTTCAACGGGACGTTCGAAAACATCCCGGGCGCGACCACGCCGAACTTCTCCACGGCGCTCATCCACCGGTCATCGCCCGGCGATCGAAAAGCGAGGATGTTGGTCGCCGATGGCGCTCCTCCGGCCAGGCCCGGGGCCGGCTGCTCGACACGGCTGATGGTCGAGCTGGCGACCAGCTCCCTGCCATAGACCTTGACCCGCCGGCGCGCGCCGAAGCCGCCCCGATGCTTGCCGGCGCCGCCGCGAAACGGCTCCATCTCGAATTCCAGGTGCGTGATCGGGTAGCGGCTCTCCACGATCTCGATCGGCTGAATGGCGCAATTGCCCAGCTTGGAGAATTGCACGCTGTTGCCGTCGGCATACTTGGAGCCGCCCCAGCCGGTGCCTTCCAGCTGGAGGAAGGCAAACGGCAGCGAGGTACGGTCGTCGACGCCGCCGAAGGCGATCAGGCCCAGGCTGTTGCCGTCCGGCGCCGGCGCCTCGTCGGAGAACTGCGCGAAGGCGCGCAGCAGCATATCGATGACGACCGGCTGGCCTTCCGAGTTGCCCGCCATCGAGGCGTGCGGATAGTCGATGTTGGTGAGCTTTCCGTAAGGCGAGATCACCGTGATACAGCGATAGCAGCCTTCATTGATCGGGATGTCACGGTCAGCCATCTGGAAGACGGCCTCGTAGCCTGCCGACGACGACGAACCGTAGGTCATGGCCATCGACCCGTTGGCCGGATCGTCCGAACCGGTGAAATCGATGATGAGCTCGTCGTCGCGCACCACGAGCTGGGCCTTGAGCTTCCAGCTCCGGTTCGGCGTCACCCCGTCGGATTCGAAGCAATCGTTGATCTCGTAGACGCCGTTCGGCCAGGAGGCGATCTGTCGGCGCATGAGACGCTCGGAGACATTCTTCAGGTCGATACAGGCCTGACGGTAGGCATCGAGCCCGTAGCGATCGATGAGGTCCAGAATGCGCTGCTCGCCACGTCCGAGCGCGCCGACCATCGCCATGAAATCGCCGTAAGAGGATTTCGGCGTGCGGGTGTTGGCCAGCAGCAGCTTGAAGATGTCGTCGACCTGCTTGTTGCGGCGGAAGATCTTGACGGGGGGGACCCGTAGTCCTTCCTGGAAGCAATTCTCGTGAATACCGAAGGCCGCGGGCACGGTGCCGCCGACGTCGACCATATGGGCGATCGACCCCACGTAGCCGACGATGACGCCGTCTCGGAACACCGGCTTGACGAGGATATGCTCCGGGATGTGGTTGTTGGAGCGGTAGGGATCGTTGGTGATGACGACATCACCTTCCTCGAGGTTCTCGATGCCGATCTCATGGAGCAAAAGCTTCACCGCATGCCGCGCGGATCCGAGCATGGCAGGCACGTAGTCCACCTGCGCCAAGAGCTCGACCTTCTCGTCGAAGACGACGACGATGAAGTCTCGCGCCTCGTTGAAGATCGGCGAGAAGCTCGTGCGGATCATCGCCGTGCCCATCTCCTCACACGTCGTGACGAGATAGTTGCGGATGATCTCCAGGAGGAAAGGATCCGTGGCGACGCCGCTGTCGGGCGCATCGTCGAACTTGGTATGGGCGTTCATTTGGCTCCTCCCTTCAGCTCGATCAGCATGTGGCCGTACTCGTCGACGATCGCGACCGCGTTGCGGGCCAGCAGCGTGGTCGTGTCCATCTGTCCGACGATGGCCGGCCCGGTGATCGTGGTCCCTGCCCCGAAGCTGTCCCGGTCATAGAGCGGGATTTCAGTGGGCTCGTCGTCGCCCGGCAGGATCACCGCCGCCGTCCCGATCGGCCGCGCTTCTCCTCCTGCCTTGATCTTCGGAAGCTCGATCGACTGGTGCGCAGCGCGCGCAGCCACGTTCAGGTTCAGAAACTCGATCTCCTCCCTGGGGATGCGATATCCGTAGAGGCGCTCGTGCTCGGCGTGGAAACGCCGAACGATCTCGGCGAAAGCGGCGGCGTTGAGATCGCCCTCGGGCACGGGGATCTCGAGCTCGAAGTTCTGACCGAAATAGCGAAGCTCCATCGTCCGCACGATGGTCGGCGCGACCGTCAGGCCTTCCTTGACGAAGTCCTCACGCGCCTTCTCTTCAAGGTCCTTGAAGACCCTGTCGGCGCGCCCCGCGTCCAGGCCGGACAGCAGCATGCGGCAGGTCTGCCGGTAGTCGAAGCGCGTCTCGCTGATCAGCGCTCCGAGCGCCGAGAAGGCGCCGGGATAGCGCGGCAGCAGGATCCTGCCGATCTGCAGCGCCCGGGCGAGCTCGCAGGCATGCAGCGGGCCGGCGCCGCCGTAGGGCACCAGCGTCGCGGCGCGGGGATCGTGCCCCTGGTCGATGGTCACCAACCGCATCGCCTGGGCCATGTTGTTGACGGCGACGTCGATGATGCCGCGCGCCACCCGCACCACCGACATCCCGAGCTTGTCGGCGAGCGGTTCCAGGGCCTTGTGCGCCAGGCCCGCATCGAGCTTCAGGTAGCCGCCCAAGGGGAAGGCTTCGACCATGCGGCCCAGAACCACGTTGGCATCGGTGATCGTGGCTTCCGTGCCCCCCAGACCGTAGCAGGCCGGCCCCGGCTTCGAGCCAGCGCTCTGCGGGCCGACCTTGAGGATGCCGGCCTCGTCGATCCTGGCGAGCGAGCCGCCGCCCGCGCCGATGGCGCGCACGTCGATCATGTTCACTGCGATGGGGACGCCGTATTCGAGCTCCTCGCGGGTCGTGAAGCCGGGGGTGCAGTTGGGCAGGAAGCCCGCCTCGAAGCTCGTCCCGCCCATATCCGCGATGATGACGTGCTGCTGCCCGGTCAGCCGGCCGATATAGCTGGATGCGATGATGCCGCCTGCCGGGCCCGACTTCACGAGGCGCGCCGGGGTTTCCGCCGCCGCGAGCGCCGTGGCCGCGCCCCCATTCGATTGCATGATCTGCAGCCGGTTGACCCCGGCGCTCAGGCAGCTCTGGTTCAGGCTCTTCAGATAGCTGTTCAGGAGCGGCTTGAGATGGGCGTCGACCACGGTGGTGCTGGTGCGCGTGAACTCGCCCCATTTCGGCAGAACGTCACACGACAGCGAGATCTGGAGGCCCGGCGCCATCTCCTCGATGATCGCGCGCGTCCGCATCTCATGGGCCTGATTCATGAACGAGAACAGGTATGAGACCGCGATCGCGTCGACGCCCTCGTCGAGGAGAAAACGGATCTCGTCACGGAGCTGCGCTTCATCGAGGGGCGTCTCGATGCGTCCGTCGAACAGCACGCGCTCGACCACGCCGCGGCGCAGCCGCCGCGCCACCAGTGCCGGCGTCTTCTGCCAATGCAGGTCGAAGTGATCCCGCCGCGTGACCCGCTGGATGGCGAGCAGGTCCCGGAACCCCTTGGTGGCCAGCAGCCCCACTTTCGCGCCCTTGCGTTCGAGCAGGGCGTTGGTGGCGACGGTCGTGCCGTACACGAGAACGTCGATGGCGTGCACCGGCAGGCCGGCCTTCTGCGAGGCATCTTCGATAGCGGACGCCGGGTCCGACGGCGTCGACAGGGTCTTGCCGACCAGGAGCTCGCCCGTACCGTCAACAAGAGCCACGAAATCGGTGAAGGTTCCGCCGGCGTCGGCTCCCGCTCTCGCTTTTGCAATCATGTTCATGCTTGCCGTTCCACGTTATCGTTGCGTCACCAAACCACGACAATATGCAATTCAACTGCCAAAGTAGGCATCGAGGATGCTGGACTGTGAGAGAATATCAGCTGGCGACCCGGCCATCACGATCCTGCCGTCGTCGACGACATACATGGTGTCGGCAATTTGCGAGGCACGCTCCGGATTTTCTTCGACCAGGAGAATCGACAGGCCTTGAGCTTTCAGCTCGGCGATGGCGTCGTAGATCTGGTCGATGACGATCGGCGCCAGACCGAGGGACGGCTCGTCGATCATCAGCATGCTCGCGCCCGACATCAATGCGCGTCCGAGCCCGACCATTCGGCGCTCGCCGCCCGACAGGGAGGTGGCCAACTGGCTCTGACGCTCGGCAAGCTTGGGAAACAGCGCGAAGACACGCGCGCTCCGCTGCGCGACGTCGGCGGGGGACGCCCGGTAGGCACCCATCAGGAGATTGTCGCGGATGGTCATCCGCGCAAACAGCAGGTCGCCCTGGGGCGCATGCGCAATACCCAGCCTGGCGATCCGATCCGGAGCCAAGCCGGCGATCGGCCTGCCGTCGAAGCTGATGCTGCCCGCTCTGGGCCTGACCAATCCCGAGATCGTCCAGAGCAGCGTCGTCTTGCCGTGGCCGTTGGGGCCGACGACCGCCGCGATCGACCCGCGCGCCACGGACAGCGTGACATCCGAGACGACTTCGCGGCTGCCGTAGCCCGATCGCAGGCCACGAACGTCGAGAATAGCGCCGCTCATGCCGTCAGTCCCGGAGCACTGAGCAGGCGGTCGGCGGTCCGCGCGCCGAGATAGATCTCGACGACCTTCTTGTTGGCCAGCATCTGCGCCGTCGTGCCATCGAAGATCAACGCGCCCTGGTGCATGATCAGCATGCGGTCCGCGAGCTTCAGCAGAAACTTCATGACGTGCTCGATGATGATCAGGGTGACGCCCTGGGATCGCACCTCGTCGACCACCGTTTCGAAGACGGTCATCTCCGGCGGCGTGAGACCGCCCACCGGCTCGTCCATCATCAGCAGCCTGGGACTGGTCACCAGCGCGCCGGCCAGCATCACCAGCTTTCGCTCCAGCACCGGCATGTTGCCGACGATGACATCCGCCTTGTGGGCCATGCCCACCCGATCGAGGGCCTCATAGGCTTGCCGATGGGACGAGCCGTCGAACCAGAGGCCGGGCACACGCCGCTTCACGCGCCCGAAATAGGCGGCCACCCGAACGTTCTCGAGGGCCGTCATCGTCTCGAACGCCGCGTTGAGCTGAAAGGTGCGCGCCAGGCCGCGATGACACAGCCCTTCGGCCGACACCCCGGTCACATCCTCGCCGGCCAGCGTCACCGAACCGGACGTGGATCGCTGGATGCCGGACACCAGGTCGAACATCGTCGTCTTGCCCGCTCCGTTGGGGCCGCCGATGCCGACGGTCTCGCCGGCCGTGACCGCGAACGAGACATCCTGTACGGCGTTGAGCGCTCCGAACGACTTGGAGAGTTTCGAGCACTCGAGCATGGGGGTGGCCAGCGTAGCGCTCATGTCGCGCTCCCCGGTGCCGTGCCTCCGCTCTTGACCGCGGGCTGCGCCGCCGTCCAACGCCCGGTCCGGATCGCCGCGATCAGGCTGGCGATGCCGCCCGCCACCCCGGCCGGGTAGAAGATCACGAACACCAGCGTCACCAGCGCCAGCCCTCCGGTCCGCCACGCGCCAAACGCCTGGAAGATGTTGTCGGCCAACATCAGCGCGGCGCAGCCCAGCAGCGGCCCCCAGGTCGAGCCCCTGCCGCCGACTACCATCATGGAGAGCAGGAAGATCAGCAGGTTCATGTCGAGCAGCGTCGGCCCGACGGTCCGCAAGTAACCTGCATAGATCGCCCCGGCCAAGCCGGTCGCGATGGCGGACAACGCGAAGACGATGATCTGGTACTTGCGGAAATCCACCCCGCGCGAGCGCGCATAGAGCTCGTTGTCGCGGATGGCGCGGAATGCCAGCCCGAAGGGGCCATGAATGACGGCCAGCGCCAGCACAAATCCGCCGAAGAGCACGGCCAGCGCCAGATAGTAGTCGCCCAGCGCCCGATACTTGTAGCCGAGCAGCTTGGCCCAGCCCGGGTCGCCGTAGCCGATCAGGCCGCGGCTGCCGCCGGTGAAATTGTAGCAGATCATGTCGACCTGGCGGAAGCAGCCGACGTCGCTGACGACGAGGGCGGCGATGAGCATGGCCGTCGCCAGGGTCACGATCGCCACATACTCGCCGCGCATGCGGATGGTCACGACCCCGAGCAGCAGATTGAAGAGCACGGCTGCGGGCGACCCGAGCAGCATGGCCACCCAGAACGGCAGGCCGAGGTAGAGGGCGGTCATCGCCGTCGTATAGGCACCGACGGCGAAGGTTGCGACCTGCCCGAGCGTCATGATGCCGGCCACGCCGAACACCAGGTTCCACTGGACCACGATCGAGGCCCAGATGAAGAAGAGGGTGAGCTGCCCGGTCGTGTAGCCCGACAAACCGAACAGCGGCGTGAGGCAGCCGGCAGCGAGCAGGATCACGGCCAGGACGGTGTCGCGGCCGAAGCCGCCCAGCCGGTTGTTGCGCGACGTCATCACAGCCGGGCTCCCGCAGCACGACCAAAGAGGCCGTAGGGGCGAATGGCCAGAATGGCGATGGCGAGCGCGAGCATGGCCGGGAAGCCGTAGCGGGCGCCGAAGGCGAACTGGACCGCCACCTCGCCCAGGCCGAACAGCAGCGCGACCGCGGTGGACGCCCACAGATTGCCCAGACCGGCGACGGTGCAGATGACCAGAGCCTTGATCGTGGGCTGAGCCCCGACCGTCGGGAAGACGGTCGTCATCCCGGTCAGAAGAAGGCCCGACAGGGCCGACAGAATGCCAGCGAGGACCATGATCTGCAGGTAGACGCCGCGAACGTTCACGCCCATGAGCGCGGCGGCCGCGCGCTGCTGCGAGACGGCCCGGATGCTGCGCCCGAGCTCCGTCCGGTTGAGGAGCAGGCTGACCATAAAGGTCATCAGCGCGGCGGCCAGCAGCACCACGAGCGGCTGCGTGCGCAGCGACAGCCCGGCGATCTCGATGGCGCCGTCGAAGCTGAACGGCTGGAGGCGAGGCTCGGCCGAGAAGCCGACGGTCACGATGTTCTCGACCAGCGCCGAGGCGGCGACGGTTGCGATGATGACGTTGATGGGCGCGTTGGGCTTGTCGAAGAGCCACTGGATGACGCCGCCGTAGAGCAGAGCGCCGCAGGCGGCGCCCGTCAGCAGAGCGGCTGCGCCTCCAAGCCACCATGGCAGCCCGAGCAGCGTGCTGATCGCGTAGGCCGCATAGGCCCCCAGCATGAGGATGGCGCCATGGGCCATGTTGAGCATGCCGAGCGATCCCCAGATCATCGACAGGGCGACGGTGCCCATCGCGTACATGGAGCCCACCGCGAGCCCATTCAGAAGCAGATCGGCCATCGGCCCACCCCCTGTCGTCGGCGCGGCGCTACGAGAACCAGGGCGGCAGGATGAACGCGCCGTCGTTGTAGGGCGCCGGGAAGATCAGGTCCTTCTTGCCGCTCGCTTCCTTGATCTGGAACGTGAGGCTCGGCACGCCGAGCGACGGATCCTTCTGGTAGGCGGGATAAGCCTGCGCGCACTGCCACTCCGGATGATACGCCACGGATCCACAGACGCTGCGGTACACGTTTGATTTGAGAATGGCCGCCACCTTGCGGTTCTGGGTGTCGTTGCCCGGCTCTCCGGTACCGCCCGCAAGCGTGGCGGCGATCGCGTAGTGCATGATCTCGGAATAGGCATAGGCGGCCGGATCAATATTCACCGACGGGCCGAATTTGTCGTGGATCTTCTTGGCGAAGACCTTGCCTCGCTCGTCGGGGAGCACGCCGATCATGGTCGACGTCAGCACGCCGGGCGCCGCATCGCGGGCGACGTCGGCAAACGCCTGCAGCAGTGCCCCGTATTGCAGATAGACGAGGCTGTTGGTCGGCTTCGCCGCAAACTGTCGCTGGAAATTCGCAAGATCGCCTGAGAAGAAGTGCGTATTTGCGATGCAGGCCGGCTTCAGCGGCCGGATCTTGTCGAGCACGACGCCCCACTCGGTGGTCGGCACCGGGACGACCTCCTCGAAGGCGACCTCGAAGCCATACTTCGGAGCGTGCTGCTTGATCTGATCGGCGATGACCACGCTGTAGGGCAACGAGCCGATGACCAGCGCGATCTTGTTGTTCTGCGGCTTCCAGACGCCGGAGTCGCGGAATTGCGCCAGCATCACCGGGAGGTTCACGCCGTAGTAGGTCTCGGGCGGGCAGCTCATGAAGCAGCCGAAGTACCGCTTCGGATTGCTCATCACGGTCGTCTGATGCTGGATCGATGTATTGACGTGATTGTAGATAATTCCGGCGTCCGCGATCGGCTCGTATTCCGCATTGTTGGGGCCGATGTTGTAGACGCAGAAGATGCCATGCACGCCGTCGCGATCGATCAGGCGATTTGCAGCCGACACGACTTCTTCGGCGCTCATGTTCTTGGTATCGGCGAAGAACGGCTTCAGCGGTCGGCCGAGAATGCCGCCCATGGCGTTGACTTCTTCCACGGCCAGCTCGACGCCGGCCTTGCCGGACAGCCCGTCGGAGGCCGCGCCACCTGTCAGCGGCAGCATGGATCCGATCGGAATGGGCTCCCCGCCTGCCGCCATGGCGCCGTTGGCCCCTGCAATGACGGAGGGGCCCAATACTACCGCGCCGGCGCCGAACGACATCGCGCCGGAGAGCATTGATCGGCGGCTGTATCGGTTTTCGGCTTCACTTTCGGGCGATGTCTCGTTTTTTTTCGCCATTTACGCTCTCCGATGCGGCGGCTGGCTGACCCCGGAATTTAGACAGGCGAGACAATCCGCTGTCAATAGTGAGATCTCAGTTTGCGATGCAATTGCACGCATCAAAGCGCATCGATAAAATATCGTTTAATATCAAATAGATGATGAAATTCGCGCGGCGCCTATGGGAGCCACTGCGGCGACATTCGGCGCATCCGGGCCAAAATTTCTACAGGAATCGGCACTTCTGGCGCCATTCTTGGCACTACTGAGCGAACTGAGATTACAATTTGTGCGCCGCGAGAATTCTCGGCGTTGCGTCGCTCAAGAGCAGACGGCCGCGAAGCAGAAGCCGCAGCCGTCCTGGTCGAGCTATCGCACTCATCGCCGTTTACCAGTCGAGCGGCGTGTTCTCGTAGTCCACGTAATGGACGCCGCCGCTGCCGGCGCGTGCTGCCAGCGCCGAGGCGATGCCGGCGACGCTGGTCTTCACGTCGAGCGGCGCCTCGTCGCCGCCCATGTCGGTCTTGACCCAGCCCGGCGATATACAGAGATACGTGCGCGCATCGTTCGCCTGCCGCGCCGCGAAGCTTCGCATGAGCGTATTCAGCGACGCCTTGCTCGCTCGATAGACCTCCCAGCCGCCCTCGACGTTGAGGGCGATGCTTCCCAACCGGGACGACATGACTGCAACCGTGCCGGCACGCCTCACGCATGGCAAAAGCTTGGTGATGACCCGCATCGGGCTGAGGGCATTGCTGACCATCACGTGGACGAACTCTCCGTCGTCGACGGAACTTATGGTGTCGTCCGGACCGAGGCTGACGCCAGCATTGACGAAGAGCAGATCCAGGGAGGCGGCGGCCAGGCTCCGGGCGAGTGCGTCCACGGTGTCCGGCCGATTGATGTCGGCATGCCGGACCTGCAGCCTGTTCGTGTAGGTTCGCTCCAGCGCACGGAGAGAGTCGGTCGGGCTGCGCTGGCGGACGGTGGCGATGACGTGCCAGCCTCGCGCAAGGTATTCCTCGACGAGGCCGAGCCCGAGCCCTCTGGAGGCGCCGACGATGAGGACGGTGGGGGCCTGTGCGCGGGGCGTGTGCATCTCGACGTTCGTCATCGCGTGGTTCCCTTTCCAAGCTGCCTCTGGATCTCCTCGCTCTGACGCAGAGCCAGGGCGACGATGGTCAGCGTCGGATTAGCGGAGGCCGACGTCGGAAACACGCTGCCATCCGCGACGAAGACGTTGCCATTCTCGTGCAGCCGCCCCCACGGGTCCACGACGCCATCCGCGGCATCCCGGCTCATGCGGGCCGTGCCCATGTTGTGGGAGGCGGGCCAGGGGGGCGCCTCGTGGCTGCGCACGGCACCGGCCGCCGCGTGAATACCCGTCATGGCCGCGTAGGCGTGCTTCTGCATGGCGAGATCATTGGTGTGCTCCGTGTAATGGATCACCGGAACGGGCATGCCCGCGCGGTCGACCCGGTTCGTGTGCAGCGAGATGCGGTTGTCCGCCTGCGGCAGGTCCTCGCCATGGGCGAAGAGGCCCGCCATGTTGCCGTACCTTTCCATGAACCAGGCATAGTCCTCTCCCCACCAGCCGGGATCGATCGACGAAGCGATGGCCGGAAGAGACAACGACAGCAACTCGATGAAGTAGCCGCCGGCAAAGCCCCTGGACGGGACGTGCCCGGCCGGGTCGCTGATGAGGCCGGGCATCATTTCGCCGCGGTACATGCGCACGGGATGCTCGAAGATCGACCAGACCGAGGCGGTCGCATGGCGCATGTAGTACCGACCCAGATGGCCGGACCCGTTTCCCAGGCCATTCGGAGAGCGGCCGGAGGCGGACGCCAGCAGCAGCCTCGGCGTTTGCACAGCGTTGCCGGCGACGACCACCAGCGCGCAACGCTGGCGCCGGAGTGTCCCGTTAGGACCGACATAGACGACAGCCGTCGCCAGGCCGTCGCCGTCGTGCTCGATCATAACGGCCTGGCTGTTGGGCCTCAGGTCGAGATGACCCGTCGCCAGTGCCCTCGGTATCTCGATATAGTTGGTCGACCACTTGGCCCGCGAGCGATCGCCCTGCAGCGTGAAGCCATCCTGCGGGGAGGCGGGCCGCCCGTCATAGGGCACGGAGTTGATGGCGAGCGATCCGCGGCTGACCTGCCGGAACCCCACCGTCACCGCGCCATGGTGCATGACCTTGAAGTGGTTATTGACCGGATGATCCGGCATCCCGTTGTGGCCGGAAACCCCCATTCGGACCTCGGCACGGTCGTAATAGGGCGCCAGCTCGTCCGGGCCGAACGGCCAGTCGCACAGGGCCGCGCCGTCGATGGCTCCGTAGGTGCTGCGGGCCCGGAACTCATGATCCTGGAAGCGCAGCGCCACGCCCGTCCAGTGGATCGTCGTGCCGCCCACCGCCTTGCAGAGCCACGTGGGGTTGTCGGGCAAGTCCCGCGCGATCCGCCATCCGCCGGCCGCCACTTGTGGATCCTGCCAGGCGAGCATGGCGTAAGCGGCATGCTCGTCCTGGACGAAGTCGGCCGGGCCGATGGCAGCTCCGGCCTCCAGGAGGACGACGTCGATGCCGGCACGGCACAGCTCGCCCGCCACGACACCGCCGGATGCACCGGATCCGATGACGACGACCACCCGATCGTCGACCAACGCAAAGCTCGTCATGACAGCGACCTCACGGGGAAACGGGATCGGGCAGCCAGGTTGCATCGGCGATGCCCTGGCGTTCCTGCTCGCCGCGGCAGCCGAAAACGCCTTCGTAGCCGCAGCCCGCCCAGACGCGTGGATCGTCGTACAGATGATGAATGGAGCGGCCGAGCAGGGTGCGGAAGAAGCTGTCGCCCTCGATCGCCTGAAGAGCCTGCCGGATCTCCGGCGGGGACAGCGACGCCACGGGCCGGCCGAGGCTGCTCTCGAGCGAACGGCAACCGGACGCCAGGAGCTCGACATGCTGCGGTTCGCCGGCAAGCCGCGCGACGACGTTTCGATACACGTCGTCAGCCAGCCAGGCGTGCGGCAGGAGCCCCCTGATCAGGGCCGCCAGCGCGTCGGCGACATCGCCGAGCGGCGTGCTCTCCGGCGCGGCCACGGCGCCGCTTGCGAGGGCCCGCGGATCTTTCTCGGCCCGGACAGGGGACCGCCCGACCGCGACATGCCGATGCACGTGGGTCGCGCGAGGATCCGAACCAAACGATGGCATAACGCCGCCTGTATCTGAGATCTCAGTTATCGCGCCCGACATGCCTTTCCCCTTCGTTGTGACTTCTCGCCTGATGTCGTGAATTGAGGCCCAGGCGCCGGCCCAAGTTCAGCACCGAAGTCATGGCGCGGCGTCCGAGGGGGATACGGTACTTTCCGACTTCCACGATCACAAGAGGTATGCTTAGAGTGAGATCTCAAAAATGGCGATTGCCTCCGGTGCCGAGCCCCCTTGGCGGCGCGTGCCGGCGGCAGGTAGAATCGTGAGCAGATGAACGACAAGTTTGGTCCGTCCGGGACGGTGCAGACTGTTTCGGAGCCCGTGGAAAAATTCATGAAGAGAGCCGAGCCATCGCCCCTAGATCGGCTATTTTCCGCCGATCTTCTGACGCTCGACGGAGAACAGCACCATCCGGACGACAGTCTTGGGGTCAAAATATATCGGAACTTCCGGGAATCACTGCTGTCCGGCGTGCTCGCCGTCGGCGACCTTCTGAATACGCGCCCCCTTGCGGCCGCGCTGGGTGTCAGCACCATGCCGGTCAGGGAGGCGATGTCGCGCCTGGTCGCCGACGGGGGCCTCGAGCCATTGGCCAACCGAGCGTTCCGGGTTCCCGAGATCACCTCGGCCCAGTTTCGTGAACTCTATCTGATGCGGCTGCGCCTCGAGACATTGGCGGCGGAGCATGCTGCCGCACGCGCGACGGCGGCCGATCTCGCCGAGATCGCAAAGTCATTCGACGAGATGGCGCTACGCGCCGCATCCTCTTCCGCGCTCGACTATCTTGCGGCCCACCGGAGATTCCATTTCACGATCTACCGGATTGCTGCCATGCCGCTGCTGTTCAACGCCATCGAGACGCTATGGCTGCGCATGGGCCCGGTCATGAACGCGGGGTTGGGCCTCGCCAATGTCGAGGAGGAGACAGGAGCCCACCGCGATCTGGTCGCGGCGCTTCACCGGGGGGACCCCGGGGCGTCCGCCCGGGCCATCGACGAAGATCTGCGGATGGCGGGGGAACGGACCACGCGTTTCATCGCGGAACGGGAAGAGTTCCACACGGCGAGCCCGCCTGCCAGGCTCAAGCAGGAGCGGGGCAGAAATGCGAGCGGTCGCCGCCCCCTAGCATCGTCGCATTGATCGGCTGGCACAGACGGGAACCCCGATTGGATCCTGCGGCCGCGTGAAATGCTCATAGTCTTTTGAATCTGGAGCGCTTTCTCGCGATTGGGTGGTTCCACCCAATCGCCAAGCGCTCCAGGGCCGCCGTCCTCCAGCTCGACCGGTCAAACGATCAGCATTCCTTCGATCCGGCCTTCGACGCTGGGAGAGGGCTGCCACCCCAGCGGTTCGTTCTCGCCTCTTCGGCCGGAAAAGTCATAAGACAAGCATGTCCGATCGGATGGCATCATCTGACCGGCTCGTTCCAAATCAACGGCTTAGCGCTGCTTTGATCCCCAACAGCCGCTAAACCCGCAGCCAGCGGGCGCTGGCAGCCACGCCGAGCAGCAGCACGGCGATGATCAGCAACGCGGCCGGCAGGCTCATGACGTGGGCCACGAGGCCGATCGCCGCCGGCCCGACGAGGATGCCGGCGTAGCCGAGCGTGGTGATCGCCGGAATGGCGACGCTCTCCGGCATCACCTTCTGGCGCCCGACGGCGGTGAAGAGGATCGGCACGATGTTGGAGCAGCCGGCGCCGAGCAGGGCGTAGCCGGCGAGCGCGGCCTCCCAGGAGGGAACCAGCGTCGCCAGCGCAAGCCCGACGGCGGCGCAGATGGCGCCGGAGACGACGACGTTGATCGGGCCCAGGCGCTGCACCACGGCGTCGCCGGTGAGCCGGCCCGCGGTCATGGTCGTCGCAAACGCCGCGTAGGCGAGCCCCGCCACCGACGGCTCGGCGCCCCGCACCTGGCTCAGGAACACGGCGCTCCAATCCAGCGCCGCCCCTTCGGCCAGGAACATGATGAAGCACAGGATGCCGATGAACAGCACGACGCCATGGGGAATGGCGAACGGCGGCCCACCGCTCTCGCCGCCGGGCAGCAGCCCGGGAATGGCGAAGAGCAGCGCCAGCGCCATCCCGGCGACGACGACGAGGCTCGCCGCGAGCGGCGTGAGACCGACGCCGAGCAGGCCGCTGACGCCGGCCGCGCCGAGAATGCCGCCAAGGCTGAACAGGCCGTGGAAGCCCGACATCATCGGCCGGCCGGCAGCGCGCTCGACGATGACCGCCTGGATGTTGATGGTGCAATCGATCGAGCCGATGCCGGCCCCGAAGACGAACAGCGCCGCGGCAATGAGCGGCGCGCTCGACAGCGTCGCCAGCAGCGGCAGCGTGGCGCAGATGAGGCCGGTCGCGACGATCAGGACCAGCCGGCAGCCGAAGCGGGTGACGAGTGCGCCGGCGAGCGGCATGGCGACGATCGAGCCGACGCCCAGGCAGAGCAGCAGGAGGCCGAGCCCGGCATCGTCGAAGCCGGTCCGCGCCTTGACGAACGGCACCAAGGGCGCCCAGGCGGCGAGGCCGAAGCCGGCGATGAAGAAGGCCAGGCGCGTGGCGAGCTGTTGGGTCTGGCCGAGGCGCGCAGGCGTCGTCGCGGTAAGTGATTGCATGCGCCCCTGATCGCCCATCCGCGCCGCAATGGGAACCCCTGCCGGCCCTGAGCCTGCGGCGCATGCGCCCTGCTGGCGGAAGCGGAGCACTCTCCTGGCACGGGTGGCCGGCGGTGCACTGGCCGTTTTCGCATAGACATCGCCCCGCTCGCCAATAGCATCCGACCGACCGCGTGGAGCGGACATCGCACGACCATGCGGCCGCGGACGATCACGGGACGCGGCAAGCGCGGCCGCACGGACGGCGCGTCGACGAGGCCGGCACGGTCGCGTTCCTTGGTCCTTCCCGGCACCGCCGGGATCGTCGGAGGAGACAAGGATGAAGCCGACGCTCGCCATCAGCCGCCGGGCCCTCCTCTCGAGCCTGGCGTCGAGTGCCGCTGCCGGCTTGTCCACGCTGCCGCTGCCCGCCCTCGCCCAGGCGGCGACGGGCGATCCACTTCCCTCGTGGAACGACGGCCCGGCGAAGCGTGCGATCCTGGATTTCGTCCAGGTCACCACCGACCAGTCGAGCCCGCGCTTCGTGCCGCCGGACGCACGGATCGCCACCTTCGACCAGGACGGCACGCTCTGGGTCGAGCACCCCATGTACACGCAGGTGGTCTACTGCCTCGAGCGCGTGCCTGCAGTGGTCGCCAAGAAGCCGGAGCTCAAGACCATCGGGCCGTTCAAGACCGTGCTGTCCGGCAACCGGGAGGCCATGGCAAGATTGACGATGGCCGACCTGGAGAAGATCCTGGCCGCGACGCTGACCGGGATGTCGGAGGAGACGTTCGACGCCGACGTGAAGGCGTGGATCGCCGGCGCCCGGCATCCGCGCTGGAACCGCCCCTATACCGAGCTCGTCTACCAGCCGATGGGCGAGGTCCTGCGCTATCTGCGCGACAACGGCTACAAGACCTATATCGTCACGGGCGGAGGCCAGGACTTCGTGCGCGTCTACGCCGGCGACGTCTACGGCATTCCACCGGAACAGGTGGTGGGCACCGCGGGCGGCGTCAAATACGGCTACGGCAAGGACGGCAAGCCGGTCCTGACCAAGGAGCCGAAGCTCCTGCTGAACGACAACAACGCCGGCAAGCCCGAAGGCATCCATCTCGTGATCGGGCGCCGCCCCTCTGCGGCCTTCGGCAACTCGACCGGTGATCGCCAGATGCTGGAGTACACCCAGGCGGGCGACGGCGCGCGCCTCGCCATGCTGGTGCTGCACGACGACCCGACGCGGGAATACGCCTACGGCCCCGCCCGCGGCCTGTCGGACACCCGCGTCGGCACCTTCACGCCCGCGCTCGACGATGAAGCCAGGAGCAAGGGCTGGACGGTGATCAGCATGAAGGACGACTGGAAGCGGGTGTTCGCATTCGAATAGCGAGAAGCGTTCGATGGGCCGAGGGCGACCGGCAACGGGACGCGGCGAGCGGCCTCCCCAGCGGACCTGTCAGCTGGCGGAGAGCCGCCGCGTGCCATAGTCGCGGTAGCGCGCCAGCACCGTCTCCATCTCCCCGTCGTCGAGCTGGACGATCGTGCCGCTCTGCTTGGCGATGCAGTACTGGCGCGCCAGCATCTCCAGCTTGATGGTCCTGGCGAGCGCCTCGGGTAGGGTATCGGCGCAGCAGACCATGCCGTGGTTGGCCATCAGGCAGGCGCTGTAGCCCCTGAGAGTCTCGACCACGCCTTGCGCCAGCGCGGTCGTTCCGAACGGCGCGTAGGGCGCACAGGGCACCTCCTTGCCGCCGAACGCGGCGACCATGTAGTGGAAGGCCGGAATCGGCTCGCGCAGGCACGACAGCGCCACGCAATGGTCCGGATGGGCGTGGACGACCGCCTGCCCGAGACCGGCCTTGTAGATCTCGGCGTGGATCGCCCATTCGCTCGACGGCAAGCCGGGGGACAGCGCCTCGCCGTCGAGGCCGGTCCGGACGAAGTCCTCGGGGCGCACGGTGGCGCCGTCGGCGCCGGTCGGGCTGATGAGCATATGATCGCCGCAGCGGACGCTGATGTTGCCGGCGTTGCCGACGCTCAGCCCCGCCTGCTCGATGCGCCGGTAGATGTCGCAGAGCTCGGCGCGCGCTGCCTGTTCCGCCGTCATGTCGCTCAACCTCGATCCTCCCCGCGTCCCATGGTGTCGAGCATGGGCAAGAACATGTCGTCCGGCCCGAGCTTGCCGGATTTCAGGCAGAAGGCCAGCGGCTCCGCCCCCTCCGCCACCGCGTGGGACACGCCGGGCGCCCTGTAGGCGCCGACCGTCAGCCGGGTAATGCCGAGCCGATCGAGGACGGCGCCGGACGTCTCGCCGCCGGCGATCAGGAAGCGGCGGACGCCCGCCTCGCGCAGGGCCTGGGCGACGAGCGACAGGATCGCCTCGGCGCGCTCGGCCGCCGGCCGGAGCCCGAGCTCGGCCTGAATCGCCGCGACCCGCTCGGGGCCGGCCGACGTCGCGATCGCCACCGGACCGTCAGCGAGCCGCGGCAGCGCCCAGGCGACGGCCTGCCTGCAAGCCGTCTCCGGGTCCCCCACCTCGGCCAGGTCGATGTACAGGACGGGATGCGACCGGGCGAAGACGTCGAGCTGGCGCAGCGTCTTGTCGGCGCAGCTGCCGGCCAGCACCACGGCGGCGCCTGACACCGCCGGCAGGCCGCCCGCCCTCGGCGCGGTGTCGACGAGGCCCATGTGGCGCCAGAGCCGCGGGTAGTAGGCGGCGATCGAGGAATTCCCCGTCATCAGCGGCCAGGACACCGTGAGCTCGGCGATCGCCGCCAGGTCGTCGGGGGTGGCGGCGTCGGCGATGGCGAAGGCGGCACCACGCGCCGCCAGCGCCTCGCAATGCACCTCCATGGCCGGGAGGCCGCTGCGGACGATCTGCTGCGGGATCAGGCCGACGGGCGTCGCGGTCTGCTGCTGGAGGACGCGAACGAGATCGGGGTCGGTCATGGGCGTCAGCGGGTCGTGCCGCTTCGGCGATTCCGAGATCAGCCGGTCGTCGGCGAACAGATGCCCCTGGAAGACGCGACGTCCTGCCTCGGGAAACGAGGGACAGAAGGCCGTGAGCCGGCTTCCCGTCAGCTCGCGCAGCACGTCGGCGCACGGCCCGATATTGCCGGCGGGGGTCGAGTCGAACGTGGCGCAGTACTTGAAGAAGATCTGCCTGGCCGACTGGCGCTGCAGCCAGGCGCCGATCCGCGCGAACTCCCGTCGCGCGAGGCCGGCCTCGGCAACGCGGGTGCGCCGGGCCACGACGACCGCCGGAGCTTGCACGGCGGCGCCGGCCTCGGTCACGAACTCGCAGGCGACGCCCTCCGCGCGCAGCATGGCGGCGAGCTCCAGCCCACCCGTCAGATCGTCGGCAATCCCGCCAAAAACCAGCCCCATCTCGGCTTCGCCTCCCACAGGGACGATATTATATATCACGACGATCGTCGGTTCGGCCCAAAGCGGGCCAGCCGCGCACCTCGCCCCGCCTGCGGGGAGAGGTCGGATCGCGTGCAACGCGATCCGGGTGAGGGGGCGTCGGCAGAGCTAGACGGCCGGTCACGCCACGCGGTGAGCCCCCCTCACCCTGCCCTCCCCGCAAGCGGGGCGAGGGGTGCCCGCGCACCGTCGGGCCCGAACTTCTAAATCGCCGTGCAACAACGGCGGGATCCCTAGGATCCGTCACGCAGCGCCTGTGAGGACAGGCGTGACGCGCCGGTGTCGCGGGAGAGGTTGCGCGTATCGCCGCCTGCCTCGAGCAGCTTCACCAGGTTGACGCCACCCTGCAGCATGTCGGTCTGGATGGAGGCACGAACCCCGGCGGCATCGCGGCGCCGCAGGTTCTCGAGCGTGCGCAGATGCTCGTGCGGACCCGGATAGGTCGGCGGCGCGTCCGGGTAGTGGTAGTTCAGCAGCGGGCCGTTGCGCATCCAGATGTCGTCGAGGATGGCGAGCAGCTCGGGCATCTCCGCCGCTTCGTAGAGCCGGTGGTGGAAGCGCCAATTGGCCCGCACGGCGTCCGACCAACGGCCTTCGGCCTCGGCCGCGACGAGCTCCTCGTGGAACGTGGCCATCTCGGCGATGCCGTCCTCGGTGATCCGGGGGGTCGCATTCTCCGCGGCGAGCCCTTCGAGGAAGAGCCGGATCGTGCGCAGCTCGAGGTATTGAGCCAGCGAGATATGGGCGACGATGATCGAGCGCCCGTCGATGAGCTCGAGCGCGCGGGCGCGCACGAGCTGCATCAGGGCCTCGCGCACCGGCGTGTCGGACACCTTCATGGCGGCCGCCAGCTCGCGGATCTTGAAGCGGTCGCCAGGCCAGAAGCGACCTTCCATCAAGGCGAGCCGCAGATTGTTGTAGACGATGCGGGTCAGGCTATCGCGCGCTACGGGCTCCATCGAGCCGAACTGAAGTGCTGCGCGCTCCACCGCCATCACCCTTCGCCACCCATCCTCGAACGCAGGCTACGGCCCTGCTGTACAAGATAAATCCGCCATCCAAAAGCGCCGCCCGCGCGCCCGTTCCGCGCTCGCCACCCGCCGCCCCCCCGGGGCAGGCGGCGCAGGCGAAGTCGGCTTGCCAAGATGGATATATCAAATATTATGTTGAGACGTAAGTGGGGGATCACATTGCGGGCTGTCGACACCTCCAGCCGTTCCGTCGGCATCGACGTACGCGCGATCGTCAAGCGCTTCGGCGCCGTGGCTGCCGTCGACGGGGTGTCGCTGGATGTCCAGCCGGGAGAATTCCTGGCGCTGCTCGGCCCCTCCGGCTCCGGCAAGACCACCATCCTGATGGCCATCGCCGGCTTCGAGTATCCGGACGCCGGCAGCATCATCGTCGGCGGCGAGGACGTGACCTGGCTGCCGCCGAACAAGCGCAACCTCGGCATGGTCTTCCAGAAATACACGCTGTTCCCGCACATGACGGTGCTGGAGAACATCGCCTTTCCGCTCAAGATGCGCGGCGTCGGCCGGGCTGAGCGGGAGGAGCTGGCGCGCGCCGCGCTCGCTACGGTGCGGCTCGATACGTTCGGCGACCGCAAGCCGTCGCAACTGTCCGGCGGCCAGCAGCAGCGCGTCGCCATCGCCCGCGCCATCGTCTACCGGCCGCGCGTGCTGCTGATGGACGAGCCCCTCTCCGCGCTCGACAAGAACCTGCGCGAGGAGATGCAGATCGAGACCAAGCATCTCCAGCGCGAGATCGGCGTCACGGTCGTCTTCGTCACCCACGACCAGACCGAAGCGCTCACCATGGCCGACCGCATCGCCGTGCTCGACCACGGCCGGCTCCAGCAGATCGGCTCGCCGCACGACCTCTACGAGACGCCGCAGACCGCCTTCGTCGCCGGCTTCATCGGCGAGACCAATTTCTGCACGGGCGTCGCCTGCGGCAGCGTCGGGCCGGGCGGCTGCGCCGGCGTCGTGCTCGACGGCGGGCCACTGGTCGAGGCGACGGCGATGCAGGCGCTCGCCGCCGGCGACCGCGTCAAGCTGGCGATCAGGCCGGAGCGGCTGGCCGTCACCGCCGCGGACGGCGCCACGCTCACGGGGCGTGTCGTGGACTCGATCTACGCCGGCAACGCGACCACCCTGACGCTGGAGACGCCGGGCGGCCTTCAGCTCCGCCTGAGGCTCGCGGCCGGCGCCGAGCGCACCGCGCCGGGCCTGGGCGACGTCGTCGGGTTGCGCTGGCAGGCGGCGGACGCCCGCCTCTTCGGAGCGCGCGCGTGAGCCGCCGCCCGAGCGCCTGGCGCCTCGGCGGACGCCACTACAGCGCAGCGGCGAGCCTGCTGCTGGCGAGCCCCTTCCTGCTGCTCGCCTTCGTCACCTTCCTGCTGCCGCTCGGCTCGCTCCTGCATGAGAGCCTGTTCCTGCCGGCCCCGACGCTCGTCCACTACGAACGGGCCCTCGGCGAACCGGTCTATCTCAGGGTCATGCTGCGCACCCTGCGCATCGCCGCCACGGTGACCGTTCTGACCTTGCTGCTCGCCTGGCCGCTGGCCTGGGCGATGTCGCGCGCCCGCGGCGTCAAGCTCGCCATCCTGGTCGCCGCGGTGCTCCTGCCCCTGTGGACGTCGGTCCTGGTGCGGACCTATGCCTGGATCGTGCTGCTGCAGAAGAACGGGGTCATCAACCAGACCCTGCTGTCGCTCGGCGCCGTCAGCGAGCCGCTCAAGCTGCTCTACACCGAGGCGGCGGTCGTTCTCGCCATGAGCCATGTGCTGCTGCCCTTCATGGTGCTGCCGATCTATTCGGCGCTGCGCGGCATCCCCGACGACTACGGGCGGGCGGCGCAGATGCTCGGCGCCTCCGAGTGGGCGACGTTCCGCGAGGTGATCTTCCCGCTGGCGCTGCCGGGCGTCACCTCCGGCTGCCTGATGGTGTTCCTGCTGGCGCTCGGCTTCTTCGTCACCCCGGCGCTGATCGGCGGCCCGCAGCAGATGATGATCGCGACGCTGGTCTCGCAGCAGGTGCGCGAGATGCTGGACTGGTCGTTCGCGGGCGCGCTCGTCGGGCTGATGCTCGCCTTCGTCCTGCTGCTCGCGCTGATCTTCAAGCGCGCCGTGCGGCTCGACCGGTTCGTCGGGGCCTCATGAGTGCGGCCGACCATCGACGTCGGCCGGGCCGGCGCGCAGGCCAGGCGGCGTTGGCGGCGGCGGCCTATGCGGTCACCATCTTTCTACTGCTGCCGACCTTGGTGATCATGCCGATGTCGGTCGGGCCCGAACGCTACATGCGCTTTCCGCCCGACGGCTTCTCGCTGCGCTGGTATGCGGAGTATTTCGGCGATCAGGACTGGATCAACGCCACCCTGTTCAGCCTCGAGGCCGGCGTCATCTCGACGCTCTGCGCCACGGTCATCGGCACCATGCTGGCGCTTGCCCTGGTGCGGGGCAAGCTGCCCGGCAAGGGGCTGATCGAGCTCCTGGTCATCGGGCCGGTGATCGTGCCGCACATCGCACTCGCCGTGGCCATGTTCCTCGTCTTCGAACAATTGCGGCTGACCGGGACCCTCGCCGGCTTCGCCATGGCTCACACGATCCTGGCACTGCCCTTCGTCGTCTTCACCGTGCTCGCGGCGCTCTACCGCTTCGACGCCGACCTGGAACGCGCGGCGCTGTCGTGCGGGGCGGGGCCGCTCAGGACCTTCCGCCATGTCACGCTGCCCATCATCGCGCCCGGCGTGATCTCGGCGGCGCTCTTTGCCTTCATCATCTCCTTCGACGAGGCGGTGGTCTCGTTCTTCATCTCGAACCTCGACCGCAAGACGTTGCCGCGCAAGATGTTCGAGGACATCGACTACAACATCTCGCCGACCCTGGCGGCCGTCGCGACCATGCTGACGCTGCTGACCATTGCAGCCCTGGTCGGCAGCCATGTCGTCAAGAGCCGGATGGAACGACGGCCGGGCAGCACCGGTCCGTGACGCGCATTCCGCGTCCAGAGGAAACCTAGGGGAGCTTCGCGATGAGTCTCGATCACAGCGGACGATGTCTCCACACCAGCCGCCGCCGCTTCCTCGGCGGGGTGCTCGGCGCCGCCACCATGGCCGTCGGCGGCCGCGCAGCCGCCCAGTCCAAGGAGGTCATCATCGCGACCACCGGCGGGTTGATGGAGCGCAGCCTCCAGGAGCATTTCTACAAGCGCTTCGAGGCGGAGACCGGCATCCGGGTCCGTGCCGTGCCGATCGAGCTGCCCGACCAATGGGCGCGCGCCCGCGCCGGCCAGCGCAGCGGCAACATCCCCTTCGACGTCGTCACCGCGACGCCGCCGGATCTGATCCAGCACGCCGACATCCTCCAGCCGATCGACTGCGCCGCCATGCCCGGCATCGTGGCCCACGCGCTGCCGAACGGCTGCTTCCCCAGGGGCATCATCCGCACCGCCGGCGGCATGGCGCTGACCTGGAGCAAGAAGGCTTTCCCCAATGGCGGGCCGCAGTCCTGGGCCGACTTCTTCGACGCCGAGCGATTCCCCGGCCCGCGCTCCCTGCCGGATACGGGCGACCGCGAGTGGTGGGTGCCGCTCGCGGCGCTGCTGGCCGACGGCGTGGCGCCGGACCAGGCGTTCCCCATGGACCTCGACCGCGCCTACAAGAAGCTCGACGCGCTCAAGCCGCAGGTCGCCGCCTGGTGGAAGAGCGGCGACAACGCCATGCAGATCATGCGCGGCGGCGACGCGGTCATGATCATGGTCTACTCGAGCCGCGCCGTGCCGCTCGCCAAGAGCGGCGAGTTCGACTTCACCTGGAACCAGGCGATCCGCGACGTCGGCAACTGGGCGGTGCTCAAGGGCAGCCCCAACACCGACAACGGCATCAGGTTTCTCGACTTCTTCGTCCAGGACGCCAAGGAGCACCTGGCGTTCAGCGAGAAGGTCTCGTTCGACAGCAACAACCGCGAGGCGGCGAGCCTCGTGCCGCCGGACGAACGCCGCTACCGCCCGTCGTGGCCGGACAATTGGTCGAAGCTGGTCATGGCCGACTACGACTGGATCGCGGCCAACCGCAATGCGCTGCGCGAGCGCTGGGTGAGCTGGCTCACAAAATGACCGCGCCGTCCCCCGTCCTGCCGGCGCGTTCCCTCACGCCGGCCGCTCCGTCGAGGTGCCCGGAATGTTGGTGAACTACGCTGAAGCGGCGCATTGGCCGGTCGACCCGACGCGGCTGGATCTGGTCGAGGAGATGCGCGCCAGGCCGCGCGGGCCGCACAGCGACGACCTGCGCAAGCTGCTCCATCGCATGCGCTGGACCGGCGTCGGCAAACGCCACGTCCTCATCGTGCTCGAGCCGAATCGCCGCTGGATGCTGGCCCGCCTTCCCGGGCGGCGTGGCGCGCCGGTCGAGACCTTCCCCAACCGCATCTTCACCAGCCTCGCCGAGGCCGAATGGGCCGTGTTCGCCATGCGCTGGGAAGCGCTGACCGGCCAGCGGCTCGACGATGGAACGCCTGCACCATGAAAGACACCACATCCGTTCTCGGCTATGCGTGGCCGCTCGTCGTCTCCCCGGGCGAGACGATCGCCTTCCATCTTTCCAGCCCCGCGCTGGTCGAGGCCGAAGCCCGCATCGTGCGCGTGCGCTGCGGCGATCCCGATCCCGAGGGGCCGGGCCTGAAGCTGACGAGCCCCGGCACCCCGATCGACGGACCGGTGGCGCTCCGCCATCAGCCGATCCACCCGGGCTCGGCCGCGGTCATCGCCGATGCGCCGATCCTGCGGACGAGCACCGTCTCGATGGGCTGCTTCGTCTGGCCGACGGCGCCGCTTGCCGGGCCGCAGACCCTGCTGTCGCGCTGGCGCGAGGATCTGGGACAGGGCTGGCGCCTGGGCCTCGACGCCGAAGGCCGCCTCGTCTTCGAGGTCGCGGGCCCAGGGGGGCAAGGCCGGCTGCGCGCCGCGCGGCCGCTCATCGAGCGCGAATGGGTGTTCGTGGCGGCAAGCTATGACGGCGCGACCGGCGCTCTGACGCTCGTTCAGCGCAGCCTCGACGCCCAGGCTGGGCGCGACGTCGGCGGCGCGGTCGGCGAGGCAGGGACAGGCGGCCTCACCTGGCCGGCCGACACGGCGCTCGTCTTCGCCGCCCATGCGCGGGCGGCCGGCGCGGATCCGCTGACCGGCGGCCACTTCGACGGCAAGATCGACCGGCCGCGGCTGTTCGGCGCCGTGGTTCCGGAGGAGGTGCTACGCCGCGCCTGCGAGGCCATCACCCCCTCCCCAGCCGATCCCACGCTGATCGGCGCCTGGGACTTTTCCCAGGGGATGGCGAGCGATGTCGTCCGCGACTGCTCGACCAACCGGCTCGACGGGCGCCTGCGCCAAATGCCCATGCGGGCCATGACGGGCGCCAACTGGGACGGCTCGGTGGTGCAGTGGACGGAGAAGCCTGAGCTCTACGGCGCCATCCACTTTCACAGCGACGACATGGCCGATGCGGGCTGGGCGCCCGATCTCGAGCTCCAGGTCCCCGCCGACTGGCGCAGCGGCTTCTATGCGCTGCGCCTCACCGCCCGCGGCGGCAGCGACGACCCGGTCGAAAGCTATGTCTCGTTCTTCGTGCGCGCGCCGCTCGGCCAGGCGAAGGCGAGGCTGGCGCTGGTCGCCAGCACCGCGACCTTCCAGGCCTACGCCAATAGCGCGCTCAGGCTCGACCAGGTGCACGCCGAGGCGATGCTGGAAGGCGTCATCGCGCTGTCGCGCGACGACGTCTACCTGCAGGAGCACCGCGAGCTCGGGCTCTCCACCTACGACACCCACAGCGACGGCAGCGGCTGGTGCTATTCCACCGCCAAGCGGCCGATCCTGAACATGCGGCCCCTCGGCAATACCTTCAACTACGTCAACGACACCCACATCATCGACTGGCTCGAGCACAACCACGTCGACTACGACGTCATCAGCGATTGCGACATCGACCGGCACGGCGCACAGCTGCTCAGGTCCTATGCCTGCGTCATCAACGGCTCGCATCCAGAGTACTTCAGCCGCAACATGCTGGAGGCCTTCGATGCCTACCAACGCGGCGGCGGGCGGCACATGTACCTGGGCGGCAACGGCTTCTACTGGCGCATCGGCTGGCATCCGAGCGCGCCGCACACCCTGGAAATCCGCCGCGGCATGAGCGGCCTGCGCACGTGGGAGGGCGAGCCCGGCGAGAACGGCCTGTCGTTCACCGGCGAGCCGTCGGGCCTCTGGCGCACGCACGGCCGCCCGCCGCAGCGGCTGGTCGGCGTCGGCTTCGATGCCCAGGTGTTCACACGCTCCTACCCCTATGAATGGCTCGAGGACGCGCGCGACCCGCGCGTCGCCTGGCTCGTGGAGGGCATCGAGCTCGAAGCTCCGCTCGGCGATTTCGGCCTGCGCGGTGGCGGCGCGGCCGGGCTCGAGGTCGATCGCGTCGAGACCACGCTCGGCTCGCCGCCGCACCTGCTACGCCTCGCCACGGCCGACCGGCTCGACTACGGCGGCGTGCCGACGCTGGAGGAGCTCAGGACACTGCACCGGGGCACGATGGGCGACCAGAACGCGCTGGTGCGAGCCGACCTGGCCTTCTTCCCGACGGCCAACGGCGGCGCGGTGTTCTCCACCGGCTCCATCGCCTGGGCCTGCGCGCTGTCGTGCAACGGCTACGACAATTCGGTCAGCCGTGTGACCGGCAACGTCCTGCGCCGTTTCCTCGATCCGGCGCCCTTCGACGGCTTCGAGGCTTGAGGGGGGCGCTGGGGCGGCATTGCTTTGCTCCCGTCGCAGCAAAGGGCGTACGGCAGTGCAGCTGCATACCTCGCCCCGCTTGCGGGGAGAGGGAGCGCGGCGGCTCCGTCAGTGCCAAACCGTCGAAACTTCCGGGCAAAGCTGCTAATCACGAACCTTGCACTTGCCGTCCGATTCAGGCTTGAAGGATTGGCTCGCGGGGAAGTGGCCACGACCTTGAGATAATCCCATCGCCCCTTGGATTCCGACGGCTTCTTGACCTCGGCGAGATACATATCCTTGTACATTCGCCCGTTACGTCCGATGCGGCCGGGCTTGGCAAAGAAGTCCGTCACCTCGTTGCTCTCCATCCAGCGAACAGCGTCGATGCCGGCCGGCCCGGCAGCCTGCACACCCTTCAAGTAGTGCGTTGTGGCCGAGTAGAGGCCGGCCTGGACGTCATTCGGCATCCGCTTCATGCGGTCGAAGTATCGTTTCGACCACGCCCGGCTCGACTCGTCCGCGTCCCAATAAAAAGCCGTGGCAAAGAGACTTCCTTGTGCGGCATCAAGTCCGAGCGCGTCGATATCGGAGAGAAACAGGAGGAGCCCGACGAGGCGCTGGCCACCGCTGACCAAGCCGAACTCCTGCGCCTGCTTGATGGCATTGACCGTGTCGAGCCCGGCGCTCGCGAAGGCGACGATTTTCGCTTTCGACGTCTGTGCCTGCAGAAGGAAAGACGAGAAATCGACGGTCCCCAGCGGCGCCCTGACTGCACCGAGTATCTTGCCGCCGCTCGCCTTAACGACCTCGCTGACCGATTTTTCCAGGGCGTGACCGACCGCATAGTCCGCCGTCACGAAGAACCATGTGTCGCCCCCGTCGGCAATCGTCGCCTTTGCCGTCACATGGGCGATCGAATAGGTGTCGTACACATACTGTATGCCGGTGGGCGAACAGTCCTCGTTCGTCAGGCTCTCGGACGCAGCGGTCCCGTAGATCGCGACGACGCCCTTTTCGCGAGTCAAGGTTTGCACCGCCAGCGCGACGGACGAGGTGGGCATGTCGAGAATCGCGTCGACGCCCTGCTCGTCGATCCAGCGCCGGGCGATTCCTGATCCGACATCCGGCTTGTTCTGATGATCACCATGGAGAACTTCGATCTTGAGATCCCGAACTTGCCCGCCGAAATCCTCCACGGCCATGCGAACGGCTTCCACCGACCCCGGCCCTCCAATATTTGAATAGAAGCCTGACATATCCGTCAGGACGCCCAGCCGCAAAGGCCGGGTCCGCGCTTGAGCGCGTGCACGCGCCGAAAAGCTGAGCGCCCCCACGACGCCGAAGCCTGCTCCGGCCCACATGAGGCTACGTCTTGAAATATTTGTCACTTTGTCCTCCCCTGTCGACGTTGTATTATTCGTTTTCGCGCGGTCGCATGCTTCATCTGATCTGCAGTGAAAGTGTCTGACGGCAACGGCTCAGGTTTTCAAATCGATGGATGGTCGGGTCAAGTGTTCAGACCATGACGGGTGGAGACGGAAACCCTTTATTCTTAACGTCATGGTCGGGCTTGACCCGACCATCCATCTGTTCAAGGACTCAAAACCTCGACGCAGAGCTCCCGGCATGAGATGAAGCAACCGACTTGATGTATTCTTTATAGCGAAGTTAGACTTGCGTCGCCGCAGGCTCTATCGACATTTAGACGCGTTCATCACACGTCTTGCCTGATGACAACCTCGGTCGGGCCGTTCCTGTCGAAGAGCTGGCATCCGCCCTCACGCAGCATGGCGATCAGATGCCTGTCTTGCGGCTTTTCGGATGCGGTCTTGGGTATTTCGGCCACCAACTGCACGACGTTGGGCACGCCCGTCGAGCCCAGCTTCCGCGCGCAATCGGCGAAGATATCGCCTGGCTCGACGAAGCCAGGGCTGACGACGAGCGCGGCAACCACCTGCTTTTCGCCCGGCGTATTGGTGGCCGTCGCCACGCCATAGACGTAGGCATCGACAACGCCCGGCATGTTGGCGATGACGGCCTCGATCTCGCGGGCATCGATGAAATCGCCGTTGCGGCGGATCGACTGCCCGCCCCGATGCGAGAAGAAGAGCCAACCGTCCGCGTCTTTCCAGCCGACATCGCCGGAGCGGAACCAGCCTCCTTTGGTCTTGGCGGCGGATGCCTGCTCGTTGCCGAAGTAGGTGACCGGTGTCACCGAGCCGTCTGCGTTGCGGAAGCAGATTTCGCCAAGCGTACCGGCGGGTGCGATGGTGTCGTCCGGAAGCCGGATCTCGCAGACCAAGCCAGGCTCGGCTTTGCCGATCGAACCGACAGGCCCCGCCGCGGGAGGGTTGAGCGTCAGGCCGCCCTCCGCGGTGCCAAAGAACTCGAAGATGCGGACTCCAAACCGCTCCTCGAATGGCCGCCACATGGCCGCCGGCATGCCCGCGCTGAGCACCAAGCGGATCCGGTGCGCGCGGTCGAATGGTCCTGGCGGCTCGGCGAAGATCGCGGTTGCCATGCCGCCCAGCAGATTGAAGCTCGTGCAGCCATATCGGGTCATGATCTCCCACAGGCGCGACTTGGTGAACTGCCGGCTGATGACCAGCGGCAACCGCATCGCCAAGGCATTGCCGAGCGTGATCAGCTGCGCGTTGGCGTGCGTCAGTGACAGGCCGGTATAGAGGCGGTCGTCGGGCCTGAGCCCAAGCATCGGCCCGAGCGCTGCCACGCCGGCAAAGCGGGCATACGGCGCGAGGATCGCCTTGGGATCGCCGGTGGTGCCCGAGGTGAAGAGGAGCTGCATCGGATCGGCGAGACGGCGCGGTGTCGTCGCCGTCGCTGGTGGCGATGCGTCCACGACCTCGGTGAACGACGTGAAGGGCCCCTCGGCTCCGCCTTCGCCGATCGTCCAGATCCATTCCAGATCAGGCAGGTCGGCGAGCAACGGCCTCAGGTTGTCCACCACCTCCGCCGAGACGATCGCGCCGCGGCAGCGGGCGAAGCGCAGCATGAAGGCCAGCCTGTCGCCGCGGGTGCGGGGGTCGATGGGCACGAACACCGTGCCGGCGATTTCCGAGCCGACCATCGCATCGACGAACTCGGGATGGTTGCGCATGACGATGGCGAAGGCATCGCCCGGCGCCATGCCGGCCGCGGCAAGGGCGCCCGCAATCCGGCGGCCGTTGTCCAACAGCTCGGCGTAGCTCCGCCGCTCCTCGGCGAACGCACCGTCGGGCCGCACCTCGACGAAGGTGAGCACTGGATCCGTGCCGGCGGCCGCGCCGTCGACCACCATCTCGAGCAAGGTTCGAAGCGGTGTGGTCATCGGGCGAGCACCGTCATGGCAAGAGCGGCCGCGTCGGTGCCGATGAATCCGCCCCCGTTCTCCGCGAGCGCGACCTTCGCACCCTCGACCTGGCGGGCCCCCGCGCAGCCCCGCAGTTGCTCGACGAGCTCATGGATCTGACCGAGCCCCGTGGCGCCGATCGGATGCCCCTTGCGCACGAGGCCACCGGACGGATTGACGGGCACGCGGCCCCCGAGCGTGGTAGCGCCACTTGCAAGGAAGGCCGGTCCTTCACCTTGCGGGCAGAGGCCCAGGGCCTCGTAGTAGATCAGCTCAGCCGGTGACGTCGCGTCGTGGAGCTCGACGCAGTCGAGATCGCTGGGGGCGACGCCAGCCTCCTCGTAGGCTTGGGTCGCTACGATGGCCGTGACACTCGGCATGCCAGGCTCGACGTCGAAGCCGCTCGCAAGCAACGCGCTCAGCACGCGGACCGGCCTTGCGATCCCGAGCTCGCGGGCGATCCTGGGTGATACGACGACCGCCGCCGCGGCGCCGTCGCCGATCGGCGAGCACATCGGCAACGTCAGGGGCGGTGAGATCGGGCGCGCCGCGAGCACATCGTCCGGTGTCAGGACCTCGCGGAACTGCGCATTGGGATTGAGGCTGCCGTGGCGCGAGTTCTTGGCGGAGACCATCGCAAAGTCTCGCTGGGTCGCCCCGCTCGACGCCATGTAGTCGCGCGCCATCCGCGCGTAGACATCCATGAATACCGACCGCCTGTCGCGCGGCGCCGCCGCCAGCGCCTCAGCCGACAGGTCCCCGGTCAGATAGGCATCGAGCTGCTCGGGATGCTCGGTATCGGTGCAGCCCGCATAGACGAGCATGGGCCGCTCTTTGTCCGTGTGGTAGAGCTTTTCCATGCCAAAGGCGAGGACGACGTCGTAGGCGCCGAGCGTCACCATGGTGCAGGCTTGCTGGAAGGCGGTCGAAGCGGTGGCGCAGGCGTTCTCGACGTTGACGACCGGGATGCCGCCCAAGCCGAGCTGGCGCAGCACCGCCTGGCCGGCGATGCACACCTGGCCGGTGACGATGCCCGCGCCGGCGTTGCCTGCCCACGCCGCCTGAATGCGAGCGAGCGGCAGGCCGGCGTCGGCGAGAGCGTCCTCTATCGCCTCGTGCGCGAGGCTGGACAGGCTGCGGTCGAGATGCCGACCGAATGGCGTCATGCCGACACCGGCGATGATGGCATTCTGCTTCACAAGGCGCTCCTCGCTGAGAGTACAGTGGGGAAGCGAGCCAGCGCGGACATGGACGACCTCCCTCGCATTCAAACGGCTTTTTTGACCGCTTTTCTCGTGCGTCCTTTCTTGCGCATGCCTTGATCTTGTAGAATATCCGAATCCGCCACTTTTTTGACTTTAACCGCCAACGTTGCTATCGGCACCTGGGAGGACGGATGAAGATCGAGCTGCTCGATACGGTTCGGCTCTCGAACCAAAGCATCCGGATCATGGTGTCGATGCTGCGCGAAGCAGGGATCGATCCGGCCCCCGTGTTCACGCAGGCCGGTGTGGATCCGTCGGTCGCGGAGGCGCTCGAGGCCGAGGTCAGCGGCGCGGACGAATTGCGCTTCCAGCTGGCGTTCGTCGGCGCGACGCGCCACATCCCCGGCCTGTGGATGCGGACCGGCCTTCGCTACCGCATCATGTCCTATGGTCCGTTGGGCCTCGCGGTGCTCGCTGCGGCCAACGTCGCCGAGGGGCTGCGGGTATTTGACGGCTTCCAGGCACTGACGTTCTCGCTGATGCGCTATCAGGTCGAGTACGAGGACGGGCTGCCCGTTGCCCTCCTGGCTCACGATGACGAGGCTCCGGCGGAGTTGCGCGAGTTCCTGCACGAGCGCTCCCTCGGCTCGGCGACGACGTTCCTCAATGACATGCGCCAGCAGCCCCTCCCGCTGGTGCGGATCGAGTCCGTCCTGTCCCACCCGCGCGATTGGCAGCAATGCGAACGCCTGCTGGGCGTGCCCGTGATGTTCGGTGCCGAGAGGACACGGTGGGTCTTTGCGCCGAACGCCGGATCGGCGCCCCTGCCGATGGCGAGCCCGCTGCTGGAGGAGACCTACCAGTCCCTGTGCAGCAGGCTGATCGGCGCGTCCGGCGCCGGCGACGCGTTCCTCGGCAGGCTCTATCAGGTGATGGTGCGGTCCGGGCGAGGCTTTCCCTCAGCTGCCGCCGCAGCCGGGCTGCTGTCGATGTCCGAGCGAACCCTGCACCGACGGCTGGCGGATCGTCGGTTGAGCTTCGGCGCGGTGCTCGCCAAGGTCCAAAATCAGCGCGCGACCGAGCTCCTGGAGAAATCCACGCTGTCCATCGAACAGATCGCCGATATGCTCGGCTTCGCCGAGACCGCGAGCTTCTCCCGCGCCTTCAAGCGTTGGACCGGCTGTTCGCCTCTGAAATATCGAAGAAGGGGAGCGAGCGCGTCGTAGCCAGGGCGCAGCGCTCCGGTTCACGATCGGTCGCCGCCCCGCATCTGTTCCGCTACGGCGGCGAGGCCCGCGTCGGCGGCGGCCAGCGCCTCCTCGATCTCCGCCTCGCCGTGGGCGGCGCAGAGGAACATGTTGTGACGCGGGTTGAAGTAGACGCCCTTGGCCAGCGCCGTCCGGCAGAAGAGCTCGCCCTTGCGCACCTCGGGATCATCGTCGAACAGCACCATCGGCATCTGGACCGGGCCGGTCTGACGCACACCGACCCCGTGGCGCCGGGCGAGCCCGTCGATGCCGTCGCGCAGCTTCTGACCCATGGCGGCCATGTGCTCGATCACCCCGTCCCGGCGCAGCACCGTCAGCGTCGCGACCGCAGCCACCATCGGCACGGCGCCGCACCAGAACGAGCCGGTGACGAACACCTGCGCCGCGGCGGCCCGGAGCCAGTCCCGGCCGGTGACCGCGGCAATCGGGTAGCCGTTGGCGAGCGCCTTGCTCCAGGCAGCGAGATCGGGCCGGACGCCAAGGTGCTCCCAGCTGCCGGCGAGGTTCAGGCGGAAGCCGGCGCGCACCTCGTCGATGATCAGCGCCGCGCCCTTCGCGTCGCAGACGGCGCGGGCGGCCTCGGCGAAGGCGCGCGTGGGCAGCTCCTGGTCCCGCGACAGGTCGTGCCGGAAGGCGGAGACGATGACGCCGGCGAGGTCGTCGCCCGCCTCATCGGCCGCTTCGCGCAGGCTGTCGGGATCGTTGAAGTCGTAGAGCAGGATATGCGCCCGGTCCTCGGCGGTGACACCGAGGACGGACGGCGAGCACCACGGCACCGCCCCGTGATAGGCGCCACGCGCCGCGAGCAGCTTGCGCCGCCCGGTGGCGGCGCGCGCGACGGTGACGCAGGTCGTGGTCGCATCCGTGCCGTTCTTCTGGAACTGCGTCCAGTCGGCATGCGCCACCGTGTCAACCACGAGCTCCGCCAGCGTCACCATCGCCTCGGCCGGCCCGTTCATGCAGTCGCCGAGGCGGGCCTGGCGCTCCACCGCCGCCTCCACCTCGGCGTGATGGTGGCCCAGCAGGTTCGGCCCCCAGCTGCACATGAAGTCGAGATAGGAGCGGCCGTCGACGTCCCACAGCCGGCAACCCTCGGCCCGGGCGAAGAACTGCGGATAGCCCTCCGGCAATTTGTTGGCGTGCAGATGCCCCCACATGCCGCCCGGCACGACGCGGCTGGCGCGCTCCCGCAGCATCGCATCGAACGAATTCGCAAGCCCGGCCATCGCGCCCCACTTCGAATATATCATATAACCGTATGAATATATCATATAATGTGGCGGGGTTGGCAAGCGATGAAGTTGCGCCCGCAGGCCGCCGCGGCGGCTCTTCCGAAACCAGGCGCATGTGCGCCGGGACGATCAGCTGGCCGGCAAGCCACCGCCCCGGACAGAACAGGAGGAGGCCGGGCTCGGCCGTGCCGGGAAGCGGCGGTCCCGCCTCGTGTCTCATCTGATCGGGATGCTTCCGGCAGGGAGCTTCGGCAGCGCCCGAAAGCAATGGGCGAACAGTTCGGCCTGCGTCGTGATCCCGAGCTTCGCATAGGCGCGCTTGCGGAAGGTGACGATGCTCGCCGGCTTCAGGCGCAGATCGAGCGCGATGCCTTCAGTCTGCATGCCCATCAGGATGCGAACCAGCACCGCCCGCTCCCGGGGCGTCAGACGCTCGTCGAGGAGGCAGACGATCCGGTGGACGAGATCGCCGACGTCGCCGGAGGCGAGCGCCGTCTCTATTCGTTTGCGGCCGGCATGCATGCGCACCAGACTTGCAAACAAACGGGCCAGCTCGGTCAGCCGAAGTTGCTCCTCTTGACTGTAACGGCCCGACCGCAGCGTTCGGTACAGGTTCACATAGAACGCGGAATCGCCGGTGCGCCACAGGTAGGAGACCTTATCGATGATCCTGACGGTCGTGTAGAAGCGCTGCTGATAGGCCTTCGTGCGCAGCCGGGAAGGATCGTGCCGACGAACGATGATCCGCCGGCTCCGGCTGTTGCGCGTGACATCGGGAAAGTTCGGATCGAACACGTGGTGGTGCGCCACGTATTCGCGCGTCAGGGAGCGCGCCTGCGAGAGGTCGGTCCGGCTCGCGACGCTCAGGGTGCGCAGGCCCTCGTTCGCTTCGTAGGTGAGCACGGTCAGATGGTCGACGAGCGCGACGGCGTTCACGGCGGCCAGCAGGCAGTCGTCGAAGCGCCGGGTTCCAATCGCGCCGACGGCCTCGGCGAAAGCGTCCAGCGCGTCTGACGTGGCCATGGCGCGAGCGCTCCCCATGGGCGTCGGCTGTCCCCTTTCAGGGGGATATATCGGGCGGCGGAAGCAAGTCAATTTGATGCGCACAGAAGGCGCTCGGCGCTCCGCTTCTCGTCTGGCCCAGGAGGAAACCGTTGGAGGATCTCGCCCAGTTCATCGGGGCCGGCCCCGCGCGCCGTATCGGCACCGCACGCGCTTCGGCGGCCGGCGAGCCTGCCGGCCCCGCGGTCAGGAGGCCGGCGGAAACGCCTCCGGCCGATGACTGCCGCGCGGCCGCGACGGGCAGCGCTTCGGACCGTCGCGAGGCCCAGGGCGCCCGTCTCGGATCGGACATCCCATGCCGACGGTAGAGCTCGTCTCGATCGACGTCCGCCCCGGAGCGGCCATGGAGAGCCAATCCGGCCTCGCCATGCTGCGACCACGCATTTGGGGCGCCTTCTCGCGGCCGGCCGGCGCGAAGGTTGCTGCGATCGTCATTCACCCGACCAGCAACTTCATGGGCCATTACCTGATCGGCCCGCTCGCCGAGCGCGGCGTCGCGACGCTCGGTCTCAACACCCGCTATCTCGGCAACGACGCGGTCCTGATCCTGGAGCGGGCGATCCAGGATCTGGGCGCCGGCGTGCAGTGGCTCCGTCGGCAGGGCTTCGAGCGCGTTCTCCTCGTCGGCAACTCGGGCGGCGGGGCGCTGGTGAGCTTCTATCAGGCCCAGGCCGAGAATCTCACGATCCAGGACACGCCGGCGGGCGACCCGATGGATCTCGTGCCCGAGGATCTGCCCCCGGCCGACGCGATCTCGCTCAACGCGGCCCACCTCGGCCGCGCGCGCCTCATGGACACCTGGATCGATCCGGCGGTGATCGACGAGCACGATCCGCTGAGCTCGGATCCGGCCTTCGACATGTTTTCCCCCGACCACGGCCCTCCCTACACGGCCACCTTCATGGCGCGCTACCGTGCGGCACAGAAGGCGCGCAATGCGCGCATCGAGGCGTGGGCCCGGCGCAAGCTGCGCCAGCTCAGGGCCAGGTCCGACGGGCCGCAGGACATGGCCTTCATCGTTCATCGCACGCTGGCCGATCCGCGCTGCCTCGATCCGGCGCTGGACCCGAACGACCGCGTGCCCGGCACGACCGTATGGGGCCCGCCGCGGGCGCAGAACGACGCCGCCAACAGCATGGGTCGATACACGACCTTGACCGGCTACCTGAGCCAATGGTCGCACTCGAGCCGCGGCGACGGCCCGGCCAACCTCGCGCGGACCTCGGTGCCGACGCTCCTGCTCGAGCACACGGCCGATGCCTCCGTGTTCCCGTCCGACAACGAGGCGTGGGCGCTCGCAGCGGCGGGCCGCGTCGAGCGGCACGCCCTACGCGGCGGCAATCACTATCTGGCCGGCCAGCCGGAGCTCGTCCGCGAGGCCGCCGACAGGATCGCAGCCTTTGCCGCGCGCCTCTGATCCGCCTCGCTGGTCAGGGTGAGGCGGAGCCGGACGTGCACAGGCCCCCGTCGCCGCGGTTGCCGACGGCGGCGAAGCGGACATCGACCTTCCCATCGAACATGCGCCGGAGGAAACCCCCATGAGCTTCAAAGTCCAGAAACTCAACCATTTCGCCTATCGCTGCCGGGACGCGGAGGAAACGAGGGCATTCTACGAGGACGTTCTCGGTATGCCGCTGGCCCACATCGTCCGGTCCGACCATGTGCCGAGCACCGGCGAATACAATCCTTACTGCCATCTGTTCTTCCGCATGGGCGACGGTTCCTATGTCGCGTTCTTCGATCTCGGCGATGACGTGAAGCCACAGCCCTCGCCCAACACGCCGGCCTGGGTGAACCATCTCGCGCTCGAAGTATCGTCCCTGGATGAGCTCCTCGCTGCCAAGACGCGGCTGGAGAGCGCGGGCATCCCGGTGCTCGGGGTCACCGATCACCACATCATCAACTCGATCTATTTTTTCGATCCGAACGATCTGCGCGTCGAGCTGACCTGCTGGTCGGTGGACGAGGAGTTCATGGCCGAGGAAAGCAAATCGGCCCACGAACGCCTCGCCGAATGGACCCGCGACAAGCGACGCCGGCTGGCCGCCGGCGCCGCCACGCAGCCCGGCGACGGCACCTTGCACCGGCCGTAGCGCGGTCGGCTCAAGATCGTCGGACGAACGCATTCCGTACAACACAATATAGAGGGGAGGAATACGTGAGGAGCCTTGGTATTTGTCTGTGCGGCGTGCTGATGCACCTGATGCCGCTGCCGGCGCTGGCCCAGATTTCGGACGACGTGGTCCGCATCGGCATACTGAACGATCAGTCCGGCCAGTTCGCCGAAATGGCGGGTCAGGGCTCCGTGGTCGCCGCGCGCATGGCGGTCGCCGATTTCGGCGGCAAGGTCAAGGGCAAGCCGATCGAAATCGTCGCCGCCGATCATCAGAACAAGCCTGACGTCGGGGCTGCGATTGCACGCCAATGGTTCGATACGAAAGGGGTCGACGCGATCGCCGACATACCGGGCTCGGCCATCGCCCTGGCCGTCCAGGAGATCGCCCGCAGCAAGAACCGCACGCTGTTGCTGTCGGGCGCGGCCTCGTCGGACCTCACCGGCAAGGCATGCTCGCCGCTCAGCAGCCAGTGGTCCGACGACAGCTATGCCATGTCGGTCGGCATTGCCAATGCCATCCTGCGCGCCGGTGGTGACAGCTGGTTCTTCATCACCGCGGACTATGCCTTCGGCCGCTCGCTGGAGAAGGACGCAAGCGACGTCATCCTGAAGAACGGCGGCAAGGTCCTGGGCAGCGTCCGCCACCCGTTCGCCGCGCTCGACTTCTCCTCCTTTCTGCTGCAGGCGCAGAGCTCGAAGGCGAAGGTCGTGGCGCTGGCCAACACCGCCGGCGACACCATGAACGCCCTCAAGCAGGCGAGCGAATTCGGGCTGGCGCAGGGCGGCCAGCGCGTCGTCGCCATGGTTCTGTTCGTCACCGATGTTCACAACATCGGCCTCGCGTTGGCGCAAGGCACCTACCTGATGACGTCGTTCTATTGGGACCAGAACGATGCGGCGCGCAGCTTCGGACAGCGCTTTCTCGCGGCGCACGGCACGATGCCGACCAAGGAACACGCGGCGACCTACGCGTCGATCCTGCACTACCTCAAGGCGATCGACAGCGCCGGCACCGACGAAGCCGGCGCCGTCAACAAGCGCATGCGAGAGCTTCCCGTCGATTATTTCGGGCACCCGGGAACCATCCAGCCCAACGGACGCGCGGTTTACGATGTCACGCTCTATCGGGTGAAGGCGCCCGGCGAGTCCAAATATCCCTGGGACTACTTCGAGCCGGTACAGGTCATGCCGCGGGATCTCGTCTATCGCAGTTCCGCCGAGGCCGGCTGCCGAACGGATTGAGGCGCGGGCTGGCGCGGATGCCCGCGCCAGCCCCTCAGCGCACGACGGCTTCCGCCCGCTCGTCCCAGAGGCTCTGGAGCCCCGCGGCGAACTCCTCCGGCGCGAACCGCGTATCGCGCCTGACCTGCTCGGCGCGCTCGTCCGCCAGCACGTGGTCCTGCCCGGTCCGGATGCCCTCAAGGGTGCGCTCGGCGACCTGGCGCGGCGACGTCTTCGGCCGGTCGATGGAGGCGGCCATGTCGGTGTCGATGAAGCCGGCATAGACCCCCACCACCTGCGTGCCCTGCGCCTTGAGCTCCATCCTGACCGCATCGGTCACCGCAAGCGCGGCGTGCTTGGAGGCGCAGTAGGTGGCGTTCAGCGGCGAGGTGAACCAGCTGACGACGGAGAGCATGTTGGCGATGGCGCCGCCGCCGTTGCGGGCCAGGATCGGCGCGAAGGCCCGCACCATGGCGAGCACGCCGTAGACGTTGACCTCCATCTCCTGCCGCATGGCCTGCTCGGAGCGCCTGGCCAGCATCGGGCTCGCCAGCATGATGCCCGCGTTGTTGATCAGGATCGTCGTGTCGCCGCAGATCTCGGCCGCCGCCGCGACCGATTGCGGGCTCGTCACGTCGAGGCTGATCGGGGTGAGGCGAGGGTCGATGATGGCGGCCGGGTCGCGGGCGCCGGCGTAGACTTTCGCCGCCCCGGCTGCGACGAGCGCGTCCGCATAGGCCTTGCCGAGGCCCCGGTTGGCGCCGGTGACCAGCGCGATGCTGCCTTCGATCTTCATGTCGGCCTCCTCGTTCCGGATCGGGCTGCAAGCCGATCTCGCTCAGCCTATTGAGCCCCGGGCGGCTGCGAAAGCCGACAAAGCGGGGATTGGCAGCGGCCTTTCCGCGTATAAGGGTCTGCCGCGCTGGAGCGCTGCGGTGAGGAGCCTCGTGCCTTGATCTCGGCCGAACATCTCAAGGCGATTGCCCCCTGGGCCCGGGAGCTGGAGGCGGCCGAGCTCGAGCGGGCCGCCCGCGGCACGACCGTCCGCGTCTTCGACAAGGGCAGCTATATCGTGCACTCCGGCGACCGGCTCGACGCCTGGATCGGCGTTATCGCCGGGCTGGTGAAGATGAGCGCCGTCTCCGGCAGCGGCAAGGCGGTGAGCTTCACCGGTATCCCGGCGGGCGGCTGGCTGGGCGAAGGCACCTTGCTCAAGAACGAGGCGCGCCAGTACGATCTCGTCGCCATGCGCGACAGCCGGGTCGCCTTCATGGCGGGCACCAGCTTCCGCTGGCTCGCCGACAACAGCTTCGCCTTCAACCGCTTCCTCGTGCGCCAGCTCAACGAGCGCCTCGGCCAGTTCATCGCGCTGGTCGCCTCCGAACGCATGCTCGACGCCACGGCTCGGCTCGCGCGCTGCATCTCGTGGCTGTTCAACCCGGTGCTCTATCCCAACGACAGCGCCCATCTGGAGGTCAGCCAGGAGGAGCTCGGGCTGTTGTCGGGGCTGTCGCGCCAGGCCGCCAACAAGGCGCTGCAGGAGCTGGAGGACCGCAGGCTGCTGCGCATCGAGCGGCAGGGCATCAAGGTGCTCGATCTCGCCGGCCTCGCGCGGATGGGCGAGTAGCGCCTGGGCGAGGAGCGCCCGCGGCGCAAACAAGCCGGCACACTAGTCATAAAGTCATAAGCTTGTCTGTCAATGCCGGCCTTGCGCCGGCCCCTTGTCGCTCTACAAACTGAAACCATCAAGATCCGGCACCTGAGCCGGACGCCCGGTGGGGATGCATGGGAGGACGATGTGACGGCCGAGCCGCCGCCCGGAGACACCTTCGCCAAGCTGCTGCAGCATCATGCGGCCGTCCGCGGTGGGCGGCCGGCGTTCCGCCACAAGGATCGCGGCATCTGGCAGACGTGGACGTGGGCTGAAACCAACGACGCGGTGCGCGCCTACGCCGTCGGGCTGGCGCGGCTGGGCCTCAAGCGCGGCGACCGCATCGCCGTGGTCGGCAGCAACCGGCCGCGGCTCTATTGGGCCTTCCTCGCCGCCCAGTCGCTCGGCGCCGTGCCGGTGCCCGTCTACAGCGATGCCGTCGCCGACGAACTCGCCCACGTGCTCGCCCACGCCGAGGTGCGCTTCGCCGTCGCCCAGGACCAGGAGCAGGTCGACAAGATCCTGGCCGTGCAGGAGCGGCTGCCGCAGCTGGAGCAGCTCCTCTACGACGAGCCGCGCGGCCTGCGTGACTACGACCACAGCCGTCTTCATGCCATCGACGACGTCATCGCCGCCGGGCGGCGCGCGCTGGCCGAGGAGGCCGGGACCGCGGCCTGGCTCGACCGGGAAATCGCCGCCGGATCGGGCAGCGATACCTCCGTCATCCTCTACACCTCGGGCACCACCGGCCGTTCCAAGGGCGTCGTGCTGGCGGCCGGCCGCTGCATCGCCGCCGCCGTCGACACGGTGGCCTTCGACCGGCTGAGCGATCGGGACGAGACGCTGGCCTACCTGCCGCTCGCCTGGGCCGGCGACCACTACCTCAATTTCGCGCAGGCGCTGGTCGCCGGCTTCTGCCTCGCCTGCCCGGAATCGCCGGAGACCGTCGAGCAGGACCTCAAGGAGATCGGCCCCACCTTCTACTTCGCGCCGCCGCGCGTGTTCGAGAACCTGCTGACCCGGGTCATGATCCGCATGGAGGACGCGGGCGCACTCAAGCGGCGCATGTTCCACTACTTCATCGGCGTGGCGAAGCGTTACGGCGAGGCGATCCTCGACGGCCGGCCGGTGCCGGCCGGCGCGCGCCTGCTCTACGGCGCCGGCGCCGTCCTGGTCTACGCCCCGCTCAAGAACATGCTGGGCTTCTCGCGCGTGCGCGCCGCCTATACCGCCGGCGAGGCGGTGGGACCGGACCTGTTCTCGTTCTACCGCTCGCTCGGCCTCAACCTGAAGCAGCTCTACGGCCAGACCGAGGCCTTCCTCTATGTCACGGCGCAGGCGGACGGGCAGGTTCGGGCCGACACCGTCGGACCGCCGGTGCCGAACGTGACCATCCGCATCGCCGACAACGGCGAAGTGCTGTTCAAGTCCCCGGGCATGTTCGTCTCCTATTTCAAGGACGAGGAGAAGACGGCGGAGACGATGACGGCCGACGGCTTCATCCGGACCGGCGACGCCGGCGTCTTCGAGCCGGACGGCCAGCTCAAGATCATCGACCGGGCCAAGGACGTGGGCCGGCTCGCCGGCGGCGGCCTGTTCGCTCCCAAGTATCTTGAGAACAAGCTCAAGTTCTTTCCCAACATCAAGGAGGCCGTGACCTTCGGCGATGGCTGCGATTTCGTCGGCTGCTTCATCAATATCGACCTCACCGCCGTGGGCAACTGGGCCGAGCGCAACAACATCGTCTACGGCTCCTACCAGGAGCTCGCCGGCCACCCGCTGGTCTACGACATGATCGGCGAGCACATCGCCGAGGCCAACCGGGCGCTGGCCCGGGAGCCGACGATGGCGGCCGCGCAGATCCGGCGCTTCCTCATCCTGCACAAGGAGCTCGATGCCGACGACGGCGAGCTGACGCGCACCCAGAAGGTGCGCCGCAACGTCGTCGCCGAGCGCTACCAGCCGCTGATCACGGCCCTGTTCGCCGGCGCCACCGCGGCCGACATCTCGACCGAGGTCACCTTCGAGGACGGGCGCAAGGGCGTGCTCTCGGCGCATCTCGCCATCCGCGACGCAGTGGCCACACCTGCCGCCGCGCCGGTGCTGGAGGCCGCCGCATGAACGGGCCCGGTCCGACCGATACCGCCGTGCGCGCGGCAGGCACCATGACCATGGCGCCGGCCCCGGGCCGCTCCACCGGCGAGGTGCTGCTCGCGGTGGAGAACGTCTCGCTGCGCTTCGGCGGCGTCAAGGCGATCAGCGACGTGTCCTTCGACATCCGCAAGGGCGAGGTGCGCGCCATCATCGGCCCCAACGGCGCCGGCAAGACGTCGATGCTCAACGTCATCAACGGCTTCTATCATCCGCAGGACGGCCGCATCACCTTCAAGGGTGAGACCCGCAGCAAGATGCGCCCCTCCGTGGCGGCGGCCCAGGGCATCGCCCGCACCTTCCAGAATGTGGCGCTGTTCAAGGGCATGAGCACGCTCGACAACATCATGACCGGGCGGGCGCTGAAGATGCGGCGCGGCTTCTTCTGGCAGCTGTGGCGCCACGGCCCGGCCATGGCCGAAGAGGTGGAGCATCGCAAGTTCGTCGAGGAGATCATCGACTTCCTCGAGATCGAGGCGATCCGCAAGGTGCCGGTGGGCAAGCTGCCCTACGGCCTCCAGAAGCGTGTCGAGCTCGGCCGGGCACTCGCGATGGAGCCGGAGCTCCTGCTGCTCGACGAGCCCATGGCCGGCATGAACCTGGAGGAGAAGGAGGACATGTGCCGCTTCATCCTCGACGTGAACAACCAGTTCGGCACCACGGTGGCGCTGATCGAGCACGACATGGGCGTCGTCATGGACCTGTCCGACCGCGTGGTGGTGCTGGAGTACGGCCGCAAGATCGCCGACGGCACGCCGGACGAGGTGAAGCGCGACCAGAAGGTGATCGACGCCTACCTCGGCGTGGCGCATTGAGGGCCGGGCGATGAACATCCTCTACGGCATCTTCGTCGACCCCTTCGTGCAGATGGCCGGGGCGCCGGACCTGCTGGTGCAGGCGCTGTGGGACGGGCTGGTCTCAGGCGTGCTCTACGCGCTCATCGCACTCGGCTTCGTGCTGATCTTCAAGGCCTCGGGCGTGTTCAACTTCGCCCAGGGCATCATGGTGGTGTTCGCGGCGCTGACGCTCGTCGGGCTGCACGAGAAGGGGGTGCCGGCATTCCTGGCGCTGGCGCTCACCATCGCCGTCATGTTCGTGCTCGCCGTCGGCGTCGAGCGGGTGGTGCTGAGGCCGCTGGTCAACCAGCCCGACATCATCCTGTTCATCGCCACCTTCGGCCTCACCTACTTCCTCATCGGCCTGGGCGAGCTGATCTTCGGCGGCAATCCCAAGGCGATGATCACCGATCAGCTGTTCCTGCCGCGCGGCGTCGTCGACGTGCCGATGCTCGGGGGCATGGTGTCATTGCAGAAGATCGACATCGCCGCCGCCGTCATCGCCTCGCTGATGGTGGCGGGGCTCGCCGTCTTCTTCCAGAACACGCGCATCGGCCGGGCGCTCAGGGCAGTGGCCGACAGCCACAAGGCGGCGCTCTCCGTGGGCATCTCGCTGAACCAGATCTGGGTCATCGTCTGGTTCGCCGCGGGCCTCGTGGCGCTCGCCGCCGGCATCATGTGGGGGGCGCGCTCGGAAGTGTCGTTCGCGCTGGAGATCATCGCGCTGAAGGCGCTGCCGGTGCTGGTGCTGGGCGGGCTCACGTCGGTGCCCGGCGCCATCGTCGGCGGGCTCATCATCGGTATCGGCGAGAAGCTCGGCGAGTTCTACTGGGGCCCACTGGTCGGCGGCGGCATCGAGAGCTGGCTCGCCTATTTCATCGCGCTCGCCGTGCTGCTGATCCGGCCCCAGGGGCTGTTCGGCGAAAAGATCATCGAACGAATCTGAGGCTGCCCGCACCATGCTCTACCGCGAGACCGGCCAGTTCAAGACGACCTACGCCGCCGACATGGCGGTGTTCCCGATCCGCCAGGACCGGATCGGGCTGGCCATCATCCTCACAGCGGCGCTGGCGCTGCCGCTCGTTGCCGGCGAGTTCCTGCTGAGCGCGGTGATGATCCCACTGCTCATCTTTGCGCTCGCCACCATCGGCCTCAACCTGCTCACCGGCTACACCGGGCTGCTGTCGCTGGGCACGGCGGGCTTCATGGGCGTCGGCGCCTATGCCTGCTACAAGCTGACGACCTATTTCCCCGGCGTGAACGTCGTCGTCTGGATTCTCGTCTCCGGCTTCTTCTCGGCCGGGGTCGGCGCCCTCTTCGGGCTGCCGTCGCTGCGCATCAAGGGCTTCTACCTGGCGGTGGCGACGCTCGCCGCGCAGTTCTTCCTGCAATGGTGCTTCACCCGCATCCCCTGGCTCTACAACAACAACGTCTCGGGTGCGATCGAAGTGCCGGGGCGGACGTTGTTCGGCCAGTTCGTGACCGGGCCTAACGCCTCGGCGGAGATGCGCTACCTCGTCGTGCTCGCCGTGGTGGCGCTGCTCACCTGGATCGCCTCGAACCTGGTGCACGGCCGCATCGGCCGCAACTGGATGGCGGTGCGCGATATGGACATCGCCGCCGAGCTGATCGGCATCCGGCTGCTGCCCACCAAGCTCCTCGCCTTCGCCGTGTCGTCCTACTACTGCGGCGTCGCCGGCGCGCTGATGGTGTTCCTCTGGTACGGCTCGGCCGAGCCCGACGTGTTCTCCATCAACCAGTCGTTCCTGATCCTGTTCATGGTGATCATCGGCGGGCTGGGCAGCCTCATCGGCTCGTTCTTCGGCGCGGCGCTGATCTACGGCCTGCCCATCGTGCTCAAATCGGTGCCGCCGCTGTTCGGCCTCAACCTGGCTGCCGCCACCGTCGAGCACGTGACGTTCATGATCGTCGGCGCCCTGATCATCGCCTTCCTGATCGCCGAGCCGCACGGGCTCGCCAGGCTCTGGCAGACGGGCAAGCAGAAGCTGAGGACGTGGCCCTTCCCCTATTGAGAGGGCTCAGCAGAAGGTCGGGGATCACCCGGCGGCACGGATCGCCGAAGATTGGACCAACGGTGATCGGCACCAGACCGATCGAGCGAACGAAAGGGCCGCAAGGCCCGCTGAACGGAGGAAGACCATGGGACGCACACGATACCGGTATCTTGCCGCAGCCTTGGCCGGCTGCATCGCCGCGGCCGGTGCGGCGGCGCCGGCCGCGGCCGAGGACAGCAACTTCGTGCCGCTGTTCACCTACCGCACCGGCCCGTTCTCCGGCTCCGGCATCCCGATCGCCAACGGCATGCGCGACTATCTGGAGATGCTGAACCAGCGCGACGGCGGCATCGGCGGCGCCAAGATCGCCTTCGAGGAGTGCGAGACGGGCTACGACACCAAGAAGGGCCTGGAGTGCTACGAGGCGGTGAAGGGCAAGAACCCGGTGATGGTCAACCCGTGGTCGACCGGGATCACGCTGCCGCTGATCCCCAAGGCCAAGGTCGATCAGATCCCGGTGCTGTCCATGGCCTACGGCCTCTCGGCCTCGGCGCTCGGCGATACTTTCCCCTGGGTCTTCAACCCGCCCAACACCTATTGGGACGGCCTGTCGATGATCATCCGCTACATCGGCGAGCAGGAGGGCGGCCTCGACAAGCTCAAGGGCAAGAAGCTCGGCTACATCTACCTGGACGCGGGCTTCGGCAAGGAGCCGATCCCGATGTTCGAGCAGTTCGCCAAGGACCTGGGCTTCGAGCTGAAGCTCTATCCGGTGGCGGCGACCGACATGCAGAACCAGTCGTCGCAATGGCTCGGCGTGCGCCGCGACAAGCCCGATTACATGGTGCTCTACGGCTGGGGGGCGCTCAACCCGACAGCGATCAAGGAAGCGGTGCGCATCAACTACCCGATGTCGAAGCTCATCTCGATCTGGTGGCCGAGCGAGGATGACCCGAAGTCGGCCGGCGAGGGCTCCAAGGGGTTCAAGGAGTTGAACTGGCACGGCGTAGGCACCGACTTCCCGGTCATCAAGGACATCCAGAAGCTCGTCGTCGACAAGGGCTTGAGCCAGGCGCCCAAGGACAAGGTCGGCGAGGTGCTCTACAACCGCGGCGTCTACAACTCCATGCTGATCGCCGAGGCGATCCGCAACGCCCAGAAGCTCACCGGCAAGAAGGCGGTCTCGGGCGAGGACGTGCGGCGCGGGCTGGAGACCATCGATCTGACGCCCGCGCGGCTGAAGGAGCTCGGCATGGAGGGCTTCACCGATCCGCTCAAGCTCACCTGCAGCGACCACAACGGCCACGGCGCCACCTTCATGCAGGAATGGAACGGCGAGAAGTATGTAAAAGTCTCCGGCCCGCTGAAGCCCATGACCGACAAGGTGGAGCCGTTGCTGGAGTCCGCCGCCAAGGACTACGCCGAGAAGAACACCGGCTGGCCCAAGCGCACCGAGGTCTGCGACAAGGCCTCGTAAGCGACTGCGGGAGGCGGCCGGACCCCTTGCGGCCGCTTCCCTCCCAAACGCGTCATGGTCGGGCTTGACCCGACCATTCATCACCAACGCAACTTCAGCCCGACAGGGCTGGCCGCCTGTCGTGTTCTCCAAGTGGATGGATGGCCGGGTCAAGCCCGGCCATGACGCGGCAGAGGTCCGACGACGGACGACCATGGACACCGCTCAGGCCCAGGCCACCTCCGATCCCGTCCTCGCCGTCAACAACATCGAGGTCATCTACGACCACGTGGTGCTGGTGCTGAAGGGCGTCTCGCTCACGGTGTCGCAGGGCGGCATCGTCGCTTTGCTCGGCGCCAACGGCGCCGGCAAGACCACGACGCTGAAAGCCATCTCCAACCTGCTCCACGCCGAGCGCGGCGAGGTGACCAAGGGCTCGATCCTCTTCGACGGCGAGCGGATCGACCGCTCCAGCCCCAACGACCTGGTGCGCCGCGGCTGCATCCAGGTGATGGAAGGCCGGCACTGCTTCGGCCATCTGACGATCGAGGAGAACCTGCTCACCGGCGCCTTCACCCGCCGCGACGGCCGCGCCGCCGTCCGCGCAGACATGGAGAAGGTCTACGCCTATTTCCCGCGGCTGCGCGAGCGGCGCCGATCCATGGCCGGCTACACGTCCGGCGGCGAGCAGCAGATGTGCGCCATCGGCCGCGCGCTGATGTCGCGGCCCAAGATGATCCTGCTCGACGAGCCCTCCATGGGCCTGGCGCCGCAGATCGTCGAAGAAATCTTCGAGATCGTGAAGGATCTCAACGCCAAGGAAGGCGTGTCGTTCCTGCTCGCCGAGCAGAACACCAACATGGCGCTGAAATACGCGACGTACGGCTATATCCTGGAGACCGGACGGGTGGTGATGGACGGTGACGCCGCCATGCTGCGCACCAACGAGGACGTGAAGGAGTTCTACCTCGGGGTCACCGAGGGCGAGCGCAAGTCCTTCCGCGAGGTGAAGAGCTACAAACGCCGCAAGCGCTGGCTGACGTGAGGGCGTCGCACATTTATCTTGAAGTACGGACGGCGCTGCCGCCTCGACGTCATGGCCGGGCTTGACCCGGCCATCCATCCACTCAGGACGCGCCATTCGCGCAAGCCCTGCCGGGCTGACGTTCGTCACGTCGATGGATGGCCGGGTCAAGCCCGGCCATGACGCGAAGAGGCTCGATGGTCTAGCGAGGTACCCCGTGAAAGAGCGAGCGCTCAGCTTGTCGCACGGGGCGGTGAGACGGAGGAGCACGTGAGCGAATTCTTCGACGAACGGGAAACGCGCGATCCACAGGCGCGGGAGGCCGACCTTTTCGCCCGCCTGCCGGCTGCTCTGGCGCGTGCCCTCACCTTCCCGGGCTGGGCCGAGCACCTGGGCGCCATCGATCCCAAAGCGATCACCAGCCGCCAGGCGCTCGCGGCGCTGCCTGTCGTGCGCAAGTCGGAGCTGCCGGCGCTGCATGCGGCCGCCCCGCCCTTCGGCGGCTTCGGCCCGAGCGACCTCACGCACTTCGGCCGCCTGTTCACCTCGCCGGGCCCGATCTTCGAAGGCGAAGGCACCGGCCGTGACCCGTGGCGCTCCGCCCGCGCGCTGTTCGCCGCCGGCTTCCGCAAGAGCGACATCGTCCTCAACACCTTCGCCTACCACCTCACCCCGGGCGGCTTCATGATGGACCATGCGGCGCGCGCCGTCGGCTGCGCCGTCATCCCCGCTGGGCCCGGCAACACCGAGCAGCAGTTCGAGGTGATTCGCGCCTTCCGCCCGACCGCCTATGCCGGCACCCCCGACTTCCTGAAGATCCTGCTCGACCAAGCGGACGCGGCGGGCCGCGACGTCGCGTCGATCACCAAGGCGTCGGTGGGCGGGGCGGCGTTCCCCCGCTCGCTGCAGGAGGCCTTCGCCGCGCGCGGCATCGAGGGCTACCAGTCCTACGGCACCGCCGACGTGGGCACGATCGCCTACGAGACGCCGGCGCGCGAGGGCATGGTGATCAACGAGGACATCATCGTCGAGATCGTGCGGCCCGGCACCGGCGACCCGGTGGACGAGGGCGAGATCGGCGAGGTGGTGGTCACCACCCTCGATCCCGAGCACCCGGTGATCCGCATCGCGCTGGGCGACCTCTCCGCCATCCTGCCGGGGATGAGCCCCTGCGGCCGCACCGGCCACCGGATCAAGGGCTGGCTCGGCCGCGCCGACCAGACCGCCAAGGTCAAGGGCATGTTCGTGCGGCCGGACCAGATCGCCGAGATCGGCAAGCGCCACCCGGAGCTGCGCCGGCTGCGCCTGGTCGTGCGCCGTGCCAACGAGCTCGACGTGATGGAGCTCAAGGCCGAAACCACCATGAGCCACGACGACGGCTTCGTGAAGGCCGTGCTGCAGACGCTGCAAGCGGTGACCAAGCTCAAGGGCACGGTCGAGCTCGTGCCGCTCGGCTCGCTGCCCAACGACGGCAAGGTCATCGCCGACGAGCGCACGTATACCTGAGCAGCCGATTGCGCCGCTCTCACCTGCACCAGGGCGGCAGCCTGAAGCTGTCGGCGTTGTAGGGAGCCGGCGCGATGAGGGCCAGGTCGCGATCCATGGCCTGCACCTGGTAGAACAGGTGGGGCAGGCCGAGCGACGGATCGTGAACCTGGTCGGGATAGGGAATCGCGGCCTGCCATTCCGGGTGATAGCTCACGGCGCCGGCCACGCTGCGGTAGACAGTCTCTCGCAAGGCCTCGGCGATGCGCCGGTTCTTCGCGAAGGCGCCGGGACCGCCCGTTCCCCCCGCAATGGAAGCCGCGATCGCGTAGTGGCGCACCGCGTTGTAGCACTGGCAACCGATCTGCGGCGTCGATCCTGGGCCGAAGCGGGCCTTATAGCGATGGGCGAAGCGGGCGCCCGCGGCATCGCGCAACAGGCCGGTCACCGCGCTGACGATGACGCCGACGGCGGCCTCGCCCGCGAGCTCGACGAAGTGACGATGCATCGCGCCGTATTGCAGGTAGACGATGCTGTTGGAGGGCGTCTCCATGAACTGGCGCTGGAAGTGGGCGAGGTCCACTGCGTAGAAGTGGGTGTTGGCGATCACGGCCGGCTGGCTTGCGGTTGCTCTGGCGATCACCTCGCGCCAGTCGGTGCGCGGGGTCGACACGATTTCGGGACCGAACGTGACGTCCCATCCAAACTGGGCCGCAGCGCCGGCCATCGCGTTGGCGATGACGATGCTGTAGGGCGTCGAGCCCGAGATGACGGCCACGGTGTTGGTGGGAGGCACCCATCGACCCGTGTTCCTGAGCCAGGACAGGAACTTCATGAACCCCTGCCCGTACCAGTATTCTGCTGGATTGGCCATGAAGCAGCCGAAGTATCTGTCGGGGTCGCTGAGCACCGTGTCGTGGTGCTGCAGCAGCGTGTTGTGATGGATATAGATGATTCCGGCATCCGCGATCGGCTCGTACTCGGAGTTCTGCGGGCCTATGTTGTAGCCATTGATGATCGCATGCACGCCGTGCTGATCGATCAGGCGAGCGGCTGCCGCTACGACCTCCTGAGCGCTCTGTCGGCCGGTGTCCATGAACACGGGCTCGATGCGCTTGCCGAGGATGCCGCCGCGGGCGTTGAGATCCTCGCACGCGAACGTCACGCCGTTGCGGAACTCGGCGCCATCGACGGCGGAGGGGCCGGTCAACGGCACGAGGCTGCCCAGCGGAATCAGATCCGGTGGTTGGCGATGGGTCATCGTATGGGGGCCTCCGCGGAGAGCGCCTGCGAGCCAGGTTCGAACAGCAGACTGTGCATCATCACGCGGAGCCGTGGCGGGCTGACGGGCTTGATGAGAAGGGAGAATCCCTCCGCCGCAATGCGGTCAGTCACCGCTGGATCGACGTCGGCCGTCACCACGATCGCCGGGACGTCGCGTGTCAATGCGGCACGCACGGCGCGGATCGCCTCCGTGCCGAACTGGCCCCGCAGGCTATAGTCCGCAATGATCAGTCGCGGCGGCACGCCGCCGGCCTCGACCAGCCCGCAGGCCTCGGCCTCCGACGATGCCGCACTGACCTTCACCCCCCAGCGCGTCAGCAGTTCCTCCGTCGCCCGGCGCAGCACGTCATCGTCCTCGATGAGGAGAATCGGGATCCCGGCGAACTCGCCCCCGATCATCTCGCTGATCTCGGGCTCGCCCAGATCGCTTTGCCAGACGTCGCCGCACGGCAGCTCCAGCTCGAACACCGAACCGCGGCCCGGCACGGAGCGGACCGAGACCGGATGGTGCAGCAGCGCGGCAAGCCGTTTGACGATGTTCAGCCCGAGGCCGAGCCCCTGCCGGCGGGACTGCCGAACATCCGGCGCCTGGTAGAATTCGTCGAAGATGCGGTCGATATGCGCCGCCTCGATGCCGCGGCCGCTGTCCCACACCTGGATCGCGAGCCGGTCGCCGCGACGGCGGCAGCCGACGAGCACGCCGCCGACGCCGGTGTAGCGGATCGCGTTGGCGAGCAGATTGGAGAGGATCCGCTCGAGCAGGGCCTTGTCGGACACCACGGCGTCGCGGCAAGGGGCGAAGCGCAGGCTGAGCCCCTTCTCCGAGGCCTGGTGCCCGAACTGCACCTTCAGCCGCTCGAACAGCTGTGCCAGCTGGAAGGTGGTCACGCGCGCGGCCACCTGGCCCGCGTCGAGCTGGCCGATCTGGAGGAGAGCGCCGAGCAGGTCCTCCATGATGGAGACGGAGAGATCCATCGCATGGAGCAGGTCCTTGCGGTCGTCCGCCGAGGTTTCGTTCATGCAGCTGAAGATGAGGATGCGCAGCGTCGCCAGGGGCTGGCGCAGGTCGTGGTTGGCAGCGCGCAGGAAGCGCGACTTGGCTTCGCCGGAGTCAGCCGCCTCCTGCGCCGCCTGTCGCAAGACGAACTCGACGCGCTTCATGACGGACACGTCGTGCACGGTCGTCGTCATGCCCCCCGCGCCGGAGGGCTTCTGGATCACCTCGAGAGTCCGCCCGTCCGCCATGGCGAGCTCGAAGTGCTGCTCGCGGCCGAAACGCGCCTCCTGCATGGCCATCCACGCCTGCGGATCCTGAGGCAGAACGAGCTCGTTCGAGCCCGCGACGAGCGCGAGAAACCGGCGAAACGTGAGCTCCTCCCGCGCCTGCCCGCCCAACGGAAAGCTGTTGAGGAATGCGCGGGTGACGAAAGCGAGCGCGCCGTCCGCGTTCCAGACGGCAATGCCTGCGGTCGTCTCGTCCAAGGCGTCGGCGGAAAGGCTCACGCGAGTCTCCTCGGCTCGCTCACGCCCCGCCCGGCTGCGGCCGGGCGTTGGCGAAATTGATGGCGAAGTGAATGGCCGCCGATCGGTCGGGCAGCCCCAGCTTGCGCATCAAGTTGGCCAGATGGACGCGCGCCGTGTGGTCGCTCAAGCCGAGCTCCTTGGCAATGCGCTGAACGGAGAAACCGCGCCCCAGAAAACTGAGAACTTCGCGCTCCCGCTCCGTGAGCGATTTCAGGCTCTCGTCATCCACCCCGGCCGCGACCGGTGGAGCGGGCGCGAAGGGGTCGCTCGCCGTCCGCTCGATCAGCCGCCGGGGCAGATACACCTCGCCGGCCAGGACACGGCTGAACGCGACCTCGATCTCAGATCCGCTCGCGGATTTCGGAATATAGCCGATCACCCCGAGATCCAGCGCACGCAGGACGTGCTGACGATCCTCGTGGACCGAAACGACAACCACAGGCACATGCGGGAAGGCGGCGCGCAGCCGCTCGAGCCCTTCGAACTCGTTGAACCCCGGCATCACGAGATCGGCAAGCACCAGGTCCATGGTCCGCTCGGCACGCAGGATGCCGAGGCACTCCTCGAAATCGGACGCTTCGTAGGTCGTAATGGCTTCCGCCATCCTGGCGATCACTTCCTTGAGCGACTTGCGCATCAGCCAGTGATCGTCGGCGATCAATATCTTCATTCCGCAATCTCAATCCGTTCCGTCAACCCCGGGCCGTGCGCCCCTGTCTTCCGCTCGCCCGACTCTAGCCGTCAATCGGACGAAACGTCTAGTGAGGCGGGCAACCGAGATCCACAAGCAATCGGCACGGGCGTTGACCGAATCTGATGCAGGCATGTCCAAACAAGAAGCTTGACGACACGTCCAACGTATCGAAGATTAGTCTAATCATCTCGGCCATAAATGTCCGATGAGATATTGACGTTTTGTCCGATCAACATCAAATGGCGAGGGGGAGAACGATGACAGCCACGCGACGCGGCATTCTCAAAGCATCGGTGGCGCTCGCCACTCTCGGAGCCTCCGCGACCCCCTGGAGGAGCGGCGCACGGGCGGCCGGAGGACCGATCAAGATCGGCATCATCGATGATGCGTCCGGCGACTTCGCGGCGGCCGTGATCCCGAAGACGCAGGGCGCGCGGCTCGCTGCCGACCAGATCAACGCCGCAGGCGGCGTGCTCGGGCGGAAGCTCGAGCTCGTCGTCTACGACGGCCAGTCGGACGTGCGCCGCCATCAGGAGTTCGCCCAGCGCGCCATCCTCGAGGACGAGGTCAACTGCCTCATGGCGGGCTATACGAGCTCAGAGCGCGAGGCCGCCAGGGCCCTAGCGGTCAAGAACAAGACGATTTTCTGGCACAACAATCAGGGCGAAGGCGGCATCGCCGACAAGTACAGCTTCTTCACGGGCCCGATCCCCGAGCAGCAGATCCTGCCCGGCACCGAATACATGGTGAAGACCTACGGCAAGAAGATCTATGTGCTCGCGGCGGACTACGGCTTCGGCCAGGTCAGCGCCCAGTGGGTGAAGGCGAGTGCCGGCATGAACGGCGCAGACATCGTCGGCATGGAGTTCATTCCGCTCGGCAACTCCGAGTTCTCCTCCTCCATCGCCAACATCCAGAAGGCCAAGCCCGACTTCCTGTTCCTGCTGCTGGTCGGCTCGAACCAGTCCCAGTTCTTTCCGCAGGCCCGCGCCGCCGGACTGAACGTGCCGGCGGTCTCGTCCGTGAACCTCCAGCAAGGCTACGAGCACAAGCTGTTCGCTCCTCCGACGCTGGAGAACCTCTATGTCCCCGCGCCTTTCCTGGAGGAGCTCTCGGAGGTCTCGCCCAGCGCCAAGACGTTCGTCAGCGCGATCCGGGCGAAGTACCCGGACATGAAGTACGTCAACGAGTGCGCCCGCTGCGCCTATATCGCCGTCAACCTGATGGCGCTGGCCTGGGCGAAGGCGGGAACCACCGACACCGAACCCGTGCTGAAGGCCCTTCAGTCCGGCCTGACCTTCGAGGCGCCGGAAGGCAAGGTCACCCTCGACCCGGCGACCCACCACCTCGCCATGGCTATCCGGATGGCGCAGGTGCAGGCTGATCACGGCATCAAGTTCGTGGCCGACCTCGGAACTGTCGAGCCATGGTGGCTCAAGAGCCTCGGTGTCGACTTGTCAAAGAAGTCCGAGTCAAGACAGTACCTGCCTAGCGACGATCCAAAGTTCAAGGAATACCTGAAGTAGACAGGCCTTAGAATCGGCGAGGATCGGACCGTTGGCCGTCACCCAGTTTCTCTATCAGTACGCCGACGCCTTCGCCCTGCTGGCCCTGTCGGCGGCCGGGCTGGCGATCATCTTTGGCATGATGGGCGTCATCAACATGGCGCATGGCGAACTGATGATGGCAGGCGCCTTTGGCGCCGCCTATTCCTATCACGCCGGGCTGCCCACCCTGGCTGCGATCGTCGCGGGCGGCATGGCCGCGACCCTGCTCGGCCTCGTTCTGGAGCGGCTGGTCATCCGTTTCCTCTACGGCCGGCTGCTCTACTCGCTCGTCGCGACCTGGGGCCTGAGCCTCATGCTCAGCCAGGGCGCGCTGGTCGTCCTCGGCCCGTCGGCACCGGGCATTCCCGCGCCGTTCGGCGCCGTGACGGTGGGGGACGCCTCGTTCTCGATCTATCGCATCGTTCTGTTCCTTGTCGCCGTATCGGTCATCGTCGCGCTTTGGGCGCTGTTACGCTTCACGCCGTTCGGTCTGCATGCGCGCGCCACCATGGCCGATGCCGAGGTGGCGCAGGCGATGGGCGTGGATACGCGCGGCATGTACATGCTCACCTTCGCGCTGGGCTCGTTCCTGGCGGGCATAGCGGGTGCGCTATTCTCGCTGATGGCGCCCGTGCAGCCGAGTTTCGGTGCCAGCTACACGCCGGTCGCCTTCATCGTCGTGGTCGTCGCCGGCAGTCGCAACGTGGTCGTCGGGCTCACGCTGTCGGTGCTGCTGCTCGCCTTCGTCAAGACCACCTTCACCATGAACTTCAATATTCTGACCGGCTACGTCGGAATGCTGATCGCCGCCTTGCTGGTGATCCGGGCCGCGCCGAACGGGATCGTGGAAGCGATCGGCTGGGCGCAGCGACGGTTCGCGTCGGCGCCAGTGCGGGCCCGCTGACATGCGAGCGGTCTGGTCCCTCCTCAACGGCCGCCTCGAGCCCGGGCGCTCGTGGCCATTCTGGCTCGGCTTCCTCCTGGTCGTCGCGACGGCCGTCGCATTGCCCGGCTTTCTCGGCCGCTATGCGCTCCTCAACGCCAACTCCTTCCTGCTGATGACATTACTGGCGGCCGGGCTGTCGCTGCTGTGGGGCTTCGGCGGCATCCTGAGCCTCGGCCAGTCCGCCTTCTTCGGCATCGGCGCCTACGCCTACGGCATCGTCGCGATCAATCTCGCCGGGCACGGCGCGGCCTCGCTCGTCGGCAGCGCCGGCGCCATCGCAGCCGCGGTCGCCGTCGCCGCGGCGCTCGGCTGGATCGTCTTCTACGGCCGGCTGCGCGGCGTCTATGTCTCGATCATCACCCTGGTCGTCACGCTCGTCATCGAGACCTTTCTCAACCAGACGGCCGGCCCGCAGTGGACCGTCGGCGCCGCCCACCTCGGCGGCAACAACGGCCTCGGCCGCTTCTCCGGCTCCATCCAGGAGCTGCCGAGCCTTTCGCTTCCCATCGGCGACGAGCCGTTCGAATTCGCGGGATCATCGAGCGCCTTCTACTACCTCGTCCTCGGCCTGGTGGTCGCCAGCTATCTCGGGCTGCGGGCGCTGGTGAACTCGCCTTTCGGCGTCGCGCTGACGGCCGTCCGCGAGGATGCGGATCGGACCGAGACACTGGGCTACGATGTCCGCCTGCTCCAGAGCGTCGCCTTCTGCGTCGCCGCGGCCCTCGCCGCGCTGTCCGGCATTCTCTACGTGTCGTGGGGCAACTTCGTCACGCCGTCGGTGTTCGGCGTCGCCCCGAACATCCTGCCGGTGATCTGGGTCGCGGTCGCTGGCCGCAAGAGCATTGCTGCGTCGATCCTCGGCGCCGTCGTCCTCCAATGGGGCTCGCAGATGCTGGCCCTGCAGGGCGAATACGCGCTGGTCGTGCAGGGCGCCCTGCTGGTGCTCGCCGTGCTGCTGGTGCCCGAGGGATTGATCTCGGCAGGGGGCGCGCTCCAGCGGATGCGCAAGCGGGTTGCGGGCTTCAGGGCCATTGCCCCCGAGGTGGAGGGCGCCGGCTGATGCTGCTCGAAGTCCGTGACCTGTCCAAGCGCTTCGGGGGCGTTCGCGCCGTCGACCGCGTGTCGTGGTCGATCGCCGCCGGCGAGACGAGCTGCATCATCGGGCCCAATGGGGCGGGCAAGAGCACCTTCTTCCAGATCCTCGTCGGCCGCATCAGGCCCGACGCGGGCACCATCCGGTTCAACGACCGCGATATCACGCGCTGCCATCCCTTCGAGCGGGCGCGTCTCGGTATCGCGGTGAAGCCGCAATCGCTCGGCGTGTTCGCGGAGCTCACGGTGGAACACAATCTGCGGCTCTGCCTGCAGCGCGCCTCGAGCGGCGCCTCGCTCGATGCGCGCCTCGACGACTCGCTGGCCACCCTCGACCTTCGTGGCAAGCGCGACTTCCCGACGCGCGCCCTGTCGCACGGCGAGAAGCAGTGGCTCGGGCTCGGCATGGCCCTGGCTTCAGCGCCCCGGCTGCTGCTGCTGGACGAGCCGACCGCCGGCATGTCCCCCGCCGAGACGGAGAAGACCGTCGCGATCATCCGCGCCGCAGCCGCGGAAGGCGTCTCCGTGCTGGTCATCGAGCACGACATGGCCTTCGTGCGCGCGCTCTCGGCCGAGACCACCGTGTTCGATGCCGGCCGCGTCTTCGTCACCGGCGCCATCGCCGACATCGAGAGCAACGAGGACGTCCAGCAACTGTATCTGGGGCGGCGCGGCGCGCAGCGCCTCCGTCACTAGAGGACATGCTCGAACATCTTGAAGCACCCAAGGAGACTGTACGATGCAGACGATCAAGATCGACGAGGTGCAGAAGTACCTGTTCGATGCCCGTGACGAGCCGGTCCTCAGGGTCAAGCCGGGAGAGAGCTTTCGCATCGAGACCGACGATGCGCTGACCGGCCTGGTGCAGGATCTGAGCGACACTCCCAAGATTCGCGACATGATCAACGACCCCGTCAGCCAGAGGATCCTGGGCCGCACGCCGCCCACCCTCAACCCGGTGGTCGGACCGATCTACGTCGAAGGCGTCGAGCGGGGCGACGTGGTGGCGATCGAGATCGAGACCATCGAGCCGTGGCGCTGGGGCTATGTGGGCATCGTCCCCGGCAACGGGGCGCTACGCGACTCGTTCAAATGGGGCGCCGCGTGCCGCGAGGCGCACATCCAGCTCATCGAGCACATCACCGGCCCGAGCGGCACCACGGCCGACGGCACGGCGAAGTACGGTGCCATCGAGTGGAAGCTCGATCCCTTCCTGGGCACCCTCGCGGTGGCGCCCGACCGCGAGGTGCACAGCTCGCTCACCGGCCAGGGCGAGTTCTGCGGCAACATCGACTGTCGCGACATCCGCGCCGGCCATACCATCCTGATCAACAGCTATCACGACGGGGGGCTGATCTATCTGGGCGACGCCCACGGCAGCCAGGGCGACACCGAGTTCACGGTGCTGGCCGACGAGACGCGCGCCACCGTGCAGCTCAAGGTCAACGTCATCAAGAACAAGCGGATCCCCGGCGTGCGCATCATCAAGCCGGAGACGATCGTCGCCGTCGGGATGGATCTGCCCCTCGATCAGGCCGTCTACAACGCGGCCGACAACCTCATGCAGTGGATGCAGGAGGACTATGACATCAAGCCGCAAGACAGCTACATGCGCTTTTCGGCCGACCCCGACTTCCGCGTGCGCGTCTACCAGATGGTCCGCGCCAACATCAACCATGTGGTCGGCGCCGAATACCCGAAGAGCCGCCTCAAGCCCGCCTTCTGAGGACGCGCCATGCTGAGCCTGGCCCAGGTCTCGGCGGGCTACGACGGCGCGCTGGTCAACCGCGCCGTCACCTTCGATGTAGCCGACCGGGAAATCGTCGCCCTCATCGGCCGCAACGGCGTCGGCAAGACGACGCTCGCCCGCACCATCATGGGCCTCCAGCGCGCCTCCGGCGGGTCGATCGGCTTTGCCGGCCGGGACGTCACACGCCTCGACGCCCGCGACCGCGCTCGGCTCGGGATCGGTTATGTGCCGCAGGGACGTGGGATCTTCGCCGCCATGACGGTGGAGGAGAACCTCCGCATGGGCCGGGGAATCGGCGGCGGCAACCGGTCCATCGACTACGCCTACGACCTCTTCCCGATCCTCCGGGAACGCCGCCGCCAGCTCGGCGGCACGTTGAGCGGCGGCCAGCAGCAGATGCTCGCGATCGGTCGCGTGCTGAGCGGTGCGCCACGCCTGCTGCTGCTCGACGAGCCCTCCGACGGCATCCAGCCCAACATCGTCGAGCAGATCGGCGAGCTCTGTGTGCGCCTCAATGCCGAGCAGGGGCTGCCCATCCTGCTCATCGAGCAGAACCTCGACCTCATCACCGCCTGCGCCGGGCGCTGCCTGGTGATGGAGAAAGGCTCGGTCACAGGCACCATCGCCCCGGCCGAACTCGACGATCCCGCCGTCGCCAGGCGGGTGCTCGCCATCTGACAGCCAGCGCCCGCGCTCGGCAGCGTGCCGGGCCCCCTACTCGTCCGTGCGCGGATAGGAGATCACCGACAGGAAGCGGATCGGCAGCTTGCGCATCTCCTCCGGGCCGTGGGGCGCGTCGGCGTCGAAGAACAGGCTGTCGCCGGGCTGCATGGTGTAGAGCTTGTCGGCGTGGCGGTACACCACCTCCCCTTCCAGCATGTAGAGGAACTCGAGGCCCGAGTGCTGGAACAGCGGGAAGACGTCGGATTCTTCCGTCAGCGTGATCATGTAGGGCTCCACCACCACGCGGGAGGTGCGGTCGCCGGTATGGCCGAGCAGATGGTACTGGTGGCCGTTGCGCGTGCCGCGCCGCTCGATCGACAGCCCCGTCCCGGCCTTGACGAATACGGCGCCACGCCGCTCCTCGTAGCGGCGGAAGAAGGCGGTGACCGGCACGCCGAGCGCCCGCGACAGTGCCTGCAGCGTGGTCAGAGAGGGCGAGGTGCCGCCGTTCTCGATCTTGGAGAGCATGCCGAGCGACAGCCCGGTGGCGGCGGCGAGATCGGCCACCGTGAGCCCTAGCTTGGTGCGGAAGGCGCGGACCTCGCGGCCGATGGCCACCTCCAGCAGATTGTCGCGGGCGCCCGCGAGCGCGTGCGGATCCTGGTCGGGGCCCACCGACACGCTCGACGGCTCGCCTCTCACCTCATCCGTAAGCCGTGCGGATTTTCTCATCGATGACCCCCGGTTCAACTCGTGCGGAGCACCTCGCGACCGGCGACTCGGCCGCCGAACTCCTGGGCCGCATCGACGAGGCAGTCTAGCAGGTAGACCGCCGACGCGCTGTCGGCGAGCAGGTGGAACACCGGCGCGCCCCCTTCGTCGGCCCGTACCACGACGGCGTTGAGCCGCGCCACCGAGGTTTGCGCAATCGTGAGATCGGGACAATGCGTGAGCCTGAGGTCGACGCCGCACAGCTTGGCGAACAGGGCCGACGTGGCCGATCCCGCGACGGCGAACCAGGCATGGCTGTCGCGCCGCGGCACGGGATAGCTGCGCACGCCCGCATCGATGCGCCACTCGGCCTCGAGTGTCGCGAGCCGTGTCCCATCGCCCGACAGTGGCCCGAGCAGCATCACCTCGGTCGACGCCAGCACCAGGCAGAGCCCGCCGTCCGGCTGCCGGAAGGCACGGTTGGGCCGGTTCTCGACGGCGATTCCCTGCGCCTGCATCGCGGCAATCGTCTCCCGGCCCTTGAAGCCCAGGCGCGGCAGCGGCGACAGGTCGACGATGGCGAGCGCGCCGGCGCCGGCCGCGCCGATGCGCTCGGCCACGGCACCGCCGGCGAGCTCCGCCCAGGCGACGGGGCCGTGCGCGGGCAGCGCGCGGTAGACCGGCGACCGTTGCAGCGCATTCTGGGGTTCGACGGTCACGGGATCACAGCTCCTGGCGCGTGTTGTCCGGGTCGTAGAACGGCGTCGGCACCACCTCCGCCTCGACCATGGCGCCCTTGTCGACGCGGATGGAGAACCGCGTGCCGACAGCGCTCTTCGACGGCGGCACGTAGGCGAGCCCGATGACGCGGCCGACGGCGGCCGAGCGCACGGCCGAGGTGACGCGCCCGACGATGGTGCCGTCCTCGATCACCAGATGGCATTCCAGCGGGCACGGGGCCGCCGGATCGCGCACGGTGAAGCCGACGAGCTGGCGGGCGAGGCCCTTGGCGAGCTGCATGTCGACGGCACGCTTGCCGACATAGAACGGCTTGGTCTTGGCCAGCGCCCAGCCCATCCCGGCTTCCACCGGGTGGGTGAGGCCGTCAGTGTCCTGGCCGATGATGATGTGCCCCTTCTCCAGCCGCAGCACCCGCTGCGCCTCGACGCCGAAGGGCCGGATGCCCGCGGCCTGGCCCGCCGCGAAGAGCGCGTCCCAGAGGGCCTCGCCATAGCTCGACGGGCAGTGGATCTCGAAGCCGAGCTCGCCGACGAAGCCGACGCGCAGCATCCGCACGGGGATGCCGGCGAGGCGGCCCGTGCGCACGCCCATGTAGGGGAACGCCTCGGCGGACAGGTCGATGTCGCAGGCAAGCGTCGCCAGCGCCTCGCGCGAGCGCGGGCCGGCGATGTTTACGGCCGCGTAGGTGGCGGTGACGTTGGCCACGTCCACGTCCATCCGCCACTGCTGGTTCCACCAGGTCATCTGCCGGTAGACCGCATCGACGCCGCTGGTCGTCGCGGTGACGTAGAAGTGCTGCTCGTGCAGGCGGCAGGCGACGCCGTCGTCGATCACCACGCCGGTCTGGTCGGTCATCAGCGCATAGCGCGCCCGGCCGACCGGTTGCTTGGCGTAGGCCCAGGTGTACATGCGGTCGACGAACGCCGCCGCATCGAGCCCACGGATGTCGAGGCCGCCCAGCGTCGACACGTCGATCAGGCCGACGCCCTCGCGCACCGCCCTGACCTCGGCTGCAATCGCCTCGGCAGCCCGGGCCTTGGCGCCGTAGTAGGCCGGCCGCATCCACAGCCCGGCCGGCATCATCTGGGCGCCAAGCTCCACGTGACGGCCATGCATGGCGGTGAGCCGCCGCGGCTCGAAGCTGCGGCCGGCGAGATGGCCGAACTTTTCCGGCACCAATGGCGGCCGGAACGTCGTCGTGCCGACCCGCTCGAGGCTGCGCCCGGTCTCGCGGGCGACGATGCGGATGGTGTTGACGTTGGCGTGCCGGCCCTGGCTGGGCCCGAGCCCTGCGGTCGAATAGCGCTTCACCAGCTGGATATCGTCGTAGCCGTCGCCCACCGACTGGACGATGTCGTGGCTGACCAGATCCTCGTCGAAATCGATGAAATCCTTGCCGCCGGCGGCCGGCGCCATCGGCCAGGGGTGGGTGATACGCGCAGCGGTGGGATCGCGCGGCCGCGCCGGGCCATCGGCGGGCGCGCCGGCCGCGGCCTGCGCTGCCTGGCGACCGACGCTCGCGGCGTCGTCGGCGACCACATCGTCCGACCACAGCCCGCCGGCCGAACCGGCGAGCACCAGCCACGGCGGCAAATCGCTCGCCCGGTGCATGGCGACGGCATCGTCATAGGTGACCTTGGCACCGACATAGCTCGCCAGGTTGAGCGCCGGCGTGTAGCCGACGGCCATGGCGACGAGGTCGCATTCGATCCATTCGGGCGCTGCACCGCCGGACGTGGGCGCCACCGCGACCGCCGAGACGCGGTCGCGCCCGCGGGCATCGACCAGCGTCGCGGCCGGGATGACGCGGATGCCGCGGGCTCGCACCGGCTCGGCCGCAGTGGGCTCCGGCGCCGCCGTCAGGTCCACCACGGCGGCGACCTCGACGCCGGCGTCGGCCAGATCGAGCGCGGTGTCGTAGCCGAAGCGGTTGGCGGTGGCGATCACCGCCCGACGCCCGGGCTTCACCGCATAGAGGCGCAGCAGACGCTGCACGGCATCACTGAACAGGATGCCGGGGCGATCGTTGTTGGCGAACACCAGCGCCTGATCATAGGCGCCGGTGGCGAGCACCGTCTGCTTGGCGCGGATCTTGAGCAGGCGATTGACGGTGAGCGCCGCCAGCCAGTTGTCGGCGAACAAGCCGCTGACCGCCGTGTTGCTCAGGATGCGCAGGTTGGGCAGCGTCCGGGTGCGGGCGACGAGCGCGGCGCGGGCCTCCTCGGCCGCCGTCCGGCTGCCGCCGAGCCGGCCGAACAGCAGCGAGCCGCCGAGCTCGGGCCATTCGTCGATCAGCAGCGTGTCGGCCCCGCTTTCGGCTGCGGCGATGGCGGCCGACAGGCCGGCCGGGCCGCCGCCGACGACGGCAACGTCGCAGAACAGATAGGCCTTGTCGAAGTACCCGTGGTGCGCCTTGGCATCGAGGGTGCCCAGCCCGGCGAGCCGGCGGATCGGCTTCTCGAAGAAGGCCCAGGCGCCGCGCGGCCGGAAGAAGCTCTTGTAGTAGAAGCCGACCGGCAGGAAGCGCGAGAACAGGCCAATCGCCGCGAGCGCATCGCGCTCGAGCGGGCCCAGCCGGTTGACCGAGGTGACGGCGAGGCCGGCGGCAATCGGGTAGCGGTCGCCGCGCACGTTGGGCTCGGCGCCGACCTGGACCAGGCTGTTGACGTCGTGGCCGGCCATGGTGAGCGGGCCGCGCGGCCGGTGGTACTTGAACGATCGCGACAGGATCGACTGGCCGCCGGCCAGCATGGCGCTGGCGATGACGTCGCCGGCGAGCCCCCGCTGCGGGCGGCCGTCGAAGCTGAAGTCGACGGGCTTCGACCGGTCGATCAGCAGGCCCCAGGCGGGCCCGTCGAGACGCGCGGCGACGCTCATGCCCGGCCTCCGGCGCTGCCGGCGGCCCGAGGCGCCGAGGTGTCGGCGCCGGACGGCTTGCCGTCGAAATAGTCGGCGACCGTCATGGTGGCCAGGATTTCGTCGGTCAGCGTGTTGCGCCGGGCGATGAACCAGCTGTTGCTCGGCGTATGAAGCCACCATTCGTCGACCACGCCGGCGACGTTGTCCTCGATGAAGAGGTAGTCGGTCCACGCGGCGTCGCTGCAGGTAGCCGGATCGGGCATGCTCCGGACGTCTCCGCCGCAGGCGAACTCGGTGATGTTGCGCGGCCCGTTGAGCGGGCAGATCATGATCTTCATTGCCTCAATGTCCGACGGACGCCGCGCCCTTCTCCCCCACCAGATCGAAGGTGCGGAAGCGGTCGAGCGTGAAGGGCTTCAACAGGTCGGGCTGGCGGCCGGTGGCGACGCACTCGGCCATGCGGAAGCCGCACACCGGGGTGGCCTTGAAGCCCCAGGTGCCCCAGCCGGAATCGATGAAGTAGTTGTCGATGGGCGTGAGGCCCATCACCGGCGAGAAGTCCGGCGTCATGTCGGCGGTGCCGGCCCACTGCCTGAGCACGCGCAGGTCGGCCATGAAGGGGAACAGCTCGAGCATGTGCGCCATCAGCCCCTCCTTGAAGTCGAGGGTGGAGCGCGTCTGGTAGAGGCCGTAGGGATCGGTGACGCCGCCCATGACCATCTCGCCGCGGGCCGATTGCGAGATGTAGACGTGCAGCGAGCCGGACACGACAATCTGGTCGAGGATGGGCTTCACCGGCTCCGAGACGCACGCCTGCAAAGGGATGCTCTTGATCGGCAGGCGCAGGCCGGCGAGCTTCGCCACGCGACTGGAGGAGCCGGCGACGGCCTGCACCACCTTGTCGGCGTAGATCGTGCCACGGCTGGTCTCGACGCCCTTCGCCCGTCCGCCCTCGACGAGAATACCGGTGACCTCGGTGGCCGGATGCACCTCGACGCCGCGCCGCATCGCCTCCTTGGCGTAGCCCCAGGCGACCGCGTCGTGGCGGGCGATGGCGCCGGGCGGGTGGTAGAGCGCTCCCAGGATCGGATAGCGCACATCCTCCGACGTGTTCAGCACCGGGCATATGCGCGCCACCTCGGCCGCGTCGATGAGCTCGGAATCGACGCCCATGTGCTTGTTGACCTCGGCGCGCCAGCGCGCCGTGCGGATCGCCGCATCGGTGTGGGCGAGGGTGAAGTGCCCGCGCTCGGAGTACATGATGTTGATGTCGAGCTCGGTCGACAGGCCGCGGAACAGCTCCACCGATTCCTTGTAGAAGGCCACGCCGTCGGGGGTGAGGTAGTTGGCGCGCACGATCGTGGTGTTGCGGGCGGTGTTGCCGCCGGCGAGCCAGGCGCGGTCGAGCACGGCGATGTTGCTGATGCCGTGGCGCGCCGCCAGGTAATAGGCCGTGGCGAGGCCGTGGCCGCCGGCGCCGATGACGACGACGTCATAGCTGCGCTTGAGGTCGGGCTGCCAGCGGAAATGCGGCGGCTCCACGCGGCCGGACGACAGACCATGTTTCAGCAGAGCAAGCGGCACGACGGGTCTCCCGCGAACGGTGGCGATTCATAAGGGCGCCACCCCCTATAGGCAAGTTTTTTTCCTCGAGTTAAAGAGAGCGAGGTGCCCTCGGACAGCGCGCCCGCGTCGGCGTCCCCGGCAGGGTCCGACGCCGCCCTCCACGCCATCTGCCGATTTTCTTTGCATGAAAATTTAATTCTTGCCAGTTGATTTCACGGAAACGCGCTGCTAGCGTCCGGTCACTCATCGAGGTCGATGCCATGTGCGGAATTGTTGGGCTATTTCTGAAGGATAAGGCGCTCGAGCCACAGCTCGGCGCGCTGCTCGCGCAGATGCTGGGCACCATGTGCGATCGCGGCCCCGACAGCGCGGGCTTCGCCGTCTACGGTGCCCCGCGCGCGGGCTTCGCCAAGGTCACGGTGCAGTCGCCGACACCGGACGAGGCCTTCACTGGCCTCGCCGCCTCCGTCGGCCAGGCTATCGGCGCCGAGGTGGCGTTGGACCAGCGTGGCTCGCACGCCGTGCTCACGCTTCCCGCCGACCGGCTCGAGGCGGCTCGCGGCCATATCCGCGACCACCATGGCGCGGTGCGCATCATGGGCGCCGGCGACGCCATCGAGATCTACAAGGAGGTGGGCTACCCGACCGATGTGGCCGAGGCGTTCGGCCTGGCGCAGATGGCCGGCACCCATGCCATCGGCCACACCCGCATGGCGACGGAATCGGCAGTGACGACGCTCGGCGCCCACCCCTTCTCCACCGGTCCCGACCAGTGCCTGGTGCATAACGGCTCGCTGTCCAATCACAACAACCTGCGCCGGATGCTGCGGCGCGATGGCATCCGCTTCGAGACCGAGAACGACTCGGAGGTCGCCGCCGCCTACCTCACCGCGCAAATGGGCCAGGGCCACAGCCTGGGCGAGGCCCTGGAGAAGGGCCTCGATGATCTCGACGGCTTCTTCACCTTCGTCGTCGGCACCAAGAACGGCTTCGGCGTGCTGCGCGATCCGATCGCCTGCAAGCCGGCGGTGCTGGCCGAGACGGAGCAGTACGTGGCCTTCGGCTCCGAGTACCGGGCGCTGGCCGCCCTGCCGGGCATCGCGACGGCAAAGGTCTGGGAGCCCGAGCCCGCCACCGTCTACTTCTGGGAGCGCTGAGACATGCCGGTCGTCGACCTCGCTACGGCGGAGCTGCGGACGCTCAACCAAGCTCTGCATGACCACACGCCCGGCAGCAACGAGACCGCCTGGGAGGTGCTCAACCCGCACGGCGCGCACGCCGTCGCCGTCGGCCTCAACGCCCCGGTCACCGTCACCATCAAGGGCAGCGTCGGCTACTACTGCGGCGGCATGAACCGCGAGGCCCAGGTGGTCGTCGACGGCTCGGCCGGCCCCGGCGTGGCCGAGAACATGATGTCCGGCCAGGTGCGCGTGAAGGGCGACGCCAGCCAGTATGCCGGCGCCACCGGCCACGGCGGCCTGCTCGTCATCGAGGGCAACGCCTCCTCCCGCTGCGGCATCTCGATGAAGGGCATCGACATCGTCGTGCGCGGCAACGTCGGCCACATGTCGGCCTTCATGGCGCAGGCGGGCAGCCTCGTCGTCTGCGGCGACGCCGGCGACGCACTCGGCGATTCCATCTACGAAGCCAGGCTGTTCGTGCGCGGCGCGGTCAAGAGCCTGGGCGCCGACTGCGTCGAGAAGGAGATGCGCCCCGAGCACCTGACGCTGCTGCGCAAGCTGCTCGACAAGGCCGGCTTCGACGACATCGAGCCTGGAAGCTTCAAGCGCTACGGCTCGGCCCGCAAGCTCTACAACTTCAGCGTCGACCACGCCGAGAGCTACGGCTGACGCGCCTCGCGTCGTCCGGCCCCCGCGCACACCCTCCCCTCACATGGCAGCTCCATGACCTACAGCAATCCTCCGACGGTTCCGCGCAAGTCAGCGACGTTCGACGACTACACGCTGTCGGAGATCCGGCGGGCGGCGAGCACGGGCATCTACGACATCCGCGGTGCCGGGGCGAAGCGCAAGCTGCCGCATTTCGACGACCTGCTGTTCCTGGGCGCGTCCATGTCGCGCTATCCGCTCGAGGGCTACCGCGAGCGCTGCGGCACCGACGTGGTGCTCGGCTCCCGCTTCGCCAGAAAGCCGCTCGAGCTCAAGATCCCCATCACTATCGCCGGCATGAGCTTCGGCTCGCTCTCGGCCAACGCCAAGGACGCGCTCGGCCGCGGCGCCAGCGCCGCCGGCACCTCGACGACGACGGGCGACGGCGGCATGTCGCGCGAGGAGCGCAGCCAGTCCAAGATGCTGGTCTACCAATACCTGCCGTCGCGCTACGGCATGAACCCGGAGGACCTGCTCAAGGCCGACGCCATCGAGATCGTCGTCGGCCAGGGCGCCAAGCCCGGCGGCGGCGGCATGCTGCTCGGCCAGAAGATCACCGACCGGGTAGCCGAGATGCGCACCCTGCCCAAGGGCATCGACCAGCGCTCCGCCTGCCGGCACCCGGACTGGACCGGGCCGGATGATCTCGAGATCAAGATCATGGAGCTGCGCGAGATCACCGACTGGCAGAAGCCGATCTTCGTCAAGGTCGGCGGTTCGCGCCCCTACTACGACGTCGCCCTGGCGGTGAAATCCGGCGCCGACGTGGTGGTCATCGACGGCATGCAGGGCGGCACCGCCGCCACGCAGGAAGTGTTCATCGAGAACGTCGGCATTCCCACCCTCGCCTGCATCCGCCCGGCGGTGCAGGCTTTGCAGGAGCTCGGCCTGCATCGCAAGGTGCAGCTCATCATCTCCGGCGGCATCCGCAACGGCGCCGACGTGGCCAAGGCGCTGGCGCTGGGCGCCGACGCCGTCTCCATCGGCACCGCCGCCCTGGTGGCACTGGGCGACAACGACCCGGCGCACGAGGACGAGTACCAGGCGCTGGGCACCACGGCGGGTGCCTATGACGATTGGCACGAGGGCAGGGACCCGGCCGGCATCACCACGCAGGATCCCGAGCTGATGCGCCGGCTCGACCCGGAGCTCGCCGGCCGCCGGCTCGCCAACTACCTCAAGGTGATGACGCTCGAGGCGCAGACGATCGCGCGCGCCTGCGGCAAGAACCACGTGCACAATCTCGAGCCCGAAGACCTCTGCGCCCTGACGGTCGAGGCGGCCGCCATGGCGCGGGTGCCGCTCGCCGGCACGAGCTGGATCCCTGGCAGCGGCGGCTTCTGAGCAGCTGCATCCCGCATCGACGACGCAACGAACACGACGGAGACAGAGCAGTGTCCCAGGATTTGGCCAGCCTCGCGCGGGAAAAAGGGATCCGCTATTTCATGATCTCCTACACCGACCTGTTCGGCGCCCAGCGCGCCAAGCTGGTGCCGGCGGCGGCGATCGCGGACATGCAACGGGACGGAGCGGGCTTTGCCGGCTTCGCAACCTGGGTCGACATGACGCCGGCGCATCCCGACATGTTCGCCATTCCCGATGCCAAGTCGGTGGTGCAGCTGCCGTGGCGTCGCGACGTCGCCTGGGTCCCGGCCGACCTGGCGATGGAGGATGAAGCAGTCACTCAGGCCCCCCGCTTCGTCCTGAAGCAGCTCGTCGCCAAGGCGGCCGATCAAGGGCTCCACGTCAAGACCGGCGTGGAGCCCGAATTCTTTCTGATCGAGCCCGACGGCTCGGCCATCTCGGACAGCAAGGACAACGCCGTCAAGCCTTGCTACGACCAGCAGGCGCTGATGCGCCGCTACGACATCATCGCCGAGATCTGCGACTGCATGCTTGAGCTCGGCTGGCAGCCCTACCAGAACGACCATGAGGACGCCAACGGCCAGTTCGAGATGAACTGGGCCTTCGACGACGCGCTGGTCACCGCCGACCGGCACTCGTTCTTCAAGTTCATGGTCAAGTCGATCGCCGAGAAGCACGGCCTGCGCGCGACCTTCATGCCCAAGCCGTTCGCCAATCTGACCGGCTCGGGCTGCCACGCCCACATCTCGGTCTGGGACGACACCGGTACCGCCAACAGGTTCCACGACGACGGCGACGAGATGGGCCTGTCGCCCCAGGGCTACCATTTCCTCGGCGGCATCATGAAGCACGCCGAGGCGCTCGCCGCCATCACCAATCCGACGGTCAACAGCTACAAGCGTATCAACGCGCCCCGCACCACATCGGGAGCCACCTGGTCGCCCAATTCGGTGACGTGGACGGGCAACAACCGCACGCACATGGTGCGCGTGCCCGGCAAGGGCCGCTTCGAGCTGCGCCTGCCGGACGGCGCGGCCAACCCCTACCTGCTGCAGGCGGTGATCATCGCCGCCGGCCTCGACGGCATCGCCACCAAGGCGGACCCCGGCAAGCGCCACGACATCGACATGTACGCGCTCGGCCACACGGTCCTGGATGCGCCCAAGCTGCCGCTCAACCTGCTCGACGCCCTGCGCGCCTTCGACAAGGACGCCACCCTCAAGCAGACGCTCGGCGAAGCGTTCTCCAGCGCGTATGTGAGGCTCAAGGAGCAGGAGTGGACGAGCTATGCGTCCCACTTCACGCAATGGGAGCGTGACAACAGCCTCGATATCTGACTGATCACGCAAAAAGGCGCGCCCGACCGCCCCGGACCGGGCCCTCCGCGACAACATGACGGGCCTTTGCCCGATAACGCAGCTGGACCGATTGATGACCCGTCGTACCTGGATCCTGACGTTGTCCTGTCAGGATCGGCCCCGCATCGTGGCCACCATCACCACCGCCATCGCCAACGTCGGCGCCAACATCTCCGAGAGCGCCCAGTTCGGCGATCCCTCGCAGAACCGCTTCTTCATGCGCATCGCCTTCGATACGCCCGAGGCGGTGGAGGAGCGGACGTTGCGCGGCGTGCTGGCGCCTGCGGTCGCGGAGTTCGACCTGACGCTGACGCTGAACGCGGCCGATGACGTGCCGCGCATCGTCATCATGGTCTCGAAATTCGACCATTGCCTCGAGCATCTGCTCTATCAGATCCGCGTCGGCTGGCTGAAGGCGCGGGTGGTCGCCATCGTGTCCAACCACGAGACGAGCCGCCGTACGGCGGAGGCGATGGGGATCCCCTTCGAGCTCTGGCCGGTGACCAAGGACAACAAGGCGGAGCAGGAGGCCAAGCTGCTCGAGCTCTTCCGCGACAGCGGCGCCGAGCTGGTCGTCCTGGCGCGCTACATGCAGATCCTGTCCAACGAGCTCTCGACCGAGCTGTTCGGCCACGTGATCAACATCCACCACTCGTTCCTGCCCAGCTTCAAGGGCGCCAAGCCCTACCACCAGGCCTACGAGCGCGGCGTGAAGATCATCGGCGCCTCGAGCCACTATGTGACACCGGACCTGGACGAGGGGCCGATCATCGAGCAGGAGACGGAGCGGGTGACGCACGCGCTCTCCACCGATGATCTGGTGGCCGTCGGCCGCGATGTCGAATCCCGCGTCCTGGCGCGCGCGGTGAAGCTGCACCTGGAGCGGCGCGTGCTGATCAATGGCCGCAAGACGGTGGTGTTCTAAGCGCTTGCCGCTTCTGCAATGGGCTGAGTCTGCCCGCTCTCGGAGAGCTCTTGAGCGTTTCGCCATTGGATGAACACATCCAATGGCCGAGACATGCTCACAACCTTTTGAATCTGGAGCGCTTCTTGAGATTGGGTGAGTCCACCCGGCCGCCGAGCGCTCTAGGCCCGCGATGACGTCTCGTGATCGTCGGCGCCATCGTGTGACGGTGCTCCGGGCTCGCGCGGCCGGTCCAGAGCATCCATGCGATCGAGCAACGCACGCCACTCCTCCGGCAACGGCTCGCGCGTGGTCGGCGACAGGTCGGCCGCGATGGCGCGGCCCAAGGCGACGGCTAGCAGCGTGTCGGCAAAATCGTGTGTCATCGCGTCTGACCCTCGAAAGGGGCGGCCTTCCACGTCCGGCTCGACCGGCACGTTGCGCATGGATGGCGGGTTCGCGCACGGCTCCCCGTCCGTCTTTTGGATAACGGACCGGGGACGTTCGCCGTGTGCGCGGTCGCACAGGAGCGCCTCGGATGGGCAACAAAAAGGCCGGCTGGAGCCCGCCCAGCGTTTTTTTGTTGCCTACGACATGCCTGCAACACTCGAGCGCGTCCCCGTCGGGCGGCGCCACCCGATCGGAAAAGCATTCAAATTCAAAGGCGTGGAGCGTTGCGACGCGGCCAGAGGAGGCCGGCCGCCGCCGCCAGGCGGCGGGATGCGCCCCTCAAGCCCATCCGAGCCCGAAGACGCCGGCGAGGATGACGAGGCCGAGCACCGCCCGATAGATCACGAACGGCCATGTGGAAAACCTCTCCAGGAACCGCATCAGCCCCCAGATGGCGGCAAAGGCCGAGATGCTGGCCACGACGAGGCCGAGGAGGAGGATGGACCAGGCGTGGCCGTCGAGGCCGGCATGCAGCAGCGCAGCGACCTCCCGGAGACCGGCAAGGGCGATAGCCGGCAGGCCGAGCAGGAAGGAGAAGCGGGCGGCCTCCTCGCGCTTCAGATCCAGGAAGAGCGCCGCGGTCAAGGTCGAGCCCGAACGCGAGACGCCCGGGATCAAGGCGCCGACCTGCGCCAGGCCGACGATCAACGCGTCCTTCAAGCCCATATCCTCGACCCGGCGGCGGTGCCGGCACCAGAGCTCGGCGGCTGCGAGCAGCAGCGCCATGACCACGCAGGAGAGGCCGATCACCCAGAGCTGGCGCAGCGGACTGCCGCAGGCGTTGAGGACGGGCGCGAGCAGGACGCCGGCGATGACGATTGGAACCGTGGCCAGGACGATGCCGACGCCGAGCCGCAGCGCCGGCGACTGCCAGTCCTTCCGGCCGAGGGCGTCAATCGAGCCGAAGAGCGCGAAGCGGATGTCCCTCCAAAAATAGCTCACGACGCCGGCGAGCGCGGCGAGCTGCATGACGGCGGAAAAGGCCGAGCCGGGGTCCTGCCAGCCGAGCAGCGCCGGGACGAGGCGCATATGGGCCGTCGAGGAGATGGGCAGCAGCTCCGTAATCCCCTGGACGATGCCGAGAAACGCAACCTTGGCATGGCCAAGAGCAACGAACCCGGTATCGAGACCGCCCGTGCACGCGTTCGCCATCAAGCCCCCTGTGTGAGCTCGGCCAGGGGGCGCGGATGCCGAGTAATGCCCCTCGGTCGCTGATCTACCCGGGATTTAGGCGTGGCCGAATCGCAGATGCAAGCTTCAAAATTTGTAGGTGTCCGCACTTTCAATGCTACCGCAGCGACACCGATCATATATTAAATAAAGCTATCACATTCACTACCTTATAGCATACATAATACTTTTTATACTGCATGAGAGCGGGATACATTAAGCTATCGCGTGAATATTTCGCCGACAATAGATTGTCGTGATGGCGGTAGCCGCCATTCGGCGCAAGCGGCCGCCGCGACTCCATCAGGTCCGAAAACCGCCAGACTTTTGCGCCCCGACGGCTAAACTCCGGCCATGGATCTCGACCTCATGGATCTCGACCCGGCCGCCTGCTACCGCGCCCTGCTGGCGCGCGACAAGCGCTTCGATGGACGCTTTTTCACCTGCGTGTCCTCGACGGGCATCTACTGCCGCCCGATCTGTCCGGCGCGGCCGCCCAAGCGTGCGAACTGCACCTTCGTCGCGACGGCCGCCGCCGCTCAGGAGGCCGGCTTCCGGCCCTGCCTCCGGTGCCGGCCGGAAAGCTCGCCCGACCTCGGCATCTGGCTCGGCACCTCGACCACCGTCTCACGCGCCTTGAAGCTGATCGAAGCGGGCGCCCTCGACGGCGGCTCGGTCGATGCGCTCGCCGCACGCCTGGGCGTCGGCGAGCGGCACCTGCGCCGCCTGTTCCGCCATCATCTAGGTGCCTCGCCGCTCACCGTGGCGCAAACCCGGCGGGTGCTGCTGGCCAAGCAGTTGCTGCACCAGACCAGGCTGCCGATGACGGATGTGGCGCTGGCGAGCGGCTTCGGCAGCATCCGCCGCTTCAACGAGACCTTCCAGCAATTGTTCGCCCGCAGCCCCGGCGAGCTCCGGCGGCGGACCGAGGCGGACGGCCCCGTGGCCGGCGCCGTCGAGCTGCTGCTCGCCTATCGCGAGCCCTACGACTGGCAGGGCGTGCTCGCGGCCCTCGCCGCCCGCGCCGTGCCCGGTGTCGAGCACGTCGGCGACGGCGGCTATCGGCGCAGCGTCGAGGTCGCCGGATCGATCGGCACCATCGCCGTGAGCGACGCGCCCGATCGTGCCGCCGTGCGCGTCGTGCTGCGCCTTCCCGGCCTGGGCGGCCTGCCGGCGCTGATCGCGGCCATCCGCCGCGTCTTCGATCTGGCGACGGATCCCGCCGTCATCGCGGCCGAGCTGGGCCGCGACCGCCAGCTCGCCCCATTGCTGGCGGCGCGGCCGGGCTTGCGCGTTCCCGGCGCCTGGTGCGGCTTCGAGGCGGCGGTCGCGTGGCTGCTCCAGCGGTCGTGCGGCACGGAGGCACGGCAGGCCGCCGGGCGGCTGGCCGCGGCCCTTGGCACGCCGCTGCCCGATGATCTCGACGGTGGCCTGGGCTACGCCTTCCCGCAGCCGAAGCGGCTCGCGACCGCGTCCCTCGACGGCCTGGGGCTGCCGACGGCGGCCGCGCGCGCGCTCACGGACCTGGCGCACATGGTGGCTGGCGACCCCGACCTGCTCGGCCCACACGGCGCCGTCGACCGTGCTGCGGTGCGCCTGGGACAGCTTCACGGGGTCGATGCGGAAGCGGCCCACGCCATGGCCGTCCGTTGCGTCAGCGAATGCGACGCCCTGCCGATGGCCGACGCTGCGTTCCGGCAAGCGGCGTCGCGCCACGGCCTGGCGACCGACGCAACCGCCCTGCGGGCGCGCGCCGAGGCCTGGCGGCCGTGGCGCGCCTACGCATCGCTTCACCTGCTGTCGGCAGACCGGCCATGCCGCGTGGCGCGGCGACAAGAGGAGCCTGCCCTTGCATTTACGACTTGAACGGCGCGCGTCCCCCATCGGCGAGATGCTGGTCGTCACCGACGCTGGCGGCGCTCTGCGCGCGCTCGACTTCTTCGATTACGAAGCGCGCATGCACCGCCTGCTGCGGCTGCACTACGGCGACTACGAGCTATCGGCCGCCGCTGCGCCCGCCGGCGTCGGACAGGCGCTCGATGCCTATTTCGCGGGCCAGGTCGAGGCGCTCGCCGGCCTCGGCGTGGCCACCGGCGGGACCGACTTCCAGCGCGGCGTCTGGGCGGCGTTGCGCGAGATCCCCCCCGGGGCCGCGATCAGCTACGGCGAGCTGGCGACGCGCCTCGGCCGCGCCGGCGCATCCCGCGCCGTCGGCCACGCCAACGGCAGCAACCCGGTCGCCATCGCCGTGCCCTGCCACCGCGTGGTCGGCGCCGACGGCTCGCTCACCGGCTACGGCGGCGGCCTCGAGCGCAAGCGCTGGCTGCTCGACCATGAGCGCCGCTGGCTGGTGGAGCGCTTCACGAGCGGATCGGGACCTGCTCCGGAGCGGATCAACACCTGAATGCGTCGCCGGTCCCATGCAGCAGCGCGGTGTTGGCGCTGGCGAGCAACGCTCCCAGCGACAACCCGGTCTCGGTGGAGCACGCAAGGCCCACGCGCATGACGATGCCGGGCGGGGCTGAAGATGAGCCACCTCTCAGCGTGAGGTAGGCGCGGCACATGTCCTCGGCCAGCCGGCGGACCGACGCCTGATCCGTGCCCGGCAGCAGCCAGGCGATGGAGGCGTCGCCGGAGAGGCCGACGATGCCGTTCCGCTCGGCGCGCTCCGCGAGCCATCCGCCCAGCCGCTGCACCAGGCGGTAATCGCTGTGGCCGTCGCGCAGGCCGCTCAGCGACCCGCGCCGGTCGAGGCGCATCACCAGCATGCTCGCGGGGTGGCCCTCGCCCGCGGCGGCGCTCAGCAGGCGAGCGGCCGAGGCCTCGAAGTCATGGGCGGGCGACAGCGCTCCGATCGAAGCGGCCAGGGCGCTCCGCAGCCGCCGCGCCGCCTCGCGCTCGTAGGCCAGAGCGACGGCGAGCAGGGACGCGCCGTTCAAGACGATCAGCGAGAGCAGGACCAGGTACCAGAGCGGATGGGAGGTCGACTGCTCCGCGATGTCCGCCGGAAAGCTGAAGTAGTGGCTGAAGACGGCCCGTGTCAGCGACGCTGCGGCGAAGACGGCCGCGACGACGAGAGCCAGACGGCGTGACGGCAGCGGCTCGCGTCGCCCGATCCAGGCTTGCCTGGCCGTCAGGACCGCATAGCCCGCCCCGAGCCACGAGACGAGCGTGACCCGCGCCTGCAGGGACGCCAGGAACATCTCGTTGGTGCAGGCCGCCAGCCAGATCGCAGGCCCGACCAGCGTCGGCCACACGGCGGCCTGGCCGGAATCGAAGCATCGCAGGGCTTGCCAAACGCAGGCGAACGACCAGATCAGGACGGCGTTCGAAACGACGATGGTGACAATCGGGGGCGCCCCGGAGGCACGCGCCAGCGAGAGGACGAGCGCGGCCGCGCATGCCAGATAGGCCAAGCCGAACCATCGCAAGCCCGGCTCGGCGATCCGCAGCGACAGCAGCAGGCCGCCCTGCAGGGCGCACGTCGCGCTGAGAAACGCCAGGAGCGAGGCGATGTCCATGACCAGTCCAGGTTACGCTACACCGTCACATGATCGCGCTACGCTGGATTTTTCAACTCAACCCGGCATTCGCCTGTCGCCGTCGTTCTCCGGCGGAAGCCCTGGAGAATAGCGGATCATGGCGAAAAGCAAAGCGGTGCGCATTCAGTACGGCGCGCTGCCCTACCGCTCGGGCCCGGACGCCGCGCTGGCGTTTCTACTGGTCACGAGCCGCGACACCAAGCGCTGGATCATCCCCAAGGGCTGGCCGATGAAGGGACTGACCCCGGCCAAGACCGCCGCCCGCGAGGCCTTCGAGGAAGCCGGCGTGAGAGGGCACCTGGACCCCAAGCCGATCGGGCGCTTCATCTACGACAAGCGGCTCTCGGAGAGCGGGCTCACGGTTCCATGCGAGGTGACCGTGTTTGGCCTGGCGGTGCTGCGCCAGCTCGACACCTGGCCCGAGGCGGCCGAGCGCGAGGCCCGATGGGTCGAGCCGGCACAGGCGCTGGAGCTGCTCGACGACGAGGGGCTGAAGGAGCTGGTTGTCCGCTTTGTCCACCGCCACGCCCGCCGCAACGGGGCCAAGAAGACGGGGGCCAAGAAGACGGGGACAAAGACCGAGGCAAAGACCGGCGCGGCCCAGCCGGCGCCCGACAGCGTCACGAGCTTGCCCACCGAGCCGCCGGGAGGTCGTGCGGCGACGCCGGCCGAGGGTGCCTGAGCGCTGCGCCATTCGCCCGACACGGGCGTCGTCGAGCGAAGGGCGGACGTCGATCGGCAGCCTCGCCGCCGGCCCGCGGCCGCCCGTAACGCCCCTTGCGCGCCGCGCCCGGAAGCGCCCGGCTTGAGGACGAGGCGCCGGAGGCGCCGCTATCCCGCGGCCGATGCGTCCCCCGCGTCGCCGAAGGCGCTCCAGCCGCCATCGACGCTGAGCACCGAGCCGGTCACGTAGGACGCAGCCGGTGAGCACAGGAACCAGGCGGCTTCCGCGATCTCGGCAGGCTCGGCGAGGCGCCCCAACGGAATGCGCCGCTCGAGCTTGCCCCGATCGACCCGCCCCGCCGCCTCGAGCTTGCGGACCAGGGCGGTGCCGACGAAGCCCGGCGCCACGGCGTTGACGCGAATGCCGAGCCTCGCCCACTCGCAAGCCATGTTCCTGGTCATGGCGATGATGCCGGCCTTGGCAGCGCCATAGGCGTTGCGCCGCGGCAGGCCGGTGAGGCCGGCGATCGAGCTGAGGTTCAGGATCGCACCACCGCCGGCGGCGGCCATGACGCGCGCCGCTTCGCGGGAGGCGACGAAAGTGCCGTTCAGATGCACCTTGAGGATGCGGTCGAAGCTGTCGACGCCCTGTTCCAAGGTCGGCAGATGGCTGTCGCCGATGCCGGCGTTGTTGACGAGGATGTCGAGCCGGCCCGCCCGGGCCGCGGCATCGGCGATCAGCTCGACGACGGCGGCCTCGTCCGCGACGTCGGCGCCGAAGGCGAAGTGGCCGGAGCCCAGTTGCTGCGCACGCTCCTGCGCCCGCGCCAGGTCGATATCGGCGAGCCCGACGGTGCAGCCTGCGGCGGCGAACCGCTCTGCGATGGCCCAGCCGATGCCGTCGGCTGCGCCAGTGATCAAGGCGACTTGGCTCATGGGCCCTCCCGCTGGTTCAGACGGATGATGCGGCGCTACCCGCGTCGAAGCCCGGCCGTGGGATCAGGTTCATCAGGGCGCGCGTGAAGCCGCCGTCGACGGTGATCTCGTCACCGCTGACATAGCTCGACCAGTCGCTGGCCAGGAACAGGACGGCGTTGCAGATGTCGTCCGGCATGCCGATGCGGCCGAGCGGCACCACCACCTCGCGCCGTTCCCGCACGCCGGGCGCATCGTAGAAGGGCTGGCTCAGCGGCGTGACCACCAGGCCCGGGCTCACCACGTTGCTGCGGATGCCGGCCGGCCCCCATTCGGTGGCGAGCTGCCGCGACAGCATGACGATGCCGGCCTTGGTGACGCTATAGGCGCCGCTGAAGCCCTGGGCGTGGCTGCCGGCGATGGACGCCACGTGGACGATGCTGCCGCCGCCGCGCTGCCGCATCTGGGGCCCGAACGCCTGGGCGCAGAGGAAATAGCCGGTCAGATTGACGGCAAGAAGCGTGTTCCACTCGGCGAGCGGCAAGGTGGCGAGCGGCCCGGGCCGCAGCAGCGCGGCGTTGTTGACCAGAACTGCGCAGGGCCCAAGCACCTGCTCGCTCGCGGCGGCCGCGGCGGCCACGCTCGCGGCATCGGACACGTCGCAGGGAATCGTGACCGGCTCGATATCGGCTGGCCCGATCGCCGCGCGGGTGGCGGCGAGGGCCTCCGGATCGCGGTCCAGCAGCGCCACGCGGGCACCGGCAGCGGTGAGCCCGGTCGCGATGGCGCGGCCAAGGCCGCCGCCGGCCCCGGTCACCGCGCAGACGCGTCCCTTCAGGTTCAGACGATCCGCATCGGTGTCAGCCATGCTGCGTCCGCTCCGCGGCCAAGGACGGCAGAACGACGCGCCGGATCAGCCTGTTCTCCTGCGCCGTGATCAGGTGCGCGGAGGCCTGCAAGTAGGCCGGCCAGTCCGGGTCCCTGTCGCGGGCCGCGTGGCGGGCCTCGAACTCGCCCATGTCGTCGAAGCCCCAGAGATGGACGACCTGGTTGAGCGGCCCGACGGCGCTGGTGAACATACCGAGCGGCGCGCCCAGGTACCTGAGCTGCACCGGCATCGCCAGCCTGTCGAAGACGTCGAGAAACTCGGCCATGCCGCGCAGGCGGATGGTGTAGGTGCGCAGGTCGACGATCGCCTTGTCAAAGGGCATGGGACCTCCTGTATTCGGTTAAGCTGAATCGGAGCGTTGCCTGTTGTCTTGAGAGGATGGATGGCCGGATCAAGTCCGGCCATGACGGCATCAATGCAAGGCGCAAGCCTTCCCGCGTCATGGCCGGGCTTGACCCGGCCATCCATCCACTAGGAACTTCAAAGTTCTCTGCTCGCTGTCCTCAAGTCTTGACCAGCGCGCAACCGCCCTCCGTGATCGGGCGGAACGCCTCGTCCGCGGGCAACGTCGAGACGAGGTTGTAGACATCGCCTGGCCCCTTGCTGTCTGCCGGCGCCTTGACCTGGAACAGGTAGGCCGGATGAATCTTGCGGCCGTCGGCCCGGATGCTGCCGACACCGAAGCAGTCGTCGTCGGTGGGCATCTTCTTCATCACGTCGATGACATCGCGGCCGGACGCCTTGGCGCGCTCGACGCCGAGCTCCTTGACCGCCTTGAGGTAGTGCAGAACGCCGGCGTAATCGCCTGCCTGGCTCATGTTCGGGAACACGCCGGCGGGCAGCTTCGGCCTGATCCGCGCCATGAAGGCGCGGGTGCGGTCGTTGAGATCCCAGTAGAACGTCTCGGTGAGCGACAAGCCCTTGGCCACCGGCAGCCCCATGCCGACGACGTCGGTGATGTAGCCCACCATCGCGGCGAGGCGGATCCCGCCGCTCTCCAGCCCGAACTCCTGCGCCTGCTTCAGGCACGAGATCAGCTCGCTGCCGGAGTTGGCGAAGGCGAGCACGTTGGCGCCGCTGCTCTGCGCCTGCAGCAGGAAGGAGGAGAAATCCGTCGTCGTTCCCAGTGGATACTTCACCGAGCCGACGACCTTGCCGCCGGCCGCGAGCACGAACTTGGACGCGTCCGCCTGGGCCGCGTGGCCGAAGGCGTAGTCGGCCGTGATGAAGAACCATTTGTCGCCGCCGGTCCTGACCAGGGACGTCGCGGTGGAATGCGCCAGGCACCAGGAGTCCCAGGACCAGTGCACCCAGTTGGCGCTGCAGCTCTTGCCCGTCAGATCCGAGCTGCCCGCGGTGGTGATGACGGCAGCCTTCTTCTTCTCTTCGAGGATGCCGCGGCTGCCCAGCGCGATGGCGCTGTTGCCGACATTCTCGATCATGTCGACGTCGCCCTGGTCGAACCACTGCCTGATGACGGCAAGCCCGATGTCCGGCTTGTTCTGGTGGTCGGCGACGATGAGCTCGACCTTGATGTCCGGGTTCTGGGCGGAGAACTCGTCGACCGCCTGGCGGGCGCAGGCGACCGTGGTCGGGCCCGAGACGTCCCGGTACACGCCCGACATGTCGGTGATGACGCCGATGCGGATGGTCTTGGCCGCCTGGGCGCGGGTCAGCGTGGCAGGGGTCGCGGCGGCGGCCGCCAGGGCGCCCGTCACGAACGTACGGCGATCAATCGTCAATTCAGCATCCTCCCGGGGGTTGTTTCGTCTCGTTGTCCTGGGGCACCGCCTCGCTCACGGCGGCGCAACGCTCGTCGGTTCGCTCAAGAGCGCCGTGTGCCTGACGACGGCTCCATCCACGGCGGAGGCTGCGCCGGCCCTCATGGATCCACCCCGGCCAGGTGCCGGCCGGTGATGTAGCCGAACGTCATGATCGGGCCGAGGGTGATGCCGGCGCCGGGATAGTTGCCGCCCATGATGCTCGCCCGGTCGTTGCCGACGGCGTAGAGCCCGGGGATGGGGCGACGATCGTGGCCGAGGACGCGTCCGACCGTGTCGGTCAGCAGCCCGTCGAAGGTGCCGAGATCGCCCATGAGCAGCGGCAGCGCATAGTACGGGCCCTTGCCGATCGGCCCGACGTTGGGGTTGGGCCGGTGATCGGGGTCGCCCAGGAAGCGGTTGAAAGCCGTCGAGCCGCGGCCGAATTGCGGATCGTCGCCTCGCTCGGCGCCGGCATTGTAGCGGCGCACCGTCTCCTCCAGCCCCGCCGCATCGATGCCGGCGGCCCGGGCGAGATCGGCCAGGGTCGCCCCCGTCTTCAGGTAGCCGTTGCGTGTGTAGAGCTGGATCGGGACAGGCGACGGCTTGGCGTAGCCGAGGCCGTACTTGCGGATGGTCGCGTGGTCGCAGACGAGCCACGCGGCGGCATCGCCCTGGCCCTCGCCGTCGCGGATCATGGCCGCCCCCACGTCGTGGTAGGAATTGGCTTCGTTGGTGAAGCGCAGGCCGCGCCGATTGACGGCGATGATGCCCGGCTTGTAGCGGTCGACGAGGTGGGGGAAGACGCCGGTGCGGCCGTTGCCCAGTGGCACCTTGGAGACCGGCATCCACGCCGCCGCCGCCGGATAGCGCTCCTCGAACGCCGCGCCGACCTGTTCGGCCATGCGGATGCCGTCCCCGGTGTTGCTCGCCGGCGTCGGCGACAGGTGGCTGCCGCCGCGAGCCAGGTGCGGATAGAGTCGCGCCACCCGCGCCTCGTCGTGGGGAAAGCCGCCACTGGCGAGGACGACGGCCCGGCGCGCCGCGATGCGATGCTCCCCGCCGGCGTCGCGGACGACGACGCCCTTGATCTCGCCGCCCTCGCGCCACAGCTCGCGGGCCTCGGTCTCGGTCCGGATGGGAATGCCGAGATCGAACACCGTCTTGGCCAGCCGCGCCACCAGGGCGTTGCCGCTGGTGATCTGGACGCCGCGGCCGTGGAGGGCGAGGTCCTTCATGTGGCTGGCGAGCCGCCTGCCGACGTAGGCGGCGGACGTGAGCGAACGGGTGGCCTTGAAGAAGTGCTTCAAGTCTTCGTTCGACGAGTTGAACATCATGCCGATGAAAGTGATGGTTTCCAGCGGCGGACGCAGCCGCTTGATCTCCGGCCCCAGCTCGCGCGCATTGAACGGCGCGGCGGTGACCGAGCGGCCGATCTGGGCGCCGCCGTCCACCTCCGGATGGTAGTCGGGATAGCCCGAGAGGACGAACTTGACGGCGGTCTCGCGCTCGAAGAAGTCGAGCGCCTCCGGCCCCTTGTCGAGGAAAGCCTCGACGGCGTCGGGCTGGAAGAAATTGCCGGTTTCGTTCTTCAGGTAGGTGCGCGCCGCCTCGCGCGTATCCGTCACGCCGGCAGCTGCGGCATGGGCGTTGCCGGGCACCCAGAGCACGCCGCCGGAGAAGGCGGTGGTGCCGCCGAAGAACTTGTCCTTCTCGATGACGATGACGTCGAGGCCGTGCTTGGCAGCGGTGATCGCCGTCGACAAGCCCCCTGCCCCCGAGCCGATGATCAGCACGTCGCAGCTCGACGCGCCGGCGTCCTGGCGTTCCATCCCTGTTCCCATGAGTGGCCGCACGATGAGTGGCCGCACGATGCGGCTGTCGGGCGGTCTCGACCGCGTCCGCGCCGGGGCGCGGCGATCTGCTGGTGAAGCTATCGGCTGGCGGGCCGGACGCAATGGACGCAAGCCGAAAAAAATTGCACTTTTCCCGTGCTGCCTCCTTGGCGGACCAGTTATCGAATGGTCAGTTCTATGAACCAGCAGATCCCGATCGAGCGCCACTTTCTCTATGGCGAGCCTACGCGTGAGGTCGAGCCACGGTTCATGCACGTGGAGCCGATCCGCCTTCGGAGCGGTCAGCATGACTGGACGATCGCTCCCCACGCGCACGCGGACTTGCACCAAATCCTGTTCGTCACGGCTGGCGGCGGCACCATGCGCGTCGAGGGGACGCCCTTCGCGATCGAACCTCCGGCGCTGCTGTTCGTGCCCTCGCACGCCATCCACGCCTTCGACTTCGCGCCGACCACCGACGGCTGGGTGATCACCGTCGCAGCCGCCCTCGTCGCCGAGATCTCGCGCGGCGAGACGCTCATCGGCATGCTGCTGAAGCGCGCGCACTGCCGGAACGCGCTGGACCGCAGCGCCTGCGAGACGCTGGCGCAGGCCTTCACGGCGCTGTCCCAGGAGTTCGTCTGGTCGGCGCCGGCGCGCATGCTGGCGATCGAAGCCGAGCTGATCCGCATTCTGGTGGCGGCCGGCCGGCTCGTCGACCACGGCAGCCGCGACGCCGCCGCGCCCTCGGCCGACACCGAGCTCATGGAGCGCTTCAGGCATCTGATCGAGCTGGATTTTCGCCGGCCCCAGGCGGTGGCGTCCTATGCCCGCAAGCTGTTCGTGACCGAGGACCGGCTGCTGGCCGCCTGCCGGCGACGGTTCGGCGAGCCGCCGCAGAAGCTGATCCATCGCCGCATCATGGTCGAGGCGCAACGCTGGCTGATCTACACCCACATGCCGGTGGGCGAGATCGGCAAGGAGCTCGGCTTCCGCGATGCGGCCTACTTCTCACGCTTCTTCAAGGCGAGAACCGGCCAGACGCCGCGAGATTTCCGCGAGCGGCATCTCGGCATGCTGCGGGAGGACGAGGGCCGCGCGACTTGATCAAACCGACCCGCAAAGTATCAAAATAACTTGGCAACGTTACGAGTGGCCTGCTTCAGCCAGTTTGCAAGGAATGTGCAACAGTGATGCTGTACAGAGATGAACCGTTTGGGCCACGGCGACGGTTTGATTTTCAAGAGGATGGATGGCCGGGTCAAGCCCGGCCATGACGGCATCAAGGTCGGGCGCAAGGTTTCCAGCGTCATGGCCGGGCTTGACCCGGCCATCCATCCGCTCAAAGACACAAGACCTCGATGCAGACTAGAAAACGATCTGAATTGCCCAACTAGCTCTTTGCGCTTCTTTTACTTTCGCTCTGCTCGAGCATCAGCCGCATCGCCTCCGTCCAGGCGCCGATGAGGCGCTTGCGCCGCGCTGCCGAGCTGCCGAGGTTCTCCGAAATGGCCAATCCTCGCACGAAGTGCTGCGTCATGGTGACCACCTCGGTGTAGGCGTCGGCATCGGCCCACATCCCGAACAGGTCCGCAGAGACCCGTTCGATGTCGCGCCGCGCGGCGCGCTCGGCGGACACCAAGGTCTGCTTGAGCGCCGCGTCCGTCCTGGCCACCGCCCAGAGCTCGAGCTCGGCAAGATAGGCGGGCTGGCGCGCGGCGAAGGCCAGCGCATTCACGGCTGCTTCCAGCGGGTCCTTCGGCCTGGCCAGATTGGCAAGCGACCGCGCGACGGCCTGCTCGTTCCGCCGCACCAGCTCGGCGACGCTCGCGGCCAGCAGCAGCGCGTGGCTCGGAAAGTAATGCAGCAGCGCTCCCCTGCTCACCTGCGCGCGCCGCTGCACCGCGAGCGTCGTCGTTCCGGCGACGCCGACATCGATCAGGCAGTCGACCGCCGCCTCCAGAAGTCTTTCGCGGACGCCGATTTCACCGCCATCGTCTTTGCCTCGGGACGTGCTTTGCCTCGACTTCACCGCGCGCTCCCTTCGACAGTCAGCGTTGACTGTACCCTTCTGCATGTTACAGTCAACGCTGACTGCCAATCATCCAAGGGAGGAGCTTATGCCGCATTTTTCGAGCCTGACGATAGGCCCCGACAGCGCCAATGCGAGAGTGGCCCGGCTCACGCTGAACCGGCCCGAGCGCCTGAATGCCATCACGGACGTCATGCCGCGCGAGATCCGTGAGGCGGTCGAGTGGGCCCAGAACAACGACGATATCCATGTCATCATCGTCGAGGGAGCCGGCAAAGGATTCTGCGGCGGCTACGATCTCAATGCCTCCGCGGAGCAGACGATCGACCATCCGTGTCAGCAGGAGAGCTTCCCCTGGGACCCGCTCGTCGACTTTGCCACCATGAAGCGGAATACGGACGACTTCATGAGTTTATGGCGTTGCCCGAAGCCGACCATCGCCAAGATTCACGGCGCCGCCGTCGCGGGAGGCAGTGACATCGCCCTTTGCTGTGATCTCGTCGTCATGGCCGACGATGCGCGCATCGGCTACATGCCGACGCGCGTATGGGGGTGTCCGACGACCGCGATGTGGACCTTCAAGCTCGGGCCCGTGCGAGCCAAGCAGCTGATGTTCACCGGCGATGTGATCGACGGCCGGACCGCCGCCGAATGGGGGCTGGCAAACCTGTCCGTTCCCCTGAACGAGCTCGACGGCGCCGCCATGAAGCTTGCCGCGCGCATCGCCGGCGTGCCCAAGAGCCACCTGGCCATGCACAAGATGGTGGTCAACCAGGTCATGCAGACCATGGGATTGGAGCAGACGCAAACGCTCGCGACACTCTTCGACGGCATTACCCGCCATAACCCGGAGGGGCTCTGGTTCCGACGCTACGCGCAGAACCACGGCTTCAAGGCCGCGGTCGAGTGGCGTGACAGCGGGCGCCCGATCCCCGAGGGGGACGAGGCGCGCGCGGAGATCAGCCGGCTCGGCCAAACCGGATAGGCTCTGACGGCCGCGGGCTGGCGCATGTCCCGATCAGATGTACGCACCTGATCGGGACGGAATGCTCCAACTCCTTGAATTCGGATTGGATGAGCCGGCGCGAGCGCCAGACGCGGCTATGCGGCGTTGCCGAGCGCGATGACGACGCCCGTGAATTCAGGCCTGTGCGGCGCCAGGGCCGCTCGGGTTTCGTCGCTCCAACGCGCCACCTGGACGACCCGTCCCGTCTCTTCGCCTGGTTCGTCGTGCTCGTCGGGCTCCACGATGGCCAGGCCGCCCGCGCTGAGAAAGAACGTGTGCTCACCGAACACGTCACTCAGCTGCCGCATCAGCGGATGGTTGTCGGGCACCACCTGCGCGTCCAGCTGGCTCAAGGCTTGCTCGACACGTTCCGATGCAAGTTTCATGGTGTCCTCCTTCTCCGGATCGACGCGCGCGGTCCGCAACTCGTCCCCGCCGATCTCTTTCCGGTTTAGAGCGCGCCCTGATCGGGTGAAACCGCCCGACCAAAGAAAATCGCTCCGGCTTCAAAGATTTTTCGCGCGCCTATCCGATCGGATAAGTCCATTTTATCAGGACGTTAGCTTAGGAATTCTAGCTATTCGCGTCGGATGCAAAGAACTGATGGCACCTTGACCCGACCGGGTGACCTGACGTGATCGGGAATGCCGTCAGCGCGCGGCCCCTGCTGTCCGCTGCGCCGCGTGAGGGGTCAGGCCCCTGCCGTCTTGGTCACCAGCGTCAGGTTGCCATCGTCATCAAGCGCGGCGGCGATCACTTTCGACGTATCGAGCCCCTTTTCCTTCAGCGCCGACGAAGCCTGTGGGACGGCGTCGATCGTCCGACGCAACGTCTCCAGCTCTTGATCGCTCGTCTGCGCCAGCTCGGTGGCCACCTGTGATTGCAGCTTCGGCGACAGGTTGGCGACATCGATGATGGTGACGTTTCGGATGCGCTCGGCGAGCCGCTGGTTCGACTCCTGGCCGGTGCTGGGCGGCTCGGCGTAGGCGTAGACCGGAAGCGCGAGGGACAGCGCGGCGCTCGTGGCCAAGGTCGTCAGCATGCGCATGATCATTCCTCTCCGAGGCTGGTGGAGGATCATTTCTGAGCGAGCCGCCATGCTGCTGGGGAAATTCGATGATCGTCTGTCGCGAATGCGGTCGACCCGCGGAACCAGTGTGGTCACGGTGTGAAGGGAGGCTGCGCCGTAACCCCCTGATCCGGTCGACGGGCGCTCGGCTCGCGGCACGGCAGACCGCGAGTCCGTCGCCCGGCCACCCGTCAGTCGAAGCCGCGCAGCTCGCCCCAGACGTCGAAGGCGTCGCGCCGCGTGCGCAGCGCGTTGATCGGCGCGGTCTCGTCGCGATAGCCGAGGGCCATGCCGGCGAACACCATGTGATCGTCCGGCAGGCCGATCGCCGCCGCCACGGTCTTGGGATAGCGCGCCCAGTACTCCTGCGCGCAGGTGCCCAGCCCGCGCTCGATGGCGAGCAGCATCACCGTCTGCATGTACATGCCGACGTCGGCCCATTGCGGCGGGCCGACGCGCCGGTCGAGGCAGAAGAACAGGCCGACCGGCGCGCCGAACAGCTCGCCGTTGCGGGCGAGCTGGCGCAGCCGCGCCGGCTTGTCCTCGCGCGGAATGCCGATGGTGGCGTAGAGGTCCTCACCGCATTCGAAGCGCCGGGTGCGCAGCGGATCCCACAGGTCAGGGGGATACACGGCGTATTCCGGCTCCTCGCCGGCCGGGTTGGCCGTTGCCTGGCGCTTCAGCTCGGCCAGCGCCGCGCCGGCGAGCGCATAGACGCGCCAGGGCTGCAAATTGCCGCCGGAGGGGGCGTGGGACGCAGCCTCCAGGATCTGGCGAACGACGGCAGCCGGCACCGGCTCGGGCTTGAAGGCGCGCACGGAGATGCGGGCGGCGACGGCCGCCGACACGTTCATGGTCATGGTTTGGACTTGCTCCCATCATGATGCCGGCCGCTGGGCGCCTCCCCTGCCTGCGCCGGGGGGCGCGATCGGCAGCAACAGGCGCCGGCCAGCCGGCTGTGCAAGGGCTACTGAAACTCGCCGCGCCTGGCCCGGGCCAGCGCATGGGCAAGGGCGTCGGCGAAGGTCTCGCGCTCGGGCGCCGACAGCGCCTGGGCGATGGGCACCCGCTCGCCGCGCGACACGACGGCCAATCGCTGCAGGCCGAACTCGGGATCGTTGTCGCGGTCGAGGCGCGTCCACAGCGGGTTGAAGCGCCACTCGGCCGCCTCGCCCCGGTGCGACACCTTGCGCAGCAGCAGCTGCACGCGCGTCAGGATGACCTCTTCGAAGGCGCGCGAGCGATGGAAGCTCACGCGAAAAGCGATGTAGAGCGCCAGGAGGTCAAGGCCGAAGAAGCCGGCCACCGGCCACGCGCCCAGGATGACGAAGGGCAGGCTCGACACCACGCTGGCCAGCAGCACGAGGCCCATCACCAGCCGAAAGGCATTGGCTCCGAGCGACCGGTGCGGCGTGATGGTCGCGGCGAAGACGCGTTCGTCATCGCCCGGATCCTGCTTGCGGCTCGTCATGCCGTTCATCATAACGCTCCCATGACGGCAAAGAAGTCCCCCGGCGTGCGGAAAATGGCAGCAGCCCCGGCCTCCTCGGCGGGGAAGCCCGCTCCGGCCAAGGCGGCCGGACGCACGGGCAAGGCGGCTGCCAGCGGGCAGGCCGCCACCCCGGCCGGTCGCCCGCCCGGGCTCTCGCCGGAGGAGATCGACGAGGTGTTCCGGCGCTTCGCCGCCGCCGATCCCGAGCCGCTGGGCGAGCTCCACTACGTCGACCCGTACACGCTGCTGGTCGCGGTGGTGCTGTCGGCGCAGGCCACGGACGCCGGCGTCAACAAGGCCACGCCGGCGCTGTTCAAGCTGGCCGACACGCCCGCCAAGATGGTCGCCCTCGGCGAGGACCGGGTGCGCGACCTGATCAAGACGATCGGCCTGTACCGGGGCAAGGCGCGCAATCTGATCGCGCTCTCGCAGCTCCTGATCGCCGAGCACGGCGGCGAGGTGCCGCGGTCGCGCGAGGCCCTGGAGCAGTTGCCCGGCGTCGGCCGCAAGACCGCCAACGTGGTGCTGAACGTCGCCTTCGGCGAGCCGACCATCGCCGTCGACACCCATCTCTTCCGCGTGTCGAACCGGATCCCGCTGGCGCCCGGGCGCACGCCGCTGGCGGTGGAGCTGGGGCTCGAGGCCGCGGTGCCAGCGCGCTACAAGCTGCACGCCCACCACTGGCTCATCCTGCACGGGCGCTACATCTGCAAGGCGCGCAAGCCCGATTGCTGGCGCTGCCTGATCAACGACATCTGCCGCTTCACGCCGAAGACGCCGACGCCGGGCGAAGCCCGCGCCGGCGCGCGCATGCGCAGCTAGATCAGGGAGAAGCGCAGGACGCGCTTGTGCCGTGAAGAGGCGCCGCTCAGCCGAAGACGAGCAGGCCCGCGAGGCCGGCGGCGCCGACGATGATTCGCCACCAGGCGAAGACGCCGAAGCCGTGGCGGGAGATGAAGTCGAGCAGCGTGCGCACCACGATCAGGCCGGAGAAGAAGGCCATGACGAAGCCGATACCGATCAGCGCGCCGTCGTGGAGGCTCAGATCCTTGTAGCTCTTCAGCAGGTCGTAGGCGAAGGCGCCGGTCATCGTCGGCATGGCGAGCCAGAACGAGAACTCCGCCGCGGAGCGCTTGCTCGCGCCCATCAGCATGGCGCCGACGATGGTGGCGCCCGATCGAGACACGCCCGGGATCATGGCCAGGCACTGCACCAGGCCGATGCCCAGGTACATGGGCAAGGGGAAGCGCAGGGCGTCGTCGTGCTTCTTCTCGAGGTCGACGTTGTCGATGATCATCAGCACCAGGCCGCCGACGATCAGCGCCACGCAGACGACCCACGGGTTGAACAGCACGTTCTTGATGAAGCCGTGCAGCAGCGCCCCAAGGATGGCCGCCGGCAGGAAGGCGACGAGGACGCCGATGACGAATCGGCGGGCGCCGGGATCGTGCGGCAGCGCCGTCAGGATGGCGATGATCTTGCGGGCGTAGACCGACAGGATGGCGAGGATGGCGCCGAGCTGGATCAGCACCTCGAAGGTCTTGCCGTTCGACTCGAAGCCCATGAAGTGGCCGAGCAGCAGCAGGTGGCCGGTCGAGGAGACCGGCAGGAACTCGGTCAAGCCCTCGACCAGACCGAGGACCATGGCCTCGAATGCGTCGGACAGATTCATCGGGAAGCTCCGGAGCGCCTGCGCCTCGGTCGGGCCGCGTCGGCGGGGCTGTGCGCGCGTGCGGGGCTGCGCGCGCGTGTGGAATGGCCCACGCCTTCTACTCCTCCCCATGCAGAGATCAACGCATGGTTGGCGCCAAAGCGTCGAGGCGCGCCGGCAGCGGCAGCCGCGTGACCGGAATGCGCCTCCCGGCGGGCCCGGCGTTCACCATGCCTGCAGAGGGTGCAGGGCTGCCGGCAGCGAATTCGGTTGTCGCCAAGCCGGTGCGGCTCTATACGGGCCGCGCACGCTCCCGACGCTCGTCCCCCCAGATCGCGACGAGCAGACCCCACCGGCTCCTAGCCAACCCGACGCGGACCGCGATGCGACGAAGGCGATTAACGGCTCTTTGACCACATCGTGCTCCCATCCCTTGGATTTTCGATGACGTTGATGCCGATGGATCGCACCGATCCGGGCGCATGGACGTAATCCACGCCCGGCCCGCATGGCGACGCTTCATCACCATCCGCTTTGTCCGCATTCGCGCTTCATCCGGCTCGCCCTGGGCGAGATGGGCAGCGACGTGCAATTGACGGAAGTGCGCGCCTGGGAGCGGCGCGAGGAGTTCCTGGTCCTCAATCCGGCGGGGACGACCCCTGTGCTGGTGGAAGACCAGGGCTTCGCCGTGCCCGGCACAGCTCCCATCTCCGAATACCTCGACGAAACACGCGGGCTGGTGCTCGGCAAGAACCGCCTGCTGCCGGAGGACGTGGCGGCGCGCGTGGAGGTGCGCCGCCTGCTCGACTGGTTCAACGGCAAGTTCTTCGACGAGGTATCGAGCCACCTGGTCACCGAAAAGGTCTACAAGCGCTTCATGGCGTCGGACCTGGGCGGCGGGCCGCCGGACATGAACGCCATCCGTGCGGCACGCACCAACGTGCGCTATCATCTGCGCTACATCGGCTTTCTGCTCGGACGGCGGAACTGCCTGGCGGGCGAAACGCTCACCTACGCGGACCTCGCCGCGGCAGCGCACCTCTCCTGCGCCGACTACCTCGGCGACGTCCCCTGGAGCGAAGACGAAGCGGCGAAGGCATGGTATGCGCGGGTGAAGTCGAGGCCGTCATTCCGGCCACTGCTGCAGGACACGGTGCCCGGCATGGCGCCGGCGGCGATCTACACCGACCTGGACTTCTGAGCGGCGAAGCGCTGAAGCGCGCCGTCGTGGCCCGCGCCCGGGCCCACGGCTTCGACGTCGTCCGGGTGGCGGCCGCCGACAGCATCCCGGAGGCCGGGCCGCGGCTGGCCGCCTGGCTCGACGCCGGCCATCACGGCGCCATGGCGTGGATGGCCGACACAGCCGCGCGGCGGGCAAGCCCGAAAGCGATGTGGGACAAGGCCCGCTCGGCCCTGGTGCTCGGCCTCAACTACGGCCCCGACAGCGACCCGCTGGCCAGCCTCGCCGACGCCTCCCGCGCCACCATCTCGGTCTACGCCCGCGGGCGCGACTATCACGACGTGATGAAGGGCCGCCTGAAGCAGGTCGCCGGCCTGCTGGCGGCCAAGAGCGGGGCCGACGTGAAGGTGTTCGTCGATACGGCGCCGCTCATGGAAAAGCCCCTCGCCGCCGCCGCCGGCCTCGGCTGGCAGGGCAAGCACACGGTGCTGGTCTCGCGCGAGTTCGGCAACTGGCTGTTCCTGGGCGTGATCCTCAGCGAAGCGGAGTTGCCGCCCGACGAAGCCATGGCCGACCACTGCGGGACGTGCAGCCGCTGCCTCGACGTCTGCCCGACGCAGGCTTTCCCGGCGCCCTACCAGCTCGATGCCCGGCGCTGCATCTCCTACCTCACCATCGAGCACGCCGGGCCGATCCCGCACGAGTTCCGCACCGCCATGGGCAACCGCATCTTCGGCTGCGACGATTGCCTGGCCGTGTGCCCCTGGAACAAGTTCGCCCGCGACGGCCGCGACGCCAAGCTGGCGGCGCAGGCGGATCTCGATGCGCCGCGGCTCGACGAGCTCCTCAGCCTCGACGATGCCGCCTTCCGCGCCCGCTTCGCCGGAACGCCGATCAAGCGCACCGGCCGCGACCGGTTCCTGCGCAACGCGCTCATCGCCGCCGGGAATTCGGGCGACGTCGCCCTCCTGGAGGCTGTCGAGCGGCTGTTGGACGACCCCTCCGCCCTGGTCAGGGGGGCGGCGGTGTGGGCCTTCGGCCGCCTCGCCCCCGCCGCAACGGTTGCGGCCGTGGCGACGCGGCGCGGCCGGGACGCCGACGAGACCGTGCGGGCGGAGTGGGAGGCGCTGCACCATCATGGCCGGACCAACCCCGGCCAGGACTCTGGACGCTCCAAGATCGATAGCCACGCATGACCCAGCTCTTCGTCTTCGGCCTCGGCTATACCGCGCAAGCCTATGTCGCCCGCGCCAGCAGCGTGTTCGACCGCGTTGCCGGGACGGTGCGATCGCCCGCCCGCGCCGCGCATGCCGGCCTCCCTGCCGATGCCGTCCATCTGTTCGACGGCAGCGACGTGGCGACCCGATTCGATTCGGCGATCGGCCGGGACGTCGCCGCGGCCGATCTCCTGCTCGTCTCGGTGCCCCCGGACCAGGTGGGGGACCCGGTGCTGCGCTTCTATGCCGACGCCATCTCGACGGCGCCGCGCCTCAAGCAGATCGCCTATCTGTCGACGGTGGGCGTCTACGGCGACCATCAGGGCGCCTGGATCGACGAGGACGCGGCGCTGGCGCCCACCAGCGCCCGCAACGCCCGCCGTGTCGAGGTGGAGCAGCAATGGCTGGCGCTCGGCGCAGCCGCGGGAAAATCCGTTCAGGTCTTCCGCCTGGCAGGCATCTACGGGCCGGGCCGGAACGCCCTGGTCAAGCTGCGCGAGGGCACGGCCAAGCGCCTGGTGAAGGACGGCCAGGTGTTCAACCGGATCCACGTGGACGATATCGCGGCGGCCGTCGGCGCCGCCTGGCGCCGGGCGGCCGACAGCGCCGTCTGGAACGTGACCGATGACGAGCCCGGTCCGCCGCAGGACGTGATCGCCTATGCCGCCGGGCTGCTCGGGCTGCCGCCGCCGCCGGAGGTGGCGTTCGCCGAGGCGGATCTGACGCCCATGGCGCGCAGCTTCTGGGGCGAGAATAAGCGGGTGTCGAACCGGCGCCTGCGCCGGGACCTCGACATCGCCCTCACCTATCCGACCTACCGCGAGGGGCTCGACGCCCTCGCCGCCGCCGGCGAGGGCCGCTGAGGCCTATCGCCGGGCGCTGCGGCCGCGTATGACGCGGCCGCCCGCGGCATGGATCGCTACGCCGCGTGCCGGTTGGCCGACGGCCCGAAGTGGTTGATGTAGCGCTGGCTGATCCCGGACACCGGCAGGACGACGGCGACGTCCGTGGTGCCGAACTGGCGGTCGACGACGGCACCGTCGCCGAAGCTGGCGCCGAGCCTGAGGTAGCCCTTGATCAACGGCGGCAGCGATTGCATCGCCTGCTTGACGTTGACGGCCTCCTTGGGCAGCCGGTCCATGGCCACGTAGCGGTTGCCCAAGGCGCTCATGCGCCAGGGCTCCGGCGACCGGGCGTAGTGGTGGAGGAAGCTGAGCTGCAGCTCCAACTCCGCCGGATCCGTGCCCTCCAGGCTCGCACAGCCGAACATGGCGTCGATGCGATGGTGCAGGATGTAGGTCCACACGCCGTGCCAGAGCAACTCGACGGTGCGCTTGTTGCGGTAGGGCTTCAGCACGCACGAGCGGCCGAGCTCCAGGAAGCGCAGGCCGCGGTGGCGGTCGAGCAGCGGCTGCAGGTCGAACTCGCCCGTCGTGTAGAAGCCGAAGTTGCGATCGGCGGCCTCCTGGCGGAGCAGGCGATAGGTGCCGACCACCTTGGGCTTGCGCGGGGCGAACGGCTTGCGGTCGGCGGCGTGATCCAGCACCAGCAGGTGGTCGCAGATCGGGTCGAAATCATCCATGTCGCGCCGCGCCAGCATGGACGCCGCATTCGGCACCGCCGACAGCTCCTCGTAGAAGACCCGGTAGCGCAGCCGCTGGGCCCGCTTGATGTCCTTCTTGGTGGTGGCGAGGCGCACCTCGAGCGATCCGAGCCGGCCGAGGCAGGGATCGAGGCCTCCCTGGTCGGGCAGCCGATTCGGCAGCGGCACGAGGCCGGGCAGCAAGCGAATCGGTGCCCCCGCCCTCGGCGCCGGTCGCAGCGCAGAGGGAAGGAGCAACGGCTTGAAGACGTTGAGCATGGGCTTTGCCGCAGCCGGCGGCCAGCTCTCGCGCCAATTGTCGCGCATTGCAGGCGTATGCTCCCTTGGCGTTCGGACGGTTGCGACGAGGCCCTGGTTAACTGACTAAAGTTGGACGGAAGCATAAGCGTCCAAAGCTTTTATGACAATGCGGCCGCCGAGGTCGAGGTTCGGCCGTCAGTGTTGACTTGCCGGCAAACAAAAAGAGAGCGCCAGCATCCCGGCGCTCTCCGACCAGCTCGACGACTTGACGTGCGCGGCGCGACCGCAGCGGCAGCCGCGGCCGCTCAGTTCTCGCAGTTCGAGCAGATGCTGCCCATCAGGCGCTTCATCCGCGTGTTTTCCTTGTCGATCTCGTTGAGCTGCCGCGAATTGCTGCGCTTGACGTTGATGTTGTCGGCACGCTCCGCGTTGATCACCGAGTCTCGGGTCGGCTGGAGATGGCCGTTGTTGACCCGCGGCGCGCTCGGGTTGGTCTGCGCCGCCGCAGCGAACGACAGCACCAAGCCAGCCCCCACGGCGACAAATCTGATGATAGACACGACGTCCCTCACGCACTCGACGAGCCGCCAATATACATCAATTCGCCGGCGCCTGAAGATTTTTGGGACGGCGAAGGCGCGACGACGGCCCCGCTTTGACGCAAGTGACGGCGCGTGCCATGCGGGCGGTGGGGACTTGTGAATCCGGGCGCGTCCTTCGCGGTAGGCCGCAGCGGCCGCAGCGCAGCGGGGACAGAGCAGACAGGGCTGACTCATGCAAGACCTCGACGGCATTCTGGTGGTCTCGGTCGAACAGGCGGTGGCGGCGCCCTACGCCTCCTCGCGCCTGGCCGATGCGGGCGCCCGGGTCATCAAGGTGGAGCGTCGCGACGGCGATTTCGCCCGTGGCTACGACCGCTACGCACAGGGGCAGAGCAGCTACTTCGTCTGGCTGAACCGGGGCAAGCAATCGATCGCCGTCGACCTGCGCGATGCCGGCGACATCGCCCTGCTGCGGCGCATGATCGGGACGGCCGACGTCTTCATCCAGAATGCCGCGCCGGGCGTCATGGCTGGCCTGGGGCTCGATCCCGACGAGCTGCGGCGCGACAACCCCCGCCTGATCACCTGCACCATCACCGGCTACGGCGAAGACGGGCCGCTGAAGGACCTCAAGGCCTACGACCTCCTGGTGCAGGGCGAGACGGGATTGGCCGAGATCACCGGCAACGCCGCCGGCCCCGGCCGCGTCGGCGTGTCCGTCTGCGACATCGCCGCCGGCATGACGGCCCTGAACGGCATTTTGCAGGCGTTGATCGGCCGCGGCCGGACGGGTCTCGGCCGGCACGTATCGGTGTCGCTGTTCCATGCGCTGGCCGATTGGATGAACGTGCCGTTCCTGCAATTCGCCTACGGCGGCCACACGCCGGCCCGTATGGGCCTGAACCATCCCACCATCGCCCCCTATGGCGCCTATGCCTGCCGTGGCGCCCAGGCGATCCTGTTCTCCATCCAGAACGAGCGGGAGTGGGCCAAGCTGTGCAGCGACGTGCTCGGCAAGGCGCAGCTCACGCAGGACCCGCGCTTTGCCGACAATAATCTGCGCGTGGCCAACCGCCCGGCCCTCGACGCCGAGATCGACGCAGTGTTCTCCACCCTCGATCGCCAGGAGGTGGTTGAACGCATGGAGCGGGCGCGCATCGCCTACGGGCGCATCAACGCGCTGGCGGACCTGGCCGCGCACGCCCAGGCCCGCTTCATCGAGGTCGCCACGCCCGGCGGCCCCGTGCGCATGCTGGCACCGGGAGCACTGCACGACGGCGCCATCCTCGCAGCCGACGGCGTGCCGGCGCTCGACGCGGACGGCGCCGCCCTGCGGGCGGAGTTCGGCTGACGGCGTACGGGCGCTACAGCTTCAGCCGGCCGAGGCGGGCGGCGTTGGTGATGACGCTCACCGACGACAGCGACATGGCGGCCGCGGCGATGACCGGCGACAGCAGCAGGCCGAAGAGCGGATAGAGCACGCCGGCCGCGATCGGCACGCCGGCCGCGTTGTAGATGAAGGCGAAGAACAGGTTCTGCCGGATGTTGCGCATGGTCGCCTCCGACAGGTGCCGGGCCTTGGCGATGCCGGCGAGATCGCCCTTGAGCAGGGTGATGCCGGCGCTCTCGATGGCGACGTCGGTGCCGGAGCCCATGGCGATGCCCACGTCCGCCGCCGCCAGCGCCGGCGCGTCGTTGACGCCGTCGCCGGCCATGGCGACCACCTGGCCCGCGGCCATATGCCGGCTCACCACCGCCGCCTTGTCCGACGGCAGCAGCTCGGCCTCCACCGCGTCGATGCCCAGCCTGGCGGCGAGCGCCTCGGCGGTGGCACGATGATCGCCGGTCAGCATGACCACCCGGATGCCCTCGGCCTTGAGCGCGGCGAGCGCCGCCGGCGTCGTCGGCTTGACCGGATCGGCGACCGCGATCAGCCCGGCGAGGCGGCCGTCGACGGCCGCGAAGACCACGCTGGCGCCATCGCGGCGCAGCCCCTCGGCGGCCGCCGTCAGCGGGCCGGTGTCGACGCCGCGCTCGGCCAGGAAGGCCGCGCTGCCGACCGCGACCTGGCGCTGCTCGACCGTGCCGAGCGCGCCCTTGCCCGCCGGCGACTCGAAGCCGGCTACGGCCGCAAGCGCAAGCTTGCGGGCCTCGGCCCCCTCCACCATGGCGCGGGCCAGCGGGTGCTCGCTCGCCCGCTCGACACTGGCCGCGAGCCGCAGCACCTCGTCGGCGGTGAAGCCCTGCGTCGGCACGACCTCGGTCAGCGCCGGCCGCCCCTCGGTGAGCGTGCCGGTCTTGTCGATCATCAGCGTATCCACGCGCTCCAGCCGCTCGAGCGCCTCGGCGCTCTTCACCAGCACGCCGGCGGCGGCGCCGCGGCCGACGCCGACCATGATCGACATCGGCGTGGCGAGCCCCAGCGCGCACGGGCAAGCGATGATGAGCACGGCGACGGCGGCGATGAGCGCGTAGCTCAGGCGCGGCTCCGGGCCCCAGATCATCCAGGCGGCGAAGGCCAGCACCGCGACTGCGATCACCGCCGGCACGAAATAGCCGGCCACCCGGTCGGCGAGGCGCTGAATCGGCGCGCGGCTGCGCTGGGCCTGGGCCACCATCTGCACGATGCGCGCCAGCATCGTCTCCTGGCCGACGTGGGTGGCCACCATGACCAAGCCGCCGCTGCGGTTGATGGTGCCGCCGGTGACCTTGTCGCCCACCGATTTGGTCACCGGCATCGGCTCGCCGGTGAGCATCGCTTCGTCGACGGCGGCACGGCCGTCGATCACTTCGCCGTCCACGGGCACGGCCTCGCCCGGCCGCACCCGCAGCCGGTCGCCGACGGCGATGGCGTCGATCGCCACGTCCGCTTCGGTGCCGTCGGCGGCGATGCGCCGGGCCGTCTTCGGCGTCAGGTTGAGCAGGGCCTTGAGCGCGCCGCCGGTGCGCTCGCGCGCCCGGAGCTCCAGCACCTGGCCCAGCAGCACCAGCACGGTGATGACCGCCGCCGCCTCGAAATACACCGGCACGCTGCCGTCGTGGGCACGCGCCGCGGGCGGAAACAGGCCGGGCGCCAGCGTCGCCACCACCGAATAGGCCCAGGCGGCGCCGGTGCCCATGGCGATCAGGGTGAACATGTTGAGATTGCGGGACGTGAGCGACGCCCAGCCGCGCACCAGGAACGGCCAGCCCGCCCACAGCACTACCGGCGTCGCCAGCACCAGCTGGATCCAGTTGGACAGGCTGCCGCCGATGGCGTGGGTCCAGCCGAACAGATGGCCGCCCATCTCAAGCACGAACACCGGCAGGGTGAGCACCAGGCCGATCCAGAAGCGCCTGGACATGTCGGCCAGCTCGGGATTGGGCTGATCGTCGAGCGACACGACCTCCGGCTCCAGCGCCATGCCGCAGATCGGGCACGAGCCCGGGCCGACCTGGCGGATCTCCGGGTGCATCGGGCAGGTGAAGATGGTGCCGGCCGGCACGGACTTCGCCGCCGGCGCCGACCCGTGGTGATGGTGACCGTGGCCATGGGCACCCGCGGCGGCGTGGCTGGCGCCGGCGGCGAGGTAGCGGTCCGGCTCGGCGACGAACTTGCTGCGGCAGCCGGCGCAGCAGAAATGGTATGTCTGTCCCGCGTGCTCGGCGGAATGCTTGGCGGTCGCGGGATCGACGCTCATGCCGCAGACGGGATCGATCGCCGCGGCGGGGGCTGGCGCGGCGGCGTGCGCGCTGCAGCAACTGCTATGGTCGGCCATGGGGGCCCTCATCTTCATCCGGTTCTCTTGCAAACGACCGTGCACCTTCCCATCATGGGAAGGTCAAGCCCGTTGTCCGAGTGCCCCGTCATGAACATCAGCCAAGCCGCGACACGGTCCGGCGTGTCCGCCAAGATGATCCGCTACTACGAGCAGATCGGCCTCATCCCGGCGCCGGCGCGGCGCGACAGCAATTATCGTGACTACGACGTCAGCGACGTGCACCGGCTGAGCTTCGTGCGGCGCGCGCGCGACCTGGGCTTCCCGATCGAGCGCATCCGCACCCTGCTGGCGCTCTGGGGCGATCGCGGCCGCAGCAACGCGGAGGTCAAGGCGATCGCGCTCGCCCACGTGGAGGAGCTCGAGGCGCAGCGCGCCAGCCTGGACGAGATGCTGCGCGTGCTGCGCCACCTGGCCGACAGCTGCGAGGGCGACGGCCGCTCCGACTGTCCGATCATCGACGGGCTGGAGGGGCATGGGCCGCCGATCTGCGCGCCGGACCATCCTTGCCATGAGGCAGCTCGAGCGCAGGCGGTTCAAGCCCATGAGCCGAGCCTAACGGGCGAGACTCGCCGCGCAGAGCACGGCCACCTCGGCCCCCTGCTGGAGGGCGCCCAGGACGTCGCCGGTCTGGCCGCCGATGTGGCGCAGGGCCAGCCACGCCAGCACGGCCGCCCAGCCCGCCAATAGGCCGACCGCGATCAGCCAGGTGGCGAGGCCAAGCGGCAGCAGGGCCGCGGCGCCGAGCCCCAGCGCCAGCGCCGCGGTGCCGCCGCCGGGCGAGCCGGCCCGCGCGGCGAGACCGTCGGTGCGCGCCCGGGGCAGCGTCCGCATCATGGCCGGCAGCAGGCCGCGGCTCGCCGCGTGGGCCGCGATGAGCGCCACGATGGCCGCACCGGCCCCATGGGCCGCGAGGACGGCGGTCAGCGCCGACCAGCGCAGCAGCAGGACGAGGGCGAGCGCCACGACACCGTAGGTGCCGATACGGCTGTCCCGCATGATCTCCAGCTTGCGCGCCGCGGTCCTGCCGCCGCCGAAGCCGTCGGCCACATCGGCGAGGCCGTCCTCGTGCAGCGCCCCGGTGGCGAGGACGCCGGCGCCCAGGGCCAGAGCGGCGGCGACCGTGGGCGGCGCACCGGCCGCGTGCGCGGCGAGGAGGACAAGCCCGGCGATCAGGCCGACGGCAAGGCCGGCAACGGGCGCCGCCCAGATCGCCTGCGCGAGATCGGGCGGCCGATCAAATGGCGCCTCTGAAGCCATCAGCCTTTGCCGAACAGCGTAGAAGCGGCTGAACCACCCCCCACCCCTGCCCCTCCCCGCCACTTCGTGGGGGAGGGAGGAGCTTCGGCTTGCGAGCGTGGAGAGTTGGGTGGGGCCGCTGCCGAACGGCCTCCCCCTTGTGGGGAGGCTGTCCCGACCAAAGGGGAGGGACTGGTGGGGGTGGGGTCCAACCGCCTCGACGCTGGCTGAGGTTGCTCGGCCGCGCCATGCGGCAAGCCCCCCTCACCCGCGGGATCACTGGGCGACGTTGCCGCCGCGACCGGCAGGCGGGTGAAGAAGGCCAGGCATAGCCGGATGTCGGCGAGCGCCCGCATGTCAGGCCGACGCGATGGCGTGGAAGAAGGTGCCGGAGACGTGGCCGCGCCGGCCGCCGGCGGCGCCCAGAGGGCGGCCTTCGCCGTCCGCGAGGTCGGCGAGCGGCTCATCGGTGCCCGCGTCGGCGACGACGGCATAGTGGAACTCGTGGCCGCGCACCACCGCGCCGGCGGGCCCGAGCACGCCGGCCGTCCGCAGGGACGCCTCGCGATAGCCCAGGTTGAGCTTGCGCCGGGCATAGCTGGTGCTGTGGCCGAGCAGGCCGAGCATGGCGTGCGGAAGGCCGTCCGCATCGGCGAGCGACTGGCCGAGCACCATGTAGCCGCCGCACTCGCCGTGGACGGGCCGCGTCTCGGCGAACCGCCGCACGCCCGCCTTGAAGTGCTCGGCCGTGGCGAGCCGCCCCGCATGCAGCTCGGGATAGCCGCCGGGCAGCCAGCAGGCGTCGCACTGGTCGGGCGGCGGCTCGTCGGCGAGCGGCGAGAACGGCACGATCTCGGCCCCGGCGCGGCGCCAGCCCGCGAGGACGTGGGGGTAGATGAAGCCGAAGGCGGCATCGCTGGCGAGCGCGATGCGCTGGCCGGGCGGCGGCAGCGGCAGCGGAGGGGCATGTGCGCCCAGGTCCGGCAGTTGCTGGGCGAGCGCCAGGATGGCGTCGAGGTCGAGGTGGCGCTCGGCCACCGCCCTGAGCTGCGCCAGGCGCTCGGTGAGGTCGGCGTGCTCGGCGGCCTGCACCAGGCCGAGATGGCGTTCGGGCAGCGCCAACGCCGCGTCGCGGGGGATGGCGCCCAGCACGGGCATGCCCAGCGTTCGCATGGCGTCCGTCACCAGACGGATGTGCCGGTCGCTGCCGGCCCTGTTGAGGACGACGCCGGCGATGCGCACCGCCGGGTCGTAGCCGGCAAAACCGCGGGCGACGGCCGCCGCCGACTGCGACTGGCCGGAGATGTCGAGCACCAGCACGACCGGCAGCTCCAGCCGCGCGGCGACGTCGGCGGGGCCCCGGAGCGGCCGGGCCGGCCCGGGATGCCGTCGAACAGCCCCATGGCGCCTTCGGCCACGACGAGGTCCGCGGCAGCTGCCTCGTCGGCCAGCGCCTCGACGAGTGGTGCCGGCATCGCCCAGGTATCGAGGTTGAGCCCCGGCCGGCCGGTGGCGGCGGCGTGGAAGGCGGGATCGATGTAGTCGGGCCCGGTCTTCACCGCCCGCACGGCGAGGCCGCGCGCCGCAAAGGCGGTGAGCAGGCCGAGCGTCACCGTGGTCTTGCCGGCGCCCGAGCGCGGCGCCGAGACCAGCAGCCCGCGGGCGCGGGGCTCCGTCGCGGCAGCAGTCATCGCACACCTCTGCTATGACGGCGGCCATGAGCGAAGGTCCCGCCATTCCGCCGCCCGAGCCCGGAGCACCGGGCGGCCGGCCGCTGCGCCGCGGCTGGACCACCGGCGCCTGCGCCACGGCGGCCGCCAAGGCCGCGTTCGCCGCGCTTGGCGATGGGGCATTTCCCGACCCGGTGGCCGTCTCGCTGCCCGGCGGCCTGCGCCCCTCCTTCGCCCTGGCGACGACGCGCCTCGGCGCCGGCGAGGCCACGGCCGGCGTGGTCAAGGACGCCGGCGACGACCCGGACGTGACCCACGGCGCGCTCGTGCTGGCGACGGTGCGGCCGGCGCCGGCCGGCAGCGGCGTGCTGTTCAAGGCGGGCGCCGGCGTCGGCACGGTGACGCGGCCCGGCCTGCCGATCGCCCCGGGCGAGCCGGCTATCAACCCGGCACCCCGGCGCATGATCCGCGAGGCCATCGCCGAGGTCGCGGCGGCGACAGGCCAGCCCGCGGACGTGGAGGTGGAGATCTCGATCGCCGACGGCGCCCGCCTTGCGGAACGGACGCTCAACGGCCGGCTCGGCATCGTCGGCGGCCTGTCGGTGCTCGGCACCACCGGCGTGGTCATCCCGTTCTCGTGCGCCGCCTGGATTCACTCGATCCACCGCGGCATCGACGTCGCCCGCGCCATGGGCATCTCCCATGTCGCCGGCGCCACCGGCTCCGCCTCGGAGGCGGCGGTGCAAGCCCTGCACGGCCTGCCGGAGACGGCGCTCATCGACATGGGCGACTTCGTCGGCGGCATGCTGAAGTACGTGCGCACCCATACGGTGCCGCGGGTCACCATCGCCGGCGGCGTCGCCAAGATGACCAAGCTGGCGCAAGGGCTGCTCGACCTGCACTCCAAGCGCGGGCGGGCGGACATGCCGGCGCTCGCGGCGCTGGCCCGCGCCGGCGGCGGCTCGGCTGCCTTGGCGACGGCGATCGAAGCATCGAACACCGTCGCCGAGGCCTTCGGCCACGCCCAGGCGGCGGGCCTCGCGCTCGGCGACCTGGTGGCGTGGGCCGCCTGGACGCCGGCGGCAGCCACCCTCGCCCGTCCCGAGATCGCGCTCGAGATCGCGGTGTTCGACCGCGAGGGCCGCCTGGTCGGCCACGCGCCGTTCGCGCCGACGGCCTGAGCGGACGGGAGCGCCGGTCATGGCCCGCCTCTGAAGCGGCGCCGGTAATCCGGGTCGTAGAGTGCGCTCTCGCGAAAATCCCGCGCGGCCAGCGCCGGCCCCACCAGGACCAGCGCGGTGCGCTCGATCGGAGCGTCCGCGAGCTGGCTCACGATATTGTCGAGCCGGCCACGTACGATGCGTTCGTCCGGCCAGCTCGCCCGCTCCACCACGGCGATGGGGCAATCGCCGCCATAGAGCGGCACGAGGGTGTCGACGATACCAGGCAAAGCGTGGATGGCGAGGTGGACGGCCAGCGTCGCCCCGGTGGCGCCGAAGGCAGCGAGCGTCTCGCGCGGCGGCATGGCCGAGGCGCGCCCCGAGACACGGGTCAGCACGACGCTCTGGGCCAGCTCCGGCACCGTGAGCTCGGCCTGAAGCGCGGCCGCCGCAGCGGCGAAGGCCGGCACGCCGGGCGTCAGCGTGTAGGGGATGCCGCGACGATCGAGCCGCCGCAACTGCTCGGCCAGCGCCGAGTAGATCGACAGGTCGCCGGAGTGGAGGCGGGCCACGTCGTGGCCGGCGGCGAAGGCGGCGACATACTCCGCCTCGATCTCGTCCAGGCTCAACGGGGCGGTGTCCACCAGCCGCGCGGCCGCCGGGCAATGGGCGAGCAGCTCGCGCGGCACGATCGAGCCGGCATAGAGGCACACCGGGCAACGCGCCAGGAGATCGCGCCCGCGCACGGTGATGAGGTCGGCCGCCCCCGGCCCGGCGCCGATGAAGTGCACGGTCATGAGCCCGGCTCCTCCCGCCCGTCGTCGGCGGCAGCGCCGCCTCGGGCCAGATCGATGTGGGCCAGCGCGCAGGTGACCGGGCCGACGGCGACGCGCGGTCCCAGGAGGTGCGCGTCCAGCCCCGCGGCGGCCAGCGCCGCCGCCTCCGACGCGGAGGGCACGCCGAGCACCTCCTCCACCCGCTCGGAGGCGCTCAGGACGTGGTCGGCCATGGCGGTGAGCTCGGATGCGGTCACGAAGACGAGCGGTAGTCCCAGGGCGTGGGCGAATGCGGTGAGCGCCGCCTCGTCGCGCTTGTGCGCCGGGGCGGCGAGACGGGTGACGGCGTCGGGCTCGAGCGCCGCCTGCAGCAGGGCGACCTCGAACGCCGCCCTGACCTGGGCGACGCTGACCCCCTTGCGGCAGCCGAAGCCGGCGACGATCACGGCTTCCTCCAACGCCACTGGGTGACGGGCAGGGCCGGCCGCCAGCCGGTCATGCCGGCGACGGGCGCGGCGCGCGCCACGGTGAGACGCGTGAGCTCGCCACCGCGATCACGGTGGGCGGCGAGCAGCAGCGCCTCGGTCTCCAGCGTCACCGCATTGGCCACGAGCCGGCCGCGCGGCTTGAGTGCAGCGATCGCCGCGTCGAGCACGCCGGGGTCGCTGGCGCCGCCGCCGATGAAGATCGCGTCGGGGGTCGGCAGACCGTCGAGGGCAGCCGGCGCCTTGCCGGTGACGAGACGCAGCCCGGGCACGCCGCAGCGGGCGGCATTGCGGATGATGCGCTCGGCCCGGTCGGGCCGCTCCTCGATGGCGATGGTCGCAAGGCCGGCCCCACGCAGCATCCACTCGATGCCGATCGAGCCCGCGCCGGCGCCGATGTCCCACAGCAGCTCGCCGGCGCGCGGGGCGAGCGAGGACAGGGTGAGCGCCCGGATCTCGCGCTTGCTGAGCTGGCCGTCGCTCTCGAACAGGTCGTCGTCGAGGCCGCTGGCGAGGGTGAGCACACGTGCCCTGGGGTCCGCCACGATCTCGACAGCGACGACATTAAGGGGGCCGATGTCGTCCAGGCCGAAGTCCGCCGCGGCGGTCTCGCGCACGCGCTCCTGCGGCCCGCCCAGGGCCTCGAGCACGACGATGCGGGAGCCGCCGAAGCCGCTCTCGGCGAGGAGTTTCGCCAGCGTCGCCGGCCCGGCACCATCGGAGGTGAGGACGAGGATACGCGCCCCGGGCTGCAGCTGCGGCCGCACCAGATCGGGCGCGCGCCCGTGCGCCGACACCTGCGCCGTCTCGGCCAATGCCCAGCCGAGGCGCGCCGCGGCCAGGCTGAAGGCGGAGGCGGCCGGCACCACCTCCATCTCGGCCGCATCGATGTGCCGGCTCAGGGTCGCGCCGACGCCGTAGAGCATGGGGTCACCCGAGGCGAGCACGCACACAGCCCGCCCGCGCGCAGCGAGCACGGCGGCGATCCCCTCGGAGAACGGGCTCGGCCAGGCCAGCGCCTCGCCGCGGATCAGCTCCGCCGCCAGCGTCAGGTGGCGCTGGCCGCCAAAGACCAGGTCGGCGCCGGCGACGAGCGCCCTCGCCCGTGCGCCGAGGCCCGCCGCGCCGTCCTCGCCGATGCCGACGACGGCGAGCCAGCGGCTACCGACCTTGCCTGGATCGTCGGGCCTGCTATCGGGAGCCATGACCATCCGCGTCCTCATCCTGGGCGGCACGGCGGAAGCCCGGCGGCTGGCGGGCCGGCTGGCGGACAAGCGCGCGCTCGCCGTCACCCTGTCGCTCGCCGGCCGCACCGCGCATCCGGTGCCCCAGCCGGTGCCGACCCGCAGCGGCGGCTTCGGCGGCGCCGCTGGCCTCGCCGCCTATCTGGCGGCCGAGGCCATCGACCTGCTGATCGACGCGACGCACCCCTATGCGGCGCGGATCTCCGCCAATGCGGCGGCGGCCAGCACGGCCGCCGGCGTGCCGCTGCTCGCCATCGTCCGCCGGGCCTGGAGCCGCCAGGCGGGCGACCGCTGGAGCGAGGTCGCCGACGTGGCGGGCGCCGTCCACATCCTCGGCCCGAGGCCGCGCCGGGTGTTCCTGGCGCTCGGCCGGCAGGAGGTCGGCGCCTTCGCCGACGCGCCTCAGCATCAGTACCTGATCCGCAGCGTCGACCCGGTGGAGCCGCGCCCGGCACTGCCCCACGCCACCTATATCGTGGCGCGCGGCCCCTTCGGGGAGGCCGACGACCAGGCGCTGCTGGCCGCCCACGGCATCGAGGTGATCGTCGCCAAGAACAGCGGCGGCGGCGCCACCTACGGCAAGATCGCCGCGGCTCGCACACTGGGCATCGAGGTGGTTCTGGTGAGGCGCCCGGCGCTCCCGCCAGGCGAGACGATCGCCCGCGTGGCGAGCGTCGATGCGGCCGTCGCCTGGGTCGCCGCCTTCGCGGCGGGGCGCCCTCACGCCGGCCGCTCCGCCGAGCGCGGCGAATAGACCAGCGGCGCCAGGCCCGGCCGCTCGACCACGCGTGTGGCGGGCGAGCCGATCACCACCAGGGTCGCCATGTCGGCCATGGCCCCGCGCGCCTCGCCCAGCGGCACGATCGTGATGCGCTCGTCGGGGCGGAAGGCGGCGCGGCCGAAGACCACCGGCGTCGCGGCCGGCAGATGCGCGCGCACCACGTCGAAGGCGGCGTCGAGCTGGTGCGGCCGCGCCCGGCTCGCCGGATTGTAGAGGGCGACGACGAAGCCCGCGCCGACGGCCGCCGCCAGCCGTTGCTCGATCAGAGCCCAGGGCTTCAGGTTGTCGGAGAGCGAGATGGCGCAGAAGTCGTGGCCGAGCGGCGCGCCGATGCGGGCCGCCACGGCCAGCATGGCGGTGACGCCGGGAATGACGGCGATATCGAGCGCGCGCCAGGCAGCGGGGCCCTTCTCGATCGCCTCGCACACGGCGGCGGCCATGGCGAAGACACCGGGATCGCCGCCGGACACCATGGCCACGTGCACGCCCTCGGCCGCCCGCGCCAGGGCCGTCTCGGCGCGGGCCAGTTCCTCGCGGTTGTCGGAGGCGACGCGGCGCTGGCCGGGCCGCTCGGGCACCCGGTCGATGTAAGGCCCGTAGCCGTAGACTTCTGCCGCCGCCGCCAGCTCGGCCGCGGCGAGTGGGGCGAGCAGAGCGTCCGGCCCCGGCCCGAGGCCGACCACCGCCAGCCGGCCGAGGGCCCCCGCGCCGGTCATGGCGCGAGCCGCGCCGCCGGCAGCGGGGTCGCCTCGACGCCGGCAGGCGCGGTGGCCTCCGTGCGCCAGCCGGGGATCAGCACGACGGCGAAATAGGGGGCCGCGTCGTCGGGCTTGTCGCTGAGCAGCTGACAGGCTGCGTTCGGCATGGTGCCGCGCTCCACGTAGATCGCCCCCTCCAGACGCCCGGCGGCGGCCAGCGCGCGGCGCACCTTGGGCAGGTTGCGGCCGAGCTTCATGACCACGGCGGCGTCGCTCTCGCGGAAGCGGCGGGCGAGCTCGGCCTCGTCGAGGGTGCCGGGCACCACGCTCAGCACGTCGTCGCCCTGGGCGATGGGGGCGCCGGCGCCGGACCAGCAGCCGGACATGCCGGTGACGCCGGGGATCACCTCCACGTCGTAGCGGGGCGTCAGCCGCACGTGCAGGTGCATGTACGAGCCGTAGAAGAACGGGTCGCCCTCGCTCAGCACGGCGACGGTGAGCCCGGCATCGAGCTCCGCCGCGACCGCCGCTGCGGCGCCGTCGAAGAACGCGCCGATGGCGGCCCGATAGGCGGCGCTGTGGCGGTGGAGCTCGGTGGTGACGGGATAGAGCAGCGGCAGGAGCCGCGTGCCCGGCCGCAGGTGCGGCGTCACGATGGCGCGGGCGTTGCCGCCGCGCCCCTCCTTGGCGAAATGGGCCACCACGTCGGCCTCGGCCACGGCCCGCACCGCCTTGAGCGTCATCAGCTCCGGGTCACCCGGGCCGACGCCGACGCCGATCAGGCGGCCCGGACGGCGCCCGTTCATCCCGCCGTTCACAGCCCCGCCCTCGCCAGGGCGTTCAGCGCCGCCGCCGTAATGGCGCTGCCGCCCATGCGGCCACGGACGATGGCGAAGGGCACGCCGCGCGAGTCGGCGGCCAGCGCCTCCTTCGATTCCGCCGCGCCGACGAAGCCGACGGGCATGCCGAGGATGGCGGCCGGCTTGGGCGCGCCGTCGTCGAGCATCTCCAGCAGGCGGAACAGAGCCGTGGGCGCATTGCCGATGGCGACGACGGCGCCGTCCAGCCGGTCGCGCCACAGCTCCAGCGCCGCGGCCGAGCGCGTCGTGCCGAGCCTGGTCGCGAGCTCCGGCACGGCCGGGTCGCGCAGCGTGCACAGCACCCGATTGTCGGCCGGCAGGCGGGCGCGGGTGACGCCCTGCGCCACCATGGCCGCGTCGCAGAGGATCGGCGCGCCGCGGCCGAGCGCTGCCCGCGCCGCCGCGACGAAGCCCGGCGCGAAGACGAAATGGCGGGCAGCCTCCACCTGGCCGCAGGCGTGGATCATGCGCACGGCGACGTCGGCCTCATCAACGCCGAAGCGGCCGAGGTCGGCCTCCGCCCGGATGATGGCGAAGGAGCGCTCATAGATCGCCGTGCCGTCCTTGATGTAGTCGAGCGCCTGGCTCATCGGCCGTCCTCAAGCCCCGCCCCGGGGCCGCCGCCGTCCGGCGGCGCGGTGAACAATCGCTCCAGATAAGCCGGCAGGCGGCCGACGTCGAGCCGCTCAGTCGGCTCATCGCCGGCGCGTCCACCGGGAACGACGGCGCAGACGTCCGCGGCGACGCCGACCAGGGCCAGGGCAGCCGGCCCCGGGTGGGCACAGCCCTTGCGGCAGCCGGAGACGTGCACCCCCGCCCGTACCGCCTCCGGCCAGCGCTCGGCGATCTGCCGGGCGATGGCGCGCGTGTCGATCAGGCCCGAGCCGCAGGCGGGCTTGCCGCTGCAGGCGGCGATGCGGCGGCGCGGATCATCCGGATCGGTGATCAGGCCGAGCCCCGCGGCGGCCTTGATCCAGCCGGGCAGCGCTGCAGCTGGGCCGATGGCCATCAGCAGCCGCCCCGGCACGGTGCGCAGCTCGCCGGCGCCTGCGGCCATGGCAGCCTGCGCGAGCGCCGTCAGCGTGTCGGCATCCGTTTCGCCGAAGGGCAGCCCGACGGTCGCCGCCGCAAGATTGTCCAAGGCGAGCGTGTGGAAGCCCAGCGGCTCGAATGGGTCTGCCGACGTCGCGGCGGCCGAGCCGACCTCGCCCACCTCTCCGAAGCTGCAAACAAACGCTCCTCCATCCCCCCACGAAGTGGCGGGTAGGGGTAGGGGTGGGGGGTGGTCCAGCTTGCTCGCGTCGTCGGGGAGGGGCGCCTCGAGAGCCTCTGCGTCCGGCGCACCTGCTTCGACAATCAGAACCTGTCTTGATGATGCAGGGAGGCGGGACGCCCCCCCACCCCTACCCCTACCCGCCACTTCGTGGGGGGAGGGAGGGGCCCTACTTTTCGAGCTTGGAGAGTTGGCCAGGGTAAGATGCCGCGCCCGCGCCGCCGGGCCAAGGGCGGCGATGCGCGCCAACAGAGCGAGGGTGGCAGCCAAAGCGCCTCCGGCGTCCTCGTTGGCGGCAACGCGCGCGCTGCCGGCGTCGCCGGCCATGGCCACTATCCACTGGTCGGGCACCAGAGCGTGCAGACGCACATCGGCATCGAGCCCGGCGAGCCAGGGGGCGCCGCCGCCGTCGATCACGACGGAGACCTTCGGGCTCAGCCGCGCCGCCAGCCCTGCGGCGGCGACCGCCTCGCGCAGCCGCCCGGCGAGCGGCCGCGGATCGGCTCGCTCCTGCGGATCGCGGCCGGCGAGCGGCGACAGCGCGATCGGCAAGCCGGCGTACGGCGCGATGCCGAGCGCCTCCACATCGTCCGCCAGTTGCGCGGCGGAGCGCTCGCTCAGCCCGCGGATCTGGAGGTTGCCGCGAGCAGTGATGTCGAGCCGCCCGTTGCCGTGGCGTGCCGCCGCCGCAGCAAGGCCGGCGAGCGCCGCCGGGGTGAAGCCGTCGACGGCGAGCCGCACCAGCAGGCCGTCGCCGGTCGCCATCGGCGCCGTCAGCGCCGGGCAGGCGCCGCGCCTGAGGGCGGCCGTCACTCGGCCGCCTCCGGCTGGCCCTGCGCCGTCGCCAGCCATTGGTCCACGTCGTTGCGGCGCGGGTGCCAGAGGCCGCGCCGGCGCGCCTCGGCGAGACGCGCGGCGATGGCGGCGGCCGCCTGCGGGTTCTCCGCCAGCAGGAAGGACCGCACCGTGTCGTCGGCCACGTAGGCGTCGAACAGCTGGTCGATGAGGTCGCTCGGCACCGCATCGGTGGTGGCGGCGAAATCAATGAGCCGATCGACGGTCTCGGCCAGCTCGGCCGCGCCGCGCGGGCCGTGGCGCAGCTGGCCGGCGATGAAGCGGGGGCTGAGCGCCCGGCCGCGCACGATACGTGCCAAGGCGCCCGCCAGAGGCCTGGCCTGCGGCGCCTCGGGGCGGGTCGTATCCAGCACGAAGACGGAGGGCGTGCCTCCGAGGCTCGCCGCAGCGGCGGCGAAGCCGCCGACGAAGCCGGCGTCGGCGGTGCCCTCCAGGAGGTCACGGCCTGGGTCGTCGGCCCCGTGGACGAGGGCGTCGGCCGTGGCCACCCGGGCGGCGAACGCCTCGGGCGCGGCGTGGCCTTCGCCGTCGGCGCCGCCGTAGGCGTGCGAGCCGGCGGCGAGGTAGGCGCGGGCGAGCTCGTCGCGGCTCGCCCAGCGGCCGCTCGCCAAGAGCTCCTCGATGCCGGCCCCATAGGCGCCGGGCGCGGTGCCGAAGATACGCGCCGCCCCGCCGTGGCCCGCCGCCTCGGCCAGAGGGTTGTCGGCCCCCTCCCCCTCGCGCGCCGCCACCGCCCGGGTCGCTGCGTCGATCAGCGCCAGCTGCGCCGGAAACAGGTCGCGGAACAGGCCGGAGATGCGCCAGGTGACGTCGACGCGCGGCCGGCCGAGCACGGCCGGGGGCAGCACCTCGACGCCGGTGACGCGGCCGGTCGCCGGATCGCGGGTGGCGCGGCAGCCCATGAGAGCGAGGCCCTGGGCGATCTCTTCGCCGCCGGTCCGCAGGGTGGCGCTGCCCCAGAGGTCGACCACCAGGCTGCGCGGCCACTCGCCGTGGGCCTGCCGGTACTGACGCAGCACCTCGTCGGCGGCGAGGCGCGCCAGCTCGGTGGCGGTGGCGGTCGGCAAGGTGCGCGGGTCGGCGGTGAACAGGTTGCGGCCGGTGGGCATCACGTCGGCCCGGCCGCGCGCCGGCGCGCCGGCCGGCCCCGGCGCGATGCGGCGGCCGGCGAGCGCGGCGAGCAGAGCGTCGCGCTCCTCCAGGCCGCAGGCGCCGCGGCCATAAACGTGCAGGCCGTCCTTTACCGCCATGTCCTTGAGGTCACAGAGCTGCGCATCGATACGCTGCAGCGCCTCGTCGTCATCGACATCGTCGGCGGCGATGCCGAGCTCGGGGCCCAGGCCAGCGCGCTCGGCCGCCTCGACGATCAGCCGCGCCAGCCGGCCGCGCCGGCGCGGATCGAGCCCGTCGGCCTGGGCGTATTCGTCGACCAGTTGCTCCAGTTCGCCGAGCGGCCCCGACAGGCCGGCGGCGACGGTCGGCGCCGGCAGGTGGCCGAGGGTGACGGCGGCGATGCGCCGCTTGGCCTGCGCCGCCTCGCCCGGGTTGCTGACGATGAAGGGGTAGACAACCGGCAGCGCCCCGAGGACGAGCTCGGGAAAGCTCGCCGCATCGAGCGCCACGGCCTTGCCCGGCAGCCACTCGAAGGTGCCGTGCGCGCCCATGTGCACCAGCGCATCGGCATGCCGCTGGAGCCAGCAGCCGAAGGCGAGCAGCGCGTGCCGCGGCGGCAGTGCCGGGTCGTGGTAGTCGGCGCGCCGGTCGAGCGCCGCGCCGCGCTCCGGCGGCAGGGCGGCAAGCACCTGGCCGAACGCCGCCACGCGGAAGCGGAAAGCGCCGCCGACGAGGGCCAGATCGGCCGCCGGATCGCCCCACGCGGCGGTCACGGCAGTCGCAGCTGCAGGCGGCAGGGTGGCGAACCAGCGCCGGTAGTCGGCCAGCGACAGGGCGGCAGCGGTCCCGCTGCTTACCTCGCCCCGCTTGCGGGGAGAGGTCGGGTTGCGCGCCAGCGCAACCCGGGTGAGGGGGAGCTCAGAAGAGGGCTCGAGGCCGGTCACGCCACGCGGCAAGCCCCCCTCACCCCGCCCTCTCCCCACAAGTGGAGCGAGGGTGCGCGGTGGCGCGGCCCCGCCTCTGTCCTGATTGCGAGAAGCGGCTGGACCGCCCCCCACCAGTCCCTGCGCTGCGCTCGGGTCGGCCAGCCGCCGCGCCAACTCCCCAGGCCCGCAGGCATATGCACCTCCCTCCCCCCACGGAGTGGCGGGGAGGGGCAGGGGTGGGGGGCGATCCAGCTTCTCGACGGTGTCAGAACAAGAACCTGCGCCCCCGGACGGAACTCTCTGCCCAGCCTCCAGGCGCTCCAACAGCGCGCGCGCATCGGCCGGGCGGTCGGCGACCGTGTAGCCGGCCTCGACCAGGTCATCGAGCAAGGCCAGCACGCTTGCCGGCACGTCGAGACCGACCGCATAGCCCGCGCGCCCCGCCGCACCCGGATACTCCGGCAGCACGACGGCGACGCGCCGCTGCGCGGCCGCCGTGCGGCCGAGCCTGACCAGGGCGGCGGCGCGGCGGGCGACGGCCATCGCCCGGTCCGGCTCGGCCCGGTTGGCGAGGCCGGTGAAGCAGAGCTCGCCGCTCGGGGCCGCCGGGTCCTTGAATGACAAGGCGCCGGCGAGCACGCGGCCGTCGAGCTCCGGCAGCACCACGTGCATGGCGAGGTCCGCGGCGGCGAGGCCGCGCGGGCTCCCCTGCCAAGCCTCGCGGCGCGTCGTCGCCACGATCGCCTGCAGCAGCGGCGCAGTGCTGCCGGCGAAGGGGTCGGCGGCTTCGTCGTCCATGCCGAGGGCGAAGCCCGTGGTGGTCACGATGAGGGCCGGATCGAGGGCGGCCACGGCGGCACGCACGAAGGCGGCGCAGGCGGGGTCCTTCAGGCTGCCGACCATGATCGGCACCGCCGCCAGCGCCACGCCAAGCTCGCTGCCGGCCTGTGCAAGCGCGGTGCAGAGCGCGTCGACGGGGGCGAGGTCGTCGGCGAGGTAGAGCGAGCGGTAGAAGACGATGGCGACGGGCGCCGCGCCCTGCGGCAGCCGGGCCGGCATCGCCTCCGCCGCCACGAGCCCCTCGCCGGGCAGGTAGAAGGCGGCCGCCGGCACCGGCGTCGGCTCCTCCGCCGCGCTGTCGGCGCCGGCGTGGCGGGCCAGGCGCCGCAGCAGCGCGCCCATGTTGGCGCTGCCGCCGGCGCGAAAATAGCCGAGCAGCGCCTCCGCCTCGGCGGCCGGCAGCGTGGAGCGGGCCATGAGGCCGGGATCGTCCCTGTCCTCCCCCGGCAGCACGGCGAGCGCGACGCCCCGGGCGCGGGCGAGCTCACCCAGCCGCTCGGCCCCGTAGCGCCACCAGTCGAGGCCGCCGAGCAGGCGCACTACGATGACCTTGGCGTGGGCGGCGACCTTGTCGAGCCACAGGTCGACGGAGAGCGGATGGCGCAGGTCGCGCAGATTGGCGAGGCGCAGGCTCGGCAGCGCCTCGCCGCGCTCCTGCGCCGTGCGCCAGGCGGCGGCGAGGCCGCCCAGGTCGCTGTCGGTGAAGGAGACGACGACCATGTCGCCCGGCGCCTGGGCGAGATCGACCGGTTCGATCAGATCGACGATCGTCGCCGTGGTCGTCGCGAGCAGGTGCATGGGCGTGCGGCCCCAGTCCAGGTCAGGCCAACAACGTGCGCTCGACCGCGCCGCGGTCGAGGCCCTTGAGGCCAATGACGACGATCTGGCCGCGGCGTGCCTCGCCGGGCCCCCAGTCGCGGTCGTAGTGGTGGCTGACGCGGCTGCCGACGCCCTGCACCAGGAGCCGCATGGGCTTGCCGGCGACGGCGGCGAAGCCTTTCACCCGCAGCACGTTCTGGGCCTCGGCGGTGGCGGCGATGCGCGCGGCCAACGCCTTGGGGTCTGCCACCTCCGGCAGCGCCACGACGAAGCTGTCGAAATCGTCGTGGTCGTGATCCAGCTCGTCGTCGTGCAGCGTCTTGCGGTTGTCGATGTCGGCCTCGGTGCCGACGCCGAGGCCCAGCAGCACAGCCGGGTCGACCTCGCCGCGCGCCGCCTGGACGATGGTGACGGTGCGCCCCAGCGCCTGCTCCACTTCGGTGCGGGCACGGCCGAGGCCCGCCGCATCGACGAGGTCGCCCTTGCTGAGCACGATCAGGTCGGCGCAGGCGATCTGGTCGGCGAACACCTCTTCCACCGGGTCGTCGTGGTCGAGCTGGTCGTCCGCCTCCCGCTGGGCGGCCAGCGCCTCCATGTCGTCGGCGACGCGGCCGTCGGCCAGCGCCGCCCCGTCCACCACGGCGACGACGCCGTCGACGGTGACCCGGCTCTTGATCGCCGGCCAGTGGAAGGCCTGCACCAGCGGCTTGGGCAGCGCGAGGCCCGAAGTCTCGATGACGATGTGATCGACCTTGGGGTCGAGCGCCAGGATGCGGTCGAGGGCGGGGACGAAATCGTCGGCCACGGTGCAGCACAGGCAGCCGTTGGCGAGCTCGACGATGTTCTCGTCCGGGCAGGCTTCATCGCCGCAGCCCTTGAGCAGCTCGCCGTCGATGCCGACGTCGCCGAACTCGTTGACGATGACGGCGAGCCGGCGGCCGTCGGCGTGGGCGAGCAGATGGCGGATCAACGTCGTCTTGCCGGAGCCCAGGAAGCCGGTGACGATGGTGCAGGGGACGCGGGCGAGCTCGGTCATGAACGGGTCTCCGGCGTCGGGGTCTCCACGCCCGGGAGCGGCGGGATGCGCGCGACGACGCCTTTGCGGAAGGAAAGCGGGCGCTCGCGCCACGGCACGATGCCGTCGGGGGAGCCGTGATAGAGCTGGGCGGCGGCGACGATGTCGTCGACGTGGCCGGCGCCGTCGAGGTCGCCGACCACGTAGGTCCATTTGCCGGGGGCCTGCAGCGCGACCGTGCACGGCCGCTTGCACACCGACAGGCACTGCACCTCGCGCACCGCGATGGCGCTGCCGCCGAGACGGGCATCGAGCGCTGCGGCGAGCGCCCGGCCGGGCTCGTCATAGGCACCGTCCGCCTCGCCCGTGGGCTTGCGGCAGGTGGTGCAGACGAGGAGGACGGTGTCGGGCGCGGCGCTCACGCGGCAGGCCCGCCCCGGCGCCGGGGCGCCTGGACCATGGCCGGCACGCTCATGGGCGGGCGCGGCACGGGAGCTGCATGCGCGGATCGACGTGGATGCGTACCAGAATCATGGCGAACTCCTTCGCCGCCCCACCGGCGGCAGGTCGTTGCGCGACGGCCGGTCTCCTGGCTCACGGCTTAAGCGCCCACGCCGCCTTCCCGGACGGATGTCCAGTGGCCATTGGCGTCAGGCTCGCCGCTTACAGTTGCGGGGGCAGCTGCGGCCTTGGCCCGGGCAGATCGCCCGCGGCCGCACCGCATTCCCTCTCCACGGGCGCGCCCGTGGAGGTAACCGTCGCAAACGCCCACTTGGCGGAGGCAGGCCGTGCTTGTCAATGGCAGCCTCGGGCTCGGCCCCGGAAGGCGGGCATGGTCCCTGATGCGCATCAAGGACCAACGCACCAAACATTGGCATCGCGCAGTCATCTCAAGCTGGGATGATGCCGGGAATCACAAGGACAAAGACAAGGAGTGCAGCGGATGCTGTCGCACGTCACCGTCGGGATCACCGACTTCGACCGGGCCTTCGCCTTCTACGACGCCCTGATGAGCGTGCTCGGCTACCCGATGGCCGATGCCGACCCGGAGACCGCCTGGGCGTTCTGGCGGCCGGCCGATGCGGACCGCCCGCTGTTCATCATCGGCGCCCCCTACGACGGCCAGCCGCACGACGCCGGCAACGGCCAGATGGTGGCGCTGCTGGCGCGCAATCGCGCCACCGTCGACCGCTGCCACGCGCTGGCGCTGAACCGCGGCGCCGTCGACGAGGGCGCGCCGGGCCTGCGTCCGCACTACCACCCCCACTTCTACGGCGCCTATTTTCGCGATCCGGACGGCAACAAGCTCTGCGTCTGCTGCCATGAGCCGGAGCCGGAGGGCTCGCTCGACGTCTGAGCGGGCGACGCCCGCGTCCCGCCCGCATCGCCTCCGTCAGTCCACCCGCTTCACCGGCGGCGGCGCCCAGCTGCCGTCCAGCACCTGCGCCTTGGGCCAGTAGAGGCGCATGTTCATGGTAAACGCGCCCTTCGCCGGCGCCGGCAGCCAGTTGGCCTCCTTGTCTCTGCCGGGGCTCTCGCGCTGGATGTGCAGATCGAGCGAGCCGTCGGGGCTGAGCTTCAGCGCATCGCGATCGCCGATGGCGTAGCGGTCGATGGGGTTGGCGGTGAACAGCTGCCGTTCGTCGTACATGGTCAGCGACCAGAAGGCGCGCGCCGGCGGCAGCTTGTCCTTGTCGAAATGCACGACGTAGCGGTGGGCGCTGTCGAAGGGCCGCCCCTCCGAGTCCGCGAAGGCGGTGGGGTACACGGCATCGTCCGGCGCATTGGCGCCGAGCCCGCCGTAGGCGACGCCCGCCCGGTGCAGGTAGTCCGCACCGTAGGTGCCGATGGCGGTGAGGTTCGTGCGCCAGCCGTTCTGTGACACGCCGGCCTTCGTCCACGCCGCCTTGATCCGCGGCAGCGCCGCCGCGGGCGCCGCCTTCAGGGCAGCCTGAACCTCCTTGGGCTGGTCGGCGAGGGAGAAGCTCTGGCCCGGCACGAGGCCGATCCGCTTCATGCGGTCGATGATGGGGTAGTCGTTGGCGTGGGGCGGGTTCACCTTCATCAGCTCGGCGAAGCGGGCGAAGAAGACGCCCGCCTCCATCGTGTCGACCTGGTCGGGCGGGGCGCTCATGTCCAGCTTGGCATCCACCTCGCCGTTCGGCGGGGTGTAGGGCTTGTCGTAGGCGCTCAGCGGCACCGCCTTGATGCCGTCCTGGAAGGCGTGCACGGCGGCGTAGTCGGCCTTGCCGTTGGTCTGCACGCGCCCGCCGATCCAGCCGCCGGCCGTCGGGCTGTCATAGCGCTCGACGCCGGCCGGCATCTCGCCGCGCCAGCCCGGCCCGACGATGGCGAACGTCTGCGCCCCGTTGCCGGTGGCGCGGGTGCCGGGCACGGCGAACACATCAGACCATTTGTCCAGCATCGGCAGCAGGTAGTAGCGCCCGCCGGAGTCGGGAACGCTGACGACCAGCGGCTCCCTGGACACGTCGTAGACCAGCGACGAGTAGAGCGTGTCGGCATTGGGCCGGACCACGACGGTGAAGGACGGGTCCGGGAAGGCGCGCGCGTGGCCAAACTGGTTGACCGGCGCGGCTGTGGTGCCGGCCGGCGTCGCGACATTGGTCGACACCTTGCCGCTCACGTCCATGAGGACGAGCGGATAGGCATAGACATAGGCGTCACGGGCGATCTCGCCGGCTTCGTCGGCCGAGACGGCGGGCGCGGCCCATGCCGCCGGGGCGAGCGCCAGGAGGGCGGCGCAAGCGGTCGCGGCGATGCTGGGTTTCATGGGTCAGCTCCTGCTGGGTCTGTCATTTCGGGGTGTGAATGGGAGTCGTGCGCCTGCCCGCGATCGACGCGTCGGCAACAGGTCCAGCCGCTCATCGAAGGTCTGGCCTGGTGGAAGGCTTGTCCGTGATGGCGGAGGCCACGGCCCACCTCGCCCCGCTTGCGTAGGCATGGCGCATGCCGGGCCAGCCGCACGATCCGCGATGCTACTGCACCTTGCGGAGCGGAGGCGGCGCCCAGGTTCCGTCGAGCACCACGGCGCGGGGTGAATAGAGGCGCATGGTGGGCTGGAACTGCGCCTTGGGGGCCGGCAGCCAGTTGGCTCGCCTGCCCGCCCCCGGATCGTCCACCTGCACGTAGATGTCGAGCGAGCCGTCGGGGTTGAAGGCCAGCTTGTCGTGGCTGCCGAGGGCGAAGCGGTCGATGGCGTTCGGCACCTGGAAGCCGTCCATGTCGTACATGGTGATGGACCAGAAGGCGTCGGCCGGCGGCAGCTTGTCCTTGTCGAAATGCAGCACGTACCTGTTGCCGCCGATCAGGGGCTTGCCCTCGCCGTCGAAGGCCGCCGTGGGATAGACGGCGTCCTCCGGCAGGTTGGCGCCGAGCCCGCCCTTCGCGACGAGGGCGCGCTTGAGGTAGGAGGTGCCGTAGGTGCCGATGTTGTCGTTCTGCAGCGTCCAGCCGTTCACCACCTTGCCGGTGCGCTCCCAGGCCGCCTGCGCGCCGGCCAGGGTGTCCTTGGCCGCCTTGTTGACGATGGCCGCGGTTTCGGGGGCGAGTCCGGCGGCGTCGAACGGCTGGCCCGGCTCGATGCCGAGGGCCTTCAGGCGGAACAGCATCGGGTAGTCGTTGGGGTGCGGCGGATATTGGCCCATGAGCTGCGCCAGCCGGGCCAGCATGGCGACGCCGTCGAGGCCGTCCACCTGCACGACGGGCGGGGTCTTCGCGTCGACCCTGGGATCGGTGGCGACGGCTTTCGGCGGACGATAATCCTTGCCCCATTGCGACAGCGGGGTGAGCCTGTAGGCGTCCTGCACCGCATGCACGTTGGCATAGTCGGCGGGGCCGTCGGTCTTGGTACGCCCGAGGATCCAGATGGTCGAGGTGGGTGCCACGATCCGGGTGACGCCCGCAGGCAGCGCTCCCGTCCAGCCCGGCGCCACCAGCGCGTAATCGGCGGCCTTGGTGCCGGTGGTGCGGCTGCCGACCACCGCGAACACGTCCGTCCACATGTCCAGCATGGGCAGCAGGTAGTAGCGGCCCTTGGTATCCGGCACCGAAAGAATGACGGGCTCCTTCGCCAGGTCGAGCCAGGCGAAGGAGTAGAGCGTGTCGAAATTGAAGCGCACCACGTCCTTGGCGTCCGCGTCGGGATAGGCGCGGGCGTGGGCGAACTGGTTGACCGGGGCGCGCATGGGGATGGCGGCGGTGTCGGGCACGTTGGTGACCTGCCGCATGGTCGCGTCCATGCTGACGATGGGATAGGCGTAGAGATAGGCCTCACGGGCGACCGCATAGGTCTCCTCCGGCGTCAGCGCGGGCTTCGCGGCCGCGGCGGCGGCGGCGCCGAGACCGAGGAGGAGGAGGACGGCGCCCAGCGCCGCTCGCCGGCCCGCATCTGCGGCAGCCCCCCGGCTTCGGCCCAGCCGGCAACGGCGACGGGCGATGATCGGCATCATATTCATCCTCCACCTGCGCGGCCGCATCGCGAATGCGCGCGGAATATCCCGGCAACGATCGAAGCCGGCGCCAGCCAATACTTGTGTCCTGCGCTCGTCCGGCCGGGTTTGCTTCTCAGGCCGCGTGCTCATCTTGCCGATGCAACGGCCTGCGCCGCGCGGCTCGGAGGCCGCACCTTGCACATCTTAAGGCGCACGATTATCCGGAACCGGACAAAGCGACGGGTATTTCCATGGGGCGCATCAGCCGGGCCACGGCCGACCGGGTCATGAACGAACGCGGCTGGCTCACGCGGGTGCCGGACGGCGTCCGGGCGGAGGTGCTGCGCCGCAGCGTCATGCTGCGCTTCGCGGCGGGAGAGCCGGTGTTCCACCTCGATGACCCCGCGGGCGGCATCTACGGCCTGGTGGACGGCACCGTCAGCGTGAGCATCGCCCCGGCGGGCGCGACGCCGCGCCTGATCATGCTCGGCATCCCCGGCTACTGGACCGGCGAGGCCTGCTTCCTCACCCGCAAGCCACGCCGCGGCGACCTCCGGGCCGTCGTCGACACGACGCTGCTGCACCTGCCCCTCGACGCCATGGACCAGATGGCGGCGCGGGATCGGCAGATGGCGCACCACGTGGCGCAGATCCTGATGATGAGCGTGGAACTGCTGTTCCACGTGATCCACGACCTGCAGAAGCCCGAGGCGGACAGGCGCATCGCCTCGATCCTGCGGCGCGCCGGCTGGACGGGGAAGATGCCGATCCCGCTGACCCAGAGCGACGTGGGCATCATGGCCAACGCCTCGCGCAAGCAAGTGAACGCCGCGTTGAAGCGCTTCGCCGAAGCCGGCTGGCTGGAACGCAGCTACCGCGCCATCACCGTCACCGACATCCCCGCCCTGCGCCGCTTCGCCGAGGGCGACGGCGCGGACTGAGCAGGACGCGGGCGCCGCCGCTCAAGTGGAGGCTCTGCTGCAACAGGCTCAGATACGGCTCGCGCGCAGCAGGTCGACATAGGCCGCCAGAGTCGCGGCATGGCGGCTTTCGGCGCGCAGACCGATGTGGCCGTCGGCCCGCACGACGAGGAGCGTCAGATGCCCGACGCCCAGCCTCTCGGCCATCGCGGGCTCGAGATGGGCGGCGACGTCGGCGAGGCCGGAATTGGCCGTGGCGACGATCACCTCTTCGATGATGGCGCGGTCGGGCAGAGGCTCCATGTCGCGCAGCGCTTCGGTGAGCTCCTGCCGGACCGTCGACGCCCCCCCGATGAGGAATGCCGTGTGTCCGGTCCGGCCGGCGCAGCCGTGGAGCATGACGATGCCGCCAGCCGCAAGCCGCAGCTCGATCCGATCCGACAGGCGCTGGCCCGGCCAGATGACGTCATGCCGGTCGCCCATGACGATGGGCGAGTGGGCGTAGTCGATGTCGAGCTCCGCTTCCGCGACGGCCTCGTGGTGCCGCGTGACGGGATCGGCGAAGGCCGCCCGGATGGCCGCGTCGCGCTGACGGCGCTGCTCCGCGCCCGCGACCATCTGCGCGCTCTCGGCGGCGTCGCCCGAGGCCGTCACCTTCTCCGCCACGGGACGCCGCTCGGCGTCATAGCTGTCGAGCAGCCCGTCGGAGCAGCGTCCCTGGCAGACCAGGGCGAGCTTCCAGGCGAGGTTGAAGGCATCCTGGAGGCCCGTATTCATGCCGTGCCCCTGCGCCGGGCTGCAAGTGTGCGCGGCATCGCCGGCGAGCAGGATGCGCCCGGAGCGGAAGCGCCGTGCGACCTTGGTGTGGCATTGGAAGCGCGTGGGATTGGCGACGACTTCGAAGCTCGCCATCGGCAGGTAGCGCCGCAACGTGGCCAGAGCATCGGCGACGAGGTCGGATTCGGGCGAGCTCGGCCTCAGATAGACGCGCCACCGCTTGTCCGGCAGGGCGGTCAGAATGACCGGCGTCTCGTCGAGATAGGCGTAGTTGGCCTCGAACGACTCCGGCCAGCCGCCCACGCCGGCATCGAACACCGCCCAGGGCTCGGCGATGTCATGGCCGTCCTGCTCGATACCGGCGAGCGCGCGGACCGTGCTGTGGTGCCCGTCGCAGCCGATCACCCATTGCGCGAGGACGTCGCGCGCGATGCCCCGGTGCTCGACCGTGGCGAGCACACCATCCTCCCGCGCGTCCAAGGCGGTGAGCTTCGTCCCGCGCGTGACCTGGCCGCCCTGCCGGGTGAGGTAATCGGTCAGGATCGCTTCGGTGACCTCCTCCGATATGCCGATGTTGAACGGGTAGCGGCTACCGCACAGGCCGAGATCGATCTCGCCGAGCACGGCGCCGCCCGCGTGAATGCGGGCCCGCCGCTGCTTGACGCCGGCCGCCAGCAGCGGCTCCAGGATGCCGAGGGAATCGAAGATCTCCAGCGAGCGCGGATGCACGACGGTCGCGCGGTCCCAGTCCATGGGGCGGTCGTGCGCATCGATGAGCAGGCATTCCACGCCCCGCCGATGCAGCTCGGCGGCCATGAGAAGGCCGGTCGGACCGGCTCCGACCACGAGGACAGGCACAGCATTCACCACGTCGCACTCCCCGGCCGATCAGGCACGTATGTCGATCTCCGGCCGGAGATCGGCACGGAGCGAGTGATTCCTTTAAGGGATAGATCGGCCGGCCGCCCCCCTCGTCAGTGCTCGAGCGCTCCCCCGGCCGCGGCCCAGGCGGCGATGCCGCCTTCGAGATGGCGGGCCTGGGGCAGGCCGGCGTCCTGCGCTGCCTGAACGGCCATGGCCGAGCGTTCGCCGAAGGCGCAATAGAACAGCAGCCGCCGGCCCCTGGTGCGGGCAAGCTCGGCGAGCAGACCGTCTTCGGCGAGATGCTCCCGCAGCGCCGGATAGGGAACGTGCAGCGAGCCGGGGATGACGCCGTGCCGCTCACGCTCGGCGCGCTCGCGCAGGTCGACGAAGGTGACCTCGGGGTGCCCAGCGAGCGTCAGCGCCTCCCCGCCCCTCACCGCCCAGCCGCGCCGCGCCACCTCCTCCTGATGCAGGCCGATCTTCATGTTGGCCGGCACGGCGACGTCCATCATCTTCGGATTGGCGAGCTTCAGATTGTTCATCAGCTCGACATAGTCCTCCACCGATTGCACCTGCAATCGGGGATTGTAAGCCTTCTCCTCGCCGATGGTCGACACCGTATCGCCCTTGTAGTCGTGGGCGGGGTAGACCAGCGTGTGCTCCGGCAGGCGCAGCAGGCGGCCGAAGATCGACTCGTACTGCTGGCGCGGATCGCCGTTCTGGAAGTCGGTCCGCCCGGTGCCCCGGATGAGCAGCGTGTCGCCGGTGAAGACGCGGTCCGGCAGCGCGAAGCTGTAGGAATCGTCGGTGTGGCCGGGCGTATAGATGACGTCGAGGGAGAGCCCCTCGATGGTGAGCTTTTCGCCGTCGGCGAGGCGCATTGCCACCACGTCGGCCTTGCTCTGCTCGCCCATCACGGTGATGCACCGGGTGTGGTCGCGCAGCGCCCCGAGCCCGGTGATGTGATCGGCGTGCAGGTGGGTGTCGACCGCCTTGACGAGCCTGAGGTCGAGCTCGCGCATGAGCGTCAGGTAGCGGTCGACCTTCTCGATGACCGGGTCGATGATCAGCGCCTCGCCGCCGTGGCGGCTGGCGAGGAGATAGGAATAGGTGCCCGACGCCTGATCGAAAAGCTGCCGGAAGATCATGGCGCTCTCCCTCGTTGATGAACCGCTCCGTGTCAGGTCAGCACGGGCTGCGGCACGATGCGGATGTAGGGCTTGGGCTCCTTCCAGCCCTGCGGGTAGAGCTGCCGGGCTTCGTCGTTGGAGACGGAGCCGGCGATGATCACCTCGTCGCCCGGCCGCCAGTTGACCGGTGTGGCGAGGCGGTGCTTGGCGGTGAGCTGGAGGGAATCGACGACGCGCAGCACCTCGTCGAAGTTGCGGCCGGTGGTCATGGGGTAGGAGATCACCAGCTTGATCTTCTTGTCCGGCCCGATGACGTAGACGTTGCGCACGGTCTGGTTGTCGGCGGCGGTGCGGCCTTCGGCGCTGTCCCCGGCGGCGGCCGGCAGCATGTCGTAGGCCTTGGAGACGGCGAGCGTCGGGTCGCCGATCATGGGGAAGTTCGGCGCGATGCCCTGGGTCTCGGCGATGTCGGCGGCCCAGCCCGCGTGCCTGTCGATCGGATCGACGGACAGGCCGATGATCTTGACGCCGCGCTTGTCGAACTCGGGCTTCAGGCGCGCCATGTAGCCCAGTTCCGTGGTGCAGACCGGCGTGTAGTCCTTGGGGTGCGAAAACAGGATGCCCCAGTCCTTGCCCAGCCATTGGTGGAACGAGATCGGGCCTTCGGTGGTATCGGCGGTGAAGTCGGGTGCCATGTCGTTAATGCGAAGTGACATGATTGATCCCCTCCGTGTCGGGTGCGACGATGGGGGAACGATAGGGCGTCACTGTTCCGCGAGCGTTCCCCGACTGGCCTTTCGTTGTGGCGAGCCGTCCGCACCGCTCGGATTTCATCCTCCCGGGAGGGGCACGGCTTGAAGGTCTTCATCCAGCTGCTGGGACGTTTCGCCGTCCACGTCGATGGCCAGGAGGTCCCCGCCGCGGCCTGGAAGCGCGATCGCGCCGCGGCCATCGTAAAGCTCCTCGCCGTATCGCCGCAGCACAGGGTTCACCGCGAGCAGGCGATGGAGGCCTTCTGGCCGGACCTCGACGTGGAGCTGGCCGGCGCCAACCTCCGCAAGGCGGTCCACTTTGCGCGGCGCGCGATGGGCGCGCACGATCTGATCGTGGTCAACAAGGAGACCGTCGCCTTTTCCGCGGACGTCGTGCTCGATACCGACGCCGCACGGCTCGAAGCGGCGGCGGCGCTCGCGCTGCGCAGCGGTGATCCCGTAGCCTGCCGCGCGGCCGCCGATCTCTATGGCGGGACCCTGTTGCCGGACGACCGTTTCGTGGAATGGCTGGACGCGCCGCGATACCAGCTGCAGCGGCTGTACGCGGACGTGCTGCGCACGGGCCGGCTCTGGCGGCAGTTGATCGCGCTCGACCCCACGGACGAGGATGCCCAGTGCGCCCTGATGCAGGCGGCGCTGGATGCCGGCAACCGGACCGAGGCCATCCGCCAGTTCGATCAGCTACGCGAGCGGCTGCACGCGGAACTGGGGGTCGGGCCGAGCAAGGCCGCGATCACGCTCTATGAGCGCGCGCTGTCGCTCTCCGGCGTCGAGCCCGCCACGCCGGCCGAGCGCATCCGGGCCTCCCTGGCCTGGGCGCTCGTGCATCTGCAAAGCGGCGAGTTCGACAAGGCCGCCGAGCTCGCCCGCGAGACGCGGGCGCAGGCGCTCGCCGCGGGCCTCGGGCGCGAGGTGGGCGAGGCCGGCGCCGTGCTCGGGCTCACCGCGCACATGCAGGGCCGCTGGCGGGAGCTGTTCCACGACGAGTTCATCGCCTGGGTGCGCAGCGGCAGCGACTTCGTGCCGGCCGTCTTCGACGGCCACCTGTGCCTCGCCGAATTCTGCCTGTGCGATGCCGCGGGCCACGCCGCGATCGCCGAATCGGCGGAGGAGCTGCTGGCCGTGGCGGAAGACGCGGGCTCCGCGGCGGGCAGAGGCCTGGCCTGCCTGATCCTCGGCGAGATCGCCCGCTGCGCGGGGCAGCTCGACGAGGCGGAACGGCTGCTGAGCGATGCGGAGCGCCTGCTCGGCGAGGCGAACGCGGTGTCGGGGCGCGTGCTGGTGCTCGAGCGCCAGGCGGAGATCGCCCTGGCGCGCGGCCAGAAATGGCGGGCGGGCCGCCTCGTCCAGAAGGCCCTCGCCGATGCCGGCCGGTCGTGGCTGGCGAACCACCTGGTGCTGCGCCTGCAGGCCCTGGCCGTCCGCGCGGCGACGCGCGAGGACAAGATCGCCGAAGCGATCCTGGCCGGCGACCGGCTGCTGACGCCACGCGCCTGCCAGCCCTGCTCCATGGCGCTGCGCACCGCGTCGGCGATCGCGTTGGCGCAGGCCGGCCAGCTCGAGCAGGTCGACCGGCGCCTCAACGAGGCCGAGCGGATCGCCGGCATGTGGCAGGGCGGGCCATGGGCCGCCGCCCTGTGGGAAGCGCGCGGGGTGCAGCGGCAGGCCCAGGGCAACGGCATGCGAGCCGTGGCGGCCTTCGCGGAGGCCGCGGACCGATACCAGGATCTGGGCAGGCCCCTCGACCAGGCGCGCTGCCTCGGCCGCCTGGCAGAAGCGATGCCGAAGGCGTCGTGACGGGAGCGCCTCCCGATCGGGAAAGGGCCCTACCGGCACCCGCGTCATCGGCTTGAAACACCGGCCGGATCGGTTTCGTTGAAAAAAAGCCTCACCATCGACGGCAACAACATTCGCGACATCGCCTCGTTCTACGCGGAGATCAACCGTGTGTTCATGGCCGATGAGGACTGGACGCTCGGCCCCAGCCTGGACGCCCTGAACGACCTGCTCTACGGCGGCTACGGCGCGCTCGCGGGCGGCGCACCCGCCGCGCTGGTCTGGCTGAACATCGAGAAGAGCAGGGCCGACCTGGGCTTCGAGGCCACGCGGGCGTTCTATCGGAACAAGCTGCTGCATCCCGGGCAATACGACGTCGAGCGGATCAACAAAGACCTCGCCGCGCTGGAGACCGGCACCGGCGCGACTTTCTTCGAGATCGTGCTGGAGATCATCGCCGACCATCCCAACATCGAGCTGATCCCGCGGTAGCCGCGGCCCGACGGCGGACGCCGGGGACGGCCGCACCGACGCGAGCTGCCCGGAGCCCTCGCGCAGCCTCCTCCGCCTCGCCGCTCGTCCCGGCGACACGCCGGGCGCCCTCGCGAGGATGGCAGCGGCGTGGCACGCGTCGGTTCTCCTGCGCCGGTCCGCTCTCTATATGTGCCGGTGCGCGGTGCGGCAGGCACCGCGCCGCTCGGTGGCCCGGCGGCGCCTCCCGCTGCGGCCTTCGCGCAGATCATCCCGGACGATCAGCGACAGGAGCACACCATGAGCAGCGGTTACGTCACGACGAAGGACGGGGTCGAGATCTTCTACAAGGATTGGGGCCCGAAGGACGCGCAGCCGATCGTGTTCCACCACGGCTGGCCGCTGTCGGCGGACGATTGGGACAGCCAGATGCTGTTCTTCCTCCAGCACGGCTACCGCGTCATCGCCCACGACCGGCGCGGCCACGGCCGCTCCAGCCAGGTGAGCGAGGGCCACGACATGGACCACTACGCCGCCGACGCCGCCGCGGTGGCCGCACACCTCGACTTGAGGAACGCCGTGCACATCGGTCACTCCACCGGCGGCGGCGAGGTGGCGCGCTACGTCGCCCAGCATGGCGAGCCGCAGGGCCGCGTCGCCAAGGCGGTGCTGGTCAGCGCCGTGCCGCCGCTGATGCTGAAGACCGCGGCCAACCCCGGCGGCCTGCCGATCGAGGTGTTCGACGGCTTGCGCGCCGGGCTCGCCGCCAACCGCGCGCAGTTCTTCCTCGATGTGGCCTCCGGGCCGTTCTACGGCTTCAACCGGCCGGGCGCGACGCCGTCTCAGGGCGTCATCTGGAACTGGTGGCGGCAGGGCATGATGGGCAGCGCCAAGGCCCACTACGAGGGCATCAAGGCCTTCTCCGAGACGGACCAGACCGAGGACCTGAAGGCGATCAGCGTGCCGACCCTGGTCCTGCACGGGGACGACGACCAGGTGGTGCCGATCGACGACGCCGGCCGCCTCTCGGTCAAGCTGGTGCAGAACGGCACCCTGAAGGTCTATCCGGGCTATCCCCACGGCATGCTCACCACCCATGCCGACGTCCTCAACCCGGACCTCCTCGCCTTCGTGAAGGGCTGAGCGCGTCCTGATCGGGCGGAAGCACCCGATCAGAGAGAAGCCGCAGCACCCCACTGCCCCGAGGCCGCGATCCCGCCATCGCGGCCTCCCCCCTCCTCTCTCCGCCGGCCCGGCGGGCCGTCTCCTCAATAGAGCCCCGGCAGCAGCCTCCAGGTCTTGGCCCGGTAGGCCTCGTAGGCGGCGCCGAACTCCGTTGCCAGCAGCGCCTCCTCGGCGCGGATGCGCGCCGCGATGGGCACCAGCGCGGCGGCCGCCAGCAGCAGGCCGACGCCCGAGCGGAAGGCGAGCGCCCAGCCCGCCAGCAGCACGATCATGCCGAGGTAACTCGGGTGGCGGATGCGCGCGTAAAGGCCCGTCGTCTGGAGCGTGTGCTCGGGCTGGATGGCGACGAGGCCGCTGAAGCGCCGCCCCAGCACGAAGACCGGCGCCAGCCGCAGCGCCCCGCCGGCGGCGTAGAGCGCCACGCCCAGCCAGCGCACGCCGTCGCCGCCAAAGGCGAGGATGTCGCGCCGGTCCGTCCAGGCCGGCGCCCAGGCGATGAGCAGGCCCAGCACGCCCAGCGCCGCGATCACCCAGCGGTTGGAGCGATCCTCGCGGAGGCCCGCATCGAGGCTGGCCGCGGTGAACCACGAGGCGACGACAAGGGCGGCCGTCACGACCGTGAGCGCAACGAACGGAGCTTGCGAGAAGAAGGCCGCCGGCCCGCCCCAGCCGATGATGGCGAGGGCGATGAACAGGGCGGTCGACAGCAGACCGGCGACGGCGAGCTTGGACGATGTCATGAGCCTATCCCCGACGCGTACGAGCGCGCGCCCACGGCGGAGCGCGCTGCGGCGGGCGCCCTGCCTCTATCTGGGGCGCCCCGCCGGTGGCGGCCAGCGTGCCGCCGCGCCTGGCTACGGGGAGCGAGATCCCCAAAAATGGATGCCGGCTCTTGGGCAAGATCAGGCTTAGAGAACGACATAGAGCGGGATGATGCATCGAAGAAAAAATCATCCCGCTCCAGGCGTTCAGGGAGGCACCGGCGGCACGTAACTGAAGGTCGACATCAGGACGGCGCCGAGAGCGAGCGCGACGGGGAAATGAACGACGAACTGGATCGCGGTAAAGCCGACGATATCCTTCGCCTTGAGCCCGAGTATGCCGAGCAGCGGCAGCATCCAGAAGGGGTTGATGAAGTTGGGCAGCGTCTCCGACAGATTGTAGATCATCACGGTCCAGCCGAGATGGGCGCCGACGGCATTGGCGGCCGCCGCCACATAGGGCGCCTCGATGATCCATTTGCCGCCGGCGGACGGAATGAAGAGGCCGAGAAACGCCGAGTAGATCCCGACGAGGATCGAGAACGCCGTCGGGCCCGACGAGGCGCCGATGAACAGCGAGGCGATGCTGTCGCTGAGCGTCACGCCGGCGCCGTTCGGCGTCGACGTGAGCATGTTCGCCATGCCGGCGTAGAACGGGAACTGGAGCAGCACCCCGGCCGTGCTGGGCACCGCCCGCGCGAAGGCGTCCGCAAGGCTCTGCGGCCGCCAGTGCAGCAGGATGCCGAGCAACAGGAAGACGAAGTTGTAGGTGTTGAGCCCGGACAGATGCAGGAGCGGGTTGCCCTTGGCGAAGGTCATGGCGACCCAGCCGAGGCCGAGAACGACGACGAGAATCGAGAGAACCGGGCTGTAGGCGAGATAGTCGCCGGGCCGAAGCGGCGCATCCCGCGGCGACGCCTCGGCCGGCGCCAGATCGACGCCGAGGTCTTCGGCCGTCCTGGCGAGAGGATCTGTCGGCGCCGTCAGATAGCAGACCAAGGCCGAGACCAGCGTGACGGCCACGATGGTCAGCCCGTTCTGCCAGGTCAGAATCGTCTGTGAGAAGCCGATGACGCCGGTGATCGGCAGCAGGCTCGGCGGGATGCTGGCGGGATTGGCCTGCAGCTGGGCCGCGGACGAGGTGATGCCGAGCGTGAAGCCGCAGCCGAGCCCGAGATAGGCGGCCGCGCCCGCGGCGCGATAATCCAGCCTGAGGTCGCGGCGCCGCGCCATCTCGCGCACCAGCAGGCCCGAGAAGATCAGGCTGAGGCCCCAGTTGAGAAGCGACAGGGCGATGCTCAGGACGCCGACGAAGACGACGGCGTCGCGGCCGCCGGAGGGGCGGCGGGCAAGCCAGCGCAGCAACGCGGCCGCGGCCGGCGACGTCGCCACGATGTGGCCGCCGATGGCGACATAGGCCATCTGCATGGTGAAGGGGATGAGAGCCCAGAAGCCGTCGCCGAAGGATTGGCCGACGGCGACCGGCGGGGCGCCGTGCAGCATCGCGGCCAGAGCCACCAGCACGACGCCGGCGAGTACGAACACATAGGCGTCCGGAAACCAGCGATCGGCCACGTCGACGAAACGGGCGGACCATCTCCCGGCACCCGCCCGATGCTGTTCCTCGCTGCCCCGCATACCGATGCCTCCCCGGGGCGGCATGATGCATCACAGCGGCAGGCTGGCAAGGCTGGAGGATTGAAAGCGCGTTAGTAACGCGCTACATGTCGACACCATGATGACATTGGATCGACCCACGGACGGCAATCTCCGCGAGCAGGTGCTGCAGCAGGTGCGCTCGGAGATCATCTCCGGCCAGAGCGCCCCGGGTGCCATGTATTCGGTGCCCAGCCTGGCGGCGACGCTGGGCGTCTCGACGACGCCGGTACGGGAGGCGCTGCTGGAGCTGGCCCGCGCCGGGCTGATCGAGCCGCTACGCAACCGTGGCTTCAAGGTCGTCGCCCCGACGCTCAGCCAGCTGCGCAACCTTTTCGACATGCGCGAGCTGCTCGAGGTCTACGCCATCGAGCTGGCGGCCCTGAAGCGCCGCAAAGACCTGGCGCCGCTGCGGCTGCGGGCCGACGAGGTGAGCCGCTCGGTGAGCTCGGGCAGCGTGTCCGACTATCTGGAGACGGACCGGCAGTTCCATCAGGCGCTGGTCGAGCTGGCCGACAACGAGCTGCTGACCGAGACCGTGATGGCGCTGCGCGACAAGATGCGGCTCTACGGCATTAGCACCGAACCCGGCAAGGAACGCCAGCGCGAGTCCGTCGACGAGCACTACCGCTTCATCGAGCTGGTCGACATCGGCGACGCCGAGGGCGCCAAGACCCTGATGAAGCACCATATTCGCACCTGGCAGCCGATCTTCACCGACGCCCTGCTGCAGGCCGCCCGGCCGCCTTCACGCGAGCCTGCCCCGCTGCGCTAGGCCGGAGCTGGTCCTGCCGGCGCTGAGGCGGTGGGAGCCCACCCCCACCAGTCCCTTCCGCTTCGCACGGGACAGCCCCACAGGGGGGAGGCCGTTCGTCTAGCCGCCCCGCCAACTCTCCAAGGCCGCAAGCAAGCGCCCCCCTCCCCCACGAAGTGGCGGGAGGGGTAGGGGTGGGGAGCGGTCAAGCTTGCGTTACGCTTGCAGAACAAGAGCTTAGGCTGCAGCCTCAGATGCGTGAATCCAACAGCACTTGGCGGGGGGGGGGGGGGAGCGAGGCGCTTCTGCTTGCAAGCGTCTAGCTTTAGGCTGAGCGGCCGGCCGACCGACATCCCCCTTGCAGGGGGCTGGACAACGAGCGGAGGGATTGGTGGGGCCAGCCTCCACCGCCTCGACGATCACGGAATCTTCCGCCGCATGACGTGAGCGTTCGATAGCCGCTCGGCGCACAAACCACGTCCAGCCGCACCTCTCGGCCCGCGAAAAATCCGCCTCGATCGCGAATCCCCCTTGCGCCCTCTCGTCGCCAAGAGTAAGTAGAGCGTCACACGTCGCGTGTAGCGCGTTACACATTACAACATGGAGGCAGCGATGATTGACGACCCCTTCAAGCGGCTGATGTGTCTCGGCTGCGGCTTCTCCTACGACGAGGCCCTCGGCTTGCCCGAGCACGGCCTGGCGGCCGGCACCCGCTGGGCCGACGTCCCCGACGACTGGGTGTGCCCGGACTGCGGCACCCCCAAGCACATGTTCGAGATGGTGGTGATCGGCTACGCGGCCGGCGGCCCCGATCTCGCCCGCGTCGCGTGACCCAGCATTACCCCAGGGAGCAACGAGCCATGAGCAATCAGTTCATCATCCGCAACGCAGACCGCGGCCACGACATGATCAAGTCCGACGGGTCGCGGTCCTCCTACATCGCAGGCCATCCCGATGGTTTCGTCACGCGGGCGTCGAGCTTCAACTTCCACGAATACCAGGGTGGACGACCGGGCTTCGGACCGATCCGTGTCTTCGGCGACGAGATCTTCCACGGGGCGGGTTGCGGCTACAACATGCACCCGCACCACAACTTCGTCATCTGCGCCTTCGTCTTCGCCGGCGAGCTGACCCACATCAACACCGCCGGCACCGGCATGGTCGATCAGCTCAAGGCCGGGGACTACTACGTCTTCTCCTCGGGCTCGGGCGGCAAGCATTCCGAGCTCAGCGTCACGCCGGAGGACATGCACGCCATCTACCTCTGGCTGCTTCCGGAGCAGCTCTACCTGCCGCCGACCTATCACCGCGCCCACTTCGATTTCCGCACCCGGCGCAACGAGATCGTGCAGCTCGTCGGCGACGGCGACGGCGCCCTGCCGATCCCGCAGGACCTGCGCGTCTCGCGCCTGATGGCCGACAAGGGCCGCTCGTTTCCCTATCGGCTCCGCAGCCCGTCGCACGGGGCCTATGTCTTCGTGCGGGAGGGCTCGGTGCGCTGCGGCGACACCGTGCTCGGCCGGCGCGACAGCTTGGGCCTCTGGGCCGTCGAGGCGTTCGACCTCGAGGTGCTCGAGGACGACAGCGACGTGATGATCACCGAGACCATCATGATCGACGACGCCAACATCAAGGCATGGGAGAGCGAGCATGCCGGCCACTGAGCGCGCGCACGCCGACGGCGCCGACGGCCGCCTGCGGCCGCCGGCGCCCGCCCCCGCGCCGGGCGGGCTCTCGGCAGAGCCCCGCCCCTGCCCCCGGCGCGACAGCTGCCGGTCGCTCATCCGCCAGACCAGGCGCACCGACACGGGCTGCCGGAAAGGAAACTGACATGCCGATCATGACTGTCCACTACGGCGCCGGCGATCTCGACGAGACCCGCAAGGCCGCTCTCGCCAAAAAGCTCACCGACGTGATGATCCGCATGGAGGGTGGCGCCAACACCAGAGGCGGCCGCGCCTTCGCCTGGGTGCTGTTCAACGAGCTGGCCCGCGGCGACTGGTGGGCCGGCGGCGAGACCGGCAACGCCTACGTCGCCCCGCCCGGGCGCTTCCTTGTCCACGTCAACATTCCCGAAGGCTATATGAACGGCGAGCACAAGAGCGAGGTGCATCGCTGGGTGACCGACGCCGTCCTCGCCGCGACGGGCACCGCGGGCGCCGACGCCGGGGCGAGCATCCAGGTGGTCATCGACGAGGTGCCGGAGGGCAACTGGGCCGCCGCCGGCCACACCATCAGCCTCGCCAGCATCGCCGACAGCGTCGGCCTCTCCAAGAGCGGCAGCCGCTTCGCCTGGTCGAAGACCTATTTCGCCGCCAAGGCCCGCGCCCGCGCCGCCGCCGGCTATCCGGCCGACACGGGAGGCCTGTGGGCGGACCAGGCGGGCTGAGATCGCAGACATCGCGGCTAGCCGGCGGAGGGGGACGATGCACCGCGTCGTCCCCTTCGTCCCTGCTCTTGGGGGCCCTTGCCTCTGCGAAGGAACGCTGCCTGACGCTTGACGGCGCGGCCGCCGGCTTCGGGACGAGGCAACCCACACGTTGGCTTTCCTCCGGCTCACGCCGGCGTTGCGACGAGCACGAGCCGCCCGGACGGAGAGCCGTTCAGCTCTGCGTCAAGCGGAATCCTGAACAGGCTCCATCGCAGCTTCTTTCTCCATGGACGCGCTCAAGATCTCGCTCGCCAATATCGCGACCTCGGTTCGATTCTTAGCTCGCAACTTCTTCATGATGTTTCGAATATGGACTTTAACTGTAGCAGACGAAATCTTTAATTCTTCGGCCAACTCCTTGTTGCTTTTCCCTGAAGCGAGCTTCGACACTATCAATAGCTCCTGAGGAGTAAGTGCCCTTTGTTCCGGCGCGGAAGAGGGGCTGGAAAACCTTCGCTCGGCCGCCAAGGAAATGTCAGGACTCACGAAGGTGCCGCCAGCCGCGACGAATTCCAGCTCCATGGTGACGATACTAACATCGGTGTGATCGGAGATGTACCCGGAGACGCCTATGGCGAGGGCTGCGGACGCAGCATCCCTGCTTCTCTCCCGAGTTATGCTTGCGATGCGCGGCGGGCTTTCGACCGACTGAATCGTGTTAACGCTACGCGCTAGGTCATATGTATTATAGATCTGATCTAGTAATATAATTAAATCTGTCTTGCTAGACAATTCGCTCTTCATCCATGTCGACAAATCTGGGAACCCGACAACTTCGCGACCTTTTGCATTTAGGCATCTAGCGACGCAGTCACGTTGAAATGGGCGCTCCTCAAGCACCACCCAATAAGACTTGGTTGAGGCTCTTGCCGGGCTTTCTTTCGCCGCCATCGCACCGCCTTCCCTGCCTGCCAGTCTTCTAATTGCCTTGGCCATGTCGTACGGAGTATCTCCGCACCCTCATTGGGGCTGCCGGACTGAGCCTTGAGCCGCCTGGCTAGTCAACCACAAATAGCTGGCACACTGCGCGTCGCTTGCTCGCGCCGATCGAGCCTTTCATTGGGGGCAGCCACAGCCATCACCTCCAGGCGACGCATTCCGCTCTACTTCTGCATACCTATTTCGGAGGTGGAGAACGCGGCGTAAACGACAACTTTCGCTTGAAGTCGTAGCTGGGAGGATTGCCTGAAGCGCTCGATCTCGGCGCGATGCTCGCTCGCCCGGCCCAATCGCGGAGTCGGGCCGCATCGCGCCATTTTCGGGCCTAGAGCAACCTGGGCCACGAACGCGCATATACCTCTATTGGCGAATGGAAATTGAAATTTCTAATCTTGATACCACAATAGGATTATAAATAATACCTATATTGTCGTACACCATCTAAGCATATCTGCCTTTGTTGTATAGCAATTTTGGTTGATGCGCCGCACTATTTTTGCTTAACCTCAGTCAGCTCCGAGTGGCAGCAGTGGGAAGAGGCCCCATGGAGATTTCCGAATGACGATTTTCGATATTGCCGGGCCGGAACCCTCCGACGCCTCGGTGCTAACGAATCTCGAACGAAGACTGTGGAAGCGGCGTAACGTCTGACCTGGAGCGCTTCGCGAATTGGCGGGATCATCCAATCGCAAGCGAAGCTTGCCAAATTTAAAAGCTTATGGGGGTTTCTCCGTCATTGGATGGTCCCAATCAATGACGAAGCGCTCCAGGCGAAGCGATCAGCAGCGCGCTTAGGCGTTTCTCGCTCCACTCCAACCCATCATCAGGTGTTGGCAGCACCGCTGATTTGAGTGGTTCCGCCCAGCGAGCGCTACCTCGTCTTGCGCTCATCATCCAGGCAACATGGAGCATACGATGGCAGATGTGTCCTACGCGCGATTCTACATCTACGATGTTGGAACGGGCTTGATCACCTCCGAGCAGGGCACCCCGGCCGATCCGGCGGTGCTGCATGCTCCGGAGCCTCCGACCGCACTGGGCGTTGGAGATACCGCCGACATCACCTTCCAGGGGGCCACGGCCACCTGGACCTATCAGGGCATCAGCGTCGATGGTCAGCCCTTCTTCGAGAGCGCCGACGGCACGACGCACATCTTTCTGTCGCCCAACGGCGCCCTCGATCCGGGCGACCCGGCGCCCCCGTTCGCTCCCGACGCTTACTGCTTCCTTGCCGGCACCATGATCGCGACGCCGGAAGGCGAGCGCGCGGTCGAGACGCTGGTGGCCGGTGATCTGGTCCTCACGGCCAATGGCGAAACCCGCCCTATCCTCTGGATTGGACGTCAGACCGTCGCCGCCGTGTTCGCCGACCCCATGCGCAGCTATCCGATCCGCATCGCTGCCGGCGCGCTTGCGGAAAGCGTTCCCGCCCGCGACCTCCACGTGTCGCCTGACCACGGCCTTCTGGTGGACGGCGTGCTCGTGCAGGCCAGCGCTCTGGTCAACGGCACGACGGTCACCCGCGCCGCCCCGCCGGAGGCGAAGTTCACCTACTACCACGTGGAACTCGAGGACCACGCCCTGGTGCTGGCCGAAGGCGTGCCGGCCGAGACCTTCGTCGACAACGTGGCTCGCCGCAACTTCGACAACTACGCGGAGTACGAAGCGCTGCTCGGCGAGACCCGCGGCCATATTCCCGAGCTGGAGCTGCCGCGGGTGAAGTCGGCCCGACAGCTGCCGCGGGCCGTGCGTGAGCGCCTGGCTGCACGGGCCGACGTGCTGGGATTTGAGACGAAGGCGGCTGCATAGCGCCGCCCGCGGATTGTGGCTTGCTGGTACGCCAGCGCCGCGATCAAGCGGCTGTCCAGTCGAAGATGGAGCCTGAAGGGCCGGCGCCGCTCCCGTGCGGCTGCCGGCCTTTCGCTTTGGCGGCGGCGCTTGCCGACGCGATCCGGCCCCGCTCTCGATGCGCCCGTCCGGTCGTCACACCCCCGACGCCATGTCGACAGGAGGGCCACGAAGAGCCCGGGGCTCCAGTCGGTGTCGCGGGCCGGGGCCACATCCGGCGGTCGGACGCAACGCTAGTGTGGTGGATCTGAAGTTCCTGCTCCCCACATGGCATCAACGTTCAGGAACTTCAGATCCATTAAACCACACTAGAATCATAGGGTTGCTAGTGTGGCTTAGGAATCCGAAATTCGCTCCGAACGATGCCCCGAGGTGGTGCGAATTTCGGATTCGCCACACTAGAGCATTTCGCAATTGAATGAGCATCATCCAATTTCGACATGTTCATAATCTTTTGAATCTGGAGCGCTTCGCTTGCGACTTCTGCGGAATAAGCTGGCTGGTCAGAAGTCCGGCCTGGGTCAGTTGTCGGCTTGCAGCGTCCGCATGATCGATCGCACGCGGACCTTGACGGTCTCCTCGGCGACCGCCGCGCTGGGCCGCAATCTGCTTGATCGACAAGCCCTTGGCGATGCGCAGCGCGACGAGAGGCCCGGCGGGCGACAGCGAATGAACGTCCGATGCCACGCGCTCCTCGGCCGCTGCCTAGTGAGCCGAGAGGATTACACGCGCGGACACCAAGGCGCCGCCCGCGACAACCATATCGAGAACCCGGGTCACGACCTGAAGGCTCATCGTCGTCAGAAGCGCGCTCGCCCCCTCGGACAGAGCGCAGCTCACGCAATTGGTATGGGCGCCAGCGGATATAATCACAACCACAGGCCGTACGAGGCGCTGCCGGATCATGTCCTCGGCCCGTCAGGCAGTCAGTGAAGGCAGCCGACCTTTTGAGCCCGGCTCAACCGTCGCGACTGCGGCGGTTGGTCGCTGCTCTCGCTCGGCCCGCGCCCCATGATCAGCCCCGAAAGGCACCGGAGCCCGCGGCCGTGCTCATCCCGTCAGCATCGAAGTGAGCCGTTCGGAGCATGCGCTGCGATCCCCGAGCCTATCAGGGACTCGCGCAAGAGGTATTCGATCGATGTCTTGCGCGTCGCCGGGCCCGGCTGCCCGGCGATATACTGGTCCAGCGCTTCGATCATCGACGGCGTCAGCTCAATCTCCATCCTACGCCTCGACGCGGCCCGCAACCTCGATTGTTGTCCTCAGATCCCACGCGCGATTGCCAACCGGCCGTTCACTGCCGCTCAACACCGAAAAAGGCGCCGCAGCGGGCACCCCGCTCCCGGCTTCAGTAGACGCCCGGCAGCAGGCGCCAAGTCCGGGCCCGATAGGCCTTAGGCGGCGCGCCGAACTGGCTTGCCAGCGACGCCTCTTCGGCGCGGATGCGCGCCACGATGGGCACGAGCGCCAGCGCCGCGAGCAGCAGGTCGACGCCGGAACGGAAGGCGAGCGCCCATCGGAAAGCGGACGTGACGGCACGGCGCCTCTCAGGCTGCTCCCGACCCGTAAGAGCCGTTGGGACGGTCCGCCGTCGGGCGTCGTGCCGACCGAGGGACATTGCCAGCGTCCCCTCAAGATGGCGCCCGACCGGCGCGCTCTCGTGACTGACGACGCGGTCGGGACGTCGTTCCCAGAAGGTCAAGAGCCGCTTCGATCTGGCGCTCGAAGACCTCGGGCGAAGGCGATCCCGTTCCCAGGACCAGCTCCTGATACGCGTCGCCCAGCGCGAGGTGGACGAGCTGCTCCGCGACGACCGGCGCCGTCGCCGCGTCGTGCTCGTCCGCCCATAGCTGGGCGATTGCAGCCCGGACCTGGCGCGGCCCCGCCTCCCAGAACAGTCGCCCCAGCTCCGGCATCCGCTCTGCTTCCGCGACGATGGCCCGGTAGAGGCGGACGCTGTCGGGGCTAGCGACGCCGGCCGTGAAGCTCAGCAACAGCTCGCGCAGCCGCTCGCGGGCCGGCAGCGACGTCGGCGGCGGCTGGACGACCTCGGGCGCACACATCGCTTCGACCAACGCCTCCACCAGCGCCTCCTTCGACCGGAAGTGGCGATAGATGGTCTGCTTACCCACGCCGGCTTCGGCGGCGACCGCATCCATCGAGCCCTGCGCAAACCCCTCGCGCATGAACACGGCGCGCGCGCCGTCGAGGATCGCCGCGCGCTTGGCGGGGTCGAGAGCGCGTCCGGGGCGTGGCGAGGCGGCAGGACTCATGAGGGGCCCTTGACGAGACTACTTAGTCTCGCCATGTCATTAATGCGAGACCGATTAGTCTCGCTTAAAGCAGGAGCCTCAGATGTCAACCGATCCAGCCAAGCTCGGCCACCTCTTCGCCGAGATCGTGTCCGGCCACGACATGTCGCGCTTCGATGAGATCGTCGCGCCCGGCTATGTGAACCACAACCCCTTCGCCGAGCCCGGCCCGGACGGCGTCAAGAAGGTCTTCGGGGCGATCATCGCGGGCGTGCCCGACCTCAAGGCGGTCGCCGAAGAGGTGTTCGTGTCGGCGGACGGCGCGCGCGTGGTGGGCCGCTACCGCTATGAGGGCACGCACACGGGCAACTTCCTCGGCTACCCCGCGACGGGCAATGCCTTCGCCATGCGCTCGATCGACATCTGGCGGGTCGAGGACGGACGCTTCGTCGAGCACTGGGACGAGCTCAACACCCTCGACATGTTCAGCCAGGTCGGCGGAGTGCCGCCGCTCGCTCCTCGGTCATGACGCGGCGGATTCCGGCGGCAAACCGGACGAGGAGAAGGCTTCCATGTCGGTAGGCGAGCTCATCGCGGTCGGGCTTCCGATCGCCCTCGGCGTCGTGTTGATCGGGGCCGGCGTGGTCAACTTCGTCGGCTCTCGATCGGTGCGCGACGCCTTCGCGCGCTGGGGCTATCCGGCCGGTTTTCATCGGGTGACGGGCGGCCTCGAGGCGACGACAGGGGCGCTGCTGCTGATCCCCGGGACCTCGCGCGCCGGTGCCATCGGCAGCGCCTTGATCCTGCTCGCCGCGGTGATCACCCTGATCCGTCATCGCGACTGGACGCACCTGCCGGGCGCCGTCCTGCTGACCGCGGCGGCGGTGGTGGTGACGATCCGCGGATAGCCGCACCGGCCGCGCCATCGCCATGATCGCGGAAAGCGATGCTCTAGTCGGCTGCTTCAGCCAACTTGCCAGTAATTGTGAATCTGGCTTTGAGTCTTTGAGTCGATTGATAGTCGGGTCAAGCCCGACTATGACGTTGAGGATAAAGGCTCTCCGTCTCCGCTCGTCATAGTCGGGCGTGACCCGACTATCCATCCACTTGAAAACTCAAGCGTCGCCATCGGGCACTTTCATTTCAGATTGGCTGAAGCGCCCCACTAGAGCGGGATGATTTATCTTCGAATCATCATCCCGCTCTAAGTCTTTGTTTTGAGCATGATCTTACCCAAAAACCGGCGTCCACTTTTTGGGATCATGCTCTAACCGGCCGTCCCGTCCTTTGCCGTCTGCTGAAGAAAGAAGCGCATCATCTCGCGGCTGGCATCCGGTCCACGCGGCTCGGTATAGGATCCAGCGGGACTGCCGCCCGACCAGGCGTGACCTGCGCCGTGCAGGAGCCACTGCTCGAGCACCGGCAAGCCCGACGGGCCTGTCTGGATCGTCCGCGTGAACCGCATGCCGCCCGCCGACGTGCCACGCTCGACCACCGTCTGAAGCTCGTCGGCGGCCCGTGCCTGCCAAATCACCTGGTCGCCGTTGATCGGGCTGACCGTCGTGTCCCGATCGCCGTGGAAGACGATCGTCGGCACGGCCCGCCCTCGCTTGGATCGATCCGGCTGGTTCACGGCCGGTGCGCCCGAGCGCATTGCGGCGAAGGCGGAGGCGACGTCGCGCGCCGCGCCGCACGCCAGCCCCGAATGCACCCCGATCGCCGCATAGAGATCGGGATAGGTCGCCCCCATGATCGCGGCTGCTGCGCCACCGGCGGACAGACCGGCGACGTAGACGCGGCCGGGGTCGACCGCGAGCTCGCCCATGATGCGACGGGTCATCCCGGCGATCAGCGACGGCTCGCCCCGCTCCCGCGTCTGGTCGGCCGGGCTGAACCAGTTCCAGCATTTCGATGCGTTGGCCGATGGGGCCTGCGCCGGATAAGCCACCAGGAACGTCTGCTCCTCGGCCAATTCGTTCATCCGCGTCCCCGCGGCAAAATCATCCGGCGATTGGGTGCAGCCATGCAGCATGACGAGGAGCGGACGCGCCTGCCCGTCGTACCCGCTCGGCACGAACAGCTTGTAGGTCCGGGTCCCGGCGCCGTTCGAGAAGCTGTGCTCGTCAAAGCGAGCCCCCCTCGGCAGCGGCGACGATCCGACGCCTGAAGGGGAGTCACTTGTCCGGCTTCGGCGGAGGACGCCGCGCCATCCCTCGGCCCCGGGCAATACGGTGCCGGGAGACGTCGTCATGCGAGGGGACGATGGGGGCGGCGTCCAGACGCCCCCGGTGTCGCGGGCGGCACCATGTCCAGGACCGACGCGGCTGGATCGGTGGTTGTCCCACGACGACCGGGGTTGGGACGCGACCAGCCGTCTTCGGTCGCTCCATTCCCGGCGGTACCGCGCAGCAGCGCCATCGCTTCGCTCAGCCGCCCCTCGCGCGTCAGGCGGGTGACTTCCTCCATGTCGACCATCGGAAAAGCTATCATCTGAATGGATCCTGTATTCTGTGATGGGCGCGGAAGCTGTCGCTTGCCCCTTCTTGCCAAGGGCATGGGTGCCCGGAAGGCCTTGGGAGCCCGACGGCGCGCGGGTGCCGATCAGCCGATGCGGTCGGCGAGAGCAGCCTTGATCTCCGGCGTGGCCTGCAAGGCGCCCAGCACGTGGAGGGATGAAATGGTCGCGAGCGCCAGTTCGGGCGACACGTCAGCCTCGATGACGACCAGGCCCAACACCTGGATCGCCAAGGTTTCGCCGGCGGCGCGCACGGCCTCCAGCTCACGCCGGCCGTACCGGCGCAGGCCCAGATCGAGCGCGTGGCGGGCGATGGATTTCTTGACCGTGTCGGAATGCCGGTCGAGCTGGTTTCGGATCGCCGTCCGGATGAAGTCCGTCCGGTTTGCGTAAAAGCTCTCCTCGACCAGCAGATCGATGTGCCCGAGGTCCACGTAGCCGAGGTTGATGGTGATCTTCTCGCTATCGCCGGTCTTGACGAGTGCCGGTCCTGTCTTCTGCACGCTGCCATCCCCTCACCATCCACGTGGATGGTATATGGAGGGTGCCGACGGGTCTTCAAGGCCGAACGCGGACCTCCGCTGCAAGCGTCGCCGGCGGCCTGCCGGGCGTCAGTCGCGCGATACGGACAGCCCCGCGAGAAGCGGCGCGTACGCGGCGAGCCTGCGGGATACGAACTCGGTGAAGAGCCGCACGCGCTTCGTCTTGCGTGTCTCGCCCTGTGTGAGAAGCCAAACCGTTCCGTACATGTGCAGGCCGGTGCCCGGCACCCTCACCAGCAGGGGGTCGGCATCTCCGACGAAGCACGGCAGCGTCGTCATCCCGAGCCCCTGCCGCGCCGCGACGATCTGCGCCTGGGCATCCGTGACCCTGAACGGAACCTCGGCGGTGCGAACCTCACCCTCGTGGGCCCAGTCCGGGATGCCATGAATGCTGATGACGATCCACCGGATGGGATCAGGCGCGCCCGCACGCCACGCGGCTAGTCGATCGCGGGACATGTAGACGCCGCCGAACACCTCCGGTCCCTTCAGGCCGTGCAGATTGAGCGGCAGGGTTTTGCGGTCGTAGACGACGCGGATCGCGACATCGGCCTCCCGGTTGGTCAGATTTGCCAGCTCGCCGGACGACAGGATGTCCATCTCGATGTCCGGATGCAGACGCGCGAAATCGGCGAAGTCCGGCATGAGCAGGTGCGTGGCGAGGGGCGGCGCCAGCGTCACCCGCAGGCGCCCGCGCACGCTCTGGTCGCGGCCGAAGACGCGCGTCTCCAGCTGGTGCGACGACGCTTCCATCTGGTCCGCGAACTCGAGGACCTCCTCGCCCGCAGCCGTCAGGCGGTAGCCCGAAGGCAGCTTTTCGAACATGTGCACCCCGAGGCGCTCCTCGAGCTGGGCGATGCGTCGCAGCACGGTCGAGTGGTTCACCCCGAGGCGCTCGGCAGCCGCCCGCACCGAGCCTCCGCGCGCGACGGCAAGAAAGTAGCGAACGTCATCCCAGTCGATCATGGTGCAATCCGGCACCGCGCGGTGCGCCTTCCAAAGCCCCGTGTCCAATACGTCGAACAGCATCCCGCATGTGGGTGCAACGGGCGGTCATCATAGCCTATGCCCACAGGCGCGGCACAATTCCGAACGGCGGACACCGATCGTCACGGCCGGCGTCGGTCGTCCAGCCGGATCGATTTCGCACCACCGCTGTGCGCGCCTCTGCACTCAACGCCTGACGCCGGCCAGCCCATCTCGAAGTCCTCGGGAGCCTCCCCGAACGACCAGAGACGGAGCCCGACAGGAGAAGTCATGGGAAAGCTTGAAGGTAAGGTTGCAGTCATCACGGGTGGATCGAGCGGCATGGCGCTGGCGAGCGCCAGGCGGTTCGTCGAAGAAGGCGCCTATGTCTTCATCACGGGCCGGAGGCAGGAGGCGCTCGACGAGGCCGTCGAGCTGATTGGCCGGAACGTGACCGCCGTGCGCGGCGACGCGGCCAATCTCGACGACCTCGACCGCCTGTTCGACACGGTCAAGCGGGACAAGGGCAGGATCGACATCTTGTACGCGAGCGCCGGCATGGGCGAAGCCGTCCCACTGGGCGAGATCACCGAGCAGCATTTCGATGCGGCCTTCGGCCTGAATACGCGCGGCACGCTGTTCACGGTCCAGAAGGCGTTGCCGCTGTTCAACGACGGCGGATCGATCTTCATGACCGGGTCAGTCGCTTCGGTGAAAGGTTTTCCTGGTTACGGCGTGTATTCGGCAAGCAAGGCGGCGTTGCGCTCATTCGCACGCACTTGGCTCAACGAGCTGAAGGGCAGGAATATCCGGGTGAACGTGCTGAGCCCGGGGCCGATCGCCACGCCGATGCAGGACCAGGTTCTCACTGAAGAGGCGAAGCAGATGTTCGAATCCCTGATCCCGCGGGGAAAGATGGGTCGTCCCGAGGAAATTGCGGCGGTCGCGCTGTTTCTTGCGTCAGACGATTCGAGCTTCGTGAATGGGGTGGAGTTGTCTGTCGACGGCGGCTTCTCGGCCATCTGAATTCGCGCCGCACTCATCAGAAGCTTCTGGAAGATCTCGCGAAGGTCGCCAGGCAGCGAAATGGATAACCCAGTGCCGTTGAAGGCCGGGGAATCAATATCTACACGGATCGGAGACGTATTATGAGCTATGCGATTGTAGGATTCGGCAAGATCGGCCAGGCCCTCGCCCGCGCCTTCGCCCGTCAAAACATCGAGGTGACCGTCGCGAGCCGCCGGCCGCCCGAGGCGTTGGCGCCGCAGGCTCGGGCGATCGGGTCCACGGTCGTCGCCAGGTCGCTGCGGGATGCACTGGAGGCCGACACGATCATCCTGGCGGTCCCGTTCGGGGAGCATCGCGCGGTTGCGAAGGCCCTGCCGAGCTGGACAGGCAAGACTGTCATCGACGCGATGAACGCGTTGGTTCCCCTCGAGGAGCTGGATGGTCTCCCGTCCTCCGCCTTCGTCGCCAAGTCGTTCACCGGCGCCAAGCTCGTGAAAGGCTTCAATCATCTGGTTGCGGCCACCCTGGCTGCCGATCCGATCGTCGAGGGCGGCCACCGGGTGGTCTTTCTGTCGAGCGACGACGAGGACGCGATCGCTCCCGTGGCGGATTTGGCCAAGCAACTCGGGTTCGCACCCGTCAAGCTGGGAAGGCTCGACGAGGGTGGCGCGCTGGTGCACGCACGCGACCGCATTTGGGGCCGGCTGATCTTCCAGGATTTGTTCAAGAAGGAACAGTGACCGATGGACGACCACGTGCTCTGGCCCGAACAACTGGGCCCATCCAACTAGTCCCGCGCGGCGTCGAGCATGAGGGGGCCTCTCGCCTCCAGGCGAACGCGGCCTCGGCCGACACGAACGATCTGGATCGGGGCCTGCTTTTCTTCGAGCCGGCGGCGCAGGAGCAGCAGCCGGGTTTCGAGATTATCCTTGATCTCAGGCATCCGGCCGCCCAGGGTCAGCCGCATCTCCCTGTTGGTGAACGCGTCGCGCCCGTCTTTCAGGTGCCATTCGAGCATCTGGCGAAGCAGCGCGCCGGCGACGCCCTTGACGATATAGGTGCCATCCACGAACACGCTGTCGTCGACGCGGTGATGGACGACGCGGATCTCCCGGCCGTCGGAGGCGGCCGGGGACGTGGGCAGAGCCTGCGCCGGCTGGGCTGCCTCTGCCTGTTCGCTCACGCGTAAGGCGCCGGCCGCCTGGCCCGCCAGGATGTCGAGGGCCGCCTCATCCGCCTCACGGAACGCCAACCGCTCCAGGCTTTCGATGAAGAGCACCCCGGTCACGGCGCCGCGCGCGGCCATGGGAATGGCGATCTGGCTCATCGCCATGGGCAATTGCGGAAAGGTGACGGCGCGCGTGGCGTTTTCCGACGCCTCCGCCTCCACGCCGATGGCCTCTCCGTAGCGGCGGACGCGGCTCATGTCGTTGACCTTGACCGTCCGCCCGCTCGCGGCGGCCGCGCCGATCAGCCCCTCGCCGCCGGCGATTTCCGATCCCAGGCCTGAGGGCTCGTAGCCGATGCTGCCGGTCGTCACCAGGCCGCCGCGATCACCGTCGCGGATCAGCACGAGCGCATGGCGATAGCCGAGCACGCGCTCGACGCTGGACAGCAGGCTGTCGATGATCTCGTCCGCCTCCGCCTGCCCTTCGATCGCCCGTATCGCCTCGGCCAGAGCCGGCAGGCTGACAGGATCGCGGCCGGGCGCCGGCGCGGTCTCCACCGGGCTGGGCACCGTCTCGATCCGGTGCACCCGGAACATGTCGGCGCTCCGCAGACGCATGACCTCCGCCATGCCCACCTGCGCGCTGCTCGCCTTGAGCTGTCGAGCGATCTTGTCGAACAGCGGGCCGGTATCGACCGACCGCACGAATTCGATGCCGAGCAGGAACTGCTCACCCGTGGTGCCGTCGACGAGGATCAAGGTGACCTGGGTATTGGCGCGAATGTTCGCTGCCGTCTTGGCGAAGAACTGATTGGAGAGCGCCACATGGTCTTCATCGACCCGCACGACGTGCGAGAGGTAGGAGATATTCGGCATCCCGTCGGCCGAGGCCGTGGCGATGATGGAGGGAATGACGCCCTCGAAACAGGCGGACAGGTCGGACAGCCGAAGGCTCATGGCGATCTCGTTCCAGCGAGCATGCCGGCGAGCGGACCGGGCGTCTGGATATAGATCTCGCTGACGGCGATCCGGGCGACGCGCGCGTTGCGGGCCGTCAGCCATTGGGCGATGATGGGTCGGGGCACGCCGAGGGATACGAGCTCGTTCGTCGCCGCCGCGATGAAGCGCTCCGCGCGATCGAGGTGACGCGCCCCCGTATCCTCGATGGTGGCGATCCCCTTGAGCTGGAAGCTGACATAGTCCGAAGGGCTGACGAAGGTGGCGGCGATCCGCCCCGTCTGCCGGATGTCGGGCTCCAGGCGCGGCCATTGCCAGGCGGAGAAGACCACGTCGATGGCCTGCCTGTCGTTCAGCACGTCGAAGCCGACGCCGCGCCCCGCGGACGGCCGCCCGGCCGCGTCGGCCCCGGCGATGATGCACATCAACGGCCGCCTGAAAAACGCGAGGATCGTATCGTCGAGCTGCACCGCCATCCCATCTCCCGCCCGAGGCCCGCTTAGCAAGCTTTTAGGATACCCGGCGCGCCTTGCACATTCATTTAGGAACGCCCGCCTTTCCAGCGCGCTATAGAGACGCCGTGCCGGCCGGATAGCGTGGAGAACAAATAAAATATTAATGAGAGTACTCGCTCAGGCCTTCCGGTGACGATAACATCGCCGGGCCGGGCGATAAGTCGTTTTTAATACTGCATCGAGAGCTCAACAGCGGTTCAACATAGGAAGCCGACGGATGACGCACGCGCCCTTGAACGACGACGATACGACCCTGACCGCTGCCCAGCTCGAGGCCTACCTCGCAAGGATCGGCATGGAGCGGCCGGGCTCCCTCGACATCCGCAGCCTGTCAAGACTTCACCGCGCGCACCTGATGACCTTCACCTGGGAGGCGCTCGATGCGTTCATGGGATGGCCATCCTCCATTGCCCCGGCATCGATCTTCACCAAGATGGTGGACGGCAAGCGCGGCGGCTGGTGCTACGAGCAGAACGGCCTCTTCGGCGCCGCGCTCGCGGCGCTCGGCTTCCAGGTGACGCGTCTTTGCGGCGGGGTTGACCGGGAGAAGCATGGCGATATGGCCATCGGCAATCACCTCACGCTGCGGGTCGATCTCGACCGTTCCTATCTTGCCGAGGTCGGCCTGGCGGATGCCATCGTCGAGCCCGTGCCGATGGCCGTCGGACCGATCAGCCAGCGCGGTTTCGATTTTTCGATTGCGCCGGTGCAGGGCGGCTGGCTGCGCTTCAACAACCATGCTCGCGGCATTGCGAAAACGCTCGATTTCCGGCCCGACCACTGCGACGAAGCCGCCATGGCCGCGACCCATGGCTGGCTGATGCAGGATTCCGGCTCGCCGTTCACCAATGCGCTCGCCGTCCTCCGGCATACGAGCGACGGCTATGTGGGCCTGCAGAACGATTGCCTGCGCCGGGTGACGGCGAGCCGCCTCAGCGAGCAGTCCATCACGAGCGCCGACCATCTCGCCGACACGCTTGCAACCGTCTTCGATATCGACGTTCCCGGGCCGGGACGTGTGTGGGAGAAGATCCAGAGCATCCGGCGCGACAAGGCCGCCTGAATAGGCGCCGCTTTCACCTACCAGAGTATGTCATGGCCGAGGTGCTCGCTCGGGTGCAACCGCTGTGCGACGGACCGCAGCTCGTAGCCCCTTGCGCAGGAAAAAAGGTGGAGAGGGCCACGAGGTGCCCTTGCGGAACAGACTGGCAACCTCCACCTTAGCCGGGCCGCCGGAATTGGCCGTCGGTACGGTCGTTGAAACTGTCAACCTCATACAGGGCCGCATCGACGATGCCGACGAGCGTCAGCATCATCGCCGCGATCCGTATCGACGAGACTTCGAGCATCGCTCGGACCTCCACGACCACACTATACTGCCTAGCGTTATTTGACCCGCGTTGGGGGAAGCCTGGTCTGACGAGAACGGGACGATGCTGACGGATTGAGGCGTGCGTTTGGGGGGCGTTCGGTGCAGACCGAGGCTCTGGGTCGGAGCTAGCCCCCCAGACACTGCAATAGCGGGATAGCGATGCGGCCAGCCTGGTTCACCAAGCGTGGATACAAGCACTTCGACGCGCCGGTCGGTGAGTCCTATGCCTGCGGCCTCGAGGCTGGTGCCGGCATCCATGGGCATGCGTGGTCGCCGCTCATCCATTTTGAAAAGCGGGTCAAGCGCTACAAGCCCAAGGACGGCAAGACAGTCTACAAGATCAGGCCGATCATGTACGCCTCACATCGCGACGCGTGCATCCTGTCGAAGTATGCCTTCGAGCTGACAAATCGCCTCGACGATCTCTACGAAAGCGAACGCCTCACCTCTCACGTGATCGGCTACCGCCGTCTCGGCAAATCCAACTACGATTTTTCCGCGGATGCCTACCGGTTCGCGAAGACCAACGCACCCTGCATCGTTTTTTGCTTCGACATCACCGGCTTCTTCGACCATCTCGACCATCGGCTGCTCAAAGAGCATCTCAAGCGATTGCTCGGCACGGCGGAACTGAGCAAGGACTGGTACAATGTCTTTCGGCATGTGACCCGATACCACTGTGTGAGCCGGGAAGCCCTCGCAGCGCATCCGGATATCGGTCCAAGATTGAAGTCGCCAAAGCCCGAACCTGTAGCGTCGATCGCCGAGGTGAAAGCCGCTGGCGTACCCATAAAACCAAACCCCAACGCTTTTGGCGTTCCCCAGGGGACGCCGATCAGCAGCGCGTTCTCGAACCTCTATATGATGGATGTCGACCGGGCGATGGCATCGCTTTGCCGCGCCCACGCTGCGCTGTACCAGCGCTACTCCGACGACATCCTCGTGATCTGCAAGCCCGAGCAGGAGGCAACGATCCGGGCCGCTTTGATGGCGGCCATTGCGGCAGCGAAGCTGGAGATCAAGGATGAGAAAACGGAGCGCGCTGTTTTTGATAGCAGTGGCAATGCAGGCTTCCAGTATCTGGGCTTCAACCTCACCGAGGCGGAAGCGACGATCCGACCCAGCTCGTTCGCTCGGCAATGGCGCAAACTGAAATACAACATCAAGAAGACACGCAAGATCGGGGCGCGGGCCATAGCTGAAGGGCGTGCCAACAAGATCTATACCAAGCGGCTAAGGCGCAGGTTCTACCCTGTCGGCGTCAGGAATTTCTCGGCCTATGCGCGCCGGGCGGCCAAAGCCTTCGAGTCGAACGCTATCGCCCGGCAAGTGCTTCGCCTGGAACGCTATGCCGACAAAGCCATTCGCGATCTGACGACCTGATGGCGTTCGCTATGTTCACCCGGCCAGGGCGGCCCCGGCAACTGTTTGAGCAGAGAATTAAACGCCGTTCACGCAGTGTAACGTTGTTTGGCAAATTCGAATAGCGGTCGCGCAATAGGCGTCCGGCGACGAGTAGTGGGCACCCCGCCAGCAAAACACGCCAGAAGCAGAAGTTGGGCATCCCGCGCTTGGGCGACTGAAACGGGCCCCGGAAGCGAACGGTTGGCTCCGGACTAGCAACTTTAGGAAAGCTGCCGCATGCTTGGTGTCGATCGAGTGCGTTCTGCTCAACGTCGACGAGGACAACGAGGCTGGCATGAGAAATGCGCGCCACCCACGATCTGCGTCGAGACCGACCGCATGATCGATGCGCTCTCAACCCCTTACACTCGGAGCTAGTGATGATGTGCGCGGGAGATCTCGATGCGGCTTGAGAGTTTCGAGGAATGGTTCGCCGTTCGTCCGAACCATAGCAACGAAGCCGATCACCTGCCCGGACGCCTCACCTTCGATTTGGATGAGGGGATATATCTGGACACGATTCGCTTCTCGGGGAGCAGCGAGAACCAGGAGGCATTTCTCGTCAGCGGTCAGACCTTGACAGGATGGCTAGACTATCAGCGGCCGGCAACACTCATCCAGCCGTGGCTTCAGAGAACCGGTGGATTGAACATCAGCATGGATACCCCGGCAATGCGGGAGTCCCAGCGGTTCGTCGCTAGCGCCCTCCTCAAGAATGTCTTCTTAGAGGACATCAGCGCCCCCATCTTCACGGGACTCGTGGTCGAACACCCGGCATTTCATGCTTGGGTAAATCCTCGCCTTGTCAATCGAGGCTGGTCGCGGCCCGAGGACGTTGGTCTCCCTTCCCTTTCTGTCGACGTTCAGCCGCCACAGCAGCGCATTTTCACCTTGGCAGATGGAACGCAGGCGAAAGTCACCAGCGCGACCCGCGTTCCCCGCGGCGAGGCCACGACGCTGGAAGAGTACACCGTGCTGGAACTGCAGTTCCCCGAACCTGTCGATTTCGACGCGATCACTCGTGTGGCGTGGCGGCTTTCCGCCCTGTTCGAATTTCTGATCGGCGCACGCGTGCAGGCACCTACCTTTCATCTCCCTACGACGCATAAACGCCTGTGGAATGGAGAGGAACGCGAGGTCGTCGCCGAGTTCTGGTATCGTCCTATCTCCAGAAAGAATCGCCGAGACACTCCACCAGACGTACACCGTCGCTTGACGTTCGAGAAACGGTCCCCTGTTCCGATGGAAGCGCTGCTGAACCACCTCTCGGGAGGCAGTGACGAACTCATCTTCCTGGCCGACCAAATTCAGAGCGTGGAAGATTACGATCTCTCCCCCACTCAAGGATATGGTGAGCTTCTTGGCTGCCTAGAAGCCTTTGACGATCGCACCTTCGGATCGGGATCGGATGAAAATTTCAAGCAGGATATGAAGAGTCTGAAAGATCTTGTCGAGAATCATGGCTCAACTGCGGACATTGACTTATTCAGACGAATAAGCGGAGCCGCATCCAATAGATTTTCTCTTCTAAAACGTCTCGAACGTCTGCATCAGATGTGGAAAGAGGATGGGTTTAGGGGAAATCCGGACCTTAAGCGTATCCGAGATTTACGAAATATCGTTCCACACGGACGGGGGCTGGAAGTGTCCAGTCACGTTGCAAAGGAAATGATGAGTTATCTTCGCTACCTCACGGCGTTAGGTCGCTATCATGTTCTGAAGGTGCTCGGATTCACCGGGGATGAGATCGGAGCCGCCTTCTTGTGGCAGGCGCATCCCTATGTAATGTTTATCCCGGAGCGGATGATCCCGTCACATCAAGGGATCGATGACGATAGCAGGGTTGGAGACAATGCGGCGTCTTTAGACTTTAATGCCCAGGCGCCGTCATGAAAAAGGTTCTGGCTTCCGTCCCTTGCTCTATGAATCGGCTGGCCGGCAGCAACATGACGCCCGAGCGGATCGGAACGGGCGCAAAGCGTGGAAGTGACGCGGGAGACCTAAGCTTTGACGGAGACGCGGATCAAAATTCGCGAGAGGAGGTATTCACCAGATTGGACGTGGAGCCCCCAAAGCCCCTCACGATCAAACGTCGTGCCGATCATTACCGGCCAGATGTAGCTGAGACCGGATAGGGCTGTCTGCGGCAGTCCAATTGCAATTCTCGACACCTCCTCGCCATTTGGATTCGTGATGCAGATCTGCAGTCCGCGCGTGCGACCAGGCTCAAGCTTCTCCCAACCGACTATGCAGATTATCTGCCACGCTGCCTCGCAAGGGAATTCGGGCACGTAGAAAGTTTCCCAGGCACCGCCTAGTACGTGTAGCCGCCCCTGATGGAAGTCACATGAGTCAAATGGCATGAGAGTGGAAACTTGAAAGCCGCCATCAAGGTCAGCCGCAGTAATCGTGGGCCAATCGTCGAGGAGCTTGCCCGATTTACCCCCCTTGCCGCCTTTAGTGCGATACTCTCGGATCAGCTCCCCGGCTGCCGTTCTATGTCGGAGGACCGTATCACCGCCGGATGCTGGGTGTTGCCCAGGCTGAAGTGGGCTTTTCCCACCCTCCCCAATCTCGATATCGAAGACGTCACCCGGCTGCACTTCCGCAGTGAATGACATGCCATCACCACCGTCACCGCCATCGCCGCCGATGGCACCCGGATCGATTACTCCTGCGCCACCTCCGCCAGATCCGGGCGCAGGTAAGCCGCCCGACATTAGGAAACGCTCGAGTTCCTCCGGAGGCAACGGATCTCCGTCTGCATCCGTGATCCGCCCCCCATCTCCACCGCGTCCCGCGCGTGCTCCCTCACCGATAGCACCGCCTCCACCTCCACCAGCGCCAGGGGCCCGACCGCCTTCGCCGCCTAGGTGTACGATTGCGTCACGGATGGAAATCGCCGCGTCCTTGGACGCCAGCAGCGCTTCGTCAGCCATTTTGCTTGTGATTGGCCAGCCTTCGCTTCGACGTCGGTGCTCCGCTAGCTGTTCCTCCTTCCAAGTGCGCAGGAGTTCTGCAGGATAGGACTGCAGCGACAACGGGTCGTCGATGACGCTCGCGTGTGCGATGCACATCAGGATGAGGTTCTCCACGGACCGGTTTCGCTCGCTCGTCTGGTGCGCGTCCCATCTAGGACCACCCTCGCTGCGCGCGCAGATGTGGCAGATCCGGGAATTCAATACCCAAATTCCGGACACAGGATCTTCCCGAAATAGAGGCTGGCTACAACTAGGGAAGGCGCAGGAAAAAGCTCGTGCGTATAGCTGCTTGACAACCGAATTTGTGGGCGGCTGATGTTCAATTGTCATGTAAATTTTACGTATTATCGGAGCGAACTGATTTCAGTGAAATCGAGATCTAGAATTCAACATCGATCTAGCAACTCCGACCCAAAAGTACACACGGAAGTGCGACTTGACATCCGGCTCCAGACGCACTGCCTATAAGCAGGCGTTCCGAATTTCTCAGAAGGGCCACGAGCAGTCCATGAGGTGTAGTTGAAATACCCGCGCCGCGGTCCGACACTTGTCACACCACCCCCTTCCCCGCCGCGCCCGTAAAATCCAGCTGCACCACCAAATCGTTATAATCCCGGTCGCCGCCGCCGAAGAGGTCTTCCCAGCCCCAGGTGTTGAGGCCGTAGCTCCACAGATGCGGCACGTGGTAGCCGTCGACCTGCTCGTTGCCCTCGGCGAAGCTGGAGTAGGTGTGGCCGCCACTCTTGAGCTCCATGGCGATGAGGTCGCCGGCGTCGATGCCGGTCAGCTCCGTCTCGCTGTACTGGCCGTAGCCGCCGCCGTGGATCCAGATCTCGCCGGTCTTGTCCGCGTAGGCGCGGGCCAGCGCCGCGAGGTCGTAGCCGGGGTCGCCGGGCGCGAGATCGCCGATCTTTCCGGCGAAATCGTCGACCTTGTAGAACATCACCTGCTGGTCGCTGGTGCCGTTCTGGCGCAGGCGCACGAGGGCGTCCTGGTCGTCGGCCGCCTGCGCCGTCTCGGCGACGGCGACCGGGCGCGCCGCCCGCACGGTGCTGCCGCTGTCAGCGGCGACGAAATCGACGAAGCCGAAGGGGGCGGAGAGCGTCGCCTGGGGCGTGGTGACGGCCGCCCCGCCGATGGCCACCGCCACCGTCTCGCCGCTCTTCACGTCGGCCTGGATGGTCGCGCCCTGCGCCTGCTGGTCGAACATCGTCACGAGCTCAGGCGAGAAATCCGACTGCAGGCTCTGTTGCGCGAACTGGCTGGTCCAGGCGAAGGCGCCGCCGGCGTGGCCGGCGACCTCCGCGCCACCGGAGCCGATGCCGACGAACAGGTTCGCATCGGTGCCGAGCGCCGACTGGAACAGCAGGCTCTGGTCGACAGGGCTGGTCCAGCCGCCGCTGCCGCTCACGAGCACGTCGGGTGTGTCGAAGTAATACTGCGAGGTGGCGATGGCCGAGAGCGAGCGGGCGAGCAGCGTCGCATTGGGTGAGCCGAGGCCGGTCGCCAGGTCGTAGCCGGGCGCGGCCTGGTTGCCGAAGCCGGTGGGGGTGAGGAAGCCGTAGGCGCCGTCCTTGCCGACCGGCGCCATGAGCGGGCCGCCGTCCACATAGGTGGAGATGTTGTTGCCCAGCGTGATGTCGTTGAACGAGGCCGGCGCCACCACCGAGGCGGTGTAGAAGAGATCGTTGGCATAGCCCAGCTGCGGCAGGCCGATGGCCGCGAGCTCGGCGTTGATGTGCGCGGCGATCGAGGCCCAGAACGGCGTTGCGGCGCTGGTGCCGAAATCGTCAGAAATGCCGGTCATGTCCTCGTGCGGCGTCTTGTAGAATAGGCCGCCGCCGGCGAGCGCCGAGACGTCGGGCGTGCCGCGGCCGACCTCGTGCAGCGGATCCGCGGTGACGGGGTAGAGGCCGTAGGCGAGCTGGTATGAGGGGATCGGGTGGCTCGGATCGGCGCCGCCGGAGCCCGCGTCGTTCTTGAGATAGCCGGGGTCGAGCAGCGTGCCGTTCAGGCTATAGGAGTTCCAGACGGTCTCGACCTCGCGGGTGGTGAGGGAGCCGGCCTGAGGCAGCGCGGTCAGGCCGCCGGAGACGAGCTGCCAGATGGTGGCGAGGTCCCCCGCCGCGACCTTGGCGGCGATGTCGGTGAGCGTCGCATCGGCTACCACCTGGCCGGGCGAGCTCATCGCCGTGCCGCCGACCATCATGTTGTAGGGGCTCATGTAGACCCCGTACAGATTGGCGAGGCCGGTGCCGATCTCGCCGCCGGAGCCGCCGTCGCCGTTGGCGGCGTAGACCGAGATGTTGCGCAGCGCCGCATCCACGAACAGCTCGTTGGCGGCGTCGTAGAAGGGCGAGCCCGGCGCCGGCCGCTGCGGGCCGCCGAAGGAGGAGGAGATGACGGTGGGGTTGTTCGCCGTGTCCCAGAAGGCGGCCTGGTAGGCGGTGTAGGTGGTGGAGGCCGCCGCCCCGTTGAGGCCGGAGCCCACATAGAGGCCGATGGTGCTGCCGGGCGCCGCCGAAGCGACGACGCCGACGTCGAGCGAGCGCTCGCCGGCGGAGTCGTTGAAGGCCTGGCCGGCGGCGTTCTGGGTGTAGTACGAGCCGCCGGTGGTGATGCCGGCCTTCTCGCGAAAACCGTCGAGCAGTTGGCCGAAGGTCTCGATGACGTTGTCCGGCAGGGCGCTGCCGACGCCGGGCTCGATCAGGCCCACGGTGCCGGTGGCCTGCGTCGCCCAGCTGTCCGGGAAGTTGTAAAAGTCCTGGCCGATCTGCTGGGAAAAATAGGCCGGCTTCACGGTCGAGCTGTTGCCGAGGCTCTGCGGCCCCTGCGGCAGGGCGGCCGCGACGTCGCCGGCCAGGTTGGAGACGGCGTGCGGCGACTGCACGTCGGGCCAGAGGCCGGTGACGTCCCAGCCGTCGGGTAGCGACAGGTTGCCGTTCCAGAAGATCAGGCCCTTGTCGTCGCCGGAGACGACGCGCAGCAGCGGCGTGCCGAACAGTTTTTCGAAATTGGCGCTGTCGAGCGTCACCCAGATGGTGCGGGATTCGACCGAGCTGACATAGCCGCCCGCGCCGGTGGCATCGCCCAGGAGCGGGATGCCCAGGGCGGCCAGGCCGTTCACCACCTGCTGGTATTCTGCCGGATCGGCACCGTAGGTGGACCACAGGCTGCTGCTCTTGTTGAGATCGATGAGCGCCTTCTGCCGGCTCGCCCAGTCGCCGTTCAAGAGCGCCGTGGGGTCGTTGGCACGGTCGAGCACCAGGGCCACGTTGACGACGGAGCCGGTCTTCTGGACATCGGCGGGGTCTATGCCGTAGGCGGCGTACGGATCGGTGGCCGACGTGGTGCGGTAGCTGGTGAAATCGAGAAACGACGAATTGGCGATTTCAGCCATGAGTCGACCCCCCTTGTTTCCCCGCCATCAGGAGTAGCGAGGGGTGGAGCGGCTGACAAGGCGGGAGCTTGGCCTCGGGAGCTTGCGCGGATACTTCGGCGGCGCGGCGAACCGGCGCACATCACCTTGCGAATAGGGATAGCACCGCGCTCACCGCGTCATGGCCGGGCTTGACCCGGCCATCCATCGATCGCAACAGCTTCAGCCCGCCAGGGCTGGCCGTATGGCGGCGTTCCCGCGTGGATGGATGGCCGGGTCAAGCCCGGCCATGACGGCGAGGGAGATGGACCGTGGCAAGCTAAGCCCAGCCGCGGTGAATGCTCATAACCTTTTGGATCTGGGGCGCTTCGCTTGCGATTGGGTGACCCCCCACTCGATCGCAGGCGCTCAAGGCCAACATCGGCCGGCGCATCAACGTCGAGCAGCCTCGGATATGTGAATCCGGTCGCCCCAGGCGGAGTACGACCCTCAGTCGACGTTCCACTGACAGAGTCGGAAGCCGCCCCGGCGCTGGCGCATGTCGACGTGAAGATGTTCTGCGTGGGAACTGTCTGCGCCGGGGCCGAGGACGGTCGCGAAGCGCGCGCAGGCGCTCTTCTGAACCGCTTCGCGGAAGGCTTTGGTACCTGGGTCGGCCTGCGCGAGCGCGATCACGCGCCCGTCGGCCAGCTTGATGGCGCGCAGGTCGAAGGCGTTGCCGCTGGCGTGCTCGCTGATCGGCGCGCCCGCCTGGCCGTTGCGCGGGCGGCAGGCGTAGCCGCCGACGCCGATGACTTGGGCCAGCGGCGCGCCGTGGCGCACAGCGATGGCAGTGAGGTCGTCACGGATCCAGCTGACCAGCTCGACGGCCAGCGTGCATCGCACGGTCACCGCGCTGTCGAGGGTGACGGCGGCCCCATCGGGCAGGCGCACGCGCCCGAATGTCACCGGCCCGGGGATGGCGCAGGCGCCGCCCATGTCGGCGGAGCCCTCCGCGGCCCGCGGCGGCGTCGCCTCGCCGCCGCGCGCCGCGAAATCCCTGAGGCAGGCGGCAAGCGCCGCCGGGTCGATCGCCGGCGGGGCCGCGGCGCTCCCGGCCTGGGCGCCGGGCGGAGCCGGCAGGTCCGGCGGGCGCGGCGGCGGCAGTGGCGCCGTGGCGGGGACGGGCGTGGACGCGCGCCACACCGCCTGCTGCGATACGGGCGAACGCCCGCTCGCCCGCGCCTCCGCGGGCTGGGCCGGCATCAGCGCGACATGCGTGAAGGCGGCGACCATCACCCCGATCACCGACGCAATCTGGCGCACGGCCCGCATGCGGGGTGTCGCGCCCCGCCCGCCTCGGCCCGGGTGTCCGCGTCGATGGAGGGTCGGGACATGCCTTGCCAGCGCCGTTACTCCACGAAGCGCACGGGCACGCCGGGCTTCACCATGCCCGCGAGCTCTTCGGCATCCCAGTTGGTCAGGCGCACGCAGCCGTGGGACGAGGTCTTGCTCACCTTCGACGGTTCGGGCGTGCCATGGATGCCGAAGGTCGGCTTCGAGAGGGCGATCCACACCGTCCCCACCGGATTGTTGGGCCCCGGCGGCAGGGTGAGCTTCCGCCTGTTGCGGCCCTGCTGGAAATTCTTGTCGGGATCGTAATGGTAGGCCGGATCGTGGGCGATGCGCGCGACCTTGTATTCGCCCGTCGGCGACGGCGTCTCGCTGCTGCCGATGGTGGCGGGATAGCTCGCCAGGATCTGCTCGCCCGGCCCGTAGACGACGACCATGCCGGTGCTCTTGACCGCGTCGATGCGCTCGACCGCGGCATCCGACGGCTGGCGCGCCGCCGAGACCACTTGCAGCCGTTCGCCGGCCTTGGCCGGATTCGCCTTGGGATTGAGGGCGTTGAGTAGCTCCTCGCTCATGTGGAAGCGCTCGGCCAGCATCTCCCTGGCGCCGGTATAGCCGAGCCGCCGCATGGCCGCCTGCCTGGCGTAGTCGTGCGGGATGCGGCGCACGAAATCGGTCGAGGCCTCCTTCTCCGTCACCGTATACTCGGTCACGATGGCGCCGGTGCCGTCGCCCCCCAGCGCCTGCCACGTCGGTGCATCCATCCCGTCGCCCTCCCCGAGCCCGTTCTGCCGGCGGAACTGGGCTATGGCCTTATGGTAGTTCTCCCCGTCGACGCCATCGATCTCCCCGGGCGAGATGCTGCGCCGGCTGAGCAGAACCTGGGCCTTGACGATGAAAGGATCGGGCCGCTTGTGGGATTCACGAGCCGCGCCGAAGGCCGCCCGGTTCACGTCGTCCGCCGTGAGCGCCAGGGCGGGACCGGCGGCGAAGGCGGGCAGCAGCGCCAGCGCCAGGAGGACTATACGCGGCGCCTTCGCCAGCGTCCGATGCGGTGACACGACCATACAATTGATACGGCCGACGGCCTTCGTTGTTCCGCGCTTCGTCTTACGCCAGCCCCTTGCTGGCGGCGCTCGTAAAGTCGAGCTGCACCACCAGATCATTGTAGTCCCGGTCGCCGCCGCCGAAGAGGTCTTCCCAGCCCCAGGTGTTGAGGCCGTAGCTCCACAGGTGCGGCACGTGCTGGCCGTCCACCTCTTCGTTGGCGTCGGCGAAGGCGTAGTAGCTGTGGCCGCCGCTTTTGAGCTCCATGGCGATGAAGTCGCCGGCGTCGATGCCGGTCAGCTCCGTCTCGCTGTACTGGCCGTAGCCGCCGCCGTGCAGCCAGATCTCGCCGCTGGTGTCCTGGTAGGCGCGGGCCAGCGCCGCGAGATCGTAGCCGGGATCGCCCGGCGCGAGGTCGCCGATCTTTCCGGCGAAATCGTCGACCTTGTAGAACATCACCTGCTGGTCGTTCTCGCCGTTCTGGCGCAGGCGCACGATGGCATCCTGGTCGTCGGCCGCCTGCGCCGTCTCGGCGACGGCGACGGGGCGTGCGGCCCGCACCGCGCTGTCACCGGCCACGAAGTCGACGAAGCCGAAGGGAGCCGAGAGCGTCGCCTGCGGCGTCGTCACGGCGGCCCCGCCGATGGCCACCGACACCGCATCGCCGCTCGTCACCTCGGCCTGGACGATGGAGCCTTGCGCCTGCTTGTCGAATAGCGTCACCAGGTCCGACGAGAAGTCCGGCTGCAAGCTCTGCTGGGCGAACTGGCTGGTCCAGGCGAAGGCGCCGCCCGCCTGACCGTCGATCGCCGTGCCGCCCGAGCCGATGCCGACGAACAGGCTCGCATCGGTGCTCAGCGTGCTCTGGAACAGCAGGCTCTGGTCGACCGCGCTGGTCCAGCCGCCGTTCCCCTGCGCCAGCACGTCGGGCGTGTCGAAGTAATACTGCGACGTGGCGATGGTCGAGAGTGAGCGTGCCAACAGCGTCGCGTTGGGCGAGCCCAGGCCCGTGGTGAGGTCGTAGCCCGGCGTGGCGCTGTAGCCGTAGCCCGTGGGCGTGAGGAAGCCGATGGCGCCCTCCTTGCCGACGGGCGCCGACAGCGGCCCGCCCTCCAGGTAGCTCGAGGTGTTGCCGCCCACGGTGATGTCGTTGAACGAGGCCGGCGCCACCACCGAGGCGATGTAGAAGAGGTCGTTGGCATAGCCCAGCTGCGGCAGGCCGATGGTCGCGAACTCGGCGTTGATGTGGGCGGCGATCGAGGCCCAGAACGGGGTGGCGGCGCTGGTGCCGAAATCGTGCCAGACCTCGGTCATGTCGTCGCTCGGCACCTTGTAGAATAGGCCGCCGCCGGCGAGCGCCGAGACGTCGGGCGTGCCGCGCCCGGATTCGTGCATCGGGTCGGAGGTGACGGGGTCGAGGCCGTAGGCGAGCTGGTAGGAGGGGATCGGATGGCTCGGATCGACGCCGCCGGAGCCGGCGTCGTTCTTCAGGTAGCCGGGATCGAGGCTCGTGCCGGTGAGCAGGTAGGCGTTCCAGACCGTCTCGATCTCGGTGGTGGTGAGCGCGCCGGTCTGCGGCAGCGTGGTCATGCCGCCGGCGACGAGCTGCCAGATGGTGGCCGGGTCCCCGGCAGCCGCCTTGGCGACGATGGCGGCGAGCGTCGGATCGGCCGCCGCCTGGGCCGGCGAGCTCAGCGCCGTGCCGCCCACCAGCATGGCATAGGGGCTGATATAGGCGTTGTAGACGTTGGTGAGGCCGTTGCCGACGAGGCCGCCGGAGCCGCCGTCGCCGTTGGCCGAATACACGGAGATGTTGCGCAGCGCGGCGTCGACCATGAGCTCGTCTGCCGCATCGGCGAAGGGCGACCCCGGCGCCGGGTGCTGTCCAGCGAGGAAGGACGAGGAGACGACGCCGGGGTTGTTGGCGGTATCCCAGAAGGCCGCCTGGTAGGCGGTGTATTCGGTTGCCTGGGCGACGTCGGTGCTGCCCGAGCCCACATAGAGGCCGATAGTGCTCGCCGGCGCGCCGGAGGCGACGACGCCGACATCGAGCGAGCGCTCGCCGGCCGACTGGGTGAAGGCCTGGCCGCCGGGGTTCTGGGTGTAGGTGCTGCCGGGCGTGGTGATGCCGGCCTTCTGGCGGAAACCGTCGAGCAGCGCGTCGAAGCTCCCGGTCGCGCCGTCTGGCAGGGCGCTGCCGACGCCCGGCTCGATCAGGCCGATGGTGCCGGTGGCCTGCGTCGCCCAGCTGTCGGGGAAATTGTAGAAGTCCTGGCCGATCTGCTGGGAAAAATAGGCCGGCTGGAGGGTGGAGCTGTTGCCGATGCCCTGCGGCCCCTGCGGCAGGGTGACGGAGACGTCGCCGGCGAGGTTGGAGACGGCATGGTTGGCGTTGACGTCCGGCCACAGGCCGCTGACGTCCCAGCCGTCGGGCAGCGACAGGTTGCCGTTCCAGAAGATCAGGCCCTTGTCGTCGCCGGAAGCGACGCGCAGCAGCGGCGTGCCGAACAGCTTTTCGAAATTGGCGCTGTCGAGCGTCACCCAGATGGTACGGGATTCGACCGATGTGACGTAGCCGCTGGTGCCGGTGGGGTCGCCGATGATCGGGATGCCCAGCGCGGCGAGCCCGTTGACCACCTGCTGGTAGTCGGCCGGGTCGGCGCCGTAGGTGGACCAGAGGCTGCTGGTCTTGTTGAGGTCGATGAGCGCCTTCTGCCGGCTCGCCCAGTCGCCGCTGAGCAGGGCCGTCGGGTCGTTGGCGCGGTCGAGCACCAGGGCGACGTTGACGGACGTGCCCGTCTTCACGACGTCGGCGGGGTCGATGCCGTAGGCGGTGTACGGATCGGTGGCCGACGTGGTGCGGTAGCTGGTGAAATCGAGAAACGACGAATTGGCGATCTCAGCCATGAGTCGGCCCCCTTTGCTTCCCCGCATTCAGCGGTAGCCGTCGACGCAAGCCCTGACAAGGCGGACGCAGGGCGAAGCGACTTGCTGGCCGGATGCTTGGGTTGCGGCCCGCCAAGCCCGATATGATCTTGCGAATAAATGGAGAAGGTCACGCTCCACGTCATGGCCGGGCTTGACCCGGCCATCCATCGCTCCCGGCAACGTCAGCCCGCCAGGGCTGGCCGCATGGGGGTGTTCCTGAGCGGATGGATGGCCGGGTCAAGCCCGGCCATGACGCTGGGAGGGTGTGGCCATGCTTCCGAGCCCGGGGCAGCCGTGCCTCTCCCCTCCTACGCCAGTCCCTTGCTGGCCGCGCTCGTAAAGTCCAGCTGCACCACCAGGTCGTTGTAGTCCCGGTCGCCGCCGCCGAAGAGGTCTTCCCAGCCCCAGGTGTTGAGGCCGTAGCTCCACAGGTGCGCCACGTGCTGGCCGTCCACCTCCTCGTTGGCGTCGGCGAAGGCGTAGAAGGTGTGGTCGTCGCTCTTCAGCGCCATGGCGATGAAGTCGCCGGCGTCGACGCCGGTGATCTCACCTTCGGTGTAGGCGCCGTAGCCGCCGCCGTGCAGCCAGATGTCGCCGTTGGTGTTCTCGTAGGCGCGGGCGAGCGCGGCGATGTCGTAGCCGGGATCGCCGGGGGAGAGGTCGCCGATTTTGCCGGCAAAATCGTCGACCTTGTAGAACATCACCTGCTCGTCGTTCTCGCCGTTCTGGCGCAGGCGCACGATGGCCTCCTGGTCGTCGGCCGCCTGCGCCGTTTCCGCCACCGCCACGGCGCGTGCCGCCCTGACTGCGCTGTCGGCGCCGGCGGCCACGAAATCGACGAAGCCGAAGGGGCTGGAGAGTGTCGCCTGCGGCGTCGTCACGGCGGCCCCGCCGATGGCCACCGACACGGCGTCACCGCTCTTCACCTCGGCCTGGACGATCGAGCCTTGCGCCTGCTTGTCGAACAGCGTCACCAGCTCCGGCGAGAAGTCGGGCTGCAAGGTCTGCTGGGCGAACTGGCTGGTCCAGGCGAAGGCGCCGCCGGCCTCGGCGGCAACGTCCTGGCCACCGGTGCCGATGCCGACGAACACGTTCGCGTCCTGGCTCAGCATGCCCTGGAACAGCAGGCTCTGGTCGACCGTGCTGGTCCAGCCGGCGCTGCTCTGGCTCAGCACGTCGGGTGTCTCGAAGTAATACTGCGAGGTGGCGATGGCCGAGAGCGAGCGCGCCAGCACCGTCGCGTTGGGCGAGCCCAGGCCGGTGGTGAGGTCGTAGCCCGGCCCGGCGTGGGTGCCGTAGCCCGTGGGCGTGATGAAGGCGAGCGTGCCTTCCTTGTCGACGGGCGCCGAGATGGTGCCGCCGTCGACATAGGTGGAGATGTTGTTGCCGAGCGTGATGTCGTTGAACGAGGCCGGCGCCACCGCCGAGGCGATGTAGAACAGATCGTTGGCGTAGCCCAGCTGCGGCAGGCCGATGGTGGCGAACTCGGCATTGATGTGCGCGGCGATCGACGCCCAGAACGGCGTCGCGGCGCTGGTGCCGATGTCGTCGGAGAGGCCGCTCAAGTCGGCCTTCGGCGTCTTGTAGAACATGCCGCCGCCGGCCAGCGCCGACACGTCCGGCGTGCCGCGCCCCGGCTCGGCCAGCGGGTCCGTGGTGACGGGATAGAGCCCGTAGGCGAGCTGGTAGTTCGGGATCGGGTGGCTGGGATCGGCGCCGCCGGAGCTGGCCTGGTTGGTGAGATAGCCCGGATCGAGCAGCGCGCCGTTCAGGTGGTAGGAGTTCCAGACGGCCTCGACCTCGGTCGTGGTGAGCGAGCCGGCCTGCGGCAGCGTGGTCATGCCGCCGGAGATCAGTTGCCAGATGGTGGCGAGATCGCCGACCGCGACCTTGTCGACGATCCCCTTGAGCGTCGGATCGGCCGCGGCCTGGGCCGGCGAGCTCAGCGCCGTGCCGCCCACCAGCATGCCGTAGGGGCTGACGTAGGTGGAGTAGACGTTGTTGAGGCCGGTGCCGGTGAGGTCGCCGGAGCCGCCGTCGCCGTTGGCGGAATAGACCGAGATGTTGCGCAGCGCCGCGTCGACGAACAGCTCGCTCGTCGCGTTGTAGAAAGGCGAGCCCGGCGCCGGCCGCTGCGAGCCGATGAACGAGGACGAGATGACGCCCGGATTGTGCTCGGTGTCCCAGAAGGCCGCCTGGTAGGCGGTGTAGGTGGTGGAGGCCGCCACCCCGTTGAGGCCGGAGCCGACGTAGAGCCCGATAGTGCTGCCGGGCGCGCCCGATGCGACGACGCCGACGTCGAGCGCGCGCTCGCCGGCCGAGCCGGTGTAGGACTGGCCGGCGGCGTTCTGCGTGTAGTGGTGGCCGGGCGTGGTGATGCCCGCCTTCTCGCGGAAACCGTCGAGCAATTGGGCGAAGGTTTCGGCCACGTCGCCCGGGAGGGCGCTGCCGACGCCGGGCTCGATCAGCCCGATGGTGCCGGTCGCCTGCGTCGCCCAGGTGTCCGGAAAGTTATAGAACTGCTGGCCGATCTCCTGGGAAAAATAGGCCGGATGGACGGTGGAGCTGTTGCCGACGCTCTGCGGCCCCTGCGGCAGGGCGGCGGCCACGTTCCCCGCCAGATTGGAGACGGCGTGCGGAGCGTCCACGTCCGGCCAGAGGCCGCTCACGTCCCAGCCGTCCGGCAGCGACAGGTTGCCGTTCCAGAAGACCAGGCCCTTGTCGTCGCCGGAGGCGACGCGCAGCAGCGGCGTGCCGAACAGCTTTTCGAAGTTGTCGTTGTTGAGCGTCACCCAGATGGTGCGCGATTCCACCGAGCTGACGTAGCCGCTCGCCCCGGTGGGGTCGCCCAGGATCGGAATGCCCAGCGCGGCGAGCCCGTTCAGCACCTGCTGGTATTCGGCCGGGTCGGCACCGTAGGTGGACCAGAGGCTGCTGGACTTGTTGAGGTCGATGAGCGCCTGCTGCCGGGCGCCCCAGTCGCTGTTCAGCAGTGCCGTGGGATCGTTGGCGCGGTCGAGCACCAGGGCGACGTTGACGGTCGTGCCCGTCTTCACGACGTCGGCGGGGTTGATGCCGTAGGCGCTATACGGGTCCGTGGCCGACGTGGTGCGATAGCTGGTTAGATCGAGATACGACGAATTTGCGATTTCAGCCACGACTCGCCCCCCTTGTGCCCCCGCATCAGCAGTAGCGGCCGGTGGAGGGGCTGACAAGGCAGTAGCGGAAGGCGCGCGCTTACTCGGCGAATGCTACCGGCGGCCGAGCGCAAACTCAGACATCACCTTGCGAATAGGGATAGTGCAGCGTTCACCGCGTCATGGCCGGGCTTGACCCGGCCATCCATCGATCGCGGCAACGTCAGCCCGCAAGGGCTGGCCGCATGGAGGCGTTTCCGAGTGGATGGATGGCCGGGTCAAGCCCGGCCATGACGCCGGAAGGTCGCAGCCATGCCTCGAAAGTCGCATGGCCCCGCAGAGGCGGCCGCCTCCCCTACGCCAGGCTCTTGCTGGCGGCGCTCGTAAAGTCGAGCTGCACCACCAGGTCGTTGTAGTCCCGGTCGCCGCCGCCGAAGAGGTCTTCCCAGCCCCAGGTGTTGAGGCCGTAGCTCCACAGGTGCGCCACGTGCTCGCCGTCCACCTCCTCGTTGGCGTCGGCAAACGCATAGTAGTTGTGGCCGCCGCTTTTGAGCTCCATGGCGATGAAGTCGCCGGCGTCGATGCCGGTCAGCTCCGTCTCGCTGTACTGGCCGTAGCCGCCGCCGTGCAGCCAGATCTCGCCGTTGCTGTTCTCGTAGGCGCGGGCCAGTGCCGCAATGTCGTAGCCCGGGTCACCGGGCGCGAGGTCGCCGATTTTGCCGGCAAAATCGTCCACCTTGTAGAACATCACCTGCTGGTCGTTTTCGCCGTTCTGGCGCAGGCGCACGATGGCGTCCTGATCGTCGGCCGCCTGCGCCGTCTCCGCCACCGCCACGGGGCGGGCCGCCCTGACCACGCCGTCCGCTGAACTCGCAACGAAGTCGATGAAGCCATAAGGCGCCGACAAGGTGGCCTGCGGCGTGGTGACGGCGGATCCGCCGATGGCGACCGACACGGCGTCACCGCTCTGCACGTCGGCCTGGACGATCGAGCCCTGGGCCTGCTTGTCGAATAGCGTCACCAGCTCCGGCGAGAAGTCGGGCTGCAAGCTCTGCTGGGCGAACTGGCTGGTCCAGGCGAAGGCGCCGCCCGCCTGGCTGGCGACGGCCATGCCGCCCGAGCCGATGCCGACGAACAGGCTCGCATCGGTGCTCAGCGTGCTCTGGAACAGCAGGCTCTGGTCGACGGTGCTGGTCCAGCCGCCGCTGCCCTGGGCGAGCACGTCGGGCGTGTCGAAGTAATACTGCGAGGTGGCGATGGCCGAGAGCGAGCGCGCCAACAGCGTCGCGTTGGGCGAGCCCAGGCCCGTGGCCAGGTCGTAGCCGGGCCCGGCCTTGTCGCTGTAGCCGGTGGGCGTGATGAAGCTGATGCCACCGTCGTAGTTCGGCGACGAGATCGTCCCGCCCTCGCGGAAGGTCGACATGTTGTCGCCCACGGTGATGTCGTTGAACGAGGCCGGCGCCACCACCGAGGCGGTGTAGAACAGGTCGTTGGCGTAACCCAGCTGCGGCAGGCCGATGGTGGCGAACTCGGCGTTGATGTGCGTGGCGATCGACGCCCACAGCGGGGTCGCGGCGCTGGTGCCGAAATCGTTCCAGATCTCGGTCATGTCGGCGCTCGGCACCTTGTAGAACAGGCCGCCGCCGGAGAGCGCCGCGACGTCCGGCGTGCCTCGCCCCGGCTCGGCCAGCGGGTCCGATGTGACGGGATAGAGCCCGTAGGCGAGCTGGTAGTCCGGGATCGGATGGCTCGGATCGGCGCCGCCGGAGCCAGCATTGTTCTTGAGGTAACCCGGCTCGAGCAGGTCGCCCCTGAGCACGTAGGAGTTCCAGACCGTCTCGATCTCGGTGGTCGTCGTCGAGCCGGCCTCGGGCAGCGTGGTCATGCCACCGGAGACCAGTTGCCAGATGGTGGCGAGATCTCCTGCAGCGACCTTGCCGACCATCTCCTTGAGCGTCGGATCGGCTGCCGCCTGGGCCGGCGAGCTCAGGGCCGTGCCGCCCACCAGCATGCCGTAGGCGCTGGAATAGGTGGAGTACTGATTGGTGATGCCGTTGCCGGTGATGTTGCCGGAGCCGCCGTCGCCGTTGGCGGCATAGGCGGAGATGTTGCGCAGCGCCGCATCGACGAACAGCTCGTTCGCCGCATTGGAGAAGGGCGAGCCCGGCACCGGGCGCACCTCGTCGATGAACGAGGAGGAGATGACGCCCGGATTGTGCACCGTATCCCAGAAGGCGGCCTGGTAGGCGGTGTAGGTGGTGGAATAGGCAGCACCATTGAGGCCCGAGCCGACGTAGAGGCCGATGGTGCTGCCGGGAGCGGCCGAGCTGACGACGCCGACATCGAGCGAGCGCTCGCCGTCGGAGTCCGTGTAGTATTGGCCGGCGGCATTCTGCGTGTAGTGCTTGCCGTCGGTGCCGATGCCGGCCGTCTGGCGGTAGCCGTTGAGCAACTCGCCGAAGGTCTCGATCACGTCGTCCGGCAGGGCGCTGCCGATGCCGGGCTCGATCAGCCCCACGGTGCCGGTGGCTTGCGTCGCCCACGCATCCGGAAAGTTGTAGAAGCTCTGGCCGATCTGCTGGGGGAAGAGGTCCGGCTGCACGGTGGAGCTGTTGCCGATACCCTGCGGCCCCTGCTTCAGGTCGACCGAGACGTCGCCGGCGAGGTTGGAGACCGCGTGGCCGGGATCGAAGTCCGGCCAGATGCCGGTGACGTCCCAGCCGTCGGGCAGCGACAGGTTGCCGTTCCAGAACAGATAATCGGGGTCGTCGGGCGGCCCGACGCGCAGCAGCGGCGTGCCGAACAGCGCCTCGAAGGCGTTGTTGTCGAGCGTCACCCAGATGGTGCGGGATTCGACCGAGGTGACATAGCCGCTGGATCCGGTGGGGTCGCCGATGATCGCGATCCCCATGGCGGCGAGCCCGCTCACCACCTGCTGGTAGTCGGCCGGGTCGGCGCCGTAGGTGGACCAGAGGCTGCTGGTCTTGTTGAGGTCGATGAGCGCCTTCTCCCGGCTCGCCCAATCGCCGTTCAAGAGCGCCGTCGGGTCGTTGGCCCGCGGGAGCACCAGGGCGACGTTGATGGTCGAGTTCTCGTGACGGATGTCGGCGGGATCGATGCCGTAGGCGCTGACCGGGTCCGTCGCCGACGTGGTGCGATAGCTGGTGAAATCGAGATACGAAGACTGCGCGATTTCAGCCATCGCCTGCCCCCCTGAGACCCCGCCTCAGCAGTAGCGGCGAGTTGAAGACGTGACAAGGGAATGGCGGGTTAAGCCCCACACCAGATGGAAGCTTCAATAAGGGCGTGTACGGGCGGTCGGCGTGTCGCGAAGCCGGAGATCACCTTGCGAATAGGATTGCGCGGCATCGCACACAGAGGCGCGCACCGACGGCGCCGCATCGCCCTCTCGCCGCAAGCGGGAGAGGTTTGCAGGCCCCTTGCCTGAACCAGGGCGAGCTGAAACTCTCGCGCCGACACAACAAGCCGGGAGCCCAGGGATGCCGCACTTCGGCGATTACCAGAACGAGATCTACTTCGCCGGCCTGATGGGCACGGTGCCCAAGCTGCCGATGAGCTTCCAGGAGCTGGAGGCGCGGGCGCAACAGGCCATGGCGCCGGGGCTGCTCTCCTATGTCGCCGGCGGCTGCGGCGACGAGCATACCCAGGACGTCAACGCCAGCGCCTTCCGCCATTGGGGCATCGTGCCCCGCATGCTGGTGGGCGCGGCCAAGCGCGACCTGTCCATCGAGCTGTTCGGCCTGAAGCTGCCGACGCCGGTCTTCATGGCCCCCATCGGCGTCATCGGCCTCTGCGCCCAGGACGGCCACGGCGACATCGCCACCGCCAAGGCCGCCGCCAAGAGCGGCGTGCCCATGGTGGCGTCGACGCTGATGGAGGACCCGATGGAGGTGGTGGCCAAGGAGTTCGGCGCAACGCCCGGCTTCTTCCAGCTCTACACGCCGACCGACCGGGACCTGGCGGCGAGCCTCGTGAGCCGCGCCGAGGCGGCCGGCTTCAAGGGCATCGTGGTGACGCTCGACACCTGGATCACCGGCTGGCGGCCGCGCGACCTCGCCACCTCCAACTTCCCGCAGCTGCGCGGCTTCTGCCTCGCCAACTACTTCTCCGATCCGCGCTTCAAGGAGCTGGTGGGCAAGCCGCCCGAGCACGATCCGCGCGCCGGCGTCATGACCTTCGGCCGCGTCTTCGGCAATCCGCTGACCTGGGCCGACCTGCCCTGGCTGCGCTCGCTCACCAAGCTGCCGCTGATCCTCAAGGGCATCTGCCACCCGGACGATGCCAGGCGCGCCATCGACGGCGGCGTCGACGGCATCTACTGCTCCAACCACGGCGGCCGCCAGGCCAACGGCGGCATCGCCGCCATCGACATGCTGCCGGCGGTGGTGAAGGCCAGCGGCTCGACGCCGGTGCTGTTCGATTCCGGCGTGCGCTCGGGCAGCGACATCGCCAAGGCCCTGGCGCTCGGCGCCACCGCCGTCGGCATCGGCCGCCCCTACGCCTACGGCCTGGCGCTGGGCGGCGTCGACGGCATCGTGCACGTGCTGCGCACGCTGCTGGCCGAGGCCGACCTGCTGATGGCGGTCAACGGCTTCCCCACCATCGCCGACCTCAAGGGCGTCGCCGTCCCCGCCGGCCCGCAGCCCGTGTAGGCGGGAGGCCATGTCGCCCAGCAACTATCCGACTAAGCTATTGTTCTGCAAGCCAAACGCAAGCTGGACCGCCCCCCACCCCTACCCCTCCCCGCCACTTCGTGGGGGGAGGGAGGTGCGCTTGCCTGATGTGTTTGGAGAGTTGCGAGGCGGCTAAACGAACGGCCTCCCCCTTGTGGGGAGGCTGTCCCGTAGCGAAGCGGAAGGGACTGGTGGGGGCGGGTCCAGCCGCCGCAACACGGCCAGGAAAGTCGCGCGCCTCTCACCCCTCGATCGGGACGAGGATGGCCTCGCCGGTGGCGACCAGCTTGCGCTCGGCGCTGGTCACGGCGGTGATCTCGGCGCGGGCGAAAACCTGGCGGCGGCCGGCCTTGACCAGCGTGCCCGTCGCGATGAAGCGCTCGCCGACGGCGGGGGCCAGGCAATTCACCGAGAAGTGGGAGGCGAGCACACGGCCGACCTGGGTCGCGGCGGCGTAGCCGCAGGCGGTGTCGGCGAGGGCCCCGACCATGCCGGCGTGGAGGTAGCCGGCGTATTGCCCGAAGTCGTCGCGCCAGGCGAGATGCAGCTCCGCGTGGCCCGGCCCCGCGTCCGCCACCTCGAAGCCCGCCCAGCGATTGAATGCGGCTGTCGCGTTGATACGCCGGAGCGTCTCCAGCGCTTCGTTGGTCCCGCTCATGCGGAGGCTCCTGTCGTTGGCGTGGTGCGCGGCACCACCCGGAACGTGGCGTTGGCCCGGGCACACAGGGTCTCGTCCGCCAGCACCTCGGCTGCGACGAAGCACAGGGTGGCGCCGGCCTTGAGCACCCGCGGGCGGATCTCGATCCATTGGCCGAGCCGGCCCGAGCCCAGGAAGTCGACCATCAGGCTGACGGTGACGAGCGAGACATCGGCGCCGCGCGCCTGATCTCCCCGCAGCGCCTCGCCGCAGCTCAGGCCCATGGCGTTGTCGGCGAGCGCGGTGATCAGGCCGCCGTGCACGAAGCCGCGCGAATTGGCGTGGGCGGCCGCGGCCAGCAGGCCGAGGCGCACGCTGCGCTCGCCGCGGCAGGAATAGAGCGGCTCCCACGGGTCGGTCAGGCCGCTCCTGCGGAAGTGCCGGTCGAAACCGGCCGGCGGGCTCCACGCCGCGGTGCTTTGTGTGATCATGTAGACCAGTCTACATAGTACCGTGGCTGGATCAAGACCGCCGCCAAGCTATAGAGGCCGCATGGCCCCAGCCCGCAAACACCGCGATTCGATTCTGGAGCACGCCGTGCGACTGTTCCGCGAGCGTGGCTACGCCTCGACCGGTCTCAACGACATCCTGACGGCGAGCGGGGCGCCCAAGGGCTCGCTCTACCACTACTTCCCGGGCGGCAAGGCGCAGATCGGCGCCGAGGCGGTGCGGCTCGCGGGCGAGAAGGTCGCCGGCACCCTTAGAGCCATCGCTGCCGAGGAAGCCGACGTGGCCGAGATCCCACGCCGCTATATCACCCTGCTCAGCGGCTGGCTCGCCGAGTCGGCCTTCCGCGATGGCTCGCCCATCGCGGCGACCCTGCTCGAGACGGTCGCCGACCACGAGCTCATCCGGGCGGAAGGGGCCGGCGCCTATGGCTCATGGATCGAGGTTCTGCAGCAGGCGTTCGTGGGCGGCGGCATCGAAGCGGGCCGGGCGCGGCGCCTCGCCGGGCTGGTGGCCGTCACCCTGGAGGGCGCCTTGCTGCACGCTCGCGTCTTTCGCGATGCGGCGCCGCTGCTCGACGCCGCCGAGGAGCTGGCCGCCGTAATCAACGAAGCGCGGCGGACGGCGTAGCTCCGGCTGGCGCAAATCACGCTGTCGAGCACGAATGCGCCCCACGAGCAGAAAAACGGCAAGTGTGATAAATTTGCCATAAACTGCCGGGCCCGCTGGCTGGCGCGGCGGCGCGCCGGTGCGCTCAACCGCTTGAAACGGTGGCGTTTCAGGGCCGGCGGCCACACACCGCGGACGCGACCGAGGGGGAGGCCGGCGACGCCTGCCGCGGCAGCCCGGCGCAGCCACCTCACGCATCGAGCCCGCACCGAAAAGCTCCACCCTTGCAATGGCTTGCCGCCTAAGCACCGGCGCCGCACCGCCCTGCCCGGCGTGTGTGAAAGCCTGTGGACGCCGCCGCCGGGTGCCCCGAGTGTGCCTCATTCGCTTCTTAGAGCGCCTTTCAGGCGGGTCGAACGATCCGGCACCGCGTGCCGCCCGCCCCACGCCTCGTTTGCACCGCCCGGCTCCGGCCGGGCCACCCGGCCCCAGCAACCGAATGGGCACGACGGCGGTGCCCTTGCCTAGGCAGAGGACGGCCTTTCAGGTTAGAAGACCGGAATGGGCCGTGGGGAATCACCTCTCGCTTGGGTTTGTCACACAGCGCGTCGGCATCCCGTATGTCGGCGTCGAACCCGGATCGGACCCGCATGAGCTCGCTTAAGCTTGCCCGCTTCGCCGCCGGTTTGGCTTTGGCCCTGCCGATCGCATTGTCCGCGCTGCCCGAGCGGGCGGAGGCCACGCCGATCCTCGTCGCCGACGTCAGCACCGGCCGGGTGCTCTACGCCAAGGAGGCGACGGAGCCCTGGTACCCTGCCTCCGTCACCAAGCTGATGACCGCCTACCTGACGCTGAACGCCCTGCGCGACGGCCGGCTGCACGCGGATACGCCGCTCAGGGTCAGCGCGCGGGCGGCGGCCGCTGTCCCCTCCAAGATGGGCTTCAAGCCGGGCATGGAGGTCACCGTCGAGAACGCGCTCAAGATGATGCTGGTGAAGTCGGCCAACGACATGGCCGTCGTCCTGGCCGAGGGCGTCGGCGGCTCGGTGGAGAACTTTGCCGAGATGATGAACGCCACCGCAGCGCAGATCGGCATGCGGCAGAGCAACTTCGTCAATCCCAACGGCCTGCCGGACGAGCGCAACCAGACGACGGCGCGGGATCTCGCCGTCCTCGGCCGCACCATCCTGCTCGAATATCCCAAGAACAGCGACCTGTTCGGCATCGGCGCGTTGCAGTTCGGCGGCCGCATCATCAAGAACACCAACGGCCTGATCGGCCGCTATCCCGGCGCCGACGGCATGAAGACCGGCTTCATCTGCTCGGCCGGCTTCAACGTGGTGGCGACGGCGACCCGCGGCAGCCGGCGGCTGATCGTCGTGGTGCTGGGCGCGCGCTCGGGCGTCGAGCGCACGCTGAAAGCGGCGGCCCTGTTCGACCGCGGCTTTGCCGACAGCGGCTGGGGCGGCCCCGGCACGCTCGACACGCTGCCGATCACCTACACCTCCGGCCCGCCCGACATGCGCAACTCGATCTGCGGCGCTGGCCGCTATCGCGGCGAGGAGGAAGCCGAGACCGCGAGCCAGACCACCACCACCGACAACCCGATCTTCGCCCTGTTCACCCGGGCCAAGGCGACCGACTGGGACGTGGACGTCTCCTCGCTCGGGCCGCTGGGACCGCGGGCCGAGTTCGCGCCGATCCCGGTCTTCGTCGGCCGCACGCCCGGCGCGGCGCCCTCGCCGACGGAACCCAAGCTGGCCAAGCGGCGCGGCTCCAAGACGGCGACCGCCTTTGCGCCGGATCAGGCGGATGCGGCCGAAACGGCCGAAGGGCAGCGGGCGCTCAAGGCGGCGACCAAGCCGGTCGGCAAGGCGGCCGCCAAGGACAAGACCCAGGCGGAGGCCAAGCCGCACGGCAAGGATAAGCCGCAGGGCAAGGACAAGACGGCCGGTGACGCCGCCAAGGCCCATGCCAAGGCCAAGACGCCCGCCAAGCCCGCCGCCGGCAAGGACGGCAAGGCGGCCGCCAACAAGGCAGGGTCGACGGCGCAGTCGAGCCAATGACCGGCCCGCACGCGGCCGACGCCGCCCCCCGGCCCGCCAAGGGGCCACAGCCGCCGATTCCGCTCGTCGTGCTCACCGGTTTCCTCGGCTCCGGCAAGACGACGCTGCTCAACCGCTGGCTGGCCGATCCGGCGCTGTCCGAGAGCGTCGTCATCATCAACGAGTTCGGCGAGATCGGCCTCGACCACCTGTTCGTCGAGGTGGCGGACCAGGGCCTGATCACCCTCGCCGCCGGCTGCCTGTGCTGCACCGTGCGCGGCGACCTGGTCGCGACGCTGGAAGACCTGCTGCGCCGGCGCGACAACGGCCGCATCATGCCGTTCCGCCGCCTGATCATCGAGACCACCGGACTGGCCGACCCGGCGCCGGTGCTGCAGGCTGTGCTGCGCCACCCCTACCTCGCCCAGCGCTATGCGCTCGCCGGCGTCATCACCACCATCGACGCGGTCAACGGCGCCGACACGCTCGACGCGCACGACGAGGCTGTGAAGCAGGTGGCCGTCGCCGACCGGCTGGTGCTGACCAAGACCGACCTGGCCAGCGCCGAGGCCGTGGCGGCGCTGACCGAACGGGTGCGCCGCCTCAATCCTCTGGCCCGCATCGTCACGGCCGAGGCCGGCTCGGCCGACGCCACGCTGGTCACCGGCCTCGGGCTGTTCGGCGTCGACGGCAAGATCGCCGACGTGCAGGCCTGGCTCGGCGCCGCGGACGACCATGACCATGGGCACGATCACCACCATGGGCATGGCCACGCGCACGGGCACGACCATCACCACCATCACGGCGACCACCGGCACGGCCATGACGTGAATCGCCAAGACTTGAATCGCCAAGACGTGAACCGCCACGACGCGCGCATCCGGGCGGTCTCGATCGTCGAGGAGCAGCCGATCGGACGCGGCGCCTTCGACGCGTTCACCGATCTGCTGCGCTCGGCGCACGGCCCCGACCTGCTGCGCGTCAAAGGGCTGGTGAAGCTCGCCGACGATCCGGAGCATCCGGTGGTGGTGCAGGGCGTCCAGCACGTCTTCCACCCGCCGGTGACGCTGCCGGCGTGGCCCGATCAGGACCGGCGCAGCCGCATCGTCTTCATCCTGCGCGACATGGACGAGGATTTCCTGCGCCGCATGTGGGACGCCTTCCTCGGCCGCCCCGCCATCGACATGCCCGACCGCACGGCGCTGACCGACAATCCCCTGGCGCTATAGCGCTGGTCGCTGGCGCTATAGCGCCGGCCTCATGGCCGGGCCTGACCGGGCCATGAGGCAGTGGGCTGCGCTCAAGCCGCCGCGACGCGGGGCTTGCGCTCGATGTGCGGCAGGAACCAGGCGAGCAGGCCGATCGCCGGCAGGAACGCGCACAGCCGGTAGACGAACTCGATACTGGTGGCGTCCGCCAGCTCGCCCAGCACCGCGGCGCCGATGCCGCCCATGCCGAAGGCGAAGCCGAAGAACAGGCCGGCGATCATGCCGACCTTTCCGGGCATCAGCTCCTGGGCATAGACGATGATCGCCGGGAACGCTGACGACAGGATGAGGCCGATGATCACGCTCAGCACCGGCGTCCACATCAGGTTGGCGTAGGGCAAGGCCAGCGAGAACGGCAGCACGCCCAGGATCGAGAACCAGATCACCGGCTTGCGGCCGAAGCGGTCGCCCAGCGGGCCGCCGACGATGGTGCCGACGGCCACCGCCCCGAGATAGAGGAACAGGTAGAGCTGCGCCTCCGGCACCGACAGGCCGAACTTGTGGATCAGGAAGAAGGTGTAATAGGTGCTGATGCTGGCGGTATAGAAGAACTTGGAGAAGATCAGCAGGCCCAGCACCACCAGGGTGGCGATCAGCTTGTTGCGCGGCACCACCGCGCCGAAACCGGCGGCGGGTGGCCCCTTGGCGCGCATCTTGGCGACGTGGTCGCGGTACCAGCGGCCGACGTGGAACAGCACGAACATGCCGAGCAGCGCCACCACGGAGAAATAGACCAGGCTCGACTGCCCCCGCGGCACGACGATGAAGGCGGCGAGCAGCGGGCCGAGCGCCGTTCCGGCGTTGCCGCCCACCTGGAAGAGCGATTGCGCCAGGCCGTGGCGACCGCCGGCGCCCATGCGGGCGACGCGCGACGCCTCCGGATGGAACACGGCCGAGCCGGAGCCCACCAGCATGGCGGCGATGAGGATCATCGGGAAGCTCGAGGCCACCGACATCAGCAGCAGCCCCACCAGGCTGCTCCCCATGCCGATGGCGAGCGAGAACGGGCTCGGCCGCTTGTCGGTATAGAAGCCGACCAGCGGCTGGAACAGCGACGAGGTGAGGTAGAAGCAGAGCGTGATCAGGCCGATCTGGCTGAAGTCCAGATTGTACGACGTCTTGAGGATCGGATAGATCGCCGGCAGCAGCGATTGCAGCAGGTCGTTCAGCAGGTGCGAAAAGCTGATCGCGGCCAGCACCCGGAAAGCAGTGCGGTCTTCGGCAGCGGGGATCGACGAGACGCTGGCGGGCGCGGTCAAGGCGGTGTCCTCTGGGCGCGGCTCGCGCCGGCCATTGGTCCGTCGTTGCTGCCGAACGGACGTTGCGACGTGACGGGGGATGCGCCCCATATCGGGCCGGATATGGGGGCGCGTTTGGTTCTTTACGCTGCAGGAAGCGTAAAATCTCGCCAATTTCCGCAGGTCTGGATTGATCCCACGGCAGGCGCCGGCCGCGGGACGGCGCGAGCGGGGCGGAGGTGCTCGCTTTTTGTCGCCCGGCACGTCACGATAATGTCTGATTCGCGCACGACACCAGCCTCCTCCCGCAGCGCCAGGTTCGTCGATTCGCCTGCCTGGAGATGGTCCATGAGGATCACATATTGACGTCGTCCGTTGTCCGGCGCCCCGGCAGGGCGGCCCGTCTGCTGCGCCGCCGCGCCATCGCGGGCTGCCTCGTGCTCCCGAGCCTCGTCGGCCTCCCGGCGGCGCGCGCCGACGACGGGGCCTTCACCGCGACCTACGACATTTCCCTCGCCGGCGTGACCATCGGCGCCGCCACCATGGTGGCCAACATCAACGGCGCGGCCTACACGGTCGACCTGCACGCCAAGCTGACCGGGCTCGCCGGCGTGCTCACCAGCGGCAAGGGCGGCGCCAAGGCGGCCGGATCGGTCAGCGGCGCCGCGCTGTCGCCGGCCTCGCTCGCCGTCGTCTCGTCCACCTCCGATACCACCCGCACCCTCAGGCTGGCGTTCGCGTCGGGCCACGTCGATGCCGTCGAGATCAAGCCGCCGCTGGAGGATTGGGACCGTCCCGACCGCGTGCCGGTGTCCGACGGCGACAAGCGCGGCGTCATCGATCCGCTGAGCGCCCTGCTGATGCCCGTCACCGCCGGCGCCGACCCCCGGTCGGCCTGCCAGCGCACCATCCCGATCTTCGACGGCGCCACCCGCTTCAACGTGGTGCTGTCCTACGTGCGCACGACACAGGTGGCCAGGGACGGCTACCGCGGCCCCGCCATCGTCTGCGCGGCGCGCTACGTGCCGGTCTCCGGCCACCGGCCGGCCCGGTCGGTGACGCGCTACATGGAGCAGAACCGGGACATGGGCGCCTGGCTCGTCCCGGTCGCCAACACCAACGTCTACGCGCCCTACCGCATCTCGGTGAAAACCATGATCGGCACGACCGTGCTCGAGGCGGCCAAGCTCAACATCGCCGGCACCCAGACGGCGGCGGCGCCGCCGTCGATCAAGACGAAGGCCAGGAACTAGAGCGCTTCGCGATTGGGTGGACTCACCCGATCGCAAAAGCACGCTCCGGGCCGCATGGAGCCCGACGGGCGCCGCCCGCCATCGGGCGCTCAGCCGGCGGAGGCCCTTTCGGCCCTCCCCCGCCGCAGCTTGGCAAGGGCCGCGGTGTTGGCGGCCACCGACCGCTCGCCCTGCCCGGCGCCGACGAAGCCGTCGTCCAGCTCGGCGGACAGGGATTCGATCCTGCGCATGGCCGGCGCCCTGAGTGCGACCTTCGAGGCGACGAAGGCCTCGACGGCGTCGGCGCTCAGCTCGTGGGCAATCTCGACGGCGCGGTCGAGCACGCAGTCCTGCGGCACGATCTCGTCCAGGTAGCCGTCGGCCACGGCCTGCTCGGGCGCATACTGCCGCCCGAAGAGCGTCCAGACGTTCGTCGCGCGATCGCCCACCGCGCTCCTGATGATTTCGACGTACACGCTCGGCATCCGCACGCCGATCGGCACTTCGTTGAGGGCGAACAGCGCGCCGGCCGCCGGGCCCACCCGGTAGTCGCAACAGAGCGCCGTGATGAGCCCGCCGGCGAAGGCATGCCCGTTCACGGCCGCGATCATCGGCCGCCGCGCCGCGAACAGCCGCACGTTCGTCGCACGATAGCGCGTCCACCATTCCGAGATGCGCCGGTGATCGCCGCTCGCAAAGATGGGGAACGTGTCATCCAGATCGAGGCCCGCGGAAAAGATCTGTCCCGTGCCGGTCAGGACGACAGGCGCGCTCGAAGCGTCCCGGTCCAGACGATCCAACGCGTCGTGCAGGTCGGCAAAGAACGTGTCGTTCTGCGTGTTGGCCTTGTTGGTGTTCATCGTCACGACGTGCGCGCGCCCGCGGCGCTCGATGCTCCAGCTCACTGCTTGCCTCCTCGTCTCGGGACAGAAATCCGTCCGGAATGCTTTGGAGCCACCCGCGCCCTTCTTCCCTGGAATCTTGCCGGGCTCCACAGGTGATCGCGCGCTCCGCCGCCTGGATCAATACTCTAGAGTACTGATCCACTTCGCAAGCCCGGCAACGACCGCCCCTCGGCCGCTCGCGATGTCCGGGCCCCGACGCGCTTGACAGCCGGATCCGATTGGAGCACTGCTCCAGAGTATTAATCCAACGGCCTCATCCATGCAGACGCGCGAGCGAATCCTTACGGCGGGCCTCCACCTCATCGACGAGCGCGGCTACGAAGCCGCCACCGTCGCGGCCATCCGTGCGAAAGCCGCCGTTTCCAACGGCAGCTTCTTCCACTTCTTCGATTCCAAGGAAGGCCTCGCCGCCCAGCTCTTCCTGGACGCCATCCGCGCCTACCAGCAGGCGATGCTCAGCGCCCTCCGCGACGGCCCTGACGCGGAGGGCGGAGTGGCCGCCCTCATCGAGGCGCACATCGGTTGGGTCACCACCGACCGGCCGCGGGCCCGCTTCCTCTTCGAGCAGGCCCGCGCCGAATGGTTCGAGAGCATCGTCGAGGCCCTGCAGGCGGAGAACGAGTACCTCCGGCGCGGCATCGATCAATGGCGGCTGCCGCTGGTCGAGGCCGGCCGGCTCCGGCCGATGCACGCGCTCGTGTTCCACAGCCAGGTCATCGGCCCGGCCCAGATGTTCTGCCGCGCGTGGCTGTCGGGACGCGACAGGACCAAACCGGACGAGCATGCGCAGGAGCTCGTCGATTGCGCCGTCAGGGCCGTCGTCGCGCCGGTGGACAAGACCAGGAGGAGACGGACATGATCGTGGACGCATGGATGCAGCATCCGACCGAGCGGCACTCCCGGCACGAGATGTTCGCGTCGCTCCGGCGCTGGACGGCGCAGACGGACCGCCCGGCCGTGATCGCGCCGGAAGCGACGGTCGCCGCCATGGATCAGGGCGGTGTCGACGTCGCACTGGCGTCGGCGTGGTGCGGGCCGGAGGGCTTTCTCATCTCGAACGACGAGGTCGCCGCGTTGGTCCGTCAGTTTCCGGACCGGATCGTCGGCGTGGCGAGCGTCAACCTCCACAAGCCCATGGAGGCCGTCCGAGAACTGCGACGGGCCGTCAAGGAGCTGGGCTTCCGTGCCCTTCGCATCGTGCCCTGGCTGTGGGGATATCCGCCCAACGACCGGCGCTACTATCCCCTCTATGCGGAGTGCATAGAGCTCGACATCCCCTTCTGCACGCAGGTCGGCCACACGGGGCCGCTGCGGACATCAGAAACCGGCCGGCCCATTCCCTACCTGGACGACGTCGCGCTGGAGTTTCCGGAGCTGACCATCGTCGCCGGCCATATCGGCTATCCCTGGACCCAGGAGATGATCGCCGTCGCGACGAAATACGAGAACGTCTTCATCGACACGTCGGCCTACACGATACGGCGCTATCCGCCGGAGATCGTGCAATACCTCCGGACGAACGGCCGCAAGAAGGTGCTGTTCGGCACGAACTATCCAATGATCACACCGGCCAAAGCCCTGGAAGGCATCGACGAGCTGGGACTGGATGCGGAAACTAGGCGGTTGTTCCTCGGCGACAACGCCGCGCGGGTCTTCGGCCTCCATTGAAGGGCGGCGGACGGTCCCGTCCGCCGCGAGGGATCAACGGTTGCGCAGCCGTCGAGCGACCGAAACACACCGAAAACGGGCGGCCTACGCCGGCTTGAGGCGGCGGATGCCGTCGCTGGTCTCGTCCCACACCAGCTGTTCTTCGTTGAGCAGGTAGTTCACGTGGGCGAGCACCTCGCTGAAGGCGAAGCTCATCTGGTGCGGATCGAGCACGCGCGGGAACATCACCGGCACCAGCTCGGCCACCGACAGCGGCTTGGCGCGGCAGGCGGTGAGGATCAGGTCGCAGCGCTGCACGTGGTGCTCCTCGAGCGCGTCGGCGCGCTCGTGCAGCCCGTAGAACGGCAGGTTGTGGCCCGGCAGCACCAGCGCATCATTGGGAATGCGGGCTTTGAGCTCCTTGAGCGAGCGGCGGTAGAGCCCCAGCGGATCGCCTTCCGGATCGACGGCCCAGACGCTGACGTTGGGCGTGATCTTGGCCATCACCTGGTCGGCGCCGAGGAAGAAATTGTCGTCCGGGGCATAGAGCATGATCTGCTCCGGCGAATGGCCGCCGCCCGACAGCACCTCGAAGCGGCGGCCGCCGATCTTGATCCGGTCCCCGCCCACCAGGCGGCGGAAGGTCGGCGGCAGTGGCGTCACCATGCGCAGATAGCCGTGGCCCTGCTTCAGCACGACGTTGGTCGTCGTCTCGTCGAGGCCGTGCTCGACGTAGAACTGACGGTAGGGCCCGGTCTCCATGCCGCCGGGGTTGAGCGCGATGGTCTGCCCCTCCAGGTATTCGGTCTGGCTCATCAGCAGCTTGAGGCCGAAGCGCTCGGTCAGCCAGCCGGCGAGACCGATGTGGTCCGGGTGGTGGTGCGTCACGATCAGCCGCGTCAGCGGCCGGCCGGCCAGCGGGCCGCTGACCAGGGCCTCCCACGTCTGCCGCGTCGTGTCGTTGGCGATGCCCGCGTCGAGCACGGCCCAGCCGTTGCCGTCGTCGATCAGGTAGATGTTCACATGGTCGAGCCGGAACGGCAGCTTGAACCGAACCCAGAGCACGCCGGGGGCGACCTCGACGGGCGTGCCCAGCTCGGGCGCGGCGGCGAACGGAAATTTGAGCAGCGGCTCTTGCAGCAGAATGGACATGGACACTTCACGGGTCTGGGCGCGCGCATCGGACGCACGCCGGGATTGGCTCGATTGGATCACGTCTAACCTAGATGCTTGCCGCAGCGCCGCATAGCGCGTCTGTGTCACACGAGATGGGACCGCACGGCAGGGGTCGAGCCCGCCCCTCCCGGTCTCACTCGTCGTCGGACGTCCGGCCGCGCAGGCTCTTGACGGCGCCGCGCTGCGCCTTCGCCTCCAGCCGGCGGCGCTTGGAGGCGAGCGTCGGGCGCGTCGGCCGCCGCGTCACCGGCCTGACCGCGGCCTGGCGGATCAGCTCGAACAGACGCTCGCGGGCATCCTCGCGGTTGCGCTCCTGGGTGCGGAAGCGCTGGGCGGAGATGACGATCACGCCCTCGCGCGTCAGCCGGCGGCCGGCGAGCCGCATCAGGCGGGCGCGCACATCCTCGGGCAGGCCCGGCGAGCGGGCGGCGTCGAAACGCAGCTCGACGGCGGTCGACACCTTGTTGACGTTCTGGCCGCCGGGGCCCCCCGCCAGCACGAAGCGCTCCTCGAGCTCTCGCTCGTCCAGGCTGATGGCGGAGGTGACGGGGATCATGGCGAAGGCGTCCGAAGCGGCGGCGGTCGAGCAGCGACCAGCGCTCAACCGAGCAGCGACGTCAAGCGGCGGCGGGCCGCGCCGTAGGCCTGCCCGACGGCGCGCCAGGCCGCCAGGAGCCGTGGCATGATCTTGGCAAAGGCGACGCCGGCCAGCGAGGCCTCCACCTCGACGGCCTCGTCGATCAGCAGCGTCACGGTGGTGGCAGCGCCGTCGTCGACGGCGCGGGCGATCAGCGTCACGGGCCCGAGCCCGATGCGGTCGCCCTCGCGCACGCCTTCCGGGAAGGTATCGGCGAACAGCTCTCCCAATGTCTGATTGGCCACGTCGGGCGCGAGCTCGAGCGAATAGGCGAGCGCGATTTCCGACAGCCGCGCCGCGGCGGGAAAGGTGAACACGCCGGCGAGCGAGCGTTCGCGATGGCCTTCGAAGCTGGCGAACAGGCGGTCGAGCCGGCGCACGCGCATGGGCGGACACAGGAAATAGCCGTAGTCGCCCGCCTGTAGCGGCCCGGCCTGCTCCGGCGTGAGCATGGCATTGCCGCGCATGACCAGCGTGGGCCGCACCCAGCTCGGCAGCCGGCCGTGATCGAGCACCGGGCTGTCGGCCAGGATCGGATAGCCCACCAGCTCGAGATCGGCCTGGCCCGGCAGGTCGATCTCGACCCGGTCCACCGCCGGGGCCGGATCGGCGAGCGCCACCGACAGCCGCCGCGCCGTCCACGGCAGGCTCCAGCCCTGCACCACGAGCGAGACCAGCACCACGAAGAAAGCGACGTTGAAGTAGACAGCCGAATTGGGCACGCCGGTCAGCGTCGGAATGGTGGCCAGGAAGATCGATACCGCGCCGCGCAGCCCGGTCCAGGAGACGAACAGCTTTTCGGGCCGGCTGAAGCGAAACGGCCAGAGGCTGAGCCACACCGCGGCCGGACGCCCGACGACCATGAGGAAGACCGCGACGGCGATGCCCGGGACGGCGTAGTGTATCAACGTCTTGGGCGTGACCAGGATGCCGAGGACGAGGAACATGACGATCTGGCAGAGCCAGGTCGCCGCGTTGTGGAAGGAAATGACCGACGGCAGGGCGCGCACCGGGCGGTTGCCGACCACCAGCCCCGCCAGATAGACCGCGAGGAAGCCCGATCCCTCCGCCACCGACGCCACCGCGAAGATGAAGATGGCGCAGAACACCACGAAGAGCGGATGCAGGCCCGCCGGGAAGGCCAGCCGGTTGAGCGCGACGGCGATGGCGCTGCCGCCCACCAGGCCGAAGATGCAGCCGACGGCGGCGCTGAGCGCCAGGTGCTCGATCAGGGTCAGCGCCGACGCGCCCTGCGGCGCGAGCGCCAGCTCGACCAGCGCCAGCACCAGAAACACGGCGATGGGATCGTTGGTGCTGGATTCGATCTCCAGCGTGGCATTGACCCGCCGGCGCAGCGCCAGGCCGTTCGAGCGCAGGAGGAAGAAGACGGCCGCCGCATCGGTGGAGGCGACCACCGACCCCACCATGAGGCCGCCCAGCAGGTCGAGCCCGAGCGCCACCATCGCGAACAGGCCGGTCAGCAGGCCCGTGACGAGCACGCCGAAGGTCGCCAGGGTCACGGCCGGCGCGATGGCCCCACGCAACTCGGCGACCCGGGTCCGCAGGCCGCCGTCGAACAGGATCACGGCCAGCGCCAGCGAGCCGATCAGATAGATCGCCCGGTAGTCGTCGAAGACGATGCCCAGGCCGTTTTCGCCGACCAGCATGCCGAGGCCGAGGAAGACGAGCAGCAGCGGCGCGCCGAAACGGGACGCGACCAGGCTGCTCAAGATGCCGAGGACCACCAGGCCCGACCCGACCAGAAGCGCCGTATTGATCAAGGCGATGCTGTTCATGCTCCTCCGCGCCGCCGCTCGAGCATTTCGTCATTGGATGGGATCATCCCATGACAGAGAAATGCTCATAACCTTTTGAATCTGGAGCGTTTCGCGATTGGGTGATGCCACCCGATCGCGAAGCGCTCCTAGGGCGAATGGGCTCGTGTCTGCTGGCGGGCGGCCGCCCGCGACATCGCTCCAGGGCGAGGCGAAGTCCGGGGCCGCGCGGGCGGAAGCGAAGAGGCGCATCGGGGACGGCTCCCTGCGCCGGATCGAGCTCCCGCCGGGGCCGATGCGCGATCGCGCCCGTCCCGCAATCGATATGGAGACAAGCCACCCTGCTGACGCTGCAATGCGGCAGAAGCAAGCCTCAGCGTGGCCGCGGGGCAAAAAATCACAGCTGCGAGCGCGATACGGGCGCCGCCTTAACGGCCCCTTAAACCGCCACAATTAACGTCTGTGTCCGAGCCGTGGAGTGCGCGGCGTGCTCCCGTTCAGCAGGAATCACGGGAGGCTCATGGCGCGCTCCAACGGCCCGTTCGACCGACGCGAGCCCGTCCTCGGCGAGGGGGCGGCGACGCGTCCGTCCGGGCGACACGTCGGCGGCGATCTTCGCCTGTCGGCCGCGGACCGGCCAGCCCCGACGGGCCGACCGGCACGATCGGCGGAGGCGAAGCCGGAGGGTACGCCGGGGCGGCGCGAGCCGCGCCTCGACGGCGTTCCGGCCGGCGCCGACGATTTCGACCGCAGCGCCGGGCCGTATGCGGAGGACTTGAACGCCGATCCTCGTCGTGCGCGAGGCGTCGCAGCGGAGGCGGGATTGGCGAGCAGGAGGGCGAAGGGATCGGGCGCGCGGCGCCCCGAGCGCGCGCGGCGCAGGCGCTCGTTCATCGGCCACATCGTTCGCTGGACCTTTCTGCTGGGCCTCTGGGCGGTGGTCGGCGCGGGCGGCATCGTCGCCTATCAGTTTGCGAAGCTGCCGCCGATCGACCAGCTCGCCGTACCCAAGCGGGCCCCGAACATCGCCATCGTCGCCGCCGACGGCAGCCTGATCGCCAACAAGGGCGACATGGGCGGCCGCGCCATCGACATCAAGGAGCTGCCGCCCTACCTGCCCAAGGCCTTCGTCGCCATCGAGGACCGGCGCTTCTACGACCACATGGGCATCGATCCGGCCGGCATCGGGCGCGCGCTGCTGCGCAACGTCAGCGCCGGCGGCGTGTCGCAGGGCGGCTCGACGCTGACCCAGCAACTCGCCAAGAACCTGTTCCTGACCCAGGACCGGACCATGTCCCGCAAGATCCAGGAGGCCATCCTGTCGATCTGGCTGGAGCAGAAGTACACCAAGGACCAGATCCTCGAGCTCTACCTCAACCGGGTCTACTTCGGCTCGTCCGCCTACGGCGTCGAAGCCGCCGCCCAGCGCTATTTCGGCAAGCCGGCCAAGGATGTGACCCTGGCCGAGGCGGCGATGCTGGCGGGCCTGGTGCAGGCCCCCTCGCGGCTGGCGCCCAACCGCAACGCGGAGGCGGCCCAGGCGCGCGCCGGGCTCGTGCTCGCCGCCATGGCCCAGGAGGGCTTCGTCAGCGACCAGAAGGCCAAGGCGGCGATGATGACGCCGGCGATGCCGGTGAAGCACGCCGGGCCCGGCTCGGCCAACTATGCGGCCGACTACGTGATGGACGTGCTGGACGATTTCGTCGGCTCCATCGAGCAGGACATCGTGGTGCGCACCACCATCGACCCGGCCCTGCAATCGACGGCGGAGCGCGCGCTCGTCGAGGAGCTCGGCCAGAAGAGCGGCAAGTTCGGCGTGAGCCAGGGTGCGGTGGTGACGCTGGCGGCCGACGGCGCGCTGAAGGCGCTGGTCGGCGGCCGCAACTACGCCGACAGCCAGTTCAACCGCGCCACCGTGGCCAAGCGGCAGCCGGGATCGTCCTTCAAGCCCTTCGTCTACCTGGCCGCCATGGAGCGCGGCCTGACGCCCGACACGGTGCGCGAGGACGGGCCGGTGAACATCCGCGGCTGGACGCCGGAGAACTACTCGCGGCGCTATTCCGGGCCGATGACCCTGTCGACGGCGCTCGCCCATTCCATCAACACCATCGCCGTGAAGCTCGGCGTCGAGGTCGGCGCCAAGACGGTGGTGCGCACGGCGCAGCGGCTGGGCATCACCTCGCCGCTGCAGACCAACGCCTCGATCGCGCTCGGCACCTCCGAGGTGACGCCGATCGAGCTGGTCGCCGCCTACACCGCCTTCGCCAACGGCGGCATCGGCGTCATCCCCTACGTCATCACGTCGGTGAAGCAGACCGACGGCAAGGCGCTCTACACGCGCGTGCCCACCAGCCTCGGCCCGGTGATCGATCCCAAGGCCGTCGGCATGATGAACGCCATGCTGCGCGACGTGGTCACCAGCGGCACGGCCAAGAGCGCCAACCTGTCCGGCTGGGACGTGGGCGGCAAGACCGGCACCTCCCAGGATTTCCGTGACGCCTGGTTCATCGGCTTCACCAGCCAGGTGGTGACCGGCGTGTGGCTCGGCAACGACGACAACTCGTCGACGAAGCACGCCACCGGCGGCACCCTGCCGGTCGATATCTGGAACCGGGTGATGAAGGTCGCCACACGCAACCTCAAGCCCACGCCGCTGCCAGGGATCCCCTACATCTCCAACCGCGCGCCGGCAGTGGCCTGGAGCGATGCCCCGCGCGCGGCCTCGCCGCAGCCTCAGCCCCAGGCCGGGCGCAACGACGACGCCGCCGCCGCGCCGCAGCCGGTCCGCGAGAAGAACTTCTTCGAGAAGCTGTTCGGCGGCTGAGCCGCCCCGGCACCTTTCGGCCCGATCAGAGGTGATCCGGATCGGGCCGAAGCGCGCCCCCGTAGCGGTGCAGTTCGGCGCCGTGGGCCTTCAGCCACGCTTCGGCCTCGTCCGTCCGCGGGCACAGGCTGCCCAGCAGCCGCCAGAACCGCGCCGAATGGTTCATCTCCTTGAGATGCGTCACCTCGTGCGCGGCGAGATAGTCGAGCACGTAGGGCGGCGCCATGATGAGCCGCCACGAGAAGCTCAGCCGCCCGGTGGCCGAACAGGAGCCCCAGCGCGACTTGGTATCCCGAATGGTGATGCGCCGGGCCGGAATGCCGAGCAACTCGGTGTACTTGGCGACGGCCCGGTCCAGGTCACGCGTCGCCTGCTGCTTGAGAAAGTCCGCCACGCGCCGCTGCACGTGCGCCGACTCGCCCGACACGGCGATGACCGGAGAGCCGATCTCGTCGCGTGTCGCCAGCACGGCCGCCCCCAGATCGGGCCGCCGCACGATCCGGTGCGGGATGCCGCGCAGCGGCATCCGCACGCCGGGACGGAACTCGATCCGCCGCGGCACGCGCTGAACGCGCTGGGCGATCCAGGCGCCATGCGCCTCGACGAAGTGAACAGCAGCCCGGAAATCGCTGCGCTGCGGGACGGTGAGCGCGATCTCGCCGGTGGCTTGAGAGACGCGCAAGGTGAACCGGCGCGCCGCCGGACGTCGGCGCACGGCCACCTCGAACTGATCACCGCCGTAGGCAATCGTTATCCGGTCCGGGTCGGGCGCCGTGCGCCGGAATAGGCTGATCCGCATGGGTTTGTGATGTGTGCTTCCCCCAGGCTAGATTTGTCACGCCTCGGCCAGCGCGTCTAATCCAGAATGCGGAGGGGAGTTCTGCATGCGGCGGAAAGTCGCAGCGCGGTAGGACGATCCTTTTCCGCGATGAACGCGTTGATTTACCCCTATAACCGCAAGTTGCACCATCGTACGATGCCCGCGGCGGGCGGTGAGAGCCACTGCGATCGTACCGATTTCATTGAAATCGCAAGCTGATAGGTGCTCTATAGGGGGATGAGGGATCTCTTCACCCCAACGCTCGATCCGCGCCTGGGCCGCCTGCGGCTCGACACCCTGGTGCGGCTGCGCTGGCTCGCCGTCATCGGCCAGAGCGTCGCGGTCGCCGGGGTGCATTTCGGGCTCGGCTTCTCCCTGCCGTTCGGGCTGTGCTTCATCGTCATCGCCATCTCGGCGTGGCTCAACATCACGCTGCGCATCCGCTACCCGATGAGCCATCGGCTGAGCAACGGCGCCGCCTGGATGCTGCTGGCCTACGACGTGCTGCAGCTCGCCGGATTGCTGTTTCTCACCGGCGGCCTGCAGAACCCGTTCTCGATCCTGTTCCTGGCGCCGGTGCTGATCTCGGCGACATCGCTGCCGCCGCGTCACACGACGGCGCTCGGCGTCATCACCGTGTCGCTCGTCACCGCGCTCGCCTTCGTGCATCTGCCGCTGCCCTGGTCGCCCGACGAGGTCCTCAGGCTGCCGCAGCTCTACGTCCTCGGCATCTGGGCCGCGATCTCGCTGGGCATCGGCTTCACCGCGGTCTACGCGTGGCGCGTCTCGGAGGAATCGCGGGTGCTCGCCGAGGCGTTGTCGGCGACGGAGCTGGTGCTGGCGCGCGAGCAGCACCTGTCCCAGCTCGACGGCCTGGCGGCGGCGGCGGCGCACGAGCTCGGCACGCCGCTCGCGACCATCGCCCTCGTCGTCAAGGAGCTGGAGCGCGAGGCGCCCAAGCTGGGCGGCTTCGCCGAGGACATCGGGTTGCTGCGCGAACAGGTGGAACGCTGCCGCGGCATCCTCTCCAAGCTCACCTCGCTCGGCGCGGAGGGCGACGTGAGCGTGCTCGAGCGCCTCACCCTCAGTCACCTGGTGGAGGAGGTGGCCGGCCCGCACCGGAACTTCGGTGTCGCCATCGCCGTGACGCACGACGGCTCCGGGCCCGAGCCGGTCTGCCGGCGCAATCCGGGCGTCATCTACGGCCTCGGCAACATCGTCGACAACGCCGTCGACTTTGCCGACGAGAACGTCACCATCGAGGAGCGCTGGACCGACCAGATGGTCGAGATCGTGGTGCGCGACGACGGGCCCGGCTTCGCGCCCGAGGTCATGCTGCGCATCGGCGAGCCCTACATCACGACCCGCGGCGCGGGCCAGAGCCACGCCGACGAGCCGGCCCGCGGCCTCGGGCTCGGCCTGTTCATCGCCAAGAGCCTGATCGAGCGGACCGGCGCCAACCTCACCCTCGCCAATGCCGCGCCTCCGGCCCAGGGCGCCATCATCACCATCCGCTGGTCGCGCCGGGCCTTCGAGCGCGATGTCGAGGCGGCAGTGTCCGAAGCCATGGCGCCTGCTGCATAAGGTCTCAGTTCGCCCTTGATTCAGGCGACATCACGACGCACATGTGACACAGCAATCATACACGGCGGCAAGGACTTGACGCGATACGCCGCGCCATTCGCCCATAAATGCCGCACGGAATGACGAAGGGGCGGGCAGGTCCGCCGATCGATCGAAGGACGGACGAGCCTAGAGCGCTTCGCGGTTGGGTGGGACTCACCCGGCGGCAGGCGAAGCGTTTCAGATTCAAGAGGTGGTGAGCATTTCTCTGCCATTGGATGGGTTCCATCCCCTGGCGAAATGCTCTAGCGGGACCGCAGAGAATGCCAATGGACACAGCCCAAGCCCCCAGCGCCGAGCCCCTTGGCGAGCGCAGCCTCCTCATCGTCGACGACGACCGCCCCTTCCTGACACGGCTGGCTCGCGCCATGGAGAGCCGGGGCTACACCGTGCGGACCGCCGAATCGGTCGCCGACGGCGTCTCCGCCATCGAGAGCGATCCGCCGGCCTTCGCCGTGATCGACATGCGCCTGGGCGACGGCAACGGCCTCGAGGTGATCACCAAGCTCAAGGAGCGGCGCCCGGACTCGCGCGGCGTCATCCTGACCGGCTACGGCAACATCGCCACCGCCGTGACCGCCGTGAAGCTCGGCGCCTTCGACTATCTGGCCAAGCCCGCCGATGCCGACGAGGTGCACGCGGCGCTGATGGCGCTGTCGAACGGTCGCGCGGCGCCGCCCGACAACCCCATGTCCGCCGATCGCGTCCGCTGGGAGCATATCCAGCGCGTCTACGAGCTCTGCGGCCGCAACGTCTCCGAGACGGCCCGCCGCCTCAACATGCACCGGCGCACGCTGCAGCGCATCCTGGCCAAGCGCGCGCCGCGGTAGGACCGCGATCCACTTCCGGCAGGGGGGTGGAGCCAGCCGCCTCGACGACAGCAGAGATTGCTCTCAATCCATAAACCCGGCGGCCCCGTCGGGGTCGGCGAGGGCGTGCAGGCGGCCGGCGGCGGCGCGGGCGAAGCGCAGCGTCATGGCCTTGCGCCGAGCCGGTGCGAGCGCCAGCGGCTCGCCCTCGCGGACGAGCGCTGCGCCGTAGGCGTCGGCGATCAGCAGGCCGGCCTCGTCCGGGATGATCTCGGCCGGAAACTCTGGGCCGACGGCGAACAGAAAACCGTCGCAGAAGGCGCCGTAGTCGCGCCATTTGCCGTCCGAGCGATAGTCCGCGAGGCTCGACTTGATCTCCACGATGACGATCCGCCCGTTCGGCAGCAGTGCGGTGACGTCAGCGCGCCGGAACGAGGCAAGCGTCAGCTCGGTGATGGAGACCGCCCCCAGGCCGGCGAAATAACGGCGCACGCCCCGCTGGATGGTAAGCGCCGCCTCGGACTGCCGGCCGTCGGCCGGCAGCACCAGCGCCTCGGCTCTGGCCGCCATGCATTGCTCCTGCTTCAGCTGAGCGCGGAAGTCCTCCAATGGAATCGTCCACGGCCTCCACGCGTCGGCGGAAGCATCACCGCCCACGGAGAACATTTCAAGTACGGAGACGACGCCTCACCGGGCCGCGGCATCGGCGAGGATCATCTCCGCGCCTTTCTCCGCCATCATCATCGTCGGTGAATTGGTGTTGCCCGAGGTGATCGCCGGCATGGCCGAGGCATCGACGACCCGCAGGCGATCGATGCCGCGCACGCGCAGACGCCCGTCGAGCACGGCGCCCGGATCGCTGTCGGTGCCCATCTTCGCCGTTCCCACCGGATGGAAGATGGTGGTGCCGATAGCCGCGGCGGCGGTGGCCAGCTCCTCATCGGTCTGAAAGCCGGCGCCCGGCTTGTACTCTTCCGGCCCGAAGCGGGCCATCGCCGGCGCCGCGACGATCCGCCGGGTCAGCCGGATCGAATCGACGGCGACCCGCCGATCCTCCTCGGTCGACAGATAGTTTGGATCGATGGCCGGCGGCTGTCCCGCCAGCGGCGAGCGGATATGCACGCTGCCGCGGCTGCTCGGCCGCAGGTTGGCGACGCTCGCCGTGATGGCGGCGAAGCTGTGCAGCGCCTCGCCGAAGGCATCGAGGGACAGGGGCTGCACGTGGTACTGGATATTGGCGGTCGCATAGTCCGGCGACGATCGGGTGAAGATGCCGAGCTGCGACGGCGCCATGGTGAGCGGGCCGCTGCGCAGCAGCGCATACTGGAGCGCCATCTGCGCCCGCCTGTGCAGCTTGCCGTAGTCCACGTTGAGGGTGCGCACCCCGCTGACCCGGTAGGTCGGCCGCAGCTGCAGGTGATCCTGCAGGTTCTCCCCCACCCCCGGCAGATTCCGTCGGACCTCGACACCGAGGCCGGCCAGCCGCTCGGCCTGGCCGATGCCGGAGAGCTCGAGCAGTTGCGGCGAGCCGACGGCGCCGGCCGAAAGCACCACCTCGCCGTCGGCATGGGCGACGAAGCGCGCGCCGCCGCGCGTGAAGACGACGCCGGTGGCGCGCCCGCCGTCGATGACGACGCGCTCCACCATCACGTTGGTCTCGAGCCGCAGGTTGGGCCGCTTCAGCGCCGGCACGAGGAAGCCGCGTGCCGCGCTCCAGCGGCGGCCGCGCTTCTGGTTGACCTGGAAGTAGGACGAGCCCTCGTTGTCGCCGCGGTTGAAATCGTCGACCTTGGCGATGCCGATCTGGGCCGCCGCCTCGCGGAACGCATCCAGCACGTCCCAGCGCACGCGCGGGTGCTCCACCCGCCATTCGCCGCCCGCGTGCTGGAGCTCGTTGCTGGGCGCCGCATGGTCCTGCATCCGCAGGAAATAGGGCAGCACGTCGGCCCAGCCCCAGCCGGCGAGCCCAAGCTGGCGCCAGCCGTCGTAGTCGGCCGCCTGGCCGCGCATGTAGATCATGGCGTTGATCGCCGACGAGCCGCCGATCACCTTGCCGCGCGGATAGGCGAGGACGCGGCCGCCCAGGCCCGCCTGGGCTTCCGTCTTGAACATCCAGTCCGAGCGCGGATTGCCGATGGCGAAGAGATAGCCCACCGGGATGTGGAACCAGATCCAATTATCGCGACCGCCGGCCTCGAGCACGAGCACGCGACGGCCCGGATCGGCCGACAGGCGGTTGGCCAGCACACAGCCGGCCGAGCCGGCGCCGACGACGATATAGTCGAAGCGGCCGAGCTCGGCGGGCCGGCCGTCCCGGTCGCCGCCGGCTTGCGGCTGAGAGGGTTGCTGCGCCATGTCATCTCCTCCGCCCGCTTTTGAGCGCAGCTGCGGCGCGGACGCAAGTCATGGCCCGTTTTGCGATTTGAAGTTCCCCGACGCCGATGCCATGAAGGACTAGTGTGGCGAATCCGAAATTCGCACCACCTCGGGGCAGCGCTCGGAGCGAATTTCGGATTCTCAAGCCACACTAGCAACTCTATGATTCTAGTGTGGTTTAGTGGATCTGAAGTTGCTGAACGTGGATGCCATGTGGGGGGCAGGAACTTCAGATCCACCACACCAGGACCTTCATGCCCCGGATTGATTTCGTCGGGGATCGTCGTGATCTAAAAGCCCGACCGAGGGCTCGCCCACCCGCTCGCCCGGTCGGCGCCCTTCAATCTCCTGTCCTATCCCGGGCCGATGGAACGCAATCCTCTCCGCTTCGTCTGGCAGCACAGCCGGCTGATCCATATCGGCGTGGCGTTGGCGCTGCTCCTCGTCGTCCCCATCAACTGGCTGCTGCTCGACATCCCTCGGCTGCTCGTCGACGACGCCGTGCTCGGCCACGCGTTCTCAGGCCATGCCACGGCCCCGTTCCTGCCGCTGACGCTGGACCTGCCCCCGCCGTGGCTCGACAAGCCGCTGCCGTTGTTCAAAGGCCTGACGCTCGACCGCCACGACTATTTCCTCGCCAGCTGCCTCGTCATCGCCGGACTGATCGTCGTGCGGGCCCTGATCTTCTGGCTCGTGTCGGCGGCGCGCAACCTGCTGGCGCGCCGGATGGCGCGGGAGCTGCGCACCGGGCTGTTCCGCCGCCTGCTCGCGGCGCGCGCCGCGGCCCGCGACGACGCGACCGTCGCCGCCAATCTGTCCGGCGCCGGCATCGCCGCCATCGCCTCCTTCCTCGGCGACGCCATCATCGTCCCGGCGATGGCGCTGAGCCTCGTCGTCATCATCGTCATCTATGCCACGACCTTGGGCCTGTGGTTCGGTGGCCTGATGCTCGTCGTCGCGCTCGGTCACGCGGCGATGGCGGCATGGGTCGCCACGACGCAGGAAGCGCGGGTGAGAGCCAGGATCGCGCGCGAGCGGTCGATCGCCCAGGCGACCCTGGAGGCGAGCGGGCGGGCCCTCGCGGTGCGCGTGCACGGCACGGCGGACACCGAAGAGGGGGCGTTCGCCGCCACGCTGCGGCGGCTCGACCAGGCCTGGACCCGCGTCACCCAGCGGGTCACCGTCGCGCTGCAGTCGCGGGACGGCTTGCGCGAGCTCGCGCCGCTGCTGATGACCGGCCTCGCCAGCTACGGGATCATGACCGGCAGGCTGTCGGTCGGCGGCCTCATCGCGCTGCTGTTCGCCGTGATCCAGCTGCCGCGCCCGGTGGCGGCGCTCGTCTCCTGGCGGCGCGAGCGCGACGAGGCGCGCGCCGTCTTCCAGGACATCGCCCGCACCAACGGCGCGCTGCTCGCCCGCGAGCGGCGCGAGGCGACGCAGCCGGAGCTGGCAACGGCCAGCGGTCCGCTCGTCGCCTCCGACGTCGCCGCCTACGACCCGCAGAGCGGCGTGCGGATCGCCGGCATTACCGCGTCCGTCGAGCTGCCGGCCCATGTCGCGCTGGTCGGCGACACCGGCTCGGGCGCCGACGTCTTCGCCCGGCTCCTCGGCGGCGGCGTCGATACCTCCTCGGGAACGCTGACGCTGGCCGGCATCGACCTCGGCCGCCTGACCGGCAAGGCGCGGGCGAAGCGCATCGCCTACGCCGGAGGCGCGCCGGTGATCATGCCCGCCAGCCTGCGCGACAACCTGCTCTACGGGGCGCTGAAAAGCCCGATCGCCGACCGCACGCTGATCGACGCCATCACGGTGGCCGGCATCGACGACGAGGTCTACGCGCTGGGCCTGGCCGGCAACATCGACGGCAACGCCGATCCTGCCACCACGACCACGGTGCTCAGCGCCCGGCGCAGCGTGCGCGAGGCACTGGCTGCGGCCAACAGCGCCGACCTCGTCGATCCCTTCGACCCCAAGGTCTACAACACGCACGCGACCGTGGCCGAGAACCTGATGTTCGGCGTGCCGGTGGGCGATACCTTCCGCGAAGCGAACCTGGCGCGCCATCCCTTCGTCCGCGCCGTCCTGGAAGCGGAGGATCTGACCGGCCTGCTGGAGGAGAAGGGGCTCGCCATCGCCCGCAGCATGGTGGAGATCTTCGAGGGCGTGCCCGACGGCCATCCGCTGTTCGAGCGCTTCTCGTTCTTCAGCGCCAGCGAGCGCGGCGCCTACGAGGATTTGCTGGCCCGGCACACCCGGGCGGAACGGCAGCGGGGCGCCGCGGCCGCCCGCGACCGCGAGCTGCTCGTGGCGCTCGCCTTCCGCTACGTCGAGACCCGCCATCGCCTGGGGCTGCTGGACTCCACGCTCCAGGAGCGCATGATCACGGCGCGCGCGACATTCCGCTCGCTGCTGCCGCCGAGCCTGGGCCCGGCGGTCGAGTTCTACGATCCGATGCTGATCTGCTCGGCCGCCTCCCTCGCCGACAATCTGCTCTTCGGCCGGGTGGCCCATGACGTCGCCGGCGCCGAAGACAAGGTGCAGGGCATCGTGCGCCGTGTGCTGGCCGACCGCGGTCTCGACCATTTCGTCTTCGAGGTCGGCCTCTCCGCCCAGCTGTCCGAGCGGGAGCCGCGCAGCCTGATGGGCAATATCGTCGGGCTCGATCTGGCGCGGTGCCTCATCCGCGAGCCCGACATCCTCGTCGCCAGCCAGGTCGTCGACGGACTGGGCACGGCGGAGACCGAGGCTCTCGTCGAGCGGCTGCGGCGCAGCATGGCCGGCCGCAGCCTCGTGCTGCAACTGCCCGACCCACAGCGGGCCGAGGGCTTCGACGCCGTGCTGCGCTTCGAGCGGGGGACGCTTGCGGCGCCGGACGATCGGCGCGATGCTGGGACGCAGGCTGTGTAACAATTTTGCGATCAATGTGCGCTGGCGCACATCGATTTCCAAGCCAGCGGGCCTACATTTCGGGGATGTACGTGTCAGGCAACAATCGGGCCGATACCCTGGAAGTCCGCTTCTGGGGAGTACGAGGGTCCCACCCCGTGTGCGGTCCGAACTACGCGACGTTCGGCGGCAATACGCCGTGCGTCGAGTTCACCCTGGGGGAGCGGCGCTTCGTCGTCGACGCCGGCAGCGGCATGGCTCCGCTAGGCCTCAAGCTGCTTGAGGATCCGCCGGAGCGGGTGGACCTGCTGCTCAGCCACCTGCACCACGATCACATCAGCGCTTTGCCGTTCTTCAAGCCGGTGATGCGACACACGTGCGTGGTACGCACGTATTGTGGCAATCTTGGGGGCGCGAGCGCCGAGACGGCCCTCGATCGCATGTTCGCGCCGCCGCTGTTCCCGGTGCGGCTCGACCAGCTGCCGGGCCGCTACGAGCACCACGGCTTTCACGCCGGCGAAACCCTGCATTTCGAGGACGGCCACTCCGTCCGTACCTGCCCCCTGAAGCACCCCTCCGGCGCCACCGGCTATCGCTTCGATTGGGGCGGCCATTCGGTCTGCTACGTCAGCGACATCGAGCACGAGGACGCCGGGCCGCCGGCGGAGCTGCTGGCCTTTGTCGACGGCGCCGACCTGGTCATCTACGACGCCATGTTCTCGGCCGAGGAATATTGCAACTGCGTCGGCTGGGGCCATTCCACCTGGCAGCAGGGGGTGAAGCTCTGCCGCCTCGGCAACGCCAAAGCCATGGCCATGTTCCACCTCCACCCGCTCCGCGACGACCAGCAGCTGCTCGCCATCGAGCAGGATCTGGCCCAGGCGCTGCCCGGCTCGTTCGTGGCCCGTGAGGGCCAGGTGATCAGGTTCGGCGGCCGGCGGCGGAGCGCCGATCTGCCGGCCCGCGTCTCGCAGTCGCTGTAGCCGTTTCTCGTCGAGCGGATTTGGGGCGGGCGCATCGGGCTCGGCCGTAGCGGCCCCCTCGCCTCGTGGACGGGCTTGACCCGGCCCGCCATCCCCTCAAGAACACGTCAGCCCACCGACCCATCCCCCGGCAGCTGATGTGTACACACGATAGCCCCAAGCGCACGCCCAACGGCCGCCGGCGCCGACAAGGCGCCCGAGCGTGAGCCTCGCCGGGGCGCTTGCCGCCGCGGTCGCCGTCGCCGCCGTTGCCAGCCTCATCCTGATCCGCCTCTTGCGGCCCCTGCTCGTGCGCTACGCGCTGGCGCGGCCCAACGCCCGTTCAGGCCATCGGGTGCCGACGCCCCAGGGCGGCGGCATTGCGGTCCTCGCCGCCATGCTCGCCGGCGCTGCCGGCCCGCTGCTGGCGGGGGCGCTGCCGGCGGCGGCCGGGCCGTTGCTCGTGCTGGCCGTCGCGGCGGTCGGCATCGCCGTGCTCGGCGCCATCGACGACATCCGGCCGCTGCCGGTCATCCCCCGTCTCGCCGGCCAGATCGTGGCCGTCGCCCTGGCGCTCTACGCCGGCGGCGCCGAGCTGCGGCTGCTGCCCGGGGTACCGCTCGCCGTCGAGCGCGGGCTCGAGCTGTTCGCCGGCCTGTGGTTCGTCAACCTCACCAATTTCATGGACGGGCTCGACCTGATCACCGCGGCCGAGGCGGTGCCGCTGGCGGCAGCGCTGGCCGGGCTCGCCCTGGCGGGCTGGCTTCCCCCTGCCGCCGGCGTCGTCGCCGCTGCCCTGCTCGGCGCCCTGCTCGGCTTCGTGCCCTACAACTGGCCCGTGGCCCGGCTGTTCCTGGGCGACGTGGGCTCGCTGGCCATCGGCCTCGTGCTGGCCTGGCTGCTCTATCGGCTGGCCGCGGCCGGCGCCATCGCTGCCGCCGTGCTGCTGCCGATGTATTATTGCCTCGACGCCACCATCACGTTGCTGCGGCGGTTGCGCCGGGGCGAGCGGATCTGGCAGGCGCACCGCGACCATTTCTATCAGCAGGCGGCAGACCGCGGCGTGCCGGCGCTGACCATCGTCGCCTGGGTGGCGGGCCTCAACCTCGTCCTTGCCGCACTGGCGGTCCTGAGCCTGATCTACGATGGCGTCGCCGCGCAGGTCGCGCTGGTGGCCGCCGGCGCGGCGCTCACGGGCCTGCTCCTGGCCCGCTTCGCCGGCCGCCTCTGAGCGCCGCGAGGCCGCGCGCGAGCTGCCCTGGTGCAGCGCATGTAGGCGCCGGACGGAAGTTGCGATAAGAGCGCACGACGCGCACTGGAGATTACGATGGGGTCGAGCCGCTTGCCGTTCCGCCGAGCCTCCTCCGCCCTTCGACGCTACGGCGCATTCGCGGCGGCCCTCGTCGTGCTCGGATTGCTCTGGCTGCCGGGCGCCCCAAGGGCCGGCGAGCGCGTCGTCAACGTCTACAACTGGTCCGACTATATCGACCCCAAGATGCTCGACGCCTTCACCAAGGAGACGGGCATCAAGGTCGTCTACGACACCTACGACAACAACGAGATCGTCGAGAGCAAGCTGCTCGCCGGCCGCTCCGGCTACGACATCGTGGTCCCCTCGGGGCCGTTCCTGCAGCGCCTGATCAAGGCCGGGGTGTTCCAGAAACTCGACAAGGCGAAGCTGCCGAACCTGACCAATCTCTGGCCCGAGGTGACCCAGCGCCTCCAGGCCTACGACCCCGGCAACCTCTACGCCGTCGACTACATGTGGGGCACGACCGGCATCGGCCTCGCCACCGGCAAGGTGCGCGCCGTCCTGGGGGCCGACACGCCGCTCAACAGCTGGGATCTGGTGTTCAAGCCCGAGCTCGCCGACAAGCTCAAGGCATGCGGCCTCTACATGCTCGATGCGCCGGAGGACGTGCTGCCGAACGCGCTGCGCTACCTCGGTCTCGACCCCAATTCGAAGGCCCAGGGCGACCTGCAGCGGGCGGCGGACCTGCTCATGAAAGTGCGCGGCGACGTCCGCAAGTTCCATTCCTCCGAATACATCAATGCGCTGGCCAACGGGGACATCTGCGCCGCCGTCGGCTATTCCGGCGACATCCTGCAGGCGCGCAAGCGCGCGCGGGAGGCCGGCAACGGGGTCGAGATCAGCTACCTCGTCCCCAAGGAAGGCGCGCTGATGTGGTTCGACAGCTTCGCCATCCCGGCCGATGCGCCCAACGTGGCGGAGGCGCACGCGTTCATCGACTTCATGCTGAAGCCCGAGGTGGCCGCAGCCAACACCAACTTCGTCTCGTTCGCCAGCGGCAATCTCGCCGCCAAGGCCTTCATCGCGCCGGCCATCCTGAACGATCCGGGCATTTATCCGGACGGAGCGACGATGGCGCGCCTGTTCACCAACACCGCCTACGACGACAAGACCCAGCGGGTGATCACCCGTCTGTGGACGCGCGTGCGCACCGGCCATTGACGGCCGGGCCGTTCGGCGGCAAAGCCGTGTTGACAGCGTAAACCCGCTTGACTAACGGGAGCGCTCACATTTTCCGAGAGAGATTGCTCTGTGGCTAACCCGGAACTTGGGACGAAGCGCGTCTGTCCGACGACGGGCCGCAAGTTCTACGACCTGAACAAAGATCCCATTGTCTCGCCCTACACCGGCGAAGCGTTTCCGCGCAGCGTCTTCGAGCCCCAGGCGAAGGCGGCCCGTCCGGCCGCGGCCGAGTCCGATGACACGGCGGCCGACACCGCCGGGGCGGAGCTCGTGTCGCTCGACGACGTGGAAGCGGCGGAAGACGCAAAGACGGATGTCGACACGGACGATGAGGCCGACATCGACGCCGGCGAGGCCGACGACACCTTCCTGGAGGAAGAGGTCGAAGGCGACGACGACGTGAGCGACCTCATCGACGGCGACATCGAGGACGACGAAGAAATCTGAGAAAAAGTTGAAATCAGCGCTTGAGTCCGAGGAAGCCGGTGACTATACCACCGCTTCTTCGGCGGCAGCCGCCCCATCGGCTGCCAGCGACGTGGGGCCATAGCTCAGTTGGGAGAGCGCTTGAATGGCATTCAAGAGGTCGGCGGTTCGATTCCGCCTGGCTCCACCATCTCTCCGCAGGCCCTGCTAACGGTCGCCTCCTGCGAACGCGTCGTGCTCCAGCATCGGGGACGCGGACAGCCGAAGCACCGCACGCACACCAGCAAGGTCGATGAGCGCTACCGTGATGGTGCGCTAGGGCGGCCCCGATCCAGGGCTTGACGCAGACCAGTTCAGCGCGACGGCGATTAAGCGCGAGCCCTCCGCGACCGCCTCCCCCTTCCGCCGAGAAGCCGACAACCGCCCGCGCCACGACGAATCGTAGCCGCGGACCATCGAGCCGCTGGGTAGCCCGCGCCGCTTACGATCTCGCGCCCCCCGTCGCTTGCAACCAGACCGTGAAATAAACATACTCGGTTGCGAAGCCGCGATGCATCGACGTCTTGGTCTTGAAGCGGCAGGCGCCCCTGGCGGTCGCGCACAGGCGTGCGCGCATCCTCCGTTCTCCCGAACGCGCAGGACATCTGCATGGTTTCGATCAGGGAATCCGCCGCGGCCTATGAGACCTGGCTGAAGGCGGCGGTCGGCCGGGACTTCGTGGCCGACGACCTCGAGACGAAGCATGACAAGATGCGGAAGAATGCCTTCACCTTCCTGCGCGCGACCTATTGGCGTTGGGCCGAGATCATCCTCGGCGTCTGTCCTGACATGGTCGCAGCTCCGCAGATCCTCGCCATCGGCGATACGCATATCGAGAATTTCGGCACATGGCGCGACGTGGAGGGACGCCTCATCTGGGGCGCCAACGACTTCGACGAAGCCGCCGTGATGCCCTATCCGCTCGATCTCATCCGTCTCGCCGCCAGTGCCCTGCTGGCGCGCGGCCCCGGCGATGCGAGCTGCGCCGACATGTGCGACGCCATCCTTACGGGCTATGACAGGGGCCTTTCCGACCCCGCGCCCATCGTGCTCGAGCGCGACCACAAATGGTTGCGCAAGTCGATTCTCCTGCCCGAGCGCAAACGGGCGAAATTCTGGGCCAAGTTCGAGTTGGAGAAGGGCGCACGCGTCCCTACGCGCTATCGCAGATCACTCCGCAGCGCATTGCCCGATCCGGTCGCTTGCTTCGTCGCGGCACCGCGCACGGCCGGCACCGGCAGTCTCGGGCGACCGCGTTTCGTCGCGCGCAGCGAATGGAAGGGCGGCCCGGTCGTGCGGGAGGCGAAAGCGCTCGTCATGTCGGCCTGGTCGCGCCACTTCACCCCGAACACGGCCGTCATCAGAGCAGCTGACATCGCCACCGGGCGTTTCCGGGCGCCGGACCCACACTACCGCGTGGCGGACTCCATCGTCGTGCGACGGCTGTCGCCAAACAGCCGCAAGATCGAGGTGAAACGCGACGCTGCGCGGCTGGTATCGCCCGACATGCTCGAGTTGATGGGGCTGGAGATCGCCAACTGCCATGCGGACAACCCGGCGCTCCTGCCCGCGCTGCGGGACGACCTCTCAAGTCGCGCGCCGGGCTGGCTCCATGACGCGGCTAACGCAGCCGCCCGTGCCACCACGCGCGACTATGAGGCGTTCTGATGGCTGAGCTTCAGGGCGCCGACGTGATGTCGCGGCAGCGCTCGAGGCCGGCACGGGACGCCCACGCCCATCACCAACGACCGCGCCGCCGCTCAGGTCGTACGTCCGCGGCGCCAGAACCACAGCGCGACGAGCACGATCAGCGAGCCGACGAGGGCGGCGACCACGTCGCGCAATGAGATCGAGATCCTGTCGAGCCCCTGGAACAGCCCGAGGAGACGGAACAGGAGGCCGCCGATGAGCGCGCCGGCCAGGCCGAGGCCCAGGTTGCGGAGCATGCCGAAGCCCCGGCGCTCGCGCGTCGTCACCAGGCCGGCGAGGCTGCCCCCCAGGAGGCCGACGATGATCCAGACGATGAATTGGCTGAACGCAGGCATCCCCACCTCCTCGTTAGCCCCCGATGCCCTCGTCTTCGCGTTCGACATCGGCAGGGCCGGGTAACCGAGCGCCCGCACGCGAGGCCGGCGACGAGCCGGGCGGGTGCGGACACATCCCTTTACCCTATGGCCCAGCCCTCGCTCGTGTCACGCGCCGAACACCACGTCGCGCCATATTTCACGGCGGGCAGGCCTTGCAAGCTGGCGGGATTGCTGTCCAATCCGCACCGGGGAAGAGGAGGGACGACATGGCTGGGCAAACGGCGCTGGCCGGCTACGGCTTGCTGCGCGATCCTCGCACCAACAAGGGCTCGGCCTTCACCGAGGCCGAGCGCCGCACCCACGGCCTGGAGGGGCTGCTGCCGCCGGGCGTCAGCACGCTGGAGCTGCAGGTGGCCCGCACCCACGCGGAGCTCGCGGCGCTCGACAACGACTTGCAGAAATACCTGCTGCTGTCGGACCTGCAGGGCCGCAACGAGACGCTGTTCTTCGCGGTGGTGATGAGCGACCCGGCCACCTTCATGCCGCTGGTCTACACGCCGACGGTGGGGGAGGCCTGCCAGAAGTTCGACCACATCTTCCGGGCCACGCGCGGCCTCTACCTGCCGATCACCGCCCGCGGCCGGCTCAAAGAGCTCCTCGGCAACTGGCCGCAGCGCGACGTGCGCTTCATCGTCGTCACCGACGGCGAGCGCATCCTGGGCCTGGGCGACCAGGGGGTCGGCGGCATGGGCATCCCCATCGGCAAGCTGGCGCTCTACACCGCCTGCGCCGGCGTGCCGCCGCAATACTGCCTGCCCATCACGCTCGACGTCGGCACCAACAACCAGGAACGGCTGGACGATCCGCTCTACCTGGGCCTGCGCCAGGAGCGCGTGCGCGGCGCCGACTACCTCGCCTTCATCGACGAGTTCGTGGCCGCGGTCGAGGCGCTCTATCCCAAGTGCTGCATCCAGTGGGAAGACTTTGCCAACATCAACGCGGTGCCGATCCTGGAGCGCTTCCGCGACCGCACCTGCACCTACAATGACGACATCCAGGGCACGGCGGCGGTGGCGCTGGCCGGCATCTTCGGCGCGCTGCGCCTGTCCGGCGGCAAGCTGACGGACCAGCGCTTCCTGTTCCTGGGCGGCGGCTCCGCCGCGACGGGAATCGCCGAGCTGATCAGCCAGGCCATGGCGCTCGACGGGCTGCCGCTCGATCAAGCGCGGGCTCGCAACCAGCTGTTCGACATCAACGGCCTGATGGTCACCGCGCGCACCGACCTGGCCGATTTCCAGAAGCCGTTCGCCATCGACCATGCGCCGCTGACGAGCTTCGTCGACGCGGTGAAGGCGCTCAGGCCGACGGGCATCATCGGCGTCAGCACGGTGCCCAAGCTGTTCAATCAGCAGGTCATCGAGGCCATGGCCGCGATCAACGAGCGGCCGATCATCTTCCCCTATTCCAACCCGACGTCACGGTCGGAATGCACGGCCGAGGAGGCCTACCGCTGGTCGCAGGGCCGCGCCATCTTCGCCAGCGGCAGCCCGTTCCCGCCGGTGGACCTGGGCGGCAAGACCTTCGTGCCCGGGCAGGGCAACAACGTCTACATCTTCCCGGCCATGGGCATGGCGGTCTACGCCACCGAGGCGACGCGGGTGACCGAGGAGATGTTCATCACCGCCGCCAAGGCGGTGGCCGAACAGGTGACCGACGAGAACCTGGCGACCGGCCTGATCTATCCGCCGCAGAGCGCCATCTTCGATGCCTCGCTGCACGTGGCCGAGCGCATCGCCACGCACATCTTCGACAAGGGCCTGGCCCGCGTGCCGCGGCCCGCCGACGTGGCCGCTCACATCCGGGAGATGGCGTACCGCCCGGCTTACGCGTGAGGGGCCCGGCCCTTCGCCTGCGTCATGGCCGGGCTTGACCCGCAGCCGTCGCTCGGACGTGCTGCCCTCCCCAGGCGGACGAGCCCGGACATCCCACAGCGCCGTTATGGGAGGGGCGGTCGCCCCCTCCGCCATGCTGCGCATGGTCCCCCTCCCCCGCTATGCGGGGGAGGATCAATCCGTTGCCGCTGCGCCTGTTCCTTCTCCGCGCAGCGGCGGGGGGCAACCGCCAGCGCATTTCGCCACTGGATGGACCCACCCAATCGCAAAGCGCCTAGGTCCAGCCGCCCCAGTTGCGGATCTCGGGCATGTCCTCGCCATGCTCGCACACGTAGGCCCGGTGCTCGATCAGCTTGTCGCGGAAGCGCTGCTTGACGTGGCCGGCCGCGGCATTGACGCCAGCCACCCGCTCGATCGCGGCGATGGCGAGGTGGAAGCGGTCGAGCCGGTTGAGCACCACCATGTCGAACGGCGTCGTGGTCGTCCCCTCCTCCAGGTAGCCGTGCACGTGGAAATTGGCGTGGTTGGTGCGCGAGTAGGTCAGCCGGTGAATCAGGTGCGGGTAGCCGTGGTAGGCGAAGATGACCGGCTTGTCGGTGGTGAAGATGCCGTCGAACTCCGCATCGGTCAGCCCGTGCGGGTGGTCGTCCTTGGACTGCAAGGTCATCAGGTCGACGACGTTGACCACGCGCACCCGCAAGGAGGGCAGTTGCTGGCGTAGCAGGTCGGCGGCGGCCACCGTCTCGAGCGTCGGCACGTCGCCGGCGCAGGCGAGCACCACGTCGGGCTCTTGGCCATCGTCGTCGTTGCTGGCAAAGCCCCAGATCCCCAGGCCCGCCTCACAGTGGCGCTTGGCCTCCGCCATGGTGAGCCACTGCGGGGCCGGCTGCTTGCCGGCGACGATGACGTTGATGCGGTCGTAGGTGTTGAGGCAGTGCTCGGTGACCCAGAGCAGCGTGTTGGCATCCGGCGGCAGATAGACCCGCACGATGTCCGCCTTCTTGTTGACGACGTGGTCGATGAAGCCCGGATCCTGGTGGGTGAAGCCGTTGTGGTCCTGACGCCAGACGTGCGAGGTCAGCAGGTAGTTGAGCGAGGCGATCGGCGCCCGCCACGGCAGGTCGCGGGAGATCTTCAGCCATTTGGCGTGCTGGTTGAACATCGCGTCGACGATGTGCACGAAGGCCTCGTAGCACGAGAACAGGCCGTGCCGGCCGGTGAGCAGATAGCCTTCGAGCCAGCCCTGGCAGAGATGCTCGGAGAGGATCTCGACCACCCGCCCGTCGCGGGAGAGGTGGACGTCGTAGGGCTCGATCTCCTCCATCCACACCCGGTCCGTCACCTCGAACACCGCGTCGAGGCGGTTGGAGGCCGTCTCGTCCGGCCCGAACACGCGGAAGTTCCGCGTGTCGGCGCTCAGGCGCATGACGTCGCGCAGATAGGCGCCCATGACGCGAGTGGCCTCGACGCTGCCGCTACCCGGCCGCTCGAGCGTCACCGCGTAACCGTCGATCGACGGCAGGTTGAGCTTGCGCCGCTTGAGGCCGCCGTTGGCGTGCGGGTTGGCGCTCATGCGCCGCGTGCCGTCGGGCGCCTGCGCCCTGAGCTCGGCCCGCAGGCGTCCGTGCTCGTCGAACAGCGCCTCGGGCTTGTAGCTGCGCATCCAGGCCTCCAGCAACGCCCGGTGCGCCGGATCCTCCTTGGCCTTGTCGATCGGCACCTGGTGCGAGCGCCAGAAGCCCTCGACGCGCTTGCCATCGACCTCCTTGGGACCGGTCCAGCCCTTGGGGCTGCGCAGGATGATCATCGGCCAGCGCGGCGCGGTGGTCGCGCCGGAGCCGGCATCGCTGCGCGCCCGCTGCTGGATGGCGTGGATGCGGTCGAGCGCCTGATCGAGGGTGGCGGCCATCTGCCGGTGCATCGGGCCGGGATCGGAGCCCGAGACGATCAGCGGCTCGTAGCCGTAGCCCGTGAACAGATGGATCAGGTCCTCGTCGCTCATGCGGCCGAGCACCGTCGGGTTGGCGATCTTGTAGCCGTTGAGGTGCAGGATCGGCAGTACCACGCCGTCATGGACCGGGTTGAGGAAGGTGTTGGAGTGCCAGGACGCCGCCAGCGGCCCGGTCTCGGCCTCGCCGTCGCCGACCACGCAGGCCACCACCAGGTCCGGGTTGTCGAAGGCCGCGCCGAAGGCGTGCGCCAGCGAATAGCCGAGCTCGCCGCCCTCGTGGATGGAGCCGGGGGTCTCCGGCGCCGCGTGGCTCGGAATGCCGCCGGGGAAGGAGAACTGGCGGAACAGGCGCTGCAAGCCGTCCACGTCTTCGGTTACGGTGGGATAGACCTCGGTGTAGGTGCCCTCCAGATAGGCGTTGGCCACCATGCCGGGGCCGCCGTGGCCGGGCCCGCAGATGTAGATCACGTCGAGATCGCGGGCGCGAATCACCCGGTTCAGGTGGGCATAGATGAAGTTGAGCCCGGGTGTCGTGCCCCAGTGGCCGAGCAGACGCGGCTTGACGTGCTCGGGCCCGAGCGGCTCGCGCAGCAACGGGTTGGCGAGTAGGTAGATCTGGCCGACGGAGAGATAGTTGGCTGCCCGCCAATAGGCGTCCAGCTGGGCGAAGTCGTCGTCCACCCGGCTCGCCGCACCGCTCTGATCGACAGGGTTCGCATTGACGCGGTCACTCATCGAGCGTTCTCCTTATCTGTCGTATCGGATGTTCTGTCACGTCGGGCTCCATGCCGGACAGCGGCTGCGCAGCAGAGCGAATCTGACGGCAAGGCACGACGAGCCGATGAAGGGCGCGCGCCGTTCGCCGCGGGCGGCCGTCGCGCGTCGTCGGAAGGCCTATACAAACGGCACCTTCACGTATTGACCTCGATCAGCGGCTCGTGCGTCCGTTCATGCGATCTGCGCGTTGCCCGCGACATCGGACGCGGGGGCGCCTCCCCTCGGTCCGGCGATGGCCGCCGGCCCGGGCGAGGCGCGTCGGGAGCATAACGGGCCGGCTCGCATTGTTGAATAGTGAGACGGGCAAACAGCCGCCCCGACGAAACGAAACAGCGAACTGCCAAGTTGATCCCCTGCGCCCTGCGCGACCGGAGCATCTGACGTGAGCAACGCCATCCTGGTTCTCAACGCCGGCTCATCGAGCATGAAGTTCGCGCTGTACGACGCCGATACGCTCGAGCCGCTGGCCCGCGGCAACGTGCGCGGCATCGGCGGCGAGACCAGCCTCGACGTCAGCGGCCCGGAGGCTGCGATCTTCGGCGCGCCGCGCTCGCTCTCCCATCACGCGGACCACAATGCCGCGATCGCCTGGATCCTGAAACGGATTCACGAGGAGCCGGCGCTCACCCTGCGGGCGGCCGGGCACCGGGTGGTGCACGGCGGGGCGCGCTTTGCCGCCCCGGTGCTCGTCAACGACGAGATCATGGTCGAGCTGGCGGCGCTCACGCCGCTGGCGCCGGCGCACCAGCCCCATAACCTGGCCGCGCTGCGCGCGGTCGCGCAGGCCTGGCCCGGCCTGCCGCAGGTGGCCTGCTTCGACACTGCCTTTCACCGCACCCAGCCGCGCCTGGCGCAATTGATGCCGCTGCCACGATCATTTGCCGACGAAGGAATTCTACGCTACGGCTTCCACGGCCTGTCCTATCAGCATATCGCCGAGACGCTGCCGGACGTCATCGGGCGCCGTAGCGAGGGCCGGATCATCGTCGCGCACCTCGGCAACGGCGCCAGCCTCTGCGCCATGCGCGAGCGGCGCAGCGTCGCCACGACCATGGGCTTCACGGCGCTCGATGGGCTGATGATGGGCACGCGCAGCGGCGCCGTCGACCCGGGCCTGGTGCTGCATCTCATCCAGGAGCGCGGCATGGCCCCCGCAGCGGTCGCCGAGCTGCTCAACAAGAAGTCCGGCCTGCTCGGCATGTCCGAGCTGAGCGACGACGTGCGGCTGCTGACCGAGAGCGGCGATCCCCGCGCGGAAGAGGCGCTCGAGCTGTTCGCCTACCGCGCGGTGCGCGAGGCCGGCTCGCTGATGGCGGCGCTGGGCGGCCTCGACGTGCTCGTCTTCACGGCCGGTATCGGCGAGCACGCGCCGGGCATCCGCGCCGCCATCGCCTCGGCGCTCGCCTGGGCCGGCATCGACTTCGACGGCGAGCGCAACAAACACAACGCGCAGCGCATCAGCCGCGACGGCTCGGCCGTGGACGTGCTGGTCATCCCCGCCAACGAGGAGCTGCCGATCGCCCGCGCCGTGCGCGGCCTGCTGTAGCGCCTATCCGGGACGGACGGGCGCGCCCGGATTGAGCGGCGGTAGCGCCGGCGCCCGGTCGCGGTCGGGTGCCCACAGCGCCGCGCGGGCTCGCGCCGCGCCGTCGGCCAGCCGCTTGGCTTGTGCGGCCGACCAGGCGCCGCGCTCCGCACCGAACAGGGCCTGCTCCAGCGGTGCAGCCAGCGGCGCAAGCCGCCCGGCCGCCTCGGCCGGCAGGCGCGCGCGCCAAGCCGCAAGGGCCCGGTAGATCGCCTCCGGGCCGCCGCCGCGGCAGGCCTCGGCGAAGTCGCGGAAGGCCTTGGCCTCCGATTGCTCCCATCGCTGCCGGCGCCGCGCCTGCCGGGCCCGCAGCCGCGGCAGCGTCCAGAGCAGCAGCGCCACGACGGCGGCGAGCCCAACGGCCAGTGCCGCCAAGAGCGGCCACGACCATCCGCCCCGGCGCGCCGGGTTGCCGCCGGCCGGCGCCGCCGCCACCGTGACCGTCACGCCCGTGCCGTCGGCCTGGCGCAGCCCCCGCGCGCCGAGATCCCACCAGGGCTGCACGACCTCTGGCAGCGCGTAGTGGCCCTCCCGCTCGAACACGTAGGTGACCCGGTCGGTGCGCCGGCCGGTGACCGCGCCGCGGGCGACGCTGTCCTGGCTGACCGGCGTGTCCACGTAGACCCGCACGCCGGGCGGCGCGATGAACCTCAGGTCGCGCATGGCGAGACCCGGCACGTCGTCTGCCGTGCGCGTGATGGTGCGGACGATCGCGCCACCCGCCTTGAAAGCGCCGCCCGGCTCGGGCGCCCAGCTTTGCGCCAGGTCGACGCGGGTCGAGGCGATCACCGGCGCCGACACGTCGACGCCGGGGGGCACGGTCACCGCGACGGTAACCGGCTCGCCGCGCACGGTCGACGTCTCGTCGCCGACGCGGTCGAGCACGGTGACGATCGCCGGCGGCACCGCGAAGACGCCGCCACGGCGCGCGTAGATGGCGAACTCGAAGCGTTGCCCCACGTAGGAGGCGCCCGCGACGGTGTCGTTGATCGTCGTCGCCTGCGACTCGAAGCGGATGATCTGGGTGCCCGGCAGCTCCGGCACGCTGACCCGCGGCGGCCTCGGCATGTCGCCGCGAAACAGCACGTCGACGTAAAGCGCGATGCGCTGCCCCACGACGGCGCCCTGCGCCGGACTGACCGAGGTGCGCACCACGATGGGCGGCTGTGCCGACGCATCGGCGGTGGGCTGCGCCTGGGCAGGCAGCACCAGCCCCAACGCCAGAAGACAGAGCCACAGCGCCCTCATGGCCCGCCTCCGGCCGCCGGAGGCGCCTGCAGCTGGTAGGCGAAGCGGGCTCGCAGGAAGTCCGCCGGCCGCGTCTGCACCCGCTTGAGCCACAGCGCCCGCACCTCTGCATCGCTCATGGTCTGGCCCGCGGTGTCGGTGTCCTGGCCGCCCTGGTTCTTCTTGTCCTTGTCGTAGACGATCTGATCGGCGCCCTCCTCCTGATCGCCGGCATCGGCGCCCGGCGCTTTGAGCCGCTCGGCCCGCGTCTGGGCGAGAATCCGGTTGGCTGACGCGTCGGCCCACCCCGGCCGCAGCTCCAGCGCGCGGTCGTAGCGGGCCACCGCCTGTTCGTACTGGCCCAGCATCACCAGCGCATTGCCCTGGTCGTAGGCGGCGAGCGCCGTATCTAGGCCGCCCAGCACCTCGGCCGCCTGCTTGAAATCGCCGGCCCGCAGCAAGGCCACGCCCCGCCACAGCGGATCGCGGAACGCCGCCGCGGCCTCGTCGTAGCGCTGGCGCTCGAACAGCCAGCGGCCGCGCTGGTCCGGGCTCGCCCAGAGGTCCCGCCAGCCCAGGTGCCAGGCGCCCAGCACCAGCGCCGCGACAGTCAGCGCGCCCACCACTGCCAGCGGGTGCCTGGAGGCGAGCGATCTCACATGTGCGATCATGGCGCGCTCACCCCAGGACCCAGCCGCGGCGGAACCAGCCGAGCACGACGAGGGCGATGACGGGGGTCAGCCAATAGCCGGCCTCCTGCCAGCGCGCGGCCTCGCCCTCGGCGGACGCTTGCGGGGCGGCCTCGAGGCGCCACGCCAGGGCCGCCACGTCGGCCCCGTCCGGGGTGGTGCCGACGATACGCGCCGAGAGGCCTCGCGCCGCCTCGGCGAGCGCCGCGTCACCGTCGGCGATCGCCGGCGGCGCCATCGCGAACAGCACCGCGGGCACGCCGGCCTCCGCAGCGGCCAGGCCGTCGACCTGGTCCGGCGCCACCGTGTCGGTGACGATGAGCAGCGCCCCGCCCTGCTGGCCTTGCCGCAGCACGTCGCGGGCCAGGGCGACGGCCTTGGCGAGCGCATCGCCGCTGACCGGCATGATCTCCGGCGACAAGGCTCCGGCCATGGCGATCACCACGTCCTTGTCCGGCGTCGGCGGCAGCACCAGGTGGGCCGAGCCGCCGTAGGCGACGAGCCCGGTCGCGGCACCCGGGCGCTCGGCCAGCAGGTCGGCGAGCTTCTGCCGGGCACGATCGAGCCGGGTCGGCGCCAGATCCCGCGTCAGCATCGACGGCCCCACCTTGAGCACGATCATCACCGGCGGCGACGGCGGCGCGAACGGCTGCGGCAGCTCGCGCCAGGTCGGACCGGCGACGGCGACGATGCCGAGGGTCCAGCCGGCCAGCAGCACGTCGACTGGCGCAAACCAGGAGCGGTGCTCGCCGCCGCTGCGCAGCAGCGCCAGGAGGTCGGCGTCCATCACCTTGGCCCAGGCCGTCGTAGGGTCGCTCGCCTGCCGTTCATGCCACCACAGCGCGAGCGCCGGTACCAGCAGCACGAGCCACCAGGGGCGCAGCAGATGCAGATGGGCCAGCATCTCGCTCATGCGGAGGCGGGCTCCGTGGCGCGATGGCGCCGGCGGCGCAGGGCCCCGAGCGCCTGGATCAGCATCGACAGCAGCGCCAGCGCCGCCAGCGGCCACCAATAGAGCTCCGTGCGCGGCGAGAACGATACCGTGTCGATCCTGCGCGGCTCGGCCGCGTCGAGGCGGCGATAGATGTCGTCCAACTGGCTGCGGTCGAGGGCGCGGTAGAAGCCGCCTCCGGTCAGCGCCGCGACGTCGCGCAGCGCTTGCTCGTCGAGCTTGTCCTCGCCGACCGCCGTCGGATCCCCGATGGCGACGGTGTGGATGACGATGCCGCTGTCCTTGGCGACCAGCGCCGCCTCCGCCGGTGGCACGGCGCTCGCCGTGTCGTTGCCGTCGGTCAGCGCAATGATGGTCTTGGCCGGCACGGTGGAGGCCGCGAACAGGTTGACGCCGAGGCCGATGGCATCGCCGAGCGCCGTGCGCGGGCCGGCCATGCCCACCTGCATCTCCTGGAGCAGGCGGCGGGCGAGGCCGAGGTCGGCCGTGAATGGCACCAGCAGGAAGGGCGCATCGCCGAAGACCACCACGCCGACGCGGTCGCCCTGGCGACGGGACAGGAAGTCGTCGAGCACCTGCTTGACCGCCGCGAGGCGGTCGATCCGCGCCCCCGACGGGTCGGTGAAATCCTTGGTGTCCATGGAGCCGGACAGGTCGACGAGCAGCAGCATGTCGCGCGCCGGCTTGTCGTGGTGAATCGGCGGCTCGATCCACTGCGGCCGCGCCAGCGCCAGCAGCGCCAGGCCCCAGCACAGGGTCAGGGCGACCAGGCGCACCAGGCCGCGCGGACGCACGACGGCGCCAGCCTGCGGTGTCGCACCGGTGAGCCGGGCGATCTTCGCCAGGAACGGCACCCGCACCGCCGCCCGGCGCCGCGCGTAGGCGGGCACGAGGTAGTGAACCAGGAGCGGCAGCGGCAGCAGCAGGGCGGCGAGCGGATAGGCGAAGGTCAGCATCAGGCCGGCCTCGCCGCGCCATGGCACGTGATCCAGCGCCGTGCCTCGCGCACGAGCGCCACGCCGTCGGACGGCACCGCGCCGCCGAGCGCGGCGGCGATCTCCCGCCCGGGCCCGCGCATGAAGGCTTCGGTGGCGCCGGTGCGGTCCAGGAAGGCGAGCCAGGCGGTGCCGGTGAGCGAGGCCACCGTCTCGCGCGGATAGGCCACGAGGGCTGCCCGCTTCAGCACGGCCGAGAGGCGCTGCGCCGCCTCGGCTGTCGCCACCGGCCCGATGGCATCGAGCTCGCGCAGCGCCTGCCGCCGGTAGGCGTTGCGGCGGTAGCGCGCGACGGCCGCGGCCAGGACGATGAGCAGCGCGATCCCCAGGGCCGCCGCCAGGATCCACCAGCCGGGCGCCGGCGGCCAATAGGCGGCCGGGGGCGGCAGGGCGATGTCGTGCAGCTGGGAGAGGTCGGCCGGATCGGCGCTCATGACCGCGCCCCCGCGGCCCCGGACCGCCGCGCGGCGACGCGGCGGCCGAGCAGCTCGCGCAGCTGGTCGAGCACCGGCTGATCGGTGGCGATCGGCAGCACCGGGATGGCCCGATCCCGCGAGAAGCGCTCGATGGCGGCGCGGCGGTCGCGAAAATCCGCGGCGAAGGCCGAGCGGAGGCGGCCCGGCGAGGTGTCCACCTCGATCTGCTGCTCACCCTCGGCCATCGCCGTCTCGCCGATCGCCGGCAGCTCCGTCTCCAGGGGATCGAACACGAACACGGTGAGCACGTCGTTGTGCGCGGTGAGCCGGGTCACCAGTTGCACCGTCTCGCCGTCGGCGCCCAGGGTGTCGGTGATCAGGCAGACCAGCCAGTCGTGGCTGGCGAGCCGCACGGCCCGGTGCAGCGCCTCGTTCAGCAACGCCGGATCGGCCGGGCGAGGATCGCCCGCGTTGAGCTTGCCGTTGTGGCGCACGACGGTGTCGAGGATGCGCAGCACGGCGCCTTCGCGCGCCAGTGGCCGGATCTCGTCGATGCCGTTCTCGGAGAAGACGATGGCGCCGACCCGGTCGCCCAGCGAGGTGACGCGCCAGGCCGACAGCGCCGCCGCCTCCGCCGCGGCGACCGATTTGGTGGCAAGCCGGCTGCCGAAGAACATGGAGAGCCGCTGATCGACGACGAGCAGCACCGGCCGGTCGCGCTCCTCGGTGAAGACGCGGATATAGGGCGCTCCCAGGCGCGCCGTCGCCGGCCAATCGATGGCGCGGGTATCGTCGCCCTCGACGTAATGCCTGAGCTCCTCGAACTCGAGCCCGCGGCCGCGCAGGCGCGAGGCGTGGCGGCCGTTGAGCAGGCTGTGGACGGGCTGGCGCGGCAGGAAGCTGAAGCCCTTGGCGCGGTGGCGCAGTCGGGTCAGCTCATCCAGCGTGACGTAGGCGCGTGCCACTGCACCCTCCCTGGCCGCTACACCGCCACTGCCACCTGCTTGACGATCTCGTCGATGACATCGTCCGCATGGATGCCCTCGGCGCTCGCCTCGTAGCTCAGCGACACCCGGTGGCGGAGGCAATCGTGGGCCACGGCCTGCACGTCCTCGGGCACCACGTAAGCTCGCTTGTTGAGCCAGGCATAGGCCCGCGCGCAGCGATCGAGCGCCAGCGTGCCGCGGGGGCTCGCGCCGATGGCGATCCATTTGCCGAGCTTGTCGCCGAACTCGGCCGGACGCCGGCTCGCCGCGACGAGCGCCACGATGTAGCTCTCGACCGCGGGCGCGCTGGTCACGGCGTCGATCTCGCGCCGCGCATCGAAGATCACCTGCTGGGCGACCTTGGCCGGCTCGGACGCCGCGTGGCCCGGCGCCTCGGCTTCCGCCTTCTCGGCCCGCACCAGCTGCATCACCTTGATCTCGTCGGCATCGGTCGGATAGCCGATGCGCACGTGCATGAGGAAACGGTCCATCTGCGCCTCGGGCAGCGGATAGGTGCCCTCCTGCTCGATGGGGTTCTGCGTCGCCAGCACCATGAACAGCTGGGGCAGCCCGTAGCGCTTGCCCGCCACTGTCACCTGCCGCTCCTCCATGGCCTCCAGCAGGGCGGACTGCACCTTGGCCGGCGCCCGGTTGATCTCGTCGGCGAGCACCAGGTTGCCGAAGATCGGGCCCTTGCGGAATTCGAAGCTGCCGGCGCCGTCGCCGTCCGAGCGGTAGATCTCGCCGCCGGTCACGTCCGACGGCAGCAGGTCCGGCGTGAACTGGATGCGGCTGAACTCCGATTCCAGCGCCTTCGACAGGCTCTTGATCGCCCGCGTCTTGGCGAGGCCGGGCAGGCCCTCGAGCAGCACGTTGCCGTCGGCGAGGAGCGCGATGATCAGCCGCTCGACGACCTGCTCCTGGCCGATGATGGAGGCGTTGACGCGGGCCTGGATGGCGGCGATCTGATCGATGGACGACATGTGACCGGCGTCTCCTCGTCGTTGGGATCGAGCGTCGGGGCGACAGCCCGGGGACAGGGTGCCCTTCTTGCGGACCAGATGGGCGCCAGCTCCGTCGTCCCCGGTCCAGGCGAGGAAAGGGGCGGCCCTCATGCCGTCCCCTTCGAGACACGTCAGACGCGGCTCACCGCGCAGGAGTCAGCCGCTCCAGCTCGTTGAGGCGCTTGAGCGCCGCCTGCTGGCGCAACAGGCCGTAGTTGATCCCGCCCGCGTTGAGCGAGCTGCCCTCCTGGTAGGGGTACTGGTCGAAGTCGGCGAAGAATTCCTTGATCTTCCCCTGGATGGGAACCAGGAGCCACATGTTGCGCGCCAGAAACTCGATCGCGCCGCCGCCCTCCTTCATGCCGCGCTCGTAGGGGTCCATCCTCAGATTCGCAATCAGGGCCCAGCTCGGCGATTCACGGATCGCGGTCGCGATGTTGCCTTCGCTGGCGGTCGCGAAGCTCAGCTTCCAATCGTTCCAGCGAATGGCGTTCAAATTGCCGCCCTGGTCGAAATAATACATGACGTCGCGCGGCGGCGCCTTCGCTTCACCCTTCAGAAGCTGGGTCAAGTCGTAGCCGTCGAGATGGACCTTGAAGGTCTTCGAGCCGGCCGGGAAGCCCGCCTTCATCTTCTCCTTCAAGTCGGGAATGCCTGCGGCCGTGGCGAAGGTCGGCATCCAGTCCATGAGCGTGACGATCTCGTTGATCTGGATGCCCGGCTTCACCACCCCCGGCCAACGCACCATCATGGGAATGCGCATGCCGCCTTCCCAGGTCGTGCCCTTCTCGCCGTGAAACGGCGTCATGGCCCCGTCCGGCCAGAGCGCGAGCTCCGCGCCGTTGTCGGTCGTGTAGAGGACGATGGTGTTGTCGGCGATGCCGAGGTCGTCGAGCTGCTTCAACAGCTGGCCGACATGCCCGTCGTGCTCCACCATGCCGTCCGCCTCGAGCCCCTTGCCGGTCTTGCCCTGGCTCTCTGGCTTGAGATGCGTGAAGACGTGCATGCGGGTGGAGTTGAACCAGACGAAGAACGGCTTGTCGGCCTTGTGCTGGCGATCGATGAAGTCCTTCGCCGCCGCCAGGAACTCCTCGTCGATGGTCTCCATGCGCTTCTTGTTGAGCGGCCCGGTATCCTCGATACGCCCGTCGGCGTGCGAATGGATCACCCCGCGCGGGCCGTACTTTTTCCGGAACTCCGGATCCTTCGGGTAGAAATAGCCCTCCGGCTCCTCCTCGGCGTTGAGATGGTAGAGGTTGCCGAAGAACTCGTCGAAGCCGTGGTTGGTCGGCAGGTGCTGGTCCTGGTCGCCCAGGTGGTTCTTGCCGAACTGGCCGGTCGAGTAGCCCTTTGTCTTCATCACGTCGGCAATCGTGGGCATCCAGTCCTGGATGCCGTGGGGATCGCCGGGCATGCCGATGGTGAGCAGGCCGGTGCGGAAGGGCTCCTGGCCGAGCAGGAAGGAGGCGCGGCCGGCGGTGCAGCTCTGCTGGCCGTAGGAATCGGTGAAGATCGCCCCTTCGGACGCGATGCGATCGATGTTCGGCGTGCGATAGCCCATCATGCCCATGGTGTAGGCGCTGATCTGGGAGACGCCGATATCATCGCCGAAGATCACGAGGACATTCGGTGTGCGGCCAGCGGCCGCCGATGATCCTGGTTGCCGGGCTTGCGGCTGAGGCTGTGTCGTCTGGGCCAGCACCGGGCCACCCGACACGGCGGCGGCAAGCGCCGTCCCACCGAGCAAGAGGTTGCGTCTGTCGACTGTGTTGGCCGCAGTGGCCTTCGTGTCCGAACTCATGAACGTCACTCCTCCCGTTTCATGTATCGAATGAAGACGACTGCCCGGCTGTGCCGGGCTACTTCTGGAAGGGGAAGACGACCTTCCAGTCGCTCTTCATGTCGACCACGAGCCAGCCCCGCTCGGGCGCCTGGTCGAGCGCCTTGGCGAGGCGGCCGACCGGCGAATTGCGGTCATAGGCCCACTCCCGCTCCGCGTCGGTGTGGTGGACGATGAGCGCAAAGCGCGGGCCGGTGTTGAGCGTCGTCCATTGCAGCATCTCCAGGTCGCCGTCGGAGTTGCCGGCGGCGAACACCGGCCGGCGACCGATGAAGCGGTTGATGCCGACGGGCTTGCCCGGCCCATCGTCGACGAACTCGATCTCCGGCAGCTTGAGGATCTCGGGCTTGTCGCCGTCGAGCTTGAACTCGGTCTTGCCGCTGGAGCCGACGATCTGCTCGGGCGGGATGCCGTAGGCCTTGGGCGCCCACGGCCGCATGAACTCGATGCCGCCGCCCGAAACGATGAAGGTCTTGAAGCCGTTGGCCCGCAGATACGCCAGGAGCTCCTGCATGGGCTGATAGACGAGATCGGTATAGGGCCGGTCGAAGCGCGGATGCCGGGCCGTCTTCAGCCAGTCCTTCACCAACGCCTCGAAGTCGGCGACGGTCAGGCCGGTGTGCGTCAGCGCCAGGATCTCAAGGAAGCCCTTTTCGCCCAGGGCCGCCAACGCCGCCCGGTCGTTCGACAGCACCGCCTTGTAGGGCTGGATCTCCGCCAGTGCCGGATTGGCACTGGCGATCGCCTTGAGCCGGTCCTCCGCAAAGATGATCTGGAAGTACATGGGCTGCTCGGCCCACAGCGTGCCGTCATTGTCGAAGGTGGCGATGCGCTCCTCCACCGGCACGAAGTCGGCCGAGCCGGGCGTCGTCACACGCCGGACGAAGTCCATGATGGACGCCTTCGTCCGGCCTTCATTCCATGAGGGCAGCGGGTCGGTCTGGGCGAAGGCCGAGAGTGAGGGCGCGAGGAGCAGGATCAGCGTGAGGAGGACAGGTTGAAGCCAGATTCGTGGGCGCATGGCCCCGACAGCCCGCATGATGCTCCTCCTTCGGCCACTCGAACGGCGGCACATCGATGTATGTTAGCGCGCTCGACGGCATAATCATCCGCATCTGACCGGCCCGGCCCCGCGGCCTACTTGAAGCCGATCAGCACCCCGTCCGCCCCCAGCGACAGCTGCAGCCCCTGCCGGCGTGCGACGAGGCGCAAGGCGACGCCCTTGCCGTTCCTGAGCCAGAGCCGGCCGCGGCCCTGATCGCCCAGCGCCCAGCCTTCGCGGACCTGCACGTAGGCGCCGGCGAAATCGCCCAGGCGCCTGAGGCCGTAGACCGTGCCGGTGGCCTCCAGGCGCGAGGCGCCGATGCCGCCGACCCCGAGCCCGCCGACTGTGATCGGGTAGGATCGGCCGCGGAACATCAGCGTGCCGCCGCCGACGCTGCCCGAGCCGATGAAGGCGACCTGCACCTGCTCGATGCGCACGGACCCCGTCGGCCGCCCGAGCCCGGCATTTTGCGCGAGCGAGGGGGCCGACAGCAGCACGCTCGCCGCGATCGCGAAGATCATTGTCCGCAAGGCCGTCATCTATGGATCTCCTTTTATTCCCGAGCCCTCCACGCGCCGATGGCATCGGTCAAGGCAGGACTGCGTCGGGCTAGTTTTCTGAAATCATGGCGTTCGGCACGATGTCGAGACAGCCGCTAATTCTTCGGGCTGAGCTTGTTCATGACCTCGTCGAGGTTGAAGCTCGCCGGTTTCTGGCGGATCGGGAAATCCTTGAAGCTGGCAAGCCATTTGCCGACGAGCGCCTGCATGGGCACGACGACGAACGCCCGGTCGAAGAACCACTTCTCGTATTCCATGGACGAGTCCCCGCGCTCGAAGGGATCCGCTCGCAGATTGAAGAGTTTGGGCGCGCGGAAGCTGGTGAACTCTCGCCGCCAGATGTCGATGCCCTCGTGCTCCTGGGCCTTGAACACGGTCTTCCAGTTCTCGAAGCGGACGGCGACGAGCTCGCCGTCGTCGTTCCAATACATGAACTCCTTGCGCGGCGCGTCCTTCACCTCGCCCTTGAAGAAGGGGATCAGATTGTAGCCGTCGAGGTGCACCTTGTAGGTCTTGCTTCCGAACTGGCTGCCCTTCAGGCACTGGGCCACCACGTCCGGGTTGCCGCCGGCGGCGCAGAAGGTGGGGATCAGGTCGTAGTGGGCGAAGGGCTCGTTGTAGATGGTGTTCGGCTTGATCACGCCCGGCCAGCGGATCAGCATCGGCACGCGGTAGCCGCCCTCCCAGTTGGTGGCCTTCTCGCCACGGAACGGCGTCATGCCACCGTCGGGCCACGTCATCACCTCGGCGCCGTTGTCGGTGGTGTAGACGACGATCGTGTTGTCGAGCACGCCGAGGTCCTCGAGCTTCTTGAGCAGCAGGCCGACGTGGCCGTCGTGCTCCACCATGCCGTCCGGGTAGATGCCGAGCCCGGTCTTGCCGTCGGATGCCGCCTTCAGGTGCGTGTTGACGTGCATGCGCGTGGAATTGAAGTAGCAGAACCACGGCTTGCCCGCTTTGTGCTGGCGGTCGATGAAGTCGATCGCGGCGGCCGAGGTCTCGTCGTCGATGGTCTCCATCCGCTTCTTGGTGAGCGGCCCGGTATCCTCGATCTTGCCGTCGGCGCTCGACTTGATGACGCCGCGGGGGCCGAAGCGTTTGCGGAATTCCGGATCCTTCGGATAGTCGGGGTTCTCCGGCTCCTCCTCGGCATTCAGGTGATAGAGGTTGCCGAAGAACTCGTCGAAGCCGTGCGCCGTGGGCAGGAACTCGTCCTTGTCGCCGAGGTGGTTCTTGCCGAACTGCCCGCACATGTAGCCGAGCGGCTTCAGGAGCTCCGCGACCGTCGGATCCTCCTTCTGCAGGCCGAGATCGGCGCCCGGCAGGCCGACCTTGGTCAGCCCCGAGCGGATCGGCGATTGCCCGGTGATGAAGGCCGCGCGACCGGCGGTGCAGCTCTGCTCGCCGTACCAGTCGGTGAACATGGCGCCTTCGTTGCCGATGCGGTCGATGTTGGGCGTGCGGTAGCCCATGATGCCGCGGTGGTAGATGCTCGGATTGAACCAGCCGATGTCGTCGCCCATGATCATCAGGATGTTCGGCTTGCCGGCGGCGGCCGGCTGCGCCTGGGAGCGCTCCCCCTGGGCGACGGCGCGGGTGCCGGAGAGGCCGGCCGCGGCGACGGCCGTGCCGGCCAGCAATATGTTCCGCCGGCTCACCGCGTGCGATGAAGCGGGCGGGGCAGGCGCATCCTTGCTCTTGTCGCTCATGGGCCTTCTCTCCTTCCCTCCGACGCCCATGCCCCGGCGGGCATGGGCCGATGCCGGTTATCGAGACCGCAGCTTCATTGCTTGGCTGACAGGCTCTTCTGCATCGCCTCGATGATCTGGTCGACGGTGAAGCTCGCCGCGCGCTGGCGAGGCGGGAATTCCCTGAAGGTGTTCAGGAACTTCTGCACCTCGGTCTGGGCCGCGAAAAGGATGTAGGGCTGCGACAGGAACCAGTCGTAGTAGGTGTTGGAGGTGATGTCGGCCCGCTCGTAGGGGTCGGAGCGCAGGTCGAACAGCTTGGGCAGGCGCAGCTTGGTGAACGGCTCGGCCCAGACCTGCATGGTGCCTTCCACCCGCTGCTCGGCGAAGACGATCTTCCAGTTCTCGTAGCGCAGGCCAAGCAGGTCGCCGTCGTCGCTGAAATAGAAGAACTCCTTGCGGGCGCCCTTGTCGCCGGCCCCGGTCAGCAGCGGCAGCTGGTTGTAGCCGTCGAGATGCACCTTGAAGGTCTTGCCGCCGGCGGAATAGCCCTTGAGCAGCTTGTCCTTGATGTCGGGCTCGCCGACGGCGGCCATCAGCGTCGGGAACCAGTCGAGCCCGCTGAAGATCTCGTTCGTCACGCTGCCGGGCTTGATCTTGCCCGGCCAGCGCACCAGGGCCGGCACGCGGAAGGCGCCTTCCCAATTGGTGTTCTTCTCGCTGCGGAACGGCGTCGTGCCGGCGTCGGGCCAGGAGTTCTGGTGCGGCCCGTTGTCGGTGGTGTAGAGCACGATGGTGTTGTCGGCGATGCCGAGGTCGTCGAGCTTCTTGAGGATCTGCCCGATCGTCGCGTCGTGCTCGATCATGCCGTCCGCATATTCGGTGCGCGCGGTCAGGCCCTTGGGGCCGCGGTGCTCCTCGCGCACATGGGTGCGGAAGTGCATGCGCGTCGAGTTGAACCAGCAGAAGAACGGCTTGGCCGCCTTCACCTGCCGGTCCATGAAGTCCATCGCCGCCGCCGAGGTCTCGTCGTCGATGGTTTCCATGCGCTTCTTGGTGAGCGGGCCGGTATCCTCGATCTTGCCATCGGCGCTCGACCTGATCACGCCGCGCGGGCCGAACGCCTTGCGGAATGCAGGATCGATCGGATAGGTGCGCTGCTCCGGCTCTTCCTCGGCGTTGAGGTGGTAGAGATTGCCGAAGAACTCGTCGAAGCCGTGGTTCGTCGGCAAATATTCGTCCCGGTCACCCAGATGGTTCTTGCCGAACTGGCCGGTGGCGTAGCCGAGCGGCTTCAGCATCTCGGCGATCGTGCAATCTTCCTTCTGCAGCCCCGCCGTGGCCCCGGGCACGCCCACCTTGGACAGGCCGGTGCGCAGAGGCGACTGACCGGTGATGAAGGTGGAGCGGCCGGCGGTGCAGCTCTGCTCGGCATAATAGTCGGTGAACTTGAGCCCCTCGTTGGCGATGCGGTCGATATTGGGCGTGCGGTAGCCCATCAGCCCGAACGAATAGGTACTGAGATTGGTCTGGCCGATATCGTCGCCGAAGATGATCAGGATATTCGGCTTGCCGGCGGCGGCGGCACCGGTGGCCGGGGCCGGCTGCTGCTGCGGGGCCTGCGCTACGGCGGTAGCGGCGGACAAGGCGGTTGCCGCAAGCGCCGTGCCGCCGAGGAGAAGATTGCGCCGATCGAGGCCAGGCGACCGCTCGCGCCCCGTGGGGTTCCTGTCATCGCTGCTCATGGACGGTCCTCTTCTCGTTTGGCGCTACGGGAGCCTGTATGGCTCGTCGACGTGTCAACTGGATGCGGGTGCCGGGCGGCAAGCGGATACCCGCCGCAATAATCTGGCGCGCATCGGAGCGCGCCGCCGTTCACGACCTTGCGAGTGATGCGGATCGTGGGCGCATGCGGAGCGTAGCCGTCGCCCCCGCGCGCAGCGGCGAGGATGCAATCGTTAGCCGCCGTCGCAGGGGAGCGGTGGTTGCCATCGGCCGTTGGGCGCATGTCCGTTCTCGTCATGGGGCTCAACGGGGTGGGGCGCAACGGGCGCTGCTGGGTCCGACGGAACGTCGTCGGCAAAGCGATCGCCGGGCCAGGGGAGCGGGTCGGCAAACCGATCGCCGGCCTTCGGGGCCGGGTTTCCCGCACCATGGCATGGCCTGCGCGCGAAACGACCCTTGTAACGGTTACGAAACTTGCGCGCGCCTACTCCACATCCAGGCCGGCCTTGCGCAAACCGTCGGCGATCATGTCGATCATCGGCTCCGTTATGTGGCGCGCACGCAAGCTGCTGCGCATCTCGCGGCCGTAGTTCGGCCGGCTGCGCAGCAGCGCGTCGAGAAACGGTCGCGCCGCCTCCGGGCGGCCGAGCTTGCCGAGCGTGGCGGCGTGAAGCAGGGGCACGCCCGGATAGCCCGGCGCATCGATGGTCCTGACCTGTCTGAGGGCTTCTTCGAATTCGTCGCGACGATAGTGGTCCAGCGCGAACGTCAGGCGGTCGACCGCAGGCAGGCGCAGGCTCCGCTCGGCCGCGCGCCGCACCAGCGCCACGCCCTCGTCCCAGTGGCCGCGGGCGAACAGGCGCAGGCCGAGGCCCGACAGCAGCTCGGGGTTGTCGGGGTTGAGCTCGAGCGCCCGCCGGCCGGCCCGCTCGGATTCGTCGAAACGGCCAGCCCGATAGGCGACCTCCATCAGTGACGCGAGGGCGAGCTCGGAATCGGGGGCCAGTGCGACGGCGCGGCGGGCCGCTGCGTCTGCCCGCTCGTCGGCGGGCTTGCCGCCCGTGCGGACGTTGAAGCGGTTGCGAAGCTCGTCGAGGTACACGATGGCGAGCATGGCCCACGCGTCGCCGTAGTCCGGGGTCGCCGCGACGGTGGCCTCCAGGCAATCCCTGATCTGCGCGTGCGGCGCCGGGGCCGGCGCCGCCGCATAGGCGCGAGCCCGCAGCACGCAGGCGTAGCCCGTAGTGGTCGCGGCGCTCGCCGCCAGCTCGCGGCGCGCCACCGGCCCGGCCGGTTGCCCGATGAGGGCCGCCACCGCATGCGCCAGGCTGTCCTCGACCGGGATCGACGCGCCACTGCTCCACGATCTGTCGGCCGTCGCCGCCCAGACGGTCTCGCCCGAGCGCAGATCCACCAGGCGCCACCAGAAGCGCAGCAGGTCGCCGTCGCGGCGGATGTTCGACTGCACCGAGTAGAGCGACACACGGCTGCCCGCGTCCGCGCCCATCCGCTCGGCGGCGGCCGCGACCGTCATGTCGGCAGGCACGGCGAACACGCGCAGTCCGCCAAAGCGGCTCAGCGCCATCTCGAGCGTCTGCCGAAGCCCGCCGGCGATCTCGGTGGCGGTGGCGTCGGCGGCAGGTGCGGCCACGGGCTCGATCAGGATGGCCGGGGCGAGCCGTGCAGCCGGTCCGGCGCGCATGAACGCGAGAGCCGCAGCGCAGACGGCAAGGAGCGTGCCGATGGCTCCGAGCCAAGGCAAGGACCCGCGCCAACTCCGCCTCGGACCGGCCGGCGCAGCCCCTTGAACGGTCTCGGGGAGCGGTCTGTCGGCGTCGGGCTCATCGGCCTGGCGCGGATCTGCGCCCACCGGGGGCGACGGCGGCTCCGCGTCGGCGCCCGCCGGCGGCAAGCTATCGGGCGGCTGGAACGACGGGACGTAGGAGCCTTTCGGGATATCGAAACGCAGGGGCTCGGTGGCGCCAGGGCCGGCATAATAGGCCGCCAGCGCCGCCCGCAATCGCGTCGCCTCGATGCGGACGATGGGATCCGTGGTCGCGTCGAAATCCGCCGGACGGCCAAACACGTCCACAGCAATCGTATAGGACTTTATTCTGGACGCTCGACCGGCGAGCGTCTCCTCGACGATAAAGTGGAGAAAGCCTCGGTTGCGCTTCGAGGCGCGGAACGCCGGATCGTCGAGCAGCCGCGCCAGCGCGTCCCGGACGGTGCCGGCATCGGCGCGATTCAGCTCCAGCGCGGCGCTGAGCCGGGAACTGCCGTCCGCCACCCCGCTGTACTCCCCGCTATTGGCGTCTCCCCGCGGGGCACTTTAGGCCAGAAAGACAGCCGGATCATCCCAAACGGCACAATGGCGGCCGCCGAAATCGTCCTCACCGGGTTGTGATCGGCAGGCCGAGCGCCTCGCGAATGTCCGCTTCAAGCGCAACCATGAGGTGCTCGTACTCGCTGACCAGATCCGCGGCGGTGGAGCCGCCGGCGCGGCGCCAGCCGTCGAGCGCCACTGCGGCCTCCTCGTAGCTCTCGCACAGCGCGAGCAGTTCGGGCGTCCTGCGCGGCTCGTCCATCATGTGTCGGCGCAAATCCGGCGCCTTGAGCAGCAGCCGACTCAATCCACGGCGGTAAGCGGAGCTCGTCATGGCGGGTTCCTCGGCGCAATGTCCGCGGGCCGTGCAATCCTATTGCCATGGTGGCATCCAAGTGCATCCTGTAACCGTTACAGCTTGCACCGGCGCGCCGGAGCGGGCTGCCTGGGCGCTCGGCGGCCGGAGCATGTCCTGAGCCAGCGCATGTCCTGATCGGATGGGTTCATCCTGTCGGACAGAGATGCTTTGGGATCTTGCATCGGGAACGCTTCGCGATCGGGGGGACGAAGCCGTGGGGCGCAGCAACACGACGAGCCGACGGAGCTGGCGCCGTGCCTGCGCCGCGCTCACGGTGCTCGGCGTCGTGGCCGCGTCCACGCCGCCGGCCAAGGCGACCGAGGGCGGCATCGGCATCTACCTGCTGGGCTTTCGCGGGCAGCTGGCCGGCTTCGTGCCGCCCCCGGTGTCTACCTCGAGAACGACTATTACCAGTACGACGGCCACCTGGGCGGTGGCCGCTCGTTCCAGACGGGCGGTCTCGTCGCCGCTCGCGTCAAGGTGCAGACCCGGCTCGATGCGGTGACGCCGATCTGGGTGACGCCGTTGGAGGTCCTGGGCGGCAACCTGGGCTTCTCCATCACCGGCGCCTTCGGCAGGCCGGACGTGAGCGCCGGCGTCATCGTCGACGGTCCCCGCCTCAGCTCGCCCATCGGCCGCAAGCTGCGCGACGGTGACCCGAACTTCGGCGACGTGCTGGCGTCGACCTTCGTCGGCTGGCATGCCGGCAACTTCCACTGGAGCGTCACCGCCACCGCCAACATCCCGTCGGGCACCTACCAGGTGGGCCAGCTCTCCAACCTGTCGCTGAACCGCCCGGCCTTCGACATCTCGGGCGCCCTCACCTACTGGGATCAGGCCGCGGGCTATGAGCTGTCCGTGGTGCCCGGTTTCACCTTCAACTGGAAGAACTGGCAGACCGACTACACCTCCGGCACCGAATTCCACCTGGAAGGATCGGCGACGAAATTCTTCACGCCGCAGATCTCGCTCGGGGTGGTCGGCTACTACTACCAGCAGCTGACCGACGACACAGGGGCCGGCAACGCGCTCGGACCGAACAAAGGCCGCGTCGCCGCCCTCGGCGGCCAGTTGGGCTACAACTTCAAGCTCGGCGATCTGCCCGTGACGAGCAAGTTCAGGGTCATGCGCGAGTTCGAGGCCAAGAACCGCTTCACCGGCACCCTGGCCTATCTCACCCTGTCCGTGCCCGTGCCGGCGCTGTCCGGGCACTGACGTGGCCGCAGCATCCGGCCGGCCCCGCCGGCCGGATGCTCGGCAGAGCCCGAAGGAGCCTCGCCATGCCTAAGCCGATCGCCACTGCGCTGCTGACGCTCCTCCTCGCCGTCCTCGGTCCCGCCGGGTCCGTCCGGGCCGAGCCATCGCCGACGGACGCGCAGGCGATCGCCAAGCAGGCCTATATCTACGGCTTTCCGCTGGTCGACAGCTATCGGGTTCAATATTCGTACTTCGTCGACCGCGGCGGGCCTGAGTTCAAGGCGCCGTGGAACCAGATCTACAACAATGCCCGCGTCTACACGCCGGACGACAAATCGATCCAGACCCCGAATTCCGATACGCCCTACTCCTATGTGGGCGCCGACCTGCGGGCGGAGCCCCTCGTCTTCACGGTGCCGGAGGTCGAGAAGGGACGGTACTACTCGATCCAGTTCATCGACATGTACACGTTCGATTTCGCCTACGTCGGCAGCCGCGCCACCGGCAACGGCGCCGGCGCCTACCTGCTCGCCGGGCCGTCGTGGAAGGGCCGCAAGCCGAAGGGCATCAAGGCCGTCATCCGCTCCGAAACCGAGTTCGTGTTCGCGCTCTATCGCACGCAGCTGTTCAATCCCGGCGACATCGACAACGTCAAGCGCATCCAGGCCGGCTACAAGGTGGAGCCGCTCTCGCGCTACCTCGGCCAGCCTGCGCCGCCGACGCCCGCCGCCGTCGACTTCCCCAAGCCGCTGACGCCGGAGCAGGAGCGCAGCTCGCCGGAGGTCTTCGGGCTGCTGAATTTCATCCTGCAGTTCTGCCCGACGCACCCGTCCGAGCGGGCACTGATGGCGCGCTTCGCCACGATCGGCGTCGGGGCCGGCAAGCCCTTCGATGCGGCCACGCTGTCGCCTGAGCTCAAGGCGGCCGTTACCGCCGGAATCGCCGACGCCTGGCGCGCATTCGACGAGCTCAAGACGACACAGCTCGACACCGGCAAGAAGACCAGCGCCGACGCCTTCGGGACGCGCGCCTTCCTCAAGAACGACTATCTCCAGCGCATGAGTGGCGCCGTGCTCGGCATCTACGGCAACGCCAAGGACGAAGCACTCTATCCGGCCTATTTCGTCGACGCGGACAAGCAGAAGCTCGACGGCGCGAAGCGTTACACGCTGCGCTTCGCACCCGGTCAACTGCCGCCGGTCAGGGCCTTCTGGTCGCTGACCATGTACGAGCTGCCCCAGAGCCTGCTCTACGCCAACCCGCTCAACCGCTACCTCATCAACTCCGGCATGCTGCCCGACCTCAAGCGCGATGCCGACGGCGGCATCACGCTCTACGTACAGAACGAATCCCCGGGCCCGGACAAGGAGGCCAACTGGCTGCCGGCGCCCAAGGGGCCGTTCTTCACGGTCATGCGGCTCTATTGGCCGAAGGCGGCAGCGCTGAGCGGCCAATGGAAGGCACCGCCGCTGGCGCCGGCGCGGTAACCACTCCCCGTCAATCGCGGTGAAAGGACACGACCATGCAGCCATCGTCCATCGCAGCGGCCATCGCCGCCTCGCTGACGCTTGCCACACCGGCCCTCGCCCAGACACCGCCGGCCGCAGCGGCCGGGAAGCCGGTGCCGGTCACCGTCGACAACTTCGCCCGCGCCGAGAGCGACCGTTACTTCGGCGGCCTCGTCAAGGACGGCGGCCTCGGCCAATTCAACCATCGTCGTGAGGTGGCGGCCATCGACAACCAGACCGTCATCCGCCTCAACCGCGACACGCTCTATTCGTCCGCCGTGTTCGACCTGGATGCCGGACCGGTCACCATCACGCTGCCGGATCCCGGCAAGCGCTTCCTGTCGATGCAGGTCATCGACGAGGATCAATATACCCACGGCGTGTTCTACGGAGCCGGCACGCACACGCTGACGCGCAAAGGGATCGGGACGCGCTATGTCGTCGCCGCCGTCCGCACCCTGGTCGATCCCAACGATGCCAAGGACGTCCAGCAGGTGCATGCCCTGCAGGATGCCATCAAGGTCACGCAGAAGAGCGCGGGGACGTTCGAGGTGCCCAATTGGGACCAGGCCGGCCAGAAGAAGGTGCGCGACGCGCTGATCGTGCTCGCCGACACGCTTCCCGACAAGAACCGCATGTTCGGCAGCCGGAGCCAGGTCGACCCCGTGCGCTTCCTGCTCGGCGCAGCCTCGGCCTGGGGCGGCAATCCCGACAAGGAAGCCGTCTACCTCAACTTCGTGCCGAGCAAGAACGATGGGACGACAGTCTACAAGCTCGACGTGAAGAACGTCCCCGTCGACGGGTTCTGGTCGGTCAGCGTCTACAACGCCGACGGCTACTATGAGAAGAATCCGCTCAACGCCTATTCTCTCAACAACATCACGGCGAAGAAGGAGCCCGACGGCTCCGTCGCCGTCCAGTTCGGCGGCTGCGACGGCAAGGTTGCCAATTGCCTGCCGATCATGAAGGGGTGGAACTATCTGGTCCGCCTCTATCGGCCGAGCCGCCAGATCCTGAGCGGACGATGGAAGTTCCCCGAGGCGCAGCCGGCGAGCTGAGTGCCGCCACTGCGCCAGGCTGAAAGGCGCGATCCATGGCCTTCATCGATATTTTCGCGATCATCGTGCTGGCCGTGGCGGTGCTCTCCGCCATCGCCGTCCTGTTGATCATCGGCATCGCCCCCGGCTACGTCGCCCGCCGGCGCGGCCATCCCTGGGCCCAGGCGGTCGGCGTCGCCGGCTGGATCACCCTGATCTTCGGCCTCGTGTTCTGGCCCCTCGCCTTCATCTGGGCCTACGTCGACATTCCGGCCCGGCCGCAGGCACCGCGACGGGAGCCGGCGCCATGATCGTCTTTCTGCTCAACGCCTATATCCTCGTTCTGGTGGTGCTGATCTGGCTGAAGATCATCCCGGCCAACCTGTTCTGGAAGATCTCGCCCGTCCTGGTGCTTCTGGCCCTGTTGGTCGGGCTGTTCATCCCCATGGGCTGGGGCGCTCCGGCCGGCACGGCGCTGGTCGGGCGGCAATCGGTGCAGATCGTGCCGGATGTCGCGGGGGAGGTGAGCGACGTGCCCGTGCAACCCAATCAGCCGCTCAAGGCCGGCGACGTGCTGTTCAAGATCGATCCGACCCCGTACCAGGCCCAGCTCGACGCGCTCACGGCCCAGTACACGCTGGCGGATACGCGGCTGAGGCAGATGCAGCAATTGCAGCGGACGGCGGCGGGCCGGGCCTTCGACGTCGAGGAGCGCCAGGCCGAGGTGAAGCGGCTCCAGGCGCAGATCGACAGCGCCAAATGGAACCTGGACAAGACGGTGGTGCGGGCGCCGGCGGACGGCTACGTCACCAATCTGGCGCTGCGCAAGGGCGCCCGCGTCGCCAACCTGCCGTTGGCGCCGGTGATGGCCTTCATCGACACCGCCGACACGATCGTAGTCGTCGAGGTGCCGCAGATCTACGCCCGCTTCATCGAGCCGGGACAGAAGGTGGAGCTGACCTTCAAGTTCCTGCCCGGCGAGATCCACACCGGCACGGTGGAAACGGTGCTGCAGGCGATCTCGACGGGCCAGGCCGCCCCCTCCGGCACCGCCGCGCCACCCCGGCAGATCGAGGCGGGGCCGTTCGTCGTCCGCGTCAAGCTCGACGAGGCCGGGCTGGGCGAGCACCTGCCGGCCGGCAGCGTCGGCGACGCCGCGATCTACACCGACCACGTCAAGGTGAGCCACATCATCCGCCAGGTGCTGTTGCGCCAGACGGCGATCCTCAACTTCGTCAATCCGTTCTGAGCCGGCTTGCGAGATTGACGAGCCCACCGGCATGATCAAGTCTGTTGGCGAGGGACCTCGCCCAGCGGCAATGCTTCATCGGCGGCTCGACGCCGGAACGCTGGCACGTTCCTTGCTCGACACGTTCCTTGCTTGAGCTTCGAGAAAGGACGATGGCCATGCCGGCGGTCTTCGATACGGGCTCATTGCGGCCGGATGAACGCTTTGCCTATTGGCGCGAGGTCGTCTGCAAGCGTTTCGTCACGGCCGCCTGCCTCGACCGCGGTTCGGGGCCGTTCGACGCGCAGCTGTCGTCCAGCGATCTGGGCCCGTTCGGGTTCGGCGCGCTCAAGGCGCCGCGGCACTTCTGGTCGCGGGATCCGCGCGATATCCGCGCCGACCACCAGGACGATATCCTGGTGAGCTACGTGGTCAGCGGCGACGGGCAATTGACCCAGGACGGACGCACGGTTCGGCAGGCGCCCGGCGATCTCAGCCTGTACGACGCCCGCAAGCCGTTCGCCTACGAGCTCGGCGCCGAAATCATCGTGATGAAGGTGCCGCGGGACGTGCTGACCGCGAACTCGCGCATGGGCGAGGCCTTATGTGCGCGCCAGATCGGCGCCGGCAACCCGCTGAAGGCGATCTTCGGCAGCACGCTCATGCAATGCGTCGAGCCCGCGTCGCCGCACTTGCTGAACCCCATGGCCGGTGCGCGGCTCGGCACGTCCGTCTTCAACATGCTGCTGGCGCTGATCGACCTGGAGGTCGACGGCGGCGAAGCCATGGCGTCATCGCAGTTCGCGCAGCTCGAGCGCGGCAAGCGCTATGCCGTCGCCAATCTCGGCGATCCGGACCTGACCAGCGAGAAGATGGCCGAGCACGCCGGCGTGTCGCTGAGGACGCTGAACCGGCTGTTCGCGAAGGCCGGCACGACGCCGATGCGGTGGGTCTGGCAGCAGCGGCTCGAGGTAAGCCACCACGACATCGCCGCCGGCCTGGTGCAGAACGTGACCGACGCCGCCTTCCGCGTCGGCTTCAAGGAGCTCTCGCACTTCAGCCGCAGCTTCAAGGCGGCCTACGGCGTCACGCCGCAATCGATGCTGGCGAAGCGGGTGAAGGGGCGCGCTGATCTCGGCTGACGTGGTGCACGGCCGGATGGCCTTTGCCTCGATGGAGCCCTTGCGCGCCGTCATGGCCGGGCTTGACCCGGCCATCCATCAACGAAGTGAGTCAGCCCGCAGGGCTGGCCGAAAACCATTCTTTTCCAAGTGGATGGATGGCCGGGTCAAGCCCAGCCATGACGGGCGAGGGGTGTGGACCGTTGGTGTTCAAGCCCGCCCCGGCCTCCCGCTCAGCCGTCCAGTTGCGGCGGTCGGCGCGTGTGCCAATCCGTCACCTGCTGGAAGGCGTGACCGGCGCGGCACAGCAGATCCTCGCCCAAGTGCCGGCCGACCAGCTGCAGGCTGAGCGGAATGCCGGCCTTGTCGATACCGGCGGGCAGCGTGATCGTCGGGCTGCCCGAGAAGTCGAAGGGGGCCGTGAAGCGGAGAATGGCGAGCAACACGTCCGGATCCTCGCCGTAGGCAGCCATCTGCTCGAGGCTCGGCACCGGCACCGGCATGGTGGGGACGAGGATCAGGTCCACGTCCTGGAACACGGCGGCGAGCGCGCCCGAGAAGGCGAGGCGCTCGTGATAGATCTGGCCGAGCTCTGCGCCCGACAGCCCGCGGCCCTGCTCGATCAGCGCCGCGAGATCGGGACCATACTCCCTGGCGCGCGCCGGATACGTCTCCTTGTGGGCGATCGCCGTTTCCACCGAGCAGAACGGAATCCAGCCGCGCACGAGCTGCGCCGTGGGCGGAAACTGGATCTCCACGATGCGGGCACCGAGGTCGGCGAGCGCATGCTCCGCCGCCGTGACCGCCGCCACCACCTCGCCGTCGATCCCGTCGCTGACGAAACGGCGGTCGATGCCGATCCTGAGGCCCCGGATGCTGCGGCCGGCCTCGGCCAGATAGTCGGGGACGTCGGCCTTGAGCGTGGTCGGGTCATGCGGATCGGCGCCGGCGATGACGCCCAGCATGGCCGCCGCGTCCGCCGCACTGCGCGTCATCGGGCCGATATGGTCGAGCGAGGCGGCGAGCGGGAACACGCCGTAGCGGCTCACCCGCCCCCAGGTCGGCTTGATGCCGGTCAGGCCGCAGGTGGCCGAGGGAAAGCGGATCGATCCGCCGGTATCGGAGCCGAGAGCGCCGTAGCAGAGGCCGGCGGCGGTGGCGACACCGGAGCCGGTCGAGGACGAGCCGACCCAGTGCCCGAGCCCCCAGGGGTTGAGCGGCGAAGGGTTCTGCGGGTGGTGGCTGGTGTAGGCCCCCTCGGTCATGCCGAGCTTGCCCAGGATCACCGCGCCGCCTTGCTCGAGCCGGTCGACCACCGTCGCGTTGTGATCGGGCACCACGCCGCGCAGCATCATGGTGCCGGCGCCGGTCGGCGCGAACGTGGTGTTGCAGAGGTCCTTGACCGCCACCGGAACGCCGTGCAGCGGCCCCCGCCAGATGCCCTTGGCGAGCTCCCGGTCGGCCGCCTCGGCGCGGGCAAGCGCGCGCTCGCCGAGCAACGTGGTGTAACTGCGGTAGGTCCCGTCCAGCCGCTCGATCCGCTTCAAAAGGGCCGCCGTCACCTCGGCCGACGATACGCTCCGGTTCCGTATAAGTTCCGAGATCCGCGTCAGGTTCTCGAAGCCGAACTCGTCCGGCATGATACTCACCTCTTCTTTCGAACGCTGGACATGACGGGCAGATCTGCCGGTGCTCTGCTTTTCCGCATCGGCTCCGACGGTCCAGCCGCGCACCTCGCCCCGCTTGCGGGGAGAGGGTGCGCGACGGCTCGTCCAATGCCCAATTGGCCAGGCCATGACGTTGGCGCGTGGCTGAACTGGTGCGGCTCAGTGACAGGGAAAGCCGAGCAGATGCCGGCCGTCGTGCACGAACTCGTGGATATAGCTGCCGCTGAACAACGCGGCCGCCCCTTCCTCGACGCCGATGAAGTAGACGGCGAGAAGAAGCAGCAGGCCGCCGAACAGCAGCCACGGCGCGATCTCCTTGAGCGGCAGCGGCTCCGCTGCCGGGCCTGCGGTGATGCCCGGAACGACAACAGCACTCGACATGGGTAGGCTCTCCTTTCGTCGACCTGAACCTCAGGCCGCGGATGGACGGGTCACGCGACGCAAACCGGCTCGCGCCGGGCCACATGGTCGTGTGGAACGGGATGGTCGATCAAATATTGATGACGCTCGTCGACGCTCCGGCTGTCCAGCAGCTGCTTGCTCGCCAGCAGCCGCTCGAGCGCCGCGAACCAGACATGGTAATAATCGTGCCCGTCATCATCGGGATGCTCGGCATCGTGCGCCTTGATCTCGCGTGAGAAGCACTCCACCCACTCGGGCCACGTGAAATGGCCCGCCTTGCTCAGCTCGACCGCGATGGCGAAGGCCGACGCCTCCCAGGGCTCGCGGAACACCGGGCCGTCGGCATCGCCGGGCTGGCCGGGGGCCTGCCCGATTCTGACGTTGTCCGCCATGGCACACCTCAACTCTTGTCGTCGACGATGTAGTCTTCGAACATGTCGATGTAGATCTTGTCCTTCGCTGGAGCCGCCTCGCCCCAGAGCTCACGGGCGGAGAACACGACGCTGTAGACGTGCTGGGGCTTTTCGCCCTTCAGCTCGGCGTTCGTATCCGGGAAAACGAAGACCCCGTGATCCTTGTGCACGACGCCGCGCTTGCCCCTGACGTAGCGGGGCAGCCGCGTGTGCGTGACCGGATTGATGTTGAGCACCATCACCTTGTCGCCGGGGGTGAACCCGGGCGCGACCGCGGTGTCGACGCGGCAGGAGCCGCCGGTCTTGACCAGCAGGTCGACGTTCTCGGCAGGAAACATCTGTGGCATCACGCTTGCCCCTGTATGGTTTGCCCCTGTCTGATTTCAGCCATCCGCTTGTCGATCTCGGCCTCGGTGAGCGAACCGTTGGCGACGCACCACGCCTCCAACGAGTGCAGCCAGTGCTCGTAATACGGAGACTCGAGGTAGTGACTCGGGCTCATCTTCTCGATTGCGGCCCTGAACTGGTCGATATTGAAGTGTCCACCCGCGAAGGCCAGGATGAACATGCCGAACATGCGGCGCTCCCAATCGGCGCGGAAGATCGGCTGGCCCGGATCGATGTCGATCGGCCCGAGGCCGTGCATGCCGCCGAGGTCGTGGATTCCGTTCATCGCCGCACCTCCCTCACTTCGAATCGGCCGGCAGGCCGACGCCGACCATGCTGTCGCGCGTGACCAGTTCGGCGAGCTGGCTTTCGTCGAGCCCCTCCGTCCCGGCCGGGCGCATCGGCAGGACCAGGTAGCGCAGCTCCGCGTTGCTGTCCCAGACGCGAACCTCGGTGTCCTGGGGCAGCTCGACGCCGAACTCCTTGAGGACGCTGCGCGGCTCGATCACGGCCCGCGACCGGTAGGGCGCCGCCTTGTACCAGTTGGGCGGCAGCCCGAGCGTCGGCCACGGGTAGCAGGAGCACAGCGTGCAGACGACCATGTTGTGGACGTCGGGCGTGTTCTCGACCACGACCATGTCCTCGCCCTGGATGCCGGAATAGCCGAGCTCGGCGATCGCCGCCGTGCCGTCCTCGAGCAGGCGCTGCTTGTAGGCCGGGTCGGACCAGGCGCGCGCCACCACCGCCGCGCCGTTGTGCGGACCGATCTTGTTCTCGTAGGCGTCGATCAGCAGATCGACGGCCTTGGGATCGAGCAGTCCTTTCTCGACCAGCAACGATTCGACAGCCTTGACGCGCAATGCAATGTCAGACGGTTGGTGATGTTGATGATCCGTCATCGCGACCTCCTGTTATGGCGACATGCGAAACCGGGCTTCGGTACGCTCTCGGCGGGGCGACGTGGGCCGTGAGCGACGGCGGCCGGCCGGACGGATCACCCGACCGGACAAGCAGCGTTCCAGCTTCGGCAAGCTGGAGCATCTCGGGCCGACCAGCTGCGCATCCGATCGAGAGATGCTCGAGCGCTAGCCGTCGCTCTGCATGGCCGGAGCTATGCACGGATCGTCCCCCTCTTTGAGCCAATAGTCGAGAGCAATTTCTGCGCCGCCGCGACCGGAACGCGCCGGATCGACGTCGCGATCACGATCGCCGCCGCCTGGACGAGCAGCTGCTGGGCGGGACCGGCGCCGAGCGCCAGAACCATCTGCCCGAGCTGTGCCATGAAGAGCGCCGCAGCGCCGCTGGCCACCACGCTGCCGCGGCCGCCGGTGAACGGCGTCCCGCCGACCACGACCGCCGCAATCCCGGGCAGCAAGTAGTCGTCGCCGGCGGTCGGCGAGGCATAGCCGATGAAGGCGGCGAGGAAGATGCCTGCCAGCGCGTAGAGCATGGCGGCGATCACGTAGGTGCCGATCCGATAGCGCAGGACCACCACGCCCGAGCAGAGCGCCGTCTCCGGGTTGACGCCCACGGCGACGAAGCGGCGCCCGACGATCGTCCGCGCCATCAGAACGGCGACCACGGCGATCATCGCATAGGCGCACACGATGCTGAGCGGGAGGCCGAGCACCGTCGCGTGCGCCAGGTCCTGGAGCTGCGGCGCGATCGGCAGCGCGCTGCCCTTCGCCTGGAGCCGCGCGATGCCGGAGACCAGGGCACCCGTCGCCAGCGTCGCGACGATCGGGCTGATATTCACCTTGGCGACGAGGAAGCCGCTGACGAAGCCGATGGCGGCGCAGGCCAGAACCGTCGCGACGACGCCCAGCGCCGGCGAGCCGGACATGCCGCCGAGCTTGGCGGCCAGGATGCCGGCGACGGAAATGATCCCCGCCGCGGCCATGTCGAGGCCGCGCTGCTGGATGACCAGGGTTTGCCCCACGGCGACGATCGACAAGGCGGCTGCGAACGGCAGCATCGCGGCGATGGAGCCGGGACGCAGCGTGCCCGGCGCCAGCACGGCGCTGGCCGCGACCAGCACGGCCAGTGCGATCCAGATCCAGGAGAACTCGCTGACCCGGATGGCCCGCCGCGGCGGCCTGGCCGGATCCGCGACGGCGGATGGCAACGGCATGGGCAGCGGCCTGCTCATCGCGCCACCACCAGCTGCCGGCCCTTGGAATAGAAGGCGACCGCGAGCACGATGAGACTGCCGAGCAGCAGGGAGCGCCAGGCGTCGTTCAAGCCGATGAAGCTGGTGACGACGTTGACCTGGGAAATGAGGAACGCCCCCAGCAAGGCGCCGATGAACGAGCCCCGGGCGCCGAACAGGCTGGCGCCGCCGATCACCGCCGCGGCGATGCTGGCGAGCGTGTAGTTGCTGCCGCTCTTGGGATCGCCAATGCCGACCTGCCCCATCATGGCGATGGCCGCGAGCCCCGCGATGACCGAGCACGCGACGTAGGCGGCGAGCCGGGTGGCGCGCGGCGAGATGCCCGCGAGGCGCGCCGCCTCGGGACGTGAGCCGAAGGCGCGGAACCTGACGCCCCACGGGGTGTGGAACAGCGCAAACTCGAGCGCGGCGACCAGGCCGGCCCCGACGATCAGCATGACCGGAACGAGGCCCCAGCGCGCGTTCACGGCATCCATGATGCCGTCGTCGATGAGGCCGCCCGGGATCGGGCGGAGCGTCAGGGACAAGGCCTGCAGCGCCATGAACGTCGACAGCGTCGCCACCATGGGATGCATGCCGATAGGATCGACCAGCGCCCAGTTGAGCAAGCCGACGGCCACCGATACGGCGATCGCCAGGCCCCACCCGACAGCCTGCTCGGCCGGCGTCGCGCCGGTCACGAGGAAGTAGGATTGGACCACGACCACGAGCCCCATCAAGGGGCCCACCGACAGATCGATGCCGCCGACCAGCATCAGCATCTGCTGCGCGCACGCGACGAGAACCAGCGTCGACGCGATGGCCAACATCCCGCCGATGTTGAAGGCCGTCAGATAGTGCGCGTTGATGAGCGAGGCATAAAGACCCAGGAGGGCGATGATGGCCGCCACCATGACGAGCGGCGCCCAATAGCCGGCCAGCCACTGGAGCAGGCGGTCCGACCGGCTGGCGCGGTGGCCGGAACGGCCGCGCAGGCTGCCGGAGGTCAGGACCGCGGTGGTGATGGCGCTCTCGGACACGGCGGCGCCGTCGAGCTCCTGCACGATCTGGCCGCGCGAGAAGACCGCCACCCGGTCGCTCAGGCCGGCGACCTCGGCGGCGTCGGACGAGATCAGCAGGACCGCGGCTCCTCGCCCGGCCGCATCCCGCAGGGTGCGGTAGATGGCGGCCCGCGCCCCCACGTCGACGCCCTGGGTAGGCTCGTCGATGAGGATCACCGCCGGCTCGCGCGCCAGGACGCCGGACATGGCGACCTTCTGCTGGCTTCCGCCCGACAGCGCCGCGATCGGGGTCTCGATCGTCGGCGTCTTCACGGCGAAGGCCTCGACGGCCTGGCGCGCCCGTCCGGCCTGGTGCGATCGACCGATGAAGCCCGCGACCGCGTCCTTGTCGAGGCTGCGGAACGAGAAGTTCTCGCGCACCGACAGGTCGGCGAAGATCCCCTCCTTCTGCCGCGCCCCGGACAGATACTGAATCCCGGCGGCGGTCGCATCGCCGCTGTTGCCCAGCCGGACGGGGCGGTCGCCGACGCGGGCCGAGCCGCTGCCCGGCGCTATCCCCGCCAGCGCGCGCATGAACTCGCGCTTGCCGTTGCCGTCCATGCCGCCGAGGCCGACGATCTCGCCGGGGAAGACGTCCAGCGCGACGCCCGAGAAGCCGTTGCCGGTATAGCCCGCGACGCTGAGGGCCGGGCTGCGTCCGTCGATGGCCCGCGCCTTGGGTGGGAACTCGTGCTCGGCATCGGTGCCGACGATCAGCTCGACGATCTGCGCTTCGGTGAGCTCGTCGGCGCCGAACGTGCCGCGCGTGATGCCGTCGCGCAGCACCGTGACGCGCGTGCTGATCTCCTTCACTTCGCGGATGCGGTGGGAGATGTAGACGATGCCGGCGCCGGTCGCGGCGACGCGGCGAATCTGGTCGAACAGCCGCCCGACGTCGTCGGCCAGGAGATGCTCGGTGGGCTCGTCCAGGATGAGAACGCGCGGCTCGACCGCCAGCGCCTTGGCGATCTCGACGATGAAGCGCTGCTCGGAGTTCAATTGGTCGACGCGACGGCTGGCGTCGATGGCCGCCTCCGGGTCCCATCGGGCGAGGACGGCCTCGGCCCAGGAGCTCAGCCGAGCGATCGGCGGCCGCCGGCCGGCCGGCATTCCCAGATAGAGATTCTCGGCCACCGTCAGGTCCGGCATGAGCGCCGGCTCCTGCCGCACGATCGCCAGGCCGCTGTCGCGGGCGCGCTCGGGGTCGCCGCTCACCGGCATGCCCGCGATCAGCACGCGGCCCTCGTCGGGCGCCATGGCCCCCGAGGCGACGGCCATGAGGGTGGACTTGCCGGCGCCATTCTCGCCGACGAGGCCATGCACCTCGCCGGGAGCCACGTCGAAGGTGACGCCGCGCAGCGCCCATACGCCGGGGAAGCGCTTGGAGATCCCGGAAACCGCCAGGACGGGCTGGTCGACCATGAAAGACGCCCCTATTCCGAGAGAAGCGTCTTCAGCTTGGCGTCGGACAATTGCCCCGACATGTCGGCGTCCGGCGGCAGGCTCGGATCGCATTTGGGAGCAATGCCGGCTTCGCTGTCGGCATAGACATAGGGAACGACGGCCTTGGGCTCCTTGTTCTCGGTTCCTTCGTAGGCCGCGAGCGCGCGCCTGGCGGCGAAGCGGACCAGTGAGGTCGTGCCGTCGAGGGAGAAGTACTTCCAACCCTTGCCGGCCGCCTTGTCGGCCAGGAACTTGCAGTTGAGCTCGTTGCTGCTGGCGAGGGTGGCCTGGGCCGGGACGGGCAGCCCCGCCTGCTGGAACGCCTTGATCGCGGCCATGGTCGTCACCCCGTAGTCCGACGCGATGCCGTCGATCTTGGGATACTTGGCGATCAGGGCGGCAGCCGCCTTCTGGCCGTCCACCGGGTTCCAGTTGGTGACGATGTAGTTGTCGTCGAGCAGCTTCACGTCGGGAAACTTGGCGAGCCCTTTCTTGAACCCGTCCATGAACTTCTGCGACGACGTCGCGCCCGCCGGGCCGCCGAGGAACACCACGTTGCCGGACTTGATGGTGTTGCCGAGCCAGTCGGCCCACATGCCGCCGTCGGCGATCGGATCCTGGTACACGATCGCCGCGTAGTCCTTGCCCTCGGTGCCGGCGATCTGGCTGAAATAGGGAACGACGGTGACGCCGGCCCTGGTCGCCATCTTGAACGCCGACAGCGACGCGTCGCCGAAATGGGTGAACGACACCAGAACGTTCACGCCCTGCGAGACAAGGCTGTTGATGTCGCTATTGTACTTCTGCTGATCGTTGTTCGCGTCGAGATACATCACCTTGGTGACGTTCGGGCACTTGCCCATCTCGTCCTTGAACTCGGCGGCGGCCGTCTTGAACCAGGTCGCGCCGCCGAAGCCGTCGGTCAGGGCGACGACGGCCGGCTTGGTGCCGCACATGGACGTGATGTCCGCATGCTTGTTCATCACCGAATGGGTTGCGTCCTCGGCGCCGGCGCGGCCAGCCATAGCCATCGGGATAGCCAGGGAGACCGCCCAGGCCACCGCAGCGCTTGCCCGAAGCGGCGGGCTCCTTCCATGACATCGTGCCATTGCAACCCCTCATGTTTTCATTTTGTCGACGCGCGGGCCGGTCGGGCCGGCCGTGCCGTCGAAGCGATGATCCGATGCTAGGGGGGAGCGCCCGGCGTCGCTTGCTTCTCACCGCCAATGTGTTTGCCTGCCGCTGCCAGCTCGACTCGAGCGCTTCGCGGCTGGGTGGACTCACCCAACCGCAAGAGAAGTGATCCAGATTCAAGGAGTTGGAGTATTTCCGCCGATATGCCCGGCGCAACGGCAGGCCGGTCAGCCCTCCGACGGCAGCGTCGGACGGGCAGCCGCAAGCATGACGAGGCCGCCCAGCATGACGGCGGCGGCGCAATAGCCGATGGCGCCCGGCGCTCCGAAGCCATCGACCAGCAAGCCGCCCATGATCGCGCCGGAGGCGATGGCGACCTGGAACGTCGAGACCAGGAGGGCGCCCGCACTCTCCGCGTGATCCGGCGCGGCCTGCGTGTTCCAGGTCTGGATGCCGACGGGCAGCGCCCCGAAGGCAAAGCCCCAGGTCGCGGTCGCGAGCATCGAGACGGGCACCGACGTGCCGAACCCGATCAGCGCGAACGCCATCGTCGCCAGCAGCAGCGAGGCCAGCCCCACGGCCCGGCGAGCGCTGCGCTCGGCGACGAAGCCGCCGGCCAGGTTGCCGAAGAAGCCACCGATGCCAAAGGCGAGCAGGACGAGGGAGATCATCCCGACGTCGAGCTGTGGAACCTGCTCGAGGAAAGGCCTGACGTAGGTGAAGCCGGAAAAATGACCCGAGATCACGAGCATCACGATGATCAGACCGATCCGGATGCGCGGCCGCCGCAGCAGCACGAGAAAGGTGCCGAGGCCTTGGCTCCCGACCGGCGGCAGCTTCGGCATGGCGAGCAGTTGCGCCGCCAGCGCCAGCAGACCGACGGCTGCCGCGACCAGGAAGGTTGCGCGCCAGCCCCAGAGATCGCCGAGGTAGGCCCCGACCGGGGCGGCGCAGACTGTCGCGGCCGACACACCGGTGAAGATGATCGACATCGCCCGCGGCATCAGAGCAGCAGGGACGAGGCGCACGGCCAGCGCCGCCGCCAGGGACCAGAAGCCGCCGAGCGCAATGCCGAGGGCCACCCGCGCGACCAGCAGCACCGCGACGTGCGAGGCGAAGGCCGAAAGAAGGTTCGAGGCCACGAGCAGGATCGTCAGCCCCCACACGATGAGGCGGCGGTCGACACCGCCGGTCCCGACGACGATCGCGGGCCCGGCCACCGCGGCGACCATCGCCGTCGCCGTGACGGTCTGCCCGGCCGTGCCGTCGGAGACGCCGAGATCGGCGGCGATCCGCGTCAACAGGCTCGCCGGCAGAAACTCGGCCGTCACGAGGCCGAAGACACCGAGCGCCAGCGAGACGATGGCGGCCCAGGCCGCCGGCGCCGTCGCCTCGTCGGGCGTGCCGGGCCGTACAGTGTCGCCTGTGGGGACGCAGGTGAGGTCGGACATGGGCGATGGGGCTCCGGAGGGATCGGGCCGCAGAACTAGGCGCGTCCCCTTGGAGTTTCCATGCTATAAACACCGACATGCTTGACCATTCGTCCAACCCGCCGGGTCCCCTCGCCAGCGACCCGCTCACCGACATGCTCCGCGGCGTGCGGCTGGACGGGGTCGAGTATGCGCGTTGCCGGCTGGCGGCACCCTGGGGCTTCTCGTTTCCCGCCCAGCAGGCGGCCCGCTTTCACTTCGTCGCCGAACGGGGCTGCTGGCTACTGACACCGGCCGACGAATGGGTGCCGCTCGGTGCGGGCGACGCCGTCCTGCTGCCGCGTGGTGCGGCCCATGCCCTGGCGAGCGAGCCGGGCGCGCCGACGCCGCCCTTCCTCCGCCGCGACTGCGCAACCATCTGCGACGACATCTTCGACTTCCGGTCCCGCGGCGATGGCGATGGCGAGAGCTGCCTGCTGTTCTTCGGTTCGATGGATTTCAATCTCGATGGGCTTCACCCGCTTCTCCGGATGATGCCCGACGTGATGCGCGCCAACGAGCTCATCGGCAGCGAGCCCGCCATTCCGCATCTGCTGGAAGCCATGGGCTGCGAGATCGCCATGGATCGGGTTGGCGCGGCCGGCATCGCCGCCCGGCTGGCCGATGTGCTCGCCGCCAAGATCATCCGCTCCTGGGTCGAACACGGCTGCGGCGACACGACGGGCTGGCTCGCGGCGGTCCGCAACCCCTATATCGGACGGGTGCTGGCAGCGATTCATCTCCAGCCGGAGCGCGACTGGACCGTCGAGGCGCTGGCCCGGATCATGGGCGCCTCGCGATCGAGCTTTGCCGAGAAATTCGCGGCAATCGTCGGCGAAACACCCGCCAGCTACGTCGCGCAGGTGCGCATGCATCAGGCGCGGCAGTGGATCTTGCGTGATCGGGCCCGCATTTCCGAGGTCGCGCGCCGGCTCGGCTACGATTCCGAGGCCTCTTTCAGCCGCGCCTTCAAGCGCGTCATGGGCACCGCCCCGAGCCACCTGCGCACGCGCGCCGGCTAGAGCCTTTCGGTCATTGGATGGGATCATCCAATGACCGAGAAATGCTCGTAACCTTTTGAGTCTGGAGCGCTTCTCTTGCGATTGGGTGAGTCCACCCAATCGCAAAGCGCTCTAGATGAGCACCGGAGGCAGGATGGTCGGGGCGCTTGTTTCCTGCAGCGAGCTCACGCCCATCTGGCGCAGGAGACTGTAGGTGTCGCGCACGACGACGTCCTGAACGATCAGCCCGCTGTCGAACGTGAGCAGGTGCACCTCCCCCCACGTGACACGCTTGCGCGTGGCCGTGACGGCGGCAAAGCTGCCGGTGTGCGTGCCGCGCATCACCACGAAAGCCGCGACGCGCTCCACGACGCGGCCCTTGCCCACCTCGTGAGTGCCGACCTCGGCAATCAGCCACCCGCCTTCGATGAGCGAGTTCAGATCGCCGAAGCCGGCGCGAAGGCCCCGCACCCAGGCGCTGCATCCCTCGGGCCCCTTCACGGGCTCGGCCACGTCGGGAAGATAACCGACGAACTCATCGTGGAAGATCTCGTCCACGACCGTCAGGTTGCCGTTGTTGACCGCCTGATCGAGAAATCTGGAGAAGGCAGCCTTGTTGTCCCACATCGACATGGTGGCCTCGCTTCATGTCCGTCACGATTGGGGGCACGCTCGGTATCGGCGTGTCAGGCCTCGTCCTGCGTCATGTAGTAGGGGATCAGGCCCGTGCGGTCGTGACAGTTGACGTATTCGACTTCGACGCTGTCACGCGACAGGATGTGGGCTTCCGCCCAGATGACGAATTCAGGCGTGATCGACGCCTCGCCCAGCTCCGTCATCATGCCCATGTAGGTATTGTACAGCGCCACATGGGACGGCTGCGTCCTGGCCGCCCGCTCCATGTGCCGCAAGCTGACGAAATAGATCAGCGTATTGTGCTTCTCGTAGTCTGCCCCGGTCTCCAGATCCTGCTCGATGGTGTCGCGCAGGCAGACCGCGCCGCTCAGCGAAGGATAGTCGCGCAGATAGGCGATCCACTTCTCGAAGACCGGCTTGATCCGGGTGTTCCAACCCTCGCGTTCCTTGGGATTCGTGATGTAGGTGGTCTCGGCCCCCTCACGGACGAAGCATACGTTGCGGGGCAGCTGAACCTTGACTCGCCTCCCTTTCGTCACCCTGTTCGGCACCGGCTTTATGTCGGCCTCGAATTCAGGGTCGAACGCATCCGCCTTCGAAGCAACGAACCGGTCGCGGTAGCCGCCCCAGTATCCCCACTTCTCGCTGGCCTTGGAGCGGACGGCATGGATGCAGCCGACCCGCCGGTTTTCATTCAAGCCGAAGCCGAGGAAGCCGAAGCGGTCGGCGTCCGGCGCCAGGATCTCCCGCCAATAGCCGAGCTCGCCGCTCGCCGACAGACCGTCCCACCAGGACACGACCTCCGGCTGCCCAAGCCACGCACGATATCTGTCAGTATCCATCCAATAGGCCATCAGAATATCCTCGTGATATCCTGCGGCATCCCAGTGGTGGCATCGCTCGACGCGGCGGGGACCACTCGCCAGGGCGAAGAGATTACGCATGGTGCCGACGAATTCGAGGCCGCAGTCGGCGCGCGGCCCTTGCACTCCGAATTGGGCAAAGACGATCTGCCGGACATCGGCTTCACGCCCCGGGCTGTCGCTGAAGTCCTCGTTCAGCACATAGTCCTCGGATATCGATGGTAACTGCCCGTGACTATCCGCAGACATGATGGTCTCCCCTGCGAGTCTAGAAGCGTTCCAGAAGTTACACCCTATGGCCGGGGGGCGACGGCCGCTTGTCTGAGGCCGCCAAGTTGAATGCCTGGCGCTGCCACCTGCACCTTGGCGGGCTTTGCGGACGCCGCGCCGAGACCGGCGTTCGGCGCGGCGATGAAGGTCTGACGTTTGCGGCGGGAGGGCCGAGCACGCCCGGCCCGGCTGAAGCAGCGGCCCGGCCGTCCGGCCGCCAGGCGCAACGCACCGAATTGGCCAAGCCACAGCCTAGAGCATTTCGCCATTGGATGGGGCCATCCAATGGCTGAGAAACGCTCATAACCTTTTGAGTCTGGAGCGCTTCTCTTGCGATTGGGTGAGTCCACCCAATCGCGAAGCGCTCTAGCCGGGCCTTGACTTATTCCTGCCTTAGCCCAAACCAAAAGGCATGAGCGCCGATACCATACCGCCCCGCCTCACCCGTCTGGCCCAGGCTTGCGCCGAACGGCTGGTCGCCCGCCAGGAGACGATCGGCGTCTCGGAATCCTCGGCAGGGGGCCTTGTTGCGGCCGCCCTGCTCTCGGTGCCCGGCGCATCGGCTTATTTCATCGGCGCCAGCGTCACCTACTCGCGCCCCGCGGCGCGCGGCCTCCTCGGCGTGGAGCGCCTGCCGCCGGGCATCCGCAGCTCGAGCGAGCCCTACGCAGCGTTCATGGCCGAGACCGTGCGCCTGCGGCTCGGCGCCACCTGGGGCCTGTGCGAGACGGGGGCATCGGGCCCGAGCACCAACCGCTACGGCGACCCGACCGGCCACACGTGCCTGGCCATCGCCGGCCCGCGAACGGAGACGCGCACGCTGCGTACCGGGATCGGCGAGCGCGAGCCCAACATGATCGCCTTCGCCGAAGCGGCCCTGCAGCTGCTGCACGACACGCTGGCGGCGCACGACAGCTAACGCGCGAAGAGAGGTCCCGATGATCGCCGAGCGGCTGCAATCGGGGCTTGGCATCGTCGTCATCCTCGCGGTCGCCTGGCTGCTGAGCAACAACCGCAGGGCCGTATCCTGGCGCCGGATCGCGGCTGCGCTGGCGCTGACCGTCGCCGTCTCGACCCTCGCCCTGCACGTTTCGCCCATCGTCGCCCTGCTCAGCTACGCCAACGGCGCCGTCGACGCGATCTCCGAGGCGACGCGGGCCGGAACATCGTTCGTCTTCGGCTACGTCGGCGGCGGCCCTGCGCCCTACGAGGTCAAAAGCCCGGGCAACGGCTTCATCCTGGCTTTCCAGGCACTGCCGATCGCGCTGGTGGTCAGCGTCCTCACCACCCTGGGGTTCTACTGGGGGATCCTGCCGCCGGTGGTGCGGGGGTTCTCGTTCGTGCTGGAGCGGCTGCTCGGCGTCGGCGGCGCCGTCGGGCTCGCCACCGCCGCCAACATCTTCGTCGGCATGGTGGAGGGGCCGATGTTCATCCGGCCCTACCTGGCCAAGCTGACCAGGAGCGAGCTGTTCATCGTCATGACCGGCGGCATGGCCGGCATCGCCGGCACGGTGTTCGTCGTCTACGCCACCATCCTGCGCGACGCCATTCCGGACGTGGCCAGCCACCTGATCGTCGCCTCCATGCTCGGCGCTCCGGCGGCGATCCTCATCGCGCAGCTGATGGTGCCGGAGACCGAGGCCCAGCAGATGCCGGGCACGCTCGGCCCGATGGAGCCGGTCGCCTCGAGCACCATGGATGCCATCGTCAAGGGCACCACCGTCGGCCTCGAGCTGCTGCTCAACATCGTCGCCATGCTCATCGTGCTGGTGGCGCTGGTGCACCTGGTCAACGCCATGATCGGCCTCCTGCCGCCGGTAATGGGCGCGCCGCTGACCTTGCAGCGCATGCTCGGCGCGGTGATGGCGCCGCTGTGCTGGCTGATGGGCATCCCCTGGTCGGAGGCGCCGACGGCCGGGGCGCTGATGGGCACCAAGACCATCCTCAACGAGTTCATCGCCTACCTCGACCTCGCCGCACTGCCGCCCGACGCGCTCACGCCGCGCAGCCGGCTGATCATGCTCTACGCCATGTGCGGCTTCGCCAACCTGGGCTCGCTCGGCATCATGGTCGGGGGGCTCACGGCGCTATCGCCGGCCCGCCGTGACGACATCCTCAGGCTCGGGCCGCGCACCGTCGTCTCCGGCACGCTCTCCACCTGCCTGATCGGCGCTATCGTCGGCGCCATCGGCTGAGCCGGCAAAGCGACATCTAGGCGCCGATCGGGCCGAGCATGCCGAGCTGGGCCGCCAGCGCCACCGCATGCGCCCGGTTGGCGGCGCCGAGCTTGCGCACCACGTTGTCCAGGTGGAAGCGCACGGTGGTGGCCGACACGCCGCTGAGCTCGGCGACCTCGCGCTCGCGATAGCCCTGCGCGGTGAGGCGCAAGCATTCCCACTCGCGCGGCGTCAGCCGCGACAGCTCCTCGCTCGCGAGCCCTCGCCGGCCGGCCCGGCGCCGCAGCACATGCATGAAGAAGTGCCCGGCGGCCAGCAGCTCGGCGCCGGCCTCCGCGATGATCGCCGCGGCACCCGCCGCCCCGAAGCCGCCGGCCCATGTCACCATGGCGACCTGTCCGCGGGGCAAATGGACCGGCACGGTGATCATCGCCGTCAGCCCCATGGCCAGCACGATGGCGCTCGCCCGGCGCTGCTCGGGCGGGATCGGCACGGCCGGGTGGCGCGGCGGCGCCAGCAGGTCGGTGACGAACGGCAGGTGCTCGAAGCGGCAGCGGATGTAGAACGGCATCTTGAGCGTGGCGTGATCGTCCCACCAGATCCGCATGATCTCGTCCGGCCAGCCCTGACGCCGGTGGAACGCGTCCATGAGCGGGTCGAAGTACGGCTGTGACAGATCGGGCGCCCACGCCGTCTTCGCTGCGCCGATGGCGACGGCGATGCCCTCGAGCTCCGAGGTCGCTTCGTCGAGCACGGCCGCGCCGCGCAGGGCCGCCAGATGGAGGCGCAGCCGCCGCATGGCCAGCGGCTTTACAGGTCCATCCATGGCCGCATCCCTACGCTTTTTGAGAGGGCCATTTCGCCGTGCGCCCGTCTAATCCTAGCTGCGGAAGGCGTCGACAGGAACGCCGCGCAACGGGAGGAACGGATGAAGCATCGCATGGCGGCCTGGGCCTCGGTCTTCGCCCTCGCATCGCTCGCCTGCGGGCCGGGCGTCGCCGGCACCTACGACGAGGGGGCGAGCGACACCACCATCAAGATCGGCAACGTCGCCGCCGCCAGCGGCGCGGTGGCGATCTACCTGCCCTATCGCGAGGCGCTGAGCCGGTGCTTCGACAAGATCAACGCCGACGGCGGCATCCATGGCCGCAAGATCGAGCTCATCTCCTACGACGACGGCTACAACCCGGCCCGCACCGTGGAGCAGACGCGCCGCCTGGTCGAGGCCGACGGGGTGCTGTTCCTGATCGGCGGCGTCGGCACGGCGACGAGCCTCGCCGCCGCCCCCTACCTGGCTCAGAAAAAGGTGCCCCATCTCTTCGTCGCCTCGTCGGCCAGCAAGATATCCGACGCGCAGCTCTACCCATGGATGACGGGCTGGCAGCCGGCCGCCGCGCAGGAGGGCGCGATCTTCGCCCGTTACATGGTCGACAAGCTCGGCACCTCCAAAATCGGCATCCTCTACCAGAACGACGACTTCGGCCGGGACTTCCTGGCCGGCGTGAAGGCCGGGCTCGGCGCCGACGGCGAGAGCAAGCTGGTCGCCGCACGGCCCTACGAGGCGGCCGAGCCGACCATCACGTCGCAGATCGCCCAGATCAAGGCCGCGGGCGCCGACACGATCTATCTCGCCGCCACCGGCAAGTTCGTGGCCCAGGGGATCAAGGCGATCCGCGAGCTCGGCTGGCAGCCGAACATCTTCATTCCCTACGTGGCCAACTCACCCGAGCTGGTGCTGAAGGCGGCCGACCTCAAGGGCGACGAGAAGCTGTTCTCGGCGGCCTTCCTCAAGGATCCGGCGGATCCGCGCCAGGCCGGGGCGGACGACGTGCAGGAGTGGCTGGCCTGGATGGACAAGCATTATGCCGGCGGCAACAAGAGCGAGGTCTTCAACGTGTGGGGCTGGTCGATCTGCCAGACCGTCGCCCACGTGCTGCGCCAGGCCGGAGACACCCTGACCCGCGCCAACGTGCTGAAGGCGGCGAACTCCCTGCACGACTACCGGCCACCGCTGGTGCTGCCGGGCATCCTGCTGTCGTCGAGCCCGAGCCAGCACCGGCTGGTGAAGTGCTTGCAGCTGCAGCGCTTCCAGGCCGGCCGCTGGATGTCCGAGGGAGACGTGGTCTGTGCCGAATGATCCACCTATGATGCATAGGCATCATAATCGCGGGAGAAGCGCCTCCATGTCTGGCTCCAACAGGCCGCTCAGAATTGCCGTCATCGGGGCGGGCGCCGGAGGCATCGCCTCCGCCGTCCGCCTGCGCGAGAGCGGCATCGACGACATCACCATCTTCGAGAAGGCGCACGACGTCGGCGGCACCTGGCGGGACAATACCTATCCGGGGCTCGCCTGCGATGTGCCGTCCCATCTCTACCGCTTCTCGTTCGCCCCCAATCCGGACTGGAGCCGGCGCTATTCGCCCGGCGGCGAAATCCAGGCCTACATGAAGAAGGTCGCCGACGAGTTCGACGTCACGCCGCTGGTTCGCTTCGACAACGAGGTGACGTCGGCGGCCTGGGACGGCGGCGCCTGGCGGATCGAGACGTCCAAGGGCGATCAGGGCCGCTTCGACGCCGTCATCTCGGCGGTGGGGGTGCTGCACCATCCGGTCTACCCGGCGATCGAGGGGCTGGCGGACTTCGCCGGCGCGGCCTTCCATTCCGCCCGCTGGGACCACCGCGTCGACCTCGCGGGCAAGCGCGTCGGCATCATCGGCACGGGCTCGACCGCCGTTCAGATCTTGCCGGCGATCGTCGACGAGGTGGCCAAGGTCTCACTGTTCCAGCGCACGGCGCAGTGGATCCTGCCAGAGCCCAACCCGCCCATCCGGGAGGAGCGCAAGGCCGCCTTCCGGGCCGAGCCGGCGCTGATGGCGGAGCAGTACCAGCGGCTCGGCGAGACCTTCAACGGTGCGTTCTGCGCAGCGCTCGTCGGCGAGAACCCGGAATGGTACGGTGAGATGCAGGCGGCCTGCCAAGGCAACCTCGACACGGTGCAGGATCCGCAGCTCAAGGCCCGGCTCACGCCGCACTACCAGCTCGGCTGCAAGCGGCTCATCGTGTCGGACCGCTTCTATCCGGCCATCCAGTCGGCCAACGCGGAGCTGGTGACGGACGCCATCGCGCGGATCGAGCCGGGCGGCGTGCGCACCAGCGACGGACGATTGCATGAGCTCGACGTGCTGGTGCTCGCCACCGGCTTCGATCCGCACCATCCGATGGGCAAGACCCGGGTTCAGGGGCAGGACGGCCTGACCCTGGAGGAGGCGTGGGCCGAGGGCAACGTCACCTATCGCGCCGTGGGGGTACCCGGGTTCCCCAACTGGTTCATGCTGGGCGGCCCCTACAGTCCGATCGGCAATTTCTCGTTTCTCATGACGCTCGAGCGCCAGCTGAGCTACGTGCTGCAGCTCGTCGCCCTGCTGCAATCGGGGGAAGCGAGTTGCATCGGGCCGGGCCTGGAACCGACGCGCGCCTACTACGAGGCGATCAAGGCCAAGGCGCGCACCTCGGTCTGGGCGTCCGGGTGCAGGAGCTGGTACATCGACAAGCTCGGCAACGTGGCCTCCTATCCGTGGGGCTACGACGTGTTCGAGCGCGACATGGCCCGGCCCGTGCTAGCCGATTTCGAGATCGCGTGATCAGGCCGCCAGGCCGAGCGCCGGCGCCGACGACACGCCCTTGGTGGCGCTGTTGGGCACGTCGTCCGTCACCTTGGCGCCCAGGAAGACGACCCCCGCGGCGATGGCGGCCAGCAGCAGGCCGACGACGAGAACATAAAGAACCGGCCGGCCGAGGCGGCCCTGGCGCGCCTCGGTCGGAGTGACGTGTTCGGTATCGATCACGTTCGCTCTCCAATGTTGGCCGAGGAACCGGGCCCACACGCCATCCGGCATGCGGCCGCCGGCGCGGCTCGCGCAGAGGCGCGGCCGACGAACCCGGTCCTGTCATGGCCTTCTGGATGCGAACGTCGTGCGGCCGAGCCCGGTTCCGCTCCGCGTCGGGCGGGCTCCCCGCGGGCGAACACCCGCGACGCGCCCTACGGCGCCGGCGCGCCCTGCGTTCCACCCGCCGCCGGCGGATCGGTCGCGCGGCGCACGCGCAGCAGCTGGATGCCCGGCCGATGGGTGCGGAACTGGCCGCGCTCGACGGCGACGAAGGTGAGCACGACGGCGCCGACGACCGAGAGCCACCACGCCTGGGCGTTGGCCGTGCCGACGCAGGCAATGGCGAAGGCGCTGCCGTAGCCGGCGAGCACGCCGGGGATCAGCACCCTGTTGAGCCGCCCGGACGAGGACAGAGCGAAGAACAGGGCGACGGCACCGGCCAATGCGCCGATCAGGCCGAGCTCGTACCAGATCTCGAAAGGCAGCGTCTGCGGCGCCCCGATCGGCAGCAGCCCGACGAGGCGCGCCCTGAGACTGGTGTCGAGCCCATGGCCGGTGATCAGCCGCAGCGGATCGCGGCCGACCTCGTCGGCCCAGATGCGCAGGGCGGCGGCGCCCGGGTAAAGCGGGCCATGGAAGAACTTCAGGAACGGCCGCACCAGGAAGGGCACCAGCGGCGCGATCGCCAGGATCGCCGGCAGCACGACGGCGATGACCCGCACGCCGTGCCGGCGCCCGAGCGCAGCCACGCCGTAGACGATGGCGCCGACCAGCAGGGCGACGATCGACGCGCGATCCGCCGCCATCACGGAGGCCAGCGCCACCACCGCCACCAGCCCGGCGGCGCTGCCCGGGCGGCTGCGCGAGACGAGCCAGGCCACGCCGGGCCAGACCATGACCGCCAGGATCACCAGGCCGCGCTCCAGCGGGTCGAGCTCGCTCGGCACCGCGAGGCCGGCCTTGAGCCTGAGCACGACGACGGCGACCGCCGCGATGGCCGCAATGCCTGCGCCGAGTGGGATCAGGTAGAGGTTCGCCGCGCGCATGCGCAGGGGCAGGCTGGCGATGCCGGCGAGAGCCACCGCAATGGTGCCGACGATGTTGACGATCTTATCCGTCGCCGTGGCCGGAAACGGCGTCCAGGCGATCGACAGGGCCGCCCAGCCGAGCAGCACCAGGGCACAGATGCCGCCGTTGGAGAGGAGCGCCTGGCGGAGCGTGCGCACCGGCGTCGTCGCCGCCCGGTCGAGCACCGCGGCCAGGACGAGCAGCGCCGTCCCGACAGGCACCAGGATCACCGTGGCGCGCCGAGCCCACATCGCCGCGACCGGCACGGCGAAGACCAGGATGAAGAAGCCCAGGCGGCGCAGCAGGACCGCGGCGTCCTGGGCCGGGTCGAACCGCAACTGCTGGGGCCGGGTTGCGGGACGCGACGGCGCGCCGGATGCCGAAGCCTTCAGCGGTGCCTTGGGCGGGGTCGATTTGGACGTGGGAGCCCTGATCTCCATGACGATGGCACGTTGGGGGTTGATCTCGGTTCCCCTAACGGTAGTCGCCGTTCACCCGCTGCGCTGTAGAGATGCGGCAACACTATCGAACCGAAACAATCCACCCGACGGGAGCAGGTCCCGGTCAGGCCGGGTCGCCCGGCCTGACCGCGCTCGGATGATGATGCCCGAGCGCATGAAAATGTTCCAGACGATCTCGCCTCAGGCGCCGCGCAGGAACTTGATGATGCCGGAGAAGTCGGCGCCGCCGTTGCCGGCCGCAGCGAACAGCGCATAGAGCTGGGCTGCCTCCGCTCCCAGCGGCGTGGCGGAGCCGCTGCCGAGCGCCGCCTCCTGGGCCAACCTCAGGTCCTTCAGCATCAGATCGGCGGCGAAGCCCGGCTTGTAGTCGTTGTTGGCCGGCGAGGTCGGTACCGGGCCCGGCACCGGGCAGTAGGTGTTGATCGACCAGCACTGGCCCGACGACGTCGAGGCGACGTCGAACAGGGCCTGGTGCGACAGGCCGAGCTTCTCGCCGAGCGCGAAGGCCTCGCAGACGCCGATCATCGAGATGCCGAGGATCATGTTGTTGCAGATCTTGGCCGCCTGGCCGTTGCCGGCATCGCCGCAGTGGACGATCTTCTTGCCCATGGCCTCCAGCAGCGGCTTGCCCTTGGTGAAGGCATCGACGCCGCCACCGACCATGAAGGTGAGGGTGGCGCCCTGGGCGCCGCCGACGCCGCCGGACACCGGCGCGTCCAGCGACAGCGCCCCGGCCTCCTTGGCCATGGTGTGGGCCGCGCGGGCACTGGCCACGTCGATGGTCGAGGAATCGATGAACAGGGCGCCCTTGGGCGCCGCCGGCACGATCTCGCGCCAGACGCCGAGCACGTGCTTGCCGGCCGGCAGCATGGTGACGACCACCTCGGCGCCGGCCACCGCCTCGACCGCATTGGCCGAGATGGTGACACCCGCCTTTGCCGCAGCCTCGCAGGAGGCGACCGAGAGGTCGGCGCCACGCACCGTGTGCCCGGCCTTGACCAGGTTGCCGGCCATGGGGCCGCCCATGTTGCCGAGGCCGATGAAGGCGATGGTGGTCATTGCGTCTCTCCCGCTTGAAATTTGCTGAGCGGATGGATGGCCATCCGTCGCCTAGTGGACTTGACGGTTAGGTGGCAACGGAGCCGCTGCGCACCCCTCTCCCCGCTTGCGGGGAGAGGGAGGGGTGAGGGGGCTCGCCGCGTGGCGTGACCGCATCGAGATTCTTCCGGTTGCCCCCCTCACCCGCCTTGCGCTGGCGCGCAAGGCGACCTCTCCCCGCATGCGGGGAGAGGTGAGCGGCTGCACCGCTGGCGATCTCATCGGCCGATCAGGCTGCGCGAGACGATCACGCGCATGATCTCGTTGGTGCCCTCGAGGATCTGGTGGACGCGCAGGTCGCGCACGATCTTCTCGACGCCATACTCGGCGAGGTAGCCGTAGCCGCCGTGCAGCTGGAGCGCCTGGTTGGCGACCTCGAAGCCGACATCGGTGCCGAAGCGCTTGGCCATGGCACACAGCCGGGACGCGTCGCCATCCTTGCGGTCGAGGGCGGCGGCGGCCCGCCACAGGAAGGTGCGCGCCGCCTCCAGCTCGGTGGCCATATCGGCGATGCGGAACTGCAGCGCCTGGAACTCGTCGAGACGCTTGCCGAAGGCCTTGCGCTGATTGATGTAGGCCAGCGTCTTGTCGAGAGCGGCCTGGGCGCCGCCGATCGAGCAGGCGGCAATGTTGAGCCGGCCGCCGTCGAGGCCCGCCATGGCGATCTTGAAGCCGATGCCCTCCTCGCCCAGGCGGTTGGCGACCGGCACGCGGGCGTTGTCGAAGATCACCGCGCGGGTAGGCTGGGCGTTCCAGCCCATCTTGCGCTCGTTGGCGCCGAAGGAGAGGCCCGGCGTGTCCTTGGGCACCACCAGGGTGGAAACGCCGCCGGCCCCCTCGCCGCCGGTGCGCACCATGACGACGTAGACGTCGGTGGAGCCGGCGCCGGAGATGAACTGCTTGGCGCCGTTGAGGACGTAGTGATCGCCGTCGCGCACCGCCTTGGTGGCGAGCGCCGCCGCATCGGAGCCGGCGTTGGCCTCGGTGAGACAGTAGCTCGCCATCCACTCCATGGTGGTGAGCTTGGGTAGGAAGCGCTGCCGCTGCTCGTCGCTGCCGTAGGTGTCGATCATCCACGACGCCATGTTGTGGATGGAGATGAAGGCGGAGACGGTGGGGCAGCCGCTGGCCAGCGCCTCGAAGATCAGCGCCGCGTCGAGGCGGGTGAGGCCGGAGCCGCCCACGTCCTCGCGCACGTAGACGCCGCCCATGCCGAGCGCCGCCGCAGCGCGCATCTCCTCGACCGGGAAGTGCTTGGCCTCGTCCCAGGCCAGCGCGTGCGGCGCCAGCTGCTCCTCGGCAAACGTGCGCGCCATATCGCGGATGGCGACGTGCTCCTCGCTGAGGGCGAAGTGTGTCATGGCGTCCTCAGGGCTCCCCATTGGCTACTTGCTTACGGCGCGTTCGACCGATCGGCGATGGCCGGAGCCGCACCCGTGCCGGCGTCTCGCACCACCGCCATCTTCGCTCGCTTGTGGCCGATGCGCTCCGGCGCCATCGCGACCACCTCGCCGTCGCCGGGCTCGTGGCGCCCGGGCTGGGTGTCGCCCCAGCCCGGGAACTCGTCGAGGGTCATCCGGGCTCGCGGCTGGATGACCATGCGATGGGCCGAACCTGCCTGTCCCGTCACCCCATCGTCGGGATGACGAACTCGGCTCCCTCCTTGACGCCGGACGGCCAGCGCGAGGTGACCGTCTTGGTCTTGGTGTAGAAGCGGACGGCGTCCGGGCCGTGCTGGTTCAGGTCGCCGAAGCCCGAACGCTTCCAGCCGCCGAAGGTGTAATAGGCGATCGGCACCGGGATCGGCACGTTGACGCCGACCATGCCGACGTTGACCTTGGCAGCGAAGTCGCGCGCCGCATCGCCGTCGCGGGTGAAGATGGCGACGCCGTTCCCGTACTGGTGCTCGGAGGGCAGCTTGAGGGCCTCGTCGTAGTCCTTGGCGCGGACGACGCTGAGCACGGGCCCAAAGATCTCCTCCTGGTAGATCTTCATCTCGGGCTTCACCTCGTCGAAGAGGCAGCCGCCCATGTAGAAGCCGTTCTCGTAGCCCTGCATCTTGAAGTCGCGGCCGTCGACGACGAGCTTGGCGCCCTCCTTGATGCCGAGGTCGACGTAGCCCTTGACCCGCTCCAGCGCCTCGCGGGTGACCAGCGGGCCGTAGTCGGCGGTGGGATCGGTGGAGAGGCCGATCTTCAGGCTTTCGACGCGGGGGACGAGCTTCTCGATCAGCTTGTCGGCGGTCGCCTTGCCGACCGGGACCGCCACCGAGATCGCCATGCAGCGCTCGCCGGCCGAGCCGTAGCCGGCGCCGATCAGGGCGTCGACGGTCTGGTCCATGTCGGCGTCGGGCATGATGATGGCGTGGTTCTTGGCGCCGCCGAAGCACTGCGCCCGCTTGCCGGTCTGGGCCGAGCGCTCGTAGATGTACTGGGCGATCGGCGAGGAGCCGACGAAGCCGACGGCGCGGATGTCCGGGTCGTCGAGGATGGCGTCGACCGCCTCCTTGTCGCCGTTGACCACGTTGAGGATGCCCGCCGGCAGGCCCGCCTCGATCATCAGCTCGGCGAGGCGCATGGGCACGCCCGGATCACGCTCGGACGGCTTCAGGATGAAGGCGTTGCCGCAGGCGATGGCCGGCGCGAACTTCCACATCGGGATCATCGCCGGGAAATTGAACGGGGTGATGCCCGCGACCACGCCCAGCGGCTGGCGCATGGAATAGATGTCGATGCCGGGGCCGGCGCCTTCCGTGTACTCGCCCTTCATCAGGTGCGGGATGCCGCAGGCGAACTCGACCACCTCCAGGCCGCGCTGGATGTCGCCCTTGGCGTCGGGAACGGTCTTGCCGTGCTCGCGCGCCAGGAGCTCGGCCAGGCTGTCGTACTCCGCCTGCGCCAGGTCGAGGAACTTCATCAGCACGCGGGCGCGGCGCTGCGGGTTGGTGTTGCCCCAACCCACCTGGGCGTCGCGGGCGTTCTCCACCGCCGCGCGAAGCTCGGCCTTGGTGGCCAGGGCGACCTTGGCCTGAACCTCGCCCGTCATGGGCTCGTAGACGTCGGCAAAGCGTCCGGACGTGCCGGGGACGTTCTTGCCGCCGATGAAATGGCCGATGGTGCGCATGGCGCCTGCTCCCGAGTTTCAGATCCGCGCGGGCCGGCAGCATCGGCCGGTCCGGGCGCAAGGTCCAGATCCCCATGATACGCGAGAAGCGGCCGCCGCCCCATCGCACTCACGGATCCTGCTGCGATGGATTGGTCGAGTATCATTGACATCTGTGCACGGCTATAGGCTTTCTTGAAGCTCTGCCGTGCATTTTTGCGTTAGCGCTCCATCCACCGACTGCCCGGCCATGAAGGTACGCATGACCGGTTTCGATTGGGACGACCTGCGCTTCTTTCTTTCCGTGGCTCGCGCCGGGCGGCTGACCGTGGCGGCCCGCCGGCTCGGCGCCGACCATGCCACCGTGTCGCGGCGCATCACCTCGCTGGAGGCCTCGCTCAAGGCCAAGCTGTTCGAGCGGCGGCCCCAGGGCTACCAGCTCACCGCCCACGGCGAGCGGTTGCTGGCCAAGGCGGAGGCGATCGAGACGGAGGCGCTGGCCGCCCAGAGCGAGATCGGCGGCGCCGACCTCAGGCTGTCGGGCACGGTGCGCATCGGCGCGCCGGACGGCTTCGGCACCTATTTCCTGGCGCCGCGCATCGGCCGCCTGGCGGAGCGCTACCCGGAGCTGGACATCCAGCTGGTGCCGATGCCGCGCATCCCCTCGCTCAGCAAGCGTGAGGCCGACATCGCCGTCTCGCTCAACCCGCCGCGGGAGGGCAAAATCGTCGCGCGCAAGCTCGCCGACTACGCGCTGGGCCTGTTCGCGGCCCGGGCCTATCTCGATCAGGCCCCGCCGCTCGACCGCGTCGAGGACCTCTTCGCCCATCAGATCATCGGCTACATCGACGACCTGATCTACACGCCCGAGCTCGACTACCTCGACGAGGTGGCCAAGGGACTCAGGGCTCGCGTGCAAAGCTCCAACATCGTGGCGCAGCTGATGGCGGCGCAGGCCGGCGCCGGCGTGTGCGTGCTGCCGCGGTTCATGGCCGCGCGGGCCGAGCTGGTGCACGTGCTGCCCGAGACCGTGGCGCTGGTGCGCTCGTTCTGGCTCATCGTGCACGCGGACCTCAAGGACGTGGCGCGCATCCGCGCCAGCGTCGACTTCCTGGTGCGCGAGACGCGCGCGGCGCGGGCCGAGCTGCTGCCCTAGTGTGGTGGATCTGAAGCTCCTGCTCCCCGCATGGCATCCACGTTCAGGAGCTTCAGATCCATTAAACCACACTAGAATCATAGAGTTGCTAGTGTGGCTTAGGAATCCGAAATTCGCTCCCAGCGCTGCCCCGAGGTGGTGCGAATTTCGGATTCGCCACACTAGTGTGGTGGATCTGAAGTTCCTGCTCCCCGCATGGCATCCACGTTCAGGAACTTCAGATCCATTAAACCACACTAGAATTATAGAGTTGCTAGTGTGGCTTAGGAATCCGAAATTCGCTCCCAGCGCTGCCCCGAGGTGGTGCGAATTTCGGATTCGCCACACGAGAGCATTTCGCCATTGGATGGACCCATCCAATGGCGAAATGCCCTGACCGCGCGCGGCGATGCGGCAAAAGCCTTGTGCGTTGCGATGACGGCCTCTATCTCCGGGCAGTCCCTTCCCTGCCGAGCCAAATCATCCCAACGACGATGTCGCCGAAGCCTCCGACCGTGACCGAGCCCATGCCCGCGCCCGAGCCCGTACGGCTGAGGCCGTTGCCGGCGGTGATCTTCAGCTCCCGCTGGCTGCAGCTGCCGCTGTACCTCGGCCTGATCGTCGCCCAGGTCGTCTACGTCTTTCTGTTCATGAAAGAGCTGTGGCACCTGATCTCGCACGCGACCGATTTCAACGAGCAGCAGATCATGCTGGTGGTGCTCGGCCTGATCGACGTGGTGATGATCTCCAACCTGCTGATGATGGTGATCATCGGCGGCTACGAGACCTTCGTGTCGCGGCTCGAGCTCGAGTCCCATCCCGACCAGCCGGAATGGTTGAGCCACGTCAACGCCAGCGTGCTGAAAATCAAGCTGGCCATGGCCATTATCGGCATCTCCTCGATCCACCTGCTGCGCACCTTCATCGAGGCGGGCAACCTCGGCACGCCCGACAAGACCAACTACACGGCGACCGGCGTCATCCTGCAGACCACCATCCACGTGGTCTTCATCCTGTCGGCCATCGGCATCGCCTACGTCGACCGCCTGTCGCAGCCGCCGGCGGACAAGGCGCACTGAGCCGGGACAAGAGCACCGGCCATCCATCCAAGCCGACGAGCCCGGCGCGAGCCGGGCCGGACACCATCCTGCAAGATCACTTTTCCGTGGCCCGAGCGCGATCACGGACCTGGGTGAGCGTCGTCACCGGGGTGATCGCCTCCGGGTCGATCAGGCAGTGGATGATCGCAGGCACGCCCGATGCCAGCGCCCGCTCCAGCGCCGGGGCGAACTCCTCCGTGCGGGCGACGGTCTCGCCGTGGCCGCCATAGGCGCGGGCCAGCGCGGCAAAGTCCGGGTTGGTCAGCGCCGTCGCCGAGATCCGGCCGGGGTACTCGCGCTCCTGGTGCATGCGGATGGTGCCGTACATGCCGTTGTCGACGACGACGACGACGATCGGCAGCCCATATTGCACCGCCGTGGCGAACTCCTGGCCGTTCATCAGGAAGCAGCCGTCGCCGGCGAAGGCCACGACGGTGCGTGACGGATCGAGGCGCTTGGCCGCCACGGCCGCCGGCACGCCGTAGCCCATCGACCCCGAGGTCGGCGCGAGCTGCGTGCCAAAGCCGCCGAAGGGCCAGAAGCGGTGCACCCAGGAGGCGTAGTTGCCGGCGCCGTTGCACAGGATCGCGTCCGCCGGAAGGCTCCGCCGCAGGTGCTCCATCACCGCGCCCATCTGCAAGGCGCCGGGAATGCGGATCGGCTCCGGGTCGCTCCAGGCGAGATAGTCGGCATGGGCCTCGGCGGCCGCGCCCGCCCACGTTGTCGCCAGTGGCGGCTGGACACCCTCGAGCGCAGCGCAGAAGGCGGCCGGGCTCGCCTGGATGGCCAGGCTCGCCCGGTAGAGCTTGTTCAGTTCTGCCGCATCCGGATGGACGTGGACGAGGTCGACGCCGGGCTCGGGGATGCCGAGCAGGGAATAGGACTGGCTCGGCATCTCCGACAGCCGGGCACCGACGAGAAGCAGCAGGTCGGCGGCCTTGACGCGGGCCAGGAGCTTGGGGTTGGGGCCGATGCCGAAGTCGCCGGCGAAACACGGATGACCGGCCGGGAACAGCATCTGCCGGCGGAAGCTGACGGCGACGGGCAGGTCGAAACGGGCGGCGAAGCGGCCCAGGGCCTCGACGGCGCGCCCCGTCCAGCGCGAGCCGCCGAGCAGCACGACGGGCGCGCGGGCGCGCCACAGGCGCTTCTGCAGCTCGGCCATGTCGGCGAGGCCGGGGTGGGCCTCGGCCGCTTCGGCGCGGCCGGCGTCAGCCACGGCGACGCGCTCGCGCAGCATGTCCTCCGGCAGCGCCACGACGACGGGCCCGGGACGGCCCTGCATGGCGACGTGGAAGGCCCGGGAGACGAGCTCGGGAATGCGGGCCGGATCGTCGATCTCCACCACCCATTTGGCGATGGAGCCAAACACCGCCCCGTAGTCCAGCTCCTGAAACGCCTCGCGCCCGCGCATGCGGCGGCCCACCTGGCCGACGAACAGGATCATCGGCGAGGAATCCTGGGCGGCGACGTGCAGCCCGGGCGACGCGTTGGTGGCGCCCGGGCCGCGGGTGACGAAGGCGATGCCCGGCCGCCCGGTGAGCTTGCCCACGGCCTCCGCCATCATGGCCGCGCCCCCCTCCTGCCGGCAGACGGTCACCTCGAGCGGCGCGTCGTGGAAGGCATCGAGGACGGCGAGATAGCTTTCCCCGGGAACGCAGAAGACGTGGCGCGTACCGTGCACGACCAGCTGATCGACGAGAACCGCTGCCGCACTGCGGTCGTTGGCATGCGCGCCGGGCACCTCAGCCTCCCTCGGCCTTGGCGGCCGCAGCGCCGCCCCAGGCCGGATCATGCAGCACGTCGTCCGTATCGGCGCCGAGCGCCGGCGACGGGGTGGGCGCGAACACCGGCTCGCCGTCGATGACGATGGGCGAGCGCAGCGAGGGGATGGTGCCGCCGGCCGCCAGGGCGTCGGGCAGCTCCACCCGCATGCCGCGGTGGAGCACCTGGGGGTGGGCGAACACCTCGTCCAGCCGGTTGATCGGCCCGACCGGGACGCCCACGGCGACCAGCCTGGCCAGCAGGTCGTCCTTCTTGAAGGTGGCCGTGCGGGCGGTGAGCAGCGCCATCAGCTCGGCACGGTTGGCCAACCGGTCGGCGTTCTTGACGAAGCGCGGGTCCTGGGCGAGCTCGGGCACGCCGAGCACCTCGCAGATCTTCGCATATTGGCCGTCGGTGCCCGAGGCGACGATGATATGGCCGTCGGCCGCCGGCACCACCTGGTAGGGCACGACATTGGAATGGGCGTTGCCCATGCGCGGCGGCGGCTCGCCGGCGACGAAATAGTTGAGCGCCTGGTTGCCGAGCACGGCGACCTGGGTGTCGAGCAGGGCCATGTCGATGTGGCAGCCGGCACCGGTCGCCTGCCGGCCCTGGAGGGCGGCGAGGATGGCGACGGTGGCGTACATGCCGGTGAAGACGTCGGCGAAGGCGACGCCGGTCTTGACCGGTTCCCCCTCCGGCTCGCCGGTGAGCGACATGATGCCGCCGAGCCCCTGGATCATGAAGTCGTAGCCCGGCCGCGGCGCGTAGGGCCCGTCCTGGCCGAAGCCGGTGACCGAGCAATAGATCAGCCGCGGGTTGAGCGCGCTCAGCGACGCATAGTCGAGCCCGTACTTGGCGAGCCCGCCGACCTTGAAGTTTTCGATCACGATGTCGGCGTGGGCGGCGAGCCGCCGCACCGTGGCGCGGCCGTCCTCGCTCTCGAAGTCGACCTCGATGGAGCGCTTGCCGCGGTTGGCCGAGTGGTAATAGGCGGCCGAGAGGTTGCGGCCGTCGGCGCCGCGCACGAACGGCGGCCCCCACTGCCGGGTGTCGTCGCCCACGCCCGAGCGCTCCACCTTGACCACGTCGGCGCCGAGGTCGGCGAGCAGCTGGCCGGCCCAGGGCCCGGCGAGGACGCGCGCCAGCTCGAGCACGCGCGCACCCTTGAGCGGTGTCTTCATGGTGGGCCTAGAAGAACGCCTGCAGGCCGGTCTGCGCCCGGCCCAGGATCAGCGCGTGGATGTCGTGCGTGCCTTCGTAGGTGTTCACCGTCTCCAGGTTCTGGGCGTGGCGCATGACGTGGAATTCCTGGGCGATGCCGTTGCCGCCGTGCATGTCGCGGGCGACGCGGGCGATGTCGAGCGCCTTGCCGCAATTGTTGCGCTTGACGAGAGAGACCATCTCCGGCGCCATCCGTCCGTCATCGAACAGGCGGCCGACGCGCAAGGAGGCCTGCAGGCCGAGCGCGATCTCGGTCTGCATGTCGGCGAGCTTCTTCTGCACCAGCTGGGTCGCGGCCAGCGGCCGGCCGAACTGCTTGCGGTCGAGCGTATAGGCCCGTGCCCGGTGCCAGCAGTCTTCCGCCGCCCCCATGGCGCCCCAGGAGATGCCGTAGCGGGCGCGGTTCAGGCAGCCGAACGGGCCCTTGAGGCCTGAGACGTTGGGCAGCAGCGCGCTCTCCGTCACCTCGACGTCGTCCATCACCACCTCGCCGGTGATGGAGGCACGCAGGCTGAGCTTGCCCTCGATCTTGGGGGCCGAGAGGCCCTTCAGCCCCTTCTCCAGGATGAAGCCGCGGATCTCGTTGTTATGGGCCGCAGACTTCGCCCAGATCACGAAGACGTCGGCGATCGGGGCGTTGGAGATCCACATCTTGGCGCCGTTGATCCGGTAGCCGCCGTCGATCTTCTCGGCCTTGGTCTTCATGCCGCCGGGGTCGGAGCCGGCGTCCGGCTCGGTCAGGCCGAAGCAGCCGACCCATTCGCCCGAGCCCAGCTTGGGCAGATAGGTGCGGCGCTGGCTCTCGTCGCCGTAGGCGTAGATCGGATACATCACCAGCGACGACTGCACGCTCATCATCGAGCGGTAGCCCGAATCGACGCGCTCCACCTCGCGCGCCACCAGGCCGTAGGAGACATACGAGGCGCCGGCGCAGCCGTAGTCCTCGGGCACCGTGACGCCGAGCAGCCCGAGCTCGCCCATCTCGTTGAAGATGGCGCGATCGGTGGTCTCGCGGGCGTAAGCCTCGATGACGCGCGGCGCCAGCTTCTCCTGCGCATAGGCACGCGCCGTGTCGCGGATCATGCGCTCGTCGTCGGTCAGCTGGTCATCGAGGAGGAACGGGTCCTCCCACACGAAGCCGGCTGGCCGGGCGGCGGACTCGTGCCGCTGGGATGGTTGCGCCTCGACCATGGCTCTCTCCTGGCATCGTTGGGCAGATCCTACGCCAGCGAGATAAGGCCAAGTGCACCTATGCGACAAGCCGCGCGGAAACAGGCATGGCGGCGCATACCCCGCCTCTACGTCATAGCGAGCCGACCCCGCAGTGCTCAGAGCAGGCGCATGCGCCGCAGCACCACCGCCGTCACGATGGCGACGACAGCGATGAGCAGCATGCCCCACCAGAAGCCGTAGTCGTTCTGCAGGCCCGGCAGGCCGCCGAGGTTCATGCCGAAGATGCCCGAGATCAGCGTCATCGGCAGGAAGATGACGGTGACGATCGACAGCACGTAGAGATTGCGGTTGGTCTCTTCCGCCAGCCGGCTCGACAGCTCGTCCTGGAGCAGGCGCGCCCGCTCCTGGATCAGGTCGAGGTCGTGGCCCAACGCGTCCAGGCGCTCGACGGCCTTGCGCAGCCGGGCGGCCTCCGGCTCTCCCACCCATTCGGGCAGCCGCGTCACCAGCGCCATCAGGGCGTGCTTCTGCGGCACCAGGTGGCGCCGGATACGGGCGGTGAGGCGGCGGACGCGGCCGAGGTCGGCGCTCTTGTCGGAGATCTGGCCGGCGAGGATCGGGTCCTCGACCTCGTCGAGCTGCTGGCCGAGGCGGTCCATGGCGCCGTCGAGCGCACTGGCGATGTAGTGGAACAGCTCGACGATGAGATCGATCGGCCGGCGCACCTTCAACCCGTCGGCGATCGCGTGGCGTAACTGGTCGGCGGCCTTGAGCGGCAGCCGCCGCGTGCTGATGACGCAGTGGTCGTCCACATAGAAGTGCAGCAGGCCGACGTCGTCGGCCTGGGTGTGGAGGTCGTGGTGCAGGTCGCCGACGACGCCGGCGATGCCGTCGCCCACCGGATCGATCCGCACGTGCCGGTCGTCGGCGAGGAGGACGTCGCGCGCCCGCCGCGGCACGTGCTCGCACGCATCGACCCACTCGCGGGCCCGCACGTCGGTGAGGTTGAGGTGCAGCCAGACGACGCCGCTGCGCGAGGCCAGCGCCTTGTCCATATCGCCCCAGGCGACGACCTCGGTGCCGTTCGGGTAGATGGCGAAGCCACAGATGAGGCCGGTGTGGTCGGTCAGCGCGATCATCGTCGGCCTCTCAGCCCAGAAGCAGCCCGTTGCCGTCGGGGGGACGAGCCCCGGAGCGCGTCTCGCCGATCAGATGCCCCCATCCGATCGGTAAGGCTCCAGAGCATTTCGCCATTGGATGGCGATCATCCAATGGCGCAGACATGCTCATAACGTTTTGAATCCGGAGCGTTCTTTTGCGATTGAGTGATTTCAGCCAATCGCGAGGCGCTCCAGGCGCGGTATGGCCGGGCACCTGGCCCGGCCATCCATCGACTGCGGGCCGGCGACGCGTGCGCCGCCGGCCGTGAGGTGTGCTCAGAAGATGTGGCGGAAGATGTAGAACAGCGTGGCCGAGAGCGTGATGGCCGCCGGCAGCGTCAGCACCCAGGCCAAGGCCAGGTTGCGGATGGTCGATAGCTGCAAGCCGGAGCGGTTGGCCGCCATGGTGCCGGCGACACCCGACGACAGCACGTGCGTGGTGGAGACAGGCAGGCCGTAGACATCCGCCGCGGCAATGGTGGACATGGCCACCAACTCGGCGGACGCGCCCTGGGCGTAGGTCAGGTGCGTCTTGCCGATCTTCTCGCCGACGGTGACCACGATCCGGCGCCAGCCGACCATGGTGCCGAGGCCGAGCGCGATGGCGACGGCGATCTTGACCCAGAGCGGAATGAACTTGGTCGCCGAGTCCAGGCTGGACTTGAAGCCCTTGAGGATCGCGACCTCGTCCGGCGACAGCTCGTTCTCCTTGTCCTTGAGCAGGAAGCGGATCGCCTCCGAGGCGAGGTACATGTCGTTACGGGTGTTCCCGACGGCGGCTGACGGCAGCTTGTCGATCGAGCCGTACTTGGTGACCTGGCTGCTCACGTCCTGCACCAGCAGCGACAGGGCAGGATAGGTGCCGCCGGTGATCTCGCGCCGCGACACATAGGCCGACACGACCGTGCGCGGGTCGCCGATGATGTTGTAGCCTTCCGCCTTGCCGGCGATGACCTTGGCGGCCGCCGTGGAGGTCTGCTCGTAGCGCGCCAGCTCGCTCTCCGGCAGCGACCGGTTCAGCGCGTAGGCGGTGGGCACGACGCCGATCAGGATCAGCATGATCAGGCCCATGCCCTTCTGGCCGTCGTTGGAGCCGTGGGCGAAGCTGACGCCGGTGCAGGTGAGGATCAGCAGGCCGCGGATCCACAGCGGCGGGGCGACGCCGGGCTTGGGCTCATTGTAGAGGGCGGGATTGCGCACCAGCACCTTGAGCGTCAGCAGCAACAGCGCGGCCGCGAAGAAGCCGACCATCGGCGACAGCAGCAGCGACCAGCCGATTTCGGTCGCCTTCGACCAGTCGACGCCCGCCGTGCCATCCTTGCCGCTCATCAGCGCGTTGGCGATGCCGACGCCGATGATCGAGCCGATCAGCGTGTGCGAGCTGGAGGCCGGCAGGCCGAGCGCCCACGTCCCGAGGTTCCAGATGATCGCCGCGATGAGCAGCGCGAACACCATGGCGAAACCGGCACCGGAGCCGACCTGCAGGATGAGCTCGACCGGCAGGAGCGAGATGATGCCGAAGGCGACCGCGCCGGTCGACAGCAGGACCCCGAGGAAATTCCACAGCCCCGACCACATCACCGCGACGTGGGGGTTGAGGGAGTTGGTGTAGATCACCGTGGCGACCGCGTTGGCGGTGTCGTGGAAGCCGTTCACGAACTCGAAGCCCAGCGCGATGAACAGGGCCACGCCGAGCAGGAGGAACGGCAGGACAGCCGTCGGATGGGCGTCCACGGCCACGACGTCGTGGTAGAGGCTGTAACCGGTGTAGAGCAGGCCCGCCGCCAGCAATCCCAGGAACAGGATGGCGGTGCCAGCCCCCATCGGGGCGTCGAGTTTCGGCCTGCCCGACGGCGCAGCGACGGACGGCGCAGTGATATCGCTCATGAGAGTGGCTCCCCTGCTTCTCGCCGCTTTGAAAACCTCTCGTGTTACATCCATGTGACCGGCCGCCGCTGGGCTGTTGAGCCGTGGTGCAACGGCCTCCTTTTGCAGCTACATTCTGCCGTCGATATCGCAGGCAGGCGATTCCTGTTGGAGAGGAGCTGCGGCGGAGATGGTGTTGACGCGTTGGCTTCCCCGCACATCACATACGCTGCTGCGCCAAGGCGCCAGCGTCTTCACGGGCCCTCTCGTCTGCCTGGCGGCGCTGGCCGCTATGGCCTTGGGGGCCGGTGGCGCGCTCGCGGGCCCGGCGGCGGCCGGGCCGCCACGCATCGTCGCCCCGTCGCAGGTGACGGTGGTGACCGGCTCGATCTTCCGGATCGGCACCCAGACCTATCAGATCTCGGGCATGCGGACGGCGCGCATCGTGCGTGCCCAATGCTTCTACGAGAAGCGCGTCGGCCGGACGGCGCAGCGGGCGCTCAGGCGGCTGCTGTCGCGCGGCCCGATCGAAGTGACGCCCGCCGGCGGCACCAACCTGATGGGCTTCCCCTTCGTCAACGTGAAGGCCAAGGGGCAGGACGTCCGCCAGCGCATGATCGCTCGCGGCTATGCGATTCCGCGTGCCGCCCTCAACGACCGCCGCAATCCCTGGTGCGTGCAGCCGTAGGCTGCGGCAGCCGCATCAATGGGCGGCCGGGCTGAGCCCTGCCCTGGCGAGGCATGGAGGCGCGTCCTCCTGCAGCGTGGCGGCCGGGCTCGACGCGGCTGCCCGACCACTAGAGCATTTCGCCATTCGATGCGGTCATCCAATGGCAGAGAAATGCTCATGACTTTTTGAATCTGGAGCGCTTCTCTCGCGGTTGGGTGAGTCCACCCATTCGCGACGCGCTCCAGACCAAAACGAGCCCGACGGGCCTTTCAGGGGAGAACAGCCGATGTCCACCTCACATCCGGCGTCGACTGCAGACTACGCCGGCTTCACGGCCGGCTTCCGCGCCGAGGACCTATGGGCCGAGATCGCGAGCCCCGGCCCGGTGCTCAACGCCTGCATCGCCTGCTGCGATCGCCACCCGGCCGATCGACTGGCGCTGATCTACGACGGCAAGGGCGGCGTCACCCGCGAGGTCACGTTCGGCGAGCTGAAGGAGCGGGCCGAGCGCTTCGCCCATGTGCTCGTGCGCCTCGGCGTGAAGCCGGGAGACCGCATCGCCGCCATGCTGCCACGCATCCCCGAGCTCCTGGTGGTCATGCTGGGCGCGTGGCGCGCCGGCGCCGTCTACGTGCCGCTATTCACCGCCTTCGGCCCCAAGGCGATCGAGACCCGCGTCAAGGGCAGCGACGCCAAGGTGGTCGTTACCGACGCCGCCAACCGGCCCAAGCTCGACGAGGTCGACGGCTGTCCGCCGGTCATCCTGGTCAACCGTGGCGGCGGCGCGGCCGGTGCCGGCGACCGCGATTTCGACGCCGAGCTCGCCCAGTCGACGGGCAGCTTCGCGCCGGTGGCACGCCAGCCGGGCGACCTCTTCCTCATGCTGTTCACCTCCGGCACGACAGGCTCGCCCAAGGGCGTCGGCGTGCCGCTCACGGCGCTCGCCGCATTCCTCGCCTACATGCGCTATGCCGTCGACCTGAGGCCCGAGGACCGCTTCTGGAACATCGCCGACCCGGGCTGGGCCTACGGCCTCTACTACGCCGCGACCGGGCCGCTGCTGATGGGCCACGCCACGCTGTTCTGCGAGGACGCGTTCTCGGTCGACACCTTCTATCGTGTGGTCAAGCAGTACGGCATCACCAACCTCGCCGGCGCGCCGACCGCCTATCGCCTGCTGATGGCCGCCGGCGACGGCCCGGCCGCCCAGATCAAGGGACAGCTTCGCGTCGTCTCCAGCGCCGGCGAGCCGCTGAATGCCGAAGTGATTCGCTGGTTCGCCCGCGCGCTCGAAGCGCCGATCCACGACCACTATGGGCAGACCGAGATGGGCATGGTGCTGTGCAACCACCACGCCCTGCCTCACCCCGTGCACGAGGGCGCCGCCGGACTGGCGCTGCCCGGCTACCGGATCGTCGTCGTCGACGACGACGGCCGCGAGCTCGGCGCCGGCGCGCAGGGCCAGCTGGCGATCGACCGCGAGAGCTCGCCGCTGATGACGTTCGCCGGCTATTGGCAGCGCGATCCCCTGCCCGCCTCCGACCGCTATTACCTCACCGGCGACACCGCCGAGCAGAACGACGACGGCACCATCAGCTTCTTCGGCCGCGCCGACGACGTCATCACCTCGTCCGGCTACCGCATCGGCCCGTTCGACGTGGAGAGCGCGCTGATCGAGCATCCGGCGGTGGCCGAGACGGCGGTCATCGGCAAGCCGGACCCGGAGCGCACCGAGGTGGTCAAGGCCTTCGTCATCCTGAGACCCGGCCACGAGGGCACGGCGGCGCTGGCCGAGGAGTTGCGCCAGCACGTCCGCCATCGGCTCTCGGCGCACGCCTATCCGCGCGAGATCGACTTCGTCGCCGAGCTGCCCAAGACGCCGTCAGGCAAGATCCAGCGCTTCATCCTGCGCCACGCGGAGGTGGCGCGCGGCGCGGGCGGGGCCTCCTGACGCCGAGGCCTCCTGACGCGCTGCGGCCGGGCTTGCCCGGCCGCGCCATCCGCTCTCGGCGGCGGCCGTCGCGCTCAGACCTTGTCCAGCCCGTAGAGCGAGTGCAGCGTGCGCACGGCAAGCTCGGTGTAGGCGGCATCGATCAGCACCGAGAACTTGATCTCGGAGGTGGTGATCGCCCGGATGTTGATGCCCTTCTCGGCGAGCGCCCGGAAGGCCTTGGCGGCGACGCCGGCATGGCTGCGCATGCCGATGCCGATGGCCGAGACCTTCACCACGTCGGTGGCGCCCTGCAAGGTGGCGTAGCCGACGGCGCCGTGCGCTTCCTCCAGGATGGAGCGCGAGCGCTCATAGTCGGCGCGCGGCACGGTGAAGGTGATGTCCGTCGTGGTGGTGTCGTCGGAGACCACCTGGATGATCATGTCGACGTTGATGTTGGCATCGGCGAGCGGCCCGAAGATGGCGGCGGCGACGCCCGGCTTGTCCGCCACGCGGCGTAGCGTGAGCTGGGCCTCGTCCTTGGAATAGGCGATGCCGGTGACGACCTGCTGTTCCACGATCTCCTCCTCGGCGCAGATGAGCGTACCGGACTTGGGGTCGGCCGGATCGTCGAAGGACGAGCGCACGTAGGTGCGCACCCCATGCACCATGGCGAGCTCGACCGAGCGCACCTGCAAGACCTTGGCCCCGAGCGAGGCCATCTCCAGCATCTCCTCGAACGAGATGCGGTCAAGCCGGCGGGCGCGATCGTCGATGCGCGGATCGGTGGTGTAGACGCCGTCCACGTCCGTATAGATGTCGCAGCGGTCCGCCTTGATGGCGGCGGCAAGCGCCACGGCACTGGTGTCGGAGCCGCCGCGGCCCAGCGTGGTGACACGGCCGGTGGCCTTGTGCAGCCCCTGGAAGCCCGCGACCACGGCGACCTCGTGGCGCTCCTTGAAGCGGGCGACGAGCTCCGAGCCGTCGACGCCCTGGATGCGGGCCGAGCCGTGCGCGCCGTCGGTGAGGATGGGGATCTGCCACCCCTGCCACGAGCGGGCCTGGATGCCCATCTCCTGCAGCACGATGGCGAGCAGGCCCGCGGTCACCAGCTCGCCCGACGCGACGACGGCGTCGTACTCGCGCGCATCATGCATGAGCGAGGCGTCCCGGCACCAGCCCACGAGCTCGTTGGTCTTGCCGGACATGGCCGAGACGACCACCGCCACCTCGTGACCGGCGTCCACCTCGCGCTTCACGTGGCGGGCGACGTTGCGGATGCGCGCGACGTCCGCGACGGACGTGCCGCCGAACTTCATCACCAGCCGGGCCATGGCACAACACAACGACTTTACGCCGCGGAACGGTCGCGGACTTGCGAAAGGAACCGCGCGTATATGGAGCGGGCCTGCCGGTGTCAACGTGGGCCGCCCGGCGCTGCCAACGACGACCGGAGCGCGGGCCTATCGCTGCGGCGCTGACGGGGAGCCGCCTGGCCGTCTTGCCTGCCGCGGCGCCAGCCCGGGCGCCGCAGGGGTGGAAGGGCCACCTCGCAGCGGCCCTCCCGGGGTCAGAATGCAAATCGCGTCACACGGCAACGACGTGTCAGGCGAAGCGGATCCCGGTCGAGGTCGAGACCCAGTTCACACAAGCGCGCGATTGCAGCTCTTGACGATCAGACACTGGATCACCTCCTTTCGGTTCGTTGACGACAGTGCGAGGATGGCAGCGTTGGCTCCATCTCGCAAGCGCAGCAGGACAGCGGTCTTTTCGCTGCGCTGCGCCGAAACGCCCCGGGACGGATACCTCGACAATGGGGCCGCGCTCGTGTATTGGCGCAGCTCCAACTCACAACAGCGTCGCCGAAACGCTTGTGGTTCCGCATGGACCGCACCGGCAGGAGTCATGGCCATGAACATCATCGAAGAGCTCGACCGCGAGCAGATCACCAAGCTCGCCGCCGCTCGCAGCGTCCCCGATTTCCAGCCGGGCGACACGGTGCAGGTCAACGTCAAGGTTCGCGAAGGCGAGCGCTCGCGCGTGCAGGCCTATGAAGGCGTGTGCATCGCCCGCGCCGGCGGCGGCATCAACGAGAGCTTCACCGTCCGCAAGATCTCCTACGGCGAAGGCGTCGAGCGTGTGTTCCCGCTCTATTCGCCGATGATCGACTCGATCAAGGTGGTCCGGCGCGGCAAGGTGCGGCGCGCCAAGCTCTATTATCTGCGCGATCGCCGCGGCAAGTCGGCCCGCATCGCCGAGCGCACCGACCGGCCGGCCAAGGCCGAGCGCGCTGCGGCCACGCCTCCCGCCGCCGAGTAAGGCCGACGGAAGCGTAAGCTTTCTTCTAAAGGCGTAACGCAAGCTGGACAGGCGCGCCGATCGGCCGGGCCGCCCGGCAGGGCAGAGCGCTGCGCGGTTCGGTGGCCGGATGAACCTTCCGGGGCGCCAATCTGCGCGGCGGCTCGTACTTCGGCGAGGTCGGCCTCGCCCCGGACGGCTTCGGCGCCGCCATCCTCTGCGGCACCACACTGCCGGACGGCCAGGTCGCCAACCGCGACTGCCCGCGCTAGGTTTTGCCCCGGCCGGGCCCTCCTCTCGCCCGGCGGGAGGTCATTCATGCTCGCCTGCTACGTCGACCGTCCGAGCGTGCAGCCGGGCGAGCGCTTCGCCATCCACGCCAGTGGCCACGGCCGTCCTTGCGGTCTCCGCATCAGCCGCGTCGGCGTCGCCGAAGAGCTCGTCCTCGAGCGGAGCGGCCTCGTGCCGCCGGCGGTCGACGTGCCCGCGGAGGCCGACCGCAACGGCTGCGGCTGGCCGGTGCTCACCGAGGTCGAGGCGGGCGCGGACTGGCGCCCGGGCTACTACGACATCGCCCTGGTGGCGGAGGATCGGACGGTCGCGCGGCACTTCGTCTGCGTGCGCTCGCATCCCGAGCGGCGTGCCGGCGCGGCGCTGCTCGTGCTCAACACCAACACCTACAACGCCTACAACTACTTCGGCGGCCGTTCGGCCTATTGCGACGTCGGCGCCTTGCTGGAGCGCCGACTGCCGCTGGCCGAGGCGATGGAAGGCGCCATCGGCGTGCTGTCGACCCAGCGTCCGTTCCCGCCCATGCTGCTGACACCGCCGGCCGACGTGCCCCGGCTGGTCACGCCGCACAAGCGCGGCCTCAATGAGCGCCCCCGGGGGCTGGACCCGGAGTGGGCCAGGGCGCACCGCACCTCGCCATACGATTTTTCGGCCGGGTTCATCCACAAATGGGAGCACGCCTTCGTCGCCTGGTGCGAGGCGAAGGGCATCGCGCTCGATTATGCGACCGACTACGACCTCGACGTCGACCCGCATGCCGTCGACGGCTTCCGCTGCGTCGTGCTGGCCGGCCACAGCGAATACTGGTCGGAGCCGCAGCGCGACCGGCTGGAGGCCTTCGTCGACGGTGGCGGCGGGCTCGCCATCTTTTCCGGCAACACCGCCTTCTGGAAAGTGCGCCACGAGAACGACGGCCGCACCATGGTCTGCCACAAATGGCGGGGCTTCGAGGCCGACCCGCGGGCGCTCGAGGACCCTGGGGCCGCGACGCACCTCTGGTCTCACCGGCGCTTCGGCCGGCCCGAAGCCGAGATCACCGGCCTCAGCTTCATCTTCGGCGGCTATCACCGCCTCGGCAACTGCATCTCGCGCGGCGCCGGCGGCTATACCGTCTACGACGAGCGGCATTGGGCGCTCGCCGGCGCCGACCTCGGCTATGGCGACGTGGTCGGCGCGGAGGTGCCGCTGCTGGGCTACGAGAACGATGGCTGCCGCTTCGCCTTCGGCAGCGACGGACGCCTGATCCCCCGGCCCGGGCTCGGCGTGCCGGCGTCGCTCGAGATCATCGCGGTCGCGCCGACCGCCTTCGGCGAGGATCCGGCGTCGCCCTATCGGCCCCTGATCCCGCCCGAGCGGACCGACGTCGTGCTCCGCGACGCCCTCGACGAGCACGATGCCGACGCCGAGCGCCGACTGCTGCGTGGCCATGCGGTGATGGCCTCGTTCCGCCGCGGCCGCGGCGAGGTGTTCAACGGGGGCACGACCGAATGGGCCCACGCCCTGGCGGCGCACGACCCGTTCATCGAGCGGATCACGGCGAATGTGCTGCGGCGCTTCGGGGCGCTCTGACCCGATGCCTACGCAGGCGCCACGGCGCCCTCGCGGCTGGCGGTACGCCGCGAGATCAGGTAGCCGGCGAGCACGTCGACGAGAATGATCACCGTGAGCAGCAGGAACACGCTCGTGCCGCACTTGGGCACGAGCAGGAACTCGGCGATGCAGACGATGAGCAGCACCAGCGACAGCGCATGGTTGACCATGGTGGCGGCCCGGGAGCCGATCGAGACCATTTCGACGAACAGCAGCGCCAGCGCGACGATGAGGATGGTGTCGCCGGTGGTGATGTTCCAGGCTACACCCGAGGGCAGCGGCAGATGGCCGACGATGGTGCCGAGCGTGCCCGTACCGAAGACGATCAGGACGTTGTACGCAATGACGACCAGCACCAGGAACGGGAAGGCAAGAAGAAGGCTCATGGCGTAGGCTCCCTTCGACCGCGGTCATGCCGTGTCGGGATGCGAAGCACAAGGGGCCCTTCACCCGATGGTGAGCCGCGGCGTTCAACGGTTTTGGCCGCAACGGGATTGATTGTCTGCGCCGTTTGGAGCGGCTATAAAGAATTGATGACGATCGTTGCAAATTCGCACGGACTGTTGCCGCATGCCGCCTCCATGGGCGCGGGCACGCCGGCGCGCGTCATTCTGCACGATCACACCCGGCTGCCGGGACGCTTCTTCGGACGGCTGACGGCGTCGGTACAGGCGGAGCTTAGGCGCTAGCGCGCGATCCCGCGCCGGCGCAGGTCGACGGCAGCTGCCGAGCCCGCCCTCGTTCCGCCCATCCCGCCTTCTCGGCCCACCTTTCTTTTCCATCCATGAGACCGGCCATGCCTCCCCGTACGCTCTACGACAAGATCTGGGACGACCACGTCGTCGACACGCAGCCCGACGGCACCAGCCTGCTGTACATCGACCGCCACCTCGTGCACGAGGTCACCTCACCGCAAGCCTTCGAAGGCCTGCGCGTCGCCGGCCGCAAGGTGCGCGCCCCGGCCAAGACGCTCGCCGTCGTCGACCACAACGTGCCCACCAGCGACCGCAGCAAGGGCATCGACGATCCCGAGGCGGCGACGCAGATCGAGACCCTGGCGCAGAACGCCAAGGATTTCGGCATCCTGTATTTCAACGAGCGCGACGTCCGTCAGGGCATCGTCCACATCATCGGGCCCGAGCAGGGCTTCACCCTGCCCGGCACCACCATCGTCTGCGGCGACAGCCATACCTCGACGCACGGCGCCTTCGGCGCGCTGGCCCACGGCATCGGCACCTCGGAAGTCGAGCACGTGCTCGCCACACAGACGCTGGTGCAGAAGAAGGCCAAGAACATGCGCGTCACGGTGGACGGCGCGCTGCCGCCGGGCGTGACCGCCAAGGACATCATCCTCGCCATCATCGGCGAGATCGGCACCGCCGGCGGCACCGGCCATGTCATCGAATACGCCGGCGAGGCGATCCGCGCGCTGTCGATCGAAGGCCGCATGACCGTGTGCAACATGTCGATCGAGGGCGGCGCCCGGGCCGGCCTGGTGGCCCCGGACGAGAAGACCTATGCCTACCTCGAGGGCCGGCCGATGGCGCCAAAGGGCGAGGCTCTCGCCGCCGCGCGCCGCTTCTGGGAGACGCTGCGCTCCGACGATGGCGCCCATTTCGACGCCGAGATCCGGCTCGACGCGGCGGCGTTGCCGCCGATCGTGACCTGGGGCACGAGCCCGGAGGACGTGATCTCGGTGACCGGCCGCGTGCCCGATCCGGAGCAGATCGCGGACGAGGCCAAGCGCCTCTCCAAGCACCGGGCGCTGGAGTACATGGGCCTCGCCGCCGGCACGAAGATCACCGACATCGCGCTCGACCGGGTGTTCATCGGCTCGTGCACCAACGGCCGCATCGAGGACCTGCGCGAGGTCGCCCGGCTGGTCGAGGGCAAGACGGTGAATGCCAACGTCAACGCCATGGTGGTGCCGGGCTCGGGCCTGGTGAAGGTGCAGGCCGAGGCGGAAGGGCTCGACAAGATCCTGATCGCCGCCGGCTTCGACTGGCGCGAGCCCGGCTGCTCCATGTGCCTCGCCATGAACGCCGACCGGCTGTCGCCGCACGAGCGCTGCGCCTCCACCTCGAACCGCAACTTCGAGGGCCGCCAGGGCTTCAAGGGCCGCACCCATCTGGTGTCGCCCGCCATGGCGGCGGCGGCGGCCATCGAGGGCCACTTCGTCGACATCCGCACCTGGGGCTGAGACCTTGGGCCGGGCGCAACCTCCGAGCATCGGCGCCGATGCTCTCGCGCCCGGTCTCGAGGATCTGGAGCGCCTCGCCGACGAGGCCTTCGCCGCGCTACCGGAGCAGTTCCAGGCGCTCTGCGAGGGCCTGGTGATCCGCATCGAGGACTTTCCGGACGACGAGACCCTGGATCAGATGAAGTGCGAGACCGCCTTCGACCTCCTGGGCCTCTTCCGCGGCCACGGGCTCGCCCAGCAGGGCGCCGGGCCGCAGACCGGGCAGTTCCCGAACATGGTGTTCCTCTACCGCCGCCCGATCCTGGACTACTGGGCGGAGAACGAGGAGACCCTGGGATCGATCGTGACGCACGTGCTGGTGCACGAGATCGGCCACCACTTCGGCCTGTCGGACGCCGACATGGAGGCCATCGAGGCGGCGGCGGGAAGCTAGAGCGTCCGCCGCTCTGGAGCATCCGCCCCGGAGCGCGCACCGGGTTTCGCTATCAACCTATCGATGGACCAACGGACATGGACAAGTTCACGACGCTGACCGGGGTCGCGGCCCCGCTGGAGATCATCAATGTCGACACCGACATGATCATCCCCAAGCAATACCTGAAGACGATCAAGCGCACCGGCCTCGGCAAGGGCCTGTTCTCCGAGATGCGCTACAAGGACGACGGCTCGGAGAACCCGGACTTCGTGCTGAATCAGCCGGCCTATCGCAAGGCCCAGATCATCGTGGCCGGCGACAATTTCGGCTGCGGCTCGTCGCGCGAGCACGCCCCCTGGGCGCTGCTCGACTTCGGCATCCGTTGCGTCATCTCCACGTCGTTCGCCGACATCTTCTACAACAACTGCTTCAACAACGGCATCCTGCCGATCGCCGTGTCGCAGGACGACCTCTACAAGCTGTTCGACGATGCCAAGCGCGGCGCCAACGCCACCCTGACCATCGACCTGGAGGCCCAGGAGATCCACGGGCCGGACGGCGGCGTGGTGCATTTCGACATCGACCCGCAGCGCAAGGCCAAGCTGCTCTCCGGGCTCGACGACATCGGCGTGACCACCAAGGAGAAGGGGCCGGCGATCGATGCCTACGAGCACAAGGCGGCCGAGCGGCGTCCCTGGCTGTGACGGCGTGCCGGGCCGACGGATGGATGGCCTGCCCCGGCTGTGATGAGGGCTGGAGTTAATTCCACGGATCCTTAACGTCCAGGTGGGACAAACCTCGATCTGCGTCCGCCGGATGGTGAGCTGAGCCGTGGCCCTCGTGGTCGACCAAACCGACGCCGCGCCGCAGCGCGCACCGCCGGCGCGTCGTTCGGTCGGCGAGTGGCTGCGGCGTTGCGCCTTCCATTGGCGTGCCTTCCTGTTCTGGCTGCTGCTGCCGATCCTGGCGGCGCTGCTGCTGGCATCCCTCCTCCCCACCACCTACGAGGCCGAAGCACGCCTGCTGGTCCGCGTCGGCAGTGACTATGCGGCCGCCGCCGGATCCAGCGGGACCGTCGATCCCGCCCGGATCGCGCGGACCGAGACCGGCATCCTGGCGGGCGACGCGGCGCGTCGTGCGGCGCTGCAAGCGGTCGGCCCGCGGACGGTCTATCCGCAGTTGGCGCTGGCGACGCCTGCCCCGGCGGGGGGGGTGCTCGACGAGGCGGTGCGCCTGCTGGGCGAGCAGCTGCGGGTGGAGAGCGAGCCGAACTCGTTCATCTTCCGCATCGCGTTCCGCCACGCCGACCCGGCCGTCGCCGCCGCTGTCGTGGACGGCGTCGTCAAGGCCTTCATCGACCAGCGGCGCCTCCTCTTCTTGCAGGACCAGAGCAAGGCGCTGGCCGAGGCGCGCGACCAGGTGAAGGCCGAGCTCGACGCTGCCGAGCGCGGCATCGCCGCCGTGCGCAAGACGAACGGCAGCTTGGAGCTCGGCGCCCGGCGCGCGGATCTGGCCGATCGCCGGCAAGAGCAGGAGGAGCTGTTGCGCCGGCTGGAGGCGCGTCGCGCCGGCCTGGACGGCGCCGCTGCGGCGAGCCGCGCGGCCCAGCCGGCCCCCAGCCCGCCGAAGCCCCCGTCCGCCGCAGAGCGGGCACGCTCGTGGGAGTCGGAGCAGCTCCGGCAGCGCCTGAACGAGGCGCAGGCCGACCGGGCGCGATTGATCAGCATCTTCGGACCGCAATCGACGGCCATTCTCGACCGCCAGATCGCCGTCCTGAGGAAGCAGCTGGACACTGAGCCGGCGCCCGCCGGCGTGCCGGACCGGCGCCCCCCGCCCCCGCCGCGCGACCCGCTCGCTGCCGACCGCAGCAGGCTCGATGGCGACATCGCCACGGCGACCGAGCAGCTCAGGGAGATCAGGGCGCAGTTGCGGGCCGCCGACGAGCGGCTCAGCGCGCTCGCGCAGTCGGACGAGCTCGCGCCGTTGCTGCGTCGCCAGGCGGCACTGGCCGAGCTCTACGGCGACTATGCGCGGCGGGCGGAGCAGGCGGCGCTCGACGACAGGACGCGCCCGGACCAATCCGCCAACGTCATTGTGATCGAGCCGGCGCGGGTCCCGACCCACCGGCACGACGGGCGGACCCTGCTTCTCGCCGGCGGGCTGGCGCTCGGCTTGCTGCTGGGGCCCGTCGCTGCCCTGGTGATGGCAGCGACCCGGCGCGCCCTGCTGACGCCCGGCGATGCGGCGCGCCTGGGCGTTCCCTGCCTCGGCACGACGGCGCCGCCCGGCCGTGGACGTCGGCCGCGGAACGGCACGGCTGGCCCTCGCGCTGCGGACCATCTGCCGCGTCTCAACGAGGTCCTGCCGATCGTGCACGCGCTGCGCGCTGCACAGGCGCCGAACGGGACGGCGCCCCATACGATCCTCTTCGTGTCCCTGCCGCCCGAGACCGGGAGCGGCCACGTCCTGGTTCGCGACGTGGCGACGGCGCTGGCCGAGGACGAGGGCAAGCCTGTGCTCCTCGTCGACGCGGCGAGCAACGTCCACAACAGCTATTTCGCCGCCGGGAAGCTGATCGCCGAGCCGATGGCGGAGGCGTTCATGGGGCCCGCCCAGCCCGACCCCGGCGAGACGCGCCTGCCGCCGCAGGCGGCGGCCACCGGCGCCCGGGCCGTGGTGCTGCGCGCCCGCCGGGTGGTCGGCGCGCCGCTCTTCGTCGCCCGCGCCGAGGATGCCCTGCCCGCGCTGGCTGCGCTGCGGGCGGCCAAGGGCGGGGTCGGCGACGACGAGCTGAGCCGCCGCTTCGTCCGCATCGTCATCGACGGCTCGGCGGCACTGAACGACTTCCGCATCCTGCGCGAGACGGCGAGCGCCGACGGCACCGTCGTCATGCTGACCGCGGCAGCCACGACCGAGGGCGAGGCGCGCCGCCTCGTCGACCGGATCGGCGCCCTGGGCGGGCACGTGCTCGGCACCGTGCTCCTGGACCAGCGTTAGAGCGCGGCGCGATCGGGGGGAATCAAGGACGCTCAGCCGGGCGTGCAGGGCACGGGTGCCGGTGGCGCGGCAGGCGAGGTCTGCTCCGGTGGCGCCATGCTCCGGCCGGCCGTCGTGACGACCTGCCAGATATCCGCGAACCGCGCCGGCGCCGGCGCGTAGGCGACGTAGATGAGATCGCGATCCCGCACCAGGGCCTTTCCGGCGTAGAAGAAGCCCAACGCGCTGCGCATGTCGAAACGGTAGACCGTCGCCGACGAGGGCGCCGCCGCCTCGAAGCGGTACAGGTAGACAGCGGCCGCATCGCCGCGCCCCTCGCCCAGGCCGCCGGCCCGCGCCAGCGCGTCCGCAACGGTCACGGTGGGCGCGTCGAAAACGAATCGGCCCGCCTGGCCCGACGCGCCGATGACGTTGTAGCTGCGCTGGCGGCGGTGCACGTAGACGGTGTCGCCGGGCTCGAGGGCGATATTGGTCGAGGGCTTGGCCACGAGCTCGTCGAGGCTCGTCGTGGTCGAGCGGCCGTGCCGCTGCAACGTCACGTAGGTCTCGAAGCCCTCGGCTTTCGGGCCGCCGGCCCGCGTGATGCCGTCGAGGATGCGCGTGGGCGCATTGCTCAGGGCAAAGCGCGCGGGCGCATTCACCTGGCCCAGCACGCTGACGTCGGCCGCCCGCCTGTCCTGCACGGTCACGATCACCTGCGGCTCGATCGAACGGGGCTTGAGCTTCTCGACGATGACGTCCTGCAGCTCGCCGACGGTGAGGCCCGCCGCCTTCACCGTGCCCGCATAGGGAACGGAGAGCCCGCCGTCGCCGTCGATGGCCTGGCGAGGCAGCTCGACGAAATTGCCGGGCCGCGCGCCCGCCTGGAGCGGGATGAACAGGCCGCCGGCGGCCGCCTCGAACACGGTGATGCTGACCACGTCGCCCTTGCCCAGGCGGAGACCCGGCGGCCGGCCCGCATCGGCGAAGCCTGCGGCAGGCTCCGGCGCCGACCGCGCGAGCCGCGGCAGGGTTTCGGCGTTGACGTCGACGAGGCAATAGCTCAACCCGTCCGGCGGCGCTGCCGGCACCCCGAGAGCGGGGCCGTTGCGCGGCGGGAAGCAGCCGGAGAGGCCGAGACCGATGACGGCGACGGCCGCGAACCGCGGCCAGCGAGGGCCTGCGGCACGACAAGCCGCGCGGGCGTCGCCCGCGTCCTCGTCTCGGCGCTGCGTGATTCGTGCCATGGTCCCTACCCGGAACCCAGGGCATCCATTTACGGTTAAGGGCCGGTTAACCGGACGGCGAAGACGCTGTTTCTCAACGTTTTAGCAAGGACGAGGCGACATGCCCGATTGGGTCAAGCATGCGGTGTTCTGGCACGTCTATCCGCTCGGCTTCGTCGGCGCCGAGGCGAAGGCGCCAGCCGCGGAGGGCGTCGTCCACCGTCTGGGGCATCTGGAAGCCTGGCTCGACTACGCTGTCGAGCTCGGCGCCAGCGGCCTGATGCTGGCGCCGATCTTCCGCTCGGCGACGCACGGCTACGACACCGTCGACTACTTCCGGATCGACCCGCGGCTCGGCGACGATAAGGATTTCGACCGGCTCGTCGCCGCCGCCCATGGGCGCGGGCTTAAGCTGGTGCTCGACGGCGTCTTCAACCACGTCGGCCGCGACTTCCCGGCGTTTCGCGCGGCGCTGGCGCACGGGCCCGGCGCGCCGGAGGGAGCCTGGTTCCGGCTCACCTGGCCCGTGGACGCGGCCGCCGGCGCCGAACCGGATTACGCGACGTTCGAGGGCCACCGGCAGCTGGTCGCGCTCGACCATGGCGAGGCGGCCGTGGCCGATCACGTGAGCCGGGTGATGATGCACTGGCTCGGCCGCGGCGCCGACGGCTGGCGGCTCGATGCCGCCTATGCGGTGCCGCCGGCCTTCTGGTCCCAGGTGCTGCCGCCCGTGCGCGCCGCCTTCCCGCACGCCTACGTGTTCGGCGAGGTGATCCACGGCGACTATGCCGCGATCGTGCGGGCCAGCGGCGTCGATGCGGTGACCCAGTACGAGCTGTGGAAGGCGATCTGGAGCGCGCTCAACGATCGCAATTTCTTCGAGCTCGCCTGGGCGCTCGATCGCCACAACGGCCTTCTCGACACCTTCGTGCCCCTCACCTTCGTCGGTAACCACGACGTCACGCGCCTGGCCAGCCGGCTCACCGACGACAGGAACCTGCCGCTGGCCCTGGCGATCCTCATGACGGTAGGCGGCACCCCGACGATCTACGCGGGCGACGAGCAGGCGTTTCGCGGCGTCAAGGAGAACCGCGTCGGCGGCGACGATGCGGTCCGCCCCACCTTTCCGGCCACACCGGCGGATCTGGCGCCCTACGGCTGGCCGACGTACCGCCTGCATCAAAACCTGATCGGGTTGCGCCGGCGCCATCCGTGGCTGGCCGAGGCCAGGACGACGGCCGTCCACCTGGCCAACGGCCAGCTCACCTACGAAACCCGCCGCGGCAGTGAGGCGCTGATCGTCGCGCTCAACCTCGCGGATACGCCCGCCGCGCAGCCGGCGCCTCACGCCGGCGCCGTGCTCGCCGGCGCGGCCCAGCTGCGCGATCCGCGGGGCCCGGCTTGTCGGGTGGAGCTGCCGGCCCACGGCTGGGCGGTCCTGAGCCGGGCTTGATCGCGCGGCTCGATTAAAACACTTGCTTGAGCCCGACGGACAAGGCAGAGCATGCGCGCCTGCGGCGGCTCGCCGCGGATCGCTGACGCTGCGCCATGAGCCTTCTGCGCCTCTATATCCGCATCCTATCCGAGTTGCGCGACGAGCGCGGATTGGTGCTGCTGCTCGCCTTCGCCAACATCCTGCTGGCGGTGGCGCAGTTCGCCGAGCCGGTGCTGTTCGGCCGCATCGTCGACGTCCTGACCAAGGCTCAGGCGGCCCAGGCACCCCCGACCTTCGCCACGCTGGCGCCGCTGATCGGCGCCTGGGTCGGCTTCGGCCTGTTCACCATCGCCGCCGGTGCGCTGGTGGCGCTCCACGCCGACCGGCTGTCGCACCGGCGCCGGCTCGCCATGGTCGCGACCTACTTCAACCACGTGCTGTCGCTGCCGCTCTCGTTCCATGGCTCCACCCATTCGGGCCGTGTGCTCAAGGTGATGATCGAGGGCAGCAACGGCATGGCGTCGCTGTGGCTGTCGTTCTTCCGCGAGCACTGCGCCTCCTTCGTCACCCTCGGCGTGCTGCTGCCGGCGAGCCTGATCCTCAACTGGCAGCTCGGGCTGCTGCTCGTGGTGCTGGTTTGTGTCTTCGCGGTCGTCACCTTCGTCGTGCTGCGCAAGACCGAGAGCCTGCAGGGCTCGGTGGAGCGCTACCACACGGATCTCGCCGAACGGGCCTCCGACGCGCTCGGCAACGTGCCGGTGATCCAGAGCTTCACCCGGGTCGAGGCGGAGGTGAGCGCCATGCGCGCCACCATCGACCGGCTGCTGGCGGCGCAGAAGCCGGTGCTGTCCTGGTGGGCGCTGGCCAGCATCGCCAGCCGCGCCTCGGCGACGCTCACCGTGCTCGCCGTGTTCCTGATGGGCACCTGGCTCAACCTCAACGGCCAGGCCACCGTGGGCCAGGTGGTGACGTTCATGAACCTGGCGACGCTGCTGATCTCGCGCCTGGAGCAGACGGTCGGCTTCGTCAACTTCATCTTCATGCAAGGCCCCAAGATCGGCGAGTTCTTCGAGGTGCTCGACACCACCGCCACGGTGGCCGACCGGCCCGGCGCGCGTCCGCTCGGCAAGGTCGTCGGCGAGGTGAGCTTCGACGACGTGAGCTTCTCCTACGACGGCCGCAAGCCCGCGGTGCTCGACGTCTCCTTCACCGCCAGGCCCGGCGAGACGATCGCGCTGGTGGGCTCCACCGGCTCCGGCAAGTCGACGACACTCGCCCTGCTGCACCGGACCTTCGATCCGCAGTCCGGCCGCATCCTCATCGACGGCACCGACCTGCGCGACACGACGCTGACCTCGCTGCGCCACGCCATCGGCGTGGTCTTCCAGGAGCCCATGCTGTTCGCCCGCTCGATCCGCGAGAACATGCAGGCCGGCAAGCCGGACGCGACGGACGCCGAGATCTACGACGCCCTCGAACGGGCCCAGGCGAGCGATTTCATCGCCCGCCAGCCGGACGGCATCGACACCATCGTGGGCGAGCGCGGCCGCTCACTGTCGGGCGGCGAGCGCCAGCGGCTGTCGATCGCCCGCGCGCTGCTCAAGAACCCGCCGATCCTGATCCTCGACGAGGCGACCAGCGCGCTCGACGCCACGACGGAAAGCAAGCTGCAGAAGGCGCTGGCCGAAGTCATGAAGGGGCGGACCACCTTCGTCATCGCCCACCGGCTGGCGACGATCCGCGAAGCCGACCGCATCGTCGTCTTCAACAAGGGCTCCATCATCGAGGCCGGCTCGTTCGACGAGTTGGTGGCCAAGGGCGGCGTCTTCGCCGGGCTCGCCAAGGCGCAGTTCATGGCGGGAGCGGCGCAAGAGCAGGCCCCCGAGGCCCGGCATGCCGCGGCTGCTGGCGGGTAGTCGCTCTGCGGACTGATTTGAGTTTTGAGTGGATGGATGGCCGGGTCAAGCCCGGCCATCCATCCACTTGGAAACTAAGTCCTGTGACCGCCCAGCTCAGGCCTGCCGGGCCAACGGCGTGACCCGCAGCAGGGTGATGCGGTTGCGGGCGCGGCGCATCACCTGGAAGCGGAAGCCGTGGAAGGTGAAGGCCTGGCCGGGCTCCGGGATCGTCTGTGCCTCGTGGATGACGAGGCCGGCGATCGTCGTCGCCTCATCGTCCGGCAGATGCCAGTCCATGGCGCGGTTGAGATCGCGGATCGGCACGCTGCCCTCGATGAAGACGGCGCCGTCCGGCTGCGGCCGCACGCCCTGCATGGCGATATCGTGCTCGTCCTTGATGTCGCCGACGATCTCCTCGAGGATGTCCTCGAGCGTGACCAAGCCCATCACCTCGCCGTACTCGTCGACCACCAGCGCGAAGTGGTTCTTCTTGGCGAGAAAGGCCTTGAGCTGGTCCTCCACCGGGTTGGTATCCGGCACGAACCAGGGCTCCGAGGCGATGGCGGCGATATCGAGCCTCGCCGCATCGCCATCGGCGGCATAGAGGGCGCGCAGCAGGTCCTTGGCGTGGACCACGCCGATGATGTTCTCCGGCGTGCCGCGCCAGACCGGCAGGCGCGTGTGGGGCGAGGCCAGCACCTCGCGCACCAGCTCCACCGGCGGCAGATCCGCGTTGAGTGTGCGCATCTTGGTGCGGTGGACCATGAGGTCGGAGACCTCCAGATCACCCAGGTCGAGCAGCCCGCCCAGCATGTCGCGCGTGTCCTTGACCACGCCGCCCTCGCGGTGGAACAGGTCGACCTGGCCGCGTAGCTCCTCGGAGGCGGACAGCACCGCCTTGTTCTCGCCCATGCGCAGGCCGAAGGGCCGCAGCGCGACGCGCACGAACCATTCAATGGCGAGCGTCACCGGGCCGAACAGCGCGACGAAGAATGCGACCGGCCGCGCCAGGATCAGCGCTGCACGCTCGGGCGAGTTGATCGCCACGGTCTTCGGCATGATCTCGGCGAAGATGATGACGAGCACCGACACGACGGCGGTGGCGTAGATGACGCCCGCATCGCCGAAGATCGCCACCATCACGCTGGTGGTCAAAGCCGAGGCGCCGATGTTGACGATGCTATTGCCGATCAGCATGGCGCCGATCAGCCGCTCCTTGATGTTCAGCAACCGGTTGACGATCGCCGCGCGCGCGTCGCCGCCCATCTCCAGAGCGTGCATCCGCGCCCGTGACGCGGCCGTCAGCGCCGTCTCCGAGCCGGAGAAGAAGGCCGACATGACCAGGCACAGCGCGACGATGCAGACGGCGATCCACAGATCCGGGGTCAGATCGATGTCGGCCATCGTCTACGCGGTCGCAAGCTCACCGGCGAGAAAGCCCTGCACCTCGGCCGGATCAATGCCCTTGGCGATGAAGCTCTGGCCGATGCCGCGGGCCAGGATGAAGGTCAGCGCCCCGCGCGCCACCTTCTTGTCCTGGGCCATGGCGTCCATGAGCTGGTCCACGCTGCCGGCACCGCCGGGCACGTCCTGCAAGCGCGTCGGCAGGCCGACCCGGGCCAGGTGCCGGGCGACCCGGTCGGCATCCTGCCCGGGACAGAGGCCGAGCCTGGCCGAGAAGCGGAACGCCAGCGCCATGCCGATCGCCACCCCCTCGCCGTGCACCAGCCGCGCCGGCGTATAGCCCGTCAGCCGCTCGAGCGCGTGACCGAAGGTGTGGCCAAGGTTGAGCAGCGCCCGGTCGCCGGTCTCGGTCTCGTCGCGCGCCACGACCGCAGCCTTGGCCGCGCAGCTCTTGGCCACCGCATATTCGCGCGCCTCGGTGCCCTCGATAATGCCGGCCCAGTGCGCCTCGCACCAGTTGAAGAAGTCCTCGTCGTCGATCAGGCCGTACTTGACCACCTCGGCATAGCCCGCCTTGAACTCGCGCTGGCTCAGGGTGTCGAGCAGCCTAGTGTCGGCGATGACGAGCGACGGCTGGTGGAAGGCGCCGATCAGGTTCTTGCCGTGGGGCGAGTTGATCCCGGTCTTGCCGCCGATCGAGGAATCGACCTGCGCCAGCAGCGTCGTCGGCATCTGCACCAGGCGCACGCCGCGGCGCAGGATGGCGGCGGCGAAGCCGGTGAGGTCGCCGACCACCCCGCCGCCGAGCGCCAGCACGAGGTCGCCGCGCTCGATCTTGGCCGCGAGCAACGCCTCGGTGATGCGCTCGAGCTCGCGCCAGCCCTTGGCGCCCTCGCCGGCCGGCACCGCAACGAGAGTGCTGTGCAGGCCCGCCTGGGCCAGGGAGCTCTGCACCGCCGCGCCGTAGAGCCTCTCGACCGTCGTATCGGTGACGATGGCGACGGTGCCGCCGGGGGCGAGCGCCGCAAGCTCGGTGCCGGCAGCGGCGCCGAGACCGCGGCCGATGCGGATGTCGTAGGCACGCTCGCCCAAGGCGACGGTGACGGTGCGAACTTCGCCGGCTGCGGCCGGCCGCGCTGGAGCGGTACTCATGAATGGGTCTCGTCGGCGGGAATGACTGCGGCACGCTCAGCCAGGGCCGCAAGGACGCTCTCGACCACGGTCTCGTGCGGCGCCTCGTGGGAGGCCACGGTCAGATCGGCCAGCGCGTAGACGGGATAGCGCTCCGCCATCAGGCGCCGCAGCGTGTCTTCCGGATCGGCGGTCTGCAGCAGCGGCCGGTGCCCACGCTTGCGGACCCGCCGCATCAGCACGTCGAGCTCGGCCTTGAGCCACACCGAGAGGCCGCGCGTGGTGATCTCGGCCCGCGTGGTCGGATCCATGTAGGCGCCGCCGCCGGTCGCCAGAACGCGTCCGCCGTCGCGCAGCAGGCGGGCGATGACGCGCCGCTCGCCGTCGCGGAAGTAAGCCTCGCCGTGCTGGGCGAAAATCTCGGGAATCGTCTTGCCGGCAGCGCTCTCGATCTCCGCGTCGGCATCGACGAAGGGCAGGTCGAGCCGCGCCGCCAGCCGCCGGCCGACCGTGCTCTTGCCGCAGCCCATGAGCCCGACGAGGACGAGCGAACGGCTACCGAGGTACCGGCGAATGAGAGCCGCGCGGGGGTCGCTCCTGTCCTTCCCCTCGTGAGCCGCCAGCTGATGCGTATCCATGCGGTGTCGATATCACGACTGAGCCGGCCATGTAATGCAGGGCTTGCCTTGGCAGCCCAGCATGGAAGATATGCTCGACCCAACACCGCGTGGACTGTTTAGGCGTGGACTGTTTAGGAAGGTGTCGTGCCGACGCTGTTTCGGTTCCTCGTCATCGTCGGCCTGATCCTCGCGCTCGTGTACGGCGCGATGATCGCCCTGGCGACGCTCGTCCAGCCCGATCTGCGCGAGATCGTCGTCACCATTCCGGCCGACAAGCTCGGCAAGTGAGCGGCGCCCCGCCGGGTGCTGCCGATGGAGCCACCATGGGCAACCAGGCGCTCGTCGACCTGTTCCTGGACATGCTGGCATCGGAGCGGGGCGCCGCCCGCAACACGCTGGAGGCATACGCCCGCGATCTCGGCGACTACGTCGCGTTCCTCGCCGGCCAAGGGCGCGATCCCCTCGACGCCGACGCGGCCACGGTCCGCGCCTATCTGGCCGACGTGCACGCCCGCGGGCTCAAGGCGTCCTCGGCGGCGCGCCGGCTCTCCGCGGTGCGCCAGCTGCACAAGTTCCTGTTCGCCGAAGGCGAGCGGGCCGACGATCCCACCAACGCGATCGAAGGCCCCAAGCTCGGCCGGCCGCTGCCGAAGATCCTCTCCATCGCCGAGGTCGACCGGCTGCTCGCGGTCGCCCGCGAGGGCATCGACGACGCGACGCGGCCACGCGGCGAGCGGTTGCGGGCGTCGCGGCTGAGCTGCCTGCTCGAACTGCTCTACGCGACGGGGCTGCGGGTGTCCGAGCTGGTCTCGCTGCCGCGGACGGCGGCCCGGACCCGCGACCGTTTCCTGGTGGTGGCCGGCAAGGGCGGCAAGGAGCGCCTGGTGCCGCTGACCGAGGTGGCGAAGGACGCCATGAACAGCTACCTCGCCCTGCGCGAGGCCGTCAGCCCCGACAGCGGGCCGCACCTGTTCCCGGCCGACAGCGAGAGCGGCCACCTGACGCGCCAGGCCTTCGCCCGCGATCTCAAGGCCGCGGCAGCGGCGGCGGGCATCGCCGGCCACAAGGTCAGCCCGCACGTGCTGCGCCACGCCTTCGCCAGCCACCTGCTGCACAACGGCGCCGATCTGCGCATCGTGCAGGAGCTGCTCGGCCACGCCGATATCGCCACCACGCAGATCTACACCCACGTCCTCGACGAGCGACTGAAGGCGATGGTGCGCGACCTGCACCCGCTGAGCGAGGATTGAGCCCCGAGCCGCCGACGCGCAGACCGGCGGTTGCGGCGACCTCATGCACCAGCGACACGCGACCTTACAAAATCCTCATTTGACACGGACTGAACTCATCAGTTCAATTCGGCCCGTAATTGTTGCAATTGCTACGATTAATGGGTCTCGAGGGCGCTGGGCATGGCCGCGGATTCACTTCGGCACGCAAGCGAGGATCGCCGCCGGCGCATCGTGGCGGCCGCCGTGCGGCTGTTCTCGTCCCGGCTCTACCATGACGTGCAGGTCGACGACGTGGCCCGCGAGGCCGGCGTCGCCAAGCCGACGCTCTATCGCTACTTCGCCACCAAGGAAGACCTGTTCATCCTGGCCATGGGCGAGCGCCTCGATGCGGTCGAAAGCTCGGTTCGCCAGCAGGCCGCGGCGGGCACCGCCGCCGCCGACACCCTGCGCGCCGCCATCGCGACGGTTCTCGACGCCTTCGGCCGCGATGCAGCGGCGCTCTCGGTCGCCGACGGCACCGACAACCGGATCGGCGAGCGCGCGCGCAGCGTGGTGCGGCGCAAGGTCCGTAGCCTGCGCAGCTGCTTCGCCCAGATCATCCGGGCCGGCATCGACGAGGGCTGCTTCGCCCCGCTCGACGCGGACGTGGCGGCCGACGCGGTGCTCGGCGCGATTCGCCTGCTGGCGGTCACCAGCCAACCCGACCGCCGCGGCGAGGCCGCCGCCGTCGTCGCCCATATCTTCACGAGCGGCCTCGCCCATCAGCCGGGAGCCATGCAACCGCCCTCGGCCGCCCGCCCGCCAGCCGCCGCCTGAAAGGACGACGACGTTCCATGCGCACGCGCACCCTCGTCTTCACCGTGATCGTCCTTGCGGCCGCGGCCGCCGGCACGATCTACCGGGATCAGCTCACCCCGGTGCTGCACACGGCGGTCGCGCGGCTGACGGGCCAGGCCGGGGCGCCGCCGCAGACGACCGCGGCCACCGCCGGCGACGCCGCCAACGGCGGCCCGCGCCGCGGCAACGGCGGCGGGGTCGCGGTGATGACGGCATCGTCAGAGAACGTCACCTTCCCGATTCGCCGCCGCACCATCGGCATCGTCGAGACGCCGGCGTCGGTGGTGGTGAAATCGCGCATCGACAGCCAGATTCTCGAGCAGCACGTCACCGACGGGCAAATGGTGAAGGCGGGCGATCCGCTGTTCACCCTCGACGACAAGGAGGTCAAGGCGGCCATCGCCCGCGACGAGGCGACGCTGGCGCGTGACCAGGCGCTGGCCGACCGCGCCCGCGCCGCCCTGGCGCGCACCAAGGAGCTGCTGGCGCGCAGCGCCGCCGCGCAATCGGCGCTCGACCAGGCGGTGGCCGATGCGAAGAGCGCCGACGCCAACGTCGCCGCCGACCAGGCGACGCTGGCCAACGACAGGATCCGGCTCTCCTATACCAAGATCGCGGCCCCCATGGCCGGTCGGATCGGCGCCGTCCGGGTGGCGCCGGGCAACCTCGTCAGCGCCACCGACCCCAACGGCACGGGCCTCGTCACCATCACCCAGGTCAAGCCGATCCGAGCCGCTTTCACGCTGCCGGAGCGGGAGCTGCCGCGGGTGCGCGCCGCGATGCTGCGCAAGCCGCCGCCGGCCGTCCGCGTGCTGCTGCCCGGCACCCAGACGGTGCTGGCGACCGGCCAGATCGACTTTCTCGACAGCTCGGTCGACACCGCCTCGGGCACCATCGTGGCCAAATCCAACTTTGCCAACGAGGACCTGCGGCTCTGGCCCGGCATGTACGTCGACGTGCAGGTCGACCTCGACATGAGGCCCGACACGGTCACGGTGCCCTCGCCGGCGGTGCAGATCGGCCAGAACGGCTCCTACGTCTACGTGGTCAAGGCGGACAAGACCGTCGAGGCGCGGCAGGTGACCGTGCTGGGCGCCGAGGGCGACCGCACCGCCATCGAGACGGGGCTGAAGGCGGGCGAGCACGTGGTCGTCGAGGGCCAGCTCCGCATCGGCCCGGGCAGCCGTGTCACCGAGACCGTGCGCAGCAACGCGGCGGGGTCGCAGAACGAAGCCGCGGTCCATGCCGACGACCACTCGTGATATGATGCCGCCGAGGAACGCCCGTGAACGTCTCTGAATTCTGCATACGGCATCCGGTCGCGACCATCCTGATGTCGGCGGCGATGGTCATCGGCGGCCTGTTCGCCTACCGCTTCCTGCCGGTCGCCGCTCTGCCGAACACGGATTTCCCGGTCATCAGCGTGACGGCGCAGCTGCCCGGCGCCTCGCCCGACACCATGGCCAACTCGATCGCGACACCGCTGATCAAGCAGTTCGCCACCATTCCCGCCATCGATTCCATGTCGGCGTCGAGCACCCAGGGCAACACCGTCATCAACATCCAGTTCGCGCTGAGCCGCAACATCGACGCGGCGGCGGCGGACGTGCAGTCGGCGATCACGCGGACGCAGAAGCAGCTGCCGATCGAGATGACGACGCCGCCGAGCTTCCGCAAGGCCAATCCGGCCGACGCGCCGGTGCTGCTGCTGACGCTGACCAGCGACGTGCTGCCGCTCTCGACGCTGGACGCCTTCGCTCAGCAGGTCATCTCGCCGGCCATTTCGACCATCGACGGCGTCGCCCAGCTGCTGATCTACGGCAGCCAGAAGTTCGCCGTCCGGGTGCAGGCCGACCCCAACGCGCTCGCCGTGCGCGGCATCGGCGTCGACCAGCTGCAGAGCGCCGTGGCCCAGGCCAATTCCTCGACCCCGGTCGGCACGCTGCAGAACCCCAACCAGAACCTGACCATCCAGGCCGATACGCAGATGCAGAAGGCGGCGCAGTTTCGCGACGTCATCGTCGCGTACAGCAACGGCCGCCCGGTCCGCCTGAGGGACGTCGCCAACGTCATCGATTCCGTCGAGAACAACCAGACCGCCAGCTGGTACGATGGCTCGCGCGCCATCATCCTGGCCGTGCAGCGCCAGCCCGACGCCAACACCGTCGACGTCGTCGACAAGGTGAAGGCGATGCTCCCCGCCTTCCAGGCGCAATTGCCGCCGTCCGCCAAGATTCAGACGCTGATCGACCGTTCGACCTCGATCCGCCATGCGGTGGAGGACGTCCAGCTCACGCTGCTGCTCACCATCGGGCTGGTGATCCTGGTGATCTTCCTGTTCCTGCGCCGGCTCTCAGCCACCATCATCCCGAGCCTCGCGGTGCCGATCTCGATCATCGCCACGCTCGGCGCCATGTATCTGCTGGGCTTCTCCATCGACAACATCTCGCTGCTCGGCCTCACGCTGTCGGTGGGCCTCGTCGTCGACGACGCCATCGTCATGGTCGAGAACATCTACCGGCACATGGAAGAGGAGGGCAAAAGCGCCTTCCAGGCGGCGCTCGACGGCAGCCGTGAGATCGGCTTCACCATCGTCTCGATCACCGTGTCGCTGGTCGCCGTGTTCATCCCGGTGCTGCTGATGGGCGGCGTGGTCGGGCGCGTCTTCCACGAGTTCGCCATCGTCGTCACCTGCTCGCTCGCCGCCTCGGCCTTCGTGTCGCTGACGCTGACCCCGATGCTCGCCTCGCGCATGCTGCCCAAGCCGCTGAGCCACGAGGAGGCCCGGCGCGGCATCGGCGGCCTGCTCGAGCGCGGCTTCGACGGCATGCTCGGCGCCTACGATTTCGTGCTGAAGGGGGCGCTCCGGTTCAAGATCGTGACCTTCGTGGTCTTCCTGGCGACCATCGGCGTGACGGCCTACCTATTCGTCACCATTCCGAAGGGCTTCTTCCCGATCGAGGATATCGATCAGCTGTCGATCTCGACGGAAGCGCGCCAGGACATCTCGTTCGACGACATGGCCAGGCTGCAAGGCGAGGTGGAGGCGACGTTCCGGCGCTCACCCTACGTGAAGCACGCGTCGTCGATCATCGGCGCCACCAACAGCACGGTCAATCAGGGCCGCGGCTTCGTGGAGCTCAAGCCCAAGACGGAGCGGCCGGAGCTCAACGTGGTGCTGGCCGAGCTCCGGCGGGAGCTGGCACGCATCCCCGGCATCCAGACCTTCATGATCCCCAACCAGAACCTGCGCTTCGGCACCACCCGCTCGAAGAGCCAGTACCAGCTGGTGCTGCAGGGCCTGGAGCAGAAGTCGCTCTACGACTGGGCCGTCAAGATGACGGACGCGATGCGCGCCGCCCCCACCTTCGTCGACGTCTCGTCCGACCTGCAGGCCAACGCGCTGCAGTCCACCGTGGTCGTCGACCGCGACAAGGCCACGGCGCTCGGCATCTCTGCCGACCAGATCCGCTCGACGCTCTACTCCGGCTTCGGCGTCCGGCAGATCTCGACGATCTACACCACGGGCGACAGCTACCAGGTGATCATCGAGTTCGATCCGCGCTACGGCTGGAGCAACAACCTGCTCGACACGGTGCGGATCCGCTCGGCCAACGGCACGCTGGTGCCGATCAGTGCCTTCGCCCGCATCGAGCGCACCAGCGGCACGCTGTCGGTCAACCAGCTCGGCCAGCTGCCGGCGGTGACGCTGTCCTTCAACCTGCCGGCCGGCAAATCGCTCAGCGACGCGACGGCCGGCATCGACGCGCTGAAGCTCAAGCTCGGCATGCCGCCGTCGATCACCACGACCTATTCCGGCGATGCCAACATCTTCCAGCAGTCGCTCGCCAACCAGGGCATCCTGCTGCTCGCCGCGGTCATCACGATCTACATCGTGCTGGGCATTCTCTACGAAAGCTTCGTGCATCCGTTCACCATCCTGACCGGCCTGCCGGCCGCGGCGCTCGGCGCGCTCGCCACGTTGCAGCTGTTCGGCCTGGATCTCAGCGTCATCGCCATCATCGGCATCCTGATGCTGATCGGCATCGTGAAGAAGAACGCCATCATGATGATCGACGTCGCGCTGCAGCTGCTGCGCGACGGCGCCGACCCGGAAAGCGCCATCTACCGCGCCTGCATCATGCGCTTCCGCCCCATCATGATGACCACGTTCGCGGCACTTATGGGCACCATCCCCATCGCCATGGGTGCCGGCGCGAGCTCTGAGCTGCGTCAGCCGCTCGGCGTCGCCGTCGTCGGCGGTCTGGTGGTGTCGCAGTTGCTCACCCTGTTCATCACGCCGGTGCTGTTCCTCTACATGGACCGGCTGAGCAAGGCACTGCTCGGCCTCGGGCGGCGTAAGCCGCAAGCCGTCGCCAAGCCCGCGCACGACGGCGCGCCGCCGCTGGTGCCGCAGGTCAACCCCGCCGAATAGCGCGCCGCACGGGCGCGCCGGCCGGCACGGACCGGCACGCCGGAGCGATTTCCGCGGTCGCGCAGGCCCCGCCCGGTCTGGAGGGGCTTTACGCCGTCGCGCCGCGACGGGCATGTTCTCGCCGCTTTTGCGCGCTCGAAGGCGTGTGCTTCCCTATCCTGGCTCGAATCGCGCCGCGGCCGCCCGATGTAAGCGGTGATGAGACGCCCCACAGGATCGCGCATGACCGGCTTCCCCGCCCGCCCCGCCGCCCGCATCGCCGCAACCGCCGTCCGGTGGCTGGCGGCCCTGACGATCGGGGTGGGCGTGGCCGCATACGCCCGCCAGGCTGCCGCCCAGACCCTGCCCGCGCCCGCCCTGCCGGCGCCGCCCGCCGCTGCGGCCACGCCCGCGGGCGAGGACGCGACCGCCGATGCCATGAAGGGCATGCGCGAGCGCTTCGATCAGCTGAAGTTTCGCTTGAACGAGGCCGAGGCAGCCCTCGCCAGGCCGGGCCTCACGGACGCCCAGCTCGTCGACCTGCGGGGCCAGGTGGATCCGGCCACGCAGGCCATCCAGGACGTCCTGAACCAGCTGACGCCGCGGGTCGCGGCCGCCAAGGCACGCCTCGACCAGCTCGGCCCCAAGCCCGAGGCCAGCGCGCCGCAGGAGAGCCCCGAGGCCGCCCGCGACCGCCAGGAACGGGAGCGCGAGTTCGCCGAGCTCAACGAGGTGAGCCGCGCCGGCAATGCCCTGCTCGTGCAGGCCAACCAGGTCAGCAGCCGCATCACCAATCGCCGGCGGACGCTGTTCACCAACACGCTGTTCCACCGCAACTGGAGCATCGTCAGCCCCGACCTGTGGCTGTCGGTGATGCAGTCGGCGCCGGGCGACCTCAAGGCGATCACGACGATCACGTCGGACTGGCTCTCGGCGCTCGCCGCACGCGTGGCGCAGGGCCGGGTGCTGACGCTGCTGGCCGCCCTGGTCGCCGCCCTCGCCACCTACATGGGCCGCCGGAGGCTGGCGCCGCGCCTGACCGCCCGCGACGACCGCATCACCGCGCCGACGCGCCTGCGCCGCGCGCTCGCCGCCGTCTGGCGCACCATCTTCGCCGCCCTGCCGGCCGCACTATCGGCGTACTTCATCTACATCGGCCTCGACGCAGCCGGCCTGCTGCCGCCCGGTATCGAGCCGATCATCCGCGCCGTCCTGATCGGTGTCCTCTTCGTGGTCTCCGCGCGCGCGCTCGCCGAGGCGATCCTGGCGCCCACCGCCCCCACCTGGCGCGTGGTCGACGTGCAAGATTCCGCGGCAGAGCCGATCTACCGCCTGATCTTCGTCGGCTCGACGGTCGTCGCAGTCAGCCGTGTCCTCGAGGTCGTGCTGCAAACCATCGGCGCGGCCCTCGCCACGTCCGCGGCGCTCAAGGGCCTGATTGCCATCGTGGTGGCGCTGCTGCTCGCCCAAACCCTGCAGCGCATCCGCAGCAACGACGATTGCGACGAAGCGAGCCTCGGGCCCTACGTGCCGACCGAGCCGACCTTCGCCGGTCCGCTGCGCGTCGTGGGATGGGCCGTGGTCGCCGTCCTGCTGTTCTCCGTTCTCGGCGGCTTCATCGCGCTGGCCTCGTTCACCATCCAGCAATGCATCTGGATCGCCATCGTCGGCACGCTGCTCGGCCTCGCCCTGACCATCGTCGACGAGACCATCGGCCGAACGCTCGTCGGCGACGGCCGCGTGGCGGTGGCGCTGCAGACCAGCGTCGGCCTGCGCAAACGCTCGCTCGATCAGCTCGCCGTCCTCGCCTCCGGCCTGCTCAGGGTGCTGCTGATCGTCATCGCCCTGCTACTGATCCTGGCGCCGTGGGGCATCGACTCCGCCGATTTCACCTCGTCGCTCGACGCGGTCCTGTTCGGGCTGCAAATCGCCGGCATCCGCATCTCGCTCGCGACGGTGATCGGCGCCGCCGGACTGTTCATCCTCGCGGTGCTGGCGACACGGGCGCTGCAGCGCTGGCTCGACGCCAAGTATCTGCCCGTGACCGGCCTGGATTCCGGCCTCAGGAACTCGATCACCACGGCGGTCGGCTATCTCGGCGCCTTCGTCGCTGTGGCCCTGGCGCTCGCCCAGCTCGGCCTCAGCCTGGACAAGATCGCCATCGTCGCCGGCGCCCTGTCGGTCGGCATCGGCTTCGGCCTGCAGTCGATCGTCAACAACTTCGTCTCCGGGCTGATCCTGCTCTGGGAGCGCTCGATCAGCGTCGGCGACTGGATCGTCGTCGGCGCCGAACAGGGCTACGTGCGCCGCATCAGCGTGCGCGCCACCGAGATCCAGACCTTCGAGCGCGCCTCCGTCATCGTGCCGAACTCCAATCTGGTGTCCGGCGTGGTGAAGAACTGGCTGCGCAACAACCGCACCGGCCGCATCTCGATCGTCATCACGGTGCCGTTCCAGCCGTCGCCGAGCCGCGTCGCCGACCTGCTGCTCGCCTGCGCCGCCGGCCATCCCGACGTGCTGCGCGACCCGAAGCCGACGGCCCTGTTCAACAAGTTCACCGACACCTCGCAGGAGTTCGAGCTGCGCTGCTTCGCCGACGTGGAAGCGAGCCTGCGCATCAAGAGCGAGCTCAATTTCAAGATCTTCGAACGGCTGACGGCGGAAAAGATCTACGTCGCTCCGGGAGTGCCGTTAAGCGAAGTGAAACTGCAGCTGCCGCAACAGTTCGAAGACCTGATCACGCGGTCGGGCCCCCGCGCCGGGGGCAACGGCGGACCAGGCGAAGCGGCGACCAGCGGCGCCCGGTCCGACGCCGCACGGCCGGACGGCGAGCCGGACGACCGGGATTGAGCGCCGGACGAGATTCGTCCGGCGCGAAGCACGCTGGGGCGCCGAGCCCAGCCGATGGGAACGGGGGCGATGGCGAGCACTCTGGAGCGTCTGTGCGTGCTGGCGCTGATGGCCATGATGCCCGGCTGCGCGAGCGAGCCGCGAGGCGGCGGGCAGGCGCCGCTGTTCTACGCCAGCCTGGCCGCGCCCGAGGCGCAGGTCGATCCGCAGACCGCCGCCGGCATGATCAACCTCTACCGGCGCAACAACGGCCTGGGACCGCTGACGGTCGATCCGGCGCTCGGGCGCGAGGCCCGCACCGCCGCCGCCGCGATGGCGGCGAACGACAAGCCCGCTTCGGCCGAGGCGCTGAAGCGGACGCTGAGCGCGGCCGGCGTCGCCTCGCCGGCCGTCAATGTCTCGGCCGGCTACCACACGCTGGCGGAGGCATTCTCGGGCTGGCGCGAATCGCCGGTGCACAACAGGACCATGCTCGACGCGGGCGGCACCCGCCTCGGCATCGCCACGGCCTATGCGCCGGGATCCAAGTACAAGGTGTACTGGGTGCTGATCGTGGCGGCCCCGGACGGGCGCTGACGCCGCTGCCGGCCTTAGAGCATTTCGCCATTGGATGAGCACACCCAATGGCGGAGAAATGCTCATAACCTTTTGAATCTGGAGCACTTTTGTGCTCGAGCACCTCGGCGAAATGCGACGCCGGGACAAGGACATAGGCCACGACGGCGGCCGCCGGGCGGTGACACGCCCCCCTCGGCAACGGGCTCGCAACCATGCACATGACGCATGGCTGCCCTTCCGCGGTCAGTGGGAAACGAAAGCATTTCCATCCCACATCGATCGCTATAGCGTGGCTGTTTGCTCCAGGCTCAAAAAGGTGGAGCAATTCTATCCGATCTGATGACCCCATCCGATCGGGACACGCTCTAGGATGGACGCATGTTCGACCTCTTCAACTCCTGGGTATCCCTGAGCTGCGATGCAGCCCGCATGGCGATCAGCGCGCAGAGCGTGATCGGCATGCGTATGGTCAAGATGGCCGCCGGCGGCACCCAGGCCGAGGTCGAGATGCAGCGCATGGTGGCGGAGAAATCGTCGGCCTTCGTCGAGGCCCAGCTCGCCATGATGCAGGCCGTCGCCACCGGCCAATCCCACCGCGTGCCGGCCGTGGCGCTCAAGGCTTACTCGCGCCGCGTCCGCGCCAACCATGCGCGCTTGAGCCGCACCTGAGCGGCGCGGCCGGCCGGCTCACTCGGCCGGCGTTCGCGCGGTGATCGCCAGGGCGTGGATGCGCTCCGGCACGAGCTCGTCGGCCAGCGCGGCGTTGACCATGCGGTGGCGCTCCAGCCGGCTCTTGCCGGCGAAGGCATCCGACACGATGTCTACGCTGAAATGAGTCTCGCCTTCCGGTCGCGCTCCCCGGTGCCCCGCGTGGCGGTGGGAGTCGTCGGTGACCGTAAGATCGACCGGGCCGAACGCCGTCCGCAGCCGGCTCTCGATCAGCTCTTTCCTCGACATGCGCGATCCTCGACGGCCCTGTGACCGATAAACCCTTGCCGGTACGGGCCAAGCAAACATAATCTGGCTGCAATGGATCTCAACTCGCCCCTTTTTGACCGTATCCGCGTCCGCAAGCCTGCGGCCGAGCCGCAGCCACAGCAGGTGCGCGCGTGCGATCATCCCGGTTGCGACGTGGCGGCCGGCCATCGCGCGCCGAAAGGACGCGGCAAGGAGGGCCAGTACTGGCACTTCTGCCTGGAGCACGTGCGGGCCTACAACCATTCCTACAATTATTTCGCGGGAATGGACGACGAAGCGGTGATGCAGCACCAGAAGGCCGATGCCGTCGGCCACCGGCCGACCTGGACCATGGGCGTCAAAGCGGGGTCGCGGACCAACTGGCGGCGGGGCGACGCCGTCCATGCCTCGTTCGATCCCTTCAATCTGTTCGGGCAGTCGGCCAGCGCCGCCCACACGGCCGCCGAGGAACGCAAGCCGCGCCTCAGCGTTTCCGCCGTGAAGGCGCTGGAAACGCTCGGGCTGGAGGAAGGCGCCGATACCGCAGCGATCAAGGCGCGCTACAAGGCGCTGGTCAAGCGCTTCCATCCCGACGCCAACGGCGGCGACCGCAGCTACGAGACGCGGTTCCAGGAGATCGTCCGCGCCTACGGCGTCCTGCGATCGCTCAATCTCTGCTGATCTGGCGCAGTTCGTGCTTCGGCCGGGAGACGCACGGACACCACGATCCGGCGGCGCGATCGCGCCGGCTGAAATTGCCGGCCGAGGCGGGCCGCTTTAAGGAAGAACAGGAGGCAGGCGCGCCGACAGCCGCGGATCGGCCCGGCACCGCAGGCTTCCGATAGCGAGGACCCATGCAAGGCCATAGCGAGACGACAGCCGCCCTCCCGGACATGAAGGTGTCCCTGCGCCAGGTATTCGGCATCGATTCCGATCTCGAGGTCCCGGCCTATTCCGAGCCCGATGAGCACGTGCCGGAGATCGACCCCGACTACCTGTTCGACCACGACACCACGCTCGCCATCGTCGCCGGCTTCGCGCGCAACCGCCGCGTGATGGTGACGGGCTACCACGGCACCGGCAAATCGACGCACATCGAGCAGGTTGCGGCGCGTCTCAACTGGCCGTGCGTGCGCATCAACCTGGACAGCCACGTGTCGCGCGTCGACCTGGTCGGCAAGGATGCGATCGTCCTCCAGGACGGCAAGCAGGTCACCGAGTTCCGCGACGGCATCCTGCCGTGGGCTCTGCAGAACAACGTGGCGCTCGTCTTCGACGAGTACGACGCGGGCCGCGCCGACGTGATGTTCGTGATCCAGCGCGTGCTGGAGGTGTCCGGCCGGCTGACGCTGCTCGACCAGAAGCGGGTGATCAGGCCGCATCCGGCCTTCCGCCTGTTCGCCACCGCCAACACCATCGGCCTCGGCGACACGTCCGGCCTCTATCACGGGACGCAGCAGATCAACCAAGGCCAGATGGACCGCTGGTCGATCGTGGTGACCCTCAACTACCTGCCGCACGACAAGGAAGTGGATATCGTGCTGGCCAAGGCGCACCACTACCGCGACAGCGAGCAGGGCCGCGACACGGTGAACCGCATGGTTCGCCTGGCGGATCTCACCCGCAACGCCTTCATGAATGGCGACCTGTCGACGGTGATGAGCCCGCGCACGGTGATCACCTGGGCGGAGAATGCCGAGATCTTCCGCGATGTCGGCTTCGCCTTCCGGCTCACCTTCCTCAACAAGTGCGACGAGCTGGAGCGGCCGCTGGTGGCCGAGTTCTACCAGCGCTGCTTCGGCCGCGAGCTGCCGGAAAGCGCCGCCAACATCGCCCTGAGCTAGCCGGGAGCATGTCCCGATCGGATGTCCTCATCCGATCGGGGCGAGCACTCCGGTTCCTTGAAGGCTGGAGCGCCTCGCCATCGGGAGGCGGTCCATGCGATCGGCGGCCGGTCCGTCCGCCGCCCAACCCGTGGATCGGACGTCCGTGACGATCTCAAACATCAAACCGCCCACCTCCAAGCCCTCGCCGACCGAGCCGTTGAAGCGCGCCGTGACCGGCTGCATGCGCGCGCTCGCCGGCCGCGCCGATCTGGAGGTCAGCTTCGCCTCCGACAAGCCGTCGCTGGTGGGCGAGCGCGCCCGGCTGCCGGAGCCGCCGAGGCGGGTGGCGGCCGCCGACATCGCCGTGCTGCGCGGCCATGCCGATTCCATGGCGCTCAGGCTCGCATGCCACGACATCGGCCTGCACCGTAAGTTCGCGCCGGAGGGCCAGCAGGCGCGGGCCGTCTACGATGCGGTGGAGCAGTCGCGGATCGAGGCCATCGGCTCCACGCGCATGCGCGGCACCGCCGCCAACATCACCGCGATGCTGGAGGACCGCTACCACCGCGGCAACTACCACGAGATCACCGACCGCGCCGACGCGCCGATCGCCGATGCGCTGGCCATGCTGGTGCGCGAGCGCCTGACCGGGCTCAAGCCGCCGCCGGCGGCGCAGAAGATCGTCGATCTGTGGCGCGACTTCATCGAGGAGCGCGCCGGCGCCGACCTGGACGGGTTGGCCAAGTCCATCGGCAACCAGCGCAGCTTCGCCCGCAGCGTCCGCGACCTGCTGTCCAGCCTCGACATGGCCGACGAGTCGGACATGGAGTCCGAGGAGGACGAGGACGACAGCCAGGACAACGCGCCCGACACCAGCCAGGACCAGAACCAGGGCGACGGCGAGGAGCAGGACAGCACCGAGCGCGGCGACGCCGAAGTGTCCGACGACGCCACCGACGACCTCGAAGAGGGCGCGACCGAGGCGGCGGACGCGCCCTCGGGCGAGATGCCGGACGACGCCGAGACCGGCGATTCCGAGAATTCCGGCGAGATGACGCGGCCGCCGACGTCCCGCTCCAACGAGCCGCGAGGCCCCGATTACAAGCCGTTCGCGGCCAAGTTCGACGAGGTGGTGGCGGCCGAGGACCTGTGCGATGCGGAGGAACTGGCGCGGCTGCGCGGCTACCTCGACAAGCAGCTCGCCAATCTGCAAGGCGTGGTCGCCCGTCTTGCCAACCGCCTCCAGCGCAAGCTGCTGGCCCAGCAGAACCGCGCCTGGGAGTTCGACCAGGACGAGGGCATGCTCGACCCGGCGCGCCTGCCGCGGGTGATCATCGACCCCTTCCAGCCGCTCTCGTTCAAGCACGAGAAGGATACCGACTTCCGCGACACGGTCGTCACCCTGCTGCTCGACAATTCGGGCTCGATGCGCGGCCGCCCCATCACGGTGGCCGCCACCTGCGCCGACATCCTGGCCCGCACGCTCGAGCGCTGCGGCGTCAAGGTCGAGATCCTGGGCTTCACCACGCGGGCCTGGAAGGGCGGCCAGTCGCGCGAGCTGTGGCTGCAATCGGGCAAGCCGCCCAATCCGGGCCGGCTGAACGACCTGCGCCACATCATCTACAAATCGGCCGATGCGCCGTGGCGGCGGGCCCGCAAGAACCTCGGCCTGATGATGCGCGAGGGCTTGCTCAAGGAGAACATCGACGGCGAGGCGCTCGACTGGGCCCACAAGCGCCTGCTCGGGCGACCCGAGCAGCGCAAGATCCTGATGGTGATCTCCGACGGCGCCCCGGTCGACGATTCCACCCTCTCGGTCAATCCGGGCAACTACCTGGAGCGCCACCTGCGCCACATCATCTCCGAGGTGGAGGAGCGCTCGCCGGTGGAGCTGATCGCCATCGGCATCGGCCACGACGTCACGCGCTACTACAAGCGCGCCGTCACCATCGTCGACGCCGAGGAACTGGGCGGAGCGATGACCGACAAGCTGGCCGAGCTGTTCGACGACAAGGCGCCGCCGTCCTTCGGCGGCAACTTGCGGCGCGCGGCCGGCGGTCGGCGTTGAGAGACGCTGCAACCGCCGCCAGCGTCATGGCCGGGCTTGACCCGGCCATCCATCAAAGAGCGAAGCATCAGCCCACCAGGGCCGGCCGAATGCCGTTGTTTTTCCAAGTAGATGGATGGCCCGGTCAAGCCCGGCCATGACGCGGCAGGCGATGCGCGCATTCGATCACCAGTTGCGGGGAGGGTTCGGTTTGCGCCTTGCGCAAGCCGGATAAGGGGCGATGCGGGTAACAGCTCGACACCATGCGGCGAGGCCCCCACACTCCGCTGCTCTCTTAGCCCTCGCCGCAGCAGCGGCCCTGCTGCTTGGCCTGCTAAGCAGCGCCGCGTTGCGGGCCGATGCTGGCCCACGCGCCGTCGAGGTCGCCGCACAACCGACCCGAGGCTTCGACCGGGCCGCGCCCGAGGCGACGCGGTTCGGCGCGCTCGAATTTCGCGGCGGCCTGGTGCTCACCGCCAAGGATCCGGATTTCGGCGGCTGGTCGGGGTTGTGGCGCAGCGCCGATGGGCGCGAGTTGGTCGCTATCAGCGACAAAGGCACCTGGATGACCGCGACGCCACGCTACGCCGACGGCAGAATCGCGGGGCTCGACGCGGTCCGGCTGGCGCCGGCCCTGTCTGCCAACGGCACGCCGCTGGGCGACACCGCCTCCTACGACACCGAGGGCCTGGCGATCGTCGACGGCACCGCCTACGTCAGCATCGAGCGCACGCACGAAGTCATGCGCTTCGCCTTCGGCAGCGAGGGCTTTGCCGCCCGGGGAGAGACCGTCCCGGTGCCGGCGGCGGTGAAGCGGCTGCCGTCGAACTCCAGCCTGGAGGCGATCGGCGTGGCGCCGCCCGCCAGCCCGATCGCCGGTGCCCTCGTCACCATCGCCGAACAATCCGACGGCGACGGGCCGACGCGCGGCTGGATCCTGACCGGGCCGGGTGCGGGAGAGTTCCGCGTGGCGCGCCACGACGGCTTCGACATCACCGACCTGGCATTCCTGCCCGGCGGCGACATGCTGCTCTTGGAGCGCTTCTACACGCGCGCCACGGGCGTGAAGCTGCGCCTACGGCGCATCGCGGCGGCGGAGGTGAAGGCCGGCGCGCTGCTCGACGGCCCGGTGCTCGTCACCGCGGACAAGGGCTTCGAGATCGACAATATGGAAGGGCTGGCGCTGCATCGCGGGCCGTCGGGCGAGACGATCCTTACGATCATCTCCGACGACAACTTCTCGTCCGAGCAGCGTACCATCCTGCTCGAGTTCGCGCTCGTCGACGACGGCGCGTAGCAAAGGCCGGGCGCAACCGCGGTATCTCGCCACCTCGTCCCCGTTGCGAGGAGAGGCCGGCTTGCGCGAAGCGCAAGCCGGGTGAGGGGCGCTTCAGGTGAGGCTCCAGGCCGGTCGCGCCGCGCGGCCAGCCCCCTCACCCCAACCCTCTCCCCGCAAGCGGGGCCAGGGAGAATTCAGCTGGCGGCGGCCGCGGCCTTCTTCTCGATCTCGCGCTTCAGCGCCAGCGCGCCGGGCGATAGATCGTCCGCCGCGGCCTTGACGAGGAAGCCATCCAGGCCGCCACGGTGCTCGACGCTGCGGATCGCCGCCGCGGTGACGCGCAGCCGCACGGAGCGCTGCAGGATATCCGACTGCAGCGTCACATTGCACAGGTTCGGCAAGAACCGGCGCTTGGTCTTACGGTTTGAATGGCTCACGAGATGGCCGGTCAACACCGCCTTCCCCGTCAGCTCGCAACGGCGGGCCATGATCTGAACGTCCTGCTGAACGGCGAAGCCGAGCGAGCCCGAAAGCACGGGCAGCGGGCTTCAACCAACGATGCCATGAAGGGACCGGTGTATAGGGTCGACGGCCGCGCCCGTCAAGGCGCAAGAGCACCGGTGCGCCGCGGCCACGGGACACCACGGCGTCAAAAGGTCCGCAAGCAATTCTGGACATCGGCCCTGCCGCCAGTCACCTTCCGGCCGCGAACAAGCGGGCGATGGCGGAGCGAAGCGGTGGACGACAACCTCTCCCAGGATCTGAAATCCGGTGCGCTGGTCTACCACAGCCATCCAAAGCCCGGGAAGCTGGAGATCCAGGCCACCAAGCCGCTCGGCAACCAGCGCGATCTGGCGCTGGCCTACTCGCCGGGGGTGGCCGCCGCCTGCGAGGCCATCGCCGCCGACACCAGCACCGCGGCCTTGTACACGGTCCGGCAGAACCTGGTCGCGGTGGTCAGCAACGGCACCGCCGTGCTCGGCCTCGGCGACATCGGCCCCCTCGCCGCCAAGCCGGTGATGGAAGGCAAGGCGGTACTGTTCAAGAAGTTCGCCGGCATCGACGTCTTCGACATCGAGCTCGCCGAGAAGAACGTCGACAAGCTGGTCGACATCGTTGCGGCGCTGGAGCCCACCTTCGGCGGCATCAACCTGGAGGACATCAAGGCGCCCGAGTGCTTCGAGCTGGAGGAGCGCCTGCGGGCCCGCATGGGCATCCCCGTGTTCCATGACGACCAGCACGGCACGGCGATCATCGTCGCCGCCGCGGTCACCAACGGGCTGGCGCTGGCGGGCAAGTCCATCGGCGAGGTGAAGATCGTCACCTCCGGCGCCGGCGCCGCGGCGCTCGCCTGCCTCAACCTGCTGGTCTCGATCGGCGCCAAGCGTGAGAACATCTGGGTCAGCGATATCGACGGGGTGGTCTACGAGGGCCGGCCGACGCTCATGGACCGCTGGAAGGCCGTCTACGCCCAGCGGACCGAGCTGCGCACCCTGGCCGAAATCATCTCGGGCGCCGACATCTTCCTGGGGCTGTCCGCCGGCGGCGTGCTCAAGCCCGAGATGCTGCAGGCGATGGCCCCCCGCCCGCTGATCATGGCGCTGGCCAACCCCTATCCGGAGATCATGCCCGACGTGGCGGAGACGGCCCGGCCCGACGCCATGATCTGCACCGGCCGTTCGGACTTCCCCAACCAGGTCAACAACGTCCTCTGCTTTCCCTACATCTTCCGAGGCGCGCTCGACGTGGGTGCGACCACCATCAATGAGCCGATGAAGGCGGCGGCCGCGAGCGCTATCGCCGCGCTGGCGCGCGAGACGCCGTCCGACGTCGTCGCCCGCGCCTACGGCGGCGAAGCCAGGCTGTTCGGGCCACGCTCGCTTATTCCCAGCCCCTTCGATCCCCGCCTGATCCTGCGGATCGCGCCGGCCGTGGCCCAGGCCGCAATCGAGACCGGCGTGGCGACACGGCCGCTGGGCGATCTCAAGGCCTATGCGGACGGGCTCGGCAGCTTCGTCTTCCGCTCCGGCTTCGTCATGAAGCCACTATTCAACCAGGCGAAGAGCGACCCCAAGCGCGTGATCTATGCCGAGGGCGAGGACGAGCGGGTGCTGCGCGCCGCCCAGGCGATCATCGAGGAGGGCATCGCCCGGCCGATCCTGGTGGGCCGCCCCTCGGTGATCGAGACCCGGCTCAAGCGCTTCGGCCTGTCGATCCGCCCGAAGGCCGATTTCGACATCACCAACCCCGAGGACGATCCACGCTACCGCGACTACGTCGCCACCTATGTGGAGGTGGCGGGGCGCCGCGGCATCACGCCGGACGCCGCCAAGACGCTGGTGCGCACCAACTCCACCGTCATCGCCGCGCTCGCGGTGAAGCGCGGCGACGCCGATGCCATGATCTGCGGGCTGGAGGGGCGCTTCCAGTCCCGGCTCAAGAACATCCGCGACATCATCGGCCTGGCCCCCGGCTCCCAGGACATGGCGGCGCTGTCGCTGGTCATCTCCCAGAAGGGCGCCTTCTTCCTGGCCGACACGCACGTGCGGCCCGATCCCAGCGCCGAGGAGATCGCCGACATGACGATCGCCTGCGCCCATCACGTCGAGCGCTTCGGCATGACGCCGCAGATCGCGCTGGTGTCGCATTCGGATTTCGGCTCGTCGGACTCGCCTTCGGCGCTGAAGATGCGGGCGGCGCTGGCGCTGGTGCGGCAGCGGGCGCCCGAGCTCGACGTGGACGGCGAGATGGCGGCCGACACGGCGCTGTCGCAGGCGGTGCGGGAGCGGGTCTATCCGGCCTCCCGCCTCGAGGGCGTCGCCAACGTGCTGATCATGCCGAACCTCGACGCGGCCAACATCGCCTTCCAGTTCACCAAGGCGCTGGCCGACGCCTTGCCGGTGGGGCCGATCCTGATCGGCCCGGCGCAGCCCGCGCACGTGCTCACCCACTCGGTGACGGCGCGCGGCATCGTCAACATCACCGCCATTGCCGTGGTCGAGGCGCAGGCGCTGCCGGGAGGGTGAGCATGACGGCCGCAGCCCAACCCCGCGCCTGCGGGACATGCGCCCTGTGCTGCAAGGTGATGGGGATCGTGGAGCTCGACAAGCCGCGCGGGCGCTGGTGCCCCAACTGCCGGCCGGGCCAGGGCTGCACCGTCTACGACACCCGGCCGCAGGAGTGCCGAACCTTCTCCTGCCTGTGGCTGACCCAGGATTTCCTCGGCGAGGAGTGGAAGCCGGACCGCAGCAAGCTGGTGCTCTACACCGAGCACGGCGCCAACCGGCTGGTCGTGCAGGTCGACACGGGGGCGGCCCAGGCCTGGCGGCGCGAGCCGTTCTTCAGTCAGATCAAGGCCTGGGCCCAGGCCGGTGCGGCCAGCCGCCGGCAGGTCCTGGTGGTCACCGGGGAGCTCACGACCCTGGTCCTGCCGGACCGGGAGGTGGCGCTCGGCAAGCTCGCCGAGGGCGACATGATCATCGTTCGGCCGCGGCTGGAGGCAGGCCGGCAAGCTTACGACGTGGACGTCGAGCGCAGCGGATAAGGCTGGCCTCCGCTGCGGCCTAAGCAGAGCGTTAGCGGAGTTTCGCGGACCGGAACCGTGTTCCGGTCCGCGTAACTCTGCTGAGCCGCAACGGGCCGCCACGCGGCTCAGCGGCAGGGCGGCTCGCCGGGATGGCCGCAGCTCGGCCGCCGCGGCCCGTGCTGAGCCTGCTGTGCCGCCCTTTGCTGCTGAGCCCGCTGCTGGCCCGCCATCTGCCGGGCCGCCTGCTGCTGTGCCGCCTGCTGGGCCCGCTGCTGCTGGACCTGGACGGCCCGCTGCTGGGCCGCCTGCTGCTGCATCACGGCACGCTGTGCCTGTTGCTGCGCCGCCTGCTGAGCCCGTTGCTGCTGGACCTGGACGGCTCGTTGCTGGGCCGCCTGCTGTTGCATGGCGGCGCGCTGCGCCTGCTGTTGCGCCGCCTGCTGAGCCCGTTGCTGCTGGACCTGGACGGCCCGCTGCTGAGCCGCCTGCTGCGCTTGTTGCCGGGCAGCTTGTTGGGCCGCCGCGGCTTGCGCGGCGTTGCGCTGCTGCTGCTGCGCGCCAGCCGCCGGCGGCGGGGGAGCGCCGGGCGTCACGCGGGGAGCGGAGCCGACGGCCGCAGGCGGGTGTGGCGCAGCGGCCGGAAGCGCTGCCGGCGACGGCGCCGGTCGAGCCCCCGGGGGACGTGCAGCCTCGGTGCTGGCCGGGGCGGGCGGCGCGGCCACCGTCGGCAGCGGCCGGCCGCCGGCGACCGGCGGCACGCCGGGCGTTCCGGAGGGCGGGAGCGAGCCGACGGTCGGTGGGGCCGGTCGAGCGCCGGCCGTCGCCGGCTGGTGTGACGCACCGCCGGGAACGGCCGGGAGGGCTGCGGGAGAGGGTTGAGGGCCCTGCGGCTGGCTGGCGGAGGGGAGGCCCTGTGGCCGTGCGGCCTGGGCATTGCCGGGGGCGCCCGGCGGCGTGGCTATCGTCGGTAGCGGTTGGCCGCCCGCGACCGGCGGCACGCCGGGCGCGCCGGCGGGCGGGAGCGAACCGACGGCCGGCGTGGCCGGTCGCGCGCCGGCCGCCGCAGGCTGGCGTGGGGCACCGCCGGGAACGGCCGTAACAGCTGCCGGAGCGGGCTGGGGCCCCTGCGGCAGGCTGGTGGACGGAGCCCCCGGTGGCCGCGCGGCCTGAGCATTGCCCGGGGCGCCCGGCTGCACGGGTATCGTCGGCAGCGGCCGGCCGCCCGCGGCCGGCGACGGCACGGCGGGCGCGCCGGCAGCCGCAGGCAGGCGCACGACGCCGTCGGCCGCGGCGGGCAGTCCGGCCGGCGCATTCAGCGGCCGCAAGCTCGGCGGCAGGCTGGCGGGCGACGGCCCCCGCGGCGGCGCGCCCTGAACGTTGCCGGGCGCGCCCGGCAACGGCACGCCCGGCAACGGCTGCGGGCCATGCGGCGGCAGCGGCTGCCCTGCGGGCTGATTCAGATTGGCCACCGGCGCCTGGACGGAGGGCAAGGGCTGGGCCGGCGGGCTCGCGTGCGGGCCCGGCGCGAGCTGATTGGGCGCCAGCGCCGCGGGAGCCACCGTCGGGCCGGGGGCCACCGGCGCCCCCTGCAGGCCGGCCGGGTTGGCCCGCTGCCTGGCGCGCAGGGCAGCCGCGGCCGGCAGCGCCACGGCAGCGGCCGCGATGGCTGCACTCGCGGCCGGATGCGCCTGAATGAACCCCGGTGCTCCCGGTGCCGGCCCAGGAGCCGGAGCGATCGGACCCGGTGCCGCGGCGGCCGGCGGCAGGCCGGCGGCGCCGGGCCCGACCTGCTGGCCGGCAGGATTGATGATGACGGTGCGCTGCGTCCGCTCGTCGATCATCACCGTGTTGTGGATGTTCACGCTGACGACGTTGACCGGGGGCGGAGCCACGTAGGCCGGGCGCTCGACCCACTGCGGGACGGGATGGTAGACCGGGACGGGCAGGATGAACGCCTCGACCGGCGGGGGCGGCGGCGGCAGGTCGACGAAATAGGCCGGGCGCGGCGGCAGGAAGACCACGGGCACCGGAGGCGGCGGGGGCAACGCGTAGATCGGATCGGCGAAGTAGACGACCGGGCGTTCGACGTAGACGACCTCTTGCGGCGGCGGCGGCGGTACGTCGTAGGCGATCGCGGCGAAGGCGGGCGGCGGCTCGAGCGCCACCGAGAAATAGCGCAGTCGGCGTCGCGCGTCGTAGACATGCGGGCCGTGCGGATAGCGCTGCAGATAGGACCAATAGGCGTCGGGCGTATCGATGACCGTGGTTTCCCGCCACGTCGTCGCTTCGCGCCGGGCGGCGACGATGGCGCGCACCCGCTGCGCCAGTGGATCGTCCGGATAGGCGGCGAGGAAATCGAGATAGCCGGCCAGCGTGTCACGCACCAGCGCCGCCGTGTAGGCGTCCCGCGCGTCGAAAGCGCGGATCGGCCTGGAGCGCAGCTCGGAGAACCGCTCCGGCGGCGCGGACGGCGGTGCGCTCGTCCGCTCGAAGAACAGGAACGACGCCTTGACGCGCGACGCATGCCAAGCGACTTCGGCGCCGTTCGTCAGCTCGCTGACGCGTAGCCGAACCCGCTCGAACAGCTCGTCGAGCTGGAGGCCGCCTTCCTTGATCATCTCGGACAAGGCGGTGGCATAGGCACCATAGGCCGTCTTGCTCTCCACCCCGATCGTTCCCGGCGCCGCATTGAAAGCGATCAGCATGCCGTCGTCGGGTTGCACCAGCGCCAGGCCGCCGGCCAGCGGCTGGCCGCCCGTCGCGAAGGGGTTGGCGCGGGCGGCGTCGACCACCACGACGCGGGCCTTCAGCGGCAGGGCGGCGAGCGGCTTGGTGAGATCGCTCAAACGGATCGCGGCCAGCGGCACGTCGCCATCACGCGCGATTCGGGCATCGACGGGCACGAGATAGTTCTCGCCGTCGACCTGCAGGCCATAGCCGGCGAAGTAGACGACGGCGACGGTGTCCGGCCCGGCGGCACTCGCCTTGTCGGCGAACTCGCGGACGGACGAGCGCAGCGTCGCGGCATCCAGATCGCGCGCGCCGACCACGTCAAAGCCGGCGGCCTGCAACGTCTGGGCGATCAGGCCGGCGTCGTTCGCCGGCGTCGACAGCGGCTCGGCCTGATAAGCGCCGTTGCCGATGACGAGCGCGATGCGCTTTTCCAGCTGCTGCGCGCGGCTCGCGCCGACGCCGGCGAGCATGCACAGCGCGATGACGGCCAGTCGCAAGGTTTGACATCCAGGCATCGGGCGCCCCCAGGCTAGACTCTGTCACTCAGCCGGATCATCACCTAGCGTTATGAACGACTGTTGAATGAACTGTGGCGCGAATCCGGCAGACGGATGCCGCCAATACTCCAGAGTCTAAAGCATCCGACCCAGATGCGGCGCACGGGTCCTGGGGCTCATCCGACGCCAAGACGAGAGCGATGGGGTGCGAGCTCCGATTTGCCCGGAGCGCTCGCCACGTGGCGCGGCCGACCTCAGGGGCAGCGCTGCAGCGGCCCGTTCCAGCCGTCGCGGTTGACCCGGTAGCTCAGCATGCCCTTGGCGAGGCGTGCGGTGACGGTGGCCTGTTCGCGATCGGCGCCGAAGGTGCACGGGCCGCGCCAGCGCACGGTGTTGCCTCGGCGCTCGACACTCCTGAAATCGCAGAAGAAATCCTCGCCGGAGAAGCCCATCGGCCGCACCTCCACGGTCGACAGCGGCCGGCCGCACCGGCCGGGCGTCGCCCAGGTGCCGACGAGGCTCTCGGCCGCATCGACCGGCGAGCAGATGGCGAGCGCGACCGTCACTGCCGACGCCCTCAGCGGTCGCACCATACCCCCTCCCCCCTGCGACGCCGCTCAATCGAGCGGGCGCGCCTCGTCCGGCAGCATGATCGGAATGCCGTCACGAATCGGATAGGCGAGCTTGGCCGGGTAGCTGATCAGCTCCTGCCGCTCGGCGTCGTACTCCAACGTCGCCTTGGTGAGCGGACAGACCAGCAGCTCCAGCAGCTTGGGATCGAGCCGCGTCGCTTCGGGCTGGGCGGAGGAGGTGTCGGCCATCGGGTGCTCGCTTTCGAAGGAAGTCCAACCTACGGGACCGCCGGCGGCCGGTGCGCGCCGGCGGCCGCCGAGGTCATTGCAGGGACGAGTCGGAATTGCCGGCGTCGCGCGCCAGCTCGATCTCGGTGATGGCGATCAGCATGTCGGCGCGGGCCTTCAGGTCCGGCGCCTCCAGCAACGCCTGCTTCTCCTTGGCGCCGTAGGGGCTCATCATCGACAGCGCGTTGACGAGGGCCTCGTTGGGCGCGTTCTGCACGCCGCGCCAGTCGATCCTGAGCTCGTTGGCCTTGACGAAGGCGGCGAGCGCCGCGATCACCCCCTCGCGGTCGACCTCGTCCTCGCCGGCGCGCGCGGAAAAATCGATGGTGAACGGGTAGTCCACCTTGGCCTGGCGATAGAGCGTGGTGACGGCGATCTCCTCGGCGAGGCTGAAGCGCGCCACCCCGGTGAGCGTGATGAGATAGCGCCCGTCGCCGGTTTCCGCCCACTGGGTGATCCGCCCGGCGCAGCCGACCTGGTACAACGCCGGCGGCGGCGCGTCCGGTGCCGCCTCCTCCGTCGGCTGGATGATGCCGATGAGGCGCCGGCCGGCGAGCGCGTCGTCGACCATGGCGAGGTAGCGCGGCTCGAAGACGTTGAGCGGCATCTCGCCCCGGGGCAGCAGCAGGGCGCCCGACAGGGGAAACAGCGGGATGGTCCTCGGGCAATCCTGAGGGCCCCGGTAGACGGCGTTCATCACCACGGCAGCCTCACCTTTCACAAACGCTCGGCCCGGAACCGGTCAAGCCGGCGGCGCGGCCCGCGCGGGGCCTGTGCCCGCCTCACGAGAACATCAGCGACGACAGCTTGCGGCGCCCGGCCACCGACAGCGGATCCATGGGGCCCCAGGCTTCGAACATCTGCACCATCTGCTTGCGCGCCGCATCCTCGTTCCACGACCGGTCGGCCTTGAAGATGGCCAGCAGGTGATCGAGCGCCGCCTCGCGCTTGCCCTTGGCGGCGAGCGCCAGCGCCAGGTCGAAGCGCGCCTGATGGTCGTTCGGGTCGGCCGCCACCTTGGCCTCCAGCTCGCCGCTGGAGCCGAGGTCGGCCGCCTGCTCGGCGAGCTCGACGGCCGAACGGGCGGAGGCGACGGCCGGGTGGTCCGCCTTGTCGGCCGGCGCCATAGCCAGGAAGCGCTTGGCGCCCTCCAGATCGTCCAGATCGAGGTGCAGCTTGGCCATGGCGGCGATGGCGTCCGGGTTTTCCGGCTCGGCGGTGAGGATCTCGGCATAGACCTGGGCCGCGCCGGTGGCATCGCCGTTGGCCACCAGCGCTTCCGCCTCCGCCAGCAGCTCCTCGATGGCCGTCGGCCCCAGCGGCCCCACCAGCCGCTCGATGAAGCCGCGGATCTGGGTTTCCGGCACGGCGCCCATGAAGCCGTCGACCGGCTGGCCGCGCTGGAAGGCGATGACCGCGGGGATCGACTGGATGCCGAGCTGGCCGGCGACCTGGGGATGGTCGTCGATGTTCATCTTGACCAGCTTGACCTTGCCCTGGGTCGACTCGACGACCTTCTCGAGCACCGGCGCCAGCTGCTTGCAGGGACCGCACCAGGGCGCCCAGAAGTCGACCAGCACCGGCTGCCGCATCGAATCGGCGATGACGTCCTGGGTGAACGACGCCGTGGTGACGTCCTTGACGGCGCTCGGCGGCGCGGTGGTCGTTTGTTCGAGCATCTTGGCAACCCTTGGGACCGCCCCTGGCGGCGGCGCATCTCGACCGGAATTGCGATCAAGATGGTGCGCGGCAAGGGCCCTGGCAATCAGCTTCTAAAGCAGGACGGGCCAAGTCGCACCCGGTTTTGCAGGGTGCGCCGCACGAGAGCCGGATCGAGCGGACGGCGGGCGGGCGAGGCCCCGAGCCCGCCGCATGGTTCAGCTTCGAAACCGGTTGCTTCGCGGCCGCGCGGGCGAAGCGGGCTTCGCGTATCGGCCGGACGGGGATGGGACCAACCGACGATGCCGGCGCGGGTCAGGCGACCTCGGTCCAAGCGCGGGCCAGGATCGCCGGCACGCGCGCGCCGGGCGGGAGAACGCCGTAGACGCCGGTCCGGTCCGCGTCGAGGCGCGAGCCGCAGAAGGCGTCCGCCACGTGGTGTGGCGAAAAGCGGACCAGCAGCGCCGCCTGCACCGCGAGGGCCATCATCTCGGCCACCCGCCGGGCGCGCACGTCGGCACCGCGGATCGCCTCCCGTGCCTCGTCGATCAGCTTGCCGACGAAGCGATCGAGGCGCGGATCGCCGCCGCGCGCGAGCGCGACCTCGTCGCATACGGCCTCGAGCGTGCCCGGCTCCTTGCGCAGCGCGCGCAGCACGTCCAGCGCGATGAGGTTGCCGGAGCCTTCCCAGATGCCGTTCAGCGGCGCCTCGCGATAGAGGCGCGCCATCGGGTGCTCCTCGACGAAGCCGTTGCCGCCATGGCATTCCAGCGCCTCGTGCACGAAGGCCGGCGCGCGCTTGCAGTTCCAGTATTTGGCGACCGGCGTCATGGCGCGCTCGAACGGCCGCGCCGCCGCGTTGCCGCGCATGGCTTCGTCCGTCGCCCGCGCCACGCGGAACGCGAGCGCCATGTCCGCCTCGCTCTCCAGCGCCAGATCCGCAAGCACGCTGGCCATCACGGGCTGATCGATCAAGGCCTTCTGGAAGGCTCGACGATGCCGTGCATGATTGAGCGCCAGGCTCAGGGCATGCCGCATCAAGCCGGCGCTGCCGACGGCAAAGTCCAGCCGCGTCAGATGCGCCATCTCGATGGCGGTCCGCACCCCCCGGCCCTCCTCGCAGAGAGCCCAGGCGAAGGTGCCGCGGAATTCGACCTCGGAGCTGGCGTTGCTCTTGTTGCCGCACTTGTCCTTCAGCCGCTGGATGAGGAAGGTGTTGCGGGTGCCGTCCGGACGCGAACGGGGAACGAGGAAGCAGGTCGGCCCAGCCTCCGTGTAGGCGGTGACATAGAACGCGTCGCTCATCGGGGCGGAGCAGAACCACTTGTGACCGGTGATCTCGTATGCGGCGCCCGGCCCGGTTCCGGCCGCCATCGGCCGCGCCCGGGTGCTGTTGGCCCGCAGGTCGGATCCGCCCTGCTTCTCGGTCAGGGTCATGCCGATCGTCGCCCCCGCCTTCTGGTCGATCGGCAGCGGCCGGGGATCGTACCGCGTCGAGTTGATGGCCGGGTTCCAGACGTCGCCGAGCGACGGGGTCTTGGCCAGGACGGGGATGGCGGAATAGGCCATGCCGGTGGGGCAGCCGACGCCGTTCTCCGCCTGGTTCCACAGGTAGCTCAGGGCCGCCCGGGCGACGTGCGCGCCCGGCTGCGGGTTGGTCCAGGCGAACGAATGGACGCCGGCGCCGAACGCGACGCGCATGAGCTCATGGTAGCTCGGATGGAAATCGACCCGGTCGACCCGATTGCCCCAGCGATCGTGCGTCCGCAGGACCGGCAGATTGGCGTTGGCCTGGTGGGCCCATTCCTGAACCTGCTCGCTCGCCACGGTGCCGCCGAGCGCGACAAGGGCGGGCTCGGCCCAACCGGCGCCTTCGCGCGCCACCGCCTCCTGCAAGGCCTGATCCGCGCGGTAGGCGTTGTGCCCATGCAGCGCGGGGGCCTGGTTGGTGACCTCGTGCGTCGCTACGGCAGCGATCGGAATGTCCAGCATGATCGTTCCCCTTGCGCGCCGACGCCACAAGCCGTCCGCGCGGCTAGGAATGAGCCGCCGTTCATATCTTCATGTCAAGCGGAAAGCGCGCCCGCCGCCGCTCAGGTCATGCCGAATCGCTCCGGCCGACGGCCCGCAGGCAGAATCGCTCAACGGCCTCGAGCAGCACCTCGGCACCCTCTCCCTCATCCGCGAGCGGCCCGATGAGCGCTTCCATGATGGCGCCGACGATGCAGGTTCCGGCCAGTCCCGCATGCTGCGGCGGGAAGCGGCCGGCCGCCACGCCGGCCTCGACGATGGCCGCGAACGCTTCGGCCAGGCTGCGCCGGTAGCGGATGCGAACCCCCTCGACGTCGGGATCGCTGGGCTCGACGATCAGCGCATAGGCGAGGCGGCGATTGGCGAGCGCGCGCTGGGCAAACAGCCGCACCGCCTGCCGAAGCCGGCCTTCCGCCTCACCCGGGCGCCCCGCGATGGCCGCCACCGTGCCGACCTCGCGCTCGCTTGCCCGGCTGACGACTTCGACGAACAGCGCCGACTTGCTGGGGAAGTAGCGATAGACCGTCCCGGTCGCGACCCCGGCCTCGGCCGCCACCGCGTCGATCGCGGTCTCGCGGAAGCCGCCGCGCGAGACCAGCCGGCGCGCCGCGTCGAGGATGCGGATCCGCTTGTCGGCCAGCTGCTCACGGACGCGTGTGGTTTTTCGATAGGCCATGGGGGCGATCTTCCGCGAAGCGGCCGCTCGCGTCACCATCACGCGGGGCTTGACAGCGCCGTATGAGCCTGTGTTCACTTCTTCAAGCCGAAATCGGCCGGATTCAGCGGGAGCACGACGTCGATGCAGGCAACCTCGAGCGACGCGGCGGGACCGTCAGCCGGGGCGAACAGGCGGCTGGAGGGCCGAGTCGCCCTCGTCACCGGCGGCGGCTCCGGCATCGGCGCGGCAACGGCATTGGCCATGGCGGAGGCGGGGGCCGCAGCGGTCGTCATCGCCGGACGCCGCGCGGACGAGGGGGAGCAGGTGGCCGACGCGGTGAAGCGCCGCGGCGCGCGCAGCCTGTTCGTGCGGACCGACGTGGCCGAGCCCGGCCAGCAGGAAGCCCTCGTCGGCACCGTGGTCAGAGAATTCGGCCGCCTCGACATCGCCTTCAACAACGCTGGCTATCAGGAGCCGCGCACGGCGCTGGCCGAGCAGGACGACGCCACCTACCAGCGCGTCTTCGACACCAACGTGCGTGCGGTCTTCCACGGCATGCGGCTGCAGATCCAGGCGATGCTGTCGTCCGGCGGCGGCGCCATCGTCAACAACGCCTCGGTCAGCGGCTTGCGCAACCCCAATCCCGGCCTCTCCCTCTATTCGGCGTCGAAGGCGGCGGTGATCTCGCTGACGCGCTCGGCGGCGCTCGAATATGCAGGACAGGGCATCCGCGTGAACGCGGTGGCGCCGGGGCGGGTGGTCACGGACATGATGCTGCGCTCGCAGATCGCCGATATGAGCGCGGTCGCGGCCGGGTTGCCGCTCAAGCGGATGGGCCAGGCGGCGGAGGTGGCCGAGGCGGTCGTCTGGCTCGCCTCGGACGCCTCGTCCTATGTCGTCGGCCACGTTCTGTGCGCCGACGGCGGCTTCATGGCCGGCTGAAGCCCGGTGCGCCGGATACCCTGCGGACGGCACGCCGGGACGGCCCGTCTACACCGCCCTCGCCTGCGCACCCACCGCCGCCGAGGGCAAGACGGCAGGATTTATGCACAGCCGCCTTGCAAAGACCTCTTGCGCCCGCCGCCCATTTGCGGCATGAAGCGCGCCTCGGTCGCGGCGACAGCCGGTGCCGAACGGATGCGGGTGTAGCTCAGGGGTAGAGCACAACCTTGCCAAGGTTGGGGTCGAGGGTTCGAATCCCTTCGCCCGCTCCAAATTCTCCTTCGGGAAATCAGCGCGTTATGAACGGGCCACCGCAAGGTGGCCCTTTGCTTTTGGTGCTTACATTTCTCGTCCTGAAAAATGTAAGCACCATGTAGGCGGTCGAGGGAAAACGTGGGGTCGCTCCAGCGTGCTGGGGCCGGCCGAACTCACCCTCCGACGCGCCCGTCATGTCCAGCGTGCGAAGGCCGCAACGCCTGTACGCGATGGTCAGATCGACCATCGCCCTCCGAAGGTAAGGGCCATAGTTCGGTCGTGTCGGGCGCCATCTATCGCAGCAGCTCAGCGCCGGTTACGCGACCCAGCGTCCGACGCGGTGCATAGACGCCTATCGTCGGCTTCCCTCGACAACGAATCGGGCTGCTCGATCGAGCCGCCCGCTCGGTCGGCCGTCATGGAGCCATGGTCCGGACAGGCCTGATGAACTCCTCGGGCCGTTTCTGATGCTTTCGCATCTGACGGACGGTCGCCGCACCGGTCACTTATCTGTTCGCATCGCCCGCTTCTCCCCGTGAACCAGGCGGCGCTCATAATGTCATTACGGCGATGACGCAGGGCAGGACGACGTTGGCAGAATCCGAGGGCTTAATGTCATTGCTGCCGACAGTTCGGGTTTCCTAATCTAATCACGAGTAATTTCGACGAGCTTCGTTGGGGGAAGTCTCGCGATCGCAGATATCAAAGCTCCCGGCAGTGCCGTTGTCCGCCACGCCGAGGAACTCGCGCGCTCAGTGTCGAGTGAAACGCTCTTCAATCACGTCATGCGCTGCTACTGCTTGGCGGCTCCGCCGTCCGGAGAGCGCTGCGGCCAAGCCGGTCGTTCTTCCGGAGCTTCGCTCCCCAACGGGGTTACCGTTGTAGAGGACGTGCAGGACTCACACTTGGGCGAGACCAGCACGGCACGGGCATCCTCGGCGCTCGATGGGCGGAAAGATCGCCCAGATCCCATCCGTGTCGGCGACGAGCGATCGGCTGCCGCTCGGCTTTCCTGTGCCCGCTGCGGCCACCTCCACATTTCGAAGGAGTAGAATTCATGACCGATCAAGTGAGCGCGGTCGCAATCCCCGAGTGGCACATCAAGGGCGATTGGTTCGACGAATGCACATGTAATTCGCCATGCCCGTGCACCTTTGCTCAGCCGCCGACCGGGAATCATTGCGAGGTATTGTGGGCCTACAGGATCACCGAGGGCCATTACGGCAAGACGCCAATGGCGGGTCTCAACGTAGTCGTGCTCTCCGGCTTCGACGGCAACCTCTGGGCCGACACCAAGATCGACTGCGGCTTCTTCTTCGATGCCGCCGCCGATGACGACCAGCGGGATGCGCTCGTTAAGATCTTCACCGGGCAGGTGGGTGGCTGGATGTCCCAGTTCGTGCCGGCCCACGTGAAGGGTGTCACCGGTATCGAGTTTGCCAAGATCGAGCTCGAGATCGAGGACAACCTTGAACGCTGGAACGTTCGGGTGGACGACCGGGTCGAAGCGGGCGGCGCGCCCATGAGCGGTCCGACCTCCGATCCGACGAAGCTGCTCCAAAGTTTCAATCCGCCCGGAAGCGAGGTCGGCCCGACCGAGGCGCCGGTAACGTGGGGCAAGGGCAAGGGCGGGCGCTGGTCGGCGCTGGGCTTTCAAGCGGCGATCCCGGCCGGCCAGGCGAGTAAGCATATCCCCTTCGATTGGCATGGGCCCAGCCGATCATGAGAGGCGAATTCGCCGCCTCGCGGTCGGTGGTGACAGCGCTCGGCCGAGGCTCGTCGACGCCGGGCTGGGCGATCATTGTGGTGGCACTCAGCCTTGCAGCTTGGCTCGCCGTGCTGGTTCTTATGGCCGGCATGGATCATGGCCCCGGCACACCACTTCACGACCTGCCAATGTTTCTCGCCGGGTGGGTGATCATGCTGACGGCGATGATGCTTCCGTCGGAGCTCAACTACATAGGGGCTTTTAACGTGTTGCTTCGAGGGCGAGGCAAGCTGGCCATCGAGCGGCAAAGGAGGATGCTATCCTTCATCGCCGGCTACGGCGTCGCCTGGATCGCTTATGGCCTGGCCGCCTATCTCCTGGACTCAGTCATTCGAGCGGCTGATCTGGAGATGATGGCCTGGAATCGCGCCGGGCCTTACTTCGCCGGCATGGTGCTGGTCGGCGCAGCCTTATACCAGCTATCTCCCCTGAAGCACGCATGCCTGAAGGGCTGCCGCTCGCCCCTTTCCTTCTTCGCCCGCCATTGGCGAGAAGGTGATCGGGGATCGGTAGCGATGGGATTCCGACATGGATTGGCGTGCGTCGGCTGCTGCTGGGCACTGATGGCTGTGATGTTCGCTGTCGGCGCGATGAGCTTGAGCTGGATGGCGTTGCTGACCCTGTTCATGTTCGCCGAGAAGATGCTGCCGAAAGGACAAAAGCTCACCACGCCGATCGCGACTTTTCTCGGGGCGATGGGGCTGTGGAGCGCCGTCTCACCCGAGACGGCCCCTCTCCTCAAGGATCCGATGATGTTCGCCAGCATCTGCACGGGGTTCTGAGGGATCGAGGCTCGCGCCGCCTGGCGCGAGCCGACCGGGTTGGGCTGCTCCCCCGAGCCGATCCCTACCCGTTGAACGGCGCGGGCGCCTTGAGATCGCAGAAGTTGGGCGGACTGAACCCGGGGACGGTCCGCTCCGCGATGTCCTTCTCAAAGGCGAGGTAGGCGGTATGCGGCTTCTTGCGGAGCACCGCGCCGATCGCCTGGATCATGTGGGCTGACGAGTTCAGACGAGGAAGCGCTTCGAAGACGTCCTGGAAGACGGTGGCGGGCAGCTTATCTGCGTTGAAGCCGGCGTCCATGAACGTGCCGATGTGGACGAGGGCCACCTCCGGGCATCGGCGTGCGGCAATCTCCATGCTCGCGTGGAGCGCAATCGCCTCCCAGACGATGTCGATCTTTGCCTCGGGGTAGCCACGGGCCCTGAGGATGCGGGCGGCGGCGTCGGCACCGTCGATCTCAAAGCGCGCGTCGGCCATGTATTGCTCGGTGAGACCGAGGTCGTGCATCATGGCGGCGACGAACAGCAGTTCCGGATCGAACTTCAACCCCTTGGCGGTTCCCAGCCTGCTCCCGAAGAGGAAGCTGCGGGCCACATGGTTGAACAGGGGGACGGGGCTGACCTCGCGGACGAGCGAGGTGACGGCCTTCGCCAGCTCGCTGTCCGGTATGCGTACGCCACCGACCTCGCTGGGCAGCTGGAATTCCGGCTGCGGCGAGCGGTCGTCTCCGGCGGGGGACCCATGAGCCGGGCGTTGGCAATGCAGACCAGACATCGTCGCTCTCCCATCGCGTCCGCCAGCCTGGAAGGCCCTGCGCTGGCGGGACGGCCGGAAGTGTGCCTCAGCGCGATATTGGCATAAATGACAATGAACCCTCGATTTTTGCCGAATTCGCGTAGGCGGCGATATCGCCACCACTGCCGAGCTAGGCATCTACGTCCGTAGAGTGCGCCAACTCCCGTTGGGCTTCGAGGGAGGCAAGCCGTTCCACAAGGGCTTCGTGGACGAGCGCATAGGCGTCGCTGCCTAAGGTTAGCCGCTTCGGTGCAGGGCTCAGCTCCGATGACGCGATTATTTCTGAGGCAACCTTGCGCGGGTCGCCGCGGAACATAGCGAGGCCGGCCGTCGCTGTCATGCGGCGAAAGTCCCCGGCAGGCGTCTGATCGTAGACGTCGAGGATCTGGCCGGCGTCCGCGCTCGATGAGGCGAAATTCGTGCGGGAGGCACCCGGTTCGACAAGCGTCACTTCGATACCGAACGGCGCTATTTCCGGGATCGTGCCTTCGTAGAAGCCCTCGATGCCCCATTTCGTCGCGGCATAGACCCCCATCGTCGGGTACGCCGCCTGGCCGACGGAGGATGAGATCTGAATGATCCTTCCACCGCCTTGCTGTCGAAGATAAGGGATTGCGGCCCGCGCCACCTGGATCGAACCGATCAGGTTGGTGTCGATCTGGCGCTTGATCTGGGCGTCCGACACTTCCTCCGCGGCGCCGAACAGGGCATAGCCCGCGTTACTGACAACGACGTCGATCCGCTGCAAGGCGGCGAATGCCCGGCCGATGACCTCGCATACGGCCGCGCTGTCCGTGATGTCAAGAATGCCGACCCAAAGACGTTCGCCGTATTTCTCCGTCAGGTCTCGGAGAGCATCGGGCTTGCGAACCGTGGCGGCGACCCGATCCCCCCGCTCAAGGAGAAGCGTGGCGAGCTCACGCCCAAACCCGCTGCTCGCACCGGTGATGAGCCAAGCCTTCGACATCGTATCCTCTCCGTTGTCCAACCCGCTCAAGGCCGTCCTGATCGGATATTGGGTGATACACAGGTTCGACGGTTCAATACTGGCAGCGCAAAGGCCGACGACCGCTCTGACAGCTGTCCTCCGGACAAAGCCATTGGCATTGATCGATCGTCAGCGGCTTATCGATCCGCGTCATTCGCCTCTCACGCCTCCGCCAAACGGCTCGGCCCCCGGGCGCCCCCGTTAAACGAAGGCGCTCCGGTACTTATCAATGAAGGCCGGCACCGACAGCGCGGGCGTCCCGGTGATCGTCTCGACGATGTCGTTCGTGCCCGCGAAAATGCCCTCTCGGTAGTCCTGAGCTACTTCGACGAGGTGCTGCACGAGGAACGGCGGAAACTTGTAGAGCTGCTCCATTTTCCGTTTGAACTCCTCGATCGACGTCGGCGCATACGCGATCTGCACGCCGAGCACCTGGCTCATCGCTGCGGCTATCTCCGTGTGGCTCATCTCGAGCGGGCCGTGCAGGGTGTAGATTTTCCCCTCGTGGCCTTTGGGCTTGGCGAGGATATGAGCGATGACCCGGCCCTGATCGTCGGTGGAGATCGGCGCGTGACGCCCGTCCTCAAAGGGAAATTCGATCTTCCTCTTCGCCCAGATCTCTTTCGCGAAGTGCGGGTAGACAAGCCAGTCAGCGAAGAAGGTTGGACGCAGATGCGTCGTTGCGACGCCGGACCAGTCGAAGACGCGTTCAGAAATCCAGTGGTCCTGCGCGGCGTGGCTCGTCGATTCTCGGCGCGCCGAGATTTGGGACATGTTCACGATTGCGGTAACACCGGCTTCCTTCGCGGCTTGGGCGAAATAGGCGGCGGCGCCGATGATCCCCGGCGCGATCGGATGGAGAAAATAGGCCGCGCCGACCCCTTCCATGGCCGCACGGATGTCGTCGATGTCGGTGAAATCGCCAACCGCGATGTCGACCCCGCGCGCCCGGAGATTCACCGCTCGCTCGTCGTCCGAGCGCACGTATCCCCGCACACGCTTGCCCATCTTCAGCAGCTCGTTGATAGCGGCTCCCCCGGTCCGTCCAGTAGCCCCGCTTATTAGGATGGGATTTTCGCTCACGGTGCCCCTCCTGTGCAGCCCGTCGCCATCGTTCGGCTGATTGCTAAACGGGCGAGCACGACCATGCGACCGCGCCGTTGCAATGCATGGACGCGCTCACCGATCCGCATCCGACCTACGCAGGAATATCCGTCACCACTTCGGTCAATTTCCCAGAATTGATCTCGTAGAAGAAGCCGTAGAGCTTTATGTTCTTCGGAACTGCCGGGCTTGCACGAAGCAGCGCGACGTCATGCTTGATCGATTCCTCGAAGTGTGTAATTGCAAGGCTGTCATGATCGAACATCGTCGAGATATCGGCGTGATGGTGATCGTGAAAGTCGCCGACGAGGGTATCGGGCGTAAATGCCGTCGCGCCGCAGAACGAGTGGTGCACCACGGCGACTTTCTGTACTTGGAAGAGATAGTCCATGGTGGCAACCGATTGCAACGCTGAAAGCGCGCGCCCACCCGCGTTTGATACAGCAAACAGCGTCCGCGTGTTGCCGATCCGATAGCCGTCCTCGTTGAGAATATTCTCGCCGGGATAAACCTCATCGCCGAAATAGTCGGCGACAGCCTGCGGGATCTCGGACGCCCGAGGGTCGAAGCAGTGAACCACGATGGTCTTCATCGGGATGAAGTGACTAAATCCCTGGAAGTTCGCCCGGTCAAACCATGCCGGGTCAAACCAGGGTTGCGTTCTGAACTCGAACTCGCTGTACTTCGTCACTTCCTTGCTCCACTGTTCGCTGCTTGCTGTCTGGAGACGGCGCCAGGAGCGCTGCGATCACCTCCAAGCCTAAGCTCATAGAGCAGCGGCTCAAATGACATTGTACCCTCGAATTCTGCCACAAGAGGTGGGCCGTCCCGTGCGGGACAACGGATGGCGGTCGATCCGACGTCACGTCCGCTCAATAAAGGCAGCGCCGCGAAACCGCGAGGCGTAACCGTCTAATCGTCCCGCGTTATCGGCGGCGAACGTTCCGTCCCATGCGCCGGCTACCCACTTGATGGCGCGGTGCGCCCTCTCGCTCCGGAGAAGTCACCCGCGAACGAACGCCAAAAGATCAGGATTGATCGTCTCGGCGTAGGTGGTGAGCATCCCGTGCGGAAAGCCAGGGTAGAGCTTCAGAGTCGCGTTCTTGAGGAGCTTGACTTGCAGTTCGGCGGCTCCCTTGTACGGAACGATCTGATCATCCTCACCCTGCATGCACAAGGTTGGCACTTCGATACTCTTCAGATCCTCGGTGAGGTCCGTCTCGGAAAACGCTTTAATACCGTCGTAGTGGGCCTTAGCGCCTCCCATCATCCCTTGGCGCCACCAGTTAGCGACGACGCCATCGACGGGCGGCGACCCCGGCCTGTTGAATCCGTAGAATGGCTTGGAAGCTATCTCGCGAAAAAATTGAGCGCGGTTGGCGGCCAAGCTTTTCCGAAATCCGTCGAACACTGCGATTGCAAGGCCGTCCGGATTATTCGGCGACTTGACCATGATAGGCGGTACGGCTGCGACCAGAACCAGCTTCGCAACACGCCCCTTGCCATAACGCGCTACGAAACGCGTCGCCTCACCACCGCCAGTGGAATGGCCGATGTGGATGGTATTATGAAGATCGAGATGCTCGACAACGGCGGCGGCATCCGACGCGTAATGGTCCATGTCGTGACCTTCGGATACCTGACTGGAGCGGCCATGCCCACGGCGATCGATACCGATCACACGATAGCCATTCTGGACGAAGAAAAGCATCTGGGTGTCCCAGTCATCCGAGCTGAGCGGCCATCCGTGATGGAACACGATCGGTTGCCCCTGCCCCCAATCCTTGTAGAAGATCTCGACGCCATCTTCAGTGGTCACCATACCCATCGTCATATCTCCGTTGGGATAGCAGCGGTGCCGCCATGTCCGAACGACGCACGGAGATGCGGTACCCATCACAAATTTCCGTCTCTTACTCGTCGAATGGAGCCATATCCAAGACAACCGGCGCATCCACGATTGTGAGCGCCGATCTATTGTGAGCAATGCGGGAGCAGATGTGGAACCAGTGCGGATATGGCTCCTTGCAGTCCAGCTCATGGTTCAGCATTTCGTTGAACGCACGCTTGAAATTCAGCCTCGGATACCGACGGACCACTTCGGCCACATCAGCGGGGTCGAGCTGTGCGCCCGGTACGCCGGCGACGTCGTAGGCGAGCCCACGCTGCATCAAGCGGCTTGTATCGCCCCTGAATTGATTCATGTCCCAGGTGTGCAGCGCGATGTTGTCCCAGACTCTCTGGGCCCGATCCTCCGACACGCCCCGGTCCACGAGAAATGACCGCGCCGCTGCTGCGCCTTCAATCTCGAAGCGGTGCGGCCCGGAAGCATGGGCGGTCAGACCGAGATCGTGCAGCACGGCCGAAAGAAACATCAGCTCGCTGTCGACTTTCTTTCCTTCCTGCTGTGCGAAGAGCTCGCCGAACCAGTAGCATCGCATCACGTGGTTGAAGAGGGTGTCATTGGACACGGAGCGTGCAAGCTCTTCGGCCTGGCGGGCGATGCTGGAGTCCGGAACCTTGATATCTGCGATCATCACAATGCCTTACAAGGACGCCCGTCCGACTTGCGCGCGCCGAGCATAGGAACCACCGCCTATCGGCGGCAATGACATTCAGACCTCCTATTCTGCCAAGCGGCGGTCCGCCTTTCCCCCAGAGCAAACCTCCCCCGCTCTCGGCTGGACGAGTTGCCGCCGGCCGCATAGGTTGGGGTATGCCCTCAAAAACTGCCAGGCCTGCCCGGGACGGCCAACGCAAGATCGTCATAGTCGCTTACGAGCGCGCAAAGCTGCTGGATGTATGCGGTGCGGTGCAGGCCTTCAGCGACGCCCGCCGGGAGGATGGTCACCCCGCCTATCAGGTAACTGTGGTGTCCGAGGCGGGCGGCCTCGTCGCTACCGATACCGGTCTGATGCTGGAAACCGCGCGGCTCGATGAAACCGCGCTCCGATCCGCCGACACGCTGCTTGTCGTAGGCTTCGACCCGGCACTGCCGCCCGTCACCACGGCTTCACTGCGAGATCGTCTCGCGAACTATCTGGACCGGCCGCGTCGGCTGGGCTCTATCTGCACCGGCGCGTTCATCCTTGCCGAGCTCGGTGTTCTGGACGGTCTTGAGGCAACGACGCACTGGATCGTTTGCAACCGGCTCAAGCAGGAGCACCCGGCGATAAAAGTTAACCCCGACGCGATTTTTGTGACCTCGGGCCGCATCTGGACGTCGGCCGGGGTTTCTGCCGGAATAGACATGGCGTTAGCGATGATCGAGGACGATCTGGGCCACCTCGCAGCGCTCCACGTAGCCCGTGGGATGGTTCTTTTTCTCAAGCGGCCGGGCGGCCAGTCGCAGTTCAGCGTCGAGTTGCGTCAACAGATGCGCGATGCGCGTGGCCGGTTCGAGGACCTTCATGACTGGATTCGAAACAATCTCGAAGCGGACCTGTCCGTCCCGGCACTGGCGGAAGTGGCCCGGATGAGCCCGCGCAATTTCGCTCGCGTCTATCTTCGCGAGACCGGGGAGAGCCCCGCACGGGCCGTTGAGAAGCTCCGCACCGAAGCGGCCAGACGCCTTCTCGAATCTGCACATGATCCAATCCACGTCGTCGCGCGTCGAACCGGCTTTGGCGACGACGAGCGCATGCGTCGCGCATTCGTCAAAGCCTACGGTGTGTCTCCACAGGATTATCGCAGTCGTTTCGGGCGCCTGCAGGATTGAGGCGCGATCTGCCGGAGATAGCCGCTCGACGCTCATCGAGCGACGGCGGACAAGGGTCGTCTCGCCGAGGAGCTCGGCGCTCACCACTATGTCGACGGCGCGGCGGTCGCGATCGCACCCGCATTACAGGAGCTGGGTGGCGCGCATCTCGTCGTCGCGACGGCATCGGGCGGGACCACGGCCGCGGACGCAGTGAAAGGGCTTCGTCCTCGCGGCCGAATCATCGAGCTCGGCGCTACCCCCGAGCCGGTCGAGGTCGCGACGGCGGACCTGCTGTTCGGCGGACGGTCGATCGAGGATGCGCTGACGGGCGACCCCGCATCGGCGGATGCCACGTTACGCTTCAGCGCGCTTGCCGGCGTCGCCGCCATGATCGAGACGATGCCGTTGGACCGCGCGCCGGAAGGCTATCGCAAGATGATGGCAGGCGAAGCCCGCTCCCGCATCGTCCTCACCATGTAGATGCGCGGCCAATCATCCGCGTCGGCTCCGTATAGGGCGCCCAAGAAAGAACGACCATATCGATCGAAACCGCAAGAGCGGAATACCTGAACGTCGGCGGTGTAAGCTTTACTCATCGCCGGTTTGGACCGGCGACCGGAACAGCTGATCGTCGGCGCCGATCTCTCAGATTATCGCTTCCAACGACACGGCCGCGCTCGCGGCCGACATCATCCGACGCATCCGGAAAATGGAGTTCCTGGCATGGGCATCATCAAGGTCGCCGACGACACCGAGATCTCCTACAAAGACTGGGGCCCTAGAGCGGATGATTTTCTTTGAATTATCATCTCGCTCTAAGTCTTTGTTTTGAGCATGATCTTATCCAAAAACCGAAATCCACTTTTTTGGGATCATGCTCTAGGGACGTACGGCCGATCGTCTTCCGCCGCGGCTGGCCGCTCAGCGCGGACGACTGAGACGCGCAAATGCTGTTCTTCCTTTCGCACGGCTATCGCGTGATCGCACACGATCGGCGCGGGCACGGCCGTTCGACTCAGACCGACACCGGCAACGACATGGATACTTATGTCGCGGACGTGATGAAGCTGGCCGACCGTTTGGACCTCGAGAACGCCGTTCATATCGGCCATTCGACCGGCGACGGCGAGGCGGCGCGCTATGTCGCCCGCGCGAAGCCCGGCCGCGTCGCCAAGGCGGTGCTCGTCGGCGCAGTGCCGCCGATCATGGTGAAGTCCGAGACGAATCCGGACGGCACGCCGATATCGGTATTCGACGGTTTCCGCGAGGCGCTCGCCGCCAGCCGCGCACAATTCTACCTCGATGTAGCGAGCGGCCCCTTCTACGGCTTCAACCGTCCTGGCGCGAAGATCTCCCAGGGCACGATCCAGAACTGGTGGCGGCAAGGCATGATCGGCGGCGCCAAGGCCCAATACGACTGCATTGCGGCCTTCTCAGAGACCGACTTCACCGAGGATCTCAAGGCGATCGACGTGCCCGCGCTGGTGATGCACGGCGACGACGATCAGGTCGTGCCGATTGCGGATTCCGCGGGGCTGTCGATCAAGCTGCTCAGGCACGGGCAGCTCAAAGTCTACAAGGGCTATCCGCACGGCATGCTGACCACGCATGCCGACGTGCTCAATCCCGACTTGCTCGTCTTCATCAAGGACTGACAGATCGTCCCTCCACGCTAAGGATGGAGAAAGCTCACGGCGAATTCCAGCTGCGTCGCCTCGTCAAGAGGGCGACGGCCGGCATCTTTGCGGACTGTGCTGCTTCGTGATCTTTTCCACATAAGCACAGTCGCTTACGTTGATTGCGCTGGCATTTTCTTATCATGGCCCGCCGTCGTCGATCCTACCGCTTTGAGGCGTTTCCAACCGCGTCGCGCCCGAGCTCCTGCACGAAGTCGAGGAAGGCGCGCACCTTGGCCGGCGGCAAGTGACGCGAGGGATGATAGGCGTAGAGCGGGAACGTTTCGTCAGACCAGTCCGCAAGAACCTCGACGAGCTCGCCGCCGATGAGCCACCGGTCGAGCCCGATTGCCAGGCTCTGGAAAATGCCCTGTCCCGACAGGCAAGCTTCCACAGCCGTCGAGGGGTCGTCGGTCGTCACCCGCCCACGCACATCCACCTCGAATTCGTCCCCATCCCTCCCGAAGCCCCAGGCGAACGGCAGGCCGGTGCGAGGGTCGCGGAACAGTATGGTTTCGTGATCGACCAGTTCGTGCGGGTTCGCCGGAACACCTTGACGCTCGATATATGAGGGCGACGCGCACGTGATCACGCGGGTGTCGAGAATCTTGCGGCTGATCAGCGAGGAGCCGTCTGCTGGGCCAAAGCGAACGGCAACGTCCACGCCAACCATCATCTCCTCGCGGTGATTGCTGACGATCAGGTCCAGCGAGAGCCTTGGATAACGTCCCAGAAAATCCTGAAGGCGGGGCGCCAGCACCATGCGGGCGAACCAGGGATCGACATTGACCCTCAACTTGCCGCCGACCGCAGCGGCCGCTCCCGCAGCTTCGCCGGCCGCCTCCTCGATGCCGGCGAGCAGCGGCATGACCTGCGTGTAAAAGCGCCGGCCTTCTTCCGTCAGTGTCGCCGTGCGCGACGTACGGTCGAACAGGCGCACGCCTATGCGCACCTCAATACGCGCCACGGCCCGGCTGACGCCTGACGCCGTGAGCCCGAGCGTCTCGCCCGCACGCGCGAAGTTGCCAGCCTCGACCACCGCGGCCAGCACGCCCACACCGGTCAAAATACGCGCATCAAAGCCCATTCGAATCCCGCACTGTGATTCCTTGGCACAGTAACAGTGACCTTTGTGCGCTCAAGTCATTCTCTGGGTCGGCTTATACGGATGTTCGTGCGCGACGCCCCTCACCCGCTCACGCTGGAGGGGACGGATCCCGGCCTCCGGCAGGGCTGATCCGGCATTATTTGCCGGCTCACCCCAGACCGCGTGCGTCAGTTGGCGACGCGCCCGGCCCAACCTCTGACATAAGGAACCGCCCCATGTATGCCATCACTGGAATTACCGGAAAGGTCGGCGGCGCGCTCGCCGATGCACTGCTGGACGCGGGCCTGCCGGTCCGCGCCGTTCTGCGCAACCTGGCCAAGGCTGGCCCTTGGATCGCGCGCGGCTGCGATATCGCCATCGCGGCGATGGACGATGCCGACGCGCTCGCCGTCGCCTTCGACGGCGCAAGCGGCGTATTTATCCTGCCGCCGGCCGATTTCGATCCCGAGCCGGGTTATCCCGAGGCGCGCCGCGTCATCGCGGCGGTGCGGCAGGCGCTGCAAAGGGCGCGTCCCCAGCGCGTGGTCTGCCTCTCCACCGTCGGCGCGGACGCCGAAGAGGACAATCTGCTCACCCAGCGCACGCTGATGGAGGAGGCGCTGGGGAGCCTGCCGGTGCCCATCGCCTTCCTGCGTGCGGCCTGGTTTCTCGACAATGCGGCCTGGGACGTCGCCTCGGCGCGCGACGAGGGCGTGATCCGCAGTTTCCTTGCCCCACGCGACAGGCGCATCGCCATGGTCGCGGCGAAGGATGTCGGCCGCACCGCAGCAGCCCTGATGCGCGAGCGCTGGACGGGCGTGCGCGTCGTGCGGCTGGAAGGGCCGGCTCGGGTGTCCCCCGATGATCTCGCCAAGGCCTTCGCGAGCGCCCTCGGCCATCCCGTCCATGCGGACATCGTGCCGCGCGAAGACTGGGAGGCGCTCTTCCGAGCCCAGGGCATGCGCTACCCGCAGCCGCGCATTCGAATGATCGACCGCTTCAATGAGGGCTGGATCGACTTCCCAAGCAACGACCCAGGCGTCCTCAAGGGCAAGACCCATCCAGTCGAGATGATCGCCGACCTCGTAAAAGCTGCAGCGCACACCGCTGAATAAATGTCATTTCCTCAAAAAGGATATGACCATCCGCAACGGCGAAATAGTGGCCTGAACATCGCATCGGGAGAAACGACATGGGGAAAGACAGTCCTTGTCACCGGTGCAGCCTCCGGGTGCGGCCGTGGTGTTGCCGTCGGCCTGGCTCGGCGAGACCATAAGGTGATCGCCGGCTGCCAGCTCTGGCCGCAGGTCTGGGAGTTGCGCAACGCGACCGAGGCCGACGGAGTAGAGATGCAGGTCATCAAGCTCGATGAACGAGTTCGACCGCGCTAAGGCGCTGGATCTGGACACGGACGATGCTTCATCATTGGATCGAGCCATTCTCCGCCATTGGTCCGAGGACAGTGGCGAGGCGGCCTTGCCTGAAGGTACTGCCGACATCTTCGAGCGAGAAGGCCGCCATCGGCCGATGGCTCGCTTTCTACGACCACCGGCGACCCCACACTCCTCACGGCAGCAGCCGCCGCCGTGAGTATCGGGAAAGCATCGAAGCCGATCAGCAGAGACAGAGAGCAGCTTAAATCAGCCGGAAACCTGTTCAGGAATCGGGGAGCAACTCACTCAAGAGAGCGTAACCACGATTTTTCTCCCTGAAACCCCGCCCTTCAGAGTTTCCAGCGCTTCTTGAAAGGCGCCGAGTCCGTTGCCAACGACCCTGGCCGGAGGGGCCGCGCGATAGCATTGGCTGGCGAGAGCTGCGGGCAGGAAGCCGCGATAGATCATATCGCCGATTTCATCGTCTTTGAGGCTGGTGCCATGAATATGCGTGGCGACAACCGATTCCGGCAGAACCTCACTAGTCCGCAGCGTCATTGCGACGACCCGTCGTCCTTCGCTGCGGCTCACAACGGCAACGCAGTCGGCGAGGTTTCCTGTCGCGTGCAAGGCGCCTGCGAGAGTCTTCCCCTGAAGGGCCTGCGAGACTTTGTCCACGACGGCCGGATCGCGGTAATCGATTACCTCGACAGCACCGAGCTGCCTCAACATGGCAGTATGGCGCGGTGAGGCAACCGCGATGCATTCATATCCGGATGCCACGGCGAGCTGGATGGCGTTGCAGCCAACACTGGACGCCGCACCCCAGACGAGGACAAATTCGCCCGTCGGCGACGGCGCGGCTGACGGATGCACCAGGCCGAGATGAGAATCCTGATAGAGGCCGCAGGCCGCAGTGCCGAGTCCTAGCGGCAGGACCGCAGCATCGACAAAGGACATGGTATCCGGGATTGGGGCCGTCATATGCTCAAAGACCGCCGTATATGTCTGAAAGGCGCCTTGTGACGGACGATTGATCGTCGTGCCGACGGCCTGGCCCAGTACGCGATCGCCGGGCTGAAAGCGTGTTACGTTGCGACCGACCGCGACGACTTCACCAGCTATATCGCTTCCGGTGATGGCTGGATATTCGAGCCAGGGCAGTATCGCAGCCTCCTGAAGCAGCCAATCAAGGGGGTTTATAGCAACAGCAGCGTTTCGGACGAGTATTTCGTTATCGGCAAGTTGCGGAACAGCGATAGGTTCTATGGTCAGCGGCTGCCCTGGCGCCTTTTGCCACGCCGCCTGGCCTTGTTTCAAGTTAGACATTCTAAACGTTCCTTGGCTCTGTTCAAGCCAAGGGTAGGCTCTTGGATTGTGCTCCACAATGCACCATATCTACAATGTGGTGTTGCTCTAGGAACAACAATCAAATGGATGCCGGCGAATTCAAAGAACTCACTGTGTTCATGGCAATCTTCAACGCCCGCGGCTTCCGCGGAGCCGCGAATAAACTTGGGATGACTCCATCTGCAGTGAGCCGAGCGCTAAACCGATTGGAACAGCGTCTGGGCATGCGATTGCTCAACCGCACGACGCGCAGTGTGAGTCCGACAGAAGCCGGTGAGTTGCTGCACAATCGGCTGTCCCCAGTGCTGTTGAACCTTGATGATGTCATTGAGCAGACCATCTCGGTCCAGGGCGCACCGGTCGGAACCGTGAGACTTAATTTGCCAAGACTTGCAGCGGAGCAAATTCTTGCTCCTCGTCTGGCCCAATTTGCCGCGGCCTATCCTGGGGTACGGCTCAACCTCGTGGTCGACGACGATTTGACGGACGTGATCGCGGCAGGGTTCGACGCTGGCATCCGCATCGGCGAACTCGTGGAGCAGGACATGGTCGCTATCAATCTGACCGGACCTTATCGCGTGGCGGTGGTTGGCTCTCCAGATTATTTTGCTCGACGTACCCGCCCCGAGACGCCACGCGACCTTCGTAATCATGCGTGCCTGAATTATCGTTGGGTTACATCTGGTAAGTTGTGCCGATGGCGGTTTGATGGGCCGAACGGCTCGCTGTATGTGGATGTTGACGGGCCACTGGTCGTCAACGACACAGGAATCATCCGTCAGGCGGCAATCGCTGGTGCGGGACTGGCGTATCTGCCCGAGGCGAGCGTCTCCGAAGAGCTTGCTACTGGCAGGCTGGTGCGGGTGCTGGAGTGCTGGTGCAAGCCGTTCCCAGGCTTCTATCTGTACCATCCCAGTCGTAAACAAACGCCGCCCGGACTGCGGGCTCTCATAACGCACCTCAAGAAAGCATAGTCCGTCCAATCGAAATATACATCCGGCGATGAGAGATTGTTGCTTGAGAAAAGACATCCTCCGGTGCGGCTAGTGTGGTGAATCTGAAGTTCCTGCTCCCCACATGGCATCCACGTTCAGGACCTTCAGATCCATTAAACCACACTCGAATCATAGAGTTGCTAGTGTGGCTTAGGAATCCGAAATTCGCTCCCAGCGCTGCCCCGAGGTGGTGCGAATTTCGGATTCGCCACACTAGAGCGGGCTTCGATCAGACGGAATCGGCCATGATCGAAAAGACGCGTCAAAATAAGAAATCAGCGTGGATCAGCGATCATGGCAAAAGCGAATCTGCTCTAGAAAAACGTCGATTCAAGTTTCATGCCCGATGCTTCAGGTCGCCTGTGGCAATAGCGGATTTTGCGGCTTGGTCTCGTCGTAAACGCGACGGCTCTCTTTAATGGAGTGCAGATTATCCCGAACCCAAAGGTTAAACCTCTCAAGGGCGAGCAACGCGCCGCCGCCCATCTCGGTCAGCTCATACTCGACACGCGGCGGCACTTCAGGGAAGTAGTGACGCGCAACGAGCCCGTCACGCTCGAGATTGCGCAGTGTGAGCGTCAGCATCCGCTGGGTGACTCCATCGACCTCCTTTCTCAGTGCTGAAAAGCGGAGCCGATTATCCTCCGCGAGCGAAAGACGCCAAAGGACCGGGACGGTCCACTTGTCGCTCAGCAGGGTGCAGACCCCGTTTGACGGGATCGGTCTGAACGACCGGTTACCCACCGATCCTCGCAGCGTGTCGCCATGGATCTGTTTGTCCAAGGGTATCCTCCTTGTGCCTGATGCTCAAAAATGTGCCGTCTTCCGGCGGTTTTCCAAAAGTATATATGGTCGCCCCGTGTTTAACACGAGGGTTTCCAATGGCTACTGACAAACACCCTACTCTGGTTTTCGGCGCCACAGGGCGACAAGGAGGGTCTGTTGCCAAGGCCTTGTTGAAGGCAGGATGGCCTGTTCGCGCGCTTGTGTCAAAGTCCGCTGATACCGCGTCGTTGCAACTGCGGAATGCAGGCGTAGAGCTGGTACAGGGCTCTTTCGACGACACGGATGCGATCCGTGCAGCCATGAAAGACACCTACGGTGTTTTCAGTGTACTGCCCGCCAACTTGGCGGCAGAGGACGAAATCCGATATGGGATGTCGATTGCGGACATCTCGGCAGAGACCAGTGTCGATCATTTCGTGTATTCTTCGGGCGCCAGCGTCGGAGATGAACTGACCGGCGTCCCGCGTTTCGATGCCAAGCCGCGCATCGAAGCGCACGTTCGCGAACTCCCGATCACCGCCACCATTATCCGGCCGACAATCTTCATGGAAATGCTCGTGCGACCTGGTTTCGGTTTGGATCAGGGTCGGTTGGTGTCTCTGATCAGGCCGGATCACTCAATTCAGTTGACCGCCGTGGAAGACATCGGCAAATTTGTTGCTGCGGTGTATGCCGACAAGACCCGCTTCGGCGGCATGACGTTGAAGATCGCCAGCGACCGCTTGACAGGCCATGAGCTTCAGTCCGCCTTTACCGAAGTCGCCGGACGTCCAATCACCTACGACCGCTTTTCCGATGACGTTCTCGCGGCAAACGTGGACCTTGCACACATGGCGAAGAGCCTGGAGGACGGTCCGCTTGCAGAGCGAATCGACCTGGATGCCATGCGTGAAATCAACCCGGAGCTGCTCTCGTTTCGCTCCTGGCTCGCAAGCAACGGACGCGCGGCGCTGTATGAAGCGTTGGTCGCAACCACCGCGCTGTGACCCAAACGCCGCCGCGCCTACGCCGGGTTTTCAGCTGGTCGCCTGGCCCCGAAGCAGCGAGACGAGACGGCGATCGCAGAGGAGCAAGGTGGCCCAAACAAGCAGGCCCAGATAAACGCCGAAGAGGGTGTGGGTGAAGAGGGGGCTCTCGACGCGCAGGTGGGTCGCGATGGCGCCGCCCAAATAGGCCGTGAGCAGCAGGCCGCCGAGCAGCGAGGTTCGCGGCACGGCGTAAAGCAGCGTCGAGACCAGCAGGACGAGGCCGAGGATCGGTGCCTGAGCCGCATCCCATCCCAGGCCCTTCGCCGCCTCAGGCATATCAGGCAAAACGAAGATCTTCACGAGCGCATCGAAGACGAGGAACAGCACGACGACCGTTTTCAGGACGATGCCGATGCGCCGAGCGCGCCGCCCCACCACCCGGGACGCCAGCAGCGGATTGGCAGCCTGCACACTCATTGTGTTTCTCCCTGCTTCGCGAGGAGCGCCGTGAGCTGGTCCGCGCACTGGTTCCAGCCGGCCTCGAATCCCATGCTCTCATGCGCAGTACGGTCTTCGGCCGACCAGTGCCGGGCCCGCGCAGTGTATCGCGTCTGCCCACCGCAGTCCTCGAATGTCACAATGATGGTCGCAAACGGCTTGGGTGAAGGCACCCAGGCCTCGGTATAGGCGTCGGTGAAGACGATCCGCTCATTCTCGATGACCTCGAGATAGACGCCGCGCGACGGAAAATCATTTCCGTCGCCATCGCTCATAACGATCAGCGACCTACCCCCGGGCCTCACATCGAGCTCAGCATTCGCTATGGTCCAAGGCGCGGGCGCGAACCATTGTCTGAGCAACTCGGGCCGTGTCCAAGCCTGGAAAACGCGCTTGGGTGACGCGTCCAACATGCGCGTGATCAGCAGCTCCTCCGGCGAACTCATATTGTGGCCGTTCATTTTTCTCTCCCTTCCGTGACGAGAAGTCCCTCATGCATGGACATCGCCAACCACCCTGTTATATTAGGCAATAAGAAACTTAATGAAATGTATCTTAGTGTCAAGATATTTTCGTGAGGACGAAGATGGATCGTGCTGCGATGGCCGTTGAGCAGTGGAGACGCGAACGCCCCGACCTTCCGTCGCTGCCGATGGCCGTGTTCGGACGGCTCTCCGAAGCCTCCGAAAAGGTGCTCCGCGACCATATGAACCCGCTATTCAGTCGAGCGGGGCTCCAGCCTGGCGAGTTTGATGTTCTGGCGACGCTTCGGCGCTCGGGCGCGCCCTTCATGCTGTCTCCGACGCGTCTTTACGAGGCCACGATGATTTCCTCGGGCGGCATGACCAACCGCCTCGATCGCCTCGAACGGGCCGGACTCGTCGAACGGCGCCCCGATCCCAATGACCGACGCGGAAAGCTCATTGCGCTCACCGACCGCGGACGCCAACTCATTGACGAGACGATCGGACAGCATGTCGCCAACGAGGAGCGGCTCCTCGGAGCGCTGACGCCGGCGGAACAGGAGAAACTCAACGATTTGCTGACCAAGCTGATCGCTGCACTCTGAGCGGAAACGCACGCTGCGGAAGCTGCAGATTCGATGGGCGGTGAGCGTGCCCCTTCCGGTCGGATGCAGGCGTCCCAACCAGGCTGCTCATCTGCCCACTGCGGCGGGAATTGAACGCATCACCCCCTGGAGCCGTCATCCGCCCGCCCTGTCATCGGCGCCGTGCGCGACGGCTCGCCAGCAAGCCTGCCGCCATCAGCTGGAATGCCTCGATGGCTTTGGGCAAAGCAGACCGCGGCTCTTTGCTGGCCGCCACCCACAGGGCTGCGTTCAAGGCCGCGCCGCTGAGAAGGCGAGCCGTGGCCTCGACGTCGACGGGCTTCATGATGCCTTCGGAGATCAGCTTGGCGACGGCCTGCTTCGTCATGTCCAGGCACGCGTTCTGGCTTGGCCATTGAGTCGGATCGCCCAGGACGGCGGGGCCGTCCAGCAACACGATCCGCTGCACTTCCGGGTCGACAGCCATCTCGATATAGGCCGCCCCCTCCGCAAGGAGCCCCTCCCAATCGTCGCCTGCTGCGGCGCCGGCCTCTCGCGCCCGGCTCGCCATCTCGCCATCGACCTGAGCGACAACGGCGGCCAGCAGCCCCTTCTTGCTGCCGAAGTTGTGGTAGAGCGCCCCGCGCGTCAGTCCGACATCCGCGGTCAACTCGTCCATCGACGCCGCGGCAAAGCCCTTCTCGGCGAAAGCCTTACGCGCTGCCGCGATCAGCTTGGCCCGGTTTTCCTCCATTGTCTCGATGCGGCGTCTTGCGGTCATGGCTCACCCTGATTTCAAATACGAGGCGTATCTGGGTTGACATTCGACTCGTATGTGAGATTATTCCACATACGTGACGTATATCAACCAACACCCCTTCCCGTGAGGCCTGAGCCGTCATTCATCGGCCGGCTTCACGCAGGACAGCGACATCTGAAGGACCACGACATGACGCAGCGCGATGCCGTCTTTCCCGCAAACCGCCACGCTCTTTACGAGGCGCATGGCTATTCGGCCGCAATTCGCTCGGGCGATCTGCTGTTTGTGTCCGGTCAGGTCGGTAGCCGGTCCGACGGCTCGCCCGAACCGGATTTTGCAGGCCAGGTCCGGCAGGCCTTCGCCAATCTGAAGGCGGTGCTCGCGGCCGGGGGCTGCACCTTGGACGATATCGTCGATGTGACGACCTTCCACACGGACCCCGAGAACCAGTTCGAAACCATCATGGCGGTGAAGAACGAAGTGTTCCCGCAGGCGCCCTATCCGAACTGGACCGCCATCGGCGTCAATTGGCTTGCCGGCTTCGACTTCGAAATCAAGGTCATCGCTCGCATTCCCGGCAACGTGTAGTTTGCAAGGCTCGACAGAGCCTGTAGGAACACTGGTGCGCAAGGGCTCTGCCTGTTCACAGGGATAATGATGGCAACATCTGCTCCGAAAAGCCCTTCAAATACCGACCACGATTTGCCTTTATCCACAGAGGCAGTCGCCCGACCAGGTTGGCCCGAAGTCGCGGTGGCGCTGATCACCTATCTGATCCTGATTGCCGCACTCGCCCTGTGGATGGTGCGGGTATCCGACGAACAGGCCGCCTTGCGGGGCATCGTTGGCATGGCAGTCAACGGCGTTGCCGGCACCATCGCCCTGCTCGCGGCATTCGCCCTGCGCATTCGTGATTTTCACGCCTTCGGCTTTCGCGCGACCGAACGGACATGGCTGCTCGCCGGAGCGGCGCTGGGCGTCCTCGCGTTCGGTCTGAGCTTCATTGTCGAGGGGATATACTTCCTGTTCATCACCGAGGCGAACACGCAGGCTGACTTCCAGGCCGCGGCATCCGGCCGTGCGCTTCCGCTGCTTGCTCTACTGGTCACGGGCGCCTTCTTCACACCGTTTGGCGAAGAGGTCGTGTTCCGAGGCGTCATCGCCAATGCGCTCAACCGATATGGAATGTGGGCCGGAGTGGTCGGCAGCGCCGCCATATTTGCCGTCGTTCACGGCCCGAGCGTTATCCTTCTGGATGCATTCATGGTCGGCATCCTGACGGGCATGCTGTTCCGCAAAACGAGCTCCCTGTGGCCCTCCTTGATGGTTCATATTGTGTATAATGGGCTTCACCTCCTGTATTACGCGACGCTTTGAACAGCCACTGCGAACGACCTTGAGATCTCCGCGCGAGTGTCCAGCGCGCCGCCGCGCCCTTTCCTGGTTGCACGTAACCCGCATTCCTCAGGCCGGCCATGGCGCGCTGGAACACTGCGGGGGTCGCTCCCACGCTGCGGGCCAGGACATCGGAGGGCATCGGCCCCTCTGCATGGTCGAGATGCAAGAGCACGTGCAGGACGTCCGAGAGTCGCATGTCCCTGTTCATGGCAGCCTTCGGGTTTGATGGGGCGGCGAACGTCGGATCGCTCAGACCCAGCGATTGACATGGGAAGCACCGATCACGTATCTTCAATTGATACGTGATACGCACTCCCTTTCGTATCGTCGTCAGATACAAACCCGGGGTTCAGGACGGTCGCTGATGGCGATTCTGCCCGAACTGCCGCACGCCACCCCTTCGTGTTCGGATGAAGAGCATGGCTTCATTCCAACCTTTTACCGATCCCGCGATGGTTGGCGGCTATGCCGATGTCACGCCACAGCGCGTGCCAGGCTTTGCCGATCTCCATCGAATGGCCCTGATCCTGCTTTCGGAGCGGGCACCAGCGGCCGCGGACATGCTCGTTCTCGGCGCCGGCGGCGGACTGGAGCTGAAGGCCTTCGCCGCAGCGCGGCCAAACTGGTCGTTCGTGGGCGTGGATCCGTCGCAGCCCATGCTTGATCTGGCGAGGCACGTTCTCGGCCCGCTCGGCTCACAGGTCCAGTGGGTGCATGGCTATGTCGAAGATGCTCCCCCGGGACCTTTCGATGGCGCCACCTGCCTGCTCACGCTTCATTTTCTGCCGCGGCCGGAGCGGCTACGCGTGCTGCAGGCGCTGCGCGAGCGGCTGAAACCCCGAGCGCCTCTCGTCGTCGCCCATCACAGCATCCCGGAGGGGGACGAGCCCGAACACTGGTTGACGCGATCGGCAGCCTTTGCAGCGGGCGCGCAACCCGATCTTGCGCAAGCAGCGGCGTCTGCTGCGGGCATGGCGCAACATCTGCCCCTTCTGTCCACCGGCGACGAGGAGGCGCTCCTGCGGGACGCCGGCTTTTCCGATCCCGCTCTTTTCTACGCCGGCTTCTCCTTCCGCGGCTGGGTCGCCTTTGCAGAGGCGGCTTGATCCTGGCGCACTTCGATCCGATCAGGAAGCGCTCGAGCCGCGGGCCGCCTCGCGCTATTCCGCAGCTCGCTGGTTACCCCTGCCGTTATGGTCGATCGATCCGCATGCATGGCCTTGATCGCGGCGCCAACCTTGCTCGGCGATGCTGGACGGAGCTCGCAGGAAGCTCTGGTCACGCCCGTCAAGGCCTGCGCTGGGCCGAGCGGAACGGAGCTTACGAACAGATATTCGCAGCGCTCAGCGGCGATCGATACTGTTTCTACACACCGAACTCCAGAACGTCTCCATCGTCCGGGATCCGAAGCCTCTCGGCGACGATGCCGTGTGACTGCGCATACTGCCGCAGGTCGGCTCGGCTCACCGTCGCATGATCGAGCGCATCGAGATGCGTCGCGACGACGATCGCACGGGGCGCAGCCTCGCACACAGCCACGGCCTGCCTGGCATCCATAGCGATAGGTTCGCCCTCCCAAAGCGCGCCGCAGGGATGAATGACGATGATATCGGGATCGGTGCTGCGGATTGTCTCTTCGACCGGCGGATAAAGCACGGTATCCCCTGACCAGTACAGCGTCGGCTCGCCCGGTGCTACTATGCTGAAGCCCATGACGGGGCCCATCTTATCGACGACAGGACCGAAACCGTGCTGTCCCTCGCGCCGCGTCAGACCTATGCCGCGCCAGTCCGTTCGGTCCACAAGCGGCGTCACATTCTCGAAACCGAATGAACGGATCTTGCTCTCATCTCCGTGTCGGCAGATCAGCGGCAGATGTTTGGGCACGAGCGACTGCGCAACGAGATCGAAATGGTCCGTATGCAGATGCGAGACCATAACAAGCTCGACACCATGAAGAATCTCATCCAGGCCGACGGTAAGATCGACGAGCGGGTTGGGCGAACGCCCCGCATAAGACGGCCTGCTATGTTTTGGCGCTAAGAACGGATCGATCAGGATCGTCCGGCCGCCGACATCCAGCTTCAGGGTCGCGTTGCGCAATAACCTCAGTTTCACGGGCGGGCTCCTGTCTCTGCCTGTCAGGATTGCTTGGCTCAATTGCTTGGCTCAATTGCTTGGCGTAGTGGACCTGGTGTTCCCATCAGGGCGGCGAGCCGCGCCGGGCTCGGTACTGCAGATGAAGGTTGTTCAGGATCAACGCACTGCCGGTGATACAGGCGCCGATGATCTGGGCAGGTGTCGCCAGGACACCGGTGATCGCCGAGACGATGAAGGCCGTGATCGGCACCACGTCCATGAACAGCACAGCGTTCAGCGGCGTGAGGATCTTGTTCCCGAGATTCCAGCACAGCACACCGGCCAGGCTTGCGATCAGGCTCATGTAGAGGACGTGAGGGACGATGAAGATAAAGTCTGCGGGCTGCGGCAAGACGATCGCATGTGCTGCCAGGAGGCTCAGGTTGATCGCCACGATCGTCGTCAGGCCGAGGCACATCGTCAGCGTGGTGTATTTGAGCGGGGACCATGTCGTGAACCGCGCCGCGCCGAACGTGTAAATCAGCCAGCAGATCATCCCGAGCACGATCAGCCCATTGGCGGAATAGTTCTGCGGCTCTTGCAGCAATCCGCCGATGTCTCCCTTGGTGACGACAAGCCCGACACCGAGCAACGACAGCAGGACGAGCGAGAGCGTATAGCGCGGCGGCAGGACACGGCGAGCGACGGAGTTGATCAGAACGCCCAGCAAGGGCTGGGTGGCTGCCATGATCGAAGCCGTCAAAGCCCCTTCGCCGCCGGCCAGCTGCTGACCCAGAAACACAAGGAAGCCGAAGCCGGCGAAGCCGATCGAGCCCAGGAACCAGGCGAGCATGATCGACTCCCCCCTTGGCCGCAGAGTGCCCGGTCCTTCCCTGACCCGGAGCAGGACGAGCGATGCGCCAGCCGCGATCAGGTAGCGCAGCGAGGTGAAGGTGAAGGGGTCGATGCGCGTGAGCGCACTCGCCATGACCGGGAACATGAGACCGAACGAGACCGTTGCGGCAAGGCAATACAGAACTCCCCTGGCACGGCCGCCCTGGCCGCGATCGTGCGACGCGCCCTGGACGGAGGCGCCGCTTGGAGAGGGCTGTACCAGCGTTGGCGGCGCGACTTCGCTCATGAACACTCCCCAAACGTGACGGTCGCCTCTGTCTACGATCGTCAGCGCCGCGGGCGTTCTTGACCAGTGGCACAGATGCCAGTTATCGTGAAAATCATGCCAAAGCAGTCCAACAGCAGGGGGCGGCAGAACCGGCCTGACAACAAGGCGGTCGCACTGCTGGCCTATGACGGGGTCAACGCGTTCGAGCTCGGCATCGCCCTCGAGGTCTTCGGCCTGCCCAACATGGGTCGCGACTGGTACTGCGTCGCCGTGTGCGCCGAGCACCCCGGCGTGCCGCTCGCCGCCAGTGGCGGTGTCAAGATCGTCGCGGACCTTGGCTTCCCGTTCTTGCGGCAGGCGGGCACGATCATCGTGCCGGGGTGGCATGACATCGACGCGACGCCGCCCGAGCCGGTGATGGACGAGCTTCGCCGCGCCCACGCGCGCGGCGTCCGGATCGCATCGATCTGTTCCGGCGTCTTTGTCCTGGCTGCCGCTGGGCTGCTCGAGGGACGGCGAGTTGCAGCGCACTGGGCCCATGCGGATGCCCTCATGCGGAGGCATCCCTCGCTGCATGTCGATGCCAAGGTCCTTTATGTCGATGAAGGCGACATCATGAGTTCGGCCGGTCGTGCCGCCGGCCTGGATCTCTGCGTCCACATCGTCCGCCACGATTTTGGGCCGGACGTCGCCAATGACGTCGCCCGCCGCCTCGTCATTCCGGCGCACCGCGAAGGGGGACAGGCGCAGTTCATCCCCAGTCCCGTCCTGGCCGAAGGCGATCCTCTTGCCGAGTTGCGGGCCTGGATGCGCGAACATCTCGCTCATGACCTGACCATCGACACTTTGGCTGACAGGGTCCGCATGAGCCGGCGGACGTTCATCCGACGGTTCGGGGAGGCAACCGGCGTGTCGCCCGGCGAATGGATCGTGCAGGAGCGCGTGGCGCGTGCGCGCAGCTTGCTGGAAGCGACTGCCATGTCGGTCGAGGACGTCGCGACGGCCGTTGGATTTGGATCGGCTGATGCCTTGCGCCATCATTTTCGGGCACGCTTCGTGACAAGCCCTGCTCGCTATCGCATGGGGTTTCGCGCTTAGCGGAACCAATGTCCGAACACGCCGGCGATGCGGTGGCGTGGTGCTCTGGCAGCGCGACGACGACCAACTCAACGACTGGAAAGGGACCTTCGTCGGGGCAGCGGGCAACGACGAGGACGCGCCCAAAGCTGTCGGCCAGCAATTCGGCAGAAGCCATGCCCACAAGCCTTACCGTGGCAGTGGCAATTCGCGAACCCTCCCCCAACCTGCCAAGCTCTGGGTTGCCGGCCTCACCGTTTCGCACGCAACCATCTTGCATGTGAAGAATAAATTACTTAGCCTCGACGCGACGCCTCTGGTTTTGGATTGGGTTTGCTATGCCAATTCAATCGCTCATGCCGCCGCAGGACATCACCTGGACGCGGATGGCGTTCGCGCCAGACATGATCGACACGAACTTCGGCGACATGGCGTTCAGTCCCAAGTGGCGTTCGTCGCTCGCTGTCTATTATTACGTCGTGCCGGACGAGGAGATTGCCGACACCTATCCCAACTCCCGGATCGTCTATCTGCGACTGACCTGCAGCCTCACGGGCTGGAACCCATCGGAGGCTCTGCGTGGGGCCCAGGTGCAGGCCCAGCAGGCCGGCAACTGGGACGACCTGCAGCGCACGCTGTGGCAGACGATCATCGCCAGCGGCTGGGCGGCGCAGTACTGGCCTTGCCTCGGCGCCATCATGCAGATCGCCGTTTATCCGCATAACGCCACCGGCGTGGCGCCCGACGACTATCCTTATTTCCTCGACTTCGAGCCCAAGAAGCGCGAGCTCTACGAGAGCGTCACCCAAGGGTCGGAGACGCTGTCGGCCTCGGCCGACACCACCAGCATCACCAAGGGCAACAGCTCGACCAACAGCCTCGAGGTCGGCGCCAGTGCAGGGTTCAGCATCGGGCCTTTCGGCGCATCCGGGAACGTCACGCAATCGTGGAGCGACACGACCGTGAACCAGAACACGACCGACACGTCGCGCGAAGCGCGCGAAACGCTCAGCCGCACCACCTCGACCAGCCAGATGTATCAGCTCTTCAATGGCTATCATCTTGGCACGAACAGGGCGCTATTCGTGGTGGCGCCGCGGCCGCACACCGTGTCGAGCTCGGCGCAGACGGAATTCAACCTGATCGACGGCGAGCGCAATCTCGAAGGCATCCAGGACGTGTTCCTGGTGGTGCACATGCCGCGCTCGCTCGATGGGCTTTGCATCCAGGCCGGCCTCGATACCGGCCATCAGGCGCCCGCGGTGGTGCCACACTACCTCGTGGCGGCCATGCAGAGGCAGCCCAACGGCAACGGCGACTGGCCGCCGCCCGATCCGCTGCCGCCTCCGCCGCCCCAGCCGCCGACGCCGACGACGCCCACCAAGCAGCTCGTGGTGACCCGCCGCGTGATTCAGAGCTGCGGGACCTTCGACGACAGCGGCAACCTGGTGCTGATCAAGCTGCGCGAGCCCGTGCGCCCGCCGATCGTTGCGGGCGAGCTCTCCCTGCCCGATCGCGCCACGGCCGCCTTGGCGCGCACGCAGGCCGGCGGCACCTCGCCCGAGGCGCGCGCTCAGACCCAGCGCGATCTGAACGTCGCGCAGAGTCAAGTGAGGCGCCTGATGCTCAACAATATCTCGGCAGGCACTTACCAGCCGCGGCCGTTCGAGCAGACGGGCGTCTTCCGCGCGCTCGTGGCCAATATCGCGACCGAGGCGAACATATCGCTGACCGACCTGGCCGCGAAGGGATTCATCGACCGGGCGCATTTGCCCGCGCTGCGGCGGACGAAGATCACGACGGTGGGCCAGCTCTTCGCCGCGACCGCCACCGACGCCGCGGCCGGCCAGGCCCAGAAGGATGTGCTCGACCGGCTTTTGAAGACCACCAAAGGGTGAGCCCCGGCCGTGCCCGACCCCGACACCACGACGCCCGATACCACCCCGGACGCGGGCGGCGCCGGGTCGGTGGCCACCGTCACCCCCGCCATGAGCGACGACCAGATCAAGGACGCGATCCGCAAGCGCTATATGGATCTGGCGGAGGATGCGGCCACGGTGCTGGCCGAGAATCCGCAATCGCAGCAGACGCTCGACGACTTCAAGAAGCTGCTGAAGTCGGCGCCGCTTCAACTCGACGTGCCACCGGATATGGCCGACCGGTTCGCTCGCCTCAAGGCGCAGGTGATCGACGAGGTCGCGCCAGCCATCATGCCGGCCGGCGACAGCAACGGCCTGTACGTGGTCAAGAGCCTCGACCCCGCCCCGACGAAAGACAACGTCGCCAAGGCCGCCGATCCGGTGAAGATGTTCAACGGCGAGTTCACCTACGCCGTCGCCGACTTCGAGCTGAACGGCGCCGGCCAGAATTTCGTCTTTCAGCGCACCTACTCTCAGTTGGTGGTCTACCAGGGCCCCCTGGGGTGCAACTGGGACCACAATTATAATCTCTGGCTCACCGTGCCGCCCGACCAGCTGGCCATCGTGCGGTCGAACGGTGCGCTCGGCATCGACGTCTTCACGCGCCATGAGATCCACGGCTATTGGGTCCCGCCGGATGGCGTGGATGCGATCCTCGAGGCCGACGGGAATTCGTTCACGCTGCGCCAGCCGGACGGCACACGCATCCACTACCAGCAGCATCCGACGCTGGGCCCGAGCATCCACGTGGTGGCGCGCATCGACGACCGCTATGGCAACTCTCTCTCCTTCGCCTACCAGAACGGACTGCTGGCGCATGCCGAGATCAACAGCAGCCAGCGCCGGGTCGATTTCAGCTATGACGACCAGAGCCGGATCGTCGCCATCGCTGATTTCACCGGCCGCACCTGGAGATACGGCTACGACGACATCGGCAATCTGGCGACGGTCACCTTGCCCGCCACGGAACCGCACCGCAGCGGACCGACGTCGTTCTACGATTACATCGGCGCGGCGAACGCGGACGAGAGCCTGCAACACGCACTGATCGGCATCTTCGACGGCAACGGCCGCCCGTTCCTGGAGAACGAGTACGGCACGCAACCGGGGCTGGTAAGCTACCGCCGGGTCGTCCGGCAGCGTCAAGCCGGCGGCGACACTCTGTTCGACTATGCCGATATCATCGAGGACTTCAATCAGCCCTACGACGACCACGAACGGCCCGACCGTCAGACCATCGTGACCGAGCGCGACGGCCGGCAGCTGCGCTACCTCTTCAACCGCTTCGGCAACGCCCTCTACAAGGAGGAGTACGCCTTCCTCGGCGGCCTGCCGAAGCTCATCGGCGCGCATTATCGCTACAACCGCGACGGCAAGCAGGTCGCGGCCGTCACCCCGATGGGCGTGACCACCCAGACCCTGTTCGGACGCGACTGGTACGAGCGCGTGCATCCGCGGACCGAAGACTACCGGCCCGAGGCGGATGCCGACCTCACCGCCGAGGCCCGCCTACAGTTCGCCAACGTCCTGGCGGTCGTGAGGCGCGGCCGCTTTCTCGCTTTCGCGCCGACAGGGCTCGCGCCCAGCCTGTGGTCGGCGACAGCGCTCCCTGACATTTTCGCGACCGACGCGTCCGACGCCATCCAGAAATTCACCTACGAGCCGGACTTCAACCAGGCGCTCACCGTGTCCGACCCGCGTTTCACAAGAAGCGCCAACCCGGCCTTTGCCGAGGACGCCGCCTACACCGGCGCCCTCACCCGCTACACCTACGCGCCCGGCAACGGCTTCCAGAATTTCTTTCTGCGGTCGGTGCAACGGCCGACGCCGACCTTGCCCGACGGCTCCGCCGGTGACCCGGTGGTCGTCTCCTTCAACCAGTACGACGCCAATGGCCGCCTGCTGGAAGCCGCCAACGCAGCGGGGCTGGGAACGCGCCATGCCTATTTCGGCGCGGCCGACGGCCCGCTCGACGGCCTGCTCAAATCCACCACCATCGATCCGACGGGCGCCGCGCTCACCACCGCGATGGACCGCGATCCTCTCGGCCGCGTGACCCGGCTCTATGGCCCGAAATTCACGGCGGGCGACGACCGCTTCGTGTCCGAGGCCGACTACAATGCGCTGGATCAGGTGGTGCGTCGCGTCAGCTCGCTGCCGGTCGGCGCCACAACCACCTTCGCCTATGACCGCGCCGGCAACCTCGTGCGCACCGAGCTCGGCCTGAAGGACGAAGCCAATACGCCCGCGGGCGTCTTCGTGACGCTGAGCCGGTACGGCGAGGAGCAGAATCTTGTTCGGCAAACCATCGGCGACGGCACGTTGGCGAAAGTCACCAAGGTCGTGCACGACCGGGCGGGACGGCCGGCGCTCACCATCGAGCCGTCGGGACGCCTGCGCAAGCTGACCTACAACGAACGGGCGCTGGTCGCCACGACGATCGACGACTATGCGCATACGCGCGCCGTCGTCCGCTACGCCTACGATGCCGACGGCCGCGCCATCCGCATCGTCAACCCGCGCGGCTACGCTACGCGCTTCACCTTCGACGCGTTCGGGCGGGCGGTGCGGACCGAGGATGCGCTGGGCAACGTCACGATCCGCCGCTTCGACAAGCTCGGCAATCTCCTCGTCGAATGCAGCCACGAGAAGCAGGCCGACGGCAGCTTCCTGCTGCTCGCCCGGCGACAGTTCACCTACGATGAGATCGGACGGCGCATCACGGCGTCGGCAAGCCGGTTCGATCATGCGCCGCCCGTCGCCGCGGCCGACCTTGCGACCGCCTTTCTCGACAGCGGTCCCGGTACGCTGCTCACGCTTCAGTACTTCTACGACAGCCTGAACAATCTCGTGCGCGAGATCGATCAGGACGGCCGCGCGTTTGTCACGCAGTTCGACATCCTGGGCCGCGCGGTCCGCCGGGTTGATCCCTACGGCAACGAGTGGCGCCTGGAGTGGGACAAGGAAGCCAATCTCGTCCGGCTCGACCGGCAGGAGCTGGTGAAGGACACGAACGGTACGACGCTCCGGACCCAGCACTACGCCGAGACCTGGACCTACGACGAGCTGAACCGCAGGATCGCCCATGCGACGCCCGGCGGCATCACGCGTTGCGCCTACAACAGCCGCGGCGACTGCGTGGCGATCACCGACCCGCTCGGCAACGTCATCCGCAACGACTATGACGTCTTCCGCCGCCTGACCCGCAACCGGCAGTTCCTGCCGCCCGCCTCGCCCGGCGGTACGCCGCAGGCGGTGGATGTGAGCTTTGCCTGGAATCTCGACGACCAGAAGGTCTCGCAGACCGACGCGCTGGGGCGCGTCACGGGCTTCACCTACGATACGGCCGGACGCCTCGCGTCGACCCTCCTTCCGGACGGCAGCGCGGATCTCGCCGAATACGATCGCGGCGGCAACATGATCGCCTACCGCGATCGCAATGGCGCCGTCCGGCGGCTCGCCTGGGATGCGCTCGGCCGCAACACGTCGCTGGAGGTCGACCGCTCCGGGCTGATGCCCGGCGTGACGCTCGGCGGCACGACCAGCCAGCACGCCGCCTATGATGGGCTCGGCCGCCTGCAGCGGGCCACGAACGACTTCATCGACATCGGCCTGCGCCACGACTCGCTCGATCACGTGATCGAGGAGAGCATCACCTTCGCGGGGGTGCCCGGTGCCGATGCGACACACGCCTTCGTCATCGGACGCCAGTTCTCCAACACCGGCGCGATCGACCGGTTGAGCTACCCGGCCGGCCGCGCGCTCAGCTACCAGCGCGACATCCTCGACCGCGTCACTGCCATCGCGCAGGACCAAGGGGGCGCGGCGTGGCCGGGCGACCCGGCGAGCGCGGGCGCCACGCCGCTGGCATCCTTCGCCTATGCGGGCCTGAGCCCGTCGCAGCTCAGTCGGGACGGGGGGCCGACCACCGACTTCCGCACCGACGCGGTGGCCCGCATCGACGAGGTCCGCCACTCGATCGGCGGCACCCCGGTGCTGACGGTGCAATACCTGCACGACGCGCTGGGCAACGTGCGCAACTGCGTCGAGACCGGCCAGGACTTCGCCATGCGGCTGGCGTTCAAGTACGATACGCTGTCGCGGCTGTTCGCGTGGGATGTTGCCAGGCCCGCGACCGCCCTCGACATGAGCGCAATCGCGCAGCCGGCGCAGCCGCTGCCCGACCCGCTGCCCAACTTGCAGGCGCAGATCGATGCGCGCTTCTTCGACCTGCCGAGCACACCGGATGGCAGCAGCTGGGCCTATGACGAGGCGGGGAACCGGACGAGCAGCACGGTCGGCAACGTCGTCACCTCCTATGCGGTGAACGAGCTCGACCAGCACGTGCAAGTCGGTGGCGCGACCCGCCGCTACGACCGCAACGGCAATCTGGTCGAGGACGAAGTCTGGTCCTACGTCTACGATTTCCGCAACCAGCTCGTGGCCGCGACGCGCAAAGCCGACAACCGGACCGTCGAGCGCCTCTACGACTGGCTCGGTCGTCTCCACGCCGAGCGCCAGGCCGGCGCGCTACGCCTGTTCATCCGCGACGGCCAGCAACCGATCGAGGAGTACGAGGCGGGCCAGCTCGTGCGCAGCACGGTGTGGGACACGCCCCGTTCCGACGCGCTGATCACCTCGGGCGGCGGGCACGACAATTTTCCGATGTGCGATGCGCGCCACTCGGTTCGTTACCTGTTCGACAGATCGGGCAAGCGCAACTTCTACGTCTACGATCCGTTCGGCGGGCTGGTGCAAGCCATGGTGCCGTCGGACGACAACCCGTATCGGTTCGCTGGCAAGCGCCCGATCGACGAGACCGGCAAGCTCGACTTCGTGTTCCGCGCCTACGACCCCGGCACCGGCCGCTTCCTGCAGCGCGACCCCAAGGGCCACACCGACGGGCCGAATCTCTACACCTTCGTGCGCAACAACCCGCTCGCCTTCGCCGATCCGCTGGGCCTCGAAAGCCGGCACGAGTTTGCCGGGCCGACCGCCACCCTCGGCGCCGAATGGATGTTTCGCAATCCCTCGGGCTTCACCCTGGCCGTCCCCAACAATTTCGACCGGGTCAAGATTCGCGCCTACAAGCAGCGCATCCGCGACCCGCTCGATCGCGGCATCGGCCTGCGCTCGCCGCTCGAGGGCCTGAGGAGCAAGACCGACGACATCCGCGCCGCCAACGAAACGCTCGCCGATCTCGCCGAAGTGAGGCTGCGGGACGAACAGGGCATGCGGCCGCGCAACGTCAATCTCGACCATACCGTCGAGCTGCAGCACATCATCCGCACGGGGGCGCCCGGCGCCGAGACCGTGCGTCCGCAAGATCACCGCTGGCAGGACGCCAGTCTCAACAAGTCACAGGGCTCGAGCGGAATGTGGGCCGACAGACGCTCGCGGGCGCGTGGCGACCCCTTCGACGTCTCGGCCGGCGGCGTCGCACGCGAGCGCGACCTCAACAAGTTCTGGAACCGGCCGGGCTGGCGCGGCCTCAACCGGGCCTGGGGCGCCTACAATCTGGTCGGCGGCACCTATGCGTCGATCTCGTCCTTGGGGGACGACATCCGCGACGGCAACTGGTTCGCCGCCGGCCTCGACGCCAGCGGCTTCGCCGCCGGTGGCCTGGAGATCGGCGGCATGCTGGCGGGCTCCAGCACGCTGCTGACCGCGGGGCGCTGGCTCGGTGCGCCGGGCGCCGTCATCAGCTCCGGCGTGATCGGCGTCCGCATCGGCACGAACCTCTACAACAACTACGTCGACAAGGAGAACGCGATGGACGCCGGCTCCTGGGTCGAAGAGCACACCGGCTCGCGCGTGCTCGGTGCCACCGCCGCGGCCGGTTGGGCCGTAGGCAGCGCGGTGTATCACGCGCCCGAAGCCGCCTACGACTATGCCAAGGAGACCTGGACGGTCGATCCCGACGAGATCGACTGGGACCGCACCCTCAAGCCCTGGAAATGGCTGTAAGCGGATGCGTCGGCGTGCGGCCGACGGACGTTCGGCGACATGCCGAGCGGCCCGCCTGGCACCAATACAGCCCTATGGCGAACGGGCGTCGTAGCTGTCCAGATCCTACGGCCCAGCAGAAGCGTATTTCGTGGCGAGTTTGAGATCGCCGATCCTCGATACGATCGCCTTGAGAAGCGGTGACGTGTTGGCGTCGTTATAGCCGAGCGACAGGTCGATCGTCGGCGGCACGCCGGCGAGCGGCCTGCTGACGACGGTCGGGGGCAACAGGTTGCGGGCATAGAGCGGCATCAGCGCGATGCCTCGGGTCGAAGCAACCAGCGACATGGCCATCGAGAGATTGTCGACATAATGGTGGGGCGTGAGATCGATGCCGAGCCTGGCGCCGTAGGCATCGGTCACCGCCCTGAGCGCCGGGGACTTGTCGTGGGGAACGCCGACGAGCTGCTCTGCGGCAATGTCCTCGGCAGTAATGGCGCCGCGCGCCGTCAGCTGGTGATCGGCCGGCATGAGCACGATCAGCGGTTCGTCGATCAGCCGTGAGAAAACGATCCCCGGCGCGTTGCGTTCATGCCGAAGGAAGGCGAGGTCGATCCTGCCGCGCATCAGCCCGTCAGCGAGATCGGGCGATGACAGGCTGAGAATGACGACCTCCGTGTTGGGCAGTTCGTCGCGCATGATGCGCATGACCGCCGGCAGCCAATCGAATTCGTAGCCGGTCAGGAAGCCGAGCACGAACGAAGCCTTGGCGGGTGCCGCCGCGCGCCGCGTCGCCTCCACCGTCGCCTCGACCTGCACGAGCACCGCACGCGCATGGTCGAGAAACACGCGGCCGGCGGCGGTCAGCTCGACGCCCTTGGCCCCGCGGACCATCAACTGGCAGCCGAGCTCCGCCTCGAGGTCCCGCATCTGCCGACTGAGGGAGGGCTGCGCCGTGTGCAACCGCTTTTCGGCGGCGACGGTCAGGCTGCCCTCTTCGGCGACGGCGATGAAGTAACGAAGGTGACGCAAGTCCACGAGCCATACCTTACAGGCATGGAAACCGACCAACAAAGTCTTTTTCGTGAGAGGCCGCGAAGCCTATTTCTCGTGCGGCGGCCAAGATATTCAGCCGGACTTGCTCGGATCGGGACGCTCCTCGCGTCGCCCGGCCAGACAAGTCAGGCATGAGCAGCAAGGCGCCGCACCGAAAGGAAATCACATGAATACGCCCGTGGTCCTGATCACCGGCGCCCTGACCGGCATCGCTCGCGCCACCGCGTTCGCCTTTGCCCGGACGGGGGCGAAGATCGTCGCGTCCGGTCGCCACGACGACGCTGGCGCCGCTCTCGTCGCCGAGCTGCGCGCCGCCGGCGCGCAAGCCGAGTTCGTTCGCGCCGACGTGCGCCACGAGGACAATGTCCGCGCGCTCGTCGATGAGACCGTCAAGCGCTTCGGCCGGCTCGACATCGCCGTCAACGCCGCCGGCACCGAGGGCAAGCCGGGCCCGGCCATCGAGCAGAGCGCGGAAAGCTATGCCGCGACCTTCGACACCAACGTCCTCGGCACGATCCTCAGCATGAAGCACGAGCTGCGTGTCATGCAGGCCCAGGGCAGCGGCAGCATCGTCAACATCTCGTCGACCTTCGGGCACGAGGGCGGGGCCAATGCCTCGATCTATGCCGCCAGCAAGCATGCGGTCGAAGGCCTGACCAAGTCGGTCGCGCTCGAGGTCGGGAGCCTCGGCATCCGCGTCAACGCGGTGGCGCCGGGGCCGATCCAGACCGGCATGCTCGACCGCTTCACCGGCAGTGAGGACAACAAGGCGCATCTCGCCACGCTCAACGCCCAAAAGCGGATCGGCCAGCCCGACGAGATCGCCAGCGCCATCCTCTATGTGGCCTCGGACGCCGCGAGCTTCGTCACCGGCCACATCCTCACCGTCGACGGCGGCAAGTCGGCGGGCTGACCACGGGCCAGGGCCGGAGACGGGCCGAAGCCCGGCCCCAAGGACGAGGCGCTGGTGACGCCGCATCGATAGCGCATCGCCGCGTTCTGCGCCGAACCTCCGTCCCGGCTGGACGGCATGTTCGGGCTTGCTCGATCGCATGAGGGACGGTCGCCGCTATTCCTTCGCCTAAGGCGCAACGGGATCCCGCGGGTGGAAGTAGGGATAGAACTTCTCGTGGTGAGTTCGTCGGGCAGGAGCCTCCACCTCATCTTTCGGAAGATGCCAGTTCATCTCCTTCACGTTGGACGAGTCGTACAGCGGATGCACCACGTCCCTCGTTGCCAGGACGTCGATGACGGCGGTCCGCCCCGAAGCGAAGGCGCGCCGGATTGCACCCTCGATCTGGTCGGGCTGCTCCACCCGCTCCACATGGCACCCGAGCGGCGCGTACATCAGATCGTATCTGACGTCCGTGAGGTGGAACCCGGATCGCGCATTGGGGCCGAGCACCCGGAAGTTCTTGCCGAGCGCATAACGCTCCACGCCCGCGCACAACGTGCTGTCGTTGTAGACCATGTAGACGACAGGCTGATTGTAGCGCACGGCCGTTTCGATATCGCCACCGCCAAGACCCATGCCACCGTCGCCCATCATGACGAAAACAGGCTTGCCCGGGCGCCCGAGCTGGGCGCCGATTCCCATGCCTACGCCATGGCCGAACGCTGCCGAGAGTCCCGCATCGAGGATGTGGGCCGGATGGGTGGCAAGCATCTGATCCGCAAGAAAGCTCGAGCCGGTAAATGAATCGAGCACCACGGTGGTGTCGGGATCCAAAGTCTCCGATACCACCTTGCCGAGCCAGCGCGGGTGGATCGGGCTCATGCCCGAGAGGGAGATCGCTTCGCTATCGACGGCAGCGGCATACGCGCGCTGCGCCGCCCGCGCCCGCTCGACCCACCGGTTCCGCGCATCGGTCTGCGGCTCGCCCTCTCCCCAGGCATCGACAAGCTGCTGCAGAACGGCGCCGGGCGGCGCCACGACCTCGACCTCGGTCCGCAGCATCGGCGAGATATGCTCCGCCACCTCGTTGATCTGAACGAAGGCCGCGTTGGCGCGCCATTTCCCGAAGCTCTCATAATAGCCAAGGTGGAGCCCCACGACGACGATGAGATCCGCATCCTCGAGCAGATCCTTCCGCGCGCCGGCGCTGACCGACAACGGATGGCGTTCGGACGCGGCCCCGCGCCCCAGGCGCCGGAGGTTGAAGGGGACATGCGCCCGCTCGGCAAGGGTCTCCAGGGCGCCTCCGCCGGATGACCAGTAGAGGCCTTCACCGGCGATGATGAGCGGCCGTTCGGCCTTCTTCAGCAGCCCGACGATGGCATCGATCGAGGCCGCGTCGGCCGAAACGCCGGCCCGGTGCTTGCGCCAGGCGCCCGGCAGGTAGCCGACCTGGTCTTTTTCCTCGATCGGCTCCCAGTTGAACTGATCGATGGGAAACTCGATGCCGACAGGTCCGTATGGTGGTGTCATCGCATCCCGGAACGCCTTGCGGATGAAATGCGAGGTCATGTCCGGATCGGTGCAGCGCACCGTCCACTTCGTGATGCTGCCGCAGACCTTCTCCGCGTAGGCTTCCTGCAGCGAGCCGCGGTGCGACTCCACCTCCTTGTGGCCTCCGAACAGACAGACCATGGGGGTGCGCGACAGATAGGCCATATGAATGCCGGTGACCATATTCAGCATCCCGGGTCCTGCCGTGGCGAAACAGACCCCCGGGCGGCCGGTGACGCGTGCGTAGCCGTCCGCGGCGTAGGCCGCGGCCTGCTCATGGCGCACCTGATAGACATTGATGCCGGCGCGGTAGGCATGATCCTGGATAGGCGAGATATGCCCGCCGAGAAGGCCGAACATCGTGTCGACCCCCTCCTCCTGGAGCGCCCTGACCGCAAGTTGTCCGGCCCAGAATTTAGCCATCAGATCCTCTCAAAATAGCGCTGGTGGATATTCGATTGAAACTCAGTGCCCGGGAGACAGGCGCTCCCGGATGATCCGCCGAAGTATCTTGCCGGTCGGGTTCCGCGGAATCTGATCCCAGAACTCCACGCGCCGCGGCCTCTTGTAGCCGGCCAGCCTGCCTTTGCTCCAATCCATCAGGGCTGCATCGCTCAGATCGCTTCCAGCGGCACGGCGAATGACGGCGCAGACCTTGTCGCCCCAGATCGGGTCCGGCACCCCGACCACGGCCACTTCCGCGACCTCGGGGTGGGCCAGCAGCACGGTCTCGACTTCAGTCGGATAGATGTTCTCACCACCGGAGATGATGAGATCCTTCTTCCGGTCCACCAGGTAGACGAAGCCTTCCTCATCCTGCCGCGCCATGTCGCCAGCGGAGAACCAGCCATCCTCCGTGAACCCGGACTCCGCGCCCTCCTCCGGCTTGAAATATCCCTCGTAGCCGACGAACACGCCGCGCGAGTAGATCTCTCCGACCTCCCCCGGTGCGCAGAGCGACCCGTCGGCCTTGCGCAGCGCCACCTCCGTGCCGGCGAACGTGTTGCCGACACAGCCGATCTTTCTCAGCTGATCGGCGGGCTTGAGGTGCGTGACGAACCCGCCCTCCGTCGAACCGTAGAATTCATGGAGCTGCGCGCCGTGCCAGAACGCCAGCATGTCGTCCTTGGTCTGCGGGAGCAGCGGGGCCGACGACGAAATCAGCGTCGTCCACGACGACAGATCAAACTTCCGCCGTGCCGCTTCGGGCAGTTCCAGGATCATCGCGTACATCGTCGGAATGAGCGACGCGGCCGTGATGCGACGCGTTTGAACGATCTGCAGCACCGCCTCGGGATCGAAGCCATCCATGATGACGATCGTCCCGCCGAGGGAGAGCTGCATCATCTGGAAGAAAATGCCATTCGAATGAAAGAGCGGCATGACGATAAGACTGGTATCGGCCTGGCCGATACCGAACTCGAGCCCGGCGTAGACTGCGCCGATCGCCGTCCGATACTGGGTCTTGATCGCTGCCTTGGGACGGCCGGTCGTCCCGGAGGTGTAACCCAGATACCACCAGTCGTTATCGCGGATGCGGGCCTCAGGCGTGCCGTCCGACGCTCTCGCCAGCCACGCCTCGTAGCCGCTTGCAGCCTGCGATGTGGCCGCCCCGCCGACGATATACGTCCGCAGGCCTCGGTTGACCTCGCCGTCCCGGTCGCCAAGGCGGCTCAAGAGCGCTTCCTCGACGATCAGGCCGGCGGCATCGCTGTGCGCCAGCACATAGGCAACCTCGCTGTCGACGAAGCGGGCATTGACGGGCACACAGACGACGCCGGCACGGGCGCACGCGAAGAGAATCTCGATCCACTCGATCCGATTGGTCATGAAGACCGCGAGCCGGTCACCGTGCCGGAAACCCGAGCCGAGCAACGCATTGGCCACCCGATTGACGCGACGGTCCAGCTCTTCGAAGGACAGGCTCCGATCCCGGTCGACGACGGCAACCTTTGACGGCGTCCGCCTCGCGGCCAGCCGCAGATTCCGATCCACATTGAGGCATGCACCCGGATCCAGCACTTGACGAACCTCCCCTGCTTCTTTCGGCTTTGACGCCTTCGCGCCGCCGCGGGCGCGTTTGCGATGGCTTGACACTCTGCCCATCTCCGGTCTTGAGTGTCAATGACACTGACGTCAGTTTCATTATCTGCGGAGGCGGCTCTGCCCAGACAACGCAAGGACGCGACAGGTCAGCGGAAGCGCGATCCGGAATCCTCTCGCAAGGCCATTCTCGACGCCGCCCGGGTGGTGTTTTCCCGGCGCGGCTTCTTCGACGCGACGATATCGGAGATCGTCGCGGAGTCGGGCCTCGCGCGCGGAACATTCTACCTGTACTACGCCGACAGGGATGCCGTCTTCGAAGATCTGTTCAAGGCGGTCATGACCGAGATGCATCTGGTCGTAAACCGCAAGGAGAGCGGCACGCACCGCGAACGGGTCGAGGCGGCGGTCCGCAGCTATCTGACCTTCTTCTCGGAGCACCGCGGAATCCTCGGCTGCATTCTGCAAACGGTTCGGTTCAAGCCAGAATTTGCAAAGCTTCACAATGAGATACGGTCGCTCAGTCTATACCGCATCGAGGCGCATCTTATCGGGAACATCGAGCGGGGCTTCTGCAACCCGGTCGATCCGAGAATAACCGCCTATGCCCTCGGCGGCCTTTTGGAATGGATGGCCTATTCGCAAATGTCGGTGGAGTTTCACCCTTGGGGCAGGCCGTTCAAGCTCGAAGACATGGTCCGGGAGATCACCGACCTCTGGTGCCGCGCCGTCTATAGCGGCGACGCCGCGGCGCTGGACCCCGACAGGCTCAGGCAGGAGCCGGAAGCGGCCCTGAACGCGAAGAAGCCGGGAACGACCGGGAAGCGCCTGAAGTAACGTTAAAACAACAAGCAATTGGAGTGGAGGGAACCTCAATGAAGATGAGAGCTCGCCGTGCGTGGGCCCTATGGGCAATGGGCGGCGCACTTGCCTGGAGCGTCGCGGCCGGCGCGGAGCAGGCGACGCCTGGTGTCACCGCCTCGTCGGTCAGGATCGGTCAGACGGTGCCCTACAGTGGACCTCTGTCCACGTTCGGCACGCACGGCCGGGCGAGCGCGGCCTACTTTCGCATGATCAATGAGAAGGGTGGCGTCAACGGCAGGAAGATCGAGCTGATCTCGCTCGACGACAGCTTCAGCCCGCCCAAGGCGGTGGAGCAGGTGCGGCGCCTGGTCGAGCAGGACGACGTGTTCGTGCTGTTTTCTCCTTTCGGCACGCCGACCAATGCTGCGACTCAGAAATACATCAACGCCAAAGAAGTACCGGCGCTTTTCGTAGCATCCGGAGCCGCGCGATTCTACGACCCGCAACACTTCCCGTGGACGCTTGCTTTTGTTCCGAACACGAAATCGGAAGCGACGATATACGGAAAGTATATCAAGAATAACGTGGGCGATGCCAAGATCGGGATCCTGTACCAGAACGACGACTTCGGTAGAGACTTTATCGCGGGGCTGAAACAGGGATTGGGCCCTGACGCTGACAAATTGATCGTCAAGCAGGCGAGCTATGAGCCGACCGATGCGACGGTGGACTCCCAGGTGATCCTGCTTCGATCGAGCGGTGCGAACGTGCTCGTAAATGTGGCGGGGCCGAAGTTTGCGGCGCAGATCATCAAGAAGGTTGCCGAGATCGGTTGGAAGCCGGTCCACATCGTCAGCAGCAGCGGCAGCTCGATCGCCGGAGTGCTGATCCCGGCCGGCCCCGAGAATGCGCTGGGGGTCATCTCGGCACGCTACCTGAAGGACCCGAGCGACCCGCGCTGGAAGGACGATGCCGGCATGAAGGCCTATATGGACTTCATGAAGACCTATTATCCCGAGGGTGATGTCAATGACATCAGCAATGTGCTTGCCGTCACGCTGTCGGATCTCTTTGTCCGGGTGCTCGAAAGGTCGGGACCCGAGCTGAGCCGCAAAGGCATCATGAAGGTTGCAACGTCGCTCCGCGACGTCGAGCTGCCGCTGCTGCTGCCCGGCATCAAGATCAATACGGGGCCGTCGGACTACAAGCCCGTGGAACAGCAGCAGCTCGTTCGCTTCAACGGCAAGGCATGGGAGCTCTTTGGGGATCTGATCGGCGAATAAAGTCGGAAGAACCCGCGAAGCCCGAAAGTGAGAATGCCGCAACCCTGCGGCATCCTCGATACCGGTTGCACAGAGAGGGACCGTTTGGGCCACGGCGACGGCTTGGCTTTTCAAGTGGGATGGATGGCCGGGTCAAGCCCGGCCATCCATCCACTCAAACGCCGGCGTCCATTTTGGGGATCGTGCTCTGGTCGCCGTGTCTCCCGCCAGGCAACGGCGCGCGACGCCGTCAGTCCTTGCGCATAGCCAGGCGCGCCACGATCCCGCGATAGGGCGCGAAGAGCTTGTTCTCATCCAGCGCGCCGTCGCCGTTCCAGGTCGCGATCACGCAGTGGACCCGCCCGTCCCGATCGGTGAGCCGGCTCGACAGATTGAGCACACCGACGTCCGAGCCGCCCTTGTAGGCGACGCTCCGCCAGTCCTTGCGCTCGACCGGTCCGCCATTGATGCCGACGCTCGGCAGGCCGGCGGTCGCGTCGAGCAGGCCGCACAGCTCCTCGGCCGTCATGAACCACTCGACATCCGGCGTGGGCGTCGGGCTGAGCGTGTGGGGCGGTGGCAGCGGGGCATCGGCGATACGCGCGAGGATCGCCCGGCGCCGGACGGCGTCGCCATCGCGCCACTGTGCACGAAGCTCGACGCTCTCCCCGGCCTTCAGGATGAAAAGCTCACGGGTCGTCAGGAACGGCGTATTGCGGGGCGAGAGAGCCTCCACGGCTTCGCGCCCGACAAGACGGATGAGCGCGTCGGTCGCGGTGTTGTCGCTCACCGAGATCATCAGATGCGCGAGCGTGGCGATGGTCAGCGGCGCGCCGTCCGGCCAGTCCTGCAGCTGGCCGCTCGCCAGCGATTTCCAGGTCGGATCGAGCGTCACCACCGTGTCCCAGGCGAAGCGCGATTGCTCCACGGCGCGCTTGACGCCGAGAAGAACGGCAAGCTTGGCGGCCGAGCCGACGGCGAGCGGCGTTGCCGCCTCATGGGCCACAAGCGGATGGCCGTCCCTCGTGACCAGGATCGAGGTGCGGCCGGGCAGCGCCTTGATCGCCGCCACATGAGTGTCGATGTCGCCCTCCGCCTCGGCCAGGCCGAACCAGAGGCCGATGATGCGCTCGTCCGCGTCGAAGGTGATGCGGGCCGGAATGCGGGCGTGCTCGAAGCGCAGCGAGAAACCATCGCCCGCGGCATCGACGCCGCCGAGCGGCCCGTGCTGCCGCCGCAAGCCGGAGACGATCTGCGTGACCTGCGTCGCCGGAGCCCGGGCCAGAAAGCTCGGCGCGAAACGGTCCGCGTCGACCGCCTCGGCCGCGAACAGCGCAGTAAGAATCGTCTCCGCCGTCATCTTCTCAGCTCTCACCGGCCGGCTCGGAAGGAGGATTATGGCCACTATCATCGCGCATGCGGCAGGTCACACCGCCCGCATCCATATCCTCAGCCTTGCGAACAGCCGCCCCGCCGCCACGCTGCTCGCGCGCTCAGTGCGCTGCCGGATGCGCACCGGTCGAGAACCGCCGCTTGCGCAGCATGCGCCCCTCCCAGAGGCTGACCGCGAGCATGACGATCGTCGTCAGCCAGCCCATGGCCAGGAGGTCGACGGCGAAAGCGACAGGGATCAGCACCAGCAGCGCGACGATGCCGACGAGGTGGGACGTCGGGACGACGCCATAGACGACCTTCTTGTAGACCGCGCTGCCGAGCAGGTAGATGGCCGGCCCAGCGGACAGGATGAGCGCATAGGGCGTCTTCAGCGCATCGTGCGGGTGCGCCAGCACCAGGTCGTTGCCGACGGCCGTGGCGATCATGCCGGCGACCAGGATGGCGTGGATGTAGTGGAAGTAGGCGCCGATGCGGCCGGGATCGTCGGAATGGGTGATGGTCTCGGTGGCGTCCTTGCTCGACGTGCCGAAATAGAGCCACCACATGGCGAGCGTGCCGAGGAAGGTGGCGAGCAGCGCCGACAGGATGGCGACGTCCCAACTGGCAGCTGCGGCCAAGGTGGCGCCGGTGGCGAGCAGGGTCTCGCCCAGCGCCACGATGACGAACAGCTGGCAGCGCTCGGCGAGATGGCCGCCTTCGATGGTCCAATCGCTGGTCTGCGAACGGCCGAGGCGAGGCAGCGGGAAGCCGAACATGGGCGAGACGTACTCGCAGGCGACGGCGATGATCCAGAGGATCGCCCGCCATTCATGCTGGGCGAAGCCGCCGGCGATCCAGAACACCGCCGAGATCGAGACCCAGCCGAGCATGCGCCGATAGTTGGCCGACAGCGGATGGTCGGAGCCGAGCTCCCAGACGATATAGGCCGTGCGCCCGACCTGGATCGCCACATAGGCGGCGGCGAAGACGAGGCCCCGCTCGCCGAAGGCGCCGGGAATGGCCGAGGCCATGACCAGGCCGAGCAGCATGATGGCGAAGATCAGCCCGCGGATGCGCGGCGTCTCGGGGTCGAACCAGTTGGTGACCCAGCAGGTGTATTGCCAGCCGAGCCAGACCGCGAACCACAGGATCAGCGTCTCGACCACGCCGGCGAGGGTGAGGTTGTGCAGCAGCTCGTGGCTGAGCTGGGTGACGGCGAAGACGTAGACCAGATCGAAGAACAACTCCTCGAAGGTCACCCGGGCATGATGGCCGTCGCGACGGCGCAGCAGCGGATGATGGTCGGCGGCCTGATCGGTCATGTCGGTCCCTTCACCGCGCTCGAGCGCTTCCCGATTAGCTGATTTCATCTGATCGGGACATGCCCCAGGCGCCAGATGGCGACACCGGCGATCGCCGCCGGCACGGCGAAGACGATGAAGAGTATCGGCAGTTCGTCGCGCACCGAATAGCCGGCCCGGTTCACCCCCACCCACATGTTGGTGAGCGACACCGTGAGCCAGACCGGAATGAAGGCCTTGGCGGCGAGGGCCAGGTCCGGATCGGCCCCGCCCCAGAGCTTGCCGAACAGGAGAAACAGGCCGAGCAGCACGATGCCGCCGCCAATCACCATGGCCATGTGCATGCCGAGCCCCTCCCGTGGACCACTTCCCTTTGCGATCGGGTAGGTCCACCCGATCGCGACGCGCTCGAGCGGCGGCCGGGGTCTCGCCCGGCCGCCCGTCGCTCACTTGGTGGTGTAGCCGCCGTTGACGAGGATGGTCTGGCCGGTCATCCACCAGCCGTCCGAGACCAGCAGGCGGATCCAGGGCACGATGTCCTCGATATCGGTGAGGCCGGTCTTGGACGACGGCGACAGGGCCGCCGCCGTCTTGTGGTAGGCGACGGCGTCCGCCCCTTCGGCCGGATAGAAGAAGGGCGTGTCCATCGGGCCGGGGCCGATCGCCGTCACCGAGATGCCGCGCTCGCCGAGCTCCTTGGAGGCCGCCCGGGTGAAATGCTCCACCGGCGCCTTGGTGCCGGCATAGGAGGAATAGAACGGCGTATAGGCGCCGAGCAGCGAGGTGACCAGCGTCACGATCTTGCCGTTGTCGTTGAGGTGCCGACCCGCCTCCTTGAGGAAGAAGAAGGCGGCCTTGGAGTTGACCGCGGTCATATCGTCGTACTCGGCCTCGGAGATCTCGGCCATCGGCTTCTTCAGCACCTTGCCGACGGTGTTGATCGCGATGTCCGGACGGCCGACCGCGGCCACCGCATCGGCGAACAGCTTCTCCATGGCGCCGGCGCTGGTCAGGTTCGCCTGGAAGGCCACGGCGTTCGCGCCGGCGGCCTTGACGGCGGCCACGGTCGCATCGGCATCCGCCTTCGTCGCGGCGCTGTTGTAGTGGATCACGACCGCCTTGGCCCCGTGCGCGGCGAGGTCGCGGGCGATGAGCCCGCCCAGGTTTTTCGCGCCGCCGGCGATGATCGCGGTCTTGCCCTTGATGCTATGGTCGGCCATGGCGTGAGCCTCCTGTCCAGAGATGCGGCCGCGCCGTGCGGTCGCTTGCGTGGCCCTTCCATATCGTCTGGAATTGGCTGATAAAGACGAACATTCTGACATCACCTGTCAGAAACCGCGCACAATCGAGATGGCTGTTCGCTTTGGATCGGGTCGACCTGTTCCGCATCTTCGCCCGCGTCGTCGAATGCGCGAGCTTCACCCGGGCGGCCGATACGCTCGGCCTGCCCCGCTCTTCGGTGTCGGCGGCCGTGCAGGAGCTGGAGGGCCGGGTCGGGGCGCGGCTGCTGCACCGCACGACCCGCAAGGTCTCGCCCACCCGGGACGGCGCCGCCTTCTACGAGCGCTGCCTTCGCCTCGTCGCCGACGTGGAGGAGGCGGAAAGCCTGTTCCGTCAGACGGCGGCCAAACCCTCCGGCCGGCTGCGCATCGACGTCCCCGGCCGCATCGGCCGGTTGATCGTCGCGCCGGCGCTGCCGGCGTTCTTCGATCTCTATCCTGAGATCGACATCGATCTCGGCGTCACCGACCGGGCGATCAATCTTGTCGAAGACAGCGTCGACTGCGTCCTGCGGGTCGGCACCCTCAGCGATTCCGGCCTGATCGGCCGCCCCGTCGGCCAGCTGCCGCTCGTCAACGTGGCGAGCCCCGCCTATCTGGAGCGCCACGGCGTTCCCCACACGCCTGGCGACCTCGCCGACCACTGGGCCGTCAACTATGCCTCGCCGTCGAGCGGCCGCGTCGAGGACTGGGAGTGGATCGAGGACGGCGCGCTACGCGCCGTCGCGGTGCGCAGCCGCGTCACCGTCAACGGCGCCGAGGCCTATATCGCCTGCTGCCTCGCCGGGCTCGGGCTCATCCAGATTCCGGCCTACGACGTCAGAGGACACCTGGAGGCGGGCGAGCTCGTCGAGGTGATGCCGGGCCACCGCGCCGCGCCGATGCCGATGACCTTGCTGTATCCCCACCGCCAGCACCTGTCCCGCCGTCTTCAGGTCTTCGCCGACTGGCTCGAGCAGATGCTGAAGCGAGAGCTCCTCACCGTCGAAACGTGAACGTGCGAAGGCTCGGCTCCGGTGCGCCCGCAACCACGCTCATCTCGGTCGATGGGTCCCGGATAAAGGCCCGGACAGCGTGCGCAGGGATCCGGCGTCCGCCCCGTAAACCGCGAAGGCATCAACCACAATTCAGCGTGATCCGGATAGTGTCCGGCGGCTCCGCCCGATATGGTCGCGCGGCCGGACGCCAGCTTGGCAACGGCAGGTGGACGTATGCCGTGATGTGGGGATCGCGGCCGGCTTGGCTTTGGGGCGACGAGCGCCAACGGCGCGAGCCTCGCGCATGACCTGGGGGGTGAAATGCGAGCAGATTCGGTGTGGGCCAAGGCGGTGGCCGCGGCCGTGGTCGCTTGTTTCGGATCCATCGAAACAGCGTCTGCGTGCACCCGCATTCTCTGGAACGACAACAAGCTTGCCGTGGTCGTCGGCCGGACGATGGATTGGCCGGAGAGCACCGAGCCCGTGCTCACCGTGCTGCCGCGCGGCATGCAGCGCGACGGCGGCCGGCTGGGACCGGACGTCCTCGTCAAGGACAACCCGGCCAAGTGGACGTCCAAGTACGGCAGCATGGTCACGACGATCTACGGCATCGGCACCGCCGACGGCTTCAACGAGAAGGGCCTCGGGGCCCATATGCTGTATCTCAACGAGACGGACCTCGGGCCGCGCGCTCCGGGCAAGCCGGGGCTGCAGATCGGCCTGTGGGCCCAGTACGTCCTCGACAACGCGGCGACCGTGAGCGAGGCGCTGGCGGAGCTCGAGAAGGTGCAGCTGGTGATGGCCGAGGCGCGGGGCCATAAGGCCAACGTCCACCTGATCCTCGAGGACGCCGGCGGCGACTCCGCCGTCATCGAGTACATCGGCGGCAAGCCCGTTATCCACCACGGCAAGGACTACCAGGTCGTCACCAACGATCCGGCCTACGACCAGCAGCTGGCGCTGCTGAGCAAGATGGATTTCAGCAAGCCGAGCAGCACCACGCCGGTGCCCGGCAACGTCAGCCCCGTGGATCGCTTCCAGCGCGCCTCCTACTTCAAGCGCATGCTGCCCCAGCCCGCCAGCGAGCGCGAGGCGATCGCCGGGATCCTGGCGATCGCCCGCAACGTCTCGGTTCCCTTCGGGGCTCCGTACAAGTCGTTCGGGATCTACAACACCGAATATCGTACGGCGATGAACCTCACCGACAGGCGCTACTTCTTCGAGCTGACCACCAGCCCGAACGTGATCTGGGCCGATCTGTCGGCGTTCGATCTGGCGCCGGGCGCGCCGGTGATGGTCCTGAACCCGGACAACATCGCGCTGTCCGGGAATGTGGACAAGGCGTTCCAGAAGGCCAAGGCTCCGTTCTGAGGCGCGCAGCGCAGGCTACGGCGCGCCGAGGACATTGCGGCGGGCCGAAGCGGATCGCCGCGGCCGCCGCGGCGGGCCGGTTTGCAGCCAAGCAAGCCGCACGTGGATAGCGGAATGCCGGACGATCCCTATGCACCCGCCCATTCGTTCGTCCGTCGTTTCGACGACCCCGATGCGTTTGCGACGACGATTCCGGGTGGAAGCTTTGGCGTGCTCCCGGTCGTGGGCGAGACGTTCGAGGCGACCGTCCGGATCACCAATCTCGGCGACGGTGTTGCCATCCGAGGCGTTGCGGTATCGAGCCCCGTCGTGTTCCGATCCGAGTTCATCGGAGCCGAAACATCGATCACCTACATGCTGCCATCGATCGGCGGCGCAACCGCGGTGTTCGACGGACACGAGGTGGACGGGCGGTCCCTGGTGTCACGGACGGCGGGCCAGACACCGCAGTTGCGGACCTTCGGCGCGCATGAGCTCGGCGGGCTGGTGTTGCTCCAGGAGCCTCTCCTGGAGGCTTCCGAGGCCATCACGGGCCGGCAGCGCCGCAAGCTGCTGCTCACGCCGACATCGCTCGCGCGCGCGAATCCGGTGGCGCTGGCACGGCTGCAGCAGGCCTACCTGAAGGCGAGCCGGCTGCTCGACGGCCATAGTGCCGAGGACATCGCCGATGCCGGCCAGCAGGGCTTCCGGGTGCTGCGGGACGAGGTGCTGGCCGCCCTGCTCTCGACCCTGGTCAGCGGTGAGGTGAAGCGCGACCATCTCGCGCGGCAGCGGCAGACCGCCTCCATGGCACGGATCGAACGCTTCCTCGATGATCATCGCGACGATCACGTCGGCCTCCAGCAGCTCTGCGAGGCCACGGGCATGGCGCTTCGCACGATCGAGGCGATCATCCGCAGCCGCACCGGCCTGTCCGCCCTCGCCTATCTTCAGCGCCGGCGCCTGGACACGGTCCGCCAAGCCCTCCTTCAGGCCGCCGACGGCACGACGGTGACGCGCGTCGCCATGCAGCACGGCTTCTTTCACCTCGGCCGGTTCTCGGTCTTCTATCGCCAGATCTACGGCGAATCTCCGTCGACGACGCTGCGGCGAACGCTGGGCTCGGCCTCCGCCTGAGCCGCACGGCTCCTCGCACGAGGCAGCGGCGGCGAGCGCCTCAGCGTGCGCGTCGCGCCATCGACAACAGGACATACGGCGCCCCGACGAAGGCGGCGAGCAGGCCTGCCGGGACCTGATAGGGAAACAGAATGTTGCGGCCGAGCCAGTCGGCGCAGACCATGACCAGCGCCCCGATCACCGCTGCGCCGTAGAGGTGCGGCATGGGCCGCTGCAGGCCCATGGTGCGGGCCATGTGCGGCGCCATCAGCCCGACGAAGCTGAGCGGCCCGACGATCAGCGTCGCGGCGGCGCTCGCGGCAGCGCTGACGGCGAGGATCGGCAGCCGGCTTCGCGGGATGCTCAGGCCGAGGCTGGTCGCGGTGGCCGTCCCGAGCGGCAGCAGCTCCAACGGCCGCGCCAGCGGTGCCGCCGCCATCATCAGCACCATCGCGACGATGGCGGCGAGCGCGGCGTCCGCCCCAGTGACACGATAGGTGGAGCCGGCCATCCACGCCATCAGGCCGGTGAAGGCTCGATCGCCGCTGGCGAGGAGCAGGGAGACGACACCGCTCATGAGCGCCGTCGCGGCCAGACCGGCGAGCAGAATATGCTGCGGATCGAGCGCAGATCGCCGGCCCAGGGCATAGGCGGCCGCCAGGACGACAGCCGCTCCGCCGGACGCGGCGGCGAATTGCATCGGACGATCCAGCGCCCCGAGGGCGAGCGTCGCGGCGATCACGCCCAGCACGGCCCCGGCCGAGACGCCGAGGAGCTCGGGCGAGGCCAGCGCATTTCCGGACAGACGCTGGATCGTCGCTCCGGCCAGCCCCAGCAGCGCGCCCGATGCCGCTGCGGCGACGACTCGCGGCCAGCGCAGCTGCAACAAGCCGCTCGGCCAGGCCGTCGGGTCGAAGAGCCATCCCTGCGTCCCGCGGCCGATGCTCACGGCGAAGCAGACCGCGATGAGCAGCGCGGCGAGCGCCAGGATGGCGAGCTTGGGCGACGTCGCGGCGCGTGGGACCGGCCGGCCGCCGGCGTCTTGCCGTGGCCGCGACGGCGGCAGCCGCTCGCGCCGGACCACGCCCAGCAGGAGCGGAGCACCGAGGACGACCGTGACCGCGCCGACGGGGATCTGCTCCACCCCCGACAGCAGTAGAGTGGCCTGATCGGCAATGCACAGCAGGCCGCCGCCGACCAGCGCCGCCCACCCCAGCTGGCTGCGGAACCGGCGAGCACCACAGGCCGCGACGATCGCGTTGGCGGCGAGCCCGACGAAGGCGATCACGCCGACCACCGACACCACCAGCGCCGCCAGCACCACGGCCGCCAGCACGACCGCGCTACGGGCCGGAAGCACCTTCAATCCGACGCCGCGAGCGACGCCATCGCCCAGATCGAGAATCTCGACGACGCGCGCCAGCGCGACGATGGCGAGGCCGAGACCGGATGTGGCTGCGGCAAGCGACGCGACTGCCTCCCACCCGGCATCGTTCAGTCGCCCTGCGGACCAGATGAAGACCGATCCGAGGCGATCCCTGTAGATGAGGGACAGCAACGCGCCGAGCGTCCCGCTGTAGAGACCGATCGTCATGCCGGCGAGGATGATCTCCAGCGGCGCGAAGCGCGAACGGCCGGCCAGCAGCAGAACGAAGCCGCCGGCAACGAGGCCGCCGACGATCGAGACCACGGGCCGAAGCTCTGCCGTGACGGCGGGGATCAGGATCATCCCGAGAAGCAGCGCGAGATGGGATCCCGCCGTCACGCCGATCGTCGTCGGGTCCGCCAGCGGATTGCGAAGGACCCGGCGGATCGCCGCCGCGGCCAAGGCCAGAGCGGCCCCGGCGACCAGTGCGAGCAGCACCCTCGGCAACCAGCTGTTGATCAGGAGGAACCAGCCCAGATCGAAGCCGGCGTCTCCGGCCGGAGCGGCCGGCGGGCGCGCGTGAAGGACGGCCCGGGCATTCCAGGCGCCGAGGCCGAGCGCGGCCGCCACGCACAGGCTGCCGACGACAGCGGCCGGCTTGCGGGCCGCGTCAGTCGCCCGCATGGGGCGCCTCGGCGAACGCCGCCACGAACCGGAGCGCGGAGGGGATCGTCCCAAACGCCCAGACCGGTGGAAGCTCGGTCATGCGTTGGCCCGCGTGCGGAAGCGCGCGCCAGAACGAGCTCCGCTCCAGCCTGCGCACGACGGCGCGTTCGGAGCCGATCGACACGAGGTGGGCCTCCGGGAACGCGGCCAGCGCCTCGACGCCGACGATGGCGTATCCCCAGGCGTTCGCCGGTCCGGTCCAGACGCAGTCCAGGCCAAGACGACGCAGCAGGCTCGAAAACAGGCTGTTGGCACCGAATACGATGGCGTGGCGTTCATCCAGGAACCGCAGCGGAATGACGCCTCGTCCGTCGCGCATGCCGGTCAAGCGCCGGGCGTCGGCGAGCGCCGCGGGGAGCCGGTCGACCAGTTGACGCGCCCGGCCTTCCGCACCGACCAGCTCGCCGAGCCGGCCCGTCGACCTGCTGATGCGCTCGATCGGATCGCCTTCGCCGCCATAGACGTCGACGATGTGCGTCGTTCCGAGTCGCCCGAACACGTCCACCATCGCCCGGTAGCCGAGAGGGAGCAGAATCAGCCGCGGCTTGAGCTGCAGCAGCACCTCGAGGTTGGGCTCCAGCCGTGCGCCGATGTCGATCGTATCGACCGGCAGCGCCGGCTCGACGACCTGGTCGCGATACTCCGACAGCTCCGGCGATGCCACCGGGCCCACCGACAGCGCGACGAGCGTCTGGACGATGCCCCAGTCGATCGCAGCGACCGGAGCGGCCGGTGCCGCGCTGGACAAGGCGGTGCCCGGCCGCCCGAGCGCTGCGGCGGCGGCAGCCATGAAATGACGCCTGCTCCACGGGACCACGGCGGCGCTCCGCTACCAATCGTACCTGACCTTCGCGAGCACGGTGCGTCCCAGACCGTAGTAGCAGCCACCGGCGTAGGTGCAGCCGGAGACATAGGTCTTGTCGAGCAAGTTCGTCGCATTGATGCTGACGCTCCAGCCCTTGAGATCCGGACGGGAGGCTCCGAGATCATAGCGGATCACCGCGTCGACAAGTGTATATGCGGGGACTTTGAACGTATTCAGGGCGTCGCCGAAGGTGGATCCGACGTAACGAACGCCGACACCAAGATCGAGGCCGCGCAGCGCCTTATCACTGAACGTATAGCTCGCCCAGGCCGACGCCATGTTGTGCGGGATCAGCACCGGCTCCTTGCCCTCAAGGCCACCATTCGCCTTCGTGTTCTCAGGATTGAGATAGGTGTACGAGGCGATGAGGTTCCAGCCGTCGGCCAGGCTGGCCTTGAATTCCGCTTCAAAGCCGGTCGTCCTCACCTCGCCGGTCTGCACCCTGAACAGGGAGCTGGTCGGATCGGCGGTCACGACGTTGCGCTGCGTGATGTCGAAGGCTGCCAAGGTGATGAACGCATTCCAGCCGAGGGGCTGGAACTTGACGCCGGCCTCGTACTGATCGGCTGTGGTCGGCCTGAAGGCCACGCCGAAGCGGTCGGTGCCGGGAACGGGCGAAAACGATTCCGTGTAGCTCGCGTAGGGCGCTATCCCGTTGTCGAACAGGTAGACCGCACCGGCGCGCCAGGTGAACGCGCGGTCGAACTGCGACGCCGTCGTCGAATTCATCCGGTTGCGGGTGTCGGTGCTCGCCCAATCCTCGCGCGCGCCGGCCACCAGCGACAGGCGGCCGAGCTTGATCTGATCCTGGGCGTACGTGCCGATCTGCTCCTGGGTCTGAATGATGCTCTGGTAGAGCGGCGGCCGCGGAATGAGCTGGTAGTAGACGGGATTGACGATATCCAGCGATTTCGTGGCGCCATAGTAGCGGACCTGGTCGAGCCGGCTTTGCGTGTAGTCGAAGCCCACCAGCGCCTCGTGTTGAAGAGGGCCGGTGCCGAACGAGACCTGCATGTTGTTGTCGGTGGTGAGAGCGCCGAAGGATTCGTAGGAATCCATCACGCTGCGCATCAGTGTGCGCTTGTTGGCGGCGAGCCCCTGTCCGAACACGCTCTCGTAGACCGAGTCGATATGCTGATAGCGAAGCGCGCTGTGGACGCGCACTGCGTCGTTGAACTGGTGGTCGAAGATGTATCCGATCTGGTATTGGCGGCGGGTGAACTTGTCGTGCGACGGGTCGCCATCGAAGAAGGTGCGGGGGATCCTGCCGTAGGGGTTGGCCTGCACGGTGCCCGATGCCGGCAGAAAGCCGAAATAGCCTCCGTAGGGATCGTTCTGATAGCCCGACAGGATCGTGAGCGTGGTGTCGGCGCTGGGCCGCCAGGTCAGGGACGGCCCGATATCGATCCGCTCCTGCTTGGTGAAGTCGATCTGGCCGTCGGCGCGGGAAGCCAGCCCGGTCAAGCGGTAGAAGAAGCGGCCTTCATCGTCGATCGGACCGCCGACGTCGAAGGCCGCCTGCGCCGCCCCGCGCGAGCCCGCTTCGATCTCGACGGTCCGCTGGGTCGTCAGCGGCGGCCGCTTGCTGACGAGGTTGATGAGCCCGCCCGGCAGGTTCTGGCCGTACAGGACCGAGGCGGGCCCGCGCAGCACCTCGATCCGCTCCAGGTTGTTCTGGCTGATCTGCGGCATGGCGAAGCTGCCGACCGGCATTCGCATGCCGTCCAGATATTGGGTCGGGCTCAGACCGCCGTAGCCGCGGATGTAGGGAAGATCGTAGCGCGAGACCGTGCCGCGGTATTCGGACATGACGCCCGGCGTGTACCGCAGCGCCTCCGCGACGGACTGCGTATTCTGCTCGTCCATCTGCGCCCGCGTGACCACCGAGATCGACTGCGGCGTCTCGATGAGCGGCGTGTTGGTCTTCGTACCGACGGAGCTGGAGCGGGCGACGAAGCCCTGGGTACCGCCGCCCTGCACGTCGATCGTGTCGAGCACGACGGCCCCCTCCGGGGCCGGGCCGACGGCAGCAGCGGCGGCCGTTGCGCCGTCGAATATGCGCACCGTGTTGGCGCCGGTGAACGTGTACCGCAGCCCCGTGCCGGCCAGGAGGCGGCCGACGGCCTCGTGCGGCGAGAGCCGGCCGCTGACGCCCCCGGTCTGCCGACCGCGGGTCAGCGTGCTCGGATAGAGCAGGCGCAGATTGGCCTGGCGACCGAGGGAGAGCAGGCCGCCCTCCAGCGAACCGGCCGGCACCGAAACGGCGACGGTCCGGGCCGGCGCCGAGGAGGCCTGCGCCGCGGCGGGCCGGATCTCGAGGGCGGCCGCACAGGCCAAGAGCGAGACGCCGGCGAGCGCCGCGCGCATCGACCGCTGCCATCGACTTCCGCTGACGTGCGCGACTCTCATCCAGTCCCCCGTGCCTTCCCGCTCCAGCCGGGGCGTGCGCCGCGCGCGCCCCTGTTGATCTAGAGTCGAAAGGCCGGGTGCCTCCTGACGTCGCGGCCGAAAGATTTTCGACGGCGACCGGCTGGTCAGCGCGAACGGACCACGACCACGAGATCCGTGAGCCGCGTCACGCGCACGGGCAGATTGTCCTCGATCACCCGCAGCGCCTGGTCGGTGTCGGCGAGATCGAAGACGCCCGAGACGGACTGGTCGCCCGCCGCCTGGTCGAGCACGACGATGCGCCCGCGGCGATAGCGCTCCAGCGTCGCCAGCACGTCGCGCAGCGGCCGGCCCGAGAACACCAGCTTGCCACTTCGCCAGGCCGTCGCGCTGCCGACGTCGGCGGCCGCGACCACAAGCCGGCCCTGCGGCGTCAGCGTGGCGACCTCGCCCGGACCGAGCTGCACCTGTCCGCCGGCCCCGGTCACCTCGACGCGCCCCTCCTCGACCTGCACGTCGCCGGGCCACGCACCCGAGGCGGTCCGCATGCTGTAGCGCGTGCCGATATCCCTGGCCTCGAGCGCCCCGTCGTCGACGACGAAGGGACGCGCCGGGTCGGGCGCGACGTCGAAGAAGGCCTCGCCGCGCAGCAGCTCGATGCGGCGCTCGCCGGCCGCATAGCGGACGGCGAGCGCGGTGTCGGTATTGAGGTCGACGCGCGTGCCGTCGGCGAGCGTCACTACGCGCACCTCACCGACTCCGGTGGAATAGTCGGCCCGCCAGCGGTCGAAGGTGCCCGTCCGGTCGAGCGCGAACGGCAGGGCTGCGAGCGCGGCGAGCACGACGATGCCGGTGGTCGTTCGCCGCCGTGACGTCCTGAGCTTGCCGAGCCGGCCCGGCGCGACGGGCACGTCCTTGAGCTCCGTCCAGAGGCTGCGGAACTCGTCATAGGCGGCCTGATGCGAGGGGTCCTTCTGCAACCAGGCCCGAAAGGCTTGCTGGTCGGACTCCGTCGCGTCCCGCGACTGCAGCCGCGCAACCCAGCCCGCCGCCTCCTCGGCGACCCGCTCCTCGACGCTCCGCTCCCGTTTGCCCGCCATGCCGACCAGCCACGCCTCAACCGCATCCCAGGCCTCGCTCGGCCAAGGATGGCTATACCGTCTTAGAGTCGAGCAAGGGGAGATGTCCTGACGTCGGGCTGGAGCTGTCGCGATCTAGTGCGCACGCCGGATCGCATGGCGGCTCGATAACCCTTTGAGCCTGAGCCACTTCTCTGCCGCTGCGCGCAAGGAGAGCGCTAAGGAAGGATATCGGCGCGCACGGTCCGGCAGTGGATCAGCGCCCGGATGATGTGCTTCTCGACCATGTTGCGGGAGATGCCGAGCCGCTGGGCGATCTCGCCGTTCGCCATGCCGTGCAGGCGGCTGAGGATGAACACCTCCTGGCAGCGGTTCGGCAGTTTCTCGATCGCCTTGGCCATCAGCAGCAGACACTGCCGGCCGTCGACGACGCGTTCCGGGCTCGGCGCGTCGTCCGCCCGATCGATGTCCGCGAGGTCGGGAAGGAACAGCTTTGCCTCGGCGGCGAGGCGCGCCGACGTCACCCGCGCCACCGACTTGGCGACCTGGAACAGATAGGCCTGCGGGTTCTCGATCACCGTCCGCTGCGGCGCCGCCAGCATGCGCAGAAAGGTCTCCTGGGTGGCGTCGGCGGCGTCCGCGGCGTTGCGCAGGCGCCGCAGGAAGAAGCGCCGGAGCCGGCCTTCCTCCGTCCGCTGCAGATCGTGGACCAGGACCCCAAGCATGCGAGCGCTCCTCGCGGCCTCGCGGGCGGCCCTGCCGCCCAACCGCCAGCACCCCATCCGCGGGGCGCTTCGCCAGAAAACCGCGAAATCCGTAGCCGACGCGGAATTCCTACGCAAACGCAATAGTTTAGATCTTGTCTAAGGTGGGCGGACCGCATCCGGTAAGTGCTTGATTTCCGGCCCGGCGTCCGGGCGCGTGGCGCAGGGGCGGGAGCCGATCCGCCAGCGCTGTGGCGCATCTGCCGCACGCGCGCGAGCGGCAGATTGTCCCAAAGCCGGCGTCCATTTCCGGGTCCGATGCTCCAGATCGCTTCAGCGCGCGCGTCGCGCCATCGACAGCAGGAAGTACGGCGCCCCGACGAAGGTCGCGAGCAGGCCTGCGGGCACCTGGTAGGGAAACAGGATGTTGCGGCCGAGCCAGTCGGCGCAGACCATGACCAGCGCGCCGATCACCGCCCCACCGTAGAGGTGGGGCATGGGCCGCAGCAGCCCCATGGTGCGGGCCATGTGCGGGGCCATCAGGCCGACGAAGCTGAGCGGCCCGACGATCAGCGTCGCGGCTCCGGTGAGCACGCCGGTGACGGCGAGGAGCTGAAGGCGGCTCGCCGTCGGCCCGAGGCCGAGCGCGCGGCTCTGGGCCCCGCCCAGCGGCAGGATCGCCAGCCAGCGGGCGAACAGGGGCAGAAGCGGCAGCAGCGCCGCGGCTGCGATCCCGGCGGCTGCGGCGTCCCAGGCGGTGACCTGATAGGTCGAGCCGGCGAGCCACGCGAGCAGCATGCCCATGCGCGGATCACCGGACGCGGTCAGGAGGGCGACGAGCCCGCCGAAGGCCGTGCCGACGGCAACGCCCGCGAGCAGCATGCGCTCAGGATCGAACGCGGCTCTGCGGCCCATGGCGAGCAGCGCCGCGAGCGTGAGCAGCGCGCCCGCCGAGGCCGCGGCGGTCTGCTGGGCCCTGTCGGGCGCCGCAACGAGAAGGGCGAGCAGGATCACGCCGCAGGCGGCGCCGGAGGATATGCCGAGGCTCTCCGGGCTCGCCATCGCATTGGCGGTCAGCCGCTGCATCAGGCCGCCCGCCGCGCCGAGCATGGCGCCGGCGGCGGCAGCCGCGGCCACGCGCGGCCAACGCCAATGACCGTAGCGCCATAGCTCGTCGCGGCTCCACCACCGCCAGCCGTCGACGCCCTGGCCGAGATCGAGCGCCGGCCATAGCACCAGCAGCAGCGCGAGCGCGATGGCCGCGACCAGCAGCCAGGGCCGCGAATGGCGGCGCTCGGAGGCCCCGGCCACGGCACGTGGCGCAACGGCTGCCGCCTTGAGCGCAAGCTGCATCCATAACAGGAGCGGCGCGCCGAGGATGGCCGTGCCGATGCCGGCCGGGACGTCCCGCGCGAAGGGCAGCACCTGGACCAGCTGGTCGGTGAGCCAGAGCAGCAGGCCGCCGACGACGGGGGCCCAGACGAGCTGCTGCCGGACGGAGCGTGCGCCGGACAGGCGGGCGATGGCCGGGGCGGCAAGGCCGACGAAGCCGATGACGCCGACGGCGCTGACCACGAAGGCGGAGAGCGCCACGGCCAGGGCAAGCGCCAGGAGGCGGATGCTGCGCCGGGACAATCCGAGGCTCCTGCCGCTCTCGTCGCCGAGCGAGAGAATGGCGAGCGGCCGGGCGATCGCGCACGCCAGCCCGAAGCCGAGGGCGAGCCGGGGCGACAGATAGGCCACGGCGCTCCAGTCGCTCTGGCGCAGCGTGCCGGCGTTCCACAGGAACACGCTCCGCAGCGCCTCGTGGTTGAACAGCGCCAGCGTGGCGCCGAGCGAGCCGATGGAGAGCCCGACGACGAGACCGGTCAGGATGAGCGCTTGCGGCGCGAGCTGGTGCCGCCAGGCCAGCCCGAAGACCAGGATCGTGGCAATGGCCGCTCCAAGCATCGCCACGCCCTCGCGTTCGAGGCCCGGCAGATCGGGAAGCCAGAGGGCGGAGACGGCCAGCGCCAGCGAGGCGCCGGCAGAGACGCCGAGCGTGCCGGGCTCGGCCAGCGGGTTGCGGAGCACGAGCTGGAAGATGGCTGCGGCAAGGGCCAGCGCTGCGCCCGCCAGCATGCTCACGCACAGCCGCGGCAGATAGCTGTAGTAGGCGACCCACAACGCCAGCTCGGAGCCGCCGGCGCCGCCCGTCACCATGGGCCAGCTGTGCAAGGGCGCCTGCTCGAGGAGGCCGCGCAACGACAGCGCGGCGGCCGCGAGCGCCAGCCCGAGAGCGAGGCGGCCGGGGGTCGCGGTGGGGCCGCTCGCCGCCTGCCGCGGCGCGGCCCCGTTCAACCGGCGGCCTCCTTTGGCAGGCGCTCGGCCAGCGCCTCGGCGAACCGCTTCGCCGTCGGCAGCGCCCCCCAGCTGTAGAGCTCGGGGATGGCCGTCGTCAGCCCCTTCCGCACGGCAGGCAGGTGCGACCAGAGCGACGGAGCCAGGAGCAGACGGCGGGCCTCCTTCGGCACGGGATCGACGTAGAGGATCCGCGCATCCGGGACGGCCGCCAGCGCCTCGATCCCCGTCGTCAGAAACCCCCAGTCGTTCGAGTTGGAGGCCGCCGGCGTCAACCCGAGACGGATCAGCACGTCATGGAAGATGCTGCCGTGGCAATGGATCATGACATTGCGCGCATCGATGAGGCGGACGACGAAGACGGGCCGGCTGCGGCGATCGGCGAGGCTGGCGTGAGCGCGCTCCAGCGCAGCCTCGCAGCCCTCCAGGTAGGCATCGGCGCGCACCGGCGCCGTCAAGCGATCTCCGAGACGAAGCGTCTCCCGAGCTGCAAGCGCGTACGGGCGCCGCTCCGGCGTATAGATCGCGGCGGCGAGCACCGGGGCGATCTGCTGCAGCCGGGCGATCCAGCTCGCCTGCAGGCGACGGTCGACCAGGATGAGATCGACGCGCAACTGATCGAGGAGCTCGAGGTTGGGTTCCCCGGCCAGGCCGAGGTCACGGATGCCGTCCGGGAGCCGCGCCGCCTTGCGGAGCGCCGGCCGCGCCAGCTCCGGCAGCGCCGTGGGCACGAGCCCCAGCGCGAGCACCGTCTCCTCGAGCCACCACGCCATCACCGCCACCGACGGAGGTCGCCGCGCCCCCGTGTTGCCGTCACCGGTGATCTGCGCCGCGGCCGGCCGCGGCCATGCGGTCGCGGCGGCCGCGGCGCCCCCCTGAAGGAAGGCGCGCCGGGACGTTGGCGGCGGACGGGACCGGCTTGGAGCCGACCGCAGGCTCATCACCATCTATACTTCAGGTTCGCCAGGATCGTCCGGCGGATACCATAAGAACAGTTGAGCTCGCTGCACCGCGCCAGGTACACCTCGTCGGTGAGGTTGTTGGCGTTGACCGAGACCTCCCAGCCGCGCAGGGCGCGGTCCGCGGCGCCGAGATCGTAGGTGATGGCCGCGTCGATCAAGGTGTAGCTCGGAACCGTGTATTGCTGCTTTGGTCCGTTGTAGGCGGAGCCCACGTAGCGGACGCCGCCGCCCACCCTCAGGCCCGTGAGCAGGCCGGTCTGGAAGGTGTAGTCGGCCCACGCCGACGCCAGCTGCCGTGGATAGTACCAGGGCACGCGGCCGGTCGGATCGAAGCCCGTCCCGTCCGGATTCGCCCTCGTCGTCTCCACGTCGTTGTACGTGTACGAGGCGATGAGATTGAAATTGTCCGTCAGAGCCAGGGTCGTGCTCAGCTCCACGCCCTTGACCCGCACTTCGCCCGTCTGCACGCTGAAGCCGAAGTGCGCCGGGTCGGTCGACAGGACGTTCTGTTGCGTCAGGTCGAACAGTGATACCTGCACGAAGCTCAGGAGACCGGCAGGCTGATACTTCAGGCCGACCTCGTACTGCTGCGCTGTCGTGGGCTGGAACATCGCGCCACTGAAGTCGGTCCCGCCTTGAGGCTGGAACGACGTGGAGTAGCTCGCGTAAGGCGCCAGACCGTTATCGAACAGATAGACGGCACCTGCGCGCCACGTGAAGGCGTCGCTGTCTTGCGTCGTCGTCGGGTTGACCTTGACCATCAGGTTCTTGGTCGAGTTCTCGGCCCAGTCCTGGCGCCCGCCGATCAGGAAGCGCCAGTTGCCCAGCGCGATCTGATCCTGTGCGTAGAGGCCCGTCTGCTCCAGGCGCCCATCCGTGTTGGCGAACATCGGGGGAAACGACACCGGGACGCCGTAGACCGGATTCACGACGTTGAGCGGCGGCTGGCCGACGCGGCTCCAATAATTGGCGTTGTGGGTCCATTGCGACCTGTAGTCGAGCCCGAACAGGACGGTGTGCCTGAGCAGACCGGTGGCGAACTGCGCCTGGGCCTGGTTGTCGACGGCAACCGCGTCGAGGCGCCCGTCGGTCGCCCAGTTCGAGCGGTTCATGACGGTATTGGCCGCACTCGCCCACCCGGTCGGCTGGAGCTCATGGTACGTGCCGTCGGCGTGAAGATATCGAAAATTCTGCCGGACCGTCCAAACGGCGTCGATGCGGTGCTCGAACTCGTAGCCCGCCGACACCCACCGGCGATCCAGGTTGGCATAGCTCGGCTCGCTGAAGTTGAGCCGCGTCGGAATCGGGCCGGTACGGCTGGGCAGCAGCGTTCCGACCAGCGGCAGCGATTGAAAGCCGATGCCGTCCGGATCGCGCTGATAGGTCGTCAGAATGGTGAGCCGCGTGTCGGCCGACGGGCGCCACGTCAGGGACGGGGCGATCGAGATCCGCTCATAGGCGGTGTCGTCGATCTGCGTGCCGGTGCGATAGCCGACGCCGCTGACGCGATAGAGCCATTGCCCACTGCCGTCGACGGGGCCGCCGATATCGAAGGCGCCATAGGCCCGGCCGTAATTGCCCGTCCCGACGATGACCTCGCGGATGGGGGTCGCCGACGGAAGCTTGGAGCGTGCATTGATGATGCCGCCGGGGCTTGCCTGGCCGTAGAGAACGGAGGCCGGCCCGCGCAAGACTTCGATACGCTCGAGATTATAGGGTTCGAGCGCCGGTGAATTGACGTACAGGTCTGACGGGAGATAGAGCCCGTCCCAATAGAGCGGGCTCGTCGCGTCGTCACCGAAGCCCCGGATGTAGACTTGGCCCTTCGTCAGTCGATTGTCGGCGCCGAAGAAGCCCGTCGCCACGCCGGGCGTGTAGCGCAGGGCATCGGGGAGAGATTGCGGGTTCTGGATCTCGAGCTGCTTGCGATTGACGACCGACACGGAAAACGGTGTCTCGATGATCGGGGTATTCGTCTTGCTTCCGGCAACGGCATCTTGCGAGATGAAGCCATTCGTCGGTCCGTATTCGCCGTCGCCCTGCACGTCGATCGTATCGAGCACGATGGCGCCGGGCGCGGCCCCGGCGGACACCGAAGCCTGGGCGCCCATCAGCGTGGCGACGCTCGCGCCGGTCATCCGCACGCTGATGCCGGAGCCGGCCAGAAGCGCCTGCAAGGCCTGCTCGGGCGTCATTGCCGCCGACACCGGCCGGGAGAGAACGCCGTCGGCGAGGCGGCTGGAATAGCCCACCTGCCACCCCGACTGCCGGACGAAGGCGTCGACCGCGTTGGTCAGCGGTTGGGCCGGAATCGAGAACTGAACGGGCCGGCCGGGCTCGTCGGCGGCCTGCTGCGCCTCGGCGAACGGCACCCGCAGCATCGTCGCGCCCGAGAGAAACGTCGTCGCCAGCAGGAGACGCGACAGCCGTCGGCGCGTCCTCCCGGCGGTCCGCCCCGTCTGTCGCACATCGCCTGTCGCCACCCCACTCGCCATCCGCGGCTCCCATCCTCTCCTCGGGGGCGCGGCGGCATGGCCGTCCGCGCCCTTGTTGTTGAGGACGGAGCAGGCCGGCCGATCTCACAAAAAAAGTCGTATCAGCGCACGACGAGGATGCCGCCGGGCAGCGTGGTGACGGTGGCGCCGGCGGCCTCCGCCAGCGAGCGGATCGCGACCTCCGGCCGGTCGAGCTTGTAGTTGCCGCTGACGGACACCTGGCCGACGGTGCCGTTCGCCACGAAGATGCGGCCGGGATAGTAGCGGCGCAGGTCGTCGATCACCTGGCTCAGCGGCCGGTCGACGAAGCTGATGCGGCCGTCCACCCAGGCCAGGGCCGTCGCCGTATCGATGCGGCGCACCGGCAGGAGCATGGACGCCGTCACGCTCACCGCCTCGCCCGGATGAAGGTCGGCATGGTCCGACAGGCGCGCCAGGCGGGCGACATCGACCAGGCCGCGGCCGAGCACGACGGTGTCGGCGTCGCCGTCCTGCCCGACGGAGAAGGCGGTGCCCTTGACCGTGACGCGGCCGTATTGCGCGGTCACCTCGAACGGATGGTCGGCGTCTGGGCGCACGTCGAAATAGGCCTCGCCCTCCAGCAGCCTCACCACGCGCCGCCCCTCGGCGAAGTCGAGCGCCACCGCCGAGGCCGTGTTGAGCATCAGGGTCGAGCCATCGGGCAGCCGGATCACCCGCTGCTCGCCGGTCGCCGTCACGTAGTCCGCCCGCAGGCGGACGAGAACCTGCGGGAGCTTCGCCACGACGAGCGCGAGCAGCACGACCGCCGCCGAACCTCCCACCTTCTTCGCCAGGGAGCCGCGCCGGCGTTTGGCGCGCGGCGGCTTGACCCCGGTCGCCTCGGCGACTTGCTTCGTCGCCAGCAGGAACTCCGGCTCCCCCCACACGGCGGCGACCTTGGCGAAGGCCGCGGCATGTTTGGGATCGCTCTCGCACCAGGCGCGAAACGCACGCACCGGCTCGGGGTCGCCGTCGGCGGCCTGGAGACGGACGAACCAGTCCAGGGCGTCCTGATCGATCGAGCCCGGTGACGGGTCGTCGGGGCTCGCGCCGTCTTCGGTATCGCGTTTCAAGCAGATCGTCCGATTCTCGCCCGCCGGGTCCCGTCGCATTATGACGTCGGGCGTGGGCCGACCTCACAAATTCAGCGTGCGCGACGGCCCGCCGCGGCCCGGCCATCGGGGCGCGGCTGGCGACACCCGTCCGGTCAGCCTCGCTCGAGGCGCGCGATCGCGTCCATGCAATGCGCCATGGCGAGCCGCAGGTCATTGTAGACCGTATTGGGCGAGACCCCCAGGTGCCGGGCGATAGCGGGATAGGACATGCCCTCCTGCCGGTTGAGCAGCAGCACCAGGCGGGCCCGCTCGGGCAGGGCGAGCAGCGCCTGCTCGAACATGCGCAACCGCTGGCGATCGATCACCTCCGTCTCCGGCGACGGAGCGCTCGACGGCACGTTCAGGAGGGCGTCCGGATCCGCAATCGGGCATTCGACCTGCGCGCGCCGCCGCCGCTGCCGCTCCTGGTCGACGGCGATGTTGCGGGCCGCACGAAAGAGATAGGCGTGCGGGTTCTCGACCAGGCTGGTCGGCGTGGCCGACAGCAGCCGCAGAAACGTCTCCTGCGTCGCATCGGCGGCATCGGCGGCGTTGCGGAGGCGGCGCAGAAAGAAACGCCGGAGCCGGCCTTCCTCCTGCCGCTGAAGGTCGTGGACCAACGTGCCGAGCATGCGGCTCTCCTGGCGCCGGCAGGGAAAACGAGATTTCGTGGGGCCGATGCGGCCGGGCTCCGCCCGCTGCCGCCGGGCCGGTCGGTGCCGACCGTGCGGCACGAAGGCTGGAGCGCGGCGGAGCGAACGGCAGCATAGCTAGCGCCGAGCCATTTCCCTCGCAATCTCAATAGTTTATATCGATTCTAAGATATACGGCCGACGATGCTCGATATCGTCGCAGGCGCGCCCCATGCCATTGAAATGATGGTCGTTTTCACAACTCGTTGCATTTTTGCGACTCGAGCGGCCGAACGCGGACAGCGGTCGCATCCACCTCCGCGACGTGCATGGCCGCCGGCGCGGCCGCACGGTCAAGCCGGAACAATTCGCGTAGTTTCGAACCGTTCTATTTATCTAATCGGGACAACGACTTGTGGCGTGCGGGCGAGGAGCGTATCTGTGCTTGCGGATCGGCCGCGATCGACGGTCACGAGGCATTGCCGATGGGCGAGATTTTCGAACGCGAGGTGATGGCGGCCATCGGCCCCGTGAACGATCTGATCGTACGGGAGGCGTTGCGCACGGGAGCCAGCCATGTCGAGCTGCGCGACGCCATGGCGTTCGCCGAAGGGCCGCTGAACGCCGACGCCGCGGCGTACCGGGCGCTCACCGGACGCATGCAGCGGCTGGTCGACCTCCTGAGCGTCGCGATCCACTTGCGGGGGCCCCGGGCCGCGGGTCGCGCGTGAGGCCGAGGTGGGCGGCAGAGCCGGCGGCGGAGGCCGCGTGCTGAGACTGGCGTCGTGGTGCGTGGCGGCCCTGGTCGTCCTGGGCGCGCACATCGCGCTGGCACTGGTCTTCGTCACACCGGAGCGGTTCAAGCCCTCATCGGGCGAGCCGCCCGCCGCCGTCATGGTCGATCTCGCCCCGATGCCTGCCTCGGCCGAGACGAAGGCCGAGCTTGCGGCCGAGGACAGCCGCTCGCAGAGCGCTGCCGACCGCCGCCCGGCCGAGTCCGCGACCGTGGCGGTGGACACGGCCCGCTCAAAGGTGGAGGCCGGCGGCGAGCCGGTGGCCGCGCTCCGTTCGACGGCGAGCGCCCCGCTGACCGCACCGCTGCCCGCCAAGCAGGCCAAGCGCCGCGCGGCCCAGCCGGCGCGCGCAGCGGCGACGGCACCCCAGGCTCACCGCACGGCCCGCAAGCCCATGCCGGCGCCGGTGCGCGACCTCGCGAGCACCTCCGACCTGCCGGCGCGGGGGGCACCCGCCGCGACCTTCGGGGCGGGCGTGGCCGCGGCGGACATTCCGTCGACCTGGAAGAGCCGGCTGCTCGCCCATCTCAACCGGCACAAGCGCTATCCGACCAATGCGGCCGGCGCCGAGGGCACCTCGCAACTGACCTTCACCATGGACCGTGACGGACGCCTGCTCGGCTTCTTCATCGCCCACTCCTCCGGCTCCGCGGCGCTCGACGACGAGGCGCTGGCCATGATCCGCCGCGCCGCGCCGCTTCCGGCGGTGCCTGCCGAAGTCCCCGGCAGCGTGCTGCGCCTGACCGTGCCGGTGCGCTTCAGCCTGCGGGGCTAAATCACCGGCGTGGTCCGCGGGACCAGAAGAGGCCGGGGCCATTGCGGCTCGACGCCCAGGGCATTCGTCGCTCCCCCGTTCATGCGGCAAGGTATGCTGCGAGGCGCCTCTAAAAGACGAAATCCATCTTATTGACGCTCAGCCGTAAAGGGTAAAAATTAGGTCTGCGAATATGCTTCGCCCACAATATATTACATGATTCACCGACCCCATCTCGGGATCTTATCCGCCCTCCACGAATCTCCTGCCGGTGGATCTGCGAGCAGCCCGACGGGTGTTGCTGCCACCCGTGCCGTGTCGCCGATGCCGATCGGTACTCCCCCGATCAGCCTTAGTTGCGCGGCCTCGCGGTTTCCGCCGGCGGGAGAGCCGCCATAAGCGGTTCTCCCGGCCGCGATGACCCACCGGGGAGGAGACCTGGCCCAACGGCACGAGGTGGGGTGCAAGGCGCAGCGGGGCGTACGCGGTTGACCACGCGACCGGCTGCTTGGCCCACGCCGACGCATCGTACCGAGTTCGTCGAGGAGCGTATGTCATGTTCAAACGCCGTTTAAGCCGCCAGGTCGCAGAGGCGGTCGCGGCCGGCATTGTCACCGCACTGTTCGCGCTGAGCCCCGCCATTGCCGAGACGGCGCCATTGAAGATCGGGCTCGCGGCCTCCGCCAACAACAGAGCGATCGAGGCCGTGGTGGAGCGCGCCAAGGCGCAGGGCCTCGATGTCAAGCTGGTCGAATTCACGGACTGGAACGCGCCCAACGTGGCGCTGGCGGAAGGGGCCGTGGACGTCAATTTCTATCAGCACATTCCCTTTCTGGAAGCGGCCAAGAAAGGCAGCGGCTATGACTTCGTTCCCGCCGGGATCGGCTTCATCTCGGTCGCCGGCATCTATTCGAAAAAGATCAAGGATCTCGCCGAGCTGAAGGACGGCGCGACGGTGACCGTGTCCAACGACCCGACGAACCTCGGCCGCGCGCTGCTGCTGCTCCAGGCCGCCAAGCTCATCAGGCTGCGGGACGGCGCCGACTACACCGCGACGCCGAACGACATCGTCGAGAACCCGAAGCAGCTGAAGATCGTGCCGCTCGAAGCGCAGCAGGTGGTGCGCTCGATCGACGATGCCGACATCGCCGTGACGTTTCCGAGCTTTCTCCGGCTGGTCGGCGTCGATCCGAACGGCGCTCTCCTTTACGAAAAGCCTCAGAAGATCTGGGCCATCCGCTTTGTGACGCGCCCGCAACAGCAGAACGACGAGCGGATCCAGACGTTCATCCGCGTCTATCAGGAAGCGCCGGAAACCAAAGCCGTGCTCAAGGGCCTCTACGGCGATCTCGTGAGCTTCGGCTGGGAGCAGTGAGCGTGGAGCCGCGGAGCGGCGCCCCCGATCCCGAGAGGCGCGCGATCGCGCTTCTCATCCGCAACGCCGACTGGCTCGTCACACTCGACGCCGAGCGGCGGATCATACGGGACGGCGCAGTCGCCATCGACGGCGACGAGATCATCGCCGTCGGCAAGACCGACGATCTCGCCGGATCCTATCGTCCCCGCAAGGTCATCGACGCGCGTGACAAGCTCGTCCTGCCGGGTCTCATCGACACGCACGTGCACAATTCGCAGCAGCTCGGCCGCGGCCTGGCCGACGGATGCGATATTCCCGTCCATCTCCTCCAGCGGCTTTACGGCTACGAGGCGCAACTGGCGCGAGAGGACGCCTATTGGGCCGCCACGAATTGCCATCTGGAGATGATCCGCGCGGGAACGACATGTTTCCTCGACCCCGGCAACTACTTCCCCGATGAAATGGCGCTGGCGCTGGGCGAGAGCGGCCTGCGGGGCGTCATTGCCCGGATCGCCTTCGACGTCCACGCGACCTCCATCGGCGAACTGTCCAGGAACGTGGTCAGAGAGACCGCCGATGAGGCGCTCGCCAAGGCCCAGGAGACGATCGATGCCTATCATGGCGCCCATGACGGACGCGTCCGGGTGTGGATCGGCCTGCGGATACCTGCGGTCTGCTCCGACGAGCTGATCCGCAAGGCCAAGCAGACGGCGGACGCGAACGGCGTCGGCCTCGTGCTGCACGCGTCCGAGGCGCGAGACGAGGTCGTTGCCTCGCGCGTCAAGTTCGGGATGCCCGACGTGGAGCGGTTGGCCGAGCTCGGCGCTCTGGGACCGAACGTGCTGCTGATCCACATGGGATGGGCGAGCCCTCGCGAGCTGGCGCTGACGCTGCGGCATGGCGCATGCGTCTGCTGCACGCCGTCGACGGGCTTCCGTGCGGGGATGGGCAGCATGGAGTTCGGACGGTTTCCGGAGTTGCTCGAGCTGGGCGCGACCGTGGCGCTGGGTTCCGATAGCGCCATGTCGAGCAACTACGTCGACATCGTCAGACAGATGTCTCTGGCGTCCGGAGCCGCGAAGTCGCAGCGGCTGGACCCCACCGTCCTTCCCCCGGAGACGGTGCTCGAGATGGCGACGCTGCACGGCGCAAGAGCCTTGCTGTGGGACAGGCAGATCGGATCGATCGAAAAGGGCAAGAAAGCCGACATCAGCCTATTCGATCTGTTCAAGCCGGAGTGGCAACCCGTGCTCAATCCCCTGGCAAATCTTGTCTACTCATCTCGCGGCGGCGCCGACACGGTTGTCTGCAACGGCACGGTCCTGATGGAGAACGGCATCGTGCTGACGATCGACGAAGAGCGGGCCCTCCACGAGGCCAAGACGCGCGGCCAGCGCATCGCGGAACGATCCGGCCTGTTGGAGGTGATCCAGCCGCGCTGGCCGATTCTCTGACACCATATTCGGACGCGGATCGATCGTCAGCGCAGGCCGAAGCCGAGCCTGGTCAGCGCCTCCCTGAGGCGGTCGCGGCCGCTGAGCGATTGCGGCCCCTGCACCCGCTGCAGCGCCGCTTCGGTCCAGCCTGCCACCGGCACGTTCTGTCCGCGTTGGAAGGCCGCCAGGGTGGTGTCGTAGCCATCGATCTCCTCCTGCGGCAGGCTGGCGTCGTAGCGCTCCCGGTGCAGCACCAGGCGCTGCGGCAACCGCGGCTTGACCTCCGCGGGGCGGGCGGCGTCCGGGTGGCCGACGACGAGTCCGACAACGGCAACCACGTTGGAAGGCAGATGCAGCAGCTCGGCGACCTCCACCGGCCGGTTTCTGATAGCGCCGAGGTAGACCGTGCCGAGGCCGAGCGATTCGAGCGCGACCACGGCGTTCTGCGCCGCCAGGGCCGCATCGATGAAGCCGACCAGCATCGTCTCGAGAAAGGCGAGGGCTTCGGTGGGGCGCTCGTTGCGGCGGCCCACCTCCTCCAGCCGCGCCAGGTCCGCCAGGAACACCAGCACCAGCGGCGCCTCCGCCACGTGCTTCTGGCCGTTGGCGTAGGCGGCGAGCGTGGCCTTGGTGGCGGCATCCTCGACGGCGATCACACTCCAGGTCTGCAGGTTGGACGACGAGGGGGCCGACTGCGCCGCCGCGACCGCGGCCTCGATCGTGCCCTCGGGCAGCGGGTCGGGCAGGAAGGCGCGCACCGAGCGATGGGACAGCAGCGCCGCGATCGTGTCGTTCCAGCGCGGCGCGAGGCCGGCGGCCGCGTCCCCGTAGCGTGAGGTCAGGGCTGCCTCGATGGGCTGGGCCACGTAGTGGGTCATGGATTGAGCTCGGTGACTTGGAGGGTGGCGAACGATAGTCCGATGCGCCCTCGGATCCCTGCGCATTTTTTACGCTCGACAGCGGACCGTGGTGCAGGCCTCAGGGCCGAGCCACCGTCAGGCTGAGCGACGTCATGGCCAGGCCGATCCAGAAAGTTCCCCACCAGTAGTTCGCGACGGCCAGCGGATGCGAGCCTCGGCACAGCGCGCGGGCAAGGGAGCAGACGTCGGTCTGGCCGACGAGGCAGACAGCTGCGTCGCGGGCCGGGAGATAGGCGTACTGGATGACGTCGCGATAGGTGAGCCACCACCAGAGCACGGCGGCGGCGAGGATCAGCAGCCCGAGCGACAGGAGATGGACCGCACGCATCGCTACCTCACGTGGCGAAGCCCAGCGCGCCCAGGATGCGGCGGCGCAGCGCCACCAGATCCGGATCGTCGCGGTGACGGGGATAGGGCTTGTCGAAGCGGAACTCCGCCTTGATGTGCGCCGGCCGGTCGCTGAACACGATGATGCGCGAGGCCAGCAGCAGCGCCTCCTCCACGTCGTGGGTCACCAGCAGAGCGGTGAAGCCGTTGCGCTGCCAGAGCCCCACCAGCTCGGTCTGCAAGGTCAGCCGCGTCAGCGAATCCAGCTTGCCCAGCGGCTCGTCGAGCAGCAGCAGGGCCGGATCGTTGACCAGCGCGCGCGCCAGCGCCACCCGCTGCGCCATGCCGCCGGAGAGCTGGTGGGGATAGGCGTCGGCGAAGCCGGCCAGGCCGACCAGGGCCAGCGCCTCGTTCACGCGACCGCGCTCCTGCTTCAGCACGCCGCGCGCCTCCAGGCCCGTCGCCACGTTCTGGCGCACCGTCGCCCACGGAAACAGCGTGGGATCCTGGAACACCAGGATGCGCGACGGGTCCGGCCGATCGACCGGAAGGCCGCCGACCGCGATCCGTCCGGCCGTGGGCTGCTCCAGCCCGGCGACGAGACGCAGCAGCGTCGACTTCCCGCACCCGGACGGGCCCAGCAGCGCCACGAACTCGCCGGGGGCGGCGCTGAGCTCGACCCCGTCGAGCACCGGCAGCCGCGCGCCCGAGAGGCGGAACTGATGACTGACCGCGCGGACCTCGACCGCCGTGCCGCCATCCGCGACGGGAGCTGGAGCCGGGTCCGCGGGCCGTGCCGCCAGCGCCGTCTCGGCCATCAGATGAACCCTTCCTGCCAGCGGAGAAGACGGCCCCGCGCCACGAACAGCAGCCGGATGATGCCGGCGCACAGCACCGCCATGATGATGATGGCCGCATAGACGTTGGCGTAGCCGGAATAGGCCGTCTGGAACTGGATGTACCAGCCGAGCCCATACTTGGCGCCGAGCATCTCGGCGACCACCAGCACCGCGAACGAGTAGTACAGCGCCATGAACAGGCCGACGAAGACATGCGGCATGGCGGCCGGGATCGCGACGCGGCGGATCAGGTACCAGCTCCTCGCCCCCAGGATGCGACCGACGTCGTAGTAGGCGCGGCTGACCGAGCCGACCCCCGACGCGGTGAGGATGGCGACCGGGATGCCCGAAGCCAGCGCGACGATGAAGATGCTGGCGCCGAACGTGGTCGGGAAGAAATAGAAGGTGACGGGGATCCAGGCGGTCGCCGGCACCGGCCCGATCAGCTTCAGGAACGGCATGCCCCAGTAGGCGAACGGCTTCGACCAGCCGAGCGCCACGCCCGCGACGTAGCCCACCGCGATGCCCGACAGGAAGCCGAGGGACCACAGGCGCAGCGTGTAGACGATGCACAGCAGCAGACGCGAGCCGTCCGTCACGTAGACATTGAGGAGCCCGTGCGGCGGCGAGAAGAAGGGCTTGGGCAGCCAGCCGAACTTCGCCGTGGTGAGCTCCCACAACGCAAGCCAGATGCCGACGACGACGAACCACGGGCCGTAGTGGTGGAGGACCTCGCCCAGGCGGCCCAGACGCTGCACGGCGAAGGCCAGGACGAGGAAGACGAGCGCCGCGCCCGCAGTCAGCGCCGCGAACAGGTTGGCGCTGCCCCACGGCACCACGTCCGGCAGGCTCACGGTGATCAGCGCGGCGGCGGCCCAGGACAACGCGGCGAGGACGCCGCTGAGCCAGACGCCGCCGAACGTCACGGACGGTTCGGCGACGGCCGCGTCGTCGAACGTCTGGGTCGCATCGGCCATGGTGCGGTCTCAGCCGAGCAGGTTGACCGTGACGCGCTCCGCGAACGCCTTGGGATCCGTGGTGGGCTCGAGCACCTTCACGAGCCGCAGGTCGTCGGCCGTCTTCTGGATCTGGTCGACGAGGGGCTGGCCGATCGGATGGTTGTGATAAACCAGCGTGCCGAGGATCTCGGTCAGCTCGGCCTGGGTGAGGCCCGCCGGCTTGAGCGTCTCGAAGTACCACTGCGCCACCTCGTCGGGATGGTCCGCCGTGTAGTCGTGCACCTCGATGTTCGCTTCGGCGAGGCGGCGCAGCGCGTCCTTGTTGGCGGCGAGGAACGGGCCGTTGGCGCCGAGCACGCAGCAGGTGTGGCCCTCGTAGACGCCGGTCTGCGTATCGGCGAGCTTGAGGAAGCCGAACTTCTTCTCGATGGAATAGGCCCACGGATCGAGGTGGGCGGCGACATCGGCGTCACCGCGATTGACGGCTTCCCCCACCAGGTCGAAGGGCACCACCTTCCACGTCACGTCGGTTTCCGGATCGATGCCGGCCTTGGCCAGCGTCACCTGGAACGCCACCTTGGGCGGCGACACCACGTCGTAGCTCGCGATCGTCTTGCCCTTGAGGCCGGCGACGTCCTTGATGCCCGAGGCCTGGGAGGCGAGCAGGCGCTGGCAGCCGCCGTGCGAGCCGACGAACAGCTTGACGTCGAAGCCCTGCTCCAGCGGTTTCAGCCAGTCGCCGATGAGGCCGGCGCCGGCGTCGGCCTTGCCGGTGGCCAGCGCCTGGATCAGGGTCTGGCCGCTGGCGCCCTGGTAGAACAGCTCGACGTCGAGGTTGTGCTTGGCGTAGATGCCCTTGGCGACGCCGAAGCCCAGCGGCGAATGGCACGCCGCGACCTCGGTCCAGGCGAGGCGGATCTTGGGCGCCGGCCCGGCGATGGCGGGGGCATAGATGTTGCCGGCCAGCACGCCGGCCGAAGCCGCCAGGCCCGTGGCGCCGGCCGCCTTCAGGAGCGTGCGACGGGAAACCCCGTTGGACGAGACGGATCGCGGCATCGAATACTCCTGCGTCGTCGGCCAGGCGCTGTGGTCGCGGCGATGTGCGAGAGACAACATGAGACGTGAATGACTTGCCGGCCGGGTCGTTCGTACCGGACGGTTACTCCGATTAAGTGCAAAATAGGATAGATGACGGGAAATTTGCTTCCATATTTTGCCCGCGGGCAAAGCAAATTTTATTGACGCCAGAGAGAAGCCTCGCCATTGCCGGGATCCGGCGATCATCGCCCAGGCGACGTCAGCCGGTCGCGGCCGCCACGCTCCTGCAAATGGAGGATGGCCGCGTCAGGCGCGGCGTTGACGCACGGCAGGCTCGACGGCGCCTCAACCCGCTGCCGCCCGCCGCGGCCGCAGGCCGTCGAAGGCGAAGCGCAGAAAAATCTCAGTCAGCTCGGCGGCGGTATATCCGAGGTCGGGCTTGTACCAGCGGGGCAGCCAATTGATCGACCCCATGAGGAAAAACTCGGTGATCCGCGGGTCGGTGGCGGCAATGCTGCCGTCGTCGATACCCTCCTGGATGAAGGCCCGCACCAGGCCGTCGACGACGCGCGAGCGCTTCTTCACCTCGTCGCGTTGCTCGGCGCTCAGCACCGACAGGTCGCTGAGGATCCACGCCGCGCCCTCCTTCCGGACGAGAGCGTCGAACTGACTCCGGATGTAGGTCTCGAGCTTCTGCAAGCCGGTCCCGCCGTTGGCGGCCGCAGCTTCGGCCAGCAGTTGCCCATTGTCGACGGCATGCAGGTAGCAGTTGAATAGAAGGTCGGTCTTGTCCACGAAGTAATAATAGAGTGCGGCCTTCGAAACCCCAAGCTCTTTGACGATATCGCCGATCGACGTGCCGTGAAATCCGCCCCTATTGAAGAGATAGACGGCCGTCTGCACCATCGCCAGGCGCCGGCGCTGATACTCCTCGGAGCGGTCGAAGGCGGGATGCGTCTGCTTTCCAGCCGGGCTGTCAGCTTTCGACGCGGATTTCCTCTGCAACATGTCACCGTCTGCTCGTGCGTGCCGGCGGATGTCTGCCTGCGGTTTCCGCGGCAGGCAAGCGCGGCTTCACGCCCTCGCCGCAGCCTCCCGTTCGCGCAGGGCGCGCCGGATGACCTTGCCGTTGGTGGTCATCGGCAGCTCGTCGACGAATTCGATCTGCCGCGGGCATTCGTGGCGGGCCAGCCGCTCGCCGACGAAGGCCCGGATCTCCTCCGCCAGGCCGGCGGAGGGCACGGCACCGGCCTTCAGCACGACGAACGCCTTGATGATCTCGGTCCGCGTGGCATCGGGCACGCCGATGGCGGCAGCCATCACCACCGCAGGGTGGCGCGTCATCGCATCCTCGATCTCCGACGGCCCGATGCGGTAGCCGGAGCTGGTGATGACGTCGTCGGCGCGGCCCTGGAACCAGACATAGCCGTCCTCGTCCATATGGCCGAGGTCGCCGGTGATGAGCCAGTCGCCGGCGAACTTGTCCCGCGTCGCCTCCGGCTTGCGCCAGTATTCCAGCAGCATCACCGGGTCGGGACGGCGCAGCGCGATGTTGCCGACCGCGCCGGACGCGAGCGGCGTGCCGGCGTCGTCGACGATGGCCGCCACGTGGCCCGGGATGGCGCGCCCGAGCGAGCCGGGCTTGACGGGCATGACGCTGGCGCAATTGCCGAGCACCAGATTGCATTCGGTCTGGCCGTAGGCCTCGTTCACCTGCGCCCGCAGCTCGCGCCCGGCCCAGTCCAGCAGCTCGGCGCCGACCGACTCGCCGCCGCTCAGCACGCAGCGCAGTTGCGTGCCGCTGCGGGCCATGCCGTCCGGGACCTGGCGCATGAGCTTCAGGGCGGTCGGGGTCAGCAGCGCGGTGCGGACGCCGTGCCGGCCCATCAGCGCGAAGGCCTGCTCAGGATCGAACTTCCTCTGACGGGAGGCGACGACCGGCACGCCGTGGAACCAGGCCGGCATCAACACGTCCATGAGGCCGGCCAGCCACGACCAGTCCGCCGGCGACCACATGCAGTCCCCCGGCTGCGGGAAGAAGTGGAAGCCGAACTCGGCCCCGGGCATGTGCCCGAGCATGGCACGGTGGGCGTGCAGCGCGCCCTTCGGCCAGCCGGTGGTGCCTGACGTGTAGTTGATGAACGCCGGCTCCTCCGCCCGTGTCGTCACGGTGGTGAAGGCATCCGAGGCCTGCGCCATGGCCGCTTCTATCGACGACGCCTCGGACAGCGCGCCATCGATCAGGAAGATCGTGGAGGGGCGCCCGGCCTGGGCCCGGGCGTCCGCGAGCTTGGGATAGTTTTCCAGGTCCGTGATCGCGATGAGCGCTTCGCTGTCCGTCAGCCGGTAGGCCACGGCATCGACGCCGAACAGCACCGAGGTCGGCAGCGACACCAGGCCCGCCTTCCAGCACGCCACGTGGGCGACGGCGGCCAGCGGATCCTGGCCGAGCACGATCATGACCCGGTCGCCGCGCTTGGCCCCTGCTGCGAGAAAGACGTTGGCCATGCGGTTGGCCAGGCGCTGGACCTGGCTGAAGCTGAAACGCTGGACGGCGCCGTCGGGGCTCTCGGTGATTAGGGCCGTGCCGTCGGCGCCGGCGGCGTGCCGATCGCAGACATCATGGGCGATGTTGTAGTATTCTGGGATATTCCAGCGGAACCGGCGATAGATCTCATCGTAGGAAGCAGCGCGCTCGATCAGCATGAAGACGCCTCCCATTGCCTGTGACGCACCTGCGATTGGACCGGTCGCACCCGCGACTTACAGCGGGGTGGTTTGTCCTCGAATCATCATTCCGCTCCAGGTCCTTTGCTTTCGAGCATGAGCTCATCCCAAGACCGGTGGGCACTTTTGGGGACCATGCTCTGGAGCGCTTTCTCGCGATTGGGTGTGTCCACCCAATCGCGAGAAAGCGCTCCAGATTCAAAAGACTATGAGCATTTCTCTGCCATTGGATGGGTCCATCCAATGGCGAAATGCTCTAGGCTGCGCCGACCGTGGCCTCCGTGCCGAATGTCCAGCTCTGAGCGTTCTTGAGAGCCTCCCGCGCCAGGACGTGCCGGTGCACTTCGGACGGGCCATCGTAGATGCGGAAGCAGCGGATGTCGCGGTAGGTCCGCTCGACCACCGTATCGCCGGTGATGCCGAGTCCGCCGAGCACCTGCATGGACCGGTCGACGACACGCCCCAGCGCCTCCGAGCAGAAGACCTTGCAGCGGCTGGTCTCGTTGCGCGCGCGCTCGCCCTGGTCCAGGAGCCAGGCGCAATGCTGGATCGCCAGGCGGGCGAGGTGCAGGTCGATCTCGTTGTCGGCCAACTGAAAGCCCACGCCCTGGTGCTCGCCGATCGCCTTGCCGAAGGACTGCCGCCGGCCGGCATAGGCGGCCGCGATGTCGTGGCAGCGCCGGGCCTGGCCCAGCCAGCGCATGCAGTGGGTCAACCGGGCCGGGCCGAGGCGCACCTGAGCGTGGCGGAAGCCGTGGCCGACCTGGCCGAGGACGTCCTCGGCGGCGACGCGCAGGCCTTCCAAGGCCATCACCGCATGGCCGCCCGGCGAGTTGCTGTCGATGGAATCGAGCATGCGCACCATGCGGATGCCGGGGGTGCCCGTGGGCACCAGGAACATGGTGGCGCCGAGATCCGCGCCCTGCTCGTCGAGCGCTTTCGCCAGGATGATGGTGAGCGCCGAGTCGGGATAGCCGGTGATCAACCACTTCAGGCCGTCGATGACGAAATGATCGCCCTGCCGCCGCGCCACGGTGGACAGCAGCGACGGATCCGAGCCCGCGCCGTTGTTCGGCTCGGTCATCATGAAGACGGTGCGGATGTCGCCGGCCACCAGGGGCCGCAGCCACCTCTCCTTCTGCGCGGGCGTGGCCACGACGTTGAGGAGGTTGACGTTGCCTTCGTCCGGCGCCTGGATGTTGAGCGCCAGCGGCCCGAGCGGCGAATAGCCGGCCTGCTCGAAGGCGAGGGCCATGCCCACGTGGTCGAGGCCGAGCCCGCCCCACTCCGCGGGACCGTGCGGCGACAGCAGGCCGGCGCGGCGCGCCCGGCCGACAAGCTCCCGGCGCAGGTCCTCGCTCGGCCCGTGCGGTCCCTGCCGCGGATCGTTTTCGAACGGGATCACCTCGTCGCGGATGAAGGCGCCGATCCGATCGCCGAGGGCTGAGAGCTCTGGAGGTACCGAGAAGTCGATCATCGCCGCTGCCCTTTCTCCGAATGATTGTGACGAGCCGTCTTGCCGGCTGCGCGCGTCAGCTCTTGTTCTGAAAGCGCAGAGCGGCGGTACCGCCCCCCACCCCTACCCCTCCCCGCCACTTCGTGGGGGAGGGAGGAGCATTTGCTTGCAGCGCTCGAGGGTAAGCGAGCCGGCTATACGAACGGCCTCCCCCTCGTGGGGAGGCCGTCCCGAGCGAAGCGGAGGGACTGTTGGGGGGCGGGTCCCACCGCCGCTACGCCAGCAGATCGGATCGACACCGCGCAGCATCAGCGGTCCGCCTCCGCAAGCTCGAGGCCGCGTTCGAACAGCGTGTCGATGCTGGAGACGAAGCGCTCCCACAGGTCGTCGACGCGCCGCCCGGTCCGATGCAGCCTCACGTTGAGACAGGTGATCGAGCCCAGGCGGTAGCAGGCGAGCGCCTGGAACCAGGCGAGGTCCTTCGCCTCGAAGCCCCCCGCAGCCGCGTAGGTCTCGGCCACGTCCTCGCGGTCGATCGTCGACACGGGTTGCCAGTCGGCATGCCAGCAGGCCCGATCGGCCATCATCGCCAGCCAGCCGAGATCGAGCATCTGCGCGCCGATGCTCGCGAGCTCCCAGTCGATCACGCCGGTCAGGCGGCCGTCGTCATAGAGGACGTTGCCCGGCTGATAGTCGCCGTGGACGATGCCGATGGGCCCCGGCGGCGGGACGCTGCGAGCCAGCCGCTCGCCGAGCCGCCGTCCCTTGGCCCGCCACGCCTCCTCCTGCGCCTTCTCCAGGATCGGCGCCCAGTAGCCGACCTCGTCGGCCAGCGGCCGCGGCGTCTCCCAGCCGGCCAAGCCGGTGCGCCAGTCGAAGGCATGCAGTTGGGCAAGGGCTGCGACCGCCGTGCGCCAGACTCGGTCGACGGCGGCGGGCTCGCGAGAAAAGCTCGCATGCGGCTCCCACACGACGAAGCTGCGTCCGGGCAGCCGCTCCATGACGATGTAGGGCGTGCCGAGCTCATCCTCGGCGGCAGAGGCGAGCGGTACGGCCGGAACGGGCAGGCCCACGCCGTGCAGCGCGCGCAGCAGCGGGGCCTGGCGATAGACGTCGGTGTTGCCGCGCCGGGTCACGCCGATGGGCGCGATCTTCAGCACGTAGTGGCGCTCGGCGCCCGTCGGATTCGTGACACCGTATTCGAAGGTGAGCCCGGCATGGCCGTCGGCCAGCACGCCGAAATAGCTCAGCGCATCGGCGCCGCCGCTGTCGCGGCCAATCTTCTCTCTCAGCCGTCCTTCGATGGCCGCTGCGGTCATTGCATCCTCCCTTATGACAAGCATGGAAAGCGGCGAATCAAATGTCAATTCACTTAACTGATTTTCAGTTCGGTACGCTTGACACCGCTCGGTAGATGCGAACATGCTGCAAAAAAGCGGGGTCGCTCGGCGTTGCCCGGTGGGCGTGACGGTGCCGCCTGGTCGCTTGCAAGGAAGCCTTCGATCGGGCTGCCGCGAATAACGCCGCACGACGGCGATGAGAGCGTCTCCCGTGCCGGGCCATCACCCGACCGGACATGCTCGAGGGAGGCGACGTGGATGCTTGCGCCATTCGCATACGCCGGGCGGTACGCGCCCCCTGCATGGCCAGGGACGGGCGTGCTCGGTCACGCGCCGCGCGCCCAACCCCTCGCCCCCGTGATCCATACGTGACCTTCTTCGGCCGCACGGCGACGCGCACGAGGCGATGATGAAGATCAGGTTCTCCCAGCAGGTCATCGTCTTCGTCCTGTTCGTCGTCCTGTTCGTCGGGTTCTCCCTGTTCCTGCCGGGCTTCTTCAGATCCAACAATTTGCTGACGTTGCTCCAGAACGTCGCGATCCTCGGCATTCTGGGCCTGGCCATGTCGATCGTGGTCATCGGCCGCGGCGTCGATCTCTCGCTCGTCGCCTCGCTTTCAGTCCCGGCGGGGCTCGTGCTGCAGATGGTGCAATACGGGCACTCCGTCCCGGCGGCGCTCGCGGCCGGCATCGCGCTGGCGCTGGTATTCGGGCTCATCAACGGCTGGCTGATCGCCTACGCCGACGTGCCGTCCCTGTTCACGACGCTCGCCTCGGGGCTGTTTCTGGCGGGCCTCGGGCAGGTTGCCTTCTTCAAGATCGATGTCGTCCAGTGGAGCCCGGCGCTCGACAGCCTCGCAGTCCTTGGGCGGGGCACGATCCTCGGTATCCCGGCGCCGGTGATCATGTTCGGGCTGGCGAGCCTGGCGGTCGCGCTGTTCCTCAAGTCGACCCGCCTCGGCGCCTACATCTATGCGGTGGGCGACAACCCCTATGCGGCCCGCGTCAGCGGCCTGCCGGTGCGCCCGCTCATCGTGCTGCAATATGTGCTGGCAGCACTGATCGGCGCCTTCGCGGGCCTAGTGCTTGCCGCCTCCATCAACAGCATGCCGACGCGCATCTTCAACTCGACCCTGATCTACGACGTCATCCTCGTCGTCGTGCTGGGCGGCATCGGCCTCTCCGGCGGGCGCGGCGGCGTCCTCAACACCATCGTCGGCACGCTGCTCATCGGCACCATGCTCAACGCCATGACGATCCTCAACCTGTCCTACTCGGCGCAGAACCTGGTGAAGGGGCTGGTGCTGCTCGTCGCCATCCTCGCCGATTCCTTTGTCAACCCACGCAACGAGGAAACGGCCCAGCAAGGCGACATCTGAACACCGCGCCGCGCGTATCGGCCGGTCGAAAGCCAACAAGACGGGAGGATCACATGTATCTGAGGATGTCGGGTCTCAGGATGTTGTTGCCGCGGCTTGCGGGCGCGGCTGCCGGATTGGCCTTCGCCGGCCTCATGGCCGCACCGGCCCTGGCGCAGAAAGGTCTCGACGAGCCCTTCCAGGGGCCCTTCAGGCAGGCGCTCGAGGGCAAGGTGGTGGCCGTCGTGCCCGTGGCCATGAACTTCGACCTCGCCCAGGGCTGGGTCGCCGGCATCCGGAAGGAGCTCGAGCCGTGGGGCGTCAAGGTCGAGGTTCGCGACCCCAACTGGAGCACGACCGCCGGCGCCCAGGCGGTCACGACGCTCCTGTCGGAAAAGCCTGCAGCGATCATCGTCCATAATCCGGACGTACAGACCTATGCCAAGCTGCTGCAGCGAGCCGAGACCAGCGGCATCTACATCATCCAGATCAACATGGGGTCGGCCTACCGCACCACCGGCTTCGTCGGCGCCAACTGGGTCGAGATCGGCGAGCGCGGCGCCCAGGCCGTCGTCGACGCCTGCAAGGGCAAGTCCAACAAGATCGCCATCGTCCAGGGCGCGCTCTCGGCGGCGGCCAGCGCCTATACGCTGAAGGGCGTCGAGAACATCCTCGCCAAGCATCCCGAGATCAAGGTGGTGTCGAGCCAGGCGGCGGACTGGGATGCGACCAAGGCCAAGGCCATCACCCAGACGGTGCTCCAGCAGAACCCCGACCTGTGCGGCATCGTCGGCTTCTGGGACGGCATGGACATCGGCACCGCCGCCGCGGTGAAGGAAGCAGGCCTCACCGGCAAGGTGTTCGTCGCCACCTCCGGCGGCGGCGAGCAGAAGGGCGCCTGCGACCAGGTCAAGGCCGGCGCCTTCGACCTCGACCTGAGCTACGACGTGCCCACCCAGGCCTCCAACATGGCCAGCATGATCAAGTGGCTGCTCGCCAGCGACCTGAAGGCGGGCTCGGCCAAGAGCTCCGTCTATACGACGCTGATCCCGATCACCAAGGCCAATGCCTCGACCGACGGCACCTGCTGGAGCCTCGACAAGATCACCAGCGCCCGTTGATCGCGCCGCACGGCAGGCCGGCATCGGCCCGCCGCGCACCCTCGGCGCCTGACGCGGGGACGATGGCCGCAGGCCTCGTCGCCCGCTCCAGGCGGACTTCCTCCTGTCCTTTTCCGCCGGATGCCGATGAGCGACACCCTCCTCAAGCTGCGCTACCGCTACTGGCCCGACCACCTGCTCGGCGAGATCCTCTCCAAGCGCTGGACGGAAACGGCCATCCCGGTCTTCGTCCTCATCGTCGTCGCGCTGGCGCTGAGCCGCGCCATCCCGGGCTTCCTGGCTCCGGCCAGCCTCGGTGACACGGCGCGGCAGTTCGGCGAGATCGGCTTCGTCGTCTTCGGCATGGCGCTGGTCATCCTCGTCGGCGGCATCGACCTCTCCGTCGGCTCCATGTTCGCGCTGACCGACTTCTGCGCGCTCTACTGCCTCAACATCCTCAACTGGCCGGTGCCGCTGGTGATCGTCACCACGCTCGTGGTCGGCGGCCTGCTCGGCGCGGTGAACGGCATCCTGATCGGCTATTTCCGCCTGCGCGCCTTCATCACCACGCTGATCACCCTGATCATCTACCGGGCGCTCTACGACATCCTCATCCTGGAGCACTCCAACCAGATCGCCGCCGCCTTTCCCGACACACCGCTGTGGAACTTCATGGGCGGCGGCGACGTGCTGGGCATTCCGAGCGACGCTCTGCTCTATGCCGCCCTCGCCGTCTTCGGCCACGTCTTCCTGACCCGGTTGCGGCCCGGCTGGCACATCACGGCCATCGGCGGCTCGCGCCGCTCGGCCTACAATTCCGGCATCGCGGTGCGGTCCGTGATCGCCCGCTGCTACATCGCGAGCGGCGTGCTGACCGCCATCGGCGCGCTCTTCTTCGCCGCCCGCCTCGGCACCGTCGGCGGCGACATCGGCGTCGGGCTGGAGGTCACCGTGCTCACCGCCGCCATCCTCGGCGGCATCAGCCTGGGCGGCGGCAAGGGCTCGGTGGTCAAGGCCGCGGTCGGCACCCTGATCGTGCTGCTGATCACCAACGGATTGACCACGCTCTCGGCGCCGGGCGGCGTCACCCGCATGGTGCTCGCCGCCATCCTCGTCCTGGCTGCCGTCATCGACATCCGCTGGCTCAAGAACCGCCACCGCATCATCAGCAAGGTCTACGTCAGCCCCACCTACCACGCCATGCCGGCGCTGCCGTCGACCGCGCCGGACAGCGGCACGCCGTTCGCCCAGAACGACAAGCTGCGCAACGTCACCGAGATCGGCCTCGGCCGCATCGAGGCGCCCGAGGACGTCATTCTCGACCGCAACGACTATCTCTATGCGGGCTCGCGCCAGGGTGACATCATCCGCTTCTTCCCGCCGGACTACGAACGCATGGAGGTCTACGCCCACATCGGCGGCAGCCCGCTCGGCATGGCCTTCGACCGGCAGGACAATCTCTACGTCTGCGTCGGCGGCATGGGGCTCTACCGGATCACCCCGGACCGGCACGTCGAGAAGGCGACGGACGAGACCAACCGTAGCCTGACCTCGGTCACCGACGACAGCCGCCTGCGGCTCGCCGACGACCTCGACATCGCCGACGACGGCCGCATCTTCTTCTCGGAGGCCACGGTGCGCTACGAGATGCACGAATGGCCGGTCGACGGCCTGGAGGCGCGCGGCAACGGTCGCATCATCTGCTACGACCCCGCCACCAAGACCACGCACACGGCCGTGAAGGGACTGAAGTTCCCCAACGGCATCTGCATGGCGAAAGACGGCCAGTCGCTGTTCTTCGCCGAGACGTGGGGCTGCACCGTCAAGCGGTACTGGTTCGCCGGTCCCAAGACGGGGCAGGTCGAGATGGTGCTCGACAACCTGCCCGGCTACCCCGACAACATCAATCTCGCCTCGGATGGGCACTATTGGCTGGCCATGGTGGGCATGCGCTGCCCGGCCCTCGACCTCGCCTGGCGCATGCCCAGCTTCCGCCGCCGGATGGCCAAGCGCCTGCCCGTCGACGAATGGCTGTTCCCCAACATCAACACCGGTTGCGTCATCAAATTCGATGAACAAGGCCGCGTGCTCGAATCGCTGTGGGACCTTGGCGGCGTCAACCATCCGATGATCACCTCGATGCGCGAGCATCGCGGCAACCTCTACCTGGGCGGCATCCTGAACAACCGCATCGGCCGCTATGCGCTGCCCGACGCCGACAAGACCTTCGTGCAATACGACGTGCGCTGGGGCAAACAGCATTGACCGGCATGCTCGCAAGGATCACCGATCGCCTGCTCGGACGCGGCGACGCGGCGGTCACCGTACCGCCCTTCGACGGTGCGCTGAAACCCAACCAGTATCTGGAGGACGCCACCGTCTTCGCCGAGCTCGCCGAGCTCGAGGATCTGGCCAGCAACGGCCGGGAGCTGTTCGCCGCGCAGGGACCGACGATCCTGCGCTTCGTCGACGGGGTGGCGCGCGAGCACGCGCGCTTCGACGGGCGCGTCACGGCGTTCTGTCTGCTGGCGGACGGCGGCCTAGCGGTGGCGCTCGACGGCCGGCGCGTCCACATCGCCGGCGGGGCGCGCGACGGCCGTGCCTTCGAGGCGGCAGGCGGCGTCAAATTCAACGCGGTCAACGCCTTGGCGGCGACGGCTGCGGGCACCTTGCTCGCCACCGATGGATCGCAGACCCAGCCGTACGCCAACTGGTGCCATGACCTGATGCTGCGGGGCGACAGCGGGCGCGTCCTCGCGCTCGACCCGGCGACCGGCGAGGCGCGACAGCTGGCGAGCGGGCTCGCCTATGCCTTCGGCGCCGGTCAGGCCGCCGGCGGCGAGATCTGGGCGTCCGAGAGCTGGCGCCATCGCATCCTCTCCGTCCAAGGCGGGACGATCGGCCGGCCCATCCTCGACGGCCTGCCGGTCTACCCCTCGCGCCTGGCGCCCGCGGCGGGCGGCGGCTTCTGGCTGACGGCCTTCACCGCCCGCACCCAACTCGTCGAGTTCGTGCTGCGCGAGACGGCCTATCGGCGCCGCATGATGAAGGAGATCGAGCCGCAGTTCTGGGTCGCCCCCAAACTGAGCTCCGGTCACACCTTCCTGGAGCCGATGCAGGGCGCGCACATCAAGACCATGGGCATCCTCAAGCCGTGGGCGCCACCGGTCTCCTATGGGCTGGTCATCCGCCTCGCCGCGGATGGCGCCCCGGTCTTTTCGCTACACAGCCGCACCGGCGGCCGCAATCACGGCGTCGTCGCCGCTGTCGAATGCGGCGGCGACCTCTACGTCCTCGCCAAGGGCAACGGGCGCATCCTGCGGCTGCCCATCGCCCAGATCGAAGCGGAGCTCAGCCAGTGACCGGACCCGTCCTCGAGCTGCGCAAGGCCACCAAGACCTACGCGGGCGTCCCGGCGATCGAGGACGTCGACTTCACCCTGGAGAAAGGCGAGATCCACGCCCTCGTCGGCGAGAACGGCGCCGGCAAATCCACCCTGACCAAGGTCATGGCCGGCGTGGTGGCGCTGACGTCCGGCCAGATGCTCGTGGACGGCCGCGAGGTGCAGCCCAGGACGCCGCTCGAGGCGCGCCATCTCGGCGTCGCCATGGTGTTCCAGGAGAACAGCCTGGTGCCATCGATGACGGTCGCGCAGAATCTCTTCCTCGGCCAGGAAAAATACTTCAACCGGCTGCGCGGCATCTACATCGCCGCACAGCAGTTCCTGCAATCGCTGAACTTCGACGTGTCGCCCACGGCGACGGTCAGCCTGCTCGGCGCCGCCAAGAAGCAGATGGTCGAGATCGCCCGCGCCGTCCTGCACAACGCCCGGGTCATCATCTTCGACGAGCCGACCGCCAGCCTCACGCCCGAGGAGAAGAAGTACTTCTTCGACCTCGTGCTCGAGCTCAAGCGCCGCGGCGTCTCGGTCATCTTCATCTCGCATGCGCTGGAGGAGGCGCTTCAGATCTCCGACCGCATCACCGTGCTGCGCGACGGCAAGCACGTGGTGACCGATGCGACCGCCAACTTCGACCGGGCCCGCATCGTGCAGGCCATGGTGGGCCGCGACCTGTCGCAGACCGTCTACGGCCGGCGCAAGGAGACCGTGCGGCCGCGCGGGCCGCGTGTCCTGTCGGTGCAGAACCTGCGCATGGCGCCGATGGTCAAGAACAACTCCTTCTCGGTCTTCGCCGGCCAGATCACCGGTGTCTTCGGCCTCGTCGGCGCCGGCCGGACGGAGACCTTCAAGGTCGTGTCCGGCGTGCTGAAGCGCGATTTCTTCCACGGCGGCGAGATCGTGCTCAACGGCCGCCGGGTGAGGTTCGCCGTGCCGGCGCCGGCGGTGCATTCAGGCGTCGCCTACGTCACCGAGGACCGCAAGGTCGAGGGCTTCTTCGAGACCATGTCGATCGCCCGCAACGTCTACATGGGCTTCCTCGCCAAGATGGCGGCGAAGCGGCCGTTCGTGCTGCGCCGGGAAGCCGCCAGCGTCGGCGAGACGTGGATCAAGAATCTCAACGTCCGGGCGATCAGCAAGGACGTCAAGGTCATCGAGCTCTCCGGCGGCAACCAGCAGAAGGTGGTGGTCGCCAAGTCCCTGGTGCAGGAGCCGGAGCTGATCATCTTCGACGAGCCGACCCGCGGCGTCGACGTCGGCGCCATCGCCGAGATCCACCAGCTCCTGAACAAGCTCGCCGACGAAGGCAAGGCCGTCGTGATGATCTCGTCCTATCTGCCTGAGATCCTGGCACTCTCGGACCGCGTCCTGGTGAGCCGGCAGGGGAAGGTGGTCGAGGAGTTCTCGGCGCTCGAAGCAACCGAAGAAAAGATCATGTACGCGGCGATTCACTGATCAGCCGATCGCGATCGACGTCTCGTGATGGTGACGCAAGCCACGCGGCGGCGGCTTGCATCGGGCGGATTCGGCATGGGCCGCGACGGATGAGCGCCAGCAGCCGATTGGCCTTGATCCGGCTGAAACCGGGCTGTTCGGGGTCGTGGTCAGCTCCTCCTCGCGCCCACTGAAAGTGCGTGCTCAATCGCCGCGCATGGCAAGGCAACAGAATGCCTAATATGACATCCCCAGTGTGAATAGATAAGCAATCCATACACATGATCGGCAGTCGCCAACGCCTGCGGCAGCATGATCTCTGTTCAGAATTTTGCCTTGACCCGACGATAGACATAGGAAACGTTATTTCCTGTCGGGAAATCATTCAGACACACCGGAGAGATCGAACACCAGCGCCGATGCAATCGCCAACCATCGCGCCACGTCGAGCGGCGCGGTTGGTGCCGCGGCCATGCGGCTTGGCGTCGGCGGACCGGCGAGCGTGCGCGCGCCAAGTTTAACACCTACCTCGTCGGTCCTATCGCGCGCGCTGATCGCCATGGCCAGCGGCGGCGTGATCGAGAACGTGCCGTTGGATCAGCCTCCTCACAGCAAGAGTCCTGGAACGCATGACAATGAGTTCTGATTCCGAAGCGAAACGACCGATGTCGCTGACGCGGCGCGACACGGTGAAGGTTATGCTCATCGGCGGTCTCGGCGCTGCCGCGGGCGTTGATCTCCGCTCAGGCGCGGCGCGGGCTCAATCGTCTACGTCGGTGGTTTGGGCGAAACCGCTCGAGACGGCTCTCTACGATCCGCATACGTCGATTCTGGGCAGTTCCTGGGAGCTGCTCCATCTTGTCTACGACGGTCTGACGGCGCTCGACGCGAGTATGAACCCCGTGCCCGCGATCGCCGAGTCCTGGGAGAAGCCGTCGCCGACGACCTATGTCTTCAAGCTCCGGGCCAACGCCAAGTTCTCGAACGGACGGCAAGTGACCGCCGACGATGTCGTGGGAAGCCTCAAGCGCCTGACCGATCCCAAGACCGGTTCATTTTTCGCCCTCGAGATGGGCAAGCTGAAGTCGGTGTCGTCGACGGGCCCCGATACGGTCACGGTCGAGCTCGAAGAGCCCTATGCGCCGTTCCTGTCATCGCTCGCCTCGACGATGGCCTCGATCCTGCCGATGAAGGAGCTCGCCGAAGGCTCCTTCGATCCCATGAAGCAGATGCTCGGCAGCGGTCCTTTCAAGGTTGTCGACCATGTCCAGGACGACCACTGGATGCTCCAGCGTAACGAGCACTATTGGCAGCCCGGCCGCCCGACCATCTCGCAATTGACCGTCAAGATCATGCCCGCCGACCAGGCCCGCATCGCAGGATTGCGGGACGGCTCGATCGATATCGCTTCGTTCGAAGCGAGCCCCGACATCGCGACCTTGCTGAGCGGCGTCAAGGAGATCGAGATCGTCCAGAACCCCAGCACGAACGTCTTCCATCTGGTCCTCAACGCGATCTGGAACGAATCTCCGTTCCGGAACGAGAAGCTTCGCCAGGCGGTCGCCTTGTGTCTCGACCGTCAGAAAATCGTCGAGGTCGCGCTCGGCGGCATCGGCGAGCCCGCAACGGTCATGGCGCCCCTGTTCAAGGCCTGCGATCCGCAAAAGCTCCCGCTCTATGCCCGTGATCTGGACAAGGCCAAGAAACTGATGGCTGAATCAGGCGCGGGCCCCGTCAAGTTCACGATCGCCATCGGGCCGACGCCGGTCTATGCGGTCATCGCGCAGGTGATCAAGGAGAACGTCGCCGAACTCGGCCTCGACGCCGACATCGCCGTCTCCGACGAGGGGTCCTGGATCAAGAAGATCTGGGTGGAGAATCCCAGCACCGTGCAGGCGTCCATCATCTGGTATGCGGGATACTCCGACCCGGCCATGGTGCCGTTGTGGTGGAATCCGAAGCTGGCCGGTTTCACGGCCGGTCATATTCCCGACAATCCGGAGCTCAATCGCGATCTGGACGAAGCCCGCCGGCTCGACGGCGGCGATCCGGGCCGCGCCGCGGCGCTTCAGACGCTCTGCGCCAAGATCGATGAGGTCGCCAACGTGATCCCTCTCGTCAGCCGCATCGATACGGTCGCCTACCGCAAGGGCAAGTTCAAATCGTTCAATACGGCCCACCTCGACGGCTATGCCAACACCCTGTTCGGGATAGAAGACAGCGTGCTCGCATCCTAGGCATTGGCGATGCGCGCTCTCGGAGCTCTGCTTCTCGCGCGATTGTTCAGCGCGTGCGTGACGCTTCTCGGCGTCACGCTCGTCGTCTTTGCGGCCATCCACCTGATTCCCGGAAAATTCGAGGAAGTCATGGTGCCGCGCGGCACGCCGGAGTTCCGCCAGTTGCTGGCGGCGAGGCTTGGCTTGGACCAGCCGCTCTACAGCCAGTATCTGCTGTGGGTCAAAAACCTGCTGTCGGGCGATCTGGGAACGTCTCTCATCACCAGCCAGCCCGTCTGGCGCGAATTTGCAAGCCGAATCCCGGTGACTCTCGAGCTCGCCACGCTCTCGGTCCTGACCGCCGTCGCGATCGGGGCGCCACTCGGCCTGCTCTCGGGCATCGCCGGGAAGGGCCGGCGCGTCGCCAATACAAGCCGTCTGCTGTGCGGCGCCACGGTGTCGGTGCCCGATTTCGTCCTGGGCACATTGTTTCTCTTCATCTTCTCGAAATATGCATTGGGCCTGCCGGTGGGCCGCTTCGTGCCGATGTCGGTCGATACCGGCGCCCACTTTCGGGGCATGGTCCTGCCGGTGCTGACCTTGGCCATGTTCGGCATCGGCACGGTTGCCGCGGTCACGCGCCAGACGGTCCTGGTTCTTTCGGATCAGGACTTCGTCTTCGCCGCCATTGCGCGCGGGCGAAGCCGCGCGCAGGTGGTTCGCCGGCACATTCTGAGAAATGCCGGCGTGCCGGTTCTCACCGTCGTTACGATCTACCTGGGCTACCTGCTCGGGGGCTCCATCCTCATCGAGCAGCTCTTCTCCATCCCGGGCATCGGGCGCTATGTCTTTCAGGCGGTGCAGAGCCGCGACTATCCGGTCGTGCAAGCCGGCGTCGTGATGATTGCTGCAGCGTTCGTGCTGACGAACATGCTGACGGACGTCGCCTACGGCGTGCTCGACCCCCGGCTGCGGACCGCGGACGCGCATTGATGGCGATGCTGCAGCCGCTCCATCGCCTGCGCAAGGCTTTATTCAGCGACTGGATCTCGTCGGCGGCGGTGGCCGTGATCGTCGTTGCGCTGATACTGAGCGTGGTCGGTCCCTTCCTTCCGATCGGCAGGCCGGACCAGATCGGCTTCGGCCCGCGCTTGTCCGGGCTGAGCTGGCGAGCGTGGCTCGGCACCGACCAACTCGGACGCCCCGTGCTGGCGCGCGTTCTGCAAGGTGTGCAGGTGACCTTTCTGCTGTCGACCGGAGCGGTCATCGTCGCGGGCAGCCTCGGTGCCCTGGTCGGTATCGCTGCCCCGTATTTCCATCGCTCGACGGACGAAATCGCCAGCCGGTTTGCCGACGTGATGTTCTCGTTCCCTCCGGTCCTGCTCGGCTTTCTTGTCGTCGCAGTGCTCAAGCCAGGCGTCATGAGCGCCATGGCCGTGATCTTCCTGATCACGTTTCCCACCATGCTCCGGGTCGTCAGAGCCGCAACATTGACGGTCATGAACCGCGATTTCATGACCGTCGCCGAGGTCAGCGGCGTGCCGTTTCATGAGCGCGTATTTCGCCATCTTCTGCCGAATGTTGCCGGCGCGATCGTCGTCCAGGCGGTCTACTCCATATCCTTCGGCATGCTGGTCGAGAGCAGCCTCAGCTTTCTCGGGCTCGGCGTTCAGCCACCGGTCGCCTCGCTCGGGTCTCTGCTGCGCGACGGCGCCACCTATCTGGAGATCGCGCCGTGGCTGTCCGTCGGGCCAGGCCTCGTGCTGGCCCTCACCATCATGTCGATCAACATGATCGGAGACGCGATGCGCAGCTTCGTCGATCCGACCTACCGGTCCTAGGCGTGAAGATGACGGCGCGGTCCGGCCAGCCCCTCGTCGACGTCAGCGATCTCGTCATCGAGTTCGCGACGCGCGAGCTGCCGGTGCGCGCGCTCGACGGCGTCAGCTTCGCGGCCTGGCGGAACGAGAGCATCGGACTCGTGGGAGAGAGCGGCAGCGGCAAGAGCACGCTGGCCATGGCTCTCGGCGGGCTCAATCGCGCCGGGGCAACGCCCAAGCAGGGCAGCGTGAAAGCCTTCGGCCGTGATGTATTCGAGCTCGACGGCGCGGAGCGTCGCCAATTTCTCTCCGCCGACGTCGGCTTCGTCTTTCAGAATCCGATCGGCTCGCTCGACCCGACCCGGCGCATCGGCAGGCAGTTCTTCTCGTCGGAAGGTCGGCCATTGCTTCGGCCCCGCATGGAGCAGCTGTTGCGATCCGTTGGCCTCAACGAGACGGACCGGATACTGGCCAGCTTTCCCCATGAGCTGTCGGGCGGCATGGCCCAGCGGGTCTGCATCGCAATGGCCATTGCGCCCAGCCCCTCCGTGCTGATCGCCGACGAGCCGACCGCGGCCCTCGATGCATCGCTGCGCACGCAGGTTCTCGATCTTCTCACGGAGCTCAGGGCGCAAAGCCGCGCGACCCTGATCCTCGTCAGTCATGACCTGCACGCCGTTCGCAAATACTGCGAACGCATCTGCGTCATGTATGCCGGCCGGATCGTCGAATCCGGACCGACGCAGGATGTCCTGGATGCGCCCCGGCATCCCTATACGGCAGCGCTTCTGCGCTCGATCCCAGGCCCGGAGGGACGGCACGGGCGGATCGACCCCATTCCGGGTTATCCTCCCGCCCTCCATGGACGGGCCGAGGACTGCGCCTTCGCGCCGCGCTGCGCCGTTGCGCTGCCTGTATGTGCCGATCGGCGTCCAGAGCCCCTGTCGTCAAGCGGCCGTTCGACCTGCTGTTGGCTGCATGCGGCGGCCGCGACGAGCCTGGGGCAGCCCGCGCTGTCGGATGCCCATGGCTGACGATCCTGTCATATCCCTCGACGGCGTCCGCGTGCGCTTTGCCGCGGGACCCGCGTGGTCCCGCACGTTCCACGAGGCCGTGCGCGGCGTGACCTTCGCGATCGGGCCCGGCCAGACGCTCGGCCTCGTCGGCGAGTCCGGGTCCGGCAAATCGACGATCGGCAGGGTCTGTCTCGGTCTGCTGAGACAAACGGCGGGGATCGCGCGGTTTGAAGGCGAGGATATTTTCGGGGTCGGCCGCCGCCGCCCGGGCCTGCTCGGCGCCGTCCTTCAGCATCCCGAGTGGTCGCTCGATCCGTTCATGACGATCGCGGCCTCGATCGAGGAGCCGCTCAGGCGGCGCGCCGGCCTGGCCAAGGCGGAGCGGCGGGAGCGGGTCGAGACGATATTGGACCGGGTCGGCCTGCGGCCCAGCATGGGCTCCCGGTATCCGCGCGAGCTCTCCGGCGGCCAGCGTCAGCGCGCCTCGATCGCGCGAGCCCTCGTGACCGACCCGCGCTTCATCCTGTTCGACGAGGCCGTGAGCGCGCTCGATGTGTCGGTCCAGGCGCAGATACTCAATCTGATCAAGGAGCTGCAGGCTGCGACCGGGTTCGCGGCGCTGTTCATTTCGCACGATATTGCGGCCGTCCGCTACGTGGCGAGCGAGATCGCCGTGCTCTATGCAGGCGAAATCGTGGAGCAGGCCGACGCGAAGGATTTCTACGATCCGATGGGGCACCCCTACACGCGCCGTCTCCAATGGGCGAGCGGATTGATCGACGACGCCGTGCAGGAGCCCCAGCCAGCCCGCACGACACAACTTCGCCAAATGTCATCAGAGCACGACAAACCGCCAGCAAGGGAGGTCACGAATGTCCGGTGACAGCGACATCTGCTATCTAACCGCGTCGGAAGCGACCGAACTTTTCAGGAAGAAGGCTCTTTCGCCGGTCGACCTCATGAAGGCGATCATCGCCCGGTCGGAAGCGGTCAATCCGAAGGTCAACGCCTTCACCGCGACGTTCTACGACCGCGCACTCGATCAAGCCCGCCAAGCCGAAGCTGCGTTTGCGCGGGGCGACGACTCGGTCCGGCCACTCGAAGGCCTTCCGGTCGCGATCAAGGACTTCCATCCGGTCGCAGGCGAAATCACGACCTTCGGCTCGAAGGTGTTCGACGATAACCGTCCCGCCGCGTCGGCGCCGACCGTCCAGCGGTTGTTCGATGCCGGCGCCATCATGCACTGCCGCACCACGACGCCGGAATTTGCCATCGGCATCATCACGCACAGCAGCCGCTGGGGCGTGACCCGCAATCCCTGGAACCTCGACTACTCGCCCTGCGGCTCGTCCGGCGGTGCGGGTGCCGCGCTGGCGACCGGTATGACGGTCCTGGCGGACGGCACCGATTCAGGCGGCTCGATCCGGGCACCCGCCTCGGCCTGCGGAATCGTCGGCTACCTTCCGCCCTATGGCCGCAGCCCGGTCGATCGCAGCTTCATCTACGAAGGCCTGCTGCGCTACGGGCCGATGGCGCGCAGCGTCGCAGACGCAGCGTTGATGCAGAACGTCATGTCGGGGTTCCATCCCGAAGATCCTGCGACGCTGCGCGAGACCTTGAAGATCCCGTCGAGCCATGCGCCGGCAAAGGGATTGCGGATCGCGCTCAGCATCGATCTCGGCTTCTACGAAATCGACACGGAGGTCGCGGCCGCGGTCCGACAGGCCGCTCGTGTCTTTTCCGACCTGGGCTGCCACGTCGAAGAGGTCGCGCTTCCCTGGACCAGCGCCGTGGCCGACGCCATGAACCGCTACATCGAGTACCTGATCCATGCCGCTTATGCCGGACTATTGCCGGAACACGAGGACGTGCTGAGCGAGCACATCAAGTTCCTGATCGGACGGGGCGCGGAGCTGAAGGGGTCCGATGTGGCCAGCTTCTTCTCGACGCGGGCCGCGATGTACGAGGGGATCGCGCCGGTCCTCGACCAATTCGACATCCTGATCTGTCCGACGCTCGCCGTGCCCGGCGTGGCGGCCGAGCACAGCAGCATGGACCCGAACTTCACGATCAACGGCAAGCCACACGGCCCCTATCTGGAATGGGGGCTCACCTATCCTTTCAACATGCTGTGCTATTTGCCGGTGATGTCGATTCCCTGCGGTGTGGCGAGCAACAACCTTCCCATCGGAATGCAGATCGTCGGGCGCACGTACGATGACTTGAGTGTTTTTCGCGCGGCCGCTGCTTTTGAAGCGGCGCAGCCCTGGCGGGATCGCCGGCCACCGCTTTAGGGTGCGCCAAGCACTGGAGGGCTCACGTGAATCTGCTCCCGCCGACGCCCGTCACGGCCGTTCCCAATCGGTTGCTCGAGTTCGAGTTTCCCTCCTTGCGCATCGGCTGTGCCGAATACGCGGAAGGGCCGACAGGCACGACCGTCTTTCACTTTCCGGATCGCGCCGTCGGTGCGGTCGACGTGCGCGGCGGGGCGCCGGGAACCTACAACGTCGACATGCTGAGGCTGGGGTATGACGATCGCCACCTCGATGCGGTCGTCTTCTCCGGCGGGTCCTGGTATGGCCTCGCCGCCGCCTCCGGCGTCGCGGCGGCGCTGAAGGACATCGGCCATCGGTCCGGCGATTGGCGCAATCTGGCCAATGTCGCGGGCGCGATCGTCTACGATCTCGGCGCACGGCGGCCGACCGAGATTCATCCCGACGCCACCCTGGGCAAAGCCGCGCTGCTGGCGGCTCAGACGGGCAGGTTTCCTCTGGGCCCGTGCGGCGCCGGGCGTTGCACGATGCAGGGAGCCTATTTCGGCCTCAACCTCCATTCGGGACAGGGCGGCGCCTTTCGCCAGATCGGCGCCACCAGCATTGCGGCCTTCGTGGTCGCCAATCCCGTGGGCGTGATCACACGGCGCGACGGATCGTTGTTGGCCAACGGCGAGCCCCTTCCGCCCGGGATCGCGCATGTCGGAGATCTTCTCGGCCGGCTGCCGCTCGAGCGGGATGCGGACGGCATGCTGTCGGGCAAGAATTGGGGCGGCCGCGGCCCCAATCCCGCCAACACGACCATCTCGTTAGTGGTCACCAATCGCAGGCTCACCTTCGCGCAGGTACAGCGTCTCGCGGTTCAGGTCCACGCCTCCATGGGACGCGCGATCCAGCCCTATTCGACGCAATGGGACGGCGACGTGTTGTTCGCGGCGTCGACCTCCGAAGTCGATGATCCCGCTTTGCACGTGACCGATCTCGGGACGATCGCGGGCGAGGTGATGTGGGATGCGTTGGAAAGCGTGTTCACCCAACGTCCGGTCGCCGCGCTCGAAGCGGGCGAGATCGGAAGCGTTGGAGGCTTCGATGGCCTTTACGCGTTCGCGCCGGGGGTGGCTCTGGACGTCCAGACGTCAGGCGCAACGATTCGCATGAAAGTGCTGGGAGATCGCGGCCTGTTCGGAGTACCGGCAGGCGCCCTCGTCGCCGCCGAAACAGCCGCCGACGGCTCGTTTCAACTCTTTTCGTCCGAGACGGGCATGCTGTCGGGCGGCAGGTTCTTCCGCACTGCTGCCGGCGAGGCTTCTCTCGTGCTCAATCCGGGCCAATGGCAGCAGATCGCAAGGAAGGCCGACGCTTGACCACAGCGGCGCGGCGAGACACGCCGGATGTGACTACCCCTCCGCAGCCGGTGCCCTGCCGCAATAGATGCGGGCGAAACCGGGGCCGAAATCGGACTCGTTGTCCCAGACGATCTCCTTCTCCGCATGGCGGCTCCGCCAGCGCGCGATGAGCGCGTCGCTGGACGACGTCACCACGCCGAAGACGCGGCCCGGCGAAGCACCCTGGCCCCTGTCCTCGTGGCCGAAGACGCCGACGACCCTCAGGCCTCCGACCATCAGCGGGCGCTTCAGCTTGAAATAGCTGAGGCGGTTCACCACCCACACCGGCTTGGCGCCGATCAGGTTGGCGCGCTGAAGGTCGAGCAGCGCGGCAGCCGGCGATGGCGGAGCGGCACATGCCACCTGCTGGGAGATCAGCTCTTCCACGCTCGGTGCCGCCGCGGCGTCGTGCGAACCGGCCGTCGCCAGTGCCATGGCGACGGCGAAGACGACACGGCTGGTGGCGCCCAGCGCCGCGCGAGCCCGGCGGTGGCCGTCGTGATTGCAAGGCTTGGGCGTCATGAAGGTCCGTAGTCGATGGCAATCGGGCGCCACGTCATAGCTCATGGAGCAGACTTTGGAACCCGCAACGGCCACGGACACGTTGCGTCGTGGGCGGGACAGCCCGTCACGCGCCGAGATGCGGCCCGATCAGGCTGAGGTCCGCCGGGCCGAGACGCGCCGCCGCCGTATTGCGCTGGTGCCAGTACGGATAGAGAAGCCGCTGCTGACTCACCGCATCGAGCCGCCCGCGCTCCTCGGGCGTGAGGACCAACTCGGCGGCCGCGAGGTTCTGCCGGAGCTGCTCCTCGGTGCGCGCGCCGATGATCACCGAGGTCACCCCCGGCCGGCCGAGCAGCCAGGCGAGGGCGACGGCCGCCGCCGTCGTCCCCCGCGCCTCGGCGATGGCCACCAGCACCTCGACGGTGTCGTAGAGCTTCTCCTCGTCGGCCACCGGCGGCTCGTGCCAGTCGCGCAGGTGGCGGCCGCCCTCGGCCGGCGTCTGGCCGCGGCGGTACTTGCCGGAGAGCAGGCCGCCGGCGAGCGGACTCCAGACCAGTACGCCGAGCCCTTGGTCGAGGGTGATGGGGATGAGCTCGTATTCGGCGTCGCGGGATTCGAGGGAGTAGTAGATCTGCTGGCAGACGAGCGGAACGAAGCGGTTGATGCGCGCCGTCTCCATGGCCTTCATGAGGTGCCAGCCGGAGAAGTTGGAGGCGCCGATGTAGCGGACCTTGCCGGCCTGCACGAGCGTATGCAGGGCTTCGAGCGTCTCCTCCAGCGGCGTCGAGCCGTCCCATTGGTGCATCTGGTAGAGGTCGATGTGGTCGAGCTTCAGCCGGCGCAGGCTCGCCTCGCACTGGGCGATGATGTGGTGACGCGACAGGCCCTGATCGTTCGGCCCCTCACCCATCGGGAAGCGCACCTTGGTCGCGACGACGAGATCGCCACGGCGGCCTTGCAGCGCTTCGCCCAGGATCTCCTCCGAGCGTCCGAGGGAATAGATGTTGGCCGTATCGACCAGGTTCACGCCGGCGTCGATGCAGATGTCGAGCAGCCGTCTGGCCTCGGCCACGTCGGTCGAGCCCCACTTCGCCAGTTGTCCGACGCCGCCGAAGGTCGCGGTGCCGAACGAGAGGCTGGAAACCTTGAGGCCGGAGCGTCCGAGAAGTCGGTAATCCATGCATGCTCTCCAGGGTGTGGCCGTCGCAGCCAGGTGAGACGGGCTCGCCGCGCTAGGGTCTGCGCGGCGGCTCGGAGCCGGAGATAGTCGCTGCCGGCACGCGATCCCAGCCTGAGGAGGCAGGTATGTCGGGTGCGAATGGCCGAGGCATAGCCCGCAAGATTTGACCCGCGACCTCTTGAACCGGTCAGGCCTGATCTAAATCAACGATAGCCGGTCGCCTCGCGGGGCAACATCCGGCGGCGTCGCGGCGGGCTTCCCGCCAGGGGGGCTCGAGGCGCCTCTCGCGGCCACGCCGCTCGAACGGTCGAGGGTGTGGCGACGAGGATCACTCCCGATTTCTCTCCCGAGGAGGAGGAACATGAGTGTCCGTGATCTGATTCCGTGGAATCGCAACAATCCGTCCCTGTTTCGCGACGATGATCGCAATCCGTTCTTCTCGCTCCACCGCGAGATGAACCGGCTGTTCGATGACGCCTTCCGCGGCTTCGACAACCGTCTTCCGGCCGCCTTCACGTCATCCCTCGGCGCCGGCTGGCCGAGCGTCGAGATCGCCGAGACCGATAAGGAGGTGAAGGTGACCGCCGAGGTCCCCGGCCTCGAGGAGAAGGACATCGAGGTCCTGCTCGACAACGGCGTGCTCACCCTCAAGGGCGAGAAGCGTTCCGAGACGGAGAACAAAGAAAAGCAGTTCTCCGAGCGCTATTACGGCCGCTTCGAGCGTCGCATTCAGGTCGGCCCCGACGTCGAGGAGGACAAGGTCGACGCCCGCTTCAAGAATGGGGTGCTGACCGTAACGCTGCCGAAGTCGGCGAAGGCGCAATCGCAGGTCAAGCGCATCGCCATCCAGCACTGAGTGCCGGAACGTGCCCGGTCGGGCGCCGACGCCCGACCGGGCCGGCGGCGCCTTACGACGGGAGGGCGCGAGCTCGATCGTCGCTCGCGCGCTCCGGCGCGAACAGCGGCAGGCTGGCATGCCTGCCCCGCAGCGGCTCGTCGCTGACCAGGCGCCAGCTGCCGCCGAGCCCCGCCGCCCGCACCGTCGGTTCCGAGGCGAGCAGCGGCAAGCCGAGCAGCTTCGTCGCCTGCTCGATCCTGGCCGCAACGTTGACCGCATCGCCCAGGACCGTGAACTCCAGACGGTCCTCGGTGCCGACCAGGCCGCAGAACGCCTCGTCGCTGTGCAGCCCGATGCCGACGCGCACCGGCGGGCTGAAGCGGCGCTTGGTGTTCCAGCGCTCCACCAGCCGCAGGATGTCCTCGGCGCAGCGGATCGCCCGCGCCGCGTCGTCCGGCGCGGGCGCCGGCACGCCGAAGACGAGCAGCGCACCATCGCCGATGAACTTGTCGATCACGCCGCCATGGGCTGCGGCAGCGCGCATGAGGCGGCGCCGGAAGGCGGTGACGAACAGCGACAGCCGTTCCGGCTCCATATCCTCGGCCAGGGCCGTGGAGCCGCGGATATCGACGAACATGATGGTCATGAGTTGGCGCCGCCCGCGCCGCCACGCCGCCTGCTCGTCGCCGCCGAGCAGCGGCGCCATCTCCGCAGGCAGGAAGCGCGCGAGATGCGCGCGTTGCGTCGCTTCGCGGATGGCGCGCAGCAGCAGGGCGCGCGAGCGCACGGCCACGAACGCAACGGTCGCCCCCGTCATCAGGAACAGAGCGAGGCGAACCGCGGTGGGCGGCAGGCCGAACAGGGCGACGGCCTGGTCGATGTCCGGGACATCCGCGGCGTCGGCCAGGGACGACTGAAAGCCGAATACCGCGGCCAGGGCCGTCAGCCCGAGCACGATCAGCGCCAAGCTCCACAGCACGACCTCAGCCCGGCCGCGCAGCGCGCCGACCGTCAACACCAGCGGCGCCGCCCACACGGCCGGCGAAGCAGCGACCCAGTTGCCGTCGAGCCCGCCGAGCCGCAGCGACGTCCAGGCGCCGAAGACGATGATGGCGGCATCCCCGACCGCGAAGGCGAGGGCCATCCAGCGCGCATACCGACCTGGCCGCGCCACGAGGAAGGAGGCCACGCCGAGCGCCGTGAAGCCGGCGAGCACCAGCGCCCCGTAGACGACCCGATCGCGCCATTCCTGGCCGGCCGACGCCGTCAGCGCGGCCCCGACGAACAGCGCCGCCCCGAGCGCCACGGCCAGGACGAGGCGGACCAGGCCGGTCGTCCGCTCGGCCTCGATTTCCGCGTCCGTCAGCAGGGCCTGAAGCGGGGAACCTGGATCACGCATGTCTGCACTTGGGTCGATCGGGTGGGAAAGCGTCGAATCGGCCGATGATGCGCCGGCCTCGCCGGAGGCTCAACGAGACGCATGGCGCCGCCGCGCCGCGTCGACGCCCGATTCGCTCGGCCAAATGGTGCCACCCGGCCGGACGAGACGGCTGCGACAGGGGAGGCCCGTGGTGAGGATCGCCTACGATTTCTCAGGCCGGACAGCCATCGTGACCGGCGGCGCCCGCGGCATCGGCCGCGCCATCGCCGAGCAACTGGCCGTCAGCGGCGCCGAGGTCTGGATCTGGGATATCGATCCCGTCGAGCTCGCCGGCGCACGGTCCGTCGCCGTCGACGTCACCCGGCGCGACGACATCGGGCAGGCGCTCGCCCTCATGGCGAGCCCGCGCATCGACATCCTGGTGAACGACGCCGGATATCTGGGGAGCTACGCGCCCTTCGAGCAGTTCGAGCCGGCGGAGTGGCACCGCATCTTTCAGGTGAACCTGATCGGCATGATCGAGGTGACCCATCAGGTGCTGCCGCTGATGCGGCGGGCCGGCAGCGGGCGCATCGTGAATCTGGGGTCGCTCGCCGGCAAGGAGGGGCTGCCCAACCTCGCCGCCTATTCCGCCGCCAGCGCCGGCGTCATCGCCTTCACCAAGGCGCTATCGCGCGAGGTGTGCGACACCGACATCCGCGTCAACTGCATCGCGCCCGGCCCGATCGACACGCGCATGATCAGGGACCTGGGCAACGAGGTCGTCGACGCCATGATCGAGGCGAGCCCCCTCCGGCGCCTGGGTGACCCGCGGGAGGTCGCGGAGCTGGTGACGTGGCTGTGCTCGGACGCCAGCGCCTTCAACACCGGGGCCGTGTTCGACATGTCGGGCGGCCGCGCCCGGTACTGAGCGGCGTCCTCCGGGCCATCACGTCGGCTGCCGGAGCGCTGGCAGCGTCACCGCACCTCGAACAGGCGACCAAAGCCCGGGCGGCGCTCGGTGATCCCGGTGGGGCGCAGCAGGTGCCAGACCATGGCCTGGTTGCTGGTGAGCACCGGCCGGCCGGTCAGCGCCTCGAGGTCGTGGATGATGCCGGCCGAACGTAGTGCCGTGCAGCTGACGAAGATCGCATCGGCGACATCGCCAGCCGATCGGACCGCCCAGGCGAGCAACTCGGCCGGCGCCAGGCGCGCCATCTCCGCGTTGGTCTCGAGCCCCATGTGGGCGTCGGTGACCACGTCCGTGCCGAGCGCGGCGAGGAAGGCGATCTCGCGCCGGTGAACGGCCTCGTTGTAGGGGGTCAGGAGGGCGACACGCCGCGCGCCGAGCGCATGCAGGGCTGCGGCAATGGCGTCGGAGGTGGCGAATGCCGGGACGCCGCAGGCCCGCTCGATCCGCGCCCGGATGTCCCGGCCGAGATGCGGCGCGAAGGTGGACACCGCCGTGCAATGGAACACGACCGCGCTCACGTCCGCGTCGGCCAGCAGGCGCGTGGCATCCTCGAGCCGGTCGAGCATGGCCAGCAGCTCGGCGGCGGAGCTGCCCCGGAGTGGCAGCCGGGTGACGAGCGCCGACGCGCCGGGCGGCAGCATCGCCTTGACTTCGGGTTCCGCGACGACGTTTCCCGACGGAACGATGAGGCCCGCGCGCAGCCGATCACCGTAGTCGATGGACGGCGCGCCGCTGCGGACGGCCTGGTTCACGAGGCGCTCCTCGTCGCCTGCACGCCCGCCGGATCCTGCGCAGCGGCGCGCAGATAGCTGCGGTTGATGTAGTCGTCGGCCGTGGACTTGCTGCGGTTCGGCACGGCGCGGATGAGGGCGCTGATGTCGATCAGCGCCTGCACCGCGGCGGTCGAGGCGTCGCCGTCGCGGGGGAAGATGGCCTCGCGGGTGTATTCATCCCAGGCGCGGAGCAGGTAGCGCGTCTCGACGCCGGTCTCCTTGGCAGCGATGGCGGTGGCACCGTCGCGGTTATCGAAGAACCAGCGGTGGGCGCGGACGAAGGCGCGCATGAAGCGCAGCAGCAGCGCTTCGTTCGCCGCCGCCCACCGCGCATCGACGTTGAGCGAGGTGAACTGGAAATCCGGAACCTCCTCGCGCGGATTGCAGATGGAGGGAAAGCCCGCGTCCCTGGCGATATAGTCGAGCGGCGCGCCCTGCAGACCGGCGTCGATCTCTCCCGACTTGAGCATCTCCCAGCGTGTCAGGATCGGCCCGACCGCGCGGATGTCGTAGTCGTTCGGGTAGCTCAGACCGCGCGCCTCCAGGAGCTTCATGACCAGCGACGAGCTGCCGGCATCCACCGACGACACGCCGACGACCTTGCCGCGCAGATCCTCGGCCGAACGGATCGACTTGCCGGCGATGAACGAGAACGGCAGCTTGTTGACGTTGCCGCCGATGATCTCCAGCCGGCCACCCGCCTCGCTGTCGAGGATGACGTGCTCGGTGATGCCGTAGGCGAGCTCGACGCGGCCGTCACGCAGCCGGTTGGTCACCTCGTCGACGCTCTCGTGCAGCTCGATCTCGACGTTGAGCCCCTCGGCGCCGAAGTGGCCGGCGTGCTTGGCGATCCAGACCGGCAGGTTGAAGTAGTTGCGCGAGACGGCGGCGAATCGAATGCTCTGCATGGGCTGTCCTCAGGGCGACGCGGCTTCGAGCAGGCCCGCCTCAGCGGCGCCGGGCTCGGGAGCGGTGTGGATGGGCCGGCGCGCGCCGGCGGTGATGATGACCGCGCCCGCGAGCAGCAGGACGCCGGCGATCAGGAAGGCGCCGGAGAAGCCGCTGGTGGCGCCGACGACGTAGCCGGTGACGATAGGGGCGGCGAGGCCGAAGATGTTGCCGCCCATGATGAGCAGGCTCACCGCCACGCCGTTGTGCCGGCCGTCCGTGAGCAGGTCGGTGGTGAGCGCGATGTTCATGGCCATGGCCGTGGCGACGCAGGCGAGCGAAATGCTGAACAGCCCGAGGATCAGCCAGATCGAATCGACGAACGGCGCCGCGAGGATGACCGACGAGACCAGCAGCATGAGCGCGATCAGCTTGCGCCGGTCCGCCGGCTCGGCACCGGCGCGTTTCAGCAGCCGGTCGCTCAGCCAGCCCAGCACGATGCCGAGCAGGGCGGCCACGCCGTAGGGCACGGCGGTGAACAGGCCGCTCTTCAGCACGTCCATGCCTCGCGTGGTCACCAGGTAGTTCGGCAGCCAGGTCATGAACAGGTAGAGCGTGTAGCCGGCGCAGCCCTGTGTCAGCGCCAGCGCCCACATGGACGGGCTGCGCAGCAGCCCGAGCAGCGCCGGCCACTGCGCCACCGGCCCCGCCTGCGACGACTGGCTGTCGCCGCGGCCTTTGAGAATGAAGGCGCGCTCCTCCTCCGAGATCCAGGAGGCCTCCTCCGGGCGCCGGTACCAGATGAACCAGGCGCCGGCGAGCAGCAGGCCCAACACTCCGGTGACGTAGAAGGATTCGCGCCAGCCGAAGCTGACGATGAGCCAGCCGACCAGGATGGCGCCTACACAGAGCCCGGCGTGCGCGCCGCTGTTGAGGAATGCGGTGGCGACGCCACGTTCGTGCTGCGGCGCCCATTCCCGGGCGATCTTGCCACCGGCCGGATAGCTTGCGGCCTCGCCGATGCCGAGCACCAGCCGCGACGCGAACATCGAGCCGAACGACGTCGCCAAGCCGGTCCACACGCCGGCGACCGACCAGAGCCCGAGGCTGCCGTAGGTGATGGCGCGCCCGCCGAAGCGGTCCGCCGCGAGCCCCATGGGGATGAGCAGAACGAGGTATGTCCAGAGGAAAGCCGAGAAGACGTAGCCCATCTGGACCGGAGACAAATGGTAATATTCCGATAAATGCTTCGCCGCTACCGACAGGTTCATTCTGTCGAGGTAATTGACGAACATGATCAGGAACAGGCCGGTATAGACCACATACCTCCTTGAATTTTGCACGGCGTTTCTCCCTGGCAGGCTTGTCCGCCGATAGGTAAGCCAAGGGAACTATTTGTACAGCTCACATTTGTCATATTTATCATGAACACGGTTCATGTGATCGTGGCGGCGAGGCCCGCGCGCTCACGCGTCGCCGTCGCTGCCGAGCTGCTCGACGATGGCGCGCCGCAGCCAGGCGTGGCCGGGCTCGCGGTCGTAGCGCGGATGCCAGACCAGATCGACGGCGAAGGTGACGTCGTCGAGCGGACAGGGCGCCGTCGCGCAGAAGCGCCGGTTGCTGCTGTCGAGCGCCCAGCGGGCGGGAATGGTCGCGATCAGGTCGCAGTGCTCGACGAGATAGCGCGCGTCGCGCCAGCTCGGCACCTGGAAGCGGATGTCGCGCGCCAGGCCGTGCCGCGCCAGCGCGTCGTCGATCATGTTGGTGCCCACCGTTGCCACCACTTTTACGTGCGGCAGCGAGGCGTAATGCTGCAAGCTCATCGGCTGCGCCGCCGCCGCCCCGCCTTTGCGGAACAGCACGACGAACTTCTCGGCGAGCAGCGGCTGGCGTCGATAGGGATCGTCGGCGCGCGGCAGCGCCGGCAGGCGGACGTGGATCTCGTCGCCCACCAGTTCCTCTTCGCGCGGGCTGCCGGTGAACTGCTGCACCCGCAGCCGCACGCCGGGCGCCGCCTCGCGCAGGTACGGGCAGAGGCGCTGGAGCACGTAGCTCGACACATATTCCGTGATGCGCAGCACGAAGTCGCGGCTCTCGGTGCGCGCGTCGAAGTCGTGGTGCTCGCCGACGCTCCGCTCGATCTGATCCAGGGCAGCGAGGATGGCCGGGGCTGCCGCCAGCGCCCGCGCCGTCGGCTCGAGGCGGTTGTTGGCGCGGATGAAGAGGTCGTCCGCGAAGGTCTCCCGCAGCCGGCGCAGGGCGTGGCTGACAGCCGATTGCGTGAGCCCCACCCGCAGCGCCGCATTGGAGACGCTGCGCTCGGTCATCAGGGCCGCGAACACCACCATGAGGTTGAGGTCGATATTGCGAAGCCGCATCGCGGACCCCCATCGCGATGAACCAGGTTCATATCGAGCGCGATCGATATGAGCTGCTTTGGCAGACGCGGCGGGCGGGCGCAATCGCGGGGGGCGTGCTCTCGCACCAATCGGCGGCGGCGGACGCTCAGGTCGCCCGTCTTCGCCCCGGCCACAGGCCGGCGACGAACGACTTGAGCACGGCCCAGATGAAGGCGAAGCCGTCCAGGCTTCGGGGCGCCGGTGACGGCACGTCGGTAGCCGCGGCCGGTGCCGCCTGCGCGGCGGGTGCCGGCTCGGCGGTGATGGCCTTCAGCAGGTTGGCGAAGAACTCCTTGATGAGCTGCTCGGAGACGCTGTTCATCAGCCGGGCGCCCATGGCGGCCGCCTTGCCGCTGATGGTGACGGTCGATTGGCCGGCGAGGCGCGAGGTCTCGGCCCCGGTGGCGGCGACCGTCGCCGTGAGCTCCATATCGGCGACCGAGGTGCCGCCCTTGTCGGACCCCTTGCCGGTGAGCTTGAGCGTGCGCGTCGCTGGATCGCGCGCCAGCACGGCGACCATGCCCTGGAAGCTCATATGCACGGGGCCGAGGCGCACCGAGACGGTGCCGCGGTAATGGTCGGCGTCGACCTGCTCGGTGATGGCGGCGCCGGGCAGGCAGGCCGCCACATCCTCGACCCGCTCCAGGAAGGCCCAGGCGCGGTCGGCCGCGACCGGCAGGTCCAGGCTGCGGTTGACGTCAAGCTTCATCGGGCTGCTCCGGCTGCTGGGAGGCACGCCGCCGCGCCACGATCTCGGCGACGATCGACAGTGCGATCTCTTCGGGGGTGATGGCGCCGAGATCGAGCCCCGCCGGCGCCTTCAGCCGCTCGACGCGCTCGGGCGGCAGGCCGAGCTCGAGGAGCCGCGCCTTCAGCGTCTCGGCCTTGCGGCGGCTGCCGACGAAGGCGACGTAGTCGGCCTCGACGGCCAACGCTGCCTGGAGCGCCGCCTCGTCGCCCCTGCCCTGCGTCGAGACCACGATGTAGCGCCGGCCCGCGCGGTTGACCGTGAGCGCGTAACCTTCGATGCGGCGCTCCACATCGGCGAAGGCGGCCTGCTCGGCGGCCGGCGCGCACGCGGTCACGGCGAAGCCGAAGCGCCCGGCCAGATCCGCCACCGCCACGGCCACCGGGCTCGAGCCGCAGACGATGATCTCCGGCGGCGGCAGCATGGGCTCCACGAAGATGTCCATGGTGCCCTGGCTCGGGCAGGAGTTCTTGGCGAAGCGCACGCCCTCGCGCTCCTCGCCCGGGCCGACGCCGAGGCCGGCGAGGAGGTCGCCCGGCTGGACGGAGATCAGGCGAGACTTGCCGTCGGCCAGGGCGTCCATGGCCGCCCGCAGCACGGCGGCGCGGGCGCAGCCGCCGCCGATCCAGCCCTCGCTGATGGTGCCGTTGGGCAGGATCACCGCCTTGGCACCGGCCTTGGCGGCCGTGGCCGCCACCGTGCGGACCACCGTCGCCAGCACGAAGGGGGCGCCGCGCTCCTTCATGGCGGAGGCCAGGGTGAGGATGTCGTGCGCATAGCTCATGCTTCAGATCCTCGCGAGATAGGGCTCCAGCGCGGCCAGGCTCTCCAGGTTGTGGGCGGGCGCGAAGAGATCGATGTAGGGCAGCGCCGCCTTCATGCCGCGCGCCTCCGGTACGTAGTCGCGCCAGCCCAGCAGCGGGTTGAGCCAGACGATGCGGCGGCAGCGGCGGCGCAGCTGGCGCATCTGGGCGGCAAGCGCCTCGGGCGGGCCGGTGTCGTAGCCGTCGGAAACGACGAGCACGGCGGTGCGCGAATGGAGCATGCGCTTGGCATGCCACCGGTTGAAGTCGGCCAGACTGTCGCCGATGCGGGTGCCGCCGCCGATGCCCTGCGCCAGCAGCGACAGCCGGTCCACCGCGCGGGCGACGTTGCGGTCCTTCAGCGACGGCGACACGTGCACCAGGCGCGTGTGGAACAGGAACACGTCGGCCTCGCGGAAGCTGCTCACGATGCCGTGCAGGAAGCGGACGAAGAAGGTGGTGTAGAGGCTCATGGAGCCCGAGGCGTCGAGCAGCGCCACGATGCGCAGCGGCTTGCGCTTGCGCTTGCGCCAGATCAGCTCGACCGGCGTGCCGCCGCGCGGGACGCTGCGGCGGATGGTGCGCCGGAGGTCGAGGCGCTGCCCCTTGGCCCGCGCCCGGGCGCGGCGTACGAGCCGGGCATGCATGCGCCGGGCGAGCCGCGTGGTCAGCGCGTGGACGCGGGCGACCTCGGCGGGATCGGCGATGTGGCGGATGTCGGTCGCCGCGAGCAGCTCCGCGCGGGAGGCGCCTTCGCGGCGGCTGCCGCCCTGCGCGCTCGCCCCCTCGACGCCCTCGCGACGTTCGACATGATCGGCCAATCCGCCGGCGGCCTGCGCATCGGCCCGGGGCGCGAGCGTCCGCTGCGGCGCCGTGCGGGTGGGCGCGCCGGCCGAGGCCCGCTGCACGCTGCGCACCCCGCGCCCGGTCCAATAGGCGGCAAAGAGGTCGTCGAACCGCTCCCAGTCCGACCGGTTGGCACAGAACAGCGCCCGCAGGCCCGGCTGCAGCCAGCTGCGCCGCCGCGCCGCCGGCGACGCCAGGATGGCCAGCGCATCGCGGCTTTCGGCGAACCCCACGGCAAAGCCGTTGTCACGCAGCGTGCGCACGAAGCCGGCCAGCCGCCGGCGCAGGGCGCCGCCGACGTCGTCGGGGCTGCTGGCCAAGGCGGCCGTCATCCCGTCACCTTGGCCAGCAGTCGATCACTCACCGCCCGCGTGAGGCTCGCCCGGTCCTCCTGGGTCTTCAGCACGCAGACCAGGGTGTCGTAGACCGCCTCGGGCTCCTGCCCGAGGTCGGCCACGCCGAGGCCCGCCAAGGCGGCAGCCCAGTCCAGCGTCTCGGCGACGCCCGGCACCTTGCGCAGGTCCTCGCGGCGGATGGCGGCGATCAGGCGTGCCACCTGGAGTGCCAGCGCCGCGTCGATGTCGGGGATCCGCGCCAGCACGATGCGGGCCTCGCGGTCCACGTCGGGGAAGTCGAGGTAGTGGTAGAGGCAGCGCCGGCGCAGCGCGTCGGAGAGCTCGCGCGTGCCGTTGGAGGTGAGCACCACGCGCGGGATCGAGATGGCCGTGACGGTGCCGAGCTCGGGGATGGAGACCTGGAAGTCCGAGAGCAGCTCCAGCAGGAACGCCTCGAACTCCTCGTCGGCGCGGTCCACCTCGTCGATCAGCAGCACCGGCGGCCGCAGCCGGCGGATGGCCGCGAGCAGCGGCCGCTCCAGCAGGTATTTTTCAGAGAAGATGCGGTCCTCGACCGTCTCCGCGTCCTCGCCTTCGTGCGCCTTGATGGCCAGGAGCTGGCGCTGGTAGTTCCACTCGTAGAGGGCGCTGTTCTGGTCCAGGCCCTCGTAGCACTGCAGCCGGATCAGCTCGGCCCCGTGCAGGGCGGCGAGGGCCTTGCCCACCTCGGTCTTGCCGACCCCCGCCTCACCCTCCAGCAGCAGCGGCCGCTTCAGCAGGTCCATCAGCCACAGCGCGGTCGCAAGGTCGCGGTCCGCCACGTAGCCGACGTCGGCAAGCTTTCGCGCGATGGCATCGCGATCATGGAGCATGGCGGGGCTCAAGGCATCGCACCCGAGAACGCATCGGTGCGTCACAGGAGAGATCGCCGGCGGTTCGGTTGCGCACCTCGCCCCGCTTGCGGCAGTCGGATGCACCCATCGCGAGGAGGCAGGTTCTGCGGGCGTCGAGGCAACACCCCCACCAGTCCCTTCCGCTTCGCACGGGACAGCCTCCCCACAAGGGGGAGGCCGTTCGTTCCGCCGCCCCGCCTACTCTCCCCGCTAACAAGCAGAGGCTCCTCCCTCCCCCTTGTGGGGAGGGGTAGGGGTGGGGGTGAACCGCGACGTTTGCAGAACAAGTGCTTAGGCTGAACGCCTCAGATATGTGCCCTCTCCCCGCAGGCGGGGAGAGGGGTGCCCGGCGGCTCCGTCTGTGCCAATCCTTCGCGTTCATGGGGTGCGGCTACGCGGCCGCCGCCTCCTCGTGCAGGCCGAGCTTCTCGGCCGCCATCCACGTGCGCCAGTGGTCGTGCGGCATGGGGATGTGGGTCGAGCCGAGGAACTTGAAGGCGTCGTTGACGGCGTTGGCGAAGCAGGGAACGCCGCCGACGTTGGGGCTTTCGCCCACCCCCTTGGCGCCGATGGGATGGTGCGGCGACGGCGTCGTGGTCCAGTCCGTCTCCCACCGGGGCGTCTCGACCGCGGTGGGGATGAAGTAGTCCTGGAACGAGGCGGTGACGACGTTGCCGTCCTCGTCGTAACGGATCTCCTGGCCCATGGCGATGCCGAACGCCTCGGTCAGGCCGCCGTGCACCTGGCCCTCGATGATCATCGGGTTGATGCGGGTGCCGCAGTCGTCCAGCGCGTAGAAGCGGCGGATCTTCGTCTCGCCGGTGTCCACGTCCACGTCGGCGACGCAGATGTAGGCACCGAAGGGATAGGTCATGTTGGGCGGGTCGTAGTAGCTCACCGCCTCCAGGCCCGGCTCCAGGCCGGGCGGGGGCGCGTTGTAGGCGGCCCAGGCCAGCTCCGTCATGGTCTTGAAGCGCTCGGGCGTGCCCTTCACGCGGAAGCGGTCGACGTCCCATTCCAGGTCGTCGTCATGGACCTCGAGCAGGTGGGCCGCGATCATCTGCGCCTTCGCCTTGATCTTGCGCGCGGCGACGGCGGTCGCAGCACCCGACACCGGCGTCGAGCGCGAGCCGTAGGTGCCGAGGCCGTAGGGGGCGGTGTCGGTGTTGCCCTCCTCCACCGTGATCAGGTCCGCGGGGATGCCGATCTCGCTGGCGATGATCTGGGCGTAGGTGGTCTCGTGCCCCTGCCCTTGCGACTTGGTGCCGAGGCGGGCGATCACCGACCCGGTCGGATGGATGCGGATCTCGGCGGAATCGAACATGGCGATGCCGAGGATGTCGCAATTGCGCGACGGGCCGGCACCGACGATCTCGGTGAAGAAGGACACGCCGATGCCCATCAGCTCGCGCGTCTCGCCGCGCCGGAATGCCTCCTGCCGTGCCGTCTGCTCGGCGCGAAGCTCCTTGTAGCCGACCGCGTCCATCACCTTCTGCATGGCCACGTGATAGTCGCCGGAATCGTATTCCCAGCCGAGCGCCGACTGGTAGGGGAACTGCTCGCGCCTGATGAAATTGCGCAGGCGCAGCTCGGCCGGATCGAGGCCCAGCTTCTGCGCCAGGATGTCCATGGCGCGCTCGACGCAATAGGCCGCTTCCGTCACGCGGAAGGAGCAGCGGTAGGCGACGCCGCCGGGCGCCTTGTTGGTGTAGACGCCGTCGACCACGCAATGGGCCACCGGGATGTCGTAGGAGCCGGTGACGATGTTGAAGAAGCCGGCGGGCCATTTGGACGGATCGGCGCAGGCGTCGAAGGCGCCGTGGTCGGCGAGCACGTGCACCCGGAGGCCGGTGATGCGACCGTCCTTGGTCGCCGCCAGCTCGGTCGTCATGTGGTAGTCGCGTGCGAACGAGGTGCTGGACAGGTTCTCGATACGGTCCTCCACCCACTTCACCGGCAGCCCGGTGACGATGGAGGCGACGATCGAGCAGATGTAGCCCGCATAGGCGCCGACCTTGTTGCCGAAGCCGCCGCCGATGTCGGGGGCGATGACGTGGATCTTGTGCTCGGGGATCTTGGAGAGCAGCGAGGCCACGGTGCGGATGACGTGCGGCGCCTGGAAGGTGCCCCACAAGGTCAGCTCGCCCTTCACCTTGTCGAACGATGCGACGCACTGACAGGTCTCCAGCGGCGAGGGGTGGACGCGCTGGTAGCTGATCAGCTCCTTGATGGTCACGTCGGCCTTCTGGAAGGCGATCGTCGTGCCGTCGCGGTCGCCGACCTCCCAGGTGAAGATGTGGTTGTAGTGCTTGCGGGCGCCGTGCGCGCCCTCGGTCTTGTCCTTGATGTCGTCGCGCAGCAGCGGCGCATCCGGCGCCATCGCCTTGAACGGATCGACGAGGGCGGGCAGCTGCTCGTACTCCACCGTGACCAGCTCCACCGCGTCCGCCGCCGCATGGCGATCGGTGGCGACGACGAAGGCGACCTCCTGGTTCTGGAACAGCACCTTCTCGTCGGCGAGCACGGCCTGCACGTCGCCCGCCAGGGTCGGCATGTAGTGCAGGCCGAGGGGCTTCAGCTCGGCGGCCGTGAGCACGGCGACGACGCCCGGCACCGCTTTCGCCTGCGCGGTATCGATGGACTTGATCCGCGCATGGGGGAAGGGCGAGCGCACGAAGTCGCCGAACAGCATGCCCGGCAGCTTCAGGTCGTCCACATACTGGCCCTTGCCTTGCGTGAAGCGGATGTCCTCGACGCGCTTGCGCTTGCAACCGAGGCCTTCGAGCTTGGCGGCGCGCTCCGCCGCCGACGGCACGACCATCTCGTTCATTCGGCGGCCTCCTTCACGGCGCCCGCCGCCAGCCGTTCGGCCGCGTACTGGATGGCGCTGACGATGTTCTGATAGCCGGTGCAGCGGCAGAGATTGCCGGCGATGCCGAAGCGGATCTCCTCCTCGCTGGGGTGCGGGTTGTCCTGCAGCAGCCGCCAGGCACGGGTGATCATGCCGGGCGTGCAGAAGCCGCACTGGAGCCCGTGCATCTCGCGAAAGCCCTCCTGCAAGGGATGCAACGCGCCGTCGGCGGCGGCGATGCCCTCGATGGTGACGATGTCGCCGCCCTCCGCCTGGACGGCAAAGACGGTGCAGGATTTCACCGAGCGGCCGTTGAGATCTACGGTGCAGGCGCCGCAATGGCTGGTGTCGCAGCCGATGTGGGGACCGGTGAGGCCCTGCTCGTCGCGCAGGAAGTGGATGAGCAGCGTGCGCGGCTCCACCAGCGCCTCGACGGGCTTGCCATTGATGGTGAGCTGGATGTGGGTCTTGGCCATGGCGTTGTCCTATCGGGCCCGGTCGCGGGCGCGGGCGAGCGCCCGTTCGAGCATCACGCCGGCCATCTTGGTGCGGTACTCAGCCGGCCCGTGGTTGTCGGAAGCGGGCGACGTGATGGCTTCGGCAGCAGCGCGGGCCCGGCGTACCGTGGCAGGATCGAGGGACGAGCCGACGAGCAGCCGGCAGGCGTCCTCGGCGAGCAGCGCCGTATCACCGACGTTGGAGAGCGCCGCCGCGCAGGTCGCGACGGTGCCGCCAGCCATGGTGAGCACGACCGCGGCGGCGGCGGTGGCATAGTCGCCGACCTTGCGCTTCAGCTTGTTGTAGGCGTAGCCGTGCCCTTGCGGCGGCGGGACGATGCGGACGGCGGTGAGCACCTCGCCGGGCTCGAGCGCGGTGACGTAGAGGCCCTTGTAGAAGGCGCGCGCCGCCACCTCGCGCTCCCCGGCCGGGCCGGCGAGCACATAGGTGGCGCCGAGCACCATCATCACGGCCGGCAGGTCGTTGCCGGGATCGCCGTTGGCGACGTTGCCGCCGACGGTGCCCATGGCGCGCACCTGCGGATCGGCGATGAGCAGGGATGTTTCGCGCAGGATCGGGATCCGCTCGGCGAGCAGGCCGGAGCCGATGATGTCCTGCTGCGTGGTCATGGCGCCGATGACGACGGCGTCGCCCGTGCTGCGGATGCCCTTCAGCTCGGCGATGCCCGCGAGGTCGACGAGGTCGCTCGGTTGGCCGAGCCGCAGCTTCATGACCGGGATCAGGCTGTGCCCGCCGGCGAGCGGCCGCGCGTCGCCGCCGAGGTCGGCCAGCAGCGCGACAGCCTCCTTGACCGATGCCGGACGGTGATAGGCGAAGGGCCCTGGGATCACGTCGCGTCCTCCGTCGGCGCAGCGGCCAGGGAAGTCGTATCCCGCGCCGCAGCGTGCCTTGTTGTGTTGGCGGAATCTGGCGAGCGGCGCGGCGCAGCGGCAAGCGCCGTTGCACGAACGGCGGGCCGCTGCACGAGTTGCGGAACGCCTGCACGAACGGCGGCGCCGCCGCCATGGTCGCGATTGAACGGCCTGTGGTTGCGGGGGACGGGCGCGGGCTCGGACGAGCTCCCGCTCGCGGCTCAGGGCAGCGCGTGGCGGCTCTTCAGGCCGAACTGCGATCTGAGCCAGGCCGTCCGGCTGCGGCTCACCGGCACCACGTAGGTCTCGCCGCTCGATGCCAGCTCGATCTGGCAGTTGTCGCCGCTATTCTTCAGGGCGACGACGCGGTCCAGGTTGATGATGTGGCTGCGGTGCACGCGCACGAAGCGGCTGTCGCCGAGACGGCCCTCCACGTCGCTGATCGGCAGCGAGCAGAAGTATGTGGCGCGGCCGTCGAACACGGTGGTGTAGTGGGCGTTGGCGCGGACGGCCACGATGTCGTCGACCGGCAGGAGGTAGACGGCGCGGTCGCGCTCCACCGGCAGGTGCTGGCCGCGGCGCGGGGGCGGGCCGCCGGGCGCCTGGTCCTCATCCGCGGCGACCGGCTCGGCCGGGCCGCCATCGGCGCCGGCAGGCGCAGCCGGTACTGCTGCAATCGGCACCTCCGGCTGCGGCGCCACGGCCTCTCGCGGCCCCGGCTGGTCGGGCACGAGCACCAGCAGGAACAGCCCGGAGACCAGGAAGGCCACGACGGCGACCACGATGGCCAGGAGGTCGGGCGACAGCGCCGGGGCCAGTGAATGGGGATCCGGGTGCGGCACCATGGTCATCCCGGCCATGGCCGTATAGTGCATGCCGGAGATGGCGAGGCCCAGCGCCGCCGCCGAGAGGAACAGCGGCGGTCGTCCGGAGCTGGCCGCCAGGCGTAGCGCCAGGCCCGAGGCGGCGATGGCGATGACCACGCTGGCGGCCACGAACGGCGGCGCGTGCATCATATGGGCGCTGGCATGCAGCGCCTGCATGCCGATGTAGTGCATGGTGACGATGCCGAGGCCCATGAACACGGCCGAGGCGGCAAGGGCGGGCAGCGTCAGGCGGCCGGCGGTGGCCGCGAAGACGCCGACGCCGACCACCAGCACGCAGACCAGCACCGAGAGCAGGGTCGGGAAGACGAGATAGTCGACCGGAAACGGCAGCCGCGCCGCCAGCATGCCGACGAAGTGCATGGACCAGATGGCAACGGCCAGGCAGATGGACGAGCCGGCCAGCAGCGCTCGGCGCCGGGAGCCATCGGCGTCCTTGATGCGGACCGCCAGGTTCAGCCCGACGTAGGCGCCTTGAATCGCCACCAGAACCGACAGCGCCACGAGCCACGGTTCGTGCACCACATGCACCGCTCGATCCTCCCATGACGGCGCGCTGTTTCGAATTTTTCTTATTGTCCCTTTCTACCCTCAAAGCCGGTGCGATCACAATTCGCACGCCGCGACCGCGGGGCTTGATCCCGGCCTCCATCGACTAAAGTAACAAGGCTACGGAGGGCCGATTCGGGTCCGCCCGAAGGCGGCCGGGCCGCGCGGCGGTGGTGGAGGCGGAGGGCCATGGTCGGTCAAGCGGCGAGTGAACCCGGCCGGGGCGGCGAGGCGGCGCTGCCGACCTCGAGCAGCCTTGCGACCGGCTGCGCCATCGTCGGCGCCGGTCCCGCCGGCCTGATGCTCGGCCTGCTGCTCGCCCGCGCCGGCGTCGACGTCACCGTCGTCGAGAAGCACGGCGATTTCCTGCGCGACTTTCGCGGCGACACCATCCATCCCTCGACGCTGGAGGTGATGCACGAGCTCGGGCTGCTGGACGGATTGCTCGCCCTGCCGCACACCGAGGCGCCCCGGCTGCACGCCGAGATCGGCGGCGCCGACGTCACCATCGCCGATTTTTCGCGGCTGCCGACCCGGTGCCGCTTCATCGCCTTCATGCCGCAGTGGGAATTCCTCGACTACGTGGCACGGCAGGCCGAACGGTATGCGAACTTCCGTCTCGTCCTCGAGGCGGAGGTGACGGCGCTGATCGAGGATGCGGGCCGGGTCGTCGGGCTCAAGGCGCGCACGCGCGACGGCGAGCTCGGGCTGCGCAGCGCCCTCGTGATCGGGGCGGACGGCCGCAATTCCGTCGTCCGCGAGAAGGCCGGCCTCGCGGTCCAGAGCTTCGGCAGCCCGAGCGACGTGCTGTGGATGAAACTCTCCCACGCGCCCGCCGATCCCCCCTACACCATGGGCCACGGCGGGCCGCGCCAGGGCTTCGTCATGATCGACCGCGGCGACACCTGGCAATGCGGCTATGTCGTGCGCAAGGGCAGCTTCGCCGACGTGAAGGACCAGGGCCTGGAGGCCTTCCGCGCCGCCGTCGCAGCGGTGTCGCCGCTGCCGGCCGAGCGGATGCAGGAGGTCCGCTCCTGGGACGACGTGCACCTGCTCAGCGTGCGCATCGACCGGCTGACGCGCTGGTGGAAGCCCGGCCTGCTCTGCATCGGCGATGCGGCGCATGCCATGTCGCCGATCGGCGGCGTCGGCGTGAACCTCGCCATCCAGGATGCAGTGGCGGCCGCCAACATCCTGGCCCGGCCGCTGAAGGACGGAACGCTGGCCGACCGGCACCTCGCTGCCGTCGAGGCACGGCGGACGTTTCCGACCAAGGCCACGCAGAAGCTGCAGCTGATGATGCGCCGGGACCGGCGCCAGCGCGAGAGCGACAACGCCAAGCGGGCCGGCCCGCCCGCCTTCATGGGCGCCATCGCCCGGAGGCCCTGGCTCGCCCATCTCGCCGGCCGGCTGATCGGCCTCGGCTTCCGCCCGGAGCACGTGCGCCCCTCGTGAGTGCCGGGCACCACGGCTGATTGATTAGTCAACCAACGGCGCGGCCAGCGCCTCGCTGTTGCCGGCGCGGGCAAGGCGCTCGAGCGTCGCCGCCAGCCCGGCCGTATCCGGGCAGATGACGAGGCGCGTGGCGCGGCCCCAGCGCAGATGCAGCACGTGGATGCCGCGGTTGTCCGTGCGCACGCCGTCCGTGCCCGAGTTCGTCTCGTCCCAGTCGATCACGACGACCGTATTCCAGGGCCAGCCGGTCACGGCGATGGAGCAGACGTCGAAGTGGATGTCGGGCAGCAGCCGGTAGAGACGGTCGTACCAGGCGCGCGTGGCGGCCAGCGTGTGCCTGGCGCCGCCGAGCGCGCTGTCGCCGAGGAAGGCGTGCTCGAACGCCGGCGCGAAGGCGGCCAGCACGGGCTCCGCGTCGCCGCGGTTCACCGCCTCGAACAGCACCCGAACCCGCTGTCGAACCGTCGCGTGGTACATGACGAACCCGCGTTCACTGATTGAACTGATCTTATCCAGTTGAGTTCAATGATGCAACTCTCTAGTCTCGCTGCATGGAACGGACGAGCTTTGCCGAGATGCGCTGCTCCCTGGCGCGGAGCCTGGAGCTGATCGGCGACTGGTGGTCGCCGCTGATCCTGCGCGACCTGTTCCTCGGCGTCGGCCGCTTCGATGACCTGGTCGAGGACCTCGGCATCTCGCGCAACCTGCTGACGCGCCGGCTCAAGGCACTCATCGGCCACGGCGTGGTCGAACGGGCCGCCTACCAGCAACGGCCGACGCGCTACGAGTACCGCCTCACGGAGGCAGGCCGCGATCTCGTGCCCGTCCTCCTGGCGCTGACCGCGTGGGGCGACCGCTGGGCACGGCCCGGCGAAGGCGTTCCGATGTATTTCGTCCATCGGGACTGCGGTCATCGTTTCGAGCCGCAGGTGTGCTGTTCCCGGTGCGGCGGCGCCATCCGCGCCGAGGCCGTGACCGCGGCACCTGGCCCGGGCGGGGCGGCCGAGCCCGGCACACGGGTCGTGGCGGAGCTCCTGCGTGCAGCCGCCGCGGCCCCCGCCCGCCGCCCTCCCCCTGGCTGAAAGGACTATGTTGACACCCGCTGCGGCCCCGCGGACCGTCAGCTCGAATGTCGGTCGAGACGCGGAGGATCGGCGATGCGGTTTGGTCTGCTGTGCATTGCGCTCGCGCTCGCTCCGCCCGCCGCGCTGGCGCAGGTCAGTCCCAAGGCCGCCGCCTGCCAGGCGGAGGCGAGCCGCATCGTCAGGCCCCAGCGCAACCCGGTCTGCCAGCGCAATCCGGCCGCCTGCCAGGCGCAAGCCCGCGGCATCTTCCGGGACTGCATGGCCCGCACGTAACCGCCAGGCGCACGTGCCTCGGTCCGCCGACAACGGCTCGCCCAGTGGCACCGTCGCCCTTGTCTCTACGGACGGGACGCTGCTTGCGGCGCGGGGCGTGCAATGCCGGCGAGGCCGCGCCGGCGGCGTGAACGGTGTCGCTCTGTCCAGGCATTCCCTGGCGCAGATGGATCGTCGAAGCGCCGCCTGGCGGCGATGCTCATGCCGAAGTCCTGGCGGATGCAGTCGAACGTGGGCCGCAGGTCGCGCTTGGCGACCCAGTCGTCGATGCCCCTCAGCGCCAAGGTTCGACGATGATCTTCGCGTGTGCGTCGGGATTGGCCAGGTCGCTGAAGGCCTGCTTGACGCCGTCGACGCCGACCTTGCCGGTGATCAGGGGCGCGCCGTCGATCTTGCCCTCGGCCAGATGATGCAGCGCCAGGGCGAACTCCTCCGGCGTGTAGCCCAGCACGAACTGGAGGTCGATCTCCTTGCTGATGCCGAAGAACGGCTCGATGGTGTCGCTCTCCATGTTGACGCCCACCACCACGACGCGGGTGTGGCGCATGGCGCCCTCGAGGATCTGCTGGATGATGCCGGGAACACCGACGCATTCGAAGACGACGCCCGGGCGGCGCTGCGGCCCGACGCCCATCCTGGCGAGGGGGTTCTCGGGATCGAAGCCCTCCGGCGTCGCCTCGTCCTGCCAGCGCTTGTAGGGGGAGTGCTCGGCCGGATCGAGGACGATGTCGGCGCCCATGGCCTCGGCCAGCCGCCGCCGCGCCGGCGAGAAATCCGCCGCCAGGATCGGATGCACGCCCTTGATCCGCAGCCCGGCGATGACGGCCAGCCCGACCGGGCCGCAACCGATGACGAGGGGCACATCGTCCGGCCCGAGACGCGCGCGCTCGACCGCATGCCAGCCCACCGCCATCGGCTCGGTCAGCGCCGCCTGCTCGTCCGGCAAGCCGTTCGGCACCTCGATCAGCAGCCCTTCGCTCAGCACCATCCGCTCGGCGTAGCCGCCCGGCACGTGGTTTGAATAGCCGACCGTCGCCGCGCCCGTCGCCGTGAAGGTCACCGGCACCGAGCACACGCGCGTGCCGACCTTGTGCCGCCGCTCCGAGCCGGGCCCATGCTCCAGCACCTCGGCGCAGAACTCATGGCCGAACACGATGTCCTGCGAGAGGTCCATGGCGAAGCTGCCGCCGGTGCGGCGGGAGGCCTCGACCATGCGCGGCGCATAGTGCAGCGCATGCAGGTCGGAGCCACAGATGCCGCAGGCGAGCGTCTTGACCAGCACCTGGCCGGTGCCGGGGACAGGCTCCGCCACATCGTCGACGACCAGGTCGCCGCCGCGGAAAACCGCTGCACGCATCGTTTCCTCCCAGCGCCCTTCCGTGGGGCGCCTTTTCCGATTCAACCGGCGGAGATGATGACGTGAACGGCTTGGCCGCGTCGAGCCCATGCCGGCGCAAATCTGCGCCGGCATGGAAGCGCCGCGTCAGCGGCCCTGGAAGTTGGCCGCCCTTCGCTCCATGAAGGAGCGGATCCCCTCCGCCGCATCGGCGCTCTGCATCACCCGGTCGCGGATGGTGGGGATGGCGGCGATGGCCGCCTGCTCGCCGGCCGCAATGAACTTGCGGCCAGCCTCCTTGGTGACCTGGATGCCGAGGGGCGCGTTGGCGTTGATGAGCCGCGCGATCTCCATGGCGCGCTCCACCTGCGCTCCCGCCGGCACCACCTCCTGCACCAGGCCGATGCGATAGGCCTCGGCGGCGCCGAACTCGTCGCACAGCATCAGGTGGTACATGGCGTTGCCCCAGCCGGCGCGGCTGAGGAAGCGGAAGTGGGCGCCGCCCAGGGGGGCGATGCCGCGCTTGGCCTCCATCTGGCAGAAGCGGCAATCGTCGGCGGCCACCACGATGTCGCCGGCCAGCATGATCTCGATGCCGACGGTGAAGCAGATGCCCTGCACCGCCGTCACGATCGGCTTGCGGCACTGGTTGCGCAGGCCGAAGGGATCGATGCTGTCAGGCGGGCTGTCGATCCGCTTCGCCGTCGGGCCGAAGAATTTTGGCATGTCGAGGCCGGCCGTAAAATTGTCGCCGGCGGCGCAGAGCACGCCGATCCACAGCTCGTCGTCCCTGTCGAGCAGGGTCAGCGCATCCGACAACTGGGCCATCATCTCGGGCTGGAAGGAGTTCTTCTTCGCCGGGTTGTCGATGATGATCTTCAGGATGTGGTCGTGGCGCTCGTGGCGGACGCGGCCCTCGGCGGTCGTCTCGGACATGGTCGTTCCTCTCCCGGTTCCGGTGCGGTGGCGGCCGAATGGCGGCGCCTCTGCGCCGGGCATGCCGCGCCATCTGAATGACGTTCGTCATCCAGAAAGATGATGGATATAATGCTGTCGGTCAAGCGACCGAACCGGAGGGGATAGCGACCATGGGTCATTCGCAGGCGGAGAAGGCGCAGAACCGCGAGCGCATCCTGGCGGCGGCCGCCGAGCAGATCCGCGCCGGCGGCCTGGAATCGGTCAGCGTCGGCAAGCTGATGCAGGCCGTGAACCTCACCCATGGCGGCTTCTACGGGCATTTCGAGTCCCGCTCCGAGCTCCTCGCCCAGGCGCTCGAGCGGGCACTGGCCGATGGCCAGCACAGGGCCCACGCCGCGGTAGCGCCGTCCAGCCGGCCGGGGCGTCTCTCCGGCTTCGTGCGCAGCTATCTGAGCCGCGCCCATCGCGACTCGCGCGAGACGGGATGTGCGATCGGCGCCTTGGCGTCCGACGTCGGCCGCGCCGACACCCGCTCACGCGCCGTCATGACCGACTACATCGAGCGCTATATCGCCAGCGTCGCCGACGATCTCGGCGGCGACGACGCCAAGGCCATCGCCGCGGTGAGCGCCATGGTCGGCGCACTGGCGCTGTCACGCGTGGTCAGCGATCCCAAGCGCTCCGACGCGATCCTGAAGGCCGTCCGCGAGCACGTCATGGCCATGGAGCCAGACGGGCAGGTGTAGCGACCCGCCCCATGCAAGGGCCACGCAAATCTCACATCGGAGAACCGCGCTGACGGTCAGCGCGGCTCCCGGCGCGGCCACACGGCCTCAACCGGCAAAGACGAATCCGTTGAGGACCTGCAGACCCACGGCGCGTCCCGGCGCGAGACGCGCCGTGTCGGATGCCTCGACGACCACGACTTGTTGGCCCGGCCGTTCGACCTCTATGCGCTGACGGCCCTGCGTCCGATAGGACGAGCGGACGAAGCCCTCCAGGTGCGCATGCTCGGGCTCGGCAAACTGCAGCTGCCACGGCCGCGCATAGAGCTTCACCGGCCCGGTCAGTCCGCTCGGCGGGACGACGGACGTCGGACGGCCGTTGACGAGCACCTGACGGTCCTGCACCAGCGCGTCGACCTCGATGGTGTCGCCGAGGAACTTCAAGACGGTCGAGGACGCCGGATGCTCCTGCACCTCGTCCGGCGTGCCGATCTGCGCCAGCCGTCCCTTGTCGAGCACCGCGACCCGGTCGGCGAGCTCCAGGGCTTCGTCCTGGTCGTGGGTGACGAAGATCGTCGTCTGGCCCGTGCGATCATGGATCTCGCGGAGCCAGCGGCGCAGATCCTTCCTCACCTGGGCGTCCAGCGCGCCGAACGGCTCGTCGAGGAGCAGCACGCGCGGCTCGACGGCGAGGGCACGAGCGAGCGCGATGCGCTGGCGTTGGCCGCCCGACAGCTGCGACGGATAGCGGTCGGCGAACCCCGACAGCTTGATGAGATCAAGGAGATCGCCGACCCGCTTCTTGATCTCCTCCTTGGGCGGTTGCGCCGATCGCTTCCGCGCCTCGAGGCCGTAGGCGATGTTGCCGGCCACCGTCAGATGCTTGAACAGCGCGTAATGCTGGAAGACGAAGCCGACGGCGCGCTCCTGCACGGGCAGCCGGGTTGCGTCGTCCGCCCCGAAGATGATGCGGCCCTGGTCGGGAAAATCGAGCCCGGCGATGATGCGCAGCAGCGTCGTCTTGCCGGAGCCGGAGGGGCCGAGCAGAGCGACCAGCTCGCCGGCATGCACGTCGAGCGACAGATCGTGCAGGACGGCCGCCGTCTCGAATGTCTTCGACAGGTTCTCGACGCGAATCGCCGTGGAGCCGCCCAACGGGTTAGTGACGTCGTGCCGCTGCCGCGATGTCGTCGGCGTAGCGCCATTCGAGGAAGGACTTGATGACGAGGGTGACAAGAGCGAGGCCGGCAAGGAGGGATGCGACGGCGAACGAGGCAACGAAGTTGTACTCATTGTAAAGAATCTCCACGTGGAGTGGGAGCGTGTTGGTCAGGCCGCGGATATGGCCCGACACGACCGAGACCGCACCGAATTCGCCCATGGCTCGGGCATTGCAGAGCAGGACGCTGTAAAGCAGGCCCCAGCGGATATTGGGCAGCGTGACGGTTCGGAACGTGTGCCAGCCGGAGGCTCCGAGCGTCAGCGCCGCCTCTTCCTCGGACACGCCCTGTTCCTGCATGAGCGGGATCAGCTGGCGGGCGACGAACGGAAAGGTCACGAATATCGTGGCCAGAACGATGCCGGGGACCGCAAAGATGATTTCGATATTGTGGTCCGTCAGCCAGGGACCGATCAGCCCGCGCGAGCCAAAGACGAGCACGTAGATCAATCCCGACACCACCGGCGAGACCGAGAACGGCAGGTCGATCAGGGTCACCAGGAGGTTCTTGCCCTTGAACTCGAACTTGGCGATGGCCCAGGCGGCGCATACGCCGAAGACCAGGTTGAACGGGACGGCGATGGCGGCCACGAGCAGGGTCAGCCGGATTGCAGCTTGAGCATCCGGTTCGGCGAAGGCGGCGAAGTAGGCCCCCACGCCCTTGGCGAATGCCTGGACGAAGACCGTGATGAGCGGCAGCAGGAGGAACAGGGCCAGAAAGATCACGGCGATGGCGACGAGCAGCCAGCGCACCCAGGCTCGTTCCGTCGTGACGCTGGCCGGCGGCGCGAGCGGGGCCAGTTCCGGCGAGAAAGCACCGTCGAGGGCGGAATCAGACATAGCCAAACCTCCGCCGGCTCCAGGCCTGGATCAAATTGATGAGCAGGAGCGTCGCGAACGAGATCGCCAGCATGATGGTGGCGATGGCGCAGGCGCCCGCGTAGTCGAACTCGGACAGCTTGATGACGATCAGGAGCGGCGCGATTTCCGAAACGAAAGGAATATTGCCGGCGATGAAGATGATCGAGCCGTACTCCCCCACGCCGCGCGCGAACGCCAGCGCGAAGCCGGTCAGCACGGCGGGAATAAGCGGCGGCAGCACCACCTTGGTGAGCGTCCGCCACCGGGTTGCGCCGAGCACGGCCGATGCCTCCTCGATCTCCTTGTCGATTTCGGCGATCAGCGGCTGGACCGTCCGCACGGTGAACGGCAGCCCGATGAACAGCATCGCGATGAAGATGCCGACCGGGGTGTAGGCCGCCTCGATTCCCAGCTTGGCCAGTTGCTGGCCGACGAGGCCGTTCGGCGCGTAGAGCGACGCGAGCGCGATGCCGGCAACGGCCGTCGGCAGCGCGAACGGCAGATCGACCACCGCGTCGATGAGCTTGCGGCCCGGGAAATCATAGCGGGTGAGGACCCAGGCCACGATGCCGCCGAACACCGAAGCGGTGAATGCGGCCAGCAGAGACACGCCGAAGCTGACGCGCAGCGCGCTGAAGACGCGCGGATCGGAGGCCACGCTCCATATTCCGGAGATGCCGAGGCCCGACGCTCGCGCCACCAGGGCGGCGAGCGGAAGCAGCACAACCAGCCCGAGGCAGGTCAGCGCGTATCCCAGCGTGAGCCCGAAGCCCGGGATCACGCTCGGCTGGCGGAAGCGACGTGCGGGAGGAGTGAACGCGACCATGGCTTCCTAGCGTCCGTTTCTGCTCAGTTGGTCGAATAGGCCTCCGTTGTCGAAGTTCTTCTTCTGAATATCGTCCCATGACCCTTGGAGGTCCTCGATCTTGAACAGCTTCAGGTTCGGCAGCAGCGCAAGGTCCTCCTTGGCGGCGGCCTCCGGCTTGATCGGGCGATAATGATGCTTGGCGAAGATGGCCTGTGCTTTGTCCGAATACAGGAACTGAAGATACGCCTCCGCCGCCTTTCGCGTTCCTTTCCTGTCGACGTTCGCGTCGACAAGCGCCACCGGCGGTTCGGCGTAGATCGACACCGGCGGCACGACGATATCGAACTTGTCGCGGCCGAACTCGTCGAGCACCAGGTAGGCCTCGTTCTCCCACGTCGGCAGCACGTCGCCCAGGCCCCGTTGGGCGAAGGTCACGGTCGAGCCGCGCGCCCCGGTATCGAGAACCGGGACGTTCCGGTAGAGCTGCCCGACAAACGCGTTGGCCTTCTCGGCAGCCTTGCCTTCCTTCTCATAGGCATAGCCCCAGGCCGCGAGGAAATTCCAACGCCCGCCGGCCGACGTCTTGGGATTGGGGGTGATGACCTTCACATCGGGCTTCACGAGGTCATCCCAGTCCTTGATCGCTTTGGGATTCCCCTTCCGCACCAGAAAGACGACGGTCGACGTATAAGGCAGCCCGGCGTTGGGCAGCTTCTGGCGCCAGTCGGGGCTGATCTTCTGCGACAGGTTCACGATCGCGTCGATGTCCGATGGAATGCCCAGCGTCACCACGTCGGCCGGAATGCCGTCGATGACCGTGCGGGCCTGGGCGCCGGAGCCGCCGTGAGAGGCGCGCACCGTGATGCTCTCGCCCGTCTTCGCCTTCCAGTCCTCGGCGAAGGCCGCGTTGATGTCCTTATAGAGCTCGCGCGTCGGATCATAGGATACATTCAGCAGCTGCACCTCGGCCTGCGCCGCCAAGGGGAGCAGCATCGCCGACGTCAGGCAGGCAGCTTTCAGGAGCTTCCGCCATCCGTGACGCAGGAAATCATGGCTGGAGACATCGCGCTCGCTCACTTCATCTCTCCGAATATACGGCCGATACCGTAGATACATGTAATTCCTGCCGCTCGACGTCGAGCCAGCTGACTTCCGGCGCGCGGGCCTCGCGAAACCGAAGCGTCGAGCGGCAGCGGGCTCAGACCCAAATCATGCCGCCGTCCTGGGCGACAACCGCGACCTGGGAGAATGATTGCAGATAAATCGAGAACTGTTTCACTTTTTTGAGGTATTAATTAACAACTATATTCCAAAATGACGGCATAACGGGGCTTTTTATCAGCTTGCCGGCCGCTCGGTAGTGCCGTTGCAGCGCGGCGTAAATAGTGTGCGCCTGAACCTGGCGAAAGGGGCGCGCGCCAGCACCGTACGACGCGGTCGCGGCAAGAGGCGCCGCTGCCGATTCATGCGGACATGGCGCGCGCGGGCCGTCCAATTCGGAAGAGGTCGGGCGCTTCTGTTCGATCAGATCGTCAACATCGGCTCGGGACGCGCTCTGGAGCGCGCCCCGATTGGGCGGCCTCGTCCGATCGCAACAGAAGCGCTCCAGATTCAAAGAACTCGGGCATTTCTCTGCAATTGGACGATGTTCGAAACGCTACTGGGTGCGCGCCTTCACCTGCCGCGGCTTGGCCGGCGCCTTGGCGGCTCGCGGGCCGGGCTTTGCCCGGGTCTTGACGGGCTCAGCCGGAACCAGCGCCGCGTCCTCCCGCTTGGCCGCCGCCGCATCCAGGGCGGCCTCGGCGCCCTCGGCAAAGCCGCGGCGCACGGGGTTTTCCTCCGGCAGGAGCTCGGTCAGGAATACCGCACTGAAGACGATCCCGTAGGACACCCCATAAGCGGTGTTGTAGATGCCCGAGCCAAAGGATCTGCGGACCTTCTTGGCGGCGACCTTAGCCGACTCGCGGGCGTTCGACGTCGCTTCTCCGAATGTCTCCGCAGCAGCTTCCAGCGCCTCGCCCAGCGCGGACAGCGGATTTGTTTCGGAGGCTTCCGATACTTTCGTGCTCATAGGTTCACCTCATCGCAATGTTGGAATTGTGCGGATCCAAGACGCTCGCCTCCCGCCGTCGTCATCTTGGAGATCGTACAGGTGCTCTGGCGGACGACGGCGTTGGGGGCTTGATCTTGACCATCATCCGACGCCGGCCGAGCGGTGCCAGCCATCGGCGCGCCAGGTGCGGCATGCTCTCGAGGCGAGCGCGCCCTCATCGTGCCGACCTTTCGGCGAGGCTGGCCCCATCTAAGAACTGCAGTTCGACATTTTCAACCGCGCTCGTCATCGTCGAGATCATTTTCGGGCGGCGGGCGCGCCGCAGCAGCAGCCACCCCAGCCCCAAGGCCATGTACGCGACGAAGATCCAGAGCAGCAGGTTGCTCGGAAATGTCGGCGCCGGAAACAGATCGGTGCCGGGGACGCCGACGGTGCCGAGGAAGGGCAGCAGCATGAAGCCGGTGCCGAAGACCGAGAAGAGCACGGCCGATTTGCTCAGCGCATTGATACGGCGGAGATACATCGGCGCCGCGACCGAGATCAGGATGTACACGACCAGGAAGCCGAAGCTGCAGAGCGTGCCGAAGTACCCCTGGCTGTCGAAGGCGCTGACGCCGAGAAGATAGGCGGCGGTGGGGACGAGAAACGTCGTCAGCGCCGAGAAGCAGACGGCGATGTAGGGCGTTTCGTTCTTCACATGGGCTTCGCCGAGGGCGTCGTTGAACAGGCCGTGCCGCGCCATCGAGAAGACGATGCGGGCCGTCGAATTGATGGCGGCCAGCGTGCAGGAGAAGAAGCTCAGCAGGATGCCGATGTTGATCAGCACCCCGAGAAAGCCCAGCCCCAGCGCATCCGCCAGGAAATTCAGCGGCGCCTCGGTCGTCTCGAGGGAGGCGGGGGAGCCACGGAAGCCCAGGATGACGACGTAGGCCATGAAGATGAAGACGAGGCCCGATACGATGACGCTCGAGGTGACGGAGCGTGGAATCGTGCGCAGCGGGTTCTTGGCTTCTTGCCCCAGGGACGTCGAGCTCTCGAACCCCGAGAAGCCGAAGACGACCAGGACGACGCCCAGCAGCACCCCACCGGGCGTCGTGCCCGTCAAGGTCAGTTGCTCGGTATCGATGGCGAAGCCCTTGCTCCGCCAGATCAGCACGCCGAGCACCAGGATCGCCAGCAGGGCGAACGCTTCGAACAGCAGCATCATCTTGGCGGAGAGCTGAACGTCCTTGTAAGCGATCCAGCACGCGCCGATCGCGCCCAGCGCGTACAGGGCCAGCGTGTGCACGTGGAAGCCGATCTGGCCGAGCAGCACGCCGGCGATGATCGCGAAGCCGCACAGCGTCGACATTCCGGTCACGATGTAGCCGAGCAACAGGGCCCATCCGCCGAGCACGCCCGCCGTGGGGCCTAGGCCCCGGACAATATAACTGTAGAGGGAGCCGGGGGAGGCCGAACGCCTGGCAAACTGGTTGATGTTGAAGCTGACAAGTATAAGCCCGATCATTCCGAGCAGGAAGCTCAGCGACGTGCCGTTGCCCGCCGACGCAAAGATCAACCCAAGAATAGCCGCGGGAACAGTCGACGGCGCAATGACGGAAATCGACTGAGCCAAAACCTCGGTCGCGGATAGGCAGGAAGATCTTAGATCCCGACGGGCATACGAAACCTCGACATCGCGAGCCGATATGGCGGCATCGTCCTCATTCATCTTTAAAAATCCGCCGCAAACAAGATGTAAGTCAGGGGAAGCCGCTCACGCGGCGCCGTCCACGACAGCTGTCGTCGACTGCACAAGTTGGCAAGCAAGCGAGTGAGGGATGAGACCGCCCCCGGGTCTCAGGGCGTCGATCGACAGATGGGATGATTGAGCTTCGGGTTGGGATGATCCACCAGCATTCGCGAATGCTATCGAGTCGTTTCATGTATGTCAAACACATGACTACGGCACGTCACATCATTGACAAATTGGCAAGCCATATGTCATTCGTTTTAGACCGGTGATTTGCATAAACGCAGCCGCGACTTCGAAGAAAATACTGCATGGAGGCGGCGATGCGCAATAATATTTCGACCCGAGAGGATGGACGAAAGAATAATTCTTTTTTGGCGTGTGGGCGAGCTGCCGCCCAGCGCTTTGCCTTCGGGGGCTTCGCCTCCCGCGAGATCTCCGCGGCCGCTGCGAGCGCGGGCTCGGCCAGGCGCCTCCGGTCGACTGCAAGCCCCGATCAGCCCTCCAATTCCCGAGCTCGAGCCCATGGACGCATCTGAGTCTCCGCCGCGCGCTCGCGGCATCCGGCAGCGTTCGGCGACCGTCAAGACGGGGAGGTCGGCGCCGACCGGCCGAAAGGCGGCGGCAGCGGAGGCGCTGGGCCGCATCCACCTCGATGACGGCGGCGGAGCGATGCCGCCGGCCGGCAAGCCCGAGCGCGCAGTTGCCTTGGCCCGGGCAAGATACGCCAACGCCGTGACGAGGGAGGCTGCGCCGCCACCACCGGTGCGGGCCTCACAGACGCTTCGCGAGATTCTGACGAAGAATCCCACGCTGGGAACCTTCACCGTAAGGCAGATCGTCGACTCGATCGGCGAAGGCCAGATCGCCACCTCGCTGATGGCCTTCTCGGTACCCGCCGTCGTCGCGCTTCCGGATACGTACCGATTGGCAGGACTTCCAGCGGGGATGATCGCAGGGCAAATGATCGGCGGTAGCAGCCGAATCAAGCTGCCCAAATTCATCCTCGAACGGTCTGTGCCGCGCCGGACGCTTGCCGTTGCGATCCATGCGATCGTTCCCATCCTGGAGCGGGTCGAAACGGTGGCCAAGCCGCGCTGGCGATGGGCCAGCCACCCGCTGGTCCACCGGCTCCTCGGCGTCCTCCTCTTCCTTCTGGCGCTTGCCATCGCCGCACCTATGCTCGGCTTCAACGCGCCCCACGCCGCCGCGATCTTCATCATTTCCTTCGGCATGGTCGAACAGGACGGCCTGGCCATTCTGATCGGCGTCGTCGCGGGGCTCGCCTCGCTCCTGCTCGTGATCGCGGCCGGCTTTTCCGGCAAGGCCATGCGATCCAAGGCGGGCAAATGGCTGCGAAACGTCTCGAGGAAGTTCGCGTTGAGGCTGGCTGCGGCGTTCTTCAAGAAGCTCGGCTACAAATGGGCCAAGCTGTTGGAGTTCGAATGGGGACAGTTGCCCCTGCTATGGGACCCGGAGGCCGCCGGGGCACGTCAGTCGGCGGGGCCCCGGGCCGAGAGCGCGCCGTCGGCCGTCGCCCGCAGGCCCAAGCAACCCGCTCGGCAACGCTCGCTGGCACAGCCCGGCAGGCTCCCTGAGCCCGCATCCCGTGCCGCCCGCACGAAGGTCTCGGTGAGCCGATGAAACGAGAGAAGATCTACGAATTTCCCATCGACAATCCGCTGACGCCGGCCAAACGCAAAGCCGTCGAGAAATACGTCGAGCAGAGCGCCGAGCAGCTCGAAAAGCCGCTCGCCTACAGCTGGGACGAGGATGACCGCTCGATTCTGCATATCGCCGCCGAGCCCGTCCTGGTCGAGGTGAGGTTCGAGGGCAAGAAGGTCGAGCTGTATGGTTCGGCGCCGTTATGGGCACGGCTCCTGTTCACGGAGAAGAGGAAGACCGCGCTCAAGGAGCAGATCGAGTCCATCCTCGTCAAAGCGAAATTCATCGCCGTCAAGAAGCCCAAGCGCGAGGACGACAACGCGCGGCGCGGTGCCGTCGACATTGCAGCGGAGACCGCGGCCGCCGCGGGTGGGCGGCGCCGTCGCGCTGCGCAACGAAGCGATGGGTGACCGGCGGCAAGCCGCAGATCATCGTTCGCCCGAAGAGCCCGCATGACAGAGGCGCCATCGTCAGCCCCTGTGGCAGTATAGGCGGGCATTCCGGCAAACGATAACGCCTTGTGCCGTCGGAGCGACGGAGCACAGGCCGTCGGGGGGCGCGACGGTCCCAGGCGAGCTGAGCGCCTCCGGCGGCGGTGGCGAGCGAACGGTGTTTGGACCATGCTGCTGATCATCGCTCTTGTGGCCTTCGCGCTGCTCGTCGCCTACTACTATGCGCTGTCCAAATCCCGGGCACGAAACTGGCCGCGCGTCGCGGCGACGGTTCGGGACATCCAGGACGTTTTTCAAGGCGATGTCGTATATCACAAGGTTACTGTCGCATTCGACGTCGACGGGACGCCATACGTCTCGACGTTGCCGAAGGGACTGCAATACAGGGATGTCAAAATCGGAGATCCCATTGCTATAATCTACGATCCGAAGAACCCGGCCGACTGCGATTTGCCGTAGACGCCTCTGCTGACGCCCGCGGCGGCAGCCAGCGACGGAAGCAGAGCTGCCGCTTTCTGCCGGGCGTTCAAATGCCGCCGTGCTGCGCGGCCTGCGGCGTCTCCGGGTCGAGATCCTGATATTCGACGAATTCGTCCGCACCGGCGCCGGTCGACGCCTCCGCCAGAGGCTCGCTCTCGTCGCGAACCGGCGACACGAGCTTGGCTCGCCGCGTCTCCACACGCGAGGTCAGCTCGTGAAGATCCTTCCAGTGCCTGGCGTAGATGAACCCTGAAGCGGCGTTCGACGTCAGTCCCGACTCGAGGCTGCCGAATCCAGCCAGGAGCCCGCCGGCGGCGCCGAGGAGGTTGGCCGCATAGAGCGCGCGATAGTCGTTCGCGAGGCGGGCGCGGTGAGCCCGCCCAATACGCCGCAACGTCAGGAGATGCTGCAAGCCCGGTTGCAGAAGGACGATGTCCGCCCTGTCCAACGGCGCGGTGGCCGCTCCCGCCGCGGAAATGCTGACGGTACTGGCGGCGATGATCGAGCGGGCCTCGGGCGAAGCGCCGTCGCCGATCCACATGGTGCGCCGATCCAGGCTTCGCAGCGCATTGACCTTGCCGGCCAGGTCGAGGCTGCCGACGACCGTGGCAATCCCGACGCGCTCGGCAATGGCCTCCGCCTCGGCCTGGGGCCGGCTCGAGATGTAGACGAAACGAGCCCGCTTGTTTCGAGCCTTGAGGCTGGCGATGATCTCACGCGCCTCGGGCCGCGCTCCTCTGCCGAACGTGATGACGCCGAGGATCTGACGATCCCGCAGAACCCAGAGCGGACGCAGCAGAGGCTCGTCCTCGCCGCCGTCGAGCTCCAAGGACGCCACCTCTCGCGCGAGCCGGAGAGGGACTTGGCTTCCAACCGCCTCGAGATAGGCGGGCGCCGCGATCTCCACCAGATGGCCATCGGTGCCGTCCCGGTAGCGGACGGCGCCCGCGTGGCGCTGGCGCTGCACGACCTTCGGGAGCGGAGCACGCCGCGCGGCGCCGTATACCTGCAAGGCACGCGCCCGCGCGTTCTGGGCGCGAGGGAAAGCGGCGGCGGCGTAGCCGAGCACCACGTCGGCTTGCGCCGGGTCCGCGCTGATCACGCCGGTGACCTCGATCTGTCCGCGCTCGAGGCCGGGCGTATCGTCGAAAACGTAGATATCCGTGGCCGGCAGCCGATCCAGGACGGCGGGGTCACGGAAGAAGATGCCGCGGTGCAGCCCGTCGGCGTAATCGTAGAGCGCCGTCATCTGCGCGGCGATGCGCGGCGCCGTCGCGTAGTCGGGGCGAATGATGGCCTGCGACGGGCGCAGCAGCCGCGTCGCCGCCAGGTTGAGGGCCGCCAAGGCGAGTGCCGGCTTGGCATTGCGATTGGCAATCCGTTCCACTTCGGCGGCGGAGGGAAGGTGGTCGATGCGCGAATGCGGCAGCAGTGCCGCAATACTCCCGGCGGCCGTGTCGGTCCCGATGCGTTCGACGCGGACCACGAGGCGGCCGTCGCGAACGACCGTGCTTGCGTAGACCGGATCGCCGGGCGTCTTGTCCAGAGCCCCCGCCACGCCGGTCAACGTCTCTTCATCTACCGCCGCGAGGCCATGCGCGACCACCCCATCGACCGGAAGCGTCTCGCCGCCGCGAACGACGATCAGCTCGCCGACCTTCAGTGTCTCGATATCGACCTCGACCTCGCCGCCGCCGTCCAGCAGCACGCTCGCCCACGTGGGGCGCTGGCGGTGAAACGCGAACAGACGCCGCTGGTGCCTGGTGATGGTCCCGAACGCCAGGCGCGGCCAGAGCTGCATCAGCACCGCCATGACGGTCGAGCTGAACGGCATGCCGGTGAACAGCATGAACATCAGCCCGGCCGAGTAGAGCGCGGGAAGCCCGACCTGCCGGCGAGCCAGTTGCTTGCTGCCATTGATCACATTCGGGAGGCTGTACAGCGCCGCGCCGGCGACCGCCAGGGGTCTCACCGCCGGCACGAGGTATTGCCCGGTGAAGGACAGGCCGAGCAGCCCGCTCGCCACCACCAGCCGCTTGCCGGATGGCGGCCCGTCCAGGCCGTCGAGGAGCCGGGGCCAGGATTTCTCCAGCTCGTGGATCAGCCGTTCGGCATTGATCCGGTTGGGATCGAAGCGGATGGCGACCGTCGACGTCCAGACATTCGTGCGAAAAGCGGTGACGCCCAGAATGGCTGCAAGCTCTTCTTCCAGACGATAGGCGACATCACGCCGGTAGCGCAGCGCCGGATGGCTGAGGCGCAACCGGTGCCTGTCCTGAAAGTTCAGCTGCCAGGTCGACACGGCGGAACCGACGCGGTTGATCCGGATGGGCGCGCGCACGGGGCCGGCGAGGTTGAGGGCTTCGACGCCGAGCGGCCTGCGGCGGGCGCCGGCGCGGCCGTCCGCATGCGGGGGCTCCCCCTTCAGGGCCTCGCCGATCTTGCGCCACAGGGCTCGAACGTTTGTCGACGACGCCTCGTAGGTCACGCGTCCGAACGACGTCGCGCGGCGAATTTCGACAGTGGAGACCTCCTCGACACTGAAGGCCCGCGCGAGGAACTCGCGAAGGCTCCCGGTCGAAGACGAGCCGAACACCGCCGGGCTCCAGATCGAGACCCCGTCGATCCCCGGCACGATCCGTACGAAGGGCTGGTTGCTCATGGGGCACCACTGTGTTGCAAGGCGCCTTCCAACATTATCTGTGTGTTAGTCGGGAAAACTGCCTCGAAGCGAAGTAAATTCGTAACATCGCCGATTCGACCGGGTCAAGCAGATCGAAAGGCCCCGCGCGGCACCAAAAGCCGGCCCATTGGCGTATCATCCCGAGGGATACGGCGCCTCGCACGCGTCCGGATGACTTGATGTGAAATAATCTGCACCTCGGCGGCGAATATTTGAAAAATGTGTCTACAGCTTGATGGTTCTGTTTCCGTCGCAAGAATGTCATTCTCCGCCACGGGGCTTGCTTGAACCCCGAGCTTTTGCCGCACCGGTGCATCCATGGCGAACCAGCCCGCAGCCATACCGACCAGGAAGCCGCACGGAACGAAGCAACGACCTTCGACGTCGTCGTACGACATCGCGGTAGACCGCGCAGGTCGATCGACCTGGGCGAAACTGCACAAAGGTATCGAGTCGGCTCTCAAGATCGGCGGCGGTGCGCTCGGCAACGTCTACGCCTCGATCGCGCAAGTGTTGCTGGAGGAGGCGGAAGAGCTGGACGACCGCCGTGCCGAGCGGCGAGCTCGCCGACGCGGTGCTGCGGCCCGGGCGCGACGCGTCAGCTCCGCGCCGGACACGGGTTTGCTCGAGAGCCGCGCCGCACCCTCTTCAAAGAAAAGCGTTTGATCATCATGAGCATTCCAAAGGCATCCCACGTCTCGCAGGTGTCGCCGCGGGCACGATCGCGCTCTGCGACGCGGGCCAAGAGCTTCGACCATGCTGCGAGAGCCGCGCGCCCGGCATCGCGCGGCCGGGCGCGCCCTCCCCGCCCGGCGCTCGCCGGCGCGGACCTGCACATCTCATTTCCCCAGGCCGACCGCATTCGCTTTCACAGCGCCACGCTGTTTTCCGATCCGCGCAGCGATATCGCCCGCCAATTCTTCGAGCGCGCCTTCCTCGCGCCGGAAGTTGCGCACGTGGAGATCGACGCGGGCCGGCAGCAGGCGGACATCTCGCTACAGGCAGGAGACGCGGCGGGCCCGGCGCTGATCCGGCGGATCTCGCATGTCCTGTCGCACGGCAAGCCGCCGTCGGACACCTCCGAGCCACTGGTGTTCCCGTCAAGTTTCGCGCAGTCGACGGATGACGTGGTCCGGCTCAGCCGCTACGGCCAGAAGCTGTCGAGCTGGTCGGTCAAGCATGAGATCGAGGGGCGCATCCGCTTCCGCCATCCCGCGCTGCTGCGCAGGCGTGAGCTGTGCCAGGCGATCGAACGGGAGCTGATGAAGGTCTTCGGTGTCGACCGCTACTCGACCAACGAGCTCACCAGCAGCGTTCTCATCCATTACGATCCCCGGCACATTCAGAAGCGTCAGCTCGTCGACATCCTTGACGACGTGCTGGACAGGTCGACGGATATCCCGACGACTCCGATCGACCTGGACCTGCCGATCGCCACGGCGTCGGTCGGCCTCGCCGCCATCTCCAGGTTCCTTGTGCCTGCCTTGTCGCCGCTCAGCGCGGCCGTGTTCCTGTACTCGGTCATCCCGAGCTTCAAGAACGCCTACAAGGTGGTCTTCGAGGAGAAGCGGCTCGGCGTCGACGTGCTCGATGCCATCGTCGTCATCGTCTGCCTCGCCACGAACCAGGTGCTCGCTGGCACCATTCTGGCGTGGAGCCTGAGCGTCGCGCGCAAGCTCGTCCAGAAGACGGAAGACGATTCCAAGAAGATGCTGCTCAACGTCTTCGGCAAGCAGCCGCGCTTCGTCTGGCTCGCCGTCGACGGCGTCGAAGTCGAGACGCCCCTCGAGAAGCTCAAGGTCAACGACATCATCGTCGTGCATACGGGGGAGACCGTGCCGGTCGACGGCGAAGTCGTCGACGGCATGGCCATGATCGACCAGCATACCCTGACCGGGGAATCCGCGCCGGCCGAGAAGGTGAAGGGCGACAAGGTGTTCGCGTCGACGACCGTGCTCGCCGGCAAGGTCAGCGTCGCCGTGACGAGTGCCGGCGACGAGACCACCTCCGCCAAGCTGACACGGATTCTCAACGATACCGCCGGCTACAAGCTGCGCTCCCAGTCCCGCGGCGAGGAGCTGGCCGACAAGGCCGTGGTGCCGACCTTGGCGCTGGGGGCCCTGGGCATCGCCACCACCGGGATCAACGGTGCGGCAGCCATCGTCAATTGCGACCTGGGAACCGGCATCCGCGTGGCGGCGCCCATCGGCATGCTCACCTCGCTGACGCTCTGCGCCGAGCACGGCATCCTGGTCAAGGACGGGCGCGCGCTGGAGCTGATGAGCAGCGTCGATACGTTCCTGTTCGACAAGACCGGCACGCTGACGCGCGAGCGTCCGGAGGTGGCGAGCGTGCTGACGTACGGCGTCCACGCCGAAGAGCAGATCCTGCAATGGGCGGCGGCGGCCGAAAACAAGTTCAGCCATCCCATCGCCAAGGCGATTCTGGACAAGTTTGGCTCTCTCGGCCTGCCCATGCCCGAGACGGACGATTCGAAGTACCAGGTGGGCTACGGCATTTCCGTCGGCGTCGACGGGCACATCGTGCGCGTCGGCAGCGCCCGCTTCATGAAGCACGAGGGTATCCGCCTGCCGGCCGCGCTCGAAGGCGAGATGGAGCGGGTCCACGGGCTTGGTCATTCACTGATCATGGTGGGGGTGGACGATGCCCTGGGCGGCGCCATTGAAATGCGCGCGGCCGACCGGCCCGAGGCGGAAGCGGTCATCGCCGGTCTGCGCGCGCGGGGCGCCAAGCACCTCGCCATTATTTCGGGGGATCATGACCAACCCACGCGCAAGCTCGCCGACAAGCTGGGCATGGACCGCTACTTTGCCGAGGTCCTGCCTCAGGACAAAGCGAAGTATGTCGAGCTGCTGCAGAAGGAGGGGCGGACGGTGTGCTTCATCGGCGACGGCGTCAACGACTCCATCGCCCTGAAGAAGGCCAATGTCTCCATCTCGCTGCGCGGCGCCTCCAGCATCGCGACGGACACGGCACAGGTCGTGTTCATGGAAGAGAGCCTGACCAAGCTGCTTCAACTGCGCGACGTGTCCACGGATCTGCGGCGCAACATCAACCGCAGCTGGGGCCTCATTCTGGTTCCCAATCTCATCTGCATCGGCGGCGCTTTCCTCGGCGGCTTCGGCGTGATGCATTCGATGGTGTTCAACCAGATCGGCGGTCTTCTCGCGCTTGGCAACGGGCTCTTGCCGCTTCGCAAGGCGGCCGCCGTGCGGCGGGAGAAGGACAAATTGGCCGAATATCTCGCGGCTCACTCGGCCACCTAGAGCCGAATGACTTTTCTTTGAATTATCATCCTGCTCTCAGTATTTGTCGTGAGGATGATCTTGCCCAAAAACCGGTGTCCACTTTTGGGGATCATGCTCTAGCCCCGTCGGAGCCCTCAGGCGAAGCCGCTCCGACACGACGACGAGGAGCCCGGCGTCGAGGACCTGGCTCGTACACGTCCGTTTCGCGGCTTGCCGGCGGAGAGCGGCCGGGGGATTCGCAACATCGCGGACGGGCCCGCCGGTAAGGATGCAATGACTTAGCCGTTCGACCGCGATGAATGTGCGGCCGCCGACGCATAGCATGATAGTTTCGCGAGACTCCGATAATTTAGATTCGATTTATGTATATTCGATTGATATTGAAATATTTCTGCGAGATCAAATCAAATATGATGAGAATCTCGACCACAAACGACTCGACTAGGTGAGACGTCTATTTCAGTGCTATTGACATGCGACAGCACCGCCATAATATCGATAAGGTAAGGCAGCTAAGCGATTTGTCTCATTCTTGCAGACCGTCGGCGCTGTCGAAGCTGAGCAGCTCTGTTGCCGGCGAGGGCGAATATGGGAATCCCGTGGATCAACGTCGGCGCCGTCGCCGCGGTCTTCGTGGCCGGAGCGCTGCTGGCCATCGAAAACAGTGAAGGGCACGCCGCCCGCTATCTGCTCAACGTCTCCTATGATCCGACGCGGGAGCTCTACGAGCGCCTCAATGCGCGCTTCGCCGAGACCTACGAGAAGGAGACGGGATCGAGCATCGGCATCAAGCAATCGCACGCGGGCTCATCCTATCAGGCGAGGCTCGTCATTGCCGGCCAACTGCCGGCCGATGTCGTCACGCTCGGCCTGCCCTCGGACGTGGAAGCCCTGCACAACAAGGGTCTCATCGCGGACGGCTGGGAGGCGCGGCTGCCCAACCGTTCGCAGCCGTATCGTTCGACGATCGTCTTCGTGGTGCGGCGCGGCAATCCCCACGCCATCCGCGATTGGCCGGACCTCGTGAAGAATGGTGTCGAGGTTATCGTTCCCGACCCCAAGACCTCCGGCAACGGCAAGCTCGCAGCGCTGGCGGCCTGGGGGGCGGTCGTCACGCGCGGCGGCAGCGAGAGCCAGGCGCGCGACTACCTCAAGGCGCTCTACGCCCACACACCGTTTCTCGACCCCGCGGCGCGCTCGACGGGCGTCGCCTTCGCGGTCGAGAAGAAGGGCGACGTGCATCTGGCCTGGGAGAACGAGGCGTTGCGCGAAGCGGGCGATCCGAAGGCGCAGCTCGAGATCGTCTATCCGCCGGTCAGCATTCTCGCCGAACCGGCCGTGGCCTGGGTCGACGCCAATGTCGCCAAGCACAATAGTGCCGCTGCCTCCCGGGCCTACCTGGAGTTTCTGTTCACCGATGAGGCGCAGGACATCATCGCGCGTGAAGGCTACCGTCCGATCAACCCAAAAATACTGGAAAAGCACTCGGACCGTCTCAAGAAGATCGAGCTGTTTTCCATAACGGCCATCGCACGTGACTGGTCCGACGCACAGCGCCGCTTCTTCGGGGACAACGGGATCATCGATGCCGTCTATACGCCGAAACCGCGCACCGAGTAGCACTGCACGGCCTATCCGGCGGCGATGGACATGAACGCCGCGCCGACCTTCGATCGAGCTTCCGCGCCGCGCGGCCATGCCTCCGCCGAGGCCGTCGCCGCCCCCCCATGCGAGGATCAGACATGGCTGACATCTCCGTCTCCGACGCGGTCCCCGCCGGACAAGAGCCGACGCCGGCAAGGCGATGGCTGGCCGCCGGCACGCTGGACATCGTGCGGAAGGATGCCCTTGCCGGCTTGACCGTGGCCGCGCTCTCGCTGCCGCAGAGCATGGCCTACGCCCTCGTTGCGGGCGTCGATCCACGCTTCGGGCTCTATACCGCGGTCGTGTTCACCGCCGTGGCTGCGATCTTCGGCTCGTCGCGCCATCTCATCAACGGCCCGACCGGGGCGGTGTCGCTGGTCGTGTTCAGTGCCCTCGCCATCTTCGACCCGCAGGCGCGGCTCGACTCCTACGAGGCCATGTTCCTGCTGGCGATCATGATCGGCGTGGTGCAGATCGTCGTCGCCGTCACCAAGCTCGGCGATCTCACCCGCTATATCTCGGAATCCGTGGTCACCGGCTTCATCATCGGCGCGGCGACGCTGACGATCATCGGGCAGGTCGCCAGCGCGCTCGGGGTCAAGGCCCAGGGCACCGGGCATCAGCACGTGTTGGAGCGCCTCTATCTGACCCTCGTTCAGGATGCACCGATCAACCTCAAGGCGGTGGTGATCAGCGGCAGCGCCATCGTGCTCGCCATCCTGTCCCGCAAGGCCGTCCGGCGTTTCAACCTGCCGCAGCTCGACATGCTGTTCGTCTTCATCGCGGTGTCGGTCTTCGCCTATCTGGCCGGCTGGTCCACCTCTGCGCCGGGCTCGAAGCCGGCCATTGCGCTCATCGAAGCCGTACCGTCGAGCCTGCCGCAGTTCCATGTTCCGGAGATCAATGGCTCCTGGCTGATCGACCTCAGCTCCAGCGCCGCCGCCATCGCCTTGCTCGGCCTCCTGGAAGCTCTGGCCATCGCCAAGGCGATCGCCCATAAGTCCGGCCAACAACTGGACTATAATCGCCAGATCCTGGCGACGGGGCTCGGCAATCTCGTCGGCGGATTCTTCCGCTGCATGCCAGGCGCAGGCTCGCTGTCGCGGACAGCCATCAACTATCAGGCGGGGGCCGTCACGCGCTTCTCGGGCCTCTTCACCGCCGCCTTCGTCGCCGTCACCGTGCTCATCCTGGCGCCGCTCGCCTCCTACGTTCCCAAGGCCTTGTTGGCAGGACTGCTGGTCGTGGCGGCGGCGCGGCTGTTCGACGTCGAGCGTCTACGCTACATCCTGCGCGGATCGCGCTATGACGCGGCGTTGCTGATCGCGACCGCGTTCGCCGCCGTCGCGATCAACATCGAATTCGCCATCCTGATCGGCGCGGCGGTGTCGGTGGCGTGGTACGTGACGCGCGCGTCGAAGCTGAAGGCCGCGGAACTGGTGGTCACGCCCGAGCGTGTGGTGCGGGCTCGCGTTCCCAGCGACCCGCCGAGCCAGGGTGTCCTGATCTACGATTTCGAGGGCGAGTTCTTCTTTGGCGCTGCTCCGGACATCGAGCGCTTTCTTGGAGCGGCGGCGGCGGAGGCCGAGCGGCAGCACATCAAGTTCATCGTGCTGCGCCTCAAACGCGTTCGCAATCCCGACGTCGTGGCGCTCGAAACCCTGGATATCTTCCTGAAAGACGCGGAGCGACGGGGCTTGACCGTGCTGCTGGCGGGCATTCGTCCCGATCTGCTCGCCGCCCTTACGCGCATCGGCATAACCGGGCATCTGCCGTCAGACCGCATCTTCACGGAAGAGCAGGAGGACTATTCAGCGACGTTGAAGGCCATCCGGCGCGCCTACGCGCTTGCTGCCGTCGAAGCGCGCTCCACCGGGGCTGCACCTGCCGACTGGGAAGACGTCGGCGCGACCAAGCTCGCCTACTACCTCGTTTGACCGGAACGCGTCTTGGCGATCAGCGCGTCGCCATCACACAGCGCCGCAAGCTCTAGAACGGCTCGGCCCAGGGTCGCAGATCCAGCTCGAGCGTCCAGGCGCTGCGGTGCTGGTGGTGCAAGGTCCAGTACGCCTCGGCGATGGCGGCGATGTTGAGCAGGCCGTCGGGGCCGCGCTGGTCCTTGACGTCCGGGCGGACCGACAGCAGCCGGTCGCCGTCGATGCCGCCGTCGACCACGACGTGGCCGACGTGCACGCCCTGCGGCCCGAACTCGCGGGCGATGCTCTGCGCCATGGCCCGCAGCGCGGCCTTGGCGGCAGCGAACGGCGCATAGCCCGCCTTGCCGCGCAGGCTGCCGCTGGCGCCGGTGAAGATGAGGCTGCCGCCGCCGCGCCCGACTAGGGCCGGCAGCACCGCCTGCGCCACGTGGAAGCCGCCGAGCGCATGCTCGCGCCAGTGGCCCTCGAACCGCTGCTCGCTGATGTCCAGGAACGGCGCCGGGCGGTTGCTGCCCGCGTTGTGAACGGCGATGGCCAGCGGGGCGAGCTCCTGGGCCGCCGCCACGAAGCGGCGGGCGTCGCCGGCGGCTGACGCATCGCCAACCACGCTGACGACACGGGCACCCGCCTCGCGCAGCTCCGCGGCCGTCGCCTCGAGCTTCGGCGCGTTGCGGCCGGCGATGGCGACCGGATAGCCGCCGGCCGCGAACCGCCGGGCGATGGCCGCGCCGAGGCCGTTGGAGGCCCCCACGCCGACGACGAGCAGGCTGCCCCTGGGCGCGGGCGGATCGAGCGGCGGAAGGTCTAACGATTGGGTCATGAGGCGCTCCGAAGGGCTGAGATGAGGGCAGCGCGACCGGCAATCAAGCCGGATCGGCCGCTGAACGGCGCTCGAGCTTCTCCAGGTAGCCCGCCATATCCGGTGCGAAGGCCGGGTGACGGCAGAGCCGGGCGAAGTGCGCGGTGGCGCGCGGGTACGCCGCGCCGACCTCGCCGTCCCAGACCGACGTCAGGCCTTGCGGCGCAAGGACGTCCTGGCGGGCCCGCTCGTTGGAGAACAGACAAAGCTCGGTCGCAAAGCAGATGTCGGCGAGCGTCAGCGCGTCGCCCACGATGAACGCCCGCGCCGGTGCCAGCGCCCGGTCGATACCGGCCATGTAGACCTGGAAGGCGTCGCGGGCCCGCCCGTGCGTCTCCGCCGAGACGGTCTTGGCCATGAGCGCCAGCAGGTAGTGCTGGCCATCGCGGCCGAAGGCGAGGCTGGCGTCGAGGAAGCTGTCGATGCGCGAGGCCTCGTAGGGGTCGCGGCCGTAGAGCGTGCTCTGCGGGCCGCCGAGCCGCGCCACGGCGCGCATGATGCTGTTCGACTCGAAGATGCCGACGCCGCCGTCCGGGCCGAAGGCGGCCGGCACGGTGCCGAACGGATGGGCGTCGAGGAAGGCGTCGGTCTTGAGGATGGACGTGCCGCGGAAGCCGACCCGGCCGACGCGCGCCAGATCGCCGTGCGCCGCCCGCTCCTGCTCGGTCAGCGGATGGGCATCGAAATCCCAGAGCCATTGCGCCAGGTCCGTCGACTTGGCGCCGCGCACCTCGACCTCGACGCCAACGAGGCGGGCTGCGATCGTCGCCTTCCAGATCCGCGGATTGGGCAGGTAGGAGAAAATCCTGAGCACCGCCATCAGCGCCTCCCGATCCCAGCCTCGGGCCGTCCATGACGACGCCCTTCACGTCGGGCGCCATCCGCCCGCCGGCAATCTGCATGATAATCATCATCCAGATGGGTGACGTCAAGCAGGGCTTCGGACTCCATCTGGCCGCCTGGCCCGTAAGTTATTGTTCTGAAAGTGCTCAGCAGCTGGAGCGCCCCCCAACCATACCCCTCCCCCCACTTCGTGGGGGGAGGAAGGAGCCTCATTTTATGAGCGTGGAGAGTTGGCAAGGCGGCTGGACGACCGGCCTCCCCCTTGTGGGGGCTGTCAAGAGCATGTCCCTCGGGACATGCTCCTGTTTTTTGAATCAGGAGCGCGCAGCGCTCTTGGGCGCAGCGGAGGGACTGGTGGGGGTCGGGTCCAACTGCCGCCACGGCTGCAGAATCGGCCGCCGCGTGATGTGTGCATGCGAGAGCCGCCAGCGGGGCGCGGCCGTCCGCTACTCGCAGGCTGGAGGCCGGATCGCCATGCCCGACGTGAGCAGCCGGGTGAACGTCTCGATGATCTCGTCCGGGGACCGGGCGCCGGTCGGCCGGTACCAGACCGACATCCAGTTCACGACGCCGAAGGCGAAGAAGGTGGCCAGCGTGGGATCGCAGTCGACGATGCTGCCGTCGGCGATGCCGGTCTCGATGAACTCCTTGACCGCCTGCGTCACACCGTCCCGGCGCCGGACGATCTCGTCCACATGGTCACCGGAGAGCGAATAGACGTCGAGCAGAACCGCGCAGCTGCCGAGGTCGTCGAAATAACCGCGCAGATATCGGCGCACATAGGTCAGGAACTTGTCCAGGCCGGAGCCGGCGATCGACCTGGCCTCGGCGACACCAGCCTCGCCATGCTCGACCGCGAGCAGATGGCACTGGTAGAGAATCTCCTGCTTGCTCTTGAAATACTGGTACAGCGACGGCTTCGAGATGCCGAGCGCCGCGGCCACCTCGTCCATCGACGTATTGGCGAAGCCCCGCCGGTTGAACGCCGTCGCCGCCGCCTTGAGCACCGCCGCCTGCTTGCGGAGACGCTGCTGCGTGCGATCGAACGGGTCGGTGCCGGCCGCCCGCATGTCCTCGGTCAGGCTCATCCTGTCTCCATACACGATTCCCCGACAGGCCCTTGCGTGCGACCACGGAGGCGGATAGGTTACTTGAAAATCAGCCTACCCTACTCGTGAGTAAAGGTCTAGGGATGAATCTCGCATCGTTGCTGTTCGCGGTGGCCAGGACGCTGCCCGATCGGCCTGCCGTCACCGACGGGCGCGGCACCCTCACCTACGGCCAGTGGATCGATCGCGTGGCCCGCATCGCCTTCACCATGGCCAAACGCGGCGCCCGGCCGGGCGACCGGGTGGCGCTCTACATGGAGAACTGCGGCGAGTTCCTCGAAGTGCTCGTCGCGGCATGGACGGCGAGGCTGGTCGCCGTGCCGATCAACGCCAAGCTGCACGCGCGCGAGGTTGCCTTCATCGTCCAGAATTGCGCCGCCAGGCTGCTCTTCACGACGCCCGGGCTGCTCGACGATCCTGCCCCCGTGACCGACAGCGTCGAAGGCCTGCGCATCATCCAGACGGGGACGGACGACTACCGGGCGCTGCTGGGCTCCGACCGCCTGACGCCGCAGGAGCGCGCCAGCGACGACCCTGCCTGGGTCTTTTACACCAGCGGCACCACCGGCCGGCCCAAGGGCGCCGTGCTCACCCACCGCAACCTCATCTTCATGAGCAACGTCTATTACGCGGATATCGACCAGGTCGACGACCGCGATACCAAGCTGCACGCGGCGCCGATGTCGCACGGCTCGGGCCTCTACGGCCTGCCGCACCTGCTCAAGGGCAGCCACCAGGTCATCCAGGCGGGGTTCGAGGTCGAGCAGATCCTGGAGGCCTTGCAGCAGTACCGGAACGTGACGTTCTTCGCCGCGCCGACCATGCTGACGCGGCTCATCAATCATGCCGATATCGGCCGCGCCAAGATCGAGAACCTGAAGACGATCTATTACGGCGGCGGCCCCACCTATCAATCCGATCTGCGCAAGGCGGTCGAGATCTTCGGCCCGCGGCTGTTCCAGCTCTTCGGCCAGGGCGAGTCGCCCATGACCATCACCGGCCTGGCCAAATCCCTGCACGGCGATGACGAGCTGCTCGCGACCTGCGGCGTGGCGCGGTCCGGCGTCGAGGTGCGCATTGCCGACGACGAGGGCGTCGACTTGGCCGTGGGCGAAGTCGGCGAGGTGCTGACCCGCAGCGACTGCGTGATGAAGGAATACCTCGGCAATGCCGAGGCCACCGCATCGGCCTTGCAGGGGGGCTGGCTGCGCACCGGCGATCTCGGCTCGCTCGACGAGCGCGGCTTTCTCACCCTGCGCGACCGCTCGAAGGACATGATCATTTCCGGCGGCACCAACATCTATCCGCGCGAGGTCGAGGAGGTGCTGCTGCTCCACCCGGCCGTCCTCGAGGTCTCGGTCATCGGCCGGCCGCACACCGACTGGGGCGAGGAGGTCGTCGCCTTCGTCGCCTGCAAGCCCGGGCAGGCGGTGGCCGAGGGCGAGCTCGACGCACTGTGCCTGGCGCACATCGCCCGGTTCAAGCGGCCCAAGCTCTACCGCTTCGTCGCCCAGCTGCCCAAGAACAACTACGGCAAGGTCCTCAAGACCGAGCTCAGGCAGCAGCTTCTCGCAGAGGAGTCGACACCATGAGACGCGTCCTCGTCGCCGGCATCGGCTCCACCCCCTTCGGCCGCCATGGCGACGCCACGATCACCTCGCTCGCCGTGCGCGCCGCCGGCCAGGCGCTCGCGGAGGCCGGGCTCGAGCGCGCTCGCGTCGGCGCGCTCTACCTCGGCAACTTCATCGCCGGGCCGCTGACCGGCCAGGAGGTGCTGGCGGGTCTCGTCGCCGACGGGCTCGGCCTGGCGCAGATCCCATGCACCAAGGTGGAAGGCGCCTGCGCCTCCGGCGGCATCGCCTTCCGCCACGCCTACCTCGCGGTCGCCACGGGCTTGTGCGACGTCGCCATCGCCGTCGGCGCCGAGAAGATGTCCCACGCCGACACGGCCAGCGTCACCGCCGCCCTGAACTGCGCCATGGACAACGCCGCCGACGGCGTGAGCGGCCTCACCTTCCCCGGCCTGTTCGGGCTTGCCGCGCGCCTCTACGGCGAGCGGCACGGGGTGGGCCGGGCCGAGCTGTCGGCCGTCGTGCGCAAGAACAAGGGCAACGGCCTCGGCAACCCGCTGGCGCAGATGGGCGCCGCGCTCCAGGACGAGGAGATCACGGCCTCGCCGCTGATCTGCGACCCGCTGCGGCTGTTCGACTGCTGCCCGGTCAGCGACGGCGCGGCCGCGGTGGTGCTCGCCGCCGCCGACCTCAGCGCCGAGCTGGCGGCCGAGCCGGTGGAGATCGCCGCATCGGTGCAGACGCGCGGCAGCCCGCGCATTGCCGGCCACCGCGACCTCTGCAGCTTCGATGCCACGGTGAGCGCGGCCCGACAGGCGTTCGATACGGCGGGGATCGAGCCGCGGATGATCGACCTGGTCGAGCTGCACGACTGCTTCTCCATCGCCGAGATCATCGACTCGGAGGACCTGGGCATCATCCCGCGCGGCCAAGGCGCCGCCTGGGCGCGCGAGGGGCGGACCGGTATCGGCGGCGACCGGCCGATCAACCCGAGCGGCGGGCTGCTGGCCAAGGGCCACCCGGTCGGCGCGACCGGCATCGGGCAGATCTACGAGACGGTGCTGCAGCTGCGCGGCGCCCATCCCAACCAGGTCCGCGACGCCGCCTTCGGCCTGACCCACAACCTGGGCGGCACCGGCGTCGCCTGCACCGTCAACATCCTGAAGCGCCTGGACGCCTGACCCGATGGCTTCGCTCGACATCCTGAAGTGCAGCGCCTGCGGCCGCCTCGACCCGGGCCCACGGGACGTGTGCCCCGCCTGCGCCGGCGCGCTGGAGCCGCTGCCGGTGGACGGTGCCGGCACGCTGGTCTCGTGGACCGTGATCCGGCGCCCGCCCAAGAGCTTTCGCGAGCACGGCGCCTATTGCGTCGCCATCGTCGACCTGGACGCCGGCGTCCGCATCACCGGCCGGCTACGAGAGGTTCCCGAGCACGCTCCTCTCGGCGGGCGCGTGAGCCTGGTCGGGTGCCAGGAGCAGATCCCGGTGTTTGCGCTCGCATGACCGGCGGAAGCCGGTCAATCGGCAGCAAATAGCCATCGGGTGATTGTCGTCACAAGCATAAGCGGAGTGGGAGGCAAGACAATGAGCATGAACAAGCAGCGACGGCTCGGCTGGGCAACGGCGGCACTGGGCCTGGCGCTTCTGCAAGGAGCCGGGACCGCCGTCGCCGGCCCCGACGGCATCACCATCGGCGTCCTCAACGATCAGTCGGGCCCCTACGCCGACATCACCGGCCAGGGCTCCGTGGTCGCCGCGCGCATGGCGGTCGAGGATTTCGGCGGCCAGGTGCTGGGCAAGCCGGTCAAGCTCATCTTCGCCGACCACCAGCAGAAGCCGGACGTGGCCAACACCATCGCCCGCAAGTGGCTCGACGCGGACAAGGTCGATCTCATCGTCGACGTGCCCAACTCGGGCATTCTGCTGGCGGTGCAGGAGATCGTGCGCAACACGTCCGGCATCCTCATCGCCGCCGGCGGCGGCACCTCCCGCTTCACCGCCGAGGCGTGCTCGCCCTACGGCTTCATGTGGGTCTACGACAGCTACGCGCTCGCCAACAGCATGGGCCGGGCGGTGACGGAGCAGGGCGGCAAGAGCTGGTTCTTCCTGCCGGTCGACTACGCCTGGGGCGAGGCCCTGTCCGCGGACCTCTCCGCCGCCGTCAAGGCGAGCGGCGGCACGGTGGTCGGCTCGGTCAAGACGCCGCTGAACACCGCCGACTTCTCGTCGTTCCTGTTGCAAGCCCAGGCCTCCAAGGCCAATGTCGTGGCGCTGCTGAACGCCGGCGCCGACACCATCAACTCGGTCAAGCAGGCCAACGAGTTCGGCATCGTCGGCGGCGGCCAGCGGCTGGCGACCGGGCTGTTCTACCTGAACGACGCTCATTCGGTCGGCCTCAAGACGGCGCAGGGCCTGCTCGTCGCCGACGGCTACTACTGGGACCAGACGCCCCGGACGCGGGCCTGGGCCGAGCGGTTCCAGAAGCGCCACAACGGCCGCATGCCGAGCTCCATCCAGATGGGCGTCTATTCCGCCGTTTCGCATTACCTGAAGAGCGTCGCGGCGGCCGGATCCGACAATCGCGACGACATCGCCCGGAAGATCCGCGAGTTGCCGGTCGAGGATGCCATCGTGCCGGACGGGCGGGTGCGCGAGGACGGCGTCATGCTGCACGACATCCTCCTGCTGCAGGTCAAGACGCCCGCCGAGTCCACGGGCGAATGGGACCTGTTCAAGATCGTCAAGACGACGCCCGGGCCGCAGGCGTTCCGTCCGCTCGAGCAGAGCAAATGCCCGCTGATCAAGCGCCCGTGACCTGGGCCAGCACCCCACAGACAACAAAGGTTTCGAGAATGAGCTCGGATATTCTCTACGAAAACCACGGCGCCGTTCGTCTGATCACGATCAACCGGCCCGACAAGATGAACTCGCTCGATTTCGCCGCCAACGATGCCCTGGTCGAGGCGTTCCGCGCCTTTGCCGACGACGCAGACGCGCGGGTGGCGGTGGTGACGGGCGCCGGCAGCACGAGCTTCTGCGCCGGAGCCGACCTCAAGACCTATACGGTGGACTTCGCCAACCGTCCGGCGCCGGAGTTCAGGCGCCGCTACACCGACGGGCCGGGATTCGGCGGCATCACCCGCAACATGGACGTCCCAAAGCCCATCGTCGCGGCCGTGAACGGCTACGCCATCTCCGGCGGCTTCGAGCTGGCGCTGGCCTGTGACATCCGCTTCTGCGCGCCCAACGCGGAGTTCGCCCTTCAGGACGTGCGATGGGGCTTCCACGCCTGCGACGGCGGGTTGATCCGGCTGCCGCAGATCGTCGGCCTCGGCCACGCCATGGAGATCGTTCTGTCGGGCGAGCGGGTCGACGCCGAGCATGCGCTGCGTATCGGCCTGGTCAACCGCATCCACGCCGAGGCCGAGCTGCTGGAGCGGACGCTCGCCTATGCGCAGATGCTGGCCAAGCGCTCGCCGCTGGCCCAGGGCTTCGCCAAGGACGTCATGAAGCGGGCGGTCGGCCTGCCGATGGACGAGGCGCTCCGCCTCGAATCCCGCTCGTTCTACGATCTGGGCCGGACGGACGACCTGAGGGAAGGCACCGCCTCCTTCCGCGAGAAGCGCGAGGCGCGCTTCGTCGGGCGGTAGCGCCCGACGTCCGGCGTGGGCGCGGCCACACCCATGCCAAGCGTGGACGCCGGCGAATGAGCGCTGTCGAATTGAGGAGGGATTGGACTAACAAGGTTCGGCTTGAACAAGACGTTCGAAGCCGAGGGGTCGCTGTGACGAACGTTGTCGCCGCCGTTTTGGTGCACGTCTCCGACGTGCACGAGGGCCTCGTATGGTATCAACGCGCGTTTCCCCATGCCGTGCTGGAGACGAGCCAGCCTTCCGGCTTCGAATTCCTCAGGATCGGCGAAACACAGCTGGAGATCGTTCCGGCCGACGAGAAGGTGCCCAGCGGCGCCGCCGGCTCCGTGGTCTATTGGCGGGTCGGCGATTTCGAACGATCGCTTGCCGAGCTGAGGTCGGTGGGGGCTTCGCTCTACAGAGGGCCATTGGAAATCGACGGCGGCGTCTGGATGTGCCAGGTGCGCGCCCCCTGGGGCAACTGCATCGGCATCAGAGGCCCGCTTGCCCAACCTCAAACGCCTGAGCCTGGAGGGAGATGATCGTTTCGAATCATCGCTCCGCCGACGGCGGGCGTGACGTGGCCAGCGCCGAGCTACGGCGACGGATAACAGCAGCCCCGGCCCCAGAGTCCTGGCGCGCAAATCGGGCCTATTGAGCAGCGGCAAGCCACCCATCGCGCGTGACTTGCGCCATTTGCCACCTTGACCTTGCCCTGAGCGCATTTTTAACAGGACGCATGAGGGGGCGGCGTAGCAACGACAGGCGGGCATGGAGCATTGTTGCGCTCGTGGCGCTCTACGCGTTCATCGCGCAGACGCTGCTCGCGACGGCGATGCCCGCCCGTTCGATGCTGGATGCGCGGCTCGCGGGCGAGATCATCTGCGGCCACGATGCGGCCAAAGCTCCCGGCCTACCCTCAGACGGCAACGCCGATCACCTTGCGCATAAATCCTGCTGCACCGCCGCCTGCACGCTCGGCAGCGCACTGCCGCCGCCGGATCCGCATGCCGCGACCATCGCGTTTGCCCGCTCCACCGCGACCGTCGGCTGGCAGGCCGTAGACATACGGGCCGCCGGCCCGGCTGCACGGGGTCACGTCTCCGCCCGCGGACCACCGGCCTGAAACGACGCAAAGCGCCGCGCTTCGCACGACGGCGTCGCTGACGCCGTCGCTCATCGTCTCACGTCCTGTCCATGCACGTCTGCGACGCCTGCAATCCTGGCCATGTTCTGGCCCCGGACAGGCGCGTCCGGAGCTATTCATGCGTACCTACTTGCTTTCCAGCGCTGCGCTTGTCGCGGCTGCTTTGCCCGGCCATGACGCCGCTGCCCAGCAGGAACGCCAACACGTCGAGCTGTCGACCATAACCGTCCAAGGGGGAGGCCAGCCGAACGGGCCCCTTGGCGACGACGTGGCCAAGCTCGGCATCAAGAACGACACCGGCAGCTTCGTCGGGCTCACCCCGCTCGAGACCCCCGGCGTGGTCGACATCGTCTCGCAGCGGGACATCGAAGAGAAGGGGCTGCGCACGCTCACGGAGGCCTACAACTCCGTGCCGGGCGTCTACGCCGGCAACCTGCCGGGAGAGCCTGGCGTCACGTCCATCCGCGGGTTCTCACGGGGCGCGACCGGATATTCCATCGATGGGGTCCAGGCAGCGGATCCGCTGCTGACCTCGCGCAACTCCGATACGTTCAATTTCGAGCGTGTGGAGGTGCTCAAAGGACCGGCCTCCGTCATCTACGGCACCGGCGCGCTGGCCGGCGCCATCAACCTGGTCACCAAGCAGCCCACGCTTGGCGAGACGAGCGCCGAAGGGCTCGCCAGCTATGGCAGCTTCAACACCGTCCGGGTCGGGACCGGCTTCAATGCGCCGGTCAGCCCCGATGCCGCCGTGCGCACGACGCTGAGCTACGGGCAAGGCGCGGGCTATATCGTGGATACGAATTCGCGAACCTTCGGATTGACCACCGCTGCCACGTTCACGCCGACCGACCGGCTCACGCTGACCGCCTCCGCCAATATCTTCCACGACAATTACAGCACCCCCTATCAGGGCCTCCCGCTCGTGCCGTTCTCATCGGCGCTTGCCCCCAGCAAGCTCGTGACCACGCAGAACGGATACGTCGTCGACAAGGCGATGCGGGACATGAACTACAACGTCTACAACGGCCTGATGCGGTCTGACGCGGTGTGGCTGCGGGCCGGCGCCGAATACCGGCTGACCGACGACTGGACGATCAAGAATGAGCTGAACGCCTACAAGGCCTTTCGCGACTGGGCGAACTCCGAGGACTTCACCTTCAATCCCGCGACCGGGCTGCTCGATCGAACGACGTCCAAGATCAACCACGATCAGCGATTTTGGTCGGACCGCCTGAGCGCCAATTTCGACGGCGACGTGGTGGGCTTCCGCCACAGGTTCGGCGTTGGCGCCGAATACATCGACACGCTGCTGGATTCCGAGCGCCGCTTCGGCACGACGACGCCGGTGTCGCCCTATGTCCCGGCAAGAGGCTTCTTCCCGGCCGACACCGCGCAGAATTTTCCGACACGACAGAATTTCGGCAGCCGGATCGAAACGCTCGCCGTCTTCGGCGAGGACGCCGTCAACCTGACCCCGGATTGGCTGGCCGTCGGTGGCGTCCGTTACGAGAGCATCCGCCTCGACCGCACGATCGACGATCTCAACGCCGGCGTTCTATCGCGCTTCGACAAGACGTTCGACAGCGTCTCCTGGCGTGTGGGCACGGTCTACAACCTGACGCCCGGCACCGCGCTGTTCGCTCAGTACAACGAGGCGACGGTGCCGGTCGCCTCGCTTTTGCTCAGCAACCTCGCCAACTACGACTTCGAGCTCTCGACAGGCCGCTCCGTGGAAGCCGGACTCAAGTCGGCGTTCTGGAACGACCGCGTCGTGACCACCGCCTCCGTCTACCAGATCGACCAGGACAACATTCTCACGCGCGATCCCGTGAATCCGTCCCTGACCATACAAGGCGGCAGCCAGCGGTCACGAGGCGTGGAGATCGAGGTTGCCCTCGCCGTGACGGAACAGTGGACGGTGAAGGGCAACGCCACGTGGATCGATGCTGAGTTCACGGAGCTGCGCAATGCGTCCGGCAACCTCGCCGGCAAGCGGCCGCCCAACGTCCCCACTCACGCGATGTATGCGATGAGCACGTATCGCTTCGAAGCCATTCCGCTCACCCTCGGCGCTTCGCTGCAGTACGTCGGCCCCTTCTACACCGACAACGCAAATACCATCCAGGTCGGTAGCCGCGCCATCCTCGACGCCTGGCTCGCCTATGACGTCGGCGGCGGCACCTTGCGCTTGCGCGGTCGCAATCTCACCGATGCGCTCTATGCGGATTGGTCGGGTTACAGCTCGACCCAGGTTTATCTAGGCGCCCCTCGCAGTGTCGAGCTGTCTTACAACATCAAATTCTGAGCGAAGCAAATTTCGGTCGGGTTCCGTGCTCGACAGAATGGCTCGTGTCAAGTTGAAGCAGGTCCATCATGTCCTCGCAACGCTCTCCCTATACGGCGCTTTACCGCACCATCTGGCGATGGCACTTCTACGCTGGGCTGGTTGTCGCGCCATTCACACTCGTTCTGGCCATAACCGGGGCAATCTATCTATTCAATGACGAGATCAACGACATCTTGCACCGTGACTTGCGGATTGTGTCCCCCTACACACAGGCCAAGCCGGCCAGCCGGCTTGTCGCCGCCGCGCTCGAGCACGCGCCCGGCGGGACGGCGACGCGGATCGATATGCCCAAGACGCCCAATCGATCGGCCGAAGTCTTCGTGACGCCTGCCGGCGGAGCTCCCATCCGTGTCTTCGTCGATCCGGGCACGGCAGCGGTCCTCGGCTCCTACGTCTACAGCCGTACGCTCGTCGGCTTCGCCGATATTGCTCATGGCTCCCTGATGCTCGGCAGCTACGGCGACAACATCGTCGAACTCGCCGCCTGCTGGGCGTTCATCCTCATGGTCACGGGGCTCTATCTGTGGTGGCCCCGGCCGAAGGCATCTCAGGTCGAGACGAAAGCGCGCGGCGGCGTGTTCGTGCCGCGACTGGCCGCACGTGGCCGTGTCCTCTGGCGGGACCTGCATGCCGTGACCGGCCTATGGACCGCCGCGCTGGCCATGTTCCTGATCCTCACGGGGCTGCCCTGGGCGTCGTTGTGGGGCGACCTGTTCCGCCGGGGCACGGACATGGCCGGTATCGGCTATCCGGATAGCCATCGGGGCCACGGCACGGCCCCCGTCGCAAGCCCCGCGGCGGCGACCGCCGAGGCCGGGCCCTGGACATTGGCAAAGGAGCCGGTGCCGGGATCCGACGTGCACGCGCACCATCATGATGGCCATGGCAACCCGGGCAAATCGGCGCTGCGCCCCGTGAGCATCGATGCCGCGGTCGGCATCCTCGCCGACCATGGCATGACGGGGGCCTACCGCCTCACGCTGCCGGCGGGGCCAGCCGGCACCTTCACCGCCTTCACCTATCCGGATCGGCCCCAAGGACAGCGCACGCTCTATATCGATCAGTATTCCGGCAAGGTGCTGCGGGACGTCGGCTTTTCGGACTACGGCTGGGCGGCTCAGGCCGTGGAGCTGGGCGTTCAGCTGCACATGGGCAACTATTTCGGCCGCCTCAACCAGCTCGTCATGCTGATCCCCTGCATCGGCATCGTCGTGCTGTCCATGACCGGGCCCTACATGTGGTGGCGCCGGCGCCCTCGGGGACGCCTCGGCGCACCGCGAGCGATCGCCGAGCCGCAGCTGAAATGGCTCGCCGTCATCGTCCTGTGCCTCGCGATCGTATTCCCGCTGGCCGGCGCGTCGCTCCTCGCGGTTCTCGTGGTCGACGGCCTCTACAGGTACGCCGTATCTTAGCAGATCGCCGGCCCAGGCCGGCTCTATCCGGGCTGCGGCAGCCCGGTCTCCTCGCCGGAGAGCCCCGTCCTGAGACGGTTGAGGGACGCCAGCGCCTCGAGGGTCGGCCCGGGGCGCGCCGCGGCGATACCCACCAGCAGGGTCTCGAGCAGCGCCAGCGTGCCGGCGTGCATGCTCAGCATGTCCGCCCGCCCGCGCGCCACCGCCAGGGCGATGTCGACGCGCAGCCCGAGGACCGGACCGAGCGTGTCGGTGATCAGGACCGTGTTGAGCGCCAGCCGTTCGGCCTCCTCCAGCAGCGCGTCGAGCTCCGGATAGACACGGCTGTAGGCCAGGATGACGACGACGTCGCCCCGGCGCAGCCGATGCAGGTCATCGGCGAACAGCAGGCCAGACCGCGTCAAGCTCAGCATGTCGAAGCCGAAGCGTCCGAGCTGGATGGCGAAATACTCGGCCAGGGCGCCGGACGGGCCGAGCCCGAAGGCGACGACACGGGGCGCGCCGCAGATCAGCTCGACGATCGCCCGGAACTGGTTGAGCGGCACGTCGCGGCGCAGCGCGTCGACGGCCTCGCGATGGATATCGAGGGTGACGGCGAAAGCCGCATCGAGATCGCCGCCGACCGTCCGCAACGTCTCCTGCATGCGGCCGGCGGGCGAGAGAGACTGCTTCAGCTCCGCCGCCAGGGCGCGTCGCAGCTCGTCCAGCCCGGAATAGCCGAGCGCCCGCGTCGTGCGCACGACCGTGGCGTCGCTGGTCTGCGCCTTTGCCGCCAGCGTCGCCGCCGACGCGTACAACACCTCCTCGCGATGCTCCCGGAAGACGCGGACGACGCGCTGCGCGGCCGGGCTCAGCTCATGGAGCCTGCTGGCGACGCGCTCGCTGAACGATGCCCCTGGTGCCATGGCACTTCCTCGCGGTCGGGATGTCGATGTCGTATTTACTACATAATTTGGGCGACAATGTAGTGACGACGACGGGATCCAACCGGTGGCCCGTCGGGAGCAAAGGACATGGGCATGGTCCCCTGGAGCGTTGCAGCGCCGGCGATATCCGCCGCCTTCCTGGCATCGCTGGTGGAGGTGGTCGAAGCCTTCACCATCGTGCTCGCCGTCGGCACGTTGCGCGGCTGGCGCCCGGCGCTGCTGGGCACGGCGGCGGCGCTGGCGGTGCTTGCCCTGGTGGTGCTGCTGCTCGGCCCGCTGCTCGACCGCGTGCCCATCCATGCCCTGCAATTGGTGATCGGCGTCCTGCTGCTGCTGTTCGGCCTTGGGTGGCTGCGCAAGGCGATCCTGCGCGCGGCTGGCGTCATCCCGCTCCATGACGAGGACGCCATCTTCGCCGCCGAGGCGGCCCAGCTGGCGGCGGACGCCCCCAGGCGCCCGGCCTCCCAGGACTGGATCGCCGGCCTCGCCGCCTTCAAGGCCGTCTTGCTGGAGGGGCTCGAGGTCGTCTTCATCGTGATCGCCGTCGGCGCCGGGCGCGGGCTGATTGCACCCGCCGCGGCGGGCGCCCTGGTGGCCTGCTTCGCCGTCCTCACAGTCGGCATGATCGTGCACCGGCCGCTGTCGCGCGTGCCCGAAAACACGCTGAAGTTCGGCGTCGGCGTGATGCTGTCGGCATTCGGCGTGTTCTGGACGGGCGAAGGCCTCGGCGTGGATTGGCCCGGCCACGACCTCGTGCTGCTGGGCTTCGCCGCGCTGTTCCTCGGCGTAGGCGTCGCGGCGGCCGCGGCGCTGGGCCGGCTCTCGTCCCGACGCTCCGGGCCCACCGGGGCCGAGCCGTTCCTCGATTCCTAGAGCGGGATGGTTTTTCTTCGAATCACCATCCCGCTCCAAGTCTTTGTCTTGCGCATGATCTTGCCCCCAAACCGGTGTCCACTTTTGGGATCACGCTCTAGGAGCCAGCCATGACCATCCTGAAAGACGTGCTGGCCGAACTCGTCGGCATGTTCCTCGCCGACGCGCGGCTGAGCCTGGCCACGCTCGTGCTCGTGGCGGCCGTGGCGGCCCTGATCCACGGGCTGCACGTGAGCCCGCTGATCGGCGGAGCCGTCCTGCTCGTCGGTTGCGTGGCCATCCTCCTCGAGGCGACGGTCCGGGACACCCTGCGGCGGTCGCGCCGCTGACCGTGCCGGACGGCCGGCCGCGCCAGGTGTTCATCCCGGGCGGGTGAGCTGGATCTGGAACACGGCGATGTCCTGGTAGCGAAAGGCCGCCTCGGACATGGCGAGATAGAACTCCCACATGCGGCAGAAGCGCTCGTCGTAGAGCCGGGCGGCCTCCTGCCGCCGGGCGAGGAAGCGGTTGCGCCAGGCACGCAATGTCTTCGCGTAGTGAAGGCGCAAGACCTCGACGTCGGTCACGACGAGACCGGAGCGCTCGATGGCCGGCAGCACCTCGGACAAGGAGGGGATATGGCCGCCGGGAAAAATGTAGCGTTCGATCCAGGGGTTGGTGAAATCCGGCGCATCGGAATTGCCGATGTAGTGGAGCAGCATCACCCCGTCTTTGGCCAGCAGCCGATGGCATGTATCGAAGAACGTATCATAGAACCCGACGCCGACGTGCTCGAACATGCCCACGGACACGATCCGATCGAAGCTGCCGTCGACCTCGCGGTAGTCCTGCAACGCAAACCGCACCCGCTCGTCCAAGCCGCGGGCGGCGGCGGTCGTCCGGGCGGCGGCGAGTTGCTCGCGCGACAGGGTCACGCCCAAGACCGCAGCGGCACCGGCGGTGCCGGCGAGGTAGAGCGACAGCCCGCCCCAGCCGCAACCGATGTCCAGGACACGGTCGGCCGGCCCGATGCGCAGCTTGCGGGCGATGTGCCGCTTCTTGGCCAGCTGGGCTGAATCGAGATCCTCGTCGTCATGCTCGAAGTAAGCGCACGAATACTGCCGGTCCGTGTCCAGGAACAGGTCGTAGAGACGTCCGTCGAGATCGTAGTGATGGGCGACGTTGCGGCGCGCCCGGACCAGTCCGTTGCGCTGCAGGAAGCGCCGACCCGCGTAGCGCCAACGGTCGAGGATGCGGACCGAGAGCGGCACCGGCGCGTCGCGCGCGCCGCGCAGGACGAGCTCGAGAAAGTCGTAGATCGTCCCCTCCTCGACGACGAGCCGGCCGTCGGTGAACAGCTCGCCGGTACGCAGATCGGGATCGAGCAGCAGCTCGCGCGCCGCCGAGGGGTCGGTGAGCCGCACGACGGCGCGGGGACTGCCACCATCGCCGATGACATGGCGCGCGCCGCTCGGCGTCAGCAGGACCAGGTCGCCCCGACGCACGCATCTTGTCATGGCGCCGACGAGCAGGCGCTCGGATATGCTCACGGACTCGGTCTCGGGATCAGCTGTCGCGGGCCGCAATGGTGGGCGGGTGCCGGCACCACGCAATCCCCATGCCGCCGACCGCCACCGGACACCGCGGCGAAACGACGGAGACGCACGCGATCCGGACGCCGGCCGCAAGCTCTTGAGCTGCCTGGATCTAGCCGGGACCGGGACGGCCAGGGCCTGGTGTCGTGGCGCCGACCGGGGGGCGGCGGAGCCGGCGCCGCGTGGATCGCACGGCAACGGCGGAGCCCCCGCATCACGGGGGAAGCTCCAAATTTTGGAGCTTTCACCTCGTGCGGCCGCAGCCGCCATGCCTTGGTTTGCAACGACTTTTCCCTTGGCACGTCGCTTGCGCAAGGCCCCGCACCGGCGTCATGGCCGGATGACAACATCAAGGAGCGGGATGCATCCACACCTGCGCGTGCTCGTCGATTTCGACGGCACCATCTCCACGGACGACACCACCGACCGAGTCCTTCAGCGTTTTGCACTCCCGTCCTGGACCGAGCTGGAAACCCTCTGGGAACAGGGGCTGATCGGTTCGCGCGAATGCATGGCCCGGCAGATCGACCTTGTTCGGGCGACGCGCTCGTCCCTCGAGGCCTTCCTCGAGACGCTGCCGCTCGATTCGGGCTTCACCCGTTTCGCCGCCTTTTGCGCCCACCGGCGCATCGACCTCGTCGTCGTATCCGACGGATTGGATCTCTCCGTCCGCTCCGGCCTCGACAGGCTCGGCGTGAGGGCGCCGGCGCTCGCCAACGCGCTCGTTCAGACCGGCTCCGATCGCTGGCGGCTCGCCTTCCCGCATGGCAGCCCGGCCTGCCGCTCGGCTGCGGGACACTGCAAGTGCCGGAGCGCGGCAGCCGGACGGAGCGGCCTGGCCGGCACCATCAACGTCCTCATCGGCGACGGGCGATCGGATTTCTGTGCCGCCGGCGAGGCCGCCATGGTCTTCGCCAAGGCCAGGCTCGCCGACCACTGCCGGTCGGCGGGCTTTCCGCATGAGCGCTTCACCGACTTTGCCGATCTGCTGCCGCGCTTCGAGCGATGGCTGGCGGGACAGCCGCCGGCCCTCATCCGCCCGCAAACCGGTTCACGGAATCTCGCCCATGTCGACTAAAGCCGCCCTGCGTCTCGCCGATACCGCCCTAGACGAAGCCGAACTGCTGGCGCTCGAAGCCCAGTATTGCTCCTGGGGCGACACGGTCCACTACACCGATGTGCCGAAGATCTTCGACCGCTGCGAAGGCTCGTTCCTGTACGATGCCGCCGGCCAGGCCTTCCTCGACCTCCAGATGTGGTACTCGGCGGTCAACTTCGGCTACGGCAACAAGCGGCTCAACGGCGCGCTGAAGCGGCAGATCGATCGTCTGCCCCAGGTCGCCAGCCAATATCTGCACCGCGAGAAGATCGAGCTCGCGACGTTGATCGCCCGGGATGCCGAAGCCAAGTTCGGGCACAAGGGCCGCGTGCATTTCAACGTCGGCGGCGCCCAGGCGGTCGAGGACTCGCTCAAGCTCGTCCGCAACGCCTCGGGCGGAAAGAGCCTGATGTTCGCCTTCGAGGGCGGCTATCACGGCCGCACCCTGGGCGCCTCGGCCATCACGTCGTCGTACCGGTACCGCCGCCGTTACGGCCACTTCGGCGACCGGGCCCAGTTCATTCCCTTCCCCTACCATTTTCGCGGCCCGAAGGGGATGAGCAAGGAGGAGTACGGCAGCCACTGCGTCAAGCAGTTCGAGCGCCTGTTCGAGTCCGAATACAACGGCATCTGGGATCCGAAGGCCGGCCAGTGCGAATACGCCGCCTTCTACGTCGAGCCCCTGCAGGGCACCGGCGGCTACATCATTCCGCCCAGGAATTTCTTCAAGGAGCTCAAGACGGTCCTCGACCGCTACGGCATCCTGCTGGTCGTCGACGAGATCCAGATGGGCTTCTTTCGCACCGGCAAGCTCTGGTCGATCGAGCATTTCGGCGTCGAGCCCGACGTCATCGTCTTCGGCAAGGCGTTGACCAACGGTCTCAATCCCCTCTCGGGCATCTGGGCCCGCGAAGACCTGATCAACCCGACCGTGTTTCCCGCCGGCTCGACGCACTCGACGTTCAACGCCAATCCGCTCGGGACCGCCGTGGCGCTCGAGGCCATGCGGATGATGCACGAGGACGACTATGCGACGAGCGTGCCGGCCAAGGGCCGGTACTTCCTGGCCGGGCTCGAGGAGCTCAAGCGCCGCCACCGCATCGTCGGCGACGTCGACGGGCTGGGCCTGGCGCTGCGCATCGAGATCTGCGAGCCGCACGACAGCTTCACCCCGTCCAAGGCGCTGGTCGACCGCATGGTGGACGAGGCGCTCAAGGGCGACCTGGAGCATAACGGCCGCCGCTACGGCCTGGTGCTCGACATCGGCGGCTACCACAAGAACGTCATTACGCTGGCGCCGTCACTGGCCATCAGCAAGGAGGAGATCGACCTCGCCCTGGCGCTGCTCGATCAGCTCTTTGTCCGCGTGGCCAGGGACTGAGGGCGCGATGCGGGTGCGCCTCATCGATCTCGACGGTTCGCTGCCCGCGCAACCCGCCCTGGCGGAGCTGGCCCGGGACGGCGTTGCCGACGTGGTCGAGGCGCGCGACCTGGCGCCCCGCCTGCGCCTCGTCGCCAGCCGCGCGGCGCTGGCCGCGCTGCTGCGGCGGCTACCGTCCGCCGCGGCGCCGGAACCGGCGGTCACCTTCCTCGGTTCCGGCGACTTCCACCACCTGGCCTACGCCCTGCTGAGCCAGGTGCGGGAGCGGTTCACGATCCTGCATTTCGACAACCATCCCGACTGGGTCCGCTTCCCGGCCACGCTGAACTGCGGCTCGTGGGTCAACCGGGCGCTCGAGCTGGCCGAGGTGGCGCGCGTCGTCACCATCGGCCCGTGCAGCGCCGATCTGTCCCATCCGGAGTGGAAGACCGCCAACCTGCAGGCCATCCGCGACGGACGCCTCGAGGTCTACGCCTGGGCTGCGCCGGCGACGGCGCTCTGGGGCCGCGCGGTCCACGGGCCGGGCGCCTGCACCACGGCGGGCCGGCTCACGTGGCGCAATCTGGCGCAGGAATCCTTCTCCGCCTTCCTCGACGAATTGTGCCGCCGGCTTCCCGACCTGCCGGTGTGGATCTCGCTCGACAAGGACGTGCTGGGCCAAGCTGAAGCGGCGACCAATTGGGATCAGGGCGCCATGCGGCTCGACCACGTTCTGGAGGCCGTGACCCGGGTTGCCGCCTGCCGCCGGATCCTCGGCCTCGACGTGTGCGGGGACTATTCGCCGCCCCGCTTCCGCGATCCGTTCAGGGCGTTCCTGTCCATCACCGACCGCCCCCGCCCCGCGGCGACCGGGCTGCGCGCGACCGCGATCAACGACAACACCAATCGCCGCCTGCTCGACGGGCTGCGTCGGGCCTTATCCGCATCGGGCTGGAGTTCATGATCGTGGCACGGATACAGTCGCTGGACCACACCGTCGGCTTCGCCCCCCATGCGGCCGCGGCCGACGCAAGCCCGCGGCGCGCGGCCGGGCTCCGGCAACTCCGACCGGCCGGCGACCGCAGCCTCGCCTTCGACGGCGGCCCCGTCGGCGTGCTGCTCATTCATGGGCTCGGCGGAACGCCCGTCGAGATGAAGCCGGTCGGCCGCAAGCTCGCCGAGGCCGGCGCGACGGTCCTGTGCTGCCAGCTCGCCGGGCATTGCGGCAGCGAAGCGGATCTCACCGCCACGACATGGCGAGACTGGTACGCCAGCGTCGAGAACGCCCTGCTGCTGCTCGAGCGGCGCTGCAGCACGGTCATCGTCGGGGGCCTGTCGATGGGCGCGCTGCTCGCCGCGCTGCTCGCCGCGCGGGAGCCGGCCCGGGTGCACGGGCTGATGATGATGGCGCCCACCCTCTGGTACGACGGCTGGTCGACCCCGTGGTACCGCAGCTTCCTGAAGCTCTTCCTGCTCACACCGCTCGGGGGGCGCTGGCGCTTCGAGGAGACCGAGCCCTTCGGCATCAAGGACGAACGGACGCGAGCCGTGGTCCAGCGGGCGATGTTCGGCGGCGATTCGGCGGCCGCCGGCCTGGCGGCGACGCCGGGCGTGTCGGTGCGCGAGCTCACGGGGCTGATCAAGGCGCTGAAGCCTCAGCTGCCCTCGGTGCGCCAGCGCGCGCTGATCATCCATGCCCGCGATGACGACATGGCGAGCCTCACCAACGCGTTCTACCTGCAGCGCAAGCTGGGGGGCATCGTCGAGTCCCTGATTCTGGACGACTGCTATCACATCATCACCGTCGACCGGCAGCGCGACGTCGTCACCGATCGGGCGCTCCGCTTCGTGTCGTCGTTCATGGAGACCGCCGAGACACCCCGTGCAAGGGACGGCATGCGTGTCGCCTGATGCGCCCGCGCTGACCGCGGAGATCTTGCCGGGCGTCAGCGCACTCCCGGAAGCGGATTGGACCGCTCTCTATCCGGACGAGGCCGAGGGGTGGGCCTACTATCGCGCCTGCGAGGAGCGGCCGCCGGCCGGCGTGTCCCTGTCGGCCGCCTGCCTGAGCGACGGCAGCGGCGTCGTCGCCGCCTGTCCCTTGTTCACGCTCTCGTATCGGCTCGACACGCCGCTTCAGGGGCAGTTGCGCCACCTCGCGGAGCTGCTGCGCCAACGCTTCCCGGGGCTGGTCGAATGGCGCCTGCTCGGCATCGGCTCGCCGTTCACCGACCGCTGCCATGTCGGGCTGAGGCCCGGCCTCGGCGACGGCGAGCGAGACCTCGTGCTGCGCGCGCTCATCGCGGCCGTCGAGCAGGAGGCAGCGAGAACCGGCGCGCAGCTCATCGCGTTCAAGGACCTGGTCGGAGCGGAGCATACGCAGTTGCGGCCAGCCGCGATGGCGGCTGGCTTTGTCGAGCTGCGGAGCCTGCCGATCGCGACGCTCGGCGTTCCCGACGGAGATATCGACGCCTATGTCGCGACGCTCACGCGCGGCATGCGCAAGGACGTCCGCCGCAAGCTGAGGGGCGGAGCCGCGGTCCGCGTCGAGCGGAGGCACGACATTCGGGACCTCGCGCCGTCGATCGGCGCGCTCTACGAATCGACGAGAGCCCATAGCGCGCTCGCGTACGGCGCTTTCGAGGAGCTTCCAGGAAATTACTTCGACTTCGTGTCACGATGGCTCAGTGACCGCGTTGTGTTCATGCTCTATTGGATCGGCGGAGAGCTTGCCGCATTCAACATGTTGCTCCTCGAGCCCGATCGCGTGATCGACAAATTCCTGGGCATGCGCTACCCACTCGCCCGCCAGCATGACCTCTACGTGCGCAGCTGGATCGAGAATGTGCGGCTGTGCCAGGAGACGGGGCGTCACTGGCTGCAATCGGGCCAGACCGCATACGCGTCCAAGGTCCGGCTGGGAAGCGTCCTGACGCCGGCCTGGATCGCCGTCAAGCACCGCAACCGGGCCCTCAACGGGCTCGTGCGGCTCGCGGCCCCCCTGTTGTCCTTCGACCGCTGGGACCCGGATCTACGGCGGATCAGAGCCGGCGAGATGAGGCCATGACCGAAAGCAGAATCGCGCTTACGATCGTCACCGGGGCGGTGCTGGCGGCCCTGTGGGCGGGGCCGGCGGCGGCAGCGGAGATCGCGGGCATGTGGCGCACGGACGATGGCGAGGCTATCGTCGATATCCACCCCTGCGGGACGGCGCGCTGCGGCCGCGTCGTGTGGCTCAAGGAGCCCACCGACGACGCCGGCCGGCCGTTGGCGGACGAAAACAATCCGGACAGCTCGTTGCGCACGCGGCCCGTCTGCGGCATCGACGTCATCACCGGCCTCGAAGCGCAGCCCGACGGCGGCTGGGGCGGCGGGCGGATCTATGATCCAGACGACGGCAAGTCCTATTCCGCGCAAGCCCGCGTGAGCACGCCCGACACGCTGGAGGTGACGGCCTATCTGGGCACGCCCGCCTTCGGGCGGGGCCTGAGCTGGGCACGGGTCGCCAAGCCGCCCGGGAGCTGTCAGGCGCCGGCGAAGCCGCTCCGATGACGATGCTGCGCAGCCTCTCCCTGCGGTGGCGGCTCGTGCTCGCCTTCTTCCTCGTCAGCGCCCTTCCGGTGCTGGGCGCCAGCTACCTGGTGGCGGAGGCCATCTCCAGCTCGTTCCAGCGCAACATCGATCGCTGGCTGGAGGAGGGCGTCCGCTTCCTCGCCGGCGAGGTCGACGAGGGCCTCGACGAAGCCGACCGCGCCGCCACGATCATCGCTGCGGCCCTGTCGAGCAGCCAGCCGGCCGACATGGGCAGCAGCGCGGTGCTGGGAACCACGGCGGAGCTCCTGTCGTCGGTCGGCTACGACGCCATTCGCATCTATTCGGCCGAGGGCAAGATCGAGTTCTCGACCGGCATCATCGACGTCGGGCTCGAGGGGCGCAACAGCCCGCGGCGGTCCATCACGAAGGTCTACAAGAACGACGTGCCCGCATTGGCGATCGCCGCCGTCCGCTCGGTCGAGGTCGCCGGGCAGACCCATTTCGTCTACGTGGCCAACCTGATCGACGAGCGCTTCTTCAGTAGCGCGCACGCCATGCATTCCTTCGAGATCGACACGTACCGGCTGGACTCGCGGGCGGCCGAGCCGCAGCCCGGCAACCCCAGGGTGCCGACCAAGGTGTTGCAGCAGCTCTTGAAGGACCCCCGCTCCGTCATCGTGGAGCAGCCGCCCGGCGAGCAGGCGACGACCGGCTTCACCGGGCTGCTCGACGACAAGGGCAACCTGATCGGCGTCCTGACCGTGCGCCTGGCGGGCTCGGCCCGAGACTTCGAGAGCCTGTCCACGTGGCAGCTGTTCGCCACGCTGGCCGCGCTCGCAGGCTTGCTATCCACGGCCGTGGCGCTGGTCCTGTCGCGGCGCGTGACCAATCCCATCCGCTCGCTGACGGTCGGCGTCCGCGCGGTGTCGGCGGGCGAGTACCATGCCAAGGTGGCGGAGGAAGGCGGCCCCGAGCTGGAAGAGCTCGCCCGCGGGTTCAACACGATGACCCAGCAGCTCGATCGCCTGCGCAGCATGGAGGACGAGATGCGCCGGCGCCAGCAGTTCGCCGCGCTGGGCGAGGCGGCCGCGGTGATCGCGCATGAGATCCGCAATCCGCTCGGCATCATCAAAACGTCGAGCGAGGTGGTGCGGCAGCGGTCGAGGCTGCGGTGGAGCGAAGACCAGATGATCGGCTTCGTCCTAGACGAGGTGTCGCGCATCGACCGCCTGGTGCGCGAGCTGCTCGACTATGTCCGTCCGCACGAGCTTGCGCTGGCACCCCTGAACCTGCGCGAGCTCGTCGACCGGGCGGTATGCCAGTTCCGTCCGGAGTTCGAGCGGCGCAAGGTCACCTGCGCCGTCACGGGCGCAAGCGCGGGGCTGATCATCCTGGGCGATCGGGACCGGCTCTACCAGGTTCTGCTCAACCTGATCCTGAATGCGCTCGACGCCATGCCCGCGGGCGGCCTCCTGAGCATCACCTGCCGGACGAGCCGGGATCGGGTCAGCCTCGACCTGGAGGACACCGGCGTGGGCTTCGCCCCCGCGGTCGGGGACCGCATCTTCGATCCGTTCTTCACGACGAAGGCGAAGGGCACGGGCCTGGGCCTCGCCAAGGTCCGCTCGATCATCACGAACCACGGCGGCACCGTGTCCGGCGGCAATCGTCCGGAAGGCGGCGCCGTCTTTCACCTGTCCCTGCCGCTCCATCGCGCGGAGGTGGGCCATGAGACCGCCTATTCTGATCATTGACGACGAGCAGCGCCTGGCCCAGGTCCTGGCCGCGGCGCTGGCCGATCGACGTTTCGGGACCGAGGTCGCGACGTCCGTAGCGGACGCCGAGGAGATTCTGGCATCGCGCCCGGTTGCTCTGATCATCAGCGACCTGCGCATGCCCGGCCTGACCGGACGCGACCTGCTGCACCGTGTCCGCAAGGCGCGTCCGGACATTCCGGTCGTCATCATGACGGCCTACGCGTCCGTGCGGGATGCGGTGGAGCTCGTCCGGGAAGGAGCCTTCGACTACATCTCCAAACCGTTCGACATGGATGACGTCGTCACCACCATCGAGCGGGCTCTGAAGCTGCGCGACGTCGTCGAGGACAACAAGCGGCTGCGCGGCGAAATCGAGGCGAAGTATCGCTTCGACCAGCTGATCGGAGAAAGCGCCGCGTTTCAACAAATGCTCCAGCAGGTCGCCGAAGTGTGCCAGAGCCGGGCCACCGTCCTGCTCGAAGGCGAGAGCGGCACGGGCAAGGAACGCGTCGCCCACGCCATCCACTACAACAGTCCGCGCGGCGCTCAGCCGTTCGTCGCCGTCAATTGCGCAGCTATCCCGGAAGGGCTGCTGGAGAGCGAGCTGTTCGGCCACGTCAAGGGCGCCTTCACCGGGGCCACCATTTCGCGCGAGGGCCGCTTCGCCCTGGCGGATCAGGGGACCCTGTTCCTCGATGAAATCGGCGACATGCCGCTGGCGACCCAGGCCAAGGTGCTGCGCGCCCTGCAGGAGCAGTCCTTCGAGCCGGTGGGCGGCAATGCGACGATCAAGGTGGACGTGCGGGTCATCGCGGCCACGCACAAGGATCTGCGCCGGATGACCGCCGAGCGCACGTTTCGCGAGGACCTTTACTATCGCCTCAACGTCTTTCCCATGCGCCTGCCGGCGCTGCGCGAGAGGCCCGGCGATATTGCGCTCTTCGCCCGACACTTCCTCAAGCTGTTCTCCGAGGCGACGGCCAAGCGCATCGTGGGCTTTACGCCGGCGGCCGAGAGCGCCATGAACGTCTATGCTTGGCCCGGCAATATTCGCGAGCTGCAGAACTGCGTCGAGCGCGCCGTCATCGTCTGCCGGGAATCCGTAGTCGATGTGCCCGACCTGCCGCGCTACGTGCTCGAGGGAGCCGCCCGTCCGCACGCCATGGAGACACTGCCCAGCGATCTCGACGCGGAGCTCGCCCGGCTCGAGCGAAACTTCCTGCTCGAGGCGCTGCGGGAAGCCGGTGGCGTGCAGGTCCGCGCCGCCGAGCGTCTGGGCATTTCGGAGAGAAGCTTCTGGCACCGGGTCAAGAAGCTGGGCATCCGCATCGATCGAAGCCCGGCCTGAGGACACAGATGATCCGCTCCCGCCATCGGCTCCGCTTTGCTTTGCCGATCGCTCGCCGCCTCGTCGCCGTGGCGCTCGCCGCCGCAGCCGCGGCCGGCAGCCTCGGGCACGCCTACGCCGAGGACGGCGGCACGTCCGCGGCAGCAGCCGACAGCGGCTGGGTCGTCAGCATCGGCGGCACGAGCCAGCTCAGCCCGAACTACACGGGCGCCGGCAAGTACGGCTTGTCGGCCATGCCGTCCATGAGCTTCCGCCGGCCCGGCGAGCCGATCGAGTTCTCGGCCCCCGACGACGGCATCGACTACACCCTGTTCTCGACCCCGTATTTCAAGCTCGGCCCGGTCGCCAATCTCCAGTTCGGCCGGAGCAGCGGCGACGACCCGCGGCTGGTGGGCCTCGGGCCGATCCCGTGGACCTTGGAGGCCGGATTGTTCGCGGAGGTGTGGCCGGTTCCCGGGTCCCTGCGCACACGGCTCGAGGTGCGGCATGGCCTCGGCAGCCGGGATGGCCTGGTCGCCGACCTGTCGGCCGACCTGGTGCGGACGTTCGGTGCCTTCACCCTGTCGGGCGGGCCGCGCTTCTCCTTCGCCAGCGCCCAGGCCATGCAGCAGCAGTTCGGCGTGACGACGCTGCAATCGCTGAGCAACGGCCTGGTGGCTCCCTATTATCCCAAGGGCGGCCCGGTCTCCGTCGGCGCCGCGGCGGCGCTGAGCTACGACTGGTCACCGCAGTGGCGCACCACCGTGTTCACGCGCTACGACCGTCTGGTCGATCAGGCGGCGGCGAGCCCGATCACGCGGCAATTCGGCACCCCCAATCAGTTCACCGTCGGCCTGGGCGTCACCTACTCGTTCACCCTGTCGGGCGCCGACCTGCCGGCGGTGCTCCGGTGACGCCGCTGCTGGCCATGTTCTGGGCCGCCAATCTGGCCTGCGACACGCTGGGGCAGCTCGCCTTCAAAGGCGCCTCGCTCCAGTCGGAGGCGGCGGCGCCCACGGCGTGGTGGGCCATCCTGGCAAAGCCGCTGCTGTGGATCGGCGTGGTCGCCTTCGCCTTCGAGGCGTTCTTCTGGCTAGGCTTCCTCTCGCTGATCCCGCTCGCGCAAGGCGTCATGCTCGGCAGCCTCAACATCCTGGCGGTGGCGCTCGGCGGGCGCCTCCTCTTCGGCGAGGTGATCAGCGTCGGCCGGGCCGTCGGGATGGGGCTGGTGGCGGTCGGCATCCTTCTGGTGGGCCTGGGCATGCCATGATGCGCTGGCTCTTCTACGTGGGCTTCGTCGCCCTGCTCGGGTTCGACACGCTTGGCCAGATCGCGTTCAAGCTGACGGCGATGGCCACCGAGCCGGTCGAGCCCAGCCTGGGCTTCGTCGGCAGGCTGCTGCGGGAGCCGTGGGCCTGGGGGATCGCCGTCGCCTACGGCGGCGCCTTCCTCACCTATGTCATGCTCATGCGCAGCACGGCGATCGGGCCGCTGTTCGCGGCCTCCCACCTGGAGATCCTGACGGTCGCCGCCGCGTCGTTCTACCTGTTCGGCGAGCGCCTGGCGCCGATCCAGATCGTCGGCTGCGTGACCATCCTGGCCGGGGCCGTCGTTCTGGCGCATGTCGAAGGCAAGGCCGGCGCGCGTGGCTAGCTGGCGGGAGGTGCCGCCGACCGCCGGCCTGCCGCCCCGCTGGCGCGATCTGATCGGCCCGCCGGGCGACGGCGACGCGTTCGAAGCGGCCGTCGCCGCCTTTCTCGACCGGCCGGCCGTGCAGATCGAGTGCTCGGGAACGGCCTGCCTCGTCATCGCCTTCGAAACCCTGAAGGCGCGCAGCCCGCGCCGGACGGTGATCGTTCCCGGCTACACCTGCCCCCTCGTCGTGCACGCGGCCGACCGGGCCGGCCTCACCAGCGTCGCCTGCGACCTGGCGCCGGGCAGCCTCGACCTCGACCTGGCGCATCTGGCCCGTCTGCTCGACGACGATACGCTGTGCGTCGTGCCGGCCCACTATGGCGGCGCGCTTACCGACGTCGCCGCGGTCAGGCGGACGGCTGAGGCGGCCTCTGACGAGATCATCGTGATCGAGGATGCAGCGCAGGCCTTCGGCGCGACCGTCGGCGGCCGCAGCGTCGGCCGTGCCGGCCATCTGGCCGTGTTCAGCTTCGCGGTCGGCAAGGGGCTGACGCTGTTCGAAGGCGGCTGCCTGGTGACGGACGATGCGGAGCTGCGGGCGGAGCTGCGGCGCGTCGCCCGCCGCCTCGTGCGCCCTTCACCCGGCCTGGAGCTGCGCCGCGCGGTGGAGCTGGCCGGCTACCATGCCGTCTACAATCCGCTCGGGGTGCGCCTGACCTACGGCCGGACGCTGCGGCGCTGGCTCGATCGCGACGATCCGATCCGCGCCGTCGGCGACGCCTTCAGCGGGGCTATCCCGATGCACCCGGTCGGGCGGTGGCGCCGCAGCGTCGGCACCCGTGCGCTGGCGCGCCTGCCCGACCATCTGCAACAGACATCGCAGCGTTTCCAGGCGATCGCCACGACCTTGCAGGCGCTCGACCCGCGCCTTGCCGTGCACCAGCCGCGACGCGGCGAACGGCCGACGGGCACGTTCTGCCTGGTGACGCTGCCGTCGAGCGAGGGCGCCGACGCGGCCCTGCAACGGCTCTGGCGCCGCGGCATCGGCGTGTCCAAGCTGTTCGCCCGCGCCCTGGCCGACTACCCGGACCTCTCCAGGCCCACGCTGACGGCGACAGGCCATGCGCGGGATCTGGCGGGGCGGACGATCATGGTATCGACGAGTTGCGCGCTGTCGCCGGCCGATCTCGAGGTCATCGGCGAGGTCCTGGCCGAATGCGCCGGCGGCCCCGCCCCCGCGCCTCGGCGATCTGCATCGCGATCGCCGCACGGCGCATAGATCGCCGGCTATCTTCGCGCTGCTACCGCCTCGACCTCGGCCTCGATCGGCCCGCCGCGGCGCAGCGTGTTGTAGATCGGGCAGGTGCCGGTGAAGTGGCCGACGAGCTCGCGGGCGGTCGCCGCGTCGACGCCGCCCAGCCGGAAGCGCAGGCGGATGTGCTCGTAGCGTGTCGGGTCGGCCGGGTCGCGCTTGAACGAGACGGCGACGTCGGACGAGCTGAGCGCGACGCCCAGCACCCCGGCATGCTTGTGGACGAGCGCCAGGCCGCAGGAGGCGAGCGCGCCGAGCAGCAGCTCACCGGCCTGGAGCGCCTCGCCCGGCCCGCCCGCCGAGACGCGGGCGTCGGAGACGATGTGATTGCGGCCGGCGCTGATGAGGTAGCGGCCGGGAAGGCCGATGGACTGGCCGGTGACGGTGACGAGATCCTCGCTCGCCACCGGTGCCGGCTCGATCGGGGCCTCGGTCATGCGCTCTTCCTCTGCTCGCGGCGGGTGGCCCGCCCCTGCCATGCCCCGGCCTGCGGCCGCTCGAGCCCGAGGTTCTGGCGCAGCGTCGTGCCCTCGTAGGTGGTGCGGTAGAGGCCGCGCCGCTGCAGCTCCGGCACGACGAGGCGGACGAACTCCTCGAAGCCGCCGGGCTGGTAGGGCGCGCTGATGGTGAAGCCGTCGGCCGCGCCCTCGCGGAACCAGTGCTCGATGCCGTCGGCGACGGCCGAGGGCGTGCCGCGGAAGTCGCCCTCGTAGCGGTTGCCGTAGCGCCGGCCGAGGTCGCGCAGGGTGAGCCCGTCCCGCTCGGTCGCCTCGCGCACCTCCTGGTAGTGCCCTTGCACCCCCGGCACGTCCACGTCCGGCAGCGGCGCATCGAGCGGGAAGGCGCCGAGGTCGACGTCGAGGTGGTAGGACAGGGTCGATAGGCCGGCGTGCGGGTCGACCAGGTCCCGCAGCAGCCGGGCCTTCTCGTCGACGACGGCCTGGGTCTCGCCGATCAGCGGCGTCGCCGCCGGCAGGATCTTGAGCGAGCTGGGATCGCGCCCGTAGGCCTTGGTGCGTGCCTTCATCTCGGCGTAGAAGGCCTTGGCGCTGTCGAAGGAATCGTGGCTGACGAAGATCACGTCGGCCCATTGCGCGGCGAAGTCCCGGCCGCGCTCGGAGGCGCCGGCCTGGATGATCACCGGATAGCCCTGGGGCGGCCGGGCCACGTTGAGCGGCCCCTGCACATGGAACCATTCGCCGGCGTGGGCGATGGCGTGCACCTTCTCGGGATCGGCGAACAGCGGTGCGGCGCGGTCGAGCACCAGCGCGTCGTCGTCCCAGCTGTCCCACAGCTTGAACACCACCTCCAGAAACTCGTCGGCCCGGTCGTAGCGGCGGTGGCGCGGGATTTGCTCGGCCTTGGAGAAGTTGCGGGCCTCGGCGTCCTGGAACGAGGTCACCACGTTCCAGGCGGCACGGCCGGCGCTCAGATGATCCAGCGTGGCGAAAGCGCGCGCCACGTCGAAGGGTTCATAGTGGCTGGTGGAGCGGGTCGAGGCCAGCCCCAAGTGCCGGGTCGCCGAAGCCATCGCCGTCAGCACCAGCAGCGGATCGAGCCGCAACGAGCCCAGCGCGCCGAAGCGCAGCTGCGTGTCGCGGCTGGCCTGGTAGCGGTCGGGCACCGCCAGGATGTCGGCGAAGAAGGCCATGTCGAACAGGCCGTTCTCCAGCACGCGCGCGATGTGCTGGTAGTAGCCGATGTCGAGCCAGCCGGATTCCGAGCTCGGGTAGCGCCAGCCGCCCGGCCGGCCCGGCCCCGCCGTGACGAAGGCCGCCAGATTGAGGTGTCGTGCGTCTGCTGTCATGGCGCTCAGGCTCCCAATTCGCCGGCGACGATGGCCTTGATGCCGTCGAACTTCGGCGCCAGCAGAAAGGCGCGAACGTCCACCTTGCGCGGCAGCACGCCCAACGCCTGAAAATTATCGGCGAGATCCTGCGTCGACGCGATGGCCGCCTCGTCCACCGGCTTCAAGCCGACGGCGCCGGAATCGGACAGCCGCTTGTCGATGATCAGCCGCTCGTAGACCTTCTGGTCGACGCTGTTCGCCTCGAAGCCGCCCAGCCCCGCCCAGGCGGCGACGGTCTCGGCCGGATGGGTGTCGATGTAGCCCTGGGTGTCGCGGATGATCTTCACCAGCTTGGCCGCGACCTCCGGGCGCTTTTCCGCCGCCTCGGCGCGCGCGACGTAGAAGGCGTAGTCGTAGGTCTTCACGCCCGGCAGGGTGCGGGCCTTGTCGCCCAGGCGGGCGAGCGCCAGGCCGATGGCCGGCTGCCAATGGATCCAGGCGTCGACGCTGCCGCGCCCGAAGGCGGTGAAGGCGTCGGCGCCGCTCAGGCTGACCGCCTCCACGTCGCTCAGGCGCAGGCCGGCGCCTTCCAGGAACTTGATCAGGCTGTAGGTGCCGGTGGTGCCGTTCTGGTGGGCGATCTTCTTGCCCTTGAGATCGGCCGCCGTGGCGATCGACGAATTCGCCGGCACGATGACGTCGACCTCGTCGGCCGGCAGCGGATAGGCGGCGAGCGGCACGATCGGCACCCGCGCCGGGATGGCGTTGACCACCGCGGTGGCGGTGGCGAAGGTGAAGTCGACACCGCCCGCCTTGATCGCCTCCATCACCGGCAGCGATGCGGTGAAGCCTGGCTGCCACACCACCTTGGCTCCGAGCGCCTCTTCGAGCTTGACCCCGCCGGCGCCGGCCCGCAGCGACGCCCACACCCCGGTGCGCCCATCGCCGATGACGGCAATGGTGAGCGGCGCTGCGTCATCCGTCGCCGCCAGCGCCGGGCGACCGCATGCGGCGCCCACGAGCGCCAGGGCCGACGCGCCCAGCAGGCGGCGGCGCGACCAGCGCGGCGCCGCGATCAGGTCAGGCATGGGCGGGAGCGGCATGGCGGAGATCCTTGTCGGGGCTGGCGGGTGGGGCGGGAGCGAGGGTTTCGGCTGCGACCAGCGCGTCGAGCAGCTCTTCCTTGAGCGCCGCGATGGCGGGATCGCCGCGGTGGCGCGGCCGGGGCTTGTCGATGGCGAGGTCACGGGCGATGCCGCCGGGGCCGAGCAGCAGCACGCGGTCGGACAGGATCAGCGCCTCCTCGACGTCGTGGGTGACCAGCACGACGGTGCGGGGCTGCTCGGCCAGGAGCTTCTCCAGCAAGAGCTGCATGGCCGCGCGCGTGATCGCGTCGAGGGCGCCGAAGGGCTCGTCGAGCAGCAGCAGCTCGGGCTCGTGCACCAGCGCCCGGGCCAGCGCCACGCGCTGGCGCTGGCCGCCGGAGAGCACGACGGGAAACTCGTCGTCGCGCCCGGCGAGGCCGACCGCGGCCAGCATCGCCCTGGCGTCCGCGTCGCGGCCCGCGAGGCCGAGGGTGACGTTGCGCAGCACCGTGCGCCACGGCAGCAGGCGGTCCTCCTGGAACATCATGCGCACGTCCGGCGCTGGTGTCTTCGACCACAGCTCCACCCGGCCGGTGCTCGGCGGCTCCAGCCCGGCGATGATGCGCAGCAGGGTCGACTTGCCGACGCCGCTCGGGCCGATGATCGAGACGAAATGGCCGGCGCGCACGTCGAGATCGAGCGAGCGCAGCACGGTGCGGGCGCCGAACGACTTGCCGACCGAGCGCAGGGCGAGGGCGGCGCCGGCGCTCACGGCTCGGCCCCCCGGGCAAAGCTCGGGTGCCAGCGCAGCAGGCGCCGCTCGATCAGCCGCGTCAGGAGATCCGACAGCCAGCCGGCGATGGCGTAGAGAACGATGGCGACGACGATGATGTCGATGCGCAGCAGCTCGCGCGCGTTCTGCACGAGGTAGCCGATGCCGTCGCGCGAGGCGATGGTCTCGCCGACCACGAGCGTCAGCCAGGCGACGCCGAGCGCGTAGCGGATGCCGGTGAGGATCGACGGCAACGCTCCCGGCAGCAGCACCGACCAGATCACGCCGGCGCTGCTCAGGCCATAGGAGCGGCCGAGCTCGACCAGCTTGGGGTCGACGGTGCGGATGCCGCTCGCGGTGTTGAGGTAGACCGGGAACATGGAGCCCATCGCCACCAGGATGATGCGCGGCTCCTCGCCGATGCCGAACCAGAGGATCATCAGCGGCACGAGCGCCAGGTGCGGGATGGTGCGCACCATCTGCAGCGACCGGTCGAGCAGCCCGCGCGCCAGTGCCGACAGGCCGACGATGACGCCGAGGACGAGCCCGGTGCTGGCGCCAATGGCAAAGCCGATGGCGACACGGCGCAGGCTGACCAGGATGTCCCGCAGGAGCGTGCCGTGCGTGGCGAGATCCACCACCGTCGCCCACACGTCGGTCGGCGACGGCATGATGTCCGCGGGCAGCGCGCCGACGACCGAGGCATATTGCCAGGCGCCGATGAGCGCCGCCGGCGCGAGCCAGGGGGCCAGGTGACGCAGGGCCGACAGCCGCCCGCGGCCGCGCCGGGTGCGGGCCGCCTGGGCGGCGGCGTCGGCGACGACCGTCCGCCGCAGCGAGCCGTCCGCGGTCGTCTCCGTCTCGATCGGAGCGGATGCCGGGGCGTCCCAGGATATCGAGCTCATCGGAACGCCAGCTGCCTCTCGAGACGGGCCACCGATGTGCAGCTCGTCGATCTGAACGGCCATGATCACGCAGATTCACGCCAGGTCCGGCCGATGAATACCGCAGGACCTATTGCGCGCATTCAACTCTACATCGGAGTCGATTACTGTTTGTATGCGCTACCGTAGCGCGGCCGGGCAAGCGAATATTATTCCTAAATCGTCGAATAGGAAGAAAGATAATCCTATATTTGCGCCAGCCATGAGATATTCCGTCTGCGCAGTCATGCGCGCCGGCAAGGCGATCGCACTTCGCCGAGGCGGCAGCGCAGGCCGAATTGACAGACATCCGCAGCGGCGCCTATTTAGGACCGATTAGTCATAAATTAGCTCATCCCGATGAGCTGCGAGGAATGCACGATGCGGGCAAGCGAAGAGTTCGACGTGGCGGTCGTCGGCGGCGGCAGCGCCGGCGTCGCCGCGGCGGTGGCGGCGGCCCGGTGCGGCGCGCGGACGGCCTTGATCGAGCAGGCCGGCTGCCTGGGCGGCGCCTCGACCATGCGCAACGTGGTGACCTATTGCGGCCTCTACACCCTGGGCGAGGAATCGCGATTGGCCGTGGCGGGCGTCGCCGGTGAGGTGATCGACAGGCTCGGCCAGCTCGGTGCCGTCACGCCGCCCCAGCGCCATCGCGGCGTTTTCGTCGTCTTCGATCCGGAGGCGGCCAAGCGGGTGCTCGACGAGCTCTGCCTGGAGGCAGGCGTCGCGGTTTACCTGCACGCCTTCGTCAGCGACGCCCAGCGCGGAGACGCGGGGATCACCGCAATCGCCTATCAGGACCACGCCGGCCGGCACACGCTCAAGGCCAAGGCCTTCGTCGACGCCAGCGGCGACGGCGATCTCGCCTGGTTTGCCGGCGCATCGACGCGCTACGGCAACGACGGGGCGGTCAATCTGGCCACGCTCGGCACCAGGTTTGGCGGCATCGGCCGCGACGTTCCGGTGACCGCCGACATGATCGGGGCAGCCGTCAAGGCCGCCCGTGCGCGCGGCGTGGGGCCGCTGAGCAAGGACAGGAGCGTCGTCGCCCGCCTGCCGCTGTCGGGCGACCTGGTCTGCTATCTGGCCTCGGAGGACTACGACCCGCGCGACACCCTGAGCCTGAGCGCCGCGGAAGCGCGCGGCCGGCGGCAGGCCTGGGTGTACCTCGACATCATCCGCAGCATCCCGGGCTGCGAGACCGCCTATCTCGTCTCGACGGGACCGGACTTCGGCACGCGGGAATCGCGCCACATCGATGCCGTCTACCAGTTGAGCTGGCAGGACGTCGTCGATGGGCGGCGGATGGACGACAGCATCGCGCTCGGCGCCTGGGGAGCCGAGTGGCACGACCGCAAGAGCTTCGAGAGCAGCTTCGTCTACCCGCCCGACGGCGGCGTCTACGAGATCCCGCTGCGCAGCCTGGTCAGCATCGACACGGCCAACCTGTTCGCAGCCGGGCGCACGGTGGACGCCGACCGCAAGGCCGGCGCGAGCCTGCGCGTGATGGGAACCGCCTTTGCGACCGGCGAGGCGGCCGGCACGGCCGCCGCCGTCCACGCAGCGCGGGCGACGGTCGAGCCGGACGAGGTCCGGTCCATCCTCCTGCGCCAGGGGGCGTTGATCGAGGCCAGCCAGGTCTTTCCGGCCGGCTAATTCGCACGCGGTCGCCGGCACGGCTCCGCTCAGGTGCGCGCCTCCGCCGGTGCGAGGCCCATCAGCGCGAGGTCCAGGGTCGGGGTGAGGTCGGCCATGCTGGCGACGCGTCCGACGACGCGCAGCCCCTGCCCGAAGGTATAGAGGTACAGAGCGACGGAGCGTGCATCGAGATCGGCGGCGATGTCGCCGGCCTCCTGCCCGCGCCGGACGGTGGCCTCCATCAGCGCCAGCATGCCCTTGAACCCCTTGCGGATGCGCGATGCGACCTCGCGATCCCCGGGCAGCAGCTCGATCGTCGTGTTGGTCACGAAGCAGCCGCGCGGTCCGGCGGGCGTGGCGACGATGCGGGCGTAGTGGATCAGCGCGTCGCGCAGCGCCTTGAGGGCCGGGCGAGGCGCCGCCAACTGCTCTTCGAAGCGCTGCATGGCGCCGTCGATGTAGCTGTCGAGAGCGGCCAGAAACAGCGTCTTCTTATCGCCGAAGGTCGCGTACAGGCTGTTTCTGTGAACGCCCGTGGCGTCGACCAACTCGGCGATCGAGGTGGCGTGATAGCCCTGATCCCAGAAGGCGCGCATCGCTGCGTCGAGCGCCTTCGCCTCGTCGAAATCCCTCGGCCGACCCACTTTCATCACCACGACTCCAGACCATTCTGGCGGTCCTATATCATTTGGGATCGGATATTCCAAAATCCAAGACGCGATGCGCGGGCGAGCGCGAGGCGCGCCCAGACCGGCGAAATAAGTGATTGGTTTGCATGACCGATCGGGTTGACTCGGCATGGCGTCGTGGCTATCGATAATTAGGAACAATCATTCCTAAAAAGCGATCGAACGGCAATCAGGAGGACCAGCCGATGCCCGCCTATTTCGTGATCGAGCTCGACGTCGCCGACGGCCCCAAGCTGGCCGAGTACGAACGGGAGGTGACGCAGCACGTCATCGCCGCCGGCGGACGGTTCATCGTCCGCGGCAACAACTACCGCCCGATCGAAGGGGACTGGCATCCCAAGCGCATCATCATCGTCGAGTTCCCCGACATCGACGCCATCGAGCGCTACTACCACTCCGAGCCCAACCAGCGCCTGAAGAAGACCCGCATCGCCGGCACGGCCGGCAATCCGGCCAAGGCGATCGCCATCGAGGGCCTGGCTTCGGCAGGCGCCGCGCCGCTGGCTACGAGCGAAGGCCCCCTGCCCCGCGAGGCCGGCGTCGACGCCAACGGCGCGGTGATCTGGAGCTGAGCCGTCCGATGCGCGCCCGGAGCCGCCCCGCGCCGCACCTGATCGGGCACGCCGGGCCGTGGCCGTCATGGTGACGGAGCTGACGCTCGTGCAGGCCGCCCGGTGCCTGCGCCGCGGCGACGTGACCGCGGAGGCGTACGCCGGCGCCCTGCTGGACCGCTGCGCCGCGCAGGCCCGGCTCGGGGCCTTCATCGCCCAGGACGGCGCCGCCGTGCTGGACGCGGCCCGGGCCGCCGACCGGCGGCGGCGCGCCGGCGAAAGCCTCGGCCGGCTGCACGGCATTCCTCTGGCGATCAAGGACAACATCAACGCGGCCGGTTTGCCGACGACGGGCGGGACGGCGGCCCTGCGGGCGCTGCGTCCGGGTGCGGACGCGCCCGTCGTGTCGCGCCTGCGGACCGAGGGCGCCCTCGTCCTCGGCAAGACCAATCTCCACGAATTGTCCATGGGCTGGACCGGCAACAATCCCCACTTCGGGCCGGCACGGAACCCCTACGATCCGCGCCGCATCGCCGGCGGCAGCAGCAGCGGCACCGCCGTCGCGGTCGCCGCCGGGCTTGCGCCTGCGGGCCTCGGCACCGACACCAACGGCTCGCTGCGGGTGCCCGCCGCCCTGTGCGGCACGGCGAGCCTGCGGCCGACGGTGGGGCGCTATCCGTCGGCGGGGCTGGTGCCGCTGTCGCGCACGCTCGACACGGTGGGGCCGATGGCGCGGACGGTCGCCGATCTCGCCCTCGTCGACTCCGTCCTGGCAGCGCAGCCCGAGGCGCGGCCACGGCATGACCTGACCGGCGTCCGCATCGGCGTCGTCCCGAACTACTTCTTCTCCGCGCTGCCGCCGGAGATCGCCGCGGCCAGCGCCGACGTGCTCGATCGGCTGCGCGGCGCCGGCGCCGAGATCTGCCCGATCGCCCTGCCGGAGCTGGACGATCTGGTGCCCCGCATCAGCCTGAGCCTGATCTACTACGAGGCGGCGCGGCTGCTGCCGTCCTATCTCGCTGCGTTCGCGCCCGGCGTCTCCCTGCGGCATGTGGCTGATGCCGCCGGGCCGGACGTGCGCCACCTGATCGAGACCCTGCTCCTGCCGGATGGAGCGCAGCGCATCGACGACGAGCGCTACCGCCAGGCGCTGACGGCGCGGGCGGAGCTGCAGGCGCTGCTGCGGCGCGGCTTCCGCGACAACGGGCTCGCCGTCATCGCCTTTCCGACGACGCGAACGGCCGCGCCGCCCATCGCGGCCGAGTTCGTGTCGCCGGCCCCCGACATCGATGGGCCCGGCGGCCGCCTCAGCGCGCGCGACGCCTTCGGCAAGAACATCGCTCCGGCCGCGGCCGCCGGCCTGCCGGGCCTCGTCCTGCCCGCCGCGCTCTCCGGCGACGGCCTGCCGATCGGCTTCGAGTTCGATGCCGCGCCGGGCGACGACGAGGCGCTGCTCGGCCTCGGCTTCGCGCTGGAGGCGGCGCTCGGCCCCCTTCCACCGCCGGGGCCGGCGCACCGTTCCGCCCGGACGGCGGCGTGCACCGAACAGCCCACGCAGACCGCTGACGTCTAACCACAGGCGAAAAGGATAAACGACATGACGACGGTATTGGAGGCGAGCGCCTATCTCCACCACCTCCACCTGGCCAGCCCCGACCCGGCCCGGCTCGCGGCGTTCTACGCCGACGCCATGGACATGGTCGTCGTCGACGGGAAGCATGGCGGGCCGCTGCTGGTCCACGGGCCGGCCCGCCGCCTCCTGATCAGCGAAGGGCCGGCCGGCAAGCTCCTCCACGCCGGCTTTGCCGTGCGCGACGCGGATGCGCTGGCGAAGCTCCAGGCCCGGGCGGAGTCCGAGGATCTGACGCCCACCGACTTTGCCGCGCCAGGCTTCAGGCCCGGTGGCTTCCGCGTGCTCGATCCCGACGGCAATGTCGTTGTCTTCGGCCTGGCCGCGGACGAGCGGCCGCCGGCGGGACGGCGCATCCGCGGCCCGCTCCAGCACCTGACGCTGGCCACGCGCGATGTCGAGGCCGTGGAGCGCTTCTATGCCGGCAAGCTCGGCTTCGGCATTTCCGACCGGGTGCTGCGGGACGACGGCGCGGTGATGACCTCGTTCATGCGCGGCAACCACGAGCACCACAACCTCGCCTGCTTCCGCCAGGACAGGACGGGCATCGACCACCACTCCTACGAGGCGGGAGAGTGGGACACGATCCGCGACTGGTCCGACCATCTCGCCGCCCGCGACATCCCGCTGATGTGGGGCCCGGGCCGGCACGGGCCCGGCAACAACCTCTTCATCTTCATCGAGGATCCGGACGGCAACTGGATCGAGATCTCGGCCGAGCTGGAGGTGATCCACGACCGGCCGGTGCAGACCTGGCCGCACGCCGAGCGCACGCTCAACCGGTGGGGCCCGGCGATCATGCGCGCGTGAGGGCAAAACCATGAGCTTCGTATCTTTCGTAGCCGGCCGTCGGGCGAGCTTCGGTATCGCGGTCGACGGCGGCGTGTTCGACCTGGGGGCGCGGATCGGCACCGTCGTCCCCGATCTGAAATCGTGCCTGGCCGCGACGGCGCTCGGCCTCCAGCTGCCGAAGGCCGGCGACGCGGACTATGCGCCCGGCGAGTTCAGCTACGCACCGGTGATCCCCAACCCCGGCAAGATCCTCTGCGTCGGCCTCAACTACGAGGAGCACCGCAAGGAAACCGGCCGCCCGGAGGCCGTGCATCCGGCCATCTTCACGCGGTTCGCCGATACGCTCGTGGGGCACGGCGCATCGATCGTGCGGCCGCCCATCTCCACAGCGCTCGACTACGAGGGCGAGCTGGCGGTGGTGATCGGCAAGCCCGCTTATCGGATCGACGAGGCGGATGCGCTCGATGTCGTCGCCGGCTATGCCTGCTTCAACGACGCGACGCTGCGCGACTGGCAGCGCCACACGCATCAGTTCACGCCGGGCAAGAACTTCGTCGGCACCGGCGCCTTCGGACCGACGCTGGTAAGCCCCGAGGACGTGGGCCCGCTCGCCGATCTGCCGATCGAGACGCTCCTCAACGGCCACGTGGTGCAATCGGCCCGGCTCGGCGACATGATCTTTTCGGTGCCGCGCATCATCGCCTATGTCGCCGCCTTCACGCCCTTGCACCCAGGCGACGTCATCGCCACGGGAACGCCCGGCGGCGTCGGCTTCAAGCGTGAGCCGCAGCTCTTCATGCAGGAGGGCGACACCGTCGAGGTCGTGATCGGCCAGGTCGGCCGGCTGACCAACCCCATCGCCGCCGACGATGCACGGCGCTGAGCCACATGCGGCCGGCGTTCGACCGGCGGGCGACGGCGATCCCGCGCCAGGTGTCCGATGATGCAGCCCACGTATGATGTCGCCATCGTCGGCGCGGGACCGACCGGCCTGACCCTGGCCAATTTTCTCGGGCAGGCCGGCTGCCGCGTGGCCCTGATCGAACGGCATGACGGCACGGTTGAGAAGCCGCGCGCCGTCTCCATCGACGATGAATCGCTGCGCACCCTGCAAGCGCTCGGCCTGGCGGACGCGGTCGTGCGCGACGTGGCGCTCGACTACGGCTCCCATTACGTCACACGGTCCGGCGCGTGCTTTGCCCGCGTCGAGCCGACCACGCGGGAGTACGGCTTTCCCCGCCGCAATGCCTTCACGCAGCCGAAGCTCGAGGCGGCCTTGCGCGACGGGCTCGACCGCTTTGCCAATGTGACGGCGATGTTCGGGCACGCCTGCGCGGCGATCTCCGACGGCGGCGAGAGCGTCACGGCGACCCTGCACGACCGAGCGGGACAGACCTTCGACCTCTCCGCCAGCTACCTCGTCGGCTGCGACGGCGCGCGCAGCGATGTGCGCAAGACCATCGGTGCAACGCTGGGCGGCTCGACCTATCGTCAGCGCTGGCTGATCGTCGACCTGGCCTCGACGCGGGAGCGGCTGCGGCAGACGCGCGTCGTCTGCGATCCCGGACGGCCGCTGATCACCCTGCCCGGGCCGGGCGGCATCCGCCGTTACGAGTTCATGCTGCACGAGGGCGAGGACGAGGCGATGGCGGTCGACCCGCAGTTCGTCCGGTCGCTGCTCGCCGCCCATGGCCCCGATGCCGACGCCCCGCTCGTGCGGCGGCAGGTCTATGCCTTTCATGCCCGCATCGCCGACCGCTGGTCGAGGGGGCGCATCCTGCTTGCCGGCGACGCCGCCCATCTGTCGCCGCCCTTCGCCGGCCAAGGCATGAACAGCGGCCTGCGCGACGCGCACAATCTCGGCTGGAAGCTGGCGCACGTGGTCGCCGGCCGTCTCGGCCCTGCCCTGCTCGACACCTACGAGGCCGAGCGCGCGCCCCATGCCTGGGCCCTGATCCAACTCGCGATCAACATGGGCCGGGTGATGATGCCGACCTCGCGCCTGCAGGCCTTGCTGGTGCGGACGGGCTTTCGCCTGGCCGGCCTGGCGCCGGGCGTCCAGGCCTATGTCGCGCAGATGAAGTACAAGCCCAAGCCGTTCTATCGCGACGGCTTCGTCGTGCCGGCGCCGGACGGGCCCGCAGTGGTGGGGCGCATGCTGCCGCAGCCACTGGTCGAGCGCGACGACCGCAGCCGGGTCATGCTCGACGATCTCCTCGGCAACGGCTTCAGCATCGTGGCCTACGGGACGGATGCGCAGGAGGCGGCCGCCATGGCCGCGCGCCTCGACTTCGGGGTCGAGCCGGGCGGCATGCTCGCCATCCTGCCGCAGATCGTCACCCCCGGGCCGCGCCCGCCGGGTCCCGTGCGGACGGTGCGGGACGTGAACGGCACGCTGGCGCCGTTCGTGCCGGCGGCGGCGACCATCGTCATGCTGGTGCGGCCGGACCGCTACGTCGCCGCGGCGGCTCGCGCCGAGCCGGCGGCCCTGAACGATCTGGCCGAGGCCAGCCGCGCCCTCGTCGGCCGCACGTTCGCGGGCGGGACGGACCGGGCGCCGCCGGTCTCGGAGCCGCTCCGACGCACTTCATAGGGACGGCGTGACCGTCTTGCGCCGGCTGGATGCTTGAGCCGGACGGGGTGACCTCGCCACCTCGACGAAGCGGGCGACGAGCGGCGACGGCGTGTCCTCGCGCCAGGCCAGCACGATGTCGAGGCGCGCGTCGCTGTCCGCGATGTCCAACGCCTTGATGCCCGGCGGCAGCGTGGGGATGAACGAGGCGTCGAGGATCGTGCAGCCGAAGCCGGACCGCACCAGCTGCAACAGCACGGGCAGGTCGTCGGCCTCCTCGACGATGCTCAGCGACAGCCCGGGGGCCGCGGTCATGCCGTCAACCAGCATGCGGAAGCCCCGCCATCGGCTGGCCGAGCCGATGACGATCGGCGCCGTGGCCAGCCGCTCCGGCGTGACCGACCGCCGTCGCGCCCATGCGTGATCGGCAGGCACCAGCGCGATGAGCCGCTCGCTCGAGATCGGCATGCTGCGCTGCGGCGGCCCGGCGACGTTGGCCATCATGAAGCCGAGATCGAGCGCGCCCTCGTCGAAGGCCGCGGCCTGTTCGGACGAGGCCAGGAGACGCAACGCGACCTGCGCGTCCGGATAGCGTTTGCGAAAGGCGATGATGATGTCCGACATGGGGCCCGCGGTCGCGAAGGTCGAATAGCCGACCCGCAGCGTGCCGCTCAGGCCCTGCGCCACCTGCGCGGCGCGGGTGCAGGCGCGCGCCAGCCGCTGCACCGCGTCGGCGGCCTCACGGTAGAGCGTCTCGCCCGCCGGCGTCAGCGCGACATGCCGCGTCGACCGTTCGAACAGCGGAAAGCCGAGCTGCTGTTCCAGCTGACGAATGCTGCGGCTCAGAGCGGGCTGGGCGATGCCGAGCACCTGCGCCGCCTGGCGGAAGCTCAGCGCTTCGGCCACGGCGAGAAAATGCTGGATCTTGGCGTGAAGCGGGACGCGGATCACGGTGGCTCTCGATTATGAACGATCCGGTATCAATAAGCTCAGTATTGGTATTGGACAGGCATGAATGTCGTCTGTCAAATCGCCGGCGGGTGCCGACGGGCTGTCGTCGGCACCGCCGCCGCGGCCCAGACCCGCGCGCCGAGGGGAGAGAGCCATGCCCGAAGCAAAGGCCATGATCGTCGCGGCGCAGGCGGAAGCGGCGGAAGCGGGCGCGTCCATGCTGCAAGCCGGCGGCAACGCCGTGGATGCGGCGATCGCCTGCGCCCTGGTGCAGGGCGTCGTTGATCCGCTGATGACCGGCATCGCCGGGTTCGGCAGCGCCGGCATCTACTTTCCGGCCCGGGGCTTTCACAAGTATCTGGATTTTCACGCGCCGGCACCGGCGGCCGCGCGCCCGGACATGTGGGAGCACCTGATCGAAGGCGAGGCGCGCGACGGCTACGGCTTCATCCTCGCGGGCAAGGTCAACGACCTCGGCTATCAGTCGGCCTGCGTTCCGGCCTCGCTGAAGGCCTACTTCGAGGCGCACGCTCAACTGGGCGCATTGCCGTGGCGCGATGTCGTGGCGCCGGCGATCGACTGGGCGGAGCGCGGCTGGATGGTGCGCCCGCACGTCGAACTGTTCTGGTCCGATCCCGGCACCATGGGGCGGGCCTCCGGCGCCGAGCGGCTGGCCTTCTCCGCGTCGGGGCGCCGCCTGTACTGCCGCGCGGACGGCACGCCCAAGCGCGTCGGCGATCTGGTCCGCAATCCCGACTATGCCGGCACGCTACGCCTGATCGCCGAAGGCGGCTCGGACATCGTCTACAAGGGCGAGCTCGGCCAACGGATTGCCCGCGACATGCGGGAGCATGGCGGCCTCGTCACGGCCGAGGACCTGGCGGCCTACCAGCCGCAATGGCGCGAGCCCTTGCGCGGCAGCTACCGCGGCTATGCCGTCACCACCAATCAGCCGCCGGGCGGCGGCCTCATGCTGCTCGAGATGCTCAACATCCTCGAGCGCTTCGATCTCGCCGGGATCGGCCACAACAGCGCCGAATACTTGCGCGTGGTGTGCGAGGCAATGAAGCGCGCGACCGTCGACAAGGACCGCAGCATCGGCGATCCCGCCTTCGTCGACGTCCCCGTCGCACGCCTTGCGGCGAAGGATTACGCGGCGGCCATGGCGCGGGACATCGCGGCGCGGGTCAAGGCCGACGTGCCGCGCTTCAACTCCGGATTTCCGTCGGAGGATACGACCCACGTCTCGGTGATCGACCGCGACGGCAATTGCGTGACCATGACCCATTCGCTGGGCATGCCGTCGGGCGTCATCACCGACGGCCTCGGCTTCTTCTACAACGGCTGCATGGGCGTGTTCGATCCGCGGCCCGGGCGCGTCGGCAGCATCGCTCCCGGCAAGGCGCGCTTCACCTCGGTGTGCCCGTCGATCGTCTTCCGCGACGGCAGGCCCTGCCTGGTGATCGGCGCGCCGGGCGCGACGCAGATCGCCATGGGCGTGCTGCAGGCCATCCTCAACGTCGTCGATTTCGGCATGACCATGACCGAAGCGGTCAGCGCGCCGCGCTTTTCGGCCACCAGCAACGCCATCGACGTGTCGAACCGGATCATCCACGCCACCACGCGGCAGCTGGAGGCCGACGGCTACGAGGTGATCCGCAGCCCCTACACGTTCGGGTTCGCGGCGGTTCACGGCATCCGCGTCGACGGCGATAGGCTCGATGGCGCCGCCGATCCCGGCCACGACGGCATCGCGCTCGCCGTTTGACCGCAAGGCCCGAGCATCTGGCCATTGGGTGAATAGCATCCAATTGCAGGCCGACGCTCCAACTCTTTGAATCTGAAGCGCTTCTCTTGCGATCGGGTGATTTCGCCCAACCGCGACGCGCTTGAGCACCGACAAGCACCGGAGGAGAACGAATGAAGGTGGGAGCATTGGCCCTGGCGGCCATGATGACGGCGTGCGTCTCCGCGCATGCCCAGGTATCCGACGACATGGTCAAGATCGGCGTGCTCACCGATCACTCCGGCGGCTTTGCCTATCTGGTCGGCAAGCACTCGGTGGAAGCCACGCAGATGGCGGTCGACGATTTCGGCGGCAAGGTGCTGGGCAAGCCGATCGTCGTCGTCACCGCCGATCACCAGAACAAGGCCGACATCGCCTCGTCGGTGAGCCGCAAGTGGTTCGACGCAGACGGCGTCGATGCCATCACCGACGTCGCGGGCTCGGCCGTGGCTCTGGCCACCCAGGAGGTGGCGCGGCCGCGCAACAAGGTCCTGCTGATCTCGGGCGCTGCCACCACCGAGCTGACCGGCAAGGCCTGCTCGGCGACCACGACCCAATGGAGTTACGACACGTATGCGTTCGCCAAGGGCACCGCGAGCCAGCTGACGCGACAGGGCAACGATTCCTGGTTCTTCCTCACCAGCGACTATGCCTTCGGCCATTCGCTGCAGAGCGAGGCCAGCCGCTTCGCCGAAGCCAACGGCGGCAAGGTGGTCGGCAGCGTGCGGTTTCCGTTCGGCTCGGCCGACTTCTCCTCGTTCCTGCTGCAGGCGCAGGCCTCGAAGGCCAAGGTGATCGGGCTTGCGATGTCCGGTGCCGATCTGCTGAACACCGTCAAGCAAGCTCGCGAATTCGGTATTGTCCAATCCGGCCAGACTTTGGCGAGCCTGGTGATCTATATCAACGACATCGAGGGGCTGGGCCTCGACGTCGCGCAGGGACTGACGCTGACGACCTCGTTCTACTGGGACAGCAACGACGAGACCCGGGCCTGGGCCAAGCGCTTCATGGAGCGCTCGGGCGGCTTCATCCCCAATCTGATCACTGCCGGCACCTACGCCGCCGTGCTGCATTACCTGAAGGCGGTAGAGGCGGCGGGGACCGACGAGGGCAAGGCCGTCGCCGCCAAGATGCGCGAGATGCCGGTCAACGACTTCTACAACAAGAACGTCGCAATCCGCCCGGACGGCCGCGTCATGCACAAGACCTACCTGATGAAGGTGAAGTCGCCATCGGAGTCGAAGTACCGCGGTGACTTCTATCAGATGCTCGCCGAGATGTCCGGCGAGCAGTCCTTCCGCCCCCTGTCCGAGAGCCCGTGCCCGATGGTGCAGGGACGATGATCGAGCTCAGAAATCGCGCTGGATGCGCAGGCGCGTGAGGAAGGTGTCGGAGCTCGCCACGGTGATGCCGGAGTTCGGCCGGCTGGCATCGTAGACGCGGCCCTGGATGCCGAGGCGGGCATAGTAGATCTCGAGCCCGATATCCAAGCTCTTGACCGGCGAATACACGAGATTGGCCGACGTCGTCAGGATGCTCTGGTCCTTGAAGGCCACGTTGTAGGCCGGATTGTTGAACGGCGTCAGCGGCGTCGGCAGCACGCTCAGGTTCCCGGCCGGGCCTGTGACGCGGGCGCTGGCGGGATAGTCGAGCCGGCCGAGGCCGAGCACGAAGCCCGAGCGCCACTGCGGCGCCCAATAATGCAGAAAGGCCACCGTCGCCGAGTAGGCGGTGCTCAGCTTCATCCGGCCGAAGACGTCGACGTAGCCGTCGACGTTGGTGGTGGCGATCAGCGAGCCGACGCCGACGCTCTGCGCGTAGCCGCCTAGGATGTTGTTGATGCCCGTGTAGCTCATGGCGCCGTGGGCGTAGGCGGCCTGCAGCCACAGCGCGTCGCCCGGCGCGAGCATCGGCAGATTGAGCTTCACACCCGCCTGGACGGCGTAGCCGACCTGCAGGCCGGGACGCCGGCCCGTAAGACCGTTGTCGACGGCGAAGGCCGAGGTCGTCCCGGCCGGAAGGCCCGCCACGGCGCCCGCAGGCAGACCCGCGTAGGTGCTCGGGCCGATGACGGCGCCGCTCGGGCTCACCGTCGCTCCCGGAAGATAAGTCGAGGCGAAGTTACCGATGCCGATCGTGTGCATGGCAGCGGACAGCTGGGCCGAACCCCAGCTCTGATCCACGCGCAGGTTGCCGACCACATCGGGCATGGTGTTGCGCTGGGCCACGTCGACATAGGCGGACGAGGTGGGGAGCCCGCCGGCGCCGTAGGTCAGGCCGACGGCGGAGCCGAAGGTCGAGCCCGAAGTGGGCAGCGCCGTGAGGCTTGTCGGCACCAGGGAGCCGGGCGGCTGATTGGGATAGAATTGCAGGGAGCTGTAGATCGGCTGGCGCCGGATGGTACCGTCCTCGGCCGAGATCGTCGCGCTGAAGCCGTTGCCGAGCCTGGCCGTATAGCCGATCGCGTTGGTCGTCGCCCCGGCGGCGATGTTGAGATTGATGAGCTCGATATCCGTTGCATAGAAATCGTAGAACGATTGCAGGCGACCGGCCGACAGGCCCGCGAACTGGATGAACGCCTTGTCGGCGTCGACCCATTTGTAGGCGCGGTTGTAGGTGTCGATGCCGGTCGCCATGAAGGCGACGCCGGCCCGCACGTTGGTGGGGGCGACCTCGACGGGGGCGCCGCTGTGACTCGCGATATCGAAGCGCACGAAGGTGCGCAGCGTGCCCCAGCCGGTCGCGGTGCGGGCATCCACCTCCAGCCGACCGAAGCCGCGAAAGCCGTAGCGATCGTTGACCGGGCCGAGCGTCGTGACCTTCGTGTAGTGCAGGTCGAAGCGTGCGCGCCCGCCGATCCTGATGCAGGTGTCGGTGCCCGGAATATAGAAGAAGCCGACGCCGTGGCTGGAGCAGACCTTCACGTATGCGGCGGGCGCCGCCTTCGCCATCGGTAGATCGGCGGCGCCGGCGGCGCGGACGACCCCCAGCCCGCAAACCGATCCATAAAGGACGGCCTTCGTCAGCTTCACACCCGTTCGCATGCAGTTCATTGCGCCGCCCCCGGTCGTCGATTGTACTTGTGGAAGAAGGGCGCCCAGACGCCCGGCCGGAGCGCGAGGACACATAACATCTAAATTTTACGTAATTTCGATATTGTCAATGGACAAAAGAGCGGCAACCGACGCCACCATTTAGGCAGCTGCGGCGGGCTCGGAGGCGGCGACGGGCGTCACGTCGGCCTCGATGTCAGCGGCCCCTTATTATTTCGAAATTATGTTGACACAGGAAAATTATGTCATTCTTATTATCGACATCCGCCGCGCTGTGCTCCCCGAAGGGCGCCCGAGTGCGGAAAACATCTCGACAGGCGGCCGCTTCCGTTTAATAAGGAACGATTGGTCATTAATGACGCGGTGTCAAGCGGGAGAGAGGCCGACGACCGATCGCCCTGGACATGCCCAGGCCGCGCCAACGATAGGAAACGGGACCATGTCCACGCTCGACATCTCGCAATCAGCAGCCGCCGCCAGGCCGATGACGCCGGAGGAGCGGAAGGTCATCGTCGCCTCGGGCGTCGGCACGGTCTTCGAGTGGTACGACTTCTTCCTCTACGGCTCGCTGGCGGCGACCATCGGCGCCAAGTTCTTCAGCCCCTTCGACGAATCCACCCGTAACATCCTGGCGCTGCTGACCTTCGCGCTGGGCTTCCTGGTGCGCCCGTTCGGCGCCCTGCTCTTCGGCCGCTTCGGCGACCTGGTCGGACGCAAGTACATCTTCCTGGCGACCATCACCATCATGGGTGCCTCCACGGTGCTGGTCGGCCTGCTGCCCACGTCGGACCAGATCGGCCTCGCCGCGCCCATCCTCCTGCTCGTCCTGCGCATCCTCCAGGGCCTGGCGATCAGCGGCGAGTTCGGCGGCGCCGCCGTCTACGTCGCCGAGCACGCTCCGGCCGAGCGCCGGGGCTTCTATGCCGGATGGATCCCCGCCTGCATCGCCTTCAGCCTGCTGCTCACCCTGGGCGTGATCCTGCTGACGCAGACGCTGCTCACCGAAGCCCAGTTCAGCGCCTGGGGCTGGCGCGTGCCGTTCCTGGCGTCGGCCGGTCTGCTGCTGCTGTCGCTGTGGATCCGGCTGCGGCTCAAGGAGAGCCCGGCGTTCCTGAAGATGAAGGCGGAGGGCCGCCAATCCAAGGCCCCGATCACGGAGGCGTTCGGCAACTGGCGCAACGGCCGCCTGGCGCTGCTTGCCCTGTTCGGCATCACTGCCGGCAACGCCGTGCTCGGCTATACCGGAACATTCTTCATCCTCGTCTTCATGACCACGGCGCTCAAGGTCGATCCATACTCGGCCAATCTGCTGTTTACGATCCCGATGATCTTCGGCGCCGGGCTGTGCGTCTTCTTCTCCTGGCTGTCCGACAAGATCGGGCGCAAGCCGCTCATCCTGACCTCCTGCTGCCTCGCCGCGCTGTCCTTCGTGCCGGTCTTCGGCGCCATCACGCAGCGGGCTAACCCGGCCCTCTACGAGGCGCAGCGGTCGGTGGCGATCACCGTCAACGCCGATCCCGCCACCTGCGCCTTCCAGTTCAATCCGGCCGGAACGGCGAAGTTCACGAGCCCCTGCGACGTGGCGAAATCGACCCTGGCCCGCGCCTCGGCCGCCTACAGCAACGTGCCCCAGCCGGCGGGCAGCCCGACGACGGTGACGATCGGGCAGACCGTGGTAGCCGCGGGGCCGAATTTCGCCGGCGACATCGCCCGCCGGCTGCATGAGGCCGGATATCCGGCGGCCGGCGATGCGGGCATCGTGCGGCTGAGCTCATTCGGCGACGTGTTCCAGCCCCGCTCCCTGCAACTGATAGGGCTGATCCTGGTCCTCGTGATGTTCGCCCAGATGATCCAGGGCCCGGCCGCCGCCGCGATCGTCGAGCTGTTCCCGACCAACATCCGCTACACCGGCATGTCGCTGCCCTACCAGATCGGCACCGGCTGGATCGGCGGGCTGCTGCCGGCGACGATGTTCGCGATGAACGCCGCCTCCGGAAACATGTTCTTCGGCCTCTGGTATCCCATCGTCTTCGCCGCGATCAACTTCGTCGTCTGCCTGCTCTTCCTGCCGGAGACCAAGGGCAGGGACATCAGCTGATCTCTGGTCGTGAGATCTGGCCGCGCATTGTTCTGGAGGCGATCGAAATGAATGCAGCAGTGGATGCGCGCGGGCGCGACAGCGAGACCCTGACGCGGGTCGGTCCCGGAAGCGCCATCGGCGCTCCGATCGATCCGCGGGTGTTCAACGGGGGCGGCACGGTGGGCGATCTCATCATCGCCGCCCTGAACCGCTACGCCACGCGCACGGCCTTCATCGCGGGTCCGCGGCGCGTCAGCTACGGCGATGGCGCCCAGGCGATCAGCCGCCTGATCCAGCTGTTCGATGCCCTGGGCCTGAAGCGGGGGGACACCATCGTCCAGGTGGCCGGCAACAGCCCCGAGCAATGGTTCGTGACGGCGGCCTGTTATATCGCGGCGCTGCGCTCGGTGACCATGCATCCCAACGTCACCGAGGTCGAAGACCAGGCGTCCTTGATCTCGTTCAGCGACGCAACCATCGTCATCAGCGACGCTGCCGCCGACCGCCTCGCGCCTCTCCAGGCCCGCTGCCCCGAGGTCCGCTTCTGGTATGGCCACGATCGCGGCACGACGGATGTGCCGCATCTATGGACCGAGGCAGCAGCCTTCGACGGCCGGCCGCTGCGCCACCGGGCCGATCCGGAGGACATCGTGCGGCTAGGCTTCACCAGCGGCACCACCGGCCCGCGCAAGGGCGTGCTGCTCTCGAGCCGGTCGCTCGCCGCCATGACGCTGATCAGCCTGGTCGACGGCGAGTGGCCGCTCGATCCGCTGGTCCTATGCGCCGAGCCGATCGCCGGCGGGTTTGGCAACATGATCATCCCGACCCTGGTGCGTGGCGGCACCTTCATCCTCGAGGCCGCCTTCGATTGCGACCGCTATCTCGACGCAGTCGCCCGCCACCGGCCGAGCGTGCTGCTGTTCATGCCGATGGCGCTCCATGCCCTGCTGGACCATCCGCGCACGCGCGCCACCGACTGGTCCCGCCTGCAGCTGCTGATCTACAGCGGCGCCAACCTCTCTCCGGCGCGCGCCAAGGAGGCCCTGGACGTCTTCGGGCCGGTGCTATGTCAGGTCTACGGCCAGACCGAGTGCCCGAAGGCGCTCGCCGTCCTGCGCAGGTCCGACCATGTGGACGACGAACGGCTGATCGGCGCGCTCGGCATGCCGTGCGCCGGCCTCCGCGTCGCCCTGCTGGACGACCGCCTCGACGAGGTGAAGCCCGGCGAGGTCGGTGAGCTGTGCGTGCGCGGGCCGCTCGTGACGAGCGGCTATCTCAAGGCGCCGGAGCTGACCGCGGCGGCGTTCCGCGGCGGCTGGTGGCACACGGGCGATCTCTGCCGCGCCGACGAGCGCGGCTACCTCTACTTCGTCGAACGCACGGTCGACACCATCGTGCAGGATGGCGCCAGGATCTATCCCAAGCTCGTGGAGGACCGGCTCGCGAGCCATCCGGCGGTGGAGAGCGCGGCCGTGCTCGGAGGGCCCGGCGCGCCCGCGGCGAGCATCCAGGCCATCGTCGTGCCGCGACCGGGTGCGGCCGTCGATGTGGACGCGCTGAAAGCCTTCGTGCTGGCCCACGATGGCATCCGCTTGACCGACGTCCACGTCGTCGACGCGCTGCCGCGCATGCCCATCGGCCGCATCGACAAGCCGGCGCTGCGGCGCCGGTTAGGTCACGGGGCACCGTAGCCAATTCGATCACCAGGGATCTGCGAGCGAGATGGAGGACGCCGCGTGAGCGAGGCGTTGCAGGGCATGAACGACGAAGCAGCACGGCAATTGGACGGCAAGATCGCCGTGGTGACGGGAGCCGGCTCGGGCATCGGCCGGGCGACGGCGCTGCTGTTCGCGCGCCGCGGGGCGCGGGTTCTCGGCGTCGACATCAACGAGGCCGGCGTTCAGGCCCTGGCGGCGGAGGCCGCCGCCGCGGGGCTCCACCTCCTGCCGTTGGCGGCGGACCTGTCGCAGGCCAGCGCGCCGGCGGCCGTGTTCCGTGCCTGCCAGGACAAGCTCGGCCAAGCCAACGTGCTCGCCAACATCGCCGGCCGCGGCAACGACCGGTCGATCCACGAAAGCAGCGACGACGATCTGGAGCGCTTCTTCGATCTCAACCTGAAGACCACCTTCCGCATGTCGCGCGAAGCCATCGCCGCGTTCGGCCCGGAGGGCGGCGCCATCGTCAACACGTCGTCTGCGGTCGCCATCGTCGGCATCCGCGGCAGCGCCCCCTATTCGGCGGCCAAGGCGGCCGTGAGCGGCCTGACCCGCCAGATGGCGGCCGACTACGGCCGCCGCAACATTCGCGTCAACGCGGTAGCGCCGGGGCTGATCGAGACGCCGGCGACGGCCGCGCGCATTCACGACCATGTCTTCGACGAGGTGGTGACCAAGGCACGGCCGCTGCCGCGGGTCGGGCAGCCGCTCGACATCGCCGGGGCTTTCGCCTTCCTTGCCTCCGACGATGCCGCCTTCATCACCGGCGTGGTGCTGCCGGTCTGCGGCGGCTGGAGCACGACGCGCTTCCGCGCCAGCGAGTAGTGGTGCACGGCGTCCCCTCTCCCCGCGTGCGTGGAGAGGGTTAGGGGGCTGGCCGCGTGGCGTGACCGGCCCTGCCTCTCTTCGACGCCCCCCTCACCCGCCTTGCGCTGGCGCGCAAGGCGACCTCTCCCCGCAAGCGGGGCGAGGTACGCAGTTGGACCCGTAGTGCCCCGTGCTGCGCTGGCTCGAACCGTCGAGTTTCGGCGCAGAGCCGCGCGAGCATTTCCGCGTTACTGCGCGATTGCGTCCGAGCCCGAAGAAGTTCGTAGCTCAGCCGCTGCCTTCGACAACGCGCAGATCAGAGGTTGTCGTGACCGAAGACGATACGTCCGCCCACGATCGTCGCGACCGCCGAGATATCCTTCACCTCCGCTTCGGGCACGGTGAGGATATCGTCGGACAACACCGCGAGATCTGCCAGCTTGCCGACCTCGATCGACCCCTTGACCTGCTCGGCAAAGGCGTAGCGCGCCGCCGCGCTGGTATAGAGGCGGATGGCCTCTTCCCGGGAGATCCGCTCGCCCGCTCCATAGGTCTCGCCGCGCGCGTCGGCGCGCGTGATCATGATGGCGATGTTGATGAAGGGATTGAGCGGGTTGATGGGGTAGTCCGTCCCCGCCCCGACGCTGTCGGGCCCCATGATGTCGAGCATTGCGCGCGCCGGCATGACGCTGTCCGCATTCTCCTGCCCCAGGAAGCGGGCGATCGTGGCCGCCTTGGTCCACAGGAAGGGCGCCTGGATGTCGGCGCGGACGCCGAGCCGTCGCGCCCGCCGCATCTGGTCGGGCCGCATCAGGCTGGCGTGGATGATGGTGAAGCGCTTGCCGCCGATGCTGCGCGCTCGATCGGCCGCCTCGTAGGCATCCAGCACCTGATCGATGGCGGCGTCGCCGACCGCGTGGATGCCGACGCGCCAGCCGTGGCGATGGGCGGCGATGACGAAGGCCTCGAGCTGCGCGGGTGCGATGACGCATTCGCCCCGATAGGCTGGATCATCCGGATAGGGCACCCGCATCGCCGCGGTGCGCAGCGTCATGCCGCCGTCGACCTGAAGCTTCGCGCCGGCGTAGGCGAGCCACTCGTCGTTGAACGCCGCCACCTCGCCCACCGCTTGCAGGGCGCGCTCCCAGTCCGCGACCGGGATCGACGGGCTCAGCTCGCCCGTGGGTGTGAACATGACGCCGACGCGCAGCGTCGCCTCGCCGCGGGCGCGGACCTGATCGTAGGCGTCCACGTCGGCGGGCGACACGGCCCCGCTGATCGCGCTGGTGATGCCGAAGCCGTTGAAATAGCGCATGGCCTCCCGGAGCTGCGCGATCCGTGTCTCGCGCGACCAGGACGGCACCACCTGCTCGATCAACCGCTCCGCCGCCTCCGCGAATACGCCGTCGGGCTCCCGGGTGGCGTCGATGCGGTGGATGGTCCCGCCCGGCGGGTCGGGCGTCTCCTCGCCGATCCCGGCCAGCCGCATGGCGGCGCTGTTGGCCATGGTGAAGTGGCCCGCCGGCAGATAGACGGGATGATCGGGCGCGACGGCATCGATCTCCCGGGCGGTGAGAAAGCGCTTCTCCGCGAGCTGCGACGGCGGATGCCAGAGCTGGCCTCGCACCCAGTCGCCACGCGCCGTCCGCGCCGCCATGTCGGCGATCCGCTGCAAGGCGTCGGCGACATCGCGGACGCCGTCGAAGGACACCGTGTAGGCGGCGAGGCCGGCCGCTTCCACGTGGCAATGCGTGTCGAACAGGCCGGGCAGGACCGTCCGGCCACGAAGATCGATCTCGCGGGTCCCTTCCGTCCGCAGCGCGCGGATCGCGCCCGTCGCGCCGACGGCGCTGAAGACCCCCGCCTCGATCGCAACCGCCTCGGCGATCGAGAATGCGTCGTCGGCGGTAACGACCTTGCCGTTGGTGAGGATCAGATCGGGTTGCATGGTTGAGCCTCGGCCTGTTCGATGGGTCAGCACAAAGCGGCTTGCACTGCAGTTCATGTCACGCAATAATTTCGACTGTCAATCAAAGTTTCGAAATTATTGCAGATGACTCAGTTTCGCCACCGGACCGTCGTCGTTGACCGCTGCCGCACCAGCGTGTGGGAGGGCGGGCACGGCCGGCCGCTGCTGTTCCTGCACGGCTCGCAGGGCGTGCCGAAGCCGGCAGCCGCGCTCGAGGCGCTCTGCCGCCGCTTTCGGGTGCTCGCACCGGAACATCCCGGCTTCGGCCTCAGCGAGACGCCGGCGTGGCTCGCCAACATCCACGACGCCGCCTATTTCTACCTGGATCTCCTGGCGCACTTCGACCTCGTCGGCGTGCACGTGGTGGGACAGGCGCTGGGCGGCTGGATCGCCGTCGAAGCGGCCGTTCGCAGCACTGAGCGCATGGCGAGCCTGACGATCGTCGGCGCGCCGGGCCTGCGGCCGCCGGAGGCTGCGCCGATCGACGTGTTTTCCATGTCGGATGAAGAGCTCGTGCCGTATCTGTTCCAGGTGCGTGGGCTGGTATCGGCCGCCCTGGCCGGCATCCGCGAGGCCGATGCCGGCCAGCGCAAGCTTCAGGACAAGAACAGGCGCACGCTGGCTCGCCTGGCCCGGCGGCCGTTCTTCCACGACCCGCACCTGCACAAGTGGCTGCACCGCATCACGCTGCCGACGCTGGTCATGTGGGGCGCGCAGGACCGGGCCGTGCCGGTGGAGATCGGCCGCGCCTATCACGCTGCCATCGCCGGTTCGAAGATGGTGCTGCTCGACGCGTGCGGGCATCTTCCCCACGTCGAGCAGCCCGCCGCCTATCTCGATGCGCTGACGGGCTTCATCGACAATGTTGCGGCGGGCGAGTCCGGCTGATCGGCACCGCCATCGCCGTTCAGTCGATCACGGCGATGCAGTCGATTTCGATATTCACGCCCGCCCGGTGCGGCGTGGCGCCGACGCAGGTGCGCGTGACCTTCTCCCCGTCGAGCACCTCCCTGAACACCTCGTTGAACCGCGGGAAGTCGGCCACGTCGCGCAGGATGACGCGCATGTTCACGACATCGGCGAGGGTCGCGCCGCCGGCCTCCAGGACATTGATCAGGTTCTGCAAGGTCCGGCGGGTCTGCACCTCGATGTCGCCGACCACCACGGCCTTCGTGTCCGGATCCAGAGGCCCCTGGCCGGACACGAAGAGGACATTGCCGGCGCGGATGGCCTGGACGATCGGCGGCGGCTTCCGCGCGTCCGTGAACCCGGTCGTCGGCGCCGACTTGGAGGTAATGATCTGCTTTGGCACGGTGGGTCCTCCCCTTTGCACGAGCGAAACGAACAGGTCTGCCGCGGATCCGCCCCGAATGGCTCTCAGGGCCTGGGCATGATGTGTCCGCAAGACTTGCAGGTGCGGAACTCTTCGCTGTCAAAGAACCGCTGGTAGGCGGCGGACACATGATCCTTGCCGTAATCGGCGATCACCGCCCGCTCTTCGTGCAGGAAGGCGTCGCACGCCGGGCAGAACCATTGGAAACGGTCCACCTCTCCCTCGCGGCGGCCGCGCTCGACGATCAGCGCAAAGGCGTCGGGCGGGAACCGCGGCGAGTGAGGGACGTTGCCCGGCATGTAGTTGGTCGAGCCTTCCGGAATGACGATGACGTCTTCCTTGCCCTCCGGCGTACGGTAATGGAGGTGCATGGTGCCCTTGATCATATAGGTCAGTTCGTCGCTTTCGTTGATGTGGAACTCACTGCGATATTCGCGGCCGCGGGCCACGAAGGCGAGCGATTCCGGTTGCTGCCAGAGCACCTTGACCCGCTTGCCGCTCTCGCCGAGCTCGGCCGCGACGTGGAGCAGGTCGACCACAGGCATGTCTTTCATGGATCATAACCTCCATTGAATCCGGCCCGGCGGCCAGGGGCTGTCGCCGTGAGCCCCGTCATTTGAAACCTTCACAGCATGAAGTCAATTTCGAAATTTTTACACATCTCTACGCCGGCGAGCGGCGCCCCGCCGAACCGCGCGGCGGGTCTGCCAATCGATGGCGGCGAGCGAGCCGCGCGAGCGCCGACAGCGACGCCTCTCCCGTCGCCCGAAAATGAGAAATTCCGCCGATTTGCGAATTTTTCGGGCAACGTGCATACCTCCGTCGTTGCTGCCGCGGGTGGAGTTGCCATATGGTCGCACGCCTGGACGCAGCCGGTCGAATGCGGGTGGACAATAATGAAGACGATGGATTGGGGCCCGGTGCTGCGTGTCGGCCGCGACAAGACCCCCAAGACCCTGACCGAGGAAACGCTCGAGCGTTTGCGGCACGACATCATCTCTGGAGTGTTCACGGCCGGCGAGAAGGTCAAGTCCGAGGATCTCAAGCAGCGCTATCAGGTCGGCACCAGCCCCATCCGCGAGGCCCTGTTCCAGCTCGTCAGCGACGGGCTGGTCCGTTCCGACGGGCAGCGGGGCTTTCGCGTGGCCGAGCTGCGGGAGGATGAGCTGCTGGATATCGCCGACTGGCGCGCCCGGCTTGAATCGGAAGCACTGCGCCGCTCGATCGCCGCCGGCGGCGTGGACTGGGAAGCCCATGTCGTCGCCGCCTTCCACAAGCTGAAGCGGGTGGAGCGGAATGCCCAGCTCAGCGCGGCGGAGGCCGCCGACCTGTGGGAGGATTGCCACCGCGAATTCCACTTCGCGCTCTACGGCGCCTGCGAGTCGCCGTGGCTGCTGCGATTTTGCGAGCTGCTCATCGAGCACGGCGAACGGTATCGCCGCGCCTACATCAAGTACCCGCGCATATCCCGGTCGATCACCCTGGAGCACCAGCGCATTTTCGACGCCGCGATCGCCCGGGACGCGCCGCTCGCCGTGCGCGTGCTGGAGGAGCACATCCGCCATGCGGCCGAGCTCGCCCTGAAGCACGCGACCCGACGCAGTGCGGCTGAGCCCGCTGCGCCCGCAACACCGCGACGGCGCAAGACGCCGGAGGCAGCCGCGCCGCAACCGCGCAAGGCCGCCGCGCCGGCGCGCCGCGGGCCGCGGCGTCCGTCCGCCTGACCGGCCACGTCGGGAAGCGGCCGCGGCGACGTCAGACGCCTGGCGCCGGCGGCACGACCGTGCGAAGCCCATCGTGGCTGCCGCCGCCCATGCCACGGCCGACGTGGCTGCGGGAGCGGCCGTAGAGCGCGTAGGCCACCAGGCCCGCCGCCCCCCAGCCCGGCAGCACCAGGATCGAGACCCAGTCGAGCGAGGCATAGAGGTAGACGCAGCCCGCGATGGCGAGCGGCGCCACCAGCCAGGCCGCCGGCGTCCGGAACGGGCGACGGCGGCCTGGATCGCGACGGCGCAGCACGAGCACGGCGACCGCCACCAGGGCAAAGGCGAACAGGGTGCCCGAGTTGGAGAAGTTGGCGAGCTGGCCGACCGGGGCCAAGGCCGCGAAGGCGGTGCAGAACAGGCCGGTGACCAGGGTCACCACGTGCGGCGTGCGGTAGCTCGGATGCACCGCGGCGAACCGCCGGGGCAGCAGCCCGTCCCGCGCCATCACGAAGAAGATGCGGGTCTGGCCGTAGATCATCATGAGCACGACCGACGGCAGCGCGACGGTCGCCGCAAGGGCCAGCACATTGCCGGCGCCGGGCCAGCCGGCGACGCGCAGGATGTGCGCCAGGGCTTCGTTCGAGCAGGCCAGCGGTTCCAGCCCGCCGGCGGCAACGAGCGCCTTGCAGCGGGCGGCAAGCTCCGGCGTGCCCGGCTCCAGCAGGTGGCCGGCGCCGTCCAGCACCGGCTGGGCGCCGAGCGGCGAGCCGATGGTGGCCACGGCGACCAGCAGGTAGAACAGCGTGCAGACGGCGAGCGAGCCGATCAGCCCGATCGGCACGTTGCGCTGCGGATCGCGCGTCTCCTCGGCGGCGGTCGAGACGGCGTCGAAGCCCACATAGGCGAAGAAGATCGACGCGGCGGCACCCGCGACGCCGGGAACGCCCGCCGGCATGAACGGCACGAAGTTCGCCCGCTGCGCCGCCGGCAGCGCGATGAGGAGGAACAGGATCAGCGCGGCGACCTTGATGGCGACGAGGACGGCATTCACCCGCGCGCTTTCCCGCGTGCCGACGATCAGCAGCCAGGTGATGGCGAGCGACAGGCCCGCCGCGGGCAGGTTGACGATGCCGCCGTCGGCCGGACCCGCCGCGAGCGCCTCGGGCAGAACGATGTCGGGCAGACCGGGCACGAAGCTGGAGAGGTGGGCCAGCAGCCCGGTGAAATAGCCGGCCCAGCCGACCGCCACTGCGCTCGCGCCCAGGGCGTATTCGAGGATCAGCGCCCAGCCGACCATCCAGGCGAGCGGCTCTCCCAGCACCGCATAGGTATAGGTGTAGGCGGAGCCCGCCACCGGCACCATGGCGGCAAACTCGGCGTAGCAGAGCGCGGCGACGCCGCAGACGAAGGCGGCGATGACGAAGCTCAGCATCATGCCCGGACCAGCCCGCTGCGCCGCCTCCGCGGTGAGCACGAAGATGCCGGTGCCGATGATGGCGCCGATGCCGAGCAAAGTGAGCTGGACGGCGCCGAGGGAGCGGTGCAGCGCGTGCCGCTCCGCCGTTGCCAGGATCGCGCTCAGCGGCTTCACGCGGTCGAAGATCATGGGCAAGCCCCCGTCGTGCCGCGACCTGGCCGTTGAGAAGGCCACACGCCATGTCCCGGCGGCAATTGGCGTGCCACCGCGCCCTCCGCGAGCGGCAGCCGTACGCCTGGGAGGATTCGACGGGCAGATCTTGCCGGCGGGCGCGAAGGTGGCCGTCGTCTCCTCAAAGCCCGAAGCGGTGCGCAAGATCGCCGACGCCGTCGGCAAGCGCTTCCAGCACGCCACGCGGGTCGTCGCCGGAGAGCCGGCTGTGGCGCGCCGCCGGCGAGCCGCAAAAGCGGTCATCAACGAGGCAGCGTTCGAACCTGATGCGCGGGGCCGCGCCCTGCTTGCCGGTGTCCGCATCGCCCAGCAGGACCTGCAGGACGCCGGCGGCGCCTACAACCTGGACGAGATCAGGACTCTGATGCATGGCGTGTCGCGTCAGGCGGTGGACAAGCGGGTGCAGGAGGGCAGCCTGCTGGCGGTTCCCGGCCCGAGCAATCGCCGCAGCTATCCGACACTCCAGTTCAATCGCGATGGCTCGATCGTGTCCGGCCTGAAGGAGGTCCGCGAGGCGCTGCCGACGCGCAATGCGTGGGCCATCCTCAATTTCCTCGCCCGCCCGGACGCACGGCTCGGCGGCCGCCATCTGATCGACCTGTTGAAGTCGGGCGACGTCGACCTCGTGGTCGAGGCCGCACGCCGCTACGGCGAGCAGGGTGCGTGACGGCACTCCTGCCGCCCGGCGATCTCCACCATCGCGAGCCCGAGCTGACGCCGATCCCCTCGGGTGCCGATCTGCACCGCTTCTACACGGCGGCGTACGATCCGATCCATTTCGACCGATCGCCGAGCGGGCGCTTCAACGCGCCTGACGGTTCATACGGCGTCCTCTATGCCGCGCGCACGATCGCTGGCGCCTTCGCCGAGACCTTCCTCCGCGCGCCCGGGCGCACCCTGATCGATACGGATTTCCGGAGCCGGTGCGGTCGCGGCACTATCCTGACCAGAAGCCTCTCCGGCCTATATGATCGTCGACGCCCATGTCCCCGGACCGGATCGATGCCGATCTTCAATTCATCAGCCGTCAGGCGCGCCGAGTACGACCCCGACACCCGTATCCTCAAGATCTGGTTTGCCGGATCGGGCGGGCCATACGACTATTTCGACGTGCCTCAACACATCTTCGACGAGCTGTGCCAGGCGCCGTCCAAAGGCCGCTACGTCAACGAGCACATCCGGGACCTGTATAGCACCGAACGACAGGCGGGCCGCGAGACGCGGGACCGCGCGCCCGGCCCGCCGGCCCCTTCGCTGATGAGCCAGCTGCGCGACTCGATCGGCGCGAGCGAAGGAGCAGCGAACGCGCCCTCCCAAGGACCGCCCTTCCCTCGGCGGTCCCTGCCCCGGCGACGGTGAGAACGGCGGCCGGTCGAGCATCGATCGGGCGGGGCCTCACCGCAGGTGGTCATTGAGACTAGACCTGGGCCGAAATCTGCATATCAACCCGATCATGACGGACATCGCCGAGCTGGGATCGAAGCGCGTGGCCAGGATATCCGCGGAGGGCCGATGCCCATGCTGATCGCGCAACTGTCGGACCTGCACCTCTGCGACGAGGGTGCGCTCTACAACGGCGTCGTGTCGACCAACGACATGGCCCGCAGCGCCGTGGCCCACGTCAACGCCCTCGCACCCGCTCCCGATCTGGTGGTGCTCACGGGCGATATCACCGAGCACGGCACAGCGTCGGAGTACGCCGTAGCCCATCAGGTCCTGGGCGGGCTTCGGGCGCCGCTCTACATGATCCCCGGCAATCACGACGACCGCGACACGCTGCGCGCCTGCTTCCCGTCGCACCGCTACATGCCGTCGGAGGGGCCCATCAACTTCGCGCTCGGCGGCGGCGCGGTCCGCATCGTCGCCATCGACGTCACCGTGCCCGGGGCTCACCACGGCTATGCCGACGCCTGGACCCTCGCATGGCTGGCGGCGGCGTTGGCCGACGATCCGGTCACGCCGACCATCGTCGCCATGCATCAGCCGCCGTTCGCCTGCGGCATTCCCTATCTCGATCCGTATCGGTGCATGGACACGGACGGTCTGGCGGCGGTGATTCAACGACACGCCAACGTCGAGCGCGTGGTCTGCGGGCACGTCCATCGCAGCATGCACCGGCTGTGGGCCGGCACCCTCGCCGTCACCAGCCCGAGCACAGCCACGCAGATCGCGCTCGATCTCCGCGGCGACGCCGCACCGGCATCCTTTCTCGAGCCGCCCGGCTACCTGCTGCATCATTGGTCGGTGCAGACGGGCCTGATCACGCACCTGGTGCCGATCGGAGACTTCGCCGGCCCGTTCCCGTTTGCCTGAGCAGGCCGGCCGGTTGGCTCACGAAATCAGGAACGCGCCCTTGCCCTCGTCCGTAGCGCGGGGCTCGGCGGCGCCGTCGCCCTTGGCGGCCCGCGCCGCGCTGCGCTCGCGCTCGTGCTTCTCCACCATCAGCCGGGCGGCTTCGGTGCGTAGCTCGGAAAAGGTCTGCGTGTTGCGGCTGACCCAGGCGTAGGAGTCGCGGCGGGCCTGATTGCTGCGGTTGAAGTGCGGGACGACGTAGCGCCGGTAGAGCTCGAAGGATTTCTTCAGCGGCTCGAAGTCGACCATGTTCGAGACGACGGTGAGCATCACGCCGAACTCGCCCTGCTGGGCCTGCAGCTTCTCGATCAGCGCGATGGCGTCGTCGGGCGTGCCGATCACGCCCATGTTGGTCTCGGTCCACCAGTCCACGACGTCCTTGCCCGGCGGCACGTGGAAGCGCGGCATGTTGTTGTTCATGTAGTCGATGTACTTCTGCAGGCCCCAGCGGGCATTGGCGCGCGCCTGCTCGCGGGTCTCGGCGATATGGATCGGCGCCACCAGCCGCAGTCGCTGCGGGTCCATGGTGCGGCCGTGCTCGGCGGCGATCTCGCAGGCCGCCTCCCAATTGCTCCTGAGCACCTTGAAGCCCGGCCCTTCGGCGGCGGCCACGCACAGCATGCCGAGATCGTACTTGCCGGCGAGCCGGCCGCCCGACGGCGTCACCGCGCTCGCCACCACCACCTCCGGATAGGGCTCGGTGAACGGCGCCAGGTGGGCGCGCGCCTCCTTGAGGGAATACCAGTCGGTCTTCTCGGTGACGACCTCGCCCTTGAACAGGCGCAGGATGACGTCGAGGCTCTGCTCCATGCGGTCGCGCTGCACGCGCGGATCGATGTCGAGCATGATGGCGTCGGAGGCGAGCAGGCCCGGCCCTGCGCCGAACATGATGCGGCCGCGCGTCTGGTGATCGAGCTGGATGATGCGGTTCGCCGCCATCAGCGGGTTGTGGTAGGGCAGCGAGATCACACCGGTACCGAAACGGATGTGCTTGGTGCGCTCCGCCGCCGTGGCGATGAACAGCTCGGGCGAGGCGATCGTCTCGAAGCCGGCCGAGTGGTGCTCGCCGATCCAGGCTTCTTCGAAGCCGAGCTTGTCGAGGAACTCCATCAGCGCGAAATCGCGGTCGAGGGCTGCCGCCGGGTTCTCCTCCACCGCGTGGAAGGGGGGCAGAAAGATCCCATGCCTCAACGACCGCGCCATCGACCGACCTCCCGTTCAGCGCCCGCGCAACCGGACCGCGCAGGCCTTTGCAAGGCGGGTAGGGCATTCCGCCAGGGGAGACAAGGTACGGGGCCGCGGGCCGGGCCTGTCGGGACGTCATGCTTCGGCGGCGTCGGGCCCGGCCGTGTCGTCGCGATCGTTGACGCGAACAGGCCGGCCGGACGACAACCGTCGTGGACCGGCCGGGCGGGATGCTTCGGCGCGGCAGGGAGATCGGCCATGAAGCCCGAAACGCTCGACCGCTGGTACGCTTACGTCGCCGACCCCGCTCCGGCAAAGCTCGACGCGCTGCTGGCCGACGACGCGGTGTTCCAGTCCCCGGCCGTCCACGCGCCGCAGGCGGGCAAGGCGCTGGTGGCCAAATACCTCGAAGCCGCGATGGTCGTGCTCAACAACCCCAGCTTCATCTATATCGGCGAATGGGTGGGCGACCGCTCCGCCGTGCTGGAGTTCGAGCTGACGCTCGACGGCATCTACGTCAACGGCGTCGACCTGATCCATTGGAACGACGAGGGGCGCATCACCCTCTTCAAGGTGATGCTGCGGCCGCTGAAGGCGATGAACACGGTGATCCCGCTGATGGCGAAGGAGCTCACCGGGGGGTAGTGCGCTCGCCGCTCCCGCGTCATGGCCGGACTTGATCCGGCCATCCATCCCCTTGAAAAGAAACAAGCAATGGCGTCCGGCCGCCAGGAGTCATTGGCTTCGATGGATGGCCGGGTCAAGCCCGGCCATGACGGCTGACATCGCCGTGTGCATCCATGGGCCGTCGATCCGTCACCACGCCGCGACCGGCCGCCCGCCCGCCTCAGCGGCGGAGCGCCGCCAGCCTGTCGATCTCGCGCCAGAAGCCGGCGACCGTGTCCTCGACGATGTCGCGGACCGACTTGATCTCGTGGATCAGGCCGGCGCTCTCGCCGGCGGCGCCCGAGGTGTTCTCCACGTCGCCCCCGACGTAGAGCTTCTCGAGGACGGACATCGGCGGCAGGGACTCGCGCGTGCCCTCGCTCACGCCTTCCGCATAGGGCGTGCGCAGGCCGCGGGCCCGGGCGCGCGGCGGATTGTCGAGCATGATGGTGCCGGTGATCGGCGCCGCCACGATGGCGTTCTTGTAGTTGACGTGCACCGGGCTTTCCGTCGAGGCGACGAAGCGCGTGCCCATGGTGACGCCCTCGGCCCCCAGCGCGAAGGCCGCCGCCATGCCGCGCCCGTCGACGACGCCACCGGCGGCGACGAGCGGCACCGTCGTCTTCTCCCGCACCGCCTGCAGCAGGGCGAAGCTGTGCACCTCGTCCGGGTTGCGCACGCCGGCGCTCTCCGCCCCCTCGACGATCAGGCCGTCGACGCCGACGTCGACCGCCTTGAGCGCGCCGTAGAGCGTCGCGGTCGCATGGTAGACGGTGACGCCGGCGTCCTTGAGCGTGCGCACGTAACGCCCCGGATCGCCGGCCGACGTGGTGACGAAGTGGATGTTCTGGGCGAGCAGCCAGTCGATGATCGCCTTCTCCTCCTTGGGGTCGTCCTTGAGGTAGCGAACGGGCAGGTTGACGCCGAAGGGCTGGTTGGTGGCGGCGCGGATGGCGTTGAACTCCCGCGTGGTCATGGCGAGGTTGCGCGAGGTGCTTTCCAGCAGCCCGAAGGCCCCCGCCGCCGAGACGGCCGACACCAGCGGCGCCCGTGCGATCCACGTCATCGGCGACTGGAAGATCGGATAGCGGGCGCGCGTATGCGCCACGACGCGGTTACCCTCGAACATGTCGGCGTCCACCCTTGTTGTCTCGCTTGCTGCTGCCTCCCACATTCCGCGGTGCAGCGCCAGCAACAATGGGAAAACGTCATGCTGACCGGTGGCTGTTATTGCGGGCAGGTGCGCTACCAGGCGGACGCGCGCCCGTTTCACGGGACAGTCTGCCATTGCGCCGATTGCCGCCGCATCGTCGGGGCGGCGTCCGTCGCCTGGTTCAGCGTTCCGCGCGCCGCCTTCCGGCTGAGCGGAGCGGAACCGGCGAGCTTCCGCTCGAGCCCGCCGGTGACGCGGCGCTTCTGCGGCGGCTGCGGCACGGCGCTCACCTATGAGCGCGACGACCTGCCGGACGAGATCGACGTGACCACCGCAAGCCTCGACGATCCGGATTTGGCGGCGCCCGCGGACCACACATGGACGGCGGAGAAATTGCGCTGGGTTGCGCTGGGCGACGGCCTACCGGTCTTCCCGGGGCCGCGCACCACGGGCTAACCGACCGCTGCCGCGAGACCGCCCTCGGCCGCCGCTCCGCGCTCCGGTAGCAGAGCGGTCGCGACCGGCCACGGAACGATGCCGTTGCGGAGCCACAGCAGCGTCTCACGCCAGAAGCCGTCGCGATGGCGCGAATGGAACAGGCTGAAGTGGCCGATCGTCTCGAAGCCGAGGTCTGAAGGCTTCAGCACCACCAGCTTGCGGTCGCTGCCGCGGTAATAGGCGAGCGTGCGGGCGATGGCCTGCGGCGTGCCGAACTCGTCGTCGGTCAGGCCGACGGCGAGGATCGGCGCCGTCACCGCTGCGAAGCGGTCCAGGATCGTCTGGCGCTCCCGGGACGGGTAGCTCCATTCGAAGCGCATGCGGCGCCGGCACCATTCGAAGGCCACGCCGGCGGGCAGGTCCTCGAGCCATCCCAGGCGCTTGCCCGGCAGGTAGCCGAGCGCCGCGGTGATCGCCGGCATGGCCAGGTGCCACTTGAGCAGCAGCCGGGTGCGATCGGCGGCGGCGTAGTCACGCCAATAGGCGTACTGCGCGCCCATCGTCAGCATGCGGTCGACGTGGACCGCCGCAGGGGCGAAGCCCACCAGCATGCCGCCGATGCTGTGACCTACCACCAGCAGCCGGCCGTGCGGATCACGCTCCTTGGCCCAGGTCGCCACCGCATCGAAATCCAGCTCGCCCCAGTCGCGCCAGCGGATGCCGCTGCCCCGCAGCCGCGGCGGCCGCGATGCGCCGATGCCGCGGTAGTCGTAGGTGATCACGGCGAAGCCATGCTCGGCGAGGAAGCGCGCGTAGGGGTGATAGTAGCGGGCGAGCACGCCGGTGGCCGCGTTGACGATGACGGTGCCCGAGGCGCTCCGCGGCTCCCCGCCCCAGAGCTGGCCGCCGAGCCGATAGCCGTCGCGGCAGGTGATGGTGATGGTCTGCTGGTCCATGGGCGTCAGGCGCTCGCGGGCACGGCTTGCGGCGGCGCGCGCCAGGACGAGCCGTCGCCCGGCTGGTCCTTGATGGCGAAGTGAAGCAGCGCCGCCACCAGCCCGGCCGCCGCCGTCGCCGCCCAGATCCAGGTGTACGACCCGGTCGCATCGAAGACGACGCCGCCGAGCCAGGCGCCGAGGAACGAGCCGACCTGATGGCTGAGGAAGCAGACGCCGAATAGGGTGCCCAGGTGGCGCAGGCCGAAGAACTTGGCCACCAGCCCGCTGGTCAGCGGTACGGTGCCGAGCCAGGTCAGCCCCATGACGGCGGCGAAGACGACCACCGACGCTGGCGACGTGGGCAGGAGCAGGAAGACCGCGATGGCGCCGCCCCGGATCAGGTAGAGCCAGCCCAGCACGTACTGCTGGCGGAAGCGGCCGCCAAGCCAGCCGCAGGCCCAACTGCCGGCCATGTTGAACAGGCCGATCAGCGCCAGCGCGGTGGCGCCGAGCGCCGGCGGCATGTGGCAGAGCGTCAGGTAACCCGGCAGGTAGGTGGCGATGAAGGCGAGCTGGAAGCCGCAGGTGAAGAAGCCGAGCGTCAGCAGCCGGAAGCCCGGATGCCGGGCCGCATCGGCCAGCGCCTCGCCGAGCGGCACGGCGGCAGGCCCCTCCCCTGAGGCGGAGGCATCGCGGCGGTCGAGCAGCAGGCCGAAGGGGGCGGCCAGCAGCACGATGACCGCGAGGACGAGCAATGACGCGGTGAGCCCGGCCAGCTGGTTGGCGGTCTGGGCGACGGGCACCATCAGCACCTGGCCGAGCGAGCCGCCGGCGCTGGCGATCCCCATGGCCATGCTGCGCTTCTCGACAGAGATGGCCCGCCCGACCGCGGCCAGCACCACGCCGAAGCTGGTGCAGCTGATACCGATGCCGACGAGCACGCCGATGCCCGCGATCAGCATCGCGCCCGACCCCGCAACGGCCGCGAGGGCGAGGCCGGCGGCGAGGGCGACGGCGCCGAAGCCAACGACGGGCGCCGCGCCGTAGCGGTCGGCGGCCGCCCCGGCGAAGGGCTGTGCCAGGCCCCAGACCAGATTGTGCAGGGCGATCGCCAGCGCGAACTGGGTGACCGGGATGGCGCGCTCGAGCGCGAACGGCGCGAGGTAGAGCCCGAACGTCTGACGCACGCCCATGGCGGCGCTGAGAATCAGTGCGCCGGCGACCATCACGAGGGTCGCGTTGCTCACCATGGGCGCGGAGCGTCTGGTCGTGGATGCCAAGGCCATCGGGCCCTCCTTTGCCGGCGACCATGGCAGAGCCGCGCCGGCGACGGCAAAGGAGAAGGTTTTGACGATGGATGAAGGATCTTCATCCGAGCGCGCGCCGCAGCCGCTCATGGCCGGCCCGCACCGGCCGCCGCGGCGTCCGCGTCGGAGACCTGCGCCTCCTTCAGCAGCCAGGCCTTGAACGCCCGCAGGTCGGCACGCTGGTCGGCGCCGTCGGCGCACACCAGCCAGTAGGCCGTCTCGCCGCCGATCGGCGCCGCCGCCGCCTCGACCAGGGCGCCGCTGGCGAGCTCCCGATCGACCAGCGGCCGGCGGCCGAGCGCCACGCCGAGGCCGGCGGCGGCGGCCTCGAAGGCCAGGTGGAATTCGTCGAAGCGCAGGCCTCCGGCCGTTCCGGCCTCGCCCATCCCATGGGCGTCGAACCAGGCCTGCCAGTCCTCGCTCGCGGTCACGACATGGATCAGCGTAGCGCGGCCGAGGTCGACCTGCCCGGCCGCATCGATCAGCCGGTCCCGGTAGGCCGGGCTGCACACCGGCACGAGCCGTTGATCGAGCAGCCGTGTCCAGCGCGCGCCGGTGGCCGGCGCCCGGCTCAGGCGGATGGCGAAGTCGAAGCCGTCCACGGGAAAGCCCACCTGCCGGTGCGAGGTGTCGACCGTCACGCCGACCTGCGGCCAGCGGCTCTGGAAGCGATGCAGACGCGGCAGCAGCCAGCGCGAGGCGAGCGTCGGCGCGCAGCTCACCGCCACGGTGCGGTTGCCGCGGCCGGCCGGCAGGCGCTGCGTGCCGATGGCGATCAGCGACAGGGCTTCCGAGACGTAGGGCAGATAGTCCGCGCCCGCCGCGGTGAGCGACAGCGTGCGGCCGTTGCGCGCAAACAAGGTGACGCCGAGCGCCTGCTCCAGGCCGACGATGCCGTGGCTCACGGCGCTCGGCGTTACGTTGAGCTCGGCTGCGGCGAGCTTGAAGCTCTCGTGACGCCCCGCGGCTTCGAAGAAGCGCAGGGCCGGCAGCGGGGGAAGACGAAGCGCCATCGTAGACCTGTCGGTCGAGCATGTCGCCATGGGATGGCACCATCCAATGGCGGAGACATGCTCACAACTCTTTGAATCTGGAATGCTCGCGTGCAGCCCCGGCTCGACTCCCCTTCGTCTTGGCTGGGCTCCCTCTCATCTACCCGGAATATCGGGTGAAGGGACACCCCCTCGGGCTACGTGGGCCCAGCTCGTGAATCGCAGGCCGCGCCAATCATGGCGCGGGGCGCCGGGCCCGCCGTGCTGTCCGGGGCTTGGCGCCCCCGTCGAGCTCGATCCAGGCCGGCGCGTGGTCGCTGGCCTTCTCCCAGCCGCGCACCTCGCGATCGACGCCGGCCGCCGCAAGGCGATCGGCAAGCGCCGGGCTGAGCAGCAGGTGGTCGAGGCGCAGCCCGGCATCGCGGCCCCAGGCGTTCCGAAAGTAGTCCCAGAAGGTGTAGACGCGCTCGCCCGGATGCAGCGCGCGTATCGCGTCGGTCCAGCCTTGCGCAAGGAGGCGCCGGTAGGCGGCGCGCACCTCGGGCCGGTACAGCGCGTCACCCTCCCAGCGCTCCGGCTTGTAGACGTCGAGATCGGTCGGCATGACGTTGAAGTCGCCAACGAGGGCGACAGGCGCGCCCGTGGCCAGAAGGTCGGCAGCGTGGGCGATGAGGCGCTCGAACCAGCCGAGCTTGTAGGCGAACTTGGGGCCCGGCGCCGGATTGCCGTTCGGCAGATAGAGGCAGGCGACGAGGACGCCGCGCACCGCCGCCTCGATGTAGCGGCCGTGCGCGTCCTCGGCATCGCCGGGCAGCTCGCGACGCGTCTCCAGCGGCTGGGTACCGCGCGCCAGGATGGCGACGCCGTTCCAGCTCTTCTCGCCCTGCCAGACGGCGCCGTAGCCGGCCGCCTCCAGCGCCCGGTGCGGAAACTTGTCCTGGGAGGCCTTCAGCTCCTGCAGGCAGACCACATCCGGCTCTGCCTCGGCGAGCCAGCGCAGCAACACCGGCAGGCGCCCGTTGATGCCGTTGACGTTGAAGGTCGCGATTTTCATCGGGAGAGGAATGCGGCGGGTTGGCGGATTGAGGTTGCCGTCGACGCCTACGATCACTCAGCGGTCGCTGTTCTTGCAATAGTGTATATACACTATTATGTCGCTGTTGGGCCGTGAGCCCGGCCTCGGCCGCGACGGCGTCACGCCCTGCAACAGGAGAGGTCACGCTGATGAGCCAAGCCGTCATTGCGGGTTATGCCCGCACCCCGTTCCACTTCGCCCGAAAGGGCGCGCTGATCGGCGTGCGGCCGGACGATCTGGCGGCGACTGCCATCAAGGGCCTGGTCGAGCGCACCGGCGTCGATCCCCGCGCCATCGACGACGTCATTCTGGGCTGCGCCTATCCGGAGGCCGAGCAGGGCAGCAACGTCGCCCGCATCGCGCTGCTGCTGGCCGGCCTGCCGATCGAGGTGCCCGGCATGACCATCAACCGCTTCTGCGGCTCGTCCATGTCGGCCATCCACGTGGCGGCCGGGCAGATCGCCATCGGAGCGGGCGAGGCCTTCATCTGCGGCGGCTTGGAATCCATGACGCGGGTGCCGCAGGGCGGCTTCAACGCCTCGCCCAATCCCCGCTTCAGCGGGCCCGACCCGGTGATCGACGCCTACATCTCCATGGGCGAGACCGCCGAGAACGTGGCCGAGCGCTACGGCGTCACCCGCGCCGAGCAGGAGCAACTGGCCTTCGCCTCGCAGCAGAAGGCGGCCGAGGCCCAGGCGACGGGGCGCCTGACCGATGAGATCGTGCCCGTGGCCACCCCCGACGGCGTGGTCGACGCCGACGGCTGCCTGCGCCCGCAGACCACGCTGGAGGGGCTCGCCGGTCTCAAGCCCGCCTTCCGCCCCAACGGCAGCGTCACGGCCGGCACCGCCTCGCCGCTCACCGACGGCGCCTCGGCGGTGCTGGTGTGCAGCGAGGCCTATGCCCGCGCCCACGGCCTCGACATCCTGGCCCGCATCCGTTCCGTCGCTTCGGCCGGCTGCCCGCCGGAGATCATGGGCATGGGCCCGGTGCCGGCAACCCTGAAGGCGCTGGAGCGCGCCGGCCTCACCATCGACGACATCGACGTGGTCGAGATCAACGAGGCGTTCGGCAGCCAGGCCGTGGCCTGCCTGCGCGAGCTGAATATCCCGGACGACAAGGTCAACCTCGACGGCGGCGGCATCGCCATCGGCCATCCTTTGGGCGCGACCGGCGCCCGCATCACGGCCAAGGCGGCGCAGATCATGAAGCGCCAGGGCAAGCGGCTCGCCCTGTCCACCCAGTGCGTCGGCGGCGGCCAGGGCGTGGCGACCGTCCTGGAAGCGGTGTGACCTCGGGCCTCTCAGAGCGCAGCCTACGATTGCGGTGTGGCGACGCCGCGGCCGCGCACCTCGCCCCGCCTGCGGGGAGAGGGTACGCGCCGGCCCGCCGCCGCACACTCCGTCAGTGCACCGCGTCGGCGAGATGGCGCAGCTTGTCCGGGTTGCGCACCACGTAGACGGCCTTGATCCGGCCGTCCTCGATGGCCAGGGCGGTCGTCTGCAGGGTGTCGCCCTCGATGGTGATGAAGCCCGGCAGGCCGTTGATGGTGGCGTAGCGCACCATCCGCGACATCGTCCGGGCAAACGCATGGGCCAACGTCGCGTGGAAGGCCATGACGTCGTCGAGGCCCTCGATCGGCCTGTTCGCCGCCGGCTTCTTGCCGCCGCCATCGGCCTGGATCACCACGTCGGCGGCGAGCAGCGCGCGCAGGCCGTCCATGTCGCCGCTGCGCGACGCCGCGAAGAAGGCCGCGGCGATCTCCAGCCCGCGCTGCTTGGGCACCTCGAAGCGCGGGCGGGCGGCACGCACATGGGTGCGCGCCCGGCTGGCGAGCTGGCGGCAGGCCGCCGGCTCGCGCCCGATGGTCTCGGCGATCTCGTCGAAGCCGATGCCGAAGACGTCGTGCAGCAGGAAGGCGGCGCGCTCCAGTGGCGTCAGCCGCTCCAGGGCCAGCAGCAGCGGCAGGGTCACGTCCTCGTCGACCTCTTCCTCGGTCGCCTCGACTACCGGCTCGGGCAGCCAGGGCCCGACATAGGTCTCCCGCCGCCGCCGCGCCGACTTCAGCTGGTCGAGGCAGAGCCGCGTCACCACCCGGCGCAGGAAGCCCTCCGGCTCCCGCACCGCGGCGCGATCGGCGGCGAACCAGCGGATGAACGCCTCCTGCACCACGTCCTCCGCATCGGCGACCGAGCCCAGCATGCGGTAGGCGATGCGCGTCAGCTTCGGCCGCAGTGGATCGAAGGTCGCGACGGCGTCCGTACTCGACATCCCCGTCACACCCGGCATCCGGCGCAGGCGAACGGTCTCGGTCGTGTCGGCATCGTCTCTTTCCTCCTGCCTGCGGCCGATCCCAACAACAGGACGAGACAGGTGCGCCGGATGTGACATGGCGCCGGGTCAGCGCGCCTTGATCCACGGCGGGCTGACGAAGGTCTCCGTGTTGTAAGGCTCAGGCGCGATCAGCGCGAGGTCCCGGCGCAGGTCGCGGACCTGGTAGAACAGGTGCGGCAGGCCGAGCGAGGGGTCGTGGGCGACGTCCGGGTAGGGCACCGCCGCCTGCCACTCCGGGTGGTAGCGGATGATGCCGGCGACGCCGCGATAAATGGTCTGGCGCAGGGCCTGCGCCACCTTGCGGTTCTGGACGAAGTCCCCCGGCGCGCCGGAGCCGCCGGCGATGGAGGCGGCGATGGCGTAGTGGTGCATCGCCCCATAGGGCTGGCAGCCGACCTGCGGCGTCGAGCCGTCGCCGAAGCGGGCGAAATAGCGGTGAGCGAAGCGCTGGCCCATGTCGTCGCGCAACAGCCCGATGACGGTGCTGACGATGACGCCGACGCCCTTCTCCTGCGCGATGTCGATGAACGACTGGTGCATGGCGCCGTACTGCAGGTAGACGACGGCGTCGATCGGGCTCTCCATGAACTGCAGCTGGAAGTGCGCCAGGTCGCCGGCGTAGAAATGGGTGTTGACGACCACGGCCGGGTTGACGGCCCGCACCTCGGCCAGCACCGCGCGCCAGTCGGTGGTGGGCGTCTCCACGATCCGCGGCCCCAGCGCCACGCGCCAGCCGAACTGCGAGGCGACGCTCGCCATCGCGTTGGCGATGACGATGCTGTAGGGCTTCGAGCCCGACACGATGGCCATGCGGTCCGACGCGGGCCGCCACTGCCCGCTGTCCCTGAGCCACGAGATGAACTTGATGAAGCCCTGGCCGTACCAGTAATCGGCCGGGTCGCCCATGAAGCAGCCGAAGTAGCGCTCGGGATCGCTCGTCACCGTGTCGTGGTGCTGCAAGAGCGTGTTGTGGTGGATGTAGATGATGCCGGCATCGGCGATCGGCTCGTACTCGGAGTTCTGCGGGCCGATGTTGTAGCCGTTGATGATGGCATGGACGCCGTGCGTCTCGATCAGCCGCCGCGTCGCCGCCACCACCTCCTCGGCCGACTGGCTGCCCGTGTCGGCGAACACCGGCCGGAGCGGCCGGCCCAGCAGGCCGCCGCGCGCGTTGATCTCCTCGATGGCGAGCACGATGCCCTTGCGGAACTCCGCCCCATCAGCCGCCGACGGCCCCGTGAGCGGCACCATGCTGCCGATCGGGATGGGGGATGCGCCCTCCGACATGGTCGAGCCCCTTGCGGTCAGAGCATGATCCCAAACCGTGGATACCGGTCTTGGACAAGATCATGCGGACAATAAAGACGTGGAACAGGATGATGCTTCGAAGAGACATCACCCTGTTCTAGAGCGGTGAGCTGGGCGGCGGCACCGCCGCCAGCCGCGGTTCGAACAGCAGATTGTGCATCAGCACGCGCAGCCGCGGCGGGCTGACCGGCTTGATCAGGATAGGCAGGCCGGCCTCGCGGACGTGGGCGACCACGCGCGGCTCGGTGTCCGCCGTCACCACGATGGCCGGGATGGCGAGCCCCGCCTTGCGCCGGATCGCCGCGACGATGTCGACGCCGGTGCGCCGCTTCAAGGTGTAGTCGGCGATGATGAGCCGGGGCGGCCGCCCCTCGGGCAGCTCGCGCAGGGCCGTCGCCTCGTCCGTGGCGGTGTGGACCTCGATGCCCCACCGCTCCAGCAGTTGCTTCATGGTCTGGCGCAGGACGTCGTCGTCCTCGATCAGCAGCACGCTGGTGCCGACGAACTCGCCGCCGATGGTCTCGCTGATCTCCGGCTCACCCATGTCGCTCAACCAAACATTGCCGATGGGCACCGTGACGGTGAACGCCGAGCCGTGGCCCGGGGCCGAGCGCAGCGCGATCGGATGGCCGAGCAGGTCGCCGAGGCGCCTGACGATGTTGAGGCCGAGGCCGAGCCCGGTCTTCTGGCGGCGCGCGCCGTCGGGGATGCGGTAGAACTCGTCGAAGATGCGCGCCTGGTGCTCGGGCTCGATGCCGCGGCCGGTATCGACCACCTCGATGCGCAGGGCGCGGCCGGCGCGACGGCAGCCCACCAGGACGCCGCCCACCTCGGTGTAGCGGATCGCGTTGGCCAGCAGGTTGCTCAGGATGCGCTCGAGCAGCGCCCGGTCGGTGGTGACTGTGCTGCGGGTCGCGGCGAAGCGCAGCTCGAGGCCCTTCTCCTGTGCCTGGTGGCGGAATTGGATGGCGAGCCGCTCGAACACCTGGGCGAGCTGGAACGTGGTCACCCGTGGCTGGATACGGCCGGCGTCGAGCTGGCCGATCTGCAGCAGCGCCCCGAGCAGGTCCTCCATGACCGAGGCGGCGATGTCCATGGCGTGCAGCATGTCGGCCCGGTGCTCCGGATCCTGCTCCGCCATGCAGCCGTAGATGAGGATCTTCAGGGTGGCGAGCGGCTGCCGGAGATCGTGGTTGGCGGCCCGCAGGAAGCGGGACTTGGCCTCATCCGTCGCTTCCGCCGCCTCCTTGGCGCGGCGCAACGCGTTCTCGCTGCGCTTCACCGCCGTGACGTCGTTGAGCGTGGTGACCATGCCGCCGGCATCGATGGCGCGCTGGACGACGTCGACGGTGCGGCCGTCGGCAAGCACGAACTCGCTGCTCTTGTCGGTGCCGAAGTCCGCGTCCTCCTGGGCGATCCAGTCGTCGACGCCGCCGGGCAGCATCCACTCGTTGGAGCGCCCGACGAGGCGCAGGAAGTCCACGAACGGCATGCCGTCCCGGATGGCGACACCGGACGGGTTCAGCGCCTCGCGGAAGGCCCGGTTGCAGTAGGCGAGCCGCCGTTCGCCGGTCCAGATCGCAATCCCGGCCGGAATCGCGTCGAGGCCGGTTCCGACCGTCCTGAACAGATCGTCGGCGCCTCGGTCCGTCACACGGTTCGATCCTTCACTGCCGGCCGCCCGGCGCGGCCTCGTTGGCCAGGCTGATCGCGTAGTGGATGGCGGCGGAGCGGTCGCGCAGGCCGAGCCGCTTCATCAAATTGCTCAAATGGACCCGGACGGTCTGGCTGCTCAGGTCGAGATCTTCGGCGATCCGCTTCACCGAATAGCCGCGCCCGAGCAGCGACAGCACATCGCGCTCGCGGGCAGTCAGGCTGTCGTAGGCGCCGGCCGGGGGCGTCGGCGGCTCGACCGCCGGGCGCGGGCCGCCGGCGCCGGCCGAGCGTTCGATGATACGCCGCGGGAACGACACCTCGCCCGCCAGCACCCGTTCCAGGGCCCGCTCGATCTCGGGGCCGGCGGCCGATTTGGGGATGTAGCCGATGACGCCCTGCTCGACCGAGCGCAGCACGTGCTCGAGGTCCTCGTGCACGGACACGACGACCACCGGCACGTTGGGGAACTGCTCGCGTATGCGTTGGAGGCCGGCGAACTCGTCGAAGCCGGGCATGACCAGATCGACCAGCACCAGGTCGATGTCGGGATGGGCGAGCAGGGTCGCGATCGCCTCGCCGAAGGTCTCGGCCTCGTAGGCGTCGAGCGTCTGTCGGAGCCGCCGCATCACCTGCTTGAGCGACTCGCGAACCATCCAGTGGTCATCGGCGATCAATATCTTCATCGCGTTTAGCTCGAATGGCGCCTGTGGGCGGACGCTGGCGGTCCTCTGCCTCGGGCGCGTCTTTTCGCTTGCCGCCGCTGGTGACGCAACCCGCCGGCCTCGGACCCCTGCGAAGGCACCAGCCAAGCCTGCAAATCGTCTAGACACATCAGCTATATCCGAGCGCGAACACCGCGCACAGCCTTACTTTAAGGCGATATTTCAATACTGACGCCTCATTGTCGTGCAGCGTTGTGCGCTGCAAACGCGCAGGCAACCGCCTAAAATAGTCTCGCATCGCCTTCTAAACACCCTTGACCGTCGCGGCAGCGCCGCTTTAGCGTATCAACAATACATCTAGATAAAAACGCTAGTCAAAATGCTCAAGCGGCCACGCGAATCGCCAGCGCGGAGGGCCGCGACTCCCAGACGTCGGCTCAAGGGGATCGAGATCATGAAGATCAGTCGCCGTTCGCTCGTGAAGGCCGCTGCCGCCGGCAGCGCCGCCGCCGCCTTCCCAAGCCCGTTCCTGATGCGGTCCGCCTGGGCCGCCGACCCCATCGTGCTGGGCGTGCCGACCAGCCAGACCGCGGCCGCCGGCGTCGCCGACGACCTCGATCACCTGAACGGCACGACGCTCGCCATGGAGGAGATCAACGCCGCCGGCGGCATCAACGGCCGGCCCCTGAAGCTGTTCGTCACCGACGTCGACAAGCTCTCGCCGGAGAGCTGCCAGCAGGCCATCGCCGCCTGCGTCGACGCCAAGGTGCACGCCATCTCCAACGCCTTCCTGTTCGTGCCGATCCCGGCCATGGACGCCTCGGCCAAGTACAAGTGCCCCTACGTGCAGGGCAACACCCAGCGCGCCGCCACCGAGGCCTTCAAGAAGAACCCGGACAAGTACAGCCACGTGTTCCAGACCGATCCGTCGGAGGTGCACTACGGCTATACCTATCCGATCTGGCTCAAGGCCATGGAGGACAGCGGCAACTGGAAGCCGAAGAACCGCAAGGTCCATATCGTCCAGGAGCAGGTCGCCTACTGCCAGACGATCTCGCGCGCCGCCCAGGAGGCGCTGAAGAAGAGCAGCTTCGAGGTCGCCAAGGTGACCGACATCCAGTTCCCGGTGCAGGACTGGGCGCCGGTGATCCAGGAGCTCAAGGCGGTCGACGCCGGCGCCATCATGATCGACCACTGGGTCGCAGCCGAATACGCCGCCTTCTGCAAGCAGTTTCAGGCCGATCCGGTGCCGAACTCGCTGGTCTACCTGCAGTACGGCCCGTCGCAGCCGGAGTTCCTGACGCTCGCCGGCTCGGCCGCCAACGGCTTCTGCTGGAGCACGGTGCTCGGCGTCTACGCCGACGAGAAGGGCAACGCCTTCCGCAAGAAATACAAGGCGCGCTTCCCCGGCATCATGGGGCTCGTCTACACCGGCAACGGCTACGACATCGCCTACTACCTGAAGGCCGCCTGGGAAGCGACCGGCGACCCCGGCAACTTCAAGGCCGTATGCGACTGGATCCGCACCCATCCGTTCCGCGGCGTATGCGGCTACATGGACATGAACAACGAGTACCAGGAAGCCGCCCACTTCCCGGACAACGGCTTCGCCGTCACCGCGACCGAGCTCGAGAAGGGCATGAGCCAGCTCTACGTCCAGGTGCAGGACGCCGAGCACAAGATCATCTACCCCTACGAGATCAAGGAATCGACGCTCAAGCCGGCACCCTGGTGGAGCTGATGCTGGCCCCCTCGGCGGCGCCCGCCGTCCCCGCAGCGCCGCTGTTCGCCTGCGAGGACATCAGGCTCGACCTGGGCGGCCGCTCCATCCTGCACGGTATCGGCCTCGAGGTTCGCCGCGGCGAGGTGCTCGGCATCATCGGCCCCAACGGCGCCGGCAAGACCAGCCTGTTCGAGGTGCTCTCCGGCCGCCTGAGGCCGAAGAGCGGCCGCGTGCTGTTCGACGGCCGCGACGTCACCGCTCTGCCGCTGCACGCCCGCGCCCGGCTCGGCATCGGCCGCACCTATCAGACGCCGGTGGTGCCGGACGAGCTCACCGTGGGCGAGACCTTCAAGGCCACGCGCCAGGCCTACCGGCCCTACCTCACCCGCTTCGACGCCGAATACGGCGCCGAGCTGGTCGGCCTCCACGTGCGCGACGAGGAGCCGACGGCGCGGCTGGAAACCATGAACCGGCGCAAGCTGCTGCTCGCCTGCCTGCTCATGCGCCGGCCGCCGCTGCTGCTCATGGATGAGCCGGCAGCCGGCCTGATCAACTCGGAGGTGGACGAGATCGACCACCTGATCCGCATGCTCTCCAAGGAAATGAACGTGGCGATCATCATCGTCGAGCATCGCATCGAGCTGCTGGCGCAGATCGCCGACCGGGTCATGGTCATGGACGCGGGCGAGGTCATCGCCCAGGGCTCGCTCAAGCAGATCCTGGCCGATCCTAAGGTGCACGCCGCCTATTTCGAGATGGCGGACGAGGAGGCCTGAGCGATGCACGCTGCGGCCGCAGCCGTGCCGGCGGGCGCCCCCGCCAAGCACGAGATCCTCAACGTCAAGGGCCTCTCCGCCGGCTACGGGCCGATGCGGGTGATCCACGACCTCGATTTCATCGTCTATTCGGGCGAGCGCGTCGGGCTGGTCGGCCTCAACGGCCACGGCAAGTCGACGCTGTTCTATGCCATCGCCGGGCTCACCGGCTGGCAGCGCGGCTCGATCCGCCTCAACGGCACCGAGGTGGGCCGGACCCGCAGCCAGGGCCCCGGCCGCTTCACCCATCTGGTGGTGCGCCAAGGGCTGGCGCTGATCCCCCAGGGCGACGAGATCTTCCACGGGCTCACCGTGGAAGAGCACCTGGATTCCGGCGCCTTCACGCCGCGCGCCTGGCGCGAGCGCAAGGAGCGGAAGGAACGGGTGCTGGCGATCTTTCCGCCGCTGGTGAAGCTGCTGCGGACCCCGGTCGGCCGGCTCTCCGGCGGTGAGCGGCGCATGGTCTCCATCGGCCGCGGGCTGATGGCGGAGGCCTCCCTGTTCCTCGTCGACGAGCCGTCGCTCGGCCTGGCGCCCAAGGTCGGCAAGAGCGTCATGGCGGCGCTGATGAGCGTCGAGCTCGGTCAATCGGCCATGGTCATCGCCGAGCAGAACGTGGCCCTGCTCGAGGGCAAGGTCGACCGCATCATCGGCATGCACGTGGGCAAGCTCAAGGGCGAGGCATCGGCCGCACTCGCCTTCCAGACACGGCGGGAGCTGTAAAGCGATGGATGTGGGTTTCATCGTCACCAATGCCATCGTGCTCGCCTGCATCTACGGCACGCTGGCCATCGGGCTGTCGATCACCTGGTCGAGCGTCGGCCTGATCAACCTGGCCTACGGCTTCATCTTCGCGCTGTCCGGTTACGGCGCCTGGCTCGGCGCCCAGCACATCTCCACCAACGGCGTCGTCGTGCTCGCCTGCGGCGTGCTGACGGGCGCGCTCGGCGGCCTGCTGGTCTGTGCGCTGGCCTTCATCCCCATCCACGACAAGCCGAACTTCACCGTGCGCGGGCTGATCGCGACGCTCGCCATCAGCCTCATCGGCGGCCAGACCTTGCTCGCCATCTTCGGCCCCCGGGCCAAGAACCTTCCAGAGATCTTCGGCAGCTGGAAGATCAACCTGGCCGGGGTGGTGCTCACCGCCGACAAGGTCGGCAACGTCGTCGTCTCCATCGCCGTCGTCACCGCCGTGCTGATGTGGATGCGCTCCAGCCGCCGCGGCCTGGAGATCCGCGCCATGATGATGAACCCGCACGCCGCCTCCATCGTCGGCATCGGCGTGCGGCGCACCGGCTTCTACGTCATGGCCATCACCGGCGGGCTCGCCGGGCTCGCCGCCGTGCTGCTGTCGCAGACCTACTACATCTCGCCGTTCGGCGGCCTGGCGCCGATGATCAAGGGTGTCAGCATCGCGCTCTGCGGCGGCCTGGGCAGCGTGCGCGGCGCCGTCATCGCCGCCGTGCTGCTCGGCCTCAACGAGGCGCTCACGGCGCGGCTGATGGGCGGCCAATACGTGCTCATCACCCAGTTCGTGCTGATCATCCTGATCCTGCTGGTGCGCCCGCGCGGCATCGCCGGCATCCTCGACCGCGCCCGGGAGGCCTGAGCCATGGCCGACGTGGAGCACAGCCTGCCGCCCGACACCGCACCCACTGCTGCGCCGGACGCTCCGGCGAGCACCTGGCGCAATCCGCTCTATCCCTGGGCGGCCAAGGGCGCCGAGGAGGAGATCCCCTCCAATCCGCATCGCGATCCCCAGGAAGTCTGGGCGCGGACACGGGAGTCGAAGACGCCGCTGCTGCCGGTGGGGCGGCTGCGCTACTATTACAAATGGCCTGGCCACGGCGGCCGCCTGTGGCAGCGCCTGCGCTACTGGCCGACCCGCCGGCGTGTGCTCCACATCCGCGGCGAGTACAATCCCAAGACGCTCCGGCGCGAGAAGACCATCGTCGACAAGCGCCCGATCTGGTGGGCGCTCGGCCTGCTCGCTTTGCTGCTCGCCCCCGCCATCATGCCTGCGGATTTCCAGAACACGCTGATGACAGCGGGCGCCACCTTCGCCATCTACGCGGCGATCAACCTGTGCTGGATGCTGATCATCGGCACCGCCGGCATCTATTCGCTGGCGAGCTACGCGGTCGTCGGCGCCGCCGCCTTCGGCACCGCGTGGCTGTCGATCCACATGGGGTTGCCGTGGTGGACGCTGCCCTTGATCGGATCGGTGATCGGCCTCGTCTTCGGGCTGATCATCGCCATCCCCGCGATCCGCCTCGACGGCTTCTACTACGCCCTGCTCACCATCGGCCTCAACGAGCTCTGCCGCGTCTATACGCTGCAATCCAAGCAGTTCGGCTCCTCCACCGGCGGCCTTTACGGCGCCGACACCTACATTCCGCAGAGCTGGGGCCAGGCGAGCCAGTCGCTGCTCGCCTATTACGCCTGCTTCGCGCTGATGATCCTGGCGCTCATCCTCTACCGTCTCGTCGACGGGCGCCGGCTCGGGCGCATCCTCAAGATGGCGCCGGAGAAGCGCGAGGCCTTCGCCGAGGCGACGGGGGTCAATTTCCGCCAGGCCCGCATCTGGGTGTTCATCATCTCGTCGATCGGGCTCGGCTTCATCGGCGGCTTCTACAGCGCCCACTACCGCGGCGTATCGTTCTCCATCTTCGGCTTCGACACCGTGCTGCTGGGGCTCGCCATGCTGGTCATCGGCGGCATCGGCCGGGCCGAGGGCGCCGTGGTCGGCACGGCGATCGTCATCTTCCTCGACAAGGTGCTGATCGCCACCGGCCCGATGCGGCTGATCCTCATCGGTCTCATCATGCTCGGCGTGGTGCTGTTCCTGAAGGGCGGCCTGTTCGGCATCAAGGCCCAGTTCGGCGCCTGGCGCGACAAGAAGAAGAGCGAACGACGGTCCCGACGGGCCGAGAAAGGAGGCGAGATGCTCCCCGAAGAAGCCACCGAGACCAAGGACAAGGACATCATCTACTGGCGGCGCTACGACAAGATGCAGCGCGACTACCTCAAGACCCTGATCTCGCCCGAGATCATCGAGGAGCACCGCAAGAACCCGCTGGGGCAGCACAGCGAGGCGCTGGAGCGGCTGCTGCTCTACTTCCGCCGCGCGCCGCTCGCCGACAAGTACGCGATCACCGTGGTGAAGCCGTTCCAGGCCTACCGCATCGTCGCCTTGTCCGGCCACCGCGGCGTCGCGCCCCGTATCGTCGAAGACAAGATCTATCCGTCCCAGGACGAGGCTTATCACGGCGTGTTCCTGCGCCGCGTCCAGGATCTCCTGGAGACCTGATCACTCAAAGCGTTCTCGAGCGAAACGGATACCGGTTCGCATAAAGACAACGCGTCAACACAAGAACCTGGAGCATCTTGCCGATTCCGGGAACGGTGAGATGCGCCAGGGCCGCCGGAGTACGCAATGGCAGAGGTTAAGATCTTCGGCTACACCGACAAGATCTCGGTGAAGCCGGGCCAGTCGATCGACGTCTTCGTCTCGGCCGACGGGGTCAGCGAAGCTGAGGCCAAGCTCGTCCGCCTGATCCACGGCGACGAGCATCCGGACGGGCCGGGCTTCGTCGAGGAGGAGGTGGCCTGCGAGGCCGACGGCACCTGGGCGGTGCGCAAGCAATACACCCAGGTGGGCTCGTTCCTGGAGGTCGCGGACGCCCAGGCCGTGCTGGCGCTGGAGGGCGCGCTCACGCTCTACGCCTTCATCTACCCCGGCCTGCCCGACGTCGGCCTGCGCCAGGGCCTGCTCGGCCGCTGGGACAACGACAAGAACATGGGCTACGCCCTCGGCATCAACCAGAAGGGCCACCTGGAGTTCTGGGTCGGCCGCGGCGACGAGGTCGACTACGTCCAGGCCGAGGTGCCGCTGATCGCCAAGACCTGGTACTTCGTGGCCGCCACCTTCGACCCGGCGACCGGCCATGCCGCCGTGCACCAGGAGAGCGTGGCCAACCGCTACAACAGCCTGCTCGGCCGCGTCGCACCGATCGACTTCCGCTCCCACGTCGCCGAGACCTTCCGCTTCCGGCCCAAGCACCTGGCGGACACGCCCTTCCTGATCGCCGGCACCCGGGATTTCCACGAGACGCGCGGCCACTTCGTCTCGCAGACCTATTGCGGCAAGATCGACCGGCCGGGCGTGCACGGCCGCGTGCTCAGCGAGGCCGAGCTCGGCGCCATCAAGGGCGGTGCGCCACCCCCGCCCGACGGCATGGTGGCCTACTGGGACACCACCGCCGGCTATACTGACCGCGGCATCGGCGACGTGGTGGTCGACACCGGCCCCCACAGGCTCGACGCCAAAGGCTACAACCGCCCGGTGCGGGCCCAGACCGGTTGGAACTGGGGCGGCCACAACGACTGCTTCCGACTGGCCCCCGAGGAATACGGCGGCGTCGAGTTCCACTACGACGCGATGATCGATTCCAACTGGGCGCTGACGCGCACGGTGCGCCTGCCGGACGACCTGAAGAGCGGCGTCTACGCGGTCCGCCTGCGCGCCGGCGACGGCGTCGGACTGGGCGAGGAATACGTCGTCTTCTTCGTCCGCCCCAAGGCGCCGACGGGCAAGGTGGCGCTGCTGTTCCCGACGGCGAGCTACCTCGCCTACGCCAACGAGCACCTGAGCTTCGATGCCCAGATCATCCAGCCGATGACCGGCCAGCCGCCGATCGTCTCGGAGATCGACATCGAAATGTACAAGAACTGGGAGTTCGGCCTCTCCACCTACGACGCCTGGGCCGACGGCAACGGCGTCTGCTATTCGTCCTATCGCCGGCCGATCCTCAACATGCGGCCCAAGTACCGCATCTCCAGCATGGGCGTGACCTGGGGCTTCGCCGCCGACCTCTCCATCCTCGCCTGGCTGGAGCACAAGGGCTACGCCTACGACGTGCTCACCGACGAAGACTTGCACGTCGAAGGGCTCGACGCGGTCAAGAGCTACGCCTGCGTGCTGTCGGGCACGCACCCGGAATATTACTCGGAGCGGATGCTGGACGCCACGGAAGACTACATCGCCGGCGGCGGGCGCTACATCTACATGGGCGGCAACGGCTATTACTGGAACGTCGCGTTTCGCGACGACGAGCCGTGGATCATGGAGGTGCGCAAGCTCGATTCCGGCATGCGCGCCTGGGCGGCGCGGCCGGGCGAGCACTACCTCGCCACGACGGGGCAGAAGAGCGGCCTGTGGAAGAACCTGGGACGGCCGCCGCAGAAGGTCGTCGGCGTCGGCTTCATCGCCGAGGGCTTCGAGACCAGCCGGCCCTACCGGCGCATGCCCGACAGTTACCACCGCACGGTATCGTGGATGATGAAGGGGATCGAAGGCGAGATGCTGGGGGAAGCGGGCCTCGCCTACGGGGGCGCCGCCGGCCTGGAGCTCGACCGCTACGACCTGAACTACGGCACGCCGCCGCACGCCCGCATCGTCGCCTCCTCCGGCGGCCACAGCGACAACTACATGCTGTCGATCGAGGAGATCCTCTACCCCTACCCCGGGCTCGCCGGCTCGCAGGACTACCGCATCCGCTCCGACATGGTCTACTTCACCGCGCCCAACGACGGCGCGGTGTTCAGCACGGGCTCGATCGCCTTCGGCCAGGCGCTGCCTGCGAACGGCTTCGCCAACAACATCTCGACCCTGCTCGGCAACCTCGTCGACGCCTTCATCACCCCCGGACGGCTGCCCGGCTCGCTGTGGGTGAACGACGAGAAGCAGTGGAAGTAAAGGCTCCGCGCGGCGCCCCTGCCTCCCGCGGGGCCCGCGGGCCTCAGCCGCGGCGCATCTTAAGAGGGATGGCCGCCTGCCCCGGCCATCACCATCTACAGCCGTTGTGTGGGCTTGACCCGATCGGCCATCGCGGCAATCAACGTCACATCAACTGGGCTGGCCGAGAGGCGCATTTCTCAGCAGATGGATGACCGGGTGGACCCGGCCCACGACGCGGAGGGAGGCGGAGAGGATTTGACCAGCCTCCCGCACGGCGCCGGAGCTTTCGCCATGTCGTCCCTGCTGATTCGCGACGCGCTCCTCACCGACGCGCGCGCCATCCTGCTGATCTACAATCATAGCGTCCTGGAGACGACTGCCGTGTGGACCGAGGAGCCGTCCACGCTCGCCGGTCGGGAGGCCTGGCTCAGGGAGCGGCAGGGACGCGGCTATCCAGTGCTCGTGGCCGAGATCGACGGCGCGGTGGTGGGCTTTGCCACGTTCGGCGACTTCCGCGTCTGGCCCGGCTACCGCCACACGGTCGAGAATTCCATCTATGTGGCGGCTGGCCAGCACCGGCGCGGCATCGGCCGCGGCCTGATGGCGGCGCTGATCGCCCGCGCGCGGCAGGCGCGCAAGCACGTGATGGTCGCCGGCATCGAGGCCGGCAACGCGGCTTCCATCGCGCTCCACACCGACGTGGGCTTTCGCGAGGTCGCCTACATGCCCGAGGTGGGCACCAAGTTCGGCCGCTGGCTCGACCTCGTGCTGATGCAGATCGTCTTGAACCGGGATCCGCCGGGATCCTTGCCCGATCGGACGTGATCAGCCGATCGGGACATGCGCCGGCTCGCTCGGGCAGCGTCCAGCCGGTCGATGCGCTCTCCAGGGGTTTGACCCGGCCATGGCGAAACCGGTAGCCAGCCTTGCCGCGCATGCATTAACGTGCGCTTGAACTCTCGACCGTGTATCCACACAAAGAGTCCAGGGCCGTCGTCCGGGCGGCAGCTAGCGAGGAGCAGACGATGACCGCAGCGATCGTAGGATGGGCGCATACGCCCTTCGGCAAGTTCGACACCGAGACCGTCGAGAGCCTGGTCGTGCGGGTGGCGAACGAGGCCATGGAGCACGCCGGCATCGGCCCCAAGGAGGTCGACGAGATCGTGCTCGGCCACTTCAACGCCGGCTTCTCGGCCCAGGATTTCACCGCCTCGCTGGTGCTGCAGGCCGATGACCGGCTGCGCTTCAAGCCGGCGCTGCGGGTGGAGAACGCCTGCGCCACCGGCTCCGCCGCCGTGCACCAGGCGATCAAGACCATCGAGGCCAAGGCCGGCCGCATCGTCCTGGTCGTCGGCGTCGAGCAGATGACCACCACCCCGGGCCCGCAGATCGGCCAGAACCTGCTGCGCGCCTCCTACCTGAAGGAGGACAGCGAGATCCAGGGCGGCTTCGCCGGGGTGTTCGGCAAGATCGCCGACGCCTACTTCCAGCGCCACGGCGACCAGTCCGACGCGCTCGCCATGATCGCCGCCAAGAACCACAAGAACGGCGTCGACAACCCCTACGCCCAGATGCGCAAGGATTTCGGCTACGAGTTCTGCCGCCAGGAGAGCGACAAGAACCCCTTCGTCGCCGGCCCGCTGAAGCGCACCGACTGCTCGCTGGTGTCGGACGGCGCCGCCGCGGTCGTGCTCGCCGACGTGGACACGGCGCTCAAGATGCCCCGCGCCGTGGTCTTCCGCGGCACCGGCCACGCCCAGGATTTCCTGCCGATGTCGAAGCGCGACATCCTGAAGTTCGAAGGCTGCACCGAGGCCTGGCAGCAGGCGCTGGCCAAGGCGGGCATCAGCCTCAGCGACCTGTCGTTCGTCGAGACCCACGACTGCTTCACCATCGCCGAGCTGATCGAGTACGAGGCCATGGGCCTGACGCCGGAAGGCCAGGGCGCCCGCGCCATCGCCGAGGGCTGGACGCAGAAGGACGGCAAGCTGCCGGTGAACCCCTCCGGCGGCCTCAAGGCCAAGGGCCATCCCATCGGCGCCACCGGCGTCTCCATGCACGCGCTCTGCGCCATGCAGCTGATGGGCGAAGCCGGCGGCATCCAGATCCCCAACGCCAAGCTCGCCGGCATCTTCAACATGGGCGGCGCGGCCGTCGCCAACTACGTGAGCGTGCTCGAGCGCCTGCGCTGAGCATCTCGCGCTCCAGAATCAAAGAGCTGGAGCATCTCTGACGGGCGAACAAGATTGCAGTCGGCGGGGCCGCTCGCGGCCCCGTTTTTTTTCGATCGACACGCGCGTTGCCTCCGCGCCCGGCAGCACCTACGGCCCGGTGTAGGCCATGGGGTTGCAGCGGCCGTCAGCAATCTTGAAGCTGATCGGATCGCACGGGGTGGTGTCGTGGGGGCAGATGCGCGCACAGATCTCGCCGTTACCCCGTGCCTGCCGGTAGCTGTCGGGCTGGCGCTGGCGCGAGGAGGCCGGCTGGGCGGTGGCCGCTTGCGCGGTGAGGGCGAGCGCCACGGCGGCGATCGAGAGGACTTTGATGGTCATGACGGGGCTCCCTGCCGCTCAGATATAGGAGCCGTCAGTCCGCTTGCCATGCGGTCGTCGCGGTGGTCCCGGTGATCAGGCGGGCGAGGAGCGACGGCCGCCCGCGGCTGCGGGCGATGCTGTCGGCGAGGGAGCTGTCCGCCAGCGGCCGCCCCAGACCATTGCCAGCCGGCGGCTGGCCGGCCGAGCGGGAGCCCAGCGCCATCAGGAAGGGCACGACCAGGAGCGCGAGTGCGGCCGCGACGACGATCGCACGCCGGTTCGACAAGACGGATCTCTTCGAGAAGACGGATCTCTTGGCAAGCACGGGCACGCGCGGCGGGCTCCATCAGTCAGCCCGCGCTCATTCGGCACCAAGGCGGGCCTGCGCATGGCGCTTGTGTTCCACTGCATGACGATTTGTGTCTGAACATGAACGGCATCGTCGTCCGAGGCGCTGCCGGCCACATCTCCGCCGTGCGAGCCCTCGCGGCCCGGCCGCTCGTGCATGCGCCGACGAACGCTTTCCTGTATCCTGTGGCTCAAGCCGCAGGAACGCCGTCGGGCTTCCGGTCCATGGGCAGCCCCGTCAACGTGGGTTGCCGAATCCAGAGCATGTCGCGGCCACGGGGAGGTAAGCGTGTCGGATCAGCCGTCCAGCGCCCAGGGCGCCACAACCCCGCCGCTGATCGAACAGACCATCGGCGACTTCTTCGACAGCATGGTGACGCGGCAGCCGGACCAAGCGGCGCTGGTGAGCCGGCATGAAGGCCGGCGGCTCACCTACCGCCAATTGCAGGCGGCATCGAACCAGCTGGCCAGCGCCCTGTTGCGAACGGGGCTGGAGCCGGGCGACCGGATCGGCATCTGGTCGCACAACAACGTCGCCTGGGTGCTGATGCAGATCGCCACCGCCAAGACGGGACTGATCCTGGTGAACATCAACCCGGCCTACCGCACGGCCGAGGTGGAGTACGCGCTCAACAAGGCCGGCTGCAAAGCCCTGGTGACCATGCCGCGCTTCAAGACCAGCGAGTATCTGGCGATGCTGCGCGAGCTCGGGGCGGAGCGGCTGCCGGGGCTGCGCCGCATCTGGTGGCTCGACGACGCCGGCGAGGGCCCCGAGGAAGCAGGCGCGCACCGCTTCTCGCAGCTGCTCGCCAGCGGCGATGCCGCGGATGCCCGCGTGGCGGAGGTTCAGCGCTCGCTCTCCGCCACCGATCCCATCAACATCCAGTTCACCAGCGGCACCACGGGCTTTCCCAAGGGAGCGACGCTCACCCACCGCAACATCCTGAACAACGGCTTCTTCATCGGCGAGTGCATGAAGCTCACGCCCGACGACAGGCTCTGCATCCCCGTGCCGATGTACCACTGCTTCGGCATGGTGCTGGGCAGCCTGGCGTGCCTGACCCATGGCAGCACCATCGTCTATCCCAACGACGGGTTTGAGCCGCTGACGGTGCTCGAGGCCGTGCAGGCCGAGCGCTGCACCGCGCTGCACGGCGTGCCGACCATGTTCATCGCGGAGCTCAATCACCCGCGCTTCGCCGAATTCGATCTCAGCAGCCTGCGCACCGGCATCATGGCCGGCGCCTCGTGTCCGATCGAGGTGATGCGGCGCGTCGTCGACCAGATGCACCTCTCCGAGATCACCATCGCCTACGGGATGACGGAGACCAGCCCGGTGAGCTGCCAGAGCACGACCGAAACGCCGCTGGCCCGGCGCGTCACCACGGTCGGCCAGGTGCAGCCGCACCTCGAGATCAAGGTCATCGACCCGGAAACCGGCGCCACCGTGCCGCGGGGAGCGCCGGGCGAGTTCTGCACCCGGGGCTACTCGGTGATGCAGGGCTACTGGGGCGACGAGGAGAAAACCCGGGAGGCGATCGATGCGGAAGGCTGGATGCACACCGGCGACCTCGCCACGATGGACGCCGAAGGCTACGTCAACATCGTCGGCCGCATCAAGGACATGGTGATCCGCGGCGGCGAGAACATCTATCCGCGCGAGATCGAGGAATTCCTCTACCGCCACCCCAAGGTCCAGGATGTGCAGGTCGTCGGGCTGCCCGACACGCGCTACGGCGAAGAGCTTTGCGCCTGGATCATCGCCAAGCCCGGCACGAGCCTCGTGGATGAGGAGATCCGCAGCTTTTGCAAGGATCAGATCGCGCACTACAAGGTGCCGAAGTACATCCGAGTCGTCGATGGCTTTCCGACGACCGTCACCGGCAAGATCCAGAAGTTCAAGATCCGCGAAACGATGATCGCGGATCTTGGCTTGATCGAGGAGAAGACCGCGTGACGGATCGCTCCGCTCTTGGCGTCGGTCAGCCGATGTCGCGGGCCCAGGCGCGCAGGTCGTCGACGAAGAAGGCCGGCGCCTCCATGGCGGCGAAATGGCCGCCACGGACGGGCTCGGTCCAGCGCGTCAGCGCGTAGCCGCGCTCGACCCAACTGCGCGGCGGGCTCGGCGAACGCGGGTCGGGATAGGCGGCGAACGCCGTTGGCACCTCCACGCGCCGGCCTTCCGGGATCTGGCGTACGCCCTCCGTGAGTGCGGCGGCATAGTAGTAGGAGGCGCTCGTGAAGGCGTCGTTCATGACGTAGATCATCACGTTGGTGAGCAGTTGGTCCTTCGAGAAGATCGCCTCGAAGGGCCGCTCGCGCCGGTCGCTCCAGTCGTAGAATCGCTCGACGATCCAGGCCGCCTGCGCCACCGGATTGTCCGCCATGGCGTAGGCCAGCGACCGCGGCCTGGTGGCCTGCAGCGCCGAATAGGCGCCGAGCTGCTGTTGCACCGCGTCGCGGGATCGCTGCCAGGCCTTTTCCTCGTCCGTCACCGGGCCGCCGGGCGGCTGGACGAGCAGGAAGTTGAGGTGGATCGCGCGGATCGATGGCGCATGCTCGAGCGCCAGCCAGGCGCTGACGGCCGATCCCCAGTCGCCGCCCTGGGCGAAGTAACGCGCATAGCCGAGCTGCTCGCGCATCAGCGCGTCGAACAGCCTGGCCGTCGTGCGCGCGCCGACCGGTGCCGCAGGCTTGCCCGAGAAGCCGAAGCCCGGCAGCGACGGGATCACCAGGTCGAACGCGTCCTCGGCCCGGCCGCCGTGGCGCGTGGGAAAGGCGAGCGGCTCGATCACCTGCCAGAACTCGTAGATCGAGCCGGGCCAGCCATGGGACAGGAGGAGCGGCCGCCGCCCCCCGGCTTCGCCGACGACGTGCACGGCGTGGATGTCGATATCCTCGACGCGCGCCAGAACCTGCGGATAGCGGTTGAGCTCCGCCGCTGCCGCGTCGGCGTCGAAGCCGTCGGCCCAGTACTCGCAAAGACGCTTCAGGAATCCGGGATCGCAGCCGTAGGTCCAATCGGCTCCGTCCGGCATGGCGGGGATGCGAAAGCCACGCACCCGAGCGCGCAACTCCTCCACCCTGGCCTTGTCCCATGCGACCGTGAACGATCTCGGCATCTGCGCCTCCACGGTGGTCCTACCTGAACGGCGGTTCGTCGAAGCTCCTGAGCTTGCGCGAGTGCATCTGGTCGAGGCGGCTGCGCAGCAGGTTGAGCGCCGCAAGCCCGATCGTCATGTGCTCCTCCACCGCCCGCTCGTAGAAGGCGCTGGCGGAGCCCGGGAGCTTGATCTCGCCGTGCAGGGGCTTGTCGGAGACGCAGAGCAGCGTGCCGTAGGGCACCCTGAGCCGGTAGCCCTGGGCGGCGATGGTGCCGCTCTCCATGTCGACGGCGATGGCGCGCGACAGGTTGATGCGCCGCCGCTCCTGGCTCCAGCGCAGCTCCCAGTTGCGGTCGTCATAGGTGAGCACCGTGCCGGTCCGCAGCCGGCGCTTCAGCGACACGCCCTGCTCGCCGGTGACCTCGGCCGCCGCCTCCTGCAAGGCCACCTGCACCTCGGCCAGCGCAGGGATGGGAATGTCGGTCGGCACCGCGCTGTCGAGCACGCCGTCGCGCCTGAGATAGGCGTGGGCGAGCACGTAGTCGCCGATGGTCTGCGACTGCCGCAGGCCGCCGCAATGGCCGATCATCAGCCAGCAGTGCGGCCTGAGCACCGCCAGGTGGTCGGTGATGTTCTTGGCGTTGGCCGGACCGACGCCGATGTTGACTAGCGTGACGCCGTGCCCGTCCTCCGCGGTCAGGTGGTAGGCTGGCATCTGGAAGCGGTGCCAGGCGACGCCGGCGATGCGCTGCATGCCCTCCGCTTCCGACATGGAGCGGTCGATCACCGTGTTGCCGGGCAGCACGAGGCTGGTGAACCGCCCGCCCCTTTGCAACTCGTCCAGCCCATGGCGCACGAACTGGTCGACGTAGCGGTGATAGTTGGTGAGCATGATCCAGGGCTGCACGAAGCGCCAGTCGCTGCCGGTGTAGTGGAGCAGGCGCTTGAGCGAGAAATCGACGCGTACGGCATCGAACAGGGCCAGCGGCAAGGGCCGGCCGGGGATGATGTCCCAATAGCCGTCGGCGATCTCGTCGCCCACCTCCGCCAGCAACGGGGTCGGGAAATAGCGGGCGAGCTCGGCCGCCGTGACGCCTGTGCCGCCGAGCTCGTCGCCGCGCTCGACCACGTAGGGGTAGGGAATATCCTGCTGCGACAGCCCGACCTCGACGGTGGCGCCGTAGTCGCCCATGAGCAGGCCCAGCTGCTCCTCCAGGTAGGGCCGGAAGGTCCGCGGGTGCGTGACGGTCGTCACGTAGACGCCCGGCCCCTGGAACTTGGCGTAGGAGCGCGGCGACGACGGCATCAGCCCCTGGGGATGATAGGTGACGCGCAGCGCGGGATAGCGGAACAGGGCCTGCTCTTGCGGGCTCGGCAGGCGGCGCGTCGCCAAATAGCCGTCGAGGGCCTGGCGCAGCGTGCCGGTCGCCTGCGCATAGAGCGCCGCCAGCCGGTCGACCGCCTCTCGCGCCGTGGCGGTGGGGACGAAGTCCGTGTCGTGTGTCATGCCTTCATACAATGAGGATCAGGCCGCTCGCCGCCAAGGCGGCGATCCAGAGATAGTCGAGGTTGATCCAGCCGCGCCGCAGGAAGGCGAGCCCCAGCCATTCGTAGACGACCGTCGACACCGCCGCGATGGTCACCAGCATCGCCGCCGTATGCACGCCGACGGCGGCCAGCGCCACCGGCAGCGAGCCCTGCGCGGTCAGCTCCGCCGCCGGCGCGGCCGCCAGGCACAGGGGGATGACCACCGGGATCAGCATCAGCCCGGCGCCGTGTCCGGTCGCCATCAGGAAGGACCAGAGGCCGAGCCCGGCCAGCCCCGTCTGCATGCCGACGCGCACGCGATGCCGATGCCCGCGCACCGCCTGGTAGACGGCCCAGGCGATGAGCAGCATGCCCGCCGCCACGTTCAGCCAGCGCAGCTCGACGACGAAGCCGAGGGCCACGACGGCGACCACCACGGCCGCCACCGACGCCGCGTGGCCCAGCGCGATCGGCATCAGCGACAGCCACAGGGCACGCCGGCTATGGCGGTGCAGGCCGAGCGCCACCGCGAACAGCCAGCCCATGGCGGGGTTGAGCCCGTGAAAGGCGCCGAGGCCGGCCAGCACCAGCCAGGGCGACATCTCAGGCCGCCATCGGGCGCGAACGTTCGGCCGGCGGCGCGCGCATCACGGGTAGCAGTAGGAATCGGACGAGCAGTCGCCCCCTTCCAGCCGCACCTGGTGCGGGCGATGGCCCTTGGGCCAGTCGACGAAGAACTTGTCGTCGAAGCTGATGCCGCCGTTGTCGCCCACGTCGAGCTTCACCATCCAGCCGTCGATGCCCTCGGGATAGAACTGCGGGTCGATGGCCCCGTAGAGCGAGTTGGTGAAGTAGACCCGCTTACCGTCGCGGCTGATCTCGACCATCTGCGGCCCGCCGTTGAGCGCCGCCGCCTTGGCGCCGGGATGGCCGGCGCGCGAGACGATGCCGCCGATGCGCACGCGCCCTGTCTCCTTCGGCGCGAACGGGTCGGACACGTCGTACTGGATCATGTCGCCGGTGCCCCAGCAGGAGACGTAGAGGAAGCGATCGTCCATCGACAGGTCGATGTCGGTGACCAGCGGCGCGACCGCCTTGAAGCCCTGCAGCACCGGCGGCAGCAGGCTCGGGTCGGCGGGCTCGGCCGGGATCTCGATGACCTTCTTGACGGCCCATTTGTCGCCGTCCCGGTACCAGGTCCAGATCGAGGCCGACAGGTCCTTCAGGCTGATGACGCAGCCGACGAAGCCGTAGGCCTTGGTCGGGTCGTGCGCCGGCCTGAGCTCGAAGACGAGCTGGTGCTCCTCGCCGAAGTCGATCTCCTGGAGATGCTTTCGCTTGTGCAGGTCCCAGAAGTGCAGGCGGCGGCCATACTTGCTGCCGAGCAGCACCTCCGGCACCAGCCCGTTCTCGAAGGTATCGGGCGTCCCCCACTCGCTGGTGATCATGGTGTCGTGGCCGAGATGCCACCAGAAGTCGTAGGCGAGCTGCTGCGGGCCGCGGTCCATCTCCCATTGGCCGAGCACGTCGAAGCTCTCGGGATCGAGCAGGAAGATGCCGCCGGGCGCCTTGCCCTCGGCGTTGCCGAGCGCGTTGACGTAGATGCCCTCGGGGCCGCAGTGGGTGGTGTGCAGCCGCGTGTAGCCGGCCTTCTCGGCGATCTCCTCCGGCTCGATGACCTTCGCGATCGTGGGTTTGCGCGGATCGGGCTTGGTGTCGACGATGTGCAGGCGCGACGAGCGCAGGCCCGGCACGACGAGATAGCGGCGCTCCATGTGCGGATGCGGTGCGTTCGGGCAGAGACACGACGAGCACGCGTTCCAGCCGAAGTGATGCAGCTCGTCGCCGGCGTGGGGCATGTCGACCTGGCCGACGATCTGCGCATAGGTGGACGAGGCCGGATCGACGTCGACGACGGCGATCGCATCGGGCTTGGCACGCTCGGGGTCGAAGGAGGCCACGTAGGCCAGGCTCTCACGCGGTGCCTTGGCCGCCATCCGCGGCGAAGGATAGAACGAGGGGTCGGGTCGCCAGCTTGCCATGATGATCCTCCCGAAGACGCCGGCGTTTTCGCCAGCGATTAAATGTACGCGCTGAGGCGTGACATGTCGTCCGCATTCGGATTCGACGCCACGCAGGCGATCGGCGCTGCATGGGAGCGCATCCGCCGATTCCCGCGTATGCTGAAGCGATCGGTGCCGGCGGCCGATGAGCTTGCCGGCGCTCCGCCGCACGAAGGCCCTGCGTTGCGCCATGACGAACGTCGATACGAGCATGACCGAAACACGCACGCCCGGGTTCTGCGCGCTGTGCAAGTCGCGCTGCGGCGCGATCTTCGTCACGCGGGACGGCCGCTTCATCGCGCAGGAGCCGAACCCCGAGCATCCGACCGGCCAGTCGCTCTGCATCAAGGGGCGGGCGGCGCCGGAAATCATCTACAATCCGCAGCGCCAGCTGTACCCGTTGAAGCGGACCCGGCCGAAGGGCGATCCGGATCCCGGCTGGCAGCGCATATCCTGGGACGAGGCCCTGGCGCGCGTCGCGACCGAGCTCGGCCGCATCCGCGACGAGTCCGGCGCCGAGGCCGTGGCGTTCGGGCTCACCACGCCCAGCGCCACGCCGATCTCCGACGACCTGCGCTGGATCGAGCGCTTCATCAATGCCTTCGGCAGCCCGAACACGGCCTACGGCACGGAGATCTGCAACTGGCACAAGGACTATGCCCACGCCTACACGTTCGGCCGGTCGATCGCCTCGCCCGACTTCGAACAGTCGGGCTGCGTCGTGCTGTGGGGCCATAATCCGAGCGCCACCTGGCTCGACCATGCCAAGGCGACGGGCGCGGCCCGCACGCGCGGCGCCCGTCTCGTCGTCGTCGATCCCCGGCGCGCCGGCTTTGCTGCCCGCGCCGACCAATGGCTGCGTGTGCGTCCCGGGGCCGACGGTGCGCTGGCGCTCGGCATCGCCCGGGAGATGATCCGCCACGGCTGGTACGACGTCGGCTTCATGCGGGACTGGACGAACGGCCCGCTGCTGGTGCGGGCCGATACCAAGCGCTTCCTGCGCGCCGGCGATCTGGCGGTCCGGCCCGCGGGTGCGGAAGCCGACGATCTGATGGCGTGGGACGGCGCCAGGGGCGAGCCCGTCGCCTATTCGCCGTCGCAGCGCGCCTACGCGGACGGCCGCGCGCCGGCCCTCGACGCCACTGTCACGCTTGCCGCCGTTGGCGGCGCGCCCCTGACCTGCCGGTCCGCCTTCAGCCTCTATCGGGAGCTCTGCGAGCCCTATTCGCCCGAGCGCGTCGAGGAGCTGACCTGGGTCCGCAAGGAGCAGGTGACGGAAACGGCCCAGTTGCTCTTCGCCGCCCGTCCCGTCAGCTACTACGCGTGGTCCGGCGTCGGCCAGCACACCAACGCCACGCAGATGGACCGGGCCATCGCCTTGCTGATGGCCCTGACCGGCAGCTTCGATGCGCCGGGCGGCAACGTTGAGTTCTCCCGGCCGCCCGCTCGCGACGTCAGCGGCCATGAGCTCATGCCGGCCGAGCAGCGGGCCAAATGCATCGAGCTGGCGCGTTCGCCCCTCGGGCCGGGCCGCAACAATTGGGTGGGAGCGGACGCCCTCTACGACGCCATCCTCGACGGTAAGCCCTACCCGATCAGGGCCGTGGTCGGCTTCGGGCGCAATTTCATCGTCAACCACGCGGACGGCGCCCGCGCCGCACAAGCCCTCGCGAAGCTCGAGTTCCACGTTCACGCCGACGTCGTCATGTCGCCGACGGCGGCGTTCGCCGATATCTTCCTGCCCATCAATACGGCGTGGGAGCGCGAGACGCTCCGCGTCGGCTTCGAGGGAAGCCAGCGGGCGGAGAACCTCGTCCAGTTCCGGCAGGCTGCGGTGGCGAGCGCGGGGGAATCGCGGTCCGATGGACAAGTCGTCTTCGAGCTCGCAAAGCGGCTCGGCCTTGGCCATCTGTTCTGGGAGGGGGACATGCGGGCGGGCTTCGCCGCGATCCTGGAACCGCTGGGCCTCGCGCTCGATGACCTGCTCGCCCGGCCCGGCGGCATCAGCGTGGCCGGCGAGCCGCACTATTTTCGCTACAAGACCGGCGGCTTCAACACGCCGACCGGCAAGATCGAGGTCTTTTCCGAGCGGTTCCGCGATGCCGGACAGGACCCATTGCCCCATTTCGTCGAGCCGGCACGCTCGCCTTATGCCGCGCCCGGCAGCCCCTATCCGCTGGTGCTCACCTCGGCCAAGGTCGTCCACTACTGCCACGGCCAGCACCGCCACATCCCGTCCCTGCGCCGCCGCGCGCCCGATCCCGAGATCAGCCTGCACCCGGACACCGCCGGCGCGCGCGGCATCGGCGACGGCGATTGGGTGGAGATCCGCACCGGCACGGCGCGGGCGCGCATGCGCGCCAGGTTCGACGCCAGCCTGGACGCGCGCGTCGTCAGCGCGCAGTACGGCTGGTGGCAAGGCAACGACGAGCTGGGACGGCCCGGCTACGATGCGCTCTCCGACGGCGGCGCCAACTACAACCGGCTCATTGCCGGCGACCAGACGGATCCGATCAGCGGCTCGATGGGTCTGCGCTCGTCGCTCTGCGAGGTGGTGCCGGTCGACGATATCAGCCGGCCGTAATCGACGGCCCGGCGCGCACCGGCCGCCGCGGCCGCCGTCCGTGACGCAAGTGTCACACCTTCGCCGTGCTGCCGCCGATCCGGCGGATCTCTCGCCGCCGGCCGTTTGACCTCGGACGCTTCCCCTTTATGGTGACGGTGACGGTTCCCCTCGGGGATTGAAAGGGAACGCGGTGAGGGCTTGGGCCCGATGCCGCGGCTGCCCCCGCAACTGTAAGCGGTGATTCGTCCGCATCGTGCCACTGGTCCCCTGGGGCCGGGAAGGCAGCGGAGGAGCGAGACCCGCGAGCCAGGAGACCTGCCGTCAGTCGTGGTCACACGCGAGCACGCGTCGGGCGGGGTGCACCGATCCGTTGCCGAACCGAGCGCAGCCAGGCGCCCGGGGAGGCTTCGTTCGCGGTGACGTGCCACTGACGTTGCCGCCGAGGCCCGATCCCGTGACCACCATCCCCATCGTCCGCGTCCCCCAGCATGCTGGCGCGTGCCCGCGCGCCGTGGGCGGAACTCTGCGCTCGGCGGCGGACCGGAACGGCGCGAACGCCAGACATGGGCCTGCTCATCGGCGTTGCATCGTGTGTGCTGGCGCCGGGTTGCCTCAGGCGAGTATTTGAGTAACGTTATAACATTGCATATTGGAATCCACGCTCATGTCTGACCCGCCCGCCCGGCGTCCTGTCGATCCGCTCGGCCTCTACGCATCCGGCATCGATACGTCCGACTACGCGGCCAAGGTCGCGCCGCTGCTGCGCCAGGCCGTCGGCCGCTTCGGCCACTTCCTCGACGTCGGCGCCGGCGGCGGCCAGCTCGGGCGCGCGCTGCGCGACCCCGGCTGCCACTGGACGGCGATCGAGCCGGCGCCCGTCATGCGAGCGCGGCTCGCTGTGCCCGACGGGCCGTCGCGAATCGTCGCCTGCGACTGGCAGGAGGCGACCGGTATCGGCCGCTTCGACACCGTGCTCGCCGCCAACATGCCGGCGCCGCTCCAGGCCCCGCTGCCCTTCCTCGCCCGCTGCCGGGAGTGGAGCGCCGGCCCCGTCGCCTGGGTCGTGCCGGCGCAGAACGGCCCGCGCGGGCTGTGCCTGGCCGGCTGCCTGCCCGCCGAGTGGCATGGCGAGGACGAGACGCCCGGCGTCGACATCGTGCTCGCGGCGCTCGGCGACGCGCACCGGCCGGACGGCATCCGGCTGGCCGACTGGACGTTTTCTCTGGTGGTCGCCGACATCGGCGCCGTCGCCGCGTACCTGGCCGACCGGCTGGGCTGGAGCGACGCGGACGCGCGCAGGCCAACTCTCGCGGCGCGCCTGGAGCGGCTCGCCGTGAACGAGGCCGGCGGCCACCGGCTCGACGTGCCGAGGCGATCGGCGATTCTCACCTGGGGGTGCAAAGCGTGATCTCGAGAACAGTCCGACATGGCCTGGCGGCAGCCGTCGCGAGCGGCTTCGCCGCATGTCCCGCCGCAGCCGAGGACGTCACACGGCTCGACGAGATCGTCGTGACGGCGACCGGCCTGCCGGAGGAGCGCAGCCGCATTCCCGGCACGGTGCAGGTCATCGACCAGCAGAAGATCGAGCATTCGACGGCCAAGTCGGTGACCGACCTGCTCGCCGAGAACGCGGTCGGCTTCTTCAGCGAGTGGACCCCCGGCCAGACCTCGATCAACATCCGCGGCGGCTCCACCGACGGCCAGGGCAAGGACTTCCGCAGCCAGGTGCTGGTGCTGATCAACGGCCACCGCGCCGGCACAGCCAACCTCTCCAAGCTGTCGCTGGCGCACGTGGAGCGCATCGAGATCGTGCGCGGCCCGTCCTCGGTGATCTACGGCAGCCAGAACATCGGCGGCGTCATCAACATCATCCTGAAGACCGGCCGCACCGCGCCCGGCAACACGGTCGAGACCTCGGGCGGCAGCTGGGGGCTGATCCAGGGCCGTGCCGCCACCGGCGGCGTCTACGATGCGGTGGACTGGTACTTCGGCCTCAACGGCGGCCGCAGCGACGACTACGATGCGGGCACCGGCGGCGGCCGCCAGATCAACACCGACTGGGCGCGCAAGGGCTGGGCCGGCGCCATCGGGCTGCAGATCAACCCGGACCACCGCGTCGATGTCAGCGTGCGCTCGGACGGCATCTACGATGCGGGCTTCCGCGGCTCGGGCGCCAACTATCTCAGCCGCGACGACCGCTACAACCAGGGCGCCGACGTCACCTACAAAGGCCAGTCGCCTGACGGCCGCGTCGGCCTGATGGCGCAGGCCTATTACGACAACGACGTGGACCGCTTCAAATGGGCCTCCCCCGTGCAGCGAGGCTCCAACAACCTGCCGGCGAAAGGCACCGCCGCCGATTTCAACCGACGCCGGCTCGAGGTCTACGGCACCCGCATCCAGCCCTGGGTCAACCTTTGGGAAGGCAACAAGCTCATCCTCGGCTGGGACTGGGAGACGAGCCCGCTGCGCTCGGACCGCTATCGCCAGGGCGTGCCCGGCAACAGCCTGTCGCAGATCGCCCCCATCGACAACAATCAGACCGACACCGCCAACGGCTTCTATGCGGAGGATTCGCAAACCTTCTTCAATGAGAAGGTGACCGTGCGCGGCGGCATCCGCCAGACCTACGGCACGACGAGCTTCGATTGGACGCCCAACCTCGCCAACCAGCGGCCACGCACCATCCCCTACAGCGCCACCACCTACGCCACCGGCGCCACCTACCAGGCCCTCGACTGGCTGGGCTTCCGCGTCGGCGCGTCCTCCGGCTTCCGGGCGCCGACGGCGAGCGAGCTCGCCGCGGACTTCACCGCGCTGGGCGGCGGCCGCACCTTCGGCAACCCCGACCTCAAGCCGGAGACGGCGGAGCAGATCGAGGCGGGCATGACGCTGACCGGCCCTGGCTGGCGCCTGGACACTGCGGTGTTCCAGAACGTCATCTCCGACCGCATCATCACCAGGCTCAGGCCCGGCGTGGCCAACACCTCCGACTACGCCAACAACGCGGCGGACGTGGTGGTGCGCGGCATCGAGATGCAGTTCGACACCGACGTCTTCCGCATGCTCGGCCAGGATGCCGGCACCTGGCGTTGGACGGCCTATGCCAACGGCTTCTATAATTTCGAGATGACCGACAAGGGCGCGGCCGTCACCGCCAACACCAACAACGTCGAGCGCATGTACAAGTACGAGGCGGCGATCGGCACACGCTTCGGCCAGAAGCTCGACCGCTACGACTGGTCGTTGCAGATCCAGGGCGTGCTGCGCGGCCCCATGTGGTACAACACCGAAGAAAATCTGCTGGTACCGTTCGCCGAGCCCAATCGCGAATACATCCACCGCAAGGACCCGTTCTGGGTCTGGAACGTGCTGGCGGAGGTCGAGGTCTTCAAGGGCGTCAAGGTCTTCGCCGGCGTCAACAACGTCTTCAACGTCAACGAGCATCCGATCTTCATCGGGCTGGACAAGGCGCCGATCCTCGCCGACGTGCGCTTCTACAACGGCGGCTACGGCACCTCCATGCCGGGTCGTCAGCTGCTCGCCGGCGTGAAGGCGCGCTTTTGAGCCGGGCGCGCATCGCACAGTGCGTTGTCGCCGTCGCGGCCGTGCTCGCCGCTGCGACGCCCGCACGGGCCGAGGCGGTCGCCCTGCGCGACGCCATGGGGCGGGATGTCGTGCTGCCGCGTCCCGCCCGGCGGCTCGTCACCATCTTCGCCTCCAACACGGAGCTGGTGGCGGCCCTGGGCCTCGCCGATCGCATCGTCGGTATCGAGAGCTACACGCGCTACCCGCCCGACGTGGCCGGGCATCGCCCGCTGGTCGGCGGCAGGCTCGGCTTCTCGGTCGACCGCATCGTCGCGCTGGCGCCGGACCTCGTGGTGCTGACACCGTCGCGGCAGGCGATGCACCAGGTGCTCGACCCCATGTCCCGGGTCCGCATTCCCGTGCTGGTCCTGCTCGCCCGCTCGGTGGACGAGGTGCTGTCCAACATCCGCCTGCTGGCGCGGGCGACGGGTGTTCCCGAGCGCGGCGAGGCGGTTGTGAGTCAGCTGTCCGACCGCATGGCGGCCGTCGCAGCGCACATCGGCCGACGGGCGCGGCCCAAGGCCCTGCTCATCACCGGCCAGCTCGGCAACGGCCTCATCCTCGTGGTGCGCGAGGCCACCTACACCGCCGACGCCCTGCGTCTCGCCGGGGCCGATCTGGCGCTCACGAGCGCCTCGGGCCTGCCCCAGGTCTCGCCCGAAGCGGCGATCGCCGCCGATCCGGACGTGCTGCTGCTCGCCGGCCGCCAGGACGAGCTCGACGCTCTCGTCGCCCGGCCGGGCTGGCGCAGCCTGCGCGCGGTCAGGAACGGCCGCGCGCATATCGTGCCGCGGGCCGAGTTCCTGATCCCGGGCCCCCGCACCGTCGACGGCATCGAGCGCCTGGCGCGGCTGCTGCATCCCGGCGAGCGAGCCCCATGATGCGTGCACCGCGCTTTGCCCCCCGCCCCTGGCCGCTGGCCCTTCCCGCCGCGCTCGCCCTCGGGGTCGGGCTCGGCGTGTGCGCCGGCCACGACTGGGCGAGCCCTGTCGACGTGGCGGCGGCGTTCGCCGATCCGGACACCATGCGCGCCCGGCTGCTCCTGGACTGGCGGCTGCCGCGCGTGCTGGCGGCCGGCCTCGTCGGCGCGCTGCTCGGCCTCGGCGGCGCCATCTTCCAGGGCGTGTTCCGCAACCCGCTGGCCGAGCCCTACCTGCTCGGCAGCGCCGGCGGCGCGGCCGTCGGCGCCACTATCGCCCTCCTGGTGCCGCTCGGCCTGCCGGCGGCGCCGGTGCTCGCGGCCCTGTCGTTCCTCGGCGCCTGGGGCGCGACCTGGCTCGTGGTGCTGTTCGCCCGCATCGCCGGCCATCTCGACGCCGCCGGGCTGCTGCTCGCTGGCGTCGCCGTGGCCGCGATCCTCGCCGCCATCCGCTCGTTCCTGATGTTCGCGCTGTCCGACGAGACGGTCAGCCTGCAGGTGGTGCTGAGCTGGGTGCTGGGCGGCGTGCAGACGCCGACCTGGCCGGGCCTGGCCCTGCTCGCGGCGCTGACGGCGGGCGTCTTCGCCCTGGCACAGCGGCTGGCGCACGGCCTCGACCTGCTCGGGCTCGACGAGGACCAGGCGCAGGCGTTCGGCCTCGACACCGTCCGCTTCGTCTCGCGCGCGATCCTCGTCGGCGCGCTGATCGTCGCCGTGGCCGTCGCCTACGGCGGGCTGGTCGCCTTCGTCGGGCTCGTCGCGCCCCACGTGGCGCGCTGGTGGGTGGGGCCGCGTCACGGCGCGCTCCTGCCCGCTACCGCCGGCATCGGTGCGGCCATCGTCCTGGTGTGCGATGCGCTGGCGCGCGCCGCCCTGCCCCCCGCGGAGATCCCGCTCGGGCTGATCACCGCCCTGGTCGGCGGCCCATTCTTTCTCCTGGTGCTGGCGCGGAGGCTCCGCGCATGAGCGCGCTCGGCGCCGACGGCGTCGAGGTCCGGCGCGCCGGCCGGGCCATCGTCGCGGATGCCAGACTCACTCTCGAGCCCGGCACCCTGGTCGGATTGATCGGCCCCAACGGCGCCGGCAAGTCGACGCTGCTGCGGGTGCTCGCCGGTCTCACCGCGCCGACGGCCGGCCGCGTCACCTGCGCCGGCCGGGACGTGGCGACGATGACTACGGCGGAGCGCGGCCGCGCCATCGCCTACGTGCCGCAGCATTTCGCGCCGGCCTGGGACTATTCGGTGCGTGACCTGCTGGAGCTCGGGGCCGCGCGAGCCGAGCGGCGGCCCTCCGTTACGAGCCTGCTGCGCGACCACGACCTGACGGCGCTCGCGGCGCGCCGCTGGTCGCAGCTGTCCGGCGGCGAGCGCGCCCGCACCCTGCTCGCCGCGGTGCTGGCTGCCCCCTGCCCCGTCCTGCTCGCCGACGAGCCCGGCGCCGCCCTCGACGTCGGCCACCGCCTGGCATTGCTGCGCCGGCTCAAGACCGAAGCCGGGCGCCGGACGGTGGTCGTCGTGCTCCACGATCTCGATCTCGCCGGCCGCTTCTGCGACCGGCTGGTGCTGATGGCGGGCGGCGAGATCGTGCTCGACGGGCCGGCCGGCACGGTCATCCGCGACGAGGCGCTCGACCGCAGCTTCGGCCTGCGCTTCCGCCGCGTCGCGCTGGCGAGCGGCGCCCTCCATCTGTTTCCCGTCGAGCCCTCCGCGCAGGCCTGACCGGCACCGGCCGCGTCGACAGCCTCGCGGCGCTGGAACCGAAGCGCGCCCGCGCGAGCCGGGCCGCCGCCCGCTCAATAGCGGATATTCGTTCTCAGGCCGAGGACGAGGGCATTCTTGACCAGCGTCGTGCCGGTGGGATCGTTGGGGTTGAGCACGCGACCGCCCGGATTGAAGATGTACTGGATGTCCGGCTGGATCGTCCAACCGGGCACGATCTGGGCCTGATACGTGGCCTCGATCACCGCCTCGTAGCGGCGCGTCGGCGTGTAGGTGCCGGTGAAATAGAAGGCGTCGCGATCGGCCGAGCTCGCGTCGGCGGAAATGCCGGCGTAGGCGAAGGCGACGCCGAAGGTGTCGTTCGGGCGCGAGGCGATGAGGCCGTTGATGCTCACGCCCGCGTCGGCGTAGAAGCTGATCAGGTTGCGGTTGCCCGGCGACACGCCGCCCCGGGCGAAGATGCCGATGCCGCCGCTGTCGGAGCCCGGCAGCCGATAGATGGTCTGGTCGAGCACGCCGTAGACGCCCCAGTCGCCGCGATAGCGCCGCGGGATGCCGGCGCTGTCCGGGTTGGCGAGCAGCAGCCCGTCGGCGCCGACGCGCAGGCTGTCGAAGCGGTTGGAATTGTACCACGCCCCGAGCTTGAGCGTTCCCGGCAGGCTCGACGGGTCCTTGACCTCGCCGTAGTTGTAGGTGGCCTCCGTGATGGCCAGCGTGCCGGCGAAGCGCGGCATGCCGTAGCGGTCGCAGTGCTGGGCGTTGTCCTGCAAGCAGGAATTGCCCGCCGGATCGCCGGTATAGACGCCTGCGCGCACGGTGAGGTTGTCGGTCGCCGACCATCTCAAGAGCGCCGCGGGGCCCGCCAGCGGATAGGCCGGGCCGCCCGCCGGCATGTCGATGCCGTTGATGCCCGGCCAGCCGAACGTGCCGCTCACGAACAGGCCGGCGTTCTGGCTGATCCAGAACACCGAATCGATGGCGAGCTGGCCCACGCGCAGCGACATCTTCTGGTCGAGGAACGACTGCTCGACCCAGAACTCGAACATGCGCCACGTCGGCGTGGCCTCAGCATTGCTGATCGTCAACAGGCTGCCGAGATATTTGCTCGAGAGTCCCTTGCCTTGAATGTTGAAGGCGCTGGCGCGGAAGGTGGCGCCGTCCCACCCCGCCAGCTTGCCGAGGTCCGCGTCGAGCGAGAACTGGATACTACCGTCGTAGACGGTTCCCTGCTTGATGCCGCCCGTCGGATTGCCGAAGACCTCGCCGATATACGATATGTTGTAGTTGATGCCGCGGCTCCACAGCCAGCTGCGCGAGCCGCCGATATCGCCCCACGGGCCGAGTGACGGCCCGATCGTCGGCGGGTCCTGCGGGTAGCCCGGCTGCGGCGCCTCGCTCGTCGTCTGGGCAGACGCCGGGCTACCGGCGCACGCGAGCAGGCCGGACAGTATCAGGGCAGCGACGGCGCGCATGGGGATCTCCTTCAGCTTCGAGACGATGCAATCGCGCGCCGCAGTGCGCAAACAAAAAACGGGCAACAGCCCATCTAGCGGAAGCAATGATGTGCCCATGTCGCAGTTACTTCGTCCGACCAGCTGCGGCGGGTTGGAAGTTCGGATCGATACGACTGCCCAAGGCCACTCTAGATGATCATTTTTGTCTAAGGCTAATTCGACTGAGCACGCGTAGCTTGTGAGCGTGCGGTTGTCCCATCGGCGTTGCAACGGTCGTATTGCAATTGCAAATGATTTGCAATAAGCATGAGCCTCGTTTTTCGAACGTCCCCTCGACGCCAGACGACGCGACCAAGAACTGGAGCCGCCGAACATGTGCTATTTGAAGGCTGTCCGGGCCCTCGGCCTGGGCCTCGTCCTTGCTGCGGGCGTGTCGGCCGCGCACGCCGACGATGGCAAGCCGAAGCGGATCGTGACGACGTTCACGATCCTCCAGGACATCGCGCAGAATATCGCCGGCGACAAAGCGATCGTGGAATCGATCACCAAGCCGGGGGCCGAGATCCACGACTATCAGCCGACGCCGCTCGATATCGTGAAGGCGCAGTCCGCCGACCTCGTGCTGTGGAACGGCTTCGGCCTGGAGCGCTGGTTCGAGAAGTTCTTCCGCAACGTCGGTGGCGTGCCGAGCGCCGTCGTGACGGCGGGCATCGAGCCCATGGGCATCGCCGACGGGGCCTATTCGGGCAAGCCGAATCCGCATTCGTGGATGTCGCCCGCCAATGCGGTGGTCTACGTGGAGAACATCCGCAAGGCGCTGGGCCAGCTCGATCCGGCCAATGCCGCCACTTACGACGCCAATGCGGCGGCCTATACGAAGGAGCTGGAAGCTCTGAACGCGCCGATCTCCGCGGCGTTGGCGAAGATACCCGCCAATGCGAGAACGCTGGTGAGCTGCGAGGGGGCTTTCTCCTATCTGACGCGGAACTATGACCTCAAGGAGCTCTATCTCTGGGCCGTCAACGCTGACGAAGAGGGGACGCCGCAGCAGGTGCGCAAGGTGGTGGATGCCGTGCGCAAGAACCGCGTGCCGGTGGTCTTCTGCGAAAGCACGGTCAACGACAAGGCGATGCGCCAGGTGGCGTCGGAGACCGGCGCCCGCTTCGGCGGCACGCTCTATGTCGACAGCCTCACGACCGACGACGGGCCGGCCCCGACCTACCTGAAGCTTCTCGACTACAACGCCAAGACCATCCTGCGGGGCTTCAATGTCGGCAACTAGCGCGATGCCGGCGGCCCTGTCTCTGCCTGCAAACGACATCCGCCCCGCGGTCGCGGTCCGCAGCCTCACGGTCGCCTATCGCGGCGGCAACATCGCGCTGTCGGACGTGAGCCTCGACCTGGCGGAGCCCACCATCTGCGGCCTGATCGGCATGAACGGCGCCGGCAAGTCGACGCTGTTCAAGGCGATCATGGGCTTCGTTCCGCCGACCCGCGGCTCTGTGGCGGTCTGCGGCCGGCCGGTGGCCTGGGCGCAGAAGCAGAACGTGATCGCCTACGTGCCGCAGACCGAGGAAGTGGACTGGACCTTCCCGGTCTCGGTCCGCGACGTGGTGATGATGGGCCGGCAGGGGCGCATGGGCTTCCTGCGCATTCCGTCGCGCGAGGATGCCCGCATCGTCGAGGAGAGCCTGGCACGCGTCGCCATGGAGCGCCTTGCCGATCGGCAGATCGGCGAGCTCTCGGGCGGCCAGCGCAAGCGCGTCTTCCTCGCCCGCGCCCTGGCGCAGAGGAGCACCATCATGCTGCTCGACGAGCCGTTCACCGGCGTCGACGTCAACACCGAGCATGCCATCATCGGCATCCTGCGCGAGCTCAAGGCATGCGGCCACATCATCATCGTCTCGACCCATAACCTGTCGAGCGTGCCGGCCTTCTGCGATCAGGTGATGATGATCAACCGGAGCCTCGTCGCGTTCGGCCCGGTCGCCGAGGTCTATACCACGGACAATCTCGGGCAGACCTTCGGTGGAGCCATCCATCAGCTGCCGGTCGGGGCGGTCGTGTCCTCACCTCGGCCGAGCGAGGCAAGCCCCATCGGGCGTCTCGTGGCGAAGGGAGCGTCGGCCTGATGGACGGCTCCCTCCTGGCTCTGCTCGCGGAGCCGTTCGGCTACGGGTTCATGCTGAAGGCCATGTTCGGCGGGGCGGCGGTCGGGGCGCTCTGCGGCCTGCTGTCGTGCTTCGTGACCCTGAAGGGCTGGTCGCTGCTCGGCGATGCGCTCTCCCACTCGGTCGTCCCCGGCGTCGCCGTCGCGGCCATCGTCGGCGCGCCGTTCGCCCTCGGCGCCTTTCTCACGGGGCTGTTGGCCGTGCTCGGCATCGGCCTCGTCGAGCGCAATACCGCGCTCAAGAACGACGCGGTGATCGGCGTCGTGTTCACCGCCTTCTTCGCCGCCGGCCTGTTCCTCATCTCGGTCGTCCCCACCAACGTCCGCGTCCAGACGATCCTGTTCGGCAACCTGCTCGGCATCTCCGACGGAGACCTCCTGCAGGTCGCCGGGGTCGGGGCGCTCTGCCTCGTCGTCGTCGCGCTCAAATGGAAGGACCTGCTGCTCTACTGCTTCGACCCGAGCCATGCTCGGGCGATCGGCTTGAACACCAACGCCATCCACCTCGTCCTGCTGGCGCTGCTGTCGCTCGCGGCGGTCGCGGCGCTTCAGGCCGTGGGCGCTCTCCTCGTCGTCGCCATGCTGATCACGCCCGGCGCCACCGCGCTGCTGCTGACGGACCGCTTCAGCCATACCCTGATCATCTCGCCACTGCTCGCCGCGACGGCGGCGATGGCGGGCGCCTATGCCAGCTTCTACCTGGACGGCTCGGCCGGCGGCGCCATCGTCGTGCTGCAGACGGCCATGTTCGGCCTGGCTCTCGCCTTCGCGCCCAAGCACGGGATCGTGGCGGCGCGCCGTCGGCGGGCACGCGAGATCATCGCCACGGAGCGGGCCACATGAGCGTTCTCGTCGATTGTCTCGACGCCATCGTCGAGCCGCTGCGGCACGCCTTCATGCTGAGGGCGCTGGCGGTCGGCATGTTCGTCTGCGCCGTCTGCGCCGTGCTGTCATGCTTCATTGTCCTGAAGGGATGGGCGCTGATCGGCGACGCGCTGTCCCACGCCGTGCTGCCCGGCATCATCGTCGCCCACATCGTCGGCCTGCCGATGGCGCTGGGCGCGGTCGCCAGCGGCGTCGCCTGCGTGCTGGCCGCCGGTGCGGCCCGCAACGTGACGCGCATCAAGCCCGATGCCCTGCTCGGCATCTCGTTCACCGGCTTCCTGGCCGTGGGGCTCATTCTGCTGGTCGCCACGCCGAGCGACATTCACTTCGTCCACGTGCTGTTCGGCAACCTGCTCGGCATCGAGGCGGGCGACCTCGTCCAGACCCTGATCGTGGGTACGGCGGCCCTTGCCGCGGCCATCGTCATGCGCAAGGACCTCATCCTGTTCTGCTTCGATCCCGGGCAGGCGCGGGTGCTCGGACTGTCGCCGGCGCGGCTCGAGCTGATCCTGCTCGTGCTGGTCGCCGCAACGGCGGTCGCGGCCTTGCAGGCCACCGGCGTCTGCCTGGTCGTCGCCATGCTGATCGCGCCCGGCTGCATCGGGTTCCTCCTGACGCAGGACTTCGGCCGCATGACGCTGATCGCGGTCGCCTCCGCCTTGCTGGCCAGCGTCATCGGGACCATGGCGAGCTTCTGGCTGAACGGCGAGACGGGCGCGACGATCGTGCTGGTGCAAACCGCGCTCTTCGCCCTGGCGTTCCTGTTCGCTCCACGCCGGGGCCTTCTGCGGCGCCGGCTGCATCCCCAGGCCGGCTAGACTCGTCAAATAGCGCTATCCGCTCAGATGATCATCTGAGCGGATAGCGATGCTGCAACTCTCTGAGTCAGCAGCGCTTCGCGACTTGCGGCCGCTTACGCGCCCTGGCGAGCGATAGCTTCAACGGGAAGATCCGTTCATCCGCCCGAGGCGCGAACCTGCCGCGCCGCCGCGACCATGTTCACGAGCGCCGGCCGCACCTCCTCCCATTTGCGCGTCTTCAGCCCGCAGTCCGGATTGACCCATAGCTGGCTATCGGCGAGCCGGCCGCGGGCGAGCGTCAGCAGGCTCGTCATCTCGTCGGTCTCCGGGACACGCGGGGAGTGGATGTCGTAGACGCCGGGGCCGATCTCGTTGGGGTATTTGAACGACCTGAAGGCGTCGAGGAGCTCCATCTTGGAGCGGGATGTCTCGATGGAGATCACGTCCGCGTCCATCGCGGCGATGGCATCGATGATGTCGTTGAACTCCGAATAGCACATGTGGGTGTGGATCTGGGTCTCGTCGGCGACACCGGACGAGCAGAGCCTGAAGCTGTCCACGGCCCAGTCGAGATAGGCCCCCCACTCCGACGTCCGCAGCGGCAGGCCTTCGCGAAGCGCCGCTTCGTCGATCTGGATCATCGCGGCGCCCGCCGCCTCCAAATCGGCGACCTCGTCACGAATGGCCAAGGCGATCTGCCGGCATGAGATGCTGCGCGGAACGTCGTCGCGAACGAAGGACCAGTTCAGGATGGTGACCGGTCCGGTCAGCATGCCTTTCAGGGGCTTGCGGGTTTGCGCCTGGGCGTACTGCCACCAGCCGACGGTCATCGGCGCGGGGCGTGAGACGTCGCCGAAGAGGATCGGCGGTCGTACGCAGCGCGAGCCATAGGATTGCACCCAGCCGTGCTTGGTGAAGACGAACCCCGACAATTGCTCGCCGAAGTATTGCACCATGTCGTTGCGCTCGAATTCGCCGTGCACCAGGACGTCGAGGCCGATCTCCTCCTGCCAGCGGATGGTGCGCGCGGTTTCCTCGCGCAGGAACGCGTCGTACGCGGCGTCCGTCAGGGCGCCCTTTGCGTGGGCGGCACGCGCTTTGCGCACCTCGTCGGTCTGGGGGAAGGAGCCGATGGTCGTCGTCGGAAAGGCCGGCAGGCCAAACCGCCGCCGTTGCACCTCGGCGCGAGCCGGAAAGCCGCTCTTGCGCCGGGTCATGTCCGGCGTGATCGCGGCCATCCGGGCCCGGACGGCCGCATCGTGCACCTTCGGCGAGGCCCGGCGGGCGGCCGCGGCGGCGGTGGACGCGGCCAACGCGTCGCGGACGGTGCCGCGGCCGGACGCGAGCGCCGCGCCCAGCGTCGCCAGCTCGCCCATCTTCTGGACGGAAAAGGCGAGCCAGCTGCTCACGTCCGCGTCGAGCCCGGCTTCGAGCTCGAGATCGATCGGCACGTGCAGCAGGGAGCACGACGGAGCGATCTGGACGTGGTCGATGCCGCGTCTCGCGACGACGGGCTCCAGACGGTCCAGGAGCGGCTCCAGGTCGGCGCGCCAGACGTTGCGGCCATCGATGATGCCGAGCGAAAGGACGCGCCCGCGCGGCAGTCTGGGCAGCACGGTGTCGAGCTGGTGCGGCGCACGCACCAGGTCCAGATGCAGGCCGGCGACGGGCAGCTCCAGCGCCAGGTCGAGATTGTCGCCGAGGCCACCGAAATACGTGGCCAGCATGATGTTCAGCTGCGGCAGTGCATCCGCGATGTTTGCATAAGCCTTCCGCAGGGCCTCACGCGTCGGCTCGTCGAGATCGAGCACCAGGCAGGGCTCATCGAGCTGGACCCAGTCGGCGCCGCTTGCCGCCAGCCGCCGCAAGACATCGATGTAGACCGGCAGCAGCTCGCCGATCAGCGACACCGGATCGAGAGTCGGGTCCTTGCTCTTGCCGAGCTTCAGGAAGGTGACGGGCCCGAGCAGCACGGGACGCGTCTGATAGCCGAGCGCCCTCGCCTCACGATATTCGTCGACGGGCTTCAGCGACGCCAGCTCGAAGCGCTGCCCGCGGCTGAACTCCGGCACCATGTAGTGGTAGTTGGTGTCGAACCACTTGGTCATCTCCTGGGCCGGCGCCCCGCCGCCATGGTCATCCTGGCCGTGATCATCGCCGCCATGGCCATGGGCGCAGGCCGCACCGTGCCCCTGCGCGCCACGGGCCATGGCGAAGTAGGTCGCCAGGGAGACCGGGCCGCCCGCCCAGCCGTAGCCGGCGGGAATGGCGCCGACCATGACGCTGGTATCGAGCACCTGATCGTAGAGCGAGAAATCGTTGGACGGGATGATGCTCACGCCGAGCGCCCGCTGCCGGGCCCAGCCCGCAGCCCTCAGGGCGGCAGCGGCCTCGAGCAGTGCTGCCTCGCTGGACGTGCCGGACCAGTAGGATTCCAAGGCGAACTTGAGCTCACGGCGCGGGCCGATGCGCGGCGTGCCGAGCGTTGCGATTGGAAGAGAAGAGATAGACACGGCTCAACCCCAAAAATGGGGGCAAAGGCCGAGTGGACGCGGGATCGGCCGATCGAACGGCCCGATCCTGAGCGCACCACCGGGGCACCCCGCCCGAGGACGTTCATGGTGTCGCGACTTGCATGGTGTCGCGACTTGCCGACCGATCGCCTATTCGGCGGCGAGCGTTGGCAGGACGGTTTCGACGATCGATGCGTCCAGCGCCTCGTAGGCGTGGAGGCCGATCAGCTCGTACAGTTCCGCGCGCGTCTGCATCTCGTCCAGCATCGCCCGGGTGCTGCCGTCGCGGCGAATGGCGGCGTAGAGCTTCTGCTGGGCCTTGTTGGCCACCCGCAGCGACGACACCGGCCAGATGATCATGCGGAAGCCCATCGCCTCGCACTCGGCGGCGGCGAGCTCCGGCGAACGGCCGAACTCCGTCATGTTGGCCAGCAGCGGCACGCCGGGCAGGCGGCGCGCGAACTCGCGGAACATCTCGGCGTTGGTCAAGGCCTCCGGGAAGATCGCGTCGGCGCCGGCCTCGACGTACAGCCTGGCCCGGGCGACCGCCCCGTCGAGGCCTTCGCTGGCCGCGGCATCGGTCCGCGCGATGAGGTAGAGATGGCGGCGCGCCTTCGCCGCGGCGGCGACCTTGGCGGCCATGTCGCGGGCATCGGCAAGCCTCTTGTCGTTCAGGTGGCCGCACTTCTTAGGCAGCAGCTGGTCTTCGATATGAACGGCCGCCGCACCGGCATCCTCGAAGGCGCGCACCATGTGCATGACGTTGAGCGCCTCGCCGTAGCCGGTATCGCCGTCGACCAGCACCGGCAGGCCGCTGGCGCGCACCACCTGGCGGATGAAGAAGGCCACCTCGTCGACCGTGATGATCCCCAGATCCGGCAGGCCCATCGACGCCGTCATGGCGGCGCCGGACAGGTACAGGGCTTCGAAGCCGGCCGCCTTGGCCTGGAGGGCGGCCATGCCGTTGTGGGCGCCGGGCATGCGCAGGATGATCCCGCGCTCGACCAGGGCGCGGAAGCGCCGGCCGGGCGCCTCCGACGGCAGATCCGCCGCGACGAGATAGGGCATCGACATCTCCTCAGGCCGCACGGGCGGCCGACGGCTCGCGGCCCCGCGCCTCGATCGGCACGAACGAGCGGTTCTCGGGGCCGATGTAGTTGGCCGACGGCCGGATGATCTTGTTGTCCTGCCGCTGCTCGATCACGTGCGCGCTCCAGCCCGAGGTGCGGGCGACGACGAACAACGGTGTGAACATGGATGTCGGCACGCCCATCATATGATAGGAGACGGCGCTGAACCAATCGAGGTTGGCGAACATCTTCTTTGTCTCGCCCATCACCGCCTCGATACGATCGGCGATCTCGAACATCTTCATGGAGCCCGCCGCCGCGGAGAGGCGCCGTGCGACGTCCTTGATCACGGCGTTGCGTGGATCGGCGACGGTGTAGACCGGGTGGCCGAAGCCGATCACCACCTCGCGTGCGGCGATACGGCTGCGGATGTCCGCCTCCGCCTCGTCCGGGTCGGCGTAGCGCTTCTGGATCTCGAACGCGACCTCGTTGGCGCCGCCATGCTTCGGTCCGCGCAAGGCGCCGATGGCGCCGGTCATGGCCGAATAGAAGTCGGCTCCCGTTCCAGCAATCGAGCGCGCCGTAAAGGTCGACGCATTGAATTCATGCTCGGCATACAGGATCAACGACGTGTGCATGGCGCGCACGTGCGCGTCCGACGGCGGCCGGCCGTGCAGCAGATGCAGGAAATGCCCGCCGATCGTGTCGTCATCGGTCTCCACCTCGATGCGCCGGCCATTCTGCGCGAAGTGATGCCAATAGAGCAGCATGGAGCCGAGCGATGCCATCAGCCGATCGGCAATGTCCCGTGCCCCGGGATGATTGTGGTCGGCGGCTTCCGGCAGCACGCAGCCGAGCGCCGAGACCCCGGAGCGCAGCACGTCCATGGGGTGGGCCGCCGCGGGAAGCTCCTCGAGCGTGCGGCGCACCGCCGTGGGCAGGCCGCGCAGGCTCGTCAGCTTGGCCTTGTAGGCGGCGAGCTCCGCCGACGTCGGCAAGGTGCCGTGGACGAGAAGGTGCGCGATTTCCTCGAAGCTGCAAGTTTCGGCGACGTCGAGGATGTCATAGCCGCGATAGTGAAGGTCGTTGCCGCTGCGGCCGACGGTGCACAGCGCCGTATTGCCTGCAACGACGCCCGACAGCGCCACCGATTTCTTCGGCGCGGGCCGCGGCTGTTCTGGTGCCTGGCGGATCATGCGTCCCTCCCTCTACGCCGTGACGACGGAGAGCCCGCGGGCTGCGCCGGGGGCCTTGCCGCGCCAATCGAAGATTCCCGATGTCTTGAACGTGCCCAGCCTCGCCGGCTCGACGGTGAAGGTGAGCCCGGTGAGATCACTCGGCCTGAGCTTGGCCAGTCGATCGACGGTCGACAGGAAGCGGTCCTGTTCGCTCTGGGCGAGGACTCCGTCGGCCAGCGTCCGGAACTTGGCGATGTACTGCTCGCGTCCGAATGGCCGTGCGCCCCACGGATGCGCGTCGGCGATGGCGATGTCGTCGGTGATCGTCGCGCCGTCGGCGAGGGTGACGACGACGCGACCGCCGAACGCCTTCTCCCGCGGATCGTGGCTATGGTAGCGCCGGGTCCATTCGGGATCCTCGACGGTCGAGATCTTGTGCCAGAGCGCCACCGTCGCCGGGCGATTGGCGCGCTCGGGCGCGTAGGAGCGCTCGTGATGCCAGCCGCCGTCCTCCAGCGCGACGGCGAAGATGTACATGATCGAATGGTCCAGCGTCTCGCGGCTGGCGCAGGGGTCCAGCTTCTGCGGATCGTTGGCGCCCGTGCCGATCACGTAGTGGGTGTGGTGGCTGGTGTGGATGACGATGCTGCGCACCGTCGACAGGTCGCCGATCCGAGGCCCCATGCGGCGGGCGAGGTCGATCAGCGCCTGGCTCTGATATTCGGCCGAATGCTCCTTGGTGTAACTCTCGAGGATGGCGCGCTTGGGCTCTCCGGCCTCGGGCAGCGGCACGTGATACTGAGCCATGGGGCCGCCGAGCAGCCAGGCGATGAAGCCGTCCTCGCCCTCCCACGCCGGCGACGGCGCGCCCTGCCCGCGCATGACGCGGTCGACGGCTTCGATGGCCATCTTGCCGGCGAAGGCCGGCGCGTAGGCTTTCCAGCTGGAGATCTCGCCCTTGCGGGACTGGCGCGTCGTCGTGGTGACGTGCAGCGCCTGCTGCACCGCCTGGTAGATCGCCTCCGTGGGCAAGGTCAGGGCCGTGCCGATGCCGGCCGCGGCCGCCGGACCGAGATGGGCGATGTGGTCGATCTTGTGCTCGTGCAGGCAGATGCCCTTCACCAGATCGATCTGGATCTCGTAGGCGGTGGCGAGCCCGCGCACCAGCGCTTCGCCGTCGAGGCCGCAGTGCTGGGCAACGGCGAGCACCGGCGGAATGTTGTCGCCCGGATGCGAATAGTCCGCGGCCAGGAAGGTGTCGTGGAAGTCGAGCTCGCGGACGGCGACGCCATTGGCCCACGCCGCCCATTCGGGCGACAGCCGCCGGTGCGGCGAGAGCCCGAAGACCGTGGCGCCGCCGGGCTGGAAGGGATGGCAGTTGGCCTGCGCACGCGCCGCAGCGACCGGCGGGCGAGCCAGCGAGGCCGCGGCCACCGCCGCGTTGTCGATGATGCGGTTGCCGATCATCTCCACGACGGTAGCGTCGACCGGGACCGGATCCGCCGCGACCTCCGCGATCTTCCAGGCGAGCTGCGCGGCGCGCGGCAGGTTTTCGGCGGACTTGTGGGTGCGGACGGAGTGCAGCTTCACGGGCGGGGTCCCTCCTAGGATTGAGCGGAAGCGGGATGCGGGCTGTCGATGGCGATCGGTCGACCGCCGGCGTCGACCGCGACCATCTCGAACGAGCCGCGCACGGCGAGCACGCGCTGGCCCGACATCAGTGTCTCGGCGTAGACATCCACGACCACGGTCATGGACGAGCGGCCGACGCGTTCGACGCGCGCCGACAGCTCCACCAGCTCGCCGACCCGGACCGGCGTGTGGAAGGCGATCTTGTCGGAGGCGGCCATGACGACCGGGCAGCGAGCCCGGCGCGTCGCGGCGATGAATGCGGCCTTGCCCATCAGGCTGAGCGCGTGGCCGCCGAACAGCGTGCCGTAGTGGTTCGCCTGCTCGGGGAAGACCATGTCCACCAGGCGGGTGTCGGCCGGCCTGCAACTCTCCGTCGACGACGGGTGCGCGGTCATGTCAGCGGCCTTCGGGCGCCGCGGTGTCGCGCACCAGCGGGATCATCTGGTCGCCCCAGTTGCCGGTGCCGTCGTGGTGACGGGAGACCCGCACCAGTTCCACCGACACCCCGGCGGCCACGGCGCGGACGATCGCCTCGTTCATTCTGTGGACCGCGTCGGCCACGCGATGGATGGCGCGGTCGCGCTCGGTCAGCTCCGGTTTGTCGATGGCCTTGAACTCCACACCCATGGTGTCCTCCCGGCTCTGTTGCGATGGCCCGGCTATTCCGCCGCGAACTGGCTCATGGTGTTGGCGCCGCCGCCGGCCTTGAGCGCCCTGCTGCCGCCGACCATTTCCTTGAAGGCATCGCCAAGATCCGAGCCGACCTCGTGCTGGTGCTTGACCGCCGAGATGCCCCGCCGGATCTCCGCGCGCTGCACCGTGTTGACGTAGGCTTTCATCCGCTCCGGCCCGAAATAGCCGCACGACAGCTCGTCGACGCTCTTGGCCGTCAGGTGGAACGTCGGCAGCGTGATCAGGTTGTGGAACACGCCCGCCTTGGTGGAGATGTCAGCCTGGAAGCGGGCGAGGCGAGCATCCGCCTCCCGCCCGAGCTCGCTGTCGTCCAGCTCGGCCGCCATGAGGCCCGCGCCGTCCGGATACGTGTCCGGGGTGATGCGCCCTTCGGCAATCCATTGGGCGCGCACCTGCTTGCGGATGTTGAGCGTCCAGTTGAACGAAGGCGAGTTGTTGTAGGCCAGCTTGGCGCTGGGAACGGCCTTGCGGATCTCGCCCACCATCGAGGCGATCTCCTCGACATCGGGCGCGTCCGTCTCGATCCACAGCAGGTCGGCGCCGCCTTCGGTCAGCGACGCGATGCAATCCTCGATCACGCGGGCGCGGCCGGTGCCTTCCCGAAACGCGAACAGGCCGTTGGGCATGCGGACCGGCTTGACGAAGGAGCCGTCCAGGTAAAGCGCGATGTCCCCGTCGCGGATCGGGTTGGCAGGGCTGATCGGCTCGGTCTTGAGCCATTTGATGTAGCTCGACGCCAGGTCGCCCGGCTGCTGGCTCACCGGCACCTTCTGCGTCAGCCCGGCGCCGAGGCTGTCGGTGCGGGCGACGATGACGCCGTCCTCGACGCCGAGGTCCTCGAAGGCGAGCCGGCAGGCGCGCAGCTTCTCGATGAAGTCCTCGCGCGGCACCGTGACCTTGCCGTCCTGGTGGCCGCACTGCTTGGCGTCGGAGACCTGGTTCTCGATCTGCAGGCAGCAGGCGCCCGCCTTGATCATCTCCTTGGCCAGAAGGTAGGTGGCGTGCTCGTTGCCGAAGCCGGCGTCGATGTCGGCGATGATCGGCACCACGTGGCTTTCGAAGCCGTCGATGGCGGCGATGGCAGCCGCCTCCGCTGCCGGATTGCCGCCAACCCGCGCGTCGCGCAGCGCCTTGAACAAATCGTTGAGCGCCACCTCGTCGGCCTGCCGCAGCGAGGTGTAGATCTCCTGGATCAGGTCGACGACGGCCGTCTTCTCATGCATCGACTGGTCGGGCAGATGGCCGAAGCGGTTGCGCAGGCCCGCGACCATCCAGCCGGACAGATAGACGTAGGCGCCCTTCGCGGTGCCGCGCAGACGCTTGACCGCCTTGATCATCTGCTGGGCATGGAAGCCCGACCAGCAGCCGAGCGACTGGGTGAATTGCGACGGGTCGGCGTCGTAGGCGGCCATGTCGGCGCGCATTACCTTCGCCATGGACCGCGCGATGTCGAGATGCGTGTCGAAGGTATTCTGCTGCCGAAGCTGGACGATGTCGTCGATGCCGATGCCGCCCGGAGCGACGCCGCTCGGAAAGCGCGCCAGCAACTCGCCACGGAGTTCCGCATAGCTCTTGCGCTGCTGCATGAAGCCGGTCCTTCCACACTCGGAATCTTGGGTTGCTGCGCTGGGGCGCTGCCCGCGGCCCCTTGCGAGCGATCATCCTTCTCGCAATATTCGCTTCAACGTGTCGGCAAAAGAGCTGAAAATGCGAGGATTTGTGGAGACTTCACCTCGAATTTGCGAAGCTTGCAAAGTCGCGGCCGATCGATGAGGAAGGCCTATGTCGGTGTCCGGCTGAGGCGCTTGCGGGAGGAGCGGAGGCTCACGCAAGCCGCCCTCGCCCATGCACTCGGCCTCTCCGCGAGCTACCTCAACCAGCTCGAGAAGAACCAGCGTCCGCTGACGGTGCCGGTGCTGCTGAAGATCAACGAGGTCTTCGGCGTCGACGTGCAGCTGTTCTCGGAAGGGGACGAGGCGCGGCTCATCTCGGACCTGCGCGAAGCGTTTTCCGATCCCGCCAACCCGGAAGCCGTCAGCGTGAGCGAGGTCAAGGAGATCGCGGCGGCCATGCCGGCGCTGGGGCGCGCCGTGGTGGCGCTGCATCGGCGCTATCGCCACGCGCTCGAGCGGGCGGACGCCATGGCGGCCGAGCTTGGCCTGGGTGCCGGCGGCGTCACCACGCTGACGGCGCCGATGCCCTACGAGCAGGTGCGCGACTTCTTCTACGCCCACCACAATCACTTCGCCGAGCTGGACGAGGCCGCCGAACGTCTGTCCGATGCCGAGGAGCTCGGCGCGTCGGGGGAGATTGCAGCGAGCCTGGCCGCGTGCCTGGAGCGGCGCCATAGCGTGCGGGTCGGCGTGGAGACGCGGGACGTCGCGACCGTTCAACGCCACTATCAGGCCGCCGAGCGGGTGCTGTGGCTGTCACCCCGCCTCGACCCGGGCCAGCGCGCCTTTCAGATCGCGACGCAGCTCGCGCTGCTCGAGATGCACGGCGTCATCGAGCGTCTGGCGTCGGAGGCCGCGGCGGGCTCGCGCGAGACGCACGCGCTAGCCCGTCTCGGCCTAGCCAACTATGTCGCCGGAGCCCTCCTCATGCCGTATCGGAGCTTTCTCGCGGCGGCGGAGGCGGAACGTTACGATATCGACATCCTGAGCCAGCGCTTCGGCGTGGGCTTCGAGACCGTCTGCCATCGGCTGAGCTCGCTGCAGCGCCCGGGCGCCACGGGCGTGCCGTTCTTCTTCGTGCGGGTCGACCGGGCCGGCAACATCTCCAAGCGGCAATCGGCGACCGACTTCCATTTTTCCCGCGTCGGCGGCACCTGCCCCCTGTGGAACGTCTACGAAGCGTTCGCACAGCCCGGACGCATCTTGACGCAGGTCGCGCAGATGCCGGATGGGCGCACCTATCTCTGGATCGCGCGGACCGTGCATCACGCGACCGGCGGCTACGGCCATCCGGGAAAGACCTTCGCCATCGGGCTCGGCTGCGACATCCGCCATGGCGGGCGACTGGTCTACTCCAAGGGGCTCGACCTCGACGATCCGATCGCCGCCACGCCGATCGGCGCAGGCTGCAAGGTTTGCGAGCGCCCCGCCTGCCCGCAGCGCGCCTTCCCGGCGATCGGCCGGGCGCTCGACGTCGACGAGAACCGCAGCGCATTCACCCCCTATGCGGCGAGCTGACGGAGCCCGGCGGGAGGCGGACGGAGCGCCTGTGGACGGACTCGCGCGGACACACGCCAGCAGTTGACATCACCGCGGGCCAGACCGCTACATGTAGCGGTCACGGTCTCTCGAATCGAGAGCTAAGAGGGAAGCCGGTGCGCCGCATGGCAAAGCCGGAGCTGCCCCCGCAACTGTAAGCGGCGAGCCCACGTCCATCCTATGCCACTGAGGCCGAAGGCCTCGGGAAGGCCGGACCGAAGGCGTCGACCCGCGAGCCAGGAGACCTGCCGCGACACCATGAACGTCCTCGGGCGGGGTGTCCCGGCGGATCGCTTGCGCGGATCGGGCCGTGGCCCGATGTGGCGTTACGCACGCGATTGCCCGGCCCAAGCCCCCATGCAGCTGGGGTCCTCGGCAATGTCAGTTTCCCTGTCCACCGAAAGTGCGGCGCCGGCGTCCGGCGCGATCGGCATCGTCGAGCGCGCTCCGCCGACCGAGCCCGGCTATCAGCTCATCCGCCGCAACGGCGCCGTCACGCCCTTCGACCCGACCAAGATCAGCATCGCCGTGACGAAGGCGTTCCTCGCCGTCGAAGGCAGCGGCGCGGCCGCCTCGCGGCGCGTCCACGATGTCGTCGCGGCCCTCACCGACCAGGTCGTCGCCAGCCTGAAGCGCAGGGTCGACGCCGGCCGCACCTTCCACATCGAGGACGTGCAGGATCAGGTCGAGCTCGCGCTGATGCGCGGCGAGCACCACAAGGTCGCCCGGGCCTATGTGCTGTATCGCGAAGAGCGCGCCCGGGAGCGCAAGGCCGGCGCCGAGACCGCGGCAGCGGCCGAGCCCGCCGCTGCGCCGCGCATGCGCCTGGCGGACGGCACGCTCGTACCGCTCGATGCGGCGCGGCTCGCGGCCGTCGTCGGCGAGGCTTGCATGCAGCTCGACGGCACCTCGGTCGAGTCCATTCTGCGCGAGACCAGGCGCAATCTCTACGACGGCATCTCGGTCGGCGAGCTCGAGCTGGCGCCGATCCTGGCCGCGCGCACGCTGATCGAGACCGAGCCGAACTATGCCAAGGTCAGCGCACGGCTGTTGCTCGACAAGCTGCGCCGGGAGGCTCTGTCGTTCCTGGCCGGGCGCGCCGACCAGGCCACGCATGGCGAGATGACGTCCCGTTACGGCGACTATTTTCGAGCGTACGTGCGCGCCGGCGTCGGCGCGGAGCTGCTCGACCCGGAGCTCGCCCGCTTCGACCTCGCCCGCCTCGCGGCAGCGCTGAAGCCGGAGCGCGACCTCCAGTTCGACTATCTCGGCCTCCAGACGCTTTACGACCGCTATTTTCTGCACGTGCGCGGCGCGCGCTTCGAGCTGCCGCAGGCCTTCTTCATGCGTGTCGCCTGCGGCCTGGCGATGCGCGAGATCGACCGCGAGGCGAAGGCGGTCGAATTCTACGACCTGCTCTCCTCGTTCGCCTTCATGGCGTCGACGCCGACCCTGTTCAACGCCGGGACCCTGCGGCCGCAGCTGTCGTCGTGCTTCCTCACGACGGTACCGGACGATCTGGACGGCATCTTCAAGTCGGTCAGGGACAACGCGCTCCTCGCCAAGTATTCCGGCGGCCTCGGCAACGACTGGACACGGGTGCGGGGCCTCGGCGCCCACATCAAGGGCACCAACGGCGACAGCCAGGGCGTCGTGCCCTTCCTCAAGGTCGCCAACGACGCCGCCATCGCCGTCAACCAGGGCGGCAAGCGCAAGGGCGCCGTCTGCGCCTACCTCGAAACCTGGCATGTGGATATCGAGGAATTCCTCGACCTCCGGAAGAATACCGGCGACGAGCGCCGCCGCACCCACGACATGAACACCGCCAACTGGGTGCCGGACCTGTTCATGCAGCGCGTTGCGGAGGACGGCCCCTGGACCTTGTTCTCGCCGGACGAGACACTGGACCTGCACGACCTCTACGGCCCGGCCTTCAGGCAAGCCTACGAGGCCTACGAGGCCAAGGCGGCGCGCGGCGAGATCAAGGTGTTCAAGCAAGTCCGCGCCATCGATCTGTGGCGGCGCATGCTGACCATGCTGTTCGAGACCGGCCATCCCTGGATCACCTTCAAGGACCCCTGCAACATCCGCTCGCCGCAACGCCACGTCGGCGTGGTTCACTCGTCCAACCTCTGCACCGAGATCACCTTGAACACCTCCGACGACGAGGTCGCCGTGTGCAACCTGGGCTCGGTCAACCTGGCCGCTCATGTCACGGTGCAGGGCCTCGACAGCGCCCGGCTCGCCCGCACCGTGGCGACGGCCATGCGCATGCTCGATAACGTCGTCGACATCAATTTCTACACGATCCCCGAGGCGCGCCGCTCCAATCTGCGGCACCGCCCGGTCGGCCTCGGCCTGATGGGCTTTCACGACGCGCTGCAAGCGCTACGCCTGCCCTACGGCTCGGCGGCGGCGGTCGAATTCGCCGACCGTTGCATGGAAGCCATCTCGTTCCATGCCATCTCGGCGTCGGTCGAGCTTGCAGCCGAGCGCGGGCGCTATCCCAGCTTCGAGGGATCGCTGTGGGCGCAGGGGATCCTGCCGATCGACTCGCTGGAGCTGCTGGCCGAGGCGCGCGGCGAGCTCGACCTGGATCGCTCGACGACCCTCGACTGGGAGAGCCTGCGGGCGCGGGTGAAGAGCGTCGGCATGCGCAACTCTAACACCATGGCGATCGCCCCCACTGCGACGATCTCCAATATCTGCGGGGTCTCGCAATCGATCGAGCCCGCCTATCAGAACCTCTTCGTCAAATCCAACATGTCCGGCGACTTCACCGTGGTGAACGCGGCGCTGGTGCACGACCTCAAGCGCCTCGGCCTCTGGGACGAGGTCATGGTCTCGGACCTGAAGTATTTCGACGGCAGCGTGGGCCAGATCGATCGCATCCCGGACGATCTGAAGGCGCTCTATGCCACCGCCTTCGAGATCGACGCCGCCCGTCTGATCGAGGCGGCGGCCCGGCGGCAGAAATGGATCGACCAGGCCCAGTCGCTCAACCTCTACATCGCCCATCCCTCCGGCAAGATGCTGGATGGGTTGTATCGGCTGGCCTGGCGGCGCGGGCTGAAGACCACGTATTACCTGCGGTCGCGATCGGCGACGCATGTCGAGAAGTCGACGCTGCGGGGCACCGACGGCAAGCTCAATGCCGTGCCTGCCGGCCTCGCCGCGGCCGCGCCGATCGAGATCGACACCACGTCGATGGATCGCGCCTGCCTGATCGATGATCCCACCTGCGAAGCCTGCCAATGAGCAACGGACCTGGAGACATGTCGATGCTGGACTGGTCCGATGCGAGGACGCCCCCCGTCCTGCCCCTTCATCCGGCGCTCGCGCGGCCCGCTCAATCGTCGGCGGACGCCACCGGCCTCGGCGTGATCGACCGTCGCGGCGGGCGCGTCTCCGTCGACGACAAGGCGATGATCAATTGCCGGGCCGACGTGAACCAGCTGCTGCCGCTCAAGTACAAATGGGCCTGGGACAAGTATCTGTCGGCATGCAACAACCATTGGATGCCCAACGAAGTCTCGATGCAGGCCGACATCGCCCTATGGAAGTCGCGTGACGGCCTGACCGACGAGGAGCGGCACATGATCAGGCGCAACCTCGGCTTCTTCGCCGCGTCGGAGAGCCTGGTCGCCAACAATATCGTGCTGGCCATCTATCGCCACCTCACCAACCCCGAGTGCCGGCAGTATCTGCTGCGGCAGGCCTTCGAGGAGGCCGTCCACACCCACACGTTCCAGTACATCGTGGAGAGCCTGGGCCTCGACGAGGGCGAGCTGTTCAACATGTATCGCGAGGTTCCCTCGATCACCGACAAGGCGGCGTGGGCGATCGAGCATACGCGCCATCTGGATGACCCGGATTTCAAGACGGGCACGCCCGCCGCCGACCAGGCGTTCCTGCGCGATCTCGTCGCCTTCTACGTCGTCTTCGAAGGCATGTGGTTCTACACCGGATTTGCCCAGATCCTGTCGCTCGGCCGGCGCAACCGCATGGTCGGCATTGCCGAGCAATACCAGTATATCCTGCGCGACGAGAGCATCCATTTGAACTTCGGTATCGACGTGATCAACCAGATCAAGATCGAGAACCCTCATTTGTGGACGAGGACGTTTCAGGAGGAGCTTCGCACCATGATCCGCGACGCGGCCGAGCTCGAGGCGGCCTACGGCCGGGACACCATGCCGCGCGGCTTTCTCGGCCTGAACCCGGCGCTGTGCGAGCAGTACATGCGCTTCATCGGCAACCGCCGCTGCGCGCAGCTCGGCCTGGAGCAGGTTTTCGACGCTGCCGACAATCCGTTCCCCTGGATGTCCGAAGCGATGGATCTCAAGAAGGAGAAGAACTTCTTCGAGACCCGGGTCATCGAATACCAGAACGGCGGCGCGCTCAGCTGGGAATGAGCGGAAAGGCTCTCGTGGTGCTGCGCGGCAATTTTGAAGCTTTGGCGCCAACGGAGCTGCTGGGGCCCCTCTCCCGCGTGCGGGGAGAGGGCAGGGTGAGGGGGCCCGCCGCGTGGCATGACCGGCCCCGTGCACCCTCCTGAACGCCCCCTCACCCGCCTTGCGCTGCCGCGCAAGGCGACCTCTCCCCGCAAGCGGGGCGAGGTTCGCGGCTGGGCCGCTCTCGGCCTCTGTCCGACGAACCAAACTGTCCAGAGCGACTAGCGGACCGGTGGTCGCTCGAGGATGGCGGCGATGTCCTCGTGTGGCCGGGCGATGATGTGGGCGGAGGCGACCCGGCCCAGCGGCCGCGCCGCGGCGGCGCCGGCGTCGACGGCCGCCTTCACCGCGCCCACGTCGCCGCGCACCAGGATGGCGATCAGCCCGCCGCCGGGCTGCTGCCTGGTGACGATCCTGACGTTGGCCGCCTTGACCATCGCGTCGGCGGCCTGCGTTGCGGCCACGAGACCGACGGTCTCGACGAGTCCCAGTGCTTCACCGTTGCTCATGGGCGGGCCCTCGCTGCGGCCTGACCGAGGTGGAGGCGAGCCTCGTCGCGGCGGCCAGGTGGAATGGAAAAGGTTCTGAAACCGGTGTCGAAAAGCTCGGCCAGGAGCGCTCCGGTGACGTTGGCGCCGTCGATGCCGATGGCGCCATGGCCGCCGTCGCCGAGGGCGGCCACGAGCCCGGCCAGCAGCGGTCCGAGCCCGGCCAGCGGGTCGGCCGGGATGTTGCCGTCCGCCACATAGTCGTGCACGGCATTGCGGGCGTCGAGCGCCTCCATCGGGAAGCCGTAGGCGCCGCGGGTGACCTCCGCCATGTCGAGCCACAGCGGCAGGTTCAGCGCCGCCATGGCGCGGCCGGCGTTCAGCGCCGCCACGTTCTGGATGACGGCGCCGGCGCCGAGATGGCCCGATGCGGCCACGGCGACCTGAAAGCGCTCGAGCTCGCGCGGGTCGGTGATGCCGCCGAGCAGTGCGGTGACGGCCTCATGGCCGGCGGTGCGCGCCGCCGCGCTGAGCCCGGCCAGCAGCGAGCGGTGATAGGCCGGCGCGCCGAGCGGCAGGAACAGGCGGGCCGGCAACTCGCCCCAGTTCTCGACCAGGCGCCGGGCGCGATCGGAGCTGACGCGCGGCAGCCGCACATGCAGCGGCGCACCGCGCGCCGCGGCGAAGGCCGCGGCGCAGGCCCGCTGCACCATGGCCGCGATCTCGGCTTCGTCGGTCGCGGCCGGCTTGTCCTGGCCGAGCGCCGCGAGCAGCGTGACGAAGCGGTCGATATCGCCGCTGGCGATCAGCAGATCGGTGAGCCCGATGATGCCGATACCGGCGGGCGCGAGCCGGGCTGCCTCGTCGATCTCGCCGGCGCTGCGCGGCGCCGGCCAGATCGCGGCACCCGAGAACCGGTCCGCCCAGCCGAGCAGCCGCTCCACGTGGGCGGCGGCCTGGCTCGACGTCTGCATCGGGATGGCGCCGGCGTAGAGCTTGCCGGTCGTGCCATCGATCGAGATCGGCGTGCCCTCGGCAAAGTCGGTGCCGTCGACGCTGAAGCGGCGGGCGTCGGGATCGACCACGAGCCCTTGGCAGCCGACGACGCAGGGCTTGTCGAGCGCTCGCGAGACGACCGCCGCATGGCTGAGCGCGCCGCCGGCGGCGGTGACGATCCCGGCCGCCGCCAGCATGCCGCGAATGTCCTGCGGGCTGGTGGTGGGGCGCATCAGCACCACCGCCTCGCCGTCGGCCGCCCGGCTGCTCGCCCGGTCGGCATCGAGGACGGCGACGCCGTGCACCTGGCCGGGCGACGAGCCGAGGCCCTGGGCCAGCTGCTGCGCCCGGGGCAGCGCGGCTTCGTCGAACACGGGCCGCAGCAGCTTGCGCAATTGCTCGCCCGACACGCGGCCGAGCGCCTCGCCGGGCGTGGCCAGCCCCTCGGCGACCGCATCGACGGCGATGCGCACGGCAGCCGCCGCCGTGCGCTTGGCCGGCCGCACCTGCAGGAGATAGAGCCGCGACGCCTCCACGGTGAACTCGATGTCGACCGCATCGCGGTACATCTCTTCGAGGCGCCGGCCGGCGGCGGTGAGCGCATCACGCAGGTCGGCGGGCATGGCGGCCGGATCGGCGAGGTCGATGGGCGTGTGCGTGCCGGAGACCAGGTCCTCGCCCTGGCGGCCGGTCAGGTACTCGCCGTAGAGCGCCGGCGTGCCGGTGTTGGGATTGCGCGTGAAGGCTACACCCGAGCCCGAAGAGGCGTCGAGATTGCCGAACACCATGGCCTGCACGGTCACGGCCGTGCCGAGATCGTCCGGGATGCTGTGGTGCCGGCGATAGGCCTTGGCCCGCGGACTGTCCCAGGATTGGAAGACCGCGCCGATGGCGCGCTCGAGCTGGCGCACCGGCTCGTGCTCCGCCTCCTCCCCTTCCGCGCGCACCGCCTCGAGGATCGCCTGCTCGAGCGTGCGGAAGGCGCCCTCGTCGCCCCCCGCGCGCGCCGCCTGCGCGGCGGCCTCGACACGCTCGGCCAGGATGATCGGATCTAGGCCGAGCACGGTGTCGGCGTACATGCGCCAGAACCGTGTCCAGGTGTCCACCACGAAGCCGGCGCCTGCGGGGCAGCGGGCGAGCTCGGCCGCGCAGACGGGCTCCAGGCCGAGGTTGAGCACCGTATCCATCATCCCGGGCATGCTGACGGCGGCGCCCGAGCGCACCGAGACCAGCAGCGGGTTGGTGCCGGAGGCGAAGCGCTTGCCCGACGAGATCTCGAGCCGGCTCATGGCCGCGTGCACCTCCTCGATCAGGGACGGGGGCAGCTTCCCGCCAGCGGCGCGAAAGGCGCGGAAGCCCTCGGTGCTGACGACGAAGGCCGGCGGGATCGGCAGGCCGGCGGCCGCGATGCGCGCCAGCCCCGCCGCCTTGCCGCCGTAGCGGCGCGCGTCGTCCGGATCGACGTCGGAGATGTCGCGCACGAAGGTCGTGCCGCTGGCGCCTGACCGCATGAACTCGCCTCTTGCAATAGCCTCGACGGGCTGACGGCTTCCCTCTCGCACCGTCACCGGGCTCGACCCGACCATTCACGTATCCCGCGGCCGGCCCAGCACCGACAGGATGTCCTCGTGGAACTCGAACCAGACGTTGTGGACGGAATCCATGGTCGGGTTGGCCACGTAGTCGCGCCGCCCCTGGTCGATCAGCGCCAGGCCCTCGCCGAAGCGGCGCACGTAGCCCTCGTAGCGCGGGATGGCCGGAACGACCTCGCCCAGCGACTTGATCAGCCGCTCGGCGGTGCGCATCAGCCGGTCGAGCGCGCGCTCGTCGCCGCCCTGCCACTCGCTCACGTATTTGATGAACTGGGCGTTGACGGTCTCGAAGCGGCGATACCAGGCCTCCAGAGCGGGATCGGCCCGCTGCGTCCGGTAGGCCTCACGGTAGTAGGCAAGCACGGCCGCCGTGCCGTCGGGCACCAGCAGGTATTGGCCCTGCATCGCCATCACCCAGCCGCGCCCCACCGCATCGGCGAGGACGGCGGCCACCTCGCCGGGGGCGACGCCGGCAATCGCCGCGACCTGCTCCGCCGTCGCCAGCTTCTTGAGGTGAACGGCGTTGAGAACCAGGAAGGCTCGTTCATCGATCATCGGCATCTCTCGGTGGCGCGGCTATCGTATGCACACATTTCGACGAGGCAGATTCTGTTGGCGTCGCGGCGGTTGGACCCCACCCCCACCAGTCCCTCCCCTTCGGTCGGGACAGCCTCCCCACAAGGGGGAGGCCGTTCGTAAGCCGGCTCGCCTACTCTCCAAGGCTGCAAGCGAAGGCTCCTCCCTCCCCCCACGAAGTGGCGGGAAGGGGTAGGAGTGGGGGGCGGTCCAGCCGCTCTGCGCCTTATCAGCTCCAGAAATACTTCGACCGGCGGCGATCGACCCCGTCGGGGAACGGCAGGTAGCCCTCACCCGAGAAGATTTTTTGGGGCACCGTCGCCTGGGCGAAGCCGCGCTTGACGATGTCGTAGTAGTAATTGGAGATACGCTGATCGATCTCCCACAGATCATAATCGACGCAGGCCTTCTCGTAGGTTCCGGCCAGGCGCAGGTGCGGCAGGATCATGTCGATATAGTAGACGTACATGCCGTTGGTGATGAGCTGCCGCCGCGACATGCGCGAGAACTTCGAGTAGAGCTTGAGGGTGGCCTGCTGGATGCCTTCGAGGCGCTTATCCAAATCGGCGACCTTGACGGGATAGATCTCGCTCATCGGCGTGTTCCACGTCTCGCGCACGAAGACGGCGCCGCCGACGATGTGCTCGATGTAGTTCTTCGGCCGCGTGAAGGTGGTGGAGATGTCGTTCACGCGGATCTCGTCCAGGCCCATCTTCTCGGGGTCGATGACGATGAGCAGGCTGTAGCAGTGGGGCACCTTCTCGTGATCGCAGACATCGCTCCAGTGGAAGGCCTCCTCGTTGGTGAAGAGATCCCGGATGATCAGCAGCTTGCCGTCCGGCAGGCGGTACGGGCCGGTGTCGCCGAGCCCCAGCCGGCAATCGTAGTGGTCGAGGAACGACAAGAGCTCCGCTGCCGCATTGAAGCGCACGAAGGTGTCGTGGGCCGGGCTGCCGGGCTCCAGCGGCTCGACCTGGGAGACGAGGCCGTCGATGACGTCCTGCTCATGGATCTGGCAGCGGTAACGGTCCTGCGAGTTGAGGATGTAGCCGTCCTGGCGCTTGCCCCACAGCACGCGCTGCATGAACTTCAGGATGATGTTGCTCTCCTCGACGAAGTCCTGCGGCTTGATCGCTTCGAGGGCGAGCAGGCCGCAGCGGCCCATGCCGAAGCCGACGGCGCCGATGCACCAGTCGTGCACGCAATTGACCTTGATGCCGATCTCGCGCCTGGCTCGCGCGCCGATGTCCATGATGCCCTGGGCGCCCACCTCGTCAGTGGTCATGCGCAGGATCTCGGGCCAGCGATAGAACTCGTGCATGAACGCCAGGATCTCGTACTCCTGGCGCGGGATCATGCCGGAGACGCCTTCGGTGGCGCGCATCACCAGCACGTCCCAGATGTTCCAGGCGAGGTAGTTGTTGAGGTCGTTGAGCTCGTCGACGGTGAAGTCGTCCCTGAGGACGTCGTCCTTGCCGACCCTCTCCAGCACCTTGCTCTTGGCCCGCGCGCGCATGACCTTGTCGCCCAGGATGCCGTCGGGCACCGGCGGCAGGCCCTTGAAGTTGCCCTGGTAAGTCAGGTCCTGAAACCGCAGGCCATCGTCGTGCGCGTCGTAACGAGCCTCGTAGGTCGACATCGTCTACCTCCCCGAATGGTGTGATTGTTGTGCGGTCTTGATCAGATGCGGTCTTGATCAGATGATGGTGATGCGGCCGATCTCGCGATCCTGACAGTCGAGCCGCACGTTCTTGTCGGCGAGCGCCGCGATGATTTCCTTGAAGTGAGCGTCGTTGTCGCCGCCGGTGACGTAGCGGGACTCGCTGCCGGTCAGATAGGCGGTCATCACGCACGGCATCTGGAACTCGCGCGAGAGGATGCCGAGGTGCGATTCCGGCGCGCCCGACAGCGTGATGACGCCGATCGCGCCCATGCTGAGAGCCGGCGCCAGGAAGGTCGTCGTGCCGCCCTGCACCAGCAGGATATGCTCCTTGAGCTTGCCGCTCTGGATGAGGCTGATCACCGATTTCGGATCCGGCAGATACTTGATCACGCCGCTCGGGGCCTTCTTCGTCTCGAAGCTGTTGTAGCCTTCAGCTATCACCGTCATCTCAGGTCCTCCCTCCCATCAGCGGGCCTGACCGGCCCATCGTCATGTGCCGCCGGCCATACGCCGTACGGGTTCCGTGCCCGGGCGCAGACGCCCGAGGATGCGGACGAGCGCCGCATCGGGCGCTGCAACCGTCGCTGTAACCATCTTGGCCTGCACGGCAGGCGCGATCCCTGGCGCGGGGCTCGGCCCGCCGGGACGGGCCCCGATGCGGCGCAGCGCCTGGCGCACCTCCGCGTCGGTCTGCGGCGCGGGCGCCGCGGGCCGGTCGGCGAAGGCCGCCGCAAGCCGCCCCGCGACGGTCACGGCGCGCTCGCGGCGGACCGCCGCGGCGGCCCGCTCGGGGCTGTCGGTGCAGGAGCACGAACCGGCGCAGGCGCAGGCCGCCTCCGCGGCGCTCACCGGCACGGCGCACCCGCAGGCGGCCGCGGCAAAGCCGCCGGGCGCCAGGTGGGCGACGATCTCCTGCGGCCACAGCGCCACCATCTCGGCGCCGGCGGCGAGCAGCTTCTCCTCGGAGTGCATGCCCCAGGAGACACCGATCGCCCGGATGCCGCACTCCCTGGCATGCCTCACGTCGCCGACCGTGTCGGTGACGAGCACGACCTCCTCGCCGGTCGGCACCGCCGGCCTCACGCCCTCGCGATAGGCCGGGGCGCAGGCGCGGCTGATGGCGTAGGACTGGTCGGTCAGGAAGCGTCGCACACTGGCGCGCTTGTCGGGCTCGACGTCGCCGGCGAACACATGCGCGAAGCAATGGGCAATCTTCGCGTCCGTCAGGATGCGCCGGATCGCCGCCATGGAGTTGGACGACAGCACCGCCAGCGAGTGGACGCCGGCGAGCGCCCGGACCACGTCGCTCATCCCCGGCACCAGCTCGGGAAAATAGGCGGTCTGCAGCAGCCCCAGGAAGTGATTTGCAGCCGCATCGCCGCGCTCGTCGTCCTTGCAGAGGCGTCGCAGCGAGGTGAACAGATTGTCCTCGAGCAGCTCGAAGTAATCCTGCTGATCGTCGACGCCGAGCCCGAAGGCGCGGTTCGTCTCGCAGAACACCTTCCACGACGCGTCGCGCGTCTGCACGAGCGTGCCATCGAAGTCGAACAGGATGGCGCGCGCCTGCATCGCTCACCTCGCCGGGGCCGAGGGCGCCCGCGTCGCGGGCTCGGCGTTGAGGGCGGTAAGCTGCGGCAGCTCGAAGAAGTCCTGGATCTCGCCGAAGCCGGCGAGCGAGCCGCAGGTCCAGCGCGCCAGCGCGTTGAACGACACCATGTTGGGCCAGCACTGCCACGGGAAGGTGGTCAACCCCTGGCCGGTGAGCTGCCAGGTCCGGTCGGCGCTGTCGGTGACGACGAGCTCGACGACGTCGGGGAAGCGGTCATGCCGGCGCGTCGTACGGCCGGTGCCGCTCTTCAGGCCGAACACCTGGCCGGCGTGCACGACGTAGCCGTGGGCGAGCGAAAGGTCCTGCCCGTTCGTGGCCGGATCGAAGCTGAAGATGGCGTGCACGGCGAAGTCCTTGGAGAAGTGCGCGTGCAGCCAGCTCATGTTGGGGGCGCCGCGCTCCGGCCGCGGGCCCCAGCTGTGGTCCATGGTCGAGATGCAGTCGATGGGGTAGTCCCGGCCGCGCACCGATACGCGGCCCTGGAAATGCCCGGTCTGGTCGAAATGGCCGTTGTAGGCGGTGCCCCAGGCGAACTGCCCGCCCGCCGCGGCGCTGGCCAGCGCCGCCGCCTTCATCGGGTCCATGGCGGGATCATGAATGTCGAAGGGCGGCATGACGGCCGTATAGCGCACGTCGATCTCGGTGCCCTCGCCGTCGTCGTAGGTGATCTCCCAGGCCATGTTCGGCTCGGTGCAGCGGATGGCGAGGCCGTTGGCCAGGCGAAAGTGGGAGAGGCGGCGCGGCTCGGGTATCGGCATCGATGCGCGCAGGTCGCAGAAATCGGCCTGCCACGGCGTCCGCGCGAACCCAGAGTTCATGCAGATGGTCGAGCTGACGATACCCAGGTTGGTCCTGAATAGAGCGTAGACACCGACATTGAGACGCGCCTCCGCATTGTAGAAGCCGAAGAAATTCGTCTCCGCCCAGGTCGGCTCGTTCGCATCCGGGGTGTGGAATTCAACATCTTCAGGATTGATCACAGGCGTTTCCTCGCACGGCTTCATCGTGGGCCGATTGCGACCGGTGGCATTATGCGGGCCGGCCGAACGGCGACGCTATGGCCGCCCGGGATAAATTGAAACCTTCACTTTTATCTCGCGGGGAGAATGACGGCCGGACGGACGCAAACCTACGATCGTGCTGTCGAGATCGCCGAGGCTCGACTGGCGAGCCTCGGACCTGGTGCGTCAGCGGAGCGTGGACATGCGTCTGGGACGGATCGTCGGAACGGCCGTCTGCACCATCAAGGCGCCCGGCCTGAACGCCTACAAGCTGCTGCTCGTCACCGACATCGACGCGAACGACCCGGAGGCGGCCGCGGCGGCCTCCGCCATCTACGTGGCGGTCGATCTCACCGGCGCCGGCGAGGGCGACGTCGTGCTGGTGACGCACGGCAGCGCTGCCCGCGTCGGCGCGGAGCACGCAGCCATTCCGACCGACGCGAGCGTCGTCGCCATCGTCGACACCATCCAGTCCGGCGCGACGACGACCTATGCCAAACGCTGAGCGCATCGGCCCGGGCCCCGGCCCGCAGGCCAAGAGCAGGGAGAGCAGAATGACCACGACACCCACCCCGGCCGTGCCGCGCGGCGCGCTGGGACTGATCGAGACGAAGGGCCTGGTGGGCGCCATCGAGGCGGCCGATGCGATGGTGAAGGCCGCCAACGTCCGCCTGGTCGGGCGCGAGCAGATCGGCGGCGGCCTCGTCACCGTGATGGTCCGCGGCGACGTCGGCGCGGTCAAGGCCGCGACCGACGCCGGGGCGGCGGCGGCCGGCAAGATCGGCGAGGTCATCTCGGTGCACGTCATCCCGCGCCCGCACGAGGACGTCGAGGCCATCCTCGGCAAGGCCTAGGGCCTGGCTGCAAGCGATCAGCGCCGGTCCGCCGCCCGTTCCGTCCCTCAACGGATGAAGATCCCCCGTGACACAAGCAGCCACCACCGCTTATGCGCCCGAGGCGGACCTCGTCGCCCTGGCCGACGCCAGGACCAAGGCGCGCCAGGCCCGCGCCGCCTTCGAGCGCTTCGAGGGCGCCGACCAGGGCCGCGTCGACGCCATCGTCCGGGCCATGGCCGAGGCCGGCACCGCCGCCGCCCGGGAGCTGGCCCGGCTCGCGGTCGACGAGACGGGCTACGGGGTCTACGAGGATAAGATCCTCAAGAACCTCTACAATACCAAGTTCGTCGCCGCCGCGATGCTGCCGCAGCGGACCGTCGGCGTGCTGTGGGTCGACGAGGTGAACCGCATGACCGCCATCGGGGCGCCCATGGGCGTGATCGCCGGCATCATTCCGGTCACCAATCCCACGTCGACGGTGCTGTTCAAGTGCCTCGCCGCGGTCAAGTCCGGCAACGCCATCGTCTGCGCGCCGCACCCGCGCGCCGTCCGCTGCTGCACGCGGGCGGCGCAGGTCATGGCCGAGGCCGCCGTCCGCGCCGGCGCGCCGCCCGGGCTGGTGTCCTGCCTCGAGCACGTCACGCTGGAGGCGACGCAGGAGCTGATGCGGCATCCGGACGTATCGCTGATCATGGCGACCGGCGGCGCCGGCATGGTGCGCGCCGCCTATTCGTGCGGCAAGCCGACCCTTGCCGTCGGCGCCGGCAACGTCCCCGTCTACATCCACCGCTCGGTCCGCGACGTGGGCGAGGCGGCGCTCATGGTGGTCACGTCGAAGTCGTTCGACAACGGCACCGCCTGCGTGGCGGAGCAGTCGGTGATCCTCGACGAGCCGATCGCCGACGCGGCCCTGGCGGCCTTCGCGGCCCACGGCACCCTGTTCCTGGAGCCGGCGGACCAGGACAAGCTCGCCCGCCTCGTCTTCACCGAGCGCGGCGATCTGCGGCCGGAGGCGGTCGGGCTGTCGGCGGTCGAGCTCGCCCGCCGCATCGGCATCTCGGCGCCGGCCAACTGCCGCGCCCTCGGGGCGGTGCTGACGGCGGTCGGGCGCCACGCACCGCTGTCGGCGGAGATCCTCGGCCCGGTGCTGTCCTTCTACCGCACCGCCGATCTCGATCGCGGCAGCGAGCGCTGCAGCGAGATCCTCGCCTTCGGCGGCGCCGGCCACACGCTCGGCATCCACGCGGAGGACGACGGCGTCATCGCCCGCCTGTCGGCGCTGCCGGCGTCGCGCATCGTCATCAACACCCCCACGCTGTTCGGCGGCATGGGCTACAGCTGCGCCACCGATCCGTCGTTCATGCTGGGCACCGGCACCTGGAGCGGCTCGATCGTCTCCGACAACGTCACGCCGCTGCACCTCATCAACATCAAGCGCATCGCCCACGAGGTCCGCCCCTGGCGTTCGCTCTACGAGAGTCTCTGAGAGATGCCCGCGGCCATGGCACGGCAGCCGATACGGACGGCATCCACGGGCCCCGAGGCTTTTCTCCAGGCGGCCGCCAGGCGCCTGCGCGCCCCCCGGCCGGCCACCGGCCCGCTGCGCTTCGGCGTCGACCTGGGGACGGCGACGGTGGTGCTGACCGCGGTCGACCAGCGCGGCCGCCCCGTCTATTGGGACGCCCTGCCTTGCGAAGCGATCCGCGACGGCGTGGTGGTCAACTTCGGCGATGCGGTCGCCGCCGTGCGGCAGCTGAAGCAGGCGGCCGAGCGCGCGCTGGCCTGCCCGGTCACCGAGGCCGCCACCGCCCATCCGCCGGCGGTGCCGGCCGCCGACTGCCGGGCCTGCCGCTACGTCCTGGAGCAGGCCGACATCGGCTGCCGCGCCCTGGTCGACGAGGTCTCGGCGGCGCAGGCGCTGCTCGCCGTGGAGGACGGCGCCATCGCCGACGTCGGCGGCGGCTCGACCGGCGTCGGGGTCATCCGCGGCGGCCGCCTCGTCGACCTGAGCGATCGGCCCGGCGGCGGCCACCATCTGGACCTCATCCTGGCCGGCGCCCTGCGCATCCCGCTCGAGGAGGCCGAGCACCGCAAGCGCCTCGGCGAAGCCGATTATTCCCCCGTGCTGCGCCCCGGGCTGGAGCGCATCGCGACCTCCATCGCGCAGCAGCTGGGCGGTGCGACGGTCAGCGCCATCCACCTGGTCGGCGGCGCGATCCGCCTGCCCGAAGCGGGCGCCGTCGTCGCCCGTGTCACCGGCGTGCCCACGCGGACCTACCCCCACGCCGACCTCGTCACTCCATTTGGCATCGCGGTGAGCTGAATGAGCTTCCAGCTTCGAACCTTCGCCTTCATCGACAGCATGCAGCCGCAGGCCGCGGCGCACGTGGCGGCGACCTGCCAGGGCGACGTCCCCGTCGCCGGCATGTCGGAGCTGTTCATCGAGGTGGCGCCGGGCAACGAGATCTTCCGCTGCGCCGACATCGCCCTCAAGGCGGCCGACGTGCGGCCGGCACTGCAGATCATCGAGCGCGAGTTCGGCCTGCTCGAGATCCATTCGCGCACGCAGTCCGAGGTGCTCGCCGCGGGCGAGGCCGTGCTGGAGCACCTCGGCCTCAAGGAAAGCGACCGGTTGCGCCCGACGATCGCCTCGTCGCAGCTGGTCACCAACGTCAATCCCTACCAGGCGCAGCTGATCAACAAATGGCGCAAGGGCAACCTGCTGCTGCCGCGGTCGAGCCTGTTCGTGCTCGAGGCGACGCCGGCCGCCTACGTCACCCTGGCGGCCAACGAGGCGGAGAAGGCGGCCAGCATCAGCCTGATCGAGATCCGCGCCGTCGGCCGCTTCGGCCGCATGTTCATCTCCGGCACCGAGAGCGAGGTGGACGCAGCCAGCAAGGCGGCGATCGGCTGCCTCACGGAACTGGGAGGCCGCGAATGAGCGTGATCTCCGTGGCGGAGGTGGAGCGGGCGGGAGGCGTCCTTCGCGTCGGCGCGCGCGACATCCTCACCCCGCTGGCGCTGGACCGGGCCAAGGAGCTGGGCGTCAGCATCGAGCGCGAGGCGGCCGCCCCGGCGGCGCCGGGACGAGCCGCGACAGCCCAGGCCGTGCCAGCGCCGCCCGCCGCTCGCAGCCCCGCCGGCCCAGCTCCGGCCCTGCCGTCCGCCACGGGCGCCGAACCGCTGTCGGGCGCCCTCTACCGGCGCGGCGCCCCGGTGCCGCTCGGCCTCCGGCCGGACCCGGCATCGCCGGCGGCCGCCAACGTGCCCGGCGCCGACGCGCGACCGCGGGCGGCGGTGGTCGGCGCCGGGCACGTGGGCGCCATGACGGCGTTGCGCCTGGCCGAGCCGTCGCTCTTCGCCTCGGTGACGCTGATCGACATCGTGCCCGGCCTTGCCGCCGGACTCGCGCTGGACATGTGGCACAGCGCCGGCTTGCGCCGCTTCACCACGCGCATCGAGGGCAGCACCGACATCGCGGCACTGGCCGGCGCGGACTTCGTCGTGGTCACCGCCGGCAAGCCGCGCCAGCCCGGCATGAGCCGCACCGACCTGACCGGCGTCAACGCCGCCATCGTCGGCAGCGTGGCGGACGCCATCCGCCTGCATGCGCGGCGCGCCATCGTGGTGGTGATCACCAACCCGCTGGAGGAGATGACCCATCTGACGGCGGCTCGCACCGGCTTTCCGCCGGAGCGCGTCATCGGCATGGCCGGCGTGCTCGACACCGCTCGTTTCCGCGCCCTGGTCGGCCTGACCGGCGTGGCACGGCCCGAGGACGTGGAGGCCGTCGCGCTGGGCAGCCACGGCGCCGAGATGGTGATCCCGCTGAGCCAGGCGCGGGCCGGCGGCCGGCCGCTGGCGGAACAGCTGGACCGCGGCACGCTCGCGGCAATCGTCGAGCGGACGCGCGATTCCGGCGCCGAGGTGGTCAAGCTCTTGCAGACCGGCAGCGCCTACTTCTCGCCCGCCGAATCCGCCGCCGCCATGGTCGCCGCCATGGCCGCCGGGCGCAGCGAGGTGATGCCGGCGTGCGTGCAGTCGCGCGGCGCCTACGGCACCGTGGACACCCGCGTCGGCCTTCCGGCCCGGCTCGGCCGCGGCGGCGTCGAGGAGATCGTCGCGCTGCCGCTCGCGCCCGACGAAGTGGCGGCCCTGCGCGACGCCGCCGCCCGCATCGCCGAGCGGATCAAAGAGCTGGGCTGACGGCCATGCGGGCGATCGTCTATGCCGCCCCCAACGTCGTCGAGGTGCGGGAGGTGCCGCCCCCGACGCTGCAAGCGCCGACGGATGCGCTGGTGCGTGTGACCATGGCCGGCATCTGCGGCACCGATCTGCACGCCATCGCCGGCGACTTCCCCGGCCTCGCGCCCGGCGCCGTGATGGGGCACGAGTTCGTCGGCGACATCGTGGAGATCGGCCCAGCGGTGCAGCGCCTGCGCACGGGCGACCATGTGATGGCCTCGGATTTCACCGCCTGCGGCCATTGCCGGGCGTGCGGCCGCGGCGATCACTGGCACTGCGGCGACAGGGCCTTCTTCGGTACCGGCACCTCGTTCGGGCCGGCGCTGGCGGGCGCCCAGGCCGAGCTGGTGCGTGTGCCGCTCGCCGACACCACCCTGTGCCGGGTGCCTGCCGGCTGCTCGGACGAGGCGGCGATCCTGATCGGCGACAACCTCGCCACCGGCTGGGCGGCGGTCGAGCGCGGGCGGGTCGAGCCCGGCCATGTGGTCGCCGTCCTCGGCGGCGGCGCCGTCGGCCAGCTCGCCAGCCTCAGCGCCCAGGCGGCCGGTGCTGCGGCAGTGGTCCTGGTGGAGCCGAACCCGGCCCGCCGCGCCTTCGCCACCGGCCAGGGCGCCGTGGCGGCCGCTCCCGAAGCGGCCCGCGCCCTGCTGCTTCAGCTGACCGACGGCGAGGGGGCCGACGTCGTCATCGAGGCAGTCGGCAGCGCCGAGCCGCTGCGCGGCGCCTACGATCTCGTGCGCCGGCGCGGCACCATCGTCTCCGTCGGCGCCCATGCCGCCCCGTCGTGGCCGCTGCCGCTGGCGCAGAGCTTCGCCGACGAGCTGACGCTCACCTTCGCGATCGGCGACTCGATCCGCCTCAGGCAGCGCCTGTTCCCGCTGATCCGCAGCGGCATCCTGGCGCCGGACGTCATCGTCGATGCGCGCCTGCCGCTCGAGGCCGCGCCGGACGCCTACCGCCGGCTCAAGGCTCAGCAGATCATGAAGGCAGTCGTCATCCCCGGCCGGTAGCGGGTCGGCGAGGCGGCGCTTTCGTTTGCCGGCGCCGTGGTGATGTGTGAACATAGCGCCTGGCGATGTTGCACAGTGATTTTGAATTTTTGGCATTGGCGGGGCCGCTGGGCGCCCCTCTCCCCGCCTGCGGGGAGGGCAGGGTGAGGGGGCCTTGCCGCATGGCGCGACGGCCTTGACCGGCCGCGGGCCTTCTCTTGGACGCCCCCTCACCCGGCTCGCGCTTCGCGCGATCCGACCTCTCCCCGCAAGCGGGGCGAGGTAGGCGGCGGAGCCGCTGAGATCTCTGTGCGCACACGCAGGCCCACAAGGGCCTCGAGAAGCAGGACGACCTGCTCGACAAGGGACGGACAACGCAAATCCGACAGCAGCGGCCTGCATGTCGGGAGGGCACCATGAATCTGCTCGACGTGCCGACCTGGCGCGTGCGCGGCGACGCAGCGTCGGCGCCGCGCACTGCCATCGACGACGCCATCGCGCGCCTCGACGCGGCCGCGAACGAGAGCCAGCTCGTCCTGTTCGCCGAGGCCTCAGTGGTGCTGAAAGGCCTGCTCGGCGCCCAGCACGTGGGCATCGTGGTCCATTCCGGCGGCAGCTGGCACGCCTGGGACAGGCTCGACGCCACCGACAGCCGCACGGTGGACGAACTGCCGCCGGCCTCGCTGGCCTGGGAGACGATCGTGCCGCTCACGGCTGGCAAGTTGTTCGTGCCGGTCCGCGTCGGTGGCGTCGCGCTGATCCTCAAGGGCGTAGAGGCCGACGGGGCCTCTCCCAGCCTGATCCAGACGGCGTCGACACTGCTGCGACTGGCGCTCGCCTCCTGCGAGGGGACGCATGGCAATCCCGACAAGCTGGAAGCCATCCAGGTGTTCCAGCGCGTGGCGAGCCGCATCCTCAAGAGCCAGGACCTGCAGGAGGTGTTCCTGCTGATCACCCACGAAGCCAAGAACCGCCTGTCGTCCGACATCTGCGGCGTCATGCTGTGCGAGGACGACGAGCTCGTCATGCAGCGCTGCGTCGGCAACCTGTCGATCGACACCGCCACCTTGCGGATGCGCCAGGGCCAGGGCGTCGGCGGGCGCGTGCTGGAGACGCGCCAGCCCTGCGTCATCGAAGACTATCTGCGCAGCGACGTCATCAGCCGCGACTTCTTCGGCCTGGCGCGCGCCGAGCGCGTGCGCTCGGCGCTGGCGGCTCCGCTCATCGCGCACGACGCGGTGATCGGCGTGCTCGAGGTGTGGCGGCGGCGCCCTTCGACGTTCACGCCGCAGCACACTGCCGAGCTCGCCACGCTCGCCAACCTCGCGTCGATCGCCATCGAAAACGTCAGGCTGTCGCAGGGCCGCGAGCGGATGGTGCAGGAGCTGGCCGAGGCCAACCGCGCGCTGCGCGCCCGCTACGAGGTGATCCAGCAATCGGCCTCGCTGCAGGAAGGCCTCGCTGGCGCGCTGCTGGAGGGCCACGAGCTCCCGGGCATCGCCGCCAAGGCCTTCGAGCACCTCGGCGCCCCCGTGATCTTCCTCGATGCCCACCTGAACGTGGAGGCCGCCTGTCCCGCCGATCGATGCGGCCCCGACCTCCACCGGCGCGTCCGCAGCGTCGTCAGCCGCAGCGTCGGCGCCGAGGCGCGCCTCACGGTGCAGCGCGGCGAGGCCGGCACGATCGCCTTCCAGGCGGTCACGGCCGGCGCCGATCGCTTCGGCTGGGTCGTCGCCGTGATCGACGGCGAACAAGAGCCGGACGAGTCGCTGCAGCTCTCCCTCTCGCAAGTCTGCGTCATGGCGGCGCTCTGCAACGTCAAGAAGCGGGCAGCGGCGCGGGCGCGCTCCGACAAGCTCGCCTCGGTGCTCTGGGACCTCCTCGACGCACCGGACAATATCAGGCGCCTGGCCGTCGAACGGGCGCGCGATCTCGACCTCGTGCTGACCGAGGACCTCCACGTGATGTGCTGCGTGCTGGAGGGGCTGGACAGCGCCGACGGCACGACCGCCTGCACGGCGGCGGAGGTCGAGCGACGACGACGCCTCGTCGGCGAGGCGCCACTGCAGATCCCGGGCGTCGGCTGCACCGTGCGCCTGGCCGCTCTGCGCGGCGATACCATCGGCATCCTCTGCACCGATCGCAGCAGCGACGGCCTGAAGCGGTTCGCCTCGGCTTTGACCAGCTATCTGGCCGACAGCCTGCCGCGGCTCGGCGTGCACATCGGCATCGGCACCGCGACCGCCGATCCCATGGCCATCAACGTCGCCTATCGGGAGGCGCGGATCGCGGCGGCGGTGGCGCGCCAGCGCGGCCGCGTCGGCGTCGTCTCCTACGCCGACGTCGGCGTCGCTGGGCTGCTGATGGGCGCGCGCGATGACGAGGATTTTCGCAAGTTCGTGCGCGAGACGCTCGGACCGATCCTGGCGGAACGGGCCTCCCACCGCGCCCTGCTGCTGAAGACCTTGCAGGCCTTCTTCGCGGCCAACTGTTCCCGCCATACGGCCGCGAAGCAGCTGCGCATCCACCAGAAGACGATGTGCTACCGCCTCGACAAGTTCTCGCGAATGACGGGTCTCGACCTCGGCCGCCACGAAGACCGCGTGCTGACCGACCTTGCCCTGCGCATGCACGACATCGTCGCGTGAGCCCGCAGCGCCGCGGTCAGGCCGTGCGCGCGGCGCGCCCGACGGGGACGGCGTTGACGATCACGGCGACGGCCACGTTGGCGGCGAGCGCCAGCAAGCCGATGTAGACGGTGAAGGTGCTGCCGCCCAGGCTGATGGCGTGCAACGGCTTCAAACCGTTGATCCAGACGAGGTAGGTGCCGCCGCAGAAGCCGACGAGCCACCCCGCGAGCAGCCCCGGCGCCCGGAACCAGCTGGTGTAGAGGCCGAAGACGAGGGCCGGCAGCGTCTGCATGATCCAGATGCCGCCGAGCAGCTGCAGGTCGAGCGCGAACTGCGTCGGCAGGAACAGGATGAACAGCAGCGCGCCGATCTTGACGATGAGCGACGTGATCTTGGCCACGGCCGCCTCGCCCGCGGGGGTGACCTGGGGATTGACGTAGGCCTTCCAGAAATTGCGCGTGAAGAGATTCGCCGCGCCGATGCTCATCACCGCGGCGGGCACCAGGGCGCCGATGGCCACGGCGGCAAAGGCGAAACCGGCGAACCAGGCCGGGAACAAGGTCTGGAACAGCGCCGGGACGACGTCGTTCGGGCTCGAGATCTGCAGGTGCGCGGCATGGCCCATGTAGCCGAGCAGGGCGAGCAACCCCAGCAGCAGCGTGTAGGCCGGCAGGAAGACCGCGTTCTTCCGGATGGTGTCGGCGCCGCTGGAGGCGAAGACCCCGGTCAGCGTATGCGGGTACATGAAGGCGGCCAGCGCCGAGCCCAGCGCCAGCGTGGCATAGGCGACGTACTGGTCTTGGCCGAGCAGCAGGCCGCCGGAGCCCTTCGCCTGGAACGCCTGGTCAGCCGCCGCGAACACGGCGGCGTAGCCGCCGAGCTTGTACGGGATCAGGGCGATGGCGGCGATCACCACGATGTAGATCATGGTGTCCTTGACGAAGGCGATCAGCGCCGGCGCCCTGAGCCCCGAGGAGTAGGTGTAGACGGCGAGGATGACGAAGGCGACGGCGAGCGGCAGCTCGCCGGTCAGGCCGAGCGCCTTGAACACCACCGTCATGCCGACGAGCTGGAGGGCGATGTAAGGCATCGTGGCGATGACGCCGGTGATGGCGACGGCCAGTTCCAGCGGCCGCGACTGGTACTGGCCGTGCACGACGTCGCCGGCGGTCACGTAGCCGAAGTGCTTGGCCCGCCGCCACAGCAGCGGCATGACCATGAAGACGAAGGGATAGACGATGATCGTATAGGGCAGCGCGAAGAAGCCGTAGGCGCCGACCGCATAGACCAGCGCCGGCACCGCGATGACCGTGTAGGCCGTGTAGAAGTCGCCGCCGATCAGGAACCAGGTGATCCAGGCGCCGAAGTTGCGCCCGCCGAGCCCCCACTCGTCGATGTGGGCGAGCGTCCGCGGCCGGCGCCAATAGGCGGCGACGAACCCCATGACGGTGACGAGGGCGAAGAACGCCACGAAGACGGCAAGGGCCGTGCCGTTTCCTTCACTCGTCATGACCGAGGCTCCGATAGACGATCCACGTGAGGAACGCGGTCACCGGAACCCAGGCGAGCTGATACCAGTAGAAGAATGGGAAGCCGAACAGCGCAGGCTCACGGAAATTGTAGAAGGGCACCCAGAGCAGCCCGATGAAGGGCGCCACGAGCAACCACGCCGCCGATCGACCCAAGCCGCGCAATGGCCTTCTCCCAAATCGCCTTCTCCCGAGCCGTCGATTCGTTGAATCGCCGGTCCGTTGGGATGTGGCGGCTGCGCCCGGCGGCGCCAAGACGTGGCGCATGCTCCGGACGCCGGGCAGCCCGGCGCAGCCCACGCCTGTCCGCCCCCGGCGCGCCGTGGCTAGAGCATTTCGTCATTGGATGGGATCATCCAATGACAGAGAAATGCTCATAACCTTTTGAATCTATAGCGCTTCCCTCGGCGCGAGACGGGGGCTCAGGTCTTCGATTGAGCGAGCTCGTCACGCTGCTTGATCAGCAATTCGAGCTGTTCCTCCTGGTGGGCGATGCGGCGCGACATCAGGTCTTCGTCCGCGGCGCCCGAGAACGCTGCGGCCTGCTCGACCAGCTCGCGAAGGTTTTCCCTCAGGACTCTGATGCGCCGGTCGAGTTCCTCAACCGTCAACGAGCTGTGAGGCATGGGTGAACCTCCTGGGCAAACCGTGCAGCCCCGGGACATACCCTATAAATAGCGCACTTTTGGCAATCGTGGCGACGAGGCGTAAGCCTTTGTTTTGATAGGGGCGAAGAGGCGGAAGCGCTCCCTACCCCCACCCCTGCGGCGCTGTTGTCGGTACCCGAGCTTGGCTGTCAGGCCGCGATCGCCGCGGCTGGCGCGCTGCCCAGGATCAGATCGGCCGCCTTCTCGGCGATCATGATCGTCGGGGCGTTGGTGTTGCCGCTGACCAGGCGCGGCATCACCGAGGCATCGACCACCCGCAAGCCGTCGACCCCTCTGACGCGCAGCTCCGGGTCCACCACGGCCATGGGGTCCTCGCCCATCTTGCAGGTGCCCACCGGGTGGTAGATGGTCGTGCCCGCGGCTTGCGCGAAGGCGAGCAGCGCCTCGCGCCCGGCAACCTCGCCGGGCAGCAGACCGTGATCGATGTAGGGGGCAAGCGCCGGCTGGCCCGCGATGCGCTGCCCCCACTCCAGCGACGCGACGGCGACCTCCCGATCGAGCGGATCGGACAGATAATTGGCGAAGATCGACGGATAGACCGCCGGATCGGCCGATTTGATGCGGATCCAGCCGCGGCTCTCCGGCCTCAGCTGGCAGGGGGCAATCGTCAATCCTGGCTTCTGCTCCAGCGCCATCTTGCCCTCACCCAGTTTGTCCACGTCGATGCTGGCCGGCAGGATGTGAAACTGGATGTCGGGACCGGCGAGATCCGGGCGCGACTTGACGAAGGCGGCGATGTGAGCCGCCGACAGCGTCAGAAGCCCCTTGCGGTGGACCAGGTACTTGATCGCCTCGCCGACGAGGCGCGCCCCGCGCGACAGCTCGTTGACGCTGACGACGTGCGGCTTCAGCCGGTACAGCATCGGGATGACGTAGTGGTCCTGCAGATTCTCGCCGACGCCCGGCCGGTCGGCGACCACCGCGATGCCATGCTGTTGGAGGAGCGCTGCGGCGCCTATGCCCGAGAGCTGCAAAAGCTGGGGCGAGTTCACCGCCCCACCCGACAGGATCACCTCGCGTCGCGCCCGCGCGACGCGCCGGACGCCGTTCTGCATGAACTCGACGCCGACCGCCCGTCGTCCCTCGAAGACGACACGGCTCGCCAGCGCCCGCGTCTCGACCCGGAGGTTCGCGCGCGTCATGGCCGGGTGCAGGTAGGCGACCGCCGCCGAACAGCGCCGGCCGTTCTTGACCGTGAGCTGGTAGTAGCAGACCCCCTCCTGCTCGGCGGCATTGACGTCCCGGTGCGTGAGCCCGGCCTGCTCGCAAGCGGCAAGGGCGGCGTCCGAGACCTCGTGGGTCATGGTTGCGTCGGAGACGTTGAGCGGGCCGCCGACCGCGTGGTGCTCGCACTCGCCCCGCTCCTGATGTTCGGCGCGCCGGAAGTAGGGGCGCACGTCGTCCCAACCCCATCCGGTGCAGCCGAGCTGACGCCAGCCGTCGTAATCGGCGTGCTGGCCGCGGATGTAGATGAGCCCGTTGATGGACGAGGAGCCGCCCAGCACCTTGCCGCGCGGCCAGACGTGGGCGCGCCCGCCGGTGCCGGGATCCGGCTCGGTGGTGTAGAGCCAGTTCACCTTGGGATCCTTGAGGGTCTGCGCGTAGCCGACCGGCACGTGGATCATCAGGTTCGACCAGAACTGGCCAGGCTCCTTGGTGGGGCGGTCATCGCCGCCGGCTTCCAGCAGCACCACCTTCGTCGTCCCGTCTGCAGAGAGGCGGTCGGCCAGCACGCAGCCGGCCGAGCCCGCACCCACAATGACGTAGTCGGCTTCGAACGCGTCCCGTGCGCCTGCTTGAGGGGCCATGTTTCCTCCGTCGTGCGCTGCCTCGTTTTTGAGGTCTGCGCGCTGCCTTATGCTCGTTCGTATGTGGCGCCCGCTCGGGCGTCAGACCGATCCGCAGTCGATCAATCTAGAGCATGATCCCAAAAAGTAGACACCGGTCTAGCGTTCCCGCCTTCGGCCATCGGGATCACACGAGTTGCATGTCGTCCGCCAGCGTCATGGCCGGGCTTGACCCGGCCATCCATCCACTTGGAAAACAACAGAATTCGGGCAGCCCTACCGGGTTGACGCTGTTCGCTTTGATGGATGGCCGGGTCAAGCCCGGCCATGACGGCGAGAGACGTGGAACGAGGCGCCGCTCAGGCCGGCAATTGCAAGCTCGCCTCGACATCGGCTGCGGTCGGCAGGTCCGCGCCCCGGCGGGTGACGGTGATGGCGGCGGCGGCGGTCGCGTACGCAAGCAATTCGGCGATGGCCGGGAGCTCGAGCGCAGCGATCGCATCGGGATGGAGCCGGTCCGTCTTCGCAAGCTGCGCCAATAGGGCGGCGTGGAACGTATCGCCGGCGCCCACCGTATCGCGCACGCGGACCGAGCGGCCGGGCACGGAGACGTTGCCGGCCGCGGTGAAGGCGGTCGCCCCTTGCATTCCTTCGGTCACCACCACCAACCGGGCGCCGCAGGCGAGCCAGTACGCAGCCGCCTCGGCGATCGAGAGGCTGCCGCCCCAGGCGATGCGCACGTCCTCGTCGCTCGCCTTGATCACCGTCGCGGTGCGGTAGAAGCGCTCGGCCGCCTTCGCCCAGCGGGCCATGTCACTCACGACCGTCGGGCGCAGGTTGGGGTCGACGCTGATGACGCGCCGCCCGCGCTCGCGCTCGGCCAGGGCGGCGAAGGCGGAGCCGACCGGCTCGACCACCATGGTGTAGGAGCCGAAGGTCAGCGCCAGGATGTCTGGCGGCAGCTCGGCCGGCAGGTTGGCGAGGGTCAACGAGCGGTCGGCGGCGCCATCGCCATGGAAGGAATAGCTCGGCTGGCCGTCGGGGCCGGTCGCCACCGCCGAGATCGTGGACAGCCGGTCGGTGCGGTGCAGGAAGCGGCCGTCCACGCCCTCCTGCACGAGGGTGTCGGCGAGCAGCGCGCCGAACCGGTCCCGCGAGACGCCGCCCAGGAAGGCCGCCCGCACCCCGAGCCGGGCAAGGCCGATGGCGACGTTGAAGGGCGAGCCGCCAGCGACGGCCCGCGCCGGCATCTCGGTCCCTTCCGGCTGGCCGACGAAGAGGTCGATCAGCGCCTCGCCGCAGACGAGGATCGTGGGGTCGGCTCCGGGCCCTGCCATGTCTGCCATGGGCCTTTGCGCCTCAGCTTGCGCCGTGGAGGTCGGCCACGCCGCCCATGATGGCCCGGCTCTCCTGATCCACGTTCCGCAGCAGGGCACAGACCCGCCGCTTGGCGGCGTGGAAATCCGTCATCTCAGGCCGCATCGGCAGCGTCAGCTCGCCGATGCGGGACATGGCGCCCATGGCGTCGGCAATGGAGCCATGGGCCTGGCCGGCGACGGCGCCGAGCATGGCGGCGCCGAGCAGCACCGGCTCCGGCGAGACCGGCAGCGCGACGGTGAGGCCGGTGGTGTCGGCCATGATCTGCCGCACCAGCCGGCTGCGGCTGGCGCCGCCGCTCATCACCATCATCTCGCAAGTGACGCCGCGCGCCCGCATGGCGTCGATGACGTCGGCCAGACCATAGGCGAGCCCGCACAGGCCGGCCACGAACAGCTGCTCCAGGCTGTCGATGCCCTCGCCCAGATCGAGCCCGGCGATGACGGCGCGCGCCTGCGGATCGGCATGAGGCGAGCGGTTGCCCAGGAACTCCGGCAGCACGTGGATCGACCGGGCGAGCCGCGCGGCCTGGCCGGGGCTGCCGAAGCGGGCAACGGCACGGTGCTCGAGGAAATCCAGGAGCTCCAGGCCTGCTGCCCTGGCCGCCGCGGTCGCCTCGGCGAAGGCCGGGTGCGAGCGGACGAGATGGTCGATGCCGGCGCCGGCGGCGGACTGGCCGCCCTCGTTCAGCCAGAGCCCCGGCACCATGGCGGAAAAATAGGGGCCCCAGATGCCGGGCAGGAAATGCGGCTCGGCGGTCGTCGCCATGATGCAGGCGGAGGTGCCCATGATGTAGGCGAGGCGGTCCGTCAGCCGAACCGGCTCGCCGTCCCGGCCGCGCCCGCCGATGGTGCCGATGCCGCCGGCATGGGCGTCGATCAGCGCGGCGCCGACCGGCGTGCCGGGCCGCAGGCCGAGCTCGGCCGCGGCCTCCGCGGTCAGGCCCGCGCCCAGCGGCGTGCCCGGCTCGACGATCTCGGCGCCGATGCGGGCATGCCCGTCGGCGACGAGACGCCCAAGCCCGACGCGCTCGAAATAGGCGTCGCTCCAGCGCCGCTCGTGGCCGAGGTAGGTCCATTTGCAGGTGACGGTGCAGATGGAGCGCGCCGCGCTGCCGGTGGCGCGGAACGACAGGAAATCGGCGAGGTCGAAGGCGTGGCCGATGCCGCCGTAGGTCGCCGGCTCGTTCTCCTTGAGCCAAAGCAGCTTCGGCGTCTGCATCTCCGGCGAGATGACGCCGCCGACGTAGCGCAGCACCTCGTCCCCGGTCGCGTTGATGCGCTCGGCCTGCGGCGTCGCCCGGTGGTCCATCCAGACGATGACGTTGCGAGCGGGATCGCCGGAGCCGCTGACCGAGATCGGATTAGCCTCGGCATCGAGGACGACGAGCGAGCAGGTGGCGTCGAAGCCGATGCCGCCGATGGCCGCCGCCGGCAGATCGGCCAGCTTCATCGCCTCGCGGACCGCGCGGGCGCAGGCCGTCCAGATGTCGGCGGAGGACTGCTCCACCACGTCGCCGGCCTCGTGCCAAACGGCGATCGGATGGCGGGCTGTCGCCAGCAGCGTGCCGTGCGCGTCGAAGACACCGGCGCGCGCGCTCGCCGTCCCGACGTCGACCCCGATGAACGCCTGCCGCATGTCCATCCGTCTACCAGCAGGTGTAGCCGCCGTCCGCGAGCACGATGCTGCCGGTCATCAGGCTCGCGGCGTCCGAGGCCAGGAACAGCACGACGGAGGCGATCTCCTCGACCTCGCCGAGACGTCCCATCGGGGTCCCGCCGATCCAGGCATCGTACATGGCCGGATTGCTTTTGACGAAGGCGTTGAGCGGCGTGTTGATGTAGGTCGGCGCCACCGCGTTGACGCGCACGCCGCGCGGCCCCCACTCGGCCGCGAGCGACTTGGTCAGGTGATGCACGGCCGCCTTGGAGGCGTTGTAGTAGCACTGCTCCTGCGGCCTGTTGACGATGAAGCCGGACATGGAGCCGATATTGACGATGGCGCCGGAGCGCGCCTTCAGCATGTGGGCGCCGAAGGCGCGGCAGCACCAGAAGGTGCCGTTGAGGTTGACGTCGATGACGTTCAGCCAGTGCTCGTCGCTGACGGTCTCGGCCGGCGTCTCGCTGCGGGCTATGCCGGCGTTGTTGACCAGGATATCGACTCTCCCGAAGCGGCCTGCGAGCTCGTCGGCCACCGCCGTCACACGCGTCGGGTCCGTCACGTCCATGAGCACGATCTCGGGGTCGTAGCCCTTGGCGCGCAGGGCGTCGCGGCCCTCCTCGGCGACGCCCATGTCCCGGTCGGCGATGACCACCCGGGCGCCGGCCTCGGCCAGCGCCTCGACGCAGGCGAGGCCGATGGCGCGGCCGCCGCCGGTCACCAGCGCGGTACGGCCGCCCAGCTTGAACATGTCGAGATACATGGCTCTTCCCTTCGGCTTTGAAGCGGCTCAGCTCATCCAGTTGCCGCCGTCGACGTTGAGCGTCTGGGCGACGATGAAATCGGCATCGGCGGAGGCAAGGAACACGGCCGCGCCCGCATGGTCGGCGGGCTCGCCCATGCGGCCGTAGGGCACGGCCTCACCGACGAGCCGCTTCTTCTCGCCGAGCGGGCGGTGCTCGTGGCGGGCGAACAGGGCGTCGACCTGCGTCCACATCGGCGTGTCGACGACGCCGGGCGAAATGCCGTTCACGTTGATGCCGTGCTTGATCAGGTCGAGCCCGGCCGATTGGGTGAGGCTGATGACCGACGCCTTGGTGGCGCAATAGACCGAGACGAGAGCTTCGCCTCGCCGCCCCGCCTGCGAGGCCATGTTGATGATCTTGCCGCCGTGGCCCTGCGCGATCATGCGGCGGGCCACGGCCTGGAGCATGAAGAACAGGCCCTTCACGTTGACGGCGAACAGGGTGTCGAAGCTCGCCTCCGTCACCTCGACGACCGGCGCCAGGTCGAACACCGCCGCGTTGTTGACGAGGATGTCGATGTCGCCGCAGCGCGCACACGTGGTCTCCACCGCCGCCGCGATCGAGGCTTGGCGCGTCACGTCGAGCGGCACGGCGAAAGCCCGGCTGCCGAGCCGCGCGGCCAGCGCTTCGGCCTCGGCCAGCGCGATGTCGGCGATCGCCACCCGGGCGCCTTCGGCCACGTAGCGCTCGACGATGGCGGCACCGATGCCGTTGGCGCCCCCCGTCACGATGGCGGTCTTGTCCTCGAGCTTCATGGCCGCAATGCCTGTCCTGCACGATCGAAGCGGTAGATCCGGTCGGGGGCGGGGCTGAGCCGCACCGCGTCGCCCTCCCCGACACCCACGTCGCCGGGACAGCGCGCCGTGACCGCGCCGATCTCGGGCACGTCGACATAGAGGAAGGTGTCGCTGCCGAGGTGCTCGGCGACGGTCACCCGGCCGGCCCAGCCCTCGCCGTCACGGCTCGCCCTGAAGTGCTCCGGCCGCACGCCGATGGTGGCCGCGCCATAGTGCTCCGCCGTCGCCCCGTTGATCAGGTTCATGCGCGGCGAGCCGATGAAACCCGCGACGAACAGGTTCGCCGGACGCTCGTAGAGCTCGAGCGGCGAGCCGTACTGCTCGATGCGCCCACCATTCAGCACCACGATGCGGTCGGCCATGGTCATGGCCTCCACCTGGTCGTGGGTGACGTAGATCGCCGTGGTGGCGAGCTGGCGCTGCAGCCGGGTGACCTCGAGGCGCATCTGCACCCGCAGCGCGGCGTCGAGGTTGGACAGCGGCTCGTCGAACAGGAAGGCCTTGGGCTCGCGCACGATGGCCCGGCCGATCGCCACGCGCTGGCGCTGGCCGCCGGAGAGCTCGCGCGGCTTGCGGTCGAGATAGGGCGTCAGGTTCAGGATCTCGGCCGCCTCGGCCACCTTGCGCTCGATCTCGGCCCGTGGCCGGCCCGCCATCTTGAGGCCGAAGGCGATATTGCCGCGCACGCTCATGTGCGGATAGAGCGCATAGGACTGGAACACCATGGAGAGGCCACGCTTGGCGGGCGGGGCGTCGGTGACGTCGGCGCCGTCGATCAGCACACGCCCGCCGGAGACATCCTCGAGCCCGGCGATGAGGCGCAGCAGCGTCGTCTTCCCGCAGCCCGACGGCCCGACGAAGACGACGAAGGAGCCGTCCTCGACCTCCAGATCGGCGCCCTTGATGATCTCGTGCGTGCCGAAGGACTTCTTGACGCCTTCGAGGGTGATGCTGCCCATGGTCGACCTGCCTTTGAGTTCTACTTGACGGCGCCGAAGGTCAGGCCGCGGACGAGCTGCCGCTGGCTGAACCAGCCGAGGACCAGGATGGGGGCGATGGCGAGCGTGGAGGCGGCTGACAGCTTGGCCCAGAACAGCCCCTCGGGGCTGGAATAGGAGGCGATGAATACGGTGAGGGGGGCCGCCTGCGAGGTCGACAGGTTGAGCGTCCAGAACGCCTCGTTCCAGGCCAGGATGAAATTGAGCAGCAGGGTGGAGGCGATGCCGGGCAGCGCCATCGGCGCCAGCACGTAGACGAGCTCCTTGCCGATGGTGGCGCCGTCCATGCGGGCGGCCTCCAGGATGTCCTTGGGGATCTCCTTGAAGTAGCTGAACAGCATCCATACGACGATCGGCAGGTTGCCGAGGCAGAGCACGAGGATGAGGCCGCTGCGGCTGTCGAGCAGGCCGGTATCCCGGAAGATCAGGTAGATCGGCACCAGCACGCCCACCGGCGGCATCATCTTGGTGGACAGCATCCACAGCAGCGTATCGCGCGTGCGCTTGGTGGGCGCGAACGCCATCGACCAGGCGGCCGGGACGGCGATGAGCAGGGCGATCAGGGTCGAGCCGCCGGCGATGACCAGCGAATTCATGGCGTGCAGCAGGTAATCGCTGCGCTCCTGCACGGTCGCGTAGTTTTCCGTCGTCCAATGGAAGAACAGGAAGGAGGGCGGCGTCGAGAACGCCTCGAGCTCCGTCTTGAAGCTGGCGAGCCCCATCCACAGCAGCGGAAAGAAGATCACGAGGCCGACAGCCCAGGCGGCGATCGTAGTGACGATGGTGCGTGTGGTGGAGACCCGCCTTGCCATCGCTCAGGCCTCCAGGTTGCGACCGACGATGCGCATCAGGAAGAACGCGGCGATGTTGGCGATCACCACCGCAACGAGGCCGCCGGCGGAGGCGGCGCCGACGTCGTACTGGATCAGCGCCTGCGAGTAGATCAGGAAGGCGATGTTGGTGGTTTGCAGGCCCGGTCCGCCGCCGGTGGTGACGAAGATTTCGGCGAACACGGTGAGCAGGAAGATCGTCTCGATCAGGATCACCACCGTGATCGGCCGTGCGAGGTGCGGCAGGGTGATGTAGGCGAAGCTGGAGAAGGCCCCGGCCCCGTCCATGCGCGCCGCCTCCTTCTGCTCCTCGTCGAGCGATTGCAGCGCCGTCAGCAGGATCAGCGCGGCGAAGGGCAGCCATTGCCAGGCCACGATCAGGATGATCGCAAACAGCGGCATCTCGGCGAACCAGTCGATCGGCGTGAGGCCCACCGAGGTCGCGATCCAGGCGAAGAGGCCGGACACCGGATGCATCAGCAGGTTCTTCCACACCAGCGCACTGACGGTCGGCATGACGAAGAACGGCGCGATCACCATCAGGCGCACGATGCTGCGCCCGACAATGGCCTGGTCGAGCAGCAGGGCGATGAGCACGCCGAGCACGACCGTGATGGCGAGCACGGAACCCACAAGGACGATGGTGTTGCGGAACGAGGCGAGGAAGGCGGGATCGGTGAGGAAGTAGTGAAAGTTATCCAGCCCGACGAAACGCTCCGTGCCCGGGTTGAGCAGGTTATAGCTCAACAGCGAGAAGTAGATCGTCATCGCGAGCGGGACGATCATCCAGATGAAGAGCAGGCCCACGGCCGGCGCAACGAGCAGGCGGCCGAGCGCTTGAGTCTGCTGGGTTGCCATGGCTGCCCCTGTGCGTGCTGGACGACGGCGCCACCCGCGGGCCGCAGCGTGCGCGATGGCCAAGGTTTCGCGGCCGCCGCCGAGAGGAGCGCGGCGGCCGCCGAGGGGCGGGCTACTTGATGTAGCCGGCGCGCTTCATCTCGCGCTCGGTCGCCGTCTGCGCCGCCGCCAGCGCCGCATCGACCGTGGTGGCGCCGGACAGCGCCGCGGCGAACTGCTGGCCGACGGCGGTGCCGATGCCCTGGAACTCGGGGATCGCCGCATACTGCACGCCCACATACGGCACCGGCTTCACCGTCGGGTGGTTGGGATCGGCCGTGTCGATCGAGGCGAGCGTCAGCTTGGCGAAGGGCGCCGCCTTCAGGTACTCCGGGTTCTGGTAGAGCGAGGTGCGCGTGCCGGGCGGCACGTTGGCCCAGCCCTCCTTGGCGGCGACGAGGTCGGTGTAGCCCTTGCTGGTCGCCCAGGCGATGAATCTCTGGGCCGCGTCGACCTTCTTGGAGCCGGCGGGAATGGCGAGGTTCCAGGCCCACAGCCAGTTGGCGCTCTTGCCGAGGCCGGTGTTCGGAGCCAGCGCGAAGCCGACCTTGTCGGCGACCTGGGATTCCTTGGGATTGGTGACGAACGAGGCGGCGACGGTGGCGTCGATCCACATGGCGCACTTGCCGGAATTGAACAGCGCCAGGTTCTCGTTGAAGCCGTTGGAGCTGGCGCCCGGTGGGCCGGCCTCCTTCATCAGGTTGACGTAGCTGGTCAGCGTCGCCTTCCACTCGGGGCCGTTGAACTGCGGCTGCCACTTCTCGTCGAACCAGCGCGCGCCGTAGGAATTGGCCATGGCGGTGAGGAAGGCCATGTTCTCGCCCCAGCCGGCCTTGCCGCGCAGGCAGATGCCGTAGACGCCGGCCGACTTGTCGGTGAGCTTCTTGGCCGCGTCGATGACGAAGTCCCAGGTGGGCGCCTCGGGCATGGTGAGCCCGGCCTTCTGGAACAGGTCGGTCCGGTACATCGTCATCGAGCTCTCGCCGTAGAAGGGCGCGGCGTAGAGCTTGCCGTCCACCGAGACGGCATCGGCGATCTTCGGCAGCAGATCCTTGGCGTCGTAGTCGGCGCCCAGCTTGTCGAGCGGCAGCAGCCACTTCTGCTTGGCCCAGATCGGCACCTCGTAGGTGCCGATGGTGAGGACGTCGAACTGCCCGCCCTTGGTGGCGATGTCGGTGGTCACGCGCTGGCGCAGCACGTTCTCTTCGAGCGTCACCCACTTCACCGCGATGTCCGGGTTCTTGGCGGTGAAATCGCCGGTCAGCCCCTGCATGCGGATCATGTCGCCGTTGTTCACGGTGGCGATGGTCAGCGTGGTCTGGGCACTCGCCGGACAGGCGACGACCACGCACGAAGCCGCCAGCAGGGCTCCGATCACCCTCTTCATAGGCTCCCTCCCATATTTTTCGAGCATATGCTCGACAATTGAGCATATGCTCACACTCCGCCGTGGAGTTGTCAATGCCCCTTTGGTCGGCCCGCCGCGCCTTCGTCACGGGCAGGCCCACCCACGCGCCGCGTCATGGCCGGGCTCGACCGGCCATCCATCGTGGCGTGGACGTCAGCCCGACAGGGCTGTCCCAACGGTGCATTCCCGCGTGGATGGATGGCCGGGTCGAGCCCGGCATGGCCGCGACTGCGGGCGCTTCCCCGGTCAGCGGTCGAGCAGGGCCTTGGCGGTCGCTTCGTCGGTGATCAGGCCGTTCAGGGCGCCCCCCTTTAGGGCGGCGCGGATCGCCGGCACCTTGGCCGCGCCGATGGCGACGCCGACCGCCAGGCTGTCGGCCGGCACGCGGTGCGGCACGCTGGTGACGCGCTCGTTGGTGCCGCCCGCGATGATCCGGCCGTCCCCATCGAAGGCCCAGCCGGTGAGCTCGCCGACGGCGCCGAGCCGCATCAGCTCGAGCAGCTCCTCACGGCTGATGAAGCCGTCGATATGGAGCTGCGCGCCCTGGTCGAGCTGCCCGATGCCCATCAGCCGCAGGTCCGCCTTCTCGGCGATCCCCCGGATGCGGGCGACGGCATGGATGGCAAGCAGCTGCTTGCGCTCGGCCGCCGACGCGACGAAGACCGGCAGCGGCATGGGATAATGGCGCGCCTTGGTGAGATCGGCGAGGCGCGCCACCGAGTCGAAGAAGCTGGCCGAGCCATCCGGCGAGATGTTGCCGACCAGCGACACCAGCTGATGGTTCGGGCAGTCCATCGACCGCACCTGCTCCACGGCGGCGCGCATGGCCCGGCCGGTGCCGACGGCGACGATGGCCGGCTTGGCCGCGCCGAGCACGGATTCGAGCAGCCCGGCCGCACGCTCGGCGATGCCGGCCAGCGCGGCCGGCGCGGCGGGATCGGTCGGCGCGACCTCGCAGTGGCGCAGGCCGAAGCGATCGCTGAGGCGGGCCGCCAGCTCCATGCAGGCCGCGATCGGATGCTCGAGGCGAAAAGTGATCAGCCGCTCCGACAGGCACAACGACACGAGGCGCTGGGCCGTCGCCCGCGACACGCTCAGCTTGCGCGCGATCTCGTCCTGGGTGTTGCCGGCGATGAAGTAGAGCCAGCCGGCGCGCGCCGCGGCGTCGAGGCGCGAAGGATCGCCGTCGGCCATTCAGCCGATCGCCCGGGGATGGGTGAAGTCGGCCATCCGTTCGAAAACCCGATCCGCGCCTGCGTCCATCAACAGCCTGTTCCCGTCCCGGGCCGCGTAATGGCTGCCGCCCGTGAAGCCCCAGACGGTCATACCAGCGGCCTTGGCTGCCTGCACCCCGCTGACGCTGTCCTCGATCACCAGCGCGCAAGCCGGCGACACCTGCATCCTGTCGGCGGCGTAGAGAAAGAGGTCGGGAGCGGGCTTGCCGTTCGCCACCATCTGGGCGGTGAAGATGCGGCCGGCGAACAGCTCGGACAATCCTGTCAGGGAGAGCGAGAGCTCGACGCGGTCGAGGTCGCTCGACGACGCCACGCAATAGGTCGCCGCGAGCTGGCGCAGCACGGCTTCGATATCGTCGACCGGCTGCAGCTCGACGGCGAAGGCCTGCCTGACGCGGGCGCGCAGCTCGGCCGGAAAGTCGTCCGGCAGCACGCGCCCCGCGGCGCGGTAGTGTGCGACGATGGCGCCGGTGCTGCGCCCGAGAAAGCGGCCGAGCACCTCGTCCGGCGTCGCCTCGATGCCGTAGCCCCGGAGCGTCTCGATCAGGCAGCGGCAGCTGATCAGCTCACTGTCGACCAGCACGCCGTCGCAATCGAAGATGACGAGATCGAAGGCCATATCACCTGAGCGTCCACCGGAGCCGCACGACAGCCCCCAACGGCGATGGGCGGCTGCAGAGCCGATCGCGCCAGTTAGATCATATGCCCAACCCACGAGCAACTGCTCATGGACCTGATAGCCGAAACGACAGGCCCCCTGGGATCCGTCAGGCGGCGCCCTGTGCCTCGTTCCGCAGGTTCGGCAGCAGCGCGGTCGCCAGACCGATGAGGGGTAGGAACGAGCAGACGTGGTAGACGAAATCGATGCCCATGCGGTCGGCAAGCCCGCCCAGCACGGCTGCGCCGATGCCGCCGACGCCGAAGATCAGACCGAAGAACAGGCCCGAGATCATCCCGGTGCGGCCCGGGACCAGCTCCTGCGCATAGACGACGATCGCCGGAAACGCCGAGGCGAGCACGATGCCGATCACCACGCTGAGGCCGATGGTCGCCGCCAGCCCGACGTGGGGCAGCGCCAGGGTGAACGGCAGCACGCCCAGAATGGAGGCCCAGATGACGGTCTTGCGGCCGATCCTGTCGCCGACGGGGCCGCCGATCACCGTCCCCGCCGCCACGGCGGCGAAGAAGGCGAACTGGCAGAGCTGGGCCGACTGCGTCGACAGGCCGAAGCGATGCATCATGTAGAAGGTGTAGTAATTGGTGATGCTCGCCAGGTAGATGTATTTGGAGAAGATCAGCACCACCAGTATCGCCATCGCCTGCCGGACCTGCCGGCTCGACAGCGTCGGATGCCGCGTCATGGCCTGACGGGCCGGCGGGCGCGCGTGGCCGTTGCTTATGTACCAGTGGCTGAGGCCGGTCATGATCACCGCGCCGCCGACGGCGGCGATGGCGAACCAGGCGAGGCCGTGCTGCCCGCGCGGCAGGACGACGTAGGCGGCCAGCAGCGGACCGAGCGCCGTGCCGAAATTGCCGCCCACCTGGAACAGCGACTGCGCCAGGCCGTGGGCGCCCCCCGAGGCCAGCCGGGCGATGCGCGACGACTCCGGATGGAAGATGGACGAGCCGAGCCCGAGCAGCGACGCCCCCGCCAGCAGCGCGGCGTAGCTCGGCGCGAAGGCCAGGGTGACGAGCCCGAGCAACGACGCGACCATGGCGAACGGCAGCGAATAGGGCTGCGGCCGCTTGTCGGTGTAGAAGCCGATCGCCGGCTGCAGGATCGAGCCCGTGAGCTGGTAGACCAGCGTCAGCAGTCCCACCTGGGCAAAGCTGAGATCGAACCCGCCGCGCAGGATCGGATAGACCGCCGGCAGCAGCGCCTGCATCATATCGTTCAGCAGATGACAGAAGCTGATCGCTCCCAGGATGGGAAACGCGGTCGCGCCGGCCTTGCGCCGGCCGATGAGGGCCTCGCTCACGCAGATACGTCCTCCCAGGCCCTCCCCGCCATCGCCAGTCCGGACGGGAGTGGGTTGCTGACCTCTGCCTGCAAGGTTAGGAGGATCGGGCCCCGGCCCGCCACCTTGGCCAGGCCGATTTCCTACGAGAGTGGGCCATGGTCCGGAACGTCACCGTCGATGTCGTCGACACCGTGCGCCGGCCGGTCGTCGCCCTGGGCAACGACTACCCGGACGGCCATACCATCGCACCCCACCAGCACCAGCGAGGTCAGCTGATCTTCGGGGCCTCCGGCCTGCTTGTGCTGACCAATCCGCTGGGGACGTGGGTGATGCCGCCGCAGCGGGGGATGTGGATACCGCCCGGTGTCGTTCACGACGTGCGCATGGTCGGCACCGTCAGCCTCCAGAGCATCTTCCTGGAGCCGCATGCCCTCGGCGGCATGCCGGGCCATTGCCAGGTCGTCGGCATCTCGCCGTTCGTGCGCAGCCTGATCGCCAAGGCGCTGGATCTGCCGGCGGAGTACGATCCGGACGGGCACGCGGGCGCGCTGATGGCGCTGCTTCAGCACGAGATGCGACAGCTGCCGACCTTGCCGTTGTCGCTCGCCTTCCCGACGCACGCGGCCCTGGCCGAGCGCTGCCGCGCCTTCCTGATGCGCCCGGCAGCGCATGAAAGCATCGAGGACTGGTGCGAGCCCCTCGGCATGAGCCGGCGCAACTTCACGCGGCTGTTCCGGCGGGAGACCGGGCTCAGCTTCATGAGCTGGCGCCAGCAGGCCTGCCTGGTCGTGGCGCTGCCCCGCCTGGTTGCGGGCCGTGCCGTCACCGACGTGGCGGTGGAGCTCGGCTACGACAACCCCGCCGCCTTCACGGCGATGTTCAAGCGGGTGCTCGGGGCATCACCCCGCGCCTATCTCAAGCACGGCGGCCAGGCAGACGCGGTGTGAGGGCTCCGCGCCCGGTGCCGCACGAGCCGCGGCAGAGGCGCCCGTCCCCGCTTCCGCGCCGTTATCGCGATGGCGCCGACGACGGGCCGGCGGGAGACGCGCGGCCGGCCGACAGCCGCACGAGGGCGGCCCCGCCATGCGTGACGCGGCGCGACAAGAGGCGGCCCCCATGATACGCGGGGTTGACGCTCACAGGCAGCCGAGACCCATGCCTCGCCTCTATTTCGAAGACTTCATCCCCGGCACGACGACGACCTACGGCTCGCGGACCCTCAGCCAGGACGAGATCGTCGCCTTCGCCCGCGAATTCGACCCGCAGCCCATGCATGTGGACGCGGAGGGCGCCGGCCGCTCCTTCTACGGCACGCTGATCGCGTCGGGCTGGCATCTCTGTTCTGCGGCGATGCGCATGCTCTACGATGGCTACATCCACGAGTCCGCCTCCATGGGCTCGCCCGGCATCGACGAGACACGCTGGCAGAAGCCGGTGAAGCCGGGCGACACGCTCACCCTGCACCAGAGCGTGCTCGAACGGCGCGAATCCAAGTCACGGCCGAACATGGGGCTCGTCCTCTCCCGCTCCGAGCTGGTGAACCAGCACGGCGAGATCTGCATGACCCAGACGAGCTGGGGCATGATGGGCCGCCGCGAAGCCACACCGGGCGCCGGAGCCGCCGGGCCGCGCGAGCCGAAGCCGGCGAAAGGGGCCGGCAAGAGCGTGGCCAGCCATGCCCCCGGCGACGGTCCGGGCCAGCGTGCGCCGCTCTTCGACGACCTCGTGGTCGGCCGCGTGATGAGCATCGGCTCCTTCGCCTTCACCGCCGAGGCCATCAAGCGCTTCGCCCGCGACTGGGACCCGCAGCCCTTCCACATGGACGAGGCGGCGGCGAAAGAGAGCCATTTCGCCGCGCTATGCGCCTCCGGCTGGCACACCGCGTCGGTCTGGATGAAGCTGATGATCGCCCATCGCCGGCGCCAGATGGAGGCCGCCGCGGCCGACGGCGAGCGCATGGCGAAGCTCGGACCGTCGCCGGGCTTCCGCAACCTGCGCTGGCTGAAGCCGGTCTATGCGGGTGACACGATCAGCTATTACTCCGTCCTCGCCGACAAGCGGCCGTCCGCGTCGCGCCCCCAGTGGGGCCTCGTCTTCAGCCAGAACGTCGGCGAGAACCAGCACGGCGAGCGCGTCTTCGAGTTCATGGGCTCCGTGCTGTGGGAGCGGCGTGAAAGCGGCAGCTGACGAGCGGTGGTCCGGTATCGAGGCGCCGGAGCATTTGGCCATCGGGTGTGCTCATCCATCACGGCATCCTAAGGCTGAGCACGATGTCCCAATTGTCCGGGCGCGCACGCGAGGCGGTGGCGCAATCGGGCCGCAAGAGGCATAAGTGGCCCCCGACGTAACCCGGATAGGCCTCGAGGGGAGCGCAGCCACCTTGTTGCTCCGAGTCTTGCGATGGGCGTTGGCAGCGAGCCTGCTCGGCGGGGTGTGCGGATGCGCGCGCACCGAAGGCGCGCTCCTTCCGGTGGCGGCGGCACCGGGTGTCGGCGAAAAGGTCGACATGCTGGCCGCGACCACGCGGGCGCCGTCCGACCAGCCGGGCGTCGTCTTCGGCGGCGAGCGCGGGGACGGATTGGCGCTCGCCAACATCGTCGTCTCGGTTCCGCCCGACCGGCAGGTCGGCTCGATTCAGTGGCCTGGCCCCGGCCCCGCCGACCCGCGGCGGGAGTTTGCCGTGACGAGCCTCACCAATGTCCCGGGCGCCGACGTGCGCTCCTGGTTCAAGACCGCCGCCCACGGCCGGCGTCGCGCGCTGATCTTCATCCACGGCTTCAACACGCGCTTCGATGCCGCGGTGTTCCGCTTCGCTCAGCTGGTGCACGACAGCAATGCCGGCCTGGCGCCGATCCTGTTCTCCTGGCCCTCCCGGGGCCGGGTGCTCGACTACATCTACGATCGGGAAAGCACGAATTTCTCCCGCTCGGATCTCGTCAAGCTGCTGAATATGGTGGCCGCCAGCCCCGACGTGGACGACATCGTGATCATGGCCCACTCCATGGGCGCATGGCTGACCGTCGAGGCGCTCCGCCAGGAGGCGCTGCAGCGCGGGCGGATTCCAGCCAAGATCTCCGACGTGATCCTCGCCTCGCCCGATCTCGACGTCGACGTCTTCGAGCGGCAGGTGGCGGAGATGGGCCCCAAGCGCCCGCGCATCACCATCTTCGTCTCGCGCAACGACCGCGCGCTCGGCCTGTCGCGCCTGATCGCCGGCCGGGTGACGCGCGTGGGCGCGGTCGACCTGACGAACGCCGCCTATCGGGACCGGCTGGAGGCGGCGAGCGGTGTCGTCGTCGTGGACCTCACGGGCCTGTCGGATGGCGACCCGCTCAGCCACAGCAAGTTCGCCACCAGCCCGGCCGTGGTGCAACTGCTCGGTGAGCAGATACTGAAAGGGCGGCTCGGCGACGGCTCCGACAGCCGCGCCGCCGATGCCGCGCAAACCATTGGCGCCGCGCTCGGCACCGCCGTCGCGGCGCCCATCCTGGTGTTCACCGGCGGTCAGAACTGACAAAGCGAGGCCTTTGCGGCGACGCAGGGCCTCGAGCGCGATAGCGGCGCGTTCCTGAAATTGCGCAACGGGGCCAGTATCTCGCCTTCAGGGTCTACAGTCTGCTCAGCGGCCGCCACCCTGCCGAACGACACTTAGTCCGACCTCGCCGCAGGCGTCATCGACCCTCGCTGCTCTGCGCCATCAACCCACGGCTCGTCAGCCACTCGTGCAGAGCGATCCAGGCCGCGTCGTCCCGGGACAGCGGCCATGATTGGCTGGCAATGAACCTGTCCAGAGCCTCGACCATCGACGGCGTGAGCTTGATCTCGATGCGCACGATCCGGCGCTCTTCGCGCCGATCAGCCACGCCATCCCCGCATCTGCTCGTACCGTTCGACCGCGTGCCGGCCCGCAGCATCGAACGGCCCGTCGAACCCCATCGACTCTCGTGCCTCCAACCCGTCAAACCCTCCGTGCAGAGTGACCGACGCGCTTCGCTATTGGGTCGGCTCATCCAATAGCTGAATGAGGCTCACCCTATTGCGAAACGCTCAATATTTAGATTATTTTTCTCTTAATCATGTTCAGATCCAAATATTTACTCCGACTATCATCTCGCCAAAATGCCAGCATCCACTTATTCGATCGTGCTCTGGTGAATGCGTGCAAGCGCCGCGGCGGGGCAGCCGCGGCGCTTGCTTTCATGGGCGGCGGGGGGACGCCGTCCTATGAACGCAGGCTCAGCATGAGGTCATTGAAGCTTGCCTCCGCCGGCTCGCCGTCGCGAGCGACGCGGAACGGAAGGGAGTGCCCACCCATGGCCGCCCGCCGCGTATCGCTCGGGCTGTAGCCGAACTCGGTATAGTAGGCCCGGCTGAAGCTCGAGGCGTCCTCGAAGCCGCAACTTTCCGCGATCAGACGGATGTGGCGCGTGTTGCGGAAATCCGACAGGGCGGCGTGCGCCTGGAGCAGCCGCTGGCGCCGGATATAGTTCGATACGCCGCCGAGCGGCTCGAACAGCCGGTACAGCCGCGAGCGTGATACGCCCATGAGCCGGCATAGCTCGTCCGGCCCGAGCTCCTGCGAGCGCAGATTGTGCCGGATGATCTTTCTCGCCCGTTCGAGCAGGGTGCCCGACGTCGCGCTTTTTCCGGCGACCGCAACGGTGAGGCCGCGATTGGCCACGAGGCAGGCGGCGACGACGGCGCGGGTCGCCTCCACCAGCTTCGGCAAGTCCTGCTCCTCGGTCGCCGACAGGTTGCGATCCAGGCTCATCATGTATTCGGCGAGCAGCGCGCCGAGCCCCCGGTCGGGGATATGCTCGGGCACCGCATCGAGCACCGGCGCCACGTCGGCGAACTGATCGCGCGGGATGAACAAGCTCAGCACATACGAGCCAGCAGTAGTTCCTTGGCCCGGGCGCCCGAGGCACCGGAAGGCGATATCCCTGCGCTCCGGATGCTGGCGGCCATAGCAGTCCGTCGGCCCCTCCTCGCCGCTGTCCACGGTGAGCTCGAGACACCAATGATCCATGATGGGCTTGTCGAGGTGCCGCCAGAAGCGCGGAGCGCCGGGCCGCGGCATGACCATGCGCGCAAAGAGCAGGCCGCAGAGGTCCCACGCGAAGAGATCGGCGGGGAAGGCAGGGGCCACCCCGGGCGCCCGGCTGAGCTCGATGGACGACGACATGAAGTCGCGCCACGCCCCGAACTGCGCGTGCTCAGGCAGTTCCCGGGTTGAAAAATGATGAGGTTTCAGCAGATTCATCAACCGGATCCGTCGCCCTGGAGCGTTTCCCGATCGGGTGGGACCACCCGATCGGGAAGCGTTCCAGATGAAAAGACCTGGCTCATGTCTATCCGATCAGATGAGTCCATCGGATCGGGCAATGCTCCAGGCGCGCCAGCCACAATTCTCGTCGTGACGAGCGGCATTCCGCTACGGGAAGGTCGCCCAGCCATGCGTCTTGCTGCGCCGAGCGGCTCCAATCGGGCTTTCTATTGACCGGGAGCGCTGGCGATTGACTTGTATCATGCCGAATACCGACGTGCCGTTCTGCTATCGCGGGGGCTGCCGAAATCGCATGATCTAGATCAATTCTTCTATGCAGGCGCCGATCTAGGCATCAACGACCGAGGCGAGCGGCGTTTGTCCTTCGACGCGCCGCCATCCTAAGCTTCAAGCGCACCGCTGCCGTTATGGCATTTCATCACGACAATATAACTTGTCCGCATGGCACGCTCGTTGCTGCCGTCGGCCGACGTGTCGGCGCCGGGGGATTACTTGAGATGGAAACAGCAGGCGAGCACCCGCTCCCCGCGAGACCAGTCGCCACGGGGCGTGTGCGGGCCGCCGTCGGCGCCATGCTCGGCGGGACCCTCGAATGGTATGACTTTACCATTTACGGCATCCTCGCCCTCTATATCTCCGGCGCGATCTTCCCCGCCGAGGAGCGCGACGCAGCGCTCTTCGGGACCTTCGTCCTGTTCGGCGTCAGCTTCATCTCGCGCCCATTCGGCGGGATCCTCCTCGGCGGCTACAGCGACAGGCACGGACGCAAGCCTGCCCTGCTCGCCTCGATCGCGCTGATGGCGGCAGCCACCTTCGCCATCGCTTTCATCCCGCCCTATGCCGTGATCGGCGTCGCCGCGCCCGTGGTGCTGCTGCTGGCGCGCCTGGTGCAGGGGCTGTCGGCAGGCGGCGAATTCGGCACCGCCAACTCGTTCCTCGTCGAATGGTCCACGCCCGGCCGGCGCGGCCTGTGGGGTAGTCTGCTCTCGACGACCGTCGCACTGGGCAGCGTGCTGGCCAATGCCGTCGCAGCCATGGTCATCGTCACGCTATCACCCGAGCAGATGTCGTCGTGGGGATGGCGCATCCCATTCGTGGTCGGCGGCGTGCTCGGCCTGATCGTCCTGTGGATGCGCGTTGGCCTGGATGAAACGCCGATCTTTCGGGACGCGAAACAGCAGCGGAGCAACACACCGGTGGTTGCGCTGAGGGACAACCTCAGGCGCGGCGCGATCATCTTCGGCCTCACCATCTACTGGACCGTGTGCTTCTACATATTCATGATCTATATGCCGACCTACACGCGCATCCACGGGGAGCTGACGTCCGCGCAGGCGGTCGTCTCGAACATGCTCGCAGCCTCGTTGATCGCGGTCCTGAACCCGCTGTTCGGGGGGCTCTCCGATCGCTATGGCCGGCGGCCGTTCCTGCTCGCCTCCTGCGCCCTCGTCATCGTGCTGACGCTTCCGGCATTCTGGCTGATCGCGGCGGTCAAGAGCTTCGCGCTGGTCATCCTCGTCCAGGCCGGCTTCGGCATCGCCATCGCGCTCTATTCGGGCCCCTGCCCCGCCCTGTTCGCCGAGCTGTTTCCGACGCAGAGCCGTTCCAGCTGGCCGTCCACGGCCTATGCGCTGGGCGTCGCGGTGTTCGGCGGCTTCGCGCCGTCGATCGCCGTCTGGCTGACCCACGCCTTCGACAGCCCGGTCGCGCCGGCGGCCTACGTTCTCTCGGCCGCCGCCGTCAGCCTGGCCGTGCTGCTGTCGATCCGTGAGACGGCTCATGCGCCGATCGCCGACGGCATGAAGGCAGCCAGACCGCTCTAGCAGTCCCCGCTCGCCGGCGGATGGTCGAAATAGGCCAGGAAAGCCCGCGAAAAGCTCGAATAGCCTTCATAGCCGACGCGCCGTGCCACCTCGCTGATGGAGAGCGTCCCGCTCCGAAGCAACGTCTGCGCGTGCTCCATGCGGATCATGTGGCCGTAGGCGCGCGGCGTGCTGCCGTAGAGCTCACGGAAGCCGCTGGTGAGCTCGTTGCGGTTGAGGCCGACCCGCGCCGCCAGCTGGTCGATGGCCGGAGGCTTGTCGATTTCCCGCCTGTAGATCGATGCGGCGATCTCGATGGCCTGCTCCCTGCGCCGCGCCGGCGGCGGAGAGCTCGCCGGCCGCGACGGCAGAATGTTGATCTGCGCGGTCACCTCGCAGATGATCTCCATGGCCTTCGCCCGCGAATAGATCGTCCTGAGCGGCTCCTGGTAGGAGCAGGCCAGCACCTGGTCGGTGGTGGCGGCCAGGGACGGCGACAGGGGCAGGCGCATCGGCTCGATGGACCCCAGCTTCGACGTGAAAATCGGCCGATACTTCTGTGGCACGTTGTCCACGTTGAGTTTGAACGTGTCCACGAAATGCTGGCGGTCGCAGACGATCAGCAGCCCGCGCAGCTTGGCCCCCTGCCTGGCGTCCGATGTCGAATGCGGAAAATTCGATATCTCGACGGCCGTGGAGTCGACGCGCTCGATACGGTCCACCGCCCGCCTCAGATAGGCCCCTTTGATCACGATCTGGATGCAGACCAGATCCGGGCGGCTCAGGGTAAGGCTGTAGGGGCGGACCGCCTCGAAATTCAGCACATGCAAAAACGAATGGTCGTCGATACGACGGTATCCGTGCTCTTTTGTCTTGAACACCGCGCTCGCTACGGGCAGAGGCTCGTTGCTGGGGATGAAGTCCCTGTTCAGGAGCTCGGTCTGGACTGCCCTGAAATCGAGATCCAACAACGTCTGCATGGCGATGCCTCGAAGCCGGGGGATCCGGTCCGGCCCGTCTCGACTAGGTAACATCGAAGCGGCCGGGGAGAAAGAACATCACATAGCCACCCCGCGCGCGCTTCGTGCAGTTCGCTACGCGCGCGGCGTCGCCGCCATCACGTCGCCCCGGCCCCTTCGCACCCGCTCGGATGGAGATGATCAGGCCTTTGATCCGGAGTATTTCTTCACAGTGGAACGATTTCACCCCGAATATTAGACCGCCCTAACCCGCGAGGCCGGGCGTCGGCGATCCCCGGATATTCAGTTTGCGCCGTGTTCCTGCTACGGGGCGCCAGGGTAAGGAGGAGCAATGCTCACCCGTGGACTGAAGCTCATGAAATATGCGGCCGTGTTCGCCGCTCTCGCCGTGGTCGTGCTGCTCGGCGTCCGCATCCACTTCTCGCAGAGCGGCGCGCCGCTGGAACTCTGGCACACCTACGTGCCGTCGGAGCTCGAGGCCCACGAGCTCGACCGGGCCGACTGGGCGCAATACCTCGCTGCGGAAGAGCGCATCGTCAAGGACGTCTGGCGCGAGGTCGTGCAGAAGGTCGACGAGGAGGAGCGCGTCCCGTCCAACCGCTATTTCGCCGGCAGCGCCGTCTACCCGCCGGCCTTGAGCCACGACTGGAACCGATCTTACGAGCTGCAGCCGTCCGGCCCGCCGGCTGGTGCCGTCGTCCTGCTGCACGGCCTGACGGACTCCCCCTACAGCCTTCGCCATGTCGCCCGCCTGTATGCCGACGCGGGCTATCTCGTCGTGGCTATCCGCTTGCCGGGCCACGGCACCGTGCCCGCCGGGCTCACACAGGTGGAATGGGCCGACTGGCTGGCGGCGACCCGTCTGGCGGTCCGCGAGGCCCGCCGGCTTGTCGCGGACAAGCCGCTCCACATCGTCGGGTTCTCGAATGGCGGTGCGCTCGCCCTCAAGTATGCGCTCGACGCGCTGGACGACCCCAAGCTGCCGCGGGTGGACCGGCTCGTCCTGATCTCGCCGATGATCGGCATCACGCAGTTTGCCCGGTTCGCCGGCCTGGCGGCCCTGCCAGCGATCCTGCCGTCGTTCGCCAAGGCGGCCTGGCTCAGCGTGCTGCCCGAATTCAACCCGTTCAAATACAACTCCTTCCCCGTAAACGGGGCGGTGCAGTCGCATCGGCTGACGCAGGCGCTCCAGCAGAGCATCGCCAGCCATGCCAGGGCCGGGACGCTCGGCCAGCTGCCCCCACCCTGACATTTCAATCGGTGATGGACTTCACGGTCTCGACACGCGCGGTCGTCTCCGCCTTCTACGACCTGCTCCCGGCAAACGGCAGCGAGCTCGTGCTGTTCGACATCAACCACAACACCAAGCTCGGACCGCTGCTGCGCCCGACCTCGCAATCCGCCGTGGAGCGCCTGCTGTCGCCCGCGCCGCGACGGTTCCGCACCGCAATCGTCACCAACGAGCGCCCCGGCAGCGATCAGGCGGTGGAACGCAGCGTCGCCGCGGGCGACACCACAGAGGCGACGCGGCCGCTGGGCGTCGCCTACCCGCGGGACGTGTACTCGCTGTCGCACGTCGCCTTGCCGTTTCCGCCGAGCGACGGACTGTACGGTTCGGACCCGGATCCGAACGAGAATTTCGGGCTGCAGCTGGGCGCCGTGGCCGTCCGCGGCGAGCGCGGCGCGCTGATCGTCGGCCTCGACGCGCTGGTACGGATGTCATCGAACCCGTTCTACATCGAGATGGCCGATCGCATCACGCAAGGCATCGCCCCGCTGGCCACCCAAGCGGGCGCCGCGGCGCGCTGAAGGCCCGATGCGTTAGATCTAAAGCAGTTCGTAGGCACAGACACCCGCGATGGCGAGCAGGATCGCCACCGCGATGATCGCGAACATCAGCTTGCCGGTGATCGCCATCCAAGACCGCGCAGGTCTCTCGTAATTGTCGAAGACCTTGCGCATCCGCTTGCTCCAGCAGGCTCGGCGGGGTGCCGCCGCTAACGGATCCAGCCGCCGGGGACGAACAACCACTCGCCGTCGCGATCGATCCAGCGGGGCTGCCGATAGCGGAACCCCCGCCGGGCGGGAACCCACCGCCCTCGCACCCATATATAAGTGTGCTGGCGCGAACTCCAGACCCAGTGGCCGGCGATCCAGACATACCAGCGCCTGGGCGCCGGGCGTTGCTCGGCCTTCGGCGGCGGTGGCGGCTCATTGGGCCGGCCCGACGGGGCGATGCCGGGATGCCGTGGGCTGCGCGCCTCGGCGTCCTGCCCCGCCACGACCAGGAGCGGCGCCGCGGCGACCGCCAAGAGCCCATTCAACAAAGCGCGCCGGGAATACATCAGAGCCTCTCCGCCAGATCCATAAGGCAAGATCGTCGGGGACATTACGCGCCGCGCCGCCGGCCGTGATGAGCACGACGTTCCAAGCCTGTGCAGCGCGGCCCAAAATGCAACCGGGGCGGCGCCATCGGCGCCGCTCAGAGCGCTTAGCCCTCGCTGCGGCGTCCCATCACGCAGGCGCCGGTGGCCGACATTTTGGGACCGGTTGCACAGTGCGGGGATTTTCAGCTCATCTCAGGCAGCCTCCCACGCGTTAGGTTCTGCATCCGGGGCGAGGCATCCGCGCCATTGGGCCGATGGCCCCTCGCCACCCAAGGCCTTGACACGCGGACCGCAGGGTCGATGCGGCGACTGCGCTCTTCCAATCTGGGACGCAAGCCCAGGCCGTGCGGCTCCCCTCATCCCTCGACATGCTCTTACTGAGGACTAGATAATGTTGTTCTGGCGCAGACTCGTCCTTGCCGCAGTGGCTGCTTTCGTCCTGCCGCTCGGCGCCTCGGTCCAGCCCGCTCTGGCCCAGGGCATATCGATACGAGGCCTCGGGCCGGCCGTCGTGCAGACGGACCGGGTTCGCGTCGTCTCGGTGGATCGCGGATCGCGAAATGTCGTGGTCGAAAGGAGCGGCCGGCAATGGCGGATCACGGTGCCCGAGGCCTTCGGCAGCCTCGCCGCGCTTCGACGCCGCGACCGGCTGGAGATCAGCCGCGTGGAGGGCGCGTTGGCATCGGTCGCGCGCGCCGGCACCAATGCGCGGCCGGATATCACCGTCGCGGAGACGAGAGACGACGGCACCTTCAACAATCTTCCGGCGCGGTGGGTGACGCGCAGCGTCACGGTAACGGCCCGTTTCACCAGCTTCGACGCGGCACGAGGGATCGCGAGCTTCGTCGGCCCGGATGGGCCGCGCACCATCCGCGCCATCGACCCGGCCATCGTCGAGACCCTGAGAAGCCTTCGCCAGGGCGACATGATCAACGTCGTCTTCGCCGAGGCGACGCAGATCGTGCTGACGCCGCGCAGGCTTTGACGCCGATCGTTCACGCCACCGCCGCCTGCGGTGGCACTTGGTGGCCGGGGAGCAACCCCAAGGAGGATGCAATGGTCTTTTTGCGTGGAACGACATTGGCGCTCGCCATGCTCGGCGGGGCCCTGTGGGCGGGTGCGGCCACGGCGGCGCCGGCGGCACCGGGCGGCATTACCGCCCCGGGCGAAACGATCCAGTTCGCGCAGTGGCATCGCCGCTGCTGGTGGGAAACGAGGCGCTTTCGCCATCGCGGCCGCTGGGTGAGCCGCCGCGTTCAGGTTTGCAGGCGCTGAGACGGACGGCCCCGCCCGCACGAGCGGCGGGCGGGGCCACGCAATTGGAGGCGAGGAGGACAAGGTGCTGTTCGACGGCGGATTCACATTCACCAATTTCCTGGTCGATGTCCTGGCCATATTTGTATTCATCATGTGGTTCTGGCTGCTGGTGACGGTCATCGGTGACCTGTTCCGGCGCAGCGACGTGTCCGGCATCACCAAGATACTTTGGATCATCGTCCTGATCGTTCTGCCCTACATCGGCATATTCGCCTACCTGCTGCTGCAGGGGCGCAACATGGCGGAGCGGGCCGAAGCGCGCGCTCAGCACGCGCGGGACGAGCTGCGCCAGATCGTCGGCTTCAGCGTCGCGGATGAGATCGGCAAGCTGGACAAGCTGAAGTCCCAGGGCTCGATCTCCGCCGACGAATACCAGCGCCTGAGAGCCAGACTGGTCTAGCGCGCACGTCGGGCGCCTGGAGCACTTCTGCTGCGCTTGGGTGAGGTCACCCATGCGCAAAGCGCCCTGCACGGGCCGGCCATGCCGTGAGACGATACGCAGCGTCGTGATCTGCGCCGATTGACCTTTGGTTCGAACCTGCTGTTCTCCCCGGCCCCAGGGCACGATGCTAACGCATCTCACCCGCTGGTGCCCGGCCTCCGAATTGCTCAGGATGGCGACCGCCACCAACGACGGGCTCATACCTGTCAAGCCGGCGCAATGCCTATCCCGGCAAACTCGGCGTGCTCGAGGCGGGCGCGCTGGAGAATGTCCTTCTCCTCGAGCCTCCGACAAGAACCTCCTCGTCATCGTCAAGGACGGCGACATCTACGAGAACACGCGCGCCTGAGCGCCGGGATGGCCCGCCAGAGCTAGAGCATTTCGCAATTGGATGAGATCATCCAATTGCAGAGAAATGCTCATAATTTTTTGAGTCTGGAGCGCTTTTCTGCGATTGGGTGATTCTACCCAATCGCAAGGCGCTTTAGTGTGGCGAATCCGAAATTCGCACCACCTCGAGGCAGCGCTGGGAACGAATTTCGGATTCCTAAGCCACACTAGCAACTCTATGATTCGAGTGTGGTTTAATGGATCTGAAGGTCCTGAATGTGGATGCCATGTGGGGAGCAGGAACTTCAGATCCACCGATGGCGAAGAGCGCGGCGACCGCGCCGATCATCGTGACGATGTCGAGGTAGCTCTTCGCTCGCGTCGAGCCGCACATCCCGGCGGACATGTGCTCGCTGCGCTCCGTCGGCGCGCCGGCAGGATCGCGCGAGTTGCTGAGCGCGTTTCGCCTCAGCGTGCGGGACCCGGCAACGATCGTCGCTCGCGCCAAGGAGCGCGACCACGAAACCACTCCAGGAGCGCCGCCGATGGCGCTGGACGCGGCTCCCATAAGAGGCTAGATGGCTCAACGTTAAATCAGCCGCAATGGGGCCGCAATGAATAGGCTGGGCTATCTGGACAGCTTACGCGGTATTGCCGCCCTCTACGTTCTTGTATTCCACATGGCTCTTGTTCCGGTCTTCAAGCCGGTGTTGCCCGAATGGTGCAAGCCGTTCGTCTTGTTTGGCGGCTCAGGCGTCATGTTGTTTTTTGTCCTGAGCGCCTTCTCTCTATCCATGACGATGCCGCGGCATGAAAAGAGTGGAGGGCTTTTGAGCTATTACGGGAGTCGATTCTTTCGTATCGCTCCGCTTTTTTACTTATTGATTGTCGTGAGTTGTGCGCGAGATGCGCTGATGTTTGGCGTTTATCATACTCCGCGTGAGATAATGGCCAGCTTTATTTTTATATTTAATCTCATCCCCGGTTGGCAAGAAGGCATCGTATGGGCCAGCTGGACGATTGGCGTGGAGATGATGTTTTATGCCTTGTTCCCTGTGATCTACCATCTTGCGCCAACGTTGACTCGCAAGCTGACGATCTTGTTCGCAGTGCTGGGCGGTCATTTTCTGCTACCTCATGTCTTATCTCTCTTTGCCCTGCCGCTCGATCAAATTGCGATCTATAAACAGTACTCCATCGTGCAGATTCTGCCCGTCTTTGTTATTGGCACAATAGCTTTTGATATGCAAAGGCGCCTCGGTGCTGAGCAAAACGCCGAGGAGCTTGGCTGGGCCTTGATCGGCTTCGGCTTGATGGGGCTTCTGGGGGTCGCGCTCGGGCAAATTAATGTTGGCTTTATCGACGCTCGGCACATTCAGGCCGCATTATATTCATGTCTTCTTCTCGGTCTTTCCGTTCAGCCGTGGCGATTATTCGTAAATCGCGTAACGCGGTTTTATGGCGCCCTCAGCTATTCCGTGTATCTCTGGCATGCTCCGATCATCTACATATCTAGCCCGGTCTATCGCGCGATCTACAGCCTTCCCATGCCCAAGACGATTGCTCTCGTCGTCGCCCTTGCCGCGACGCTCGCATTCGTGACGCCGATCGCTTATCTCACCTACCGATGGGTGGAATTGCCTGGCATGCGCGCCGGCAAGAGGCTCCTTGCGGCGATGACGTCGGGACGGGCTCCCGACGCGATGACTTCGCCGAGGACACCCGGCGACACATCCTTCAGGTAGCCGCCAGGTTGAACGCGGTCTGGTCCGCCGAGCCGAGCTTCATGACCGGTCAAAGTTCGGCGATGTCGAGAGCACCCGGTTCAGCGAGGTGATACCGCGCCTTGCGGGCCTCGCCTGGGGCTTGGAGCGGCACCAGGAGGAGATCCAGGCGCTCAGGCCGGCGCTGGATCGCCATTATGCCCATAACAGCCATCACCCGGAGCACCACGACGGCGGTGTCAATGGGCTGGATCGGATAGACGTCGTCGAGATGTACCGTGACTGGGCAGCGGCGACATTGCGGCACGAGGACCATAACCTTCGCCGAAGCATCAAGGTCAGAACGAGCCGACGGCGCTGCCGATGACGATGACCGCGACGAGCGCGACGATGGCTCCGACCACGGCGACCATGACGATGTCGAGGTAGCTCTTCGCGTGCGTCGAGCCGCAGACGGCGAGCAAGGTCACGACGGCACCGTTGTGGGGCAGGCTGTCGAGCGTGCCGGCGCCGATGACCGCCACCCGGTGCATCAGGGCGGGATCGAGCCCGGTCTCGGCGGCGAGCTTCATGTAGGCGGGTCCCAGCGCGTCGAGTGCGATGGTCAGGCCGCCGGAGGCCGAGCCGGTGAGCGCGGCCAGGATGTTGGTGGCGATGGCCAGCGACACCAGGGGGCCGCCGTTGATGCCCAGCACCCAGTCGCGGACGGCCTCGAACGCCGGCAGCGCGGCGACCACCGCGCCGAAGCCGACGAGGCTGGCGACGCTGAGCGCAGGCAGGACGGACGCATTGGCGCCGGCGTCCATGGTCGCCTTGAGGGCCGGCAGGCGCCGGGCATTGAGCGCGATGAGGACGACGATGGCGGCCGCGAGCGCCGTCGCCACTGCCCACACGCCGCCGACGGCGGCGAGCGTCGTCGAGCCCCAACGCGCCTCCGCCAGGAAGCTCGCGTCGAGGCGCGGCAGCACCACGATGGACATGAAGAGATTGACCAGCACGACGACGACGAGCGGCAGCGCGGCGACCCAAACCTGCGGCCTGTCGGTGCTGTGGCCACCGTGGATCAGCTCCGCGGTATCGAACTCGTGGGAGGCGGTGGCGCGCTCGCGGATGAACTGATCGTCGGCCAGTACCTGAATGGGCGGCGTGTCGCCGTCGCCAAACCCCTCGCCGCGCGCGCGGGCCTTGCCCTCGGCGCGGGCCAGCCACCAGAGGCCGAAGCCGAGCATGATGGCGGAGGCGATGATGCCGAGGCCGGGCGCGGCGAACGGCGTCGTGCCGAAGAAGGGCATGGGAATGGCGTTCTGGATGGCCGGCGTGCCCGGCATCGCCGACATGGTGAAGGTCGAGGTGCCGAGCGCGATCGCCGCCGGCATCAGCCGCCGCGGCACGCCGGCCGAGCGGAACAACGCCGTCGCCATGGGCGCCAGCACGAAGAAGGCCACGAACAGGCTGACGCCGCCATAGGTGACGATGGCACCGGCCAGCACCACGGCCAGGACGGCGCGCCGCTCGCCGAGGCGACGGGTCATCTCGTCGGCGATGACAGTCACCGAGCCGCTGTCGTCCATCAGCTTGCCGAACAAGGCACCGAGGAGGAACAGGGGAAAGAACTGCGCGACGAAGGTCGCCGCGTTCGGCATGAAGGTCTGCGTCCAATGGGCCAGCAACGGCTCGCGGGCGAAGGCCGCAGCGACGAGGCCCGCCGCGGGCGCGAGCAGCAGGATGCTCCAGCCGCGATAAGCGAGGAAGAGAAGCAGCCCGAGGGCGACGAGGATGCCGAGAAAACCCATGGCTCACACGTCCTCGAGCAGGACGCTGATGTCGAGCGTGGAGCGGACGCCGAGATCGCCCCCGTCCTTGGTCAGGAAGGCCTCGGCGGCGCGCCGCCCCTCGTCGCGCAGCATGGTGAGGAAGGCCCACTCGGCGTTCAACTTGGAGGAATAGCCGAGATCGAGCATGAGGTCGCTCTTGATGCGGTGGATGCGCATCTGCGCCCAATGGGCACCTTCGGCGTGACCGGGATCGGCGACCTGCTGCAGCAGGGCGCACATGCGCAGCTCCTTCAGCGTCGCCGAGTTGAACGAGATCTCGTTGAGCCGGTCGAGAATGTCCCGGGCCGAACGCGGGACCTTGTCGCGCGCGACGGGATTGATCTGCACCAGGATGGTGTCGTCCGATTTGCACTCGCGCACGAGCGGCGTGAGCGTGGGATTGCCCATGTAGCCGCCATCCCAATAGGCCTGCCCGTCGATGTCCACGGCCTGGAACAGAAACGGCAGGCAGGCGCTGGCGAGCAGCACCGAGGGCGAGACCTCGGCGTTGCGAAAGACGCGGACGCGGCCGCTCTGCACGTTGGTGGCACTGACGAACAGCTTGATCGGGCTCTTCGACAGGCGTTCGAAGTCGATCGTCTCGTCGAGGATCTTGGCCAGCGGATTGATGCCGTGCGGATTCAGGTCGTAGGGCGAGAACAGCCGCGACATGAAATCCATGGTCACGAAGGCGGGCGAGTAATCCAGGCTCCAGCGGCCGAACAAGATATCCAGCGGGCCGCGCTGGAGGGGGCTGATCTGGGCAGCCTTGGAGACGGCGGTCCAGAAGCGCTCGAGCGCCGCCCGGGCGCCGGCGCGGCCGCCCGCCTGGAAGCCGTCGATCATCACCGCAGCGTTCATGGCCCCCGCCGAGGTGCCGGAGATGGCTTCGATCTCGAGCCAGGTCTCCTCGAGCAGGCGGTCGAGTACCCCCCAGGTGAAGGCCCCGTGCGCGCCGCCGCCCTGCAAGGCGAGGTCAACGAGAAGAGGCGCGCGATCGCGCGCAGGTGCTCCTGCCGGCATCTCATCTTCCTCTATGCGTTCGATTCATCGCCGCGGCCTATGCCGCGCCGGCTTTCGCTGCGACCTCGGCGTCCGGCGCGACTCCGGCCGGAGCGCGAGCTCCCTCCGGCGGCGCGTCCGGCCCGAACCAGGTGACGTAGAGCGCCGGCAGGAAGACCAGCGTCAGAAGCGTGCCCACCAGGAGGCCGCCCATGATGGCGAAGGCCATCGGCCCCCAGAACACGGTCGGCGCGATGGGGATCATGCCCAGCACGGTGGAGATGGCGGTGAGCATGATCGGGCGGAAGCGGCCGCAGGACGCCGCGATGACGGCCTCCCTGACCGTCTTGCCCGCGGCCCGGTCGGCCTCGATCTGGCCGATCAGGATCACCGCGTTCTTGGTGATCATGCCGATCAGCGCGAGCACGCCGAGGATGGCGACGAAGCCGAGCGGGCGGCCCGAGACCAGCAGCGCGCCGACGACGCCGATCAGGCCCAGCGGCGCCACCGACAGCACGATGACGAGCCGCTGAAAGCTCTTCAGCTCGAACATCAGCACCGTGAACATGATCAGCAGCATCACCGGCACCACGGCGATCACCGAGGCCTGCGAGCTGGCGCTCTCCTCCACCGTGCCGCCCACCACGACCTGGTAGCCGCTGGGCAGGGTCTTGCGGAACGCCTCGATCTTGGGGGCAAGGTCGCGAACCACGCTTTCGGGCAGCGCGGTGCCGACGACGTCGGCCTGAACCGTGAGCGTGGGGATGCGGTCGCGCCGCCAGATGACCGGATAGTCCTGACTGGTCTCGAAGGTGGCGAACTGGCTGAGCGGCACCGTCCGGCCGCCGGGCAAGGGCACCTGCAGCGTCGGCAAGGTGCGCAGCGAAACGCGTTCTTCGTCGGTGGCGCGGGCGACGACGTCGACGAGATAGATGTCGTCGCGCACCTGGGTGACCGGCGACCCCGACAGGACGGTGTTGAGGACGCCGGCCAGCGCCTGGGTGGAGAGGCCGAGGAGGCGCGCCTGGTCCTGGTCCACCCTGATACGCACCTGGCGGGCCGGCTCCATCCAGTCGTAGTTGACCTTCTCCGCCAGCGGCGTGCTGGCGACGATGGCGGCGAGATCCAGCGCGATGGCGCGCACCTTCTCGATGTCGGGACCGGACACCCGGTATTGGATCGGCCAGCCGACGGGAGGGCCGAGCTCCAGGGGATAAACGCGCGCGATGAGCTGGGGGAACTGGTCCGCCAGGAGCCTCTCGAGCTTCGCCCGCAGACGCTCCCGCGCCGGCACGTCCTTGGCGACGATCACCGACTGGGCGAAGAAGTCGTTCGGCAGCTGCACGTTGAGGGGCAGGTAGAAGCGGATGGCGCCGCGCCCGACGTAGGTGCTCCAGCGGGCGACGTCCGGATCGCCCTTGAGCGCTTCGTCGAAGGTCTGGGCCACGGTCTCGCTGGCGTAGATCGACGCGTTCTGCGGCGAGGCGAGATCCACCATCAGCTCGGGGCGATCGGACGATGGAAAGAACTGCGAGGGGATGAGCGGCAGCGCCAGCACCGACAGGGCGAACAGGGCGAGCGTCGCCGCGAGCGTGCCCCAGCGCAGCTTCAGGGCGAGAACCAAAAACCTGCGATAGAGGCCGAGCAGGCCGCCCGGCGGCCGGTCCGGATCGACAGCCTCCTTCCGCTGCGGCGCCTTCAGGATGAGCACCTGGAGCAGCGGCGCGAACAGCACGGCGATGAACCAGGACACGATGAGGGCGATCGACACCACCGCGAAGAGCGTGAAGGTGTATTCGCCGGCGCTGCTGGCGGCGAAGCCGACGGGCACGAACCCGGCGACCGTCACCAGCGTGCCGGCCAGCATCGCCGGCGCGTAGGCCTTGAACGCATAGGCCGCCGCCGTCGGCTTGTCGTCGCCGGCCGCCAGCCGGTTGAGGGTGGCGTCGGTGGTGGTCATGGCGTCGTCCACCATCAGCGCCAGCGCGATGATGAGCGCCCCGAGCGAGATGCGCTGCATGTCGATGTGCGCGAGCTGCATGATCGCGAACACCACCGCGAGCGTGAGCGGGATGGCGAGGGCGACGATGGCGCCGGCGCGCACGCCGAGGCTGATGAACGACACCACCAGGATGATGCCCACCGCCTGCCACAGGGATTCCATGAACTCGGCGATGGCGTTGTCCACGGTGACCGCCTGATCGGCGACGAGGTGGGGCTCGATGCCGATCGGCAGGCCGGCCGTGATCTCCGCCATGGTCCGCTTGATCTGGGCGCCCATGGCGAGGATGTCGCCGCCGTCGCGCATGGCGATGGCGAGGCCGATGGCCGGCTGGCCGTTGACGCGGAACATGGGCTGCGGCGGATCGGCATAGCCGCGGCGCACGGTGGCGATGTCGGCGAGCCGCAGCAGACGGCCGTTGACGACCAGGTTGATGTTGGCGATGTCCTGCTCGGAGCTGAAGGAGCCGGACACGCGGACGGACAGGTTCTCGTCCGCGGTCTGGATCTCGCCTGCCGGGCGCACGATGTTCTGGCTTTGCAGCGCCGTGAGCACGGCGGTGCGGTCGATGCCGAGGCGGGCCAGCTCCTGCATCGAGAACTCGAGGAAGATGCGCTCGTCCTGGGCGCCCAGGATCTCGATCTTCGACACGTCCTTCACGCCGAGCAGCTTGGAGCGGATGCCCTCGACCTGGTCGCGCAGCTCCCGGTGCGTGAAGCCGTCGGCGGTGAAGCCATAGATGATGCCGAAGGTGTCGCCGAACTCGTCGTTGAAGCCGGGACCGACCACGCCCTGGGGCAGGGTGTGGCGCATGTCGCCGACGCTCTTGCGCACGTGGTACCAGATATCCGGGACCTCGCGGGCGGTGGCGCTGCCCAGGAGGTGGACGAAGATGGTGGTGACGCCGGCCTTGGTGTAGCTCTCCAGGTGATCGAGCTGCGGGGTCTCCTGGAGCGTGCGCTCGAGCCGCTCGGTGACCTGCTTGAAGGTGTCCTCGATGGTCGCGCCGGGCCACGCGGCCTGCACCACCATGGTCTTGATGACGAAGACCGGATCCTCGGCGCGGCCGAGGCGCTGGAACGCGAACACGCCGGCGGCCACCGCCACCGCCATGAGATAGATGATGACGGAGCGGTGCTTGAGCGCCCACTCCGAGAGGTTGAAGCCGCTCACCGGTCGGTCCCCAGGAGGCGAACCTGCTGTCCGGGATGCAGCGCCTGAACGCCGGCGGTCACCACGGTCTCCGCCGGCGCAAGCCCGCTCGACACGGTCACGGAGGCGGGCGTGAAGCGCTCCACCGTCACCTGTCGCAAAGCGACGGTCTTCTTGTCGGGATCGACGACCCACACCGCCGGCTGGCCATCGACCCGCGTCAGCGCGCTCGCCGGGATCTCGATCACCGGGCCGGTCTCCACGACCACGCGTCCGATCACGGTGGAGCCCAGCCGCATCGCAGCGGGCGGATCGTTGAGGCCGACGCGGACGGCGAAGGTCCGCGTCACCGGATCGGCCTGCGGCGCGATCTCGCGGACCCGTCCCGCCGCCGTCACCGTCGGATCGTCGCTCAGGCTGACCCGAATTTCAGGATCGCCCGGCGCCGTGCGCAGCACCTGCGCGGGGACGTCGAACACCGCGTCGCGGCCGTTCTGGCGAGCCACGATGACGACGGGCTGGCCCGGCTGGACCACCTCGCCCGACTGCGCCCGCGTCTGGGTCACCGTGCCCGCGGCATCGGCCTTGAGCTCGGTGAAGCCGACGCCGTCCTGGGCGATGCGCAACTGCGCCTCGGCATCCTCCACCTGGGATTGGGCGGTCAGGTGAGCCTGCTCGGCCTGCTCGTATTGGGCGCGCGTGGTGAAGCCGCGGGAGAGGAGCTGGCGCTGGCGGTCGTAGGCGTTGCGTGTCTGGCTGAGCTGGGCGCGGGCGGCCGAGAGGGCGGCCTGGGCCGAGCGCAGGGCATTCTGCTCGTTCTGCGGGTCGAGGCGCGCCAGGACCTGGCCCTGGCGGACGCGGTCGCCCACGTTGGCCCGCCGCTCGATGATGCGGCCGCCGACCCGGAAGCCGTAGGACGCCTCGTTCTGGGCCTCGACGTGCCCGGTCAGGACAATGTCGTCGCCCGCAACCCGGCTCTCGGTCGTCACCGTGCGCACCGGCCGGCTCTCGGTCTTCACCGTCTCGGGCTCGGCATTGCAGCCGGCGAGGGCGAGCGCCGCCGCCGTCAGCACGACCACCGGCAGGACGCGTCGCAGGATCGTCCCATCCCGACAATATGGGGGAAGGCCTTGATGAGCGGGCACTGACGGGTCCCTCTGCTGTCGCTGCTGCGGCACCTCGCCCCGGCGGTCGCGACGCGGCGCCGTCAGGGAGACGCGCTCCAGGCCCAAGGCATCAGGCCCAAGACATATGGAGCTGCCTAGACCTTGGATGATCGAACCGCTCGGGACAAGCTCCCGCGTGTGGCGCCGGATGCGCCGCGCTGCTCAAGTACAGCTCACGCTGCCGGCGTTGCGCGTCGTATGCGGGCGGGAGCGATCCCGACCGGAGCTTCAGCCCGGCATGCCCGGCGCCTTCTCCGCCGTCTTGCCTGCCGACTGAAGACTCTCCAGTCCCGTCTTCTGCGCCAGGGCGGACAGGGTCCTTGCTTGCGCCGACACGGCTTCGAGCTGGCTGCGGACGTGGCTGGACGAGACCTCCACCACTTCCGCCAACGTCTTCGCCCGCGTCAGGGCATTGCAATAGTCGAAGGCTGCCGCGACATTCGTGTGCAACGCATCCAGCAGACTTGCATTGTATTCGTTCAAGTTCTTCTGCGCCGTCGCGCAGCTTCTCGCCAGCGTGGCGTTGGCCTGCTCGGCCATGCCCGACATGCGGTCGTAGCCCTCCCGGTAGCCGAGCAGGCCCTTTTCCGCCATCTCGCGCACGGCCGGCGGGATGCCGACGGGAAAGCCGTTGGCGATCAAGGCTTTCTTTGCTGCCTCGAGCTGATCCTGAATGGGTCCGCCGGTCATAGTCACCTCGATTGCCGTTGCACGCCCCTGGCAGCGACCATAGCAGCCCCGACTTCGGGAAAAAGCGCGTAGAATCCCACGTCTGTTCGCGACATCCCAATATTGTGCGACGCGGCATTATGCGCCGCCGCTCGCTACCGGCTGCCGACCATCGCCCAGGCAAAGGCGACGACCAGCCCCGCGAGCAGCAGGCCCGCCGCCGGCCCCTGCAGCAGCGCCCGATCCAGCCGGCCGGCGAGGTCGCCGCTCCGGTGCAGGACGGGCCCCAGGCGCTCCGCCAGCACGACGATATCGCCCGACGGCACGTGCGGCGGACGCACCCGGAACCGGAGCAGCGCCGTCCCCAGCATCATGCCCAGAGCGGCAGGCCAGAGCGCCTTGACCAGATTGTCCGGGCTCACCGCGCTGGCCAGCGTGTCGCCGGCGACTGCCGGATAGAGCGCGAAGGGCGCCACGAGCGCCGCAGCGGCCAGCAGCACCCAGGGGAGCCGCATGCCGGCGGGCGCCCGTGCGCCGGGATCGGCGGCGGCATGGTCGCGCAGCAGGAGCAGGAAGCGCAGCATGACCAGCGTCGTGCCGGCGGCCGACAGGGTCAGGAGGGCAGCGGCGTTGCCGGCGACGGCATCCTTGGCGGCGAGCTTGGCCAGCGCGCCTCCGGTGAACGGCAGCCCGGCAAGGCTCGCCCCGAGAACGCCGGTGATCGCCAGAACGGGCCACAGCCGGCTCCGGGCCGTGGCCGCCACGATGCCGACGGCCAGGAACAGGCCGCCCTTCAGCAGGATGTGGTTGGCCGCGTAGAAGGCGGCGATCGCCGTCGCCCGATCGTTGCCGGCGGCGAGCCCGCCGCCGAGCACCGCGGCGACGACGCCCATCTGGCTCACGGTCGAATAAGCCAGCACGGTCTTGGGGTGGCTCTGCGTGAGGCCGACGGCGATGCCGTAGTAGGCCGTGACGAGGCCGGCCGCGATCAGCGCCACGCCCCAGCCGGGCATGGCCGCCGCGAACGGCAGGAAGCGGATCAGGCCGATCACGCCGGCCTTGACCACGATGCCGCTCAGCACCGCCGAGCCTGGCACCGGTGCCACGGAATGAGCCAGCGGCATCCAGACATGCAGCGGCACGAGGCCCATCTTCAGCCCGAAGCCCACCACGAGGAGGGCTATGATCGCATCCCGCCCCGCCGCGTGCGGCAACGCCGCGACGGCCTCCCTGATCAGCGGATTGGCTTGCGGGCTCTCCTGCGCCAGCATGACGAAGGCCATCAGCAAGACGGCCTCGCCGAACAGGGTGAGGACGAGATAGACGACGCCGGCGCGCCGGGCCGGCGGCGTGTCGAGGTGCGAGGCGAGCCCGTAGGCGGACAGGCTGACGAGGGCGAAGGCCAGATAGAAGCTCGCGATGTCGCCGACCACGAACACGCCGAGGCTGCCGGCGAGGGTCAGCAGCCACCAGACGGAAAAGCCGCAGAGGTCGTCGTCGTCTGCCATGTACCGGACCGCGAAGCGGCCTGCCGCGATCCACAGGACGGCCGCGGCGCCGAGCAGGATGGCGCCGGGGGGATCGAGATACAGCGTCACCCGCATAGGCGCCGGCGCCAGGACGAGGAGGCCGTCCGGCGCGAGCAGCGCGGCCGCGAGGCCCGGAATGGGCGCGACGGCGAGGAGGTGCGGCACCCGCCGCCGAAAGGCCGGAAAGACGCTCAGCCCGGCAAGCGCGAGCGGCACGAGAACCGTGGCGGCGAGCAGGGCGTGGCCCGTGATCATGGCGTCGCCGCCGCGTAGGCGCCGGGCCGCCCTATGGCGAGCAGCCCGAACGGCTGGAGCGGGACGAAGCCGAGCGCCACCGCGCACAGGGCGAGTGCCAGCGCGACCGCCTCGCGATGGCGCGCCACGGGGGCGAACACGGCCGCCGGATCGGGCTTCGACAGCGCCGGCAGGATAAGGCGCAGCACGTAGGCGCCGGCGAGCAGCCCGCCGGCCAGGATCACGGCCGCCAGCAGCCAGGCCCCTTCCCGCGTGGCGACCGTCAGCAGCATGACCTTGGCGACGAAGCCGCCGCTCGGCGGCAGGCCCATCAGCGACAGGCCGCCGAGCCCGAAGGCGAACACGCTCATGGGCACGGCGCGGCCAATGCCGCCGAGGCCGGCGATGCGGTCATGTCCCACGGCTTCGGCGATCAGCCCGGCGGCCATGAACATGGCCGCCTTCGACAGCGCGTGGGCGATGAGATGCAGGGTCCCGCCGCTCCAGGCGAGGCCCGACCACGGCTCGCCCGTCTCGGCCGAGGCGAGCGGGAACATCAGGAAGATGTAGCCGATCTGCGCCGCGGTGGAATACGCGATGAGCAGCTTGAGCCGCGCCTGACACAGCGCGAACACGCCGCAGATGACGATCGCGCACGCCCCGAGCGCGGCCAGGATCCAGGCCGGGGCCGACCCTGCCTGTGACGGCGCCAGGTCGCTCCAGACCCGGATGACGAGGAAGATCGGCGCCTTGATGACGACCGCCGACAGCAGCGCGCTCGCCGCCGCCGGCGCGCCGGCGTGGGCCGGCGGCAGCCACAGATGGAGGGGAAACAGGGCCGCCTTGGCCAGCAGGCCCACCGTCATCAGCGCCAGGGCGAGAATGGTGGGCAGGTCCGCCCGCGCGGCCTTGGCGAGGAGCACGAAGTCGAGCGCGCCGTAGTTGCCGTAGAGCAGCACCGCACCCAGCAGATAAAGCATCGAGCCGATGAGCGCGAACAGCAGATAGCGCAGCGCTGCCGCGAGCGTCTCGGCCTTGCCCTCCAGGCACACCAGCGGCACCGCACCGAAGGTGAGCAGCTCGAGCGCCACGTAGAGCGTGAACAGGTCCTGGGCCAGAAAGCACAGGTTGAGCGCGCTCCAGACGCTGAGCAGCAGCACCCAGAACGAGAACGGCGCGCGGCGCGCCGGCGCGCCGGCAGGGGTGCCGAACGGCGCGAGCGCGAACAAGGCGACCGCGCCTGCGATGACCGCGGTCATCATGACCAGGGAGGCGGAGAGACCGTCGGCCCGAAGCGCGACGCCCAGGGGCGGCCGCCAACCGCCGAGCATATAAGTGATGGCCGCGCCGGTCTCGATCACGGTGGCGAGGAGCAGCCCGGCGACGGCAAAGCCGCCGGCAAGCACGGCGAGAGCGATGCGCTCGGCGCTGCGGCCACCGACGAGCAGCATGGGGACGAGGCCGGCCAGCGGCAGCATGACGGCGAGGACCAGGAGGGAGGCGGTCATTGCCGTCCGCCTTCGGGCTCCGGCACGGACGGCTCACCGGGCTGCGAGGCGGCTGCCTCCTTCTCCGGCAGCCGCATGAGCAGCGCCACGGCCAGCGCCGTGGCGGCGAAGGCGACGACGATGCCGGTGATGATCAGCGCCTGCGGCACGGGATCGCCGCCGAAGCCCGCCGCGGCGCCGCGGCGCGCGATGGTGCCGAACACGAGGAAGATGCCGCCGCCGAGGATGTTGAAGGCGAGGATGCGACGCAGCGGCGCGACGTGGACGATCAGACCGTAGAGGCCGATGCCCACCAGCACGCTGCCGGCAAGGCCGTAGAGCGTCGGCTCCGGCACGAGTGCGGTCACGGCGCGGGGCTCCGCTGCGGTGCTCCGGCCACCAGCAAGGCCAGCGTGACCGCGATGGAAAGCGTCAGGCCGGCCTCGATGAGCAGGATGAGGGGCTTCGCGCCGGTCGGGGCAAAGCCGAGGAAGCTGCCCGCCGTCACCCATCCGAGCACACCGGCTGCCATGAACAACGCAGGGCCGGCGACGAGCAGCGCGCGCATCCAGCGCCGTCCGGTGGCCGGCATCGGCACCAGCCCCGCCATCGTGGCGAGTAGCCACACCGCCGCCAGCACGGTGCCGCCCTGGAAGGCGCCGCCCGGCTCGTCCGCTCCTGCCCAGACCAGATGGATGCCGAACAGAATGCCGATCGGCGGCAGCACGCGCGCCACGAGCGTGAGCGCCCCGGACGGCTCGCCTGCAACGAGCGACGGCGGAGTGCCCGCCCACGAACGATCGGGGGCAAGAGACCAGACGCCGAGGAGGGCGAGCAGCAGCACGACCGTCTCGAGCAACGTGTCGAGGCCGCGATAGACGACGAGCACCGCCGTGACCGGGTTGCCCAGCTCCGTCTGGGGCAGATGTCTCGCCGCCTCCGGCGCCAGCGTCGGAGCGGCCGCCGGCAGGAGGAGCACGGCCAGGGCCAGGCCCGCGGCGATGAGCGCGCCGAGCAACGCCGCAGCCAGCCTGAACGGCTTGCCCGGCATGGCACCGGGCGAGGGCGGCGGGGAGGCGACGGCGCGCAGCAGCAGCAGACCGGTGGCGCCGCCGCCGATGGCGGCTTCGGTCAGCGCAATGTCGACGGACGCCAGCCGCACCCACGCCAACGACAGCAGCAGCCCATAGCCGATGAAGCCGACGACGGCGGACCAGGCGTCGCGCGCCGCCACGACCCAGGCCGCGAGGGCGATGCCGAGGGCGACGATCAGTCCATCGAGGGCCAGCGTCATCGCGGTTCCTCGTCGCGCCGCTCGGCCGCCGGCAGCACCTCGACCATCAGTTGCGCCACCGTTGCCGCCGCAAGCTGCACCAGTAGCCAGACGCCCACCAGCTTGGCGGCGTCGATGAGGCTCGCGGCGTGCGGCAGCAGGCCGACGACGATCAGGCCGAGGCCGAGGTTGTCCGCCTTGGCAAGGGCGTGGAGGCGCGTCAGGGCGTCCGGCAGGCGCAGCAGGCCGATGCTTCCCGCCAGGAAGAACACGCAGCCGGCCACGAGGCAGGCGACGGTGAAGAGGTTGACGGCGAGGCTCATGGGTCGGTGTCGTCCGTCGCCGCGCGGGCCGGACGGGACGACCGGCCCGCGAGGCCGGCGCACAACGCGGTGGCGGCGAAGGCCGCAAGCAGCGCCAGCGTGATGGCGGCGTCGACGACGGCCGGCTGCTGCATGGCGGCGGCGAGCAGGATCAGGACCGCGACGCCGCCGCTGCCCAGGAGCTGGATCGCCATGAGGTGATCGGCCGGCGCTTGCCGGCGCCACAGCGCCAGCAACCCGAGACCGACACAGGCGAGCACGGCCACCGCCGCCGCTGTGAACACGTCAGCCATGGCTCCCCCGCTCTCCCAGCGCCTCGAGGAACAGGGCCTCGTCCCGCCCGATCTGAACGGCCACCGGGGCGGCGGCATCGAGGCAATGGATGACGAGCGCGCCATCGCCGCCGCCGACCGGCAGCGTGCCGGGCTGGAGGCTCGCCACGGCACGGAACGCATCGCGCACGGTGCCGGCGGGGCAGGCCGTGGCGACGCGCACGAAGCCCGGATTCAGCGGCAGCCGGGGATCGAGCACCCGCCGCGCCACGTCCGCGCCGGCGAGCACCGACTGCACCAGAAAGCGGCCGGCGAAACGGGCGAGCGCCGGGAGCGAGGCGCGCCGCCGTCGCGGCGCCAGGAGACGCAGGCTGACCGCGGCGGCACATGCCGCCGCGGCGGCCGCCACGGCCCAATCCGCCGGCGTGAGAGCAGCCAGCCCCTTGCCGGCCAGCACGAGCCAGACGAGCATGAAGCCGAGCCAGCGGGTCGCGGCCGCCGTGGGCGTCGTCATCACCGCACCTGCTGCCGGTCGACGGGGAGCGAGCAGCTGGCGTCGCGATGCGTCAGCCGAGCACCGGCGGCCGCGGCGCGATCACCCGGGGCCGAGGCGCACGCCAGGGCCGCCGCAAGCGGAGGCGCGAGCGTCGCGGCTCCGTGGCGCAGCGCCGAGGGCTCGTGCCCCGCTCTGCGGACGAACAGCAGGTTGGACATCGACGGGACACCCCTGTCGCCGCGCGTCATCCGCGTCCGGACGGACTCTCGCACTCATGCTAGAGCATTTCGCAACTGGAGCGCTTCTTTTGCGATTGGGTGCTTCCACCCCATCGCAAAGCGCTCTAGCGCGTGATTATCATCGAACTCAACTGCCAGGCAACAAGAAATGGTGCCCCTGAAATCTCTCCAAGATTGAGACATCAAGCATAAATCCGGGACTCTCCGCCAATTCTCCCAATGGACGTTTCGGTGTAACGTTGCTCTCATGCGGATGCCGTGCCGATTGCGAACACCGATCGAGCCGCACTAAAATCGCCGACGGGAGGTTGCGTCATGGCTAGACAAGAGATCCTGGATCGCATCCAGAAGTACACGCGCCCATTCCGTATTGCGGACGGCGGCGGGTTCCGCCTGAACGACTTCGATCCCGGCGACACCTGCGGCCTGAAGATGGACAAGGGCGACGCCGCCGACCTGCTGCAGCGCGGGACCGAATGGTTGGCCGAGGAGCAGGACATGCTCTACGCCCAGAATCGCTGGTCGCTGCTGCTCGTCTTCCAGGCGATGGACGCGGCCGGCAAGGACGGGACCATCAAGCACGTGATGTCGGGGATCAATCCCCAGGGCTGCCAGGTGTTCTCCTTCAAGCAACCGTCGCGCGAGGACCTCGACCACGACTTCCTGTGGCGCTACGTCAGGTGCCTGCCCGAGCGCGGGCGGATCGGCATCTTCAACCGCTCCTACTACGAGGAGGTTCTCGTCGTGCGCGTGCACGAGGAGATTCTGAAGCGCCAGCAACTGCCGCCGACATTGGTCGGCAAGCGCATCTGGGATGAGCGGCTGGCCGACATCGCCCATTTCGAGGACTACCTCACCCGGCAGGGCGTGGTCGTCCTCAAGTTCTTCCTGAACCTGTCGCGCGACGAGCAGAAGAAGCGCTTCCTCAAGCGCCTCGACCGGCCGGAGAAGAACTGGAAGTTCTCTGCCTCGGACGTGCACGAGCGCAAGTTCTGGCCGCACTACATGCACGCGTTCGAGGAGACCATCCGCGCCACGGCGACGAAGAGCGCGCCCTGGTACGTCGTGCCGGCCGACAACAAGTGGTTCACCAGGCTGGTGGTGGCCGCCGCGATCGTCGAGGCCGTCGAGCACCTCGATCTCGCCTACCCCAAGGTCGATGCCGCCAAGAAGAAGGAATTCGCGGCCATCCGCGCCGATCTCGTCGGCGAGGACCAGACCTCCTGACGCCCAGGTTGCATTGCCCGCTCGAAGCGGTCGGCATGCGAAGGCGCGGAGCATTCCAACCGTTCAGATGACCCTGACCGATCCGCAGACGATCGAGCCAGGACGCTGCACGACCGGCGGCAACACGCGATTGCCGAAACGCCCTTCAGGCTCGAAGAGCTGAAGACCGGTCGAGGCCCGGAGGAGCACTGATGGACACGGCGATCTCGGTTCTCGGCGGCGTAGGCCTGTTCCTGCTCGGCATGACCGTCATGACCGGCGGGCTCAAGGCGCTGGCCGGCTCGTCGCTGCGCACCGTGCTCGGCAAGGCGGCGGCGAACCCGGTGTCCGGCGCGTTCTGGGGCGCCATCGTCACGCTCATCGTGCAATCGTCGAGCGCCACGACCATGACCACGATCGGCCTGGTGAGCGCCGGCCTGCTCACCTTCCCCCAGGGACTGGGCCTCGTATTCGGCGCCAACATCGGCACCACAGGCACCGGCTGGCTGGTGGCGCTCATCGGCGTGCGCGTCTCGCTCACGGCCGCTGCCCTGCCGATGATCTTCGTCGGGGCCTTGATCAATCTTCTCGGCCGCGGACGCATCGCCGCCGCCGGCGCAGCCCTCGCCGGATTTGCCCTCGTGCTGTTCGGGCTCACCACCCTGCAGCAGGGCATGGGAGGGCTGGCCGAGCGGCTGCATCCCGCCGACCTGCCCGCCGTCCTCGGTGCCGTGGGCGTACCCTGGTGGTCGGGGCTGATTGGCTTGCTGAGCCTGGTCGTCGCCGGGCTGGCGATGACCGCGGTCATGCAATCGTCGACCGCGGCCATCGCGGTCACGCTGTCCGCGCACTACGCCGGCGCCGTCGGTCTCGATCAGGCCTGCGCCCTGATCATCGGGCAGAACATCGGCACAGCAACCAGCTCCGCCCTGGCCGCCATCGGCGCCAGCAGCACCGCCAAGCGGCTGGCGCTGGCCTACATCCTGTTCAAGCTGATCGCCGCCGTGATCGCGCTGGTGCTGTTTCCGCTCACCATTCCCCTGCTCGTGCGCGCGTCGAGCAGCATCGACGGCGTGACCCTGCTCGCGGGCTATCACACCGCCTACAACGTCGTCGGCGTCCTGGTGCTGCTGCCGCTGATCAACCAGTTCACGCGCTTCGTCGAGCGTCTCCTGCCCGAACGCGGCTCGCCGCTGACCCGCTGCCTCGATCCGGCAGCGCTCGAGACGCCCGTCGCAGCGGTCGAGGCGGTGCGGCGAACGGTGGCGCGGGCGCTTGCAGCCGCGTGCCGATCGGTCGACGCGACGCTGCCTGGCGCGAGCCCGGCCGGCTCCGGCCACGGCGGCAAAGATGCCGCCTCCGTTGCCGAGGCCGCCGCAGCGTTGAACCAGGCGCAGGAGTTCATGTCCGAGGTGAAGCATCCGCCGGAATCGAGGGACGAGCAGCAGCGGCTCACAGGCACGCTGCATGCGCTCGATCACGCCTCCCGCCTCGCCGAGCTCGCCGATGGCAAGCCCGACTTCGTCCGCGCACCGGGGACGGACGACATGCGCGCGGCCGAGCTGTGCGCAACGGCCATGCAAACGGCTGCGGCACTGGCCGACGATATCGCCGCAGTGCCGGGCGCCGAGCCCGTCCCCACCGTCGAAGCAAGCCCGGCGGGGGCTCTCGCCCGTCTCGAACGCTGCGTGCAGGAGCTGGGAGAGCTGGGACGGGCCCACCGCGACGTGACGCTGAAATCGGTGGCCGAAGGGGCGGCAACGGCCGGCGACGCCATCGCGCGCGTCGACACCATGCGCCGCCTCGAGGCGCTCGCCCACCACGCCTGGCGCTCGGCGGCGCATCTGACCGGCCAGGGCAGCTAGATCGGCAGACGACGCCTGCCCTCGGTTACGCGAGGAACTCGGACAGCGCTTCAATGAGACGATCGAGCTCGGCCATCGATCCGACGGTGATCCGAACGAAGTCGGAGATGCGGGGTGCGGAGAAATGCCGGACGAGGACGGCACGTTCGCGCAGCGCCGCTGCCAATGCATCACCGCGATGACGCGGATGGCGGGCGAAGACAAAGTTGGCGCTGGATGGCAGGACATCGAAGCCGAGCCGGATCAGCGCCGCAACCAGCTTTTCACGGTTGGCTATGATGATCGATCGCGTTCGCTGAAAGTACGCTTCGTCTTCGATTGCCGCGATGGCGCCTGCCTGGGCAGGCCGACCGAGCGGATAGGAATTGAAGCTGTCCTTCACCCGCGTCAGCGCTTCGACCAGGCCTTGATTGCCGATCGCATAACCGACCCGCAGACCGGCGAGCGCACGGGACTTCGACAAGGTCTGAACGACGAGCAGGTTGGGGTAGTCGTGTATCAAGGGGATGGCGCTGTCCGCACCGAAATCCACATAGGCTTCGTCGACGACCACCGGCACGTCGGCCCGCGCGCGCACCAACTCCTCGATCGCCGCGCGTGGCAGCGCGATTCCGGTAGGTGCGTTGGGATTCGGCAAGATGATGGCGCCGCCGTTTGAAAAATAATCGGCTATGCGAATGCACATCGCCTCATCGAGCGGAACAACCTGGTGCTCAATGCCCAGCAGCTTGCAATAGACGGGATAGAAGCTGTAGGTGATGTCGGGAAACAGTAATGGTCCGGATTGCTTCAGCAGCCCGGCGAAGGCATGAGCGAGCACCTCGTCGGAACCATTGCCGACGAAGACCTGCTCAGGCGATACGCCGTGATACGCCGCAAGCACCTCGCGCAGGCGTGTCGACTGCGGATCGGGATAGAGGCGCAGCGTATCGGCGGCGGCGGAGCGTATGGCTTCGATCGCCATGGGTGACGGCGCGAACGGATTCTCATTCGTGTTGAGCTTCACCAGGCCCGGAATACGCGGCTGCTCACCAGGCACGTAAGGCGACAAGCTTCCGGCAAGCTCCGACCAGTAACGGTTCACGCTTTTCCCCCTGAACGATGGCCGGAGCTATGGGCGCTGGACGGCGCACAGGTCAAGGCCAAGGGTTTGAGCCACTGATGTGTCCCCCGGTAGCCGGCGGCCCCCTCGCCCCGAGCGGTCTGACGCCGCCTGGCGCGGCCGTCAGGCGCCGGCCTCCACGGCGGTCACGGCTCGCCGCAGCCCAGCGGACGAACGGATGATCAGCTTCTCCGCCTCGACGACCAGGAAGAACGCCAGACCACCTGCAAGAAGCCAGGGCCAGACCCACAGCGGGATCGCCTCGTTGCCGAACATGGCCTGGAGCGGCGGCGCGTAGGTGAAGGCGAGCTGGAGGACGACGACGGCGGCAATGCCGAGCGGCAGATATCTGTTGCCCAGATGCGCCGTGAGCGACAGCGACGAGTCGAGCAGGTAGCGGCTGTTCAGCAGGTAGAAGACCTGGCCGATGGTGATGGCGTTGACCGCGACGGTGCGCGCCAGCCCGTCCGAGGCGCCGTACGCCTTCATCCAGAAGAACGCCACCAGCGTGTAGGCGAGCAGCGCCAGGCCGACGAAGACGATGCGCCAGATACCGAAGCCGGTGACGATCGGCCGGTCCACGGCGCGCGGCGGCCGGCTCATCACGTCGATCTCGTGCGGCTCGAACGAGATCACCAGGCCCAGCGCCACCGACGTCACCATGTTGACCCAGAGCACCTGCGGGGCGGTGATCGGCATGGTGAAGCCCAGGAAGATGGCGACCGCGATGACCAGCGCCTGCGCCACGTTGGTCGGCAGCAGGAACAGCATGGCCTTCTCGATATTGTTGTAGACGGTGCGGCCCTCCTTCACCGCCGCGGTGATCGAGGCAAAGTTGTCGTCGGCCAGGATCATGCCGGCCGCCTCCTTGGTCACCTCGGTGCCCTTGATGCCCATGGCGACCCCGATGTCCGCCTTCTTGAGCGAGGGCGCGTCGTTGACGCCGTCGCCGGTCATCGCCACCACCTGCCCGTTGGCCTGAATCGCCTTGACCAGGCGGAGCTTGTGCTCGGGGCTGGCGCGGGCGAACACGTCGACGGTGCGCACCTGCTCCTGGAGCGCTGCGGTGTCCATCGCCTCGATCTCCGTGCCCGTCAGCGCCGTCCTGCCGTCGCCGATGCCCAGCATCTTGGCGATGGCGGCGGCGGTGATCTTGTGGTCGCCGGTGATCATGGTGACGCGGATGCCGCCGCCATGGCATTCCCTGACGGCCTCGATGGCCTCCTTGCGCGGCGGATCGAGCAGACCGATCAGGCCCAGCAGAACGAGGTTTCTGGGCAGGTCGGCCGGGCTGAGGCCGCCGGCCGGCACCTGCGGATCCTCGAGCCAGGCGAAGCCCAGCACGCGCTCGCCCTGGGCGGCCAGCCGGTCGGACGCCGTGAGGAAATGCGGGCGGTCGAGGGGAGCCGCCTCGCCGGCGGTCTGCTGCCGGTCGCAATGCTCGAGGATCACCTCCGGTGCCCCCTTGACCAGCAGCATGGTGCGGCCGTCGGCCGTGCGATGCAGCGTGGCCATGAACTTGTGCTCGGATTCGAACGGGATGGCGTCGATACGCGGCGCCGCCGTCTGCTCGGCGCCGCGCTCCATGCCGAGCTTGGTGGCGAAGGGATAGAGCGCGCCCTCGGTCGGGTCGCCCTCCACGCGCCAGGCGCCGTCCTTCTGGAACAGCTCCGCATCGTTGCACAGCAGCGAGACCCGCCCCATGAGCGCCAGCACCGGCGCCGCGCCGATGGGCGATCCGTCGCGGGTGACCTCGCCGGCCGGGGCATAGCCGTCGCCGGACACCTGGAAGTCGTCCTCGGCGGTGACGGCCGACACCACCATCATCTCCATCAGGGTCAGCGTGCCGGTCTTGTCGGAGCAGATGCGCGACACCGAACCCAGGGTCTCGACCGCGGGCAGGCGACGGATGATGGCGTTGCGCTGGGCCATGCGCTGCACGCCGATGGCCAGCGTGATGGTGATGAGCGCCGGCAGCCCTTCCGGGATCAACGACACGGCGATGCCGGTGACGGCCTGGAACAGCTCGACGAAGTCCATGCCCTTCACCCACCTGCCATAGGCGAAGATGAGCACGCTGAGCACACCGATGACCGCGGTGATGGCGTAGCCGAAGCGCTTGATCTGACGCAGCAGCGGCGTCTCGAGCGCGCTCACGCTCGCGAGCAGCTGGTTGATGCGACCGAGCTCGGTGTCGTTGCCGGTGGCGACCACCACCCCCGTCGCGCGGCCCGACACCACCATGGTGCCGGAGAACGCCATGCCATGGCGGTCGCCCACGGTGGCGTTCGCCGACACCGGGTCGACGGATTTTTCCGCCGGAACGGATTCGCCGGTGAGCGCCGCCTCCTCGGTGCGCAGGTTCTTCGCCTCGACGAGCCGCAGGTCGGCGGGAATCTTGTCGCCGGACTCGAGCTGCACGATGTCGCCGGGCACCAGCGTCTCGGCGGCGAGCATGCGCGTCTCGCCGCTGCGGACGGCCCGCGCCTCGGCCGAGAGCATGTTGCGGATCGAATCGAGCGCCTTCTCGGCCCTGCCCTCCTGGATGAAGCCGAGCAGCGCGTTGAGAACGACGACGGCGAGGATGATGGCCGCATCCACCCACAGGCCCAGCATCAGCTTGGTGAAGCCGGCGCCGAGCAGCACGAGCACGAGGACGTTGTTGAACTGCGTCGCAAACCGCGCAAGCGGGCCGCGCTTGCGGCCTTCGGGCAGACGGTTCGGCCCGTAGCTGCGGAGCCGGGCCTCGGCCTCGGTCGCGTCGAGCCCGGTCTCGCGGTTGCTGGCGAGGCGCGTCAGGGCCTCCTGCGGAGACACTGCATGCCAGGCCACGACGTCGCGCGCCGTGGCCGCATCTGCTCCTGCGCTCATGCCCGTTCTCCGTTTCCTCCAGTCCCGCCGCTCATGCCGGCGCGCTGCGGCCGGACGATACGACGGGCGTCTGACGGGTTGGCCGGCAGACGATGTTGCCCCCAGGCGGCGTCGCATCGGCCTATCGTAGACCTGAAGGCGCACCGAGGTGGGGCAAGAACGGTATCTACCCGGCTCAGCTTCAACAACCGAGCAAATCGAAGATGGGGACGCGCAGGCAAGAACCGGGACGCCTCGCCAACTCGACCCGAAAATGGAAGGCAAGTTCAGCGCATGGGGCAACGCTGCGCCCTGCTGATCACCTCGGCCGGCGCTGGCGGAACCTGTTCGCCGGACCCGCTCGGCGCCCAGGCCCGTGACCGTGGACCGGCGGGATTCAGTTGGGACGGTTCGCACACGTGCGGGACGTCGTGCCGATGCCCGGCACCGTTGCGCCGCATATAATGCCGACGAGCGCCGGGCCGCTTCGATCCATTGGGGGGATGAGGCGGCTCGGCTCGGAATGGAGGCGGGGCATCGGCTGCTCCACCGCCTGTCCGTCGCCGCGGGCCGGGGCCGCCTGGATGGACAGGCTCCACCCGTTTGATCTAGAGCACGGCTGTCGCGAGCGGGCAATTCCGCCCCCGCGGCGCGCATCCAGCCCCATCGGCCCGATGCACCCCATCAATCTGGAGAAGGAATTCCGCATGAGGCAGATGCTGGTGTTTGGACTGCTGACCGTCACCTTGGCCGCCTGCAACCCCTATAACCGCACCGATCGCACCATCGGGGGCGCGGCCATCGGCGCCGGCACCGGCGCCATCATCGGCGGCCTGGCAAGCGGAACCGCCGGCGGTGCCCTCGCCGGAGCGGCGATCGGCGGCGTCGGCGGCGCCATCGTCGGCAACGCCACGACGCCGCGCGGCCGCTGACTCGACACGCCGGAGACGGCCGGTTACCCGGAGGCGCATGTTCTCGGTCGGGCGGAATCGCCCGGCCGGCGAGGATGCGCTTCAGGTGGGGTGCTCACGTGCGTGGGCAGGACATGCGCACGGACACGACGAGCGCCAATGCGATTGGCATAGAATCCCACTTCTACTCAGAACGTCTCTATCTTCCGGCATCACAACGATTGCCGTTGTCCAAATGAATACTTTATTTATGGTGCAAACCGCCATCGGCACCATCCTTCATTTGGGAGTCTAGCTATGAAAATCGCAAGTATTGCGGCCCTCGGCCTTGGTCTCGGGATCGCCGCCATGGCCATACCGGTCGACACCGCCCAGGCGGCCTCGCGCAACAGCGCGATGAAGGCGTGCAATGCCCGCGCGGCGCACGCCTACCCGCGCGCTCACGCCCACGGCGCCAGCCGCAATCGCGCCCACGTCTATGCCGCCTGCATGCGGACCAAGGGGTTCCGGCCCTGACGTTTGCGGCACTCCGCCGGCGGCCCCGCCTTGCGGCTTGAAGAAAGGGGCTCCGCGCGCCGGAGCCCCCGTCCGCGCGGCTTGACGGGCGAGGCCGCGCCGTCGATGTATCGGTCGGCGGCGAGATTCACCGGCTCGCGCAACGCCCCCCTGGCTGACGAGAGCGAGACGTGATGGGCGCGCGCGAAATCCGCATCATGCTTGGCATATGCACCGCCATCCTGGCCACGGCGGCGTTGCATCTGGCGCGCCCGGTCACGGTGCCCGTGACCTTCGCGCTGTTCGTCATCGCCCTGGTCTGGCCGCTGCAGGCGGCGCTGCAGGTGCGCATGCCCAAGCTGTCGGCGATGGTGATCACGCTGGCCGTGACCATCGCCACGGTGGGCGCCCTCGGCTACCTCGTTCTCTGGGGGTTCAGCCAGGCCGGCCAATGGCTGGTCGCCAACGGCGGACGCTTCCAGGCACTCTACACCGAGGTGGCGGCCTGGCTCGAAGGCCATGGCCTCTACGCCGCCGGCATGCTGGCCGAGAGCTTCAACGTCAGCTGGCTGCTGCGCATCTTCCAGGGCCTCGCGACGCGGCTGAACGGCATCATCGCCTTCGCCGTGGTGACCCTGATCTTCGTCATGCTGGGCCTGCTGGAGGTCGACATCATGCAGCGCAAGCTGGCGAGCGCAGCGCCCGGGACAGCCGGCGAGCGCCTGCTCGCGGCCAGTACCAGCATCGCCCGCAAGCTGCGCAAGTACATGGCGGTGCGCACCGTCATGAGCGTGCTGACCGGCGTCGCCGTCTGGGCGCTGACGGCGCTCCTGGGGCTCGAGCTGGCGCTGGCCTGGGGCGTCATGGCGTTTGCGCTGAACTACATCCCCTTCGTCGGCCCGCTGCTGGCGACCTTGCTGCCCACCATCTTCGCCCTGGCCCAGTTCGGCTCGTGGCAGCTGGCCGCGACGGTGTTCGTCGGCATGAACCTCGTCCAGTTCTTCAGCGGCAGCTACATCGAGCCGCGCGTCGCCGGCAATGCTCTCGCCATCTCGCCGTTCATCGTCCTGCTGGCGGTGTTCTTCTGGAGCTTCATGTGGGGCATCGCCGGCGCCTTCATCGGCATTCCCGTGACCATCGCCATCCTCACGGTCTGCGAGCAGATCCCGTCGAGCCGGTGGGCCGCGGATCTCCTCTCCGGCCGCGCGGACCCGGCCTGACCGCCGCATCGGCCGTGCTGGCGCATAAGCCGGCGCTCAGTTGTGCCTGTCATGGCTGATGGCCCAGACGTAGGCCGACACCGCCGCCAGATCCTGCGCCGAGAGCGGCGATCCGCCGAGCGGCGGCATCACGCCCTGGTACCGCTTCGGCTGCGGCACGCCCCGCTCGATGATCGCGCGCAGCCCGGCGAGGCTGCCGTCGCTCCACAGCCAGCGGCCGCTATTGAGCGCCGGGCCTTGCGGGCTGCCGCCGGCGTCGGAGCCGTGGCAGCCGGAGCAGGTGCCGTCGCCCGCCTCGCCGTGGAAGATCCGATCGCCCAGGGCGACCTGCTCCGCCGTGGCGCCGGGCGGCGGCGGCAGCGTGCGTAGCCTACGGCCCGCATCGGCATGCACGCCCTCCGGCGGCAGCGCTGAGGGCGCAGCGTTGGCGGTTACGACGGCCGGCGCGGGCGCCGGCGCGACCACGTCCCCTCCGTCGCCGGCGTAGGTGATGCGCCAGATCCGGCCATGGACGTCGTCGGCGACATAAAGAGCGCCGTCCGGCGCCTCGGCGAGGCCCGTCGGCCGGAAGGCCGCCCGGCCCGGACTCTTGTCCGCCCCGGCGAAGCCGTCGGCGAACACGACATAAGGCCCGGTGGCCCGCCCGTCCGCCAGCGGCTGGAAGACGACGTTGTAGCCGCCCTGGGGGAGCGGCGCCCGGTTCCACGATCCGTGGAAGGCGATGAAGGCGCCGCCGCGATAGCCGGCCAGGAACCTGTCACCATGATAGATGGCCAGGTCGTTCGGTGCCCAGTGGCCCGGGAAGGCCGCGATCGGCGCTCGCCGTTGCGCGCAGGCGCCGACGGCCTGGCCGCCGTCACCGCCGTATTCCGGCGCGAGCACCAGCTTCCCTTGCCGCTGGTCGTAGTAGCATTGCGGCCAGCCATAATCCGCCCCGGGCTCGACGAGCAGCAGCTCCTCGGCGGGCAGCTCCGCGCTCTGCTCGGCGGTATAGAGCCGCGGCCAATTCTGGAAGAGCTGGTCGCGGCCGTGCTGGGTGGCGTACAGCCGGCCGTCGCCGTCGAAGGCGAAGCCCTCGCCGTTGCGGATGCCGCCGGCGTAGCGCTCCGTCGGCGAGAACACCTGGCCGGTCTTGTTGGCATCGTAGCGCCAGATGCCGCCTCGGGTCTCCGTCTCCCGGCACGGCGCGAGCCCGCGCGAGCCGGCGATCCGGTTCTGCTGCTGGCAGGCATTGGTGGCCGAGCCCAGGTCGACGAAGAGCGCGCCGCTCTGGTCGATCACGAAGGGGTGCATGGGATGGTCGCCGGTCAGGGGCAGGCCGGAGAGCACCACCCGCGGCCGCCCGGCCGGGCGCGGCGATCCGGGCACGAGCTCGTAGCGCAGGATGCGGTCGCGCTCCTCGGCGTAGAGGGCTCCCCCGTACAGCGCGATGCCGCTGCCCCCGGCTCCGCCTTCAGCCGCCATCACGCCGAAACGCTCGACGGCATCGGCCCGGCCGGTGCCGTGGCTGTCCTTCAGGGCGAGCAGGAAGCCTCCGGGTGGCGGCGGCGAACCGGGAAAGTACCGGCCACTCCAAGTGTTCGCATAGACGGTGCCGTCCGCGGCGACGACCAGATGCCGGACGTGGCCGAGATTGTCGGCGAAGACGGTGGCGCAGAAGCCCGGGGACAGGGTGAGCCCGCCGTTGTCGCCCGGGCACCGCGCCGCCGCCTGGGCCACCGCGCGACGTGCATCGAGCCCTGCCATCAGGGCCGACAGGACGAGCCCGCACGCCGCCATGGCGACGGCGCGGGCGAACGCACGACCATCATTCGTCATGCTCGTCTCCCGACACTTCGACGACGTCTCGGGTGGCGCGCCGCGTCACGTCGCACCGACGCACCGGGGTGCTTCGCCTATGCCACGCCCGGGCGCGCATACTTGGCAAGCCCTGCGCGAGCGGGCCTCCCATGCCGTGGCCGTCGACACGGCTCCTTCAGCCATTCCGCCTCAGGCGAATTGCGCCGCAGCGGCGGCGGAGGCGATCCGCGGGATGGCCGCCGCGCCGCCGGCCGATGGAACACCGTGACCGCGTCACCGGACCACGGAGTGACCGGGCTCGTCACGGACGGGATCGGAGGCGACCTGCGGGCCATAGCGAACATAATCGGCGACGAGCAGACCGCCGATCAGCAGGTACAGGACGATCGAAAACGCGATGTGGGCGGCGTTGGGGGACCTCGCGCGCGCGCCGCCGCGTCGCGGCAGCAGAAACGTGGCCGGCAGCAGCAAGATGAACCAGGCCAGCGCCTTGAGAGCCGCACCGACGATGGCGAATGCCCGCGGATCGAACGCGTTGTGCCGCATACTCACCCCAAGAATTGACGCGGCCGCCCCGGCCGCCAAAGGGCGGAACCATGGCCGCCTGAGACCGGCGAGTGGTGAGATTATGCCGTCCACGACCAGGATTGAAGAGCATCCGGCGCGGTCGACGTTCCGGTGATTTCGGAGCTGCCGCGCTATGTCGTTGCCGCAGCAGCGGATTCATCCGCAGATCGGCGCCCGCTTTTGGGTTCGGCGTCCCATGAGCCGTACCCCCCGCTCAGGCTCCCACGCCCACGGGCTCCAATGCTCACAGGCCGAATGCCCACAGGCCGAATGCTCAAGAGCAAAGCCGGCGCCATCCGAAGGACGACGCCGGCCCACCCTGCGCTCATCGCTTTCGCGGGGGGCTGCTCGGCAGATGAGCGCCGGATCCCCCTGACATATGATCGAGATCCGCCGGCGCAAGAGCGGCGCAGGCGCCCATCGCTCGATCCGCGCCGGGCTGTTCCGAGACGAGAAGCTGAATGGCGTCAACGCGGTGGATCGCCGTCAGGCGCGGCCGCTCACGGCCTGCCGCCGTCACCCGTGCCGATCACAGCAGGCCATGCTGCTTCAGCTGGTTCTCGAGATTCGTCAGGTTCGCGGCATAGCGCGTCGCGCCGGTCATTTGCGAGATCTCCGCGAAGCGCTCGTCATATGTCTCGGGCGTGATCTCCCCGGTCGGATCGACGAGGGCGCCGGGCGAGCGCATGAGCTCGACTTGAGCGAAGAAGCCGCCGCCCGCCACGAGGATGCGGCCGTTCACATCGCAGCGGTCGCTGCTCAGCCACAGCACCGCCGGAGCCACGGCCTCCGGCCCGAGGAACCGCGTCAGATGGCCGGGCAGGATGCCGTCGCTCATCTTGCTCGTCGCGGTGGGAACGATGGTATTGAAGCGGACGGCCTCGTTCTCCGCCTCAAGGACCAGGCAGTGCATCAGACCGACCATGGCCGTCTTGGCGGCGCCATAGGCGGCCTGGCCGGCAAAGCCCACGAGCCCCGAGCCGGAGCTGGTGAAGACGACCCGCCCGTACCGGCCGGCCTGCATGTGCGGCAGCGCCGCGCGGGTCATGAAGATCGCGCCGAGCAGGTGCACCTCGACGATGGACCGGCACTGGTCCACCGGCATCTCGGTCAACGGCGCCTGGAACAGGTTGCCGGCGTTGTTGATCAGGATGTCGAGCCGCCCGAAGCCGTCGACCGCCGCGGCGACGATCCGGGCCGCCCCGTCCGGATCGGAGACCGAGTCGTAGCTGGCGATGGCCTCGCCGCCGCGGCTGCGGATCTCCGCCACCACCTCGTCCGCCGAGCGCGTCCGGCGGCCGTCGGCGGCGACGGCGACGGCGCTGCCGAGATCGTTGACGACGACACGGGCGCCGCGCTCCGCCAGCTTCAGGGCGTAGCTGCGGCCAAGCCCGCCGCCTGCCCCGGTCACGATCGCGACGCGCCCGTCAAAGCCGATATGCATGTGCTCATCCTCGCCCAAACCGCTGACCTGCGGCATCAACGAATATAAGGATCATTTACCTGTCAATAGATCTATTGGAAGGCTGCCTCCGCGGCAGCCGCAGGGCCGGCGGCCCGGCCGATCGCTTCGGCACGGAGAGCATGACGAGCCGCTTTGCGCGGAGATTTTGACGCTTTGCCTCGGTCGCAGCAAAAGCTGCACCGAGGCGCAACTGCGTATCTCGCCTCATAGCAAGACTTTTAATCCTCGAGTCACACCAATGGCGCAGCCCGCCGCCCGAGCTTGCCGCAGCGCATCCGGCGAGGCGCGCCGAGGGCGGACACGTCACCTTCAGCGTGAGGCGCGCGGGGCGATCGACGCGGGCAGGCCGGGCATCTCTCCGGCGGCCGCGACGCTGCGCAGCCCCTGGCGCGCGCGGTGAACGGCGTCATTGTCACTATGCCCGGCATAGACGGCGTAGGCCGAATGAGAGAATTCCGGCCCGTCCTTCACGCGATGCAGCCGGCCGTCGCTCAGAAACGGCCGTGCGGTGCCGAGCCGGAAATAGCCGCAGCCGCCCACGGTCAACACATAGGTCAGCGCCAGCGGGCCCAGCGAGATCGAGACCGGCGGGCTGCTGGATTGCGGAAAGGCCGCCTGATGGTTGGCCGCGAAGGCCGCGCCCCAGTCGACGTAGACGTAGTCCTCGGGGACGAGTTCGCCGTCCGGCGAGGTCGTGACCAGGACGAGCTTTTCCTCGAACAGCAGCTCCGCCACCAGGTTCGGCCAGGGGGCGGGATTGTAGAGGACAGCCAGGTCGAGCGAGCCGTCCTGGACACGGGCGAGGAGGCTCCCGGGACTGTCGACGTCCGCCCGCAGCGCGATCTCGGGGCATTCCCGATGCATCCATATCAGCCAATCCGCCAGCAGCGGATGCCACAGGCTCAATTCGCCGCCGACGCTGACGCCGTCCTTGCGGCCGGGGGGAAGCGCGACCTGCTGCCTCGCCCGTTCCCACACCTGGACCATCGTCGTCGCGGGACGGACCAGGCGCTCGCCGGCGGGCGTCAGGCGGGCGCCGGCCTTGTTGCGGACGAACAGACGGCGCCCGAGCAACTCCTCCAGGGCCCGGACGCGGGCGCTGACGGCGGTTTGGGTGACGTGAAGCCGCTCGGCCGCGGCGATGAAGCTGCCGCAGCGGGCAATCTCCAGGAACGTGCGCGCCTGATTGATATCCATGCACTAATATGCATATTTTTGCATTTAAATTCAATCAAATGAATTTTTGAAATTCAAAGACTGGTGCCATCTTAGCTGGGACATGCGCGGCGGCACTCCGTGTCGCCGGCAGCGGCTTTCAGCGATGGATCCTCCCGTGACGGCGTCCGCCTCGTCCAATGTCCCCGTCCGCATCGCGCAGGCCCTGCTCGCGACGCGCTCCGACGCGATTCTGGCGACCGACCCGCGTGGCGTCATCCAGCTCTGGAACCCCGGAGCGGAGCGCATCTTCGGCTTTCCCGCCGAGCAGGCGGTGGGCCGGTCGCTGGACATCATTATTCCGGCCAATCTCCGGGCCCGGCACTGGGAGGGATGGTCGCGCGCGATCGAGACCGGCCGAAGCCGCTACGGCGCGGGCGAGCTGCTGTCGGTCCCGGCGCTGACTGCGGACGGGCGGCGCATCTCCGTCGAGTTCACCATCGTCATGCTGCACGGGGCAGACGGACGCGTGGACAGCGTCGCGGCGATCCTGCGCGACGTCACCCCGCGCTTCGAGGAGCTGCGCAACCTCCGGAGGCAGCTGGCGTCGCAGGCCGCGCCCGCGCGCTCGCCCTGAGCCGGCGGCAGGCCGGCGCACGGCCTGACAGTCTCGATGCCGGGACCGGCGCATGATCTCCAAGGCCGACGCCAACTCCTGAAAATGGTCGTTCCGGACACGTACCGAGATCGGCGCGCTGCCTTGACACGGCAGAAGAACCTGCCAGATTATATGTATGTGTAAGATCTGCGCCGTCGTTTTCCGGATTCATCCGATCGCGGAATCTTAGCCCCGGGCTCGGCCATATGCGCCCCGAGCTCCGGGGACGCAATCGGGCTGCCCGCGGCAGCGCCGGCCATCCAGGCGCCTTTCACCAAGCACCAGAGCGGACTCGGTCAGCGCGGCAATCCGCTGGTCGCGTTCATGCGCCGTCAACCGGACATCGGCCATCATGACAGAACTCGCGCACACCGGCGGCAAGCCGCGAATCGTCGTTAGCGATATCGACTATAAGCGCCTGACCGATCTTGCAGCAGCCGCGCACGGCCCGTTTCGCGAGGTCGCCGAGGAACTCCTGGCCGAGATGGACCGGGCCCAGGTGGTCTCCGCCGCGGCCGTGCCGGCGAACGCTGTCCGCATGGGCTCGACCGTCGCCTTTCAGTCCGATACCGGACAACACAGGCGGGTGACGTTGGTGTTTCCCGGCGAGGCGGATATCGCGGAGAACAAGATCTCCGTCCTCACGCCGATCGGCGCAGCCCTCATCGGCCTTTCGACAGGCCAGTCGATCACCTGGATCGCGCGCGACGGCCGACAGCATGAGCTGACGGTCCTGAGTGTCGAATAGCTTCGCACGGTGATCGCGACACGCTAGAGCATGATCCCAAAAAGTGGATACCGGTTTTTGGATAAGATCATGCTCAAAACAATGACTTAGAGCGGGATGATTCGAAGATAAATCATCCCGCTCGAGCCCTGCGGCAAAGGCCGCGCCGTCATGGCCGGGCTTGGACCCGGCCATCCATCCCCTTGAAAAGCAACATCGTCGAGCGTCCGGATTGGCGCTCACTTGTCGATCGGAACCCAGCCCTTTCCGTCGAACTGCTCGATGATCAACGATTTGAACATGTCGTAGTCCTGTGCATCCGCTTTCAGGTTGATGCCGGGCATGACCATAGGAAAGCTTGTCTCGTCGATGTTCGTCGCGACCTTGAGGATATTGTCGCGCGTGAGCCGATTGCCCGCCGCCTCGAGGATCCGGCGGAGCATGACGGCCGCGGCGTAGCCATAGGCGGCGCTGGCATCGTCGGCGCGCCCCTCGAGCCCCGCCCTGCGCATGAAGGCCAGGTACTCCTGGACGTCGGGCGCGCCGGACCAGACCGGGTCGAGCGGCGCCTTGAACGCCAGCGCCGATACGACGCCCTTCGCCAGGTCGAAGCCGGCCGGTTGGAAGACCCCGGCGATCGATGTGGCCGGGCTCCAGAAGAACCGCAGCGGCTGCCAGTCGATCTCATGAGCCCGGCGGATGGCCTGAATCGCGAACTTCGGCGGACCCGCGAAGACAAGGACGTCGCTGCCGGCCGCCTTCATGCTCAGCAGTTGCGAATCGACGCTGGTATCGGCGACCTCGAAGGCGCGCTGCATGACGATGCTGCCCTTGAAGCCGTCGCCGAGGCTCTTTTTCAGGTCCGTCAGAAAATCGCGTCCCGAATCGTCGTTCTGGTAGAGCACCGCGATTTTGGCGTCCGGCCTGTTCTTGCGGATGTAGGCGGCATATGCCTGCGCCTCGCGCCGATACGACGGATAGAACGTCATGCTCCAGCGAAATTTGTCGGGATTATGCCACTTCGAGCTGCCGCTGCCGATCAGCAGGTGGGGAATGTGCTTCGCGTTCAGATAAGCCTGGATCGCCGAGTTCGTCGGCGTGCCGAGGGAGCCCGCGATGAACAGCACCTCCTCGCCCTCGACGAGCTTCCGCGTCTGCTCCACAGTCTTGGGAGGACTGTAGCCGTCGTCGAGCGAGATGAGATCGACTTTTCGTCCGTTGATGCCGCCTTTTGCATTAAGATCATTGAAGTAGGCCGTCATCACCGTGCCTTGCAGCGACAGCACCGACTGCGGCCCGCTGTAGGGCATGGTTTGGCCGATCTTGATGGCCGTATCGCTGGCGCCGGGGTCGTACGTCGCATCTTCGGCGATCGCGCCTCCCGATGAAGCAAATCCGAACGCAAGCGCAGTCGCAAGCGCGCTTAAGACCCCAGCTTTCATGTTCATCACTCCGATATATCTGTCTTTGTGCGACGCCCTGCCGAATGACTATACTCGACGACGGACCAGCGCAGCGGATACTTGCTTAAAAGAACATCGTTCGATCAGATCGGCTCATCTGATCGGGACAGACTTTCGAGTGATGAACTTGAAGGCTCTGAACGCGAGGGTCATGCAAATGGCAGGACCCTTCAAATCCGCTAAACTACACTGGTATCGTAGAGTTCCCAGTGTGGCTCAGGAATCCGGAACTCGCTTCCAGCGTCGCCCCAAGGTTTCGCCACACTAAACGCGCATGTCCTGAAGCACCATGTCCGCCGCCTTCTCGCCGATCATGATGGCGGGTGCGTTGGTGTTGCCTGAGACGATCGTCGGCATGATCGACGCATCGGCGACGCGCAGGCCACCGACTCCGCGCACGCGCAGCCGCTCGTCGACGACCGCATCCGCGCCCGGGCCCATGGCGCAGGTTCCGACCGGATGGTACATGGTGTTGGCGCAGCCCCGGACGTAGGCCTCGAGCTGGGCGTCGTCGTTGACGTCGATGCCGTCCGCCGGCGAGAGCCGCTTGACCAGGACCTCGCGGATCTTGGGCGAGGCGTAGATCTTGTCGACCAGCCGCAGGGCGCTCATCAGGGCAGCGAGATCGCTGTGGTGCGACAGATAGTTGGCGTGGATGGCGGGCGCCGTCGTGGGCGCCGCCCCCTTGAGCCGGATCTCGCCGCGCGACTTCGGCCGCAGATAGGACACCGATGCCGACCAGCCCGGGAACGCGTGGTCGCCCGGCGTGCCCGAGACCATCGCCTCGGTGCTGTAGGCGCGAAAGCCGATCTGCGTGTCGGGCGTGTCGGCGCCGGGCAACGACCGGCAGAAAATGTAGGCGCTGCTGGAGCCGGTGGTCAGCAGGCCGCTGCCCCGCGCGTAGTAACGCAGGATGTGCGGCAGCAGCCGCAGGCCCCGTGTCTCGGCGTTGAAGCTGAACCCGGGCTTCACCTCGTGCACCCAGTGCACGTACATGTGGTCCTGCAAGTTGCGGCCGACACGCGGGTTATGGCGGGCGACCTCGATCCCCCACTCGTTGAGGTGCTCGCCCGGCCCGATGCCGGACAGCATCAGGATCTGCGGTGAATTGACGGCCCCGGCCGACAGGATGATCTCACCGGCGCAGCCGACGCGGGTGGTCTGCCCGCCGCGCTGCACGTCGACCGCGGTCGCCCGCCCGCCCTCCGTGACGATGCGCTCGACCAGCGCCTCGGTCCATATGGCGAGGTTGGGCCGCGCGCCGATGGTGCGCAGGTAGGCGGTCGCCGTGGTGTGCCGGCGGCCTCGGTTGTCGATGGTGTGGTCGATCCAGCCGATGCCGTCCTGCGTCGGCCCGTTGAAGTCCGGGTTCAGGGGCAGCCCGGCGGCCAGGCCGGCGTCGATGAAGGCGCGCGTCGCCCGATGGATGGACGAGCCGGCGGGCTGGCGCTGCTCGGTGTTGGTCACACGCACGTTGCCGTCGCCGCCGTGCAGCTGGCTCTCGCCGCGCCAATAGCTCTCGCTCTTCCTGAAGTATGGCAGGACGTCGTCCCACGACCAGCCGCTCGCCCCCGACTGCGCCCATTGATCGTAGTCTTCGGGCTGCCCGCGCACATAGGCCATGCCGTTGATGGCACTGGAGCCGCCGAGCGTCTTGCCCCGCGGCCAGTAGACCGTGCGGCCGTTGAGGTTCGGTTCCGGCTCGGTGGAATAGGCCCAGTTGATGCGGGTGTCGAGGAAGACCCGCTGCATGCCGGCCGGGATATGGATCCACATGCTCTTGTCGCGGGGGCCCGCCTCCAGCAGGAGCACGCGGTTGCGCGGGTCCGCCGACAGCCGGTTTGCCAGAACACATCCGGCCGAGCCGGCGCCTATGACAATGAAGTCGAAAATCTCGGCCGTCATCGAATTGGGCTCATCTGTTCAGATCGGAGTGCTTAGACGTCTTGGAGCCGGGGAGCCTCGCGCGGATCTGACCTGTCCGCCGAGCGGGAGACGCTTTGGAGCAGGATGATGGGCTTTGCGCCATCATCCCGCTCTCAGCCATGGCTCGATCCTGAGCTTCGGACGCCAACGCCGCGTTCGAGAATCCCGCCGAGCTAGGCGGCGCGCTGCGCCCGGATCTGCTCGAGCACCGGGAGCAGATACCTGATGAAGACCTCGGGGTTCTCCGACATGGGGAAATGGCCGATGTCGCTCATCGCGGTCCACGTGGAGCCCGGAATAGCCGCGTGAGCGGCCTGGCCGTGCTCCATCGTTCCGCTGGCGTCGTACTCGCCCGTCAGGATGTGGACGGGGACCTTGCCGGTGTCGATGCCGGCCGCGGCTTCGCGCAGATCGTAATCGACCAGGTAATAGTAGAGATCGCCGAGAAAGGCCGGCGGCCAGCCGGCCGCGTAAACCTGACTCGTCTCCTTGCGATAGGCCTCCGGCGAGGTCGGGCTCATCAGGGCGTTCATCAGCCGCGCCTTGTACTCGTTGCTGACCTGGGGATGCCAGAGCGCCTCCAGCTCGTTGATGTCGGTCTCGATCTTCAGGGCGCCCTCCAGCGAGATCACCGCGCTGAACGCCTCCGGGTTGTGGCGCGCCAGATCGAGCGCCAGGAGGCCGCCCACGGAGCACCCCATGAAGACCGGGCGATCGAGCCGGAGGGTGCCGGCGAGCGCCACCGGCAGGGCACGCGCGAAGCTGCCGGTCAGGCGGTACTCGTCAGCCCACCACTGCGGGCCGACCGGCGGCAGCGACTTGCCGTGAAACGGCATGTCGTAGGCGATCAGCCGGAAGTGGTCGGTGATCGGCTTGCACTCGAAGAGGTGGCGCCACTGCGAGCCATGGCAGCCCGCCGTGTGCTGCAGCAGCAGCGGAATGCCGGAGCCCGCCTCCTCGAAGTAGACGCGATAGCTGCCGCCTTCGATGTCCAGATGGATGTAGCGGCCGACCGGGCTGTCGAACGTGCCCTGGCGAGCAGCACCGGAACGGGCTGTGGGCGCCGCCGTGGCCGGCCGCAACAGCTCGATGGCGCGCATGACGGCCGGATAGTATTGCGCGAATTGAACCGGGTCCGCCTCGAGCGTCATCTCGCCGAGGGCCATGACGCCGAAGATGTCGTTGTAGAAGCGCGGCGGCTTGGCCGCGAGCAGCTTCTCCCAGACGGCGTCGGCCGCCGCCAAGGTGATGACGCCGGCCGCGCCCTTGGCCGGCTCGCCGGGCACGACGCGGCCGGCCGCAAGCGCGACCCCGGCCGTGCGCCCGGGCGCCTCCAGCCGCAGCCCGCCCGACCAGTGGCGGGCAGCCAGGCGGAACTCGCCGTCGTCGCCGCACGCGGACGCCAGCGCGGCAGACGTCAGGTTATCGATCGATGGCATGGCAACCTCCCTCAGCTTTCAAGGCGGGCGCCGGTACCGCCGGCTTGTCGTGCTTCGTCCCGCTACGTCGTTCCCGACAGCTGCTGCTTCATCAGCGATTTATGAGAGCACTAGATATAATTTGTAATTCATCTCATCTGGCATGCTATCGGCAGATATTCTGCTTACGACCTATATAACGCTATAGCTTGATCGTAACGCACTTGAGCTGCGTATAGTGATGCAGGGCTTCGATGCCCTTCTCCCGGCCGTAGCCGCTGTTCTTGTAACCGCCGAGCGGCGTCTCCACGCCGCCCGCCTGATACTCGTTGACATAGATCTGGCCGGCCTCGACCGCCGCGGCCACGCGGTGGGCGCGTGAGACATTTTGCGTCCAGATGCCGGCCGCGAGGCCGTAGGCGGTGTCGTTGGCGATGCGGATCGCCTCGGCCTCGTCCTCGAACGGGATGACGACCAGCACCGGCCCGAAGATCTCCTCGCGGGCGATGCGCATGTCGTTGCGCACGCCGGCGTAGATCGTCGGCGGGACGAACCAGCCCTCATGCCAGGCCTCGTCCTTCGCCAGCTGTCCGCCGACGACGGCCTGAGCGCCCTCCTGTCGGGCGATGTCGAAATAGCTTCTCACGCGCTGGTATTGCGCCTCGGTCGTGATGGGGCCGACCATGGCATCGGCGGCGGGGCCGACCCGCAGCCCGCCGACCGCTTCGGCAAGGGCGGCGACGACGCGGTCGTGGATGGACGCCTGCACCAGCAATCGGCTTCCGGCCAGACAGACCTGTCCGGCATTGAGCGTGAAGGCGCGCACCGCCCCCGGTATGGCCAGCGCCAGGTCGGCGTCGTCGAAGACGATGTTGGGCGACTTGCCACCCAGCTCCAGCGTCAGCGGAATGATGCGCTCCGCGGCGATCCGCCCGATCTCGCGCCCCGCCCGCACGCTGCCGGTGAAGGCGACCTTGCGGACCAGCGGGTGGGAGACGAGCGCCGTGCCGCACAGGTCACCGGCGCCGAGCACTACGTTGAACACGCCGGGCGGCAGGCCGCACGCCTCGCAGGCCATCCGGGCCAGCGCCACGGTGGTGCCGGAGGTGAATTCCGAGGGCTTGGCCACCACCGTGTTGCCGGCCGCCAGAGCCGGCGCGATGGCGCGGGCGGCCTGGTTGAGCGGTGCATTCCACGGGGTGATCACACCGACGACGCCGTACGGCTCGCGCGTCGTGTAGGAGTGATAGCCCGCGCCGAGATTGATCGTCTCGCCCTGAAAGATGTTGGTCAGGCCGCCGTAGAATTCGAAGTACTGCGCGGCCATCTCGATCTCGAAGGGCGCCTGCCACGCGGGCTTGCCCGTCTCCAGCCGCTCCAGGCCGGCGAGATCGGCTGCGTTCTCCCGGATGCCCTGCGCGATGGCGAGCAGGATGCGGCCGCGCTCGATCGGCCGGCGGCTGCGCCAGGCCGAAGCTGCCGCGGCCGCCGCATCGACCGCCCGCCCCACGTCAGCCTCGTTACCCGCGGCAACGCGGGCGGCGGCCTGCCCGGCGCACGGATCAAACGAGCGCATGTACTGGCCCGACGACGGCGCCTGGCTCTGCCCATCAATGTAATGATGCCATTGATCCGCCATCGGCGCGCGTCCCTCCGGTTTCGTAGTTGAGATTCAACTATCCAAACCAGGAGCCAGGCGAAAGCCACCGAGATGACAAATCATATACGTGATGAACCGTGGGGCGCGACACAGCATCGGCCTCCGCCGAGAAGCGATCGACGCGAGCATTCAGCCATGAATGCCTCGGCCTAGCGTGCTTCGCGATTGGGTGGACTCACCCAATCGCAAAAGAAGCGCTCCAGATTCAGAAGGATGGAGATTTCTCTGCAATTGGATGATGCTCATCCAATTGCGAAATGCTCTAGGGCCCGGTTATCGGGACTGCGCCGGGCTTTTGCTGTCCGGAGGGGGCTCGCCGGGTGTCAGCGCTCTCCATGGCCGCAGGCGTTCCCATAGGCTCGGGCTGCCTATCGTCGCTCGGGGCCGGATGGGCCGCGGTGGCGGATGCCTTGGACGCGGCATGGGAGAGGTCGTCGTCGCCACGACCGGGCCGCTTCGTCCCGAGACCTTTCAGAACGAAGACGAAGAAGGCCGGAACGAAGAAGACGGCGAGGATCGTCGCCGAGATCATGCCGCCGAGCACGCCGGTGCCGATCGCGTTCTGGCTGGCCGCGCTGGGCCCGGTCGCGATGGCGAGCGGCACGACACCCAGCGCGAAGGCGAGCGAGGTCATGACGATCGGCCGAAACCTGATGCGTGCCGCCTCGACGGCGGACTCGTGCAGCGATCGGCCTTGGGCGTAATAGTCCTTGGCGAACTCGACGATGAGGATCGCGTTCTTGGCCGACAGGCCGATGATCGCGATCAGTCCCACCTTGAAGTAGAGGTCGTTCGGCATATCCCGGAGCATGACCGCCGCGACGGAGCCGATGACGCCGAGCGGAACGACGAGGATCACCGCGAGCGGGATCGACCAGCTTTCGTAGAGCCCCGACAGCAGCAGGAACACGAACAGGATGCTGAGCGCCAGCAGGAAGGGGGCCTGCGAGCCGGACTTGATCTCCTCCAGCGACTGGCCGGTCCATTCGAAGCCGAAGCCCTCCGGCAACTGCGAGGCGAGGCGTTCCATCTCCGCGATCGCTGCACCCGACGAATAGCCTGGAGCCGGCGAGCCGGCGATGCGGACCGACGGATAGCCGTTGTAGCCGACGATCTGGGACGGCCCCTTCCGCCACTCGACGAGGGCGAAGGAGGAGAGCGGCACCATGCCCCCGCCGGCGTTCCGCACGTTGAGCTTCAGCAGGTCCTCCGCCTGGAGGCGGCTGCGGTCCTGCGCCTGGATGACGACGCGCTGCATGCGGCCGGTGTTCGGATAGTCGTTGATATAGGACGAGCCGAGGTTGGCGGTGATCGTGGTGTTGATGTCCGCGAAGGTCACGCCGAAGGTGTTCGCCTTCTCGCGGTCGATGGTGAGCACCACCTGGGCCGAATCCGGCATGCCCTCGGGCCTGATGCCGACGATGATGCCGCTCTGCGCCGCCTTTGCCGCCAGCTCGCCGGCGGCGGCATTGAGCGCCGCCTGTCCCTTGCCGCCGCGGTCCTGCAGGCGGAAGCTGAAGCCGTTGGTCGTGCCGAAGCCTTCGATCGGCGGCGGCGAGAGCGCGAAGGCGGTTGCATCCTTCAGCGCGAAGAGCTGCATGTTGGCGCGATCGGCGATCTCCTTGGCGGAGCTGCCGGGGCCGCGTTCAGCCCAGTCCTTCAGCGTGACGAACGTGATGGCGGCGTTCGGCCCGTTGCCGGAGAAGCTGAACCCTTGAATCGCGATCACGTCGGCGACGGCCGACTCCGCCTTGAGCATGGCTTCGATCTGCTCCAGCGAGGCGACCGTGCGATTGCGGCTTGCCTCCGGCGGTCCCTGGACATCGATGATGACGAAGCCCTGGTCCTCGTCGGGCACGAAGGCGCCCGGCAGGTTGAGGAACAGGTAGCCGAGCCCGACGACGAGGGCGAGATAGACGACCATCATCCGGCCCGCCCGCCGCACCATGCCGGTCACCGTACGCGCGTAGCCGGCGGTGAGGCGCTCGAAGCCGCGATTGAACCAGCCGCCGAGGCCCTTCTTCTCGTGGTGATGGCCCTTGGCGATGGGCTTCAGGAAGGTGGCGCAGAGCGCGGGCGTCAGCGACAGCGCCAGGAAGGCGGAGAACAGGATCGACACCACCATGGTCAGGCTGAACTGGCGGTAGATGATCCCGGTCGAGCCGGGGAAGAACGCCATCGGCACGAACACCGACGCCAGGACCAGCGTGATGCCGAGGATGGCGCCGGTGATCTGGCCCATCGCCTTCCTGGTCGCGGCCTTCGGTGACAGGCCCTCCTCGGCCATGATGCGCTCGACGTTCTCGACGACGACGATGGCGTCGTCGACCAGGATGCCGATGGCGAGCACCATGGCGAACATCGTCAGCACATTGATCGAGAAGCCCGTCGCGAACATGACCGCGAGCGTGCCGAGCAGCGCGACGGGAACGACGAGGGTCGGAATGATGGTGTAGCGGATGTTCTGGAGGAAGACGAACATCACGACGAAGACCAGCACCATCGCCTCGACAAGCGTATGAACGACCTTGTTGATCGAGGCGGATACGAACGGGCTCGTGTCGTAGGGGACCGAATACGCGACGCCGCGCGGGAAGTAGCGCGACAGCTCCTTCAGTTTCGCCTTGACGGCTTGCGACGTCGCCACGGCATTGCCCGTCGACGAGAGCTGGACGCCGACGGCCGCGCTCGGCTGGCCGTTGAGGCGGCTGGAGAAATTGTAGTTCTCGGCGCCGACCTCGAGCCGGGCGACATCGCGCAGCCGAACGGCCGATCCGTCCGGATTGGCGCGCAGGATGATCTCGCCGAACTCCTTGGGATCGCTCAACTGGCCCTTGACCAGCACGGTGGCCGTCAGGTCCTGGCTGACCGGATTGGGGGCGGCGCCGATCTGGCCGGCGGCCACCTGGGCATTCTGTGCCGCAATGGCCGTGCCGACATCGCCGACGGACAGATTGTAGCCAACTAATTTGTCCGGATCGATCCAGACGCGCATGGCGCGCTGCGCCGAGAACAGCTGCGCGCGGCCGACGCCGTCGAGGCGCCGCAGCTCGCCGAGGATGTTGCGGCTGACGTAGTCGCCGAGCGCCGCTTCATCCAGTTTGCCGTCCGTCGAGGTCAGCGAGACGAAGAGGAGAAAGCCGGTGCCGGCCTCCTCCACGGTGATGCCTTGCGACTTGACCGTCTGCGGCAGGCGCGGCTCGACGCGGCGAATCCGGTTCTGCACATCGACGGAGGCCTGATCGATATTCGTGCCCGGCTTGAACGTCGTCGTGATGCTCACCGAGCCCGAGGTGTCCGACGTCGATTCGAAATAGAGAAGATTGTCGACGCCGTTGAGCTCTTCCTCGATCTGCCGCGTGACGCCCTGATAGACATCCTGCGGCGAGGCGCCGGGATAAAAGGTCGAGATCGTCAACTGCGGCGGGGCGACCTTCGGATACTGGGCGATCGGCAGGAACGGCAGGGCGATCACGCCCGCGATCGAGATGAAAAGCGCGAACACCCAGGCCAGGATCGGCCTGTCGATGAAGAACTGAGCCATAGAATTGCCTATTCCCTCGCCCGGGCGGAGGTGCGGTCGGTCCCGGAGCAGGCTCCTGATCCGATGGGCTCATCCGATCGGAGAGACCGCTCCAGCTCCTTGAATCTGGGTCGCGTCTCAGCGGCCTGCTTCGGCCCGATCGCCGGGCGCTCGCGCCGGCTGCCAGCGTTCGGCGACGACCTTGCCGCCCGGCTGCACTTTCTGGACGCCGTCGACGACGATCTGCTCACCGGCTTGCAGGCCCGCGTCGACGATCCAGTCCGCCCCCGATGCCTGGCCGAGCCGGATCTCGCGGGTCTGCGCGACGCCATCCTGCGAGACGACGTAGACCTGCGCCGTCCCCTCGGGGGTGCGGACCACCGCGCGCTGCGGGATGGTGATGGCGCCTTGACGGACGGCCTGCTCGATACGGATGCGCACGTAGAGGCCCGGCAGCAGCTCCCCGCGCGGATTGGGAAATTCTGCGCGCAGGGTCACCTGCCCGGTCGTGGCGTCGACCGTGGCGCTCGCGAACAGCAGCTTGCCGGGCTGGCGATAGAGGCTGCCATCGTCGAGGACGAGGTCGACCCGGGCCTGCCCCGGCGCCGGGCTTTCAAGCTTGCCGTCCTCGACCGCGCGCCTGAGGGCGAGCAGGTTCGAGGACGACTGCGTGAAATCGGCATAGACCGGATCGATCTGCTGGATGAGCGCGAGGTTCTGGGTGCCGTCGGCCGTCACCAGCGTGCCCTCGGTGACGAGGGCGCCGCCGATGATGCCGGTGATCGGCGCGCGCACGTCGGTGTAGCCGAGATTGATCCGGGCCTCGTCCAGCGTGGCCTTGGCCAGCGCGACGTCGGCATCGGCCTGGGCCAGTGCGGCGGCGGCCGAATCGTAGGCGGCGGCGCTGGCGAAGTCGCGCTCACGCAGCCTCTTCTGGCGCTCGTGCTGCTGGCGGGCATAGGCCTGGGTGGCTTGCGCCTTCTGCAACGTCGCTTCGGCGCTGGCGACCCGCACGCGAAAAAGCGCCGGATCGATGCGGTAGAGAACATCGCCCGCCTTGACGAGGCTGCCCTGCGTGAAGACGCGCTGCTGGAGGATGCCCGAGACGCGCGCCCGCACCTCCGACACGCGGGTCGCGGCGATGCGGCCGGGCAGCTCGCTCGTCACCGGCACAGCGGCGGGCCGAAGCGTCAGGACGCCGACGGCGGGCGGAGGCGTTTCGGCCGCCCCCTGCGCAAAGGCGATCGCCGGCGCCAGCGAGAGCGCCGCGGCGAGGACAAGCGCAGGCGAGTTCAAGAGCGGCTTTGCACGATTGGTCATGTTGCTTTCCAGCAGGCGCCGACGTCCGAGCCAAAGCGGCCTGGAGGATCGTGGCTGTTTGGTCCCGACGACCTCGGCATCTCCGGGCCGGGGCACCATCCTGAGCGGTGGGAGGCGGCGGCAGCCCCGGTGGAGGGAAGGCTCCGCCGGCATGTCATCGCTCCCGGGTCATGGCGATGAGGCGCCCGCGCAGGGCCGGCAAGTCCGTCGGGAGCTTGCCGTCGGCCGCGAGCATGTAGGCCAGCCAGATGCCGTCGGCGGCGAGCCTGACGATATCGAACATGGGCCCGTCATCCGTGTCGCGATGCCGCTCGAGCCGCGCCTCCAGCCACTGCGACCAGAGCCGGCGCAGGGCCGGATCGGTGATCGAGGAGACCGACAGGGCCGCCCAGATCTCCCGCTGCTCCTCGGCACGCACATGATCGAGGAAGGAGACGTCCAGATAGGCTCTCGTGAAGCGTCCGCGCGGCTCCTCGTCCGCCGCCATCCGGGCGTCGATGTCGCGATCGAGCTGCTGCAGCAGGTCCGAGAACACCGCCTCGACCAGGGCCTGCTTGTTGGGGAAGTGATGCATCAGCCCCCCCTTGGTGACGCCGGCCGCGTCGGAGACGGCCTGGATGGTCACGCCGGCGAGGCCCTGCTCGGCCGCCAGCCGCGCCGCGCAATCCAGGAGATTGCGCCGGACGAGGTCCGGCTGCTTCTTGCGCTTGTGAAGGTTCTCCACGGTTCGATGCACCACTGAGTTCGAGCAGCCGTCCAAGACGGCGACGCCGGCGACGATCATCAACCCTGATCACCGCCCCTTCGGCAGAGGCGAGCAGCCAGATCGGCAAACCATATGTATGGTATGTTTGACGACAATCAAGGCCCGAGGGCGACGAGCGCTCCCGCCTGCGGAGGCTATTGGATTCACGCATCTCGAGCGTGCCCACTACGGGATGGTGCGAGGGCGCTTCGCTCTGCCGGCTTGGCCGCGTGAGCTTCTGGAAGCGCAAAGCAGCTGGGCCGGCCCCACCCCTACCCCTCCTCGCCACTTCGTGGGGGAGGGAGGAGCACTTGCTTGCAGCAGCGGGAGAGTTAGAGAGCCGGCTAGGCGAACGGCCTCGGATCAGCGGGGCAACACCGTCGTGCCCCCGCTGGTCGCGCCCCGGGGCCGCGGCCCGGCGGGCCTCACCGGCCGCCGCACCGGATCATGCGCCCATGAACCGCTTGATCTGCTCGGCCACGGCAAGGGGCGCTTCCTCGGGCATGTAATGACCGCACCCTTCGAACACGCCGCCGCGCACATCGGTCGCGACCAGACGCATGGTCTCGATCAGGGCGGTGCCGGTACCGGTCTCGGCGCCGAAGGCCAGCACCGGCATGGCGAGCTTTCGCTCGGCGCGCTCGCGGCTGTGCGCGAGCCCCTCGGGACAAAGCACGTGCCGGTAATAGGAGAGCGCCGAGCGGGTGGCGCCCGGGGCGGCATTGACCCGCACATATTCGTCGAGGTCGGCGGGCGTGATGGTCCAGGGCCGGACGGCCTTGGCGCGGAACAGCCAGGTCAGGAACTCCCGCTCGCGCCCCTGCAGCAGGATCTCCGGCAGGTCGTCGAGGCGGTTGAAGGCGAAGTGCCACGTCTTCACGTTCGCCTCGGCCGAGGGAACGCCGGCCGCAGGTGGCGGGGTGATGCCGGGAATCCCCGCGTCGAACACGGCGAGCCGCCGCACGTCGCCCGGCCACTCGGCCGCATAGGCGTAGCCGATCCAGGCGCCGACATCGTGGCCGACGACGTCGATCGGTCCGCTCGCCATCAGGGCCAGCGCGTCCACGACGCCGTAGATGTCGGCGGCCACGGTCCGCAGATCGTAGCCGGCGGCGGGCCGGCCGGAATCGCCCATGCCGCGCGGGTCGAGGGCGACGACACGCCGTCCGGCGGCGGCGAGCAGCGGCATCACCTGCCGCCACGTGTACCAGCTCTGCGGCCAGCCGGGCAGCAGCAGAATCGGCGCGCCGCTGCCGCCGTCCACGATGTGCAGGCGCACGCCGTTGACCGTCACGGCCCCATGGCGGAACCGGGTCCAGAACGTCGCGGGATCGAAGGGCGGCAGCGTGTCCGCGGCGGAGGTCTTAACGATGTCGTGTGTCATGGCGAGCTCCTGATCCAGTCTCGATGATTAAGAGAGCGATCGCTTCCAAATCGACCAAAACTCAGTCGAGCAGCTTCAGCGCGCTGTCGACGAGGCTCGTCATGTCCCCGCGGTTGCGGCCGGTCTTGCCCAGGACGCGCATCCCCTGCACCACGCACAGGAGCAGACGCGCGATGACGGCGGCATCGATCTGCGCGGAAATCGAGCCATCCGCCTGCCCTTGCCGGATGAAGTCGAGGAGCCGCCTTTCGTGCGCCACGAGCACGCCCGCGACGCGCTTGGCCATCTCCGGATCGGAGCTGGCGAGATCGACGGCGCTGCCGACGACGAGGCAGCCGCGCCGGCCGAGCTTGCCATGGCTGCTCTCCGCATAGACGGCGAGCACGGCCCTGACCTTCTCCCGGCCGGTCCGTGCGACGTCGAGCTCCTGTGTCAGCCGCTCGTTGCGCAGCAGGAGATAGCGCTCGAAGGCGGCGAGGAAGACACCGCGCTTATCCTTGAACGCCTTGTAGAGGCTGCCTTCGGCGATCTCCATCGCCGATGTCAGCTTGCCGAGCGACGTGGCGTGGTAGCCATGCTCGCTGAACGCGCCGATCGCCTTGTCCAGCGTCGCGTCGAGATCGAACTCGCGGGGCCGGCCGGGACCGCGCGGCTCCATGGGCTGTACGACGGGTGGGCTCATGGACGCCTATTTAGAAAGAGAACGCTTCCTAATCAAGTGACCTGTGCGACGATCGGCGCGACGCGTCCGGGCGAGGTCGGCACTTGCCGCGCAGTTCGCGATTTGAGACATCGACCGACAAGCCGGACCGACACGAGGACCGAAGCGATGCGCTTGCCTGCCGCCGTCTGTCTCGCCGCGTCCGCCGCGGCCATGCCTGCCCTCGCCAACGACAGCCTCGCCGTCCTCGGCGCCGGCGGCCTGGAGCTGACGGTGTCGCATGACATCGTGATGGAGAGCGAGGAGCTGTATCTGTCCCCTCGTCAGGTTCGCGTCCGCTACATCTTTCGCAACGAGAGCGACCGGGACATCACGGAGCGCGTCGCCTTTCCTCTGCCCGACGTGCCCTTCGGGCCGATGGACAACGTGGCCTTGCCCGAAGCCGACAAGGACAATTTCGTGAGGTTTTCCGTCACGGCCGACGGGCGGTCCATAGAGCCGGCCCTGGAGCAGCGGGCCATCAGCGCGCCCGCCGTGGCGGACGACCGGCAGCCCAAGCACAAGCAAGGCACCGACATCACCGCGGAGGTGCTGAAGGCCGGCCTCCCCATCAATGCCAATCTTCCGTCATGGAAGGACAAGCTCAGCTCCCTGCCGCTCGACGCCCGTCGACGGCTCGTTCAGCAGGATCTTCTTTACGGCTCGCCCGAACAGGCCGCCGATCTCTCGGCGCAGTGGTCGCTTCGGGCCACCTATCATTGGGAGCAGACCTTCCCGGCGCATGGGCGGATCGTGCTGGAACACAGCTATCAGCCGATCGCGGGAGGAGCTTATGTCGACGCCGCGGCCAAGGAGCCAATCGATCTATCGAGATACAAGAAAGACTACTGTCTCGACAGCGCCGGGGAGGCTGGCATCCGGCGCCTCGCCAAGGAAGCGGCCAAGGCCCACCCCGACAACGCTTTGGTGCCCGGCGACGAGGTGAGCTACATCCTGACGACCGGAGCGAACTGGAAAGGGCCGATCGGCAATTTCGACCTGACGATCGACAAGCTCCGTCCGGACGCTGTTCTGTCGCTGTGCATCGACGGCATCGCCAGGACAGGCCCGACGACGTTCAAGGTGCAACGGAGCAATTTTACGCCGAAGGAGGATATCCGCTTCGTCGTCTTCAACGCCAAGAACGGCGAATGACGGGAGGCCGCAGCACTCAGGATTGACCGGCCAACACCCGGCCGATCGCCTCCGCCATCATGATCGTCGTGAGGTTCGTCGCCGCGGACGGGATGTCCGGCATGATCGATGCGTCGACCACATGCAGGCCCTCCACCTCGCGCACCGCGCCACGCGCATCGACCACGGCGGCAGGGTCGCCGCCGCCCCCCATCGGCACGGTCGACGTCGGATGGCAATAGCTGTCGACGGTGGCCCTCACCGCCTGCTCCAGCGCCTCGCCGTCGTTGACGTCTGGGCCAGGCGTCAGCTCGCGCTCGACCATCTCGCTGAAGGGCGCCGTGCGCCCGATCCGACGCGACAGCCGAACCACCTCCACCATGCGCCGCAGGTCGCCCGGCTCCTGGAAGAAGTTATAGCGGATGAGGGGCATGTCCCGGGGATTGCGGCTGGCGAGCCGGAACGATCCGATGGATTGCGGGAGCGTCACGGCGCTGGCGAGAACGATCGCGGCGCCGGTCGGACTGTCCGCCGGGTCGAAGATGTGCGTCGCCGCGATGTGCAAGTCGAGCTCGCCTTCCGCCGCTTCGCTCGACCGCGTCCAGATCAGCGCGCCCGCGGTCGGCTCCATGGCCTTCACGCCGGCTTTGAGCGCGTAGACGTTGTAGGAGAAGGGATGCTCCTTGAGCCGTTCGCCGACGGGCGCATCGGCCAGAACGGGAATGCCGAGCTCGGCGAGATGCGCCGCCGGCCCGATGCCGGACCGCATCAGGATCGCCGGGCTGCCGAAGGCGCCGCCCGACAGCACCACCTGGCCGGCGGCGATGGTCTCCCCATCGATCAGGCGCACGCCCACCGCCCGGCGACCGTGGAAGATCACGCTGTCGACCTCGGCGCCGCCGCGGATCGACAGGTTGGAGCGGCTGCGGACCTCGTCCGTGAGATAGGCCATGCCCGTGTTGATGCGCCGGCGGTCGACCACGTTCAGGGGAAAGGGAGAGACGCCATGCTGCTCCGCGCCGTTGAGATCGTCGATGCGTGGCAGGCCGAGCGCTTCCGCGGCGAGCACGAACGCACGCATGGACGGGGTGAGCTCCTCCAGCGCCGTTTGCCGGATCGGAAACGGCCCCGATCGGCCGTGCCACGCCTCGTCGCCGGTCGGCGTGTTCTCCAGCTCCCGATAGATCGGCAGGACATCCGGGAAGGACCAGCCCTCGATCCCCCGCGCCGTCCAGCGCGCGAAATCCGACGGCCTGGCGCGCACGGCGACGCCCACGTTCACGGCCGAGCTGCCGCCGAGCACCTTGCCCCGAAGCGCCGTCACGTCGTGGCCGAGCGTGAGACGGTCCTGCGTGTGATAGCCCCAATCGTGCGCCTCGTCGCCGCCGACGCGATCGGCATTCGCGAGCACGTCGGGATATGAGGCGGCCGCATAGGCAGGCCCGGCCTCGAGCAGAAGAACGCGCCGTGCGCCATCCCGGCTGAGCCGGTTGGCCATCACCGCGCCCGCCGACCCTCCGCCCACGACGATCACGTCGAACGCGGATGACGACGTGGTCCGGATTGCCATGGCGTACGTGCTCCTGCGGTCGCCGGTCGGCGGATCGTCCGCCGCGGCGCCCCCCACATCGAACGGCCGGCAACGGCCAAGTCAACCCGGGCGTCAGGCCCGCTCATGTCCGCGCGCTGCGCCGAGCCTCGAGCGATCGTCCATCAACAGATGCACGGCAAGGGCCGATGCGCCGGCAGCGAGAGCGGCGGCCAACAGCGCCGCCGCGAAGCCGCTCGAATACGCGAGCTGGGCCTGCGCCGTCGCGATCGCTCGGCCGCCGCCCGTCACACCGGCCAGCGCCTGGCGAAAGTCACCGGCCACGACGGCATCGGCCAGGGCGCGCGAGTGATCACAGGCGCCTTCGCCCGGGCAGATGGCCTGCATCAGCAGGTTCCGCGTCACGGTCGCGAGCACGCCGCTGAGCATCGCGAAACCGAGCAGGATGCCGGTGAAGCGGGAGGTGGTGCTGATGCCCGAGGCCATGCCGGCGCGCTCGTGCGGCACGGCGGTCATGATCGCCTTCTGGGTCTCGCCGTTCAGCAGGCCGGCACCGGCGCCGAGCACCAGCATGCCCGCCATCGCGACGGACGATGCGCCGAGATAGGCGCCCCAGCCCGTCAGGGCGTTCCCGATCGCGACCACCGACAGGCCGAGGCCGAGGACCCGGCGCGGCGCCAGACGGCGGTTCAGGCGCCGCCCGATGGAGGGAAACACGAGCATGGCCAGCGCGAAGGGCAGCATCGCGAAGCCGGCCTCGACGGGCGTGCGGCCGAGCCCGTTCTGGAGGAAGAGCGGCAGCAGCGAGGCCATGACCTGGGCGCAGCCGGCATAGGCGACCATCGCCCACACCGCACCGACGAAACGGGGCCGGCGAAACAGCGCGAGGTCGAGCATCGGCCGCGCTTGAAGGCGCTCGGTCACGACGAAGATCGCCAGCCCCAGGGCGCCGGCGCCGAAGCCGGCAACGGCCCTTGGTGAGGCCCAGCCGTGCGCCTGCCCATCGATGAGCCCCCAGGTCAGGCCGAATATCGACGCGGCGAACGAGAGAATGCCGGCGGGATCGAGCCGGCCTGCGCCGGCATCGCTGGAGTCCTCCACGAGCAGCACGACGGCACCGGCGAGCAGAAGGCAGATCGGCACGTTGACGTTGAAGGCCCATCGCCAACCGAGCGCGGTGGCGATGACGCCGCCGGCGACGGGCGCGAGCACCATGGTGAGCCCCATCATCCCGCCCCAGATGGCCCAGGCCCGGTCGCGCTCCGCGCCCGCGTGGAAGGCGTGGCCGATGATGGCCAGGGCGGGTGCCAGGAGGAAGGCCGCGCCGGCGCCTTGGAGCGCGCGGGAGAGGTAGAGCGCCGTCGCCGAGGCGGCCATGCCGCACAGCAGCGATGCGAGGGCGAACGCGCCGATGCCGATCAGGAAGACCTTGCGGCGTCCGAAGCGGTCGGCGATCGCGCCGGCCGGCAGCAGCAGCGCGGCAAAGCACAGGACATAGGCGCTGACGACCCACTCGACCTCCGCGAAACTGGCGCCGAGATCGCGTGCGATGGTCGGCAGCACGATGGCGACGATGTTGGTGTCGAGGACCGTCATGGCGCAGCCCGTCGATGCCGTGAGCAGGATCGGCAGCCCGCCGCCGTCGGCGCGCTGTTCGATCAGCCGGTCCGGCGTCATCGCTCGCGCGCGGCGGCGGAGGGCGGGACGGCGACGCGGACCGTGTGAGCGAGCATGGGTCGTTCCTTCCAGGGAGGGCGGCCCGCTCGATTAGCCCCGGCGCTGACTTCATCGCATTGCCGGCGTTTGCCTAAATTATTAGGTTGCAGCTAATTCACCCCGCGCGAGGCCAAGGTGGAACTGAGGCATCTTCGGTACTTCGTGACCCTGGCCGAGGAGCTGCATTTCGCACGCGCGGCCGAGCGGCTGAACATCGCCCCGCCCACCCTCACGGTGCAGATCCAGGAGATCGAGCGCACGCTTTCGGCAAGGCTGTTCGCGCGGACGAAGCGTTCGGTCGCCCTGACGCCCGCGGGGCAGATCTTCCTGGCGGAAGCACGCGCCGTGCTCGACGCCTTTGCCAAGGCCGAGACGGTCGGCCGGCGCGCGGGGCGGGGCGAGATCGGGCGCGTCGAGATCGGCTATGTGGGCTCCGCCGCCTATGCCGGCGTGCTCCAGGAGCAGACGAACCGGTTCCGGGAGGCCTGGCCGGGGGTCGACGTCGCTGCGCGCGAGCTGCCGATGGACAAGCTCCCCGGCCTCGTCGCGGAGGGCCAGGTCGACGTCGGCTTCGTCCGCCTGCCCATGACGCTGCCGCGCAACGTGCGCCGCCACATCCTGGCCCGCGACCATTTCTGCATTGCATTGCCGGCGAGCCACGCGCTGGCGGCAGACGGGCCCGTACGCGCGAGCCGGATGCGCGCCGAGGCTTTCATCACGCCCGAGCAAGAGGCGGGAACCTACGAGGTCGCGCGCCGCGGACGGTTCATGCCGCGGATCGTGTCCGCGCCCGGAAGCCTGCTCGCCGTGGTGACGCAGGTGTCCCTCGGCGCCGGGATCGCCGTCGTGCCGAGCGTTCTGCACGACGTCATCCGGATGCCGAACGTCGCCTTTCGGCCCCTCGCCGGCAAGCCGATCACGTCCGAGGTCGCGGCCATCTTCCGCGCCAACGAGGGCTCCCCCGCGGCGCTCGGGCTGATCCGGCAGATCGAGCGGTCGCCTGCCGTTCAGCTGCCTCTTCCAGACGAAGGGATATCGGGGACGACGGACGGGCGGTGACGTCATGGCCGCGGCGCCCTGGCGCTCCGGCGCGAGAGCGGACCGGACGCCAAGGCCGCAGGCCCGCAGCCGGACGGTCGGCGCCGTCCGGCCACGCCCCGCAGGCGACCCTACGCGGCCAGCTGGTCCATCGAGCCCAGCAGTGCCTCGGCCCGCGCCGCCAGGCGCTCGCGGACCACGCGCGGCAACTGCCGGGCCGACTTCACGCGTGGCAGCTCCAGCTCGGGGATGTGTGCGCCGTCCTCGCCGAACAACGCTTCATACTCCGCGTAGTTGTCGAAGCGGCGCCGGGTGACGTTGTCGACGAAGGTCTCCGCCGGCGCGCCCTCGGCCAGGATCAGGGCGTGATCCTCGAGCTCGACGTGGAAATAGGTGAAGCGCGCCTCCGGCCGTTCGACCCGGGTGATGCTGCTGCCGTTCACCATGGCACCGGCCTGCACCAGCACCCCGTCGACCAACAGCGCATGGTCCGGTGAGAGGAAGAGATCGCGGGCGGGCAGACCGTCCCCGAGCGCCCCGGCGGCAACGCGCACCGGATAGGCCAGCAGCGGATCGGCGAACATGGCAACGACGCTCTGGCGGCCAATCCAACGCACTGCGCGCGGCCGGCCATCGGCACCGAGGACCAGATCGCCGATGGCGAGCTCTTCGACCGCGACCTCGCCGTCAGGCGTGGCGATCATGGTGCCGGCGAGGAAGCACGCATAGCCGACGGTGCCGGTCGTGGGATCGAAGATGAAATCGCTTGGGTTGAAGCTGCCTGACAGAGTGATCGAGGACAGGATCTGCGTGTACCACTCGCTCTGAACGTCGACGGCCTGGATGGTGATGGTGCCGTCGCCGTTGTCGATGGTCCGGAACTCGGTGATGTTGTCGTCGCCGAACCGCAGCAGGTCACCCGCGCTAAAGCCCTGGACAGTCAGGCCGGACGTGTTCCCCGCGCCCAAGATGCCGCCCGGCAGATTCACGGTTCCATCGCCGGTCCCGCTGAAGATGACCGTCTCGCCGACGATGCCGCCGCCACCGGCCGTCGCCGCCGAAAAATCCAGCGTCGACGCACCGACGATCTCGTAGGTGGCGCCCGAGCCGCCGGTCCAGCCGGTATTGATCAGAGTCGCCCCATTGGTGACCCTGATCAGTGAATTCGTTCCCGTATCAAGGTAACCCGTCGATACTGACGCCCCATCGATGATCAAGGTCGAATTCGTACCGAGGAAAATGCTTCCGTAGGTCGTATTTGCATTTACCGTCGTCGTCGCATCAGTTCCAACGCCCAAATCCGCCATCGGTCTCGCTCGCCTCCAAATGAAAATTCAATGTCTCGCCGAGCTGCTCGCAGCCCGCGGATCATCTGCGCCGGACACGCCAACGCGCCTCCCGCCGATGCGCGATCGTTCGGGATGACTACGCCTGATGTCGTCTTGTCTTCGACGTCGCTCGTCGCAGCAGGTACTCGTGCGCTTAATTCTAATTTAGTATATATGTTTTTAACCGATAATGCTTATATCGAAAAGGAAGTAGCCTCGCGCTCACCCGATTGAGGTATATCTATTGACGCGAGCCCGACGCCGACTGCAACGCCCATGTTGGAACGGGTCGCCGGTCCGTTGCGAAGACGCGGGCGCCCAACCATCGGACCGCCGCGCGAGGGCGTCACCGCAGGGCCGGTTCTCCATGCTCGGTCTTTGGGCAAGGACCTCGGCGCCGTCTGGATCGTCAAGAGCGCGACGGGCGTCCTGAAGGCCAGGCCCCCGGCGAGCTGGGCATGACGCCCCTGCCGCGCGGCGCCGGCGAGGGCCAGCGGCCATGCTCCCCGGGGGCGGCCGATCGATCTGCCTTATCGACCTCAGACAGCCAGCATGGGCGGAACAATAGGTCCCTGCGCCGCGTATGTAGCCATGGCAAAACGACAACTCGCCCCCGCCGCCCCCGTGCTTCGCGTCGTACGCGCGGAAGGCGGCCCCCCATATGAAGCCCGACGGGACCGCTTCGCGCCGCCGCTGAAGGCCGGCCAAGCCGTCCTCACCGAGCAGATGGCGAGCCTCCCGCCGATCTGACGCGTCCCTTCGAACAGGAACAGCCCGCGGCGGTCGAAAGGCCGCCGCCGGGTGTCATCAGCTCAGGGGGGGCGGAATGGAGTGGCACGAGCCGCCAAGGCAGAAAATTCGTCTGGACAAGAGAAGCCGCCAGAACGCCGATCGGCTGGCCGGAATCGAGCTGTTGATCCTCATCCCGCGGCGTCCGCCGCCCGAGCCCCGCCTCCGGCGGACCGGCGACGAGCGGCCGACGGACCCACGCGAGCACCGGCGCGCTCTTGCCATGCTCGACCTGGCCGACCTGCGCGAGAGCGGGCTGAGGGTGCGCCGGACCAAGGTCGTGCTGGCCCGGCGACCGACCGCCCCCTCGTTCCGCCGACCCGGCGAGCTGGCGCTGCACTATGGTATCGAGATCGCCGGTGAAAGGTGGTTTCACGCGCACCTGAGGCCTGACCCCATCGTCACGTGGCACCGCGACGCTCAGCCCCTTTTTTGGGGACTCTCGACGCCACCGCCTCGCTCATGAGGCGCGGCGCCGCGGCCCGAGCGGCGATCGAATCGCCCGCGGCGGCTCGCGGAGCCACATAGCCGGCGGCAGACCAGCTCCGCGATGAGCGCGAAACGCCGCGCCGAACGGCGCTTCCGCACCCCGCATGGCCCTCGAAGCGGCGAAAGTGTCGAACCGGTGCGTCTCTCGGTGCCCGCGACTCACCCCGCCGCACATCGACCGGCATCGAGCTGGCCGCGCGTCCAGGCGCGCGAGAGTTTCCCGACGGGCGCCCGGTGAGATACCCAGACGAGCCGGGGATAGTGACCCAGACGTACGCTGGATTGATAGCGTATGACACGGGGCATCCAACGCAAAAACCACATACGTCAGCGATATTATGAGCGTTTTCTGGCAAGATTGCGCAATATGTGCAAGGCAACCCTCGCAACAACTATGCGATGGCCGTCCGGGCGGGTGCTGAACAGAATTAATTATGTAATATATCCGTCATGCCGAGCTGGTAGGCCCCGGACCGGGGGCTGACTGCGGGGCTATTTCAAATGCGTTTGCTTGGTAGAACTTCATCGATTGCAATCATCGCCGTTCTTTCATCGAGTCCCACCTTCGGCCAAAGCGCGGCCAATATCGATGCGATCAATCTGCTTCGCGGCTTCAGCCTGCTTCCCGCCACGGGCGCCGGGCAGTCCGTTCTTTACAATAATTTGGAAACATCGATCGGCATCAACAACAATTCCAGTGCAGCCCAGCGTGCTCGCGCCGTCAGCGACAACACCATAGCGGCCCTCATCGGCTCGATGAGCAACGGCCTGCTCGTGTCGGACGCTTTGGGCTCCAAGATGGGCTCGGCCTACGCGACGATCAACAGCATCAACCCGCAGACCTTCTCGGCGAAGACATTCTCGCCGAATTTCGAGAAGTTCTTCTCGCAGGTCAACGCGTTGATCCAGTCGGATTCGAGCATCGCGAAGAACTTCTATGCCAATGGCAGCCGGACCGGGAATCCGGCACAGCCCGCCGTGGGTCTGTCCCTGCCGCCCGGCGGCGTCTTCAACGTCTACGACCTGGCCTACAATCCGCCGGCCGCGACGAAAAACACGGTCGGCAACTCGCGGCCCGTCCAGATTGCGCCAAACCGTATCCAGACCTTCACCGCGCCCGACTTCTTCGGCGCCAGCACCAACACCGCGACCGCGGTCGTGCCCACCCTGATCAGCAACGCAGCCTTTCCCAGCGGACACTCCGCCTTCGGATTTGCCAGCACGCTGATGCTGGCCCAGATGGTGCCCGAGCGGTTCCAGGAGCTGCTGACCCGCGGATCGGAATACGGCAACAGCCGTATCGTGCTGGGTGCGCACCATACGCTCGACGTGATCGGCGCCCGTATCATGACGACCTACACGCTGGCGCAGATCCTCAACAACAATCCGGCCTATCTGAACCAGCAGACCACGAGCATCCTGGGCAGCCCGCTCACGACGACCGGCGACTTCCAGAGCCTTTTCGGCGCCGCTCAAGCCGATCTGCGCACCGCTCTGACGGCGGGCTGCGGCGCCTCCATCCAGAGCTGCGCCGCCACCAGCAGCGCGGATCGCTTCAGCAACAAGGCCCAGAACAAGGCCGACTACACCTACCGCCTGACGTACGGCCTGCCGGCGGTCGGCCCCACCAATCTCGCCCCGGTGGTTCCCGTCGGGGCTGAGGTGTTGATTGCGACCCGCTTTCCTTATCTCAATGCCGAGCAACGGCGCGACATCCTGGCCACGACGGAAATCGCGTCGGGTGCCGCGCTCGATGACGGATCGGGCTGGGCGCGTCTCAACCTCTACGCCGCGGCTGACGGCTACGGCGCCTTCAACAGCAACGTCACCGTCGCGATGGATGCCAGCAAGGGCGGCTTCAACGCCTTCGACAGCTGGGGCAACGACATCGGAGGCGCCGGCAGCCTGACCAAGACCGGCACCGGCGCGCTGGCGCTGACCGGCAACAACAGCTTCTCCGGCGGCATCCGAATCGAAGGGGGCACGCTGATCGGCCATGCCGGCAGCCTCGGCACCGGCCATATCGTCGACAACGCCAGCCTGGTGGTCGAGCAGGCCAGCGACGCGAAGCTCGGCACCGCCATCTCCGGGCGCGGCGATCTGTTCAAGACGGGCCGCGGCGCGCTCGAGCTCACCGGCACGAGCACGCTGACCGGCACCACGTCGGTGATGGAGGGGCGGCTCTCGGTCAACGGCAGCCTCGCCAATTCGATCGTGAACGTCGACAACGGCGCTGCGCTCGGCGGCAACGGCACGGTCGGCGGCATCATCGCGCGGACCGGCGCCAATATCGCCCCCGGCAATTCGATCGGCACCCTGAAAGTTGCCGGCAACGTCGCCTTCCAGACCGGCTCGGTGTTCACCGTCGAGGCCAACGCCGCCGGTCAGTCCGACCGCATCGAGGCGGCGGGCTCGGCCTGGCTCTCGGGCGGCAACGTCCGGGTCCTCGCTGACAACGGACTCTACAACTGGCAGACGGTCTACCCGATCCTGACCGCGGCCGGAGGGGTGAACGGACGATTCGACGGGGTTTCGAGCAACCTCGCCTTCCTCATGCCGAGCCTGTCGTACGGGTCGACGAGCGTTACGCTGGCGCTGACCCGCAACGACGTCAACTTCACCGACGTGGCGCTGACCCGAAACCAGTTCGGCGTCGCCAACGCCCTCACGGTCGCCGGCTACAACGGCCCGCTTTACGGCGCCGTCGTGCAGACCAGCCGGGAGGGTGCCCGCACCGCCTTCGACGCATTGTCCGGTGAGGCCCATGCCACGGCCGGCAGCGTCATGATCGAGCGCAGCGGAGACGTTCGCCGGGCCGTGCTGGACCGGTTGCGCCAGAGCGAGATCGGGGGCACGGCCCTGCCGCCCGCCGCGCCCTATTCCGTCAGCAGGGGACCGAGCAAGTCCGGCGACCAGTACGCGCTGCCGGCGGAGCCGGCGCCCATCGCCCCGTCGCCGGCGCTCTGGGGACAGGCCTTCGGCTCCTGGGGCAAGATGGAAGCCAACGGCAGGCCGGCCGGCGTCGACACCTCGACGGGCGGCTTCGTCCTGGGCGCCGACTCGCCCGTCACCGAAGTCTGGCGGCTCGGCGTCGCCGGCGGCTACAGCCGGACCAACGTGGACGGCAAGGCCAATTCGGCCTCGGGCACGATCGACAGCTACACGGCCGCTCTCTACGGCAGCGGCCAGTGGGGCGCCGCCGCGCTTCGCTTCGGCGGGGCCTATACACTGAACAAGGTCGATACGACCCGCCGGGTCGCCTTCGGCACGTTCTACGACCAGCCGACCGCGAGCTATGACGCGCGGACGGCGCAGATCTTCGGCGACCTCGGCTATGGCTTCAAGTTCGGCGCGGTCTCGTTCGAGCCCTTCGTCGGTCTCGCCTACGTCAATCTCGACACCGACTCCTTCGCCGAGCGGGGCGGTGTGGCGGCTCTCTATGGTCGCGGCGGCAGCCACAACGTCACCTTCTCCACCGTCGGCCTGCGGCTTGCCGACACCTTCGACCTCGGTGGCACGGCGCTCATCGCCCGCGGCATGGTGGGCTGGCGTCACGCCTTCGGCGACGTCGACCCGAGCGTCACCATGAACTTCCTCAATGCCAGCACGCCATTCTCGGTCACCGGCCTGCCGGTTGCCCGCAATGCCGTGGTGCTCGAGGGCGGTCTCGATGTTCTCCTCGCCAAGAACATCACGCTGGGAGTCAGCTACTCCGGCCAGTATGGCAGCAAGGTCCAGGACAACGCGCTCAAGGGCAACTTCGTCTGGAATTTCTGACGCGACGTAGGAAGCTCTGCTTCGCTAGAGCGCTTTGCGATTGGGTGGACTCACCCAATCGCAAAAAAGCGCTCCAGATTCAAAAGACTATGAGCATGATCCCAAAAAGTGGACACCGGCTTTTGGGTAAGATCATGCTCAAAACAAAGACTTAGAGCGGCGAACGCTCCGGCGCCGTGGCTCTAGCTAGCTCTCCATCTTGGAGCGCCACGGCCGCCGCCCGCGTATCAACGGGGCGGCGGCATCTCCGTGTCGTCACCTTGCCTCGTCCACGCGGCAAGGGCTCATCGAATAGCTCGACCCGATGCCGCTTGGAGCTAGAGCGCTTTTCTGCAATTGGATGATCTCATCCAATTGCGAAATGCTCTAGCGCGACGCGTCCGTCGCGACTTCTCCATGCCGCGTCCTCGGCGGATGCGGCGCTGGGCAGGACGGGCTCTGGCAGCGATCGCGCGATCGCGCGATCGCCAAGCCATGGCGCAGGCGAATTGAGGCCGCCTATTTTCGGCCCGACGCAGGCTCGTTGCATCAAGGCGGTCTCGCACGCTTCGCTGAGCCTGGTCATCTTCCGCAACCACGGCGAGTGCTGGTCCGCCAAGCGGAACAATAAGCCCCCAAGGCGCGTATGTAGCCATGGCAAGGCGACAGCTCAGCTCCACCGGCCTCGCGCCTGTACGCGCAGACGGCGGCTACCGATATGAAATCCGGAGCACGAAGCGCCGGGCGAGAGAGCTTGGACGGGCAAAGCCCAGCCTGGTCCATGCGCCGAGTCTCGGAGCCGGCGAAGTTCAAGCCGGAGATCGAAGAGCTCCAACCGGCGGCCCACAGACGGAGGGCCGATGCGTTCCCCGGCGCCGGTCGCCACGATGAGTCTGGCGGATAGGCGGTCGAACCGCGACCCTTGGATCGCAGCGGAGCGGCACGGGCAAAGCGGGGATGGCTTGGCTGATCAGTGTGAAGAGAGCCGGATCACGTGCATCGAGATCAAGCTGACGCCGTCGATGATCGCGGCTCTGGACAAGTTCATTGCCAGCCAACCAAGTCCGCTGTCCCGCGACGACGCGGCCTGGATCGCTCTGCACGAGTGGCTGACGAGCCAAGGGCTGATGGAGGATGTCGGAACGGCGGAAAGCGGTGAGCGGCGATGACCTCAGCGGCAAGCTGGGCCGCTGCTGTCGCCGCGAAGCCCAGTGCCTTCGCCCTGCGGCCTTTTGCAGACACTGACTGCATGGATGTCCTGCGCGCGCAGACCGATCCTCCTCCCGGTCGTTGAGCCGGGCGGCCTCCTTGCGATTGCGCGATGCGCCCCAATCGCAAGGCGCTTCCGCCCCTGCCCTCAGAAGGTGCGATCGAAGCGGAGGCGGGTCAGCCAGTTGTCGTCGAAGCTGACCGTCTTGCCCGTCAGGGCACCGTACTTGTTGTTGTCGACCACCCGGCCCTTCGGGTCGACGCGCTGGTACACCACCTCCACGCCGATATCGAGGTCCTTGACCGGCGACCAGACCAGGTTGGCCAGGGTGACGATTTCGTTGAAGCTCTTGAAGGCGATATTGGTGGAGCCCGCCGCCAGCGACGCCGGGGTCACGACGCCGGCCGAGTTGGCATAGAGGTTGCCCAGTGGACCGGCGGTGCGGGCCGAACCGGGATATTGCAGCTCGCCGTAGGTGAACACGAAGCCGGACCGCCATTGCGGCGCCCAGTAGTGCAGGAAGGCCGCTGCCATGGACCACGACCGGCTCAGCTTGATGTCGCCGCTGTTGGGGTCGACATAGCCTTCCGACTTGTACGCGAAGAAGCGACCGCCGCCGCCGGGCCCGGCTTGGATTTGGCTCTCGGTGCCGATCGGCACGGAGACGCCGGTGTATGACATCGCGCCGCGGGCGTAGGCCGCCTGTAGCCACAGCGCATCACCCGGCGCCAGGAACGGCAGGTTGAACTTCACGCCGCCCTGCACCGCATAGCCATAGGCCGCGTCCGGCCGCTGCGGGTAGACGCCTGCCGCGGCAACCGCTGCCGGCGTCGCCGCGACGCCCGCGTTGTTGTAGACGCTGAGGTTGTTGTAGCCGCCGATGGAGACCTGGTGGACGGCGGCCGAGATCTGGGCCGAGCCCCAGCCCTGGTCGACGCGCAGGTTGGCGACGAAGTCGGGCAGCTGCTGACGCTGGGCGATGTCGACGAAGGCGTAGCCCGTCCGCTGGCCGGCTGCGTTGAACAGGTAGACCGGCGAGCCGTAGGTGCAGCCGTTGACGCCGGCGGCGCACAGGCCTTGGAGAACCGGGTCGATCGAGCCGGCATTCGGCTGGCTGAAGGTCAGGTTGGCGCCCGGGACGGCGCTCTGCGGGTTGGCCGAGAACAGCGGGTTGCGGCGGAACGACGGGTCTTCCGCCGACACCGTCGCGCTCCAGCCATTGCCGAACCGGTGGGAGTAGGCGAGCAGGTTGGTGGCGAACGTATTCGAGGTGATCGAGAAGTTCGTCAGCTCGATATCCGTCACATAGAAATCATAGAATGACGAAGCACGACCGGCGGTGAGACCCGCGAGTTGGATAAACGCTGTGGTGACGTCCACAGACTTATAGGAGCGGTTGTAGGTGTCGATGCCCGTGGCGTTGAAGGCAAACGGGCCCAAGGCGCGCAGGGTGCCGGAGGCGCCATGCTGCTGGCCGGTGCGGCTGGCGATGTCGAAGCGGATGAAGGTGCGCAGGGTGCCCCACGCGGTGGAGGTACGCCCGTCCAGCTGGATACGGCCCATTCCGACGAAATTCGACCGATCGGCGAGATTCAGCGAGCGATATTGGGCAAACTCGTACTGGAACTGGGCGCGGCCACCAATCTTGATGCAGGTGTCGGTGCCCGGGATGTAGAAGAAGCCGAGACCATGGACGGAGCAGACCTTCACGTACTCGACCGGCGCGGCCTTCGTCATGGGAAGATCGGCCGCGAACGCCGCCGGCATCGACATCAGGGCCGCACATGACCCAAGCAGCAGACTCCTGGAAGGCTTCATCTTTTCCTCCGAATACATATTTGGCGTGGCTCAACCGCGCGGCGTGAACGCTGTATTCGCCGACTTATTTTGAGTGGCGTTTATCGAACTAATCGATCCGCAACGCCCATGTGGCCAATGTCTTATGGCCGCGCCGCGAGGTCAAATGTTCCAATTTGCCAGATATTTTTGAAACGACAGGCGTTACCTTCGCGACACATTTGACGTTACCGCAACGCCAGAAACTCAGTTGCGATCCGTATCGCTACGCTATTCTGCACTTCGTAGCGACGTAGCCGTTCGCCCTATACTCGAGATCGATCGATGATCGACCCTTTTTCTTGGCAGATCGAGGCGCCACGTGTGGCTCAGGCCTCGCCGGCGGCAGAGCCGATCGACAGCCGCGCCGGGTCGACGCCGCCGTTCGGCGCGCCGTGCTGGCGGAGGCAGCGCCATACGGTTGATTTGCTGAGCCCCACGGCCCTGGAGACCTCTGCAAGCGAGTTGGACTGGCTGAGGACCAGGATCTTGTACAGCAGCTCCGCCGTCAGCTTTGCCGGACGCCCCTGCTTTGCGCGGGGCCTGATCCCCGCCCTCGCGCCGCTTCCGTTCACCGCGGCAGACGAGTCGATGGTCACTCTGCTCAATTTCAGGCAGAACCGACCGATGCTGGCGGACGACACGTTGTCTTCCACCGCGGTAAATTGGATCGAGTCCCGGTAAAGTCGCGATATCAGCCGCACAATACCCTCGGCATCGAGGCCGAGCGACCCCAGGCTCGGGACCACCAGCCTGTCGCCCGGCTGGAGCTCGTTGACGAGCTTGCTCAGATCGACGCAACTGGTCCCTAAGCCCAGTGAGAAGACGATGTCCGTGCAGCCCTCGGCGCCGAGGCACTGCATTTTCTCGGCTGCTTGCGCCTTGGTCTCTACCGCCAGGTAGCCGACCGTGCGCCCTTTACGTCCGGGGCTGTGCATGGCCGCCGGACCTTGGAGAGCTCCGTCGGGCACACGGCTTGGAGAAGGAGGCCTTTCCTCCCGCACGGCGCCCCCGCACCAAAGCGCTTCGCCATGGGATGGCATCACCCAATGGCATGGACATGCTTATCCATCGTCGGACCGGAAGCGCTTCTTTTGCGATCGGGCGATTCTGCCCAATCGCGACATGCTCCAGGCTTTTGCCTCGTGGCAGGCTCTTCGAACGGCACGGACGCCCCATGATCACCCCCTCGCATCGCATCTGCGCCGAAGCTTTTCAGCTACGTTTCCCCTAGAGCGCTTTGCGATTGGGTGGACTCACCCAATCGCGAGAAAGCGCTCCAGATTCAAAACACTATGAGCATTTCTCTGCCGTTGGATGGGTCCATCCAATGGCGAAATGCTCTAGCAGCCTGCCCACCGCCCCGTGGCGGCGGGCGGCAGCCGACAGAACACTTCTATTCTTTGATTTTTGCTTGCACGTTACTGCTCTTTGAACGTCCTCCGTCGTTACGACGAGAGGCTCCAGCGTTTGCTCGAGCGGGCCGCCAGCCAGAAATGGATTGCGGCCCAAATCGGCATGCAGGTCGTTGCCATCAGCGCGTAACGCAAGCTCTCGGCCCCAAGGCTCGGCTTGAGATAATCGCTGATCACGCCCACCGCGACCGGTCCTAGTCCGAGGCCCAGAAGCGATGACGTCAGCAACACGATGGCGACCGCGGTCGCACGCCGGTGCGGCTCGGCGTAGGTCTGCAGCGCCGACAGTGCGACGCCTCCGCCCGAGGCACCGATGAAGAATGCGATCAGCTGAAGCCCGAGCGCGGCTTTCCAGTCGGCGACCCAAAAGGACGGCAGCATGAACAGCGGAAACAGCCCGAACACGAGCATCGGCCACCACAGCTCCCAGCGCACGTCGCGAGGCCCGAGGCGGGTCAGAACATAGCCGCCGAATACTGTTCCCAGCACGCCGCCGATAGCGCCCGTCGCCCCGCTATACAGCCCCACCTGGGTCAAGCTCAGGCCGTGGAGGCGGATGAAGAACGCCGGTATCCATTGGACCATGCCGTAGCTTCCGAACGCGGCAACGGCGACACCCAGGACGAGATGGACGAGCGGTGGCCGCACGAAAAGCGCCTTCAGCGTCGCCAGCATGGATTCGGCTGACGCCCGGGCATGGTCTTCGCCGCGCGGCGGCTCACGCACCGTGAAGAACATCAGGAGCGCCAGTGGAATGCCGAGCAGTCCCACGGTCACCAGGGCGGCCCGCCAGCCCCAGAGTTGCGCGACCACGCCCGCGAGCGCCAGCCCGGCGCTTTGGCCCAATACCCCACCCGCCTGGAAAATGCTGATGGCGAACGCTCGGCGCTCGCGCGGAAAAAGGTCACCCAGAAGCGAGTGGGCGGCCGGAACGCAACCTGCCTCGCCCACGCCCACGGCCATGCGTGCGACGAACAGCTCGAGGAAGTTGCGCACGAGCCCGGTCAGGGCCGTCATGGCGCTCCATATGGCCAGGCAGATCGACACAAGCGTAATGCGGGAGCGACGATCCGCGATGCGCGCCAGCGGCAGCCCCAGCGCCGCGTAGAGCGTCGCGAATGCGAAGCCGGCGATCAGCCCCATTTGTGCATCGGACAAGCCGAGCTCCAGCTTGATCGGCTGGAGCAGGATCGCGATGACCATGCGATCGAGGTAGTTGAAGAAGCTCACTGCGGTCAGGAGGCCTAGTGCGTAGGCCGGCGTGCTGATGCGCATCGGCGTGGAGGCGCCTGCCGCCAGGCCGATGAGCGGGCGATCTTGACTGCTCATGATCGCCAAGACCCGGTCACATGTAGTGCGATGGGTTCGCCCGCACCAACGACTGCGCGGCTAGACGTGTGAACACGAATTAGACCGATTGATGCTGAAATTTTATGATTTTGAGCCACAGCTTTCCTCCCGACGATTTTTTATTCGGAATGCGCCTATCCGACGCAGAGCGGTCCAGCGGCACCGCTGACAGAGCGGTCGCCAGTTCTTGATCGGACCATGGGTCCGGCCGGGGCCACCCGGCCGGCGCCTGGGTTCAGCTCACGCCGCAGGCGGCATCGCGGCGAGCAGGGCCTCGGTCCGCGCGGCAATCCTGTCCGCGGACGACCGATCCGTGTGAACGTAGAGGCGGTTCTCGCGGATTGCGGCCAGCACCATGTCACCGACCGCGTCGGGCGGCGTGCCATGCGCAAGGTAATCCCGCATCACCTGTTGTTGCGCAAAGGCAGAACTCCGCTGCGTTGCGGACATCGACTTGGTGACCTTCGGCTGAGCCGCGCGCGTCCGCTCGATGATGTCCGTGGCGACCGGGCCGGGGCACAAGACGGTCACCCCGATCCCCTGGCGTTCGAGCTCGACGCCGAGCGCCTCGCTCATGCCGACGACGGCGAACTTGGCCGTACAGTAGAGCACCCCTCCGCTCGTGGCGGACAGTCCCGCGCCGGAGGACGTATTGACGATGTGGCCGCCGGCGCCGCGCTCGACGATGCGTGGCAGGAAGGTCTGGACCCCGTTGATCACACCCTCCAGGTTGATCCCCATGCCCCAGTCCCACAGCTCATAGGTGAGCCTGTCGGCGGGAGCGCCCCCTGCAACGCCTGCGTTGTTCACCAGGATCGAGACCGGCCCGAGCTTCGCCTCCACGGCGTCCGCCACACGCGCGTAGGCGGAGCGGTCGCGGACATCCAGCACGGCAACGCAAACCTCCGTCGCCCGACCCAGCTCGGCCTCCGCCCGTTCGAGCGCGCCCGCGTCGAGATCGATCAGCGCCAGCTTCGCACCGGCTCGCGCAAGTGACCGAGCGATGCCGAGGCCGATTCCATTGGCGCCTCCCGTAATAAAGGCGGTGCGATGAGCGATGTCAGTCATGTCATTCCAATCGTAGCTCGGCACAGAAGGGGGTGGGGGCTAGAGCGATTTGCGATTGGGTGGAATCACCCAATCGCGGAAAAACGCTCCAGATTCAAAAAGTTATGAGCATTTCTCTGCAATTGGATGATCTCATCCAATTGCGAAATGCTCTAGCCGAGTGCCGTGAGCAGAGCGGAGCTTTCTCCGGGAGCCCCCTCACCCGGCCTGCGCTTGCGCGCAATCCGACCTCTCCCCGCAGGCGGGGCGAGGTATGCAGTTGCACCGCCGCCAGTCTTTTGCTGCGACGGCGTCAAAGCTACTTGTCGCCGGCCGCAGCCTTGCGCGCGGCCATCAGCCGCTCGACGTTGGCGCGCATGGCCGGCGGCAGGCTGTCGATGTCGATCGGCATTCCGTTGGTGAGCAGCGCCTGCATGTGGCCGATCTGATGCATCTGGAAGGCGTGGTCCATCGCCGCCTTGCGCCCCATCTGATCCTGCGCGAAGTTGATCGCCTGCTTCACCAGCTTCATCGTAAAGGGGTTCTTAGCGGCGATGGTCTCCGCCAGGGCGAGCGCTCGCGCGGTCAGCTGCTCCCGCGGCACGACGTGGTTGACCATGCCTCGCCGCTCCGCTTCCTGCGCGGTCATCCAGTTGCCGGTCATCAGCCATTCCTTGGCCTGCCGAACACTCATCTCATAGGGATGCTGGAAGAGCTCCGCGCCGGGGACACCCATCTCCGCCGCCGTGGCGTCGCGGAACTGGGCATCGTCCGAACAGACGATGAGGTCGCACATCCACGTGAGCATGATCCCACCCGAAATCACCGACCCCTGGATTTCGGCGATCGTCGGCTTCGGCGCGTTGCGCCAACGCTCGGTGATCTCGAGATAGATTTCCTTCTCGCGAGCATAGGCGCCGGCCCAGCCCTTGCCTCCGAACCCGCCCCAAAGCCCGACGATCTGTTCAGGCGATGGATTGTTCGGCCCCTCCCCGCTGATATCGTGGCCTGCGCTGAAATGATCGCCGGCGGCGGCAAGGATGATCACGTTGATGCTGTCGTCGTGACAGGCGCGCTTGAACGCGTCGTCGAGCTCATACGTCATGGTTATGCCCTGCGCATTGCGCCGGCCGGGCCGGTTCATGACGATCCGCGCCACCTTGGGAGCGGGCTCCTCGTAGATCAGCTGTTCGTAATCGCGACCTTCTGCGGTCATGCCCGCCTTTCCTCCCTTACACGCGCTGATCGGTCACCGAACAACCGCCGCGTCGATTGATGTCGAACCTTTCCGAGCCCGGACCGCAGCGTCAAATTCCAACGCGGGGCCAAGCATGAACTGCGGGAATGCTCCGCTTTAGAGCAACAGACGCCGAAGTGGATGCAGGTCTTGGGGAAATCCGATGCCGAAGACAGCGAGCGAGAGCGGCCGCCCCGATTCCGTCGGCGCGCCCGCAGCTCCAGTCCACGGCGCGCTCAGGCCCGGTCAGCTCTCGTCTCGCCGAACGCGGCGACCGTTCGTGCGAAGGAGCTCGCTTGCATGCAGGCCATCTGGGTGTGCTCCTCCAAGGCGATGACCGCCGCCAAGTCGTCGATACCGGCCGCACGACCCATCGTCTCCTTGGTCTTGCGAAGTCCCATGGGCGATGCGGCGAGCAAGTCGGTGACCAGCGAACGGGCGGCAGCTTCGAGTTGATCGTCGTCGACGACCTCCGACACGAGGCCCGCGGCGAGCGCACGATCGGCATGAATAAACCGGCCGGTCATCATCAGCTCGGCAGCAAGGGACGTACCGACAGTGCGCGGTAGGAAGTAGCTGGTTCCGAGCTCGCAGCCGGAGAGCCCGAGCTTGACGAACGCCGCATTCATCTTGGCGCTGCGGCCCGCGATGCGAATGTCCGAGGCCAACACGACGTTGAACCCACCGCCGCATGCCGCGCCGTGAACCAGCGATATGATGGCCTGCGGACAGGAGCGCATCTTGAGGACGATGTCGGCCAGCGACGGTCCGGGCCCCTGATCGGTCGCCCCCTTCGGCATGCTTGCTGGCGAACTCTTGAACCAGATGAGGTCGAGTCCGGCGCAGAATGCCTTTCCGGCGCCGCGCATGACCACGATCCGGCGTGCGTAATCGGACTGCAGCCCGTCGAAATAGTCCCACAGCTCGCGCACCATCGTCGCATCCAGGGCGTTGAGACGATCCGGCCGATTGAGGGTCAACCAGTCGACGGCACCTTCATGGACAACGTTGATCGTGGAATAGTCGGTCATCGCTCACCTTCTTCGCTGGTCATCTTCGGCAAGGCGCAGGGCACGAGAGCCCCTCGATGTTCGCGCGCCGGCCTGTAGATCTTGGCTCGAACGCCCTTCCGACACGGCCGGCGCTTGCCTCGATCGGCGCCGGCGGCCTTATGAAACGGAGAATAGAGGGACGGGAGCGACAGCAGAAATTCCTATGCTGCGAGAGGAATGCCCGACAGGCATGGCCGGGCGATTTTTCCGCGCCGGTAACCTGCTCACAGTTCATTGCTGATCAAACGGCTCATGGGGCGCGTTTAGCCGCGTACTTGCGAGTAGACGGCCGCCGAACATCGGAGAAGAGCCACCGCTCCCCACTTGCCACTGATGGCCATTCCCAGTAGGAATGGCTCCATGATCGATCGACGCCTTCAGTACGTTGTCGCCACCGCACGTTTCGGCTCCTTCACCGCTGCGGCAGAGCGCGTCGGGGTGACCCAGTCGGCCGTCACCAAGAGTGTGGCCGATCTGGAGCGGCAGCTCGGTTATTCGATCTTCAACCGGACCGCCCGTGGCGTTCTCCTGACGGAAGAAGGCCGCACGTTCGTGGAGCGCGCGGCCCGCCTCCTCGACGAGGCCCAGGATCTGCTGCGCGGGGCGTCGGCGGGATCGGATCCCTACGCGGGCGTGCTCAGGATCGGCGTATGCCCGGCTTCGCTGGAATGGATTCTGGTGGAGCCACTATCGACGTTGTTGGCCCGGCATCCCAAGATTCGATTCGATATTGTCGGAGGCAGCTTCGATCGAGCCGTGCAACAGTTACGTGGTGGCGCAATCGATCTGGCCATTGGCTATGACGCGGCATTCGAAGAGCATCCTGACTTCCGACGTGAGCCGCTGCCGCCTATGCCAACGACGTTCTTTGTCAGGCATGGGCACCCGATTCTCGATTGCAACGAGGTCACGACGGCGGAGATCGCCAAATACGACCTGATTTCACCTTCGGGATCGTCGCCCTACGATTACTTCTGGCGCCAGATCTACGAAGAAGCTGGCGTCGACGCCCATGAGAGGCTGCATATCATCGACTACTTTCCAATTGTCGCCCGGCTCGTGCATAAAACCAACGCTATCGGCATCGTGTCGATTCATTACACGGAGACGCGCACCTTCAAGAGCCGCTTCGCCCGCGTGCCGTTTCTCGAGTCACGTCCGTTGGCACCGCTCTGTTGCGCGACCCGTCTCCGGTGGAGCCCGCGCCCTGCCGTGCGCGCCTTCATCAAGGCCTGTCGCGAGCGGCGCCTCCGGTCGGCCGAGCCATCATGAGCGGCCGCTCTCGGCTCACGTCGATGATCGATAGGGGGGCCGCGCGGATGGTCGACAGCCGCCCGGCATCGTCACCCGGCAGGACGCTGCGGCGGCGCCTCTGCCGGAGAGCGTCAGCCCGACGCCGTCCTTCAGCCCTTTATCTCGCGGCTGACGACCGGTCCGAACATCTCCCAGCGATCATCCTTGAACCGCATCATCTGCATCTGCTTGATCGGATAGAAGTCGCTCGGGCTGGTATTGACCGTTATGCCGGGCAACAGCATACCGGTATCGAAATCCTTCAGGCTGGCGGCCTGCTGCATGATGTTCTCTCGCGTGAGATCATCGCCGGCCTGCCTCAGCACCTGAACCAGCGTCCTCGCAATACTGTAGCTGGCGACATGGACGCCATTGTTTTTGTCGGCGCCCGGCATGTACTTATCCATGAATGCGTCCCACTCCTTGACGCTCGCATCGTCCTTCCACTTGGGGTCTTCCGGATCCTTGCTATAGTTCACGCTCAAGACGCCCTGGGCGTTCTCGAGCCCGGCGGGCTTCAGGACCGTGCTCACCGACACGGAGACGACGGAGAGCAGGTGCAAAGGCTTCCACTTGATCTCCGCCATCTTGCGGATGGCCTGGGCTGCAAATTTGGGCGTGGACACGTCGAGGAAAACGTCGGCGCCGCTCGACTTCAACCTGAGAATTTCGGCGTCGATGGTTGGTGATGTGATCTCATAGGGTATTTCGGCGACGATCATGCTCCTGGCTTTGTCGCCCAGTCCGTCCTTGAAGTTTTGGAGATAGTCCTTCCCGAAGTCGTCGTTCTGATAGAGGATGCCGACCCTGGCCCCGGGGTGGTTCTCCAGGATGTACTTCGCATAGATCTCGCTTTCCACCTGGTAGGTCGGCTGCCAGCCCATGGTCCACGGGTAGCCCTTCGGATCGCCCCACTTCGTCGCGCCGCTGGTTACGAACAGTTGCGGCACGCGCTTGGCATTCAGGTATTTCTGAATGGCCGTATTCGACGGCGTTCCCACGGAACCGAATATGAAGAGAACGTTGTCGCCCTCGACGAGCTTGCGAGTTTGTTCTACCGCCTTTGGTGGGCTATAGCTGTCATCGTAGGAGATGAATTTGATCTTGCGGCCGTTGATGCCGCCCTGATCGTTGATCATTCTGAGATAAGCCGCGTAGGTCGCCCCGATCGCCCCATAGGAGGACGCGGGCCCGCTATAGGGCGTGATGTTGCCTATCTTGATTTCGGTATCGCTGGCCCCGGGATCGTACTTCGACTGGGCGAGGCTTGGGCCGGCGGTAAGGCCGAGGCCCGCGAGCGCTATGGCGATCGACGTGACCGGTAATCGGTTGAACATTTGTCTCCCCCTGGCGTATTAGCAGACGCTTGATTGTCTTTGATTGCAGCGCAATAAGCTTCGAGAGTATTACGCGGCTGGGCGCGACCCCATTGATATGCGCGGAAATAAGGGGCGGCGTGGTCACTCGGCGGCACCCCCCAATGAAACCGGACTGGTGCGTCGACCGCCCTGCCGGCTTCGGCGTCGGTGCCCCGCGTTACAGGTCTGCTCCGAACAGACCGCGGGGATATTGGGCTCCCCACGTCACCGGCATCAAATTCATTCTGGGGTCGAGCCATGCCTCACAGGAAGACGAGCGCGGGCTCGCGCCGCCCGCCGGCGATGCCTGCTCGGCGAAACATGACCGGTCCTGCCGTGCCATTCCTCCAATTCATGGTTTCGCCCGCGATCGCGGTGGTAGGCCGGGCTCGGGTGTGGTGCATTGCCGTCGAAAGAACTGGGGAGGATGCATGAGCAGCTTGGATGGCCGCACGGTGGTCGTGGTCGGGGCCGGCGCGATCGCGCCCGGATGGAGCAACGGCCGGGCCTGCTCCGTCACCTACGCCGAACGCGGCGCGACGGTCGCCTGCATCGATTACGTCCTGGCGCGCGCCGAGGAGACCGCGCACCTCGTTGCCGAGGCCGGCGGCAAGGCGATCGCATTGCGGGCCGACGCCACCAACGAGGGCGACCTTCATGCGGCGGTCGCGGCGACGCTGGCCGAGACGGGACGCCTCGATGTCATGCACAACAACGTCGGGGTTGGCGGGTCGGCCGGGGCGCCCGACCAGGTCGCGCTCGAAGACTTCCACCGCGAGGTCGCGCAGAACCTGACCACGGCCTACCTGGGCATCCGCCTGGCCGCCCCGGTCATGCGGGAGCGCGGTGGCGGCGTGATCCTGAACACCTCGTCGCTCCTGGCCGTGCGTTTCCTGTCGCGCCCCACGGTCGCCTACGGCGCGGCCAAGGCCGGGGTGGAGGCGCTCACCCGCTCCTGCGCCGCCGCCTACGGGCGGGACAACATCCGCGTGAACTGCCTGCGCATCGGCTTTTCCGAGACGCCGCTCGCCGTTCGCTCCATCGATGCGCGCGGTCTGAGCGGGGAGGAGCGCGAAAGCGCATTGGATACGACCCGCCGCAAGGTGCCACTGCGCCGCGAGCACGGGTCGGCATTCGACGTGGCCCGCGCGGCGGCGTTCCTCGCCTCCGATGAGGCCCGGCATCTCAGCGGCGTAATCCTGAACATCGACGGCGCGCTCGAGTGCGCGCCGATCTGACAGAGGCGACCGTGTGCAGCCGGAGCAGCGGCGCCGCGATCTAGAGGTGTGGATATGACGGCTCCGTCCGCGCGACGCCCCACGGGCTTTCACCTGTTCACCGGCCGGGATGTGCCCTGGCTGGTCGACGAACGGGCACGGACCCATTCGGACAAGGTCTTCCTGGTCTGGGAGCCGTTCGACGGGCCGTCCCGTTCATGGACCTTCGCGGAGTTCGCGCGGGAGACATCCGCCTATGCCGCAGGATTGGCCGCCTGGGGCATCCGCAAGGGCGACTTCGTCGCCATCCACCTCGACAATTGCCCCGAGTTCCTGTTCGCCTGGTATGGCTGCTCTCGCCTGGGCGCGGTGGCCGTGACGACCAACACACGGTCGACCGAGGACGAGCTCCGCTATTTCCTGGAGCACAGCCGTGCGGCCGCGGCCATCACCCAGCCCCGCTACCTCGACCTGGTGCGCGCGTCGGCGCCGCAGATCGAGCGGGTGGCCTGTATCGGCGACGACGCCGGCGAGGCGGCGGCCACGCCACCGGACGCGAGCGCCGTCCCCTTTGCGAGCCTGCGCGGCGCCCCCGAGACCGCTCCGCGGCGCGCGCCCGAGCCCCTGCTCCCCAACAGCGTCCAATACACCTCGGGCACCACGTCGCGGCCCAAGGGGGTCGTGTGGACGCACGCCAACGCGCTGTGGAGCGGCCGCACCACCACGGCCCATGCGGGGCTGACGGAGCGGGACATCCACCTCGTCCACCTGCCGTTGTTCCACACCGCCGCACTCGGCTACTCGAATCTGGGCACGCTATGGTCCGGCGGCACAGTCGTGCTGATGCCGCGCTTCTCCGCCTCGCGCTTCTGGGACGTGGCCGTGCGGCACCGCTGCACGTGGACGTTCGTGTTGGGCTTTCACCTGCGTGTCCTTGGTGCCCTGCCCGCGCCGGAGACCCATTGGTTCCAGTTCTGGCTGGCCGGGGGCGACCTGCGGCTGGTGCGCGAGCGCTGGGGCATCAAGACGATCGGCTGGTACGGCATGACCGAAACCATCGCCCAGACGATCACCTACACGCGCACGCTCGTCGGCCCCGAGTTCTCCATGGGGCGGCCCGCTGCCGAGTATGAGAACGCGATCCGCCGTTCGGACGGGTCGGAGGTGGCCTTCGGCGAGACCGGCCATCTCTGGGTCCGCGGCATCGCCGGCATCTCGCTCTTCCAGGAGTATCTTCACAACCCCGAGGCAACGGCGGCGGCGTTCGATCCGGACGGCTGGTTTAGCACCGGCGACCTGGTGACGCCACGAGACGACGGCTTCGTGTTCTTCGCCTCGCGCGACAAGGACATGCTCAAGGTGGGCGGTGAGAACGTCGCGGCCATCGAGATCGAAAGCGTGATTGCCCAGGTCTCGGGGGTCATCGAGATCGCGGTCGTCGGCCGGCCCGATCCGGTCTATGACGAGGTGCCGGTGGCGTGCGTCGTCGCCGCCGAGCCGGGCGCCGCGCTGGAGCGCGAGATCATGGACACGTGCCGGCTGAAACTGTCGAAGTTCAAGCAGCCGCGCCAGGTGGTGTTCCTGGCCGAGCTCCCGAAGGGGCTGCTCGACAAGGTCTTGAAGCGCGAGCTGCGCGAACATGTGCTGGCGATCACGTCGACGGCTTAGTTTTCAAAGCGGATGGATGGCCGGGTCAAGCCCGGCCATCCATCCGCCCAAAGACCCAAAGCCTCCGTGCAGCGCTCCCGCAAGCAAGCTCAAGCGGCCGACGAGTGTGCGGATCAGGCCGCAGCGGTGCGCGGCAGCGTGTCGATGCCTGGCATCTCCAGCTGAAGCCCCTTCATCGTGCCCTCCTCCCGCCACGCCTTCAGCAGCCGGTTGAAGGCGTTGAGGCCCGGACCGTACACTTCCCCGAGCGCGCGCCCCTTGCCGTCGCCGATCTGCCCTTCGTTGTTGTAGTAGCCGGGCGTGCAGGCGGAGTAGGCGTCGATGGCGGCGGTGGCAAGGGCCCGGATCGTCCGCACCCATTTCGTCTCGGCTTCGAGCGTCGGCTCGACGGCGACCGCGCCCCTGGCGCGCACCTGCTGCACGATATAGGCGAGATGCTCGGCCTGCGCGGCCAGCACCGAGGTGTAGTTGGCCGAAAGCCCGTTCTGGCCGCCGCCGAGGAAGAGCCAGTTGGGAAACCCATGCACGGAATGGCCGTGAAAGGTGCTGAGATCAGGCGCCCACCGCTCGGCGATCGTTGATCCGCCCCGTCCGACGATGTTGATCGGCAGCTTGCGGTGCGCGCCCGTCGTGATCTCGAACCCCGTCGCGAAGATGATGCAATCGACCTCATACTCCGTGCCGTCGACCACGACGCCACGGGGCGTGATGCGCTCGACGCCCCGCGAACCGCTGGTGTCGACGAGCTCGACGTTCGGCCGATTGAATGTCGGCAGGTAGTCGTCGTGGAATGTCGGCCGCTTGCAATAACGCGGATACCACGGCTTGAGCGCCTCGGCGGTGGCCCGGTCGGCGACGACCGCATCGACCCTGCCGCGGATCTCATGCATCTTGCGCATGTCGCCCAGTTCCGCCGTCAAAGCTGCCTGCTGATCGAGAGGCTTTGCCGCGTCGCGCCGGGGCATGTATTTGATCAGGTCCGTCCACATGTCCTGGACGAGATCGGCCTCCACCGGCTCGCGGTTCATGATGGCGTTGAAGTTGTCCTGGCGCTCGCGCTGCCAGCCCGGCTTCAGGCTCGCAGCCCATTCGGGATCGGTCGGTCCGTTGCCGCGAACATCCACCGAGGATGGCGTGCGCTGAAAGACGTAGAGTTGCTTCGCGGTCTTGCCGACATGGGGCACGACCTGGATCGCGGTCGCGCCCGTGCCGATGACGGCGACGCGCTTGTCCGCCAGCTTGTGGAGCCCGCCCGAGGTATCGCCGCCCGTATAGTCATAGTCCCAGCGCGACGTGTGAAACATCTTGCCAGAGAACGATTCGATGCCGGGGATGCCGGGAAGCTTCGGCCGGTTGGCCGGACCGGTTGCGTTGATCACGAACCGGGCGCTGAACACGTCGCCTCGATCGGTCGCCACCTGCCAGCGCCTGATCTCTTCGTCCCAGCGCACCTCGGTGATGCGCGTGCGGAAGATCGCCCGGTCGCGCAGCCCGAAATGCGCGGCCAGGCGCTGCGCGTGCGCGTAGATCTCGGGCTGGTAGGAATACTTCTCCTTCGGGATGTAGCCGGTCTCTTCCAGCATGGGCAGGTAAATGTAGGATTCGATGTCGCATTGGGCGCCCGGATACCGGTTCCAGTACCATGTCCCGCCGAAATCGGAGCCCGCCTCGATGATCCGCACGTCCTCGACGCCGTGTTTTCTCAGCTCTGCGGAGACCATCAAACCGCTGAAGCCGCCACCGACGACAAGGACTTCGACGTCCTCTTGCCAGGGCTCGCGCTTATCGTCTCCCTGCGCGTGGGGATCGTCGTCCCCGTAGTGAGCGAATGCGCCCGCGGCTTCGATGTATTGGTCCGCCCCCTCGGCACGAACCCGGCGGTCACGTTCGAACTTATATTTGGCGCGGACCGCTTCAGGATCGAATCCAAGGTCCTGGATGTCTTGCGGATATGTCATCGGGCAGCTCTCCGATCAGGATTCCAATGCGTTCCACGTGGCTTTCAGGAGATCGTGCGGGCGGGGATTGACCAGCAAACCGCGCCCCATCCGGTTCATCGCGTAGCCGAAGCTCAGGCGCGAGGTCATGTCAATGACGGTGAGAGCTCCCCCCGCGCCCGGCCAAAAGATGCAGTCCGCGTGCGGCGTTTTCAGCCAGTCACCCGGCAGACCAAAACCCATTCCGTACCGGGCAGGCATCGACAGGACGAGATCCTGACCCTCGATCTGAAGCTCAAGGGCTCTGCGACACCCCGCCTCAGACATCAGACGCTTGCCGTTGATCTCGCCGCCATTGGCCATCATCGCGTGAATTGTCGCGATCGATCGCCCGTTACCTTGGCCGCCCGCCGCATAGATCTGCGCCGCTCGCCACGCGCGCGTGCGGGTGGCTTGCACCAGGAGCGGCGGATTGGTCGCGATGTTCTTCATGAGCTCGCTCGGCTCGGGCAAGCCCTCGATCATCGGCGCGTCCTTCAGGTCCGCCACGCGATGATCGTCACGGGCGTCGAGGGTCAGGTGAAAGTCAGCCCCCAACGGCTCAGCGATCTCGCGCCGGAACACCTCGCTGAGGGTCTGCCCCGTGACCCGCCGGACAACCTCGCCGACGAGATAGCCTTGCGTGATGCCGTGATAACCGCACGCCGTTCCCGGCCGCCAGAACGGCTCCTGCCGGGCCAGAAGAGTCGTCGCCTTGTCCCAGTCGTACAGATCGCTCGAAGCCATCGGCTCCCGCCAGCCGGACAGCCCCGCGGAGTGGGCCATCAGCTGGCTGACCTTGACGTCGCCCTTGCCGCCCTGGGCGAATTCCGGCCAGTAGGACGCAACTGGCGCATCGAAGTCGATCGCGCCGTGATCGGCCAGAAACAGCGCTGTGACCGCCGTCATGGTCTTGTTGACCGAGTAGACGTTGACGATGGTGTCCGTCGTCCAGGGGCGGGTGTGCTCCTCATCCGCCCAGCCGCCCCAAAGGTCGACCACCATCTCGCCGCCGATCGACACCGCGACCGAGGCGCCGATCTCGGTCCCGTCGGAGATCCGCCGTTCGAACAGGCGCTGCACCTCGGCGAATTGATCGTGGGCGAACCCGCCCGAGGGCGCTGCCGCCGCCGCACTATCGTCGCTCACGCGCTTCTCCTCCCGCTGTCGTTGTTCTGATGTATCGTCAATGGCCGACAAGGATCGCCATGCCAACGCGGCATGCCGAACTCCTTATTATTTCTAGATATTCACCATCTGTATGGAATTCATACGGGCGACGACCTGCCGTCAGCGTCGCTGACGGCGCCTGTATCGGCATTTTCACATATACCAAACTACTATTATTCTATATCCAGAGCTGACAACTGATAGATCAGTCATCGAGCTTCTTTGAAGACTCGCTCAAGGCCGCCCCACTGGGACCTATCAGGCATTGGCAATCCGCTCGTCGCGCAATTTCGACCGGCGGGCTTTGCCCGCGTCGTCGCGCAGGCTCTCGTCGGTGAATTCGAAGGTTCGCGGAATCTTGTATCGCACCAGTCTCTCGGACAGGAACAGGCGCAAGGCGTCAGCGTCGGTGCGGTCCCGAGCGCCCTCCGCCAGCTGCACGATGGCATGGGTGCGCTGGCCCAGGTCGGCATCAGGCAGGCCGATCACGATGGAGGACTGGACATCCGGGTGGTGATCGAGGGCGGCTTCGATCTCCGCCGGAAAGATGTTGGCGCCACCCGAGACGATCATGTCGGTCCGCCTGTCCACGATATAGAGGTAGTTGTCCTCGTCCACATAGCCGAGGTCGCCATAGGACTCCCACTCGCCTACGGCCTTGGCTTCCGCTCCGATATACTCATAGGTCGAACGACGCCCCCCGTCCGGCAGGAAGTAAATCTCGCCAACCTCGCCCGGCTTGCACTCGTTGCGCTGCTCATCCAGCACGCGCATCGTGGATCCCGGCTGAATCTTGCCGACGGACCCTTTATGAGAAAGCCATTCACGTCCCGTGATGACCGTCACGCCGAGCAGCTCGGTCCCCCCGTACATTTCGAAGATCCGGTCCGGCCCGAGCCAATCGATCCAGGCCTGCTTGAGCCACTGGGGACAGACCGAGGCCATGTGCCATACGACCCTCAAGGAGGACAGATCGAAGGCGTTCCGCTGTTCAGGCGGCAATCGCCAAATCCGGTGCATCATCGTCGGCACCAAGTTCACCCAGTTGACCCGGTAGCGCTCGATCAATTGAAGCGCGTGCAAGGGGTCGAACTTCCCCATCTCGACGACATGGCCGCCCGAAAAGAGGCACTGCGACGACATCGCGAACGGCGCGTTGTGATACAACGGGCCCGGGTTGAGCATCGTCTCACCGAGCATCTGGTTTCCCGGAGCTTTGCTCGGATCGTACACACCGGGCATCCGGTCCACGATCAGCTTCGGCCGTCCGGTCGATCCACCGCTGGTCATGACCTTCCAGCGCGGCGGGATCTTCGACGGGAGCGGAGCACTGGACAGATCCTCGCTCGGGCGCGTGCCCACGGCCAGACAATCCCAGCCCGCCACCTGCGCATGCTCGTCGCTGATAATCAGGCGCGGCCTGGCGAGCTCGACGATCGCCCGCAACTCCGCCGTGGGCAGCTTCGAGGACACATTGTTCGGGGTTGCGCCCAGCTTCCAGACCGCAAAGGCGGTCTCGTAGAATTCGAGACTGTTCGGCACGGCGAGGGTCACCACGTCTCCCTCGCCGACGCCCAGCTCCGCCAGCTGGCGCGCCTTGCGATTGGCACGCGCATCGAGCTCGGCATAACTCACGCTCACGTCGTCGTATGTCACCGCCGGACGCGCCGGATCCCTGCTGGCATGATAGGCGAGCAGATCGCCCATCGGCATCGACGAGGGTCCCGCAGTCGCAATATTTAACTGGTCGCTCTCCAACTCGACGCTCCTCTCCCGGATGCTGCGAACATTCTGAGAGGCAGCCAGAAACCGCCTTGTTCGCTCAGTCTTCGGCGACCTTAACAGAGGGCAGTGCCAGTTGAGGTCGGATAAAACGGCGCCGGCCATGCCTGCCATTCATGGCTGAGTGCCTTCCGCGGGCCACGTGTCCGCACACCTCATCCCTCTCGGCGCGAGCGGGCGACCCTCCTCATGCCAGCAGCTTGGAATTATCTGCGATCTCTATTGTCCTGCCCGCTTCCCAGGTAACGCGTGTTGCTTGCCAAGCTCGGCGATAGATGCGCAAGCTGTTCGCCGCAATGGCAAAGCGAACGGAAAACCATCCGGCCATCCATCCGTTGACGGCCGGAACCAGAGCCGACGATGCTCATGGATTGCTGCGGCCGCAGGGCTGAGCGCCCCAAGATCATTCGATGCCACGTGTGGAATGTCAGGCTGCCGACAGCCCGACGGCGACTTTTGGGGACGGCATGAACATCTGGATCGAATTGGCGAGAGCCAGGACCATCGCCGGCGACGAAATCAGCTTGAGACAGAGGAGCGATCTCTACGAAATCCGATACAACGGCATGGAGCTGATGAGCAGCTCCACTCATCACTCCGAAGATCTGCTGGCGGAAAGGGCGTTACGTCTGCTTGCTCGTCCGGCTAGGCGGGTGCTGATTGGCGGCTTGGGCCTCGGTTTCACACTCCGTACCGCACTCAGCTTCCTCGACCACAGAGCAGAGGTCGTCGTCTGCGAAATTATCCCGGAGGTCGTGGACTGGAACCGGCGCTACCTGGGCGGCCTGGCCGGCCATCCACTGGACGATCCGCGAGTCGAGGTTCGCGTCGAGGACGTCATGGAAACGCTCGGAAACGAACGAGGCACCTACGACGTGATCCTCATGGACACCGACAATGGGCCCGACAACACCGTGCGGGCGCCAAACGGGCTGATCTACGAGACGCGCGGCATCATCGCAGTCAAGCACTCCCTCAGACCGGACGGCCTCGCCGCATTCTGGTCCGCGACTCGGTCGCCGGCGTTCGAGGAGCGGCTGAGCGCCCTTCGATGGAACTGGCTCTGCGACTGCGTTTCCCTCCCCGGGGCCAGCGCCGAGGCGTTCCACTGTATCTATCTGGCGCGCCGGGATGCTGTGGGTCTCGACCAGCCGCTCGCGAGGGGCGAATCAGAAAAGACTGTTGACCCGTCGCCCCGCGCAGGCTGACGGGGGCGCGTCGATGACACCGTCGATATACAGCATTGTTATGGTGAGAGTTTTCGGCCGAAGCGACGTCGACCTGGAGGCCGCCCGACAGATCCTTGGCGGTGAGGATGTCATGCCGCTAGTGTGGTGGATCTGAAGTTCCTGCTCCAACACGGCATCAATGTTCAGGACCTTCAGATCCATTAAACCACACTAGAATCGTAGAGTTGCTAGCGTGGCTTAGGAATCCGAAATTCGCTCCGAGCGATGCCCGAGGTGGTGCGAATTTCGGATTCGCCACACTAGAGCATTTCGCCATTGGATGAGATCATCCAATGGCAGAGAAATGCTCATAACTTTCTGAATTTGGAGCGCAACGGCCGGCCCACGCGTCCGCACACCTCATCCCGCTCGCATTTATCGCGTCATCCGGGCATTCCCCCGAGGCATTGCCTGTCCCGGCTTTGCATTTCGCCAATGGGAGGCCCTGTCCTAGCTTCGAAGCAGGCGACCTCGAGCCGTGCCGCTGGCCGGCGTCCATGGCGCCCGGAAAGCCGGCCGCGCGTCGAAGGCGACGCCATGCCCCGCTGCGACAGAATCAGCGGCAAAATTGGTTGAGAAGACAAAGGGAGGAGAGACTGCATGACGGACGTGCAAGGGCGGACCGCCTTCATCACCGGCGGTGGCAACGGCATCGGATTGGGCATCGCCCGAAGCTTTGCGCGGGCTGGCGCCAAGCTGGCCCTGGCCGACGTGGATGCCGCTGCCCTGGCGCGCGCCAAGGCGGAGTTGCAGGACGTTGCTCCGGTCGAGACGTTCCAGCTCGACGTGCGTGATCGCGATGCCTATGCGTCGGCGGCAGACGCTGCGGAACGGGCTCTGGGACCAGTATCGCTCCTGTTCAACAACGCCGGCGTCGCCGGTGGCGCCCCCGCGGAAAAACTCACCTACGCGCTTTGGGACTGGTCGATCGGCATCAATCTCTACGGCGTCATCAACGGCGTGCAGACGTTTCTGCCGAAGATGGTCGGCCGCGGCCAGGGCGGCCATATCGTCAACACGGCCTCGGGCGCCGGCCTTGCGGCAACGAGCTCCGGGGTCCTGTACTGCACGGCCAAGTACGGGGTGGTGGGGCTGTCGGAGGCCCTCGATGCCGAACTGAGATCCGCGGGCATCGGCGTCAGCGTGCTGTGCCCTGGTCCCGTCGCCACCGACATCGTGCAGCGCTCGGCGAGTACCGCACCCAAGACCGGGTTGTCGTTGTCGGACGAACAGGAACGGCGGGGCGCAGAGCGCAGAGCGCAGATGACCGAGCTCCTGAAGCAAGGCGTCGGCATCGACGACGTCGGCGAGATGGTTCTCCAAGCCGTGCAGGACGACCGCTTGTACATCCATACGGATCGCATCATGGCGGAGGCGATTGCGGCCCGCGCCAAGGCGCTGCTCGACGCCATGCCGAGCTAGCAGCTCTGCACACAAAGTCTTGACGCTTTGCACCGCCGTACGCCCTTTGCTGCGACGGAAGCAAAGCGTCAAAATCGCTGTGCAAAGCGCCTGGTGCCGAGACGCTCCCACCTCGCCACGCGAGCCCGCCTCATGGCGATGACTGCTCCGATTGCCTCGCCAGACGGTGCCGCAGCTGGGCCCGCGTGAGCCCCAGAATGCGCGCGGCATGGGAGACGTTGCCGCTCGTCGCCTGGAGCGCCTCGCGGATCGCGCGGTGCTCCATTTGCTTGAGCGACACCCACGAAGCCGCCGCTGCCGTATCGGCCGTCGCGACAGCCGGCTCCGGCTCGACGGTTCGCCTGGCCAGAGCACCACTCCGGTCAAGACTGAGAAACGTCTTGTGCAGACCGCTGTGCTTGTTGAACAGATGGAATGTCTCGATCGGCTCCCCATCGGGGGTGAGGATTGCTGCGCGCTCGATCATGTTTTCGAGCTCACGGATGTTCCCCGGAAAGTCATAGAGCAGCAGCGCGTCGAGCGCAGAGAACGTAAACCCGCCGACACGTCGACCGTTGCGCTCATTGAATCGTTTCAGAAAGTAATCGACCAGGGGAGGAATGTCGTCCCGCCGCTCGCGAAGTGGCGGGATCGCGATCTGAAAGGTATTGAGGCGATGGAAGAGGTCGGCCCGGAAGCGCCCGTGTCTGACCTCGGCCTCAAGGTCGACATTCGTCGCGCAGATGATGCGCGCGTCGCTGCGCCGAACCGTCGTGCCGCCGACGCGGCTGAACTCGCCATCCTGAAGGACGCGCAGGAGCTTGGCCTGCGCCGTGAGGCTCAGGGTGCCGATTTCGTCGAGGAACAGCGTGCTGCCTCTGGCAGCCTCGAACCAACCCTCGCGAGCCTGGCTGGCGCCCGTGTAGGCGCCCTTTTCCACGCCGAAGAGCTCGGCGTCGACGAGGTTCTCCGGGATGGCCGCGCAGTTGACACTGAACATCTGGCGCCTTCCCCGGGGGCTGGCGTTGTGAATGGCGCGCGCGAAGATGTCCTTGCCTACGCCGGTCTCGCCACAGAGCTGGACCGTGGTTGCAAGGGGAGCCACCTTGCCCAGCAGGTGCCAGGCCGCGAGGAAGCTCGGCGAGGCGCCGACGATCCCGCGCTCCACGATGCTGCCGGCGGCAGGGCCGTTGCCGTCGACCGAGCGGAAGTTGGCGCGCGGCATGAACGCACGCTCACGTGCGTCCACGCTCTCGGCGGGCCGTCCGACAATGCGACAGTGGGCGGATCCGCAAGCGATGCACTCCACCTCGCGAAAAATAATGGGGCGCCCCATCACCGCGCTGGTGTAGCCGGAGGCGTAGCCGATCTGCATCCAGCAGACGGGTTCGGAGCTGTTGCCGAAAGCCGCGACGTGCGTTTCGGCCTCCGCCGAGTTCGTCCAGGTCAGCTCGCTGTAATAGGCGCCGGTTTCCACATCGCCCTCGAGGATGTCGGGCTCCACGTAGACCTCTCCCCTCAACGCGTGCAGTTGCGGCCCCACGAGAAAGGCGTTGAGCTGCGGCTGGTTCGACCGCACCTTCATCGCCAGGATCGCCTCTCGGGCGCCCGCGGCATGGCCGGTCCGGAACAGGATCTCTTGCGCCTTGCGCGGCCCGAGCGCTTCGATAAGCTCCCGCCGGAGAACCGCTTGGCCGGTCAGGTTCAACATGACCACCCGCTGGTCGTCCAGCCAGATGCGTCCTTCCTCCGGCTGGAAGCGGATCCGCGCGCTCAGGTCGGAAATGTCCGGCAGAATCGAATGGCCGATGCGCTCCGGATCGATTTGATGATCGCCGGGCCCGACGCTCAGCTTCAGACCGGAAATGCGTGACACGCGATCCTCCCCGAGCGCGATCCGCCTGACGGATGTGCGTGGCTGGATCTAGCCACCCACATGGCTTGGCTGGCTATTATTGGCCAGCGCGCGTAGGCCCGCAACGGCGCGCTCTTCGCCTGCCGAATAAGAAATCGATCGGGAAAACAATTACATAACGATTGCCGTCGAAGGCGAAGAAGATCTGGCATGGGATCTGCCGATGGCCGCGTGCGGTCGGCGCGAAACCGCCGCTGATCGCATGTCAGAGGGAGGAGATACCTATGCTTGACACGAGCCATCCAAGATCCCTGCACGACGAGAGCACGAGCATCTCGCAGCCGCTGGACGCCTTCTTCGATGCCCCGCAACCGGACTTCGCGCTCGTCTCTCGCGCGCGAGCGCTCCAGGGCCTCGTGAGGGCCCATGCCCAAGCCGGCGACGACGATCGCCGAGTCTCCCAGGAGGTTGTCGACGCGCTCCAGCAGGCCGGGCTTTTTCACATTTCCGTCCCCCGGCGGCTGGGCGGCAGCGGCGCCAATTTCCGGACGTTCATCGACGCCGTCGCGGAAATCGGCCGGGCCGATGGCGGAACCGCGTGGGCGATGGCCCTTCTCAACGTCTGCACATGGTTTGCCTCGCTGTTCTCGCCGCAGGCGCAGGAGGATTCGTTCGGAACGACCCCGGGGGCCAGGATCTGCGGCATCTTCACCCCGCCGACGAAGACGACGATCGTCGACGGCGGCGTGCGACTGACGGGCGAGTGGTGGTATGCGTCGGGCTCTTCGCATGCCCATTGGGCAACCCTCGGCGTGCGCCTTGGCGACAATCCCGACGGCTCGCCGAGCATGGGGCTCGCGCTGGTGCCGCTGACCGATCTGACGCTGCGCGATACCTGGCACGTCGCCGGCATGCGGGCATCGGGAAGCAACACGCTGGTGGCGAACGACGTGTTCGTGCCGAGCCATCGACTCCAGTCCTTCGCCGACCTCGCCGGCGAGGACTATGCGCGCGACGAATCCGATGAGCCGAACGACTACGCCTCGTTCGTTCCGGTGGCGGAAATCGTTCTGGTCGCAGCGCAGATCGGTCTGGCGCGAGGCGCCATCGACCTGACGCTGCAGAAATCGCCAGGTAAGCCGGTCGCCTACACGGTTTTCTCCGAAGCGCGCCATTCGCCGGCGCACCAGATCGAGCTGGCAGAGGCCGTCTCCGACGCCGACCAAGCCTACATGCTCGTGGCGCGGGCCTGCGCGGACATCGACCGGGCCGCATTGCAGCGGCGCAAGCTCGATCCGCTCACCCGCGCGCGCATCCGCATGGATACGGGCCGAGCCGCAAAGCTGTGCCGGGCGTCGATCAACCGGCTGCTGAGCGTCAACGGCGCGAGCAGCTTCGCGCTCACCAACCCGCTTCAGCGCATGTGGCGCGACAGCGAGATCGCGAGCCGCCACGCCTTCGTCCTGCCGGAGATCGCCAACCTCCTCTACGGCCGCGTGCTGTACGGCGTCGAGGACGTGATCCAGCTGTACTGAGCCATCGGCATCGACGACCTGCCGCGCCGGGATGGGAGCGCTCGCCGCCATCATCCCGGCGCCCCGCTATACTCGCGAAAACGGGTTGAGACCATGCACAAGCTGATTGCCATCTACAACGAGCCCATCGACGTCGCGCAGTTTCGCAAGCACCTGGAAGAGGTCCACCTGCCGCTCGTGGCCCGGTTCCCCGGGCTACGAGCGATGCGACATGGGTTCGACGTCTCGTCTGCCACCTCGGGCCAATTCCATGCGGTGGTCGAATGCGAGTTCGACGACGAAGCCGCCTTGCAGGGCGCGCTCGCCTCGCCGGAAGGCCAGGCCGCCGCGGCCGACGTCCCGAACTATGCCGCTGCGGGCGTCACGATCCTGACCTTTGCCGTGGCTCCCGCCTTGCCTTGCGAAGCAGATCTCGGCGGGCGCCGCGGATGAGCTCGGTCCGGATTCAGTAAATCATGAGCATGTCCGTGCCATTGGATGGTCTCATCCAATGGCGAAAGGCTCCAGCGCTTTTCATCTGGAGCGCTTCTCTCTGATTGGACGGTTCCCCCCCGATCAGGAAACGCTCCAGCCATGACGTGGGCGACAGGCGTCCGGTCAGGCCGCCCGGGCGTCGCTCGCGGCCCGCTTGAGGCCGAAGTCGTAGTTCAGATGAAAATAGTCGCTCGCGATCGCGCGCCCGTCCGGCGCCACGCCGGGCGGACGGCGGACGAACTCGCGGATCAGGCTGTCCTTGACGCCGAAGACGACGTCGGAGTCCAGGTATTCGTCGCCGGCCACGAAGACATGGGTCACCAGTTGCTCGAAGCCGGGCGCGGCAATCAGGAAATGCACGTGGGCTGGGCGCCAGGGGTGGCGGCCCTGCGCCTCCAGCATCTCGCCGACCGGGCCGTCGTGGGGGATCGGGTAAGCCGCCGGCTTGATCGACCAGAAATGGAAACGGCCGTTCTGGTCGGTGTGGAAGCGGGCGCGCATGGCGAGATCGCCGATCTTGTCGAGCTGCTGGACGTCGTAATAGCCGTCGTCGTCGGAGTGCCAGACGTCGACAACGGCGCCGGCCAGCGGTCGGCCGTCGACGGTCGAGACCGAGCCGGTGACGAGCAGCGGCGCGCCCTCCAGGCCACCGGAGATGTCGTCGCCGCTTTGCTTCTCGGGTGCGGCCTGAACGAAGAACGGCCCGAGCACCGTGGTTTCGGTCGCGCCCTCCGGCACGGGATGATTGATCGCATCCACCAGCATGGAAACGCCGAGCGTATCCGACAGCAGGATGAACTCCTGGCGCTTGTCGTCGCACATATGACCGGTGCGGGTGAGGAAATCGATGCCGTAGTCCCACTCCTTCATGGTCGGGCGAACCTCGCGCACGAAGGCATGCAGGTGGCGCACCAGGGCCTCGCTGACCTCCTTGATGCGCGGATCGGTGGCTCCCTTGACCCGCTCGAGCACCGCGTCCGTGATGGTGGTTTCGCTGAAGTTGCGCACAATGGCCTCCGTTGTCCGTCGATCTCCTCAGGGGAGAGCCGCTCGATCGATGCCGGGTGCTTCGCCGTGCCAGGCGCGGGCGATCAGGTCGCGGATGGCGTTGCGTTCCAGCGCCCGCGGATTCCAGTAGGCATTGGTCACCGCGAGGTCGGCGGCGGTGTCGATGCCGCTTTCGGGCATGCCGATGTCGCGCAGCGCCAGGGGCGCGTTCAGTCGTCTGGCGAGATCATACAGTCCCTGGGCCGCATCGGCGGTGCCGAGTGCGCGTGCGATGCGCATCGCCGCGTCGGGCACCGCCGGTGCGTTGTAGGCGAGCGCATGGGGCAGGACGATGGCGTGCGTCTCGGAATGCGGCAGGTCGAAGGTGCCGCCGAGCGTGTGGCAGAGCTTGTGATGCAGCGCCATGCCGACCGTGCCCAGGCACACGCCGCACAGCCACGCGCCGTAGAGCGCCTCGGTGCGCGCCTCTAGAACGGGATGACTTGTCTTCGAATCATCATCCCGCTCTAAGTCTTTGCTTTGAGCATGATCTTGTCCAAAAACCGGTGTCCACTTTTTGGGATCCTGCTCCAGATCGCCGGCCTTCGCCGCGATCACCGGCAGCGCACGCGCCAACGCGCGGATGCCTTCCTCGGCCATGAGCGCCGTGACGGGATTACGGTCGCGCGCGTAGAGCGCCTCGACCGCATGCGCCATGGCGTTGATGCCGGAGGTCACGGTCAGCCCCGGCGGCAGCGACAGCGTCAGCTCCACGTCGTAGATCACGGTCTCCGGCAGCACGGCCTTGTCGCGCACCGTGGTCTTCAGCCCGTCCCGGGTCTCGCCGAGGATCGGGGTCATCTCCGACCCGGCGTAGGTGGTGGGGATGCAGAGCTGATCGACGCCGGTGCGCAGCGCCAGCGCCTTGCCCAGACCCGTGGTCGATCCCCCGCCGAGCGAGACCACGCAGTCCGCCTCGCACGCCCTCATCGCCGCGAGCGCCCGCTCGGTCACCTCCACCGGCGTATGCATGGCGGCGCCGGCGAAGCTGCCGGCATGGAGCGGCCCGAGCGTCGCTCCGAGCCGGGCGCCCTCCGCCTCCTGCTGCGGCGTCGTCAGCACCAGCGCGCGCTTGCCGCCGAGGCGCTCGATCTCGGCCCGCGCCGCGCTCAGCGTGCCGCTGCCGAACACCACGCGGCAGGGCAGAGCCTCGAAGGTGAACGCCCCGATCACGCGCCCGCCTCGGGAACAGGATAGTCGACCTGGAAGCGGCCGACGCGCAGGTCGCCCAGTTCCTCGCGCACGCGCAGGTGCTCGGGATGGGTGGCATAGGCGCTCAGCGCGGCGCGATCGACGAATTCCGAGAACAGGACGACGTCGCAGGCATAATCGACATCGCTGATATCGAGGCCGACCTCGATGTGGGTGAGGCCGTCGATGCGGCCCCTCAGGCCCTCGAAGAGGGCCTTGACCTTGCGCCGGGCCGCCGCACGCTCCTCGGCGGTCTCCCCGCGCAGCCGCCACATCACGATGTGCCTGATCGGGCCGGACATGTCTCGCGCTTCCTCGCCTGCCGGTTTTTGGTTCGCCCCGCATTCTGCCTTGCGGAGATCGGAATTAAAGGCCAGAATTCGAAAGGGTCTTTTCCGCTATCCGTAAAAATGGACCGACTGCTGCAACTGGAGGTATTCGCCAAGACGGCCGAGCTCGGCAGCCTCTCCAAGGCCGCCGAGACGCTCAGGATGTCGAACGCGGCGGCGAGCCGGCATCTCAGCGCGCTCGAGGAGCGGCTTGCGGTCCGGCTGATCGAGCGCAACACGCGGCGGCTGTGGCTGACGGACGCCGGCCAGGAGCTCCTGCAACGCTGCAGCACGCTGCTGAGCGAGCTGGCCGAAGCCGAGGACGCCGTCAGCGACCGGGCGCTGTCGCCGACGGGCATGCTGCACGTCACGAGCTCGCTGTCCTTTGCGATGATCTATCTCGCGCCGATGCTGCCGGCCTTCCGCGCGCTCTATCCCAAGCTCAACGTGCAGATCATCACCGCCAACCGCTATCCCGATTTCATCGAGGCGGGCATCGACGTCGCCATCCGCACCCGCGAGAACGAGCCCGACTCCACCATCATCGTGCGCCGCATCGGGCAGATGCGACGGGTGCTGGCGGCTGCGCCATCCTATCTCGCAAGCCACGGGCGGCCGGAGACGCCTGCGGATCTCGCCCGCCACAACATGCTGATCTACAACCTCGCCAACGATCCCTATTCGTTGCGCCTGCGCAAGGGCGACACGGCGCAGACCATCCGGACGTCTCCGACGCTCGACAGCAACGACGGCCAAGTGATCCGAGGTGCGGCGCTCGCCGGCTTGGGCATTCTGATCCAGCCGCTCTACATCGTGCAGGGCGACATCCTCGCCGGCAGGCTCGTTTCGGTCCTGATGGACTGGGAGCTGCCGCTGCTGACCATGAACATCGCCTACCAGAACCGCGTCAGGCTGCCGGCCAAGATCCGGGTGTTCTCGGATTTCCTGCTGGAGCACATCCGCGCGCAGTCGGACGCAGGGATCTGGATGTAGATCAAAGGCTGGTCGCCTGCTTCAGCGTATTTGCCGGGAGCGTTGCACCGACGTTTTGAGTCTTTCGGCGGATGGATGGCCGGGTCGAGCCCGGCCATGACGCTGGAAGCTTGCGCCCGACCTTCATGCCGTCATGGCCGGGCTCGACCCGGCCATCCATCCCACTTGAAAACCAGGCCGTCGCCACCAGTGGCGACGGTCCACCCCAAGGGGTGGCGCGCCGATCAGGCGGGCGGCAGGGGCGGACGAGGCCGAAGAGCGAGGTCGCGGGCTTCCTCACGGCCGATGCCGTTCATGCACAGGAGCCGGATCACGCATTCCTCGATCACCGTTTCGGGCATGGCTTCCGTGGTCACCGCCAGCGCCACGCCGACGATGGCGTAGGTGGCCATTTTCCAGGTGAGCGTCGCGTCGTCCACCTTGAAGCGACCCGCGCGCGAGGCGTTCTGGAGGTCACGGATGGCGAAGGGGCCCATCTGCCGGAACATGGCGTCGGCGATCACCTCCGAGCGATTGAGCAGCTGCTTCCAGCGCACGTCGCCCGTCGCCGTGTCGATGACGGTGCGTATGCCGAAGGCATAGACCTGCGCCGGGTCGCTGAACGTGTCGGTGACCGTCTCGATCCGGATCGCGAGCTCGTACATCAGCCGCTCGAGCACCGCGATCGCCAGCTCGTCCTTCGATTTGAAGTAGCTGTAGACCGTGCCGGCGCCCACATCGGCCCGCTCGGCAATCTCGAGCATGGTGGCGGCATCAATGCCCCTCTCCGCCATGACGTCCTGGCCAGCGCGGATCAGGGCCTCGAGATTGCGTTTCCGCCGGCGGGCGACACGCCCCAGGTTTTGCTCGCTCGCAACCATCTTGCTTCGGTTCAATGGCTCGATTCCGGCCGGAGTTCAAGTTCGGACCGGCGGCTCGGTCATGTTCGACGATGCGCCTTATGCGAACATAAATCGATATTGACTCAATTTCAAAAATGAACAACGCTCGAAAACAATACAGGGAGGAGCCGCCATGAATTTCCATGCGCCGCGCGCCATCAAGGAAGCCGACGTCAAGCGTATCGCCTGGGAGCTCGTTCCCGCGTTGCGCAGCCGCGAATTTCAAACCGAGACGGAGCGCAAGGTCCCCGCCGAGAACATCCGGCTGCTCAACGACAGCGGGCTGCTCGGCATATTCCGGGCCCACAAATGGGGCGGCTCGGAACTCTCCATGCGCGCCCACGTGGATGCCGTATCGACCATCGCCGAAGGTTGCGCGGCCACCGCCTGGGTGCTCGGCGTCTATCACGCCCACGACTTCATCGTCGCCCACATGGACGAGCGCGTGCAGGAGGAGATCTACGGGACGGGCGAGATACAGGCCGTCGCCGCCGTCATCGGCCCCCGCGGCCGGGCGGTCCGCCAGGCCGACGGCAGCTATACGCTCAACGGCTTCTGGCCGTTCGCCTCGGGCAACGCCGCTTCCCATTGGGTGCTCCTGGGCGCCGAAGTCTTCGACGAGGCCGGCGACAAGCTCGACGAGGGCGATTTCGCCGTGCCGGCGGGCGACCTCGAGCGCCTGGACGATTGGCACGTATCGGGCCTGCAGGGCACCGGCTCGAACTCGCTCCGGGCCGTCGATGTGCGGGTGCCCTCCCATCGCTTCGTCTCGCTGCCGGCCCTGCTGGAGAACCAGACGGCGGCCTTCGCGCGACCGGAGACCCCCGCCGTGCACCGGTGCCAGGGCGGCCCGGCGCTCGGCATGTTCATCGCCACGTCAGCGCTGGGCGCCGCGCGGCGCTCGCTAGACGAGTTCCGTCGCTCCGTGCCCGGCAAGAAGGTGATGTACACGAGCCACATCGCCCACGAATGGTCGGCGCTGCAGATCGCGCTGGGCCAGGCCGCGGCGATGATCCATGCCGCCGAGCTCGTCTTCTACAAGGCGGCGGACGACGTGGACGCCTATGCCCGCCGCGGCGAGAAGATGCCGATGGAGCTGCGCGGGCGCATCCGCATGGACATCGCGGAGGTGCCCCGGCTCTGCCGCGACGCCGTCCACCGGCTCTTCACCATCGGCGGCGCGTCGGGCCTGTCGCTGCGGAGCCCGATCCAGCTCAACGCCCGCAATCTCCAGGCCACCACCATGCACGGCTTCCTGCTGCACGACTCGGGCGCCGAGATCTACGGGCGCGTGCTGCTCGGCGTCGATCCCGGAACCGGCGTGATCTGAGCCGGGACGATGAGCACGCTCGTGGATGCCAGGACATGTGTTCCGGCGGCCGAGTATGTGAGCGCCATCGCCCAGCACGTCTCGTCCGTGTGTGTGATCACCACCGAGCTGGGCGGGAGGCGATTTGGCCTCACGGCCACGGCGGTGGCGTCGGTCACGGCCGATCCGCCGCGACTGCTGGTCTGCGTCAACCGCTCCGGCCGCACCTACGCCAAGGTCATCGAAGCCCGGCGCTTCTGCGTCAACGTGCTGAGCGAGGACCAGGACAGGATCGCCATGGTCTTTGCCGGCATGGCGGGCGAGAGCGTGGACCGATTTGCCGGCGCCGAGTGGACGGCGCTCGTCACGGGCGCGCCGGTCCTGACGGCGGCGGCGGCCGCCTTCGATTGCGCGCTGAGCGGGACCAGCGAGCAATCCACCCATACGGTTCTCTTCGGCGACGTGGTGGCGACGCGGCACCGGGCCGGGACGGACACGCTGCTCTACGGCGCCCGCCGGTTCCGGCAGTTGCGGAAGGTCTTCGCGGCCCATGGCGACGCCGGCGCGGACTATCTGTGACGGCGCCCTGAACGACGGGGCCGCTCGGCCTCTGGCCGCAGGCGGCTGAGGACGACGCGCACCCGGGGACGGAAGCGTCCCGACGCGAACGGCGAGCGGCGGATTCGAGGCCGAAGACGTCGTCCATGTGGCCACGCCGCGATCGCATCGGGCAGGGCTTCAGTGAACGGCGAAACAACATCGAGGGAGGAACACGATGGGAGACTCTCAGACCATCAGCCGCCGCGGCCTGCTGCGGGGCGGCGCGGCCATGCTGGCGGCGCCGGCCGTCCTGACGGCCGGTCGCGCCTCGGCCCAGTCCGCCGCCTTCAAGATCGGCTATGTCTCGCCGCAGACCGGGCCGCTCGCCGGCTTCGGCGAGGCCGACCGCTTCATCGTCGAGGACGCCAAGGCCGCCTTCGCCACGCTCCAGAACCATGGCAGGCCGGTCAAGGTCGACGTCGTCGTCAAGGATTCCCAATCGAGCTCCAACCGGGCCGCCGAGGTCACGGTGGACCTGATCGAGCGGGAGCGGGTCAACCTCGTGGTAGCGTCCTCGGCGCCCGACACCACCAACCCGGTGGCCGATCAGTGCGAACTGAGCGAGATGCCCTGCATCACGACGGTCGCCCCCTGGCAGCCCTATTTCTTCGGCCGCAAGGGCAACTCGGCGAAGGGCTTCGAGTACACCTATCACTTCTTCTGGGGCCTCGAGGACGTCATCGCCAATTTCATGGATCTTTGGGATGCATCCGGCGTCCCGTCCAAGACGATCGCCGGCCTGTTTCCCAATGACGCGGATGGCAATGCCTGGGGCGACGCGCAGCTCGGCTTTCCCAAGCCCTTGGCGGCTCACGGCTACAAGATCGTCGATCCAGGCCGTTATCAGGTCATCAACAACGACTTCTCGGCCCAGATCGCCGCGTTCAAGCAGGCGGGCTGCGAGATCGTCACCGGCAACATGATCCCGCCGGATTTCGCGACCTTCTGGAGCCAGGCGGCGCAGCAGGGCTTTCGCCCCAAGGTCGTCACCATCGGCAAGGCCCTGCTCTTCCCGTCGACCATCGCGGCGCTCGGGCCGCGCGGCGACGGCCTCACCAGCGAAATCTGGTGGACACCCTCCCACCCCTTCGCCTCAAGCCTCACCGGCCAATCAGCGAAGGACCTGGCAGGCGCCTACGCGACGGCGACCGGCCGCAGCTGGACACAGCAGATCGGCTTCATCCATGCGCTCTTCGAGCTCGCCGCCGATATCATCAAGCGGTGCGAACAGCTCGACGACAGCGCCGCGGTCCTCGCGGCGCTCAGGGCGACCGACCTCAACACCGTGGTCGGTCCGGTCAACTGGAAGGGCCAGGGGCCGTTCAGGAACGTCAAGCGGACGCCCCTCGTGGCCGGCCAGTGGCAGTTGAAGGATGGCAAGCCGGACCTGGTGATCACCAGCAACAGGCAGTATCCGGACATTCCGGTCGGGGGCCGGATGAAGTTGATCGGTTGATTTATGCAACGGATCGCAACTGGGTCATTGCATTCAATCGCAAACGACTTTCGCGCGGAGCGCGTTCCTGCCCGCTTCCCGTCGCCGGGGCCGCCATGACCCTTCTGAAGCTTCGGAATCTCAACAAGGCGTACGGCGCGCTGGCCGTCACCAATGACCTGTCGCTCGATGTTCAGCCCGGCGAGCTGACGGGCATCCTGGGACCGAACGGCGCCGGCAAGACGACCCTCTTCAACCTCGTCACCGGGACGGTGTGCCCCGGCTCGGGCAGTATCATCTTCGACGGGCGCGACGTGACGGCTCTCGACGCCTCGCAGCGATGTCGCCTCGGCATCGCCCGTTCGTTCCAGGTGCCGCAGCCGTTCGCGGGCATGAGCGTGTTCGAGAACATTCTCGTCGGCGCAACCTTCGGGCATGGCCGGGGCGACCCGGAAGGGCGTGCGCTCGAAGCGCTCCGGCGGACCGGCATGGCGAGCCGGGCCAACCAGCGGGCCGGCGCCTTGACACTGCTCGACCGCAAGCGGCTGGAGCTGGCCCGGGCGCTGGCCGCCGATCCCAAGCTGCTGCTACTGGACGAGATCGCCGGCGGCCTGACCGACAGCGAGTGCGACGCGCTGCTGGCGACGGTGCGGGACGTGCATGCGGCGGGCCTCACGATCATCTGGATCGAGCATGTGGTCCACGCCCTGCTGGCGGTGGCCAGGCGCCTCGTCGTGATCGACTTCGGCCGCAAGGTCATCGAGGGGGAACCTCACGCCGTGATGGCCAGCCACACGGTCAGGTCGATCTACATGGGGGAGGACGCCATTGGCTGACCCCCTGCTGGAGATCCGCGATCTGAGCGTCTTCTACGACAGCGCGCAGGTGATTCACGGCCTCGATCTCTCGCTCGGCCGGGGCGAGCTCATGGCCCTCATCGGCGCCAACGGCGCGGGCAAGAGCACCCTGTTCAAGGCCATCTGCGGGCTCGTGCCGCCGCGCCATGGCGACATCCGCTTCAAGGGCCGGCGCCTCGGCGGCTTGAGCCCGGCGCGCATCACGGCGCTCGGCGTCGCCATGGTGCCGGAGGGGCGCCGCCTGTTCCGGTCGCTCTCCGTCGAGGAGAACCTGGTTCTGGGGGGCCACGTGCGCCGCCCGGGGCCCTGGACGCTCGAACGGGTCCTGTCGATCTTCCCCGCGCTACGCGACAGGCGCCGGCAACCGGCGACCCAGCTGTCCGGCGGCCAGCAGCAGATGGTCGCCATCGGGCGAGCGCTGATGTCGAACCCGGAGCTGCTTCTCCTGGACGAGCTGAGCCTCGGCCTCGCTCCCGCCGTCATCAAGGACATCTACGCCATGATGCCCGAGTTTCTGGGCGAGGGGCTCGCCACCATCCTCGTCGAGCAGGATGTGACGCGCGCTCTCGCGGTGTCGCAACGCTGCACCTGCATGCTCGAGGGACAGATCTCGCTCGCCGGCCCCTCGTCCGCCTTCAGCCATGCCGAGATCTCGGCCGCCTATTTCGGGACCTGAGCGCCATGGAATGGCTCAACGCCATCGTGCAGGGCGTGCTGATCGGCGGCCTCTATGCGCTGTTTGCCGCCGGGCTGTCCCTGATCTTCGGGGTCATGCGCCTCGTCAACATCGCCCATGGCGATCTCATCGTCGCCGCCGCCTACCTGGTCTATGTCATCGTGGCGGCGACAGGCCTGAACCCGCTGACGAGCCTGGCGCTGATCGTGCCGATCATGGCCGCGGCGGGCTATGGCCTGCAGCGCGGCCTGTTCAACCGCGTCCTCGGCGACGATCTGCTCTCGCCGCTCGTCGTCACCATCGGCCTGTCGCTGATCATTCAGAACGGACTGCTGGCGCTGTTCAGCGCCGACAGCCGCAGGCTCGACGCCGGGGCCATCGAGCTGCAAAGCCTCAACCTGCTGCCAGGCCTCGCGATCGGCTACATGCCGCTGCTGACCTTCCTGGTGGCCGTCGCGATCATCGGCGGCCTGCAGCTCCTGCTCTACAGGACGGCCCTCGGCCGGGCCTTCCGCGCCGTGTCCGACGACGGCGAGACCGCCCAGCTCATGGGGCTCGAGAACCGGCATGTCTTTGCCTGGGCCATGGCCCTCTCGCTCGCCGTAGTCGCCGTAGCCGGCGTGTTCCTCGCCGTCCGCTCCAGTTTCGACCCGTTTCTCGGCCCGTCGCGCCTCATCTTCGGCTTCGAAGCGGTGATCATCGGGGGGCTGGGCAATCTCTGGGGCACGCTGGCCGGTGGCGTCGTCCTCGGCGTGGCCCAGGGATTGGGGGCGCAGATCGACCCCGGCTACCAGCTGCTCGCCGGCCACATCATGTTCCTGCTCATCCTTGCGGCGCGCCCGCGCGGCCTGTTTCCGAGGATCGACTAGTGCCGCCCACCGAGATCTCCCGCTCCACGCGGGTCAGCCGCATCGCCCTGGCCGTATCGGCTCTGATCGTCCTCGGCCTGATCGCGGCGCCCTGGTGGGCCAAGCCGGCGGAGCTGCGGCTCATCACGGAGTTCATGTTCTTCCTGGCCCTAGCGAGCCTGTGGAACCTGCTCGCCGGCTACGCCGGCATGCTCTCCATCGGCCAGCACGCCTACGTGGGGCTGGGCGGCTATATCCTGTTCTCGGCCACCATTTTCGGCGGGCTCAATCCGCTCTGGTCGGTGCCCGTCGCCGGCGTGACCGGAGCCGCGATTGCATTGCCGATCGCGTGGCTCGTCTTCCGGCTCAAGGGGCCCTACTTCGCCATCGGCACGTGGGTGGTGGCCGAGGTCTGCCGCCTCACGGCGGCACAGGTGGGGGCGCTCGGCGGCGGCTCCGGGCTCAGCCTGCCGACGGAGGCGATGCGGGCGATCGGCTCCAAGAGCGAGCGCGAGATGCTCATCTACCTCTGCGCGCTGCTGGTCTGCCTCGGCGCGATCGGGCTCGTCTACCTGGTGCTGCGCTCGCGCATCGGGCTTGCGCTCACGGCCATCCGCGACAACGAGGTCGCCGCCTTGAGCCTGGGCATCCGCATCGGGCCGGCCAAGCTCTTCACCTATGTGATCGCCGCGGCCGCCACCGCCATGGTCGGATCGCTCATCTTCATCACCAAGCTGCGCATCACGCCCGATGCAGCGTTCAGCATCAACGACTGGACCGTCTTCGTGCTGCTCATCGTGGTGATCGGCGGCATCGGCACCATCGAGGGGCCGATCATCGGCACGCTCCTGTATTTCCTCCTGCGCGAATTCCTTGCCGACCTGGGCACCATCTACCTGATGATACTCGGTGCCGCCGCGGTCGCCATCATGCTCTGCGCGCCCAAGGGACTCTGGGGCTTCGTGCACCGCGCCTTCGGCCTTTCACTCTTCCCGCTCGGCTATCATGTGTCCGCGCCGGGTCCGATGCCCAAGAGCCCGATCGTTCAGCCTCGGATCCACATCGCGGAGTAGGTCGACGGCAGCAGCGGCTCCCCGATGCCGGCGCATCACTTTCCTGAAGCTTTTCCGTCGTCACGGCGAGAAAAAGGAGGCGCAGGCCAAGAGGAATCGACGCCGGTGGCGCACCGCCCTCTTAAGCCGCGGTCGCCGCTCCGGCGCCATAGCGGCCGAGCGCCAGATCGGCCGTGTCGATGTCCGGCCGGGTGCCGCTGAGCAGATCCGCCAGGACCCGTCCCGAGCCGCAGGCCATGGTCCAGCCGAGCGTTCCGTGGCCGGTATTGAGATAGAGGTTGTCGAACCCCGCCCGCCCGATCACCGGCGTCCCGTCCGGCGTCATCGGGCGCAGACCGGCCCAGAAGGTGGCCTGCGCCTGATCGCCGGCGCCGCCGAACAGGTCCTCCACGGAGTGGACGAGGGTGGCGCGGCGGGCCGGCGGCAGGTCGAGCTTGAAGCCGGCGATCTCGGCCATGCCGCCGACCCGGATGCGGTCCCCCAGCCGGGTGATAGCGATCTTGTAGGTTTCGTCCATCACCGTCGAGACGGGCGCGCGCGCCTCGTCGACGATCGGAACGGTGATCGAATAGCCCTTCACCGGGTAGACCGGCAGGCTGAGACCGAGCCCCGCGAGCAGGGCCGGCGAGTAGCTGCCGAGGGCGACGACGAAGGCATCGGCCGCGATGGCCTGTGCCCCGGTCTCCACGGCCGCGATGCGTCCGTTCTCCCGCCGCAAGCCGCGAATGTCGACGCCGAAGCGGAAGGTGACGCCCAGCGCCTCGCATAGCCCGTGCAGGGCGTTGGTGAACTTGTAGCAGTCCCCGGTCTCGTCGTTGGGCAGGCGCAGGCCGCCGGCGATCTTGCCGCGCACGGGCGCCAGGCCGGGCTCGGCCGCAATGCAGCCGGCGGCGTCGAGCACCTCGAACGGCACCCCGTCACGGCGCAGCACCTCGACGTCCTTGCCGACGCCGTCGATCTGCTTCTGCGTGCGGAAGAGCTGCAGCGTGCCCTGGCTGCGATGATCGTAGGCGATGCCGGTGTCCGCCCGCAGCGCCACCAGGCAGTCGCGGCTGTATTCGGCGAGGCGGACCATCCGCCCCTTGTTCACGGCGTAGCGCGCGCTGGTGCAGTTGCGCAGCATGGCGGCCATCCAACGCCAGGCGGCCGGATCGACGGTCGGCCGGATGATCAGCGGCGCATGCTCCATGAACAGCCACTTGAGCGCCTTCAGCGGAATGCCGGGCGCCGCCCAGGGCGAGGCGTAGCCCGGCGAGATCTCGCCGGCGTTGGCGAAGCTCGTCTCCAGCGCCGGGCCCGCCTGGCGGTCGAGCACGGTCACCTCATGGCCGGCCTTGGCCAGGTAATAGGCTGACGTGACGCCGATCACGCCGGCGCCGAGAACAACGATCTTCATGATGCCCGTTCGATTGTGCTGGAGGGCGCCCGTGCCGGCCTCAGCGGTAGTGCCGCTGGTAGCGGCGGCCGAGGCGGGTCAGGATTTCGTAGGAGATGGTTCCGGCGGCCGCGGCGACCTCGTCGAGGGTCTGGTGCGGGCCGATGATCTCGACCAGGCTGCCGAGCCCGAGCGTTCCCGGCGGCAGCGCCGACACGTCCACGGTGATGCTGTCCATGGACACCCGCCCGACGATCGGCAGGCGCGTCGCACCGCAATAGGCGGCGCCGCGATCGCTCAGATGGCGAGGCAGCCCGTCGGCGTAGCCGGCCGCCAGGGTCGCAAGCCGCGTCTCGTGCGCGGTGACGTGGGTGCCGCCGTAGCCGACGCGCGTTCCGGCAGGGACCGTGCGCGTCTGGATGACACGCACATCCAGACGCACCACCGGCGCCGTCACGCCGGCCGCCGCCGGCGTCGGCACGCCGCCGTAGAGCGCAATACCGGGCCGCGCCAGCGCCCCGTGATAATTCTCGCCGAGCAGGATGCCGGCGGAGTTGGCGAAGCAAAGTGCGAGTCCCGGAAACGCCGCCGCGGCGCGGCGCCAGGCGCCGAGCTGGTCGGCGTTCTGGGGGCTCTCCGGCTCGTCGGCGGAGGCCAGGTGGCTGATCAGGAACAGCAGGCGAATGCCGCGCAACAGGGCAGGATCGGCGGCGAGCGCCGCGAGCTCCGCCTCGGCGAGGCCGAGCCGCGACATGCCCGTGTCGACCTGAAGCGCCGCCGGAAGCTCCTCGCCGCGGGTGCGCGCCGCGGCGGACCAGGCGGCGACCTGCTCGAGCGAATTCAGGACGGGCACCACGCCGGCCGCCGCACAGGCCGCCTCGCCCCCCGGCAGCAGGCCGTTGAGCACGATGAGCCGCGCATCCGCCGCCAGAACGGGCTTCAGCGCCAGGGCTTCGCCGAGATGGGCGACGAAGAAATCCCGGCAGCCGGCCCCATAGAGCGCCGGCGCCACGCGCGCTGCGCCGAGCCCGTAACCATCGGCCTTGACCACGGCCCCGGCCTGCGCGGGCGCGACGCGCTCGCGCAGCGCGCGATAGTTGCCGGCAAGCGCTGCGAGATCGATGATCAGCACGCCGGGCGCCGCAACGTCACCCACGAAGTCGAACCCTGAGCCGTCCATGCGCCGCCCCATCAAGGATGAGTGGAAGCCTAGCGCAACAAGCGCGCAATCTCCGTGCTATGAGATCGCGAAAATTCCACTCGCGCCGCCTTGACGCAACGATCTGCCGGGACGTCGAATAATCTGCCATGCACGGTCTGGATGCCATCGATCGCAACATCGTCCGCCTGCTGCGGCTCAATGCGCGCATGAGCAACGCCAAGCTGGCGGAGGAGGTCGGGCTCTCTCCGTCCGCCTGCCTGCGGCGCATCCGCCTGCTGGAGCACAGCGGCGTGATCCGCGGCTACACCGCCCTCGTCGACCACGCCTCCGGCGAGGCGGCGATCGCCGTGATCATCAACATCACGCTCGAGCGGCAGACGGAGGATTACCTCAAGCGCTTCGAGGCGGCCGTCCGCAGGCACCCGGAGATCCGGGAGTGCTATCTGATGACCGGCGGCGCCGATTATCTATTGCGGGTCGAGGTGGAGAACGCGGCGGAGTTCGAGCGCATCCACACCGACATCCTGTCGACCCTGCCGGGCGTCCTGCGCATCCACTCCAGCTTCTCGATCCGCAACGTCCTCGCCACGCGCCGGCGTGGGGCGGACTGAGGCGCGGCGACGGCCGGCTCACTGCACGAGGGGCGACGACGCTGCTGCGAGCTCGGCCCCGTCGATCGCGGCCTGCCCGGCCAGGATGGCGACATACTGGCGAACCGCCTGCTCCTCGACGACGGCGCTCAACCGTTGGCCGATCCCGGCGCGGACCGCCTCGAACGGCAGCCTGTCGCCAAAAATGCGCTGGTCGACCGTCACGATGTGGAAGCCGTAGCGGGTCTTGACCAGCTCGCGCAGCAGCCCGGGCGGCTCCAGCCGGAACAGCGCCGCCTCGAACTCCGGCACCGTATCACCGCGGCCGATCTGCCCGAGGTTGCCGCCATGCTGGCCGGAGGGGCAGTTCGACAATTCCGCCGCCACAGCGGCGAAGCGCTCGGGCTGCTGCAACAGCTCGTGCAGCGTCCGCTCCGCCCGGGCGCGGATCTCGTGAAGAGGAACGGCGGCCGTCACCTGGAACAGGATGTGCCGGGCATGCACGAGATCGCCGCTCTCGAACTCCTGCGGATGCGCGTCGTAGTAGCGCCGGCACTCCTCGTCCGTCGGCGTCGGCACCGTGACCTCGCGCGCCAGCAGCTCCTCGATCGCCTCGTCGGTGGCCTCGGCGTCGGCCCGCTCGTCGAGAAGGCCGAGCGTCAGGGCGCGCTGGCGCAGCAGCTCGCGCGCCGCGGCGAGCTCGGGGCTGGCGTCCGCCGCGACGCTGACGTCGACACCGTTGACCGAGACGCTCATGACCGTACCGGCTCCTTGGCGCGCGTGTGCGGCGTGCGCACGATCTGATAGGGACGAATGAGATAGGCCAATGCGCCGACGCCGCTCCAGATGTGGATCATGCGGGTGAACGGCGAGATCAGAAACAGCGTGAAGCCGAGCAGGACGTGCAGCTTGTAGGGCAGCGGCACGTCGGCCATCAGCGCCGCGGCCCCGCCGTCGAGCGTCACGATGCCCTTCACGTAGCTGGTCAGCGTCTCGAACAGGACGCCGTCCATGTGGAAGGCGGACAGCGGCACCGTGAGCAGGCCCAGCGCAAGCTGCAGCCACAGCATCAGCACCACCGCGATATCCCATTTGCGGCTGTTGAGCCGGATGCGCGGGTCGCCCAGCCGCCGCGCGATCAGGATGGTGAGCCCGATGATGGCGACCACGCCGGCGATGCCGCCGATCACCATGGCGAGCAACTGGTGGGCGACCGGCGTGAGCGCCCAGTCGACCGCCCAGTGGGGCGCCAGGAAGCCGGCGAAGTGGCCGAGGATCACGACGATCACGCCGTAGTGGAACAGATTGGAGCCGAGTCGCAGCGACCGCTTGCGCAGCATCTGCGACGAGTCGCTCTTCCACGTGTAGGGCTCGCGGTCGAAGCGGAGCAGGCTGCCGATCAGCAGCACGGCAAGGCAGACGTAAGGATAGACCCCGAAGAGGAGCGTGTTCACGTAGGCATTCGACAGCATGACCGCGTCTCCCTTCCAGAGGGTCTCAGAGGGTGGAGGCCCGCCCGCCCGGCGCCGGCGCACCGGCGAAGGCCGGCTGCTCCGCCCAGTCGTCGTCGAGCGCCGCCCGGCCCGTTTTCACCGGCGGGATGGCCGCCGCATCGATCGGCTTCTCGCCGGCGATCACGAGCAGGGCCTGAACGACCGCCGCATAGGGGCTGCGCCGGGCGATCAGGGAGCGGCCGATCGACGTCAGGATGTGCGCGCAGTCGGCCAGCATCGCTTGCGCCTCGCCCAGATCGCGGCAGCTCAGATATTCCAGCACCACCGGCAGATAGTCCGGCAGCTCGCTGGTGGAGAGGTCGAAGCCGGCCCGCTCGTAGACCTGCTTGAGGTCGACCATGGCAGCGCCACGGTCGCGGCCGTCGCCGTGAAGGTGCTCGAACAGGTTGAGCGACAGGGCCCGGCCGCGGTCGAACAGATCGACGTAGCGCGCCTCGCACGCCAGCAGGTCGCCGCGGCCGAGCTCGTCCACCAGCGCCAGCAGCTCCTGCCGCTCGCGGGCGCGGACGAGCGACGTGGCGCGGATCACCTCGGCGATCTCGGGCAGCGCCGCGCGCATCTCCGCCGACGGGTAGGACAGGAGGGCACTCAGCGCCCGGAACAGGAGCATGGCCGCCTCCTCAGGTGTCGAGGTGGCGGATGGGCGTCAGCTTGCGCCGCCCCATCTTGCCGCCGAACAGCGTCGAATGCGGCGGGCCGAAATCGCAGCCGTTGCCGAAGGTGAAGCCGCACGAGCCCTTGAGGCCGTAGGCATCCTCGGCCTGCTCGCGGTGGCTGGTGGGGATGACGAAGCGGTCCTCGTAGTTGGCGATGGAGAGGTAGCGATGCATCTCCTCCACCTGCGCGACCGTGAGGCCGACCTGGGCCAGGACGCCCTGGCCATCGCCCTCGCCGAGCTGGCGCTGCCGGTAGTAGGCGCGCATGGCGAGCATGCGCTCCAACGCGCTCACGATCGGCGGCTCGGCGCCGGCGGTCAGCAGGTTGGCGAGGTAGCGCACGGGGATGCGCAGCGAGCGCACGTCCGGGATCTCGCCGGCGCTCTCGATGCCACCGGCATTGGCGTGCGACTGGATCGGCGACAGCGGCGGCACGTACCAGACCATGGGCAGCGTGCGGTATTCCGGGTGGAGCGGGAAGGCGATGCGCCAGTCCACCGCCATCTTGTAGGTGGGGGAGGCCTTCGCCGCCTCGATCCAGGCATCGGGCACGCCGTCGGCGCGGGCCTGGGCCACGACCGCGGGGTCGTGCGGGTCGAGAAACAGCTTCAGCTGCTCCTCGTAGAGGTCCTGCTCGTCGGCGGTCGCGGCGGCGCGCTCGATGCCGTCGGCGTCATAGAGCAGGACGCCGAGGTAGCGGATGCGGCCGACGCAGGTCTCCGAGCATACCGTCGGCTGCCCCGCCTCGATGCGCGGATAGCAGAAGATGCACTTCTCGGCCTTCCCCGAGGTCCAGTTGTAGTAGATCTTCTTGTAGGGGCAGCCCGAGACGCACATGCGCCAGCCCCGGCACTTGTCCTGGTCGACGAGGACGATGCCGTCCTCCTCGCGCTTGTAGATCGAGCCGGACGGGCAGGAGGCGACGCAGCTGGGATTGAGACAGTGCTCGCACAGCCGCGGCAGGTACATCATGAAGGTGTTTTCGAACTGGCCGTAGATGTCCTTCTGGACGGCCTCGAAATTGTAGTCCTGCGAGCGCTTGTCGAACTCGCCGCCGAGGATCTCCTCCCAGTTCGGGCCCCACTCGATCTTGTCCATGGGCCGTCCGGTGACGAGCGACAGCGGCCGCGCCACCGGCGCCGTCGGCAGCTCCGGCGCCGTCTGCAGATGCGCGTAGTCGTAGGTGAACGGCTCGTAGTAATCGTCGATCTCGGGCAGGTGGGGATTGGCGAAGATCTTCGCCAGCACGGCCAGGCGGCCGCCCTGCTTGGGGACGATCCGCCCGCTCCGCTTGCGCTCCCAGCCGCCCTTCCAGCGAGTCTGGTTCTCCCAGTCCTTGGGATAGCCGATGCCGGGCTTGGTCTCGACGTTGTTGAACCAGGCGTATTCCATGCCCTGGCGCGAGGTCCACACCTGCTTGCAGGTGACCGAGCAGGTATGGCAGCCGATGCACTTGTCGAGGTTGAGCACCATGGCGACTTGAGCACGGATCTTCATGCGACGGCTCCCCTGGACACGGGATCGACGGGGTTCGAGTGGTCGAGCCAGTCGATCCGGCTGAGCTTGCGGACGATGACGAATTCGTCGCGGTTGGATCCCACGGTGCCGTAGTAGTTGAAGCCGTAGGAGAGCTGGGCGTAGCCGCCGACCATGTGCGTCGGCTTCAGCACCGTCCGCGTCACCGAATTGTGGATGCCGCCGCGCAGGCCGGTGATCTCCGAGCCCGGCACGTTCACGATCTTCTCCTGCGCATGGTACATCATGCACATGCCGGGCTTGATCCGCTGGCTGACCACCGCGCGCGCGGCGATGGCGCCGTTGAGGTTGAACAGCTCGATCCAGTCGTTGTCGACGATGCCGGCGGACTTGGCGTCGGCCTCGGAGAGCCAGACGATCGGGCCGCCGCGCGACAAGGTCAGCATCAGCAGGTTGTCGGTATAGGTGGAATGGATGCCCCACTTCTGGTGGGGCGTGATGAAGTTGAGCGCGATCTCCGTCTCGCCGTTGGGGCGCGTGCCCATCATCTCGGCGACCGAGCGCGTGTCGATCGGCGGTCTGTAGACGGCAAAACTCTCCCCGAAATCGCGGAACCAGCGGTGGTCCTGATAGAACTGCTGTCGGCCGGTCAGGGTCCGCCAGGGGATCAGCTCGTTCACGTTGGTGTAGCCAGCCGTGTAGCTGACGTGCTCGCTCTCGATGCCCGACCAGGTCGGCGACGAGATGATCTTGCGCGGCTGGGCCTGGATGTCGCGGAAGCGGATCTTCTCGTCCTCGCGCATCAGGGCCAGATGCCGGTGGTCGCGCCCGGTCACCTTGCCGAGCGCCTCCCAGGCCTTGACGGCGACTTGGCCGTTGGTCTCCGGCGCGAGGTAGAGGATCACCTCAGCCGCATCAATGTCGGTCTCGATGCGCGGTCGCCCCGCCGTCGGCCCCGGCTCCTCCACGCGATAGTTCAGCGCGCCCAGGCCCCTGACCTCGTCTTCGGTGTTCCAGGCGATGCCCTTGCCGCCGTTGCCGAGCTTGTCCGCCAGCGGCCCCAGCGCCGTGAAGCGGCGGTAGGTGTTGGGGTAGTCGCGCTCCACCACCATGATCTGCGGCGCGGTGACGCCGGGGACGAGCTCGCACTCCCCGTGCCGCCAGTCCTTCACGTCGAAGGGCTGGGCGAGCTCGGCGGCGCTGTCGTGCTGGATGGGGACGAGCACCACGTCGCGTTCGACGCCGAGATGGCCCGGAGCGAGCTCGGCGAAGCGGCGGGCGATCCCCTTGTAGGTCTCCCAGTCGCTGCGGGCCTCCCACACCGGGTCCACCGCCGTGGACAGCGGATGGATGAAGGGGTGCATGTCGGAGGTGTTGAGGTCGTTCTTCTCGTACCAGGTGGCCGTCGGCAGCACGACGTCGGAGTAGAGGCAGCTCGTCGACATGCGGAAGTCGAGCGTCACGACGAGATCGAGCTTGCCCTCCGGCGCCGGATCGCGCCAGGCGACGTCCAGCGGCTTGGCGCCGCCCGCTTCGCCCAGGTCCTTGCCCTGGAGGCCGTGCCGCGTGCCGAGGAAATGGCGCAGGAAATATTCGTGGCCCTTGCCGGACGAGCCGAACAGGTTGGAGCGCCAGATGAACAGGTTGCGCGGGAAGTTCGCGGGACTGTCCGGGTCCTCGCAGGCCATGGTGAGCGCACCGGACTTGAGCCCGGCGACCACGTGCTCCTTGACGCCGACGCCCGCACGGTCGGCCTCGGTGGCGATGGTCAGGGGGTTGACGGCGAGCTGGGGCGCCGAGGGCAACCAGCCCATGCGCTCGGCCTTGACGTTGAGGTCGATCATGCTGCCGCGGTAGGGCGTGGGATCCGCCAATGGCGACAGCAGCTCGGTGACGTCGAGCTTCTCGTAGCGCCACTGGTCGCTGTGGGCATAGAAGAACGAGGTGCCGTTCATGTGCCGCGGCGGCCGCGCCCAGTCGAGCGCGAAGGCGAGCATGGTCCAGCCGGTCTGCGGCCGGAGCTTCTCCTGGCCGACGTAGTGGGCCCAGCCGCCGCCGGAGACGCCGACGGTGCCGCACATCATCAGCATGTTGATGATCGAGCGGTAGCCCATGTCCTGGTGGTACCAGTGGTTCATGCCGGCGCCGATGATCACCATGGCGCGGCCCCTGGTCTTCTCGGCGGTCTCAGCGAAGCCGCGAGCGACGGCGATCGCCTTGTCGGCGGCCACCCCGGTGATCGCCTCCTGCCAGGCGGGCGTATAGGGCACGTCGTCGCCGAAATTCGCAGCGCAGGCGCCGCCGAGCCCGCGGTCGATCCCGTAGTTGGCGCAGAGCAGGTCGAAGACGGTGGCGACGTAAGTCTCGCCGTCGGCGAGCTTCAGCGTGCGGACCGGGACGTTGCGCATGAGCACGCCGTCGCCCTGGTCGTTGCCGGCGAAATGCGCGTGCGGCTGACCGCCGAAATAAGGAAAGGCGACGGCGGCCACGGCGTCGCGCCGGTCGATCAGGCTCAGCTCCAGCTTGACGTCGCCGCCCGTCTCACCGTCCTTGCCCTCGAGGTTCCAGCGCCCGGCCGGCTCCCCCTCCTGCGGCCAGCGAAAGCCGATGGATCCCTGCGGGATCACCAGCGCATCGCCGCCCTCGGCCACCGCCACCGTCTTCCAGGCGGCACGCGCCGACGCCGGCGCCCCGGGCAGATCGCTCTGGCGCAGGTAGCGTTCCGGCACGAAGCGCTCACCGTCGCGGCGCAGCCGCACCAGCATCGGCAGATCCGTGTAGCGGCGGCAATAGTCCTGGAAATAGGGAACCTGCCGGTCGATGAAGAACTCGCGCAGGATGACATGGCCCAGGGCCATGGCGAGCGCCGCGTCCGTGCCCTGCTTGGGGTGCAGCCACAGGTCGGAAAGCTTGGCGACCTCGGCATAGTCGGGGGTGACGGCCACCACCTTCGTGCCGTTGTAGCGCGCCTCGACGAAGAAATGGGCGTCAGGCGTGCGCGTCTGCGGCACGTTCGAGCCCCAGGCGATGATGTAGGCCGAATTGTACCAGTCGGCCGATTCCGGCACGTCGGTCTGCTCGCCCCAGGTCTGGGGGCTCGACGGCGGCAGGTCGCAGTACCAGTCATAGAAGGAGAGCAGCGTGCCGCCGATCAGGCTGAGGTAGCGGGCGCCGGCGGCGTAGGAGACCATCGACATGGCCGGGATGGGCGAGAAGCCGATGACCCGGTCGGGCCCAAAAGTCCTGATCGTGTGGACGTTGGCGGCGGCGATGATCTCGGTGGCCTCGTCCCAGGCGACGCGGACGAAGCCGCCCCGCCCCCTGACCGCCTTGTAGGACTTGGCGGTGTCGGGATTGCCTGCGATCGCCGCCCACGCCTCGACCGGCCCGAGCGTCTTGCGCGCCTCGCGCCAGGCCTCGACCAGGCGGCCGCGCACCAGCGGATATTTGATGCGGCTGGCGCTGTAGAGGTACCAGCTGTAGGAGGCGCCACGCGAGCAGCCGCGCGGCTCGTGGTTCGGCATGCCCGGCCGGGTGCGCGGATAATCGGTCTGCTGCGTCTCCCAGGTGACGACGCCGCTCTTGACGTAGATCTTCCAGGAGCAGGAGCCGGTGCAGTTCACGCCATGGGTGGAGCGGACGATCTTGTCGTGCTGCCAGCGCTGCCGGTAGCCCTCCTCCCACATGCGGTCCTCGTCGCGCAGCTCGCCGTGGCCGTCGGCGAAAGGCTCCCGACGGCGGGAGAGATACGTCAGACGCTCCAGAAAATGGCTCATGCGGCCACCCCTTTTCGCAAGCTCAGCGCGACGGCTCGACGATCGCCTGGGGCGCGAGCGGGCCCATCACCGGCGTGCGGCGGACCTCCGTGAGGTAGTTCAGGATCAGCGAGACCCAGACGATGCCGTAGAGCAGCATGAAGCAGCTCGAGTTCACGCCGAGCCGGTCGAGCAGAGCGCCGAACATGATCGGCAGCAGGAAGCCGCCGAGGCCGCCGGCCATGCCGACGATGCCCGAGACGGCCCCCATGTTGTCCGGAAAGTCGTCGGCGATATACTTGAAGGTCGACGCCATGCCGCAGGCGAAGGCGACGCCGAGCACCATCAGGAGCGCGGTGAACAGCCAGGGCGGCAGCGCGATGCCGAAGCTGACCGGCCCGTTGACCGTGTGCACGATCAGATCGGTGCGCGGATAGGACAGCAGGAACAGGGCGATCCAGGCTGCCCACAGCACCCACCAGGTGACGCTGTGGGCGCCGAACCGGTCCGACAGCCATCCGCCGACGGCGCGGAAGGCGCCGCCGGGCAGGGAGAAGCAGGCCGCGAGCAGCGACGCCTGGGCGATCGAGAAGCCGTACTCGTTCTTGAAATATTGCGGCGCCCAGATCGACAGGGCCGTGAAGCCGCCGAAGACGATGGAATAGTACTGGCAATATTTCCAGACGCGCGGATCGCGCAGGACCCGGAGCTGGTGCATCATCGACGGCGCCGGACCGCTACCCGCGGCGACGCCGGGATCCGGCGCCGAGAACAGCCAGAACAGGACCGCCGTCACCAGCAGGGCCACCGCATAGACCTTGGGCACGACTTCCCAGCCGTAGCTGCCCACCAGCACCGGCGCCACGAACATGTTCAGCGCCGCGCCCACCGTGCCGGCGCCGAAGAAGCCCATGGCGAAGCCGCGGCTCTCCTTCGGGAAGAAGCGCGCCACATAGGGCGTGCCGACGGAGAAGGAGGCGCCGACGAGGCCCAGCGCCAGGCCGAGCAGCAGGAACTGCCAGAGCGCCGTGGCGTAGGACGAGATCCAGAGCGGGACGGCGCAGCCGACCAGCAGCAGCAGCATGATGATCCGGCCGCCGAACCGGTCCGTCCAGATGCCCAGCGGCAGGCGGAACAGCGCCCCGGTCAGGATCGGGGTGGCCGTGAGGAGGCCGAACTGGGTCGAGTCCAGATTGAGCTGGGCCCGGATCGGGATCCCCGTCACGCCGAACATGGTCCACACCGCGAAGCAGGCGGTGAAGGCCCAGGTGGTGACGAGCAGCACGGCGACGCTTCGGGACTTCGGCATGGTTGCCTCGGTATCCACCGGCCGGTCGATGAGGTCTCCACGGTCATGGCGTCGGAAATGGGGCGGCGGGCCATCCGGCCTCGTCGGTCCGCCCATTCGCCTGCCTCAGCCGCAGCCTCCATCGCTTCGAGCGGCAATCTGCATCAACTCGAATTATTCCAATTTGATACAAGTCAAATGACGATTTGACAAACATCAAATGGCTGCGGCGGACTCCAACCGTGATAGGCCTATGGCGATGGACCCCACCCAGAGCGATATGATCACCCGCCTGCCGATGTTCTCGGGGCTCTCGGCCGACGGCGCGCGGGCGCTGTGCGACGCATCCGTCATTCAACAGGCGCCGCGCGGCCTCGTTCTGTTCGAGCAGGGAGCCGAGCCCAACTTCCTCGCGGTCGTCCTGGAGGGGGCGGTGCACCTGCTCGGCCACTCGGCGCAGGGGCAGGAGATGGTGATCGACACGGTCGAGGCCCCGGGCGTTCTTCTCCCTGCGGCCGTCGTCTCCGGCGCGCCCTATCTGATGAGCGCGCGATGCATCGAGGATGCCCGCATCCTGATGATCAAGGCCGACGTCTTCCGCCAGCTCATGACCACCGAACCGTCGCTCGCCCTGGCGCTCGTCGGCTGCCTGGCCGAACAGTTCCGGGCCATGGTCCGGCAGATCAAGACGCTGAAGCTGCGGCCCGGCCCCCAGCGGGTCGCGGCCTACCTTCTGGCCCTCGCCCGGCGCCAGGGCGACACCGGCGACATCGTCCTGCCCTACGAAAAGGGCCTGATCGCCTCGCAACTCGGCATGACACGCGAGAGCTTCTCCCGCATCCTCTCCACGCTGCAGCGCGACATGATCCATGTGGAGGGGCAGGAGATCCGCATTCGCGATCGCAGCAAGCTGCTGGCGTTGAGCCGACCCGACCCGCTGATCGACGGACCGGATGCTTAGGCCGCTTGCTCCATCTCACCGCCATCCGTGGTCCGGTGCATGAGCACGCCCGTCGTCCGCCTGGCGCGCAGCAGCCTCACCCATGTCGCTTTCGCCTTCCTCGCCATGGGCAGCTGGGCGGCCTTCGCCAACCGGACCCATCCGATGCCGGCGCCGCTTTACGCCGGGCTGGTCCAGGGCGCGATCTCGGCCTCGATCACCCTCGTCCTGAAGCGGGCCATCGAGGGTCTCGCCAGCCGCTTCCGCGGCCTTGCCACGCTCCTCGTCCCGCCCGTCGTCGCCGGCCTCGTCTCCGCGAGCCTGCTGACGGCCCTCCATACGATCAGCGGCACGCCCGAGGTCGCCGCGACGATCGCCGTCCCGCTGACGGTCGCGACCAGCTATGCCGCCATCTACAATGTCACGCTCTGGCGGACCGGACGACGCTGAGCTGTGCGGCGGCAGACGTGAACCACGCCCGGCGGAACGACGACCGGCGAGGCCGTGCGTGTCGTCCAGCGCGGGCAACCGGCTTTCTGGAGGGGTGATGCCCCTGGCCGGGAACGAACCAGCACGCCTCGCGAAACTCGATCTTGAGCGAGCGCATCCGTGACCGTGTGCCCACCTCCGGCGCGAGCATGCACCGTCCTCATGGCTGCGCCCGCCGAGGTCGCTTCGATACAATTTGGTTAACGGTCACCGTCGTTCCCGCTCCCCCTTTGCTGGCCGGCACTTTGAGCATGAGGCGAGGGCGCTGACGGCGATCGAACCGGCGGCTTGTTTGGCCCGCCGACGCGCCGCCGACTCCGGTCGGCGACAAAAACTTTGCCGTCACTGTTGACAGCGAACGGCGGTCCTCCATATAAGCAGCTCATCGACGGCCTGCGTTGACCGCGGGTTGTTTGCTCTTCCGCCGCAGAATGAGGGTCTGGGCCCGATACGGATCGGGGCTAAGGCCTGTTTTCGGTGTGAAGGGATTTTTCATCGGCGGGTGCTTTTTGCATTGTTCGATGAAGGCTGTTTGACAATTGAATCGGAAAGAGAAGCGTAGACGGCGTTGTCCTTGCGGACGGCCTGGCGCATGACCCTCGGGTCCATGGGTTTAGGTTGTCGAGAAGGATATCGGCGGTACTACGTTTCGGAGCTCACATTGATCTTTATTGGCGTCGCGAGGCGTTGATGGGGATTGGATGTTGAGGCTCCGTCAATTCGCGTAGAGACCAAGCCGAGACAAATTCTCATCCAATCTGAGAGTTTGATCCTGGCTCAGAGCGAACGCTGGCGGCAGGCCTAACACATGCAAGTCGAACGCCCCTTCGGGGGAGTGGCAGACGGGTGAGTAACACGTGGGAACGTACCCTTTGGTTCGGAATAACTCAGGGAAACTTGAGCTAATACCGGATACGCCCTTCGGGGGAAAGATTTATCGCTGAAGGATCGGCCCGCGTCTGATTAGCTAGTTGGTGAGGTAATGGCTCACCAAGGCGACGATCAGTAGCTGGTCTGAGAGGATGATCAGCCACACTGGGACTGAGACACGGCCCAGACTCCTACGGGAGGCAGCAGTGGGGAATATTGGACAATGGGCGCAAGCCTGATCCAGCCATGCCGCGTGAGTGATGACGGCCTTAGGGTTGTAAAGCTCTTTCGGCGGGGACGATAATGACGGTACCCGCAGAAGAAGCCCCGGCTAACTTCGTGCCAGCAGCCGCGGTAATACGAAGGGGGCAAGCGTTGCTCGGAATCACTGGGCGTAAAGGGCGCGTAGGCGGACATTTAAGTCAGGGGTGAAAGCCCGGGGCTCAACCTCGGAATAGCCTTTGATACTGGATGTCTTGAGACCGGAAGAGGTAAGTGGAACTGCGAGTGTAGAGGTGAAATTCGTAGATATTCGCAAGAACACCAGTGGCGAAGGCGGCTTACTGGTCCGGTTCTGACGCTGAGGCGCGAAAGCGTGGGGAGCAAACAGGATTAGATACCCTGGTAGTCCACGCCGTAAACGATGGATGCTAGCCGTTGGGCAGCTTGCTGTTCAGTGGCGCAGTTAACGCGTTAAGCATCCCGCCTGGGGAGTACGGTCGCAAGATTAAAACTCAAAGGAATTGACGGGGGCCCGCACAAGCGGTGGAGCATGTGGTTTAATTCGAAGCAACGCGCAGAACCTTACCAGCTCTTGACATGTCTCGTATGGTTACCGGAGACGGTATCCTTCAGTTCGGCTGGCGAGAACACAGGTGCTGCATGGCTGTCGTCAGCTCGTGTCGTGAGATGTTGGGTTAAGTCCCGCAACGAGCGCAACCCTCGCCCTTAGTTGCCATCATTCAGTTGGGCACTCTAGGGGGACTGCCGGTGATAAGCCGAGAGGAAGGTGGGGATGACGTCAAGTCCTCATGGCCCTTACGGGCTGGGCTACACACGTGCTACAATGGCGGTGACAGTGGGCAGCGAAGGGGCGACCTGGAGCTAATCCCAAAAAACCGTCTCAGTTCGGATTGCACTCTGCAACTCGGGTGCATGAAGGTGGAATCGCTAGTAATCGTAGATCAGCATGCTACGGTGAATACGTTCCCGGGCCTTGTACACACCGCCCGTCACACCATGGGAGTTGGCTTTACCCGAAGGCGTCGCGCTAACCGCAAGGAGGCAGGCGACCACGGTAGGGTCAGCGACTGGGGTGAAGTCGTAACAAGGTAGCCGTAGGGGAACCTGCGGCTGGATCACCTCCTTTCTAAGGATTGTCCTTCACGGACGGCCATTCTGGCCCGATGTATCGGACATCTTGGAAACATCAGGGGTTCGTCAGAACCCCATAGGCGGGGCAGCGCCGTCTTCGTTTCTCTTTCCTCGGATGAACACGTGCCGGAGACGGCGGGCCCCTGGGGCTCGGCGGGCTTCGGCGCAACGGGCTTGTAGCTCAGTTGGTTAGAGCGCGCGCTTGATAAGCGTGAGGTCGGAGGTTCAAGTCCTCCCAGGCCCACCATTGATGCGCGTGCCAGCTCGGGCTCACCCCGGTCAGGGGCCATAGCTCAGTTGGGAGAGCGCGTGCTTTGCAAGCATGAGGTCGTCGGTTCGATCCCGTCTGGCTCCACCAGATTTTTTGGTTCGATCGAAGGGACGGTACTCCGCTCCCCTCCCCTGCTGTTCATCCGTTTCAAGATTCGCTGGGCGTGAGAGCCCCGGATGTCCCGCTTGGACATTCGGCGAGGCCGCGCCGGCGTGTTGTTGATCATCGTGAAGAGGGAATGCATCCCGAGGGCCGTGTGACGGCCCGCCAGCAACGTGAACGTCCGCGAGGAGGTTTGCGAAAACGGGATGTGTTCGGCAAGCATAT